>NZ_BMML01000129.1 GCF_014645815.1 Streptomyces fuscichromogenes | reverse complement strand
GTGGTCAGTGCCGGCGGGGTGAGGGTGAACAGTCCGGGCTCGGCTTCGGTGAGGATGCCGCGGCTGACCAGGCGTTTCAGCTTGGCGCGCATGCCTTCGCTGTGCCGTGGCTCGGTGCCGGTGCCGAGGGTGCGACAGACCTCCCGGGCGCGCAGCCCGTCTCCGTTCTGCTCGAAGAGGGCCAGGATCTCGTGGTAGCCGGGCGGCAGTGGCTCGGGCGGTGGGGTGCCGTCCTCGGTGGCCAGTTCCAGCACGGTCTCGCGGGTGGTCTCCAGGCGTTCCAAGGTGTGCTCGGCGGCGGCGAGTTGCCCGGTGAGTTCGGCGATCTGCTCGCGCAGACGTTCGGCGGTCTCGCGGACCAGCCGCTGCCGGGCCTCGATCTTGTCCAGGAGCTCTCTCACCGCCCGCTCCCGCTCGCCTGGGATGCATCGCGCCAGGTCGGGGTCGCGGTGCGGGTGAGGCGGCGGAGCATGACGTCGGTCATGGACCAGTGGATCATCGCCACCGAGCTGG
>NZ_BMML01000128.1 GCF_014645815.1 Streptomyces fuscichromogenes | reverse complement strand
CACTACGTCCGCGGTGCCCCCGTATGCCCATGCCGGCTTCCCGTCCCACACGGCGAGCAGTTCGTTCACCAGGCCGACAAGGATTTCGGACCCGGCCTGATGGGCTTCGGAGGTCGACTCGGTCATGCCGGTGTGGTGGACGTCGGCCGCGCGGGAGATGAGCCGGTCGTAGACGGGGTGGTGCCAGTCGGGCAGGCTCTGGCGGTACTCGGCGGCCGGGACGACCACTTCAAGGCTGCCGCCGTGCTGCAGGACGGTTTCGGCGAACCAGGCGTCGGGGCCGTCGGCGATGCACGAGACGCCGATCAGTTCGGCCGGGTTGTACTGGCTGACCTGGTCGGCCAGGAGAGCCCGCACCTGTTCCTCGACCTGCGTGCTCAGTCCGCGGTGCCCGGTGATCCCCACCCTCATGCCGTGGTCACTCCCCTACAGGTAGACGCCGTGCAGGCGCTCGTCGAAGTCCCGCACCACTTTGGGCGGTGAGGTCGTGGTGAGGCTACGGCGCACGGCGCGGGCGCGTTCCACGATCCGGCCAGAGCGGTACTGCAGGCCGGTG
>NZ_BMML01000127.1 GCF_014645815.1 Streptomyces fuscichromogenes | reverse complement strand
CATCCGATGTATGTGATCTTCACGTCCGGTTCGACGGGACGGCCCAAGGGCGTCGTGGTCGAGCACGGGTCGGTGAGCGGCTATCTGGAGTGGGCCGGCTCGTGTTACCAGGGTTTGAGCGGACGGGTGTTGCTGCATTCGTCGGTGGCATTCGACCTTGCGGTGACTTCGCTGTGGGCTGTGTTGGTGCGGGGCGGATGTGTGCTGGTGGGTGAGGTTGCCGAGGGTCTGGGTGTGGATCTGCTGAAGGCGACGCCGAGTCATCTGTCGTTGATGGCGGAGATGACTGGTGTGGTGGCGCCGGGCGGAGAGCTGGTGGTGGGAGGTGAGGTACTGACGGGTGAGGTGGTGGATGGCTGGCGGGCCACTCATCCGGGGGTGGCGGTGGTCAATGAGTACGGTCCGACCGAGGCGACTGTGGGGTGTGTGTTCCAGCGGTTCGCTCCGGAGGAGCCGGTGGATGCCGTGGTGCCTGTGGGGCGGCCTATCGCCAATACGCGTGTTTTCGTGCTGGATTCGGCTCTTCAGCTGGTGCCGCCGGGTGTGGCGGGTGAGTTG
>NZ_BMML01000126.1 GCF_014645815.1 Streptomyces fuscichromogenes | reverse complement strand
CGCCCGCTGCCGACCAGCACCGCCCGCCGCTCGAACGTGGACCGCGTCGTCACCAGGGCGCGTGCCACGGCCGCCGGGGTGACAGCGGTATCGGCCTCGACGAACTCGGCGAGCCGGGCGGCCTGTTCACGCAGGGCCTCCTCGGTACGGCCGCTCAGCACCCACGGCACCGGACCGGCACCGTCCCCGGCGTACGGCGCCTCAGCCGCCTCGGCCGCCTCGGCTTCGGGGGCCTGCTCCAGGATGAGGTGGGCGTTGGTGCCGCTGATCCCGAACGACGACACCGCCGCCCGCCGCGGCCGGTCCGCCTCGGGCCAGGGCTGCTCCTCCGTCAGCAGCGACACCGCCCCCGCCGACCAGTCGACGTGCGAGGTCGGCGCGTCCACGTGCAGCGTGCGCGGCAGCACACCCGCCCGCAGGGCCATCACCATCTTGATGACCCCGCCGACCCCGGCCGCCGCCTGCGCATGCCCGATGTTCGACTTCAGCGAACCCAGCCACAAAGGCTGTTCGGCGGTGTGGTCCTGGCCGTAGGTGGCGATCAGGGCCTGCGCCTCGATGGGGTCGCC
>NZ_BMML01000125.1 GCF_014645815.1 Streptomyces fuscichromogenes | reverse complement strand
CGCGTTTCCGCACGTCAACCCCCGAATCCACGGACTATCCCGCTACATCAACTGCGGAACCCGGGATCAGCGACGTCGCTCGATCCAGCGATAGCGCCACACCTGTTGCATCCGATACCGTCAGCTGCACCGGCGCTGAGCTGCACGAAGTCGTCGAACCTCGCCTCGCGCCACACGTTTTGCCCCAGAGAACGCGTGCTCACCCGGCATCACCGACCTCAGCAGCCAGCGGCTGGCGGCCAGGCCCGAGTGGGACCGTGTAATCGCCAAGATCAGCCAGGAGTGGGAAAGCCTGGGGTTTCGTCTCTACCGTGACAACGTCTACCTCCTGTCACCCGCTTCGCAGGACCTTGAGGAGCAGCGCGGCGTACTTCGCAGGCGCCTTGTCGAACTCGGTGCCTCCTGGCGGAGCGGTACATCATGACCGGCCACGCCACCACGAGAGGCGGGCACGCCAAGGAGCCCGTGAATCCGGGCAGCCTGCCGCCGGCACTGGGCACGACCAGCTAGTGCTCTGACCGGGAAGGTTCGCCGGGGAGGTCGTCCGGGCGGCTGGATGTACGGTGACGTC
>NZ_BMML01000124.1 GCF_014645815.1 Streptomyces fuscichromogenes | reverse complement strand
CCTCGTACTCCCGCAGGAACGCGATCACCGCCGGGTTGGAGGACTGGAGTTCGGTGTAGGAGCCCAGTCCGAAGGCGGGGTTCTGCTTGCGGATCTCGATCATCCGCCGGGTCCAGTGCAGCAGGGAGGACGGGGAGGACATCGAGGCTTCGACGTTGGTGACCTGGTAGCCGTGGACGGGGTCCATGATGGTGGGCAGGTAGAGGCGTCCGGGGTCGCAGGAGGAGAAGCCGGCGTTGCGGTCGGGGGTCCACTGCATGGGGGTGCGGACGGCGTCGCGGTCGCCGAGCCAGATGTTGTCGCCCATGCCGATCTCGTCGCCGTAGTAGAGGATCGGTGAGCCGGGGAGCGAGAGCAGCAGGGCGGTGAAGAGCTCGATCTGGTTGCGGTCGTTGTCGAGGAGGGTGGCGAGGCGCCGTCGGATGCCGATGTTGGCGCGCATGCGCGGGTCCTTGGCGTATTCGGCCCACATGTAGTCGCGTTCCTCGTCGGTGACCATTTCGAGGGTCAGCTCGTCGTGGTTGCGCAGGAAGATGCCCCACTGGCAGCCGGAGGGGATGGCGGGGGTCTTGGCGAGGATCTCGGAGACGGGGTAGCGGGACTCC
>NZ_BMML01000123.1 GCF_014645815.1 Streptomyces fuscichromogenes | reverse complement strand
TGATGTGTCGGAGCCGACGGTGGCTTTCGGGGTGGCAGACGTGCGGGGGGACGGGTCGGGGGTGGCGCAGTGGCGGGCGCGGCTGGACGCGGGGGTCGCGTTGCGGGTGCGGGAGCAGGCGCGTCGGCTGGGGGTGAGTGCGGCGACGGTGTTCCATGTGGTGTGGTCGCGGGTGCTGTCGGTGGTCTCCGGCCAAGACGATGTGGTGTTCGGCACGGTGGTCCTGGGCCGGATGCAGGCCGGCGAAGGCGCGGACCGGGTCCCGGGACTGTTCATGAACACGCTCCCGGTGCGGGCCGGTACCGGTGCGGGGGTGGCGGGAGCGGTGCGGGCGATGCAGGGGCAGCTCGCGGAGCTGATGGTGCATGAACACGCCTCGCTGGGCACCGCTCAGCGGATGAGCGGGGTGCAGGCACCGGCCCCGCTGTTCACCACCCTGTTCAACTACCGGCATGCTCCCGGGGCGACCGCGGGCGGCCAGGGGACAGGACCGGACGGCGTACGGCTGCTCAGGGCCCAGGACCGGACGAATTATCCGGTCACGGTGTCGGTGGACGATTTCGGCGCTGACTCCGGTTTCGGCCTGGACGTCCAGACCGTCACTCCTATCGACCCTCGTGCCGT
>NZ_BMML01000122.1 GCF_014645815.1 Streptomyces fuscichromogenes | reverse complement strand
GGCGAGGGCGGCGTCCGTGGGGGACGGGCCCATGTCGATGCCCTCGGCGTCGATGTTCAGCTCACGGGCCAGACCGAACAGCTCGACCAGCGTCTTGCCCGCGGAGGCCATGGCGTCACGCGGACGCATCGCCTGCTTGGTCTCCACGTCGACGATCAGCTTGTCGAAGTCGGTGCGCTGCTCGACACGGGTCGCCTCGACCTTGTACGTGACCTTGAGCACCGGCGAGTAGATGGAGTCGACCGGGATCCGGCCGATCTCCTGGCCCACCTGCTTGTTCTGCACGGCGGAGACATAACCGCGGCCACGCTCGACCGTCAGCTCCATCTCCAGCTTGCCCTTGCCGTTGAGCGTGGCCAGGACCAGATCGGGGTTGTGCACCTCGACACCGGCCGGAGGCGCGATGTCGGCGGCGGTGACCAGACCCGGACCCTGCTTGCGCAGGTACATCACCACGGGCTCGTCGTGCTCCGAGGAGACGACCAGCTGCTTGATGTTGAGGATCAGGTCGGTGACGTCCTCCTTGACGCCCGGCACGGTGGTGAACTCGTGCAGCACGCCGTCGATCCGGATCGACGTGACCGCCGCACCGGGAATCGAGGACAGGAGGGTACGACGCAGGGAGTTGCCGAGGGTGTAGCC
>NZ_BMML01000120.1 GCF_014645815.1 Streptomyces fuscichromogenes | reverse complement strand
CGGACGATCAGTGGGCCGTGCTGGAGCCGCTTCTCCCAGCCTCAGCGACAACGGGCAGGCCGTCCAGGTCGAAGCGGATGCTGATCAACGGGATCCGGTGGCGGGTACGGACCGGGGCTCCGTGGCGGGACACCCCACCCCGTTACGGGCCCTGGCAGACGGTCTACGGCCTGTTCCGCCGCTGGCAGCGCCTGGGCGTGTGGGCTCAGCTGCTCACCAAGCTGCAGGCACGAGCCAACGCGCGCGATCGCATCGTGTGGACCGTGAACGTCGACTCCACGATCTGCCGTGCTCACCAGCACGCTGCCGGGGCACGTCGAAACGGTCACGCCCAGAAGGAACCGCCGGGCGGCTTGGTCGACGAGCCCGCCGATCACGCCCTGGGCCGGTCCCGGGGCGGCCTGACTTCGAAGATTCACCTGGCCTGCGAACAGGGGCAGAAGCCGTTAGCCATCCTGATCACGGCAGGTCAGCGTGGCGACTCGCCGCACTTCACAGCGGTTCTGGAAGCCATACGCGTGCCTTGCGACGGGCCCGGCCGACCGCGCACCCGACCGGATCGGGTGCGCGGTGACAAGGCCTACTCCTCCCGCGCGAATCGGGACTACCTGCGCCGACGCGGCATCGCCTGCACCATCCCTGAACCGGCCGACCAGGTCCGCAACCGTAAGCGCCGGG
>NZ_BMML01000119.1 GCF_014645815.1 Streptomyces fuscichromogenes | reverse complement strand
CTGTGACGGGGTGGCACAGGCGGCCGTCGTGGTCCGCGAGGACACCCCGGGCGACAAACGCCTGGTCGCCTATGTGACACCGGCACCAGACGTGGCACCGGCGCCAGGTGCGGCGTCGGCTTGGGAGGCGGTGGCCGGTCTGGACCGGGTGGTGCGCGAGCATGCCGCCCTGCGGCTACCCGCCTACATGGTGCCCTCGGCGGTGGTGGTTTTGGATGTGCTGCCGTTGACGGTCAATGGGAAGCTGGACCGGCGGGCGTTGCCGGAACCGGAGTACGTCTCGGGTGGGGGTCGTGGTCCGGTGACGGTGCGGGAGGAGGTCCTGTGCCAGGTCTTCGCCGAGGTCCTGGGGCTCGATCACGTCGGTGTCGATGACGACTTCTTCGATCTGGGTGGTCATTCGCTGCTCGCGATGCGGCTGGTGAGCCGGGTGCGAGCAGTGCTGGAAGTGGAGTTGCCGTTGCGGGCGGTGTTCGAGGCTCCGACGGTGGCGGGGATCGCGGCGCGGTTGGATGTGGCCGGGGCTGTGCGGCCGGCGGTGGTGGCGGTGGCGCGGCCGGCGGTGGTGCCGTTGTCGTTCGCACAGCAACGCCTGTGGTTCATCGGCCAGCTGGAGGACCCCAGCCCTACTTACAACGTTTCGTCTGCTGTGCGGCTCGACGGTGAGGTGAATATCCCGGCGC
>NZ_BMML01000118.1 GCF_014645815.1 Streptomyces fuscichromogenes | reverse complement strand
ATGTGGGCGCCGGACTCGGCGAGTTCCAGGTGCGCGCCCAGCAGGGGGTGATCCGTCGGGGAGAGTCCGGTGGGGGTGAGGTCGGTGGAGGGGGCCGCTTCGAGCCAGTAGCGGTCGCGTTGGAAGGCGTAGGTGGGCAGGGGGACACGCCGGCCGCCGGTGACCCGCCCGGTGAGGTCGACGGGGGCGCCGTTGGCCCAGGCCGCGGCAAGCGCGGAGAGCAGGGAGCGCTCTTCGTCCCTGCCCTTCTGCAGGGCTGCTGCGGCGGTGAACTCGTCCTGCTCCAGGGCATTGTTGACCATGGCGGTCAGGACCGGGTCCGGGCCCAGTTCCAGGAACGTGGTGACGTCCTGGGCGGCCAGGGTGCTCAGGCCGTCGTGGAAGCGGACGGTGCCGCGGATGTGCCGGGCCCAGTAACCCGGATCGGTCAGCTCCTGCGCGGTCGCGATCCGGCCGGTCACGTTCGACACCACCGGTATCGCCGGCGGGTTGAAGGTCAGGGCGGTGATGGTGCGGGTGAACTCGGCCAGGACCTCGTCCATGTGGGCGGAGTGGAAGGCATGACTGACCGTCAGCGCCTTGACCCGGACACCGTCCGTCCTGAACCGGCCGGCGATCTCCTCGACCGCGTCCGCGTCACCCGAGACGACCACCGCGGAGGGGCCGTTGACGGCCGCCAGGTCCAGCCGTCCGGCGAACCCCTCAAGGACCGCGACCAC
>NZ_BMML01000117.1 GCF_014645815.1 Streptomyces fuscichromogenes | reverse complement strand
AGGAAGTGGACGGCCTTGCGTTCGTAGCGGCGGTGCAGTCGGCGGCATCCGGCGAGCCAGGCCATCGTGCGTTCGATGGTCCAACGGTGCCGCCCCAGCCGTTTGGAGGACTCGATGCCTTTGCGGGCGATGCGGTGCCGGATCCCGCGCTGGCGTAACCATCGGCGCAGGTGGTTGTAGTCGTAGCCCTTGTCGCCGTGGAGCTTGGCCGGCCGTCGTCGGCGCGGACCGCGACGGGAGCGGATTGGCGGGATACCGCGCACGAGCGGTTCGAGGGCCTGGCTGTCGTGCAGGTTCGCGCCGGAGATGCCGATGGAGATGGGCAATCCGGTGCGCTCGGTGATCAAGTGGATCTTCGAGCCCTTCTTGCCCCGATCCACAGGATTCGGGCCCGTCAGGTCCCCCCTTTCAGGGCCCGCATGTTCACCGAGTCGATCGCACATCGCGACCAGTCGAGCTCGCCGCGCGAACCGAGCTCGTCCAGAACCAGGCGGTGCAGCTTCGCCCACACCCGGGCCTTCGACCACTCCATGAACCGGCGGTGGGCGGTGGCACCGGACGGACCAAACACCGGCGGGACCTGCGCCCACGTGCAGCCCGTGGTCGCCACGTAGATGATCGCGGCCAGCACCTCACGATCTCCGTACCGGCGCCGGCCACCGCCCTGCGGGCGGATCGGCGCCTCCGGAACCACCCGCTGGAACAATTCCCACAGCCCGTCC
>NZ_BMML01000116.1 GCF_014645815.1 Streptomyces fuscichromogenes | reverse complement strand
CCGGTGGACCGGCCGCGGCCTGCGGTGGCCAGCCATGAGGGCGGTGTGGTGCCCGTCGAGGTGCCCGTCGAGGTGCATGCGGGTCTTGTTCGTCTGTGCCGGGAGCATGGCGTGACCATGTTCATGGTGGTGCAGGCGGCGGTGGCGGTGCTGTTGTCGCGGCTGGGTGCGGGTGAGGACATTCCGGTGGGTGTGCCGGTGGCGGGCCGGCTGGATGAGGCACTGGATGATCTGGTCGGGTTCTTCGTGAACACGCTGGTGCTGCGCAGTGATGTGTCGGGTGATCCGTCGTTCACGGGGATGCTCCAGCGGGTGCGCCGGCGGGGTCTGGAAGCGCTCGAGAACCAGGACGTGCCCTTCGAGCGGCTGGTGGAGGAACTCGCCCCGGAACGCTCCATGGCACGCCATCCCCTGTTCCAGGTCATGGTGAACCTGCAGCAGGCCACACCGCACATGGCCGGCGATCCGGCACAGCTGGGCGTGCCCTTCGGCGCCGGAGAACCGAACGCACGCTTCGACCTCTACTTCGGTTTCGCTGAGGAAGCGGATGCCGGCGGCCGTCCGGCGGGTCTTGCCGGGAACATCGTGTATGCCCGGGATTTGTTCGATGAGCCGAGTGTGGAGGTGATGGCGGCTCGGCTGGTGCGGGTGCTGGAGGCGGTGGTGGCTGATCCCGGGGTGCGGGTCAGTGAGGTTGCGGTGCTCTCGGGTGTGGAGCGGGAGCGGTTGCTGGTGGAGTGGAACGCGACGGGGCGGGAT
>NZ_BMML01000115.1 GCF_014645815.1 Streptomyces fuscichromogenes | reverse complement strand
AGCATCCTTGTGGTGTGACTGCGTGCCTTTTGAAGAATGAGCCTGCGAGTTTGCGGTGTGTTGCGAGGTTAACCCGTGTGGGGTAGCCGTAGCGAAAGCGAGTCCGAATAGGGCGTCTGAGTAGCACGCTCAAGACCCGAAGCGGAGTGATCTAGCCATGGGCAGGTTGAAGCGGAGGTAAGACTTCGTGGAGGACCGAACCCACCAGGGTTGAAAACCTGGGGGATGACCTGTGGTTAGGGGTGAAAGGCCAATCAAACTCCGTGATAGCTGGTTCTCCCCGAAATGCATTTAGGTGCAGCGTCGTGTGTTTCTTGCCGGAGGTAGAGCACTGGATAGGCGATGGGCCCTACCGGGTTACTGACCTTAGCCAAACTCCGAATGCCGGTAAGTGAGAGCGCGGCAGTGAGACTGTGGGGGATAAGCTCCATGGTCGAGAGGGAAACAGCCCAGAGCATCGACTAAGGCCCCTAAGCGTACGCTAAGTGGGAAAGGATGTGGAGTCGCAGAGACAACCAGGAGGTTGGCTTAGAAGCAGCCACCCTTGAAAGAGTGCGTAATAGCTCACTGGTCTAGTGATTCCGCGCCGACAATGTAGCGGGGCTCAAGCGTACCGCCGAAGTCGTGTCATTGCAGCATATAGCCCCAACGGGTGCTGTGATGGGTAGGGGAGCGTCGTCTGCCGGGTGAAGCAGCACCGGAAGGTAGTTGTGGACGGTTGACGAGTGAGAATGCAGGCATGAGTAGCGATTCACACGTGGGAAACGTGTGCGCCGATTGACTAAGGGTTCCTGGGTCAAGCTGATCTGCCCAGGGTAAGTCGGGACCTAAGGCGAGGCCGAC
>NZ_BMML01000114.1 GCF_014645815.1 Streptomyces fuscichromogenes | reverse complement strand
GGCCTGGTGCACGTGGCCGGCGAGGTCACGACCAAGACGTACGCGGACATCGCGACGCTGGTCCGCAACAAGATCCTGGAGATCGGCTACGACTCCTCGAAGAAGGGCTTCGACGGCGCCTCCTGCGGCGTGTCGGTGTCGATCGGCGCGCAGTCCCCGGACATCGCCCAGGGCGTGGACACGGCCTATGAGAAGCGGGTCGAGGGTGGCGCCGCAGGTGGGGAGTCCGACGAGCTCGACAAGCAGGGCGCGGGCGACCAGGGCCTGATGTTCGGTTACGCGACGGACGAGACGCCGACGCTGATGCCGCTCCCGATCTTCCTGGCGCACCGGCTGTCCAGGCGCCTGTCCGAGGTCCGCAAGAACGGCACCATCCCCTACCTGCGCCCGGACGGCAAGACGCAGGTCACCATCGAGTACGACGGCGACAAGGCCGTCCGCCTCGACACGGTCGTGGTCTCCAGCCAGCACGCCTCGGACATCGACCTGGAGTCGCTGCTGGCGCCCGACATCCGTGAGTTCGTCGTGGAGCCGGAGCTGAAGGCGCTGCTGGACGACGGCATCAAGCTGGACACCGAGAACTACCGTCTGCTGGTCAACCCGACGGGCCGGTTCGAGATCGGCGGCCCGATGGGCGACGCGGGTCTGACCGGCCGCAAGATCATCATCGACACGTACGGCGGTATGGCCCGCCACGGCGGCGGTGCGTTCTCGGGCAAGGACCCGTCCAAGGTCGACCGTTCGGCCGCCTACGCGATGCGCTGGGTGGCGAAGAACGTGGTGGCGGCCGGGCTGGCCGCCCGCTGTGAGGTGCAGGTCGCGTACGCGATCGGCAAGGCGGAGCCCGTCGGTCTGTTCGTGGAGACCTTCGGGACCCACAAGGTCGAGCCGGAGAGGATCGAGAAGGCGATCGACGAGGTCTTCGACCTGCGTCCGGCCGCGATCATCCGTGACCTCGACCTGCTCCGCCCGATCTACGCGCAGACCGCCGCGTACGGTCACTTCGGC
>NZ_BMML01000113.1 GCF_014645815.1 Streptomyces fuscichromogenes | reverse complement strand
CGGTCCGACTGCTGGGGGGTGTGGTGGCAGAGCCTGTCCGTGTGCGCAGACTGACCGACCAGGAGGGGCAGAAGCTGCAGCAGATCGTGCGCCGGGGCAGCACCAGTTCGGTGCGCTACCGGCGGGCGATGATGCTGCTGGCCTCGGCCGGCGGGAACCGGGTCCCGGTGATCGCGAAGCTGGTGCAGGCCGATGAGGACACGGTCCGGGATGTGATCCACCGGTTCAACGAGATCGGCCTGGCCTGCTTGGACCCTCGGTGGGCGGGAGGCCGTCCCCGCCTGCTCAGCCCTGACGATGAGGACTTCGTCGTGCAGACGGCCACCACCCGCCCGACCAAGCTCGGCCAGCCCTTCACCCGCTGGTCCATCCGCAAACTCGCCGCCTACCTGCGGAAAGTCCACGGCCGTGTCATCCGGATCGGCCGCGAGGCGTTACGGTGCCTGCTCGCCCGCCGCGGCGTCACCTTCCAGCGGACCAAGACATGGAAGGAATCACCCGACCCGGAACGCGACGCCAAGCTGGACCGCATCGAGGAGGTACTGGAGCGTTTCCCGGACCGTGTCTTCGCGTTCGACGAGTTCGGGCCGCTCGGCATCCGGCCCACCGCTGGGTCGTGCTGGGCCGAGCAGGGCCGGCCCGAGCGGCATCCCGCGGCCTACCACCGCACCCACGGAGTCCGCTACTTCCACGGGTGCTACTCGATCGGCGACGACACCCTCTGGGGTGTCAACCGCCGCAACAAGAGTGCCGCGAACACCCTGGCCGCGCTGAAGTCGATCCGTGCCGCCCGCCCCGACGGCGCCCCGATCTACGTGATTCTGGACAACCTGTCCGCCCACAAAGGCGCAGACATCCGCCGCTGGGCAAGGAAGAACAAGGTCAACCTGTGCTTCACACCGACCTACGCGTCCTGGGCCAACCCGATCGAGGCCCACTTCGGACCGCTGCGACAGTTCACCGTCGCCAACTCCAACCACCGCAACCACACCGCCCAGACGCGGGCCCTGCACGCCTACCTGCGCTGGCGCAACGCCAACGCCCGCCACCCAGACGTCCTCACAGCACAACGCCGTGAACGAGCCCGGATCCGCAGCGAGAAGTGCATCCGCTGGG
>NZ_BMML01000112.1 GCF_014645815.1 Streptomyces fuscichromogenes | reverse complement strand
ATGTGGGCGCCGGACTCGGCGAGTTCCAGGTGCGCGCCCAGCAGGGGGTGATCCGTCGGGGAGAGCCCGGTGGGGGTGAGGTCGGTGGAGGGGGCCGCTTCGAGCCAGTAGCGGTCGCGTTGGAAGGCGTAGGTGGGCAGGGGGACACGCCGGCCGCCGGTGACCCGCCCGGTGAGGTCGACGGGGGCGCCGTTGGCCCAGGCGGCGGCAAGCGCGGTGAGCAGGGAGCGCTCTTCGTCCTTGCCCTTGTGCAGGGCTGCTGCGGCGGTGAACTCGCCTGCTGTCAGGGTGTTTTGGACCATGGCGGTCAGGACGGGGTCGGGGCCGAGTTCGAGGTAGGTGGTGACGTCCTGGGCGGCGAGGGTGCTGAGGCCGTCGTGGAAGCGGACGGTGCCGCGGATGTGCCGGGCCCAGTAGCCCGGGTCGGTCAGCTCCTGCCCGGTGGCGATCCGGCCGGTCACGTTCGACACGATGGGGATGGCCGGCGGGTTGAAGGTGAGGGCGGTGATGGTGCGGGTGAACTCGGTAAGGACCTCGTCCATGTGGGCGGAGTGGAAGGCATGACTGACCGTCAGCGCCTTGACCCGGACACCATCCGCCTTGAAGCAGGCCTCGATCTCCTCGACCGCGTCCGCGTCACCGGAAACGACGACGGCGGAGGGGCCGTTGACCGCTGCGAGATCCAGACCCGCCTCCGCGATCAGCGGAGCGACCTGCGCCTCGGGGGCGGCGACCGCGAGCATCGCACCGCCGTGGCGGGCGGCCTGCATCAGCCGGCCCCGCGCCGCCACCAGCACGCCCGCATCGGTCAGGGACAGCACCCCGGCGACATGCGCGGCGGTGACCTCGCCGATGGAGTGCCCGATCAGGAAGTCCGGGCGCAGCCCGCGGTGTTCGGCCAGCCGGAACAGGGCCGTCTCCACCGCGAACAGCGCGGCCTGCGTGAACCGGGTCTGGTCCAGGAGGCCTTCCGGACCGCCGCCGAACACGATCTGCTTCAACGGCTGCGGGAGATGGGGGTCCAGGACCGCACACACCGCGTCGAAGGCCTCGGCGAACACCGGCTCGGCCGCATACAGCTCCCGGCCCATCCCGGCCCGCTGCGCCCCCTGGCCGGTGAACAGCACCGCCAGACGG
>NZ_BMML01000111.1 GCF_014645815.1 Streptomyces fuscichromogenes | reverse complement strand
ATGTACCGATCGGGCGATGTGGTGCGCTGGACGGCCGGGGGACTGCTGGAGTTCGTGGGCCGGGCCGATGACCAGGTGAAGATCCGCGGGTTCCGCATCGAACCCGGTGAGATCGAGGCTTGTGTGAACGCGCATCCGGGCGTGGCGCAGGCGGCCGTCGTGGTCCGCGAGGACACTGCGGGTGACAAGCGGCTGGTCGCCTATGTGACACCGGCACCAGACGTGGCACCGGCGCCAGGTGCGGCGTCGGCTTGGGAGGCGGTGGCCGGTCTGGACCGGGTGGTGCGCGAGCATGCCGCCCTGCGACTGCCGGCCTACATGGTGCCCTCGGCGGTGGTGGTGCTGGAGACGCTGCCGTTGACGGTCAACGGCAAGCTGGACCGGCGGGCGCTGCCGGAACCGGAGTATCTCTCCGGCGGGGCTGCGGGTGGGGGTCGTGGTCCGGTGACGGTGCGGGAGGAGATCCTGTGCCAGGTCTTCGCCGAAGTCCTGGGGGTGGACGCGGTCGGGGCGGAGGACAGTTTCTTCGATCTGGGTGGTCATTCCCTGCTGGTGTTGCGGCTGGTGAGCCGGATCAGGAAGGTGCTGAACGCCGAGCTTTCGGTGAGTGCGGTGTTCGAGGCTCCGACGGTGGCGGGGATCGCGGCGCGGTTGGATGTTGCCGGGGCTGTGCGGCCGGCGGTGGTGGCGGTGGCGCGGCCGGCGGTGGTGCCGTTGTCGTTCGCACAGCAACGCCTGTGGTTCATCGGCCAGCTGGAGGGCCCCAGCCCCACCTACAACGTTTCGTCTGCTGTGCGGCTCGACGGTGAGGTGAATATCCCGGCGCTGCGCAGTGCAGTGCGGGATGTACTGGTGCGTCATGAGGTGTTGCGGACGGTGTTCGCGTCGGTGGATGGCCGGCCTCGGCAGGTTGTGCTGGCTGTGGAGGATCTTCCGGCTGAGGTGCTGTCGGTGGTGCGGGTTGCTTCCGCGGATCTGGCGGCGCGGGTGGAGGAAGCGGCGTCGTACGCGTTCGATCTGTCGGCCCAAGTGCCGGTCCGGGCAACCCTGTTCGTACCGGACCCTGACCCGGTGGTAGATGCGGGCGCGGGTGTGGGCGTGGCTGCGGACCCGGGCCCGGCGGTAGATGTGGGTGTGG
>NZ_BMML01000110.1 GCF_014645815.1 Streptomyces fuscichromogenes | reverse complement strand
CACCGGACACACCCCCCACCACACTCCCCAACACACCACACCCACCACCTACCACCTCACCGCCACCACCCCCCACCACCCCACCACCCCCACCCTCACCATCAACCAACTCACCCTCCACCCCATCACCACCGACCAGCTCAGGGGCGGTTCCTCCGGGGCGGGCGAGACGCTGCACGCGGTGAACTGGGTGCCGTTGCCCGGTGGGGCGCAGCCGGTCGGCGGGCTGAGTGCGGCCGTGGTCGGGGACGCGGACTCCGCGCTGGTCCGGGCACTGGGTGCCGGTACCCCCGCGTACGCCGGTCTCGAAGACCTGTCCGCCGCCGACGGCCGGGTACCGGACGTGGTGTTCCTCGACCTTCCCGGACGTAGCACGGAGCCTGCGGCCGACGCCGCGCACGGCGTGGTGGGGGAGGTGCTGGAGGTCGTCCAGCGGTGGCTGGCGGACGAGCGGTTCGCGGCTGCCCTGCTCTGTGTGGTCACCCGGGGTGCCCAGGCCACGCGCCCGGGAGAGGACGTCACCGATCTGCCGGGTGCCGCGGTGTGGGGGCTGGTGCGTGCGGCGCAGACCGAGAATCCGGGCTGCTTCACGCTGCTGGACCTGGGGGAGGGCGGCGAGTCGGACGGCCGGTCGCTGCGGGCGGCGGCGGGTGCGGCTGCCGGGGAACGGCAACTCGCCCTCCGTGACGGAGAACTGTTCGCCAACCGGCTGGTCCGGGCGGCCGCCGACCCCGTTCTCGTACCGCCGGACGACACCCCCGGCTGGTGCCTGGGCAGCAGCGGCAAGGGCAGCCTGGACAAGGTCGCCCTCGTCGCGTCCGCGTCGGCCACCGAACCGCTGGCCCCGGGACAGGTACGGGTCGCCGTCCGCGCGGTGGGCCTGAACTTCCGTGACGTGCTGATAGCCCTCGGCAGCTATCCCGGCGAGGCCCCGATGGGCAGTGAGGGCGCCGGTGTCGTCGTCGAGACCGGGCCGGGCGTGACCGGGCTCGCCGTCGGCGACCGGGTGATGGGCCTCTTCGGGGACGGCGGCGGCCCCCTGGCCGTCACCGACCGCCGCACCCTGGTCCGGGTGCCCGAGGGCTGGACCTTCGCGCAGGCCGCGACCGTCCCGATCGTCTTCCTGACGGCGTACTACGGTCTGGTGGACCTGGCCGGACTGAAGGCCGGGGAACGACTCCTCGTCCA
>NZ_BMML01000109.1 GCF_014645815.1 Streptomyces fuscichromogenes | reverse complement strand
CCCCCCAACCACCCACCACCCTCCACGCCACCCTCACCCCCACCGGACACACCCCCCACCACACCACACCCACCACCTACCACCTCACCGCCACCACCCCCCACCACCCCACCACCCCCACCCTCACCATCAACCAACTCACCCTCCACCCCATCACCACCCAGCAGCTCGCGGCCTCCGCGTCGCGCGGTGCGTCGTCGAAGCCGCTGCACCTTGTCGAGTGGGAGCCGCTGGAAGCCGTGGCCGGTGGGGCGCAGCCGGAGGCGGGGGCGGTCGGGGTGGTGGGGCCGGATCCGTTCGGGCTGGCGCAGGCGCTCGGCGGGGTGAGTGTGTACCGCGACTTCGAGGAGTTGCGTGCCGCGCTGGACGGCGGTGCCGAGATGCCCGGGCGGGTGCTCGTGGCCTGCCAGGGCGGGCCGGACAGCGGTGGGGGGGACGATGCGGCGGTGGAGCTGCCGCGGGCCGTGCACCGGGTGGTGCGCCGGGTGGCCCAGTGGGCGCAGCTGTGGCTGGCCGAGGAGCGGTTCGCGGCGTCGGAGCTGGTCGTGGTGACGTGCGGGGCGGTGGCGGCGCGGTCCGGGCCCGAGGTGCGGGACCTGCCGGCGTCGGCGGTGTGGGGGCTGGTGCGGTCGGCCCGTACCGAGAATCCGGGCCGGTTCGCGTTGCTGGACCTGGGTGGTGGGGGCGTGGACGGCGCGGCTGCCCAGGCGGTCGTGGCGGCGCTGGCGCGGGGTGTGCCGGAGGCGGCCGTGCGGGACGGTGCGGTGTGTGTGCCGCGGCTGGTGCGGGCCGGTGAGGCGCGCGGGATTCTGTCCCCGCCGCCGGGGGACGTGCCGTGGCGGCTGGACGTGACGCGCCGGGGCACGCTCGATGATCTTGCGCTGGTGGCGCATCCGGAGGCGGCCGGGCCGTTGCGGGCCGGTGAGGTCCGGGTGGCGATGCGGGCGGGCGGTCTGAACTTCCGGGACGTGATGATCGGGCTGGGGATGTATCCGGGTGACGATGCGCGGATCGGGGGCGAGGGTGCCGGTGTCGTCGTGGAGACGGGGCCGGGGGTGTCCGGGCTCGCGGTCGGGGACCGGGTGTTCGGGATGTTCCCGGGCGGCGGGCTGGGGCCGGTGGGTGTGACCGACCGGCGGCTGGTGGCGCGGGTTCCGCAGGGGATGTCGTTGCAGCAGGCGGCGGTGATCCCGGTGGTGTATCTGACGGCGTACTACGGTCTGGTGGACCTGGCCGGACTGAAGGCCGGGGAACGACTCCTCGTCCA
>NZ_BMML01000108.1 GCF_014645815.1 Streptomyces fuscichromogenes | reverse complement strand
GTAGTGACTCGCTCGGGCTTGGTGCTGGCGTCGACGGCGCCATGTCGACCAGTGAAGAATGTGGTCGATCGGGGTGGGGCGGCGGTGGGTGAGGCGGGTGATCAGGCGTCGGATCTCGGCGAGGCTGAGGTGGATGAGCTGGGAGGATCCGTTTCTGCTTTGTCGGTGTCGAGTTCGCGGGCGCGCAGGACGGTGAGGCAGGCGTGGGCGGCCATGGCGAGGGTCATGTGGCGGTGCCAGCCGGGGTAGCGGCGGACCTGGTAGTCGTCCAGGCCGCATTCCTGCTTCGCGCTCTGGAAGCACTCCTCGACCGCCCACCGGCTGCCCGCGACGCGGACGAGCTCGTCCAGGGTGGTGTCGGCGGGGCAGTAGGCGATGTAGTAGGAGATCTCCTCGGGCCTGCTGACACTTCGGCGGGCGATCACCCAGTGCCGGCGGTCCTCGCGATGCCAGGGCCGCACCTCGACACGCGCCCAGTCATAGACCCGCTGGCCATGTGGCCCTTCGCCGCAGGAACGGCGCTTCCACTTCTGCCGTGGGAGGCCGGGGAACAGGTCGTGGACGGGATGGTCGAGTGCCCAGCGGGTGACGACGGTGTCGTGCCGGGTGGTGGCCATGACATGGAAGATGTCTGCCTGCTCGAGTTCGAAGCGCCAGCCCTTGCTGAAGCCGTAGGCGGCGTCCGCGGTCACCCACCGAAACGGGATCCGGTCCGCGATGGCCCTTCGGACCATCGCCTTGGCCATGACGACCTTTGTCTCGAAGGCGACGCCGTCGTCGATGCCGGCCCGGCGGCAGCGTTCCCGGTCGTCCGTCCACGACGTGGGCAGATACAAGCGGCGGTCGATCAGCGTGCGTCCGCGGCCGGTGGCATAAGCGAGGAAGACACCGATCTGGGAGTTCTCCGTGCGGCCCGCGGTGCCGGAATACTGCCGCTGCACCCCTGCCGAGCGGGTGCCCTTCTTCAAAAAGCCGGTGTCGTCGACGATGAGCACCGCCTCCCGGTCACCGAGGTTGTCGACCACGTAGCGGCGCACGTCGTCGAGGACTTCGTCGGCGTCCCACTCGATCCGGTTAAGCATCCGCTGGATACGGTCCGGCCCGGCATGGCCCGCCTCCTCGGCCAGGGTCCAGCCGTTCTTGCGCTGCAACGGAGCGATCAGGCCCCTCATATAGGCCAGCGCCGACTCACGCGGCTCGGACCGGCTGAACCGGTGCACGAACCGCCCATGCACCGCGTCCAACTCACTCGCCCACACACGCACATCAGCAAG
>NZ_BMML01000107.1 GCF_014645815.1 Streptomyces fuscichromogenes | reverse complement strand
GGGCTCCCGGGGTCAGCCGGGCTCGCTCTGGACGAGCGTGCACGGGGCCTTGAGGTAGACGGGGGACGAGGGGGTCACGGTGGCGGTGACGCGCAGGGTCTGTCCGTCGCCGCGCAGCTGGTCGCCGCGGGTGACGTCTGCGGTCGGCAGCAGGTAGACGGTGTGGGTGTGCTCGCTGCTCGCCTGCTGCGCCAGCATCCGGTCGCTGTCGGAGGGCTGGTCGACCTTCGCGCGGACGGTGCGGCCGGTGTTGACGTAGGTGGTGCGGCGGCCGCCGAGGCCGTCCCCGGGGCCGGGGGCAGGCCGCCACACTTCCAGGGTGCGGTTGAGCAGGTGGTCGATGGGGCCGCTCACCCTTGGGTCCTCGCGGTGTAGACGGCCACCAGCTTCCGGTCGGAGCTGGACAGTTCCATCCCGAGGTCGGTGGCCGTGTTGTAGGAGCGGGACAGGTCGCCGAGGGACTCGGAGGCGAGGTTGTTCGGGTTGCTCCACGGGCCCACGCACAGCCGCAGTGCCACGCGCGTCAGTGACATGGGGAGGGTGGCGAGGCCGGCGGTGACGACGGCCTCGATGTTCCGCTCGCCCTTGGGCCAGCAGGCGCACCGGCGGGTGAGCGTGCCGGATGCCGACCACGTGTAGTCGTGATCGGCCCCGAAGGTGAGGACCTCGTCGTCGTCCAGGTCGTGGAGCACCGTGACCGAGGAGACCGCGGTCACCGGCCACTTGGGCAGCACCAGCTTGCGGGCGCCGTTGCCGTCCAGGATCACGGTGTCGGTGGACTCCTCCAGGGGCTGGCCGGTCTCCTCCTCGATACAGGCGCCGGCCAGGTCCAGGAGGAACTCGGCCTGTGCGGTCTCCTCGTCGGTGAACGGCTCGCTGTGCCGGATGAACAGGCGGAACTGTTCGGCCGTGGCGTACGCCATCAGTCGCCGCTCTCCGCCTCACGCCGCGCCAGCTCGGTCGTGATCCGGTCGAGGATCTCGGCCTTCTTGCCGGCGTCGCCGAGGTCGATGCCGTGCTCGGCCGCGTACGCCTTGAGCTGGTCCACGGTCCGCTTCTCCAGCGGCTTGTCCGCCTCCGGGTCCGCGGCCTCGGCCGGGCCCGGGTCGTCGGCGGACAGGTCCTCCTCGGCGAGGACCGCGTACCCGCCGTCGAGGAGCTCGGCCGCGCGTTCCTCGCCGCACTGGCCGGGTACTTCGTAGGTCTTGCCGATCTCCAGGGTGCCGTCCGGGTGAGCGGACAGCGTCTTCATCGTGATCCGCATGGCGGGCCTTTCAGGAGGGGAGCTTGCG
>NZ_BMML01000106.1 GCF_014645815.1 Streptomyces fuscichromogenes | reverse complement strand
GCGTATGTACCCGTCGACCCGGAATATCCCGCGGAACGCATCGAGCAGATCCTCTCGGACGCCGGTGCGGGAGTGGTGCTCGCGGTCTCCGGGACGGCCCGGCCGGAAAACGGGACCCCGGAAAGCGGGAGGCAGGGGAGCGGGAGGCCGCGGAGTGGTTTGGGGGATATGGTCCGGCGGGACTGGCTGGTGGTGGATGACCCGGCGTTTGGGCGGATGTTGGAGGGGGCGGCGGAGACGCTGGTATCGGATGCGGACCGGGTCGGGTCGTTGCGGGTGGATCATCCGGTGTATGCGGTATTCACGTCCGGTTCGACGGGGCGGCCCAAGGGTGTAGTGGTCACGCATGCGGCGGTGGAGCGTCTGGTGCGTGGGCTGGATGACGTGGTGGTGGGTCCCGGTGAGGTGATGGGGCAGTTGTCGTCGCCGTCGTTCGACGCGGCGACCTTCGAGATCTGGGGGGCTCTGGCGAACGGGGCCACGGTGGCGCTTGCGCCTGTGGGCACCCTGTCGGTGGACGGGATCCGTGACTTCCTGACGAGTCACCAGGTGACGGTGGCGTTCATGACCACCGGACTGTTCCACCAGATTGTGGATCTGAGGGTCGAGGTGCTGGCAGGCCTTCGGTATCTGGTGGTCGGAGGGGAGGTGCTGTCGGCCGTCCGTTGCCGCAGCGTCCTGGCGGAGCTTCCCGGTGTGACGCTGGTGAGTGCTTATGGGCCGACCGAGAACACCACGTTCACCACACTGCGCCGTCTGGAAGCGGGAGACTTGCGGATCGGTGTTCCGCTGGGAACACCGATCGCGGATACGCGTGTTTTCGTGCTGGATTCGGCTCTTCAGCTGGTGCCGCCGGGTGTGGCGGGTGAGTTGTATGTGGCGGGTGCGGGTGTGGCGCGGGGGTATGCGGGCCGGCCGGGCCTGACCGCGGAACGGTTCATCGCCGATCCGTTCGGTGGTGCGGGTGAGCGGATGTACCGGACCGGGGATGTGGTGCGCTGGACGGCCGGGGGGCTGCTGGAGTTCGTGGGCCGGGCCGATGACCAGGTGAAGATCCGCGGATTCCGTATCGAACCCGGTGAGGTCGAGGCGGTGGTCGCGGGGTGTGACGGGGTGGCGCAGGCGGCGGTCGTGGTGCGGGAGGACACTGCGGGTGACAAGCGGCTGGTCGCCTATGTGACACCGGCAGAGGGTGCGCGGCCGGGTCTGGACCGGGTGGTGCGCGAGTACGCGGCCCTGCGACTGCCGGCCTACATGGTGCCCTCGGCGGTGGTGGTTTTGGATGTGCTGCCGTTGACGGTCAATGGGAAGCTG
>NZ_BMML01000105.1 GCF_014645815.1 Streptomyces fuscichromogenes | reverse complement strand
CTGTGCACGCCCGGTTCCCCGGACACTCCGGGGTCGGGCATGAGCTGTCCGGCACCGTAGCGGTCCGCTACGATGGGAGGGCTCCTTAACTCAATAGAACGCCGAAGCCCCCTCTCGCCATGACGGCGGAGGGCTCCGAACGCGGCCATCCAGGTCGCACGAAAGAGCAGGGCTCCGGAACTCGTTGGTTAGGGCACCACCGCCCGTCAGACGCCGTGGAAAGCGTCTGGGGGCTTGTTTCACCTCCTCTGCGTTGCTTGTCGAGGGGCCCGGTTGGAAGCCGGTCCGCTCTGGGGGCTGGCTGGTCGGCTGGGGAGCCGACCGGGTGGGTGGAACTACATGTGAATCAGTTGGGATTCAGCGGGCTGGCAGGCCCGTAGTGCTGAGTCCCTCGTACGTCGAACGGCGGGGCCCCGGTTGGATGACCGGGGCATTTTTCTTGCCCTTCGACGGTCCTGCGGCTAGCCGGTCAACGGAAGTTGCTCGGCGGTCTCGTCCTCTTCGATCTCGGCAAGCCGCCACAGCGGCACACCGTTCTCGTTGAGCTGGTCCTGCTCGACAAGCCGCTTGAGGTAGAGGCCCATCGTCATGCCCGCAGCCTTGGCGTTGATGAACGCCTGGGCGTGGACCTCGGCAGGAACCATGCCGGTGAGGCGGACCATCCCCTTGCGATCGGCGTGCACCATCGGCGCCATGTACTCGCGCTCTTGAGAGTTACGTGATCCGTAGGGCCTAGCCATGATCGCAATCCAACAGCATCACGGTTCACGTACACAACTCTGGTGGGGTGTGTCGCCGAAGATTTCCTGTGAGGCGGGCGTTTATCACCCGAGATCCCGTGTCGCGGGAGGCCAGCGGAATGACGGGCCATCACCGCAGTTCGACCGCTTTCGAGTTGGGGACACCGCGATCGGCTCGCCGAATCGGATATCCGTCCGTCCCGCTGCCGGCCGACGGCTGCTCTCGATCCGGTCATCCCGGAATCCCCTCCTGCACTGCTCCGTTGACGGGCCCTTCATAGCCGTAGACGTGTCGGCCCTCGGAATCGTTACAGGTTCGGGGACACGAATTTCTGCACGTCAGGTGGTGTCCCAGGGGGTGAGAGCACTTCCGGGCGCAGCGTCCCGCCGGGCGGGAAGCGTCCGTCAGATGTCTCCCGTGGGGGACGGCTGTCCCGGTCTGGCTGTGCTGGGCGGGGGGCATGGTTCGCGTCGTCACACTGGGGGAACGTCGGCGGCCGGATTTTGTGACACCCCAGTTCAGGGAGGGGCGGGCGGGCCCTATCGGCTGGCTCCCTCGGGCCACAGGACACGCACGGGGACGCCGGTCCGCTCGG
>NZ_BMML01000104.1 GCF_014645815.1 Streptomyces fuscichromogenes | reverse complement strand
CCGGTGGAAGGTGGGTGCCCGGTCTGCGGGGCGCGGCGTGAGGACCGGGACCGATGGGGTGCCTGCACGAAGTGCGGGGCGTCGCAGCGCCGGTTCGTCCCAGGCCCGGCGGACTGTCTGAAGGTGTCGGTGATCCGCTGACCGGGCCCGGGTCAGCCCGTCCAGGTCAGCGACAACACGGTGATCCGCTGGGTGACCGCGTTGACGAACAGCACGGCCAGCCCGGCGCCCCCGCCGAACAGCGCTTGCCGGGTGATCTTGTCGTCGACGCCGTAGGGCTCGGTCACCGCGTACGGGTCGGTCTCCAGCGCCTCGATCAGGTCGAGCAGGGCCAGCTGTCCCTCGACGGGCAGGGCCAGGATCATGTCGAGGGTGTGCTGGGAGCGGGTGAGCTGCCAGTTCACGCGGCGCCGCGCTCCTGTCGGAGAGACTGCATCTGCTGGCGCCATCCGTCGAACGCGGCCACCGACTCGCGAGTCTCCTCGTACTGCGGCGGGAGTTCACCGGTGGCCTCGACGTGGGCGCGGGCCTCCTCGACCCGGGGGCCGGTGGTCAGGGCCCACTCGGCGGCGACGGCGCGCCACCGGTCCACCACGGCCTGCAGCTCGTTCACGGGGGCGAGGTGTATCTCCCGCAGTGCCTGCTGGCGCAGCTCCGGAACGGGCAGGGCGTGCACGATGGTGTCGATGCTCCAGTCACTGCTCACCGTGGTCTCCTCTCGCCTCCGGCCACAGTAGCGGGCGGCTCGGCGGGCTGTCAGGGACTGCTCCGACCAGGGCCGTGGTCGTGCTCAGTCGTCTGCGTCCTCGTCGGGGTCGGGACCTTCGCGGCGGTCCCACCGTTCCCGGAGCACGGCGAGGCCAGCCGCGCCGGCGGCGCGGTACAGCGCCTTGATGTCGGCGACCAGGTCCGGGGCCTGCTCGGCGAGGCCGGTGAGCCTGGGCAGCGTCGCGTTGCGGATCAGCTGGAACTGCCTGCCCGTGTCCCCGGTCCGCAGGGCGGCCTGCAGCTGGGCGGGCCAGCGCGCCGGAGAGGCCGGCGGGGTGGGGAAGACGCCCTTGGTGATCCGGTCGTGGAAGGAACGCTCGGCGGCGTCGGCCTCCTCTTGGAGCCTGGGGTAGGCGGCCAAGCGCAGGGCGAGGTGGCGCACCTCGTCGGCGTGCTCGGCGATCCACTGCCGCTCGGCGCGGGCCTCCGCCCGGCGGTCGCGCTCGTTGTCGACCCGTTCCTGCTGGGTGCGGCCCGGATGCGAGGCAAGGGCGTTCCCGCACAGCTGCTGGAAGCGACGCTCGGCGGCCTGTCGGCTCTTGACCTCCAAGGCCGGGGCGATCCGGGCCCAGGTCACGTTGGTCGTTGGTGGAGATACGTGCGAAGTCCGCCACCCATGGGTGGCGGACTT
>NZ_BMML01000103.1 GCF_014645815.1 Streptomyces fuscichromogenes | reverse complement strand
GAGGGCAGAGGGGTCGGGTAGCGATGGTTCGTGAGATGCGCAGATCGGCGCGGCATTTCCGCCGCCCACGAATCAAGATCAACCGCGATTGAGGCCCCTGCCAGATCCGTTACCGGCACCCCTAGTTGAGGTGAGGGAAACCCCGGCCGTTCCAAGCGACCCTGCCTCGGCCGGGAATACCCAAGGGATGCAGCGTGTTTCTCTAGTGAGGCATGAGTCGCCAGGGACTCCTCTAGCCTAGACTTCAAGAACAGTCAAGAAACTGTTACAATAGGCTTGTTGGAACGGCTTGCTCGTCTACCTTGCTGCCTTTGCGAAGCACGGGCTAGCTGCCCCTCTCCTGCACGTGTACTTCCCCTTCGGCTTGATCGTCCTGGCGCTCCTTGCCAGTTGGCTCCTGTATTGCGCAGTAGTTGAAGCGTACGAAGCGTTCAGGCCGAAGAACGCGGATCTGGACTCCACCAGCATTCCGACCGAGACCGAGGCCCCAAGCACGGCCCCCGAGACACAGAAAGGTCAGCTCAACAACAAGCGAGAGGGTTCCCCCATGAACAGAAACAAGATCACTAGGTCAGCCGAGGCCGCAGCGGAGTTCTACTTCACCGCGCGAGCCTGGAGTGACGTAGGGGCAGCAAGGTAGACGATCGAGCGTGAGGAAGGTGCGTCCGAGGACGCACCTTCCTCACGTTGGCCTACAGGGGGTTCCGGTAAGAACGTGGGGCGGGTGCAGGCCACCCGGCTCCCCGCCCCGTACGCCCCCGCCGGCGCCTCGCACAGCACGGGAGCCTCGAAGTGACCGCGCCCGCCGACCCGAAGGGACGCCGCCCGCACTTCACCGCCTGGCGGGACGTCCCCGCCGGGTACGCGACCGCCGCCCAGCTCAGGACCATGGATCTCCCGCGTCAGCCGGGCCCAGGCCGCGGCCACCGTCGGCGGCCGGGACGGCATCGGCCGCAGCACCACGATCACCCTCTACCGCATCGACCAGTCCGCATCGACCAGTCCGTACCGACCGCGTCCACAGCCGCCCAACTGGCCGCCGCCCGCGCCCGGTCGGAGAACTCCGTGCGCTCCCGGGTGTGCGCGGACTGCGGTGCCCGACCCGACCGCGCCCCCATCGGGACGGAGTCGCACGGCGCGCTGTGCCCGGTCTGCTGGGACATCCGCGGGTCTGCGCCAGCGCCCGCCGACCACCCCACGATCCGCAAGACCTGGGTGGACGGCGGCTACCGCAAGCACCTCGTCGAGTACGCCGCCACCCTCGGCATCGACATGGAAATCAGCGCCCGCACCCCCGGGACCAGGGGATTCACCCCGATACCCAAACGCTGGGCCGTGGAACGGACCTACGGCTGGCTGATGCTCCACCGCCGCCTGGCCCGCGACTACGAGTTACCCCGAGCTCGGGGTAACTCGTACTATTCCGCGCTTCGAGTTATCCCGAGCTGACACAGACCGTGCAGGTCAACGGAGTTGT
>NZ_BMML01000102.1 GCF_014645815.1 Streptomyces fuscichromogenes | reverse complement strand
CGGACCACCACCCACGGACGCCCACCCACGACACCCCAGGAAGAAATCCTCTGCCAAATCTTCGCTCAGATACTGAAACGCGACAGTGTTAGCCCCAGTGACAACTTTTTCGAACTGGGAGGGCACTCGCTCCTCGCGACTCGAATGGTCAGCCGAATACGTAGAACACTGGATATCGACGTTACCGTAGGGGCGATTTTCGAAGCTCCGACTGCAGCGAGGCTCGCCGCAAGTCTGGAAAACGTCCGTAAGACACGACTGCCCGTACGGCATTTTTCTCGGCCGGATGTAGTACCGCTTTCTTTCGCGCAACAACGGCTCTGGTTCTTAGAGCAGCTGGAAGGCCCCAGCTCGACGTACATCGTATCTCTCGCCGGGTATTTTCAAGAAGAACTAAAGCCGGACGTTCTCGCGGCCGCGCTGCGCGATGTACTGAGGCGTCATGAAGTGCTGCGCACGATCTTCGCGGTGACGGACGGCCAACCTCATCAGCTCGTACTCGATCCGGATGACCCAGCATGCGATGTGTTGAGTGTCATTCCTGCAGACTCCCAACAACTGCGCCTGCGTATGTCCGAGGCCGCATCGCATGCCTTCGACCTCGCCGCGGAGTTGCCGATGCGGGTGGCTCTGTTCAGGACGACCTCGGAGAAAGACGAACACAATGACAGTGGTTCCGTGCTGGTGCTGGTGGTGCACCATATTGCCACGGACGGCTGGTCGATGGGCTTGCTGTGGCGGGACTTGTCGACCGCTTACGAAGCTCGAGCGGCCGGGCGGGCTCCCGACTGGACCCCCTTGCCGGTGCAGTATATCGACTACACGCTGTGGCAGCGCGATCTACTGGGCGATTTCAGTGATCCGGACAGTCTGCTGAATCGACAGGTCACGTATTGGCGTGAAGCGCTAACCGACGCGCCACAGGAGCTGGAATTTCCAACCGATCGACCGCGTCCCGCAATCTCGAGCCATGAGAGCGGTATTGCTCGCATTGAAGTGCCGTCCGACGTGCACGTCGGCCTCGCACGCATCGCGCGTGAGCGTGGTGTGACGATGTTCATGCTACTGCAAGCCGCGGTCGCGACTCTTCTGTTCCGCCTCGGTTCTGGGGAGGACATCCCGATCGGTACTCCGATCGCGGGCCGTACGGACGAGGCGTTGCATGATCTGGTTGGTTTCTTCATCAATACCATCGTTCTGCGCACCGACTTGTCCGGCGACCCTTCGTTCATCGAGCTGCTACGTCGAGTGCGGAGCCGCGGTCTCAAGGCATTCGATAATCAGGATGTGCCGTTCGAGCGGCTGGTGGAGGAACTCGCTCCGGAACGCTCCATGGGACGCCACCCCCTGTTTCAAGTCATGCTGAACGTTGAGAGGTTCACACGGACCGAGACGGTTGGCCTTGCCGGCGCAATGGGTGCACCCGGCAGTGCTGGAACGCCTGCAGCGAAGTTTGATCTTGATTTTGGTTTCGCTGAGGAACTGGAGGCGGACGGCCGTCCGGCGGGTCTTGCCGGGAACATCGTGTATGCCCGGGATTTGTTCGATGAGCCGAGTG
>NZ_BMML01000101.1 GCF_014645815.1 Streptomyces fuscichromogenes | reverse complement strand
CTGCGCACCGCCATGAAGATCCGGGGCATGACGGGGAAGTGGAACGCCATGTGGCACTCGTCGCCCCCCTTGTCGTAGTCGCCGAAGTAGTCGACGACGTCCTCGGGCCACTGGTTCGCCTCGGCCAGCAGCACGGTGTCCGGGAACATGGCGTCGATCTCGCGGCGGACCCGCCTCAGGAACTCATGGGTGGGCGGCAGGTTCTCGCAGTTGGTGCCCTCCTCGGCGTACAGGTACGGCACCGCGTCCAGCCGGAAGCCGTCGATGCCCAGGTCCAGCCAGAACCGCAGCGCCGCCAGCACCTCCTCCTGGACGGCCGGGTTCTCGTAGTTCAGGTCGGGCTGGTGCGAGAAGAAGCGGTGGAAGTAGTACTGCTTGCGCACCGGGTCGTAGGTCCAGTTGGAGACTTCGGTGTCGACGAAGATGATCCGCGCGTCCTGGTACTGCTTGTCGTCGTCGGCCCACATGTAGAAGTCGCCGTACGGCCCGTCCGGGTTCCTCCGGGACTCCTGGAACCACGGGTGCTGGTCGCTGGTGTGGTTGACGACGAAGTCGATGATGACGCGCATGCCGCGCTGGTGGGCGGCGTCGACGAACTCCACGAAGTCGGCGAGGTCACCGAACTCGGGGAGTACGGCCGTGTAGTCGGAGACGTCGTAACCGCCGTCCCGCAGCGGGGACTTGAAGAAGGGCGGCAGCCAGAGGCAGTCCACGCCGAGCCACTGCAGATAGTCGAGCCTGGAGGTGAGGCCTTTGAGGTCGCCGATGCCGTCGCCGTCGCTGTCCTGGAAGGAGCGGACCAGGACCTCGTAGAAGACGGCCCGTTTGAACCAGTCCGGGTCCCGGTCCTTGGCGGGGGTGTCCTCGAAGGTGTCCGGGACGGGTTCGTTGACAGTCATGACGCGCTGGGTCCTCCGTTCGCTGGTGTCGGCCGCTCCACCTGGAGTACGTGCGCCGGCGTCCGGCCGGGGGTGAGGCGCACGTAGCCGGTCCTGCCCCATGAGTAGGTCTCACCCGTCAGTTCGTCCCGCACGGACAGCACGGCGTTCCAGTCCAGGCCGAGTTGCGGCATGTCCAACGAGACCGTGGCCTCCTGGGTGTGGTGGGGGTCGAGGTTGACGACCACCAGGACCGTGTCCGCCCCGGTGCGCTTGCTGTACGCGATGACGGAGTCGTTGTCCGTGTGGTGGAAGGTCAGGTTCCGCAGTTGCCGGAGCGCGGGATGGCGGCGCCGGACGGTGTTGAGGCGGGTGATGAGGGGTGCGATGCCCTCGGTGTCGGCGAGGGTCCAGTCGCGTGGCCTGAGTTGGTACTTCTCGGAGTCGAGGTACTCCTCGCTGCCTTCGCGCAGGGGGGTGTTCTCGCAGAGTTCGTAGCCGCTGTAGATGCCCCAGGTGGGGGAGAGGGTGGCGGCGAGGACGGCGCGGGCCTCGAAGGCGGGGCGGTGGCCGTGCTGGAGGTAGGCGTGCAGGATGTCCGGGGTGTTGGCGAAGAGGTTGGGCCGCATCCAGGCGGCGGACTCGCCGGACAGCTCGGTGAGGTACTCGGTGAGTTCCTGTT
>NZ_BMML01000100.1 GCF_014645815.1 Streptomyces fuscichromogenes | reverse complement strand
GGCTCCGACGGATACGTCCGCGTGTGGGATCCCCTGGCCGGGACCCAACTCGGCAAGGCCATTCATGCTCACAGACTGGGTGTGTGGGCCTTGGCAACGTTCCTCGACTCCGAGGGTCGTACCTTGCTTGCCATCGGCGGCAAGGGTCAGAAGGGCAAAGCTGTCCGCCTATGGGACCCGCTGTCCGGTACCGAGGTCCGCGAGCCGTTGCGTGGCCGTGGGGGTCTTGCGAAGACCATGGCCTCGTTCGACAGGCCCGATGATCGGTCCTTGCTCGCCATGGGGGGAACGGACGGGGTCGTTCGCCTCTGGGATCCCCTGGCGGCCGAGCCGGTCATTGAGCTGATGCACGGTTACGAGGGTTCCATGTTGGCGCTTGTGGCGTTCCCCGGTCCACACGGAACGCCACTGCTCGCCACGGGTGGAAGGGACGGAGTGGTGCGGGTATGGAACCCGCTGAATGCCCAAGCAGGTGCGGTCGAGCGCGGCCACATGGCCGGGGTACGGGCCGTTGCGGCATTCAACGGGCCGATGAACCAGCCACTGCTCGCTACTGCCGGTCGTGACACGGTGGTGCGGGTGTGGGACCCGCTGACCAACAGCGAGGCCGCTGAGCCGCTTCAGAGCCCAGAGAGCATGGTGCGGGCGCTGGTGGCGTTCGACGGGCCCGACGGGCGGCCACTTTTCGCCATCGGCGGGAGCGACGGGGCGGTGCGGGCATGGGATCCGCTGGCTGGCGAGCCGACGAGTCGGCTCCTCTGGGACGAGCAAAGCTCAGTGGCTGCCTTGGTGACGTTCGGCTACTCGGAGGACCGGCCGCTGCTTGCCGCCGGCTACCGGGACGGAGCGATTCTGGTATGGGATCCGTTGACCCGTTCCAGGCCCTATGAACTGGTGAACGAGCGCCGGGTTGAGGTGACGGCCCTGGCTGCCTTTCACGGGCCGGAAGGTCGGCTTCTGCTTGCCGCTGGCGGCAAGGACGGCGCGGTACGTGTCTGGGACGCCGCAACCGGCGATCCCGCCGGACAACCGATTCAGAGTCATGAAGGTCAGGTACGAGCCCTGGCCGCGTTCGACGGGCTCTCAGATCGTTCGCTGCTTGCCATCGGCGGGAGCGACGGGGTCGTGACAGTGTGGGATCCACTGATCGGTGAACCGGTGGGAAAGCCGCTCCAGGGCCACCGAAGCGCAGTAAGTTCCTTGATCACCTTCGTGGGCCCACAGGGCCAAGTGCTGCTGGCCACTGGAGGCAAGGACCGCAACCTGCGGGTTTGGGACGCCCTTACCCGTCAGTGCCTGCTCCGCATCGTCACAGCCAGTCCTCTCCACACCCTCTTCGCGGTCAGGGGTAACCGCGCGGGAACGTCGGGGCTTCTGGTCGGCGCCACTGCCGGATTCGCCTTGATTGATATAGATCTGCCCGAGTGAGCACTAAGGCTTGTCCGGCGGATCATGATTTCCGTAGTCGTTGATCAGCCAGAGACTGTCGTCGACGGGTTGCTTTGGGGGTCGGCGGGAGTGGGCGACGAGGACGACGCGCTTGCGTAGCAGCCGAGACCGACCCGGCTTCCTGCACTGGCAGTACCGTCTGCAGCATTCAACTAGCCCAGCTGAACCGATCAGCCCGGGTTCCGCAGCTAATCGGGTTTCTGGGTCTTGGGTGAGGTCGGACTTGCTGGTCAGCGGTG
>NZ_BMML01000099.1 GCF_014645815.1 Streptomyces fuscichromogenes | reverse complement strand
ACGGATGACGCCGAGGATCGTCTTCTCTGCCTCCACATCGGCGGCGGTAGCAAAGTCCCCGGCACCCTTGTCGATGCGGCTGAGCCGCTGGCCATACATGCTGCGGACCACGTCCGCGCCAGCCCGCGCCCCGGCTATCGCGACTGCGGCATCGTCGGAGCTCGCGTATGAGTCGATCACGCCGTGCAGACTATCGAGGCGAAGCTGCCGCCCCGGCGAACCTTCCCGGTCAGAGCACTAGGCCGCATCGCCGCGGGGCGAACGTCGTGTCCATTGAGTCGGGGGCGGGGCTGGCGAACGCGACGATCCAGCAGCGTCTGGTGCCGGTGCGCCTGTTCTACGACTTCCTCGTCGAGGAAGGGCTGCGAGAGTCCAACCCCGTGGGCCGAGGGCGGTACACGCCTGGTCGGCGCGCGGGCGGTCAGCGGGGGCTGGTGCCGCGGTTTTCCAGGCTGCCCTGGATCCCGACTGAGCAGCAGTGGCTGGACCTGCTGGAGGTCGCGCGGTGTGAGCCGGTGCGGAACCGGGTGATGCTGGCGCTCGCCTACGACGCGGCGCTGCGCCGGGAGGAGCTGTGCTCGCTGCGCACCGGTGATCTGGATCCGGCGCACCGGACGGTACGGGTACGGGCGGAGACGACGAAGAACCGGCTGGAGCGCGTGGTGCCGTACTCCGTGCCGACGGGTGTGCTGCTGGCCGACTACCTCGCCCGTCGTGCGGCGATCAGCCGGTCGCGGGGGCCGCTGTTCTTGTCGGAGTCGCGGCGCAACCACGGTCAGCCGCTGAGTCTGTGGACGTGGTCGAAGGTGGTGCGCCGTCTCGCGCTGACGGCCGGTGTCGAACGGTTTTCCACCCACACCACCCGGCATCTGTGTCTGACCGATCTGGCACTGATGGGCTGGGAGGTGCACGCCATCGCGTCGTTCGCCGGGCACCGCCACACCGACACGACCTTGCGGTACATCCACCTCTCCGGCCGGGATCTCGCCGAGAAGCTGAAGAGCGGGATGGACCACATTCACGCCTGGCGAGTACGGATGCTCGCCGCCGCGGGCACGTCGAACGACGCGACGGGAGGAGCCTCGCGATGACGATCACCCCCCTGACGGTGGGCGCCGACGGAGGCTGGGAGTGTCCGATCGACCTGGGCCGCTACGACCGCTCGCCCGTGCTGTCGAAGGCGGAGCAGCGTGCCATTCGCGAGTTGGGCGTGCGGAACCTGCGCCGGTTGCGCCATCACGACCCGGATGCTCCCCAGTGGGCCGAGAGCGGGCGGCTCCTGCGTCCGCTGCAGGATGTCAACGCCAGCTTCGACACGCCGCCCAGCGTGCACGCGCGGCGGGCCATGCACGACGCGGCCGCCGTGCTGCTGCTGAGGTCTGCGGATGTGGGCCGGACCTTCTGGGGCTGGAGCGAGCAGGATTGGCTGGATTTCCTCGGCCGCAACCACAGGGCCTACCAGGAACAGGTGCCCACCTGGGCGGAGGGGTACATGAGGCCCTTCCTCTGCGGCCACGCCTATCACCTGGGCGCCTACGCAGGCTTCCGGTATCTGGGGCACTTCGACCGGTTGTCGCTGGCCTGCCGCGTCTTCGGGTGCCGGCTGGTCGAAGAGGAGATCGCACGCGTTCGTACCGTGCTGACCGGCTGGGGCTATCAGTGGGTGTTCTGCGGGCCTTCGTCTGATTTCAGTTTGAGTCGGTCGCTGGG
>NZ_BMML01000098.1 GCF_014645815.1 Streptomyces fuscichromogenes | reverse complement strand
TGGTGGGAATCGAGGTTCGCCCTAGATACACGCTTGTAGGTGATTTCCCTGACGTGCCTTGGGCTTGGAAGCTAGGTTCTAGTCCATGTATCTGCGGTCGACTCCTCGACGGAACAAGGACGGCACGGTGGTGCGCTACCTGCAGCTGGCCCACAACGTGTGGGACCCCGCGGCGAAACGCTCCAAGGTGCAGGTCATCTACAACTTCGGCCGGGAGGACGCATCCAACCGGGACGCGCTGCAGCGGCTGGTGGCGTCGGTGACCCGGTTCCTGGACCCCGACGCCGCCCTGTCCGCGACGGTGGACGGGCTGGTGTTCGTGGAGTCCCGGCCGCTGGGCGGCACCTGGGTGCTGGACGGGCTCTGGCAGCAGCTGGAGATCGGCAAGGCGATGAAACGGCTACTCAAGAAACGTCGCCTCGATGCCAGCGCGGAGCGGGTGCTGTTCGCGCTGGTCGCCAACCGCGCCCTGGCACCGTCGTCGAAGCTGGCAGCGGCCCGGTGGGTCAACGACGACGTCGCCATTGACGGGCTGCCCGCCACCAGCGACGACGCCTGCTACCGGGCGATGGACTGGCTGATCGAGATCTCCGCCACGCTCGAGGAAGAGGTGTTCCACCAGGTCGCCAACCTCCTCAACCTGGAGGTCGACCTGCTGTTCTTCGACACCACCTCCACCTACTTCGAGACCGAGGACGCCGACGAGGCCATCGCCCGCGACGAGCAGGGCCGGCCCGTCCCCGAGAACGAGGCGAGTGACGAGCACCAGGTGCGGGGGTTCAGGTCGTTCGGCAAGTCCAAGGACCACCGCGATGACCTGCCGCAGGTCGTGATCGGGATGGCCGTCACCCGCACCGGCATCCCGGTGCGCGTGTGGTCCTGGCCCGGCTGCACCAGCGACTCGGCGCTGATCCGGCAGGTCAAGGACGACATGCGCGACTGGACGCTCTCCAGGATCGTGTGGGTCGCCGACCGCGGCTTCGCCTCCGAACGCAACCGCCACCACCTCCGCACGGGCGACCACCACTACATCATCGGCGAGAAACTCCGCTCCGGGTCGGCCGAGGCCACCGAGGCACTGGCCCGCCAAGGCCGCTACCAGGACGTCCGCGACAACTTGCGGGTCAAGGAGGTCCGCATCCGCGAGGACGAGCGGTTCGTCATCTGCTTCAACCCCGACGCCGCCGACCGCGACGCGAAGACCAGAGACCGCCTGGTCGCCCACCTCACCGAACTGATCGACAACACCGACAAGCTCGCACCGACCAAGCGGGCCGAGCTGCGCGGGGTGATCTCCACCAAGCCCGGACTCAACCGCTACCTGCGCGTCACGCCCGGCGGGCTGCTGCGCATCGATGCCGCGAAGATCAAGGCCGAGGAGAACCTGGACGGCAAGTACCTGCTGCGCACCTCCGACCCCAAGATGACCACCGAGGACATCGCGCTCGGCTACAAGCAACTCCTCGAAGTCGAACGCGGCTGGCGGGACATGAAGCAGGTCATCGACCTGCGGCCGGTGTTCCACCGCAAGGAGGAACGCATCCGTGCGCATGTCCTGCTCTGCTGGCTCGCCCTGCTCCTGGCCCGCATCGCCGAGACCCAGACCGGGCAGACCTGGCCGACACTGCGCCACGAACTCGACCGCATCAAGCTCGGCACCTTCACCGGCCCCGCCGGCACCTTCCAGCAGCGCACCGAGATCACCAAGCCCCAACGCGACCTGCTCCACGCGCTCAAGCTCGACCCACCGCCACGGATCTACCAGCTCGCCCCCGCGAGCCGCTGACCAGCACGAACCACCAGCCCTAGATACACGCCGTCCCACCAGCCGACGG
>NZ_BMML01000097.1 GCF_014645815.1 Streptomyces fuscichromogenes | reverse complement strand
GGCATCCTCAAAGCCGGCGGCGCGTATGTACCCGTCGACCCGGAATATCCCGCGGAACGCATCGACGCCACACTCACTGACGCGAGTCCTCAGTTGGTCGTGACTGCCGAACTTGTCGAGGAGTCCGCCGGCATGATCGGCTATGAGGACACCTGCGTCACGGATCTGGAACGCAGGGCTTCGCTGCGGCCCGCGCACCCGGCCTATGTGATCTACACGTCCGGTTCGACAGGCCGGCCCAAAGGCGTGGTGGTGGCTCATGAGCACGTCGTTTCCATGTTCCGTGCCACCGAGGGCTTGCTGAGTTTCGGCGCCGATGATGTGTGGTCGTGGTTCCACTCGCCTGCGTTCGACTTCTCCGTGTGGGAACTGTGGGGGGCGTTGTTGTATGGCGGCCGGGTCATTGTCGTCCCTCCGGACGTGACCCGGTCTCCCGCCGACTTCCTGCACCTGCTGGCACAGCACCGGGTCACGATACTGAGCCAGACGCCGTCTGCCTTCTACCAGTTGGCCCAAGCGGCGGAGACGTCCGACGCCTCCATGCCGGCGCTGCGGGCAGTGGTGTTCGGTGGTGAGGCGCTGGACGCGCGGCGGCTACGGCGGTGGTGTGCCCGTCACGGCGATGAAGCCCCTCTCCTGGTCAACATGTACGGCATCACCGAGACGACGGTGCACGCCACTCATGCCCTGGTGGCCTCGGCAGGCGACGACACGCTGCCGGGCAGCCCCATCGGGCAGGGGCTTTCTGGGCTTCGGATGCTCGTCCTCGATTCCACGCTGTGTCTTGTCCCGCCGGGTGTGGCGGGTGAGTTGTACGTGGTGGGAACTCAGGTGGCCCGCGGGTACCTGGACCGGCCTGGGCTGACTGCCCAACGATTTGTGGCCTGTCCGTTCAGCGCCGCGGGTGAGCGGATGTACCGGACCGGGGATGTGGTGCGCTGGACGGCCGGGGGGCTGCTGGAGTTCGTGGGCCGGGCTGATGACCAGGTGAAGATCCGCGGGTTCCGTATCGAACCCGGTGAGGTCGAGGCGGTGGTCGCCGGCTGTGACGGGGTGGCACAGGCGGCCGTCGTGGTCCGCGAGGACACTGCGGGCGACAAACGCCTGGTCGCCTACGTCGTGGGCTCGGTTCCGACAAACGGTCTCGCCGAGGCGGTCAGTGACTACGCGGCGTCGCAGCTACCGCGTCACATGGTGCCTGCTGCCGTCATGGTGCTGGACTCGCTCCCCCTGACCGTCAACGGCAAATTGGATCGAGGGGCGCTCCCATCCCCCCAGTACACGACCGGAACAGGACGCCTGCCCGTCACGGCACGGGAGGAGATTCTATGCCGGCTCTTCGCTGACGTGCTCGGACTGGACCGTGTCGGGCCGGACGCCAACTTCTTCCACCTCGGCGGGCACTCACTGCTGGCGACGCAGCTGATCAGCCGGATCCGCGAGGCGTTCGGTGCTGAACTTCCTGTACGTGCTCTTTTCGAGGCTCCCACGGCGGTGAGTCTGGCCGCCCGACTCGATGGGGCCGGGGTGGCGAGGCCGACAGTGCGGCCAGCTATCCGGTCCAACGTGACGCCACCCCTGTCGTACGGGCAACAACGACTTTGGTTCGAAGACCGTTTGGGCGGACCGACGGCGATCTATGACGTCCCTTTCGCTTACCGGCTGACCGGGGGCCTGGATGTCGGGGCGCTTGGGGATGCGTTGCGGGATGTGCTGGTGCGTCATGAGGTGTTGCGGACGGTGTTCGCGTCGGTGGATGGCCGGCCTCGGCAGGTTGTGCTGGCTGTGGAGGATCTTCCGGCTGAGGTGCTGTCGGTGGTGCCGGTTGCTTCCGCGGATCTGACGGCGCG
>NZ_BMML01000096.1 GCF_014645815.1 Streptomyces fuscichromogenes | reverse complement strand
GTGGTTACAGCCATGGCGATCGGCGCGATGTTGCCGATAGCGGGGCTCCTGAGCATCGAGCTGCATCGTTTGAGACGCGCCCCACGGAAGAGCGAATCGGTGCCGGCTGAAACTCCGGCACCGGACCAGCCGCCGGAAGTTGCCGTCGACCCGGTTGAAGCGGTCGCACGGATTGCAGCCGCCCGATTCGAGGCCGCGCACCCGCCCGGCTCCAGCGATCCGGACGGCGCGGACGTCATCGCACTACTGCCTCGAACGAAGAAACGTTCACCTGTGCCCGACCATCGGCGCCCTGCGGGCTGCCGCCCGGAGACTGCCGGGAGAGCTCATCACTCGGTTCTGCGGGACTGACAACAGCCGACTCTGCGGGGGTGATGATCAGCGTGTCGGGATCGAGCTTGTACGGGTCGCCCTTGAGGACCACCACGTCCATGAGCAGCCGTACGATCTCACGGCGTTCGCCCACGCCCTTGGCCTCCCAGACGGCGGCCGCGGCCTCGAAGGTGTCGGCGTCGAGGAAGTCGGACAGCGGGCTGTGCGAGACAGCGTCAGCCAGCCGGGTGCGAATCTTCGAGATCTGCAGGTCTGTCTCCGCCTTGACCGTCTCCAGCATCGCCAGGTCGATGGCCTTACGCGCGTAGGACAGCGAAGCCTCGGTCTTCTGCTTCTCCAGCTCCGTGATCTCCCCGCGCAGCGCGGTGATGTCGATCTCGGGCCTGGGCGGCATGATCAGCTGCGCGAGGTCGGGGCGGGAGAGCCGCTCACAGGCGACAGCCGCTATGTACTCGTCGACCAGGGGCGCGAGCTGGTTGCCCTTGTGGCACTCGTTGCACCGGTAGACGGGGCCCTTGCTGTTATGGCGGACCGTCACCATGCCGCCGAGGTCGCACTGTCCGCACCGGGCGTGAGCGCTCTTGGAGATCAACCACTTCGGGGTGTTGCCGGGGGTCGTCACCCGAGCTGGGTCGTCCAGCAGGACGATCAGGGCCTGACGGATGTCCTCGGGCAGGATCGCCGGCCACGCGTTCCACTTGATGATCTCGCCCTGGTGAACGGCGTGCCCGGAGGCACGCGGCGACGTCAGGATCCGGCGTACGGTCTTCTGGTTCCATCCGCCGTGCGCGACCTCCCTGCCGCGACTCTTGAGAGTGCGTCCGTCGGCCTGGCTCACGGTGAGCACACCGCGCCGGTTGATGCCAGCGAGCAGCTGCGCGACGTTGCCCTTTGTCGCGAACAGCTCGCGCGCCCAGCGCCGGATCTCCTCGGCCTCGTCCTCACGGTGCTTCGTCATGTCGAGGACCGGCACGTCGACGTAGACGCGCTCGTCGAGCGAGGCCTTGGGATTGATGCACTTGCTCCGTACGCGGCCGGTCGGGGCACCCCATCCGAACCGGCGGATCCCTCCGCCGTGCTGGCCCTTGCGTGCCTGACGCTTGCGGGCGAGGGACACCCGCTCACCCTTGTGCCCCGACTCCCGCTGTGCCGAGTTGATGTCCGCGATGAACTCGGCGCGGCCGGCCGCACGGTTGAGCAGGTACTCACCGCCCTTCTGGACGGAGTACAGGCGCACCCCGTGCTCGCGGAAGAGCGCGATGATGCGCAGAGCTTCACCGACGTCCCGGGTCAGCCGGTCGGCATGCCAGATAATCACGGAGGCTATCCAGCCGCGGGCGACGTCCGCCAGGAGCCGCTCGAACTGCGGCCGTTCGCGGCCGCTGAAAGCGGAGATCGAGTTGTCCTGGTAGGTCGCGTCGAGCGGCCGGCCTATCTCCTCGGCGAACTCTGCGTTCTCCTCGTGCTGGGACTCGACGCCCTCGCCCGTCTCCCGCTCATCGTCGGAGATCCGGTCGTAGTCGACGTTCTGCCCGTC
>NZ_BMML01000095.1 GCF_014645815.1 Streptomyces fuscichromogenes | reverse complement strand
AAGTCCGCCACCCATGGGTGGCGGACTTCGCACGTATCTCCACCAACGACCATCAAAGGATGTTGCCCTGGGCGTGGAGCCGTCCGATCTCCGTGATTGCCTCGGCCAGGACCAAGCTGAGTTGATCGGCGCCTTCACCGGCTAGGTCGGCTTCACTGGCCGTGCGGTGCAGCCGGTTCTCAGCGAGGCGGGCGCGCAGGCCGGAGGAGTCGGTGGTCAGCTTGTGCGCCATGGCAACGACCATGCCGTAGTAGCCGTGCATCAGGTCTTTCAGGCCGTCCTGGTCGACCGCGCCGTTCTCCATCGTGTTCGCCACCGCGATGAACTCGCACAGGGCCAGCAGTTGCCCGACCGCGATGACCGGGCTCTCGACCGTTCCGCCCGCCGGGTTCGCCCCAAGCGCGGCCAACGCTTGCTCGACCTGCTGGATGGAGATGGGTCCCTTGATGTCCGTGTCCTCGTTGCTCATGCGCCGCAGCGTAGTGCGCGGCAAGAGGACAGGTTACCGAGCGTCACGAAGTGGCGGGTTTTGCGCGTATCTCCTCCGACCCCGACGTTCTTCTTCCGGGCCGTCTCGATCAGCAGCCCCTCGGCCGTGGTGAAGTCCTCGCGCAGCTTGCGCAGGACCAGCAGCGTGGCCAGCAGGTCAGTGGGGGACAGGTTCTTGAGGTCGGAGACGTACGCCCGCTCGATCACCTCGTCGAGCCGCTCGGCCACCTCCACGACCTTCCCGCCGGGCCAGTATTCGGGGTCGAGGCCGTAGTCCTCTTCGTCGGCGCTCGACAGATGGGACCAGGCGGCGTCCCGTTCGTGCTCGGCGCGGGGGGTGTCGTCCGGCCCGTTGCGCGGGGGCGTCGTCTTCATGACGACACACGATGTCATCGGGAGGACGACATCAGGGCGGCGGGGTTCCCGCATCGCCCGTGCGGGTGACACCAGACCGTGAGACGGACCGTGCCCCCAGGTCCCGGCCCGCCCGGCGGGAGTTCCCGGGACCGAACCGGCTGCGGCGGCCGGCTGTGGCGTACGACGGGCTGAAGCGCTCGCACTGGGTGCCGATGCCCCTGGAGGCCGACATGCTCAGCTCCCCGAACCAACCGACAACCGAAGCCGCGATACGTGCCTCGTGGCGGGCGGCACTCGACAGCCTGATCGGCACCTACCTGGATTCCCTGGACCCGCACAGCGACCTCACACTCTGCGCTCCGAAGCCCTGGTCGGTGTACCCGGTACACCTGCACACGATCACCGGCCGCACCCCGTCCGTACGGAAGCCCCCACCGGAGAGCAGCCTTTGACCACAACCCCGTTGCTTCACGGCGCGCACGGTCCGCACCACGACGATGCGGATTCGCGCCGGGGAGTGACGGGGCAGCGGGGTCCCGGGGGCGGCGAAGCCCCCGGGTACCACGCAGCCCAGCCACTCGTTCCCCGTCCCTCCTCCTGCAGCCGGACCACTCGAACGAGTGACGTCTTCGCTTCCCGTGGCGCGGCCGGCAGGAGGAGACTGGAGCCATGACGAAGGACCCGGACCGCCCGCCGGTCGAGGGCGACCTGGTCGCCGCGCTCGACCCGGGCGAGGCCCGTGCGCTGACCGCCGAGATCCGGGAAGCGATCAAGGCCGTGCGGACGGCGACCGGACGGCTGGCCGCTGCTGTGCGGCGCGCCCATGAGGTCCGGGTCTGGGTCGTCCTGGGCTATCCGACGTGGAAGGCGTACGCGCGGGCGGAATTCGGGATCGGCCGCAGCCACGCCTACCGGCTGGTCGACCAGGCGGCGACGGCCGAGCAGCTCGGCGACGCGCTGGTCGAGCTGGGTCTGATGTCCCCCGCGGGGGACGATGTCCTCACCGACCTCTCCGGCCGGGCCTGGCGGGAGATCCAGGGCAGGGCGCAGGACGTGGCGGCCCTGGTCGCCGACCGTGCCGCCGCGCTCGGCAGCGCGCCGGACGTCGAGCAGCTGCG
>NZ_BMML01000094.1 GCF_014645815.1 Streptomyces fuscichromogenes | reverse complement strand
GCGGCAGGCCCCTCCAGGCCGCAGCCTGACCCAGCCCGACGAAACCCATGCGGTCACAGCACTAGGACGTGTCTCTCAACTTCGTTGGGGCATGAGGGGTTTCGCCGGTGCTCGTAGACTCATGACGTGGCATTCATGAGCACCCCGCACTGCTGCTTCCTGTGATCGGAAGACGTTGAGGGCGATGCCGGACGGCGTCGCCCTCCTTGGTGTGCCTGCCGCATGAACCACGCTCCCGACGCTGCCCGTTCCTTCCCGAGGCAGACATGCTCCGAGCGCGCGCAGGCACGGTCTCTTCCCTTTCACCGTTGCCAGGAGTGCCTCGTGCCCGTGTCGCTTCCCCCTGCCCTTGAACTCTCCCTCGGCCTGTTGCGCTGCCCCACGTGCCGCACCCGCCAGCTGCACCCCGGCCGCGGCGCACTGCGCTGCTCGGTGGGCCACTCCTTCGACATCTCCCGCCACGGCTACGCCGGCCTGCTGACGGGCGCTCGAGCCACCAGCGGCGACGACGCGGCCATGGTCCAGGCCCGGAGCCGGTTCCTGTCCACCGGCATCTACGCGCCCATCCGCAACGTCGGGGCCCGCCTGGCGGCCGACGCCGCCGCTGAGCAGGCCACGGTCGTGGACGTGGGATGCGGCACCGGCTACTATCTGGCCGGCGTACTCGACCGGCTGCCCGGCGCCCGCGGACTGGGTCTGGACACGTCGGTGCGCGCACTGCGCTCGGCAGCCCGAGCCCACGACCGAGCCGCGGCGGTGGCCTGGGACGTCTTCCGTCCCTTCCCCCTGGCCGACGGGGTGGCCGATGTCGTGCTGGACGTGTTCGCCCCGCGCAACCCGGCCGAGTTCCACCGCGTACTGCGCCCGACCGGCCGGTTGATCGTGGTCCGTCCCACCGGGCGGCACCTGGCCGAGCTTCGTGACCGGCTGCCTGCGATGGTCACGATTGACCCGGCCAAGGAACAGCGCCTGCACCGGGCACTGGCCCCATTCTTCGAGGGCGCCGTCACCGAACAAGTGGAGTACACCGCACCCTTGACCAGGCTGGATGCCTCGGATCTGGTGACGATGACACCGAGCGCACGCCACGTGAGCCGTGCAGACCTGAACGATGACGGCCTCCTGCCCGATGAGGTCACCGTCTCCGTGCTGGCCACCGCCTACCAGCCTCGGTGACCACGAGCGGGCGCATACGCCTGCTGACCGACGAGCAGTGGGCGCGCCTGGCGCCCTGCCTACCTCGCAACGCAGGGAAGGCAGGGCGTCCGTTCGCCGATCACCGCCGCATCATCGAAGGGATCATCTACCGGTACCGCACTGGAATCCCCTGGAGAGACCTGCCCGGCGAAGCGTTCGGTCCCTGGCAGACGGTGTGGAAGCGTCATCGCAGGTGGGCAGCGGACGGCACCTGGGACACGGTTCTGGCGCAGCTGACCGCCCAGGCAGACTCGATCGGCGGGATCGACTGGACGGTCTCGGTGGACTCGACGATCAACCGGGCCCACCAGCACGCCACGAACACAGCCCGGCCGGAGAAGGACACCAGCGCCGCCACCCGCAGAAGCAAGAGCGAAGCCCCTGCGACCCGGGGTGAGCCGGCGGGCCACGCGATAGGCCGGTCACGCGGCGGCCTGACGACCAAGATCCATCACGCCGTGGACGGCAACGGCCGTCCGCTGGCCGTCATCGTCACTCCGGGCCAGGTCCACGACGCGCAGGTCCTCCCCCTCGTGCTGGGCGACATCCGGGTCCCGCGACTCGGCCGCGGCAGGCCGCGCACTACACCGGACGCTCTGCTCGCAGACAAGGCGTACGCCTCCCAGCAGATCCGCGCGGACCTCGCGTCCCGGGGTATCCGCGCGGTGATCCCCGAACGCGCCGATCAGCAGGCAAACCGCAAGAGAAAGGGCCGCAGCGGCGGACGACCTCGCACTCTGGACGCCGAGACCTACAAGTGCAGGAACGTCGTGGAACGATCTTTTAGCTTGCTCAAGCAGTGGCGGGGACTGGCCACGCGTTATGACAAGCTCGCGATCGTCTATCGCTCAGCAGCCGTACTGGCGGCGGTCATCACCTGGCTACGAAGTTGAGAGACACGGTCTAGCTCCGGCCGCGCATCATCGACAGCAGCAGCCCGTGGGTCTCGTCGTCGGCGGCGACCACAA
>NZ_BMML01000093.1 GCF_014645815.1 Streptomyces fuscichromogenes | reverse complement strand
CGGAGGAGGCCGTCGGGTTCGGGCCTGGTGATGTGTGGAGCTGGTTCCATTCGGTCGGCTTCGACGTCTCTGCGTGGGAGTTGTGGGGTGGGCTGCTGCACGGGGGGCGTGTGGTGGTGGTGCCTTTGGAGGTGGCGCGTTCTCCGCGGGAGCTGTGGGATCTGGTGGAGCGTGAGGGGGTGACGGTGTTGAGTCAGACGCCGTCGGCGTTCTACCAGTTGGCGGGTGTGGAGGGGGAGCGGGCACGGGGCGCCAGTGTGCGGGTGGTGGTCTTCGGTGGTGAGGCGCTGGCCCCGGGGCGGCTGGTGCCGTGGTGGGAGCGCCGTGGCGGGGGTGGTCCGCGGCTGGTGAACATGTACGGCATCACGGAGACGACGGTGCACGTCACGTTCGAGGAACTGGTCCCGGACGGTGTGCAGGGTGACGCGAGCGTGATCGGGCGGGGACTTGCCGGGCTGCGGCTGTTCGTTCTGGACTCGGCGCTTCAGCCGGTGCCGCCGGGTGTGGCCGGTGAGCTGTATGTGTCCGGGGGACAGGTGGCGCGGGGGTATGCGGGCCGGCCGGGCCTGACCGCGGAACGGTTCGTCGCCGATCCGTTCAGCGGTCCGGGTGAGCGGATGTACCGATCGGGCGATGTGGTGCGCTGGACGGCCGGGGGACTGCTGGAGTTCGTGGGCCGGGCTGATGACCAGGTGAAGATCCGCGGGTTCCGCATCGAACCCGGTGAGATCGAGGCTTGTGTGAACGCGCATCCGGGGGTGGCGCAGGCAGCCGTCGTGGTGCGGGATCACGGGGAGGGCGATCAGCGTCTGGTGTCGTATGTCGTTCCCTCCGACGAGTACGCGCCCGCGGTCCGAAATCTCGCGCGGATGGAGCGGACGGAGCCGGCGGTATTGGAGGACACTCATGAACTGCCCAACGGCATGGTGGTCTTCCACCACAACCGGAGTGAGACAGAATTCGTTTATGAAGAGATATTCGCCGGGGAGGGATACCTGAAGAACGGCATCACGCTTGGTGATGACGCCTGTGTGGTGGATGTCGGGGCGAACATAGGTATGTTCAGTCTTTTCGCCGGGCTGACATATCCTGGCGCGCGTGTCTATGCCTTCGAGCCGATTCCGCCGGTGTTTGCGTCTTTGCAGCGGAATGTTGCTCTCTACGGTCTGCATGCTCGGGTCTTCGATTACGGTCTGGGTGCTGTGGCGGGAGAGGAGACGTTCACTTTCTACCGGCACAACACGGTGATCTCCAGCAGTCGCACGACTGACGAGCAGGCTCATGACATGGTGCGGGCCTATCTTCACAATCAGCAGCGGGGTGCGGACGGTGACGGGTCTGTCTTCGATTCGGGAGTGATGGATGAACTGCTGGACGCCCGTCTCGACAGTGAGCAGTTCACCTGCCGGCTGCGGACCTTGTCGGAAGTCATCCGGGAAGAGGGCATCGAGCGTATCGATCTGCTGAAGATCGACGTGGAGAACGCCGAGTACGACGTTTTGCGGGGCATCGACCAGTCGGACTGGGCTCGTATCCGGCAGATCGTTCTCGAAGTGCACGATGCGGACGGCCGGCTGGAGACCGTCCGGGCCCTGCTCCAGGACCTCGGTTACAAGGTGACCAGCGAACAGGACAACCGGCTTCTTCAGAACACGTCCCTGTACAACGTCTACGCCATTCGACCCGACACCAACGCCGGATCCGGACTGATGACGAGTACGTCGTCGGCCCGTGGCACGGCGTCGGAGCCACGCTGGTTCGGGCGGAAGACGCTGGTCGAGGACATTCACACGACCCTGCGCGGGAACCTGCCGGCCTACATGGTGCCCTCGGCGGTGGTGGTTTTGGACAGGTTGCCGTTGACGGTCAACGGCAAGCTCGACCGCGGGGCGTTGCCCGAACCGGAGAACGTCTTTGGCGGGGCTGCGGGTGGGGGGCGTGGTCCGGTGACGGTGCGGGAGGAGGTCCTGTGCCAGGTCTTCGCCGAGGTGCTGGGGCTCGATCACGTCGGTGTCGATGACGACTTCTTCGATCTGGGTGGTCATTCGCTGCTGGCGGTGACGTTGGTGGAGCGGTTGCGGGCGCGGGGTGTGTCGGTGGATGTGCGGACGCTGTTCCTGAAGCCGACGGTGCAGGCGCTGGCGGCGGTGGCGGGCCGGGAGGACGTGGTGGTGCCGCCCACGGTGATCCCTGCCGGGAGTGTGTCGCTGAGTGCGCAGATGGTTCCGCTGGCGGGCCTGGAACAGCACGGCCTGGACCGGGTGGTGGAGCAGGTGCCCGGCGGTGTGGCCAATGTCGCGGACGTGTACCGGCTGGCACCGTTGCAGGAGGGCCTGTTCTTCCATGCGCGGCTGGACGGGGGAGCCGAGCGGGATCCGTATGT
>NZ_BMML01000092.1 GCF_014645815.1 Streptomyces fuscichromogenes | reverse complement strand
GCCACTCGGGCGGCCGACCGCCAGCGTTCGACCGCGAGGACTACAAGGGCCGCCATGCCGTCGAGATGAGCAAGCCGCAGTGCTGTCATACGTGCGGTTCGACGTCATCGCCGTGGTTTCCTTCCTCGTTCCGGATTATCGTCGCCTGCTGGTGGTCGAGCCAGGCTTGTCGTGGTCGGTGGCCGCGGGACTGCTGGTGGAGCTGGCGGAGCCGTTCGACTTCTGCGGGGTCGGCGTGGATGATCCAGGACCTGCGATGGTCGGTGAGCTGGTGGGCCGTGACCCAGCCGCGTTGGATCCATCCGAAAAGCGTCACCCGGGGCATGCCAAGCTCGCGGGCGAGGTCGGTCAGCCACCACTCGTGGTGGCCGAGTTGTGCGGCTTTCCGGTGGAGAGCCTGTTCCTGCAGGCTGACGCAGCCCAGGTCCTGCAGCAGCGTGCGGACGCCCTGGGTGCCGAAGTGTTCGCGGCGTTTAGGCGGACGGAAGCCCTCTGAGTTGAGGAGTTTCGCGATGGCCGGGGCGGAGTGGCCGCTGGCGGCGAGTTCGCGGGCCCGCTCGGCCAGGCGGGGAAAGTAGCTGAGCTGATCCAGGCGGGCGACCGGGCGGACGAGCTCGCCGGCGGTGCGGTGTCCGCCGGTCCAGGTGATCTGGACGGTGACACGCTCGCTGTCGCCGACGACGGTGACGCTGACCTTCTCGATCAGGTGCCTGGCCAGCTGTTTTCGGTCCGCATCGGTCGTGGTGGGCGCCTGCCAGACGGCGGGGAGGTCGGCGGCCAGGGCCCGGATCTGGTCACGCTCGGCGGCCGTGAGGACGCGGGGTCGGGCTGCGGTGCGGCGGTCGTACTCCTCGCCGAGCTGCCGCCGTTCGGCCAGCGCATGCTCCCACTCCTTCTCCAGTTCCCTCACGACCAGGCGGTTTTCGGGCTCGGCCAGCTGGTATTGGCGCCGGGCCCGGTCGATTGCATAGTCCGCGCGTTCCAGACGCTGCTGCCAGATCCGGTCCACCTCTTCGCGCCGGTGCTGGGCCTGCTCGGCGGCCTGCAGCGAGACCTCCAGGGCGGCGGGCGCCATCGCCGCCAGCAGCAGACCGGTCACATGGCGGTCGACGCAGGTCCCGGACAGCTGCTGGCACAGCTCGCCGCCGTAGTCGGCCTTCGCCCGGCTGCACTCGTACTTCGGCCACAGCTTTCCGCCCTGGCCGCGCTGGTAGTGCACGACCATACGAGTGTCGCACCGGCCGCAGAAGATCAGCCCGGTCAGCAGGGCCGGGCCGTCGCGCAGGGCACCCATGCTCTGGGAACGGGCCCGGTTCGCCTCGATCCGGGCAAGGTTGCGTTCATGCCGCTCGGCGCTGATATAGGCAGGCAGGACGTCGGGCAGATAGACCAGCCAGTCCTCGGGCGGCCTGCGGACGCGTCCGGTGAACGGGCGTCCCGCCAGACGCCGGCGGGGATCGGTCCGGCTGCGGCCATAGACATAGACCCCGGCATAGGCGGGGTGGCGGAGCATGTTCTGGATCACGATCCGGCTGGGACGGCGCCAGGCGAGCGTCCCGCGTTCGGGGCCCTCGCGCACCCGGATGCCCATCTGGATGCCGTCATCGACCAGGAACCGCAACACCGCGTTGATCGTGCCGAGTTCGTCGAACAGGTCGAAGACCAGACGGACCACGGTCTGCACCTGCTGGTCCGGATCACGCACGACCTGACCGTCCGGGCGGCGCAGATAGCCCACGGGCAGGGGCACGGCCAGTTCGCCGCGGCGGGCCTTGCCGATCCGTCCGTTCCACATCCGCTGCTTGATCAGATGCAGTTCCGCCTCGCTGATCGTTCCCTTCAGCCCCAGCAGCATCCGGTCGTTGTGCTCGGCCGGGTCATAGACCCCGTCCGGGTCCGCCAGCAGAGCACCCGACAACGCGCACAGCTCCAGCAGCTGATGCCATTCGCGGCCACTGCGGGCCAGACGCGACATTTCCAGGCCCAGCACCAGACCCACATGGTCCAGGCCGACCTCGGAGACCAGACGCTGGAAGCCGGCCCGGTCCACCACGCCGGACGCGGAATGGCCCAGGTCCTCGTCGATCACCAGGACCCGGGACGCAGCCCAGCCCAGGTTGACGGCCCGTTGCGTGAGTCCGTACTGCAGCCGGGTGGACTCGGCATGATCGAGGACCTGCTGGGGAGTCGACTGACGGACATAGACCACCGCGAGCCGGTCGCGGTGCCACGGCTGGATCTTGCCCTCAATCCGATCCCACGGCGCTGCAGCCATCGTGCTCACCGAGGTCACCCCCGTCCTGCCCGACCGGGTCCGCCGCACTCACCATCCGCGCGGCCAGCACTGCCAGTAACCGCACCACCATCTCGCGGTTCAGCTCCGGAACGGCTCCCCACTGCGGAATCTGGGGAGCTCAGCGGCGACATGCCCGTCCACTGACCCTCACCGCCCTCTCCACCATCAGCCAGTCGCTCACGCAACTGCCTAACAAAAGCAGCGGTGTTGAGCAGGCCATCAACCCCTACGACAGGCCTGTTCCCCGCCTCGGTCACATCTATGTGGGCATTGCGGCTCGCTCCTTGAGTGCGGGATCAACCGCCTCAAGCGCCACCGGGCGGTCGCCTGCCGCTACGACAAGCTTGCCGT
>NZ_BMML01000091.1 GCF_014645815.1 Streptomyces fuscichromogenes | reverse complement strand
ACCGTGATCGCCGGCCCCTCCAGACCCAGGGCGTAGGAGATACGGCCCGAGGCGACGCTCGCCGAACCGCCGGTCAGGAGGTAGCCCTCGAAGCCGTCGGCCGGTTCGTGCAGGCGCGGCCCGTAGTCCTGCTGCATGACGCCGGCGAAGACGCCGGTGTCGGTGCCGCGCAGGGTCGCGGGGTCGATCCCGGCGCGTTCCAGTGCCTCCCAGGCGGTTTCGAGGAGCAGTCGCTGCTGGGGGTCCATCGCGGCTGCCTCACGGGGGCTGATCCCGAAGAACTCCGCGTCGAACTCACCGGCGCCGTAGAGGAACCCGCCGTCGCGGGCGTAGGTCTTCCCGCTGACGCCGCGCTCGGGGTCGTAGATGCCCTCCAGGTCCCAGCCACGGTCCCCGGGCAGCGCACCGATCGCGTCGACCCCCTCCGCGACCAGCCGCCACAGGTCCTCCGGAGAGGCCACTGCGCCGGGGTAGCGGCACGCCATGGCGACCACGGCCAGCGGCTCGTCGGACACGGAGGTGAGCGTGGCTGTGGTGGGGGTGTGGGTGGTGCCGAGCAGTTCCCGGACGATGTGGGCGGCGAGGGTGTCGGGGGTCGGGTAGTCGAAGAGCAGTGAGGCGGGCAGCGGGAGTTCCGTCTCGGTGAGGAGGCGGCCGCGCAGTTCCACGGAGGTCAGGGAGTTGTAGCCGAGGTCCTTGAAGGTGAGCGACGGGTCGATCTCGTCGGTGCGCTCGTAGCCGAGGATCTCGGCGGTGTGGCGGGCGATGAGGCCGAGGACGCGGTCGTGCCGCTGCCGCTCGGTGAGGGCGTCGAGCCGGGCCGCCCATGCGGCGCGCAGGCCGGGCTCCTCGTCCGCGGAGACGTCTTCGGCGACGTCTTCGGAGACGTCTTCGGAGACGTCTTCGGAGACGGTGAGGGGTGTGGTGGGCGCCGGGCTCTCCTGCTGCTTGTCGGGTGTCTCGATCCAGTGGCGTTTGCGCTGGAAGGCGTAGGTGGGCAGGGGTATGCGCCGGCCGTCGGCGAGAAGGGTGCCGAAGTCGACAGCGGCGCCGTTCGCGTAGGCGGCGGCCAGGGCGGAGAGCAGGGAGCGTTCTTCGTCCTTGTCCTTCTGGAGCAGCGCCGCCGCGGTGAACTCGCCTGCGGTGAGGGCGCCTTGGACCATGGCGGTGAGGACCGGGTCCGGGCCGAGTTCCAGGTAGGTGGTGATGCCCTGGGCGGCGAGGGTCCGGACTCCGTCGTGGAACCGGACGGTCCCTCGGATGTGCCGGGCCCAGTAGCCCGGGTCGGTCAGTTCCTCGGCCGTGGCGATCCGGCCGGTCACGTTCGAGACCACCGGGATCGTGGGGGCGTTGAGCGTCAGCGTGGCGACGGTGCGGGTGAACTCGTCGAGTACGTCGTCCATGTGGGGCGAGTGGAAGGCGTGGCTGACGGTCAGCCGCTTGACCTTGACCTCGCGCGCGGTGAAGTGGGCGGCGATCTCTTGCGCGGCTTCGGTGTCACCGGAGACGACCACGGCGGAGGGGCCGTTGACGGCTGCCAGGTCCAGGCGGCCCTCGTAGCCGGCCAGGAGGGGGACGACGTCCGCTTCGGGGGCGGCGACGGCGAGCATGGCGCCGCCGTGGCGGGCGGCCTGCATGAGCCGGCCGCGGGCCGCCACCAGCGCGCCGGCGTCGGCGAGGGAGAGGACTCCGGCGACGTGTGCGGCGCTCACCTCGCCGATGGAGTGGCCCATGACCGCGTCCGGACGTATGCCGAAGGACTCCGCGAGCCGGAACAGGGCCGTCTCCAGGGCGAACAGGGCGGCCTGGGTGTAGCGGGTCTGGTTGAGGAGCCCGTCCGGGTCGTCGCCGAGGACGATGTCCTTGAGCGGGCGTTCCAGGTGCGGGTCGAGGACCGCGCAGGCCGCGTCGAACGCCGTCGTGAAGACGGGTGAGAGGCCGTACAGTTCCCGGCCCATGCCGGTGCGCTGGGCGCCCTGGCCGGTGAAGAGGAAGGCGGTGCGTCCGCCGGTGGCCCTGCCGTGCAGTACGCCGGGCCGGGGTTCGTCGTCGGCCAGGGCGGTGAGGCCGGCGCGCAGTTCGGCCCGGTCGGTGCCGAGGACGACGGCGCGGTGGTCGAAGGCGGTGCGGGTGGCGGCGAGGGAGTGGGCGATGTCGAGGGTGTCGGTGGTGTCGTCTGCGTCGATGTGTTCGGCGAGCCGGGTGGCCTGGTGGCGCAGTGCCGTGCGGGTGCGTGCGGACAGCACCCACGGCACCAGCCCGCCCCCACCCGACCGGTCAGGCCCTGCAGTGGCGGGCTGCCGGGGGGCCTGCTCCAGAATCAGGTGGGCATTGGTACCGCCCATCCCGAACGAGGACACCCCCGCCCTGCGCACACCCTCCACCGGCCACGGCCCCAGCCCCCTCTGGACCTCCAGCCGCCACCCCTCCAGATCGATCCCCGGATGCGGCGACTCAAAGTACAGACTCGCCGGGACCTGCCCCTCACGCACCGACAGAGCCGCCTTGATCAGCCCGACCACACCCGCAGCACCCTCCAGATGCCCGATGTTCGACTTCACCGACCCCACCACAAGCGGCACCACCCGCTCCCGCCCGTACACCTCACCCAACGCCCGCGCCTCCACCGGATCCCCCACCGGCGTCCCCGTCCCGTGCAACTC
>NZ_BMML01000090.1 GCF_014645815.1 Streptomyces fuscichromogenes | reverse complement strand
GGCACCTGCGAGTTCCTGGTCGGGCAGGACGGCACGATCTCCTTCCTGGAGGTCAACACCCGTCTCCAGGTCGAGCACCCGGTGACCGAGGAGGTCGCCGGGATCGACCTGGTCCGCGAGATGTTCCGGATCGCCGACGGCGAACCACTCGGTTACGGCGACCCGGAGCTGCGCGGTCATTCCTTCGAGTTCCGCATCAACGGGGAGGACCCGGGCCGGGGCTTCCTGCCCGCTCCGGGCACCGTCACCCGCTTCGACGCGCCCTCGGGTCCCGGTGTCCGCCTGGACGCGGGCGTGGAGGCCGGCAGCGTGATCGGCCCCGCCTGGGACTCCCTGCTGGCCAAGCTGGTCGTCACCGGCCGCACCCGCGCCGAAGCGCTCCAGCGGGCCGCCCGTGCGCTGGACGAGTTCCAGGTCGAGGGCATGGCCACCGCGATCCCCTTCCACCGCGTCGTGGTCCGCGACCCGGCGTTCGCTCCCGAGCTGACCGGCTCCGAGGACCCCTTCACGGTCCACACCCGCTGGATCGAGACCGGGTTCGTCAACGAGATCAAGCCCTTCGCCGCCCCGGCCGACGCCGAGGCCGAGGAGGACAAGGACCGCGAGACGATCGTCGTCGAGGTCGGCGGCAAGCGTGTCGAGGTCCGCCTCCCCGCCGCCCTGGCCGCGGGCAGCGCATCCACCGCCGGGACCAGGCCGCAGCGCCGCGCGACGCGCACAGCGGGCCCGGCCGCCTCCGGCGACACCCTCGCCTCGCCCATGCAGGGCACCGTCGTCAGGGTCGCGGTCGAGGAGGGCCGCACCGTGGCGGCCGGCGACCTGGTCGTCGTCCTGGAGGCCATGAAGATGGAACAGCCCCTCAACGCCCACAAGGCCGGCACCGTCAGGGGCCTCGCCGCCGAGGTCGGCGCGTCCCTCACCTCCGGCGCCGTGATCTGCGAAATCAAGGACTGAACAGGAGCTGAAACGCGATGCTTGTCCAACCCACCGCGCCGGCCGCGCCCGAGCGGCGGCCCGCGAAGGCCGTCCGGCGCCTGGATCAGGTGGTCATCCGGTTCGCGGGGGACTCGGGTGACGGTATGCAGCTGACGGGCGACCGGTTCACGTCGGAGACGGCGTCCTTCGGTAATGATCTGTCGACGCTGCCGAATTTTCCGGCCGAGATCCGGGCCCCCGCAGGCACACTGCCGGGGGTTTCCTCGTTTCAGCTGCACTTCGCGGACCACGACATCCTCACCCCCGGGGACGCGCCGGACGTCCTGGTGGCGATGAACCCGGCCGCGCTCAAGGCCAACATCGCGGATCTGCCGCGCGGTGCGGAGATCATCGTCAACACGGACGAGTTCACCAGACGGGCGGTGCAGAAGGTCGGCTACGACAGCTCCCCGCTGGAGGACGGGTCGCTGGACGCCTTCCATGTGCACCCCGTGCCGCTGACCACACTGACCGCGGAAGCACTCGCCGGCTTCGACGTGTCGCGCAAGGAGGCGGAGCGGAGCAAGAACATGTTCGCGCTCGGTCTGCTGTCGTGGATGTATCACCGGCCGACGGAGGGTACGGAGCGGTTCCTGCGGGAGAAGTTCGCCCGGAAGCCGGAGGTGATGAAGGCGAATCTGGTGGCGTTCCGGGCGGGCTGGAACTTCGGGGAGACGACGGAGGATTTCGCGGTCTCCTACGAGATCGCTCCGGCGGCGACGGCGTTCCCGCCGGGTACGTACCGCAACATCTCCGGCAACCTGGCGTTGGCCTATGGTCTGGTGGCGGCGTCGCGGCAGGCGGGTCTGCCGTTGTTCCTGGGTTCGTATCCGATCACGCCGGCCTCGGACATCCTGCACGAGCTGTCCAGGCACAAGAACTTCGGGGTGCGGACGTTCCAGGCGGAGGACGAGATCGCGGGGATCGGTGCGGCGCTGGGGGCGGCGTTCGGGGGTTCGCTGGGTGTGACGACGACGTCGGGGCCGGGGGTGGCGCTGAAGGCGGAGACGGTGGGGCTGGCGGTGTCGCTGGAGCTGCCGTTGCTGGTGATCGACATCCAGCGGGGCGGTCCGTCGACGGGGCTGCCGACCAAGACGGAGCAGGCGGATCTGCTGCAGGCGATGTTCGGGCGCAACGGTGAGGCGCCGGTGCCGGTGATCGCGCCGCGGACGCCGGCGGACTGTTTCGACGCGGCGCTGGAGGCGGCCCGGATCGCCCTGACCTACCGGACGCCGGTGATGCTGCTCTCCGACGGCTACCTGGCCAACGGGAGTGAGCCGTGGCGGATCCCGGAAATCGATGAGCTGCCGGATCTGCGTGTGGAGTTCGCTTCCGGTCCGAACCACGTTCTGGACGACGGCAGCGAGGTGTTCTGGCCCTACAAACGTGATCCGCGGACTCTGGCGCGGCCGTGGGCGGTGCCGGGCACGCCCGGTCTGGAGCACCGGATCGGGGGGATCGAGAAGCAGGACGGGACGGGGAACATCTCCTACGATCCGGCCAACCACGAGTTCATGGTCCGTACCCGGCAGGCGAAGATCGACGGGATCGGCGTGCCGGACATCGAGGTCGACGACCCGGACGGGGCGCGGACGCTGGTGCTGGGCTGGGGGTCGACGTACGGGCCGATCACCGCGGCGGTCCGGCGGCTGCGGGCGGCCGGCGAGGCGATCGCCCAGGCCCACCTGCGCCAC
>NZ_BMML01000089.1 GCF_014645815.1 Streptomyces fuscichromogenes | reverse complement strand
AGGATGAGGTGGGCGTTGGTGCCGCTGATCCCGAAGGAGGAGACCGCCGCGCGGCGCGGCCGGTCTCCTTGCGGCCACTCCTGCTCCTGGGTGAGCAGGCAGACGGCTCCGGCCGACCAGTCGACGTGTGAGGTCGGCTCGTCCGCGTGCAGGGTGCGCGGCAGGAGGCCGGCGCGCATCGCCATGACCATCTTGATGACGCCGCCGACTCCGGCGGCGGCCAGGGTGTGGCCGATGTTGGACTTCAACGAGCCGAGCCACAGGGGCTGTTCGGCGGTGTGGTCCTGGCCGTAGGTGGCGATCAGTGCCTGGGCCTCGATGGGGTCGCCGAGCTTGGTGCCGGTGCCGTGGGCCTCGACCGCGTCCACGTCCGCGCCCCTCAGGCCGGCGTTGGCGAGGGCCTGGCGGATCACCCGCTGCTGGGCGGGGCCGTTGGGGGCGGTCAGCCCGTTGGAGGCGCCGTCCTGGTTGATGGCGCTGCCGCGGACGACGGCGAGGACGGGGTGGTGGTTGCGGCGGGCGTCGGAGAGGCGTTCGACGAGGAGCATGCCGGCGCCCTCGCCCCAGCCGGTGCCGTCGGCCGACTCGGAGAAGGCCTTGCAGCGGCCGTCCGGGGACAGCGCGCGCTGCCGGCTGAACTCGACGAAGTTGACCGGGCCCGCCATGACCGTGGCCCCTCCGACCAGGGCGAGCGAGCATTCGCCCTGGCGCAGGGCCTGGGCGGCCAGGTGCAGGGCGACCAGGGAGGAGGAGCAGGCCGTGTCCACCGTGAGCGCGGGACCTTCCAGGCCCAGGGTGTAGGCGACCCGGCCGGAGGCGATGCTGGTGGTGGTGCCGGTGGAGACGTATCCCTCGACGCCCTCGGGGAGTTGGCCCACCCGGGTCACGTAGTCACCGGTGATGACGCCGGCGAAGACGCCGGTGTCGCTGCCGCGCAGGGTCGCGGGATCGATACCGGCCCGCTCCAGCGCCTCCCACGCCGTCTCCAGCAGCAGCCGCTGCTGCGGATCCATCGCCAGCGCCTCACGCGGACTGATCCCGAAGAACTCCGCGTCGAACTCGGCCGCCCCGTACAGGAACCCGCCCTGCCGCGTGTACGAGTGCCCCGCCGCCCCCGGATCCGGGTCGTACAGGTCCTCCGCCCAGCCACGGTCGGCGGGGAACTCCCCCACCGTGTCCACGCCGTCGGTGAGGACCCGCCACAGGGCTTCGGGGGTCTCGGCGCCGCCCGGGAACCGGCATGCCATGCCGACGATGACGACCGGGTCGTCGGTGTCGGCCGGGGCGGCGGACCGTGCGGCCGGCAGGGCGACGGCGGTGCCGGCCGTACCGGCCAGCCCCTCGCGCAGGTGGGCGGCGAGCGCGTCCGGGGTGGGGTGGTCGAAGATCAGGGTGGGTGAGAGCCGCTGGCCGGTGGCGGCGCTGAGCCGGTTGCGCAGTTCGAACGCGGACAGGGAGTCGAAGCCCATCGTGGTGAACGTCCGTGCGGCGTCGACGCGTTCGGTGCCGCTTCGGCCGAGGACCGCGTCGCTCTCGGTCCGTACGATGTCGAGGAGTGTCTGCTGCTGCTCGGTCTCGGTGAGCGTGGCGAGGCGCGCGGTGAGGGCCTGTTCGCCGCCCGTCCCGGCGGCCGGCTCTCCGGCTCGCCGGGCCGGTTTCCGCAGCAGGCCGGCAAGGAGCGAGGGCAGTGTTTCCCGGGCCGCGCGGGTGCGCAGTGCCGGGGTGTCGACGGTGACGGGGACGAGGACCGCGCGGTGGTGGCCGAGGGCGGCGTCCAGGGCGGCGAGCCCCTGTTCCTCGGTGAGCGGTGCGATGCCGGTCGCCGTCATCCGGGCGAGTTCGGTGGCGTCGAGCCGGCTGGCCATGCCGTCGGCGGTGCGCCACAGGCCCCAGGCGAGGGAGGTGGCGGTAAGTCCCTGGGCGTGGCGGTGGTGGGCGAGGGCGTCGAGGAAGGTGTTGGCGGCCGCGTAGGTGGCCTGCCCGGCGTTGCCGAGGAGGCCGGCGGCGGAGGAGAACAGCACGAACGCGGCCAGGTCGCGGTCGCGGGTCAGTTCGTGCAGATGCCAGGCCGCGTCCGCCTTGGGCCGCCACACCCGCGCGAGCTTGTCGGCGTCCAGCGACTGCACCATGCCGTCGTCCAGGGAGCCCGCCGTGTGGAAGACGGCGGTCAGGGGGTGCTCCGGGTCGATCTCCGCGAGCAGCCCGGCAGCCTCGTCGCGGTCGGCGATGTCACGGGCGGTGAGGGTGACGTGGGCGCCGAGTTCGGTGAGGGAACGGGTCAGGCGTGCGGCGTCGGGGTGGTCCGGTCCGCTGCGGCTGGTGAGGAGCAGGTGCCGGACACCGTGCCGGGTGACGAGGTGGTGCGCGAGGAGCCGGGCGAGGGCTCCGGTGGCGCCGGTGATCAGGACCGTGCCGTCCGGGTCCGGCTGCGCCGGCAGCGTCAGGGCGACCTTTCCGGTGTGCCGGGCCTGGCTCATGTGCCGCAGCGCCTCCGGGGCGTGCCGGATGTCCCAGGCGGCCACCGGCAGCGGGGTCAGCGCCCCGGCCTCGAAGAGGGCCACCAGTTCGGTGAGCATCTCCTGGATCCGGTCGGGGCCGGCCTCCAGGAGGTCGTAGGCCTGGTAGGCGACTCCCGGGTGCCGCTCGGCGACCTGCGCCGCGTCGCGGATGTCGGCCTTGCCGATTTCGAGGAAGCGTCCGCCGTGGGGGAGCAGGCGCAGGGAGGCGTCGACGAATTCTT
>NZ_BMML01000088.1 GCF_014645815.1 Streptomyces fuscichromogenes | reverse complement strand
AGGCGTCGCGGATCTCGACCCACCCGTACTCGCCGAGAACTCCGGCGAGGGTCTCGGCCTGCTCCCACAGGGGGAGGGCGGGGTCGACCTCGACCACGGCGGCGGGCTGGGGGCCGGTCAGCACCTGGGCGATCCGGCGGAAGGTGACGGCACGGAAGTACGCGGCGGCGGCCCGGCGACCGCTGGTGCCCAGGGCCTCGAAGTGGTCGGCGTGCTGGGGCCGGCGGGCGCACTCGCCGTACATGCGGGCGGCCCAGCTGGTCAGCAGCTCGGCGTGGTCGAGGACGCGGGGGAGCGCGGCGGCGTAGCGGGCCACGTCCTCGGCGGGGCCGGTGACGCGCAGGGCTCGGCCGGACCGGTCGAGCTGGCGGGCCTGGACGCCGAAGCGGTCGGCGACGGCGCGGGCGGCCTCGGCGCGCTGCGGACCGCGGCCGGTGGCGTAGGGGAAGTCCAGGCGGACCGCGGCGCGGCCGTGCGCACGCAGCTGCAGGCGGTCGGTGTCGACGTAGCGCGCGCACCGGGCGGCGTAGCGGGCGGCACGCTCCGGCCCCCAGCCGGTGTCCCACAGCGGCCGGCGGGCCGTGGTGCCGTCGCCGCGCCGGATCTCGTGGCCCTCGTCGCGCAGTCCCATCCCGTGCCCCCTTCGTGGTGTGTTGTGCAGGGTTCCAGTCTAATGCATTGCATTACATTTCGTCAATGAATTTCATCACGCGCGATGAAATGAAATGCAATGTTTTTGGGGTGTGGTCATGATCGCGGCCGTACGATCGCCGGTCGCGGCGACCGCCGGGGCGTCACGGCTGGGCCGTGCAGCGGGGGACGTCGTCGGCGTGCGCCTGCGCTCGCCACTGGGGTGTCTCGGCGACACGCTCCCGGGCCACGGCGAGACCCGGGCCGACGCGGAGCGACCTCACCGGCCGGTCACCACGGCGCGGCAGCAGCTGCTCCCCCTCAGCCACGGCCGGCGGTGCGGTCTCCTCACGCGCCCGTCATGCGCGACGGCGGGAGTACGGCGGGCTGCCCCGCGCCGGCCGGGCAGACGGCGACCCGTGCGCCACCGACCCCCCCTCCCTCCGCCGCTGGCCGTCTTTTCCCGGCCCGAAGCACCTGCAGCCGCGCACGCTGCGGGCCACGGAGGCTTACGGACCCTGGGCGCCCTCCCCCCGGCGCCCGCGCCATGCCCCGGGCCGGAGTGGGGTGCTCCCTCGTCGGTCGGGCGCGCGCAGCGCTGCCGCAGGGTTCCCGGGAGCGGAGGGGATCGCGCTCGCGCGACCGTGTGCGGCGCCGGAGGCGTCCTCGGAGTGGATGGGGTTCCTGTGGCACCCTTCGGGGCCCGGTCGGCGAGGGAGTGCACCGCGACCCCGTACCGACCCCATCCGCCACCGGCCGGCGCTCGACGATGTTCTCCCCGCCCCCTCGGAGAGAGGGCCTGCCGGAGGCGCCTTGTTCTGTGACCCGGGCCAGCTGCCGGGCGGTCGTCGCCGTACTCGCTCGGGTGGCCAGGGCGAGGCGCTGGCCTGGGCCGGTTTCAGAAATCCGACCGCGGCTGAGGCGCCCGGCATTCGTTCGCGGCGGCTGCTGCGGTCACCCAAATTTGGGTGACCGGCGGTCCTGCCGTGCGCGGAGCCCGGTCGGCAGCAAGTTGGCGCGGAAGGGGAGCTTTCCTCGATCGAGGGCGCCGGCCGGGGGCGGACCGGCGCCGGGGGCCGCGTCGCGCGCGGGCGCGTAGGGCGGTCCCAAAAGTCCCAAAACCCCGGAGACCAGCAGCACAGTGCGCCGGGACCTGGGGCGGTCTCGGCGCACTGGCGGCGGGCGGGGCGGTGTCGGCTACGCCGCGGTGTCCGGCGGCGGGGTGCCGATGGCGATGCGGGCGCCGACCAGCCGCCCGGCCTGGGCTGCGGCGCGCAGTGCCTTGACCGCGGCCTTGTCGTCGCCGCGCAGTTCGGCGAGGCCGACGTCGCCGACGTAGAGCACGGCCCAGCCATAGTGGGCGGCGGCCGGGAGCCAGCTGTCGGGAAGCTCGACGCTGCCGGCGTAGAACTTCCCGCCCTCGGGGTCGAGGACCAGCAGCCCGTCCTCCCCGGCCGGACCGTGGCCCAGCAGCAGCACCCCGACCCACTCGGGGATCTGCGGCGGGGCGTGCTTGATGCGGGAGATCAGGGTGAAGCCGTCGCCCAGCAGGGAGCTGATGACCGCGTTGGTCAGCTCCGGTATGGGACCGGGCCCGCTGGAGCCGTCGAACGCGTACGCCTTGGCGACGGTCTCGGCGACCAGGACGGGCAAGGTGGCGCCGCCGTGGTCGAGGACGGCGGCGGTCATCGTCATGTCGTAGCCGTCGGCGGGCACGGGCGGCTGGTGGTCCGCGGGGAGCGGTACGACCTCGGAGGGGCCGCACCGGTCGTGGACGTAGACGACATGCACGAAGGTGGCGTTGGTGCGCACCACCATGTTCACGGTGCCTTCCAGCCGGGTCCGGCAGTACACGCACGTGCCGTCGACCAGGGAGACCTCGGCGGCACGGGCGACGCCCTCGGGCCCGAGCAGGGCGCGGACCTCGGGGCTCATCTGCAGTTCAGGCACGGGCGTGCTCCTGGTCGTGCTCGTCGAGGACGGCGGCGGCGTGCTCCTGGCGGGCGTAGCCGCGCGGGTCGGTGTCCCATCGGGGGTCGTCGGCCGGCACGGGGCCGCGTCCGGTGCCGTGGGCACGGTCGTGCCGCAGCAGGCGGCGGGCGGTGTCCTCGGCGTCCTGCTCGCTGATCGCGGGGTCCTCGACCTCGGCGAGGACGGGCACGGCCCGGTCGGCGAGGGCGGCGCGGTGCACCCGGTACGCGCGCTCGCGCTGCGGGTCACCGGGGCTCACGGTCAGCTCGTCGTCCAGGCGCTGGACGGCGACCGTCGCGCGCAGCAGGGCCAAGGGGTCGGTGGTGCTCATCGGATCCTTCCGGGAGAGGCGGGGCGGCCGGAGCCAGCTCGAATGGCTCCGGCCGCCGCAGTGTTGGGGTCCAGGGTCACGCCTGCGCGGGGTCGTCGGCCCCGGTCTTCTCCCG
>NZ_BMML01000087.1 GCF_014645815.1 Streptomyces fuscichromogenes | reverse complement strand
GGCGTGCGTCGGGGTTGGCTGGGTTGTTGGTGTCGTGTGGGGTGGGGCGTGGGTCGGTGGTGGGGGTGTTGGTGGAGCGGTCGGTGGATGTGGTGGTGGCGTTGTTGGGGGTGTGGAAGGCGGGTGGTGTGTATGTGCCGGTTGATCCGGAGTATCCGGTGGAGCGTTTGGGGTTGGTGTTGGGGGATGTTCGGCCGGTGTGTGTGGTGACGAGTGGGGTGTTGGCGGGTGGGGTGTTGGCGGGTGTGGTGCCGGAGGGGGTTGCGGTTGTGGTGGTGGATGGTGTGGAGGGGGTTGGGGGGTCGGTGGTGGGGGTGGTTCCGGAGCCGGGGGATGCGGCGTATGTGATGTACACGTCGGGGTCGACGGGGCGGCCGAAGGGCGTGGTGGTCACACACGGCGGCTTGGCCAACCACCTGACCTGGGCGCAACGTGAGTTCACCCTGGAGCCGCGGGACCGAGTCCTGTACAAGACGCCGTTCGGGTTCGACGCCTCGGTGTGGGAACTGTGGTGGCCCCTGATGGCCGGGGCGGCCATGGTGGTCGCCGCACCGGGAGAGCACCGTGATCCGGCCTACCTGGCGGATCTGATCCGGCGTGAGCGGGTCACGGCCGCCCACTTCGTGCCTTCCTTGTTGACGGCGTTCGCGGCCGAACCCGCGGCGGCGGACTGCGGGACCCTGCGCATGGTTCTCTCCGGTGGCGAGGTGCTGACGAGCGGGTTGTACGAGCGGATCACGGGGCTGCTGGACGTGACCGTGCACAACCTGTACGGGCCCACCGAGGCCACCGTCGACACGACGTCCTGGCGCGCCACCGGCCCGGTTGCGGAGGGCGGCAGTGTCCCGATCGGCCGGCCCGTCGACAACGCCCGTGTCTACCTCCTCGACCGGTTCCTGCGGCCGGTGCCGCCCGGAGTGGCCGCGGAGTTGTACATCGCCGGGACGGGTCTGGCGCGGGGGTATCTGGGGCGGTTCGGGTTGACGGCGGAACGGTTCGTGGCGTGTCCGTTCGGAGCGCCGGGCGAGCGGATGTACCGCACGGGGGATGTGGCCCGCTGGACGGCGGAGGGACAGCTCGTCTTCATGGGGCGGGTGGACGACCAGGTGAAGGTGCGCGGGTTCCGGATCGAGCCGGGCGAGGTCGAGTCCGCCCTCGCGGCACATCCGGCGGTGGCTCAGACCCTGGTGATCGCACGGGAGGACGCGCCCGGTGACGGGCGTCTGGTCGCCTACGTCGTTCCCGACGCCGCCGGCGTGGCAGGCGACGACCTGCCCGGTGAGCTACGCGGGTACGCGGGCCGGCGGTTGCCGGAGTACATGGTGCCGTCGGCCGTGGTGGTGCTGGACGCGTTGCCGCTCATGGTGAACGGGAAGGCGGACCGGGCTGCCTTGCCGGCGCCGGAGTACGCGGTGGCCGGGAGCGGTCGGGGTCCTGCCACGGTGGCCGAGGAACTCGTCTGTGCGGTGTTCGCCGAGGTTCTGGGTCTGGAGCGGGTGGGGGTGGAGGACAACTTCTTCGAGCTGGGCGGGCATTCGCTGTTGGCGGTGTCGTTGGTGCAGCGGTTGCGCGAGCGCGGGTTCGGGGTCTCGGTGCGGGTGCTGTTCGAGGCGCCGACTCCGGCTGCGCTGGCCGCGGCTGACGGCGTCGGCGGCGGCGGTGGTGTGGTGGAGGTACCGCCGAACGGGATCCCGCAGGGCGCGGAGGTGATCACGCCGGAGATGCTGCCGTTGGTCGATCTGTCCGCCGTGGAGGTGGAGTTGGTGTGCGCGGCCGTCGAGGGCGGCGCGGCCAACGTGGCGGACGTGTATCCGCTGGCCCCTGTGCAGGAAGGCATCTTCTTCCACCATCTGCTCGCCCGGCCCGGCGAGTCGGACGTGTACCTGGTCCCGACGGTCGTGGCCTTCGATGGCCGCGAGCGGTTGGACGGGTTCTTGTCGGCGTTGCAGTGCGTGGTGGACCGGCATGACATCTACCGGACCGCGTTGGTGTGGGAGGGGTTGCCGGAACCGGTGCAGGTGGTGCGGCGCCGCGCGACCGTGCCGGTGACAGAGGTGGTCCTGCCCGAGACCGGTGAGCCGGCGGCCGAGCTGCTGTCGGCGGCGGGTTCATGGCTCGACGTGCGCAGGGCGCCGTTGCTGCGGGTGCATGTGGCGGCGGAGCCGGGCAGCGGGCGGTGGCTGGCGCTGGTGCAGGTGCATCACCTGCTCCAGGACCACACGGCGCTGGAGGTGGTGCTGGACGAGGTCGCGGCGTTCATGGCAGGGCGCGGGGACGAGTTGCCGGTACCGCTGCCGTTCCGCGACTTCGTGGCGCAGGCGAGGCTGGGGGTCTCCCGTGCGGAGCACGAGGAGTACTTCGCGGCCCTCCTGGGGGATGTCACCGAGCCGACGCTGCCGTTCGGTCTGTCCGACGCCCATGGCGATGGCACCGGGGTGCGGTCGGCGCGGTTGACCCTGGACGACGGTCTGGCGGAGCGGATTCGGGAGGGTGCGCGTGGGTTGGGGGTGAGTCCGGCGACGTTGTTCCATGTGGCGTGGGCGCGGGTGTTGGCGAGTCTGTCGGGTCGTTCGGATGTGGTGTTCGGGACGGTGTTGTTGGGTCGGATGAATGCCGGTCGTGGGGCGGACCGGATTCCTGGCCCGTTCATGAACACGTTGCCGGTGCGGCTCGATACGGCGGCTCATGACGTGGTCGCGGCGGTCAGGGCGATGCAGTCCCAGCTGGCCGGCCTGCTGATGCACGAGCACGCGCCCCTGGCCCTGGCCCAGCAAGCCAGCGGAGTCCAGCCGTCGGCCCCGCTGTTCACCTCGCTCTTCAACTACCGCTACTCGTCGAGCCGGCCGACCGGCCGGGGACATGGCGGCGCGACCGGCGGACTGGCCGGAGTGAGGACCCTCCTCACTCTGGAGCGGACCAATTATCCGTTGGCTGTGGCGGTTGATGATTTGGGTGTTGGCTTTGGGGTGACGGTTGATGTGGTGGAGCCGGGGGATGCGGGGGTGGTGTGTGGTTTGTTGCGGACTGTGGTGGAGGGTTTGGTGGGGGCGTTGGGTGTGGGGTCTGGGGTGGGGCTGGGTGAGGTGGGGGTGTTGTCGGCGGGTGAGCGGGAGGAGATTCTGGCGGGGTGGGGTGTTGGTGTTCCGGTGTCTGGGGTGTCTGGGGTGTCGGGGTTGTCGGTGCCGGAGTTGTTTGCGGCGCAGGTGGTGT
>NZ_BMML01000086.1 GCF_014645815.1 Streptomyces fuscichromogenes | reverse complement strand
GAGGCGCTGGTGCTCGGCATAACGGGTGAGTTCAGAGGCTGTCGAGGAAGGCGAGGACGGGGTCGGGAGCGGTGTAGCGGCCCGGCTTGCTGCCGGGTGGTGTGATGCGGGCGAGGGCGCGTTCCTTGATCGTCATGTCGGCGTGGAGGTAGATCATCGAGGTTTCCTGCGACTCGTGGCCGAGCCACAGAGCGATGACGGAGGTGTCGGCCCCTGCGTGCAGCAGGGACATCGCCGCGGTGTGCCGGAGGGTGTGGGGCGTGACGTTCTTGGTGCGGAGGGACGCGCAGGCCACGGACGCGGCGGCGGTGTGCTTGGCGACGAGGCGGGCGACGGCCTCCGGGCTCAGTCGGCCACCGCGGTGGGTGCAGAACAGCGGGTCGGTGGGGTCTCCGCCGCGTTCGGCGAGCCAGCCGCGCAGAACGATGACGGTGTGGCGGGTCAGCGGGGTGGCACGGTCCTTGCGGCCCTTGCCGTGGCAGAGGACGCGCGGGCCGCGTCCCAGCCAGAGGTCCTGGAGCTGGACGCCGGTGAGTTCGGACACGCGCAGGCCGGTCTGGACGGCCAGGTGGAGAAGTGCGTGGTCACGGCGTCCCCACCAGGTTCCACGGTCGGGTGCGGCCAGCAGGGCCTCGATCTCGCCGCGGGTGAGGTAGCAGACGTCGCGCCGCTGGGTGCGTTGGGAGGGGATGGCCAGCACCTGCTGGATCAGGGCGGAGTGCTCGGGGGCCCGGAACGCGGCGTATCGGAACAGCGAGTGGATCGCGGCCAGGCGTGCGTTGCGGGTGGTGGTGCCGTTGCCCCGGTCGTTCTCCAGATGCTGGAGGAACGCGCCGATCAGCGCGGCGCCGAGGTCGCCGAGGTCGAGGTCGGTGGGCTGTTTGCCGGTCTGCTGGCTTGTGTAGCGAAGCAGCAGTCGGATGGTGTCGCGGTAGGCGACCACGGTGTGATCGCTGGCCTGGCGCTGGTGGGCGAGCCGGTCGGTGAAGAAACCCTGGATCAAGGGTGCCAGTGAGCTCATGGGAGATCTCCGAGGAAGGCGTCGAGCCGGCCCGCGGCCAGGGCGAGCAGTTCGGGAGCCGCCTGGAGATACCAGTAGGTCGAGACCGGATCGACGTGTCCCAAGTAGGTTGACAGCAAGGGAAGTTGGGCTTGGACGTCCGTGCCGGTGCGGTACCAGTCGAGCATTGTCGCCAGGCAGAAGGTGTGCCGCAGATCGTGAATGCGCGGTTTGCGCCCACCCGCCGCGGGCCGGATCCCGGCGGCGTCGCGGAGCCGGGCGAAGGTCTCGGGAACATGGTGCGCGTCCAGGCGGTTGCCGCGGCTGTTGATGAAGAACGCCGGGCTCCTCGCCACTGGCTGGAGTTCGTCGCGCTGCTGGTCGTAGCGGTGGAGTGCCTCATTGGTGCTGGGGTGAACGGGAACCTCGCGGGCCTTGCCGAGCTTGCCCGCCCGGACGGTGAGCACGCCGGTGTCCCAGTCGACGTCGGCGCGGTCGAGGCCGCAGGCTTCGCCGATCCGCATGCCGGTGACGGCCAGCAGGCCGATCAGGGTGCTGTAGTTGAGTGCCCGCAGCGGTTGGCCGAGCGCAGCGGCGGCCGCCATCAGCGCGACGATCTCGTCCAGGGCGAACAGGTGCGGAGTGATGCGGCGGTAGCGCAGCGGCATCAGATCTGGGGGTGGGATCTCGGTGGCCGGTTCGAGAGCGTGCAGGTGCCGGGCGAAGATCCGCGCGACGGTGAGCCGCTTGTTCCAGGAGGCCGGGTTCGCTCCGGGCGCGGCGCGTGTGGCCCAGGCCACCGCCAGGTCGGTGGTCACGGTGGTGGCGCCGACCTCTTCGAGGTAACTGATGAAGTTCATCAGCATCCTGCCGTGGCCCTCCAGCGTGAACCCCAGGTTCCGCCGCATCGCCAGGTAGTCCTCCGCGTGCTCACGCAGGCTGGTCATGCCGTCTCCCCGGGCCAGGGCCGGGCCAGTTCCCGGAGTCGGACGCGGTCGACCTTGGCGTAGATCGTCGTGGACAACTGGGAGCGGTGCCGCAGGACTTGACCGATCTCCGGCAACGGCGCCCCGGCGGCCAGCAGATCGCTCGCCACCGTGTGACGCAGCCGGTGGGCACCCAGCCTCGGCAGGCCAGCCCGCTTGCAGCCACGGGCCACGAGGGCACGGACGCCACTGGCGTCGATGGGCCGGCGGGGAGCCCGCTCAGTGAGGAACAGGCGGGTAGTGGAGCAGCCACGGGGACGGCCGTGCAGAAGGTAGTCGGCCAGGGCCTCGCCGACGTCGGCCGGCAACGGCAGACGGTCGGCGAGGCCACCCTTGCCGCGGACTGTCAGCTCACCGGACCGCCAGTCAACATCGTTGATCTCGATGGCTGCGGCCTCGCAAGCCCGCAGCCCGAGACGGGCGAGGAGCGTCAGAATTGCGAAGTCGCGCCGTCCAGCGGCTGTTGACCGGTCGCAGCCGGACAACAGCGCGGCAGCTTCACCGGCTGTCAGACGGCCGGGCAAGGCGGCGAGCCTCCGGTTGGCCACGGTAGGCACGGCCCCGGCCAGTGGTCTGCTGGTCCGGCCCGTGACGAACAAGAACCGCAGCACCGACCGCAGGCCGGTGACCATCTTCTTGGCGTCCGCGGTGCTCCGGCGCGCGGCCCCCTCCATGACGAACCTGGTGACGTGCTCGGCGGTCAGTGCGGCCAGTCCCTGCTCCAGCGGAACCGGCACGGTGGCTAAGAACGCCCGTACCGGCGGCAGGTAGCGGCGAATGGACACCTCTGCCACCCCACGCTCACCCCGCAGGTACCTCCGGTACTCCTCCAGCAGCACCCCCACCTCGCTGCTGTCGACGGGGACCGGTGCGGCCGGCACCGCCCCCACCGCTCGCAGGTAGCCGAGCAGCGGAACGAGAGCGTGCGGTGTTCTCCGCTTCCGGTAGCGGCGCCGACGCTCGTCGAGGAACTCCGCGATCACCGGCCCCGTCAAAGCTGCGGGTGTCAGACCGCGGGCACTCATCCATCGGCTCAAGTGGGCTGCAAGGTGCATCAGTTCACGGGCCGAAATGGGCGTATAGCCCTGGCGCAGCACCGCGGTGCACAAGCCGACCGTGTACGGAGCCAGCGGCCCCGTCACCACCACTCGCGACGGATCACGCTCATACATGACCGCCCTCCCAACCGGGCTTCTCCCAGTCAGGCAGACAACGCCGCCGGACGCGACCCCTGCATTATTCCGATCGCACCGCACCCACTTG
>NZ_BMML01000085.1 GCF_014645815.1 Streptomyces fuscichromogenes | reverse complement strand
CATCTTGTGCACGGCCTGCCGTGAGATGCGGGCCCGTCCGGCGATGTCGGAGTCACCATGGCCCCAGTCGATCGCCCGATTGACCAGCTGGCGGCGCTCGGCGAGGTACTTCTCCAGCCGGGCGCACTCGGCGCCGACCACGGCGAGGCGGTCCCAGTCCTGCTCCCGCAGGCGGGCCCGGTGGCTGTGAGCGGCGTCCTTCGTCCCGAAGAGGCGCACCCCCTGCTGCGCGGCGTGCAGCTCCTCGCGCTCGATCCAGGTGTTCAGGGCGGCGTCGCTGGTCTCGGAGGTGATCTCACTGGCGGTCAGGCGGCCGTGCTCGGCGTCCCAGTCGCCAAAGTCGCGTGCCGGCCGGGGGTCTCCGTCAATCAGGACGGTCCGGTACCAGGACCGCACGCCCAGCACCTGCAGGCCCACGCCGCTGCCGTCGCGGTACGGGCGGCCGAAGACCTTCTTCACCTCCTGGTGCCAGTGCTCGTTCGCGCCGATGAACTGCGTCTGGACCTGGCACTCGTGCGTGAGCTTGTCGAGGGACAGGCGCAGCAGCTCGGGCCTGTAGACCTGGGGGAAGCGCTGGACGATCTCAGCGAAGTCGACCAGGTCGGCGTCGACCTCGGGCAGGGCGGCCTCGCGGTGACGGGAGGTCAGGCGGCACAGCTGGCGGCCGGCGCGGGCGGAGGCGGCCGACCAGTCCAGCTCTCCCCCGGCCTCGAAGAATCCGTCGAGCAGCTCCTGGGCGTACGGCGCGACCAGTTCCAGCAGGGCGTTGGCGGCCTCGACGTCGAGGTACGGGTGCCCGGTGAAGCCGGAGTCGACGGTCCAGCTCAGCAGCTCGGGGACCTGTTCGGCCCACATGTCGGCGCCGGACCCGGGGAGGAACATCCTGCCCGGGTGCCAGCGCTTCCAGGTCTCGCGCGGGACGTCGTTGACGGCCGTCCACGTGGGGCTCCAGGGCTCCCGGTGCTGGGTGCTCTCGTGGAAGCTCAGCTCGCCCGTGACGGTGTTCAGCAGGACGTGCTGGTAGGCGCCCGGCTTGTGGGAGCCGCTGACGTGCTCCGAGGGGATCACCCGCTGTACGGGCATGGCGGTGACCTGCGGCGCTTGGCTGCGGGTGGCCACCTGGATCTGCGGTACGGGGACGGTCTCGTTCATCCGGTTCTCCTCGCTGGGTTCGGTCTGACGTAAAGAGGTTGACGGTATGTCGGGGTGAGCGTCAACCGGTTGACAGAGAATGACCGGAAGTCGGATGAGCGGCTGATAACAAGCCCAGCGGTGCGGGACGGCTGAAGATCGGCACAACCGAAGCAGCTGTGCCGGGGGGTCAGGCCGTGGCGATACGGCGCTCGATACGGGCCCTGGCGGCGGCGTGGTCGCCTCGGCCGTCGGCGGTGCGGGGATAGCGGCGGCGGGGCTGCCGAGCGAGCGTGGTGAGCACCAGGGCGGTCTGCTCCTCGTGCGTCTGGACTCCCGTACGCACTCCGGCCTTGGGGGCGCGCATCCACTCCTCCTCCTGGCGCCACCACCGGTACAGCTCGGTCTCGACCGCGTACAGGCGGGCTCGGGCGGCGAGGCGGCCGTGGGAGCCCAGGGCCTTCGCCGCGGCGACCAGGGACCCCTGCCGGGGGCGGTAGTACGGGGTGCTGGAGCGCTCGGCGGCGAGGGCCTGACGGCTGGTGTGCTGGTCGGCTCCACGGCGCCGGAGAACGGCTCCTGCGGCCGTACGGCAGCGCTCCCCCGGCGCGGCCTGGCAGGTCGGGCACTCGTGGTGAACCGTCATCACCGCGCGCGTGGCGACCAGTAGGTCCCGCATCCGGGCGAGATGCTTGACGACGGTCCGGGCGCTGTAGCCGGTGCGCTGGCAGATCTCGGCGAGGCTGAGGGAGCGGTCGGCGTGCTCGGCCAGCTGCTGGTAGACCCGGCCCGCGTGGTGGCCCAGCCCGCCGGCGTGCTGCTCGGTGCGCCGACCGTGGGAGAAGACGTCGGCTTGACCTGCGGCGAGGCGCTTTTTAAGGCGGGAGATCAGTGTGGTGCGGGTAGCCCCTAGGGGGGGCGGGGTTCCTTGTGTCCCACCCCGTGCAACGGAGGCGAAAGCAGGGTGCGAAGCGGTGACGGGGAGCAGCTCGTAGGTACCGGCCGGGCCGTTGTCGGTGGCGCTGCCCAGCCAGCTGTCGAGCTGCAGGCGCCCGAACGCCCGGTGCATGGTCGAGCGGCCGGTGCCGGTGGCGATGGCGGCCCGGCGCGTGTCCAGGCTCAGCACGGTGCTGCCGGACTGCAGGGCGAGCAGACAGAACAGGTCCAGCGCGGCGCGGTCGGCGGGACCGGACTCGATGGCCCAGCGCTCCGGGCAGGCGTCAGCACCCTGCTGCAGCTGCTCGACCAGGGCGACGGTCTCGGCGACGGTCTCCGTGCGCTGCAGGGCCTCCTCGGTGTGGGGCAGCCTGCTCGCGTACTCCACGCAACGGGCCCACTGGCGTGCCAGTTTCTCCTCGGCGTCGATCTCGTCCAGCGTCACGCGCAGCGTGCCGAAGCCGGGCGCGGTGCACACGTGCAGCAGCCCGCCCTCGCGGTACCGGCGCTCGTCCATCAGCCGCTCGACCATCGGCAGCGTCCAGCGGCGCAGGGCCAGCCTGGTCAGCAGGGAGCCGCACACCTCGCTGACCCGGTCGGCCGGCGGGCGGCGGGTGAGCAGCGCCATGGTCTCGCGGTCCAGCACGGTGGTGGGCGTGCCGTCGAGACGGGGGCCCAGCTTGTCGTCGAGGACCTCGGCGAACTGGTCCTGGCCGACCACCTTGGGGCGGAAGTCCGCGCGGGCCGGGACGGCGTCGATGATGAGCAGCAGCCTGAGAAACGCGTCGGACGGGTTGCCGCACGTGGCCGGGGTCAGCAGGTCGGCGGCCCGGCGGGGATCGGCCGGGCTCATCAGCTCGCTGCGGCCACCGTTGCGGTGCGGGGCACCGATCGGCCGGGCGGCGCCCGTAGACGACTTGAGCAGGCCGTAGTCGAGCGTGGGCAGGCGCTTCGCAGCGGCCACGGCGATGGACTCGACCAGCGTGGCCTCCAGCAGCGTCTCGGCGGCCACCCACACGTGCCGTCCGCCGGCGGATCCGGAAGCGGCGACCACGTAGGTCAGTCCGGCCTCCTCCATCCAGCGCAGCAGAGTTGCGAGGTCGGGGCCGACTTCGCCACGCTTGTCGTCGAGGTCGAAGAGCAGCCAGCGGTAGCGGCGGTACGCCGACGACAGGTAGACGGCGTACGGGCCGCGAGGGGCGCCGCGCAGGGAATGCATGGAGCGCTCGACGTACTTGTGCCGCCACTTGCCCTCGG
>NZ_BMML01000084.1 GCF_014645815.1 Streptomyces fuscichromogenes | reverse complement strand
CGGCCTCGTCGTCCAGGCCGTCGAGGACGTACGCGCCGAAGCCGTCCCTGCGGGCCCGGGTCGGGCGTCCGCGACGCCGGCCGACGACGCGGACGCGTTCGCGCACTGGGAGGGCAGCATCGCCCTGGGCCACGCTCCGGCCCACCTGACGGACGACGAAGTCCTGGCCGCGCTGGACCTCGCGGGGTACGACACCGACACCCGGCGGGCGTACGCCATGGCGGTGCGGGCCTTCGCCCTGGACGGCGACCGCGAGCAGCTGCAGGCGTTCCGGGCGGCCCTGGACGTTCCCGAACAGGGTGAGTACGGCTACGGCCGGGAGGTCGTGGTCGTCGGGCGGGAGCTGGCCGAACAGCTTCAGATGTCCTGCTGGCGGCAGGGGAAGCTGTACCTGGAGGTCGCGCCCGCGCGGCTCTCGGACCGGGCGGCGGCCCGTGCCCTGGCGGCGGTGTTCCGGGAGGACCCGCGCAGCTTCGAGACGGCCGAACGCATCGAGGTGCGCCGCTACGCCATGACCGGCGACTACCAGGCGTACGAGGAATGGGAGAACCGGGCTCTCCCCGTCGGCGCCTGACCCTTGGCGGGCTGGTCACGGACAGGGTCTGCGCAGGATCCGGCCATTCCTCCGCACCGTAGGGAGCCGACCGGAACAATGGACGCTCTGTCATCGACCGCACCGAGGGGGACTCCGTGCTCATCAGGCTGTTTGGGCTCCGGCGCACACTGAAGATCGCGGCTCTGTTTGTCGCCGGCGTCATGGTGTGGGGCTGGGTGAAGGGCAACTGACCCACCCGCTTCCGGTCACCTGCGGTGATCGTTCCATGACCTGCTGTCAGTGCCCGCTGTTTTCATGGTCCGTTGCGCCGACCGGCGCGCGGGCTGGGAGGGGAACAGCGGGTCATGGTTGCCGTACGCGAGTACGAACGGGCCGACGGGACGAAGGTCAGGGCACACACCAGGTGGTATCCGGGCGCCCGCAACGAGATGTTCAAGGCGGCGGTGTTCGTCGTGGCGGTCATCGCCATCGGCGGCGGGACGGGCGGGAACGGCAAGGCGGGGACCGCCAGCACTGACGGCTCGGGCAAGGCGCCGAAGCCGGTCTCGACGGCCGTGTACCCGGTGCACTTCCCCGGCTGGGACAAGCCGGCGCCGCGGCCGTCGCCGACGGTGTCGTATCCGATCCGGTGGGACCGCAGCGAGTAGGCACGGCTCCGCACGGCGAAGGGCCCCGGGTCTTCTCGGGGCCCTTCGGCATGACGGCGGGCAGGTCACCCGGTGACGGTGTCCGGCTCCGTCTGGTCCTCGTCCTTGGGGACCCACAGGGGCATCCCGCCCTTGGGATTGGGCACGAAGGAACCGTTCGGGCCCGGGATCGGCGCGTTAAGCGACGGCGGGGGCGGCCAGCTCGTCGGCGGCGCGGGGGAGGACGGGGGCGGGGGCTCTGCCTGCGCGGGCGGGACTTCGTCGGGCGCGTACGTCTCCCATGACCAGCTGTCCTCGCCGTGGCGAGCAACGACGACACGGTCGCGGCCGGCATCCTCGGCCGCACGGCGGGCGGCGTCGAGGGCCTGGAGCAGCTGCAGCCCGAAGTCCGCGGGGAGGTCCAAGTCCGTGGTTCCCCAGGCAGCGAAGTACGTGTCGCCCCTGGTGTCGTGCACGATCACACAGCGGTGTTCGTCCTGCCCGATCCGTGCGACCCATCCCGTGCGGAGCAGCTGGTAGGGGCCGTCCCGGTACGAAGGAATCAGGATCCAGACGGTCGCTGGCACGGGAGGCTCCTCTGCTCGGTGATCCGGTGGCCCCATCATCTTCGCGCCGGGAAGCGGCCGGGCTAGAGTCAGCAAAAGCGCCCGCAGCCAGCTCGAATGGCTGCGGGCGCCCCTTGTGGTGCTGCCGGACGGTCAGCGGTCGACGACGTCCTTGGCGAGGTCGCGGTGGACCAGGTCCACGACCAGGTCGCGACCGGTGAACTGACGGGCGGCGTCGGCCAGTCCGTACGCGGCGGCCTGCTCGACGTCCCCGGCGACCACGGCACACAGGGCCATGGCCGTTGTAGCTGCACGGTGGCGTCCGCCCGCGCACTGCGTCACCACGGTGAGCGGCGCGGCCGTCGGTCCGGCGAGGTAGCCCAGCACCTGCAGGGCGGTCGCGGCGAGGACCTCGCGCACGCCCGGGGTGTCCATGACCGTGTCGCGCACGACCTGGTCGTGGGCGGTGAGCTGGTGCAGGTCGGCGCTGATGGCGTGCGGATCGCGGAAGTGCCGGCGCAGGTCGAGCGCGATGGTGGCGCGCTGCAGCACGTCGGCCCACTCGCCCTCATTCCCGTCGTGCAGGCGGCCGACGGACACGATCGTGACGTCCGGCTGCGGCGCGGCCGTCTCCTCGGCAGGGCCCGCGGGGGCGGGGCCACAGTGCCCGTCGCAGTCCTGGCCGTCGTGGATGGTGCAGCTGTAGCGGTGGACGCGGGTGCCGTCGTCGTGGAGCTTCCAGCCCTCGGCGTCGTGGGGGCCGGCGTCGTGCGTCGTGGCGGTCTGGGTCACTTCTGGCTCCCGTGCAGGTGGCTGATCAGGGCGCCGAGCAGCTGGTAGAGGTCGGTGTGCTCGGTGACGGTCGGGTCGGCCAGTTCCAGCTGCCCCAGCTTCCGGGAGCGGGCGGTGAGCCGGGCGGAGACGAAGCGGAAGCCGTAGGCGTGGCCGTCGTATCCCTCGGGCTCCGGGTCGTAGGCGAAGGTGGCGAGGATGTCGACGCTGCGGCGCTGGTGTTCGGCGCGGGCCTCGAAGGTGAGGTTGATGGTGTCGCGGCTGTCGCCGTGGGTCTGGGTGGACAGCACGGTGAAACCGGGCAGGGGGCTGGTCTGCTCGGTAAGCAGCGCGGCCTCGCCGGTGACGTACCTGCGCTCTTCCCCGTCGTCGTACCGGGCGATGAGCAGGGTCTCGCCCGTCTTGCGCTCCTCGCCCATCAGGCCGGGGAACGTGAACTGCCCGTGGCTGTACGCGCGCCACTGGGGGCGGGTGGTCCCCACGGGGCTGTGCTCGCGGGCGCAGCGGTTGCACAGCGGGTCGTCGTCGGCCGCGACGACGGTGGAGAAGGTGTCGACGCAGGAGAAGCACAGGAAGCCGTGCATGTCCCGGTCCCAGCGGGGGATCGGCCTGCCGGTGAGCACCAGGTTGTCCCATGAGCCGATGGACTCGGTGACAGTACGCTGGCGGCGGCCGGCGTACTCCGCGTAGACGGAGGCGGCCCGGTCGTGGCCGTGCACGGCCACCAGGGCGCGGGCCCACGCCAGTTGCACCTGCTTGGCCTCCTCGGTCATGTCCGGGCGGCCGTTGTACGTGACCAGGACACCGAGACCGGCGTCGTCGGCGAACAGCCGCTCCATCTCGGTGAGCAGGCGGGCGCGGGCGGTCTGCCGCTGGAGGGTTGCTGACACGGGGGACTCCTTCGTCTGGTGCGGGTCGGTGGGCGGGGTCACTGGCTGACGGGCTGGGCGGCGCGGAGGGTCTCGGCGGCCAGCTGCAGGCGGCGCTCGTGGGCCTGGTCGAGGTTGGCGCGCAGCTGCTCGGCGGTCTGTGCCGGCGTCCGGTCGAGGTCGGCCAGCGCCTGCTCCAGCACGGGGTGACCGGCCTCCTGGATCTGCCGGTACGCCGCTTCGTCCCGGGGCGACATGCAGAAGAACGGCCGCTTCAGGGCGGCCTCCGCGCGCTCCCGCCACATGTCGATGGCGATGCGGGCCTCGTCGACCGCGAGGATGTAGGCGTGGTGGGCGGCCAGCCACGCGGCGGCGGTGCCCAGCGCCTCCCAGCGCAGCTCGACCTGGTGCAGCAGGCGGTCGCGCTCGGCGCGGGCGACCTGCTCGTGGGCCAGCAGGTCGCGGACGTCGGCGTAGCGGTAGGTCGTGTCCATCAGCCCCACCAGGCGCATGCCCTCGGCCTTGGCCTCCTCGTGGGTGGCGGCGGGGTGTTCGGCCGCCCAGCGTCGCAGT
>NZ_BMML01000083.1 GCF_014645815.1 Streptomyces fuscichromogenes | reverse complement strand
TCCCACGCGACGGTCAGCGGGTCGATCGGCGCGTGCCGTTCGTCGAGCGTGCGCATCGCGCGGTAGACGGCCCGGAGTTCGGGGTGGCTGAAGTCCTTGTCCTGCAGCCACGGGACCTCGGCCAGCTGCCGGGGCTCGGCGAGCAGGGAAGCGACGGTCTCCGCCTCGGCCTGCAGGTCGGTCCGGGCCCGCTCGGTGCGGGGCACCGGGGTGACGGGCTGTTCGGGCTGGGTGTCGAGCAGGGTGCGCACGGTCTCCGGCGCGGCCTTCCAGGCGGCGTCCAGCTGGGCGAGGCGCCGCCCGGTGCCGTCTGCCTGTTCCAGCGCCTTGACCGCCTGGTCGGCCTCGATCTGCCGGGCGGTCTCGCGCAGCCGCTCGCCGGCGTGCTCAACCGCCCGATGGATCGCCGACTCCAGCACCATCCCGCCGTACAACGGGGCGCGGAGCGGGTCGGGGCAGACACCGGGGTTGGCCAGCCCGCTCACCCGGGAGGGGCTGAGCAGGTGCCGGATGCCCTGGTCCTCGATCTTCGCCACGGCTGCCGTCACGGCGGCCGGGACGTCGTTCGGGGCGACCTTGGTGAAGTCGATGCTGTGCAGGGCTCCCCACAGGGCGGCGTGGTCCGGGCGGCTGAAGGTGCCCGGCGGTATCCAGCGCATCGAGGGCAGCGCCTGGGGACGGAACAGCATCGCCCCCAGCAGCGCCTCCTCCGCCTTGTGGGTGAGCCTCTTCACCGGGCCACCCCCGGCTCATAGCGGGTGAGCGGGGCGGCCTTCGGCAGGTACAGCGGGTGGCGGGGGTGCCCGGCCTTGGTGGTGCCCAGGGCCCACAGCCGGGCGCCGTGTCCGGTGAGCGCCTCCTCGACGGCCTTGGCTCGACGGGTCGTGCCCCACGTCCCCCATCCGAGGGTGATGTCGCTGGCGGCCTCGGCGAGCAGCCGCAGCATGTCGTCGTTGTGCGTGCCGACGGTGTCCGGCATCCCGGTCAACGCGTACGGGCTGGTGCTCCGTACGGCGAACAGGTTGGCCAGCACCAGCCCGCCGTGACCCTCCCGGCGGGCGAAGCCGATCAGGCGGCGGACCGTGGGGTCGTCCTGGTCGGCGGTGGCTGTCGACGGGTTGAGCAGCACGAACACGGTGTGCGTGCCGCCGGGCTCCCAGGTACGGGTCAGCGCGTAGCGGTGGGTGTACCTGGGGCCGAACACGGCGGTGCCGGCGGCGTGCTGCTGGTGGGTCAGCCCGCGGGCTTCGGCCCACTCCTGGATCTGTTCGGGCAGCGTCACGACGTCACCTCCGCCGTGTTGGCCCGCTCGGCGAGCACGCGCGCGTGGCACGGTGCGTTCTTGGCGCACCAGCAGCCCAGCCGCTTGCCCCGCAGCCGGGGCAGTTCACGGGCGAGCAGCTTCGGGTGCGTGTCCAGCCACGCGTCGTACTTGGCGACGACCTCGGCGGCCGTGCCGTCCTTGCCGACCTTGAAGGGGTTGGCGAGGGGGTGGCCGGGCAGATGCCATCCGCCCTGGTACATCGGGCGGCCCACGTAGATGACGCCTCGGATCTCGGGGTCGTCGCGGCGGCCCTTGAGGCACACCACGGTGGTGCGCAGGACCAGGTGCGGGTCGTCGGCCAGCCAGATGGGGAACCACTCCTGGCGCTGGCCGTGCCGCCGGGAGCCGCACAGCTGGGTGAGGCGCTTGCCGGTGCGCTGGCATCCGTCGGCCATGTGGTCGACGCGCAGCGGGCCGATGCCGAGCAGGGTGTCGTTGGCGTCGGTCCACCGGTCGACGACGTACTCGGAGACCCACTCGGCCTCGGCCGCGTTCATCGCCTGCGGCGTGACCGGGGCGAGGGGCACGGCAGGGGTCGCCGGGGCGGGGGGCTGCGTCTCCTGCGCGGTGGGGTCGGCGAACAGGTCGAGCTGCTCGCCACCGATCATCTGGGGGTTGAAGCGCTTGGTCATACCGGCAGCACCGCCTTGGTCCGCTGCGCCACGAACGTCGCCACGGTGACGGCGACGGCGTTGCCGACCTGGAGCCCGATGTCGGTCTCGCTTCCGGCGAAGGGGTGGTGGGCGGGGAAGCCCTGAGCGCGGGCCTTCTCCGGGTTCTTCAGCGGCCGGTACTCGCAGCCGTCGACGGTCATGTCAGCGGTCGGGCGGACGAGATAGTGGTGCTCGCCGCCCTGCGCCGTGACGGTGCCGATCGGCGCGTCGAGCGAGGTGGCACCGCCGTGGTTCCGCAGGGTGATGACGAACGGCTTGCCGCCGAACTCCTGCAGGCCGTCCTCGACCCGGGCGCGGGTGGCGTCCTCGTACGGCACGCCGGGCCGGTCCCGGCGGCCGTCGCCGAAGCGGTGGCCGCGCACGTCCGGGTCGATGACCTCGCCGATTCCCCGGGTGATCGGCTCCACCCGCGCGTGGCAGCGCTCGGTCGGGCAGACGTAGTAGTACGACTGCCGCGCCTTCGAGTCCGCCTTCAGCCGGGGGTTGTAGGAGCCGACCCGCCGGCCGCCGGGCTTGCCCGGCCAGTGCTGGATTCCCTCGACCGGACCGCAGTTGGGGCAGATGGAAGCCGGGCGGGGCCGCAGGTCGGGCACGCGCCCGATGTCTTTGCGGACCATGGCCCACACCAGCCGGTCGCGGTACTGGGGGAGAGGGCCGAGCAGTCCGTCCGGGGTCTCGACGCTGATGTGCGCGGCGTTCACCGACGCGAGCGTCGGGTAGAAGTCGAGCGCGTCCCAGACGGCCAGCCAGGCGTCGAAGAGCCTGCGGTTGCGGGTCGCGAAGCCGGGGACGTTCTCGCCGCAGTAGGCCAGCACATCGCGCCGGTGGACCTCGACGTAGCGGACCGGCTCCCATGCGGTCATGCGGGTCTGGCCCCAGTCGGAGCGCTTGCGGTTCTGGTTGTCGCCGAAGTCCAGCTCGTCCTGGACGCGGGCCTGGGAGTTGCCGCCGGCCGGGGTGGACTCCCAGCAGATCGGCGAGCCGACCAGGACCTGGCAGGACGGCAGGGTGCGCATGTCGATCGTCTGAATCGCCGCTTCCCGCACGTAGATGCCGGGAACGTTGGCGCGCGCGGTCGCGACGGAGGCCGGGTGGTGGTTGGCGCCGAACGCCGGGGCGTACCCGGCGTTCATGAAGCCGCGGCCGTCGCCCCACCCGCCGCTGAACAGATGACCAGAGGTGTGCACGGCGGCTACGCCTCCTGTCCCAGAAGGCGGGCGGCGGTGTCGTCGTCCAGCTGCAGGCGGACCCGGGCGACCAGTTCGGCCGGCGGGGACCACAGCCCCAGCTGGCCCTCCTGGTGCGGGACCGGGAGGTGCAGCGCGGTCACGTCGTCGAGGACGAAGTGGTTGTAGCCGGGAAGGGACCACGGGGTGCACTCGCCGTCGTCGGCGTGGCAGTCGGCGATCCGGGCGACGGCGATGACGGCGCGCTGCTCCAGCTGCAGCCCGCGCACGACGGCGGCCATGGGCGGGTGCTTCTTCGCGGCCTTGTCGATCGAGGCGCCCGCGTGGATCAGGATCGTCCCCCGGTAGGACCAGGGCTGGACGCGGTTTTCGATCGTCTTGCCCGCGTAGGCGATGCACGCCGCGTGGGGCTGGCGGACGGTCAGCCCGCGGACCTCGCGCGGCTCGGCGGCGGTCATGCCAGCCCCTTGATGCCGCGCCAGATGCCGATGAGCACGATGGCCGTGACGACGGCGGTGATCAGGGCGCCCTTGCCGGTGGCGACGACCACGCGGCTCAGCTGCAGCGGGACCTTGCAGGCGATGCCGATGACGGTGGCCACGTAGGCGAGGAACGCGGCTCCGGCGACGTTGCCGATTCCGGCACCGGCCTTCATGGTCAGGACACCGATCAGGACCCCGATGACGGTGGCGACCAGGGCGGTGATGCGCTCGGCGGTGAGGTCGTCGGTGAAGGTGAGCTTCATCGGGCTACCGCCGCGCTCTGGTTGGGGACGAAGGTCTGGAAGTCGGCGGACTCGACGGCGAGCAGGCAGGCGCGCATGTGGGCGGCGGCGGTCTCGGGGTGCCGGCCGTACTCTGCGGCCCACTCGGCGACCGCGGCGGCGGCGCCGTTCGGGCCGAGTCGGTCGGCGGTCTTGTGGACCAGCTCGCGGGTCCGGGCCGGGTTCTCGGCGAACTCGGACTGCGGGGCCTGGGAGACGAACAGGAACTGAGCGAGCGTCGTGGTGACGCGCGAGGTGGAACGCACAGCAGCCTCCGGTGAAGGAGAGAAGAGACGGGGGGTCCGGCCTGCCCCGGGCGGGAGCGC
>NZ_BMML01000082.1 GCF_014645815.1 Streptomyces fuscichromogenes | reverse complement strand
GACCGGCCCGGCCCGGCCGACCCGGCGGCGGCGCAACGCTGACGAGATGGGGGACTTCTGATGAAGCTCGATCCGGCGGACATGCTCCTCGCCCTGGCCCGGGACCTCTCGGAGACCCGCACCACCCTCACCTCCGGCATGGAGAACGTCGTCGAGCGCCTGGAGGCGCTGGAGGGTGCGGAGTACGACGACGCCATCGCGGGGCTGCGGAAGCTGCTCGGCGAAGTCGTCGAATCGGTCGAGAAGCTGAAGGCCAAGGAGGAAGAGGAGGAACCGGAGGGGCCGGGCACGGCACCGGACTGGACCAACCTCGACAAGGAGCAGTGCCAGGAACTGTGGGACTGGCTGCTGACCTGGTGCGGGAAGATCCTGCTGCCGGTCTACGCCCAGGACGTGTGGCGGCCGTGCTGGTTCCGCCACCAGCAGCTGCGGATCCAGCTGACGTGGCTGTGCGCCTACTGGCACTGGTCGTACGAGAAGACGGCCCCACCGACGCGCGCGGCCGAGTGGCACATGCGGTGGTGGCCGGCCATCGAGAAGTTCATGAAGGACGAACTCAAGGAGTGCGGCTACGTCAGCGAGAGCCTGCGCGAGCCGCTCCATGAGATCCCGCACGAGGGGGACGACGCGCTCGAATACGAGGACTTCGCCGACCACGGGCTGATGGACTGGGTCAGCGCGGACGTTGCCCGGCGCCCGGACCCGGAGAAGAAGACCAGCAAGAAGGACCCGGCTGGCTGACCGGACCGGCAGCAGCAGAAGGGGGAGTCACCCGAATTTGGGTGACTCCCCCTCTGCGTTGCCCGCCCGCTACCGGTTCTTGAGGACCTCCTCGACCCCGTGCGAGATGGCCAGCGCCGCGGCGCTGATCTCCTTCAACAGCTCGGCGGGAGCGTCCTGCACCCCGCCCGCCTCGATCCCGACCAGGATCCCCTGCAGCAGGTCACGCGTACGGCTGGCCCGTTGATGTGCCGGGGAGTCGTCCACGATCTCGGCATCGACCACCGCCTCGTCGCCGTCGGCCTCGACCTCGGCCTCGGGCCCACCGCCCCCTGAGTCACCCAAATTTGGGTGACCCGCAGTCTCGGGCCCGCTCTGCTCCTGGGCGTCCGTCGCATCGTCTGCCGGGGCCGTCTCCGCCTCGGCCTTGCGCAGTTCCTTCTTCCTGGACCGTGCCGCCTTCGGCTTCGGGTCCGCCTCGATCGCCAGCTGGAAGGTGTTCGAGGTCGTCAGCGCGGGCGGCTCGGCGGCCCGCGCCAACTCGACCAGGCCGTCGACCACGTTGGCCGTGACCCGGTGGCGGCGCTCGGCGGCCCACACCCGCAGCGCGACGTACGCGCGCGCGGTCACGTCCTGGCCGTGCTGCTCGACCATGGGCAGCAGCTGCTGGACGTGGGAGTCGGGGATCGCGCGGGGCTGGTCCTGCTGCTCGGTGATGGCCTTGAGCAGGGGCCACTGCTGGATCCGCCGGTTCACCTCCGACTCCGACTCCCCGAACCGGTCCTGGCAGTAGTCCGGCCACGTACGCCCGCCCCGGCGGTACAGGCGCCGGCCGCGAACGGCGTGTGCGGCCTTCCACTTCATCCACTCGGCCCGGTTGCCGTTGGCGAACGCGGCTTCGCAGTGCCCCAGGTCGTCGACCTCCTGGGGCGTCAGCTCGCCCACGGCTTCGACCTCGACGGGTTCCGGAATCAAATCCGGCGTGAACGGCTGGGGCCGGTACGGCTCCGGATCGGCGGTGGGCGGCGACGGCTCGACCTCTCCGGCCGGGGCCGGGATGGTCGGCGCGACGGGCGCGGCCGTCTGTGCCTTCTCCTCCTCGGCTTTCCGCCGTGCCTCGGCCGCGGCGGCGCGCTGCGCTCGGATCTCCTTCTGGGAGGGACTCACCGGCCGGCCTCCTGCTCGCCGACGGGCAGCAGCCCGCGCTTCTTCATCTCCGTCACCAGTGAGCCGAACGCCGTCTTCGCGGCCCCCTCCACCGGGGCTCCGATGGAGTCGGCCAAGCGCTCGCTGCGCGGGATCACCGTGGTGAACACGTTGTAGCCCTCCTTGGCCATCTCCTCGCGGTAGTAGCCGGTCGAGCCCGCGTTCGCCACGGTGCGGTTGAGCAGCACCCACGTCTCGGGCTTCCTGCCGGTGGCCCTCAGTGGGGCGCTGCGGGCCAGGATGTCCTTGAACGGCGTCGCGTCCTCCGGCTCGACGATCCGCTCCCAGTCCCCGGCGGTCGGCGACATGTGCAGGATCACCAGGTCGGCGATGCGGAGCACCGAGTCCGCGATGTGCGGGTGGTTCTCGCTGTGCCCGCAGTCCACCATCGCGATGGTCTTCCCCGTCGGCGGCACGACCTCCTTGTGGAACTGGGCGGACGCCATCAGGTGCACGGGAAAGGCGAAGTTCCCCTTGTGCGGCTGGCTCCAGCTCCAGAACTGCTTGCTGTGGTCGGCGTCGTACCCCTCGACCTCGTACGCCTCCTCGTCCTCCACCAGGGCGTGCGACAGCCACCCGGTGTCGGTGGTCTTGGCCATGGTGCGGGGCGACATGTTCGCGATGAGCATGGCGGGAGCCTATGGGCACAGCCGAGATCAACACATCACGGACGCCCGCTTCCGCCCCCGTAACGCCCGCTTGATGCGCGAACGCCCGCCCCAGCCGGGGCGGGCGTGGTACTGCGGGCGCGGTCAGCGCACGGGCTCACTCGAAGATGGGGCGCTCCACGTCGGTGGACATCGCCCACTCGACGGTCCGCTTCACACCGCCGGCGTACCACTCGGACGTCTCGGCCCACTTGTAGCCGAAGATCGCGTCCTCGGCGTGGGTGCGGATCAGGGGCACGGGCAGGTCCGGGAAGTCGTACATCTCGCGGGAGATCGGCGCCCACTGACGCTCGCCGAGCAGCCAGCGGGTGGTGTGGATGATGGCCTCCAGCGCGCTCGCCACGCCCTCGGGGGAGACCCAGATCATCCGCACGTCGCCCGGCTCGATCGACTGCGAGGCCATCGCGTCGTCGCGGAGCTTCTCCAGCTCGCCGCGCGACCGTACGACCCGCGGCGGCAGGGTCGCCGCTGCGGGCGCATGGGTCGGCTGGGCCGGCGGCTGCGGGCCGCCCCGGTTCCACCACGATGTCTCGGCCATATCGCTCAAGGTAGCGGCCTCCTCGGACACACAGCCAGGAAACGGAGCGGGCCAGCGGGTTGACCGCTGGCCCGGGTCCTACATGTCGATGTCGATGTCGAAGTCCGGAGCCGGGGGAGCAGGGGGCTCCGGCGCCGGGGGCGGGGCCATCACGGGCTCCGGCTCGGGCATGGCGGCCGGGCTGCCGCCCGCTGCCGCGATGTCGTGGTCGGCCTCGGCGATCTCCCGGCCCAGCCGCGCGTACTCGTCATGGATGCCCATGCCGCTGTCGCGGCGCTCGCGCTCGACCTCCTCAGCCGCGGGCTGCGCCTCGCGCTCCCGCTGCGCCTCCTGCTCCCGCTCCTGGGCACGCTGTTCGAGGATCATCTGAGCCTCGCGGGCCTGCTCCATCGCCCTCGCCAGCTCCTCCTCGACAGACCAGTGCGGCTTCGGCGCCGCGGGGGCCGGGGCCGACTCCGGCTCGGCCGGCTCCGGCTCCGGCGCGACGGGGTTGCGGCGCTCCAACTCGATCCGCGCGTAGTCGGCCTCCTCGCGCACCTGCTGCGTCTCGGCGAACCACTTCTCGCGGGTCTCGTGAACCTCCTGGTACTTCAGCGCCCGCTCACCCATCGACTCGGCGATGTCCCGGCTGGTCTCCGCACGCTCCAGCGTGTCCTTGACCAGCGCGCTCGGGTCGACCTCGGCCTGGAGCGTGGGCACCTGCTGCAGCGCCATCGCCTGGGCAAGGGCCTGCTGGTGCTCGTTGTAGCCGGTCGCCTTCGAGACCTCGACCATCGCCTTGTTGATGCGCTCCTCGTGCTCGGCGGCCTCCTTCTCCGCCATCTCCTGAGCACGCAGCTCCATCTGCACGGCCTGGTCCTCGTAGTCGCGCGCCGCTCCGAACGACTTCGCCATCTCGTCACCGACGTACGGCGGCGCCCATGCCTCCTCGCGCTCGGCACGCTCGACCGACTGGCGCAGGCTCTCCTCGCTCGCGCGGGAGATGTCGGCCAGCTCATCCGGCACGCCCAGGGCGCGGCGTGCCCGCTCCCAGTCGGCGAGCGCCTCGACGGCACCCGGCGGCGGGGCCTGCCCGATGGCGTCGGCCTCCTGGTCGAAGCTGTGGGCCTCGCGGTACCGCTCGACGCGGCCGGCGCGCAGCTCCCAGCTGGCCCGCTCGATCGGGTCCTCGGGCACCGGGCCCAGCCGGTCGAGCGCCCATTCCGGCTGCTCCTCGGCGACGCGCTGGCCCAGCCGCTCGACACGCTCGTCCATCAGCTCGGCCCACTCGCCCATGAACCGGCCCAGGTCGCCGT
>NZ_BMML01000081.1 GCF_014645815.1 Streptomyces fuscichromogenes | reverse complement strand
CGCATCAAAACCGTCCACCGACCGCAGGAAACCACCCCGCACAACCCCCACATCACCCCGCCCCGCCGGCACCGGCCCCACCACCTCACGACCCGCCGCCACCACATCCCACAACTCCCCCGCACTCCCCGCACCCGCAACCCGGCACGACACACCCACCACAGCGACGGCATCCTCGAACAGCGCGCCTGAATTCGACATCACGGTGGGTGGTCTCCTTTTCCGTTCACACGCCGAATCGGGAAGTGATCCGCCGGGGACAAGGGGCATGTTCTGCGCCCGGTCATCGTCATGGGGCGCGCTAAAGGGCCTCTTGCGGTGGTCTTGCACCGGCCGGGTCAGCCGCGGGCCGGTTCCACGGTGCGCACACGCAGGTCTTCGGGCAGGTCCCGGCGCCGGGAGATACCGAGTTTGCGGTAGACCCTGGTCAGGTGCTGCTCGACGGTGCTGACACTGACGAAGAGCCTGGCCGCGATCTCCTTGTTGGTGTAGCCCCGGGCGGCGAAGGCCGCGACGCGTTCCTCGGAGGCGCTGAGGCGGCCGGTGCCGGGCCGGCCGCCGGAACGCGGGAGGCGGGGACGGTCCCCGCGGCGGGCCGGGTCCAGCCGTGCGGCCAGCGGCGCGGCCGCGCAGTCCAGGGCGAGCTGGCGGGCCCGGCGGGTGACCGCGCCGGCCCGGGTGCCCTCGCCGTTCGTCTGGAGTGCGTCGCCCAGATCGGCCAGGGTGCGGGCGAGTTCGAGCCGGTCGCCGTACTCGCGGAGCAGGTCGGCCGCCTCGGTCAGCAGCTCGATACGGCGCCGGGAGGGGACCGCGACCGCGCTCAGGCGCAGGCAGACCCCGCGGACCCGGGCGTCGGACGCCTCGCTTGCGGCCAGCTGCTCCGCGGCAAGGGCCCGGGCCCGGACCGTCAGGCCCAGGGCCACCAGTGCCTCGGCGGCATCACTGCGCCAGGGCAGCAGCCCCGCATGATCGAGTCCCCAGCGCACGGCGGTACGGCCCACGTCGGAAAACGCCTCGAGAGCGGCCTGCGGACGCCCGGTGGCCAGGTAGTGGTGGCCGCGTGCCCGCAGGAAAGCCAGAGCGTGGACCGTGGAGTACGCGTCGCCGGGCAGCAGGGGACGCAGCCGGCGGGCCGCGGCCGTGTGCTCGCCCTGTCCGGTCAGAGCGTGCACGAGAACGGCCAGGGGGGCCAGGGCCAGCTGCCCGCCGCGCCCGGCCAGCAGGTCCAGCGCCGCGGCCGCCTCCCGGCGGGCGCCGGCCAGGTCGCCCAGCCGGAGCAGGGCCTGTGCGTGCGCGGTGACAAAGACAGCCTGCCAGCCCGCCGCGGGCCGGGCAGCCGCCCCGGCCGCGAGCCGCACACACCAGCCGGCCGCGGCACGCGGCCGGTGATGGACCAGCGTACGCAGAGCATGACCGACCGCCTCGAACGAAGCAGCCGTCAACGGAGTCACGGCAAGCAGCTCTTCCGCACCCGCCACGGTGTCCTGGGCACGGGGATGGAACCAGAACACAGCCGCACACGGCAACCGCCCCGCATGACCAGAACCCGAACCCGCACCCATCCCGGAACCGGACCCGGTGCCGGACCCGGAACCCATCCCGGTGCCGGTGCCAGTGCCGGAACCCATGCCCGTACCGGAACCCATGCCCGTACCGGACCCGGCGCCGGAGCCCATGCCGGAACCAGAACCCATCCCGGACCCGGACCCGGACCCGGAGCCGGACCCGGAACCCATGCCGGTGCCGGTGCCGGTGCCGGTGCCAGTGCCGGTGCTCATGCCGGAACCGGAACCCATGCCGGAACCGGAACCCATGCCCATGCGGGTGCCGGACCCGGCGCCGGAGCCCGTGCCCGTGCCGGAGCCGGTGTCGGTGCCGGCGGGCAGCTGGGCCAGCAGGTCACGCACAGGGTCCTCCGAGACCGGCCGGGCACCGGGAACAGCACCCCGCCGGGCCAGGACGTCGTCGGCCTCCTCGATACGGCCCTGCATGACCAGCTGACGTGCCAGCCAGCCCGCCTCGGCGTACGGCAGACGCCCGGCCAGGAACGCCGCAGCAGGCTCGTCCAGCAGCCGGCAGGCCTCCGACGGATCCCTCTGCCACATGTGCTCGGCCAACTGCAGAACAACCCGGACACGAGCCGGCCCGCCCCCACCACCGGACCCACCCGCGGACACGGACACACCACCGGACACGCCCGCGCCGGTGCCAAACCCGGTGCCGGCGGACGCGGCCAGGGCCAGCCGCAGGCAGGCCTCGGCACGGCCCGGCGCACCGGCACGCGCCACATCCACCACACCCAGCGCATCCGATGCATCCGGCGCGTCCGGCATGTCCGGTGCGTCCGGTGCGTCCGGTGCGTCCGGCGGGCCGGCCGTCTGCCCGGCACCCGTCACCGGTTCCTGGCGGGCAGCCTCCCGCAGAACCGCGATCTCCCAGTCATGGCCGGCGCTCCCGGCCGCCAGCAGATGCCCGGCCACGGCCCCCGGCCCGCCCTGACTGCGGTACAGGACCCCGGCCGCCTCCCGGTGCAGGGCACGGCGCCGGCCCGGACTCAAAACGGCGAGCACGGCAGCCCCGACCACCGGATGCGGCAGACAGCCGCCGACAGCAAGGCCGGCCGCGTCCAGGGCACGCGCCGCGAGACCGGCCGCGTCCGGGCCGAGCCCCGCCAGCAGCCCGGCACGGGCCGCACCCGCACCCGCACCCGCACCCGCACCCGCACCCGCACCCGCACCGGGACCCAGAACGGCAAGAGCGGACGCAAGACGCCGCGCATCGCTGCCGCACCGGCGCAGACACGCCAGATACGTCCGGGCGTACGGGCCCGCGGGCTCCGGCTGCGGACACGGCCCGCCGCCCCAGGCCCCCGTCTCGGCAAGCAGGGCCCGCAGCAGCAGCGGATTGCCGCCGCTCAGCCGGACGACCCCGCCATCACCCGCCTGATCACCACAGGCACCCCAGAACCGGGCGAGTTCACCGGTGTCACGCACACCCAGACGCTCCACCCGGATCCGGCCGAACCCCGGATGCCGCAGCAGAGCGGCGTACAGCCCCCGACGCCCAGCACCAGCACCAGCACCGGCACCGGCACCGGCACCGGCACCGGGACCGGACACCTGGCCGAGCAGCGTCAGCAGCGCCGCGTCACGCAGCTCATCCACCGCACGCAGGAGCCGGGCCAGCGAGACACCATCCGCATACTGAAGATCATCGACCACCAGGACGACCGGCCCGCGGGCACAGGCCGCACCCAGCACACCCGTCAGCCCCCGCGGCCCCGGCCGCCCGGCCCCGGCGGACACCGCCCCCGCGCCCCCGCCCTCCAGCGCATCGACAAGCCCGCGCAGCAAGGACCGCCCACCACGGCGTCCGCCCGCCCCGGCAACGACCCGCACCACCCTCAGACCGCACCCGGCAGCCTGACCCGCCGCGTACTGCAGCAGCACCGACTTGCCACAGCCCGCAGCACCCTCCACCAGCACCACCCCGGCCGTACCCCCCGCACACACCCGCACCGCCTTGTCCAGCCGGGCACGCTCGTCATCGCGGTACAGGAGCACCATGAACCGCCTTCCCCCCGTCGCCTACCTCGCACCCCCCACGCTAAGAACACCACCACCCCGGAAAAGACCACGAACGACAAGCACTAACTGCACGACAGGAACTCCCCCCACCACCACCCCCCACCACCCGCCACCCGCCACCACCCGCCACCACCCGCCACCGACAGCCACCGACAGCCACCGACAGCCACCGACAGCCACCGACAGCCACCGACAGCCAGCACATCCCCACCCGGACACCCACCCCGACAGAAACCCCAAAAAGAAAAAAGAGGGCAGCGGCACCCGACCCGCCACACACATACGACCCACCACCCCCACCACACCCCCACCACACCACACCACCCCCACCCCACCCCACCGCACCGCACCGCACCGCACCGGTGAGAAGCCGCCGCCCGCACCCGCACCGGCGAGAAGGCGACGCCCGCAGACCCTGACCCCCGCCGCTCCCCCGCCACAACCAGCCGCCCGCCCCGCAAGGAACGCACACAAAGCAGACACGACGGCCCAGCCGACGGCACCCGCACCACCCGCCACCCGCCACCCGCCACCCGCCACCCGCCACCCGCCAGCACACCCGCCCGCCCCGCCAGCACACCCGCCCGCCCGGCCCGCCGCCCGCCCGCAGGCGGGCCGGCAAGGGGCACCGCCGGCCGTCACCCGCCGGCCGTCACCCGTCGGCCGACGCCTGCACCCGCGTCCCGGTGAACACACGGATGTTCTCCGCGACCGCCTCACACACCTCAGCGACCTGCCCGCCGAGATAGAAATGCCCCCCGGGAAACACCCGCAAGGAGAACACCCCCTCGGTCAGCTCCCGCCACGCCATCGCCTCCTGCACACCCACCCGCGGATCAGCACTGCCCGTGAACACCGTCAGCGGACAGCTCAACGGCACACCACCCGCCGCATCCGGCACATACCGGTAGGTCTCCACAGCCTCGAAATCCGCCCGCAACGCAGGCAGCACCATCGACAGCACCTCCCGGTCCCCCAGCAGACCAGGATCCGTACCCGACAGCACCCGCACCTCCTCCACCAGCGCATCATCACCCAGCACATGCACACACCCGTCCCCGCACACAGCAGCCGAACGCCGCCCCGAAACAATCAGCCCCAACGGCTGCGCACCCTCCCCACGCAGCACACGCGCCAACTCGAAAGCAACCACAGCACCCATACTGTGCCCGAACAACACCAACGGCAGACCATCCCAGCCACGCAACGCCTCACGCACCCCCCCGACCAGCCCCGCCACCGACGTCAACGCCCGC
>NZ_BMML01000080.1 GCF_014645815.1 Streptomyces fuscichromogenes | reverse complement strand
ACGTCGTGGGTGGGGTATTCGGCGAGCAGCTGCTCTACGGCGAAGGCCAGCTCGCTGCCTCGGGCGATGGTCATGCCTGGGTCTCCTTCGGGGTGCTGTTGGCGGCGAGGAACGCCCCGGCGTGGGCGAGGGCCTCCTCGCTGGTGTCGTACGTGACCTCGCCGCCGGCGTCCTCCTGGCGGCCGTTGGCGGCCTGGCCGATCCACCACCAGCCGCCGTCCTCCGGGTGCCATGCGACGCGGGCGTGCCCGCCGAACGCCTCGACCTCGACGGGCTCCTTGTTGGCGTGCGGGTTGACCGCGACGACGGCGCCGGGCCACTTCTTGCGCGCGGCCTGCCGGGAGACTCCCCAGGCGTCGCCGATCTGCGGGTAGTTCACCCCGCCCCCGCCGGCGCCGCGGGCGTACTGCTCGGTCATCGGCTCGACCTCGTCCCGGGCGAGGCGCAGGGCGCGCAGCATGGCCAGCTGCCAGTCGGGGGTCGAGCGCACCGGGAGGTCCGGGTCCGGCCTGCCGGGGCTGGTGTCGCGTACGGAGATCTCGTCGGCCAGCGCGGCGGCGACGGCGCGCAGTTCCTTGCGGAACTTCGTCAGCTGGTCCTCGGTCGGCTCGGCCCACGCGGGATCGCGCGGGGCCATGAACGCCTCGTAGTCCGGGGCGTCGTCCTCGTTCGTCGTCATGATGACAATGGTAGTTGTCGTGAACCTGGATTGTCACGGGAACCGTGATTGTCGGCGTTCGGGCTCCGGGAGCTGCCGCAAAGTCACCCAAATTTGGGTGACCGGCAGCCCGTAGGGCTTGTTATCAGCTCCGTGGGGCGGAATCAGCCGTACGGCTGTCCGATCTGGGGTGTCTCAGCTGTACGGGCACCCGGACGGGCAGATATGACATGGGGCGACATAGGCACGGCACGGGGCGGGTGGTCGGGGGTGAGCGACGTGTTGGGGCGGCTGCGTCGGTCTCCGGAGGGGACACCGCGCAACTTCCGGCGGGACCAGGAACTGCAGCTCCGGCTGCGCGGGGAGTACGGCCCGGAGTGGTGGCAGGTCTTGCCGGGCTTCACGCTGCTCCTGCTGGGGATCGCCGCGCCGCTGTTCACCCTCGGCTGGCTGTGGGACCGGATCGGCTGGTGGGCCGCGCTGCTCGGCGCGGTGGCCCTGGCGCACGCGGCACGCGCCGCGGTGCTGCGCCGGCGGCGGGCGTTAGCGCGGAAGAGACGGCGGGCGGTGTGCTTCACCCTCGACCAGGTCGACGCGGCCGACGACCGCGGCTTCCGGACCATCGTCGGACGGCTCCTGATCCGCGACGGCTGGACGCGGGTGCGCGGGGTCCGCATCAGCGGGACGGTGGTGCACCTGGTCGGGAACGGGCCCGACGGGCGCCAGCTCGGCCTCGCCTTCGAGCGCGGTGTCGAGCAGGCCGGGCAGGAAGACGGCGGCCGGGCGGCGCTGCGCCCGGTGAGCGCTGCCCCGCAGCTGCCGGACGGCGTCGAGGCTGGCCCGCGTGCGCTGTTCGTCGTCGTCAGCTCCGGCTCGTTCGCCCGGGAGCGGGTGGTGTGGGCGGCCCGGACGGACGTCCGGCTCGTCGACCGGCCGATGCTGCAGCGGTGGGCGGCCGGCGAGGACCTGGCGGTGCTCCTCGACCTCGGCCTGGACGACGTCCGGCCGGATGCGCCGTAGCCGGACGGGACATGGCGAAGGGGCCCGGGATGTTCTCCCGGGCCCCTGGTCGTCGGTGGGCTTGGGTCAGCCGCTGTGCCGGGGCAGGCGTTGCTCGGCCAGCTGCTCGACGGCGGTGACGCGGGCGGCGTCCCATCCCGGCTGGGGAGTCAGCCCGGCCAGCATCCCGCGCAGCTTCTTCGCCTCGACCACGGTGACGCCGTGCAGCTCGGTGCGCCCGCGCGGCGCGGGGACCTTCGCGCCGTGCACCGCGAGGATCGGACGGACCGGTACCCCCAGCACCCGCGCGGCCTGCTGCGCCTCCCACACGGCGGTCTGCAGCGCCTTGGTCTGGTCGTACCGGCCGTAGCGCAGCAGCTGGCCGGTGATGACGATGCGGGACTTCCTCGACTGCCAGTTCTTGCTGTCGACCAGGGCCACGCCGAACACGCCGACGACCAGGTGGTCGAGGTTGGCCTTCGACCCGGGGATGGCTCGGTCGTGCAGTACGGCGTAGCCGCGGCGGGCGAGGGGAGCGAGCAGCCGGGCCGTGGCTTCTTCCCCGTCGGCGCCGGACGTCCAGCTGTTGTGCTGGCGGCGGTAGGTCTGGCGGACGCCGTACGCGAGGACGGCGGCGGCGACCAGGGCGCCGACCTGCCACACGGTCACGGTGCCGGCGGCCCAGCCGGTGACGGCGGCGGCTGCGGCGGTCAGGGGCAGGGCCCACTTCGCGCGGCGGTGCTGGGCGGCGCGCTCGGCCGCGCGCTGTAACTCGCCCTGGCGGCGGGCGCTGGCTCCGGCGTTGCTGCGGCGCCCGGGTGTGGTCGTCATGTCGTCGCTTCCTGGGTGGTGGTGGGCGGGTTGAAGGAACGGAGAGGGGCGGCCAGTCAGCCCTCCGGGTGCTCACAGGAGGGGCAACCGATGGACTCGGCCGCATCGGCGGCGGACGCCCCGGCCGCTTCGGCGACCGCGCGCCAGCACAGCGGCAGGCCGCTCTCGTCGAGCGTGCGCCCATGACTGGGGAATTCGTCGTCCCGGCCGTAGAAGACGGCCACGAAGGGCTCGACGCCGGGCAGGACAATGCGAGTCGGCTCGACTCGGAGGTAGCCGTACACATCCGCGGGCGGGATGGACGCGAGGCTCTCCCACACCAGGCAGTTCAGGACCTGCGCGACGGTCCGGCGCTCGTGGTCGTGCCCGAAGCACAGGTCCCAGGTGCTGCCGTTGGTACGCAGCACCTCCAGGTCGTCGGTGACGGTCAAGGTGATGGTGTCGGAGTAGTGAACGGGCTGGGCGGCGGGCGTGGGCGTACGGCGGCGCAGCAGCTGGCGGATGTTCATGGGGTCGGGTCCTCCTCGTCGTCGAATGCGTCGGTGATCAGGTCGGGCCAGCGGGCATGGCCCCGGAACTCCAGGCGATGGCGCAGCAGCTCGGCGGCTTGGTCCCGGGGGACTTCCAGGGCGAAGTCGTCCCTGGCACGGGCGACGACGTCGCCGACGGTGACGCGCATCGGGCGGGTGATGCGCAGGTCGGTGACGGGCTCGGCAAGTTGGGCGCGCACGGCGGTGGTGATGGCGTGGTCGGTGGCTGCCAGCAGCCGCTTGCGGTAGTGCTCGGCGGCGGCCCGCCGGTCCTGCTCGGCCCGGTGCCGGCGGACCCGGCGACCGATCCACGGACTGAGCAGTGCGAGCAGCAGTGCCGTACCGAGCAGGACGTAGACGGTCATCGTCACTTGCCCCCGGCGGTGGCGAGGCGCTTGACCTCGGCCTGGGCGAGGGCCAGTTCCGTCTGCACCTCGCGCATCTTGTCCTTCGTGTCGTTCACGGCCTGATTGAGCTTCTCGACCTGGCTCTCCAGCACGCCCTGCCGCTCGATGGCCCGGCCCAGCTCGGCCGCGTGCGCCTTCTCCTGCTCGGTCCGGCGCTCCTTCTCGGCGGCGATCCTGATCTCGGCGTCCCGCTCGGCCTGCACGGCGCGGGCCTCCGCCTCCTGGGCGCGCTCCTCGGCGGCGGTCGCTTCGCCCTGAGCCGCGGTGACCGCCTGCTCCTTCTCGGCCTGCACCGCCTTGACTGTCTTCTGCATCGCCTCGACCTCGCCCTTCGCCGCGACCTCGACCTTCCCTGCCTTGTCCTGGGCTTCGCGGACGCGCTTGTCGGCCTCCTCCTTGGCGGCGGTGACCTGCCGGTCGGCCTCGTCCTGGCCGCGCTTGATGGCGTCGGCTGCCTCCGCCTTCGCCTTCTCGACGGCCTGGTCGGCTTCGGCCTGCAGGCGCTCGACGCGCTGCTCGGCCTCGGCGCGGATGCGCTCGGTCTCCTCCTCGAACCGGGCGGTGCCCTCGTCGAGTTCCTCGATCGCCTGGTCGGCGGCGGCCTCGGCGGCGGCCTGCGCGTCCTCGGCGGCGGCGGCCCGCCGCTCGGCGTTCTCCCGCTTCCCGCGCTCGGCGGTCAGCTTCTCGTGGGACTCCGCGACCCGGGCGTCCGCGCGGGCCTCGGCTGCGGAGACCTGCGCCTCGGCGGCCTCCGGGTCGGTGACGGTCTGGAGCAGGTCCGTGTACCGGGCCAGCTCGCCCGTCAGCTCCTCGATCTTCTGCAGCACGGTGCCCTGCACGATGGTGGCGGTCTTCGCGGCGTCGCTGACGATCTGGTCGCTGGGCTCCTCGGCCGGGCGCGTGGCGGTGCCCGCCGGCTTGTCGCCTCCGTGCTTGGCCCGGTACGCCTTGATCGCGGTGTGCTCCGGGTTGGCGCAGTATTCCGGCGCCCGGCCGCGCTTGCCCGGCGCCTTGGGGACGGGCCGCTCGGTGCACCCCGGGTAGCCGCACTCCGGTGCCTTCACGGCGGTGGGGGCCTCGGTGGTCGGCTCGGTCTGCTCGTTCATCTGGGGGAACTCCTACGGGGCGGTGCGGGCGGGGTGGCGTCGTGCGGTCGACAGGGTGCCGTATCCGGGGGCGGGCGGGTGCGCGGGTCGCGGTTCACGCGGCGGTCGTGTACTGGTCGGCGTTCTCGCGCATGGCGGTCAGCCGTCCGCGCTGCTTGCCGATGGCGAGGTGGGCCAGCGGGGTGCGGGCGTGCGGCCAGACGGCGGCGGCGCGCTTGGTGTACTCGCCCGGGGTGAGCAGCGTGACGTCGGCGCCGGTCAGGCCCAGCTCGGCGGCCTGGGCGTGCAGTTCCTCCACGGTGATGCTGCCGGGGTCCTTCCATGTGTGGTCGTACGGCTCGATGACCTGGTCCAACGGCAGGAAGCCGTGCAGGGCACTGAGGACCAGCACGGTGCCGCCGTGGGCGGTGAGGACGTCGGCGGTCTTCCGGGCGTGGGTGTGCAGGGAGCCGGTGTAGAGCTGCCCGGCCGGGGCGGCCTTGGCCAACTTCGGGCCGGAGCAGGGGATGACGACGACCAG
>NZ_BMML01000079.1 GCF_014645815.1 Streptomyces fuscichromogenes | reverse complement strand
CACTTCGGGCCGATCCGTCCGACCACCGCGAGGCGGGGGCCGACGACGACCGGCAGGGCGCGGATGCCCTCGGGCGACAGACGCAGGGCGGGGAGGTCGTCGACCTTGGCCTCGACGCCGGGAAGAAGGCTGAGAGAATTACGCACGGAGATCCCTCCAACTAGGGGTGTCCCAATCCCGGGAGGCGTTCGCTCGCCTGTCCGGGGGTCGGCCGGCGGCTGCAACCACCGGCCAGAGAGAGGGTCAGGGCCTGCAAGCCCTGGCCCTCTCTCGCTTGCAGAACCAATCTAACCCCCAGACCTTTGAACTTCAAGACCCTTGAACTCTCGGAGTTTTGAAGTTAGGTTGATCTCGACACCGATTGAAGGGAGTTGCGGATGGGAATCGCCCAGGTCCGTGAGCGGTCTCCGGTACGGCGCACAGTGCCGGTCCCCCGGACCCATAACCTCTTGGGGTCCATGACTCCACGACCCCAAGGGGGACACCAGATGGCGGACAACTCGCCGAAGCGCAAGGCCGTGCAGTCCGAGGAACGGCCCAAGTGGGTGCCGTTGCGCGAGGACCAGCACAGCGAGCTGTCCACCCTCGCCCGGGAACTGATGCTGTCCCGGGCGAGGAAGACGGAGCGGATCACGGAGAACACCGTGATCCGGCTTGCCGTTGACCTGGTACTTCGGCACCCGGAGCTGCTGGTCGGCGACACGGAGGACGACCTGCGCACGAACATGCTCGGTCGGTTCGAGCAGCTGCTGGAACGGGAGCGGGAGCTGCTGGCCGGCGGAGCAGGAGAGGAACCGGGGGAGAGCCAGTGATCTCAGCAGCAGCCACCGACACGATCGACTGGCGCAGAGCAGCCGACCGGCTCGTCAACGACACGCCCACCTGGGTGTTCGCAGTCGCTGCCGGGGCCGTGCTCGTCACGGTGCTGATCGTGGGGGCCATGGCCTTGTCCCGGTCGTCGAAGCAGCAGGCAGAGAGGGACAAGCACCACAGCGAGGCTGTCGAACGCGCTCAGGAGAAGGGGCAGCCCCTTCCGCCGAAGCCCCTGCACATGGACCCCAAGCCGCTGATCGGCGGCATCGCGGTGTCCCTGAACGGCCTGTGGGGATTCGCGCAGGACACGGTCGGCCTGTCGTTCTTCTTCGCGGTCGGCTTCGTGTCGATGTTCGATGTGCTGGAAATGCGGCTGTTCTCCGACATGTACAAGATGGCGAACGCGGACCCGCGTAGGAGGTGGACGCGCCAGCTGAAGCTGATGCGGGCCACTGCCTGGGGCTTCGTCTTCGCGTCGGCGGCGGCAAACGTCGTGCACGCCCCGAACGTGTGGGCGGCGCCCTTCCTCGCGGTCATGCCGATCGGCGCGGCCTGGGTCATCTACGTGCCGCTCCAGAACGCGCTCGCGGGTGAGGATCCCGAAGAGGAGACGAAGCGTCCCGAGGGCACCAAGCCGGGCCCGTTCCGGCTGGCCGGCCTGCTCTGGCGACGGCTGTGGGCCTGGGGCTTTCGGGTCGCGGGCCTGGACGTCAACGACCGTGCGGACGAGATGGTCCGCCGGGCCCGTGCCCGCGATGCTGCGGACGCCTCGTACGCACTGCGCAAGGTGCTCAAGGAGAAGGAGCAGCTGGAGGCGGTCGTCGGCACGGCCGTCGTACGGCGGGGCCGGGGCAAGGTCTCGGAGGAGCAGAAGCGCCTCGACGTGCTGAACCGGGCCCTGGAGAAGAAGGTCAGGCCCAAGGCGCAGACGGCACTGGAGCTGGCGGAGACGCAGGACCCGGAGCAGGGTCTGCAGCTCATGCAGCGCATGGCGTGGCTGACCCGGGCCGACGACGTCGCCATGCTCGACTACGGCCCCAACAGTCCCGCCATGCAGGTGCTGGAGGAACTGAACATCGCGGCGAACGCCGACTTCCTCAAGTCCCGTAAGCGGGCGCAGGACGCGGACCAGAAGGCTGCGGAGGCGGAGGAGATCCGGCGCAACGCCGAGAAGGCGGTCGCGGAAGCCGGGGAGAAACTGGCGGCGGTGGAGAAGGCGCTGGAGGAGACCCGCAAGCAGGCGGAAGAGGCCCAGCAGCAGGCGGCGGCCGAACGGGAGACGGAGGCCAACCGGCTCAAGGCGATCCGGGAAGAGCGCACGCTGCTGGAGTCCAGCGACGCCACGGCGGCCCAGCTCTACCAGAAGACCGCTGAGGAACTGGACGCGCTCAAGGGCCAGATGAATGGGCTGCAGGAAGAGCGCGGCAGGCTCAGCACCGCCTACGACCAGGTGCAGAAGCAGGCACAGGAAGCCAGCGAGAAGGCACTGCGCCTCGAAGGGGAGCAGCGGGCGCTGACGGTCCGGCTGGAGACCCTGCAGGCGGAGCGGGCGCGCTTCGAGACGGAGGCCACCAACGCGCTCAAGGAGGCGGAAGAGGCCCGGAACGAGACGGAGGACGCCCGGCGGGACCTGGTGCGGCTGCAGGGCCAGATGAGCGCGCTGGACGCGCAACGGCCGGTGTCGGCGCGGGCCCAGCAGTCCGGACGGGTCGACGCCCGGATCGGCTCGGCGGGCGGAGACTCCCGCCAGCGCGTCCGCGACCTGCTCGACGCAATGAGTCCCGAGGAGCGGAGCCAGTCTCAGCGCAAGCTCGCCGAGCAGCTGATGGGCCCGCTCGGTCTCAGCCTGGACGGGGTCCGCAACCACCTGCGGGCCATCAAGCAGGAAGACGAAGAGGCGGCGGGGGTGCCCAATCCCCGCGCGGAGCAGGACTCGGCGGAAGAGGACTCCGAGGACGGCGAGGAGTGACCCCGGCCGTCACTGGAATCTATCCACAGGCCCGACTCCGCAGTATGTGCGGACCGGTGACCACGGCCGGCGGGGAGGGCATCGGGCGGTGCTCGCTCGACGGGCACGCGAACCCGAACGCGTCCGGTCTGGCGGGCAATCTGCCCAGGTCATCCCGCCCGGCGGGAGGCTGCGCTACCGGGCGCAGTAGGTCCGTAACGATCGGCGATAACCATGCCGCACTTGTCAGTGCTGCGACGTATACAGACAGGAGTGGCCCCGGTGGTGCGTGAAGAGCTTGGCGGCTACTGCACCACCGGGGACCCGAAGGAAAGGACCTTCGTGAACGACAACAGTAAGGCCAGCATCCACCCCGACGACTCCACCTCGACCGAACACGAGCAGGCCCTTCAGGGCCCGCTGTTCAGCGAGACCCGCGCCTGGCACGGATCGGGCGTGAAGGTCACCGCGCTCGCGGTGCCCACCACGTTCATCGCGGCCGGGGAGGTCACCCCGGCCGACAGTTCCTCCAGCTCGGGAGACATCCTCAGCTCGATCTTCGGCACTCTGGCCGACGGCGTCGGCAGTCTCTTCGCCGCGCAGCCGATCCTGGCGACCAGCATGACGGTGGCTCTGGCCGGCGCGGGCTACATGTACGTGAAGACGAACATGGACTTCGGCCGCGAGACCGACGGCTTCGCGGACAGGAAGCGGCTCAACAAGCAAATGTCGCGCGGCGCCCTGATCGCGAAGAAGAAGCGCAAGGTCCTGCGGCCCAGCCTCGCCGACGTGCCCGCGCGGAAGGTGCCGACCAACGCGGTCGGCTTCTACATCGGCAAGTGCCGCAAGACCGGCATGCATCTGTACGCCTCGATCGAGGAGTCCTCCCTGATGCTCGCCCCGATGGGCGCGGGCAAGACGGCCAAGCTCGGCAACTGGCTGCTGGACGCCCCGGGCGCGGTCCTGGCGACCAGCACGAAGTACGACATCGTCGAGCTGACCGAAGCGATCCGGGCCAGGGTCGGCAACATCCTGATCTGGAACCCGGAGGGCCTGGCCGACCGTGACTCGAACATCTCGTGGGACCCGGTCATCGGCTGCTCCGACCCGAAGCTCGGCATCGAGCGGTGCAAGCGCCGGGCCAAGTCCCTGCTGGAAGGCAGCGACTTCACCAAGGGCATGGAGAACCGTAACTTCTGGACGTCCAGCTCCTACCGGGTGCTCAAGGCGTTCCTCTGGGCGGCCGACGCCGAAGGGCTGACCCTGATCGACGTGGCCCGGTGGTCGAAGCAGCCGCACCGCTACGAAGCGATCGAGATCTTCAAGAAGCACTCGGACACCGCGCCCGGCGGCTGGCAGGACGACCTGGAGCAGCAGCAGAAGGTCGACGGCAAGGCCACGACCCTTGAGAACGTCTTCGGCACGCTGAGCCAGACGTTCATGTTCCTGGACTCGCCGGATATCCAGCAGGTGATCCGTTCGGCGCACCGCCCGCACGCGCAGTTCGACACCGATGCGTACCTGCGCTCGCGGGACACGCTCTACATGCTCGGCAACGACTCCGACGTCGGCGGCATGGGTCCGCTGTTCACCTGCCTGACCAGCGAGGTGTACGCGGGGGCGCGGGCCATGGCGTCCCGGACGCGCGGCGGCCGGCTGGACCCGCCGATGACGTTCGTCCTGGACGAAGCGGCCCTCATCTGCAGCGTGCCGCTGCAGCGCTGGACCGCTGACAGCCGGGGCATCGGCATCACGATCCACGCGGTCTTCCAGTCCCCGGCGCAGATCTACGAGCGGTACGGCAAGTACGCCTACCAGACCATTTGGGAGAACTGCGTCAAGCTCATCCTCGGCGGCCTGAGCAACGTCGAGCACCTGGAGGACCTCTCGAAGCTGGCCGGCAAGAAGCGGGTCAAGCAGGAGAGCCAGTCTGAGTCCAACTCGGGGGCGGGCCTGAACGCCACCTCGAACCGCTCCACGTCCTACACCTGGGTGGAGAAGCCGACCCTGGAGATCTCCGACATCATGTACCTCGACCCGGGCGAGATCCTGATGTTCCGCAAGTACCTCGGCGGTCCGGTCATCGCGACCTACACCCCGGTGTGGGAGCGCAAGGACGTCAAGAACGTCGTACGGGACAACAAGCGGGCGGCCAAGGCCGAACTCAAGGCGCGCAAGCGCAAGCTCGCCACGGTGCCCGCGGCCCCGGAAGCCAGCCCGTGGGACACCGCTCCGGCCCCGGACGTCTGGGGACCGCAGTCCGATGAGCCCTGGGCGCCGCCCGCTCCGGCGGCTGAGGCCAGCCCGTGGACGTCGGACCCGGCGGCCAGTGGCTGGAGCACCGGCGGCTTCCCCGGCCCGCGTGAGCACCTGCGGGTCGTGTCCGGCGAGGTCGTCGAGTCGACGCCGTCCCAGCCGCTG
>NZ_BMML01000078.1 GCF_014645815.1 Streptomyces fuscichromogenes | reverse complement strand
GCTGGCTGCGGCCGGTCTCCTTCGAGTGGCAGGGGTGGCACAGGCCGCGGCCGTGGCGCGGGTCGTGGTCGTCCCAGCCGCGCTCGACCAGCTCGCGCTTGGACAGCGGCCAGTGGTCCGCGTGCTGGCTGGGCGCACCGCACGGTGTGCCGTGCCCGTGTGCCTGCTCGGCGCACACGCACGTGGGGTCACGCGCAAGGACGCCGGCGCGGAAGCGGTCGCGGTGCTCGGCGCCGTAGCCCTGGGCGGCCGCCGAGGGACGGGCACGGCGGGAACGGCCCAGGCACTCAGGGCACTTGGCCGATCCTCGGGCGGGCGTGCCCGGGCATCCGCCTGTCGTGCATGGGCGTGGCGCGCGTGTAGGCACACAGGACCGCCCTTCTGCATGGGTGGCCGCCGCGGTGTTCAGGTCACCGCGGCGGCCGCCGTCGCCGCCCCGGACGCGAGGGCGGCGTATGGGTGCGGCCCCGTACCTGGTGGGTACGGGGCCGCCGGTGTTACCGGTGTGTGAGTGTGAGTCAGTAGTCCGGGCACAGCCGCTTGTGGACGACGTCGAGGATCTTGGCGGCGGTAGTGAGGCCGAATCCTTCGGGGTGGTCGGGGCTGGTGAACCGGAGGTTGGTCAGCTTGAGCAGCTGGTCGCGGTCGCTGGTGGTCTTGTACGAGCTGCACTGGTTGAGTCCGCGGTCGACGACGGTGTCCGGTTTGCCGTGGACGATGTCGGGGTTGATGGCCGTGAGGGCGGCGAGGTAGGCGGTACGGGTCGCGGCCTTGGGCTGGGGCGGGATGCCGGCCGCGGCCGCGGCGCTGGCTCTCTGCTCGTCGGTGAGCGTGGCGCTGGTCGAGGCCTTGGGCTTGTCCTTGGCGTCATCGTCGCTGCCGGTGGCAACGCCGATGATGCCGGCGACGACGACTAGGGCGAGGACACCGCCACAGCCGATGGCGGCGATCTTGGGCCCGTTCTTCTTCTGCGTCCGCGCGGGCGGCGGTGGGCCCCACCCGGGCGCTTGCTGTGGGTACTGCGGGTGCGGCTGGTTGCTCATGGTCCCCCCAGAGTGTGTGCGGCTGAGGGGCCATCATGTGCCGCCGGGGCAGTTGGTGCCGGGGTTGTCACGGACCTGTGACGGGCGTCAGGAGCGTCCGATGCCGACCAGGCGCAGGGCGCGGGGCCGGGTTGCTCTCTCGGCGTACGCGAGGCTGGTCAGGTCGTAGAGGGGGCGGCCGCGCTCGTCGATGCCTGCGGGCTTGAGGTGGCCTCGGGTGCGCCACTGGCGGATGGTGGCGGGGGTGACGGCGGCCGCACCGCCGGAGAGGAGCCGACGCCACTGTGTGGCCTGCTCGGCGGCCTGGGTGGTGGTGTAGCGGGCGGGGGTGTCCGTGTGGTCACCCCCGCCCTTGCAGTGGCCGAAGCCCCGGGTCTGGGTGGTCCGGGGCTTCGGCGTTGGCGCCGAAGGTGCGACCCTCGCGCGGTGAATTCCGTGGTGCGGGCACACGTGTGCCGCTGGCAGGAGTGTGACGCTAAGTCGCGATCTTGTCCAGCGGGAATGCGTGCACCACGCTGGCGGTGGATGTGTGACGAGTCGTAGGCGATCAGGGGTAAGCAGGTGGGGCGATCTCTCGGAGGACGTTCTCCATACCGAGCAGCCCAGCGTCGAGGGCAGCCTGCTGCATCCAGAGAGTCACCTGTCTCCAGCGCTCCGCGGCGTCGGCCATGTCGAGTGCAGGATCGGCGAGGAGATGGAATCCGAGAGACGTGCCGGCGTTCCGGATCTCCCTCAACCCCGTCGTGTCGAGCACTTCGACGACCGGCCGTCCCATCACCACGTGGAGGTTTCGGGGCTGTGGGACGGCCAGGGGGTCAATGGCGCCGAGCTCGGCCAACGGCGCGATGATTCCCTGGCTGACGAACGCTTCCAGCATGGCGTCCATGAGCTCAGCGAGCCCTTGAACGCTGATCGGCTCACGGACGGCCTCAACGGGGAGACGGCCCTCTTGCAGCGCGATGAACATGCCGCTGGTCCTTGCGGAGACATCGAGTTCGACATGGAGCCGCTGGCCGTGATTCCCGTATGCGCCCGGGACCTGGATGTGGGCTACTGCCTCCACCGGATAGTCCCTGCCTGCGGGCCAGTTGTCAGGGGCTCCAGACCATTGCAGCCTTACATCACGCGAGCGGTTGAACCCTTCCCGGTGGAAGGGGTAGAGGCCGCCGCTCCATGCCGGACCCATGCTCATTCGTCTGAGCAGGCTGTTGAGTCGGGAGTTGTTCAGCGCATCCGCGAACGCATCGATGCTGCGTTCCGAAAGAGGGCGCCACAGCGCCTCTCTGGACACCGGAAAGTTCAGGCCGGTCCGAATGACGAAGTCCTCGTCCTGGCCGCCCTGGGGAGGGGCCTGGAGATTCCATGCCAGCTCTTGGGCTGACTCTGGCTCGCCGAACAGCTGCTTGAGCCTTTGCCAGTCCGCCGGGTGGGTAGTGCTGTGGTCTCGTACGTAGGCGATGCCACCGACCAGGAGTGGGCTCGGATGCTGGCCGGGGACAACGCGAAGGACAAGCACGTACCGTCCTGAATCGTCGTCCATGGGAACTGGGATGATCTCGGGAACCCAGGGCGGTTCGATCTTGGCGTAGCAATGGTCCGCGACGTAGTCGACGGTCTTTTCCTTCACACCCTTGAGGTCCCGGGTCCTGTCGGTGACACCGATCAACAGAAGACCGCCGTAGGTATTGGCCAGCGCGGCAACTCCTCGAGCGACAGTGTCGGCCATCTGTTCCTTGTACTCGACCGTCGGCGCCTCGGGACCGACCTGATTTACCAGGGCGCGTACGCGCTCGATCGTGAACTCCGATGGCGCCGCGTGCAGTAGTGACAGTGTTGAAACCACGGCCCGCATCATCCTCATGCGGCGCCCAGGCAGCAAGCTGCCCGGGTGAGGCCGCAGTCTGGGTCACCGCGCAGTGAGCTGATGGGTATGCAGGATGGCGGCGGCGTGCTGGTCGTACTCGTCGGGGGTCATCTGGTGGCCGCAGCCGAGGCACCGGACGCCCCACTGGCCGTCGGTGCTGACGAGGGTGCAGAGGTCGCAGGCAGGGCACGGGGCGGATCGGGGGTGCTGGTGTGGCCGCGTGTGGGTGAGGTCGCGGAGGCGGCGGACGAGGGTGTCGAGGGCGGTGTGCAGTTCGGCTGCGAGCGGGAGAGTGAGGGCGTACGGCAGGTACGCGGCGAGCCAGTCGCACCAGCCGTCGATCGTCTCTCCCCCGCTCGGCCAGGCCTGCTCGCAGGGCTGGGTGCGCTGGATGCCGTGCGGGTCTCGGGTGGCGGCCGGGTAGAGGTAGGCGATGTGGCCGGCCCAGGCGCCGAGCAGGACTCGGATCGGGGCGGTGCCGTCGTCGTCGGGCCCAGCGGGGTCGTAGTGGCCGGGGCCGAGCAGGGTCAGGATGCGGAGGTCGACGGGTGCGGGGCTGTGGGCGCGGCCGGTGCCGCCGAGGCGCCCTTCTGCGGGCGCACCGGCGGGGGTGAGGAACTCGTCCAGGAGCCGGGCCTGGGCGGGGATCTCGGCGAGCCAGCCGCGGAGCTCGCCGGAGTGGACCAGGCAGAGGTGCTCGTGGTCGGGGGCGGTGCGCGGGCACAGGGTGCACGCGGTCATCGGCCGCCCTCGCGTTCGCGCTGTGCGGCGTCGAGGACGGCCCTGGCCTTGAAGAGGTCGGGGAGCGGCACCTTGCCCTTGCGGCGGCTGGCGCGGTCCTCGCCCATGACGTACTGGCCGAGCTCGTCGAACTTGGCGAACACTCGCTTGACGGCAGCGTCCATGGCCTCCTTGGTGGCGGTGCCGAGCTGGTCGACCTGCTTCTTCACCTCGGCCTGGAAGAGCTCGTCGACGAGGAGCGGCACCAGCTCGCGGGCCTCTTTGGTCTCGCGGCGCAGGTCCTTGAGCATGCCGCGGGCCTCGCGGATCTCCTCTTGGAGCTCGTCGCGGATCTGGGTCAGTTTTTCGATGCTGGGCTCGGTCATGGCGTACTCCCTCGAACGGGTGACGGAATCAGCTGGTCCAGGGCTGGGCGGCGGACGCCTTCTGTGCGGCGTCGATCTGGTCCCGGAAGCGGCGGACAGCGTGGTCTCCTTCGCGCCGGCGGATTCCGTCGAGGACGGCGCCGACGATCTCCGCGAACGCGCAGCGCGGCATGGAGGTGTCGATGAGCGGGGGTAGCGCGCCGGGCTCGCACGGGATGCCGTGCAGCTCGATCGCTATGCCCTCGTCTCCGTGGCCGCAGCGGGCGATGGTGAAGCCGACCCGGGAGCCGGTGATGCCGTAGTGGACCTCGTCGTGGTGGTGGTTCATGATCCTTCTTCCTTGCTGGTGGCCCGTGGCCATTCGTACTGGCGGGTAGGGGTGGTGGTTCGCGCGCGGGCGTGCGCCTGCGATTGCGCGCGTGGAACGCAGGCGCGCGCGTGCGCGCGCGACGCGCGGCGTCTGGCGGCCGCGCGGGTGAGGCGTCTTCGGATGAGCCGGGCGGCGGTGTCGAGGGTGCAGACGAGGGCGCCGGCGGCGGTGGCGAACAGCAGGAGGGCGATGATCGCGACCGCGGTGAGGAACAGGAGGGCGGGGGCGTCGGGGTGGGCCGGGCAGAAGGTGCCGGGCGGGCAGTTGCTCACCGGCGGTCCCGGCTGCGGACGGCTGTGGGCAGGGCGCCGATGTCACGGCGGGTGGCGCGGAAGTCGGCGCGGGCGCGGAGGGCGGTCGACGCGTCGTGGAACCGGTCGCGGATCTTGTATGCGAGGTCGAGGCCGAGGATGGCGAGGACGATGACCAGGACGATGGTGAGGACACCGGCGGCGCCCCCGACTGCGCCGATGAGCAGCATGGTGGTGAAGGTCATGGGGTGTCTCCGGGGGTGGTGAAGATGGCGTCGTAGAGGGCGTCGAGGTCGAGGCCGTCGGCGGGTGTGGTGCTGGCGTTGCGGGCGGCGCGCAGGGTCTCGTCGGTGTGGTGGGCGCCGGCGATGCAGGTGCGTTCGTCGCAGACGGCCCGGTTGCGTTTCATGCGGCCCTCGGGCGGCCGTCCGTGGTGGCGCTCGAACGCGACGGCTCGGGCGTTGGCACGGTCCCCTTCGGCGTAGAGGGTGGGGTTACGGCCGCGCCACGGACCGGTCCAGAGCAGGTGTGTGCCCTCGGTGCGCGCGTGAAGGGTGAACACTCGTTCGACCGTGCGGGAGGCTCTGGGGGTGGGTCTGCGGGGGACGTGGTACG
>NZ_BMML01000077.1 GCF_014645815.1 Streptomyces fuscichromogenes | reverse complement strand
GACGGCGGGCACGCGGTCGAGGGCATGCGGGCGTTGTGGGGACGGGAACGCACGAACTATCCCGTGGTGGTGGCCGTGGACGACTTCGGCGACGGGTTCGGGTTGTCGGTGCAGGTGGTCACGCCGCTGGATCCCGCACGGGTGGGGGAACTGGTCGCGGTTGCCGCGGAAGGCGTGGTGGAGGCACTGGAGAGCGATGCCGGTGTGATCCTCGGCCGGCTGCCGGTGCTCTCGGGTGTGGAGCGGGAGCGGTTGCTGGTGGAGTGGAACGCGACGGGGCGGGATGTTGCGGCGGTGACGGTGCCGGAGTTGTTCGCGGCGCAGGTGGCGCGTTCGCCGGAGGCCATCGCGGTGGTGTGCGGGCAGGAGTCGCTCTCGTACGCGGAGCTGGATGCGCGGTCTGATGGTTTCGCCCGGTATCTGATCGGGCGGGGTGTGGGCCCGGAGTCGCTGGTCGGGGTGGTGATGCCACGCTCGGTGGAGCTGGTGGTGACGTTGCTGGGTGTGGTCAAGGCCGGCGGGGCGTATGTACCCGTCGACCCGGAATATCCCGCGGAACGCATCGAGCAGATCCTCTCGGACGCCGGCGTGCAGCTCGTGGTGGGGCAGAGGGATGTCGCGGCCGCTGACGGCGGCGGGGAGTCTGTGAAGGGCGGGCTGCCTGTCGCGGTGGTGCCGGATCAGCTGATGTATGTGATGTTCACGTCGGGGTCGACGGGTGTGCCGAAGGGGGTGGCGGTATCGCACCGGGATGTCGCCGATCTGGTGCGGGACAGGTGCTGGGAGGGGGAGGAGAAGCCGCGGACGTTGTTCCGTGCGCCGCATTCCTTCGACGCCTCGACGTATGAGGTGTGGGTGCCGTTGCTGTCGGGCGGGTGTGTGGTGGTGGCGCCGGAGGGGGTGCTGGACGGGCGGGTTCTGCGGGAGCTGGTGTCCGGGTACGGGCTGACGCATGTGCATCTGACGGCGGGGCTGTTCCGGGAGATCGGGCAGGAGGACCCGGGGGCGTTCGGCGGGCTGAGCGAGGTGAGCACGGGCGGGGACGTGGTCTCGCCGGCGGCGGTGCGCGGGGTGCTGGAAGCGGTACCGGGAACGGTGGTGCGCAGTACATACGGGCCTACGGAGATGACTCTGTGCGTGACACAGGTGCCGTTCGTGTCGGCGGGTGATGTGGGCGAGGTGGTACCGGTCGGGCGTCCGATGGACAACACGCAGGCCTACGTGCTCGATGCGTTCCTTGCTCCGCTGCCGGTCGGGGTGGCGGGTGAGCTGTATGTGGCGGGTGCGGGTATGGCGCGGGGGTATACGGGCCGGCCGGGCCTGACCGCGGAACGGTTCATCGCCGATCCGTTCAGCGGTCCGGGTGAGCGGATGTACCGCACGGGTGATGTGGTGCGCTGGACGGCCGGGGGGCTGCTGGAGTTCGTGGGCCGGGCTGATGACCAGGTGAAGATCCGCGGGTTCCGTATCGAACCCGGTGAGGTCGAGGCGGTGGTCGCCGGCTGTGACGGGGTGGCGCAGGCGGTGGTCGTGGTCCGCGAGGACACTGCGGGCGACAAACGCCTGGTCGCCTATGTGACACCGGCACCAGACGCGCGGCCGGGTCTGGACCGGGTGGTGCGCGAGCATGCCGCCTCACGGCTGCCCGAGTTCATGGTGCCCTCAGCGGTGGTGGTACTCGACACCCTTCCGCTGACGGTCAACGGCAAGCTCGACCGCAGGGCACTGCCGGAACCGGAGTACGTCTCCGGCGGGGGCCGTGGCCCGGCCACACCCGTGGAGGAGGTCCTGTGCCGGCTGTTCGCCGAAGTCCTGGGGCTCGACCACGTCGGTGTCGATGACGACTTCTTCGATCTGGGCGGACACTCACTGCTCGCCATGCGGCTCGCCAGCCGAATCCGCACAGAACTGAATATCGAGCTGCCCCTGCGGGCGCTGTTCGACACACCAACCGTGGCAGGAATCGCGACGTCGCTGGAGTCTGCGGCGCCTGCTCGTCCGGCGCTGCGTCGTATGTCTGATCCCAAGGAGTTGTCATGATTCCCGCGTCGTTCGCTCAGCGTCGTCTGTGGTTCGTGAACCAGACCGAGGGCGGGGCGGCTTACAACGTTCCGCTGGTGGTGCGGATGAGGGGGCGGCTGGCGCAGGAGGCGCTGGCCCAGGCGCTGCGGGATGTGGTCGACCGGCACCAGGTGCTGCGGACGCGTTTCGCCGAGGTGGACGGTGAGCCGTTCCAGGAAATCGCGGGGGAGGGACAGGCGTATCCGCGGCTGGTGGTGGAGCGGGTTGCCGAGGCCGGGCTGGAGGAACGGGTGGCGCGGGCGGTGCGGCATCGCTTTGATCTGTCGTCCGAGCTGCCGATCCGCGCGACGCTCCTCGCCCTGGACGAGGCTGCGGGCACGGACTCACCGGCCCAGGCGCAGGCGCAGGCGCAGGCCCAGGTGGGGGAGTGGGTGCTGGTCCTGGTCGTGCATCACATCGCGGCCGACGGCTGGTCGATGGGTCCGTTGTGGCGTGATCTGGGCAGGGCGTATGCGGATCGGGTGGCGGGGCGTGTGCCGGGGTGGGATCCGTTGCCGGTGCAGTATGCGGATTATGCGTTGTGGCAGCGTGAGCTGCTGGGGGACGAGGACGACCCGGGGAGTCTGCTGAGCCGGCAGATCGCTCACTGGCGTGGGGTGCTGGAGGGGATGCCGCAGGAGCTGGTGCTGCCGGTGGACCGGCCGCGTCCGGCGGTGGCCAGTCACGAGGGCGGTGTGGTGCCTGTCGAGGTGCCCGCCGAGGTACATACGGGACTTGTTCGTCTGTGCCAGGAGCATGGCGTGACCATGTTCATGGTGCTGCAGACCGCGGTGGCCGTCCTGCTGTCCCGTCTGGGAGCCGGGCAGGACATCCCGATCGGCACGCCCATTGCCGGCCGCACCGACGAAGCACTCAACGACATGGTCGGATGCTTCCTGAACAACCTCGTGATACGCAACGACCTCTCCGGCGACCCGTCCATCCGTGAGCTACTGACTCGGGCGCGGGAGCGCGGGCTGCAGGCTCTTGAGAACCAAGACATACCGTTCGAGCGCCTGGTGGAGGAGCTGGCACCTGAGCGCTCCATAGCACGTCATCCGTTGTTTCAGGTCATGGTCGACGTGCAGAGCGGCGGTGAGACGCCGATGGAACTCTCTGGTCTGGAGGTGCGGACATACCCCAGCGCGCTGCCGCCTGGGAAATTCGACCTCGAATTCGATCTGCGGGAACGATTCGACGGTGCTGGCCTGCCTGCTGGCCTCACCGGCGGACTGATTTTCTCCGCAGATCTCTTCGACAAGTCGGCCGTAGACAGCATGGCGATGCGCTTTTTGCGGGTGCTGAGGACCATCGTTGCCGAGCCCGACGTCCGCGTCAGCGGGCTCCCGATGCTGGACGAGGGCGAGCGCCGGCGGATCCTCGTGCAGTGGAACGACACGGCACACGAGATACCGGCCACGACCCTGCCGGAATTGTTTGCGGCGCAGGCAGCTCGGACCCCGGACTCTGTCGCGGTGGCGTCTGATGGCGTCCAGATGACTTATGCCGAGTTGGACGCACGATCCAATGGACTGGCTCGGTCACTGATCAGCCGTGGAGTTGGACCGGAGTCCTTGGTCGGTGTTGTCATGCCCCGATCGGCGGACCTGGTGGTTGCCCTGCTGGGCATCGTCAAGGCCGGCGGCGCTTATGTGCCCATCGATCCGGCTTATCCCGCGGATCGGATCGACGGGACCCTCACCGACGCCGCCGCTACGGTGGTGCTGTCCGATCGCGCCCTGGCCCGGGACAGTTGGTTGGCTGTGGACGACCCGCAGCTGCTTGCCGAACAGGATGACAGCGCGCTCAGCGACACGGACCGGCTACGGCCGCTGCTCCCCGCGCATGCCGTATACGTCATCTACACGTCGGGCTCGACCGGGCGGCCCAAGGGCGTGGTGGCCCCGCACGGTTCCGTGTGCAGTCACCTCGCGTGGGCTGTCGCGGAACTGCACGGACTTGACCTGCGTGTGGCACTGCACTCTTCTGTCGCCTTCGACTTCGCGGTGACCACACTGTGGGGTCCGCTGGTCTCAGGTGGCTGCTTGATCGTCGGCGATGTCGAAAGCGGCATGGCGGTGGACTTCATGAAAGCCACTCCGAGCCATCTGACCGCGATGATGGACATGACGGATCTGATAGCCCCCGGCGGGGAGCTGATGGCCGCCGGCGAACCGCTCCCGATCGGGGTGGTGAACCAATGGCGAGCCGCTTACCCGCAAATGTCCGTGGTGAACGAGTACGGCCCGACCGAAACCACCGTCGGTAGCACCCTCATGCGTGTCCGTGGGGGAGACGCCATGGGAACGGGAACCGTCGGCCTCGGCCGACCGGTGTGGAACACCCAGGTCTACGTACTCGATTCCTTTCTCAACCCGGTGGCTGCCGGTGTGGCGGGAGAGCTCTACATCGCGGGACGCCAGGTCACGCGCGGTTACCTCGGCCGTCACGGGCTTACCGCAGAGCGCTTCATCGCCAGCCCGTTCGGTGCCCCGGGTGAGCGGATGTACCGCACGGGCGACGTGGTGCGCTGGAGCCGTGACGGGGTCCTCGAGTTCGTGGGCCGGGTCGATGACCAGGTGAAGATCCGCGGGTTCCGCATCGAGCCGGGTGAAGTTGAAGCCGTCATCGCTGCACACGAGAAGGTGGCTCGCGTCGCCGTGGTGGCGAGGGAGGCCACGCCGGGCGACGTCAGGCTGGTCGCCTACGTCGTCAGCTCCGGGTCCAGCTCCGCTCTAGACAGGGTGGTGCGCGACTACGTGGCCTCACGGCTGCCTGCGCACATGGTGCCCTCGGCCGTGGTGGTTTTGGAGACGTTGCCGTTGACGGGCAACGGCAAGCTCGACCGCAGGGCACTGCCCGTGCCGGAGTACGGTGGCCGGTCCAGCCGTCCGGTGACCACCGTGCCAGAAGAGATCCTGTGCCAGCTGTTCGCGGACGTTCTGGGGCGTGACAGCGTCGGGGTGGAGGACAGTTTCTTTGATCTGGGTGGTCATTCCCTGCTGGTGTTGAGGTTGGTGAGCCGGATCAGGAAGGTGCTGAACGCCGAGCTTTCGGTGAGTGCGGTGTTCGAGGCTCCGACGGTGGCGGGGATCGCGGCGCGGTTGGATGTTGCCGGGGCTGTGCGGCCGGCGGTGGTGGCGGTGGCGCGGCCGGCGGTGGTGCCGTTGTCGTTCGCACAGCAACGCCTGTGGTTCATCGGCCAGCTGGAGGGCCCCAGCCCTACTTACAACATCTCTTTGGCGGTGCGTGTGGGCCGGCAGCTGGATGTCGGGGCGCTTGGGGATGCGTTGCGGGATGTGCTGGTGCGTCATGAGGTGTTGCGTACTCGGTATGTCGCTGTGGATGGCCGGCCTCGGCAGGTTGTGCTGGCGGTGGAGGATCTTCCGGCT
>NZ_BMML01000076.1 GCF_014645815.1 Streptomyces fuscichromogenes | reverse complement strand
CGCCCGCTGCCGACCAGCACCGCCCGCCGCTCGAACGTGGACCGCGTCGTCACCAGGGCGCGTGCGACCGCGGCGGGGGCGAGTTCGGGCCGGAGCCCGACGAACTCGCGGAGCCGGGCGGCCTGTTCCTTGAGGGCTTCATCCGTGCGGGCCGACAGCACCCAGGGCACGGCGCCGTCGTCCGGTGTCCCGGCCGGGGTGTCGGACGCCGGTGCCTGTTCGAGGATGAGGTGGGCGTTGGTGCCGCTGATCCCGAAGGAGGAGACGGCCGCGCGGCGCGGGCGGTCCGTCTCGGGCCACGCCCGTTCCTCCGTCAGCAGGGACACCGCCCCCGCCGACCAGTCCACATGGGAGGTCGGCTCGTCCACGTGCAGCGTGCGCGGCAGCACCCCGGCGCGCAGCGCCATCACCATCTTGATGACGCTCGCGACGCCGGAGGCGGCCATGGTGTGGCCGATGTTGGACTTCAACGAGCCCAGCCACAGCGGCTGTTCGGCGGAGTGTTCCTGGCCGTAGGTGGCGATCAGCGCCTGCGCCTCGATCGGGTCACCCAGCTTCGTACCCGTGCCGTGTGCCTCGACGACGTCGATCTCGGCCGCGGTGAGGCGGGAGTTGGCGAGGGCCTGGCGGATCACCCGCTGCTGGGAAGGGCCGTTGGGGGCGGTCAGGCCGTTCGACGCGCCGTCCTGGTTGACCGCGCTGCCCCGGATCACCGCCAGCACCTCGTGTCCGTTGCGCCGGGCGTCGGAGAGCCGCTCCAGGACGAGCACGCCGACCCCCTCGCCCCAGCCGGTGCCGTCGGCGGCCTCGGCGAAGGCCTTGATGCGGCTGTCGGTGGCGAGTCCGCGCTGCCGGGAGAACTCGGCGAAGATGCCGGGCGTGGCCAGTACGGAGACCCCGCCGGCCAGGGCCAGCGTGCACTCGCCCTGGCGCAGTGCGTGGGCGGCCTGGTGCAGGGAGACCAGGGAGGACGAGCAGGCTGTGTCGACCGTGATGGCGGGTCCCTCCAGGCCCAGGAAGTAGGAGATGCGGCCGGACAGCACGCTGGTGGTCTTGCCGGTGAGGCGGAAGCCGTCGGCCTTCTCGTCGACGCCGTGCAGCGGGGAGCCGTACTCCTGGAACAGAGCGCCGATGAACACACCGGTCTGGCTGCCGGTGAGGTCGCCGGGCAGGATGCCGGCGCGTTCCAGCGCCTCCCACGCGGTTTCCAGGAGCAGTCGCTGCTGGGGGTCCATCGCGGCTGCCTCACGGGGGCTGATCCCGAAGAACTCGGCGTCGAAGCGCGGGGCGTCGTAGAGGAAGCCGCCCTCGACGGCGTAGCTCTTCCCGGACCGGTCGGGGTCGGGGTCGTAGAGGTTGTCGAGGTCCCAGCCGCGGTCCCGGGGCATCGGGCCGATCGCGTCGGCGCCGTCGAAGACCAGCCGCCACAGGCTCTCGGGCGAGTCGACGCCGCCGGGCATCCGGCAGCCGATGCCGACGACGGCGACGGGGTCGTCGTCGCCTGCCGGGGCGGCGGCCACCGGTACCGGGGCGGCGGGTGCGGTCTCCTCGCCGAAGAGCCGGCCCCTGAGGTGGTTCACCAGGACGGCCGGGGTCGGGTAGTCGAAGACCGCGGTGGACGGCAGCCGCACGCCGAGGGCTTCGGCGAGGCGGTTGCGCAGTTCGACCGCGGACAGGGAGTCGAAGCCGAGCACCTTGAACTTGGTGTCCTGGCCGATGGCGGCCGCCGAGGCATGGCCCAGGACGGTCGCCGCGTGCTCGCGCACCAGGTCGAGCAGGGCGCGGTCGCGGTCGGCGGGGGCCAGCCCCGCGAACCGGCCGGTGCCGCCCTCGGGGGCGGTGCCCGCGGCGGCCGTGCGCCGGGCGCGGACCCGGACCAGGCCGGACAGGATCTCGGGCAGGGTGCCGGCCCCGGCCCGGGTGCCGAGCCGGGCCACATCGAGGCGGGTGGCCGTGGGCGACGGCTCGTTCAGGGAGGTGGCCTCGTCGAACAGTGCCATGCCCTCGTCGGAGGTGAGGGGGACGAGGCCGCTGCGGGTGATGCGGGCGATGTCGGTCTCGTCGAGTTCGCCGGTCATCTCGCTGCGTTCGTTCCAGAAGCCCCAGGCCAGTGAGGTGGCGGGCAGTCCCTGGGCGTGCCGGTGCTGGGCGAGGGCGTCCAGGAAGACGTTGGCCGCCGCGTAGTTGCCCTGGCCCGCGTTGCCCAGCGCGCCCATGACGGACGAGTAGAGGACGAAGTGGGTCAGGCCGGCGTTCCGGGTCAGGTCGTGCAGCTGCCAGGCGGCGTCCGCCTTGGGGCGCAGCACGGACGTCAGCCGGTCGGGGGTGAGCGCGCCGACCAGGCCGTCGTCGAGGACGCCCGCGGTGTGCACCACGGCGCGCAGCGGACGGCTCGCGGGGATCGACTCCAGCAGCGCGGCCAGTGCCGCGCGGTCGGTGACGTCGCAGGCGGTGACGGTGGCCTCGGCGCCGAGTGCGGCCAGGCCGTCGACGAGTTCCGCCGCGCCGTCGGCGGCCGGGCCGCGCCGGCTGACCAGCAGCAGGTGCCGGATGCCGTGCTCGGTGACCAGGTGCCGGGCGGCGAGCCGGCCCAGGGTGCCGGTGGCGCCGGTGATCAGGACCGTGCCCTGCGGGTCCCAGCGGCGGGGCATGGTCAGCACGACCTTGCCGATGTGCTTGGCCTGGCTGAGGTGGCGGAAGGCCTCGGGGGCCTCCCGGACGTCCCACGGCCGGACCGGGATCGGCGTGAGGTCGCCGCGGTCGAACATCCCGACGAGGGCCAGCAGGATCTCCTGGTACAGGTCGCGTTCGTGCAGCGCGACCTGGATGAGGTCGAAGGCGGTGTAGTCGACGCCGGGGTGCTGCCGGGCCACCTCGGCGCGGTCGCGGATGTCGACCTTGCCCATCTCGATGAACCGGCCGCCGTCCGCGGTCAGCCGCAGTGTGGCGTCGACGAATTCGTTGGCCAGGCAGTCGAGGACGACGTCGATGCCCCGGCCGCCGGTCGCGGCGCGGAACTCCTGCTCGAAGTCGAGGGTGCGGGAGTTCGCGATGTGCCGGTCGTCCAGGCCGCAGGCGCGCAGCGCGTGCCACTTGCCGGCCGACGCGGTGCCGAACACCTCGGCGCCGAGGTGCCTGGCGAGCTGGACGGCGGCCATGCCGACACCGCCGGCCGCCGCGTGCACCAGCACGCTCTGCCCGGGGCGTACCGCGCCGAGGGTGACGAGACCGTAGTAGGCGGTGGCGTAGACGATGCCGACGGAGGCGCCCTGTTCGAAGGACCAGCTGTCGGGGATACGGGCCACCCAGCGCGCGTCGGCGACGGCGAGCGGTCCGAACGCGCCGGGCAGCATGCCCAGGACCCGGTCGCCGGGGCGCACCGAGGTGACCTCGGAGCCGACCTCCGTGATCACTCCGGCGCCCTCGCCCATGTCCGCGTCGCCGGGGTGGACGCCGAGGGCGATGAGCACATCGCGGAAGTTCAGGCCGGCGGCGTGTACGGCGACCCTGACCTCCTGCGGGCCCAGGGGCCTGGTGACCTCGTCGCAGGGCACCAGGGAGAGGGATTCGAGCATGCCCTGGCCGACCACGTCGAGCTTCCAGGGCCGTCCGTGCGGCGGTACCAGCGCCTTGGCGGTCGCCGCGCGGGCGAGCCTGGGCACCAGGACGTCCCCGCCGCGCAGCGCGAGCTGGGCGGTGTCCGTGGCGAGGGCGGCGGGCAGCGCGGCGGCGGACCGTTCGTCCGTGTCCACGTCGAGGAGCAGGAACCGGCCGGGGTTCTCGGTCTGCGCCGACCGGATCAGCCCCCACACCGGGGCGTTGGCGAGGTCGGTGAGCTGGTCGGTGCCGGGGGCGGCGACGGCGCCCCGGGTGACCAGCCCCAGGCGCAGCCCGGCCAGCCGGTCGTCGGCCAGCCACCGCTGCACCAGGCCGAGGGTGTCGTGTACGGCGGTGTGGGCGGCGGCGGCCGGGTTCTCGGCGGTGTCCCGGGCCGGGCACGCGGCGAGGACGGGCCCTTGGACGGCGGTTCCGCCGTCCAGTGCGGCCGTGAGCTCGGCGAGGTCGGCGAACCGCTGTCCGGGGGCACCGGCGGCGGCCAGGCCGTGGTGGTCGGGGCCGAGCAGGGTCCAGGCGGCGGGGGCGGCGGGGGCGGCCGTGGCGGTCCCGGCGGGCGCGAGTGGTGTCCAGTCGGTCCACAGCAGCGCGTCGGCGATGTCGGGGGTGCCCAGCCGGGACAGGTCGGCGGTCCGCCACACCAGTGTGTCGATGGTGGCGACGGGGGCTCCGGTGGGGTCGGCGAGGGTCAGTGCGACGGTGTCGCCGTCTCCGGCCGGGGTGACGGCGAGGCGCAGGGTCCGGGCGCCGGACGCCCGCAGGGTGACGCCCTGCCAGGAGAACGGCAGCCGGATCCCGTCGCCCGCTCCGCCGGTCGCGAGGACCGCGTGCAGGGCCGCGTCCAGCAGCGCGGGGTGGATGCCGAAGGTGCCGGCGTCGGCGCGCAGGGCGTCGGGGAGGGCGACCTCGGCGTACGTCTCCTCGCCGCGCCGCCACAGGGAGCGCAGTCCCTGGAAGGCCGGCCCGTATCCGTAGCCCTGCTGGGCGAGGTCGGGGTAGAGGTCGGTGAGGTCGACGGCGTGCGCGTCGGCGGGCGGCCACACCGTCAGGTCCGGGGTGTGTGTGGCGGGCGGGGTGCCCGTCTCCAGGATGCCGGTGGCGTGGCAGGTCCAGTTCGTGCCCTTGGCGTCGGTGTCGGGCCGGGAGTGCACGCCCAGGGTGCGGTGTCCGTCGGTGCCGGGTTCGCCGACCTCGACGCGCAGCTGGACGCCGCCGCGCTCGGGCAGCACCAGCGGTTCCAGCAGGGTCAGTTCCCCGATCCGGTCGCAGCCGGCCTCGTCCGCCGCCCGCAGCGCCAGCTCCACGAACGCCGTGCCGGGCAGCAGTACTTGGCCGGTGACCGTGTGGTCGGCGATCCAGCCGTGGGTGCGCAGGGACAGCCGTCCGGTGAGGACGGTGGTGGTGGTTCCGGCCAGTTCGACGACGGAGCCGATCAGCGGGTGTTCGGCCGGTGTCTGTCCGATGGCGGAGGAGTCGCCCTGTGTGTCGGGGACGGTCAGCCAGTAGTGGCGGTGCTGGAAGGCGTAGGTGGGCAGTTCGGCCACCGGCCCGTCCTGCGGCACCACCGACGGCCAGTCCACCGGCACCCCGCCCGCGAACGCAGCGCCCGCCGACCGCAGAAAACGGTCCCACCCGCCCTCGTCCCGCCGCAGCGAACCCACCGCGACAGCCTGCCCCTCCGCACCCGCCGCCTCGAACGTCTCCTGCAACCCCACCGTCAGCACCGGATGCGGCGAACACTCCACAAACCCCGTGAACCCGTCCGCCAGCAACAACCGGACCGTGTCCTCGAACTCCACCGTCCGCCGCAGATTCCCAAACCAGTACTCCCCCGACAACCCCACCGTGTCGATGACAGCGCCCTCGACCGTGGAATAGAAATCCACCGGTGCAGTCACGGGGGCCACCGGCTCCAGCAGCCGCAGCACCTCCTCACGGATCTCCTCCACGAACGGCGAATGCGAGGCGTAGTCCACCGGAATACGGCGGGCCCGCACCCCGTCCGCCTCCCACCGCTCCATCAGCGCGTCCAGCGCCTCGACACCACCGGAAACCACCGTCGAACGCGGCCCGTTGACCGTCGCCACGGCGACCTCGTCTCCGTACGGCTCCACATACGGCCGTACCTCCGCGACCGGCAGCGCGACCGACACCATCCCACCACGACCCGCCAGCACACC
>NZ_BMML01000075.1 GCF_014645815.1 Streptomyces fuscichromogenes | reverse complement strand
AAGCACCCACTCCGGCAGTTGGAGACGTGCGCCGCAGGTCACGCGGCAGGCGGCCACCTTGTCCGGGGTGAAGGAGAACACCCACGGCCAGGGTGGCGGCTCCTGGTCGGCTTTCAGCGCCTCCGCTGCTGTGCGGGATGCGGTCAGGGCCTGGTCGGCGCTACGCCGGTCCCCAGCTGCCGCGTGTCCGAGGGCTTCGACGCTGGACAGCCATGCGTCGGCGACGGCCGGACGCCGGTCGCCGAGTACCCGTCGGGCGCGGCGGGCGAGGTTCAGGGCCTGGACGCCGTTGCCGGCGTGTGCCTCGAACTGGGCGAGCGTGCCGGTCTGGTAGGCGGTCAGGAGCGCGTTCCCGGCTGTTCTCGCGGCTTTGACGGCCCCGCCGTACCAGGATCGGGCCGATCCGTGGTCGCCCTTGTCCCAGGAGAGCCAGCCCGCGAAGGATGCGGCCTCGCTGCCCACGGCGGCCAGCCGTGACCGGTCTGCGTCGCCGGTCGCGGTGCGGGTGATGGTCTGGATGAGCCGGATATGGCCGTCGACCGCCTCGGCGAGGTCGCGGGAGGGGGTGGTGCCGTCGAGTCTGCGGTAGGCGCTCGTGGTCAGCCGCAGGGCGGCGGCCTGCCCGCCGGTCGTGTCGTGTGTGTCTGGCGCGGCGGCCAGGATGGGGGCTGCCATCGCGGCGACCGCTCCGCCAAGGACGGTGCGTCGGTGCATGGGATCGTCGTCTCTCACCTGGACCTGCGCCGGGCGCCCGTCTGCCAGACCCACCAGCGTCGGCGGAATCTGAAGATGTGCAGCCGCCGCGGTCAGGACGTCCGTGCTGTATGAGGTCGAGCCGCGTTTCTCCAGACGGGAGACGGCGGATTGGGACATGCCCAGGGCCTGCCCCAGTGCTGCCTGCGTCATCTGCCGCTCCTTGCGGGTCAGTTCGATGACGCGTCCGTAGTCCCCGGCCCGGGAGGCGTCCCGGATCGGGCCTGTCTGGAAGTCCACGACGTGCCCCCACGCTACGAGTCCATGCGGCGTTCGGCGCCTGCCCGTACCCGCTGGGCGCATATCCGTATGCGCATGCCGCATGGGTGATGGTCCCATGGCGCACGGTGATCGTTGACTGGGTGTCAGCCCAACCGTTCCCCGCCCTGGGGAGCGTTCGGCCGGTGGTCCTCCCCGCCCCGTTGGGGACGTCCACCGCCACATCGACCGCAAGCGCTGAGGCGACGATGACCCAAACCGCGCAGCAGACGACCGGCCACGTGAGCACCGCCCGCGGCCTGTTGCACCGCGATCACCGCTGGCTCGGCCGGGAGGTCGAGGACACCGCGTCCGGCCGACGGGGAATTCTGCGGGCCATCGCTCCGGACGGCGACAAGCCGCGGCCGGTGGCATGGCTGCAGCCGACGGGCGGGGGGCTGGAATGGACCACGGATCCTGGCGCGCTCGCCAACCCTGCTCCCCTCACCCCGGACACACACCAGGGGGAGGCATGGTGAACGGTGCGTACGGCCGTCCCTCGGAGATGCAGACCTCCGTCACGGTGCTGTGCGATCCGGACGGCTCGCTCACCCGGGATCTGCCCCTGGACCGGGAACCGGTCATGCTGCTGGCCCTCGCCGTGATCGCACTGCCCACGACCGGGAACACGCTCCCGCCGGGGGACTGCGAGCAGATCGCCCGGCTGATGGCCGGGCACGCGCGCCTCGTCGCCGACGAAGTACAGGCGCTGTGTGCCCAGCTGCCGCGCCTGAGCCCGCTGCGCCCGCTCACCGAAACCGTGCTCGGCGAAGCCCGCCGGCGGCTGTCGGTGGAACCGCGCGCCACCCTCGCCTCCGCGCAGAACCGGGCCCGGGTCGTTCGCATCCTGTACGAGCGTCTCGACCGGCTGCAGGACCTTCCGCCTTCCTGACCATCTCTCCCCGAGACGCCCGATCTCCTCCCCCCGTGGGCTCGGGCGCCGGGAGTCCCCTGCAGGTGTGACCGCTCCCCAACCCACCTGCAGGGGACTCCCGTCCAGCCACCATGCGCCGACCTCAGCCCGGTGCCCCGGGCGGGGTTCCCATCCACTGCCGTTGGAGGCGTACGTGAGCACCACAGCCGTGAGCACATCGCCCGACCCCGTTCCCCCCGTCCCGGACGCCAGCGAGGTGTTCGCCTTCGCCACCCGCGAGATCGCTGCCGCTGCCGCAGACCTGTGGCCGCGCGCCGACTTCGGACTCGGCGACCACGTCCCGAGCGTCACCGGTTACGTGCGCCGGATCCGCGTGGACGGGCGCACCCTGTACGCCAAGTACGCCTTTCTGGGGGTGTCGCTGGTCTCCCTGCTGCGGGGCGCCTGCGGCCCCTGGCCGGATGTCCGGGAGTCTCAGCAGGCGTACGTGCAGCGGGCCGGCGCGCTGATGGACCGGGAGGCCGCGCAGTTGCGGCTCCTGTCCCAGCAGGGCTCTTTGCGGGTCTGTCCCGTGGCCGGACTGGCGCGCGGGGTGCTGTTCACCGAGTCGGTGACCGGCCCGACCCTGGCCGACCTGCTCCTGCAGCGTCCCCACGACGCGGCCGAACTCCTCGGCGGCACGTTCGGCGAACTGCGGCGGCTTCACCACCCGTCCGCGGCCCGGCTGCTGGGCCCGGCCCGGGTCATCGGGGAGCGCAGCATCCGGGGGACCTTCCAGCGCAAGTTCAACGGGCTGAGCGGCCCGACCTATGTGGAGCGGCTCGGGGCCGCACGGTGCGCGGCGGACGACCGTGACCTGGTCGTCGGACTGCTGCGCGACGTCGTGGTCCGGCTGCACCGGCTCCAGACCACGGGGCTGCCCCAGCAGGCGAGCAGGAGGGTGCTGGCGTACGGGGACCTCAAGCCTGAGCACGTGGTGTTCCCCGAAGGAACATCCGGTCAGCCGGTGTTCATCGACCCCGGCCTGCTGCTCGCCCCTCCCGCCGTGGATGCCGCGAAGCTGATCAGCCGTACCGTGCTGCTGCTGGCCGCTGCCCGGCCCGGTGGCGAGACGGGCCGACAGGCCATGGACGGGGTCAGCGCCTTCGCCGCGGCGCGGACGGACGTCCTGCCCGCCCGGGTCCGCCGCGCGTGGCTGCGGGAGCTGCTGGTGCTGTGGCTGATGGACAGCGTCAACATCCTCACCACGTACCTGTCCGCGCCCGGCGCGCTGCCGCTGCCCGGTCGGGGCAACGCGCTCGTCGGCCGGGCCGTCGACCTGTGCCGGATGGTCGACCAGCTCAGCTCGGAGCTGGCGGCCGGCGCCGATGCGCGCGCCGTGTGGGAGAGCGCGCTGGGCCGGGCTCAGGCGGTGGCCGCGTGATGCCGGGGCCGGTGGGCTCGGTCGGGGTCGTCGGTGCCGGAGCCGTCGGCCAGACCGTCGCGGCCACGCTGGTGTCCTCCGGCATCTGCCATCGCCTGCTCGTCGTCTCCCGTACCGTCGAGCAGGCGGCGGCGCTGGCCGCTGACCTCGACGACATGCGCCAGACCACGGGCTCGCCGGTGCACCCCGAAGCCCGCCGGGCGGCGGACCTGATCGGCTGTCGCGCCGTCGTCGTCGCCGTGCGGGCCACGTTCGCCAACACCCGTTCCTCCGACGTCCGGATGGGCGGCGCGGCGGCCAACGCTCCCGTCGTCCGCTCTCTGGCCACGGCCCTGGGCGGCTACCAGGGGACCGTGCTCGTGGTGACCAACCCGGTCGACCTGATGACCCGGCTGTTCGCCGAGACCTCCGGGTGCCCGCGCGTGTACGGGATCGGCTCGAACCTCGACTCCGCCCGCTACCGGCTCACCCTGGGCCAGCTGCTCGACGTGCCCGCAACCGCCGTGCACGGCCACGTCATCGGCGAACACGGCGACGGCGCGGTGGTGTGCGCCTCCTCGACCACCGTCAACGGCACGCCTGCCGTGATCCCCCTTGCGGAGGTACGCGCGGAACTGCGTACCCGCCCCGGTCGGATCAGTGCCGGCGTCGGCCGCACCCGCTCCGGGCCTGCTGGCGCCGTGCTGTCCACCTTGCGCAAGTCGCTCGGCCTGGTCGACGGCACCGAGGAACTGACCTGCGAGCACCGCGGCGACTGGCTCGGAATTCCGTTGCGCTTCACCGCCGGTCAGCCCGTAGCGTGCCTGCCTGCCCTCGACGCGGGCGAAGACGCGCAACTGGCCGCGACCGTCACCAAACTCCGTGGCGCCTACCAGGCGTTACGCCGTCCTGCCCCATCTTCGACCCGACTGGAGACGACGTGAGTACCCCCACCGCCACCCGGCTGCACGCCGCGGACGCGAACGTGACCGTCCTGAGCAACACGCCCTCTGTCACCGACTGGGCCCGCCGATACTTCGGGTCCTGGTGGAACGCGTTCGAGGTCCCCGCGAGCAGCATCTGCGAGGGACCGCTCGTCACGGCCGACCTCGACGACAAGGCGTACGCCGACCTCAACGCGCTGGTGACCGCCTGCCCTCACGACGACGTCACGTACGCCAAGGCCCGGCTGCTGCTCGCCCGGGACAGCACGGGCACCATCACGGGCGTCTCGCCCGAAGAGGGCCTCGCCTACCGCTCCGAGCAGCTCGGCGGCCACGTCACCATCGCCGGACGTACCTCCGAGCAGCTGGCGCTGGCCACGGCCCGGATCGCCCGGGAGATGATCCGGGCGGCCCTGCTGCGGGACGGGTGGACGCTCCTGCACGCCTCCGCCGTCGTCCGCGACGACCAGGCGCTGCTCACCTTCGGGTCCAAGGGGTCGGGCAAGACCACCACGGCGCTGCTGCTGGCCAGCCGCGGTGCCCAGCTGCTCGCCAACGACCGGGTGTTCGTCAAGGTGGTCGGCGGTGAGCTGCGCGTGCTGCCGTGGCCGTCGGCGGCGGCCGTCGGGCTGGGCCTGCTCGACGCCCTCGGCCTGTACGACGTCGTGCGCGAGCGGCTGCAGGCGGGCGAGCAGCTCCACCCCACGCAGCACCAGGACGTCACCGACGCGCTCCTGGCCGGCCGCCGCGAGCCGCTGTGGGAGCCGGGCGGCAAGCGGGAGATGAAGGTGCAGGTGTTCCCCGACCAGTTCTCCACCTGGTTCGGCATGGAGCTGGCGACCGGCGGACGCGCGGCAGCGCTGTTGTTCCCCCGCATCGACCCTTCCGCCGTGCCGGCCGTGGTCGACGGGGCCCGGACCCTGGGCGAGGACGACTTCATGAGCGGCACGACGGAGGACCGCTACCCCGATCACTTCGGCCTGGCCTACGGCATCAACGGCGGCGGCAGCGACCTGGCCCGCGCTGCGGTCGCCGACCGGCTCGCCGGGCTCCCGCACCACCAGGTCGTCCTCGGCCATGACGTCGCGGCCAACGCCGACTTCCTGGCGAAGCTCGTGAGCGACCTGTGACCGGCCCGGGGCCTCGGCATTCCGCTGCGGCCCCGGCCTGACCGGTCCACACGCCCGCCCGCTGCTCTCCCCCGTGAGCGCGGGCCTCCCCGGGCCCCGGTGGTGCGCGAAGAGCTAGGGCGGCTCGCGCACCACCGGGGCCCCTTCACGTGCCGGCGGGAGCCAGCTGCTGCTCGGCGTCGTCCGCGAGGACGTCGACCAGGCGGCGCAGCGGTAGCAGGGCCGGGTCTCGGGCGTCGGTGTAGCGGAGCACGAAAGCGGTGTTGTCGAGCAGCAGGGACACCTTGCCCTGGGGCACCGTGCGCTGTGCCGCACGGATCGAGTCTTCTGTCCACGTGAGGCGGGCGAGGCTCTCGGTGAACCGCAGCTCGGCCTCGTACGGAAGCCATTGCCCGCTCTTGTAGTCCCGGAGCAGGGCCTCGGCGTCACGGGTCAGGACACGCCACGCGACATCGGCGGGCCCCATGCGGTCGGGGGAGTCGCTGCAGGGCCTTGTGGCCTGGCAGGGCTCGCACAGGCCGACGGAGCGCGGAACACCGGACGCCGGGAGCAGCACCACGCTCACCCCTGGGGCCGCGGGGACAGGAACGCTGGCGAGGTCGCACAGGTGACAGTTCGCGGGGACGGCGGCCAGATGGCGGGCGTTGGGTGGGGTCACGACGTGTTCAACTGCGGGCGGACGCATACGACACGCCTCGCGCGCGCGTGCGTAGGACGGTCTCATAAGTCTCACGA
>NZ_BMML01000074.1 GCF_014645815.1 Streptomyces fuscichromogenes | reverse complement strand
ACCCCGGCGACATGCGCGGCGGTGACCTCGCCGATGGAGTGCCCGATCAGGAAGTCCGGGCGCAGTCCGCGGTGTTCGGCCAGCCGGAACAGGGCCGTCTCCACCGCGAACAGCGCGGCCTGGGTGAACCGGGTCTGGTCCAGGAGCTCAGACGCACCGAAGACGATGTCCTTCAGCGGCTGTTCCAGGTGCGGGTCGACCACCGCGCACACCGCGTCGAAGGCTTCGGCGAACACCGGCTCGGCCGCATACAGCTCCCGGCCCATCCCCGCCCGCTGCGCCCCCTGGCCGGTGAACAGCACCGCCAGACGGCCGGTGCCGGCCCTGCCCTGGACGACCCCCGTCCGGGCCTCGCCCGCGGCCAGCGCCTCCAGCCCCGCCAGCAGTTCGGCACGGTCATCGCCGAGCACCACCGCCCGCTCGTCGAAAGTGCCGCGCGTCGACGCGAGGGAGTGCCCCACGTCCGCCGGACGCAGTTCCCCGGCACCGGCCACGAACTCCGCCAGCCGCGCCGCCTGTTCCTGAAGAGCCGCCCGCGAACGCGCACTCAGCACCCACGGCACCAGGCCGCCCTCGGGCGAAGTGGCCGGCTCGCTGTCAGGTTCGTCGGCTGCCTGTTCCAGGATGAGGTGGGCGTTGGTGCCGCTGATCCCGAAGGAGGAGACCGCCGCGCGGCGCGGCCGGTCCACCTCGGGCCAGGGCTGTTCCTCGGTCAGCAGCGACACCGCGCCTGCCGACCAGTCGACGTGCGAGGTCGGCTCGTCCGCGTGCAGGGTGCGCGGCAGGAGGCCGGCGCGCATCGCCATGACCATCTTGATGACGCTGCCGACGCCTGCCGCGGCCTGGGTGTGGCCGATGTTCGACTTCAACGAGCCGAGCCACAGGGGCTGTTCGGCGGTGTGGTCCTGGCCGTAGGTGGCGATCAGGGCCTGCGCCTCGATGGGGTCACCCAGCTTCGTGCCCGTCCCGTGGGCCTCGACCGCGTCGACGTCCGCGCCCCTCAGGCCGGCGTTGGCCAGGGCCTGGCGGATCACCCGCTGCTGGGCGGGGCCGTTGGGGGCGGTCAGGCCGTTGGACGCGCCGTCCTGGTTGATCGCGCTGCCGCGGATCACCGCCAGGACGGGGTGGTTGTTGCGCTGGGCGTCGGAGAGGCGTTCCAGGGCCAGCATGCCGACGCCCTCGGAGAAGCCGGTGCCGTCGGCCGAGTCCGAGAAGGCCTTGCAGCGGCCGTCGGCGGAGAGACCGCGCTGACGGCTGAACTCGATGTAGATGCGGGGTGCGGACATGACGGTCACGCCGCCCGCGAGCGCCAGCGAGCACTCGCCCTTGCGCAGCGCCTGGGCGGCCAGGTGCAGGGCGACCAGCGAGGAGGAACAGGCCGTGTCCACCGAGATCGCGGGACCCTCAAGACCCAGGGTGTATGCCACCCGGCCGGACGCGACGCTGGTGAGGACGCCCGAACCGATGTAGCCCTCGACCTCGGCGGGGACCTCGTGGACGCCGGGCGCGTAGTCCTGCGGGATGGCGCCGACGAAGACGCCGGTGTCGCTGCCGCGCAGGGTCGCGGGATCGATACCGGCCCGCTCCAGCGCCTCCCACGCCGTCTCCAGCAGCAGCCGCTGCTGCGGATCCATCGCCAGCGCCTCACGCGGACTGATCCCGAAGAACTCCGCGTCGAACTCGGCCGCCCCGTACAGGAACCCGCCCTGCCGCGTGTAGGAATGGCCGGTGGCGCCGGGATCGGTGTCGTAGATGCGTTCCAGGTCCCAGCCGCGGTTGTCCGGGAAATCACCGATCGCGTCGACGCCCTTTGCGACGAGGTTCCACATTCCTTCCGGGGATTCCACGCCTCCGGGGAAACGGCATGCCATGCTGACGATCGCGATCGGCTCCCGATCCCGGCTCTCGGCATCGGCCAGCCGACGGCGCGTGCTCTGCAGATCGGCGGTTACCCGCTTCAGGTAGTCGCGGAGCTTGTCTTCGTTCGGCATGTAAGAGCCATCCCCCTTGGACGATCATGTGGCGGTGCCGCGGGCATCGCTGACATGCGCTCACTCGTTCGGACGGCAGATTCGGCAGCGGGGCTTGGCTGCCTCTTTCCCGGCGCTAAAGTGCCAGGTGGCCGAGGTCCTGATCACTCTTGCAATGAGGGGGGTCCAAGGCCTCCCCGGTTTTTAGCGGAAGTTTAGCTATCCGCCTTACCGTGCTCGAAAATCGCGCACGGAAACGGTGCGCCCTTTTTCGTGCCGGCCGGGGAGGCGCACCTCATGAATGTTGGCGAGGATTCCGGGATACCAGATTTTCCGATGCCCCGCTCGTGTCCGTTCGGACCGCCTTCGCAGTACGCGAGGCTCCGCGCCGAGGAGCCGGTTTCCCGGGTCCGGCTCCAGAACGGCGCATCGGCCTGGCTCCTCACCCGTTACGACGACGTACGGTCCCTGCTCAGCAATTCCGCGACCACGTCGAACCGCGCGCACCCGGCGTTTCCGGCGACCGTGGCCAACACGCAGGCCTTCGCCCAGAAGGGCTTCCTGCTGTCGATGGACGCCCCCGAGCACGCGCTGCACCGCCGCATGGTGACGGGCGAGTTCACCGCCCACCGGGTGCGCCGGCTGCGGCCCCGGATCCAGGAGATCGTCGACACGTGCGTGGGCCGGATGCTGGTGGCGGGCGCCGGCGGCCGTCCCGTCGACCTGGTGCAGGAGCTGTCCCTGCCGGTCCCCTCGCTCGTCATCTGTGAGCTGCTGGGTGTGTCCTACGCGTCGCGCAGCATCTTCCAGAAGAACACCGAAGTGCTGCTGAACCGCACCAGCACGGCGGCCGACCGCGAGGGGGCCTTCGGGGCCCTGCGCGACTTCCTCGGCGAGCTGGTGACGAGCAAGGAACGCGCCCCGGACGAGACCCTGCTGGGGCGTCTCATCGTGAAGTACCGCGAGGCGGATCTCTACGACCACGAGCATCTGACCGGCTTCGCCATGCTGCTTCTGCTCGCCGGGCACGAGACGACGGCCAACATGATCTCGCTGGGCGTCACCGTGCTCCTGGACGGCGACCGGGCCCGGCTGGACGAACTGGCCGCCGACCCGTCGCTGATGCCGCAGGCCGTGGAGGAACTGCTGCGGTACCTGAGCATCGTCGACTACCCGACCTCACGCGTCCTGCTGGAGGAGACCGAGGTCAGCGGTGTGCGGATCGGTGCGGACGAGGGGTTCATCGCCTCCGGGGCCGCCGCCAACCACGACCCCGAGGTGTTTCCCGACCCCGGCCGGTTCGACATGTACCGCAGCACGGCGGGCCATGTCGCCTTCGGCTTCGGCGTCCACGCCTGCCTCGGCCAGAACCTGGCCCGTGCGGAGCTGGAGATCGTCTTCAACACCCTCTTTGCCCGGACCCCGGGCCTGCGGCTGGTCCGGCCGGCCGGCCGGCTCCCCTACAAGGACTCCACCGTCTACGGAATCCACACCCTGGAGGTGACCTGGTGACGCTGCGTATCTCCGTCGATCAGGCCGAATGCTGCGCCTCGTCCATGTGCGTCCTGGTGGCGCCCGATCTCTTCGACCAGCGCGACGAGGACGGCATCGCCTACGTCCTCCGGCCGCAGCCCGGCCCCGAGCAGCACGCCGAGGCCCGCGACGCGGCCCGCCGCTGCCCCTCCCTCGCCATCACGGTCCACGAGGACTGACGCCGCGCCCGTCGGCCCCTCCCGCCCGCCACGCCCGGCTGCCCCGAAAGGTTCTGCAGTGGCCAGCAACGAAGAGAAGTTCCGCGACTACCTCAAGCGCGCGACCGCCGATCTGCGACAGGCGCGTCGCCAGCTGACCGAGATCGACGCGAAGAGCCACGAACCCTTGGCCATCGTGGGCATGGCGTGCCGGTTCCCGGGCGGGGTGGACTCCCCCGACGCCCTGTGGCGGCTGGTCTGCGACGGCGTGGACGCGGTCGGCGGCTTCCCCGCCGACCGTGGCTGGGCGGAGGACCTGTACGACCCGGATCCGGGGGCGGCGGGGCACTCGTACACGCGGCAGGGCGGGTTCCTGTACGGGGCGGCCGAGTTCGACGCGGAGTTCTTCGGGATCAGTCCGCGTGAGGCGCTGGCGATGGATCCGCAGCAGCGGCTGCTGCTGGAGACGGCGTGGGAGGCGCTGGAGCGGGCCGGTATCGATCCCGCGACCCTGCGCGGCAGCGACACCGGCGTCTTCGCCGGCGTCATGTACAACGACTACGCCTCCCGGCTCAGCCCCGTGCCGGAGAGCTTCGAGGGCTACATCGTCAGCGGCAGCCTCGGCAGTGTCGCGTCCGGCCGGGTGGCGTACACCCTGGGTCTTGAGGGTCCCGCGATCTCGGTGGACACGGCCTGTTCCTCCTCGCTGGTCGCCCTGCACCTGGCCGCCCAGGCGCTGCGCAAGGACGAATGCTCGCTGGCGCTGGCGGGCGGGGTCACGGTCATGTCGACGCCGAGCACGTTCGTGGAGTTCAGCCGTCAGCGGGGACTCGCCGCCGACGGCCGCTGCAAGGCGTTCGCGGACTCGGCCGACGGCACCGGCTGGGCGGAGGGCACCGGCCTGCTCGTCGTGGAGCGGCTGTCGGACGCCCAGCGCAACAACCACCCGGTCCTGGCCGTGATCCGGGGCAGCGCCATCAACCAGGACGGCGCCAGCAGCGGCCTGACCGTCCCGAACGGTCCCGCCCAGCAGCGGGTGATCCGCCAGGCCCTGGCCAACGCGCGCCTCTCGGCGTCCGACGTGGACGCGGTGGAGGCCCACGGCACCGGCACCAAGCTCGGTGACCCGATCGAGGCGCAGGCCCTGATCGCCACCTACGGCCAGGACCACTCCCCCGAACAGCCCCTGTGGCTCGGCTCGCTGAAGTCGAACATCGGGCATGCGCAGGCGGCGGCCGGGGTCGGCGGCGTCATCAAGATGGTCATGGCGATGCGCGCGGGTGTCCTGCCGCGCACCCTGCACGTGGACGAGCCGACCTCGCACGTCGACTGGTCGGCGGGCGCGGTGTCGCTGCTGACCGAGGAACAGCCCTGGCCCGAGGCGGACCGGCCGCGCCGCGCGGCCGTGTCGTCGTTCGGGATCAGCGGCACCAACGCCCACCTCATCCTGGAACAGGCACCGGCCCCGGAGACCACGGCGGACGAGCAGCCTGCGCACGGTGTACTGCCGTGGGTGCTGAGTGCGCGTTCGCGGGCGGCTCTTCAGGAACAGGCGGCGCGGCTGGCGGAGTTCGTGGCCGGTGCCGGGGAACTGCGTCCGGCGGACGTGGGGCACTCCCTCGCGTCGACGCGCGGCACTTTCGACGAGCGGGCGGTGGTGCTCGGCGAAGACCGTGCCGAGCTGCTGGCAGGGCTGGAGGCGCTGGCCGCGGGCGAGGCCCGGACGGGGGTCGTCCAGGGCAGGGCCGGCACCGGCCGTCTGGCGGTGCTGTTCACCGGCCAGGGGGCGCAGCGGGCCGGGATGGGCCGGGAACTGTATGCGGCCGAGCCGGTGTTCGCCGAAGCCTTCGACGCGGTGTGTGCGGTCCTGGACCCCCATCTCCCGCAGCCCCTGAAGCAGATCGTGTTCGGCGACGGCCCGGAAGGCCTCCTGGACCAGACCCGGTTCACGCAGGCCGCGCTGTTCGCGGTGGAGACGGCCCTGTTCCGGCTGGCCGAACACCGCGGGCTGCGCCCGGACTTCCTGATCGGGCACTCCATCGGCGAGGTCACCGCCGCGCATGTCGCCGGGGTGCTGTCCCTGACCGATGCGGGCGTGCTGGTGGCGGCGCGGGGCCGGCTGATGCAGGCCGCCCGCCACGGCGGCGCGATGCTCGCGGTCGCCGCCCCCGAAGCGGACGTGGTCGCGGTCCTTGAGGGGTTCGCCGGACGGCTGGACCTGGCGGCCGTCAACGGCCCCTCCGCCGTCGTCGTCTCGGGTGACGCGGACGCGGTCGAGGAGATCGCGGGCCGGTTCAGGACGGAGGGGGTCCGGGTCAAGGCGCTGACGGTCAGTCATGCCTTCCACTCCGCCCACATGGACGAGGTCCTTACCGAGTTCACCCGCACCATCACCGCCCTGACCTTCAACCCGCCGGCCATCCCCATCGTGTCGAACGTGACCGGACAGCTGGCTGCGGTCGAGGAGCTGACCGATCCGGGCTACTGGGCCCGGCACATCCGCGGCACCGTCCGCTTCCACGACGGCCTGAGCACCCTCGCCGCCCAGGACGTCACCACCTACCTCGAACTGGGCCCCGACCCGGTCCTGACCGCCATGGTCAACAATGCCCTGGAGCAGGACGAGTTCACCGCCGCAGCAGCCCTGCAGAAGGGCAGGGACGAAGAGCGCTCCCTGCTCTCCGCGC
>NZ_BMML01000073.1:1410-6608 GCF_014645815.1 Streptomyces fuscichromogenes | reverse complement strand
CAGGAGTCGCTCTCGTACGCGGAGCTGGATGCGCGTTCGAACCGGCTGGCCCGGGTCCTGATCGGGCGGGGTGTGGGCCCGGAATCGCTGGTCGGGGTCGTGATGCCACGCTCGGTCGACCTGCTGGTCGCACTGCTGGGCATCCTCAAAGCCGGCGGCGCGTATGTACCGGTGGAAGCGGATCTGCCGGATGAGCGGATCGAGCAGATCTTCGGCCTGGCGGGTGTGCAGCTCGTGGTGGGGCAGAGGGATGTCGCGGCGGCTGACGGCGGCGGGGAGTCTGTGACGGGCGGGCTGCCTGTCGCGGTGGTGCCGGATCAGCTGATGTATGTGATGTTCACGTCGGGGTCGACGGGTGTGCCGAAGGGGGTGGCGGTATCGCATCGGGATGTCGCCGATCTGGTGCAGGACGAGTGCTGGTACGGCGAGGCTCCGCTGCGTGGTCTGATGACGTCGCCGCATGCGTTCGACGCGTCGACGTATGAGGTGTGGGTGCCGTTGCTGTCGGGCGGGTGTGTGGTGGTGGCGCCGGAGGGGGTGCTGGACGGGCGGGTTCTGCGGGAGCTGGTGTCCGGGTACGGGCTGACGCATGTGCATCTGACGGCGGGGCTGTTCCGGGTGATCGCGCAGGAGGACCCGGGGGCGTTCGGCGGGCTGAGCGAGGTGAGCACGGGCGGGGACGTGGTCTCGCCGGCGGCGGTGCGCGGGGTGCTGGAAGCGGTACCGGGAACGGTGGTGCGGGCGAACTATGGTCCGACCGAGGTGACGTTGTGCGCGACGCAGTCGGTGATGAGCGATCCGCGGGCGGTGGGCCGGGTGGTACCGATCGGCCGGCCTATCGCCAATACCCGGGTCTACGTCCTCGATGAGCGTCTTGGACCGCTGCCGGTCGGGGTGGCGGGTGAGTTGTATGTGGCGGGTGCGGGTGTGGCGCGGGGGTATGCGGGCCGGCCGGACCTGACCGCGGAACGGTTCATCGCCGATCCGTTCAGCGCCGCGGGTGAGCGGATGTACCGGACCGGGGATGTGGTGCGCTGGACGGCCGGGGGGCTGCTGGAGTTCGTGGGCCGGGCTGATGACCAGGTGAAGATCCGCGGGTTCCGCATCGAACCCGGTGAGGTCGAGGCGGTGGTCGCCGGCTGTGACGGGGTGGCACAGGCGGCCGTCGTGGTCCGCGAGGACACTGCGGGCGACAAATGCCTGGTCGCCTATGTGGTCGGCGCGGATCCTGCGGGGGACGTGGAGGCGAGGGTACGGGAGCACGTGACCGCGTGTCTGCCGCAGTACATGGTCCCCGCCGTCGTCGTCCTGGACCGGCTCCCGCTGACCACCAACGGAAAAATCGACCGCAAAGCCCTCCCCGCCCCCCAGCGGACCACCACCCACGGACGCCCACCCACGACACCCCAGGAAGAAATCCTCTGCCAAATCTTCGCGGAGGTCCTAGGCCTGGACCGGCTCGGCGTGGACGACGATTTCTTCGAACTGGGAGGGCACTCGCTGCTGGCGGTGCAGCTGGTAGAGCGGCTGCGGTCCCGAGGACTGTCAGTCGACGTCAGGACGCTCTTCGCCGCACCGACCGTGGCCCGACTCGCCGCCACGACAGGGCCAGAGGATGTCGCCCTGCCGCCTTCGCTGATCCCAGAGGCTGTGGACGCGATACTCCCCGAAATGGTCCCGTTGGCCGAACTCTCGGCGGAGGAACTGGCCCGAGTGGTCGCGTCTGTGCCCGACGGAATTGCGGACATCGGAGATATCTACCGACTTTCCCCGCTACAGGAAGGCTTCTTCTTCCACCACCGTATCGACGCCGCGAACGGCGAAGACCCCTACGTCGTCACGCAGGTGTGGCAGTTCGAGTCGTATGCGCTGCTCACCGATTTCCTGGACGCATGGCAGCAAGTGATCGACCGGCACGACATCCTCCGCACTGCCTTCGCCTGGGACGGCCTTCGCCATCCTGTCCAGGTGGTTCGCCGTAGCGCGCGATTGCCGGTGATCGAGGTGCAGCTCAAGGACGACACCACCGATCCGGTGGAAGGCCTGCTGGCCGAGGCCGACCGTCCCATCGACATCCGCCATGCCCCACTGACTCACGCGTATACCGCGCGCCGCCCCGGACACAGCGGGGCATGGCTGCTCGCCATGCGGACGCATCACATCATCTGTGATCACAGCGGAATGGACGCGGTGATGGCCGAAGTCCTGGTCATCCTCGAAGGGCGGCACGGACAGCTGCCCGAACCTGAGCCCTACCGTGCCTTGGTCAGCCAGGCGAGACGGGGGGCTGCCCTGGCGGAGCAAGAGAAACACTTCACGGACTTGCTGGACGGTCTTGTCGAGCCGACTCTGCCGTTCGGGATGTCGGACACCTTGGGTGACGGCACAACCGTCACCGAGACTCGGTTGAGGCTGGGAGTCGCACTCGCAGCGGAGGTGAGAGAGCAGGCGCAACGACTCGGCACCAGCCCGGCCACTCTGTTTCACGTGGTGTGGACGCGGGTCCTGTCCGCAGTCTCTGGCCAGGACGACGTGGTCTTCGGGACCGTGCTGTTCGGTCGACTGGGCACCGGTGCTCCCGCACCGGGCCTGTTCGTCAACACCCTGCCGGTCCGCGCACGCACACGTGGCGTCGGCGTTGAGGACGCCGTGCGCGCCATGCGCATGCAACTGGCCGGTTTGATGGCCCACGAGCACGCGTCCCTCTCCGCCGCACTCAGAAAAGGCCGTACAGCCGCGGCGGCCCCGTTGTTCACCTCCCTGTTCAATTACCGGCACCACAGGGAGCGCCTGCGGAACGAAGCTACGACGACCGAGCCGGGGCTCACGGGAGTACGGCACCTCGCCGGACGCGAGAGGACGAGCTACCCACTCGCCGTCAGCGTGGACGACCTGGGCGACGGCTTCGAGGTGGGGGTACAGGCTGTCGCCCCGATCGACCCGGACCTGGTCGCCGGTCTGCTGCGTACCGCCACTGAAGCCTTGGTGAACGCCTTGCGCTACGACTCCGATCGCCCCGTCAACACCCTTGTGGTGATCGATGAACGCGGACGCCACAAGCTGCCGGCGACGAGGCATGACACAGGCACAGGCACAGCGTCCCTTGCGTCGATTCCGGATCTGTTCGCCCAGCAGGTCGACCGAGCTCCGGACTCGATCGCCCTGGTGTACGGAGCCAGGCGTCTCACCTACCGGGAGCTGGACGAGCGGTCCAATCGGCTGGCCCGGGTCCTGATTGCCCACGGTGTGGGTCCTGAGGCGCGGGTCGGGGTGGTGATGTCTCGGTCGGCCGACCTGGTGGTGGCCCTGCTGGCGGTGGGCAAGGCCGGCGGGGCCTACGTGCCTGTTGATCCCGAGTATCCGGCGGAACGCATCACGGATGTGATCAACGAAGTGACTCCGACCGTTGTCCTGTTGGACCGCGAACCGACAGCACAGGGCCAAGGGACGCAACAGCTTGGCGATGGTGGAACGAAGGAACACTGGCTCGCTGCTGACGATCCGGAACTGCTGGCAGGCGTGGACGGCGGTGCGATCACCGACGCGGAGCGGCCGATGCGATTGCAGCCGCAGCATCCGATGTACGTGATGTTCACCTCCGGGTCGACGGGGCGGCCGAAGGGCGTCGTGGTGCCGCAGTCGGGCGTGGTGAACCTTCTGAGCTGGATGCAGTCGCGCTTCCGTCTCTCACCCTCCGATCGGGTCTTGTTGAAGACACCGTTCGTGTTCGACCCATCGGTGTGGGAGATCTACTGGACGCTGCTGTACGGCGCCACTCTCGTCGTGGCGCCGCCGGACGGACATCGCGATCCCCGGCTGCTGGCCGCGCTGATCGCGGGGGAAAGGGTCACAGTCACCCAGTTCGTCCCGTCACTCATACCCTCTTTCCTGAATTCAGTGGATGCACCCGAGTGCGAGAGTCTTCGGTTGGTGTTTGCCGGCGGTGAGTCTCTGCCCCCATCAGTGCGGGACAGCTTCCAGGCCGTGCTGGGCGTGCCGTTGCAGAACCCGTACGGGCCGACCGAAGCCACTGTGATCACTTCGCTGTGGGAATGCGATCGCGGCCTCGACGGTGAGACGGTACCGATCGGCCAGCCGATGGAGAACGTGAGCGTCTATGTGCTGGATTCGGCTCTTCAGCTGGTGCCGCCGGGTGTGGCGGGTGAGTTGTATGTGGCGGGTGCGGGTGTGGCGCGGGGGTATGCGGGCCGGCCGGGCCTGACCGCGGAACGGTTCATCGCCGATCCGTTCAGCGGTCCGGGTGAGCGGATGTACCGCACGGGGGATGTAGTGCGCTGGAGCCGTGACGGCGTCCTGGAGTTCGTGGGCCGGGCCGATGACCAGGTGAAGATCCGCGGGTTCCGCATCGAACCGGGTGAGGTCGAGGCGGTGGTCGCGGAGTGTGATGGGGTGGCGCAGGCGGCGGTCGTGGTGCGGGAGGACACTGCGGGTGACAAACGGCTGGTCGCCTATGTGACACCGGCAGAGGGTGCGCGGCCGGGTCTGGACCGGGTGGTTCGCGAGCATGCCGCCCTGCGGCTGCCCGAGTTCATGGTGCCCTCGGCGGTGGTGGTTTTGGACGTGCTGCCGTTGACGGTCAACGGCAAGCTGGACCGGCGGGCGTTGCCGGAACCGGAGTATCTCTCCGGCGGGGCTGCGGGTGGGGGTCGTGGTCCGGTGACGGTGCGGGAGGAGGTCCTGTGCCAGGTGTTCGCCGAGGTGCTGGGGCTCGATCACGTCGGTGTCGATGACGACTTCTTCGATCTGGGTGGTCATTCGCTGCTGGCGGTGACGTTGGTGGAGCGGTTGCGGGCTCGGGGTGTGTCGGTGGATGTGCGGACGCTGTTCCTGAAGCCGACGGTGCAGGCGCTGGCGGCGGTGGCGGGCCGGGAGGACGTGGTGGTGCCGCCCACGGTGATCCCGGCGGGCAGTGAGTCGCTGAGTGCGCAGATGGTTCCGCTGGCGGGCCTGGAACAGCACGGCCTGGACCGGGTGGTGGAGCAGGTGCCCGGCGGTGTGGCCAATGTCGCGGACGTGTACCGGCTGGCACCGTTGCAGGAAGGCTTGTTCTTCCACAGTCAGATGGGTGTGGAGGGCGGTCGTGATCCCTATGTGACGAGAGAGGTGTGGGAGTTCGACGGGCGGGAGCGGCTGGATGCGTTCCTGGCGGCGTGGGAGAGGGTGATCGCGCGGCACGA
>NZ_BMML01000073.1:0-1304 GCF_014645815.1 Streptomyces fuscichromogenes | reverse complement strand
CTCGCGGTCTGCGAGGGACCGATGGACCTGCACCGGGCCCCCCTGATGGACGCCCACATCGCACAGACCGGAGCGGACGGCGGGGAGCGGTGGCTGCTGGTCCTGCGTGCTCATCACATGATGCAGGACCACACGACGCTGGAGATTTTCGAGGAGGAGGTCACTGCTTTCCTGACCGGTCGTGGGGAGGGGCTGTGTGAGCCGTTGCCGTATCGGTCGTTTGTGGGTCAGGCGTTGCTGGGTGTGCCGGTGGAGGAGCACGAGGAGTATTTCGCGGGTCTGCTGGGTGATGTGTCGGAGCCGACGGTGGCTTTCGGGGTGGCAGACGTGCGGGGGGACGGGTCGGGGGTGGTGGAGTGGCGGGCGCGGCTGGACGCGGGGGTCGCGTTGCGGGTGCGGGAGCAGGCGCGTCGGCTGGGGGTGAGTGCGGCGACGGTGTTCCATGTGGTGTGGTCGCGGGTGCTGTCGGTGGTCTCCGGCCAAGACGATGTGGTGTTCGGCACGGTGGTCCTGGGCCGGATGCAGGCCGGCGGGGGCGCGGACCGGGTCCCGGGACTGTTCATCAATACGCTCCCGGTGCGGGCCGGTACCGGTGCGGGGGTGGCGGGAGCGGTGCGGGCGATGCAGGGGCAGCTCGCGGAGCTGATGGTGCATGAACACGCCTCGCTGGGCACCGCTCAGCGGATGAGCGGGGTGCAGGCACCGGCCCCGCTGTTCACCACCCTGTTCAACTACCGGCATGCTCCCGGCACCGGCACCGGCACCGGCACCGGCACCGGCACCGGCACTGAGCCAGTTCATGCTCCGGCACAGCCGGGCGATATTCGTCTGCTCAGGGCCCAGGAACGGACGAATTATCCGGTCACGGTGTCGGTGAACGATTTCGGCGCTGACTCCGGTTTCAGCCTGGACATCCAGACCGTCACTCCTATCGACCCTCGTGCCGTGGCCGAACTGATCACCACGGCCGTCGAGCAGGTCGTCCAGGCACTGGAACACCGGCCGGACACCCGCCTGGACCGGCTGCCGGTGCTCTCGGGTGTGGAGCGGGAGCGGTTGCTGGTGGAGTGGAACGCGACGGGGCGGGATGTCGCGGCGGTGACGGTGCCGGAGCTGTTCGCGGCGCAGGTGGCGCGTTCGCCGGAGGCCATCGCGGTGGTGTGCGGGCAGGAGTCGCTCTCGTACGCGGAGCTGGATGCGCGTTCGAACCGGCTGGCGCGGGTCCTGATCGGGCGGGGTGTGGGCCCGGAATCGCTGGTCGGGGTCGTGATGCCCCGCTCGGTCGACCTGCTGGTCGCACTGCT
>NZ_BMML01000072.1 GCF_014645815.1 Streptomyces fuscichromogenes | reverse complement strand
CGGTGGTGGTGCTGGACAGGTTGCCCCTGTCGGTGAACGGAAAGGTGGACCGAGCCGCGCTGCCGATGCCGGAGTACGGAGTCGCCGACAGCTCGCGTGGGCCGGCGACCGTGGCCGAGGAGATGGTGTGCCAGGCCTTCGCCGAGGTCCTCGGCCTGGAGCGGGTCGGCGCCGAGGACAACTTCTTCGAACTGGGCGGGCATTCACTGCTGGCGGTGTCGCTGCTACAGCTTCTGCGCGACCGGGGGTTCGGGGTGTCGGTGCGGGCGCTGTTCGAGGCGCCGACTCCGGCTGCCCTGGCCATGGCCGGAGCCGTCGCGGACGTGGAGGTGCCACCGAACGGGATACCGCACGGTGCGGAGGTGATCACGCCGGAGATGCTGCCGCTGGTGGAACTCACGCGCTCGCAGGTCGGTTTGATCTGTGAGGCGGTGGAGGGTGGGGCCGCGAACGTGGCGGACGTGTACCCGCTGGCTCCGCTCCAGGAAGGGATCTTCTTCCACCACCTGCTGGCCAGGCCAGGTGAGGCGGACGTGTATCTGACGCCGACGGTGCTGGCTTTTGACTGCCGTGAGCGGCTGGACGTCTTCGTCGCGGCGTTGCAGCGCGTGGTGGACCGGCACGACATCCACCGCACGGCCCTGGTGTGGGAGGGACTGCCCGAGCCGGTGCAGGTGGTGTGGCGTCGGGCGGCCGTCCCCGTCACGGAGACAACGCTCCCCGAGGGGGTACGCGGGCAGGAAGCGGCTGCGCACCTGCTGAACGTGGCCGGTTCGTGGATGGACCTGCGGAGGGCGCCGTTGGTGCGGGTGCATGTGGCGGCGGAGCCTGGCAGCGACCGGTGGTTGGCGTTGGTGCAGGTGCATCACCTGCTCCAGGACCACACCGCGTTGGAAGTGGTGATGGGCGAGGTCGCCGCCTTCATGGCGGGACGTGGGGACGCGCTGCCAGCGCCGCTGCCGTTCCGCGACTTCGTGGCCCAGGCCCGGCTGGGCGTTCCCCGTCAGAAGCACGAGGAGTACTTCACCGACCTGCTCGGCGATGTCACCGAACCGACGCTGCCGTTCGGCCTGTTGGATGCGCACGGCGACGGCTCCGGTGCGCGACGGGCCCGGCTGGCCGTGGACGACGGCCTGGCACGGCGGGTGCGGGAGGCGACGCGTGCGCTCGGGGCGAGCCCTGCGACGTTGTTCCATGTGGCGTGGGCGCGGGTGCTGGCGAGCCTGTCGGGTCGTTCGGACGTGGTGTTCGGGACGGTGTTGCTGGGCCGGATGAACGCGGGGGCGGGTGCGGAGCGGGTTCCGGGGCCGTTCATGAACACCCTGCCGGTACGGATGGACGTCGCCACTCCGGACGTGCTGGGCGCGGTGAAGGCGATGCAGTCCCAGCTGGCCGGCCTGATGGTCCACGAACACGCGCCCCTCGCACTCGCGCAGAAGGCGAGCGGCGTCCCACCGCAGGCCCCCCTCTTCACCTCCCTGCTCAACTATCGCCACAGCGCCCGCCCGCGCCGGAACGGTGGGCCGACCGGTTCCGAGGGAGCGGCCGGCGACAAGAGCGGCGGGGGCGAGCAGCGCGGCATGCAGCTGCTGTTCAGTCAGGATCGGACGAACTATCCGGTGACGGTGTCTGTCGATGACGCCGGGGTGGGGTTCTGGCTGAGTGTGGATGCTGTTGCTCCGGGTGATCCGGAGTTGGTGTGTGGGTTGTTGGAGGTGGCGGTCGAGGGGTTGGTGGGTGTGTTGGAGGGGGCGCCGGAGACGCTGTTGCGTGAGGTTGGGGTGTTGCCTGGTGCGGTGCGTGAGCGGGTGGTGGAGGAGTGGAATGAGACGGGTGTGGTGGTGCCGGGGTTGACGTTGCCGGAGTTGTTCGGGGAGCGGGTGGCTGAGGATCCGGGTGCGGTGGCGGTGGTGTGTGGGGATGAACGGGTGACGTTCGGGGAGTTGGATGAGCGGGCGTCGCGGTTGGCGGGGTTGTTGGTGGGGCGTGGGGTGGGGCCTGAGTCGGTGGTGGCGGTGGTGTTGGAGCGGTCGGTTGATCTGGTGGTGGCGTTGTTGGGGGTGTTGAAGGCGGGTGCTGCGTTTTTGCCGGTGGATCCGTCGTATCCGGTGGAACGGGTGGGGTTCATGTTGGGAGATGCGGGGCCGGTGTGTGTGGTGACGGCTGCTGGTCTGGCGGGAGTGGTGCCGGGGGATCTTGGTGTGCCGGTGGTGTGTCTGGATGATCCGTCGGTGGCCGAGGGTATGGAGGGGGTGGAGGGGTGGACGGAGTCTTGTTCGGGGGGTCCGGGGAGTGCGGCGTATGTGATCTATACGTCGGGGTCGACGGGGGTGCCGAAGGGTGTGGTGGTGTCGCATGCGGGAATTGTGAACCGGTTGTTGTGGATGCAGGACCGGTTCGGGCTGGACGCTGACGACGTCGTGTTGCAGAAGACGTCGGTGAGCTTCGACGTGTCGGTGTGGGAACTGTTCTCCCCGCTGCTGTCCGGAGCGCGGCTGGTGCTGGCACGGCCGGGAGCGCACGGGGATCCGGCGTACCTGTCGGAGGTGATCCGCGCGGAGGGGGTCACGACGGCTCACTTCGTGCCCTCGATGCTGGATGCGTTTGTCGAAGGCGGTGACCCGGCCGCATGGGGATCCTTACGGCGGGTGGTGTGCTCGGGTGAGGCCTTGTCCGGGGCGTCCGCCGAGCGGTTCGCGCGAGTCTGCGATGCCGAGTTGTACAACTTCTACGGGCCGACGGAGGCGTCGGTGGAGTGTACGGCCGGGGCGTGGACGGGCGAGTCCGGTGCCGTTCCTATCGGTGCGCCGATCTGGAACATGCGGGTCTTCGTGCTGGACGGGTTGATGCAGCCGGTGCCACCGGGCGCGGTCGGGGAACTGTTCATAGCGGGTGTGGGGCTGGCCCGTGGCTACCACGGCCGTACGGCGCTGACGGCGGAGCGGTTCGTGGCGTGTCCCTTCGGGGCCCCCGGCGAGCGGATGTACCGCACGGGGGACCTGGTCCGCTGGACCGCCGACGGGCAGGTCGTCTTCGTGGGACGCGCGGACGACCAGGTGAAGGTCCGGGGCTTCCGGATCGAACCTGCCGAGATCGAGGCCGTCCTCACCGCACATCCCGATGTCGCCCAGGCCGTGGTGACCACCCGTGACGACCTGCCTGGCGGTCACCGCCTGGTCGCATACATCGTCCCCGACGACGGGAACCGTGGCGGGGACCACGACGGGGACCACGGCGGGGAGGGCCACGCTTCCCGCGAGGACCAGGAGCCGTTCGCGGACCTGCGCGCCTACACCGCCGGACGGTTGCCCGGCTACATGGTCCCCGCGGTGTTCGTGTCCCTGCCGGAGCTGCCGTTGACCGTCAACGGCAAGCTCGACCGCGCTGCCCTGCCTGAGCCGCGACGCGCGGCCGCGGGTGCCGGGCGTGAGCCTGCCACTCGCGAGGAGCGCTTGCTGTGCGAGGCGTTCGCCGAGGTGCTGGGCCTGGAGCGGGTCGGCGCGGACGACGACTTCTTCGACCTCGGCGGCCACTCCCTGCTGGCCACTCGTCTGGTGTCCCAGGTCCGGGCCGTCCTCGGAGCCGAGGTGGGGGTCCGAATGCTCTACGAGGCACCCAGCCCGGCGGCCCTGGCTGCGCGCTTGGAAAGTGAGCGGAAACCTGTCCGGCCGGCCTTGCGCCCCATGCGGAGAGAGAAGGAAGCCGAATGATTCCGCTGTCGTTCGCCCAGCGTCGGTTGTGGTTCCTGGCACAGCTGGAGGGGCCGAGTTCGACCTACAACCTGCCGGTGGCCGTGGGTCTGTCCGGGCGGGTCGACACCGAGGCGCTGGGCAGCGCGCTGACGGACGTCGTCGCTCGGCACGAGGTGCTGCGCACCGTCTTCCCCGTCCGCGACGGGGAGCCGTACCAGCGGGTGCTGCCCCTGAGCGCTGCCGGGGAGGTACTGCGGACCGCCACGGCAGCGACGGAGGACGAGGTGGCGGACCTCATGGCCGCCGAGACCGGGCACAGGTTCGACCTGGCGGTGGAGATTCCGTTGCGGGCTCTGCTGGTCGAGACGGGTCCGGATGTGTATGTGCTGGTGTTGGTGCTGCACCATGTCGCGGGGGACGGCTGGTCGATGGGGCCGTTGGCCCGTGATCTCTCGTTGGCGTATGCGGCGCGTCGTGAGGGACGTGCGCCGGGCTGGCAGCCGCTGCCCGTCCAGTACGCCGACTACGCTCTCTGGCAGCGGGAACTGCTCGGCGACGAGGACGATCCGCAGAGCCTGCTGTCCCGTCAGGTCTCGTACTGGCGGCAGATGTTGGCCGGCTCTCCCCAGGAGCTCGCGCTGCCCACGGACCACCCGCGCCCACCCGTCTCCTCCTACCGCGGCCACACGGCGACACTCGACATTCCGGCGCACGTCCACGAGCGACTGGCGGCGATCTGCCGTTCCAGCGGCGCCAGCATGTTCATGGTGGTTCAGGCGGCGTTGGCGGTGCTGTTGTCGCGGTTGGGGGCGGGGGAGGACGTTCCGATCGGTACGGCGGTGGCGGGTCGGACGGACCAGGCGCTGGACGATCTGGTCGGGTTCTTCGTGAACACCCTTGTCCTGCGTACCGACCTGACCGGTGACCCCTCCTTCGCCGACCTGCTGGGCCGGGTACGCGAGGACAGCCTGCAAGCGCTGGACCACCAGGACGTGCCCTTCGAGCGGCTGGTCGAAATCCTCGCCCCGGACCGGTCCCTGGCGCGGCACCCGTTGTTCCAGGTCATGCTCACTGTGCAGAACAACGCCGCCGCCGGTCTGAGGCTGCCCGGCCTGGCCGTCAGAGCGCTGTCCGCCCGGCAGGAGGCGGCGAAGTTCGACCTTGAGGTCACCCTGGGAGAGGTCTTCCGGGACGGCCGTCCTGTAGGGCTGCGCGGGGTCGTCACGGGTGCGGCTGATGTGTTCGAGGCGGCGACGGTGGAGGTGTTCGCCGAGCGTTTTGGCCGGGTGCTGGAGCTGGTGGCGGAGGATCCGGGGGTGCGGCTTCACGAGGTTGATGTGTTGTCGCGGGAGGAGCGCGGGCGGGTTCTGAGCTGGGGCCGGGGCGGTGAGCCGGTGGGTTCCGGGACTACGGTTCCGGAGTTGTTTGGGGTGCAGGTGGTGCGGTCTCCGGGTGCGGTGGCGGTGGTGTGTGGGGATGAGTGTGTGTCGTATGGGGAGTTGGATGAGCGGGTGTCTGGGTTGGCGGGGTTGTTGGTGTCGCGTGGGGTGGGTGTGGGGTCGGTGGTGGGGTTGTGTGTGGGGCGTGGTGTGGGGTTGGTGGTGGGGTTGTTGGCGGTGTGGCGGGTGGGGGCGGCGTGGGTGGCGTTGGATCCGGTTCTTCCGGTGGAGCGGTTGGTGTTCATGGTGGGGGACAGTGGTGCGGGTGTGGTGGTGGGTGATGGTGGTTCTTTGGGTGGGTTGGTGGGGTTGTTGCCGGTGGGGGTGGGGGTGGTGTGTCTGGATGATGTGGAGGTGGTTGCGGCTCTGGCGGGTTCGGCGGGTTCGGTGGCGTCCGAGGCTTCGGTGGTGTCTGGGGGTTCGGTGGTGTCTGGGGGTTCGGTGGGGTCGGATGGGTTGGCGTATGTGATGTATACGTCGGGTTCGTCGGGGGTGCCGAAGGGGGTTGAGGTTTCTCATGGGGGGTTGGCGGGTTATGTGGGGTGGGCGGTGGAGCGGTATGGGGTGGGTGTGGGTGGGTGTGTGCCGGTGCATTCGTCGTTTGGTTTTGATTTGACGTTGACGAGTTTGTTGTTGCCGTTGGTGTCGGGGGCGGCGGTGGTGTTCGGTGTGGGGGGTGTTGGTGGTGTGGAGGGTCTTGCGGGGTTGTTGGGTGGTGGGGGTGTTGGTGGTGTGGGTGGTGGTGGGTTTTCGTTGGTGAAGGTGGTTCCGGCGCATCTTCCGTTGTTGGTGGAGGAGGTGTCGGCTGGGGTTCTGGCGGGGTTGGGTGCTCGGGTGGTGGTGGGTGGTGAGGTGTTGGGTGGTGGGGTGGTGAGGTCGTGGTTGGAGTGTGCTCCGGGGACGGTGGTGGTGAATGAGTATGGGCCGACGGAGGCGGTGGTGGGGTGTTGTGTGTTTGAGGTGGGTGGTGGGGATGTGGTGGGGGAGGTGGTTCCGGTGGGTCGTCCGGTTCCTGGTGTGCGGGTGTTTGTGTTGGATGGTGGTTTGTTGCCTGTTCCGTCGGGTGTGGTGGGTGAGTTGTATGTGTCGGGGGTTCAGTTGGCGTGGGGGTATCGGGGTCGTTCGGGGTTGACGGGGGAGCGGTTTGTGGCGTGTCCGTTCGGGGGGGTGGGTGAGCGGATGTATCGGACGGGGGATCTGGTGCGTTGGACGGTGGAGGGACAGCTTGTTTTTGTGGGGCGTGCGGATGAGCAGGTGAAGGTGCGGGGGTTCCGGATCGAGCCGGCTGAGGTGGAGGGGGTGTTGGTCGGGTATCGGGGTGTTGTGCAGGCTGTGGTGGTCGCGCGTGAGGACACTCCCGGCGACAGGAGGCTCGTCGCCTACGTGGTGCCCGAGGGCGGAGATGCTGCTCCGGCGGAACAACTCCTGTCTGCGGACCTGCGTGCCTATGTGGGGCAGCGGTTGCCGGAGTACATGGTGCCGTCGG
>NZ_BMML01000071.1 GCF_014645815.1 Streptomyces fuscichromogenes | reverse complement strand
GGGGGCCCCGCGTCCAGTTCGACACCGTCCCGCCAGACCCGCAGCGGACCGAGAATCTGCAGACGTACGGACGCGCTGGAGGAAGCCATTCCGATTCCAATGCTCGGGTTTGCGCCTCGGGCGGCGGCGGGTGATGCGACCGCCGCGCCCTACAGGGCGATCACCAGGTTCTCGGTGGGCAGCGTCTGGCAGGCCAGCCGCCAGCCCGCGGCCAGTTCACCGGCGGAGAACATCCCCCGGGTGTCGGTCTCGTAGGTGCCGGAGAGCACCCGCACCCGGCAGGTGCCGCAAGCGCCTTCGCCGCACGACTGCGGCATCGCGACACCGGCGGCGTTGGCGGCGTCGAGGACCGACTGCCCAGGGGCGCAGGGGAACGCCGGGTCGCCGCCGGCCATGTCGATCGTGAACTCGGCGACACCGGCCGCCGTGGCGGCCAGGGCGACGGCATGCGCCCTCTCCCGGCGGGTCTCCCTGCTCCGGCCCGACACGAACGCCTCGGTGCGGATGGCATCCCGCGGCACCTTCAGTTCCGTCAGGTGGCCGATCAGGTCCTGCATCATCGGCGCCGGTCCGCACAGGTGCACGCGGGTCGCCGGGCCGGTGTGGGGCCGCAGTTCGTCGAGACCGATCCGTCCCTCCCGCCCGGTGACGAGGACCGACACCTCAAGTCCCGGCAGCCGGGACCGCAGCGCCTCGATCTCCGGCCTGAAGAGCACCTCGTCCTCGGTCCGGAAGCTCGCCAGCAGGACGACCCGGCCCGTGTGACCGCCGTCGGCGGCGGCAGCCAGCACACTCATCAGCGGGGTGATCCCGACGCCCCCGGCGATGAGCAGAAGCGTCCCCGCCGTGTCCGCCGTCCCCGCCGTGCCCTCCGTCCCCGCCGTCCCTTCCCCGGTGCCCGGCTCCCAGGTGAACTCGCCGTGCGGGCCGCTCAGCCGCAAGGCCGGCCCGGCCTCCAGCTCGTCGTGCAGGAAACCCGAGCCGAGCCCGTCCGGTTCGTGCTTCACGGCGATCTCGAAGAAACCGCGCTCGCCGGGGCCGCTGCAGATCGAGTACGACCGTTCGATCGGCTCGACGGCGACCGGCAGGTCGACCTTCACGTACTGCCCGGCGGTGAACGAGAACGGGATCGTGTCCCCGTCCAGCGGTTCGAAGCGGATCCGCCGGACCGTCGGGGTCAGCGACTCGGTCGCGGCCACCCGCAGGTAACCCTGCCAGGGCGCGGCCGGATCCGCGGCGGCTCCGCCGGAGCGCAGGGCCCGCCACATGGTCCCCAGCTGCCGTGGTCTCAGCACCGCGTTCGCCGCCATCAGCCCGCCCGCCAACGCCCCGACCACGCCGGAACCCCAGGCGTCCTGACCGGCCACGAAGAGCCCCTTGACCGGCGTACGGCAGCCCGCCCGCGCGGACCGCAACCGCTGGGGAGTCGCCGCGAGACCGTAGAAGGAGCCGCGAACACTGTGCTGATAGGTCTCGAACGAGAGCGGCGTCGCGAGTTCGGCGAACGCGATCGTCTCCCGGAAGCCGGGCCACTGTTCCTCCAGCCGGGCGATCAGCCGTCCGGTCAGCTCCTCCTTGAGCTGCCGGTAGCCGTCCGGCCGCTCATCCCCGGGCGTCCCGCGCCACTGGTCGACCACCTTCGGATCGACGAGTTCCAGCGCCTCCACCGTGTGGAACCGGGCGGCCGGGTTGTTGAGCGACGCGAAGGAGACGTACAGCGTGCCGTCCCCGGGAGAGCGGCGGAAGCCGTCGTGGCCGTCGAGGTCCGGCATGAACCAGTGGTTCTCGCCGCGCACCCCGAACTCGGCCGGCGACCGGTCCAGCCCGAGGAACAGCATGACCGCCGACGGCTCCTCGGGCAGGTCCGCCAGTTCCCCGCTCCTGCCGATCAGGGCATAGGTGTTGCGTACCCCGGCCGCCGAGACGACGGTGTCCGTCCGCACGCGGTAGCGGCGGCCGGTGGCGGTGTCCTCGACGTCGACGCCCCTCACCCTGCCCCGCTCCACGACGACCGCGTCGACCCGTTGCCGGGGGCGCAGCACCACGCCGTACCGCTGGAGGATCTCCAGCACGATCCGGTTGACCTCCCTCGGGCCGCCCACCGGGTGCGCGGTGCCTTCCATGAAGAAGGTCAGCGGGACCGCCGCGTGGTAGCCGAACGCGCTCCGATCCGGCGGCGTGCCGTAGAGCCCCCACCGCGCGGCCAGGACGGCCCGCAGCCGCGGATCGCGGAAACTGCGGGAGACCTGGTCCCGCAGCGATCGGTACGCCGACGGGAAGAGCCGCTCGACGACGGGCGTACCCGCTCTGCGTACACCGGCGGGGAGCGAGGCGAGGACGTTGCGTGCGGCCAGCCCGGTCATGGCCCGGCGCGTGGCCCGGAAGAAACCGTCGACGGCGTCGGCCTCGGCCGGGAACCGCTCCTTCAGCCGCGCCCGGAACCGTGCCTGCGTGGCGGGGACGGTGAAGTCGAACTCCGGGAAGTGCAGGGCGTCGTACTCGTCCGGAAGCGGTGCGAGCTGCACCCGCCCGTCGGTCATGAACTCCAGGAACGGGCCGGCGTTCGCGCTCATGTAGTGCAGCCCGGTGCCGAACTGATAGCGCCCGGCACGGGAGAACTCGTGCGTCATCCCGCCGAGCGTGTAGTGCTGTTCGAGGACGAGAACGCGTTTTCCGCCGAACTGCGCGATCGTGCGGGCCGCCGCGAGACCGCCCATGCCCGACCCGATCACGACGACGTCGGCTTCCTCGAATTCCGCGTTCTCCTCGTTCGCCACCATCCACGCTCCCAGTCGTCCGTCCTTCGGAGGCTCACCTTGGCCAACCCGGCTTGACGTCGACTGAAGGTCCCGTGGACGCGCCACGGAACGGTGCGCCGAACGCATTCAATTCCCGTTCAGTAGGGCGCCCTAGCTTTGTGCCGCTGAATTCAACTCCGCTGTCCGCAGCGTCATCGCCGTCGTCCGAATGGGAGTCGTCCATGGTGAGCAGCAAACCGACCATCGTGCTCGTGCACGGAGCCTTTGCCGACGGCAGCGGTTTCAACGCGGTCGCCAGGCGGCTGGTCGCCGACGGCTATCCCGTGGTCGCCGCGCCGAATCCGCTGCGGGGGCTCGCCTTCGACGCGGCGCAGGTCAGGGCGCTGCTGGACAGCATCGAGGGGCCGATCGTGCTGGTCGGGCACTCGTACGGGGGCGCGGTCATCTCCACCGCCGCCGTCGGGAACGCCCAGGTGAAGGCGCTGGTCTACCTGGCGGCGTTCGTGCCGGAGACGGGCGAGAGCGCGCAGTCGCTGGTCGAGAAGTTCCCGGGCAGCACCGTGGGCGAATCCCTGAAACCCGTACCGCTGCCCGACGGACAGGTCGACCTCTACATCGACCCGGCGGTCTTCCATCCCCACTTCGCCGCCGACGTGTCCGCCGAGGAGGCCACCCTCTACTCGATCACGCAACGCCCGGCCGCCGGCGCCGCTCTCGGCGAGCCCGCCGCCGGTCCGCAGGCCTGGCACACGATCCCGAACTACAACCTGATCAGCGACGCCGACCGGATCATCCCGCCGGCGGCGCAGGAGTTCATGGCCCAGCGCTCCGGGGCCAGGGTCCAGGTGGTCGAGGGTGCCTCGCACATGGTGTTCGTCTCCCGGCCGGGCGCGACCGTGGCTCTCATCGAGACGGCGGCACAGGAGCAGGCGCCCTCGGAATGACGTCTCCGTCCGTCCTGTCCTTCATCCGTCGTGACTCTCGTCGAAGCAGCGCCCGGGAGGGAATCATGCACAAGAGTCAGAAGGCCATGAGGTGGGGTCTGTGGGTCCACCTCTTCTGGTACGTCGTCGCCAACCTGGCCCAGGTGGTGGTGTGGGCGATTTTCACCCCGGATCAGTTCTTCTGGCCCCTGTGGTCGATCCTGGGATGGGGTATCGGGATGGTGGCGCATGCCTGGGCGTTCCGTTCGGCGTCCCGGTCGTTCGCGCGTCCGTGACCTGAGCTGTCCGGCGGTTTCCGGTCGGCAGTTCCCGCGCGCGGTGGGTGAAGAGGTGGGCTTCGCGCCGGGTGGACAGGGTGCGGGCTCGTCGGGCGGTGTTCCGGACGGTGGTGGTGGGTTCGCCGCGGGCTTGTTGCAGTCGTGCCCGGATGACGAGGAGGAGGCCTTCGGCGTAGCGCTGGCCGTGGGTGTCGAGGGCGGTGTCGGCGTGGTCGAGGGCTGTGGTGGCCTCGTCGAGCTTGCCTGCCGCGAGCCACATCTCGGCGAGCAAGCCGTACCAGGTGGCGAGGCCGGAGCGTGGCGGGTCTGCCAGCGCCACGTCGATCAGGCGTTGTGCCTCGGCCGCGGCGCCCGCCGGGTCCTCGCCGGTCACGGCGTGCGCCCAGCACAGGGCCAGCCGCTGGTAGCTGCCGAGGAAGACGAACGAGAACTCGGGGTCCAGGGCGCTCCCTCGCTCCGCCGCGCGCCGGGCCCGCACCGGGTCGCCGGCCAGGGCCGCGGCGGTGCAGGCGAAGGCGGCCCAGACGGTGATCACATAGGGGTCGTCGTCCGCGGTGGCCTCCATCGTGTCGAACAGCGTCCATGCCGTGTCGAGGTCGCCGTGCAGCGCGGTCATCAGCGCGAGCATGGCGGGCCCCAGCAGCCGCAGGTCGCGCCGGAGTGTGCCCTCCCGGCCCCGGGCCAGGTCGTCGAGCATGGTCGAGTTGGTCCGGCTCAGGTACCGGAACGCCTCGCCGATGTTGCCCACGTCCCACTGGTGGATGCCCCACGCGTACTGGCCGTACGCGCGGACCACCGGGTCGGCGGACGCCTCGCCCTGTTCCAGCAGCCGGTGCGCCAGCCGTCCGGCGCGGTCGAGTTGGATGCCCTGGGAGTGGGCCGCCCAGCGGGAGAAGAGGAAGTCGGCGGCTTCCCGTTCCCGGCCCAGACCACGGGCCAACTGCTCGGCCCGTTCCAGCAGTTCGAGCGCCGAACCGACGTATCCGGCCCGCATGCCGTCCACCGAGGTGAAGAGCGACAGGGCGGACAGCTCCAGTTCGCCGAGGCCTGCCCGCCGCGCCACCCGCGCGGCGGACTGCAGTTGTCGAGCGGCGGCCTGGAGTGCTGACTTTCCCGCCGCGCGGCGGCCCGCGCCGATCAACGCGGTGGCGGTGCGGGCCGGGTCCGCGAGGGGGCCGGCCGACCAGAGGTGATGGGCGAGGCGTTCGTCGTCCGCGATCGTGCTGTGCTCCAGTGCGTCGGCGACGAGCAGGTGGAGCCGGGTCGCGCGAGCCGGTGGGGTGGCGTCGGCGACGGACTCGCGGACCAGGTCGTGCGCGAAGCGGAACGCGTACGGGTTCCCCGGCGCGGGTTCGAGGAGACCGAGCTCCTGCAGGGGTTCGAGGCGGTCGAGGCAGGTCCGGGCGTCGAGCCGGGCGGCGCGCGCGAGCAGTGCGAGGTCGACGTCCCGGCCGATCAGCGCGGCGACCTGCAGCAGGTGTCTCGTGTCGGTGTCCAGCACGGCCACCCGGTCGCGGACGACGTCCCGGACGGTGGCGGGAACGCCGGTCCGTGCCGTGGCGGCCTCGGTCAGGGCCCCGCCGTCGGCGAGGAGGCGGGACAGCTCCCGCACGAAGAACGGGTTGCCGGCGGTGCGGGCGTGGATGCTGCGGGTGGCGCCGGGGCCCGTCTCCTGGCCGGTCTCCTGGCGGACCAGTTCGGCGACCTCGGCCGGGCCGAGCGGGCCGAGCCGGATCCGGCGGTGGCGGGGCAGCCGGCTCGCCGCGGCGAGCATCCGCTCCAGTTCCGGGCCGGGCGTCGGCGCACGGTCGCGGAGCGCGCCGATCACGGCGGTGCCGGGCGGCAGGTGAGCCGCCAGGTGGCTGAAGAGGTCCAGGGAGGCGGCGTCGGCCCACTGGAGGTCGTCGACGACGAGCAGCACCGGCCGCCGTGCCGACACCTGGCGGACGAGTGCGACGGTCTGCTCGAACAGCCGGAACTGGGCTCCGCTGTCCGGCAGGACCGGCGTGGTGGGAACCCGGCCCTGCGGTCCGACGAGGCGCCCGAGTTCACCGATGTGCCACTCGCCGCGCCCGGCGGCGGGCAGGGCTCCGAGGATCGCGCCGACGGCCTGTACCCAGGGCCACATCGAGGGTGTGCCGTCGCCCTCCAGGCAGTGTCCCCGGACGACGAGCGCGCCGCGTCGGCCCGCTTCGGCGGCGGTCTCCTCAAGGAGGCGGGTCTTGCCGGCGCCGGGTTCTCCCTCGACCAGCACGAGTCCGGTGCTCCTGGTGAGTGCCGACTCCACCGCCTGCCGCAGCACCGCGAGTTCCTCGCTCCGGCCGACCAAGTGGTCGGTGGTGGGCGGGGTTCCGGCGACCGGGTTCGGCGGCTGTTCGTCCGGCACGTCCCCGGCGGGTGCCGGTTCCAGTACGCGCCGGTGTGCGGTCACCAGTGCCGGGCCCGGCCGTATCCCCAACTCCTCGGCGAGTTGGGCGCGGACGGTGCGGAACACCGTCAGTGCCTCGGCCTGCCGGCCGGCGGCGGCCAGCGCGGAGACCAGGCTCGCCTGCACGGTCTCGTGCAACGGCGCCATCCGGGCGGCGAGTTGCAGCGAGGCGAGCACGCGCTCGGACTGCCCCAGCGACAGGGCGAGTTCACCGGCCGC
>NZ_BMML01000070.1 GCF_014645815.1 Streptomyces fuscichromogenes | reverse complement strand
GACTGCTTGAGCAGCTCGGCGTGGTGCAGGTCGAGCGCGTCGACCGGCTCGGCCTCGGTCTCGGGGGCGAGGACCAGCTGCTGCAGCTGCTCCTGGTCGACCGGCTCGGCGGTCGCGGTCTCGATCACAGCCGCTTCCGCGCCGTCCCCGGCCTGCAGGACCTCGACACCCGTCTGCGCGGCGAGGGCCTGCCGCAGCAGCTCCTCCTGGTGCGGGTGGACCTTGGCGGCCTCATCCGCGGCGGCGACCAGCTCCTGCAGGTGCTCCGGGTCCACGGTGCCGTGCCCGGCCTCGATCGCGTCGTCGACCTTCTGCACCTGCTCGGCGAGGGCGGCGCGCTGCTCGGCCTTCTCCGCGTTGACCTGGTCGCGCTCGACCAGCCGGTAGGCGTTCTTCAGGCGGTGGTGCATCGCCTTGCTGGCGTCGTCGGCCGTGTCCAGCTCACGCGAGCGGGCGGTGCGCACCAGCAGGTCCTCGGCGTCGAACCCGCGCTCCTCGACGGTGCGGGCCAGCCGCATGAGGGAGCCGTACGCCTCGCCGCTGCTCACGCGGGCGTAGTCCTCCGGGCCCAGCGCGCCGAGCAGGGCCTTGCCGAACCGCTTCTCGGCGTCCTGGTCCTTGACCCCGGCCCACGCCGGCTGGATCGCGGCGAGGTGCTCGCGGCGCTCCAGCTCGGCGGCGATGGCCTGGGTGGCGGTCTGCTGCGTGCCGGAGCGCTGCAGCGTCTGGTCGAGCACCGACAGGTAGTGCGGGACGTCCTCGTCCTTGACGCCGTCGCCGTCCCGGTGGGTGATGACGTAGGCCCAGTTCCCGTCCTGGCCTCGGGTGAGGCTGACGTACAGGGCCTCGCGGGAGGTCTGCTCGTCGACCAGCGAGTGGCACGGGCCCACCGTGCGGCCCTGCGCGCCGTGCACCGTGGACGCGTACGCCAGCTCGACGTGCGTCTGGACGTAGGCGGCGGGCAGGTGCATCCGCGAGCCGTCCTCCAGCTGCACCATCAGGGCGCCGTTGTCGCTGATCCCGGTGACGGTGGCGGTCAGCCGGTTGGTGGCGAACTGCCCGCCCTCGCCCGCGATGTGGCGGTCGTTGCGGCGCATCTGGATGACGTCGCCGCGACCGGCCTTGGTCTCGACGCCGTACTTCTGCCCGGTGCGCAGCGCGACGCCGTCCTCCTCGACCAGGCCGGCGCGGACCAGGTCGGCGCGGGCGCGGGCGGACAGCTCGGCGGCCGTCTCGTTGTCGGGGGCGACCAGCAGCGGGTTCCGCCCGGCCAGCTGGTCGGTGACCCATCCCTGGTAGGCGCGCTCCTTCATCTCCTCGGCGCTGCCGCCCCTGAACCGCTTGTGCAGCTCGTACTGGGCGAGTGCCTCGGTGTTGCCCTCGCGCAGCTGCAGGGACGCCTTGGCCTCCCACTCGCGGACCTTCGACTCGCCGGTGACGGGGTCGATGTCGCGGAAGCGCCGGACCTCTTCGAGCGTGTGGACGCCGGGCATCTCCTCGGCGAGCTGGCCGAACATGCCGCCCGCGCCGACCGCCGTGAGCTGGTGGTGGTCGCCGCTGCCGATCATCTTGGCGCCGCACGCCTCGACCAGGGCCCGCACGCGGTCCATGTCGCGGGTGTTGGTCATGCCGGCCTCGTCGACGATGACCAGCGTGCCGGGCGCGATGCGGTACTTGTCCGCGTCGGGAACGTTCTTCCCCGCGGCCATGTCGGCGTGCTTCTTGAGCAGCATGGAGATGTTGGCGACGTTGGTCAGACCCTCGTCGGCGAGGACCTGGGCAGCGCGCTCACCGCTGGCCAGACCGATGACCTGGCGGCCTTCGTGCGCCTCCCACACCTCGGTCAGCGCGGCGAGGGTGTAGGACTTGCCCGCTCCGGCCGGGCCGATCAGCAGGTCGAGCTTGCGCCCGGACGTCGCCGCGCTGCGGACGAAATCGGCCTGCTTGCCCTTGAGTCCGCGCCGGGCGATGACCTCCTCGACCAGCTCGCTGGGCACCGTGGGACCGCCGCGCTCACCTGCGAAGGTGCGCATCCGCTCCTCGGTCGCGATGTGGCTCTCGGTCGAGAACCGGTTCACGTTGTTGTCGGCCGGCTCGTAGACGAAGGACCCGTCCGCGCGCTGCAGCTCGACGGGGATCTCGACCATGTGCGGCGCGGTCGCGCAGACCACGCCGTTGTCGGTGGCCGGGTCCAGCGCCTCGTCCGCGAGACGGTTGAGCAGGTCGCGGACCTCGTGGGCCTCCATCCCGCCCAGCGTGTCCGGCAGCTGCCGGTTCAGCTCGACGATCAGGTCCGCCCGGCGCCACGTCGCCTTCTGCTCCTGGACCGCGGCGACGGCGCGCTGCTGGATGACCGCCGGGTCGAACTCCTTGTACGGGCGGTGCAGGTCGTGGAGCAGGGACTCGTGCTCGACCTGGTCGGGGACGTTGGCCAGCGAGTCGCGGAAGCGCTCCTTGCTGAACGCCTCCCACCGGTCGAGCAGCTGCTCACGGGTGACGGCGTCGTGCTTCTTCGCCTGCCGCTGCTGCAGCGTGACGTCCTCGGACATCCGGGCCAGCACGTACGGGCTCGGCGCGTGGCCGTACCGGTCCTCGTACGCCTTGGCGACCTCGGCGACCTCGGCCTTGATGGCCACGCGGCGGGAGGAGAACCCGTCGCGCAGGTCCTGCTCGATGCCGACGATCTCGCGGGCCTTGCCGTCGGGGCGGGTCATGAACCGCACGCCGTCGGTGCGCTCCAGCTCCTGCTCGGCGATCCGCTCGGCGAGGTGGCCCACGGCCTGCTTGTTCACCCACAGCCCGTTCCCGTCGACCGATCCCCAGGTCACGCGCTCTTCGCCGGTCACCGGGTCGATCTCGACGGCCTTGATCTTGTTCAGGACCGTGGCGTGGACGTGCAGCTGGGGGTCGTCCTCACGGCTCGTGTGCTGGGCCCAGGCGGAGACGATGAAGCCCTCGCCCTTGACGTAGCGGCCGGTCGAGCGGCCCTCGACCTTCTTCCCGTGGTGGCCCAGCCGGGTGTAACCGGCCTCCTCCTGCATCTGCTCCAGGCCGGCCTTGACCCCGGCCTTCCAGGCGTCCCAGACACGGTCCGCCTTCGCGGCGTACTGCTCGGCGCCTTCCAGGTCGCCGGCCTCGCGGCACTGTGCGGCCTTCACCTGCAGGCTCGCGTGATAGACGCTCCAGGACTTCGGCGCGGAGAACGTCAGGTCGTAGTACAGCGTCGCCGACGGCGAGTGCTTCCTGGTGTCCAGCTCGATCGCCTTGACACGCTCCGGAGTCAGCTCGACCCCCGGCGTCTTCGCCCTGGCCTCGCTCAGCGCGGCCTCGAACCGCTTCTGGAAGCTCTTCTCGTAGTTCTTCGGCGCGTTCCCCAGCCGGGCGTCCTTGCGGATCCGCTTCTCGGCCTTGGCGTACTCCGGCGTGCCCTCCTCGTGGGGGATCGCCGCGAGACGCTCGTACATCTCGTCGCGCTTGCGGGGGTCGATCCAGTCCTTGTAGAGGTCCGTGAAGACCTCGTTGTCGACCGTTCCGGTCAGCCCCAGCTCGGCCGCGCCGTCGCCGAGCCAGTAGCCGGGCGGCTCGCCCTGCAGGTCCACGCTCCGGGCGTAGTAGTGCTCAGCACCGGCCGCTACCTCACGGGTGAGGTAGGCGGGGTCTGAACCTGCGGAGATCGAAAGCATCGCGACTCAGAGTAGGCGATTTTCAAGATCATTAACACCCATTGGATCGTGATGCATAGGTGTGAGGGCTTGTGGTCGTTGCATCTAGTTCTACGGTCTGCTGTCGGTCTAAATGATCAAGATGAGAGATGGGGTCCGATGACCTTGGTCGGCAGAGGGTCAAAGAGGGTGGTCCAACGGTGGGATTGGGGCCGTCCCGGCTCCTGCTGCGGGGCCTCCGGGCTGCCGCGACGGGCTTGGACCGGCGCGCGGTTTGTAGCGAAATGTGCCGCTCGGCGGCTGACTGCTGCGCCCCCACCTGCGGCGCGCTCGTGGGAGCGCCCACCGGGCGGCCGACGCCCAAACGTGGCGGGCACGCTGGCCACCCACCGGGCCCGTGCGCTACGGTCGGGCTCGACGTCATCGACCCCCGTGCGGACCCCCGCCCGGGGGTCGACTGTTACCAAGGGTCGGACGCGAGGACGGCCACGCACCGCTCACCACCCCAGCCCGGCCGGCGCGCTCGCGCGGCGGCCGGTGACTCCCCACCCGCCCCGCTCACCGGTCGACGGAGAGTGACGTTCCCCGTGCGCGGGCGGGCGCCTCGACGGGCGCCCGCGTGGTGACGCTCACCAGCCGGTGACGGCTCACCGGTCACCAGACCCCCCGGCCTTCCTCACCACCAGGTGGTGAGTCCCGCCCCGCGACGGGGTGGTGAGCGGTGAGCCGGGCAGGGGCGGCGGAGCGGCGGCGGGCTGGTGAGTGTCACCACGGGCCGGGGGAGTCGGGGTGGTGAGCGTCACCACATCGACAAAGCGATCGGCGGGCCTCGGCTGGTGAGTGGTGAGGCTGCTCCGCGACGTGCAGTCTGCTCACCGGTGAGCCACTGGTGAGCCGCTCCCCAACGCAACCCGGCCCCGGACGGATGTCCGGGGCCGGTGGTGAGCAGGCGGTCAGAAGAGCGGGTTCTGCAGGGCGCCGCTGGGGTTGCCCGCGGCGAGCGCGGCGGCGATGGCGGCCTCGATCTCCTCGGCTCCGTCGGCGGCGGCGATGGCGGCCTGGACCGCCCGCGCCCGCCCCACCGCGCCGCGCACGTCGGCCAGCGCGTGACCGGCAAGTCGCCTCCGAGCTGCGGCGTCGCGGTTGTTGTCGCCCCGGGTGCCGAGCAGCCAGTGGCGCGGCTGCTGGCACGGCGGCTCGTCGCAGGTGTGCCGCACGACGTGGCCGGCGGGGATCGAATCGGGCCCGTGGGCGAGGCGGAAGCCGAACAGATGGGCGGGGACGACCCTGCTCGTGGCGGTGGTGTGCGACCCGGCGCGGAAGGTTCCGTGGGCGGTGTCGGTCAGTCCGCCGGTCCACCACCAGCACTGGTCCGGGCCGCGCCGAAGGACGTGGCTCCAGTAGCGCGCGACGGTCTCACCATCGGCCAGCAGCTGCGCCCACCCCACCGGAACTGGTGACTGCGGGAGCCCTTCCTCACCACCTTCGGGCGGCTCAGGGTGGTGAGGCTCACCAGTGAGATGGTGAGCGTCGGGGTGGTGAGCCGTGCTCCCGTGAGGGCCTGGTGAACTCACCACGCTCACCACCTCACCAGTCCGGCCGGGCCGGGACGGGTCGCGGTGGGGACTCGGTCGGGTCCGCTCCTCACCAGTCGGGCCTGCGGCCACGGCTCCTCCCTCACCACCTCACCATCGCTGTACGTGATCGTCACCGTGGTGTCGCCGCGGTCGGCGTCGTACTCGGCGCTGGTGAAGAAACGCCACCCTTCGGGGTCGCCGTAGATCCACACCCACGCTCCGGTGAGCACGTGGGCGAGATCCTTCACGCGGACGTCCTGCACCTGCGGCTCCCAACCGGCCGGCGTCGCGGCGGCGGGCTGCTCGTCGTCCTGGTCCTCGTCGTCGGGCCCGTGCTGGGAGGCGTGTTCGGCGGTGGCCTCGATGTCCAGCTCGCCGTTGCCGCGGTACAGCAGGGTGGCGCCGTCCTCGTCGACCTCGGTGTACGGGGGCAGGGTGTCGTCGGCGTCCGGGTCGTCGGTGCCGTAGGTGCGTCGGCCGCACGTGGGGCAGCGGAACAGGTCCTCGCCCTCCACCTGGATCGGCTCGGTCGCGGCCCGGCACTCGGGGCAGGGGGGCGTGACGGACATCACGCCTCCCCGGTGCGGAGGGATTCGGCGATCCGGGCGAGGGCGCCGGGCGCCTCGATCCACTCGGCGAGGGACTCGACGGTCTTCGTCGACCGCCGGGCCCGCCACAGGGTGCCCGCCTCCTGCAGCGCCTCGGACAGGGCGATGACCTCCTGGGTGCCGAGCATCCCGCTCAGTTCGGCCAGCCGGTCGGCCTCGGCGAAGTCGCCGTCGCCCGCCGCGCCGTCGGCGGCGGCCATCAGTTCGTCGCCGCGCCGCATCGCGTGCGCGAGGTCGGCCCGCAACAGGTCCGGCAGGGGCTCCGCGGCGCCGGAGACGACGGCCAGCTCGCGGTACCACCAGGTCCCGTCCGGGCGGCGGGCCAGCTGTCCGCCCGGACCGACGGTGTGCGCGGGGGCGATCGGGCGGAAGAGCAGGGCGTCGGGATGCGGGGGAACGACGTCGTGCCACGGGCGGGTGCTCGGGGTGGTCACGGGCGGCTCCCGTCGTCGGCCGGCGGCTCCTCGGCGGGCCGCGCCTGGATGTCGAAGCTGGGGTAGCCGAAGCCGTCGATGTCGTAGGTGCCGCGCTGGAACGCCACCACCTCGTGGTCGTCGCCGAGTTCGTCGGCGACCTGGCCCAGCAGCTCGACCGCCCCGTCGAGGAGGGTCCCTCCCAGCCGGGCCAAGGGCGTGCCGCCCGCGCGCCACTGGACGACGTCGTACAGCTCCCACCCGTCGGCGGCGGAGTCCTTGTCGAGCAGTTCCCCGGGGAACCAGGCGAGCACGTGGGTGGTCGGCTGCAGCGCCCCGGATTCCCCGGTGCCTCCGCAGTGCCCGCACCGGCCGTCTCCGTCGGACTGCGCGCGCCGCTGGGTGTCCCGCTCGG
>NZ_BMML01000069.1 GCF_014645815.1 Streptomyces fuscichromogenes | reverse complement strand
AAGATCGCCAGGTGGCAGCTCCCCGAGCGCTGGACGGTCATCGAGTCGGTGCCGAAGACGAGCGTCGGCAAGTTCGACAAGAAGGTCCTGCGCAGGCAGTATGCCGAGGGCGAACTGGACGTCACCAGCCTCTGATCCGGGCCCATTTCCGGCTGTCATGCCGTACGAGGGGAACGGCCGCGTCGCATGGTGACGGCCATTCCCGTCGTATGGCGATGTCCGTCCTCGGATCGATGAGGACCAAGGCCTGGACGCGGTCGATGATGACCGTACGCAGAGGCAGAACGGGGATGGTGCGGACCTCACTGCCCAGGCTGAGGAGCCATTGCGCGTAGGCGGTCGCGATGGCCGTTTCCTGACAGGCCAGCATGCCGGTCAGGCCCACCTCCGGATTGACCCCTCATACCTGGCCCGGGTGTTCGCTGGAGGCGCGGACCAGCATCAGCCGGGCGAGTTCGTCCAGACAGTCATGGACCTGACCCGGAGCGAGACCGGTGGCTGCGGCGAGTTGGCCGATACCGTGGTCAGGGTAGTCGAGCATGGCCTGGTAGACGGCTTCCGCTCTGGAAGACAGTCCCAGAGCTTCCAGCATCCTGCCTGTCCCTCAGATCGAACCCGGCGACCACGGTTACGCGTCGCACGACAGGGCCTCCTGGTTCTCGCCGGACTCGACAACCGCGCGACGCACCATGAGGCCCTTCGGGCAACGACGGCCGATCAGCCCTTGTTGACCGCCCCGGCCCAGTCGAGGTCCACACCCATCTGGTCATACATGACCGTGTACCCGACGTAGCAGTCGAACTTCTTGATCTTGCCGCCCTGCAGATACCAGAAGTCGGCAGTTGGCACGTCGATCTTCGCTCCGTTCGGCTTGAGAGTGCCCGCAGGCGTCTGGTATGGCCCTTCGAACGTGCCCTGGATCGACAGCTCAACGCTCACCACGTCGCCGTTCACCGTGATGCGCGCCAGTTCACGGTGGACATCGGGGAAGACGGCGGCCATGTGGGTCAGAGTGTCACCGAGGGCATCGCCCTGGTAGGTGAAGCCGGCGACCTCGTCCTTGAAAACACCGTCCTTCGTGAAGTCGTTGATGAACCCGTCGGGGTCCAGGCTGTCGCCCTCCGCCACGTAGTACGCGTTCAGCACTACCGCAAGGTTGGCTGTCTCATGCTTCGTCAGGTGGCGGTTCGTAAGCGGCAACGCGGCGAGTTCGCGAGGGGTCAGGCTCCCGGAAGACTTCTGGCTGCTGACGGTGCGGGTCTGCGCACTGGCCGCCACCGGGGCGGCGGCCTGTGTGGGCGCAGCGGCGATGGCGAGGCCGCCCAGGCTCGCGACCACGGTCATTGCGGTGATCGTCTTCCATCCGAGCGACTTCATGTCGGGGTCCTCCAGGTTGGTTCTCAGGATCCGGGTTCCGCGGAAGCGGTCACGCGTCGCACGGGAGACTTCATCAATCATTCGATTGATTGAAATGTATGGCGCGCGAGCGGAAAACATCAAGCGATTGATTGATTTACAATTGCTGAAGCTCCGCGCGGTGCGCCGCGATCTCGCCCGCTCCCCGCTCACGGCGTCCTGGTCAGCCCCCGCCGACCGCCACCTTCGGGACACGATCCTCGGGTCCGGTCCGGTGCACAGCCGCCTTCGCGTGCCGGCGCCAGGGGTCGCGGCGCACCTCGGTGTACAGGTGGCGGACGTGGTTGAGCACCGAGAACCGGGGGCCGTCGCCGGCGTGTATCTCCGACCGCACCAGGCCGTACGTCACCAGGGTGAAGACGATGGCGGCGGCGTCAGCACCGGACGTCCCGACGGCCGTCGCCGCCTCGGCGACCGACCAGCTGCGGTGGTCACGGGCCACAGCGGCGAGGAAGGACACACCGGCCGGGCTCAGCTGGCCCAGTGCGCTGCGCAGCCGGACCACGAAGTCGCCTGAGGAGTCCGCGGTCATCGGCGGAGCGATCAAGCCGAACGGGCTGCGCTCTGCTTCGGCCAGCAGCTCCGGCAGGGAGCGTACGAGGGTCCAGCGACCGGCGAATTCCAGGGGTCTCGGCAGCCCGTCGAGGCGCCGGCACAGTTCGGCGACCACCCCGGCATTGGAATCGTCCAGCCGGAACAGTGGGTTGCCTGCGCGGATGTGCGTGCACAGCAGCCGTACGGACGGCACTTCGGCCAACAATTCGGGGTCGGTCTCGGTGCCGGGAGCGGGAACCGGAAGCGGAGCGAGGCTCAGGATCTGTTCGCCGGAGACGCCGCACGGCCCGCACGCGGTGAGCAGGATACGCAGCCAGGGGTGGGCTCGCCGCAGCTCGACCAGCCGGTCGGTGCCGCCCGCGAGCTCGACGTCGTCCAGCACCAGCACCGTCCGCTGTCTCCTTGCACCGTCGGCCAGTTCACCGGCGGGGATCTCCTCGCCGGGTGCCTGCCACAGGACCCGGGTGCCGTCGGCGGCGGCCCGGCACATGGCCTCGGCGGCCAGATGTGACTTCCCGACCCCTCCTATGCCGACGACGGACACCAGCCGGACGCTCGGCTGTCGCAGCAGATCGGCAAGGGCGGCCACTTCGGATTCCCGGCCGGTCAACGGGCCCAGGACGGGCCAGGGCGTGGGGCCGTAGCCCGCGTCACAGGGGGGGCCTCCGGTGCCCGGGCGGCGCCGTGCCGTGTCCAGCAGCGTCTCGCGCTGGGCGGAGCCGAGCCGCAGCCCGTCCGCCAGCAGCTGGACCGTCTCCAGCCGCGGGGAGAGGACCTTGCCCTGCTCAAGGTTGCGTATGGCGCGCACGCTCACGGTGGTGAGGTCCGCGAGGTGCCGCTGGGTGAGTCCGGTGCGCCGACGGTGGTCTCTCAGCAGGACGCCGAGGTTCGGCTGGGTACGGATGTCCTTCATCACTTGCTCCGGTGGGCCGTTCCGAGGTACGGGTGAACCGATGGGCGGGACGCCGAGCAGGTGAGCCGTCACCCGGCCATGGTCGGCGCGTCATCAGCTCCAGGAGTTGGTGTTGTCCGTGGAGCCGTCGTGGGCCCGCACGGTGGCCGTCTGCTGTGGGTGCACCACGGTCTCGGCCACCGATACGCCCAGGAGAGCGGCGACTGCAGCGATGACGACGGCCCTCAGGGGCTGGCTTCACGACCGGTGCGAAGGTGCCGTTCAGGGCGGCTTCCTTCCTCTCCATCGGCCCTCTGCCCGACTTTGAAAGAATGTTATGAGTGGTTGTCATCACGCCACTTTGACGCCGCTATCCCTCTTGGATAGCGGAGCGGGCGCGGGTCGCTGCGATGGAGGCGGGGAGCCGTGGGGCCGGGTACGCGCCGGCCGAAGTTGTACTTCAGGCTTCGGCGACCACGGGGCGGCGGTCTCAGTCCGGCGCTGCCGCTGACGGCGTAGGACCGACGGCGCACCCCGTTGAAGACCTCGTGTGGGCCTGCTCCGCAGGACGGCCCGTGGCAGGAGGCCTCGTTGGTGTCAGGGACACGCCGCGGGTCACAGCGCCGCCGGCATAGGGCGAGGGGACCGGGCCCACCACACCCTCCACATCATCGTCTCTCGTCCGTGACATGGGCGGTCACCCGTGCGAGCAGGCTTGCGGCGCGTTCCGCTTCCTCAGCCATGCCAAGCCGACCGAACACTTCCAGGGTTTCGGTGAGCAGTCCGCCGGCTTTCGCGGTGTCGCCGCCGCGCAGGATCAGGTCGGCAAGGTCAACGCGGACGGAGGCGGCACCGGCCTGGTCGAGGAAGTCTTCGCGCACGGACAGCGCCCGGGCGAAGTACGAGCCGGCCTCGATGAATTCGCCCCGGCGGACGTGGACCCGGCCGAGGTCGTGGAGGATGTACCCCTCGCCGATCACGTCGCCGTCGTCCCGGACCATCGTGAGACCCTCGGACAGCTCCCTTCGAGCGTCGTCGAGCCGCCCGCAGTACAGGTGCAGCTGGCCCGCCCGCCGGAGCACCCGAGCCTGCCCACCGAGGTAGCCGAGGTCGCGCCAGATCTGCAACGCCTCATCGAGTTCGGCCTCCACCAGACGGACATCGCCGCGCCGCAGCAGGATGACCGCGCGTTGGACGAGAACAGAGGCGCGGGCCCAAGGGGAGCCGTCGCCGAAGTCTCGTTCGGCTTGCTCTAACAGGCCCATCGCGGCTGTGTCGTGGCCCGCGAGCTGCTCCAGGATACCCAGGTCGCGGCGACACAGCCCGAGACCGCTGGTGTGGCCGAGGTCCTCGAAGAGGCCGAGGGCCGCGGTCAGCGCCGTGCGAGCCTCGGGCAGGTTGCGGCGGTTGAGGTGCATCGATCCCAGGGAAGCCAGCAGGGCGGCCTGGCCGAGCCGATTGCCGCTGTGACGCACCGCGGTCAACGCCTTGCGGTGGGTGCGGGCCCAGTGGTCGAGATAGCCGCGGGCCTCATAGAACGGGGCGAGGCTGACGGCGAGTTCCCAGGCGTAACCGTCCTCATCCTCCTGGGCCAGGCTCTCCACGGTCAGGCTGAGGTTCTCGCGTTCGATGTCGAGCCATTCCGCGGGACGGGCGAGAATGGTCCTCACGTGTTCGGCGGGCGGGTTCCAGCGGGCGGCCGGCCCGGTCATGAAGTGGGCACCGAAGACACGCTGTTGGGCCTCGCCGATGAGGGCGAGCCAGGCGCCGCCGACCCGGCGGATCGCGGACCGCCGTTCGCTCTCGTCCGACTCGGCGGCCAGCCGGTCCCGGGCGAACAGCCGGATGATGTCGTGGAAGCCATAACGTAACTCCCCGGTGGCATCGACCCCGGCGACGTCCAGCATCTGCACGTCGACCAGGGGTTCCATGAGGTCGGACGGGTACGGGTAGTCGCCCGGAACATCGAGCAGGGCGCCGCCGATCCAGCTGGGGAACGTGGATCCTTTGGTGAGACTGAGCCGGCGCAAGAGGGTGCGGCTGGTGTCGGGCAGTCCGTCATAGGTGACGGAGAGACTGGCCCGTACGGTCATCTCACCGTGGGTCAGTTCATCGAGACGGTGGCGTTCGTCGGCGAGACGCTGCACCATCGAGGCCAGCGGCCAGTGCGGACGGGCCGCCAGCCGGGCGGCGACGATGCGCAGGGCGAGCGGCAGCCCTCCCACGGCCGCGGTCAACGCTCTGGCGGCCTCTGGTTCACGGCTGACGCGGTCGGCACCGACAACGTTACCGATCAGTTCAAGAGCGTCCCGCTCGTCGAGAATGTCCAGAGCGACCCGATGCGACCCGGGGAGGGCGGTCAGCCGTGCCCGGCTGGTGACTAGCACCCCGCAGGAGCGGCCGCCGGGCAACAGCGGGAAGATCTGCTCTTCGCCGACAGCATCGTCGAGGACAACCAGGATGCGCCGGGCGGCGAGCATGCTGCGGTAGATCTCGCCCCGCTCCTCCAGGGAGTCCGGGATGGCGGGTCCGGGCAGGCCCAGCGCGCGCAGGAACCGGCCCAGGACCTCGCGGGGGTCGACGGGATCCACACGAGCACCGCGCAGTTGGCAGTAGAGCTGACCGTCGGGGAAGTGGGGCTCGGCGAGGCGGTGGGCCACTCGAGCGGCGAAGGTCGTCTTGCCGATACCGGAGCGGCCGGTGACGACGACGATGCCCGTGGCCCGGTCCGGCGAGGTATTGGTGAGGACACCCTCAGTCTCGGAGACGAGATGCTGATGACCGACGAAGTCTGACGTATCGACCGGGAGTTGACGGGGGACGACAGTACGAGCGGCGGCACGCGCATCCTTGGCGGACAGCTCCGGTTCCGTGCCGACGGTGTGCAGTTCGGTGCCGGACGGTCGTTCGAGACGCAGCGACTCGTCCTCGACCAGGATGGCCTGCTCCAACCGCCGCAGGTCCTCGCCCGGCTGGAGGGCGAGTTCGTCCATGAGCAGGGCGCGACCCTGCCGGTAGCTCTCCAGGGCCTCGGCCTGCCGGCCCGAGCGGTGCAGGGCGAGCATCAACTGCCCGCGGAAACGCTCCCGTAAGGGGTTCTCTCCCACCAGCCGAGCGATTTCGGCGGTGAGTTGGTGGTGATAGCCGAGCGCGAGCTCCAGCTCGATGAACGACTCGGTGGCCACGAGGCGTTCCTCATCGATGTGTTGGGCGACCAAGGCGAGAGCCTCGCTGGGGATACCGTTCAGACAGGGGCCCTGCCACAGACCGACTGTCTCGCGCAGCAGGGCTGCGGCCTCAGCCGTGCGTCCCGCACTGCCGAGCACGGCGGCCTCGGCGACTCCGCGCCGGAAGACGGACAGGTCGAGCCTCGCGTCGTCGATCTTGAGTACATAGCCCGCAGGACGGGTCTCGATGACAGCCTCGACGTCGGCGGCTGCCAGGGTCCTGCGCATCCGCGAAACACAGATCTGCACCTGGGTGCGGGCGGTCTCCGGCGGGTCTTCTGCCCACATCAGCCGGATGAGATGGTCCCAGTTCTGGAGTCTTCCGCTCTCCAGGAGCAGGGCGGCGAGCACGACCTGCTGCCTGCCCGCAGTGATCGGCACGACACCCTGGTCGCCGAACACCTTCAGCTCGCCCAGCACTTGAAAGGTGAGTCCCGCTGTCCGGCCACGTGCCTCAAGGTGTATTCCGGCCATGGAACCTCCCCCTCCCACGCCGCGGACCACAGCGCTCCTGATCATCGAGTCTACGGTCCAAACGCATCTATCTACCCGCCTGAGCACTAGCTGAACAGTGGTGACCAAGGCATGGACCAAACCCCGGTCACGGCCATGACCTCACCCGCCCGCCATCGTCCGGCCCGCCGTCGGGGGCACTCGGACCTCCCCCAGTAGCCAGTGATGACCAACATCCGAGCAGTTGATGACCAGTCTCGTGGACTCTGCTGCGCAATTCCGTGCGGGGTGACGGTGGGCGCGGGATGATCGTCTGTGCGGTCG
>NZ_BMML01000068.1 GCF_014645815.1 Streptomyces fuscichromogenes | reverse complement strand
GGGATGAGCGGGTGACGTTCGGGGAGTTGGATGAGCGGGCGTCGCGGTTGGCGGGGTTGTTGGTGTCGTGTGGGGTGGGTGCGGAGTGTGTGGTGGCGGTGGTGTTGGAGCGGTCGGTTGATCTGGTGGTGGCGTTGTTGGGGGTGTTGAAGGCGGGTGCTGCGTTTTTGCCGGTGGATCCGTCGTATCCGGTGGAGCGGGTGGGGTTCATGTTGGGGGATGCGGGGCCGGTGTGTGTGGTGACGTCTGCTGGTCTGGCGGGAGTGGTGCCGGGGGATCTTGGTGTACCGGTGGTGTGTCTGGATGATCCGTCGGTGGCCGAGGGTATGGAGGGGGTGGAGGGGTGGACGGGGTCTTGTTCGGGGGGGCCGGGGAGTGCGGCGTATGTGATCTATACGTCGGGGTCGACGGGGGTGCCGAAGGGTGTGGTGGTGTCGCATGCGGGGATTGTGAACCGGTTGTTGTGGATGCAGGACCGGTTCCGGCTGGACGCTGACGACGTCGTGTTGCAGAAGACGTCGGTGAGTTTCGATGTGTCGGTGTGGGAGTTGTTCTGGCCGTTGGTGTCGGGTGCGCGGTTGGTGTTGGCGCGGCCGGGTGGGCAGGGGGATCCGGTGTATCTGTCGGAGGTGATCCGCTCGGAGGGGGTGACGACGGTTCATTTTGTGCCGTCGATGTTGGATGCGTTTGTGGAGGGGGGTGATCCGGGGGCGTGGGGTTCATTGCGGCGGGTGGTGTGTTCGGGTGAGGCGTTGTCGGGGGTGTCTGCGGAGCGGTTTGTGGGGGTGTGTGGTGCGGAGTTGCACAACTTGTATGGGCCGACGGAGGCGTCGGTGGATTCGACGGCGTGGGTGTTCGGGGGTGGGGTGTCGGGTGGTGGTGTGCCGATTGGTGTGCCGATCTGGAATACGCGGGTGTTCGTGTTGGACGGGTGGTTGCGGCCGGTGGTGCCGGGTGTGGTGGGGGAGTTGTTCATTGCGGGGGTGGGGCTGGCGCGTGGCTATCTGGGTCGTTCGGGGTTGACGGCGGAGCGGTTTGTGGCGTGTCCGTTCGGGGTGGTGGGTGAGCGGATGTATCGGACGGGGGATCTGGTGCGGTGGACGGTGGAGGGACAGCTTGTCTTTGTGGGGCGTGTGGATGATCAGGTGAAGGTGCGGGGGTTCCGGGTGGAGCCGGGTGAGGTCGAGGTTGTTCTGACCGCGCATTGGGGGGTGGCCAAGGCGGTGGTCGTCGCGCGTGAGGATGTTCCCGGCGATGTGCGGCTGGTCGCCTACGTCATTCCGGACGGCACATCTGACGGGGTGGAGGCGAACCTGCCCTCCGAACTGCGGGCGTTTGCGGGCCAACGGTTGCCCGAATACATGGTGCCGTCAGTCGTAGTGGTACTGGACGAACTGCCCCTGACAGCGAGCGGGAAGCTCGACCGGTCAGCTCTGCCGGCTCCTGGTCCTCAATCCGCGAGGACCAGCCGTGAACCCTCCACGGAGGATGAGCGCATCCTCTGCGAGATCTTCGCCGACGTATTCGGCTTGGAGCGCGTCGGCGCCGATGACAGCTTCTTCGAACTGGGCGGGCACTCACTGCTGGCCGTCCGGCTCGTCTCTCAGGTCCAACTGCGCCTCGGGGTCGAGATAGGAGTACGGGCCCTGTTCGAGGCGCCGACTCCGGCAGCGCTGGCGATGCGACTGGGAACTGAGCGGAAACCCGAGCGACCCGTACTACGCCCCATGCCCAGGGAAGGTGAATCCCGATGATCCCTCTGTCGTTCGCACAGCGGCGGTTGTGGTTCCTGGCGCAGCTGGAGGGGCCGAGCCCGATCTACAACTTGCCGGTGGTGCTGCGCCTGGATGGTGAGCTGGACGTCGACGCCATGCGGATGGCACTGGTTGATGTCGTCGTCCGACACGAGGTGCTGCGCACCGTGCTCCCTGCCCGCGCCGGTGAGCCCTTCCAGCACGTACTGGCGCCTGGTGAGGTGGGTGAGGTGCTGCGGGTTGTGCGGGCGGGGGAGGAGTTGGTTGCGGATCTGGTGGCGGCTGAGGTCGGTCATGGTTTTGATCTGGCGGCTGAGATTCCGTTGCGGGCTTTGTTGGTCGAGGTGGGTGTGGGTGTGCATGTGTTGGTGGTGGTGCTTCATCATGTGGCGGGGGATGGTTGGTCGATGGGGCCGTTGGCCCGTGATATTTCCCGGGCGTATGCGGCGCGGTGTGTGGGGGGTGAGCCGGGGTGGCGGCCGTTGCCGGTGCAGTATGCGGATTACACGTTGTGGCAGCGGGAGTTGCTGGGTGGTGAGGAGGATCCGGGGAGCGTTCTTTCGCGGCAGGTGGGGTACTGGCGTGAGGCATTGGAGGGGGCGCCGCAGGAGCTGGTGCTGCCGGTGGATCGGCCGCGTCCGGTGGTGGCGTCGCATCACGGACATGTCGCGGCGTTCGAGGTGTCTGCCGAGGTGCATCAGCGGCTGACGGCGTTGGCGCGTGCGCAGGGCGTGACGTTGTTCATGGTGGTTCAGGCGGCGTTGGCGGTGCTGCTGTCGCGGTTGGGGGCAGGAGAGGACATCCCGGTCGGTACGGCGGTGGCGGGGCGGACGGACCAGGCGCTCGACGATCTGGTCGGGTTCTTCGTCAACACCCTCGTGCTGCGCACCGATGTGTCGGGTGACCCGACCTTGGCCGAGTTGCTGCGGCGGGTGCGGGAGACGAGTCTGGAGGCATTGGAACACCAGGATGTGCCGTTCGAGCGGTTGGTGGAATCGCTGGCCCCGGACCGGTCGCTGTCCCGGCATCCGCTGTTCCAGGTCATGCTCACCCTGCAGAACAACGCGACTCCCACTCTCGACCTCGACGGTTTGCAGGCCACGCCGGTCGCGGCCGGGCCGAGGGCATCACGGTTCGACCTGCATCTGAGCCTGGGCGAGGCCACGATCGACGGTCGTACCGATGGGCTGCGTGGAACGTTGACCGGATCTGCGGATCTGTTCGACCAGCCGAGCGTTTCGCTGATCGTTCAGCGCTTTGTGCAGGTGCTGACCGCGATGGCGGGCGACACAGGGCTTCGGGTGAGTGAGATCGACGTGCTGTTGGGCGACGAGCGGCAGCGGGCGCTGGTTGCCTGGAACGAGTCGGGTGTGATCGAGGCAGGGACCGTCGTGCCGGCGCTTGTCGAGGCGCAGGTGGCGCGGACTCCGGGTGCGGTCGCTGTCGTGGGCGCGGACCAGGAGCTGAGTTACGCGGAGTTGGACGAGCGGGCGTCGCGTCTGGCGGGGGCGCTGGTGGCCCGCGGAGTGGGTGCGGAGTCGGTCGTGGCCGTGATGTTGGAGCGGTCGGCTGACCTGGTGGTGGCGCTGCTGGGGGTGTGGAAGGCGGGTGCCGCCTATCTGCCGATCGATCCGGGGTATCCGGATGAGCGGATCGCGTTCATGCTGGCCGATTGCCGCCCGGTGTGTGTGGTGACGACTGACGATCTGGCCGAAGGGCTTCCGCAGCGTCCGCGTCTGCCGATGGTGCGCGTGGGCGCACCAGGTGTGGGCTATGAGGTGGCAGAGCCGGTGGCAGTCCGGCCGGCGGCGGAGCACGCGGCCTACGTGATCTACACCTCGGGGTCGACCGGGCGCCCGAAGGGCGTGGTGGTGTCGCACGGGGCGTTGGCCAGCTATGTGACGTGGTGCCTGAAGGCGTACCCGGGCGTGAGTGAGAGCAGCCTGTTGCACGCACCGGTGTCGTTCGACGCGGGAGTGACGGGCCTGTTCGGAAGCCTGGCCAGCGGCGGGTGTGTATATGTGGGTGCGTTGGACGAGGACCTGCCCGCGCTGTTGGGTGATCGGCGGCTGAGGTTCCTGAAACTGACACCGAGCCACTTGCCGGTCCTGGAGGAGTTGCCGGAGCAGTGCGTGCCGACCGGACAGTTGATGGTCGGCGGAGAGGCACTCGGCTGGGGGCAGGTGCGGCGGTGGCGTGACCGGAATCCGGGTGTGGCGCTGGTCAATCACTACGGCCCGACGGAGGTGACGGTCGGTTGTCTGCACTATCCGGTCGGCGCTGGTGAGACGGGTGAGGGGCCGGTGCCGATCGGCCGACCGTTCGCGACCACCCGTGCATACGTGCTGGACAGGTTCCTGCAGCCCGTGCCGCCCGGGGTCACAGGCGAACTCTATGTGGCGGGACCTCAGTTGGCGCGTGGGTATCACGACCGTCCGGGGCTGACGGCAGAGCGGTTCGTGGCGTGTCCGTTCGGCGGTGCGAGCGAGCGGATGTACCGCACCGGTGACCTGGCCCGTTGGACGGCTGACGGCCGGCTGGTGTTCGCGGGCCGCGTGGACGATCAGGTGAAGGTCCGTGGTTTCCGGATCGAGCTGGGCGAGGTCGAGGCCGTATTGACGGCCCATCCCGGCGTGGCTCAAGGGGTGGCGGTCGTACGCGAGGACGTCCCCGGTGATGTGCGGCTGGTCACGTATGTCGTCCCTGCTGACGGCGGTGTTGCGGGCGAGGAGGTGCGGGTGTTCGCTGCTGGGCGGTTGCCCGAGCACATGGTGCCGTCGGCCGTGGTGGTGCTGGACGCGGTACCGCTCACGGTGAACGGGAAGTTGGACCGGGCGGCGTTGCCGGTGCCGGAGTATGCGGCGGCTGGGGGTGGTCGAGGTCCTGCCACGGTGACTGAGGAGATCGTGTGTGAGGCCTTTGCCGAGGTGTTGGGTGTGGAGCGGGTGGGGGTGGAGGACAACTTCTTCGAGTTGGGCGGGCATTCGCTGTTGGCGGTGTCGTTGGTGCAGCGGTTGCGTGAGCGGGGGCTGAGCGTCTCCGTGCGGGTGCTGTTCGAGGCACCCACTCCCGCGGCGCTGGCTGCGGCTGACGGCGTCGGCGGTGGTGGTGTGGTGGAGGTGCCGCCGAACGGCATTCCGGAGGGCGCGGAGGTGATCACGCCGGAGATGCTGCCGCTGGTGGATCTGTCCGCCGCGCAGGTGGAGTTGGTGTGCGCGGCGGTGGAGGGCGGGGCGGCGAACGTCGCGGACGTGTATCCGCTGGCCCCGCTCCAGGAGGGGATCTTCTTCCACCACCTGCTCGCCGAGCCTGGCGCCGCCGATGTGTACCTGGGACCGACGGTGGTGGCTTTCGACGGGCGTGAGCGGTTGGACGGGTTCTTGTCGGCGTTGCAGTCGGTCGTGGATCGGCATGACATCTACCGGACCGGGGTGGTGTGGGAGGGTTTGCCGGAGCCGGTGCAGGTGGTGTGGCGTCGTGCCGTACTGCCGGTGACGGAGGTGGTCCTGCCCGGGACCGGGGACGCTGCGGCTGAGCTGTTGGCGGTGGCCGGGCGGTGGATGGATCTGCGGCGGGCGCCGTTGGTGCGGGTGCATGTGGCGGCGGAGCCGGGCAGTGACCGGTGGTTGGCGTTGGTGCAGGTGCACCATCTCCTTCAGGATCACACGGCGCTGGAGGTGGTGCTGGGTGAGGTCGCGGCCTTCATGGCGGGGCGTGGGGACGAGTTGCCGGCCCCGTTGCCGTTCCGTGAGTTCGTGGCGCAGGCGCGGTTGGGGGTCTCGCGTCGGGAGCACGAGGAGTACTTCGCGGAGTTGTTGGGCGATGTGACGGAGCCGACGCTGCCGTTCGGCCTGGCCGACGTTCATGGTGACGGTACCGGTGCGCGGCGGGCTCGGGTGATGGTGGACGCGGGCCTGGCGGAGCGGGTGCGGGAGCGGGCGCGTGGGCTGGGGACGAGTCCGGCGACGTTGTTCCACGTGGCGTGGGCTCGGGTGCTGGCGAGCCTGTCGGGCCGTTCGGATGTCGTGTTCGGGACGGTGTTGCTGGGCCGGATGAACGCGGGGGCGGGCGCGGAGCGGATTCCCGGTCCCTTCATGAACACCCTGCCGGTACGGCTCGACACCGCCGCACATGATGTGGCCGACGCGGTCACCGCCATGCGGTCGCAACTGGCCGGCCTGCTCATGCACGAGCACGCCCCCTTGGCACTCGCACAGAAGACGAGCGGTGTCCCGACGTCTGCTCCCTTGTTCACCTCCCTGTTCAACTACCGGCACGGCAGGCGGAGGGCAGATCGGCCAGCCGCCGACCTGGCCGGCGTGGAGCTGGTCTATGACACGGAGCTCACCAACTATCCGCTGGCTGTTTCGGTGGACGACACGAAGTCGGCCTTCGGGATCACCGCCGATGCCGCGGCACCGGGAGACCCCGAGCTGGTGTGCGGGATGCTGCTCGCGGCCATCGAAAACCTCGTAGAAGGCCTGGAAGGCGACCTGCGGACGCCCTTGCGTGAGCTTGAGGTGCTGCCTGCGGCCAGCCGTGAGTTGGTGGTGGAGGGGTGGAATGACACGGCGGTGCCGGTTGCGGAGGTGTCGTGGCCGGTGTTGTTCGGGGAGCGGGTGGCTGGGGATCCGGGTGCGGTGGCGGTGGTGTGTGGTGATGAGTGTGTGTCGTATGGGGAGTTGGATGAGCGGGCGTCGCGGTTGGCTCGGTTGTTGGTGTCGCGTGGGGTGGGTGCGGAGTCGGTGGTGGCGGTGGTGTTGGAGCGGTCGGTTGACCTGGTCGTGGCGTTGTTGGGGGTGTGGAAGGCGGGGGGTGCGTATCTGCCGGTGGATCCGTCGTATCCGGGTGAGCGGATCGCGTTCATGCTGGGGGATGCGGGGCCGGTGTGTGTGGTGACGTCTGCTGATCTGGTGCAGGTGGTGCCCGGGGATCTTGGTGTGCCGGTGGTGTGTGTGGGTGATGGGGTGGGTGATGGGGTGGTGTTGCCGGGTGTGGTGTCGGTGGATGTGGCTGCGTATGTGATGTATACGTCGGGTTCGTCGGGGGTGCCGAAGGGTGTGGTGGTGTCTCAGCGGGATGTGGTGGGGTTGGTGGTGGATGGGTGTTGGGGTGAGTTGTCGGGGGTGTTGGGTTGGGCGCCGTATGCGTTTGAT
>NZ_BMML01000067.1 GCF_014645815.1 Streptomyces fuscichromogenes | reverse complement strand
CCGCGGCCGGCTGCCCGCCGTCGAGGTCGGCGGCCGCGACCGCGGTGAACGTCGAGTTGTCGTTCGACTCCTGGATCTCGAACGTGAAGCTGGGCGTGGTGCCGCCGGCGGCGCCCAGGTCCAGGACGACGGCGGCCGCGTCGAAGCCGGCGAGGTCGACGCCGGTTCCGGTCGCCGTCGTCGTCCTGGACGCGGGCACGAGGGACTGCGCCACGTTGACGTGGCTCTTCAGATCGGTCCTGCTCATGGAGTTCCTTCCTCGGGCAAGGGGGTGAGGCGCGGGGCGCGGGTCAGGAGGTGGCGGCCTTGAGGCGTACGAACGCCTCGGCCAGGACCGGCATGCCGTCGGACTCCATGCGGCCGATGAAACCGACCTGGTTGGTCTCGGCATACAGCTCGACCAGGCGCTGGATGTCCATGGCGAGGGCGTCGACGATCCAGTAGAAGCTGAAGTCCCCGAACATCCCCACGTAGTTGCCGTTCGTGAAGGTGTTGGGCACGTACTCGTTGACCAGGTACGGCGCTTCCAGGATCTGGTCCGGGCGGTCCGCGGTCAGGCCCGGCTGCCAGATGTACTGGCCGTTGTCGTCCTTGAGCTTGCGCACGATCCGGATCGCGTCGCGGTGGAACAGCCACCGTGCCTTGCTCCAGTACTGCGCCTTGAGCGTGTACTTGGCGTCGATCAGGCCGTCGGCCGTGATGCCGGTCGCGCTGCCGGTGGCGACGTCCCGCGAGGTGGGGATGCCGTCGGAGCTGGCGGTGAACAGGCCGAGCGGCTTCTTGTTGCCGTCACCGGTCATGAACGCCTTCTCCTGCGTCACCCCGAACTTGAACTCCATGCGCTGGCGCACGAGCGTCTCGGGGCTGATCGCCGCGCGGCGCAGCAGCGTGCGGGAGACCTTGACCCGCTTGGCCACCGGGTTGGGGCGCAGCTCCCTCTTGCCGATGCGCAGGCTGTCGTCCTGGCTGCCGGTGCCGAGCTCTGACGTCCACTCGGCGTCGGTCAGGTCGGTGTCCAGGCTGGGCACGCCGAGGGACTCGGCGGTGGTGATCTGCTGCACGGTCGCCAGGCCGCGGATGGCCACCATGTCGTCGACGGCCTGCAGCAGCTGCTGCACGAACTGCTGCGGCGCGAGCAGGAACCCGCCCTCGGGGTCGCTGCCCATGTTCAGGGCGCGGGCCTGCTGCTCGGTCAGCTGGGCGCGGCCGTTGAGCAGGTAGGCGCGGAACGCCTTGAGCTCGGGGGTGTCGTCGCCGCCGCGGCCGCGCTGGTCGTCGGGCAGGTCGTCGACCGCGTTGCGGTCGTCCTCCAGGAGCTTCTCGGCGCGCTCGATCGTCGCGTCGAGCTGGTCGCGCTCGTCCATCAGGGCGTCGAACGCCGTGTTCTCCTCGCCGGTCATGGCGCGCTTGGCGCTGGTGGCGCCGTCCATGATCGCCTTGGCGTCGGCGCCGAGTTGGGTCCGCTTTGCCTTCATCTCGCGGATGGCCAGAGTGGTCATGCTTCCGTCCCCTCCTGGGTCTGGGTGGTGCCGCCGGTGTGGCCGGGGGCGGGGGTCTGGGTCAGATGCCTGCGAGCCGCAGCAGGCGGGCCTGGTGGGCGTCGGCGGCCGCGCGCGCGTCGTCTTCCTCGTCGTCGCTGCCGGCCGCCGACAGCAGCTCGGAGAGCGCGTCGACGGCGTTCTGCACCAGCGCCTTGTTCTTCTTGGACAGCACCGCGCCGGCGCGCAGCGCGTCGACGTCGAGGCCGCCGAGCTGCTCCATGACGGCCTGGGCGAACGCGTCGGCGTCGGGGCCGCGCTGGTCCAGGCCGAGGGCGCGCATCACGGCGAGACTGCGGCCGTCGGAGACGAGGGCCTTGGGGTCCATGGGCAGCGGCACCGCCGAGACCTCGTACAGCTCCCAGGCCTTGACGGTGCCGTCGTCGTCGATCTCGTGGACGTCGAAGCCGATCGAGAACGCGTTGAGGAACCTGTTGCGGTACTTGCGCTCGATCGTGGTGGCGAAGTCGTCGTCCTGGTCGAAGACGACGCTCATGAGCAGCTGGTCGCCGTCGACGCGGGTGTCCTCGGCGCGGCCCTTGGGCAGCCCCTCGGCACCCCAGTAGCTGTGCCCGTAGCCGATGACCGGGTTGCCCTGGAACCGCTCCAGGTCGGCGCCGTCCATGAGCAGGTTCAGGCCGTCGGCCTTGCGGCCGGCGGTCGCCGCGACGATCGGCAGCGGTGTGCCCATGGCCTTATCGACGTCGCCGGCGTCGTTGGCTGCGCGCTGGACGAAGCCGCGTGTGTAGTGGCGGCCCAGCAGCCTCTTGTTCATCGGTCCCTCCCGGGGTGTCGTATCTGCCGGTCGCGCGGCACGTGGTGCTGGCGGGCGGCCGCGCCGGCGTCGGGGGCGGGGCCGGGGGTGAAGTGCGCGGGCTGGCTGCCGCACGGCGTGCCGGTGTGCCACCAGGCGCCGGAGCGGCCCTGCTCGGCGGCCCCGCCGCACTGCGAGCAGTGGCCCTCGTCGATGTAGCGGGGTGCTCTCATACGACGGGCACCACCTGGCAGTCACAGCCCACGTGCACGGGCGGGTGGAAGGTGTTGCGCTTGGCGACGAGCTTTTCGCCGTCGCCGTCGCCGTCGATCTCGTCGCCCTTGCCGATGAACGGGTCCTCGATCGGCGTGGTCCGGCCGTCGAGCTTCTTGCAGTACGGGCACGTCTTCGAGCCCTGGGTGACCCACTTCAGGGAGCGGACGCCGGCGTCCTTCCAGGCCTCGCGCGCGGCCGCGTTCCCGAACTGGTTGCCCTGCCACTGGGCGACGGTCTCGGGCCGCTCCTCCTGGAAGCGGGTCAGGCGGGCCACGAGGTCCTGGACGACCTGGTCCCGCTCGCTGTCCTTGGCGATCTTCCGCAGCTGCCCGAACGACGAGGCGAGACGGTAGGCGGTCTGCGAGACGACGTAGGCACGGGCCCACACGGACAGGTCGAGGTCCTCGTCATCGTGGCCGACTTCCTCGGCGGCCTGGACCGCGACGTCCGCGGCGAACTCGGTGAAGATCGGCAGCCACAGCGAGCGCATGAGCTCACCGACCGGGCCGTCGTCCGCGTAGAGGGACTGCAGGGCGGTGACGAAACCGGCGACCGAGCGGCGGCCGCGGCCGCCGTCCTCGTCTGCCAGGTGCTCGCCGATGAGCTTGCCGACTTCCTCGGCCTCCAGGTCCGCGACCTTCTGGTCTGCGGCGGCGATCTTCGGCGCCCAGGACGAGGAGACGTTCGCCCGGGCGCGCCACGGCTGGCGGCCGATCATCCGGCGGGCCAGCCGTACGACGGCGCGGCCGCGGCCGCCGTCGCCGCCCCCGCTGCCGGCGGGCACCATGTTGAGCGGGACGAGGTAGTCGTCGCCGCCGTCGATGGCGTTCATGTTCTCCCGCTCACGGACGTCGTTCGCGGACAGCCAGCCCCACTGGCGGCCGATCGCGTACGCGGCGTACCGAGCGGCGGTGTCGCCGCGCAGCAGGCCGTCGACGAGGTGCTCGGGGAAGAACGTGGCGCGTTCCTCGGGCAGCAGCAGCTGCGTGACGATCGCCTGCTCCCAGCGGGTCAGCCACGAGGTGAGCGCCATCGACACGTAGTCGAGCTGCTGGGACTCGATGTTCGAGAACGTCGCCCGGTCCAGGTCGCCGATCATGTGCGGGGGCAGCCGCAGCCACCGCGACATGTCGGTCACCTGCAGCTTGCGGGTCTCCAGGAACTGGTTCGCGTCGTTGGGCAGCCCCACGCTGGTCCAGGTGACGCCCTCTTCCATGATCGCCATGAGGCCAGCGCGGTTGATGCCGCGGTGCAGGGCCTCCCAGTCGGCGCGCATCCGCTTGCGGGCGTCGTCCGACACGGTGTCCGGGTGGGTGAGGATGCCGCCCGGGGCGCTGTTGTTGTCGAAGGTCTTCGCGCCGTAGTGCTCGGTCGCCAGGCCCAGGCCGATCGAGTTCGCGGCCAGCTCGACGATCGAGTGCCCGCCGAGGCCGTTGTCGCCGACCCCGCCGACGAACAGGACCTCGCCCGGGGCGAGGGCGGCCTGAATTCCGTTCGCCTCGTCGAGGTACTGGTACCAACGCTCGAAGCGGCCGTTGCCCCGGTAGCGGGGCACCACGTGCAGCCGGTCGGGGCGCAGCGGCCACAGCTCCTCGATCACGCCCGTGCGCGGGTGGGTGACGACATAGGCGGCGCCGCGGCCCCAGTTCATGGCGTGGCCGGTCAGGTTCTCCCGGAACGCGAGGGCGCCCATCATGTCGTTCGGGGCGTCGTGGAGCAGCGGGTACAGCGGGTGTGTGGTGGCCCGGCCCTTGCCGCGCTCCAGGCGCTCGTACATCAGCAGCGGCAGGCCGCCGACGTCCTCGGAGATGACGCGCACGCCGGCGAAGTACGGCGCGTACATCATCGCCGTGTCCTGGTCGACGCGGACGCCCGAGGAGTTGGCGAGGGTGCCGCGGAACCACTCGGTGACCCACTTCTCCGGGGTCGCGATGCCCGACAGCGGCCCCGCCGTCGCGCGCTCGACGGCCTGCACGGCCGTACGGAGGATGGGCATCAGCCCTCACCGCCCTTCGCCTTGACCGCGTCGACGAGCTGCTCACGCGCGGCCTGGCGCTCGCCGGCGACGGCCCCGGCCACGGCGATGGTGAGGAGGACCAGGCCGGCCGCAGCGAGGCCCAGCCACGGGGCCAGCAGGCCCAGGCCGCCCCCGAGTAGCAGCACCCCGGCCAGGCCGAGCACATCCCAGCGATCCACCGGTCCCCCTGTTCAGCCGAGCATCCCCCGGCTCTCGTACACGGACGTCTTGGGCAGGCCGCGCATCGAGCCGTCCAGTGCGAACAGCAGGGCGGGGATGCCGTCGATGCGCTTGCCGGTCTTGTCGCGGTCGGGCTTGACCGGCCGCTGCCGGTCGGGGTCGTCGCGCGGGCTCTTCTTCTCGACGGTGTCCGCCATCCACCGGGCAACGGGGTTGCCGAAGTGCGTGAGTTCGTCGTCCTTCGACTTCAGCCGGCGCATGAGCTCGGCCATGGGCGGTGTCATCCGCAGGTACGTGGTGTCCGACTCGACCATCGTCAAGCGGGTGCGCTTGACGATCGCCTGCCGCACCGGCTCGCCCGACCACTTGTCGTAGGTGATGTCGACGATCCGGAACGCCTTGTGGTCCTCGGCGACGTCGTCGTAGATCGTGTCGTAATCGATCGTGTCGCCGTCGGTCGCGGTGATCCAGCCGTCCCGCACCCACTCGCCGAACTTGCCGCCGGTGTGCTCGTCGAGCTGCGGCACCACGGACTCCGGGACCCAGAATCGCCACAGGACCTCGCCGCCGGGGAACACCAGCGCGTACGCCGTGAGGTCGAGTTTGCTGGACAGGTCGAGGCCGCCCCAGCAGCGCTGGCCCCCCAGGCGGCCGCGGATCCAGTCCGGGGTGGGGGCGATCTCGCCGGCGCGCGCGTTCCACAGGTCCATGGAGATCCATCGCGTCACCTGCGAGACGCGCTGGTTCAGGCGGAACTGCCGGAACCCGTTCTCCTTGGACAGGTCCGTGCGGGCCTCGATGGCGTCCTCGCGCAGGGCCTGCACGGACAGGAACGTGCCCAGCGCCGGGTTGGGCCAGGACCAGTTCTTCTCGTCCCAGGGGTCGAGGCTGACGGGCAGCTCGGGCCGCGCGGGGAACAGCCTCCACAGCCGCTCCAGCTCGTCGACGTTGCGCGGCATCTTCCGCACGAACGCGAAGTGGTGCGGCGCCCGGGCGGGGTCCTCCATGACCCGGTCGGCCTCGTCGATGAACTCGGCGCCGAACGAGACCTGGTCGGTGGTCTCGGTGGTGATCGCCAGCATGAGCGGCTGGGTCCGCGCACCGGCACCGGTGACCATCGCCTTCCACAGCGTGTCGTCCGGCTGGCTCAGGACCTCGTCGAGGATGAAGCAGTGCGGCGAGTGCCCGAGCTCGTTGTCGGCGTCGGAGGGGATCGCCTCATAGTGGCTGCCGGTCTTCTCGTCGACCAGGCGCCGGATGTTCTTGATGTGCTTGAGCCGCTTCGCCAGGATCGGCGACTTGCGGACCATCTTCGTCGCGGGCTCGAACACCTTGCCCGCCTGCCGAGTGTTGGCGGCCGCGCAGTAGACCTCGGCGGACTCCTCGCCGTCGCCGCACAGCATGTACAGCGCGATGCCCGACAGCAGCGCGGACTTGCCGTTCTTGCGGGCCATGACGACCGTGGCCCGGGTGTAGCGCCGGACGTAGCGGCCCCACTGCACGGACCAGACGACCTCACCGAACAGAGGCCGGATGATCTCGTGCTCCTGCCACGGAGCGAGGACGAACCGGGTGTTGGCGAGGGCGCCGGCGGGGTGGATGAGCAGCTCGGCGAAGAACCGGACGACCCGGTCCGCGCGCGGCTCGCAGTAGTGCGCGCCGCGCCGGGCGCACGTCTTCCCGTCGAGGGTGTACCCGCACACCCCGCCGCGACGGGACGCCGGCCGCCACCGCTTGTGGTGGTCGACCCTGAGGACGCGCCGCCTGGTCGTACGGCCCGGGCGGGCGGCGGCCTTGCTGCGGGCGGGACGCCGGGTCGTGGCGGCCGGGGACATGGCACCCTCCCGGAGGTCAGGACAGCAGCCGCTCGGCCCCCAGGCCGTCCCCCTCGTTGGGGATCTTCAGGGAGGCCCGGTCGCTGGGGGTCAGGCCGAAGCGGGCGCCGTACCGCTGCACCTGGGCGTCCGCGGCGTCGAGGGCGAGCAGCCACGGATTTTTCGCGCGCCGTGTGCCGGTGAGGTCGCCGTTCTTGTTGAACACGTTGAGCTCGACGACGGCGCCTTCGGTCTCGACGTGCTCGGCGGCGTCGCGGCGGCGGGCCACCGCGTCACACCAGTTCGCGAACGCCTCGCAGTCCCAGGGCGTCAGCACGCGCTTGGCTTCGAGGTCGGGGGCGTAGGCGTCCCAGACCGCAAGGGCCTGCTCGCCGAGCCAGTCGGGCGCGGTGATGTCGCCGGCGTCGGGCTGCGGCTCGGCGTCGTTGATCCGGTCCTTGCGGTCGCCGTGCAGCACGCGTAGCGCGGTCGGCTTGCCTGCGGGCCCTCGCTTCCCCATGATCACCTCCGGACAGCTGATCGGTCACGTTCGGTTACGGCGGGCACCCCGATACG
>NZ_BMML01000066.1 GCF_014645815.1 Streptomyces fuscichromogenes | reverse complement strand
TGACAGTGTTGTTGGAGACGCGGAGCTGGGCGCAGATCTCGCGGTGGGTGGCGCCCGCGCGGAGCATGTCGGCGACGTCGTTGCGGATCTTCATCGCTGCCACCTGGTGGGCCGTACGCCCTGGCGGACGCGGGCGGCGGACATGCGGGTCGGTGTCGCGGTACGGCGCGGGGCCGGGACGGTGCAGGTGGCCACGTGCGGCATGTGCAGGGCCTCGGCGCCCTCGACGGTGGGCCGCTCCTTGGTGAGCTGGCGGACGAGGTAGCGGCCGGTGTGGTCGCGGCGTACGCAGCTGTTGCCCTTGGGGTCGGGCTTGGCGTCGACCATCTGGGCGCGCTGGTTGACGGTGACGCACCAGATGACCTCGGCAAGGCAACTGGGGCAGACGTCGGGGCCGTTGGGGGCGGGCGGGCGTGGTGGCGGATAGGGCATGGCAGTTCGGGTGTCCTTTCGGGTCAGGCGCAGGTGCGGCAGCGGCCGCCGGGGATGGGCTGGCGGGATGGCCGGCCGCATTCGCCGCATTCGTGCCAGCGGTCGGCGCGGCGGGCTGGCCGGGCGGGATGGGGTGGGTGTGCGTCGCGGCCGCGCCGTTGGACGGCGGTGTCGATCTCGGCGCAGGCCTTGCAGGGGGCGCCGGTGTGGGCAAGGAATCCCCAGTGGCAGCCGGGGCGGCCGCACTTGGAGCTGGGGGGCAGGACGGCGCCGAGGAGCCAGCGGCCGGGGTCGGTCAGGTTCTCCTCGGGGGTCCAGCCGCGCATGCGGGCGACCTGGTCGCGGATGTCCTCGGGGAGGTAGCCGGTGTCCCGGACCTGCCGGAGGATCTCGCGGACGATGCGCCGCATCACGAATGCCGAGACGCGTGGCAGGAGGTCGGCCACGGGGTCCAGGACGGGGCCCACGACGGCCCAGGCGTCCGGGCTGAGGGTGAGCTGGGGTCCGGCGTACGCCGGGGGCGCAGCGGGGCGCACACGGCCTCGGAGGGAGGCCGGGACGGCGGAAGCTACCGGATAGTTACCCCCAGCCCGGTTACTCGCGGTATCCGCAGCCGGGCGGGGGCACTTACGGTCGTCTCGCCTACGGCGGAAACCCCCACCGGCCGTGGTGCTCCTCGTGTCTGTCAGTCCAGTGTCTTCCTTGATCGCGAGGGATCCGCCATCTCCGTGCGCTCCCGATCCGCCATGTGTGTCCGGTCCCCCGGGGGCGGCGGCAACCGGCTGGAGCGGGAGGTCGTGGACGTCGTAGAGGTGGCGGCCGTGCGCGCCGGCGCGGCGGTGGACGGTGATCCAGCCGAGGCCTTCGAGCTCGTCGGTCATCCGCCGGATGCTGCGCTCGGTGACGGCCAGGAGCTCGCCGAGCTCGGCCGCGGTCACCGGGGTCTTGGTGGCCGTCGCGTAGGCGAGAGAGCAGTACAGGACGAACAGCGGCCGCCTCAGCCGCTTGGCGGCCAGGACCGGGACGTAGGCGAAGTGCTCGCCCCGGGCCGTACCGCGGACGCGGCGCTCGGCGGTCTCGCCGTCGCCGTCGGATCCCGTACGGCGCACGGTGGTCAGCTCGGGATCGCCGTCCGGCCCGGGCGCGGCCAGCTCGGCCAGCACGCGCTCCGCGGTCCGCTTCGAGTCGCCCATGTATCCGGCGAGGACCGCAACGTGGGCGCGGCAGCCGTCCGGGCGCTGGCCGAGCGCGGCGAGCTGGGCCCAGTACGCGACGGCGCCGGGCGAGTAACGGCCCGCGAACACGCGCTTGGGCACCTTCACCTTCTGCCGGTGCCAGGACGGCGTGTCCGCCGGGGCAGCACCACCGGCCCCGCCGCGGGTGCGGCGGGGCTCGGCGGAGGCCTCGGGCAGGGTCATGTGGTCCTAGCTCGTGTGGCCGGCGGCGTCGCCGGATCCGGGAACGGGGTAGATGGCGCTCGGGAGTTGGCCGCTCGTCAGGCCTCGCCGGTATGGGCGAGCTCGGTCCGCGCGGCCGCCGAGGGCAGGGTGAGCGTGAACGCCCGGGCCAGCGCGTGTTCCTGGCCGGTCACCGGCCCCCGTGCGCGGACGATCAGTCCGGCCCTCTCCAGCGACTTCAGGCCCGCCCGGAGCTGCAGGGCGGTCATGCGCGTGGCCCTGCCGAGGTGTCCGGCGTCGTTCTGGTTACCGGCGTGGAACTGTCCCGAGGCCGGGGCGAGGTGGGCCAGTGACCAGCCCAGTAGCCGGGCGTTGTGGTGGGGCAGGGCGGCGGCCAGGAGGGCTTCCTCCCACGCGTGCCGGTCGAATCGCGGCGCGGCCGCGGGGCGCGGCGCGGGAGTGCGGCTGGCCATCACGGCCGGGGTCACACGGGGGACGTGGTGGGTCATCTGGGGGCTCCCTTGCGGTGGGTGCGGATGGGGTGGACGGGGACGGGCGCGTGCGGGCAGGCCTGGTCCAGGTGCTCGGTGAGGTGGGCGACGTCGACGGCGCCTACCGCGACGGCCTCGCAGCCCTCGCGGCAGGTCCAGACAGCGCGCGGCAGGTGCAGCCAGATGCCGCGCTTGGTGTGCCAGTCGCCGAGGTCGACGGCCAGGCCGAAGTACGCCGCGGCGGGCGGCCAGGCGGCGGCCGCCGTGCACCGGTCGGCCGCCACCGGTCAGTTCCCGGCGGGCATGGACGGCGCCGGTGCCGGGCTCGGCGCGGGATGCGCACCGGTGGCTGGGACACAGCCGAGCACCAGGAGCAGCAGCACGGCGGACAACAGGAACCAGATCCGGTACACGGCACTCCTCGGTCAGATGTTCGATTGGGTGGTCCGACCGCCCCAGGGGGTACGGCTGAGCGGCCGGGCGGCCGGACCGGTCTCAGGCGCCCGAGGCGGGCGCGGGCGGGACGGGGCGGCGGGGTAAGGCGCGGCCGGGCGCGGGCGGTGCGACGACCATGTCCCGGACGATGAACGGCTCATCAGGCTGCAGATGGCCCTTGGCGATGCCCTCCCGGAACCCGTACGCCATGACGACGATCGCCTGACTGACGAGGGACTCGGGGCTCAGGCCGGTCGGCGCGAGCTCGGCCAGGCCGCGGCGCAGCGCCGGCCACCGGTCGAGGTCGAGCGCCAGGACCTGCCGCCGCGGCATCCGCTGCGGCAGCCCGGCCGGCCGGGCCTCGGCCACCGGTTCGGCCGGTGGCGCAGTCTCGGCCACCACAGCGCCATCCGTGTCGGCCACGGCCGGGACGGCATGGCTGGCCTGCGGCGCAGTTTCGCCCACCGGCCCAACCGGCTGCTCGGCCGGTGGCGCAGGATCGGCCGCCGCGCGGTCGATCTCCTCCAGGTCGCGGGTCACGGTGTCGCGCGAGATACCCAGCCGGTCGGCCATCTGCCGCAGACTCAGGCTCGGTTCGGCCGCCCTCAGTTCGGCCACCCGGCGGCGGCGCAGCGCGCGTGCGGATGCCGGGCTCACCGACCACCGCCGATGTGGACGGGGCGGCCGTCGCGGACGATCGTCAGCCGGTGCGGACCGGCCTCCATCCAGAGCTCCGACAGCGGGTCGGGGTCGTCCTCGACGGCGAAGCAGCCGACCAGGCCGGCGGCGTCCTCGGTCTCCGGCAGGGTGTGGGCGAGCAGCTGCATGGTCAGGAAGCCGCCCTGTCCGGCCGCGATGGCGTAGGTCTCGCCGAACGCATCCGAGATACCGCCGGCCTCGTAGTGGACGTGGACCAGGTCGCCGGGGCGCGCGGGGTACCAGGCCGCGGAGGTGAGCCGGGCGTGGCCGGACATCAGCGCGCCGACCTCCCCCACCAGGTCGCGGCGCCGCTTGGCGTCCTCAGCCTCGGCGAGCGGACTCACGGCCGTGCCGGCCTCGTCCGTGAGCGGGAGCTCTGCGGCGATCTTCAGTGCGAGGACGTCCACCTGAATCGCCCACGGCGCGGGGGCGTTCGCGGCGGGGCTCTCGATGTGGGCCAGCGCACGGCCGTAGATCAGGTCGGCGGCGGGCACGTCCTCGACAGGCTGCTTCAGTACCCGCGTGATGATCTTCAACGCCTCGGTACGGCGCATGATGCGTTCCTTCGTGTAGTGCCCGGGCCTGGCGAGGCAGAGCAGGGGAACTCGATGTCCCGCCCGGCCCGGGGGATCATGGGGTGGTGCGGTGGTCGCGCTCGGCGAACCGGGCGGCACGGTCGGCGGGGTTGTCCAGGCAGAAACGGGCACGGCCGCGCATGCGGCGCACGCGGCGGGCCCGTATCAGCGCCCACTCGGGCTCCCAGTGGGTGACCTCCGGGGCGGCCTCGGGGTGCGGCGGCTGCACGATCCGCGCGGGCGGCCGGCGGCGGTCGGCGACAGCGCCGAGCACCCGGGCCGCCACGATCAGGCCGGCCGAGGCCAGCGCGCACAGGGCCAGGAACACCTCAGGTGTCATCGCGGGCCCCCTCGCGTTCGTCGTAGGCGACCAGCGCGATGTCCAGGTACACGGCGTGCTTCCACCGGCCGGGCAGCGGCTGCTCGCAGCTGCAGCGCAGCCCGCACAGCGCGGCGTGCATCGCGGCCTCGGCGACCGTGGCCGGGTCGGCCAGGTCATCGACGTCGAGGACCACCAGGTCACTGCCGGACCGGATGACCCAGCCGCCCAGGTGCGACCACTCGACCACCAGGCCCTCGACCTGCACGGCCAGCGTGGCCAGGTCGTCGTGCCCGGGTAGCCACTCCAGCCGGGCGACCAGCTCGGGCGGCTGGAGTCGACCGGAGTGCATGCCTTCCCGGCGGGTGCCGACCTCCACCAGGTCCGGCAGCAACTCGATCTCGGCGAGCGCGGCGTGGACGGCGTCGGCGTACGGCAGGTGCGGCTGCGTGGCCCGGGTGGCGTCGTCCACGGTCAGCGCGCTGCTGTCCGGGATGCCTTCCTGGGCGGTGCCGGCCGGCTGCTCCTCGATGGCGGTCATGCCGCGCCCGCCGTTTCCGGCTGCTCGGCGAGCCGGGCAGCGATCCAGCGGGCGGCCGCGTTCACCGTGCGCAGCGGCTTGCCACCGCCGCCACGGCCGTCGTTGGCGTGCACGAACCGCACCTGGCCCAGTCCGTAGCGTCCGCCGTCCGCGCTCGGCACGGCGAGCGCGGTCCAGACGAGGCCGTTCAACTTGCCGCGCCCCAGGGTGAGCTGGCCCACAACCGTTTCCGGGGTCACCTCACGCACCTTCAGGCGGGTGACCACGAAGTCGTGCGGCTCCTCGGCGTCCAGCATCCCGATCCGCAGCCACGGGTGCGCGGGCCACAGCAGCAGTCCCGCGACCTGACGCGGCGGCAGCCCGTAGCCGAGGACTCGCGTCGATGTCTCCTCGACGCGCGTCTCGGGCGTCTTCTCGGCGGAGATGACCAGCGCGGCACCGCACCCCTTGCAGACGTGCCGCACGATCAGCCGGGAGAAGCCGGTGCCGTGGTCGCAGTCCTCGTCCGCGCACTTGTGCTGCGGCTGCTCCTCGCCGTAGCCGGTGCTGCGGTACTGGTGGTCCTCGGTGCGGTAGTGGACGTCCCAACCGGACCGCTTGCAGCCCTTCTTGTGCTGGGGCTCCTCCCACCCCAGGTAACTGCTCAGGCCCGTGATCACTGGCCACCCCCGACCACACGCCAGCCGGCCGCCGCGAGCTCCTCCGGGGTCGCGCACGCGGAGCACAGGTCGACGAGCTGCAGGTTGGGGATCCAGCCGCAGCCACCCTCGCACGCCGCGGCCGCGGTGCAGCCGCACCGCACACAGCGGGGCACGTCCTCGGCCGCCTGGTCGACGGCGGCGGCCGCGGGCTGGGCCTGCTCGCCGGGGTCGACGGCGGCCGCCTGGTCGTCGGCGGCGAGCTCGTCGCCCGCGCGGGCGAGGGCGTCCGCGATGCACTGCGGCGAGCAGTACCAGCGCGGCTCGTCGTCGAGGCCGGCGACCTCCAGCCGTGCCCAGCCCATCAGGGCCGGGTCGCTGGTGCCGTAGTCGTCGACGGTGCCGCACCCGTCGGTCTGGCATGGCGCGTGGATGTCGCGGGCCTCCTCGTCCAGGAGGCCGCCGAGCGTCGCCCGGGCGTCGCCCTCGATGAGGAGGTGCGCGCTGCCGCCGTACGACGACACGCACTCCAGGGCGACCTGCCGGTGAGTGGTGTGCGCGTCCGGGACGGAGGCGCGTCCGGTCCAGGTCAGCGTCATGGGCAGGCCGTCGTACGGGGTGGCGGCGTACTCGGCGGCCGCTGCGATCTCGGCGACGGGCAGCAGGTGGTACCCAGGGCGGCCCTCGATCAGACGACCCACCGCGTCCACCCTGCGCCGCGCGCCGGCCATCACGGCGACCTGGCGGCCGCGCTCGGCGAGCTCGGCCTGGTCCTGGGCGTGCGCCTGCTCGGCGGCCGCCGTCGCGATGTCCTCGGCCTTCTGCGGGTCGAAGAGGATCCCGGCATCGGCCTCGGCCTGCGCGAGGTCCTGCGGGGTGTGCGCGCCGTTGGTCATGGCCGCTTCGAGGACGCCGGCGGCGGCCCGTACGGTCTCGGCTATCGGGGCCTGCTGAGCGGTGCCGGCCGGGACCGGGAAGACGGCGCCGTACGAGGCGAAGGCGGCCTGGGCCGCGCCCGACATCGGTACGCGCTCCGGCAGCCGCTGCGCGGGGCTGAGTTCCGGGGGCAGGGCCTCGGGCGGGGTCTGGGATGATGCGGTCAAGGCGATCCACTCCGTGAGGTAGGTGAAGGGGTGGGTGGTCCGAGGGGTCGCGATCCGGGTCCAGCCGGGCGCGGCCCCGAACCGTTGGTCAGGCGGCCATCGGGCGGGCGTCGTGCCGCTGCTGCCGGGCGCGAGGCGATAGGGCGACCGGGGCCATAGCCGAGGCGGGTGCCGGGGCCAGCAGGAGCGCGAGCTGGGCGTACGTCTCAGGCGTGACCGGCGGCCAGTCGTCGACCATCTGCCGAATGCGCTCGCGCCACTCCGGGCGGCTCACGCCGGGACCTTTGCCGCGCTGGGCTCATCCGGCATCAGCTCTTCGATCTCGCAGCCAAGTGCAGCGGCAAGACGCGCCAGAACTGGCGGAGAAGCGCTGCAGGCGCCGGCCTCCAGCATCGACATGTACGACTGCGAAATGTCGGCCTGAGCTGCAAGGCCGCCTTGTGTGAGGCCTGCGCGCACTCTCCTTCGGCGCACGCGAGCGGGGTCCTGATTTGGCGAGGACGTCATGGGTCGAGACTAGAGCACGCTGATACTCACTGCAATCCACTGCATGTCACTGCTCCAGAGAACTCCAGCGTGAGACAGTTTGCGAACCTAGCGTGACCTGCAATGACGTTCGCTAAAGTTCACTGAAGAGCACTGATTCACAGTGATTGGAGTCAAGGGCCGTGGACCCTGCCAGTGAGTTGCAGCCGTCTCCAGAGGGAGCGCTGATTCGTCTCGCGCGACAGGCCCGCGGACTCAGTCCAGAGGCAGCCGCCGAGCTGACCACTTCGATCCAGATCCGAGGCGGCCGCTGGCGCCAGATCGAGAGCGGCTGGGAGCGCAAGTCACCACCAAAGCGGGCCTGGGGGCCAGACCTAACCATCGCGCACATGTCGCGCACAGTGGGAGTAACCCCCGAGCGACTCGACGAAGCCGGGCGCCCAGGGGCGGCCGAGATCCTCCGGGAGATCTTGCGCAGCGAGGGCGAAGACGCGCCGGGCCCGTCGGGACCGCTGTCAAACCGACAGTTGGAGACCTTGGCCGGAATGGTCGCATCGGCGGCCGAGGGCTTCGATCTGTCTCCGGAGGAACTGGAATCCGCGTACCAGCGGGCTCGCGAGCTGGTTGAAGAGAGGCGGCGCACTCGCGACGAAGGCGAAGGGGAACGCCCCCAGGGCAGCC
>NZ_BMML01000065.1 GCF_014645815.1 Streptomyces fuscichromogenes | reverse complement strand
GGCGTGTCCGTTCGGGGCGTCGGGTGAGCGGATGTATCGGACGGGGGATCTGGTCCGTTGGTCGGCTGATGGTGAGTTGGTGTTCGTGGGGCGGGCGGATGAGCAGGTGAAGGTCCGGGGGTTCCGGGTCGAGCCCGCGGAGGTCGAGGCGGTGCTGGCGTCCCATCCCGGCGTTGCCCAGGCTGTCGTGATCGCCCGCGAGGACACCCCGAACGACAAGCGGCTAGTGGCTTATGTCGTTCCCGACAGCGACAGTGAATCAGCCGGCGATCTGGTTGGTGACCTGGTTGGTGACCTGCGTGCCTTTGTGGGGCAGCGGTTGCCGGAGTACATGGTGCCGTCAGCGGTGGTGGCGCTGGACGCGGTGCCGCTGACGGTGAACGGGAAGGTGGACCGGGCTGCGTTGCCGGCGCTGGAGTACGCGGCCTCCGGCGGTGGGCGAGGGCCCGTCACGGTGTCGGAAGAGATCGTGTGCCGGGCGTTTGCCGAAGTGCTGGGCCTTGAGCGGGTGGGGGTGGGGGACAACTTCTTCGAGCTGGGCGGGCATTCGCTGTTGGCCGTGTCGTTGGTGCAGCGCATGCGTGAGCGTGGGTTCGGGGTCTCGGTGCGGGCGTTGTTCGAGTCGCCGACTCCGGAGCGGTTGGCCGCGGCTGGTGATGCTGGTGGTGTGGTGGAGGTGCCGCCGAACGGGATCCCGGCCGGTGCGGAGGTGATCACGCCGGAGATGTTGCCGTTGGTCGATCTGTCGCCCGCGCAGGTGGAGTTGGTGTGTGCGGCGGTGGAGGGTGGGGCGGCGAACGTGGCGGACGTGTATCCGCTGGCCCCGCTCCAGGAGGGCATCTTCTTCCACCACCTGCTCGCCGAGCCCGGTGAGGCGGACGTATATCTCGTGCCGATGGTGATGGCCTTTGACGGGCGTGAGCGGCTGGACGGGTTCCTGTCGGCGTTGCAGCAGGTGGTGGACCGGCATGACGTCTACCGCACGGCGTTGGTGTGGGAGGGGTTGCCGGAACCGGTGCAGGTGGTTCGGCGGTATGCGAGCGTACCGGTGACCGAGGTGGTCCTGCCCGAGTCCGGGGATGTTGCGGCTGAACTGTTGGCGGTGGCCGGGCGGTGGATGGATCTGCGGCGGGCGCCGTTGCTGCGCGTGCATGTGGCGGCGGAGCCGGGCAGCGACCGGTGGTTGGCGTTGGTGCAGGTGCATCACCTCCTTCAGGACCACACCGCGTTGGAAGTGGTGCTGGGTGAGGTCGCCGCGTTCATGGCGGGGCGTGGGGACGAGTTGGCGGCGCCGTTGCCGTTCCGGGACTTCGTGGCGCAGGCACGGCTGGGTGTCTCGCGGCAGGAGCACGAGGAGTACTTCGCAGGTCTGCTGGGTGATGTCACGGAGCCGACGCTGCCGTTCGGCCTGGCCGATGCCCGCGGTGACGGCACCGGTGTGCGGCGGACCCGGCTGTCGGTCGACGAGGGTCTGGCGGAGCGGATCCGGGAGCAGGCCCGTCAGCTCGGGGTGAGCCCGGCGACCTTGTTCCATGTGGCGTGGGCGCGGGTGCTGGCGGGCCTGTCCGGGCGTTCGGATGTGGTGTTCGGGACGGTGCTGCTCGGGCGGATGAACGCGGGGAGGGACGCCGAGCGGGTTCCCGGCCCGTTCATGAACACCCTGCCGGTACGGGTGGACCTCGCGACCCCGAGTGCGGTGGGTGCCGTACAGGCGATGCGGTCGCAGCTGGCGGCTCTGTTGGTGCACGAGCACGCGCCCCTGTCCTTCGCGCAGAAGGCCAGTGGTGTCGCACCATCCGCTCCGCTGTTCACCTCGCTCTTCAACTACCGTCGGAGCCGTCGGCCGGGCGCCCTGGCCGCCGACGGTGTGCGACGCGGACCGACCGGTGTGGAGCTGCTCCACAACCAGGAGCTCACGAACTATCCGCTGGCCGTCGCGGTGGATGACAACAGCACGGGCTTCGTCCTGACCGCTGACGTGGTTGCTCCGGGAGACCCGGACGTGGTCTGTGCGTCGCTGCACACTGCTCTTGAGGGCTTGATCGCCGTGCTGGAAGACGCACCGGACAGCCCGGTGCGAGGAGTCGGAATTCTGCCTAGTGCCCGGCGCGAGCTGATGGTGGGCGGCTGGAACGACACTGCCACCACGCCTGTGGACGTGACGTTGCCCCAACTGATCGAGGAGCGGGTGGCCCGTACCCCCGATGCTCCGGCCGTGGTGTGTGGCAGCGAGCAGATCACCTACGCGGAGCTGGACGAACGGGCGAGCAGGCTGGCGCGGGAGCTGGCAGATCATGGCGTGGGCGTGGGCGTGGGCGTGGGCGCGGAAGCGGTCGTGGCGGTGGTGTCGGAGCGCTCGGTCGGCATGGTGGTGGCGTTGCTGGCGGTGTGGAAGGCCGGTGCCGCCTACCTACCGGTGGACCCCGGCTATCCCGCCGAGCGGGTGGCGTTCATGCTCGCTGATGCCCGTCCGATATGTGTGCTGACCACCAGTGACCTGGTCGGTGTGCTTCCGGAAGGGACGGCCCTCCCGGTGCTGACGATCGATGCGTCGGGGTGGCCCGTGACGGGCATGGGCGGTGACCCGGGCAGCGTGGAGCACTTGGCGCCGTACAGCGGGAGCGCCGCGTACGTGATGTACACGTCGGGTTCCACCGGACGGCCGAAGGGTGTGGTGGTCACACACGGCGCGCTGGCCAACCACATGGTGTGGATGCAGCGGGAGTTCGGACTGGAAGAGCGGGACCGGGTGCTGCACAAGACGCCGTTCGGGTTCGACGCCTCGGTGTGGGAACTGTGGTGGCCGTTGACGGCCGGTGCGGTGCTCGTGGTCGCGGCATCGGAAGGGCATCGCGATCCGACGTACCTGGCGCGGCTGATCCAGCGTGAACGGGTCACGGTCGCGCAGTTCGTTCCCTCGATGCTGACGGCATTCGTCGCCGAGCCCACGGCGGCGGGTTGCGCCGGCCTGCGGATGGTGTTCAGCGGGGGTGAGGCGCTGCCGGGTGACTTGCACGAGCGGGTGACCGGTCTGCTGGGCGTGGAACTCCACAATCTGTACGGGTTGACCGAGGCCACCATCGACACCACCTGCTGGCGGTCAGGACTCGGGAAGGAAGGGCCGAGTGTCCCGATCGGCCGGCCCATCGACAACAACCGTGTCCATGTCCTCGACCAGTTCCTGGAGCCGGTTCCGTCAGGGGTGGCAGGGGAGTTGTACGTGGCGGGCGCCGGTCTGGCCCGTGGGTACGCGGGACGGGCGGCTCTGACGGCGGAGCGCTTTGTGGCGAGCCCCTTCGGAGCTCCGGGGGAGCGGATGTACCGCACCGGCGACCTGGCTCGCTGGACTCCTGATGGCCGACTGATGTTCGTGGGACGCGCGGACCAGCAGGTGAAGGTGCGGGGGTTCCGGGTCGAGCCGGGTGAGGTCGAGGCCGTTCTTGCCGCGTATCCCGGAGTCACCCGGGCGTTGGTGGTCGCGCGTGAGGATGTGCCCGGCGATGTGCGGCTGGTCGCGTATGTCGTTCCCGTCGACGGTGGTGTTGCGGGCGAGGAGGTGCGGGCGTTCGCTGCTGGGCGGTTGCCGGAGTACATGGTGCCGTCGGCGGTGGTGGTGCTGGAAGGGCTGCCGCTGACGGTGCACGGCAAGGTGGACCGGGCCGCCTTGCCGGTGCCGGAGTCTGCCGTGTCCGCTGGCGGGCGGGGGCCTGCGACGGTGGCTGAAGAGATCGTGTGTGGTGCGTTCGCCGAGGTGTTGGGTGTGGAGCGGGTGGGGGCGGAGGACAACTTCTTCGAGCTGGGCGGGCATTCGCTGCTGGCGGTGTCGTTGGTGCAGCGGTTGCGGGAGCGGGGGCTGGGCGTTTCCGTACGGGTGTTGTTCGAGGCACCCACTCCGGCCGCGCTGGCGATGGCCGGGACGGGTGTCGAGGCTGAGGTGCCGCCGAACGGTATTCCGGAGGGTGCGGAGGTGATCACGCCGGAGATGTTGCCGTTGGTCGATCTGTTTCCCGCGCAGGTGGAGTTGGTGTGTGCGGCGGTGGAGGGTGGGGCGGCGAACGTGGCGGACGTGTATCCGCTGGCCCCGCTCCAGGAGGGGATCTTCTTCCACCACCTGCTCGCCGAGCCCGGTGAGGCAGACGTGTATCTCGTGCCGATGGTGATGGCCTTTGAGAGCCGTGAGCGGCTGGACAGGTTCCTGCCGGCCTTGCAGTGGGTGGTGGATCGGCATGACATCTACCGCACCGGGGTGGTGTGGGAGGGGCTGCCGGAGCCGGTGCAGGTGGTGTGGCGCCGTGCGGTCGTACCGGTGACGGAGGTGACGCTGCCCGCGAACGGGTCCGACCCGGTGGCGGACTTGCTGGCCGCGGCGGGTTCGTGGATGGATCTGCGGCGGGCGCCGTTGCTGCGCGTGTATGTGGCGGCGGAGCCGGGCAGCGGCCGGTGGCTGGCGTTGGTGCAGGTGCACCACCTGCTCCAGGACCACACCGCGGCCGACGTGGTACTGGGTGAGGTCGCGGCGTTCATGGCGGGACGTGGGGCCGAGTTGCCGGCGCCGCTGCCGTTCCGGGACTTCGTGGCGCAGGCGCGGCTGGGAGTGTCCCGTCAGGAGCACGAGGAGTACTTCGCGGCTCTTCTGGGGGATGTCACCGAGGCGACAACGCCGTTCGGGCTCTCCGACACCCACGGCGACGGCACCGGTGTGAAGCAGGGGCGACTGGCCGTGGACGACGGCCTGGCGGAGCGGGTGCGGGAGCGGGCGCGTGGGCTGGGGACGAGTCCGGCGACGTTGTTCCACGTGGCGTGGGCACGGGTGTTGGCAAGTCTGTCGGGTCGTTCGGACGTGGTGTTCGGGACGGTGTTGCTGGGCCGGATGAACGCGGGGGCGGGCGCCGAGCGGATTCCCGGTCCGTTCATGAACACCCTGCCGGTACGGGTGGACACCGCCGGCCTGAGCGCGCTGGACGCGGTGCAGGCGATGCGTTCCCAGCTGGCCGGCCTGCTGGTGCACGAGCACGCCCCCCTGTCACTCGCGCAGAAGGCCAGCGGCGTCGCACCATCCGCTCCGCTGTTCACCTCGCTCTTCAACTACCGCCACAGCCGTCGCCGTGCGCCCGGTGCCTACGACAGGCGGGCCAGGACGAACGGCCCCGCGCTGCTCTTCGCCCAGGACCGAACGAACTACCCGCTGGTGCTCGCGGTCGATGACCTGGAGACGGGTTTCGAGCTGACGGTCGACCTGGTAGCTCCGGTGGACCCGGGACCCGTGTGCGCGTCGCTGCACACGGCCTTGGAGGGCCTGATAGCGGCTCTGGAGGACGCGCCGGAAAGGCCCTTGGCCGGGCTGGAGATCCTGCCCGATGCCGAACGCGCGCACCTTCTCGGGGACTGGAACGACACTGCCGCCGACACCGTGGACAAGACGCTGCCCCAGCTGATCGACGAGTGGGTGACCCGTAGCCCCGATGCCGAGGCGGTGGTGCGCGGGGCCGAGCGCCTGACGTACGCCGAGCTGGACGACCGCGCGTCACGCCTGGCCGGGGTGCTGGCGGCGCGGGGGGTGGGCGTGGAGTCGGTGGTCGCGGTGATGGTGGAGCGGTCGGTCGAGCTGGTGGTGGCGTTGCTGGCGGTGTGGAAGGCGGGAGGCGCCTATCTGCCCGTCGACCCGTCGTATCCCGCCGAGCGGGTCGGGCTCATGCTGGCCGACGGGGAACCGGTGTGCGCGGTGACCACCAGCGGTCTCGCCGGGTTGCTGCCGCGGACTCTTGATGTGCCTGTGGTGTGTGTGGATGACCCGGGAGTGGCCACGGAGGCGGATCCGCCGGTGGTCGCGGTGGCGGCGGGCCCGGGGCGGCCGGATACGGCTGCGTACGTGATGTACACGTCGGGGTCCACGGGGCGGCCGAAGGGCGTGGTGGTCTCCCAGCGGGACGTGGTGGCGCGGGCGGTCGACCGGTGTTGGGAGGAGTCGGCACCCACGCGTGTCCTTGGCTACGCGCCGTACGCGTTCGACGCGTCGGTCTTTGAACTGTGGGTGACGCTGGCTGCCGGCGGCACGGTGGTGCTGGCCCCGGCTGACGAGCTGGACGGAGCGCTGATCCGGTCGCTGATCGGTGCGCACGGGCTCAGCCATGTCTGGGTGCCGGCCGGGCTGCTGAGAGTTCTGGCGCAGGAGGACCCGGAGTGTTTCACCGGGCTGCGAGAGGTGCTCACCGGGGGCGACGTGGTGCCGGCGCAGGCGATGACGGCGGTGCTTGAGGCATGTCCAGGGCTGACGGTGCGGCCCGTGTACGGACCGACGGAGACCACGTTCTGCGCGACCCAGTACGCCGTCCGGGACGCAGCGGCGGTGCCCGAGACACCGCCGCTCGGCCGGCCGATGGACAACACCCGCGGCTGTCTCCTCGACGACGCCCTGCGCCCGGTGCCGCGTGGCGTGGTGGGAGAGCTGTACGTGGCCGGGGCAGGTCTGGCGCGGGGATACCACGGCCGGCCTGGGCTGACGGCGGAGCGGTTCGTGGCATGTCCGTTCGGCGGTGCGGGTGAGCGGATGTACCGGACCGGGGACCTGGCGCGCTGGACGGCCGACGGCGAGCTGGTCTTTGTCGGGCGGGCGGACGAGCAGGTGAAGATCCGCGGGTTCCGGGTCGAGCCGGGCGAGGTCGAGGCGGTGCTGTCGGACTGCCCGGGTGTCGCCCAGGCCGTGGTCGTCGTACGGGAGGACACTCCCGGGGACAAGCGCCTGACGGCCTACGTCGTGCCCGAGAGCGGGGACGACGACCCGACGGCGGAGCCGCACCTGCCCGTCGATCCGGTCACCTTCGTGGGGCAGCTCCTGCCGGAGTACATGGTGCCGTCCGCTGTGGTGGTGCTGGGCGGGCTGCCGCTGACGGTGAACGGGAAGGTGGACCGCGCCGCCCTGCCCGCGCCGGAGTACGGTCCGGTCGGCAACGGTCGCGGGCCCGCCACCGCCGACGAGGAGATCCTGTGCCATCTCTTCGCCGACGTCCTCGGCCTGGAACGAGTGGGGGTGGAGGACGACTTCTTCGAGCTGGGCGGCCATTCGCTGTTGGCGACGAGGCTGGTGTCCCGGATCCGGACCGTCTTCGGGGCCGAGGCAGGGGTCCGGATGCTGTTCGAGGCGTCGACTCCGGCCGCCCTGGCGGCGCGGATCGGCGCCACCGGTCCGGCTTGGGTGGGCTTGGCGCCGCGGGAGCGGTCCGAGCAGGTGCCGTTGTCGTTCGCGCAGCGTCGGTTGTGGTTCCTGGCGCAGCTGGAGGGACCGAGCCCGACCTACCACATCCGGGCAGCGTTGCGCCTGACCGGAGCGGTCGACGTCGGCGCGCTGGGAGCGGCGCTGTCGGACGTGGTCACCCGCCACGAGGTGTTGCGCACGGTGTTCCCCGTCGTGGACGGGGAGCCCTACCAGCACGTGGTGACGCCTGGTGAGGTGGGTGAGGTGCTGCGGGTCGCACAGGCTGCCGAGGAGCAGGTCGTGGACCTGGTGGCGGCGGAGACGGGACGGGCGTTCGACCTGGCGGTGGAGATTCCGTTGCGGGCTCTGCTGGTCGAGACGGGTCCGGATGTGTATGTGTTGGTGTTGGTGCTGCACCATGTCGCGGGGGACGGCTGGTCGATGGGGCCGTTGGCCCGTGATCTCTCGTTGGCGTATGCGGCGCGTCGTGAGGGACGTGCGCCGGGCTGGCAGCCGCTGCCCGTCCAGTACGCCGACTACACCTTGTGGCAGCGGGAGTTGCTGGGCGAGGAGGAGGATCCGGACAGCCTGCTGGCGGGCCAGGTCGGTTACTGGCGGCAGACGCTGGCCGGGGCTCCGGAGGAGCTCGTTCTGCCGGTGGATCGGCCGCGTCCGGTGGTGGCGTCGCACCGGGGTCACACGGTGGCGCTCGACATTCCTGCTGAGGTGCATGCGGGGTTGACGGCGTTGGCGCGTGCGCAGGGTGTCACGTTGTTCATGGTGGTTCAGGCGGCGTTGGCGGTGCTGTTGTCGCGGTTGGGGGCGGGGGAGGACGTTCCGATCGGTACGGCGGTGGCGGGTCGGACGGACCAGGCGCTGGACGATCTGGTCGGATTCTTCGTCAACACCCTTGTCCTGCGGACGGATCTGTCGGGCGACCCTGCGTTCACCGACGTCCTCACCCGGGTGCGGGAATCCAGTCTGGCGGCCCTGGAGCACCAGGACGTGCCGTTCGAGCGCTTGGTGGAGCTGCTGGCGCCGGGCCGGTCCCTGGCCAGGCACCCGCTGTTCCAGACCATGTTCACCTGGCAGAACAACGCACTAACAGCTCTGGATCTCCCCGGAGTACGGGTGCGGCAGATGGCGGCCGGTGTGATGCCGGCCAAGTTCGACCTGGATGTCACCTTGGGCGAGGTCGTGGGTGAGGGTGGTCGGACGACCGGGTTGTCCGGGGCGCTGACGGCTGCGGCCGATGTGTTCGAGGCGGCGACGGTGGAGACGATCGCCGAGCGCTTTGGCCGGGTGCTGGCGATGGTGGCCGCGGATCCGGGTGTCCGGGTGCACGAGATCGATGTGCTGGCGGAGGAGGAGCGTCGGCTGATCTTGACGGAGTGGGGTGGCACTGGTGTGCCGGCCGGTCCGACTCCTCTGGTTCCGGAGTTGTTTGGGGTGCAGGTGGTGCGGTCTCCGGGTGCGGTGGCGGTGGTGTGTGGGG
>NZ_BMML01000064.1 GCF_014645815.1 Streptomyces fuscichromogenes | reverse complement strand
ACAGATCTCCCCGTCCCACGCGCAGATCATTGCGGACAGCAGTGATCTTTCAAAACACGACCTAGACGGAATCCGCGCGCGGTGCGGGTGGTTCGGTGAGTTCGCCGCCCAGGGCGAGTTGGTCGTGGGCCAGTTCGGTGAACCGGATGCGGACCAGATGGCGCGGAGCGCCGAGCACGTCGACCACGGCTTCGGTCACCACCCGGGCGAACTCGGCGCGCTGGGCGCGCGTTCGGCCGGCCAGCAGTTCGACGGTGATGTTGGGCATGGTTCTCCCGGGTTCGGAGCGTGCACGATGGTGGGGGGTGCCGGATCGCACGGGCAGGAGCGGAGGGGGCGGTGGTTCAGGCGGAGGCGATCGCGTCGGTCTCGCCGAGGAGCGCGAGCACGGCGGCCGTGTCCAGGAACAGAGCGGGGATGAGCCGGCCGCGGAAGAGCGCGAGGATCGCTCGGGCCTCCCCGGCCGTCCCGGTGCCGGTCACCGGCGCGGGGAGAGCGGCGGCGGCCGCGGCGGCTTTCGCGAGGATCTCCGCACGTGCGGCGGTGTACTCGGCACTGACGGCGACCGGTCCCCACCGGTCCCACACGCCGGTCATGAAGGCGGGCCGGTTTCCGAGTGCGCGGTAGAAGCTGAGCACGCGGGGGTGGTCGTGCGCGGTCCGGATCTCCTCGTAGACCCGGGCGAGTTCGGGGGTGGGCGCGCTGCCGTCCGGGGTGACGTTGACCGCGCCGGGCCGGATTCCGCGCGGGCCCGGGTCGAGCGCCCCCGGGTCGGCCGCCGGCCCGTCGTCCGAGGTGAGTCCCCGGTACCAGCATGAGGTCAACAGCAGCAGCTCCGGCAGGAGTTGATGGAACGTCATGGTGTAGCGGTGGATCAGGTCGATGTCGGCGCCGTCGGTCGGCAGCGACGGGTCCGGCTCGGGCAGCAGCCCGGCCGGGACCCGCAGGGTCGCGGCGGCCGCGGCGAACTCCGGTGAACGGAGCACCGGTTTGAAGGCGTTCCAGGCCGGTACGAGGTAGTCCGGCCAGTTGGCCAGGGCCTGGAAGACCGGGCTGACGAACGGTACGCCGAGGTACCCGGGCACCTCCTGAAGCACCCTGGCCGCCTCCGGCGTGAGTCCAGGCCCGGCGGGCAGGGTCGGCAGCAGGAGGAAACCGCGTGCGGCGTCGTCGCGTTCCCTCGCGGTGAAGGCTTGCGTGTGGGTCACTTCCGTGCCCGTCCTTCCGTGTTCGTCGTGGTCGGGCCGATCGCCTCCGCGGTCGTGCGGCCCGCCACCCTGCGGGGGATCCCCATCGGGTTCGCGTCCTGCAGCGGGGCGGGCAGCTGCGACTGGGGGCTGTTCTGGAACGCGACCGGGCGCAGGAACCTGGCGATCGCGTGGGTGCCCACCGAGGTGTGTGCGGCGCTGGTGGAGGCGGGGTACGGCCCGCCGTGGTGCATGGCATCGGTCACGGCGACGCCGGTCGGCCAGCCGTTCCACACCAGCCGGCCCACCTTGCCGGTCAGGTCCGCGGCGAGCCGCCGGGCGTCGTCCTCGTCGCCGGTGCCCAGGTGGATCGTCGCGGTGAGGTGGCCGTCCAGGGACGCCACCGCCGTGAGGGCCCGCTGTGTGTCGTACCGGACGATCACTCCGAACGGTCCGAACCGCTCCTCGGTCAGCGCCGGGTCGGTGAGGAAGGTGTCGAGAGCGGCCTGCACGAGGCTCACCGGGAAGCGGCGGCCCGCGCCGTCGGGTGCCGAGCACCCGGCCAGCACGGTGACGCCCGGCCGGTCGGCGAGTTCGGCGGTGCCCGTCACGAGTCGCTGCCAGATCGAGCCGTTGAGAACGGCGTCGGGCTCGCGCTTCTCGACCTGCCGCACCGCTCGCGCCACGAACCGGTCGCCTGGTTCTCCCTGCGGCAGGAAGGTCACGCCGGGCTTGGTACAGAGCTGCCCGTTCGACGCGGTCAGCGACTCCACGTAGGCGTCGGCCAGGTCCTCGGGTGCGTCCATGACCGCGCCGGGCAGGAGGAAGACCGGGTTGAGGCTGCCCATCTCGGCGTAGACCGGGATCGGACGCGGGCGGGCGGCGGCGAGATCGAAGAGCGCCCGGCCACCGGTGAGCGAGCCGGTGAAGGCGACCGCCGTGATCTCGGGCGCCCGGACCAGGGCACGGCCGGTGTCGAGTCCGCTCTCCGGAAGCAGTTGGAACGCTCCGGCGGGGGCCCCGGCCGCGGTCAGCGCGGCGTGCACCGCGGCGGCGACGAGCCGCGCGGTCTCCGGCTGCGAGGGGTGCCCCTTGACGATCACCGGGCAGCCGGCCGCGAGCGCGGCGGCGGTGTCCGTACCGGCCACGCCGAACGCGAACGGGAAGTTGCTCGCCGCGAACACGGCGACCGGACCCAAGGGCACGTTGACCCGGCGGACGTCGGGACGGGCGTCCGTGGCCGGGTCGATCACCGCGTCGAAGTGACCGCCGTCCTCGATGAACCGGGCGAACTGGGCGAGCTGGAGCCGGGTCCGCTCGACCTCCCCGGCAAGCCGCTGTCCGCCCAGCCCCGTCTCCGTGGCCGCCGTCGCGACGAGTTCGCACCTCCGGGCCGCGAGTTCCTCGGAGAGACCGCGCAGCACGGCGACGCGCAGGCCCGGAGCGAAGCCGCCCCACTGCGCGAACGACCGCGTCGCGGCGGACAGGGCCTTGTCGAGCGACCCGGACAACACCTGGGAGCCATTTTGCATACGAGTTAGGATACAAGTTTGTATCCAAGCCGACAAGGATCTTTCCCCCTTGTTTCAGGGGGAGCCCCTTCTCAGTCCAGGGAGAGACCGGCGGAGGGTCGCACGGCATCGAGACGGCGGGAGGCCGCGGCCTGGACGTCCTCGACATGAATCCTGGCCTGCCGCTCCGCCCGGTCGCGGTCACGGTCCAGCAGGGCTTCGATGATCTTCTTGTGGCCCTCGATGCAGAGGACGGCCTCTTCCGCGGTGAACAGGGCGGCCATGTTGTAGGTGACGCCGAAGTCCCGGTTGCGCAACCACTCGTCGTACAGCCGCCGGTTGGCGGAGGCCCGCACGATCGCCTGATGGAACTCCCGGTTCATCCGGCCCAGTTCGGAACGGGGCTGGCTCACGTAGTGCGCGGTCGGGCCCGCGTACATGGCGGAGATCGCGGCGAGCTGCTCCTCCGACCCCCGGACGGCGGCCAGCCCGGTCGCCATGGACTCAAGGGCGCCCCGGACCTCGTAGATCTCGCGGATCTCGTCCGGCGTGTGCTCGCGGACGACCCAGCCCTGCCGCACCCGCACCACGAGCCCCTGGTCCACCAACCGCATCAGCGCGGCACGCACGGGCGTACGGCTGGCGTCGAGCTCCGCCGCGAGCTCGTCCTCGGGAAGCCGCTGGTTGGGCCGGTACACCCCCTGGAGGATCGCCGTGCGCATACGCTCGTACACCAGGTCGCTCAGGGACTCCCCGCTCCCGGCGCGAGGCCTCCTACGGCGAGGGCTCGTCTCCTGCGTGCTCGCTCGACCGGGTCGCTCGACCATCACCACTCCGCTTCGCCGCCGGGTCCGGTCTGCGATTATCCCAGGTCCCCGAAAGGGGCCGCCGCGCACTTCGCCGCACAACGCGACGAGGACCGCGACCGTAAGGTCGAGGTCCTCGATTTCGTACCGTTGTAGCCAGTGTCCGAGGTCCGAGTTGAACCAAAAGCCCAACCGGTCGTGCTGCGGGCCGATCTTCAACTTCGGCGGAGCGGTCGGGGAGACACCGGAGCGGACGAGGCCCTTGAGTCCGCACCACAGGATCGACCAGAACCATTCCTCCCGGGCGACCGGATTGACCCGCGGAGCAGGGCCAAATGAGGGGCCGACCGCAGCCATCCCTTCGCCCCCTGCCCGAGGGGCGACGACCTCGTGAACAGGCAACGGCCTTCCGGTACGTCACCGTGATCATGGGTACCGTCGTCGGCCTGACCTTCCTCTTCGGCTTCGGCAACGTATGGGCCCTGGCGACGCACCTCGGCGTACCCGCCCTCGTCGCACCATTGGTAGCACCCGCGGTCGACCTCTCAGTCCTCGGCCTCCTCCTCGCCATCCGCTATCTCGCCGTGAAAGGCGCGCCCTCCGAACAACTACGCCCGGCACGCCGGTTGCTGATTCTGTCCAGCCTGATGACCCTGGCCCTCAACGTCACAGACCCACTCCTGTCCGGCCAGACCGGCAAAGCCGCCTTCGACGCAGTAGGCCCCTTGCTGCTGATCGGCTGGGCTGAAGTGGGCCCCGGCCTCCTGCAGGCGATGAGTGCCGTGGGAAAACAGGACGGCGCGCGCCTGGCGGCGGCGGAGGGATCACTGGGGCAGGAAACGGTGGGGTATGAACACAGGCAGATACGGTCCGTACATGACACCCTCCTTGAAAGAGCCCGGAGAGAGGATGCCGAGCACTGGAAACAGCACCGACGACCGATCTCCGCCGAGACCCTGCGCAAGCGACTCCGCATCGGTGCAGCGCGCTCCAGGACCCTGGTGGCCACACTCCGCATCGACAGGAAGGAAGGCTTGGATATTGAGCCCTATCCCAGCGTCAGACAGGGCCGAGGACCTGACTCGCAGCAGACATGACCGCGCTAGTTGTTCCAGGTCATCATGCTCGTGACGATCATTCTGCCTACCGTCCGTGTCTCGCCGTCCGGCCCGTCACCACACTTCACAGCCGTGGAGCGCGCTCGGCTCTCGGCACCGAGCCCGAGTGTTCTGCCCTCCGATTCCCAGGTGAAGGCCCAGTCGTAGAGCGTCATCCGCTTCACACGCAGACGCTCAGGTGCCTTCAGCGCAAGCAGCCAGCGCTCACGCCGAGCTCTCGGCGGGCACCTTCTTGGAATCGATCATCTAGGGTCACTGGGATCCCTTTCCTCGAGCGTGTTTCGCCTCAGCCCTCGATGAGCGCCTCGGAAAGTGCAAGGGGCGTGACTGCCAGTCTGAGCCGAACGGCCTACTTGGGCTGCGCCCCCGTGTCGAATTCGATGACGATCAGTGTGATGCGGCAAGCCTGCTTGTGGTGGCGTGCTTGTGCGCCAGGTCCCGCCTTCGGCCGACAGCCCGAGGTGCGTTCCTCAACAGGGGGGAGAGCCTGTCAAAGGATTAGGGAAGGAGGCGGCTTGAACCAGTTGGCCCGGATGGCATTGGAGGGCGGAGGCTGCGTGCTGATCGAGGCGTCGTCCGCAGCGTACGGGCCCGTGAAGGCCGGCCGTATCGGTGAGGCGATCCATGACCTGCCGAAAGGCCTTCAGGAGGCGCTGGAACCGATCACGGGGGCGGCGCGTACCACCCTCGAACAACTACGCAAGGCCGGACCTCACGAGATTGCGGTCGAATTCGGGGTTGACCTCGAGGTTGAGGCTGGAGCTGTCATCACCAAGACGGGCGCCCACGCTCACCTGCAGGTGACCGTCAAGTGGATGAGGAGCGAGTCCCAACCCCTCCATGGCGACGGTGGTTCGGGCTGATCCGATGGACGTGTCAGAGACGGGTTCGGAGAGTCGACGCGCACGAGGCCTGCCCAGTGCCGTAGCACAGATCCTCGGGCGGCAGGCCCAGGTGGCCGGGGCAGGCTTCCTGGTGGCAGAGGATCTCCTGGTCACCTGTGCGCACGTGGTACATGCGGCCGGGTCGAGCCCAGGCGGGACAGTACAGCTGGTCTTTCCCCACGTCGAGGGCGCTCCCCATGTGCAGGGGCAGGTGCTGGAAGGGCCATGGCGATCCCCGGACGCGGAAGACGTAGCCATGGTGCGCCTGAACGCCACGTCGCCTGGCATGACCGTACTGCCCCTCGGATCGGCCGAAGGCTGTCGGGGGCATCAGGTGCGCTCGTTCGGATTCCCCGCTCAAGCCCCGGCCGGCGGGCACCTCGGCTTCGGCGTGTGCGGTGATCTGCTGGGCCCCGTGGATAGCAGTGGTGTCCTTCTGCAGTTGACCGCCGCCAACGATCTGACCACCGGCTTCAGCGGTGCGCCTGTCCTCAATGAGATCACCGGGCTGGTGATCGGCATGGTCACCGAGATCACTGCCCCGGACGCCTACGAAAGAGGGCAAGGCATCGCCTACGTCACCCCGACACAGGTGCTCCGGGAAATCCAGCCCGAACTGACGGAGCAAGACGTCATTCCGTATCGAGGATTGGAGTCGTTCGGCTCCGAGCATGCCCGTTGGTTCAAGGGCAGAGAGGACGCGGTGCACCGGGTGCTGGCGGCTCTGGCACACCACCGGCGGTTGCAGCTCCTGCTGGGCCCCTCGGGCTCGGGCAAGTCATCGCTGATCCAGGCCGGCGTGCTGCCCGCGCTGGCCGCAGGCGGTCTGCCCGGCAGTGACAGCTGGCTCCCGCTGGCCGTACGGCCGAGCCAGGACATGGCGGCCGAACTGGAACGCGCGGGACTGCCCGGGGCCGGCAGTGACCGGCTCTCCGTAGCCGTCACCCGCAAGCTCGCAGCGCATCCCACGTGCGAGCGTCTCCTGCTCGTCGTCGACCAGTTCGAAGAGCTGCTGACCCAGCGGAGCCCCGGCCCACCGGACCGCCGCCGGACAATCACGGACCAGATCATCGAAGCACTGGACGACCACAGCAGACTTGGCGTGCTCCTCGTAATGCGCGATGACTTCTATCCTCATCTCGCCGCCCTGGCCCCCACCCTGCTGGAAGCCGCGACGCCGGGCGTCCTCAATGTGCCGGCGATGCTGAGTCGGCGTGACCTGCACGACATCGTCACCTTCCCCGCCCACGACGTGGGAGCGCACTTCGAGCCCGGACTACCCGGGCACATCGTCAACGACGTACTTGCCACAGCTCCCGAAGGACCGACCGCCGGACAGGCGCCTGCCACCGTACTCCCGCTGGTGGAGGTGGCCTTGAGCCAGCTGTGGGAGAGGCGCCGCGAGGGATACCTCACCCACGACGCCTACCAGCGCATCGGCGGTGTGACGGGCAGCCTTGCCAGGTGGGCGGACGCCGCCCTGGACCAGCTCCCCAGCCACCAGCGCCCCATGGCCCAACGCATACTGACGTCGCTGGTACGGCCCGCCGATCCCGTCCACCGTATTCCTGCCGTCCGCGCGCAGGTTCCCCTGCGAGAACTGCGCGACCTGGCGAGCGACCCTGACGCCAAGCCGGAGAGCGACGGCCCCTTCGACGAGGTTCTATCCGCGCTCACCCACCACCGCATCGTCACTACCCACACGCCCGGCCTGAACCGGAACGCCGAGGCCCCGGCAGACCAACCGGTGGCCGAACTGATCCACGACGCCCTCATTCGTGACTGGGACACCTTGCAAGAGTGGGTACGTCAGGATCACCGCTTCCTGGGGTGGCTCGAGCAAGTCCGCCCGAGGCGTGCTCGCTGGGCCGAAACGTCCGATCCCGGTGACCTGCTCACCGGGACGGCGCTCGCCGAGGGGCTCGACTGGTCTCAGAAGCGTCATCTACCGGGCGAGATCACTGCCTACCTGGCATCGAGCAAGCAACACCAACAGGAAGCCATCCGACGCAGCAGACGCCTCAATATCATCCTGGCGACGGTGCTGGCCCTTGCGCTCGTCGCCACGGGGGGCGCCGTGTGGCAGTGGCGGACGGCCAGGGCCGAGCAACAGGCGGATCTGTCCCGGCAACTCGCCGCCAAGTCCGACAATCTCATCGCCACCAACCCCGATCTGGCGTCGCTGCTGGCCGTCGAGGCGTACCGCACGAGCCACACCCCTGAGGCCGTTGCGAGTCTGCAGGATGCGGCGGCTCTCCCGCTGCATCGGAGTCTCGTGGGCCACCGGCGGCAGGTGTACTCGGTGGCTTTCAGCCCAGACGGCCGAACGCTTGCCACCGGAAGCACCGACGGCACGGCCCGCCTCTGGGACGTGGCCACCGGCAAGCCCCGCACCACCCTGCGGGGCCACCGGGGCGAGGTGTGGTCGGTGGCGTTCAGTCCGGACGGGCGCACTCTGGCCACCGGCGGCACTGATGACACGGCTCGCTTGTGGGACGTGGCGACAGGAAAGAACAGCGCCGTCCTCAAAGGTCACACCGATCAGGTGAACTCGGTGGCGTTCAGTCCGGACGGGCGTACCTTGGCCACCGGAAGCGCCGACAACACCGCCCGACTGTGGGACGTGCCCACCGGCAAGCCCCGAGGCCGTCTCATCGGCCACAGCGACTGGGTGTACTCGGTGGCGTTCAGTCCAGACGGGCGTACCTTGGCCACCGGAAGCGCCGACAACACCGCCCGACTGTGGGACGTCGCCACAGGCAAGCCCCGAGGCCGTCTCATCGGCCACAAGGAGGCGGTCTGGGCCGTGAAATTCAGTCCGGACGGCCGTACCCTCGCCACCGGAAGCGCCGACAACACGGCCCGACTGTGGGACCCGGCCACCGGTGAGTCCCGTATTACCTTGACCGGCCACACGGACGCGGCATGGGCGGTGGCGTTCAGCCCCGACGGGCAGACACTGGTCACCGGCAGCGAGGATGAGACCGCCCGGCTGTGGGACGTGGTCACAGGCGCCACCCGTACCGTCCTGTCCGGCCACAGGGGCGCAGTGGAGGCGGTGGCGTTCAGCCCGGACGGCCGCACCCTTGCCACCGGAAGCGATGACACGACCGTACGGCTGTGGAACCTGCGCTCCGGTGCGACCCGCAAGATCATCACGGGTCACACTGCTCCGGTAAGGGCCGTCGTTTTCAGTCCGGACGGACGCACCCTTGCCACCGGAAGCGAAGACGGCACCGCACGGCTGTGGGACGTGACCACGGGCAAAGCACGCGGCGTGTTCCCCGCGAACGAGGGACACGTATGGTCTGTTGCGTTCAGTCCGGACGGCCGTACCCTCGCCGTCGGCAACGACTACCAGACAGTCCAGTTGTGGAACGTGGCCACAGGCAAGCTGAGCAGGACCCTCCCCAGTAACAACGGTTCCGTGTGGTCGGTGGCGTTCAGCCCGGATGGCCATACCCTCGCGGCCAGCACCACCGACAACGTCACGCAACTGTGGGACCTGGCCTCCCACAAACCCGGGTTCCGCAGCTAATCGGGTTTCTGGGTCTTGGGTGAGGTCGGACTTGCTGGTCAGCGGTG
>NZ_BMML01000063.1 GCF_014645815.1 Streptomyces fuscichromogenes | reverse complement strand
ACCACACCGGAGGTCTTCGCCGTGATCAAGCCCGGCCAGTGTCAACAACGCTCGTGATCAATACAACTAGGGCCCGTCTTCAAACAGACCTTGCGTAGCCGATGAACGTGTGTGCTGCCAGCGCCGTGTGGGGATGAGGGTTGTGATCATGTGTGGTTGTTTCAGACCGGCTAGCGTCGCTCCACGCAGCAGCGGGTTGCCAGGGAGCCGAACAGGCCACGCGAGAACAGGGAGCTGAAGTGGATTTGGGATACGAGGTGGAGTTGCTCGCCGAGGCCGGTGACCGCAAGGACATCCACAAGCTGGCCGTGAGCCTCGTCCGTTCCAACAGGCCCCTGGCGATGGAACTCTTCGCGAGCATCGCCTCCGAGGGAGTCGACCGCCAGGCGCTCAGGCTGATCGCCGAGCGTGAAAGAAACATGATCTAGGGCCAATGCCGTGACTCTGTTGGTGATGTTGGAGGGGTCATGTGGTGGCTGCGGACAGGCACAGTGCGTGGAAGCGGGTGGTGCGGCGGCGGGTTCTGGGGGTGCTGGATACCCAGTCGGAGACTCGGGTGACGTTGCAGGCCAGGGCGGTGAGGACGTGCTGGACGTGAGTGCGGGCCAGGCCGCGGTAGCGGGAGCGTCGAAGGCCGTGGGCGCGGATGTTCTGCGAGAGGGTGGCCTCGATGCCGGCGCGGATCGCGTAGCGGTGCCGCCATTGCTCGGTGCGCTGGTGGAGCCGGTTGTGTATCTGGATCTCGTGCAGCGGCCGGGGCAGTACGGCGATGGATCGGGGCCCGGTGGCTGATGTGGTGCACTGTGTGCGGTCTGGGCAGGCCCTGCAGTCCGCTTCGGCGAACCGGGCCTGCAGATAGGTGTGGTCCTTGATGTTCAGCTTGGTCCAGGACACGCTCGTGACCCCGCGTGGGCAGATCGCCTGCTCGTTGTCCCAGTCGATGGTGAAGGCTGCCTTGTCGAAGCCCGAGCCGGCCTTGGCCTGGGCGCTGTGGTCGGCGGCGACCGGGCCGAGCAGAGTGATGCCGTGCACGCGCTGGGCCCGCTCGATGCGTGCCGGGGAGATGTAGCCGGAGTCGACGACGTGCTCGGCGGGCAGCAGCTGCCGTTCGGCGAGCTGGTCGTGGATGGTGTCGGTCAGCTGGATGTCCTGGACGGTGGAGATGGTGGTGGCGACATGGACCACCAGTTAAGGACGCTGCTCGTCGCAGGTTTCGGTGAAATGTGTCCGGTAGCCGCTCCATGCGGTGTCCCGTTTGACGCAGTAGTGCGCGTCGGTGTCATAGGGGGAGTCGAACCGCAGCGAGGCGGGCGGCAGGGCGTGGCCGTCCCGCCAGCGCAGACATCCGTCCGTGTCCCAGTAGTAGTGGTGGACCCAGACCTGGCGCAGGATCTCCACTTGAGGAAGCAATCGCGGATGGGGCGGGGTGTCTGCGGCCCAGGCGGCGGTGAGGATCTTCTGTCCGTCCCGGCCGAACTCTTCGGCCCGGGCGGTCACGGCCGCCGTACCGCCTGCCAGTTTGCCGATCTCCACCCTCCGCCCGTACCGCTTGGCCCACTCGGGCTCGATCAGCGGAGTCAGCCAGGCGGGGGCGGCCTCGGCCAGTTCCTCCAGAGCTGCCCGCAGTGTCTCCCCGACCAGTTCCAGGCGGCTGAGCGTGCGGACCGCGGCCAGTACATGGGTGGCGTCGGTGCGTTGCCGTCCCCCGGCCTTGAGCAGGCCGGCCTCCACCAGGCGGTCCAGCATCACCTGCAGCAGCCGGTCAGCGGCGCCGTCCTGTTCGGCCAGCCGGGCGCGGAACTCGCACAGCACCGAGTGGTCGAACCCCGGATCCTCCAGCTCAAGGCCGAGGGCGTACTTCCAGCGGAACTCGCACAGCACCGAGTGGTCGAACCCCGGATCCTCCAGCTCAAGGCCGAGGGCGTACTTCCAGTCGATCCTGGTGCGGACGGCGTCCGCCGCCGCACGGTCGGAGAGGTTCTCCGCGAACTGCAGCACCGACACCAGCGCCAGTTGACCAGGTGACAGTCCCGGCTTGCCGTCGCAGGGATACAGCCCGACGAACGCATCGTCCTCGAACAGGACATCGAGCCGGTCCCGGATGAACATCGCCGGAGTGCCCTTCGGGCACGCCGACCGCGCTGTCCTCACCGTCCTCACCGGAATCCGCTGGAAACTCCTCGGCCGTAACGACACTGCCCCACACCCCAAAACCCGAGGCCACCCCGCACTCCTCCAGCGAACCATCCGACGGCCCCACCGTCAGCGCCCCGGACAACATCACCAACAGAGTCATGCCGTTGCTTTACGTGGTTGCGGGTTGGGGTCGTTTGATGCGGACTGCTCGGGTGCCGGTGTGGGTGGGCTGTGGCCAACTGTGGTGTTCGGTCCGTTTGAGCCGGTAGTTGGACATCTTGCGTTTGACGACACGGGGCTGGCTGCGCAGCCGTCTGGCGGGCAGGAGGCGTTCGAGCAGGTCGTGCTGGAGCAGGACGAGGGCTCTGACCAGCAGCTCAGGGGGAAAAGCTGCCCGGCGTGAGGGTCACGCTGCGCCGGGCGGAGCGCAGGGTTTCGGTGAAGGAGACCCGGTCGGGATCCAGGCCCCGGGTGGCGGCGGTTCTGACCATCAGTTCCCGCAGCGCGTGGTGGACCAGCAGATGTGCCCAGATCTGCTGCAGGACACCGTCGGGCGTCTTGCTGCTGAGCACGATGCGGGCGCCGCGTTGATGGGTCTTGAGCTCGGCGAAGACGGCCTCCGCCTCCCAGCGTTCCTGGTAGAGCGCGGCCAGCTGGCGGGCCGGATGACGACGGGCATCGAGCAGGCTGGTCACCAGCCGGTACTCCTCGCCCGCACGGCCGGTACCGTGCAGCTGGTAGGCCAGCACCCGCACCCTGACCGGATCACGGTGCGCGGGATCGGTGTGAGCGTGGATGCGAGAGATCCAGGATCCGTCTCGGAGCATCCGCTCGACGGGCAGGCCTGCAACGTCACCCGAGTCTCCGACTGGGTATCCAGCACCCCCAGAACCCGCCGCCGCACCACCCGCTTCCACGCACTGTGCCTGTCCGCAGCCACCACATGACCCCTCCAACATCACCAACAGAGTCACGGCATTGGATCTAGGGCCGCCCGCCGAAGTCACCTCGCGGTGGATCATCGCGGAGTGATTCATCGTCATGAACTCAGTGATCAGGAGTGGGAGTTACTCGCTCCACTGATACCGCAAGCTGCGACAGGGCGGCCGCGGGTGTCGGACCGGCAGATCATCAACGGGATGGTCTACCGGATCCGGACCGGGATCTCCTGGCGTGACCTGCCAGAACGCTTCGGGCCGTGGAAGACGGTGTACACCCGCTTCCGCCGCTACGCCCTGGGCGGCGTGTTCACACGGGCGCTGCAGCGCATCCAGGCCGCGGCTGACGCGGCCGGCGACATCGACTGGCTGGTCCAGATCGACTCCACCATCGTCCGCGCTCACCAGCACGCGGCCGCCACAGGGCGGAAAGGGGGCTGCATCAGCAGGACGAACCGGACGATCACGCCCTCGGCCGATCCCGCGGAGGACTGACCACCAAAGTCCACCTCGCCTGCGACGGTAAGGGCCGACCGCTCGCGATCCTGGTAACGCCGGGGCAACGGCACGACAGCATCTGCACCCGCCCACTCCTGGAACGCATCCGAGTTCCCCGCCCCGGTCCGGGCCGACCACGCTGCCGGCCCGACCAGGTCATGGCCGACAAGGCCTACAGTTCCCGTGGTTTCCGTGCCTACCTGCGCAAACGCGGGATCGGACACGTCATCCCTGAGAAGAACGACCAGCAACGGCACCGGCACAACCGCGGCCGCCACGGTGGCAGGCCGCCGGGATTCGACCGTGAAGCCTACCGCCGACGCAACATGATCGAGCGATGCTTCAATCGCCTCAAGGGTTTCCGCAGCATCGCCACCAGATACGAAAAGACCGCCATTTCCTACGAAGCGGCGGTCACGCTCGTCTCATTCCTGCTCTGGGCGAGGTCTGTTTGAAGACGGGCCCTAGCCCGCCCTCACCCACCGCGCCGGGCCGGGCCGGACACCACCGGCCCGGCGCCCTCCCCTTGGCGAGGCCCTGTGTTCGTACCTCAAACCGTGTACGCGATCGCCTGCGACGGCTGCGGTGCCCGCTGCCGGCTGCCCGACGAAGACGACGAACGCGACTACGAACTCCACCTGCCCGAGCAGGAGCTGGAGGCAGCGCTCGCCCGGCACATCGAATCCCAGGGCTGGACCATCGCCAGCCGGCACCACTGCGCCGCCTGCGCCAAGCAGCGCGGTGACGACCTGATGGAACGCCTCGCCATCGAGACCACCCACGAACCGCTCTTCGAACTCACCGACCTTCCCAGCCCCGCCGACCGCGACCCGGAGACCTGATGACCACGCCCCGCAAGCGCCGCCCCACCCAGGGAACAGCCGTCCTGTCCGACTGCGGAGACCAGGTTCTGCCACAGATGGAAACGGTCGGCGACCTGGAGGGGCTACGCAGCAGCAGTGTCGGCGCGGTTGGCCGACGACCTCGGTTCCGGGGCGCGATCCATGGGACGAGGGGGAGGGGGCGACGGGGGCACAGCAGAGCCCCGACCGGAAGGACCGCTACGCGGTCCGCGCTCCCGGGTGGAGAGCCTTACCCACTGAACATCTTCACGGACATTGAGCCCCTCAGCGAGCCGCCGTCGGCCGACGGAACACACTCACCACGACGATCCACAGCTTCCCAGAAGTTCATGAACCAACTCGAAACTCCCGGCTCAAGTCCTGGCAGCAGGCCGTCAGCGGCTGACACCGGCAACTACAAGATCACCGAAAGGAACGAGGTCAGAGAGTCAGCACGATGCGCTCGTGCACCTGGCCACTCTCAAGTTGGCGGTGCGCTTCACCGGCAGCCTGCATGGGCATGGTTCTGTACTCGCGCAGCCGGAGCTGCCTCTGCGCCAGCAGGGGCATGGTGTCCTCCAGCGCGTGGGGAGCCCGCTCCGGGCTGGGGGGGGGCGACAGGGTGACACCGAAGTCAGCGGCAGCAGGGTCGGACAGGGTGATGACCCGGTTGGGGGCTCCCGTCAACGCGATCGCATCGGCCAGCACACCCTTGCCGGACGCGTCGAACGCGAAATCGACGGTCCCGACACTCCGGACGGCGTCGACCAGCTCCGCGCCGTAGCGTACGGGCGTGGCACCCAGGGACGTGACCAGTGCGTCGTCCCGCGCTCCAACGGCACTCACCACTTTGATGCCCTGAGCGACAGCCAACTGCGCTGCGATCAAGCCGACAGCTCCGCCGCCACCGAGCACCAGCAGCGTGTCACCCGTCTTCACCCCCAGTTTCCGCAGAACCCCTGCGGCCGCCTCTGCGGAGGCCGGCAGCGACGCCGCGGACGCCCACGGGACGGACGGTGGCTTTTTGACCCACATCGAGGCAACCGCGTATTCAGCGTATCCGCCGAGATCGAAAAGCAGCGCTGCTACTTCTTCACCGACCTGCGTACCGGTCACCCCGGTTCCCACCGCGTCGACGGTGCCGGCCACCTCGAAGCCGAGTACGGCGTTCGGCTGCAGCGAAAAGGCCTTGAGACGGCCCGATCTCAGAGCGAGGTCGGTCGGGCCGACCCCTGCAGCCTTTACCTTCACCCTGATGTGCCCCTCGGGCGGCTGAGGCAGGGGTACGTCAGTCCACTGCAACACGTCAGGACCGCCGAAGTCCGTCAGTGTGATCGCTTTGGGCATGTTTCCTCCGTCAAGAAGTGCCCGGGCCTGCGCCCGCCCTGGCAGCGTCGGTTACACCGCTACTGCACCTGATGCCGGCATAAGACAGGGCTGTAGCCACAAGAGCTTCCAACATATTGGTCAGCAGGCCCGGTTGGGGGGAACTGGCTGTCGGTAACCATGCCCGCGAACGCCTGTGCAGAGCACTGCGAACGACCCGGTTCGCGGCTTCACGGCGCCAGATCGGGCCAGGAGGGGGCTACCTCCCCCGCCGGGCTTCTTCCCTCAGCGGGAAGTTGCGTGGGGACCTGCCCTTGAGGAGGAGGAAGACGACGACACGCGCCCTCCCAGCAGGCGTCCGTCCCGCTGGGGAACATGCACACCACTCAGCGGTATCCCGTCATACAGGCACGAGCTCATACCTGTATGACGAGGGGCGGGCCTCGAAAGGTTCAAGCTGTCATGGTCCGTCTTGCGGAAGAGCCGGGTCGTGACCTCACGGGGCGGGGCACGAGGCGGAAGGCCTTGAGGGGTTCGGAGTGCCAGGGCCTGCGGGGGGGCCCTGATCCTTGGTCCCTGACCTTGGGTCCCTCGGGTCTTGGCAGGTCAGAAGCTGTTCACGGACATAAGCAGGGACTGTAGGGACTGGAATCCGCAATTATGAGGTAGAGCAAGAAGTCGGGTCATGTGGCTGGGACATGTGCGTGCGCGCATGAGGCGCACCTCTTGAAAGAAGTACGCCTCATAACTGACGGGTTGAGTCCCTATAGTCCCTCACTTGATGAGCTTTAGGATCTCTGACCTGCAATGATTGCTACTAGAGGCAAAAAAGCGGCGGGTTCTACGGACCCTTTTGATCGGGCCTTGGACCTGTGGGTCCCTCGTCTCCCACGCTCCGCCTCCTGCACACTGGCCCCCGAAGCGAGGTCCCGAGTGCTCCTGGGTCTCTTCAGCCCCCAGGCGGGAAGGAGCCCTGGACTCAAGCCCCAAGGGACCCAAGGGACCCAGAAAACTGATAGAACGGCACGGGGGTTGGACAAGCCACGGGTTCTCCGGCTGAGAGCTTTACACTCCCTCGCATCAGAACTCCTTCGGCCCCTGGTCACCACGGCCGCCCATTTCAGATGTGAAGTGATCGGGCAGGCCTAGGCAGAGAAGACGAGGACGATTTCCGTGCCATGCGAAAGTAGGGGCCGTGACAGCCAGGTGCCTGTCGTCCCCGGCTCGCCGAGTACGGTCGCAAGATGGTGTGCCGCACAGGGGTGGCCGGTGCATCCGCTCGCCCCCGGCCGCAAGGCCCCGGTCCGCAACTGCCCCCGCTGCTCGGGCAGTCGGCACGAGCCCGCCACGTGCATCTGCCTCTCCGCAGGGCGCCCATGCCACGGATTCCACGCCGCCACCACCGACCTGCGCCTCATCGCGCAGTGGTGGGCCGGCAGCCCTCCCCCTGGGGTGGGTGTCGCTTGCGGCCCGGCTGGGCTCGTGGTCATTGACATCGATGCCCACCAGGCGCCGGTCCCGGACCGGGCTCGGCTACTTCCCGGTATCAGTATCCCCGACCAGGTACGACTCGACGGGCTGGCCTCGGGTTTCGACACATTAGCGTTGTTGGCGGCCTATCGCGGTCACCCTGCGCCGGCGCTTGACGAGGGGACCTTGCGGGTACGTACCCCGTCAGGGGGTTTGCATGTCTGGTACCGAAACCCGGATCCCTCCGTCCGGTACAGGTGTTCGATAGGGTCTGCCCGGCAGACCGCTTTCGCCTGGCAGGTCGACATACGTGCCGACGGCGGCTACATCGTCGCTCCTGGGACCAGAACCCCGCAGGGGGTCTACCGTGCTGAGGGGACGGCACGCCACCCTGCCGTCCTGCCTGAGTGGCTCGCGAGTGAGCTGCGCCGTACAGGCCATGTGATCGAGCCTCGGAGGAATGCTGCGCCCGTCGAGCGCGTCCCCACCGAACGTTCCCCCTGGCGCGTGTCTTCTGCGGAGCAGCTCATCGATCCGTTGATCGTGGTGGTCGCGCAGTGCGCCGCCGTTGCGGAAGGTGCCGGGTTTTCCGAGAAGCTGAACCGGGCAGCGTACACGGCCGGTGGTTTGGTGGGGGCAGGGCACCTCGACCACACCACCATCAGGAACCGACTTGTCCGTGTCGCCCACTACGCCCGCCCCTGGCAGCAGGCCCGGAATGAAAAGATCGTCGACGACGCCCTAGCTGTAGGGTCCGTCCGTCCTCTCCATCTCAAAGGACGTCCATGAGCCGCAGCCTCGAAGGCGCGCCGCGTTTCAACCCGCAGGCGGCCGCTCAGCAGATGCTAGCCTTGGAGTCGGGCTGCCAGGCGGAAGTCCATGTCCGCCCCCCGGCTGAGGACTCGGTGAGCGCTGCTGAATCGGTTCCCCCGGCCAGAAACGTCCTCTCTGCCCCTCTGGTGCCCCCGTCCCTTTCTGATCGCGGCAATGCCCGTCTGTTCGTGCAGCTGTACCACGACCGGTTCCGCCATGTGGAAGGCCTGGGCTGGTTCGCCTGGGACGGCTACCGCTGGAAGCGCGCCGGAGGGGACAAAGCCGCGCTGTGGGCCGCGGGGCAGATGGCTGAGGACATGTCCGTCACCGACCCTCGCGGTCTGTTCGGTGACCGTGAGTTGGCTCAGCACAAGCGCCGCACACTGTCCACGACCGGTCTGAAGGCACTCCTGACCCAGGCCAAGGCGTCACCGGACATCTCCGTGGCCCCGGACACGCTGGACGGTGACCCCTACACCCTGTGCACCCCCGTGGGAGTGGTCGACCTCAACAGCGGGCTTGTGCGCAAAGCGGACCCCACCCGCGATTTCCACTCCCGGGCCACAAGCGTCGCTCCCCAGGCGATGGAGACGCCCCGCTGGCACCGATTCCTCGCCGACACCTTCGGGGACGACGACGAGGGCCGGGAGATGATCGACTTTCTGCACCTGCTGCTCGGGTACTCCATCACGGGCGATGTGGGTGCCCAGGTGCTGCCCTTTCTGCACGGTGAGGGCAAGAACGGCAAGTCCGTGCTGCTCGACATCATGATCCAGATACTCGGTGACTACGCGGACGTCGCCCCCCCTGGCTTCCTGATGGACCGGGGCGCCTTCTCGGAGCACTCCACTGAGCTGACCGAGTTGCACGGGCGCCGCCTGGTCGTGTGCAGTGAACTCAAGCCGAACGACAAGTTCGACGAGGCGCGGGTCAGGCTCTTGACAGGTGGTGACAAGATCAAGGCACGTCGTATGCGTCAGGACTACTTCTCTTTCACGCCCACCCACCATCTGTGGTTGCTCGGCAACCACCGTCCGGAGGTCTCCACGGGCGGCTTCGCTTTCTGGCGGCGTATCCGCCTGCTGCCTTTCACCAGAACGGTCCCGCCCCACCGCAGGATCGACAACCTCGCTTTCGAACTGGTCCGTGACGAGGGCCCCGGAATTCTGCACTGGCTCATCGAGGGTGCCCAGCGTTATCTCCGCACCAGGGATCCACTGGAGGGTCCTGACAGGGTTCGTATCGCCACGACGGCCTACGCGACCACCGAGGATCACATCGGTCGCTTCCTCGCCGAATGCTGCACGCGGGACGGCGACTCCGGAGGGAAGGATCTACGGGTCGAGCAGGGGCTTCTCTACGCGGAGTACAGCACATGGTGCAACGCCGGTGAAGGAATCCGGCCCGCGACGCCCCGGTCCTTCGCCAACCGGGTCCGCCAGGAGGCGGGCGTGACCTCGCCCACCGACATGATCAAATCGAACGGGCGAAAATACTACCCGGGCATCGCGTTACTGGAACGCGCATAAGGACTCCCGCAGGTCCGCCTACTCCACCCCTTGCCCTACAACGTTGTGGCCGTGCGCTCTACCATGGTGGCCAGCCCCCATGCGGTTGGCCCCGGCAGAGCGGTCCAC
>NZ_BMML01000062.1 GCF_014645815.1 Streptomyces fuscichromogenes | reverse complement strand
CGCATCAAAACCGTCCACCGACCGCAGGAAACCACCCCGCACAACCCCCACATCACCCCGCCCCGACGGCACCGGCCCCACCACCTCACGACCCGCCGCCACCACATCCCACAACTCCCCCGCACTCCCCGCACCCGCAACCCGGCACGACACACCCACCACAGCGACGGCATCCTCGAACAGCGCGGCATTCTGCTTCTTCGGCATGGCGGTGAGCCTCATTTCTCGGTGATGAGGGAATCCACGTATTCCGCGATGGATTCGAGGGTCGGGCAGTCGTAGACGATCGTGGCCGGGAGGTCGAGTGCGGTTGCCTCGGCGGTTTTGTTGCGCAGGTCGACGGCCATGAGGGAGGTGAATCCCATGTCGAGCAGGGGTACTTCGGGGCGTACGTCGGCGGCGCTGTCGGCGCCGGTGACCTCGGCGGCCAGGTCGCGCAGGACGGCCAGGAGCAGTGGGCGGCGTTGGGCGGGGGCGGCTGCGCGCAGGCGGGCGGCGGTGCCGGGTTCGTCCGGGTCGTGGGGTGTGGCGGGGCCGCTGTCCGTGTCCGCGAGGGTGGGGGCGGGGGTGGGGTGGTGTCGGGCGGGGGTGACCGCGTCGAGCCAGTAGGTGCGGTGCTGGAAGGCGTAGGGGGGCAGTTCCGCCGGGGCGGCGGGGTGGCCGGTGGTCTGTGCGGACCAGTCGACGGGGGTGCCGCGGACGTAGAGGCGGGCGAGTGCGGTGAGGAACGCGGTGGTCTCGTCCTGGTCGCGGCGGGCCAGCGGCACGGCTTCGGCGGGGGTGGTTCCCGGGTGGTCGGCGAGGCATTCGGTGACCATCGGGGTGAGTACGCTGTCGGGGCCCGCTTCCAGGTAGGTGCCGGTGTCGTGGTCGGCGAGCCAGCGGATGCCGGAGGCGAAGCGCACGGTGTCGCGGACGTGGCGCACCCAGTAGTCGGGTGAGGCCAGTTCCTGTGCGGTGGCGGCGGTCCCGGTGACGTTGGAGACGACGGGGATCGCGGGGGCGGCGGGGGTGAGTTTGCGGGCGGCCGCGGCGTAGGCGTCGAGCATGCCGTCCATGTGGGGCGAGTGGAATGCGTGACTGACCGTCAGTTGTTTGGTGCGGCGGCCCAGTTCGGTGAAGTGGGTGCGGATGCGGGCCACGGCGTCGGGGTCGCCGGAGACGACCGTCGAGGTGGGGCCGTTGTCGGCGGCGAGGGCGATGTGCGCCTCCTGGCCGGCGAGCAGCGGCCGTACCTCGTCGGCGGCGGCCTGGACGGCGAGCATCGCGCCGCCGGGCGGGCGGGCCTGCATCAGCCGGCCGCGGGCGGCGACCAGGGCGGCCGCCTCGGAGAGCGGCCAGACGCCGGCGACGTGGGCGGCGGTGAGTTCGCCGATGGAGTGGCCGGCGAGGAAGGCCGGGCGTATGCCGAAGGCCTCCAGGAGCCGGTACTGGGCGACCTGGAAGGCGAAGATGCCGGCCTGGGTGTAGGCGGTGCGGTCGATGAGTTCGCGGTGGGGCGAGTCGGGTGCGGCCCACAGGACTTCGCGCAGCGGGACGTCCAGGTGGGCGTCGAGGGCGGCGCAGGCCTTGTCGAAGGCTTCGGCGAAGACGGGGAAGCGGTGGTGCAGGGCGCGGCCCATGCCGGGGCGCTGGGAGCCCTGTCCGGAGAAGAGGACGGCCAGCGGCGCGCGGGCCGCGGGGGCGGGGGCGCCGCGCACGGTCCCGGGGGCGCCGGCGCCGCGGGCCAGCCGGGCCAGGCCGTGCCGGAGGGTGTCGCGGTCGGTGCCGACGACGACGGCCCGGTGTTCGAAGGGGGTGCGGCCGGTGCCCAGGGTGTGGGCGATGTCGGCGAGGGGCGGGCCGGGGCGGGCGTCGAGGTGCGGGGCGAGCCGGGCGGCCTGGTCGCGCAGGGCGCGCGGGGTGCGGGCGGCCAGCGGCCAGGCGAGCGGGACCGGTCCGGGGGCGGGGCCGGCCGCCGGTTCGGGCTGGGGTGGTTCCTCGACGATGACGTGGGCGTTGGTGCCGCTGATGCCGAACGAGGAGATGCCGGCGCGGCGCGGGCGCTCGCCGCGCGGCCAGGGCACGGTGTCCGTCAGCAGGGCGACGGTGCCCGCGCTCCAGTCGATGTGGCCGGTCGGGTTGTGGGCGTGCAGGGTGGGCGGCAGGCTCTGGTTGCGCAGGGCCATCAGCATCTTGATGACACCGCCGACTCCGGCGGCGGCCTGTGCGTGGCCGATGTTGGACTTCAGGGAGCCCAGGTGCAGCGGGCGGGCGGTGTCGCGGCCGTGGCCGTAGACGGCCTGGAGTGCCTGGGCCTCGATCGGGTCGCCGAGGGTGGTGCCGGTGCCGTGTGCCTCGACGGCGTCGATGTCGCCCGGGGCGAGCCGGGCGTCGGCGAGCGCGGCCTGGATGACGCGCTGCTGGGAGGGGCCGTTGGGGGCGGTGAGTCCGCTGCTGGCGCCGTCCTGGTTGACGGCGCTGCCGCGCAGCACGCCGAGGACGGGGCGGCCGGCCCGGCGGGCGTCGCTGAGCCGCTGGAGGTAGAGCACGCCGACGCCCTCCGCCCAGCCGGTGCCGTCGGCGTCGGCGGAGAAGGACTTGCAGCGTCCGTCGGGGGCGAGGCCGCGCTGGCGGGCGAACTCGACGAAGGTGCCCGCGGTGGCCATCACGGTGACCCCGCCGGCGAGGGCGGTGGTGCACTCGCCGCGGCGCAGGGCCTGGCAGGCGAGGTGCAGGGCGACCAGGGAGGAGGAGCAGGCGGTGTCGAGGGTGAGTGCGGGTCCTTCCAGGCCCAGGGAGTAGGAGATGCGGCCGGAGGCGACGCTGGGGGCGCTGCCGGCGCCGATGTAGCCCTCGTATCCGTCGGGGGCGGGGGCGAGGCGGGAGCCGTAGTCGCTGTACATGACGCCGACGTAGACGCCGGTGCGGCTGCCGCGCAGGGAGCGCGGGTCGGTGCCGGAGCGTTCGATGGCGGCCCAGCTGTGCTCCAGGAGGAGCCGTTGCTGGGGGTCGATGGCGAGGGCTTCCTTGGGGGTGATGCCGAACAGGCCGGCGTCGAAGGCGGTGGCGTCGGTGAGGAAGCCGCCCTGGCGGGTGTAGCAGGTGCCGGGGGTGTCGGGGTCGGGGTCGTAGAGGCCCTCCAGGTCCCAGCCCCGGTCGGTGGGGAAGCGGCCGACGGCGTCGGTGCCGTCGGCGACCAGCTGCCACAGGTCCTCGGGGGAGCTGACGCCGCCGGGGTAGGCGCAGCTCATGCCGGTCACGGCGACGGGCTCGTGGCGGGCGCTCTCCAGTTCGTCGATGCGGCGGCGTGCCTCGCGCAGGTCGAGGGTCATCCGCTTGAGGTATTCGAGGAGTCTGGGGTCCTGGCCGCTCATCGTGCCGCTCCTTGCGGATCGGTCGCCGGGGCCGGCGCGCTCTGCGGGGCTGTCTCGGTGGCCGGTGTGCGGTGCTGTGCGGCGCGGATGCGGGCGGCGGTGCCGTGCGGGGTGGCGTCGTTGTAGAGGTCGACCATGCGCAGTGTGGTGCCGAAGCGGCTCTCGACGAGCTGGGCCAGCTGGGCGGCGAGCAGGGAGTGGCCGCCGTGGGCGAAGAAGTTGGAGGTGGCGCCGACGTCGTTGCGCTGCAGGAGCTCGCGCCACAGGCCGACGAGCCCGGCGACGAGTTCGTCGCTGTCCTCGGCGCCGGCGGTGGTGCCGGCCCGTTCCTGGCGGCGCTGGGCGGCGAGCCGGGTCAGCGCCAGGTGGTCGGTCTTCTGGCTGACGGTGGTGGGGAAGGCGTCCACGGTCAGGTACTCCTGGGGTACGGCCGCGCTGGGCAGGGCGGCACGGGCGTGCTGCCAGAGCCGGTCGGCGAGGCCGTGGGGTTCGGCGCCGTCCGCGGGGACGAGGAAGGCGACCAGGGCGGGTCCGGAGGGTGCGTCGTCGACGACGACGGCGGTGCGTGCCGCGTCGGGATGTTCGAGGAGGACGGCCTCCACCTCGCCGAGTTCGATGCGGTTGCCGCGTACCTTGACCTGGCGGTCGACGCGGCCGTGCAGTTCGAGGGTGCCGTCGGGCCGCCAGCAGGCCAGGTCGCCGGTGCGGTAGTGGCGGCCGTGGACGGGGTGGTCGGTGAAGCGTTCGGCGGTCAGTTCGGGCCGCCGGTGGTAGCCCGCGGCCACGCCGTGCCCGGCGACGCAGAGTTCGCCGCGCACGCCGATGGGCAGTTCGCGGCCCGCCTCGTCGACGACGAACGCCACGGTGTTGGAGACGGGCACGCCGATGTCGACGCGGGCGGTGGCGTCGGGCACCACGCCGCAGGTGGAGTAGACGGTGGTCTCGGAGGGGGCGTAGGCGTTGCGGAGTTCGCAGCCGGCCGCGGTGATCCTGCGGGCCAGGGCGGGGGGCAGCGGTTCGCCGCCGGTGAGCCCGCGCACTCCGGCGAGCCGGTCCGCGGCCGCGTCGACGATGGTCCGCCAGGTGGTGGGGGTGGCCTGGAGGATGCCCACGTCATGGCGCAGGAGCAGGGTGTGCAGTGCGGCGCCGTCGGTGCGGGCGGTGTCCGGGGCCACGGCGACCCGGCCGCCGGTGACGAGGGGTACGAACAGTTCGACGGAGGAGATGTCGAAGGTGAAGGTGGTCAGCCACAGGGTGGTGTCGGCGGGCGCGGCGCGCAGTTCGCCGGCGAAGTGCGCGATGACGTTGGCGATGCCCCGGTGGGTGATGACGGTGCCCTTGGGCAGTCCGGTGGAGCCGGAGGTGTAGATGAGGAAGGCGGTGTCGTCGGGTGCGGGGGCCGCGGCGAGGTCGTCGTCGGACGGTACGGCGGTGACGCCGTCGGCCCGCGCCATGCCGAGGACCGGCACGCCCGGCGCGGCCTCGATGTCGATGCCGGGGGCGGCGAGGACCGCGGTGGCACCGGAGTCCTCCAGCAGATAGGCGGTGCGACGGGCCGGGTGGTCGGGGTCGAGCGCGACGTAGGCGGCGCCGGTCAGCCAGGTGCCCAGGACGGCGGCGGCGAGTTCCGGACCGCGCCGCCCGGCCAGCGCCACGACCGAACCCCGGGTCACGCCCGCGGCGGCGAGCAGGTCCCGGTCGGCGAGGGCCGCCGCCCACAGCTGCCCGTAGCTGCTGGTGCGGTCGCCGGTGACCACGGCGGGCGCGTGCGGGGCGGCGGTGACGCTGTCGGCGAGGTCCCGCGGCAGACCGCCCGGCAGGACGGCCCGGCCGGTGGCGTTGGCCCTGCCGATGACGGCGGTGTCCATGGCGCTGTGCACGGAGACCTCGCCCATGGGCCGGTCGGGGTCGGCGCCGAGCGCGGTCAGCAGGGCGTCGTAGCGCTCCACGAGCAGTTCGGCGTCGCGGCGGCCGAGGACCTCGGTGTAGAAGACGCCCCGGATCCTGATCTCCTGGGGCGAGGAGAAGAAGAAGAACTCCAGGTCGAACTTGCTGTGCCCGTTCTCGATCAGCAGCCGCCGGGCGCCGGTCCCGTCGATCTCGAAGTGCTCGGGCCCGGCGTCCGGCACGTAGTTGAACAGATGCCGGAAGACCGTGTTCCGCCAGGTCGCCCCGGTGTGCTCGATCTCCGGCAGCAGCGCGTCGACCGGCACGTCGGTGTGGGTCATCGCGCCGAAGAACGCCTCACGGGCGCGGGCGGTCAGGTCCCGGAAGCCCGCGGCCAGGTCGACGTACGCCCGCAGCGGCAGGGTGTTGACGTGGTAGCCGATGGCGCGGGGCGCCTGCGGGCCGCGCACGCTGACCGGGGAGCCGACGACCAGGTCGGGTCCGGCGCCGTGCCGGGCGAGCAGCAGGTAGTAGGCGGCCAGCAGCACCACGGCCTCGGGGGCGCGCAGTTCGCGCTGGAGCCGGCGTACCGCGTCATGGGCCTTGTCGGAGAGCGTGTGCAGGACGTAGTCGCCGGTCAGGGTGGGCTCGGGGACGTCCTGGGTGCCGCAGGACAGGCCCAGGGCACGGGGGTCGAAGCCCTTCAGGTGCTCGCGCCAGTAGGCGAGGCTCTGCTCCTCGTAGGGGGCGGGGCGCAGCGCCGGCTGGACCTCCAGCAGGCTCTCGGGAGTCCCGAGTCCGGCGGAGGCCGCCTCGTAGGCCTCGATGAACTCCTGGAGCAGGATGGCGGAGGAGATCGCGTCGAAGACGATGTGGTGGACGACGACGCACACCACGTCCCCGTCGGGGGCCTGGAGGTGCGCGGCCCGTACCAGGGGCCGCCCGTCGAACGCGAACGGCTCGCGCACCACCGCGTCGATCCGCTGCGCCACCTCGTCCTGGCCGGTCTCCTGGCCGTCCACCGCCACGGTGAACCGCTCGGCGGGCACGGTCTGCTTGACCAGGCCGGCGGCGGTGCCGTAGAAGACCGTGCGCAGGATGTCGTGCCGGCGCAGCAGCGCGTCCAGGGCCTGCTGGATCTCCCACTCCCCCAGCGGGCCCTCGGCGCTGAAGACGACGGAGAGGTTGTTGACGGCGCTGTCCGGGACGAGCTGTTCGAGCAGCCACAGCGCCTGCTCCTTGCGGTTGGCCGCGACGAGGGCGGGCGCCGGGCCGTCCACCGGCAGGGCGGGAGTGGTGAGCATTCCGGGTTCCTTCACGGGTCGGGAGGCAGGCGGTGGGCGGGCCCTGGGCTAGGCGCGGTCCCTGATCAGGGCGGCGACGGCGGTGCCGATGGCGGGGGTGCGCAGCAGGTCGACGTGGGCGACGTCGAAACGCAGCTCCTCGGCGGCGACCTCGTCGTAGCGGCCCGGGTGCAGCGCGCGCAGCGCGTTCAGGCCGCTGGTGGGCGTCGCGGAGGTGATCACGGTCGAGCGGCCCCAGACCGGCATCGGCTCGATCTGCTCGGCGGTCGCCAGGTACGACAGGAACGCCCCGGCGGTCTCGGTCAGTTCGGACCGGCGGGCGGCGTCGATGCCCAGCTTGTCGAAGGCCTTGGTGGCGACGGCGTGGTAGAGCACGAGCAGGTGCCGGGCCAGGTCGGCCAGGTCCCCGCTGTCCTCCTGGGCGCGCTGCCCGGCGTCCTGCGCGAAGCCCGTCTCGGCCGCGCCGATGGTCGGCGCCATCTGGCCGACGGCCTTGTGGAACTGCCAGTACATGCTGGCCGCCGACGCCCGCTCGGGGTCGAAGAGCACGGTGAGCGGGAAGCCGCCCTGCAGGGCCTCGATCTCGCGGGCGACGGCGGCGGCGTAGACACTGCCCGCGCAGAACCCGAGGACCGCCCTGACCCGGCGGCCGCTCGCCCTGACCTCGTCGGTCCACTGCTTGACGTACGCCTCGGCCGGCAGGTCGGGGCGGGTGGCGACGGCCTGCGGGACGGTCTCCCACACGGTCAGGCCCGTGCCGAGGTGGGCGACGAAGTCGGTGAACCGTGCCTCGGCCCGGCCGGTGGCGTCGAAGTCGCAGGCGAGGACGACGGAGGTGGGGTCGTCATCGGTGAGCACGTTCCAGGTGGAGGGTGCGTGGGACATGGTGCCTTCCTGTTCTCTCGGTTGGCTGCGGCCGGTGGCGGTGGCCGTGGCGGTCGCGGCGGGTGCGCGAGGGCCGTGCGGATTCAGTCCGTGCGCCCGAACTCCTCGTCGATCAGGTCGAAGATCTCGGCGGCCGAGGCGTCCTGGATGCGGGCGACGGCGTCCGCCTCCTCGCCGGCGGCGCGCCCGGACGCGGGCAGGAGCTCGGCGAGCAGCCGCTCCAGCCGGCCGGCCACCGCCCTGCGCAGGCCGTCGTCGGTGTCGGTGTCGGCGGCCAGCGCCGCCTCCAGCCGGTCCAGTTCGGCGAGCACCGGTGCGGGCGCCTGCGGCGGCCGGCACGTCTGCCACAGGTACCTGGCCAGGTCCACCGGTGTCGGATAGTCGAAGACGAGGGTGGCCGGCAGCGGGACGCCGGCGGCGGCGCTCAGCCGGTTGCGCAGCTCGACCGCCGTCAGCGAGTCGAACCCGACGCTCTTGAACGGCTGCTCGTCCTCGATGCGGCTGTCGTCAAGATGGCCCAGCACCGCCGCCACCGTGGTCCGCACCAGCCGCAGGCACAGCTCCAGCTGCTCCGCCCGGCCCAGTGCGGAAAACCGCTCGGACAGCGGCACCCCGCCGCCCCGGGCACCGCGCGCCGCCGAACGCCGCACCAGTCCGCGCAGCCGGGCGGCGAGCGTCCCGGCCTCGGCCCGCTCCCGCAGGCCGGCCAGGTCGAACCGGGCCGCGACCAGCAACGGCCGCGGGTCACCGAGGACCGCGTCCAGCAGCGCGAGCCCCTCGGGCACGGTCAGGGCCCGCAGCCCGCCGAGCCCGGTACGGGCCGCGCCCATGCCGTCCTGCTCCCCGGTGCCCTGCCACAGCCCCCAGGCGACCGAGGTCGCGGCCAGGCCCAGGGCCCGGCGGTGGTGCGCGAGGGCGTCCAGGAAGGTGTTGGCGGCCGCGTAGGTGGCCTGCCCGGCGTTGCCGGCCTGCCCGGCGACCGAGGAGAACAGCACGAACGCGGCCAGCTCACCGTCGCGGGTCAGCTCGTGCAGATACCGGGCCCCGTCCGCCTTGGGCCGCCACACCCGCGCCAGCCGGCCGGCGTCCAGCGACTGCACGACCCCGTCGTCCAGGACACCCGCCGTATGGAAGACACCGGTCAGCGGATGCCCCGGGTCGACCGTGCCGAGCACCTCGGCGAGCGCGTCACGGTCACCGACGTCACAGGCGGCCAGGACCGCCTGGGCACCGGCGGCCCGCAGCTCCTCCAGCAGCTCCGCGGCCCCCTCGGCGGCGGGCCCGCGCCGGCTCAGCAGCAGGAAACGCCGCACGCCGTGCGCGACGGCCAGGTGCCGGGTCACCGCACTGCCGAGCGCGCCGGTGGCACCGGTGACCAGCACGGTGCCCTCGGGGTCCAGCCCCGCGCCGACGACGTCGGGTTCGGTCGCGGCCAGCCGGGGCACGGTCATCCGCCCGTCGGCGAGCCTCAGTTCCGGCTCGTCGCAGGCCAGGGCCCGGGGCAGCGCCGCCAGACTCCCGGCGTCGTCCGCGTCCATCTCCACGAGCCGGACCCGTCCCGGGTTCTCGGCGGCGACGGTACGCAGCAGCCCCCACACGGCGGCGGTCCGCAGACCCTCCTCGGCACCGGACTCCGCTCCCGGGCCGCCGTCGACCACGACCAGGGTGGAGCCGTCCCGGGCCGGGTCGGCCAGCCAGCCCCGCACCAGATCGAGGAACCGTCCGGCCTCGGCCGCGGCACCGTCCTCACCGCCGCGTCCCGCGGTGACCAGCAGGTACCGGACGGCACGGTCCGGTACACCGGTCACCGCGATCCCCAGGCGGGCCCCGAGCCCGAGCGTGTCCTCGCCCCAGACCACGGCCTCGCGCTCCAGATCCACACCGCTCACCGCAAGCTCGGCATCCGCCCAGACGACGTCGTACACAGGCGCACGATCACCCCGGCCACCGCCGAACTGGTCGGTGGTGATGGGGTGGAGGGTGAGTTGGTTGATGGTGAGGGTGGGGGTGGTGGGGTGGTGGGGGGTGGTGGCGGTGAGGTGGTAGGTGGTGGGTGTGGTGTGGTGGGGGGTGTGGTGGGGGGTGTGTCCGGTGGGGGTGAGGGTGGCGTGGAGGGTGGTGGGTGGTTGGGGGGTGGGGTGGTGGGTGGTGTGGTGGAGGGTGTGGGGGATGAGGGTGGTGGTGAGGTCGGGGGTGGTGGCGAGGAGGGCGTGGAGGGCGGCGTCGAGGAGGGCGGGGTGGAGGGTGTGTCCGGTGGGGTTGAGGGTGTCGGGGAGGGTGAGGGTGGCGTGGAGTTGTCCGGTGGCGGGGTTGTGGGTGAGGTGGGTGAGGTTGTGGAAGGCGGGGCCGTATGTGTAGTGGTGGTCGGTGAGGCGGTCGTAGAGGTGGGTGAGGTCGACGGGGGTGGTGTGGGGGGGTGGCCAGGCGGTGTGGTCGACCGGCGGGTTCTGCTCGGGTGGGGTGGGGTTGTGGGTGAGGGTGGCGGTGGCGTGGAGGGTCCATGCCGGGGTGTCGGGGTCTTCGGTGTCGGTGTCGGGGCGGGTGTGGATGGTGAGGGTGGTGGTGTCGGGGTCGGGGTGGGTGGTGATCTGGAGGG
>NZ_BMML01000061.1 GCF_014645815.1 Streptomyces fuscichromogenes | reverse complement strand
CGCGTACACAGTCGGCCGGGAGGTCCGCGCGGCCTCGGCGAGAGCGGAGACGTTGGTCTCGCCCGCCTGCCACGCGGCGGCGACCAGGTCGGCCCGGCGTCCGGGCTTCGACCAGTCCCGCAGTGCGGCCATCACGTCGTCTCGTCTCGTACTCACACAACGACGGTCCTGTAAAACGGCTTTACATGGCAAGCAGCTTTACAGTGCTCGGCCGGAACTCGTCACCGGATGTCCGGATCGCCCCTGTGGAAGGGGAGTTGGCCGGATCGGGGCCGGGTGTCGGTGCCCCTGGCTACCGTCGTCCTATGGCGCTGGACGACGCGATCGACAAGGCGAGACAGGAACGGGACCGCCAGGACGAACAGGCGCGGCTCAAGGAGAAGTGGGAGACAGAGGCGCAGCAGCGGGTGCAGAAGCTGGCGGCCGAAGCGCTCGCCCGGCTCGCGCCGTACTGCCGGGAGACCTTGCACTTCTACCGCCCGGTTCGCGGGCCGCAGAACCGCACCACCTACCAGCCGGCCGGGGCGTGGTGGTGCTGGCGCATCAGGGACCTGGAAGGCGGGTCGGTCATCAATCCCCAGGTCATGCTGCTCGTTGCGACCCAGGACAGGAAGACGGTGCACTTCGCCGCGGTGACCCTGAGCCAGCCCAGGACCGACAAGGGCCAGTACCTGACGACGATGCCCGCCGACCCGGTCGGGCCGTTCCACTACTCCGAGCAGCACCCGATGGCGTTCTTCGGCCCGGAGTGGGTCAACTACCTGGAGCAGGACGTGGCCGACGCCATCGTCCGCTACGAACGCGAGGGCTGACCGCCCAAGCGGACGACACCTTCAAACCGAAGGCGCCCCTGACCTCGACGTCCCGGAAGGCCTCCGGGGTCGCGCAGGTCAGGGGCGCCTGAGAATCGCAGGGCGCCCTACAGCACCTTCACCAGGGCGTTCTCCTCCCAGCCGTCGCCCTCCTCGAAATACCCCTCCATGGCTGCGGAGTTCTCGACCCATCCGCCCTGCTTGGCGATGACCTTGCGGTCGTTGCCGGCGCGCTTGGAGCTGGTGGCCAGTCCGCGGCGCGGGGAGTGCCCGGTGGGCCTGAAGGACAGCTCGGCCCACCTGCCCAGCCGGGTGATGACGTCGCCGATGGTCTCCGGGTCGAGTCCGCCGTCCATGACGGTGAGCCAGCGGTTGTGCAGCGGCTTGTACGCGAAGTCGTCCGGGTCGGTCAGGTTGGCCTCCGCCTTCCAGGCCCGCCACGCGCGCACCGGGCAGCTGCTCGGCCGGGAGCCGAACGGCACCTTCACCTTCCTGGGCTTGATCTTCGACACCCGGACGTCGACCTCCATGCCGTGCTCGGTCTCGACGAAGTCGCGCACCCGCAGGAAGGCGACCTCGTGCTCGCGTCCGGCGATGGCGAAGCAGGTCAGCCCGATGGACCGGTCGCGGATGCCCAGCCGGGTGTCCGGGGCGGCGACCACGGTGGCGCGCAGGTGCTCGGCGAGCAGGGCGGGCGCCGGCCCCCGGCCCCGGGTCTCCTTGCTCTTCTCCAGCTCCTTCACCTTGGCCTTGAGCACGCGGCGGGCGCGGGCGGCCACGGTCTTGTCGAGGACCAGGCGGTGGTCGGTGCGGCCGGTGACGACCACGCCGGACAGGCGGCGGTCGATGGTCGAGGGGGCGGTGTAGGTGCCTTTCCTCCAACCGGGCTGCCACCACAGCCACTCGACGAACGCGGTCAGCGAGCCGGGCGTGATGGCGGTGACAGGCAGTTCGAGCAGCGCGCAGAACTCTTCCCACTGCCTCCAGTCGGCGGCGTAGGCGTCGGTGGTGTTGTCCGGCCGGAGGTTCTTCTCGTGCTGGGCGGATCGCTCCTCCAGCTCCTGGAGCTTGGCGAGCACGTCCGGGGTGAACGCCGCGGCGTTCGTCGCCGCGGTGGTGCCCGCCGGACCGGCCGACGCCGGCAGCACCAGCGAGGGGGTCACGACGTGGCGAACGTCCGTACTCGTCTCGGTCTGCTCCATGATGGCCCGTCACGCACCTTTGTTCGTAGCGTCGTTTGTAGCGTCTGTGTCCCGCATATGTCAGGTTATCCGGGACAGAAGGCGGACGGCGCGGCGGCCCCCCGGCGAGCCGTGTCCGCCCGCGCGGTCCGGCGTTGGTCCCGGTGTGACCGAAGAACCGGGTACCGCTCCGTCCTTCCGGACGAAGGAAGAGCTGCGCGCCTTCGTGCTGGAGCAGCTGGCCGATGCCGAGACGCTCGCGGCAGAGCTGCGCGACCTCAGCTCTCCGATGCCGGCGGACACCCTCGCCCGGGTCGCGGCGCTGCAGCGCAATTGGGAGCGGGTGGCGGCCGGGGCCGTGGACCTGGAAGTGCAGCGGGTCACCGTGCCCGACTTCCCGCCCGGCGGCCCGACGGACTGAGGTAGGCGTGAGCCCTTCCCGCGCGTACGCGTGCGCGCATAAAGGGGGGTCCAGAAAGTCCAGAAACTCGGCCGTCTCCCCGGTCCGGTCGGCGGCCGTGCGCGACAATCGCCGCGTGCAGACGTCGAAGTTCCTCTCGGTCCGCGCGCTCGACCAGCTCGTCGACGGCCTGGGCGCAGGCGCGGCGCGGCGGCGTCAGCTGGCCATGGTGCGCGGGGAGCTGGAGCGGGCGCTGGACCGGGGCGCGCTGCCGGTCGGTGCCCGGCGCAGTCTGCGGCGGCTCCTGGAGGAAGAGGCGCTCGACCCGTACGTACGGCTGGCAGAGTCCGGGACGCTGCGGCACCGCCGGGTCGACGGGGGCCTCCCGCCCACGTCGGAGGCGACCAACGAGATCCGCCGCAAGTGCATCGACCTGCTGCGCGAGGCGCTGGGCCTGCCCGCGCTGCGCCTGGGCGGCGGCGAGATCCCCCTGCAGCCCGCCCCGGAGGCGGCCACCCTGTCCGCGCTGTCCCGCCAGCTCGACCAGTACCTGGCCGGAGCGATGTCCCCGGCGCAGACCCGGCTGACGGCGCTGCTCGCCGTCGAGCTGGACACCGCGGCGCGCAGCGGGGAGCTGGTCGAGCTGCGCACCACCGACCTGGGGGAGGAGAACACCGCGGTGTACGTCGAGCGTCGCCCGCAGGGCGGTGGCGCCATCGAGGGGGAGTGGGTCGAGACCTCCGTGCTGACCCGGGCCGCGCTGGAGCGCTGGCTGGACGTGCGCAAGGACTTCGTCCGGCGGGCCCACGGCACCTCGAAGCTGTGGGTGTCGCTCTGGATGAACCACGACGGTGTCCTCGACGACCAGGGCAACACGGTGATCCGGCCTCCCGGGATGCCGCTGGAGGAGAACGGGCTGATCACCTCGTACCGGGTCGGCCGGCTGCGGTACGAGGGACTGCGCCAGCTGCTGCCGCTCAAGCTGGAGCAGCTGCGGCGTGCCGTTGACGCCGAACGCCAGCGCACCGCCGCGTAGTCCCTTCTCCTTGTTGCTGCCTGACCTGGTCTTTTGCCGTGCGGCGGCCGTGGCGCCCCGAAGGGCTTGTTATCGGCGGCAGCGAGGCGCTTGCGGTTGCTCTAAACGACGTCGTTTACTGGATTCATGCCACGCAAACGAATCACATTGCAGCTCTCGGTACAGCAGGCGGGCCGTCTCAGGCTGCTGATAAAGCGCCATCGGGAAGCCGAGACTCGGTTCTTCAAAAGCCTGGTGGAAGAACGGGCGGCGGACCTGGCCGAACCGGTGGACACCCCGCAGTGGGAGCGGGCCGTCGCACGCCTGCGCCGGCAGGCGCGCATGGAGGCGGCAGAGGTGCGGCCGGTGCGCTGGCCCGCCCTGGACGTGCTGATGGAACGGGCGCTCAAGGAGCGGCTGCAGCTGGAGGACCTGGCGGGGCCGTGGCTGCCGCTGACGGCGGGGGAGCGCACCCGGCTGTCGCTGTCGGGGCGGTGGCCGGCCTGCCTGTCCGGGTGCGAACACGGCACGGCAGAGCGGGCGTTCACGCTTGACGACACGGTGGTGCTGCAGTTGCGCACGGCGGCCTGGCGCGTCTCGGAACCGGTGCTGAAAGAGCTGGAGGAGAAGAACCTGATCGGGCCCCAGGCGGACCTGAGCGAAGAGGCCCGGGTCGAGCGCGACCGCCTGGCGGCGAAGCTGTACCCGTCCAGCCGGATTGCCCGAGAAGCGGTCGAGGACCACTGGCCGGACCCCGAAGACGACCAGGTCGCGGGCGCTGGCGCGGCGGGAAATATGTAACGACGTCGTTTACTCAAATCCGGCTCCGCGCGCACGTATTTAACGGCACTTTCGGGTTTCTCAATTCGAATTCAGAAACCCGCAATTGTGGTTTACGCTTTCCAGTGCTGCGGTATTCCATGCGGTACGGGATTCGACTCTGGAGGAACAGGCTGTGGGGAAGCAGAAGGGGTTCGGGCCGGTGCAGCTGGCCGACCACGCGGGGCTGTGCCGCTGGCAGGTGGACCGGGGCCTGGTAAAGGGCTTGGTGCCCCGGCCTGCGCTGGAGTCGGGCCGGTGGTCGGATGAGCAGGCGGACGATGTCGCCGCGCGCTCTGGGGAGATCCGCGAGGTGCTCGGCGATCGGCAGGGGTTCGGGGCGACGCGCACGGCCGAACTCCTGCAGGAAGCCACCGGGGTGGAGCTGTGGTCGTGCGACGTCGAGACGCTGGCGGCGCGCGGCCTGATCGACGAGACGGGGGAGTGGAAGGACCACACCCTGTACGACCCCCGGGTTGCCGCTGAGCCGTCAGCGGAGGTCGCCGAAGCACTGCGCGAGATCGTCGAGCAGCGGGTGGCCTGGTACGCGTCGAGCGCCACCCGGGAGGCGGCGGCCGGTCGCTGCGGGTGGACGGAGACGGAGTTCGAGAACCGGGCCCGGGAGGCGGGCATGAAGCCGGGACAGTTCGGCCGGTGGGCGCTGGAGGGCATCGAGCGCCTGGCCGGGGTCGAGGAACCGGACGTCGCCGGCGCGCGGATGCTCGGCCCGGATGAGGCGGCGGAGTACATGGGCGTGAGGCGCAGGGAGTTCGACTACTGCGTCGAGGCCGGGTGGCTGACGGCCGTCTCGCAGATCAGGCGCACGGTGTGGTCCGGGCAGTACCGCGGCTACAACAAGACCGTGGTGGTCCCGCTGTACCGGGCGGCGGACCTGGACGCGGTGCTGCGGATCGAGGACGTCGACTGGGACACGGTCCGCACGCTCAAGCCCCGGCAGGTCTCCCCCCTGCGGAAGTTCGTCTCACAGGCGCCGAAGCGGGCGGAGGCGGTGCGCGCGTTCGTCGAGCAGCTCCGCGCCGACCACGGCCTGGTCGCCTGGTGCCGGTACGCCAACCTGGCCAACCGCTGGATCGTCGACTGGGAGCCGCGCGAGGACGGCACGCCGACGGTCGAGGACGTCCAGGCGCTGGTCGCTGCCGATGCCGGGCTGGCGCCGTATGCCGACACGGTGCAGCTGCTCGGCGAGGTGGGCCGCGTCGTGCACTGGGCGCGGCAGATGCTGCAGCCCTGTGCCGCCGTTTTGATCGACACGGAGACGCACGCGCTGTGGGGCAGCGTCATGGAAGTCGCCGCGGTGGACTGCGCGACCGGCGAGACGCTGCTGAACACGCTGGTGAACCCGGAGGTGCCCGTGACCGACGGCGCGTTCGCGGTGCACGGCATCAGTGACGAGATGGTCGCGGACGCGCCCACCTTCGACCAGGTGCTGCCGGACCTGCTGAGGGTCACGGCCGGCCGGACGGTCCTCGCGTACAGCGAGGAGTACGACCGCACGGTCGTCAACGGCGACTGCCGACGGCTGGAGCTTCCCTCGGGACACCTGGGCAGGAGCGCGAACTGGGACTGCGTGATGGAGGCGCGCTCGACCTGGGAGGGCGTGCGCGAGTGGCTGCCGCTGGGCGGTGGTCACCGGGCCCTGGGCGACGTGCAGTGCGCGCTGGACGTGCTGCGGGAGTTGGCCACGGCCCCCTCGTGGGCGCGTCCCAAGGTCGCCGAGCAGGTGAGCGCGTGACGGAGTGGATGTGGCCGAGTGAGGCGGAGCAGATCCTCGGCCGGCCGTGGCGGGCAACCGAGACGGACCTGGTTGCCCGGCTGGGCGCGCTGCGCGACCTGCACGTGGGCGGTCTGCGCTGGAAGGAGGGGGACCATGTCCGGCTCCGGGTGGGCCACGCGGGCACGCTCATTGATGAGGGCCTGGAGGATGAGGGCGAGGACTGCCACATCCCCTACCGGGTGCCGCGCGGCACGTGCGGGCACATCTTCCGCGTCCGCCGGTACGTGTCTCCCTTCCCGTACGCCGTGCTGTTCCACGACCAGGCGGAGACGGAACTGAGCCTGGCGCAGGGCGACCTGGCGTACATCGGCGGCGACCCGTTCCACCCCCGCCCGCAGCGGGCGACTGCTCAAGAGGACCTCGAACGGGCGGGCCGACTCGGCTCGCCGTGGATTCCCCAGCCTCGTAGGAGGGTGTTCTAGATGCCGCAGATTCGCCTCATGGGCTCGGACTCGGCCGACGTGCAGCGCACGGCTGACGCGGTTGTGCGGGCGCTCCGGGCCTGGCCGGAGACCCGGGTCGGGGATGTCTCCAGCCCGGTGCCGAACCGGCGCGGTCCGGGCTGCCGCATCTACATCGAGGTCCTGGCCGACGTCGCCACGGACGGGGTCGAGGTCACGGTCGAGCGGGACGACCAGCCGCAGCAGCAGCCGGTACAGCGTCCGGCGCTGCCTGCCGGGCGGGGGCGCCGGCTTCCGCGCTGAGCGCCTCATCTCCGGTCGGAAATCAGGAACTTGCCCAGGTCATGCGGGCGGCTGGGCAGTGCCGAGCACGCCGCGCTCGCGCAGCTGGGCGATGTGCTCCAGCCCGCCCGGCCGGTACAGCGGGGCGCTGTCGACGTCGGCCTCGGCGGCGCGGACCCGGCGGGCGGAGCCGCTGCCGGGCTGCGGAGCGGCGGCAGGCTGGGGCTGCGGACCGTGGCCCAGCGGTCGGCGCGGGGTGCTCATAGCGGCTGATCGTACGGTGCCCCCCGACCGGCGTGACACCTCTTGCAACTCGGGGACCTGGTCGGACGCTGGGCCTCAGATCCGGGGCCGTTTTTATAAGAGGGCCGGTGACCGCGCAGGTCAGGGCCGGTCAGCCGGTGAGCAGGTCGGCGGCCTGGTCCAGGGCGGCGGCGTCGTCGAGCGTGGCGTTATACCGCGCGGCCTGCTCCGGCGTCCAATGGCGCCGCCGGTAGGCGAGCAGGCTGACCAGGTTGACGAAGCGGAAGTTCCCGCGCTGCTCGGCGACCAGGTGCCCGCCCTCGATGAGCTGCCCGACGGTGTGTGGGCTGAGGCAGAGCAGGGACGCGGCCAGCGGCACGGGGACGGTCATCTCCTCCCACGCGCCGACCCACAGCGGCTCGTCGTGCAGCTGCTCCTCGTCCATGGCCCCTCCTTCCCTGGTTGTGCGGTCAGCGTGGGCTGGGCGCGTTCTGCAGGTACTCCATCCGCTGCTGCGCACTGGTGAGGTGCCGCCGATCGAGCGCGGGCAACTGCCGCAGCAGGTTGACCAGCTCGGGCCCGCACTCGCGGGCTTCGGCGGGGTCCTTGATCTGCGTCCAGCAGTAGTGCGCGGACTTCGCGCCGTTGAGCACCTCGGTGGAATCCGGTGCCTGGTGCGCCAGTCGCGTGTGCGTCGCAGCGATCCACAGCTGGGTGGCGAACGTCCACCGGCTCGCGATCCGGGCGAGGTCCGCTCGGATCTCCGCCCACTGGGTGGCCTGGGGCGAGTCGGGACCGAACTGCTGCAGCGCGTGCTGCTCCCAGGCTGAGGCCAACTCGGCGGCCTCGTTGTGCCGTCCGGCCTGCGCGGTCTGCCAGATGTACGGCCGGGGGTCCTGCTGCTGCGGGGCCTGGACCGGCTGGTGGACGGGCGCGGGCTGCGGGGCCGGGGGCTGCCGAACGGCCGTCTGAGGGGCGGCGGGAGCCGGGCTCGGGTGCGGGGCCCGTACGGGTTCCTGGCGCTGCTCGGGACTGGGCTGGGCCGGTCGGACGTGGGGCTGTGCCGCGGACTGAGGCGGCACATGCGGCTGCTGCCGGACCGGTACCGGAGCAGGGCGCTCGGCCGGTGCCGGCAGGCGAGGAACCTGGACTGGAGCCGGTGACGGGTACGCGTACGTCTCGGCGGGGGCGGGCGCGGACGGGACGGCGTCGAGTCCCGGCGCTACTTCCTGCGGCTCGGGCCGTCGGCGGCGCGCGGGCAGGACGCTGGTGTCTCCGGCGAGCAGGCGCTGCAGGTTGGACATCGGCGGCCGGGGAGCGGGCTGCTCCTCCTCGTCGTCGTACGCCTCGATCTGCGGGGAGGCGGGCAGGACCAGGGCGCCGGGCGGGATGCCGGCGGCGGCAACGGTCAGCGCGTGCAGCCGCGGGGCGGTGGGTCGGTCGGGGTGGCGGCGCAGCTGCTCGACTATCTGACGGGTGTAGGGGCTGGTTCCGTCGGTGCCGGGGAACCCGGGCGGGCTGACCACGCCGTACGTGTCGGCGTTCACCGCGGGGAGCGTGCCCAGCTCCTGCAGCTCGGCCCATGCTCCCTTGTCGGCGACCAGGTCGAGCAGCAGCGTTGTCCACCCGGCGGGGCGCTGGCGCAGCTCGGTGTCCACCCATTCCCAGGGCAGCGCGGTGTAGCGGGTGTTCGAGGCGTTGGTGCCGGTCGAGGCGAGGTGGAGGCGGTGGCCCTTGCGGTCCACGGTCAGCCTGCCGGAGAGGTAGACCAGCAGGGGGCCGGGCGTCGCGGCGGCGGTCCTCAGTCGCAGCAGCAGGGTGTTCTGGTCGCGGACCCCGTCGAGGTGGACCAGGTCGGCGGGCAGCGTGCTGTTCAGCAGCACGGGCACGGGCACCACGGACAGCGCGGCGAGGTTCGCGCTCGGGTGAACCTGGATGGTGCGCCGGTGAACCGCCCGGTCGCCCGCGATCAGAAGTACGTGTCCTCGCTCCACCCCGTTGTTCTGCATGTCTGCACCGTACTCACCAACAGCGACAGCCCCGGCGGGGTTTCCGCCGGGGCTGTCTGGTCGTGCGGTGGTGTCAGATGTCGATGTCGATGTCGTCGACCGCGTGCTCGGCTCCCTCGGCGGGGGCCGACGGGCTGCTGAGAAGGTGCTCGGCGACCTGGTCCCCCAGGACCTCGCGCGCCTTGTCGTCTCCGTGGGCCATGGCCTGCCGGAACAGCTCCTGGTTCTCTGCCGAGTTGCTGAACACGTCGTACTCGGGGTGCGCCTCCCAGAACTGGCTGATCGCGGCGTCCCGTGCGTCGAGGGTGGCGCGCTCGGCCGGGTCGAAGGGGGCGGGGTTCTCGGGGAGGACGCCGGCGGCCTGGGCGGCGGGCACGATCTCCTCGTCCCACACGCACGCCGCGTACTCCGGGTCTTCGCCCGACTCGGCGATGTACCGCGCGCGCTGGTCGGTGCCGTACCCGGCGGCGGTCAGCGTCTGCTCGTACGCCTCATGCAGCTGCTGGTGCTCGGCGACCGCGTCGGCGGACACGGTGACCGGCGCCCACGGGTCGTGGGGTTCCGGCTGCTGGTGCTGCTCCTCGTTCACAGGCTGATCTCCATCTCGTCGTCCCGCTCGCGGTCCTTGTCGCTGCCGGCGTCGGCCGGGGTGGGCTCGAAGTGCCGGGTGTGGGTGGCGTGGTCGAGCCCCCGCGCGGTGAATCCGCGCTCGCCGTCGCCGCGGTGCTCCTGCTCGGCGGCCGTGATCTCACTGGTGCTGGCTCCGGAGGTGCTCACCAGGTGCCTGGCGTGCGCGGCCTGCGTCTCGTACGCGGCGATCTGCCCGGCGGTGACCTCCTTGCCCGCGGCAGCCTGCTGCTCCAACTCGGCGGCCGTCTTGTCGAGTGAGGACAGGACCGGGAGTAACCCGGCGATCTCCTCCTGGCGGGCGGTCTCCTCGCCGCTCTGCTCTGCGGTGTCGCTCATGGTCGTGACCTTCCTTGTCGGTGGATGCGGGCTACAGCTCGATGTCGAGGTCGTCGTCGACCTGCGGCGGCGCGGGCCCGGTGCCGGGCTCGTCGCGTACGAGGCGCAGATGCCGTTCGGGCTTCTGCGGGGCCTCGGGCTGGTGTGCGGGTTCGGGCGGCCACTCGGCGCCCTTGGGGCCGTGCACGGTCACCTCGCCCGGGTGGATCTCGGCCTGGACGCGGCCCCGGTAGACCAGGGAGCCGCCGTCGAGGAACTGCAGCGAGGGGTGCGTGCGCGGATCGTCGGCGGGCCGTACGGCGTCGCGTTCGGTGAGCGGCTCGGGGTCGACCGTGCGGCCGTCGATGGCCAGTCCCTTCGGGGAGACCTCGACGACGTGGCCGCGCCACTGCCGGATCAGCTTCCCGACGGCTGCGGTCGGCTTCACCGCTGCTGCTCTTCGCGCTCGGCGGCGGTCAGCTCGACGGGCGCCTCGTGCCCGGCGGCCTTGAGCAGCGCGGCGACGTTCAGCTCGTCGCCCGGCGCCACGGCCCGGGTCTCGCGTGCCTCGCTCGCGGCGACCAGGGCCTCCACGGTCCGGCTGATCGCCTCGACCCGGGCCACCTCGGTGCGGTGCTCCCACTGCTTCTCGGCGACACGGGTCTGGCCCTCGATCAGGGCGACGGCCACCTTGGTGCGGCCGTCGGTCTCCGCCATGGCCCGCTCGTGGCGGTGCTCGCGCTCCAGGCGGCGGTCGCCGCGCCACAACGGGGCGCACACCGCGTAGACGGCGGCGGTGCCCAGCAGCCACATCAGGGCGCGCAGTGCGGAGTCCGGCGTCCAGGCGGTGATGCCGAGCAGGGCGAGCGTCCCGCCGGCCGCGAACGCGAACCGGGTGATGTCGCTGTCGCCGTGCTCCTTGGCGGCGGACACGGTCCCGGCGGCGCCCGCGAGGACGGCGAGCAGTCCGCCGATCCACAGCGGCTGGGTGGATCCGTCCGGGAGCTGGTTGTGCCACGCCCACGCCAGCGCGGTCGCCGCGGTGGTGGCCAGACCGGGGGCGACCCGGCCGAAGTGCTCCCACAGCACGCGGGCCGCGGACTTCACCGGGGGCAGCGGCTCGACGCCCTGAACGTAGGGGGCGGTGATCTGGTGCTCGCGGCTGAGCAGGTACTCGGTCGCGTCGAAGGGCACGGGCTCGTTCACAGGTCCATCTCCATCTCGTGCTGGGGGGCGGGGTGGTGGTGCGATTCGGCGGGAGCCGCTGGGGCGGGCTCCTTGTCGCCGGCGAGTTCGGGTTCGCGCTCGGCGTGCTGGATGCGCTCGTGGTCGGCGAGGCACGGCTGAAGGGCCTGGCCCGCGTGGTCGACCAGGGCGCCGGGGGCGAGGGACGGGTGCCGGGCGTAGTTGCGGATGTCGTGTCCGGCCG
>NZ_BMML01000060.1 GCF_014645815.1 Streptomyces fuscichromogenes | reverse complement strand
CACCGTGACCAGCGCGGACACCGTTCGACAGACCCGATCGTGCCCACGAACTGCGGAACTCAGGGGGCGGTGGCGAGCTGCTGGAAGGAAGCACCGGTGAAGAGCGCCGCGGCGAGGGCGGCGGCCAGGCGGGGATGGACGGTCGCGTCGGCCAGGCGCCGGGCAACTTCCCGGACCGCCCGCCGGGTGAGTGGTGCGGGTGGCGGGCGGTACCGAAAGACGATCGGCAGCGGCGCGCACGGGGCGGTACAGCCTCGAAGTAGACCCGCAGCAGCCCGTCGTCCAGCGACCGCCAGCGCCGCCGGTGCCCCCGGTCTGCCAGCCGGACAGGCTCCGCAGGCTGGGGCACGGGAGCGGTCGTGCCGTAGTAGTGGCGGCGGGCGGCCTGGAAGTCCGCGGTGACGGAGTAATCAGCCGTCTGCAGGGCCTGGAGCAAGGCGGCGGGCAGGTGGGGGCGGTGGCAGACCAGGGTCAGGTGGATACCGGTGAGGGCACGCAACTGCAGGAGGCGCATCGTGCGGCGGGCGGTGAGGCGGTGCGCGCGCAGGACGGTCAGCCGGTTCACGGGCAGAGCCCTCATCCATGCGGCAGCGGCTTCCCAGGCGGGCTGACGGCCGGCGGGAAAGCCGCCCGGGAGCAGGGGCGGTTTGCCCAGGGCAGCCAGGAGGTCGTGGGCGAGGCCGGTTTCACTGGTGGTGCCCGGGCCGGGGTGCAGGGTGATCCGGCCGGACGGCGGATGGTGGGCGGCCAGGGCGGTGTGCGTATGGATCGCGTCGTCGCCCGGGTCGATGACCACGGCGACCGGCGGTGGCACGGTGGACGGCATGGCGACGTGGTGGTCAGGCGAGGCGGCTGAAGGCCCACCGCAGCAGCTCCTGGTCGACGCGGGGGCGGCCGGTGCGGGCCAGGGCGGTGCGGGTGTGGGCGGTCAGCTGGGCCCAGGCGCGGAAGTTGCCGTGCGCGGCGTGGCTGTCGGCGAAGGTGATGTCGTCGGGGTCGGCGTCGGCCCAGATCGGGTGGAACAGGGGAATGGCCTCGAGGACTTCGCCGGGGGTAAGGCGGGTGAAGCGCTGCCAGATGAAGATGCGGGAGGAGAGCATCGGTTCGCGGCGCAGCACGGTATGGCAGCCCTCCCCGCCGACGAAGATGACCGCGAGCTGGGTGGCGGGTTCGTCCCACAGGTAGCGGAAGTATTCGAACGCCTCCCCGTTGAGCCACTGGGCCTCGTCCACGAGGAAAGTGCGGGGGCGTTCAGCCAGGGCTGTTTTCAGCAGGCGGTCGAATTCGCTGGGGTGGCGCGGCGGTTCACCGGCCAGGTCGAGCGCGGTGAACAGTTCATAGCGCACCGCGCGGGCGGTGGGACGGGCCCGGAAGGTGATCTTGCGGACGTCCTCGTGCGGCTCGAGTCCCCGCAGGCAGATGTTGACGGCGAGCGTCTTGCCGAAGCCGGCGCCACCATGGATGCACATCATGGCGCGGGCGGCGACGGTGTCGGTGATGTTCTCCCTGGCGGTGAGCAGGGCGCGGGTGGTGACCACGGACGCATCGGGCAGGTCGACGTACTGGTAGGTGGCCGCGGTCACGAGGCGTCTCCGTCTTCAGTGGTCTGAGCGGTCGATCCGGGCCGGCGCCCGGGGGCAGGTGCGGACGGGACGGGAGCGGGCCGGCCGGGCGCGGTCCGGGTGACGAGGGAGGGCGGGGTGCGCCAGTCGGCCGGGGGCGCGGCGGGCGGGATGAGGTCCGGCATCGCCAGATCCGACAGGTCGGTGCCGGCGGCCTGGGCGAGTTCGGCCTCGGCCTGCACGGTGGGCAGCGCGCCGAGCCGCCGGGGCGCCTCGGGCTGGTTCACGGCGGCGTAGCGCTCGCGCTGGGACGCCTCCAGGTCTTTCTTCAGGCGGCGGGAGCGAGCGGCCCGCGCCCGCCGTACGGCGCTGATCTGTTCGTCGGTGGCCTGGTCGGCCAGGTCCGCAGGACCCAGGTAACGGCCGGTGGCCGCGTGGTAGACCTCGATCCGGTGGTCGTGGTGGGGCATGAAACGGACCCGGACCTGGATCCCGGCCTGCCCGGTCATCCACGGCCCCGCATAGTCGCGTCTCCTGAAACGGATGCCGCGGGTGGTCAGCGTGCGGGTGCCGGCGTCCTCCAGGGTGAACGTCCACAGATCTGCCGCGGGCACGTCCCGCAGCGGGGTGGGATCGTCCTGCCACGCCTCAAGCGGAGTCTTGCCCCGCAACGGCGCCGGGCAGTGCTCGGTGTTCCACCACAGCGTCCAATCCAGCAGCCGGGCGGTGAAGTCCTCGAAGCCGAGCAGCACTTCGTCCTTCGGACGGGAAGCCCGTTTGCCGGGACGCGGCTGGCGGGCATAGCCGGGCAGCGCGGCCAGGAACATGCTCTCCACCGCCCGGTTCAGGCCCTCCACGGTGCCCTTGAGGTGGGGGGTGTAGGCGGGCAGGTCCTCCACCGTCACGTCGAGGAGGCCGAACGCGGCGGTCACCGTCCGGGACAGGAAGTCCTTGCCACGGTCGACCCGCACTTTCTCGGGCAGGCCGCCGATCGGGCCGTAGGGTTCCTCACGCAGGACCGCGGAACGCAGCGCCGCGAGCACCGACTCCCTCGACGGATCCCCCGGCGTGAAGTTCCCCCATTGATCTGGACAGCTTGATACTGGGACGGTTGGGTCCCGGAGGAAGCAGTCCAGGTTGAGTGGCAAGAGCAACATGAGCAAGCGGTACACGGCCGAGTTCAAGCGCGACGCGATCGCGCTCGTCCGTTCGTCGCCGCGTCGGAATGTCACCGAGATCGCCCGGGAACTGGGGGTCAGCCCGGAAGGGCTTCGCGGCTGGGTCAAGCAGGCGGAGACCGACCGGGGCGAGGGGCCCGCGGGTGCGCTGACCAGCGATGAGCGCGACGAGCTTCGGCGCCTGCGCCGCGAGCTGGCCGAGGCCAGGAAGGCGAACGAGATCTTGGTAAAAGCCGCGGCCTTCTTCGCGAAGGAGATCGTGAAGTAGGCGCCGCCTGCCTCTTCATCGATGCGGAGAAGGCCACCGAGGACAACCCCGATGGCTACAGCGTCGCGCGGCTGTACCGCGTGCTGGGCATCAACCGCTCCACCTACTACGCGTGGCTCACGTCCCGGCCCGGCGCCGTCGAACGGCGGTGTGGCGAGGACGAGCTGGCCGGAGAGATCCGCGCCATCCACGTGAAGTCCCGAGGTGCCTACGGAGCCCCGCGCGTGCACGCCGAGCTCCGCCGCAAGGGCCACGCGATCAACCGGAAGAAGGTCGAGCGGATCATGCGGGAACGCGACATCCGCGGTATCACCCGCCGCAGGCGCCGTCATCTCACGAAGCAGGACACCAAGGCCGCCCCGGCCCCGGACCTGGTCGGCCGCGACTTCACCGCCGACAGGCCGGGCACGAAACTCGTCGGGGACATCACGTATCTGCCGACGGCCGAGGGCTGGTGGTACCTACCGTCATCGACCTGGCGACCCGCGAGGTGATCGGGTACGCGATGGCCGACCACCACCGCGCCGAGCTGGTCACCGACGCGCTGCGGATGGCCGCCGGCCGCGGCGACCTGCAGTCCGGCTGCATCATGCACACCGACCGCGGAAGCGAGTACACAAGTGGCGAATTCCGCCAGGAACTACGGGAGTTGAACCTGAGGCAGAGCATGGGACGAACCGGCATATGCTACGATAACACCGCAGCCGAGAGCTTCTTCGGCCTGCTCAAGGCGGAGATCGGCACCACCGTCTGGGAAAGCCGCGAGACGGCCCGCGCCGACGTCTTCCGTTTCATCGAGGTCGAGTACAACCGCACCAGGCTCCGCAGACACCCCGAGTTCGGGTACCTCACCCCACTCGAAACCCGAGCCAGACTGCAGCAAGACCTCACCCCCGCAGCGTAAGCAACCGCTGTCCAAGATCAGGGGGGAACTTCAGTTCCTTAAAGTTCAATGCCCAACCCGGGGCCGGTTGTCAGTGGGGGCTGGCACACTCTCTCGACCGCATCGCTCTGGAGGGGACGACACGCTGCGCATGGAGACCCTCAGGGAGACAGTCACGTTCGGCCCCGTCGGCCCCGGAGCAATCGCCTTCGCGATGACGGCCGGTCTGATCTACAGCCCTCGCATGCGCAAGGAACAGGGTCTGTCCAGCGGCCGGGTCTTCCTCGTGGCGTGGATGCTCGCGCTCACCGCCGTGTCTCTGGCTCCGTGGGCCCTCTCCCACGTCGTCTACGGCCATCCACCCGACGACGTGTTCAATTCCTGGGCCATCGGCTTCCCGATCGGCATCTTCCTCGGCTCCTTCGGCGGAATCCTGTGGACCCGCGCCGCCCTCAAGGCGCACTTCCCCGAACGGTACGGACGGCAATGACCCCACCCCACACAACGGAAGGCGGCCACCCCACCAGGGGACGGCCGCGGTCCGCGTTTTCCGTGCAGGAGAAGCCCGGCCTCAACACCCTCGTAGTCCAAGACTGCTCAGGACTGCCCGAGCCAGGACCTGGCCTATTGCGTGAAGGCTGTGCTACGGAACGCGACCGTCGTCAGTCGGTTCGCGCCATATGCGCCATCCCCTAGTCCACGTCCTGGTCGCGAAGAAGCCGTCGGCCGAGATCATCGGCCCATTCCTGGGCCCAGCTCATCAGCTTATCGATCAGCTCGGGACTCGTGCCGTACGCTTCCAGTTCGGCTTCGTCGAGCCAGGCGACGGCAGTCAGCCGGGTCTGGAGGGACTCCAGGTCGAAGCGGTCGCGAGCGTGGCGACGGCCGAACTCCTCAAGATCAGCCGTGGGCCAGCGGCGTGAGGCGGCGAAGACGTCCAGGGCGTCGCGGGCCAGGCCCCGCTCGGCCAGTGCGCGGACCTTGGTGCCGATCACGTCTTCCTCAGCGAGTACCGGCCCGTAGGCGGTGGAGGTGGCCGGCCGGGTGAAGACTTCCTTGAGGATGTCCACCTCGCACGTCCCCTGGGAGCCGAGGTCCGTGGCGTTGAGGCGTGCGGAGAGCGGGGCGATCTCGATGACCTGGATGTGCCAGCCTCGTGCGGCGAGCCCGTCAGCGAGGGTGCGGACGATCTCGTCCATCGGTGCGGGACTCTCCGTAGCGACATCCAGGTCCTGGCTCGGGCGGGCGAGGAGCTCGTGGGCCTGGACAGCGTATCCGCCGGTGATCACCAGAGGGTACGGGGAGCCGATGGCCAGGACGTCCGCGAGCAGCCGGGCGTGCATGTCCGGAAGTTTCACGCGGCCGCCGGGCCCCGGTGGTGGCGCCGTCGCCGGGCAGGGGGCTGTGCGGGAGGCACGTCGGCCAGAGCACGCAGCTGCGGAAACCGCTCCTCCCACACACCGCAGACCGTGGTCGAAACCAGGATCCGCAACGTGGGCCACCACCGCAGCAGGATGTCGCGGTTCAGCAGCGCGCACAGGTCCTCACGCATGCCTTCGGCAAGGACGGTGCGATAGAGGCTCATCAGCTGACGCTCGTTGCCAAGCTCGAAGGCACGCAGCCCGGACCAGACGACGGTGGCAGGCGCTTCAACGACCCCCTGTGTCGGTCCCCGAAGGTCATCCAATGCGTGAGGCAACCGACGCCGGAACTTCTCCTGGTACAGCTGCAGATCCGTGCCGTCCGGGCCGGAGTCCGCAGCCGCGCCAGCAGGGGACCACGCGGGATGGTGCTGCGGTGTGGCAGGCATATCCCCATTATGACGGCTGCAGCCAAGCAGCAGGCGGCGGACGGGACGGTCACCGTCCGCAGCGGCCCACACACACCAGGCACCGCTTTCGGCGAGCGGCCTCGACAGCCTCGTGCAGAGCTGCCGGTCCAGACCCGCCTCGTCAGCCAAGGGGCCGGCGGGAGCGCGTGGGCAAGGCCGACCACCGGCCCGTCGGACCTTCCTGGGCGAGCGATCGCGCCCGGGTCCTCTCCTCGATGTCCTCGTCCGGCCGAGCGGGCCGCCGCGGGCCGGTGTTCAGAGTCCGAAGCGCCACATCTTGCTGAAGCGGTCCAGCACCACCTCGGCGTCCAACTCGTCGTTCCAGACGCTCTCCACCCACAAGGGTGCGGCGTCCAGACGCAGACCACGAGGCTCTCGGGCTGATGTGTCAGGTAGCAGCGGCTCTCGTCCGCGAACGGCGCGCCCGGACCGTATTTCCCGTACAGCCGTGCGAGGCGTTCACGTTTGTCCTCAGCGAAGGCTTCCAACTGTCCCACGTAGTCGTCCTGCTGCTCGGCACTGACCGCTTTGAGGACGACCTGGACTGGTCGTTCCGTTCTGCTCGCCGAAGGCTTGAACCCGTCCGGCTCCCAGGGCTGTCAGTGCGCATCCGGGAGTAGATCAGCGGGTTCTCGACGACGGCCGAGACGGCGTTGTTTGTTCTTCGGCGTGGTGTTCCCGGCACTGGCGGCGGTTGCGGAAGGCACGTGTGAGGATCTTTCCCGCCAGGATCCGTACCAGTACAGAGCGATGTTCAGATTCACCCCTCTTTTCCGCTTCTGCGCCGCGATACTGTCGAGGAGTTGTAGCGGACGCGACCAAAGGGCTGAGGGGAAGTTGTGGAACTTCAGGTAGGTGACCAGCTCAAGGTAGACGTCGCGGGTGTCGACGCGACGTGGGTGAAGGAGGCGGTCGACGCGGTCAGTGAGCTGTTGGCCCCGGATCTGGTGCGGCTGGCGGGCTCCGAGGCCGCTGACGGTTCCTTCTCGGAGACAGCGGTGGCCATCGAGTTCCTCGTTGCGTCGGCGGCCGGGCTCACGGTTGAGGGGCTCCGGGCCCTGATTGTCACCCAGTGGGCGGCGTTGAGCGAGCGTCGGCGTAACACGCCCGTCGCCCCCGCTTCCGAACCGGCTGCTCTGACCGCTCCAGAAGCCACCCCGAGCGGTGCCCCGAGTGCCCCGGAGGTAACCGTGTCGGTAAGCGCTGAGGGGACGATCGAGGTACAGATCCGCCAGAGCCGCTGAGATGCGCCACCTTCTCGTCGAGGACTCCACCGAGGAGGCCGGACTGGCATTGACGCTGACGGTCGACGCCCAAGAGCACGTCGGCCAGGCCACGGTCCCCTTCCTGGAGCTGCAGCGCCTCGGCGTTGAAGAACTGCTCGTATCGGGCCAGGTCCGCAAACTGGCCGATCGCGCAGAGAGCTACGCGGCAGCGCTTCGGCGGATGCTTCAGCGCGCCTTTGAGGACCTGGACAATTTGCTGGCCGACGGGATCCTCGTCGAAGTGCGCTGCGGTGCCCGGGGCCAGGCGCTGGTGTGGGAGACGCTACGGCTGCTCGGCGACGATGAGCGCGCGGTCACGGTGATCCGGAGTGTGCCCGGCGAAGTCCAGCGTCCGAAGTCGCCGGGCGTGTGCGATCTGGTGTGGTTGGCTGCACGGGCGCCCAATGACAGCATCCCGCGCTACCGCGTCGCCGGCCCAGTGCTGGCCGGCCTCTTCGAGCAACGCACGATCGCACCGCTCCAGGTGAGCACCGCCAGCACGCCGGCGATGCTCCGCTCGCTCGGTCTGCCGCCGGATCCGCTTCGCCTGCGCATCGTGCATCTGGATGTCCACGGCGCAACCCGGGTGGCTGTCGGCGAAGACGAAGCCCTGGTCACATCGAGCTTCGTTGCCCATTTCGGGACTGAGACCATGAGCGACGAGGAGCTCAGGACGGTCCTGGGAGGCCTCGGCTGCGACGTCTTCGTGTCCAACGCCTGTCACGGTGGCGACCTGCGGGAGAGTGCGCGGCTGCCCTTCCCGGCGCGCCTGATCCTGGCAGGTGCGAGGGCGGCCGTGGTGGCCCGGGGGCCGGTTCCCGAACAGGTGGCCGCGGCCTTCGCGCCCGCCCTATACGTGTCCCTTGGGTCCGGCGCGACGCTGGCTGACGCGCACTCGACTGCTGTGGCCGCTGGCGCCCACGGCTTCGGCGCGTCTCGCGACCAGCGTGCGCAGGCGTTGATACAGCCGATGCTGTGGCTGGCCACATCCGCCGACGGTGGCAGCGCGCTGTGCACCAAGGCGCCCGAGTCTGTTCCACCCGTGTTCGGCGGTGCGTACTTCTTCGCCGCGGCCGAAGACGGCGCGTTGACGGCGGCGCTGACAGCCCTCGAACGAGAAGTCTCTGAGGGCAGAGGCATCCCGGGGTTCGAATTCGCGGACCCTGAGCTCTGCGGACTGTCCCGCCAGACACTCCGCACCGCGTTGCGATGGGCGATGGGCGATCCAGCGGACGAGTCTCCTGCCTCCGACGGTCCAGACGGTCCGACTCGGCTGCTTCGTATGCCGGCCCTGACGTTCACCGAAAGACGTGCGCTGCTCCAGTTCGCCTTCCGTACGACGTCCGTCCTGATAGACATCCTGGCCGTCTTCGTGCCGGGGGACCTGGTTCCCATCGGCTTGTCCGCGATGCTCAGCGATAAGGATCCCACGACGGCGCTGTTGCGCGCCGGGGAGACCGGCGCGATGACTGGTCAGCCAACGGACTCGATGGCCGAGGGCACCGATCAGGCCCGGGCCGTGCTCCGGCAGTTCCCGGAAGGGGAGGCCGTCAGAGCCTGCCTGGCCCTGCCGATGCTGGCGGTCGGGTCGGGGGTCGCGCTCGCGGGAGTGCCGATGCCGTATGCCCCTTCGGCGTTGATCGCCGATAAGGACGACCGGCTCAAAGTGCTCCGTTCCGGAGAGGCGTACTTCCTGGTACCCGATCGATCAGTGCGCGAGGCGGCCCGGGCACTGACTCGGCCCGAGATCCTCACCGGGGTGCGCCTGAAGGCCTGGACCGGGACGTGTCAGCGTCCGAAGCCACGGGACTGGGACGAGGAGTCGGCGTGGGCGTGCGCGACCCATTTGGCCCTCGCCGCTGCGGCACGAAAGGTCGGATTCCCTGACGCGGACTCAATGGCCTGCTTCAGCACGCTGCTCATCAACAGCAGCCGCTCGGCGGTGGCGGACCTGATCCGCGCCCTGCACCAAGGTTTGCCGGACTGGCCCGAAATCCCCCCTGATCTCCGGGAGGTATGGGACGAACTCCTGGAGGACTACACAGAACTCAACGTACAGAGGTTCACGCCGAACGCTGTGCCCGTTGTGCCTGAAGGTGACGCGGATCCCGCATTGGTCACCGCGGAAGAGGCGACGCCGTTGGACGCACTGGCACTCACAGAGCGCGAGAAAGCGCGTTTCAGCGCCTACCGCGCGGCCCGCGACGGTGACCTCGCAGCGGCCCTGAAGACCGCGGTGGATCAGCTGGCCACCGCGTCCATCAACGATCGCTTCGACTACTGCGAATGCCTGCACCTGCTCGGCGATGTCCAAGAGCGGCTTGGGCGGGACGAGGCGGCCGTCCGATTCTTCCTCAAAGAACGTGCCCTCAGCCCGCCCTCCGACAACCGCCGCCTCCACAACCGGGATCACCTCTACGGACTTCTCGAAGGAAAGCGCCGCGACCATGGCGACCTGCTCTACGCCCTCGGGCAGGAAGGCGTGACGATCGCCAGGCGCATGGGGGACACCGAATCCGAGGGGCGCTTCCTCACCAGGACCCTGAACTGCGGGCTCAACGCACACCGGCAGTCATGGGTGCGTGAGTCGGTCGACCAGGCCCGCGGCCACCCCCATGTGAGCCCAAGCCTGGTCCACCTCGCTGACGGCTTCCTGCTCGTCGACACCGATCCGCCCCAAGCGATCCGCGAACTCGGTCGAGCGACTGGCGGCGACGACGCAGTCGCGGCCCACGCGTTCCTCCTTCTCTCACTGGCCGACGAAGACCACGCTTTGCAGCACCTCGCGCAGGGCGCCCGGACGAGCGACGGCAAGTCGTACCGAGTGATGTGCCTCTCATGGCTGCTGGACAGACTTATGCGCCGCGGGCTCACCGCTGACCTGCGTACCGAACTAGCTCAGTTGCCCGACGACCTCCTTAAGCTCCCGGTCGCCCTGTACGGCCGCGCGGGTCTCGCCTATCTCGACGGCGAGGAGAACCGGCAGGACCGGTTCACCGAAGCCCTGATGGCCGACGGCGGGCACTTGCTTTCCCTGCTCGGGTCGATCGGCGTTTCGGGTGACGCACTGCCGTTGCAGGCGGTGGCCGACGCCGTCGTGCGGCTCACGGAACAGATCCAGGGCCGCGTCAGCCATCGCGAGGCGGGCGCCGGTCATCCGGGCGACATCACCGCCCTCTCCGATGTGGCCCAGAACGTCGCGCGTCTGGCGGGTCTCTTCGGCCCCGTGGACCAGCGGTGGGTTGTGGATCTGTTGCTCCAGTCCAGCGAACGAGCCTGGGACGGCGGCTCGTCGGCCCACTTGGCGCTCGCGGCCGGACTCCGCTCGTACGCCTGCAGCCTGCTCACCGAACTCGGCGAGCCCGAGGACCTGGTACGGCTCGCTACTGAACTGGGGTGGCTGGCCACCCTCCAACGCCAACGTGGGCGGCCCACCGAAGCCGAGTCCCTGTTCCAGCAGGCCATCGAGCTGTCCCGGGGCCGACTACCGGCTACTGACCTCGCATCTCTGATCGGGCGCTACGGCAACCTGATGCACGACCTTGGTGAGTTCGGCCCGGCCGTCCACCTCCAGTGGTCGGCAATCCGCACCGGACTGCCGGCCGCTGGTCTGCCGCTGGAGCCATCGGCGGCCGCGACGCGCTCGGTGCTGACCGCTGTCGCAGCCGAACCGGAAGCGGAGTTGCCGCGCTGGGACATTCTGCTCGTCAATTTCGCGAACTGCTTGGCCTCCGCCGGGGAGTCAGCGATCGCACACTCAGTGATCGAGTGGATGCTGCCGCGTGCGGTTGAGCGGCCACCGACCGGAGAAGTGGCCGCGCTCATGGTCGGAATCACCCGCCGGATCAGCTCGCACGAGTCCGCTGCGGTTGGGCCAAGCCCTTGAGAGGCGCTACCCAACCGCGCCACCAGCCACGATGGTGCCCTCAGTTGCGCCGCTGGGTGCGGCGTTCGGCGCCGACGCGGGCGTAGAGGTCGATCAGTTCGGGGCTGTCCACGGTGGCCGGGTTGATGACCCGCTCGATAGGGGCAACAGAACGCGGTAACGACCGCCTTGCTGCACTTCATCCAGGGTGAACCCATCAGCCGACGACAACGGAGTCGACCAGGAGGCGGCAAAGCCACTGACAAACGCCCATGCATCCACCCTTTCCCTGCACCCACCCGCCAGGGCCCCAGCTACGTCGAACAAGTCAGCCGTGCCGCTGACCCTATGCGCTTGTCAGCCCGTCGCCGATCGCCGCTGCGGCACCGCGAAGCGTTGACCACGGCTGACTGAAACGGGGTCTGAGAAGCAGCTGCGGGTCTGAGCTTGATACTTAACCCTTCAATCGGACGTGCTCTCCGAAGGTGTCGGCGCGTTTCACGGTCTTGCCGACATCGTGCCTGGTGGCGAGCCGTCTGTTCTTGGAGCCGAGTGGGCGTCCGGGGCCGGGGTGGGAGGGTTTCGACGCGCGGGCCGGGCAGGCCAGGTGCGGGCGGAGGTTCCGAAACCCCCGCCGGACCCGGGCGGGGGTGAGACGGCCAGGCTCGGTCGGCTTCTCCCAGGGGCGGCGCAAGTCCACGGCGGCCGCGCGGAGGAGCCGGAGCTGGGTGTGGGCGGCGATGATGAGCCAGGTCCAGCGGTCCGCGGCCTCGGGTGTTCGCAGCTTCGGGCGGGTCCATCCGAGCGTCTGCTTGATCATTCTGAAGGTGTGTTCCAGGTCGAAGCGCCTCAAGAACGCCTGCCAGCGCATGTCGACGTCCATGCCTGTCAGTCCGGTCTTGGACGACCACAGCCATACCGGCACCGGTTCACTGTCACCGGGCACGCGGTCGACCTCCAGACGGATCAACGTGCCGTTCATGACGGGGAGTTCACCGATGTGGTCGATCCAGGCGGACAGGTGGCGCAGGCGGGGATGGACGCGGTCCCAGGCCATGGCTCGGGCCAGACCGTACCGCTCGGTGGCCTGCACCGTCGCCGCGTCGGGCTGAACACAAGAACTTGACGGGGAACGCCACTGACACTGAACGGGGCGTCGCGGCGCAGTGCGCGAATACGCGCCTCCGTGCAGCGCCGTGCAGCGCTCCGCGTGTGAGCCGGTCGTTGCCCCTGACCCCGACGGCCGCGTTCGGACACCGCCACCCGTACGAGCCGACGTCCTGTGCCCCGCACGCCCGGCCTACGCGCCAAGCGAGTCGATCAAGTGGTCGTCGAGTGAAACTCCCTGCCGCTGGGTGAACTCCCACTCCGGCGGCAGGGACAAGTCGAACACGCAAGAGCGGACACGTGACGTCTAGCCGCGGACTTCGCGGGTCACCGTTTCAGATCTGTGGCCAGCGGGTTTGTCCGATGTCGGTGTCGAGGAGGTCGAGGAGGTGGAGTTGGACGCCGCGGGTGATCTGGACGGTTGGCGGGTCGGTGACGTTGCCGATCCGCAGGGTGAGTTCGCCGAGGTGGTAGAAGAACATGCGGCCTGTGGGGCGGACGTGGCGGTTGTCGGGGTAGAGGCCGCTCATGGTCTGCTCGGGGCCCAGTGCCCGTCTGACTTGCCGTTCGATGAGGCAGAAAACGAGCAGGGCCAGGCAGATGACCTGGATCAGGGCAGCGACGCGCCGGTTGTGCTGCACGAAGACCGGGGCGACCGCGAGGGGCCCTTTGAAGTCGTGGTAACGGCGCTCGACCGCGCCCTGGCCCTTGTAGTGGATCAGGGCCCCGGCCGGGTCTGCCTGGTCGGCGGGGACGGACGTCAGCAGTGCGTACCAGCCGTCGACAGCAGCTTCGGCGTCCAGCACGCCGGTGTCGAAGTGCCAGGCCAGAACCGGGGTTCCGCTCTCGTTGTCGGTGACGGTCCAGCGCAGACAAGAGGTGACACGGCGCCTGGCGGCGATGACACCGATCCGGGCGACGACCTTCTCCCGGGTCTTGTAGTGGCGTCCGCCGGCCGCAGCGGTGAGCTTGTTCAGGTCCTCGGCGGCCCTGGCCAGGCGTTTGTCCCGGGCGGCTTGCTGACCGGCGGCGTTCGCGGTGGAGTGGACCAGGATCCGGCGCACGGTGAGCGGCGGATCGCTCTTGCGGGGCCCGGTCAGGGTGTGGGTGTCCTCCAGCACGCGGCAGGTCTCGCGCCGCTCGGCGGGCTTGCCCGCCTCCCGGTCCGGTGTCCAGTCCACGACGGTGGCCTGCGCGAGATCGAGAGCGGCATAGACCTCGTCCTTGACCTGCACGGCCGGGGCCGGGGCGATGAACTGAACCCCGGCTGCCAGCAGGGCACGGACGTTGGAGTAGGACACCAGCTTGGAGTCGGCGACCATCAGGAAGCCGCGTTCACCGGCCATGGCCCGCAGGTCTTTCATCGCGCCGACGACCTGGCTGACCTCGGCCGCACCGCCGCCGAAGACCCGGGCATGGAGCGGGATGCCGCCGTCGGCCGACACCGCGAGCCCGGCCTGGACCTGCTTCAGATCGAAGCGCCGGTCCTTGGGATGCCCGTAGCCGATGACGGGGAAGTCCTCGTCCTGGCCCTCGGCCGGGAAGGCCCCGTGCACGGACATACTGGTCATGTCCCAGTGCATCCGGGCCACATCGATCCCGAACTCACCGACCGCCCGCGCACCGACCGTGCCCGCGATGTGCTCCAGGTGCGGAGCGATCGCATCCAGTGCCCGGGCCAGACGGTCATCGTTGAGCAGAGCGGGCTCGATCCCGAAGACCTCCTCCACCGCCCAGCACCTGGCCCAGTCCTCCACCCGCACCAGCGGCGCGGGCGACGTCAGCCGGTTGGCCACCAACGCCTCGATCACCTGCCCGTGCGTCACCAGCGCACTCGCACCACCAGGACACACCTCGTCGACGATCCCGGCGACATCCAGCCGGCGCAGAAACTCGGCAGCGACAGGCAGAGCGCCCAGACGCTTTTCCACCACGGACGTCACCGCGACTCTGCTGCGCAATTCCTGGGTCAGGCCGTGAGCTGGTAGGCGAGGTGTTCCAGGCGGCTGCT
>NZ_BMML01000059.1 GCF_014645815.1 Streptomyces fuscichromogenes | reverse complement strand
GGCGCCGCCCCCGGGTCCTCGGGGGCGGCGCCGACGGCGTTGGCACGTCACGCAGGCCTGGGTACGACCTCAAGGCCCACGGGACCGTTGATGATGAAGGACTCCACGCGGGCGGGCTGTTCGCCCGGATGCGCCAGGGCGAGATCGGGGAGTCGGCCGAACAGCGTGCTCAGGGCGACGTCCGCTTCCAGACGGGCGAGGTGCGCGCCGAGGCAGAAGTGCGGACCGTGACCGAACGCGAGGTGTTCCTTGCTGGACCGGGTGGGGTCGAAGCGCTCCGGGCACTGCGGGTGCAGCTCCGGGTCGCGTCCGGCGGCCGCGAAGCCGACGGTGATCGCATCGCCCTTGCGGATGACGACGCCGTCTCCCAGGTCGATGTCATCGAGGGCGCACCGCATCGGTATGTGCATGATCGGGCCCTCGACGCGCAGCGTCTCCTCGATGACGTCCGGCCAGCCGATGGCCCCCTCGTGGATCCGGGCGAGGGTCTCGGGATGGTCGAGCACGGCCTGGACGGCACTGGTGATGAGGTTGACGGTGGTCTCGTAGCCGGCGCCGATCATGAGGAAGAGCGTGCCGAGCAGCACGTCCTCCGGCATCGGCTCCTGACCGGGGTCGGACGGCAGCAGCAGGTCGCTGGTCAGATCGGCGGCCGGGTGTTCCCGCTTGTAGCGGAGCAACTCGCCGAGCCGCTCGTACAGGGCGTTGTTGGCGGCCAGGGCCTCCTCCGGCCCGAGGGAGGAGTTCAGCACCGCGTCGATCCCCTTGCCGATCCTGGTGCGCAGGTGGTCGGGGACACCGAACAGGTCGGAGATGACCGTGATGGTGAGCGGCAGCGCCAGGGCCTGACGCACGTCGACGACGGTACCGGGCGGCAGTTCGGCCAGCGCGTCGATCAGGAGGTCGGCGGTCGCCTGGACCTGCGGACGCATCCGCGCCACCTGCCGCGGCGAGAACGTGGGGGCGACGCGCCGCCGGGACCTGCGGTGCTCCTCGCCGTAGAAGTTGAAGAAGCTCTGTTGCAGGGCGAGGGCGGCGAGCGGCCAGCCCTCGGGCATACGGTCCAGACCGGGCCAGTGCCGCCGCAGGTCGCGTGAGACGCGCGGATCGTTGGTCAACGCCTGGATGACGCTGTGCCGGGTGACCGCCCAGGCACGGACCGGCCCCGGAAGTTCCACCAGCACGGCCGGTGCCTCGCGCAGCGAGGTCGCCTCGGTGTGCATCGCACGGCCGGTGGGATCGAGAACGGGACATCTGGTGATGGACATGGACGACATGGAGTGCTCCCTCAGTGGAGTTGGCACGGGGATTTCCGCCGGTCCCTGCTAGCCCCTGGCGGTCGCGACGTCAGGAGAGGCGACCGCTGCCGCTGCCGCGGTCGGTTCGGCGGTGTGTCGCGGGGACGAGTCGGCGGAGCGCTCGCGCAGGAACAGCGAGGCGGCAAGGCCGATCACGCCGGCCGCCGCCATGTAGAGCGCGATCGGCGTCCAGCTGTGGTACCTGCTGAGCAGGGAGGTGGCGATGAGCGGGCTGACGGCGCCGCCGAGCAGGCCGCCCACGTTGTAGCTGATGGACATCCCGGAGTACCGCAGCGCCGTGGGGAACAACTGCGGGTAGAACGCGCCCTGCACGCCGTAGTTCGCGGCGAACCCGGCGAACAGCGCCAGGAAGCCGAGCGCCATCAGCGGGAAGGACCTGGTGTCGAGCAGCGGGAACCAGGCGAACGGCGCCGCTGTCATGACGACGATGCCGCCGACGAAGACCCTCCTGCGGTCGTGGCGGTCACCCAGCCGGCCGAAGAACGGCACGGCGAGGATCAGGAAGACGCACGACCCGGCGAGCAGCGTCAGCATCTCCGGCCGGCTCGCGTGGATGGCCGCTCCGTACTTCAGCGAGAACACCGACCCGAGGTAGAACACCAGGAACATCGGCAGCGCCGACAGCGACGCGCACAGGGTGACCAGGGCGTGGCGCGACAGGAGGTCGAGCGCCGGTACGGTCCTGACCGCGCCCTCGGACTTCGCCCGCTCGAACTCGGGGGTCTCCGCGAGCCGCAGCCGGACGCGCAGCGCGAAGGCCACGAGCACCGCGCTGAAGAGGAACGGCAGCCGCCATCCCCAGGACAGCACCTGCCGGTCCGGAAGCGCCGTGACGAGCAGCAGGACACCGTTGGCCAGCAGCAGCCCCCAGGCGTTGCCGGTGCCGACGACCGCGGTGAGCAGGCCCCGCCTGTTCGGCGGGGCGCTCTCCAGCGCCATCAGGAATCCGCCGCTGGACTCCCCGCCCAGTGAGCATCCCTGGACGAACCGGAGGACCGTCAGCAGGACCGGGGCGGCGACGCCGATCGTCCGGTAGGTGGGGAGCAGTCCGATCAGGACCGTCGCGCCGCCCATCACGGTGAGCGTGGTGATCAGCGTCGTCTTGCGGCCCAGCCGGTCCCCGAGGTGCCCGAAGACGAAGGCGCCGAGCGGCCGGCCCACGAACGCGACCGAGAACGTCGACAGCGACAGCAGCGTTCCGGTGGCGGGGGCGAAGGAGGGGAAGAACAGCTTGCCGAAGTACAGGGACGAGAACGCCCCGTAGACGAGGAACTCGTAGAACTCGATGCTGTTGCCGATGAGGCTGCTCAGTACGGCTCGTCTGCGCTGCCCCTCGGGGGTGAGGACGGGATGCATGGCGTCTCCGAGGCTCGGTGGTCGACTGTGCGGAGGGAATCCGGGGCCGGAGCCGGACCCGGGCGGGCCGCGCCGGTGCAACGTCCGCCGGCGGCGCGGCCCGCGCACCGGTCGGACGACGTGCGTCCGGTCCGCGGCGGCCGGCGCCGTCCGGCGGCCGCGACCGGTCGAGCCCGGGGGGCTAGCTGTGGAAGTCCTCCTCCCACCACTCCTGCGCCGAGCGCGCGACCCGCTGCTCCTCGCGTCTGCGCAGCTCGGCCCGCTGCGTCTTGCCGGAGATGGTCTTGGGCAGTTCCGCGAACTCGATGCGGCGTATCCGTTTGTAGGGCGCGAGGTGCTCACGGGCGTGCGCGAGGATCTGCTGCGCGGTCCGCGCCTCCGGCCGGTAGTCGGCGGTGAGCGTCACGTACGCCTTGGGCACGGCCAGCCGCAGCGGCTCGGGTGAGGGCACCACCGCGGCCTCGGCGACGGCCGCGTGCCGCAGCAGCACGCTCTCCAGCTCGAAGGGGGAGATCCGGTAGTCGGACGCCTTGAAGACGTCGTCACCGCGTCCCAGGTAGCGGAAGAGACCGTCGGCGTCGCGGGTGGCGAAGTCCCCGGTGTGGTAGTGGCCGCCGTGCAGGGCGCGTGCGGTCGCCTCGGGATCGCCGAGGTACCCGCTCATCAGGCCGAGCGGCCGGCCGGCCAGCGGCAGGCAGATCTCGCCCTCCGCCAGGGCGCCCTGCACGGGGGCGCCGGTCTGCGGGTCCAGCAGCGCCACGTCGTAGCCCGGCAACGCCCAGCCCAACGCGCCCTCGACGATCGGCATCCCGGGCGGGGTCCCGATCTGGGCGGTCGTCTCGGTCTGCCCGTAGCCGTCCCGTACCGTGACGCCCCAGGCGTCGCGGATGCGGTGCACGATCTCCGCGTTCAGCGGCTCTCCGGCGGCCACCGCCTCGCGCAGCGACATCGGCCACCGGGTGAGGTCCTCCTGGATCAGGCTCCGCCACACGGTGGGCGGCGCGCAGAAGGAGGTCGCGGCGCAGCGCGACATCATCTCCAGCAGCGGACGTGCCGCGAACCGCGGCTGGTTGACGACCAGGACCGTCGCCTGCGCGTTCCAGGGGGCGAACAGACAGCTCCAGGCATGCTTCGCCCACCCGGGCGAGGAGATGTTCAGGTGCACGTCGCCGGGGCGCAGGCCGAGCCAGTACATGGTCGACAGGTGGCCGACCGGATAGCTCAGCCCGGTGTGCCCGACCATCTTGGGACGGGCGGTGGTTCCCGAGGTGAAGTAGACGAGCGACGGTTCCTCGGGCCGGGTCCGTACCGTCTCGCGCAGCGGTGCCGCGGCGTAGGCCCGCTGGTAGTCCTGCCAGCCCGCCACCCGGTCCCCGACGGCCACGCGGGTCCAGCCGCCGCGCAGGCCGTCGAGCCTGTGGGTGAGGTCGGCCTGTGCGATGACATGCCGCACCCCGCCCCGCTCCAGCCGTTCGGCCAGGTCTTCGGGTGTCAGCTGGACGGCCGCCGGGATCACCGCGGCGCCCAGCCGGAACGCGGCCAGCACGCACTCCCACAGTTCCACCCGGTTGCCGAGCATGAGCAGGACGCGGTCCCCGCGCCCCACACCGATCGATCGCAGCCAGCCGGCGACCCGACGGGAGCGCTCGGCCAGTTCGGCGAAGCTCAGCGCCGTGTCGGCGAGGACCGCGCCCTGCCGGTCCAGGTCCACCACGCGCAGCGCGGTGGCGTCGTTCCCGTCGGAGACGACGTCGAACCAGTCCGCGACCCAGCTGAACGTGCCGCCCAGGTCGGGCCGGGGGAAGGCGCGGGCGCGCGGCAGGTCCCCGTAGGAGGACAGCAGGTGGTCACGGGCGCGCTGGAACGCGCCGGTCGCTGTGGACATGGTGGCTATCTCCCGTCGAAGGTCGCGCGGCCGGGCCCGTCGGAGACGAACCCCCGCATGCCGGTCAGCCGGTCCTCGGTGGCGAACAGGGCGGCGAACACCGACCGTTCGACCGCCAGCCCGGCAGCCAGGTCGGTGGCCAGGCCCTGGTCCACGGCCGTCTTGGCGGCGTGCAGGGCCAGTGCGGGACCCTTCTCGAAGCGCCGCGCCCACCGCAGTGCGGTCTCCAGCACCTGGTCGGTCGGCGTGACCTGGTCCACCAGGCCCAGCCGCAGCGCCTCGTCCGCGCCGACCTGGCGTCCGGTGAAGATCAGTTCCTTGGCCTTGGCCGGGCCGATCAGCCGCGGCAGCCGCTGGGTGCCGCCGGCTCCCGGGATGACGCCGAGCAGGACCTCGGGCAGCCCGAGGCGTGCCTCGCTGCCGCAGATACGTGCGTCGGCCGTCAGGGCCAGCTCGCAACCGCCGCCCAGGGCAGGTCCGTTGATGGCGGCCACCACCGGCTTGGGGATGGCCGCCACCGCGTCGAAGGCGCCCTGGAGCACCGCCGCGTGGCGCACCATGTCGCCGTGCGTCATCGCGGCCATCTCCTTGATGTCGCCGCCCGCCGAGAACGCCCTGGGCCCGCCGTACAGGACCACCGCCCGGACCCGTTCGTCGGCCGCGGCCCGCTCGGCGGCGGCGCGCATCGCGGACTGCGCGGCACGGTCGAGCGCGTTCAGCGGCGGCCGGTCCAGGCGCAGGATGCCCACCGCTCCGTCGATGTCGAGCCACGCGGCGAGGGATTCCACCGCGGGTGCGGTCGTCATGACCACAGCAGGCCTCCGTTCACCTCGAGCACGTGGCCGTTGACGTAGCTCGACTCGGGGCCGGCCAGGAAGACCGCCGCGTCGGCGGCCTCGTCGGCGCCGCCGGGCCGGCCGAGCGCCAGCCGGGTCTTGTAACGCGCCCAGATCTTGTCGTTGGCGGTCAGCTGCTGGCCCATCCCCTCGTCGAGGATGCCCGGGGCCAGGGAGTTGACCAGGATGCCGCGGGGGCCGAGCTCGATGGCGCTGACCCGGGTGAACATCTCCACCGCGGCCTTGGTGGCGCAGTAGCCGGCCGCCCCGATGGCGACCCGGGTCGCCATGCTGGAGGAGACGTTGACGATCCGCGCGGCCGGACTGCGTTCCAGGTAGGGAATCGCCGCCCGGGTGCAGAGGAACACCCCGGTCAGGTTGGTGGCCACCATGTCCTGCCAGTCGGCGACCGGCAGCCGGTCCACGCGCCCGTCCCGGCTCACACCGGCGTTGGCCACCAGGATGTCGACGCCGCCGAAGCGCTCGGCGGTCTCGGCCATCAGCGCGGCGACCGAGTCGTCACTGGTGACGTCGACCGGGACGTACGCGCCACGGCCGGGTGCGAGGTCGAGGACCTCCTTGATGTCGTACGGGCTGCGTGCCGCGCACACCACCCGCGCGCCCTCCAGCAGGTAGCGTTCCGCGATCGCCCGGCCCAGTCCCCGGGAGCCCCCGGTGATCACGGCCGTCTTTCCGGCGAGCCTCATCATGATCCTCCTTGCGTGACGTCGGGTACCGGGAGCACGGCCGAGCAGCCGGCCGTACCGATCACATCGAAGGGCGAGCCGCAGCCCCGGCAGTCGTAGGGCACCTTGCACACCGCGCCGCCGAAGCGGCCGGCCCGCACCGCGTCCTCGCTGCCGCAGTAGGGGCACCGGGGAACGGCGCCCGCCACGCGGTAACCGGCGGTGCGCAGCGCCTCGCGGCCGGCGTCGGTGACCGCCGTGGGCTGCCACGCGCCGCGCTCCCACACGATCTCGATCCGGTTGCCCGGCGCCGCGTCGGTGAGCGCGGACCGTACCCGCCGGGCGATCTCGCCACGGGCGGGGCAGCTGAGCCGGGTGGGGGCGAGACGGACCACGATCCGGCCGTCGGCCCTGGCCACCGAGCGCACCACTCCGAGGTCGCCCAGGCCCACGTCGATCTCCGGATCGCGCACGTCGGCGACCACACCGGTGAGCGGGTCGGGGCTCACCGGAACACCTCCGGGGCGTAGTGCTCGCGGACGACACGGCCGTGCGCGAGGCAGTCGGCCAGGACGCTCCCGCCGTTCCCCGCGGCCCTCGCGACCGGCAGGTCGGGCAGGAGCGATCCGGGGCCGCCGCTGTCGCGGATCAGCGCCGCCAGACGCCCGTGCAGCTCCGCGGCCGCGGCCGACGGGCCGGGCGGCGCATCCGCCGGGACGTCCCGCGGGCCCGCGCCGAACAGGTCGCCGGCGCTCCGTGTCACCTCGGCGTACGCCTGCGCGAACTCCTCGCTCGTCTCGGGCCAGGCGGCCAGTGCCCGTGCCCACCGCCGCCAGTGGTCCAGGTGGACCAGCTGCTCGTCGCGGACGGCCGCGATCGCGGGCTCGTGCGCGGCGGGCTCCTCGGCGAGCACGGTGACCGCCGCGGCGATCACCAGACCGCACGCCACAGTGGACGGCCAGTCGCCGAGCCGGCCGATGACGCGGGACACCTGCCACTGCTCCCGCGGCCGTTCGAAGAAGTGGGCGTCGGCGGCGGGCCCGTCGAATCCGTGCAGCGCCAGGACCGTCTCGGCGTGTGCCAGCGCCTCCTGCCCGATCGAGCCGACCGCCAGCGACTCCTCCAGGTCGATGTAGTCGACGATGCGCTCGCCCAGCCGGTTGCCCAGCACGAACAGGTCGTCGGCGAGCGCGAGCCAGAGCCCGTCGAGGGCGCGACCTGCGACCCCGTGCGCGTCGCCGCACTCGGACACGGAGCCGCCGGGGCGTTCCCGCGCCGCTGCCGCCTGGGTGGCGACGGTGGCGGCCGGGGCGGCGATGGTGGCGTCCGGGGCGGCGGAGCGGTCGCGGCGCCGTGTGGTGGGGAAGCCGGGCTGGCGGTGCGGCATCCGGGTCTTGGCGGCCAACAGGCCGCGGTCACCGGCGCTGGAGACGATCAGGTCGCCGCGCCGGACCACCCAGAGCCGGAAGAGGTCGTCGCGGCGCCCGTAGGTCTCCTTGGCCAGGTGCCAGGCGGCGTCCCGGCGCGGTGCGACGAGGGAGCCGACGTGGCTGAGCGCCGAGCCGGTACCGGTCTGCGCGAACACCTCGTAGACGTCGTCGTCGGTGGGAACGTGCGGCATCACGCCACCCCCCGAAGCGCGCGCCGGTAGCGCGCGTTGCGGTCCAGCGCACCGCGCACCCAGTCCAGCCGGCGCTGTGACGCCGGGCCGCCGCCCGCGACGACCTTCTTCACCTCGGCCCAGTCGGGCATGGCGAACTCCCATTCACCGGACGGCATCTGACGGACCATCGCGGGATCCACATGCACGCCGAGCTTCCGGAAGACCGGGATGATCTTGCTCAGCCAGGCCTGGCGCAGCTCGTCGTTGCCGTCCGGCTTCAGGCCGATCTGGTACATCCGGTTGGCGTGCAGCGTCTCCGTGTCGGGCGGACCCAGGTACGCCAGCACCCGCGGCAGCCACATCTCGAACCCCTCCTGCACCCGGCGGCGCTGATCGGCGTCACCGTGCGTCAGCACCTCGTGGGTCAGGTCCAGGGCGTGCTGGTAGTGGAAGGACTCCTCGCGCTCGATCTTGCGCAGCGCGCGGGCGTACGGCAGGTACACGCCCTTCGTCAGCGACCGGAACTGGAGGATCGCCGCCGAGTTCATCAGGAGCAGCCCCGGGCCGAACTCCTCCCAGGACGCGAAGGAGTAGTGGAAGATGTTGTGCACCTTCGAGCGGCCCTCCAGGTAGTCCAGGAGGATCCGCTCGCGCGGCATGCCCAGGTCCTCGGCGACCCGCGCGGCCACATGCCCGTGGCCCACCTCGTCCTGGACCTTGGCCATCAGCATCTGCCGCCTGGTGTAGCTGGGCGCCCGGTCCAGCCACTCGGCGAACGGCAGCACGCCCACCAGCTCGTTGAGCGCCTGTACGGTGGCGAACCGCCTGGCGCCCTCCCGCACCTCGTCGGGCATCGGGTCCCACAGCTCGTAGCAGCGGAGTCCCGCCGCGGCCGCTGTCGGCATGTCTCACTCCTCTCGCAGCGCTTGCATGGTTTCCAGCGGTGTCTCGGGGGCTCAGTACCAGCGGACGACCACGGCCCCCGCCGTCATGCCGCCGCCCACTCCGGCCAGCACCAGGCGCTCGCCGCGCCGGAACGGCCTCAGTTCGTTCTCCGCGCGCAGGGTGAGCGGAATGGAGGCCGTGGCGGTGTTGCCGAACTGCGGTGCGGTCAGCGGCACCCGCTCGGGGTCGACGCCCAGTTCCCGCGTACACGCCTCCACCAGACGGGTGTTGGCCTGGTGCAGGATGAAGCGGTCCACGTCCTCCAGCCGTACTCCGGCCGAGTCGAGCGCCTCACCGACCACCTTGGGCAGCACGCCGAGCGCGTACTCGCGCACCTCCCGGCCCCGCATGCGGAACAGGTGCTCACCGGCCTCCCGGCTGCGGGCGTCCAGCGGTTGACGGGTGCCGCCGGCGGGCACCTCGACCAGCTCACGGTGCTCGCCGTGGGCGACCAGCCGCCAGCCCAGCACGCCGTACCCGTCCGGCACCGGTCCGAGCAGCACCGCGCCGGCCCCGTCGCCGAAGAGGCTGACGGTGCGCCGGTCGGAGCGGTTCATCAGCGAGGAGTAGATGTCGGTGCCGACCACCAGGGCGTGGTCACCGCCCTGGCCCGCCAGCCGCGCCGACAGCATCGAGTCGGCGACCGCCAGCGCGTAGAGGAAACCGGAGCACACCGCGTTGACGTCGAACGCCGGGATGTCGGACAGGCCGAGCTTGTCCTGGAGGATCGCCCCGGTGGAGGGTTGCGGCTGGTCGGGCGTCGACGTGGCCACGATCACCACACCGAGCCGGTCCACCGCCGTCGGCAGCGCGTCCAGGGCCTCGCGCGCGGCGTGCAGCGCCAGGTCGGACGTGACGGTGCCGGGCTCCCGGTACCTGCGCTCAAGGATGCCGGTCCGCTCGACGATCCAGTCCTCGTCCGCGCCCGTCCACTCGGCGACCTGTGCGTTGTCCACGACCAACGGCGGCACATGGCCGCCGAGTCCGAGAAATCCGAAGCCCATCAGACGCCCTCCGCCGAAGCGTGTTCCCGCGGTATCTGGACGACGGCGCAGGCCCAGGTCCAGGCCGCCCCGCCGCTGACCACCAACGCGACGTCGCCCGGCTGGAGCGGCGCCCGGTCCCGCATGTCGGCCAGGTTCGCGAGGAAGTCCCCGCACCCCAGGTGGCCGGTGGCGGAGCCGAACCGCAGGGGCTCGGCCTTGAGCAGCTCGCCGATCACCGGGCCGTAGATGTCGTCCAGCAGGCTCGCCCCGAGCCGCGGCAGCACGATGTACCTGATCCGCGGGTCGTCGAGCTCCAGCCCCGCGTCGTGCAGGCTGTCCGTGATCACCTTGCGGATGTTGAGTCCGGCGACGTTCGCGAACTTCTCCTTGCCGTACTCCGCCAGATAGGACTTCTTGGGAGTGCGCAGGTCGATGAAGCCGTCGTGCCACATGGGCGCCGGGCTGAAGTCGTTGCCGTGCCGCATCATCAGCTCGAACTGGGCGTCGGTCGCCGTGGCCAGGGACAGCAGGGCGTAGTCGTCGCTCCCCACGCCGCCTCGGTGCACCAGCGCAGCGGTCCCCGCGTCACCGAAGCCGAGGCCGTAGTCGGAGGTCCAGCGGTCCATCCCGGGAGGGCAGAACCGGTCGCCCGTCGTGACGAGCACACCACCGAGTCCGGCGTCGGCGGCCAGGTGCATCGCGGCCAACTGGAGCGCCAGCGCGCCCGCGTTGCAGCCCTGCTGGACGCCGTACGGCGTCGCGTGGCCGGCGCCCACGGCGTTCGCCACGTAGTGCGGTGGCGACCACATGTCATGGCCCTGGTGGTAGATCCAGGTGTGCAGGACCAGCCCCAGGTCCGACGGGCTCCAGCCTGCCCGGCTCAGCGCGGCACGGCCGGCCTCCGCCGCCATCTCGGGAGCGGACAGGGTGGCCGAGACCGGCAGCCGGCTGACGCCGAGCCGCTCCGCGTCCGAGTCGGTCAGCTTCCCCGCCGCCACGGCGTCCTCGACGTTCTCGCGGTCCGGTGGGAACCACGAGGTCACGGTCTTGATCCGTAGATCGTTTCCGAATTTCATGCAGGCTCCTTCGAAAGCTCGGGATCCGTATGGAGTGCGGGTCACCGGCCGACGAGTGGGGCCGGGTGAGTGCTCGGCAGTTCGTCCGGCCGGGGAGAAGGGGGCACGCCCTGCCTGGCGTGGTGCGCTCCGCAGGCCGTCCATCACCGGGAGCGGGCACTGGTGCGCTGGGCCACCGGCGGTTTCCCGCCCAGAGTCGCATACCTTCGCAGAGGTATGTGAAGGCGGCCGAGTGCAATGTCCGCGAACGGCTCCCGGGTCGCGCCGGCCTTGCGGGCGCCGCCTGTGTCGTCCTTCCCCGCGGGGAAGGTGCAGGCCCCTGTGCAAGTGAGGACCGTCCCCACTTGCACAGGGGCACCCTGCGCAAGGGCGCCGATGCGCGCCGGGGGAGTGCGGGCCGCCGGGGTCTGGTCCTTTGCGTGGCCCCGGCGCAGGGTCGCGGTGGCGGAGTGTCAACTGCGCGCCGCGTGTGTGAAGTTGGCCGGTCCTGTCGCCGTCCCCAGATTTACATACCTTCACGAAGGGATTATTCTTTACGGTGAAATCCACCCCGGGCGGTCCCCGCCCCGCTCACCCCGAAGGAAGTAGCCGCACGATGGCCACCTCAGACTCCCGATCGCCACGGTGGGCCGGGTACACCCTCGCCCTGCTGGCGTTCACCCAGTTCATCGTCACCATCGACTACAACATCGTCTATGTGGCGCTACCGGACATCGGTAGCCAACTCGGCTTCTCCGCACAGTCGCTGCAGTGGGTCGTCAGCGCCTACGCGGTCGCGCTCGGCGGACTGCTCCTGTTCGGAGGCCGCGCAGCAGACCGGATCGGCCCGCGGCGCATGCTGGTCACCGGTCTGGTCATCTACGCGTTCTCCTCCCTCACCGGCGGACTCGCGACGAACGCGGGGCTCCTGGTGGCCGCGCGCGCGGTCCAGGGCGTGGGCGGTGCGCTGCTGACACCGGCGACGCTGATGCTCGTCTTCACCACGTTCGCCCCGGGCCCCGAGCGCAACCGGGCCACGTCCGTCTGGGGCGCCATGGGCAGCGCGGGCCTGGCCGCGGGCTCGCTGCTCGGCGGCGTGCTCACCAGTGCCTTCGGCTGGAGCTGGGTCTTCTTCGTCAACGTCCCGCTCGCGCTGGTCACGGCGTTCGCCGCCACTCGGATCCTGCCGCCCGACCGCCCGCTCGGCACCGGCCGCAGCTTCGACGCCCTCGGGGCGGTGGTCGCCACCATCGGCTCCACGCTGCTGGTGTTCGGCCTGGTGAGCGGCCCGGCAAAGGGCTGGGGCTCGATCGAGGGCGTCGGCGCCCTGGCGGCCGGCGCGCTGCTGCTGGCCGGTTTCGTGCTGATCGAGAAGTACTCCGCCGACCCGCTGGTGCCGCTCAAGCTGTTCGGCCTGCGAGGCCTGGTCGTCCCCATGCTGGCGATGATCGTCTTCCAGGCCTCCCTGGGCGGTACCTACTACCTGCTCACCACCTACCTCCAGACGGCCCTCGACTACAGCCCGCTCGCCGCCGGCATCGCGTTCCTGCCGCCGACCGTGGTCTGCATGGTGGTCTCGATGAAGCTCAACGCCCGGATGCTGGGCTGGCTCGGGGTCCGCACCACGCTCTTCCTCGGCACGATCGGTACCGCCGTCGGGCTGGCCGCCATCATCGCCGGTATGTCCACGCACGGCTCCTACTGGGCGCTGCTGCCGGGAATCGCGATCTGGGGCGCCGGCGGTGGCTTCGCCTTCCCGTCGCTCTTCGTCGCGATCGCGTCCTCCGGGGCCGAACCGGCCCAGCAGGGGGTCGCCTCGGCACTCGCCTCCACGTGCCGCCAGATCGGCGGCGCCCTCGGCCTCGCGGCCCTGGTCGCCGTGGCGAACGCCCACGCCGGCCATGCCCCCGGCCCCCACGCGCTGGTGGACGGGCTCCGGACGGCAGGGTGGGTCGCCGCGGCGGGGACGCTCGCGGGTGCCTTCATCGGGCTCGGTCTGAAGAAGCAGCCCCGGCCGGCCCCCGCACCCGCCACCGCCCCGGCGTCGGCGGCGGAGGTCACCGATGCCGCCACGCAGGTGAGCTGACGCACTCTCAGCAGCGACGGGCGTCCGGTACAAGGGCGCCCTGGTGTGCGCACGACGCGGATGATCACGGGCGGGGGTCCGGCCTGAGCTCGGCCGCGCGCAGGGCCCTCGCCAGGGCGGACGAACGGCCGACGAGCAGGCCGCCGACCGCCGTCACCCCGATACGGCACCAGGACGGGCGGCGCCGGACGGCGTCCCGGACCCGGCCGCCGCCGCTCCGACAGAGAGCAACGAGTCTCGCGCGCAGGGTGTTTGGAGCACCGACGCACTGACACGCCGACGCACCGACGACACCGATGCCCGCGGCACGAAGCCTCGTGGGTTGCGACAGCTCGGGCCCCGGCCCGGCCCGTGGATCTGTCCTTGCCCGTCCGGTCACCAGCGATCCGAAGGCGACCGACGGCTGAGACGTCGACGTCGACAGTGATCGGATCGACCATCCCGCCGGACTGCGGCCGCGTACGGCGTCCTTTGACACCGCGATCTGCAAGATCATGGATGACAGGAGCCTTCCGATGCTTGGCCAGACCAGCCTGTTCGCCGATGCCGATGCCGATGCCGATACCGATACCGAAGCCGTTGTCGAGGCGTCTCCAGTGAAGGAGGTCCGCCGTCTGGACCGGGTGATCATCCGGTTCGCGGGAGACTCCGGGGACGGTATGCAGCTGACGGGCGATCGCTTCACGTCGGAGACCGCGTCGTTCGGCAACGACCTGTCCACGCTGCCGAACTTTCCCGCGGAGATCCGGGCCCCGGCGGGCACGCTGCCGGGCGTGTCCTCCTTCCAGCTGCACTTCGCCGATCACGACATCCTCACGCCGGGTGACGCGCCGGACGTCCTGGTGGCGATGAACCCGGCCGCTTTGAAGGCGAACCTGGCTGACGTGCCGCGCGGTGCGGAGATCATCGTCAACACCGACGAGTTCACCAGGCGCGCGCTGACCAGGGCCGGGTATCGGGCAAGCCCACTTGAGGACGGCACCCTGGACGGCTACAGCGTCCACCCGGTACCGCTGGGGACGTTGACGGTGGAGGCGCTGAAGGAGTGCGGCCTGTCCCGGAAGGACGCCGACCGGTCGAAGAACATGTTCGCGCTGGGTCTGCTGTCGTGGATGTACCACCGGCCCACCGAGGGAACGGAGGCTTTCCTGCGGAGCAAGTTCGCCAAGAAGCCGCAGATCGCCGAGGCGAACATCGCCGCCTTCCGGGCGGGCTGGAACTTCGGGGAGACGACCGAGGACTTCGCGGTCTCGTACGAGGTGGCTCCGGCCACGAAGGCGTTCCCGCCGGGTACGTACCGCAACATCTCCGGCAACCTGGCGTTGGCCTATGGTCTGGTGGCGGCGTCGCGGCAGGCGGGGCTGCCGTTGTTCCTGGGTTCGTATCCGATCACGCCGGCCTCGGACATCCTGCACGAGCTGTCGAAGCACAAGAACTTCGGGGTGCGGACGTTCCAGGCGGAGGACGAGATCGCGGGGATCGGTGCGGCGC
>NZ_BMML01000058.1 GCF_014645815.1 Streptomyces fuscichromogenes | reverse complement strand
AGACCGCGAGTGCCGCCAGCGCTACCAGGACGATCAGGTAGATGACGATCTTCACGCGGGGGTTCATTCGGCTCACTTCAGCGCTCCATGGCCAGGGGATTCCCACCGATTCGAACACACGTTCCTATTGGGAGATGGCTCGTGCCGTAGGCCGCCCCGGTGGGGTCGGGAGCGGCCAGCCGATCCGGCCCCGGCGTGCCGTCCCGCCGGGGCCGGAGCTCTACCACCGCAGGCCGATGGCGTCCTGTGGGGAGCTGCGGATGTAGGGGTTGCGGTGCTTGCCGCTGCCGTGGCGGTCCTTGGCGCCGCGGGTGCAGAACACGCCGCTGGAGTGCCGGGAGGCGCAGAGGCCGGCCGCCCTGTAGCCGGAGCCGCTGGCCTGGGCCATGAGTTGCTTCGCGGTGTCCTTGGCGGTGCTCACCGGGCCCCCACACCGAGGTAGGTGACGAGCGAGGGGCCGCGGTCGACGGTGAGGTCCCAGGGGCGCCATCGCTGCTGGATCCGGTAGCCGCTGGCGATCAGGACGTGGCGCAGGCGGACCATGGCCGAGACCCAGTCCTCCTGGGTGGCTCTCACGGGCGGGTCCCACTGGACCCTGCATACGTGGGTGGAGAAGGCCGGCCACAGGAACGGGTCCAGGTCGCGGAAGCTGTAGCCGTGCAGGCGGCTGGCGTGCAGCAGCTCGTCGAGGCGATCGGAAGGCCGCCTGTCGGACCACCGGTAGGCGGGCATGACCGGGACGTGGTTCCATCCGTCAGCCGGGCACGGTGCCGGCGCGCGCCCGGGCGAGATCCGGTAGACGAGCAGGGACATGTACGGGCTGTTGGCCGGCGTCCGGTGCGGCCCCGGGGCCTGGACCGTGAAGCCGGCGCTTTGCAGCGCTGCGCTGATGGCTGACACGCGCGTCCGCCAGTGCTCATCCTCCTGGGCGGCGGGGATGTCCGTGTCCGGGTGCCAGTCCACCTGGACGCACAGGTCGGCGCCGGCGGGCCACAGAGCCTCGTCCACGGCCAGCGCTTGGCACCATCCGCGTCCCGGCGGGATCTTCCGAGCGACGATCCGCAGACCGTTCTGGACGCCAACCTGGGTCCAGTGCTCGCCGATGCCCAGCTGGTTGAGGTGATGGGTGACGAGGGCGACCCCCGTACGGCCGGGGTCCGTCCGGTCGTAGACGGGTGCGGGGCCGTCGGCCGGAAGCGTCAGCGAGGTGGTCGTCATCGCGACACCAGCCGGTCGTAGTGGCGGCACAGGCTCTGCACGGAGCGGGCCAGCTTGGTGGCTACGGCGCTGCGGATGGCGTCGCTGTCGCCCGGGCCCAGTCGCAGCTGATCGCGTGCCACGCCGATGCACAGCATGGCCGAGACCCGGTTGGGGTGGCGCGAGGGGAGCAGCTCGGCCCGTGCCTGCACTGCGGGGATGAGCGTCTCAATGTGCGTGCGGTACCCGGTCGCCAGCTCCGCCAGCTCGGGGCCGGAGAAGTGGCGTCGGACGGCGTCTCGGGGGTCCTCGTCCGCAGGAGTGGCCGTGGCGGTGTCCATGGAGAGCAGCAGGATGGTGCTGAGACGGATGGCCCTGACGTCCGGGGGAAGGGCGGAATGCTCGGCCTCTGCCGTGCCGGGAGGCGAGGCTGTAGCGTGCGACATGTCGACTCCTAACCAGTCGTCCGTTCCCCGGGGCCGTTTGCGCGGCCGCCGGGGGTTTTCGCTCCTGGTCAGGCTGAGGTGACTGTGGGTGTCGGTACGATCCCCCGGCGGTAATCTCACTGTGAGATGGTTTTCCATCCCGCCGTGGACACGGGAGCTCGTCATGCCGACTGCACTTCAGCCGATCGAACTGCCGGACTGGGCATGGGAGCGCGCCGAGGTCCGACAGGCCTTGCGCGCCCGGGACATGGCTGCGGTCTTCCGCCATACCCAGCAGTACACAGGTGCCAGCCAGTCCCGGATTGCCACCGCCGTCGGCATGACCCAGGCCCGCGTCAACGAGATCATCAACGGCCGGCGCGAGGTATCCCGGCTGGACGTGTACGAGCGGATCGCCGATGGGCTGCACATGCCCGACGACGCGCGCCATCTCCTGGGGCTTGCCGCCAGTCGAGAGAAGCGCTCCGGCGGCGCGGCGTTCGACCTGACGGCCTTCCCCGAAGTGGTCCGCGTGTACGCCGCGCAGAACTCAGCGGCCGAGGAGATCCAGCAACAGGCCCGGGAGGCCGAGGAACTGGACGTCCTGGCCGTGCGCGGCCTCGGCCTGATCGGGCTGAACGACTCGCTGCTGCGCGCCTGCCTGCCGCGCGATCAGGGCGGCAAGGGACTTCGGGTCCGGATCGCGCTCCTCGACCCGGACAGCGAGGCTCTGGCCCGTCGGGCAGCTGAAATCGGCGAGGCCGCAGAGTCGTTGGCATCCGGGGTGCGGCTCGCCGAGGCCCGTCTTCGGGAGTTGGCAGACAGCTGCGACATCGGAGTCTGGAGATACAGCATGCTGCCCACCTGGCGGCTGATCCGCACGGACTCCACCATGTTCGTCGGGGCGTTCGATGCCGGGTGGGAAGGGCATGAGTCGGCGACGTACAAGGTGATGGAGACTCCGCACGGCCCGCTGTACCGAGGGTTCCGGCGGATGTTCGAGGCGGTCATCGACGGGGCCAAGCGCTCCGTTTGACGGAGAGGAGAGACGGCCGTGATCGAGGCCGAACTGAAGGCGCGCGTGCACGCACCTGAGGCTGTGATGCGCCTGTTGGACGAGCGGGCGACGGCCCGTGTCGAGGTGTACCGGGACACCTACTACGACCGGCCGGACGGCTCGGTGGAGAAGGCGGGCGAGGAACTGCGGGTGCGTACCGTCCACGGCGCGGACGGAACTCGAACGGTGCTGACCTTCAAGGGCGCGGCGGTCGACGAGGAGTCCGGGTCGAAGCCTGAGTACGAGACCCGCGTCGAGGACGCGGACGCGGCTCACGCGATCCTGCGGGGCCTCGGGCACGTCGTGCAGATCGCCTTCGAGAAACGCTGCCGGAACTACGACTTCGAGGCGGGTGGCCGGCAGATGCTCGCCACACTCGTGCGAGTGCCAGAGCTCGACGGAACATTCCTGGAGGTCGAGACGCTCGTCGAGGAGGACCAGGTCGACGCTGCGCTCACCGATATCCGGGCCGTGCTCGCCGAGCTGGGCATCGGCCCGGAGGACCTGACCCGGGAGACGTACACGGGTGCGGTGGCAGCCCAACGTCGCTGACGCGGCACGACGAAGCACCCCCTGTACGGCCCGTGTGGGGCCGTACAGGGGGCGTTGGTCACTCCTCGTCCGGGGTGGGGATAGCGCGCCGTGTGCGCCGGTCTACGCGGTCGAGTGCATCCCGTACGGACTCGCCGCTGTTGGGATGTAGCTCGTGTTCGATGGCGGCCACCCGGTGAGAGATCAGCGCGAGGCGTTCCATCACGCCGGGCCTGCCCGGAACACCGGGACGAGCAGCCTCGCCGCGCCAATCGTCCATGAAGTCGCCGAACCCGCGGGCGATCCGGCGCATCCACCGGACGAGCGCTGCGAGGCCCGCAACGACGGCGAGGCCGGAGGCGCCGATGGCCAGCCACGCGTCCACCGAACCGATCTTCACTGCCTGCTCGCCGTGTCATCGGTCCGCAGCCACGACGGGAGCAGCGCCTGGACGGAGGGCAGGGCCATCACTCTCGTGAGGCCGGCGGCGATGGCGAGCGCTCCGGCCACCCAGGGCAGCGAGGCCGGGACGCCGGAGGCAGCGACGATCCCGGGCAGCGCCACGGCCACGCCGATGGTGATCTGCACGGTGGTGCGCAGGACGCGCCTGGTGGAGTCCTTCACGGCCATCGGTCAGTCCTCCTGCAGCTTGGTGCCGAGCTTGGCGAGGGCGGCCTGGGCGCCGGCCTCGGCGGCCGCCTGGATCTCGGCCGGCGTCAGTCCCCCGCCCTTAGCGAGCTCGCCGATGGTGGACGCGAGTGCGCCCACCTGCGCGGTGAGCGCGGTCACGGCCTTGTCGGTGCTCCGGGTACGGGTGATGAGATCCCGGTAGAGGGTCTGCCCGGTCCAGCCGTGGCCCGGGCTGCCCTCCTTGGGGTCGTAGTCCGCGGCGTCCTTCGGCGCGTCGTACACGCCATCGGTGTGGAACAGCCGCGCTTCCAGCGCGTCCACGATCTTGGTGATGTCAGCCTGGTCGAGGGCCACGTCGTCCTCCTCGGTGGTGGTGTCGCCCTTGGCCCACGCGCGTAGCTGTGCCTCGGAGAGATAGGCAACGCTGCGGTCGTAGGGCTTGGACGTGAACTGCCAGATGAGCGGCTTGATGCCGCTCACGGTGGGCTGCACGGCGGCCTCGGCGCGCGGCCAGTCGGCGGTGCCCCAGGGGTAGCGGGGGAACCACAGGGTGGTACCGCTGGGCAGGTGGCCGGCCGCGACGTCGGACGCGCTGGTGTACACGCCGATGCGCTGCCCGGGGTAGGCCGCGCCGACGAGCCGCAGCCACTCCTTCACCCAGGCTTTGATCTGCGCGGCGGTGCGGGAGCCGTAGTTGCGGCCGTCGTTCATGCGCTCCAGGTCGAGCCAGTGCACGAAACCGGGGCGGGCGTACGGCCGGACGGCGGCTATGTAGTTGGCGGCCTCGGCCGCGACGGACTGGACGGGCCACGCGAAGTGGTAGGCGCCGGGGACCATGCCGGCCTTGATGATGCCGGCGATGTGGGTGTCGAACCTATCGTCGCGGGAGTGCTGGCCCTCGCTGGCTTTGGCGAACGCGAAGACGACGCCTGCCTTACGCAGGGCCGTCCAGTCCTGGGCTGCCTGGTAGCTCGACACGTCCATGCCTCGGGACGTGGCCATCAGACGGTGCCTGCCTCGTCGACCGGGGTGAAGTCGAGGTAGTACGACTGGCCGGGCTCGAAGGTGACGGCCGGGTTGTCCACGGCGATGGTGAGGTTGCCGGACGGCGAGGCCTTGGCGTACCGCTGGTCCTCGGGGAGGTCCGGGTCGTAGACGGCCATGAAGTCGTAGGAGCGGGCGATCTGGCTTTCCTGGGGCCCCCACTTCTTGAGGGTCTCGGTGTTGCAACGGAACTTGGCGCGGACGACGGGCATGGCGATCTCCTTCGGTGTCCAGGGGTGGGTCCAACCGCGGTGGTCGTGGCGGCAGCAGCCGCAGACCGCGCAGCGGCAGTCCTGTCCGGCCACGAGGCCTCCAGGGCATGAAGACGCCCCGGGCCAGGTCGGCGCGGGGCGGGCTGGGGTGGCGGGCGGGTCAGCTGGTGTAGCCGTAGGCCAGGATGCCGCTGCCGGTGCCGAACGCTCCGGCGGTGAAGGCCCCGGAGGTGACGGTGGGCGGGGTGGACAGGCCGGCGTCGGTGCCGCCGAGGCCGGGCGAGACGCTGGCGACGACGTCCGCCATGGATCCCTCGCTGACCAGGTTCGGGACGGTCGTCGCCTTGACCATGATGCCGAGGTAGTGCAGGCCTGCGTAGGTGGTGGTGTAGGTCGACGCGGTGCCCGCGGTGGTCTGCGCGATGGCGAGGGTCTTGACCGTGTTCGCCGCCCAGGCCGTGGTGGTCTGGTCGGCGGTACGTGCCAGTGCGACCTTGCTGGAGTCGTGCAGGGTGAACCACCAGTTCGTCGGAGTGGCGGCCGCGGTGGCGCCGGAGATGAAGCTGATGGTGGAGATGACCAGGCCCTTGGGGAGCCAGATCGGGACCAGGTACAGCGTGCCCGATGTCGGGGTGGAGGTCGTTCCCAGACGCAGCCGTGAGGTGGTCTCGTAGCGGCCGGCCGGCCGCATCGCCATTTCGAGGGCGGGCAGCGGGCTCAGGTCGGTGTCGACGAGGTTGCTGCCGGGCAGCGACTGCATGCCGCCTGGGCCGGTGACCGGGGCGGCGGTCGAGACGGACAGGGCGGTCGACCCGGACCAGGAGTTCCCGGACAGGTCGTTGTCGAGCAGCGCGCAGCCGGTCGCGGACGAGGCCATACTGACGCCGGCGGTGGTCGACCCGGACGCCTTGCGGACCTTGTTGCCGGTGACCAGGCAGCCGGTCGCGTTCGTCGACAGCCGGATCCCGGCGGAGAACGCTGCGGCGATCGTGTTCCCGACCACCGCGGCGTTCGTCGAGTTCGTCGACGCGTCGGCGCCCTGGCCGACGAAGATCCCGAAGTTCGTCGAGGTCGTGTCGATGGCGTTGCCTGCGACGATCGCGCCGACGCTGCCGGCGACGTTGACGGCGTTGGTGCCGGTGGCGCGGACGGTGTTGCCGGTGATGTTCGCGCCGTCGCTGTAGTGGGCGTACAGGCCGGTCGAGGACGTCGTGTCGACGGTGTTGCCGGTGATCGAGGGAGCCTGGCAGTGCTCGGCGTGGACGCCGTTGCCGGTGATGCTGCGGATCACGTTGTCGGCGATCTTCACGCCTGGGTACTTGTACGCCGCGTAGGAGATGACCCGGATCCCGGAGTCGGCGCCGGCTGACTCGACCGTGTTGCCGGTGATCTCCAGTGCGTAGGGGCTGACGGCCGTGGTGGCAGGGTCGGTGAGCGTGACGAGGATGCCCGACTGGCCGGTGCCGGTGATGACGTTGCCGGTGATGACCGCGCGGCGCCAGCCGTACCCGTAGATGCCGGCCTGGATCGTGCCCTCGATCCGGCAGTCGGAGATGTGGATGTCGTCGTAGGTGACGCCGGCGGCGAGGGTGTGCGAGCCGACGGCGCGTCCGAACGGGCCGCACCGGCTGCTGGAGCCGAAGCGGCACCCTTGGACACGGATGTTCTTGGCGGGGGTGTTGTCAAACAGGCCGATCGAGGAACTGCCGCTCTTGCTCATGTCGATCTGGACGGCCTCGCTGAACTGCCGCACGGAGCCGGAGGAGTTGTCGGCGAAGCCGTAGAACGAGCAGTTGAGGGCGCGGCCGCCGTTGACGGAGTTGAACTCCAGGGCGTGCGCCGTGGACACGTTCATGATCGTTGCGTCGCGGACGGTGATGTCCTGGCCGTGGACGAAGTTCATGACGTCGGTCTCGGCGGTGACCGTGCCGTCGGTGCCGTTGTAGGCGTTGCCGTCCCAGGTGCCGCCGAGGACGGTGATGTGGGAGTGCCCGCCGTAGGTCGCGAACGTCTCGCTGCTCAGGAAGTTGCGGAGCAGGCCGGTGTTCCCGATGGCCTTGATGGTCGCCCCGTAGGCGTAGATCACGGTGTTGTCGTAGACGGCCAGGAAGGTGCTGCAGCCGTAGGTCTTGCCGGGCGGGATGACCACGGTCCCACCGCCGGCCGCGTGCGCGGCGTCCAGCTGGGCCTGGATCGCCCACACGTCGTCTGAGGTGCCGTCGCCTGCCGCGCCGGTGACCCAGTACAGGCCGGCCTCGCGGTAGGTGGTGACGTCGGTCGCCTCGTCCGCCGGTGCGATCCCCGTGTTCTCGCTGATCCACATGGCGTTGACGCGGACGTTCGTACTGCTGGCGATACCGCTGTTACCGCTGATGGAGCGCAGGTTCACGTCGCCGCTCGTGACGATGGTGCACTCGCCGTCCGTGGTGCCGTTGCCCCAGACCGCGTTGATCGCGCGCGGCGGTGCCCAGCCGTCGGGCAGCGTGCACATGAGCGGGTCGCCGGTGATGTTGCCGGTGGACGTGGCCGACTCGGCGATGTCGGCGCCGGTGCGGGTGCAAAAGATCTCGACGAACGTGATGCCGTGCAGCCGGGTCGCGGTGAACGACGAGACGCTCCAGCCGGTCGCGGCGGTGAGGCCCGAGGTGATCTGGTCGTCTGCGGTGTTGTCCATCAGCCGCTCGGGGGTGATCTTCAGGCCGTTCAGCCACTGCACGGGGGACCTCCTGGCGGTGCTACTCGGTGAGCGCGGTGAACGGCTCTTTGAACAGGGCGACCCGGGCGCCCTCGGGCTGCTCCTTGACCACGCCGTTGACGCTGCGGGTGACGTGGAAGGTCTGCGGGTTGCTGGTGTCGTCGACGCCCGTGAGCGTCATGCGTTCGCCGTCGACGACGATGTCCATCGGGAAGTCGTCGGGGAACTGGGCGGTGGTGGCCCACAGCGCGGCCTCGGACGTGACGAGCAGCGTGCCGGCGGTGGCGGTCGCGGCGGCGGCGAGGGTGCTGCCGGTGGTGTCCGTGCGGTCCAGGCCGCACACGGCGGTGACCCACGGGCCGTAGGGGACGCAGTTGAAGGTGATCAGCCACCGCGTCCGGCTGCGGGTCTCGGTGTAGCCCTGGACCAGCAGGTACAGGTCATCGAAGCTGGTCTTGGTGGGCACGCCGGTCAGCTTGATGACGTGTCCGACGTCGAGGTCGGCGACCTCGGGCAGCTGGTCGACGATCGCGCCGGCGTCGACGGTGAGCGTCGGGAACCGGGCCGCGTCCCAGGTGCCCAGGTGCACTCTCCAGGTGGCCAGGCCCTCACACTGGTCGTCGCTGTAGACGTTGAGCGTGACCTGTTTCGCGTAGCGGCCGATGCCGTCCTCGTCGCTCTCGGGCGGGTTGACGTTCTGCGGCCCCTCGGTGCGCTCGTAGCGTCCCGAGCTGCCGCCCTGACGCTGCACCGTGCTGTCGTTCTCCAGGGCCTGGTCGTCGTTGACGGGCTTGAAGATGCCGATGACGTGACCGGGCTGGGTGTACGTCAACTCCAGCTTGGGCGTCTGATTCTGCAGCGCGGCCGGGGCAATGTAGAGGAACCCCGGGCGGCGGCGCTGGTCCAGGAAGATCCCGCCGTCGGCCGTCGTCGCGGACCGCACGCAGTTGAGGAAGGTGTCGACGGCCTGGGCGCCGACGCGTTCTCCTGCCAGCCGCTTGCCGCGGATCTGGACCGGGATGTTGTTCTCGCGTGCCAGCCGGCCGATCCGGTCGATGGCGAACTCGCCGGCGTAGCCGAGCAGGACGTCGCCGTACAGCGCCGGGTTGGCGTACGCCTCCGTGCTGATGGCGTCCCAGACGGAGAGGTGGCCGAGCGCCAGGCCGTCGACGAGGGCGTTCCACCCGTTGGGCGGTGAGCCGACCGAGGTGATCTGCCCGAGGGTGCCGGCGTAGCTGCCGGTGACGGTGGCGGCGTCGCCGCCGATGTCCTTCCAGACGATCCCGTAGTTGACGGTGCCGCCGGACTGCGAGGCGTAGAACCGCATCAGGATCCACTGGTTGAACAGGTCCGATCCGGTGGCGATGGTCTGCGAGACGGCCGCGGCCCCGTTGGCGTCGTAGCCCAGGATCCGGGAGCCGGCCGAGGAGATCTGCAGGCGCCAGTCCCTCACGGTGCCGGTGCCCTGGATGCTCATGTACGACGCGTAGTCGCTGGGCTGGGAGTTGAGCCGGTACACCCAGTACACGGACCATCCGGTGGTGCTGCCGCCGGCGGGCAGCTGCCCGGACAGGCGGCTGGTGACGGCCCCGTTCTGGGTGTTCACGGTGGGCAGGGCGGCGGAGGCGGGCATGGTCGACTCCGCGGCAAAGTCCATGTTCAGCGCGGTCATGGGCCGCACCCCGTCGATGGGGCTGTACGCGCGGCTCGCGTCCGTGCCCTCTTCCAGGGACCAGTACGCGCGCGGGCCGTAGCCGGGCACCCGCCGGGCCAGCACGGACTTGAGCGGGTCACGGCCGGTGTCCAGGCGCCGCTTCATGGACTGGGCGGTGACGGTGACGTAGCTGTCGCGGTCGCCGCGGTCGGTCTCGGACGGCCACTCGCTGACCTCGCCGTGGAAGCGGTAGTCCCGCCGTACGACCTGGGCGCCGCCGGACAGCGTCCACGGGAGTCCGGCCAGGTCGGTGAACGTGGTGGCGCCGGCCGGGACGTCGCGGAAGTCGAGGTCCGCGACCACCGGGCCCTTGATGCCGCGCCGTACCTGGAAGCGGTGGCCGTAGCCGATCCAGGGCAGCTGGTCGGGGGTGGCGGTCGGGTTGATCACGCCGATGGTCAGGGGGCCGGACGTCGTCGGCAGCACCCCGTCGAGGACGTTGCCGACGAGCGGCCGGGACACGGCCGTCCACTGTCCCGACCAGTCGTCCGCCTGCCAGAACTGGACGGTGAAGCCTCCGTTGCCGTTGTCGGCGTCGAAGGTGACGCGCAGCACCGATCCGCCGAACGACGAGACGCTCTGAAAGGCCTGGCTCGCGACGCCCGAGGCATTGGTGAAAGAGAACCTCAGGTAGCCGTCATAGACGTGCAGGAGCCACTGCCGCTCGCCCGGGGTCGCCGACCACTTCCCGATGATCGTCTGGTTGGCGGCCACGTCCATCAGGTTGATGTCGACCTCGACGCGCAGGTCGAGGTCGCCGGCGATGTTCAGGGCAGCTTGGTGCGGCGTCGTGACGGTGCCGGTGGTGTCGAGGATCTCCAGGTGGCTGGTCGTCGCCGGGGCGAAGATCCGGACCGGTGTGTTGCGGCGCAGCTGCCGGTAGTACGGGCTGAGCGGGTAGCCCTGCGAGAACGCGCCGTCCCGGTTGTCGAGGCTGAACACGTACTTGGCGGGGTCGGGCTCGCTGCCCCAGGAGGAGCGGCCGCGGGTGCCGCTCATGTCCGAGGCGGTACGGACGCGGTGGCTCACGTCCGTCCACACACCGCCCAGCATCAGTTCGGTGCCGGTCTGGATCACGGTCAGCCCTCCCCGTACCCGTAGGCGCGCTGCACGCTGCCTCCGCCGACCACGTGCACGGAGCGGCGCAGGAACTGGTTGAACTCGTCCTCGCTGCCCTCGAACCGCAGCGTGAGCTCGCTCGCGCTGCTCGCGGCCGCCGCGGTGCCCACGCTGGCGTTCACGTTGCCGGGGATGCTGGTCGTGACCGCGCCGAGCTGCCGTTCGAGGACCGGGACCTGGTCGTCGATGCCGTCCATGAGGCCGGTCATGATCGCCTTGCCGGACGGGGTCAGGAGCCGCAGGTCGACGTCCATGGGTCCCTTCCAGTCGGGGATCATGGACGTGACGTTGGACAGCTTCGAGCGCAGCGAGCCGAGCATGGACATGATCCCGTTGAGCAGGCCTTGGATCACGGACCGGCCGGCGTTGTAGAGCAGGTCGTTCATGCTGCCGATGGCGCCGAGGATCCGGCCGGGCAGCCCGCGTAGCCAGCTGATCAGGGCCAGCGTCTTGTTGACCGCGCCGTCCCGGACGCCCTCGAACCAGCCGGCGACGCGGCCGGGAAGCGCGCTGAGCCACCCGAAGATCGCCAGTGCCAGGGTGATGTTGAAGCGGATGTAGGCGATGAGCCAGCCCAGCACGGTGTTGCTCTGGATCGCGTTCCACAGCCAGTTCCAGGCGCTCACCATGCCCTGGGTCATGGCGTGCCAGATGTCCTGGAACCAGGTGGTCCGCGTGGCGATCATGACGATGATCGCGACCAGGGCGACGATGCCGAGGATGATCCAGGTCACCGGGTTGGCCAGCAGCGCGCTGTTGACGGCCCACTGGGCGATGGCCCAGATGCCCAGGGCGACGGCGACCGCCAGGACGACCGGGATCACGGCCTGCAGCAGGCCGGGGTTCTTCGCCATGTACTCGGACACCGTGGACAGCGCGGGGGCCAGGGCCTCGCCCAGCGTCGTCGACACGCTGCGCATGATGGAGTCCCAGGCCTGCGCGGGGGATGCCTGCATGGAGTCGGCCACGGCCTTGGCCGAGCCTGCCGCGTCGTCCATCCCGCTCGACGCGGCGGCCGCGGACGCGTTGATGCTGAGAAGGCTGTTGCCCATGTCCTCACCGGGACCGCCGAAGAGCGCGGCCTGCAGCTGCGTGCGCTGGGTCTGGTCCGTGACGTTCTTCAGGGCGGTGGTGACCTCGTCGATCGCCTTGGTTCCCTGGCCGGTGTTGACGAGTTTCTGGATGTGGCCGACGGACAGGCCCAGCGTCTTCAGCGGTGCCTCGACCGCGGACGTGTTGCCGATCTGAAGGGTGAACTCCTTGTAGGCGTCCGCCAGCTTGTCGATCTCGAACGTGGGGTCCTTGCTCGCCTCGGCCAGCACTCCCATCATCTGGGGCCCGTCGAAACCGAGTTGGTGGAAGAAGCCGGAGTACTCCTTGATCACGTCGGGCAGTTCCTCCCGCATCGCGGGGGGAAGCTTCTGCGCGGCCGCGGTGAGCAGGTCGAAGGCCTCGGTGCCGTCCTTGGCCAGCCCTGCCTTGATGAGCGTGCCGGCCGCCTGGGTCGACTCCGCGACGTCGAACTCGAAGGTGTGGCTCAGGGCCTCGGCGTCCTTGGTGAGCTGGGTCAGCTCGCTGCTGCCCAGGTTCGCGAACCCGCCCAGGTTCTGGCTGACGGCGCCGATGGCCTCGCCGATCTCCTCGACGCTCTCTCCGAATCCGGCCGCGTACACGTCGCCGGCGACCTGTCCGGCCCGCTGCGCCTCGGGGCCGGTCAGGTCGAGTTGCCGTTGCAGCTGGTTGGACGCCTCGGTGATGTCCATGGCCGACTGGATGCCCTCGGTGAACAGGGCGCCGACAGCGATGCCGGCCGCGCCGGCGGCGATGCCGGACAGATGGCTCTCGACGTCGTTGGCGGCCTCCTCGCTCCCGGTGGACAGCTCGTCGGCGTCGATGCCCAGTCGGACGAGCAGTTCGTCGAGGACCGACACGTCTACCCCCTATCTTTGCGTACGCGGGTCGTGTCGGTGCCGCCCATACGGCGGTTGAGGCTCTTGACGTTGGCGAGCATCTCGCGCCAGTCCATCCGCCGAGCTCTGTCCCACTTGGGCAGGAAGTCGGTCGGCTGCGCGGCGCGGGTGTTCTTGCCTCGGGCGGTGTTCGCGACCACCGCGGCGAGGACGGACGAGAGGATGTCATGACGGGCACCGCCGAGCGGTCCGGCGATCTGCTCGTACGCCATCCACTCGGTGAGCTCGGCCGAGCTGGTGCGCGCGAGGAGCTCGGCCACTGGCATCCCGAGGTGGGCGGCTAGTCGGAAGTAGAACTGCCGCTCACCTCGGGCTCGGAGTTTCCCGTCGCGGCCTCCAGCTCCTTCTTGCCGAGGCCGGACAGCCGCTGCGCGACCTGGTGCAGCCGCTGCAGGACGGCGCCGTTCCTCTTGCCGAGCTCGGTGACTTCCTTGTCGGTGTAGAGGCGCTCGAAGTTCTCGTCGACCAGGCACATGGCGACGAGCTTGCTGGTCGCGTTCTCCAGGCGGACGCGCTGCACGGACCCATTGGGACCGAGGGCGACCAGCGAGGCCTCGTACGCGTTGCGGGCGGTGCCGGACAGGCCCAGGAGCCGTACCGTTCCACCCCACTCGGCAACCGGGATGTCTTCCCACTTGCGGTCGTCGGCGCCGTCGATCTGGGCGCGGGAGAGTAGAGCCATGGTGCGGTCCGTTCCGGGGTCAGGAGAGTGTGGGCTTGCCGGTGACCTTGAAGGTCAGCGACGCGCTGAGCTTGTCGTCGTAGGGGGCGTCCGGCTCGAAGCCGGTCATGATCGCCTTGATCTCCCAGGTCGTCGTGTCCTCGTCGGGGAAGACGATCCGGTAGGTGCGCGGGGCGTCGTCCTCGAAGTCGTCGATGAGGGTGTCGTGGTAGGCGGGCTGGTAGTTGACGTCGACCTTGACCTCCCCGCCGTCCTTGAGGCCGCCGATGAACTCCATCCACCCGTCCGCGCTGCCGTGCGAGGTGACGTCGATGGTCTCCCGCTTCATCCCCGGCGGAGAGATGCCGGTTGCGTCGGCGATCGTCGTGAAGATCTCCGGACTCCCGCCGTCGCCCCTCTTGAAGAGCGTTCCGAATCCGTCCATGCCGGCCATGGCGCGTACCTCCTGGGTCAGGGCTGCTCGGTCCGCGTGCGGAACCGCACGGGGATGTGACGGATGTCGCCGGGGGGTTCCGGGTCCGTCAGGGTCTGGCTGAACTCGTAGTGGGTGCTGACGTGGTGGAGGCCGGGCACGTCGAGCGGCTGATGGTCGAACAGCTCGGCGATCACGCCGAGGATCTGCAGGGCCTCGGCGTAGCCGTCGTGCTGCGACCAGATGTGCAGCATGGTCGACGTGGAGCGGCCGATGACCGCGTGCGCGTTGTCCGGTGTCTCGGTGGCCTCGCCGAGCACCACGTACGGATACTGGGCGCCCTCGGGCACCTGGTCCCAGACGCCGGTGACGAGCGCCATTAGCTCGGTGCTCGCCGCCATCCGCGTGTAGAACGCGCGCTGTACGGCCTCCATGGCGATGTACGGGGCGCTCACCACCGCAGCACCGCCCGGACCTCCTCGGTCAGCCGTGCCACGTACCGGCGCCGCTCCAGCTCCAGCGCCGGGCCAAGCGAGGGCTGCGGCGGCGTGCGGACGGTGCCGTGCTCGACGAACCGTGCGTAGTAGTCGTCGGGGTCGAACCAGCCAATGTCAGCGGACAGTTTGTTCTCGGCGTAGCGGATCGTCACCCCGTCCTTGAGGTGGTGGGTGTCGCGGCCGCTGTGGTCGACGGGTACGGTCCGCTCGGTCTCGCCCTGCACGGCCTCGGCGGACTCCCGTACGGCTTTCTGCAGGGCCTCGATCAGCCGCGGCTCCAGGTCCGCCAGCCGCTCGCGCAGGCGGGCCATGCCGTCGATGCGCACGTGGATGCCGCCGCTTCGGCGGGCCATGGCTCACCTCCTGTTGCGCAGCAGTTTCTTGATCTCGGCGAGCTCGCCGGCGACGGCCAGGAGCGCGGAGACCAACGCGTTCTCCACGGGCCCCGCGTGCGCGCCGGCGATGTGCTGCTCGGCGTCCTGGTGGTGCTCCAGCGGGTCCCGGGGCAGCGGCCGCCGCTGCTGCTCCTCGGCCATCAGGCGAGCTCGAACGCGCCGACGGTGACCGTGGTGACGGCGCTGTAGGAGATGGACGCGCGGCCGTCGACTCCGGCGAAGATCCGGCCGAGCGGGATGGCGCCGGCCTTGGCCGCGGCGATCGTCACGGTGGGGTCGGCGATGGCCAGACCGGAGACCTCGCCGGGGGTGGTGAGGGTGACCGTGATGGACGACCCGCTGCC
>NZ_BMML01000057.1 GCF_014645815.1 Streptomyces fuscichromogenes | reverse complement strand
CCACCCTGACCTGCACGGTCTGTGTCAGCTCGGGATAACTCGAAGCGCGGAATAGTACGAGACCCTCCCGGCTCACTCCGAAGCCATGATCCACCTCGCCATGACCGACCTCATGACCCGCCGCCTCGCCGGCGAGGCCACCATCTCCTGGCGTGACCCGGCATCGCCGGATCAAATCCGCATCCCGGGATAAAACAACGGGAGGAAACGACCTCTTAGCGCTCCAGTCCCTCGACCCGCTCGGGCATTGCGTGCCTTTCCCGGGTGTCCGCCCGTTGTATGCGACGGTGCGGCCAACCAACGCGCCACCGCGTGCGGAGCCGCGACCACGGGCCGCGTGAGCGAGCCGGAGGGCCACCGATGACCGAGGAGCAACCCACCACCCGCCAAGATGAGGGCCTCGGCGCCATCGTGGTGAACCTCTTGGCTGCCTTCGAGGGCCTCGGTGCTGAGCACCAGGCTCTGACGGGGGAGGAGCGAGAGACCACGGCCACGGAGCGCCGGGGCACCGTACGCCGCATGATTCAGTCCATTACGGAGACGAGCAGCATCCTGGTCCGCGCGGTGAACGAGCTGGCCAAGGTCTACGGGTTGCGTGAGTTCGGCATCGACGGCCAGATGTCGAAGGACGCCGATGGCCGCGCCTACAGTCCCCTTCACACCGCCGGTTCCCCACGTCAGGTGCTCTACGAAGCGGCCATGGACGTCGAAGCAGCTGCGCAGCTGCTGGAGGAGGCGTACAGGCCGACGAAAAAATACCCGGGCCTGGCCACTGCCCGGCGGCCGCGCGAGATGAAGGCTGTCCTGTCTAACCTACGAGGTGCTCTAGGCGGGCTGGGCGCCGAGTTTGTCGCCTGTGGCCTGACGGAAGCCAGTGGGGAATTTGACCCATGCATCGCCTCCCTCGGCGAGCTGGAGACCCGGACGTGCACCGTCGTGCCGGCGCAGGCGCCTGGGCCCACGGCCGACGCGGTGACCGCCGCGATCCTCGCGGATCCGGAGATCGCCCGCGCGGCCGCCGCCGCGCTGCAGCGTAGGACCGCCTGATACGGCCAGCAGGATCCCCGGCTGGAGGACCGCCGCGGCCCGGGCTGATGGGGCCTTCGCCCGGGACGGGAAGAAGCACTCGTCGGCCGGGTGGGGGGCGGCGACCGCCGTCCCCGGAGGACCCGACATCCGCGGCGTGCTACTCCACGTCACACGTGCAGCGCGAGCAGCAGTGGACCGGTGACGGCGCTGTGCGGCAGTAGCCACACAGCGGGCACGTGCGGCACTTCACCTGCGGTGCCGGGGTGCAGACGTCGGCGTGCGCGGCGTACCACGCCTTGGCCTTTGCCTCCGGCCGGTAGCCGGTGCCGTCACCGAGGTCGTCGTGGCCGCACAGCTCGCAACACACGCCGCCGTCGGGCGTGCGGGAGTAGCCCGAGGCTCCGGGGAAGGTCTGCCAGGCGCGCACCAGGTGGGTGCGGGCCGCGGTGAGCGCGTTCCAGCGTTCTTTGCTGCCGGGGACCAGTGCGGCGGCGGTGTGGAGTTCGGCGGCTCCGTGGCGCAGCAGGGTCCGGACCTGCGGGAGGCGTTCGGTGTCGCGTGCCGCCTGCTCGACGACGGGCGCGAGGTCGGCGAGTTCCCCGGGGGGCGTCAAGACCTAGCTGCTGGGCGAGGAGCTGGACTCCGGGGACGCCGTCGGGGATCGGGCGGATGGTGAAGTCTTCTCCTGCCCACGAGGTGGTGTGCTCCTTCGTGGCGGTCGGGCTGTACACCACGGTGAACGTCATCGGTGGTCGTCCTTTCAAGTGGTCATCGTCGTACGGGCCGTACGGATTGCAGGGCTGCGGCGGTGAGCCCGATGACGGCGCACAGGGCCCGCGGGTCGTCGCGCAGTTCGTACAGGACGGTGATCGCCCGTTCCCGGCCGGCCGCGCCGTGCCGCGCGTTCTCGAAGACGGCCTGCAGAGCGGCACGGGCCCGGGCGGTCGCCGTGATCTGGGCTTCGGCGTCCGTCATCGCCTCGGCCGGGCTGATGCCGAACGTGTTGTTCAGGACGCCGGCGGTGTCGAGGGGTGGTGAGCGCGTCGGGGGTGCCGGGCAGGAGCCGGTCCAGGTCGACCGTGCCGGTGATGGTGCGGGCTGCGGCGGGGGCGTCGGTATCCACGATGACGAGGAGGCACATCTGTGCGATGTGGGTGATGCAGTGCACGCCGAACTCCTGCACTTGGGGGAGGAAGACCGGCAGGCCGTCCGAGAGGCGGGCGTCCGGTTCGAGCTGGGCCTCGGAGTACTGCGCCGCGCGGCGGCTGACGGTCATACACGGCCTTCGTGGTCGTTGTGGCGGTGGGTCCGGCATGGACGGTGGTAGGGCGGCGGCGTCACACCGGGGCCTTCTTCGCGTCGGGGAGAGCCGCGAGCGGGGACCGGCGGCCCCTGGGGGTCGCACGGACCGCGGCCCAGTCGATCCGGCGGCTACGGGACAGCCGGTCGAGGTCGCCTTGGCGGTAGAGCAGGACGAGGTCCTTCCAGTACGAGCGTGCGGTGTCCGCGTGGACCAGGAGCCCGGCGCGCACCAGGTGCTCGAAGTCGGCCGCCCGGATCCCGAGGACGTCCGCTGCGGCGTCCCGGGTGTGGAGCTGACCGGCGGCCGAGGCCCGGGCGACTTCCTGCCGGTCCAGTCCGCGCTCAAGAGTGAGCCCGCAGTACAGGGGGTGGCCTTTGTAGTCGCCGACGACGGGCAGGTGGCCGCGGCGGGCGAGTTCGGCGGCCGTGCCCGGGTGGACAGTGGCCGCGAGGAAGCGCTCGGCGAGGTGCATCTCGGCGCGTTCGGCGCCGAGGTCGGGCAACGAGCCGACGGCGTCCTTGATGGCGTCGATGCGGGTGGCGGCGTCCTCGAAGACTGCCGCGGACCAGCGGCCGCCGGGTGCGTCGGGCCCGGGGATGAGCTGGAGGCGCTGGGCGCGCTCGAACTGGGGGAGGCTCAAGCCCGCGCGGTCGGGGAACTGCAGGGGCCCGTAGGAGGAGAGTTCGGTGGTCATCGTGCCTCCAGATATGAGGTGATGTACGGGTCCCCGCCTGCGTCCGCCCGGTCTTCGGCGTCGTCCTGCGGGTCGTCGTCGTAGTACTTGTCGTCGCGCCAGTCGTACGGCTCGCTGCCCTCGTAGGCCATGTCCGCCCTGTATTCGGCCTCCGCCTCGGCGTCCTCGGCGGCCCGTTCCTGCGGGGTGAGCGCGGCCCGGCGCGCGTCTTCGGCAGCCCGCCGGGCCTGGTCCTGAGCGATGAGGTATCCGGCCCACACGAGGACGGCTGCGCCGGGCTCCCAGCTGCACCAGCCCCAGCTGCCGTCGAGGTTCTGGTGGCCGGCCTCACGCCTGCAGCGGCCGCCGTCGATGGGATGGGCCAGGCCCCTGCAGACGAGGACGAGTTCCGTCGAGGGCCGACGTACAGCCGTGGCGGGTGCGCGGCGCAGTTCCGCGAGAACGTCGGGGAAACGCCGGCCGCTGGCGCGGGCGATCTCCCGGGCCTGGCGCTTGAGGTGGTCGTTGCCTGATTTGGTCACGGTCGTCTCCACACAGCGGGACCCCACGCTTCCCGCCGGACGTCGCGTGATCAGGGAACGCAGCCGGACGGACGGGTCTTCGGGCGGTGCTCTGCGCGGGACCCTGGTGCGGTCCTTGTCCGGCGGCGCTGCCCCGGCGGCGTGGGCGCGGGGCGGCAGCGGAAACGGCGGTTCGCGGCATGCCGTCTGATGCAAAACCAACATAGCGGCTGGCACTGACAATGGGAGGCCACAGCCGACGAGCTGGGCACCGACGCGACTGGCTGGCCCGGTATGCTCGGGGCGGCGGGCACGACCGCCACTCGCTGAAGGGGACCGCAGCCCACGCTCGGGTTCCCGGTTGTAGGCCAAGACCGTCTTTCGACTCATCGTGCACGCTGACCTCGTCCGCTCTCTGCGTGGCGTGCGCGTGGGGCATGCCGTGCGCCGGGAGAGTGCGAACGATGTCGAAGAAGCCCCGCCGTACCCGGCAGGTACGTGACCGTGAGATCAAACGGTTGGCACGTGAGCGCGGTATCAGCCACACCGCCGCCCTGCGGATCGTGGACGCCGAGCGGGATACCGTCCCCTTGTCGGCCTGGGAGCCTCCGAAGCCGGAGGGTGTCCATGTCTGGGACGAGAAGTGGAACACGCAGAGCACGCCGTTCACCCCGCCGCCTGGGGTGGCGCCGAGGCCGGACCCCTACGGACACGCCCACCCGGTGAGCGCCGGCGCCTACTTGCTGACCTTCACCGTGCCCGACCAGGAGGACGAGATCTACGAGGTGAAGAAGGCGATCGTGTACGCGCACCGCTTTCTCGTTCGTCCCGGCGTGGGCTGGTACCGGGTGGCGGCATCGGTGTACGGGCCGCTCCCGATCACCATGCCGTACACCTCCGGGGCCGAACCGGCCGCCGGGCATGTCACCCTGACGGTGCTGGTGACCCCTTACGCCCGGACCGGGAGCGAGGCGGCCGAGCTGATGGCGTTCATGGACGACTCGGTCCGCGCGGCCAGGACGGCCGTGCTGGACCGGTTCCCGGTGTCCCCCGAGCTGGAGCCGGAATGGTTCCCGGCCGACCCGGAGACGGGCGACGGCATCCGGGAGCGGCTGGAGCCGTCCACCCTGTCGTGGAGGTACCTGCACCCGACGCTCGCCGACTTGGGCCCGGCCTTCGAGGCGTACCCGGAGCGGCTGGTGGACCTCCGGTGCCGGGGATGGCAGCACATCGGGCAGGGCCGCTACCGCGTCGACCAGCAGGAGCAGCGGGGCCTGCCGGAGCGGACCTACGACCAGGTAGCGGCCATCGACGGGCCGCTCAGCGTGGTCGAGCCTCCGAACCCGTACAACGCCGAGGACTTCGTGGCCGCCTTGGAGGCGGCCGGCACCCGGGCGGCGGCCTCGTTGCTGGTCGCTCTTCACCAGCTGGCGGACGAATACGACAAGTGGTTCCAGAAGGCAGGTGAGGTGACGTGCTCGCTGACCGCCGGGGCGGAGGAGTCCTGGCAGAGCGAAACCATGATGGCTCAGGTCCGCACATACGGTGAGGCGCTGGCCGGGCAGAGCGACCGGACCGTCGAGGAGGCCGTCACCGCGCTCCGGGAGGAGCTGGAGGGGTGGACAGGCGTGTCGCAGGCCTACACCGAGGTCGCCGAGAACCTCGCCCGCTTGTTTTCGCGGGCGGCTGACGGAACAGGCGGCTGGAGCGCGCTGGCCGACCCGGAACTCCAGGCTGTGGACTCGCTGCGGGACTGGCTCATGTCGCACTCCAAAGACCGGCCCACCGAAGCGTAGTGCCCGCGCCGGGTGAAGACCGGTGGTGTGCACCGAGTCCTCCGGCCGCCCCGCTGAAGCTGCGTGATCAGTCGTACGCAGCCTGTTGAATCACGGTGCTGGCCCGCCGCGCGGCGGCGGCCACTGCAGGCTCGTCATCGTCCTCGATGGAATGGAAGTCGCTGAAGGACAAGACGGTGAGCGAGTCCTTGCCGAACATCACGCGGACGTCGACGGTGAACGCGACCAGTTCCTCCGTCTCCAGGACGATCCGGCGTGCGAATCCCGTCGCGAGCACCTTCAGGGTCGTGGCGAGTCGTGAGACACCGGCGGCAACGTAGTCGGCCGCGTCGCTCCAGCCGAGGATCTCGACCACCGGCGAGCCGAGCCACTGCTCGAAGTCGACCCACGACGGGAATGAGGCCTCGTCGCCGAGGTCGATGATGCGTGCCTCGAAAGGGCCGGAGGTCACATCGTCCACAACAAACCGGTGCAGCCACCCAACGGTGGACGGCTCCGAAATGCGGGCCCGCAGACGGGCGTCGTCGTGAGCAACGGGGTGCCGCTCGGCGAAGCGGCCCACCACCTTCTTGAGATCGCTGAGGTACTCCACCGTGACACCGGCGTCAGCGACCTCAGCGGCGAGTTCCGGGTGGAGAGTCTCGTTGGGGCCGAAGTCCTTGCTGTTCCTGGTCACGAAGGAGACCGCCTTCGACGCCTCCTGCTGCGCCGCCTCCAGGACGGTCGCCCAGATCGCCGCGTCCCGACTGCCTTCCTTGCCGCTCTCCTTGGCGGGCCGTCGGCGCCGCGCCTCGCGCCACAGTCCCTCTCGGGCGGCTTCCAGGGTCAGCGGGAGGATCTCGAAGGTGCGCTCGTACAGAGCCCTCCAATCGTTCACGTGCCAGTCCACCAGTTCGACGGCGGGCCAGTGTTCGGCGCCGTCGCTCTCGCCGAACTGCATTTTCCACAGCTGGGCGTAGGAGTCGTGTGCCTTGCGCAGGGCTTCTTCGTAGGTCCGCTCGCGCTGCGCAAGGAGTTCGACGAGGACCATCTCCGGCAGCGCGATGCGTTCGGTTCCGCTCTGCCGGAGGGCGTACAGGAGTTCCCAGATCGGGCTGTTGTGCTGCTGGTCGGTCAGCACGCACGTATCGAGGATGATCACTCGCTTCTCCTGGCCGGGAACACGGACTTCGTGGTGCCGGGTGGCCGAAGCCTATCCCCGGATCCGTGACCGGGGTGGGCGCCCGCCCTGTCTCGAACGGTGCGCGAGCGGGAACCGGATTGGAGCAGCTCCGGCGTTGTACGATCTGCGACAGGCAGTCGCGCACGCCACCCGCCGTCACCGGCGCCCACGCCGCCAGGTGATTGTCCGGCCAAGGTCCTCCGGGGCCCGCGTTCTCTCCGTATGCCATCGTCCGGCGGCCGGAGCGTGGGTGGCCGTCAGGAACGAGAAGCAGATGCCCAAGAGGCAGTCCACCTCGGCGCAGAAGGCCCGTCAGCGCCAGGCCAGCGGCGAGGGGAACTACGCCGCGCTCCTGCGCGACGAGCAGGCCGTTTCGCCGACGCGACGCTTCGCGATGTTCACTGCGAGGGGGGCCGTCTGGGACCCGATCACCGCACGTGCTGAACGGCACCTCGCACAGTTCTGGACGGAGGCGCCGAGGCCGTACTGGGAAGAGAAGTTCGGCGAGCTGTGTGTGAAGGCCTTCCCGTGGGCCGCGGCTCCGAACGCGGCGCGGACCGTGATCCTGCACGCGTTCAAGGAGGCGAAGGCCACCTGCCAGACATGCCCGTCGCCGGGGCGCAAGCGGGTGGTGATCGGAAGCACGGAGCACGGCTGCTGGGGCGTGCCTTGGGTCAAGACCTGCTGCGACAACTGCTACTGGGTGCCCCGCAACATCTTCCACGGCCAGCGCTACCAGGTACTGGTCAACGAGTACCGCGAACTGGTCGCGCAGTACGAGGAACCCCGCCCCGCTGCAACCGCCTGCTGTACAGCGATCACGGAGGTGATCTCGGCCGTGAGGGAGCGACTCGTCCAGGAAGGGATGCCCGGGCTGCTGACGAAACTGGAGGAGCTCCGGGAGTCGATGTGGTCGCGCAGCGCGCACTACGACGTCTTCAGCGGGCACGGAGTGGTGCTGGCCGTGGAGCAGGTGTGCACGCCGCTCCTCTTTCCGACCAGGAAGGCAGGCGTCTGGTCGGAGCCGCTGCTGCCGGTGGAGGAGCGGCGGCAGGTCGTTCGGGCCATCGACGGCCTGATGAACGTGCTCGGCGAGGTCGTCGCGGAGGAGCACAGCAACTGACAGCGTGCTGTGGCACCGCCTGACTCGGTAGGTGACGGCGGGGTTGCCGTGGTTGCCGTTCGTGTATCTGTGGCCACCGGTTCCGCGAGCCGGTGGCCGACCGGTAGGCTCTGCGCAGTGGCCGTCGCATCGGCCCAAGCCCGCGCCCTGGCCCATGACCGGGACGCACCACGGCAAAGGTGCCCGCGGGCCCTCGTAGGAGGGTCCGGTCTGTGCAGCATCAGTGCGAGGTGTAAGCAACATCTGACGGCTGTATGGCCGTTGAGCCTTCCGCATGCTGCTCTTCATCACGCGCATCGGATCATGGGCCGGGCGCGGGAAATGAGAGAGCCATGTCCAAGAGCCACGGTCGCAAGAACCGAGCGCGGAACACGAGCCGGTCCCGGGGCGCCGCGTACGCCGCCGCCAACGCCGGCACCCTCCACCAGCACAACAGCGGTCCGTCAAACAAGGACCTCCAGCCCGCCAACCCCGGCGGCTGGGGAGCCGACACCGCGCCGGACATGCGGACCGCGTCCGCGCTGATCGGCGCATGCCTTGAGCGGTGCGCACCGTGCCAGCAGTCCCTGGCGGCGAAGCTCCTCGCCGAGGACCCGATCGTGCTCGCGGTGACGGCCGGATCCGTCTACAGCCTGCTCGCCGCCGACGAGCAGGATGCGGGTTCCCTCGCCTCCGATGCCGGCCAGGTGTTCTTCCGGGCCCTCAAGTCGTCGCCTCCGGGGGACGGCCGCAGCATGGTCCGCTGCGTCGAGCTGCTGAGCAGCGAGGAACGCTCGGCGCTTCTGGAGGACGCGCTGGACCTGTGGACGTTCTTCGGGCACAAGCACCCCGGACTCATGCGCGGCCAGACCACCGGCCCAAGGAGCGCGTCGCCCTTCACCTTCACCGTCCCGGGCAGCGATCCCACGAACGCCGAGCCCGGCACGGTGCTCGACCTCTCGGGTCTCGCTCACCCCGCCCGGTACGGCGTCCGGGCCGACATGACGCTGACCGGGTTCGGCCGCGTCGCCTCGGTCGCGCTGGTCCCGGACCCCGAAAGCCCCAAGGCCGGCTACGACGATCTGCACGAGCGCTTGGCCTGGGAGCCCTACATTCCCGAGGGACTGCCCGAGGAAGATCCGGCGTGGGTGCTGAAGGTCCACGAGAGGCACGGCACCCTGCTCGGCATCGTCCGGCTGCTGGACGCTACCCTCCTGCCCGACATTCCGCAGGAATGGCGGCCCGATGCGTACGACGTCATCCTCTGGAGCGCCCCGGAGCCGACGCCGGTGTCCACCGCGTGGCTGGAGACCGCCCGCGAAGGGGGATCGGCCCTGCTGTACGGGCCGCTCGACCTGGCCCCCGCAACCCCCCTTGCCCCTTCCCGCCTGCTCGCCGTGCACGCGCGCTGCGTGTTCACCGACCGGCTGTGACCAGGACTGGAGAAGACACGATGACGCAGAGGTTCGAGAATGCGGGCCTGGTGCTGGGTCCGGTCGACGGCCGGTCGGCGGGGCTGTGCCGGTTCGCCGGCCGGTCCGGCGCCGAGCAGAACACGACGGCCCTCGCTGTCGTCGACGCGGCCCTGGCCATCGCCGAACAGGTAGAGGGTGTGGAGGACGTCTGGGAGCTGCTGGGGCTGTGGGATGCAGCCCACGTGTGGGGCCACCCGGCGGTTCCCGATGTCGAGCTGTCCCGGTTGAGCGAGGCCAACACGGCGGTGGCAGGCCGCCTGCAGAACCTGCTGGAGCGATTGGCGCCGGAGCAGCTGCGGGAGTTGGGGATCGCGTTGTCGGTGGACCACGACATGGTCGCTCTCGCCCTGGAACTGGTGGAGGAGACGGCGGCCGGCAGGCGTGAGTTTCAGGCGAGCACGATGGCGGAGTTCGAGGCCGAGAACCGGCAGAACGAGGACCGAATCGGCGACGCCGTGGACGTGCTGCTGCTGGACGCCCCCGGCGGCTGGCCGCCGCTGCAGCGTGCCGCACTTACGCTGGCCCTGGTGTGGGATCTCGCCGACCTGATCGCGTATGCAGCAAGGCTGTCGGCGGTGGACGTATTGCCTGCCGCTCTGTTGTGGCAGGCTCCCGGAGCCGACCATATGTGTGCCAGCGCGCGAGTCCCCGTGCCGGGAACCGAGCTGCTGGTGTGGGCCCAGATCGACCCGGAGTCTTTCGACGGGCGCCCGTTGTGGAGCCAGGGCGCGACCGTCGGTCTGTGGCGCTGGTCGCTCGACTGGGAACGCGCGGACGGCTCGAAGGTGTACTACAAGGGCGGCCGTTCCCCGAGCCAGGCCGCCGCACGCTGGGAAGCACAGTGGGCGACGCAGGAACTGCTTAACGACCCGCATCGGGCCAAGAGTCCCATGACGGGCGATCCGCTGATCGTTCCACGCTGACCACGGGGCCGGCGAACCGGTGGCCCGTCGTCTCGTCATGCGCTCGGCGACAAGCCGTACCGGCTCCTTGGTGCATCCCGGAGTACATGCCACCGAGCCGAGCCTCCGCCGCCACGCCCGATTTCGCAAAGTACGTCAGGGAGTCCTGACGGTATTGATATCGTCAGGACTCCCTGACGGCTTCTGGCCGCAGCCGAGTCGAGGAGTGGCGTATGGGCTGGTTGCACACGGACGACGAGAACGGCGCCCATGAGGGATGGGTCGTCGCGGTGCTCTCGGGCGGGGAGGAGGCACCTCATGACACCTTCGAGGATTCGGAAGAGACCTGGAAGCGGCGCGTGAACTGGGCGTGGTCCTACAAGTACGACGGCAACGAAGGGCGACGGCGCGCCCAGGGTCTCCGGGTTGTTTGTGCCTGCGGCTGGCGCGGGCCGCGCCGCCCGGCGGACTTCGCGGACCCCGATGCCTGCGATGAGAGGCTGCAGCGGGAGTGGGTCCGGCACGCCGAGGTCAGCCTGTCCCGCACGCTGCCCGAACGGCTCCAACGGCTGCTCGACGAAGTGGAAGACACGGTCCAAGCACTCAGCTTCCCCCTGCGGCCCGGCGGTGAACTCGACGAGCAGCGCCCTCTCCTCGCCATCTACGCCACTACCCGGCTCCAGAACGGCGCCGAGGAATGGCAGCAGGAGGCCGTGCGTGCAGCCAGGGCGGCGGACTACTCCTGGGACGAAATCGCGCAGGCCCTCATGACGAGCAAGCAGTCCGCACACGAGAAGTTCCGGAAACACGTGCCGGAGAGCCCGTGACGTACCCCGATCTCACCTCGCTGTCAGCGCCTTGGGATACGGTGATCCCATAGGCGAGCTGAACGCCCATCCCGCTGTCGCGCGCCCACGCCGCGCGAGTTTCCGGGAGAAGGTCCTTCGGGATCCAGATCACCGAACAGCTCGATCCTCTTCTCCACCGGCCGACGGCGTGGGTGCAAAGGCCGGTCTCATGGAGACGATCGTGACCAAGCGAAACACCGCCCAGCAGCGCGCGCGGGAGCTGCAGCAGGCCGAGGGAATCGGCTACCACCAAGCTCTGAGCCGGGTCCGCGCAGGCACGCGGATCGAGCACGAGAGCGACCGGAGTGTCACCCTCACCGAGTCGACCCTCATCGTCATCGAGCCGGCCAGTAGCAACCGCTGCATGGCATGCAGCGAGAACATCGACTACGGGCAGTGGCAGCTGAACCTGATCGACGTGAGCACGTACGGCCACTACGACCCTGTCCTCTGCGTCCCCTGCGCCAAGGCCATCGGGAACGCCGTCGCCCACATCCCGTCGACTCCCGCACCGGACCCCAACGACCCACACGAGATCCACTTGCCCGCAGCAACCGCACCTGGTCAGGTCGTGGGCTATCTCTCGCAGGACCGCGTCCACCTGCTGTGCCGACGCCACGTCCCCCAGGCCCCGAACGACTGTGTGCCCGTCACCGGCGAAGGCCTGGAGGGCCTTTTCCGCCCTGGTGGAGGCGGGCGTCGCTGCAGCGTCTGTGACCTCGACGTGCTGATTGGCTGACCTGCTCTTCGAGTGAATCGACGGCCGGCGGATAGCTGCCCGTCGAGATCGGATAGCCGCTCCCGCGACAGATCGCCGTCGGCACCTGGGACAGAGTCTGTGGTGATCTGGTCCGCAGCCCGAAGGGCAGGAGCACGGCAGCGGGCGTTTGGGCCTGCCAGGTCGACGGGTGTGGTCGTCTGCGGATGGTGTGGAGCTGAGGCCGGGACCGGTAGTCCCGGCCTCAGCGCTGTCTGCTTCCGGGCTCGTCAACGTACACACCGCGAAGTCACCAATAGTGAGTGAGATTAGAAAGAAATTTACTGAGTATCGCGTACAAGTGGGTGAACAATGCTATGGTGGCGGGTAGTCAAGTGCTGTAGGAGGGTGAGTGAGTCAGTCGCCGCAGGAAGAGGGTGCGATCAACGCGACCACGGCGCGGAACACGCTGTACGCGCTGGTGAAGCTCGCCGAAGAGGAGGGGCGCACCACTGTGATCACCAAGCACAGGGTGCGCGCTCTCCTTGCCCCGCTGGACAGGTTCCCGGCAGCGCGGAAGACCGAGGCCTTCCCGGCCCACGTGCTGAGCGCGGCGCAGAAGGATTTCGGCGACCTCGTCACGCTGGCGGCTCAGGGCCAGCCGCAGGTGCTCATGCGGAACAGCACCCCCGTTGCGGTCCTGCTCCCGGCCGACCCCTCTCCTGATGTCCTCTCGTCCGACATGGCCGCGCACCCCGGCGCGGCGACCGCAGGAGGTGCGGTGAACAGCCAAGGCCACCAGAACCGCGGCAGTGCGCCGCGCAGGCTCGCCACACTCGGCGACGCCATCGGTTCCGTACTCACCGACGGCCCCGTCGGCGGCCCCACCTTCGGGCTGCCGGGCCTGGACGCCGCTACGGGCGGTCTGCAGCGGGGCAAGCTGACGCTCGTGGCAGCCCGTCCGAGCGTCGGCGGGAGCTTGCTGGGTCTCGCGGCCGCGCGGAAGACCGCGCTCGTCGACCGCTGCACGGTGCTGTACGCCGCGTCGGGACCGAACCGGGACGACATCTTCCGCCGGATCATCGCCGCCGAGGCCGGGGGTGAATACGCGCGTCTGAAGCAGGGCCGCCTTACCGAGCATGAACAGCAGGTCGCCCGTCAACTGGTCCAGGCCGGCGACCTTCTGATGATCGATGACGGCAGTGACCTGACGGCCGAGGACATCAGGGAGACCGCCCCGCACATGGAGGGCCTGGCCCTCGTGGTCGTGGACCGCCTCCAGGCCGCGAACAGCGCCCGCCTGCCGCTGTCCGGAGACCGTCTCCCGGATGCCTCACAGGTTCTGGCGACTCTCGCGCGCACGCTGCACGTGCCGGTGCTCGCCATCGTGGACAGCGACGATTCCGCACTCCTGGGTCTCCTGGACGCCGACGTCACGTTGACGCTTACGCCGACCGAGGACCCTGCCAAGGTCCAGGTGGTGGTCGCGGAGCGCGACTTCGGCACGATCGGCTCGGCGTACCTGCAGCCCGATCTGGTCCACGCCCGCTTCCTCGACGCCGGCGCCGCGCCCCTCGAGCGCGCCGACAGCCCGGCAGGCTCGGGGCGTTCGGCGGCCGCCGGCGGGACGGCGGCACTGGAGTTGGCCGAAGCCGCCCTTCCCTACACGTCCGGCGGACACCAGGGGATCCCCGCAGCCCTCACCCACGAACTGGCGGCATGGCGGACCGCGGTCGCGACCGGCGACCAGGAGGCTCTGAAGGAGATCCTGCCGTCGCTCCTCCGGGCCGCCGCAACGGTAGCGGCGATGCCGGATACCCATGAGGGACACCGCCTCGTCGCCGCGCTGCGCCCCTACGGCACGCCCGTGTCCGCTGACACCACCGCAGGCGCTGGGCAGTCCGCCGCTGCCACTGCTCATGCCCCGGCGGACAACGGACTGGCCCAGGCCGACGTCGCGGAGGACGAGGAAGACAGCAAGGACGGTCTGGCGCCGGGGGATGAGGAGGACGAGCCCAAGGGTCACGTCTTCCCCGCGCTGAAGATCCTCAAGGACGCGGTCGGCCGCTCGAAGATGCACCCGGTCCCGGTCATCCGCAAGGAGCAGCGTGACAGCGGCCCGTGGCCGCTGATCACCGAGCACATGGACGGCGAGCCCCGCTGGGTCCACCCTGACGTCACCGCCACCCGCGTTCCCCACATCCGGGCGAACGGCAAGCGGGTGCGTCGCGACCAGCTCGACGTGCCCGACTCGTTCGGCGAGGGCGTGCTGTGCCTGATCGACCGCAACGGCAGCTTCCCCTCCGCCTGCTCGGCCGTTCCTCTCGCCCCGAACGTACTGAAGCACACTGGCCCGCTCGACGCGTACGACAAGGCCGGCGCCGGCATCTATCTCATCGGCATCCCGGAGTGGACCCGCACCGACATGCCGCACCCCCTGGGGCGGATCATCGACCGTCCCGACGAGGACGGCCGCGTGTGGGTCACCACACCCCACGTCAAGCAGCTGGAGAAACTCGTCCGGGACCGCCACCTCGGCGCCATGCCGACCATTCACGACTCCTGGACCGGGAAGTACAACGAGTCCCTCTTCAAGCCGTTCTACGAGGCCACCCGCAAGGCCAGGACCGAACTCGTCCAGACCGGCGGCGACCCCTACAAGGCATACAAGACCCGGCTGTCCATCGCGCTGCGCCTGCTGTGGCCCAAGCGCCCCTCCCAGAGGTCCCCGTTCTGGCGGCCGGACTGGCGCATGAGCATGGTCGCCGAGGCATCCGTCCGCCACTGGACCGTCGCGTTCAAGGCCGTCCAGGAAGGGCACACGCTCGTCGCGTTGCGCAACGTCGACCAGGCCATCTTCTGGACTCCGCCCGGCACATCGCCGTCCACGTACCGGATCGGCACCGGCTTCGGCGAAGTGAAACGCAAGTTCGTCCAGGCCGGCGAGATCATCCCCGAAGGTGACGACTGATGGCCGGCCCCACAGGCCGCGGCGACTCCCTGGGCGCCGCCCTCAACGACCTCCTGCGCTCCCAGGTCACCCCCCGACACCGGCTGTCGTCGTACAACGCCAAACACTGGCATGCCCAGCTCAGTCAGCTCACCGCGACCCACCGCGGGCAGCAGGCCCTGGCGGACGCCGGGCTCCACGTCACGACCAAGACCCTCATCAACTGGCTGTCCGACTCCGAGTACAACGTCCGCCGCAGCTACCTGGACATCATCCACACCGCGTACGAGAACATCGCCATCGTCCCCGCCGATCCAATTCCCCGCCACATCAAGCGGGGCCAGTACGAGATCAGCGGCGTCGTGAAAACCGGGGACGACGAACGTACGCGCGGCACCGTGGACGCCGCGCCCCTGCGGATCGACGGCAGCCGGGGCAACTGGGACGCGATCGAGGAACTCTGGCTCGCCGGCGAACTCACCGACGACGAGTTCGAGGACCACTTCATCGACGACGTCATCGTCGAAGACATCGGCGAAGGCACCGATGGATGGGAGTTCCCCGGCGCCTCGTACTCCGTCGAAGTCAGGTAGCCGCACACACGACGCAGTCGAACCGCCCTCCGCAGCACGGGAATCCAGATCATGAGCCACGACCCAGAACGGCGGAAGTTACCGCTGATCGCCGTGTACGCAGAGACGGCCGCGAACGCCGAGCAGCGTGTGACCAAGCTGCTCGACGCCGCAGGCGTGAGCCCGTCTGAGGCACACATCCTCATCGCGGACATCCAGGCCGGCGCCGTGGAAGGCGCTCATGGCGAAGTCATCGAGCTGGACACGCAGGCTCCGTCCGGCAGCAGCGAACAGGTCCAGGAGGGCTGGCTTCGAGCTGTCGAGGCGATCGCCGACAGGCTCACCCGCGTCGCCGACCGCACCGTGGCTTCGACAATGTGAGCTGGCCCCGTTCGACCGGTCCGCCGCGGCTTGGTCAATGCAACACCCCTCAGGGTCTGGTGTTGCGACCACCTCTAGAACCCAAGCTGTCAGGCGGGGCCACGAACCGTTGTCAAAGCCACGCACCGTCCGCCGGGCCCGAGAAAAGGCCGCCGTCCTGGAGGTATCGTCGGCCGCGCCGAGCCGGACTCCGCGTTCCTTGGCCACGGCCGTCGACAGCGTGGGGGAGGAGCAAGTACACCGGGTGCTGGAGGCGGCCGAGAGGATCTTCGTGTCCGTGACCGGATACACCAGCTTCGACCGGGACTTGTCGGAGAAGATCCTCATGGTCGTCCTGAAGGCGGTCAGCGCCGAGCAGCAGGAAGGCTACGTACGGCAGTTGGAGGCCTTCGCCGACGCCAACCGTGAACGCCTCGGGCAGTTGTACGGGACATACGGTCCGGGCGCGCCGTTCGCGGACGAGAGCCGCTGCTTTCTAGCGCATCAGCCCGAGAGCCTCGTGGTCTGCGAGCGCCTGGACGCCGCACCGTTGTGGCTGGAGGGCGTCCGGAGCGACGAGTTGGACGCCGAGGTGGTGCTGGACCGCTTCAGCACGTTGTGGCGCTTCGGACTTTGAACACCGGCCCGCGGCGGCCCGCTCAGCCGGACGAGGGCATCGAGGAGAGGACCCGGGCGCGATCGCTCGCCCAGGAAGGTCCGACGGGCCGGTGGCCGGCCTTGCCCACACGCTCTCGCCGGTCCCTTGGCTGACGAGGCGGGTCTGGACCGGCAGCTCTGCACGAGGCCTCGCCGAAAGCGGCACGCCGGGTGGGACCCGGTGGCCGCGTGCTGCTGCGCCGGGTCCGAACTCGCGGAGGGCACGGGTGGCTGCGGGGAGGCCCCCATGGCTCCCCCTCCTTACTCTGCGTAATCTCAGTCCTGAAGAGCAGTGTCGGCCCTGCCAGTGCCTCTAAGCTGCTGCCCAGCGCGACGAGGGAGGCCGGGGGACTGCCGGTGAGTGCCCAGACGCGAACAAGCGGCGGTCGCCCGTATCCGGCGGGCACAGCGAATTCGGGCGCAGGCCCGGGGAAGGCGGGGGGCGTGGGAATCCCGCAGCAGCGCGGACGGACGGTCCAGGAAGGCCAGCTCTACCGCGATCTCGCCCCCGACATGATCGACCGGGACCGCCGGCTGCGGGTCACCGCCATCGAGCCGGACGGCCGCGCGGTCTGCGTCGTCGAGCACGACCTCTACAACAGCGGGCAGCTCGTCGGGCGTGTCACCCGCGTCCACACCGGCAACCTGGCCAACCAGCGCAAGTTCGCGCTGCTGGAAGACGGCCCCAGCACCACCTCCGACCCGCGCTACACCCTGGTGCTCGCCGCCGTGGCCGCCGTACACAGCCCCACTGCCACCCCGCAGGACTACGCCCGCGCCGCCCTGAACGCCCTCGGCCCCGGGGACGGCGCCGCGTGAGCACGTCCGCGCCGCTCCTTGACGAGGCGCGGCGCACCCAGGTGATCCCGGCGGTCGCTGGCGAGGCGTTCGAGCGGGCCGAGGCCCGCTTCGCCGCCGGGCACCGGGGCCGCAACCTGGACCAGGGCCAGCGCACCCTCGCCTGGGTGCTGGCCCTCAGCGACCGGCTGGTCGAGGTCGGGCACCGTGAGCCGGGCACCGGGAGCCACACGGTGCTCGGCCTGCTCGCGGCCGCCGTCCGGGAAGCCGGCGGCACCGTGACCGGCATCGCCTCCTCCGCCACGGGTGCCGCGTATCTCTCGGCTGTCCTGGACGGCACACCCGCGCTCGCGCTGGATACCTGGTGCCGGAGCCGGAGTGCCGAACCCCGCCTGCATCCCGGCGACATGCTCATCGTCACCGGCGCCCGCACGGTGCTGGAGGCATGGCCGGAGCGCGTGCGTCAGCTGGTCGACAAAGCCGCGCATGCCGGGGCCGTGGTCCGGCTGATCGGACAACCGGCATGACGCACGCCCCGCACAAGCCGGGGGAAACGGCTCACGGACCGGGCGACGGAGCCCACGATCGCGGGGACGGGCCCGTTCACGCCGGTCACCTGCGCGCCGTACTGGAGCAACTGCGCACCCTCGTCCCGAAACGGCGCCGCGACTGGGCGTACCCGACCTTCGCCGGCCTGGTCCTCACCCACGGCCGCGATTTCGCCCCAGCCTCCTGGACTGCGGGGACGCACCCGCGGCGGACCGGGGAGTGCTTTGCCGCGGCGCACGAGTGGGCCGACCGGGAGGGCTGGGCCTACTGCGAGGGCTACGCGCTCGCCGCCGACCCGGTCATCGGTGCCTTCGAGCACGCCTGGTGTCTGACACCGGATGGCCGTGTGGCCGACCCGGCCATCCCCGACGGCTGGGTGCTGGCCTACCGGGGACTGCCGCTCACCGCGTCATTCCTGCGCGCCCAGGGCCGGGGCGACGCCGCGGTGATCACCCTGCCACGCGACATGCTCGTCGGGCCGAACGCCGCGGTCCTGCGCGACGGCCTACCGTCTGATGCCCTCGCCACCGATACACGGCTCGCGGCCGGGGACGGCCCGGCCGTCCCCGCTCGGCACCTGCCGACCACACACGCCGGCGACGGCCTTCCCGGCCGCACCGACCGAGAGCCGCTGAGCCCCGCCACCCAGGTGCGGGACCTGCTCACCGCGGCGGGCATCGACTTCGAGGAAACCGTTCACACCGACGGGTCAGGCACCGTGGTCACCGCGTTCCGGCACCCAGCCGGCCGACGCCCTCGGCGGAGCCACGCCGAGAGAGGAGTACCGGTGAGCGCGGACACGCTGCGTGAGCCGCGCGCCGACGTGGTGGTCTCGCTTCGCGCCTGGGGCTGGCGCGAGGGCAGCTACGGCACGGAGTTTTCCCGACCTTCCCGAGCGCCACGTCCCGACTGAGTGGACCCCGAGCAGGGTCTGGGCGACCAAGGGACGCAGCCAGTCCGCCGCAGCCCGGTCCGTGGATCAAGGCCCCCCGGCGGACAGCCTGGCCTGCACCGCCTGTGACCCCCGCTCGGCGACCGCGCGCCGGTGACCTCCGAACTGCGCCGGCCCTCGCCTCACGCTGGCCGAGTTCACCGAGCAGATGACCGGAGCCCCGCGCGGTGCGGCCGAAGACCGTACTGCAGGCCAATTCGACCTGCGTCGCAAGCCCTGAACAACTGCTGTGACCCGCGCGTCTTTTGATGCCCCCTCAACTCGCAACGTGAGGTCCATCACACACCGGCGTGGCGTGTGGGGTACTAGGGGGTGGGGGTGGCTAGGTTCG
>NZ_BMML01000056.1 GCF_014645815.1 Streptomyces fuscichromogenes | reverse complement strand
CGGCGACTCCGCACGCCCCGGCCGTCAGTGACTCCGCGACCACCCTCTCCTACGCCGAGTTGACCGGCCGCGCCAACCACCTGGCCGGACGGCTACGGGCCGCGGGAGTCACCGCGGACACCCCCGTCGGCCTCTGGATGGACCGGTCCGCCGAGATGGCCGTGGCCCTCCTGGCCATCGTGAAGGCGGGCGGCGCGTTCCTGCCTCTGGACCCCGACCTGCCCGTCGGCCGCGCCGTGCGACTCCTCACGGACGCGGGCGCCCCCCTGATCTGCACGGACGAGCAGCGCGCCCACTCGCTCACGGCCGGCGAAACAGGCACGCTCACGGTCCTGGACTGCAGTGCGGGAACGCTCACCGCCTCCTCACCGACCGCACCCGACAGCGGTGTCACCGGGGACAACCTGATCTCCGTCTACTACACCTCCGGCTCCACCGGCACCCCCAAGGGCGTCGCCTCCACCCACACCGGCTGGACCAACCGCATGCAGTGGATGCAGGCCCAGTACCCCCTCCACCCCGGCGACACCGTCCTGCACAAAACCGTCCTCAGCTTCGACGACTCCGCCGTCGAGATCTTCTGGCCCCTCATCGCCGGCGCCCGCATCGTCATGCTCCCCCCCGGCCTGCACCGCGACCCCCGCGCCATCGCCGACTGGAGCACCCACCACCACATCACCGCCCTCCACTTCGTCCCCTCCATGCTCACCCTCTTCCTCGACGAGATCACCCCCACCCGAGACCCCCTCACCCACCTCCGCCACGTCATCTCCAGCGGCGAAGCCCTCCGACCCGACCTCGTCACCAAGTTCCACGACCGCCTCGCCCACACCCCCGCCCGCCTCCACAATCAATGGGGCGCCACCGAAGTCTCCATCGACTCCACCAGCCACACCTGCACCCCTCAAGACGAACAGACCAGCGACGTCCCCCTCGGCGACGCCATCGCCAACAACCAGGTCCTCGTCCTCGACGAGCACCTCAACCCGGTACCCCACGGCGTCCCCGGCGAGCTCTACCTCGCCGGCCTGGGCCTGGCCCGCGGCTACCTCGGCGACACCCGCAAAACCGCAGCCGCCTTCATCCCCCACCCCTTCGCCAACGGCCAACGCCTCTACCGCACCGGTGACCGAGGCATCCGCCGCCCCAACGGCACCCTCACCTTCCTCGGACGCGCCGACAGCCAAGTCAAGATCCGCGGCATCCGCATCGAACCCGCCGAGATCGAACACACCCTGCGCCGCCACCCCCACATCCGCGACGCCGTCGTCACCACCTGGCAACCCACCCCCGGCGACCGCCGCCTCGCCGCCTACATCACCACCGAACACACCAGTTCCGAGAACGACACCCTCATCGCCGACCTCAACACCCACCTCTCAGACCAACTCCCCCTCTACATGATCCCCTCCAGCATCACCGTGCTGGACCACATCCCCGTCAACACCAACGGCAAGACCGACCACCGAGCCCTGCCCGAACCGCACTTCGAGGCGGACGCGGTCGCGATGCGGCCGGCCACCGAGGCCGAGCAGCTGATCGACGGCATCTGGGCGGAGGTGCTGGACCGAACCGACCTCGACATCCACGCCAACTTCTTCGCCCTGGGCGGCCATTCACTGCTCGCCACCCGCATCGTCTCCCGCCTGCGGACCGCCCTCTCCCCCGACATCCCGCTCGCGCTCATCTTCGACAACCCCACCATCCACACCATGGCCGAAGCAGTCGGACACCTCCTGCCCCCGTCCGGTACAGCCGCCGGGAGGACACCCCGATGACGACAAGTCCGATCGTGGGACGCGCGGTGGACACCGCGCGTCGGCAGACCGGCTCCGGTCCTGCCGCGGACGCGCCGCTGTCGGCGGCGCAGCGACGGCTGTGGCTGCTCGAACACATCCATCCAGAGCTCGTCGAGTACACCATGGCGCAGGTCTTCGAGCTGTCCGGTCTGCTCGACGCGGACGCGCTCGCGACGGCGCTGCGGCTGGTCGTGGAGCGGCACACCACCCTGCGGTCCCGTGCGGTGCGGGACGCCACCGGCGGCCCGCGGCTCGGGGTCGGACCGTCATCGGCGGTCCGGCTGCAGCGCACCGGTCTGCGCCATCTGGCTGTCTCTGGTGCTGCTGCACTCCCCGGCACCCCGGGTCCGCGGACCTCGTCGGTGACGAGGATGTGCTGTCCCGGTTCCGGGCCGACGCCGGAATGTCGTCCGACGGCATGGACGCGCTCGACGACAACGCGCTCATCGCCGCCCTGGTCGGCCGGTCCCATCCGGCCGGCCGACTGCCCGGCCGGATCGAGTCGACAACCGTGCGCCGCATGGTCGAGGCGGTCCGCGCCAACGGGGAGGCCGCCGGGGGCTACCGGCCCGGCGCGGTCACCGACGCGGACGTCCACCTGCTCACAGTCTCCGAGTCCCACCCGACCCTCAAGACCCCCTCCGTAAACCCGGATGCCTGGCGGGCACTGACCCGCGGCCGGGTCGGCACCGTCCCGGTGCCGGGCAGCCACCACGACATGGTGCACCCGCCGTATGTCGCCGAACCGGCCGGGCGAATCGCCGAGGTCGTCCGCCCGCACCAGGCCGCGGGGCGTCCCGCCCGCCCGGCCGCGGACACCTGACAAGGAAGGCGACCGGTCCGACGCGCGGCCCCGCTCGCCGGCGCGTCGAGACGCGTGACCTGTATTCCCAGACCGAACGTTCGAGGAGGCCTAGGTGGAGATCGCCGTGCAAAGCCAGAACATGCAGTCCGCACGGGAAACGCACAGAAATGCGCAGATGAGGCTGGCTCCCCCGCCGTTGGAGCACGGCGTGCTCCTGGGCACCGGAACCGCTCCCAGCCACCACGGTGAACTGCTCCAGGGGGTGTTCGAGGACCACGGCAGGCTCCGCCGTGGCCTGGTGACGCTGCCCTGCCCGCTGTTCGCCAGCAATGCGACGGTGCGGCTGAGCCGGTGGGAGCCGGAGCTGACGGTCACCCCGTCGTGGAAGACGAAGGCCCTCGACGCCGCGCGCACCACACTGGAGGTACTCGGCATGAGTGCCTACGGCGGCGAGCTGGAACTGCGGGGCGACGTCGCCGTGGGCCGCGGTCTGGGTTCGTCGACCAGCGATGTGACCTCGGCGATCCTGGCGGTGCTGGCCGCGGTCGGCCGCAACCTCGCGCCGGAGCGGATCGCGCGGATCGCGGTCGCCGCCGAAGCGGCCACCGACCCCCTGATCTATTTCGACCGGATGCTGCTGTTCGCGCACCGCGAGGGTGCGGTGATCGAGGACTTCCACCGGCCGGTGCCCCCACTGGCGGTGGTCGGCTTCTCCTCCGCGGACAAGGAGATCGACACCCTGGCGCTGCCGCGGGCACGGTACAACGCCTGGGAGATCGAGTGCTTCCGGGCGCTGCGCGGCCTGATGCGCCGGGCCGTGGCCCGCGGCGACCACCGGGAGCTCGGCCGGATCTCCACCGCGAGCGCCCGCATCAACCAGCGGTTCCTTCCGGTACCGCGCTTCGACCGCGTGCTGGAGATCGCCGAGGAGACCGAGGCGCTGGGCGTGCAGGTGGCCCACAGCGGCACGGTCGCCGCCCTGCTCTTCGCACCCCATCAGCCGGGGCTGGAGCGGCGCACGGCGCTGGCCGCCCGCCGGCTCGCCGAACTGCGCATCACCGACCATTGGCGCTACATCGCCGGGAGCGACTCTCATGTCCCGTACGCACACCAGTCGTAGGGCCTTCACGAGCGTGGTCGACGGCCACGTCCTGCCCAAAGTCATCCAGGTCGGACCCAATGTGTACGGGGCCGCCTTCCATCTGATGAAGCTGCTGCCCGCGCAGTTCATCCTCACCAGTGCCATCGAGACCGGTGAACTCACCGAGGACACCACGGTCGTGGAGACCACGTCCGGCACCTTCGGGCTCGGGCTCGCGATGGTGTGCCGGCTCAAGGGCATCCCGCTGGTCCTCGTCGGGGACCCGGCGATCGAACCGCCGCTGCGCCGGCGGCTGGAGGCGCTCGGGGCCCGGGTGAGCATCGTCTGGGGTCCCGAACTGCGAAGCCGTGGCGTGCAGCAGGCGCGGCTGGACCGGGTGGCCCGCATCCAGGCGCGGCTGGGCTCGTACTACACACCCGGCCAGTACGACAATCCGCTCAACCCGGTGTCGTACGGTGCCGTCGCCGAACTGCTGCTGGAGAGCATGGGCACGTTCGACGCACTGGTCTGCCCCGTCGGCTCGGGCGGTTCGTCGTCCGGGATCGGCTCGTTCCTGCGGGCGCTGAACCCGGAGCTGAAGCTGATCGGCGTGGACACTCCGGGCAGTGTGCTGTTCGGCGCCCCGGCCGGGCCCAGGCGGCTGCGCGGTCTGGGCAACGGCCTGGTGCCGCCCGTCCTGGAGCACCCGCTGTTCGACGAGATCCACTGGCTGGACGCCGGGACCGCGTTCACGGCGACCCGGCGGCTGCACGCCGAGCACGCCCTGTACATGGGGCCGACCAGCGGCGCCGCGCACCACGTGGCCCAGTGGTACGCCCGCCGGCACCCGGAGCTGCGGGTGATGACGCTCTTCCCCGACGAGGGCCACCGCTACACCAACACCGTGCACAACGACCTGTGGCTGCGCCGCAACGGCTTCCTCACCGCGCCGCCCGACGGGCCCGGCACGCTGGACCATCCCTCCCAGGTCACCGGCAGCTGGTCCCGGTTCCCCTGGCACCGGCGCACCCGCGACGAGGTCGTCGCCCTCTCGGAAGGAGTGACCGTATGACCCGGGACGTCTTCGCCCTCGTCGAGAGCAACACCACCGGGACGGGACGGCTGTTCCCCGCGGCGGCCCGCGCGCTCGGCCTCCATCCGGTCCTGCTCTCCGCCGATCCTTCCCGGTACGCCTCGGTGGGCGGTGCCGAGGTGGTCCGTACCGACACCGACAGCGTCGAGGCGGTGGTCGACGCCTGTCGGCGCCTGGGCAGCGGACGGCGGGTGGCGGGCGTCGCCACCAGCTCCGACTACTACGTGGAGACCGCGGCCGCCGCGGCCACCGCCCTCGGCCTGCCGGCGAACTCACCCGCCGCCCTTGCCGCGGTCCGCGACAAGGGCGCGCAGCGGGCCGAGCTCGCCGCGGCCGGGGTGCGGGTGCCGCGGTTCACGGTGGCCGAAACGGTCGAGGAGGTCCTGGCCGCGGCAGGGGAGACCGGCTACCCGGTGGTGATCAAGCCGGTCACCGGCAGCGGCAGTCTCGGCGTGCTGCTCTGCGCGGACCCAGCCGAGGCCGCCGGGCACGCCCGCGCCCTGCTGGCCCGCGCCTTCGACGAGCGCGGCCGGCCGGTGCCGCGCCGGGTCACGGTCGAGGAGTTCGTCAGCGGCCCGGAGTACTCGGCGGAGGTCCTCGACGGCACCGTGGTGGGGATCACCGCCAAGCACCTCGGCGCACCGCCCCTGTTCGTCGAGATCGGGCACGACTTCCCCGCCCCCCTCGCATCTGGCGACCGCGAGGCCGTCACCGAGACCGCCGAGGCCGCCGTAGGGGCGCTCGGGATCACCCTCGGCCCGGCGCACGTGGAACTGCGCCTCGGCCCCGGCGGACCCGTGCTGATCGAGGTCAACCCGCGGCTGGCGGGCGGCTGGATCCCCCGGCTGGTGCGCGAGGCGACCGGAGCCGACCTGATCCTGGGGACGGTCGCGGCGTTCAGCGGCCGGCCGGCCCCGGTCGCCGCCACCGCGGCCCGGGGGGCGGCGATCCGGTTCGTCGTGGCCGGGGACAGCGGCCGGCTGCGCGGCATCGACGGGGTGGCAGGGGCCTGTGCCGTACCCGGCGTGGTGGACGTGGAGACCTACCGCAAGCCCGGCGCGGAGATCGTCGTGGCCGGCGACTTCCGGGACCGGATCGGGCATGTGCTGGCCCGGGGCGCCTCCACGGCCGAGGCCGCAGCCGCCGCCGACGAAGGCGCGCGCCGCATCAGGCTGTCCCTGGCCGTCCGTCAGGAGGTGCCGGCGTGACGGACTCCGGCCGCCTGCGCAGCGCCGCCTCCCCCGAGATCCGCCGCATGCTCCTTGAACGGCGCGACCCGCCGAGGCCCGTCTGGAAGGACGAACTCGACCGGATCACCCAGGTCGACCTCGCGCACGTCGTCATGCTGGCCGAGCGCCGGATCGTCGGCGCACCGACCGCCTCGGCCCTGCTGGCGGCGATCACGGAGCTGCGCGAGCGGGACTACGAACCCCTGGAGACCCGGCCCGCCCCCCGTGGTCTCTACCTGGCCTACGAATCCCATCTGATCGAGACCCTCGGCGACGAGACCGGCGGAGTCCTGCAGACCGGCCGCTCCCGCAACGACCTCGGCGTCACCTGCCTCCAGCTGGCGCTGCGCGAACCGTATCGCCGGCTGTCGGAGGAACTGGGCGAACTGGGCCGGGTACTGCTGGAACGCGCCCACGAGCACCGCGAGGTGCTCATGCCGTCCTACACCCACTTCCAGGCGGCCGTGCCCATCACCTACGGCCACTACCTGCTGGGGCTGGCACAGACCTTCGAGCGGGACGCCCGGTCCCTCGCCCAGGCCGGCGAGGGACTGGAGCGCTGCCCGCTGGGCGCCGGATCGATCGGCGGGACGACCGTCCCGATCGACCCCGCGCGCACGGCAGAGCTCCTCGGCTTCGGCGAGCCGGTGCGCAACTCGGTCGACGCCATCGCCACCCGGGACACCGCGCTGCGCATGCTGTCGGCGGCCGTGGTGCTGGGGATCACCCTCGCCCGTGCCGCCCTGGACCTGCTGATCTGGTCGAGCGCCGAGTTCGCACTGGTGACGATCCCCGACGGGCTGGTCGGGTCGAGCTCGATGATGCCGCAGAAGCGCAACGCGTTCGTCCTGGAGCATGTGCAGGGCAAGTCCGCCGCCGCCCTCGGCGGTCTGACAGCCGCCGCGAGCGCGATGCGGGGCACGCCGTTCACCAACTCCATCGCGGTCGGCACCGAGGCGATGAGCCATGTGATGCCGGCCCTGGACGCCACCGTCGACGCGGTGAAGATCCTGCGCCTGGCCTATGACGGGGCCCGGCCGGTGCCCCGGGCCATGACCGTCCGGGCGACCAGGGGGCTGACGCACGCGACCGCCACCGCGGAGTGGCTGGTGCGGCAGGGGGTGCCGTTCCGGCGGGCCCACCACCAGGTCGGAGAGGCCGCCCTCGGCGTCGTGGAGGGACGGGCCGACTCGCTGGGCGCGGCCCTCGCCGCGCACGGCCACGCGCCGGCCGGCGACTCCGCCGACCTGCGGCCGGAGGCGGTGTGGCGGGCTGCCGAGTTCGGCGGCGGTCCCGGACCTGGCTCGTTCCGGCGCTGCCACGAACCGCTCACGCTGCGCTGGGAGGACCACCGCACCCGGGTGGTCGAGGAGACCGCCCGCTGGCGCGACGCCGACGAACGCCTGCGGGACGCCGTGGCCGTGGTGCACGGCAGGACCGGGAACACCGCCCCGGCCGCCGGACCCGAACCCGAGGAGGACTTCCGTGACGAGCACTGACCGCGACGCGCCCCCGGCGCCCCTCGTCGAACTGCGCAGCGACACCTTCACCCTGCCGACGGCCCGGATGCTGGCGGAGATGACGAGAGCACCGCTCGGTGACGACGTGTACGGCGAGGACCCCACCGCCCGCGAACTGGAGGAACTGGCCGCCGAGCTGCTCGGCATGGAGGACGCCTGCTTCATGCCGAGCGGCACGATGGGCAACCTGGCGGCCCTGCTCGCCCACTGCCCGCGCGGCACCAAGGTTCTCGCGGGCGCCGAGTCCGACATCTACGTCTACGAGGCCGGCGGGGCCTCCTACTGCGGTGGCGTGATCGTCGAACCGGTGGCCAACCGGGCCGACGGCACGATGGCGCTCGCCGACATCGAGGCCGCGTTCCCCGAGGACCCCGATGACCCTCAGTTCGCGCTGCCCGCCCTGCTGTGCGTGGAGAACCCGCAGAACCGCTGCGGCGGGCGAGTGCTGCCGCTGGAGTACCTGGCCGAGGTCCGCGCGCTGGCCCGCGCCCGCGGGGTCGCCGTGCACCTCGACGGGGCCCGCATCTTCAACGCGGCGCTCGCCCTCGGCGTCCCCGTGTCCGTCATCGCCGGTTACGCGGACTCGGTGCAGTTCTGCCTGTCGAAGGGGCTGTCCGCGCCGGTCGGTTCGATGGTCGCCGGCAGCGCCGAGTTCGTCCGTTCCGTACGCCGGATCCGCAAGATGCTGGGCGGCGGCATGCGGCAGGCCGGGGTCCTGGCCGCCGCCGGACTGGTCGCGCTGCGGGAGATGACGGCGCGGCTCGGCGACGACCATGCCAGGGCGGGCCGACTGGCCGCAGGGCTCGCCGCACTGCCCGGGGCCGTCGTGGAGCCGGTCGAGACCAACATGGTGTTCTTCCGGGTCGACGCCCCCGGTCTGTCGCAGGCCCGGTTCATCGAACGGGCCTGGGAGGAAGGTGTGCGCCTCGCCGAGCTGGGCCGCGGCCGGATCCGGGCAGTCACCCACGCCGGGGTGGACGACGCCGACGTCGACCGGGCCCTGGCGGTCTTCCACAGCCTCCTGGTACCGCAGACCGCCGCGGCCTGAGCCGTACCACCTGTCGACCGCCTGGTCCTGCGGACCCTTCCCACGCCACATCCGCACCACCTGCTTCACATCCATCCCTGAAACACCCTCAGAACACGATCGGAGAATCGTCATGCAGCAGAACTCCCAGCAGTGGCTCGTGGTCGTCAACGACGAGGAGCAGTACTCGGTCTGGGCCGCCGACCGCAGCATCCCGCAGGGCTGGCGCGCGGTCGGCGTCAACGGTCCCAAGGAGAACTGCCTCGACTACATCGAGCGCGCCTGGACCGACATGCGCCCGCTGAGCCTGCGCTCCGCCACCACCGTCTAGGACGTATTGGGAAAGTCCCGTCGTTCGCCCGAAGGGCGGCTTCGCGGCGTCAGGTGCGTGCGCTGGGCCCCCGGCCGGAGGCTGGGAGAGTGCCGGGCTGAAGCCCTCGTACCGGATGTACTCGGGCTTTCGCCCGGTGCGGCGAGTGGGGGGGGTACCCCCTGTGGGGGAGCGTGCATGGCGTGGCGAGGCAGGCGGGGCTTTCGCAACACGCCCTAGCTAGTCCCCCGTACCGCATTGCGACCACGAAACCCAGAGCACCGACCCGGAACAGGACTTCGCGAATGACGACGACCCGCCTTCTCACGTCCCGCAGTGCCGACGCGTGGGGACAACTTCTCCTCGGCTGTCACACTGCGGGGCTACCGCGGGACACATACTTCGAGATCTGCGAACGCGACGACGGGTACATCAGCGGCTACGACGCCGTCGGCTTCTTCGCGGGCCCCGGTGATTGGCCCGAACTGGACCGATGGGCCTTCACCCGCTTCCGCGGGCGGGTCCTGGACATCGGGGTGGGAGCCGGCCGGTTCGCGGTCCCCTTCCAGGACGGCGGCGGTGAGATCGTCGGCCTCGACGTGTCGGCCGACACGCTCGACGTGTGCCGGCGCCGCGGGCTGAGGGAGACGTTCCTGGGCACGGTCGACGACGTACCGCAGAGCACGCGTTTCGACACGTTTCTGCTGCTGGGCCGGAACCTCGGGCTGCTGGAGAGCCGCGACCGCGGACCGCGGCTGCTGAGCACACTGGCCCGGCTGGCACGGCCCGGGGCCCGGATCGTCGGGACGGGGATGGACCCTTACCTCCTCGACGGGGCCCAGCACACCGAGTACCTCGCCCAGAACCGGCGGAGGGGCCGGATGAGCGGCCAGATGCGCCTCCGGCTGCGGCACCGGCTGCTGGTGACGGACTGGTTCGATTACCTGTTCACCTCACTGCCGGAGCTCGAATCACTGGCCGAGGGCACCGGCTGGCAAGTCGCCGAGGTCGAACGGCACGGCCCGGAGTACGGCGTCGTCCTCACGCTGGGCTGACGAGGGCCCGCTGGCCGCCCCTCCATCGGTGAGCAGCGGATTCAACGAATCGTCGCGGCACAGGGAGTGAGCCTTTTCCATCCTTATTCTGAGCTGGCCAGATGAAGGGCGAGGACGGCTTGGACGAGGCTCGTGATCCGGGTTGTCGAGCAGCGGAGCTTGCGGAGGAGTCGCCAGGACTTGAGGGTGGCGACGGCATGCTCAGCCAGGGCGCGGATCTTCATTCGGAACCGGTTGACGGCGTGTTGGCCGACGGAGAGCTTCTCCCATCGGCCGCGGTAGCGATAGCGATGACGGACGGTGCCGCCTGCGCCCTGGTATCCCTTGTCCGCCCAGCAGTCCATGCCAGCCTTTGTGAGGGCGTCGATGATGCCGTGCCCCGTGCGACCCGCGCGTCGTAGATGGCTCCGGCCAGGGCTGGTGATGCCCACAGGAGACGGCCGCCTGGGCCGACGATGACCTGCATGTTCATGCCGTGCTTCCTGTGCTTGCCCTAGTAGAAAGGGCGGTCTGCGGCGATCCGGTCGGTCGGCGGAATCGTTCCGTCCAGGATCAGATACGCCGTCACCGATGCGGCCCGTACGGCTTCGGCGAGGGTGGGTGCGAGGGCGGCCAGGAGCTCGACGGCCTCGGTGACGTAGCGGTAGACGTGGTGGTGCCGACGCCGAACCCGGACGCGAGCTGGGCGTAAGGCTGGCCGTTGCGGAGGCGGGCGAGGGTGGGCAGGGCCAGCCGGCCCGCGTTCAGCCGCCGCCACCGGGTGCCGAGTGCACGGCGATGCTGCCGCAGACGGGCGGACAGGAAGCACAGGGCGGAGCTGGACACATCGACGCCGGACGGGCAGACAATCACGCGAAGCCTCTGGTGGACACGGTTCTCTTGGTCGAAAACCCGTCTACCAGTGCCTTCACCACGTTGTCAGGCCAACTGACAAACCACCGAGGCAGGTTGGAAAAGGCTCAATGCCTCGCCCAAGATTGCCAGCTTCGTCCCTCTGGGCTCGGGTGTCGGTTCTGTCCGCGTGGATGGCTGTGAGGTGTCGCGATATCGCGGAAGGCTCTTGAACTGTTTGGTCTTGCCGTGCCGTATACCGGGTGTGGGGCGCGTGGGCGGCTCCGCCGTCAGTACCCGCCCGGTGTGGGCGTATGATCCGTCGCTTCGGGGAGGGCAGTGGTGTGGGTCGGTGGCATTCCAGTCAGCGGGATTTTGAATTGGTAGGGATGGACAGTGATACCACGCCTGGTGATCCGGATCTGATGCAGGGTTTGATCACGCGTTACCGTGATGCGGGGGACGCGGCGGAGTCCCTTCTGTGTTGACCAGTCGCAGGTCGGCCAGATGGGGATGGGTTGGACTGTGCGGCTGATATGGCAGGTGGAACAGTGGTGTGGGGGTCGGATATGGGTGCCTCCGCTGGAGCGGCTGCAGTAGCCGGGTCGGCATGCATAACAGCCTTGTTGCGACGTTTACGGACCCGGGTCCGTCCCAAGCGGGTCTCAACGGTGAGCGGTGGAAAAATGGAAGCGAACGCGGACGCTGTCTTGCGGGGCATCACCCTGTACGAAGCAGTAGCCTTGCCGCTGACTACCGACGGAGTGAGCATCGGTGAGCAGTTGCTCCGGCGAACGATCGCCTACCAGCTTGCAGGCCATGAGTATCTGCCGCGGCCGGTGAGAGTAGCTGCGGCCGAAGCGCTGGAAGCCATTGACCAGCGCCAGGATCGGCTGCAGGCACAAACCGCGGTCCGAGCGCTGGCTCGCACGGTCCGGGAATGCCGGACAGAGAAACTTTGAGAGTCACGATGAGCAGGCTTTCTGAGTAGACCCCTTGGGATTTTTACCTCGCTGCACTGCCACCGGGGCGACGTCGAAGGGCACGTCGCAGAAGGGCCCGGGGTGCTTACCACGGCTGACGCAATGAACCTCGTGCTCCGTTGGTTCCGCGCATCCGGCCCCGGATGGGATTTCGTCAGGACTTCTGGCGGATATTTCTGCGGCCTCCCATGCACTGACACCAGCTCGCCAAAGAAGGGACAGTTCAGGAAGAATACACCTGAATCACCTCGCCAAGACCTTTGGGGATGGCGGCAACACGCGCTTCACGTGGATCGTGCAGTCTTGCGCAAGGGGCGTCCTGGGCGGACGCCTCGTGCGCGCGGCGCGGCTTCGCCCGTTCACCACGACCGGACAGCTCGTCACCACCGGCCGCCGACGGACTGTTTGGAGCTGATCACGTCGCTTCCCAAAGGTCACTGCGGCGCCGTATTGCGGCGACAGCATCGCCCTATACGTGATCCAGACAGGCCAAAGCGTCCAATGCATCCCCGCTGGTGGCCAGATCGGGGATCGGGAGATTGACAGACCGGCAGAGCCCGGGTCTGATCGATGGCCGTCAGCGCTGCCGCTGTCGGCCGAACGCGACAAACGAGCGCACGAGACCGAGAGGAACGACGAAGTCGCCCTGGGCCTTGGCGGCGACCGCGACATCAACCCGTCACAGATCGGTGAGCCGCTGTCTGATCAGGTCGCCTTCAGGATGACCAAGGGAGTCGAGGATATCAACGGCGTCGGTCCACGCTTTACGGGCCTCACCGGGGGAATCAGAGGAATGGGTGTCGCCGATATGTACGAGTGTATCAGCGATCAGGTACGCGTCTGCGAGTTCGCGATAAATAGCCAGAGCCCGGTGGAGCGAATAGAGGGATTCGGGCTTCTTGCCGAGCCGGTGGTAAGCAACTCCCAAACTGTCCCAGGACGCCGCTTCAACATTGCGATTGCCCGCCTTTCGCGCTATATCAATAGCGCGTCGGCAATCTTCCAGAGCTCCTTGGAAATCCTGCATGAGGATGCGGGTCCAGCCGACCTCGTTAACGACGGAGGCAACCCCGACCATATGGTTTATTCGTTCGTACAGAGATGCGGCTTTGCCGTAGTGCGAACAGGCCGTCCGGTGATCCCCCTTGGCATTGGTCACAAATGCCATATATCGATGAGTCAGCGCCTCGCCGAGGACATCGCCGGTCTCGGCGAACATCGCCAGCGCTTTGTTCAAGTGATTCTCGGCCTGGGCGTTCTGATTAGTGCGGCCGAGAGCAAATCCCAGGGACCTGTGCATATGAGCCTGCCCCCGTGTATCACCGATGCACTGCGCGGCAAAGAGTGCCGCACTCTGAATATCTATTTGCTCTTTGCGGCGCCCACTGCGATCAAATATCAGTTCAAGAATAGCCGCCATTCGCCAGGCCTGCCCCCTGGTGTCGTAGCTTTCGCTGCTGGTGGCGATGGTCTGGAGTGCGGGCATTTCGTGGTGAAGCCAGTCCGCAGCGTGTTCGGTGTCCGTGAAGTGTATGACTTGCGTTCCTGGCACATAGGGAAGAACGACGGGATGATCCCTATGGGTGTTAATGACGCTGGAGGCATTGTACGCCGTATGCAGATAGTGATCGTAGAGTCGTTGGCGAGCCTGCCCGAGGTCTTGGTCGGAATCATTGGAGCGGGACAGTTCCCGGCTGAAGACTCTGAGGAGATCATGCGTGCTGTAGTGGCCGGACTTGTGCTCACTCCAAAGGTGGGCACGGTCGAGCTCGGACATTACCTGTCGCATGGTTCTCACGGGGAGACCGGCAAGACTCACGGCAGTCTGGAGTGACACGTTGTGCGCCGGACTCATCCATAGCCGGCGGAAGACTTCGGCCGCCTGGTCTGTGAGGGCATGGTACGACCAGGAGAATACGGAGCGTGTGTCGGTGATAGGGTCGCTCTCTCCGTCCACCGTGAAAGCTCGAAGGCTGTCACGGCTTTCTTCCAGCTCTGCGGCAATATCGGCGAGAGGAGCGATAGGACGGCTCGCAGCACGTGCGCACACAATGGCAAGGGTTATCGGCAGTCGACCGCAGTGCCGTACTATGGCAAGCGCGGAATTTCGGTCCTGGGTCACGCGGGCTTCGCCGATCTTGTTGGACAGAAACTCAAGAGACTCAGCAACAGTAAACAGGTCGACAGTCAGCAGGTGAGCACCGGCAGAGACCACGAGCCCGGCCATTTGCTCTCGACTGGTGATGATGGTGACGCAGTCAGGATTCCCCGGCAGGAGTGGGCGCACTTGTTCAGCATTGCGTGCATTGTCAAGCACGATCAGGCACCGACGCCCCGCCAGCAGACTGCGGTACAGGGCGATCTGGCTGTCAAGGCTCGGGGGGATGCGCTCACCAGGAATGCCAAAGGATTCCAAAAAATAGCAGATAATCATTGACGGGGTGAGCGGCTCTCCCGCAGGATCGTATCCACGAAGATTTATGTACAGCTGCCCGTCAGGAAAACGATGAGCGTTCCGATGAGCCCAGTGCAGCGCGATCGCCGTCTTCCCTACACCTGGTGCTCCCCCGATGGCGCTGATAGCGGGAGCCGTAGACGCGGAAGACAGCAGCAATGCGTCCAGCTGTTCAATTTCCGCTCTCCTTCCGGTTAAGACGTGCGGGCTTGCAGGCAATTGGGCAGGCCGTACCGAGGAGAAGCTTTTGCCTGCGGGAGGATCGATTTTCGTAGCACGTACAGACGTGCTCTCTGCGACGGCCTCCGTATTCAGCAGCACATGGGTTTGTGCGGCACGCAGTTCAGGGCCCGCGTCGACGCCCAGCTCGGTCATCAACTGCGAGCGGACGCTGTGGTAGTGCTCCAGTGCCTGAGCCGTCTGCCCCTCGGCAGCAAGGACACGGATGAGGGAAGCCTGGAGGGTTTCGTTGAGCGGGTCCACGTGAGCGGCATGTCTCAGCAGCGGAAGGACTGCCGAGGTACGTCGGGCGTTCAGCGCAGCCGCCGCGGCGACTTGGACGGCACGGAAGTACTCCGCGTCGACGCCGGCGAACACGCTGTTCGAGCGAAGTTGATGCGGCAGGCCGGCTGCGGTGGAGCCGCGCCACAGCGACAGCGCTTTGACCAGCAGATCGGTGGCTTTTCCCGGACGCTTGTCGTGCAGGGCACCCTGCCCCGCGTCGCGGAGCTTCCGGAATTGGGAGAGATCCAGAGCCTCTTCCGGGACGTTGAGACGGTACCCTCCCGCGGCTCGTACGAGTACATGCGCGGCGCTTCGCTGTGTCAGACCGGGTTCCAGGAGCCGGCGCAGGGCCCCTACATGACGGTGCACCACATTGACCGCCCGATCCGGTGGGTTGTCGCCCCACAAGGCGTCGATAATCTCGTGCAGCGGAACGGGCTGGCCTGCCTGGACCGACAACAAGGCCAGAACGCTCTGCTGTTTGGGCGGCCCCAAATGCAGTTCTTCCTCCCGGTACCAAGCCCTCAAGGGTCCAAGGATCGAGAGGCGTAACGATCCTTTCATTGCATGCGTCCGATCTGACTCCACTCTCGCACCTCCCAGAAAAGTCATGGTGAGCCGAAATCTGCAAAGGGGTTGCACGTTTCATGGCATGAAGGCTCGATCGGCCACGCGCTGGAGGACACGGGTACGGGCCATAGAGCTGAAACTGACCGGATGGGTTGGTCGTGTGATCAGTCTCTTCCTGTACTGACGCGCCGGCCTGGCGGATCAACACCCTGCGCAGCGAGCTCTCGTGTACGTGACCCGCTGGGCCACCACGCCACAAGCGCCTCTGGAGGTCGTCCGTCCGCGTCTTTGCACGCTCTCACCGCGCAGCGATTGTGCAGCAGATGACGGCGGACGTGCGAAGCGGCTGTGGCTGGTCCCGCCGGGAAGAGTTTATAGCGGGCCCGGCCATCACCGACGGGCGATCAGCAAGCGTGTCGACTGCCGCCGACGCAGCCGTCGGGGAACGGAAGGACGTGGGCGAACGAGTCCGGGAGCCTCCCGCCGGCGCATGGTGCGGGCGGGAGGCCTCTCCTGGGGAATGCGCACAGCGCGGCGGAGAAGGCTGTCCGTCGGCCCACCCGTCTTCGGCGACTACGCTTCAGTAAGCGCTGCACCCGTGAGCATGACAATGAGCAGGGTGTCAGGCGTCGGTGTCGTCGGCACGTTCATCACAGCACATCAGCCCATGAGTTGGTTCCGCATATTGCAGTCCTGCCTACGCCGTCGCGTTACGTCTCAGGTATTCGGCCAGAACTGAACCATCCTGGTCCCCCAGGCCCGCGGTGATCGCTTGCTGGACCAAGCCGCGAGTCGTTCTCAGCTGGGCCATCGGTGCGCCCACGGATGACGCCAGTTCATCGACCAGCGCCAGATCCTTGGCAACGAGCGCCAGTGTCATGTGCATCGTCGCTTCATGCGGCCGCACGAAATTTTCCCGGTTGTACTGCACGAACGGGGCCGCGGCCGCGCTCTGCGTGAAGGCGTCGTAGGCGTCGGCCCGGTCTATGCCGGCGCGTTCTGCCAACACCAGGGACTCCGCGACGGCCGCTCCCAGAGACAACAGCAGCGAGTTGATCACCAATTTCATGATGCTGCCTTGCCCCGATTCCTCGAAGCGCAGAACCCGTGTGGCCAGGACATCGACGACGGGCCGCACGTTGTCCAGTGCTTCTTTGGGGCCACCGACCAGCAGGGTGAGTTCGCCACGCGCAGCCAGCTCGACCGATCCGGACACCGGGGTGTCAAGGAGCACGGCGCCACGTTCCAGGACATGCGGCACCAGCGCGGTGATCGTGTGGGGAGCGATCGTGCTGGTCTCCAGGATCGTTGTCCTTGGTCGGATTCCGGCGAGGAGACCGTCAGGTCCGTGGTAGACCTCACGCACCGCCGCGTCGTCGGCGAGGGAGACTATGACGATATCCGCGGTTTCCGCCGCTGCCCGTGGGGAGTCAGCCACCTCTGCGCCGGTGGCGGCCGCGACGGCGAGGGCTCGTTCCCGAGTGCGGTTGTTCACAGTCACCGCATGTCCCGCCCTGCGCAGACGCACCACCATGGGGTAACTGAGGCGGCCGATGCCCACCACGGCCAACCGGGGCAGAGTGTTGATCATGAGTGGCCGCCATTGAGGTTGAGATTCACTCCGTTTGCCGCCTGGTTCTCCAGGAGAAAGAAGCAGCCCTCGACTATGTCCCGCATGGTGGGCAGGACGCCGGTCAGAATCCGTTTGCGGGCAGGCTCCAGAACCAGCTCGTTGCCGGCCCAGTAAGGGCTGTCACCGACGAGGCCCGGATGAATGGCGTTGACGCGGACGGGGGCGATCTCCCTGGACAGAGTCGATACCAGGCCCATCACACCGGCGTTCACCGTTGTAACCGTCGTAGAACCGGGGTAGGGCAGGTCCTTGGCCAGACCACCGAACAGGAGCACGGAGCCGGTAGGAGAGATACGAGACTGCAGGGCGTGGACGACCGCGGTGTAGCCGACCAATTTTGCTATGACTAGCTCCGTTGCGCCCGCTGTACCGTAATTACCCACTGTGTTGTCATCGCGCCGCATACCTGCAAGAACGACCGAGTCCACCTGGCCGATGCCGCTCAGCGCTTCCACTATCGTGTCAGGGCTGGCCAAGTCGACTGCGATGCCACTCACTCGCGCACCCTCGCTGTCGGCATTCAGCTCGGCGGCGACCTTCTCGGCACGCGCGCTCTCACGGCCGGCGATCACCACGGAGGCGTCGCGCTCTGCGTAGGCGGCGGCCAACTCGCGGCCGATGCCTGAGGTGCCACCGACGATCAAAACCTTGCTCGCCACAAATTTCCCCTTTGAACCAGTGACAAGTGATGTTGCTACCAAGGGTGGCGCACACGTCATATCGAGTCCAACGAAAACTATTGACAGGTGTTATCGGATTCGACGATTATTAACGGGTGGAGATACGGCAATTACGCTATTTTGTGGCTGTAGCGGAAGAACTCAGTTTCACTCGGGCGGCCTCGCGCCTCTTCGCCGCTCAGTCGACTGTGTCGGCAGGTGTCCGCGCCTTGGAGGAGGGACTCCAGGCTTCTCTTTTCGAGCGGTCGACCAGGACAGTGGCCCTGTCCCCAGCGGGAGCGGCATTCCTGCCGGAAGCCAAGGCCGTCATCGCGGCGGCGGAGAGGGCCAGCGAGGTCGTGGGTATGGCTTCGAACCGATTGCAGGGAAGTCTGCGGATCGGCACGATGACTCGTATCACCGCTCTCGATCTTCCACGTCTGGTGGGGGCCTTCCGCCAGCGTCATCCCCTGGTCGACATCCATATCCAGGTGTCCGGATCCGGATCCGGCGGCATCGCCGAAGACGTACGGCGTGGTCGGCTCGATCTCGGGGTGGTGGCCCTGAAATCCGGTGAGGCATCGGATCTGGACCTCCGGCCCTTCGCCACGATCCCTTATGTGGTGATCCTTCCTGCCGAGCACCCGCTGGCGCAGCGCGAGAGCATCTCCCTCGAAGACCTGGCCGGCGAGAACTTCGTGGATGGGCCAAGCGGTTTCGGCAGCCGCGCCGCCATGGATCGCGCCTTCACCGAACTCGGCCTCGCTCGACGGATATCGGTGGAAATCACCGACATAGCGACCGCCGCCTCGTACGTGCGGGCCATTGGCGGAGCGGCTGTCATGCCACACTTCCAGGCGGCTTACACGGCTGGTGTGGTGGTCAAACCACTGTCCGGCTCCATGCACATGCTCGCGCTGTCGTTCGCGGTACGGGCGGGACGGGCTCCGAGCCCTGCTGTCTCCGCACTGCTCGATCTCAGCTGCAACTACACGCGTGATGACGGGAGGTTCTGACTCCCGGCCGTTTCTTGAGACTTGCCTCTGGCCAACTGTTCCTGTCTGTCCGCACAGTCGGTCGTTCGAACCGCCCTGGGACAGTACGGAGCCTCCGTCAGACCCGGAACGGTTCCGTCCGCATCGAACGGGGACGTTACGGAAGCTCAAGGCCGCCCAGCTTGAACCCGCGTTACGCACGCACACGTGTACGTGATGTCAAGCCCCGCTCACAAGGTGCTGGCGCGTGCCGCCCGTCGTCTTCAGACGTACAGGCCCTCTCACCGGTCAGAGTGCGTTTTCAGACGGTGCACCGCCGGCACTCGGGCGCAAGGGCGGCAACGAGGAGCGCGTGGACGCCCAGTACAAGCGAAGCGTGCCGGCCGCCCATGACGACCACATGTCGGATGACCCTTGGGACGAGGGTTTTCTCGTCTGACAACTCGATGGAGAGACATTGATGTTCAGCACGATGCAGGACGTACCGCTGACCGTAACGCGAATACTGGAGCACGGAAGGGTCCTGCACGGCGATTCTCGCATCACTACATGGACCGGGGAGGGCAAGTCGCAGCGGCGCAGCTTCGCCGAAGTGGGCACCCGCGCGGTGCAGTTGGCGAACGCCCTGCGTGACGAGCTCAGGGTCCGGGGTGACGACCGGGTCGCCACCCTGATGTGGAACAACGCCGAGCATGTCGAGGCCTACTTCGCGATCCCCTCCATGGGTGCGGTGCTGCACACGCTCAATCTGCGGCTGCCGGCCGAGCAGCTGATGTGGATCGTCAACCACGCGGCGGACCGCGTGATCATCGTCAACGGCTCGCTGATCCCGATGATCGCGCCGCTGCTGGCCAAGCTGCCGACGGTCGAGCACATCGTGGTCTCTGGTCCGGGCGACCGTTCGCTCCTCGACGGCGCGACCGCGGCCGTGCACGAGTACGAGGAGCTCATCGCCGGCAAGCCGGCCTCCTACGACTGGCCGGAGCTCGACGAACGCCAGGCCGCCGCCATGTGCTACACCT
>NZ_BMML01000055.1 GCF_014645815.1 Streptomyces fuscichromogenes | reverse complement strand
AAGAATTCGTCGACGCCTCCCTGCGCCTGCTCCCCCACGGCGGACGCTTCCTCGAAATCGGCAAGAACGACGTCCGTGACGCCGCCGAGGTCGCGGCCGCGCATCCCGGGGTCCGGTACAGCGCCTACGACGTGCAGGACGCGGGGCCCGACCGGATCCAGGAGATGCTCGGCGAGCTGGTGGCGCTGTTCGAGGCGGGGGTGCTGACGCCGCCGCCGATCACGTCGTGGGACATCGGCAGTGCTCCGGAGGCGCTGCGGTTCCTGAGCCAGGCGCAGCATGTCGGCAAGACGCTGCTGACGGTGGGGCGGGAGCCGGACCCGGAGGGGACCGTGCTGATCACCGGTGCCACCGGAGCCCTCGCCCGGCTCCTCGCGCACCATCTCGTCACCGGGCACGGTGTCCGGCATCTCCTGCTGGCCGGCCGGAGGGGCGGGGGGCATCCGGCGGCGCGGGAGCTGACGCGGTCGCTGACCGCGATGGGCGCGCGGGTGACGTTCGTGGCGTGCGATCCGGCGGATCCGCGGTCCGTGGCCGGTGCGCTGGCGGCCGTCGATCCGGCTCATCCGCTGACGGCGGTCGTGCACACGGCGGGTGTGCTGGACGACGCGCCCGTGCACGCGCTGACGGCGGAGCAGCTCGGTGCGGTCCTGGCGCCGAAGGTGGACGGCGCCTGGAATCTGCACCGGCAGACGCTGGGGCTCGATCTCGCCGCGTTCGTGGTGTATTCGTCGGCGGCGGGTCTGCTCGGCAACGCGGGGCAGGCCGGGTACGCGGCCGCCAACACCTTCCTGGATGCTCTGGCCCACCACCGTCATGCCCTGGGGCTGCCGGCGACCTCGCTGGCCTGGGGGCTGTGGGACACGGCGGACGGGATGGGCGGCCGGCTCGACGAGCGGGCCCGGGGCCGGCTGGCGCAGGGCGGTGTGCTGGCGTTGTCGCCGCAGGAGGGGCTGCGGCAGTTCGACGCGGCGCTGGCGCTGCGTCAGCCGCTGGTGGTGGGTGTGGGTGTGGACAGCGCGGTGCTGGCCGGGCGGGCGGCGGCGGGGCTGCTGGATCCGCTGTTCGGCCGGCTGGCCTCGGGGCGTGCCGGGCGGGGCGGCGGGATGCCGGGCGGGCGGCGGGCGGGCGGCGGGCAGGCGGCGGGGCCGGCGTTGTCGCAGCGGCTGGCCGGGCTGCCGGCGGCGGAGCGGCTGGGGGTGCTGCGGGAGCTGGTGCGGGGCAGTGCGGCGGCGGTGCTGGGTCATGCCTCGCCGGCGGGTGTCGATCCGCAGCGGCCGTTCACGGTGCTCGGGTTCGACTCGCTGTCGGCGTACGAGCTGCGTAATCAGCTGACGGCGGCGACCGGTCAGCGGCTGCCGCCGACCCTGATCTTCGACCATCCCACTCCGGAGGCGCTGGCCGTTCATCTGGAGGGGCTGCTGGCGCCGGCGCGGCAGGATCCGTTCGCGGCGCTGCTGGCGGAGGTGGACCGGCTCCAGGAGCGGCTGGGGGACGAGGAGGCGGTGCCGCCGGGTGCGGCGGGGCGGCTGGCGGGCCGGCTCCAGGACTTCCTGCTGCGGCTGGAGGAGAGCCGGGAGGCGGCGGGCGGGGACCGGGCTGTGCGGGAGCTGTCCGCGGCCACGGACGAGGAGATCTTCGACCTCATCGACAACGAACTCGGTATCGCCTGATGCGCCGTGCGGGGCATCGGGCAGGAAGGGAGTCAGGTATGTCCGGTCCGGTCATCATCGCGGGCGGCGGGCCCGCCGGGCTGATGCTCGCGCACGAGCTGAGGCTGTGGGGCGTGGAGACCGTCGTCCTGGACAGGCTCGCGCAGCCCAGTGAGCGTGTCCCCGGTCAGGCGCTGAACGTGTCGGCGGCCGAGCTGCTGCAGATGCGGGGGCTGCTGGCGGAGCTGCTGCCGTTCAGCAAGCCCGTGCAGGGCACGCACTATTCGCTGATCTGGCTGGACGACGCTGCGCTTGGCGGGCGTCACCAGCCGGCGCTGCTGCTGGGCCAGCAGCATGTGGAGCGCCGGCTGGAGCGGGCGGTGCGGGAGCGGGGTGCCGTGCTGCGCCGGGGTCATGAGCTGCTCGGCTTCACGCAGGACGGCTCGGGGGTGGACGTGCGGGTGCGCGGCCCCGAGGGCGAGTACGTGGTGCGGGGCAGTCATCTGGTGGGTGCGGACGGTGAGTCGAGCCGGGTGCGGGAGCTGGCCGGGATCGCGTTCACGGGTGCGGGTTCCTCCAGCTGCGGGCTGGTCGCGGACGTGGCGGTGCCGCTCGGCGAGCTGCCCGAGGTGCACCGTGGTTCGAAGGTGTCGCCGGGCGGGGGGATCTATTCGGCGGTGCCGACGGACACGGGTGTCACCCGGATCGTGACGGCGGAGTTCGACACCGAGCTTCCCGGTGCGCGGGGGCGGGCGGACGCGGCGGAGCTGCGGGCGGCCGTCGAGCGCATCAACAAGGCGGCCTTCCCCGATGTGCCGGTGCGCTGGGTGGAGCGCTACGGCGGTCCGACCCGGATCGCCGAGCGTTACCGTGCGGGCCGGGTGTTCCTGGTGGGGGACGCGGCGCACACCTTCTATCCGCTGGCGGGGCTGCGGCTGAACCTGTGTTTCCAGGACGCGCTGAACCTGGGCTGGAAGCTGGCGGCACAGCTGGCGGGCTGGGCGCCCGAGGGGCTGCTGGAGACGTACGAGGCGGAGCGCCGTCCGCAGGGGGTGCGGGCCGGTGCGGCCACGGACGCCCAGCTGGCGCTGATCCATCCGGCGCGGCGGGTGGGGCCGGTGCGTGAGCTGGTGACGGAGCTGCTGCGGTTTCCCGAGGTGAACCGGTATCTGCTGGAGCTGTCCACCGGTCTGGACGTCAGTTACGCGCCGCAGGGGGCGCCGGCCCTGGTGGGCCGCCGGCTGCCGCATGTGCCGCTGGAGGGGGCCGGTGGCGCCACGTGCGTTCCCGCGCTGCTGAGCGGCGGGCGGGGGCTGTTCCTGGATCTGGGCGGGGCGGGCGCGGCGGTGGCGCCGGCCGTGGCCGGGCGGGCGGAGCGGCTGACGGCGGTGGCGGTGAAGCCGTCCGGGCAGATCCCGGCGGAGGCGGTGCTGCTGCGTCCTGACGGGCATGTGGCCTGGGCGGGTTCCGCGGCGGCGGACGCCGGGGGCCTGGCCGCGGCCGTGAGCGCGTGGTTCGGGCCGGTGCGGGCCTGAGGGCCGGGTCCGCGAAGGACCGCGACGCCCGGGGGCGGGACAGGGCCGGCGGGTCCTGTGCCGCCCCCGGGCGTCGCGGTGTCCGGTGCGGGGCTGCCGCCGTGACCGGCCGTGACCGGCCGTGACCGGCCGGGGCGGACCGGGGCGGGGCGGGGTCAGGCGGTGGCGGGCCGGGCGGTGAGGCGGGCCGTCCAGGCCTCGACGGTGGGGTCGGCCGCGAGGTCGCGGAACGTCACCGTGCGGCCCTGCCGGCGCCAGGTGTTGATGAGCTGCATGACGTGCAGGGATTTCATGCCCATCTGGACGAGGTTGACGTCGTCGGCGAGGTCGCGGGCGGGGAGGCCGAGCACGGCCGCCACCGCCTCACGTATCTCCTCACGAATCTCCTCACGTGTGTCCCCGGGTGCGTCCCCGGGTGCGTCCTGGCGGGCGTCCGCGGGTGTGTCCTGGCGGGTGTCCGCGGGTGTGTCCTGGCGGGTGTCCTCGGGTGCCGGGGCGTCGGGTGCGGTCATGGCGGTCTTCCTTCTGCGCGGCGGGTCGGGGTGAGGTGAGGTGGGGTGGGGTGGGGGCGGTGCCCGGTCAGGGGGTGGCGGTGATCTCGACGACGGCGGCGCCGACCTCCATGCCGACGGCCGCGGCCAGCAGCAGCACCCGGTCGCCGGGGCCGACCTGGCCGCTGTCCAGGAGGTGTTCGAGGCCGGCGATCTGGTCGGTGCCGGCGCTGTGGCCCAGTGTCCGGTTGAACTGCCAGGTGCCGCGGTCCTCGTCGATGCCGAGCGGGTCGAGGAAGCCGTTCCTGATCTGGTCGAGGGCGACCGCGCTGTGGGCGACCCGGGCGATGTCGTCCAGGTGCAGTGCGGTGTCCGCCAGGACCCGGCCGACGACCTGGGTGACCACGTCACCGAGGTGGAAGAGCGGCGGGAGCACGCCGGCGGCCCACTGGGCCCTGATCCACTCGCTGCGTTCCTCCAGGTCGAGTGGCCGGCCGGCGGTGACGGAGGGCGGGAAGAGGGGTTCGCCGCCCCGGTGCAGCACCTCCGCCTCGGGGCAGGACACCGAGTGGACGGCGAGCAGCCGGGCGAAGCCCTCGCGGCGGGAGACGACGGCGGCCGAGCCGCCGTCGCCGAGGAGGTAGTGGCTGCTGACCCGCCACCGGTCGATGCCGGGCGTGGAGAAGTTGTCGCCCGCGGTGAGCAGGACGGCGTCCCGGCCCGGGTCCGTGGTCAGCCACTGGGCGGCGAGCCGCATCGAGGTGATCATGCCGAGGCAGCCCTGGCGGATCTCCAGGGCGGGCACGGGCCGGTCGAGGGTCTGGTGCAGGACGTAGTGCGGCGCCGACCAGATCTCCGGGCCCTGGTGGTGGACGGGGGTGTGCAGCAGGGCCGCGAAGTCGTCCGGGCGGTGCTCGGAGCGTTTGACGGCCTCCCGGGCGGCGGCGACGGCCATGTCGGGGGCCGGTGTCCCGCCGGCGACACCGACGGAGATCATTCCGCTGGCCGCGCGGGACTCCTCGTCGTACCAGCCGTTCTCGACGGCCTGTGCGGTGGTGACCCGGTCCGGCAGAAAGGTTCCGATGCCGGCCAGGAAGATATTCTCGACCTTCATTTCTGAGTCTCTTCCCCATTCGTCTGTCGGGTCGGCGGGAGGTGTCGGAGAGAAATCCGGCGGGCGGACGCCGACACGCCTGCGCCCAGAATCGCCCGCCGGTCTTGCGGGGCGCTTTCACCGGGCTTGCGGGCGGCAAAAGCGGGCGGCGGCAAGGGGATCGGGCCGGAAGTTTTAAGCCAGCTTTAGCGCGGCGGAATACCGTGCCCGGCGGACGGAGAAAAAAGCCGCTCCTTTTCGCGTGCCGCGAGAGCACGTTCCATGACCTCCGAGGAGTACATCACCGTGACAGCAATCCAGGAATTGCCGCGGCTCCCGTTCGAACGGGACGCGCAGTGCCCGGCCACGTCGATCGCGCCGATGTTCCACCGGCTGCGGGCCGCCCACCCGGTGGCCCGGGTGGGCACGCCGGCCGGCGACGAGGGGTGGCTGATCACCCGTTACAAGGAGATCAAGCAGCTCTTCAACGATCCGCGGCTGGGCCGTTCGCACCCGGACCCGGACAGCGCCGCCCGGATCGCCAACGCCGCGGTGATCAGCGGGCCGCTCGGCAGGCCCGAGGACGAGATCGCCAACCGGTCCCGGATGCGCCGGCTGTTCGCGCCGTCGTTCTCGGCACGCCGGGTGGAAAAGCTCCGCCTCGACGTGGAGCAGATCGTCGACGACCTGTTCACCAAGATGGCGGCCGGCCCCAATCCGGCCGACTTCCACGAGGCGCTGTCCTTCCCGCTGCCGGTGCTGGTCATCTGCCAGCTGCTCGGTGTGCCGGGCGAGGACCGCGAGGAGTTCCGGCTGTACTCCAACGGCGCCACCAACCTGTACAACCGGGCCGAGTCGCAGGCCGCCTGGGACCGGCTCACCAACTACATGCACAAGCTGATCGCGGTGAAGCGGGCCGATCCGGGCCAGGACGTCTTCTCCGACCTGATCGAGGCCGAGGAGCGGGAGAACCTCAGCGAGGACGAGATCGCGGGTCTGGGGGCCGCGCTGCTGTTCGCCGGGCACGAGACCACGGTGACCCGTCTGGACATCGGCACCCTGCTGCTGCTCACCAACCCCGACCAGCGTCACAAGCTCCAGCAGGACCCGCAGGGCATGATCAAGAACACGGTGGAGGAGATCCTGCGGGCGGCGGCTCCCTCCACCCAGGACGTGCTGCCGCGCTACGCCCACCAGGACATCGAGGTGGGCGGGGTGACGATCCCGGCGGGCGACCTGGTCCTGCTGCCGTTCACGGCCGCCAACCGGGACCCGCAGATGTTCGACGACCCCGATGTCTTCGACATCAGCCGGGACATCCCGCAGCACCTCGCCTTCGGCCACGGCCCGCGTTTTTGCATCGGCGCCAGCCTGGCCCGCGTGGAGCTGCAGATCGTCTTCTCCACGCTGTTCGAGCGGTTCCCCGACCTGCAGCTCGCCGCCTGCCCCAACGACCTGGAGTTCCGCGACGACACCCTCACCGGCGGCCTGGCCCACCTGCCCGTCACCTGGTGAACCCGCGGCGGGCCGGCCGGCGCCGCCGCACCCGAAGGCCGCCCCGGACCACGAGGTCCGGGGCGGCCTTCGTCACGACGCGGCGCCGCGCCCGCCGGGACTCAGCGGACCGCCGCGTCCGCCGGGGCTCAGCGGACTGCGGCGTCCGCCGGGGCGGGGGCCGCCGGTTTCTTCCCGGCCGCGGCACGGCGGGTGTGGGACGTGGCCGCGCAGCAGGCCAGCAGGCCCACGGCCAGGGCGCAGACGGGCAGCAGCATCGTGGTGTGCACCATCGCGAGGTAGCCGTCGGCGTAGACCTCACGGGCCAGCCGGCCGGCGGTGGCGGCCAGTTCACGGGGCACGGACGCCGCGACGTGCCGGGCGCCGGCGGCCCGGGAGTCGTCGGCGACGAACGCCGTGCGGAAGCCGTCGCGGGCAGACGCCGGCAGCGCCGTGGCACGGGTGCGGGCGCCGGAGCGGACCTGGGAGGTCAGCTCGTGCTGCATGAGCGCGCCGATGCCCGCCGACCCGATGACCGAACCGAGCTGGCGGATCGTGTTGTTGACGCCGCTGGCGGCTCCCGCGAGCCGCGGTTCGACCCCGCGCATCGCCTCGGCGGCCAGCGGCGCCAGCAGACAGCCGGTGCCCAGCCCGGTCACCAGCAGGGCGGGGGTGAAGGTGTACCAGTCGCTGTCCGGGCCGGCCAGCCGGCTGACCAGCGCGATCCCGCAGCCGTACATGACGAGGCCGAACATCAGCACGTACTTGCCGCCGATCCGGTCCGACATCCGGCCGGCGAACGGGGCCACGGCCATGGACACCAGGGGTGAGGGGGCCAGGGTGAGGCCGGCGCGCAGGGCGCTCATGCCGAGGTCGGACTGGAGGTAGAGGTTGAGCGGCAGGACCAGGCCCAGCATCGACATCGCGATGAGGCCGGCGATCAGGGACATCAGGGTGAAGTTGCGGTCCCGGAAGACCGCGAACGGCAGCAGCGGCTCGCGGTCCTGGCGGCTGCGCTGGTGCAGCAGGAACACCGCGACGAGCACGGCACCGGCCGCGATGCACCCGATGATCATGCCGTTCCAGCCGTAGCGCTGACCCTCCTGGAGCCCGAAGCACAGGGCGAGCAGGGCCGCGCTGGCCAGGACGACACCGGTGACGTCGAAGCGGTGCGCGCGGCCGCTGCGGATGTCGGGGACCACCAGCAGCGTCATCACCACGACGGCGATCCCGATGGGCAGGTTGACGAAGAAGATCCAGCGCCAGCCGGCCGTGCTGACCAGCAGGCCGCCCAGGGTGGGCCCGGAGATCGTGGCGACGCCGGCGACCGAGCCCCACACGCCCATGGCCGCGCCGCGCCGCTCGGGCGGGAACACCGACACGATCAGGGCCATGGTCTGCGGTCCCATCAAAGCCGCGCCCAGTCCCTGCACCGCGCGGGTGGCGATGAGTTCGGCGGGGCTCTGCGCCAGCCCGCACACCACACTGGCCAGGGTGAAGACGACGACCCCCGTCAGGAACAGCGAACGCGGCCCGTACAGGTCGCCCAGCCGGCCCGCGGTGATCAGCAGGACGGCCAGGACCAGCGCGTAGGCGCTGACCGTCCACAGCGCCTGGTCCAGGGAGGCGCCGAGGTCGGCCATGATGTCGGGCATCGCCACGTTGACGATGGTCAGATCCAGCAGGGTCATGTAGAACCCGAGGGCGAGTGTGGTCAGCACCACCCAGGGGTTGGAGCGCCAACGGCTCACACGCGTACCTCTTCCATTTCCGTTCCCGTCTGCGTCTTCGGCTTCATCGGGGTGTTTCTCCTTGCGGGGGGCTCAGCCCAGGGGGCCGAGTTCGTCGTCCAGGGCGGCGAAGAGTTCGTCGTCGGTGGCCTCGGCGAGGTCCTCGCCGCCGGCCTGGGATCCGGCGGCGTCCTGGGCGGCCTGCCAGGTGCGCAGCAGGCCGGCCAGCCGGGTGCCGAGCCCGGCGTGCTCCGGGGCCGCGCCGTTTCGGGCCAGCAGGGCTTCCAGCCGGTCGAGTTCCGCGCTCAGCGCGGCGGCACCGGGGGCGGTGGGGGTGGCGGGGGCGAGGCGTCCGGTGAGTTCGGTGGCGAGGGCGGCGGCGGTCGGATGGTCGAACGCGAGCGTGGCGGGCAGCCGGAGGCCGGTGGCGGCGGTGAGCCGGTTGCGCAGTTCCACGGCGGTCAGGGAGTCGAACCCCAGTTCCTGCAAGCCGCGTCCGCCGCCCACGGCCCGTTCGTCGGCGTGTCCCAGGACCTGGGCGATCTGCCCGGTCACCAGGCTCAGCACCGCCGTGTGCCGTGCGTCGGGGCCGAGTACGGCCAGCCGGTCGGCCCACGACGCCGCCTCCGGGCTCCCCGCGCGGGCAGCAGCCCTGCGCACGGGCGCCCGGACCAGGCCGCGCATCGGCGCGGGCAGGTCGCCGGCGCCGGCCCGGGCGCGCAGCGCGGCCCGGTCCAGGCCGGTGGCGACGGGCGCCGGGCCCGGCCCCGCGAGCGCCGCGTCCAGCAGGCCCAGCGCGGACGTCGGGGACATCGCGGCGATCCCGGAGCGCGACAGCCGGGCCAGGTCGCTGCGCCCGAGCTCCTCGCCCATGCCGCCGCCTCCGCCCCACAGGCCCCAGCCGATGGACAGCGCCGGCAGCCCGGCGGCCCGGCGGCGGCGGGCCAGCGCGTCCAGGAACGCGTTGGCCGCCGCGTAGTTGGCCTGGCCGGGGGTGCCGATGGTCGCCGCGATGGACGAGAACAGCACGAACGCGGTCAGGCCGTGGCCGGCGGTCAGCTCGTGCAGATGCCAGGCCGCGTCCGCCTTCGGCCGCAGCACGGCATCCATCCGGGCGGGGGTGAGACTGCCCAGGACACCGTCGTCCAGGACACCGGCCGTGTGCACGACCGCGGTGAGCGGATGCGAGTGCGGCACGCTCTCCAGCAGCGCCGCGAGCTGCGCACGGTCGGCGGTGTCGCAGGCCGCCAGGCGCGCCTGCGCTCCCAGCCCGCCCAGCGCGGCGACGAGTTCGGCCGCACCGGGGGCGTCCGGCCCGCGCCTGCTGACCAGCAGCAGCCGCCGGACACCGTGCACGCTCACCAGGTGACGGGCCACCAGGCCGCCCAGCAGCCCGGTCGCTCCGGTGAGCAGCACGGTGCCGTCAGGATCGAAGACGGCCCCCGCACCAGCCGGTACCGGCACGCTGTCCGGTACCGGGACGCCGTCCGGGGCCGCCGCACTGTGCGGGGCCGGGGCACTGTCCGGTGCCGGGGCCGGTGTGTCGGGGGTGAGCCGGGGGACGTAGAACCGTCCGGCGCGCAGCGCGAACTGCGGTTCCCGCTCGGCCAGTGCCCGTGCGACCGCGCCGGGCAGGGCAGCCGTCGAGGCTCCGGTGGCGTCAGTGGCGTCGTCGGTGTCGACGACGACGAGCCGTCCCGGGTGCTCCGCCTGCGCGGTGCGCAGCAGCCCGGCCACCGCCGCGGCGGCCGGGTCGGGTACCTCGCCGGGCAGCACGGCCGCGGTGCCCGAGGTCAGCAGCACCAGCGGGATGTCCGCGAGGGCCTCCAGCGCGGCCCACTCCTGCACCAGGCCCAGCGTCTCGGCGACCGCCCGGTGGGCGGCCTCCACCACCGTCACGGCCGGGCCGGTGTCCAGGGCGATCCGGGCCAGCAGCACACCGGGCGCGGTGTCACCGTCCTTGGCGGCCACCGCGACGGAGGCGAGCGAGGGATGGCACACGGCCGCCGTCCCCGCGGGCAGCGCCACCGGGCCGGTGCCCTCCAGCACGGCCCAGCGGTCCGGCACCGCCGCCGACCCGGCCCCACCGGCGGCCCCACCGGCGGCCGCACCGGCTGTGTCGGCTGTGTCGGCCGTGGTCACCCAGTCCAGGGTGAGCAGCCCCGGGCCGGGCCGGGCCGGCGCGAGCTCCGCGGCCGGCAGCGCCCGCAGGGACAGCTCCTCCACCCGGGCGACCGGCGCCCCGGACAGGTCGGCGAGTTCCAGGCCGACACTGTGGCCGCCGGCGGGGGTGATCCGTACCCGCAGCTCGGTCGCGCCGCCGGCGTACAGGGTCAGTCCGCTCCAGGAGAACGGGATGTGGGCGGTGTCGGGGCCCTCGCCGGGCCCGGCCGGTCCCAGGGCCAGCGGCCGCAGCGCGGAGTCGAGCAGCGCCGGGTGGATGCCGAAGCCGCCGCCGTCCGGGCCGCCGTCCTGGGCGTCCTGGGCGTCGTGGGCTTCCCGGGGCAGGGCGACCTCGGCGTAGAGGGTGTCGTGGTGCCGCCAGGCCGCCGTCACCCCCTGGAAGGCGGGGCCGTAGCCGAGTCCCGCGGCGCTCAGGCGTTCGTCGAGGTCGTCGAGGTCCAGGACCTGGGAGCCGGGCGGCGGCCATTGCCGGTCCCAGGCCCGGGGGGCCGGCGCGCCCGCCGACAGTGTGCCGGTGGCGTGCCGGGTCCACTGCGCGGCCTGCGGGCCGAAGCCGTCGGCCGGCCCGGAGTGCACGGTGAAGGCGTGCCGGCCGCTGTCGTCGGCGGGTTCGGCGGCGAGCTGCAGCCGCAGGGCCCCGCCGTCGGGCAGGACCAGCGGTGCCTCCAGGGTGAGGTCGTCGACCCGGTCGCAGCCGAGCTGGTCGCCCAGGTGCGCGGCCAGGTCGGCCAGGGCCGCGCCGGGCAGCACGGTCTGGCCCGCGACCTTGTGGTCGGCCAGCCAGGGGTGGTCGTCCGCCGACAGCCGGGCGGTGAACAGCAGTCCGCCACCGTCGGCGAGCGGCACCCGGGCGCCGAGCAGCGGATGGCCGGCGGTGTCCTGTCCGGCCGCCGGGAGGTCGGCGCCGGCCGTCGCCCGCAGCCAGTAGCGCTCGCGCTGGAAGGCGTACGTCGGCAGGGCCGCCGGCCGGGCCCCGTGCCGCCCCAGGAGCTCCAGCCAGCCGGCGGGCGCGCCGCCGGTCACCGCGAGGGCGACGGGGCCCTGCCGGCTGACGGCGGCCAGCGCCGTGCCGACCGAGGAGTACTCGGGCCGGCCCGCGCGCAGGGCACAGACGGCGACGACGGCCGGGCCGTCCTCGCCGAACGCGTTGTCGACCATGGCGGTCAGGACCGGGTCCGGGCCCAGTTCGAGGAACGTGGTGACGTCCTGGGCGGCGAGGGTGCTCAGGCCGTCGTGGAAGCGGACGGTGCCGCGGATGTGCCGGGCCCAGTAACCCGGATCGGTCAGCTCCTGCGCGGTCGCGATCCGGCCGGTCACGTTCGACACCACCGGTATCGCCGGCGGGTTGAAGGTGAGGGCGGTGATGGTGCGGGTGAACTCGGTAAGGACCTCGTCCATGTGCGCGGAGTGGAAGGCATGACTGACCGTCAGCGCCTTGACCCGGACCCCCTCCGCCCTGAACCGGCCCGCGATCTCCTCGACCGCGTCCGCGTCACCCGAGACGACCACCGCGGAGGGGCCGTTGACGGCCGCCAGGTCCAGGCGGCCCTCGAAGCCGGCCAGGACGGGGACGACGTCCGCTTCGGGGGCGGCGACGGCGAGCATCGCGCCGCCGTGGCGGGCGGCCTGCATCAGCCGGCCCCGCGCCGCCACCAGCACGCCCGCATCGGCGAGGGAGAGGACACCGGCCGCGTGTGCGGCGCTCACCTCGCCGATGGAGTGCCCGATCAGGAAGTCCGGGCGCAGTCCGCGGTGTTCGGCCAGCCGGAACAGGGCCGTCTCCACCGCGAACAGCGCGGCCTGCGTGAACCGGGTCTGGTCCAGGAGGCCTTCCGGACCGCCGCCGAACACGATCTGCTTCAACGGCTGTGGGAGATGGGGGTCCAGGACCGCACACACCGCGTCGAAGGCTTCGGCGAACACCGGCTCGGCCGCATACAGCTCCCGGCCCATCCCGGCCCGCTGCGCCCCCTGACCCGTGAACAGCACCGCCGTACGGCCGGGGTCCGTGGACCGGCCGCGCAGCACGTCCGGCGACGGTGTCCCGGTGGCCAGGGCGTCCAGCGCGGCCAGCAGTTCCCCGGCGGAGCTGCCGAGGACGGCGGCGCTGTGGCCGAAAACGGTCCGGGTGGTCGCCAGGGCGAGCGCGACGTCCTCGGGCGCGGGCGCGGGTTCGCTGGTCACGAACGCGTGCAGCCGGGCGGCCTGGGCGCGCAGGGCGTCCTCGGAGCGGGCGCTGAGCAGCCACGGGAGGCGGCCCGTGTAGGGCACGGGGCGGGGGGCGGCGGGCAGCTGGCCGGCAGAGCCGGGTGCCTCCAGGATGACGTGGGCGTTGGTGCCGCTGATCCCGAAGGAGGAGACCGCGGCGCGGCGCGGCCGGTCCGTCTCGGGCCAGGGCTGTTCCTCGGTCAGCAGGCAGACCGCGCCCGCCGACCAGTCGACGTGCGAGGTCGGCTCGTCCACGTGCAGGGTGCGCGGCAGGAGGCCGGCGCGCATCGCCATGACCATCTTGATGACGCCGCCGACTCCGGCGGCGGCCTGCGAGTGGCCGATGTTGGACTTCAGCGAGCCCAGCCACAGGGGCTGTTCGGCGGTGTGGTCCTGGCCGTAGGTGGCGATCAGGGCCTGCGCCTCGATGGGGTCGCCGAGCCGGGTGCCGGTGCCGTGGGCCTCGACCGCGTCCACGTCCCCGGCGCCGAGCCGGGCATCGGCCAGGGCCTGGCGGATCACCCGCTGCTGGGCGGGGCCGTTGGGAGCGGTCAGGCCGTTGGACGCGCCGTCCTGGTTGATCGCGCTGCCCCGGATCACGGCGAGGACGGGGTGGTGGTTGCGGCGGGCGTCGGAGAGGCGTTCCAGTACGAGCATGCCCACGCCCTCCGCCCAGCCGGTGCCGTCGGCCGACTCGGAGAAGGCCTTGCAGCGGCCGTCCGGGGACAGTGCCCGCTGCCGGCTGAACTCGACGAAGGTGGTCGGCGTGGACATCACGGTGACACCGCCGGCCAGGGCCAGCGTGCACTCGCCCTGCCGCAGGGCCTGCGCGGCCAGGTGCAGGGCGACCAGGGAGGAGGAGCAGGCCGTGTCCACGGTGACGGCCGGGCCCTCCAGTCCGAAGGTGTAGGCGATCCGGCCGGAGGCGACACTGGCCATGCTGCCGTTGCCGAGATGGCCCTCGTAGCCCTCGGGTGCCGGGTGCAGCCGGGAGGCGTAGTCGTTGTACATGACGCCCGCGAACACCCCGGTACGGCTCGCGCGCAGGGTCTGCGGGTCGATGCCCGCGTGTTCCAGCGCCTCCCAGGTGGTCTCCAGGAGCAGCCGCTGCTGCGGGTCGGTGGCCGCGGCCTCGCGCGGGCTGATCCCGAAGAACCCTGCGTCGAAGGCGTCCGCGTCGTACAGGAAGCCGCCTTGCGTGCAGTAGGTGTGGCCGGCCCGGTCGGGGTCGGGGTCGAAGAGGGCGGCGGTGTTCCAGTCACGGGAGTCGGGGAACGCGCCGACCGCGTCGACGCCGTCGGCGACCAGCCGCCACAGGTCCTGCGGTGAGGCCACCGCGCCCGGGTAGCGGCAGCTCATGCCGACGATCGCGACGGGGTCGCCGGCCGTGGCGGGCCCGGGTGTCCCGGCCGTGGCGCCGGGGGCCGTGCTGCTGTTCGCGCCGGCGGCCAGTTCGACGAGGTGGTCGATGACGGCGGCGGGGGTCGGGTAGTCGAAGACCAGTGTCGGGGAGAGCGTCAGGCCGGTGGCCGCGCCGAGTCTGTTGCGCAGTTCCACCGACGCGAGGGAGTCGAACCCGGCCTCGCGGAAGGGGCGGTTCTCCTCGACGCGGCCGGGGGTGTCGTGGCCCAGGACGGTCGCGACATGGGTGAACACCAGCGGGGCGACGGCGGACCGCCGCTGGTCCGGGGGCAGGGCGGTGATCTGCCGGGCCCACTGGCCCTCAGGGGTACGGGCCGCCCGGGTCCCGCGCCGGGCGGGCGGGCGCACCAGGCCGGCCAGGACGGGCGGCAGGACACCGCTGTCCGCGTCGGCCCGCAGGGCGGCGAGGTCGATACGGGCGGGGACGAGCGCGGCACGGTCCGCGGCGAGGGCCGCTTCGAACAGGTCCAGGCCCTGCGCGGTCTGCATCGGGGCGATACCGCCCCGCGTCATCCGGGCCAGATCCGCCCGGCCGAGGTGGCCGGTGAGCCCGGTGGACTGCCCCCACAGCCCCCAGCCCAGGGAGAGCGCGGGCAGGCCCCTGGCCGCCCGGTGCCGGGCCAGGCCGTCCAGAAAGCCGTTGGCGGCGGTGTAGTTGGCCTGGCCCGGGTTGCCGAGGGCAGCGGTGACGGAGGAGAACAGCACGAACGCCGACAGGCCGAGGTCCTGGGTGAGTTCGTGCAGATGCCAGGCGCCGTCGGCCTTGGGCGAAAGGACGGTGTCGAAACGGTCCGCGGTGAGCGAGGTGAGGGTGCCGTCGTCGAGGACACCCGCGGTGTGCACGACCGCGGTCAGCGGGTGCGCCGCGGGCACGGACGCCACCAGGGCCGCCACGGCGTCCCGGTCGGCGACGTCACAGGCGGCGAAGGCCGCCTCCGCTCCCGACGCGGCGAGGTCCGCGGCCAGTTCACCGGCCCCGGGAGCACCGGCGCCCTGCCGGCTGACCAGCAGCAGATGCCGGGCGCCGTGCCGCGCGGCCAGGTGCCGGGCGAACAGAGCGCCCAGCGTGCCGGACGCCCCGGTGACCAGCACCGTGCCCTGCGGGTCGAGGAGCGGGCCGGCCGGCCGGCCGGCCGCCGGCACCGCCCGGACCAGCCGGGGCTCCAGCAGCCTGCCTTCCCGCAGGGCGAGCTGGGGCGCCCCGGCGGCCAGCGCACCGGCCAGCCCGTCCGTGTCCGCCGGCCCGAACCCGCCCACATCCAGCAGCGCGAACCGGCCCGGCTGCTCGGCCTGGGCGGTCCGCAGCAGACCCCATACCGCGGCCCCCGCCAGATCCGTGACGTCGTCACCCTCGTACGGCGCGACCGCCTTGCAGGTCACCACGGTGAGCCGGGACCCGGCCGCCTCGGGCCGCTCCAGCCACTGCTGGAGATCGCGAAGAAGGCGGTGCGTCAGCGCACGCACCTGCCCCGGCACATCCCGCGCACCGGACACACCGGACACGTCACGTACACCGGGCGTGCCCGGCGCGGACGACGCGGACGTACCGGGCGCGGGCGTACCCGGCGCGGGCGTGCCCGGCGCGGACGTACCGGGCGCGGACGTACCGGGCGCGGGCGGAGCGGGCGGAGCGGGCGGGCCGGAGGGGGCCGAGGCATCCAGCAGGACCAGTTCCGGGACCGGCCCGCCGTCCGCCGCGGCGGCCAGCAGGGCCGCCATGCCGGGATACCGGACGACACTGACACCGGCGGCGGCCAGAGCGTCACCGAGCCACCCCCCGCTGCCGCCCTCACCCGCCCCCTCACTCCCGTTCCCGGTCCCGTTCCCGGTCCTGTTCCCGGTCTCGCTTCCGTTCCCGTTCCCGTTCTCGTTCTCGTTCCCGGTCCCGGCGGTGCCGACGACGGCCACGGTTGCGGCCGGCGGCGCGTGTTCCTGGCCCGTACCGGCCCGGACCCAGTCCAGGGCGTACAGCCACCGGCTCGCGGCCTCGGGCAGCAGGGCACCGTCCGGCACCGCGCGCAGCGCCAGCGACTCCACGCCGGCGACGGGCCGGCCGTCCGAGCCGGTGAGGTCCAGGGCGAGGGTGTCGGGAGCGGTCTGCGTCAGCCGCACCCGTACCGGGCCGCCGGCCGGGGCGGCATGCAGCCGCACTCCCGACCAGACGAACGGCAGCCTCGGCCCGCCGGCCCCCGCCCCCGCTGCGGCCCCCGCCCCCGCCTCCGCCTGCGCCTCCGTCTGCGCCTGCGTCTGCGCTGCCGTGGCGGCGGGCAGCAGTCCCGCGTGCAGGGCGGCGTCCAGCAGTGCCGGATGCACGGCGAAGGAGCCCGCGCCGGCAAACACGGCCGGGTCCAGCTCGGCGAAGCTCTCGGCGCCGCGCCGCCAGGCCGCGCTCACCCCCGTGAAACAGGGACCGTACGCATAGCCCCGGGCGGCCAGCGCCTCGTACAGCCCGGCCGGGTCGACGGGTTCGGCGTCCCGCGGCGGCCACTCCTCCTGCGCCACCGCCGGGGGCGGCTCCTCGTCCGGCGCCAGCAGCCCGACGGCATGCCGCGTCCACGGCCCCAGCCCCTGCGACCGCTCCGCCAGTTCAGGCCGCTCCGGCTCTTCGTGCTCTTCGGGCTGTTCGGGCTGTTCGGGCTGTTCGGGCCGGGAGTGGATGCTCACCGGCCGCCGCCCCTGGCCGTCCGGCGCGCCGACGGCGACCTGGATCCGCACCGCCCGGTCGGCGAGCGGCAGCGGCGCCTCCAGCGTCAGGTCCGCCAGCACACCGCAGCCCGCCTCCGCCCCCGCCCGCAGCGCCATCTCCACGAACGCGGTACCGGGCAGCAGCACCGTCCCGGCCACGGTGTGGTCGCGCAGCCATTCCTGCTCCCGCAGCGACAGCCGGCCGCAGAGCAGCAGTTCCTCACCGTCGGCCACGGGGACGACCGCGCCCAGCAGCGGGTGGCCGGCCTCGTCCAGACCCGCCGCCGGGACACCGGCGGGCAGCGGCTGCGGGCGCAGCCAGTAGTGCCGCCGCTGGAACGGATACGTCGGCAGCTGCACCGGAGCGCTCCCCGGCAGCAGCCCGGCCCAGTCGACGGCCACGCCGCGCACATACAGCCGGGCCGCGGCCTCCAGCAGCCGCCCCACCGCGCTGTGCTGCGCCGCGGTCCCCGCATCCGGCCCGGCCGGCCACAGACCGCACTCGACGGCGGCCACGCCCGTACCGGCAGCCGGCAGCTCCGGCGGCGGCTGATCGGCGCCGCGCGACCCGTCGTGGCGCAGGCACTCCAGCCAGTACCCGGCAGTCAGCGCCTGCGGATCCACCGGCCGGCCGTCCCTCCCGTGCACGGTGACCGCCGCGGTGCCCGGACGCAGCGGCTCCAGCAGCCGCCGGGCCTCGGCCTCGTCACCGGGAACGGTGAGCACCCGGGCGGCGTCGGACACCGCGAGCACCCCCGCCGCGCAGGCGGCCGCGATCTCACCCACGCCACACCCGACGACCGCGTCGGGCAGCACGCCCAAAGACCACCACAGCGCGGCCGACGCCACCTCCACGGCCCACAGCACGGCCCGCGCCACCTCGGGCTCCTCCAGCCCCGGAGCGCCGGGCGCCCCGCGCAGCACGTCCCGCAGATCCCACTGCCGGTACCGCCCCAGCGCGGCACCGCACTCCTGCAGCCGGTCCGCGAACTCCGGCACCGAACCGGCGAGTTCCAGCACGTCGGCGGCCCAGCCGGCACCGGGCACGGCCCCCGGGAAGACGAACACGGTCTGTCCCGGCGCCACGGCAGCCGCACTGCCGCCGGACGCCAGCGCACGCAGGGACTGCAGGAGTTCGGCGCGCCCGCTGCCCACGAGCACCGCACGGTGCTCGAACGCGGACCGGGTGGTCACCAGCGCACGGGCGACCGCGGCGGGGGCCAGTTCGGGCCGGCCCTCGACGAACTCGGCGAGCCGGGCGGCCTGTTCGCGCAGGGCCTCCTCGGTACGGCCGCTCAGCACCCACGGCACCGGACCGGCACCGTCCCCGGCGTACGGCGCCTCGGCCGCCTCGGCTTCGGGGGCCTGTTCGAGGATGAGGTGGGCGTTGGTGCCGCTGATCCCGAACGACGACACCGCCGCCCGCCGCGGCCGGTCCGTCTCGGGCCAGGGCTGCTCCTCCGTCAGCAGCGACACGGCTCCGGCCGTCCAGTCGACGTGCGAGGTCGGCGCGTCCACGTGCAGCGTGCGCGGCAGGACTCCGGCGCGCAGCGCCATCACCATCTTGATGACCCCGCCGACCCCGGCCGCCGCCTGCGCATGCCCGATGTTCGACTTCAGCGAACCCAGCCACAGGGGCTGTTCGGCGGTGTGGTCCTGGCCGTAGGTGGCGATCAGGGCCTGCGCCTCGATGGGGTCGCCGAGCTTGGTGCCGGTGCCGTGGGCGTCGACCGCGTCCACGTCCGCGCCGCTGAGACCGGCGTTGGCGAGGGCCTGGCGGATCACCCGCTGCTGGGCGGGGCCGTTGGGGGCGGTCAGGCCGTTGGAGGCGCCGTCCTGGTTGACGGCGCTGCCGCGGACGACGGCGAGGACGGGGTGGTGGTTGCGGCGGGCGTCGGAGAGGCGTTCCAGCAGCACCAGACCCGCGCCCTCCGCCCACGCGGTGCCGTCGGCGGTGTCGGAGAACGCCTTGCAGCGGCCGTCGGGCGCAAGCCCCTGCTGCCGGGAGAACTCCACGAACATCCCCGGCGTCGCCATCACCGCGGCACCGCCCGCCAGCGCCAGCGAGCACTCCCCCTGCCGCAGCGCCTGCACGGCCAGATGCAGCGCGACCAGAGAGGACGAGCACGCCGTGTCCACCGTGATCGCCGGCCCCTCCAGACCCAGGGCGTAGGAGATACGGCCCGAGGCGACGCTCGCCGAGCCGCCGGTCAGGAGGTAGCCCTCGAAGCCGTCGGCCGGCTCGTGCAGGCGCGGCCCGTAGTCCTGCTGCGTCACCCCCGCGAAGACGCCGGTGTCGCTGCCGCGCAGGCTCACCGGGTCGATCCCGGCCCGCTCCAGCGCCTCCCAGGCGGTTTCCAGGAGCAGTCGCTGCTGGGGGTCCATCGCGGCCGCCTCACGGGGGCTGATCCCGAAGAACTCCGCGTCGAACTCACCGGCGCCGTAGAGGAACCCGCCGTCGCGGGCGTAGGTCTTCCCGCTGACGCCGCGCTCGGGGTCGTAGATGCCCTCCAGGTCCCAGCCACGGTCCCCGGGCAGCGCACCGATCGCGTCGACACCCTCCGCGACCAGCCGCCACAGATCCTCCGGAGAGGCCACTGCGCCGGGGTAGCGGCACGCCATGGCGACCACCGCCAGCGGCTCGTCGGAGACTTCACCGCCGCCCGCCGGCAGGGTGGGTGCCGTACGGTCCGGCAGGGCCACAAGCTCCCGGACGATGTGCGCGGCGAGGGCGTTCGGGGTCGGGTAGTCGAAGACCAGCGACGGGGACAGGAAGAGGTCGAGATCGGCGGCGAGACGGCTGCGTAACTCGACCGCCGTCAGGGAGTTGTAGCCGAGGTCCTTGAAGGTGAGCGCCGGGTCGACCTCGTCGGCACTCCCGTACCCGAGGATCTCCACGGTGTGCCGGCACACCAGGGCGGCCAGCATGGTGGTGCGGATGCGATCACCCTGCGCACCGGTCAGGGCCTTGAGTTTCTGCGCCCATCCGGTGGGCCGCTCCTCCTCGTCCCCGGTACCGGCCTCGGGGACGGCAGCCGCTGCCGTGGCGGTCTGCGGCAGCCGCGGGTTCGGGGACACGTCGATCCAGTACCGCTTGCGCTGGAAGGCGTAGGTGGGCAGGGGGACACGCCGGCCGCCGGTGACCCGCCCGGTGAGGTCGACGGGGGCGCCGTTGGCCCAGGCGGCGGCAAGCGCGGAGAGCAGGGAGCGCTCTTCGTCCCTGCCCTTCTGCAGGGCTGCTGCGGCGGTGAACTCGCCTGCTGCCAGGGTGTTTTGGACCATGGCGGTCAGGACCGGGTCCGGGCCCAGTTCCAGGAACGTGGTGACGTCCTGGGCGGCGAGGGTGCTCAGGCCGTCGTGGAAGCGGACGGTGCCGCGGATGTGCCGGGCCCAGTAGCCCGGGTCGGTCAGCTCCTCCGCAGTGGCGATCCGGCCGGTCACGTTCGAGACCACCGGTATCGCCGGCGGGTTGAAGGTCAGGGCGGTGATGGTGCGGGTGAACTCGGCCAGGACCTCGTCCATGTGGACGGAGTGGAAGGCATGACTGACCGTCAGCGCCTTGACCCGGACCCCCTCCGTCCTGAACCGGCCCGCGATCTCCTCCACCGCGTCCGCGTCACCCGAGACGACCACCGCGGAGGGGCCGTTGACGGCCGCCAGGTCCAGGCGGCCCTCGAAGCCGGCCAGGACGGGGACGACGTCCGCCTCGGGGGCGGCGACGGCGAGCATCGCGCCGCCGTGGCGGGCGGCCTGCATCAGCCGCCCCCGCGCCGCCACCAGCACGCCCGCATCGGCGAGGGAGAGGACACCGGCCGCGTGCGCGGCGGTGACCTCGCCGACGGAGTGCCCGATCAGGAAGTCCGGGCGCAGTCCGCGGTGTTCGGCCAGCCGGAACAGGGCCGTCTCCACCGCGAACAGCGCGGCCTGCGTGAACCGGGTCTGGTCCAGGAGGCCTTCCGGACCGCCGCCGAACACGATCCGCTTCAACGGCTGCGGGAGATGGGGGTCCAGGACCGCACACACCGCGTCGAAGGCCTCGGCGAACACCGGCTCGGCCGCATACAGCTCCCGGCCCATCCCCGCCCGCTGCGCCCCCTGACCCGTGAACAGCACCGCCAGACGGCCACCCGAGGCACGCCCCCGCACCACACCAGCCGACGACTCCCCCGCGGCCAGCGCCTCCAGCCCCGCCAGCAGCTCGGCACGGTCATCGCCGAGCACCACCGCCCGCTCGTCGAACACCGTCCGCGTGCCGGCCAGGGAGAAGCCGATGTCGAGCGGGTCGGGCCGGCCGTTCCCGGTGACGTACTCCTTCAGCCGGGTGGCCTGGTGGCGCAGTGCCGTGCGGGTGCGTGCGGACAGCACCCACGGCACCAGCCCGCCCCCACCCGACCGGTCAGGCCCTGCAGTGGCGGGCTGCCGGGGGGCCTGCTCCAGAATCAGGTGGGCATTGGTACCGCCCATCCCGAACGAGGACACCCCCGCCCTGCGCACACCCTCCACCGGCCACGGCCCCAGCCCCCTCTGGACCTCCAGCCGCCACCCCTCCAGATCGATCCCCGGATGCGGCGACTCAAAATGCAGACTCGCCGGGACCTGCCCCTCACGCACCGACAGAGCCGCCTTGATCAGCCCGACCACACCCGCAGCACCCTCCAGATGCCCGATGTTCGACTTCACCGACCCCACCACAAGCGGCACCACCCGCTCCCGCCCATACACCTCACCCAACGCCCGCGCCTCCACCGGATCCCCCACCGGCGTCCCCGTCCCGTGCAACTC
>NZ_BMML01000054.1 GCF_014645815.1 Streptomyces fuscichromogenes | reverse complement strand
GCCATCGCCACCGGCCTGGCCGCCTCCCGCCGCGACCTGTCCGTGTGGGTGGTCACCGGTGACGGTGATGCGCTGTCGATCGGCGGCAACCATCTGATCCACGCGCTGCGCCGGAACGTCAACCTGAAGATCCTGCTGTTCAACAACCGGATCTACGGGCTGACCAAGGGGCAGTACTCGCCGACGTCCGAGGTCGGGAAGGTCACCAAGTCGACGCCGATGGGGTCGCTGGACGCCCCGTTCAACCCCGTCAGTCTCGCCCTGGGCGCGGAGGCGTCCTTCGTCGCCCGCACCATCGACTCCGACCGCCGGCACCTCACCGACGTCCTGCGGCAGGCTGCCGCGCACCCGGGCACCGCGCTGGTCGAGATCTACCAGAACTGCAACATCTTCAACGACGGCGCCTTCGACACCCTCAAGGACAAGGAGCGGGCCCAGGAGGCACTCATCCGCCTTGAGCACGGGCAGCCCATCCGCTTCGGCACGCCTCTCGCGGACGGGAGGGGCGCCAAGGGCGTCGTGCGGGACCCGGCCACCGGTGACCTCAGGATTGTCGGCGTCACACCGCAGAACGAGGCGCAGATCATGGTCCATGACGCCCACGCGACGTCCCCGACGACGGCCTTCGCGCTCTCCCGCCTCGCGGACCCGGACACCTTGCACCACACCCCCATCGGCGTGCTGCGCTCGGTCGGCCGCCCGGTCTACGACACCGAGATGGCCGGGCAGCTCGGAACCGCTGTCGAGCGGCAGGGGGAGGGCGACCTCGCCGCCCTCCTCGCCGGCGGCGACACGTGGACCGTGCGGCCGACTCCAGGCGCCCGCCCGTTATGAACATGACCATGACCATCCGTCACAGCGCGGGTCCGAGGGACGGAGCCGGACACCAGGACACCACCCGGAGCTCGCTCCGCCATGGCGAGAGCCCGCCGTCCGCCCATGGACCGGGTGCGCCGGGCACGTTCCGGCCGGGTCACCCCGCTCGGTTCGCCGACCGCCACGCAGGGGCGGGATCTGCCGGTGTCCGAGGGGCGGCTTGGTGGGGATGTCTGACGGTTGCCCGGTCCGCTCCCTCCGATCGCCGACGCGCTCCCTGTCCGTCCGGTCCGCACCCGGACCGGGCGTGGCCCTGACGCTGCCCCGGCCGCCACCGGCTTGTCGACCCTCGAACTCGCCGCCCACCTGCGCAGACACGGCTTCCTCACCCCGGAGGGCCAATCCGACCTGGCCCGCACGGCCGGATGCCTCGTCCTGGACGCACGGTTCCAGTCGACCGTGCCGGGCCTGTGCGGCGCTCGGGCTCACTGCCGCGCTGCTGGAGAACACGCGGGACTGAGCGGGCATCAGGTAGCGGAAAGTGACTGATCGCATACGCTTGGTAAGTGACCGGAGTGAGGATCAGCGCGGGAACCCAGAAGGGGGCGGGCCGTCGTGTCGGCCCTCTTCTGGCGCTCGTCCTCCTCGTCGTCGTCCATCTCGCGGGCTCCGTGCACAGTGCGACGTTCACAGGAACTCCGGTGGCCCACCCGGCTACGGCCGGAGCACACGCCGACCTCGGCATCGGGTCCCCGCCCGAACACGACCACGATCACGACCACAAGGCCGACGGGCACATCGATCACGCCCTCGACCGGCCCAGGGCCGCCAAGGACGACACCTCACACGGCCTCGGGTGCGACGGTGCGGATGCCGCCGTACCCGTACCCGCCGCCGATGCCGGCCTCCTGCACATCCCCGGGCCAGGCCCCACCCGGCTCTCCGCCGCCCCGCACGGCCCGCCCGCCCTCGCGCTCCACTGCGTCCGGCGTCAGTAGGCGCGCCGCAGCACGCCCCCGGGACCCCTTCCCCGGGCGTGCCGACGCGCCCTGACCAGCGACGACCGCACCCCGCCCGCTGCGCGCGGTGCGAAGGAGCCGTACGACCATGGATCTCTCCCTGCTCGAATCAGCCCTGCCCATCGGGGCCGCCGCCCCCGTCCCCCTGATCGCCCGCCGCCCTGCCGACATGGTCGGCAACACACCCGCCCTGTGGATCGAGAAGCCGTTCGCCCCGCCGGGACGCGGCTTCTACGCGAAACTCGAAGGCGCCAACCCCGGCGGCATCAAGGACCGTCCCGGCCTGCACATGGTTCATGAGGCCCGCCGACGCGGCGAGCTCGTACCCGGCGCCCCCGTCGTCGAGTCCTCCAGCGGGACCCTCGGTCTGGGTCTCGTCCTGGCCGGGCTGACGTACGGTCATCCGGTCACCGTCGTCACCGACCCCGGCATGGAACCGTCGATGGTCCGGTTGCTCACCTCCCTGGGCGCACACGTCGACCAGGTCGCCGCACCGCATCCCGACGGCGGCTGGCAGCAGGCCCGCCGGGAGCGGGTCGCGGGACTGCTGGACTGCGCACCGGACGCGTACTGCCCGGACCAGTACCACAACCCCGACAACACGGCCGCCTACCGGCCGCTGGCCGCCGAGCTGATCGCCCAGATCGGCCGGATCGACGTCCTGGTGGCTGCTGTCGGGACGGGCGGCCATTCGGCCGGGGTCGCGGCGGGGCTGCGCGAGTCCTTCCCCGAACTGCGGCTCATCGGCGTGGACGCGACCGGCTCGACGATCTTCGGTCAGCCCGCGCGGCCGCGTCTGATGCGGGGGCTGGGCTCCAGCATCCACCCCTCCAACGTGGACTACGACGCCTTCACCGAGGTCCACTGGGTGGGTCCGGCCGAGGCGGTGTGGGCCTGCCGGCAACTGGCCCGCCTGCACTACGCGTCCGGCGGCTGGAGTGTCGGAGCGGTGGCGCTGGTGGCCGGGTGGGCGGCGCGGACGTACCCCGCCGGGACGCGCGTCGTCGCGATCTTCCCCGACGGCCCGCACCGCTACCTGGAGACCGTCTACAACGACGCCTGGTGCCACGAGCACGGACTCCTCGGTGCACAGCCGCCGGCGGAACCGGACGAGATCGCCGCGCCCGACGAGTGCGAGGTGACGGCATGGACGCGGTGCAGCCGGGTCAGGGACCCACTGGACCGTGCGGCACGGGCGCGGGCGGGCGTGCGATGAGCGGGTTGCGGGGCCGGCTGGCCTCCTTCGACCGGCCCGCCCGGCTGCTGATGGCCAACCAGTTCGCGATCAACCTGGGCTTCTACATGCTGATGCCCTACCTGGCCGACCACCTCGCCCACGGCCTGGGCCTGGCCGCCTGGGCCGTCGGTCTCGTCCTCGGCGTGCGCAACCTCTCCCAGCAGGGCATGTTCCTCGTCGGCGGCACCCTCGCCGACCGCTACGGCTGCAAACCGATGATCCTGGCCGGATGTGCGCTGCGGACACTCGCCTTCGGGCTGCTCGCGGTGGCCGCCTCGCTGCCCGCGCTGGTCGCCGCGTCGGCGCTGACGGGCCTGGCAGGGGCGCTGTTCAACCCGGCGGTCCGGGCCTACCTGGCCGCCGACGCCGGCGAGGAACGGCGGGTGGAGGCCTTCGCCGCGTTCAACGTCTTCTACCAGGCCGGCATCCTCGTCGGTCCGCTCGCCGGACTCGCCCTGCTGGCCTGGGACTTCGCCGCGGTGTGCGCGGTGGCCGCGCTGATCTTCGGCGTTCTGGCCGTTCTCCAGGCCCGCGCCCTGCCCCACCGTCCTCCGGCGGACCGGGGCACCGAGCCCGTCTGGCGGGCGGTGGCCGCCGACTGGCGCACCGTCGCCGCCAACCGCCCCTTCCTGCTCTTCGCCGCCGCGATGAGCGGCTCCTACATCCTGGCCTTCCAGATCTATCTCGCTCTGCCGCTACGGGCCGGGGAACTCTTCGGCGAGCAGACCGGACCGGTGACGGGCACGGTCTTCGCCGTCTCCGCGCTGGCCGCGCTGTCGGGCCAGCTGAAACTCACCGCGTGGGCGAAACGGACCCTGCCCGGGCCACGGGCGATCGTCTACGGACTGACCGTCATGGGTGCGGCCTTCGTCCCGCTGCTGCCGCGTTCGTACGGCGCGGTGACCGGAGCCGTCGCCCTGGCGGCCTGCGCGGCACTGCTGGCCTGGGGCGGGGCACTGCTCTACCCCTTCGAGATGGACACCGTCGTCCGCCTCTCCGGTGACCGGCTGGTCGCGACCTATTACGGCGCCTACAACACCGCCTCGGGCATCGCGATCTCCCTCGGCAACCTCGCCGTCGGCGCACTGTTCGACACCGGAGTGCGCTGGCTGCCCTGGGCCGCGCTGGCCGCCACCGGGCTCGGGTGCGCGGTGCTGGTGGCGCGGCTGAGCAGGGCAGGGCATCTGGTGCCGGATCCGGTGGCCGTACCCGGCTGAGGCGATCGGGTCAGCTCACTCCGGCCGCCGCGTCCGTGGCGGCCGGGGTGTCGCGCAGGCCGAGGCGCAGGTGCTCGACGTGGTAGAGCGCCTGTTCCAGGAGTTCGGCGACGTGGTTGTCGTAGAGCGCGTAGATGACCGAGCGGCCCCGGCGCTCGGTGGTGACCAGGCCGAGGTTGCGCAGCAGGCGCAGCTGGTGGGAGCAGGCGGACTGTTCCATGCCGACGGCGTCGGCGAGTTCCGTCGCCGCGCACGGGCCCTCCTGGAGGCGGGTCAGGATGCGTAGGCGGGACGGGGTGGCCAGCGCCTGGAGCGTGGCCGCCACATCGCCGGCGCCGACGGTCTCCAGGCGCTCGCGTGCGGTGGCGGTGGTGGTCCGTCCGTCAGCTCCATGGCCCATGGGCTTCATCCTACGGATCAGCAGACATGAACGCATGAATGAGTCTTCATGTGATCCTGTACGGTGGAGAACGTGTTACCGGCACACCGGTGTCGGTGGCCTCGCCATGCCCCGTCCGTACTGAGGGACCACCACTTCGATGACCTCCTCCACTCTCGCCCCGCCCGCGCCGGGTCAGGGCGGGCCCGCACGCGGGGCCTCCACACCCCGCCGTACCCGTGTCCTCGCGCTGCCCGAGGCCCGCTGGGCCGCCGCCGCCCTGGTGCTCTTCCTGGTGGCACTGCCCTTGCAGCTGACCGGCGCCCCGGCCTGGACCTGGGTCCCGCTGTACGCACTGGCCTACGCGGCCGGTGGCTGGGAGCCGGGCTGGGCGGGGCTCCAGGCGTTGCGGGAGAAGACCCTCGACGTCGATCTGCTGATGGTCGTGGCGGCGCTCGGGGCGGCGGCGATCGGGCAGGTGATGGACGGTGCGCTGCTGATCGTGATCTTCGCCACCTCCGGCGCCCTGGAGGCGCTGGCCACCGCACGCACCGCCGACTCGGTGCGCGGCCTGCTCGACCTGGCCCCGGCCACGGCGGCACGGCTGACGACGTCGGGGGAGGAGGAGACCGTCGCCGTCGAGATGCTCGCTGTCGGCGACATGATCCTCGTACGGCCCGGTGAGCGGGTCGGCGCCGACGGCCGCGTCCTGGACGGCGCGAGCGACGTCGGCCAGGCGACCATCACCGGCGAGCCGCTGCCGGTCGCCAAGGAGATGGGCGACGAGGTCTTCGCGGGCACCCTCAACGGCACCGGCGCGCTGCGCGTCCGGGTCGAGCGCGACGCTTCCGACTCGGTGATCGCCCGGATCGTGCGCATGGTGGCAGAGGCGTCCGAGACCAAGGCGCCCACCCAGCTGTTCATCGAGAAGGTCGAACAGCGCTACTCGCTCGGCATGGTCGCCACGACCCTCGCCGTCTTCCTCGTCCCGCTCGCCTTCGGCGCCGCGCTGACCGGCTCGCTGCTGCGGGCCATGACCTTCATGATCGTCGCTTCCCCGTGCGCGGTCGTGCTGGCCACCATGCCACCGCTGCTCTCCGCGATCGCCAACGCCGGACGGCACGGAGTGCTCGTGAAGTCCGCCGTGGTCATGGAGCGCCTCGGCGAGGTCGACGCGGTCGCGCTCGACAAGACCGGCACGCTGACCGAGGGCACTCCGCGCGTCACCGACGTCCGGCCGCTCGCCGGCGGCGGGTTGGATGAGCGGGAACTGCTGACGTTCGCCGCCGCTGCGGAGCGCCCGAGCGAGCACCCGCTGGCCCGTGCCGTCGTCGATGCCGCACGGGAGAGAGGTCTCGACCTGCCGGTCACGGAGGAGTTCGGCGCCACGCCCGGTATCGGGGTCACCGCGACTGTCGGCGGACGGAAAGTCGCCGTCGGGGCACCGGCCCGGCTGCTCGCCGAGGCCGACGATCCGAGGTCCGTGCGGGCCGCGGTGGTCGCCGCCGAACTGGAGCGGGGCGGTCGGACCGCCGTCCTGGTCACCCTCGACGGCACCCCGGCCGGGCTGCTGGGCGTCGCCGACCGAGTGCGCGCCGACGCCGCCGCGACCGTGGCGGCCCTGACCGCCCACACCGGAGCGGCGCCTCTGCTGCTGACCGGTGACAACCCCCGTGCGGCCGCACGCCTCGCCGCCGAGGTCGGCATCGACGACGTACGGGCCGGGCTGCTGCCCGAGCAGAAGGTCGCCGCCGTGCGGGAGTTGGAGGAGTCGGGCCGACGGGTGATGGTCGTCGGCGACGGCGTCAACGACGCGCCCGCCCTGGCCACCGCCCACGCCGGTGTCGCCATGGGCCGGGCGGGGTCCGACCTCGCGCTGGAGACCGCCGACGCGGTGATCGTGCGCGACGAACTCCGCACCGTCCCGGCCGTGGTCGTACTGTCCCGGAAGGCCCGCAGGCTCGTCGTGCAGAACCTGGTGATCGCCGGCGTCTTCATCGCCGGCCTGGTCGCCTGGGACCTCGTCGGCACCCTGCCGCTGCCACTCGGCGTGGCCGGCCACGAGGGCTCCACCGTCGTCGTCGGCCTCAACGGACTGCGCCTCCTGCGGGAAGCGGCCTGGAAGCGGGCCGCCGAATGAGCCGCCGCAAGGCACCCGCCGCACAGGGCGAACCCAGGTGCACCGTCACTGTGTGCCGGGGCTGCTGCTGCGGCACCGACAAGATCCCCGGCGTCGATCACTCCGCCCAACTCGCCACGCTCAAGTCGGAGTTGGGCTCGGTCGCCCGGGTTCGGGCGGTGAACTGCCTGGACGCCTGCGAGCAGGCGAACGTCATCGTCGTCCAGCCGTCCTCCGCCGGCCGGGCAGCCGGCGGCCGGCCGGTCTGGCTCGGACTGGTCAACGACCCCGATGCCACGGCCGACATCGCCGATTGGGTGGCGGCCGGGGGCCCCGGACTCGCCGACCCACCCGACATCCTCGACCTGTACGAGTTCGCCCCGTCGCGGCGTGTGCGACGGGGCGTGGCGGACTGAGGCCCCAGCACCGGCCAGCTCAGTGGCCCTGCGGCCCGTCGTCCGGACGCTCCTGGCTGTGCCGCCAACCACTGGGCACCCGCACGGCACCGGCCAGGTCAGCAGCAGCGCGGACCAGCGCCAGCCACGGCTGCCGACCGCGGTGGCCGTGGTGACCGCGATGACCGCGCCGAGCCCGGCGAAGACGAGCCACCTCCTGCAGCGGAAGAGTCAGACGGCGGGGGATTTCTCCTTCGGCGGCGCCATCCACGTCGACGACCTCGGCTCCATCTGGGAGTACCTGGGCCAGACCCTGCCCTACGCCGACGACCAGCTGGAGCTGTCCCACCAGATGATCAGCTACTGGGGACAGTTCGCGGCCTCCGGCAGCCCCAACGGGCCGCGCACCCCGAACTGGCCGACGTACGACCCGAAATCCGGCGCCCTGATGTCACTCAAGGCCTGTGACAGCGACCCAGCCACCAACCGGGCCCCGGCGGCCTGCTCCAAGGTTTCCACCGGCTTCGCCGCCGAGCACGACCTTGCCTTCTGGGCGGGCCTGCCCACTACTTGACGGTCTGTCACGGTCCCGACAGCCGGGGCCCATTCGCCCCGGCGCGGGGAACTCCGGGGTTCCCCGACTCCACCGGATACGCCCTCTTCGGCCACACCATCGCGGCTCGTGCGCTTCTTCAGTCCTGACAGACGCGACGCCTGCACCCTGCCCGACACCTCCGCCCTCACCCCGGCCCAGGTCACCGGGCTTGCCACGGCGCGGATCCCGGTGACCTGCTCGGCACCCAGCACCCAGCACCCAGCACGCCGCCGTCGAAGACGGCGACCATGCCCTCGCTGCGGCCCGCCCGCAGGCCGACCCAGTCGATCCCCAGCAGCCGGCCCGGCTGCCGGGCGACCCCGAGTTCCTCCTCCACCTCCCGCATGGCGCCGCCCCTGGGTGACCCGGCCCACTCCACGGCACCGCCCGGGATCTCCCACGGGTCCTTGTGGACCGGATCGACCAGCATCACGCATCCGTCCGGCCAGGACACCCCCCTCGTCCGATCGGCCGACGCCGCCGTGCGTTGCCAGATTGCGTGTCGAACCTCGGTCATGTTCCTTGGAGCGCACCGGCGTTGCACGTCATGGGGACCAACGGAGCTTGCTACATGCAGACCGGCGGGTCTGGGTAGGAGCAGCCGGCGTAGGTGTCGCCCTCGTACGTGATGCCGCCCTCCATCAGCTGGTCGCAGGTGGCGCAGTTGACGGCGAAGTACGGATTGACGCGAAGGAAGGCCGTGTTCTTCAGCTCGAAGATCGCCCTCACCGCGTCCGGCCCGTGTTCTCGGATTCCGTGCTGCAGGAAATCGTACGCGCTGAACTCGTGGCCCTTCTTGCACTCGAAGCGCCCGAACCGGAAGGCGCCGATGTCCGCGATTCCCAGGTCGGACTCGATCCGCTCCTTCTCCTTGCCCGACACCGGTTCGAGACGGGAGGCCTTCACCAGTTCGGGCGTCCAGTGCAGATCCCAGAGGGTGCGGGCCTGCTCGCGCGACAGGTAGAAGGAAGCGGTTCTGCCGCTCTTGATGGCTTCCTGCACAAGGGCCACGACCGCGTCGTCGTCTGCCGACACGACAGCCTTGCCCTTGCCGACGACCCCTTCGATCTGGGCCAGCAACGCATTGTCCACGATGCATCCTTCCGGGTCTGCCCCCTGAATCCGATCCTGCGGTCGTGGAGAACGATGCTGCTCGGCCACCCTGTTCTGCAGATGCCACACGGAAGGCCTCACCCGAACGGTAGCCACGGCCGACCCGCGACTGGGCGCCCGGCCTCGATACCGAGGTGCCCCACGAGGTGCAGGCGGCCGCCTACCGGGTGCGCAGGCAGCGGCCGTCCAACTCGGGCGGGAGCGAACCCCGCGCGGTGAGACCGATCGTCTCGTGCTCCTCCGGGACCGGTGCGAAGCGGTCCCGGAGGCGGCGAGGACGGGGTGTCCCCTCGGTCATGCCGGGGTTCCGGTGGACGCGGCCTTCCTGACGAGGCCGGCGACCTCGGCGGGCTTGGACACGTACACGGCGTGGCTGCCGCTCGTCTCGGCCGACGTCGCCCCGGTCCGTTCGGCCATGGTGCGCTGGGCCGGCGGCGGGATCACGTGGTCGTCGGTGGCGACCAGGCAGAAGCTCGGCTTGGCACGCCAGGCGGGGTGCGTGACCGTTCCGCCCAACGCGTCCACGCCCCAGGGCACCTGGGAGTCGGCCAGGAAGCGGGCCTCGTCGGCGCGCCGGGCGGCGGGTCGGCGATCAGGGAGTTGAGGGATTCTTCCTTGTCCGGCGCGCACGCCGCGCTGTACACGAGCGCACTCACCTACTCGCGGTTGCCCGCCTCGGAGATCACCGCGCCGCCGAAGGACTGGCCGACGAGTACGGTCGGGCCGTCCTGCGCGTCGAGCATCGAGAACCAGTCGGGTGGCGGCCACATCGCCGTCCAGGGAGCGGGTGGGGTTCTGGACAACGGTGACGGTGTAGCCGTCGGCGGTCAGAAGGTACGGCCGTGACCGGCGTCCGGGCGGCCTGCAGACGTGCCTGGGTGCGAGCGTGACGGACCTTCGTGACCACGGCGGGGCCGACGAGGCCGACGACATGGGCGGTGTTGCCCATCTGGGCCGGGCGTCCACCGCGCCCGCGACGGCCAGGCTGACGCCTATGAACGTGAAGCCGGCGCCCCACGCGGTGGTGATGCGGTTGTTGACACGCACGAACTCCGGCATGTCGCAGAGTTCACGTGGCGTCTGGCGCTTGGCGATGCCCAGCGTGAAGGGGCGGCGGATCGCCAACGTCCCCCAGGCCGTGGCGGCCAGCCAGGCGAAGGAGAGGACGTCGGTGTGGCGCGACAGGGACGAGTGCGGCCGCGCGAGAGCGACGGCACCGACCACCATGAAGTACACGATGCTGCTGGCCTCCAGGATCAACGCGTCGAGGTCGACGCCGCGACGGCGGTCCTGGAACAGGAGTATCGGCCCCGAGACGAACCCGCTGACCGCCCCCAACGCCAGTCGACGAACCCCGACACGAAGCCGGCGACGATCCAGGTGATGAGAGATGCAGAGCGGACAAGGAAGTTCGAACCCGGACGTGTGATGCCCGTCGCCGAAGATGCAGGGCCGGATTCCTGGCACGCCGACGATGCGATGGCCGGCGCCCCACGGGTAGCGGGGCGGCCTGTGGAAGAGGTGCTTCATGACGGCCCAGCCCCAGCCCCAGCCCCTTCTCAGCCGAAGTGACGGATGCGGGCCGCGGTCGCGGGCGCGTAGGGCAGCCACTCACGTGTCGTTCCAGTGCTGACGAACTCGGCGACAGAGGCCGCGAATTCGAGGCCCAGGGCGCGCTGAGCTTCGGCGTCGCCGGCGAGGACAGGGCTGCCGGGGTAGGCGTCGAAGGTGTTGAAGAGGAAGGGAAGTTCGGCACAGTGGGTGGCGCCCAGCGCGTACGGGTCCTCGGCGGGGGCGTAGTCGAACTGGTAGACGTACGTGGTGTTGCCGCCGGCCGCGTGGTGGTCGGCGATCTCCAGAGAACCGGTGCGGAAGAGGGCGTCGGTCTGCACCGAGGTGAAGACCTGCCCCGGCGTCGCCTGCGCGAGACGGGCGGCGTGCTGCCGGTAGACGTCCAGGGCGCTCTGCCGGCCGACCTGGACGGTGAGCACCTCCAGGGCGGCGTCGGCGGTGAGGTTCTGGATACGGGGGTCGAAGGCGAAGAAAGCCGTCGCCTCGTCGCGGGTGGTGCCGATCAGCAGGGGCTTGCCTTCCAGCGCGCCGTCCCTGAGCGCCTGCTGCCGGGTGCGGGGCATGCCAGGGGCACCGAGGACCGGATACATCGGCGGGACGGCGTTGCCCGGAGCCGCGAGTCGGCCGGAGAGCCGGCCGTAGGCGTCCAGCAGATGCTCGGCCGGCAGGGCGCGCAGGGCCTTGGCGGTGTCCGTGCCGTTTGCTATGCCCAGCAACCTCAGGTACGCGTCGGCGTTCTCGGCGGCCTGGTGCGGATCCTGCGGGTGCAGGCCGAAGGGGCCGCTCTGCAGTAGCACCCGCGTGATGGTCCCGTTCGTCGCGGGGTCGAGGGCGAGCGACAGGGCCGAGTACGCTCCGGCGGACTGCCCGCCGACGGTGACGGTGTGCGGGTCGCCGCCGAAGGAGGCGATGTTGCCCTGCACCCAGCGCAGGACGGCCGCCTGGTCCTGGGGGCCGAGGTTGGCGGCGCCGATCGCGGGCAGGTAGAGGTAACCCAGTGGCCCCACCCGGTAGTTGGCGGTGACGACCACGATGTCGCCCAGGGCTGCCAGGCGGCCACCGTCGTACCAGTCCCAGCCGCCGGAGCCGCTGGTGAAGCCTCCGCCGTGCCACCAGACCAGGACGGGCCGGGCCATGCCGTCCTCCAGCGCTCGGCGCGGAGCGAAGACGTTGACGGTCAGGCTGCCGTCCTCCCTCCAGTCCGGCACGCGCTGCCCCTGCACCTTCTCCAACCGGGAGGCCGCCTGCGGCACGGACGGACCGGACTGCGCCGCGTCTCGCACGTTCGTCCAGCCTGGATGCGGCCGCGGCGGCGCGAACCGCAGTTCGCCGACCGGCGACGCGGCGTAAGGGATTCCCCGGAAGGAGACCGCCTCGCCCTCCGCGATTCCCCTGACCTTGCCCCGGTCGGTGTCCACCACCGTGTGCTCGATGCCGACCATCGCGCCCACCTGCTTTCTCTCGTCTCGGCTGCTCTGAGACGTTTCTAGGCGAGCGTGACCATGTGAGCCATAATTGGCCACCGCCAACGAGAAAGAACGACATAGAATCTCGAAATATGGAGAATGTGCGCCACCAGCTGAACGAAACGGACAGTCGGATCGCCGCCGCGATGCTGGCCGCCCCGCGCGCCTCCTGGCGCACGGTCGGCCGCGTTCTGGACATCTCCGAGCGCACCGTCGTACGCCGTGCGGCACCCCTGTTCGGCGACGGGACCCTGCGCGCCACAGCCGTACGCAACCCTGTGCACTTCCCGGACCTGATCCCACTGGCCCTGCGTATCCGCTGCAAGCCCAACCGGATCAGCGCCATCGCCGCCACCCTCGCCCGTCGGCCGGACACCATCTGGGTGGACGTCCTCGGAGGCGGGGACGAGATCTGCACGATCCTGTTCCTGGACGGACCGGACGCGCGCAACAACCTGCTGCTGCGCGATCTCCCCGCCACTCCCGCGGTTCAATCATGGACCTCACACGTCCTGCTGCGGGTTTTCCCTGCCGCCTTCGACTGGAGCGGTGGCCTGCTGACGGACGCCGAACTTACCGGCCTGCGGCCGGACATGACTGCGGCACCCGCCCGGCCGGCCCTCCACCCCGTCGACCAGCAGCTGATCAACGCTCTCATCGAAGACGGACGCGCCTCGTACACCGACCTCGCCCACCGCGCGGAGACCACCGCCCTCACCGCCCGGCGCCGACTGGAGGCACTGGTCAGCGGCCAGGTCCTCCGGCTGGCCACCGAGGTCGACCTCGCCCGGCTGGGCATCCGCACCGAGGCCCTCCTGTGGATCACCGCCGCACCCGGCGGTGTGGAGGAGACGGGCCAGCAGCTCAGCCGCCACCCGCAGGTGCGCTTCGCTTCGGCCGTCACCGGCCCCGCCAACCTCCTCGTGGCGGTCGCCGCAGCCGACCTCAACGCGCTCTACCACTTCATGAGCGACACCATCGGCGCCCTCGAACACATCACCACTCTTGAGGCCTCCCCCATCCTGACCGGCGTCAAAAGGACCGGCCTGGTCCGCCCCGGAAGTCTCTGAGTCGATCACGAGCTCCGGTCGCGACGGCGGCCGTGGGTGGGCTGCTGCGGTCGTGCCACTGCCGTGGCTTCCTGAGCCGCGACAACTGGAGACGTCCTGCGTCGCAGCTGGGCCGCGCAGCGAAGCCGCTGCTGGAGCCGGCGGAAGCCGGGATGACCGAGCACCAGGCGCTCAGTGACTCGCTCCTGGGCCGTGTCTGGCACATGGCCTTGGGGGACCCGGCTCGTCCTGGTGGGCGGGTTGCTGGAGCCAGTCGTGCAGGAGTGCGGTCTCGACGGGGCGGAGCGGGACGGTGGCCGGATTCGCTGCGCCGAGGGTGGCATCGAGCGCGAGGGCGCGAGCGGCCGGCGTGGGCTCTGGGGGTAGGCGGCCGTCGGAGTGTGGATGGCCAGCGCCGACCACCGCACGGGGAAGCAGCCTCACCGTCGCGTCCACCGTCCACACCGCTACGGCCGGCCGCATGCCCGCCTGCCACACCTCGTCCTCGGCCAGTGCCAGATACACGCCGACGACCTCCGCGCGATACGCCTGCTCGATCTCCGCTGCCGTCCCGGCCGGCAGGGTGAAGACACACCAGCAGCTGGAGAACGGCATCCGGCAGTACGCGGCCGTCAGGAACACGGACTGGTAGCAGGCCGCCTCGAAGTCGATGAGCCGCAGTCCCTCCGGGGTGAGCAGGTTGTTGTCGGGGCAGGTGTCACCCGGAGTGAAGGCCGGATACTCCTCCCCACCCGCTGTCCCGATCCGGGTCAGCTCCTCGGCAAAGCCTGCCGGAACCGCGATTCCGGCGCCGTCGAGCAGTGCGGGCAGGGCAGTGACCCGCTGCGCGATCCATGGCTCGTCCTCCCAGGACGGCATGCCCTTGTGGTACCGGGACCACAGCCGCGCGAGATCGGCACGCCGGTGCACAGATTCGGCAGCCAGCCGCCCGAGCGTACGAGCCCAGGCCAACAACCCGCTTTCCGCGGCCGTCGGATCGCTCCCGAGCAGAATGTCCGCCAGAGTAGGAGCGTTCCCAAGATCCGCCATGACCAGCAAGGGAACGTCGGGGTCCACACCCAGAAGTTCGGGACCGGCGATCCCAAGAGACAGCGCGGCGGCCTCCGCCGTGAAACAGCGCAGGGACTCCGGCTCACTGCTGAACGCCTTGACGATCACACTGTCGCCGGCAGCCGTTTCGCAACGCAACACGGTGCTACGGGAACTGCCACCCAGGTCGACCGGGCCGGACAACTCGACATCCAACAGTCCGCCGGCGGCGCGCAAGATCGACTCCACCCCGACATCCTGCCACCAACCCCCTGAACGCCGTTGGCCGCTAGGCGACCTCCGACGATTCTGAAACGATCAGCCAACTCGCCGGCTGCCAGGCCCTGCCCGACGGGTCACTGTGCGCAGAGGCGGGCGTGTGGCGCTGTCAGTGGTGTACGAGAGGATGGGCTGTGCTGATCATTTGCGTCGAGGGGGCAGCATGGCTGACGGCATCGCATGGATTTTGCAGCCTTACCTGATCGACTGCGTGACGTTCGCTCGTGGTGCCGAGCCGGCCGAACTTGCCTTTCGCCTGGGAGCGCGGCAAGGTCAGCAGCCGTGTTGGGCGTCTTCGGACGACATGGCGGGCCTGCTCGCGGGCGGTGGCGTCGGCAGCGCTGTCAGAGTGGGACGCGCGGGCGACTGGTCCTTTGCCATTGAGTACGGTGATGCTGTCGGCCCCACCAGCACCGGCATGGGCGCCGTCTCAGCCGTGGGGGTGGAAGCGGTCAACTTCTCCCTGAGTCCGTGGCACCCGCCATCGATGTTCACCTACTACCACGACGGCGACTGCATCTGTTCGTTCGGCATCGGGGAAGAAGCCCGCCGGTGGGGCAAGAATCCCGACCTGCTGGTCCCAGCTCTTACCAAGAGCGGAGTTCTGCCGGCACACCTGGACTTGCGCGGGGCTGACGTCGAACGTGTCCGCCGGCTGAGCGTCCTGGTGATCGAGGAACACTTCCGCCTGCAGCTGCCACGGGCGGACGTGCTGGACGGGCAACTCCCGTTGTTCGTCAGGCGCGAGGCGTGATCGCGAGAGTCACGTCATCTCCGGAACCAGAACCAGATGGCAGCAACGGTGGCGGTGCCGTGGAAGACTTACACCCTCTTCTCATAACGGGTGGCCACGGCCCGAAGGTTCTTGATCCTGCTGACGGTGCGGTCGACCTCCTTCCGACGGACATGTCGGGTCCGGTCGAAGGCCGCGGCTCTGCCGCTCCCGCTTCCGCGGTTCCGACGGTGGGACCGCTGGATGAGGCCCTTCGTGCCGATCTTGGGAGCCCCGGCAGCATGCTGGTGAACGCGGCACACAGTCGAGTCCTCACTCGCCATGGAGCAGTCGACCCGGCCTGAGGCATCGGCCTCGGCCTTGGCTCGGACTGCCTGGAGAGCCCTCTCCCACGTGGCGCCCGCCGACCATCTCGCGGGATGAGAGGCCCGCCGTCGGCTTCTCGTAGGGACCGGTTGGATGGGGCCGCATTGCAGTACTGGAGAGCGCACTGTCCGATGGCCTCTCCTCTCCCACTGAACCAAGACCTTCACCGACCCCAGGTCCTGCGCGGCCCTCGTCGACCGCCTTACCTTCACCGGCACCATCATCGAAACCGGCACCGAGTTCTGACGTCTCGCCCCCAGAGCAAGGCCAAGCAACTACGCGGCCGAGGACCATCGACACAAGAACACCAACTTCCCTGTCAAGCTGGGAGGATGGCGCCTTCCGACGATCAAGAACTGAGAACGGCGATCAAGGATGCCGACTCTCCGGTCTGGTCGGTTCGCGCCGCAGCCGGGCTGTCGTGGGAACGGGGCATGTGACGGATGTTGTGAGCCAGCGCCGCATTCCAGAAGGGCACCCGCCCTGTTCTGCCAGCGGTGAACCCAGGTCCGACCGGGCTCCGCGATCACTACCGTCCAGTCTCATGGCGACGATTACCACGCGCACGGTCCAGTACCCGGCCGACGGTCTGACGATGATCGGGCACCTCGCGCTCCCGGCCGGTGCCGACCGCCGGCCCGCGGTGCTGCTCGGACCAGAGGGCCCCGGGCTCAGCGACGTCGAACGCCGCCGGGCCGATGCGCTCGCCGAGCTGGGATACGTAGCGCTGGCCTTCGACCTTCACGGCGGGCGCTACTTGAGCGACCCCGAGGAGATGCTGGCCCGTTGCCTGCCGCTGCTCGCCGACCCCGACCGGATGCGGGGCATCGGCCACGCGGCGCTCAACGTGTTGCGCGCCGAACCGCGGAGCGACCCCGACCGGATCGCCGCCGTCGGCTACGGCACCGGGGGCGCCATCGGGCTGGAACTCGGGCGCGACGGCGTCAACCTGCGCGCGATCGGGACGGTCAACGCACTGACCACGGGCCGACCGGGCGAGGCGGCGCGCATCCGCTGCCCGGTGTGGGCCGGGGTCGGGTCGGAAGACCCGATCATGCCGCCCGCCCAACGGGACGCGTTCTCCGCCGAGATGCAGGCCGCGGGCGTCGACTGGCGCCTCGTGGTCTACGGCGGCGCCTTGCACGCCTTCCATCACCCGCCGGTCGACCAGCCCGTGGTTCCCGGCGTCGGCTACCACCCACGGCACGCGCAGCGAGCCTGGCGCGACATCGTCGACCTGCTCGCCGAGTGCCTGCCTGTGACGGAGTGATCTGGTCGGTCCAAGCTCGGGCGCCCGCTGACTACCGCGACGCCTGGGCTCCACTGCCTCGGCGGGCGGGGCAGCCTGCGGCTTGCCAGTGATCCACTTCGGCCGATCGGTTCGCCCGCCATGCCCCTCCGTACTGCCTGTCCGACGGTCCCCAGTGCCGCCGAACACGCGCGGCCGAAGACGATGGCCTACGTCCACAAGACCGAGCGGTCAAGGCGCTGGCCGGCTACCCACCAAGAGCGGAGTGCCGCTTTCCTGCTGCTGGTCGCGCCCCGAACTGGCCCGCGAGGCCGCCCGGCGGGGCATCGCCGTGTTCAGTGGAAGTTCACCATCTCCGACCCGGACGACCTGGTGGCTCGATCGCGACACGTGACCTGTTGTTGCGCGCGTCCGTCTTCACATCGACGCGGGATACGTTCCAGTTCTCGAAGGCATGCCGGAAAGGCAGGATTTCCGCCGCGGTGTTGATGCCCGTGCCCTGAGCTGATCCCGCGAACCAAGTGAAGCGGGCCGCCGTACAAGACGCCTCCGGCTGACGTCGCACCACCAAGCCCTTCCTCGGCGGGAGCCGCGTTGTCGGTTCAGGAGGCTCTCAAGGCGAGGGCGCCTGTTCCTGCCCGTCGTGACCAGCGCGGCGAATGCGCACCGTGCCGGCGTCCAGGTCCACCTGGAAGGGCGGATCTTCTGGCGGCCTGATGTTCCTGCCCACGTACTCCCTTTTCCACAGCGGCCGGTTCTGCCGGAATGCCGAGGGTCAGTCGTAGCGGTAGCGCCACGGCTGGAGGCTTCCGCCCCGCGCCTGGGTCGAACCGACTGAAGCAAAGCTGCACCGGGCTGGAGGAGTATCGACAGACCATGCGACGGGTGCCACGATGAGCCTGGCGTATGGATGGGGCCGGGGGAGGCCGCCGTGCGGAAAGATCCCGATCAGCAGGTACGTTGGATTTTTCACGGCCGCACCGGCAGGCTCTGGCACATCAGGCCTGAGGGCTACATCCTCCAGCACGTCGCCGACCGGGCCGGTGTCAAATACAGGGTGCACTACGGCTACGACTACCCCGTCGGCGGCCGTGGCTCCCCGATGTACTCCTTCGATGCCGCGGACGCCCGCCGTGTCGCGCCGGACGTCATCGGCGGCGTGATCGAGGTTGATCCCACCTGGCGCACCGACACCCCCGAGGGCCGCCGGATCCACCGCTGGAACCGGCTCAAGCTCTTTCTCAGCGTGACCGCGTCCCTCTCCCCGCTCATCGCCGCCTTCGTGTTCCTCATCATTGCTTTCGTGCGGTGAGCCCACGCACTTGACGGCCTGGGTCTTGGGGGGCACCCCCCTGGATGAGGCCGACACCGATGGACGACAGGCCGTCGGTCTTGCGCCAGTAGATCCAGCCCGGTGCTTCCATCGCCGGCAGGACACGACCCGCCAGGAACACCGCGACGCCCAGCGCGACCGCTGCTCTCGCAACCTCCAACACTGCGTCCCCTGGTCAACGCCCCCGTCTCAGTCGATCGACCCAGCCGCCAGCGCCCCCTCGTGACCGGCGGGAACGCGGCCGAGGGGGGCGGCGATTCTCGCTTTCCGCTCCCGCAGGGCCGGCGTCGCCGGGGCTTCGCCTTCAGTGATCGTCAGGCGACGGGACCGGCGCCTTGTGCTCCGCTCGAGCTTGGAGGGAAGGCTGGGCCGCGCCGGTCTGCGCGGCCCCGCTACTGCTATCGGTGGTTGTCGGTCAGCGGTCCTGGGCCAGGGCGTACAGCTCGCCGAGCAGACTTCCCTCGGTCGCGACCAGGTCGTCGAAGGAGCCCTGTTCCCGGACGGTGCCCTGCTCAAGGACGATGACCCGGTCGGCCATCCGGACGTTGTCCAGCCGGTGTGTGACCACCACGGTGATCCGGTCCGGGGCCATGGTCCGCAGTTCTCGGAAGATCTGGTGCTCGCCGCGGGCATCCATCTCGCTGGTCGGCTCATCCAGGACGAGCACGGCCGGCTGCCGGTACATCGCCCTCGCGCACGCCAGTCGCTGCCACTGGCCGCCGGACAGCTCGTGGCCGCCCCACACCGACCGTGCGAGCAGCGTCTCCAGCTGATCGGGCAGCTCGCGCAGGGCCTTGGTCATGCCGACCTGCTCCGCCGCGGCCCAGATCCGCTCGTCGCCGTGCTCCCGGGGCTGGCCCAAGGTGATGTTCTCGCGGGCGGCGAGTGGCCAGTGCCCGTTCTTCTGCGGGACCAGGCCCACGTGCCGCCACACCGTCTCCGCGTCGGCAGCGGCCAGATCGGTGTCGTCCCATTGCACCGTGCCGTCGGTGGGTACGGTCAGCCCGGTGAGCATCCGGATCAGCGTGGACTTGCCGGCGCCGTTCTCGCCGACCAGGGCGACGACTTCGCCGCGGTTCAGCGTGAGGGTGATCGAGTGGACGGCCGCGGTCTCCTTGCCGGGATAGGTGTAGCAGGCGCCCTCCAGCCGGATCTGCCGCGGGGCTCTGGCCTGCGCGGTGCCGCGGGCCGTGGTCATCGCGCGGACCTCGTCGATGAACTCGTAGTAGTCGGAGAGGTAGAGGCCGTGGTGGAACATGACCGTGCTGTACCTGATGATCGAGTTCAGGGCGCGGCCGGCGGTCTGGGAGGCGACGACGGCGGTGCCGGCGATCGCCGTCGACATGGAGCCCGCGAGGACCAGCCCGGCGAGCGAGGCCCACATGCCGAGCGTGAACAGGCCGCCGAGGGATGCGGCCAGCAGCGTGATCCGCAGGTAGGGCTTCGCTCCCTCGAGCTCGCGTCCCTCGACGCGGTCACACATCGCCCGGTACCAGAAATGCAGGTACCCGCGCATCGTGTTGGCCCTCAGCTCGTCGGCGAGCTCGGCCGTCGTCAGCCACCAGCGCATCATCCCGCGCACATTGCGGGCGGAGATCGTCCGGTCGTGGACGCGGTAGTCGACCCGTGCGGCGATCACGCCGCCCAGACCGCGGGGGACGACGGACAGCAGCAGCACACCGAGCAGCAGCGGGTGCAGGGACGTGAGCACCGCGGCCGCCGAGACGAGCTGGACGAGCCCGTTGGTGAGAGTCTTGGCGTCGTCGGCGAGGTCGACGGCCCGCAGTGCGCCGATCTCCGCCGCCTGGCTCCGGTCGCCGAAGCCCTCCGCGTCGTACGCGGCGAGCTCGGCCCGCATGTGGAGATCGACCAGCTCCAGATCCGCGGCTGAGGCGATCTTCGGATTCAGGCGCCGGGTCGCCCAGTCCGCGAGGATCCACATGGCCGCACCGGTGGCCATCGCCACGACCGCGACAGCCAGCGCCGGCCACGCCCTGGCAAGGCCCGCGCGGGGATCGGCGGCCATGAGCTGCGGCAGCGCCTGGGCGACGGCGCCGAGCATCACGGCCGTACCGATACCGGACAGCAGCTGGCACACGACGATGGTGAGGGCCATGCGCCGGTCGACCCGCCAGGCCAGACGGGCCGTCTGGATCAGCGCGGCCGGGATGCGGCGGGCCATGTCCCACAAGGTCGCGTCGTCCATCGCCCGCCGGTGTTTGCGCCCGTTGTAGTCGAGCTCCGGCGGCGCGGCCGGCTGCGGAACCCCGGTCCGGGCCGCGGGCACGGACACCGCCGCATCGGATGTGCCCACCTCGCCTGTTTCCGTGCGGGCCGCCTGCTCGTGTGATGCCATCACGCGAACACCCCCTCGACGAGCCGCTCCAGGGTGCGCCGGCCGCGCGCGGTGACATGGGGGTCGTCGAGCCTTGCCTCGGTACGCCGGGGGCCGGACAGGTCACCGGCGATGTGGAGGAGGGCCAGCAGGGCGCCGCCTTGCCGGTGGGCGCGGACTTCCTCGGCGGGCGTCAGCGTCAGCTGCTCGAGTGGCCGTCCCGGGACCGCGGTCAGAAGCAGGGCCAGGTGGTCGGCGTTCGAGGCGCGCAGCTGCGGCGCGCGGCCGGCGCCGAGGGCGGGGACCGCATGGCGCAGGGCGAGGGTCTCACGCTCGTACATCACGGGCCGAGGGCAGACCTTCAGGAAGCGGCGGACTCCCGAAGGCAGGTCGAGCCGCCAGACGCGGGAGTTATCCCGCGGAGGGGAGGCGTCCTGGACGGAGGGCTGCGCTCCGAGAGCCCGGCCGGCCCACCCGAGCAGGGCGGGGGAGGGCATGCTCAGGTGGGTCATGCCCCCCACCTCGATGACGGTCGTGCTGCGGATGCGAACAGGGCACGGCGCAGGTCGACCGGGCGCCGGAACACCAGGGACCGGACGGCCTGAGCAGGAGGGTTCTCGAACACGGAACGAAGGACGACAAGAACGCGGACAGGATTCACGGCTTCTCCTCGATAGCGGGATGCGGGTAGAGCACCCGGACAACGTCCCTGATCACAGGGGCGATACGGGCAGCCTCGGGCGATAGGCCGAGCGAAAGTTCGATGCCGGGCGGGTGGGGCAAGTGCTGTCGGCCCAAGGGCTGGGTACCTGCCCGTTCGATTCACCCGTACGTGGACACCAGCGCGTCCGTAGCCCGAGCAGCGGATTGCAGGACGGCATCGAGGGCACCGGTCTCCTTCGGCGAGGCGTGGTTGTGCTCTGCGGACGCACCCTCGTCCACGCCACTGACAATCAGCGGGCGTCAGCACCGTGATCCGGTCATTCGAACCGGCTGGGCGGAGTGGGTCCGGGCCGGCCGGAGCGGG
>NZ_BMML01000053.1 GCF_014645815.1 Streptomyces fuscichromogenes | reverse complement strand
CGGGCGATCTGCTCGGCCCGTTCATGGTCACCGGCCTTGGCCAGCGCCACGGCCACCTCGGTCAGTGCAAACACTTGCTGGTGTTCTTCGGTGACGGTCCAGGCGATCTGCTCGGCGGCGTCGGCCACCACGACCGCTCGTTCATGGTCACCGGCCTCGGCCAGCGCCATGGCCACCTCGCTCAGCGCCCTCGCCCTGCTGCGCGAGTCGGTGAAGGCTCGGGCCAGTGCTTCGGCTCGGTTGGGGTAGCCGAGGGTGGCCCAGACGGCGGGGAGTTCGGCAGGGATGCTGGCGTTGCGGGATTCGATCTGGCCGCGGTGGTGGGACAGCCTGGCCAGCGTGTACAGGTCTGGTTGTGTGCTGTTCAGGAGCAGGTCCTGGCAGGTTTTGATCTCGGTGAGGGCGGCGGTGTCGCCGCCGGAGAGGTCGAGCATCCGGGTGTGGCGTGTCGGGTCGATGACCAGAGCGGGCAGGCGGTGGATGTCGCCGTCGGTGGCGAGCATGCTGGGGTAGCCCGTCAGAAGGTATTCGGGGGTGTGCGGCGGCCACGGAGGTCGGCCATCGGCGGGGGCGCGGTACCCCTCGGCCCAGTCGTGCAGCCGGTCCCGGTAGCGGTCCAGTCTGTCGGAGCCGAGGTAGTGGCAGGCGGCGTTGTGGAGTTGGTCGTGGCCGAGGAGGTAGACCTCTGGTCCGTTACTCGGTGTCAGGGTAGGGAGTCGGCGGGTGAAGGTGCGCCCGGCCGTGGTGTGCAGGATCTCCTCGACGGCCACCAGGTCCGTGCTGGTCAGCTCCCGCAGGTCGGGGCCGGACAGACCGCCGCGGGCGGCGGTCAGCAGGCCCAGCAGGTCCTGCTCGACGGGGCTTCCAGCCAGCAGACGTTCGAGTTCGGACTCGCCCAGTCGCTGCAAATCGCGGGCGTGGGGGGAATCGCCGAGGAGGCGGATGATGCCCGGGTCGCGCAGCGGATGCCAGTCGGCCACGTCATCGGGGATCGGCGGGTTGGACCGGCCGGCGACGATGACCCGCATCCCGGCCGGTGGTCGGCCGGGCAACAGCCCGGCGATGCTGTGCGCCCTGGGCCCAGTGGTCACACCGCGGTCTTCGTCTAGCCCGTCCACGACCAGCACCAGACGGCCCCCCGCATGCTGACATGCGGCCGCGGCCTGAGCGAGTAGATCTAGCAGGACCGACTCCCGGTTCGCTTCGTCGCTCACGGTCGGCAAGCCCTGGCCGAGCAGGGCACACAGTTGCTCCGTCAGTGCGGTGGTGAACGCCTCGCGCGTGTCCTGCGAGGCCAGGCTGGCGGTGATGAAGAACGACACCAGCCACACTCGGCCGGCAGCCAGCGGAGCGGGCGGGTCGAGCAGGAAGGTGGACATCAACGCGGACTTGCCTGCCCACGGACCGGCCCGCCACCACACGTACGGACCACGCTGCTCCTCCAGGCAGAAGCTGGCCAGCTCGGCCAGCTCGGCTCCCCGTTCCAGCAACCTGGGCGGGGCGATCTGCTCCACCTGCCGCCAGTACGTCGAGTGCACCGGCCGCGCCACAGACGGCGCCCGGTACTGATGGACCACGACGTTGCCGGCGACGTACCCAAAGCTGGTGCCGTCGTCCGCACGGACGTGCCTAGGCAACGGGCCGAGGCACCCATGCGACGACGGCGGCGCCACGGTTCCGGCCGCTCCACCGAGTGCACCGGGTGCGGTCAGGGGCGTGACCGGCCCGGCTCGGAAGGGTCCGGCCGCTGCCCGCCTGCAGCACCGCGGTCCACATGCACGTCTCCGGCCACCTGCCCGAACGCGATTCCGTCACCGGTGGCCTCGGCGTGCGCGTCTCCGGTGAACACCGCCGACCCGGCACCGGCCACCACGGAGACACCGCCAGCCTGCTCAGCGGCCTGCACCTGGGCCACCAGCTCAGTGACCGCCCGGCCGAAAGCGTCGTCTTTGCGGGCTGCGGCGGTGATGGCCAACTCCACCTGCTGACGGGTCAGCTCGCTGACCTGCCCCTCACCGGTGGCGGCCTCCTCCGTGAGATCCTCCAGGACGGGATGAGCGCCGAGCCTGGCCGCGACCACCGTGTGCAGCTTGTCCAGCCCTGCATCAACGGACGCATCGACCTCGGCATCCAGACGACCGCCCACCCGGCGAGCCTTGCGCACCGCCCACGCGATCACGTATCCGGCCACCACCCCGGCCTCGATCACCATGCAGATACCCCCGCTTCCCGCGCAGCGATCCCCCACCGCACGACTCGCCCAGCGTGCACGACCGGCCCTGTCCACACAGGCGCTGGGCCATCCGCGCCAAGGGACGCATTTCGCCGCCTGGCATTCGCACGATCCCCGCATGTCGGGGCCGCGCACGGCACCCATACCCGGCAGCGCCGCACGAGAAGCTACCCAGTCACGCTGTACGAGAAAGCGGACATCTCCAATCTGCCCTCATCCCCAGATGGATCGCGCTTCGACGCGCCGTCCCGCAATCCCTCCCACCCACGCATGGGCTTGGCCGTAGCTCACGCGCCACGTCGGCGGGAGGCGATGTCGCGCGCTGCGTACGCGAGAAGTTCGTTGACGGCCGTTTCGTTGGAGACGGGCGGGCGGTCACGCCACTCAGACAGTGTGTCGCGGACGGTCTGCGCAACGACGTGCGCGTGCTGCACCAAGTCGTCGTCGAGCGCCAGCAGCTCACCGGTCGTGGTGCGGCCTGTCACGACGATGGGGCCAGCCAGCGGGTAGAGGGGCGTCCCCCGCCAGGCGCTTGCCAAGGCCCAGGCGGCCAGGTTCTGCGGAAGCCCCTCCCGTCGGCCGGAGCCGTGAATGTGCATCACGGCGCGCTGATGGTAGGTCGCCTGATCGACGGCGTCAGGGGATCCGACGAGCTCACGGATCACCGAATGCGCACCGGTCGGCGGGAGGGCGAGGTCGGTGACGTTGGTGTCCGGGTCAATGCGCAGGGCTCTCATGGCTCCTCCTCCGACGGGGGTGATAGCTGCGCACTGACCGCGGGCGCGACTGCGCAACGATCTCCGCGGCTGCGCATTGTGCTACTGATCAGGGGCTTTGCCGATTGCGCAGGATGCTGTGGTCCCTATTGCGCACCCGGAGATGACTCAGGACTGCGTCTCGGCGTGGTGGCGGGCCAGGGCCTGCCAGCGTCGTTCGAAGTCCTCGGACTCCTCAGTGACGTAGTCGGCGGTGATGGGTCTGTTGTATTGCGCGGTGATCCCTCGGACTGCGCATTCCTGCGCAACCGCCGACTGCGCAGGAGTATCGGCGCCAGCTCGCAGCTCGGACCAGACGTTGTAGACACGCCAGCGCACGAAGTGCCGGCGCAGGTTCGCGGGAGAGATCGGCTTGTTGCCTCGGCCGAGGAGCCCCTTGTCAGCGCAGAAGGCGGACAGCTGCTCGTCGGTCGGCTCGCTCCCGTCCCGGTCCTGGTATTCCATCCACGCGAGGTAGTACCGATCGGGAGCAGTCAGTTCCCCTCCCCCGGCCGTTGGCTGCTGCGGCCCGTCGATGGGTGCGACCACCCGGGGGCCGCGCTGTTCCTTGGCAGCCTGAGCCGGAAATCCAGCGGATGCGGTCTGCTGGGGGGCTGCGTCCAGGGCAGACTGGTCGACCTCTGGCTGGACCGGATCCGTGCTGCCCTCGGCGGGGAGTTCCGGTTGACGGACTGCACGATCCTCGAAGCTCTCTACGTAGCTCGCCACGTCTTCGCCGGTGATCGGCCGGCCGCCATCCCCGGTGATGAAGTCCCGCTCGTACACGTATGCCGCGAGGGCGTCAGCATGGGGCGCGAAGCCCCGCTCCTGCTGGAAGCTGAGCCAGGCGCTGTAGAAGTAGTCGTCCCAGGACTGGTCCACGTCGGCGGGAGAAGGTTGCTCGGCTACGGCCGCCGCGTAGCGCTGCCGGAGGATCTGTAGCAAGGGCTGGAGTTGGGCCTCGGAGAGCGGTTCGCCAGCCCCGGTGGAGATGCCGTACTGATCCCGAAGCCAGAATGCCCACTGCTCGGTGGTCGGTTCGGCCTGGAACTGGTCGACGAAAGCTTGGTAGGCCTCGGCGAAGCGCTCGGTGGCTTCCTCGGTCGGCTCCTGCGATTCCCGTGCGGGCTCGATCGCGGTGACCGAGAACGGGGCCTCCAGTGGCCGCGGCTCCGCCCCCAACTCAGCTCGGGACGATTGGTAGTCCGCAGCCGCTTCATCCGGAGTGTCTGCCTGCACCGAAGCTGGAACGCGCTCGGCGGAGAACAGGATCGGTGGCTCGTCGATGCCCGCGGCGGCGAGACCAGCACGTGCGGTCTCCGCGAGCGGAACGCCGTACTTCGCCAGTCTCAGCGGCATCAGCGACTCGACAGGGGCTTTGCGCCGCCAGGCGCGGCCGAAGCGGGAACGGAGGCTGGCCTGGTAGACCAGGCGTTCCTGCTCCAGCTTGATGACCTGGTCGTAGGAGCGCAGCTCCCACAGCTTCATCCGTCGCCACAGGAGGAAGGTCGGCACCGGGGAGAGCAGCCAGCGGGTGAGCCGGACCCCCTCCATGTGCTTGTCCGCCGTGATGTCGGCGATCCGGCCGATCGCGTGCCGGGCCGCCTCGACGGCGACCACGAACAGGATCGGGATGACCGCGTGCATGCCCACGCCCAGCGGGTCCGGCCAGGCCGTCGCGCCGTTGAAGGCGATCGTCGCGATGGTCAGCAGCCAGGCCGTCTGCCGCAGCAGCGGGAAAGGGATGCGGATCCAGGTGAGGAGGAGGTCCAGGGCGAGGAGGACGCAGATACCCGCGTCGATGCCGATCGGGAAGACATAGGCGAAGTTCCCGAAGCCCTTCTCGATGGCCAGTTCGCGGACGGCCTCGTACGAGCCGGCGAAACCGATCCCGGCGATGATCATCGCTCCTGTCACGACCACGCCGATGAGAGTCCGATGCATCCGAGTCAGCTTCAGTGGCGCCGCCACGTCGTGCTGCCCTCCTCCATAACGCCCTGTATGAACGGGCATCACACTCTCACGCGTGCCACTGCGAAGCAGCAGTTCGGCAGAGCACACCGCCCGATCGTCAACGAATAGTGATCATCTGGCCGTTTCATGCCTGGAGGCTGTGGCCCACGTCACGGTATTGATCTTGTTTTGGATCCGGGAGGCCAACGCACCCACGAAGGTGTGATGTTGGCCCGGCGTGGTGACGAAGTGAACTCCCCAATTGGGGAGTCGAGCCGACAGCCCAGAGGTTCCAAGGGATCGGGTGTGCCAGGATGCCGATTGCTGCACCTCACCCGGGCGTGCGGCGAGTACGTACAAGGAGGCCGCTTCCGGTGCTGACTGATGCGGTGGAACCCGTAGTGCCGCACGAGAATGCTGTCGCTATCGGGACAGGTAAGGGCGGGGTCGGCAAATCGACCATCGCCGCCCACAAGGCCGCCTGGCACGCCGCCCGCGGCAGGCGGACCCTCCTCGTCTGCGTGACCAGCCAGGACGACGACGACCTCGGGATCGAGCGATTCGGCAGGGGAATCCGGCCCGAGGGCCACGCCGTACTGAACGGCGAAGGCCTTCTGCGGGCGGTCCGGGACCGCACTCCCCTGCTTCCGGTCCGGGAGGTGCGCCCCAATCTCGACGTCGTCCCGGGCGGAGAAGCCGTCGGAGAACTCCTGACCTTGCTGACCGCGAGGATGCCACTCGAAGGCGTCCACGTGGTCGCGTCCCTCGCCCGGGCCCTGGCGCCGATCACGCCGTGGTATGACGACATCGTCATCGACAGCGCCCCGGAACAAGACGCGCTGGAGCAGATCGCCCTTGCGGCCGCCCGCTGGCTGTTCGTACCCACCCGCTCCGACGACACGTCGATCCGCGGCATGCAGCGCATCGCCCGCAACTACAAGCTGGTTCGCACCCAGGTGAACCCTCACCTGCAGGTGGCCGGGGCCTGCCTGTATGGGTCCAACCCGACCGCCACCCAGCTGCACGACGAGGTCCGTACGGATGTCCTCGGGGTGCTCGGGCCGAACACCCCGATGCTCTCGACGGTAGTCGGGTATCGCGAGATGCCCGCCGTCAACGCCCGCAAGAAGGGCTTGACGTTCGGCGAGTACGCGGCGCTGTTGCCGACCAGCGCCAAGAGCTACGACGTGGCCGCGGGGCGAGCTCAGCGCGCCGACGTCGTACCGGAGTCCATCCTGCCGCTGGCGAAGGAGATGGACGAACTCAACCTGGAAATCGACGCACACTGCAGGAAGGCCGCTTGATGCCCGGCGCCTTTGACGACGACCCCCACGACGACGCGCTACGCCCTAAGGGCCTGTTGGGCAGTGGACTGCCCGCAGCGCTCCAGGAAGCCAACGTCGTGGTGAGAGCCCCCGTCGGCACGACCCTCGACTCCATCCCGGCCCCACGTCCCCCCGCCGGCGAGGGAGACCTCACCGCGGAGGAGGAACAGGCACTCCGGGCCTGCGTCGCCGGGATGGACAACCTCCACAAGGCGTTCTGGATCGCTGGCAAGAGCCTCGAAACCATGTCGGCCGGCAACCTGCACCGCAACTCCGGGCACCCCAACTTCGCGGAGTACGTCTGGGTGAAGTGGGAGATCTCCGAGTCCCAGGTGTACCGGCTGATGGACGAGTGGCGCATCGGTGAAGCGCTCTCGCAGCTGGGATGGAGCCCACGCGAGTCTCACATCCGGCAGCTGGTGGATATCAAGAACTCCACCGGCACCAAGGCGGCGGTCGCCGTCTACGACGCCGTGGCCCGAACCGGAAAGCGAGTGACCGCCAATCTGCTGGCAGAAGTGACTCGCCAGCTTCCTCCTCTCTCCAGCGAGGCGAGTTCCGGCGAGATCGGCGACCTGGTGCGGGGCGTCATGGCCCCCCGCCCAACGTCGGCAGCGCCCACGGCAGATGCGGAGCTGACAGGTGAGGGCTCAGGAGAGCAGGGCGTCCAGAGGTCTTCGAACAGTGCAGACGGCACCGTGCACACCATCACGTCGGTGGGTGGCGACGGGAACTCCCCAAATGGGGAGTCGAGCCGACAGCCCAGTAGCGCCAACGGCTCTACCTCCGTGTCAGACGACCTGAGCCGGTTGAACGACACCCTGGCGCTCGTGCGCGAGGCGGCCCGTACCATCACCAAGCCCGCTGTGCGGCGGGCCCTGGAGCAGAATCCGCAGACCGTCCAGGCTGTCCTGGACGAGATCAACACGAACCTCAACAAGGTCGGCCGGGCGATCGCCGTGCAGCGTCCGTCGTAGCCTCGGACGAGCGTGCGCCGATGGGCGGCACCGGGTGAACCGGTGCCGCCCATCGGCGTCTCCGGCTTCAGCGCATGGCCCGTCGTACGGCCGGCAGAGATGGAAGGAATGCGTCGAGCACGGCGTCAAGGAGGTCCGAGCGGTTGTTGAAGGAGTACGCCTCGGCGTAGGCGTCGTACACGGCGAGTTCCTGCAGGGAGGGACGGAACGACTGCTGGACGCCGTGCTTGACCCCGCCGCGGTCGACCCGGCGAGCCGGTACCTCACCGAACAGGCCGTCGGGGTCGTGGTCCTCTTCACTGATGGGCTGCTGCCGGTGCCGTACGGCTTCTCGCAGCTGCGGCCACAAGTCGTTCCGGTTGGCGTGAAGGAACGCCCGTTTGACGACCACGGCGTTGGTGGGCTCCAGGCCGGTCTCGACCTTTTGCGCTGTTTGGTACTTGCCGAACCGGTCGCGTACCTGCGCCTGCACCATGATCGTGCACTGTGTGGGGAGACGGCTCGCATCCGCGCCCGTGTGCGCGATCTCGATGCGTGCCACCGGTACCGCATCAGGTGTGACGACTACGGGGCGGGCCGCACGCGGGGCAGGTGCGGCCTGAACAGACGCCGCCGATGCCGATACGGATGCCGCCTCTGCTCCCCCGGCCTCGCGAGGACCCATGGCTTCCTCCTCGGCGGACGGTGACGAGCGTGCGCTTGGCCCGAACGCTGCGAGCGCCATGTCGCTGTCGATGCCGAACGCGGCCAGCGCAGCGTCCTCGGGGAGGCCTCCCCGAAGCGGTGGTGTTCCGCCTGGCCTCTCATCCCGGCCAACTGCTCTGACCGTCTCCTTCGTCATGCTCGCACCTTTCGGTTGGCGTCTGCCTGATCAAGCGCGGCCTTGGCCTGCAAGACCTCCAGCGTCAGCGACCGGTAGTCGCCGGCCAGCGCAGTCATGGAGCGTCGGAGCGCGGGCTCCAGGTCCGGGTGCGTTGCGAGTTCCTGCGGGACCTGGCCGTGAGTGCGGCACGCGACGGCAGCCGCCTCGACATGACGGATGGTCTGCTCCATGACCCCGGCCGCCCCGTCGAGGTCCTTGGTGAGTTGGCCTCGGATCTTCTGCTGCACCTTGGTGGCCGCGGAGGCGGTCGCGAACACCACGACACCGAGGAGCCGCAGCATGGGGTTGAGCTGCATGGCGAGGGCGAACCGACGGGCCACGGTGCGCAGCCCCTTGCGTGACGAGGGGTCGGACCTTGTAGGGACCAGGGCCATGTCGCCGGCGACGAGCGCCTGCAGCTGCAGGGGTTCCGAGCCGGGAGCGACGTCCAGGATGACGACGTCGTACGAGTGGCGGACGGCCTCGATCGCGGCCGCGTACATGCCCATCCAGGCGAGCCGATCTTCGGGATCGTCGCTTGCGGCGGCTACACGCCGCTGGCAGTACAGCTCCTCGATGACGTCCTGAAGCGCGCTTCCGCCGGGCACCACGAACAGGTTCGGACGCGCCTCGCCGGTCGGGGTAAGCGGCTTGCCTTCAAGGAGCGCGGCGGCCTGGGCCTTTCCGTCGTCGGCGAGTTCGGTGCCGGTGGTCCCGAGGTCCTCGCAGTGGTTGCCCTGTTCGTCTATCTCGATGAGCAGCACCAGCAGGCCAGTCTTGGCGAGGGCTGCAGCCAGAGCTGCCGACAGGCTGCTCTTTCCGACTCCGCCCTTGCCGTTGATGATGACGATGACCTTGCGGCCGTGGACGCCCTCACGCATGAGTTGCAGGCGCTGGCGGAGCACGGCCTTCACGCGGCTGAGGTCGACGATGCTGAGTCTCACCGCACGCAGAGGCACGGACATCACCTCCCATCACTTTGGGGACATCATGTGATGAGCGACGTTATGGTCGGAGATGAGGCTAATCAGAACGACACACAGGGACACTCCGGCCCACGGGATCAGCTTCATCTGTTCGGCCCCACACCGTGGCATCCGAGAAGCCCTTGCCGTGGACACGAGAGCCAGCGGGACGACTAGCACGCCGACTAGCACCGCACCTAGGGCAACTGCTGGGACGCTAGGGATCACCATGCACGCGGTGACCGATCTCCCGGCCAAGACGATTACGTCGACTCCCCAATTGGGGAGTCGCCCCTGTACGCCTTGTCCCGCGAGGGGAGTGGCGTCTGGGCGACTGACTCGGACTAGAGAAGAGTGTCCGGACAAACGGCCCTCAACTCATCCCGCAGTGACCTCGGCCGCCATCGCATAGGCGAGCAGGGCCTCCGGAGTGGAAGCCGCCGCCTTTCCGGTCTCGCGTTGCTTCCTCCTCAGCTCGCGGACCACGGCCTCCATATAGGTCTGGAGGCTGACCAGTTGCGTGGGGGTCTGGCAGCTGGGAAGCACAGCGGCGACCTGGTCGAGCCAGTAGGACACGTCCTCGTCGTCGTCCAGACCGGCCCGGTGATCGAGTAGGCGCTGTGCCACTGGCGCGAGCGCTGCGTGGCGCCGCGCCGCTTCTGCCTCGGCGCGCCGTTGAACGGCGGCCCGGGCAGCAGCCTGTCGCTTTGCATCCCGGACAGCTTCCGGAGTGCGCCGGACCGGCGGATCCCCCTGTGAGGCCTCGGTGAGCACGGCGGCTTGGAGACGCTTCGCCTTGTTGTACGCCGCGCTGGGGGCGTTCACCGCGAGCGCCGGAACGAGGTCTGCCCACTCAATTCCGTCAGCTCGCGCCTGCTCGATCGCCTTCGCTTGGTGCAGGTCAGCTTGCTCGCGAAGGTACTCCCACAGCATCACGCGCTTGATCGCCGCCTTGCGCCGTGCCTCCTCGCTCTTCAGCGCTCCAGCGTTTGCCTCCAAGTGGAGCAGGGCCCCGAAGAGCTCCTCGTCCGCCGGCATCAGGCCAACGCTCTCGTCCTCGGCGTCTTCGTGCAGCTGGCGCAACTCGCCGATGATCGCCTTGGTGTCCAGCTTTCCGATCCTGACGGGCGACTTGAGTAGCGGTTTCGTAGGAGCAACCGGCTTCCGGGGGGAGCGTGCCATGGCGACGAGTGTGCCGCCTCCGGGCGATTCACATTCTGTGAATCGCAGGATCCGCCAGCTACGGGCACCGCACAAGGTCTTGACTCCCCAATTGGGGAGTCGAGCGTATAAGCCCGATTTCATGGGACGGACGGCTCAGATGGCTCCTCATCCGACGCAGATTCTCAGGATGAGCCGGCCGCCGGGAAAGCGTCTGCCCCCGAAAACACGAAAGGCCCTGCACCTGGGAACGTGTCCGGGGTGCAGGGCCTTCAGGACCTACTCGGCAGGGGCGTGGTGCAGCACGTCGTACGCGATGCAGGCCTTCCTCCAGATCCGCTCGGCTTCCTCGTAGCCTTCCTGCGCTTCCAGGCGTGCCCAGAGATCAGGGAAGTTGCGTCCGGTGCCGTCTCCGCCGGGCTCGGTGTCCATGAGGTCGGCGAGCTGGTCGGGATCCCGGGGCACGAACGGCTCGGTGTAGTCGAGGTCGGGGAGGTACGGGTGCACGGTCACGGTGGTACCGGGAACGTGCTGGGTGCTGCTCAGTTGCTGGCGCAGGCTGGTGGCGATGGACGCCGCTCGGTGGAGGTATTCGTGGGGGCCGTAGCGGAGGTCGGGCAGGCCGGGCCGGGCAAGGACGACGGCGTACCGCGCATCTTCGGCCTCCTGGCGCCGAGTGGGCCGGGCTTGCCAGGGTTGCGGGGTGAGGCCGGCGTGGAGGCGGAGGGGGTGATGGGGGTGGCCGGCCTGGGTGAGGGCGAGCGCGTTCAGTCGGTGCATGCCAGGAACGGCAAGTGCCTCGTCGACGCGTCCGGGGAGGGCGTGCGTTCCCCACCCGGCTACGAGCGGGCCGTTGGTGTGCTCGGCGACCGCGGCCGCGGCTCGGAGGTAGGCGTCGTTGTCCGGCCCGACAGGGTCGTCCGCGGCTGCGAGGTCGCGGGGGTTGGTGGCCCGCCACGCGTACAGGTTCACGATGAGGAGGCTGCCGCAGCCCCAGGCCCGGGCGTAGGAGATGCAGCGTCCGCTGGTGTTGTCGTCCTTGGTGGCGTCGGCTGTGGAGGGGTTCAAGAGGATGAAGACGGCGTTCTTGCCAGCCGCCCATTCGCGCACGAGTAGATAGCGGTAGCGGCCGCAGGCGGACAGGACCGCGGATCGCCGGACCGCATGGGGGTTGCCGGGTAAGGGCTGCGTCATCGGTGTTCCGTTTCGTCGGGGCGATCTGGATTTTGAGCTGGTCGGTGTCGGGCACGGCAGTACCGCACGAGGGCGTGGAACGGGCTTCACACGGTGAGACAGGCGGTTTGCCTCAACGCACGTCGGAGTCCGGGCTGCTCGCGGTCCGGTTGCCGGTCACCTCCGGGGGGGCGTTCGGGCGGCTCTCCGGTGTGCAACCGCGGCCTGCTCTCACTGACCGCTGCTGAAACTCAGGGTGCGGACGCCTCTGTGACCGGGCCGTGCTCGGCCACGAGGACTCGCCATCGGATCCAGTGCGTGTTGGTGCATGTCCAGCGGGTGGGACCGCGAGTCCAGAGCTGGCCGTGCCGGTCGCGTACAGCGTGCACACCGGTCGGTGCCCGGAAGGAACCCGGCCCGTCGGGGCGCCAGGTCTGCGGGGCTGGTGTTTTCAAAGGACGATGTCCATGCACCGCTCAGTGGCCGCGGGCGCCAGCGTCGGCCGGGTGGTGTCGCCGGCAGCGGAAGCTCCCATGGCGAGCAGTCGGTCGACTGTCGGCTCGTCAACGCAGAGGGCGGAGGCGATCTCGGGACGGGGCCAGTCTCGGGCGGCGTACTCGTGGGCCATGGTTGCCCAGGCGGCGGGGCGGTCGGCGGGTTCGATGTAGTCGGTGCTGTCGAGCATGGTGGCCTCCCTGGGGGCGTCAGGCTCCGGAAGCAGGCGGCCGCGTGGGGCCGAGGGGCGGAACGCCGTCGTGCAGACGGCCATCGAGGAGGCGGCCGGATGCCTTCTTGCCGAGACGGACCATCTCAACGCGATGGCCGAGTTCGTCGATCGGGTCGCCCACCAGCTTGCTGCCCGCCACGGGGCGACTGCGGATGACGCGGGCTCCGCTGGGGCCCCACGTCCCCCACTGCTTGAAGAAGTAGGGGACGCCCGCGTCCTGGCACTGGTCACGCAGCCTGCGGGCACACGCGGGATCCATCGGGCGGGCTTTCGGCCCTGATTCACCGCCGGTGATGACCCAGTCGATGCGCGATGCCCGGCGCTGGTGATCTCCGAAGCCCTGCGTTCCATCGAGTGCGCCCAGGCGAGGGCAGGTGAGGTACGGGGCCAGGTCGACGCTGCCGATGAGCGGTTCGCAGGAGAGGAACCGGATCCGTGCGGCGATCTGCAGGAGGACGGGGATTCGCTGGTCGGCGCGCTGCTGGTCTTCGACCGACGTGCCGAGCCAGACGTGGTCGGGCCACGCGTCCGTCCAGGGCGCCATGGCGGACACGTTCTCGGGCCGCTTGGTCAGCAGTTGCCAGCGGAGCCACGGCGTCTGCTCGATGAGGTCCCAGAGCCGGGCTCGGGCGTTGGCGACGTGGGGGTGGTCCTCGAAGACGTCGGCCATGGACGCGCAGAACACCCTGCGAGGTATGCCGGTCTGCTGTGCTTCACGGTTCCACTTCAGGGGTGTGCGCCAGTAGGTGTCGGAGAGCATGCGGCGCTCGCCGCCGAGATGGAACACGTCCTGCCCCCAGCGGCGGGCGTTGTCGGCCGCGTAGCAGTTCCGGCAGCCGGCCGAGATGCGTGAGCATCCCCACCAGGGGTTGAAGGTGTGGTCCGTCCATTCAATGGTGCTGTTTTCGCCCACGGGGTTCTTCTCCTGGGTGGTTGGGGGCGGGTGCGTGTTCGAGGTAGGAGGCGTACGCGGTCTCAGCGAAGTGCCACGCGGCGGGGGTGTGCCGTTGCGGCTGCCATGGCGCGGGGGTGACGAGCGTCTCCAGTTCGCCGTCGCCGTGATCGAGGAGGACGCCGATTCCCCAGTAGTCGGCCTCGGTGAGCAGGTAGTCGCGGCGGGGCGGTGCGGGCGTCACGATGGCGCGCGAGCAGACGGGGGCGTAGGTGCTTGCCTTGCCGATGCGTTCGCGGGTGCAGGTACCGAAGACGGTGGCGAGGGTGACGCGGCAGGGCCGGATGGCGTGCCGGGTGACGAGGCCGAGGTTGAGGTCCAGGACGCCGGCGGGGGCACGGCGTACGTCGTCCTGTTGGCGCTTGGTCAGGTTGTCGACGGGGACGGGAACGCCGGGTGGGAGCTCCATCAGGGTGTCGAGGAGAGACCAGTGCGCTCGGATGTGGCGGAGGCCCGTTTGTTGGCGGCGTGTGTGTTCGGCGGGGTCGATGTTCAGGTGCAGTGTCGCGGCGGGCCAGCCGCGCTTGGGCAGCACCTTCACGATGCTGTTCACGGGCTGCTCTTGTCCGGGTGTGCGGCGAGGTCGATGAGTACGGTCGCGTGGCAGTTGTCCGGTTGACCGCTCCCGGGTATCGGGCAGGTGCAGGCGAGGTCGCGGCCTCGGAGTCGGTCCAGGCCGGTGAGGATGCGGTGCCGGTCGAACGTCCTGCGGCCGACGGCGTAGGTGTGGGGGCCCTCTCCGTCCAGCCACCTCCGGTATCGGGTGCTGGCCTCCTTTCGGGCGGCGTCGGGGGTGTCCAGGCTCCTGGTGGTGCCGTCCGGCGCGGTGAGGATGTTGCCCTCGACGCGCCAGGGGTTGCCGTAGCGGCTGCTGCGGTCGACGATCATCGCGGTTCCGGCGCGCCAAGCCTTGGTCCGCATACGGCGGATGCGTTTCGGTGTCGCGTCTGTTGTCCGGTGGGTGGGCATGACGTTCCGTTCTGGCGGTTTGCCTGGTTCCCGGGGCGGGGCGGGTTCTGCTGTGCGGGTGCGGGGAGTTGAGGCATCCGGGGTGGCCGGGCGCTGAGGTCGACGGCCACCCCGGGCCGATTCGGGTTGAGGGCGATCAAGGTGATGGGGCTGCTTGGACCTCGCTGATGGGGCTGTACGCGGTCGCGGCGAGAAGGGTGGCCAGGGTGTGGGGCTCGTCGGAGGTCTCCAGGGTCTACAGCCGGATCGGGGTCCCGTCGACGGTCGTGTCGATGTACGTCATCCGCCACCAGAGCCACAGGGGAAGACCCGGCTGTCGTGGTGCGGTGGTGCCGTAGCTGCTCGCACCGGTCTGGGAAGGTGGCGTGTTCGGGGCCTGCGCCCAGGCCTTCAGGTCGTTCTTGGTCGCGACGCGGATCAGTGCGGTGACTTCCTGCGTCCGGTGCCGTGGGGGAGGTTGGCCTGGCGCTGCAGGACGCGGGGCAGGGAGGTTAGCGACTTGCGGTGCCGGGCGAGCGTGCGGGCCTGGTCGCGGGCGTCGGCGAGGTTGCACTCGTCGCACGGTTCGGTGCTGGCGGCCTGGTGGCAGTTGTGGCCTTCGACCGTGCCGTGCGGGGCGGTGATGTCGTGCTGCGCTGCCAGCTGGTAGAGGTCTGTGGGCTCGATGCCGGTCCGGGCGGTGATGGTGCGCTCGGTGTAGCCGTCGCGGAGCAGGATCAGAGCGACGGCCTGTGAGGCGTTCGGAGATGGCTTCGGGTGGGGTAAGGCGTAGGTCGCCATGGTGAGGTGGTCTTCTTTCAACGGGGATCAGGTTGTGTGGACTGTCGGTGAGCCGATTCGGCGTGGAGATCAGTGCGCCTCCGTGCGGACGAGGTGCAGGGCCGGCCGTGGGGCGCCGGGATCGCGCTGGGTGGCGGGTTCGACGACGGCGGTGTGGACCACGAGACGCAGGTCGCTGGTGTAGGTGTCGGGCAGCGCGAGGTAACCGCTGACCGTCAAGGGAGCCCCGGAGTGGAGTTCGGCGAGGTCGGCTGCGGCCTCCGGGTCGGCGAGCGCGCAGGGCAGGACCGCCTCGCGGACTTCGTGTTCGGACCCCTCGGGCGCGCAGTTGTGGTCCTCAGGGGTGTAGGTGAGCCGGAAGTACGCCTGGCTGTTGATGAGTACGGCGGGGTCGGCAAGCGTCCCGCTCAACGTCATCGGGTGGGTGCGCACGGACATGCTGCGTTCTCCTTGGCCGGTGCCGGGGTCGTGGAGTCGGCCCCATAGGCGACGGCGCCGCCGGTGCACGCGCCGGGTTCCTTGCGGAGGTGCGCGGCGAGGCAGGCGGCGCCCGGCGGGAGTGCTGCTGCGACGCGTTGGCGCAAGGCGTCGTCGGGCACCCAGATGCGTTGACGGCCCGTTACCTGGGTCACGGGGGTAGGCAGCTGGACGGCTCCGGAGAGTTCCAAGTGCCAGGTACTGTCCTGGTCAGCCCACGGGCTGCACTCGCCGGCGCAGTCGGTGTGTGCCCCTGCGATGCGGGCGATGGCCACGACGGCTGACCTGGGCAGCGTCAGGTCCTGGGGCACATACCGCAGGGCCGCGCGGTCGGTGGCTTTCCCCGCGTGGACGAGGATCAGCCCGCGGTAGTTCCCCGGGGACCAGCCCCGGTTCTCGATGTCCTTGCCGAGTGCGGCCACGGCGGAGGCGTAGGGCTGCCAGAGCGTCAAGGCGCGTACGGAGTAGGGCTCGCAGATCATCGGCGCCATGCCGAGGCCTCCGCTTCGCCCGCCGCGCAGGTGACGCGTTGCGTGCTTGCTGTGCGATCTGCGGTGCGGCGGTGAGCTCGGCGACCGTGCCGTCCACGCGACTTCTTGATCGCGTACATGGCTGCGTCTGCGGCTGCGAGCAGGGTTGAGGCGGACGGCTGTTCCACGTCGGCGATGGGCGTGGAGCCGATGGAGGCGGTGACCGTCAACGGTCCTCCCGGCCAGGGCACCGGCTGCGCGAGCTCGTGCGCCAGGCCGTCGACGAAGCCCGGCAGATCCTCGACGCTGATCGCGGCGACGAACTCGTCGCCACCGAGACGTGCGCAGACGCTGTGCGGTCCGCCGTTCTGGGCGATGTAGTCGTACAGCCGGGCACCCTCAGCGGTGAGAACGGCGTCTCCTGCCGGGTGGCCGAAGCCGTCATTGACGGGCTTGAACCCGAGGTCGAGGAGGAGTACGTGGGTGATACGGCCCTGGCGGATCAGCCGGTCGGTCCGGTCCATCCACGGGCGGCGCGTCCACAGGCCGCTGAGCGGGTCGCGTCGCTCGGCGCGCAGCTTGCGGCAGAGCAGGCTGGCGTGGATGCTCCAGCCGAGAGCCGGCAGTGAGGCGGCAATCAGGATCTCGTTCATGGCTGCCCCTCCTCACCCTCGTTTGCGGGCCGTACGACGACGTACAGGTCATCAGTGACGGACTGGTGGACGTGGGCGCCGTTGCCGCGGTCCGAAGCTTCGGCATCGGCCTTCGCCAGGGCCCGGGGCTGGGCCGTCGTGATCGTGTAGAGGCGCACGCCCGGGCGGCCGGCCCAGATCGGGCGGTCATGGGCCACGGGCGTGGTTGCGGGGTCCGGTACGGCTGTGTTCATCTTCAAGTGCCTCCGGTTCGGCAGTTGATGGGGCGCGCCCGGTGGTTGGTAGGCCGAGGGCGCGCCCCTCGCGCATGAGCGGAGCAGGAAGCCGTCGCCGGCTGACAGGGCCGAGGTGCATCGGCTCGCGCCAGGCCGCGCCGCGGTTTTACGGCGTAAAGACGGCGCGGTTCAGAGGGCGGCCGCCGCGGCCAGGAGGGCGGCGTCGGCGGTGAGGCCGCGCTGCCGGCGTGCTTCGAGGTCGGCCCGTGTGAGCGCCGACAGGTCCTCGCCGGGCGGTTTCACGGCGTAGGTCGCGGCGACCGCGGCTTCGGCCAGGTTCAGCAGGCCTGGGTTCCGGGTCAGGACCCGCAGTTCGTACAGGGCGAGCGTGATGTCGCTGCGGGAGGCGTTGCTGGTGTCGTTGGCGGCCCGTACCTCGGCCGGGTCCGGGTTCTGCTTCTGGGCGATCTCCCAGCGGTCGTAGAGGTGGCCGCGGTGGACGGAGAGCCGGTGGGCGAACCTGGCTGCGGTGGTGCGGAGTTGGCCCTTGCGGCTGGTGTGCGCCTGGATGACGAGGCCACCGAACGCGGCGGCCAGGGTGCCGATCACGGCGACGAGGCTTGCGAGTACGGCTTCCATACGGGGGTCCGGTCAGCCGACGGCGATGCCGGGGCCGTAGCAGTCGTCGCACCAGGGCTCGTCGGGGGCGTGGCCGCGGTGGACGGCTACCAGGTCTGCCGCGCCCGTGATCTTCACCCATAGCGGGCCCGGGCAGCCTCCGATGCACGCTCCGTCGAAGAGGGCTTGCCAGTGGTGCTCGTGTGGGTCGCCGTCGTCGATCCAGCGCACGGTGATCTCGCGGTCGGCGACGGCGAAGACACCGGTCGCGAACCCGGAGTCCATCCGGCTGTTCCAGGCCAAGACGTCCGCCAGGTCGCCGCCGAAGGTCTGCCGGACGTCGGCAAGCGGGTCGGGCACCGCGGCGGCCGATCGGCGCAGCAGCAGGCCGAGCAGGTCGAGTTCGTCTGCGTAGTAGGCGGCTTGGAAGCCTCCGCCGAGCAACTGGCCGGTGGTCGGCACGCCGGCATGCTGGCGGGTGACGGCCTCAGGGGGCACGCGCTTGAGGGGCGTGCGCATTTTCTGCCGGGCCAGGCACTCTCCCTCCGGAGTCCGGACGACAATCGCTACGGCGGGCATCTGCCAGTGCCGGGCGCGCTGGAGCAGGTAGCCGCGTACGTCGCGCTCGCTGTTCGTGGAGTCGACGAGGGTTGGCAGGTGGCGGCTGAGGCGGGCGTCCAGCAGTTCGCGGAACACCGTGACCGCGGTCAGGGTTGCCGTCTGGTCCCCGGGGCTGCCGGTGGCCTGCTGGCGGAAGGCGTCGAGTTCGAGGCTCCAGTCGGGCGGGAACGCCCGGGCGATGCGGCTCTTGCCGCTGCCGGCCGCGCCGACCAGGGCGGCCAGGAACGGGCCGTCGGGCAGCGGGAGCGGGGCGAGCGGGGACTCGCTCGGTGATGGCACGCAGTCCTCCCAGTGGGTGCGTCGAAGCGGATATGCGGGGTCTCCGCTGTCCAGGGAGCCGTCCAGGTCTGGCCGGTCCACGGCACCGGTCCGATCCGGGCGGGATCGGACCGGCACGGAGGCCCGTCAGCGGCGTGGAACGTCGTCTCGGGTCGCAGCGGGCCCGCGCAGCAGGTCGACGCGGGCGGCGGTGGACGCGGTCTGGCTGGCCAGGCGGACCAGGTGCCGTGCGTCGGCAGCCACGGGCTTGCGGTAGATGAGCCGTGCCGTGAAGTCGCGGGACCGCCTGGTCAGTTCACCGGCCTGCGCGGCGAGCCGCTCAAGCTGCTGCTCGGCGCCGTCGTGATCGACGTGGTCCCTGCCGTCCTCGCGTGGCGGATACGGCTCAAGCTGGTCGAGCAGGCCCTGCAACAGTTGCGTCATAGCGTGTCCCGCGTCGGTCAGGTCACCGCACGACAGCCAGTGTTCGAGGTCGCGGTGGCCCGCCGGGGCGGCCGTGTAGACGGCGGTGGGGGTCACCCAGTCCCAGTCCACCCAGGCCTGGAGGATGATGCGGTTGGCCGTCGGCTCGGGGGCAGCGCAGATGGCGCGGCCCCCGTGGCTACGCAGCAGTGCGCTGCTGCTGTCCGCGGCGAGGTCCGGTACCCAGGCTTCGCCGAACCGCAGGCGCAGCAGGGACGCGAGGCGTTCGACGGGATCGGGATCGAGGCCGAGGTCGAGGCCTTCGGCGTTCCTGTGGGATCCGGCGGTCATCGGGTGGTCGCCTTCGTTGTGGCGATGAGGGCGGCGAGGGTCTCCCAGCCGTGGTGCCACGAGCTGTCGAGGTGGAAGGCGCCGTTCATGCCGAAGTCGGCCAGTTGGTAGAAGTCGGTCTTGCCCCTCTTGGCGGCGAGCTTCTCCAGGATGCCGTGGCCCGGCACCCGGCGGTCGGCGGCGTAGTGCGTGCCGAAGGACAGGGCGAGGGCGGCCGCTGCAGCGCCGGGGTGGACCCGGATGCCCAGGGCGCGGGCACCGAGGCCGACGACGATCGCCTGGGTGGCCGTGTAGGTGAGGCAGTGGTGCAGGCACGCCTGACGGCCGTCGGCGGTGCCGTGGATGGTCTTCTCGTGGGTGGCCGGGTCCACGGAGGTGACCGGGTGGTCGTCGGAGGCGGCCTTCACGCGGGCGCAGAATTCCGTCTGCACCCAGAAGTCACCGATGGCGCTGGCGGCGCGGGTCAGTCCGAGCAGGGCGGCGAATGTGCCGGGACGGTGCATGCTGGTATCTCTCCTGATCTCGAAGGGATGGGCTGGCCTCCGCCCGTGTTGCAGCAGCTCGGCAGGCGGTTGATCAGCGGATGACCGACGGGGCCGGTCGGGAGGAGGGGCAGTCAGGGGGCGCGGTAGATGCGCGCCAGCCGCTAGGGCACGGCCGTCGGCAGGTGCCATGCGAGTTCTCTGAGGGGCGGGCCGGTACGTCACCGGGTGCGGTGTGCCGCCGCGCAGCGGACGCACAGAAAGCGGCACATCTCGCTGAAGGGGTCAGTCGTCGCCGTCCCGATCTCGGTGACGTTTCCGCAGTTTTGGCAGACCGGGCCCAGGAGGCGACGCAGATCGTCAAGGTGGCCGGCGAACTCGGCGCGCTCGTCGGGGAGCATGCCGGAGACGATCCGCTTCGCCTCGTCCTGGTCGCCGATGAGGATCGCGTACAGGGCCACGGTCTGGTGGAGCGCGGCAACCGCGGTCGGCTCGTCGGTCGGGGAGCTGTCCTTCGTCCGCTGAGAGCCCGGGATGTCGTCCGCGCCCGAGCCGGATTCGGGGGGCTCGGGCGGGGTCGGCGTCTCGTACGGGGCGGTGATCTTGTCGAGAGCAGCGCGGATACGGGCAGCGTGGCCCAGTACGAAGGAGCGTTGCTGCTCCGTGGTGGTGCCGTTGATGTGCGCGGCGGTCTCGTCATCGGGCGAGCCAGCTGTCTCCGCGAGGTCCTCCATGCGGAGCGCCGCCACGACCAGCTCGTTGATCGCGGGCGGCTGCGCCCGGCGAGTGCTCGTGTCCCTGGTCTCGGCAGTCTCGAATGTCTCCGGGCGGCTGTGGGTGATGTGCACGGTCGTCATGGGGCGCAGGCCCTCCAAGTCGGTCGGTGCCCGCCTGCCGGGCCTCTGCACTGCCCCGGTCCGCGAGGGGCCGGGGCGGCACAGAGGTCCGGCAGGTCAGACGACGAGGGGTTCCTCCGACTCGTCCTTGAGGTACTGCTGTGTGAGCTCCAGCAGCTGAGCCATCGTCTTGAGGGGGATCGGCTCCCCGCCGGTCACGGGAGCCACGAAGTCGTAGACGGGCGTGCCGTCGTCGGTCGTGTACCTCACGTAGGCGCTGTCGATGATGGGGAAGAGGGCAGTGTTGTCCTCGAAGCCCACCCACCGCTTCGGGTTGTTCAGCAGGGTCCGGGCGTGGTCGATCCGCCAGGACTGGCCGGCGGCCTCGTGTGCGACGTCGGCCCGGGCGGCCTCGGCGAGGCGTTCGGCGAGTTCCTGGGGGGTGGGGTTGTTGGGCAGGGCCTCGCTCATGTCCTCCGCGCTGTACGTCGAGGTGGCCGCCGGGGGCGTTGTGCGGGTGAGGGCGCGGAGCGACGACAGGAACGAGTCGACGAGCTCCATGACGCCGAAGGCGAGCGCGAGGCCGAGGACACCGGCGAGCGCGCCGCTCCACACGGCGGGCAGGCCCGGAATGTTGGTGCCCGCCCAGCCGCCGAGGCCGGCGGCGGTGAGTCCGATGACGGCGTCGAGGCCTTCCACGGCAGCAGCGCCGAAGCGGGCGGCCTTCCTGGGACGTTCGGTCTGGGACATAAGGGTGTGCTCCTTCTTGGAGTCGGGGTTGATCGGAAATTCAGAGCGGCCGCCCGATCTGCGATCAGGCGGCACAGGCAGGTGGTCTGAGATCGAGCTGGTCTCCGTCGCCCATGGCCGTGGTGTTGTCCGTGTCCGGCGAAGGCGTCGGCTGTGCCCGGGAGGCGGGCGCGGTGACGGAGGTGGGGTTCGGGTCCATGTGGACACCGCACTCGGTGGCCCCGACCAGGCGGGCGACCATGAGCCCCGACCACCGGTCACGATCAGGCAACGCGTGCCTGTGCTGCCGTGGTCGGGGTCATGGTCGGGCCGACCATGACGGACCTGGGTGCCGAAGTGCTCGGTGCCGTGCTGCGGTCGAGCCCTGTATCGCCTCGGGGAAAGGGCGGCGGGTCAGTTCGCTGGTGAGTGGCTCCCGGCGTCGACGCAGGCGCGGGGTGCCGGCGCCGGGAGCGGCTCACTGCAGCCGTTCACCGTCAGTCGCGGTAGGAACTCGCTCCTGGCGGCTGTCGGTGTCCGCGCCTTCTCCATGCGCACTGCCAGGTAAGGGACGGAGCGATGCCAGCACCCCGTCCAGCTCGTCCGGCCTCACGAGGACGTCGCGCGCCTTGGAGCCGTTGCTGGGCCCGACGATGTTGCGGGACTCCATGAGGTCCATCAGCCGCCCGGCTTTGGCGAAGCCGACGCGCAGCTTGCGCTGGAGCATGGACGCCGAACCGAACTGGGTGGAGACGACGAGTTCGGCCGCCTCGCGCAGCAGGTTGAGGTCGTGGCCGATGTCCTCGTCGATCTCCTTCCTTTGCTTGGTGTCCACGGTGACGTCGTCCCGGAAGACGGGTGTCATCTGGTCCTTGCAGTGCTGGACGACAGCTGCGATCTCTTCCTCGGTGACAAAGGCGCCCTGCAGGCGGGTCGGCCTGCTCAGGCCCATCGCCAGGAGGAGGCCGTCGCCCTTGCCGATGAGTTTCTCGGCGCCGGGCTGGTCGAGGATGACGCGGCTGTCGGTGAGCGAGGAGGTGGCGAAGGCGAGCCGCGAGGGCACGTTCGCCTTGATGAGGCCGGTGACGACGTCGACGGACGGCCGCTGGGTGGCGAGCACCAGGTGGATGCCGGCCGCGCGCGCGAGCTGCGTGATGCGCACGATCGAGTCCTCGACGTCCCGTGGGGCGACCATCATCAGGTCGGCGAGCTCGTCGACGATCACCAGGAGGTACGGGTACGGCTGGAGCTTCCGCTCGCTGCCCTTGGGGGCTTTGACCTTGCCTTCGCGGACGGCTCGGTTGAAGTCGTCGATGTGCCGGAACCCGAAGGCGGCCAGGTCGTCGTAGCGCAGGTCCATCTCGCGGACGACCCACTGGAGCGCCTCGGCGGCCCGCTTCGGGTTGGTGATGATCGGCGTGATCAGGTGCGG
>NZ_BMML01000052.1 GCF_014645815.1 Streptomyces fuscichromogenes | reverse complement strand
CCCGCAAACCCAAGACCCGCTACGCCACCGGCTTCGGCGCCCGCCCCATGATCACCCTCCGCAGCATCCTCACCGACCGCGGCTTCGACACCTTCATCTCCCGCGCCACCGGACTCCCACGCAACTGAACGACCTGGTACGCCTGCCTGGCAGGCGCACCGTCCAGTGCGCCACGGCCGCCCTTGATCCGCGGTCACCCTCATCCCGACTCTCGGGGGCACGGTCTCCGTGGTCCCCGAGAGGACCAGCGAGGTCGCCTCGCTGCCTCCGGCCCATGTCGCTGTCTGGGCCGTTCCTCCCGCGCCGTCGGCCGATGTCTCGCCCATCCTGCCGAGACCCGACACCGCGATCACACCCGTCTCCTGCACTTGCGGGCCAACGTGCCCTTTATCCATGCCAGTTCAAGACTTGGAGCACATCATGAGCAAGACCTGGTTCGTCACCGGTGCCGGCCGGGGCTTCGGCCGTCAGTTCACCGAGGCCGCCCTGTCCCGCGGCGACAAGGTCGCCGCGACGGCTCGTAACCTCGGCGCGCTGGAGGAGCTCGTCACCGCCCACGGCGACGCGGTGCTGCCGCTGGAGCTCGACGTGACGGACAAGGCCGCGGTGTTCGCGAGCGTCGACCGGGCCCACAAGCACTTCGGCCGCCTCGACGTGGTCGTCAACAACGCCGGCTACGGCCTCTTCGGGGCCATCGAGGAACTGAGCGAGGAGCAGCTGCGCGGACAGATGGAGACCAACGTCTTCGGCGCCGTGTGGGTCACCCAGGCCGCGCTTCCTCACCTGCGTGCACAGGGCTCCGGCCACATCGTCCAGATCTCCTCCATCGGCGGCGTCGCGGCCGGGCCCCTGCTGGGCGGCTACCACGCCTCCAAGTGGGCGCTGGAGGGGCTGACCGAATCCCTCGCGCAGGAGGTGGCCGGTCTCGGCATCAAGGTCACGCTGGTCGAGCCCGGCGCCTTCGAGACCGACTGGATCGGCTCGTCCGCGGTGCGCGCCGAGGCGCTGCCCGACTACGCACCGGTGCGCGAGCACCTCGCGAAGCTCATGGCGGAGTCGGAGGCGGGTGACCCCGTCGCCGCCGGCCGCGCACTGCTGGAGGTCGTCGACGCGGAGAACCCGCCGCTGCGGGTCTTCTTCGGGACCGTGGGCAACCAGTACCTCCCGCACATCTACGCCGACCGCCTGAAGACCTGGGCCGACTGGGCCGACCTGTCCGAGCGGGCCCAGGGCGGGAAGGCCGCCTGACCGGAGGGGCCGCCTGAGCCTCCCTCCCACGACCTCGGGCGCCCGGCCGGCGCCCCGAGTCGAACCAGCCCGCACGCGTCTACCGATTCGTTGTTGAGCAAGGAGCTCTCATGACCATCACCAGCCCGCCGCAACGCGTGGCGGAGATCTTCTCCCGACCCGTCACGATCAACGGCCTCACCCTGTCGAACCGCATCGTGATGTCGCCCATGACCCGGATGCACTCGCCTGGCGGCATACCGGGCGAGAACGTCGCGTCGTACTACGCGCGCCGCGCCGCCGCGGGCGTGGGCCTGCTCGTCACCGAAGGCACGTTCCTCGGTCACGAGTCCGCGGGCGGGGTCGACACCATCCCGCTGTTCCACGGTGAGGAGCAGCTCGCGGGCTGGAAGGCGGTCGCCGACGCGGTGCACGCGGCGGGCGGCAGGATCATGCCGCAGCTCATGCACGTCGGCGTGCAGCGTCCCCCCGGCGGTACGTTGAACGCCGACGCGCCGACCATCAGCCCGTCGGCCATCGGCCTCGACGGTACGGAAGGCGTCGGCAAGGCCATGACGCTGCGGGACGTGGACGACGTCATAGCGTCGTATGCCGAAGCGGCCGCGGCGGCGGAGCGGATCGGCTTCGACGGTGTGGAGGTCCATGGCGCTCACGGCTATCTGATCGACGAGTTCCTGTGGGCCCGTACCAACCGGCGCACGGACGTGTACGGCGGCGACCTGACGGCCCGTACGAAGTTCGCGGCGGAGGTCGTCGCCGCCATCCGGGACTCGGTCTCGCCGCAGTTCCCCGTACAGTTCCGCTTCTCGCAGTGGAAGAACGGCGTCTACGACGCCCGCCTCGCCGAGAATCCCCAGGAACTGGAAGCGATCCTCACCCCGCTCGCCGCGGCCGGAGTGGACTCCTTCCACGCCTCCACGCGCCGCTACTGGGTGCCGGAGTTCGACGACTCCGGTCTCAACCTGGCGGGCTGGGCGAAGAAGCTCACCGGCAAGCCCACCGTCACGGTCGGCTCTGTGGGCCTGGGCGGCGGCACCGACTTCGTCGACACCCTGTTCCACGGCAAGGGCGCCGAGCTCCGAGGCATCGACGACCTCCTGGACCGCCTGGAGGCCGAGGAGTTCGACCTGGTGGCGGTCGGCCGGTCCCTGCTGCAGGACCCGGAGTGGGCGGCGAAGGTCCTCCAGGGGCGCTACGACGAACTGACCCCGTTCGAACCCGCCGCCCTGGCCACGCTGAGCTGAGTCGACGGCCTGGACAGCCGGCTCGCACAACCGGCCGTCCCTCGCCGCCCTCGGGCTGAACCGTCTCAGCCGAACCAATTCGGTGAATGCGCGGGCCGGCACCGGGCCTGCACACGCCGGCGATCACTGGAACCGATGAGGAGCGTGCCCGAACACCTCCCGGGCCCGCACTTCCCAGGACCGGGGCTGCGTCGAGCGGCAGCGGCCCCGTCGCGCCGAATCTGTGGGGACGGGATCGGCGCTCCCGGGCCCGGCGGCCGGACATCCCCGATGTCCCCGCCGCCGGGCCCGCGGAAGCACTGTCCCCCGACCGTCCTGCCGGCCTCTTCGTCCCGCCGGTGGACCCCAGACTTCCAGGCCGTCACCGACGACGTGCCACAACCACATGAATCCGGAAGGGGTACCCCCCATGTCCCAGGCAGCCCACAAGGCTCCGGGCGCCGCCGGAGCGAACCGCTGGACGGCGCTCGTCTTCATTTCCATGGCCCAGCTGATGGTCGTGCTCGACGCGACGATCGTGAACATCGCCCTCCCCTCCGCCCAGCAGGACCTGGGCATCTCCGACGGCAACCGCCAGTGGGTGGTCACGGCGTACGCCCTGGCCTTCGGCGGCCTGCTGCTCTTCGGCGGCCGGATCGCCGACATGTGGGGCCGTAAGCGCTCCTTCATCACCGGCCTGCTGGGCTTCGGGGCGGCCTCCGCGCTCGGCGGCGCCGCCACCGACGAGACCATGATGTTCGCCGCCCGGGCCCTGCAGGGCGCCTTCGGTGCGCTGCTCGCACCGGCCGCGCTCTCCTTGCTGGCAGTGATGTTCACGGACGCCAGGGAACGCGCCAGGGCGTTCGGCATCTACGGCGCGATCTCCGGCGCCGGCGGCGCCGTCGGCCTGATCCTCGGCGGCGTACTGACCGAGTACCTGAACTGGCGCTGGACGTTCTTCGTCAACATCCCGTTCGCGGTGGTCGCCGCGTTCGGCGCGCTGCTCTTCGTCCATGAGCCCAAGGGTGAGAGTCACCGCTCGACCCTCGACATTCCGGGCGTGATCCTTTCCACCACCGGCCTCGTCTCGCTGGTCTACGGCTTCACCCGCGCCGAGTCCAACGGCTGGAGCGACTCCGTGACGGTCGGCCTCTTCGTCGCGGCGGCCGTGCTGCTGCTGGCCTTCGTGGTCGTCGAGACGCGGGTGAAGGCCCCGCTGCTTCCCCTGCGTGTGGTCACCGAGCGCAACCGCGGCGGCGTGTACCTCTCGCTCGGTCTCGCGATCATCGCGATGTTCGGCATGTTCCTGTTCCTGACCTACTACCTACAGGTCATCAAGGGCTACACCCCGGTCAGGACCGGATTCGCCTTCCTGCCACTGATCGGCGGCATGATCACCGGCTCCGCCGTGATCGGCGCGCGACTCATGACCCGGCTGCCCGCCAGGTTGCTCATGGGCGCCGGCTACCTGGTCGCCGCCTCCGGGATGTTCCTGCTGACGCGGCTGGAGATCGGCTCTTCCTACACCTCGCTGCTGCTGCCGGCCCAGCTGCTGCTCGGCCTCGGCATCGGCACGGCGTTCATGCCGGCCATGTCCCTGTCCACCCATGGAGTCGAGCCGCGCGACGCCGGTGTCGCCTCGGCGATGGTCAACACCTCGCAGCAGGTGGGCGGCGCGGTCGGTACGGCTCTGCTGAACACGATCGCCGCGTCCGCGACCACGTCGTACATCAAGGACCACGTCGCGGGTGCCGCCACCCGGTCACAGCAGCAGCTGATCCAGATGCAGGGCATGGTCCACGGCTACGCCAACGCGATCTGGATCGCCGTCGGCATCCTGGTCACAGCCGCCGCCATCGGCCTGACCTTCGTCAACGTCGGCCGCCAGTCCGGAGGCCCGGGAGTCGTGGCCGGGGCGGAAGGCGAGGCACAGGTCCCGATCGCCATGCACTGAGGGCCGGCCCCGTGAGGCCGCCGCAGAGCGTGAGTCCCGGCACCGCCTCGACGGGGCCGGGACGGCTCCCGTTCCGTCCGGGAGGCGGACAGAACGGCGTCCCGCGGTCGCGGTGGACCGCAGCCGGGTCACTGAGCAGGCGAATCGGCAGGCGCGAAGCGGGCCACGAACTGAGCGACGAGTTCGCCCCACTCACTGAGGAACTCCTCGCTCTCGGGGTCCCGGCCGGTCGCCAGACGGACCACCTTCGGCAGCATCGCGGGCACGATCTGGAGGGAGAGAGCCGCCAGATAGAACAGTGCGGGGTCGACGGCCGGGTCGATCTCACCCTGGTCCTGAGCCTTGCGGACCCGCTCGACGAGTTTGTCGTAGACCGCCCGGCGCTCGGCCTCCTTGTGGATGCCGCGTTCGCTGCTCAGAGCCTCGAACATCAGAAGGCGGTGGAACAACTGCGTGTCGCGGGAGTTGTTGATCCGCAGCTCCTCCATGGTGACCTCGGAGTACTTGCGGTCCTCGCCCGGCGGGAAGGCCCGGCTGGTGTTCTCGGCGATGACCTGTTCGAACACCGCTTCGTAGATCGCCTGCTTGCTGCCGAAGTAGTGATAGACGAGTTGCTTGTTCATGCCGGCCCGGCGGGCGATCGCGTCGATGCGCGCCCCCGCGAAACCGTGGGCGGCGAACTCCTTGACCGCGGCGTCCAGCAACCGCTGGCGGGGGGCTTTCCTGGGCCGGGCCATGCGTAACTCCTCAGTCGGCGTCCGGGACGGTCCCGAGTGGTTTCGGGGTCCTGACGTGGGTCGATTCTAGGCAGTCGGTTCACACGGCAAACAAAAGGTTGTTTGACCGGCGGTTCTGCGGTCACCTCCCGGCCGCGTGGTCCGGTGCGTGGTTTTTCATCCTTACTACCCCTTGCATCAGCCAGTATCACCAGGTAGACCTGGTTTATATCACCCAACCGTTTGGTTGAACTCAGAGGATGTGAGCCGTGATGGCGAGGACAGTGTCCAGGCAGGAAGCGGTCGTGGTCGGTGTCGGCACGACGGACTTCGGCGCGCAGTACCGCAACCGGGACGCCAACCGGTCCGATTACCAGCTCGGCATCGACGCCCTGAAGATCGCGCTGGACGACGCCGGTCTCGCCAAGGACGACATCGACGGAGTCCTGACCTGCCGCCTGCCGAACTACGAGAAATTCGGCACGCTGGCGGGCATCCGGCATCCCAAGGTCGTCAACGCCTACGAGGGCTCGGGCCGGATGGCCGGCGTGGTGCTCCAGCACGCCATCACCCTCGTCGAGGCCGGGCTCGCCACCACTGTCGCCTGCGTGTACGGGAACAACGGCCGCTCGGTCGGTATGACCTACGGCGGTGAGAGTGCCGGACGCGGACCGGGTGACGACACCGGTGCGTACGACCTCGCGTACGGCATGACCTCGCCGGGCGCCTACGTCGGCATGATGTACCGCCGCTACCAGCACCTGTACGGCGCCCCGGACGGCGCGCTGGCCCCGCTGGCGATCAACAACCGGACGAACGCGGCGCTCAACCCGGTCGCGGCGATGACCAAGCCGCTCACCGAGGAGGAGTACCTCTCCGCGCGGTACATCTGCGATCCGCTTCGGCTGTTCGACTACTGCATGATCAACGATGGTGGCGTCGCGATCATCGTGACCACCGCGGACCGTGCCAGGAACCTGCGCAAGCCCGCCGTGCGGGTCATCGCCACGGCCGGGTCCGCGGACCTGACGGGCCACTACACCAAGCCGGACTTCTTCGACACCGCCGCCCGCGACGTGGCCGGCCGGGTGTACGCGCAGGCGGGTCTCGGCCCCGAGGACGTCGACTGCGTGCAGATCTACGACAACTTCACGCCCATCGTGCTGTTCTCGCTGGAGAGCTTCGGTTTCGCGCCCCGCGGCGAGGGCTGGCAGTGGATCAAGGACGGGCGTATCGGCCTCAAGGGCGAGACCCCGGTCAACACCAGCGGCGGCCACACCAGCGAGAGCTACATGCAGGGCTGGGCCCTTCAGGTGGAGGCGATCCGCCAGGTGCGCGGCGACGCCGGCGACCGGCAGGTGGCCAACTGCGAGACGTCCCAGTACATCTGCGTGGCTCCGGTCGTGAACTCGCACGTCTTCCAGCGCGCGTGACGCCGCTCTCGGCGCCGTCAGATACCCGCGACCACTCGTTCCCCACTGTCTTCAGGAGCCACAGCCATGACCACGCAGTACGCCAAACCCCTGCCGCGCGTCCATGACCTCAACCGTGCGTTCTTCCTCGGCGCACTCGACGGGAGGCTCGTCCTCCAGCACTGCGACGCATGCGGACACGTCTGGTTCCCCTCGGCCCAGAGCTGCCCGAAGTGCCTTTCCCAGGAGATCACCTGGAAGCCGGTGTCCGGCCGCGGGCGCGTCTGGTCCTGGGTCGTGATGCACCAGCGCTACATCCCCGCCTTCGCCGACGACCTGCCCTACGCGGTGGCCTTCGTCGAGCTGGAGGAGGGCCCGTTCATGATGACGTCGATCGTCGGCGCGGAGCCGGAGGACCTGGTCTGCGACATGCCGGTGGAGGTCGCCTTCGACCAGGTCACCGACGAGGTCGCGCTGCCGAAGTTCCGTCCGGTGACGGGGGAGGCGTCGTGACCGGCGCCGGGGGCGCGCTGACCGGCCTCCATGTCGTACAGGCTGGAGACAGTGTCGCCGCGGGTTTCTGCGCGAAGGTCTTCGCGGGCCTCGGCGCCCGGGTCACCAGGATCGTCTCCGCCCAGGGCGGCACGCCCTACGGAGACACCCAGCTCTTCCTCTACCTGGACGCGGCCAAGGAGATCCGCCGGGCCGACCAGACGGACGGCGAGATCGCCGAACTGCTCGCCGGCTGCGACGTGCTCCTGGTTCGCGACACCCTGCTCCTCGACTGGGCCGAGACGGTGACGGCGTTCGAGACGGAGAACACGCGCCTGGTGGTCGCCGAGTTCGGTGACTTCGGCGACCGCGGACCGCAGGCCGACTGGCAGGGCGGCGAGCTGGTCTGGCAGGCCGCGGGCGGGCTGCTCGCGCTGCTGGGCGACCCCGACCGCGAGCCGCTGATGCTCGGCGGTCATCAGATCGCCTACTCGACGGGCCTGCTCGCCTTCACCGGCGTCATGACCGCCCTCGCACACCGCGACCGCCCGGGCGCCCCCGGCAAGGGGCAGCGGCTGCGGGTCTCCGGCCTGGAGACGGTCGCGTACCTGGAGTGGAAGGGACCGGTCTACTACCAGGCCGGCGGCAGTCTCATCCCGCGCGGCAAGGAGAGCGGCCCGGTCGTACTGCCCTGCGCCGACGGCCACCTCGCCTTCTACTACCGGGCGACGGACTGGCCGCGCGTGCTGGAACTGTTCGCCTTCGACCCCGTGCTGTCCGAGGAGCGGTTCGCCACCCAGGGCGGCCGGATGGCCGAACAGCCGGAACTCGTCGCGCGACTGTCCAAGATCACCATCCAGCGTTCCAAGTACGAGTGGTACCAGGCGGCGCAGACCCTGAACATCCCGGTCGGCTACGTGGCCGACACCCGGGATCTCGTCGAGTCGCCGCAGTACCGGACGCAGGAGTTCATCGACACCGCGCCCGGACTGCCCTTCCGGTTCAACGGCCGGCGCCCCGCTGCTGTGGGCCACTGATCCCACCCATCACGAAAGGCCCCCACCACCATGGGCGACTCACTGATCCTCACCGACATCCGCGACGGCTACGCGATCGTGACGCTGAACCGCCCGGACAAGCGCAACGCGCTGAGCCGGGCCGCACAGGCGGAGCTCCGCGACGCGCTCGACGAGATCCGCGACAAGGGCAGCAAGGCCGTCGTCATCACCGGAGCGGGAGACGTCAGCTTCTGCTCCGGCGCCGACACCCGCGAAGGGGCACCCACCCAGCGGCGGCCCGCCAGCGCCCCGGACTCGTGGCTGTACACCCAGCACCTCATCACCGACCACCCGGCGGTCTTCATCGCCGCGGTCAACGGCTTCGCGCTCGGCGGCGGTCTGACACTGGTCCACAACTGCGATCTGGCCGTCGCCGCGGACACCGCCACCTTCGGCGCTCCCGAGATCACCTTCGGCATCTTCCCCGCCCTGGCCGGACCGTCCACCGCCAAGCGGATCCTGCCCAAGCACGCCGCGGAGCTCATCTTCACGGGCAAGCGCGTCGACGCCGCCACAGCACTGCGCTTCGGCCTGGTCAACCAGGTCGTCCCGGCCGCCGAACTGCTGACCACCGCCGTGCAACTGGCCGAACACATCGCCCAGTTCGACGCCACCGCCCTGGACTACAGCAAGCAGGGCTACCGCACCTCGGCCGACCTGCCCTGGCACCAGGCCCTCGACTACGGGGTGCGCAGCACCGCGGTCATCAGCGCCCAGCGCGCCATCGGCACCACGTGACCGCCACGACAGCCACGAGCCAGTGAGGACAGCCATGAACACCTTGGCACTCGACCACATCCGGGTCGCCGACCTCGGCATCATCACGGCCGGGGCGGCCACGACGCAGGTGCTCGCCGACTTCGGCGCCGATGTCATCAAGGTGGAGTCGACGACGTACACCGACCCGTTCCGCCAGTGGACCCAGGTGGCCGCGAAGAGCAGCGGCCCGGCGGACCTCAACGCCAGCCCGCCGTTCCAGTCGGTCAACCGCAACAAGCGCGGTGTCGGCATCGACCTGAAGCACGCCCGGGGCCGGGAGGCGTTCCTGAGGCTGGTGTCCGTGTCCGACGTCGTCGTCGAGAACTTCCGGCGCGGGGTGCTGGAGCGGCTCGGGCTGGGCTTCGACGAACTGCGCGCGGTCAAGCCGGACATCGTCCTGGTCTCGCTCACCAGCCAGGGTCTGACCGGACCGGAGAGCGGCTACATCTCCTTCGGCTCCACCCTCGACGCGCTCGGCGGACTGATGTCCGTCACCGGCTACGACGACCAGACCCCCCGCTGGTCGGGAACAAACGTCAACTACCCGGACCAGCTGGTGTCCTTCCTCGCCCCGGGAGTCATCCTGGCCGCCCTGCGGCAGCGGGACCTGACCGGCGAGGCGATCCACGTCGACTTCTCCCAGCGGGAGTCCGTCACCAGCGTCATCGGCGAGTCGGTTCTCGGCTACACCACCACGGGCGAGGTCGCCCGCCCACGCGGCAACCGGGACCCCGTCGCTGCCCCGCAGGGCGTGTACCCCTGCCAGGGAGAGGAGCAGTGGCTCGCCCTGTCGGTCCCGGGCGACGAGCAGTGGACCGAGCTCTGCCGGGTGCTGGATCTCCCGGCCCTGGCCGAGGACGACCGGTTGCGCACGGCCTCGGGGCGACAGTCCGCGCACGACGTCCTGGACAAGCAGATCGCCGCGGCGACCGCCGGACGGGACAAGCACGACCTGGCCGCCCGGCTCCAGGAGGCCGGCATAGCGGCCTCCCCGGTCCTCGACGCCGGAGAGGTCCTGGACTCCCCCCAACTGGGCGCCCTCGGCTTCTTCCAGGACGCCGCCCCGGGCGGTTTCCCCGCTCACCGGCAGCGCGGCTTCGCCGCCGGACTCCAGGACACCCCGGGCACCGTACGGCAACCGGCGCCCCGTCTCGGCGAGCACACCCGGGACGTGCTGTCCGCGCTGCTCGGCTACTCGGACCAGGAGATCACGGAGCTGGCCGACGCCGGCGCGATCTCCCTCGACGAACACTGACCACCGGGCCCGGCCAGCAGGCCGGTCGCCCGCTCTCACCACCACCCGCGAAAGGCACGTCAACATGAGCACCCTCAACGGCAAAGTCGCCGTCGTCACCGGAGGCGGCCGCGGAGTCGGCCGCGGCATCTCGCTGGCCCTCGCGGCAGCAGGAGCGCAGGTCGTCGTCAACGACTTCTTCAAGGACAGTGAGGGCGCCGCCGCCGACAGGACGGTGGACGAGATCACCGCCGCCGGCGGCACCGCGCTCGCGAACTACGGCGACGTCTCCACCTTCGCGGGGGGCGCGGCCATCGTCGACGCCGCGGTGGAGCGCTTCGGCCGCGTCGACATCCTCGTGATGTGCGCGGGCAACTTCGGCCCCGTGCCGACGCTGGACGTCACCGAGGACCACTGGGACCTCACCATGTCCGTCCACCTCAAGGGCCACTTCGCCTGCTCCCAGGCGGCCGCCCGGCACATGGTGGAGCAGGGCGACGGCGGACGGATCATCACCTTCGCCTCCCGCGGCGCCTTCTACATGACCCAGCCCGCCTACGCCGCCGCCAAGGCCGGAATCATGGGGCTCACCACGGCACTGGCCGGAGACCTCGGCAAGCACGGCATCACCGCCAACTGCATCCTGCCCAGCGCCGGAACGCAGCTGTTCCCCGGCGACGACCCGAGGGCCCGCACCTTCGGCGGCATGCCCGCGAGCCGCAGCCTCGACCCCGAGGACATCGCGCCCATCGTCACCTACCTGGCCGGCGACGACGCCAAGGACATCACCGCCCGCTTCTTCTACGCCTCCGGCGGCGACATCTGCGCCTTCGCCCAGCCGCTGGCCGTCCATGGCGGCAGCAACACCTACCTCCGCAAGGACGGCCGCTGGACCCCGGAGGAGCTCGGGGAACTGCTGCCCGGCGTCCTCGGAGTCGGGCAGTAGCCCGGCCGGTACGGACGAGACCGACAGGAGACGGACCATGACACTTCCGGTGACCAAGGACGAGGGCACCGCACCCCGCGACTGGCCCATGCTGATCGACGGCCGGCATGTCGAGGCCAAGGAGGGCGGCTGGCTCGACGTCGTCGACCCCGGGACGGGCAAGGCGTTCGCGAGGGTGCCCGACGCCCGCTCCGCCGACGTGGACCACGCGGTGGCCGTCGCGCGTTCGGCCTTCGACGAGGGCAGCTGGGCCGGCCTGCCCGCCGAGGAGCGGGCCAGGCTGCTGTGGCGCATCGCGGATCTCATCGAGGGCGCCGGGGAGGAACTGGCCGCCCTGGAGAGCCGTAACCAGGGCGCGCCCGTGATGGCGGCCCGGGGCGGGCAGGTCAACGTGGCGGCGAAGACCTTCCGCTACTACGCCGGGGCGGTTCAGCGTATCGGCGGCAAGGCCACGGACCTCAACTCCTACGGGCTGCGCTTCCACGCGTACACCCGGCGCGAGCCCATCGGTGTGGCCGCCCTGATCGTGCCGTGGAACGCGCCGCTGTCCCTCGCCTCGTGGAAGCTCGCCCCGGCCCTCGCCGCCGGCTGCACCGTCGTGCTCAAGCCGGCCGACGAGACGCCGCTTTCGGCACTGCGGCTGGCCGAGATCTGCCAGGAGGCCGGCGTCCCCGACGGGGTCGTCAACGTCGTCACCGGCATCGGCAGGGAGACCGGCGCCGCGCTCGCCGCCCACCCGGACGTCGACAAGATCTCCTTCACCGGGTCCACCGAGGTCGGACGGGCCATCGTGCACGCCGCCGCCGGCAACCTGAAGAAGGTCAGCCTCGAACTCGGCGGGAAGTCCCCGGTCGTCGTCCTCGACGACGCGAACCTCACCGAGGCGATCCCCGGTGCGGCGGACGCCATCTTCCGCAACTCCGGCCAGGTCTGCACGGCCGGCTCCCGGCTCCTGGTCCACGAGGGGCTGTACGACCAGATGGTCGACGGACTCAAGAAGGCCGCCGAGTCGCTGCGACTGGGGTACGGGACCGACCCGTCGAGCCAGCTGGGGCCGCTCATCTCGGAGCGCCACCGGGAGCGGGTCGCGGGCTACGTACGCAGTGGCATCGAGCAGGGGGCCGAGGTCGTCACCGGGGGAGAGCCGCTTCCCGGAGACGGGTTCTTCTTCCCGCCGACGGTCGTGGCACGGGCCACGCCCGAGATGCGTCTCGTCCGCGAGGAGATCTTCGGCCCCGTGGTCGCCGTCCTCCCCTTCACGGACGAGGACGAGGCCGTCCGCCTGGCCAACGACACCACCTACGGCCTGGCCGGCAGCGTCTGGTCGCGCGACGTGTCCCGGGCCCACCGGGTCGCGGCGCGACTGCGGGCGGGCCGGGTCGGCATCAACGTCCATCCGATTCCCGACGTGGCGATGCCCACCGGGGGATACAAGCAGTCCGGCTGGGGACGGGAGCTCGGCGAGGAGGGCCTCGACGCCTTCCTGGAGACCAAGTCCGTCCTCACCCGTCTCTGACCGATTTTCCGTACCGATCCGGACAAGCGAAAGAAGTGATCAAGGTGAGTGATGTGCTGCGGCACTACATCGACGGTGCCTGGGCCGAGCCGGCCGACAGCACGACCGCGGACATCGTCAACCCGGCGACCGGGGAGACGACCGGCAGGCTCGCGCTCGGGACCGAGGCGGACGTCGACTCGGCCGTCGCGGCGGCCCGCCGCGCGTTCGTCTCGTACTCGCAGCTGAGCGTGGCGGAGCGGGTGGAGCTGCTCCAGAAGATCGCCGCGGAGTACGAGCGTCGCGCGGACGACATGGCGGCGGCCGTGACGGCGGACATCGGCACACCCCTGTTCCTGGCCCGGCTCTCGGCGGACGCCGCCGTCGGGTCGATCCGGGAACTGGTGGAGATCCTGCCCGAGTACGCCTTCGAGGAGCGGCGGGGCGGCTACACCGTGCGCAAGGAGCCGATCGGGGTCTGCGGACTGATCCCGCCGTGGAACTACCCCGCTCTCCAGATGACGGAGAAGGTCGTCCCCGCGCTGGCGGCCGGTTGCACGACGGTACTGAAGCCCGCGGAGATCGCGCCGTACAGTGCCCAGGTCTTCGCCGAGATCCTGGACGCGGCCGGGGTCCCGCAGGGCGCGTTCAACATGGTCGTCGGCAAGGGCTCGGTGGCCGGCAGCGCGCTCACCAAGCACCCCGACGTCGACATGATCTCGTTCACCGGCTCGACCGCGGTCGGGATCCAGATCCAGAAGGACGCGGCGGACACGGTCAAGCGGGTCACGCAGGAACTGGGCGGCAAGTCGGCGCACATCATCCTGCCCGACGCCGACATCCAGACCGCCGTGGCCACGGCCGTCCAGGGCGTGATGGGCAACTCCGGCCAGACCTGTGTCGCCCCGACCCGGACGCTGATCCCGCGTTCCCGCCGGGACGAGCTCGTCGGCGCGATCACCGCGGCGGTGGAGGCGGTCACCGTCGGCGACCCGCAGACCCAGGTGTTCATGGGGCCGGTGTCCTCGGAGCGCCAGTGGCAGACCGTGCAGCGCTACATCCAGGCCGGCATCGACGAGGGGGCCACCCTGGCCACCGGCGGTCCGGGGCAGCCGGAGGACGTGAAGGGCGGCTGGTTCGCCCGCCCCACCGTCTTCGCCGACGTCACCAACGACATGACCATCGCGCGCGAGGAGATCTTCGGCCCGGTCATGTCGCTGATCACCTACGACACGGTCGACGAGGCCGTCGACATCGCCAACGACAGCCCGTACGGACTGATGGCGTACGTCAGCGGCGCGGACCAGGAGCAGGTGCGTGACGTGGCCGCGCGCGTGCGCGCCGGACAGGTCCTCCTCAACGGCGCGCAGCTCGACCTGACGGCACCGTTCGGCGGCTACAAGCAGTCGGGCAACGGCCGTATCTGGGGTGTCGCGGGCCTGGAGGAGAACCTCGAAGTGAAGGCCGTCGTCGGCTAGCAGGCCGAGCCGGTCCGTCACCCCCGATCCGCCCTCTTCCACCGGATGTCTGCCAGGGAAGGCCTTCCGGTGGAAGAGGGCCCCATCGCGGCAGACCCCGCGATGGCCGACAGACATGAGCGGCCGCCCCCCCGGGCCGCTGGGCAGCAGTAGAGAAAGAAGAAGTGCCATGCATGTGGAAGTCGACGTCCCCAAGTGCGTCGCGTCGGGACAGTGTGTGCTGCTCGCCCCCGACGTCTTCGATCAGCGCGACGAGGACGGCCTGGTCGTCCTGCTCGACGACAACCCGGCGCCCGAACTCCATGACAGCGTCCGGGAGTCGGCCACGGTCTGTCCCGCCGCCGCGATCCGGCTGACCGAGTCGTGAGCGCGGCCATGGACCGGATCGTCATCGTCGGAGCGTCCTCGGCCGGGCTCGCGGCCGCCGAGACCCTGCGCCGCGAGGGCTATGCGGGCACCATCACCCTCGTCGGTGACGAACCCCATCCCCCCTACGACCGGCCGCCCCTGTCCAAGGAGATCCTCTCCGGAGCCTGGACCTCCGACCGACTGGCGCTGCGCACCTCCGCCGACCTCGACGCCCTCGGCCTGGACACCCGATACGGGCGCCGGGCGGTCCGGCTCGATCTCCACGCCCGGTCGGTGCATCTGTCCGACGGCTCCGAGGCGGGCTTCGACGGACTGATCGTGGCGACGGGCGTGCGGCCCCGGCACCTGCCGGGTGAACGCGCCCATGTGCTGCGGACGGTCGACGACGCCCTGGCCCTCAAGGACCGCATCGGGCCCGACCGTCACCTGGTCGTGGTCGGTGCCGGGTTCCTGGGCGCCGAGGCCGCCGCGGTCGCCCGCGGACTCGGCGCCCGGGTCACCCTGCTGGAGCCCGCGCCCGTGCCCCTGGCCCACGCGGTGGGCGAGACGGTCGGTCAGGCGCTGTCCCGGGCCCACCTCGACCACGGCGTGGACCTGCGCACCGGCACGGCCGTCAGCGAGGTCACCGCCCAGGGCGTACGGCTGAGCGACGGCAGCGTCGTCGAGGCCGACGACGTGCTCGTGGCGATCGGCTCGCACCCGAACACCGAGTGGCTGGAGGGCAGCGGACTCACCGTCGACAACGGCCTCGTCTGCGACGAATACAGCGCAGCGGTCGGCGCGACGGGCGTCTACGGTGCCGGCGACGTCGCCTCCTGGCACAACCCGCTGTTCGACACGCGTATGCGTATCGAGCACCGCACCAACGCGACCGAGCAGGGCATGACCGCGGCCCGCAACCTCCTCGGCGCCGGGCGGCCGTTCACTCCCGTTCCCTACTTCTGGTCCGACCAGTACGACATGAAGATCCGGGCGTTCGGCTACCTCCGGGGGCACGACGAGGTACGCATCGTCCAGGGCGACCTGGCGGAACGGACGTTCCTGGCCGTGTACCGCACCGGCGACCGGCTCAGCGGCGCCCTCAGCGTCGGCATGCCGCCCAAGGCCATCAACACCTGGCGCCAGTCCATCGCGGTCGGCGCCCAGTGGGCGGACGCCGTGTCCACGGCCGCCGCCTGATCGCGCGCCACACGATCACACCACCCCATTTCGTTTCTTCGGACCTCTTGGAAAGCGACTGTCATGACCCAACCCGCACCCGCACCCGCACCCGCCCCCGCATTCGTCTACGACCGACCGAAGGACGCGCCACTGGGTCCTTCACCCCTGCTCGTCGCGCTCCGGGACGAGAAGCCCGTCACCCGGGTCTCCGTGTGGAACGGCAAGCTCGAATCCTGGCTGGTGACCCGCTGGGAGGAAGCCCGCGAGGTACTCGGCAGCCCCTCCCTCAGCACCAACCCGAACCACGCGGGGTTCCCGGCCGTCCGCGAGGGCGTCAGGCAGCGCGAGCGGGGCTTCTTCCAGATGTACGACCCGCCCGTCCACACGGCGATGCGCCGTACCCTGACCCGTGAGTTCATGGTCAAGAAGATGGACGCGCTCCGCCCGGCCGTGGCGCGGATCACGACCGATCTGCTCGACGACCTGACCAAGAAGAGCGGACCGGTCGACTACGTCGAGCACTTCGCCCTGCCACTGCCCTCGCTGGTGATCTGCGCACTGCTGGGCGTCCCCTACGAGCACCACGAGTTCTTCCAGGAGAACTCCAAGCCGTTCGTCGACCTCACCGCGACCGCGGAGCAGGTGACGGAGGCCTACGCCAGGCTGTCCGCGTTCCTCAAGGAGCTGCTGGCGGCCAAGCGGGCCAACCCCGGCGACGACGTCGTCACCCGGCTCGGTGAGCAGGTGGACGCCGGCGACATCACCGAGCAGGAGGCCGCGGACCTCGGCGCGCTCCTGCTGTTCGCGGGACACGAGACCACCGCGAACATGATCGCGCTCAGCACCGTCACCCTGCTGGAGAACCCCGAGCAGATCCCGCGGCTCTTCGGCACGCCGGAAGAGCTCGCCAACGCGGTGGAGGAACTCCTCCGTTACATCTCCGTACTGCACGGCGGACTGCGCCGCGTGGCGACGGAGGACCTGACGATCGGTGACGTCACCATCCGTGCCGGAGAAGGCGTGATCGTTCCTCTCTCCGTCGTCAACCGTGACCCCGCGCTCTTCACCGACCCCGACCAGCTCGCCCTGGACCGCTCCAACGCCCGTCAGCACCTGGCCTTCGGCTACGGAATCCACCAGTGCCTCGGGCAGCCGCTGGCCCGCGCCGAGTTGCAGATCGTGCTGCCGGAGGTCTTCCGCCGCATGCCCGAGCTGAAGCTCGCCGCCCCCTTGGACGAGATCACCTTCAAGGCGTCCAGCATGGTGTACGGCGTCCAGGAACTGCCGGTCACCTGGTAGTACCCGCGTTCCACAGCGTCGTCGACATCGATCGACCTGGGCCGTGACGTCCGCGCGGTGTGCGGACCCGAGACGGCTGTTCGCACACCACACGGAAGGGCAACAAGATCGTGAAGGCATCCGTCACCAAGGGCCTCGGCCAGGGTTTCGTGGTCGAGGAGGTCGAACTCGCCGATCCGGTCGGTCGCGAGGTCAGGATCGAGGTCAGGGCGGCCGGTCTGTGCCACTCCGACCTCACCATCGCCACGGTCGCCGGACAGGACTTCCCCGTGGTGCTCGGCCACGAGGTGGCCGGCGTGGTCACCGCGGTCGGTCCCGAGGCCCGGCAGGTGAAGATCGGTGACCATGTCGTCGCCGGCCTCATACGCGCCTGCGGGGACTGCGCCAACTGCCTCGCCGCGCGGAGCTACATCTGTCTGCACCCCGAGCGGACTCAGCGAGCGGCCGACGAGCCCTCCCGCATCACCTGGCAGGGCCGTCCGGTCGCACTGGGCCTCGGAGGCCTCGCGGGCTTCGCCCAGGAGGCGCTGATCCACGAGAACCAGCTCGCCGTGATCCCGGAGGCGATGCCCTGGGCTCCCGCGGCGCTGCTGGGCTGCGGTGTGATCACCGGCGCGGGCGCCGTGCTCAACAGTGCCGACGTCCAGGCGGGGCAGTCCGTCGTGATCATGGGCGCGGGCGGCGTCGGCATGAACGCGGTCAGCGGTGCGCGGCTGGCCGGCGCGGAGTCGGTCATCGTCATCGACGTCGAGGACGTGAAGCTCGAACGGGCCGCGGACTTCGGCGCCACTCATGTGCTCAACTCCCGTACGACCGACCCGGTCGCGGAGGTCCGGAAGATCACCGGACACGGCGCGGACCATGTCTTCGACTGCGTGGGCCTGCGCCATGTCACCCGGCAGGGACTGGAGATGCTGGCGAAGGGCGGCGGCCTCTACCTCATCGGTGTGGGCGGCCTGGACGCGGGCATCGACGTGCAGACGATCGCCGTGCTCACCCGGTCCCAACGCGTACAGGGCGTCGACATGGGTTCGTCCCACCTCAAGCGGGACATCCCGATGTACGCCTCGCTCTACCTTCAGGGGCGGATGAACCTCGACGACCTGGTCTCCCAGCAGATCAGCCTCGGCGAGATCAACGAGGGATACGAGTCGCTGAAGGACGGAAACACCCTGAGGGTGGTCGTCACCGACTTCTCGTGAGCGGGTGCGATCGCCGTCGCCATGTCTGTGGTTGCTCTCGCACTGAGGGGCCGAGCGTCGTGACTAACGCCGGTGAACAGGTTCACCGTTGCGCAGCACCAGCACCACCAGTTCGGCGGACGGCTCGGTCAGGCTCGCCTCCAGGGGCTCGCCGAGAAGACATAGATCGGCGGGCGAGCCCGGTACGACGCGCCGAGGTGCGGCGCCGGGGGACCGGAGCGGTGAGAGGAATCCGGAGAGTGCGATCCGGGCGTCGACCTGCTCACGAGCGCCCAGCACGGTCCCGGATCGGGTGCGGCGGGACGACGCGGCCGCGATGGTGCGCCAAGGGTCCGGATCGCCGAACGGGGCGTCGCTCGAAGGCGCTGTCGGCACGCGGTGTGCCAGCAACGTGGCGTAGGGGTAGAGGTGTTCGACATCCCGGGGATCGACCGAGGTCAAGTAGTCGTCGCCCCGGGTGGCGATGAACGAGGGCTGGGTGACCACCGTCAGCCCCTTGGCGACCAGCGCTTCGCACAGCTCCGGCGGTACCACAGCGGCGTGCTCCAAGCGGTCGCCCTCACAGGGGCCCACGATCTCCAGAGCAGCCAGGGTGAGCAACAGGGACTCCCGCGTCACGCAGTGCACGGCCACCGGTCGGTCGGCCCGGTGCGTCCGGCCGATCACGTCCGCGAGATGATCGAGTCCCGGAAGATCGTGGTCGCGAAGGAGGATCTTGCGCGGCCCGACGGACATGCCCGGGAGGAGCGGGGTCCCGGTCGCGGCACCCAGCAGCTGAACCGACTGCGGCAGGCGTCCGTCGCGTACGGCGCTGGTCAGCAGTGCGAGGCCCTTCTCATCGAGATCCGGGGTGGCATCCGTTACCCCGGTGATTCCGTACGACGCCAACCGGGCGCCCGTCGACGCCAGATCGGGCGGTGGAGCACCGACCGCGGCGCGCAGGCGGTCGTCGTAGCGCCACAGACGGCCGGTCGGACGGCCGGCCGCGTCGCGTTCGACGTCCAGGGTCTCGTCCAGAGCGTGGGCGACGACTGCCAGCCCCGCGCTGTTGAGGATCCACAGCGCCCCGCCCCTGTGTTGCAGCCGTACGGGGTGGTCGGGGACCATCTCGTCCAGGGCGAACCGGTCCAACAGGCCGGCCACCGACTCGCTGTACCAGGTACCCCGAACCCAGCCGTCCGCCGGAAGGCCACTCGCCGCCTTGCGCAGGGTTGCACTCAAAGCGGCCGCGTCGCTGACCGCCGGCGGACCGCAGAAAACAGAGCGCTCCGCCGCGGCCATCGCCAGCAGATGCACATGATGGTCGTGCAGCCCCGGCAGCAACGCGCCGCCGCCGGCGTCCACGACCTCTTCGTCCGGCAGCGGCCGCAGTCGCTCCGCGACATCCGCTACCTGTCCCCCCTGCACACGGACGTCGACGAGGCGGCCTTCGACCTCGGCTCGCGCGATGAGCAGCCTCACGGGCACCACCGTGCGAGTACGTGTTCGGTGTCTGCGCCGGATTCCGCGGCCCGCCGAGGCGCCCGTCGGGCGCGGGGCTGCCGGACCGGGAAGGCGCCGTGCTCGGTCTCCACCCACCAGTGGTCGTCGGGCCCCTGCCGTACGGCGTGTGGTTCGGCCGGTCCCTGAGCGGCGAAGGCGGCGACATCTCGCATGGAGACGTCGATGAGACAGCCTCGGTCCCCGGCGAGAGCGGCTGTCGTGGCGGCGGCCGCGTGGACGCCGGCGAGCGGGTCGGCGAGGGCGTCCCCGCAGGGCAACGGTCCGTGCTCCGTCCACACGATCAGGCCTGCGCCGGCTGCGACGTCGTCACCGAAGCCCACACGGTTCGCCCACGGTCCGGTCCGCCCGTAGGCCGTGATGCTGGTCCACACCGTGCCCGCGGCGACCGCCTTCTCGGCGTCGATGCCGAGGTGGCGCAGTGCCCGGGGGCGGGAGGCCTCAAGGACGGCGTCGGCGGATTCCACGAGCCGTCGCAGGGCCGCGACGCCCGTCGGTGAGGCGAGATCAAGGGAGACAGAGGCGTGCCCCGCATGCAAGAGGTCGTAGAAGTCCGGCGGTCCGAACCGGGCACCGTCGAGACGGTGCGGGCTCTCGACCTTGACGACGTGGGCTCCGGACAAACTCAGCAGCCGGGCGCACAGCGGTCCGGCCCAAAGAGAGGTGAGGTCGACCACGAGCGGCCGCCGACGCCGGTGCCTGCGCGGCCCGCCCTGCTGGATCAGCACTGGGCTGGGGCCGAATCCGGTCGATGCGGAGCGGTGGGCGCTCTGCTCGTCCGGGAGGCGGAGGGGCGTCGTTGCGACGGCCGCCGCCGGGACGCCCACCAATTGCGCACGGTCGGCGACGTCGCTCGCCCTCCGGCCCGAGGCCCAGTGCTCCAGGGTGGCCCAGACATCGGTTCCGATGCTGTTCTCGATGAGGGCCGGAACGAGTTCGACGTCGTCCTGCCGGGCCAGAGAGATGCCCACCCAGCCGTCCGCGGCGGGGAGGATCCGGAAGGCTCCGCCGGGCGACCATGGTCCTCGCCGGGACAGTCCCGCGATGGCCGCGCGCTCGCCGAGCAATTCGGTGCCGGGCAACCGGATCCGTTGTCCCGTACGCGCCCGGCCCAGGGCTGCGATCGCTTCAAGGGCGAGGCGAAGCACGCCGGCCGGCGCACCCGGAGCCGCGAAAGGAGGTCCGCCGGGTCGGCCGGTCAGGGCCATCGCCCCGGAGTCCGCCCAGTCGCGCAGGCTGTTCACCGGGGGACCCGCACAGCAGCCGTCCAGCAGGGCCGCCGCCGGCTCGCCGAATGCGGCGGTCAGCCACGAGGCTCGGTCGGTGGACTCGGAGTCGGAACCGGAGGAGAAGGTGGGTATCAATCGGGTCCCCGTAACGGCACTGGCTCTAATCCGACAGGTCAGCGGAGTTCAATACAGTGACGGCGGAGTTCAACACGGTGGTGATTGATATTCCGCCGACGTCCGGAGAGCTGGTCCTGCTTTCCTGAGCCAGGTCTCTGGCTCCCCAGGAATACAGTGTAATGCCTATGGCGAAGAGGACGGCATATCCGATGAATCGGTGGACTGCTTGTCGGTTCATGGTCCGCTCGGCAAAGCTGAGGTCTTTCTTTCGAAAGACGGTGAGATGACGATTGTCGGAGATCTTCCCGACCGTTGCGCGCCTCAATTCACCTCGGCGCCGAGCCGGTTGATCTCAGGGCTGTACAGCACTGCCGGACCCCGACCCCGCAGCCGCGCCGTCGCGATCATCGCGCGGCCCAGGTGTTCGGTCGTGGTCACATGCCTCGGCGTCAGCCGAAGCAGCACGGGATAGAGCCACCCCGTGAGCCGGTACAGCAGACGGTAGACAGGGACCCGGGCGGACGCCCCGTTGCGGGGCTGGATGAAGCCGGGCCGGAACATGTAGGCGTTGAACGGCATGGCCAGCAGCGCGTTCTCGGTACGGCCCTTCACCCGAGCCCACATGGAACGGCCCCGCTCCGTGCTGTCGGTGCCCACCCCGGACACGTAGGCGAAGGTCAGGTTCGGACTGCCGGCGCTCACGGCGTGGGCAGCGGCCAGGGTGTAGTCGTACGTGATCCGGGTGTACTCCTCCTCGCGGCGGCCGACCGAGGTGACGCCCAGACAGAAGAAGCAGGCATCGAGGTTCTTCAACTCGCCCTGGATCGCGGTGTAGTCGGTGAAGTCCGTGTGCACGAGCTGGCGAAGCTTTGGGTGCTCGGAGTTCAGAGGAATACGTACGACGGCCAGAACTTCGGTGACGTCCGGTTCCAGGAGACAGGCGCGCAGGACGCCCTGTCCGACCATGCCGGACGCCCCGAAGACGATGACGCGCATGTGCTGCTCCAGTGGGTGGATGAGGTCGGGTACTGCACGCTCGGGATCCGAGCGGCGTCGATGTCGTTCAGCCCTGTGCGGCGCGCGAGAGATCTTCCCACTCGGCCCAGGTCTGCAGACGCTGCGCGTACAGACCCCTGACGATGTCGACGGGCTGGCTGCCGAGAAGGACCCGCAGCGGCGGGTTCTCGGCGTCGACGATCTGCAGCAGGGCCCGGCCGGCGGCGACGGGATCGGCCGGCTGCCTGGCGTCCCGCATGGCCTGGATGGCCTTGTGGAACTCGGCGTAGGCGGGATGCGGTGCGGCCTGTACGGCGGAGCTGTCCGCCCAGTCCGTGTCGAAGCTCCCCGGTTCCACGAGGGTGATCTTGATTCCCGTTCCCTGCACTTCCTGGGAGAGGGACTCGCTGAACCCCTCCAGCGCCCACTTGGAGGCGTTGTAGCCGCCGACGAACGGGAACGCGGTGATCCCGTTGACGCTGGAGATCTGGACGATGTGGCCCGAGCCCTGTTCACGCAGCAGCGGCAGGACCGCCTGCGTGACCCAGAAGGCGCCGAAGAAGTTGGTCTCCATCTGTCCGCGCAGCTGCTCCTCGGTCAGCTCCTCGATCATGCCGAAGAGGCCGTAGCCGGCGTTGTTGACGACCACGTCCAGGCGGCCGAAGTGCCGGTGCGCGGCGGAGACGGCGGCGGTGACGGCAGCCGTGTCGGTCACGTCGAGCGGCAGCGGCAGAACCGCGTCGCCGTACCTCTCGACCAGATCGCCGAGCGATTTCGGGTCGCGAGCCGTGGCCGCGACTCTGTCGCCGCGGCCGAGCGCGGCCTCGACGAAGGCGCGGCCCAGGCCGCGCGACGAGCCGGTGACGAACCAGACCTTGCTCACGAGGTTCTCCGTTTCTCGGATTCTGGGGTACATACGGGTAGCCGACTGCGCTCGCCTCGACGGGTTGCCGGGCATCCGGGATCAGGCCGACCGTGGGAGTCCGGTGGCGCGGGAGATGAAGGTGTCGAAGCCGCGGTCGGTGAGGAGGCTGCGGAGGGTGATCATGGGGCGGGCGCCGAAGCCGGTGGCGTAGCGGGTCTTGGGTTTGCGGG
>NZ_BMML01000051.1 GCF_014645815.1 Streptomyces fuscichromogenes | reverse complement strand
GACGTACCCCGCCGGGACGCGCGTCGTCGCGATCTTCCCCGACGGCCCGCACCGCTACCTGGAGAGCGTCTACAACGACGCCTGGTGCCACGAGCACGGACTCCTCGGTGCGCAGCCGCCGGCGGAACCGGACGAGATCGCCGCGCCCGACGAGTGCGAGGTGACGGCATGGACGCGGTGCAGCCCATGGCACATCGCGGCGTGGCTGCAACCCCTACGGGTGAAGAGGGCGCGGGCGGTCTGGCGACAGCCTCACGGAGTTCGGCGGCCGGGTTCAGCCGGTGGCCGAGCATCCGGGCACGGACGACGGCAGCGGTGCGAGGGTTCAGGCCCGGGCCGCGTCGACGTCACCGGAGTTGACCAGCGTCTCCCTCAACGCCCGGGCCTGCAGGCTGTTCGTCAGCCGGTCGGACTGCGGCGGCGTCCAGGAGGGCGAGGGCGGACCGTCGTACGGCCGTGTCCTTCCCGGCGCCGACGGAGTGGGTGACCATCTGCGCGGCCAGCAGCAGCGCATCCTCGCTGTCCGAGAGGCAGGCGACGAGGTCGGCGTCCGGCAGGGCCGGGGTGTGCGCGGCGCTCGCCCGCGTCAGAGCCGGCCACAGGTCCTCGTCGAGGCCGGCGTCCGCGAAGCCGCCCGCGCCGGCAGGGCGCCGGACGGCAGTGGCCGCGAGCGCGGCGCGCCACAGCCCGGCCGCGGTCGGGCTGTGCGCCAGCGTCGGGTGGGACGGGACCGTCGGCGCGCGGGTGAGGGAGTCGCTCGCGGCCAGCAGCCGGCCGTCCGCCTCCGCTCCCCCGCCGCCGGTGGCCAATTCGGCCCACAGGGCGGCCGGGTCACCTAGAACGGCGGGGTCGGCCAGGAGCGCGGCCGCCGTACGGAAGGCGGCGCCGCGCTCTGTTGCGGGATCGGCGCCGCGCAGCGCGGCGAGGAACTTCCCTGGCTGCGGTGGGGGTCGTTCGACCGCGAGGTGCTCGCGGCCCTGGACCGCGCCAACCAGCCCCACACCGGCAGCCAGGAGGCGAGCGGCTCGACGGTCCCGTCGACCCGCTCCGTGCCGGCGGGAAGGACCTCGGCCAGCAGGGCGGCCGGCAGCGGAGTGCCCAGCGCGGTGCGGACGACCGCTTCCAGTTGCGCAGCGCGCCCGGGCGGGCACGCGTCGAACACCAAGGCGGCGAGACGGGCCGCCTCCGGGGCGGGCTCGGCGGCCACCAGCCCAGGGACGAACGCGACGGCCTGCTCCCACCACTCCTGTCCTGCCCGGCCGGCCGCCATCGTGCGGCGGGGATCCGGCGGGCGGCCGGGCGGCGAGGTGAGCGGCGAACAGACGGCCGTGGAGCCGGACGTCGACGGCAGCCACCCGGGAGAAGCCGTGGGTACGCGCCGGGAGTGGCACAGCGGCGTCAGCGTCCGCCGCAGCGAGATCGAGCACGATACGCGCCAGCCTCGGGCTGCCGTACGCGGACGCGTCCTGGGCGTGCACCTCATCGAGGTCGGCGCCGAAGACGAGCGGGCGGGAGGCCTCGGGAAACAGCTCGGCTTCGCGGGCGAGCAGGCCGGCCAGCACGGCCCGGATCACGGTGATGTTCGGGTGCGCGCCGGCGTCACGGCCGTCCGGGCAGGCGGTACGGACGAGCTCGCGCAGCAGCACGGCGACCTCGACTCCTACCGCACCCGCCAACGTCGCCAACCGCTGAGCACGGACAACACCACCGGACGCCGGTGACTCACAGGGCCAACCAGCAATACAACAGCATCCTGGAGGCCAGAGCACGGTGAGCCAAGCCGGCCAATTCCTCCAGAATCTCGACCGTGACCTCGACGCTGATCCCCTCCTCTCGGAGTTCGTCGGTCATCGACCACAGTTCGGCAGAGCGGACGAGATCGTCCCGCGATGCTGCGGCCAGAGCACCGGCCAAGCTGTCAGACACGCTGACGACCAAGGACTCTCCCTCCGGCGAGGACAGCTGTTCCCCCGACCGCGGGAGTTCACGGGCCTCCTCATAGCTGCAGCCGGTCATGGCGACTTCCAGCCGGGCCATCGCGACGACCGGGTCGATGTTCTCCAGCAAGACCACGTCGAGACCGGCCTTCTCCGGCCCTCCTCGAGTCTGGAGGACCGCGATGGCGGCCCGGTCATCAGCGGCAGAAAAGTAGTCAGACAGCGGCATACCACCGATTCTGGCACCCACGGCTGACGAACCATGCCCCGCCCAAGGCACTCGACGACCAACTCAGATCTGACGTGGTGGACCAGGACGGGCGGCCGGGAGGGTGGGGCACCGTGGACGATCTCCGCGGGATCGAGCACCGGCTGAACAACCGACCCCGTAAAACCCCTGAGCTGGCAGACCCCTGCCCAGGCATTCACCGCCGCTCTGGCACCACGAGCCCGCAACGTTGCGGCGATTATGCGAATCCGCCGTCTCTGTCAAATGGCGCGACGGCGTCCGTGAGGATGTCGAGCGGCGCGTCCGGCACTCGGCGGACGGTACCTGGCGGACCGCCTCGCCGGCCCTCCTGGCCGAGGCCCGGCGGCTCCTGGACCACCTCCAGCGGCACGACGGCCGGATCGCCGTCGACGCCCCACTCCTGGGCTTCCGGCCCGTCTCCATGGCCACCGTGCCCCACTGCTGGACGGGGGAGGCGGCCCGGCTGATCGCCACCTGGCGCCCGCCGGCGCCGGGTCAGAACGAGCCGGGAGGGATGACCTCAGCGTCCTCGCCATGAGGGGGCTCGAACCGGGCGTAGAAGTCGTCCAGTGCCGACTCCGTGACGGTCAGCGCGTTGGCGTCCTCGCGCTCGTTGCGCCCGGCCAGGCGCCGCAGCAGCTCTGCGCGCTCGACCGGGAAGTACAGCAGGCGCGGCACACCGACCGCCTCGGTGACCAGCTGCTTCCACTCCACGCGGTCCGAGCGCAGCCACAGCCCGTGATCCAGCACGACGTCCAGCCCGGCCGCCAGCAGGGCGCCCAGTTCCTCGCGGACCTGGGCGACCACCTGGGTGGCGGCTGTCGGTGTAGCGGAGCACGAACGCGGTGTTGTCGAGCAGGAGCAACACTCTGCCGTGGGGCACCGTGCGCTGGGCCGCACGGATCGAGTCCTCGGTCCACGCGCAGCGTGCGAGGCCCTCGGCGAACCGTAGTTCGGCCTCGTACGCCCGAACGTGACGGATCCAAGGCTCCTGTCCAGCTGGGTCCGAGCCCAGCTAAGGGGTACAGGGCGGGCCCGCAGGGGGCGCGCCCTCGCTCGAGAGGGGCCCGCTGTGGCTCTCCCCGCCGTCCGCACCTACCTCGTCATCAACGCCAGCGCGATCACCCGCGGCCTCGTCGTCAATGGCTGCCGCAAGCGTGTCGTCCTCCACGGCTACCTCGTCGACGACACCCGCGGCCGCCGCGTGTACGCTGCGGAGCTGCTCGACGTGTACCTGTAGCGGGCCGTCTGCATCGCCCCGCCCCTCCGGATGGCCCGCGCGCTCACGCTGCGCGCGGGTGCCGGTCACGGGAAGTCCGTGGCCGCCGCGGTCGCCAAGGGACACAGCCAACGTGAGGCAGCGGCCGGAGTGACCGTCAGCTCGCTGAACCGGTGGCTGCTCGCCGGGCGCCAGCTGAAGGCCTCGGGCACCGATCCGGCTGCGCGCCCCTCATATCCGTGGCTGTGGCTGCTGCTGGCCAGGACCGACGACCAGGCCGCGCGCACCGCGAGGAGGGGGGACCGACGAAACGCGGGGCATCGAACCGACGAAACGCACTATCGTCCGACGTGGCAGAGGGAGTTAAGAATGTGGATCGTCAGTGAACGTGTACGGACCTCGGACCCCCGCGAGGACGAGCGCGTAATACACCAGGCCGTCGGCCCGGTCGCGAACGATTTCCAGCGGCTTTCCTGCAGCGATGGCCCTGAGGACGGCATCCACGTCCCAGGACAGAAGCGGCAAGTGCCCGGTGACCACATCCTCGAAGAGGGACAGCGTTGGTGCACCGGATGTTTCCCCCAGAGGGCGCAAGGGATCTGATCTCCACCAGCCCGGGAAGCGTCTCTGCCCTGTCGCTCATCGTGCCTGGTCACGGACTTACGTCGGTGCCTCGGAGGAGAGCGGGCCGTTCCGGCAGGGCGGCAGACGGAGCGCCCTGACAGCCGAGAGCGTCGACACTGCAGCCACCGGGGCCGTGCTCAGCGTTCCTCGGGTCCCGCGCCGCTGGCCGAGCCGGGTCCTAAGGCCCGGCCGGCGGGCGTGAGCTGAGGCCGTGGCGCTACCGACGGCGGTTGCGCCACCAGGCGAGCCGGTGGGCGGACTCTTGCGAGGACATCGGCGTGGGCCCGGATCCGCTTGACCTTCCAGGAGTCCGCGGCCGTCCAGACGCCGAGCGCGTCGCCGTCACGCACCACCCAGACGGGGGTGGCGACCGGGGTGCCGTTCCTGCGGTAGCTGGTGACCAGCAGATACTTGCCCGTCCCGAGCCGGTCCAGTGAGGCGTCGTCCATGCCCGCAGCCCAGGTTGTTCGCGTAGAAGCTGATGAGTCGCTCGACGGCGGCGTCGACGTATGCGGGTTCGTCGTACATCTCGTAGTGGCCGGCGCCGTCGATCACCATGAGGTCGACGGGGTTGGGGGCCAGCTTCCACAGCTGCATGCCCATGTCGTAGGAGCCGGTGTTGCCGATGCGTCCGGCGAGGATGACCTGCAGTGGCTGGGTCATGAGCTGATCGGCCAGATGGAACGCGTCGTAGCCCAGCAGGAGGGAGTCGCTGCGCAGGAGGCGCCGGTTCGTGGAGTGTTCGTTGCCGCCGCGCTCGGTGCGGTAGTAGGTGACGGCCTGAGTGGTGTCGATGTCGGTCAGGCCCGCTGCCGCGGCGTCCTCGAGGGTGTCGGGCAGCCAGTTCACGCGGGTCGTCTCGCCGGAGCGGGCCTCTTCGGTACGTGCGTCCGCGAGGGCGTCGAGTGCTGCGGCCGGACCGTCGGGGGAGAAGCTGCGGAACGCGGCGCCGATGTTGACGGGGACGACCGTGCCGACCGCCTTGATGCGGTGGTCCGTGCGGGCGGTGTGCACGGCGTAGCCGCCACCGGCGCAGATGCCGAGGACGCCGATGCGCTGCGGGTCGATGCCGGGGGTCGTGGTGAGCGCGTCGATGGCGTAGGAGATGTCCTCACCGCGGCGGTAGGGGTCTTCGAGGTCGCGGGGCTCGCCCTCGCTCTGGCCCTGATGGGCGGGGTCGAGGACGAGCGCCGCGATGCCGCGGGCGGCGAGACGGGAGGCGTAGTTGGCGCCGATCTGCTCCTTCACGCTGCTGCCCGGGGTGGCGAGCACCACGGCGCGCAGCGGTGCGCTGCTGTCGGCGTTGTCGGGCAGGTGGAGGTCCGCGGCGAGGTTGATGGGACCGCGCGGGATCGTGAGGTGCTGGATCATGACTGGCTTCCTTCGCGAGATTGTTGTTCCATAGGAGTCCAGTACAAGGAGTCATCTTATACGATATAAAACTAGTACGAAATTGTATCACATGAAACGGAGGATCGCATGTCGGTCGACGGGGCGCAGCTGTGGACGCTGAACCAGCGGCTGCTGGGCGTCGTGATGGATGCCTGCACACGGGAGCTGGCCGAGCTCGGGTTGGAGACGAAGGAGTTCTTCGTCCTGGCCGAGGTGGAGGCATCGCCGTACCCGGCCGAGATCGCGACCGCGCTGCTGCTGCCCAAGGCGAGCGTGACGGTCTACGTCCGAAACCTCGTCGCCAAGGGCTTCATCCGCCGCGAGATCGACGAGGCGGACCTGCGGCGTCACCGGCTCGTACTGACCGCCGAGGGCACGAAAGCGCGCGATCGAGCACTTGCAGCCCTCGCGGCGGAGTACGACCGCAGGCTGGCGAGGGTTATCCCCCAGGACCGCGTTGAGCTGCAACGCATCCTCAAAGCGATGCTCGACTTGCCCGCGTGAGCCGGTATGCGCGAGTGATCGTGGCAAGGAGAGGACGCTGTCCTTGGAACCGGTCAGTCCCGGACCTGTCCGGGGTGATCCACAGAACTGGAGAGTAAGATCATGAATCGCAGTGTGAGCTGGTGGCCGCGGTGTCCGACCGTGCCGAGGTGACGTGCAAGGACGCCGACGCCGTGCTGGCCGCGTTCGCCGATGTCGTCGGCGACATCGTCTCCAAGGGCGACGAGAAGGTCACCGTCCCCGGCTTCCTGACCTTCGAGCGCACCCACCGTGCCGCTCGCACCGCCCGCAATCCCCAGACCGGCGAGCCGATCGAGATCCCGGCCGGCTACGGCGTGAAGGTCTCCGCGGGCTCCAAGCTCAAGGAAGCCGCCAAGGACAAGTAAGCACCGGTGCCGGCCCCGGGTCACGGCCGGACGATCCGGACACCCTGGCCGTCCCCAGGACAGGACGGACCCCGGCCGCCGCCCTCGGGCAGCGACCCACCGGTGGTCAATGACCGCGCATCCGCCGGTCGTACTGCGGCGCCGGCGTCGGCAGCCGCAGACAGTAAGGGCACCGCCTTGGAGGCCCGGCCTGTCGGCATCCTCCTGCGGCGCCGGTCGGGCACAATCCGGACGGGAGCCCGTCCGGGTCCCGTCGCACGCTGCCCGGACGGGCCACCCGCTTCATCCCTGCCGCAGGCGCGGCAGGCCTCCTCGCCCGCCGGCGAGGTCCTCGCGTCGACCCCGCCGAGTACAACGCGCTCGCCGAGCGCCTCGCCGCTGCCCCGACCAGCCCATCACCGTCACCCTCGCCCACTGATCAGCCCTCCGGCCCGTCACCACGGCTGAAGCGGGTGACGGGCCAGCCAGAAGGAGACCCTACGCGGCGGCGGTTGGCGGTACGCCCCGGACACCGCCGGTCGGCAGGGGTGCGGTGACCGGACCGGGGTTCCCGGCCGCCGACACCGCGTGCGGTCAGCGGCGGCGGTGGCCTCCGTCGCGGTGCTCGCCCTCGAACCGGCCGTCGTCACCCCCACGGTGCTCACCACGGCGGCCGTCACCACCAATCCGGTCATCTCCACCCCCACGGTGCTCACCGTCGAACCGGTGGTCGCCTCGACCGCGGTGCTCACCACCGGTCCAGCGATCACCGCCACCGTTGTGGTCGCCGTCGCCGAACCGGTGGCCGCCACCACGGTGGTAGCCCCAGGAGACCTCGTCGATGAAGCGGCCGTGGTCGTTGCGCAGGGTCGCCGTGTCGGAGTCGTTGTCCCACACGTAGGTGCGGCGGTCCTGGTAGACGTCGGTGGAACGGTCACGGCCGATGCCGGTGTGAACGCGGACCGTGGAACGGCTGTCCAGGCGAAAACGGTCGAAGGTGTAGGTGTGGCCGGCCTCGTCGGACAGCGTCCAGCCGTCCAGGTTCACCGCCCGTCCGGAGGTGTTCGTGACGTCCACCCATTCCTTGTTCAGGGACCAGTTGGTGCGGTCGTCGCGGCCCGGCGAGTCGTACTGCACGTCACTGATCACCACCGCCCCATCATGCGGGCGGGCAGCGGGCTGGCCGGCGGCCGCGGCGGGCAGCGCGAGCCCACCCACACAGGCAGCAGCCATGGCAGCAGCGGTAGTCACACGGCGGACGGTCACAGAAACAGACACGGGATCCCCCTTCACGGGGCCGGACACCCTCAGGCGCACGGCGTACAAGCCGCAGGTCAGGCAGGGTGTGTGGTGCGGTTCGGCGGCCGGTCGGCCACACACGCACACCCTGCCCGCCCACCGACACGATCCGAGTGAAACGCGAAGCACGTGACGAATCACGGATCTTCCTGTGACTCTCAGGTGGAAACAGCATGTATGCGATGAACATGACGATTTGATAGCCCGCCATCACCCGGTGCCCCGGAATCGACGGCTCCGGCGCCGCGAGCGGGCCGCACACACCGCCTCCGGCCAGCGGGCCGCGGCCGGGAAGTGTGTAACAGCCGCCGTAACCCGAACAGGTGGAGCAACCACGACAGCAAGAGCCCCAGCGCGACCGTCACATGGCCCGCGCCGCCCCAGGACGGAAGGGCAGTGTCCGTAAGCCGACGGTGTGCAGCGAGGTGTCCGGGCAGGCCGGCACCCCGTCGGTGGTTGAACACGAGTCCGGGCCCACAACTACGGGGGAAAGCTGCGGGCCCGGACTCCCTCACGATCGCACACTCTCCCTGCGGACCGCACGAGGTTCGTCGCGCCGGGCAGAGGCCGTCAGCTGAGACCGAGCGTGGTGAGGGCGGTGGTCCAGTCGGTGACGATCGCCTGCTGAGCCTGGGCGAGGGTGACCTTGCCCGCGCAGACCGCGGTGTGCAGCTTGGTCTCCACCGGGTCCTTCAGGTTGTTCACGCCCTGACTCGTCTTGTGGCCCGGGTCCTCGGGTTCGACCCACAGGTTGCGCGGGTCGTTGGGGTCGCCGCCGAGCTGCAGGCTGATCAGGTGACATCCGGGGTTGCTGATGAGTGCCGCTGCTGTCGCTGACGAGCGGCAAAGTACCGGCTTTGGGCCCGCCGGGTGGCCACTATCCGGGGTTGTTCGCTCATGACGGTGACGCTGCTGACGATCGGCTCTGCCCGATTGCGGACAGGCTCCTACGGTTACGGGCATGGCAGTTCGGCAGCGGGTCACGGTCGGTGACGAGGTCACTTATGTCGTTCTCGACCGGCAGTGGCGGGTCGTGGAGCCGGCCGAGGAGTACCTGGAGCACCTGCGGCAGGAGCAGTACTCGCCGCACACCGTCCGCTCCTATGCGCACGGCCTGGCGTTGTGGTGGTCGTTGCTTGAGGACCGGCGCCTGGACTGGCAACGTGTCAGTGTGGAGGATCTCGCCGGGTTCGCGCGGCGGCTGCGCAACCGCGGTACCGATCCGGCAGTGCTCACGCTCAGGCCGGTCGCCCCGGTGCCAGCCAGCACGGTCGACGCGGCGCTGACCGCGGTGATGAGCTTCTACCGCTATCAGGCGGTGGTCGCCGACGTGCCGGCCGCACGCACGTTCTACGTGCACGTCAAAGGCGGCACGATGGAATCGCGCGGCCGGTATGCCTCCTTCCTGGGGCACGTCGGCGGCGGGCAGGACCGGCGGGTGATCGGCCGGCGCCGCGACCCGCGTCTTCCGCCGCCGTTCCTGACGCCACGGCAGATGGCCGTGATCAAGGACGATGCCGCCGTGTTCGACCAGGACCACGGCGGCTGGATGGGGGACTTGCGGCTGCGACTGTTGTGGACACTGCTGGAGGAGACCGGCTTGCGGCTGGCCGAGGGTCTGCTGCTGCGACACCACGACTGGCAGCCCGGCACCGGCACCACCGCGCATGTGGAGGTCCAGCCCCGGGAGGACACCCGGCGGCGGCTACGGGTGAAGCACCAGCAGTACCGGCGTGTCTACATCAGCGACGAACTCGACGACCTGTACGGCGAGTATCTGTTCCTGCTGATCGAGTCGGGCGTCGACTTCGGCGATAACGACCCGGTGTTCGTGAACCTGTTCCGCGGTCAGCTCGGCCGGCCGCTGCGGCCGGAGACCGTCTACGACTGGATCGACGCCTTCAAGCGCCGGCACCCCCTGCTGCCGGCCGCCTGGACACCGCACTGGTTCCGCCACTCGCACGCGACAGCACTGCTGCTGGCAGGAGTGCCCGAGCACGTGGTGCAGCGGCGGCTCGGGCACCGTGACATCCACACCCTGATGACGACGTACGCGCACGTCACCGAAGACGCGGCGATGCGGGCCGCGGCCGACTGGAAGAGCCTGGCCTCCCGCTGGGGAGCGATGGCATGAACGACGCTGCACGGCATCGTCCCCGCCGCACCGCCCAGTCCGACCCGCGCCTTGGACACCGCCGCCTGTTCGACGCCGACATCAACGCTCAGTTGGCCGCCGGTCTCCCGCAGGATGCCCGGCAGGCGCACTTCACCCGGGCGACGATGCCGGACAGCTGGCTGGAGGCGGTGCTGGAGAACCAGCCGTCCTACCGAGCACGCGAGAAGAGCGTCGCGATCGACCTGCGGGGCCTGCCTGCGAGCATGCGCACCGAGTTTGCCTGGTCCATCGAGCGGCAGGTCCAGCTCGGCATGCGCATCCAGGCGCAGAACACCACGAAGCTGACCCGCCAAATCGCCCTGGTGCTCACCGACCCCGAGCACGCACGACTGTCGAGCCTGACGGACCTGCCGCACGAGGACTGGCTGCGCGCCATCCGAAAGTCCCGCATCCGGATCGGCGAGCCACTTGCCGCCAACCAGATGGCGATCGTCGGGCGCATCCTGGCGCGCGCGGTGGACTTGTTGGTTCACGTCTACCACCGCGGTCCGTGGTGGGAGCTGAACGTGTGGAACCCGCTGCTGGACACCCGGATCTCGCTGCGCGAACACGAGCCCAGGCGCAACAACCTGATCTACTTCAGCCACCTGATCACCCCGTGGCTGCGCGAGGCAGCCAAGTGGTGGCTGTCGCGCCAGCTGGAGCGCGGCGTCTACACCTGGAGCACAGCCTTCACCCGGCAGGTGAATCTCTGCTGGTTCCAGCGTTACCTCGACGTGGTGGGCTGCGACGGCCCGCACCTGGTCGACGACCCGCGCCGGCTCGGCCAGTGGGTCCAGGGATTTCGGCAGTGGCTGAACCAGCAGCGGTGCACGGCCGGGGCGAACAAGGGCGAACAGCTCGGGCAGATTCATCGCCGCGCCGCCATGACGGGGCTTGAGCAGCTATACCGGTTCGTGTTCGAGGAACGTGACGAGGCCGCCGAAGTACTGGCTGAGGACCGCTGGCGGCGGCTGGGGCCGCAGCACGCTGTGCTCTTCCGCTACGGCGACAAGCCCACCGGGCCGAAGGCGCCGCCGCCCGATGCCGTCCTCAGCGATGCGGTGATCAGCCGGATCGCCGAGCACAGCGGTCTGCTCGCCCAGCCCCAGGCCGAGGGTGGATTCGCCGACGAGCAGCTGGTCCGCATCGTCGGTCTGCTCATCAAGACCGGCCGACGGATCAGCGAAATCACCCTGCTGGACTACGACCCGGTCCTCGCCGTCCCCTTCCCCGACCCGGACGGCTCCGTAGCACGGCTGCGCTACCAGCAGACGAAGATCATCACCGAGGACAGCAGCATCCCCATCGACCAGGAGACCCTCGACCTGATCCGCCAGCAGCAGGAATACGCCTGCACCTTCATGACCGGGCAGAACCGGCCCGGCGTCGACCCCAAGTACCTGTTCCTGGCCGAGCGCAACAACCGTAACGGCGACCGTCCCTACCCGTCGACGACGGCCCGCCCGCGCCTGACGAAGTTCGCTGCTGCGATCGACCTGCGCGACGGCCAGGACCACTTGATCAAGATCTCCAAGACCCACACTTTCCGGCACACCAGGGCCACCAGCCTGCTCAACGCAGGCGTCCCACTGCATGTGGCGATGCGCTACATGGGCCACAAGACCCCGGTGATGTTCCTGCACTACGCCCGGACCTTGTCCACCACCGCAGAACGGGAATTCCTGCGCTACAAGAAGATCACCGCCGACGGCCGGCCGTACGACCGCGACCCGCGGGAGATGTTCGAAGCCCTCGCCCTGGACCAGCGCACCGACCGGATCCTGCCCAACGGCTACTGCGCCCTGCCGCCACGCCAGGTCTGCGACAAGGGCAACGCCTGCCTGTCCTGCACCAAGTTCGTCACCGACGCCACCTTCGCCGACACGCTGCAACAGCAACGCGAGGAGACCGCGAAGCTCATCGACCGTAGGCAACATGCGCACGTACAGCGCTTCGGTCAGCCGATGACCGACGACAACGTCTGGCTCCGCGGCCGCACCGAGGAAGTCGCGGCGCTCGACGGCGTCCTGCTAGCCATCGACCGCGTCCGCCACCACGACGGCACCACCACGGCCGTTCGCGGCGCCGGCGCCCCCCAGCGGCGGCTCTCCGGTGACACCGCTGCCGAGCACGCCGCGGAGAACACTTGAATCGCAGCATCGAAGCCTTGGCCACAGCCACCCGCCGACGCCGGGAACAAGCCGAGTCCGCCGTTGAGAAGGCGCTGAAGGCAGCCCGCAAGACACGCACCCCGGTGAGCGTGGCCTCCATCGCCAGGGCGGCCGGAGTATCCACCGACTTCATCTACCGACATCCCGTCCTACGCCCGCAGGTCGAGGCTCTTCGCCGGGCACGACGCGATGCCATCCCGGGCGACGCAGCTCACGCCCCCGACGCTGAGGCTGCCGCCAGTGCGCTGGTCCGCCGCCTCACTCAACAGCTGGCCGCCGACCGCCGCAAACACCGTGAAGAAGTTGCCCAACTGCAGGCCGCTCTCGCTGCAGCACACGGCGAACTGCTCGCCCTGCGACGGCACTTGCAGGAGTGAGACGGCCGCCCTGCGGGGCCATCTCAACCGTCAGTAGCCTCCCAGGAATGACGACGCTACAAGATCTCGCTACTCGCCTGGACCAAGTCGAGGCCGAACTCGCACTGCACCGGCTGGCCCACGACTACTGCGTGGGTGCCGACCACCGCGACCCAGTCCGCTGGGAGGCAATTTGGACAGCGGACGCCGCGTGGGAAACCAGCCCGGACCAGATATTCACGGGGATCGAAGCCATCCGCGCGGCGGTCGAGCAGCAGTGGCAGGCATTCCCGATCATGCAGCATGCCACTGCCAACCACACGGTGGAAATCGACGGCGCTGCCGCGACCGGACGATCGGACGTCGTGGTCCTGGTCCAACTCCGCGACCACCGCTGGATTGCCGGTGGAGGTACCTACGAGGACGAATACCGGCGCGAGGAAGGGAGCTGGCGCATAGCGCGGCGCCGGGTAGTACGTCCCTTCGACCTTGCGCCGTTGGCACCGAGCGATGGACCCGTCTATGTCGACGAACCAGCCCGGGCCAATGCTCGCCATGCTGATGAGCCGCACCAGTAGAAGGCGATCGTCAGCGGCATACCGCTGACGAACGGGCCAGGACAATCAATCCTTCACAGCGTCGCGACCCCGGATAACAGGTGGTCGTACTCAGCTTCGCTCATCGCGCCGGTGTAGTCGTAGGAGGCGGCGTTGAGTTTCTTCTCCTTGCCGGTGACGTAGGTGGAGGGGCGTACACCGGAGGTGTAGCCGCCCTTGCGGCATATCGTCGTCTTCAGGTTGGCCTGGGTAACGGCCGGGGAGATGGCGCCCGGGGTGCAGGCCGGGTCCTCCAGCGGCTCCTCGTGCTCGTACCGGTAGTGGCACGAGCCGGCGGCCGGCTGCTGCTGCACCGTGTACTTCTTCTGCGGGCCGGCCCCCACCGCGATCGCCCGGCCCGCCCCGGCTGCGCCGCTCGCGCTCGATGCCGCCGCCGAAGCGCTCGCGCTCCCGGACGGCGACAGACCGCCCAGCGAACCGGACTTGCAGCCCGCGAGCAGCAGGCAGGACAGCACCACGATCGGCATGGCGCGGCGGGTGGACGGCATGACGGCCCCTCACGGTACGGCGACGGCTGAGCAGATGCTGCCCTACCCGGCCCGCGCCGTACCGCGCGGGGTAAGGCGCGCAGACGCACACCCGGCGTACACCCGTCTACGGGTTCAGCAGCACACCGCGGCCGGACCCCTCGGCCGGCACCGGCATCTGCGAGAACGCGATGACCGGGCCGGGCAGGACCTCGATGCCGGCTGCCGGGACATCCAGCGCGTGCGGCCTGGATGTCCCGGCAGTGGGCAGGGTCAGCCGATGCCGGTGACCTGCAGGGCCGTGGTCCAGTTGGTCTTGATGGCGCTGCGGGCCGCGGACAGGGTGATGGTGCCGGCGCAGACGGCGTTCTTCAGCTTGGTCTCCACGCCGTCCTTGGTGGTGGCGGTCTTCGTGCCGGAGTACGGCTCGGGCCACAGGTTGCTGGTGCTGCGGGGCGAGCCGCCGAGTTCGAGGGGGACCAGGTGGTCCTCCTCGTAGTCGGCCATGTTGGTGTCGGAGTAGCCGTAGTCGATGATGCCCTGGGCCTTCAGCGGGTTGGTGTAGGACGTCGGCGGGCGGACGGTGGCCGTCCAGCCGGACACGCAGATCGTGCTGTGGATGTTCGACTGCGTGACATCCGAGTTGTAGGCGCCGGGCGTGCACGAGGAATCGGGCAGCGGCAGGTAGGCGTGCGAGCAGGTCGAGGCCTGGGCGGTGCCGGCCGAGGCGGCGATGATGCCGGCGGCCGCCAGGGCCAGGGCGCAGGTGGTGGCGGTGAAGCGACGCATCAGGGAAATCTCCCGCGGGATCGGCCCGGTAAGTGGGGTGCCGGGCGGCTGACGGCATGACACCACCACCTGGGTCTATGCGAGTAGAGCCGCGGGGTGAACAAGAAGCGGGAAGACCGTCGCCTCATACAGCATGGTCCCCCGCAGAACCGCCTCCGCTGACGCCTCCGCCTTGCCGTCGCCCACGATCTGCTGCAAGAACTCCTGCGTCTGCAGACGACACAGCAAGACCGTGATTCTCACGCCCAGAACCATCACCGCCATGCTCACAAGCATTCCGGCGCCCGCGCCCAGCTGGAACCCGGCATAACCCCCGGCCGATCCTGCGCACGTGATCAGCAACGTCAACGCCGCGAACAGACGGGCACGGAGCGGGACTCTCATGTCCACGAGTATGCCCACCCGGCCCATGCCGCGACGGCGGATCCAGACGCTGCAGCCCGCCGTCCGCGGCCGCGGCCACGGCCTGGAGCAAGACGACGGCCGTCGCCGAACGTCACCGACCCGGCCGCGATCGGCGAACGCGAGCGCCTCAGGGCCCAAACGACTCGTCCTGCAGCGGCCCACACCACCCACTTGAACGGCGCGCCTCGGTAGTGTCACTGAACACCGCCCTGGCCAGGCGGAGAGCTGACGGCGGGTTGAAATCCGCGGCGCGGTCGGACACTGGCCTGCGAAGCTGTTCTCTCGGATTCGTCGGATCAGCTCGGTACAAGACCAGGACGCGCTCCATGCCCATGAACACGCCCGTCACCTCCGCAGCAATCCGCCGCGTGGACTGGAAGCTCCTCGACCGCGCCCTGGCCCCGTACTCGACCGACTCTCTGCTCGTGCTGTTCCAGGCCGCCCTTACCTCACCGGACTTTCAACGTCTCGAGGACCACCTGCTGCTGATGCTCACCCGCGTGATGCGCACCCCCTTGCGCGTCGGAGCGCCTGCTGGCGCCGACGACCTGCCCGGCTTGGTCGACGCCATCGCGCGTGCCGCCCCCGGACGCGGGGTCCTCACCGGCCGCGATCCCAGCGACCTGCGTGCGGGAGTGGGCGCCACCGTTGCGGGTGAGCGGCTGCTGGTCCACCCCGGGCAGCTCGCTCACCCCCTGCTGGTGCTGCGCGGCCTGGAGCTCACCGCCCTGGCCGTCGATCAACCCCTGTGCGAGGCCGTCGGCTTCGGGATCGGTGACGTCCTCGACCTGGCTCTGCGGATCGCCGACCGCGCGCTGAAGGCGCTCACCCCTGCGTGGCCCGAACCCTATGTCGCCCCGGACGGCGCGCAAGAGGGCCAGGTCGCCTGCCGCCTGACCCCCGCCGAGGTCGACGCCGCCGCCGAGATCGCGACGGCCGACCCGGTAGCCCTCGTCGATGCCTGCCGGTGCCCCGAGCATGCCGAACGTGCCCTGACGTGGCTCACCAGCCGGGTCAAGGATCTCCCGCTGCGCTACCGCCCCGACACGCCGCTGCTCGGCCCCGTCCTGGCCGTCACTGCGCACGGCCGGCGCCTGCCCGTTCCCGCCGGTGCGGCGACGGACGCCATCGCCCCGGCCGCCGCCCGGTTGCTCGCCCTCCTGCCGCCGGATGAACTCGCCGCGGCCGAGAAGCGGTTGCAGGAGGTGACCGTCGCCCGGCTCGCCCAGCTCCTCGGCCTGGACCACATCCCCACCATCACCGGGCCGGTGTGCCGGATGACCTCACCCACCCACCGCTACGACATCGCCGTTGTCAGCTCCGTGGCGGACGGCGCCCTGAGCGGCCGCGTCGAGGAAGGGCGGGCCGCTCTCGCCGACACGCCGCCGGGCCGCGGCCGCCTCGTCGTCTACGGCGGCCCCCGCGTCCTGACACGCGAGCTGGTCCGCGACACCGCCTTCCTCCACGTCGAGGAACTCGCCGAGATCCTCCACCAGACCGGTGGTGACCCGGCCCTGCTGGCTCTGTTCGTCCTGGAACTCACCGAACACCCCGGCGTGCACGGCGTGGCCTACCTCGATGCCCTCGACGCGTGGTCGCTCTGGCACCGCGACGCCACTTTGCTGCTGCCCGGCCCCGACAGCGACGACATCGCATGCGTCCCCGTCACGCCGTACGACGAGGTCTGGGAGCACGCCGCCGTGCACGCGGCCACCGATCGCGTGCTGAGCGCTGCCGGCCTTCCGGGCGTACGGGACTTCACGCGCGTCACGCCGCTTCCACCCGAGCCCGGGGCTCGCGGGGCGAGAGCCTGTCTGGAGTACCACAGCTCCGAGGGGACCCTGCTGGTCCGTACGTCGACTGTCCCGCCGATGGTGATTGTCGCTGTCCCCTCCCAGCAGCGCGGCGGGCCGCTGGACGTACGGGGCATGGACGACCTGGCCGACGCCCTGCACACCGCACTCAGCACCATCGAGCCGGTCGCCGCGCACGCGACACTCGCCGACGGCACACCCCTCATCGTTGACGTGACCGTCTCCGACGAACCGCACCACCTGCCCGCCGGAGCACTGGTGCCGGCCGATGTCGCCGACGCTGAGGACGGGCTTCTCGTGCGCGCCGGCGCCGAGCCCGAGACCGCGCGGATCGGACTCGTCGTCGACCCGCCGCTCCTTGCCGCTTTCGCCGTCGATGGCCAGCGGGGACACCGCATCCTGGGCCGGCTCGTGCACGATCTCATCACCCAAGTCCGAACCGGCCGCGCCGCCGGGCCCGGCATCGACATCGACACCTTCACCGAGGCGTGGGACAGCGCCCATCCGCTGCTGCTCGTGGCCGGCATCACCACCTTCTGGCCGTCAACCCACCCCGCCTTCACGCTGCCGCGCACTCCGCACCTGCATGCACGCGCCCTGCGTGCCGCGGCCGCTGCTGTACGCCGGGCCGGCGTGCCGGCTGGCACGTGGCACGGAACCGATGCATGCCGCCCCGGCGGGCCCGCCGAGCAGCTCCTGCACGCCCTGGAAGCCGAACTCGCCGACCAGATCAGCGCCCACCAGCCAGCCCTGTTCGGCGAACTCGCCCGGCATCTGAACGCCGCGTGGTCCCACCGCACCCGCTCGCAGACCACCATCGCGGTCAACCTCGCGTCGCCCTGGGCGGACAACTGGGCGGAGGAGTCCCGTCGCCAGCAACAGGACGCGATGACCGCCACCACTGCGCTGCACCTGCTCCTGCAGCAGGCGCTCGTCACACCCCCCGCCGGTGACCGACCCGTTGACGTCCTTGCCGTCGCCGAGCTCGTCGCGCTCGCCGAAGTCGTCTTCACCACCGGCAACACCGCGGTCTCAGCCGCGCGCCGCCTGCACGACCTTGTCCTGACCATCGACCCCACCGGTCTGTTCACCCTCGGCGCCGACCCCGACACCCCCGCACCGGACCAGAGCGCGGCGACTGCGGACCATCTCGGCTTCGACGCCGGCGCCTACCAACGCGCCCGTCACCAGCAGATGATCGAGGCCGCCGCCGACACAGAACTCGCAGCCTTCGACGCGGCCAGCGTGCTTGCCCGTCCGCACGTGCGCACGCCCGTCGCCTTCACGGCAGCAGCCCTTCCTGCCCGCAGCGAGCTCGCCAAGGCCGACCAGCTCCTCGTCAAGGACTGGGGATGCGGTCTGGACGCGATCGTCGCGGTCCTTGCCACCGCGTCCGACTGGCCCACCAGCGAGAGCGGCACCACGACCGCGACAGCCGAGGAACTCGTCGCGGAGAGCGCCGCATGGTCCGGGCTTCCCTCCGGACAGCTCCACGCCGCCGTCGACCGTCTCCGTCTCCACCCCGGCAACGCCGACAGCCCCGGTGAGCACTCCTACACCGAGGTTGAACGCCGCATCCGGCCCCTGACCCACCCCCTGATCGCCCACAGCGATCAACTGCTCCTCCTTCCCTGGCTGGCCCATGTCTCCCGGGAGACGTACGCCGCCAACCTCGACGACGGCCGCCTCCCGCACCCCGAACTCCCCGCCGCCGTCGGCCAAGCCCTCTTCCGCCACCGCCAGCAACTCGACCAGCGCCTGGAGAACGACGTCAAAGACGCGGCCCGCCGTGCGGGCCTGCCCCACCGCTTCCGCCTCCTGGAGAAGACCGCCGCCACGCTCGGCATCCTCGGCCTGACCGGGGAGATCGACCTTCTCGTTGCCGACCCCGACACCCACCGTCTGTGGGTGATCGAGGTCAAGAACCCCACCCGGGCCGTCGCCGTCCACGCCCTGCAACAGCACATGAAGAAGTTCACCGCCCGCTACCGGGACAAGCTGCTCGCAAAAGCCGCCACCATCGCCCAGTACGCGGGCCAGGCAGCGACGGCCTGCGGTGTCAACGGCGAACACCCCTGGCGGATCCTGCCGCTGATGGTCACCCGCACCGTCGAACCATCCGCTTTCCTCGCCGACCCCCGCATCCCCTACACCACGGCAGACCGCCTCACGGCCGTCCTGACCCACGCCGACGCCCCCCGGCCCGGCTGGACGCCGGACCGATCAAACGAGACCCCGAGGAACCCTGCCTCACAGGCCTGAGCATCGCCGCGTTCATGCCACCCGACAGCATCCCCATCCCCGAGCTGGAGCGGTGGCATACCGTTCCGGGGAGCCCGGGCGCGCCCGGTAGGGGCGGACTCGACGGGTCGGGTGGCACGTCATCCGGTCCAGCCCACCTCGTACACCTCGATACCGTCCCGGTACGCGGCGTACGCCACCCACCCGCGCCGCCCCTGCTGCACCGCACCGTCCCAGCCGCCAGGCGCCGGCCACGATCCCCGCCGGGTCAGGGCGGCCGCGATCACCTCCATGACGTCGCGATGCCCGTCGTCGGGCAGCTCTTTGAGCGCATCCTCGACCTGAACGGTCAGGTCCACCCTGAACGCCATCGCACACCCCCGTACTCGTTGGGACGGCACCGTACGACACGGCAGCCCTTTGTGTGTGAGCCTGTGGATAACCCTGTGATCCCAGGCAGCAGGTGGCAGGAAAATCCGTCAGGCCTTCGGCTGCGGCAGCTCCCCGGGCCGGACTTCGACGAGTTCCACGTCCGTGCATCGGGCGTCCTTCAGCCGCTGCTTCTGTCTCTCCCCGCTCACCTTGTCGTAGGCAACGGCCGAGGCATGGTGCACTCCACCGGGGTCGGTCCAGGTGAGCGCGTGGTTGATCATATTGATGGCCATAGGCCCATCATCGCCGCCAGCACTGACAGCGAGTATTTCCAGCCGGGATCTATGCCCATGGCCGGTTTGTGGTGCATGGTGTGCGGACGGCGCCTCACCTCCCCCCAGGTGGAGGCCCTCGGGCCCTGCCGCCCCTTGTGCGGCGGGGCCCGTCGCGCCTCCCGGCTCTCCACGGGAGGCCTCGCGGCTGCCCGTGCAGAGCTCCCTCCAGGGCCAAGTGATCGCGCACGGGCCTATCGCGGAGGTGCCTGGCAGCCGCCAGTGCCGGTCCGCGAGGTGGGCGCTCCGGCCCAGCAGCCCGGTCCTGGTCCGCTCCGCTGCGGTGGCCTAGGGGAAGCGGAGGTGGAGAGGGCAGGTGCCGATCTTGTATCCGGCGGCCGCGTCTGCCTGCGTGTCCAGCTCCCGCGGCCGCGCCGTATCCGGGCCGCGTCCGCTGTGTCATTCGCCCGGCGCACACGGAATACTGGGGGCCATGGTCCAGCAGTCGTCTTCTGATGTCACTCCCTCTGTCGCCGAGGTGCTGCACGAGCGGTATGCGGCGCGCCTTCCCGATGCCCTGGAGGACCTCGGCGGGCCGGAGCACGGTCCGGTCGAGCTGCCGCTGCACGTCGTCTGGTCGGGGCTGCGTACCTATGATCTCGACCGGCCCCGTCAGTGCATGGGGCTCTACCGGACGGTGCTCGCAGAGGGGCAGCGCGATGACATCACCGGCTTCCTGAACCGCGGCCTCCTCCTGGCGCAGTGGCCTCTGATGAGGACCATGATCAGCAGGCATGTCCGCGAGGCGTGGGAGGCCGCGTTCCCCGAGCTTGCGCACCGGGCGTCCGCCGCCGCGTGAACATCAGCGATCTGCACCGCCGGCTCCTCGCTGACGTCCTCGCGATCGGCACCCCGTACCCGCTGGTGATCACCGGCGGGTACGCCGCCCAGGCACACGGCCTGGTCGACCGGCTCAGCCAGGACATCGACGTCGCCACCGAGAACCCGGCCCCCATGTCCGCCATCGCCGACGACCTGGTACGCGGGCTGGCCGAACGAGGCTGGCACGTCGGCATTATCAGCGTGGACCCGCTGGCCGCCCGCCTGCTGGCGACCAGCGCCGACGGGGAGCAGTGCGAGGTCGACGTCCTCAAGGAAAACCTGTGGGCCCGGCCCGTGCTCACCCCGTATGGCCCCGTCCTGGGCCTCGACGACGTGATCGGCACCAAGGTCCGGGCGCTGGCGGACCGCGCGGCGCCCCGCGACTTCGTCGACGTCCGGGCGGCGGCCCGTGATCGCACGGTCGCGGATCTGGAGATGCTGGGCAGGCGGCACGGCCGCGGGCAGTTCCGCCTGGACGACCTCCACGACCGTCTCGGGACCGCGCAGTGGATCGACGACGCGGAGTTCGAGGCCTACGGCCTGTCCGAGCAGGAGATCTCGGAACTGAGGCGGTGGGCCCAGGAATGGGTCAGCGACCTCGAACAGCGGCTGCACTCGGGCACGGACGACGAACTCGACGACTGACGTTTGATCCAGGCGTCGACGGCCGGTCAGTGGCCGCCGCGCGGCCGCCGACTGCTTCAGTGAGTGACGCTGAAGCTTCTATAGATCGTCAAGCTGTAGGAGCCAGGCCGGGTGTGCCGCTGATTGCGCTGGTGAGGTGGTGGTAGACCTCGCGCGCGACGAAGCGCTTGAGGCACCTGAAGATGTCCTTCGTCTTGAGTCCTTCGAGGGTGCGTCGTGCCACGTAGTCGCGAGTGCGCGGGTCATGCCGCATGCGGACCAGCACGATCGTGTGCAGCGCACGGTTCGCCTGGCGGTCTCCGCCACGGTTGAGGCGGTGACGGTCAGTGCGTCCAGAAGAGGCCGGGACGGGTGCAGCGGCGCACAGGTGGGCGAAGGAAGCCTCGGATGCGAGCCTGTCCGGGTTGTCGCCGGCGGTGACCAGCAACTGCCCGGCGGTCTCGGTTCCGACGCCCGTCAGCGCGAGAAGGTTGGGCGCGGCGCGGGTGATCAGCACGCGCAGGTCGGCATCCGCGTCGGCTATCTCCTCGCTCAAGTGCCGGTAGCGCCTGGCCAGGCGCTTGAGGGCCAGTCTGACAGCTGCGACCGGGGTGGTCAGATCGGTGCCTGGACGGCTTACGGCCAGTCGCCGGACCAGCTCGGTTGTGGTCAGTGAGCGCAGTGCTTCGCGGACCTCAGCGGGCGCGGTGATGATCAGTGATTTCATCTGGTTGACGGTCTGGGTCCGGGCTTTGACGGCGCTGGCGCGTACGACACGTAGCCCGCGGATTGCCTCGACCGCGCCGTCGCGGTGCTTCGGCGTGCCGGTGGCGCGGCCGGCGAGTACCGCGGTGGCCGCGGCGTAGGCGTCGATGGAGTCCGATTTCCCTGCCGCTCGGCGAGCTCGACGGTCGGGTCGGTCCACCTCGATGACGGCGATCTGGTTGGCTCGGAGGTAGCGGCCGAGTTCGGCGCCGAAGGAGCCGGTGCCCTCCATGCCCACGACCAGTACGCGGCCTTGGGACTGCAGCCATTCCAGCAGGTCTCGGTAGCCCGCAGGCGTAGTGGGGAAGGCCTCGGTGGCCAGGTGCCGACCGATGGTGTCGATGACGGCGGCCTGGTGGACGTCGGTGTGGGTGTCGATCCCGCCGATCACCTCGATGGGTTGTGACATGGCGGCTGGGTTCCTGTCACACACACCGCCGGAGCCTGCCGATGTCCGTCTTACGGACACCGCTCTCGCGCTTCCAACGGCCAAGGACCCCGTTGCTTTGGCAATGCTCCAGGAACTCGAAGAGGTCGCGGAGGAACATGCAGCCGGCCGACTCTCCGAAGGAGTCGTGCAGGTGCGTCCAGCGTGGCCGCCCGGTGGCGACGTCACGCTGCTGTTGATCACCAGCAACTGGTGGAGCCTCGCCGCTCGCCACCCTCAGGGACCTGTGGTGGTGATGATGGACGGAATCCTCGGCCTGTATGACGTGACCAACAATCCCCAGGCCACCGCGCCGGTGGCCAGGTTGTCCGACTGACCCGGATCAGCAGATTCCGAAGCACCCCGGACGTCACACGCCGAGATTCAGTCCCCGTCCTCGTCCGGCTGGAGCGGGCCGGGGAAGCCGTCGGTGCGGGTGTTCAGGAACCTGAGGCTCTCTCCAGTCCGCCTGCCGCGCCCGGCCTCACACCGCGCGGGCGAGGTTGACGGCACGTCGGACAAGTCTTCGAGCCCCGCGGTCGTCAGCATGGCGTCGGCGGCGGGAGCCGTGCCATCGTTGCCGTACGCCAGCGGGCCCCGGCCGCAGCCACGGCCAGGGCCCGCACCGCGTACGAGGCGGCTGCCCCGGCTCAGCTATCGGGAGCCGGGGCGACCGTCAGCACCTCGGGAACACGAAGCCCCGGATGATCCGGCCCGCCCAGTACGCGGCGGCCGATATCGGCACCAGCCACAACCGCACACGCCTCGCGGTCCTGCCGGCCCTCCTCGGCCCGGTGCGCTCGCCCGCAGACGTCTCCCTCCTCCCGGACGGCCACGTGCCGGACCCGGGCGCCCAGGGCCCCACCCCACGCCAGGGAGCAGGAATTGCCGTTCTGGCACGAGCGAGAACAACGCTATCCGGGGTGCACTGACCGGAGAACAGCGTTTGTGCGGCTGTTCGCCAAAAGTGCGTCGGCGCGGTAAATCTGCGTGCCTCCGCCGACGGACGATGCGACGTGCCCCGACGGACGGCGCCTGCCGTCGGGCACGATCTACTTGTCGCCTCCCGCGCCAGACTTCCGGGCGATCAGCACCGCCACCGCCCGGGCGTGGTTGGCCATGGCGCGCAGGTGGTCGGTGATGGTCTTCGCGGGGTGCTCGGCCGACGGGCCGCACGGGGCGATCGGATTGGACGCGAGAGCGACAAGCCAGAGGAGCCCGAGCAGGGCGGGAACGATCTGGGCGAGCTTCGCGAGATGCGTGAACACGGTGGATTCTTCCTCCCGTTGTCGTGATGTGAGTGCGCCGGGCGCCTCGGCACGGCTCAAGAATCACGACACGGAGAACAAGATCGCAAACCGCGTTTTGGCAGGTCGCGGAGCCTTCTAAGGGGGTGGGGGT
>NZ_BMML01000050.1 GCF_014645815.1 Streptomyces fuscichromogenes | reverse complement strand
GGTGTGCTGGCGGGTCGTGGTGGGATGGTGTCGGTCGCGCTGCCGGTCGCGGAGGTACGGCCGTACCTGGAGCCGTACGGAGACGAGGTCGCCGTGGCGACGGTCAACGGGCCGCGTTCGACGGTGGTTTCCGGTGGTGTCGAGGCGCTGGACGCGCTGATGGAGCGGTGGGAGGCGGACGGGGTGCGGGCCCGCCGTATTCCGGTGGACTACGCCTCGCATTCGCCGTTCGTGGAGGAGATCCGTGAGGAGGTGCTGCGGCTGCTGGAGCCGGTGGCCCCCGTGACTGCACCGGTGGATTTCTATTCCACGGTCGAGGGCGCTGTCATCGATACGGTGGGGTTGTCGGGGGAGTACTGGTTTGGGAATCTGCGGCGGACGGTGGAGTTCGAGGACACGGTCCGGTTGTTGCTGGCGGACGGGTTCACGGGGTTTGTGGAGTGTTCGCCGCATCCGGTGCTGACGGTGGGGTTGCAGGAGACGTTCGAGGCGGCGGGTGCGGAGGGGCAGGCTGTCGCGGTGGGTTCGCTGCGGCGGGACGAGGGCGGGTGGGACCGTTTTCTGCGGTCGGCGGGGGCTGCGTTCGCGGGCGGGGTGCCGGTGGACTGGCCGTCGGTGGTGCCGCAGGACGGGCCGGTGGCCGAACTGCCCACCTACGCCTTCCAACGCCACCACTACTGGCAGGCCCCGCACGAGCCCGCCGCCGTCGACCTGGGCGGCGCCCAGGGCCACCCGCTGCTCACCGCGGTCCTCGAACTGCCCGGCTCGGACGCCCTGCTGCTCACCGGACGGCTCGCGCTGCGCACGCTGCCCTGGCTCGCCGACCACGTCATCGGCGGCCGGCCCGTACTGCCCGGCACGGCGTTCGTGGAGCTGGCGCTGCGGGCGGCGGACGAGGCCGGCTGCGACCGGATCGGGGAACTGACCCTGCTGGAACCGCTGGTGCTGCCCGAGCGCGGCGGCGTCCAGCTGCGCGTCGAGGTCGGCGAACCCGACGCCGACGGACACCGCACCCTGGGCGTGCACTCCCGGCCCGACACCGACGCCAAGGGCATGAGCTGGACCTGCCACGCCACCGGCATCCTGGAGGAGGGCGCCCGGGAGTCCGTCGCGGCACCCGACCTGACCGTGTGGCCGCCCGCCGGAGCCGAGGCCGTGGCGGTGACCGACCTCTACCCCGGCCTGGAACGGCACGGGCACGCCTACGGGCCCGCCTTCCAGGGACTGCGGGCGCTGTGGCGGCGCGGCGAGGAGACGTACGCCGAGATCACGCAGGCCGGCGAACCACGCGACGCGGCAGGGGAGTTCGGCATCCACCCCGCGCTGCTGGACGCGGCCCTGCACGCGGTCCTCGCGACCGGCGGAGCGGGCGACGGGATCCGGCTGCCGTTCTCCTGGCGGGGCGTCACCCTGCGGGCGTCCGGCGCCCGGACCCTGCGCCTCGCCGTCACCCCGGCCGGCGACGGCGACACCGTCGCACTGACCCTCGCCGACCCCACCGGAGCCCCCGTCGCCACCGTCGACGCCCTGACCCTCGTGCCCGCCGTCGCCGAGCACATCCGGCAGGCCGGCGCCGCACAGCGCGACGCGCTGTTCCGGCTCGCCTGGACGGACGCGCCCGCGGTCCGCACCCCGCAGGACGGTCCGCGTACCTGGGCCGTCGTCGGCGCCGACGGCCTGTCGGCCCGCGCGGGGCTGATGAAGGCCGGCACCTACGCGGAGGCCTATCCGGACCTGGACGGACTCGCCGCGAAGATCGAGTCGGACGGCACCGCCCGCCCGGACGTGGTCCTGCTGTCCGTCCTCCCCGACGCCGGAACCGGAAACGGAACCGGAAACGGCGACGGCGACGGCGACGGTGCCGGTGCCGGTGCTGGAGCCGCTGCCGGGCACCCGGCCGCCGCCGTGCTGCCGCCGCTGCGGACCTGGCTCGCCGACAGCAGGTTCGAGGAGGCCCGTCTGGTCGTGCTGACCCGTGACGCGCTCCCGGACTCCGGGGCCCCCGATCCCCGCGCGGCCGAGGTCTGGGGACTGGTCCGTGCCCTCCAGGCGGAGGCACCCGGCCGGTTCGTGCTCGCCGACACCGACGGCAGCCGGGCGTCCTGGCGGTCCCTGGTCGCCGCGCTGTCGGGCACCGAACCCCAGCTCGCGCTGCGCCGCAGCACCGTACGCGTCCCGCGGCTGGTGCGGGCCCGGCCCGCGGCGCCCGCGCCGGTCGTCGACGCGGGCGGCACCACCGCGCTCCTGAGCGGCGCGGACGGACCGCTCGGGACACTGGTGGCCCACCACCTGGTCGGCGTCCACGGCGTACGGGACGTGCTGCTGCTGGCCGAACCCGGCCGGCCCGACACCGCGGTGCGTGAGCTGGCCGCCGACCTGACCGCCCTCGGCGCGCAGGTCACCGTCGCCGCCCCCGACCTGCGCGCCGAGGGCGAACTGGACGCACTGGTGGACGCTCTGCCGGCGGACCGTCCGCTGCGCACGGTCGTGCACCTCGGCGCACCGGCCGCCGCCACCGCCGCCGGCCTCGATGCGGACACCCTCGGCTCGGCCCTGACGGGCGGCGCCGACACGGCCCGCGCGCTGCACGCGGCGACCGCGGGCCGCGAGGTCAGCGCGTTCGTCCTGCTCGCCCCGGCCGCCGGCCTCCTGGGCGGCGCGGGCCGCGCGGCCGACGCCGCCACCGCCGCCTTCCACGACGCGCTCGCCCAGGCCCGCAGGGCCGGCGGCGACACCGCGGTGGCCCTGTCCTACGGCCCCTGGACGGCGGGCGGGGCACCGGTGGGCGCCACGGATCCGCTGGCCGTCCCGATGACCGCGGACGAACTCCTCGACCTCCTCGACGCGGCCTGCGGCCTGGACGAGGCCGCCGTGGTCGTGGCCCGGCCGGCCTTCGAGGAACTGACCCGGCACACGCCGTCGCCGGTGCTGCGCAGCCTGCTGGGACGGCCCGCCCGGCGCCGGGCCAGGGACACCGCCGGCGACGAGGGACCCTCCTTCAAACAGCAGCTGGCCGCCCTCGACGACACCGGCCGCGACACGCTGCTGCTCGACCTGGTACGCGGCCACACGGCCACCGTCCTCGGCCATGCCTCACCGCAGGCCGTCGACAGCGACGAGAAGTTCCGCGAACTGGGCTTCGACTCGCTCCTCGCGCTCGCCCTGCGCAACGCGCTCAACGCGGTCACCGGACTGCGGCTGCCGCCCGGTGTGGTCTTCGACCAGCCCACACCGCGCGAACTGGCCCACCACCTCAAGAAGCAGATCCTCGACTGACGGTGCCGCTTCCGGTCCCCGGGCACGGCCCGGGGACCGGAAGCGGCACCAGGGAGACTGGCATGAAAGTAGAAGGCGTCTTCATCGACTCGGTCGGTGTCCACCTGCCCGAGCACGTCAGCGCCGAACAGGGCGTCGCCGAGGGTCTCTACGACGAGGAGGTCCGCAAAGCCAGCGGCCTCACCGGCACCCATGTCGCCCAGCACACCCCGGCCCTGGACATGGCGGTGTCCGCCGCCCGCAGCGCCCTGGAACGCTGCGCACTGGACCCCGACGACATCGAGTCGCACATCCACAGCGGCGTCTACCACCAGGGCCCCGACGGCTCCTACCCGCCCGCCTACATCCTGCGCGAACTCGGCATCACCGACGTGCCCTCGCTGCACATCCGGCAGGGCTGCAACGGCATGCTGGCCGCGCTGGAGATCGCCGTCGGGCAGATCACCGGCGCCGCCGAAGTGGAACGGGCCCTGCTGACCTGCGCCCAGAACTTCTCCACCCCGCTCATCGACCGCTGGCGCGGCTTCGGCGACTCCTACATCCTGGCCGACGGCGCGGCGGCCGCCGTGGTCAGCGCCGAGAGCGGGTTCGCGCAGCTGCGCGCCGTCAACTCCGGCACGCTCGCCGAACTGGAGAAGTGGCACCGCGGCGAGGAGCCGCTGCTGCCCCCGCAGGGCGGCGGGCCCGCCCGGGTCGCGGTCGCCGAGCGGGCCGCCCTGTTCAACGAGAAGGAGATGCCGCTCGCCGAGACCGTCGAACGGATCGCCGAGTTCGACCTCGGGATCGTCCGGCGCTCCCTCGTCGACGCCGGCCTCAACGCCGCCGACCTGGCCCGGGTCATCCCCATCAACCAGGACGGCCGCATGATCGAGTACTCCGTGCTGGCCCCGCTGGGCCTGCCGATGTCCCGCTCCAGCTGGGACTTCGGACGCGGCATCGGCCATGTCGGCGCCGCCGACCTGCTGATCTCCCTCGACCATCTGATCCGTGCCGGTGAACTCGCCCCGGGCGACCACGTGCTGCTGCTCTCCCAGGGGCCCGGCTGGATCAGCTCGTCCGCCGTCGTCACGATCACCGGCATCCCGGCCTGGTGACCCTGTCCGCCGCCCCACCCCCCCCAGGAGCCATCCATGACCGAAGTCACGTCCGCCGTCGTGTCCGCGCCGGGCTGCGACATCCACTACGACATCCGCGGCAGCGGCCCGCTGCTCCTGGTCATCCAGGGCGGCGGCGGGGACGCCAGCCGCACCGACGACCTGGTCGGCCTGCTGACCGCCGACCACACGGTGGTGACCTACGACCGGCGGGGACTGTCCCGCAGCCGTCTCGCCGAGCCGGTCGACGCGGTCACCCCCGAGACCAACGCCGACGACGCGCACCTGCTGCTGGCCCACCTCACCGACCGGCCCGCCCTGGTCCTGGGCTCCAGTATCGGCGCCAACATCGCCCTGCACCTGGCCCTGCGCCACCCCGGCCAGGTGAGCACCGTCGTGGCACACGAGCCGCTGGTCCTCGGGGTGCTGGACGAACAGGCCCGCACCGACGCGGCCCGGGCGCTGGCCAGGCTGGAGGCGCTGTACGAGGCCCAGGGCTGGCCGGCGGCGGTCCGGGAGATGGCCGTGTTCAACAACATCGACCTGAGCGTCGCCGACGTGGAGCCGGGGGTGGTGCTGGAGCCGACCAGCGCCGACCAGAGCGACAACATCGAGTTCTTCATCGGCAAGGAAGTGCCGCAGTTCCGGCGCAACCAGTTCGACGGCGAGATGCTCGACCGGCTGAAGGCGTCCCCGGCGCGGATCGTGCCGGCCGCCGGCAGCGCCTCCGGCCGCAACTGGTCCTGGCGGTGCGCCCAGGCGCTGGCGGAGCGGCTGGGAACCGGGCTGGAGACCTTCCCCGGCGGGCACATCGGGCTCAAGACCCACCCCCGGGCCTTCGCCGCCCGGCTGCGGGAGGTCCTCGCCGGCTGACCCGGCCGGCCCGGCCGGGAACGGTGCCGGGCCCCGCCGGCGTGTGCCGCGGGGCCCGGCACCGCGCCGTCCGGGGGCTCAGGCGGCCCGGCGGCGCGGCAGCAGCCGGGCGATCTGCTCCAGCAGCTCCAGGCCGGGCCGGGTGAACAGTTCCGGCCGCGCGCCCAGGCTGCCCAGCAGCTCCCGCGCGCAGGCGCTGGCCGAGCGGTGCGCCGCGGCGAGCAGGGCCCGCTGCGGTCCCCGGGCACGCTCCAGGGCGGCCGCCCGCAGCGCCGGGAGATGGGCGAAGACGAACAGCTCGCGCAGACAGCGCTCCGCGCTCCACCACGCGTTGTGCCAGGACACGTACACGTTGACGGCACGGCTGCGGACGGTGCGGAACGGCCGGCTGATCCGGTGCGCCTCGTTCAGCCACAGCAGCAGCGCCTCGTGGAACAGCGACTCCTGGAGGCTGTAGACGGAGGGTTCGGCGAACATGAACCCGGGCGGCAGCCGGTGCATCCCCAGCTCGGTGACGAAGACGGTCGAGGGCAGCCGCGGCGACGAGTACGACGACATGGTCGCGCCCAGCGGGTGCCGGCCGGCCCGGGGCTCCAGCAGCACCACGGCGCCGACCATGTCCCGCACCACCCCGGCGGCGAACGGCGAGAGTTCCGCCAGCGTGTCGGCCGCCTCGGCCAGCCGCGCCCCGGTCCCCGGACCGGGCGGCACCGGACGGTAACCGCCCAGCCCCAGCTCGGTCAGGACACCGCGCTCCGGCCCGGCCGCACAGCGCAGCCGCACCGACCCGGTGCCGAACTCGGCGACGCCCTCAAGGCGGTTGCCCCCGGCCCCGCCGGGAGCGACCACCAAGGCCACGGCACCCCCGGCGGTCCCAGGGGTCCCGGGGGTCAGGGTGGTTGTGGCGTCCACGGCGGCCAGGGCGGTTCCGGGGGCCAGGACGGTTGTGGCGTCCACGGCGCCCACGGCGGTCCCGGGGGCCACGGCGGTTCTGGCGTCCACGGCAGTTCCGGGGGCCAGGGCAGTCCTGACGGTCCCGGCGGTCCCGGCGGTCCCGGTGCGGGGCGGCTGCGCGGCACCGCCGGCGATGGCGGTGGTGCCAGTGCCAGTGGCGGTGCCAGCGGCGGTGGCGGTGGCCGCCACGCTGTGCGGCGGATGCGGGTGATCGAGGGCCTTCATGGATTCCTCTCCACGGAGCGGGGCCCGGCCGAGCGCGTGCCCCGGCCGGCCGGGGCCGGGCCGCGCGGGAGAACCGGACCGAGCCCGGCGCGCGGACGCCCACCGAGGACTCACCGCGCATCAACCCGCCCCCCGCTAAAGGGAGGCCTGCGCACCGGCCGGGCGCTCAGGCCGGGGCCGCCGCCAGACGCCACACCCCCGGGCGCAGCTCCGTCCAGCCCGCCGGGGCGGGGGCACCGCCCCGGGCACGGGAGAGGCAGCGGCGGGCGAAGGACTCCAGGCGGGTGTCGCCCAGGGCCCCCGCCGTGTCGAGGCACTGGGTGAAGTGCCCCTCCGCCTCCGCGGGGCGGCCGGTCTCCAGGGCCAGCAGGCCCAGGGCCCGGTGTGCCTCGTAGCGGCCGCGGGGATGCCCGCTCACCGCGTCGAGTGCGGGCGAGAGCAGGGCCGCCGCCCCCTCGAACCCGCCGGTGTCCAGCTGGAGATCGGCCAGACCGACCAGCGCGCGCCCGCGTTCGGCGAGCGCCGGGGCCGCGTCGGCGGTCAGCAGCGCCCCTTCGTAGTACTCGGCCGCCGCCGTGAGCTCGCGGCGCTGCCAGGCCAGGTCACCCAGCGAGCGCAGCAGCCGGGCCTCGGCGGCGAGGTCCTCCAGCCGGCGCGCCGCGTCCAGCGCCAGCCCGTGGCACGCCTCCCACGCCTCCCACGCGGCACGCGCCTCCAGCATCCCGGTCATGGCGTCGGCGAGCCGGACGCTCTGCGCCCACAGCCCCGCCGCGTGACAGGCCTGTACGACCTCCACCAGCCCGTCCTGGTGCAGCGCGAACCACTCCAGCGCGGGCAGCCCGGCCACCTCCGCCGCGGAGTCCGCCGCCAGCGCCTGTTCGGTGAAGCCGGCCGCCATCCGGGCGGTCGCCGCCCGTAACGCGGGCTGCGGGGTCTCGTTCGCCAGGCACTCCCGGGCGAGCAGCCGCCACAGGTCGTGCAGCCGGTGGTGGGTGCCCCGGGTGGGCCCGTCGGCGACCCGGTGCAGCAGCCGCGCCTCGACCAGGTCCCGCAGGACCGTGCCGGTTCGGGCGGGGTTCTCGCCGAGGACCGCGGCGGCGGTCCGGGGGCCGAACGGCCCGGCGGGCAGCAGTCCCAGCAGCCGGAAGGCGCGGCGCAGATCCGGCGGGGCCTCCTCGTAGGAGGACCGCAGCCGGTCGTGGAACCCGGGGGCGGCGGCGGTCAGTTCGGGCAGCCGGCGGCGTTCGTCGCGCAGCCGCGCGGCCAGCATCTTCGGCCCCCAGTGGGGACGCGAGGCCAGGCGGGCGGCCGCCGCCCGCAGGGCCAGCGGCAGTCCGCCGCACAGCTCGGCCACCTCCCGCACCTGGGCCTCCGCGCCGCGCAGCGGGACCCGGCGGCCCGCCGCCGCGACGAACAGCTCCCGTGCCTCGTCGGGGGGCAGCACGTTCAGTTCCAGGACCCGGTCGGTCAGCCCGGCCGGGACCCGCCGGCAGGTGACGAGGGCGGTGCTGCCCGAGGTCGCGGGCAGCAGCGGCCGTATCAGCTCCGCGCAACCGCTTCCGTCCAGCACCAGCAGAACCCGCCGGCCCTCGGTCGACCGCCGCAGCAGGGACCGCAGTTCGCCCAGGTCCGAGGGGAGCGGACCGGACACCCCGAGCCGGCCCAGCAGCTCCCTCAGCGCGCCCACCGGCGAGGCCGGGTCGGGATCGGTCAGCTCGACGAAGACCCGGCCGTCGGGGAAACGGGCGTCCAGCTCGTGCGCGGCGGCCACGGCCAGCGCGGTCTTGCCGACACCGGCCGCACCGGCGACGGCGACACAGCCCCCGGCCGGCACGTCGCGCAGCAGGACGCCCAGCCGGTCCAGGTCCTCGGTGCGGCCGGCGAACGCCGGGTCACGGGCGGGCAGCTGCTGCGTGCCCGGCCCGCCCGGCACGGTCCGGGGCCCGGGCACCACCGCCGGCACCGGCGCGGGCACCGCCGGGGACCGCAGCAGCTCGCCGTCCCCGGCCAGGATCCGCTGGTGGAGCTGCTGGATCCGGCTGCCCGGCTCGATGGCCAGCTCCTCCACCAGAGCCCGGCGCAGCTGGGCGAAGACACGCAGCGCGTCCGCCTGCCGGCCGGACCGGTACAGCGCCACCATCAGCAGCGCGTGGAACTCCTCACGCATCGGCATCTCGGCCACGATCGACCGCAGTTCCGCCACCAGGTCCAGATGCCGGCCGAGCTGGAGCTCGGCACGGACCCGCTGCTCCAGGGCGGCGGAACGGGTCTCGGCCAGCCGTACCGCGGTACGGGCGAGCAGCGCGCCGTGCGGGGTGTCGGACGCCAGCGGCGCCCGCCACAGCGCCAGTGCCCGGCGCTGGAGGTCCGCGGCGGCGGCGTGGTCCCTGCGCAGCAGCGCCTCCCGGCCGCTGTGGTGCAGCTCCTCGAACACCGTCAGGTCCAGGTGCGCGGGATCCAGGTGCAGCGCGTACCCCGGGGGCCGCGTCACCAGGGTCTCGCGGCCGAACTCCGGGTCGAAGGCCTGCAGCATCTTGCGCAGCTGCGAGATGTACACCTGGAGCGTGGTGGTGGCGGTGCGCGGCGGGTTCTCGCCCCACAGCTCGTCGATGAGGCTGTCCACGGAGACCACCTCGTTGGCGCACACCAGCAGCGTGGCGAGCACCGCGCGGATCTTCGCGGCGCGCGGTGTGACCGGCCCGGACGCGGCGGGCGATGTCACTTCCAACGGGCCCAGTACCCGAAAACGCATGTTCCCCCGCTTTCCTCGGATGTCGCGCGGGAGGGCGGCGTACGCCGACGTCCGGTCCCGCGCCGCTTCACTGTAGGCGGACCGCCACCCCCGGAATCGGACAGGCATACCCCGCATCCGGGCGAACGAGTTGCCGTGTCGCAAGTACCGCTTTAGCCCGTGATCCGACCATGGCCGGGCCCAGTCGGCAGGAGGGTAGCCCCTGCCCTGCTTCCCAGCGCGCCACGAGGGGGCCCACGTTGACCACCGCATTCACGAGTTTCACCGAGCTGATACAGGTCCGGGCCGCCGAACTCGGCGACGCGGACGCCCAGATCTTCCTGCGCGACCGGGGCGGCCCCCAGCACCTCAGCTACGCCGCGCTGGACCGCCGGGCCCGGGCGCTGGCCGTCCGGCTGCGCGAGCACGGCGCCCACGGGCAGCCCGTGCTGCTGCTGTACCCGCCGGGCCCGGACTTCCTCGTCGCCTTCGCCGGCTGCCTGTACGCCGGTGCGGTCGCCGTGCCCGCCCCGCTGCCGGGCGACCGCGGCGAACGGCTGCAGAGGGTCTCCGGGATCCTCAAGGACACCGGCGCCCGGGTGGTGCTCACGGACTGCGAGCACGCGGCGGACACCTCGCTGTGGCTGGCCGTCTCCGGCCGAGGCGAAACGGTTTGCCTGGCCACCGACACCGACACCGACACCGACACCGACACCGACAGCGGCACCGACAGCGGCACCGATTCCGAGGGGGCGGCCGCCGGCGCCTGGACCGCCCCGCGCACCGGCCCCGACGACCTGGCCTTCCTCCAGTACACCTCCGGCTCGACCAGCAGACCGCGCGGCGTGATGGTCAGCCACCGCAACCTGCTGGCCAACCAGGACGCACTGCGCCGGCTGCTGGACACCTCGCCCCAGGACCGCTTCAGCAGCTGGCTGCCGCACTACCACGACATGGGCCTCATCGCCCATGTGCTGCACCCGCTGTGGCTGGGCACCCTCAGCGTGCAGCTGTCCTCGCTCTCCTTCATCAAACGCCCCGCGAGCTGGCTGCGCTCCATCGGCACGTACGGCCTCACCGTGGGCGGCGGACCCAACTTCGGCTACGACCTGTGCACCCGCCGCGTCACCGACGCCCAGCTCGCCGAACTCGACCTGTCCAGCTGGCGGCTGGCCCTGTGCGGCGCCGAACCGGTACGCGCCCGGACCCTGGACGCCTTCGCGCGCCGCTTCGCCCCGGCCGGACTGCGCGCCCGCAGCCTCTACCCCGGCTACGGGCTCGCCGAGGCCACCCTGGCCGTCTCCGGCGGCGAACCGGGCCGCCCGGCCGGCCGGCTGACGGTGGACGCCGTCGCACTGGAACAGGACGAACTGCGCCCCGCCAGCGCCACCACCACGATCACCCGCACCCTGGTCGGCTGCGGACGGGTCCTCGACTTCGACCTGCGGATCGTCGACCCGGTCACCGGCCGGGAGCTGCCCGGCGGACACGTCGGGGAGATCTGGCTGCGCGGCGACAGCGTCGCCCAGGGCTACTGGCGCCAGCCGCTGGAGACCGCCCACACCTTCCACGCCCAGCTCGCCGGGCACGGCGGCGGCTTCCTGCGCACCGGCGACCTGGGCGCCGTCCACGACGGGGAGCTGTACATCACCGGGCGGTCCAAGGAGGTCATCATCCTCAACGGCCGCAACATCTACCCGCAGGACGTGGAGTGGGCCGTCCGCGAGGTCAGCACGGCCCTCGGCGCGGGCCACGGCGCGGTGTTCACCGTCGACGCCGGACGCGAACAGCTCGTCGTCGTCCACGAGATACGCGCCCCGCACGCCGACGAGGAACGGCTCGGCGCACTCGCCGGCCGGGTCCAGACCCTGGTGGGCCAGCACTTCGACGTGCCCGCCGGCAACGTCGTCCTGGTACGCCCCGGCACCGTGCGCCGCACCACCAGCGGCAAGATCCAGCGCACCCTGATGCGCAGCCTGTTCCTGCGCGGCGAGCTGACCGCGCTGCACGAGGTCCTCGACCCCGCCGTCCGCGCCCTGGTCACGGGCGCCGGCCTGCCCAGCGGTGATGCGGCGCGGAGCCTCTCGTGGTGAACGCCGGCGGCCCGGCGCTGCTGCCCGCGCCCGGGTCGCCGCACGCCCCGGCCGACGACGCCCCGGCCCGGGTCGCCCGCGTCGAGGCGCTGCTCGGCGACCCCGAGGCGCCCGGCAACCCGGTCGGCTACCGGGCCCTGCTGCGGGCCGACCGGCGCGCCGTGCTCTCGGCGGAGGGCGAGGCCCTGCTGGACGACTTCGGCATGCACCGCGAGTTCGTCCCCGCCGCCCTGGGCGGCCGCTTCGACTCCGCGGAGACACTGCTGCGGCTGATGCGCCCGGTGTTCCGCCGGGACGTGGGCCTTGGCACCGGCTACGGGATGACCACGTTCATGGCCGCCTCCGACGTGTGGATGCACGGCAGCGCCGGCCAGCGCGACTGGCTGGCCGGACTGCTCCTGGGCGGGTCCAAGGCGGCCATCGCCCAGCACGAGACCGCCCACACCAACGACTTCGTCCGCAGCCAGGTCAGAGCCGAGACCCGGCCCGGCGCGCTGTCGGTCACCGGCGGCAAACCCGTCGTCAACAACCTGCACCGCGCCGACGCCCTGGTGCTGTTCTGCCGCACCGCACCCGGCCCGGGCGCCACCGGCTCGCACTCCGCGCTCCTGCTCGACCCGCACACCCTGCCCCCCGACCGCTACCGGGTCACCCGCCGCCCGCCCGCCCTGGGCCTGCGCGGCTGCTACTTCGCCGGAGTGGAACTCGACGCCTGCCCCGTCCCCGAGGACACCCTGCTGGGCCCGCCGGGCAGCGGCGTCCTGACCGCGCTGCGCTCCTTCCAGGTCAGCCGCACCCTGATGGCCTCCCTGGTGTCCGCGGCCGTGGACACCGCGCTGCGCACCGCCGTCGCGGTGGACCGCGGACAGGGCCCGGGCGGCTCGGGCACCGGGCCCGTCGACCCGCAGAACACCGCGGACACCCTCGCGGGCGCCTTCGTCAACCTGCTGCTGTACGACTGCCTCGCCGTGGTCGCCACCCGGGCGCTGCACCTGCTGCCCGCCGAGACCAGCGTCTACTCCGCCGCCGTCAAACTGCTGCTGCCGCGCGTCCTCAACGACACCATGTACGACCTGGCGACCGTGCTCGGCGCGCACATCTACACCCGCGAGGGACCGGTCGGCGTCTTCCAGAAACACCTCAGGGACGTGCCGGTGGTCAGCCTGGGCCATGCCGGCACCGTCGCCTGCCAGGCCACGATCATCCCGCAGCTCAGACCGCTCGCCGAGGCCTCCTGGTTCACCGGCGCCCCGGCCCCCGCCGCACTGTTCAGGCCGGGCGCTCCGATGCCGCCGTTCCGCTACGACCGCCTCGCCCTGGCCTGCGGCCGCGACAGCGTCAACGCCACCCTCCTGGAGACCGCCGCCTGCCTCACCGGCACCGGCGCGGCGCAGCGCGCGCTGCGCCACCTCGCCGGACAGCTCACCGCCGAACTGCACGAACTGCGCGGCCGGGTGCTCGCCCTGCCGCCGCTGGACGTCACCGCCCCGGTGAGCCCGGCCTGGTTCGCGCTGACCGACCGCTACGTCCTGGTGCTCGCCGCGGCCTGCGTCCTTGGGGTGTGGCGGCACAACCAGGACGGCCCCGACCCCTTCCTGGCCGATCCGGCCTGGGCGGTGGCCGCCCTGCACCGGATCGCCGGCCGGCTCGGCACCCCGGCCTGCGACCTGCCGGCCCAGTGCACCGCGCGGATCCACCAGGAGGTGCTGGCCCGCTACGGCGACCGGCGCAGCTTCGACCTCTACAACATGCCGATCCCGGGCTGACCCAGGCCCGGACCCTCAGGACAAGGAGCCCTCAGGGATGACCTCCTCACCGCCGCGGCGCCTGCAGGCCCCGCTGCACCAGTGGCTCACCGCCCATCTGGCGGTCTACCTGGACCGTCTGCCCGAGAGCATCGACCCGACGGTGCCGCTCGCCACCTACGGCATGGACTCGGTGTGCGCCCTGAGCCTGTGCGGCGACATCGAGGAGGAGTTCGGGCTCGCCGTCGACCCCTCCCTGGCCTGGGACCACCCCACGGTCGGTGAACTGGCGGCACACCTCGCGGCCCGCGGGGCGGACGCCGCACACCGGTGGCAGCGGTGAACGCCGTCGCCGTGGTCGGCCTGGACTGCGTCTTCCCCGCGGCCCGCGGCGCCGAGGCCTACTGGGACCTCTTGATGCGCGGCGGCGACGCGATCGGCCCGCTCCCCGCCGACCGGCGCGGCTACGGCTTCGACCACACCGTCCGCGGCGGCTTCCTCGACGACGCGGCCGCCTTCGACAGCGACTTCTTCACCCTCGCCCCGCGCGAGGCGGCGGCCATGGACCCGCAGCAGCGCCTCCTGCTGCAGTGCGCCTGGCGGGCCCTGGAGGACTCCGGCCGCTCCCCGGCCTCGCTGGCCGACACCGACACCGGCGTCTTCATCGGCGTGATGGGCAGCGAATGGGCCCAGCTGCACATGGCCGACTACGCGGCCGTCACCCCGCAGCTCGGCGCCGGCAGCAGCGCCGGCATGACCGCCAACCGGATCTCCTACCACCTCAACCTCAAGGGCCCCAGCCTCGCGGTGGACACCGCCTGCTCCTCGTCGCTGGTGGCCGTGCACCTCGCGGTCAACTCCCTGCTGGCGGGGGAGTGCTCGACCGCGCTGGCGGGCGGCGCCAACATCGTGCTGACGCCCGCGCTCGGCATGGTCTACCGGCAGATGGGCCTGATGGCCCCCGACGGCCGCTGCAAGCCGTTCTCCCGCGACGCCGACGGCATCGGCCGCAGCGACGGCGCCGGCGTGGTCGTGCTGCGCCGGCTGGAGGACGCCCTCGCCGACGGACAGCGCGTGTACGCCGTCGTCCGGGGCACCGCCGTCAACCAGGACGGGCGCAGCAACGGGGTCACCGCGCCCAACAAGTGGTCCCAGCGCGCGGTGGTGGCCGCCGCCTACCGCCGGGCCGGGGTACGGGCCGACCAGATCAGCTTCATCGAGGCGCACGGCACCGGGACCGCCCTCGGCGACATCATCGAGTGCGCCGCCCTCGGCGAACTGCACGCCGTGCCCCGCACCCGGCCCTGCGCGATCGGCTCGGTGAAGGGCAACATCGGCCACACCGAGGCCGCCGCGGGCATCGCCGGCCTGATCAAGACGGCCCTCGCCCTGCACCACCGCACCGTCCCCGCCAGCCGCTTCGCCACCGCCGAGAACCCCCAGCTGCGGCTCGCCGAAAGGGGACTGAGCCTGCTGAGCGCGCCGGTGCGGCTGCCGGCCGGCGAGGTGTTCGCCGGGGTCAGCAGTTTCGGCATGGGCGGCACCAACGCGCACGCCGTCCTGGCCGGCCCCCCGCGCGGGCCCCGCCCCGCCCGCCGCGGCCACCCGGCCGCCGGGGTCTTCACGCTCTCCGCGGACACCCCCGAGGCGCTGCGCCGCAACCTCGCCGCCCAGGCCGAGACGCTCGCCCGCCGTCCGCGCGGCGACGCGGCCGCGGTGTGCTGGACCAGCAACCGGGCCAAGACCGGACTGCCCCACCGGGCCGCGTTCACCGCCCGCGACACCGCCGAACTCGCCGAGACGCTGCGCCGCGCCGCCGCCGACCACCTGCCCGAGAGCGCCGCCGACCACACCTGGCGCCCGGCGGCCGTCGGCTTCCTGTACTCCGGGCACGGCTGCCAGGAACCCGGCATGACCGCCGCCCTCTACCGCGAACACCCCCTCTACCGAAGGCACCTGGACGACGTCGACGACGTGCTCGGCCCGCACACCGGCGGGTCGGTCCGCGACCTGATCCTCGCCGGCGACCCGGCCGTGCACCGCACCCGCTGGGCGCTGCCCGCCCAGTTCGCGGTCGCCTGCGCGCTCACCCGGACCCTGGCCGGGCTCGGGGTGCTGCCCGACGCCGTCCTGGGCCACGGCGCCGGCGAGTACGCGGCGGCCGTCGCCGCCGGGGTCCTCGAACTGCCCGACGCCGCCCGGCTGGTCGCCGCCCACGCGGCCGCCGCCGACACCCTGCCCGAGAGCGGCATGCTGGCCGTGCGCGGCGCCCGCGCCGAGATCGAGGACGTCCTGACCGCCCACCCGGAGCTGTTCCCGGCCGCCCTGGACGGCCCCCGCGACCTCGTCCTCGCCGGCCCCGCCCAGGCGCTGGAGCAGGCCGCCGAGACCCTGGCCGAACGCGGACTGCACGTGCGCGCACTGCGCTCTGCCCACCCCGCCCACGGACCGGCCGCCGCCGCGGTCGCCGACCGCATCCACACCGCCTTCGCGACCCTCTCACCCGCCCGCCCCGGCATCGTCCTGGCATCCACCCGCTACGGCCGCACCCTCGCCGACGAGACCATGGACGCCGCCTACTGGGCGGGCCTGGCCGTCGAACCCGTACGGTTCGCCGACGCCCTGTCCGCGCTGGTCCACGAGGTCGCCCCGACCTGCCTGGTGGAGATCGGCCCGGCCCCGCACCTGCTGCGCCTGGCCGAACGCGCCGACCTGCCGGCCGGCATCCGGCTGCTGCACCCCGCCCCCGGCCCGGACGCCACCGGCGCCGACCTCGCCGAGGCCCTGGGCGGCCTGTACGTCAGCGGAGTCGAACCGTACTGGGACGCCCTGTACGAGCCGGAGCACCGCCGTGCCGAACCCCTCGCCCCCTACGTCTTCTCCGACGCCCGGCGGTACTGGCAGACCGCCCGCCCCGCGGACCGCCCGCAGCCCGCCGCCCCGGCCGCGCCCGGCGAAGCCCCGGCCCCGGCCCCGGCCGCGGCCGGGGAGCCCGCCGCCGCGCCCCGCCGGGAGCCGGGCGGCACCCCGGGCGACCCGGTCCTGTCCGCGGTGATCGCCGCGGTGGTCGAGGTCGGCGAGTACCCGCCCGAACAGGTCCACGCCCAGGCCCGGTTCTACGAGGACCTCGGCTTCGACTCGGTGATGATCATGCAGCTGAAGGACCGCATCGAACGGCACCTGCCGCACACCGCCGGGCTCTCCGTGCAGCAACTGCTGCCCGCCCTGCGCTCGGTGGGATCGCTCGCCGCGTTCGTCCAGGAGTGGGCCGGCGCGAAGGCCATGGCATGAGCACCGCCACGCCCCCGCTGTTCCACATCAGCGGCACCGGCCGGGCGCTGCCCGGCGACGCGGTCTCCAACGCCGAACTCGGCCGCGCCTTCGGCATCAGCGAGAGCTGGATCGACGTCTTCGTGGGCACCCGGACCCGGCACTTCGGCCGGGACCTGGCGAGCGGCAAGGTGACACACACCCTGACCGACCTGTGCGCCGAGGCGGCCGACCGGGCCCTGGCCGCCGCCGGGACCGCACCGGCCGACGTGGACTTCCTGGTCCTTTCCACCGCGACCCCGGACGCCCTGCTGCCCACCACCGCCAACGAGACCGCCGACCGGCTGGGCCTGACCCTGCTGCCCACCTACCAGCTCCAGGCGGGCTGCGCCGGCGCCGTCCAGGCACTGGACCTGGCCCGCGCGCTGCTGGCCGGGGGACACCGCACCGGCCTGGTGGTCGCGGGCGACGTCACCGACCGCTTCCTGGACACCGGGCCGGACGTCGCCCGGCTGCCCGCCCAGGAACTCGTCAACTACGTGCTGTTCGGCGACGGCGCCGCCGCCGCGGTGGTCACCGCGGACCCCGGCCCGGACCACACCGCCCTCGCCGTCCACGCGCTGCTGCACCACTTCGCCGGCCTCGGCCGCCCGCCCGGCCAGATCGTCGGCTGGCACGGGGCCGCCGCCCCCGACCCGGCACGCCGGATGCTCTTCGAGGACTACCGGGCCATCGAGGCACAGGTACCCGACCTGGCCGCGCAGACCGTCGCCGAACTCCTCGCCGCCTCAGGCTGGGCACCGCAGCAGATCGGCCATGTGCTGCCGCCCCAGCTCTCCGGGCGCATGACCGACCGGATCATGGCCGGCCTCGGACTGCCCGCCGCCAGCCGCGAGGTGTCCTGCGTCCGGGAGACCGGCAACACCGGCAACGCCCTGCCCCTGCTCCAGCTGGACCTCCTCGCCGGCCGGCTGGAACCCGGCGGACGGGCGCTCGCCGCGGTCGTCGAGTCCAGCAAATGGATCAAGGCCGGACTCGCCCTGGAGCGGCCCGCGACCGGGCGGACGGAGGACCGGCCATGACCGTGGCCCTGGAGGAACTGCGCACCCTGCGCGACACGGGACGGCTGGCCGCCGGCTACCCCCGGGTCGCCGCCCTGCTCGCCGAACTCACCGACACCGCCGACCGGCCCGACGCCGAGACCGCCGACGAACTGCGCCGCTGCGGCGGCCTGCTGGCCCGGCTGCGCCCCCAGGACGTCCTCGCCCACCACCCCGACACCCCCGTGGCGACCGTCGCCGTCACCGGGCACTCCGGCACCGCCCAGCTCACCGACCCGCTCGTCGCCGAACTCGCCCGGCACGGCCTGCTGCCCCGCCTCGTCACCGGCGACCACGGCGCCTACCTCCGCGACCTCACCGACCCGGACAGCCCGCTGCGCCGGTGCGGCCCGCAACTGACGCTGTGCGTCCTCGGCGCCGACGCCGTCCACGACGAACTGCGGGCACCCTGGACCGTGGCCGACGCCGAACAGGCCTGGCACCGGCTCCTGGACCGGCTGCACGCCGTCGCGGCGGCCCACCACGCAGACGGCACCGGAGCACTGGTCCTCACCACCCTCCCGCTGCCGCGCCGGCTCACCCACCAGATCGTCGACCAGCAGCAGCGCGCCCTGCTCGGCGCGGTGTGGCGCGAGTGCAACGCCCGCCTGCTGCGGCTGACCGCAGAGCACCCCGCCCTCACCGTCGTCGACCTGGACCCGCTGGTCGGCGAGAGCGGCCCGGCCACCGACCCGCGCCTCGCCCTCTACGCCCGCAGCGCCCTGAGCCCCGCCATCCTCTCCGCGCTCGCCAGAGAGGCCGTGCACGTGCTCAGAGCCCGGCAGGGCCTGACCAAGAAGTGCCTGGTCCTCGACCTCGACAACACCCTGTGGGACGGAGTGCTCGGCGACGACGGACCCGACGGCATCGCCTGCGGCGCCACCCTGCGCGGCGAGCCGTACGCGGCGCTCCAGCGGGTCGCCAAACAGCTCGCGGCCCAGGGCGTCCTGCTCGCCGTCAGCAGCAAGAACGACCCCGGACCGGTCGCCGGCGTGCTGCGCGACCACCCGGACATGACCCTGCGCGCCGACGACTTCGTCAGCGTCCAGGCCGGCTGGCAGCCCAAGGACGCCGCGCTGCGCGACATCGCCGGCCGCCTCGGCATCGCCGCCGACGCCCTGGTCTTCGCCGACGACACCGCCGCCGAACGCGCCCTGGTCCGCCACCGGGTGCCGGGCGCCGCGGTCGTACCCCTGGGGCGCGAACCGGCCCGGCACGTGGACCGGCTGCTCGCCGACGGCTGGTTCGACACCCCCACGGTCACCGACGACGACCGCCACCGCGTACGGCACTACCGGGCCGCCGCGGACCGCTCACGGCTGCGCGAGGCCGGCGGCTCGTACGAGCAGTACCTGCGCGAACTGGGGATCGAGCTGGACATCTCCCCGCCCCGCCGTCACGAACTGCACCGGATGTCCCAGCTGTCGCTGCGCACCAACCAGTTCAACCTCACCGGCGAACGCGTCCCGCCGGAGCGGATGGCCGCGCTGTGCGCGGACCCCAGACAGCTGCCGCTGGCCGTACGGGTCCGGGACCGCTACGGCGACAGCGGTCTGGTCGGCGCCGTCCTCGCCCGCCGCGACGGCGCCGCACTGCACATCGACAACTTCTTCCTCAGCTGCCGGGTGCTGGCCCGCGGCGTCGAGCACGGCTGCGTCAGCGCGCTCCTCGCCCACGCCCGCGACCGCGGCCTGAGCGCCGTCGGCGCCCGCCACCGGGCCACCCGCAGCAACGGACGCACCCGCGGCTTCTACCCGTCGCTCGGGTTCGTGCCCCGCGCCACGGACACCGGCGAGGAGACGCACTACCGGCACGACCTCGCCGAGATCCCCGGCCCGCCCGGACACCTGAGCGTGCGGGCCGACTTCGAAGGAGACACCGATGCGTGCTGACAGGACGGCCGGCCTCGCCGGCTTCCTCGACGCGGTCCGTGAGGAACTGGGCCTGGACCTCACCGAGGAACAGGCCGGCACCGACATCGACCTCCTGCCGGAGTGGGACTCGGTCCACCTGCTGCGGCTGGTCATGCTCCTGGAACGGGAGAGCGGCCGGGCCGTCCCGGTCGGCGCCGTCCTCGCGGCCCGCTCCCTGCGCGAGATCCACGCCCTGGCCGCCGGCGGTCCGGGCGACACGCGATGAACACGGTGGGCGGCAGCCCGATCGGCGTGACCGCGGACCGCACCGACTGGTCCCCGGTCCGCGCCGACCTGCGCCGCTACGGCACCGCCGTGGTCCACGGGCAGCTGGCCGACTGGCGCCCCGCCGACCCGGACGCCCCCGAACTGCGGGCGGTCCTGGGCCGTGACTGGTCCCGCTACCGGGGCATCGAACACCCCGAGATCCGCGGCCGCTACGCCGCCTCCCGGCGGCTGCTCAAACACGCCGCCGCGGCCGCGCTGCGCGCCGAGGCCAGGGACATGGAACTGGCCTACGGCCCCACCGGACGGCCCTGTCTGCGCGGCTGCGACCAGATCGACATCAGCCTCAGCCACACCGACAGCCTGCTCCTGGTGGGCCTCACCACCCGCGGCCTGATCGGGGTGGACGCCGAACGCGCCGACCGCAACATCTACTCCCGCGGCCTGGACCGGCACATGTGCACCCCGCACGAGCGGCTGCTGCTCTCCCGGCTCCCGGAGGGGGAGCGCAACCCGCACCTGGTGCGGCTGTGGACGCTCAAGGAGGCCTACAGCAAGGCGATCGGCCAGGGCATCCAGTTCCGCTTCACCGAGTTCGGGTTCGGCCCCGACAACCGGCCCACCCAGGTCAACCGGCCGGACGGCACCGCAGGCACCGGCGACGAGTGGGCGCTGCGCACCCTCACCCTGGACAGCGCCGGCACGGCCTTCGTGGTCAGCGTCGCCGTGTACGACGCCGGACTGGGCCGCACCCTGGACACGGAGATCACCACCATGCTCGACGCCGAGGCGGCCGCGGCCGTCCAGGAGGCGCTGGACGCCGAGTGGGACCAGTGGCTGGAGGTCTTCGAACAGTGACGGCGCCGCCCGCCCGGCCGCCGCCCGCCCGGCCGCCGGCCGTCGGCTAGAGGTCCTCGACCAGGGAGATCGTCGCCTCGGTCACGGCCCGGCCGGCCTGGGTGAGCGTCAGCGTCAGCGGCAGCAGCCTGCGCCCCAGGGCGTCCTGCCGCGGCGGCTGCGCCACGGCGGCGCACCGCATCGCCACGTCGGGCTCGGCGTAGCCGCGGAAGTGCGTGTGCAGGGCCGCCGGGGTGCTGTGCCGCGGGTCCAGGCCGTGCAGCCGGTGGGCGGCCAGCAGCGCCGTCTGCCGCAGCGCCTCCAGGGCCAGCGAGGAGGGCAGGTCGGCGTCCGCGGCGCCCTGGGACGGCCAGGCGGCGGCCGGGCGCACGGCGGCCGACAGCCGGTCGCCGCCCAGTTCCACGGGGTCGTGCAGCAGCACGTTGTCCTTGCCGGCCCTCCCGACCTCCTCGGGGTCGGGAGCGGTGCCCGCTTCCGGCGCCCCCGCACCGCCGTGCGGTGCACCCGGCACCGCCGCGTGCACGGCGGCCCGGCTGTGCTCCCGGTGGCTGCGGTGCAGCACCGGGGTGAGCAGCAGCAGGCTCGCCGAACCGGTGCCGGCGTCGGCGCCGTCGATGGCCAGCCGGGTGTCGAACTCCAGCGACCGGGGGACACCGCCGATCATCTTGTCCGGCCGGATGCGCAGGTGCACGGTGAGGGTGCCGGGCCCCGGCAGCCGGCGCCACGCGCCCACGTCGCAGGTGTCGAGCCCGAACCGGTAGAAGACGCCGACGCGGTCGCCCGGAACGCCGAAGTGGCTCTGGCCGATGCCCTCGCCCAGGTGCCGGACCATCGTGAAGGCCGCCTGCGGGTCGTGGAAGCGTCCGAAGCCGTCGTCGAACACCGGGTGCCCCACGGGCAGTTCACCGGTGAGCACGAACTCCTGGATCCGGTCGTCGCCGTCCGGCGGCGCCGGCTGCGGCCAGCGGGGGCGGTGCACGACGCGATAGCCGCCGCGGCCGCTCTGCGGTCGCGCGGGCCGGGACGCCCCCATCTGCCTTCCCCCTCCTCGGCCGTGACCGGCCGGCCGAACGCGCTTTCCGCGCCCAGCGTGCCGGGGCCCGCGGCGCGGGACCAGCCCCGGCCGGTGGCAGGAAGTGCCCTGGCAGCCAGTGCCCCGCGGGCACCGCCAGGGGCCGGGAGACTACTGGAGGTCCGTCAGCCCCATCAGCGAGATGTTGACACCGGCCTGAAAACGGCTGGTGGCATCGACACTCATCATGATCTGGGATATGTACCGGCGGCAGGTGCGCACCGACATGCCGAGCCGGCGGGCGACCAGCTCGTCCTTGTAGCCCTGCGCCATCAGCTTGACGATGGCCCGTTTCAGGTCGTCGGTGATCTCCATGGCGTCCTCGCCGCCCGGCGCGAACTGGGTGGCCCCGTCCCACAGATGCTCGTAGAGCCGGCACAGGAACGCCACCAGCGTCGGCTCGCGGACCACCACCGCGCCCGGCAGCCGGTCGTCCACGGGCTGCTCGGGCAGGAACGCCACCTCCCGGTCGTAGATGAGCAGCCGGCCGATCAGCTCGTCCGTGGTGCGCACCTCCGCGCCGTGCTCGGTCACCGCCTGCACGTACGCGGTGGTGGCCAGGTCGCTGCGGGCGGTGTGCTGGTAGAGGTGGCGGATGCGGACCCCGCGCTGCAGGCGCTGCAGGGCCTTGGGGCGGGCGTTGGCCAGCAGGTTGGAGGGCCGGGCACCGCCGGGCTGTGCGGTGAGCATCTCGTTGCGGCACCGTTCGCCCAGCTCGTCCAGCAGGGCCTGCAGCGCCTCCACGTCGCTGATCACGTCGAACGCCTCGGCCGCGTTGCGCCGCTGGCGGCCCTCGAAGTACGTCGAGCGCAGGGTGTTCATCTCGTGCCGGACCATGCTGACGGCCCGCTGGAGCTCACGGATGCGGCCCTCGGCGGGCCCCACCAGGTCGGCCACCGCCGCGTCCGGGCTCACCGGCATCAGGAGGTCGGGCTCGCCCGGCATGGGGCGCAGCAGGCTGAGCGCGGTCAGCCGCTCCTCTATGCGGGTCGCCTTTCCCAGGGAGACCCCCAGCGCGGTCGCCATCTCCTCGCGTACATAGCGGCCCAGTAACACCGCATTGCGGTATGCCCTCGCTTCGACATCGTCGAGCGTGGCGAAACCGGGGTCAGAGAGGGCACTTTCAGACATTCAGGCTCACTCCCCCGTGATGATGAGAACTTCTTGTCAGGCAACTTTACGACACCAGAAATGCCTTGGGAGGCAAACGCTTCGTGAGCAAGTCTTGTTCACGCACCGCACATCGACTGTCGACATGGGGGTAGACATGAGCAGGGTTGTGCTGAGAATCGCGACGGCGGGGCTTCTGGCGGCCGCGGGGTTCATTGTCGCACTGGATGCGGGGATTTCGGAATCCGGTGTTCCGTACCACCGGACAGCGGCGTCGATATCCGGAGTAGCGGATTCCGCCGCATCGGCGGTCGCGCCGTCGGACGACCGGTGGGGCTAGTCCCGCCCGGCACCATGGACCTGAACAGGCGGGCCGGTTCCCACCGGCCCGCCTGTCCGTATGAGTGTGGACAGCCCTTTAGCCGTCCTCAAACGGGTTCTGCGACGATCCCGACCCGGGGACGGCCGCCCGGATCCCCCGCCGGGCCCGCCGTCCCCGCACCCCGCCGCCCGGCTCCGGCAGACCGGGCGGCGGGGCGTTCGGCGTTCGGGCGCCCGAACGCCGGACCGCTCCCTCAGAGGGCGGACGGCGAAGTGGGCGCACCCGACATCAGGAACGCGACCTGCGCCCGGGAATTCGCGCCCATCTTCTTGAATATACGGGCCATGTACGTCTCCACGGTTTTGACGCTGATGTCCAGCCGGCTCGCGATCTGCTGATTGGTGAGACCCGGCCCTATGAGCATCGCGACTTCCCGCTCCCGGGAGCTCAGAATATTCTGCGAATTCGCCTCCGCCTGCCGGCGCGAGGCGTGTTCGCAGACCCCCTCCAGATCTTTTGAGGCAGCTGTGTGGGCATATGCCCCGAGCTGTTCGAACTCGGCGGCGGCAAAACGTGAGTGGAATACCGCGGAAACCGGATCGCCGGAATGCAGCCGGGACTGTGCGAAACCGAATGCCAGCCGGCCGAGCAGACTTCGCTGCCCGTGATGCAGCGCGAGGTCCAGGCCGCCGCCGAACCAGTACCCGGCACGGGCCGGGTCCCCGCCCGCGAGCGCCGCCTCGCCCAGCCACCGCCACGCCTCCACCACCGGGGCCGCCTGCCACCGGTCGAGCCCCGACAGCAGCGGTTCCGCCTCCCCGGCCACCTCCCGGGCCGGGCCCCCCTCCCCGCCCGCCGCGTGCGCCGCGGCCACCAGCGCCAGCGCATGCCCCCGCGCGGCCACGTCACCGCGCGGCACGGCACGCACCGCCCGGCGCGCCGCCACCAGCGCGGAACCACGCGTGGAGGGCCCCGACTCCAGTAGCAGCGCCGCCAGTTCGGCGTGCGCGGCGGCCAGCACGGCGCGCTCCTCGGCCGGCCCGGAGCGCAGCGCCCGCCGGGCCTGCGCACGGGCGCCCAGCAGCCGCAGCGCACGGCTCCGCCACACCGCGGCCTCGGCCCACACCGCCGGCGACGGCCCGAAACCGCCGGGCCCCGGCCACAGCCGCGCGTACTCGCCCACCGCCTCGGCGCACCGGCCGCCCACCACCCGGGCCCGGCACAGCAGCAGCCGCGCCGACAGCGGCGCACCGGGCCGCTGCGCCACCCGCAGGGCGGCCCGTGCGGCCCACGCGGGCCGGACGAACACCGTGGCGTGCGCCTGCTCCGCCAGCAGCGCGGCCTGCGGCCCCGTCAGCACCTCGGCCTCCGCCAGCAGCGCGGCGACGGCCGTCCCGCCGTGCCCGCCCGGTTCCCGCAGCGCGGTCAGCGCCCGCTCCCGCAGGACGTGCCGGGCCGCGGGGCCGGCGGCCTGGTACGTCAGGGCCCGCACCACCGGGCGGGCGAACCGGAACCACCCCGCCCGGGAACAGGGCCGCAGGACCCCCTCGCCGTGCAGTTCGTCCACCGCCCGCAGGACGTCCGCGACCGGCAGCGCGGCCGTGGCCGCCACCGCCGGGACGGCGAACGGATCACCCACCACGGCGGCCGCCGTCATCGTCCGCCGCGCCAGCGGCGACAGCGCCCGCAGATCCAGCGGCGCGGCCCCCACGGCCCACTCCGCCGCCCCCACAGCCAACTCGAACACCCCGTGCACCTCCCGACACCCCCCGCCGTCCCCCCGACCCCCCACCACCGGGCCCCGGCCCCGGCCCGGCGACTCCCCGCCCCGGACCACCGGGCCCTGGCCCCCGCCCCGGCCCGGCGACTCCTCGCGCCGGACTGCCTGGCTTTCGGCTTGGGTTGGTGGCTCCTCGCCTCGGACTGCCGGGCCTTCGCCTCGGGCTGGCGGCTCCTCGCCCCTGACCGCCGGCCCCTTGCCTCGGGCTGCCGGGCCCTCGCCTTGGGTTGGTGGCTCCTTGCCTCGGGCTGCCTGGCTTTCGGCTTGGGCCGGCGGGCCCCCGCCCCAGGCCGGCGGCAGGCCCCCGAGCCCGTGCGGCCCGCCCGCCGGCACCGGCGGCTCACCCCCCTGCACGCCTGCCGCCGCCCCGCCGTCCCGCGCGTCCTGCGCCGCCGCTCCGCCGCCTGGCGCGGGCCGCACGGCCCGTGCGGCCGTCCGCGCCGGTGCTCCGGGCTCCCGGGGCGGCCGCGCCGACGGTGCCGGCGCCTGCGTGGGCCGTTCCGCGTCCGGCGGGCCGGGCGGGGGGAGGCCGTCCCGCGGCGGCCCGGCCGCCGTGGCCAGGGCCCTCAGCAGCCCCGGCACCCCGGCCGCGTCCCGCAGCGCCAGCTCGCGGGAGAGCGGGTCCAGGCCCGCCGGGAGCAGCTGCCCGGCCGCCGCACGAGGCAGCGGACGCAGCACCACCCGGCGTACCGCGTCGTCCTCGTCCGCGATCCGCGTCAGTTCCCGCGCGGCCGGTCCCGACCGGTGCACCAGCACCGTGAGGACCGCCGCGGACGGCGGACGGCGCACCAGTTCCTCGGCGAACCACGCCATTTCGGGCCCGGCCCGGTGCGCGTCGTCCAGCACCAGCAGCAGCCCGCCGGGCCCCGCCACCACCTCCAGCAGCGCCCGCAGCACCCGGGGCACCGCGTGCGCGTCCAGCCCCCGAGCGGTCTCGGCGTCCCCGCCCAGCGCGGGCAGCAGCCGCGCCAGCACCCGCACCCGGCCCGCACCCAGCCGCTCCAGCGCGGCCGGGGCGGCGGCGGCCGCCCAGTCGTCCAGCGCGTCCACCAGCGGGTGGAACGGATACGGCGCCCCGTCCCGGGCCGGCTGCCCCCAGGCCACCGCCCAGTCCTGGCGCGCCGCCTGCCTGGCCAGCAGCCGGGCCAGCCGGGTCTTGCCGATCCACGGCTCCCCGCTCAGCGCCACCGTCCTGGACCCGCCGTGCGCGAGCCTCAGCTCCTCGAGCAGGACGGCCAGTTCGGCGGCGTGCACGCTCTGCCGGGCGGCCCGGTCCTGCGGTCCGACGTGCCACTGCGGCACAGATCCTCCTTCATCGGTACAACTCGCGGACTCCCGCCGCCGGCGCCCCGTCCACGGACGGGATACGCATGGCCACGCGGAGCGAACCGGGTGCCCTGTCAGGGAAATTCCCGGCAGGCGACGATGCGCCCACGCAGACAAAGCGGCGGTAAGGCGGCGGTAAAGCGACGGCAATCCGCCTGGCCCGCGCGGTAATCCGGATCGGCCGTTTGCCGATGATCGATCACCGCCGTTCCAAGCCGGGCGGCCGACGGCCGGCGGCAGGGAAAACACCGACTGGTGTTCGATCCCGCGGGCCCCAGGCTCGGACACGCCCTCTTGCCCGAATCTCCACGTGTTGGGAGAAACAGCGTGTCGCGCCTCCTTCGTGCGCGGATTCCGATCGGATATGCGTGCGGATCCGCAGTGACCGGCGTCTTCACCACCCTGCCCGGACTGCTCCTGCTGCCGTACCTCACCGACACCCTCGGTGTCCCGGCGGCACTGGCCGGTGCGGTGGTCCTTCCGGCGAAGGTGTCGGATGTCCTGGTCACCCCCTGGGCGGGCCGCCTCGGCGACCGCTCGCGCCGCCCGCCGGGCCGCTCCGGCCACCTCCTGTACGGCGGCGCCGCCACCGCCCTCGCCTTCGCCCTGACCTTCGCCGGCATCGCCCACGGCACCTCCGGCGCCCTGTGGACCGCCGCGGCGTTCACCCTCGCCGCCACCGCCTTCGCCTTCTTCCACGCCTCCTACGCGGCACTGCCCGCACTGCTCGCGCCCGGCCCGCGGGCCCGTACCGTCCTGGTCGCCGGCCGGGTCGCGGGCATCGCCGTCGCCGCCCTGGCCGCCGGCACCGCCGCCCCCGCCCTCATCGCCGCCACCGGCGGCGGCGTCACCGGCCACCGCTGGGCCGGCCTGGCCGGTGCCGCCCTCATCCTCACCGGCACCCTCGCGGTCCGCGCCACCGCCGCCACCGCCCGCCCCGCACCTCCCACCGCCACCGCCGCCGCCCGCCCCGCACCCCCGCACCCCTGGACGACCCTGCGCACCACCCCCCGCTTCGCCGCGCTGGCGGTCTGCACCGCCCTCCAGGTCGCCGCCACCGGCTGCCTGCTCGCCGGCGGCCCCTACTTCGCCGAACACGCCCTCGGGGACAAGAACGCCACCGGCGCCCTGGTCGCCGCGTTCGTGCTGCCCAACCTGCTCACCACCCCCTGGTGGGCCCGGCGCGGCAGCCGCCTGGGCCCGCACGCCGTGCTGCGCCCGGCCACCCTGGTGTTCGCCACCGGGTGCCTCCTGCTGGCCGCGACCCCGGCCCTGCCGGCCGCCGCCGCCCCCCTGGTGCTCTTCGCCGTGGGCACCGGCCACGCCGGACAACTGCTCGCGCTGTACGCCCTGCTCGCCGAGGAGTGCGCCGGGGCCACCCGCACCGGCCGCCCCGCGAACACCCTGTCGGGCCTGTTCGGCGCGGCCGAGTCGCTCGGCCTGGCCACCGGCCCGTTCCTGTACGCCCTCGTCCTCCAGGCGACCGGATACGTCTCCTCCGACACCGGACGGGCGGCCCGCCAGAGCACCCTCGCCCAGAGCGGCATCGTCATCGGCATGACCCTGCTGCCCGCCCTCGCCGCGCTGTGCGGGCTCGTCGTGCTGCACCGCCGCCGCCCCGCCACCCCGCCCGCACCCGTCCCCGAGTCCGCGCAAGCCCGCCTTTAGCCCGCCCGCTGAACCTCTCGGCGCCGCGAACCCCCATCACCCGGGATCCACCGCGCCGAAAGAGGTCTGCATGAGCGTCACCGAGGAACGGCCCACGCAAAGCCCGGCGGTCCCGCAAGCGCGTCACGCCTCGCTGCGGGAGCGCACGGCCGAACTGGGCGCCCTGCGGCGCCAGGTCGTCAACGGCCCCGGCGAGAAGGCCACCCGGGCCCAGCACGCCAAGGGCAAGCTCACCGCACGCGAGCGCATCGAACTGCTCTTCGACGAGGGCACCTTCACCGAGGTGGAGGGGCTGCGCAGGCACCGGGCCACCGGCTTCGGCCTGGAGTACAAAAAACCCCACACCGACGGCGTGGTCACCGGCTGGGGCCTGGTGCACGGCCGGACCGTCTTCGTCTACGCCCACGACTTCCGCATCTTCGGCGGCGCCCTGGGCGAGGCCCACGCGCAGAAGATCCACAAGCTGATGGACCTCGCCCAGGCGGCCGGCGCCCCGCTCGTCGGCCTCTGCGACGGCGCCGGCGCCCGCATCCAGGAGGGCGTGACCGCCCTGGCCGGATACGGCGGCATCTTCAGCCGCAACGTCCGCAACTCCGGTGTCATCCCGCAGATCTCGGTGATCCTCGGCCCCTGCGCGGGCGGCGCCGCCTACTCACCCGCCCTGACCGACTTCGTCTTCATGGTCCGCGGCACCTCGCAGATGTTCATCACCGGCCCGGACGTCGTCCAGGCCGTCACCGGCGAACACGTCAGCCACGAGAGCCTCGGCGGCGCCGACAGCCACGCCACCCACTCGGGAGTCGCGGGATTCGCCTACGACGACGAGACCGAGTGCCTCCAGGACGTGCGCTACCTGCTCTCGCTGCTCCCGGCCAACAACCGCGAACTCGCCCCCGCCGGAGACCTGGACGACCCCGCCGACCGCCCCGGCGAACGCCTGCTCGACCTGGTGCCCTCCCGCCCCAACGCCGCCTACGACATCCGCGAGGTGATCGCGGAGATCGTCGACCACGGCGAGTACTTCGAGGTGCACGGCCGCTGGGCCACCAACATCGTGTGCGCGCTGACCCGCCTCGGCGGCCAGGTCGTCGGCGTGGTCGCCAACCAGCCGGCCAGCCTCGCCGGCGTCCTCGACATCAACGCCTCCGAGAAAGCCGCCCGCTTCGTCCAGTTCTGCGACGCCTTCAGCATCCCGCTGGTGACCCTGGTCGACGTCCCCGGCTTCCTGCCCGGAGTCGAACAGGAACACGGCGGCGTCATCCGCCACGGCGCCAAACTGCTCTACGCCTACTGCAACGCCACCGTGCCCCGCGTCTCACTCATCCTGCGCAAGGCCTACGGCGGCGCCTACATCGTCATGGACTCCAGCTCCATCGGCGCCGACATCACGCTGGCCTGGCCCTCCAACGAGATCGCCGTCATGGGCGCCGAAGGCGCCGCCAACGTCATCTTCCGCAAGGACATCGCCCTGGCCGACGACCCCGAGGCCATGCGCGCGCAGAAGATCAAGGAATACCAGACCGAACTCATGCACCCCTACTACGCCGCCGAACGCGGCCTCGTCGACGACATCATCGACCCCGTCCACACCCGCGCCCGGCTCATCGACGCCCTGTCCATGCTCCGCGCCAAGAACGCCCCCCTGCCCAGCCGCAAGCACGGCAACCTCCCGCTGTGAACCCCCGGACACCGGGCACCACCGAACTGGCCGCCGCCTCCCTGCGCGTGATCCGCGGCACGCCCACACCGGAGGAACTGGCCGCACTGGCCGTCCTGCTGACGGCCCGGCTGCGCGCCGCCGACGAGCGGACGGACACCGCCGGCCTTCTCACCCCCACCCTCTGGCGGCATCCGGGCGCCGGTTTCCGCCCACCGGGAACGTGGGCGTCATGACCGCGCCCGTCCAGCGCCCCGGCCGCCGGATCACCAAGGTGCTCATCGCCAACCGTGGCGAGATCGCTGTCCGCGTGGCCCGGGCCTGCCGGGACGCCGGGATCGCGAGCGTGGCCGTCTACGCGGATCCGGACCGGGACGCATCGCATGTCCGAGCGGCGGATGAGGCGTTCGCCCTGGGCGGTGACACCCCGGCCACCAGTTATCTGGACATCGGCAAGGTCCTCAACGCGGCGCGCGAGTCCGGGGCGGACGCCGTCCACCCGGGCTACGGGTTCCTCTCCGAGAACGCGGAGTTCGCGCAGGCGGTCCTGGACGCGGGTCTGACCTGGATCGGCCCGCCGCCGCAGGCGATCCGCGACCTGGGCGACAAGGTGGCCGCCCGGCACATCGCGCAGCGCGCGGGCGCGCCGCTGGTGGCCGGTACCCCGGACCCGGTCTCGGGCGCCGACGAGGTCGTGGCGTTCGCCGAGGAGCACGGCCTGCCGATCGCCATCAAGGCGGCCTTCGGCGGCGG
>NZ_BMML01000049.1 GCF_014645815.1 Streptomyces fuscichromogenes | reverse complement strand
CATTTCCGCAGCTCAGACCACCGATTCGACACCCTTGCATGCCCACCAACTGCGGAAGTCAGGCGCCCGCCCCGGCGACTACGGCGACGCCGCGGCCACCGTGGCCCTGCATGGCCGTGCCCGCTACACCGATGGCTGCGCCTCCCACCGGGTGCCGCCGTGGGCGCGTGTCTTCCTGAAAGCCGCGGTGTGCTTCGCCCGGCTCGCGCCTGGCCGGGACCAGCATCTGCTGGCCGGCCCTCACGACCGCACCCACCTGCTGCGCGTGGCCGAGTGCGCCCGGCTGCGCCCGCCTCGGCTGCCCGCCGACGAGCGTACTGGCCGTATCCGGTGGGACTGGCGTGAACGCAGGGAAGCACAGGGCTACGACGCGATGCTGACACGGCACCAGACCCCGCCCTCATCCTGAGCTCGAACCCTGGTGCACGGTCAGCCGATGGAGAAATCGGCGAACTCCACATCGGTGAAGGCGATCCCGAGACCGTGGGCGCGCAGGCCTGTGTCCCGGAAGTAGGCATGTCCCAAAGCACGGGCGAGGATCACCATCTGCTGCTGTTCGCCTCCGCCGGCGTCCTGGGCGGCGAACAGCTCGCGGGCCATTTCTCCTGACAGGTGCTGGGTGATCAGCCGTACCCGCGGGTCGTCCGAGGAGCCTGCCGGAGCGGCGAATCCGAACCGCGCCCTGGTGTGGAGGACAAAGCCGTCGGCCTCGGCCCGGGCCCGCAGACGGGCCCGTACCCGGGTCTGCCACCGTGCCCTGACGGCCTCATCGATCAACCCCGCATGCACAGCACTGGGGCGGCGGCGCATTCCCGGCCGGGTGGTGAGCCACCTCTGTACCGTGCGCTGGGAGATCCCCGGGAGGACAGCCGCGTTCTTCGTGGAGCCCTTCTCCGCCTTGAGCAGGAAACGCACAGCAGCCTCACGCGTGGGCACGGGACGGGTCAGCAACGCCTGTTCGAGCCCCTTGACGATCTCACCCATGCCCGCCCCCGACCGTTCTGCCACCGCGATGGCCGGTGCATGGCGGCCGTCTGCTTTCCCAGATCTCTCACATCAAGCCGCTTGCCCCTGCCAGTTCAGGCATAGCCAGGACGCCACCGCTCATCCTCGGCTGAAGGACGTGAAGCAATGCAAGTTCCGGAGAGTGCCTTGGGGGCAGCCATGGAACTTGCGATGTGCCGGTTTGGTGTCAGTGGGTGGGTGTCGGTGACGGTATGTCAGGCCGGGGTGTTTCCCCTGTTCGGGTGTTCATGAAGGGCGGTGTCACTGCCGTAGAGCGGTATCTGTAGTGGGCGTGGCTGTCATGGGGCGGTACACCCCGCCTTGTGCCTCTGTCTCAGGAACGGCACTTCTGATCCTTCTGTGTCTGCGCGGCGGCACGGTGGTTGGTGTTGGTTTTGCGCGTCCGGAAGGGTGTGGAGTGGGGGAGCCGGGTGCGTGGGGTGAGATCACGGCGGGGCTGAAGGTGTCCAGGCCGGTGCTGGTTGCGCGGTTGCTGGAGCTCGATGCGGCGGGGGCGTTGACGACGGCGCATGTGCGTGCGGGCGCGCAGGTCGGAGGGGTGAATGTGCGCACGGTGTGGCGCTGGCTGGAGGCGGCGCGGACGGAGGGCCGCGTGGAGCGCAGGCCCCGGGCCCGGCTGGAGTTGTCCGATCTGGCGTGGGGAGTACTGGCCCAGGCGGGCGGGAATGTGGCGGCGCTGCACCGGCATATGAAGGAGGCCGGGGGCGAGGTGCCCTCGCTGGCCTCGTTGCACCGGGTGGTGCGCCGGGACGTGGAGGCCGGCAGGGTCCTGCCGGACCGCGTGGTGCTGCGGCGGGAGCGGGAGGAGCAGCAGACGCGCCAGGCAGTGGCAGACCTCGCCCTGGTGGCCGGACCGCGGGAGGGCGGCGCGGCGAAGACGTCTACGCCGCCGCGTCTCGGACCAGAGGCGACCAGCGGCTTGTCGGCGGGGGAGAGCGGCGCGGTGGCGGGTGTGGCGTTGCCGGCGGGAGCGAAGCTGGTGCGGACGTCGTCGGTGCGGGCGGTGGCCGAGGCGGTCGGTCAGGCGATGGCGACCCAGGGCGCAGTGTGTGTGTTCGGCGACCCGGGCCGGGGCAAGACCGCCGCCGTGCGGATGGCGCTTGGCGAAGTGCCCCCGGGCTGGAAGGTGACGTGGGTGCCGGTGCCGGTGCGTCCGTCGGTGGCCGGCATGCGGCGGGCCGTGTTCGACGCTTTGGGGCTGCCGGGCCGTTTCCCGCACACGTCGGCGCTGGCCGATGCGGCGGTCGCGGGGGCTCTGGCTGAGGCGCGGGTGCTGGTGGTCGATGAGGCGCAGCGCCTTCCTGCGCGGTGTCTGGAGTACCTGCAGAGCTTGTGGGACCACCCCGGCACGCGGATCACGCTGGTGTTGTGCGGGGCGGGCAGCGAGCGGGCGCTGGCCCGGCTTCCGCAGCTGGCGTCGCGGGTGGTCGCGTGGCAGGAGGTTCCGCGCCTGGCCGGAGCGGAAGTGACGAGTGTGGTGACCGGCTTCCATCCGCTGTGGCGTACCGTCCCGGCCCCGGAACTGACGTGGATCGACCAGTCGTGCGCGCACGGCACGTTGCGTACGTGGGCCGCATTGACCGCGCATCTGCAGAACGCGCTGCTCACCACCGCTGACACGTCCGTCGACCGGGCCTTGCTGCGGCGGTTGTTTAAGCGGGTCGCGCCGCCACTGTGAGCGGAGCGCTCCTGCAACGGTCGGGGTGCTTGCATGCTCTCGGCCCCGGCGAACACACGACGTCCCACTGCGCGAGGGAGCTGGCATGCACGATGAAGGCGCCGCCCGCGCGGGCGGCGGGCTGCCTGCGGCGTCGAGGACGGCGCTGCGTGGTCCCGCGGTGCGGCGGCTGCTCGCTCTGCGGGCGGGGAAAGGGCTGACGGCCGGTCATGTCCGCGTGGCTGCGGACGCGCTGGGGGTGTCGGAGCGCACGGTGTGGCGTTGGCTGGCCGCCGCTGAGAATGATGAGGCCGCAGCTGCCGACCCTGGCGCACGGTCCCGGGCCGGTACGAGGTTCGCGATCACGTCTGAGGTCCGTGGGCTGCTGGCGTTGTGGAAGGGGAACGTGCGGGCGGTCCATCGCGAGCTGGTCCTGCGTGCCGCTCGGCAGTCTCCGCCTGGTGACGCACCGTCGTTGACGACGCTGCACCGGGCGATCCGCCGGGATCTGACGCCGGGGGAGCGGGCGGGGCTTGCGGGTGGGGAGCGGGCGGCGCGCAGGCATGATGTGTTCCTGGCCAGGCCGCGCGGCTGGCGCAACCAGGTGTGGGAGACCGATCATGTCCAGGCGCCGGTGCTGGTCGATGTCGACGGCAGGGCCCGCAGGCCGTGGATCACGTGGTTCACCGACTGCGCGACGAACGCGGTCACCGGTGTCGCGGTCACGCCGGGGGATCCGTCGCGGGAGTCGGTGCTGGCCGCGCTGCGTTCCGCGGTCCTGCGCGAGGAGCCTTACGGTCCGTTCGGCGGTCTGCCCGAGAAGGTACGGGTCGACCGTGGCAAGGACTTCCTGTCCCGGACGGTGACCGCCGCGTTCGACCTCCTCGACGTGACGGTGGAGGACCTGCCCGCCTACACCCCCCACCTCAAGGGCACCGTGGAGGGCCTGAACCGGGCGGTGGAGAGCATGTTCCTGGCCGCGCTGCCCGGCTATGCCCGCCAGCCGCGTCCCGGCAAACGGGCTTCCCGTCCGAAGGACGAGGTGCTGCTCGGCTTCGAGGACTTCACCGCCCGGCTGCTGGATTGGACGCTGTGGTGGAACACCGAGCACTGCCCGGCGCCGTTGCGGGGCAGGACTCCGCTTGAGGCGTGGCAGGGCGATCCCACCCCGCTGCGGGACGTGCCCGCGGCAGATCTGTGGACGTTCACCCTGGAGGACGCCGGCACCCGCACGCTGACCACCCGCGGCATCCGTTTCAGGAGACGCGACTATGCGGGGCCGTGGATGACCGGGCAGGCCGGGATCCAGGTCCGGGTCCGTTTCATGCCCCACCACGACCACCGGATCGAGGTCTACCACGCGGCCACCGGCCGCTACCTCGGTCCTGCGGACCTGGCCGACCAGGCCACCGACGAACAGGTCAGCGCGGTACGGCGGGCGCGGGCCGCCCGTGCGCGCCGCCTGAAGAAGGACCTGGAGGCGTCCCAGCGCGAGCGCTACGCCGCCGTGAACCAGCCCGAGGCACCTCAGCGGCTCGGCGCGCTGCCCACCGTGCAGGCCGAGGCCGAACTCGCCCAGGCCGCCGGCACCGACCTGTCGGATCTGGCGATGCCGGACCTCATCCCGCCCGCCGCGCCCCCGGCCGACTGGCGCACCCCTGCTTCCCTGGCCGCGCTGACCACGCCGGGCTCGCCCGTCCCGCACCCGCCGGTCCCGTACCCGGCCGACCGTGATGGTGCTTTTGTCCCGGACGGCCGTGACGGGCGGGCCGCACCTCCCACCACCGACGAAGACGGAGACGCCTCGTGAGCGCGGCCGCCTACCAGTACGTCGACCTGCCCGATGCGTCCGTGGTCACCACCCGCGCTCTGCTGACCGCGCGGGAGAACATCGCCGACACGGTCGCGGCACGCGCGATGATGTGCATCCACGGCGGGGCAGGCTTCGGAAAGACCCTCGCCGTCAACGTCTGCCTGCGCGCACTCGAGCCCGGCGAGGACGTCTGCAAGATCACCTTCCGGGCCCGTCCCACCGCCCGCGCGGTGCGCTACGAACTGTTCTCCGCGCTCGACCTGGCCGGTGAACCGCCGCGCCACCCCAGCGAGTTCGACCGGCTGCTGAAGGCGGCCCTGGCCGAGCGCCCGCGGACGTTCCTGGTGGACGAGGCGCAGTGGCTCAACGGGGAGGCGTTCGAGTACTTCCGCTACCTCTGGGACGATCTGGCGACCCGGCTCGCGGTCATCTTCGTGGGCGGCGAGGGCTGTTACACCGTGCTGCGCCGCGAGCCGATGCTCTCCTCCCGGATCTTCATCTGGCAGCACTTCACCCGCCTGACGCCGGACGAGGTCGCGGAGACGATCCCGCTGTTCCACCCGGTGTGGGCCGGTGCCGATGCGGCCGACATCGCGTTCGCCGACCAGCATGCCGCGCACGGTAATTTCCGCAGCTGGGCCCGTCTGACCGCGCATGTGCGTCTGGCGCTGGCCCGTACGGGGCGGGAGCGGGTGGACCGGGAGGTGCTGCGGTGGGCGTTCGGCCGGCTGGGCGGCGCCGTCTGACCTTCCCGGCCGCACGCGGCCCCTGACCCCTCGCCCGCACCCGGGAGGAGAAGGGGGGAGGAGGGTGCGGCCGGCGGGAGGCGGAGAAGACGGAGGGAGGCGGGGACGCTGGACTCGATCAACGCGCTGGGTGAGATCGCCGTGGACGTGGTGGTGTGCGGGCGGGCTGCCTCCGGGCGCTGCCCGCCCGGGTGGGTGCTGCGCACCGCGGGCCGCGCGCCGTTCACGGTGGTCGTGGACCGCGAGGACGACGTGCACGTGACCCGCACCGTGCTGGCCGCCCACCAGCCGGCGGCGGGGCAGGTCGTCGTCCACCCCACCGTGGGCGGGGAGGGACGGCTGCTGTGGCACGACGTCCTGCACGCGGTGTCCGGCCGGCTCCCGGACCGCCCTTCGCGTGCCGGGAGTGCCGGCCGGGCCGAGCAGGAGCATGCGGTGCGCGCCGCTCTTGAGGCCGGGGACGTGCGCCGGCTGACCGTCCTGCGCGGGCACCGCGTGCCGCTGGGCGTGTGGGCGGACCTGGTGGCCCTGCACCGCGCCACCGGCACGGACGTGAGCGTGGTGCACCACGCCCCGTTGCCGGTGGACCTGGCGCACCTGCTGCGCCACTGCGACCACCGTATGGTCACCACCCGCGCCGCCGTACAGGCCCTCTACCCGCCCGCACGGCCCTAGAGGGAGGCCTGGGACCACCCGGGCCCTGCCCGTGACCGGGGCCCCGCACACGGCCCCGCCCGATCTAGCCTCCATGATCCCATGTCATGCGCCACACGAATAGAACATGAGATATAGGTGGTAAGATCGTCGCTGTGAGTATGGGGCTGGAAGAGCGGGTGAGGTCGGCGGTGGCGGCGCTCCTGTACGCGACCGGTGAATCGCAGGCGGTTCTGGGCGCTGTTCTTGGGGTGAGCCAGGCGCAGGTGAGCCGTCGTCAGCGCGGCCTGGCGGCCTGGACCCTGGCGGACTGCGAGGCGGTCGCCGCGCACTACGGCATCGACGTCTTCGACGTCGTGGAGGGACCCACCCGGGCCGTGGAGGCCTTGTCCGCCGCGCGCCGCCTCGCCCTGGGCCGGCAGGCCGGTACCCGGCGTCCCGCGGCTGCCGGGGACATCATGCCGCCGGCCGGGGAGCGGCGCGCCCTGCGTGAGGAGCTGAACCTCTCGCGGGCCCGCCTGGCCCAGGCCCTGGGGGTCAGTGCCTCCACGGTCGGGGGCTGGGAGGCAGGGCGGGAGCCGAGCGGCGAGGCGAGAGTGAAGTACGCGTACTTCCTCGAGGGAGCCAGGGCCCGGCGCTCTGCCGAGACGGCCGGGCAAGGCCGCACCGGCGTACCCGCACCCGAATCCGGGGGTGAGGTGGTCGCGGATGCCGGGCAGGCGGCGGGTCAGGACGACGGCGATGTGCTCGCGGTGCCGCAGCCGTGCGTGCTGTGCGGGCGGCCGGCCCGTCACCAGGTCGAAGGGTTCCCCCAGCACCTGCCTCCGGACGAGTGCACACCCGCACCCGCACCCGCACCCATGGCCGCGCAGCCGGAGCCTGTACCGGAGCCTGTACCGGAGCCGGAGCCGGAGCCGGAGCCGGAGCCGGAGCCGGAGCCGGAGCCGGAGCGCGGGCCGGCGGCTGTTCCGGCCGGGGCAGCGCCTGGCCGGGGCCGCGGCGGCGGGGCGCGGCAGAGTCCGCGCGGGCGGCAGGGGGTGAAGGTGGTTGCGGCCGGGCGGCGGGTGCGGCCGGCCGGCGCTCCGGACCCGCTGGCCGGGCGGATCACCGCGGCGGTCGCGGCCGCGCTCGCCGAGCACGGCGGGGATGCGGACGAGGCGACGGCGGCGTTGGTGAAGCGGGCGATCCCGGACGCGATGGTCCTGCTGGACCAGGCCCGTCTGGGCGGCCGCTACGACGTCGTCGCGCATCCGTGGCTGCCGGACGTGCTGCGCAAGCAGAGCGCGAAGGGCGCCGACCAGGTCTGGGAGGCCCGCCCGAAATGGACCCGCCCCGAACTCCCGGCCGGTGAGCACGAAGTGACCGCGCTGGACGTCAACGGGGCCTACCTGTCGGCGCTCAAGACGCATCTGCCGCTCGGCCAGCTGGAGCACTCCACCGGCGGGCAGCACCATCCGCGCCGGGCCGGCGTGCACCTGATCACCCCGCCCGGCTGGGACCACGACCAGGTCCTCCCGAACCCGATCGGCCAGCGTGACGAGGCGGGCCCGCTGTGGGTGACCGAGCCGACCCTGCGCCTGCTGCTGCGGATCTCCGGCCCGAAGTACGGGCTGTGCGAGGCGCCCGTGATCCACGAGTCGTGGACGTCGGGCGCGACCGAGGGACTGCTGGAGAAGTTCCGCCTCGTACTGAAGGACGCCCGGGACGGGGCGATCGCCGCCGGCGACGGCGTGACGGGGGAGTACGTCAAGGCGATGTACTCGAAGTTCGTCTCTACCATGGGCGAGTCGAACTACAACCGCGAGCTCTACCGCACCGACTGGATGCACCTGATCCGCTCACAGGCGTTCGCGAACCTGTGGTGGAGGGCCCACCGCGCCTACGACGAGGGCCTGATGGTCGTGCGCGCGATGGGCACCGACGAACTCCACGTCATCGGCGACTGGCGCGCCGTCTTCCCCGAGGGACGCGGCCTCGCTGAGATGAAACCCAAGGACGTCTACACCATCAACGACGCCGGCATCCCGGCCGCGGAAGAGGCCTGACCGGCATGCCCGAGCGCACCCTCGACTTCGGCCACTTCGGCGCCCGCGGCATCAAGGGCCACGAAGCCGTCGCCCGCCGGCTCGACGCTCTCGCCGGCTACATCGCCACCCCCGTCACCGCCCCGCGTGGCCTGCTCGCCCGCCTGCACTACCTCACCCGCACCGACCGCGCCCGCACGGCCGCCCGCGCGGCCGGTCTCACCGTGACGGACCGGACGGTGCGGGCCTGGCTGGAGGGCACCCGCTCGCCTTCGCGCCGGAATCTGGAGCGGATCGAGCAGGCGTACCGCACCGTGCGGCGGGAGAACGTCGCCCGCTACCTGCTGGCCCGTCTCAACCGGGGCGGCCAGGGCACCCGGGTGGAGTTCCACCCGCTCAGCCAGTCCGGCGTGGCCCGGCCCCACCAGCGCGTGGTCGCGTTCAGGACCATGAACGTGCGGCGCTGGGAGGGGATCGTCGCCGCGTGGGTGGCCGGCGACGACCAGGCGCTGGACGACGCGTGGATCGACAAGGTCGCCGACCTCGGCTCCCAGTGGGGTCAGTACGAGTACGTCACCACCATCGGCTTCGCCGCCTGACTGCCTGGGGGCGGGTTCTCACATCCCGTCTCGTGCTCTGCCTTTGCCGGCGCCCTGCCCACGGGCGTCTGACCGGCAACGACACCCGCCCGGGAAAGATCTTGGACTGGGGTGACGGAAACCCGGCTGCTGCTCCGTCTTCACGTACAAGCCAGGGTTCTTGCCCCGGCCCATCGGACTCGGTGCCTTCTCTGGGACACGGGGCCCGAGCCGGTCTTACCGAGAAGGGGGCCGTCGATGGAGATCGGCGACCACTTCGAAGACCCGCGGGATGACAGGAGGCCCTCAGCGTCTTCGTTCACCGGCGGGTCCCCGGACCCGGAAGCCACGCCGGGTCCGAACTCTGGGCAGGAGAAAGCCACTTCTGCCGCAGAGGCGATATCCCCGGAAGCCTGTGCTGACTTCGTTAAATACTGCGAAGAGCGCACGGACAGTTTCATCAGGGCCGCTTACCGGATTACCGGCAGCCTTTGGGATGCGCAGGATGCGGTCCAGGACGTATTTCTGAAGTTCTGGAAAAGCTGGCCTGATCCGGAATTTAGGATTCGCGTTTTAAGTAGCCGGGGCTATGCGTACAGGTCGATTACCCATGCGGCTGTCGACACGATCCGGAGCGGAAAGTCCCGGAGGGAACGGGAAGAAGAAGATGCCAGGAAAGTAATCGTCGGGACCGACGAATACTCGCGCGTCGAGGACGATGACAGCTTCGGCAGGACACTTGATGTCCTGCAGGCCTTGAATCCTACTTGGCGTCTGGTCATCCACCTGCGCTACGCGCAGGAACTCAAGAGCGCAGAGGTAGCAGCGGTCCTCCGTATCTCGGAGGCGACTGCACGCCGCTACGAGAAAAGGGCCCTCAAGGCTCTTGAGGAAGCCTGGAAGAGGAACTGAGAGAAGGGAGGAAGCCATAGTGAACGCCGCAGAACAGCTCACCTTGGCACTCAACTCCCGATCTTCCTCAGGCGACCGACCCGACCCCGAGCAATTCCTTGGCGAGTTCTTCTCGAAGATAGGGATTGCTCGGGGCACGGCAGCCTGCGGTGCAGCCAGCGACGGGGGCTGCCCGCAGCCGGCCGGGGCCGAGGAAGACAGCCAGGAGGCATGGCTTGCTCCTCCGGAACCGGAGGACCTCCTGGAGGAGTTGCGGGGCCTTCTCCCTGCAGCTGTGCCGGAAGAGGACCAGGAGAAGGGGAAGGGAGGTGTCTTAAGGAGGATTGCGGAGATCGTCGAGCAGGTAGACGACGAAACAACAGCATTCGTGTGGTGGCTCCACGCGGCGCATGCTGGTGACGAAGTGGCCGTCGAGATCGTCGATGAACTTGCCCTCGATCCGTCTGCGGAACGACCCAGCGTCCTGCAGAGCATCCGCCGGCTCCAGAACTCGATACGCTGAAAATCTCAGCGTGCCAGCCCGGCTTGTGGCACTCAAATTGCCATAAGTCTCGATAGGGGAACATAGTGTTCAATCAGCGCCACCTGAGGGTCTAGTTACTCCCGTCAGGCAGCGAACCGATTGTTCGGGGGGACGCCGATCTCCGATCCCGGCTATTGGGGGCGTGGCCTTCTCGGGGGAGGGGCCGAGCTAGCCAGCCATCACGTATGGAGATCGACGTAACACAGAGGGTCCGGACACCGGGAGGGATGGTGTCCGGACCCTTCACCGTTTCTGGCCCGGTTGAAATATTTCAGCCCGCGGCTCCGTCCTTGTATCGAGACCGAGGAGGGGCCCATGAGCCGTCCGTCAAAAAATTTTTCACGAGAGCGGAGGAAGCTTCGGTGACCCTGGTTCTTGTCGTTGCTCTCGCACTCGCGGGCGGGGGTGTTTATATCGCCTACCGAAATCCGCGCATGGGAGCAGCCATTCTGGTGGGGCTCGGCATCCTCACCGCGCTCTATCTTGTCTGCGAGAAAGACCCGAGCGTCTTGCAGACCAGCGTGCCGCCGGTGCCGGCCCCGGCAGCGACACCGCCCGCCGGCCAACCGCGGATGCCGGCCCCCAGCACGTCCGTCCTCACTTCCCGCAAGGCTGACCACCGGTGAGGCCTGCTCTCTCGTGGGACCAGGACCGCGACACATCACACCTGGCCGGACCGGTTCCTGCGCCGACCGGGTTGGTCCCGTTGTTCCCAACGGGGACCAGCCAGCCGTGAGTTGTGATTCCGCCAGGAACTCCGGGTGTCGTCCGGACCGCTGTTCATGCCGTATCCGGATCTGGGCACGGCCTGCACCACAGGTGCCCTTCTTGCTCTCGCGGTGCCCGTTGCGGCGGCGCCGGAGGCTCCCACGACCACCGGCGCCCGTCGCACGGATTGCTGGGAACGGGCCGGCGGCTGCATGCGCAGCACGCTTCGGGCGTCGGATAACCTCCTGCTGTCCGACGTGACAGAACGGGACATGACGACCGGTCGCCTGTGCGCAGGAAGCGGGGAGGGAAACCTGCATGGCCCACCGCGCTACCCCCGGCCGTGACCGGCTCCTCGCCCCGGCGGGCATCTTGGAGTTCTCTGACGATCTGCGCAGTGCCGACGTGGGCCCGCTGCAGGACTTCCTCGCCGCGCGCCTCGGCGAGATTGCCCGCGCCCAGCCGGAGGGAACCGATGCCCGCTGGGCTGCGGAGCATCTCGCCCACACCATCGCGGCCGCCTGCCGCGACCTCGATGACGCCCTGGTCTCCTGGGAGATCGAACTCACCGAGGGGGACATCCACCGGCCGGGGCTCGTGCAGGACCTGCGCCAGAGTCTGGCGGCCGGCTGGAACCGGCTGGCGGGTACAGCCCAACGCTTCGCCGGCCATCCCGACCACCTTGCCCGCTGGCGTCCCTTGCGGTACCTCAGCATCGGGCACGCCGAGTTCGTCGAGCAGGGCCTCGGTGACGAGACTGACGCCGGCATCCTCCACTGCGCCGACCCGGACCACGACGGATGAGCGCCCCGGCGCAGGCGGTCTGACGGCGGGGCGCAGGGAACTCGGTGCGCGGCCCTGGCTCTCTTGAGACCTGGCAGGGAAGGCGGGCGGTGCCACCGGCTCTCTGTGTCCGGGTCGGCCCTGCACTCCGGGCTGTTCGGAAGCGTGAGCGTCGTCGGTGTCGCGGTGTCCTGTCCGTGGACAGCGTCGGCCAGGCGGCCTCGCAGCGGTCTGCGCGGCCGCGCGGTGTTCGGTGAGCCCGTCGTTCAGCGCTGGCTCTGGAGCGGCGGAAGCTGCTGCAGGGCCGCGGGCAGCTCCCCGGTGCCGCGCTGCAGGTACCAGGCGAGCGACCAGCGCAGGATCACGCCGCGGCGCAGGCGCCACTGGTCGCAGATCTGGGAAGGACGTCGTCGCAGAAGTCCTCCCGCAGCTGGACCAGCACTTCGTCCTCGGGATAGGCGGTGTAGCCGATGCCGCACGTGTCCGGATCGCCGAGGGCGAGCGCATCGGCGAGGATCGCCGCGGCCGCCGCACTGGTGCCGCCGCCGTTGTAGCCCCAGCCGAAACCGCTGTTCTCCGGTTCGGCCAGTTCCCGCAGCACGGTGGTGCCCTGCTGCCGTTCGGTGGGGCCGAACTCCGGCTTCTCGACGAGGATCCGGGCGGGCTGCCACTCCTCGTCGCTCCTGCCGGTCTCCGGCCCGTCCTGGATCCCGCGTGGCAGATGCAGTCCTCGTACACCATGCTGTCCCCTAAATTCGCTTGGGAGAGGCCCTATAGACCAGCACTCCCGCATGAGGCCCTCGCGCTAGAGGGCCAGACGACTCGTTGAAGTGGCGGTCCATCCCCGCACCCGCGGAGGTGGACCGCCACTGTGTTACCCCGCCCCCTCACCTCACCGGCCGGCACATGCTGCCTTCCGCCGACTATGTGGCTATGGCGGCTTTCAGCGCCTGCAGTTGCGTGGCGCGGACAGCGTCGTTGCGGGCCTTGCGCCCCGCACACGGAGAGTTCCTCGGTACACAAGGCGTACGTAAGGAGTCTTCGCTTCCTCGGTGCGAGCCCCCCCGGGCGTCTTGTGCAGCCCTGCTTCGAAGGCATCCATCGAGCGGCCTGACATGGAGCGGCCCTGCGCGAGACCGCGTACGCCTTGCGCCGGACGGGAGAGAGCGGCGCCCCACCAGGCCTGTGTGCAGCGTGAGAGCACCCGAGAGGGGGGGGCACAGGCCAACTCGCGGTGATGACGAGCCGCGTCGAACGATTCACGCGGCCCCGCATCCGGCCCTCTGCCGGTGCATGTCGAACGGATCGAAGCCGGCGCCGTGGCCCCTTCCCGGCACGGGACATCCCTGTCGGACACCGGAGCCGTCTGCCGGGCGTCACGGCCGTCGCCAACTGCACCGAGGACGCGCGCAGTTGCCTGGCACAGCGTTGCCGCAGAGCGGCAGCGTTGCAGAGCAACATCCTGGCAACGAGGGGAGCCGTGGGGTGCTGACCGGCCGGGATGTCCCGCGAACGGGCGGGCGCAGGGATGCAACGCACACTGTTGCCGCCCCTGTTCTGCGGACATGGACCGCAACGGCTTGGGGTTCATCCATTCTGTAACTCCTCTTCCGCAATCCGCTGGATGGGCGAAACGTCCCCCCATTGCTGGGGTGGGGCAGGTGAATGGAGACCGTGGTGGACGGGCCGTTGCTGTCGATGAGATCGACTCTCGTGTTTCTGCTCGCGCTGCTCGCAGGCACGGCCGCGGGCGGGCTGACGGCGCTTGCGGGCGAAGGGGGGCCGCGCAGTGTGCTTGCGGGCCTCGCGGCGGTGGGGCTGGCGGTGCCGTTCTTCAACCGCCTCATCGGCGCTGAGGGCAGCCCGGTCCGGCCGCAGGGCGGCGCCGGTGCCGGGGAGGGGGAGAGCCATGGGTGAGCTGCGGCCTCTGGGGGACGACCTCAATGACGCCTCCCGCGCCCTGGCCATGGCTCTGCGCGAGCTGTTCGAGGGCATGCAGGTATCGGTGCGCCGGTATGCGGCGCGGCGCCGGCGTGACCCGGGAACGTTCTCGCGTTACCTGAACGGCACCCGGTTACCGCCGTGGCAGGTGATCACCGACCTCTTCGCGGATCTCGCCGAGCACCGCGGGACCGCGGTGACCACCGAGGCCATCGAGTTCGTACGGGGGCTGTACGGATCGGCGGTGGACGCCTCCTCCTCTCCCAAACACGCGATGGAACTCCTGGAACAGCAGCTGGCCGACGCGGACCGCATCTCGCGGCGCTCCAGCGTCCGCGGCGACGTCCTGGGCGACGCGCTCCTGGACCGGACCCAGCGCATCGCCGACCTGGAGACACGGCTCAACCAGCTGGAAGCCGACCGCAGCGCGGAGCAGAAGCGGGCGGACACACTCGCCGCGGCCAGCCCCGACATCTCCGGCCTCCTCCAGGAACGCAACGCCCTGCAGGCGGAAGTGGAGCGGCTCGGAGAGGATCTCAAAGAGGCCCGGGCCCAGCGCGCCGCGGCGGAGGACCGCTGCAATCTCCTCGAACGCCAGCTGGAGGCCGTGGAGAAACCCGCACCCCCGCTGCCCGCCGCACCGCACGGCATGCCCAAAATCCTGATCGTCGACGACCAGCCGGACAACCTCCTCGCGATGACCGCGGTTCTGGCAACACTCGACCAGGAACTCGTCACCGTGCCCTCCGGGCGCGAGGCACTCAAGGCACTCCTGGACCACGACGACTTCGCGGTCATCATCATGGACGTGCAGATGCCGGAGATGGACGGCTACGAGACCTGCGCCCACATCAAGCGCCGCCCCCGCACCCGGGATGTCCCCATCATCTTCCTGACCGCCATGGGCGTGGACTCCGAACACTCCGCCCGCGGATACGCGGCCGGCGCCGTCGACTACATCAGCAAGCCCTTCGACCCCTGGGCCCTGCGCGCCAAGGTCGCCGTGTTCACCTCCATCTACCTGGAGCGGCACACCCAGACGTGACCCCGGGACACCGCCTGCGCGGGCAACGGAGCGGGCCCCGGGACGGACACCGCGGACAACAGGAACGTCAGCGCGGTGTCCGTGCGCGTGCACAAGCGCGCGGCCGTCCCGGCCGGCGGTGCCTGGAGCGGCCACGCTGTCCCCTGCGTCAACGGCAGGATCCTGGACCGCTCCTCCTGCCCGGCCCGGCACCCGGCGGCCATGCCGCCTCGGCCCGGCCCCGGCCGTAGCGCCATCCGGACCACGGCGGCTGTTACGCACTTTCGGGTGACGGCCTGCAGGCCGGAGCCGGCGGCAGACGCCGGTCTGCCCCGGTGAGCCCAGAGCCCACACGGAATCAACCGGTGACAACCCGTCAACACGATGCATTCAATACATAAATTGATCTTGCACTTAAGAGTCGTAGAAACATGGATGAATTGCCACGACCTTCTTGTATCCATCGCAACTCCTCCGCACGGCGGGCAGGGTGTGCGGTGTGCGGCCGACTGGCCGCCGACCCGCACCACACACCGCGGGCGGCCTGCGTCTTTCATGCCGCCGGCCCGGGGTGTCCGGCCCCAAGAAGGGGGACCTCGTGTCCGTATCCGTTTCCGCCCGCCGTCTGACCGCCGCCGCTGCTGTGGCCGCCGCTGCCCTGGGCGCGCTCGCGCTGCCCGCCGCGGCAGCCGGCCAGCACCCGGCCCGCCCGCACCACGACGTGGTCATCAGCGCGGTGCAGTACGACTCGCCGGGGCGTGACGACCGCTCCAACCGCTCCCTGAACAAGGAGTGGGTGGACATCACCAACACCACCCGCCGTGCGGTGAACCTGGACGACTGGACGCTGACCGACGAGGCCGGCCACACCTACACCTTCCGCCACTTCCGCCTGGACGGGCGGGCCACCGTCCGCGTCCACACCGGCGAGGGCCGCGACAGCGCCACCGACGTCTACCAGGACCGCCGCGCCTACGTGTGGAACAACGACACCGACACCGCGACCCTGCGCAACAACCGCGACCGCCTGGTCGACGAGGTCACCTGGGGCCGGCACCGCGGCGAACACCGCAACGGCGGCGGCATCCGCCACTGACTGACCTGCCGGCGTCGGCGCCCCATGCCTGAGCCGCGTCCCGGCGCCTCCCGACACTGGTGGCGAACCCCGAGAAAGAAGGGGGGAGGGGCGTACGCCGGCCGCTGCCGATTACCCTCAGTTCAGCCTGGCCCGTCACCCACTTTCCGCCGTGGTGACGGGCCAGACGCATGCCCTGTGCCCTCTAGCAGGCGTAGGTGACGGTGACGGGCTGGTCGGGGCAGGCGGCGAGGCGTTCGGCGAGCGCACTCTGCTCGGCGGGGCCGACGGCCAGCTGGTAGCGGGTCTTGTCGGCGCCCCAGCCGGTGACGTAGGCGCACCAGTAGGGCGTGTACGGGGGAGCCATTCGGTGGGGTCCTCGTCGGCCTTGGACCGGTTGGAGGCCGCCGAGACCGCGATCAGCGCACGGGGGTCGTCGAGGTCGTTGGCGTAGGCCTCGCGCTCCTTCGCGGTCCAGGCGGAGGCTCCGGAGTCCTGGGCCTCGGCGAGCGGTACCAGGTGTTATCCGCACCTTGATGAAGGTGTCGCTGACGTCTGTGACAGTTGTGGGGTGGTCCGTCTTCCCGCTGTGAGCGGTGCGTTATCCAGTGCAGCGGCTCGTGCCGCTGACAGCGATGACGTGGTGGGAGAACGCTGCGGCGACGACTCGGGCTCTGCTGCTCCATTCGGCTGAGATACACGGACCGGGCCCGGGAGACCGCGATGACCATCGCATCCTCGCAGGCCGCAGCCGGCGCGCCGGAGCCGCTCCGGAGCAGAGTCGCAGCCCTGTTCAAAGACCTGCCGTACAGGTAGCCGAGGGGTCTTCAGGTACGCGGCGCCTGGGCTGCCCGCCCTGCGCGTACCGCGGCGAGCGCCTGGTCGTGCAGGGCCCGTAGCCCGGCCGGGGGCACGGGGACGGGGCTGCCGGTGAGGGTGTAGGTCTCCTCGGCGCCGGTGTACTCGGCGGCGATGTCGGCGAGGCCGTCGGGGCGGGCGGTAGTGGTGATGGTGAGGTCGCCGGTGATGACGCCGACTTCGTCGGTCATGGCACCGCCCGGCCCCGCGACCACCTTGTCGCGGAGCCGGGCGGGCCCCGGGGGTGTGCGCATCAGTCGCAGGTTTCCAGCATGGTGCCGAGCATGTCTTTCTCCGGTGGGGTGATGTTCAGGGCGTACGCGTATTTCACGCTGATCCAGGCCCGCGAGTAGGTGCACCAGAAGTTCCGGTTGGGCGGTGCCCACTGGTCGGGGCTCTGGTCGCCCTTGGAGCGGTTGGAGGCGGCGGAGACCGCGATGAGCTGGCTGTGGTCCAGGTCGTTGGCGAACGCCTTGCGTGTGGCGGTGTCCCAGGTGTCGGCGCCGGACCGCCAGGCGTTGGCGAGCGGGACCATGTGGTCGATGTCGACCTGAGCCGCGCTGCCGAGGGTCCGGTTGTCGTACGGGCTGAACCAGGTGCCGGCGATCGCCTTGCATGCCGAGTCCTGGGTGACGCCCTCGCCGTCGCGGGACAGGACGACCTCACGGGTGTCGCACTCCCCGTACTGCTTGGCCCAGTGCGGGAACTTCGCCCGCGAGTAGCCGGACATCGAGTGGGGAGACGAGATAGCCAGTGCGTCGAGTTCGGTGCGCGCCTGATCCGCACCAGGCGGCTCCGGGATCGTCCGCTGGTGGCTGGCCGGTGCGAACCCGGCGGGCGCTGCGGCGACGGGGGAGGCCGAGGCGGGGACAAGAACGGCGGACAGACCCAGCAGGGCGGTGGCGGCGCGAAGCCACCCACGGGGAGTGATCACGACCTATGCATAGCGGGGCAGCCCGTACGAACTGCAGGATCTGACCAGGTTGAGGGCGTGTCCCCTGCGGCAGTTGCCATATGGATCGTCAGCGGCATATCAGTGACGGCGCATCCTGGACAGACGAACGGATCACGCCGTCATGGCTACAGATAACAGGTGGTCGACGTCCAACTGGCTCGCGCTGTCGAAGTACCGGTCGTCGTACGGGCTGTACCAGCTGCCGCCGGTCAGCGCGCACTTCGCACCGATCTCGGGCGACGTGACGGCTTCCTCCAGGAGGACCTCGGCGCGTGTGTTGCAGCCGTCCTTGTCCGCGTCGGTCCAGTGCTTGAACTGGTCGCGGGAGTAGCCGGCGCGGTCCTCGTCCGCGACGGTCAGCGCGGCGAGCGCGTCGCGGACCGGCAGGGTGACCGTCTCGCCCGGCGCGTGCCGCTCGGGCTGGTACGCGAAGGCCGGCGCGGCGTGGGCGGTGGTGGGGGTGAGCAGTGCGAGCAGCGCGGCGATCAGGGTGCGGCGGGTACGGGCGAGGCGCACAGTGCGGGTCTCCGTTTCGAAGATCACGAACAGGTCTGTGATCTTCGTAGTGGCCTGGACGGTGCGGTGTCGGTCGGCTGGGGGTGGGTTCACCCGCACGGCGAACTAGTCACACCGTCGAAGGGCGATCCCCCTGGATTACAAGGGCGGCGCCAGCCTGGGACGGGACCAGTTGAGGGGATGTTTCATCTGCTTGGTCACAAGCAGGGCAAACCGACTGTGCGGCGGTAGGGCTATGGGAATGATCGGGGAATGGCAGGTCTCGGGGGGCGCCGCCAGCGGCGCAATTGGTATCTGATCGGCACCTTGGGTGCGCTGATGGTCGTGGTGAGCACTGTGTACGCGGTCTGGGTGATCATTCACGGAGGGCTCCAGCCGACAGACATCGCGGGCCTGTTGGGCTTTCCTCTGGGGGCGGCCGGGGTCGTGCTCGCAGTAGTGGCGTTGTGCAAGCCCATCGAAGGCAACGACGCTGGCCTCGCCCGCGACTGGGCCGCGACACTGGCCGACCAGATCAAGGGCGGGGAGAGTGCGGTGTGGCGGCAGTTGCTGGGCGACGACAACCGGCGCATCAATCTCGCCTACGTCCTGCACCCCGTCGCGGTCCGCCCGGCCGAAGCTCCGCTCGCTGGGCGCCTGATCGCCGACGGGCCGGGCCCGGCGACGCTGCCGGACATCGTCGCCTACTACCGTTCCACCAAGCCGCTGCGCCTGGTCGTCACCGGCGCCGCCGGGGCGGGCAAGACCGTCCTGGCCCTGGAGCTCCTGCTGGCCCTCATCGACGGCCGGAACGAGGACGACCCCGTACCGGTCCGTATCCCGCTGTCCCGGTGGGACACCGACCGACAGTCCCTGCCCGAGCTGCTGCAACAGCGGCTGATCGAGGCCTACGACTGGCCCGTCGACCTAGCGGCCGGCCTGGTCGAGCACGGCCGGGTGCTGCCGGTCCTGGACGGCCTGGACGAGATGGACCCCCCGGCCCCGGACGGCTCCCCAGATCCCGCCGCGCCCCGCGCGACCGCCGTCGTGCGTGCCCTCAACGCCTACCAGCAGGGTCGCGACGCCGGACCTCTCATCCTGACCTGCCGTACCCGGCACTACGACGCCCTGGCGGCCTTGCACACCGAGGTCCTGGACGCCGCCCGCATCGCCGTCGCTCCTGTCGACACCGGCGCCGCCCGGACCTACCTCACCAGCCGCGCACTCGATACGGCCCGGTGGCAGCCGCTGACCGATCATCTGACCGCCCACCCGAGCGGGATCTTGGCGACCATGCTGTCCACCCCCTGGCGGCTCTGCCTGACCGCCACCGTCTACCACCACGACGGCAACCCCGCCGAACTCCTCACCCTCCCCGACGCTGACACCCTGGACCGTCATCTCCTGGCCCGCTACATCTCCGCCGCCACCCGCATCACCCCCAACCCCCACCGCTACACACCCCAGGACATTCACCGCTGGCTCCACCACCTCACCACCCACCTCGACGCCACCGGCGCCCTCCCCGCCACGGCATCGGCCCGCGCGGAAACCACCGACCTCGTCCTGCATGAACTGTGGCCGCTTGCCGGACGCGCCCGCGTCCGCACAGCCGACATCCTCATCACCACCCTCGCCGTCCTCACCGTGCTTCCTCTCGCCTGGGCAGTCCCTCAAGCGCAAACAAGTGTGGTCGCCATCACGATCGGTGCACTTGCCGCCATGGCCGGAGTCCTCGCCGTCACCACTAGCAGCCCCAAAAGTCTGGGGAGCCCGTTTATGACCCCGCGAAGACGCATGGACCTCGCGATGGACCTCGCGCTTGGGCTCGCGTCCGGGCTCACATCCGGGATCGTGGTTTGGATCCTGTTTGAGCGGCTTGTGCTCGGGTTCGCGTTCGGGTTCGCGTTCGGACTCGCGGCCACGCTTGAGCAAGAGCCGGGCACAAGTCTCGGAGCGCGTGCGGTCATCAAAAGTGATGCCCTGCTCGGGCTCACGAATGGGTTCATGTTCGGGTTCATGCTCGGGCTCACGACCAACCTCGCGACGATCTTCCCGTTCGGGCTTGCGACCAGCCTCATGTTCGGGCTCGCGGGCGGGCTCACGTTCGGGCTCACGTGCAGTGCTGGGGCTTCGCGGCGGTATGTGGTGTTCCTGTTCTGCTCGCGTCGTCGTCTGCCGTTCCGGCTCGGCAGGTTCCTGGACTGGGCTGTCACCGCGGGGCTCATGCGCTACAGCGGGCCCGCCTACCAGTACCGTCACCGTGAACTCCAGCACTGGCTGCGCCGGCATCCCTCCCCTCCGCCCTTGCCCTGAGGGCACGGCTGCTCAACCGCTCGGGCCGTGGCCGCTCCGGGAGCCGTGAGCGGGATGCCGAGGCCAGGGTGATGCCCATGTTGTACGGCGGGTTTCGGACGGGGACGGTCTCCCGATGCGATCGCGTGCGCTCCCCGTAGATGCCGGTGGGCAGGGGGTGGCTGTTCTGCCCGCCCTGGCGGGCGACCAGGTCGACGCACCGGGAGTGCTCCGGAGCGTGCTGTGGGATGCCGCGCACGGGGGAGGGCATGGGGCGCTTCGGATGCGCACGGGGCGCACGCTGGCGGCCGCGCGGCTCGCAGTGTGATGCAAGTTACTCTCTGTACTCATTCGGTCATTTTATGTACTCATTCCCTCATGTGCATGCATCTCCTGTCGTCAACGTGTCTGCCCTGCAACGAAACTGACGTTGTGAAAGCTGGGCTCCGGCTGTGGGTGCGCGGGCCTGTCCGGGATAGGCGCCGACAGAGAGGGGAAGCGGGCGGCAATGTGGATCAGTCGACATTCGGAAGTATGGTCGTCTAGGTCGCCGATTGATGTTCGATATCCCGTCGGGGATGAGAGGGGGACGCTTTTTCTATGCGGCTTGCATTTCTGCTGATGCCTGCCGGGGGAATGTCGAGAAGTGAATTATGGCGGAGTGGTACATCTGTACGAAGATCGCACTCATGTCCGATGGGGAGGCGGCGCGGTAGGCGCCTGGTGGCGTTCGGTGACCGGATTTGTTGACTCTTGAACGTCGATTATCATTTGATAGCGCTCTCAGAGTCTCCGAGGGGTGGGCGCGTCTCGCTCCCCGGTGCACAAAAGGGACGAAGCTTGCGACCTTCCGGGGCGCCGCCTTGACAGGCTCGCGAGGGTGTGCCGTCCATGCCAAAACCCCGCAGCTGGGGTGTTTGCACTGCTAGTTATGACGGTAGAGACCACGTGACGCCGGATCGGGAGTGACCTTAACGCGGTCCATAGTGTTTACTGGACACCGGTCTGATCCCGGTGGGTCCGGACCCTTTCCGGGAGGTCCTGGGGGTGGTGCCCTGGGGCCTCCCGTTTTTGCCGCAGGTTTGCGTGTAGGCCTCATGGTCCTCATCGAGAGGACATCTCTCATACCGCCGCATGAATATTTGCATGCCGAATGCGGGGATTCTTGAAAATGGAGAGAACAGGTTTATCGATTCGGCTCCGGGCGGGGTGTAACAAACCCCCGCAGGTAGGGAATCAACGCAGCGTGAATCACCCCTGCGGTTCCTCCGGAAACGCGACTGGCTCTCGGCTCGTGGCGAGAGGTAGCGTTATGCCGATCCAACGTCATCTCCATCCGCCTGGCCTACACCACCGGGCACGTACCACCTCCCGGAGAGGGCGACGGACCCACCACCTGGGACCCCGCTGACACAGCGGGGTCCCAGGCCGATCAACCGCATAGGACGAACACGATGAGCATCGCCAGCTCCCACGGCGCCGTGCCGCCGTACCCTCCCGGCCGCCACGCCGCGCTGTTCCCGACGCGCCGTCACCGCCGCGCCGCCCACGGCGTGTGTGCGGCGGCCTGCCCCGCCTGCCGGGCCCCGGGGGGAGAGTGACCATGCCTCCCGCCCTCGACATCTCCCGGCCCACCGACCTCCTGCATGCCCACGAAGGCAAGCCCGAGGGAAGCTTCCTGCACCGCGTACAGACCGAGACCTGGCACGGTCTTCTCCAGACCGGCCTGCGCAGCCGTCTCTTCGCCCGCGACGAACTGCTGCCCATGGGACCGGCCAACCCGGTCGTCTACATCCTCCTCGAAGGCGTCGTACGCCAGGACCGCTATCCGCTGGGCACCGGCGCCGGCATCCCCGGCATCATCCGGTTCCGCGGCGCCGGCCAACTCGTCGGCGAAGCCGCGCTCATCGAGCCCGACTCCTGCGTCGACACCCGCTGCCTCACCGACACCGTCGTCATCCCCTTCGCCGCCCGGTACTTCAACGCCCTCACCGAGCGCCGCTTCTACGAGGCACGGATCGCCCTGCTGCGCAGCCTCGAGGACCGCAGCCGCACCGACGAACTCGTCTACGGGATGGCCATCCGCCCGCCCCTGGAACGGGTCAGCAGGCTGCTGGCGCACCTCGCCGACACCACCGGCGTCCCCGACCCCCGAACATCCCGCTCCACCGTCATCACCGGCCCGGGCCAGAAAGACATCGCCGCAGCTCTCCAGCTCGCCGTCTCCACCACGGAGAACGCGCTGCGCACACTGCGCTACCACGGTGTCATCGAGGCCCGCTACCGGCAGTTCGTCGTCTGCGACGTCGACGGCCTGCGCCTCTTCGCCGGGGTCTGACACCACCCCCTGCGCTTTTCCGGACCCACCATCCCCTGCTGCGCCGTACCCGCATCCTGCGGGGCGGCGCACCCGTGATCGGACCAACATGACGATGAGCAGCACCCCGCTGGCGATGGGCACCAGCGGCGGCACCCTCGCGGCGACGATCGCCTTCTCCTTCCTCATGGGAGCGCTCGCCCTCTACACCCTCCTGCACCACCGGGAGGTCTTCGCCTGGATGAAGCAGATCCGCAAGACCGACGCCGAGGACGCCGTCTACGACGAGCCCGACCAGTGGCTCGCCGACCTCTACAAGGCCCAGTGCCGCAGGGCGAAGAAGCCCAGCCGGGCCGAGGACATGGAGGACATCTCCCAGACCGGCGACATGCTCCGAGGCGTCGCCGGCCACATCGAGGCCATCCGCCCCGAACTGGCCAAGGTCGTCGAACGCGTCGACGACTACCTGGACACGGCCCTGCCCGCACCGACCCCCGCCCTCAAGGTGTCCCACCAGGACCACCAGGTCCAGCTCGTGCAGGCCATGAAGCAGGAAGCGGCCCGCGCCGAACTGGCCCAGGCCATCTCCAGCGCCCGGCAGAAGATCACCGTGCTGCGCCGCGGCTGAAGGCACCGCGGGCGGCACCCCGCTGCCCGCCCCAGACCATTTCCCCAGCGGCACCGGATCCATCGCCACGGCCAGCACGTGCTGGTCCGGATCCGGTGCCGTGCCGCTGTCCTCGACACCTTCATCCAGCACGCTGCGTAGCGAGGCCGTTGGACATCCAGGGGCCAGGCATGTGATGCGCGTCACGTGTGCCGATCCGTGTCCGGTACCGGGTGAGCCCAGCTGACGCAGAGTGCGGCCCGTCTTCCCTGCTCCCTGTGGATGTGTATTCGGTGGCTCATCGTGCTGGGGACTTCCGACCCTGTCGGGTGATCATATTTGCCGTGAATTGATCGAGCCGGTCGTGCGCGTTCGGGGGGGCTGATCCGAAATCCTGCAGTTGAGGAGCCGCTGGGGTCTCCTCCAGCCCAATGACGGCTCGCTCAGGGCAAGTTGGTGCTGCTGCGGCAGGAAGGACATGGGTTTGACCGTGAACGATGGGCTGGCGCTGCTGGCAGTGGCGACTGCACTGCGCGTCTTCCTTCCCGACCTTCGGGTGGTGACTCGCCGTCTGCTGCGTGCCTCCGTCCAGGCCGGCGTCGCCGAACTCGTGCAGACCCGGCCCGCGCGGCCCGCGGACACGCTCGTCCCTTCCAGGGTGGCTTCCCAGGACGGGGAGGCCTAGCCGATGACCGGCCCCGAGGACAGCGACAGGCACGACACGCTGCCGACATCGGTCGAGGACCTCAACGCCCTGCACGGCATCCCGTACGAGATGCCGACGGCGCTGGACGCCTTCTACCGCACCTACGTCCGTGCCCAGGTGCGGTACGCCGCGGTGATCCTGGGCGACAAGGACGCCGCGAAGACCGTCGTGCGCCGTCTCTACCACCACCTCGCGATGAACTGGACTGCCGCCCGGACCGAGGAGGGCGGCGCGGAGGCGTACGCGTGGCGCAACCTGAAGCGGCTCGTGGACGACCGGGCGCGCGAGCCGTTCGGCAACGACCATCTCGCCGCCGCCGTGGCCGCCCGCGACCGTACCCACGCCGTACACGAAGCCGCACGGGAGATGCTGCGGAAGATGCACTCCCAGATGGCCGACCTGGACTCGCCCGCTGGGCTGTACACGGCGATGAGCCTCCTCCCGGAGCGCCAGTTCGACGTGATCGTCCTGTACTACTGCCTGGGCTTCAACTCGGAGCAGGTCGCCGACATCATGGGCATCCAGTCGAGCACCGTACGCACCCACCGGCGCCACGCCCGCAGGCGTATTGCCGCCAGACTCGGCATCGACCTGGGTGACGACGAGGAGAAGGAGTAGAAGGTGCCGGCACAGTTCGACGAGCTACTCGGCCACGCGACCGGCTACGACGCTCTCACCGACGGCGAAGTCTCCGACCTGCGGCAGGAGATCACCCGTGACGTCGTCACCGAGCTGATGTTCGGCCCCCAGCGCTCGGGGCGTGAGACCCGCCGTGCCGGCAAGGCAGACCGCGCCGGCATCTACCTGACCTTCCTGTCCAGCAGGCTCCTGGACAGCGGCGACGCCAGAACCCACCTGGGCCGCCTCGTCGACGACCCCACTGATGCCGAGGGGGCCCTGCGCTTCGCCTGCCTGCTCAGCCTCGCCCAGGAGACGGACGAGGCGATCTGGTGGTGGCAGTTCGCCGCCGGCGCCGAGAACGCGACCGCCGCGTACTGCCTGTACCTCCTCTACCTGGGCCGGGGCGAACTGCGGGACGCAGAACACTGGATGGGCCAGGCCCTCGCCACCGGAAACTGGATCGACTTCGTCCCCCCAGCCTCCTGGGAGCGCCCCCTGATCGATGCACGTTCGGCAGTCTTCCGGGACGCCGTGAAACGCCTGAAGGCCGTAGAGGTGGCCGGAGTCCGGCTCCGTCACCCGGACCACCGCTTCCTTGAGCAGGTCGCAGACCATCTGATGTCAGCTGAAGCGGGACAGCAGTACACGAAGAAGGAGGCCGCCCGCGCGGACCGGGCCCAGGCCCTCTCCGGCGCCCGCCGGAAGATCACCCTGCTGCGCCGCGGCTGATCACTGCTGTATCGCGAGCGTGAAGCTGTTGTCGGCTGCGTGGTGGCGGTATTCCGGCGAGGTCGAATCCCGCAGGGCGAACATGGGTGAAGCCGATGCCCGCTCGCTCGGAAGGGCGTGGGGCATCGGCTTCTACCGGGACAGGTGCGCCAACACTTGCCCTCCCTGTTTGCGGTGGTTGGAGCCAGCTAGCAATCAGGGCCGGCGGCCCGTACGGACCGTTCCGGTGATGAGAAGTCTGCCTTCCTCATCAGGGAGATGGCTGGATGCGGAAGGCACGGAACTGAATCAACGCAGGTCGGTCCCCCGCGTGCGGCCTCGCTCAACCGGGCAAGGGATCTAGCTGGAAAGCACCCAAACGCCTGCTCCGGAGTGGCACATCAGCACCTCTGACCTGCGTCTTTGGTGGATTTTTGGAGATGCCACGGGATGTCGGCCGGGCATGGTAGGCACCCTCGCAACGCCGCGACCTGCAATGTCTTCGTCAGACAAGGACATCCGGGCCGGGAACAGGTGGCCCTAACAGGCCCTCAAACACTCGAACATCTACAGAGAGTGCACATTGGTGCAGTCGTGAGGCAATCGGTTGACGGCCTCTCAGGAGTGTCGTAGGGGCTGGAAAACTGTCTGCGCAGCAACGTCCGCATGCGTGTGAGGGAGCGCCAACTCCCGCTTGAACGCACGTGTGGGCCCTTTTGGTTGGAGCCAGATAGCACACCGTCCGGCGATCGGCAGGTCGCCGGACGGTAGTCAGGAGACCCTCGATGGGCAGCAAGCCCCCAGCCGTGGCAGATGCCGCGGCCGCTCTGTCGGCATCGTCCGAGACCACCGCGGCCTACAGCCGGTTCGGGATGCCGCATGCGTGCGTGATCATCACGTTCGTCATCACCGCGGCCCTCCTCGCCCCCCGCCCGCACGCCCTCCCCGATGTCCTGGCGCTGCTGGCGGGATCCGGCGGGATCGGCGCAGCGGTCGTGGTCCTGGCGGTCATGCCAGGCCGCGGAGCGGGACGCCTTGGCCGCCTGATGCGCGCCTACTTCAGCGCCGGGAACTGAGGTCGGCCCCTGTGGGACGCCGCGAGAACCCCGTCGACTACACCGTGCCCGAGCGCGCGAAGCTCGCCGACTTCCTGCGCGGCCGCCGCGCAAACGCCGAGATGACCTACAAACAGATGGCCGCCCGCACCGAGTCGGTGTCGGCCGCGACGTTCGAACGGGCCGCCTCCGGCACGGTCGTGCCCTCCTGGGAAACCGTCGAGGAGTTCATCTTCGTGACCGCCGTCGAGGAGAACTCGCACCCCGAGTACGTCATGGACCGAGCCCTCCAGCTGTGGATCAGGGCCCGCCGAGCGACCCGGGCCCCCTTTTACGTCCGCCAGGCGCCGGATCCGGCGCTGCTGTCCACTCCGGCGGACTTCCTGCGGGCCCTGCGGCACCAGCACGTGTGGGGCGGCTACCCCACGCCCGGAGAGATGGAGCGCTTGTCCGGGCCAGGGAATCTGCCCCGGACCACCGCGCGACGCATCATCGCGGGAGAGATGCTGCCCGTCGACGCACAGCAGACCGTCGCCTTCCTCAAGGCCTGCTACGTGGCCAAGGCGGCGGATCTCAAGGATTGGCTGGCCGCCGCCATCCGCGTGCTGCACGACGTCCCGGTACGCTCACGCGGCCTCCAGAACTGGGTCCTGGCTCACCAGCGGATGGTCCTCCAGGCCCAGGCCGAAGCCGTCGCCCAGGCCTCGCCACCATCCCAGGCCGCCTAGAGCTCCGCTCGGCAGCTCCGGGCTGTTGGCGACGCTGCCGTCCAGCTAACTGTGGTGGAGACACGACTCGGCCCCCGTGCAGGCCGGGGAGACGAGCGCGGCGTTCGAAGCCTCCATGAGGGTGGCCGTCGACTCTTCCGTGCGAGTGTGTTTCGTTCCGCTGCCATTCGGGCATCGCAAGTGCTGTAGTAGTTTACAGCGTTCTAGATTTGGGGGGTACAGCACCGATGCATCGCCTTCAGCCGCTCGCCAACGGTCTGCGCACGGACCATCCCGTCCCGGGCCTGCCGTTCGTAGATGACAGCCACATCCCGGTCGGCGACCCCGCCGCCGTCGAAGCCATCGGACGCCACGAGGAAGGAGGCACCTGGGGCCGCTGGGACAAGGACCGTGACACCGACGGCGCCTGGCTGGCCTTCACCACCGACCCGATCCGCCAGGACCTGGCCTGGGTCGTACGACACCACCCTGAGCACGGCCGGACGGTACTTCTTGTCCGTGACGGAGACGCCTCGCCCTGGCACAGCGACTGGTGGGGGCCTCAACTGCTGTTCCGCCAGGGCGGCTACTGGTGGGACGGCACTACCTGGTACCGGCCCGACCAGGTATGGGACGCCCCCGGCGAGCGCTTCGACCGCCGGCCCGTCAAAGCCGCGACCACCCTCACCGCCGCCGACCTCCTCGACGACAACGCTCACCCCGACGGCGGCCGCCTGCTCAAGGTCGCCAACTTCGATCTGGAAGCCCCGCCCCCCGACCCGTGGAACGACCACCTGGCCTTGTGGGCCTCCCGCCGATCTCGCAACGCCTTGCCGTTGGATCATTGCGTGGTCCGTCTTTCCGCGCCCGAACTCGCCGCCGACCAGCTCATCGGCGCCCCCGAGATGGCCAAGATCGGCGGCATCGCAGCCTCCACCCTGCGCGCCTACATCGCCCGCGACCAGCGCGACGTCCCCCCGCCGCAGGCGATCATCAACGGCCGAAGCCTGTGGTCACGCCCGGTGGCCGCCGACTGGGCGGAGGAACGCGACCGCTCACCCGAGAACGCGGCCGCCAAGCTCAGCTCCGGAGAAGACGACCTCTCCATCGGCCTGTCGGAACTCCGGCAGCACCTGGCCCGCCGGTTCCTGGGCACCCTGTGGGAACGGCCGGACTGGCGCAAACGCTGGGCACTGCGCTTCCGCACGGAGAGCGCCGTGCACGAGATCGCGGACGACCTGGCCCTCGGCGTGGCCACCGACACCGACAGCATCATCAACCACTACGACCTCGCGGCAACCGTCCGGCACGCCTTCCTCGACGAGTTCGCCAGTGGCAAGGAACTCGACGAGGCCACAGGAGACACCGGACCTACGACCTTCTACGGCATCACCACGCCCGTGGTGAACATGCTCGACTGGCTCATCCGCCACCACCCTCAGTCCGCTTATCACACAATCGCAGAGATCATCGGCGACGCAGAACGCCGCATGGACATCCCGCGAGACGTCAGCGCCGAGTCCATCCGCACCGCACTCGGACTCGACAGCAAGCTGCCCCGCCAGATCCGGCTCGACTTCCTAGAGCGCGCCCTTCCCTCCAAGTCCCACTGACCACCCATGACGATGATGGTTCCCCCATGCCGCGGGAAGGCCATCTGGAGAGGAATACCCGGCCAGCCGTCTGTGTTGTGGAGGGTGTGGTTGTGGAGGGGACAGTGTCCCCGGGCCTCACCCATTGCCCATGAGGACGATCGTTCGGCTGAAGCCTTATGGAGCCTTTCGCCGCGTAGGCGACCGCCCTTCACGGCCACGTGTACGACCGTTGCCCGCCCCCGACTTTCCGGGGGCGGGCAACGTCGTGTCCGGCCGTCGTCTACCAGCGCATGCCGAGGGTGTCGAGGTCCGCGCGCCGCTGCGGGCTCAGTTTCCCGGCGCGGCGGCGGGTGTTGTCGAGGAACGCCCCGAGCCGGACCAGTTCGCCGTCGACGGGTTCGACGTGCTTGCGGGGCACGGTGAGGTGGCCCTTCCGCTCGTGGAACTGCCGTGCGGCAGCGAGGTTCGCGGTCCACCGGGCGTCCTGCGTGCGGGGCGCGGTGGCCGGCGGCTCACCGTCGGCCACGGGTTCGATCCCGACGGTTCCCAGGAGCCACTGCTGCGCGGGCATGAGCTTGTCCCACCCGGTGCGCTGCCCCGTGATCCAGACGCCCAGGTCCTCTCCCTGGACGATCAGTTCACCGGTTCCGGCCGGGAGGGCGCCTCCGGCCTTCACATGGGCGAGGGCGAGGCGGTAGCCGCGTTGCCAGCCGATCTCCCAGGCCGGGCACCACCCGGGATCGAGGTCGGCCAGAGCCTCCATACGGGCTTCTGCCAGCTCTCCGGTGTGCGGGACGCCCGATTCCCCCCTGGCTCGCCGTTCGGCGTTCTCCGCCGTCCTGCGGGCCGCTGCGCGCTGGTTCTTGAGCCAGGTCCCGATGGGGAAGCTGTCCCCGCCGAAGACGGCCGTGGCGGGCGGGAGCAGGTGGCCGTGTGCGTCGGTGTAGGCGCGGGCGACGGAGAGGCCGGCCTCCCACGCGGATGCCTGGACCGACCACACCATTCCGAGCGTCTCCAGTTCGGTGACGCGTGCGGCCTCCAGCGTCCCGGCCGCGTAGTAGCGCCGCTGGTCCGCCACCCATACCCCCAGCGGATGCGCGCTGACCGCGCCCCAGTCCTCGGGTGTGACGTACGTGTACGGCACCCGGAGCTCCGTGCTGCCGGTCTCGCGCCGCCACCGGGTGGCGGCCTCGATGCCGCGCCGCCAGTAGGCGGCCTCGGGGTCGATGACCCGCAGCCGGACGAACTGCGCGAGTGCGGCCGGGTCGCGTTCCTCGCTGAACCTGAGCACCCCGGCCGCCGCCGCGCCGACCCGCACGGCCTCCTGCTCCTGGCCGTCGTCCAGGTTGTCGTCCTGGTCCTGGTTGTCGTCTTCGCCGGTCTGTGTGAGGGCGTTGCGGACGCGGGGGTCGGCGAGGGCCTCGATCGTGTCGGAGTCGTGGGCCTGGAGCGCGCCGAGGATTTTCGCGAGGGTGCCGTAGGCGTCCGAGGTGAGGAGTTCGTTCGTGTCCTCGTCCTCGCCGAGGAACACGGGCACGATCAGGGTGGCGAGTTTCCCGGTTCCGGGCCGCATGCGCAGGGCGCGTCCGACCATCTGCACGATGTCGACCATGCTGCCGCGTGCGTCCGCGAAGAGGACCGCGTCGCACTCGGCGGTGTCGACTCCCTCGCCCAGCACTCGTACCGAGGACAGCACCCGAAGCTCGGCGCGCACGTCCCGGCCGTCGCCGTCCGGACCGGTGAGGAAGTCGGAGGCGAACTCTCCCAGCACGTTCCTGCGGTGGGCGGGAGCGTGCTCCCCGCACAGCCAGTCCGACCACACCTGCGCGGCCGGCGGGAACGCCTCGGAGTCGTCCTCGGCGAGCCGGCCCGCCGTCACGGGGACGGCGGCCGCCATCGCCTCCGCCTCCCCGATCCGGCTGTGGAAGGACAGCACCCGCCTAAACCGCTCCTCAACGGCCGCGCGCATGAGGCCGGTCTGCACGGCGGCGAGCCGCGCCCCGCGTACCGCGTCGGAGTTGGTTGCCTCGGTGGTCAGTGCGGCGTACAGCCCGGGGTCGCGGATGTCCAGGCACAGCACCTGGTACGGCGCCACCAGGCCCAGCCGGATCGCCTCGGACAGGCGCAGCTTGTAGGCGACCGGCCCGAACACCGCGGAGTCGTCGTCCATGGACGCGACCAGCCGCGGCCGCTCCCCCTCCGCCTCCCAGATCCGCGCGGTCGCGGTCATGTAGAGCCGCCGCACCGCCGGCACCTGGGTCTGGTCGTGGACGGCCGCCCACGGCTTCAGACCGTCACCGCTCACCCGGTGCGCCTCGTCGACGACCATCAGGTCCCACACCGGCAGCCCGGCGGCGTGCGCGCGCTGGAGCGTGCCCATGCCGACCGACGCGTACGTCGCGAACACCGTGACGGGCTCGGGCCCGTCCGTCCACGCGATCAGTTCGTCCGGGTCGGTGGAGCAGGGCAGGCCCTGGCTGTCCGCGCCCCGCAGCGAGCACACCCCGATCATCGCGCCGTGGCGGCCGCCCGCCCGCCACGCGCCGGCCATCTGCACGAGCAGGTCCAGGGTCGGCACCAGGACCAGCACCCGGCGCGCGGAGAGCCGGTTCGCCGCCGCCACCCCGATCAGGGTCTTGCCCGACCCGGTCGCGGCGATGACCTGAGTCCGCAGCCCCTCAGGCGGGATCCCCTGCCCCGGCTGCTCCGAAAGGTGCCGAAGTACCGAGTCGACGGCTTCGACTTGATGTGGACGAAGAGCGACGGCCACGATGGTGATTCCTTCCTGGTCTGCTGACTGCTCTGGTGACTGGGCTGGGAGGGACGGGGCGGCCGTGCGCCTGGCAGTGGACGGCCGCCCAGCAGGGACATGTCGGGGCGAGCTGTTAGAACGGCGGGCCGTTCGGGTCGCGGGGTTCACCGCGCTCGGGCCAGATCCGCAGGGCGACGTCCTCGTCGTCCGGCATCGGCCCGCCGGACAGGGCGATACCGGGCTGGCCCTCGGGACGTCGGCCGCCGTCCCGCAGGATCGCGCGGGCCGACTCGATCAGATGCCGGTCGGCGTCGGCCACGCCGTGCGCCACCAGACGGCGGGCCGCCGACAAGAACGCCTCGCTCATCCAGCGCAGGACATGCCGGTCGACCACGGCCAGGACACCGACGTCGAGCCGACGGGGCGGCACGGTGTCCTCGTCCTCCAACGACGTTCCCCAGTCCGGGCTGCCGCCGATGCTCAGCCGCGGGGGTTCGGGATCGTCGGGGGCGAACGTCAAGCCTGCGAGGCTCCGGCAGACGGACGCCGCCGCCAGAACGTCGAGCACCGGGTTCGGCTCGAACAGACCCGGTCGGGAGACCGCGAAGGTCCCGCTGCCCGGCACGGTCCGGATGAGGCAGGCCGCGGCCAGCCGGGCCAGCGCAGCGGCAGCCGTCCCCGACGAAACCCCGTAGGACCGCGCCAGCTTGGACTGCGACGGAAGCCGCTCCCCCTCACGGATGAGCCCCTGGTGGATCGCGACGGCGAGATCCCCGGCGATCAGGTCAGGCGAGTTCTCGGTGGATACGGTCATGCACCCACCGTAGCGCAGACCTGTCAATTAATTTGACAGGTTAGAGGAAGTTGGGGGTCTGGTAAGAACTCTGTCAGCAGCCGCAAACCGCGGCATTCCTATGACGTGCCGGGCGGTACGTGTCCACTCCGCTCAACCGACACGAACGGTTGCCATGGAGATGTCGGTGTGCCGTCCGGGTCCAGGCCGTGCGGCCACAACCTATGGAAACGGATCGGCCTTTCGGCCAGGTGGTACAGAGCGTTGGTTTCGCCGTGGTCGGCGGCCTGCCGGTAGAGGGCCTCGGCCCCCTCCCGGTCCCCAGCTTTCTCCCGCATCTCGGCCAAGAGGTACAGAGCGCGAGTGTCGCCGTGGTCGGCGGCCTGCCAGGCCAGGACCTCCGCCCCCTCCCGGTCCCCGGCCCTCTCCCGCATCCCGATCAGGCGGTACAGAGCGTCGATGCTGCCGTGGTCGGCGGCCTGCCGGTAGAGGGCCTCAGCCCCCTCCCAGCCCCAGGCCTCCTCCCGAAACACGGCCAGGCGGTACAGAGCATCGGTGTTGCCGTGGTCGGCGGCCTGCCGGTAGAGGGCCTCAGCCCCCTCCCAGCCCCAGGCCTCCTCCCGAAACACGGCCAGGCGGTACAGAGCGTCGATGCTGCCGTGGTCGGCGGCTTGCCGGGCCAGGGCCTCGGCGCCTTCCCGGTTCCCGGCCCTCTCCCGCCACAGGGCCAAGAGGTACAGAGCGCGAGTGTTGCCGTGGTCGGCGGCCTGCCGGGCCAGGGTCTCCGCCCCTTCTTGGTCCCCGGCCCTCTCCCGCATCTCGATCAGAAGGTTCAGAGCGTGGATGCTGCCGTGGTCGGCGGCCTGCCGGTAGAGGTCTTCCGCCCCTTCCCGGTCCCCGGCTCCCTCCCGCATCTCGGCCAGGCGGTACAGAGCGTTGGTTCCGCCGCGGTCGGCGGCCTGCCGGTAGAGGGCCTCGGCCCCCTCCCGGTCCCCAGCCTCCACCCGCATCTCGGCCAAGAGGTACAGAGCATTGGTGTTGCCGTGGTCGGCGGCCTGCCAGGCCAGGGCTTCCGCCCCCTCCCGGTCCCCGGCCCTCACCCGCAACGCGGCCAGGAGGTACAGGGCGTCGATGCTGCCGTGGTCGGCGGCCTGCCGGTAGAGGGCCTCGGCCCCCTCCCGGTCCCCGGCCATCTCCCGCATCAGGGCCAGGAGATCCAGAACGTCGTTGCTGCCGTGGTCGACGACCTGCCAGGCCAGGGCTTCCGCCCCCTCCCGGTCCCCGGCCCCCTCCCGCATCCGGGCCAGGAGGTACAGAGCATCGGTGTTGCCGTGGTCGGCGGCGCGCTGGCGGAGATGGTGGCTCCATTGCAGGCGGTGCCGGTCTTCGGCTGCTTCGGCGAGGTTGTTGAGGTCATCGGGGTGGGTGAGGTGGGCGTGAGCTGCGTTCCAGAAGGATGCGGGTGGGCACAGGTGGCGGCGTGTGGTGCGGCCGTGTTGTTCGAGGTAGTCAGCAAGCCGGAACACCGGCCCCTTGGGCGCCAGCATGCTGGTGGTGGGAGTGGGCGAGCATCGCGGGGGCCGGGGAGTGGTGTGACGCAGGGGTGCTTGCTTGCCGTGGACCCGTTCGGCGAGTTCGGCGTAGGCCTGCTCGACCCAGTCGTCGCTGAGCTGGTCGTAGTCGTCATCGCTGAGGTAGTCGCAGGCGGCGGCGGCCAGGAAGGCCTGGGGGAGGTGGAGGCCGACGCCGAGGCGGCGGGCGTCCATCGCGGCTTCCAGCAGGGCGCGGGCGGCGGGCTTGCGGGGTTGTTCGTAGCGGCGCAGGAGTTCGGGGGCTCCGGCCAGGTCCTGAGTGATCCGACCCCCGTCCCGGCTACGGGTGAGGGCGTCGGCCAGCAGAGCGTCGCCCCTCTCGGCAAAAGCCTTCGCCTCGGCAAGGGCCTTGGTGTCGAACGTGTCGGGGACGCTCGCTGTGTGGCCAGCCAGCAATTCCCGCACCCGGCTGTACGGATCACCCCCGCCCGGTTCGGGCAGCGCGGTGTAGTCGTGGGCATACTCGGGCCACAGCGTGCCCAGGACCAGGACCGGGCCGCGTTGCTCGTCGATCAGCAGCTGGTGCACGGCCGCCGCGATCCGCTCACCGAACTTCCGGTCGCCGAGGTAGTGCTGTGCCTCGTTGAGCCAGACCACGGTCCGCGGCCCGACCCGGTGCAGGTCTCCCAGCGCGGCTTCGGCGCGGGTCGGGTCGAAGGGATGCCACAACCGCCACCCCTTCTCCGCGAGCGGCTGCACGGCCTCCCAGCAGGCCCGGGTCTTGCCCGTCGAGGAGGTCCCCACCAGGACCGCGATCCCACTGTGGCCCGCGGCGGCCGCCGCCACCGCGTCGGCCAGTACTGCGTCGTGCTCGCGGGCCACGTACTTGGGCAGTGCCCGACCGCCGTCGGCCCCCGTCTCGCCGGAGCCGGCGGGGTGGACCTCCAACTCATGCGGCTCCCACTGCCCAATCGCCCGGCCAGGCCCCGACACGTCGGCCGGCGCCGCGCCGGTTTCCTCGGCCGCGGTCCGCCGCAGCTCCAACAGCTCGCCCATCGGCAGCTTCAACACATCCGCCAGCGCAGTCACCGTTTCCACCGATGGCAAGCCCCCGCGGGATGAGAGCGCCTTCGACACCGTCGTACGGCCCACACCGGCCTTCCTGGCGAGTTGCGTCTGATCCAGACGGGCACGGGCCCGCCCTTCATCAAGTCTCCTGCGCAGTTCGGCATGTGCGGGACTGCAGTGGTCCGGCTCGTCGAGCATGTGATGGTCCCCCGGGATGGTGTGTGCTCCCGTGTCCATCTTCGTTCCCGTGAACCATGGCGCACAGCACTTCCGCGAGCTTCGTCCCTGTCAACACCCCACCGTGTCCAGGGAGTCTGCCGTGACCGTCGCCATTGTCCTTCTCGCCGTAGGTGTCGTTCTCGTCGTCGCGCTGCTGGCCGCAGTCGGTGCGGGCATGCTGGCCCGTATCGACTGCGCGACCTGGCCAACGGCCCTGACCCGCGCGGCCGGCACCTTCGCCGCGGTCCTCGCCCTCGCCGCCGCCATCACCACGGCCCTCACTGCCTTCCTTGCCTGACACGACGAGCCCTCCTCATCCTTCGAGGGCACACCGTTTGCGGCTGGTGACAGAGTCCTTACCCGCACCCCAAGTTCGTTCGCCCGAGATCCGTCGCCTGATGCCTCCGCAGCACGGCCCGCGCCGCGCCCGGATCGTCTTCTCGGACTCCGCCGCGAAGCAGTTGGAGAACATCACCAGCGAGGCGGACTTCCACGCCCTGGACCGCGCCCTGGTTGTCATCTCCGTCGACCCCAAGGCCGGTGCACCGATCCCTGGCAACACCGCCGGCCCCCGGCTGCGTCAGTACACCGACGACGTCGAAGCCGTCCGGATCCTGTACTTCGTCACCGCGCTGCGCACCGTGGTCGTCGTCGCCTACATCGAGCTCTGACTGCGATTCTTGGTAGCTCCCAGAAAGACGGTAGCCCAACACAGCCATATCGCAGAGATCGAGTCGCGGCATCCCGAGAGTGCTGGAAAACTGTCTACATGGACAACTCAGCTGGCGGAGCGAACGCTTTGACGGAGCCGACCATACGACGGCCTGCTGAGGTCGGCGAACTCTTTTCAGCCGAACAACAATCCCAACTCGATCGTCTCCTGCGGGAGGAAGATTCCAGACGCGAAGCCGAAATAAGACCAACCGCCTCGGAAGTCATTCCGCAGGTGTACGCCCCGCTCGCTCGACTAGTGGAGCAGGATGCCGATGCTGCGGCCGCCCTTCAAAATCTAGACGCGATAAAGAGGAAAGCGCGAGATCGAGAAATGGTCGCAAAGCTGAAGGCGTTCGCCGTCCTGGAAAACGATCAAACAGTCTGGGATAATACACATCCGAATCTCTTTCCCGATGTTAAACCAGGGATAAATGTTTTCGGGGCTGAGTACGACTACGAGATACGGACGGACATCCAGGGTGCACCTGAATTGACCGCAAATCGACTGGACGGATCGTTCGGTGCGGCCTGTGTCGGCCGTTACGACAGCGGTTCAGATTGGGGCACAGCGGGTGTAGGCCGAGTGCTAGAAGCCACGGTCTCAGGGATCGCTCACGTCAGGGTGGCGATGCCATACAACTGGCAATGGTCCATCAGGACGTCTGGGGGATTTGACGCGTACACCATGGGACAGTGCAAAGTGGTAGTGCAGGACCACGAAACTGGTGCGGTGCTCGGTCCCGAAGGGGTGCGAACGACGCTCTTTTGGGAATGTAAAAGCGATGACGATGGAGGTGCCGAGGACAGCGATATTACCTGGGCCCCCGACATGGAGTGCTCTATTTCCCTGATGGCCGGTCAGGTCTTCGATGTGTGTTTTATGGCGCACGTCAGTAATAGCCAGTCTGGCGGAGAACACCTTTTTGGTGAATCCTTCGCTGATGGTCAACTGAGTTTGCGAGCACCGTGGTTTGTAGTGCAGATAGGAACTTGATTCTCCCCATTCTGGGACGGTATCCCGTCAACTCAGTTGCAGTATATGGTGCCCTTTCAGGGGCCCTGGAGCAGCTCGGCGAAGCCCAAGACCTCGCAGACCTCGGCGAGGCTCGACCCGGAATACGACATCATGTGTTCCCTGCGGAATACCGTACAGGCATTCGCCGAATACACGGAAGCATTTCGATCCGGAGCTGCGCCGGTATCCATTCGGTAATTGGAGGGGGTCAAATCCTCCATCCCGGAATGTAGCTGGACCGAGAATTGATGCATTTCCCGGGTAAAGGTTTCCGGGGTGAGGCGAGGGCGGGATGTCGTCCCAGAACTTATCCGGCCATCAGTTTTGACGCACCTGACCGGAGGTGACATCACGTCACCTCCGGTCAGGTGCCCACCAGTTCACACCCCCTGCTGCCGCCACTTCCCCCCTGGTCGCGGAGCGGCCAGGGGGTACGGACTGGCGCGGAGCGCTGGTCCGTTGGGCCGTC
>NZ_BMML01000048.1 GCF_014645815.1 Streptomyces fuscichromogenes | reverse complement strand
CGTCAGCCCAGCAGTCACCGCCAACTGATCACTCCTGACGCCATTCACGAACGAATGCAGCTCAGCCTGATCAGTTCCGGTGATCGCCACGCACCCGATCGCTAACCCTGTGAGCATGACCGCCCGTGACAGACGTGGAATGGCGGGACATGCTGTTCCCGCAGGTGGACGGCCTGGTTATCGAGGACATCACGCTCGGGGACGAACGAGTCCTTGTCGCCGCCCGTGCTGTCGCGGCCTACGCGACCTGCCCGGAATGCGGTGAGACATCCGGGCGCGTCCACAGCGGTTACGACCGCCGGCTCGCTGACGCCGCCGTGGGCGGCCGACCGGTGGCGATCCAACTGCGAGTGCGCAGATTCCGCTGCTCTACGGCCGCGTGTCCCAAGACCACATTCGCCGAACAGGTCGCCGGGCTCACCTTCCGCTACGGCCGACGCAGCGAACGGCTCCACGCGGTCCTGCAGGTGGTCGCACTGATGCTGGCCGGTCGCGCCGGCGCCCGGCTGACGACCGTCCTCGAAGCGGTCACCAGCCGCTCCACCCTCCTGCGGCTGATACGGTCCCTGCCCGATCCGCAGCCAACAACGCCCCGCGTCCTGGGCGTTGACGACTTTGCCCTGCGCAAGGGCCACGTCTACGGCACCGTACTGATCGACATCGAGACCCACAGGCCGGTGGACCTCCTGCCGGATCGAGAAGCGGCGACGCTGACCCGATGGCTCGCTGAACACCCCGGCGTCGAGATCATCTGCCGCGACCGAGCCACCGCCTACGCCGAGGGCGCCCGCGCAGGCGCCCCGAAAGCCGTGCAAGTCGCCGATCGCTGGCATGTCTGGCATAACCTCACCGAGGCAGTCGACCGGTATGTCACCCGGCACGCCGCCCACCTGCACGAACCCGCCGATCCCCCCACCACGCAGGCATCGGCTGCCGCAGTCGCAGAACTGCAAAAGATCGCCACCGCCGGCCGTCCGGCCAGCACCGCCCACCGATGCGCTGATCGGACCCGCGAGCGCCACCAGGCCGTGCACACCTTGCTCAACCAGGGCCGCGCCCAGCGCGAGATCGCCCGCGAGCTGGGCCTGTCCCGCAACACCGTCCGCCGGTTCGCCCGCGCCACCACCTGGCAGGAGTTAGTGGCCGGCAAGTGGCAGGGCCGCCCCAGCATCCTCGACGACTACAAGCCCTACCTCCACCAACGCTGGAACGAGGGCTGCACCAGTTCCGCCGCCCTCTTCCAGGAGATCAAGACCGTCGGCTACCGCGGCGGCCTCACGGTCCTGCGCGACTACCTTCGGCCTCTGCGATCAGGTGCCGCTCCACGCGAGAAAGTCCGACCGCCCTCGGTGAGGGACGTGACCGGCTGGATCACCCGCCACCCCGACAGCCTCACGCCGGACGAGACCCTCAAGCTCAAGGCCGTCCTCGCCCGATGCCCGGACCTCGACGCCACCGCCGGCCACGTTCACGCGTTCGCCGAGATGATGAACGGCCGAACCGGCCAACAGCTGCCCGAATGGATGGAGAAGGTCCAGGCCGACGACCTGCCTGAGCTGCATTCGTTCGTGAATGGCGTCAGGAGTGATCAGTTGGCGGTGACTGCTGGGCTGACGTTGCCGTTCAGTTCAGGTGCTGTCGAGGGTCAGGTGAACCGGATCAAGATGCTGAAGCGGCAGATGTTCGGCCGGGCCGGTCTCGATCTCCTGCGCAAGCGCGTGCTCCTCGCCGCGTGACCCAGGAGCCGCGTCCGGCACGGACGGTGACCTTCGGCCGAGCCAGCACCAAAAGTGATCCAGAACCTCGATTCACCCGTTGCCGAGAGATGAGCGTGGTGTGGGCGGCGACGTCGCCGGAATCGGGACTGTTCGATCCGGTTGAGCGACGCACAGAGGTGAAGGATCTGTCGGATCGCTTCGATGACTTGCGTTCCTGTGGCCAGGGATACGTCGAGGTTCGGTCGCCGAACAGGGAGTTCCCGGTGCTGACCCTGGCCTTTCGAGATGATCACGCGGTCGTTCACCTGATGAGTGACACCGGGCGGATGTCTCTGCTCGTAGGAGACGGCACGGCGCCCTCGGGTGCCGAGGTCGAGGTCCCGATCATGGACGATCTGGCCGCTTTCACGGGCGACTTTGTCCTGGATACCGATCGGGCGTGGGACCTGGTGCACGACTCCACGCAGACTCCGGTGGCCGGCCCTCTGGGTGAGTGGTGTGCGTTGTAGCCGAAAGCTCGTGACACGATCATGATCGGTGCTTCTTCAGGCGCCTCCAGCAGATGAGGCCGCAGGCCAATGAGACGAAGGCGTCGTGGAGTTCGGTTCGGCGTTCCCATCGCACGGCGAGGCGTTTGAACTGGTGGAGCAGGGCGAAGGTCTGCTCGACGACGTAGCGGAGCTTGCCCAGGCCCTTGATGTTCGGGGCGCCCTTGCGGGAGATGACCGGCAGGATCCGGCGCTTGCGTAACTCCTCGCGGTTGGGGTTGGAGTCGTAGCCCTTGTCTCCGAGCAGCGAATCGGGACGACGGCGTGGCCGGCCGGGGCGCCCGGCCACGGGCGGGATGCCGTCGACCAGGGCGAGGGTCTGGGTGACGTCGTTGACGTTCGCCGCGGTGGTGATGACCTTGAGCGGGATACCCCGTCCGTCGCAGATCAGGTGGTGCTTGCTGCCCGTCTTCCGGCGGTCGACCGGTGACGGACCGGTGTCGGCTCCCCCTTTTCGCACGGATGTGGGAGCCGTCCACACACGCCCTGGACCAGTCGAGCCCACCCGCGGCATTCAGCTCGGCGAGCAGAATACGGTGCAGCCGGTCGAAGACCCCGGCCTGCTGCCACCGCTCCAGACGCCGCCAGCAGGTCTGTCCGGAACCGAATCCCAACTCCAGGGGCAGCAGTTGCCAGGCTATGTCGTTGTGGAGCACGTACGAGATGTCCTGCAGACACATCCGGTCCGGCACAGGCCGAGGCCCCGGTGATCGCTCCGGCCATGGCGGCAGCAGCGGCTCGATCAGTGCCCACAAGTCGTCATCCACGATCCACGGCCGGGTACTCACACCCTCCCCAACGGCTGAATCGTCACATCGGTCACGCCCGGCCGGGACACCTCAACAAGATCGTGTTACGAGCTCTAACCTCGGCATTTCGGTTGGGGCGATGAGGCGTTGCTGAGGTTCGGCTGTCGGGTGACCGACGCGATGTCGGTGCTCGGGCATGGCGGAATCCCGGCGCGGTGGTCGGGTTCTCCAGGGTCCTTCGGGTCGTGGGCGGGCGGGGTGGTTGCCGGTCAGCCGGCTGGGCGGGGCAGTGCGGCGAGGCGGTGGAAGGCCGTGGCCAGTTCGTTTCTCCAGGGCCAGGTCGCCGATATCCGCAAGCGCAGGCGTCGGCCGCCGCGGGTGAGGCGGGCGGCGACGTGCAGCAGTCGGTAGCGGAGCTTCTTCGGCTCGGCGGTGGCCAGCTCCCCGTCCAGCAGCAGGACGCGCGTCCAGGCGAGCAGGTCGATTGCCGCGAGGCTGAGTTCGAGCCAGACGGCGTTGACGGCGAAGTCGCGGGAGGGGAAGCGGCCGAAGCCGGTGGTCTTGCCGCACCGGATGTGGTCCTCGACCGTGGCATGCCCGCGGTGACGGACCTCGAGGAACTGGGCGGATCCGCCCCCGGAGCAGGGGGTGTCGGTGAGGAACACCTGATGCCGCAGGCCCTCGTCCTGGTCGAACAGGGACAGCTGGGCTCCGGGGTGCGGCCGCTCCCGGCGCACGATGATGCGGGTACCGGTCGGATAGCCGTCCAGATCGACCATGCCGGTCAGCTCGGCCACCTCGGCGCCATCACGCAGCGTCCCGTCCTGGTCCAGGGCGGGATGCCAGAGACGGTCGGGCATGGCCCGAATGGCTCGGCGGACCGGCTCGGTGATTGCGTATCCGACTGAGAAGAAGGTAGGGATTCCTTGTTTCCGCAGGTCGCGGACGCGGGTGAGGAAGGCTTTCGCGGATCCGGCGCTGTCGGCGCGGACCAGGATGTCGGTGCCGTGCCGGTGAGCGTCGGGGATCTGCGCGAGCGCGTGGTCGAGCACCGCGATGTGATCGGCGGCAGTGTTGGCTCCGGAGTTGCCGGGCCGTAGCCGCCCCGATACGGCCTCGCCGGTGTCCGCGAGGAAACACAGCAGCGGATGGAAGCCGAAGCCGCCCTTATAGGTCGGGGCGGCCTGTTCCTTTTCCGAGTGGCAGGCGACCAGCGTGGCGTCGAGGTCCAGAACCAGGCCGGGAAGTTCTCGTCCGCCGGCCCGAGCGGCAGGTATGCCCTCGCCGGTCTCGGCGGCCTGCATCCAGGCGACTTCCCGGGCCGTGGCGCGGGCCGCTCGCAGCGAAGCGAGTGCAGCCTCGTCGGTGTCGGCGAGCAACCGCCAAGCGGTGGGCGTGGAGGCGACCGGGCCGAACACCCCTGCCTGGTCCCGCAGCACGGCCAGATCCGCGATCGCCTCACCGCCGTCGGCGAGCATCACCGCCAGGTCGGTGGCGACCCGGCCCGGATCATGCCCGGTCCCGCGCGGCCGAAGCGGCCTGAGAGCGGCGGAGTACGCGGCGGTCAGGCCGGTGGCGTCAGCGAGATCCGCCGGCAGCCGTGCCCCGGCATGTCCGACCGCCCCCGAACCATCGGCACTGACATGAACCCTGGGACGCAACCCGATAGCCTGCACGTAGAAAGTGCCCTCCGCCTGGACCGACAGAACTCCTCAGCAAGGTTCATCGTCCCAGGTCAGGAAGGCACTTTCGCGTTTCCGCCCCCAAAGCCAGCCGTACCCAAGTGAAACGGCGAGGCTAAGGGCCGCGGCAACTTCGACCGGAGCGGCGTCGACTCGCCGTCGCCGACCACCAGCCCGGAGACCTCGCGATGGCCGGCGGCGGAGATCCCGGTCACGATGAGCACGGCCTGGGGGACTGTCAAAACGAGGGCTCTGGCCCGTAGTCGGTGGTGACGTGTGGTAATCATCCTTGATCACGATCTTGTGGTGGATATCGCCCCCTTATGGGGACGCGTTTTCGGAGCTGTCGGTGCTGGTCGTCGAGGACGTAACGGAAGGGCGGCGACGCGGTGGTGGTCTCGGCCCGGAACCGGGACGTGGCGGTGCCGTTCTGGTGTGCGGGACGCAGACGGCGAAGGTGGACGGTTGTCGCAGCCGGACGCTGAGGAACGTGCCGACCGACGGCCGCCGGGTCGTCGTCCACCTGCGCGTACGGCGGCTGGCCCGTCTGGCCCAGGGCTGTCGGCGGCAGACCTGGGCCAGACGGATTCCCAGACGACTGGAGCACCATCAGCGCCGCACGGTGGGTCTTGCCTGGCAGATATCCGGGAGCGGCGCGGGAGTTATGCGGCCGGGTGGCCACACGCCTCGCCGACCTGCCGGTCGTACCCGCCTCCCGCCGCGCCGTCCGCCACTGCCGCGACAGGCCGTTTCGCGGTTGATCGGCGCGGACGATTCGCCTCACCGTCTCGGTCCCCCACCTCCCCGAAGCGATCCGGGAGTCGGGCCACACGAGCAGCGCCAACCTCCTGGTCCGCTACCTCAATCAAGCCGCAGACGAATCGGGGTCACATGCTCATGATATTGGTGAAGTGCTCAACGACAGGGGCTGCGGCGACGTGGGCACGAAGAGCCTCCCCGTACTTGGTGTAACGGTCGCTGCCACGGAAGTTTTCGAGGTGAGCTTGCTCGGATTCCCACTCATTCACACCGATGAAACGCGACGGGTTCTCGCCACTCTGGTACATCTTCGCACTGATGCACCCGGGTGTCGTTGCAAGAAGTTCGTATCCGGTATCCCGGAAGGCAGCTGCAAAAGCAGCCTCATGGCCGACAAGAACGTCAATGATAGCAATTTCAGTCACCATGAGGTGATCATTGCATCGTGGGCGGCCACCAGCCAGGCCAATGTCTATGACCTGAGTAACAGTGAGGTTCTTCGAGCTGGCCTCCGATCAGGTGACGGCCTGCAGAGCGCAACGAGCGAGGCCCCCGGGCTGTTGATCGAGATGTCTGACGTCTCAACCACGCTGCTCGGGGGCCTCGTTGGTCATCTATCCTGCCGCACTCGACCTGCCGCATGCGCTCGTGGAGTGGGTGACCATGCTCGTCGTCACTCGTGAGGGCGACCGGCGCTGCAAGCTCCGTCCGTCCCAACGCGCGATGGTGGCACTGGTGTACCTGCGCGAGCACACCACCCTGGCGAAGATCGCTGCCGGGTTCGGGATCAGCGAGTCCACCGCCCACGCCTACACCAGCCAGGTCATCGACCTGCTCGCCAAACGTGCGCCGGGACTACTGAAGACCCTGCGGGAGGCCGATGCGGACTTCGTCCTGCTGGACGGCACGCTCGCCGAGTGCGACCGGGTCGGCGACGGACGCGAGGACTATTCCCACAAGCACCGTCGGCACGGGGTGAACGTGCAGGTGGTCACCGATCCGGACGGCCGGCTTCTGTGGCTGTCACCCGCGCTGCCGGGCCGGGCCCACGACCTGACAGCTGCCCGCTCCCACCGGATCATCCGCATCTGCGAGCGCCAAGGCGTCCCCGTCCTGGCCGATCTCGCTTACCAGGGCGGTGGCCCCTGGGTGACCACGGGGATCAAACGCCGACCCCTGCAGGAACTCACCCTCACCGAAAAGACCCTCAACCGGGCTCTGGCCGCGGCACGGGCACCGGTCGAACGCGGCGTCGCACGCCTGAAGTCCTGGCGGATCTTCCGCAGATCCCGCTGCAGTCCCAACCGGATGACGTCAATCGCCAAGGCCATCCTCACCCTGGAGCGGCAACGCTGAAGAAGCTCAGTCGGCAGGCGAAGGTGTGCCGCCACTGATGGGGCGTCAAGTGGACGGGCCGGCCGTACTCGTCGCAGATGTCGCAGGTCGCCAGCCAGCGGCGGAGCATCTGCCGGTAACTGCTGTCGGACATCCGCAGTCGCCCCGAGGCGTTCGCGTGCGGTCGGGGGAAGGGTGCCCTGGGGCCAGCGTTGCAGGACGCGGTGCTGGTGGTCGCGGATGGCCTGCTCGAGCTCCTCGTCGATCGGGATGGCCGCCTCGCGCTTCATCTTGGTGTTGAAATACCGCAGGTAGGGGGCGTCTTGACCGTCGTGGAGGAGGCAGTCGAAGTCCAGGCAGATGACGCTGGAGATCCGCAGACCGCCGCGGATGAGGATGAGCGTGATCAGACGGCCGGACGGGTTGTCCCAGCGGTCCAGGTTCGCCTCGGATTCGACCTGGGCCATGACGTGCTCGGCCAGCCGCCGGGAGACCGTTGTGGCCGGCTCCGCCGGGATGTCGCCGGGATAGAAGGCGGCGGTGCCTGGCAGGGAGTCGTCCCAGCGGTGTTGCCGGATGGCCTGGAAGAACAGGTTCAGGCTGCTGATCCGGCCCTTCTTCAGCCCGTGCCCGCCCGGTTGGGAGGCGACGTGGGCGAGGTGACGTTCCAGCAGCGGACGGTCGACGTCGGCGAGACGGTCGACGCCGACGTGCGTCAGGAAGCCTCCGAAGCAGACCAGCGCGTCCCGACCGGTGTGGGCCGCGGTGGTGCTCAAGCCGCTGGTCAGTCGCAGCCGTAGCCAGCGTTTGGCCAGGTCACGCAGCCATGGCTGGCCGATGCGCTCGAAGTGCAGCCGGATGCGCGGTCGGGGGACGGTGGCAGTAGCGGGGGTGGTGATGCCCGGCAGCCGCTCGAGGCGCCACACATCCCGCGGATACTCGCTCTCCCAGCCGGCGCCGTCGCGCAGGACCTCGACGGCGTCCCGGACCTCGATCAGGAAGAGCCCCGGCTCACGGACGCGGCCCGAGGCCGCATCGTGCCGCCACTGCTCTTCGGTGAGGTCGAGCAGGGAGGACACCCCGAGGGACCGGGCGAGTCGGACGGCTTGGGCCACGATGCGAGGTGGCGTCGTGCGGCGGTGGGCATCGGACCGGCACTGCAGCCCGTACTGAAACTCCAGCGTCAGCTGACGGGGCAGATTGCGCAGATCGATGTGGGCGGTGCCGGTCAACTCGGCGTCCAGGGCGAACCGTTCAGGGTCCGCGCGGCTGGCGTTCGCCCACCGCTCGTGGTGACTGCGGCAGAACAACATCTGCGGGCCTTCCGCCCACAGAGCACAGAACGACAGCCGACACTCGGCCGGGGCATCACCGGGCTGCACCAGATTCGGCGCATCCCAGACGTCCGGACTGGGCCGACCGGCCCGGCGCCACCGCTCGTAGTGCTTGCCGCAGAACCCTTTCCCGAAGTTCCCGTAGCGGCAACCGGCGATCGTGCAGACTGTCAGGGCCTGGCGCCCACGAACGGGCAGGCCGGGATCGGCGAGGAACTTCTCCATGTCCGGACGGCCGCGGTGGCGCCAGCGGATCACGTGCCCGTTGCAGAGCCCCCGCATGCTGACGATGCGGTCGCAGTCGGCAACGATGCAGGCCGGGGCGACAAACACCGGGTCGTCGGGGGCCGGACGATAGATCTCGGTGCAGAACTCGGCCCGGACCGCGGCCAGGAGCTTCTCCAGCAGACCGGCCCGGTCGTGACCAGCAGGAAGAGCGTTAAAGGTCACAGCCGGACCTCCCGTCCGGTGAACCAGCCCGCGTCTTCCAGGGCGCGCCGGGCGTCCTCGACGGTGAGGTGACCGTAGGTGTCGATCGTGGTGCTGGCCGAGGCGTGTCCGAGGAGTTCCTTGACGTTCTCCATGCCGGCCCCGCGACGCAGAAGCCAGGTCGCGTAGGTGTGGCGGTATTGGTGGGGCTCGAACTCGATGCCGGTGGTCTTCCGAAGCCGTCTGACCAGGTCGTAGACGGCCGGATAGGCCCAGGGGCGGCCGTGCGGCTCGGCGAAGAGGTTCACGAAGACGTAGTCGGAGTCCAGGGCGCCGTACTCACGGTGCAGATAGTCGGAGTACAACCGCATCAACTCCGCGCTCGCCGGGATGGTTCGCGTGCGGCCGGCCTTCGCGCGGGCCCGGTGGTCGTTCTGCCGCGGCACCACGATCACCTGCTTCTCGGCGATCGCGATGTCGTCGTGCCGCAGGCCCAGCGCCTCGCCGATACGGACTCCGGTGTCCAGGAGCAGGGCGAACAGCAGCCGATCCCGCAGGTGTTCGCACCCGTCGAGGATCTTCTGGGCCTGGGCAGCGGTCAGGACACGGGGACGCCTGCGGCCGGACTTGAGCTTGATGGTCCTGGTCCGCTCGGGCCTGCCGGAGGCGATGTGCTGCAAGAACGGCTTGTAGGAGGTGGCCGACGCGCGGTGTCGCCCAGCCGGGCGCATGGTCACCAGCAGGTCAGCAACCTCGATGCCGCTGCGGGCATGGAACTCGTAGAACGTGCTGACCGCGGCGAGCTTGCGGTTCACGCTGGAGGCCGTGCAGTGGTGCTCGACCGTCGGCAGCACCGCCACCCCCCCGCTCCGGGCTACTGGCGACAGCCGCAGCCAGGCCACGAAGGCGGCCACCGCCTCCAGATCGACCGCTTTCCAGTCCAGGCTGCGGCCGTCGAGGTAGACCCACCAGTCCTTCAGGTCGTGGGCGTACGCCTTGACGGTGTTCGGCGACCGCTCGATCGCGGACAGATAGGCCAGGAACGACTCCACCGGATCGACCGGCCGCAGATCATCTCCCAGCAGCGTCCACGACTCCGTCGTCGACCCGGATGTCAGCACCCTCTGTACGCGCATCGCGCATCCACCCCTTCCGTGTTGGACGGCGGCAGATAACCGCATCCACCACGGGAGTTGGGGGAACTTCAGAGGGCTTCACACACATGAAGGACGCGCTCGCGCGGGCTCAAGATAACGGCCGTTGACGAGCTTGCCGCCGTCGAAGCAGCGGCTGTCGGCGCCGCCGACGACGTCCGCCTTGACCGACTGCGAGTCGATCACTGCGGCCGTAGGCTGTGCATCCAGCCTGGTCGCGCAGCAGGACCAGGTCTGAAATCGCCTCGCCGCCGTCGGCGAGCCCGACGCCGAGATCGACCGCGATCCGGCCGGGATCGTGCCACGGGGCCGCAGCCGACGCAGTGTGTCCGTGAAGGCTCTGGTCAGGCCAGTGACATCGGCGACATCAGCCAGCAGGCGGGCTCCGGCGTGGCAGACCACCCCGCGACCGTCGGCCGACACGACGAGCCTGGGACACGACCGGGCAGGGTGCACGCAGAAAGTGCCTTCCTGCTGTGATGACAGAGAGCTTCGATAAGCCTCATCTTCCCAGTTCAGAAGGCACTTTCGCTTTTCCGATTAGGACTCGGACACCGCCGCAAGTGAAACCCGCAGGCCAAGAATGCAAGTGTCCGATCCGGGTCACGATTCACGAGTCGCCGACAGGTGCCGACGTCTGACGACTCCGTCGACAAGCCATGTCAAGGGGAGTTGACGCCCCATGTGATCGGGGTCACCGAACTGGCGAGGCGTCCAGTCCGTGTAGAAGGTATCCACACCTCGGGGAGGGACCGGTGTAAGCGCCCGGCAGCAGGCCCAATCCGAGTTCGCACGAAGAACAAAAATCTGAAGCCCCCAATGGTTCCGAAGAAGTGAATGGGTGCACGTCCATGAGTCCTACCCTGTGCCGACCGGCGCTCTGGGTCCCCGAGAACACGATCAGCCTGAAAGAAACGCTGAACCTGTGCCGCACGCTCCACAGCAGTCACGAGAAACTCCGCGCAGTTCTCAGAATGATCGAGAACACCGGAGTGAAGAAGCGCCACATCGTCCAGCCGATCGATGCCACGCTCCGGCACCCCGGAGTGGAGGCGCGCACCGAGATCTACCAGCGGGAGACCCGGCGCAATCTGCCAGGGGTTGTGGACGAGGCGCTTCGTTCCGCAAACCTCGGCAAGAATGACATCGATGCCATCGTCTATGTCTCGTGCACCGGCTTCACCATGCCGCCCATGACGACCTGGATGATCAACGAACTCGGCTTCCGCAGCGACGTCCGCCAGATCCCGATGGCCCAACTCGGCTGTGCGGCGGGCGGCGCCGCCATAAACCGGGCGCACGACTTCTGCCTGGCCTATCCCGAAGCGAACGTGCTCATCGTGACGAGTGAGTTCTGTTCACTGTGTTACCAGCCGACGGACTCCGACGTGGGGACGCTCCTGTCCAACGGCCTGTTCGGGGACGCGATCGCCGCTGCCGTCGTACGCGGCGAGGGCGGTACGGGAATGAGGCTGAGCCGGAACTCCGCCTACCTGGTTCCCGACACCGAGGAATGGATCTCCTACAAGGTCAAGGAGACGGGCTACCACTTCCGCCTCGACCGGCGGGTGCCCGGGACGATGTCCATGATCGCCCCTACCCTCAGTCAGTTCGCCAAAGAGCAGGACTGGGACGTCTCCTCCCTCGATTTCTACGTCATCCACGCCGGCGGGCCCCGCATCCTGGACGACCTGTCGGATCTCCTCGGCGTACCGGCCGACGCCTTCCGGCACAGCAGGGGAGTGCTGTCCGACTACGGCAACATCGCGTCCGCAGTCGTACTCGCCGTGCTCCAGCGGTTCTTCGACGACGGAAGCGTCCCGAACGGGGGCCGTGGAATGGTCGCGGGATTCGGCCCCGGAATCACCGCGGAGATCTCGCTGGGGACCTGGACGGCTCGGGCCGAGCGGGAGGAACCCGGCGAGACAACGGCGCAGCCGCACCACGGCGCCGGGCAGACCGCACCTTTCCGCCCCAAACTGATTGCCGGGTGAATCCCATGGCCACCGGAACAACAGCATCTTCGCCTTCCATGAATTGGAAGGTCGGAGACCGTCCCGTCCATCGCATGGGTTACGGCGCGATGCACCTCACGGGACCAGGCATGTGGGGGCCTCCGGAGAACCCGGAGGCGGCCAAGGCCCTGCTCCGGACAGCCGTGCACGAGTTGGGTGTCACCTTCATCGACACCGCGGACTCGTACGGCCCCGCCTTCAATGAGCAGATCATCCGCGAAGCCCTGCACCCCTACCCGGACAACCTGGTTATCTGCACCAAGGGGGGCATGCTGAGGTCGGGCCCGAACGACTGGGGGCACGGTCCCGGCACCAAGCCCTACATCGTCGGCCTCGGCCGTCCTGCCTATCTCCGGCAGCAGGTCGAGTTGAGTCTGAGGAACCTCGGGCTGGACTGCATCGACCTCTACCAGCTGCACCGCATCGACCCCATGGTGCCCCTGGCCGACCAACTGGGGGAACTGGCCGTCCTGCGCGAGCAGGGGAAGATCCGGCACATCGGCTTGTCCGGTCAGCCGGGCATCACGGTCGAGCAGTTGGACGCCGCAAGCGCGATCACCGACATCCACGCCGTCGAGAGCCTGTACAACATCGCGGACCGCGAAAGCGACTCCATGGTCGACATCACGCGGGACCGCGGGATCGCCTTCATTCCGTGGTTCCCCCTGGGGCATGGTGATCTTGTCGGTCCCAGGGGCGAGCTGGCGAATGCGGCGGCCCGGCTCGGTGTCACGAGTGCGCAGTTGTGCCTCGCCTGGCTCCTCCGGCGTTCACCGAACATTCTGCTCATTCCCGGCACCACCTCCGTCGAACACCTGCGGCAGAATGTCGCGGCGCAAGACGTGCGGATGTCCGAGTCCGAATGGGACTCGATCGAGGCGATATCCGAGAAGATCGCCAACTGGCGCCCGGAACCGTCAGGAACAGAGGAGTCCGTAGCATGACCACGAACAGCTCAGCGATCGGGAACAGTATCGAGGCGCTGGGGCACGAAGAGAACTGCCGGGTCCTCCGCTACATTTATGAGGATTTCGATCGGCTCGTCGAGACGGCGTCAGAAGGAATTGTCCTGCACCCTGCGGGGCGCCGCTCCGAGGACGACGACATTCACGGACTGGCGAAGGCCCTCGAACACGAACGCGCTCTTCTGGCGGCCACCGGTGGGACATTGTTCATGGATGTGCAGTACATAGCCGCCAATGAGTATTTCGGAACGGTCATGGGAATGATCCGGGCCAAGGTGCCCGCCGACGTGGTCATGCCCTTCTGCGGACTGTGGCGCTTCGCCGACGGTAAGCTGGTCGAGCACTGGGAGAACCCCTTCGCTCCGGCCAAGCTCGCCGGTCGGCTGAAGCACTGATCCCCCACCGTGGATTCGTGATGAGCATCGGAGAATCCTCAGTGAGCGAACAGGAAATGGAACTTTCCGAGCAATTGCCGAAGTGCCCCTTCCCTCACATCGACGGGCTGGGACTGGAACCGCAGCTGCGCCACCTCTTGTATGACCAGCCGAACTCCAAGATGAGCCTGGAGTACGGGGAGGGAGGTGCCTGGATCGTCACTCGCTACGAGGAAGTGAAGCGAGTCGCGACGGACCGGCGTTTTAGTCGCGCGGCGTTGGTCGGACTCGATTTCGAGCGCATTACCCCCCGGCCGATCGCTCCGCCGGGGTCGATCTTCGTGCAGGATCCCGCGGTTCATCGGCAGATGCGGTCAGCGCTGGCCGGCGCGTTCGGGTCGAGGGCGCTGGACCGCATGCGCGGGCAGATCCAACGGACCGTCGACGAGCTGCTGGAGGCCATGAAGGCCGACGACGGACCTGCCGACTTCATGTCGGCGGTGGCTGACCCGCTGCCGACCAGGGTCATCTGCCAGGTGCTGGCCATCCCTTCGGACGACGAAGCCTGGTTGATGGACCAGGTCGGCGCGCTCAAGAGAATCGATCCGTCCCACCGCACGACGGCTCTGGAAGCCCAGAAGACGCTGCATGCCTATGTCGTCTCCCTCGTCGACCGACGGAGGCGGGACCCCGGTACCGACCTCGTGTCGTCGCTCACTGCCGGTGCGGAGGAGGAGCGGCTGACGGACGACGAGGTCGTGTCGCTGGTCATATCCCTCATACTCACGGGGCATGACAACGTCACGAACGAACTGGGCAACATAGTCTTCACCCTTCTGACGGATGGGGCGTTGAGGCGGCAGGCGGAGACCGATTTCTCCGCGGCGTTCGAAGAGCTGCTTCGGTACATACCGTTTCGGCGTGGCGTGGGCACGCCCCGTGTCGCTCTTGAGGATGTGACGGTCGGCGACAAGATGATCAAGTCCGGTGACGTCGTACATGTTGCCTACATGGCGGCGAATCGGGACCCCGAGAAGTTCCCCGATCCGGATGAGCTGAAGCCGGACCGTCTCAAGGTCCCCCACATGACTTTCGGATGGGGAGCGCACCGTTGCCCCGCGGAGCCGCTGGCAAGGCTGGAAATCGAGATTGCGCTGACGAGTCTCTTCGCAAGGTTCCCCGGCCTGAAACTGGCCGTGCCTCAGCACGAGATCGAGTGGCAGCGGGAGAACGTCAACCGGCTGCCGTTGAGTCTTCCCGTCGCTTGGTAGGTTCCCAGCTCGCCCGGAGGGCGGCAGTCGGCGTCCTCCGGGCGGGAGGGATCGACCGGAGGCCCGGGGAGGGCCCTCCGCGCCAGGAACGGAAGAATCCTGGATCGCCTGGAAAAAGGGACACCCGGCATGAGTTCACATTGATTCCATACCCTGTGATTCGGATCACTTCAAGTCGCTGAATATTGCCGCTGGCATCGGATAATAATGCATCGGGGACGGACGGCGAGCGCAGGATGGAAAAGGGCCAGCACGGGAGAGCGGACCAATTCCGCGAAGTTGTATAACGATGGGCTTAGGGGTCAGTACGATATCGTGACCCGAGTCCCAGGACTATCGCGTCCTGGTCCCGATTTATGCGGAGCTCCTGAACTCTCGCGCCGCCCCCGGGTAAACACTTCTGGACATCGGGCGCGGTTCCGGAAAGTCGGCTCCGGGCCTGGCCAAGGCCGGATTCAAAGTGGCCGGGATCGACTATTCGGGATCCATGCTCCAGGTTGCCCGGGTAAAGCCGGAAGTTGACCCAGTCCGTTTCCTGCATGCTGATGTACGAAATCGTCCGGATATGGGGTTTTTCGACGCAGTGGTGACCATGGGTGAAGTCTTCACGCCGCTTCTGCTCGCCCTGAGCGGCGGAGCACTCTCGGACCTCACGCTGTCCCTGCTCCTGTCGGCACTGCTCGTTTCCGGCGGTGGTCGCGCGCTGCAGAACATCGCCGTCGGGTCGATCTTCACGGCATCGGTACCGGACACTCTTCGGCCACGCTGCAGAGCAGAGGAGCTTTCCAACTGGTCAGCCTCGGTACGCGGTCACTGGGATCTCTGCTGAGCGGAGTACTGGGTGATCTCATCGGCCTCCGCTGCACTCTATGGGTGTCGGCCCTCGGTGGAACGCTGATATTCCTGTGGTTCCCTTCTCCGGGTATCTCGGCCCGCGAGGCCGCCGCTGCCGCCGCCGAGCCCGCCCGAGAAAGCTCTCCGTGACAGTCTCGCGTGCCGCCAAGTCCTGCCCGAACGTGCGGTCCTGGAGCCTCGGGCTGCCCCGGGGCCCCAGGCGTCAGCGGTGGCGCGGGTCACGGGTGGTGGATGTTGCGGAGGTTGCTGTGAGCCAACTGGAGTATCTTGCCGGCGCCGCCGTCCAGGACGGTACGGCTTGCGTCCAGTGCGAAACCGCGCATCCTGTCGGCGGTGATCTTCGGCGGGATGGGCAGCGCGCCCGGATCCGTAATCAGCTCGACCAGCGCCGGCCCGCGACGGCCATCACCTCGTCGTGGGCGTCGGCACAGCCCGCTCCGGCGAACGGCATCGCCTCGCCGCCGTCGTTGAGGAGCCGGGCCAGTTCGGCGAGCCGGTCAGGCGGCACCACCACCGGCGAGGGGGCGACTGCGGTGGTCAGCACCTCCTGCGCGGGGATCTTCTAGTCGGCGAGGTCACCCTGCGTGAGGCCGCCGCTGCCGCCGCCGAGCCCGCCCGTGACCGGAGGCTGTCCGTCGTGGTGATGGAGGCTTATGCGGACGGCGTCTCGACCTGCTCGGTCGCGACCTGGTCAACGCACTCGGTGCGGACCGCGGGGTTCCCAAGTCCAGGTTCTCCCGCATCTGCGGCGAGCTGGATGCCGAGCTGACCGGGTTCGAAGAACGGCCGCTGGATCGCGCCGTCTTGTCAACCACCGGATTGCCTCCCATGGATCCTCGGGCTGGTGGTTCGGCGACAGAGAATCGAAGCTGCCTCGCCACAGCCATCCTCGACCGGCTTCTGCACCAGTGCCAAGTGATCTACCTCGACGGGCCCGGCTACCGCCTCAAGGCCAGTCCTTCGGCGGCGGGTGTGAACCCTGGATCCTCTCGGTGCCGTGTTAGTACGTGAAAGCCGTTGCAACAGTGCTCTGCCGTAAACCAGAAGAGGGGCAAGTCATGTCCGAACAGCGTGATGGTGAGGTTCGGCCGAGGAGGGTGGTCGTCGTTGGCTACCTAGGTATCGTGGTCTCGTTGTTTTCGCTGATCTATTTGCTCAGTACCGGTGATGCCTCCGATCCTACGTATGTATCCTCCCTGATTTTCGCTTTCGCGGCGTGCGGCGGGATCGTTTGGAGAGGTCGAAGGCGTCGGTAGACATCAGAGATTACCGGCCAAAGTTCTCGCGGGATAATGCGACGGACCTGGCGTGCGCGACGCCGTTGGCTCGACGATGGAAATGCAAGTGTGAAGGTGTAGTTCTGTCCTGTCCGTGCGGGCTGTGCGGATTTTGGAGTCGCCGGACACTGCAGACGAGGAAAAATCTACAGTGCGGTCGTCTGAACCATCTCTTAGGGCGTCGGAGCATGAGCAGAAATTTCTTCGCCAGTTCGTCGGCCGGACAGCAGAATTGGCCACTTTCCGAAGGGCACTGGCGGACGACGAGTGTGCTCTGCGGGTGCTGCATGTGCACGGTCCTGTCGGTATTGGCAAGTCCACTCTGCTGAGACGTTTCGCCATCGAGGCAATGGAGTCCGGCCGGACCGTCGTCGCAGTGGACGCTTCGCACATCGAACCGACCAAGGAAGCATTTTCCCGCGCAGCCAGTCTGTCGGAACTGCAACGGCCAGTCCTCCTCGTCGATTCCGTGGATGCTGTGAGTCACCTGGAGGAATGGATAAAGGATTGCTACCTGCCCGCGGCCCCGCGAGGAGCGCTGGTCGTGCTGGCAGGATGGCGCGCGCCGCCCCCGAAGTGGCTGGCGGATCTTGTCTGGACGGATGTCACCGACGTCGTCGAGCTCGCCGGACTGTCGGCGGAGGAGTCGACGACGTTGCTTGAGCAGATGAAAGTCAGCGGTTCCGGAAGGAACTTCCGTGCCTCGTTCGCGGACGGACATCCTCTCGCCTTGCGTCTATCGGCGTGGGACAAGGCGGATGACGCAGCTCTGCACGATGAGTGGCAGCCTTCTCTGTTTGTCATCGATCACCTGATGCGCCAGTTAGTGGGGCGCTTGCCTACACCTGCCCACCGACGCGCGCTCGAGATCTGTGCTCATACTCTGGACACGACCGAGGACCTTCTGCGTGCAGTGATTCCGGAACACGCCGAGGAAACGTTCGCCTGGCTGCGCGAACTTCCTTGCATCATGGCCGGTGACTATGGCCTGCGACCGATAACGGTCGTTGCAGAAGCAGTCGACCGGGATCTGAAATGGCGTGCTCCCCACGCATACCTGGCCATGCACGAGACGATGCGTGTGTATGTGCGAGGCCTGGTGGACAGTCCGTCCCACAGTATGGCCTTGAGGGCAGCGTCGGCTCTTCTCTACATGCAGACACGCGGCAGATGGCACTTGAACGGCTTTCAAGAAAAAATCCACGAGACCCGTTATGCCGCCGCCGATGGCAGGGACGTACGCCGTCTCGCGTGTGAGATGTTCGGTGAGTCGGCCGGTGAGTTGGTCGATTTCTGGGTGACCAGACAACCGCAGTCCTTCGTCGTGTACCGGTCTGCAGTCAACGGAGAGGTGCTGGGATTCCAGTGTCTCTTGCGTTTCGACCGTTGGGACGCTGCGGAAGTGCTCATCGACCCGGTGCTCGCGGCCCTCCAGAATCATGGCGAGGGGACAGGACTCCGATCCGGTGAGCCGTTCCATCTGGTCAGATTCATGGTGACGCGGGAAGAACATTCACAGAGTTCCGCTGTGGAGACCCGGATGCTGGCCCGCGTCACGCTTGCTGCCCTTAAGTCCGATATTTCGGAATTCATACGCCTGTTCATTGCCCTGGAAGCCGACTCGTCGCTGCTGCCGCTCCTCCGGCTCGTGGACTTTCGGGAGATAGCCGTGATACCAGGCGAGCAACGACCAACTGCCCTGCTGGGGCTCGACTGGCGTGCTGTCACAGTCGCCGACTGGATCAAGCTTCTGGACAGACGGATGCTCTTCGGGTCTCAGGTACCCACACGCCGGTACACGACGCATGTGGAAGCCTTGTCACGAGCCGTGTTCGACGACGCCGTGCATGATGCCCTGAGGTCCTGGCATCAGCGGGAGCAGTTCACGGCCAATCCTCTCCTCAAGGTACGTCTGGTTGCAGCCCTGCCGCCGGGGGAGCGGGATCAGGCTCTGCGAGAGTTGATCGTTCGGGCCATCGAGGCGATCGACGAGGACCCGAAAGCCCGGGGCGTGAGGGCTGTCGTCTGGTCGACCTACGTCGTCGGTGGCGGAACGCAGCAGGCCGTGGCCCGTAACCTGTCGATGTCGTTCAGCACCTATCGACGCTATCTGAAACGAGGGCTGGCGAAGATTGCCTGGTACCTCTGGCAGTACGAGATGGCCAGTGCCTCCGAGGCAGGCTGAACCGTTCGGGGCTCGGTGGAGGGCGTGATGTGCCCCGGCCTCCGATGTCTCGACGACGGCCGAACCAGAGGGTCGGTCGCCACCGACAGACCGCTCGCGGGAACCAGCCGCTGCCCGCTATCCGCAAGGGATAGCGCAGTCAAAGCAGCGAGATCGAGGCGACTCCTAACTTTTCCTTCAGAGGCCCCAAAGGGGCATCACACGAGGGAGGACAGGCGTCTACATGAACAGCAACTTCACGCTTCGCACGGAGATCACGAAGGCTGCCGGAGCAGGCATCGTGGCAGGCATCCTGGTTCTGGTGGGCGCAGCCGCCGCCGAGAGCGCCGTTCATTCCCAGTCCACCACGACCGTGCGAAGTGTCGCGTTCGGTGATGGGACAGACGAGACCAACCCATGGACGTGAACCAGGCCGTCACCGCGGACGTTCTCCGACAGTCCGGGGTGACGGCCGGCCACGGCCGGCTGGACAGCGATGTCTCGTAGAGAGACGCACACCATCATGCGGCACGTTCTGCTCTTTCTCTGAGCGCATTCAAGGACCCGCTCCACTGCGTTCTTGCGCGCCGTGCCTCGACGCGGTGTGGCAGGGTGATGCACCAGCACAGAGCGACCGTGCGTGGAAGACCGGCAGGTCATCAATGGCATGATCCGCAAGATCTGGACCGGGATCTCCTGGCATGACCTGCCGAAACACCCTGGGCCTTGGAAAGCGGTCTGCTCCCGATGCCGTGCACCGCTCCGGGGCTGATTAAGGCTCGATTCCCTGAGAGGAACGAGTCATGACACGTCCGTCGGCCTAGACTCCTCAGCGAGGAGGCCGCTGCTGTGGTCGGTGTGTCCCCGGCTGCCGGTACCCGATGGTTCCGGCAACGGGGGCATGCCGTCGGTCGACCTTGGCCCGCTCGCGGGGCGGTGTCTGTCGTTTCATGAATGGGAAGAGACAGCCCTCCTTCGGGCTCAAGGAGCCGGAGTCCGTGAGACAGGGCGCCAGTGGTCGTGTCCCCGTCGTGGTGTAGCCGATCACGGTCCGTCGCCTCCGCTTCAGAACCGTCCGGTACATGTTGCTGCTGGCCGTCGTGCGATCACCGCTGGTCCCAGCCCGGCGAGCCTCAACAGGACCGCGGTGAAGGCGATTCGGGCCGCAGCCTGGGGATTCCGTCAACTTGATCGGCCAGCTGCTGACGGCGCACCTCACGCGCTGTCGACGGCCGGTCAAGACACCAACGCAGGCCCTGGCACGGCCTCGCCGACGTCGAACTCGCCACCGCGCAATGGGCGGACCGGTGCAACGACCAGAGCCTCCACACCGCGATCGGAGACATCCCGCCCCACGCGCACGAGACCAACATCAGCCCCGACCGGCAGCTGGGATCAACGCATGGAGCCCACCCCGATCCCCGAGCGGTTCACCACGCCCCATCGCCGCTGATCCGCCCGAGCGAACGGCTCGAACACATCCGGCGCGAAATCCTCCAGGATCTGTCCGGGCGAACTGCCGTGATGCCGCAGCTCGCAGTTGACGGGGAACCGGCGTTCAGGCGTCGGCCTGATGACTCTTCCATCGAGACAACCGGCCCTCAGGAGGCAAGGTGTGCCAGAGATCCGGCCCAGATGGAGTTGATCGAATCGTAGCCTGGATCCTCGACCCCACAACGTCCGCCGATACGTGTGAAGGTTGGGTGATCTGTCTCAACTTGGTTGTCACACGCGGTAGTTCGACCTCAAGACGGATGACCGCGAGACCGTTCCGGACAGACCCCCCCTCGACCGCTATCGGAAGGACAAATCTTTGAAGAACCCGTTTCGGCCCTCTCGCGCGGGGCGCACGCTCATAGCGGGTGCCGCACTCCTCTCTGCCGGCGCGGTTCTTGCCCCGGCCGGGACGGCTGTGGCGAGCACGGCCCCCAAGAGGGAGTTCAAGGCGCACTACGTCGCTCTCGGCGACTCGTACGCCTCGGCGCCGCTCGTGCCCGACCAGGTCGACGCGACCTGTCTGCGCTCGAACCAGAACTACCCCTCACTGGTGGCACAGTCTCGGGGCGCGGCGCTGACGGATGTCAGCTGCTCGGGTGCCACCACTGCCGACATGACGGCATCGCAGACGGACGGTGTGCCGGCCCAGCTCGGTGCCCTCAACAGAGGTACCGACCTGGTCACCATCACCATCGGTGGCAATGACATCGGCTTCTCGACCGTGCTGGGCACCTGCGCCCAGCTGACGGCCACCGACCCGACGGGCACCCCCTGCCAGACTCACTACACGAGCGTGTACGAAGACCAGATCTCGGACGCGATCGACCAGACCGCACCCAAGGTCGCACAGGTGTTGCGTGCCGTACACCATCGCGCGCCGCACGCCAAGGTCGTGGTGGTCGGCTACCCCGACCTCTTCCCCGACGATGGAGTGGGGTGCACCAGCAAGACCGTGCCACTGGCCGTGGGCGACTTCGCCTGGCTCCGGGACAAGGAAAAAGAGCTCAACGCGATGCTGTTTCGCCAGGCACGCAAGAACGGGGCTCGGTACGTGAACACGTACACGCCGAGTATCGGCCACGACCTGTGCAAACCGACCGGGGAGCGTTGGATCGAAACCTTCGCGCCCGAGACACCGGCGGCGCCGGTGCACCCCAACGCCATGGGCGAGAGCGTGATGGCCACCGCCGTCGAGAGCGCCCTCGTGCGACACACACGGCACCGCTGATTTTCCCGTCGTAGCGTGGCGCCGTGCCCACCGCGGCTTCCGAGCGTCCACGGCTCCGGCACGGCCGAGCGCGGCCAGTCCGCCGATGCCCGGGGCCGGGCCGACACGTCGTGTCGGCCCGGCCCTTTCGCGTTCTCCGGGGGAGGAGAACAGGCCGGTCAGGCAGTCAATGAGGCAGCCGCGGGCCAGGATCCGGCGCGCTGTGTGATCCCCGTCCGAGTTCAGGATCTGGGCGATGGTCTCGTACCACGAGGCACTGCCGGACACATGTCCGCGCCTGTCGCTGACGCTGGGGGCATCCGGCCGGCTCCAGAGCATCGGCCGCCGTCAAACGCGGACGCTCACTTCCCCGGACGCGAGCTTGGACTTACCTGGGACTCGTGACGGGCAGGAGGCCGAGTGCCAGGAGGCTTTCGGCGGTGGCCGCGACGGCGTCGTCGCTGCTGCGGGGGTTCCAGCCGAGGACGGTGCGGGCCTTGTCGTTGCTGACGTGGCGGGCCTTGCCGAGGTTGGGCAGCATGCCCTTCAGCGCTGGGTTGGCCTCGGCGGCCTTGCGTACCGTCTCGTCCGGAAGCTCGGTGGCCGGGACGGCACTGGCGGCGTCGCCGAGCCGGTCGCGGATGGCGAGTGCGATCTGGTGCAGGGAGACGGCGTCGCCGGCGGCGGCGATGAAGCGTTCGCCCGCGGCCTTGGGGTCGATCATGGCCTTCAGGTGCAGGTCTGCGGCGTCCCGGACGTCGACGACGGCGAAGTACAGGCGGGGTGTGCCCGGCATGGCGCCGCTGAACAGGCCAGTGATCATGGTGATCGAGGAGGAGTGGTCGCTGCCGACGACGGGGCCGAAGATGCCGACCGGAGCGACGGTGGCGAGCTGGAGGCCGTTGCCCTCGCGCTCGACGAAGTCCCAGGCGGCCCGCTCGGCCAGCACCTTGGACTTGATGTAGGCGGGGATGTCGCTGTCCGGGTCGGTCCAGTCCTCCTCGGTGAAGGGCCGCTCCGTGGCGGGTCGGCCGTAGCCGACCGCGGCGAACGAAGAAGTGACCACAACGCGCTCAACGCCCGCGTCGCGGGCCGCGCGCAGCACACGCAGCGTGCCTTCCCGGGCCGGGACGATCAGGTCGTCCTCGTGTTCAGGCTCGCCGCCGGGGAAGTGAGAAGCGGTGTGCAGGACGTAGCGGCAGCCCGCGACCGCCTCGGCCCACCCCTCGTCCGCGGTGAGGTCGGCCGCTACGAAAGTCAGCCGCTCACCCGCGTCCACCCCCATGGCTGCCAGGTCTTCGCGGACCTGTGCCTCGCGGCCGAGGGAGCGCACCGTGGTGCGAATCCGGTAGCCCGCGCCGAGGGCGTGGGCGATCACTCGGCTGCCCAGGAAACCGGATCCTCCGGTGACCAGGACGGTGTCGGTCGACGTGCTGCTCATGGTGAAGTTCCTTCATTGTTCCGTATGCGGATGGGGCGGTCGGGCCCCGGGATGCCATCAGGATGAGAAGGGTCAGCCGCCACTGGTCAGTGCCGGCAGCAGCAGGGCGTCCATGACCGCGATGACCTGGTCGGCGTCGGCCTCGGTGCCGTTGAAGAGTTTTTCCACGAAGACACTGCCCATCAGGAACATTTCGCAGTGCGCCAGGGCCGGGTTGTCGGGACGGATCGTCCCGCGCTCTACATGCCGGCTCAGAATGATGCGCAATGCGTCGAGGTAGGGGGCGAACAGGACGTCTCGCAGTGCCTGGGCCAGCGCCGGATCGGCTACGACCGCCTGCCAGATCCCCAGGCTCGGGGCGCTGGGCGGGGGTGGCGGAGGCAGCATGCGCGCCAGCGCCACCAGGTCATCGCGGAGGCTTCCGACGTCGATGCGCGGCAGGGGCGCGTACTTGCGGGCCACCATCGCCGTGATGACCAGCCGGGGCTTGCTCTCCCACTGCCGGTACAGCGTGGCTGTACTGGCCTTCGCCCGTTTGGCCACCTCGTCCACGGTCGCCTGCTCGTAGCCGACCTCGGCGACCAGGTCGAACGTGACGTCGAGGATTTCACGCTCCCGCTCCTGCGTCAGCCTCTTGCGCCGGTTGGCGACCGGTGCTCGCTTGCTCATGGATGAGTCCCCCTGTCGACTGCTGGGTCTGAGTCCGGCTGCTCGTACGGCGACTAGCGAAATCTCACTTTCGACAATACGTTTTCGTTAAGTCGTTTTCAAGTCGTACGCGCAATGGATCAGGCGCGGTGGTTTCATCATTTCTGGGCGAGTTGTCGGCGTGCTGAGTAACGACTTGAGGCACTCGGCCCTGTCGCGCGGGTGACGGTGGCGCTAGGTGATCTTTAAGCGTGCGACGTCGACTGTCAGGTCTCCGGGGTGAGTTCTACGCCTGTCTGACTGCTCGTACGGACGCGTTGTCGGAGCCGGCTGGTGGCGCCTCCACGCCGACAGCGTCACGCCCGGGCCGAGGTTCCTCGCGACCCGTACGAGGCCCTGTCGCCCGATCTGTGCCGCCGCTGGTTCGCCCGGTTCCCCGAGGTGCCGCTCGCCAACGCCTACGGGCCGGCCGAGTGCTCCGACGACGCCGTCCAGGCCGTGATCACCCGGCACACCCCGCTCGGCGGAGCCCGCGTCCCGATCGGCCGGCCGCTGCGCAACAACAAGGTCTACGTCCTGGACGAGGACAGGGAGCCCGTACCCATCGGCGTACCCCGAGAGCTCCACATCGGCGGGATTGGCGTCGGCCTCGGCTACCTGGCCGGCCCGGACCGCACGGCGGCGGCCTTCCTCCCCGCCCCCTTCGACAACCGGCCGGACGCCCGCCTCTACCGCACCGGGAACATGGTCCGCCACCTGCCGGAGGGGCAGCTCGAATTCCTCGGGCGGCGCGACCACCAGGGTCAAGATTCGGGGCCAACGCATCGAACCGGGCGAGATCGAGGCCCGCATGCGGGAGTGCGCGGGGGTCAACGACGCCGTAGTCGTGGTGGACCGCACCGAACGCGGCGAGCCCCGGCTCGTCGCCTGCGCCGCTGGGCCGGCCGGCGCGGAGGACATCCGGGCCGCGCTCTCCCGCCAGCTGCCCTCCGCCATGGTCCCCTCCTTCGTGATGGTCCTCACGGCCCTGCTCCTGTCGGTCAACGGGAAGAGCGACCGAGCGGCACTCCCTCCGGTCACCCACTCCGCCCCGCACGCCCACGTGGCCCCGTGCACCCCGGAGGAGGCCGGGGTCTGCGCGGCCTTCGCCCACGTACTGGGCATCGAACGCGTCGGCGTGCACGACGACTTCTTCGCCCTGGGCGGCCATTCGCTGCCGGCCACCCAACTCGTCGCCCGCATCCGTGCCGCTCTCGCCGTCGAGCTGCCCCTGCGGTCGCTGTTCGAGCACCCCACGCCCGGCCTGCTGGGCGGCGAGGTCAGGGCACGCCTCGGCCGTACGCCGGACCGGGGGGCCGCCGCACCCGCCGTCACGGGCAGCCCGTGGTTCGCCTTCCCCTCCCCCCGGCCGCCCGTCACCCAGCCGGCCGTCCGGCTGTTCTGCCTCCCCCATGGTGGCGGCGGCGCGAGCGCCTGCTACGAGTGGGCCCCCGGCCGGCGCCGGACATCGAGGTCGTCCCCGTACAGCTTCCGGGCCGGGAGCACCGCGTCGCCGAACCGGCCTCGTGGTCCGCCTCCGAACTCGTCGCGCGGCTGACCGGACCGATGCTGGACCACGCGGGCCAGGATTTCGCGCTCTTCGGCCACAGCATGGGCGCGCTCCTCGCCTTCGAGCTGAGCCACACGCTGGCGCGCCACGGCTGCACCCCGCGCCACCTGTTCGTCTCGGGCTTCGACGCCCCGCACGAACTCGCCCGCTCCGAGCACCCGCCTCACGCCCTGACGGACGAAGAGCTCCTGGCCGACGTGTCCGTCCTCGACGGGACCCCGCCCGAGATCCTGGAATCGGAAGAGCCGCTGCAACTGCTGCTGCCCGTGCTGCGCGCCGACTCCGCGATCACCGACACGTACGTCTTCACGCCACGGCGACCGCTGTCCGTCCCCCTCTCCGTCATCAACGGCCAGGACGAGGTGCTGGTCAGCCAGAGCCGCCTGTCCGGCTGGACGGAGCTGAGCAAGGGCCCCGTCGAGTTCATCCGCCTGGTGGGAGACCACTTCTACGTCACCTCGAACCGGAGCGAACTGCTCGCGGTCGTCCGCCGCACCCTGCTCCCCCGCGCGTGAAAGGACCGCAGCCGTCATGGACCGCCGCAACCAGCTTCTCGTCATCGACTACCCCGGACGGCGTGCGGCAGGGCACGTCAGCGATCTGGAACTGGAGGAATCCGGTTTCGACTGCCGCTACGCCATGCAGGACGATATGCCCGACGACCTGTACGCGGGCCCCTACGCCGGTCACCTGATCGAGGCGTCGAAGGTCGACGCGTCCCGCGTCGCGGCGGTGATCGGCTAATACATGGCGGGCCACCTGGCGCAGGAGGCGCCGGCCCTGCTCACCGCGGCCAGGGGCTCCGCCCCGCCCCTGATCGTCCTGAACGGGGCGTCGAGCCCCGCCTCGGAGATCGAGGAGGAGTGCAGTAGGACGTTCGAGGTCTTCGGCGACACGTCGATGGACGCCGCGCTCGACGCGGTGCGGGCGAAGGGGCTGTTCGCCGGTGACGCCCTGCACGGGGCCCCGCAGCGCACGGTCGACGAGATCCGCGGCGTCCTTCGGCACGCGGCTGTCCGGCTGCTCATCGAAGACGTGGCGAGCACCGACGACCTGGAGGAGTCCGCCGCACCGCTCGTCGACCACTACATCGGCTGGCTGGCCCACCTCGTCGCGGCCCACAACAACACCGCGCCCCGGTGGAACGGGGAGACCCCCCACGTGATCTCCCGGGACCATCCTTACCGGGAGGACTGGCCGGGCGCGTCGGCCACCGGCACGGTCGTCGTGGAGTGCGAACGAGACCGTCTCCTCGGCACCCCCGCCACACGTGAGGCGATCCTCGGCTTCCTGTTCCGTGCCTGACGGCCCCACCGCCGGCCCGGCACCGTCGCCGCTCGACCTCTAGGTCCTGGACTACCGCGAGAGGCGGCGTACGGCGTCCTTCGTGCACGGCTCCGACCGGGCGGCGTACGCCTTCGCCCACGTGGCGCTCCGCGCCGTCCTGTCTCGGGTGACCGGGGTGACCCCGGACCGGCTCCGCTTCACCCGCGTGCCCTGCCCGTGCTGCCGGGGGCCGCACAGGCGGCCCGCGTCGGCCTCGGTGCCCGGGGAGTTCTCGCTGTCCCACAGCCGGGACCTGGTGGTGATCGGCAAAGACCTCTCAAGGGAGGACCGAGGCGGTCTCGGCCGGCCGGGAGCGTAGTCGAGCCGCGTCCTGGTTCGGCGGCGTACCGAACATGCGCCGGTACTCGCGGCTGAACTGTGACGGGCTGACGTATCCGACCGTGAGGCCGACGCCGGTGATGTCGGAGGGATGACTGGCCAGCAGCAGCCGGGCTTCCTGCAGGCGGATGCGCTTTTGGAACTGGATCGGGCTCATCCCCGTCACCGCCTGGAAGCCACGGTGGAAGGCGGACACACTCATGTCCGCGACCCGTGCCGGTTCCTCGCCCCGGAACGCCGCGGCGTAGTTGTTGCGAATCCATCGCACCGCACGGCTGATGTGCGTCAGACCGCTGTCCGCCATACCCATCTGGCGGATCATGCCGCTCTGCTCTCCGCGCAGGAGACGCCAAAGGATCTCCCGCTTGATCATCGGGGCGAGGATCGCGCGGTCGGCCGGGCTGTCCAGCAGACGCAGCAGGCGCACGATCGCTTCCAGTAGGTCCTCCGGGGCCTGGGTCACGGCGATGCCGGTCGGCGAGTCACCCGCCACAGGAGGCAGATCACGTGGGTCGGCCTCCAGCAACAGCGCCGCGATGTCGGTGGGTTCGAGTGACATCCCAAACCCGAGTGTCGGCGCACCCGTGGCCATCACCTGTCCGGTGACCGGAAGGTCGACGGTGGTGACGAGGTACTGGCCTGGCTGGTACTCAAACAAGTGCTCGCCCAGCGCCAGCCGTTTGCCGCCCTGGGCGATGACGGCGGGCACGGTTCCCGACATGCCCGCAGCCGGCTCGCTCGCAGGTCCGAACCGGCATACCTGCACACCCTCGATCGCCGTGGTGAGATCGGGCCGGGCATGCCGGTCGAGCAGTTTCCGTATCTCCTCCAGAGGCATGGTGGCAGTCTTGCATGGACCGGGCTGGCCAAAACTCCTTGCAGCGCCTGCGTACAGCGCCGAGCCCGTGCCGGGGCAACCGTGACGCGGGAGTCGACGCCCCGGCTGTTTCACCGGGCCGCGAAGCTCCGCCGACCCAAGACACAGCCACCGCGGCTGCCCACAAGAACCGGCGGTCTCACAGATTCTGGCCACCAGAGACCTCGATGTCCTGTCCGGTTATCCACCGCCCTTCCTCGGACAGCAGCATGGCGATGACCATCCCGATGTCGTCCGGCTCACCGATGCGGCCGAGGGCGAAGGTGCGCGCCAGTTCCGGGATGATCTCCGGATTCTTGGCGAAGGCGTCGTCGGCGAAACGCGTGCGGGTCGCGCCGGGGGCGACAGAGTTCACGCGGATGCCACGGACACTGAACTCCTTCGCCATGTACCGGGTGAGCACGGCCATGGCGCCCTTGAGCGCCGCATAGACCGAGTAGCCGGGCGCGGTCACCTGCGCAAGTGTCGAGTTGCTGGTCAGATTGACGATCGCCCCGCCGTCGGCGAGCAGCGGCAACAGGGTCTGCGTGAGGAAGAACGGTCCCTTGAACAGGCCGGTGGTCAGCCGGTCAAACTGCTGCTCGACCGTGTCCTCGATCATCGCCATCCCGGCGAAACCGGCGTTGTTGACCAGGTAGTCGAACGACTCGCGCCCAAAGGCCCCGGCCAGTGCGCCGGCTACCGCCTCGCCGAAGGCAGGGAACCCGGCAGTGTCACCGATGTCCAGGGAAAGAGCCACCGCGGTGCCGTCAAGCTGCTCGATCTGCGCGACGGTCTCCTTCGCACCTTCCCTGTTGGAACTGTAGGTAAGAATGACTCCCACGCCCCGCTTGGCAAGCTGGACGGCCGCACTCTGACCGATTCCGGAACTCGCCCCGGTGACCACGGCTACCTTCATACTCTGCCTCCTGCACACACGGAACCTCATGGGCCCCACACGGAATGTGCTTCCAAGGCAACCGCGGCGCTCCGGCCGGCGATAGCAAGATCCTGCCCTTGCCTTGCCTAATCGTGCCGCAGAGCACGACTGAACCGCCCCGGGTTCGGCAGGGATCTCAGCACTCTTCGGTCACTTCGTCGGACATCCGTGGTCGCCACCGTTACACGCCCGGCGCGCCCCGGGCGCGTAACGGCGGCGAATGCCGCACCAGGTCGAGATACTCGATGGTGTGCACGATCTTGCGGACAGCCGGGGTCGTCTCGCGGATCCGTTCGCGGGTCTCCTCGCGCATTCAGCCGCGCGCGGTGCGCTCCAGGCCGAGGCGTGGCGAGGTGACGAGGCGGAAGTCAGCGGACTCGGCGTCGATGAGCGGATTGTCCAGGACGGAGGAGAAGTCGGGCTTGCCTGGACCGTCATGGCCTGAGACGGATCGTTCCTGCACCTTGAGCGCCTCCTCGGTAAGTCGCTCAGTGAGCACCCGGGTGCTCGCGTCGCCCGCCTCGCGCAGGTCCGACAGACCGGCGATGATCTCCACGAAGGACAGCGAGTCGTCGCGATCCTGGGCCTCGCCGAGGAGCCGGTCTGAGGTGCGGAAGAAGCCGTCCTTGCCGAGGTAACGCTCGTACATGATGCTCACCAGGGCGAGCAGCCGAGTATAGGAGCGGCGGTAGGCGAACTCGAAGAAGCGCAGGGCCTCTTCCTGCGTGACCTCGCCGCGGGCGCTTGAGGCAATGCATGCGGCGGCGGTCAGCGCGCTGAACAGGGCGAGATGGACGCCGGTGGACAGCAGCGGGTCGAGGAAGGCGGCGGCGTCACCGATGATCATGTAACCGGGTCCACCGAAGCTTTCGGCGACGTAGGAGTAGTCGGTCTCGACCCGGACGGGGCCGGTCATCCGGGCGCCGACCACCAGGCCGTGCACGGGGAGCGACTCCTCGACCAGTGCCCGGTACATCTCCTCGTGCGTCTGGTAGGAGGGCCGGCGCTCGCCGAAGTAGTCCTTGCGGGTGACGAAACCGATACTGGTCCGCCCGCCGGCCAGCGGGATGACCCAGTACCAGCCCTCGGGAGAGGAGACGATGTTGATGCCACCCTTCGGGGTGTCAGGCAACAAGGCGGCGTCCTCCCAGTAGCCCCAGATGCCGATGTTACGCAGCGCTGGGTTCGGCTGCCGGTTGTGCAGGTGGCGGGCGCTGAGCAGACCGCTCCGGCCGGTGGCGTCGACGAGGAAGTCAAAGTCGTCGATGGTGTACGGCTCGCCACCGTCCGCCAGGCAGGTGACGGCGACCGGGCGTCCGTCCGCGTCGATTGCGACGTCCTTGGCGGTCACGCCCTCTGTGACAAGAACATCGTTGTCCCGCGCGTGCTGGAGCAGCAGCTGGTCGAATTCCGCGCGGTCCACCTGCCAGGAGCGCGAACCGATCTGGGCGCCCCAGTCGAAGACCCAGCTGTCGGAGTTCCACCGGAAGACGCCGCCGTGCTTGATGGTGAACCCGTGCTTGTCGAGCGTCTCGGCGATACCGGTGTGCTCAAGCACCGTGCGGCACGAGGGGGTCAGCGACTCCCCGACGTGGTAGCGCGGGAAGTGCGCACCTTCCAGCAGTCGTACGTGCAGGTCCTCCTGGGCCAGTGCCGTGGCGGCGGTGGAACCCGCCGGACCGCCTCCGATGACCAATACCCGTGTTCGTCGCGTCATGTCTGTTCCAGTCCTCATCGACAGTCCAATTTCCTTTGTGCCCAGCCGAGGGCCTCTGCCCGGTCCGGGGCATCGATCACTCCCGTCCTCCCTCATCCGGCGGCCCACCTGTTGGCTTGATCGGTAATTTGTCCGCCCTCGCGCGAGGCTGAGACGTCGTCCGCTTTCCGGGCGTGATCGTTTGCTCCGAGACAGCCGCCCACCCCGCCCGTCCAGAGCACTTCGTCCAGCCCCGCAAACGCGGGGTACGCGAAGCCAGGCGCGTGTTGCCGGCCTGGCGCAGGTCGCCGCCCTTGAGAGCGCGGGGCTATCGGCGGCCGGCTCGCACGCAGCCGGTGGAAGACTTGGCGTCACCGGTCTCGTCCACGACCAGTACCACGTCCTGAGGTGCACGTTCACGCACGACGAGGCGAGCGCTGTGGTGTCCGGCGGGTCGTGGTCGAATCTCGCTCTCGACGGCGGGTGCCGCAGCCGGTGCGGATCGGGATGTCTCAGCGCCTGGGCCGGTGTCCAGCAGTCGCGGGTGTTCACCTCGGCCGGCAGCCCGCTGATCATCTCTGCGGCGGTCGCGCGTATCTCAGGCCGCGCGAGGCAGCCCGCGATCGTGTCCATCGCCGCCCCGGACACCCGGTCCTGGACGCCCTGGGCTATCGCGGCCTCCACGGCTACCCGATTCCGATACGCCGCCACAGACATTCATGATCACGGCGGCCGTATCCATATCCTCACCCAGCCCCTGCCAGCAGCCGACCAGCACAGGCCGGAATTGCACCTGCCGTGTCGGTGCACAGCACCGTCGCCGCGGACCCATCGCGCGGAATTCAGCCGGACATGGCCACCAGAATGCGGCGGGGCCCGGTATAGGCGCGCCTGCCGTGAGCGACCGCGACGTTGTCGATCAGCAGTAGGTCGCTCACCTGCCAGTCGACGTCCACTGCCGCCGCCAGTCCCTGGTCGCGTATGTGCCGTATGTATGCGGCCGGTATGGGCGTGCCATCGGCGAATGTGACCGACTGCGGCAGTTCGTCCTCCGTCATGAGCTCCGACATCACGGCGGCCATCTCCGGATCGAGTCCGGCCGGATGCCACTGGTCACATTGGTTGAACCAGACCACCTTCCCTGTTGCCGGGTGCCGCATGGTGGCCGGCCGCTGCTGAGTGATTTTGACGCCTCCGTCCGTTCTCCACTCCCAGGCCACATCTGACCGCGCCAGGTAGGCCTCGACGGTGTCCCTGTCATCGGTTTCGAACGTGGCCTGCCAGCTCTTGCCGAAGCCTGAACCGGCGTGCAGCTGCTGCGTGTAGCGGATCCCCCCTTGGAACGACTCCCTGACCTGGGTGTCGAGCGACGCCAGCCACAGAGCGCCGTCGACGAGGGGGGTGGCACCTCCCGTGACCGGAGGCCGTTCGCAGTAAAAGGCCAGGCGCGACGGCCAGCGCTCGGCATAGGACAGTTCGTTGTGCATGGAAATGACGTACTCGGCGGGATACTCGGTGGAGGTGTAGACGTTCCGGCCTACCTTGGTGCGCGGTGAGTTGCCCTGGACGTAGGCGAGCCGGTCGGGGAGTAGAAGCTCCAGGACCGCGTCGACCTGGTGGGGTTCCGTTCCAAAGCCGCGGAACACCAGCGCCTTGTCCGCCAGCAGGAGTTCCGCCGTCCGCGCGGTGTTGCCGAGGGCTTCCAGCAGCCCGTCGTGGGTGGCCGTCACTTGGAGGACCCCGGGCGTCACCACACGCGGCGCCCAGCCGCTGTGCTCGTTCACAAAGCGTCACCTCACACCAGGAAAGTTACTTGGGCACCCGGAGCTGCACCGTACGGCCTCGGGTACACGGTCCGGACCGCCGGATGCCGGGTTTGTGCCGGGCCTGACCTTCCCCGTGTGCCGATACCGTTGTACGCACGACGGCGCGTCGGCGGATCGGCGCTGTCCACAGTTACGCGCCCGGACGGCATGAGGTGAAGTCTCCCCACCGGCCGCCGAGATCGCCGCACCCGGCACCCGTTCACGTCGTAACGGCGGCGAGCGCCGATGCTCCCCGCGCGGGGCTTGCGCACGATCGGCACGGTGGTCCCCGGCATGCTGCCAGCGTCGTTCGTACGAAGTGAGAGCACATGTTTTCTAGCGATGAGCTGTTCGGCCTGACTCCTCTGCAGCGCCGCGCCTGGGCTAGATCGCATACAACGTGCCCTGGACCTCAGCGGTCGGCCGTCGTCCTGCGTATTCCCGGCGTCGCGGACGGCAGACGGCTGCGCCGGGCCATGAATCTGCTGCTCGCCGAGGACGAAGCCGGCCGCCTGCGCTTCGTCCTCACGCCGCACGGCATCCGCCAGTTCGTCGGCCCGGCCGTCGTACCGGTGCTGCGTGAACTCGGCGCCGAGCCCGATCCGCAGGCGGTCGTCAGCACGTGGGTCACCGCGGAACTCACCCGCCCGTTGGACGCGGACGCCGGGCCCAACTCCGCCATGGCCCTTTTCCACGACGAGGCCGGGTACCACTACTGGGCCTACGCGGCTCACGGTCTGGTACACGACAGCGGCGGCATCATGGCCGTCGCCCAGCGGCTGGCCGGCATCTACGCGGCCCTCACAGCAGACCATGACGGCGGCGGCACACCGCTCCCCTCGGTGCAAACCCTGCGGGACAGCGCCGCAACCGCCAGTGACGGTGCCTCGCCGACCGGCAACCTCACCTTCGAAGACAGGCCCCGGGCTCCCCTGCCGACGACCCGGCACACGATCACCCTCCCCAGAGCGGTCGACCCCGTCACCCTGTGCGCTGCCGCCGCCGCGTACCTGAGCCGGCTGACCGGGGAACGCGACATCGCGCTGGACCGCGAGCTGCCTGCTTGCGCTGATGACGGCACCGTACCGAACACCGATCCCACGGGCCGCGCGGTGCCGCTGCGATTGTCCATCTCCGCCGACGCCGACGTCGCGACGCTCCTGCGCAATGCCGCGACCCGCCTGCCGGCCACACCCGTCGTGGTGGAGGAGCCGCCGTACCGTCTGGTCATCAGGACGGCACCCACCACCGAGGGGATCGTCTTCGCCGGAGAACGGGCGACCCTCCATGCCTATGTCCCCCCGCCGGGCGGGGACGCCGTCCTGGTGCTCGGCGAGGACGGCCGCCGACTCGATGTGCACATCCGATCCGGCGAAGCCGCCGATGACGCACGAGCGGTCTTCGCCGAACCTCTCGCCGTCTTCCTGCGAGCCTTCACCACCGCGGACCCGGCCACACCGCTCGCCCGCCTCGAACTCCTCACACCCGAGCAGCGCCACCGGGAAGTGGTGACATGGAACGCCACGGGCACCGGTGAGACCGGCCCGCCGGCGGCGACCACCGTGCCCCGCCTGCTCGCCGAGGCCGCCACTGCCCACCCGGACGTCGCCGCCGTCGTGCTGGACGACGCAGTTCTCTCCCGGGCCGACCTGGAGGCCCGCTCCAACCGGCTGGCACGCTCGTTGATCGAGCGGGGTGTCGGACCGGAGTCGGTGGTGGCCGTCGTTCTCGACAGCGGCATCGACCTCGTCACCGCGTTGCTGGCCGTCCTCAAGGCCGGTGGCGTCTACCTGCCCATCGACCCGCGCCAGCCGACCGTCTGGACAGCCGATCTGCTGACGGACGCGTCCCCCGTGCTGGTGCTGACCCACACGTCGGTCCCGTTGTCCGACGACATCGAGTGGCCGGCCGTCATGGCCATGGACGACCTTCCCGTCCCGCAGGGCGGCGACGCACCGGTCGCCGACACGGACCGACGTGCTCCCCTGCTGCCGGACCATCCGGCCTGTCTGCTGCACACGTCAGGCTCCACGGGCCGCCCCAAGGGCGTACTGCTCACACACCGCGGCATCACCAACCTGATCACCTGGATGAACAGCGTCTACCGGCTTGCGCCCGAGGACCGGGTGCTCCAGAAGACACCGTTCGTCTTCTCGCCGTCCGTGTGGGAACTGTTCTGGCCGCTGTCAGCGGGAGCGGCGGTGGTACTTGTCCGGCCTGGCGGGTTCCGCGACCCGCAGCACCTCGCGGACCTGATCGTCCGGCACCGCGTCACCTTCGCCCACTTCGTGCCGTCCATGCTGGAGGCCTTCCTCGATGTCCCCGACGCGGCCGACTGCGCGGGACTGCGTGCGGTGTTCTGCGGCGGCGAGGCGCTGACCCCCCGCCTGAGAGACCGCTTCCGCGCCGTGCTCGACGTCCCCCTGCACAATCACTATGGCCCCACCGAGACCACGGTCAACGTCGCGACGTGGCAGAGCCGGGACGATCGCGACGGCGGCACGGCACCCATCGGCCGCCCCTTGGCCAACACCCGGCTTCACGTCCTGGACGGCGCACTCCGCCCGGTTCCACCCGGTGTGCCCGGAGAACTGTACGCCGCCGGGGCCGGGCTGGCCCGGGGCTACCTCGGCCAAGCCGGGCGGACGGCGGAACGCTTCGTTGCCGACCCCTTCGCCTTCGGCCAACGCCTCTACCGCACCGGCGACCTGGCGCGCAGACGGTCCGACGGCGTCCTGGAGTTCCTGGGCCGGACCGACGACCAGGTGAAGGTGCGCGGTTACCGGATCGAACCCGGAGCCGTGCAGGCCGCACTGCTCACCGAGGAAGGAGTCCGGGATACGGCCGTAGTCGTCCGCGAGGACACGCCGGGCGACCGACGACTCGTCGCCTACGTCACGGGCAGCGACGGCCTCACCGGCACCGGACTCCGTGCGCACCTCGCCCAGTGTCTGCCCGACCACATGGTGCCCCTGTCCGTCACGGTCCTGCCCGAACTGCCCCGTACCGCCAACGGAAAGCTCGATCGGGCCGGCCTGCCCGCCCCCCGGTACGTGACCGGCGCGGGCGGCGCACCGGCCACCGTCCGCGAGGAAGTACTCTGCGAACTCTTCGCCGAAGTCCTCGGCCTGCCGCAGGTCGCGGTGGACGACAACTTCTTCGACCTGGGCGGCCACTCACTGCTCGCGGTGTCCCTGGCCGGACTGGCGCGGGCGCGCGGCGTACCGGTCGACGTCCGCACGATGTTCGTCGCACCCACACCCGCCCGGCTGGCGGTGGAGACCGCGCGTGCCGAGGCGGCCGTACCGGCATCATCGATCCCGCCGGATGCCGACGTCCTCAGCGCCGAAATGGTGCCCCTGGCCGGGCTCTCGGAAGCGGAACTGGCCCGGCTGACAGCCGGCGTGCACGGTGGCGCACGCAACGTGGCGGACGTGTACCCTCTCGCTCCGCTCCAGGAGGGACTCCTCTTCCACCACCGCCTCGACACCGACGGCACGGCTGACCCCTACGTGCTGACACGGGTGTGGGAGTTCGACACACGCGCCCGCCTCGACCGGTTCCTCACCGCCTGGCAGACAGTCGTGGACCGGCACGACATCCTGCGTACGGCATTCGCCTGGGAGGGCCTGAAACGGCCGGTCCAGGTCGTGCACCGACATGCCCCGCTGCAGCTCACCGAGGTAGGCATCCCGTCCGACGGCGATCCCGTCGACGCACTGCTTAGCGTAAGCGCAGGACCCATGGACCTGCGCCGTGCACCACTGATGACCGCCCACACGGCGCCGCTACCGGACGACACCGGACGATGGATGCTGGCCCTGCGGACCCATCACGCGATCGCCGACCACACCACACTCGACACCGTGCAACAGGAGGTGCACACCCTTCTGCGCGGCGGGCGTGGCGAACTGCCCGACCCGGTGCCCTATCGCACCTACGTCGGACAGGCCTTGCTGGCCGCCCGGACCGGGGAGCACGAGGAGTACTTCGCCGGAGTGCTCGGCGACGTCGACGAGCCCACCGTGCCCTTCGGCGTGGCCGACGTGCACGGCGACGGTCGCACCGTCTTCGAGGCCGATGGTCACCTCGACCCGCGGTTGGCGGCGCGGGTGCGACGACAGGCACGGCGTCTGGGGGTCAGCCCCGCCACGCTGTTCCACGTCGTCTGGGCACGCGTGCTGTCCGCGATCTCCGGACGTGACGACGTGGTCTTCGGCACCCTGATCCTTGGACGTGCCGGGGCGGGCACAGGAACCGACCGGGTACCGGGACTGTTCGTCAATACGCTGCCGGTACGGGTCCGTATCCGCGCGGTGAGTGTGCCGGACGCCATCGCGTCGATGCAGGCCCAACTCGCCGAACTGATGGTGCACGAGCACGCGTCGCTCGCCGCGGCCCAGCGCGTGAGCGGGGTGGCCGCGCCGGCCCCCCTGTTCACCGCCCTGCTGAACTACCAGCATGCCGATACCCGGCCGGCTCCGCAGTCCACTGCCGACGACACCGGTGTCCGGGCGGTGGGCAGTTCCTCGCGCACGAACTACCCGCTCGCCGTCTCGGTCGACGACCAGGGCGACGGCTTCCGGTTCGCCGTTCAGGCCGTCACGCCCATCGATCCCGAAACCGTCCTCCGCCTCCTTCAGGAGACCACCGCCCGCCTGTCGGACGCCGTCGACGACGAGCACCCCACTCCCCTGAACCACATCGACGTCCTCGGAGAGGACGAACTCCGGCGGCTGCTGGTGCTGGGGAACGGCACCGGGGCCGGCACGGACAGCGCGACCCTTCCCGACCTCTTCGCCGCCCGGGTCGCGCGGATGCCCAAGGCGACCGCACTGCTGTCCGGCGACGAACGGCTGACGTACGAAGAGCTGGACGCCCGGTCCAACCGGTTGGCACGGCTGCTCATCCGCCGGGGTGTGGGACCCGAATCCATGGTGTGCACCGTGCTGCCGCGCTCGCCCGAACTCGTGGTCGCCCTGCTCGCGGTCATGAAGGCCGGCGGCGCCTACGTGCCCGTCGACCCCGACCACCCCGCCGAACACGTCGCTTCCCTGGTGGCCGGGGTCTCCCCGGCGGCCGTACTGACCGCACGCTCCGTCCAGCACACCGGTCCCGACTGGATCGCGGTCGACGATCCGGCACTCCGCGATGAGGGAGACAGCCGGCCGATCACCGACGCCGACCGGTCCGGCCTCCTCCACCCGGACCTGCCCGCCTACGTTATCCACACCTCCGGATCGACCGGCCGGCCCAAGGGTGTGGTGGTATCCCACGCCGGCCTGGCCGGCCTGGCCGGCGTGCAGGCGGAGCGGCTGCGGGTGACCGAGGCCAGCCGCGTCCTGCTGATCGCCTCCCCGGGCTTTGACGCGTCCGTGTGGGAGATATGCATGGCCTTGCTGAACGGGGCCTGCGCCGTGCAGGCGACCGGTGACGAACTGCTGCCCGGCCCGGCCTTCCTGGCCCTGGCGAGACGGCACGGTGTGACCCATGCCACCCTCACGCCCTCGGTTCTCGCGCTGCTACCCGACGGCGCCCTGCCCGGCGTGACGCTGGTGGCGGCCGGCGAGTCCTTGACGCCGGACCTCGTCCGCCGCTGGTCACTGGGCCGTGTCCTGGTCAACGGATACGGTCCCTCGGAGACGACCGTCTGTGTCGCCATGAGCGACAACCTCGCCGGACGCACCATACCGACCATCGGGCGCCCCACCTGGAACACCCGGCTCTACGTGCTGGACCCCGCACTCCGGCCGGTACCCGTAGGCGTGAGCGGCGAACTGTACGTGTCCGGCCGCCAATTGGCCCGCGGCTACCTGGGGCGCCCGGACCTGACGGCGGAACGCTTCGTGGCGCACCCCTTCGGAGCGCCGGGCGAACGTCTCTACCGGACGGGCGACCTCGCCCGCTGGACCGCCGACGGCGAGCTGGAGTTCATCGGCCGTGCCGACAACCAGGTCAAGATACGAGGCGTCCGCGTCGAACCCGGCGAGATCGAAGCCGTCCTCGCCCAATGCTCCGGGGTGGCGCAGACGGTCGTCACGATGCGTGCGGGCCGGGCGGCTCAGGAGCAGCTCATCGCCTACGTGAAGGCCGAGGACGGCGTGGCCGTACCTCAACTGCCCGAGATCGTACGTGAGTACGCCGCACGGCGGCTGCCCGCGGCCATGGTGCCCGCCGTCGTCATGGTGCTCGACGACATCCCCCTCACCCGCAACGGAAAGATCGACCGCAGTCGTCTGCCATCGCCCGAGTTCGCCAGAGTTACGGGCAGGGGCCGGGCCCCGGCCGGTCCGGCGGAGGACATCCTGTGCGGGATGTTCGCGGAAGTCCTGGGTCTCGACCGTGTCGGGCCGGACGCCAACTTCTTCCACCTCGGTGGGCATTCGCTGTCCGCGACCCGGCTGGTCGCTCGGATCCAGTCGGCCTTCGCTGTGGACCTTCCCGTTCGCGCGGTGTTCGAGGCACCGACGGCGGCCGGCCTCGCTCGTCGACTGGACGGCGCCGCGTCGGCCCGGGACGTGATCCGACCGGTGCGACACCGTCCCGAAGAGATCCCCCTGTCGTTCGCCCAGCAGAGGCTGTGGTTCCTGACCCAGATGGGGACACCGGATGCGACGTCCGGCATCTCTCAGGCTTACCGGCTGACCGGGGGCCTGGATGTCGGGGCGCTTGGGGATGCGTTGCGGGATGTGCTGGTGCGTCATGAGGTGTTGCGTACTCGGTATGTCGCTGTGGATGGCCGGCCTCGGCAGGTTGTGCTGGCTGTGGAGGATCTTCCGGCTGAGGTGCTGTCGGTGGTGCCGGTTGCTTCCGCGGATCTGACGGCGCGGGTGGAGGAAGCGGCGTCCTACGCGTTCGATCTGTCAGCGGAAGTGCCGGTCCGGGCGACGCTGTTCGTACCGGACACGGGCGCGGGCGTGGC
>NZ_BMML01000047.1 GCF_014645815.1 Streptomyces fuscichromogenes | reverse complement strand
CGTTCGCCGGAGGCCATCGCGGTGGTGTGCGGGCAGGAGTCGCTCTCGTACGCGGAGCTGGATGCCCGTTCGAACCGGCTGGCGCGGGTCCTGATCGGGCGGGGCGTGGGCCCGGAATCGCTGGTCGGGGTCGTGATGCCCCGCTCGGTCGACCTGCTGGTCGCACTGCTGGGCATCCTCAAAGCCGGCGGCGCGTATGTACCCGTCGACCCGGAATATCCCGCGGAACGCATCGAGCAGATCCTCTCGGACGCCGGCGTGGAAGTGGTGCTGGGTGCGGGGGAGACGGTCCGGCGGGGAAGCGGGACGCCGGGAAGCGGTGCGGGGGACAGCGATGTGGCATGGCTGGTGGTGGATGACCCTGCTGTGACGGCGGGGGTTGATGGTGGTGCGGTGATGCCGGGTGAGCTGCGGGGGCGGCTGCTGCCGGGGCATCCGATGTATGTGATCTTCACGTCCGGTTCGACGGGACGGCCCAAGGGCGTCGTGGTCGAGCAGGCGGGTGTGGTCAATCTGGTCGGCTGGCTGCAGGCGCGGTACGGGTTGTCGGCGGCGGACCGGGTGCTGCACAAGTCGCCGGTGGTGTTCGACGTGTCGGTGTGGGAGTTCCTGTGGCCGCTGAGTGTGGGTGCGAGGGTGGTGATGGCTCGTCCGGGCGGGCACCGGGACCCGCGGTATCTGGTGGATCTGATCGTTCGTGAGGGCGTGACGGTGGCCCAGTTCGTGCCGTCCATGCTGCCCGCTTTCCTGGATGCGGTGCCGGACGGCTGGCGCTCGGATCTTCGTCTGCTGCTGGCCGCGGGTGAGGCTCTGCCCGGGAGGGTGGCCGGCCGGGTGGGGGAGATGCTGGGCGGGGTGCGGCTGGACAACCAGTACGGTCCCAGCGAGGCGACGGTGCTGACGACGGCGTTCGGTGACGCCGTACCCGTTGCACACGCGGGTGCCGTCCCGATGGGCACTCCCCTGCACAATGTGCGTGTTTTCGTGCTGGATCCGGCTCTTCAGCCGGTGCCGGTCGGGGTGGCGGGTGAGTTGTATGTGGCGGGTGCGGGTGTGGCGCGGGGGTATGCGGGCCGGCCGGGACTGACCGCGGAACGGTTCATCGCCGATCCGTTCGGTGGCGCGGGTGAGCGGATGTACCGGACCGGGGATGTGGTGCGCTGGACGGCCGGGGGGCTGCTGGAGTTCGTGGGCCGGGCTGATGACCAGGTGAAGATCCGCGGATTCCGCATCGAACCCGGTGAGGTCGAGGCGGTGGTCGCCGGCTGTGACGGGGTGGCGCAGGCGGCGGTCGTGGTCCGCGAGGACACCCCGGGCGACAAACGCCTGGTCGCCTACGTCGTCAGCTCCGAATCCGGCTCCGCTCTGGACAGGGTGGTGCGCGAGCATGCCGCCCTGCGGCTGCCCGCGCACATGGTGCCCTCAGCGGTGGTGGTACTCGACACCCTTCCGCTGACGGTCAACGGCAAACTCGACCGGCGGGCGCTGCCTGTGCCTGAATACTCTGGCAGCGTCAGTCACGAGCCCACCACGGTGGGAGAGGAGGCGCTCTGCCTGGTTTTCGCAGAGGTGCTCGGACTCAAGGCAGTCGGTGTCGACGACAATTTCTTCGAACTCGGAGGCCATTCGCTGCTAGCGATGCGTCTGGCCAACCGACTCCGCACGGTTCTGGGAGTCGAAATGACCATCGGGCAGCTTTTCCAGACACCAACCGTAGCCGGGATCGCCAGGCGCCTTGCCTGGTCTGAGCAGCGCACGGGGCGCGGACTGCTGCTGCCCTTCCGGGTACAGGGCGACAAGCCTCCGATCTTTGGTGTGCACGCGGGGCGGGGTCTGGGCTGGGAATACCTGTATCTGGCTCGATCAGTACCCACCGATCAGCCTGTTTACGGCATTCAAGCCCGAGGCGTGGACGGCGCGTCGCGACTGCCGGAAACGCTGTCCGAGATGGCCACTGAGTATGTCGCCGAGATCCGCCGAGTTCAGCCTACTGGTCCTTATCATTTGCTCGGCTGGTCGTTCGGTGGGCTGGTCGCGCACGAGATGGCCGTTCAGCTGAAAGCCGCAGGCGAGGATATCGGATCGCTTGTGCTGCTCGATTCCGTACCGCGAAAAGACGTGGGCGATGATGTGATGCAGACCGGAGGGGAATACAAGAGCGTCGATAGTGACCGCCGCACCGTCGTCGCTTCGCCCGAGACCCAGACAGTGGTCGCCCGTCGCGATGTCGAAGACGATACCGACATCGGTGTCCTTGCCGCAGAGCAGGCGGACATGATTGCCAAAGTCAGCTACAACAATCTCCGCCTCGTGTCTGCTCACCAGCCCGGTTCCCTCGACGCGGACATGCTCTTTGTGTCGAGCCAGGACGCCTCCGGCGATGAACTCGAACGGTGGCGGCCCCACGTCTCCGGAGTTATTCGCGAACTCAAGGTGGCCGTTGGCCATGCCGAGATGTACAAGGCCGATGTGATGCGGCTCGTCTGGAAGGCTCTGTCGGAGACCTTGCCGGAACAGAAACCACGAGGCGGAGTGCGCTGAGCGAGACGCGGGCGCGAAGGAACTCGACTCGGCCGCGGTTGGCTCAAGACGGTTCGGGTGGCCCGCATACCGTTCGCGCGACGCCGAGCGACCGGGAACCGCCGTCAGCCAGTCATCTGCGGCCGCCGGTCGGGTCGTTCCAGAGGACCGTGGACAGGCCGGACCAGCGGCAGCGAGCCGATCTGAGCGGCAACTTCACGGCGGACATGAGCCCGCCGTCCCTTGCCAAGGACAGGGACAGAACAGGGCACTGCTGATGGTGGCACTGCCCGATCGGCCCGCAGGCACGTCGCCGGCCCTAAAAGGATCGACGGCTTCGCAACCCGGAGAGGACAGGTTATGGAGCGCTGCCGGTCGAAACGCGCTGATTGCGTGAGCCGCCGCACTGATACTGGCCAGCTGCGGCGCGGGCGGGGCCCCGGTGACCGTGTACGACGGCCACCGAGATCCTCTGCCTGTTCTGCAGTCTTCGCCGCCCCCGCGTTCGTGTTCTGGCCGGACCCCACTCACGGAGACCTGTGGCGATGACCACCGATCAGACCTCCTCGCTGCTCTTCGGCCTCGCCGTCATCGTGCTGCTGGCACGCGCGCTGGGTGCGCTGGCCCGCCGTATCCACCAGCCAGCCGTGATAGGCGAAGTCCTCGCCGGTATCGCGCTGGGACCGACCTTCTTGCACGGGGCCGTCTCCGACACGCTCTTCCCCGACAGCATCCGGCCGCTGCTCAGCGCCCTGGCCGCCGTCGGTGTCGCCGTCTTCATGTTCCTGGTAGGAGTGGAGTGGGACGCGGCGATGATCCGCGACAGCGGCTCCCTCGCCGCCATCGTCTCCCTCGGCTCCGTCTTGCTGCCTTTCGGCCTGGGCATCCTGCTGGCGGTCTATCTGATGGACGACTACGGCAGCGGCGACCACACGTCGTTCATGCTTTTCATGGGCATCGCCATGTCCATCACCGCCTTCCCGGTGCTGGCCCGGATCCTCACCGATCGGCGCATGACCCGCTCCCCGCTCGGCGTGATTGCTTTGGCCTGTGCCGCCGTCGACGACGTGCTGGCATGGTCGCTGCTCGCCGCCGTGGTCGCCGTGAGCGGCTCGGCCGGCTCCGACCAATGGCGCATCCTGCTCGCCGTGCCCTACCTGCTGGGCATGTTCTTCGTCGTACACCCCCTGCTGGCCCGCCTGGTCGCCCGCCGGCCTTCCGCGCGGATGACCCCGACCGTATTCGCGGGTGTCGTGGTGGGTCTGCTGCTGTCCGCCTCCGCCACCGAGTGGCTGGGCCTGCACTACATCTTTGGCGCGTTCCTCTTCGGCATGATCCTTCCGCGCAGCGGCACCGAGCAGGTCCGCGCCGACGTGCAAGAACGCCTCGGTCACCTCAGCGGCACCCTGCTGTTGCCGGTGTTCTTCCTGGTCGCCGGCCTCAGTGTGGACCTGTCCGGACTGGACGTCGGCGGCCTGGGCGCGCTGGGCCTGATCTTGCTGGTGGCCATCGGCGGCAAGTTCACCGGGGCCTTCCTCGCCGCCCGCTTCAACGGTATGCCGCTGCGACAGTCTGCCGCGCTGGCGACGCTGATGAACACCCGCGGCCTGACCGAACTCATCGTGCTGAACGTCGGCCTGCAACTGGGTTTCCTGGGTCCCGACCTGTACTCGCTCATGGTCGTCATGGCCGTGGTCACCACCGCGATGGCCGGCCCGCTGTTGAGCTGGATCATCGGCCGTCCCGCCACGGCACTGCAGCCGACCTCGCGCAGTACAGCACCGTTCTCGACCAACGCCGGCAGACCTGTCACGGCTTCCCGAAGAGCGGCCCCCGTGGACAAGACAAACGAGGGGAACCGGGACACGTAACGGTGGTGATCGCGGATGCCGTGGTCGTGGTGGGGGTCCATGCTGAACGCCACGTCAGAGCCGCCGGTGAGGCGAAGCACCACTTCTACCCACTCCGTGAGGAGTCGCGGCACCGACGGAAAGGGAGCGTCGTGAGTGTTTTTGACAGCCTCGAAGTCGACCATGTGGGCATGGCTGTCGCCAGCCTTTCCCTGTCCGGTGAGCAGTGGCTCACCGGATACGGCATGCGTTGCTACGGCTTCTCGGAACAGGACGCCCGCGGCCTCCGGAGCACCGCACTCGGCCGGGCCGACATACACCTTGTGCTCACCGAGGCCGACCCAGTGAACGCCGTGTACCTGGAACGGCATGGCGACGGCGTCACGACGATCGCCCTGCGCACCCACGACGCCACCGAGGCCTACTACGAGGCCGTACGGCGCGGCGCGCTGCCGGTCCGCGAACCCGAGGAGTGGAACGGGATCGTGACGGCGGCCGTCACGGGCTTCGGCGATGTCGTGCACACCTTCGTACAGCGCTCCCCGGGAGTGGACGCACGAGCGCTGCCCAGGTTCACGATCACCGAGCCCAGTGGGCCGGAAGCGGTGCCGATGGCCGGCTCTCTCGACAGCATCGACCACTTCGCAGTCTGCGTCGAAGCCGGCAGGCTGCGGCCCACGGTCGAGTACTACGAGAAGGTGTTCGACTTCCGGACCGTCTTTGCCGAACGGATAGTCGTCGGCGCGCAAGCCATGGACTCCATCGTCGTGCAGAGCCGGTCGGGCGGGGTGACCTTCACGGTCATCGAGCCGGACCTTACTCGGGAGCCCGGACAGATCGACGCCTTCGTCGCGGACCATGGGGGAGCCGGTGTCCAGCACATCGCCTTCACCACCGGGGACATCGTCACGGCGGTGGAACGGATGCACGCCAACGGTGTCGACTTCCTCAGCACGCCGGGCACCTACTACGACCGGCTTGCCGGCCGTCTTGAGCCCGCCCGCCACGGCATCGAGCGGCTGCGGGCCAACGGCATTCTGGTCGACCAGGACATGGACGGCCAGTTGCTCCAGATTTTCACGCGCTCCACGCACCCTCGCCGCACCCTCTTCTTCGAGGTGATCGAGCGGCTCGGCGCCCGGACCTTCGGCAGCGGCAACATCAAGGCGCTTTACGAGGCCGTCGAACACCAGCGCGCCGCAGCGGCCGACATTGCACCCGGCGCCCTGTGACGGCGGACTTCCCGGACGAGTGGTGGCACCGGCCGGTTGCGGCCGCGCCCTGGATCATTACTGCTCAGTCACGAAATCCGGCCGCCCCGGCGTTGCCGGGTGCGGTACCGGAACTCGCTGGTGAGGTCGTCTGACATGCCATTGCTGAACCTCGACAGGTGTTCAATCCACTACGAGGAGTACGGTGCGGGCGAGCCGGTGCTCCTGGTGCCCGGGAGCGGGGCTCGTGGCCGCACCTGGATGTACCAGGTGGCGGCGCTCACCGGTGCCGGATACCGCACCGTCACGATCGACAATCGGGGAGCGGGACTCAGCGCACCGGTGCCAGGGCCGCTCTCGCTCAGTGAGCTGGTCGAGGACCTGCGAGATTTCACCGAAGCGTACTTCACCACACCGTTTCGCCTGGTCGGCGTCTCCCTCGGCGCGCTGGTGGCCCAGGAGTTCCTGACCATGACGAACAGTGTCCGGCAAGCGGTCCTCATCGCCAGCCGCGCTCGCCCCGATGCCTACGGCCGAGCCCTGACGGTCGCGGACCACGCGCTCACGGAGAGCGGCACGACACTCCCGCCGGTGTACGAGGCCGCAGTGCGCGCCGCACAGACCCTGTCACCGCGCACCCTCGCCGACGACGACGCCGTCCGGATGTGGCTCGACCTCTTCGAGATGAGTCAGAACGACGGCTCGGGCCCGTACGCCCACGCCCAGTTGTCAGCCCAGCTCACCGAGGACCGGCGGGCGGCCTATGCCGCGATAGTCACCCCCTGCCTCGTGCTGTCCTTCGCCGACGACATCATCACGCCTCCTTCCCGGGGCGCCGAGCTGGCAGAGGCCATCAAGGGCGCTGGACACGTGGTGATCCCCGATGCGGGGCACGCCGGTCACATCGAGCAGCCGGAGGCGGTCAACGGCGAGATGCTGCGGTTCTTCAACGCCTTTCGTTAGCCGTGTCAGCGTGGTGCCTGCGCGGCACGTGATCGCTGCTCGGCCACGAGGGCGGCCAACCGGTCCAGGCCCGTTTCGATGTCCTCGGGGGTGAGCGAGCTGCATGACAGCCGCAGTTGGGTCTCACCGCCCGTACGACCGTAGAAGTGGCTCATGGGCGTCCACAGCACCTTGTGCTCACGTGCAGAGTGCTCCAGCAGCCCGTCGTCGGCTCGGAAGGGAACCGACAGCACGATGAAGAACCCGCCGGACGGTACGTTCCAGGTGACGTCCCCGCCAGCCGGGAATCGCCTCTCCAGCCCGGCCAGCATCAGACTCATATTCCGCCGGTAGCGGGTGGCCACCGCGGCGTTCGCCCTTATGACGCTGAAGTCGTGGGCCAGCAGATGGCCTGCGACGATCGCCTGGCTCAGGGGTGAGGTGTTCACCGTCACCATGCTCTTGATCTTGCCGAGTTCGTCCGCGAAGTAGCCGTGGCCCCGGCCGCGCACGCGTTGGTCGGCCACCACGTATCCCACCCGGGCGCCGGGCAGCACCGTCTTGGCGAACGATCCGACGTACGCCACCTGTGCGCCGGTGTCGAGGGACCGCAGTGTCGGCAGCCGGCCGTCCTGCCCGGTGAAAGCCCCGTAGGGGTTGTCCTCGATGAGCAGCAGTCGTTCCTCGCGGGCCGCTTCCAGCAGGCGGTACCGTGTGGGCAGATCGAGCGAGATACCCGTGGGGTTCGCAAAGTCCGGTACCACGTACAGGCATCGGGGCCGCAGTCCGTCGGCACGGGCCTGCAGCAGCCGCGCCCGCAGGTCGGCCAGGTCCACGCCGCTCGTTCCGGAGGCCACCGGCAGCACGGGCAGGTCCATGAGCCTGGCGGCACCGGTGAATCCCACGTAGGTGGGGGCGACCGCCAGTGCCACGTCCCGCGGTTCCGCTCGCAGGGCCCGCAGAAGCAGATGGAGTGCCTCCTGCGCGCCGACGGTGACGACGATGGCTTCCGGATCGGCCCTCACCCCCTCGTCCACCCTGAGATGACGGGCGATCAGGTCATGAATGATGCCTTTGGTGCGTCCGTACTGGAAGAGCGTCTGCGCGACACGCCGCTGGTCGTATCCGAGATCGGCGCTCAGATACCGTCGGAAGCGAGACAGGTACCCCTCCAGCTCCGCCGGGTCGAAATGGTCATCGACAGGCCGGCCCGCGGCGAGCGAGACAGAGTCCGGGAAGCGGATGGCCACCTCGTTGAGGAAGTTCATCGACTCCAGGAGCGGGTCGTCCAGCGCTGCGTTCAGTTCCGCGAGTTCCATGTCCGCACTCTTCGGCCCATCACTCTGCCAGACATCCGTGGTCGCCACCGTTACACGCCCGGCGCGCCCCGGGCGTAACGGCGGCGAACGCCGATGCCCCAGGCGCCGCCGCGAAGAAACCTGGCACACGCGGCAGAATCGCGGCACCCGCCGCGACGCGGGACATCGGCCGGCCGGCGGGCCCCCGGAACCTGACACCGGTGGCCGACCCGCCGTCCGGTCCGCAGGCCCGTCGTGCGCTGCGCTGTCGGTCCGTTGTCCGCCGCTTCCCACTGACCGGCACGGAACAGCCGCCGGCGCAGGACGTGCGCGGCGAACCGCCGCCGGTGCCCGTCGGCGCATGTTCCCGCGACCTGAAAGAGATCCATTGAGTGTCGCCGACAGCCCGTCCGCCGTGACCTCCACACCCCTCGTATGCGTGGCCGACCTGGAGCGCGCCGCCGCAGACCGACTCCCCCCGCACATATGGGACTTCCTCGCCGGCGGCGCCGGGGACGAGTCCGTCCAGGCGCTCAACCGGTCCGCTCTGGACCGGCTGCGCCTCACGCCCAGGGTGCTGTCGGGCGGTACCGCCACCACCGCCGGGCGGCTGCTGGGCCACGAGACCGCGATGCCGGTCGCGGTGGCGCCCATGGCCTTCCAGCGTCTCATTCACCCGGATGGTGAGGTCGCGACCGCTCGCGCCGCCGCCGGGGCCGGAGTGCCGTTCGTCCTGCCGATGCTCAGCAGCCGCACGTTGGAGGCCGTCGCCGCGGTCGGAGGTGACCTCTGGCTTCAGCTCTACTGGCTGCGCGACCGCGGACTTCTGCTGGACGTCGTCCGCCGTGCCGAACTGGTCGGCTGCTCGGCGCTCGTCGTCACCGTGGACGCCCCCGTGATGGGTCGGCGGCGCCGAGACATCCGCTCCGCCTTCGCACTGCCGCCCACCGTGACCGCCGCCCTTCTCGACGGCGCCCACGGCCGTGAACTGCACCGGGCCACCGCCAACGGCTCGGCGCTCGTGGCACACACCGCCGCGAACTTCGATCCGTCGGCCGACTGGTCCGACGTCGCCTGGCTGCGCGACTCCACCGCGCTGCCGATCCTCCTCAAGGGTCTGCTCGACCCACGGGACGTGGCGCTGGCGGTCCGGTACGGCGTGGACGGGATCATCGTCTCCAACCACGGTGGGCGGCAACTCGCGGGTGCGATCGCGTCGATCACGGCGCTGCCCCCGATCGTGGCCGAGGCCGACGGCCGGTGCCCCGTCCTGTTCGACAGCGGTGTCCGGGACGGTGCCGACGTGCTGTGCGCCCTTGCCTGCGGTGCCGACGGGGTCCTCTACGGCCGGCCGGTCCTGTGGGGCCTGGCCACGGGCGGCGGAACGGGCGTGCGGACGGTGCTCGATCTGCTCCGAGACGAACTGCGCGAAGCTCTGACCCTCGCCGGATGCCCGTCGCCCGCGGCTGCTCGCGGGCTGGCCTGGGCCTCGGTTTGACCACACCGCACCGTTGCCGCAGGCTGCCTACCGCCTGCCGTAACGGTGGTCATCACCGATGTCGGCGGAACCCGTCCCACCGGATCCTGACCGACGAACTGCCGCACACAGCCGAGGAGCTGAACGTGAACCCGTTCGACGACCCCGATGGCGAATTCCTGGTGCTTGTGAACGACGAGGGCCAGCACTCGCTGTGGCCGAGTTTCATCGATGTTCCCGAGGGCTGGACGATCGCACACGACAAGGACACCCGCGAGGCCTCCCTGGCCTACATCGAAGAGAACTGGACGGATCTGCGGCCCAAGAGCCTCATCGAGGCCATGGGCGATTGACGAGGAGGCGCGCACACGTGTCCACGGCGTGGGAGACCTGTGCCAAAGGGCTCGCCGACCACACCACTGCCTCCCGCAGAAAGGCGCTGGCCGCATGTGCTCCGGCCGCCCCGTGTGCCCACGTCGGCCCGGTGTACGGCCGAGACGAGGACCTCGTCGCGGCGGGATACCTGCTTGATGAGGCACGGCTGCTGACCCTCGTCGGCGAGCCGGGCGTCGGAAAGACACGACTCGCGGTCGAGCTGCTCGGCAAGCGGCTTGAACCCAAGCTGCGCGTGGACGTCGGCACCGCTGCCGAGGCCGGCCTCGCCCGAGCCGTCGCCGATCTGGCCGGCGTCGTCCCCGCCCCGGACACACCGATCCTGCACGCTCTTGTCACGGCGTTCCGGGAGCGGGACGAGACATTGCTGCTGCTCGACAATTGCGAGCACGACCTGGCCGCCTGCGGTGAGCTGCTCGCCACCGTGCTGTCGCAGTGCCCGCGGCTCAAGGCGCTCGCGACCTCCAGGGAACTGCTGCTCCTGCCCGGCGAGACGGTTTACACCGTCACCGGTCTGCCGACCAGAGCCCCCGACGGGTGCACCCCCGGCGCCGCCATGCGGCTCTTCGTCGACCGCGCCCGGGCCGGCCGCGACGATCCGTTCACAGCCGGGCAGCTGGAAGACGTCGCGGGTATCTGCCAGGCGCTGGACGGTAATCCGCTGGCCATCGAACTGGCCGCGGAACTGGGGCGGGTGCGGACACCCGCCGCGGTCCTGGCCGCCCTCAAGGACCGCTTCACCGTCCTGTCCACCGGCCGGTGCGTCACCGACGGACGCCACAGCAGCCTTTACACGGCGATCGACTGGAGCTACCGGCGGCTGTCCGCCGCGGAACAGGCCGCTTTCCGGCAGCTCGCCGTCTTCGCGGGCACGTTCGAGCCGGCCACCGCCCAGGCCGTCATCCACGTGCCGGCCGCGGGGGACACGCCCGCGCCGACACTTCCCCTGCTGCGCTCCCTGGAGGCCAGGTCCCTTCTGGCGGTCCGCCGAGGGCTCGGCGCGGGAGCACGGCTGGCGATGACAGGCTCGGTACGGGCTTTCGCCCTCGACCGCCTCGCCGAGTCGGCGGAACGGCCCGGTGCCGAGGCGCGGCTTGCCGGTGCCATGCTGCGACTGGTCCGGCCGCACACCATGGCCGGACTCCTGCCCGGCTGCGCATCGGAGGGGCTCTTGGAGGAGATCGACAATGTGACGGCCGCCGTCGACCTGCTCGCACAGACCGCCGACGAACGCCAAGTCGACCTTGCGGTCGCCCTCCTGGTGGCGCGAGACGCCGTAGCCGACCGCGTCGGCATCCTCCGTCTGGCCCGAACTCTGTCCCATATCGCACCCGGCACCGCCGGCTACGGCACCGCTCTCTCCACCATGGCGGTGCTCGCGGCGCGGGGTGGCAACTGCGGCCTCGCCCTCCGGCTGGCCGACAGGGCGGTGACGCTCGAACGCTGCGCCCCCCGCGCACTGCCGCACCGTCTGCGTGCGCGCGCCTCGGTCCGCGCTCGGGCCGGCGACCTGGACGGCGCCGTACGTGACGCTGCCGACGGTGCGGAGCTCGCCGCCCGCATGGGCGACAAGGAGACCGAGTTCTGGTGCCGAACCGATCTCCTCGGACACCTCGTGGGCCAGGAACGGCTCGTGCGGGCCGCCGAGACCGCCCGCACGCTGGCCCTTGCCGATCCTGGTGTCCCGCCCTCCCCGATACTGGCGGCGCTGGGTCATGCCTTGGGCGCCCTCGAACTGCGCCTGGGCGATCTCACCGCCGCGACCGGCCACTTCGTTTCCGGCCTGATCGAGTCCTGCACCGACACATCGCTCACCGCCTACAACCTGGAGGGCATGGCGCTCGTCGCCGCGGCGACGAGCGCTCCGGAACGGTCCCTGCGGCTGTCGGGCGCCGCGCACGCACTGCGCGAGCACACCGGCGATCCCGCCCCTCCGTGGTGGCAGCAGTACGTGGGTGAGGCGCGCACCGTCGCCTTCCGGGCGCTGCCCAATAGCCGGGCGCGTGCCGCCGCGCGGGCCGGAGCGGCCCTCACGGCACGTCAGGCCGTCGCCTACGCGCTGGACGAGGAAGACGGTGCGCCCGCCGGCCGGCCGGCCGCCCCCACCGACCGGGAGCGAGAAGTCATCAGCCTGCTCACCGAGGGACTCACCAACCAGCAGATCGCGATCCGGTTGCACATCTCCGTCCGCACCGTCGAGACCCACATCCGGCACGTACGTCATCTGCACGGGCTGCGTTCCCGCGCCCACCTGGCGGCTTGGTCGGTGCGGCAGCCTGGCCTCACGCGCGTCGAAGCCGCGCAGGATCCGCCGAGGCCGCCCGAGCGCGCGGCCGACGATCCCGGCACCCGGCACCAGCGGATGCACCTCCGATACGGTCAGGAGGACAGCCGCGCATGAATACGATGAATTCCACCGTTTTGCCACGCGCGGTGCCCGAACTGCTTCCGGTGCCGGCCGAGGCTCACCCGGTGGTGTGCTCGATCGCCGGAGTGGGGACGGCGGTCCCGGAATCCTCCTATTCCCAGCAGGAGGTGCTCGACCTCTACCAGGTCACCGATCCGCGTATCCGCTCGGTCTTCCTCAACAGTGCCATCGACCGTCGCCACCTCACCCTGGCGGCCCCCGGACCCGACGGCCGTCCCGCCGATGAGTCACAGGGGGCGCTCCTACGCAAGCAGGCCCGGCAGGGCGTCGTACTGGGGGCCGCCGCACTCGACGCCTGCCTCGCGGACTCGGGACACACATACGCGGACATCGGCTATCTGTGCTGCGTCACCAGCACGGGCATGCTCACCCCTGGCCTGACCGCCCTGCTCATCACCGAACTCGGCCTCAGCACCGAGGTCAGCCGGCTCGACGTGGTGGGCATGGGCTGCAACGCCGGACTCAACGCGCTCAACGCGGTCACGGGCTGGAGCCTCGCCCATCCCGGCCGTCTGGCGGTGATGCTGTGCGTGGAGGTCTGTTCCGCCGCGTACGTCTTCGACGGCAGCATGCGCACCTCGGTGGTCAACGGTCTCTTCGGCGACGGCGCGGCCGGGGTCACCCTCGTCTCGATGCCCGCCGCAACCGCCGCGCCGGGTCCGCGGGTGCTCCGCTTCGCCAGCCACATCATCGCGGACTCCCTCGGCGCCATGCGGTACGACTGGGACGAGCAGTCTGGCAAGTACAGCTTCTTCCTCGACCGCGACGTGCCTTACGTGGTGGGCGCTGCGGCAGCGGACGTCATCGGCCGACTGCTGCGGGGGACCGGGCTGCGGCGCTCCGACATCGCGCACTGGCTGATCCACTCCGGCGGCAGGAAAGTCATTGACTCGGTGCGGGTCAACCTCGGCCTGACCCGCCACGACGTCCGGCACACCACTGCTGTGCTGCGGGAGTACGGCAACGTCTCAAGCGGCTCGTTCCTCTTCTCGCTTCAACGCCTCAAGCGCGAAGGCGTCGCGCGGCCCGGCGAGTACGGCCTGCTGATGACCATGGGACCGGGCTCGACCATCGAAACCGCCCTCATCCGTTTCTGAGGGACCTGCCCCGGCACCACACGACCCGATCCCCCTCTGTCCGGTTCTTCCCAGCCGCTGCCACACCGAAGGAGCCAGCCCGGTGCCGGTGCCCCTCTCCCCGTCGACCTCTGTCCAGGCTATGCAAGCCACCCTCGACCTCGCCGGGCCGCTGACGCCCTCCACGGTCGGCGCGCTCGTCGATGTCTGCGAGAGTGCGGAGGACACGGATCCGGGCACTCTCCTGCAACTGCGCCTGCTGTCGGGCACCGGCGCCGTCCCCGGTGACTGGCCCGGCCGGCCGGACGTCCACCTCGTGGGCAAATGGGAGAAGGCGTTGCGCCGGCTGGAGCGGCTCGACCGTTTCACCGTGGCCGTCCTCGACGGGCCCTGCGGCCAGGCCGTCCTCGACGTCATGCTCGTCACCGACTACCGGATCGCAGCCGTCGGCACCACCGTGAGCCCGGCAAGCCGCGCCGACGGTGCCTGGCCGGGCATGGCGCTGTACCGGCTGGCGCTCCAGGTGGGCCATGCCGCCGCACGACGCCTCGTGCTGCTCCCCGGCGAGATGGCGGCCGAGCGGCTGCTCGATGTCGGCCTCCTCGACGAGGTCACCGACGACCCCGACGCCGTCGTCACCGCGCTGTGGCAGCGGGCGGCCCGTCCGGGCGGCAGCGAACCCGCCATCCGCCGCAGTCTGTTGCTGGAAGCGACGACCGTCCCGTTCGAGAACGCCCTAGGGACTCATCTGGCGGCCTGCGACCGCTCGCTGCGGGCTGCGGTTCCCCAGGGGGAAAAGTGAGCCCGGCCGCTACCCGACCGGCCATGGCGCACGACGACTTCGCCGCGGACTGGGACGCGACCCGTATCGAACTCGCCCGCTGCGAAGCCCGCCTGCAGACTGTCCCCGCTCCAGCCGACCGCGACCCGGGCCAAGTGGCCACCGCCGCCGAGGCACACCGTGCTGCCCGGCATGCCCGTGCCGCTTTCCTGCGCAAGCACGCCCGACGCGTCTACGACGACCTGACCGCCGGTCTGACCACCCGGCCCCGCGCATCCGAACTCGCCCTCACGGCGGGTGACCGGTTCCCCGGTCTGGTGCCGTCGCGTCGGCAGCTCGCCGAGGAGGCGGAGCGCCACCAGGCGGGGAAGGAAGGGCGCGAGATCGACCAGGGTCTGTTCTTCCACGCTCTGCTCGCCGATCGTGTTGCCGGCGAGCATCTGATCGAGTCGATGCGCCACCCGACGGCTGCGGCGCTCGCTCTGCTGGACCGGTTGCGTGAGACCGGGCAGGTCCGCCTCACAGCGGCCCAACTGGAGTGCCGCGAGGGTGTCGCACATCTGACGATCACCAACGCACACTGCCTCAATGCCGAGGACAACCAGCACGTCGAAGACCTGGAAACCCTCGTCGACCTGGCTCTGCTCAACCCGGACGTACAGGTGGGCGTCCTGCGCGGCGGCGTCGTCGACAGCCCCCGCTACGCCGGGCGCCGCGTCTTCAGCGCCGGGATCAACCTCAAGGAGCTGCGGCGCGGCCGGATCTCCTTCGTCGACTTCCTCCTCACCCGGGAACTCGGCTACATCGCCAAAATGCTGCGCGGCCTCGGTGGCGAAGACGGGCCCGTCCTCCGTCAGAAACCTTGGATCGGGGTGGTGGACACTTTCGCCATCGGTGGCGGAGCCCAGATCCTGCTCGCCTGCGACCACGTCGTCGCCGAGGACGACGCCTATCTGAGCCTGCCCGCGGCGGAAGAGGGGATCGTGCCGGGCCTGGCCAATCTGCGGCTCACCCGCCACCTCGGCGCCCGGCCCGCCCGCCGGGTCATTCTCGGCGGGCGGCGCATCCACGTCCGCGACCCCGAGGCCGCACTGCTCATCGATGATGTAGTCGATCCGGGCGCGCTGGACGACGCGGTGAAGGCTGCGGCCGGCCGGCTCGCCGGTCCGGCCGTGGTCGCCAACCGGCACATGCTCATCGCTGCCGAGGAGCCGGTCGAGGCATTTCGCACCTACCTCGCCGAGTTCTCCCTCCAGCAGGCGCACCGTCTGTACGGCGGCGATGTCCTCGCCAGGCTGGACGCCGCCTGGCGCGGCTGACCTGTCCCTGCCCGGTGGTGCCGGTCAGGCGGCGTATGTGCAGAAGACCACCCCACGCGGGTCCGCCGGGCCGCCGGTCGTCGTAGCACCGGACGGCAGCACAAGCGCGGCCACCTGCGGACGGCCGGTGCCGCCTGGGGACCGGCCGACGGCTGCTGTCCCGGGCCCGTTCTGCGCGGCCCAGGCCGCCACGTGGCTGCGTGAGCGGAGCCCGAGGGCGGAACGGGCGTTGCGGACGTGTGTCTCCACCGTGCGTACCGACAGGTGCAGGTGCTCGGCTATCTGTCGGTTGGTCAGTCCCTCTTGGATCAAAGTCACCACATGCCACTCGCGTGAACTCAGCGGGCCGCTGTCGGCCGGCACATCGGGGTCGTGGCCCAGCGGCCAGGTCGCCGCAGAACCGTTCCACAGAGCACGCCCGGACGCCAGAGCCGCCTCGGTGCGAGCCGCGGGCAGTGCCCGGAGCGCCACCTGCCGGGCCACTGTGACCTGCTCCCGCCACCAGCGTCGCACGCTCAGCGGAGAGGAACCGAGCGTCTCGGCCACGCCGAACAGACGCAAGGCGCGCTCGAACCGCGAGTTGCGGACCGCGGTGACCGCCAGCCCCTCCATCGTCGCTGCCGTCTGACTGGGATGCATCGAGTCGCCGCGCAGCGACTCGGCGAAGTGCCGCTCGGCAGCGATCGTGTTGTTCTGCTCCAGAGCCAGCGCTCCGGCCAGGTGCAGACTGGCGATCAGCTGGCCCGGTGATCCCTGCGCCCGTACGAGGGACAAGTTCATCCGCACCAGATGCTGGGCGTCGTCGGCGCTGCCGTGCTCCAACAGGCGCCAGGCGATGGAGTTCCGGCAGACCGCCTCCATCAACTCGTCGCCGTCCCGCCGGCTCACCTTCAGACACTGCGCGTAGCTCATCGTCGCTCCTGTCTGGTCCCCGGACAGGTCCCTCACCGTGCCCAGCAGCAGGAGTACCCGGCTGAGCGACACGCTGTTGCGCCGACGAGCAAGCGAGGCCGCCTGCTCGGCCAGGCGCCGCGCCTCCATCAGGTCCTCCCGGTAACCGGCGAGCACCGCCGCGCCCTCCAGCGCGATGTCGCGATGGCGGGCATCGGGGCCCGCTCCGGCCAGCACCTCGGAGACCAGGACACTGTGGTGCTCCTTCGGTTCCCGGGAGACCTCGACCAACGCCAGAGCACCCGCGAGCAGGAGGCGGTCGTCCGCGCTGCCGGCGCCCCGGGCCAGAACGTGCGACAGATTGCCGCGTTCCTCCGCCAGAGCTCTCACCGTCTGCGGGCGGATCACCGCATGAAGGCTGAGCGGCTTCGCCAGTTCCGCCAGCCAGACCGCCGACCGGGAGTACGCTCTGTGCGCTTCGCCCTCGGCCAGCAGCTGCTCGTGCCCATGGAGTCGTACCGACTCGGGAAACCGGAAGCGGCCGGTGCCCGCCCGTCCGGTCTGCGCGGTGATCACCGACTTGGATTCCAGTTGTGCCAGCAGCTCGGGAACCGACTCAGGTGCCAGAATGCTGTCGGCAGCCACAGCGGCGGCCGCCTCCGCGGTGAACCCGTCGGTCAGGGCGGACAGCCGCCGGTACAGCACTTGCTCGTCGCCGGTGAGCAGTCGATAACTCCAGTCCAGACTCGCCCGCAGGCTGCGATGGCGCTCGCTCGCGGTACGCCAGCCGCTGGACAGCAGGGACAGCCGGTCCTCCAGCCGGGCATTGATCTCCTCCAGCGGGAAGACCCGCACGAGGAGGGCGGCCATCTCGATCGCCAGCGGCAGCCCGTCCAACCGGGCGCAGATCTCGGCGATCAGCGAAGCGTTCTCCTTGGTCAGCTGATAGTAGGGCGAGACCGCTCGGGCACGGTCCATGAAGAGCTGGACGGCGCCCGAGCGCAGGTGGTCCACCAGGCCGATCCGCGGGCCGGCGGCCGGAAGGCTGAGCCCGGCCAGCCGGTACACCGCCTCGCCGGGCAGCCGCAGCGGCTCACGGCTGGTGGCAAGCACCCGCAGACCCGGCCGACGGGCCAGCGAACGGCGCACCACGGTTCCGCACGAGTCGAGCAGCTCCTCGCAGTTGTCGAGCACCAGCAGCGCCTCCTTGTCGCCGGCGCGATGCCGGCCGTCTCCGTCGACGCCGGTGCTGCTCGCCACCCGCCGAAGCGCTGTCTCTGGGTCTGACACGCCATCCAGGTCGACCGATGCCACCTCGTAGCGCCCGCTGCGGTGCTCCCGGTCCGCTATGTCCAGGGCCAGCCGGGTCTTGCCCACTCCCACAGGGCCGGTCAGCGTCAGCAGTCTGGTGCCCCGCAAGAGTCTGCGGACTTCAGCGACGTCTCCGGCACGTCCGACGAAGCTGCTCAGCTGTGTGGGGGGGCTGTACCCGGCCGTGTCACGGCAGCTGTCTTTGACGCGCAGCCGGTAGGCGCGCTGGCGGCAGGCGTTCGAACAGTAACGAGACTTCGACGATCTGACCGTTTTCGAGGCAGACTGAAGCGGGCCGCCGCATACAGAGCAACCAGCAGGCGATGGTTCGGCCATGGCCATAGCACCTTTCCGTCAGTTAGCCGGGAGAGGCTCGCAGCACCGCTGTGCGCAAGACTGTGAGAGGGCGGGCGTGTCAACGGGTGTCATGAATAAAGCGACGGGAGTGGCTCATAAGGTTCATGTGACTCGTGTCTCTCCGGAAGGGAGCGCGTCGTGCTATTCCCCGGGCATGCTTTGCAGCTGAGTTTCAGGAGCGTTTGTTGCGCAGTGGTCGGAACGCTCTGGGAATCCCTTGACCGACCATCGGTGCTGCATTCGAGAGTGATGTCGGGTGTTGTAGCGGTTGCACCAGCGGAGGCGGCCGCGGCGGTGGCCGCCGACGTATTTCGTGTTCGGCCCGCCCACCTGGCTGAGGAGTCACCCGTCCAACTCGCTGTAGTCGCTTGACATCAGGAGCAAGCGGACGTGCCCGGAACGCCTCCGGCACACCGGCGTCCTACGGGCCGACAACGGGTCGCCCCGTCGGCCGGAACCGCGACATCAATGTGAGTACACTGACGGCTTGTATGCCCGACACGATCGAGAATTCGCCCTGGCCGACAGCCGAAGACGGCGGTGGGCGCGGCTGTCACCGCCGGATCTACTGGCTGAAGACCAGTGACCCACAAGTCTCGGTGCCGAACCGGTTCCCCGACGGCACGGACGTGCGAGTTCTGCTTCCCGACGATGCGTTGTTCGAGCCTCTCACCGCTGAGTTGACGGAACGCGGCGCCGAGGTACGAGCGGTGCCGTATTGGCTGGAGCAGGAGCTGGTCAGCGATCTGCCGTCCGCGGAAAGGGATGAAGGTCTGCGGGTACAGGCTCAGCCGACCTGGCAGGTTGCCGGGGCCGGGGGATCACCGGGCCGTGCCGAAGACGTACAAGCCGCCGAGGTCGCTCGTGACGCGTTCGATGCGTTGTGGCAGGCACAAAGTCTTCAGCACAAGTCGAACGCTTCGGGTGCACCTGCCGATCAGGTCGTTCCGGATACCTGGTTGCCGTTCTTGCCCCACGCCTCACTCAATCCGGCCCAGGCCGAGGCGGCCCCGGAGGTCCTGAAGGGCGACAGGCACCTGCTTGTCGTAGCCCCCACAGGCGCGGGCAAGACCACGATCGGCATGCTCGCCGCGCTGCGTGCGGTGCTGGGCGATGGCCGTAAGGCCGCCTGGCTGGTTCCCCAGCGTTCCCTGACCGACGAACTCGACCGGGAACTGGCGGGCTGGCGTCGGCACGGCCTCCGTGTGGAACGCCTGTCCGGCGAATACAGCGTCGACGTGCAGCGGGTCAGAGAAGCGGACCTGTGGGTGACGACGACGGAGAAGTTCGAGGTGCTGTGCCGCACCTCGTCCATGCGCGAAGCCTTGAACGAGGTCGGCTGCCTTATCGTTGACGAGATCCACCTGCTGGGCGACACGGAACGCGGACCGGTTCTCGAGGGTGTCCTGGCACGAATCCGGCGCGACGATTCCCGAGTGCGAGTGGTGGGCTTGTCCGCGACCGTGGCCAACGCGGAACAGATGGCGGACTGGCTCGACGCGACCTTGCTGAGGGTGGCATGGCGGCCCAGCCGCCTGATCTGGCAGCTTCCCGTGGTCCCGTTCTTCGCCGACCGCAACCTGACACAGGCCGCACGTACTCGGCTGACCAATCTGATCGTTGACAGAGTGACGGCGGACAGCGGCAGCGTACTCGTCTTCTGCGGCAGTAAGTACAGCGTGCGCAGTACAGCCCTGGCCATAGCTGCCAGCCGCGGTGCACGGACCACGGGCATCTCCTCCGACGACGCCGAGTCATTGCGCTCAATCTGCGACGCGGCAGGAGTGTCGCTGCACTACAAGGACTGGGAGTACAAGCACGAAGCGGAACGATCGTTCCGTGAGCGCCGTACGAACGTCCTCGTGGCTACCTCGACCGTGGCTGCGGGAGTAAATCTGCCGGCCCGCGCGGTGGTCGTCCGAGACACTCAGATCGGTATGCGCGATATCGATGTGGCGACCGTCCAGCAGATGTTCGGGCGGGCTGGTCGACTGGGCGCGGGCGAGACGACCGGTTGGGCGTTCATGATCGTCGATGCCTCGGAACGAGCCCACTGGCAGCAGCGGCTCATCGGCGGGTACACCGTCGACTCACAGATCACCTCCACACTTCCCGATCACGTACTCGCTGAGATCGTCCAGGGGGGCGTACGCACCTCGACCGACGCCGAACATTGGTGGCTGCACACGTTTGCCCACCACCAGGGCAGTCCTGGTGCCGATCCGCTGCACAGGGCTCTGGGCTTCCTCGCGGGCGCGGGCTACTGCCGCCTTGAGAACGGCGAGGACGCTCAGCGGATCACCGCCACCGAGCTTGGAACGGTGACCAGCCGCGTCATGGTGCCGTCCGTCACCGGATTCCAGCTTCGCACCGCCCTGTCCCTCATGGATCTGCCCAAGGACGCGGAGGAAGCCGAGGAGATGTTGATCGGAGAACTATGTGAGGCGGTACCCAAACTGTCCTCAGCGGTACTGAATGACCAGCTCAAGCCAGCTGTGTCCGCCCTACTGCACGCCGGAGGACGGGTCTCGGAGGTGGAAGGCTTTTTCAGCGCCGCATCGGATGCGCACCTCCTCCCGGGCGACCTGGCCCGTGCCGCGCTCCTGGCGGTGGCACGGTCTCCGCAGGCGTTCGTCCGCGTCGGTCAGCGCGTCGCAGGCATCCCTTATTCCTCTCTGCGCCCGCTTCTGGATGACGCACCCCGCTATCTTCACTGGCTCGGCTCCCAGGGTTTTCTCGGCATGGTGCACCCATGGGTCGCCATCGTTGCCGCAGACCTCAACCGGCGTGTCCGCTGGCGTCGCCTCGGTCCGCCACGAGGCAGCGGACGGCTGTTGTGGATGTGCGAGCAGATGGCGACGTCCGTGGAGGCTGAGCGGCAGGTGCCTCTGATGTGGGCGGCGGCTCGCCACCGAGGACTGCACAGCCCGGACTGGTCTACGCGCACGCCCCCTTCAGGCAATCGGCTGGACCGCGCCCCCTATGCGCACCTGTTGCGCGAACGCGTCGGAGAACAAGAACTGAGCGCAGCGGAAGGAGTTTTGCGGGTTCAGCCGTCCCACCCCCGCAAGCTCGTCGTCTGGACAGGACGCACGTTTCACGTCCGACACGTTCGATCAGGAGAGGCCGATCCCGTCGCGGGAGACGCACACGCCGAAGCCCGAAACGACCGATGTCCGACAGCGGGTGGAACGGCCCTCTTCTCCTGGCGCGGCGACTACCGCGCCACGGGCTGGCTGGCCGCGTACTCTGCCGCAGAGGCTGCGGACGGCCCTTGACCGGTGGCGGACGGCCCCCGATCCGCCCAGCCGCTCCCACCGCGTACCTTGCAGACGCCGTCCGCCCAGCTCATGGCTCGGCGGCGCCGGACTGGGCTCGATACAGATGCGCGTACCTGCCGTTCCGGCGCAGCAGAGCCGGGTGATCTCCCTGCTCGACGATCCGGCCCCCATCCATCACCAGGATGAGATCCGCCTTCCTCACGGTCGACAGCCGGTGCGCGATGAGCAGACGCGTGGATCCGGCACGCAAGCTGTTCAGGGCGTGCTGCAGGAGCAGTTCGGTTCGTGAGTCCACCGCGCTCGTCGCCTCGTCGAGGATCAGGAGAGCGGGCTGGACGAGCAACGCCCGCGCGACAGTGATCAGCTGGCGCTCGCCAGCACTGAGCGTACGGCTCTCGCCCGCGTCCAGCAGCGTGTCGTACCCATCGGGCAGACCTTGTACCAAGGCGTCCACATGTGTCGCTGTCGCTGTCGCTACCATCTCCTCCCGGCCGGCACCGGGCACCCCGTACACGATGTTGTCGGCGATCGTGCCATGGACGAGCCATGGGTCCTGGAACACCGTCGCGATGTGTGACCGCAGCTCCGCCCTGGACAGAGTGGTGACGTCCACCCCGTCCAGGGTGATCCGCCCACTGTCCACCTCGTAGAACCTCATGAGGAGGTTGACGAGCGTGGACTTGCCCGCCCCGGTCGGGCCCACGATGGCGACCGTCTGGCCCGGCTGCACCACGAACGACAGATCCTTCACCACGGGCCGGTCCGGCTGGTAGCCGAACGAGACGTTGTCGAACTCCAGGCGGCCGCTGACCTGCCCTAGCCGGACGATCGGCTCGGGTTCGGGCTGCTGCTCCTCGGCGTCGAGTAACGCGAGCACCCGCTCCGCCGAGACGCTCGCCGACTGGATCTGCGCGTCCAGGGCGGCCACCTGGGCGAGTGGCAGGCTGAACTGGCGCGAGTACTGTATGAACGCCTGGACGGACCCCAGGGTGAGGGCGCCGGTCGTCATCAGCAGAGCACCGACGACGGCGAGCAGTACGTAGGCGAGATTGGTGAGCAAGGACACCGCGGGCCGCATCAGTCCGGAGACGAACTGGGCTCGGTCGTGCGCGGTACGCAGTGCCTCGTTGCGAGCGCTGAAATCCGCCTCGACCGACTGCGCAGCCCCGAACAGCCGGATGACATCGACACCACCGTAGATGTCCTCGACGTACTCGGTGAGCTTCCCGGTACATGACCACTGTGCGGCGATATGGGTGCGCGCCCGCCGGCCGACCGTGGCGACCACGAGTACCGTCACCGGCATCAGCACCAGGGCCAGGAGGGTCAGCGGAGGTGAGATCACCAGCATCAGCGCCAGTGCCCCCGCTGCCATCAGCGCCGGGCTGACGAGTTGCCCCAGACTCTGTGTCAGCGCGGTCGCGATGTTGTCCATGTCGTTGGTGAGACGGCTGGTGACGTCGCCCCGATTGCCGCTGTCGTAGTGGCTCAACGGCAGCTTGGCGAGCTTGTCCTGAGCCTCCCGGCGCAGGTCGTAAACGATGTGCTGGACCAGGGCCGCTACGAAGAGGTTCTGGCCGAGAGCCACCAGAGTCCTCAGGGCGTACAGCCCTGCCGCCGCGAGGAGGACCGCGTTCACGCGATCGAAGTCGATCCCCTGGCCGGGCACGGCGCCGCTGCCCGCCACGAGGTGGGCGAGGGCGGTCCTGCCCTGCGCGCGCAGTAGCGCGACAGCCTCGGGCTTGTTCAGCCCGTCCGGCAACTGCCGGCCCAGGACACCGTCGTAGACGAGGTTGACGGCCCGTGCAAGGAGTACCGGTCCGAGCAACGGCAGCACCACTCCCGGAATTCCGAGCAGCAGTGTGCCCACGGCTCTGGCACGCTGACGCCCCATCAGCCGGGCCAGGATCGCGAAGGACTGGCCGCGATCGCGCAGTCTCCCCCACCGGGCTCGGCTTGGGACCACCCCCCGGCCGGTGCCTCGGCGGTGCCCCCCACGCTGGGACGGCCGTCGTCGTACCGTGCACGGGTGCCCGCTCATGTGGCCTCCGCCGACCGGGCCGACTCGTCCGACCGCCCATCGGCGGGGTGTTCCCCGGAAGCCCGGCCCGGCTGCTGGGACCGGACGATCTGCTGGTAGACCGAGTTGTTCGCCAGCAGTTCCCGGTGGGTACCGCAACCGGCCACGCGCCCCTCGTCGAGCACGACAACGCGGTCCGCGGTTCCGATGGTGCTGACACGCTGGGTGGCGACAATCACGGTCGCCTCGGCGGTCTCGTCCGCCAGCGCCCTGAGCAGTGCCGCACAGGTGGCTGAGTCCAAGGCGGAGAAGCAGTCGTCGAAGAGGTAGATCCGAGGCCGGTGCACCAGGACGCGAGCGATGGCGAGCCGCTGGCGCTGTCCGCCGGAGAGATTCGCGCCTCCTCGCGAGACGGGCGCATGCAGGCCAAGCGGGTGACTCGCCACGAATTCACAGGCCTGAGCGATGCCCAGCGCACGCCAGAGCTCGTCGTCGGACGCGTCCGGCGCGGCCTGTCTGAGGTTGCTCGCGATCGTTCCCGTGAACAGGTGAACCCGCTGCGGCACCATGCCCACGGAGGCGCTCAGCCGCGCCGGATCGAGCCGGCGGACATCCACACCGTCCAGCATGACCGATCCTGCTGTGACGTCCATCAACCGCGGTATCAGGCTCAGCACGGTCGTCTTTCCGCATCCCATGGTGCCGATCAGTGCCGTGGTACTGCCCGGCCCCGCGTGCAGTGTGACGTCCCGGAGCGCCCCGCGCTCGGCTCCCGGGTAGGTGAAGCCGGCCTCGCGGATGTGTACGACGCCGCGCTCACGCCGCGGCACAAGCGGAGCTGCCGGCGGGGACAGACTCGGCCGGGTGCCGAGGACTTCGGCTATGCGCTCCGCACTGACCCGGGCTCTCGGCACGGCGACGAAAACGTTCCCCGCAGCCGTGACGGCCAGCAGGATCTGCACCAGATACGCCAGGAACGCGGTGAGCACGCCCACCTGGAGACGGCCCTCGTCGGCACGGTGCCCCCCGAGCCATACGACGGCCAGCGAGGACATATCGATGACGAGCATGCTGAGCGGCATCATCAACGAACTGAGCCGGCCGACACCGAGCGCTGCGTCCAGGACGTCGCGGTTCACCCCGTCGAAGCGTGCGCGCTCGTGGTCGTCCCGGCCGAAAGCCCTGATCACCCGGACGCCCGTGATCTGTTCACGCAGCAGGTGGTTGACGCGGTCGATCAGTGCCTGAACGCGAGCGGACGCCCCCCGCATCCGAACGTTCAGGACGGCAGCGAGGATGCCCAGCAGCGGTGCGACCACCAGGAGCAAGGAGGAGAGCGGTGGATCCTGGCTGACCGCCAGAACCACACCGGTGACTATCGTGACAGGTGCCGTCACCAGGGCGCCGGCGGCTGCCGTCACCAGCACCAGCACGTGCTGGACGTCGTTGGTGGTCCGGGTGATCAGCGTCGAGACGCCGAACGTGCTCATCTCCCGGGCGGCGAAACGCTGTACGTGGCGGAAGATCGCGGCTCGCAGGTCCCGCCCCACGCACGCGGCGGTCCTTGCCACGAGGTAGCCGGCGCCCGTCGTCGCCGCCGCCTGCACCACGGTCACCAGGAGCATGACCGCGCCGATCGACAGCATGTGACCGAAGTCGCCCGCGGCCAGGCCGTCGTCGATGATGCTCGCATTCAGCGTGGGAATGAGCAGCGCGGCAGCCACCTGGACGACCTGCAGCGCGAGGGCAGCGGAGAACGGCCGGGAATAAGGCGCCAGCGTGTCTCTCAGGAGTCGGATCAGCACGGCGTTCCGCCATTGGCGGGAGGAGGCACGGCCGTCACCAGGGCGACGTGCCGTGAAGGTCGTCCCACAGCGGTAGCGGCAGCGGCCGGCCGGACCCTGGTTGACTCCGCTGCCGGCCGGGTACCTGCGCCGCGACCTGTCGCGTCGGACAGCGGTATCCCGAGTGATCCCAGTCGCACGCGCACGGACCGGTCACCCGGCGGCGTGCGAAGATCCAGCGCTTGCATAGCAGAGGCCCTAACCGGCCGGTGCCAGCCGCCTTTTGCCCCTGCGCTGCGGATCCGACGTGCCGGCCTCGTCCGGTGGTTTCCCGACAGCGGTCGAAATGCCCGGCGAGGCTACGGGCCATGACGAGGGCTCCCCATCCGAGAAGTCCGCAGTTACGGGCGGCCTCCGCAGGCGCAGGCGTTTTCCCCGATGTCGTAGGGCGCGCGGTGGCTCGCGGCCAGAGCCGCGCAGCCCGGGGCCGGTACGGGCAACGCGTAACAACGGTTTCCACGGATTCCGCCGGTGCGGTCTGGCCTGCTCAACTTACGGTGCCGTGTAAATGCGCACGGAGGGAGGCACCAGTGGATGATTATTCGGACGGCGAGGAGGCTGGGGGCGGGGTCGATAAGGCAGTCCGGGCGGAACTGGATGTCCAGCGATTCGATCGCGATTATTTCCTTCCCAACAAGCCGGTGCACATCACTGATCTGGCGTTTGAATGGCCCGCTCTGAAGAAATGGTCGCCGGAATATTTCGCCTCGGAATTTCGGTATAAGTTGACCTCCGTCAACTTCAATGAGCAGGGTGTTTTCGATGCGAATGAAACGGCTATCACCGGGCCCGTGACCAGGATGCGGCTGCCGTTCTCCGAAGCTGTGAGCAGGATCACTGCCCGGCGCGGCGGGCGCTACTACATGCAGCAGTCCGAGCTGTCTGGCTTCGGCGGGCTGGCCGCGGATGTACGGCTGCCGTATCTGCTGGACGAGCCGAAAGAACTGGTGGCCACCAATCTCTGGTTCGGCGGCAAGGGATGCAAGTCTCCTCTGCATTATGACCTGGGGGACAATTTCCTCGTTCAGGTATTCGGCGGGAAGCGGATTCTGCTCATTTCTCCCGACAGTTCGACATCCGTCTATCCCGCGATCGGCCAGAACCTTCCGCATTGCAGTCTGGTCAACGTTTTCGATCCGGATTTCCGGATGTACCCAGAATATGAGCGGGCGCACCGGCGGGCGACTCCGGTTGAGCTGGGGCCGGGGGAGGGCCTGTTCATCCCCCACCGGTGGTGGCACGCCGTGGAGTCGACCGAGGTGTCCGCGTCAGTGAACTTCTGGTGGACAGGATCCACCCTCCCCACGTGAGTATGCGACGCGGCTCGCGCACGAGCCGATCTCATCCTTCAAGGAGCCAGTAATGAGCACAGTGGCAGAGGAGACCTTCGACGTCGTCGTGGTCGGTGCCGGCCCCGGTGGATCGACTGCTGCGGCTCTCGTCGCGAAGCAGGGACACCGGGTCCTGCTTCTGGAGAAGGAAGTGTTCCCCCGTTACCAGATCGGTGAGTCGCTGCTGCCTGCCACGGTGCACGGTATCTGCGGATTGCTCGGCGTGACGGAGGAGGTGGAGCGGGCTGGGTTCACCCCCAAAATGGGGGGCACGTTCCGCTGGGGGACTGATCCGGACCCCTGGTCGTTCTTCTTCTCCGCCTCACCGCATCTTGCCGGTCCTACATCGTCCGCCTTTCAGGTTGAGCGCATGAAGTTCGACCACATTCTGCTCAAGAACGCCGCCCGGCTGGGAGTCGAAGTGAGGGAGGGCTGCACGGTTGGCAATGTGATCGAAGAGGGCGGACGTGTCACAGGTGTCCGCTACACGGACTCATTTGGCCAAGAGCACGGCGTGCGGGCCGAGTATGTGGTGGATGCCTCCGGCAACAAGAGCCGTATCCATACCGGCTGCGGCTCCGAGCGCGTGTACTCCGACTTCTTCCGCAACGTCGCCATCTTCGGCTATTTCAACGGTGGCAAGCGACTTCCGTCCTCACCTGGGAACATCTTCTGTGAAGCCTTCGAGCACGGCTGGGTCTGGTACATCCCCCTGTCCGCCTCCCTGACCAGCGTCGGTGTCGTGGTCAACCAGGAGTCGGCGTCCGCCGTCCAAGGAGACCGGGAACAGGCTCTGCTGAGCCTGCTCGACCAGGCGCCGGGGGTCCGGGACCTGCTGGCCGAGGCGGAACGGGTCACCGAAGGGGTGTACGGTCGCATTCGGGTCCGCAAGGACTACTCCTACCTCAACACCCGTTTCTGGGGTGATGGAATGGTTCTCGTGGGAGACGCCGCCTGTTTCGTCGACCCGGTGTTCTCGTCCGGTGTCCACCTCGCCACCTACAGCGCTCTGCTGGCCGCCCGTTCGATCAATACGGTGCTGGCGGGTGACATCGACGAGGAGCGCTGCTTCACCGAGTTCGAGTCACGGTATCGCCGGGAGTACGGCCTGTTCTACGAGTTCCTGATGGCGTTCTACAACCTGCACGTCGACGAGCGCTCGTACTACTGGAAGGCGAAGCAGGTCACCCAGGCCACCGACTCCGAACTGGAGGCGTTCGTGCATCTGGTCGGCGGGGTGGCGTCCCTGGACCGGGCATACGGTGACCGGCAGTCCATGCGCAGGCAGATCACCGGAACGGCTCGCGAGCTGGAGAAACTGGTGGAGACCAACCACGGCCAGTCCGCCGAGGACGAGAACCTGCCGCTGTTCCAGTCGCCGTTCATGGGTAAAGTGATGGAACAGCAGGTACAGGTGCAGGCTGCGGCCCTGATGGGCGGCGACGAGGACGAGGAGCCGTTGTTCCCCAACGGGCTGATCGCCTCCATGGACGGGCTGCGCTGGGCCCACCCGTAGCGGTACGGGCGGTGTCGAACCTGTGCCGCGCCCTGATCCGGTCCGGGTCTCGCCGGCCGTTCCTTTGTCCGTTCGTGTGATCACGCGTCGCGCAAGGGGTGGCGTCCCGCCAGGTGGTGTAGCGGATCAAGGCGCCGGAATCCGCAGGTCATCGCCGCATCGATGCGGCTTGGGGGCCGCACATGGCACTGACGGCAGGTCAGATGCTGCTCGACCCGGGCGCTGTTTCCCATGGGGTGGCCGACGCGCGGTTTACCGGAACGCATCGAGCAAGGTCGCTTACACCACGAAGCTGGACACGACCGCACAAGGTTCTTAAGCAGGTGAGTCGGCCGGTGTGGAGACGAGTGGGCGTTGGCTCCGCGGGAGGGGTGTCAGCTCGGGGCTGCGGAGCGGCGGCCATGGTCAGGGCCGAGGATCAGTGGGAGCGCCGCCGGGCCACGAAGAGCGGAGTGCTGCCATGGGATGTCCGCCATCGGGCAGGCGAGCCGCATTCCGGGGAAACGCTCCAAAGGACGGAAATGACCATCCGCAGTTCAAGTCCGGCAAGCGGCGCGCCGAGACGGCAGTGAATTCCGTGACCGAACGCCATGTGTGCGTTTTCGGTTCGCTCGACGTCGAGTTTCGCGGGCTCCCGAAAACGCTCCTACTACGAGAGCATCCCGCGCCCGGAGGACGTGTCCACCGCTGATGAGGTCGAGGAAGCGGTCATCGCCCGCATCCTGAGCTTCTTGCGGGTCGCGCCCCGCCCCTCCCGCCTGACCGGCCATGGCCGGCAGCCGGAGGTCACCACTCTCGCCGCGGAGATCGCCGCGCAAGGCCGCGAGGTCCCCGGCTGTTCAGGCCCGGCCGCCTCCACGAGGTCAGCCTCTGGCTGGCTCACGGCCTCCTGTTCTGACTTCCGGCCTGTTGTGACGGCCGGTCCAGGCCGCCGCACGGAGATCTCCACCGAACCCGGGGCGGTTCAGTCAAGGTCAGTAACGGTGGGCGCCCCGCGGAACGCACCGGCCACCACGGCCACCAGCTGGCGTTCAATCTGCTCGGCGGGCATGAGGGCCAACTCGGCGCCGATGGGCGCCAGCACGAGCCAGTTCAACAAGCCTGCCGCGCATCGTGTACGGAAGATCAATTCTTGGTCGTCCACCCCGGTAAGGTGCGGTGTCAGCCGTTGAAGGACCTGCGAGCGGATCTGATCGAATTTGTCGGCCAGCCGCTCCCATCCCTGGGGCGGATCGATGCCGACACGCGCCACAGTCCGCATCACGGCCAGGTCTTGTCCCCTCGCAGCCAACGCGTCCATCATCGGCCCGGCAAAGGCTGCCGCGATCTCCTGGAGTGTCGAATCGGGACCGAGGGAACTGAGCGCCTGGATCTGAGAGTCCAGATACCGTTCCAACGCGTGCTCGATGGCCTCGTCACACAGCGCCTTCAGCGACCCGAAGTGATAGCTCACCGCAGCGACGTTCGCTCCGGCAAGGTCTGTGATCTCGCGGAGCGTTAGACCCCCCTGTCCTCGTTGCGCAAGCAACTCCAGGGCGGCCATCTGCAGGGCGTCCCGCGTACGCTGACCGGCCTCTCTGCGCAGATCCATCTTGTTCGACCCTGTCACGACATTAATTCAAGCGGTTGTTTGAGTTCATTGTCAAGCGGCGCCTCCCGGACGGTGTCCGCGTTCGCAGTCGACGGCGTTCTTGAAACCGCACACGCTGGGTTGCCGGAAGGTCTGCCGGTGGGCGTACTCGCCTTCAGTGCGCTGTCGAACGCCTCGCTCAGGCCCATGGACCGCAGCGCCCGGCTTGCGGCAGACCTGCATGGCCTTCCGGGAGTGGTATCCGCTGCGCCTGTCGGCATCCGACAGGCGCAGCGCATCGATGCCGTTGCCCGGTACGGCTTGCCCTGGCCGGCGCTTGCACCGCCCCGCATCCGGGGAGGCTTCCTCGCCTCGCGGTCACCTCGCCGAGTTCCGGCGCAAGGCCGTCAAGCGTGCGCTGGCTTGGTTCTGTATACGCCAATCGTCGACTCCATCGGGGCGTTGCCCAAGACGTCGCGGACCGAGTCGACGGAGGCGACGACACCGACTGCGTTCTGATGCCCGGCCCGGGTGATGGTGGAGCGGTCCATGCCGAGCCGGTAAGCGCCAGCAGCCCGTCGACGAATTGCCAGAGGTGAGTCTGGCCTGATGGCATCCCCGCCATCACCGGCAAAGTCTGCGAGGGCCTGGCCGAATGGCGGGGCCGTCCCTCGATGCCGTCTATCCGATGGTATTCATCGACGCCATCCATCTGAGGCTTTTGCCGTGGTCAAGAAGCGTATGTGTCAACGACACTCGATCTCACCGCGCGCTGCGAGTGCAACTTGCGCAGGCCACGCAGTGCGTAGTGGTGACGTGACTTCACGGTGCCCGAGGGTACGCCCAGGATGCGCGACACCTCGTTGACGGTGCGCCCATAGATGTACAGGAGCACGAGCGCTTCGCGATGCTCCCGGGACAGTCCGTGCAGGAGGGAAACGACCTCCAGGGAAGTCCCGATCGCCTCGGTCTCGTCCGCCAGCGCCGTGTCCGGGCTTTCGGAGGTCAGGACCTCGCGCCGGGCGGGAGCGCTGCGCATCCGGTCGATGGCCAAGTTCCGGGTCACTTTGAGCAACCATCCGCGTACGGATCCCTCTTCGTTGCGAAGGCGATCCATGTAACGCCACGCCTTGACGAACGCTTCCTGGACGACGTCCTCCGCGAGGTGATGGTCCGTCAGCATGTGGCGGGCGTAGGCAAGGAGCGCAGCCCTGTGCTGCTCCACCAGGTCATCCACGCTGGCCAATGCTGAAGAGGGCGCTCTTTTGTCGGTAGCCGTAAGCAGCGTCATGGTGTGAGGGTCCTGCTTCTGTGCTGTACCGGCGGTCCGTCCGTCAGGGCGGGGCTGACTGGCCTCGAAACCATCCGGCTCTCGGTCAAGGAGCGCCGAGCGTCGCAGGGGCCAGTGCCGAAAGAGTGACGACATGGAAGCACTACGGTTCGTCGCTTTTCTGATCACGCAGCGTCAACCGTGGTGGCGTCGTCATCCTGAGGGCGTCGTCGGCTCTGTGCATCTCACGCCGGTTGGGGCGGAGCAGCGTTCCTCACCGTCGACCAGCGCGAGGGGCTGGGGCACTTCGCGACGTCGGCCGCGGCAGCGATGATCTTGAGTGGGACACTGCCGGTCCGGCAGGCAACGGCTGCTGGGCGCGTACAACATCGCACCCCGCTTCTACCGGTGCAGCCACGCAAGGAAGTCTGGCGGCGCCATCCGTTCAACTCTTGCCAGGTAGGCAGCATGGCCTTCTGCTGACAGTACGTCCCACCCGGTACCCGACTGTCCCCGATGAAAGAAGGCTTCGGGACTTTTGAGAACATGCGTGGGCGCGACGCGTGCGGCCTGACTCTTCATCTCTTCGAATGTCGCGGCCTTCACCAACGTCGTCCACACGGCGGGTTCCACCGTGATGTCCAGCCAGGCGGCCAGGCGGGCCATCTCTGCGGAGAGATCGTTTCTCAGGTCGTCGAAGTGGGTCAGCCAGATATACGGCTGCGCTCGCTGGGTCCAGGCTTGATGCAGGTGGTGGATGGTCTCTACGAGATCGTCAGGAACAGAGCCCATGTCCCCGACGTGGCTGGGAGCACACCAATTCTCCAGCCATTCGCGGATCGGTGGCAGCGGCGGCGGTTCGGCGAGCCGTCCGCGGCGCTTACCACCGATGCGATGAGCCTCGTCGATGAATTCAGACAGCCGACGGTAGTCGATGTTCGCAAGTTGGTTGTACAAAGAGGCGGCCCTGTCGACGGGGTGCCGACCGATCACTATGTACTTGGCTCTCGGATCGATCGGCAGGCCGTCCAACGGCGTGTGCGTCTTGATGACGCGCCGATGATCCTGCTCCGCCAGCCGTGCGTACAGCTCCTCCTGCGGAGTCTCCAGATAATCCAGCCATGGTGACATCACCGCCAATGCCTGAGGGGGAACAGGCGTCTGGAAGATCAGGAGCGCACATATCATCTGCACCCAGGTCGTTCCTGTCTTGGGTGGCGTGCTGATGATGATGTCGCCTTCACGCAGAGGGAAGTCGATCCAGCGACCGCTGTCGAACTCGAGGGTGGCGTACCGTCGTGACGGTTGACTGATCATGAGGGTGACAGTTCCCGGAGTCGTGAGGCCCGCCGCCGATGCTGAGGGGCGGACACGCGGAGTCGAGCCGCGATCCGTGGCTGGAGCCATCGGATGGATCTCCGCTACGAGAAGGATGCACAAGCCGATTCTCTTCGGTCCGCTTCTCGTCGACGGCCGCCAACCCGATGGCCAAGCCAGCGTGCCGCACCCACCGTCGGGCGACAACCTTAGAAGCCGCAGTTACGCCGCGCCGTCCAGCCTCGGCAGCGAGGTCCTTCTGGACGACGTCGCGGCCTTCGAACCTGGGAGACGAGTGCGTGGCGCACACTGCGCCGGTGGGAGACCACCCGAAGGAGAACGTACTCGGCTTCGCGCGGGCCCACAGGGCCGGCGGTCACTTCGTGGCGGACACCTCCGGGTGCGGCGGTAGCCCACCGGGATCGTGTCCCGTTCACGACCCTTGACCAGCTGCCCCACATGGCGGGACACCATCCCCGCCGGGCGGGGGAGCGTAGTAGTAGCGGCGGCAGTCACGGACCAGCACATGTTTGGACAGTGTGAACACATCTGCGAAGTCCACACCGTGCGGCGCCCACCTCCTTGCCCCCGGTGCCTGGTGCACCACCCTGCCGAGCACCACCACCCGCCCCTCGTCGGCGACGACGGTGTCTAACTCGTGCCGCCTGAGCAGCGTCGCCTGCGCCGCGTGAGCGCTCAGCACGGCATCGCGGCCTCGATGCGGCGGAGCGCCCGGGTGGTTCAGCGCCATGTCCTGCTCCGTCAGCGAGGCATACCCGTCGATGTCCCCGATGTCCAAATAGTGATAGGTGAGCATCACATGCTTCACACCGGCTGTCGTACCCTTCGAACCCGCATAGGACATAGGGAAGTTGCCTCTGCTCATGACTGGATGACCGACCTTTCGCTCTCGGTGGACGGGTGCGGCTGCGCTGGCGGCCCTCACCGGGCAATCGTCCGGCGGCCCGCTAACCCGCCGCTATCACCCCGGTATCGCGCCTACGTGACCCTGCGGCCCGGGGCAGTGGTTCGTCGTCGGAGATCCAGCGGGCGTGCGCGCCGCCGCTCGACGGCTCGGGCTCTGTCCCTGCGATCCCGGATCGCGCTTTGAAAAGCACGAGGACTCTGCTGCGCAATTCCTGGGTCAGGCCGTGAGCTGGTAGGCGAGGTGTTCCAGGCGGCTGCTGCGGGTGTGGTGCCGGTCATGTCCGGTCCAGTACGCGTCGAGTCGGATCACGTTCAGTGCGGTGGCGGAGAAGGCGTGCTGGAGGCGGACTTTCGGCAGTCCGCGGTAGCGGGCCCGGCGTATGCCGGTGATGTCCAGGGCCTGGTTGATGGTGCCCTCCACTCCCGCGCGCAGGGCGTACTTGGCTTTCCAGGTCTCGGTCTTCTGCTCGGCGCGGGCCCGGACGAGGGCCTCGTGCGGTTCCCTGGGCCGCAGCGTGAGCATGCGCCGGCCCAGCGCGGAAGTGGTGCATTGCTCCTGGAAGGGACAGGGGCGGCAGGTGAGGATGCTGAAGGTGATGACGATCGCGTCCGCGCCGTGCTGTTTCACCGGGTTCCAGTGCGCGCTGCTCTTGCCGGCGGGACAGCGGACCTGGCGCGCCTTCCAGTTGATGGTGAAGGCGTTCTTGTCGAAGCCGGTGTGGGCCTTGGCCTGGGCGGAGTGGTCCAGCAGGACGGGGGTGACCATACGGGTGCCCTGCTTCAGCGCGGCGGTGATGAGATCGGCGGAGGGGTAGCCGGAGTCGAGGTAGTGCTCGCCGGGTGTCACCCCGTGCTCGGCCAGACGCTGTTGGACAGGCGCGGTTGCCTTCACGTCGGGCACGGTGGCGTCGGTGGTGAACACGTCCGTGATCAGGTTCGGTGCCGCCGGGCCCCCGGCTTCGGCTTCGGCTTCGGCTTCGGCTTCGGCTTCGGCTTCGGCTGGAGTGTCGCAGGTCTCGGTGAGGTGGACCTTGTAGCCCATCCAGAACAGGTCTTCGCCCTTGGCCGCCCAGCGGGCATCGGGGTCGTAGGGCGAGGCGAGGCGGAGTTGGCCGGGCGGGACGCCCTCGTCGTCGGCGTCCCGCTTCTTGATCACCTCCCGTCCCCGGGTGTCGGTGTGCAGGTAGTAGGTCTGCACGAGGATCTGCCGCAGCAGAGCCACCGCCTCGATCTCGCGGATCCAGACCGGGGTTCCGGCAGCCCAGGCAGCCCGGCACAGGGCCAGGGCATCCTGGCCGAAGACCTGCGCGAGCCGGCCGCGTTTCGTCTGCGAGGACGGCATGCGCCAGCCGTCCACCCTCGGCCCGTAACGGTGGGCGAACTCGGCCACATCGACCTGTCCGGCCAGCCAGGCCGGTGCCGCCACCGCGAGGGCCTCCAGCGCTGCCCGCACGCTCTCCCCGGCGAGCTCCAGACGGTTCAAGTCCCGCACCGCGCTGATCACATGGGTGGAATCGGTGCGCTGCTTGCCCCCGGCAGCCACCAGGCCCTCGTCCTTGCAGTGTTGAAGGAGCCGGTCGAAGACCACCCGTTCCATGCCGTGCCCGGCCAGCCGGGTGCGGAACCGGCTCAGCACGCTCGCGTCGAAGCCCGTGTCCGTCAGCTCGGCCCCGAGTGCGTACTTCCAGTCGATCGCCCGCACCGCCATCGCCGCGGCCTGCCGATCGGTCAGGTCCTCGGCGAACTGCAACACGGTGACCAGCGACAACACCCCCGGTGACAGTCCCGGGGCACCGCGCACCCCGAACGCGTCAGCGAACGGCTCGTCCTCGAAGACCTCCGCGAGCCGGTCCCGCACCCGCATCGCCAGGCTGCCCTGCGGGAACGCCGCCCGGGCCACCGCCGCGGTCTGCGCCGGAACCTCCGGCAGCCCCTCCGGCCGCATCGACAACCGCATCACCCCCACGGCCGCACGACAGGACAACGACCGCACAGACGATCATCCCGCGCCCACCGTCACCCCGCACGGAATTGCGCAGCAGAGTCCACCGCCACTTCAAAGCGCTGACGTTCAGACCGTGGCCGCGGGGACCGGGAAGTCATCGACACACCCGGCCTAACGCCGCCACCCCGGCCCGGGACACCCCCGGGCCGGTCACACCATACGAATCAGCGACCCGCGAAGTACGGGCCTAGGAAACGAGACCGCCCGGAAGCCGGGTTCACACCACACACCTATGAGCGCGTACATGGCCGGAAGTCGGCTGAGGTGTCTCCTGTCCGGCTGTGCCGGACGACGCCCGCCGCCGCTTCAGCGGAAGCCCTGACCGGAGACGCCCACGATGCTCCGCACATGGCTGTGGGACGCCGGTGCGCCGGCCCTGAATGCTCTTGAGCCACTGGGTGTATGCGCCATCGGCGTCCAGGATCCGTTCCCGGATCCTGTCGCACAGCATCCTGCCGTTCCTCTACGACACGGCGACGCCGGGTGCCGCGATGGGCGTCACCCCCGGCCGACCCCGCCCAGGGACCCAAGGGACCGGGACAGCCGAATCCCGTACGGCCGCGCGCCATATCGCAGCCCGATAGGTGGGGTCATGGCATCCAGGAGGCGCATCTGGTAGGGCTTGGTCAGGTTGGTATCGGTTCTGGCATGCTGCGGTGACAGGTGGGGCAGGCGCCGGTCCAGACCGCTGGTCGCACGCCTACGCCCGGGCCTTCCACCACGCCGTCCGCGGCGCCGCCGGCGACCTGACCGACACCATCGGCTGGCTGCGCGAGGCGACCGTGAACGGCGACTACCCCTCCTACGCGCCCATCGTGGCCGCCATGGGTGACTGGCCTCGGTCCGACGGGCCCGCCATCCACTGGCTCGATGACGAACAGATCGTCCTCGCCCGCCGACGCGCCCTGGTCACAGGCCACCGAGAACTCCTTGGCAACAGCCCGTCATTGACATGAAACGCCCTGGACTGCGAAACCCGGCCGGGACAGCGGATCAGGGCTTCCAAGTGCGCAAAAGGGCGGCGATCTGCTCGGCGGTACAGCGTGGGCTGTTCAGCTCGCGGGCCAGGGCCGAGAGCTGTTCGCGGGTGGGGTCGACCGGGATGTTCGACGCCTCGAGGTACATGACGGCCACGGCGCAGGCGACGGTGAGGTTGGAGCGCTCCAGCCAGCGGCAGCGTCCCAGCGTGTGGACCAGGGCTGCGGCGCGTGCGTAGGGGCCGTCGTAGACGGGGCGGTCGAAGAACTCGCCGCGGTGACGGGCGACGGCTGCGAGCGGAACGCCGTAGTCGTCCACGCTCGGATCGCGATGACCGGCCCGTTCGGCGACTTCCAGGATCCAGGACTCGTCGACGTGCACGATCACGCCGCAGCTCCCGGATGTACGTCGTCGGCTGGCTCGTCGAACTGGCGCTCCAGGTCGTCAAGGAAGCCGCCGTGCTGGTCGATGAAGCGCTGCGCGGCCTCCATGCCGGCGGCCCGTGCACCGCTCGTGTCTTCCACGATCAGCCGCTCGACATACTTGTTGAAGTCGAGTCCGCGGGCTTTCGCGGCGTCCTTGCCGTTGGCGAGCACGTCGGGTGACAGGCGGAGCTGGGTCTGCTTCCGGTCAGAGGCCATACCGCATGGTAGCAGGGTAGTAGCAGGCGGGAGGGTTCGTGACCGATCACGGATGCCCCGGTAGCCATCCCGACCTGGGACCAGGGGGCCGGCCGTGCCCTGGGGAGGCGGGCCGAGAAGCCCGCCGATCGTGAAGGGAACTCGGCGGCGTCGGAGCGTCTGCAGGGGCGAGGTGATCAGGACGACGGGACCGATGTCCGCTCGCTGTGTTCGGTAGTGCGGCGGAGAAGGTCACGGACCGCGGCGGAGCCCAGCGCCGCGGTGGTCACCCCGTCGTCGGCGTAGCGCCGGGTGACGATGCCCGTGCGTTCCACGATCCACTCGGGCGATGCACCGCACCGGGCGCCGATCTCCCGGTTGTCGGCCACGCGTGGAGGAGGTGACGGCCCGTTGCGATGATTCCTGCGGGCATGCCTGTCATCCGCTCCCGGCGGCGAAGCGGTCCAAGAGAGCCTTGGCGTCGGTGTCGTCGAGTTCGATACCGAAGAGGTCACCAGCCGCGGCGACGATCTCGGGTCCGGACAGTGCGCTGCTTTCGTGGGCCCCGTCGGCGCGGAAGCGGGTCAGGGTGGCGTCGACGAGCAGGCATCGCCGGTCGGCGGCAGCCGTCTGCAGGATGAGCTGGGAGTTGAAGGGCGAGCGGGGGTGGGTCTGGTAGTACCAGCTGATGACTTTGAAGTCGTTGGGATATCGCGGACCGAGCGTGAAGGAGAACAGGGGGGCGTCACCGGTGGGATGCACAGAGCGGACGCGGTGTTCACCGGTCGGCGCAGTGTCCAGCCGGAATGTCCAGTCGTCCTGCCGGTAGCTTCCGTCCCTCACCGGTACGGGTTCGATCAGGCCCTGGGCGCCGAAGCCGACGTCGACCAGCCACACCGAGCCGTCGTCGAGTCGCACCGACAGCAGGCTATGCACCGATGGGGCGTTGTGCTGCCCGCGGGTCAGCGGCCTGGCGGTAAGGCCCGTGACCTGGTAGCCGAGCCGCGTCAGGGCGGCGGCCATGAGTACGGCGTGCTCCGAGCACCAGCCACCGCGCCGCCGGGTCACCAGCTTCTCCTGCACCTCGGCCAGTTCCAGGCTCACCTGCCGGCCGAGAAGTGCTTCGAGGTTCTCGAAGGGAATGGCCGTCACGTGGGCCCGGTGCAGAACGCGCAGGGTTTCCAGGGTGGGGTCGAGCGTTCCGGTGCAGCCGATCCTGGCGAGGTAGCCGTCGAGATCGAATTCTTCCGGGGTCCAAGGGGATCTGCTCACCATGTGCTTCCTAATCAGTTCTGGGAGTCGGCCATCCGGCAGACTCCTGGTGGTAGCCGGCGGCAGATGAGCACTCGGTGTTCCCGGACTTCTTGAGTCCTGCTGAAAGACCGTGCCTCTGCCGTTCGGCCCGGAGAGTTGATCGCTGCTGGGATGTCGTGCCCGCCGCCGATGGCCGGCGTGAGCACTGCTTGATTAGGTCGCAGATGGTTCTCCGGCAGGCTGCTGAAGGTGATCGGCATCGAGAGCGGGAGGACCGTTGCGACTGTTCGTGGGCGATGACTGGGCGGAGGATCATCACGATGTCGAGGTGATGGACGCGGCGGGACGTCGGCTGGCCAAGGCCCGGCTGCCCGAGGGAGTGGCCGGCATGACCCGGCTGCACGCGCTCATCGGCGAGGCGGCAGGGGACGAGGCCGACGAGGCCGAGGTCGTGGTGGGGATCGAGACCGACCGGGGCCCGTGGGTACGCGCCCTGGTCACCGCCGGTTACACGGTGCTGGCCGTCAACCCGCTGCAGGCCGCCCGGTTCCGCGACCGGCTCGGGGTCTTTCAGTTCGAGTGCGAGGCTGGGCGGCACGAAAGACGGATGGGAGCCACGCTTCGGGTCGTACCGACCGGACCCGCGGCTCACGCGCCCAAGGCCGCGGGCTCGACGCCCAGGTCGGCCAGGAGCTTGCGCAGCGGTGTCGTGTCTCGCTTCGGTGCGGGGCAACAATCTCGGAGCTCCCGCAGTTGCTCCTCGTCGACGGTGAGGCCGCCGAGGCTTGCAACCGCTGTCCAGGGGGCGTGATCGGGAGCACCGAACGCCTCCAGGCCACGCGTCAGCGCATGGAGAAACAACTCACGCTCGGGGGACGACAATTCACCGAAGAAACGTGTGGCCAGCACTCTGAATACGACGGCGTGCCCGCTCTCGTCCTTACGGTGCAGATCCACCGTGAGGCGGTTCATCGGCTGGATCTCATGGGAGTCCGCGAGGGTGGACAGGAAGCTGTTGATGGTGGTCTCGGCGGCGAGCGCGAAGGCCACACGGACGATGTCGCGGCCAGGACCGCTCACTGCCGCGACGCACTCGCCGAGCGCGCGCACCACGGACCATTGCGTGGACGGGAATGCGAGTCGGGGCAGCCCTCGCCGCCGCCTGGTCACACCTGCCGCGTTGTGGCACATGAGAATGTGGTAATGCTCGTCGATGATGGTCTGGTGCAGCACGGCGACGGCTGATTCGGAGGGAGGCAGCGGGAAGTCAGGTCCGAGCATCAGCCTGCACGCCGGCAGAATGATCTCTTCCTCGATCGCCTGGGTCTTGGCGTTGTAGGAGATCCAGGCGCCAGCCAGAATGCGGTGTTCCGCCTCCGGATCGAGGCCGCGCGCCGCGGGCAGCGCGAGAACGGGCACGAGGTGACGCGCGAAATCGGGCTTCGACTCGTCGAAATGCCCGTCGAGATCGAGTTCGTCGCGTTTGACGGCGACCCGTTTCCCCCAGCGGCGGGTCAGCTGCACCAGCGCGTCCCGCTCCAGGGCCGTGGAGCCGTTCGAGTGCATCCTCATGAGCCGGCCCCCGCAGGAGCCGACACCAGTTCCGGTACCCTGCCCGGACGCAGTGCCCGCAGCACCGCATCCGCTTTCAGCACGATCTCGTCGAATTCCGCCTCTGGGTCCGAGTCGAGCACGATGGCCCCGCCGCAGCCTATGGTCAACTCCTCGTCTGAGCGGACCGCCGTCCTGATGACCATGCTCAGATCGGCCCCGCCGGCCAGACCGAAGTAGCCGAGAGCGCCCGAGTAGACGCCACGCGCCTCCGTTTCGAGACGGTCGATGATCTGCATGGCACGGTGTTTTGGCGCTCCTGTCATGGAGCCTCCCGGGAAACACCGGCGTACGCATTCGATAGGTGTGATGCCGGGCATCAGCCTGCCGCGGACCGTGGAGACCAGTTGATGGACGGTCGCATAGGACTCCACAGCCATGAAATCGGTGACATCGACCGTGCCGACATCGCACACCTGACCCAGGTCATTGCGCACGAGATCCACGATCATGAGATTCTCGGCACGCGTCTTCGCGTCGTCGGCCAGGCGAGCGGCGCGCTCCGCGTCCTGCTCGAAGTCGGCGCCGCGCGCGACGGTTCCTTTGATCGGCTTGGTCTCGGCTATTCCTTCGTGGATTTTCAGGAAGCGCTCGGGGGACGAGCTGAAAACCGTCAGTTCGGGAAAACGCAGCAGCGCGCTGTACGGTGCGGGATTCCGGTGCCGTAGCATTCGGTAAAATTCGCCGTCGCTCCACTCGGCTCGCAGCCGGAGTTTGTTGGTCAGGCAGATCTCGTAGCTCTCTCCCTGTCGCAGCTGTTCCAGACAGTGCGCGATGTCAGCGAGGTAGCGTGCGCGGTCGCGTACGAAGGACGGTTCGACGCCCGTCAAGCGGTCCGCGAGTGGGGTGATCCCCGGCGATCGGCTGACCGGGAGAGTACGGATCTCGGCCGTGGTCGCGTCGACCCACGTCTGAGCTGCGGAACATTCGCCAACCGCCTGGCCGTGTACGGCCACCACATAGGTGCTGCCTTCCTCGTGGTCGACCACGATCAGTCGGTCCGCGAACATCCAGCACGCGTCGGGCGCATCGGACCGGTGACGACGATCACCTCCGGTCTGCTCCTTCATCTCGTAGCCGAAATACCCGACGTATCCGCCGACGAAGTCGAAGGGGAATCCGGGATTCGTGACCGTCCGCTCCGCGAGCTGGCGCTCCAGCAGAGCGAAGATGCTTCCCCGTTCGGTCCGGACGCCGCTCGCGGTACGAATCTCGGTGGTGTCCGTCTCCAGCCGGTACGTCAGCACTTCGCTCAGTGGCCCGCTGACGTCTCCCAGGAACGAGAACCTCGACGGATTGTCTGTCGTTCTGCCGCCGTCCAGCCAGAAGGAGGACGACGAGGACTCGAAGAACGTCCGGTAGAGCGTCTCCGTGTCGATGGCCGCGGGAATCGCCCGACTGGTGACGACGAGGGCCGGTCCGCCCGGGGTCTTCGGCGTATGTGTGGTGGCGAGCGGTGTGCGCACCCGGCCGGTTCCGGTGCCTTGTGTGGTCCGTCGCTGTGTCAGCCTGCGGAAATTCTCCAGCAGCGCATGCCCGTGCTCTGTGGATATGGACTCCGGGTGGAACTGCACACCCCAGCGCGGAAGAAGCCGGTGCCGCAGCGCCATCACGACGCCGTCCTCGGACCAGGCCGTGGCCTCCAGCGTCTCGGGGAACGGTTCCTCGACGCGCAGCGAGTGATAACGCACCGCGCTGAAATCCTGGGGTATTCCGTCGAACAGCTCCGGATCGGCGTGCCTGATCCGGCTGACATGGCCGTGTCTGGGTCGGGGGGCCAGGGAGACGGTCGCACCCGCGAGATGGGCGACGGCCTGATGTCCCAGGCATACCCCGAGGACCGGCAGCGCGGTCCGACCCAGGATCTGCGCGGAATATCCCAGGTCCTGCTCGACCTGCGGCCGACCGGGGCCGGGTGAGAGCACGATGTTGTCGAAGGCGTCCAGGTCCGCCGTCGCGAGTTGCGGATCGTCGTGGCGGATGACGACGGGTTTCCGCCCGTTCACCGCGGCGATGAACTGGTAGAGGTTGAACGTGTAGGAATCACGGTGATCGATGAGTAACGTCTGCATGCCCTGCCTCGCGGATGAATGGAACGTTCCGGCCGAGCCTTCGTCGGATTTCGCCGGGCCGTCAGATCAACTTTCCCGCGAGGAACGAGCCCAGGACAATCCAGCCGAAGTGCCGGTTCCCGACGAAAGCGCGCAGATATCCGTCTGCTGTGTCCTCTCTGATAACGGCTATCTGCCAGGCGAAATTCAGCGCGCCTATCAGAAGAATCGGGTAGCACACCGGCCCCGCGTGAGTCAGATACGCCGTCCAGACCAGGAGCGCCAGCGTCGCGCCGTAGAAAAGCCCCAGCCACCAAGGGGTGGCCGCCTTGAATCTCAGCGCCGCGGACTTGACACCGATCCTGCGGTCGTCCTCCTTGTCCTGATGGGAATAGACCGTGTCGTGTCCCACAGTCCAGAAGAATCCAGCCGCATAAAGCGCCCAGGCGGCCGGCGCGAAGGAACCGGTCACCGCGACCCAGCCCGCCGGCGCCAGAGCGCTGAATGCCAGACCGAGCGGCACCTGCGGCCAATAGGTGACGCGCTTCATGAAGGGGTAGGAGACGATCAGGAGGAATGAGGCCGCTATGACCTCAGCGGCCGTCCGGTCGACCCAGGCCAGGATCAGCAGCGCCGCCAGAGTCTGCGCGGCGGCGAACACCGTCGCCTGCCGCACGGTGACCAGCCCCGCCGGGATCGGCCGGTCGGCCGTGCGGCGCACCTGCGCGTCTATCTCCCGGTCGACGATGTCGTTGATGGTGCATCCAGCTCCCCGGATCAGCACCGCGGCCAGTCCGAACGCGACGACGATCCGCCACCGGATGTCGTCGCCCTCGGCCAGGACGACGGCCCACAGTCCGGGGAAGAGGTAGAGCCAGGTGCCGATGGGCGCGTGCAGCCTCATCAACCGGAGGCAGCCGCGTGCGGAACGCGGTGCATGAGCCACGACAAGGGACATGAGCGTCCCGGACTTCAGCCACACGGGTCCGCCCGTCGCCCCGCTCACGGCCGGACCCGAGAACGCGGCTTCGGCAGGCCACCGTTACAGCGTGTCGTGCTCACACCGTCGTGGGTGACGAGACGCCGGGGCCGCCGAGTTCGCGCCGAAGTCCACCGCCGCTCCTCACTTCGCTCTATGGTCACGTAAAGGGAACGTAGCTCCGTGACAAGAAGGTTCACCTGCGACCTTCGCCGGCACCGATCCGATCGCCCCGGCACGGCGAGTCTTCGTCCGCCGCACAGCGGACACCCTGGGTAGAGCGGTGGACCGGTGTGCGGTCCCGGCCGACCTCAGCGGACGAACGAACGCGACGGTTCTCATGAACAAGCCGGTGAGCCCGATCCCCAAGGACGGTCCGCTGTATCCGGACCACAACGCCCCCCGGTCGCCCCCGGGTGACGGCGGCGATGCTCCCGTTCCTCGCGGGCGGTTTCGGCGGTCTCTCCGGCGCGCACGCGTACCGCGCGGCGCCCCGTGCGGCGCCGGCGCGGGCGCGGCGGCAGGTGGCCGCGCTGATCGGGGCGGGCCCGGAGGAGATCGTGCTCACCGGTTCCGGCTCGGAGGCGAACAACCCGGCGCTGCGATCCGCGACCGCTGTGCAGAATGCACCCTCCGCCTGCCGGTCCCTGGGGATCGTGCAGTCGATGGGGCGGGGCGGGTGCGCACTGGACAATGCCGCCGCGGAGTCGTTCAACAGCACGCTCAGGGTCGAGTTCGCCCACCGGCAGCACTTCGCCATCCGTGCGGTGGCCCGCATCAAGATCTCGACCTGGATCGCGGGCTTCTACAACACCAGCAGGAGACGCAGTGCCGACGACGGGCTCGCCCCGATCCCGTTCGAACGGCAACATGGCGGAAGCACACAGAACGTCAAGGGCCCGGCTCCGGGCCGAAGTGGCATGACAACGTCTCCACGCTTCGAGGGGATTGACAGCAGCGCCAGCGGATTCAAGTATGCCGACTACGCGGTGCTGGTCGAGGCGTCCGAAGCTGTCCACCGTGCTCTTCGCGTATCTGGAAATCTACCGCCCCAGATCTGCGCGAGCCGCCCGACGCCTATGCACACCGGAATGTCGGCCGCGCAGCTTTCACGATGCACGGGCTCAGAGACGCGCCCGGCGTGCTCGGCATCGGCCGGGACTGCTCCACCCGCGTCGGCTGGCTTGAGCCACTCGTCTGCCGCTGCGCGGCTGACTCACTGAGCTTCTTCAGCGTTGCCGCTCCAGGGTGAGGATGGCCTTGGCGATTGACGTCATCCGGTT
>NZ_BMML01000046.1 GCF_014645815.1 Streptomyces fuscichromogenes | reverse complement strand
GCACACCTACAACCACCACCGCTGCCACACCGCACTCGGCGGCCAGCCACCGATCACCCGTGTGAGCAACGCTGCGGGTCAATACAACTAGCACCTGTGGGGGTTGTCACTTCTGCTGGCTGTGTGTCTGCTGCTCAGCGTGGTCCAGCCAGTCCAGGTACCAGCGGGCGAAGGTCACCGGCTGGTCGTCCGCGTCCAGGAGCGGGGCCAGGTCGACCTCGTCGACTCGGTCGTCGGACCAGATCCGCCCCTGCTCAGGGCCGCTGACCACCAGCCACTGCCTGCGGGCGCAGCCCAGGTGGCAGAGGGCGATCCCGCCGACCGTGCGCTGCGGGTTCCACATCACCTCCAGCCACTGCCCGTCCCATGCCTCGTAGGCGGTGTCGAAGTCCTCGATGTCGTCGAAGTCTTCCTCTTGAGGGCATCGCTTCAGCAGCGCCTCCACAATTGTCGGATCCGGCCCTGCCACGGGGAACGGTTCGGCGAGCCGGGACGCGTCTGCCAGGTCTGCGCCGTCGCCCGCCCACTGCCATCGGCCGTCCTTGAGCTGCACGGAGAAGACCCCGTAGGCAGGCCCTGCTCCACCGGCGCCCACCTGGAGCAGGAACGTCCGGTACTCCTCTGGCAACCGGACGCCGATCTGCGCCTCCAGTTCTGCGAGCTCCTTCGGGGACAGGACCTGTTCGAGGCGGAAATGGTGGCCGTTCGCTCCGAACACCACGGGACGTGATCCCGTCTGCACCGGTACACCGGCGAGCGCCTGCACACGCTCCCGCACGCCCACCCACAACTGATCATCCATGTGGCGGAGCGTAGTCCGCCCCTCGGACAGGCGGTCGGGGCGGCGGCGGGGTACCAGCGCGGTCCATCTTCGCTGTCACAAAAGACGGTCGGTCCAACTTCGGTGGCAATCGGTCCGGCTTCACTGTCACAGGTCAATCAGGCAGGCGCGGCTGGGACCTGGACACGTTGCCGCTGCGGTTGGACCAACTGGTTGGCCAAACTGGTTGGCCAAACTGGTTGGCCAAACTGGTCGGTGACCGGCCTCGGGCCGTCAGTGCGCCAGTCTGAGGCGTGCCGTCTCTGCGGCATGGGAGGCGGCTTCGATCAGCCCGAGTTCGCCAGCGAGCGTCGAGACGAACGCATCGACGGCCTCGATGGCGAGGCCCTCCATGGTGTCGGGCTCTGCGAAGTAGGACGCGAACTCTCCGGCGCCGATGGTCGCCATGGCGGGCCGATGGGCCTGGTAGTCGGCCCACATCGGCCGGTAGACGGCGCGCACCCGATCGAGCTCGGCCTCGTCGACCTGCTCCCGCTTAAGGAGGCTGATCGTCTGCTGGCGGGCCTTCCACATGGCGATGTGGTGTTGGACGGGGACGGGCCCGTATGGGCCGGGAAGGGCTCGTTCGATCCTCGGCATGCCGGGCTGGGCTGGCCAGGGTGAGTACAGCTCCGTGAGGACCGCGGTCAGTCTGTTGATGTCGATCTTCCCGGTCCGCTCGCCTTCCTCGAGGATGAGATGGGCGGCGCGCCGTTGCTTGTGGGCCGCTGAGGGGTGGGCGAGTTGTTCGACGATGGCGCGGACGTTCTCGCTGCGCCGGACGGCGGTTGTCTGGCCGGTGGCGCGCGCGTGGGTACGCCAGGCTCGGCGCGCCTGCGGGGTGAGCACGATCGTGTCGTCGATCAGCCACAGGTACAGCACGACACGGATCAGCGACCGTTGCGGGATGCGCCCCAGCGGGGAGCGCTCGCGGGCTTCCAGGAGTCTGGTGAACAACTCGCGCTGCTCCGGGGTGAAGACTCGCGGATCGCTGCCGTGCGCGCTGGTCTTGCGCGGCTCAGGGTTGGCGAGCATCCCGTCCTCGACCCAAGAGGTCACCATCCTGGGGCTGGCTTTCATCACGCCCAGAGCGTGGGCGTCGGCAACCAGATCCGCCGAAGTTCCCTCGGCCCACTTGGTGGCCCGATTCCCGTTCATGGCGCCGAACTTACATCGAGATTCGAGCCTAGGGAGCTGCATTCAGCGGACGTCAGCCATAAGGCTTGGGGCCAGCAGAAACTGCGCCCCGCACCGGATCCCTGCCAGGAACACGCGGTGCGGGGGCAGCCGACTCATCCCCTGAACGGAGACCGTCATGTCCCACCGTACGCACCGCCCTGTCCCGGAGCAGCGACGTGCCCGCCATCGTCTTGTCCAGGGCCTCGGGCAGGCGGCGTTGTACGCCGCTTCCGCCACGTTGGCCAGCGGGCTGGTCCGCGAGCTGCTCTACCTGGTCCACACGTCCGTCTCTTCGTGCTGACCTGGGCGCAGGGGAGATGCCTCATCCTGCCGCGCGCGGCATCTCCCCTGCGTCGGCTACAGGTAGAGGTCTGCAGCTTCGAGTTGAGAGGACCGCCGTTCAACGGGGTGTCGGGAGCAGCGCGCGGACAAGGCGGCCGTCGACCCGATCGAGACGGCAAGCGGAGTCGGAGCCCGGCCGCCGGGGCATCGCGCTGCATCGCGGGACGGAGATTCCTCCCCGCCTAAATGGGCGGAATGTCGCAGGTAGTGGAACTGGACAAGGGGCAGCGCGAGCGCCGACCGGGGGAGTCAGCTCACCGTCGGTGCGTGGGCTCTGTCCACAGGTACCTGCTCTGAAGATCGGTTCTGAGGCCGCCTCGATCGGCGAGGCGGCCCGTACGTGAGGAGCCACCATGCCCACCACCGTGCCGCTCGCCCCGATGACCCCGGACGCAGCGATCAGCGCGTTCAGCTACCTCCGCGCCGTCCAGGCCGACAGCGTCGAAGCCGCCCGCGAGTCCGCCGGCACCGAGCGGCGGATACCCGAGCTGCTCGTCGACGTCGCCGAACGGGATCGTCGTCCCCGTCAGCGCGCTGCCCGGCCCGGACGCGGGCGAGCTGTGCGCGGACACCTTCGCCCTGGAGGCTCTCGGGCGCGTCTTCGTGACCTCGCTGTGTATCTGGGCGCGATCCGGGCCGGGCGCGGCGGAGGGCATCGCCCGCGCGGTCATCGACTTCGCCGCGCAGTTCCTCACGGAGGACCACGAGGACGTGGCGGACATCCTCCGTCAGCTGGAGGCGGTCGGCGTGGGCCAGGCCCTTGATGCACACCCCGCGCCGGCCGGTGGCCAGCCGGTTCGCCTGTCCATCGTGTGCGGATCGACGACGGTGGTGGTGCGTACGCGCGCATCGGGCACGCGCCACCGCCGCGCGCCGCACCGCACCGCACCGCCCATCGTGGTGCGCTCCATCGGCATCGCCGCACCGCACCGGACGCGCGCCACGGCCGGGCGGGATCCCCTATCACACACACCCTTGACCACAACCTGACCACCAGCCAAAACGGGCTGTGTCAAGGAGTAACGTCCTCGGTTGCGGACCTGGTCAAGGGGTCGCGCACGCGCCCGGCCTCACCTGGTCAAGGGGTCGGTCGGCAGTGGGCGCACCGGTGCGGTACGGGACATCGGGTGCAGCGCACCGGACGCGGGCGAGTGCCGGGCATCGCCGGGTAGCACGGTGTCATCCAGCGCACCGGCGCGGAGCCCACTCGATGTCATGCATCGCCACCGGATGCAGAGCATCAACTCGATGGACGATGCCCGGCATCGTCATCACAGCCAGGCATTGGAGTGCCGCATCCGGGACAGGGCGCGCGCGTCGCGGCGGCTGGCCGCGCTGCCGATGCGGTTCCGCCTCGGGCGGGGCTGGCGGGACTGCCCGGTGAAGAAGCGCCGCTGCCCCGCCCGCTGGAGCCGCTGGCGCTGCCGGCTCAGCCGCTTCGTCTTCTCCGCCTTCGTCAGCGGCATGCGAGGCCGCTTCCAGATCGGCTGCCAGAGGGGCGGCGGTCCGAGCGCGGCGGCGCGCTCCTGGGCGCCCTGCCGTACGCGGGCGAGTGCGGCCTCGATCCTCGGGTCGTCGGGCGGGATGGTCATCTGATTCCTCCAGTGGGTGTGTCCGGGCCCGGGCCGGGCTGGGCTCCGGGCTGTTGGGTGTGGGGCACTGGGGCTGGCTGCGGCCGGGGGCCGTGTGCGGTGGCGCGTGCCCGGATGCCGTCCTGGAGCTTGGCGGCCATGTGTGCGGCGGCCTCGATCATGCGGCGGCTCTCCTCCACCGTGGCGACGTCGGTCATCTGCTCCTGGTCCCGGCCCGCCGTGCGGACCACGCGCCCGGCAAGGGCCTCGCCCCGGTCCCGCCTCGATCGCGGCGGCGGCCCGGCGGGCACGGTGACGGTGTGCGGCAGAGAGCGGGAGCCCAGCCGGTGCGAGCGGCGCACCGCGTTCACGCGGGCGGTCAGGGCGCCGTCGGCGAGGCGGGCCTTGTCGTAGCGGGACGTCGACCGGGCTCGGGTCAGCGGACGGAGCACGGCCTGGTCCTCAAGGTCGTGCGGGTACAGGGCGCGCAGATCGGCGGTCGTCATCGTCTGTCCGGCCGGGCGGGTGTAGCCGTCGATGGCCGTCTGCACGATCTGTTCGTCCAGGCCGGGTTCGTGGGGCCTGCCGCGCAGGGTGTGGGCGAGGTGGCGTCGGGCTTCGGCGAGCAGGTGGTGGCGTTTGAATGCGCCGCGCATCACGTACGCCACGGCAGTGATGTCGACAGCGGCCAGCGCAATGTCGACGACCGGCCGCACCCGTGCCCACACCGCCGCGGCCGCCGCCCGCGCCCGTTTCGCCAGCCGGTACACGGTGCAGGCACCGAACGCCCGGATCGCCGACGTCCGCCAGCCGTCACGCAGCTCGGACAGCGACCGCGGCTCCTTGCGCTTCGGCGGGCGGGTCCGGTCGGCGGCCTGCCGGTCCAGTGCCTTGGCGGCCCGCTCCCCCGGCTGGTGCCCCTGCCGCTCTTCGTAATCGGCGATGAGGATGGGCAGCGCGTCCGCGATCTGCTGACGGCGGGTCGACTGCCAGCCGATGAGCCGCTGGTCGATTCCCGCGATCTCAAGGACCGGTCTCCTGCCGGGCGTCACCTCGCGCGGCTCCCACGCCCACCCGAGCCGGGCGGACACTTCTTCCATGAAGTGGAGGGTGTAGAGAGTGTCGGCCACAACGATGTGGGTCAGCATCGAGTCCGCGGACCAGTTGCCCCACGTCCCCTTGCCGTCCGGCCTCCGGGCACGGATGGAAATCACCGCGTGATCGTGAAGCAGCGGCTTTCCAGCCCTGGACTCGTAGTGCCGGAGCACCGCGATGATCAGCCCGTCCTTCACCGGCTTGCGGTGCTTGCCGCCGCTCCGCCAGCGGATCTCCGCGACCGATTCCTCCAGCCACGCCAGTGCCTTGTCCCGGGCGATGTCCTGGCACAGCTCCAGTAGCCGGCGGATCAGGTCATCCCCCAGCGCTCACGCGATCTGAACGGTCGACGACATCCGGAACGCCAGGTCCATGGCCAGCCAGGGCGACCGCTCCTTCGCCTTCTCCGTCTTGGGCGACTTGTTGTGCTCGATGGGCCTGCCCAGCACCGTCGACCGCCGCGCTTCCGCCGGGCTCTTGCCCTCCTCCAGAAGGTCCCGCTCGATCCGGCCTGCGTCCGGGTGCCGGCCTTCCCCCAGGAGCAGTTCGGCCTGCCGCTCGGTCACCACGTCCCCGGCCGCGAGACCGAGCGCGACCAGGCCCCGACCCGTCCAGAACCCGGGCGGGACACCCGCTTCGTCCTGGGCGTCACGCAGCGGCTTGCCCGCCGGGCGGTGGCCGTCACCGACCATCACACCGTTGCAGTAGCACGGCCACCCGCCCGGACCGATATGCGCTCTGCTGACTGTCACCCGGCCATGGAAACCCGCCTGCGACCTGCGTAAAAGCGTGATCCGGGGTCCATCCCGCCGGGCGGGAGGCCATCACCAGATCTTTTCCGTAGAGCCCGCCAGGCGGGCCGTCACAGCCGCCCGCGACGGTAAGCCACCGACGTGTGCACTGCCCGCTGTATGAACCACGAATCGCTCTACTACGGAGACCCTTGACCTCTGTGCCGCCTACCGCCCCGGATCGAGTACGGCCTCACCCATCCCTCCGCCCAACAGAACCACCCGGCCCGCGTATGGATCACCGCGTACCGCTGCGCCGACTGCGAGTCCGTTCGGCCCCAACAGTGGGCCGACACGATGCGCGCCCTCTACAAGACCTGACCGTGCGAATACTGCACCGAACAAACGGCTTGGACCTCACCTCACCCGGAGACGTCCGAGCTCGGTCCTTCAACAGCCGTAGTGGACAACGACCGCCACCAGTTCAAGAGTGGTCACGTTCCGACGGGCGTGCTGCTCGTGGTACTGCTGCGGCAGTTCTCAGGTCTTGGGCGCTGCTGCCCGTTCGGCACTGGCATCCACCGTGATGGTCTGCTGGGTGCAGGTGGGCAGACGGTAGCTGGCTGCTGCGGCCAGGGCCGTTGCCGCGGCGAGTGCGACAGCAGTGATGCCCGGTCCGGTGATTCCGATGAGCTGGCCGCCCAGCGCCGCTCCGGCGGCCGAACCCAGGTTGTAGCCAGAGCCGAGCAAGGCGTTGGCCTCCGCATGGCGTGCTGCGGAGATCCGTTCGTCCACCAAGAGGTGAGCGATCACGATGAGCGGTGTCATGGGGAGTCTCACGCAAAAGGCGGCCACGATCATCAGAGGGGATGCGGCCAGGAAGGCCAGGATCAGCGCGCCAACCTTCAGGGCGAGGGTTGCCAGTGTGTAGCGGATGCGTAGTGGGGCCTTCCATGTACGGCGGCCGTAGGCAAGTCCACCAACCAGTCCGCCAACGGAGAAGGCGGCGAAGGAGTATCCGGAGGCGGTGACGTTGGAGAAGTCTGCGGAGGCTTGCACGATGATGACTTTCAAGCCGCCGGCGCACAGTCCCAAAGAGAGGATGGGCAGGATGATGCCGCGCCCGTCTCGCGAGCGGATGATCGACCACTGCGTCTAACACCGGTGACATATCCAGTGCCGATCGGGACCGGCCCAGGCTGCTCGCTGCTGGCGTCCTCGTCGAGCCCCGAAACGGCGGAGGGCCCGCTTCCCGCACTTGGGAAACTGGCCCTCCGCGTGCTGGCAGGACTCTCAGCCAGAGGTGGCGAGTTGGCCGTCTCTGTGCTTGATGAGCAGGTCCAGCATCGTGTTGAACTCGTCGGGCGGCATCTTATGAATCAGGTACACCGCGGCCGACGCACCGTCGCCGTAGGGAAACCGCTTCAGCTGCTGTTCTGCGACCTGGTCACCCTCGACTGGTTCGTCGTTGTGGGATCGCGGTTCGGGAACAGGTTGCGGTGTCCCCTCCTCCTGGTGCGGTTCGTCCTTGTGCCGCGCAGTCGGACCAAGGCCATCGCCAGCTGACGGTCGGGCGTCGTCCTCCCCGCTGTCGCGAGCGGCCGGGGCAGAGGAGGGCGATGCGTTGGTCGCGTCGTCCTCTATTACCCGGTAATGGCTGCCGGGCTTCTCAGAGTCCTGAACGTCAGCCGTGGTGCTCTTCGCTGGCTTCTTCTGGCGGCGTTGCTGCCTCTCCGCTTCCTGACGGGCCTGTTCGTCCTTGAGCTCCTGGAGGGCTGTTTCCTGCTCGGCAGCGGGCTTGTTGCCCACCGCGCGCAGCAGCTTGATGGGTTCTTCGCCGATCCTGGCCTGGAGTTCGGGTGTGAGGTTGAGCAGAGCCAGGCGCTGCGACACCCAGCCTTGGGATCGGTGCAGCCGTTTGGCCAGTTCGGTCTGGCTGCCGTAGATCTTCAGGAGCCGGTCGAGGGCACGTGCTTCGTCGAGTTCTTCGAGGTCTTGGCGGTGGATGTTGGCGACGAGAGCGGACTCAAGGAGTTCCTCGGAGTTGGTGCCCTGGTCGTCGCTGACCATGATCTTGATGCTGGCGAGCTGTGCTTCGCGGGCGGCGGCCAGGCGGCTGCTGCCGTCGATGACGACGTGGGTGGTGTCGGCTTCGAGATCGGCTTCGCGCTCGGGGTTGGCGGTGAGGTAGGCGTCGCGGTTCATCACCGTGATCGCCACCTTCTGACCGTGGGTCTTGAGGCTGCCGGCGAGGTCCGTGAGGTCGCCGAGGCTGGATCGGGGGTTGTCGGGGTTGAGGCTGATGCGGTGCGGGGAGAGCTCGGTGGGCGGGGCGATGCCGTCGGTGGGGACTCCTGTGGCGGCGGCTACGGCTTGTCGTCGTGCGCTGACGCCCCGCACTCCCCCGCCGAAGCGGCCTGCGCCCAGCTGGTCGGCCTTGCTCATGCGATCTCCCTGGCCAGCGCGCGCATCCCGATCGCCTGCTGTGATTTGGGGGCGTATGACAGCAGGGGCTGCTTCATGCGGACTGCCTCCTTCTGTTCCTTGAGGTCGCCGATGAGGCCGACGACGCGTGGATCCTTTATGTCGACCCACCCCTGCAGTGAGGAGGTGGCGATGAAGCCGCGGCGGGAGTCGTAGAGGTTGACGACGATGCCGAGGTAGTCGATGTCGACCTGAAGGTCGCTGCGCAGGTCGTCGATCTGGTTGGTGAGCAGTTCGTAGGCGTCGGCGGAGCTGTCTTCGGCCTGTACGACGATGAGGGCGCCGGACTGACCGGGGTTTTCTCCGTCCCGGCGGCGGCCGTAGTAGGCGGCGGCGTCCATGCTGAGGCCGAGGCTCGGCGGGCAGTCGACGAGGATCACGTCGTAGTCGGCCTCGAGGGGGGCGAGTGCGCGCTCGAGGGCGGCTTCTCGTGCCCGTACGGCGGACAGACGTACGTCGAGGAGGAAGGCGTCGTTGCAGGCGGGCAGGAGGTGGAGCCGGCCGCCGAAGGTGTCGTCGTCGACGGGGATGATGAGGTCACGGATCTCGCCCTTGGGGGAGCCCGCCATGTGATTGGTGAGGCTGTCGCCGTCCATCGGCAGTGGGGCGCCGCCGAGTTGGTTGGTGAGGTGACACTGCGGGTCGAAGTCGACGAGCAGGACGCGCAGACCGAGGCCGGGCAGGCTCTCGATGTCGAGCGGATCGCTTGCCGGTTCGCTGCCGGACTGGTCGTCGCTCGCCCGGAGTGCCTTCGCCAGTGCCTTCGCGACGCGGACGGAGTGCAGCGTGTTGGGGTCTTCGGCGAGTGCTTCACCGAGGCCTGCGGTGATGGCGGTCTTGCCGACGCCGCCCTTCTGATTGCACACGACGATGCGGCGGGTGGCTTCGGGGCGTTCGACGTCGGGGGCGGGGTTGGAGTCGAGCCAGAGCTGTACGGCCTGGGCGAGTCCCTGGATGAGGGAGACGCGGCGGTCTGCGACGACTTGGCGGAACTCATCCCACTGCCCGGGTGGCAGGAAGGTGGAGAAGGAGTCGGCTCCCGCGGTGTCGACGGTTGCTGTGGTGGAGGCCAGGCTGCACCAGGCGTTGATGCCCTGTTCGACGGCGGCCTGGATCTCGATGCCGTGCTGGGCGGCTCTGATCTTGAGGTTCTGCCGGAGCCATCCCGGCAGCTTGGAGACGACCTTCTCGCGGTCGCTGGAGGTGGCTGGCGAACTCATGGGGACACCTTACTAACGTCCTTGATCGATTGCGCGATCGACGCGTTAGTTTACATGACCTATCGGGACGTCAGCGAGCCGCCTGAGCCATTACCGGGTAATAGCTCCAGCTGGCCGAGCCGCGAGGCACGCACGCTATTGCCCGGTAATAGGCGAGCAGTGGCTCTCGCCGCGGCGGACTCGGGCACAAGCTCCGGCACGAACAAGACGGACGCCAACAGCCAGATGGTCTGGGAGCACGACGGCCCACTGGGGGGGGCGGTCGTCGGCCGGTGGCCCTCCAGGACGCGAGACAGGTGGGCATGCACTGCGCTGGAAGGCCTCTGAAAACACGAAAGGCCCGCACTCCGGCGGAGTTCGCGGGGTGTGGGCCTTCGTATTTCAGTCGTCCGTGTCAGCCTGCCCAGGTCGCGAGTCCGCCTTGGTCCGGGTCGGGGAGGCCGGCCGCGGCTGCGGGGGCAGCAGGGTGCCGCATGGCGGTGATCGGGATGGCGCCGGGCTCGTCGGGAGGTGCCCAGATCATGCGCCAGCTCCCTTCCCACTCACAGCCGCAGGGGTGATCTGGGTGGGGGTGCAGTAAGAGCACGCACCAGGTCAGGACGGCGCGCGGGATGCGGTGGATGGTCTCCGACGGGTCGTCGTCGGGGTAGCTGTGGAGGGTGCGCCAGCCGTGGACGCGGTCCATGTATGTGGCGGCGGCCTCGATGAGGTCGCTCCACTTGTGGTGTCCGAGCGCGACGAACGACTGGGGGTGGAGGCGGTCGTCGGCCGGGGAGCTGATGCCGGCGACGTACAGCCCGCGGTGGACGACGAACCCGTGGTCCACCGCGTCCTTGCCAGCGGGCGTCCAGAGGGCTTCGTCGGGGCGGAGGGTGCCGTCGTCGGATTCGCTGGTCTCGATCTCGTACAGGGTCGTGGTCATGCGGTCGCCCCCGCGATGGCGTCGGCCAGGAGCACGGTGATGTCGGCGCTTTGCGGGTCGGTGTAACTCTGGTGGTCGCTGACGTGGAACGGGGGCGTCCTTCGCCGTGACCGTGAAGCCGGGGGTCGCCCGGCCTGCCAGCTCGGTGTTGAGACGGTTGGCGTCGCGCGAGGCGAGCCGGGTCTGGGTTTGGGCCGAGGCGGAGGAGCGTGTGGCCGGTGTTGTCGCTGCGGCGGGCTTCCACGTGGACGCCGTAGTGGGCGCGGGCCATGCCGACGTCGTCGGGGAGGGGGAGGCCCTCTGTGGCGTGGGTGAGTAGGGTGTCCCTCCCCTCGTAGCGTGGAGTCCATGGTTGCAGGGGAAGTTGGAGTTCATGGGGTCCAAGCAACGGACGTATACGCCTAAGTTTCGTGAGGGTGCTGTACGCATCGTGATCGAGACGGGCAGACCGATCCCGGAGGTTGCCGAGGAGCTCGGCGTGCACTCCGGCACGCTGCACAGCTGGGTGTCGCGGTGGCAGCGCAACGGGTCGGCGTTTTCCGACTGGCCGGCCGAGCCCGCGGCGGGAGGACGGATGCGCGAGGCCGAGCTGGAGCGGCTGCGGCGTGAGATGAGCGAGAAGAACAAGCGGATACGCGAGCTGGAAATGGAACGTGATGTCCTCAAGCGATGCATGGTCCTCTGGGTGAAGTGACCGAGACGGATCCGGCCGCCGTGGCCGAGTTCATCGGTAACCAGAGGACCGACCACCGCATCCCGTACCGTCTGGCCTGCGGTGTCCTGGGAGTATCGGAGTCCTGGTTCTACAAGTGGCGCGACAGGCCCACCACCGCGCGTGAGGTCCGGCGCGGACAGCTGTCCGACGCGATCCGGCAGATCTTCGAGGGCTCCGGCGGCACCTACGGTTCCCCGAAGGTCTGGCTCGTCCTGGTCCGCGAGGGCTGGCGCGTCTCTGTGAATACCGTGGCACGCCTGATGGCCGGGCTCGGCCTGGCCGGACGGAAGATCCGCAGGCGGCGCGGGCTGACCCGGCGCGGCAGACGACCCGCGTTCCCGGACTTCGTGCGCCGGGACTTCACCGCGGACACTCCGGACCAGGTGTGGTGCGGCGACATGACCGAGATCACCACCGGTGAGGGCAAGGTCTACCTATAAGTTACGTGGAATCACGCTGACGGATGGACCTTCCGGCCGGGGCGGTACGGCGGCGCCGGTCTCGCGTTGAGCGTGTTCGTGACGGTGTTGTCGGAGAAGTGGCCGGTCCTGGCGCGGCATGAGCGGGCGGCCGAGTGGCTGCAGATCTGGTCGGATCTGGGGCGGGCGCCGCGGACGATCGATGCCTATGCCCGGGGTTTGGGTGAGTTCCTGCTGGCGTGTGAGCGGGACGGGGTCGCCCCGGAGGCGGCCAGTCGCGCTCATGTCGCTGCATTTGTGCGGGAGTTGAGGACGCGGCCGAGTCGGAGCGGGGCGAATGTACTGGCCTTGGACTCGGGGGCGGGGCTGTCCAATGCCACGTTGCAGCAGCGGCTCGTGCCGGTGCGGTTGTTCTTCGACTTCCTCGTCGAGGAGGGCGTGCGGGAGTCGAATCCGGTGGGCCGCGGCCGTTACACCCCCGGCCGGGCAGGTGGCGGGACGGCGCGGGGACTGGTGCCGCGGATGGTGAAGCTGCCGTGGATCCCGGCGGAGGACGAGTGGTTGCAGATCTTGGAGGTCTTCCGGGCCGAGCCGGTGCGCAACCGGCTGATGCTGGCTCTCGCCTACGATTCAGCGCTCCGCCGTGAGGAGTTGTGTTCGCTGCGGACCGACGACATCGATCCGGCCCACCGCACGCTGCGGGTGCGGGCGGAGACGACCAAGACGCGTCAGGAACGGGTGGTGCCCTACTCGGCGTCGACCGGGGTGCTGCTGGGCGAGTATCTGCGGCACCGCGCCTCGTTGTCGCGGGTGCGGGGGCCGTTGTTCCTGTCGGAGTCGCGGCGCAACGCGGCCCAGCCGCTGACGTTGTGGACCTGGTCCAAGGTCGTGCGCCGGATCGCGTTGGATGCGGAGGTGACGCGGTTCTCCACGCACACCACGCGGCACTTGTGTCTGACGGATCTGGCCCGGATGGGCTGGGAGGTGCACGCGATCGCCTCGTTCGCGGGGCACCGCAGCACCGAGTCGACTCTGCGTTACATCCACATCTCGGGCCGGGAGCTCTCCGCGCGGCTGAACGCCTCGATGTCGCATCTGCACGCCTGGCGGGTCGAGACGCTCACCACCACGGAAAGGTCCTCGTGATGATGCCGTCCCAGGTCAGGCCGCTGCTTTCGGCACCCGGCGCGGGGGCGGAGAGGCCGTGTCTGTTCGCGCTGGACGGCTTCGACCGCCGCCCGCAGCTGCTCGGCAGGGAACGGGACGCGCTGGCCTCCATGGACCTGCGGGCTCTGCGCCGGCAGCGGGCCCACGGCGGGATTCCGCGCCGGACCGCCGTGCACTGGAAGGCCCTGGCCCGTCTGGTCGACCCCCTCGACCAGGCCTGCGGCGTCCTTCACCACGGCAGTGAGGTGAGCCACTGCCGGGCCGGGGCCCAGGCAGTGGCGATCGTGTTGGACAACTGCCGGCACCGGCACCTTGCTGCGCTTCGCCCTCCGCCGCGACCCGCCCGTTCCTGATCGCCCTGGCCCATCTCCTCGGCGGCTTCACCGACTACCAGCACCTGGGCTACTTCAACCGGTTCTACCTGGCCGGGCTGCTGTTCGGACGGGAGGCGATGGAGACGGCGATGGCTGAGGTCGCGGTGGTCTCGGACCGCTGGGGCTACCGCAGCCAGAACCGTGAGGACGGCCGCTACCGGCTGCCAGGGGTGCTGGCCCAGGCCCTGCTGATCAACCGCAGCCCCCGCCTCGAGGACCTGACCACCGAGGCGTTCGCCCGTCTGCAGGCCCACCCGGCCACCGGCACCCGCTATGCGTCCGGGTTCTACGCACTGCAGAAGGTCATGGCCGATCTCGGGCACTGCCGGGCCCCGGTCCGGCCCGGCTTCAACCACGCTCCGGTCCTGGCCGGAGTCCCCGAACCGTGGTCCACCTGTCTGCAGCGCTGGCACGACACCTCCACGCTCACCACGGCTGTCCGCAACAACATCCGCACGAACATGGCCAAGACCGGCCGCTGGCTGGCCGCCGAGCATCCCGACGCCGTCGATCCGGCCCACTGGACGCGGTCGACCTGCGCGAACTGGGTCGCCGCAGTCGACAAGATGGCCGTCGGGGACTACGTCCAGCGCGTCGACCACCTCCACGGGCGTCTTGGCGATCCGATCGCCCCACGGACCAAGTCCCACATCCTGATGGGCACCCGCACGTTCCTGCGGGACCTGCAGGAATGGGAATGGATCCCCAGGCGCTTCGACACGAACCGGGCCCTGGCGGTGCCCCGCACGGTCGCCGCCCTGATCTCCACCGACCCTCGCGTCATCGCGGACGAGATCTGGGCCAAACTGCTGTGGGCCGGACTCAACCTTCAAGCCCCAGACCTTCCCGGCACTTCCGCCGGCAGCTACTACCCCCTGGAACTGATCCGCGCTCTCGCTCTGACCTGGCTGTTCTCCGGCCTGCGCAGTGACGAGATCTCCCGGCTCCGGGTCGGCTGCGTCCGCTGGCAGCACGAGGGCCAGCCCATCGACGGCGCCTCCCGCGAGGTTCTGGCCGAGCAGGCCGTCTGCCTCCTCGACATCCCGGTGAACAAGACCAGTACGGCCTTCACCAAGCCCGTCGACCCGATCGTCGGCCAGGCCGTCGAAGCCTGGCAGGCCCTGCGGCCCACCCAGCCCGAACGCCTCGACGCCAAGACCAATGAGCGCGTTGACCTGCTCTTCTCCGTCCGGGCCCACCCGGTCGCGAAGAACTACATCAACCGCACCCTGATCCCCGCGCTCTGCGAGAAGGCCGGAGTGCCCACCTCCGATGTCCGCGGGAACATCACCAGCCACCGGGCCCGATCCACCATCGCCAGCCAGCTCTACAACGCCAAGGAGCCGATGACGCTCTTCGAGCTGCAGGCATGGCTCGGACACCGCAGCCCGACCAGCACCCAGCACTACGCGAAGATCACCCCGAACACGCTGACCAGGGCCTACACCGAAGCCGGGTACTTCTCCCGCAACCTGCGGACCATCGAAGTGCTCGTCGACCGGGACGCCGTCGCCTCCGGCGCCGCCGCGGGCGGCGAGCCCTGGCAGCACTACGACCTCGGCCACGGCTACTGCACCTACAGCTTCTTCGAACAGTGCCAGCACCGCATGGCCTGCGCACGCTGCGACTTCTACACCCCGAAGGACTCCACCCAGGCCCAACTCCTCGAAGCCAAGGCCAACTTGCAGCGGATGCTCATCTCCATCCCGTTGACCGACGACGAACGCGCCGCCGTCGATGACGGCCAGGTCGCCCTCGACGCACTCCTCGACCGACTCTCCGAGGTACCCACTCCCGCCGACCCCAGCCCTCGCGACCTGAACCGGCCGACCGCCTCCGCACTGCTGCCGATCGTCGAGGTCCGACAAGGCACCCGCTGTCGAAACCCCAGCTCACAGATTCCACAGAATCGCCACCGTCATCGACCTGTTCTCGCGCTGCCTGCTCGGCTACGCGACGGGAACACGCCATGACGCCGAGCTGGTCGTGGCGTCCTTGAACATGGCCGCGGCCACCCGTGGCGGTGACGTGAAGGGCGTGATCTTCCACAGCGACCGCGGCAGCGAATACGGGTCCTCGCGCTTTCGCCGGGCCTGTCGCCGCCTGGGCGTGACCCAGTCCTTGGGCCGCGTCAGGTCGTGTTTCGACAACGCCATCAGCGAGGCGTTCAACAGCGTGCTCAAGGTCGAGTACGTCCACCGGCACACGTTCACGATCCGCACCTCGGCCCGGCTCCGGATCACGACCTGGATCACCGGCTTCTACAACACGCACCGACTACACCAGCGTGTGCGAATATCAGAGTCCGATCGACTACGAGTACAACCACGAGCCAACTCCGCCTTGGAGCTGGCCGCTTAGAAGATCTCCACAGTTCGAGGGGATTGACAATCCACTACAGCGGGAGCTGTATGCCGAGTTCCTGCATCGCGGCCGAGGGCGGGCCGCCTTCGGAGCGTTCGGTCTTGTAGCCCTTGACGCGGGGTTCGAGGGTGCGCGGGTCGACGGCTTCGGCGGGGGCACTCTTGGCGTACAGGCCGTCGGGGTCGCTGTTGCGGTCGTGGGGCAGGAGCCAGAAGACGCGGCGGCGGAAGGTACCCGACGCGCGCGAGGACTTGGCGTCGGGGCCGAGGTTGGCGTAGCCGATCATGCGGCCGTCGCGGCGGTAGGGGGGCTTGCCCTTGCGGGTGGGCAGGCGGTCGATGCTCTGGCGGACGTAGTCGAGTTCGTCGATGTCCTCCAGCCACACGATGTCGGTCTCGTGGCTGATCTCGTCCGCGCTGATCAGGGAACTCATGCGCCGGCTTCCCTCTCTTCGTCGGTGAGCAGTCCGATGCCCGGGTAGTACTTGCGCTGGTTGGACACTTTCATACCCTTGGGCGAGACCAGCCCGACCAGCTCCCTGGTGCGGGCGGCGAACGCACGCGAGGACATGACCTGCGCGCCTTCATTCTGGCACCAGGTGGTGTAGGCGGCGTAGAGCGCCGTCTGCTCGGCCCGCAGGTCGGGGCTCAGGCGGCAGCACTCCTCGTAGAAGCGGCCGGTGTGGTCCTCGGTCTCCGCGTACGCGGTCGTCGCGATGCGGACGCGTTCGGGGCCGGTGAGGTCGCGGCCGCCGGCGAGGTAGCGGCGGGCGCCGTCGATGAGCCAGCCGAGGATCCCGGGGCCTTCCTCTATGACGAGGAGGTCGGCCAGGTTGTCGATCTTGCGGTCGTCGGGGACGACGCGCGCGAACGGGATCAGGCGCATGCGGCGCCAGAACGCGAAGCCTCCGGTGCCGACTTCGGGTTTGTGGTTGCCCAGCAGCCAGAGTTTGTGGGTGGGGCTGAAGCTGAAGGGGTCCTGGCGCATACGGCGGGCTTTGATGCGGTCGCCGCCGGTGAGGAGTTTGACGCGGGCCTCGTCGAACTTGTCGCCGGGTTTGATCTCCGAGCAGACGTAGACGCGGCGGCCGTGGAGCTCGGCGAGGTCGGTGGGGTGGCCTTCGAACGGCTTGGCCATCAGGAATCCGGGCGGGGCCGCGTCCGCGTAGTCGCCGAGCAGCTTCATCATGACGTCCAGCAGAACGGACTTGCCATTCTTGCCGGTGCCCCACAAAAAGGGCAGGATCTGGGCGCCGACGTCGCCGGTGATCGAGTAGCCGAGCAGCAGGTGCAGGTAGTCGATCATTTCCTGGCCTTCGGCGTCGTCGCCGAAGGTGTCGGCCAGGAAGCGCATCCAGCGGGGGACGGGGGTCTGCTGGGGGCCGACGGTGGTGGAGCGGGAGTGGAAGTCCTTGTTCGGGTCGGGAGCCGTCAGTAGTCCGCTGCGCAGGTCGACGACTCCCTTGGGGGTGCACAGCGCGTAGGGGTCGGCGTCGAGGCGGTCGGCTGCGAGCACCATGCCGGGGGCGGAACGGGCCTGGGTGAGCATGGCATTGATGCCGCTGGTGGACATGGCCCGGGTGCGGTGCTTGTGCAGGGCGGTGGTGGTGAACAGGCCACGGGGGTCGTGGGTTGCGATGTTCTCGGCGAGGTCGCCGGCGGCCCACTGGATGGTGTCGTCCTCGTCGATCTGCCAGCGGGTGGTGTCCCACCGGAACCAGCCGATCTTGGGGACGTGCCGGTAGTCGTTGGCGTAGAGCCTGACGAAGAGCTTGGCCATGCCGCGGTCGGTCAGTGTGTCCGGCAGCAGGCCGTTCGCGGTCGCCTGTCCAGCGGGACGCTCGGTAACGGCCTGCGTGGGGAGGGAAACGGCGGCCGCGGCCTGGTCACGGATCTGAGCAGCGACGGCTTCGGGGTCGAACTCGAAGAGCGTCTCGTTACCGGGGGACGTCACGAGCGCCTCCCCGTGGCGTGGAGGGGCTTTTGCCGGCCTGCGGCGAGGCCGCTGCGGATGATCTGTTCGCTGCGCAGGTCCTGGCCGGGGCGGGCGGCGGCTGCGGCTTCCTTGAGTGCTTGCACGGCATCCGGCTCAGCGAGGCGGCCTGCCGCGATGAGACCGCCGAGGGTGAAAGCGGCCCGGTTGAGGGCGTCGGAGAAACCAGCCCCTTCGCTGACTTGCCCGCAGGCCTCGACGGGCGCCAGAACCGCAGCGAGGGCACGCTCGGCTGATCCGTGGGCGCCGCCGCCAGCGGCCAGGACGGCCTGCCGGGCGCGCGGCGGCACGGGGCGGGGAGCGGGGATTGCCGGTGCGGGCAGGTGCCCGGTGCGGGCGAGTTCCTGGGCGAGCCACAGCGGGAGCGCGGCAGGTTCGCGGACGTCGTCGACCGGGGCGTAGGTGCCGTGCTGGGTGGTGGTGCCGGGGGCGATGATGTAGCTGCCGTGCGCGCGGATGTCGACCTGCCAGGCCAGCGCGCGGCCGGGGCTGGAGCCGGCGGAGGACTTCCAGGGGCGGTTGCCGGTGGCCCGGTACCACACGTGCAGGCCGCCGGAGGGAGTGCGCACCCGCAGGGTGGTGGTGTCGTCGGCGGGGCTCCGCTGACCACGCAAGGCAGCGAGGACGGCGAGGGTGTGGAAGCCAGTGGCGAGGCCGGTGAGGTCGACCTGGTCGCCGATGGGGATGCCAGGCAGGATCCGGTCACGCACGGGCGGCTCGGCGCCGTGAGCGTCGATGTCGATGACGACGAGTCCGGCGGGCCCGCAGGACACGCCGATGCCGAACTCGGGGTGCTGCCCCCACCACTGGTGGATGCGGTCGCCATTGAGGGTTGCCGCGTGGAAGGAGTGGCACCAGCGGCCTGCGCGCAGGCAGGGGCAGTCCGCCGGGGAGTGGGCGTTGTCTCGGCAGGTGGTGCAGTTCGCGGCTGGAGTTTTCCGGCCCGCGGCCAGGGGGTGAACAGGCCAGCCCCGGCGGGCGCACTCCATAGCGGTCGCCAGCGATGCAGCGACCGAAGGCTTGCGAAGGACATGGGCCTGCGAGTCGCTGCGGGGAAACTGCAGCTCAGCAGACATCTGCACTCCCTACCAGCGACCGAAGCGACTCAACGACGGACACAGACTAGCGAACCGAGCCGGTGTGTTTGTGCAGCACATGCGGAACAACGGTGGTGCCGCGCTGGCCCTGCGCCCACCGAACCACGCCGGAGCGACTCAGCAAGCAGCTCAGCGACCAAGGAGATTTCGGTCGCTGCCCTCTGCAACACAGCAAAGGGCCAGTTCAGAGCAGTCTTCAAACCAAAACAGCGACTGAAGCGACTGAAGCTCGACATATGCAACGCACACGCGCACACAGTGTCTGCGGCCATATATGCGCAACTCAAGTCGCTTCGGTCGCTTCCACCGGATGAACAGCCTTCTGAACTGCGGTTTTCCTTCAGCCACACAGCAGCGACCGAAGAGTCGCTGCGTCGCTGGCCCCTTCAGTCGCTGCTCGGATCGACAAGCGACCCAAGCGACGGAAGCGACTGAGTGTCGGACACGGCGAGCCCGCCCTGCTGGCGGGCGGTTGAAGTGTCGTCCGCCCAGCGTCCTGCTGGCGTTGTCAGACCCCAACGGTTGACTGGCACGGACACCACCAGGAGATCGATCATGCTCAAGCTCGTGCACAACAGTCCGCGAAGCTGGTTACAGCACTACCTCAACCAGACGCCCATCCCCGCCGGGGCACCAAAAGGCACGGGGTACGTCTACGTACTCGAGGTCACCGGCCCCACGTCGTACGTCAAGGTCGGCGCAACCAGCCAGCCACGGAGCCGCTTCGAGGCGCTGGGCTCCGACGCCCACCGACTCGGCTCGGCCGTGACCCGGGCGTGGCTCTCCCCCGCGCACCCTGCACACCACAGCACCGAAGCCCATGCCCTACGGGCCTGCCGGGCGCATTCCTCCGCAGCCACGCCACGCGGCGAGTACTTCCCGCATCTCACCTTCGAAAGAGCACGTCGCGAAACGATCAAAGCCGTCCTCGGCTTCCACGACAGACCGCGCGCCATGCCCACCACCCCAGTAGCAGGACTTCACGAGCCGCTTCCCGCCCACGTCCGGCGCCTCCTTGCCCCAACTCCGCAGGAAGCTGAGCAGCGGCTGCGTTACCGCTTTGCCCAGGGAAGCCACCGCACGCGTTTCCTCAGACGCGCAGAGCCATCACCCACTTCCCTCCCCCGGGAAACAGATCCACTGCTGGAAGAGCTGATCCGCCGCTTCGTTCAGCCTCCAGCCTCCATGCCAGACCTCGCCACTCACCGGCACACCCGCCTCCAGGCCGCCGCCCAATCGCTCGTCAGCGACCCAAGCGACTGACGACAGGGGTCTGTTTGGGCAACGCGACTCCGACGGCCCCTGCCGGGGCCGAGTCCCCAGGGCCGACCGCAACCTGCGGAGAACGAGAGGACAGCCAAGTCGTTGCCCGTCTCCAACAGCGGCATCGTTCGTGGTCACAGCTGGACCAAGCGCACCGTCGAGACATGCCCCACCATGGGGTACGGGCGAGTCCCTGCCGGTGGCCGAGTCACCTTCACCATCGACAAGGACGCTCTCCCGAACTCCCCCCGCGAGCGCTTCGACCAGGCGCTCAACGTCACCCTCAACTCCGTCATCTTCCGCTCCAGCGGACAAAACCTCATCACCACCGGCGCCTACACCCAGATGGCCTCCCGCCTCCTCGAACCCGGCCCCCTCGCCCTCGCCGTCCTCGCCGTACGCGGACGCATCAAACGGTGAGGACCTCCTTGCCCTACACAGTGTGACTGACGCCACATTCCTCTCGCCAAGATTCATTGCCGATCGGACCAGTTCTCGGGATTAGAGGTGAAAACCGCGAACCTCGAAGGAGTACACCGCCATGACCGCCACGAGCGTCCCAGTCCCTGCTTCCCTCCCCGACCGCCTTTCGACGGCCATGGTCGCCTGGAGGGCCGGCGAGTGCACAACACCTCGTCCCCCGGTAGTGACCGCGAGGAACGGGGCGGTGCTGGCTGGGAGTGCCCCTGACGGAGTGTGCCTGCTGCACGAGCTCGTCTCCGACCTGGTGTTCACGGGACCCGGTTCGGAGCCGGCGGCCGAGTTGGTGGGGGTACTCAGCGCCCGTCAGGACACACTCAACAGTCCGCGCCCGGATCTGGCAGAGCTCGTTGCTGCGCGGGCTCTCCTCCTGCCCCGCAGCCAGCGGTGGACGAAGGCGGTGGAGTCCGCGCTGATCGGGACCTGGAGCGACCCTCTGTGGGACACCGGGTTCCTTCCCCTGTCCGCGCTGGGCGCGCTGAGGGCGGAGGCACGTTCTGCCCACCGGGAGTTGGTACCGATCTGGCGGCGACGCACCCGGCACGGGCGGGTGCTGTCCCTGGACGCCGACCTCGGCGGGCTGTCGCTCCACGACCTGGTCGTCGCCGACATGAACCTTCTCAGCCGCACGGCGGGCGGGGTGTTCGAGGACGAGCGCCTCAACGCCGTGCTGCGCGCACTTACTTCCTCGGAGCGCGCGGTCGTGTTCGCGTATGCCGAGGGCGAGGGATCCACCTGGACCGAGGCGGCTTCAGTCGCCGGCGCCACCGACCCGAAGGCCTTCGGGGAAAGCGTGCGCCGCAAGGTCAAGCGACTGGCCGCCGAACAACGCCGCCGCGGCCTGCTGCGGGTCGCACCGCCCGCACCGTGACCGAGCCGGGGGCGTGGCTGAACACTCGCAACGTTGACGACGTCCCCGGCTACCTCCTGGCCGCCGAACACCTCGCCAAGAACCTCGACAAGCCCGAACACACCGCCGCGCTCGCAGGCGTCGTTGACGGCTTCATCCAAGCAGCCATCAACACGTCCGAAACTGCCAAAAACGAAACGCAACAGACGCCAGAGAATCAGGGAAGCACACCCGACCAGAAGTAGCCCCCGGAGCCCGGGATTGTGCCGAACTCTGCAGAGATGTCACGGTGTTGGGTGGCTCCGCAGGCATAACCTGGAGGTCTGGCGGGTCGGGCGCTGGAGCCTCCTGCCCGCCGTGCGCACCGTCGGATTGAGTGAGTGGGGGCGATTGTGTTGGGCGACGACGACAGGCGACAGAGCTCTGCGGGCAACAACGGCATCGTGATCAACGGTGGCACCGCCCAGGTGGGCAACCAAGCCGTAGGAGCGGGCTCCCAAGTCCACCAGTTCGTCCCGCCGGCCAACTCATTCCGGTCGGATACCGTCCGCCTGCTGGAAGTGATCGTGCGCCTTCAGCAGATGGTGGAGATGCACCGCTGGGAACTCGCCGAACCCGAGCTGGTCGGCGAGATGCTTCACCGCATACGCGTGGAGATCGACCAGCCAGACCCGTCGCCGGAATTGCTGCGACCCCTCATCGCACGCCTGTACGTGCGGATCCAGGAAGCGCCACCGCTGGTCGTGGCTGTGCAAGAGCTTGAGCGCACCCTCCGGGACATGTTCGAGTACGCGGCTGCCGGGCCCGACCGTTCTCAGGCGCCCGCGGCCAGGGCACCCGAGCCGGAGCCGGCTTCGGTCCCGGTCACGATCTACCTGTCCGACGAGGCTCCGCACGCCGACGTCCAGGCCGCCGTGGAAACCCTCCTCGCCACCGTCGGCCTTGAGGTCCTCGACCGCGAAGACCCCATCCTCGGATCCTGGTTCCGCCGCATGCGGGCCACCCTCTCCCGCGCCGCACGGTCCCGAGCCGTCCGCGAGGGCGCCCTGACCGCCGCACACATCGCCGACGCACGCCTGCTCCTGCCCCTGGACGCGGCGAACACCGCGACCATGATGCAGAACGTCGGACCGCTCCTCACCTCCCTGCAACCGACCAAGGACGCGGTCGTACGCATCGGCGCCGTCCTCGTCGTCAAGGTCGACTGGCAGGTCCACGTCCTCCAGCTCACCGCAGCCCAACAGGCGACCCTGGACCACCGCCCCCAACTCGCCACCTCACCACGCGACGTGATCAGCGCCATCGGCCTGCTCAGCGCCTCAAGCAGCCCCACACCAGCGGACTCGAACGCACGAACAGCCGCCGACCGCTGATCCAGGGCCCGCCCAGGGCATCGCAGCCCGTGCTGACCCAGGCCCCAGCTTCGGACGGCGACCGGTCCCCGGCCGGCGAGCCGCGTCCGGCCGGGCCCTCAACTGGGGACGCTCTCTTCCGCCATCTTCTCGTCGAGGCCACACAGCAGCGCATGCATGTTCAGCAACGCCGGCAGCAGGTACTCCTCCCGGAAGGAGTCGTAGAACGCCTCATGGCATACCGCGTGGCGATTGTGCTGGTCACGTACGAGAGTGCTGCTCTGGAACGTATCGGCCATGGACCGGATCACCAGGTGCGCGCTCGCCTGGACTCCCTCACCCCCCAGGCCGAGGCCGGGATCGCCGACGCGTTCAGCCGCGCCCTGGACGCGGTCCGCTTCCCCGGCGCCGAGGCCGCCGAACGCGCCCGCCGCGAACGGGCCGTCACCGTGCGGGCCGGTCTCGCCTACGCCGAGACCCGCCGCCGCCAGGACCACCTGCACCGCCTCGCCCGCGACGGCGCCGAGCCCGGCGAACGCGCCGCGGCCCTGCGGAGCCTGGCCGACCTACGCGAGGAGAGCGCCGAGCGGTACGACGAGCTCGCCGTCCTCGAACCCGACCACGCCGAGGCCCACCGCACCGCCGCTGCCCAGGCCCGCGACCACGCCGCCCACGACCGCGAGTTCGCGGCCCTCCTCGCCCGGCAGGACACCCCCGCCCCGCACCGTGACCCGGATCACACCGCGTCCCGGAGATTCATTGCCGGTGGCGCCGCTTCCCGGGACCGAGAGGTGAAGCATCCCCTCCCGCAAGGAGCAGCCAGGCCGTGACCTCCCAGAATTCCGCATCAGCCCAAGCCAGTTACCACGGCTTCCCCGGACCGCGCGCCGGAACCGAGGAGGCGTTCGTCGTCGCTACGACTGACGGCGTCCGTCTGACAAAGCGAAGCGAAGTGCGCCGCGACCGCAACACGCAGGTACAGCACTGGTACGGGAAGGGGGCCCACCTGAGTCCCGACGGCCCTCCAGACCTCGTTGCGGCCCTCGGGGCCCGCGGTATGACCTGTGGTGCGTGGCCGCCCAACGGCCTTGTCGTGACTGCCGACACCTACGAGGACGTCATGACGGACTCCTCCGATCGCGTCACCGCCAGGGTGTTGGTGCTCCCGCGCAGTGAGCGGTGGCGGGAGGCGGTGTCCACCGCCCTGCTGGGCCCCTGGTGCGATCCGCTGTGGCAGACCGGGTACCTGCCGACCACAGCACTCGGCGCCCTGAAGGCGGAGGCCCGCGCGCTGCACCACCAACTGGTGCCGGTCTGGCGGCACGGGACCCGAGCCGGGCGGGTGCTGTCGCTGGACGCCGACCTCGGCGGGGTGTCACTGTACGACCTAGTCGCCCCCGACCTTGACCTGCTCGCTCGCACGACGGACGGCGTGTTCGCGGACGATCGGCTCAACCGCGTGCTGCGCCGCCTGCATCCGGCCGAGCAGCGGGTGGTGGTCGCGTACGCCGCGCGCGAGGGAACCACCTGGACCGAGGCCGCCGCGCACACTGGCGCCACCGACCCGAAGGCCTTCGGCGATCGGGTCCGGCGTAAGGTCAACCGGCTCGTCGCTGAACAGCGCCGCCGGACAACGCAGCGCCGCCCGGCTCCTCCGATGGCCTGACACAGGCTCACACCTCCTTCTGCCGGGCCTAATCACCCGAGCCGCCCCTGTGACTCCTGCCACGTGCGGGCGGGTTGCGCAGCTAGGCCCGGCACCGGCCAGCGGGCCGGTCCCTCGCACCCGGACGCAGTGAACGTGCAGACCAGCGCCCGGCCGAGGGGCCGATGGCTGCCGCCATCACCCGTGCGATCGCACGGACTTGCGCGGCTTACCCCCCGATCCCACACACTCCGGGCCCTGTCGGAGTCTCACCCCGCGCGAAGAGGGGTGAGCACCCTCCACCTCGCATGCGAGACGCGCATGCCCGAACCCACGGGAGAGATCCGTCGTGTCCACGCTCGCCCTGCTCGTCGCCGTCCTGCTCGGCCTGGCCTTCGTCCTCGTCCCCAGCGCCCTCGCGTACCTGGCGTACCGGCACCCCGCCGCCCGCGGCCCGCTCGGCATCGGCATCGCCGCCGTGGCCGCCCTGGCCGCGATCGTCATCCCGATCGCCCTGCACTGAGCCCGCGCTGGGCCACCTCCGCTCACCTTCTCGCCGGCGACGCCAGTGACCACTCGGGCGGCCACCGCGACATCGAGGACAGCAGGGCGGCCGGGGTGCGCAGTGGGCCAGGACGGCCTTCTCCTGGTCGACGGGGAGGGCGGTGTCGGTGCGCCACGCGAGGGTGAGCAGGTCGAACTGCGCCTCGTTGGCGAAGGACACCACGTCGGGCCGGCAAGCGGCCGCGGGAGCGGTGGTGGGGAGGTCTCGCCGAGGCGGTAGCGCAGGCCTTGCGCCGCGGTGGCAGCGTCCGCGAGCGCGCCGAGGGGAAGGCGCCGGGGCGGTCCGCGAGGACGGCGGCCGCGGCGAGGTGAGACGCGCCGAACTCCCGCCAGTGGAAGGCGGCCAGGAGCGCGGGCACGGGCGAACTCGGCGAGGTGGCCGGGCGCCCGCGCCCGGGATGTGCTCGGCGCTCGCCCGCATCAGGGACAGCCACAGGTCCTCGTCGAAGCCAGCGTCCGCGAAGCCGCCTGCGCCGGCCAGGGCGGCAGGCCGGCCGCGAGCGCGGCGCGCCACAACCCGGCCGCCGCGGCCGGCCGTGCGCCGGCGTCGGGTGGGACGGGACCGTCGGCGCGCGGGGTGAGGAAGGCGATCGCGGCCAGCAGCTGGCCGGCTGCCTCCGCTCTCCCGCTGCCGGTGGCCAACTCGGCCCTCAGGGCGGCTGGATCGCCCAGGGCGGCGGGGCCGGCCAGGAGCGCGGCCGCCGTATGGACGGCGGCGCCGGGCGCCGCTGCGGGATCGGCGCCGCCCAGCGCGGCGAAGAGCTCGGCGCGGTCCAGGGCGGCAAGCACCTCGCGGTCGAAGGGTCCCCACCGCAGCCAGGAGGCGGCTGGCGACGGCCGGCCGGGAACGAGACCGTACAACGCGGCCCGGCAAGCGGCGGCGAAGGGGGGCGTAGCGGACAGGGCCTGCAGGCGCACCCCGATCACGGTGGCCCCGCGTCCTGGTCCTCGCGCGCGGCGGGCGCGCCGCGCCCAGGGGCCTTCGCGCGACGGGCGAGGGCCAACAGGCGAGGCTGTCCTGTGAGTCGGTCCGGGCGCGGAAAAGCCCGTGGCCGGGCCCCGGGCAAGCGGCGCAGAATGTTCTGTCATGAGTCCGCTCCGCCCGTACCCCATGTCCGACCGCGAGTACGTCCAGCGGGTGCGCCGGCACCCGCCGAGCTCGCTGCTCCCCCTGATCGCCGCGACGAGCGGGAACCTTCCGACGCCGCGGGAGATGCGCGGACACTCGAAGGCGAGCACCCACGGGCCCTGGGCCCTCGCCGACGTCGCCTGGGTTTCCCTGACCCGCGGCAACGAGCACCGGGGCAAGCCGGCCACCGAGGCGGATCTGGACGAGATCCTCGACTACTACTTCGCGCTGGGCGAGCCGATGCGGCGCGAACCGGCCGGGCAGCGGCTGGAGGGCTTCCTGCTCCGCCTGGCCGGCCAACAACTCGTCTGGCAGGAGCCGGAGTTCTACGAGATCTCCCGCTCCATCGCCCTGCTGAAGCAGACCACGCCCACGAAGGCGCTCAAGGTGGTGGAACCCGGCTGGGACTCGAAGCTGCTGGGCTGCTCTCTCACGGACTACGTCGGCGTCGCCCAGCTGCTCTTCGCCGCCGCCACACAGATGAACGGGCGCTTCGACCCCGCGTGGCTGGAGGGCGACCTGGACGCCTTCGACGGCCTCACCACCCCCGGCGCCCTCGCCGCCATCATCGACCGCCACTTCGCCACCAACGCCCAGACCTTGAAGGACGAGGAGGCCGTGGCCGCCGCCCAGGCCCGGGCGGCCGGAACTCCCGCCCTGGACCCGGCCCTGCGCCGCTTCTCCTACAATCCGCTGCGCGGCCGCCCCGTCGTCACCGGATACGGCCCCGGATACCTCATACCGGTCCCCGCGGCCGCCATCGCGAAGGCCAGCCCGCTGGGCCTCTACTTCACCGGTCTCGAAGGCCTCGGCCAGTACTTCGCCGACGACCTGGGCGAGCTGTTCGAGCAGTACGTGGGCCGCCAGCTGCGTCTGCTGCCCGACGCCACCGTGCATTCCGAGGTCGTCTACACCGAGCAGAGGAACGTGAAGAAGAGCGTCGACTGGATCGTCGTCTTCGACGACCTGGTGCTCCTCGTCGAAGTGAAGTCCGTGCGGCCGACCATGCAGATGCGGCTCGGCCCGAAGGACTTCGCCACCGAACTCACCACCAAGCTCGCGAAGGCGGTCAGCCAGATCGACAAGACCGCCGCGCACATCACGGCCCGCACGACGGAGTTCGCGCACATCCCCGCCGACCGGCCGGTCCTCGGCATGGCCGTCACCATGGAGCCCTACCACATGATCAACGAGTCGATGTTCCGCTCCGTGCTCCCTGCGGGCACCGTGCCCACGACGATCGCGTCGATCGGCGAGGTGGAAGACGCCGTCACCGTCACGGACACCTCGCTGTCCACGATTCTCATCACCAGCGCGCAGGCCCCGGGCGGCTGGTCCCTGCGCGCCGCGCTCGGTGACCGTACCCCGGCGGAGAACCCGATCCTCGCCCAGGCCTGGGAAGCAACACCGCTCGCGAAGCCCGAGACCCTGCCCTCGGTCACCGCCCAGATGTGACCCTCGCCCCTGGCCGCGGGTGGGGGTTAGGGGGATCTTCGGCGTGCCGAGGACGGCTCGGGCCACAGGTTGCTGGTGCTGCCGGGCCGAACGCGGCCAGGTCTCACACGCCGTCTGCGGACGCGGTGTCGGACTGGTCTTCCGAAGCCAGGGACTCCGGGATGAAGCGGGAGTAGCTCTCGCGTAGGTGTTGCGTGACCCGGTCGTCGGTGGCCTCGTAGTTCAGCTGTCGCTGGAAGAACAGCAGCTTCTTCTCCGCCGCGTCCAGGATCTCGCCCCAGTTCTTGACCCAGACCTCGTACTCGTGATGGTCGTCGGCGAGGCCCTCTGGCTTGTCCTTCTGCCGGATGTCGCGGTGGATCTTGTCCGAGTACTCGTAGGTGACAAGGTAGAAGCGCCACTTGCAATTGGTGCCCTTGTACTGGGGGTCGTCGACGATGGCTCGGGCGTAGCCCGTGACCTGGTCGAGTTCCTTCTTTCCGACCTTGACGGTGGGGCGCTTGAGTTCGACGACAAGGCGTTCTGTAGAGCTTTCGTCGCGTCGGCTGCGGAACAGCAGGATGTCCACCCGGCCGGTGCGCCCGTCTGGCTGTGTGACGGTGTCGAGCCGGTTCTCCAGGACCACATCCTCACCGAGCTGTTCCACAAGGTGAGCTTGGAGCACGTTGGTGAGACCAACCTCGGGCATGGCCATGTTCCAGTCCTCGCCGAACAGCCAGAGGTTCTGGGAGATCATGGGATGCAGTTGGTCGACTTCACGGAGGTCCTTGCGCAGGTGGGGGTCAGCAAGGATCTTCCGCAATATGCCGATGAAGTTCAGGCGGTTCGTGACGGTCGTGGCGGCACCGATGACATGGGTCAGATCGGTGCTGTCCAAGAGGTTCTTCAAGTGCCGGCGGTCGTCGTCGCTGAGGGCGAGGACCTTTTCCAGGATGGTGTGAAGGTCTCCCGGACTGCTCTCCAGCGCAGTCTGAATGAGACTGACGGAAAGTCGGCGGGCTGCGCCCCTGGCCGGCAGAGCGTCACGGGCGACGGTGACCACCACGTCGAAGGTCTGGCGTTCGATCACCTGCGTGCGGCTCGTGGGCTGTCCCTCATAGGGATAGATGCCCTCCTCCTTGAGCTGCCGCACTACCTCCGCGGAGATCTGCGCACCGCGGAGGGCCAGGTACTCCTGGACGGCCTTCGCGGCCGCGTCCAGCAGTCCACCGTGGGACATGGGCAGGCCATGGAGGTCATCGACGGAGATGTTGTTGAACAAGTTGGACCGTAGGTAGGGCGTGAAGCTGACGATGCTGTCGGTCCACTCCCGGCCCTGCTCGTACAGGGCGATGCCGTCAGCGTTGCAGATGAGCATCCTGCGGTCGCTCATCCGCTGGTTCCACTCCACGAAGGTCACGACTGGGGCCGGGTCCTCGTGGGCGTACTCCTCGGGCAGTTCCAGCGGCAGGTCGACGGGTTCGCCGACGATGATGTCGCTGGGGTCCAGCCGCTTGCCGTCGAACGTCACACGGACGTCGGGATAGGCCCTGAGATAGAACGCCAGCTTCGCGGTGAGGTTGGCGGCAGCGTCCTGGCGTTCCAGGCCGCGCAGCGTCTTCCCCTGGGGAATGTCGATCCGGACTTTCGTACCCGTCGTGTCGCGGGTGGGTGCCGTGGGGACAACCCGCCAGATGGTGGCATGGTCTGCGTCGCCATCGGCTCGAACTCCGACCAGCTCTTCGTCGACTTCAGCAACCGACTCCCACGTGAACCGGTTCCCCAGGGCGAACGCGTACAGGCGCCCCTCGCCATTACGGCCGTGCAGGATGCGCGTGTTGCCTTCGGTGTGCGTTTTGCCCGTCTTCCAGGTCTCGCCATATCCCTCGAATGCCGCGCGCGCCCGTTTCAGGGTCATCCCGTCACCGTTGTCGGTCACCACAATCTGGGTGATGGCGTCCCAGTCACGGCGCAGCTCCACCTCGACCTCGGTCGCGTTCGCGTCCAACGCGTTCCACACCAGCTCCGCGACGGCGGCGATCTGGGGTTTCTTGGTGAACTGAAGGATTTTCGCCTCGCCGACCGACAGCTGGAACTCTGCGGTGTATGGCCCGGCTTGCGACGGCACGGCGACACTCGCCAGCCCAACTCCCGCAGGAGAGGCCCCTACCACTGCGTCGTGATCCCCCATAGACATGGCCTGACGGTACCTGTTACGCACGTTAAGTTACATATCGCGTCCCGTTCCGGCTGCCGTGAGCGATCGCGCCGCCTCAGCGCACCGCGATGAGGATGACGATGGTGGCGCTGAGCGCGCGGTTGAGGCCGAGCAGCCGCTCCCCGGCCGTGCCGTGGAGCTCATGCCTGCAGGCGGACGTCGATCCCGCCTAATGCCACCACCGGCCCGCCTCGGTCATGCTGATGGCGAGCCGGTCTGTGGCGGCCGTGTCTTGGCCTACCAGGCACGGCAGCAGCGTGCCGAGGTCAGTGAGGAAGTCGCTCCGGCGTTGCGTGGCCAGACGGGGCAGGAGGACGTCCAGGATCTCGTCGACGGTCGACGGCAGATGGTGGCCGGCGAGGTGCTCGGCGAGGTCGGCGAGGATATGCCGACCGAGTGCCCTCACGTTCTGTCCGTCGATGACGAATGCCTCCTCAGCGATCGCGCGGAGCAGGGGCGGCTGTTCGGGGACGGGCAAGCGGCGGACCGCGCGGAGGGCAGCGTCCACTCCCAGGCGTTCTACCCCGTCGCGCTTCAGTTGCTCGCGGGCCCGGCGGAGGTCGTCGATCCCCTGCGGGGTGTCGACGACCGTTCTGGTCTCTAGGACGTGTCTCTCAACTTCGTTGGGGCATGAGGGGTTTCGCCGGTGCTCGTAGACTCATGACGTGGCATTCATGAGCACCCCGCACTGCTGCTTCCTGTGATCGGAAGACATTGAGGGCGATGCCGGACGGCGTCGCCCTCCTTGGTGTGCCTGCCGCATGAACCACGCTCCCGACGCTGCCCGGTCGTTCCTGAGGCAGTGACGCTCTGAGCACGAGCAGGCACGGTCTCTTCCCTTTCACCGTTGCCAGGAGTGCCTCGTGCCCGTGTCGCTTCCCCCTGCCCTCGAACTCTCCCTCGGCCTGTTGCGCTGCCCCACGTGCCGCACCCGCCAGCTGCACCCCGGCCGCGGCGCACTGCGCTGCTCGGTGGGCCACACCTTCGACATCGCCCGCCACGGCTACGCCGGCCTGCTGACGGGCACCCGTGCCACCAGCGGCGACGACGCGGCCATGGTCCAGGCCCGGAGCCGGTTCCTGTCCACCGGCATCTACGCGCCCATCCGCAACGTCGGGGCCCGCCTGGCGGCCGACGCCGCCGCTGAGCAGGCCACGGTCGTGGACGTGGGGTGCGGCACGGGCTACTACCTGGCCGGCGTACTCGACCGACTGCCCGGCGCCCGTGGACTGGGTCTGGACACGTCGGTGCGCGCGCTGCGCTCGGCAGCCCGAGCCCACGACCGAGCCGCGGCGGTGGCCTGGGACGTCTTCCGTCCCTTCCCCCTGGCCGACGGGGTGGCCGATGTCGTCCTGGACGTTTTCGCCCCGCGCAACCCGGCCGAGTTCCACCGCGTACTGCGCCCGACCGGCCGGTTGATCGTGGTCCGTCCCACCGGGCGGCACCTGGCCGAGCTGCGTGACCGGCTGCCTGCGATGGTCACGATTGACCCGGCCAAGGAACAGCGCCTGCACTGGGCACTGGCCCCATTCTTCGAGGGCGCCGTCACCGAACAAGTGGAGTACACCGCACCCTTGACCAGGCTGGATGCCCTGGATCTGGTGGCGATGACACCGAGCGCACGCCACGTGAGCCGTGCAGACCTGAACGATGACGGCCTCCTGCCCGATGAGGTCACCGTCTCCGTGCTGGCCACCGCCTACCAGCCTCGGTGACCACGTGCGGGCGCATACGCCTGCTGACCGACGAGCATTGGGCGCGTCTGTCGCCCTGCCTTCCCCGCAACGCAGGGAAGGCAGGGCGTCCGTTCGCCGATCACCGCCGCATCATCGAAGGGATCATCTACCGGTACCGCACTGGAATCCCCTGGAGAGACCTGCCCCGCGAAGCGTTCGGTCCCTGGCAGACGGTGTGGAAGCGTCATCGCAGGTGGGCAGCGGACGGCACCTGGGACACGGTTCTGGCGCAGCTGACCGCCCAGGCGGACTCGATCGGCGGGATCGACTGGACGGTCTCGGTGGACTCGACGATCAACCGGGCCCACCAGCACGCCACGAACACGGCCCGGCCGGAGAAGGACACCGGCGCCGTCACCCGCCGAAGCAAGAGCGAAGCCCCTGCGACCCTGTGTGAGCCGGAGGGCCACGCGATAGGCCGGTCACGCGGCGGCCTGACGACCAAGATCCATCACGCCGTGGACGGCCACGGCCGTCCGCTGGCCGTCGTCGTCACTCCGGGCCAGGTCCACGACGCACAGGTCTTCCCCCTCGTGCTGGGCGACATCCGGGTCCCACGACTCGGCCGCGGCAGGCCGCGCACTACACCGGACGCTCTGCTCGCAGACAAGGCGTACGCCTCCCAGCAGATCCGCGCGGACCTCGCGTCCCGCGGGATCCGCGCGGTGATCCCCGAACGCGCCGATCAGCAGGCCAACCGCAAGAGAAAGGGCCGCAGCGGCGGACGACCCCGCACTCTGGACGCCGAGACCTACAAGCGCAGGAACGTCGTGGAACGATCTTTTAGCCTGCTCAAGCAGTGGCGGGGACTGGCCACGCGTTATGACAAGCTCGCGATCGTCTATCGCTCAGCAGCCGTACTGGCGGCGGTCATCACCTGGCTACGAAGTTGAGAGACACGGTCTAGCTCCGGCTGCGCATCATCGACAGCAGCAGCCCGTGGGTCTCATCGTCGGCGGCGACCACAAGCCCACGACCTGCCTCACCGATCGGGGCACCGTCGATGCCGGTGACAACGCAGCCGGCAGCCCGGCACACAGCGATACCGGCCGCGAAATGCACGCTCCTGGAGAGGTCGCCGCCATCGGTGACATACGCGGCGCGCTTGCCGGCAGCCACCCATGCCAGCGCCAGCGTCGTGGACACGACGCGCGGCCGGAAACGTGCAACGAACCCAGGATGGGCCAGCAGATCCACGGCCTGGAATCCCGGCGCACTCGGGAACGGCGGATCCAGGTTGACGTCCACCAATCGGGTAGCGGGCGTGGGCGTCAGCAGTACGTCATCGGCCCCGTCACGCCGCACCCAGGCGGTCTCGCCGTCGGTGAAGAAAACCTCGCCGCTGAACGGGTCGGCCACCGCCGCCGCCCCATCGCGCAGCGCCACGTTGACGGCCACCAACATGTTGCCGACGGCGTAGTTCAGCGTGCCGCACAGGGGATCCACCAACCACTGCCGCACAGCGTCGGCGGCGCCCTGCTGCCCGCCTTCCTCGCCGAGCACCGCGTCATCGGGCCGTGCGGCACGGATGACGCCGAGGATCGTCTTCTCTGCCTCCACATCGGCGGCGGTGGCAAAGTCCCCGGCACCCTTGTCGATGCGGCTGAGCCGCTGGCCATACATGCTGCGGACCACGTCCGCGCCAGCCCGCGCCCCGGCTATCGCGACCGCAGCATCGTCGGAGCTCGCGTATGAGTCGATCACGCCGTGCAGACTATCGAGGCGAAGCTGCCGCCCCGGCGAACCTTCCCGGTCAGAGCACTAGGGAGACGAGGAGCGGAGCCTTGTAAAGGAATCTTTAGAAAGATATCTTTACATCATGAACCGGCGACAGCTCACCGACCCGCGCGCGCTGCGGGCCTACGCCCATCCGTTCCGCCTGACGCTCATCGGGCTGCTGCGCAGGGAAGGCGCGATGACGGCCACCAGGGCTGCTGAGCTGACCGGGGAATCGGTGGCCAGCTGCTCATACCACCTGCGGATGCTGGCCAAGTACGGGCTCGCAGAGCAGACGGGGGAAGGCCACGGCCGGGAGAAGCCCTGGCGGGCGACGTCAGCGTTCACCTCCTGGCCCGGCTATACCGCAGACCCCGAGGTGCAGGAGGCCGCGACCGCGCTCAGCCTCGCGGTCGTCGAGCGCTACTTCACCGAGGCGACCCGCTGGCTGGAGAACCGGCACACCGAACCAGCGGACTGGCAGGAGGCGGCGCCTCTGGGAGACGCGACCATCTTCGTCACCGCCGCTGAGCTCAAGGAACTCGACGAGAAGATATGGGAGCTGCTCCAGCCGTACATCCGCCGCGCTGACGATCCAGAACAGCGTCCCGCCACCGCGCGCCGGGTGTCGTATGTGCACTTCGGGCACCCGGCGCGGGAGTTCGACGGGAAGACGCAGGATGCGACGGAAGAGCCGCGCTCGTGAGTCCGGCCGGGCGGTTACCCGCCCTGCTGCGCGAGCCGTCCTTTCGCCGGTACTGGACCGGACATACCGTCTCGCTCTTCGGAGACCAGATCACACAGATCGCCCTGCCACTGCTCGCCGTCCTGGCTCTGGACGCGGGTGCCGCGCAGATGGGGTGGCTCACGGCCGCCGGACTCCTGCCGAGCCTGCTGTTCTCGGTGCACGCCGGCGTCTGGGCGGACCGCCGCGGCCGACGGCGCCACATGATGATCACCACCGACCTCGGGCGGGCGCTGGCTCTTGTCTCGCTCCCGGCCGCCTGGGCCCTCGGCTGGCTCGGCCTCGGCCAGCTCTACGCGGTCGCGTTCATGGTCGGCACGCTGAGCGTGCTATTCGACGTGTGCAACGCCGCGCTGTTCATCTCCCTGGTTCCCGCCGAGCGCTACGTGGAGGGCATCTCGCTGCTCAACGGCAGCAGGGCCATGTCCTTCATGGCCGGCACCAGCGCCGGAGGAGCGCTCGTACAGCTCCTGTCGGCCCCGGTGGCACTGCTTGCCGACACCGCCTCCTACCTGGCATCGGCCTGGCAGCTGTCGCGGATCCGTCCCACCGAACCACCGGCCGCCGCTCGCGCCAGGGGTGATCTTACGGCCGGCTTCCGCTACCTCATCCGTTCCCGGATCCTGCGCAGCTTCTATGGCGCGGTGACCACCCTCAACCTGTTCAACTTCGCCTTCCAGGCCGTCTTCGTCCTCTACTCCACCACCGGCCTCGGGCTCAGCCCTGGCCTCCTGGGTGTCGTGCTCGGCAGCGGCGCCGCCGGCTCAGTGATCGGATCCCTGCTGACCGGCCGGATCGTGCGCCGGATCGGAATCGGACGGGCCACACTCCTCGGCCTCTTCGCGTTCCCCGCGCCGCTGGTGCTGGTCCCCCTGGCCCAGGGCTCCGTCCTTCTTGCCGCAACGTGCCTGTTCCTGGCGGAGTTCGGCTCCGGGTTCGGCGTGATGCTCCTGGACATCGCAGGTGGATCACTCACTGCGTCGCTGATACCCGACGCACTGCGATCCCGCGTCGCAGGAGCCAGCCGCCTGTGCAACTACGGCATCCGCCCAATCGGCGCACTGGCGGGCGGCTGGCTCGGTGCAACGATCGGCCTGCGCCCCACCCTCTGGATCGCAACCCTGGGCGCGCTACTCGGCCTGGCGTGGGTACTGCCCTCCCGGATACTCCTGCGCACCATCACGTCCGTGCCGTCTCACGGCGAAACCCAGCCGCACAGGGCGCCTTGACGCTGGACACCACGGCAACAGTGCCGCCCTCGGCCCGGGAACTGTCCGAAGAGCTGGGCGTTCGTGTGCCTGTGCGCTTCATGTTCAGGTTCCTTTGCCGGGAGGGGATCAGCCCCGTGTGGTTTGGGGTGCATGAGGCTGTCGTGACTGAACCCCTGATCCCGGACCCGGGCGGGATCGCCTGGCAGGCATGGCTGACAGAGGCCGAATTGTGCAAGGTCGTCGATCAGCAGCTCGTCGTTCCGGGAGGACGGAAAGCTCTGCGTCGATACCTGCAGTCCGAGTCCGGGCCGGCAGCCGAAGAGGCGTCTCCCCGGCGATCCGCCGATGTCAGTGGCGACTGCGATGCTGTCGGCATGATCCCTTGGAACCTGCTGGTCATCGACAAGGCTCTGCGGGCCAGTTGGGCCACTGACACCTGTTCCCCGGACGACCTCGCCCGCGCCGGATGGCAGCCCGGCAACCCGGCGTGGGGTCACTGTGACATCACCGCTTTGATAGTGAACGACATCTTCGGTGGCGACCTCATGGTCGGGGAGGTCCACTGCGGCGGGGAACAGCACGGATTTCACTGGTGGAATCGGTTGCCCAGCGGTGTGGACCTCGACCTGACGCACGAGCAGTTCCGGGATGGCCAGACCGTCACCGCAGCTCGGGTCGTGAAACGTCCACCTGGGCCTCTTCCTCGGCGCTGGCAGGAGTATCTCCTTCTGCGCGAGCGCGTCATCGAGCACCTCGGTCACCTCCCCGAGCCTGCCTGACCCGCGGAGACCCTGACCCTGCCGGACGGCTGGATCGAGAGCACCACCATGGCCGGCGGCCGCGCGGCGTACGCCCTGCCCGGCCTGCCCGCCGCCTGAGCACTGCCGCAGCTCCCCGGCCCGAGAGGGGTGAACGAGGCACAAACCCCGCCCGGGCGCCAGACGCGGCCGTGACACTGGCCGCCATGACGAGCACCGAGCAGCCCACCGCCAAGTTCTCCCGGATCAAGATACGCACCGGAGCCCTCGTGTTCTGCGGCGACCAGGTCGCCCTCATCCGCCGCGACCGAGCCGGCTCCACCCACTACACCCCGCCCGGCGGCAACGTCGAACCCGGCGAAGACCTCGACCAGGCCCTCGCCCGCGAACTCCATGAAGAACTCGGCCTGGACGTCGGGCAGGCCGAAGGGGGCGAGCTCCTGTGGGTGGTCGACCAGTGCCTCACCCGCCCCGGACCTACCCCTCCACCCCGCAAGCTCCACCTGATCTACCGCCTGCACGTCACCGATGCCGTCCGCGCCACCCTCGCCGAGCAGGAGCTGGACGAACTCCCCGACGGGAGCCACGAAGTCGGCGTGATCGAGTGGATCGACTACCGCAAGACCGCGGACCTTCCCGTCTTCCCGCCCATCGGCCCCGCTCTCGCCGCTCTCGCCGATCCCCGGACCTCTGTGCCGGACGCCGCCCTGGCGGCCGTCACCGACGAGAACTACACCTGGGTGTGACCACCGACCGCCGCTCGGAACCGTGCCACCCGCCGCACGCCACGGTGCTTCACCCCTGACTTCGCTCCCAGGAGAACGAGTGATCGTCCTCGGTACCTGCGTACTCACCGAGCAGCAGCACAGCAGCCCGATCCGGGAACTGCACTACGCCACATGAAAGTGAGCAGGTCGAACAGCGCCTGGTCGGCGAAGAACACTTCGGCGGGCCGGCGCCGTACGCCGTCGCCGATCCAGCCCTCAAAGAGTCATGGATGATCACATCTGCGACAGAAAGGAAAATGCCATTCGGAAACGGGCCTCCGGATTCTACGGTGACTCCCCCGCGGCAGGTGATCCGCGGCAGGTGATCCATGGGGGAACCATGTTTCTGTCACGCGGAACCCGCACAGCTCAAGACCCGCTGCCAGAGCCGGAGTCGGCGGTGCCGGTGCCCGGGCCCGGCGGGTGGGCGGCCGTGGAGTCCCTGGGGCGTGCCGTGTTCGCGGTGCTGGACACCGACAGCCGCGCCGACTACGCGGAGTGGTTCGAGGAGTTCAGGGAGGATCCGCAGGGAGTGGTGAAACCCGCGCTCACTCCGGCCGTCGGCTCCGGAGTGACCGTCACCTCGGCCCTCCTGTACGTGCTCCCCGTGGCGGCCTGGCTGGTGAAGGTGGTCGCCGAGGGCCTCGCGGGGCAGGCCGTGGACACCCTCAGCCAGACCGTCCGGGCGAAGATCGGACGCCTGCTGGAAGACCGCCGCGGCGGGGCGGCGCCCGCCCTGGACCCGGACGAGGAGCAGGTGGCCCTCGCCGCGCTGGCGGCCTGGGCCCGCAGCGTCGGCGCCGACGCCGAGCAGGCGGGCACCGTGGCCAGGGCCGTCATCGCCGTCCTGCGTGCCGGAGGTGCCGGTTGACGGCCGGTGACGACCGGCAGCGCGGGGTCCTGTCGCCCACCGGCGCCCGCTATGTACTGCTGATCGTCACGCTGACCCTCGCGGGCGCGTTCGCGGGGCAGGTGATCCACAATCTGGTGCTCGGCCCGTCGTGGGCCGCGGCCGTACTGAAGTGTGCGGGCAGGGGCGCCGCCCTGTTCCCCGACTCCGCCTTCGACCGGGCGCTGTACGTGTCCCGCTGCACGGGACCGGTGCAGCGCCGCGAGGCCGAGGTCTCCCTGGTGGGCTCGGCGGCGGTACTGCTGTTCGGACTGGCCGGTCTGTGGGTCCTGCCGCGCCGGCTGCTGCGCCGGGCGGGTCCGCTGAAGGCCGTACCGGCGCGCTGGCAGGAGCTCGCCGACCGGGTCGCCGCCGAGATGGGGGTACGGCGTCCGCCGCGACTGGTCTGGGGCGCCGCCCCCGTCCGGGAGGCGTTCGTGCTCGGCCGGGGCGGGCGCTCCCGCGTCGTCCTGCCGCGCGGCATCCGGCTGCTCCCCGAGGCGGAGGCGGAGGCGATCGTCCGCCATGAGGTGGGGCACCTCGCGGCGGGCGACACCGTTCTGGTCTGGCTCACCCGCGGCCTGTGGTGGGCCCTGCCGCCGGTGCTGCTCGCCGCGCCCCTCGTCGCCGCCGTCCAGGGCTGGCGGCTGCCGGAGACGAGCCCGCTGAGGATGCTGTCCCACCCGTTCTGGGCCGAGTACGGCGCGAGGGCCCTGATCCTGCTGGTGGTCGCCGCGCTCGTCACTCAGCTGATCATGCGGTCGCGGGAGCACGAGGCGGATCTGGCCGCCGTACGAGGGCAGTCGGTCGCGCTGTGGGAGTCCTTGCTCGGCGGGGCGCAGCCGGCCGGGAGGCGCAGCTGGCTCGACCGGGCGCGCGCCAACCACCCCACCCACGACCGCCGACTCGCCGTACTGCGCGCGCCGCTGACGCTGCTGCGCCCCAGCCTCCTGGACACCCTTGTGGTCGGGCTGCTCGCGGCCGTCCTCCTGGACTCCATGGACGGCCTCGGCAACCTCGCCCTCAGCGGCACCTCGTGGAGTTCGGCACCGGTCGGCGCCCTGTCCGCCGGGCTGTTCCTGGCCGTCGGCTGGGGCGTCGCGGTGTGGCGCGACACCCAGGCCCGCGGCGGCGCGAACAGCGGGGCCCTACGGTGGCTCCACCCAGCCCTGGGTATGAGTGCCGGGGCCGGGCTGCTGGTCCGGTTGCAGAGCACGGGGACCACGGCGAGCGGGCCGATGCGGGGATGGCCCCTGCTGATCGTGCTGCCGCTCGCCGTCATGGGGGCGGCGTCGCTCGGTGCCGCGTTCGCCCGTCTGTGGAGCAGCAGGCTCGGTGCCGAATGCATCGACTTCCGGGACCAGTTGGCCGTTGTCACCGTCAACGCGCTGCTCTTCGGCGGCGCGTTGTGGCTGGCGATGGACTTCTGCACGATGCTGAAGGTGGCGTTCGCCGAGCCGGTGCTGTACGCGGTGCTGCTCACCGGCCCCTACTCGGCATCGAGCGGTACCCGTGCCGTCGGGTTGGCGGCGGTCGCCGTGACGGCCCTGTGGGCGGCCCTCCGCCGGGCCCGGCCGCTGGACAGTCACTGGCTCCCGGCGCTGGGCATGGCCGGTGCCGTCGTCGCCTCGGCGGTGACCCGGCTGGGGTACCGGCCGTCGGCGATGCCGCGCGACTGGACCGCGACCTGGCAGCTCGACGTACTGACCGCGCTGTGCGCGGGGGCGGTCTGCGCCGTCACGCTGGTCGCCTGCCGGGGTTCGGACGGTCTCGGCCCCGCCCTGTACGCGGCTCCGGCGGCGTCTGTCCTCACGGCCACCGTGCTGTGGGCGGCGCGCTTCGGTTCCTGGCGGCATCCCTTCGACGTATGGGCCACGGTCCTGGTCGAGGGCTCGCTGTCCGGTCTCGTCGTCGTGGTCGTGGCCCTGGCCGCGCCGGCCGGGCTGCTGCCCGCGTGGGGCGCCGGGCGCCGGACCGTGACCGGCGGCGCGGCGGCCGTCGCCGCGCTCGCGGCGATCGCTGCCGTCGTGGCGCTCGAACACTTCGGGGACGCCGTGCTGTTGCGCTGAACCGACGCCGACGCGCCGAGCCGCTGGACCGACGCGCCCGGCCCGCGGCTGCTCACCGACCCCTGGACCCTGGGCCAACTCATCGACGAGGAGGACCAGGACGTCTTCCCCCGCCTGCAGGCCCAGCTCGGAGAAGACATCGCGGAGAAGGTCTGGTCGCAGGCCACCGGGTGGGAAGGAAACGAGACCTCCAGCCGCGAGCAGTTCTCTAGGGAAGCCGTGGCCTACAACAGACGCAGTGCCGACCAACGCAAAGCGCAACTCGACGAAGTAGGCGCCACTCAGATCAAGATCGTGCCGGTCCGTCCAGGAGAACTCCCTGACCTCGATCCGCAGGAGTGACGTCGCTACGACGGATCCGGGCCTCACCGCCAGCTGACGGCCTCGTGCCATGCCCGCGGCTCAGCCCATGGCAATCCAAGTTCGAGCGTGTCTTCTGACCAGTAACCCGCCGGAGGCAGGGCGCCGGCGCGGCGTGACCGAGGCCAGTAGCGAAGCAGATCTTCGGAATCCTGTTCTCTGTTCAGGGCCAGGAGCACGAGGCCTACCTCTTCTTGGCGTTCAGCCTCCACTGCTCTGAGTACCCACCTCGCATCCGGGGGTTTGATTCCGGCGAGGGTCCTGACGACAGACGCCATGGCGCTGACCGGATGGAAACGTCCAACCGCCGTGAGTAACCGGTAGGCGGATTCGTCCAGGCCGACCACACGCAGCATGTCCACTATGGCGGCAATATCATCCGCTGGTCGGCCCTGCGCGACCCGGATAAGCAGGTGGTACACGTAGTCGCTGCCGCCTTTGTCGTTCAATCTGGCCGCCACAGCCGCCACATGACTCGCGGTGCCCTGCGCCGCCACGATCCCCAGCAGCTCGAAGACGAGTTCGTCGTCCTCCTCGGACTTGAGGAGGACACCCATGGCTTCGACTACGAAGATCGGATCGTTGAGAGCTACGGCCTCAAGACGACTGGGCTGCTGCCGAATACGGCGGAACAGTACGAGTACCTCTCGCGTCAGGTTCTCGATGCGCTCGTCCACGGCCTGAGCGTCGCTGCCTTCGCCCTGCACCGGCGACGCCTGCGTAACGAGAGCCCCGTGGCTGCCCGGCGGATTGTCCTGGTGAAGATCCTGCGCCAGACGTTCGAGGCGTTCGGCCCCGTCATCGAGGTGTCGGGCGGCCTTGGTGAGCGCAGCGTCGACGTCGTCGGCATCCGTGTCGGCCGCCTCGTCCCACGTCTCGGAGCGAAGGACAGGGCCGCGGTGGAGAGACGAGTTGTCCGGTTGTCCGCCAGCGCGCAGCCGTTCGAGTTCCTCAGTGAGAGCCTTGATCTGTTCGGCAGCTTCCTCTGCCAATCGGTCGGCCCGGCACCGTTCAGCTTGCGCCCGCTGGAGCTCGTCTTCCGCTCGTTTCCGTTGGATCTCGCTGCGGGCCAAACGCTCACGGACCTTCGCCAGAAGATCGGGGCGGCGGGCCTGAATTCGCAGCCGGTCGCGCTCGGCGTTCAGGGTTGCGATGTCGCGGTGGAGTTTGTCGACCATGTGCAGCAGCACCATCACCATGCGGTTGGCGCTGCCTCGCTCGCGTTCCAGTTCTGCAGCCCGTTCCAAGGCCCGCAGAAGCTTGTCCTGCACCTCGATGGACCGCCGCTGGACCTGAACCAGTTCCGCTGCGAGTTCCGCCGAAGCCTCTCGTACCGAGCGGAGCGGTACTGGCTCGGTACCAAATGGCGGGCTGAGCAGCATGGCCCTGAGGGCCCGAGCCTCCAGAAGCATGCGATCTCGCTCGGCGACGTCCCGTGAGCACACGTCCGCGACCGCCTCGACGAAGTCGTCCTCGAGTTTCACGCCGGCCAACCGCTCACCAATGGTTGATCGTCCCGGGACCCGTCCGTCGCGGAAGTGCTCAGCCGTGAGGTGAGTCGCGAGATCGTCGAAGGTCAGGTTGGCGGCATCCATCCACGTCCGCAGCAAGTGGGCCATCTGGTTGGCCTGCTCGGTAGAACCCTTCAACGGCCCCCAGGGCCGGGTGCGTCGGCTTCGGTCAGCCAACCTTCTGCTCCCTAACTGCCACGGACAACTGCATCTCGTCCGATCCTGTCCGGCTACGCGACCGGACAAGTCGACTCGCCGCAGTCAGCCACCGCACCGTGATTCCACGCCCAGCGCTGTCGGGGAACCGAGCGCCAGGCGTGCCCATCCGACACACCTGGAGACCCTACCGATGCCCGATCTTCTTCAGCATGCCGTTCGCGTGATGCTGAACGGACTTCTGACCGAACTACCCGCTCAGTTGCTTACCACTGCCGTTGCTGCTGCGGCGGCCGCCATGTGGCGTGCCCGCCGACGCCACCGGGTGGAGGAGTCGACGAAGGGGGTACCGCCTTCCGACGGCCAATGAATTCGTGATCCGTGTGCACCGCTTCCGTTCGGTATTCATACGCCCGGTCGAAGAGAACCTCCGGCCTTCTCGCCCTGTCGAACAACCAGGGCGCGAGCGGCCTGCGCTCCGACATGCCGTACGGCGGCCGCGGCTGCTCAGGTCGGCCCGGCATCCGTCGGGGCTCTCCTCGTGGGTGACGGGTTCCCGGTGTGGTGGGATAAGACAGGCGCGTCCCGGCAAGTTGAACCGCTCGGGGTCAACGAGGTCGGCTCTTCTGCGCAGCCACCTGCTTATGGCCGACCTGCGGCCGTCTTCGCCTGGCCCCGGCGGGGGAACGGGAAGGGGAGGCATCGGGGGCGGATGATCGAATGACGCAGCCCTGAGCGGCGTAGGACGGACGTCGGACATCTTTCCTCAGCGGAAGACCTTGCTATCTCCTCCTCGGCGACCGCGGCCGCGACCACCGCCTCGGCCCCCGCGGCATCCCCGCCGCCGGCCAGGACCGCGGCGGCCTCGTTCGCGGCGACACGAACGCCGCTTCGACCGGTACTGGTCGTGGACGACCACCCGACCATCGTGATCTGGGAGCAGATGGCCGCCGAGCTCATCGCCGTGGCCGAGCGGCCGGACGCCTTCCGCGATGTACGAGTGCGTCGGCTCGGCCTGCGCGAGACCCCGAGGGGCCCCTGAGGCGGTGATGCACGGGCCGTACCCCGAGTACGCGTCCAAGGTGTCCCCAGCGAGCTGGTGGACCGCACCGGCCGCCGGATCGTCTTGGTCCTGACTGACAGACAGGGGCCGCTCTGGCGGACCGGCGACCGGCTCGAGGCGGCCCGCGGACTGCACGGTGCGCTGCTCGCCCCGTAGGAGGAGCCGGTTCCACAGGTGACGGCGGAGAGCCAGCCGTTCGCACGTGTCGAACTGGCCGTGCTGCGCGCCCTGTCGGGACCCTACCTTCGGCGCGCCCGCCGGGTCAGCGCGGCCCTGGAAGGGGCCCCTCCGGGTACCGCGATCAACAAAAATTCGCGGCAATTAGGCCACGATATCCGTAATGAAGTCGATTCAGATTTGGGGGCCCGGACATGACCGAGACCACTGCCAGCGAGTACGAACACGCACCGCCCGCGAGAGGGACTCCAATGCAGGAGACTCCCGTTTCCAGCACCGACAGGCAGACGGGCACCGACCTGCCGCCACCCGGCAGGACGGCCCCAGGACCGTCCGCACCGCCGTCATGGCAGGGCCCGCAGCGCGTCTCCGTACCGATGGTCTGGGGCAACGTGCCATCGAGCACCCCCATTTTCACCGGGCGGGAGGAACTCCTTGAGCAGGTGCACGAGCAGGTGCTGACGGGCGATATCTCGGCGGTGCTGCCGCACACCCTGCACGGCATGGGCGGTGTCGGGAAATCCCAGATCGCCATCGAATACGTGTACCGGCACGCCGCCGAGTACGACGTGATCTGGTGGATCCCCTCCGAACAGCCGACGGTGATCCTGACCGCGCTCACCGAACTCGCCCACCGGCTCGACCTGAACGTGGGCACGGAGGCCAACCAGGCGGTCCCGGCGGTCCGCGAGGCCCTGCGCCGGGGCGAGCCCTACGACCGCTGGCTCCTGGTGTTCGACAACGCCGAGGACGTCAAGGCCGTACGCCCCTACTTCCCGACCGGCGGCACCGGCAAGATCCTCATCACCTCCCGGAACCAGGAACTGGCAGGCCGTCACCGGCATGGCCGTGGACGAGTACCTCGGGCTGATCCGGGACAAGATCGCCGACCTGATGCTCGAACTCGTCCCGTCGCCCGACTACCCCATGTCGGTGGCCGCCGCCTGGGACGTCTCCCTGCGCCAGCTCGAACAGCGCAACCCCGCGGCGCTCCAACTCCTTCAGGTCTGCTCGCTCTTCGCCCCCGAACCGATCTCGCGCACACTCTTCAACGCGCAGCACCATCACCCCCGAGCTCGACGAGGCCCTGCGCCACCCGATCAGGCTCGGCCGGGCCATCCGGGAGATCGATGTCTACGCCCTGGCCCGCATCGAGCACCGGCACGACACCATCCAGCTGTACCGTCTGGTCCAGGCGGTCCTGGTCAACCGCATGTCCCCGCAGCAGCAGGCGGACATGCGGCACGGCGCGCACCTGCTCCTCGCCGACGCCAACCCCAACAGCCCCGGCTCCAGGGAACTGTGGCCGCGCTACCAGCAACTGCTGCCGCACACCCTCCACGGCATGGGCGGGATCGGCAAATCCCGGATCGCCATCGAATACGTAAACCGGCACACTGCCGACCACGCCTGACCGCATCTGAAGATCCGACAGACGAAGCGAAGACCAATGAACAGGCCGGACCCCACTTTCCTTCTGAGGCCCGGCCCATTCACATCCGGTACACGCAAAGAGCGGCACCGGCGCCGCCGCCCACCTGGCCTAGGAACCTCCGGGCGGCTGGCGTACGGGTCCTCCAAGAAAGGGACCGCATGTCGAGCATGCCTGAACAGCCCGGCTACGACCACAGCGACACCGCCGTGCTGCTCGCCAAGGTCGAGCACCAGCTGACCAGCCTCGCCGAGCAGACACGCACGGCCAAGCGGGAGCGGCGACGCCTCCGTCGTGCCCGCCGCGCCCAGCGGCTCCGCGTCCGCGTACGTGCCAGCATGCCGGTACTGCGGAGCGGGCTGATGTTCATCGCGATCGTGGCCTTCGCGACCGGTCTCATGCTGATGATGGCGGACACAGACGACCCCATGGTCTTCTTCGCACTCGCCGGTGCAGCATGCGCCCTCGCTGCCCTGACGCCCTCCGGTAAGTAGTCGGTCCCGCACGACCGGAAGTCCCTGTCGCCAAGCAGACCCTGGCAGGGACTTCCCGTGCGCACTGTCGCCGGTCCTCACCGGCTGGGCCGACTCGGTCCTGCGAAGGCAGCCTTGATCAGCCGGTCCGGGACCCGTCTTCGGTGCTGTCGTCAGACCCTCCGTCAGCCCGTTCGTGCTCGGTGCGTGCGGTGTCCAGGAGAATCCGCCAGGACGTCACCATCGGGCGCCGACGCAGCAGACTGCGCCGCTCCCGCTCTGTCATGCCTCCCCAGATCCCGTGCTCGATGCGGTTGTCCAGGGCGTACGCAAGGCATTCGGTGCGCACAGTACAGCCACGGCACACGGCCGTGGCCCGATTCTGGGCCGCTCCCTCGACGAACAACTCGTCCGGATCAGCACTCCGGCAGACCGCCCGCGCACCCCACTCCTGATCATCCCCGGCCACCCCGACGCCGTCCTCTCCCCGGCACCGCCCGCCCTACTCCCCCGGGCAGGCGCAGTGCGAGAACGCTACGGCAACGCGGTACGGTGGCTGCTGTCGGGACGGGCGGCCATTCGGCCGGGGTCGCGGCGGGACTGCGCGAGTCCTTCCCCGAACTGCGGCTCATCGGCCTGGACGCGACCGGCTCGACGATCTTCGGTCAGCCCGCGCGGCCGCGCCTGATGCGGGGGCTGGGCTCCAGCATCCACCCCTCCAACGTGGACTACGACGCCTTCACCGAGGT
>NZ_BMML01000045.1 GCF_014645815.1 Streptomyces fuscichromogenes | reverse complement strand
GCCATCGCCACCGGCCTGGCCGCCTCCCGCCGCGACCTGTCCGTGTGGGTGGTCACCGGTGACGGCGACGCGCTGTCGATCGGCGGCAACCATCTGATCCACGCGCTGCGCCGCAACGTCAACCTGAAGATCCTGCTGTTCAACAACCGGATCTACGGGCTGACCAAGGGGCAGTACTCGCCGACGTCCGAGGTCGGGAAGGTCACCAAGTCGACGCCGATGGGGTCGCTGGACGCCCCGTTCAACCCCGTCAGTCTCGCCCTGGGCGCGGAGGCGTCCTTCGTGGCCCGCACCATCGACTCCGACCGCCGGCACCTCACCGACGTCCTGCGCCGGGCTGCCGCGCACCCGGGCACCGCGCTGGTCGAGATCTACCAGAACTGCAACATCTTCAACGACGGCGCCTTCGACACCCTCAAGGACAAACAGACCGCGGAGGAGGCGGTGATCCGCCTGGAACACGGACAGCCCGTCGTGTTCGGTCCCGGCGGGTCCAGGGGAGTCGTCCGGGACGCCGGGACCGGTGAGTTGGCCGTCGTGGCCGTCACCGAGAGGAACCGGTCGCGGATCGTGGTCCACGACGCGCACTCCGCGTCGCCCGTCACGGCGTTCGCGCTGTCCCGGCTGGCCGGTCCCGACACCCTGCGCCACACGCCCGTCGGTGTCTTCCGTGATGTCGAACGGCCGGTCTACGACGTGCAGTTGTCCGGGCAGCTGGATGCCGCGGTGGAACGGCACGGCGAGGGCGACCTGGCGGCGCTGCTGGCCGGCGGGGACACCTGGACGGTGGGGCGGCGGTGAGGGGTGCCGTTGTGCGTGTGGGACGGGCCGGTGTCCGGCACCCCCCCGGGGGGGTGCCGGACACCGGCCCGTTTCGCGGCCGGCCGCCGGTCTCAGCCGGCGGCCGCGGTCTGCTTGCCGTCCGCGGGGGCGGCGGCGGTCGGTGCGGGGCGGGGCCGCAGCAGCAGGCAGACGAGGGCTCCGGCGATCAGTACGGCGACCGGCAGGATCACGGTGGTGTGCAGGGTCGCGGTGAAGGCGGCCGCGTAGGTCTTGCCGGTGGCGATCTCCGCCGCGAGGCGGCTCTCCAGCAGGGCGCCGACGGCGGCGGCGCCGACCACCGAACCGATCTGCCGGACCGTGTTGTTGATGCCGGAGGCGGCACCGGCGAGGTGGCGCGGCACGAACCGCATCGCCTCGGTGGACATCGGGGCGATGATGCAGCCGACGCCGAGGCCGGTGAGCAGGGTCGCCGGGACGAAGGCGTACCAGGCGCTGGCGGGGGAGGCGATGACGGCGATCGTGATGATGCCGGCGGTGTAGCAGGTGAGTCCGAAGAGCAGGAGGGACTTGCCGCCGATCCGGTCGGCGAGCCGGCCGGCGAAGGGGCCGACGGTCATCGACACGAGGGACGACGGGGCGAGGACCAGACCGGCCTTCATGGCGCTGAGGTGGAGCACGGACTGGAGGTAGAGGTTGAACGGCAGGACCAGGCCGAGCATGGCGACGGAGACCAGGCCGACCAGGGCCGTCATCGCGGTGAAGTTGCGGTCGTGGAACAGGGCGAAGGGGACGAGCGGTTCGCCGGCCTGGCGGCGGCGCTGGTGGAGCAGGAAGCCGGCGGCGAGCGCGGCGCCGGCGGCGAGCAGCGCCCGGATCCCGGCGCCCCAGTGGTAGCTCTCGCCCTCCTGGAGGCCGAAGGCGATGCAGAACAGGGCGCCGGTGGACAGCAGCACGCCGGGCAGGTCGAAGCGGTGGGCGCGGCCGGGCCGGATGTCGGGGACCACCAGGAAGGTCAGGACCAGCGCGGCGACGCCGATCGGCAGGTTGACCAGGAAGATCCAGCGCCAGTCGAGGGCGGAGACCAGGAATCCGCCCAGGGTCGGCCCGGACAGCGTGGCGAGCCCGGCGACCATGCCCCAGATGCCCATGGCGGTGCCGCGGCGTTCGGCGGGGAACACGGCGACGATCAGGGTCATCGTCTGCGGGGTCAGCAGTGCCGCGCCGAGGCCCTGCACGACCCGGGCCGCGATCAGGGCGGTCGGGGTGGGGGCCAGGCCGCAGGCGAGGCTGGCGAGGGTGAAGACCGCGAGGCCCACCGCGAACAGGTTCCGCGGACCGCGCAGGTCGCCGAGCCGGCTGGCGGTGATGATCAGGGCCGAGAGCGTCAGGGCGTATCCGCTGACCGTCCAGAGGGTCTGGCCGAGCGAGGCGCCTAACCCGTCCATCATGTCGGGGATCGCGATGTTCACGATGGTGAGGTCCAGCAGGGTCATGAAGAACCCGAGTGACAGGGTCACCAGGACGGCCCACGGGTTCGCTCGCCACTTGCGCATGGTTCTGTGCTCCTCTTCTTCCCCCGGCGGTCCCCGGGTGCCTGACACGAAGGTAACCCATCTCTTTAGATGTATCAAGTTCGATGCATCTCTCTTGATGTAATCTGGTGCCATGAACGGAGTCGAACTGTTCCTGCTGGGACGCACCCTGATGAAGATCGGTGAAGCCGCGATGCCCGAGCCCGAGGGCGGCAGCACCCGGTACGGCGGCAGCACCCGGGCGGTGCTCATCGTCGCCAGCGACCTGAGCGGCCATCCCGACAGCGCGGTGGGGGAGATCGCCGCCCGCACCGGCCTGCCGCAGAGCCAGGTCTCCACCGCCGTCGCCCGCCTCAAGGAGGCCGGCGCCGTCGTCACCGCCCCCGACCCCGCCGACCGCCGCCGCCTGCTGGTCCGTCAGGCGCCGCACCTCTCCGCCCGGGTGGCCGAGGTCAGGTCGAGCACCATCGAGGACGCCCTCGCCACCGCCCTGGGCACCCCCGCCCCCGGACAGCTCAAGGAGGTGACCGACGCACTCGACGTACTGGCCCGGCACCTCCAACCGCACTCCCCGGCCCGGCTGGGCCCCTGACCCCGACCCGGCCCGGCTGGGCCCCTGACCCTGTCCCGGGCCCTGCCCCAGCCCCCGCGCAAACCCGCCGCAAGGCCCGGCGAGGAGGATCCCGGCACGCCCGACGCCCCAGACGCCAGAACGGAGACCCCGCCTTCATGCGAGCCATCGGCATCCCCCGCTTCGGCACGCCCGACGTGCTCACCGTCGTCGACCGGCCGCTGCCCCGGCCCGGTCCGGGCGAGATCCGGGTCAAGGTGACGGCCGCCGCCGTCAACCCGAGCGACCTCGCCCTGCGCGCCGGCCTGTTCGCCGCCTTCCTCACCGATGTGCCGGCACCGTACACACCCGGCATGGACGCCGCCGGCACCGTCGACGCCGCCGGCCCCGGTTCCCGCTTCACCGCCGGCGAGACGGTGATGGCCTTCGTCGACCCGCTGCGCCCCGAGGGCGGCGCCCAGGCCGAGTACGTGGTCGTGCCCGACGCACACGCCACCGGCCTGCCCGCGGAACTCGGCCCGCAGGCCGCCGCCGCACTGCCCATGAACGGCCTGACCGCCCATCAGGCCCTGAACCTGCTGGGACTGTCCGCGGGCGCCACTGTCGCCGTCACCGGCGCGACCGGCGCACTCGGCGGCTATGTCGTCCAGCTCGCCGTGCACCGCGGCCTGCGGGTCATCGCCGGTGCCGCGCCCGAGGACCACGCGCTGCTGCGCGAACTGGAGGCCATGCCCGTCGGACGGACCGCCGAGAGCTACCTCGAAGCCGTCCCCGAAGGGGTCGACGCCCTGATCGACGCCGCCGCCGTCGGACAGCCCCTGCTCCCCGTCATCCGGCCGGAAGGCGACTACGTCCAGTGCCGCCCCGGCCCGGTCGACCTCGTCCCCGGCACCACCCTGCACCGGCTCAACGTCACCGCCTGCCCGGACAAGGCGGCGGTCCTGGCCGAGCTCGCCGCCCTCGCCGCCAAGGGCGTCCTGACCCCCCGCGTCGCCGACCGGCTCACTCCCGACCGGGCGGCGCAGGCCCACCGCCGCCTCGAGGCCGGCGGCCTGCGCGGCCGCCAGCTCATCGTCTTCTGAGACCGGGTGCGGGAGCCGGGGGAGCGCCGGTGTCCGCTCCGCTCGTGGGCTCACGGGCGCCGTCCGGCTCGGGTGCTCCCGGGGGCTGCTGCGCCTTCAGCCGCCGCGCCGAGGGCAGCGCGGCCATCAGTTCCTCACCGGCCCCGACGACCACCGGATGCCCGACCTCCGCCAGCATGGGAAGGTCGGATATGTGATCCCCGTATGCGTAGCAGTCCGCGGGATCGACACGGGGGTTGTCGCGCAGCAGGGCACGTACCGCCGCGAGTTTGCCCGCCCCGAGCATCGGCTGGCCGACGAGCTCTCCGGTCAGCACGCCGCCGCGCTCCTCGGGGACGGTGCACAGGACCTGAGCGGCGCCCACGTCGTGCGCGATGGGCCCGAGCACCGCCGCGAAGGCCCCGGAGACCAGCACGAGCGCCGCCCCCTGCGCCCGGTGCTCCGCGAGCGCCGCACGCGTCTCGGGAACGTAGAAGCCGCTGTCCGCCGAGCGCTCCCGGTGCCACCGCGTCCCCTCACGGGTGACGTCGGACACCGGTTCCCCGGCCCAGGCCCGGTAGTACGTCCGGCTGGCCGTCTCCCGGCGGACGCCCGCGGCGGCCCGGGCGGCCAGGTCCTCCCGGAGAGCCGCCGCCCTGCGGGCCCCCTCGGGGCCGTAGCGCCGGGTGAGGTAGAAGGAGAGGAAGTCGAACATGCTCTTGCGGCTGATCAGCGTCTCGTCGACGTCGCTGAAGACGTAACGGCGCGGAGAGGTGTCCACTGAGCCCACGGACCGTCCTTCGGCAGCGTCGGATCCCCTGGCGCCGCTCGGCCCGAGCAACGCCTCAAGTAGCTGCCCGCTTCACGGCGCAAGCGCACACGGCCCCCGGGCCGCAGACGGTTTTCGGACGCCGTGACCTGCCGTGACCTGCCGGGGCCGGAGCCGGGGCCGGGGGCTGGATCCGGATCCGGCAGGTCACGGCGTCCGCCGGCCGTACGTCGCTTGGCCCTGCGCGGTCGTGACACCGGGTCAGAGCTGGTTCGGGCGCAGGGTCGTCTCCAGCACCTCGTGGATGCGCTCCGGGAGGTCCTTGCGGTCGTGCAGCACCCACGAGATGTGCTGGACACCGAAGAACGCCGAGGTCAGCACGCGGCCGAGGGCATCCGGAACGCAGTCGGGGCGCAGCTGGCCCGCCTCGTGCGCCTCGGTGAGCACCTCGGTGAGGACGCTGGTGAACTTGACGTAGGGGACGGGCAGCGCGGCCTCGATGAACGCCTGTTCCACCTGCAGCCGGGCACCGGCCTGGATGATCTTGTCGTCCCGGAAGGCGGTGGCCGTTCGCGTCAGGATGCCGCGCACGGCCTCCAGCGGGGACCCGCTGCCCTGGCGTGCGGAGTCGACCAGTTCGGCGAGCCGCTCGTAGAACTCGTCGGCCAGCGCGAGGGCGACGGCCTCCTTGTTGGCGAAGTGGAAGTAGACGGCGCCCTTGGTCATTTCGGCGAGCTCGGCGATGTCGAGGATGGTGACGCCGGGGAAACCCTTGTCGGCGAATGCCTCGGCGGCGGCGTCCAGCAGCAGACGGCGCGTGCGCAGCGCGCGCTCCTGCTTGAATGCCTGGCCCTTGGCGTTGGCGGTGCGGCTGGGCCGCGGACTTGCCGGGACGGAATCGGATGGCACGGACTCTCCTGGTGCTGTTGGGTGCTGCCGGCGTGCTGTGGGGCAGGCGGGGTTCGGGACCCCACTAAACATACCTTTAATCAGGTATGTTTAAAGGCCGCGTCGCCCCCGAGTGCGCCCGCGGCGGACGAGAAGCGCCACGGCCTGCTCGGGTCTGCCCGGTGCCGCCCGGCGGCGCCTCACGAATTTCCCGGCCGTCGCCCCCGCGGACAGGCGCCTGGAGAACCGGACCCGGGCCGCCCTCGGGGGCAGTTCGGCGGGCGGTCTGCATGAGGGGCGGGTTCCCGGCACGCCGATGGCGTGGTCGCGCAGGGCCGCCACCGCCCGTGGTGCGGTCGCGGTGCGGGCGGTGGCGGCGTCCTCGGCGAAGGGTGACGTCCCCGGGGCGGCGGGAGGAGTTCTCCGCCGCCGGCTGACCTGGAAGGCCGTCACGGTTCGCGCGGGTCAGGTCTTGAGGTCGGTCTTGTAGAAGACGGTCGACCGGAACTGGGCGGGGTTCTCGCTGTCGTACTTGCTGGAGAAGCCGAACGCGAGCTGGGGCCCGACCGAAGAACGGTAGACCGCGATTCCCTGCGGCTCGCGGCCGGGCAGCAGGGTGTCACCGGCGTGGGTCTGGAAGACCTCCTTGACCGACGTCCCGACGGCGTTCATGTCGAGCGTGACCAGGTAGGACGGCACGGCCGGGTCCGTGGTCTTCTCCGGATGGCCGCCGTAGAGGAGGTAGGCGTACTGGCCGTAGGCGGTCACGCCCTGGAACGCGTCCTCGGCGGTGAGGCCGATCTCGCTGTTGCTCGGGAGTGCCCGGGCGGCGAGGCGGGTCGGTTTGTCGTCGACGAAGCCGTTGCTGAGGACGCTGGGGAGGTCGAAGAGCGCGAGGCGCCACCGGGTGGCGGATTCCATGTACCGCAGGAGGATCCGGTTGTTGTAGGGATCGATGGCCGGTCTCGGGCAGTCGTAGAAGTCGGAGAGGTGGATCGGGAATTTCCTGACCGCAGAGTTGGAGTAGGTGAGGTCGCCCCCGTCGGCGTATTTGAAACGGGCGATGGTGTGGCTGTTGGGCTTGCTGTCGGGGTCCTCGGGATGCAGATCTCTCCAGTCGCCCGGGACCCACATGTACGGGGATCCGTACGTGTCCGGCTCGATGGCTATGTTCGAGCCGTGGTCGAACCCGTGGATCGCCATGGCGCCCAGGACCTGACCGGTCATGTCGGTCCTGGTGACCCAGAGATCCCCGTTCTCGCTGCCGACCTTCGTCTGCACGTAGTAGATGTGGCCGTAGACGTGGTCGAAGGCGAAGGACTGCATCGCCCAGTAGGGCTGGTGGAGCGGGATGTTCACGAAGAACTTCCCGCCGTTCCCGCCGAGATCGAAGCGCTGCGACGTGCCCACGACAGCGGACGCCGGCTGGGCCGCGAACACGGAAAGGCCGCCGCTGACGGCGGCGGCCGCCATGCCTGTACCCGTTCGGAGAAGAGTGCGACGACTGACGGCGGATGCCCCGCTGTCCTCGGTTCCCTCGCGCAACTGCATCATCCTCTACTGATCGTTCAGCTGATGTGATGGTTCGCGATCACGCTAACCCGCGCAACGAGAAGGTGTCCACGGCGTTAACTCCCGGGCGGACAAGGGAACTTCGGGCATGGAAAAGCCGTCGCCGGGGCCAGTCCCAGAGCTCCGCCGGGGTGCCGGGCCGCCGCCGCGCGGGTGGCCCGCCGGGGTGCCGGCAGGCGCTGGAGGCCGGCCCTCGGGGGGGTGTCCGGACGCGGAACGGCGGTGGGCGTCAGGCGGCGGGGACCGGCTCGGGACCCTGGGCCGCTTCGGTTCCTGACCGCCGTCGGCCGGGGCGCCTGGCCATGACGGCCGGACCGGGCCCGCTGTACTCCTGCGGGGGAGACGGAGTTCGGCGACCGGGTCCAGGCCGGCCTGCTCGGTCAGGCCGGCGAGCCGTTCCGGCCGCCGCTTGTGTGCCGTCCAGCGGACGGGTACGCCCCCGCAGGCCTCGGTGCGCACCGCGTCCTCGTCGCCGACGTGCGCCGCGGTGACGACGTGCCCGCCCGGCTCCAACGCGCGCGCGGACACGGCGAGGACCTGGGGGAGGACGTCCCGGGGGAGGTTGAACAGCGACCACCGCCCGAGCACGCCGCCCAGGGACGCTTCACCGGGGTCGAGCCCGGTGGCGGAGGCGGCCGCGAAACGGCGGCGCGGATGGAGCCGGCGCGCGTTCTCGGCCATGCGGGGGGAGAGATCCGCCCCGGATACGGCGAGTCCGCGTCCGGCGGGGCGGGCGGTCACCGTTCCGGGCCCGCAGCCGACGTCGGGGACGGGCCCGAGCCCGCGCACGGTGCCGGCGGACGCGTCGGTCGACGCCTTGAGCCGTGGACGCCTGCGGATGTCGCCGGTTCCCGTCGTCACGACCGTGCGGGCGTAGTTGTCGGCCACCGGTCGCAGACTCACGTACGACGCCGGGATCGGCCGGACGGTCAATGAGGTGGGCGCGCATCAGCCGACGACAGGACCGCACAAGGGACTTGGGGCCGGGAAAGCGGCTGGCGCCGGGCCGTTTTGCACGGCCCGGCCGGCCCCGTGAGGGCGCTGTGCCTCGTCTTCGTGGTGCCGGGCCGGCCGGCGTCCGGGACCCCGGCCGGCCCGGCTGTGTTCAGTTCGCCACGCGCAGCCGGTGCGCGCCGCGGGTGTCGGCGGGGTGGATGAACCGCATGGAGGCGGCCTTGTTGACGGCGTCCAGGCGGCTGACCGCGTCGAGCTTGGCGAAGATGTTGCTGAGATGCCGTTTGACGGTGCCCTCCGCGATACCGAGCCGGACGGCGATCTGACGGTTGCTCAGGGCCGCCGCCGCGTGGGTGAGGATCTCCACCTCGCGTGCCGACAGCTCCGATGCGCAGGACGCACCGGTGCCGACCGCGTGCAGGGCGCCCCGGTGCAGCGGCAGCGTCACCGTCTGGTGCGAGCGGGTCTCCCGCTGCGCGCGCACGGCGTCGATGAGGGCGCCGTAGCCGATGCTCTTGTGCAGATAGCCGTGGATGCCCAGGTCCAGCAGGGACTGCACCAGGCGCGGTTGGTCCAGCATGGACAGCACGAGCACATGGCAGGCCGGCACGCCGTGCAGGAGGCGGCTGACGAGGGACTCCCGGCTGCCGGCGGGGGCCATGCGGACGTCGAGGACCACGAGGTCGGGACGGGTCCGGGCGACCAGGGGGAGCAGTTCGTCCGCATGGCCCGTCTGGCCCACGATCTCGACGCCGGGCTCTGTGTCCAGCAGCGCGCACAGGGACTCGCGCAGCAGGCTCTGCTCGTCCGCGATCACAACACGTATGGGTGTAGGGGGCATGGCAGGCGGTACTCCTGTTTCCGGGCCGAGTGAGGGGTCGGCGCGCCTGGGTGGACACAGTCGGAACCGAGGTGACGGTCCGTCATCCGGCGTTGAGCAGCTTGAGGGCGATGTCCGTGACTTCCTGTACGTCACAGGGGTGGGGGCGCAGTTCCTCGGGAGCGACCGCGCCGGCGCCGGCGCAGGCGAGCGTCAGCAGACACCCGGCGATGAGATGCGGTGGGTGGTCCGCGGCCACCGCTCCTTCCTGCTGGGCGGCCCGCACGGTCTCGGTGGTGCGCTGGAGCAGGTCGGACAGGACCGTGGGCGGGTGCAGGGCGGGGTGCGACGCCCGCAGCCGCAGCGCCGCGCGCAGCCGGATGTCCGACCGCAGCCGCGTGCCGAGCTCACCGACGAGCCGGCGCAGCGTGTCCACCGGGTCGGGCGCCCCGCTGTCGGGGCGCAGCGCGGACAGCGCCAGGGCGCCGTACGCCTCGAGCGTGGCCGCCACCGCCTGCTTGGACGTGAAGTGCCCGTACACCGCGCCTTTGGTCATGCCGACCCGGTCGGCCACCGCCTGCAGCGTCGCGCCTTCGTGGCCGTGCGTCGCGAACTCCTCGGCAGCGGCGTCCAGGATGCGCTCGCGGGTCCGCTGAGCTCTGTCCTGCATTCCGCCTCCTCAATAAAAACCTTTGCGAACGAATCATATCGGGGGAGGCAGGTCACCGCAACGACGGTGCAGGGCCGGATGTGTCTTTCAGTGCGGCGGTGTGTGACGGAAGTCGTAGCAGCGTCGGCCCGGGCGGTTCTGTGACCTAGGTTCCTGGCGCAGAGGCCCCGCACCGGCCCGCCACCGCCCCGGCGGCCTGACGGCGCGGCGTCACCACCCGTTGCCACAAACAGCTCGGTGAAGTCCGTGGACGTTTTTCCGCATGCCCTTGGCGGGAAGCGAGGAGGAGGCACGACGTGGAGGAAGCACCGGCCGCGAAACTCACCTGCCGGGAGTCGGACGTGGTCCGCCTGCTGGCCTGGGGGCTGAGCAACCGGCTCATCGCCCGGCGGCTCGACATATCCGAGAAGACCGTGAAGAACCATCTCAGCAGCATCTACTTCAAGACCGGTGCCACCGGCCGCACCCAGGCCGCCCTCTACGCCCGGCACGCCGGCCTGACCGGCCCCGGGCAGGCGGCTCCGTCCGCTCCGGCGCCCGCCGGCCCCGCCCTCACCGCACGCGAGCGGGGCGTGCTCCGCCTGCTGGCCTGGGGGCTGAGCAACCGGCTCATCGCCCGGCGGCTCGACATATCCGAGAAGACCGTGAAGAACCATCTCAGCAGCATCTACTTCAAGACCGGCGCCGCCGACCGCACCCAGGCCGCCCTCTACGCCCAGCACGCCGGCCTCCTCGCCTCCTGACCGGCCCGCGGACGAGACCCCCGCGCGAAGGCCTCCTCCCGCACGGGGGAGCCGGAGCACCACCGCGTGGTGGAGGGGATTCCCACACCGCTCCGGCCCGCTCCGGCGCACCCGCCCGCCCGCCGCGCCCCACTCCGCGCTGCCGCCGCCCCGGCCCCGGAGGGCAGCGGCGTCTGCGCGGGGGCGGCCCGCACACGCTGAGCCGGCGATGGGCGATAACGGTCTGGGCCGGGGCCGGGGCCGGGGCCGGGAGCCGGTCAGCCGTAGGTGGTGCACTGGTCGCGCGCGTACCTGGCCGCCGGTCGGGGGGTGTCGCCGCAGGCCCGGAAGTGCCAGCCCCGGCGGAGCGGATGGGCGGGGGTGGTGCGGGAGGGCGTGGTGGCGGTGAACGGACCGCACTGCGTCCAGGTCTCGCCGTCGTCGTCGGTCCAGTCCATCCAGACGCGGTCCCCGAAGCGGGCCCCCGCGATCTCGGCCCATGCCATCCGGCGGCCGTTCACGGTGCCGACCTCCAGACGGACCGTGGGCCTGTGGTCGGCGCCGTGGACCTCGGCCGGCGCGACCTCGACCTGTCCCTCGACGCCGGACGGCGGCCATGCCCAGCTGTTGCAGGTGGCGTCCTGCGATGCGGCCAGGCCTGCGCGCGCCGGCCGGCCGGGGGCGAGTTCGAGGCCCAGCCACACCCCGAGCCCCCCGGACACCAGGGCGGTGACCAGCACCAGCATGCCGACGAACACCGCGGGGTGACGCCGGATCCGTGCGGGCAGGCCGGCCCGCGACCCCTGGTGCCCAGGGTGTGCGCCGGGGACCGGAGGCACTTCTGAGGCCGCCGCCGCGGCCGGGGTGCCCGCGGCGGGCGGCGGGTACTCCAGGACGGGCGTGCACCGGCCGTTGCGATGGTCGTCCCGCTGCAGGTGAGCCCACAGGGGCCGCAGCGCCGCCGGGTCCTCGCGCGCCGCCTCGCCGAGCCGCTGCACCACGCTCCACGGCGGCACCGTGCGGCCGGACAGATAGCGGGACAGCGACGAGTCGCTGGCATGTACCGAGCCCTGCAGCTCCCTGAGACTTCTTCCGGTCCGCTCCCGCATCCCCCGTAATCGCTCCGCCAGGAGATCACCGGCTGCGCAACGCGGCTCCGCGCCCGTGGTGCCGTCCCGTCCCATGCGTCCCATCCCGCTTGCACCCGTCCCGGGCGCTCAGCGTAGGCCCAGCTCGACGCCGGGCGCAGGGGCGGACAGGTCCCGGACTCGTCCCACCGGACAGTGCAGGCCATCCGGCATCGCGATAGTTGCCCTGCCGGCAGACCGCACGCATGGACGGGGGACGGATGCTACGCGTTCACTTCACCGACGCGGACCTCGCGCGCGTCGAGGTCGCCACCGCCCCGGATCCGTTGTGGGAGACCGTTCTCGCCAGCCAGCAGCTGACGGCGGCCGGGCGCGTCCCGCCCGTCTTCCGCGCCTGGCGGCGGCGGACGGGCGCGGTCCTGGCGGACCGGCAGTTGTCCGGAACACTGGGCCTGTTACGGGCGCTGGCGCCGGCCGCCAGCTACTTCCCCGACTTCCTCACCCCCGCCGCGGGCGCCGAGGGACTGCGGTCCGCGCTGGAGGCCGTGCGGGCGACGCCGCCCGGCCGGCTCGGGCAGGAACTGCGGCTGCTGGCCCGGCTGCGCTACCCCCACGGGGCGCCCTCCTGGCTCCGCGACCTGGCCTCGGGCGACCGCGACCGGCTGGCGGAGGTCGTCGAGGCCCTCCGTACCCTGCACCATGCCGTGATCGCCCCCGAGTGGACCGACGTGGCCGCGACCGTGGCGGCCGACCGGGCCGTACGGGTGCGAGCCGTGCGGGACGGCGGCGGACACCGGCTGCTGAGCACCCTGGGGCCGCGGATGCGCTGGCGGCCTCCCGTGCTGTACACCGACTATCCCGTCGACCGCGATCTGCACCTGGACGGCCGCGGCCTGCGCCTGATCCCCTCGTACTTCTGCCGGCGCACCCCCGTGACCCTGGCCGACGCGAGTCTGCGGCCGGTGCTGGTCTGCCCCGCGGAACAGGAGGCCGCCTGGGCCGCCGCGCTGCGGCACGAGCGCCGCCCGGACGCCCTCGCCGCCGTTCTCGGCCGTACCCGCGCCCGCATCCTGGAGGCGCTCGACGAGGCCGCCACCACGGGCGAACTCGCGCGCCGGCTGGGCGTCTCCGCCGCCGGTGCCAGCCAGCACGCCCACGCCCTGGCCGGCGCCGGCCTCGTCCGCAGCCGCCGGACGGGCAGCCACGTCCTGCACACCCTGACCCCTCTGGGCCGGGCCCTGCTGCATGGCGAACTGCCCGTCGACTGAGCCGGTGTACGCCGCTGACCGGCGGATTTCAGGCCACGGTGAAAGCCGTCGACGGCAACACGGCGTTGCCACGACGCTGGGGTGCGTCCCCGCGAGGGACCGACGCGGCACCGATCCCCGCCACCGCCACCGCCACCGCCGTTGCCACGGCCACCGGCACCGGGCACCCACGCCACGTACTCGTCACACGTACTCGTCACACGCGCTTGCCGCACGTGCTCGTCACACGTTTTCGTCGCGCCGCCGCCGCCGCCGCCGCCGTCGCTGCTGCTGCTCGAACGTCTGCAACGTCTTTGAGGAGGCTCCCCGATGCCCGGCACCCCGGTCCTGTTCCTGTCCGCCCGCCCATGCTGAGGCTTCGGACGGTGCCGGCCGTGGTCGCGTTGTGCCTGGCGTCCGCGGCCTGCTCCCATTCCGCGGCGCCGTCCTCCGCCGGACCCGCGCCGCGCGCGCTGACCGCCGTCGAGACGACCCTGCTGTACGACGCCGAACAGCGGCTCGTGCAGCGGTGCATGGCCGCCCAGGGCTTCCGCGTCTGGCCGGTGGCCCGGCACCCGGTACCCGACGACCGCAGCTTCCCGTACGCGGTGGACGACGTGGCCTGGGCCCGGCGGCACGGGTACGGCAGCGACATCCGCGAGGCCGTCGAACGTGTGCGTACGACCGATCCCAACCGCCGCTACCTCGCCGGCCTCAGTGCCCGGCGCAGGGCCGCCGCGCTGACCGCGCTGGACGGGCCCGACCGCGAGGGCCCCAAGGTCACCCTGCCCAGCGGGGCGGTGACCGGCCGCAGCAGCCGGGGCTGCACCTCGGCCGCGGAAAACCGGCTGTACGGCGACCTGGACGACTGGTTCCGCGCCGAGAACGTCACCGACGACCTCACCGCGGTACGCGTTCAACGGGTCCTGTCCGACCCCGCGTACCGCACGGCGGTGCCCCGTTGGGCGGCCTGCATGCACCGCCGCGGCCACCCCTACGCCACCCCGGCCGCCGGCCGTGCCGCCTTCACCGAAGCGGCCGCTGCGGGGACCCGCGAGGAAGAGAAGGCCACCGCGGTCGCCGAGGCCCGCTGCGCCACCGCCACCGGCCTGTCGGCCACCGCCCACCGCCTCGACGGGCACTACGGCGCCGTTCTGCGCAGGCAGTACCACGCCGTGTTCGAGGACCGGCTGCGCATGGAGCACGAGGCACTGCCCCGCGCCCGGTCCCTGCTCCGCACCACCCCGTCACCCACCGAGTGAGGAGAAACGCATGACCAAGAGGAAGATCCGCGCGAGCCTGGCCGCCGCCGCGGTGGCCACGGCCCTGACCGCCGTCGCGGTCCCGTCCACCGCCCACGCGTCCACGGCCGCCCCGCGCACCTCTGCCGCCGCGGACGGCTACCTCTACGCCTGGACGAACCTCAACCGGGGCGGCTCCTACTGCCGCTGGTACGGCGATGACGACGACTGGAGCACCTGCAGCCCCGGCGGCTACATGCAGGACCAGGCCTCCTCGGTGGAGAACCGCGGCTACGCCGGGGCCTACGGCGACGTCAAGCTCTTCAAGAACATCGGCTACGACGCCAGCGCGGGCTACTCCTGCCTCGACAACGGCCAGTACCTCAACAACCTGGCGAACTACTACTGGAGCAACGGCACCGGCATGAACGACTCCATCACCTCCCACTACTGGGTCACCGGCTGTGTCTGACCGGCCCGCTGCCCCAGGACACCGGTGATGCCGTCGGCCGGTTCGCCCCGCCGGGTTCGTGCCCGGCGGGGCGGAGTGCTGCCGGACGGGAGAGGTGCGGGTGCGGACTCGTGGCCTGTTGGCGGTCCAGCCGTCCAGGCGGGCTGGGACGATTGCGGTTGCGGGCCATGACGCGAAGCCGTCACCAGCAGACGTTCTCGCCGCGCGATGCGCCGAAGTTCCTCATGAGACGCGTTGCATGCGAGCGCGAACGCAGCATGCGCTTCCTGTCTCTGGGACACGTCGCGTGCCTGCCGGTCGCGTCGGGGACGCAGATACGCAGATACTCCGGCCATGATGTGCCGGCCAACGTCGTAAGAGCACCCGGCACTGTGCCTGCGAGCGTCGCCCACTCCATCTGTTCCCCTCGTCCGGCCGTACCCCATCAGGGCACCAGGCCTCCTGTCTTCACAGGTTTCCCTGTCTCGGGGCTACCGTCAGAGGACTCATGGCACCACGCGCCGCCCCGCGCCCCGGGTGCCCGTTCGAAGGACGTAGATGACCGAACACGACCGGCCGGCCCGGGCCTTCGCCCGCGCCAAGGACGGCACCGCCCTGGCCTACCAGCACCGCGGACAGGGGCCGCCGCTGGTGCTGCTCGCCGGGCAGGCGAACAGTCACCACTGGTGGGACGGCGTGCGCGAGGACTTCCACACCGTGCGCTCCACCGTCACCCTGGACATGCGCGGCACGGGCGACAGCGACAAGCCCGAAGGGCCTTACTCCATCGGGCAGTTCGCGGACGACGTCGTCGCGGTCCTGGACGCGCTCGCCATCGAGCGCGCCGACGTGTACGGGACCTCGATGGGCGGCCGGGTCGCGCAGTCGCTCGCGATCCGCTACCCGCAGCGGGTCCGCCGGCTGGTCATGGGCTGCACCTCCCCGGGCGGTCCGCACGCCGTGGAACGCGACGCGTCGGTACGGCGGTCCCTCGCGCAGCCGGACCCGGAGGCCGTGCGCCGGGTGCTGGCCGACCTGATGTACTCACCCGCCTGGCGGGCCGCGCACCCCGGCCCCTACCGCACGCTCGGCGACCCGCGGATGCCCGCCCACGCGCGCCGCGGCCATCTTCTCGCCAGCAACGGGCACGACGCCTGGAGCGAACTGCCGCGCGTCACGGCACCCACCCTGGTCCTCCACGGCGGCGATGACCGGCTGACCCCGCCGGACAACCTCCCGCTGCTGGCCTCCCGGATCCCCGGTTCCCGCGCCCACCTCTTCCCGGGCGCCCGGCACGCCTACTTCGAGGAGTGCCGGGACGAGGCGGGCACGCTGGTGCGGAGGTTCCTCACCGAGGAGGGATGACGGCGAGCGGCAGCACCCCTCCGCGCCGGCCGGCGCGTGCACCGCGGCGGGGCGGGCGGTGCCGCTCGTCCCGCACCGCAGCGACGCGGCCGGTGAGGGCGCGCTGCCCGGCGGCTGCCGCGGGATCCCGGCGGTCGTGCGGGAGGGCGGCGGGCCGGTGCGGGCCAGGGCGGCCGGCGAGCGGCCGAACCCTGTGTGACGTGGATCACGGCATCGGGAAAACCTGTCGCCCGGGCCGGGCGTCTAGCAGGTGTGAGATCAGCCAGAGCAGCGCTGCACGAGGTGGACGAGGAACGTCTCGTCCGGCTGGTGGCGAAGGGCGACCGTGCCGCGTTCGAGGAGTTGTACCGGCGTACGTCGCCGTGGATGGCGGTGCGGCTGCGCCGCCGGTGTGCGGACGAGCAGATCGTCGCGGAGGTCATGCAGGAGACCTACCTGGCGGTCTGGCGCGCGGCGGGTGCGTTCGCCGGGACCGCGGCCGGGGGGACGGCCACCGGCTGGCTGTGGACGATCGCGGCGCGCCGCCTCGTCGACGCGTTCCGGCGCAGGGCGCACCACGCGGAGCCGCCGCCGGCCGCAGCCGTGCCCGAAGCGGTCCCCGCCGCCGAGGAGTTGGCGCTCGCGAGAACCGCCGACGGTGATGTCGGGGACGCACTGAGGTGCCTCGCACCGGAGTTGAGACAGGTACTGCAGGCCATGGTGCTCGACGGGCTGTCCGTCCGTGAGACCGCGGTGCTGCTCGGGCTGCCCGAGGGCACGGTCAAGACCCGTGCCCGCCGGGCCCGTACCGAGATGCGGAGGGCGCTGGCATGAGTGTCGAACACGCGTCGAAGCGGATCATCGAGGGGTATGCGCGCGGCGGCGCGGGCCTGTGCGCCGACGAGGTGTGGGCCGTGGAGGCGCATCTGGAGCTGTGCCGGGTGTGCCGTGACCGGTTGTCCGCCGCTGTCCGTGCCGGGGTGCCCGCCGCGGCGTCGCTGGTCGACACCGTGTGGTCCGGCCTGGAACCCCGGCTCGCGGTCACGGCCACGATGCCGCGCCGGCGGCGCCGGCCGGCGCCGCTGTCGAGGTGGATGACGCCGGCGATGGTGCCGTGGCTGGCCATGGTCGTGGTCGTGACGCTGCTGGCCCTGCTGCTCGATCTGTCCGGCACGGGCTCCGGCAAGGTGTCGTGGGTGCTGTTGTTCGCGCCGGTCCTGCCCGTGCTCGGCGTCGCCGCGTCCTGGTCGCGCGGCCTGGACCCCGCGTACGAACTGACGGCCTCGGTGCCCAGGGCCGGGCTCCATCTGGTGCTGCGGCGCACCGCGTCCGTGCTTGCCGTGGTCGTCCCCGTGCTGCTGGTGGGCGGCTGGGCGACGGGGGTGATGGTGGCCCAGTGGCTGTTGCCCTGTCTGGCCTTCACCTCCACGACCCTGGCGCTCGGCGGTGTCGTCGGTGTGACCCGCGCGGCCGTCGTGCTGGCCGCTGTCTGGGCCGCCGTGGTCGTGGCGCCGACCCTGGCCACCAGCCGTACGGCCTTCGCTCTGCAGACGGGCGGTCTGCCCGCGTGGGGGCTTCTCCTCGCGATCGGTACCGGTGTCGTGATCGCCCGCAGAGGCGCCTACACCGTGCTGGGAGCCCATCGATGACCATCGGGAAGAACCTGGGAAAGGAACACCGCATGACGTCCGCCGTGAGCGCGGCCGACATCGCACCGACGGCCTACGCCTGGGAGATCCGGGCGACCGGGCTGAAGGTCAGGGTCGGCAGGAAACGGATGGCCGTAGACGCCCTGGACCTGTCGCTGGGCACCGGCGTCCACGGACTCCTCGGCCCGAACGGGGCGGGCAAGACCACCCTCATCCGGACGCTGGCCACCGTACTGCGCCCCACCGAGGGCAGCCTGGAACTGCTCGGCGAGGCCGTGGGCGGCATGGGCGAGCACCGTGCGCTGCGCCGCCGGATCGGTTACCTGCCGCAGGAGTTCGGCTACTACAAGCGCTTCACGGTGCGCGAGTTCGTCGAGTACATGGCGTGGCTGAAGGAGGTGCCCAAGGCGGACATCCCCGCCGCGGTGCAGCGCGCCGTGGAGCGGGTGGGTCTGGCGGACCGCGCCGACGAGAGGATGAAGGCCCTGTCCGGCGGCATGGTGCGCAGGGCCGGTATCGCCCAGGCCATCGTCAACGATCCGGCGATCCTGCTGCTCGACGAGCCGACGGCCGGCCTGGACCCGGCGCAGCGGCTGCGCTTGCGCGAGCTGCTGCAGGAGCTGGGCACGGACGCCTGCGTGCTGGTCTCGACTCATCTGGTCGAGGACGTCGCCGCCGCCTGCACCGACGTGGTGCTCTTCGCCGAGGGCCGGCTGGTCTTCCAGGGCACCGTGGACGAGCTGGCCTCGGCGGGCGGCCCCGGACACGTGGGGGACAGCCCGCTGGAGCGCGGCTACTCGGCCCTGCTGCAGGACCCCGGGCAGGAAAGGGGCACCTGGTGAACGCCCGCGTCCTGCGTATCGAGTTGAGGCGTTCGGTCGCCCCGTGGGCCGGCGTCGTGGTCCTGGTACCGGCGCTGGCGTTCCTGTACCTGGTGAACGGCGCCTGGTGGAGCGGCACCACGGCGTGGACGGCCCAGTGGACACCACTGGCCCTGTGGACCCGCTCCCTGCTGTTCTACCTGTGGCCGCTCGCCGTGGGGCTCGGGGCGCTGCAGGGACTGCGCGATCACCGCTCGAAGATGTCCGAACTGCTGACGAGCACGCCACGGCCCGCCCGGCACCGCGCGGCCGTCCTGGCGGGCGCGACGGCGATCACGCTGGCCTCGGCCTTCGCGTTCCTCGTCCTCGTGGGCGGGGTCCAGGTCCTCGCCCACACCGGGTACACGCACTTCGGGTGGCTGCCGGTCTCGCTGGTGGGGGCACTCTTCCTCGTCGCGGGGGCCGTGCTGGGCATGGGGGCCGCAAGGACCCTGCCGTCCCCGCTCACCCCGCCCGCGCTGGCCATGGGCGCCTTCGTGTTCACCGCCCTCATGCACATGTCGCTGGGCCGGACGCAGACGGACACGGCGGACGGGTTCCCGAGCACGGAGCCGAACCGGCTCTCGCTGCTGTCACCCACGGTGGACGACGTGCGCGAGGCGTTCGTCACGCTCTCCGCCTCCGTGCACGTCGGGCAGACCGTCTGGCTGCTCGGCATGGCCGCAACCGGCTTCGCGCTGCTCGCCGCCGCGACCCCGCGCGCCCGGCTGGCCGCCCTGACGCCCGTCCTGGCGGGTGCGGCGATCGCCCTGCCCGTCCTCCCCTCCGACGCGCACCGGATGTACGTCGTCGACGAGGCCGCCGCGCAGCCGGTGTGCGACGGCCCGGTGTGCGTGACGAAGACGCAGCAGGCACGGCTCGCGGACCTCGCGGGTCCCGGCAAGGAGGCGCTGCGGCTGCTGCACGGTGCCCTGGGTGCCCAGGCGCCGGTCTCGGTCCGGGAGAACACCGCCGTACTGCCGCAGGGCTCCACGCCGCGGTGGTCCCGCACGACCGTGCTCCTCGACTTCGACGACGACACCGTCGCCGCCGCGAAGGGCAGGGAGCTCACCCGGGCCCTGATCGCCAAGGCCATGGTGCCAGGGTGCACCCCTGTCGGCTGGAGCGGCTTCGGGGACGATGAATACGCGCAGACCGTCGCGGCGGCCTGGGTCCTCGGGGACCTCGAGCCGCTCCCCGGCACGCCGGCACGTATGCGCCGCGAGGTCGAGTCCGAGACCCGCCCGGTGTGGCAGAGACTCAAGGCGCTTCCCCGGTCCGAGCAGCTCTCGCGGATCAACGCGATGCGCGCCGCCGCGCTCTCCTGCGACGGCGACCCGTTCAAGGTGCTGTCGCTGTCCGGCGGTGCGTCAAGGTGAGATGGCTGACGCTGTACGCACGCTCGCGTCAGGTACCCGCGTCGCTCGCCGCGCTGGTGGTCGGCATGGTGACGGTGTGGGCACTGGCCCGGGACGAGGGCGCGGGCCCCGGCGATCCACGGCTGCCCGTGCTCGTCCTCGCCACGGGGGCGATGGCCTTCTCGGCCGGGCTCGGCGGGCAGGACCCCGCGCTGGACCGGACGGCCGCGATCCGCTGGGTGCCCCGCAGAACGGCGCACGTGCTGCTCGCCGCCGCGGCCGTCGCCGCGGCGCTGCTGACAGTGCAGACCATGGGCGCGCCCATGGCCACCACCGCGTTCGTCGTCCGGGACAGCGCGGGCCTGACGGGACTGGCCGCCCTGGGCGCGGCGCTCGCGGGCGGCCCGTACGCGTGGACGCTGCCGTTCGCCTGGCTCTCGTTCTCGTTCCTCGCCCCGCCCCCGACGAGTGCGCCGATGGAGGCGGCGACGTGGATGCTGCTGCCTCCCGGCACGGCAGCGGGCACCTGGACGGCCCTGGTCCTCACCGTCGTCGGCAGCGCGGCCTACGCCGTCGCGGGACCGAGGCGGTAGCCGCAGGGGGAGCGCGGCACGGACGCTCCCGGTGCCCTGCCCGCGGGGGACCGGCCGCCCGCCGGCACCGCCCGCGGTCTCGACGGTGAGGGAGAACTCCGGCCCGCCGCCCCCGAGTCCGGGCACTCCGCCGCGGCCCCGCGGCCCTGGCCGATGCCGCACAGGAACCCGGCGCCTTCGGTGCCTTCGGCCCCGCCGTCACCGGGGAGTGCCGGAGCGCCGGAGTGCCGGAGCGCCGCCTCACGGCTCGGGCACCCGCCTCACGGCTCAGGGAACCGGCTGCCGCGACCGGGCCGCCTCGATGTCCGGGACATGCTCCTCGGCCCAGAGCCGTACGGCGCGCAGCGGGATGAGCAGGGAGCGGCCCAGCGGTGTCAGGGCGTACTCGACGCGGGGCGGGTTCTCGTCGTGGTCGTGGCGGCTGATCAGGCCGTCGGCCTCCAGGGAACGCAGGGTCTCGGTCAGGGCCTTGGGGGTGATGCCCCGGATGTGTCCCTTCAGTTCGGTGAACCGGCGGGGTCCGTCGGCGAGGGCGTTGACGACGAACACGGTCCAGCGGGCGCCGATGCGGTGCAGCACCGTGCGGCTCGGGCAGGTCGCTGCCATCACGTTGTACGCCTTGCTCATTGCGCTGCTCCCAGTTTCGTTGAAGATACCGGTATCAAAACCATACCGTGGTGCTCGGTCCTAGGAAAGGGAGTCGAGACACATGGAACGGGTCTTGGTCATCGGGGGTGCGCGGGCGCTCGGCGCGGCCGTCGCGAGGCGCGCGGCGAAGGACGGCTACGACGTTGTCGTCGGCGCCCGCGACCTGGCCGCGGCCGACGCGCTGGCGGGCGGGATCGGCGCCACGGCGGTGCGGGTCGATCTGCAGGACGAGTCGACGCTCGCGGCCGCGGCGCGGCGGCTGAAGGACGGGATCGACCACATCGTGACGACCGGTTCGGCGCCGCACGACGTCCGCGTCACCGAACTGGACCGCGACAGGCTGCTGGCCGCGTTCACGGCCAAGGTGGTCGGACCGATGCTGGTGGCCAAGCACTTCGCGCCGGTCCTGCGGCCGGCCGGGTCGATGGTGCTGTTCTCCGGTGTGGTCGGCTGGCGCCCCCGGCCGGGATCACTGGTCAAGGGCGTCACGAACGGTGCGGTCGAGTACGCCGTCCGCCACCTGGCGGCGGATCTGGCGCCGGTACGGGTCAACGCCGTCTCGCCCGGCGTCGTGGACTCGGGCGCGTGGGACCGCCTCGGTGACAGGAAGACCGCCCTGCTGAGCAACAGCGCGGACCAGACCTTCGTCGGACGCCACGGCGAGGCCGACGACGTCGTCGACACGGTGATGTGGCTCCTGCGGGCCGGCTTCGTCTCCGGCGAGACGATCCACATCGAGGGCGGCGCCCGCCACAAGTCCGCCTGACCGGCAGCGGGGTCCGTCGAGCCGCGCGAGGCAGCGCCCGCGCACCCGGAAGCCGCCGGAGGCCGCCGGAGGCCGCCGGAAGCCGCCGGAAGAACCCGGAAGAACCCGGAAGCACGCGAAGTACCCGGAAGCGCTCGCCGGCCAGGCGGCGTGAACGGCGTGGACGGCGTGCCCGGCATGAGGACACCCGCGCACACGCCATCACCCAGAAACGGAGGACAGCCAGGTGGACACCAGGATTCAGCCCCCGCAGAGCGCACCGACGCAGGCGGCGGCCGGGAACGGCACCGCAGGAGGGTTGCCGGCCTGGCTGGTGGCCCGCGGCCTCATCCCCGAGACGAGCCCCAAACGCGCCTTCGCCGCCGCGACGTTCATCAACCAGATCGGCAAGGGCCTCTTCATCTCCGGGGCCGCGCTGTTCTTCACCCGCTCCGTGGGCCTCCCGGTCGCCCGGGTCGGATTCGCCCTGGGCACCGCCGCCCTGATCGGACTCGCGGCCGGCGTCCCCGTCGGCCGCCTGGCCGACCGGCGCGGCCCGCGCGAGGTCTTCCGGCTCGCGGTCGTCGTGCAGGCTCTCGCCGTGGCGGGCCTGGTGTTCGTGCGCACCGTTCCCCCGCTGATCGCGTTCCTGTGCGTGGCCGAGCTCGCCGTCTCGGCCGGCACCGCCGCCCGCGGCCCGCTGACCCGCGCCCTGGGCGCCCCGAACCCCACCCGCTACCGCTCCTACCTGCGCGCCCTCAACAACATCGCGCTCGGCTGCGGTGCGCTTGCAGCCGGCGTCGTCGTCCAACTGGACACCAGGACCGCGTACGTGAGCCTCATCCTCGGCACCGCCGTCGCGTTCCTCCTCTCCGCGGCCCTCACCTCCCGCGTTCCGTCCGTGCCAACGGTCAAGGCCCCGGCGGAGGGCGGCCGCTGGCCGGCCCTGAAGGACAGGCCGTACGTGGTCCTCACCGTCCTGGACGGCCTCATGTCCATCCAGACCCAGGTGCTGATCTTCGCCCTGCCGCTGTGGATCATCGGGCACACCCAGGCCCCGCGGTGGTTCGTGGGCGCGAGCGTGGCGGTCAACACCGCCCTCGTGGTCTGCCTGCAGGTGCGGGTCAGCCGCGGCGTCGACAACAACGCGGCGGCCGGCCGCACGGTGCGCCGTGCGGGAGCGGCGTTCCTCCTGGCCACCGCGCTCATCGCGGCGGCGGGCGGTGCGCCCGGATGGGTCGCCATGGCCGTCGTCGTGCTCGGCGTGGTCGCCCACACGGTGGGCGAACTGTGGCACACCGCCGGCTCGTTCGAGCTGTCCTTCGGTCTCGCCCCGGAGCACGCACAGGGCCAGTACTCGGGGCTGTTCGCCATCGGCCAGGGCCTGTCCAACGCGGTCGGGCCGCCGCTGCTCGGCCTGGTCTGCATCGGCTGGGGCGGGCCGGGCTGGCTGGTCATGGGAGCCCTCTTCCTCGCCGTCGGCCAGGCCGTGCCGCTCGTCGTGAACTGGTCCGACCGCCTGCGCGCGCACAGCCCGGGCCGGCCCTGACGTTCACCGCCCCCGGCGCCGCACGCCGTCACCGCACGGGCCGGGACCTAGGTCCTATTCTGACCGGGCCGCTGGCGTGCGAGGCTGGGACAGCGCGAACAACATGTTCGGGAAACCACCCGGGTATTCGCCAGGACGGATTTTGTTCACTGGCCGGCTGATTCTCGCGTACTGCGGCCCGGGCGTCGGATTTTCAGCGATCGGAAGGTGAAGTCTTGGACGCCAGCGGCTTTTCAGGCCAACCGCAGTCGGATTCGAACGAGCTGAGAGTGCACTGGAACTCGCCGCTCAGCGGGCAGCAGAAGGCGTCGGGGAAGTACAGGGTCGGCCAGCTCGATTTCGACGGGATCGTCGAATTCGCGCAGGAGGCGGACGAGCTGGGCGTGGACTCGCTCCTCATGGGGATCGGCGCGCACATGCCCGATCCGCTCCCGATGCTCGGCGCCCTGGTCCGCGAGACCCGGCGCGTCAAGTTCCTCCTCGCCTACCGCCCCGGACTGCTCTCACCGACGCTCTTCGCCCAGGTGGTCAACACGGTCTCCTGGATGTCGGACGGGCGGATATCCCTCAACCTGGTCGCCGGTGCTTCCCCGGTCGAGCAGGCGTATTACGGTGACTTTCTCGCCCACGACGAGCGCTATGCCCGCTCCAACGAGTTCCTGGACATTCTCCACGGACTCTGGCGCGGTGAGACCCCGTTGTCCTACAAGGGCGAGCACTATCGCATCGAGGATGCGGAGATCGGCCTGGGATACAAGGGCGGAGGCCGTCCCGAGATATACATCAGCGGGGCGTCGGAGGTGGCACAGCAGACCGCCGTGGACCACGGCGACTGCTGGCTGCGCTACGGCGACACGCCCGAGGGAATGGCCGCGGCGGCGAAGTCCGTCCTGACCCGGGGCGGCCGGGTGGGAACGCGCATGCATGTGCTGGCGAGGGAGACCCGCGCGCAGGCGCTGGCGGATCTCGCGGCGATGATGGGCGATCCCGACGAGGAACACCGCAAGCGGATCGCGGCGGCCGTGGCCTCCTCCGATTCCGTGGCGGTGAAGACCTCCTTCCAGCTGGCCCAGACCGCGGAGTCCGACTGGCTCTCTCCCATGCTGTTCTCCGGCGCCGTGGCATATCGCGGCGGGCCGGCGCTCTGCGTGGTGGGCAGCTACGAGGAGGTCGCCGCGTATCTCTACGAGTACAAGGCGGCCGGGATCAGCGAGTTCATCTTCTCCGGCTGGCCGACCCGTGACGAGATGCGGATCTTCTACACCCGGGTGCTGCCGCTGCTGCGCCGGCTCGAACGCGCCGGGCAGAAGGCGGCCTGAGCACTGTCCGGCCCGGCCTTCCCGGGGGTGACCGCGCCGGCACCGGCGCCCGCCGCCGCGGGGGCCGGGCCTGCCGTGGACCGCTCGCCCCGACCGCACCGGCGCCGTGGCCGAGGACCGCGGCGTGGTGTCCGCCCTCGGAGACGGACTCGCCGGTACCGGCAAGACCCTGATCGGCACCGGCAGGGGCGGAGACAGCGACGAGGCCGCCAGGCGCAACCCGCGCGCGGCGATCCCGTTCACGCGCGCCGGCTGCGGGCGGCGCGGCGCACGGACCGTCCTCGTCGCCGTCGCGCCGGTCACGCACGGCGAGCGGGACCGGCGGGGCTTTGTCCCCGCACGGATCAGGTTCGCACGCGCATCCGGAGTCTTCCGCTGCGTGGAAGACGAGACGGAGCCGACCGAGGGCCGGCCGCCCATGTGCTCGACGTCGGGGACCTGTTCGCCCTCCCGCTCGGCAAGGCACCCTCAGGGGCGGCCCGCCGCGCGGCGGCAGAAACCGGCGTACCCGTGCGCGCCGTCGCCGAGTCCGTCGCACGCCGCCCGGACATCCCCGCCCGGGGCACCGGCCCGGGCGAAGCCGCCGAGCACCTCCCGGCTCTCCCCTTCGCCGCGACCGGCCTCACGATGTCCTGCGGGGCCACCCGCCGGATGCCGGGCCGGCAGCCGAGCGGTCAGCCGGCGGCCGGTCGGAGACGGATGGCCGGTCACCTGCGGTATCACCGGAGCGTGACCTCGCTCGAACCGTTGGACGGTGCCGGCGAAAGCACCGTCCTCGGTGTCCGCAGCCCCTCGTTCTCGGCGGACGGCTTTTGCGCCGCATCCAAGGGAACGCCGTCGCACACCACCAGCGAGGCCCGGTCGTACAGCTCGCGGACCGCGTCCGTCATCAGTGTGTTGCCGCCCGCTCCCGCCCCCATCGGCCCCTCCTCCGGGGAGTGCAGTCCGAAGGTCTTCGGGTCCGCCTCGCCCGTCCGGATGGCCTGCCCCGCGTTGCCCGCGGCCAGAAAGCGGCCGCGCGGCACGTCCATCGGGTCGAAGTCCGCCTTCCGCGCGTCGGTGACCGCCGGGTTCGCCAGCTGCGGATCGGCGAACAGCCAGCCCCGCTCCGTGTCCCAGTACCGGGTGACCACGTGGCCGGCGTGGAATCCGTCCGAGCCGAGGTGGTCGGCGAAGCCGGACCGCAGGCGCGCCGGTATGCCCGCGTGGCGCAGGAACGAGCAGTGCAGCAGCGCGAAGTCCCTGCAGACCCCGACGAAGCGGTCACCGGCCTCGCGTCGCTGTGCCAGCGGGGCGTCGTTCCGCTCGGTGATGATCTCCAGGATGCCGTCGGTGTAACGCGTCTCGGCGTCGTTGTGCAGGCGGTCCTGCGGGATGACACGGCGCAACGGCCCGCCTTCCAGACGGTGAATCACCTGATCCCGGGCTGTGCGGGCGAGTCGGGCCGGGTCGTCCGGTAAGTCGGCGTAGAGCGGGGCGAGATTTCCGGGGCCGGAGAAAGCGCTCTGCGCGGCATGGAAGGCTGCGGCGTCTGGTGCGAGGCGGGCGGATGGCATGGCCGGACCCCTGGACAGCATCAGCCGCACGTTCGATTACCGGGCCGGTGCGCCTCACCGTGTCAAAATCTGCCCGCAATTGTCCAGACGTCCTGAGCCGACGGCCGAGGCCCCAGGCACGCCGCCCGCGCCAGGGGACCCAACCGGCTTTCCGGCACCGGCCGCAGGCGGAACACGACAGCCGCAGCGAGAACAGGCGAAGCCGTGTCGTCTCACCGGCGAGGATTGCGCTGACTTCACCTGGTGTCTTGCGAGGAGGCCCCGGCGTTCACACCGGGGAGGAATCGCATCCCGTGACAGCGACGCTCCGCGTCGCTGTCACGGGCCCGTGGGCGCGGAGCGTCACCGCGCTCGCCCGGCGGAGCCGCGCGATGGCGAACGTGTGTGCCTGCGTTCGCTGATGGGGGTGGTCGTGGCGGGAGTTGTATGTAGGTGTGCGAATCTCGCTCATATGCTCGTGTGAGGGCAGGGCAGGGCAGGGCAGGGCAGGGCAGGGCAGGGCAGGGCGGGTGATGGGAACGAGAGTGGGGGTGTTGGAGTGACTGAAGTGGCGGGGACTGGCGGCGTGGGTCATGCCCGGTACACTTACCGGTTGCGCGTGTCGTCTGCCGCTCGCAGTGCCCTGTCGGCGGAGTGGGACCGGTGTCGCTGGGTGTGGAACGAGTGTGTCGCCAAGTCCAGGGCCGTGCACCTGCACAACAAGGCAACCGAGGAGAAGCAGACGTGTGGTCCGGCGCAGCTCGATCGGATGCTGACCGGGGCCCGTGCTCGTACGCCGTGGCTGCGTGAGGGTTCGTCGGTTCCCCAGCAGCAGGTCATCCGTGACTTCGGACGCTCCCGTGCCAAGGTGCGCAAGGACGTCCGGGGGCGGCTGCCGATGACGCGCCGGGCCGGTATGCCGCGGCACAAGAAGAAGCGCGAGGCGCGGGCGAGCCTGAACTACACCCGGCGTGGCTTCCGGCTGCATCACGGCAGGCTGCATCTGGCGGGCGGCATCGTCGTGACGGTGGTGTGGTCGAGGGAGTTGCCGGCCGGGCCGTCCTCGGTGCGCGTGTACCAGGACAGCCTCGGGCACTGGTATGCCTCGTTCGTCGTCCCCGCCCAGGAGCAGTTGCTGCCGGAGACCGGCCGGGTGGCCGGCGTGGACTGGGGTGTGAAGGAGACCGCCACCACCACGTCCGATGACCACGACCTCCCCCACGCTGGGCACGGCAGGAAGGCTCAGGCGAAGCTGTGCCGGTACGACCGGATGATGGCCCGCCGCAGACCGGACAAGGGAGAGCCGGGATCGAAGGGCTATGGCGAGGCGAGGCGGCTGCGCGCGAAGGCGTACAAGAAGGTCGCCCGGCAGCGGGAGGACACCGGCCGTAAGTGGGCCAAGAAGGTGGTCCGTGACCACGATGCTGTCGCCGTCGAGGACTTCAAGCCGAGGTTCCTGGCCAGGACCACCATGGCGCGTAAAGCCGCTGACGCCGCCATCGGCGCCACCAAGGCGGCTCTGGTCGAGATGGGTCGCAAGCACGGGCGGGACATCCGCCTTGTCCACCCCGCGTACACCACGATGGACTGCGCGCACTGCGGAGCGAGAGCCAAGCACGCACTGCCGCTGGGTGAGCGCACCTACACCTGCAGCGCATGCCGGACCGTGTCCCCCAGGGACAAGAACTCCGCACGCGTGATGCTCGTCCGGGCTGGTCTCGACCCGGCTGGTGCCGATGGCGCAAGACCTCCTGGAGCGCTGCTCCAGGAGGCGGCCTGAGCCAGAAATCCCCTCCCTTCAGGGAGGGGAGGATTCAATTCGTCTCCTGGAGCGTGGCGTACCCGGTGGCGGCCGCGGCCGTGGTCTTGCCGGCGCCCTCCTGCAGCTGGAAGAGCGAGCCGAAGGGGCGCTCGGCGAGCGGGAGCCGCCAGGCCCCGGCTTCCACCCGTGCGGTGTCCGACACGCTGCCGCGCAGCAGTTTCACCCCGGCCTCGTTGTGGCCGGCGTGCGGGCCGAAGTGGACCGGGTAGGCGTCGGCGGCCCGGTAGGCGGGCAGGAAGGCGCGGCGGTAGCGGTCGGAGCGGTTGGGGGAGGAGTAGTGCAGGAGCAGGCAGTGGATGAAGACCACGCTGCCGGCGGGCGCCTCGATGGGAACGGCGAGCGCGGGGTCGGGGGCGCCGGCGCCGCTGATCTTGCCGCGGAAGTAGCCGTCGACGTAGTGGTCGGCGAGGCCGTGGCGGTGGGAGCCGGGGACGGTCTGCAGGGCGGAGTTCTCGGTGGTGGTGTCGTCGAGGTAGACCAGGGCGGTGACCAGGTCGGTGTTGGTGTGGGGGTAGTAGGCGAAGTCCTGGTGCCAGTCGACGACGCTGCCCACGTGCGGGGCCTTGAGGTGCAGCTTGCTGTAGTGGAAGAGGATGTCGGGGCCGATGAGCGCCTCGACGTGGTCGAGGAGGCGGGGGTGGGCGGCGGCCCGCTCGAACGCGGTGTGCTGTTTGGTGGGTGACCAGATCCGGCGGGCCATGCCCTGGTCGCCCGGCTCCACCTCGGCGACGGAGCCGATGTCGGGGACGTCCAGGATCTGGGTGATGGCGGCGTTCAGTTCGGCCACTTCGCTGGGGTCGAAGAGACGCTCGGCGACCGCGAAGCCGTTCTCGCGGTACTCCTTGACGAACGTGTCGGTGGGCGTGGACATGCGCGGGGTTCCTTTCTGGCGGGGCGGCAGGGCCTCAGGACGGCGGGGCCTCAGGACGGCGGGGGCGGCGAGGGCGGCGGGGGAGCGGGCCGTGCGGGGGTCCGCCGGACGGCGGCAGCCCGCCGGACCCGTCAGGGCCCGAAGGCGCCGCCGGCCGGCCCCGCGGCCGGGCCCCGCACACCGGCCGGCGGCCGGTGCGGGCCCGGGACATGCCGGTCACACGGCGCTCTGCGCGTGCCGGCACGCGCCCGCCGTGCGACCGGCACACGGCGGGCCGGGCGTGCCGGGCGCGCGCGGGTCACACGGCGCTCTGCGCCTGCAGGGCGACGGTGTCCTCGTAGATCTCCCGGAAGAACATCGCGAGGATCTCCTGGACGTCGTCGATGTACTTGAACACCTTCTGGAAGTCCTCCTCGCTGAAGATCAGCTGGTGGAGGATGTCCCACATCTCCTGGGAGTGGTCCTCGGTGGTGTCGACGTGGAGGTGGGCGGCCTGCCCCTTGACGCTCTCCTTGCCGAGCTGCTCCTGGAGGTTGTCCACGATGGCCGGCTGGAGCTTGACCTGCGTGTACTCCACCAGGTAGTTGGAGACGACCGGCGCGAGGGCCGACTCGTGCTCCAGGGCGTAGTAGAAGAAGCCCTCGAACAGGCGGGTGGACAGGTAGGGCTCGGTGGCGAGGATCTCCTCCTCGGTGACCCCGGCGGCCGCGGCGTCACCGATGTACAGCCGGTCGTGGAGCATCTCGTCGGCCTGGTACTGCGCGTAGTCCCGGGCGGCCCGGGGCGAGACCTGGGCGATCTTGGCGATGGCCTTGGACTGGCTGACCCGGGACAGGCGGATCCGCCACACGTGCTCGATGAGGGTACGGCGGTAGTACGCCTGGTGGAGGGAGGGTTCACTCAGGTGGGACGCGAAGGGGACGGTGGCCTTCCACTCGGCCATCTTCTTGTCCAGGTAGCGGTCGAGCTCGGCCTTCTTCAGACGGCTCTGCTCCGCGTCGTAGAACGGCTTGGGGTGGGTGATCCCGGTGTTCCGTACGCGGTTCATCGCGTTCTCCTTCTCGGCAAGAGGTGTGTGCGGGGGTGTTCACGAAAAATTGCGGTCAGCGGTAGCGGACGTGGAAGTGCTCGTCCGCGTGCCGCTCCAGGAAGGCGGTCTCGGCCTCGAGGTCGTCGGCCGACACGTCCCACAGGGCGTCCATCAGGCAGATCGCCCGGTCGGAGGAGGCGAGTTCGGTTCCCTCGCCCACGTGGACGCGCAGGATCCGGGGCGGCCGGGTGGGCGGGTCGAAGCGGATCGAGTCGACGGTGCGCCCCTTCTGGCCGTACTTGCTGAGGAACACCGTCGCCGGGGTGGGCGTGTCGGTGCGCAGCGCCTCCAGCTGGGAGGCGCGGGTGAGCCGCTCGTGGAAGGCGTCCTGGGGGCCGTCGGGCAGGAGCAGGGCCTCGGTCCACAGGTCGAAGAAGGAGAGCCCGGTGACGGTGCGGACGCTGGGGTCGATGAGACTGCCGCCCATCCGCGGGTTGATCTCGATGATCTCCCAGCGCTTCTTCGCCTCCCAGTACTTGGCCTCGATGTGGAAGGCGCCGGCGCTCAGCCCGTGCTCTTCCAGGGCCTTGAGGCAGCGGGTGACGAAGTCGGCTCCCTCAAGGACGAGTTCACGGCCGAGGCTGACGGGCGGGCTGACCGACATCCCCTCCAGGGTGGTGCGTTCCAGGCGCTCCACGCGGGCCTTCTCGTGGACGCACAGGTGGTGGACGTGCCCGTCCAGGACGAACGTCTCGAAGCTGAACTCCGGGCCCTCGACGTACTCCTCGGCGAGGAAGTCGTAGCGGTCCATGAAGATCGCCTTCATGGAGCCGTCGGCGCGCATCTGCGCCTGGATCGCGGGCAGGTCGGCCAGGTCGTCGGTGCTCTCCAGGATGAACGCCGCGAAGGACGCGGCACCGCGCACCGGCTTGACGAACCAGCGGGAGGCGGGGTCGAGTTCGGGGACCGCCCCGGGGGCGAGCCGGTGCACGCGGACTTCGCTGAGCCCCTCGGCGAACAGGTGGCGGCGCAGTGCGTACTTGTCCAGGCACAGGCGCAGCGCGGGCTCCGCGCAGTCGCGCGCGCCGAGCTGCTGGTTGATCTCGGCCATCAGGAGCCGGTAGCCCTCGAAGCTGGCGAGGGCGGCCTCGACGCGGTAGCCGCGGTCGGCGAGTTCACGGACGGCCTTCTCGACGTCACCGAAGTGCAGTTCGCTCTCCTCGGTGACCACGCAGTCCGCCAGGTGGCGCAGGGTCTCCTCGAGGACCTCCGGCGTCCTGGGCCGGGAGGTGACGGCGACCAGGGACAGGCCGAGCCGGGAGGCGGCCGCGGCGGCCTCCTCGGTGTAGGACTTGCCCTGGTGCATGAGGAGCAGGACCGCTCTGTTCATCTGTGCATCTCCTCGCAATGGTCCGGGCCCGGCCCCGGTGTTCAGCTGAGGCGGGCCGGCTGCTGGTGGGCGGTCTCGAGCTGGTGGGCGCGCAGGATGTCCACGAGCCGGGCGGCGCTGCCCTCACGGATCGGGTCGACGACGGGCAGCCCGGTGTCGGCCTCCAGCTTCTCGGCCTCGCGCCGGTAGTCCTCGTCGCTGAAGCCGACGCTGTTGACGCTGATGGCGGCGACCCTGGCGGGCCGCAGGACACCGCTGAGCTCCTCGTTCATGCGGATGATCTCGGCGATCGGGGGGATGGGCGTCTCCCAGACCTTGGTGCGCTCGGCGCCCAGGCGGTGGCAGAACACCAGGGCGTGCGGCAGGGCGCTGTGCAGGATGGTCAGGGCGACACCGCTGCCCTGGATGTGGTTGAGGCCGGCCTGGCCCTCCACGACGACCCACTCGTTGCCGGCGGCGGCCTGGATGACGACCTGCTCCACGGCGCCGCCCATGAAGTCGCCGGGCACCGCGTCGACCGCGACACCGTGGCCGGAGATCAGGATGCCGCTCTGGCCGGTGGCGGCGAACCCGGTGGGGATGCCGCGCCGGTTGGCCTCGTTCCAGATCTCCAGGCCGGTGGTCTTCTTGCCGATGTTGCAGTCGCTGCCGCACGTGTGGACGATCCAGGCGTCCAGATCCAGGACCCGCGCCTTGTTCAGCGGCACCTTCGGGGCGTCCTTGGTCTCCCAGACGGTGATCCCCTTGTCCCGGACCACCCGGGCGATGTCCGCGTCGTCCGTGAGCCGGTAGTGGATCGAGTTGATGATGTGCAGGCCGCTCTGGACGGCCGCCAGCAGATGCGGCTTCCAGCCGGAGGGCAGCTCGGCGGAGTGCAGACCCTTCCCGATGATCATGACCTCGGGCTGCAGGTGCAGCGCCTGCTCGACGCGGCTGACGATCGGGATCGGACCGCCGTAGCCGAGGACGTCCTGCACGGTCTGGCCGGCCTTGCGGCTGTCGATCACGGCGACACAGCGGTCCCCGCGATAACGCAGCAGCGAAGCGCCGATCTTGCTCGTGAAGAGCCCGAAGCACCCCTCGGCGAACAGCACGAACTTCTTGTCGACCAGCTCCGCATGGTTCAACTGAGCCATGTCTTCCTCCACAGACTCGTCGGTTCGGTTGCGGATGGCACACGATGGGGGGCGGGGGAGCGGCAGGCGCTCTAGGCGACCGGCTCCGCCGTCAGGCGGTACTGCGCCCGCGCCTGGCGCACGGCCGCCTCGATCTGCTCCTGGCTGCCGCCCCGGAACAGGAACCGGCCGCCCTGGATCGTGGCGTACGACCCGGGACGCGGCACCAGGACCTCACCCGCCCTGGGCACCAGCTCCCGGTACACGTAGGGAACCTCGCCCAGCAGCGGGGTGGCGCCGGTGACCTTCTGGGGCAGCGGCCTGGGACCCGGGACCATCAGCCAGCCGCCGCTCAGCTCCGGATCGAAGACGGGCAGCTCCACCGGGTGCCCGAGCAGCACGTCGACCCACAGCCGGAACATGTTCACGCCGTGCACGTCGTGGATGACGTACGACACGTCGGCCCCCGGCACCCGGGCACCGACCTCCAGGAACACCAGCTCCTGCCCGGTGTCGAAGAGTTCGAGATGAAAGGCGGAGCTCCGCAGCCCGAGCGCGGTCAGACAGCGCACCGCGAAGTCCTCGCAGCGCTCGCGGACCGCGGGATCGGTCTGGAAGACGGAACCCAGCGGTTCGCCCAGCACCTCGAAGTCCAGGCAGGTGGCGACATAGCGCGAGGTGCACAGGAACAGCGGCTTGCCCGCGGCGTCCAGGACACCGTCGACATGCAGGATCTCCCCCTGCACGAACTCCTCGATCTCCAGGCCGTGCAGGCTCTGTCCGGCACACAGGGCCCGCAGCTCGCCCACCGAGGCGATCTTGTGCACGCCCTGGCTGGCCGCCCCCCGCACCGGCTTGACGATCACCGGGTAGCCGAACTCCTCGGCAGCCGCCACCACCTGCTCCTCGGAGCGGCACGGCGCCCACCGCGGCACCCGCAGGCCGGCCCGCGCCAGCGTCTCCTTCATGACGGTCTTGTCGCGGAACCGGGCGGTCTCCCCGGCACCCGGGCCGGGGATGCCGTAGCGCTCGCGCAGCGTCGCCGCCAGGTCCAGGAGGAACTCGGAGAACCCGATGACGTGCTCGAACGGGCCTTCCTCGGCCACGACGGCGTCCACGACCCGCAGAACGCCGTCCAGGTCGGCGAAGTCCGCCACGACATGGACCCGTTCGGCGCCGGCGGGCACCGAACTGAGGCCGCCCTCGTCACAGACGTACGTGACACGGTCCGTCTCCGGACTGAAGATGATCTCGGGAGCGGCAAGCCGGTTCTCCCAGCGCCGCTCGTCCTCGTACAGGGGCCAGCGGTTCAGGTACAGGATTGCGCCGGACATGGCTGACGTCCTCACGGTTCACCAATGGATGGACAGGCCCGGCCGGACGGCCGGTTCACGGCGACGCCGGCGGGCCTTTTCGGAAACCGAAAGAACGAAACCGGAACTGAAATCCCGGCCACGGTCCCCGACACGTCGAACGCGCTCACTCAGCCTCGCACGGCAGCGGCCCGGCCAGAATAGGACCTAAGTCCCGGCCACCCCGGCCCGGACCCCGCACGCCCCGCGCACCGGCTCTCCCCGCCGTGCGCCACAGCACCCTTCCCGGGGAACGGACCGCCCCCTGCCGGCAATTCCATGGGCAGATGGGCCTATTGCCCGCCCGCCGCACGGAACACAGAATTCATATCGTGCCCCCACCGACCGGAACGGGCCGCCGTGCGCACCGGGAAACCGAACGGGAACCGCCTTCCTGCCGCCCGGCACCGAAACCCCGGGCGGATGGACGGCACGTTCGTCCCCGCCCCGCGGACGCCACTGCGGCCCGCACACAGCGGGGACACGGCCCCTTGTGCATCCGGGCCCCGAAACCGGACCGAATTCTCGCGGGACAGGTGGTGGCAGGCCATGACGGAGGCGACGCAGACGGTACGGCGCGCGAGCTCCGAGGACTTCCGGGCGGCGATGGCCCGGTTCGCGGCCGGGGTCGTGGTGGTGACGACCCTGGGCGGCGACGGAGTGCCGCGCGGCTTCACGGCGAGTTCGTTCTGCTCGGTGTCCGCACACCCGCCGCTGATCCTGGTGTGCCTGGCCAACTCGGCCGACTCCTATACGGCGTTCGCCTCCTGCGACCGCTTCGCGGTGAGCGTGCTGAGCCCCGAACACCAGCCGCTGGCCCAGCGGTTCGCGACCAAGGGCGCCGACAAGTTCGCCTCCGGCGGCCTGTCCCGCACCCTGGGCGGACTGCCGGCCGTGACGGGCGCGCTCGCCGAGCTGGACTGCGAGACGCACGCCCGCCACCCCGCCGGCGACCACACCGTCCTCATCGGCCGGGTGGCGGCCACCCGCCTGGGCGAGAACACCCGCACCCCCATGGTCTATTACGACAGGTCCTTCCGCCTCCTGGCCTGAACACCGAAGCCGCGAACCCCCGGCGGCACAGAGGGGCCCCGGACCGCCCCGGACCGCAATTCCATGGGCAGATCGGCCTATTGCCCGCCCGCCGCACGGGACACACAATTCCTCATGCGCCCCACCCCCGAGGAACGGCGCCGTGCGCCGGCAAACGGCCCGCACACCGCCCCCCGCCCGGCACAAAAAATCCCGGGCAGCGGGCCACACCATCTCGCTCCACGAATATCGCCGGCCCGGACGGCCGAGCGACATCGTATCCACAGGTATCACACGGCGAATGACGGGAAACGGGAGATACGACGATGCTGCTGAAGGTCGCTCCGATCAATTCATTCTCTGGAACGTTCCGCATCCCCTCCTCGAAACCGGAGACACAACGGGCCATTCTGACCGCCACCCTGGCCGAGGGCACATCACGCATATTCAACGACCTGCGCTGCGACGAGACGCAGACCATGAAGAACGCCTGCCGCGCCCTCGGCGCCACGATCACCGAGCACGACGGACACCTGGAGATCCAGGGCATCGCGGGAACCTTCCCCCCCATCGGACGCGTCATCCAGTCCCGCGGCTCGGGCCTGGTCTTCCGCATCGTCACCGCCCTGGCCTCCGTACAGCCCTCACCGGTCGTGGTCACCGGCGACGCCACCCTGCGCAACCGCGTCATGGAACCCCTGCTGCAGGCACTGCGCGAACTCGGCGCGGACATCGAGTCCATCGTCAGCGAGAACAAGGCCCCGGTCGTCAACTGGGGACGCGGCCTCAAGGGCGGCACCTGCCACCTGCCCGGCGACATCAGCTCCCAGTTCATCACCGCCGTCCTGTTCGCCGCACCGCTGGCCCAGGGCCCGGTGGAGATCGAGGTGAGCGGCGAGGTCTACTCCAAGTCCTACATCCGCCAGACCCTCGCCAGCCTGACCGACGCCGGCATCAAGGTCTCCGCCTCCGACGACATGCGCCACTACCAGGTGGAACCCTCCGCCTACCAGGCCCAGGACATCACCATCCACGAGGACTACACCTCCGCCTCCTACCTGCTGGCCGCCGCCGCCCTCTTCCCCGGCCGCACCGTCCTCACCAACGCCTACGGCGACAGCATGCAGGGCGAGTTCGCGATCGTCCCCATCCTCCAGCAGCTCGGCGTCAGCGTCACCTTCGACCGCGACGCCTCCCTGCTGACCGTCGACAACCCGCCCGGCAGCCTGCGCGGCAACTTCGAGGTGGACGTACGCGACTGCCCCAACATCGTGCCCACCCTCGCCGCCCTCGGCGCCTACGTACAGGGCAGCCTGCGGGTGACCGGAGGACGCCTCACCCGCTTCCACAAGGCCTCACGCATCGAGGCCATGGCCGCCGAACTGACCCGCGCCGGCGTGGACATCGACGTCCTGTACGACAACGGCATCTGCGACGGCTTCGAGGTCCGCGGCGCACGCACCTACCCCGGCGGGGTGACCCTGTCCAGCTGGGGCGACCACCGCATCTTCATGTCGCTGTTCCTGGCGGGCCTGCGGATGCGGTCCGCCAACCGGTTCTCCGGCTTCGAGGACGTCCGGCTGTCCTTCCCCACCTTCCTGGAGGACTTCACCACCGCCGGAGTACGCACCGCGGCCGTCCAGGAGGAGAACGAACCCGCCCAGGCCCTCGGCTGACCACGACGAACCCACCGGTGCGCGGGCCGGACCCCGGCCCGCGCACCCGTACGGCACACCCCCGCCCCCGCCCCCTGCACGGACCGTCCGCCCCTCCCGGTCAGGAAGTCCCCGATGCCCCCTGCACCAGCCCCCCGGCTACGCGCCGACATCTCCGGCCTGCCCCGCTACGTCCCCGGCCGCCCCGCCCCCAGCGACCTGGTCGACAAACTCTCCTCGAACGAGAACCCCTACCCCCCGCTCCCGTCGGTCATCGCCGCCCTGCGCGAGGAACTCGGCCGCGTCAACCGCTACCCCGACCCCACCAGCAGCGAACTCGTCACCGAACTGTCCACAGCCCTCACGGTCCCCGCGCACCACCTCGTCCCCGGCACCGGATCCCTCGGCGTCACCCGCGACCTGCTGCGCGCCGCGGCCGGCGAAGGCGACGAAGTACTCTTCGCCTGGCGCTCGTTCGAGGCATACCCGCAGCTCATCTGGGCCACCGGGGCAACCCCCGTACCGATCCCCCTGCACGACGAACGCCACGACCTCAAGGCCATGGCCGACGCCGTCACCGACCGCACCCGCCTGATCCTCATCTGCAACCCCAACAACCCCACCGGCACCGCCGTACACCGCGCCGAACTCGACCGCTTCCTCGACCGGGTACCCGCCCACGTCCTGGTGGTCCTCGACGAGGCCTACCGCGAGTTCGTCGACGACACCGACGTACCCGACGGCATCACCTGCTACCGCGACCGCCCCAACGTCGCCGTCCTGCGCACCTTCTCCAAGGCCTACGGCCTGGCACGGCTGCGCGTCGGCTACGCGGTCGCCCACCCGCCGGTCGCCGCCGCACTGCGCGCCTGCACCGTGCCCTTCGGCGTCAGCGGACCCGCCCAGGCCGCCGCACGCGCCTCCCTGAACGCCCGGCCCGAACTCCTCGAGCGCGTACGCACCCTGGTGACCGAACGCACCCGCCTCACCTGCGCACTGCGGATTGCCGGCTGGACCGTCCCCGACAGCCAGGCCAACTTCGTCTGGCTGCGCCTGGGCACCCGCACACCCGCCTTCGCCGCCGCATGCGAGGCGGCAGGAGTCATGGTGCGCCCCTTCGCCGACGAGGGAGCACGCATCACCGTCGGCACCCCCGAACAGAACGACCGCCTGCTGAAGATCGCGGCCGACTGGCCGACGTGAAGACCCCGCCCCACCCGCATGAAGACAGGGCCACCGGGCAGACCCGGACACGGCCCACTGCTCGCCGTACCACGTCTCGTTGGCGGCCCCGCCGCTCCAGTGCCACGCGAGGACGCCGTGGTGCGCGCTCCCGCCGCTGCAGTCCTGGTGCAGGCACTGCGTGCTCGCGGCGTTCACCCAGTAGTACAGTCCGTCCACCACGCTGGCCGACACGTCACCGTGCCCGACCAGGGTGAACCCCGACGGAGCCGACGAGGCGGCGCTCGCGCCCGGCGTCACGAAGAGCACCGCCGCGGCCGCCATGGCACTCGCCATCGCGAAGACACGTCTGAATACGGGCATGGACATCTGCTTCTCCTTCGATCTCGGTTGAGGAAGACCGGGTGCCGAAGACAGGCACCGGTGGTCAGGCCGGGCAGACGGCGCGCCGGCGCCCGCCGACGTAGGCGGACCGCTCCCGTGCCGTGAAGTCCCGGTGCACGGCGGAGCAGATCCTGGCGGCCGCCTGCCGCGGACCGAGCAGCGTGAGGTGCCACAGCCGCACGGTCCCGTCGTCGCTGCCGGTCGCGAGGGTGCGGCCGTCACGGCCGAAAGCCACCGACCTCAGCGGCTCGGCGGGACCGGTCACCGTGGTCCGCAGCTGCCCCGTGGCCGCGTCCCACAGCCGCACGGCGCGGTCGTCGCCGCCGCTGGCCACGGTGTCGCCGTCAGCGCTGAAGGCCACCGCCCGCACCTGATCGCCGTGGCCGGTCAGCACCGTCCGCTGCCTCCCGGTGCCGGTGTCCCACAGCCGTACGGTGCGGTCCTCGCCGCCGCTGGCGAGGCTCCGCCCGTCAGGGCTGAAGGCGAGGGCGCGGACCGTGCCGGTGTGGCCGGTGAGGGTGGCCCGGACGGCTCCCGTCGCCAGGTCCCCGAGCTCGACCGTCCTGTCGTACGAGCCGGTCGCGAGGGTGCGGCCGTCGGGGCTGACGGCGAGGGACGACACCGGCCGGGTGCGGCGGGTGGCCAGGACACGCGCCGTGCCGGCGCAGGTGTCCCACCGCCGCAGCGTGCCGTCCTTGTAGAAGGCGACCAGACCGCGGCCGCCGGGGACGAAGACGGCCCCCACGACGACGGACCGGTACGCCACAACCAGCCGCGACACCGCCGTGCGCGTGTCCCACAGCCGCGCCGTGCCGTCGTCGCTGCCGGTGGCCAGCATCCGCCCGTCCGGGCCGAACGCTACCGCGTTCACCTCGTCCGTGTGCCCCGTGACGACGACCCGGCTCCCGGCCGCGGCCACACCGGTCAGCCGCAGCGCCCTGTCCGCCCCCACACTGGCCAGCGTGCGGCTGTCCGGGCTGAACGCCACCGACCGCGCCGGGCCGGTGCGGTCGGTGACCAGGACACGGCCCGCACCGCTGCCGCCCCCGTGCGGCAGGGCGATGGACCGGACCGGCCAGGTCCGCACGGCGTACCCGACACTCCCGGCGAGGGTCTGCCCGTCGGGGCTGAAGGGCAGTGACCACACCTGGGCGCCGCTGCCGGGCAGGAGCGTCCTGCGCCTCCCCGTCACCGTGTCCCGCACCTGCAGACCCGGCAGGACCGCCTTCTGCCTGCCGGTCGCCGTGTTCCACAGCCGCAGGGTGCCGTCCTCGCCGCCGCTGGCCGGCAGACGACCGTCAGGGGCGAACGCCACCGACCAGACGGCCCCGGTGCGGCCCTTGAGCGCGGCACGCCACCTGCCCGAGGCCACGTCCCACAGCCCCACCGCCGTGCCCGAGGCCGCCGCGACCCCAGCGCCGCCGGGACTGAACGCCACCGCGGATCTCCGGCACTCCCTGCACACCGGCCACGCAACCACGGGCCGGCCTCACCGCCACAACGAGTTCACCCGGCCCCGAAGTTGATGGGCAGCCCCTTCCCCAGCACCAATCAACGGGAACCGGCCCGGGGAAAGAACGAGCCGGACAGACAGCCGCATCGCCCGCCGCCCGGCACGCCCCACCGCCCGAACGCGACCGCACCGCCGAACGCGACCGTCAGCGGCGGCAGGGACGACATGCTCGTCGGGCGGCCTTCCGAATCCACGGTCTGCGGGACGTGCACCCCCGTGACGCCGACGCAAAGCCATGCGCTTTGACTAAACTTCATGCATAAAATGCATAGATCTTCTAGGGTGGCCCCATGAAGATGACGCTCGGCGAGCGCGTACGGGCAGCCGCAGCCGCGCTCATGCAGATCACGGGGGAGTCCCAGGCGGACCTCGCCGCCGCCCTGGGCGTCAGCCAGACGCAGATCAGCCGCCGCCAGTCCGGCAGCGCGGCATGGAGCCTGAGCGACTGCGAAGCCCTTGCCGCGCACTACGGGATCGACGCCCTGGACCTGTTCGCCGGCCCCACCCGGGCCTGCGACACCCTGCCCCCTCACCGCCGACGCCCCCCGCACCCCGCCCCCCAGGGAACACCACGATGACCGACTTCGACGCGATCGACGCACTCCTGGCCGCCGCCCGCCAACCGGCCGCCCTGCCCCCCGCCGAGCAGCGGCGCGCCCTGCGCCAGGCGCTGAACCTCTCGCGCACCCAGCTGGCCCAGGCACTGGGAGTGAGCCCCTCCACGATCGGCGGCTGGGAACAGGGACGCGACCCCAGCGGCGAAATCCGCGAGAAGTACGCCTACTTCCTCACCGGCGCCCAGAAAAGACTGCACACCCCCACCGAAACACCACCCCACCCCACCACCGACCCCACAGACCGGCACAGCACCACCGCAGCGGACGAAGACGAACCCCTGCCCACCCCCCAGCCCTGCGTCCTGTGCGGAGCACCCGCCACCGACCAGGTCGAGGGCTACCCACAGCACCTCCACCCCGCCGACTGCACCCCCCAGGCCCCGAACCCGCCCGACACCCCCCACCCCGAAGCCCCCGCCCCCGCCACACCACCGCCCCGGCACCCGCAGCCACCCGCCCGCCACCGCACCCCCCAGAACCAGGGCCGCACCCCCGAACTGATCACACAAGCCGTCCACGAAGCCCTCGACACACACGCCGGCGACCTGGGGGCAGCCACCGCCGAACTGCAGCGCCGCGCGATCCCCGACGCCATGGCCCTGCTCGACGCCTGCCGCACCGGCGCCCGCTACGACATCGTCGGCCACCCGCCGCTGCCCGACATCCTCCGCAAGAAGTCCGCCCACGGCGCCGACGAGGTATGGGAGGCCCGCCCCCACTGGGCGCGCCACGACGCACCACCCGGCACAACCGAGATCACCGCCCTCGACATCAACGGCGCCTACCTCTCCGCCCTGAAAACCCACCTCCCGCTCGGCGCCCTCGAACACTCCACCGGAAACGTCCACTCCCGCCGCCGCTCAGGAATCCACCTCATCACCCCACCCGACTGGGACCACCACCCCCACCTCCCCAACCCCCTGGGCAACCGCGAAGAACCGGGCCCCGTCTGGGTCACCGAACCCACCCTCCGCCTCCTCCAGCGCCTCGCCACCGAACCGTACGGCCCCCTGTGCGACCCCCCGGTCATCCACGAATCCTGGACCTCGGGATCGACGGAACAACTCTTCGAAAAATTTCGCCAGACCCTGCGCGACGCCCGCGAAAAAGCCATCACCGAGGAAGACGAAGTCACCCTGGAATACGTGAAATCCATGTATTCTAAGTTCGTGTCCACCATGGGAGAGTCGAACTACAACCGGGAACTCTACCGACCCGACTGGATGCACATCATCCGCTCGCAGGCATTCGTCAACCTCTGGCTCAAAGCCCATAAAGCACACACAGCCGGACTCGCCGTCATGCGCGTCATGGGAACCGACGAACTCCACATCGCCGGCGACTGGCGACAGGCATTCACGGAAGGCCGCGACGTGACACAGGTAAAAGTGAAAGACGTCTACACCCTCCCCGCCGGCAGGCACTAAGAACCCCACATGCCCGACAGAACACACGACTTCGGACACTACGGCGCCAAGGGCGAACGCGGCAGCGAAGCCGCAGCCCGCGTCCTCGACTCCCTCGCCGGCTACATCGCCTCCCCCCTCACCTCCCCCCGCGGCCTGTCCGCCCGCCTGCGCTACCTCACCCGCTCAGCCGCCGGCCACAACGCCATACGCCAAGCCGGCATCACCGTCACCCCCCGCACCCTCAAAGCCTGGCTCACCGGAACCCAACGCCCCAACAAAGCCAACCTGGCAAAAATCGACACCGCCTACCGGACACTGCGCCGCCACAACGTCGCCCGCCACCTCCTCCGCCGCCTCAACGCAAACGGCGGAACCCGAGTGGAGATCCACCCCCTCGACCAGAGCCACGTACCCGCCCCCCACCAACGCGTCCTCGAATACCGCAGACTCAACATCCGCACCTGGGACGCCATCATCGACGCCTGGTCCCAAGGAGACCCCCAGGCACTCGACAGCGCCTGGATCGACCAGATCGTCAACCTCGGCTCCCAATGGGGAAAATACGAGTACGTCACCTCCGTGGGATTCGCCGCCTGACAACCAGGCCGGACACCGCTTCCGGAACCGACGGCCCGGCCAAAGCACGACGAAACGCAGCCCTGAGCCCGGACAGCGACTGACGAGCACCCAAGAGACCGAGAAACTCCTCAGCCGTCCAGCCGATCAACTGCCCCTGCCGCGACAGATAGAGACCGACCCTGCTCACGCAGTACCCATCCTCGTAGTCCAGGAGCAGATACCCGGCCAACTGGTGGAACGCCCCCGCGTCGACGCGGTCGGGACGGATGGTCGCCTTGCAATCGATGAGACAGCCACCGGCGATGTAATCAGCATCCGCACCACCGACATCCCTACTGCCCGAGAAGACAGGAGCACAGATCCGCTCGTCCACCGGCAACCGGGTCACCCACCCGAGAGCGTGATCCGCTCCAGCCAGCTCCACCTGCCGCGCAATGTCGCCCGGCACGTAGGAGGGGACCTCACCGAGCAGGTCGTCGAGACCGGCATCGGCACCAAGCTGCAGGAGCGGATTCCCGGGACGCAGCCCCGCCCGGAAAATCTCCTCGAAATGCGATGCCACGAAGCACAGCCGAGCCAGCCGCTCCTCCTCGCCGCCAGACCGCGTCATGGCGCCACCGGACGCCGCCGGCTGCCCCTTCAACTCGGACAGCAGCGCATGCCCCACCTCCTGCACCGCCTGGCCCGCAGCACGGGTGGACAACCCCGCCACATCAGCGCCCGCGTAGGCGACACCCGCCGCCAGCGCGCTGTCGACGGGCGAACCGAAAGCCACCCGTAACCGCCGATCGATGGCACGGCCCAGACTGCGGTAGTCAAACCGCTGCGCGCCCTGCGGCCTGAGAGTGAGCGGCCGCAGCGGCAACTGCTCACGCAAACTGGCAGACGCGCGCTCCGTGGCAGGCAGATGCGTCCGCACGAAGCGGGACACGGCCGAGTTCGGATTCTTGAGCTCACTGGTCAGACTCATGCCCAGATCATCAGGCAGGGCACTGACAACGGCACGCAAACAATTCACACACCAATCGAAAAATGGAATACACGTACGAACACCGGAGCCGACAAGCCACCACCGGACTCGACCCGCCGACCACCCCCAACCCAAGACAGCCCACCCACACCGACCACCCCCGACAACGCCCCACCCCTCGCGATCTGACGCACAACCCAAGAACCGCAGACAGACTCGCCCTCTACGACGGCCCCGCCCAGCCTGCTCAACCAGATGCAACGCGACCGGCTCGCCGAACTGATCAGGCTGATCAGAGAATCCCCCGACCTGCACGACCTCGGACCCAAACCCGACACAGCCGCACGCCCCGCAGACCAACTCATCGCCGAAGCCGCCGTACGGCTGCTCGCCGCCACCCAGCGGACTCTGGCCAGCAACCCCCAACAGCGACAGGCGCGTGCCCGTCTACGACGACCAGGCAGCCGCATCCTGCGAGTACCAAGACCAGCGACACACGGGTCACCCCTGACCCGGACCAACACCTTCTCGTGCGCCAAAGAACGGAACCGCCCACTGAAGCCTGCCGCAATGCTGCACGCCGTACTCTCGAAGCATGAGCGCCAACCTCGGTGAACAGCTCCGCGACACCCGCAAGCGCCGCGGCCTCAGCCAGCGCGAACTCTCCGAACTCTCCGGCGTCTCCCTCTCACTCATCCGCAAACTGGAACAGGGAGAACGCAACGACACACGCCTGGAAACCGCACGCCAGCTCGCCAGCGCACTGAAGGTACCCACAACACGCCTCATCGCCGAGCACGCCGAAGCTTCGGCCAGCCAGGACACAGTAAACCGCTGGGCACCCGTGCACGCCGCTCTCACAGCCTCTCCCGATCCCGATGCGGTTCTCTCCTCCGAAACACCCACCTACAACGGCGTACGCGACGCACTGCAGGCAGCCACACCCCTGTTCTCCCGAGACCGCTTCGACGAACTCAGGACAGTCCTCCCACCACTCCTGCGCGACACGGAAGCGCTCACCGAAGCCGACCCCCGCGGCCGGCCGCTGCGCGCCCGCCTCCTGGAGCTCACCGGCTGGCTGATGACCCAGACGCGACAGTTCGACGCTGCCGAGATGGCCCTGGAACGCGCCCTCGACGACGCCACCGACCACATCCAGACAGCCGCGACCGTCAACACCCAGTGCTGGCTCCTCCTGCGCCGCGGGAAACTCGCCCAGGCCCGAGAGCTGGCCGTGCACTGGGCTGATGAGATCGAGCCACGCATGTCCCGTGCCACACCATCCGAACTGAGCACCTGGGGCTGGCTCCTGCTCCGCCTGTCGGCAGCAGCGATCCGAGACAACCGCCCCGGCGAGGCCGAAGACGCTCTGCGGCTCGCCAACTCGGCTGCCGTAGCCATGGGACACGAGTGCACCCCCGAGGGCGACTTCCTGCGAACCTTCGGACCAGTCACGGTAGCCCTGAAACGCACAGAGAACGCAATGGTGATCGGCCAGCCGGACAAGGTGCTCACCCTCGCCTCACGCATCCCTGCAGACAGTCTGAAGCCGACGTCGAACAACCGGAACCGCCACCTGCTCGACGTGGCGAACGCCCACACCCAACTCCGGCAGTACGCGGAGGCCATGGACACGTTCCAGAAGATCCGCACGGGCTCCCATCAGTGGCTCCCGAACCAGCAGTACGCCCGAGACGTCCTCGGCCGCATCATGAGCAAGCGCCGGACCCTGACCCCCGAGATGCGAGAGCTTGCCGACCTGGTGCAACTGCCCGTGTGACACTGCGTGGCACTTCTGTCTGACGCTCCGTCAAAGTGCCATCGACGCAGGTCATCTGCGATCCGTAACGTCGAAGCATGGCCAACGAAACGATGCACGAAGGCGCGGACGGGAATCTGGGGGCGCTGAGACTGCTGCCGTGGACGCATGAAGGCAAGGCGTGCTGGCTGTCGCCTGCAAGTGAGGGCGGTGTGCTGTCTTCCATGGCGGACGCTATGGAAGCTGAGCAAGTACGGGACGGGCGCGAAGTGCTCGCTCATGCACGCCGCTTGCTGGACAGACCGGACAAACTTGGCCTCCACGAACTGAGGTTCATTACGGCCCGTCTGTCCGAGGGCCTGTCCGACGCGCTTCGCGTGGCTGAGTCGCGCGGCATCCGTCTCGGGGCTGTCGCCCTGCCCCCGGACGACGACGCGGAGAAGCTGTCCGACGAGGAGTCGAAAGCCCCCGAGTGACTGCTGTGAAACCTGAGAAGCCTCGGGTCGGCAGGCGAGAGGACGACGACTGGCCTTGTGGATGGTGGCCAGTTCTGGCTCACTTTCCGTGGAAGACTCACTGAGTGTGATGTCAGTGGCGTGTGGTGAGATGGCCAGACTATGTGGTCTGTCGTGAACGACTCCGATCGAGTGCAGTGGCACTACACCCCCTTCGAGAGCGTGGGCCCGCTCCGATTCGGTATGAGTCACGAGGAAGCCAGCGTCGCGATGGGGCTGCAGGAGTTCAGTGGGACAGCCTCCTCCATGCACCAGCGACACGGCGCCCTTGTGCTCCAGGCTGTCTTTCGTGAGATGACTGCCCCGGCGTACGTGCGGGCTGTCACCGTCTACTACAGGGAATCCGGCGGGCTCGCCTGCGTAGCCGTCGACGCACTGTGCGGACCGCTGGTATCGCTGGACGGGATGCAGCTGGTTGGGCGGGTGCCTTCCGAGCTGACGGATGAGTTCCACGCCTATCAGGAGAGGCGCGGCATGAGCCCCACGATCTCTGTCGAGGGCGATGCGGCGTCGGACGAGCTCGGGATTATGGTGCGTGCGCAACGAGTCGGCGACATCCTCCTGTCACGACCGGTCTTCGCGCGATTCGACGGCTGGGCTTACACCGTGCATGACTGCATCCCTAGGGATGAGTGGACCGTCCGCTGACAATGCTGTGACTTCAAGCGGCGCACCGACAATATGTAAAGTCAGTGACGCCTTATTTGCCCTGAACACAGGCTTCACGAGTAGAGCAGGACGCGTTTGCGGAGGAGGGCGAAGCCAGCCCGGCCGAACATCTGGCGCTTGAGCATCTTGATCCGGTTGACGTGTCCTTCGACGACGTCGGAGTTCCAGGGCAGTGTGAGGCCGGCGGTGACGGCGTCGAGGTCGCGTTCGAGGTGCTGGGCGAAGTGCCGGAGGCTGGGCAGGTCGGTGGTGGAGGTGGCCCCTTCGATCCAGGTCGGTAAGTGATCGCCCCCCCAAGGAGAGCGACCATGTGGCTACGGCCCTACTCAGCATCTGATCAGGTCGCGTCACGTATCCTCAAAGCGGCTTGGACCATAACGAACAAGCTGAGAGCTCGTAACAGGATCTTGCTGAAGTGCCCTGGTCGGGTGTGACTGGTGTGAGGAAGCCTCCGGTCTCGGAGGAGCCGACCTGATCCGGGCCGCGCGTCGGCCACTTTGTTCGGCCAACCCCCGGGTGCCTCCTGCAAGAGCCACACTGAGCGGATGAGTTCTGGAATAGCATCTGACCTGGTCGTCGGCCTTGTGCCCCTCCTCGGCGTGAGTGTTGGTGCAGCAGCGACATTGCTCGTGCAGCGCAGCGCCGCCCGGGAGTCGCGAGCACGAATCGCCGAGGAGGGGCGCGCCGCCCACCGTGCCGAAGTCAAGGCTGCGATCTCCAGCTATCTGGAGGCAGCACACAAACTGCAAGGTGAGCTGGATGCCCGGGAGCACGGGGAGGCCGCACCAGCTATCAAGGGCCTGGTTGAACGACTTTGGCTGGCCGAGAAGCAGATCGAGATCATTAGTTCAGACGATCTTCAACGACCCCTCATCGCACACAACAGGGCGCTGCATGATGTGTCCCGCGACCCGACGCAGTACCCAGACTGGTGGGTACACCTGGAACCGCTTCAGGCAGACCTGCTCCGTGCGGTAAAGAGGGAGCTGAGCTAAGAGCTCGTGACACGATCATGATCCGGCCTTCTTGAAGCGCCTCCAGCAGATGAGGCTGCAGCCCAACGAGACGAAAGCACTGTGGAGTTCGAGGCGTCGTTCGCGGCTCCCCTCTTTTCGCGCGGACGTGGGAGCCGTCCACGCAGGCGCGGGTCCAGTCAAGTTCGCCGGCCGTGTTCAGCTCGGCGAGCAGGGTGCGGTGCATTTGCGCGAAGACGCCGACCCTCTGCCAGCGGGCCAGGCGCCGCCAGCAGGTCTGTCCGGAGTCGACCCCCAGCTCCTGGGGGAGGAGTTGCCAAGCGATGTCCTGGTGCAGGACGTACAAGATGCCCTGCAGGGCCAGCCGGTCGTCCACCGGTTTTGGCCCCGGTGCCCGCTCGGGCCAGGGGGGGAGCAGCGGTTCGATCCGTGCCCACAAGCCGTCGTCCACGATCCAAGGCCGAGTCGTCACACGACCCGAACGATCGAATCATCACATCGGTAACGCTCGACCAGGGCACCTCAGCAAGATCCTGTTAAGAGCTCTGAGCACTGGTTGTTGTCTGCTGATCCCTTCCCGTCTCGGGCACGCCTGAAGTGGAAGGAGCCAAGGCCGCGCTGTTGCCGCTGGGGACCCTGTTCTCTGCCGTACGCATTCCTGGCCGACTTGCTAGTTACTGCGGTTCTTGTGCTGGTATACGAAGACTCCAGGCGTCGTCCGCCGAAGCTGGCAGGCGCCTCTCCATGAAGTCTTGTCTGTCGGAAGCTCACCGCCAGAGGATGCTCGGATTGTCTGACCGGCCTTCAGTTGTCCTGTTCATTCACTCGTGGATAAACAGGATTTTGCTATGGGGTGAGGCTCTGCAGTATCCCACTGAGCCGGAGTTCAAATTTCAACCTTCAATTCTGATAAGTTATCCAAAAATAATCCCTCAAAGTAATTTGAGAGGAATTAACCCCCTCAAGAAAATCGGGCCTTGAAACCCTAAAAGAAATTATTTAAATGTGCCGGCAGAAAATGAAACTGACGGAGTATCAGTTCGGGATCAGGGTGAGTGCCTTCCTCCTGTAGCTGCGGTTTTCGGAATTCGCGGAGCGAATTCCGTCGGTGTCACGGAGTGACACCGCATCAACTTTCTTGCGAAGCAAGGAAGTTAGGCCGCGTAGCGGCCGGGGGCTTCCGGCCCGTAGGGCCGGCGCGTCGTGCCCGCGGAGCGTGGCCGCGCGC
>NZ_BMML01000044.1 GCF_014645815.1 Streptomyces fuscichromogenes | reverse complement strand
CAGGAGCCGCGTCCGGCACGGACGGTGACCTTCGGCCGAGCCAGCACCAAAAGTGATCCAGAACCCAAATTCAGCCGTTGCCGACAACATCCAGTCCCGCTTCCCCACACAGGCCATAGCCCACGATCCAGGGCCACGCTCCCACGCTCCACCACGACACGACTACCCGGGCTGAGTCACATGATCGTGTTACGAGCTCTTACGGCCCGCAGCCTGGACAACGCGCAGCTGGTCGTCACCGACAACTGCAGCGGGCTGGTGACCACCTCTCGTTTGAGAGTCCGCCATGCTGGTGAACTCTTTCGAGGTCCTCCTTCGTGTCTTGACTAGACACTAGACACTCGGGCGTCTTGCAAAGGTCCGCCCGCCGTCGCTTGGACGAGGAGCGTTGCTTGAGCAGGATTCTGGTGGCCGCTTCACCGGTTTACGGGCACTTCGCCCCGCTGAAGCGAGTAGCTGCGTTTCTGGCCGGCCGTGGGCATGACGTGACGTTGCTGAGTCATGAGCAGTTCCGCCCGATGGCAGGTGAGAATGTCCGGTACGAGGCGTTCACCGGGGAAGCCGGGATCGACGTGGAGCAGGCGCACGCCGAGCCGGAGCGGCTGGCGATACCCGCAGGACCAGAGCGGTTCGCGTGGGATATGCGTAACATTTTCGTCAAGGCGGTGGCACCTCAGTTCCGCGATGTCCAGCGCATCCTCGCGGAAGCCGGGGACGAACCGGTGGTCTTGATATACGAGACGGCATTCCTTGGTGCGGCGCCCTCCTTGCTTGGGGCTCCTGGGCCGCGCCCGGCGGCCACGATCGGACTCGGCCCCGTCGCCTTCACACTGTCGAGCGTCGACACGGCACCGTTCGGCATGGGTCTGGCACCGGACAGCAGCGAAGAAGGCCGTGCACGCCACCGGGAAGCGAACGCCTTCATGCAGGAGCAACTGCTCGGACCCGCGCAGGGACTTTTCGAGCAGACCCTTGCTGAGCTCGGTGTCACTGCCGCCGAAATTCCCTTCTTCCTGGACTCCCCTGTTCTCAATGCGGACCTGTTTCTCCAGATGTCCGTGGAGGAACTCAGCTACATGCGCAGCGACACCCCTGCGCATGTGCGCTTCATCGGAACGCTACCCCCGGCCGACGCCGGGGGTGAGCTCCCGGAGTGGTGGCCGGAGGTGGAGGCCGCCGAGCGCGTCGTAGTGGTAACCCAGGGCACGATCGCCAACCAAGACTTTGGTGAGCTGATCGAGCCGGCTTTGGACGGCCTGGCAAGCTTCCCCGGCCTGGTGATTGCGGCCACTGGCCGCCCGGGGGAAGTCCGCAACGTGCCGGCCAACGCACGTGTGACGGAGTTTGTGCCATTCGACGAGCTGCTGCCGCACGCGGACGTCTTCGTGACGAACGGCGGCTTCGGCGCCGTTCAGCAGTCTCTGCGCAATGGCGTGCCGATGGTGGCCGCGGGTCTCAGCGAGGAGAAACTGGAGAGCAATGTGAGACTGGCCGCCACCGGTGCGGCCGTGAATCTCGCCAGCCAACGGGCGGCTCCCGCCGAGATACGCAAGGCCGTCGAGGAGGTCGTAGCTACCGCGTCCTACCGGAATAACGCCCGGCGCTTGGCGGCCGATTACGCCGCTGTCGACGCATTCGGTGAGATTGAGAGGGCTCTCGCCGAGCTCACCCACTATCTCTGAGCTTGAAGTTTCCGCTCTGGGCAGTTTCGTTGAGACGCCATCCGTCTGTCGATCACTCGCCGAACAGGATTCGTGCGATCAAGTGAAGGCTGGGGCATGGCGGCAAGGCCTGCTGGTGGTTCGGGGGTGCGATCCCAACCGAGTACCGGATGCCCTGCCGCGACCACCCCGCCTGCGACGTAATGACCAGCAAGATCAGCGGCAACCTCCGCCGCCCGCAGAGAGTGAACCGACCCGCTCCGCACCTTCGGGATCTTCAGGTCCAGGTCGCCGGCCTGCGTGGTCAGCAGCCTCTCCCGGTGGCCGTTGCGCCAGGTCGTGCGCGCCTCGGAGTGTTCACGCGGCGCGGCACCGATCACCTCGGTGGCCTCGGCCTCGATCAGCTCCTGCAGAATGCGCTCGCACACCACCCTGATTGCTTCAACTCCATCGGCCCGACGTAGTGACTCAAGCAGCCGCATCAGCTCAGACTGGGACAAGGCCATCGCGTGCTCCTCCGGTCGAACTGCCCGTTCACCAGGGAGACTTGCGCGATGGCCTGCCCATGTTCAGGGAGCATGCACCGCCAACGGATGCACGCCCCGGGCAGACACCCGCGCGTTCCAGGACTCGGTCCGGCTACACCACTTCATGGAACGCGATCGCGGCGGAGTCCGGGGCCCCCGGAGCAAGTGCCTTTGCGGCTGCCCAGTTGGACGTCAGGGGACTACCTGCATCGCCACCAGAAGCGAGAGGTACTGCATCTGCAGACGTGAAACGATCAGAGTCTGAGAGGTACAAGTCAGTCGTGTCTGCGCAGCCCGTCGAGAATGACGACGAGCAGACGGTGAGCCCGCTCGTTCCACTCGCTGGAGTCGATGCGCGCCAGATAGCCGAGTAGCAGGATGACGTCACGGGCATCGACATCGTGCCGAATGGCTCCCCGAGACTTGCCGGCGTCGAGCAGCGTGGTCAGCGCGTCGCCGATGGGCCCAAGGCTGTGTTCGCTGAGGTGCTGCCACACCCCGACCTCCAGCGCATCGAATACTCCACGCTTGACTTGCGAGTACTCGGCGACCCGGTCAAGCCACAGGGCCAGCGCCCTGACGGGTTCGTGCTCGGCGAGAAGTACCGGTGCAGTCGCTACCAGTTCTTCGACTTCGTAGCGGTACACCTCGGCCAGAAGAGCCTCGCGGGTGGGGAAGTGGCGATAGAGGGTGCCCTGACCTACACCCGCGCGCTTGGCAATGGCGTTGAGTTTCACGTCGTCAGAGTCAGCGATCACTTCCCGCGCGGCCCCGATGATACGGGCCCGGTATTCGGCGGCGTCGGGGCGGCGGGAAGCGGCCATCATGCCTCCTCGGCGGCAAGGACTGGCACAGCGGACACGTGTCCGCTACGGTCGGAGAACCGTAGCGGACACGTGTCCGCAACGGGAACTGAAGCGGACACATGTCCACAGTACGCGAGAGGAGTGTCATGCCTTCCTCCTACGACAAGGTCGTTGCGATCACCGGCGCGAGCGCTGGTATCGGCGAGGCGACGGCCCGCCTGTTGGCCGAACGCGGCGCAACGGTTGTACTGGGCGCCCGACGCACCGCGCGGCTCGACGAGCTTGCCGAGTCCATCCGGCAAGCTGGCGGCACCGCGCTCACCTGCAAGGTCGACGTCACCAACCGCGAGGATCTACAGCAATTCGTAGCGGCTGCTGTAGAGGAGTACGGGAGGCTCGACGTCATGGTCAACAACGCTGGCGTGAGCAAGCTCGGCCCGATGACCCAAATCGACATTGACGCCTGGGACGCAATGATCGACGTGAACCTTCGAGGCGTACTCCACGGGATTGCCGCAGCCCTGCCGGCGTTCCGCCGACAGGGCCAGGGACACTTCGTGACAACGGTCTCCACGGCAGGGCTGGGCTACGCACCGACCATGGCTGTGTATGCCGGGACTAAAAACGCCGTTCGCGCCATCCTCGAGACCCTGCGAAAAGAGTCGACCGATGGCGTAATTCGCCAGACACAGATATCTCCGGGATACGTCAGGACCGAACTCGACGTGGGTATCGACGACCCTGATATCCGCAAGGAAATTCGTCGAGGCATGGACGAGTTCGGACTGTCACCCGATGCCATAGCCCGTGCAATTGCGTTCGCCATCGAACAACCCCACGATGTCGAAATCGGCGAGATGTCCATCCGCCCGACGGTCCAGGGCTGAAGCAGCCTGAGTATCCAGAGCAGCACCACGGAAGCACCTGCCCGCCAACTAGCCGCAGTGGCTACATCGTGGTACTTCTCCCGCACCGGGAATAATCAAGCCCCCTGTGGTCAAAACTGGCAGGAGGAGTGCGTCACTGCGCCTTTTCCAACCTGACTGAGCGATCGGGCAGTTGGGCTGGCAGAGTGGTGAAGCCCTTAACAGAGGCGTTTTCGACCAAGGTGAAGTCTCTACCAGTGGCTTCGTGTGTTTTTCTACCCGTCCGGGCCGGATTTGCACCGTGCTTCCTCACCACTCCACTGTGGGAACACCGCCGCGTGCAGGGCACCCGCCGGCGCCTGAACACTGGCCGACAGACCCTGCTCACCCTCGCCCACCTCCGCAACGGCCACCCCTACCCTCAGCTCGCGACCGGGTTCGGCACCACCACCGCCTACCGCTATGTCACCGAAGCCGTCGACCCTCCCGGCCTCACTCGCCCCGGTCCTGGCCGAGGCAGCCCGGACGGCTTCGGCAAAGGCATACGTCCTGCTGAACGGCACCCTCCTGCCCACTGACCGGAGCGCCGCAGATCAGCCCTCGTATTCCGGCAAGCACCCAGAACAGGGGATGACCGTGCAGGTTATCGACGGTCCTGCCAGCCGTCTGCTGTGGGCGTCACCCGCCTTGCCCGGAGCCGTCCACGACGTCCGGACAGCCCGCGAGAACGGCGCCATCGACGCTCTAGGCCGGCGTCCCCTGCCCTGCCCACAAGAAATACCGTGCCTGCATCACGCCACCTCAGGCTGAAGATGGAAAAGATTCCCTCTTTCGGCACTGGTTCTCGGTCTAGGATCGGTGCTCCTAGACCGAGAACCGGACGATTTAGAGGCCAGCGAGTCACGCCCCGATGAACGAACCGCCGGTGCAGCACAGAAGCAGGGCCTTCACACCATGACGCTGCCAGCTGCTGTCGACGAAACAGCGCTCTCCCGGACAGTGAATCCGTCTGTGTTTCCCCGCACCACGGCATGGGCTACGAGAGGTTATCGTCAGGGCAACCGCGCCAACCTGCCTGCCACGCCAAATTCGCTGGATCGTAGCCCCGTGTCACGCGTTGCTGTGCTTTGCGGTCCTCCCCACCGAGAGTTCTGCGAGGAGAAGCCGCGACTCCGTACCGGCCCGTTCCTCTTCTGTCCAGTCAGGAGCACCATGAACGCATCCACATCGCTCAGCCGACGCTGGAGAATCCTCGATGGCCTGCACCAGCAGGTCGCGTCACGGATCGAAAGGAAACTGCAGAGAGAATTCGGGATCAGCACTCGTGAGTACTACGCTCTCGCTGCGCTCGAAGGGGGCGCAACGACCACTGAATACCAGGTACGCGCCGTTGCCCGGTCGATCGGTCTGAGTTCCTCCGCCACCAGTCGACTTCTCTCTCGCCTCCACAACCGAAATTTCATCACTCTCCAGGTCAGCGAACGGGACCGTCGCACGCCCGATATCCAACTGACCCCCATGGCACATGAGGTGGTGCGTCAAGGCCCCGGCGTCCTGGAGAAGATCACGAGTTCCGTGATCGGATCGCTGAACCCCGCCGATCACGATCCGGACCTACTGCGGTGGCTGGAGACAGATGCGAATGCGCTGCGCCCAGCACCATGCACGGCTCCATAACTGTGATGAGAAGAGACACGCGGACGTCCGGGAGGCTGAGGAGTCTGCCGGGGTGGGCGTGTCAACTTAACGGCTGATCTTGGTTGTTGAGGTGTCAGTTGTTGTTCGGGGTCAGGCGGCCTTCGAAGGCGATCTGGAAGGCGTTCAGGGGCGCCTTCCAGCGCATGGTCCACCGCTTGCGGCCCTTGCCGGTCGGGTCCAGGCTCATCAGGGCCATGTAGATGCACTTCAACGCGGCGGCCTCGTTGGGGAAGTGACCGCGAGCGCGGACGGCCCTGCGGATGCGGGCATTGACGCTCTCGATCGCGTTCGTGCTGCAGATGACCTTGCGGATCTCGACGTCGAAGGAGAGGAAGGGGACGAACTCGGCCCAGGCGTTCTCCCACAGCTTGATGATCGCCGGATACTTCCGGCCCCAGGCTTCCTGGAACTCCCCGAACCGTTCCGTCGCCGCGTCCTCGCTGGGGGCGGTGTAGACGGGCCTGAGCGCCTTGGCGACCTTGTCCCAGTCCTGGCGAGCCGCGTAACGGAACGAGTTGCGCAGCAGGTGAACCACGCACGTCTGGACAATCGTGCGGGGCCAGACGGTCTCCACGGCCTCGGGCAGGCCCTTGAGCCCGTCACAGACCAGCATCAGTACGTCGTCCAGGCCGCGGTTCTTCAGCTCGGTGAACACATGCAGCCAGTACTTGGCGCCCTCGCCGCCGTCGCCGGCCCAGATGCCGAGGATGTCGCGAGTGCCGTCCACGGTCACCGCCATCACCACGTATATCGGGCGGTTCGCGACCTTCCCATCCCTGATCTTGACGTTGATGGCGTCCACGAACAGAACGGGGTAGACGCGGTCGAGTGGCCGGTTCTGCCATTCGGCCATGCCGTCCATGACCTTGTCGGTGATGGTGGAGATGGTCTGCTTGGACACCTCCGCCCCGTAGACCTCGGCGAGATGAGCGGAGATCTCCCCGTGAGACTCCGCCAAGCTCGTTTCCGCAGTTCAGTGGGGCTGGTGTGATGTGTCGATGAGGCCCTCACGCTGGCAGGTGGCGTGATCGTCGGGGCGAGATCGTCCGCCCCGTCTCGTTACCGCTGTACTTCGCTGTTCGCCAGGACGAGCAGGGCCCGCAGGAGCGTGGTGGCCTGCCGGGTGTCGGTGCGGAGCTTGGTCAGGATCCGCCAGTTCCTGAGGTTCGCGAAGCCGTGTTCGTTGGCGGCGCGTTCGCGGCTGACCAGGCGGTTCGCTTCCTTCTCGGCGGCGGTCAGCTGGTGGTTGCGGGTGGCCTTGCGGCCGGTGATGATCACCGGGTCGTCGTCGGGTTTGTCGTCGAGGCCGACGAAGCCGATGTCGGCCAGGGCGCCGAGGCCGGCTTCCCGCAGGTGTTCGGTGATCTTGTTGTGGCGGGCGGTGGTGATCTCGCTGGACCGGCCGGGCCTGGCCGCGGAGATCCAGATCAGGTTGCCCTTCTCATCGGTCAGTGCGAGAAACAGCAGGCCATGGGCCTTGTGCTTGCCTGAGTAGTTCTTCCGGTCGTCCTTCCCGGTGCGGCGGTGGGTGCGGATCAGGGTGCCGTCGAGGAGGACCACGACCCCGCCGCTGCGGGCGGTCTTCTTCAACGCCCGGTCCAGGCGCGGGGACCGGGCGGCCAGCAGCTTCACGACTTCCTTCACCCAGCGGCGGACGGTGGACTCCCCGACACCGTTGCCGCCGGCCATGTCGGCCAGGCGCTGGTCGTGACGCAGGACGGCGAGCACGATGACGGCCTGCAGGCCGGGTTCGGCCTTGCGCCAGGGCGAGCGCATCTGGTTCCGGCGCCGGCGTATCAGGCCGGCGACGAGGTCGATGGTCCGCTTCGACAGCGGGAGGCGGACCTGGTAGACAACTTCCTGAGCGCCCTCGGCGGGCTGGTTTTTCGTCACACATCAACCAACTCCCGCCGGGGGCCCTCGCGTTACGGCAGGAATCGGCCCGTCCGGCCGCCGACACCGCTGGTCAGCATGGTCGGTAGCGGCCCGATGCGGTGCGGACGAGCCAGCCCCGGTCGGAGAGTCTGCGCAGCTGGCCCCGGACCGGCTCGATCTTCGCCGGAGTCGTCTCCCGGCCCAGCGCGAGGGCGACGTCCTTGGCCGTCACCGGACCGTCCGCCCCCGCCACGATCTCCATGATCCGGCGGTAATCCGAGGTCAGGGCCTGAAGCCCCATCCCCTCGACGCGATCGGGCACCACCCGCATCCCGCCCGCACCCGGGCCCACCGTCACAGCAACCGGCTCCGGCTCCGGCTCCGGCTCCGGCTCCGGCTCCGGGGCTGCCGCCCCCGGCCGTCGCAGTCGTGTCGCCCTACGACCCGACGGCCCGCACGCGGGCCGCGGACATGCCACCCGTTGGAAAAGGCTCGTCGCGCATCTCACCGGCGGCGGGAGCCAGCACGCACCGGGGACACGGGGCTGCGGTCCCGGATCGTTCACCGGCCGGCCGGGGCAGGCGCGGTCTGCGAAGGTTCGCGGGTCGTTGAACCCCGGGGGGTGGCTGTCTCGTGTTGCGGGCATGACGTTTTTCACCCGCCTGCTGCTCCCGGACAGGGCGTCGGGCAAGGCGCTCCGTGATGCTGTTGCTGTTCCCGTGCTGGCCGTGTGCTGTATGGCCGTGCTGTCGGGATGCGGCAAGACGATCCAGATCGGGAACGCGTCACAGTCGTCGCCGCCGTCGGCCCCGGCCACGTCGGTGTCATCGTCCGGCGCCGGATCGGCCGGATCGTCTGCGGCAGCGGGGCCGGGTAACGCGGGGCTGCAGGTGGTGGACTCGACGGCGGAGCAGGCGGGTCTGCACGGCAACGGGGGAACGGTCGTGGGTGTGGCGGTTCAGGAGGCTCCGCCGCGGTGGGTCCAGCTGTCGGCCGTCACCAGCGACCAGTTGCCCGCGCAGCATTTGATCAACATCAACCAGGCTGCGCTGTACCGCTTCGACGGTGACTCGACGTCTTCGGCCCAGTCGGCCTGTAACGGGGCGTGCGCGGTCAAGTGGCCGCCGGTGACGGTGGAGGAGGGCGGGAAGGTGTACATGGCGGGAGTGGATCCCGACGAGGTCGGAGCCATCCGCCGCCAGAACGGCCAGGTCCAGGTCACGGTCGGTGGTCATCCGATCTACCGGTACACGGGAGACAGCAAGCCCGGCGACCTGAACGGTCAGGGCGTGGACGGGAAATGGTTCGCTGTCGGCCCCAAGGGCGAGAAGGCCACCAGCAAACAGTGAGCTTCTTCAGCGTTGCCGCTTCAGGGTGAGGACCGTTTTGGCGATTGATGTCATGCGGTTTGGGCTGTGTCGGGGTCTGCGGAAGATCCGGCATGGCGTCAGCGTGCAGGAGGCCACCGATCCGGGCCCTGAGTTCCGCAGTTCGTGGGCACGATCGGGTCTGTCGAACGGTGTCCGCGCTGGTCACGGTGCCGCGAGGCGTGTGCTGCGCCGAAAGTGCGTGGGCACACGCCTATATGATCAGGTATTGATCTCCCTGCTGTGATCGTTCATGCTGTGGGCATGTACTTGCGGACCACCCAGCGGAAGAACAAGAACGGCACGACGGTCCGCTACGTGCAACTGGCCCACAACCGGCGGGTGGACGGGACCACGCAGGCCGAGGTGCTGCACAACTTCGGCCGCGAGGACCGGCTCGACACCGACGGCCTGCGCCGCCTGGTGGCCTCGATCAACCGTTACCTCGGCGAGGACGGTGCCGACGCGGCAGCTTCGGCGGCCGGCGGCGGCCTGGAAGTGACCGGTTCGCGCCCGCTGGGGGCGGTCTGGCTGCTGGAGGGGCTGTGGCGGCATCTGGAGATCGACAGCGCGCTCGCCAGGATCCTCGGCGCGCGGCGGTTCCGTACCGACGTCGAGCGGGTGCTGTTCGCGCTGGTCGCCAACCGGGCCATCGCTCCGGCCTCCAAGCTGTCGGCGGCCGAGTGGGCCGGCCGCGACGCGGTGATACCCGGCCTTCAGGCGATGGACGAGGACCAGGCCTACCGGGCCATGGACCTGCTGGTGGAGGCCGACGCCCAGGCTGAAGTGCAGGAAGCGGTGTTCTTCGCGGTCGCCAACCTCCTCAACCTCGAGGTCGACCTGCTGTTCTTCGACACCACGAACACCTACTTCGAACGCGACGAGCCCGACGCCGGCGAGACGCCGTTCCGTACATACGGCAAGAGCAAGGACCACCGTGACGACCTGCCACAGATCACCATCGGGCTGGCCGTCACCAAGGAGGGCGTCCCCGTCCGCTGCTGGGTATGGCCCGGCGGCACCAGCGACCAGGCGATCCTGCCGCAGGTCAAGGACGACATGCGCGACTGGAAACTCGGCCGCGTGATCACTGTCGTCGACCGCGGCTTCTCCTGCGCGGACAACCTGGCCTACCTCACCCGCGCCGGTGGCCACCACATCGCCGGGATGCGCATGCGTGACGGAGGCGACCTGGCCGAGGCGGCACTCGCCCGCCAGGGCCGCTACCAGCAGGTCCGTGACAACCTGCGTGTCAAAGAAGTCAAACTCGATCAAGCCCCGGGCCGGCGCTTCGTCATCTGCCACAACCCCGCCCAGGAAGAGCGCGATCGCCACCACCGTGAAGAAGCCATCAAGCGGATCGAAGCCGAACTCGAGCGGATCCGGGCCCAGCGTGAGCGCGACGCCAAGCGCGCGACGACCCCCAAGGCGCGAGAGCGGGCAGAAGCCGCCCACGTGCGCGCCGAGTGCGCACTGATCGAACACCCCACCTTGAAGCGGTGGTTGAGGACCTCGAAGAACGGACGACTGGCCATCGACCGCGCCAAGGTCAAAGCCGAGGAGCGTCTCGACGGAAAGTACCTGCTGACCAGCTCCGACCCGCACCTGAGTGCCGAAGAGATCGCGGTCGGCTACAAGGCTCTCCTGGAAGCCGAGCGCGGATTCCGCGATCTGAAAACGGTGCTGGAACTACGGCCGGTCTTCCACCGCCTCGAACACCGGATCCGCGCCCACGTACTGCTGTGCTGGCTCGCCCTGCTGCTGATCCGCGTCGCCGAACGCCGCACCGGCCAGACCTGGAACCGGATCAGCACCCAACTCGGCCGCGTCCACGAAGTCACCCTCACCGGCGACGCCGGACAGATCACCCAGACCACCCCGCTCACCCCCGAGCAGGCCGCCCTCTACCGCGACTGCGGCATCAAGCCGCCCCCCAGGATCACCGCCGCAGACCCGTCCTGACCAGCCAAGAACACAACCGCGTGGGCACACGCCCGCACGTTCGCACCCTTGGCATTTCCGCAGCTCAGACCACCGATTCGACACCCTTGCATGCCCACCAACTGCGGAAGTCAGGCGGGCGGCCGGCTGCTGTGGCTCTCACCCGCGTTGCCGGGCCGGACTCACGACCTCCACCGCGGCCCGCACACACCGGATCATCCGCGAGCGCCAGGGCGTCCCTGTCCTGGCCGACCCCGCCCGCCGGGGCGGGCGGCCGCTGGGTGACCACAGGCATCGAACACAAGCCCCTGCGGGAACCCGCCCTCACCAAGAAGACCGTCAACCGTGCCCCGGCAACGGCACGGGCACCGGTCGAACGCGACGTCGCGCCCCTGAAGTCCTGGCGGCGGCGCTTGTGGGAGCGGTAGGCCCGTCCCTCGCCCACCCGGTCGCAATCAAGGCTGGCGGACCCGGCAGGGGCCTGCGCCCATTCCTCGACCCGGGCGCCGTCCAGGACGAGGACTGATCTCGCACTTGAGCGGAGCACTCCTGCGACGTAGCGGCGCGCGGCCTGCTCGGCGAGCCGAAGCTACGGCATGGGGGGGAAGTCCGCGCTGCGCGACGCGTTTTCGTAGGCGCGCAGTTCCTCGATCATGCCTTCCAACTGGTTGTGGACGGCGTCGTAGCCGGACGCGCCCAGAACCAGCCGACTGGGAGGCCTGTCCTGATCCATTGCGTTCACGACGGCCCGCACTCCTCGGTAGGGGTCGCCGGGTTGCCGGCCGTCCTGGTCGACCATGGAGGCGCGCACGGACTCGACAAGCGGCAGGTAGGCGTCGACGGTCTCGGACACCGGCTCGTCGGCGAAGCCGGAGTACGCACGAGTACGGAACGCGCCTGGTTCAACGGCAATGACGTTGATGCCGAAGGGGGCTACTTCGTGCCGCAGTACCTCGGTGAGGCCCTCGACGGCGAACTTCGCGGCGCTGTAGTAGCCGAAGCCGGGCACGCCCCGTCGGCCGGCGACCGAGGACATGTTGATGATCCATCCGCTGCCACGGGCTCGCATGCCGGGGAGGACGGCGCGCAGGAGCCCGATGACGGAGAAGAAGTTCAGATCGAGGGACCGCCGGACGTCGGCGTCGGCCGCGCCTTCGACAGAGCCGTACCAGCCCCGGCCTGCGTTGTTGACCAGGACGTCGATGCCTCCGAAGCGCTCCTCGGCCGCCTGAACGGCCTCCCGGGTCTGTCGGGTGTCGGTGACGTCCAGAGGCAGGACGAGCACTCTGTCACCGTGGGAACCGGCCCACTCGTCGAGCAGATGCGGGCGGCGGGCGGTGAGAACGACATTGTCGCCGCGCTCCAGGGCGACATCGGCGTAGGCCGGGCCGAAACCGCCCGGGGTCCCGCCGGTGATGAACCAGGTTTTCATGTCTCCTCGGCATACAGGGCACGCTCTTGACAACTGCTAAAGTAGAAGGAAGTGACTTCTACTTTAGCAGTAACCACGGTAAGGAGGGAGCCATGCCGAGCCGAATCCGGCTGGAGGACCGGACGTGTCCGCTGTCGACCACGGTGCAGCACGTCGGCGAGTGGTGGACCCTGCTGATCCTCCATGACGCCTTCGACGGCTATACGCGCTTCGATCAGTTCCAGCAGAGCCTGGGCATTTCGACCAGCATGCTCACCTCGCGCCTGAAAACCCTGGTCGGCGACGGCCTGCTGGAACGGCGGCCCTACCAGTCGAACCCTGTCCGCCACGAGTACGTTCTCACCGAGCGAGGGCGGTCCCTGCGACCAGTGATCGTCTCCCTTGCCGCCTGGGGCAATCGGCATCTCGCCCAGCAGGACCGGTCCATGATCCTCGTCGAGGCCGAGACCGGTCAGGAGGTCGAGCCGGTCGTGGTCGACGCCCGCACCGGGAAGAGCCTCGACGACAGCGGCGCGTACGTGTTCACTGCCGGGCCGGCCGCCAGTAGGGCAATGCGGGCGCGCTATGCCGAACTTGATCGGCGGCGACGGACACGATGAGGCGGCGCCTGGGGCGTAGACGCATCACGTTCGCCGGTTTCCGTGCCAGGGCGGCGGCGCACGTCGGCCCCGCACCAGCAGTCGAAGCGAAGAGGCATCGGACCGGCGGCGAGCGCGAGGAGGTATTCCGGGGCATCGCGGCCGGTGAAGTCGGCCCCAGCAGGCCAACGCCCTCCGCATGGCCAAGCCCCAGGCCATCAACGCAGGCCATCCTGCACAAGTGCCCTGGCGACGGCAGAGGGCGATTGCACCGGGACGGTTTCGGATTCGTCCACTGACACGAAATCCTCCGTCGTATAGCAGCCGGAGGCATGCACAACGACCTCACGGTCCCCCGGAACGATCTCTCGCTCGATGGCTGCCAGGGCGCCGGTGAACGCCATGATGGTCGACCACTCCCGGACCGTACGGAGATCGGTTGGGAGCGGGCGGGACGATCGCGAAAGCCACCCGCGAAGTTGTGGGTACCGCTGCAGGCACTCTTCGAGGGAGACCACGATTCCGTCGCCCCCGTACTGTTTGATGACCTCGTTCATGTCCGGTGAAGTCACGGGCCGATGCGTGTAGAACGTAGGGTCGAGGACCTCCTCGGGATCATGCGTCACCTGCGGGTAGTGCGGGTCGTCGCCGTTTCGGCGGTACAGGCCGGATTCGGAATCCAGACGGTAACCGGGCAGGCGAGAGCGAGAGAAGTCGCCGCCGTTCCGCAGACTGAGCACCATGTCGGGGGTTCCGAGGTGCTGTACGAGGAGCGTCCCGGGGCGGGTCGCCGGCGTGGCGACGCCGGCCTCTTCGAGCACTCGTCGGCCGGCATGGTAGCCGAGCATTCCGTAAGCGCTTGACACGGCGTGCGCGTGCCAGCGAGGCGCTCCAGCCTCGGCCGTCGGCGACACCGAGTTCTCGAAAGACGCGCGCGCGGCGTCGGCGACCAAATAGTTGCGGATGTCGAGCGAGTACCAGATGTTGAGCTTGTGGCGTTTCTGTAATTCACTGGCGTACTCGTCGACGAAAGCGCGGCCGATGCGCTTGACGTCCTCGCTGCGCTCGCCGGTATAGAGGAGTATGGGATTCAGCTCGCGCAGGGCGGAATCACGAGTGAGCTCGCTCTTTCGCAGCTTGTATCTGGAGGACTGCGGGGACAGCGTGACGACACGCAGCTGTTCGGGTTCCACCAGACCGGCGTTGATGGCGCGAAGTACGGCGTCCCGCAGGGCGGTTCCTTTGTTCGCGGAGCTTGGTGTCATGATGACGATGCGTTCGCCGCTTCGTCGGATGTATTCCACCGCGCGTGCGGCTATGAGGAGGGAAGGGAACGTCTTGGTCGTATGGGTGCCGGGATTCTCCATCAGGTCGAGCAGCGAAATCCGGCGGCCTCTGTACTCACCGAGCCGATGCCAGCTCGCGGTCGCAACCGAGGCGAACTTTCGGTAGTTGTCGTCCTGTTCCGGAAGCGCAAACCCAGGCGTGAACTGCCCCGGGACGCGAACCGGTGCCGGGTCGGCAACGATTTCCTTCACGGCTAGGTGGAACATCTCTGGATAGTCGAGCAGAAGATTCTTTCTGGTCGCCTGTTGTCCTTCGGAGTTCATAAACGACCCGTTCCTTTCGATCGTTATACGGAGAGGGAGGGAGACGTACTCGGCAGAGTCCGCAGCCGGGTTCTGAGTTCGGCCATACGAACGCCGGCCGAACTCAGGTCGGCGATCTCGAACCCCGCGGCGATATCGGGAAGGTGGGCGATCAGCCGATCCGCCGTGGCCGGGCTGAAGTGGACTTTTCCCTCGTCGATTTTCACCCCGTCGAGAACAGCCCATCGCTGGTTGGCGGCGACCGCATCAGCATCCGCGATGAATGCGGGGAGCCTGAGGGAAACCCGGTCGGCGCTGATGGTCACGGGATACCCGCCGGGGAGTCCGGCCGGGCCGGGAAGGTGTGTATTCACCTGTCGTCCGGCCACCATGTCACGCAAGAGCAGTGCCGTCACAAGTCCGGTCACCTGATTCGCCTCATGCCGAGGGACTTCTCGCTGTGAATTCAGCAGCGTGCCGACGGTCAAGGGCTGTCCGGCGTGCCAGGCGAGGGCATCGTCCGCGGAATCATCCGGTGCACGCAGGTGCAGATGGTGACCGAGGACGACGAGCTCCTCCTGGTCGCACAGATTCAGCGCTTGTTGGATGCCGGCCGCCAGAACTGCGACGTTTCCGACGCCGGCCAGTACGGGCACACCACAGGCACGAAGCAAGGGGTTGACGGCGTCCGGGAAGCACGCGTTGAGGAAGAACGCCTCCGGGCGGACGTCATGCAGCGCACGCCCGACAGCCACTGCGAGCTCGGCGTGGAAGGTCAGAGAGAGGCCGAACCCAGCCTGCTTGAGGAGGTCGCTCCACGCCGAGGGCGCGGACCGGAACTCCCAGGGAGACTGGAGGGATGCGCACAGCAGCAGGCCCGTCGGAGGGTTGGCGGCCAGGACTTCCGTGAGATCGTCATCCCTGCCGAAGTCCACGGCCGCGTGCGTGAAGCGCACGGGCGATCGCAACACGGCCGCCCGGACATTTGAGACCTGCGAGATCTCGGCGGCCTGCCTGCCGTCTCGCGCGATGACGAGGACCTCGGCCTGCACATCGATCAGGCCGGAGAGGCTGTAGCAGACCGCTCTGGCGAGTGAACCACTGCCGACAATCACCAATCTGGGCAGATCATGATGGGTGGTCATGGATCTCTCTTCTGGACAGACTGTGGAATCGCGGAGATCGACGGTGTACCGGCATGTGCCGGTCGACGCGGCCTTTCGGGGGGCGAGACTCTTCCCCGGACCGTCCCCGCCGGCGAGATCCTCAACCGTACTTCTGGGGCCCACGCAGGATCGCGCGCGTGGGCACCCTGTATCAGTGCGAACGCCCTCCCGAAACGGCCGTGAGTACTGCCCCGACCTGGCTCAGGGGCCCCGGCTGTGTCATGCCGATGTGGGTTGAGGCGATGGGGCGGACGCGCAGACGACCAGTGAGGTAGGGCCTCCACCGCTCTATGGCTGCCTCGGGTATCCCGTTCTCCGTCGCGGGGAAGTGGAGGATGTCGCCGATGAAGTTTCCTGGCGTCGTGGAGTGGACCATCAGCTGTTCGCCGCGTGTGTTCCGGATGATCCGCCCGATGTGGTCCTCGGTCACCTCCCGGAGGGCGGGAGCCTGCTCCCTGATGATCTTCAGTGCTTCGGGCACGGACATTGCGCCGTCCGCGGTCTCCACGGCCACCCCGAGGGCCTGCAGGAGGTTGACCAGGACTGTGTGTTCGTCCGCCTCCAGATAGGGGGTTGCCGTGTCAGGCGGGTAGGCGTCCATCATGGCCAGAAGAGCCACTTCCTGGTCGGCCTCTTGAAGCCGTACCGCCACGGCGTGCGCGAGGTTGCCGCCCAAGGACCAGCCGAGCAAGTGGTAAGGACCGCTCGGCTGGATGCTCTTGATGTGCTCGACGTACCAGGTGACCAGAGCGTCGACGTCCGACGGTGCCCTCTCCGTGACGCTGAATGTCGGCGCCTGCAACCCGTAGACCGGTTGGCCCGTGTCCAGATACCGCGCAAGACCCGCGTAGGTCAGGCTGAGGCCGCCGGAAGGCGGAAGGCAGAACAGCGGAGGGCGTTCTCCATGGCCGCGCAGCTCGACTATCGGTGGGAAGAGGTCCTCCGCGGTGCCGGTGGGTGCGTCGGAGCCGAGCATGGACACCAGACCCGCCACGGTCGGATACCGGAACACATCCGCAACCGCTATGTCCGCGCCGGTGAGATCACGGATCCTGCTCAGCAGCGTCACTGCGAGGAGGGAGTGGCCGCCTAGTTCGAAGAAGTTCTCGTCGATTCCGACTTGGGGGAGGTCGAGTACTTCGGCGAAGACGGAGCACAGGAGATGCTCGTCGGGAGTGCTCGGTGCCCGGTGCGTACGTCCTGTGGTGTAGTCGGGGAGGGGCAGGGCTTTGCGGTCCAGCTTGCCGTTCACGGTCAAGGGAAGCGCGTCCACTTCGACGATGGCCGTGGGCACCATGTGCTGCGGCAGCACCCGGCCCAGGTCCGCCCGCAGACCGGCAGTGTCCAGGCCGTCCGCGCCGCTTGGGCCGGCCACGTAGCCGACCAGGCGGCTGTCCCCGGGCCGGTCTTCGCGCACCATCGCGGCGGCCTGCACCACGGACGGGTGCGTCAGCAGCGCGGCCTCGACTTCGCCCAGCTCGATGCGGAAGCCGCGGATCTTGACCTGGTCGTCGGTGCGGCCCAGGTACTCCAGCTGTCCGTCGACGGTCCACCGGGCCAGATCGCCCGTGCGATACATCCGCTCTCCGGGGCCACCGTAGGGGTTGGCGGTGAACCGCTCGGCGGTCAGCCCTGGCCGGTCGAGATATCCCCGTGCCAGCTGCACGCCCGCGAGATAGAGTTCGCCGGCGCAACCGGTCGGAACCGGTCGCAGGGCCGAGTCCAGCAGATATGCGCGCATGTTCCACAGTGGTGTGCCGATGGGCGGGATGCCGCTTCCTGACAAGGGACCGCTGGAGAGCGCGGCGACGGTTGCCTCGGTGGGGCCGTAGATGTTCAGCATGAGGCGGTTTTGGGACCATCGGGCGGCCGTGTCGGCGGGGCAGAGGTCGCCGGCGACCACCAGGGTGGGGTTGTCCGGGAGGCCTCCCGCGTCGGTCAACAGTGGCAGTACTGCGGGTGTGAGTGTGGCGTGGGTGACGTTCTGCTCGGCGAGGAGGCGGGCCAACGGCGCTCCGGGGGTGAGTCGGTGCGCGGGTGCCAGTACGAGTGCGGCGCCGGCGAGCCAGGCGGGCCACATGTCGGCGACGGAGGCGTCGAAGCTGGGCGAGGCGAACTGCAGCAGCCGGCTGTCCGGGCCTATGCGCAGCCGGTCGATGTGGTCGGCTGCCAGGTTGGGCACGCCCTTGTGGGCGACCAGGACGCCCTTGGGACGGCCTGTCGAGCCGGAGGTATAGATGACGTATGCCAGATGGTCGGGCAGCAGGGGGCCGTGTCGTTCGGTGTCCGGGAGATCGCGGTCGGGGCGGCTCGACAGGTCCTTGTGGAGCAGATGATCGTCAAGTGCAAGGCCCACCACGCCGGTGGGGCGCGGAATCTCCCGGGTGGCGCCACCGGTGACGAGGATCAAGGGCCGCGCGTCGTGGAGCAGGTAGGAGATTCGTTCGTCGGGGTAGTCCGGGTCGATGGGCAGGTATGCGGCGCCTGCTTTCAGCGTGGCCAGGATGGCCACGACGAGGTCGATGGACCTGGGGATGGCCAGCGCGACGAGACCGTCGGGTTTCGCCCCCCGTTCCACCAGGAGCCGCGCGAGCCGATTCGCGCGGCCGTTGAGTTCGGCATACGTCAGCCGCGTGTCCTCGAACACCACCGCGACCGCGTCCGGCGTCCGGGCGACCTGCGCCTCGAACAACTCCGGCAGCGTCCCGGACACCACCTCCCGAGCAGTGTCGTTCCGCGCTCCCAGCATCCGGTCCCGCTCCGCCTGGCTCAGCACCTCGGTTCTGTTCAACAAGGTGAACGGCGCCGATTCCAGGCACTCGACCAGGCCCTCCACCGCCTCGCAGAATGAGGCGGCCACACTGCCCGGCTCGACGGGCAGAGCCGTCTGCGTGCTCACGGTGAAGCCATCGCCGGTGTCATCGACATTCACCGCTACCGGATAATTCGACCGTTCCTCAGACCACACCAGCTCGATTCCCACGGCGGACACGTCGGCGGAGTCCATGCTGTGGCGGTAATTGAAAAGCGAGGTGAACAGTGGCGTCTGGGGCGGCACACCGCTGGCCTGCTGCGCCAGCGTCAACGGTGCGTGCTCATGCACCAGCAACTCACTCAACCGTGCCTGCATCTCGTACACCGCGTCCCGAACGTTCGCAGAACCGGTGTCGAACCGTACGGGCAGCGTGTTGATGAACGGGCCGACCGCCCGGCCGGCGCCCTTGCCGGCGTTCAGCCGTCCCAGCAGCACCGTGCCGAACACCACGTCATCACGGCCGGACGTCGCCGCCACGACCCGTGCCCAGGCGACATGGAACAAGGTCGCCACGCTGACACCCAGCCGTCGTGCCTGTTCACGCACGCGTGCGCCCGTACCCGCGGCCAGCCGCATTCGTGCCGCGGACACGTCACGGCCGTCTCCACGCACGTCGAGCAACCCGTACGGCGCGGTCGGCTCACCCACATCCTCCAGCAGCCCCGTGAAAAATCGCTCGTGCTCCTGATGCGTTGTGCCCAGCCGCGTCCGCGCCACGAACTCGCGGAACGGCGGCGGTGTGAGCAGCAGGTCCTCCTGCCCGGCAAGAACCGCCCGGACCTCCTGGAGCGCCACGGCGAGTGACGTACGGTCATCGACGAGATGATGGATCTTGAGCAGCATGTACCACTGGTCGCCCCCCGCAGCGGTCGCGACGACCACGCGGAGCGCAGGTGGCCGCCGCAGGTCCAGCGGCACACCGCGCAGGGCCCTCAGGCGGGCCACCGCGTCCCCGTCGTCCGGCGGCAGCGTCTCCACCGGGACGGAAGCAGTGCGCAGGACGACCTGGACCGGCTCACGGAGCCCTTCCCACACGAAGGCCGTACGCAGAACGTCGTGTCGGTCGACGATCCGCTGTACCGCGTCGATGAACGCGTCCATCGACGCGCGGGCGGGGAACCGCACCACGACCGATGTGACGTAAGGATCGACGCCGGCCTCGTCAGCCAACAGGTGGTGGAAGTAAATGCCCTGCTGCAGTGGCGTGAGCGGGTAGATGTCGGCGACGTTCGCCGCGCCGCCGGGAACGGCCGCCACGATCCGGTCGATCTCCGCAGGAGCGAGCTCGGCCAGGGTCACCATGTCAGGCGTGATCTCCGTGGCGCCCCCGGGGATGCCGTTCTGCGGAACGACGGCCTGCCCGGCCGACTGGTCGACGGAGCCGGCCAGGCCCTCCACGGTAGGGGTGGTGAACAGTGACCGGACGTCCACCGGTACACCCCGCTCACGGGCCCGCTCGACCAGCACCACCGCGAGCAACGAGTGCCCGCCCAGCTCGAAAAAGTTGTCGTGCACGCCGACTGCGGGCAGATCGAGCACCTCGGCGAACACCCCGCAGAGGACCTCCTCGTGAAGGGTCGCGGGTGCCCGGCCGGCGGTCCCTCCGGTGGCGTCGGGGGCAGGCAGGGCCGCGCGATCCAGCTTGCCGTTCACCGTGAGCGGGAGTGCGTCCACGACCACCACGGCCGAGGGCATCATGTGGTCGGGAAGCAGACCGGCGAGGTGGGCGCGCAGGACGGTACCGTCCACTTGCGGAGCCCGGCCGACGTCGGGCACGACGTATCCGACCAGGCGTTTGTCCCCGGGCCGGTCTTCGCGCACCATCGCGGTCGCCTGCACCACGGACGGGTGCGTCAGCAGCGCGGCCTCAATCTCCCCCAGTTCGATGCGGAAGCCGCGGATCTTGACCTGGTCGTCGGTGCGGCCCAGGTACTCCAGCTGTCCGTCCGCGTTCCACCGCACAAGATCACCGGTGCGGTACATCCGTTCTCCCGAACGGCCGTAGGGGTTCGCCACGAACCGCTGCGCGGTCAATCCGGCACGCCCCAGGTAACCCCGTGCCACTCCGGCCCCGCTCACGTACAGGTCGCCGGCCGTGCCTGGCGGCACCGGCAGCAGGGCGCCGTCGAGCACGTACACCCGAAGGTCCGGCAGACCCCGGCCGATGACACTTCCGGTCCGAGCCGTGTCCTCGGCCGACAGGGGTGCGTAGGTGACGTGGACCGTGGTCTCGGTGATCCCGTACATGTTCACCAGACGCGGGGTGTCGTCGGCGTGCCTGCTGTACCAGCCTGCCAGACGCGCCGGGTCCAAGGCCTCACCGCCGAACACGACGAGGCGCAATGCCCCGTCCCGGCCCATCGGGGTCTCCGCCTCGGCGTGCGCCAGCTGGTAGAACGCCGACGGCGTCTGGTTCAGCACCGTCACCCGTTCGCGGACCAGCAGACGCAGGAACTCCTGAGGCGACCGGGACACGGAGAACGGAATGACGACCAAGCGTCCGCCGTGCAGCAGGGCTCCCCACAACTCCCAGACGGAGAAGTCGAAGGCGAAGGAATGGAACCACGTCCAGACATCATCCGGCCCGAACCCGAACCATTCCCGTGTCCCGGTGAACAGCCGCACCACGTTCTCGTGCGTGACCAGTACACCCTTCGGCCGCCCCGTCGACCCGGACGTATACATCGCGTACGCCGGATGGCTGGGCAGGAGGACCCCCGCGCGCTCGGCGTCCGTCGGATCCCCGCCGTCCAGACCTTCCAGTTCAGCGAGGGTGGCCGGATCGTCGCAGACCAGCCGCGCAAGGTCCACGGGCAGTCCGGGAGCAACGTCACCGGTGGTCACGATCACGGTGGGGGCGGCGTCCTGGAGCACATGGGCGATGCGGTCAGCCGGATAGGCGGGGTCGATCGGCACGTACGCCGCGCCTGCCTTGACCACGGCGAGCAGCGCCGCGACCAGATCCCCGGAGCGGTCCATCATCACCGCCACCCGGCTTTCCGGGCCGACACCGCCGGCAATCAGCAGACGGGCCAGTCGGTTCGCCCGGACATTCAGCTCCGCGTACGTCAGCCGGACGTCCTCGAACACCACTGCCGTCGCGTCCGGTGTGCGCGCCGCCTGGGCCTCGAACAATTCTGGCAGAGTCGTCCGCGGCAGCTCCCCGTCGGTGCCGTTCCACTCGACGAGGATTCGGTCGCGTTCGGCTCGGTCGAGGACATCGGTCCTGCGCACGGGCGTTGTCGGGTCCGCGGTGAGTGTGCTGAGCACGTGAACAAAGCGCCGCCCGATGCCCACCGCGGTCTCATGGCCGAACAAGTCGGTGGCGTAGGTCAGTTCACCGCGAAAGCCGGCGGGCGCACCCGACCTGTGGGATTCCTCTCGCAGGTCGAAGGAGAGGTCGAACTTGGCCGGAGCACGGCCGGTGGCCAGCACCTCCACGTCGAGGCCGGACAACTCGAGCTCCGGGACGGCGTTGTTCTGCAAGGTGAGCATCACCTGGAACAGCGGATGGTGGGCCATGGACCGGGTCGGCGCCAGGTGTTCCACCAGACGTTCGAAGGGGACATCCTGGTTCGCGTATCCGTTGAGGGCGGTGTCACGGGCCTGGCCGAGCAGGTCCAGGAAGGTCGGCTCACCCGACAGGTCGGAGCGCAGAACGAGGGTGTTGACGAAGAACCCGACCAGGTTCTCCAACGCCTCGTCCGTCCGCCCGGCGACAGCGGTACCGATCGGGATGTCGTCGCCGGCGCCCATGCGGTGCAGCAGCACAGCCAGCGCGGCATTCAACACCATGAAAACCGTGACACCCTGGGACCGGGCCAGCCCGACCACCGCCTGGTGCACCTCCGCGTCGACATGCAGCGGAACGCTGTCACCCTGATGCGAGGCCACCGGCGGACGGGGCCTGTCCACGGGCAGCGCCAACTGCTCCGGCACACCGTCCAACGCCGCACGCCAGTAAGCCAGTTCCCGAGCCAGTGGACTGCCGGCGTCGTCCTCGTCACCCAGCAGATCACGCTGCCACAGGCTGTAGTCGGCATATTGCACCGGCAGTGGCGCCCAATCCGGCACCTGCCCCTGGCAGCGGGCCGCGTACGCCGCCGACAAGTCACGCGCCAGCGGGGCCAGCGACCACCCGTCGGCCGCAATGTGGTGCACCACTACCACAAACAGGTGTTCATCGGGGCCTGTCCGAAACAGACAGGCCCGAAGGGGGATCTCCGCCGCCACATCGAACCGGTGGCCGCTCGCCTCCTCGACCAGACGAGTCAACTCGGCCTGCGCGACCTGACCGGCGTCGACGACCGCCAGCACACCGTCAACAGCGTCGGCGTCCACGATGCGCTGGTACGGCAGTCCGTCCACTGTCGTGAACACCGTGCGCAGCGCTTCGTGCCGGCCCACCAGGTCGTGCATCGCTGTTCGAAGGGCGTCGCTGTCCAGCGCACCGGTCAGCCGCAAGGCCATCGGAATGTTGTAGGTGGCCGACGGACCTTCCAGCTCGCCCAGGAACCACAGCCTTTGCTGCGCGAAGGACAACGGCAGCAGTTCGGGGCGCTGCACCGGGCTCACCCGGGGCCGGTGCACAGCGGGAGCCGTCAGCCGTGACGCGAGACGGGCCGGGGTGCTCGCCTCGAACACCGTCCGGACGGGGACCTCGACCCCCAAAACGGTGCGTATCCGGTTCGTCAGCCGCACCGCAGACAGAGAATGTCCGCCCAGTTCGAAGAAGCCGTCGTCCACGCCTGCCGAGGGCAGATCCAGCACCTCGGCGAAGACTCCGCAGAGCAGTTCCTCCACCGCCGATCGCGGTCCGCGGCTGCGTACCGCCGCGGACTCCGGAGCGGGCAGCGCGCTGCGATCCAGCTTCCCGTTCGGGGTCAACGGCAACCGGTCCAGGACGACCATGGCCGGAACCATGTACTCCGGCAACCGAGCCGCAGCCCAGGCACGCAACCCGGCCGTCTCGAGCCGCTCCGCGCCCCTGTTCGGCACCGCGTAGCAGACCAGCCGCCTCTCGCCCAGCTCGTCCTCACGCACCACCACCGCGGCCTGCTCCACGCCGCCATGGGACTCAAGAACGGCCTCGATCTCCCCGGGCTCCACACGGAACCCCCGGATCTTGACCTGGTCGTCACTGCGGCCGAGGTACTCCAGCGCCCCACCGGGGGCCCAACGCACCACGTCGCCTGTCCGGTACATTCGCTCGCCCTGCCCGAACGGGCTCGCCACGAACCGTTCCGCGGTCAGCCCCGGACGACCGGCATACCCGCGTGCCACCTGAGCACCGGCGACGTACAGCTCTCCCGGTACGCCCGGCGGCACCGGCTGCAGACCGTTGTCCAGCACGTACAGTTTGGTGTTGGTGATCGGGCGTCCGATGGGGACCGCCGCGCCGTCGGCATCCGCGTCGCACATCCAGCCGCTTGTGCCCAGGACCTCCGTCGGTCCGTACCGGTTGTACAGGATGGCGTCGAACGTCGAGGTGAACGCGTCACGCAGGGCGGGGGTGAGGGCCTCCCCGGAGCAGACCACGGCGCGCAGGCTCGTGCACCGCGCGACGGCCTCCGTCTGCAGGAAGACGTGCAACATCGACGGGACGAAGTGGGCGAACGTCACGTTCTCCCGGCTGATCAGATCGGCCAGATAGTCCGCGTCGCGATGCCCGCCCGGCCTGGCCACCACCAGGGTGGCGCCTTCCAGGAACGGGAAGAACAGCTCCATCACGGAGACGTCGAAACCGAACGGTGCCTTGTGCAGTACCCGGTCGGCGCGGGTGAGACCGTACTCCCTCCGCATCCACGAGAGGATGTTGACGGCGCCCCGATGCGTCATCTCGACGCCCTTGGGACGTCCGGTCGATCCCGATGTGTACATCAGGTACATGGGATGGTCCGGCAGCAGCACGCCTCGGTCGGAGTCCGACAGGTCCTGGCTGTCCAGGTTCGCCCACTCGGCTGCGGTCGCGGGATCGTCGACCACGACGCGTGTCGTGGACTCCTCGGGTACCAGCACGTCGGCGTGGGCCTGATGAGTGACCAGCACGGCCGGCCGAGCCTGACCGACTACATGAGCGGTGCGCTCGGCCGGATAGTCCAGATCGAGCGGGACGTATGCGGCTCCCGTTTTGAGGACCGCCAGCAAGGTGACCACGAGATCGGCCGAGCGGTCCATCAGCACCGCCACGCGGCGCTCCGGACCCGCGCCCAGACCGGCCAGAAGGCGGGCCAGGCGGTTGGCTCGGGCGTTCAGTTCCGCATACGTCAACCGGGTGCCCTCGAACACGACCGCCGTCGCGTCCGGTGTGCGCACCACCTGCGCCTGGAACAGCTCTGGAAGCGTTGAGCAGGTGACCTCGCGGAGGGCGCCGTTCCACTGAACCAGGATCCGGTCCCGTTCCACGGCGGTCAGAACCTCGATCCGGGCGAGGCCGGTCGACGGTGCCGTCTCCAGCGCCGAGACAACGGCCTCGGCGGCCGTGGCCACCAGGGAGACCAGAGCAGCGGGATCGACGGGGGAGGCCGTCTGGGCAGAGACCGCGAATCCCTCACCTGTGTCGTCGATACTGACGGCGACCGGGTAGTTGGTGCGCGCGTGGGCGCGGAGCAACTCGGCACCGTCGATGCCGTCGATGCCGGAGGCGGCGGCATCGACCCGGCTGTGGCGGTAGTTGAGCAGCGAAGTGAACAGCGGCGTCTGAGCGGGGATGCCACTGGCCTGCTGAGCCGCGGACAGGGGCGCGTTCTCGTGCACCAGCAGTTCCGCGAGATGTTCCTGCATGACGCGCGCTGCCCCCAGCACGCTCTCGGCTCCCACATCCATACGGACGGGGAGGGTGTTGATGAACAGTCCGGGCACCCGATCCGCCCCGGCTCCGGCGTGCATACGGCCGAACAGGACGCTGCCGAAAACGACATCGTTCCGGCCCGAAGTGGCGGCCACCACTCGTGCCCAGGCGATGTGGAACAGTGTCGCAGGGCTGACACCGTGGCGCCGTGACTGCTCGCGCAGCCGCAGACCGAGGCCCGCGTCCAGAGACATTCGCGCCTCGGCCACACCGTGGCCGTCGCCGTGCACGTCGAGCAGGCCGTACGGTGCGGTCGGCTCAATCACGTCTCCCAGCAGACCGGCGAAGAACTTCTCATGTTCCGCCTGCGAGACACCCGACCGGGACCGGGCGACGAACTCCCGGAAGGGGAGCGGCTCGGGCAGGGTGTCCTCACGGCCGACCACGAACGCGGCGACCTCGGCCATGAGCACGTCCAGCGTGGTGTGGTCCTGGATCAGGTGGTGGACCTGCAGGAGAGCGAACCACCTTTCGCCCCCGGGCTGCTGGGCCAGATGGACCCGCAGCAGGGGCGCTCGCGTGAGGTCCATGTGTGCCGGGCACGCCGACAGCATCCGGTCCGCGACGTCGATCCCCGGGGCGGAATGGAGATCCACCTGCTGGACGGGCACCGCAGCCCGGCGCACCACCACCTGAACCGGTTCGCGCAGTCCTTCCTGGACGAAGGCCGTGCGCAGGATGTCGTGCCGGTCGACGACCTGTTGCAGAGCGGCGAGGAACGCGTCCACTCGGGCACGGGATTCGAACCCCAACACGAGCGGCAGGACATAGGGATCGCTGCCCTTGCCGCCCTCCATGAGGGAATGGAAGAACAGGCCCTGCTGAAGGGGGGCCAGCGGGTAGATGTCGGCGATGCCGGCCGCACCGCCGGGAACGGCCTGGACGATCCGGTCGATCTCCTCGGAAGTGAGCTCGGCCAGTGCGAGCATGTCCGGGGTGATCACCGTGGTGCCGGCGGGAATACCGTTCGGCGGGACAACCACCTCCAGGGCCGTCCGGGCACTCGCAGCCAGACGCGCCACCGTCGGGTTGGTGAACAGCGCTCGCACATCGACGGCGACACCCGCGGCGCGCGCACGCTCGACCAGCGTCACGGCGAGGAGGGAGTGTCCGCCGAGTTCGAAGAAGTTGTCGTCGGCGCCGACTTGAGGCACGTGAAGCACTTCGGCGAACACCGAACACAGAAGCTCTTCGACGGGAGTGTCCGGCGCCCGGTACGCGTGCCCTGTTGCGTAATGGGGAGCGGGCAGGGCCTTGCGGTCCAGTTTGCCGCTCGCGGTCAGGGGGAGCGCGTCCAGTTCGACGATACCCGCGGGCACCATGTACTCCGGCAGCACGCTGTCCAGACGCGCCCGCAGGCCGATCGTATCCACTCCGCCCGCGCCGATCGCCCCGACCACGTATCCGACCAGACGCCTGTCCCCGGGCTGGTCCTCGCGCACCGCCGCGGCGGCCTGGATCACAGCCGGATCGGTCAGCAGAGCCGCCTCGATTTCGCCCAGCTCGATACGCAGGCCGCGGACCTTGACCTGGTCATCGGTACGGCCCAGGTACTCCAACTGCCCATCGGCAGCCCACCGGGCCAGATCGCCGGTGCGGTACATCCGCTCCCCCGGACCACCGAAGGGATCGGCCACGAACCGCTCGGCAGTCAGCCCCGGCCGGTCCAGATACCCGCGCGCCAACTGCACACCCGCGAGATACAACTCACCCGCGGCACCCGCCGGAACCGGGCGCAGCGCCGCATCCAGCACATATGTCCGCGTGTTCCAGACCGGGCGACCGATGGGCACTCCACCGCGCTCACCACCGGTGACCGCATAGGCCGTGACATCCACCGATGCCTCGGTCGGCCCGTACAGATTGTGGAGCGGCACATCACCCAGAACCTCGCCGAAACGCTCCGCCAGATCCAGAGCAAGCGCCTCACCGCTGCCGAACACCACGCGTAGTGGTGAACAGAGCGCAGCCTTCGGCTCGTTCAGGAAGGCCCGGAGCATCGACGGGACGAAATGCACGACCGACACCCGCTCCCGCCGGATCAGGTCCGCCACGTACCCCGGATCCCGATGCCCCCCGGGTGCCGCCACCACCAACACCGCGCCTCGTGAGAGCGTCCAGAAGAACTCCCACACCGAGACATCGAAACCGAAGGGGGTCTTCTGAAGAACTCGGTCCGGACCGCCGAGTGGATACACCTCCTGCATCCATGTCAGACGGTTCACGACACCCGCGTGGGACACCGCCACGCCCTTCGGCTGACCCGTCGAGCCGGAGGTGTAGATCACATAGGCCAGGTGCGACGGCAGCAGCGAGCCGAGCCGGTCGTCGTCGCTCAAGTCGGCGTCGTCCAGCACCGTAAGGGCGGGATCACTGATGGACACGCTGGGCACCGTGCGGTCCAGCGGGCGGCGCGTGTTGTCGTAGAGCACCAGTGCGGGCCGGGCGTCATGCAGCGCTCGGGCCACCCTTTCGGCGGGGTGCTCCGGGTCGACCGGCACGTATGCCGCACCTGCTTTGACCACCGCCAGCAGTGCGACCACCAGGTCGGCCGAGCGTTCCATGAAGACCGCAACCCGGCTGTCCGGGCCGGCGCCCTTGCTGACCAGCAACCGTGCCAGTTGGTTCGCCCGGGCGTTGAGCTCTGCATACGTCAGCCGGGTGTCCTCGAACACCACCGCGGTCGCGGCCGGGGTGCGAGCGGCCTGGGCCTCGAACAGCTCGGCCAGCGTCGCCTGCGGCACCTCCCGGGCGGTGCCGTTCCATTCGGCCACGATGCGCGCGCGTTCATCCGGGGTGGTCAGATCAAGCCGGGCTATCGGCGAATGGGGCGTCAGATGGGCCAGCATCGTGAGCAGTCGGAGGAAACGCTCCTGGTGAGCGGCGCTCTCGTCGGCAGAGTAGAGCGCCGGGTTGGCCACGAAGTCCACCTGCAGGCCGCCACCAGGCCTGTCGTAGAGAAGGATCATCATATCGTCCACCTGGCCATTGGCCAGGTAGGTGCGTGAAGTGGTCTCGCACTGTCCGAACTGCGGGCCCGCATCACTCGGCAGGATGTTGACGACCGGACCGAACAGCCCTTTGCCGGTCCCCGACAGTTTCAGGTCCCGGATGAGGTCGCCGTAACGGTACCGCTGATGGGCCAACAGCCCACGGGTCTGCGCCGAGGCGTGACGTGCCAGCTCACGCACGCTCATCCCCGGACCGATGCTCAGCCGCAGCGGGAGTTCGTTGGCCAGCGTCGTCACGGCGCCGGCTACCTTCGAGCCCTTGCGCGCGGGAACGGCCAAGCCGAGCACAGCCTCCGAGGCCCCCGCCATACGCTGCACATACAGAGCGGCCGCGCCGATGAGCAGCGCGGGCAGCGCCACCCCCGACGCCCGGGCCAGGAGCCGCAACGGCTCGGCGACGTCGTGGGGAACCAAGGCACTGCGACGATGGGAGGGACCGGATGCCCGGGCCGTCCCAGCGGCGAGCGATACGGGTTCGGGCCGGTCCGCCATCTGCTTCGACCAGTACACCCGGTCCTGCTCGAACCTCTCACTCGCACGGTACAGCTCATCGTCGGCCACGATCTCGTCAATCGTCGCGAACGGTGTGAACGGACAGGTCGTTCCGTTGTCCAGGGCCGTGTATATCTCGGCCACACGGTTCAGCCACACCGAGTACCCGAAGGCATCCACGGCTATGTGATGGGCGCGAAGGTACACCACCGTCCGTTCCTCGCCGACGAGGAAGGCGGTCAGGGCGAACACCGGCTCGTTCTCCAGGTCGGCAGGCCGTGCTGAGTCGGCATGCATCCACGCCTTTGCGGCTGCCAGCGGCTCGGCCTCCCGCCGCAAGTCCACCACGGGCAGTCGGTAGCCGAGTTCAGGGCCGAGAATCTGCCATGGCCCGTTGGCGTCCTGTACGAACCGCAGGCGCGTCACTTCCGTCTCGGCTGCCGCTTGGCCGAATGCCTGCTCCAGCAAGTCGAGTCGAAGAGCTCCGGAGATGTCCAGGTACTCGACCATGTTCTGGCCCGGGTTCTCCGGATCCATTGCCTGGGCGTACCAGATACCCTTTTGCGCCGCGGTCAGGTCGTTCCTGATGCTGCTCGGCGTATCGTCTCGCATTACTCAATTCACCTCGATATGAAACGCGAAGACAGGGCCTGGGATCTCGCCGGCCACCGACTCCGCATCCAGCCGTACCGAATCCGGTCGGCGCGCCCCATCCAGCCTGTCAAAGAACGCGTGGGTATGAGTCAGTGTCGAGGCGCGCAGATGACATCCGACGAAATATTTCCACCGACCCCATTCCCTGGTACCCGAACCCGAGTCAGGAGTGCTCCGAGACTCACATCGCGTCGACCAGGCTTCCGGGTCGCATGTCAGACCACAGAATGCGGGTATGTCTCGCTTGTCTCCTGAGGCGGCGTGGTCGTGTCACCTTCAGCCCTCCGCGACTGTGTATGAGTGGCGTACCGCTCAAGAGACCAGTAACCGACATACGGTACGGGGCGCCATGTCACGGCGCTCCAGATGCCAGGGGAAGTGAAATGTCAACCAGAACGGCACTTCCTGCCTACTAAACGATATCCGGCCTCGGAAGGTTCAACAGCGTTGGGGGGTAAATCTAGTGGCGGATCTGACGATCATGGGGGAGACGTCAGGTGGCTGACGCTGTCGTGGAGTTGGAGACCGTGGAGCCTGCCGTGGGTGCCTCGCCTGGGCTGTCTGCGTCCGTGTCGGACGAGCAGTTGGTCGCGATGCTGGTGGAGCGTGCCCGGTCGCAGGGGCTGCAGCTGACCGGGCAGGGCGGGCTGCTGCGGCAGCTCATCATGCGGGTTCTGGAGTCTGCCGTGGAAGGTGAGATCACCGATCACCTCGGCTACGAGAAGCACGATGCCGGCGGCCGGGGCAGCGGCAACTCCTGCAACGGGGGCCGGGCCAAGACCGTGCTGACCGGCGTCGGGCCGGTCGAGGTCAAGGTGTCGCGGGACACTGCGGGCACGTTCGAGCCGCGTGGTCAGGAAGCGGCAGCGGCGGCTGACCGGAGCCGGCGAGATGGTGCTGTCGCTCTCGGCGAAGGGCCTCACTCATGGGGAGGTCGCGGCTCACCTGGCCGAGGTCTACGGGGCGCAGGTGTCCAAGCAGGCCATCTCCACCATCACCGACAAGGTCATGGACGGCATGGCCGAGTGGCAGAGCTGTCCCCCCGGCCGCGTGTACCCCGTTTTTTTCGTCGACGCCATCAACGTCAAGATCAGGGACGGGCAGGTCGCGAACCGTCCCGTCTACGTGGTGAGGGCGGTGAGGGCGGTGACGGCACCCGCGACATCCTCGGTATCTGCGTTCCGCGTATTGTGCTGCTGCGCGCCGACTTCATGGTGGTGCGGTGCTTCTGCTGGGCTGGTGTCAGGGGGATGGTCGGGTCCAGGCGGCGTGTGCGGTCGAGAGACGGTGGGTGGACGCTGAGGTGGCTGCGATCAGTGCCAGTGTCAGGACCAGGGCGAGGACCAGGTGCTTGTGCAGCACGAGTTGGGCTCCGGCCAGGGCGCCGAGGAACATGGCGAGCACGGAGAGGATCCGGCGGCCGGGGCGCGGTGCCTCGCCACCGGCAAGTGTGGAGTCCGCGGCCAGGCCCGTCAGGGTCAGGGTGAGAACGGTTGTGGTGAGGTCCGGGACCCCAAGACGCCGCGCGACCGCGTTCTGCAAGCCCATCGCAAGCCCTAGGAACACGATCAAGCTGTACTTGACGGCGATGGTGACCCGCCCGTCCGCCGCTGCGGCGACCACCACGACGACCGCGACCAGGACAGTCTGCACGGCCGTCGCCATACGCAGCAGATGCCCGCGATGCACGGCGAAGCGCGTGCCGAGCCTGCCCCCTGCGAGGGCACCGAGGAGGAACGCGGCTAACGAGACGACGGACGCGAGCGCGGACAGGCCATCGGCGCTGGCCAGGGCGAATCCCAGGAAGACCACATTGCCGGTCATGTTGGCAACGAAGACGTGCCCGAGTGCCAAGTAGCTCACGGAGTCGACCAGCCCGGTGGTCACCGTCAGGGCCAGCATCAGGGGAGGCAGCGGTCCGTGACGTTCCTCTCCGCGCGGTATCAGCGTGCGGACCGCGTCATTCAGCAGTGTGCGCATACGACGTCCCTTCTGCTGTGGTGGCCGGCCGGTGCAGCACCACGCGGGTCAGCAGTGCGCTCGCCGGCCCGACCACGATCGCGACGACCGCTGCCCACACCGGCCAGGGAGTGATGGCCAGCGTGTGATCCACCGACCACTGTCCTGGCCCGGTGAGGGCCAGCGTGGCGGAGGCCACGACGAGGACGAGGGGGTATTCGTATCCGTCGTTCTGCACCCACAGTCCCTTGGGCCACTTCACGCTGCCCGCGACCGTCATCACGCCCATCGCGGCCATTGCCGCCAGGGGCGTGAGCAAGCCCGCGGTCAGGAACAGACCAGAACCGATCTGACTGGCTCCCGCGGCGAGTGCGGTTAACCGACCGCCGCGGAATCCGTCGCGGCGGAACTCCTCGGTCCCGCCTGCCAAGCCGTTTCCTCCGAGCCGGAAGCTCACCTTCTGCACTCCGTGACCGGCGATGAGCAATCCCACCACCAGCCTGAGGACCAACAGTCCAGCGTCCATCGTGTTCCTGTCTGTTCCTGACTTACATCGTCACTGCGGGTGAACCGGCGTGATCAGCCGGCGGCGTGGGAGCCGATGACGGCCTGGGCGTAGACGACTCCGAGGCCGTAGGCGCCGGCGTGCTCCTTCACCACGTCCATGACCGCCCCGTAGGTCTCGGCGCGGGCCCAGTCGCGCTGGAGTTCGAGGAGCACCTGCACCCAGGTCACCGGGGTTGCGCCGCTCTGCACCATGCGCTGGATGGCGTGCTCGTGGGCCTGCGGGGTGACACCGCCGGACGCATCAGCGACCACGTAGACCTCGTAGCCCTGGGCGATGGCGGAGAGCACGGGAAGGACGACGCAGACCTCAGTCCACAGACCGGCGATGACGAGTTTCTTGCGGCCGGTCGCCTTCACCGCCTCGACGAAGGAAAGGTCTTCCCAGGCGTTCATCGTGGTGCGGTCGATGATCTTCTGCTCGGGGAAGACTTCCGCCAGCTGCGGCATGATGGGGCCGGAGAAGGACTCGGCGGCGACGGTGCTCAGCACGACCGGCACGTCGAATGCCTTGGCGGCCTTGGCCATGCCCACCGTAGAGTTGATGATCGCGGTGCGGTCGCTGCTGCCGGTACCGAAGAACATCTGCGGCTGGTGGTCCACGAAGAGCACCGCACAGTTGTCCGGGGTGAGCAGGTCGGGGCTGGGAGCCGCGGTGACCTCGGCGATGTTGACCATGGGTGTCATCCTTTTCAATAAGCGATGGCGCGGGCTCCTGCCCGTGCCGTTCGAGGAGCCGCCCGGTGGACGGCGCTGGTGGGTGGTGTCCCAGAAGAGGCGGCGTATGTGCCAAGCCACTCCCAGGAGTTCAGAGGGCGAAGCAGGGGTCGAAGGGCGTGCTTGCCGTGTCCGGGGCGAGTCCGCGGGCGATGCGCCACTGGCGGTGCTGTTCGGATTCGGCGATGGCCTCGCTGAGCGACTCCGCCTGGTGGGCGCCCGGCAGGGCCGCCCGGCGGGACGCCTGGTAGCCGCCGAAGTGCGCCACTGGGCTCCAGGCTGGATTGACGGGCGGTAGCTCCTCATCGAGGCCCTCGTACTCGGCGGCGGCGTAGACGATCCGGCCGCCAGTCACTGTCAGCAGCGACTCGATGTGCGGGATCTCCGGTTCGGGCACGGTGAAGTAGTCCTCGGACAGGACCGCCAGGTCCGCATAACAGCCTGGCCGCAGCATGCCCTTGACCTTGTCCTCGCCGGTCAGCTCGGCGCCGGCGCGCGTGAACATCGCCAGCGCCGTCTGCCGGTCCACGCGGTTGGTCGGCGGGCGGAGCGTCAGATCGGCGACGGTGCGGCCGCTGACGAGCCAGTGCAGGGCGACCCAGGGATTGTATGTGGAGACCCGGGTCGCATCGGTGCCGGCAGCCACGGTCAGTCCGCGGTCCAGCATGGCTCGGATCGGCGGGGCGTCCGCTGCGGCACCGGGACCGTAGCGCTGCACGAACGCCTCGCCCTGGAAGGACAGGCGGTTCTGCACGGACACGGCTCCGCCGAGGGTGGCGATACGGTCGAGGCTGTTCGCAGAGACGGTTTCCGCGTGGTCGAACAGCCACCGGTTCCCGGCCGGGAATAGCCCTTCCGCGGCGAGTTTCTCGAACACCGCTAGGTCACGGCGAATTGTTTCGTCGTACGTGGCGTGCAACCGGAAACCCCACCCGTTCTCCATGAGTAGGCGAACCGCTTTCTCGAACTCAGCCTCGTAATCCGGGGTGAGTTCTGGGCGTGGTTGGCTGAAGTTTTCGAAATCGGCGGCGGCCCAGGTGAGATTTTCACCCGCGCCGTTTAGACGCAACCATTCGCCTCCGTCCCCGGGACGGACCATTTCGATCCAGCGGGCGAGGTCCTCGATCTCCTGACCGGGAGTCTGCGGGAACAGATGATAGGCGATGCGTAACGAGAGCAGTCCGGCCTTGGCCAGTTCGATGACGGTGGCGTAGTTGTCGGGGAAGTTCTGGAAACCACCGGCGGCGTCAATCGCCGAGGTCAGGCCGAATCTGTTCAACTCGCGCAGGAAGTGGCGCGTGGAGGTCTTCTTGTCCTCGCCCTCCAGCGCCGGCGCCTTGGACAGCGTCGAGTAGAGGATGAGGGCGCTGGGAGCGGCCAGGAGCATGCCGGTCGGTTCCCCGTCCCGCCCACGCACGATCTGGCCGCCCTTGGGGTCGGGCGTGTCTTTGGTGAACCCTGCGGCCTTGAGCGCCGCCCGGTTCAGCACGGCCGACTGGTACAGGTGCAGGACGAACACCGGGGTATCGGGGGCGGCGGCGTTCAGTTCGGCGACGGTCGGCAGCCGATGTTCGGCGAACTGCTCGGCGGACCAGCCGCCAACCACCCGCACCCACTGGCCCTTCGGGGTACGAGCGGCCTGCTCCCGCAACATCGCCAAGCCTTGGCGCAGGCTGCGCACGCCGTCCCAGCGCAGTTCCAGAACGTAGTTGAGGCCGCCGCGAATCACGTGCAGGTGGGCGTCGTTGAGGCCGGGGATCACCCGCCGCCCGAGCGCATCGACCACCTTCGTGACCGCGCCGAGGTGGGGAGCCACGTCCTTGTCGTCGCCGACGACCGTGACGGCGCCGTCGCGGATGGCGAGCGCCTGTGCCTGCGGGCGGCTCGGATCCCCTGTATGGATCTTCGCGTTGCGGATGACAAGGTCCGCGACATCGCGGGTGGCATGCGGAACGAGCCCACCGACCGGCATTGCTGACATCTCTTGAAAACCCCTCCGGAAAAAGACTTCGAATAAGATTACGGCCTGGCGATGGCGGACGAGGGTAATTCAACCGCACATAAATTCCCGATTATTCAAATCGAATCGAATCGAGAGTAAATTTCTACCGACACTCGCCGTGCCCTGAGATCAGATTAAGTCCTGCGCGTGTGGGGCTGCGTACGCTCCGCCATCACGATAGGATCGATGCGCTTTCAGCGTACCGGATTTTCCCTCACGGTACACTGATGCGTCCGAGCCTTGAATGGCATAGGATGGACGGATTTTAGCAGCGCGTTGCGAGTATGACAGCAGTTCCCTGCGGGTAATTTCCGTGCGCTCGACGATTTTACGTGACGTTCAGCGAACGGAAGGAACTTGGCGGGATCATGGCCATATCTCCGAAATGAGCAACGTCCCCGTGAATATTCCGCCCTATCCACATGTCCGATGTCGCCCAGCTGGTTTCAGCCAGAGCTAAAGACGTGGCCCGCGGGACGAGCTGAACAAGGGTGACAGCTGCGCGGACGAGCAGCTGTCGTCCAAGCGGCTGTCTTCCCGCTCGATCCGGAACCTGTTCGGTCCGGTCTATCAGGGAGACCGCGACGCTCAGGGCCGCGGCCGACAAGCCGGCGATCAGGGCCGCAACCGGGGAGTGTGCTGCCACCAGGACAGCGGGATGGCTGCTGCTTCACGATGCTCGACCATGGCAAAGGCTCAACCGGATTGGCCGCCGGTGCTCTCTCGCCGGTCTGTGACAGCACCGGCTTGTCGGGGGTGCGGGCTGCACGCGACCAGGCGGCACCGGCCAGCCGGGGCTGGGATCCCCAGCCCGCGCACACGACCGCCAGCACGACCAGGGCACAACTCAGCATGGACTGCCGGGTGAGCGGCTCCTCCAGAGGGGAGCCGTCGGGGACCTGGTGCGGTCCGGACCGACTGCGAGTACGCAGATGCCCAGCAGTGAACTCCACACAAGGACGATGGAGATGACCAGGGAGGCTGTCGAGGAGGCCACGTACCGTTCCGCCGCTGCGACGCCACCCATACCGAGGACGAAAGGCAGGATCCCCACCCACGCCGATCGCCACAGTTGGCATGTACTTGGCAGCCCGTGGCGATGCAATCCGCACAGCGGCATACCAGCCAACAGAAAGGGGGCGGAGCGAAATCCTCTAGGGCAAAATTTACCGCCAGATATGCCGCGTCCAAGATCAACCAGGTCACTTTCAGGCGTAATGCGACATTCCAGGCGGACGATTCCCTGTTCACCATGCAATCAGTGTACGAGATAAATCGCCCCGGCGACGAGGATGGAGGCGCTTTACGTTCGTGCACACGCACAAACAATTTCGCGATTCAAGTGATGGTAAAAAACTTCTTTACTGTTTGATTGTTCGCGCCGGTCGTGCCGCCAAGGGACCCGGGGCAGGAAAAGTGCCCACGTCAATACGCAGCACTCAATGAGTCGCCGTACGCGCCGCCGCTGTCAATACATGGCCTGTTACGAGTACGTATCTCGGTCGCCACGAGCTGGATAAAGCGCGATTAATGCGCTGTTCTCGCCGTGTGCCATCGAGAGCTGAGGTACGTGAACTCGGCGGCACATGGCATGCGATGGCCGTTATGGTAAGGAGCCTTTTTCGTCGCCTCGAAGGCATAGTCGGTCAAGCGACTCGATGCGGCTGCGCGCATATGCATCGCATCCGGTTTCGACTTTCCAGGAGAATCACGATCCTATCGGGTGATGTGCTCGAATTCTGTCGCGAGGCCGTTTCCTGAACCCCAGGGTCGAAGTCCGTGAGCCGGGACAGCCGTATCTCCCCCGCCTTTCGGGGTTCGGGAGGGCGTGGAGCCGGTCCAGGGCATCGGTGATCACGTCGGTCCAGGGCCAGTGCGCCGCGAGGCAGTCCCCGCCCAGCGCGACCGCCAGGGCCACGTCCAGCAGGATCTTGCCCGGATCGTGCACCGCCCGAGGCTTCCGCCACGGCGTCAGCGCCGCGGATATCGCGGTGTGCAAGCCAGCCTTGCGGACGCTCCCGACCAGCAACACACCCCCGGCCTGCGAGACCACCGTCTGGGCGGCGCCCTCGACGCGGACACGCGGGTACGACCCGATACGCTTCTTCGCCTGGAGAGTGCTTCTTTCCGTGCAGCCAACAGAACCCTAGACAAGTCCCATCGTTGCAGCTCAGGAGCGCTCTCTGCTTATTTGATCAAACCTCGGACACCCTCACGAGTGACCATGAGCTTCGGTTGATCACGGACCACGCCTTCGCCATCCAGCTCCAGCCGCTTCTGTCGCAGGAGCCGGGTTCCCCCTCCGGACCAGAAAGCAGCCCGTCGGAGCAACACGGTCACAGTGTCCTGCCCGGCCACCGGGATCAGCTCCCCGCGTCCGTGGATGCCCGGGCGCGCGGAACCGGCGCAGGATGCCAGGCTACGACGGTCGACACACCGCGGAGCACCCATCATTCCGAGCCAGCACGTCGAACAATTTGGCATGTCTGCAACGTGTGTATGGCGATGCTGTCACAGCAGGATGTGGGAGCACTGAGATCGTGAGGACTGTTCGTGACAAGGCTTGAACAACGGATGAAAATCGCAGCTGGGGCACTCGTACTTGCCTCTCTGCTGTCCGCGTGCGGCTCCACGCAGGCAGCGCAGCCGGGCAGTGCGCCGAAGGCCAGCACGACGCTGAACAGCGTTCCCTCCTTGAACGTTTCAGAACGGAACGCCGAAGCAGCCGCTCCCACGGCTGTGTCCGTGCGGGTCGACGGCAACCTCAAGTCTGTGGTGGTCGACGAGAATGGAAAGACGCTGTACGTCTCTGCCAAGGACAAAGCGGCTTCAGGCAAGTCGAGTTGCGATGACACGTGCGCCAAGACGATGGTGCCCGTCCCCGCAGACGATGTCACACCGGGCACAGGCATCAACAAAGACCTTCTGGGGTCGATAACCAGGGTAGATGGTTCGAAGCAGCTGACTCTCGGAGGAAAGCCGCTTTACTCCTACGCAGAGGATGAAGCAGGCGAGACCAAGGGGCAGGGGTTCCAGAAGACGTGGTACGCGGCGGCTCCGGACGGCGCCAAGGCAGGGGTGAGCAGGCCGGCTCTGGGCGTACTCGACAGCCCCAAGCTGGGTCGCGTCCTTCAAGACAAGAACGGTCATACCCTCTACCTCTTCACCAAGGACACCCCGTGGCCGATGCAGACGGCCTGTGATGCCACGTGCCTCCAGAAGTGGACCCCGAGTGCACCGGTCACCGCTGCCGATGCCAAGGCCGTCGGTCTCAGTCCAGAGATTCTCTTCACTTTCACCACGCCCAATGGCACGAAGCAGGAATCCTTCAACTGCTGGCCGGCCTACACCTTCAAGGGAGACAAGGCGCCTGGCCAGACGAACGGCCAAGGGGTAGGTGGAGTCTGGTTCGCGATCAAGGCCGACATCCCCAAGAGTGACAGAGGCAAGACAGTCCCTGCCGCCGGCCGGGACCAGTACTGACACCTGACACGGACAGACGCGGGGGTCGGTCCGATCACGGCAAAGGCCGCTGGTCGGTGACCATGCTGTCGCCGAGTCGAGTGCAGGGCTCGGCGACGTTCGACACGCAGAAGTCCCCAGGTTCGACGTAATTCGGCAGCCTGGAGTCCCGAATCTGGGGTCTGACCAGGGCGGACATGCGTGTGTCCGCCTGGAGGGCGTTTCTCTAGGCGGTGGTGTTCACGCTGGTCAGCAGGGTGCGGGCTGAAGCGCGACGATCTGCTTGGGGACGGGGATCTCCAGCTTCGCGAGCAGGTCTCGCTGGGCCTTGGTCAGGGCGGTGACCTGCTGGAACGTTCCGGTGGAGCCGGTGAAGGTGCCCAGATGGAGCCGGTCGAGCTCACGTCGGATCTGCGGCCAGGTGCTGCCGGTGGTGGTCTCGGTGATCCGGATGAGGAGGAGGGCGAGCCAGCACAGGATGACGTGGGCGCGGATGCGTTCTTCGAGCCGGTGGTAGACAGGCCGCAGGTCGATGATCTGCTTCATGTCGCGCCAGCCGCGCTCGACTTCCAGCAGTTGCTTGTAACCCAGGGCGATGTCCTCGGCGCTCAGGTGGGGGTCTGAGCAGCGCAGGAGGTACTTCCCGTCGAGGTTCTCCTCCGCTTTGATCTTCGCCTGGTCGATGCGGAGCTTGCCGACCGGGGTGGCGCGAAGGCAGCGGTTCAGGCCGGGCTTGTCGGCGATCCGTCCGCGTAGTTCGCCCCGCTTGAAGTCGCTGAGCTTGTCCGTGTCGGCGATCAAGTCTGTCAGTTGGGCGACGAGTTGTTCACGCATGTGCCGGTCACGCTCGGCCGCCTCGGGGTTGTGGCAGATCACGAACCGGTCGGTGTCGCTGATCCGCACCTCCTTGACGCGCATGTTCTCGGCGACGTCCTGGTAGCGGCCCTGCCGGGACAGGGCGGCCTGCACTTCGGGACTTCCCGAACGGAGCTTCTCGCCGATGATGTAGGCGTGGTCGCCCTTCCGCAGGTGGCGGCGGTTCTCTGCGGAGGAGAAGCCGCGGTCGGCCACCCACACGATCTTGGACAGGGTCCAGTCCCGCATCTCGTCCTTGACCTGGCGTATCAGCGTCTGGTCGGAGGCGTTGCCCGGCCAGCACCAGCAGCGGACAGGGATCCCGTCCCTGGTGACCGCCATGCCGATCACGATCTGCGGCAGGTCGTCGCGGGAGTCCTTCGACTTGCCGTAGGTGCGGAATCCGGCCTGCTTTGCGTCGTCGCCTGCCTGGTCGCCGTCCAGCTTGCGGCCGGTATCGTCGCGGGCAACCGGTTCGTCGGGCTCCTCCAGTTCGAAGTAGGTGCTGGTGGTGTCGAAGAACAGCAGGTCGACCTCCAGGTTCAGCAGGTCCGCGACCTCGTCGAACACCTGCTTCTCCAGGTCGCCGGTCACCTCGTGCAGCCAGTCCATCGCCCGGTAGCAGGTCTGTTCGCCGGTGGCGGCCAGGCCGTCTATGTGTACGTCGTTCGTGATCCACTCCGCCGCCGCGAGCTTCGAGGACGGGGCCAGGGCGCGGTTGGCGACCAGGGCGAACAGCACCCGCTCGGTCGCGGTCATGTCCCGGCGGCGGCCCCGCTTGGGCTGCCCGACCCGGCCGACGATCTGGTCGATCCGCAGCCGGCGCCACAGCTGGTCGAGCACGTAGGCGCCGCCGAACGGCACCGAGGAGGTGAACTCCAGGTCCGGCGCTGCGGTCGCCGTCAGCGCGTCGCCCGGCTCCAGCAGCTTCGATAGAGACGCGACCAGGCGCCTGACCGCGTCGCGGTCCAGGTCGTCCTCGCGGCCGAAGGTGAACAGCACCTTCGGCACCGCCCGTCCCTTCACCGGATCCCACTCGTTGTGGGCCAGGTGCAGGTTACCGGACCGTGCCGGACTTGTTCTCCCGCTTCGTCGTCTTCACGTACACAGCTCCAGACGATATGCCGAAGCAACAGGCCGCCACAGGTTAATCAAGAAAATCGCGTCTCCAGGCACTTTCAGGCGCTTGCCCCCATCGCAGCTCGATGACCTGCACCTTCAGCCCTGCAAGACCTCTAGAACCCGCGAATTACGTCGAACCCGGGGCAAAGACAAGAGGAGTGGCGTCCCGGGCAGGTGGTCGACCGGCCGACTTGGCGAGCGTCCGCACGAAGCATTGGGGCTGCGACTCAGCCCACCATGTTTCCCTTGACGTCATGCATGGGGCTGTGACCCAATGCAGGAGCTCAGAGGGTCTGCAATCGGCGAGCGTTGCAGAGGCCGAAGTCCACGACTTTCTGCCGTACCTGCGCTGAGGCCCTCCGAAGACGTCACGCCGTGGCAAGCCGGGCGCACGGCGGTGTTCTGATCAGGACCGCCGCCTAACCCGCATCAGGCCGGCACGGTCAGCCGTAGAGGCAGGACGGGGACCGTTACGCATCCCTCCTCGTCCGCGTGCCATTGCCAGTGGGCGCCGACGGCGTCCCCGTAGACAAATCCCGTCCACCCGGAACCCTGCGGGCCGCAGAGAGCCTCGAGTTCAGCTGTCTCGCGCGGCCCTGGGGTACCGGCCACGACGACCACGCCGACAACAGGGTGCCGGTTCGAGGGGGAACGGATGATGCTCGGCGTCGTGGTGTCCGCACGCAGGAGGGGCTGTTCGACTCGGGGAAGCTGCCTCAGCGTTGGCGGCACGGCGGGAAGCGGCGAGCCGTCTGCCCCGCCCAGTACGGTTATGGGAGTCTCCGGACGATTGCGAGCGACCTCGGCCAACAGGTTCTGCACCACGTCACGGGCCACGGCGGCATTTCCTGTCACGCTGAGCACGCCGTCGAGCCGGCTGAGGTCGACGAAGACCGGGCAGTCGGCCTCGTCCGTGCCCACTCTGACCAGGAGCGCTTCACCTGTGTTGGCTTGGGGGACGGCGTCGGGCCGGTCCAGCCAGCCGACGTTGGACGCGGAACGCTGCCAGCACGCGCCGTCGACGAGGGCCCAGGTGTCGTCAGGGGCTTCCGCTGTATCCAGCCACGCCATCGCGCCGGATTCGTCCACCCGCAGAGCGTGGACGGGCACGGCAGGCCGCTGAGGGGTGGCCGCGAAATCGCCGAGGGCTTCGTAGGCCCGTCGCACCGAGTCGGCGTCTGCCGCGAAGCGAGAGCCGATGGAGCGACGTACAGCGAGACGGCGTCGACGCCGAGCAGGATCGCCTAGTCGGCGCATCGCTCGGCCGAAGGCAGCTGCCCAGGCCTTGATCCCTCGGCGACTCACGATGGCCGCCGTCACCAGGGCGAGCACGAACGCGCTGGCCACCGCGATGGCGGAGGCCAGGGGGATGGTGAACACGGCGGTGTTCCCGGTGGACGAACTGCCATCCGTCGGCGCGGCCGTTCCATCGACCTGGTTGCCGGAACCTGCGGTCTGACCTCCCGAAGTGTCCCTCGCCAGCTGTACGTCAGGACCCGAGGCATCTTCAGGCAATCGCAGAATCCAGCCCGGATGCAGTGCTTCGTCAGGGCTGTTCAGACTGCTGCCGTCCTTCTGGGTGAGACCGCGGTTGAGAGTGAAGATGTCACCGGCTCGTGACTCGTCACCGAGAGTGGATTTAGCGATCGCTCCCAGAGTGACCAGCGTGCCGCCCGTCTGCGCGGGATCCTGCACCACGAACACCTTGACCAGGTCTCCGTCGGCGGCCATCGCAGCAGCAGGTGCACCGAACACGGCGAGGCACACGAGCAACAGCCCTGTCAAGGCCTGCAGCAGGCGGCGCGCCGTGGCCAGTCGTGCACCGCTCCCGGGCCTGGATCCGGGACTGTCACTCATTGTGTCCACCTAGGTTTCTGGCATGGGCATGTGCCGACTACACGGCACAGCCCGGCGGAAAGGTTCGACGATCGGGCGCACACATCTGTTTGCCGCAGTTGAACCTTCCGGTCGGCCAGTGTCGTGTATGCGGCGACGCCACCCGGGAGACCACGGACCGTGGCACGGGGGCTGACTCACGTATCGATAAGGAGCAGTGCCATGCCCAATTTCAACGTCAACTCCGACGAAACCGCCAGCACCTCCCAGGCCCTCCTGAGTGACTTTCAGCAGCTCACGGACAAGCTCTCCGAGGTCAGGAACAAGATTCAGAGCCTCCTGTCCAACGGCTACAGCACCCCTGCGGCCCAGCAGAAGTTCTCGCCGTTCTTCGACGAGTTCGCCAAGGGCTTCCAGCAGGTGAACGACTCGCTGCAGGGCATCGGTCAGTACGTGAAGTCGGTCGGTGACGCGTTCGACCAGACGGACAGTGACCTCGGAAACAACCTGAACTGACCGCCGCTGCGGCCGAAGCGGTGTAAGGCCAGGCCCTCCGCGATCCGGCACCCCACCTCCCTCTAGAGAGAAGACGACCAGCAGTGCGATTGACCGTCAGTGTTCGAGAGACGCAGGACGACGGGGTGTCGACCACCGTTGCCGTCGAGACCGAACCTTCCGTGCCAGTGGGCCAGTTTGCCGCGGAACTTGCGCGGTCGGTCGGAGCCTTGTCCATGGAGTCGACCATGGGGGAGGAGGGTGGTGGGCCGACGCTCTACGTCGGCTCGGTCCCCGCGGACCCCGGCACCACCATCCAGGAAGCGGGAATCCGCGATGGCATGGACCTCGGCCTCGGCATTCCCGTACCCGGAGAGCCAGCTCCGGAGGGCCGTACCGAAGTCCGGTTGGTGTCGGGTCCCGGTGCCGGCACTGTGTTCCGCTTGATGCCGGGCGATTACGACATCGGCGGTTCACCGACCTGTCCGATCCGTCTCACCGGCGACGCACCGCCCAGGGCGGCCCGGGTCCGGGTCCGGGTCGACGGGAGCGCGCAACTGTCGGCACTTGAGGGGGTGTTGCTGGACGGCAAGCCGGTCCCGGAGGATGCGGCATGGCAGGCGGGCAGCCAGCTGGAGGTCGGAGCGCACCTGCTGGAGCTCACGGCTCAGCCCACCCGCCGGGCGCCGCTGACCGTGGCGCCCGATGGCATAGGGCTCGAGTTCAACAGGCCGCCGCGCTTCCTGCCCCCGGCGGCGGGCGCGAAATTCCGGTTGCCCGCCCCGCCGACGAAGCCGGACAAGCGGCCGATCCCGCTGCTGCCGATCTTGCTGCTCCCGGCGGGCAGCGCCACGGTGGCCATTCTGGTGACTCACCGGTGGTCATTCGTCTTCATCGCCCTTCTCTCTCCGATCGCCGCGCTGGCCAGTCAGTTCAGCGGACGCAAGCAGGCGATGGTCAAATACCTGCAGCAGAAGAAGGAGCACGAGGAGACCCTGAGCCGGGTGAAGGCCGACATCAACGACGCGGTCCTCGGTGAACAGCTCAACCTCCGGCTCTCGCTCCCTGACCCGGCGGCACTTGTGCAGATGGCGGCCCAGCCCTCCGAGCGGCTGTGGGAACGTCGCTGGAAGGATCCCGACTTCCTGTCCGTGCGCGTCGGGACCACCGACCTGCCGTCTTCCCTGACGGTGGACGACCCCACCCAGGACGAACACCGGCGCACCACCGTGCCGCGGCTGAACCAGGTTCCGGTCGCCATCTCCCTGCGCCGCTCCGGGGCAGCGGGCTTCGCAGGGCCGGACGCGACTCGGATGGCAGCCTGGGTGACGGCCCAGGCCGCCGGTCTGCACAGTCCGAGCGACTTGCGTGTCGTCGTACTGGCCGGCCCGGACGGCGAGCAGGAGTGGTCCTGGACCCGCTGGCTGCCCCACGCCCAGGCCCAGGGTGAGGACGCGTACGCTCTCGTGGGCAGCACCGCGGACTCTCTGGCGCGGCGCATCGGTGAGTTGGGGCAGCTGGTGGCGTCCCGCATCGCCGCCGGTCCGGAACTCGTCCGCGGCGGGGTGACCGGCCATCCCGACATCCTGGTCGTGCTGGAACAGGCCCGCCGTGCGCGGTCGCTTCCCGGCGTGATCTCCTTGCTGCGGGACGGCCCGTCGGTCGGCGTGTACACCTTGTGCATCGACCGCGAGGAGCAGTTGCTGCCGGAGGAGTGCGGCGCCGTGGTCGTCCTCACCCCAGGTACGCAGTCGCTTCGGCTGCGTACCGACGGCGGCGGGGCACTGGGCGGTGTGCGCGCCGACTCACCGGATCACTTCTGGTACGAACGCTTCGCGCGAGCGCTGGCTCCGCTGCGTGGCGTCGGTGACAACGACGAGAGCGCTCTGCCCGGCTCCGTTCGGCTGCTGGACCTGCTGCACATCGAACCGCCCACCCCCGACGCGTTGATGGCCGGCTGGTCGCTCGGCGGCCGCAGCACCCGAGCCGTGCTCGGTACGGGCTACGACGGGGACTTCGCGGTCGATCTCGTCCGTGACGGTCCGCACGCCCTCATCGCGGGTACCACCGGTAGTGGAAAGTCGGAGCTTCTGCAGACTCTTGTCGCCACCCTCGCGGTGGTCAACAGGCCCGACGAGATGACCTTCGTCCTGGTCGACTACAAGGGTGGCAGCGCGTTCGCGGAGTGCGCCGAATTGCCACACACCGTCGGGCTCGTCACGGACCTGGACACCCAGGAAGTGGAGCGCGCGCTGATCTCGCTCGGTGCTGAGCTTCGACGCCGTGAGACACAGCTGGCGGTGCATGGCGCCAAGGACATCGAGGACTACCTCGACAAACGTTCGCGCGGCGGCAACGTGGCACCGCCGATGCCCCGGCTCGTCCTGGTCATCGACGAGTTCGCCTCGATGGTCCGGGAACTCCCCGACTTCATCTCCGGACTGGTCAACATCGCCCAGCGTGGCCGCTCGCTCGGTATCCACCTGGTCCTGGCGACCCAGCGTCCCGGCGGGGCCGTCACCCCGGACATCCGGGCAAACACCAACCTGCGTATCGCGCTGCGCACCACGGACACCTCGGAGAGCCGGGACATCATCGACGCCCCCGACTCCGGCGAGATCTCCCCGTCCAACCCCGGGCGGGCCTACGCACGTCTCGGTCCGTCAGCGCTGCTGCCGTTCCAGTCTGGTCGGGTCGGTGGCCGACGCCCCGGCGGGAAGGCGGTGGACGACGCCCCTGTCACGGCGACCGCGGCGCCGATCTCATGGAACAGCCTCGGTGGCCCGCTGCCCGCGACGATCGTGCGAGGCTCCAAGGCGAACCAGAGCGAGGCCGTCACCGATCTCGCCGTCCTGGCCGGCGCCATCGCACGTGCGGCCGAACTCTTTGGAACGCCACGCCAGCCCAGCCCTTGGTTGCCGCCACTGCCCGAGACACTGACCTGGACACCGTCACCCTCGCCCGCGGACAGCGGCGATCGCCCGGCGGCACTGCCCCCTGTCGAGTACGGCTTGGTGGACCTTCCTGCCCAGCAGGCGCGCACAGCGTTGACGTTCGATGTCGATCGGGCGGGCCATCTGCACATTGTGGGGTCGCCGCGCAGCGGCCGCTCGCAGACACTGCGTACCCTCGCCGCGGCGCTGGCACAGGCCCACGGTGCCGACGACGTGCATCTGTACGGCATCGATTGCGGAAACGGTGCGCTCAACGCCCTGACCGCTCTGCCGCACTGTGGTGTGGTGGTGGACCGTGGCCAGATCGAACGACTCGGTCGACTCCTGGACCGACTCAACTCGGAACTCACCGTTCGCCAAGGCATTCTCGGCACTCGGGGCACCGCCGACCTCACGGAGCTGCGTGGCGCCCAGACACCAGGTGAGCGGCTCGCTCACATCGTGCTGATGATCGACCGGTTCGAGGTTTTCGAACGAGAGTTCACTCAGTACGACAACGGAAGCTACATGGAGCGTCTCCTGCGGCTGCTGCGCGACGGAGCGGGCGCCGGAATCCACGTCATCCTGGCCGGGGACCGGGTCCTGGGAGGGAGCCGCTTCTCCAGCACCACCGAGGACAAGGTCGTTCTGCGGCTCAACGACCGGCAGGACTACTCCAGCGTCGGCATTCCCACCAAGTCCGCCCCGTCACAGCCCAGCCCCGGGCGCGGCATCCGTGTACAGGATCTCAGCTCCGTGCAGATCGCCGTCTTGCGCGAGGATCTGTCCGGTACCGAGCAGGCACAGGCTCTCACCGATCTGGGCCACGAACTCGCGATTCGGGAGCAGTCCGTACCCGAGCAGCGGCGCCCGCTGCGTCTGGACCTTGTTCCCGACCGGATCACCTACGCCGACGCCATGACCCTGCACATGCCAGGGGGGCCGATGAAGCCGCTGGTGGCTGTCGGCGGCGACACCCTCACCTCGCTGGGACCAGATCTGTCCGACGTGCCGTCGTTCATCATCGGTGGGCCTCCGCGCAACGGCCGCAGCACGGCCCTGTACACCGCGTCGCTCTCCCTCCTGGCCGCTGGCGCGGGTCTGCTCGTGCTCGCTCCCCGTCGCTCGCCGCTGCGAACGCTGAAGGGGCGCCCAGGGGTGGCGTCGGTGATCACGGACGTCGAGGTGCCTGTGGACGACTTCCGCGGCGCGCTCGGTCAGATAACCGAGGAGTACGGAGTCGTCGTGGTCGATGACGCGGAACTCTTCATGGGCTCGGAGATCGACTCCGACCTGGCGCTGCTCGCGCGTGGTGGCGCCGGTGCCGGCTGGGGCGTGCTCGCGGCCGGCAATGCCGAGTCCTTGTCGTTGAGCCTTGCGGGCTGGATGGGGCAGATGAAACGCAACCGGTGCGGAATGCTCCTGTCCCCGCAGAACCTGTCCGATGGTGAGCTCATCGGAGTCAAGCTGACCCGGGGGCTGGTCGGTGCGGCTCCTCAGCCGGGCCGCGGCCTGCTGCATCTGGGCGATGGGACGCTGCGGGGCGTGCAGGTGCCCTTTGCCTATCCCGAGCCTGAGGTCTAAGGCCTGACTGAGGTGCTGAGCCCGGCTGCCGACGCGAGAGCGTGCTCCCCGTGGGGCCTGCGGTCTCGCGGCATGCAGGAGTCGGGCTCGACGAGGTCCAACGGAGTAAGTCGCTCCATCCCGCATTCATCGAATAGTCAAATTTTTGGGACGCATCATCGGCATGCCAGATGAAGCGGACCATAGTCCGGTAATTGAACCAAGAACCCCCAAGGAAGTTCAGCCATGTCTCTCTTACTCGACCCCGCCGCCCAGGACCTGCTGTTCCGTGAGGCCCGCACCGCCAACACCTTCACCGACGAGCCGGTCACCGACGAGCAGGTGCAGGCCATCTACGACCTGGTCAAGTACGGCCCGACCTCCCTGAACCAGTCGCCGCTGCGCGTCGTCCTGGTCCGCTCCCCCGAGGCGCGCGAGCGGCTGGTGCGGCACATGGCCGAGGGCAACCAGAAGAAGACCGCCACCGCCCCGCTGGTCGCGATCCTCGCCGCGGACAACGAGTTCCACGAGGAGCTGCCGCAGCTCTTCCCGCACTTCCCACAGGCCAAGGACATCTTCGCCGGCGACCGCGGGGTCCGTGAGAAGAGCGCCGCCCTGAACGCCACCCTCCAGGCCGCCTACTTCATCCTCGGCATCCGGGCCGCCGGTCTCGCCGCCGGCCCGATGGCCGGCCTCGACTTCGAGGGCGTCCAGAAGGAGTTCCTGGACGACGACCACACCCCGCTGATGGTCGTCAACATCGGTAAGCCCGGCCCGGAGGCCTGGTTCCCGCGCGGCCCGCGCCTGGCGTACGACGACGTCGTCACCACCGTCTGAGCAGTCGGTCGACGGGCGTCGACGAGACGCGGAAGGCCCCCCGGTGTCGAAGCCGTGACACCGGGGGGCCTTTGGCGTGCGTTCCGTGATGGGCGCTTACGCGGTCTTCGCTGCTCGGGCCATCGTGGTGACCGGTCGAACTGTGCCGTACCGGTCATCACCTTCGTGGGGCCCTTGGTCTCATCAAGGACCGGCGCGTCGTAGCGGCCGCCCGTGCAGCGGGTTCGGGGGCGGCCGCTGGTCTCTCCGGAGGGCATCGTCGCCCCCGTGCCCTGGCTGGCTTGGGCGACGGGGTAGGTCCGGTGCTCCGTCGATCGCTCGATCGCCTTGCGTTCCTCGCACTTCACATCGTTGGGTCCGGCGTCACGCGGCGACGGTGTCCTCGGTGTAGCGGAAGGTGCCGGAGATGGCGTCGAACAGGTCGTAGACCTCGCTCTTCAGCGGCAGGTTGGGGCTGGCCAGGGTGACCACGAGGAAATCCTGCGTAGTGCCCGGCACCGGCATCATCGTATGCATGGTCAGCAGCTTCATGTCGACGTCGGCCGTCACGCGGACTGTCTCCGTACCGGTGACCCGGGCCACCTTGCCCACGTTGGGCACCGTCGCCGTTGTGATGGCGCGGTCTGCGGGTACGGTTCCGAGCGTGGAGCTGCCGAGTTGGGCGGACAGTACGGGCAGAGTCAGCTCCTGCCCGACGGGCATGCTCACCGCGAACACCATGCCGTAGGCCAGGAAGAGCCCGTCCGGATACATGGCCGCCGTGCCCACGGCCAGCAGTGCGCCGTGGCGGCGGGCGGCCGCGGTCATTTCCCTGCCCTGGCGGAACATGTCGTTGATACGGGCCTGTTCGCCCGATGTGGTCGCTGCGGCCAGGGCGCGGGCTCGAACGTCGGCCATGGCGGCACCGGTGAGGTCGGCCTGCTGCCACTGGTCGGGGATGTCCAGCAGGAAGCCTCGCCCGGTCCTGGCCGACTGCTCGCCATGGTGGCTGTCGCCGCGGTCGGTGTGCCCGTCCTCGAAGTTGAACTTGGGTGTCATCCGTTGCTCCCGTCATCGAGGTTCGACACGGCGTCCTGGTCGGTCTTCTCGAACGAGTCCAGGATGTTGCCGATCGCGTCCTGGATCTCTTTGACCTGCTTCTTCAGACGGTTCTTGCCGTCCTCCCACTTGTTCTCGAAGTTCTGGGCGGCTCCTTTGGACAAGTCGCGGCCGAACATCGCGTCGAAGTCGAACGTGTGATGGCCGATGTCGATGAAGTCGTGGACGAAACCCAGCGTGGAGCGGGCCTCTTCGAGTTCATCACCGGGGATGACTATCTGTGACGCCATGTGTTTCCTCGATTCGTCGGCGGCGGGAACCAGCACGCACCGGGGACACGGGGCTGCGGTCCCGGATCGTTCACCGGCCGGCCGGGGCAGGCGC
>NZ_BMML01000043.1 GCF_014645815.1 Streptomyces fuscichromogenes | reverse complement strand
CGAAAAGCAGCGGCATTGCGTGTGCCTCCGGCACACGGGTACGGGAATGAGTGGGTGGGTTTGTTTACGGGGGTGGGGTGTTGGGGGTTGAGTTGAGGATTCGTCATGGTGTGAATGGGTCCGGGGGTTGGGGAATCCTCCTGGATTCCCTTACGGGCGAGGGTATTTGATTGGTATTCCGTGAAGACAAGTACACCACGGAATACGGGAAAAGGAAAACCCCGGATTGGCTGAACTCCCCTTGCAGAGCAGGGCCGAGGGAGCGGCCTGCCTCCGGCAGGACCACGACGACGGACACGAAGACGAGCAAGCCAGAGAGCGCGGGAGACCACTGCCAGGCCTCGCCCCCAGCTCCAACCCCACACAGGCCCGACAGTCCGCCACACACCGACCACCCGACCGCGCGACGCCCTCCGGGCGACGCGCAACCACACACACCCACCCCCCACCCCGAAGCCACCACGCCGACCAGCACCGCCCCCATTCCTCACTCATCCTTCAAACGGCAGCGGGAAAAGTGGCAGCAGAGGGGATGTCAGACCCCCGACCATGCCCGGAATCCTTGGTTGACCTGCGCGTATGTCTGCTCTTCCCGAGAGGCCCGCGCAAGAGTTGTTGCAAGAGTAGGCGCAGGAGTAGACGCAAGAGTTGTTGCAAGAGATGTCGCAAGTTCCGGCGTTTCGAGTCCTTCCCTCTCCCGGAGAGTGTATTATTGATTTTGTTGGTCGGGCGGCAACCTGATCGGCATTCAATCACCAACCCGAGGAGCCCCCTTGAAAACCGAAACCGTCGACGCTGTAAGCCGACTCACGATCCTTCTCCCCGGACCTCACGAGACCGACGCGTCTATCGGCCTGACGCTCATTCCCCTTCTCAAGATCCCGAACGCAATCATCGAATTCCGGCACCCTACTGCCGCACGTGTGTGGTGGGAAGGCTGGTGCGAGGCCGCCGCAATTCTCGACAAGGTTTTTCCCGAGCGGGTTGACCCGGGTGAATTGAGCGAACCAGAACTCACGATCAATTCGTTCGTGATCCTGGATGACGCGCCCCGCCGCGCCAAGATCCGCGCCCGCAGCACGGCAGCGAGTCCCGGTGGAATCGGCGCACTGTCCGTAACCGTCGGAGGTCTGACGATCACGTGCGCATCGCGTGCCGCCGTCGAGTGCCAGTGGCGCGGGTGGCGTGAGGCGTACGACATGTTCGCTCGGGACGGAGGTTTCGGACTGCCGTCCGCAGACCAGGTTGCCGAGCGCGTACGGGCCAATCAGGCCCGCCACGGGGTCACCGAGCTGTTGACGGCCGCCGAGGAGCAGCGGGCAGCCCGAAGGCGGTAACGGCGCCCAGGACCGCAACCACCAAAGAAGGGAACCGCATGACTGACACGGGACCGCTCAGCCGAGGGCAGCGCGTGAGGGTCGAGCGCCGCCCCACGCGGAAGCTGGCTTCACTCGCCCGCCCGAGGACCCCGAGCCAGGGCGAGCCGTGGCCGGAGGTCTGGGAGGGCATGTTGTTGGAAGCGTTCTACGAGCACGAGGAATTGACCGCCGTCGAGATCTACGGCAAGCGCAGCAGCACCGGCGAGACAAGGCGCGTCAGGTTCTACCTGGGGAACGCCATGCCTTTCCGTACCACCGTGACGCCGGTGGACCCGTCGTAAGTCGCCACACTGGGGGGTGATTGTTCCTTGACGATCACCCCCCGCGAGAGCGTATTATTGATTCTGCGGTTGAGCGGCAACTCACCCGCCACCAACTCACCCGAGGCAGGGAACATGACCGAGTACCAAGACCACACCCGGCAGACGCTTGATGGGATGGACCCGGGAGCACACGAGGAGTTCAGCGCCGACGAGATGCGCTGGACCCCCGCGCCCGACAGCACCGCCCCGATGTTCGCAGCGGACACGGCCGCCAAGGCGCACGCTTTTCTTGATCTTGCGACGGATGCGTACCTGGCCGTCGTGAACCTCCTGGAGGACGGCACCCACCACATGGTGGCGTGCGCCAACACCCCGGAACGCACACTCGTCGAGGAGCACGAACTCACCGCCATCGGCGACGCCGTGACGCTCGATCAGGGCGAAGCCCTGCGCCTCACCGTCGTACTCGCGGCCGCCCTGGTCGAGTGCTCCACCGGCGCACTGGTCGTGCGCACCTTCGCCCCCGACGGGTCGGAGTGGGTACGCGGCTGGACCGTCCGGAACAAGTGGCTTCGGCCCTTGACCGCCCAGGAGATCCAGCAGGCGTACAGCACCGACCCCACCGGCGCCCCGCTCCCCCCGGAGCCGGGCCTTGAGTACCGCCAGGCCGAGCGAGTACCCCGCCCCGAGCCCCAGCCCGAGACGGGCGACCGAGAGGCCAGCCGCACCGCGCCCCGGGACAACCGTCCCCGGAACCGCCGCAACTGAGCACCACCCCGTCCGGGGCCGGTCGCCCGACCGGCCCCGGACGGGAACACCCTGCCTCCCCCTGCCCTGCCTCCCGGTGTGAGCGGCAACTCACCCGGCACCAACCCGACCAGGAGTGACCCGACATGACCGCGACCACGCGCCGCGCCAGCTGCACGAGCGCCCCCGCCCAGGCGCCGGCCCCTGCCGAAGTGCCGGCGCCCACCGCCCCGCCCGCCGAGCAGCCCCACGCGGTGGACGCCCGAGGGGTGGCCCTCCCCCGTAACCTGGCCCGCCTCACCGCCCAGGCCGAGGAGGCCGGATGGACGGCCGCCGTCCAGACGCAGCCCGGATACTGCGCGCTGCTGCTCACCGCCCGCCAGGAGGCCGGGGAAACCGTCCTGCGCTGCGTGTGGCGGCTCACCGCCCGGGGGCACCGCTGGGACGGCGCCACCCTCACCCGCTACGGCCAGGCGGCCGCCCAGGACATCGCATGGCGCACCGTCGCGAACCTGGTGACCGCCGAGGCACCCACCGCCCCCACACAGGCCGCCACGGCGGATGCTCCGGTGCCCGTTCCGGCCGAGGGAGCGGCGGAGACTCCGGCCCCCCGGAAGCGCGCCCGGAGGACACCCTCCGTGGCCGACGTCGAGCGTGCCCGCAGGGCGGCGGAGGAGTGGCCGGAAGCGATGCACGCGCGGTCGCTGGGCGACCGGTACGAGGGGGAGTTCCGGCGCTCCGACCTGCTGTCGGAACTGTCCGTCTGCGGTGAGCGGTTCCCGTTCCGCTTCCATTTCAAGTCGGGCGGCGGCCACACCGTGACCCTTCCGACGGGGGACGTGCGCGGTACGTGGGGCGAGGTCACGGGCGCCGCTATCGCGTACGTGATCGCGAAGCGTCCAGCGGCGGTGCTGCGCGCGACGACCGAGACGGCGCGCGTGTACGGCATCCATGCGGAGAGGGCGGCGGAGAAGGCCGAGGAGAACGCGCAGACGGCCGTATTGGTCGGCATGGCGCGCGCTGCCCTGGACACCGTCCGTGCGTTCGCTCAGCGCATCGATTGGGACGGGCTGACGGACGAGCAGTACGACAGCGCCCGGGGTGCAGTCCGTGAGGCCGAAGAGTGCGCAGAGGGGGCAGAGTCCGCGTACGGACTGGGCGACGTCGACACGGCCCGTTGGGAAACGCGTGACTCTCTCGCCGTCGTGCGCTCGTTCGGACTCGACGTGCCGTCGGCTCAGGAGTGCGCGGAGCGCGCGCCGGAACCGCGCGCGGTCGCTGGGCGGGTGCGGCCCCAGGCGTCGGCGTTCCTGCTGCGCATCACCCGCCCGGGGTGGGAGGGTCCGACCGAGACGGCCGCGGTTCCGGCCGGTGATGCTCCGGCTGGTAGCGGCGTGACGCCGGCGGTGGCGACTTCCGCGGACTCAACCCCCCGCGAGGCGGCGGCGGAGGCCGGTCCGGCCGAGGGCGCGCCGGTCGGGGTAAAGCCTCCGGCGGTGTTGCCCGACGTCGTGTCGGACCCCGGCGGGGTGGACGGGTGGGAGACCGACGGGGGCGCGGTTGAGGTGCTGCCGGTGATCTGCCACGGCAACGGGGGTGGGGTGTTCCCGGTGGCGTTCCGTGGCCCGTACGAGGGCACGGTGCGGGTGTCGCGGGCGTGGCTGACGGAGCGTGCGCGCCGTGCGCTGACCGTGGCGCGTCAGCGGCTGACGGCGGCGGAGGAGCACGCGGAGACGTGCGCGGCGTGGCGGCGGGATGCGTACGACCTTCACCAGGAAGTACGCCGGTCGGCGGGTGTGCTGGGGCCGGATGTGTGGGTTGCGGAGGAGACAGCGGGGGCGTGGTCCGCGCGTGCGCGTGAGGTGTCGTGGGCCCAAGACAAGCGGCGCCAGGGCGCGCGGGATGCGGTGCGGTGGCGTGAGCGTGAGCTGTCCGCGCTGGAGTCGGAAGCCAGGGAGGCCGGGGAGCGTGCGGCGGCCGGTCGCAACTTCCTGGCCCGTGCGGCAGCCGGTGACGTTCCGGCGGGGCGTGGGGCGTGGGCATCGGCCGATGGCGGAGCGGCGGCGATGTTCGAGCTTCCGGCGTGCGCTGAGGTGTCGCCGGACATGGAACACGCGCCGGGCATGGCGGAGCGTCGCGCGTTCGTGGATCTCCTCGCGGACGCCGTGTCGGCCCGTGACGAGGAGCGCCCGCTGATCGGCCGTGACCTCCCCTCGAAGAAGACGCACGGGCGTACGAGCGGGATCGAGAAGGGCCAGGCGTCCGCGTCGGTCAAGGCCCTGGTTCAGCCGTGGAAGGCGCCGAAGATCCCGGCGGAGGGCAAGGCACCGACGGCCGCTCAGTTGGAGGACTGGCAGGACGGTTACGCAGGTGCGCCGGTCGTGGCGGAGACGGAAGCGGCGCCCGGTGTGTGGCTGCCCATGGCCGCCGTGGCGTTCGCCGAGACGGCGACGGCGAACGGGTGGACCGTCGCAATGCAGCGCCAGGGCGCCACGGTGACCGTGCGCGCCGGGGGGCGAGCCACGGGCAAGGTTCCGGGGGAAGTGCGCGCGGTGTGGTCGGCCAGTCTGTACGACGTGACCGCCTCGGGCGCATGGGTGGACGGGGTCCGGCTGGACACCGTGGCGACACTCCACGCGGTGAACGCCACGGTTGCCCAGCAGTGCAAGGCACCGGGTGCGCTGGCCGAGGACGCGCGGCCGGACGCGCACGCGGATGCTGTCGACCTGGACGGGTGGGAGGGCGAGGGCGGAGCGCTCGCGCGGGACGGTGGAGAGCTCCCCCCGCCGGCAACCCGTGCCGAGGTATCGGCGCCCCCGGCTGACGTGGTGTCCGACCCGTCCGGGGTGGGCGTGTGGGAGGCGGAGGGCGGCGCGGTGCCGGGCGTCGATACCCCGGCCCCCGTGGCGGCGGCTGTGGCAGTTATGCCCACCGCCTGGGCGAAGCCTGCCGGGCGGGGTGACTGCGCGGCGGCAAATACGTGTGGCGGGTTCGGGGTGCTGCTGTGGGACGTGCCCGGCTGTGCTCCGCGCTGCGCCGAGTGCGCCGCACGGGTCATGGGGCACTCTCCGGCGGCGCTGCGCGCGCTCACCCTGCCCGGGGACGTCGCAGAGGCGGAGGAGGGCGCCGAGGCGGCGGACATCGTCATTCGGCACACCCACGAAGACGGCACCACCGTGGAGGGCTCCACCAAGGGCGACGGGGTGTGGGAAGCGCTGCGCCCGCTGGGCTGGACCTACCGGCGAACCCCGGGGATCTTCATCCGGGGAAGCCGCTACAAGGGCGCCGACCGGTGGAAGATCAACCGGGCGGCGGACGCCGTGCGCGCACTCGGCCTCTCGTGCGCTGTGGTGATCGATGAGGACATGTCGTTCGCCGAGCGGGAGGCCGCCCGCGTGGATGCGGCCGAGGAACGGACGGAGCGGTACGCGGACCGGGCCGGACGCGCGGCGGCATCGTCGCAGTCGGCACGGGATGCCTCGGACCAGATCGGCGAACGGTTCTGGATGGGGCAGCCGATCCTGGTGGGCCACAATTCGGAGGAGCGCGCCCGCAGGGACCAGGAGCGCATGCACAACGCGATGCGCAAGAGCATCGCCGAGGACAAGCGGGCCGGTTACTGGGCATCCCGTGCGGCGGCGGCCGAGGCGTACGAGCGGTACCGGAAGAACCCGGGGCGCACGCTGCGCCGTATCGAGAAGCTGGAGGCGGAGCGGCGCGGCGTTCTGCGGGAGCGTGACGGCGTTGACGACAAGGGCCGTACGGCTGATGTGTGGCGACGCGGGCCGTCCGAGTCACGCCGGGAGGAGCTGACGCGCCTTCTGGCCGAGTACGACGAAGAGCTGACGTACTGGGCGGAGACGATCAAGGAGGCGGAGCGGCGCGGCTTCAAGGTGTGGGGCAAGGCGGACTTTGTCCGTGGTGACTTCGCGCGGTGGCGGGGGTCCTGGTACGAGGTGACCCGGGTCAACGCCAAGACCGTGACCGTGCCGCACATCCACGCCGCGTTTGACGGCGGCGCCGTGGGCGCGGTGGGCGGTTGCCGAGTGGTCACCCGTGCGGCAACGGCGGAGACCCGGCACAAGGGCAGCACGTACACGCTCCCCTACAACGAGGTGAGCGGGCGCATGTCGGCCGAGCAGATGCGGGCCGCCCTCGCAGGTGAGGCGATCCCCGCCGACCCGCGCGACGTCACCCCGGAGCCCACCCCGGAAGAGGCCGAGGCAGAACGAGCGGACGACGCGAGGGCGCCGGCCGAGCACCAGGACCAGACCGCCCCGGCTCCCCTGGAGGAGGCACCGCCATGCGACTGAGCCAGCGCCGCGCGGACACCCTGAACCGACGCGTACGGTTCCTGCACCGACGCCGCAAGGACCGATCAACGTTGCCGTGTCTGGAGACCGGCGGAACTCAGGTCTACGCCTACTGGGAGCGCGGTGCAGGCCTGGTGGTGTCCGTCCATCTGGACACCGGCGAGGTTCCGTCCGACCTGATCAGCCGGTACGGCACGATCGCGGTGCGGATCACCGTCAACGGTCACGACGTCTTCGTTGCCGACTAAACAGCAAGAGCGTATTATTGATTTCGCAAGTCCGGCTGAGCGGCAACTCACCGGCACCAACTCGCAGCAGGAGAACAGGCATGGACTACATCGACACCAAGCACGTGGCCGCCGAGCTCAGGAACCGCCTCAGGACCGAGTTCCCCGGCGTGAAGTTCAGTGTGCGCAAGGGCACCGGCACGGCTTCCGCGTGGATCTCCGTCTACTGGACCGACGGCCCCTGCACGGCCGACGTCGAAGAGCTCACCCGCCCCATGCAGGGCTCGCAGTTCAACGGCATGGAGGACCGCTACGAGTCCACCGACAACACGGTCACCGTCACCGTCAAGGGCCGGAAGGTCACCGGTAAGCCGCTGGTCGACGGCATCAACACCCACCGGGACGTTTCCGACGACGCTCTGAAGGCTGCCGCCGTCCTGTGGTCCAAGGCCCACGACGGCATCGAGCCCCCGACCGGCGGCATGCTTGCCGCCTGCGTCGTCGACGGCCACGTCATCCAGGAGAACTGGCCCCCGCAGCAGATGTGGCAGATCGCCAGTGACGTTGTCCTGCCCCAGCGCTGGGACGCCGCCAAGGAGCAGGCCGCCGCCCAGGCCGCCCGTCGGGCGAGCGCCCACGAGGCGGCCGACGAGGGCGCGGAGGGACTCAACCTCCAGCACACGGCCGAGGACGGGACGACGGTCACCGGTACGCGTCTGGGTGACGGCGCCGCCGACGTGCTCAAGCTCCACGGCTTCAAGTGGCACCGCAAGAACCAGTACTGGTACGCCCCCGGCAGCCGTGACCAGGCGGCCGACACCGGATTCCTGGCCGCCGTCGCCGCCGACCTGCGCGCCGAGGACCTGACGGTCACCACGGCGCAGCCCGAGGCAACCCCCAGCGCCTGAACCGAATCCCGACCGGCCGGGCGCCCCGGCGCCCGGCCCACCGAGCGGAGCCCCCATGCCCACGTACCTCCCCTCTCAGCTCACCGGCGACCGCCCACACCCGGGCGCCGCCGTCACCGACCCGGGCACCGTCGAGGCCTGGGAGACGGACGGCGGAGCCGGCCCCAGGGCCGAGCAGACCGCCGGCACCCCCGCGGCCCGTCCCGCCGCACCGTCCGCCACCGAGGTCGCCGATCTGCCCCCGAGGGCACGCACGCTGGCCGAGGCAGCGGCGGCGAACGGGTGGGGCGTAACCGTCACCTCCGAGGGCATCGCGGAAGGCGTCCACGTACGCACGATCACCCTGACCGGTGCATTCCCCACGCCGACCACGCCCGCGGAACTCACCGCCCGGTGCGTGTGGTACGGCTCCAGCTACTGGGGAGAGGTGTCCGAGCGCAACGGCCGGTATGCCGGCGGTTTCGGCGAATTCCTCGCGTGGGTGCGTGAGGCTCCCGCCATGTGCCGCGCGGGTAGGGCAGCGGGCTGGATCCTGCCCGGCAGTCCTCTGCCGGGTACGGAGTTGGAGATTGTGCCGCTGCCGCAGTGGTACGACGGCGCGCCCCGCCCACGCATCGCCGTCCGCGCCGCGCGGATGTACGCGCGCTACACCCAGACCATCCACCACAACGACACCGGCGTCCCCGTGCGGGAGGCCCCCGGATACGGTCAGCCTCACCTCAGCGGCGACGAGGTACGCGCATTCCTCGGCGGATCACTCGGATTCTGGCTTTCCAGCCAGGCCACCATCACCGACGACGAAACGATCATCTACCGCCAGACCAACAGGCATTCAGCGATCACCTTCACGCCGGACCGCGAATCCGGCGTCATCATCACCCACCCGGAGCGGTACATCACGGCCGACGCGTACCGCGTCACCGGACACGGCCGCCTCCCGCAGGTCTGGACGCAAGCAGCCGTCCGCGCGGCAGTTTCCGAAGCCACGCGCCCGGGCCCGATCGACTGGCCGGACGGCTGGGCGCTGCTCATGCCGGATGAGTCCGTGCGGTTCGCCCCACGAGGTTTCCCCTGGAAGTCCGGAGACGTGTACATCGCCGAGCCCACCGCCCCACCCCAGGAATGGGGACCACGGTGCGGGACGTGCGACCGGTACGCGACAGAGCACGACCCCGCTCGCGGATGGGGACGCCGGTGCAGCGCCTTTCAGCCGCCGACCGACAGCTGACGAACACCTCCTGCTGGCGCGCGGCACGGACGTCGTAGCCACGTCCCCATCACACGCACGACCGCCCTGGAGCGGTCCGGGCAACCAGGCCAGGACCGCTCCCCCACACCACCCCGAAAGGCGGCACGCCATGGCCGGAAAGCTCAGCAAGGAGCAGACCAAGCAGCACAACCGAGCGCGCCAACTGGTCGACATGGCCCGTGACTTGACCGATGAGGAGCGGGAATTCGTTCTCGACCACTTCCACGAGTCCGCGAACATGGGCCGCACCCTGGACGGCGCGTTCTTCACGCCGGCCGAGCTCGCCAGCGAACTCCACCACGTGATCCCGGGGGACCGTGTCATCGACCTGTGCGCGGGTATCGGCCGCCTGGCCTGGCACGCCCGCGACTACTGGATCCGGCGCTGGGAGGGTTTGCCGCCGCGCGAGATCGTGTGCGTGGAGAAGGACCCGGAGTACGTGCGGGTCGGGCGGCGCGTCCTGCCGGAGGCGAAGTGGATCTGTGCTGACGTGCTGGACGTTCCGGGCATGGATCTCGGCCCCTTCGACTGCGCGATCAGCAACCCGCCGTTCGGGCGGATCAAGCGCAGCGGCGACGCCCCCGGGTACCGGGGCCCGCTGTTCGAGTTCCACGTGATCGCGGTCGCCGAGACGCTCGCCCGGCGGGGGGCGTTCATCATCCCGAGGGAATCCGCCCCGTTCCGCATCGAGACCGGGTTCGTCCGTCAGGACTCTGCCGCGTACGAGCGCTTCCACCGCGAGACCGGGATCACGCTCCGCCCCAACCCCGGGATCCCGACGGACGAGTTCCGCGACCAGTGGCGCGACGCCTCACCGGCCGTCGAAATCGTGCTGCACAACCGCGACGAGGACGAGTTGGAGGCCAGGGCGGAGCGGGCCGCCCTGGCGGAACGGGAAGCCGTGGCCATCCGCCCGCGCAGGCCGAAGACCACCCGGCGGACCAGCGCGGCGCCCCAGGCCGCGCCGCCGTCCCGTTCCTGCGACGGCGGGGACACCCTGTTCTGAAAGGGCATTGATCACTGCCCGCGAAGGTGTATTATTGATTTTGTAGGTGAGCGGCAACTCGCCCGGCACCGACCGACCCACCGAGGAGACAGGGATCCGCACATGGGCGCCTACGGACACGACATCACCGCCGGAATGCTGGTCTTCGACCGGGAGGACTTCACCGCCTACCGGCCCGGATCGGAGCCGGTCTGGCTGGTCGAGAAGGTCGTCGGACACGAGGAGCGCAGCCCGGGCGGCACCACCATCTACAGCACCTTCGCGCACGTGCGGAACGCCGAGGCCCACGGCAGGGACACCACCGCGTCGAACTCCGGCTGGACCGGCACCAAGCCCGTAATCCGGCTGGTCGAGGCCGCCGCCGAGGACGACCACACCAAGCCGGGCACCTTCCGTATGGACCGCGCCATGGTGGCCTTCCTGCGGGCCACCCGCTTTCGCGGGTGCACCTCCGACGACTACCCGACCGTGCGCGACCTGGTGAACGCCGCCCCCTACGACCGGCACGGGTTCCTCGTGGGCGCGCGCACGGTCACCCCGCACGGCCTGCGCTACGAACTCGGCGCCCTGTTGGTCTGCCTGGGGAACCTGTCGTGCGACCTGCGGGCAGGCCGCACGACCGCCGCCGACCTGGAAGCGGGCGGCATCTCCGTGCCGCTGCTGGAAGCCACCCGCGCGGCCCTGCGCACCGCCGACTCGGCCGTCCGGGCCTGACCGCCCCTGCCGGGCGCCGACCACGGCGCCCGGCCCCCTCACCGGATTGAGCGGCAACTCATCCGGCACCACCCGATACAGGAGGACCCACAATGACCACGATCCGCCGGAACTGGACCAACCGCGTGGCGGAGATCCGCGCGACGGCCCGGGCCTGCCGCGCCTACGACTCCGACAGCGGCAACATGGTGCCGGTCGACCCGTCCAGGGCATTCGAGGCGTGGGAGAGCACACCGCGCGCCCGACTCACCGAGGACACCCCCGGGCAGAAGTGGACCGTCCACGTTCACTCCAACCGGTTCTACGTCCTGACCGCCGAGGACCCCGACGCCCCGGGCGACAGCACGCCGGCCACTGCCGCCGAGGCTCCCGCGGCTCCCACCGCCGCCCCCGGATGCCCGCCCGCGCACCGGACCCCCGAACCCGCCCGGGTACGCGACCACATCGCGGCCCGCACGCTGGTCCAGCGCGGGCCGGTATCCGGCATGCCGGGCCGGGACCGCCTCGGTCACCTGCCCGACCTGGCGGTCGATCTCGTGGGCAAGGCCGTCCGCGTGCGGCTCGCCCAGGGCTTCAGCCACGAGGAGATCCGGGACGAGTTCGAGCGCGAGCGTGCCGAGGCCGTGACCAGCGGGGACACCGGAAGGGCCCGGGGCCTGGAAACGATGCTCACGGTGCACGCCGCGATGACGGCCGAGGAGAACGCCCCCGAGCCGCCCACCGGCCCCACGCGCCGGCCGCTGCCCGCCCCACCGGCCAGCGGCCCCGACGCCCCCGGCGGCAGCTCCCCGGAGGAGCCACGGGAGCATCGCGGCTCACCCCGAACCGCCCGCGCCAGCAGTGACAACGTGCTGTCCCGTATCGACGCCGCCCTGCATGACGCGGCCGTCACAGGCGATCCCGAAGTCAGCGACGATGCCATGCGGTCGGTGCCCCTGGCCGACCCGGACGACATCATCCACGCCTACACCCGCGCCCGGGCCCTGACGGATGGCGTCCTCACGGCCGTCGACGCCGAGTTGGCCCGTGAGGCCGGCTTCCGGGTCCCCGTTGCCCTCACCAGCGCCGTGTGGGAGGGCTGCGTGGCCTGGAACGACGGCGACAGCGAGCGGCAGGTGCCGCAGGACGAGCGCGGCCGCCTGTGGGACGTGCTGACCATGGCCCGGGCGGCGATCCGGCGCGGCGGCGGGGACAGCGACCGGGTCACCGTCGACCTGCGGCGGGTGCCGCGCGACGGCCGCACCCGCAAGGCGCTGCGGATCCAGCTCGTGTGCGCGATCGGGCCCGGCGACCACGGCGAGGCCGTGATCACGATCATGGAGCCGCACGAGGACTGACAGCGATCCGAGGGGGCGCGCCACCGCCCCTCGGATCCTGGCCGACCGCACCGCCGCAGTTCCCCGGATGAGCGGCAACTCATCCGGCACCAACCCACCGAAGGACGACCCGTTCTGACCACCTCCGTGCCCTGCGCGGCGGAGACCGCGAGGCACCCTGGCCTGCACGATTGCCCGATTATCCCTCTCAGGGAAAGGGGGTTGCCCCTTCCCCGGGAGGGCGTATAATTGATTTCACGAGCAAGCGGCAACTTGCTCGACACCAACCCGACCAGCACGAGGAGCAATCCGTGAGCGACACCGCAACAACACCGCTGCAGCGGGTCACCCTGCGGCTCGGCCAGATCCGCGTCAACCCGCTCAACGTCCGCAAGGACCTCAACCTCAACGACACGTTCCTGAAGTCCATCGCCGCCAACGGCGTGAAGATCCCGGTGGTCGTCGTCCCGCTGGACGACGAGGGCACGGCCTACGAGCTCAAGATGGGCCACCGGCGCTGCGCCGCCGCCCGGGCCACCAAGGACACCGACGAGGAGCGGGACCTGATCGAGGTTCCCGCCTACGTGCTCGACCCCTCCCTGCGGGAGGCCGGCGAGGACTTCATTGACCAGCTCCTGGAGAACGACGACGACTACCGCGAGGGCCTGACCGACCTGGAGAAGGCCGACGCCCTGTTCGGCGCGGTCGAGGCGGGCATGAAGCAGACGCGGGTGGCCCAGCTCACCGGCCGCTCCCGCAAGGAGGTCTCGCAGGCGGTGAAGACCGCCAAGTCGGTCGGGGAGCGGACCCGCTCCGCGCTCGCCGAGGCCGGTACGTACGATCTGGACCTGGAAGTCCTGGGTGTGCTGGGTGAGTTCGACGACGACCCGGCCGCCGTCGACCGGCTGTTGGAGGCCTACGCCAAGGGCCGTTTCGAGTTCCAGGTGCAGTGGGAGCGTGACGACCGCGAGGAGCAGCGCGCCCGTGACGGTGTCCGCCCGCAGCTGGCGGCGGCCGGGGTGCGGCTGGCCGAGGACGCCGACGCACTGCCGCCGAGCGCCGAGCCGCTCAGCGAGCTTGACGGCCCGGACGGCGGGCCCATGACCGCCGAGACGCACGCCGACTGCCCCGGCCACATGGCCACCTGGGCCGAGAACCCCCGCGAGCCGGGCGACGTGGACTACTACTGCACCGACCCCGACGGCTTCGGCCACTACCCGCCCCAGGAGGACGCCCCGGAGCCGGAGGACGGCGGCGACAGCAGCGCGCAGGACACCGACACGGTGGCGACGACGAAGGCGTCGGAGCCGTCGCGGGAGTACGTCATGGCGGGCAACAAGGCCTACCGCGCCGCCGAGAAAGCCCGGCACGCCTGGCTGAAGGACCTCATCGGCCGCAAGACCGCGCCGAAGCCGCTCGCCGCGTTCGTCACCGCGCAGCTGATCACCTGCCCCAAGCCGGTGGCTCAGTGGGTGGGCGACGCGGGCCGCCGGGAGCTGGTCAAGGAGCTGACCGGGTACGACCAGCCCGCCGAGCGCGCCAAGTCGGCGACCCCGGCCAAGCTCACCCTGCTGAGCTTCGCGGTGCTGGCCGCGACGTTCGAGAAGCGGATGAGCGAGGCGCGGACCTGGCGCACCGACAGCGCCGCCCGTTCGTCCGTGCTGGAGCTGAGGGAGATCCGCGAGGACGCCCGGGTCTGGCTGGCGTTCCTCGGCGAGATCGGCTACCCGCTCTCCGCCGTCGAACAGGCCATCGCCGACGACGTGGCCTACCAGGAGCGCGAGCCGAACCCGGCCGACACCGACGGCCAGGACGACGAGGCCGCCGAGGACACCCCGGACGGCGCCGCGAGCGCCGGGGACTCCGAGGCCGCGTCCTGACCCGCCGCCCGGGCCGGACCTGACCGGTCCGGCCCGGGCCCCCTCCCCGTCTCTTTCTGCGCGCCGCCGCCCGGAAGGCCCCGCCATGCTCCGCTCCGAACTTTCCCTTTGCACGCCTCTGTTCGTCGCCCAGGCCGCCGTCAGCAACCACACGGGACTCATCGCCCGGACCGCGCTCGCCATGCCGGCCGCGCCGTTCGGCTCCCCCGCCTGGCAGCTGCCCGCCCTGGTCTCCTACCTTCACCGCCTGCGCCAGGAGGACGAGGACCCGGCCCCTGATCTGTGGCGCGCGCACACCGAACGCGCCACCGGCCCCGTGCCCCGGCCTCACCTGCGCTACCACGCCGACGCCCTGCACGACCCGGACGCGGTGTGCGTGCTGCACATCCGGCTCGGCCCGCGCGACGAAGACACCGGCTGGCCCGCCGCCGACGTCGCCGTCATCGAGCAGGAGGAAGGCGCCTGCCCCTTCGGCCGCATCACCCGCCGTCACGGCGCCGAGGCGATCGCCGCGTACGCCGCCGACGAACTGACCGCCGAGCACGCCCGGCTCACAGCCCTCGCCCGCCGCCACCAGGACGCCGCCTTCCTGCGGCTCGCCGAACTGGCCCGGCGCGCCGCCGACTGGGCCGACCAGGTCCGCGCCGCCGCCCACGCCGATGCCGTGCACATCCAGGCCGACCGCGCCCGGGCCCGCATCGCCCGCTGACCACCCCCCGCTCACCGCCGCCTGTGGAGGCCCGCGCCATGTCCGCGTTCGAACCCGTCTCCCCCACCTATGCGATCTCCGACACCGTCGTGGAACACCGCCTGCGCGGCCGGGGCTGCACCCACGCCGACCTGCCCGGCGGCTACCGGCTGACCCTGCGCACCCGCGAGCTGCACGGCCCGCTCCGGGCCGCCCTGGCCGCGCCGTCGCCGACCGGTCCTGCCCGGATCTGCACCGCGCGGTTCAGCGCCTACGTGCCGACCCCCGCATCGTCCCGCGTTCTCGACGCGGTCACCCGCTACGCCCCCGCCCTGCCCGACGCCGGCGACGTCCGCCCGTCCCTGGGGGCCGTCGCTCGCCTGCTCACCACCGGTGCGCCCTTCCAACGCCCGGGCGAGCCCGGGCTGTTCGTCCAGTTCGGTCACGCGGAAGCCTGGCTGGACGGCAGGCGGCTCGGCGTCACTCTGGGACGCCCCGGCAGCGGGCTCAGCCTGGTCCTGGACGGCCCGTGGGACGCGCCGTCCACCGCCCGCCTCACCGCCGCCGTCCTGCGCGAACTGACCGACGCCCGGCGACTCGCTGGGGAAGCCGCCGCGCTGCTGAAGCCCGGGCCGTGGCAGGTCGAATCCGACCGATGGCACCCGGACGCCGCCCTCGTCCTTCCCGCCGACCGACGCCCCGACCCGGAAGACCCCCTGGGCCGCCGCGTCTCCCGGGCGCTGCGACAGGTGCATCTCCAGCTGCGCGCGGCGCAGCCGGACTGGGACTTCCAGGAGATGATCTCCGCCGACGGCTCCGCCGTCGCGATGCGGATCACCCCACACGGCCGCGCCGTTCCCCGCATGGTGCGCAAGGTGGTCAGCACCAGCACCGCCGGCCCGGGCGAGATGGGCAACACCCGCACGACGTTCGCTCCCGCCGACCTGCCCGCTCCCCCTGACTTCACCCCGGCCCCGCCGCCCGGTGAGGCCCCGTCCCTGGACCTTCACGTCGCGCCGAAGGACACGCGCTACTCCTGGGGTGTCGAACTCGGCCTCGGCGCCTGGGCATACGTCCTGGACCGCTCACCCGTGTTCTACGGCTCCGGCTGGTACCCCTTCCACGAACACGTCACCCGCCGGGAACCGGACCCCACCGCCCCGCTCAACACCCTCGACGTGCCCACCGGCCGGACCGTGCCCGCGCGCGTGCGGCTCTCCCCCGGCGTCCAGAACTACTCCTGGGGCAACGAGTACGTACAGCTCACCCCGGTCGACCACCGGGTGGAAGCCCGGTTGAACCTGTACGCCGGCCGGGAGCACGCCTACACCCTGGTGCGCGAGGTCACGCTGGAGATCGACCTGCGGGCGAAGCGGGTACTGCTCCCCGTCCGGATCCCTCCGGCCCTGCGCCACCAGGCGGAGGTCAAGGGCCGTCGGATCCTCGACCTGCTGCTGGCCGCGCGCCGCGAGCGCCGACGAGGGGCTCGCGAGCCGCGGGCCGTCCTCGGTCCCTGGGACCGCAGCTCCCGGCCCAGCACCGACACCTGACGCGGCCGCCAGCCGCCGGGCCAAAGCCCAGGCCGCCGGCCGATTCACTCCCACCGCCGGTCCGGGGCGGCAACCCCGGACCGGCGCCGTTCACCAACCCGAGGGACGTACCCGTGAACGCCGTACTCACCGCCCCAGCCCGGCAGCCGTCGATCCCGGCGGCGGGCACTCTGTATCCCGAGACGTGCACCTGCACGCCCGCCACCCGCTACGCCTGCGGCCACTGCTACCACGAACAGTGCGTGGACTGCGGGTTCTGCACCATGGGCAGCTGCGTCTGCCACTGCGAGTACGGTCTCGGCTTCCACCCCGGCGAGTCGCCGCCCGAGGGGCCCATGTTCTGGCTCGGCGGGCACCGCGCCAGGTGGCTGTCCACCTGGGGCGTGCCGATGTGCCTCTCGCGCAACGTGCTGACCGGCATGGTGACGCTGCCGCGCGCCGCCGAGGACTGGGTGTGCGACTCGGGCGCGTTCTCCGAGCTCGGCGAGCACGGGGGCTGGACGATCGGGCCCTACGCCTACGTCCGCGAACTGCGCCAGTTCCGCGACGGGATCGGGCGTCTGGTCTGGGCCGGACCGCAGGACTGGATGTGCGAGCCGGACATGGTCGCCAAGACCGGTCTGTCGGTGCGCGAACACATCGACCGCACCGTCGGCAACTTCATCGACCTGATGGCCGAGGACCCCGGCATCGACATCATCCCGAGCGTCCAGGGCTGGCGCCCCGGCGACTACGAGGCCTGCCTGGACCTGTACGACAAGCGCGGCGTACGGCTCGCGAACTATCCGCTGGTCGGGGTCGGCTCCGTGTGCCGCCGCACGTCGGTCAAGGACGTCGAAGCCGTCCTCGCGACCGTGGCCGGCGCAGGCCTGCGCCGCCTGCACGGCTTCGGCCTCAAGACGAAGGCCCTCGAATCCTGCGCCGGATACCTGGCCTCCGCCGACAGCCTCGCCTGGTCGCGCGACGCCCGGTGGAACGAGCCGCTGCCCCAGTGCGAGGGCCGGCACAAGAGCTGCAACAACTGCGTGCACTGGGCGATGCGCTGGCGCGAACGCGTCCTGGACGTCCTGCACGCTCCCCGTCAGCTGATGCTCCCCACGGCCTGACCACGGCCGACCGCGCTGGTCCGGGGCGGCAACCCCGGACCGGCGCCGTACACCAACTCACCGCCCCGAGAGGACCCTTGTGATGTCAGCGTACGAACAGCCGCCACTCGATCCCGGCGCCGTCTGCCAGCGGTGGAGGAACCGCCGCCACAGCTGGAGGCCGACCGGTGAGGGCGGCTTCGATCCGGCTCGCTACCGGGTCCGCGAGATGCCGAACAACCTGGTCCACACGGCGCGGGCCTTCGTCCGCGCCCACCACTACAGCGGCTCGTGGCCCGCCGTCCGCTTCGCCTACGGCCTCTTCGACACCGCCGCGCCGCCGGCGAGCAGTCTGGTGGGAGTGCTCGCCCTGGGGATCCCGACCCAGGCCGCCGTCCTCACCTCGGTGTTCACCAGGCTCACCCCGTACGAGGAGTCACTGGAGCTGAGCCGGCTGGTACTGCTGGACGAGGTACCGGCCAACGCGGAGACGTGGCTGCAGGGCCGCGCCTTCCGGCTGGCGGCCGCCCGGGGCGTCCGCGGGATCGTCGCGCACAGCGACCCCGAGCCCAGGGCCCGTCTCACCGCCCACGGCCCCGAGCTGGTCTTTCCCGGCCACTACGGGACGATCTACCAGGCCAAAGGGATGGACTACCTGGGCAAGACCCGGCCCCGGCACCTGACACTGCTGCCCGACGGCTCCGTCCTCCACGACCGCGCGATGTCCAAGGTCCGCAACGGCGAGCGGGGCCGCGGAGGGGTCGAGCGGCGCCTGGTCGCTCTCGGCGCCCGCCCCCGCAGCGAAAACGAGCCCGGACGGCCCTGGCTGGCTGACGCCCTGCAGACCGTCGGCGCGCGGGTCGTAGCCCACGGAGGAAACCACCGCTACGCCGCCTACATCGGGCCGTACACCGGGCTGCGGCTCACCGCCACCTCCTACCCGTACCCCAAGGCCGACCAGCGAGGTGCGGCATGACCACCGATCGCGGAACCGGCACCGAGGACACCGAGCTGGTCATCAACTGGGGGCTGGGCGTCGACAGCAGCGCGTACCTGGTGAAGATGCTGGAGAACCCGTCCGCTCATGGCGTCGATCTGGCCCGCACGATGGTGATCCACCAGATCACGGGGAGCGAGTGGCCGACCACCTACGCCCATGCCGAGCAGTATGTGCTGCCGGTTCTGCGCGAGCAGCAGGTAAGGCTGGTCCAAGTCGCCCGGGCCCGCCGCGCGTTGGAGATCGTAGTCATGGACGACTCCCGCCGGCCCGAGCGGATCGTCCGGCGCGGGCCCTGGTCGCTGGAGGAGGACGAGTACGAGGCCAACGGCACGGTTCCCCAGCAGGGAGGCATTCGGCTGTGCAGCCTCCACGCGAAGGGCGAGGTCGGCGACGCGCTGATCGCCCAGGAGATCGGCGACCGGCCGTTCCGTCAGGTGATGGGGTTCAACGCCGACGAGGTCCCCCGCAGCCTCCGCGACCGGCGGGCGAGCAAGAACCCCCTGCGCCAGGGGCTGTATCCCCTGATCGAATGGGGGTGGGGGCGAGAGCGGTGCGAGGCGTTCTTGTACGAGCGGTTCGGCGTGGTCTGGGAGAAGTCCTACTGCACGTTCTGCTGTTTCCCGATCTCGATGGGCGCCATGGCCGCGCACCTGGACCGGATGCGCGCGCACCCCGACATCGGCGGACGGGTGCTGCGCCTGGAGTACACGTCGGTGAGCCTCAACCCGAACGCACGGCTCTTCGGGCGGGACAGCCTGCTGGAGAAGTTCGATCCAGACCGTCCCGCCGACCGTCCTGTTCTCGCGGCCTTCGAGAAGGAGCTCGACTGCCCGTGGGCGCTGTATCACGTGCGCCGGATCCTGCCGGCCGCGAAGGCGGACCCGACCCGCCGCGGCCGGGCACTGCGCTCGGTGGAAAGGGTCGACGTGGGCCGGGCGTCCGCACTCGGCCGGCGGCTGCGCAGTATCTCGGAGCGGCACAACATCCCGGTCGAGGTCGACGAGCGCTACGGGCGGGTGCGTGCATGGGTGCAACGGCGCGGTCCGGCCCTTCCCACCACGGAGGAACTGATGGTGACCGCCCCGCTCTACGTCCGGGACAAGCAGGTTCCGCATTTCGAACGCGCGTGGGCCGCGCATCGCGACCGCGCGTGACGGGGCCGGGATGCCGGCAAGATTGACAGCCACACACCAAGAGCGTCATATTGATTACGCGAAGCAGCGTTAAGAAAACGGTGGCCGGCGGAAGGCACCCTCTCACGAGGGTGTCGACCCAGGGCGGCAACCCCGGCCGAACGTCCCGCCGACCACCACACCAACCCGACCCGCCCGCCGGTGCGAGCACCGGACAGACAAGAGGAGTAGGCCCTCAGTATAGGGCCGCGACCCGAACCGGAGAGTGCAATGCCCAACGCCCTGAACCCGCAGCGCCGCGTCGTCGGCGGCCGCGCGGTGGTCAACCGCGACTGGATCCGCGAGTTCACCGGCGCCAGTGTCGGCAGCGCGGCCCGTTGGTACAAGGTGCGCGACGAGCACCCGAAAAAGCACCGGCACCCGGAGAAGGAGCGGATCGACGGGACCGACTTCTACGACGAGAAGCAGTTCCGCGCCTTCTACACCTGGTTCCAGGAGGAGAAGGCGAGCAAGGTCCTCAAGGCCGACCCCGAGCTGTACGAGCTCCACCCCGACACGGTCGTCTCCATCAACAAGGCCGCTTCTCTGCTGAATTTCGCCGGGGCCTCGGTGATCCGCAAGTACCAACAGGCGAACCCCGGCTACTTCCCGAACCCCGTCGACGAGCCGGTCGAGGGCCCCACCGGCCGCCCGATCGCCGGCTTCCGCATCGGCGACCTGCAGGACTTCGACCGAGGGCGCACCGGGGACAAGCTCGGCAAGGCCGGCCGCCGACCCGGTGCACAGGCCGAGGCGGCCGTCGGACGGCCCTCCGCCCTCGAAGAGGCGCTCGCGGCCGAGCTGAGCGCCCGCGCCGGCGAGGAGCCGCTCACCGCCACGCAGCTCGCCGCGCAGTATGCCGCCGAGGCGATCGATCACAGCGGCTACCACCCGGGGCTGGCCGCGGAGCTCAGCGTGCAGTACGGCGGACCGCAGCAGTCCTGGGAGTACGTCGTGCGCACCGCCCGCGCGCAACACCCTGCAGCCGCGCCGAAGCCCTCGGAGGCCGAGCGGCGGGCAGACATCGCCCTGGCGGCCCTGCGTGAGCGCGGCGACGTCCGCGGGCTCGCCGCCTCCCTGGCCCGCGAGCACGGAGGCAGCCCCGACGTCTGGTCGCGCGCGGTCAGCGCGGCACGCCCCAAGCTCACCGGCCCCACCCCGTGACCACCCCACCAGCTGAGGAACGAGCCCCGATGTTTCAGGTACGCGACACCCTCACCCGCCGGCTCCTCGCCCAGGGCCTGGCCGACTACGCCGCGGCCGAGGCCGCCCTGGACCGCCTCGACGACGAGCTGGAACGCGACCTCGCGGCCAACGGCGAAGGCGCCGGGCGCGTCCGGCTGCGGCTGGACGTCGAGCAGGTCACCGGCGACACGATCCGGACCGTCGGACACCACGTGCTCATCCTCGGCGTCGACGACCAAACCTGGCCACTGCCCGCGCTGTAGTTGCCCCTGCCTGAGAGCGACCCTCTCAGGCATGCCCGAAGGCCGTCGGTTGTGGGGCGGGGCTCATCCCGGTCCGGTCTCCTGCCTCGTTCGAGGGACTTCGACTCTGAATCACGTCCGGGGCCGAACCGGGGTGGCTACGCTGCCGCCATGTCGCCAGAGCTGACCCCGGATCAGGTCATGCGTGTGGTTGCCGCGTTGGAAGCGGCGTGGTCCGATGACAACGACGCTCTGGCCGCCCTGGTCCGCGGTGGGCATGACGAACAGCCGTTGGCCGCGCTGATCGCCGAGTTCGGCGTCAGCAGGATGCAGACCATGGTGCTGATCGTCACCGGCATCTCAGATCAGGACGGGGCCGACCGGCAAGAGGCTCTGACGGAGTCGAATGGCCTCATCTTGCACATGACCACGGTGGCGGTGAGCATGGTGTCCGGCTGGGCCCTCTCCGTCGGCGGTGACGTCCAGGCGACCGGCGACCTCGCCCGCCACGTCTTGCAAGCGATCCTCTCCTTCACCTCGGACGGGGATAACCCGCAGGAGGTGCAGGCCTTGTTTGCCCACCTGCGGGCAGACGCCCTGGCTCATTCCTGAGAGCCTGCACCTCACCCCCCAGCTCCGCGGCGGCCGGCCCGTGACGGACTATCGGGTCCGACCGGAGCAACGGGCGGGTGATCAAGCCGCCTGAACTGCTGCCGCGTTCAGTCGGACACAGGCCCGCCGCGTCAAGGCCCTGACCTGCACGCCCTTCCGGTTAAGGGGGTTGCACCACCCCAAAAAGCGAGTATAATTGATTTCAAGTTCCAGGCGGCAACCTGGAGCGGTCACCAGCCGACACAGGAGCAGACGTGATCAAAACAGAAGCCCGAACCGTGTACTGGACGGTGACGGTCTACGACCGGTACGGGTCCGCGCACCGCTCGACAGCGCTCCACGCATCAGCCGCCCGCCACCACCACGAGTTCTGGTCGTCGAAGCCGTCAACTGCCCGGGTGGGGTTCACCGAGCACACGCTCGTCCAGGCCCGCGCCATCACCACCTTCGCGGACCTGCCGGGCTCGGGCGAGCGGACGCCGCTGCCGAACCTCCCGGCCGGCGCGTACGAGGTGAAGCGGTTCTTCAGGTTCACCCGCGCGCTGTCGGACGGTTCACTGACCGGCTTCGGTCCTGCTGTGCTCTGCACCGGTGACGACGTCCGCTACTTCTACGAGTGGACCGTCCAGACGCAGGGCCACGCCCACGCCGTCCATGTCGACGTCTCCACTCTCCGGATCCTCGACATCACGCTCACCCACTACACCCGGGACGTCCGACTCGCGGACCTGCCGGACGACTGCACCATCTCGCTCGTGGGCGGCCTGGAGACCGGGGGTCTGGGCTGGATCTCCAGCCACGAGAAGGCGGGACCGTGCCTGCGCGTCCCCCTGGCCGACGCTTCCGAGGTCACCATCAGCGGCACCCCCGTCGACGAGCGCGGCGACAGCTCCGGGCACGCGAAGGCCGTCCCCGGCGGGTGGCTCGCCGTCCGGGACGGCGCCGTCGAGGTCTACCGCTCTCCCCGCAAGGTCCACACCCGCGCCGCCGACACCGCGGCACTGGCGGCCGCCGTACTCAAGCGCGCCCGCCAGCACCGCGGCGGGCCCGTCCTCCGGGACGAGCCCCGGCAGCCCCTCGCCTGAGGCACCTGCTCCATCACCTGTCGGCCGGGCGCGGCAACGCCCGGCCGACAGGCCACCAACCCCAGCTCCCAAGGAGATTCCTCCATGAGCAGCAGTCTGCAGCTCGGCCTGTTCCCCGACGAGCACGAAGCCGCCCGCGTACCAGACCTCGTCCCGGACGAGGTCGACATCTACATCCTCAATCTCTCGGGCGGGAAGGACGGCCCTCGGGCTGCCGCCCTGGCCCTGGACGCTGCGCGCGCCGCCGGCGTCGAGGACCGGGTCTACACGATCCACGCCTCGCTCGGCCCCTTGGAGTGGCCCGCCGTCACCGTCGACGGCATCCGCTACCCCGGCAGCAGCGAGCTGGCGGCCCTTCACAGCCGCGCCCTGGGTGTGCCTCCCAAGCGGCACATCGAGGTCCGCCGGACCCGAGAACTGGAGGGCGAACGGGTCCCCTACGACCTGCTGACCTACATCGCCGAGCGCGGTGACTGGCCGTGGAAGGGCGTACTCCCCTGCCGGAGCGACTGGAAGACCGGCCCCATCTACGGCGCCTTCAGCTCCATGGTCAGGGACCACAAGAAGCGGCTCGGCCGTCCGGCGGTCTGCGCCAACGTCCTGGGGATCAGGGCCGATGAGAGCCCTGACCGTAAGAAGCGGCCCGCGCTGCGTACGACCACCGAGAACACGGCCCGGATCGTGCACGAGTGGTCCCCGGCACACCAGGTGACCACCCAGGAGGTGAAGGACTGGACGGACGAGCGGAGCCTTCCTCACCAGTGGTGCTACGACTCCCGCCCTGGCGCCGGAGACTGGATGGGCTCCAGCCGCTGCTCGTGCTCGCTGTGCGTCCTCGCCAACCAGCGGGACCTCCTGCTCGCCGTGCGGCGCAGGCCCCGGCTGGCCGGGCTGTACGCCCTCGTCGAGCAGGTACGGGGCGTCCCCTTCAACCCCAACACCAGCATGGCCGAGTTGATCGAGCGGGCAGGCCGGGCCAAGGCCCCCGATCCCGGGGTGGTCATCGAGGACGAGGGTCCCGAGTTCGACGCCATGGAGCGTGCCGTCGAGGCCGCGCTGAAGAAGCCCGCCAAGCGCGCTCGCTACGTCCGTCCCGCTTCTGCGGCGGATGCCCTGCCCGGCGGCTGCGACAGCTGCGCAGCAGGCAGCACGGCCGTCCCGGCTACGGGCCGGGAGGTGTGACGTGTACACCTCTGGCCACCTTTTCAGCGGAGGCTGGGGCGACGGCCGCGGCTTCATGAACGCGGGATACACCCCGCTCTTCGGCGCCAACCACAATCCGTGGGCCATCAGGACCGCCCGCGCCAACGTCCCGGGCCTCTATACGCGAGAAGCAGCGATTCAGACCATCGACATGCGCACCCTGCCTTACGCGGACGTCCTGGCCGGCTCGCCGATCTGCCGGGAAGCAACCCCTGCCGGCGGCAACAGCAGGGCCCGCGTGCAGTTGGAGTTCGACGTCGGCGATGGAACGCAGGGGAGGCCCAGCCGGTGGGAGCAGACGCGCATGACCGCGTGGGAGCCCATCCGCTATGTCGACGTCCACGAGCCACTGGCCTACGTGGGAGAGAACGTGCCCGGGTTCTTCACCCGCAATCCGCGGCTCTTCGACGCCTGGCTGGGGGTGTGGGACGTCCTCGGTCGTCATGGCTACTACACGACGCTGGCGTGCGTGAACTCAGCCCACGTCAGCGTCGAGATGCCGGACGGCACCGTCCTTGACCCGGTCCCCCAGTACCGCGACCGGCTCGTGTGGGTGATGGTTCGCAAGGACATCGGCAAAGTGCCCGACCTGCAGCCCCGCCCCGTCTCGATCTGCCCGAACTGCGGTCCGGTACGGGGCATCCAGCACTGGCCGGGCGTTCAGAACGGCCGCGGCCGCCGCATCGGCGCCTACCTTCGCAGGATGCCCAAGAGCGGCGCCTCCCTGGCGAAGCGTTCGTACTACTACGTATGCCCGACCCAGCGGTGCCATGCGCGCGTCGAGCCGGTCGTCCGGGGCATCGGCGAGGTGATCGATGAGACGGTGCGCGGGCACCGGTTCGGCGACGGCCGGCAGGACCGCAACGAGTTCGAGGCGTACGCGCCTGCGGCCCGTGCCGGCGTGGCGGAGGGCCACAAGCTGTTCGGCGGCAAGCCGTTCATCGTCACCCGCCGCAACCACGGCGGCGCGACTTCTCTCGACGTTCCGATCGGCACGGTCACCGCTCAGGGCGGCGCCCACCACTACCTCGCGCGTCCCGCCCCGGACATGGACATCGACGAGTGCGAGTACCGGCCGCTGACCGTCGAGGAGAACGCCGATGCCCAAGGCTTCCCCGAGCATCACGAGTTCGCCGGTGAGGAGCCCGCTCGGAAACTCCAGGTGGGCGATGCGGTACCCGTAACGGTCGCCACCTGGACAGCTCTGGAAACCTTGAAGATTCTGCCGTCATGACGGCCCGGACCCCCGAGTGAGCAGCCCTCGTACGCGGGCACGAAACGCTGCGGCGCTCCAGGCGTTGGCCTGGGGCGCCGTGTTGTGTCCACCAGAAGTTGCTTCATGCCTTCAGCGGTGGGCCGTGGAACGCTCCGTGCCCGAAGTCACCGGGGTTCCTTTCCGGTGCCGGCGAGTGGAGTGAGCAGGCCGTGGCCGGGCCACAGAGGGGATCCCGCTTCCGCCCAGGCCAGGTGTTTGCCGACCTCGACAAGCACCTCGATCCGGTCGGCGGGCCCGTATACGCGGCGCGCTCCGGACGAGGGGTCGATGGTGCGGACCTCGCTGTGCGGGCCCGCGCACACGAGGGCGCGAGCGATGTATGGGAGGCCCAGGCTGAGGGCGTCGCATGCGTTGTCGCGGATGAGCTGAAGCAGGTCGCGGGTCACGGCCTCCCAGTCGCCGACCTCCGGCCAGCGTGCGCCGCCGTCAAGTTCGTGGGTGAGCGTGGACAGCGGCACGATCTCGCCCGGCCGGCGGCCGCGGACAAGGTGGTCGTGGATGCGAACGCCGTCGGGCTGCCGCACGCCGGGGTGCAACAACGACGCTGCCGCGACAACGGTCGTGTTGATCTCCTGGGCGCCGACCGGATGGTACGGCTCGTGGGCGAAGAGGAAGTAGACATTCAGGGAGCGGATCACCGGGATGGGCTCGGGCTGCGGCATGAGCGGCGTTCCTTCCTGCAGGAGTGGGCTGGGTGCGTGATGAGGTGCCGGGTCGGTTGCTGGCCGCTTGGCCCGCGGGTGCGGATCCGCGTGCCGCCCAGGGCCGGAGTCCGGGTTCGCACCGGCCAGGCCGTCCTCCGTGGTGTGCCTGAGGATCTGAGTGACCTGGTGAACGAGTTGGACCATCAGGCGCTCGCGGGTGATGAGGTAGGCGGAGGCCGAGCGGGTGTCCTGGGTCTGGAGCAGATCGGCGGTGTCCCAGAGCAGGGTGTGGCCGATCTCGGCCGAGCGGCGCAGTTCGTAGCGGTCGCTGCGGGCGGCGGCCTGGACGAGAACGGTGTGCAGGGCGCCGAGCCGCTGCAGGTAGCGGCAGGCGGCGGCGTCTTCGACCATGCGGACGTGTTCGCGAGCCCGGGCGTCGAGCCGGTCAGGGAGGTACTCGACGGCCAACGGGGCCAGGAGCATCGCCGGCAGGCCGACGGAGACCGGGAATCCGCGGCTGATGGCGATCAGGCCGATGATCAGGCTGATGACGGCGACGGCGCAGGCGGAGAGCCGCGGCGATCCGGGGCGAGCGTCGGCGGTGATGAGTCGGGCGGGACGCCGGGTCAGCCAGCGCAGGGCGAGGCGTTGGGTGCGGGTGGCGGACGGTGCGAGGACCGCGACCTGGTGGAGGTTCGCGCGCGAACTGCCGTCGGCGGGAACGGTCCACGCGAGAGAACCCCACCCGGTGTGCTCGTGAACGAGCAGGGGCTCGCAGGCGGCCGAGCAGGTGTCGTCGCGGATGTGTCCGGTCCGCCAGGCCCGGGAGCGTTCCTTTTCCCACCGCCCCGCGTCGCGGGCGAAGGGGCGGTCGTGGTGTGCGGTCGGCGGCGCCGTGTGGAGTGTGTCGGTCACGGGTTGCTTCCTTCCAGGTGGTGATCGCTCAGGGCGGAGGCACACGTGGTGCAGCGGCCGTCGCCGTGGGGGTGGGCGCGTCGTGGGGTGGGTCCGGGGCATGTGTGGCACAGCGGCCAGCCGAGGCAGGCCGGGCAGAGGTCCTCGCCGGGGGCGGTCCCGGGTCGGCCGCAGCCGGCGCACTCGACGAGGGCCCGGTAGGTCAGTGCTTCGCTCACCGTCCGCGCGGCCGCGGAGTCGGGAGACCGCCGTAGCGGCGGGGTGTCCCAGGCGGGCTGGTCGCGGGGGTCGGCCTCGATGGCCGGCGGCGGATACGCCTGGGCGGCGCGCAGGCGGGCGGCGATGATCGCGCCGACCGTCGTGCGGACGGGGTGGGGCAGGGGCCGGCCGGCGATGACATGCCGCAAGTGGTCGGCGCTCCAGCCGGCCTCCAGCATCACGGTCACGACGCGGCCTTGATCGGTGAGCGTCTTCCCGGTCAGCAGCAGGTCGGGGCGGGCCGCCCCGAGGTCGAGGAGCAGCCGGATCCCCGGGTGCATCGCATCGGCTGCCGGCGCGGACTGCACGGCCGGCGTGTCCCGCTGGTGCGGGCGTCCAGATGTGCGTGCGGCGTCGGTGCGGCGGCACGGAGGGAGGGGGCTGGTCTTCTCTGTCCTGGTCTTCTTTCTGTTGGTGTTCTTAGTGCCGGGATCAGCCAACGTAGGCTCAGCCAATCCTGGAAAACCCGACTCTGGCTGTGACGTGGCGTTTTCCAGAGCGGGCAGGTCGGTGATGACGTACAGCGCTTGGCCGAGCGTGCCGTCGGGGTTGCGCTCGCGGCTGCGGTAGAGGAATCCGTGCTGTTCCAGTTGCTTGAGTCCGGTGGTGACCGCGTCGACGCCTTCGCGGCCCCGGCGCACGAGCTCGGCGACGGTGACCTGCCAGCCGTCCCGGTGGGTGCTGACGTACCCGAAGATCCCCTTCGCCTTGAACGACAGCCGGCCGTCCCGGAACAGTCCGTTCGCGATCTGCGTGTACTGATCGGCGGCCATCACACCCCGGCGGACCCCCGCCCCGAAACCGGCGTCGCGTACGTTCTCGATCGCACGTGCGGAGGTGGCCCCCGGGGCGGAGACCTCGACGACGGCGGGACGGTCGGTGATCGCGTAGACGACCTCGCCGAGCGTCCCGTCCGGGCGGCGCAGACGCTCGCGGACGAGATAGCCGTACCGCTCCAGTTCCTTCAGGCCGGCACGGACCGCCTCCCGTCCGTCGGGGCCTGCGGAGATCAGGTGGGCGACGGTGATCTGCCAGCCGTCCCGGTGGGTGCTGACGTACCCGAAGATCCCCTTCGCCTTGAACGACAGCCGGCCGTCCCGGAACAGTCCGTTCGCGATCTGCGTGAACCGGTCGGCGGCCATCACACCCCGGCGGACCCCCGCCCCGAAACGGCTCACCGCCGTGCCCTCGACGCGGGCCGCGCGCCGTAGCCGGGGCAGGACGCCGGGACCGCCGGCGGGGGGCCGTCTCCGTTCCCGGGTGAGGGGAGGTGCGTGTGTTTCATACCGACAGATCACCCGCCGGCCCCGACCGGTCCGGCGGCCACGAACCCCGACCATCGGTCACGATCCGGCAACGGAGGCTTTCTACCTGCCATGGTCGGGGTCATGGTCGGGCCGACCACGCTTCTCCAACGCGGCTTCCCGGAAAGTGCGCAGTCCGGTTGCGCAACCCTCTGGCGGGCGTTGCGCACGGCGGCTGCGCAACCGGGCGAGGGTCCTGCGCAGTCTGAGTGCGTGCCCGCTGCGCATCTGATGTGGCGCCTCATGAATCCTCGTTGCGCAGGTCCGGGGAGGCTGTGCGCAACACCGGCCGCGAGCCACGTCGCAACCGGCATCCGGCTGCGGGGCGAGTCCGGCGGCTGCGCGGACCGCGGCCGCGTAGCGGCGGACGGGTCGAGGGCTCCGGGGCGGGCACGACCGCCGGTTCGTTGCCAGCCCGTGGTCGGGCCTGTGGTCGGGCCGACCATGACCCCGACCATGGGCTTCGTGTCCCCATCGTGACCGTGGTCGGGGTCTGGTGGTCGGTGGTCGGGTCGGGGCCGACGGGTTTTCTCAAGGTCAGCAACATTCGTCCTGACCTGGGAGTTTGAACATGTCCCCTGGCCTGCAGGCCTCACAGAGCGAGGCCGCTGCTCCGATGGTGGCGGGCGCCCGCCTGGAGGCGATGCGACGCCGCGTCCGCCTCTCGCGTGTGGCGGTCTGGACCGTCATCGCGGCCGGCCCGATCGCCCTGTGCGTCGCCGTCGCCTCCACCCCGACCACGGTCCAGGCGGCCACTTCGGACAAGCCCACCGCGGTGCGCACTGCGGCCGCCGGCAACCCGAGCGGCTATGCGCAGGTGTTCCTTGGCGCCTGGTTGCGCAGTAGCGCGGGCGACGAGACGAGTGCGCAGGCGCGGCTTGCGCAGGCGCTGGCGCCGGACGTCGACCTGCCCGAGCCGGGCGCCGATGCGCAGTCGGCGCCGCAGTCAGTGACGGCGGTGCGCAGCGCGCAGCGCGGCACTGGGGCGTGGTCGGTGACCGTGGCTGCGCAATACGCCGGCGGCTCGGTGCGCTACTACGCCGTGCCGGTGGTCGCCGACCGGTCCGGTAGCTCGTTCGCGGTGACCGGTGTGCCCGGCGTGGTGGCCGGCCCGGCCCGGGCCAAGGTGCCCGCGTCACCGTATGGCGTGAGCGTTCCGGACGGTGATCTGTCCTCTGCGCTCGGCGAGTTCCTCGCCGCTTATCTGACCGGGTCCGGAGAGGTCGACCGCTACTTCGCTCCTGGGGTGAACCTCACCGCCGTCTCCCCCGCCCCGTACACGGCGGTCTCTGTCGAGCAGGTCTTGGCCGTCGAGGAGGCCGCGGCCGCCGAGAAGGTGCCGGCCGACGGCACGAAGGTGCGCGTGCTGGTCCGGGTGGAAGCCCAGGACGCGGGCGGACGGTGGCCGCTGGCGTACGAACTCACTCTCAAGGCCCGCTCGGGCCGGTGGGAGGTCGCCGCGCTGGAGTCCGGGACCGCCCAGGGCGGAGGTGCCCGGTGAACACGGTGCATTCCCTGATGCTCGCGGGGCAGCTCAACGACCTCGGTAACAGCTGGATCGACATGTTCAAGGAGTGGGCGACCAAGGGCCTGCAGGCCGGTCTCCTGGTGCTGGTCGTCGTGGTCATGGTCCAGAAGTTCTCGCTGAAGGCCGGCATCGGCGCCCTGTTGCTGATGATCATCGCGCTCGGGCTGTACAACTCCCGCGACAGCCTCGCCAACATGTTCGAGGACGAGGTGAAGAACCCGGCCAAGGGCGCACCGGCCGCGCCGGGCCTCGTCCGGTCCGAGCTCCCCGTTTCCCGTGACCACGCTCCGGGCGTCGGAGGCTGGCTGTGACCGCGGCCGCGGCCCGGGTGGGCCGCTACTACACCGCCGCGCGCCGTCACCCCTGGGTGCTGGGCAAGGTCGCCGACTGGAAGATCCCTCTCGGCCCCTACACCCCGGCGCAGATCGCACTCGCCGTCGGCGGCGGCTTCCTCCTAATCAAGACGATCGGCTGGTGGACGTGGATGGGGCCCGTCCCCATCGTCGCGTGGCTGCTGGCGATCTGGGCGGTACGCCAGCCGAAGATCCGGGGCCGGGCCCCGCTGCAGGCCGCCCTCGGCTGGCTGCTGCTCGGCTGGCAGCCGCGAGGAGGCCGGATCGGAGGGCGGGCCGCCCGCGACCGCGCCCCTCAGCCGCTGCTCGGCGGTTTCACCATCGAAGGGGCGCCCGTGCCCGGTGCGGATGAGGCCGGGCTGGCTCGGCGGCCCGCACATCGAGCGCCGCTGAAGCTGCCCGGCGCCCGGAGCTCCTCTACGCCGCACAGCCGTCCGGAGCCGACAGGACCCGCAGTGCCGGCGGGGCCGGTGTCGGGTGTGCAGCAGTTGCTCGCGCTCGCGCAGCAGGGTGGGGGTGTCCGGTGAGGGTTCCGATCCGTCACATCGCCGGGCACCTCGTGTGGTCGACGCACGGCAGCGTGTGGGCCCTCTACCGCCTGCACCCCGGACCGGACGCGCAGGGCCAGCGTGAGGACACCATGCAGGGCACCTACCTGCCCGCTGCGGTCCGCGACGAACAGCTCGCCAAGATCACCCACTTGATCCGCTCGCTGTCCGGGGCACCGCGCCTGTACGGGCTGTGCGCGCAGGTCGACCCGGGTGAGATCGCCCTGCGCATGATCGAGGGCATCGAACCGGCCGAGCAGGCACCGGGCACGGGCCGGCACCCGTGGGTGGAGAACGTCGAGGCCGCCCTGAGCCTGCTGGACGACCAGGAGATGCACCGCCGCACCCTGTGGCTGGCCGTGCCCCTGCAGACGGAAGGCACCGGCCTGCAGGTGTCGGCGTCCGTGGGCGCGGCATGGGCCGAGATCGCGCCGATGTTGGGTATCGCGCCCGTGCCGGTGGCCCGGCGCGAGGTGAACGCCTACCGCGAACAGGCTTCCCGGGTGGAGGCCGCGCTCGCCGGCGGCCTCGCCTTCCGTCCCGCCAGCCCGGCGGAGATCGTGTGGATGATCCAGCACGCGCTCCACCGCGGCCTGCCCGAGCCGCTGCTCGCCGAGGCCGAGAGCAGCGACCTGTACGGCGGGCAGATCCGGGGCGGCGTCCTGCGCTCCCCCAGCTACGCCGATCTCGGCCAGGTCCGGCTGCAGGAGGGCGGCATCGATCCCGAACTCGACGATGCCGACGAGCTCAAGAGTGCAGGCCGGATCACCCGGTCAGGCCGCACGGCCTGGTGGCGGCTGAACACCGGCTCGCCGCTGGGGCGGCGCTGGCTGCAGGTGGAGTCCGACGCCGGTGTCGGCTACCAGGCGCAGCTGGCGCTGGCCGAGTGCCCGCCCGCGGTCGGCCAGGATGCCGCGGATCTGTTCGCGCAGCTGGAGCTGCTCGACTTCCCCGTCGACTACACCGTCGACCTCACGCTGGTGCCCGCGGAGAAGGCCCGCGACCAGGTGCGGCGCAAGAAGAACGAGTTGGTCGACCAGGCCGACCAGTACGACGCCCGGCCCACGGGCATGCCCGCCTCGCTCGCCGAGGCCGCCCGCGACCTCGGCGAGCTGGACGCTCGTCTGTCCCGTACCTCCGTCGAGGTCGAGGTCCAGTCGGTGACCGTCCTGACCGTGTGGGGGCCGACCGCCGCCGTGTGCGATGCCCGGGCCCGTGCTCTGGCCGCGCTGCTCGGCGGTGCGGACTACCGGGCGGTGCGCCCAGCCGGCCTGCAGGAGGCGCTGTTCACCCTGGGGCTGCCCGGCACCGTACGGCCCGGGGTGGTCCGGGAGTTCACCCAGCACCAGGTCAGCGAGGACTGGGCGCTGGGCGGGGCCTTCACCACCGCGGAGGTCGGTGACCCGAACGGGATGTTCCTCGGTATCGACCTGGACAGCGGCACGACCCGCCCGGTGATGATCAATGTGGCGGACGCGCCCAAGGTGGACGCCTCGGCCTCGATGGGGATCGTCGGGGATCTCGGCGCCGGTAAGAGCGTGCTGCAGAAGCTGATCGCGGAGGCAGTGTGGGCGCGAGGCGGCTGCGCGATCTGCATCGACCGCACCCCGGTCCGCGAGTGGGCGAGCTTCGCCCGCACCGCGGCCCGGGGCCGCGCCCAGATCATCGACGCCGCCCGCGCCGAGGTGAGCATCGACCCGCTGAGGATGTTCGATGGCCCGGAAGGCCGCCACTACGCCCTGTCGTATCTCACTCTGCAGCTCGGCATCGGCCCGATGAGTACCAGCGGCGAGGTCCTGCACCACGCCGTCGAGCAGGCCGCCGCCGGCCCGGCGCCCTCCATGCACCGCGTCCTTGAAGTCCTGGAGGAGATGGCCGCAAACGAGGCAGGAAAACGGCAGGACGCCGCGACGACCCTCGCCGGCCTCGTCCGCGTCGTCGCCACCAACTCGCTGGCCCGCATGGTCTTCGACCCCACGCTGCCGCCGGTGCGGCTGGACGCCTCCAGCGCCTCCGACATGATCGTGATCACCACGACCGGCCTGAAGTTGCCGCCGAAGGCCGCGTTCGACAAGCCCGAGGTTCTGCACCAGCAGCCGCTGGAGGCGCTCATCGGCCGGGCGGTGCTCTACCTGATCGCGGCGATCGCCCGGCAGACCGCGTTTGAGGACCCGGAACGGTTCACGGCGGTCGTGGCGGACGAGCTGTACTGGCTCACCTCGTCGGCCGAGGGCACCGCCCTGGTCCACGAGATCCTCCACGACGGCCGAAAGCACGGTGCTGGCCTGCTCGCCGGATCCCATGACGCCGAGGAACTCGGCCCCGATCGCGGCCTGATGGCCTACCGCGCCCTCGCCCGCACCACGGACCGTGAACGCGCCCGCCGGGGGCTGGAGTTCGTCGGGCTCGACCCGAGCGACGCGGCGTTGGTGCGGCTGGTGACCACGGGGCTGTCCCCTGTCGGCCAGCGGGGCCGGGAGGGCGAGTTCCTGCTGACCTGCCCCCGGCAGAACACCGGCCGCATCAAGGTCTCCATCCCCCGCATCGCGCGTATCACCACGTCCGTCACCACCACACCGGGACGCCGCCCCAGCGCGGCCGCGTCCGCCGCCGATGCCGGCGGGGCCGTGAATGTCGAGTCGAAGGAGCACGTCGGATGACCACCGCGTCCTGGGACCGCTCCCGGCGCATCGCTGCGGCGGCCAGCATCGTCATCTTGATCATCGTGGCTATCGGCGCGGTCGTCCTCGGGGTGATCCTGCCGGACGCGTGGTGGCCGCATACCGGGAAGGCGTTCGCCGCCAGCGCAGACGGCGCGCACCACGGCCCGTGTGACCTGGTCGTCGGCGCGGCTAAGGCCTACTGCGAGCGCGGCACCTCCACCGAGGCCGCGGCGGACCGGCATGCCGTGTCCGGTGCAGCATGGCGGCTGGTGCCGGTCTGTGCGGGTGTGGCGGCCCTGATGGTGTGGCGGCTGCGGCCCGCCGCACGGCAGAGGCGGGGCTGACATGTTCCGCCCAGACCGCGCGACCCTGCGCTCGGCCGGTTTCGTCGTCTTGCTCACCGGCGTGTTCCTGATGGTCAACACCCAGGTCGTGTATGCGGCCAGCAGTACGAGCGAGACGGGGGACCTGCTTGCCCCGCTGAACATCACCTCGTCCGAGGGGGTGCCGATCAACGGGTACGACCTCGGCTCCTCGGGCGGCTCGATCATCAACTTCAAAGGGCAAGCCCTGGCGTTCAGTTTGTCTGGGCTGTTCACCCTGATCCGGCTGCTGGTCGGGCTGGCCGGCTGGGCGATCGAGGTCGCGTTCCGGTTTCCCCTGCTGAAGGTTCTCGCCCGCCCCGCGCAGAAGATCGCCGACACCTACTACAGCGTCGTCGTTGACACGATCGGGTTGAAGGGTCTTCTGCTCGCCTGGGCATTCGTGTTCGCCGGGTTCATGATCGTGCGGGGGCGGGTCGGTCGAGGCCTGGGGGAAATCTTCCTCACTCTCCTCATCGGGGCGATCGCCGCGTCCGCTCTCATCCGCCCCGACACCCTGCTCGGCCAGGACGGGCCGCTGGGCCAGGCCCAGCAGGTAGCCGCAGAAGTCGCCCAGCAGAGCGTCAACTCCTACGACTGGGGCGGCAAGGTCGCCAGTACTGACCCGTGCGCGGGCATGGCGGGCAACGCCGAACTCAAATGCCTGCAGCAGGAAGACGAAGCCCCCGTCTCCGCCGAAGATGTGGCCCGGCCCCTGCAGGACTCGATCACCAACGCCTTGATCGTCAAGCCCTACATGCTGCTGGAGTACGGGCGCATCCTCGATCCCGCCAAGAAATCCGACCTCAAGGCCTACGCCGTCCATCTCAAGTGGGTCTCCGGCGGATACAAGGCCTCCGGCAGCGTAGACGACAGCGGCAGCACGGCGGACTGCGACTCGCTCGCCAAGCCAGCTCGCAAGTACTGCGAGGAGCAGAACAAGAAAACGGACGCCTGCTCTCTGCTCCACGGCCCCGCGAAGAAGTACTGCGAGGAGGACAGCACGGACAACTGCGCCGGAATCAACGGCCCCGGCAAGCAGCTGTGTGAAGCCGGCACCACCGGGGGGCTGCCGGGGTTGACCTCCGGAAGCGACCTGCTCAGCGCGTCCACAGCGATCACCAGTGAGGATGATCGGGAGTTCGCCGCCTTCCTCGCCGACATGAAGAACGCCGGGGACGTCGGCAAAGCGTGTGCCTCCTACGCCGAGGAGCCCACGTGGTGGCGGGTCGGCGGTGCGTTGCTGCTGCTGATCGCCGCGCTGTTCATCTGCGGGATGCTGCTGTCCAGCGCGATCGTGCTGCTGGGTACCCAGGGCGTGTGCGTGGGGGCTGCGGCAGTCGGCGGGGTCACGTTCGTGGCGGGCATGCTGCCCGGCCCGGCCCGGCAGTCGGTGTGGAAGTGGCTGTCCCTGTGGGGCATCGCCATCATGGCCGTCGTCGCGATCTGCGCGTTCATCCCGGCCTTCGGGATCGCCATCGACGCGACCGTCACCAACGGTCCCGACCTGATGGTGGAACGGATCCTGCTCATCGACGTGCTGGCCATCGCGGGGGCGGCCGGACACCGTCGGCTGCTGACCGGCATCACCTCCTTCGGCCGACGCATGGCCATGCGGATGCGCTACGCCAAGGTCGGCGGCACCCACATGCCCGGCGACACCTCCGAACTCGGCGCCGCGCTCGCGATGAACTCCCCTGCCGCACTGGGCGGATACGGCGGCGGGCTGCGCCTGCTCGCCGGCGGCGGCCGGTACGGGACGCTCGGCACCCGCCAGCGGCTGATGGGCGCACTCACTTCCCTGTTCGACGGCACGGGCATGCCGGTGGACACCGGCGGGATCCTCGCCGACGCCACAGCGGAAGCAGGACGCGGTCTGGCCCCCCTGACCGCGGCCGCGGCGGTGGGCGGGCTGGGAGCCCGGCTGGGGCTACGGGGCGCGTACGGTCTGCTGATCGGCCGCCGCCCGGACGACGAACAGCTCGCGAAGTGGCGCAAGCCCACGGCGGGCGGCGACGAACACTCCGGCGGTACGGACGGCGACGACGGCGGCGGCGGACCCAACGGCGGCCTCGGCGGCGGTGGTCCGCTGCGGCCTGGCGGTCCGGCAGACCGCTACCGCAACGAGGACGGTCAGATCGTCAACCGTCGGTCGGGCGAGGTGCTTCACGACCAGAACTCCGACCGCACGCTGCTGGCGACGCGCGCCCACAACCGGCTCGTGCGGTACCGCGGGTACCGCATTCTCAACCGGAGCGGCCGGACGGTGTACGGGGCGACCTACGGTCTGCCAGTCACGGTCCGTCCGGCGCGGGAGGGCCGATCGCGGTTCACCCAGGACGCCCAACAGCAGGTTCACGTCTGGGGCAACACCGTCCGCGAGGACGGCAGGGCTTGGGCCGACACCGGCCGGCATGTCGGCCGGACGTTGCGGGACCACACGGACGACCGTGGGGCTGCCGTCCCGTTCACTCGCCGCCTGTCCACTCCCACGACTCCCCCCGCCCCGCCTTCCCCGGCAGCCGGCCGATCTTCCCAGCCCACCCGCCGCTCCGGCCCCCTCCCGGCGCCTCCTGCCTCTCCCACCTCAGCGCCGACGCCGCCTCGCACGCCCGCGGCAGGAGCGGGCAGCGGGCCGCCCTCCCCGCCGACGTCCCCGACGCGGCTTCGAGGCGGAGCGCCACGGCGTCGCCCCGTACCCGGCGGGCCCGGGGCGGTCCTTCCCGGTGGCGGAAACGTGAGCGGCAGCACGCGTGACGAGGCGAGGAGGCGGTTCCAGGAGTTGCTGCGCCGGACCGCAGCCGACGCCGAGCTCCTGCGCCAGGAGCAGGAGCAGCCGCCGCAGGACGGTGAGAGCGAGTGAGGAAGGGCCGGCGCCGTCTGGCGCGCTGGGGCTGTGTGGTGGTGCTGCTGCTGTTCGCCGCCGTGTGCTGCGCCGCACCGGTGGGGAACGCGATCAGCGCGTACGTGGCACTGAAGGCGGACGAGGACGACGGCGGGATCGCCCAGGGCGGCAGTGCCGCGGACATCCCCGCGCGGATGCTCGCCGCCTACAAGAAGGCCATCCAGCAGGTCGCAACGTACGTGCCGAAGTGCCGGGGCATGCGCTGGCCGATCCTCGCGGGGATCGCCAAGGTCGAGTCCAACCACGCCATCGGCCACAGCATCGCCGCCAACGGAGACATCCGCCCGAAGATCTACGGAGTCCTCCTCAACGGCTCCGGCCAGGGCGGCAACACCACCCCCGTCGCGGACACCGACAACGGACGCTGGGACGGCACCTCGACCGGGGAACGTGCGGTCGGCCCCTTCCAGTTCCTGCCCTCCACCTGGGCGTCGATCGGCGAAGACGCCAACGGCGACAAGGTCGCCGACCCGCACAACGCCGACGACGCCGCGCTCGGCGCCGCCGTCTACCTGTGCGGGACGGGCCGCGACCTCACCCAGCGCACGCAGCTCAAGGCCGCGATCCTGCACTACAACCACTCCAGTGAGTACGTCGCGACGGTGCTGGGCTGGATCGACCAGTACACCGCGGCCGCCGAGGACCCGAACCTGACAAACGTCACCGCGAAGGTCCGCACCGTCATCGAGGCGGCGCTCTCCCAGCGTGGTGTCCCCTACTCGTGGGGCGGCGGCAACGCCCAGGGCCCGTCGTACGGGATCTGCTGCTCCCCCAGTGGCAAGAGCGGCACCTCTATCAAGGGCTTCGACTGCTCGGGCCTGACCCTGTACGCCTACGCCAGGGCCGGCGTCCAGTTGCCGCGGACCGCGGCCGCGCAGGCCGGTGTCGGGCAGCGGATCCCCTCCAGCCTCGGTACCGGTGTCCTCAAGGTGGGCGACCTCGTCTTTTTCGCCTACGCCCCCGGACACGACTCCACGATCTATCACGTCGGTATCTACGCGGGGAACGGTCGCATGATCAACGCCGCCCGCCCGGGCACCACCGTCCGCCTGGACGCGGTCAGCACGATGTCCGGCTACGCGGGGGGAGCACGGCTGCTGTGACCACTCCCCCGCACCCACCGCGTCTCCTCGTGCTGAGCACCGTCGTGCTCGCCGTCGCCGGCATCGCACTGCTGGGCATGCCGCATGGTCCAGGGGCAGCGGCCCCGGTCGTTTCGTCGACCGCATCGTCCGCGCCGCGTTCGTCGCCGGTTTCCGCAGCGCCCGCCGTCGTGCGGCCATCGTCCGTCCGCACGACGCCCTCCGCGACGCCCTCCGCGACGAGCATCGCGTCGCCGCCACCGGACGCGGAGTCACCTCTGCCACCGCACGGCGAGGGTGTGGCCAGCGACCAGGCCGCTCAGCTCTCGCTGGAGAAGGCCTGGCCTGCCGACCTTCCCGCTCACGACGAACATGAGCTGCTCACCGCGGGGCGAGCGCTGCTGCGTGCGGACGCCACCGGAGTCGGCCGCGCCCAGTGGCCTGGCCTCTTCCCGGACGCGGGCCAGGCGGTCGCCCCGGCGTTCTCCACCGCACGGTTCCGCGTCCAGGCCGCGATCGCCCGCCGCGACGGCAGCCCTGACAAGGCGGTCGTCCATCTGGTGTGGGCAGGCACGGACCGCGGCGGCACCTTCACCGATCTCCGCATCACCGAATGGCACTTCAAGCGAACTGCTTCGCAGAGGGGAGCGTCCACGTGGACTCCGCAGCCCCGTACCTGAGCAACCGGGCCGATCAAGCGGCTGCCGGTCAGGTACTCGGCCTGGTCACCGGTCTGGTCAATGCCGCGGACTGGCTCTACGACCACTGGTATCTGCTGGCCCTGGTCATCGCCGTGTGCTGGGGCGTGGGCGAACGTGCCGTGCGCCGGCTCGCAGCGAAGGCGTCGGCCGAGAGGATGGCCCTGGAGCTCGTTGCCTCCCGCCACTTCGATCCCGGCCTGGAGCACATCTTCCGGCGTGGGGTCCAGCTCGCGCGCGCGTCCACGTCCATGCCGTGGTGGGTGCCGCGCCGGGCGAAGACCGTGCAGATCCGGCTGCGTGCGGACGGCAGTGCACCGCTGCGCTACCGCGTCGAAGGCCCGGCCGGTGGTGAACGTCTGCTGTCGATAACGCCGTTCGGGCCGGACGTCACGGTCATGAGGGCCCGTCCGATCGTCGATGAGCCGCGCAAGCACACCGTGCGCGCCGAGTTCATCCTGCGTGGCAAGCCGACTGCCCCGCTGCGGGAGGTGCCGCTGGCTCCCGACCCGCTCCAGCCGCTCATCGACGCCGTGGCGGACCTGCGCGCCGAGCTCGGCGACCTCGCCGAGATCCGGCTCGACATCCAGCGTGCCCCGAAGTGGGCGCTGCGGGCGCGCCGTCTGCAGCTGATGGGGGCCGCCCGCCGGTCCGAGCGCCGGGAGGCCCAGCGGGCCGCGCGCTGGCTGCGGCAGGACGCCTCCGGCATCGAGGACTCGTTGGGATGGCAGTTGCAGCAGCTGCTCACGGACAGGCCGACCGCCGGTGCCGGGCGTCGCCTGGTGATGCCGCCGGTGCCGCGCCGGGTGGAGCCCGCCGAGGCGCTGGGCAAGCTCGCTGAGGACGACCACCTCGTACGGGTCCAGCTGCTGGTGATGTGCGCCTCGAACACCGAGGGCCGCGCCGAAGCGCGGCTCGCCCAGCTCCAGGCCGCCCTCGATGTGTTCGGCGGGCGCTCCAGGTGGGCCATGCGCGGCTGGCGGCTCGGCCCGTGGCGGCTCGGCGCCGACCACTGGCCCACACGGAGCGGGTTCGAGCGCCGCTGGGACCTGGGGCACTGCCAGCCGCCCCGCGCGAACTGGGTGCGGCTGGATGAGCTGACTGGCCTGCTCAAGCCGCCAACGGCTCACTGCCGGTTGCCGGTCCTCGCCGGTGACCTGCCGACCTTCGCGTTCGGCGATCCCGAGTTGCTGCTGCAGGGCATCTACCGGGGCCCGGACGGCCGGGAGCGGCTGGTGGCCACCTATGCCGAGGAGACCCTGTTCGAAGTCGGAGTCGGCCGGGCCGGCGGCGGGAAAACGGAGCGCGCCTTGGCGCAGGCGATCGGCTGGGCGCATGCGGGCGGCGGGCTGATGGTCGTCGACCCTCACCGCGACTCGTGGCCGCGGGCCATGCCGTTCCTCGCCCACGACACCCTGATGCAGCGGATCGCGCTGGTCGACCTCAACGGTCTGGGCACCAACCCGCGGGTGAGTTCGTGGAATCCGCTCGGGATGCACCACGGGCAGGCAGCGCACGAGGTAGTCGAGGCGGTCGCTGACGCCTACGCTTCCGCGCTGGCCTGGGACGACGCGACCGCCCCGCGGGCGCTGACCATCCTGACCGCCGCGCTGAGCGTACTGGTCGCGGTGAACGAGGTGGCCTGCCTGGCCGGCCGGCCCGACGCCCAGGCCACGATCTTCCATGTGCGGGCCCTGCTCACCGACGAGGGTTTCCGCAAGGCCGCGCTCGCTGCGGTGGCGGGTCGGCTGGACGAGGAGAGCCGCGCATGGTGGAAGGTGGTGTTCCCGACCCTGCCGCCCGACGCGTTCGCCGTGGTCCTCAACCCGATCGCCCGCCTCGCAGCTAATCCGGTCACCCGCGCCTTCCTCGGGCAGCCGGCCGGGGTCTACAACATCCGCACCGCGATGGACTCCCGGATGGTCGTGTGGGTGTGCCCGGGCGGCAACGGGCCCACCGACCGCCTGCTGACCGCTCTGCTCGCCCGGGACCTCCTGCGGGCCGCGCGCTCCCGACGTGACACTCCGGAAGACAAGCGGGTGCCTTTCCGCCCGTACCTCGACGAGCTGATCACCCTGACCGGCGCGGCCCCGGAAACCATCGCGGCCATGTTCGAGGACCTGCGCAAGTACAGGGTCCACATCCACGGCATGACCCAGCTGCTGCCCCGGCTCCCCAGCGCGGTGCGGCTGTCTCTGATGCAGAACGCCTCCACCCTGGCCACCACCGCCGGTTCGAAGTCGGCGATCGCGCCGGTCACTGCCGAGTGGGGTGACGATCCCAGCCCTGACCGCGTGGCCAGCCTGGACAGGTTCGAGCACTACGTCTCCATGAGCGTGCACGGCCGCCGTGTCGGTCCCATTCAGCTGCGCGGGCCGCATCTCGATGACGTCTTCGCGGCCCAGGCCCGCCCGCAGCAGGTCCCCGCGCTGGAGCAGGCCGCCCAGGCGAACGCCCAGGCCCTCCCCTTGAACCAGCTCACCGGCCGGGCCGGCGAACAGCTCGGCCGCGTCATCGCCTTCCTCGCCGACCACACCTCTGACGGCTCTGCCGTCCCCCTGTCGAAGGAGAAGGAAAACGAATGGAACTGACCACCGCCCAGAACAAGAAGCGTGCGACGCCGGGTCTCACGCCCAGCACCGTCGAACCGCTCAAGCACCAGATCATGGCGACGCTCGCCCAGCACCGCATGGCCTCCACCAGCCAGTTGCACGTGCTGCTGCGGCCTGACCGCTCCCGCCAGTCGGTCTCCGAGCAGCTCAACGATCTGCTCGCAGACCGCCTCGTCGACTTCGTCGTGCTGCCGCAGTCCAGCCGCACCCGGGTCTGGTACCTCACGCCGAGGGGCGCCCGCCTCACGAGGGACTGGCCGGCACTGCGAGGCCGGCCGCCGTACCCGATCACCTCGGCGACGGCCGCCTCCCTCAAGACCCCGCACACCCTGACCGTCCTGCGTGCGCATCTGGGCTTCGTCGCCGATGCCCGTCGCCGAGGCGACGAGCACGGTCACCTGGACTGGACCCCCGAGGTGTTCCACTCGATCGGAGACGGCGAGCGGGTCGTCGCCGACGCCGTCATGCACTACACCCTCATCGAGGGCCAGCAGCGGCGGAAACTGCGGGCGTTCGTCGAGGTCGACCGCTCCACCATGAGCAGCGAACGCCTGGCGGCGAAATTGATCGAGTACGCGAGGCTGTGGACGTACGAGCCGCAGCCCGTCGGCCGACGCCGGCAGGCGGGCAACCCCGGGTGGCTGCGCTGGTACCCGGTGTTCCCCCGGGTACTGGTCGTGCTGACCGGTGCTTCACGCCGGACCATGGACAACCGGATCAGCGACCTCAAGGCCATGGTCGCCCACCACCCGATCGTGGCTGATCTGGCCCGGGAGGTGCCGCTGGGGGCAGCCGTGCTGGAAGACCTGGACGGCTACGGCCCCACTTCTGATGTGTGGGTTCCGCTGGCCGGTGGCACGGCCCGGTCGTGGACCGAGCTGTGACGGCGTGTTCTCAGGCTCTGGCTGTCACAGCCTCGCAATCGCGCACCCAAACCACTTGAGATTTGCGCAAGCGAACATCTAGTTTACTTGTGCACAACCACGTCGGCTCTGAAACCACCGCCCCCGACAACTGCGTTGGGACACGCCACATGTCGCATGACATCGACAGCATTCGCACGCACGAAGCAGGATCCGACATCCGATGGCCGACCCGGACCCTGGACGTCGCGCACATCGGAGAGGCGTGCGTACTCCGCGGGAGCGGCGACTTCACACTCACCGATCTGGGGGCCGTACGAGACCGCTTCCCCGGCCGGCGCGTCACCCTCGACGGTGACGTGATCACCGTATGGCCGCCACCCCGAAAGTCGCGAGGATGGCAACTCCCCCACCGCGCGGGCGAGTCGAGCCCGCGGGGCCCCGAGCGGTGCCAGTAGCCCACTCGGGCAGACCGCCAGAAGAACCACCGTTTGGCGATCTCGTTCTCACCACATACGGAGCCACAGGGTCCGTTCGACTGTACGAACACGTCCGACAACAGATGGGCGTAACGGAAGAAGCCACAGAACTACAAAGCGACATCCGGTTTCGAAAGTGACCGATTACGTCCTGAGTTGCGCACGTCAACTCAAACATCACGCTGGGAAGTTGACTGGCATATGCGTAACCTTGCGATCACGCAAACGGATCACCGCAGCTGGACCAGGCCGCGGTTCTGGGCAGCCGCATGCCGGAGGTCAGGGGCAGCGGTCTACCGCACCGCGTCGTACGGGGAGACCACGTGACAGCAATGAATCGACGCTCCAAGGGGCGCAGGACCGCCGCTGTTCACACCCGGAAGTACGCAACCGCGCTGCTCATCACCAGCAGCCTGGTGGCTATGGCCGGTTGTAGCAGCGGCGACTCGGACACATCGTCCAAGCCCAGCTCCAGCCCATCGGCCGCCTCGCCGTCCGCGGCTTCCACCGCCGGATCCGAGGACACCGCCGTCCTCGCGGCCTACACCAGTTCCTGGCACGCGCAGACCGAGGCCTACAGCAAGGCCTCCTCGGCAGGCACCGACCTGACGAAGAACACCACCTTCAAGGCTCTGTCCGACATAGAGAGCGACCTCTCAGCGATGCGGGAGGCCGGACAGGTGACCACCGGAAAACCGGTGATCCATCCGAAGGTCGTCAAAGTGACCGCCGCCAAGATCCCGGTGGCCACGGTCGCAGACTGCGTCGACACCACGAACTGGACGCTGATCGATAAGGCCTCGAAGAAGAAGGTTCCGCTGCCAACGACGCGGCTCACCAAATACGTCAGCACCGCGACGCTTGAAAAGTGGGGGACGAAGTGGATGGTCACGAAGTTGACCGCTCAAGATCAAACCTGCTGACCCGGCGTCTCGTCTTAGTCAGCGGCGCCCTCGTACTCGCGTCCGCCGGCATCGCGCACGCCGACGGCGACCCCGATGTGGGCGCGGGCAAGTGCCATGTCATCAAGTTCTGTGTCGGCGTCGGTGTCGGCGGCGACACCGGTGGCAGCGACGGGCAGGCCGGCGGCACCGGGGGCGGAAGCAGCAGCGACAGCAAGGTGCAGTGCAAGTACACCAAGGTCGATCCGAAACCTCCGGCCAACCACCCGGCCTGGAACGGAGCTGACCCCAAGACGCACGACCTGTACTTCAAGGAGTGCATCAACACCGGAGGGGGCACCGACGACGGCTGGGTTGTCGTGCCCACCGGCCAGGCCCCTGCCCCACAGGTCGACCCTCAGGAGCTGGCGCGGCGCGCCGTTGACTCCATGACCCTGCTCGGCCCGGACATCGCCAGCCCCCGCGCGGCCGGAACCTACACCGTGGGCGTCCCGATGTGGATGTGGGTCAACCAGAGCGTCACAACCTTCGGACCGAACACCGCCTCGGCCACCGCGGGCGGGGTCACCGTCACCGCGACCGCGAAGGTGTCGAAGATCGTGTGGTCGATGGGCGACGGCTCCTCCGTGGCCTGTAACGGCCCCGGCACTCCCTACACATCGTCCGAGGGCATGGCCCAGTCGCCGACCTGCGGACACGTGTACTCCAAGACCTCGTCGGCCAACGGCAAGTTCAAGGTCACAGCGACCTCAAGATGGACGATCAACTGGCAGGGCGGCGGACAGGCCGGCCAGCTCACTGAGGTACGGCAGACCAATGTGCAGGTGGCAGTCGGCGAAGTACAGGTCGTCAGGTAAAGCCGCCGGAAGGACAGAACGGTGAGCAAGACCCAAGAACGTGCAGAGACAGCTGGCTCGAACGGAGTCCCCCAGCAAGGACGCGTGGCTGGCCCCGTGGCGCCTCCTCGGGTGTCAGCGCGCAGGCGACGGCCCGGTGTCATCGCCCTGTCTCTGGCGCTGATCGCCGCCGGAGGCGCCGGAGTTGCCGTCCTGCTGCTCCAGGTCGGCAACCGCACGGACGTTGTGACCGTCGTCAAGGACGTCCAGGTCGGCCAGGTCCTCACCGAGGACGACCTGGGCAGGGCGTCCGTCGCCCTGGACCCGGCAGTCAAGGCGGTGCGCGCCGACAACGTGAAGTCGGTGGTGGGCAAGCGGGCCGCCGTGGAGCTCAAGCCGGGCTCTCTGCTGGCTCCTTCCCAGGTGACGAAGGACTCGCTGGTGAAGGCAGGCGAGCAGCTGGTGCCGATCGGCTTGGAGCCCAAGGAGATCCCGGCTACCGCTCTGGTGCCGGGCCAGAAGGTGCAGCTCGTGCACGTTCCGGCTCAGGGGACGACGGACACCGGCACCGGCTCCGATGCTGCGCCGCGGACGATCGACGGCCGGGTCGTGAAGGCGTCGGACGCCGCTCCTGGTACGGGCATCGTGGTCGTCGACGTGGCCACGGCCGCCGCCGAGGGTCCCACAGCCGCCGCGTGGGAGTCGGCCGGCACCCTGCGCCTGGTTCTCGCTGCTCCGGACGGCAGCTGATGGCAGTGATCGCGCTCGCCGGGTGCAGCGGAGCACCGGGCGTGACCACGAGTGCCCTCGCTCTGCTGCTGTCGTGGCCGCTGGAGGCGGAGCGGCGGATGATCCTGGCCGAGTGCGACCCTGACGGCGGGGCCGTGCTGCACGGGCTGCTGCAGGGCACGCTCGGCGACCGGTACGGTCTGCGCAACCTCAGTGTCGCCGCGCGCAAGAATGAGTTCGGCGAGGCCTTCTGGCGGCAGCTGATCGATCTGAGCAGCGACGACGGGAAGAATGAGTCCCCGCATGACCGGCTGCTGCTGCCCGGCATCACCGATCCCGCGCAGTCGGCGAGCCTCGGTCAGGTGTGGAAGCTGCTGGCGCGGATGTTCCGCGGCATCGAGGCGGACCACGGTCACGACGTCCTGATTGACCTCGGCCGGCGCGGAGCGTACGGACCTTCGGGGGTACTGGCCGAGCAGGCCGACGCCACGTTCGTGGTGGTCCGCAACACCCTGCGCTGTCTGCAGGCGGCAGAGAGCCGGGTCCGTGCGCTGGAGGAACGCGTCGGCGACGTCGGCGTGCTGATGATCAGCGAAGGACCGTATCCCGCGGGCGAAGTACAGCGCGTGCTGCAGGTGCCCGTGGTGGCCACGCTGCCGTACGCGCCAAAGGACGCCCGCGTGCTGTCCGACGGCACCGAGCAGCCGCGCCATTTCACCAAGTCGCCGCTGATGAAGGCCGCTCGCGCGGGCAGTACCGCGCTGGTCCAGCGGGCAGCGCTGCGCCGGGCCCGCCTCGATCCACGCGGCCCGCACGCCGCAGACGAAGAGGTGACCCGTGCACGCTAGGCCCCTGCACCCCGACCCCACCGTGGCACCACTGCCCCAGGCCACCGGCACGCCTGCGCCTGCCGGTGCGGCTGCAAGCCTCGGTGTCCTCGGGACGGCGGCGCCGCAGGTCACCGTCGACCACCGGGTGGCCCGTGAGATCGCGTCCCAGGTCGCCAAGCAGCGTGAGGAACTCCTGAAGTCCCAGCCCGGCATGGACCGGGCCAGCGAAGAGCAGCGCTGCCTGAACTGGATCGCCGAGGCCGTCGCGCTGTGGTCGGACGCCGCGGCGATGACGCCGCAGCAGGACGAGGCCCTGCGCCGCGCCGTGTACGACATCCTCTTCCGCGCCGGCCGGCTCCAGCCGTATCTGGATGACGACCGGGTCGAGGACATCATCATCCAGGGACCCCGCGAGGTCTGGCTCGACTACGGCGACGGCGAACGCCGCCAGGTCGCCCCGATCGCCGACTCCGAAGAGGAACTCCTTGAGCTGCTGAGGGAGTTGGCCCGGGGCTCCGGGCACAGCGAGCGCACCATCTCCACCGCGAGCCCCACCCTCGCGCTGTCCTTGCCGGACGGCTCCCGTCTCCAGGCCATCACCGGGCTCGGGCCGATGACCTATGCGGTCATCCGCCGACACCGGGTCTCCCAAGCGAATCTCGACGACCTGGTCCGGCTGGGCACCATCGACCCGATCCTGCGGGAGTTCCTCGGTGCGGCAGTCCGCGCCGAGAAGAACATCATGATCGCGGGGAAGCAGAAGGCCGGGAAGACCACGCTGCTGCGGGCGATGCTCAAGGAATTCGACCCGGAGACCCGGTTCGCGACCATCCAGACCGAGGACGAAATTTTCGCCCACGCCAACGGCTACCACCGGCAGGTCGTCTCCCTGGTGGGCCGCGAGTCCAACGGGGAGAAGGACGTCACCGGCCGTGGCGCCGGCGAGGTCACGCTCCTGGACCTGATGCATCCGGCGCTGCGGATGTCGCTGGAGCGGATCGTCGTCGGCGAGGTCCGCGGCCCCGAGGTCGTCGCGATGATGCAGGCGCTGACGAACGGGTCGGGCGGCAACCTGTGCACGATCCACGCGCGGCGCCCGGACATCATCTTCGACCGGATCGCCGAGTTGTACGCGCTTGCCCAGGAGAACCTCTCTGAGCAACTCGCATACCGGCAGACAGCCAACGGCCTCGACATGATCGTGTACGTCGACATGACCGACGAGACGCAGATCGGCGGCCGCCGCCACCGCTACGTCTCCCACGTCCTGGAGCTCACCGGGATCGGCGAGAACGGCCGGCCCGCCACCAACTCGGTCTTCTCCCCCGGCACCGAGTTCGGCGAGATGCGGGCGGTGCCCCGCATGGACCCAGGGTGCATCGACGACCTGCGCCGCGTCGGCTTCGACTCGTCGCTGCTCCAGCAGCCGTACGGGGCCTGGCCGGCGCCGCTGCCGCTGAAGGTGGGGGTCCACCGATGATCCTGCTGTTCGCGCTGCTCAGCGGCATGGCCGTGGTCGGCGGGCTGATCGGCGTCATCACGGGTCTCGTGGGCACCACGGCTCCACGCCGGGCCCCGCTGCGCCGGCGCTGGCAGGCGGCATTGCACAGTTCGCACCCTCAGAGCGAGGACGCCCGGCTGCGTCGGCGAACCCTCAGCATCGCGGCCGTCGTGGTCTTCGTGGTCGTGTGGCTCGTCTCGGGGAACTTCGTCGGCGGCGCCCTGCTCGGCGCGGCCGTCGTCGGGGTGCCGTGGCTGATCACCCCCGCGCAGATGGCCAAGGACCGGATCGGGCAGCTGGAGGGCCTGAGTGAGTGGACGCAGCGGCTGGCCGGCCTGCTGCGCCTGGGCATGGGCCTGGAACAGGCGATGATCACCAGCCGTCAGGGGGCACCGGACGCACTGGCCCCCCAGATCGTCAGCCTGTCCGACCGGCTGCGCCTGGGGTGGCGCCCTGAGGGAGCGCTCCGTGCGTTCGCCGACGAACTGGACGACGTCACCGCGGACAAGGTGACCGCCGCGCTCATCCTCTCGGTCAACGACCGTGGCCCGGGCCTGGCTCAGGCGCTGGAGGACCTGTCGAACACCGTCCGCGAGGAGGTCGCCCGAAAGCGCGCCATCGAGGCCGACCGGGCCAAACCGAGGACGACGGTGCGGTGGATGACCATCATCACCGTCGGCGTGGTGGTCGCGGGCTTCTTCGTTCCCAGTTACACGAAGCCGTACTCCACGCTCCTAGGACAGCTCGTTCTGGCTTTCCTGACGGCGGGATTCGTCGGCGTGCTCGCCCTGATGCGGCAGCTGGGCCACTTCCGCCGCATCCCCCGCTTCCTGGTCACCGACCCAGCCAGCGCCGTCCGGCTGCCCGCACCTGCTCCCGAGCCGGACCTGCCGATCATCGCCCGGGAGCCGGAAGGAGCCATCCCGTGAATCTGATCCCCGTTGTGCTCACCGGCGGTACGGTCGGCGCCGGCTTCGCGCTGCTGATCCGGGAACTCCTTCAGCCACAGCCCGCGTTGGGCCCGGCCCTCACGCGGAGTGCCCCGGCGACGCTGACGATGCCCGAGCCGGAACTGGACCGCGACGAGGTGTGGGGGCGGTGGCTGCTGGCCCGCCTCGAACGTCTGCCGGGCGTACGGGTCCCCACCACGAACCTGGCCCTGCTGGGCCAGAGGCCGGGCCAGTTCATGCTCAAGAAGACCGCGCTCGCCGCCCTGGGCCTGCTCTGCCCGGTGATCGCGACGATCCCGTGGATCATCGCGGGCGTGGGCCTCCCGTTCTACGTGCCCGGCGTCGTCGGGCTCATCCTTGCGGCGCTGCTGTTCATCACCCCGGATCTGTCCGTGCGGGACCAGGCCAAGCGGGCGAGGGAGGAATTCGCGCACGCGCTGTCCGCCTACCTCGACCTGGTCGCGCTCAAGCGGGCCGCCGACGCCGGCCCCGCCGAGGCACTGGAGAAGGCCGCCGCGGTCGGCGAGGGCTGGCCTTTCCTGTATCTGCAGGGTGCGCTGCGCCGGGCTCGGCTGGAGAAGATCCCCCCGTACCAGGCGCTCACCGAACTGGCCGCCGAGTACAACCTGCCCGTCCTGGACGACGTCGCCGACATCATGCGGGGCTCGGCCACCGACGGCGCCGCGGTCTACAAGGCGCTGCGGGCCCGTACCGCTGCCCTCAACGCCGAACTCCTCGCTGATCAGGCCGCCGAGGCGAACACGGCCAGCGAAAAAATGACCGCCCCGGGGGCCCTCCTGGCCGTCCTGGTGATGCTGCTGATGGCCTTCCCCGCGGTGATCCGCATGCTGACCGTCTGACACCAACCCGACTCGTTCAACGCTCAAGAGAGGTACCGGAACATGAAGTACACCGCAGCCCGCACCCGCCGTGCCGTGTGGGCACGCGCCAACGGTGCGGTCCTCCGCGTGACTACGCGCGTGCAGGAGGGTCTTGAGGAGGCCGCCCGCCGGCCGGACCGTGGCGACATCTCCACCACGACCGTCATCATCTGGGTGGCCGCCGTCACCGGCGCCGTCCTGATCGCCGGGACCATCGCCGTGGTGATCGCCAAGTACAACGGCAAGCTCAGCGGCCTGTGATGAGACCCCCCACGCGGCTGACGGACTGGTGGCAGGGGCGGCGCTGGCATGATGACCGCGGGGACACATCCATCCAGATGGCGATCGTGTTCCCGTTCGTGCTGCTCGCCACCGTCGCCGTCATCCAGGCCTCCATGTGGTACTACGCACGGCAGATCGCCCTCACGGCTGCCCGCGAGGGCCTGACCGCCGCGCGTGCCTACCAGTCGAGCCCCGCCGACGGCGCCGCCCAGGCGCGCAGCGTGCTGGGCCGCACCGCGGGGGACAGCCTGAGCGGTTACAGCGTCGCCGCGAGCAGTACCGGGCAGCGGGTGCGCGTCCAGGTGTCCGGCACGGCCCTGTCGATGATCCCGGGTGTCCCGGGCCTCACGATCACGCAGTCGGCGTCCGGCCCGGTGGAGCGCTGGACCGTCCCCGGAGGGTGAAGCACGTGCGATCAGTGGCCCGTTGGGCACGCAGGCTGCGCAGCGACGAGGGCAGTGCCGCCATTGAAGCGGCGATCGTCCTCCCGGCGTTGATCATGCTCCTGTGTATGGCGATCGCGGGCGGCAGGATCGTCACCTCGGGCGCGAAGATCGACGCTGCGGCCGAGGACGCGGCGCGCGAGGCATCCATCCACCGCACCGCCGACGCCGCCCAGAGCGCCGCCCGGGCGGCGGCCGCCGAGTCCCTCAATGATCAGGGCATCACGTGCGCGTCGACCCAGGTCAGCATCAACACGAGCGGCCTCAGTGTGCCGGTGGGGCAGGTCGGCACGGTCACCGCGACCGTGGTCTGCACGGTCAACCTGTCCGACCTCCTGCTTCCCGGCGTTCCCGGGGCGAAGACGCTGACGGCGTCGGCGACCTCGGTGGTGGACCAGTACCGGCAGCGGGGTGACTGATGATCTTCCCTCAACTCGGCCTTCGCCGGGCTCGGCTCGACGACCGGGGCGCTGTCACCGTGTTCGTCGCCATCTGCGTCGTCGCCCTCATCGGGATCATCGGCGTCGCCGTCGACGGCGGCGGCAAGATGCGGGCCACCGAGCGCGCCGACTACGTCGCCGGCGAAGCCGCCCGGGCCGGCGGGCAGGCCATCGATCCCGCCGACGCGATCAGCGGGAAGGCGATCGTCGTCGACCCGCAGGCCGCTTCCGCCGCAGCCCAGTCCTACCTGCGCTCCGCCGGCGCCACCGGCACGGTCAGCGTGTCCGGCGACGGCAAGACCCTCACGGTCACGGTCACCGGCTCGTACGCCACCTCGTTCCTGTCGGCGGTCGGGATCGGCTCGTTGTCGGTGACCGGCCACGGCACGGCGACCCTCCTGCACGGCGTCACCGCTCCAGAAGGAAATTGATGCGCACCACCCCCTCCCCCGCCGCGGCGGCGGTCCGCACCCTGGCCCGGCTACTCAAGGCCGTAGTGAGTCTGCTGGTGCTGGCCTGTGCGGTCGGCGGTCTGCCACTGCTGCTCGCCTGGGTCACCCCCATCATCTGGGCGTCCACCCACGACGACGTCACGCACCTGCTCGACCGGCAGGACACCGGCGCGGCGTTCCTGCTGCTGCTCGTTGTGGTGGGCTGGACCGGGTGGGCGCAGTTCGCGTTCTGCGCCGTACGCGAGCTGGTCGCCCAGCTGCGCGGCCGGACCTGGCACGCCCCGCGCGGCCTGGGCGCCTCCCAGCGCGCCGCCGCCCTTCTGATCGGCAGCATCCTCGTGCTGCTGCCCACGAGTTCAGCCCTCGCCTCGTCTGCCCAGGCCGCGCCGGCCACCTCCGCAGCCCGCATCCCCGGCCAGACAGCCCACCCTTCGGCCACCCAGACCGAGCAGTCCTCGCCAGCCGGCGCGAGGACGTCGACGTCGCGACCGGTGTACACGGTGCGCGAGACGCGGCCTGCGGAGAGCCTGTGGGGCATCGCCAAGCACGAGCTGGGGGACGGCGAGCGGTGGCGGGAGATCGCCGACCTGAACGAGGGCCACACCATGGTTGACGGGACGGTCTTCCGTGCGAACAGCTTCCTCCAGCCCGGCTGGCAGCTTCAGATGCCCGACACCGCGGGGACGGCGCCAGGGGTGCGTACGCAGTTCGGCAGGGAGCCTGCGGCCGTCGGCGAGGGGGGCGAGCACGTCGTCACGGTCCACGCGGGCGACTACCTGTCGAAGATCGCGCAGGACGAACTCGGCGACGGCGGCGCCTGGCAAGAGCTGTTCGACGCCAGCAAGGGCAGGCCACAGCCACACGGCCTCCCCGAAATCACCGACCCGGACATGATCTATCCGGGGCAGCAGATCACCGTGCCCGTTGCTGAGCCCGATCGGACCGAGCCGCCCCTCGGCACGGGCACCGGAGAGGGAGACGACAGCCAGGACCCGGAGACCGCTCCCCCGAGCGCCCAGCAGCCGGGCACCGAGCAGGCGCCGAGCAGCGGGGGTGAGCAGACTCCCGGGGGCCACACCACCGCGCCGAAGTCGTCGGCTCCCAGCGTGCCGAGTAGTCGGCCAGCTGAACAGCCCGGGCAGCAGCAGGACTCCCCCTCGGAAACGGCAACCGCGACGCCTCAGCCCAGCACCAGCGCCTCCGCACCCGCATCACCTCCGGCGTCGGAGTCGGGCTCTGCGGCCTCCTCCCCCGCAACCGCACCGTCGCCGACATCGGCACCGGCCGACGGCCCGCTGGACTTGCGCACCGCGCTCGGTGCCGGTGCCCTTCTGGCCGCCGCTGTCACTGGTGCTCTCGCTCTGCGGCGGACACTGCAGCGCCGCCGCCGCCGGCCCGGCGAGACGATCGCGATCGCGGCAGAGACCTCTCCTGCCGAGGCCACGTTGGCGGCGGCCGCCGAACCGGGCGGAGCCGTCCGGCTGGACGTAGCACTGCGGACCCTCGCCCACCAGCTCGCGTCGGACGAGTCCGCGGCCCTGCCGCCGCTGCGGGCCGCGCGAATTGGCGCGCGAACCGTCGAGGTACTGCCCGAGGACCTGGCCCACGATCCGCCTGCGCCCTTCGCGTCCGGAGAAGGCGGCTGGTGGGTCCTGGACTCCGGCGCCGTCCTCCTGGACGAGGACGCCGCTCGCAACGTACCGGCCCCGTACCCCGGGCTGGTCACGATCGGCAGCACCGCAGCGGGTGACCTGCTGCTGCTCAACCTCGCCCGGCTGCCCGCCCTGCTGCTGGACGGCAATCCGGTCCACATCACCGAGGTCTGCACCTCGCTCGCTCTGGAACTCGGGATGAGCCCGTGGGCCGGCGAGGTCGAGATCGTCACGATCGGTTTCGGAGAGGACCTGCCGCAGTTGCTGCCCACCGCGCGCATTGCCCACATGCGGCAGGCCGCGCACGCGCTCCGCGACGTTGGCGAACGCCTGCTGGAGGCGCATCAGATGCCGGAGACCAGCCGCCAGCCCTACCTGCTGCTGTGCGCGTCATCTCTGGACGCCGACTTGGCCTGGCAGTTCGCCGACATCATCGACAAGTCCCGCACGGTCCCCGTCACCCTCATCGCGCCGGCGAGCTCGGCGGCCGCGTACTTCCCGGACGCGGAGATCCTCAACGCCTCGGTCAGCGAACCGCAGCATCTCGATTCCGCTGGCACCGAGATCACAGTGCAGCGCCTGGAGCACGCCTCATACCTTCAGATCACCACGGCACTGCACGTGTCCGCGCAGCCGGCACACCCGGCAGAGGGCCCGTGGCAGGACGTCCCGGATGAGGCCAACACGGTGCAGCCGCTCGCACCTGCGGCGGCCGCCGATCCCAAGACGACCGCACCTCCCCCCGAGGTGGCGGCAGCAGACGTGAGCGGCGAGGTCTTCCCTGCCTTGCTCGCCGCTACCACCGATCCGTCGGGACTGCGTCTCCTGCCCACCGCCGCGCCGGCGGCGGAGGCTAAGGATGAGCACGAGCCGTCCCCCTCAGTGCCCGCGGCCCCGCGCGCCGAGAGCCGCGCGGGCACCGAAGCCGACACCGACCCTGCTGCCACTGACGGCGCGCCGCCCGGCGGGGCTGAGTGCGAGACGCGTGACCTGCATGCCCCAGAAATCAGGGTGCTGGGTCCCCTCGAAGTGACCGATGTCGACAACACCGGCCACGGCCCGAGGATGGCCCAGCTCGCGGCGCTGCTGTTCTTCCGGCCGGGCCGGAGCGCGGACGTACTGTGCTACGACATGGACCCCGTCAGCCCCTGGTCGACGAGCACCCTCAACGCGCGCATGCAGGGCCTGCGCCGGTCCCTGGGCAACGACCCCACCGGCAACCCCTACGTGCCGCGCCGCAGTTCCGGGGAGGACCCGTACCGGCTCGCTCCCGGGGTGCGCTGTGACTGGACTCGCTTCCTGCAGCTCGTCGAACGCGCTCTGCCGCTGGGACCCTCAGGTCTCACCGATCTGGAGAAGGCGCTCGCCCTGGTCCGCGGCCGTCCGTTCGGGGGCAAGCCGCTCCCCTGGGCTGAGCCGCACCTGCAGGACATGGTCACGCGCATCATCGACGTGGCGCACACCGTGGCCACCTACCGCACGCCTGCCGGTGCGCACCATGACCTGAGTGCCGCCCGGCAGGCCATCGCGACCGGTCTCGAAGTCGACGACACGGCAGAGCTCCTGTACCGGGACTGGCTACGGATCGAGCACGCGGCCGGGAACCGGCAAGGGCTGCATACAGCGATCTCCCGTGTCCAGCAGGTCAACCGCGCGTTGGACTGTTCCCTGGAGATCGAGACCTCGCAGCTCATCCACGAGCTCCTGAACGCTTCGGGCGGGGCTGCGCGCAAGGCCCTGTAGCTGCCTGACGAGTGATACACAGGCGGGTGTAGAAGCGCATTCACGGTCTGAGCCGTGGCGGCGCTCTTCGCGGCTCATGAAGGATCGTCTGGGTACACCGCGTCAACGACTCGGAGCGCCTCCTGCGGGGAGATCTTTGCCAACACGGGCAGGGGCGTCGTCCACGGCCCTAGCGCGAATGCCTTCGCCAACAAGTGCTCAGCTCGCGGCAGACCGACTTCCCCGGCCACTTGGGTCAGCGCTCGCGCCTGCTGGTGCGGGTCGGTGAGGGAGAGGGCGAGACGCTCGGCTCGTTCATGGCCATCGGCCTGGGCCAGCAGCCTGGCCACCTCAGTCAGCACCCGTGCCTGGGTTGCCTTGTCGGTGAGGGTGCAGGCGATCTGCTCGGCATCGCCGGCCACCACCACGGCCCGGTCACGATCACCAGCATCGGCCAGCACTCTCGCCACCTCAGTCAGCGCTCGCACCTGATGGTCTGGGTCGGGTACGGTGCGGGCGAGTTCCGCGGCGTCACCGGCCACCACCACGGCCCGGCCGTGATCACCGGCATCGGCCAGCGCCACGGCCACCTTAATCAGCGCCCTTGCCCGCGAGTACGAGTCCGAGAAGGTGCGGGAGATCTGCTCTGCTTTGCCGGCAGCCACAGCGGCCCGGTCACGATCACCGGCATCGGCCAGCACTCCTGCCAACTCAACCAGCGCTCGCACCTGTTGGTTCGGGTCAGAGAGGGCGCGGGCGAGCTCCGCGGCTTCGTCGGCCACCAGGATGGCCTGTCCGTGATCACTTGCTTCGGCCAACGCTACGGCCACCGCGGTCAGTGCGAACACCTGCTGGTACAACCGAGGGAGGGTGCGGGCGAGCTCCGCGGCTTCGCTGGCCACCACCACGGCCCGTCTATGATCACCGGCCTTGGCCAGCGCGACGAACACCTTGGCCAGGTCCGCCACCTGCGCGTGCGGGTCATATTCGGCGCGGGCAATCTGGCCGGCATCGTTGGCCACCACGATGGCCCGTTCATGGTCACCGGCATCGGCCAGCGCCACGGCCACCTCAGTCAGCGCCCGCACCCGCTGGTACGGCTCGGGAAGGGTGCGGGCGATCTGCTCAGCCCGTTCGCGGCCAGCGACCTGGGTCACGCGGATCAGCGACCGCACCTGCCGGTCCGGGTCGGTGAGGGTGCGGGCGAGACGCTCAGCGTCGTCGGCCACCGCGACGGCCCGGTCATGGTCACCGGCGACGGCCAGCGCCTCGGCCACCTCAGTCAGCGCCTGCACCCGCTGGTACCGGTCTTGAAGGGTCCAGGCCATCTGCTCGGCCCGTCCATGCTCACCAGCCTTGGCCAGCGCCACGGCCACCTCAGTCAGCGCCCGCACCCGCTGGTACCGGCCTGGAAGGGTCCAGGCCATCTGCTCGGCCCGTCCATGCTCACCAGCCTTGGCCAGGGCCTTGGCAATCTTGGTCAGCACCCACACCTTGTCGTGGAGGGTGCGGGCGATGTACTCGGCGTCCGTGGCCAGCGCGACGGCCCGTCCATGGTCACTGGTCTTGGCGAGCGCTCCTGCCACCTCGGTCAGCACCCTCGCCTGATCGTTCGGGGTGGGGAGGCTGCGGGCGGTCTGCTCGGC
>NZ_BMML01000042.1 GCF_014645815.1 Streptomyces fuscichromogenes | reverse complement strand
CTCAAGGGACGAAGCCGTCCACGGTCAACGAGCTGAGGCTGCCGACCTTTCAAAACACGCCCTAGTCGACCGTGCCCGGTGGGCCGCCTGCGCGTGCCCCTCGTCCGTCGGGCCGGAACCATGACGGTTCCGGCCCGACGGACGGCTGACTCGGCCGAGGTGAGGGCCGGTCCGTCGGTCCTTGGCCGGCAGCGCCTTCCGGGCGCCGCCGGAGAGTACACGGGTGGTAGGCGGTGAGGGATCAGGCGTGATAGGCCACGTTGGCCATCATTCCGGCCTCGCCGTGGTACGCGTTGTGGCAGTGCAGCATCCACTGACCGGGGTTGTCGGCATCGAAGAAGACGGAGAGCTTCTTCTTGGGCAGCACGATCGCGGTGTCCTTGCGTGGTCCAAGGGCACCGAGTTGGTAGGTGTGGCCGTGCAGGTGCATCGGGTGCCACATGCCGGTGTCGTTGACGAAGTCGAGCCGTACGCGCTGCCCCTGCTCGACGAGGATCGGGTTCGCCTCGGGGTCCTTCATGTCGAACGGGGTGCCGTTGATCGCCCAGTCATACCGCATCATGCCGCCGGTCAGCCTGATCTGGTGCGTCACGTCGGTCCTGGCCCGCTTCAGGCGTGCCTCGTCGGTGGCGCGCAGCTGGGACGCGGTCATGATCATGCCGTCGAGTTCCTGCGGGCGGACGGTGGCCGTCGGCCTGCTCCCCGAGCCGGTACGCATCAGGGCCAGACCGTTGGCGTTCTTGCCCTCGGCCAGGGCGACGAGCGGGAAGACGCCGTCGCCGAGGGTGACGAGGACGTCGTACCGCTCGCCCATGCCGACCAGGAGGGCGTCGACGTCCTGGTGCCGGACCGGGAAGCCGTCCGTGTGGGTGATGGTCAGCCTGTGGCCGCCGAGGGCGACCCGGTAGGCGGTGTCCGAGCCCGCGTTGACGATCCGCAGCCGGATCTTCTGGCCGGGCTTGCCGGTGTAGACGTCCGGGTCGGTGGCCACTCGGCCGTTGATCAGGTGGTACGGGTACTTCACGTCGCCGGCGTCGCCGCCGAGCAGCTTGCTGGGCGCGCTCATGAGCATGAACTTCGTCGACATGCCGCCGGAGGAGGCGGAGGGCGTGGGGGAGGCGGATGCGGAGTCGCCGCTCATGTCCATCCCGCTCATGTTGCTCATGTCGTGGCCGCCCGTGCCGTCGGCGCCGGAACTGGTGCCCGCTTCCATACCCATGCCGCCCATGCCCTGCCTGAGCTCGGCGAAGACCTGGTCGGGTGTGCCGGTGACGCCGTCGACCCAGTCGTCGAGGAGGACGACCCATTCGTCGTCGTAGGAGAGGGTCTCCTCGGGGTCCTCGACGATCAGGGGCGCGTACAGGCCGCGGTCGAGCTGGACACCGATGTGCGGGTGGAAGAAGTACGTTCCCGGGGCGTCGGCGAGGAAGCGGTAGGTGAACGTGGAGCCGGCCCGGACGGTGTTCTGGGTGGCGGGCGGCACGCCGTCCATGTCGTTGCGCAGAGCGATGCCGTGCCAGTGGATGGACGTGGCGGTCCTGTGCGGGAGCTGGTTGGACAACTCGGCGACCAGGGTGTCGCCCACCGACAGCCGGACTTCCCTGCCCGGGGTACGGCCGTCGAAGGCCCAGGTCCTGGGCATGACGCCGCCGCCGAGATCGATCATGGCAGGAGCCGCGGTCAGGGTGAGCTTCTGCTGCCGTCCGGTGCTGGGACGCTTCTTCTCGGCGGCGGCGACCACCGAGTCGGACGGGTTGACCAGGTCGTCACCGCCGCCGGACCCGGAGCCGCTGCTGCAGGCGGCGAGCGCGCCGGCGCCCGCGGCGCCCAGCCCGGCGAGCAGGACGGAGCGACGGTTGATGCTGTTCATCTGGTTGTGTCCTCTGTTTCGAAACTGCCGATGCGGTCGCGGAAGGACGGCACCTTGCACGCCGTCCGGTGCGGCCTAGATGCGCAGTTGGGAGAGGACACTCAGGTCGGGTGGGGCGCGGCCGATCGCGGTGGCACCGGGTACCCGCCCGGCCACGGACGGCCGCAGCCGCGCCAGCGGATCGAACGCCACCGGGCCGGGTGCGGCAAGTCGCACGGACTCGACGCTCGCGGCGCCGCAGTGCTGCGAGCCGGGCATGACGCAGGCACAGGCGCAGGTGGCGTCGCCGATGTCGTGCAGGGGAGAGACGCCCGCGCCGGACGGCGCCGCCCTGTCGGACCTCACGGACGGGGTGTGAACCGCGCCCGGCATGGCGGAGACGTCCGTCGCGGGCGTCTCGTGGTGGACGAGTACGGCCAGCGCGACGCACAGGGTGAGGAACACCCCGTACGCCCAGCGGACGGCTGTGCCGCCGCGAGCTGCCCGAATCGTCATGTGCTCCACCTGCGGCCGTGACAGAAGGATCACCATCGTACCCCTAGGGGGTACCCGGCGCGCATCCGCCGGTCGGGCGCTCCGTCAGGCGGCGTGCTGGCGGACCGCCCTCAGGAGGTGGTCGATGTCCTGGGGAGCGGTGGTGAACGAGGTGACGAACCGGGCCACACCCGGTTCCCAGCGGTCGTGGTAGAAGGCGTAGCCGTCGGACAGGAGCCCCTCGGTGATCTGCTGGGGCAGGCGGCAGAAGACGATGTTGGCGTCTGCGGTACCGAGCAACCGGACCTCGGGTATCGCCTTCAGGCCCTCCTGGAGGCGGGCGGCCATGGCGTTGGCGTGGCGTGCGTTGCGCAGCCACAGGCCGTCGGCGAGGTAGGCGTCGAACTGGGCGGCTTGGAAGCGCATCTTGGACGCGAGCTGACCGGCGCGCTTTGCGCGGAAGGCCAGTTCCGGGGTGAGGGAGCGGTCGAAGACGACGATCGCGTCCGCGGTCATCGTGCCGTTCTTCGTGGCGCCGAAGGACAGCACGTCGACGCCCGCCCGCCAGGTCAGCTCCGCCGGCGCACAGTCCAGCGAGGCGATGGCGCCGGCGAACCGGGCGCCGTCCATGTGCGTGCGCAGCCCCGCCTCCTCGGCGACCGAACCGAGGGTACGGAGTTCGTCGAGGGTGTAGACGGCCCCGGTTTCCGTGCACTGGGTGATGCTCACCACCGAGGGCTCCACGCTGTGCACGTCCCCGGCCTTGTGCCGTGCGGCCGCCCGCAGCTCGTCCGGGTCGATCTTGGCGTCGTCGCCGCCGAGCGGGACGAGCTTGGCGCCCGCGGTGTAGAACTCGGGCGCCCCGCACTCGTCGTTGTTGATGTGGCTGTCGCGGTGGCAGAGCACGCTGCCCCAGGGCGGCGTCAGCGCGGCCAGGCCCAGCGCGTTCGCGGCGGACCCGGTGGACACCAGCAGGACGTCCACTTCACGCTCGAAGACGTCGCTCAGACGGCGCCGGACCGTGGCTGTGGTGTCGTCCGCCCCGTAGGGCAGGGCCTGGCCGGTGGCTTCGCGGGCCAGGGCATCGAGGATCTCCGCAGAGGTGCCGGCGGTGTTGTCGCTGCTGAAGACGCGTGCTGTCGGAGCCGTGGACATCATGATCTGGGTCCTTCGTGGTCTGTGACGCCGGATGCGGGCAGGCCGGGCGATGCGGTGGGGGTGGCCGCGGCGATCAGTTGGCGCAGGGCGCCGTGGTAGATCTCGTGCTCGGCGACCGCCGGCACGATCACCGCCAGGTGAGCGGTGAGGACCGGAAACTCCTCCGGGTCGAGCGCGGCGAGCGCCCTGCGGGTCGCCGCCCGGGCCGCCTTCGGGTCGCGGTGGTCGACGAAGCCCGCGCTGCCCAGAGTGAGCAGGTACATCCGCCGGTAGGAGGCGATCGCCTCCTCGGGTGTCATCCCGGCCCGGAGGCTGTCGGCGAGCTGCGGCTCCACGAGGCGGGCGAGGAGGTTGGGCCCCATCCAGGGGCGCGCTCCGCGCAGGGTCACCAGACTCGGGTGGGCGGCGAGCAGCCGGTACAGAGCGGTGAAGCGTTCCTCGGACGCGGTCGCCCAGTCGGTGTCCGGCGCCGGTGCGGGCAGTCGGGTGGCGAGGTGGTCGAGACACAGGTCGAGGAGTCCCGCCAGGTCCGTACAACGGCGCTGGAGGGACGCCACGGCGATACCGAGCTTCGCGGCCAGCTCGCGGAACGTGAGCGCCTGGGGGCCGCCCTCGTCGAGCAGGAGGAGGGCGGTCTCGGCGATGCGTTCCGGAGTCGCGCGATCGAGGGAGTCGGAGCGGCGGGGCATGCGAGCCATCGTACGGTACGTCGTACCGTACCGAGTACCCCACGGGGTGGCCGGTCGCTCGGAAGGGGTGCACGTGGGGGTGGAGGCGCCGATGGGCAGGAGGCGCGGCCGGCCGGGGAGGGGCGGCGGCCGGGCGGACTCAGTCGGCAACCGCGTCCGGTGGTTTCCGGGCGCCGATCGCCTCGCGGAGGCGTCGTCGGGCGTCGGCCGGGGCGGCCGCGGTGACCAGGGCCTCCGCCGCCGCGCCCGCGACCGGCGGCACGTCCAGGACACGGGGCCGGGCCAGCGGTGCCTCGGTGGCGAGCCGGGCCGCGATGTGGTCGCGCAGCAGCAGATGGTCGTTCTGCAGGGTGCCGCCGCCCAGGACCACCGGCGTCGGGGTGCGCAGCAGCCGCAGCCGGCGGAGCAGCGCGGTCACCATGGCGACGATCTCGTCGCCCAGGCGTTCCACGATGTCCCGCGCCACCGCGTCCCCGTCCTCGGCGGCGGCGAACACCAGCGGTGCCAGACCGTGCAGGGCGGTCACCGGGATCTCCCCGGCGCCGACCGCGAGCGCGACGGCCTCCACGCTGCCCAGGCCGAAGTGGACCGGCAGGTCCCGGCGCAGCCGGGTGGTCCGTCCCCGTCCGTCACCCGCGCGGACCGCGGCGCCCAGACCGGCCCGCGCCACCGCCAGGCCGCCGCCCCAGTCCCCGGTGATGTCGCCGAGGGAGAGGAAGCGGGCCGAGCGGCCCCCGGGATGGACGGCCGCGGCGTTGATGCCGGCGCCGGACACCACCGCCACCCCCCAGCCGCCCGGTGCCCCGGCCCGCAGGACCGCCAGGGTGTCGTTGCGTACGACGGTCCGTCCGGCCACCCCCAGCTCGGTCAGCTGCCGCAGGGCCAGCCGCTCCTGGGCCCGCTGGTCGACGTTGGCGAGGAAGTACGCGCCGGCCGAGACCGGGGCCGTCTGAGGCAGGCCCGCCTCGGCCAGCGCGAACCGGCCGAGCCGGGCGAGCCGTTCGGTGGTGGTCTCCATGCCCTCGGTGTGCGGGCGGGTACCCGCGCCGCGTACCCAGGACAGCAGCCGCCCCTCGGTGTCCGCGAGGACGAGGTCGGTCTTGGAGTTCCCCCCGTCGACGCCCACCACGAGGTCAGGCATCGACGGCCTCGTCGGCGAAGAACCGCGGCAGGTACCGGCGGTTGGCCGCGAGCAGCGCGTCGAGCAGGGCGTCCGCCGTCTCCCATTCGCGGACCAGCGGGTTGGCGACGAGGGCACGCCGGGCCACCGTACGGTCGCCGGTCAGCGCCGCCTCGACGGCCAGGGTCTCGTACGCCGTGACCGCCTGGACCAGGCCCAGCATCTCGGGCGGCAACGGCGGCACGGGCACGGGGCGCGGGCCGCCGGTGTCGACGTCGGCGGCCACCTCGACCACGGCCTCGTCCGGGAGGCCGGCCAGCACGCCGTCGTTGCGGACGTTGACATAGTGGTGGGCGCCGTCGCCGGTGAGCAGACTGGTGACCAGGGCGGCCGCCGCCTCGCTGTAGTACGCCCCGCCGCGCCGTTCGAGCAGCTCCGGCTTGCGGTCCAGCGCGGGGTCCGCGTACAGGTCGAGCAACTCCCGTTCGATGGCGAGAACCTGCTCGGCCCGGTGCGGTCCCTCCTGCTGGGCGCGGAGCTCCTGCCGGGTGCAGTAGAAGTAGTGGAGGTAGTACGAGGGGATCGCGCCGAGGTCGCGCAACGCCCCGGCGGGGATGCGGAGTTCGGCGGCGAGGCCGTCGAGGGCGTCACCGGTCAGGAGTTCCGGCAGCCGGTCCACGCCGTCCACGCAGACCGAGCGGATCCAGGAGAGGTGGTTGAGGCCGGCGTGGCCGAGGCGGACCCGGCCGGGGTCGGTGCCGAGGCGCGCGGCCAGCTGCCGCTGGAACTTGATCGCCACGTTGCACAGTCCGACCGCCCGGTGGCCGGCGTCCAGCAGGGCGCGGGTGACGATGCCGACCGGGTTGGTGAAGTCGACGATCCAGGCGCCGGGCCGGGCCCGGCGCCGTACCTCCTCGGCGATGCCGAGGACCACCGGGACCGTGCGCAGGGCCTTGGCGAAGCCGCCCGGACCGGTCGTCTCCTGGCCGAGCAGGCCGAACCGGTTCGGCAGGGTCTCGTCGACCAGCCGGGCGGCCTGGCCGCCCACGCGCAGCTGGACGAGGACCGCGTCGGCGCCGTCCACCGCCTGTGCCAGGTCGGTCGTGACGGTCAGCCGGCCCGGGAAGCCGTGCCGGGAAAGGATCCGGCGGGCCAGGCCGCCGATGACGGAGAGACGCTCCGCGTCGATGTCGTGCAGGACGAGTTCGCCGGCCGGCAGCAGATCCGCGCGCCGGGCGAAGCCCTCGATCAGTTCGGGTGTGTAGGTACTGCCACCGCCGACAACGGTGATCTTCACTCGTGCTCCCATGAGAGATGCGGGTTCGGACCCTGCGGGCGGTCTAGCCCTTGACGCCGGTGAGCGCGATGCCTTCGACGAAGACCTTCTGCGCCAGGAAGAACAGCACCAGGACGGGCAGCAGGAACATCAGCGAGGCCGCCATCTGGAGCTGGTAGGCGTTCTGGTGGCCGTTCTTGGCGAGCTGGCTGAGGGCGACCGCGAGGGTCTGGCCGGTGTCGCTGTTGCCGGTGTAGAGCAGCGGGTTGTAGAAGTCGTTCCACGCGTAGAGGAAGGCGAACAGGCCCACGGCGGCGATCGCCGGGCGGGCCATCGGGATCAGCACCCGCCACAGGATGCGCAGTTCGCCCGCGCCGTCCACCCGGGCCGCCTCGGTGAACTCCTCCGGGATGGTGAGGAAGAACTGGCGCAGCAGGAAGATGCTGAACGCGTCCCCGAAGAAGGACGGCACGATGAGCGGCTTCAGCGTGCCCACCCAGCCGGCGTGCGCGTACATGACGTACAGCGGCAGGCTGGTGACCTGGGCCGGGATCATCATCGCGGCGAGGACGACCAGGAAGACCGCCTCCCGGCCGCGCCACTTCAGCCGCGCCAGCGCGTAGGCCACCGGCACCGAGGAGACGACGACACCGATCGTGGACAGCCCGGCGTACAGCATGGTGTTGAGCAGGTCACGGCCGAACGGCATGGCCCTGAAGACCTCGCCGAAGTTGCCGAACTCCCAGGGCGAGGGCCACAGCGAGCCGGTGCCTGCCTGGTGCTGGGTCATGAAGGCGGTGAGGACGCCGATCGTCAGCGGCAGCAGGAAGCACAGCGCCACGGCGACGGCGGGCGCGTGCTCGGCGAGCACGTACAGCGCGCGCCGCCCGGCCCGCGGTTTCGTCAGCTGAACAGTGCTCACCGGCCACCGCCCGAGTAGTGCACGAAACGGCGGGAGGCGCGGATGAACACCACGGTCGCCGCGAAGATGACGAGGAACAGCAGCCAGGCCATCGCCGAGGCGTAGCCGGTCTTGAAGTAGCCGAAACCCTGCCGGTACAGCTCGGTCGAGTAGAACAGCAGCGAGTTGGCGGGGTAGCCGATCAGGTCGTTGCTGGAGGAGGTGGCGTTCGCGGAGCTGGAGGCGACGAACGCCTCCGTGAAGTACTGGAACGTGTAGATCATCCCGGTGAGCAGCGCGAAGAAGATCACCGGGGAGATCGCCGGAAGCGTCACACTGCGGAACTTCTGCAGCGTGCCCGCGCCGTCGAGTTCGGCCGCCTCGTACAGCTCGCGGGGCACGTCGAGCATGGCGGCGGAGAAGATGACCATCACGTTGCCGCTCGCCCACAGCGCCATCAGGACCAGGCTGGGCTTGGACCAGGCGGGGTCCGCGAACCAGCCCGGACCGTCGACGCCGACGAGACCCAGCAGCCGGTTCAGCGGGCCGACCGGGTTGAGCAGCACGATGAACGACAGGGCCGCGGCCACCACCGGCACCATCGACGGCAGGAAGAACAGCGTACGGTACACGGCCCGGCCGCGCCTGACCCGGATGATCACCCAGGCGGTGAACATGGCCCAGGCGGTGCGCAGCGGCACCATGACGACGACCATCCACAGGGTGTTGCGCACGGACACCCAGAAGGTGTCGGACTGTTCGAACAGGGCGCGGTAGTTGCGCAGCCCGACGAACTGCACCGGACGGTAGGAGCCGGCCTGGAAGTCGGTGAGCGAGTAGTAGAGCGTCGCCGCCACCGGGTAGAGCACGAAGACGCAGAACCCGACGGCGAACGGGGACAGGAAGGCCAGCACGACCCACCAGCGGGCCCGGCTCGGGCGGCGGCGCCCGCCCCGGGCAGGGCGCGTGCGCGCCGAGCCCGGGGCCTCGCCGACGGGGGCGAGGACGGTCGTCATGACTACTGCCCGCTCTCGGAGTTGAGGTCGTCGATCTTCTTGCCGACCCCCGCGAGACCGCTCGCGACGTCCGTCACCTTGCCCTGCTCGTAGTCGAGCAGGAAGGCCCGCCAGGTGTCCATGTCCTCGATGCCGGCCGGGGTGAGCGTCTTGTAGGTGGAGTTCTTGTTCTCGAAGACGTCGACGAACGGCTTCCAGTGCGGGTCGTCCCGCTGGTCCCAGGCCTTGAGCGCGGCGAACGTGGAGGGGACGTTGTAGACCGTGTCGGCCAGGGTGTTGAGGAACGTGGTGTCGGTGGTGAGCTGCTGGAGCGCGAAGAACGCCTCCTGCTTGTGCTGGGAGCCCGCCGACAGATAGGCGACGGTGCCGAGCGTGCTGCCCGCGCCGTAGGTGCCCGACGATCCGTCCAGGACCGGCATCGGCACCACGCCGTAGTCGAAGTCCTTCTTCTCGGTGGCTATTTCACCGACGTGCCACTCGCCGTCGAACTCCATGGCGGCGGCACCGGTCAGCAGCGGGTTGCCGGCGTCGTCCGCGTGCGGCTGGTAACGGCCCACGAACTTCTGGACATTGGCCGACCCGTAGTAGTCGATCAGGCCCTGGTCCCACTTCAGCAGCTGCTGCCACTTGGCGTCGGACGCGAAGGTGGTCCTGCCGTCCTTGCCGTAGAACTCGGTACCGCTGTGCGCGCCGGTGTAGAGGTACCGGTTGACGTCGTAGTCCGAACGCGGCACGAAGCCGTACGTCTTGATGGAGCCGTCGGAGTTCTTGACCGTCAGTTTCTTCGCGTCGGCGGTCAGTTCGGCGAGCGTCCTCGGCGGTTCGGTGATGCCGGCCGCCTTGAACATCTGCTTGTTGTAGTACAGCGCGAAGGCGTCGGTCAGCAGGGGCAGCGCGCACTGCTTGCCCTGGTAGCGGGTGTAGGCGAGGGTCGCGGCCGGGAAGGTCTTCGCCGCGTCGATCCTGGCCGAGGTCAGGTAGGGGCCGACGTCGGCGACCGTGCCGTTGTAACAGAACTTGGCCACGTTGTCCGGCACCGAGCTGACGAAGACGTCGGGCGGGTCGCCCGCGGCGACCGCCTTGGCGTAGGCGGCGTCGTCCTTGTTGGGCACGAACTTGACGGTCAGCCACGGGTACTTGCTGTGCAGCCGGTTCAGGGTCTCCTTGAACGCGGCCACCTCGTTGGGGAGATGGTTGAACGTCCAGACGGTGACCGTGGTGGCGGCGTGCGAGGCGCCGGGGGTGATGGCGGTGTCGGGCTGGGAGGAGGCGGGGCCGGTGGAGGTGCAGCCTGCCAGCAGCAGGACGCCGGCGGCCGTGACGGCCGCGGCTCCGGTGATAGGTTTGAACACTGATCGTCCTTCCTCGGAGACGGGATTCCCTGGGTGACGGATCGGTCGTCGGTCGACGGGCACGGCAATGCCCGGTGACCCGGAGCGGCGGCGCTGTCCGGCAGGACGGCGTCGCCGCGGTGTCTGTCAGGACAGAGCCGACGGCTCCGCCTGCGGGACGGGAGTGGTGGCGGCGGCGAAGGCGGCCTCCCGGGCCAGCTCCGCCGACATGGTGGTGGCTCCGGTGAGCACGGCGTCCTGGCCGAGGCCGGACGCCACGACCGGCGGGCGGAAGGTGCTGAAGTCGGCCAGATGACGGTCGACCGCCTCCAGCAGCAGATCGCCGTTGGCGCCGATGGCGCCGCCCAGCACGATGAGTGCCGGGTCGATGAGGGGGACCACGCAGGCCACCACGTAGGCGACGCTGCGGGCGGTGTCGTCCACGATCGCCAGCGCGCCGGGGTCGCCGGCGCGGGCGAGTCCGAAGACGGTACGCGGACTGCCGTCGCCGGGCAGGCCCAGCCGCCGCGCCTCGGCGCTGATGTAACGGGCGCCCAGGTGTTCCTGGACCAGGTCCCGGCGCTGCCCGGCCGGTGCGATCATCCGGTCGCTGGGCAGATAGCCGGCCTCACCGGCGACCCCCGTGGCGCCGCGCCGGACCCGTCCGTCCACCACCAGTCCGAGGCCGAGTCCGACCCCGAGGCTGACCAGCACGAAGTCGTCGGTGTCGGTGCCGCGGCCATGGGTGCGCTCGGCCAGCGCCGCGAGGTTGACGTCGTTCTCCAGGACCAGCGGCACCGGGACCGCCCGGCCGAACGCCTCGCCGAGGCCCGCCCCGGCGTCCGGCAGCCCGGCGGCGTACGACAACCGCCGTCCGTCCGGACCGACCGCGGCCGGCAGGCCCGCGACGACCTGGGTGATGTCCGAGAGCTCCCGGCCCACCTGTCCCGCCAGGTCCCCGCACATCTCCAGGACCTGCCCGACGAGGGCGCCGGCACCCTGGTCGCCGTGCTGCTCCGCCTCGGCGCGGGCCCGGACGCGGCCGGTGACGTCGGCAACCGCGGCGCGGATCCTGCGGTGGCCGACGTCGAGGCCGATGGCGAAGGCGCAGTCGGCGTTGACCTCGTACTGGGCGGGTGCCGGGCCCTTGCGGCCGGTCGCCGGACCCACCTCGGTGATCACGCCGCGCTCCAGCAGCAGTCCGACCGCGGCGGCCACGGTGGGCCGGGACAGGGGGATCCGCCCGGCCAGATCGGTGGTCGTGACCGGACCCTCCTCGTCGATCGCCTCCAGAACGGCACGGCCGTTGAGCGAACGCAGCAACCGCTGCGGACCTGCTGGATAACGACGGGTCACGGAGCCCTCGTCCCTCTGTAAGAAAGAAAGTTGCTTATTTATACGCGCGGGCCTGGCCGGAATCAACACCTCCGTGGGAGTACGCTGACCGAAGAGGAGTTTGAACTCTCAAACATTCGCTCGTCATACTCGCTCATCGGAGAACGTCATGCGCGTCGCGATCACCGGATCCACCGGGCTCATCGGTTCCGCCCTCACCCGTTCCCTCCTCGCCGACGGTCACCGGGTGCTGCGTCTGACCCGCGGCCGGACCCCGGCCCCGGCGGCGGACGGGAGCGAGTCGGCGCCCTGGGAGCCCGGTGCCCGGCTGGACCCGGCCGTCCTGGCCGGTGTCGACGCCGTGGTGCACCTCGCCGGTGCGGGGGTCGGCGACCGGCGCTGGACCGCCGCGTACAAGCAGGAGATCAGGCTCAGCCGCCTCCAGGGCACCCGGACCGTCGCCGAGGCCTGCGCCGAGGCCGGCCGGCCGCCCCGGGTGCTGATCTCGGCCTCGGCCACCGGCTACTACGGCGACACCGGCGACCGTGTCGTCACGGAGGCCGACCCGGCCGGCGACGACTTCCTGGCCTCCGTCTGCGTCGGCTGGGAGTCCGCCGCCGCGCCGGCCGAGCGGGCCGGCGTCCGGGTCGTCCACCCGCGTACCGGGCTCGTGGTCTCCGCCGACGGCGGCGCCTGGGGCAGGCTCTTCCCGCTCTTCCGGTTCGGCCTCGGCGGCCGGCTGGGCTCGGGTGACCAGTTCTGGCCGTTCATCTCGCTCCCCGACCACATCGCCGCCCTGCGGCATGCGATCGACCACGACGACATCGCCGGCCCCCTCAACTTCACCGCCCCCGAACCGCTGACGAACCGCGAGATCACCCGTGCGACGGGCCGGATCCTGCACCGGCCCACCGTTGCCGCCGTCCCCGCCTTCGCGCTGCGGGCCGTCCTCGGTGAGTTCTCCGAGGGCATCACGGGCAGCTGCCGTGCCGTTCCGGCCGCTCTGCTGAAATCCGGGTTCACGTTCCGGCAGCCCGGCATCGACGAAGCGCTGCGTGCCGCGCTGTCCCAGGGGCGGCACCTGGCCGCCGGCCCCGGTGGTCGCTCCGGCCTGCCGCGTTAACCTGTCGATATGTGCCCGAACCGTCCGGAAGGGGCCGAACCCGAGTCGCCCCCAGCCGTGGGGGCGTGGGCGAGGACAGTGGCGTTGGCCCTCCGGCAGGCGACGGCGGGCACCGGAGGGCAGGGCGCCCTCCTGCATCGATGGGATGCCGACGCGGGCCGGCTCAACCTGGTGGCGGCGTACGGTGTCGACGCCGAGACGGCACGGCCCTGGGCGGAGCTGCGCCAGGAACAGGACGCGCCGCCGTCCTGCGCACTGCGCCGCGGTGTCCTCGTCCAGATGGCCGAGGACGGCCTCGGGACCGGCGCGGCCGGCACGGTGGCGGTCCCCCTGACCGGGGCCGAGGGGCCCGTCGGCGCGCTCTCGGTGCTGGCGGCTCCCGGAACCGGCGGACCCGACGACGTACAGCTGTCCTTCCTGCACGCGGTGGCGGCCTGGACCGCCGAGTGTCTGGACCGCGCGGAAGGGAGGCCGCCGCACCGGGAGACCCCGGCCGGGCACGGGCGCACGGTCCGGACGGTGGAGCTGACCGCGACGCTCGCCGAGGCCGTGACCGTCCAGGACGTCGTACGGGCCGTCGCACAGCATGTCCTGTCCCCGTTCGGCGCCGCCGGACTGGTCGTCTCCGTGTTCGAGGACGGCAGGCTGACCAGGGTCGGCGAGGTCGGCTACCCGGCGGACTACCTGCGGCGGTTCGAGGGCCCGCTCACCGCCGGGATGCCCGTCGCCGACGTGCTGCGCACCCGCCGGCCGCAGTTCATGGAGTCGCCCGCCCAGATGTACGAGCGCTATCCCGCCGTCACGGACAAGATCATGATGGGGGCCTCGCCGAAGACGGCATGGGCGTTCCTGCCGCTGATCGCCTCCGGCCGCGCGATCGGGGTGTCGGTCCTGTCCTACGACCGGCCGCGCCGTTTCAGCGAGGAGGACCGCGCCCACCTGACCACGCTCAGCGCCCTGGTCGGCCAGGCGCTGGAAAGGGCCCGTCTGTACGACCTGGAGCACGCCCGCGCCGAGGAGCTGCAGAGCGCCCTGCTGCCCCGGACACTGCCGCGGCTGCCCGCCGTCGTCGCCGCCGCCCGGTATCTGCCGGCGGGCCGGGGCGAACAGGTGGGCGGCGACTGGTTCGACGTGATCCCGCTCTCCGGCGACCGGGTCGCCCTGGTGATCGGTGACGTGATGGGCCACGGCATCGCCGAGGCCGCCACCATGGGCCGGCTGCGCACCGCCGTACGCACCCTCGCCGACCTCGACATGGCCCCCGACGAACTGCTGGGCCACCTCAACGATCTGGTCAGCGAACTCGGGGAGGACTTCTACGCCACCTGCCTCTACGCCGTCTACGACCCGGTCGGCCGCACCTGCTGCTACTCCCTGGCCGGGCATCCGCCACCGGTGTTCGTGCATCCGGACGGCACCGTGCAGAGTCCCGTCGTCAGCCCCGATCCGCCGCTCGGCGCCGCCACCCCGCCGTTCGCCGTGCACGAACTCCCGCTCGCGGACGGGACCCTGGTCGTGCTGTGCACCGACGGGCTCATCGAATCCGGCGCCCGGGACGCCGAGGAAGGCCTGGCCGAGCTGTTGCGCGTGCTGGGCCGGGCCGCGGTCCGGCCGGCCCGCCTCACCGGCGCGGACCAGGAGGAGGACGCCCGGGGCCTGGCCGAGCTGTGCGACACGGTCGTCTCGGAGCTGCTGCCGGACCGGGAGCGGACCACCGACGACGCGGCCCTGCTCATCGCCCACACCCGGGCCATACCCGCCGCCGACATCGCCTCCTTCGGCCTGCCCGACGACCCCCGGGCGGCCGGCCAGGCCCGGGAACTCGTCCGCGGCCAGCTCTCCCGGTGGGGCCTGGACGACCTGTCGATGACCACCGAACTCCTGGTGAGCGAGCTGGTCGGCAACGTCGTCCGGCACGCCAAGGGCCCCATGCGGCTACGGCTGCTGCGCAGCCGCATCCTGACCTGCGAGGTCTATGACGGCAGCCTCAGCACCCCGCGCATCCGCCATGCCACCTACACCGACGAGGGCGGCCGCGGCCTCCAGCTGGTCGCCGCGCTGTCCCGGCGCTGGGGCGCCCGCTACCTCAGCGACGCCAAGTGCATCTGGACCGAACAGGACATCCCGAACGGCTCCCATGATCCATCACCGACAGGTCTGAACTGAGATGTCAGGTCCGATCTGTCAATGGTGTATCTACGATGGAATCATGAGTCTCCGCCATGCACTCCTCGGACTCCTCGTCGACCGGCCCGCCAGCGGCTACGACCTGCTGAAGCTGTTCGACACCTCGCTGGCCTTCGTCTGGCCGGCCACCCAGAGCCAGGTGTACGGGGAACTGAACCGCCTCGCGGAGGCCGGGCTGGTCGACGTGTCCGCCGAGGGCCCGCGCCGGCGCAAGGAGTACAGGGTCACGGACGAGGGACTCAGGGAACTGCGGGGGTGGCTGGTCGCCCCGACCCAGCAGCAGTCGCGCCGCAGCGAACTGCTGCTCAAGGTGTTCTTCTTCGACCTGGCGTCGGACGACCAGGCCCGCGCGGTCCTCGCCGAGCGGGCGGAGCTGGCCGGGGCCCACCACCAGCGGCTCGCGGAGCTGAGCACCGAACTTGAGCAGGACGAGGGGCCGTTGACCGCCCATGGCCGGATCGCCCTCGAATACGGCCTGCGCTGGGCCGAGATGGAGCGCGACTGGGCCCGCTGGGCCGCCGAACAGCTCGGCTGAACGCCGTCGGCGGCACACCGGCCGGGACCCGGGGCGGCGCCCTAGTTCACGAACCCCACATGGGCGAGGGCCTGCCGCAGCAGCACCCCGTGGCCGCCGGGCATCTCGCTCTGCAGGGCCTCGGAGACCGCCTCCTGCGGGCTGAACCACACCAGGTCCAGGGCGTCCTGCCGGGGCCGGCAGTCACCGGTGACCGGCACGATGTAGGCCAGCGACACCGCGTGCTGACGCGGGTCGTGGTACGGGGTGACGCCCAGCGTCGGGAAGTACTCGGCCACCGTGAACGGCTGGAGCGAGGCCGGCACCCGGGGCAGCGCCACCGGGCCGAGGTCCTTCTCCAGATGGCGCAGCAGGGCGTCGCGTACCCGCTCGTGGTGCAGGACCCGGCCGGAGACGAGGGTCCGGCTGACCGTTCCGTCCGGGCCGATTCTCAGCAGCAGCCCGATGCTGGTGACTTCGCCGCTGTCGTCGACGCGCACGGGCACGGCCTCCACGTACAGGATCGGCATGCGGGCGCGAGCCATCTCCAGCTCGTCGGAGGACAGCCAACCGGGCGTGGTTTCGGTCATGTCAGACATTGCTTGATCATACTTTCCGGGCGGGGCGCGCGGGTCAGTCGCGGCCGGGGTCGGATGCGGGAAGTCCGTAGAGGCGAAGGGCGTTGTCGCGTCCTGTCCAGGCGGCGATCCGCACCGCGTCGGTCGGGCTCAGTTCGTCTGCGTCCACCCGGTCCTGGAGCAATCCGGCCAGTCCCTGCCGGAAGGACAGTGCGCCGAGGTGGTGGAACTCGGCCACACCATAGGCGTCCGAGCTGTACAGCAGTTTGCGGAACGGAGTGATCTCCGTCGCCTCCGCCAGGACCGCCCCGGCCCGCGCCGGGCCCACGTGGTGCAGCGTGAGACCCACGTCGAGGTACACATGCTCGAACACCGCGGTCAGGTAGGCGGCTTGACGCTGGTAGGGCCAGCAGTGCAGCAGGAGCACCGGGACGGTGCCGACGGTCAGCCGCAGCCAGTCGGTGAGCAGGGCCGGGTCCGCGTGGTGCAGCCGCAGGTCCGAGTCCCCGAAACCGGCGTGGAGCTGGAGCGGCAGCCCCAGACCGACCGCGGTCCACAGCAGATGGCGCATCAGCACCGGGTCCGTCAGTCTGCCGCCCCGGGAGAACCACAGCGCGGCCGCGCGGGTCACCTCGGAGTACGTCGGCCGCGCCGGGTCCAGGGCGAAACCGGTGCGGTAGGCGGCCACCGACTTGACCGCGACCACACCCGGCCGCCGTACCGCCTCCTCGGCCGCCGCCCGGAAGGCGGCCGCGTACCCGGCCGCGTCGATGCCCTGTGCGGCCACCGCCTCGGCGATGCTCTCCAGACGCACCACCTCGTACGCCCGCGCGCCGGCCGCCGCCGCGAGTTCGGCGGGGGAGGTGACCGGGTGCGGGGCGTAGCCGGTGTCCACGCAGAACGTCTCCGTGTGCGCGGCCGTCAGGAACCGGCGGTTGACCTCCTGCCAGCCCAGCTCGGCCCGGCGCGCCAGGTAGTCGGCGGCGGGCGCGTGCCGGTCCAGCCCCAGCAGGGGCGCGCAGTGGCGTCGTACGGCGATGCCGGCCGGGGTGTCGAACGGCGAGACGCCCGGCCAGGCCTCGCCCTCGGTCAGCAGCGACGCGAACTCCGGCTCGGCGAGGTCGGCGGTGACCGCGCCGTGGCAGTGGTGGTCGACGAGGGGGAGCGCGTCGAGGGCTTCCCGGATCGCCCCCGGCATCAGTACTTCCAGCGGTAGGCCGCCGCCACCCCGGCGTCGTCGAGGCCGGCGACCGCCGCCGTCTCGCCTTCGCGGACGGCGATCACCGCGTCGGCGAGGACCGCGCCGAGCGCGGTGCGCAGCACCTCGTCCTCGCGGAACTCCTCGACCGCCTGGGGGAGCGAGGTCGGCAGCCGGCGCACGCCCCGGGCCACCGCCTCGTCCGGGACCAGCCGGGCCGGGTCGTCGGTGACCTCCGCGGGCAGCGACGCGGCCGAGGCGAGCCCGTCGAGTCCGGCGGCGATGGCGCAGCCGAGGGCCAGATACGGGTTGGCGGCCAGGTCGACCGGCTTGATCTCCAGGTTGGCGTCCTGGCTCTGGTGGCCGGCGGTGCCGGTGATGACCCGGATCCCGGTCTCGCGGGTCTCCCGGCCCCAGGCCGTGAACACACCCGCCCACTGCGCGGGCCGGAGCCGCAGATAGCTGGCCGGGCTCGGCGCGGTCACCGCCGTCAGCGCGGGCAGGTGCGCCAGCAGCCCGGCGATGAAGGACTCGGCCGCGGCCGTCATGCCGTACCGGCCGTCGCCCCCGGCGTGCAGGTTCACCCCGTGGCGCCAGAGGGAGAGATGCAGATGGCCGCCGTTGCCGACGCCCCGCTCGGCGACCGCCGGGGCGAAGCTGGCCCGCAGGCCGTGCTTGTGCGAGACCGCGCGGATGGTCTGCCGTACCAGCACGCTCTGGTCGGCCGCCGCCACCGGGTCCAGGGCGCCGGTGGAGAGCTCGAACTGGCCGGGCGCGTACTCGGGATGCAGCTGGGCGACCGGCACCTCCTGCCGCTCGAGGGCCGCGAGCAGGTCGGCGGTGTAGTCGCTCAGCTCGATCTGCCGGGCGGCGCCGTACGCCGGGCCGGAGGTGGCCGGCACGAACTCGTCGGCGGGTGCGGCGGCCCGGCCGAGGGACCACTCGATCTCGATGCCCGCCCGGAAGGTGACGCCGTGCCGCTCCTCCGCGTCGGCGACGACCCGGCGCAGGAAGGTGCGGCTGCACCCGGGGTGCCGGTCGCCCTCCTGGGTCACCCGGTCGACGGGCGCCCAGGCCCAGCCGGGCTGCCCGGCCAGCACCACGAGTCGGTCCAGGTCCGGGTAGAGGCGCAGATCGCCGTCGGGCGAACCGAGGACGTCGGTGCGCACGATCGCGTCGTTGGCCAGGAAGGTGTCGAACACCGGGGACATACCGACGCCCCAGGCCACCGCCGGTTGCAGCCCCTGCCAGGGGACCGTCTTGACCCTGCACACCCCGGCGGTGTCCACATAGGCCAGCACGATCCCGCGCACGCCCTGCGCGGACAGTTCGTGGGCGAGGGCATGGGCCCGGGCGAGATCGCCGGGGCTCCCGCCGGGCACGGGGTCGACCAGGGGTGGCATACGACGTCCTCCTCGACGGGCTCGGATGCACGCGTCCCGGCCAGGGTTTCACGGCGACCGCGCCGAACCGCGCTACCGGCGCGGGTCGGCTCGGCGCTGCCGGCGTGACGAGACGGCCCTGCTCCACCGGGGTGTGCCCCGAGCCGGCCGATCGGCGAGACGGCACTTACCGCATCGGGTTGTCCGGACATAGCATCGGTCCCCGCATGAACACGATGACGCTCTGGCACATATCCGGCTGGGAGTTCGCCGCCCTGGCACTCGCCGCTCTGCTCGTCGGCTTCTCCAAGACCGCCGTCAGCGGGGCCAACACCGTCAGCCTCGCCATCTTCGCCGCGGTCCTTCCGGCCCGCGCCTCCACCGGTGTCCTGCTCCCGTTGCTCATCGCGGGCGACGTGCTGGCCGTCGCGACCTATCGCAGGCACGCGCACTGGCCCACGCTGTGGCGGCTGTTCCCGGCCGTCGCGGGCGGCGTCGTGATCGGCACGCTGTTCCTGGTCTGGGCCGACGACAGCGTGGTACGGACCTCGATCGGCGCGATCCTGCTGCTGATGGCCGGGGTCACGCTGTGGCGGCGCCGCACGGCCGAGCCTCCCGAGGACCCGGACGCGGTCACCACCCGGGCGGGCCGGGTGAAGGCCGGTTCGTACGGCGTGCTCGGCGGCTTCACCACGATGGTCGCCAACGCGGGCGGCCCCGTGATGTCGCTGTACCTGCTGTCGGCAGGCTTCCGGAAACTCGGCTTCCTGGGCACCTCGGCGTTCTTCTTCCTGATCGTGAACCTCTCCAAGGTCCCCTTCAGCGCCGGCCTCGGCCTGATCGACGGCCACTCGCTGCTCCTCGACGCCGCGCTGGTGGCGTTCGTCGTCCCCGGCGCGCTCATCGGCAAGTGGGCCGTGCACCGGATCAACCAGCGGCTGTTCGAGCAGCTGGTCATCGCGGCGACCGTCGTGGGCGGCCTCCAGCTGCTCCTGCGCTGACCGGTCCCGGGCACCGCCGACCGGTCGGGCGGGCCGGGAATGCGACGGCGGGAGGCGTTGTTGGACCGGTCGTGAATGACATGCTCGGATCAAAGATACCGGGTGTGGGCGAAAGGAGGACCTCATGGCACGCAGCACCGCGCGTCCCGTCGTCAAACTGAAGTCGACGGCGGGGACCGGCGTCACCTACGTGACCCGCAAGAACCGCCGGAACGACCCCGACCGGCTGGTCCTGCGCAAGTACGACCCGGTGGCCGGCGCGCACGTCGACTTCCGCGAAGAGCGCTGAAGCCGGACACACCGCCGCCCCAGAGAGGAAACCCCATGAAGGCCCGCATTCATCCCGCGTCCCAGCTCGTGGTCTTCCGCGACCGCGCCGCCGACACGGCGTTCCTGACCCGCTCGACCGCCGGCTCGTCCCGGACGATCGAGTGGGAGGACGGCAACACCTACCCGCTGATCGACGTGGAGATCTCGTCCGCGTCGCACCCCTTCTACACCGGCCGGGCGCGGGTCCTGGACAGCGCCGGCCGAGTGGAGCGTTTCGAGCGCCGGTACGGCCGCACCGCCGCCGCCCGCGGCTGACCGGCCCGGCGACCGACCCGAGGAGAACAGCACGATGAAGGTCCGCAAGTCCCTGCGCTCGCTGAAGGCCAAGCCCGGCGCCCAGGTGGTCCGCCGACGTGGCGTGGTCTACGTGATCAACAAGAAGGACCCCCGCTTCAAGGCCCGCCAGGGCTGACAGAGGTCCCGTTTCACCGCGGCCGCCCGGCATCCCGCCGGGCGGCCGCGGCGCGTCCCGGCACGCCTGCCGCCGGAATCCGGAAGGTGCGAAGACCTCGGGGGGCTTGCGGACCTTGAGGAAACCCGGCCCGTGCGTGGGGCCCGGATGCCGGGCCCCAGGGCGCTGTCGCCCGGGGCGGCCCCGTACGCTCGCTGCATGTCCCCGCATGTCCTGATCCTCGGTGGTACCGCTGAGGCGCGCCGGCTCGCCGCCGAGCTGTCGGGGCGGTCCGGGATCCGTGTCACGACCTCGCTCGCGGGACGGGTCGCGCGGCCGGGCTCGTTGGCCGGTGAGGTGCGGATCGGTGGGTTCGGCGGGGCGGCCGGGCTCGGCGACTGGCTGTGCGAGCACCGCGTGGACGCGCTGGTGGACGCCACCCACCCCTTCGCCGAGACGATCACCGCGAACGCGGCCCGCGCCGCGCGGGCCACCGGCATCCCCTCCGTAGTCCTGCGCCGCCCCGGCTGGCGGCCAGGCCCCGGCGACGACTGGCACCCGGTCCCGTCCCTGGCCGCGGCCGCCGCCGCGCTGCCCCGCTTCGGCCCCCGCGTCTTCCTCACCACCGGCCGCCTGGGCCTGTCCGTCTTCGCCCACCTCGCGGACCGGCACTTCGTCGTACGGTCCGTGGAGCCCCCCGAGCCCCCCATGCCCCGGCGCACCGAGGTGCTGCTGGCGCGCGGGCCGTTCACCGTGGCCGACGAGACCGCGCTGCTGCGCGAGAACCTGATCGACGTCCTGGTCACGAAGGACAGCGGGGGAGCGGCCACGGCCGCCAAACTCACGGCCGCCCGGGAGCTGGCGCTGCCCGTGGTCGTCGTACGGCGGCCCCCGCTGCCGCAGGGGGCGACGGCGGTGCCGGATGTCGCCGGTGTACTGGAACGGCTGGGGCTGGGCCCCGCCTGACCGCCTCGGGCGTCAGGCCGCCCCGGCGGCGGACGTCAGGTCCGCGGCCCGTGCGGACAGCCCGCCGGCCGGGTCCTGGACCGGCAGCCGTCCGGGTACCGCTCAGCCCTCCTTCGGAACCTCCCGGTGGCGGCGCAGCAGATACGTGTCCATGATCCAGCCCTTGCGCTCGCGCGCCTCGGCCCGCAGCCGCTCGATGCGCGGACCGGCCTCGGCGATCGGACCCGAGACCAGGATCTCGTCCGGGGTACCGAGGTAGGCGCCCCAGTAGATGTCGATGTCCTGGTTCGCGTACCGGCGGAAGGCCTGGTGCGCGTCGAGCATCACCACCACGTCGTCCACCCCGTCCGGCAGCCCCTCGGCGAGCCGCCGTCCGGTGGTGATCTGCACCGGCCGGGCCACCCGGTTCAGCCCCGTCCGGTGCCGGGCCGCCAGCGCCGAGACACTGCTGATCCCGGGCACCACGTCGTACGCGAACCGCACCGCGCCCCGGGCCAGTACCTCCTCCAGGATCGCCAACGTGCTGTCGTACAACGACGGATCGCCCCACACCAGGAAGGCACCCGTCTGCTCGGCGCCCAGCTCCTCGCGGATCAGCCGCTCGTAGATGTCCGCACGGGCGGTGCGCCAGTCGCCGACGGCCGGTGAGTACGCCCCGCCGCCCGCGGCCCGGTCCCGCTCCGGGTCCCGCGCCTCGACCAGCCGGTAACCACCGTCCGGTATGTGCGTGTCGAGCATGTCCCGGCGCAGCCGGGTCAGGTCGCTCTTGACCTCGCCCTTGTCGAGGAGGAAGAACACGTCCGTGTCCTTCAGCGCCCGGACCGCCTGGAGGGTGAGCTGGTCGGGGTCGCCCGCGCCGATACCGATGACATGAATCTTTCGCACGCCCCCGAGTCTGCCGCATGCCACTGACAGCGGGTCACCCCGGTGCTACCGGGCGCCGCGCAACCGGGGTGCCTCGGCGACCGCACCGACGCTCCGGCCGCCGCCCTCCACCCGCCCGGCCAGCTCCCGCGCCCACCGCGCGAGCCCGTCGACGTCGATCCCGTACGGCCGCGGCCCGCCGCCTCCGGCCGCCCACTCCTCCACCGCGCCGGCGCCGCGCCGCAGCAGCCGCGCCCCGCCGGTCAGGTTCCCGCGGGCCGCGTGCGTGAGCCCCACCGCCAGCTGGGCCAGCCCCCGCCACAGCGTCCGCTCCGCCTCGGGCCCCGACTTCCAGGCGTCCTCGAACACCTCGTGCGCGTGAAAGGGCTTCCCCGCGTCCAGCAGCGCCTGTGCTTCGACGACCGTCTCCTCCGGGGTCCGTACGACCCCCTCGGGCTGCCGCTCGACGCCCGCCGCGCCGTACGGCAGCGGCCGCCCCAGCCCGTCACGCGGCCGGGCGTTGCGCGCCCGCCCCTCGGTGTCCCGGTCCCGTGCCCCTGTCCCCGCGTCTTCCATACGACCGATTGTCCCTCCCCACCGCCCCGCCCTCTTTCTGCGCGCCGGGGGACGTACGGTAAGGTGCTGTTCGCGCGATCACGCGGTTCACCGCGAGCGAGCGCACCGGGACGTGGCGCAGCTTGGTAGCGCACTTGACTGGGGGTCAAGGGGTCGCAGGTTCAAATCCTGTCGTCCCGACTTTTCGAAGTCGCAGGTCAGGGGCCGTTTCAGAGGAATTCTGAAGCGGCCCCTTGATCATTCTTGGGGACCGCTTGGGGACGGCTTGGGGACCAGGGCGTCTGACGAGGATCGTGACGCACTTCGACCTGGCCAGGGAGCGCCACGGAACGGACGGTAAGGCGCAGGGTTCCGATGACGCATCATGTGGAGTGCGTGGCGTTTCTTGAACCGTTCGCAAAGGCCGCCTGACCTGCGGGTGGCAAAGTCAAGGCCGCGAGAAACGTTGCAACGCGGAGTACTCGGGGTCCGCAGACCAGATGACGCGGAAGAGGCCGGTTCACGTTCGTTGCCGGTCGGCGGGGCCGAAAATCCCAGAGAGCTGCCACTGCTGACGGATGACCTCTGGGTTCTGTAGGCCAATGGGGAGTTCCCGGCGTCCACGGATCCGGAGCGTTCGGCTCGTCTCGTCGTGGAGGACGAGCAGCGGGCCGGGGTGGAGCGCGAAGTTCGCCGGCAGGTTTCCAGAGATGCCGAGGTCGAACGCAAAGGACCTCCCGTGGGGTGACAGCGGTCGGCCGCCGCTACGGGCCGTCCGCCAGTAGGTAGGTCTCTGACCACTGCGAGAGAACTCTGAGGGCGGGCTCCAGCGCTGTGCCAGCCGAAGTGAGGCGGTAGGACACGCGAACCGGTGGCCCTTCGTCGACCTCGCGCGCGACGAGTTCCCTGGCACCGAGTTCGGCGAGGCGGTTGGAGAGCATGCGCTCGCTGATTCCGGGGATCGCGCCGTGCAGGTCGGCGAAGTAGGCGGGGCCCGCAGTGAGTACGGACACGATGGGGCCGGTCCAGCGCTTTCCCAGCAGTTCGAAGGCACGGGTGATGGCTCTGTCCACCTGCAATGGGTGTGGCGTATGACGGGGCGAGATCCGTTTGGTGCGACCGGAAGAGCAAGTGTCGTGCTGTTCGGGGGGTGACTGGCTGTTGCCGACTGTTTGCCCGCCTGGCGCACGCGGAGCGTGAACGTGAGTGTTTGGCTTGTTCGGAAGCATGGAAGGCCGCCGCTGTGATCTTTGGGAGGGAATGGCGCTGCTCAGCGAGTGTCGCGTCAGCCTCTGAAGACCTGTTCGGCCTTGTCGCGCTTGGTGGTGTGAAGTTCCCAGTAGACGGGGGAGATCTGATCGGCCGTGACGCAGGGCTGCCCGTAGAACGTGGGGGTGCCGATCGTTGCGTCGATGCCGATGTGGGCGGCCTGGATGCCGGTGCCGTCGAGTTCCCTGTGCAGGTTGACGGCCCAGTTCCGCAGAGCGGCCATGGCGGCGTCCGTGTTGGCGGTGGGCGGCTGGGGGGTGATGGAGCGGGCGCTGGTGGTGTAGAGGAGGGTGCCGGTTCCTGCCTCGCGCATTGCGGGTAGTACGGCCTTGGTGGCGGTGATCGCTCCGTAGAGCTGGAACTCGATCTCGTTCTGGATGTGGGACGGTTCGATGTCGGCCGGGGTGGCCGGGGCGGTGGGCCTGCGTGTGTCGGCCGGGGAGTACTCCAGGACGTTGATGCCGTCGAAGTGGTCTGTGGCGTTCTTGAGTGCCTGGGTGAGGGCGTCGCGGTCGAGGACGTCGGCGGGGAAGGCGGTGGCGGTGATGCCTTCGGATGTGAGGGTGGTGACGAGGTCGCCGAGCTTGTCGGGGCTGCGGGAGATGAGGGCGACGTCATGGCCCTGGGCGCCGAAGGTGCGGGCGATGGCCAGGCCCAGTTGGGGGCCGGCTCCGACGATGGCGATGCTGCTCACAGCGATCCTTTCGTGAAACGGGGTGGGAAGCGTCGGGTGATGAGGCGCTTGAGCCTTGTCGGCGGCGAGGGGGCCCTGCGCTTCGGGCTGGTCTCTCTTGCTCGGGTCGGGTTCCCGGCAGGTCCGGGCCGTTGAGTGCGCGGAGGGTCACCACCAACGGGGTTCGGGCGGGGTCCGGACGCGTCGCATGGGTGCGGGGCCGGATGCGGGCAGGACCGTCGGTGCCTCTGGGGTGTAGCCCTGCCGACCGTCCTGGAAGACCTCTTTGAGCATCGGCATGATGGCCGCTGCCAGGGAGACGCCGTTGGCCGCCTGCACCCTTTCCAGCAGGTCGGTGGTCATGTCGAGGTCCTCGGCGGTGAGGTCCTTGCCGTCGCGCATGCGGATCAGAGCGTCCCTGAAGGCTTCGGCGAGCTGTGCCGAGCGGCGGTCCGACGAGAGTGGGCCGGCCTGCGGGGGGTGGCCGGCTGACGGGTCGTTGGCTTCTGCCATGTCTGCTTCTCCTGCGAGTGGTGGTCGGCGAGGGCGGTCGCGGAGCTGGTTCGTCCGTGTTCATTCCGCCGTGGGTCCTGCCGGAACGCCGAGCTCCTTGCGGATGGCGGGGGGCGATCTCGGTGGCGAGGAGCTCGATGGAGTCGTGGACCATCGGGGCGGGCATGCCGCCGGAGTCGACCTGGCCGAGGAACCGGTCGAGGCCGAACAACGCGTGTTCGGTGAGGATCTTGTCGATGACCTCCCGGGGGCTTCCGGGGAAGTCCTGCCGACGTGGAAGTGGGTGTAGAGGTGGGTGGAGACGGCCAGTTCGAGGCGCTCGGCGCAGTGGCCGGTCTCGGCGGCGACGGTACGGAAAGAGGGATGGGGGAGGGGGCGGCGGCCCCGGGGCAGTTGCCGATCGGTGCCGCCGGAGGAGGAGTCGGGCCGGTCAGAAGGCGTGCGGCCCGAAGCGGCCCCACATCACGGTGGCTGTGACGATCAGGAGTACCGCGTCGAAGGCGATCCCCGAGGGCTCCTTGCGGCGGGCATGGAAGCCCATCGCCAGGATCATGATCACCGCGATGCCCGTGGCGGCCAGCGGTGTCAGTACGGTCGCGATGTCCAGGGCGCCCGGGAGGATCAGCCCGAGGGCCGCGGCGAACTCGGCGGTGCCGATCAGACGCACAGTCACGGGCGGGACATCGTTCACCCAGGGCAGCTGCGGGCTGAGCTGCTCACGGGACCTGGTGGTCTTGAGGACGCCGGAGGCGGCGAACACCACGGCCAGCAGGCCCTGAAGGACCCAAAGGAACATGTTCATCGGAGCGGAGGGGCTTTCTCTTCGGTCGCGCCGCGGCGCTCGCACGCCGCGGCGCGATCAGGGGGCCGGCGGGAGAAGCCGGTGCGGTCAGCCCTTGAAGACGATCTCGGCCTGGTCGCGCTTGGTGGTGTGCAGGTCCCAGTAGACGGGGGAGATGCCCTCCGGCTGGACCACCAACTGGCCCGGGATGAGGGACACGGCGATCGAGACGTCGATGCCGATGTGGGCGGCCTGGATGCCGGTGCCGTCGAGTTCCTTGTGCAGGTTGACCGCCCAGTTGCGCAGCGCCGCGGCGGCGGCGTTGACGTTGCCGACCACTGGCAGGGGGTCGAGGGAGCCGGCGCCGGTGGTGTAGAGCAGGGTGCCGGTGCCTGCCTCGCGCATCGCGGGCAGGACGGCCCTGGTCGCGGCGATCGCCCCGTACAGCTGGAACTCGATCTCGTGCTGGATGTCCGGGTAGTCGCTCTCGGCCGGCGTGGTCAGGACGACCTGGCCGAACGTCCCCAGCGGGGAGTACTCCAGGACGTCGATGCCGCCGAAGCGCTGGGCGGCGTCCGTCAGCGCCTGGGTGAGGGCGTCGCGGTCGAGGACGTCGGCCGGGAAGGCGGCGGCGGTGATGCCCTCCGCGGTCAGCTTGCCGACGAGGTCGTCGAGCTTGTCGCGGTTGCGGGAGACGAGGGCGACGTCGTGGCCCTGGGCGCCGAAGGTGCGGGCGATGGCCAGGCCCAGCTGGGGGCCGGCTCCGACGATGGCGATGCTGCTCACAGCGATCCTTTCGCAGGCCTCCACGAAGAGAGGCAGCAGATATGGATAGCCCTATCCGAATCTAGATCCGGATAGGGCTTACCGGTTCGATGCGTTCACCGTACCACGGGAAATGGATAGGGCATTCCGATTGCTAGACTGGCCGTATGACTCCAGGCGCCCAGCACCCCGACGACACCGCCGCCCAGCCGCTGCGCAGCGACGCCGAGCGCAACCGCGGCAGGATCATCGCGGCAGCGCGCAAGGTGTTCGCGCGCGACGGGCTGAACGCCTCCATGGCCTCGGTGGCCCGTGAGGCGGTTGTCGGGATCGCCACGATCTTCCGCCACTTCCCGGCCAAGGAGGACCTGGTCGCCGCCGTTTTCGCCGACCGTATGGACGCCTACGCCGACGCGGTCGCCGTCGCCCTGGACGACCCCGACCCCTGGCACGGCTTCGTCGGCTACATCGAGGCCGCCTGCGCGATGCAGGCCGCCGACTACGGCTTCGCCGACGTGCTGACCACGACCTTCCCCACCGCCAAGGCGCTGGAGACCCGTCGCAACGAGGCGTACGAGGGCATGGTGCGGCTCATCGGCCGCGCCAAGGAATCGGGCAGGTTGCGCGAGGACTTCGACCCCTCCGACCTGGTGCTGCTCCACATGGCGAACGCAGGCGTCGTGAATGCCACCGGAGAGGCCGCGCCCGACGCCTGGCGCCGCGTCGTGGCGCTGTTCGTCCAGTCCTTCGAGGCCCCCGCCCGGGGTCCGCTGCCCGCCTCGCCCGAGCACGAGGCCCTCTACAAGGCCATGCTCCGCGCCGCACCGACCAGCCCCGCGGCTCCTGCCCCCGACAGGACGAGCTGACCTCGGACCGGATCCGGATCCGGACCCGGATCCGGATCCGGCCTGCCGTGACAGTGGCGCAGAGTGTCTCGGCCGCTGCCGTCGGGTACGAGGCGGCGGGGTCGTCCTGGTGTCCCGTGGTCGATCCGGCCTTGTCGGCACGACGGTCCGGCCTGGCCGAGGAGGCTGCCGCCGGTGGCGTCGACGAACGCTCCGGTGATCCGGCGAGCCTGGTCGGTGGCGAGGAACGTGACGACGTCGGCGACCTCCTCGGGCTCGCCGACACGCATGTACGCCGACAGCTCGGACATCCGCTCGCGGGCCTCGGGGGTCTTGAAGACCGCGTTCCCGCTGTCCGTGATCCCTGGGGCCACCGTGTTGACGGTGATTCCCCGAGGAGCGAGGTGACGGGCGAAGTGGCGTGAGAGCTGTTCGAGGGCGCGTTTGTCATCGCGTAGACCAATGACGAGGGGTTGGCGACCCGGGTCGGGCCGGACGAGATGTTGATGACGCGCCCTCCGTCGGGGATCAGCCCGAGGGCCTGCTGGGTGATGAGGAACGGCGCCCTGGTGTTGACCGCGAACAGCTTGTCGAACCCGGCTCACGTGCCTATGAAGGGCTGCGCTTCCTCTCCGGCTGGTCGGCGAATCGGCAGGACGGCCCCGCGTCCGACAGCGCCGCCTGACGGGTACGACCTCCGTCCATACCCGTACGGGGAAATGAAGGAGAGCCCGGAAGGAATGGGAACTCCGATTTTCGGCATGCCCTCCCGGGATTTCCTCCAAGCCGGGGACTAATCCTTCCTACCTTCGTTGTCGAATTCCGTGCCAAGCTTCCAGAGCACGATTCACACGATCCTTTTCCAGGAGTAATACCCTCATGTCCTCCACCTCCCGTCCCACGGTCGCCGTCGCCTTCCATTCCGGCTACGGGCACACCGCCGTCCTGGCCGAGGCCGTGGCTCGCGGTGCCGCCGAAGCCGGTGCCGAGGTGATCTCCGTCGCCGTGGACACCATCACCGAGGAGCAGTGGGCGCAGCTGGACGCCGCCGACGCGATCGTCTTCGGCGCGCCCACCTACATGGGCACGGCGTCCGCCGCCTTCCATGCCTTCGCCGAGACCAGCAGCAAGCGCTGGTACACCCAGACCTGGGCCGACAAGATCGCCGCCGGATTCACCAACTCCGGTGCCAAGAACGGCGACAAGTCCTCCACCCTCGGCTACTTCTTCACGATGGCCGCCCAGCACGGCATGCACTGGATCAGCCTCGGCGTACAGCCCGGCTGGGCCTCCACCACGGGCAGCGAGGACGACGTCAACCGCCTCGGTTATTTCGTCGGCGCGGGCGCCCAGACCCCGGTCGACGCGGGCCCGGAGGCCGTCCACAAGTCCGACATCGCCACTGCCGAGGGCCTCGGCGCCCGCGTCGCCCGGCAGACCGCGTTCTTCCTGGCGGGCCGCGCCGTGCTGGCCGCCTGAGACACCGACCGCAGATCATCGAGGAGCACCCCCATGTCCGATTCCCCGAACGTCGCTCTCGTCCGCCGACTCTACGACTCCGGCATGGCCCCGGACGTGGTCGCCGACGTCCTCGACCCCGACATCGTCTGGGACATCACCCCCGGCTTCCCCCATGGCGGCGTCTACAAGACCTGGGCGAGCGCAGGGGCCGACTTCTTCGGTCGGCTCGCGCCCCGCTTCACCTCCTTCGGCGCGGTGGCCGAGGAGTTCTACGACGCCGGAGACCACGTCTTCGTCCGCGGCCACTACCACGCGGTTGCCAAGTCCGGCGCCGAGTCGGACGCCCGCTTCATCCACCTGTGGACGGTGAGCGGCGGCAGGCTCACCCACCTGATCCAGGCCGCCGACAGCCACGTCGTCCAGCTGGCCGCGAACGACAACTGACCACTCTCGCCCCACCCCAGGGAGAAACCCGTGGCGAAGATCCTCTTCCTCGTCACCGCCGCCGACCACTGGACCCTGGCCGACGGGTTCGAGCGGCCCGCCGGCTTCTGGGCCGAAGAGGCCGTCGGTCCGTACGGCGTCTTCAAGGAGGCCGGCTACGAGATCGCGGCGGCCACCCCGGGCGGCGTCCCGCCGACCGCCGACGCGCTCAGCCTGACCCCCGGCTTCAACGGCGGCGAGGAGGGCGCGGAGAAGATGCGGACCGCGCTGCGGGAGGCCACCGAGCTGGCCGACCCGATCCGCATCGAGGACGTGAACATCGACGACTACGACGCCCTGTTCGTCCCCGGCGGCTGGGGCCCGATGGAGGATCTCGCCGACGACCCCGCCACCGGCGGACTGCTCAACGCCCGGCTCGCCTCCGGCAAGATCGTGCCGCTGGTGTGCCACGGCCCGGCCGCCCTGCTGTCCACCGTGGACGCCGACGGCAAGTCCCCCTTCGCCGGCTACCGCCTGACCGGACTGTCCAACTCCGAGGAGATCCAGAACGGCCTCGCCGACCGGGCGAAGTGGCTGCTCCAGGACCGCCTCGTCTCGGACGTGGGCGCGGACCACCGCAAGGGCGAGGAGAACTTCGCCCCCCTCGAAGCGGACCGCACCCTCCTCACCGGCCAGAACCCCGCCTCGGCGGTCGCGCTCGCCCACGAGGTCGTCAAGGTTCTCGGCTGACGACACCCCGCTCGGCCACTTCACGGTGGAGATCACCTTCGACTCGGCGACCCGGGTCAGCTTCGGGGTGACCGGCGGTGCCATCAAGGGCCGGAAGCAGACGATGGAGTACACCACCACCCGGCTCCGCGACGGCCTCTTCGTCGTGCGCTGGACCGAGCCCGACGCCGGTGATCATGTCACCCACATCGAGGACTGCACCGAGGGCACCTGCATGGCCAGCTCCGTCATCGGCGGCCAGTTCGTCCAGCTGCACGGCAGGTGGAGCCGCGTCCGCTGAACCAGGGAGAGATCCCTCCCCCTGACAACGCCGCACTCCGGTGCCAGGGTGAGGGCATGAGCCACGATCCGCACCGCCATGATCTGGGGGAGTTCCTCAAGGCGCGCCGCGCCGAGCTCGACCCGGCCGCCGTCGGCCTGCCCGACGGCGGCCCGCGGCGTGTCGTGGGCCTGCGCCGTGAGGAGGTCGCCGTACTGGCGGCCATCAGCACCGACTACTACGCCCGCCTCGAACAGGGCCGCATCCAGCCCTCGCCGTCCGTACTGGAGTCCCTGGCCCGGGTCCTGCGCCTGGACGACGACCAGCGTGCCTATCTGTACGAGCTCGCGGCCAAGGAGGAGTTCCGTCCGCCGCGCCGCCGGCCGCGCCCCAGGACCCAGCCGCAGTTGCAGCGGATGCTCGACGACATGGCGCACACCCCGGCCTTCGTGATCGGACCGCGCACCGAGATCGTCGCCTGGAACGCCATGGGCGCCGCCCTGATCACCGACTTCGGACAGATCCCCGAGAAGCAGCGCTACTACATCAGGCTGCTCATCACCGATCCCGCGATGCGCGAGCTGTACGCGGACTGGGAGGGCGTCACCCGGCTGGCCATCGCCCAGCTGCGGATGCACAACACGAGTAACCCCGGGGACCCGCAGCTCGCCGCTCTGGTGGGCGAACTCTCGGTCCGGGACGACCAGTTCCGGCAATGGTGGGGCGCCCATCACGTCGCCGTCCGGGACACCGGGAGCAAGCATCTGCGCCATCCCGTCGTGGGGGACCTGCATCTCGACTGGAACGCCGTCACCTGGGCGGCCGACCCCGACCTGCAGATCATCGTCTGGACCGCCGAATCCGGCACTCCCACCCACGACAGCCTGCGCATGCTGGCGTCCTGGGCCGCGGACCCGAGCCACACGGTCAGGAGCAGCTCCGCCTGACGGCCGTCGGCTGTTCCCCGCAAAAGCTGTTCCCTTCGCCGCCCTGCCCTCCATCGGTCAGCGGACGCGGTCGTCGAACCAGGCGACGGCGACCTCGGGGTGCTCGCTGAAGTGGCTGTAGCCGTCGAAGCGACGCGAGGTGCCGTAGATCCAGTGCATCTTCCTGTCCTCGACGGGGATGGCGTCGTGGACGGCCTGCACCGCCTCCGGGGTGGTCATCACGTCGTCATGCACCTGCCCGACCAGCGTGGGCACGGTGATGGCGGAGGCGTACTTCGCGGGCGACTGCTCGGCCAGGTGGAAGCCGGTGCGCAAAAGGACGGCCTGGTCGAGGCGGTCGTAGCCGCCCTCGAAGCCGATGACGTCGCGGTACTCGGTCAGGCCGATGGTGCAGATGCCGCCGTTGCCGCCGAAGCGGTCCCAGCCCGGCAGATGGCCGGGTAACCGTAGCGGTTGCCGGGCGAGAAGTGGTTGTGGATGACCAGCCGGTCGGGGTCCGCCGGGATGAACCACCCTTTGAGAGGCACGCCGTCCATCGACGGGAATGTCACGTCCTCGTAGGCCGGCCCCAGTTCGGAGGGGCGGCGCAGCAGGGGCGCGCGGCGGCCGTCGGTGGTGCCCTCCGTCCACTGCCCGACATCCGTTGGAGGCCAGCTCGGCGAAATCGACCTCGGTCATGGTGCGCTCCTGTTGTCCCGGCCCAACGCGCGCGGAAGGCGAGTCTCGTGTGTCCGCACACCGGAGGATAGGGCCGCGATAGGATTCCATGGCCGGATGTCAAGAGTGCCTTCTGAATGCCTGCCACTGTTCACCCGAGCGGCGATTTTCCCAGGTCGCCGCGTTTTCCGCATCCATTGTTCGCTCTGTGCTGGAAAGGAGGGGGAGGGATTCCTCCCGGGGAAGAACCTCTCCCTCCCGAAAAGAGCACGGGGAGTTTTGGGCGGTGATTCCGCGGTCAGATCGTCGCGGTGTCGATCACGAATCGGTAGCGCACATCGCTGTTCGGTACCCGCTCGTACGCTTCGTTGATCTGGTCGGCGCTGATCACCTCGATCTCGGCACCGAAGCTGTGCGCCGCACAGAAGTCGAGCCTCTCTGCCCAGCAGTTCCGCTTCGGACCGAGTAATTCCGCAGAGCGGGGTCCCGGTCAAGACCCGTTGCACGGCGTCTGCCGCCGTGCAACGGACACGTACGCACGACAGCACGGCCGGTATCAAGGAGGGACTGGACCAGGCGGGCTCGTCCGCGGAGAGCGGACGAGCCCGCCTGGTCCAGTCCGCGTACCTTCCGCCGGCCGTCGGTCGCAGGAAGGCGCGCGCACTGGAGGTCACGACGGGGCACGCGGTCCCGTCCGGTTCACGGAGCGCGAGCATGTATCGATCAGTGGTGTTCGTCCACGGCACGGGAGTGAGGGGAGCCAAGTTCGCCGCCACGCTGGAGAAGGTCCGCAAGGGGTTCGCGGAAGGCGGCGCACTCCATCTGGACGTACAGGGCTGCTACTGGGCGGACTCGCACGGCGCGCGGCTGCGCCTTGGCGGGGTGTCAGTCCCCGGTTACGCCAGGACGGGGGGAGGCCGGCGCGAGGCCGCCACTGCCCGGGAGGCCGACCGCTGGGCCGTGCTGTACGCCGACCCCTGGCACGAACTGCGCCTGCTGCGCCTTGGCGCGGAGGCCGAACAGGCTGACGAGGACGCGTTCCTGGAACAGGCCGAGGACTACCGGCCCTCCCCACAGACTGCGGAACTGCTGCGGGCGGCCGAGCTGGAAGAGTACTTCGCCCAGGCGCTGGCCGCCCTCCGGCACAGTGCAGAGCTGGCCGCCGCGGCGACCACGGTGGGAGCCGGCGGATTCGCACACCGCAGCGCGGTAGCGCGCGGTCTGGTCGCCTTCACGGTCACTGCCGCCCGGCGGCAGGACGGTCCCGACACCCCGGCCGAGAAGCGCGACACCCTGCTCTCCTTCGTTCGCGGCGACCTCGACGCCCAGGACAAGGGCGGGGCATCGGCGCTCCTCACCGTCACGCGGGAGATCGCCTCGCCTCTCGCGGCCTGGTACGGACGGCGCCACCGCGGCGAAGCGGAGGACGCGGCAACACCGCTCGCCGGTGACATCCTGCGCTACCAGGTGCACGGAGCCGCCCTCCGCGAGCAGATCGCGGATACCGTCGCCAAGGCTCCCGGCGGCGCGGTCACTCTCCTCGGCCACAGCCTCGGCGGGGTGGCCTGTCTGGAGACGATGGTTGAACGCGGTGCCGGCAAAGTGGACCAGCTGATCACCGTCGGCAGCCAGGGGCCGTACTTCCACGAGATCGACGCGCTCGCCACGCTTCCCGCCGGCCACAAGCTCCCGGACGCGTTCCCGGCGCGCTGGCTGAACGTATACGACCCGAACGACTTCCTCTCGTACGCGGCCGAGGGCGTCTTCACCGACCGGGTCCAAGACCTGTGCGTCGAAGGCGGCGAGCCGTTCCCCGAATCCCACGGTGCCTACTGGGTGTCTCGCACCTTCTGGGAGTCGGTGGTCCAGTGGATTGGCTGACGCCGGGCCCTGTGGCGCCCCACCTGGTCAGGGCGGTCCTGGTGGCCGTCGAACAAGATTCCCACGACTCCCACGACTCACTGGCGGGCCCGGCCGCCGACGTGCTGCGCCTCGCCCGCCACCTGCTGGACAAGGGGGTCCCGGCCGGCAACATCAGCCTCCTGATCACCCCACGTGACGAGGCACGGGCCGAGACGGAGAGGGAAGCCGAGAAGCTCGGTCTGCCGTTCGCACCGGCGTCACTGAAGAACGTCGTGGACAACACGCCCGGCCGGCCCGAGCAGAGCCGCTGCGAGGTCCTGATCCTCTTCTGGAGCGGCCACGGCGCCATGACCGACAGCAGCCCGCCCGAACGGATCCTCTACGTCGAGGACGCCACCGCCCAGCAACCCTGGGCGCTCTCTCTGGCACAGCTGTGCTTCTTCCTCCGGCAGCGCGTCAACCAGTCCCTGCAACGGCAGGTGCTGCTGATCGACACCTGCGCCTGGTACCTCGATGCGGCGGACGGGCAGCCGATGCTCATCCCTCTTCCGACCGCGGGGCGAGCGGCTCGTCGACCCGTCGAGCAATTCGTGCTGTGCGCGTCCCGGGACGGGCAGGGCGCCCTCAACCACCCCGGCAGGGCGGCCAGCGAGTTCGCCGAAGTGGTCCTCGCCGCCCTGGCCGAGGACCCCTCGGGTGTTCCGCCGGACATCGGGCACCTCACCCAGAGGGTGGAGAACCACTTCAACGAGCGCAACAGCGACTACACCCGGCAGACGCCGGTCACTCTCTACCGGCGCTCGCCGAACGGCTCCGAGCGGGACATCAGCAGTGGGCTGACCGACGCGCGTCCGCAGTTGCCGGCGGCTCCCGCCCACCTGCGTCCGGCCGTCGGCGAACTGCACGAGAGGTCCCGCCTGCTGATCGGCAGGTTCCTCGACTCGTCCCCGGGGATCTCGGCTGTCGAAGGCGCGGGCCTCATCGACGTGCCGTTCCGCACCCTGACCCGGAACACCGGTCATCCGCCGGGCGCCGCCTACGAGTCGGTCGTGCGGTTCTACAACCACCTGCCCCGCGGGTGTCTCGTCGTCACGGGTCAGGCTGGTTCCGGCAAGACGTTCCTCGCAGCCCATCTCGTGGATCTGCTGCTGAGGCAGCGCCGGCCCCGCACCTCGGAGTCGGAACCGGCCTGGCACCCCGTACCCGTACTGATCCCCCTCTACCACTGGAAGCCGCCGAGCCGGCTCCAGCCCGACGGGACGCGCAGCTACGAGGATGATCTGCTGCGCTATTTCGAGAACTGGCTCGCTGACGAACTGGTGGTGCAGCAACTCTGCACGCACGGGCGCACAGCGCGGGCCCTGGTACACGGCCGATGGGTACTTCCCGTCCTCGATGGCCTGGACGAGGCCCACGGCGCCGCCGGCGGCACAACTGCCCAGTCGCCTGCCCGAAGACGCGCCGGGAACAGCCCCGCAGATTCCATGCCGTCGGCCCGCGACCCGGATCAGGTCACCCAGCTGGTGACCGCGATCAACCGGTACACGCTGCGGGAGGACTCCCCGGTCATTGTCACCACGCGGGACGCTCAGGATGATGAGTCACCGGCGGCACGGCTTCAGGGATGCGTGGTGGAGATGGAGCGACTGTCCGTGAACGACATCGAGACGTCCCTGCGCACTGCCTTCCCCGGCTACCTGAACGCCCCCGAGTGGGCCGACGTGCGCCACGATCTGTCCCCGCAGGGCGCCCGTGTCGTAGCCCACCGCCTGGACACACCATGGAAACTCGTGCTGGCCATCCGGGCGCTGCACTCTCCCGATCCGGTCGTGCACCCGCACGAACTGGCCGAGCAGGGGCATGGCGTCGAAGAGGCGCTGCACGAGAGGCTCCTTGCGGCATTCGTTCCGGCAGCGTGCGTGGAGCAGGTGGCCGAGCCGCCCCGGTGGACCGACCCCGCCGTCGTGACCCCGTGGCTGGCCCGGCTCGCCCGACACCTGGAGAGCAGGGACTCCGGCGACCTCACTCTCAACGGGCTCTGGCCTATGGCTGGTAGTGGACGGGTCAAGGCGGTCCAGGCGGTCGTGCACGGTCTGGCGGTTGTGTTCTTTGCCCTGGCCTGCGTGCTCGCGGTCGCGGGTGGCCCGGGCAAGGGCGCGTACGCCTGGGAGGCGCTCGCGGATTCCCCGGCCTTGTCAGGCCGCGCCGCCTTCCGCTTCTGGGGCACGTGCGGTTTTGGAGTCGTCCTGGCGGGGGCGGCCGTCTTCACCGCTTGCATGCCGTATTCCATGATCCCGAAGGTGGTCCGCCGCACCCGCGGGCTCCGTCTGCGGCGGGCCAGGAAAGACACGAAGACCCGTCTCAGGCGCATCCTCTCCGGTTGCGAGATCGGTAGCGCAATCGGAACGGGCTTCGGTCTCAGCACCTTTCTGCTCTTCGGTCCCTGGCCCGGGATCATCGTCGGCTGTGCCGTGGGCATCCCGCTGGGCTGGCTGATGGAGGCCAAGGTGGGGCTGGACCGTACCCTCAGCGGCAACTTCGCGCCGGAGTTCTACTGGGTGTGCGAGTGCGCGGCGGCGCTGCTCGGCGGCGTGGCCGGAGCGGTCGCCTTCACGTTCGCGGGCGGCGGTACGTGGGCCGGTGCCGTGTTCGGCGCCGCCGTCGGGTATTTCGGGTCGTTCGCCATCGGACTCATCGCCTGGCTCCGCTACGTCGTGGCGATGTCCCTGATGAAAGGCCAAGGCCTACTGCCGTGGAAGATGGCTGCCTTCCTGGACTGGGCACACCGGGTCGGCATTCTGCGGGTCCAGGGGGTCTCGTGGCAGTTCCGCCACGCCGAACTGCGCAGTTGGCTCGCCGAGTGGCCCGACCCGGACGAAACCCCGTCCGGCGGTGGCCCACGCCGGGCGCGCCGGTTCCTGCCCACTCCCTGGTAGGCGCACCCCGACGACGCCCCGCACCCTGGCGACGGCGGCGCGCCGCCACGCAGCCAGACGGCCGGCCCAGCACGTTCCAGGGCCGGGCCGCGGGACCGTGGAAGACCTTGACGCCGTCGAAGCGCCCTGGTTCGTCGGCGGTTCCTCTTTGCGCCTACGACGTCGCATCCGGGACACCGGTGCGTGAGGGCGCGAGCCCGCTCGGCGAACGTGCCGGTCGGATTCTCCGATGCGTCGTTCTGACCGGAGTTCGCTTCGGCGGGCCTTTCCCGGACGGGGCTCCGCCACCGCCCGGGAGGCGCAGGCCCTGGCCGGGCGTACGTACGCCGCGTACGCGTCGGCCAACCGCACCTGCGGGATCGGCACGAGCCGGGCGACCGGGCGGCCGTACCGGCATCTGCTGGAATTCGTAGGGGAGTTGACCCGCCCGCGCTGAGATCAGGCCCCCGGGCTCTCCTCGGCGTGCCCGCTCCCGCCGCGCCCCCGTACCGCCCGGGGCGATCCGCCGAGCTCCCGGCGGCATGCCTTGTTGAACGCCTGGAGGTCGGGGATGCCGACGGCGGCCGCGACCGCCGCGATGGACAGGGTCGACTCGCACAGCAGATGGCGGGCGCGCTCCAGCCGGCGGTGGCGGATGTAGGAGACGACCGTGTCGCCGGTCTCGGCGCGGAAGAGCCGGATGAGGTGGTTGTGGGAGATCCCGGCGGTCCGGGCGATCCCGGGGACGGTCAGCGGATCCGCGAGCTGCGACTCGATGTGCGTGACCGCGGCCGTGAACGCCGGATGCGGTCCGGTCCGCGGGGGCGGGGGAGTGAGGTGGGCGATCCGCCACAGGGCGGACCAGGTCTCGGCGGTGACCCGGCCGGGTTCGGTGGGGGCGGCGGCGATGGCCTGCAGCAGCGCCGCGTTGAGAGCCGGCAGCCCCGCCCCGGCGTCCTGCAGCACCGGGAGGGAGCGCGCGGCGCCGGTGCTCGGCATGAGCAGGTGGGCGTAGAGGTGCTCCGAGCGGTCCTGGTGGTAGTGGTACCGGACGGTCGTGGCCGGCGGTACCAGGCTCACCCGGCCGGGCCGGATCGGGTACGGCGTGTCCCCGACGGTCAGGTCCGCGGCATAGCCGTAGACGTGCAGCTGCCACAGGTCGGGAAGGCGGAACACGTCGGTATGCCCGGCCGGACCGTGCACGCCGACACCGACGTTGACGACCTGCGGCGGTGTGTCCAGATGAACCGTCACCGTGCGCATGGTGAGAAACTACCAGTAGTGGGTGACTGCGGCCCACGCGTGGACGGAGCACCCTCTCCTACTTTTGACGCATGGCAACCAGTGACTGCTTGTTGACTTCGGTGCAGATGGCGCGCTTTGTCGCGCACGGCGCACTGCGCATGGACGCGGTCGTCCCGAAGGACATGAACGCCGAGGCGTTCGGCGTCCTCGCCGCGGGGATCCCCGCCGTGCCCTACGGCGTACCCGTGGCCGAGGCGTACCCGGAGGGCTCGTTCCCCCGCCGCATCCTCGGACTCCCCGAGGTGGCGGGAGCCCTGCGCAGTCTCGTCGGACCCGATCCGACGGTCGACCACCACTTCGTGCACGTCCGCGAGCCCCGCGGGGGCAGCGCCCAGCCGCTGCACGGCGACGCGATCATCGACGTACGGCCGGACGCGTTCGACGTCCAGCTGATGTACTACCCGCAGGACGTGACCCCGGAGATGGGCGGCACGCTGAGCGTGCCGGGATCCCATCTGCGGCGGATCAACGAGACCGACATCGGGCGGTACCAGAACCTGCGCGGACAGAGCCGGCTGGTGTGCCCCGCCGGTACGGTCGTGCTCCTGCACCACGGGATCTGGCACGGCGGCCGGCGCAACGACAGCGATGTCGTGCGCTACATGTTCAAGATCCGCCTCAATCCGACCGTGCGGCAGCGGCTGCTGTGGGACACCGCCGACCTCCACGACCCGGGCGTGGCCGAGGAGTTGCAGCGCACCTTCCCCTGGTACGAGCCCGCCACGGCCCGGCTGGAGACGTACAACCGGATCATGCTGTGGCGCGCCCTGACCGGCGACGATTCCTTCGACCTCGAGTACTGGGCGACCCGGGTCGCCAACCGTCCGGGCAGGAGTGCCGTATGACCGCCGTCCGCCAGCAGGTCCTGGTGCTCTACCTCGGCACCTCCGCCCTCGACGCCGAAGTCGTCGGCTGGTCCGTCTACGACGGCACCGGGCTCACCTCGCCGACCACCGGGGACAGCGACGAACCGCCCTACCGGACGGGCGTCGACGCCCTTCGGGACGGGTGGCGGCTGTTCCAGGCGGCACAGCTGATCCCGCCCTACCCGGGACACGAGTACGACACGTCGTTCCTGAAGCACGAGTTCCTCTTCGAGAAGCTCGTGACCACGACCGAGGGGTGACCACGACCGAGGGGTGACCACGACCGAGGGGTGGCCCCGGACGCCGACGGCGGACAGATGCCGCAGCACCTGAGGCCACCTTCCACCCGGTGATTCTCGACCACCATCGGTACCCGTCCTGGCCGGCAGGTCGGCGGACCAGGTCGCGGTGATGGTCCGTGACTCTCCCGGGAGCAGCTACGGAGCAGCCACAGGTAGAGCCGAAGCTCCCGCCGCCGGAGACGATCCCGACCCCTGGGAGACGTCCGTGACCTCGCACCCGCCCGCACCCAGACCTCCGCACCACCGGTTCACCCGGCCCGCCCTCGCCGCCGCCGTCTCCGGCCGAGTACCTGCCCCACGGACTGCGGCCGTTCACCGGATCCGAGCTGATGGCGGGCGAGGGCCGGGGCGTGTGGTGGGAGTTCGACGGGGCGGAGGAGACCGCGGGGGCCCTGCGGCTCGCCTTCGCGGACGCGCTGACCGGCCTGCGGACGGTGCTCTGCTACCGGACCGTCCCCGGAACCGATGTGATCCTGCGCTGGGCCGAGTTCACCGCCACCACCGAACTCCGCCTGGAGCGCCTCGACTCCGCAGCCGTCACGGTCCCCGTCACGGGACCGGCCCGGCTCACCTACCTCGCCGGTCAGTGGTCGCAGGAGTTCCAGCGCACCCAACTCGACCTCACCCGAGGCACGTTCGGCATCGGCAGTCTGCAGGGTGTGGCCGGTCACGCCTACGCGCCCCGGCTCGCCGTGCAGGACGGCGAGGCCACGTACGGTGTCGCCCTCGAATGGCCGGGCAACCGGCACATCACGGCGGAGGCCGAGCCGGGCGGGACCGTCCGGGTCCGGGCCGGCCGGGTCCCGCACGAGGGCGCGGTACGCCTGACGCCCGGGGAGACCCTCGCGACACCCCGGCTCGCCTGCGCCTTCAGCCCGGCCGGACTCGACGGCCTGTCCCGGATCTGGCACCGCTACGAACGCCGCCTCGCCGGCGACCGGCTGCACCGCCCCCGCAAGGTGCTCTACAACTCCTGGGAGGCCACCGGCTTCGACGTCGACGCCGCCGGGCAGCTGGAGCCGGCGAAGGCGGCCGCGGACATCGGGGCCGAGCTGTTCGTGGTGGACGACGGCTGGTTCACCGGCCGCGCCGACGACACCGGGGGACTGGGCGACCGGTACCCGGACCCGGCGGCGTTCCCGCGGGGCTTCGACCGTTTCGTGGCGGAAGTCCGCGCCCTCGGCCTGGACTTCGGCCTCTGGGCGGAGCCGGAGGCGGTCAGCCCCGGCAGCCGGCTGTACGCCGAACACCCCGAGTGGGTCTACCGCGTGGACGGCCGCCCGGCCCGCCTGGTCCGCAACCGACTGCTGCTCGACCTGGGCCGGACCGACGTCCAGGACTTCGTCATCGGCACCCTCGACCGGTTGCTCGGCGCCTACGGCATCGGCTGTCCGAAGTGGGACATGAACCGCCCGCCCACCGAACGCGGCCGCCCCGGCGCGGGCCCGGCCGACCTGGACGCCGAGCACGTCGCCGGATACCTGCGGGTCCTCGACCACCTGCGCGCCGCCCACCCCGACGTCACCGTCGAGGGCTGCGCGGGCGGCGGCGGACGGATCGAGCACGCCACCCTCGCCCGCACCGACGTCGTCTGGCCCAGCGACAACACCGCGCCCCTGGACCGGCTGCGCATCCGGCACGGCTTCCTGCACGCCCACGCGCCGCACGTCATGAGCTCCTGGGGCACCGACGCCCCCGGCATCTTCGACCCGCGCCCGCGCAGCCTCGCCTTCCGCTTCGTCAACGCCATGTGCGGCGTCCTCCGGATCGGCGCCGACCTGCGCGCCTGGACCCCGCAGCAGCGGGCCGGGGCCGCCCGCTGGATCGCCCGGTACAAGGAGGTACGCGACGTCGTCCACCACGGCGAGGCCCGGCTGCTCGGCACACCGGACGAGCCCACCTGCGGCGTGCAGTTCGACGCCGGGACCGGACCGTCGTCGCCGCCCTCTCCACCGGCCGCCTCGGCGGCGCGCCGCTGCTGCCCGGCCGCCCCGACCGGCTCCGGCTGCGCGGCCTGGACCCGGCGGCCCGCTACCGGGACACCGCGACCGGAACGCCGTACGGCGGAGCCCATCTGCTCCACCACGGCCTGCCGTTCGCGTGGACTGCCGAGCACGACGCCGACCTGGTGGTGCTGAGACGCCTGTAGGACGCATATGTTTCCAGCAGCTCACCCACCAAGGAGCCCGATGGACCAGTCCGTACGACGGTACGGTGCCCGTTTCACCGGCCGTACCGCCGTGGTGACCGGCGCCGCCTCCGGTATCGGAGCCGCCACCGCCGCCCGCCTCGCCGGGGAGGGCGCCGCCGTCGTGCTCGCCGACATCGCCGACGAACGCGGCCGGGCCGTGGCCGACGGGATCGAGAAGGACGGCGGCCGGGCGAGGTACGTGCACGCCGACGTCGCCGCGGAGGACGACTGGGCGCGGATCATGACCGCCGCCCACGCCTTCGGCCCGGTCGACGTGCTCGTCAGCAACGCCTGCACCGTCGAGGTCGTACCGGCCCACGAGCTGACCCTGGCGTCCTGGCAGCGGCAGCTCGCCGTCAACCTCACCGGCAGCTTCCTCGGCGTGCAGGCGGTCCTGCCCGACCTGCGGGCGCGGCACGGCGCCGTGGCGCTCACCTCGTCGGTGCACGCCCGTGCGGGCATCCCCGGCCACCCCGCCTACGCCGCGGCCAAGGGCGGCCTGCTCTCCCTGTGCGGGCAGCTCGCGGTCGAGTACGGCCCCGAGGTGCGCGTCAACGCGGTGCTCCCCGGGCCCATCCTGACCGGGGCCTGGAACCGGGTGCCGGCCGGGGAACGGGAACGCAGCATCGCCCAGACGGCCGCCCGCCGCTTCGGCACCCCCGAGGAGGTGGCCGCCGCGATCGCGTTCCTCTGCGCCGACGAGGCCTCCTACATCACCGGGTCCAGTCTCGTCGTGGACGGCGGCTGGAGCGTCGTGAAGGCCTCCGCATGAAGCCCCTCGAACAGAAAGGCTGTACGACATGACGCCCTACGCCCGCCGCGGTGTGCACGGCCAGACCGTGGAGGCCCTGGCGCGCCGCATCCTCGGCGGCGAGATCCCGGAAGGGGCCACGCTCGACCTGGTGGCGTTGCAGAGCGAACTCGACGTCAGCCTCACCGCCCTGCGCGAGTCCCTCAAGGTGCTCGCCGCCAAGGGCATGGTCGACGCCCGCCAGAAGCGCGGCACCTTCGTACGGGCCCGCGCGGACTGGAACCTGCTCGACGCCGACGTGCTGCGCTGGCAGTTCGAGGGTGGCCGGACGACCGGCGCGCAGTGGTCGCTGCTGCGCAACCTCGCCGAGGTCCGCGCCATCATCGAACCGGCCGCCGTCCGGCTCGCCGCCGAGCGCCGCACCGAGGCCGACCTGTTGCTGCTGGAGACGGCCGTGGAGGCGATGGCGCGGGAGGACACCGACCCGGGTCACGCCGTCGACGCCGACCTCGCCTTCCACCGCGCCCTGCTCGCCGCCACCCACAACGAACTGCTCGAACGTATGGAGATGGTGATCGAGTCGGGGCTGGCCCACCGCGACCGGATCGTGCACAGCTCCCCGCACAGCGAGGACCCCGTCCCCGCCCACCGCGCCGTCCTGGACGCCGTACGCGACCGCGACCCCCAGGCGGCCGAGACCGCCATGCGGGCCCTGCTCGACCAGGCGGGCCGCGACCTGGCACGCATCGACCACCCCGAGGACGGGACGGGACCGGACCGGGCGACGGGGGCCGAGGACACGAAAGGCAGCGACGGCCAGTGAAGATCGACCGGATAGAGACCTTCCTCGTCCCGCCGCGCTGGCTGTTCTGCCGCGTCGAGACCGACGACGGGGTGGTCGGCTGGGGCGAGCCCGTCGTCGAGGGCCGCGCCGAGGTCGTCCGCGCGGCCGTCGACGTCCTCGCCGAATACCTGCTGGGCCAGGACCCGCTGCGCATCCAGGACCACTGGCAGGTGCTCACCAAGGGCGGCTTCTACCGGGGCGGCCCGGTGCTGTCGAGCGCCGTCGCGGGCCTCGACCAGGCCCTGTGGGACATCGCGGGCAAGACCTACGGCGCGCCTGTGCACGCTCTGCTGGGCGGTCCGGTGCGCGACCGGGCGAGGGTCTACGCCTGGGTCGGCGGCGACGAACCCACCCAGCTGGCCGAGCAGATATCGGCCCAGGTCGAGGCGGGTTTCACCGCAGTGAAGATGAACGCCGCCGGGGCCACCTCGCCGCTGGCCACGGTGGCGGAGACGGCGGCCGTGGTCGCCCGGGTGAGCGCGGCCCGGGAGGCCCTCGGCCCGTACCGGGACGTCGCCGTCGACTGCCACGGCCGCTTCACCGCCGCGAGCGCCCGCCGCGTCCTCACCGAACTGGCCCCGCTGCACCCGCTGTTCGTGGAGGAGCCGGTCCTTCCCGAACACGGCCACCTGCTGCCCGGCCTGGTCGCCGCCAGCCCGGTGCCGCTGGCCACCGGCGAACGCCTGTACTCCCGCGCGGAGTTCCTGCCCGCCCTCGCCGCCGGCATCGCGGTCGCCCAGCCCGACCTCTCGCACGCCGGCGGCATCTCCGAGGTGCACCGCATCGCCTCGCTCGCCGAGACCTACGGCGCCCAGCTCGCCCCGCACTGCCCGCTCGGCCCCATCGCCCTCGCGGCCGGCCTCCAAGTCGCCTTCGCCGCACCGAACTTCCTCATCCAGGAACAGAGCCGCGGCATCCACTACAACAAGGACGCCGACCTCCTCTCCTACCTCGTCGACCCCGAGCCCTTCCGCTTCGTCGACGGACACGCGCACCGCGGCGACGCCCCCGGGCTCGGCATCACCCTCGACGAGGCGGCCGTACGCGCGGCCGACCGCACCGGACACCGGTGGCGCAACCCGGTGTGGCGGCACGCCGACGGCTCGTTCGCGGAGTGGTGAGCGTGCCGCTCGACGTCGTGACCGACCTCGCGCACGGCGGCCGCTGGACCTCCCTGCGGCACGGCGGCCGCGAGTGGCCTGTGGCGGCCCGACCGCCCCGAACGCCGGCACGTGGCACCGGGCGACGCGTTCGTGGACGCGGGCGGGCTGGAGGAGTGCGTCCCCACCGTCCGCGGCACCCCCGACCACGGGGACGCCTGGTCCCGGCCCTGGACGCGGGACGGGGACGCGGAGACGGTCCGCTGCGACCGCTTCACCCTGACCCGCACACGGCGCGGTACGGCCGACGGCGTGGTGGCCGACCCCGGCTTTCGCTTCGTCTGGGCCGCCCACGCGCTGCTGGACCTCTCCGGCGAGGCCGTCCTGCGGGCCCGGGAGGGGGCGCCCACCCGGCTGTTCCCGGAGGCGGCGCCCCTGCTGGACGGTCCCTGGCCGGACGGCGCCCGCTGGGTGGCGGGCAGCTGGCCCGCGCCCCTGGGGCTGCGGCTCGACCGGTTCGGGCCGGACGACGGCACGGCGGTCGGCGCCGTGGTGGACGGCGGCCGCTGCTGTGCGCACGACGGCCCGGACCGGCTCGCCCTGGCCGTCGAGGCGGAGGGACAACCGCTGTCCGTCGCCCTGTGGCGCAACCTCGGCGGCTTCCCCGCCGACCGGCCCTGCCGCAGTACGGGCGTCGAGCCGATGCTCGGCCGCGTCTTCGACCTCGACGACGCGGGCCCGGACGACGCCGCCCGCGTCCCCGCCTCGGGCGAGGTCCGCCGGCGGCTCACCGTCGGCGCCGACTGCCCCTGCCCCCGCTGACCATGGAAGGAGCCCCGCTCGTGGATCTGCGAGCCGCCCTCGCCGCCCGTCGCCTGCTCGCCGTCGTGCGCGGCGGCGACCCGGTCGCCGCCCTGCGCACCGTGCTGGCCCTGGCCGAGGAGGGCATCGAGCTGATCGAGGTGTCGCTCAGCGGCGCCGACGCCCTCACCGTCATCGCCCGGGCCCACCGGGAACTCGGCCCCGGCCGACCGCTGGGCGCCGGCACGGTGCTGACCGCCGCCGACGCGCGGGCCACCCACCGCGCGGGCGCCACCTTCGCCGTCACCCCCGGCCTCGGCGCCGGCGCCGACACCGCGCGGCAGCTCGGCATGCCGGTCCTGGCGGGCGTGCTGACCCCCACCGACGTGATCGCGGCGCAGGCCCGCGGCGCGGCCGCCCTGAAACTCTTCCCGGCCGCCGAGGCCGGCGGAGCGGCCTACCTGAAGGCGCTGCGCGGACCGTTCCCCGACGCCGCGTTCGTCCCGGTCGGCGGCGTCGACGTGCCGGCCGCACGGGCCTGCCTGGCCGCCGGAGCGACCGCCGTCGGCGTCGGCTCCCCGCTCGTCGGCGACGCCGCGGACGGCGGCAGCCTCACCGCCCTGCGCGACCGGGCCCGCGCGTTCCGGGCCGCCGTACCCGAGGAGGGACCGGCATGACGGCCTCCTGGTGTCCGGCCCCGGGGCCGGTCGTCTGCCTCGGCGAGACCATGGCCGCCCTCGCCCCCGACCCGCCCCGGCCGCTGGCGGACGCCGAGCAACTGCGGCTGTCCGTCGCGGGGGCGGAGTCCAACGTGGCCATGTACCTCGCCGACCACGGCGTCCCGGCCCGCTGGCTCTCGGCCGTCGGCGACGATCCGCTGGGCCGCCGGGTGCGCGCCGCGGTGGCCGCCGCCGGGGTCGACGTGACGCATGTGCGCACCGACCCGCGCCGCCCCACCGGCCTGCTCCTCAAGAACCCGGGCCCCACCGGAACCCGCGTCCACTACTACCGCACCGGCTCGGCCGCCTCGGCCCTCGGCCCCGGCCTGCTCGACGGCGAACCCCTGAACTCCGCCGCCCTGCTGCACCTCACCGGCATCACCCCCGCGCTCTCCGCGTCCTGCCGCGCCCTGGTGACCCGGGCCCTCGACCCGCCCGCCGCCGAACGGCCGTACGCCATAAGCTTCGACGTCAACCACCGGGCCGCGCTGTGGCCCGACGGCACCGCGCCCGTGGTGCTGCGCGCCCTCGCCGACCGGGCCGACATCGTTTTCGTGGGCCTCGACGAGGCACAGGAGCTGTGGGGCGGCGACCTGACCGTCACCGGCCTGCGGGACCTGCTGCCCGGCCCGCGGATCCTCGTCGTCAAGGACGGCGGCCGGGCCGCGACCGCCGTGACCGCGAACGGCGCGTGCACGGTGCCCGCGCTGCGCACGGCCGTGGTGGAACCGGTCGGCGCGGGCGACGCGTTCGCGGCCGGCTTCCTGGCCGGGCTGCTGCGCGCCGAGCCGCTGCCGCGGGCCCTGCGGCTCGGCCACCTCACCGCCGTCTCCGCGCTCAAGGTGACGGGGGACCACGGTCCGCTGCCCGGCGGGACGGACATCGCCCGGCTCCTCGAACTCCCGGACGGGGACTGGCAGCGGTACGGCGACGGCCCGGGATGCGGGCCGAAAACGGTCGGCCGTGTGTTCGCTCCGTAGTCACCGACGAAAAAACACGTGGACCGAGCGACCCTCGTCGCGGGAGACTTCCCCTACCTGACCTGCCGATACCAGGCCGTCGCTGACCATGCGGCGGCCGACTCGGCATGCCGTGCGACGACTACACAGGGTTGAGATGACATCCTCTGTCGATTTACCTGCGACGGGACCCCGCAAGGGCGCCGTCATGCTCGCGCTTCGTTACTACGGACGGGAGCTGGCCCGGCTCAAGTGGCTCACGCTGCCCGGGACGCTGCTGCCCGCGCTGGGCAACATCGGAATCAACTACGTGGCACCGCTGGTCGTGGCCAAGCTGGTCGGCCGGATCGCCGACGGCCACGGACTCGGCTTCGGCACCGCACTGCCGTACGTCCTCGGCTTCGGCGGTGTCCTGCTGCTCGCGGAGGTGCTCTGGCGGATCGGTCTGCACTGTCTGAACCGTCTGGACGCCCTGGGCATCGAGCGGTTGTACGTCATCGGCATGGACGAACTCTTCGCCAAGGACGCCGCGTTCTTCCACGACAACTTCGCCGGCTCGCTCACCAAGCGGGTGCTGAGCTTCGCCACCCGCTTCGAGGAGTTCGCGGACACGCTGACCTTCAACATCGTCGGCAGTTTCGTGCCGCTGGCGTTCGGGTCGGTGGTGCTGTGGCGCTATGAACCGCTCCTGGTCGTCGGACTGCTGACGATGATCGCGATCACCGGTGTGTGCGTGGTGCCGCTGATCCGCCGCCGGCAGCGGCTGGTCGCCCAGCGCGAGGAGGCCATCGCCCGGGTGTCCGGGCATGTCGCGGACAGCCTGATGAACATGGACACGGTCCGGGCGTTCGCCGCGGAGGAGCGGGAGGCCGCCGAACACCGGTCGCGGGTGGCCGAGTCACGGCGGCGTCAGCTGCGCTCGTGGGACTACGGCAACCTGCGCATCGACACCTTCGTCGCCCCGATGTCGGTGGCGACCAACGCGCTGGGGCTGCTGCTCGCGGTCGCGCTGGCCGGTGGCGGGCACGGCGTGGAGGCGGTCGTGGTCGCCTTCACGTACTACTCCAACGCGACCCGGATCATGTTCGAGTTCAACCAGATCTACCGGCGCATGGAGAGCTCCATGACGGAGGCGGCCCAGTTCACCGAAGTGCTGCTGGACCCGCCGACCGTCGTCGACCCGGAGGTTCCGGAACCGCTCGCGCCGCAGACCGCCGGCGTCCGCTTCGAGAAGGTCTCCTTCACCCACGCGGGTGCGAAACCACTGTTCGAAGGACTTGAACTGGACGTGCCCGGCGGGTCGAAGTTCGGATTCGTCGGGAGGTCGGGCGGCGGCAAGACCACGCTCACCCGGCTGCTGCTGAGGATGACCGACATCGACGCCGGGCGGATCATGATCGGCGGCCAGGACATCAGCCGGCTGCGCCAGGCCGATCTGCGCGGCCAGATCGCCTACGTCCCGCAGGACCCGGCGATGTTCCACCGCACCCTGCGGGAGAACATCGCCTTCGCCCGGCCGGGCGCCACCGACGCCGAGATCCGGCTGGCCGCCGAGGCCGCGCACGTCACCGAGTTCGCCGACGCGCTGCCGGACGGGTTCGACACCATGGTGGGGGAGCGCGGCGTCAAGCTCTCCGGCGGCCAGCGCCAGCGGGTCGCCCTGGCCCGGGCGATCCTGCGGGACGCCCCGATCCTGCTCCTGGACGAGGCGACCAGCGCGCTGGACTCGGAGAGCGAGATCCTGGTCCAGGAGGCGCTCTGGCGGCTCATGGAGGGCCGCACGGCGCTGGTGGTGGCCCACCGCCTGAGCACGGTCGCCTCGATGGACCGCCTGGTGGTCCTGGACCGCGGCCGGATCGTCGAACAGGGCACCCACCACGAACTGCTCGCCGCCGAGGGCGCCTACGCCAAGCTGTGGCAGCACCAGTCGGGCGGGTTCCTGGACGAGGGGCCGGCGGCGCGGGCCGAAGTCCATTAGGCGCTTCACCGGAGGTGCCGGGGGTGCCGGGGGTGCGTTGTCGGTCGGCTGCGGGATCGTCGTGGCTGGTCGCGCAGTTCCCCGCGTCCCTTGCGGGCGCTGGAGACCGGACGTGGGCGGATGGTAGACAGGTGATCATGAATGACCTGTCTGCCCTCGCCCGCCCGGCGGTTCCGCGATGACCGCCGGGATCGACACCCCCGACCACCGGGGCCGCACCGGTCTCGACCGCGCCGGAATCGGCCTGACCGGCAACCCGCGCGTGAAGGTGCGGGAGGTGGAACTCCTGTCCAGCAACTGGTACGTCGAGCGGGCCACCACCTTCGACATCCAGCACTCCGACGGCACCTGGCACACCGAGCGGCGCGAGACCCACGACCGCGGCAACGGCGCCACGCTCCTGCTCTACGACACGGACCGCGAAACCGTCCTCCTCACCCGCCAGTTCCGCTTTCCCGCGTACGTCAACGGCCACCCCGACGGCATGCTGGTCGAGACCCCGGCGGGACTCCTGGACGACGCGGCCGAGCACCCGGAGCACGCGGTCCGCCGCGAGGTGGTCGAGGAGACCGGGCACACCGTCGGCGAGGTGGAGCACGTCTTCGACGTCTACATGAGCCCGGGTTCGGTCACCGAACGGATCTCCTTCTACGCGGCCGCCTACACCCCCGCCACCCGCACCCACGAGGGCGGTGGCCTGGCCGAGGAGGGCGAGGACATCGAGATCCTCGAACTCCCCTTCCGGCGCGCCCTGGAGATGATCCGCACCGGCGAGATCGCCGATGCCAAGACCATCATGCTGCTCCAATGGGCTGCGCTGGACGGCCCGTTCGCCCGCGACTGACCGCAGCCCCGCGCCCCGGCGCTACGCGTCCTGCCGCGGCTCCCGTACGACGGCGGTCTCGCCCGGTGCCACGGTGACCGTGCCGTCGGTCGGCTTGCCGGACAGCAGTTCCACCGACCCGGCCGCGACCGGGACTTCGGCGCCCTGCCCGGCGTGGTCGATCACGAACACGTAGTCCGCGTCCGCACCGCGCCGCACGACGACCTCCACACCCGCCGGGGCGGTGCGGCCCGCGGCCACCCCCGCCTCGGCGCGGATCCGGCCGAGCAGCCCCGCCAGGGTCTCCGCGTCCGGGAGCGTCGCCACGTACCAGGCGGTGCCCGCGCCGTAGCCGTGCCGGGTCACCGCCGGCACCCCGGCCAGCGGTCCGTCGGCGTACGACGTCACCGCCGTCGCGCCGGCCAGCCCCACCCGCTCCGACCAGAGCGAACCCGTGCCGCCCTCGCTCAGCGCCACCCGCTCCCCGGGCAGCAGCGGGAACAGCTCGTCGGTGCGCACGCCCAGCAGCTCACGGAAGGCGCCCGGGTAACCGCCCAGCCGCACATGGCAGTTCTCGTCCACCGCGCCGCTGTGGAAGCCGATGGCGAGGCTGCCGCCGGCCTCCGCGAAGGCGGTCAGGTTCGCCGCGCCCGTGTCGTCCACCAGGTACAGGCTCGGGGCCAGCACCACCTTGTACGCCGACAGATCCGCGTCCGGGCGGACGAAGTCCACCGCCACGCCCGTCCGCCACAGCGGTTCGTACCAGGCGCGCACGACCTCCAGGTAGCGCAGCTGCTCGCTCGGCTGCGAGGGCAGCTCCACGGCCCAGCGGGCGTCCCAGTCCCAGACGACGGCCACCTCGGCCGTGCCGGTGCTGCCGCGCACCTCGGCGAGCGCCTGGAGATCGGCGCCCAGCCGGACCACGTCACGCCAGATCTGGCTGTCGGTCCCGGCGTGCGGCAGCATCGCCGAGTGCCACTGCTCGGCACCCGCCTTCGCCGCCCGCCACTGGAAGTAGCAGATGCCGTCCGCGCCGTGCGCCACGTGCGCGAGCGCGTTGCGGCGCAACTCGCCCGCCGTCTTGGCCCGGTTGACGGGCTGCCAGTTGACGGCGCCGGTCGAGTGCTCCATCAGCAGCCACGGCCCACCCGCCAGCGACCGCATCAGATCACCACTCAGCGCGATGTCGATCTGCGACTCCGGGTCGGCCGACATCAGGTAGTGGTCGTTGGCCACCACGTCCAGCTCCGGTGCCCAGCGCCAGTAGTCGAGGGCGTCGAAGTTGTGCATCACCATGAAGTTGGTGGTGGCGGGGATCGTGGGCGCCGCCTCGCGGAACACGTCCCGCTCCGCCGTGTACAGCGACAGCAGCTCGTCCGAGCAGAACCGCCGCCAGTCCAGCTGGTGCGTCGGGTTGGGGACCGCGCCGGTCGCGCGGGGCGGCAGGATCTCCTCCCAGTCGTAGTACCACTGGCTCCAGAAGGTGGTGCCCCAGGCGTGGTTGAGGGCGGCCAGGTCGTCGCCGTACCGGGCGCGCAGCCAGCGGCGGAAGGAGGCCGCGCTGGTGTCGCAGTAGCAGGCCGCGTTGTGGCAGCCGTACTCGTTGTGGACGTGCCACATCCTGACGGCCGGGTGGCTCGCGTACCGGTCGGCGATCGCGCCCGTGATCCGCAGCGCGGCCGCGCGGTAGGCGGGGCTGCTCGGGCAGAACGTCTGGCGGCTGCCGTACGACAGGGCGCGGCCGTCGTGGTCCACCGGGAGCGCCTCGGGGTGGGCCCGGAAGAACCAGGCCGGCGGGGCGGCCGTCGGGGAGGCGAGGTCGGCGGCGATGCCGTTCTCGTGCAGCAGACCGAGGATCCTGTCCATGCGCGAGAAGTCGTACACGCCCTCGGAGGGCTCCATCAGCGCCCACGAGAAGATGCCGACGCTCACCATGTTCACGCCCGCCTCGCGCATCAGGCGGACATCCTCGGCCCACACCTCCTCGGGCCACTGTTCGGGGTTGTAGTCGCCGCCGTAGGCGATGCCGGGGACGGAGAGGGTGCGGTTGCTCATCGGTTGACTCCGGTAACTCCGGTGAGAAGGCGGCGGGTCGTCTCCACGCCCCACTGGTCCAGGGAGAGCAGCCGGTCGCTGGAGGCGACCAGGCCGCCGACGGCCGCCACGTGCGCCGCCCAGCGCGCACGGGTCTCCACGGCGGGGCGGGCCATCAGGCAGTCGGGGTCGTTGACCCAGAGGCGGTCGTGCTGCCACTGGCGGCCGACCCCGGTGAACTCGGCCGGGTCCTGGCCGGGTTGGCTGAAGTCGTCGGCCTCGGGGCGGCGGTGCGGAGCGGTGTCCGGGCTGACCCGCATCGCGTCGAACAGGCCGATCGAGGGCAGGATCGGCGCGCCGCAGCCGAGCAGGTAGGCGTCCGCGCCGATCGCGTCCCGGATCAGGCCGATGCCCAGCCGGTAGGCGGTCAGCGCGTCCGCGCCCGAGTGCCGTACGCCGTCCATCGCGCCCGCGTAGAGGAAGTCGGCCTTGAAGTAGTCGTAGCCCTCGGCGCGCAGCGTCGTGTAGACGTCGGTGAGGTAGGCCGCGGCGGCCGGGTGGGTGGTGTCCAGGACGTACAGCACGTGACCCCAGTTGCGGCCCGCGCGCAGCGGGCTGCCGTCGGGGTCGCGGACCAGCCAGTCCGGGTAGGTCTCGGCGAGGTCGCTGGCCGGGTCGACCAGGAAGGGCGCCGTCCAGATGCCCGCCCGGCGGCCGCGGGCGCGGATGGCGTCCGCGATGCCCCGCCGGGAGCGGAAGCGGCCGGAGAGGGTCAGCCAGTCGCCCAGCGCGCTCTGGTAGCCGTCGTCGATCTGCACCACGTCGATCGGCAGGTCGAGGGTGTCCATCGCCCGCAGGTTCTCGTGGATGTCGTCCTCGGTGACGGCCGTGAAGTACTCGTACCAGGAGCACCAGACGGTGGGCGCGGGGCGGGGCGCCGGCAGGGCCAGGGCGCCGGCCCAGTCGGCCAGCACGGACTGGATGCCCGTGCCGGTCCACTCCTTGACCGGGCCGTCGGCCTCGACCTCGGCGACCCCGGCCGCCACGGTCAGCCGGATCGAGGGAACCTCGTGCAGTGGGTCGGCCGCCGCCCAGAGCCGGACCGGTGAACCGTCTCCCGGGTCGAGCGCCAGCAGGCCCTCGCCCTGGAAGGCCCCGGCGGGGACGGCACGGCCGGGGCGGTAGCAGACGGTCGCCCAGTTGGCGTTCGTCGGACGGTACGGGACCGTGCCGAGGGCGTAGGTGCCGCTCGGCGACCAGGACTGCCAGCCCTCCTCGTGGACCCGGGCGGTGCGGGTGTCCACGGGCACGGAGGTGACCGGGGTGAACGGGTTGTGCACGAGGTTCTCTTTCGGACGGGGCCGGATCAGCCCTTGGCGGAGCCCAGGGTCAGACCGCTGACGAACTGCTTCTGGAGCGCGAAGTACACGAGCAGCGTCGGGATCGCGGTCAGCAGGGAACCGGCGGCGACCAGGTTCGGGTCGGTGAAGTACTGACCGGAGAGGTTGTTCAGCGCCGAGGTGATCGGCATGTTCTCACCGGTCGAGATCAGCACCAGGGCCCAGAAGAAGTCGTTGTAGATCCAGATCGACAACAGGGTCGCCAGGGCCGCCATCGCCGGCTTGCACAGCGGCAGCGTGATCTGCCAGTACAGCCGCCACACCGAGGCGCCGTCCACCAGCGCGGCCTCGGTCAGCTCGTGCGGCAGCGAACGCATGTAGTTGCTGAGCACGAACGCGCAGAACCCGGACTGGAACGCCACATGGATCAGCACCAGGCCGAGCGCCGAGTCGTACAGCTTGCCGCTCGCGGTGATGCCCGGCAGGTTCGTCAGCAGGTACATCCGGTACAGCGGGGTGATGATGACCTGCTGCGGCAGCAGGTTGCCGGCCGTGAAGACCAGCAGCAGGAAGAGGTTGACCCGGAAGTCGAAGCGGGCGACGTAGAACGCGACCATCGACGACAGGAACAGCGTGAGCAGCACGGCCGGGACCGCGATGACCAGCGTGTTCATGAAGTAGTGGGTCATGTCCGACTGCTCGAACGCGTTCTTGAAGTTGTCGAAGTTCAGCGTGTGCGGCCAGGACACGTAACCGCGGTTGCTGGTCTCGCTGTACGGGCGCAGTGCCGAGAAGATCGCCCACAGCAGCGGGGCGAGCCAGGCCAGGGCCGTCAGCGCCAGGAACGTGTGCAGCAGGACGCGGGCCGGGCGGATCGGGTTGCGCTGCTTGGGCAGCGCGCTCACGGTGCTCATGCGCGCCGCTCCTTCCGGAAGGTCGCGATCAGGTAGGGAATGATCACGATCAGGGAGATGAACAGCAGCACCACCGCGATCGCCGAGCCGTAACCGATACGGCTGGACTCGCCGATGATGTTGTTGGTCACCAGGATGGAGAGCAACTCGGTGCCCTGCGCGCCCTTGTTGAAGACGAAGACCAGGTCGAAGGCGCGCAGCGACTCGATGATGGTCACGACCAGGACGATGGTGTTGGTCGGGCGGAGCGTCGGGAAGATGACGTTCTTGAACGTCTGCCACTCGTTGGCGCCGTCGAGGGCCGAGGCCTCGCGCAGCGACGGGTCGACGCTCTTCAGACCGGCCAGGTACAGGATCATCATGTAGCCGGTGTGCCGCCAGGACGCGGCGACCAGGACCGCCCACAGGTTGAGGTTCGGGTCACCGATCCAGTCGATGTAGTGGCCCGGCTTGTTGGCGCCGATGAGGCTGTTGATCAGGCCGGTGTCCGGGTTGTAGATCAGCTGCCAGACGAACCCGATGCACGCAAGCGAGATGACGACGGGGAGGAAGAACGCCGTCTGGTAGACCCGGCTGAACCGGATCTTCTTGTCCAGCTGCACGGCCAGGAACAGGCCGAACGGGGTCGGGAGCAGGATGAGGACGACGAACCAGATGACGTTGTGCTGGACGGCGGGCCAGAACTGCGGGTTGTCGTTGAAGAGTTGCTGGAAGTTGTCGAGTCCGACCCACTTGATGGAGTCGAAGCCGATGCCGTCCCAGGAGGTGAAGGCGAGGAGGATCGAGGCGAGGGCGGTCACCCAGACGAGGAGTACATGCAGAACCGTCGGTACGCCGGCCATGAAGGCGAGCGTGATGCGGTCACGGCGGGTCAGCAGACGCTTGTGCCCCTGCTGGACCCGCTTCTTCCCGGACGCGCGCCCAGGAGGCGGCACGGCGGCCGCCTCCTGGGACTTCGTGGTGGTGTCAGTCGTCATTCAGCAGGCTCACTCGGACGCGAAGATGGTCTTCTTCTGGCGCTCGATGGACGAGAGCAGGCTGTCGACGCCCTTCGGGTTCTGCAGGAACTTCTGCAGACCCGGCTGCATCACCGTGGAGGTGAAGTCCGGACGGGAGTCGCGGTCCATGAACTGGGTGAGGCTCTTGGCGCCGCCGATCATGTCGAACGCCTTCTTCTGCAGCGTCGAGTAGGCGGCGGTGGAGGCCTTGCTGGAGGCGGCGACCACGCTCGGGTCCGTCTTCAGGTAGGTCTCCTCGGCGGCCGGGGTGCCGAGGTACTCCAGCAGCTTCACGACACCGTCGTGGTTCTTCGGGGACTTGCTCACCATGAAGCCGTCGGTGGGCGCCTCCACGGTGTCCTGGCCGTACGCGGAGTTGATCTCCGGGAACGGGAAGAAGTCGAGGTCCGCGAGGTCCGAGGCGTTGGTGAACTGCTGGGCCACGAAGGTGCCCAGGAGGTACATGCCGGCCTTCTTCGACACCAGCGTCTGGGCGGCGTCCTGCCAGGTGCGGCCCATGAAGCCGTCCTGGTGGTAGGGGAGGAGCTCGGCCCAGTGGTCGAAGACGTCCTTCACCTTGGAGTCGGTCCAGGCCGCCTTGCCCGCCATCAGCTCGACGTGGAAGTCGTAGCCGTTGAGGCGGAAGTTGATCTGGTCGAAGGTGCCCATCGCCGGCCAGGCGTCCTTGTCGCCGAAGGCGATCGGGACCAGGCCGTCCTTCTTCATCTGCTTGCACAGCGCGACCAGTTCGTCCCACGTGGTGGGAACCGTGTAGCCCTTCGCCTGGAAGACGCTCTTGCGGTAGAAGACCGCCCAGGGGTACGTCGTCAGCGGCACGAAGTAGTACTTGCCGTCCGCGCCCTTGCTGAGCTTCTTCATCGCGTCGGGGAAGTTGGCCCCGATCTTCTCCCACACGTCGTCGATCGGGGAGGCGAGGCCCTTGGCCGCGAAGAACTGCATCCGGTAGCCGGCGAACCAGTTGAACACGTCGTCCGGCGTGCCCTGCAGATACGAGTTGATCTGCTCCTGGAAGGTGTTGTGGTCCTTGGTGTTCACCTTGACGGTGACGCCGGACGACTTCTTGAAGGCGTCGTAGACGGACTGGTACGCCTTCTTCGGCACGGCGTCGGACGCGTTGGAGCCGAGGCTGACGGTCTTCGAGTCCGAGCCGGAGGACCCGCTGCCTCCGCAGGCGGACAGCAGGGGTATGCCGGCACCGGCGAGCAGCGCGGCCGAACCGGCACCGCGGATGACGTTACGGCGGCTCGGACCCGGCACGTGAAGACCGGACGGGGAGATGCGCATGGCGGCTCCTGGGTAACAGGGTTCGGCAAGGGGAAGAGCTGATCTTCGAAAGGTCCCGAAACCGATCAGAAACCAACTCGGCCGAACATCGTGGGCGCAATAACAGCCGCTTGTCCGCTCATGCGTCAATAGCCTGCGTCTCTCTCGCCCGTCTCTTGCCCGAAACGTAATCGACATGGTCGCCTGCCGGTTTGTTGAACGGAGCGGAACGACGGAGCCCCCACGGGACAAACTCCGTGGGGGCTCGTGTGCGGGCGTGTTGGTTTCGGGTCGCGGGACCAGCGGTTTAACCCGCGGCAACCGGACCGGCACGGCTCGTTCTACGGCCGTACGAGCAGCTGGAAGTCGAAGGCGTACCGGGACGCCCGGTAGACATGGCTGCCGTACTCCACCGGCCGACCGGTGTCGTCGTACGCCGTGCGCTGCATGGTCAGCAGGGCGGCGCCCTCCTTCTCGTCGAGCCGGACGGCCTCCTCGGCGGTGGCGCTGCGGGCGCCCACCGTCTGCCGGGCGCTGTGCAGGGTGATGCCCGCCGTGCGCATCATCCGGTAGAGGCCGGTCGACTCCAGCCGTTCCGTGTCGAGGTCGATCAGGGCGGCCGGCAGGTAGTTGCACAGGAACGCCACCGGCTGGCCGTGCGTGCAGCGCAGCCGCTCCAGGACGACCACCTCCGCGCCCTCGGCGATCCCGAGCGCGGCGGCCACCTCGGCGCTCGCCGGGATCCGCTCGTTGCGCAGCACCCGGGTGGTCGGGCCCTGTCCGGCCGACTCCAGGTCGTCGTAGAGGCTGCTCAGCTCCAGCGGCCGCTTGACCTGGCTGTGCACCACCTGGGTGCCCACGCCCCGGCGGCGTACGAGGAGGCCCTTGTCGACGAGGGACTGGATGGCCTGGCGGACCGTGGGCCGGGACAGGCCGAGCCGTACCGACAGGTCGATCTCGTTGCCCAGAAGGTTGCCCGGGGCGAGCACTCCGTGCTCTATGGCCTCCTCCAGTTGCTGGGCGAGCTGGTAGTAGAGCGGCACCGGACTGCCACGGTCCAGGGCGAAGTCCAGGGCGTCGAGTGCCGAGACGGTCGCGGTGCGGGTGGAATCACCGGTTCGGGCCACCGGGACACCTCCTTCCGGGGGTCGGGGGAATCAGAGATGGCGGCGGCGGTCGGCGACCTGCCGGTCGTACGCCTCGCGGGCGCGTACGGCGGCCTCGCGCCCGGCGGTCTCGGCGACCGGCACGTCCCACCAGGCCTCGGCGGGGGGCGCGGTGGGCGCCGGGTCCGTCTCCACGTACACACACGTCGGCCGGTCGCTCGCGCGGGCCGCCGCGAGTGCCTCGCGCAGCTCCCGCACGGTCTTGGCGCGCAGCACCTCCATGCCGAGGCTGGCCGCGTTGGCGGCGAGGTCGACGGGCAGCGGCGCCCCGCCGAAGGTGCCGTCGGCCGAGCGGAACCGGTAGGCGGTGCCGAACCGCTCGCCGCCCACCGACTCGGAGAGGCCGCCGATCGAGGCGTACCCGTGGTTCTGGATGAGGACCAGGTTGACCGGCAGGCCCTCCTGGACGGCGGTGACGATCTCGGTGGGCATCATCAGGTAGGTGCCGTCGCCGACCAGCGACCAGACCGTGACGTCCGGGGCCGCCTGCTGGACGCCGATACCGGCCGGGATCTCGTAGCCCATGCAGGAGTAGCCGTACTCCAGGTGGTACTGGCGCGGCGAGCGGGCCCGCCACAGCTTGTGCAGGTCGCCCGGGAGCGAGCCGGCCGCGTTGATGACAACGTCGTCATCCCCGACGACCGCGTCCAGGGCACCGAGCACCTGGGTCTGGGTCGGCACGGCGTCCTCGTCGTCCGCGCGGTAGGCCGCCTCGACGACGGCGTCCCAGCGCTCCTTGCCCGCCCGGTACCCGGCCTCGTGGTCCGCAGTGACCCGGTACCCGGCCAGCGCCTCCGTGAGGGCCGTGAGCCCCGCCCGCGCGTCGCAGACGAGGGTCCGCGCGGCCAGCTTGTGGGCGTCGAACCCGGTGATGTTCAGGTTCAGGAAGCCGACGTCCGGGTTCTGGAAGAGGGTGCCGGAGGCCGTGGTGAAGTCCGTGTACCGGGTGCCGACACCGATGACCAGGTCGGCGGTACGGGCCACGTCGTCGGCGACGGCGGTCCCGGTGTGCCCGATCCCGCCCAGGTCGGCCGGGTGGTCGTGGCGCAGTGCGCCCTTGCCCGCCTGGGTCGAGGCGACGGGGATGCCCGTGGCCTCCACAAGGGCCCTCAGGGCGTCTTCCGCGCGGCTGTGGTGGACTCCGCCGCCCGCCACGATCAGGGGGTGCCGAGCGGCCCGTACGGCGCGTACGGCGGCGGCCAGCTCCACGGGGTCGGGGGCCGGCCGCCGGACCCGCCAGACGCGCTCGGCGAAGAACTCCTCCGGCCAGTCGTACGCCTCGGCCTGGACGTCCTGGGGGAGGGCCAGGGTGACCGCGCCGGTCTCGGCCGGGTCGGCGAGGACCCGCATGGCGTTGAGGGCGGAGGGGATCAGCGCCTCGGGCCGGGTGATCCGGTCGAAGTAGCGGGAGACCGGGCGCAGGGTGTCGTTGACGGAGACGTCGAACTCGGTCGGGTGCTCCAGCTGCTGCAGCAGCGGGTCGGGCGCGTGGCTCGCGAAGTAGTCGCCGGGGAGCAGCAGCACGGGGAGCCGGTTGATGGTGGCGAGGGCGGCGCCGGTCACCAGGTTGGTGGCCCCCGGGCCGATGGACGTGGTCACCGCCTGCGCCGAGAGCCGGTCCAGCTGGCGGGCGTGGCCGACCGCCGCGTGCACCATCGCCTGCTCGTTGCGCCCCTGGTGGTACGGCATGACGTCGCCGTACTCCAGGAGTGCCTGGCCGATCCCCGCCACGTTGCCGTGGCCGAAGATGCCCCAGGTGCCGGCGATGAGCCGGTGCCGGACGCCGTCGCGCTCGGTGTACTGGGCGGACAGGAACCGCACCAGCGCCTGGGCGACGGTCAGGCGGGTGGTCGGCTGACTCATGGGGGACCTCATTCGGACGGGGTGGCGTACAGGGGGAGACGGGCGTCGGCCGGTGTCGGCCCCGGCGTCCGCGGGCCGTGCCGGACGCCGGGGCGCTCCGCGCGCGCCAGGGGTAGGCCCGGCGGAAGCGGGTAGGCATCGCCTTCGGAACGGCCCGTCGCGACGCGGCCGGAGGCCTGTGCTGGCGGCTCGGTCATGCGGGGCTCCTCGCGGGTGGGCTGATGCCCCTCAGGTGTAGATCGGGGCAGGTCGCGCTGTCAATGGTTTGTACTTACATTCGGACCTGAGTGTGAAATGATGTCTTAACAAAGTATTGACAGCGGGCCGCACAGGGACTTGTATCCCGTCCCAACGCAAAGCAGTGACCCGGACCACCTCCGTCGGCCCGGGTCCACGGATCGTCGAGATCCGTTCCTTTCCCCCGTAGCACAGTGAGGTGCAGGAAAGATGGACCGCTCTTCCCACTCCCGTTCGCGCAGGCTGGCCCCGATGGTGGCAGTCGCCGCGGCGGCAGCCCTGACCCTCGCCGGCTGCTCCAGCAGTTCCGGAGGTAAGAAGTCCGAGGACACCGG
>NZ_BMML01000041.1:12660-67328 GCF_014645815.1 Streptomyces fuscichromogenes | reverse complement strand
CAACGCGGTACGCGCGTCGATCGGCGCACCGCTGAGGACCAGGTAGGCGGTACGCCACCGCCCGATGCGCCGCGTCACGCTCACCGTGCCCCCCGCCCCGGGTACGAGTCCCATGCGCAGTTCGGGGAGCTGGAAGTAGGCGTCGTCGGTGGCTTCCACCCGGTCCGCGAACGCCGGTACCTCGATGCCCGCGCCGATGCAGGCACCATGCACCCGGACCCGGACGCGGTCGGCAGCCCGGTACACCGCGTGGCCGGCGCTCTGCCGGACACGGATCAGATGGGCGGTCGCCACGTCGGGGGTCGTACCGAACTCGTCGAGGTCACCACCGCTGCAGAACGACGGACCGTTGCCGCTCAGCTCCACTTCGGTGATCGTCGGGTCGAGCAGGACGAGGTCGAGGGCCTCGACAAGACCGTCCCGCACGCCCCGGCTGAAGGCGTTGTGGCGCTGCGGCCGGTTGAGGGCGACGCGCAGGAGCGATCCGTCGCGGGAGACCAGGACCGGTTCGGGGTGGTCGGGCACCGGCCGTCGCGGAGTGCGGGCGCGCCAGGCGGCGAACTCGGGGCCTGCCAACAGCATCGAATAGGCCAGTGACTCGGCGGTCAGGCCGTCGGCGACCGGCAGCCTCTCGGTGAGTCGGAGCAGACCGTTCAGCGTCACCGCGGCCCTGGGCACGGTGGCCGCGTACTCCGCCATACGCTCGGCGGTCGCCCAGGGATCCTCCACGCCCACCCGCTCGGCCCCGCACGCGTCCTCCCCGGCCGGCACAAGGGTGCACGTCAGCCTCTGCAGGAGGGGCGAGAGGCGATCTGGGACGGAGGTTCTCGTCACTCCGATCAACACCCGGTGCGGCTCGTCGGCGAGGACGGGCAACGGGTCGCTCGGGGCCCATTGGTCCAGGTCGACGAAAGCCACCGGTGCCACCGGGTGCCCGGAAGGAGTCAGCTCCAACCGCGTGACGGCTTCGTCCGAGAGCTCACGCGGGCCGACGCGGCAGACAGTGTCCATGGGGGTGCCTCAGGGGAAGACCGGGTGCCGTGCAGCCAGCAGCAGTCGGCACACGCGTTCGTAGTGCAGGGCGGAGTTGCCGTACAACACCTCGTCGGCTTTCACGCGCCGCAGGTAGAGGTGCAGATCGTGCTCCCAGGTGAAGCCGATCCCGCCGTGGATCTGCAGAGCCTCGCCTGCGAGGCGGCTCGCCTCCTCGGAGGCGAAGGCCTTCGCGGTACTCGCGGCCTGCGAGGCGTCAGGTGCACCGGCATCGGCGGCCATGGCCGCGTAGTACACGGCTGCCCGCATGCCCTGGACGGCCAGGCGCATGTCGGCGGCCTTGTGCTTGATCGCCTGAAAGCTTCCGATGGGCCGCCCGAACTGGACCCGGACCTTGGCGTACTCGACCGTCGCCGTCAACATCCACTCGGCCGCGCCGAGGGCGTCGGCGGCCGTCAGGACGGCTCCCGCGTCCCGCAGCCGGCTTACCTCGGCAGGCTCCGCATGGAGCCGTCTGCCGAACGGGACGTGCACCTGGTCCAGGGACACCTCGTACAGGTTCCGGGTCAGGTCCAGTGACCGCTGGCGGCGCACGGTGACACCCGAGGCGTGGCGGTCGACGAGAAAGTTGGCCGGCTCACCGTCGAGCTGCGCTGTGACCAGCAGCCAGCGGGCGCTGCCCGCGTCCTGGGCGGCCGACTTGGTGCCGCGCAGCACGAATCCGTCCCGCTGCGGTGTGGCTGTGGTGAGCTGGTGCCGTGTGCTCCATTGCCCCCCGGCCTCCGCGAAGGCCCACGTCGCACGAGCCGACCCGGCCGCGAGCAGGGGCAGGACTTCGACGCACAGCTCGGCGGAGCCGCCACGGCTCACCGCGAGCCCGACGAGGGCACTGGTGAGGAACGGCCCGCGGGCCACGGCCCGCCCCAGCTCCTCGGCGACCAGGGCCAGCTCCGTCAGGCCCTGGCCCGCGCCGTCGTATTCCTCGGGCAGCGCGAGACCCGTCCATCCCAGGTCCGCCCCGAGCTGCCACAGCTTGGTGTCCACGTCCTCGTCCGCGCCGAGCAGGCCTCGTACCCGCTCGGGTCCGGCGTGGTCCCGGAGGGTGGCCCGGGAGACGTCTCGGAGCATCGCCTGCTCCTCGCTGGGTTCGAAATCCACCGTCGCTCCCTCTCTCCGCCGGGTTGCGGTACCCGACGCGCGGCTCCATCAGATGGGGAGGTTATGCTATCACTAAGTTAACCAAGTCGATGAGGTCTGCTAGGGCCTCGGCACCCCGTGGAGGCCACCGTGCGACTCGACACCTCCCCCGAACTCGATGCGTTCAGGGCCCGTGTGCGTGCCTTCATCTCCGATCATGCGCCGGGAATCAAAGTGCATACAGGGGTACGCGCCCCGGAGCCCGGACTTGTTCCGGCGATCCGCGCCTGGACCGCGCGGCTGTACGCCGAGGGACTTCTGGGGATCGGCTGGCCGGAGCAGTACGGAGGCAGGCCGGACGCCCATCCGCTGGAGGCGTTCATCGTGGCCGAGGAGCTGACGCGGGCGCGCACCTGGGAGCCGATCGGCGCCGCTTCGCTCGCCGCGGCAGCCGTGATCGAATACGGCACGAAGGAGCAGAAGGACCACTTCCTGGCCCGCATCAGGGGCGGCGCGGACATCTGGTGCCAGTTGTTCAGCGAGCCGGGAGCGGGCAGCGACCTGGCGGCGCTGAGTACGAGGGCCCGCCGCGAGGGCGACGCGTTCGTCGTGGACGGCCAGAAGGTGTGGACGACCAACGGTCAGCACGCGGACGTCGGCTACCTGCTGGCTCGAACCAACCCGGACGCCCCCAGGCACAAGGGCATCACGGCCTTCGCCCTCGACATGCGCGCACCGGGCGTCGACATCCGCCCGCTGCGCGAGATCACCGGCTCCACCGACTTCAACGAGGTCTTCCTCGACGGCGTACGGATCCCCGCCGACCGGGTCATCGGTGAGGTGGACGACGGCTGGCGCGTCGCGATGTCGAGCCTCGCGCACGAGCGCACCGGGGTCGCCGGGCACGCCGCCGAGCTGTTCCTGTATCTGGACGACGTCCTCGGTGTCGCGGCGGACGCCTCCGTCGCGGGCCGGCCCGCGCTCGACGACGCCTCCGTGCGCCGGGACATCGGACGGCTCGCCACCCGGGTGCACGTGAACAACCTCATGAACAAGCTGCAGCAGTCGCAGATGCTGGCGGGCAGAGAGGATCCCGCGGCCGCCCCCCTAGGCAAGATCTTCTTCGGTGAGACCAACCTGGCGCTGACCGAGTTCGGCATGGCTCTCCAGGGTGCCGACGCCCTGCTGACGGAGGGTGATGCCGGCGCGGTGGCCGACGGCTGGTGGCAGGACGCGTTCCTGTACGCACGGGCGTACACCATCGCGGGCGGGGCCAACGAGGTGTTGCGCACCGTGGTGGCCGAGCGGGCTCTGGGGCTGCCACGCGAACCACGGTGACGGTCGGTGCGGCGACCGAGGAGGAGGCCCACCCGGGCGAACCGGGTGGGCCTTCTGCTGTGGAGGTCGGCCCTGAGGCGCGCTCAGTCGAGCAACGCCAGGCTTGCCCGTGCGTAGGCCTGTCGGCGCCGCTCGCTGACAAGGAAGGAGGGAGGCGCGAAATAGGCCACATCGCGGGCGAGGGAGTCACCGCGCCGACGGAGAGCCGCACGGGCGTCCAGGGTGGTGCCGCACACGGCGATCTCCTCGACCATCTCGTCGGTGACCGCCCCGGCCATGCCGTCCGTGTCGCCGCGACGGAAGGCATCCCGCAGTTCTTCGACCGGCTTCTGCCAGCCGTGATGCTCGACGTAGGGGTCGTACGTCTTCACGGTGAGATAGAAGGCGATCATGCGACGGGCGTCACGGACGGCACGCTCGGGGTCGTCGTCGTTCACGGCGGTGATCACCCACCCGTGCTCGACGGGCCGCTTCTCGCGTTCGCCCCTCTCGGCTCCGCGTGCCACGGCCGGCCGTACCACCTCGTCCCACCAGCTGCGCGTGAACAGGCCGTGCCCGATCACCCCGTCCGCGACCCGCCCGGCGGCGCCCGCCATCTGCTTGTTGAAGCCGGCGAGCAGCAGGGGCACCTCGATACGGCCCAGCACCGGCGCGCGCACGTCGGCGTCCACGCGGTAGAACTCGCCCGCGTAGCGGACCGGCTCGCCGTTCTCGGCGTGCAGCCAGGCCCGCACGGCACCGACGAGGTCGGCCATGCGGGCCACCGGACGGTCCGCCTCGACGCCGAACCAGTCGCGGTTGATGCGGTACGCCCCCGAGCCGAGCCCGAGGAACAGCCGCCCGGGGGCGTGCTTCCACATGCTGCGCAGGGCGGCGGCGTGGGCGTAAGGGGTGCGGGCGAACGCGTAGGCGATCGCGGGGCCCACCGTCGCCGTACGCGTGGCGAGCGCCATCTCCGCAAGCGTCGTGTACGCCTCGTGGTCCACGAACTCACCACTGCAGAACATCGTCACCCCGGCCGCCTCCGCCTCGGCGGCGATCTCGGCGCCCTGCCACGGGATTCCGTACTCCATGCCCTGTCCTCCTCATTCCCAACCGCCCAAGACTCATCTAACCTAGTTCACTATGATAGCTCTGTAGGTTCTGGATGTGAGAGCGGAAAGTCGCCGACGCAAGGGAGAAGGACACGTGAGCAGCGCGCAGTCGACGGTGCGGGAAGAGGCCTTCGGTGTTCTGACCGAGGCCGCACTGGAGAGGTCCCGGGGGCGTCTCGGCGTGCCGCAGCCGCAGCGCAACCCTCCGCACAACTACGAGGTGACGTGGGACGCCGCCCGCCACTTCGCCTACGGCTACGGCGACGACAACCCGCTGTACTGCGAACCCGAGTACGCGGCCGGAACTCGGTGGGGCAGACTGCTCGCTCCGCCGACCTTCCTGTACACGATGGGGGAGGACGCGGCGCCCAGGCCCGATGCGGAGACCAAGGCGCTACTCAAGGGCGACCCGTTCGCCGGGCTCGGCTCCTACCAGGCGGTGATGGAGTTCGAGTGGTGGCGCCCCCTGGCGCTGGGCGACCGCTGCCGGGTGCTGCAGGCGCAGGTCGGCGTCGTGGAGAAGAAGTCGAGCTTCGGCGGTCGTACGGCCCACGTCACCAATGACTTCCTCTACACGGACGGCCAGGGGCGGATGCACGCCGTGCGCCGGGGCACGTGGATCAATGCCGAGCGCCACACGTCGAAGAAGCGGGCCAAGGAGCAGCTGGAGCAGACTCCCTACACCCCCGAGCAGCTGGCGGAGATCGACGCGGCGTACGCGGCCGAGACGCGGCGCGGCTCCGAGCCCCGCTACTGGGAGGACGTACGCGTCGGCGACGAACTGCAGCCCCGGGCCAAGGGGCCGCTGACGACCACGGACGTCGTCGTGTGGCACCTCGGCTGGGGTATGCAGCTCACGCCTCCCGGTGCCTTCCGGATCCAGTACGACACCCGCAGGAAGGCGCCGGGTCTCTACCCCGCCAACGCGCTCAACGCGCCCGACACCGTCCAGCGACTGCACTGGGAGCCGCAGCGCGCCCAGGAGCTCGGACTGCCCACGTCCTACGACTACGGCGGCATGCGGGAGACCTGGCTGGTGCACGCGATCACGGACTGGATGGGCGACGACGCCTGGTTGTGGAAGCTGCGCTGCGAGCACCGCAAGTTCAACTACCTCGGCGACACCACCTGGGTGCGGGGCAGGGTCGTGGGCAAGCAGGAGATCGACGGCCGTCACGAGGCGCACCTCGAAGTGTGGTGCGAGAACCAGCGCGGCCAGACCACCACGCCTGGCACGGCCGTCGTGCTGCTGCCGACGAGGCGCGCCCCGCGGGTGAGCCTGCCGGAACCCCCTGCCGCCGACCTGGACGGCATGGTGCGGCACGAACTGCGGCGGCACCGGGTCGCCGGCTGAAATCTGGGTCCGGGCAGCCCCGCAGGGTGCGAAAGAGCCCCACCGGACTCGGCCGGCGGCCGGCGCCGGCGGGTCCGTACAGCGAAGAGCGGAGTGAACGAGATGTCACAGCAAACGATGCCGGCCGAGGCCCACCTGGCACGCCTGGCGAACTCCCCGTCCGTCGGTCTCCGTGTCGCGGCGCTGGAGCGCGGCCATGTCCGTCTCGTCTTCCACGGCGTGGCCTCGGTCGCGGAGGTGACTCTCGCGGAACTGCATCAGCGCGCGTGCAGTGTCGCCGCGGGATTCGCGGCGCTGGGCATCGACCGGGGCGACGTGGTCGCCGTGCAGCTCCCGCACCGGGTCGAGGAGGCCGTCGCCCATGCGGCGGCGCTGCTGCGGGGCGCGGTGCTGATGCCCCTGGACCTCTCGTGGAGCGCCCAGGAGGTGCAGCGTGCGCTGCGGCGATCCCGGGCGGTCGCGCTGGTCACCTCGGCCTGGCGCTCCCACGACGTGCTCCGGGCCCGTAACGCGGCCGACGGTCTCCCGTGGCTACGGCATGTCGTGGCGGTCCCCGGGACCTGGCCGACGGCCGGTGTGCCCGCCGACGGCATCGAATGGGAGATACTCGAACGCTTCAGACCGCAGCCCCCGGCGGCGGCCGCCCGCCCGGACGAGGTGGCGCTGATCGTGCACGCCCCGGCGGTCGGGTCGATGCCGCCGCGGGCCGTCCTGCACACCCATGCCTCGCTGCTCGCCGAACTGGCGACGATGCCGCCCGCGCCCGGTGTCGTCCCCGGGCGCGTCCACCTCGCGCCACCGGGCGCGGGTGACCTCACCGCCACGACGAGCCTGCTGCGCGCACTGGTGACCGGGCTGCCCACGGTGTTCCTCGAGCGCTGGGACGCGACCACCGCGCTGGAACTCATCCACCGGCATCACGTGACATCGGTCGCCCTGAGCCGCTTCCGTCTCACAGGCCTCCTGGAGGCTGCCGCCCGCAGTGGTGAAGGCATGGCCGAGGTGACGGAATGTCACATCCTCGGCGCCGTCACGCGAGCGGTCGTGGAACAGGCCGAGCGTGCCGGGGTCGCGGCCTACGGCGGCTACAGCCGGGTGGAGCATCCCACCATCGCCGCGGGGTCGCCGAGGGATTCGCTGCAGGTGCGCGGCGCGGGTGCCGGATGTCTGTTGCCGGGCAACGAGGTGCGGATCGTGGACTGCGCCGGCCGGGATGTGCCGCCCGGGCGGGAAGGCCGGATTCTCAGCCGGGGGCCGGAGCTGTTCCTCGGGTACCTGGAGCAGGCCGGGGAGCCGCCGATCGTCGACGGCTGGTTCGCGACCGGCGACCGCGGTGCGCTCGACGCCGACGGACGTCTGTACACGGCGGGCGTGGCGCGGGCGGAGGAGACCGCCGACGCGGCATGACCCAGAAGGTCGACATAGTTTACTAGGTGAGCTGGCACGAGGTATGGTGCTGGAAGATGCCTCTCTCCACCACCAGGAGATCTTCCATGCACATCGAGGGAATGTCCGCCCTGGTCACCGGCGGCGCGTCCGGCCTCGGACTCGGAACGGCCAAGCGGCTCGCCGAGGCCGGCGCCCATGTGGTCATCGCCGATCTGCCGTCCTCCCCGGGCCAGAAGGTCGCCGACGAACTGGGCGACCGCGTCCGCTTCGTCCCCACCGACGTGACCGACGAGGACCAGTTCCATGACGCCGTCGCGGCGGCGGGCGAAGCCGCGCCGTTGCGTGCCCTGGTGCACTGTGCCGGGATCAACCACACGATCCGGCTCGTCGACCGGGACGGAGAGCCCGGAGAACTCGCCGGCTTCGACAGGGTGATCAGGGTCAACCTGATCGGCTCGTACAACGCCCTGCGCCTGGGCGCCGCAGCCATGGCGGCGACCGAGCCGGTGGACGGCGAGCGCGGCGTGATCGTCCTGACCGCGTCCGTGGCGGCGTACGAGGGCCAGATCGGCCAGATCGCCTACAGTGCCTCCAAGGGCGGCGTGGTGGGCATGACGATCGTCGCCGCGCGCGACCTCGCCGGCCGCGACATCCGCGTGAACACCATCGCCCCCGGACTGATGAAGACCCCGCTCTTCGACTCCCTGCGCGAGGACGTCCAGGCGTCACTGGCCGCGAGCGTGCCGAACCCCAAGCGCTTCGGAACGCCCGACGAGTACGGCCGGACGGCGCAGTTCCTGATCGAGAACGCCTACGTCAACGGCGAGACCATCCGCCTCGACGGCGCCATCCGCATGGCGCCTCGCTGATCCCTCAAGGAGAACCACGCGCCATGTCCGACGAGGTACTGGTGGAACACGCCGACGGCGTCACCCTCATCACCATCAACCGGCCCGAGGCCCGCAACGCCGTCAACCGCGCCGTCAGCGAGGGCGTCGCCGCGGCCCTGGACGAGTTCGAGTCCCGTAAGGACCTGACCGCCGCCGTCATCACCGGTGCGGGCGGCACCTTCTGCTCCGGCATGGACCTGAAGGCGTTCGTCGCCGGGGAGACGGTGGCCCTGGAGGGCCGCGGCTTCGCCGGCATCACCAGGCGGCCTCCGCGCAAGCCGGTCATCGCCGCGGTCGAGGGCTACGCCCTGGCCGGCGGCTGCGAGATCGTCCTCGCCTGCGACCTGGTGGTGGCCGCCGACGACGCCAGGTTCGGCATCCCCGAGGTCAAACGCGGCCTGGTCGCCGGAGCGGGCGGGCTGCTGCGCCTGCCGAGGCGCATCCCCTACGCCGTCGCCATGGAGCTGGCCCTCACCGGTGACTTCCTGGATGCCGCCCAGGCGCACCGCTTCGGCCTGGTGAACCAGCTGACCGAGCCGGGCAAGGCGCTGGAGGGCGCCCGGCGGCTCGCCGCACGCATCGCCGCCAACGGTCCGCTGGCGGTCGCAGCCACCAAGGAGATCATCGTCCGCTCGGCCGACTGGTCGGCGGAGGAGGCCTTCGACAGGCAGGCCGTGATCATGGAGCCCGTGCTCAGGTCCGCCGACGCGCGCGAGGGCGCGATCGCCTTCGCGGAGAAGCGCCCGCCGGCGTGGCGCGGCGAGTAGACATTCCGATTCCGATACGAGGAGCAGCAATGGAGCTGGCTGGTGGCGTCGCCCTGGTGACGGGCGGGGCGGGCGGACTCGGCGAGGCGACGGTACGGCGCCTGGCGGCGGCCGGGGCCAAGGTCGTCATCGCGGATCTCGCCGACGAACGCGGCGAGGCCCTCGCCAGGGAACTCGGCGACGACGCGGTCTTCGCACGCACCGACGTGACCCATGAGGACAGCGTGCTCGCGGCGCTCGAAGTCGCGCGGGGACTGGGTGAGTTGCGGGTCGCCGTCAGCGCGCACGGCGGTCCGGTGGCCCACGCCCGCGTACTGGACCGCGAGGGCAACCCGTACGCCCTCGACCTGTTCAAGCGCACCCTGGACGTGTACCTCACCGGCACCTTCAACGTGCTGCGCCTGTCGGCCGCGGCGATGGCGAAGAACACACCGAACGAGTCCGGCACCCGTGGGGTGGTGGTCAACACCGCCAGCATCGCCGCTTTCGAGGGCCAGATCGGCCAGTCCGACTACGCCGCGGCCAAGAGCGGCGTCGTCGGCCTCGGACTGGTGGCCGCGCGTGACCTGTCGGCGGTCGGCATCCGCGTCATGACCATCGCGCCCGGCACCTTCTTCACCCCGGCCTTCCGCATCCCCGAGGAACAGGCGCAGGAGACCTGGGGCTCCAAGGTGCCGTTCCCCAAGCGCATGGGGCGGCCCGAGGAGTACGGCGCCCTGGTCCAGCACATCGCCGAGAACGACTACCTCAACGGCGAAGTGATCCGGATCGACGGCGCGCTGCGCTTCGGCCCCAAGTGACGAGGGCGACGGCAATGAGCACGGCAGCCGAAGAACTCCGGGCCTACCTGGACGAGGTCACCCCCGCACTGCACCGCGCCTGGCCGGACAACCGCTCCTTCGCGGCCCGTCTCGCCTGGCAGCGCGCCCTCCACCTGGGCGGCTGGGCGGCCCCGCACTGGCCCGTCGAGGACGGCGGCCGGGGTCTCGGCATCCTCGACCGCCTGGCGTGCGACGCGGAACTCGCCCGCGCTGGAGCCCCCGACATCGCCGGCGTCTTCGGTATCAAGAACGTCGGCCCCACCATCTCCCGGTTCGGCACTCCCGAACAGCGCGCGTCCCTTCCCCGGATTCTGTCCACGGAGGAGATCTGGTGCCAGGGCTTCAGCGAGCCCGACGCGGGCAGCGACCTCGCGTCCCTGCGCACTCGGGCGGAGCCGGACGGGGACGGTTTCCGGATCAACGGCCAGAAGGTGTGGACCTCGGACGGCATGCGGGCCACCCACTGCATGCTCCTGGTCCGCACGGATCCCGGGGCCCGCCCGCACCAGGGCATCTCGGTCCTGCTCGTCCCCCTGGACACCCCCGGCATCGAACGCCGACCGCTCCGCCAGATCACGGGCGACTACGAGTTCGCCGAACTGTTCTTCACCGACGTGCACGTCCCGGCCGACTCCCTGCTGGGCCCCCTGAACGAGGGCTGGCGCGTCACCATGACCACCCTCGGCCATGAGCGCGCCGGCGTCGTCGAACTCGCCAACTCCCTCCAACGGGACGTGAAGAAGGCGGTGGCGGGGTTCCCGGACGGCGTGGCCGACCCGGTGCTGCGCCAGGAACTGGCCCGCCGCTACGTCGAGGCGCGCACGGTCGGCCTGCTCGGCCGGGACGTGCTGCGCGCCCTGAGCGCGGGGGAGCAGCCCGGCCCCGCCCAGTCCGTCATCAAACTCGGCTGGAGCCTGACCACGCAGCGCCTGGGCGAGACCCTGCTGGAAGCGGCGGGCCCCGCCGCCATCGCCGCCGGGGACGGCCCCGAGGTCCACCGCTTCCTGCGCGGACGTGCCTCGACCATCGCCGCGGGCACCACCGAGGTCATGAAGAACATCCTGGCCGAACGCGTCCTCGGCCTCCCGAAGGGATGAGTGCCGTGAGCGACCGCAACGACGAGCACGACGAACTCCGCAAGGTCGTCCGTGCCTTCCTGGAGCACGCCTCGCCGAGCAGCGAGGTACGCCGGCTGGCGGAGACCGACGAGGGCTACGACCCCGAGGTCTGGCGCCGCCTCGCGGACGAGCTGGGCCTGGTCGGTCTCATCGTCCCCGAACGCTTCGGAGGGGCCGGCGCCGGAGCGGCCGAACTCGCCGTCGTCATGGCGGAGATGGGCCGAACTCTGCTGTGCGCCCCATATCTGTCCTCGGCCGTGCTCGCACCGGCCGCACTCCTGGAGAGCGGGGACGAGACGGCCTGCGCCGAATTCCTCCCGGACATCGCGGACGGCTCGGTGATCGCGACCCTCGCGGTCGCCGAGGGCAACTCGGACATCCGCGACCTGGACGCCGTATGGACGACCGCGCGCGCCGACGGGGACCGCCACCTCCTGTTCGGCACCAAGGAACGGGTCACCGACGGATACGCGGCGGGGCTCCTGCTGACCGTGGCGCGCACGGAGAAGGGGCTCTCCCTCTTCGCCGTCGACCCGGAAGCCGTGGAGCGCCGGCCACTGCCCGCACTCGACCCCACCCGCAAGCTGGCCCGGGTCCACTTCGACAGGACGCCTGCCCGCCTCATCGGTGCCGAGGGTGCGGCCGAGGGGGCCGTCGCCAGGGTTCTCGACCTGGGAGCCGTCGCCCTCGCCGCCGAGCAGGCGGGCGGCGCCGAGCGGTGCCTTGAACTGTCCGTCGAGTACGCGAAGACACGCGAGCAGTTCGGCCGGCCGATCGGCGCCTTCCAGGCGATCAAACACAAGTGCGCCGAACTGCTCTACGAGGTGGAGTCCGCCAAGGCAGCCGCCCAGGACGCGGCCCGGCTGTGGTCGGCGGCCGCGGCCGCGAGCGAGCAGGGCCTGGCCGCGTCGGTGGCCCGGGCGTACTGCTCCGAGACCTACGTCCACGCCGCGGCCGAGACCATCCAGATCCACGGCGGCATCGGCTACACCTGGGAGCACGACGCCCACCTCTACCTGCGCCGGGCCAAGTCGTCGGCACTGCTGCTCGGCAGCACCTCGTGGCACCTGGAACGGGTCGCCGCCGACATCGGCCTCGTCCCCACCGCATAACCCCCCGAACAGCCCCCTGACCCCTCGACTCCAAGGAGGCCCGATGGCCAGCGCCACGGTCCAGGACGCCGGTACGTCCCCCGCGCGCCAGGCGCACTGGAGCGTGCGCCTGGCGGAGTTCCTGGACGCCCACGCGGGCAGGCCGCCCCGCGACAAGACCGCGCGCCTGGCCTGGGCCCGCGCCTTCCACGCCGATCTGGAGGAGGCTCACCTCGCCGCTCCCGGCTGGCCGGCCGAGGCCGGCGGCATGGGACTGGACCTGGGCGACCAGATCGCCTACCACCAGCAGATGACGGCCGCCCGCGCCCCCAGACACCCCTGCGGGCTGTCCTTCATCGTGGCACCCACCCTCATCCGGCACGGCACCCCCGAGCAGAAGGAGCGGTACCTGCGGCCGCTGCTGCGCGCCGACGAATTCTGGTGCCAGGGCTTCTCCGAACCGGGCGCCGGAAGCGACCTGACCTCGCTGACCACCCGGGCGGAGCGGGTCGGCGACGCATACGTCGTCAACGGTCAGAAACTGTGGACCACCATGGCCCACCTGGCCGACTGGATGTTCGCCCTGATCCGCACAGGCCCCGCCGGACCCGGCGGCGCCGGGATCTCCTACCTGCTCATCTCCATGAAGAGCGAGGGCATCACCGTACGCCCCCTGAAGGACATCAGCGGCGGCACGCACTTCTCCGAGGTCTACTTCGACGACGTACGTGTGCCGGTCGGGAACCTGGTGGGGGAGGAAGGCGGCGGCTGGGCTATCGCCCGCACCAGCCTGGGCCACGAGCGGGCCACCGCGTTCCTGTCCGACGAGTTCCGCTACCGGAGGGTCGTCAGCGAACTGCACCGGCTCGCCAAGACCTCGGGTGCCGCGGACGACCCCGTCGTACGGCAGGACCTGGCCAGGATCGAGGCTTCGGTCCGGGTGCTCGCCTCCAACAGCCGGCGTGCCCTCGACGCGGTTCTGGAGGGCCGGGACCCCGGTCCCGCGGCCTCGGTCAACCGACTGGTGCGTGCCGAGTTCGACCAGCGTCTGCACGAGGTCGCGCTGCGCGTCGTCGGACCCGACGCCGTACTGGGCCAGCGCGAGCCGACCGCCCCGGAAGGCGGACGATGGACGTACGGGTACCTGATGAGCCGCTCCTCGACCATCGGGGCCGGTACCGCGGAGATCCAGCGCAACACCATCGCCGAGAAGGTGCTGGGCCTGCCCTCGTGGAGGAAGGAAGCCTGATGACACCACCAACCGGCCCGAGCGAGCTGCCGGACTTCGGGACGATCCTGGCCGAACTCGGCGAGGACCACGTTCTGACGGTGACCCTCAACCGGCCCGAGCGGCTGAACGCCTTCAACCAGCAGACCCTGGACGACTTCGCCGCGCTGTGGCGGTACGCCGCCCAGGAGGACGCCGTGCACGTGGTGGTCCTTCAGGCGGAGGGCGAGCGGGCCTTCTGCACCGGCGTCGACGTCGGGGAGGGCATCGACCGGCACCCCAACCCGTTCAGCGACCTCGATCCCGGCACCAGCCTGTCGCCCAAGCTGAACCGCTGCTGGAAGCCCCTCGTCTGCGCGGTGCACGGCATGGTGGCCGGGGGAGCCCTCTACTGGCTGAACGAGGCCGACCTCATCGTCGCCGCCGAGGACGCCACCTTCTTCGACCCGCACACCACCTACGGGATGGTCGCGGCCCTCGAGCCCATCGGGCTCGTCCGCCGCATCCCCATCGGGGAGGTGCTGCGGATGGTGCTGCTGGGCAACGACGAGCGGATGTCGGCGCGCCGGGCCCTGGAGATCGGCTTCGTCAGCGAGGTCGTCGAGCGGGAGCGACTGCGGGAGCGGGCGCACGAACTGGCCGCGCTGATCGCGGCGAAGCCACCCGTAGCGGTGCAGGGAAGCGTCCGGGCGATCTGGGAGTCCCTGGACACCGGACGCAGCCAGGCCCTCGCCACGGGGCTCGCCTACACCCAGATCGGCAACCCGATCGGCAAGGCGCGGATCGACCGCGATGCCGTCAAGAACCGGAAGTACGAGGTGCGTTGATGACCGCCGACGCGGAGATCGAGAAGGAGCTGCGAGAGACTCTCGGCGGCCTGCTGCGCCGGCGCTGCGACATCGAGACGGTGGCCGCCCTGGCCGACGGGCCCGAGAGCTGGGACCGGAACCTGTGGCAGGAGCTTGAGGGGATGGGCGTACTGGGGCTGGTGGTCCCGGAGCAGTACGGCGGCGAAGGCGCCGGCTTCTCCCTCGCGGTCGCCGCGCAGGAGGAGCTGGGGCGTCGGCTCGCGCCCGTGCCGACGGTGTCCATGGCCGCGGCCCAGGCCGCCCTGCTGGCGGCGGGGACCGACGAGGCCGCGCGATGGCTGCGCCGGATGACGGGGGAGGGAGTGACGGCCGCACTCGCCGTCGGACGCGGCGCCGACGGCTGGAGCCAGGACGCGGGGATACGCGCCGAGGACGTATCCGGGGAATGGACCGTGACCGGAATCGTGCCCGTGGTCGCCGACGCGCCGTGCGCGGCCGTGTTCCTGGTGGCGGCGGAGACCGCGGCCGGCCCTGCCCTGTTCGCGGTGGAACCGCAGAACCGATGTGTGACGACACCCGTCGACGCCCTGGACCCGACCCGTCCCCTGGGCGCCGTCGCCCTGACCGACTGCCCCGCCCGACTGGTCGCCGGCCCCGACGTCTTCGGCGAGGTCCTGCGCGCCGCCGAACGGGCCGCGCTCGTCCTGCTCGCCGCGGACGCCGTGGGCGTCGCCGCCGAGGCCATGGTCCTGGCGGTGGAGTACGCCAGGACCAGGCACCAGTTCGGCCGCGCCATCGGTACTTTCCAGGCCGTGTCGCACCGCTGCGCGAACATGCTCATCGCCGTCGAGTCGGCCCGGGCTCTGGTCGCCGCCGCGGCCGATGCACTCGACGAGCCCGGTCCGGACACCGACACCGCTGTGTGCCTGGCCGCCGCCGAGGCCCTGGAGACCGCGGTATCCGTCGCCCAGGGGTGCGTGCAGGTGCACGGTGGCATGGGCTTCACCTGGGAGCACCCCGCCCACCGCTACCTCCGCCGTGCCAAGGCCGCCGAGGCGCTGGTCGCGCTCCCGGACCGGCTGCGAGAGCGTGCGGCGACCGGTCTGCTCGCTGCCGTCTAGACGCCCGGCCACACGATGCCTGACCGCCCCTCGCCCGTGTTCGCCGGGGCCGGACATGGTTACCCTGGTCGTCCCGCGTGGTCGTGCGGGACAGACGGAGAGGAGGCCGCGCCCGTGCCTACGGAGTCCGCGGAGCGTGAGCGGATCATCAAGGCGGCCTATCGCTGCCTGGCCGAGGCAGGAGGCGCGGGAGCGTCGGTAGGCGACATCCTGCGCATCGCAGGGCTCGGGACGCGTGCCTTCTACCGGCACTTCGACTCCAAGGACGACCTGCTCCTCGCCATGTTCCGGCGGGACAGTGAGCGGCTGCTGGCCGAACTGCAGAGCGCCGCGGCCAGCGCGGGCACTCCTGCCGACGCGTTGCAGGGATGGATCGAGGCGATGCTGCGCCTGACGTCCGAGGCGCGTCGGCGCCAGCACGTACGGATCCTGTCTTCCGAGGGAGCCCAGCGCGCTGCGGGATACGCCGCGGAGCGGGCCCGGGTCGCAGCGGGACAGGAGGCCGCCCTTGCGCAGATCCTGTATCGGGGGCGCCAGGACGGTTCGTTTCCCTGGACCGACCCCGAGTCGGACGCCCGGTTCATTCGCGCCGTTATCGCCCAGGCATTCGACGAGCAGATGGCGCCGACGGTGTCCATGAGCGCGACCGAGGCTGCCGCCCGTGTGCGCGACTTCGTACTGCGGGCGCTGGGGGCGGCGGCACCGGCTGCGGAACCGCAGGAGCGTTGAGGTTCTACACGTCCGTGACGCGGAGCCCGGCGTGTGCCTTGTAGCGGCGGTTGACCGAGATCAGGTTCGCGACCAGGGACTCCACCTGGTGGGCGTTGCGCAGCCGCCCCGCGAAGACACCGCGCATCCCGGGGATCCGCCCGGCCAGCGCCTGCACGATCTCCACGTCCGCCCGCACCTCGCCGAGCACCATCACATCGGTGTCGATCTCCTCGGTCTCCGGGTCCTGGAGGAGCACGGCGGAGAGGTGGTGGAAGGCGGCCGTGACCCGCGAGTGCGGCAGCAGTGCCGCGGCCTGCTGCGCCGCGCTGCCCTCCTCCGGCTTGAGCGCGTAGGCGCCCTGCTTGTCGAAGCCGAGCGGGTTGACGCAGTCCACGACCAGCTTGCCGGCCAGTTCCTCGCGCAGTGACTCCAGCGTCCTGCCGTGCCCGTCCCACGGCACGGCGACGATCACGAGATCGCTGCGGCGCGCGCACTCGGCGTTGTCGGCGCCCTCCACACCGTGCCCGAGCTCGTCGGCGGCGGCCTGCGCGCGCTCGGCGGCCCGGGAGCCGATGATCACCTTCTGGCCGGCCCGGGCCAGCCGGTAGGCGAGGCCCTTGCCCTGCGGGCCGGTGCCGCCGAGCACCCCCACGACCAGACCGGAGACGTCGGGCAGGACCCAGGGGCCCTCGACCGGCGCTCGTTCGGGCGCGGCCGCGGAGGATTCGGTGGCGTCGTCTCTGATGGTCACGGCAGGTGCCTTTCGTACGGCGAGCGGGAAGTGGGCGCGGCTGGTCCGTTCACGTCTCTTGACGCACTCTTCAGGCCACGGTCAGACTCACTATAGGTGAAAATGCTGTTTTCGCGTCGATCGGAGAACCGGCGATGGAGTCGCAGGAACGCGTGAGGACAGGGCCCCTGGAAGGGCTTGTGGTGGTCGACCTTTCCACGACGGAGCCAGGCGCCTTCGCCACTCAGTTCCTCGCGGACTCCGGTGCCGACGTAGTGGGCATCGAGCCTCCTGGAGGCAGTCCCCTACGTTCCCGGGCGGCGTGGCCGGCTTTGGCGCGCGGCAGGCGTAGCGCTGTGCTGGATGTACACGACGAGGCCGACCGCACCGCCCTCTTCCGGCTCGTCGAGCAGGCCGACGTGCTCGTCACCACCATGCGGCCCCGCACGCTCAAGCGGCTCGGCCTCGAACGGGAACACCTCGAGCAGCGCAATCCCCGGCTGGTCAGCGCAGCCGTCACCGGCTGGGGGGCCGGCGGTCCTTGGCGCGACCTGAAGGGCTACGAGGGGCTGGTCATGGCCAAGTTGGGCATGTTCCACGTGAAGCGGGACATCGTCGTCAGGCCCGGACCCGCGTTCCTGTCGGTGCCGTTCGCGACATGGGGGGCGGCTCACACCGCTGTCCACGGCATCCTGGCGGCGTTGTTGGAGCGGGAGAGCAGCGGGTACGGCCAGCATGTGGAGGCCGACCTGGTGCGCGGGATCGGCACGCTGGACACCTGGACATGGTTCACGGAGCTGGTCGGGCTCCGCTGGCCGGAGGCGTATCGCACGGTCGAGGCCTACACCCCGGAGGGGGAGCCGCATTCGACCTTGGTCTACCCGCTGCTCGTGGCGCGGACGGAGGACGGGCACTGGCTCCAGTTCGCCCAACTCGGGCCGCGTCTGTTCGCCGCGTTCCTGGCGGAACTGGGCCTTGTGCGGTTGCTCGACGAGCCCAAGTGGGCAGGTTTTCCGGACCTTGGGACCCAGAAACTGCGCACGGAGTTCTGGGAGATCCTTCTCCAGAGGGTCGGTGAGCGCACCCTCGCGGAATGGCAGCAGGTCTTCGAGAGAAACCGCGACGTCAACGCCGAGGTCTTCCGATCCGGTCCCGCTGTCCTCGAACACCGGCAGCTCACCCACGACGCACGCGTCACCGTGGCGGGCGGAGTACGGCAGCCAACGACCCTCGTGCACATGGACGGGAAACCCCTGACATCGGCCCGGCCCGCACCCCGTCTGGACGAGCACGGGGATTTGGTCCGGGCACCGTCGGCGAGCAGCGGGCCGGTGCTCCCGCCCACGGACGCGACCGGCGGCCTGACTCTGAAGGGACTCACGGTTCTGGACCTGGGCGTCATGTTCGCCGGCCCGTTCGGGGCCATGCTCCTGTCCGACCTCGGGGCCAGGGTCATCAAGGTCGAGCCACTCGGAGGCGACACGATCCGCCGGGTGTTCCCCTTTCCCGAAGCGGGCGGAGCCAAGGTGATGCAGGGCAAGGAGAGCATCTGCCTCGACCTTCGTACCGACGAGGGGCGCGCCATCGTCCATGAACTCGCCCGCCGCAGTGATGTCGTGCTCCAGGCGCTACGGGCCGGAGCCGCCGAACGCGCCGGCGTGGACGCTGCCACGCTGAGGGCGATCAATCCCGACCTCGTCTATGTCGACGCCTGCGGGTACGGTGACGGCGGTCCGTACGGGGCGCGCCCGGCCTACGCCCCTTCGATCGGCGCGGCGGGCGGGGTGGCACTGACGGATGCGCCCCACGCGGGGGCCGCGGTCGGCTGCCTGGCGGAACTCAAGCGGAGCGCGGTGCAGCTGTACGGCGCCGCCGCGAAACCCTCCCTCCAGGCCGACGGCCTGGCCGCGTTGGCGGTCGCTTCCGCGGCGCTGCTCGGCCTGCTGGCGCGCGCCCGTGGCCGTGCGTTGGCGCCCTTGACGACCTCCATGCTCGCGACGGTCACTCACGCCCTGCTCGACCGGGTCATCGACTATCCCGGCCGTCCCGCCTCCCCGGACGTCGACGACGCAGGGTGTGGCTTCCACGCCCTCTACCGCCTCTACCGAGCCGCCGACGGCTGGATCTTCCTTGCGGCACCGGCGGTGAAGGAGTGGCAGCCGCTGGCCGCCGCGCTGGGACTGAGCGGCGCCGGGCGCTTCGACACTCCCGAGGCGCGTAGCGCGCACGACGCGGACCTCGCCCGAGCCCTGGCGGAGCTCTTCGTCACACGCCCCGCGGCCGAGTGGGAAGAGCTGCTCACCGCGGTCGACGTGGGCTGTGTCCAGGTCACGGAACAGCCCCCCGAGGTCGTGATCCAGACACACGAGGAGCTGGCCGTGCAGTATGCCGCCACCGCCGAGAGCCCGGTCTTCGGCGAGCACTTGCGCCCCGGTCCCACGGTCCGCTTCTCCCGGTCCGCCACGCAGGCGAAGGGCGGCTGCCTCGCCGGGGAGCACACCGACGCCCTTCTGGGCGAACTCGGCTACGGCAGCGGGGAGATCGCAGCGCTGCGGGAGCGCGGATTGGTCGGCTGAGCCGGACGGCGCCGACGGTGGCCGATTGACAGGCGTGCCCATCGGGTTCATCATGAAAATGACGTTTTCAATGCATGGGGCAAATGTATCTCGTGCGGGGTCGACCGGAGCGGAGGCCTCCGCCGCCCTCGATGACGCCGACCTGGCGATCGCGGACGGCACCACATGTCGAGGCGGCAGCTACGACGGCCCTACGACCTGTCTCGACGCACCGCCATGCCCCGCTTCCGGGAGTTGAACCATGGTCATGACCGGCCCTCAGCGTGAGCTGCATCCCCGCCACGGCACCCATGAGCCGACGGTCGGCAGCCCCGCTCGCTCACCAGGATCGATCCGCCGCACCACCAGCATCGACATGCTCCGCCCGGACGGCCTGGACGGCCCGCTCGTCCTGGCCGGACGCGGTCGTGATCTGCTGACCGCTGCCGACGGGACGGCGCGTTTGGTCGCGAAGGCCAGTTGTCGTGCCGTGGTCGACTACACGGGCGGGTGGGCCCTCCGGGAGTTGACGACCGAGCCCGCTCGCCCTCAGCTCGCTGCCCTCATCGGCGGCAGCGCCTCCGCCGGATTCCGGGGCCGACTGAATGAGTCCGACCCGTCCCTCGCCGCGCGGTACAACCTGCTTCACCTGCTCTTGGACGAACTCCCCGTGGTCACTCTTGTCTCCGGGCACGCAGTGAACGCCGGCCGTGACGGACGGGTCGCTTCGCCAGGCCGTCCGACGTTCCGGGAGAACCAGTGCGCAGGGTTCGCGACCGGCGGGACCATCATGGTCGAACTGCGGCGAGACGGGAAAACGCCCGTCGTGACGGGTCCGGAAGCACCACGGCTCAGCGTCGTGAGGGACCCGCTCGCCTGGCACGGTACCGAACCCCTGCCGCCCGGGGCCATGCGCCGAGTCCGCCGCACCGACGTGCGCCCGGGTCTCCGCGCGATCGTCGACGGTCTCTTCAGGGACTCGTACGTGCTGCCCGACGGCACCGAGACTGTCATCCACGAGTACACGCTGAGCGCGGAAGTCGACACGAGCGCCGGCTCGGTGGTCTCCTGCGAGGCGACACCTCGTGTCCTGCCCTGGACCGAGTGCCCCGTCGCCGCGGCGAGCGCCACCCGCCTGGTCGGACAGCCCCTCGCTGACCTGCGTCGGCGGGTGCGGGAGACCTTCGGCGGCACGGACACCTGCACCCACCTCAACGACATGCTGCGCGGGCTGGCCGACGTACCGGCCCTGTTGTCCACGCTCGCGGCGGACGGCCCTGCCGAAGCAGATCAATGGTGATGCATCCGCTGAGGTGAATCACCATTCATCTTGGCTCTTCCTTCAGGAGGGGGGCGCTTGCGTGCGCCGATCGTTGTGCCCCGGACCGGACCCGGCGAACGGCTGCGCGCTCGTCTGGCGGTTCCGGTGCCGGCCTTCGGCGGCATCCTGACGGCGGTCTTGCGGACCGCCGCCGTCCTGGCAGGGCGTCCAGGCGATGGACAGAGAGGCTCCGAGCAGGCTCAGGAGGAGGCCAAGGAAGAAGCCGCCTAGGTTGCAGACCGGAATCGATGCGAGGGCCAGCAAGATGGCCCCGGAACCTGCGAATACGTGCATGACTGGCTGCAGCCACATAGTCAGGCTAAGTATGACAAGAAGCCCACCGATGATCAGCGAGCCGCAACCGGCAGTTGTCGCCATGCGAATGGGAAGTTGGCCGATCGTAAGGCCCGCGTAGGGCGGATAGAGAATCGAGATGGCGCCCGATGCGGTGAGGATCCCGGCCGGAAATGGTCGACCCGTCCGCCAGTCGTTGAACCGCTCCCGGGCATCAGCAAGTCGATATCGAGAACCTCTGGGACGATTTCCGCTCATCTGCCACCTCTCTGGATATTTACCTTGAGCAGACGGTCTAGAAGCATTCATCGAGACCCTTGTGAATTCTCACAGTGACCCCGCTTGACTCGGCGCTGCCAGTACTCGTTGCCAGTACGATCTGTTTGGAGTCGGTCACCACGATGGAATCGGAATCCCGTGCGGCGCCGGCGGGATCCACTTTATCTCCCTCCTTGATTCCCGGCCCTTTTGTGTCGGACCCTGTCGCGACACCGCTGCGCTCGCCCGTGACCGTGGTTGTTCCGGCGACAGTCCGAATAATGTCGGTGTATGAATCACGCGCCGTGGACTCTTCTGTGGTCACTTTTACCGTGTATGTGCCGATCAGCGGGATGTTTTGGAATACTGTGGATTGGCAGATTCCTTTGGACTTTGCAAACTTGAGACCCGAGACGAGGACCGGGATCCTTTTCCCGTCATACCGCCTGTCTGTGGCTGCGTATTCAATGAAACCGGCTCCATCTGTTCGTTCGGTGGAAATCTTCATTTTCTGATTGGAGATAGTGAATGAGGCTGCGAGGGCGCCCTGGGCCACAGCGATGAAGAGTCCCGTGCTGGCCGTAAAGCTTGCGACCATCACGCTGGCGAAAATTCCCCATCTGATCCTGCTGGACTCGCCGTGCATGTTTCTTCTCGCTCCCTGGAAGGATTGCATATTGCGGCCAGGAGGGTATGGGTGAATCAATGTACTGATCCCTGGAGGGATGGGTGTCGACGTGCGACACCCAACATCCCAGGCATCGTAGGTCAAGGCTCAGTGATGAGCGAATCACGGAATGTCTGCCAATCGAGTGACGATGCGGAGTTACCGATTGTCAAATCGGGTTTCCGGGTGGCAGAAGGGAAGGCGCTCGTGGCGTGAGCCGAGTCCGCGGTATCCGGACTCCGGTTCGCACGCCTCCTGGCCGTTACTGTGGATCCGGTCGGTCATGAAGCCTTTTCCGCATACAGGTACTCGGGCTGAAGTGGGCCAGGGCCCGCCGGTTGCCGTCCCCGCCCAGCCGGGCGGCCGTCGGCTCCACCGGCTTGCGCCGTCCGTCCAGCAGCAGGCCCCGCAGATACGCCTTGCCCCACCATGGCTGATCCGCCCGCGCGCGGCTCGAACACCTCCGCCGCTGAGACTGTGTCCTACATGGTCGGTTTGAGGAGCCGTTTGTAGCAGCAGAGAGCGGCTGCGAGTCCGAGAAAGGACAGGTAGGTGCCCAGTCCGGTGCCAGGACGGCGAGCGGGGTGCCGCACGCCGTCCTCGTTCCAGTCCCGCAGCCGTCGCCGGCAGGTCATGCCCGAGCTGAAGCCCCGCTCCTTCGGGAGGTGCTCCCACCGGATGCCGGTGTGCAGCACGTACAGGATCCCGCACAGCACCTCCCGGTCCGGTAACGCCTTGCGGCCGGGATACCGCAAGCGCCGTTCGCGCTGCGGCAGCGGCGGCTCCAGGCCATCCCACCCGAACCGAACGCACAACTCCCGCTCCGGGCACGGCAGTCAGAGGCAATCCACCTCATTGTGTCAGGCGTTGTAAGTCCTCCAGATGACACCGGACCGCTGCCGGCTTCTCAGCCGGCGCACCCGCTCAACAGCACGGGCAATCAAGGAGACATGCCACCGGCGAGTGAACCTGACCAAGCACTACTGGCTTTCCGGCCACCGATGAAGGAGATCGGCTCGCAATTCGGAAAGCGGTCGAGTGATGCAGCGCACATAGGGTCCGGGCCGGATCGGGATGGTGTTAGCGTGCGGCCGTGAATTTCCCTGCAAGGCTCGACACCAGTGGCCCGATCGGATTGCTCGACCTGTTCGGCGACAGCTTTGTCAGGGATCCTTATCCCTGGCTGGACCTCCTGCGGTCCGAGTCTCCCGTGCACCACGACCCCGTTACCGGGATGTGGCTGGTGAGCCGCCACGAGGACGTGCGGCGGGTACTCCTCGCACCCGATCTCTTCCTCCCGGACAACGCCCAACACGCCGTCACCGCGCTGCCCATCGCTGTACTGCGGGTTCTGGCCCGGTCCGGCTTCACGCTTCCCCTGGCGCTCGCCAACAACGGCACCACGACTCACCCCGGGCTGCGGAGAGTGGTCACCAGGTTTTTCAACGCGCAGCGCGTCGCTGATGCCGTACCGGTGATTGAGCGTATCGCCACTGAATTGCTCGCTGACGTAGGGTCACAGCTGGCCGCCACCGGCGGCTGTGATCTGTTCGCCTCGTTCGCCCAGGTCCTTCCGTGCAGAGTACTGATGGAACTCCTCGGTATCCGGGGCCTCGACCCGAGCACTCTGATTCGTTGGAGCGACGCTTCACTGGAACTCTTCTGGGGCAGACCCGCGCCGGAGCGGCAACTGGAGTTGGCAGAGCTTGTGGTGGCCTTCCATCAGTGGCTCACCGAGACCGTACGCAGCGGCCCGGTCCCCTCTGACTCCTTCATCGGGGCACTGAGCCGCCACCGTCTGCCGGACGGTGCGCTCCTGGACGTCGAGACCGCGGTCGGCGTGTGTTTCTTCGTCTTCGTCGCCGGCCAGTCCACGACCGGGCAACTCATCGCCACCGTTCTGCGCCGGGCGCTGGTCGAGCCCGGTATATGGCCGCGCACGGCGTCGGAGGCGGGGCTCGCCGAGGCCTGGGTCGAGGAGGTTCTGCGACGGGAGCCGCCGGTGACCACCTGGCGCCGGGTCACCGCGCGGCCGACCGAAGTGGATGGGAACGAACTCCCCGCGGGTGCACACATACTGCTCATGCTGCTGGGCAGTGGCTCCGACCCGGAGGTCTTCCCCGATGCGGAGCGGATGTGCCCGAACAGGGCGAACGTCCGCCACCATCTGGCCTTCGGCGCGGGACGTCACCGATGCCCCGGCGCGTCTCTGGCGCGCACGGAGGCGGCATTGGCCCTGCGCGCGGCAGCCCGCGCTCTCCCTGACGTTCGTCTGTCAGCCGAGGCCGCAGCACCTCGGATGCTTGGCCTGCTCTCCTTCAGGGCACCCCTGGAGGTGGCGGTAGAACAGCCGTAGGCAGCTGTATCCCGGGCTTTCACACCGCCTGCGACCTGCGACTGCTCGTTTGTGAGCTTGCCGGTGACATGTCGCACATATGCAGAGAGTTGACGGAACATCACTGGTTCCATGAATCTCTTGATCACGACATGACGCTCCACGGCAACAGCCGCTTGAGCGTGTGCACGACCTCGCGAGCACCCTCGGGCGCGCGATCCGTGCTCAGTCGTTCGCACGCGATCCTTCGCCAGAGATCTGGCCCAGCACCCTGTGTGCCGAAAGGCGAATGATTCCGGTAGCGCGTCCTGTTCTGCCTGCGGTGCAGCGGCCGGCGCGCGCCACCTGCCGGCTTCGCGTGCCGCCATCCGCTCCCGCCTTGCCCGGAGGTTCCGTGCCCCCGCAGTACCCCCCGAATCCACCTGGCCGTCCATCGGCACTGCGCGACGCGCGCGACGCCGAACAGCGGACTCGCGTGGACCACTTGCGCGAGGCCGTTCACCGGGCTCAGCGGGCCTTTGTCGCCGTCAACCTGGTTCCCTTTGTCGTCGGCATAGTGCTCTCCTGCTTCACCGACGTTCCCGCAGTCGCAGTGTACGGAAAGCTCACACTTGGCCTGGTGTGGGGCATCTTGCAATGCGTACTCTTCGTCGCCACCGCATGGTGGTACGAGAACCGGAGCACGCGGGTGTTCGATCCCGTCGAAATGTCGCTGACGGCGCGTGTGCACCAGACCGAGATGTCGGGAACCGGCACCGGCAACGGCTCCCCGGCGGTGACGCGGTGAACATGGACATCCTCAGCTCGGGCATCGTCGACCCCATCGGTTCGGGTGCGAGACGCCCAGTGATCTTCGCGTTCCTCATCTTCATCGGGCTGTGTCTGCTGTGGCTCTTCACGCTCGCCACGGCGGAGGAGGACTCTCCGGAGAGGCTCTACATCGCCGACCGGTCCCTATCCCCGGTCTTCAACGGATTCGCCATGGCCGGCGAGCAGATCTCGGTCGTCACCCTGCTGACGGTCCCGGGGACCATCGCTCTGTTCGGCTACGACGGGTTCACTTTCGCCCTCGACAGTCTGATCGCGCTCGGTGTGCTGCTGCTTCTCGGGCAGAAGATGCGCAACAGCGGTGGCTACACGCTCGGCGACATCTTCTCGCTGCGGGCCCCGGACAGGGCGCCCCGAGTCGCCGCGACCGCGGTGACGCTGGCCATCACCGTCCCCATCCTGATGATCCAACTGAGGGCCGCCGGCGTCAGCGCAGCACTCCTGATCGGCACCCCAACCGATGGGGCCGAGGTGCTGTGCACCGTACTGATGGGCTGCCTCGTCGCCTGCTTCGCCGCGGTGGCAGGCCTGAAGGGGAACAGCTTCATGCACGTCGCGAAGGTGCCGCTCACCATCGGGACACTTGCCGCAGTCACCTGGCTGGCGCTCAGGAAGTTCCACTGGGACCCCGGAGCCCTTCTCTCGGCTGCGGTCGACAAGAGCAGCGCCCCGAACGGCTACCTTCGTCCTGGGGGTTGGCCGTACACGGCTGGTCTCGGCTCGCTGAACACGTTCTGCGACCACATCGTCGTCATCCTCGGTACGGCCGTGATGCCTCATCTGATCCTGCGGGTCGGCGCGTCCCGATCCGGGCGTGCGGCGCGGCGGTCCATGAGTATTGCCACGGGGTTGGTGGGTGTCTTCATTCTCCTTCTGATCACCACGGGCTTTGCATCCGTGGCCGTTGTGGGCGCCACGAACCTCACCGCGGTCGACCCGGGTGGGCAGGCCTCGCCGATCCTGCTGGCCTCGGAGGTACTCGGCGACGGGTCGGCGGGCCGTGTCGTGCTCATCACGGTCATGGCGTGTGTCGTCTTCCTTGCCGTGCTCACCACCGTGACCAGCGTGACATTCGCCGCCTCCGTCTCCTTCGCCCACGACGTGTTCGCACGAGGCAGGCGCCGCCGCACTGACACCGAGGAGGTGCGGGCACTGCGGGTGGCCGCCATCGTCCTGTGCACGGTATGTCTGTCGCTTGCCGCGGCCATCCACCGGTACCCCACCGAGTTCCTGATCGCCTTCTCGATCAGCGTTGCAGCCTCATGCGTGTTCCCCGTGTTGATCTACTCGTTGTTCTGGCGCCGGTTCAACCGCAGAGGACTGCTCTGGTCCGTCTACGGCGGGCTGGTGCTGTGCACCGCTCTCACGGCCTTCTCGCCCATCGTCTCCGGAACCCCGTTCGCGCTCTGGCCGGAGGCGGGCTTCGACTGGTATCCGTACCAGACCCCGGGACTGGTGTCCGTGCCTGCTGCGTTCGTCCTCGGGTGGCTCGGCAGCATCACCGCACCAGCGGCCTCCGAAGTCGGCTTTGAGCGCATGCGGTACAGAATCCTGACGGGGCGGGAGGCCGGGCCCGAGGCTGTTGATGCACGGCGATAGGGACTGAGCCAGCGGGGGCGCTCGCGGACCTTGCGACGGAAGGCCGACGTTGAGGTGACCATGTCCTCGGCGGTGGTCGGCGGGAGACGGTCACCGTGTCGAGCTGCTCGCCCCGGCCATGGTGGCCAGGGGCGGGCGATCCAGTAGAAAGCCGCGCGCGGAGGGCTGGCCCCTCAACGACGGGAAGCGGATCACACAGGCTCTGCTGAGGTCAGCAGGTGCGCGGCGGTGGGAGCAGCACAGCGGTCTCGACCGGATGCCACTGGGCCGCTCCGTTGTCGTGCCGGTGACGCCGGGCCGCCGGGCGATGGCCGGACCGGAGCCTTCCAGGACTCACAGCAGATCGACATGGGTGCGTCCTGCCATTGCGGACTTCCGTGTACTGCCATCTCACTACGCGCTTCCCCTGGGACGGGAGTGGGACGGGCCGGCCGGCCCGACGATGGCCGAGCTGTCGCGGGCAGGGCAGGGGATTCCACCCACCGGCTGTTGCCGCACCACAGACCTGGGGCGAGCGCATCGTGCGGAAGTCGACCGTGCGGTCTGCGTCTGCCGCAGTGTCCATGCCACGAACGTATGAGTTCCGCGCCTGCGTCTGCACGAAGCAGCGCGTTCGCCGTGACTGCCACTCTCGTTGATCGACGGCACGGTCGGCGCACCGCCGATGTCGCGGAGGGGCCTCCGGCAGGGACGAGGCGTCATCCGCCGCTCCGGTCGGTCTGCCGGCGCCGGGCAGTCCGTGCCGTCCGGCCGCCACGGGTCCCCACCGGCGGTCGCCCCCCACCAATGGAGATCAGAGAGGATCACCATGACGCTGTTCGCACGTTTACCGCGAGTGAGAGCCGCAGCCGCGTTGTCCGCTTTCGTCCTGCTCACCGGTGCTCCGGCGGCCTTCGCGGGGACGGGTTCATCCCACCCGCACGGCTCCGGGAGAGCGTCGATCCTGGAAGAGGACATCACCAACCTTCCCGACACCCGCGAAGGACAGCCCACCATCGCGGTCAACCCCAGGAACCCCGACAACCTGGTCTACACCGCCACCACGTTCCCCGACAGCCCGGGTCTGGAGCCCGTCGGGGCCTGTTTCGTGGCCTTCTCCTTCGACCGGGGCAGGACCTGGCACCGGGCCGGCTGGCCGATGGGCGACCGACCGCAGTGCGGTGAGCCGGAGGTCATGAGCGACGCCGAGGGTGTCTTCTACATTTCCGACAACCAGATCGGCCCCGACCGGTACACGACGTACACCAACCACAACGTCGTGTCCAAGTCCGTCGACGGCGGACGGACATGGACGGGTCCCGTGCAGACCCCGCTGGTCCTCGGCGGTGCCCCCAAGCTCCGCGTGGACCAGGCCACCGGCAAGGTGTACGCGGTCGCCTCGCACACGACCTTCGAGTACCCCAGCGCCGTCTCGGTCAGCGACGACAAGGGCGAGACCTGGTCCGACCCGGCGACGATCCCCGGTCCCCAGCCCTGCGTCGAGATCACCCCCGACCTGCCCCCGTCCTGCGGTTACCCCGGCCGGGAGATCGCCGTCCACGGCGGGATCCTCGCCTCCGCCGCACAGGGCGACGACGGCAGGGTGACCTTCTACACCACGCACGACGACGGAGCCACCTGGAAGACCTTCCCGGTCACCGACGGCCAGGGCAGCCCCGTGCCCAACGGCACCGGTGCCCTGGTTCCGGTACCGGCGTTGGGAGCGGCCGCCGACCCGGTGCCGTGGGTGTCCGCCGACCCCACGCACAAGGGCCGTTTCGCCGTCATGGTTCCCCGGGGAGACAACCTGGAGGTCTATGTCACCGACAACGCCGGCAAGTCCTGGAACGGACCCGCCGTCATCGCGGCGCCCAACGCACAGCGCCCGTGGTTCGACTTCGGTCCGGGCGGGCAACTGGGCGTGATGTGGCGCACGACCGAGCTGAACACGTACTCGGTCGTCTCCTTCGACCACGGCCGCACCTTCAGCGACCGGCTCCAGGTCAACGCGACCACCGAGCCCGCCGGGGTCAACGGCCCTCCCGGAGACCGCTGGTCGACCATCACCCTCGACAGGAAGTACGCCTACGTCGCCTGGGCCGACGGTCGCAACGGGGAACTCGACAGCATCCTGGGCCGGGTCCCGCTGAGCGCCTACCACGGCGGACGCCGGTCCTGACCGGCAGGGAGCCGGGAACGTAGGCCGCCGTAGGCCGCCGCCGGCCGTCGGGGTGCCTTTCCCGCCAGAAGCCAGGGGAAGGCACCTCCTTCGCAGGGGGGGGCACGACACCCGGGCGGAATCCCGGTGAGGCCGAGGCCGTCGGGAACCGTGAGGTCACCACGATCTTCTCGGCCGCGCCAGGGGTGCGGGCCGACTCGTGGGCGCGTTCGGCCTCTTCGAAGGGAACGCGGCGGCTGAACAGCTTCGCGAAGCGGTCCTTGTGCTCGGCCGGGCAGGGGGTGACCTCGAAGATCTCGGTCGGGTGGCCCTGGGAGGCGATCAGGGGCAGTTCGCTGCGGAGCATGCCGCCGAGGTCGATCTCGCCCTTCACGGACCAGCGCGCCCTTGGGACCGGGGTGGGCGTGGTGGGATGAGGCGGGTCAGTTCTGGGCGAGGCGGTGGCGGTTGACCAGGCCGCCGGCGGCGCCGAGCGAGACCAGGCCCATGGCCGTGGCCGCGACGATCCCCTCGATGCCGTTCAGGGCGAGGGCGCAGTAGGTGGCGACGCCGCCGTTGAACAGGAACAGGAACCACAGCACGGGGGCGGTCGACAGGAACGCCTTGACGCGGGGCCCGCGGGAGATCCGCGAGCCGGCCAGCAGGGCGAGGGCGGAGCCGCCGTAGGCGGCGATGTTCTTGCCCGTGCCGTCGAGGAAGGCTCCGGCCCCCAGGCTCGCGCCCAGACCGCAGACGAACGCCGTCCACAGCATCACGTCCAGGGCCAACTTCCTGGTGGCGGTGGCGGTGGCGGTGGCGGTGGCGGTGGCGGTGGCGGTGGCGGTGGCGGTGGCGGTGGCGGTGGTGGCCATGACGGATTCCTTCCGGGCGGATCGTTGTGTGCCGGGCTTTCCTGCCCCGCACACCACGATCCGTCCCAGCGGCCCCCACAACCACGGGCCCCACTCCCCGAAGCGGGGTGTAGACCGCTACACCACCACGACGACCGCGGCCGCGAGGTACTGCGGATGCCGTAGGAGCGGTCGGCGATCTCAGTAGGGGCTGTCGGCACTGGCACGACGACGCCAAGGGCCTCGGCTTCGGACCATGGACGAGTTCCCGATCCGAATGTGGAGATCCGCTCCGTGGCTGTTTTGCTCTACCGCGTAGGCCGTACGGCCTTCCGTCGACGCTGGTACGTCGCCCTGCTCTGGGTGGTACTGCTCGGCGCCCTCGGCTTCGCCTCGACGCAGGCCGCCGCCCCGCCCGACGACAACGGCTCCATGCCGGGCATCGAGTCGCAGCGCGCCTACGAGCTGTTGCAGAAGCGTTTTCCCGGTACCTCGCAGAGCCCGGACCAGGCGACGGCGCGCATCGTCTTCGTCGCACCCGACGGCGAGAAGCTGACCTCGACCAGCAACCGGGCGGTGATCGGGAAAGTGGTGTCCGAGGCTGCCGAGAGCAGCCAGGTCCAGGCCGCCGTGAGCCCCTTCCGGGCCCATACGGTCGACAAGGACGCTTCCACCGCCTACGCGACCGTCACGTACGAGGTCGCGTCCAAGGACCTCACCACCGCCACCAAGGACGGTCTCCGAAGCGCCGTCGACGTGGCCCGGCACGCGGGGCTGACGGTGGACGTCGGCGGTCCGGTCCTGGCCGACGATGCCGTCGCCGCCGGCGGCTCCGGCGAGCTGATCGGCATCGTCATCGCGGCCGTGGTGCTGCTGATGACCTTCGGTTCGCTGGCCGCGGCCGGGCTGCCGCTGCTCACCGCCGTCCTCGGCGTGGGCATCAGCACCGTGTCGATCACGGCGCTCGGCTCGACGTTCGGGCTGTCGACCACGAGCAGCAGCCTCGCCTCCATGCTGGGCCTGGCCGTCGGTATCGACTACGCCCTGTTCGTCGTCTCCCGCTACCGCGAGGAACGCGACCGGGGCCACCACCCGCAGGAGGCCGCGGGCCGTGCCGTCGGCACTGCCGGTTCCGCCGTGGTGTTCGCCGGACTCACCGTCGTGATCGCCCTGGCCGGTCTGTCCGTGGTCGGTGTGCCGACGCTCACCAAGATGGGCCTGTCCGCCGCCGGCGCCGTCGTGGTCGCGGTCCTGGTGGCCCTCACCCTGATTCCGGCCCTGCTGGGCATACTGCCCGACGCGGTCCTGGCCCGGCGCCTGCGCAAGGGCCGGGCCGCCCGAAGCGGGGACAAGGACAACGCCGGCACCCGCTGGGCGCGCTTCGTCCAGCGTCGTCCGATACCCGTGCTGCTCGCCTCCGTGATCGGCCTCGGCGTCGTCGCGCTGCCCGTCCTCGACCTGCAGCTCGGTATGCCCGGCGACGAGTCCAAGTCCACCGCCACCACCGAACGACGGGCCTACGACGAACTCGCCCACGGCTTCGGCCCCGGCTTCAACGGCCCCTTCACCATCGTGGTGGACGCCAAGGGCGCGAAGAACCCCAGGAGCGCCGCGAAGACCGTCGCCAGGACGATCTCCGAGACCAGGGGCGTCGTCTCGGTCACCCCGCCCGTCTTCGACCCGGCCGGCGACACCGCGCTGTTCACCGCCACCGCCGCCACCGCACCCACCGCCGAGCAGACCAAGGACCTGGTCCGCGCCATCCGTGCCGAACGGCCGAGGACTACCGCGGAGACCGGGGCGACGTTCTTCGTCTCGGGTACCACGGCGATCAACATCGACGTGGCGGACAAGATGCAGAGCGCCTTGGTGCCGTACCTGGCCGTCGTGGTCGGGCTTGCCTTCCTTCTCCTGCTGGTGATCTTCCGGTCCGTCCTGGTCCCGCTCAAGGCCGCACTCGGGTTCCTGCTCTCCGTGCTGTCCGCGCTCGGCGCGGTGGTGGCGGTCTTCCAGTGGGGCTGGCTCGCCGACCTGATCGGCCTGCAGCAGACCGGGCCGGTGATGAGCACCATGCCGATCATGATGGTGGGCATCGTCTTCGGGCTGGCCATGGACTACGAGGTGTTCCTCGTCTCCCGGATGCGCGAGGCGTACACCCACGGCGAGCGCCCCGCCGAGGCCGTCGTCACCGGCTTCCGGCACAGCGCCCGGGTCGTGGTCGCCGCCGCTCTCATCATGATCGCCGTGTTCTCCGGCTTCGTCGGCGCCGGCCTCGCGCTGATCAAGATGATCGGGTTCAGCCTGGCCGTCGCCGTCCTGTTCGACGCCCTGGTGGTGCGGATGGCGCTGGTCCCGGCGGTCATGGCGCTGCTGGGGAAGCGGGCCTGGTGGCTGCCCGGCCGGCTCGCCCGGTGGCTGCCCCGCGTCGACATCGAGGGTGCGGCCCTGAGCCGTACACCTGCCGTGGAGGCGGAGCCCACGTCGGTTCCGGAGGCGGCGAACCGTTGATCGAGGCTCCACAGGGCCGGGGCGGCTCGCGACACCGCGGGCGCCCGGCCTCACGGGTTGCGGTCATTTGGCAGGATGTCCTCAGGCCCATCTCGCCGGAGCACACGTCGATGACCACCCGCTGGCAGCATTTCTCCCGCCGACACCGACGTCCCCTCGACGCGGTGCTCGTCGTGGTGCTGTTCATCCTGTCGGGACCCGTGGCGTACGAGAGCAGCAAGTCCTACGCCGACGGTCTCGGCTGGTGGTCCGCGCTGCCGCTCGCGGCCGTGGCGACCGCCGCCGTCCTGGCCAGGCGCGGGCACCCGCGGGCGACCGTCCTCGTCACCGCGGTCTGCGCCGCCGCCGCCGGTGGGGTGGGCTATCTCCTCACCCCCATGCTCCTGGCGCCCGTCCTGGTCGCGCTCTACAGCTTCGCCGCCCAGGAACCTCCCAGGAGGGTCTACCGCTTCTGCCTCCCCGTGACGGCGATGGTCGTGCTGTCCACCCTCTTCGGCGACCGCTACGGCCACCCCTGGCCGTTGGCCACGGTCAATCCCGTCCTCTGTCTCCTGCTGCCGGTGGCCCTGGGCTCCGCCACCCGCATCCGCAACGCCTACCTCGAAGCCGTCGAGACCCGTGCCAGGTACGCCGAGCAGACCCGTGAGGAGGAGGCCCGGCACCGGGTGGCCGAAGAACGCGTGCGCATCGCCCGTGAACTCCACGATGTCGTCGCCCACCATCTCGCCCTCGCCAACGCCCAGGCCGGCACCCTCACCTTCCTCGCCCGGACCAGCCCCGACAAGGTCGCCCCGATGGTGAACCAGCTCGCCACGACCACCTCCTCGGCGCTGCGGGAACTCAAGGCGACCGTGGGCCTGCTCCGCCAGCCCGACGACCCCGACACCCTCGAACCTGCCCCCGGACTGGCCCAGCTCCCGGACCTGATCGAGTCCTTCAGGACGACCGGTCTCGATGTCCGGGTCACGATCGACGGCAAGGAACAGCAGCTGTCACCCGGTGTGGACCTCAGCGCGTACCGGATCGTGCAGGAGGCCCTCACCAACATCACCAAGCACGCACCCGGCGGCACCGCACACGCCCGGCTCGGCTACGGGCACGAACGGCTGACGATCACGGTCACCAACACGCCGGGACAGCTTGCCGCCACCCCCACCCGCATTGCCGACGGGGACGGCTTCGGACTCATCGGCATGCGTGAGCGCGCCCGCTCCGCCGGGGGCAGTTTCAGCGCCGGGCGCCGGTCGGACGGCGGCTTCACCGTTACGGCCGAGCTGCCCATCCTGCCCTGACCGCAGCCATCCCCCCGACGAAGACAGGTCCGATGACGATCCGCATCCTCCTCGCCGACGACCAGCAGCTGCTGCGCATGACCTTCCGTATCCTCATCGGCGAGGTGCCCGACATGGAAGTCGTCGGCGAGGCCGCCGACGGCGCCGAAGCGGTGGAGCTCACCCGCCGGCACCATCCCGACATCGTGCTCATGGACATCCGGATGCCGGGCACCGACGGGCTCGCCGCCACCACCCGGATCTGCGCCGATCCCGTCCTGTCCGCCACCCGCGTCCTCATCCTCACCACGTTCGAGACCGATGAGCACGTGGCGCAGGCCCTGCGCGCGGGCGCCAGCGGCTTCCTCGGCAAGGACGTCTCCGCCCAGACACTCGTCGAGGGGATCCGCACCGTGGCCGGCGGCGAGGCACTTCTGTCACCGAAGGCCACCCAGACCCTGATCACGCGCTTCCTCACCGCCCCGACCCCCACGACGGCCCCACCACCGGAACTCGCGAACCTGACCGTCCGGGAACGCGAGGTCATGATCGAGGCGGCGCAGGGCAAGTCCAACGCCGAGATCGCCGGAGAACTCTTCCTCAGCCCCCTGACCGTCCGCACCCACATCCACCGCGCCATGACCAAACTCAACGCCCGCGACCGCACCCAACTCGTCGTCATCGCCTACCAGAGCGGGCTGGTCCGTCCCTGACCGATGCCTCGGATCCGCCGGCGGCTCCTGCCGCCGGGCGGCGGGGGAGTCTGCTCGTAAATCGATGGTGTAGTCCGCTACACCACGATCGGGGAGTGTGGTCCATCGCGCCACCAGGCGGCTCCACGGGATCGTGGAGATCAGGGAAACGAGCCTCCCACGGTCCCTGACCGGCGCCGACATCACGCGGCAGAGGCGGCCGTCCCTCTTCTCGCCGATCTCGTACCGCTGATGTGGAGGCCCTCCTCGCCATGGCAACTGTCCTCTATCACCTGGGCCGTGTGGCCTTCCGGTGGCGTTGGTTCGTCGCCCTGTTCTGGGTGGCGGTCCTCGGCGTCGTCGGTGTCGTCGCCGCCAAGGCGCCCGCGGCTGCCGACGAGGGTTTCACGATGCCTGGCATCGAGTCCCAGAAGGCCTTCGACCTGCTTGAGCACCGCTTCCCGGGCACGGCGGCGGACGGGGCGAACGCGCGGATCGTGTTCGTGGCACCCAGCGGAGAGAAGATCACCGTCGGCCAGAACAAGAAGGCCGTCGAACGACTGGTCCACCAGGCCGCCGAAGGGCCACAGGTCGCCGCCGCCGTCGATCCCTTCCAGGCCGAGGCCGTCAGCAAGGACGCGACCACGGCGTACGCGACCGTCTCCTTCAAGGCCAAGGCCGGTGACCTCACCGACGCGAGCAAGGCGTACCTGGAGAAGGCCATCGGTCAGGCCCGCCACGCGGGCCTGACCGTGGAGGCCGGCGGGGACGCGCTCGCCGCGCAGCCCGCGGCCGGCGGCGCCGGCGAGGCCGTCGGTGTGGCCATCGCCGCGGTCGTCCTGCTGATCACCTTCGGATCGCTGGCAGCGGCCGGGCTGCCGTTGTTGACCGCGATCCTCGGCGTCGGGATCAGCATGACCGCGATCACCGCGCTGAGCGGCACCTTCGGTCTGTCGGAGAGCACCGGCACGCTGGCCACCATGCTGGGCCTGGCCTGCGGCATCGACTACGCCCTGTTCGTCGTCTCGCGTTACCGCGAGGAGCGGGCCAAGGGACACGACCCGAGGACGGCGGCCGGTCTCGCCGTCGGTACGGCCGGCTCCGCGGTCGTCTTCGCGGGCCTGACCGTCGTCATCGCCCTCGCCGGCCTCTCGGTGGTGGGCATCCCGACGCTCACCAAGATGGGGCTGGCTGCCGCGGGCGGGGTGCTGCTGGCCGTCCTCGTCTGCCTCACGCTCGTTCCCGCGCTGCTCGGGTTCTGGCCCGACGCGGTGCTGGAGCGCGGGGCGCGGAAGAACTCCAAGCGCTACCGGCGCAAGCAGCGCAAGAGCGACAACGGCGGCGCACGCTGGGCGCGGATCGTCGTGCGGCACCCGCTCCCCGTGCTGCTGCTGGGTGTCGTGGGCCTCGGCGCGGTCGCCGTCCCGGCCATGAATCTCCAACTGGGCATGCCCGGCGACGAGTCGAAGCCCACGTCCACCACCGAGCGGCGTGCCTACGACGACCTCGCCAAGGGCTTCGGCCCCGGCTTCAACGGTCCGCTGACCATCGTGGTGGACGCCCGGGGCGCGGGAGGCGCCAAGGAGGCGAAGGCCGCCGTACGGACGATCAAGAAGGACATCGCCGCCACCGACGGTGTGGTCTCCGTCTCGGCCGCCCGCTTCAACCAGGCCGGCGACACGGCGGTCTTCTCGGCCACGCCCGCCACCAGTCCCACCGACAAGAAGACCCAGGACCTCGTCACCACCATCCGGGACGAACGTGCCGGCATCGAGGCCCGGACCGCCGGAGCGACCTTCGAGGTCACCGGAACGACGGCACTGAACATCGACGTCGCCGAGAAGGTACAGGCTTCCCTGATCCCCTACCTCGCGGTGGTCGTCGGCCTGGCGATCGTCCTGCTGCTGCTCGTCTTCCGTTCCCTGCTCGTACCGCTCAAGGCCGCCGTCGGCTTCCTGCTCTCCGTGCTGGCGGCCCTGGGCGCGGTCGTCCTGGTCTTCCAGGAGGGACACGGCGCCGCCCTGCTCGGGGTGGAGTCCACCGGACCCATCATGAGCATGATGCCGATCTTCCTGGTCGGCATAGTCTTCGGACTGGCCATGGACTACGAGGTGTTCCTCGTCTCGCGGGTGCGCGAGTCCTACGTCCACGGCGACACGGCCAGGTCCGCGATCGTCTCCGGGTTCCGCTACAGCGCACGCGTGGTGGTGGCCGCCGCGCTCATCATGATCGCGGTGTTCTCCGGATTCATCGGCGCCGACGAGTCGATGATCAAGATGATCGGCTTCGGACTGGCGATCGCCGTCCTCTTCGACGCGTTCGTCGTCCGGATGCTGATCGTGCCGGCCGTGCTGTCCCTGCTCGGTGACAAGGCGTGGTACCTGCCCCGCCGGCTGAACCGGCTGCTGCCGGACATCGACGTCGAGGGCGAGAAGCTCAACGCCAAGGTGCCTGCTCCCCAGCAGGTGATCCAGGAGGAACCGCCCGCCACAGAGCCGGTTCTCCTCGGCTGAGCATCAGCCGACCCGCCACGGCGGACGTCCTCCTGATCTGTCCGCCCACTGACCGGGGCCGCCTCGGGCGGTGGCGGCCCCGCCGCGCCGGACCCGTGGGGACGGTGGTGCGGCGCGACCCCGGGCCCGGCGGCCCGAGCCTTCCTCTCGGCTCGCCGCCGGGCCCGCTGGCCTTGCGCGCACGGCACCCTTCGGAACCCGACCGCTCCGTTGCCCACACCGCTCCGGCACCGCGGCCCCCGACAGCCGGTCGCCCCCGTACCCGCACCTCGCGGTCATGCCCGAACCGGAAGGCAGCACACTGTGACAACACCCGACCTGCGCATCGTCACCGCTGGAGTCCTCGTAGCCGTCGGCGTCCTGGCCGCTGCCGTCGGCCTCACGCACGACGCCGGCGACGACAGGCCCGCCGCCTCGGTGACCTGGACGAAGGGCCCGTACGTGGCGCTGGGCGACTCGTACACCGCCGGCCCGGACATTCCGGGTCGGCACGGCACTCCGGTGGGATGCGCTCGCTCCGACCACAACTACCCGTCCTTGGTCGCCGGCCGACTCGGCGTCTCGGCAGCGGACTTCAGTGACATGAGCTGCACCGGCGCGACCGTCGCCGACCTCACCGCACCTCAGCACACCGGCAACGGCACGAACCCCGCCCAGCTCACGGCTCTGTCGAGGAAGACCCGTCTGGTCAGCCTCGGCATCGGCGGCAACGACATCGGCTTCGGGGCGATCATCGAACGCTGTGTCGCCATGGGGGCGGTCTACCACGCCCTCGGCAGCGGCAAGTTCATCGCCGAGGACGCGCCCTGCGAGCGGCTCTACACCGAGGACGGCGGCGAGGACCAGGTCGAGCGGAAGATCGATGCCGCGGGCACCCGGCTGGCCGATGCCCTGGGGGAGATCGGGCGCCGCGCTCCCCAGGCCCGTGTCTACGTCGTCGGCTACCCGGACATCCTGTCCGCAGACAGTTCCGCCTGCCGACGGGACATGTCCCTCGCTCCGGGGGACACGGCGTACCTGCGCGAGAAGGAGCAGCGGCTCAACACCGAACTGCGCGAGCGAGCCGAAGCCGCGGGAGCGGTGTACGTCGACACGTACGGGCCCTCGAAGGGGCACGACGCCTGTGCGGATGAAGACACCCGCTGGATCGAGCCGCTCCTGCCCAGCAGTGCGGCGGCGGCCGTCCATCCCAACGCGCGGGGCGAGCGGGGCATGGCCGACGCCGTTCTGCGAGCGCTCCGATGACCCGTCAGGAAGAGCCCTGACCAGGGCTGTTGAGATAGGCCAGCACGGCGAGCACCCTGCGGTGCCCGCTGTCGCTGGGGGGCAGGTGCAGCTTGAGGAACACGTTGCCGATGTGCTTGCTGACCGAACGTTCCGTGATGACGAGGGTCTTGGCGATGGTGGCGTTGTCGTGGCCCTCGGCCATGAGCTGCAGCACCTCGCGCTCGCGCGCCGTCAGTGTGTCGATCGGTGTGTCGCGGCGGCGGGTGAGGAGTTCGGAGACCACCTCCGGGTCGAGGGCGGTGCCGCCCGCGGCCACCCGCTCCAGCGCCTCCAGGAACTCGTCCACACGGCCCACACGATCCTTGAGCAGGTAACCGACGCCACTCGCACCGCCCCCCAGGAGCTCGGAGGCGTACGACTCCTCGACGTACTGCGAGAGCACGAGCACCGGCAGGCCGGGGATGTTCCGCCGGGCCTCCAGGGCCGCACGCAGTCCCTCGTCCCGGAAGCCGGGGGGCATCCGGACGTCCAGCACCGCCACGTCCGGACGGTGCTCCAGCATCGCGGGCAGGGCCTGTGGCCCGCTCCCGACCACGGCCACCACCTCGTGTCCGGCAGACCTCAACAGCAGGACCAGCCCTTCCCTGAGCAGGGCATTGTCCTCGGCGATCACCACACGCACGGCAGCTGCACCTCAATCACCGTCGGTCCCCCGGCGGGGCTGGAAACCATCACGCCACCGTCCAGCGCGGCCACCCTGCGGCGGATGCCCAGCAGGCCCGTGCCCTCATTCTCGTCCGCACCGCCCTTGCCGTCATCCTGGACAACGGCGCGCAGGCCGGTACGGAGCCGTTCCAGCCGCACGTCGGCCCGACGGCCACCGCCGTACTTGGCGGCATTGGTGAGTGCCTCGGCGACCGCGAAGTACGTTGCGGCCTCGACGGCGGCCGGAGGCCGTGGCCCCTCCTCCAGCCCCCCTGTCACCTCCACGGTCACGTCCAGTCCGCTGCCCGCGGCCAGCGCCCTGACGGCACCCGCGAGGCCGCGGTCCGTGAGGATCGGGGGATGGATGCCCCGCACCACCTGCCGCAGCTCGGTGAGGGCCTCCTGAACCTGGTTCTGCGCCTCGGCCATCAGGGTGCGCGCGCCTTCCGGATCCCGGTCGTAGGCGCGCTGCGCCAGCCCGATCCGCATGGACAGGGCCACCAGCCGGGCCTGAGTGCCGTCGTGGAGATCACGCTCGATGCGTCGCAGCTCGGCCTCGTGCGCCGCGATGGCATCGGCGCGAGTGGCCGCCAGCGCCTTGACCCGGGCGGCCAGCAGTGCCTTGGGAGACGGCCTGAGCAGGGCGGTCGACCAACGGGCTTCCAGATCGGCGATCTTCGTGATCAACGGCAGTACGACCGGCGACCGGCGCAGCACACCGCTCCAGGCACCGTCCACCACCAGGGCCAGGGGCCACAGCGGCAGCGCCAGGATCACCAGGGCGCCGTACACGTACGAGGCGACCATCCAGCGCAGGTCGAGGAGGGTGCCGGGGTCGCGGACCGCGATGCGGAGGCGCTCGCGCAACGACCCCTCGATGGCCTGGTACGCCTCGGGGATCTCCCGGCCCGTCCACCTGGCCGTCATCTGTCGCTTCGCTCCTGCGATCCGACGGATCACCAGCACGGTCTCGGGGAGCAGCCAGGCCCCGGCCACCGCGATCGTCCCGACGGCCGTGATGATCAGGACGGTAATGAAGATGTACAGGCCGAAGGTCATGACTGCGGCCAGAACCAGATGGACCGTGGCACGTACGGCCTGCCGCAATGATTTACCCATGTCGCCACGCTAGGCGATCGGACATCGACGTCCGAGGGAGCAGAACACACCGTCGTGGTGTAGCCGGCTACACCATCTGTGCGGGACACCCATGCCTCGTGGCGGCAGCCCGGCGCAGTGGTCACTCGGGGTGGGCGTGCTCCGCGAGGTGGGCGGCCGCATGCGGGGCCTTGTTCCTGTTCTTCCTGCCGGAGACGAGGCCGCCGAGCGCGCCCAGGGAGACCAGCCCCATCATGCCGGAGCCGATGTAGCGGTCCAGGCCGCTCATGGCGAAGTACATGACAGCAGCCGCGGCGCCGTTGACCAGGAACAGGAACCAGAGCGTGCCCGGACGTCCCAGGAAGGCCTTTATCCTCGGCTTCTTCGCGATCTGGGAGCCGGCGACGAGCGCGGCGATCCCTCCGCCGTACGTGGCGAGGTTCTGCTGTGTGCTGCCGTCGAAGATCTGCTTGGCCGCGCCGCTCAGGCCGAGGCCGACGACGAAGAACGACCAGAGGACGAGGTTGACGAAGAACGACTTCACCTTGGCGAGGAGCGAGTTCACGTGATTTCCCTTCGGGGGAGGGGGAGGTGGGTGACGAAGGGAACTCCCTTCGCTCTGGCCTCGACGATTCCGTGACCCGCCCGTCGGCACGAGGGACCGCACTCCCGGAGACGAGGTGTAGTCAGCTACACCATGGGGCGACGAAGCTCCTTGCCGTCCCACGGCTGTCCGCGTTCGGGGTGCGTGCGTGGCGGCTGTGGAAGTTCGGCGACGACCTTGAAGCCCCCGGTCGGGCAGTGTCTCGCCCAGGCGCGGCCGCCCACGGAGCGGGCCCGCTCGCGCATCCCCATGAGGCCGTAGCCGTGCGTCGGCGTCGTGGACGGGGAAGCCGTCGGGGCGCCGCTGTTCGTGACGGTGACGGTCAGCAGGTCGTCGGTGTAGGTGAGCCGTATCTCCGCCGTGTCGGCCGAGGAGTGTTTGGTGACATTGGTGAGTGCCTCCTGCACGATGCGGTACGCCGTGAGGTCCACCCCCGGGCCGAGGGGTCGGGGCTCACCCTCGGTGGCGATGGTGACCATGAGCCCGGCTCGCTCGAAGGACCCTGCCAGGTCGTCGAGTTGGGCCAGTCCGGGCATGGATGACGAGGTGGTGTGTCCCTTGCCGGTTCCCTCCTCGTGCTGATGGCGCAGCAGATGCACGGTGGACCTGAGCTCGCGCAGGGCCGAGGAGGTGGCGTTCGTCAGGGCATCGGCGGATCTCGACACCTCTTCCGGCCATGTCGGGGCGGAGCGGGCCAGGGCACTGGCGTGGAGGTTCGCCAGCACCAAGTGGTGGGCGACGACGTCGTGCAGGTCACGGGCGATGCGCATGCGCTCCTCGGTGACGCGGTGTCGGGCCTCCTGTTCACATGTGCGTTCGGCGTGCTCGGCCTTCCTCCGCTCGGCTTCCGGACACGCGGATCGAAACCGGGTCACCGTGCCGAGGGCGGTGGGCAGGAGCAGCCAAGCGACCGGGCCCAGCAGCTGCAGAGCCGGTGGATCTCCGCCGGGGCCGGAGAGCAGGGCTGTGATCGTGAGCAGGCCGATACCGGTGAACGCGAAGGTGTTCGCCGTTCCGCGGTCCGTGTTCACGGCCAACGAGCAGAGGGCGACCACGAGGGGCGCCAGCAGCAGGACCGTCAGCGAGTGGCCGAGGCAGACAGCGACGGCCGTGCAGGTGAAGGCGGCGACAGCGGCCGCGTGGGGGAACCGGCGGCGCCACACGAGGGCGACGCAGGAGCCCCCGGCCAGAAGTGTGCCGGGCCACCACGGGACGTGCAGGTCGTGGCCGGGACATGTGACCGGACTGCCGGGAACGGAACAGGCGAAGAGCGCGGCGGCGATCAGCGGGTCGGAGGTGCGTGGGCGGCCGGCATGGTGTCTCACGGCCGATGAGGGGTTCGGCCGGGGCTTCGTGTGAGGTCCGGGGCCTGCCACAGGGGCATGACGCGCGTCTGTGTACAGGGCGCGGGTGACACCGGGCCGGTCGCGTCGGCGGTGCCGGAGCGGGTGGGTGTCGGCCGGGCGTGGTGCGGTGCCGTCATGGGTGTTCTCCTCGGTTTGCCGAGTCGAGTTGCTCGACTGTTCGTGGCGGGCGGGGCCTACGACCAACGTCGTCGCTCCTGTACTGCCGGCCCTGTGCGGAGCACCGGTGCACGCGTGTGCCCAGGGCGACAGGCAGACACCGAACGTGATCAGAAGCCGGGTCGCGTTCACGGCCTCGTGTCCCTGCCGACTACGATCGCGTCACTCGGCCGTCGTCACGAGAGAGCGGGCTCCCGGGTCCTTGGTGGAGCGGGATACACCACCGTTCAGGTCGTCCCCGGCCGGCTGTCTCAGCGGAACAGGTGGGCGTTCTCCTCGGCCCACCGCCGGAACGGCCTGCCCGGGGAGCCGGTGACCCGCGACATCGTGTCGCGCACTGCCAGCAGCTCGTCGTTGACGTCCCCGCCCGTGACATCGAGCACCGCGTCCGCGCCCTCCTCGCCGAAGACCGCGGCCAGCTGGGCACGAGCCTCCTGCCGGCTGGTCTCGACGAAGGGCACATCCCGTCCGAGCGCTGCCGCGATGGCCTCGACCTGCTGCCGGGGTGTCACCGGCTCCGGACCGGTCAGGGCGTACGTCCGCCCCCGGTGGCCGGGCTCGGTCAGCGCGATCCGCGCCACCGACGCGATGTCCGCGGGGTGGATCGTGGGCAGGCCGGTGTCCGCGTACGGCGCGCGGACCGCCGCACGGTTACGGATCGGCCCCGCCCACATCATGGCGTTCGAGGCGAACTGCGTCGGCCGCAGGATCGTCCAGGCCATGTCGCTGTCCTTGAGCAGCCGCTCGACCGCCAGGTTCTCGCCGGCGGGGCCCAGGTGCGGATGGGTCTGGACGGTGATGGACGACACCAGCACCACGTGCTCCACACCCGCCTGCCGCGCTGCCGAGAGGATGTCCGCGTCCGGGCCCATGCGCGACAGGAGGAACAGCGAGCGCACACCCTCCAGAGCGGGCCGCAGCGACTCCGGCACCGCGAAGTCACCCTCGACGGCCTCGACCCCCTCGGGGAACGCCGCCCTGGAGGCGTCACGGGTGAACCCTCTCAGGGGCCCCGCCCCGCACAAGTGCAACTCCCTCACCAGTGCGCTGCCGATGTTTCCGGTGGCTCCGGTCACGAGGATCATGAGCGTGTTCTCCCGCCGTCAGGTGATCGACTTGAGGACACGCTAGAAGCTCGATCGCGCTTCAGGTCAAGAGCGTTCGTCGACAGCCGCGCAGCCGTCCGAAGGGGCTGCCGGAAGAACCTCTTCCGGCAGCCCGGTCTCCCCGGTCCGGTCACGGCTGGACGGGCATGCTCCAGCAGTTGGAGGTGGCTGCCTTGCCCGCGAGCCGGTCGGTCAGCCAGCCGATGGCGTCGCCCTGGTCGGTGAGCAGCGGGGCGAAGTGGTTGAGGAGCGCGCTTCCCACGTTGGGCAGTACGACGGGCTTGTAGGTGACGTCGCCTCCCTTGCGGCACCAGTCGACGGCGAGTTGGCGCGCCTGGGCGTGCGGAACGAGGTTGTCGCTGACGCCTGTTGCCAGGCGGACGGGCCCGGACGGTTCGAGGGTGCCGATCCGCTGGCTGTCCAGGAACGACTGCAGGGCGGGTGTCTCCGCGATGATGTCGCTGATGCTCTGTCCGTCGGTCGTCCACTTGGTGCTCTTCGCGTAGCCGTAGTTGAAGAGCGCGTCTCCGACACACATGGTCGACAGGTCGGCGAGGGCGGCCTTTCCGGCGGCGTTGAGATGCGCCTCGGCGACGGGCCTCAGGGACGGGTCGGACTGGAGGAAGCCGTTGAGCGACCAGCCCAGCGCGCCGGCCAGTTCGCTGCCGTCGATGGCCTTGGTGACCGAGGTCAGATTCGCGGGCGGCGCACCCGCGTAGGTTCCGGCGAGCGTGACGTCGGGGGCGTAGGACGCCTGGAGTTCCGCCGCCGCGGCGGTCGCCCCGCCGCCCTGGCTGTAGCCGAACAGTCCCACGGGCGAGGCGCCGGTGACGGACGCCCCGTCGACCGCGCGGGCGGCGCGGACCGCGTCCAGCACCGCGTGTCCCTCGTCGAGGCGGTTGACGTAGGTGTGCAGCCGGTCGGTCGCCCCGAGGCCCACGTAGTCCGTGACGACCACCGCGATGCCCTTCGCGAGGAGGCGGTAGATCGCCAGGTCCTCGTAACCGATGGACACCGTCTGGCTGTTGACGGTCAGCGGGTGTTCGAGACCGAGGGACGCGGCGCACTGGTCGCCCTGGCCCATGGTGCCGGGGGCCAGCGCCACCAGCGGCCGGGGGCCGCCGCCCTGCCACCTGGCGCTCGGTTCGATGTAGGCGCCGGTGACGGCCACCGGCTGACCGTTGGAATCCGTGGACTTGTACATCAGGCGGGTCGCGCTGCCGGGGAGCGGACCGTCCAGGCCGGGCAGGCTGAGGGCGAGCGGGAGCGGCTCGCTGCGGATCAGGGTGCCGTTCGCCGAGGGCAGGCCGGCGGGCGGGTCGTAGAACGCGGGGATGGTGACGCCTCTGGAGACCACCTCGTCCGCCGCGGTGGCGGCGGTGCTTGCGAGGGCCTGGGCGCCGAGGCAGGCGGCAGCGGTGACTGCTGCTGCGAGCAGCCGTCTGCGTGCGGGCATGGCGAACCTCCTGTGATGCGGCCGGCAGTGAGGTGCACAGGTGAATGCGGCAGGAGAGCGCGGCCGTCCCGGGCCGGCTCATCCCGCTGGGGGGGTGGTTCGCCAGAACCTTACGCACGAGTAAGTTACTCGTGATAGCGCCGCGTAGGTTACGGTTCGGTAATTTGACAACTTGTCTAACTGGGGGCCCTGTCCGGGCGGTCGGGAGCCCCGACCGTGCTCACGCCCGCGGAGTGTGCGACAGATGGGCCAGCACGGCCAGCACCCGGCGGTGGCCGCTGTCGCTCGGGGGCAGGCCGAGCTTCAGGAAGACGTTGCCGATGTGCTTGTGGACCGCGCGCTCGGTGACGACCAGGGTCCTGGCGATGGTCGAGTTGTCATGGCCCTCCGCCATCAGGGTCAGCACCTCCCGCTCGCGCGGGGTGAGCGAGTCCAGCGGCGAGTCCTTGCGGCGGGTGAGGAGCTCCGTGACGACCTCGGGGTCCAGTGCGGTGCCACCCGCGGCGACCCGCTCCAGCGCGTCGAGGAACTCGTCGACCCGACCCACCCGGTCCTTGAGCAGGTAGCCGATCCCGCTGGTGCCGCCGCCCAGCAGTTCGGCCGCGTAGGACTCCTCGACGTACTGCGAGAGCACCAGCACCGGCAGCCCGGGGATCCGCTCGCGCGCCTCCAGCGCCGCCCGCAGCCCCTCGTCGCGGAAGGACGGCGGCATCCGCACGTCCAGCACGGCCACGTCCGGCCGGTGCGCCAGCAGCGCGGGCAGGACCTCGGGCCCGCTGCCCGCGACGGCCACGACCTCGTGCCCGGCCGAGGTCAGCAACAGGACCAGTCCCTCCCGCAGCAGGGCGTTGTCCTCGGCGATCACCACACGCACGGCAGCTCCACTTCGATCATGGTCGGGCCCCCGACGGGGCTGGACATCCGCACGGTGCCGTCGAGCGCGGCGACCCGGCGCCGCATGCCGAGCAGCCCCGAGCCGCCCGATTCGTCGGCACCGCCACAGCCCTCGTCCCGGATCCGGACCCGCAGGCCGCGCCGGGCCCGGACGAGGTGCACCTCGGCGCGGGTCACCCCGCTGTACTTGGCGACATTGGTGAGCGCCTCGGCCACCACGAAGTAGGCCGCCGCCTCCAGTGCCGCGGGCGCGCGCACCCCCTGGTCCAGGCCGCCGTCGTCCAGGGCGACCTCCAGTCCGCTGCTCGCCGCCAGCGCCCGTACCGCTCCGACGAGACCGCGGTCGGTGAGGATCGGCGGATGGATGCCGCGCACCACGTGCCGCAGCTCCGTCAGCGCCTTCTCGGCCTGCTCCTGGGCCTCGTCCAGCAGCTTGAGGGCGCTCTCCGGCGCGCCGGCGTAGGCGCGCTTGGCGAGTCCGATGCGCATGGACAGTGCCACGAGCTGCGCCTGTGCCCCGTCGTGCAGATCCCGTTCGATACGGCGCAGTTCGGCACCGTGCGCGTTGATCGCGTCGGCCCGGGTCTGCGCCAGCCGCTCGACCCGGGCGGTGAGCAGCGCCTGCGGGGACGGCTTGAGGAGGGCGGTCGACCAGTCGGCCTCCAGGTCGGCGAGCCGCACGACCAGCGGCAGGACGACCGCCTCGCGGCGCAGCAGCCCGCACCGCACACCGTCGACGACCAGTCCCACCGGCCACAGCGGCAGCGCGAGGGCGAGCAGGGCGCCGTAGAACCAGTAGGCGACCACCCAGCGCAGATCGTGGCGGGTGCCGGGATCGCGTACCGACCGGACCACCCGCTCGCGCATGGTGCCGGTCAGCGGCTGGTACACCTCGGGGATCTTCACGCCGGTCCACGCGGCGGTCAGGCTCCGCTTGGCCCCCGCGATCCGCCGGATCAGCAGGACGGTCTCGGGCAGGAGCCAGGCGCCGACCACGGCCACCGTGCCGACCGCGGTGATCAGCAGCACGGTGATGAAGATCCACATGCCGAACGCCATCGCCGCGGCGGCGAAGAGGTGGAGCGTGGCCCAGGCCGCGCGGCGCACCGATTTCCACATGGGCAGGACGGTAGTGGGTTTGCTTGAGTTAGGCAATTATTGGACGGACGCAGCCCGTCCCATCACCGAGGAGGAGTCAGCGATGCGAGGGAACATCGAGGTCCAGGCCGCGCCGTCCCGCACCGGCGGCCGGGACGTGCTGATCGCGGGACCCGACTCCACCGACACCGATCTGCTCACCACGACGTTGGAACTGGCCGGTTATCGCATCGCGGGCAGGGCGGGAACCGGCGTCGAGGGGATCGAGCAGCTCATCCGGCGGCGGTTCGACCTGGTGGTCTGGGACGCCACGATGCCGGATCTGAGGGAGGTGGCCCGAGGCCGCCGTATACCGCCCGAGGACCGGCCGCCGCTCCTGTATCTGATCACCTGCGAGTACCTGCACACCCTCCTGCCTGTACTCGGCCGTGGACGGGAGGACTACGTCACCAAACCCGTCCGGGCCACCGAGGTCCTGGCCCGCGCACAGATCCTGCTGCGAGGGCGGCGCCCCCCGGGCGGGGCGGGGGAGGCCGGTTGCGACGACCTGGTGCTGGACCGGGCCGGCTGCCAGGCCTGGCGTGGCTCCAGGGCGCTCGGTCTGACCCCGGCCGAGTACCGGCTGCTGAGCCATCTGCTGTCCAACGCCGAGCATGTGCTGTCCAAGGAGCAGATCAGCCGGCACGTCTGGGGTGAGTTCCGGGCGAGCGAGGCCATCGAGAAGCTCGTCTCCCGGCTGCGTCTGAAGGTGGACCGGGAAGAGCCCGCACTGATCCATACGCACCGGGGTTTCGGCTACCGGCTCGGGCGGCCCCGCTGCTGAGACCGATCCGCCGGGCGGCCCTCCTCGACCGCCGGGCGGCCCTCGCGGCCCATGTGACGGCGGTCACGTCCGGGAATTGTCAGGTAACGGTCCGGCAGGTGTCAGACAGGCGGGCTTGCATGCCGGGACAGCGACCGTCGCCACCGGACCGGACGGGGCCGGACTGGACCGGATGGGACTGGACTGGACCGGACCGGACCGGACGGTACGGGGCCGGGTTTCCGGGACGGGCCCCGGGCCGGCCGTCCGGGGCGGGTGTCACGGGCGACGGACACCACTGCGCCGAGGAGCAATGCATGACGACCGTAGGAATAGTCACCGGAGCCGGACGCGGCATGGGGGAGGCCTGTGCGCGACGGCTCGCCGACACCGTAGACGTGCTGCTGCTCGTCGACCGGGACGCACCGAGTGCGGAGGCGGTGGCGGCGGACCTCGACAGCGGGGGCGGCAGGGCGCACGCCGAGCCGTTCGCAGCCGACATCACCGACCGTGCGGCCCTGGCCGGTCTCGCCGAACGGGTCGCCGAACTCGGCACGCTGCGCTCCGTCGCCCACGCGGCCGGGATCTCGCCCACCATGGCCGACTGGCGGCGCATCTTCCAGGTCGACCTCATAGGGACCGCCCTGCTGGCCGAGGCGCTGCGTCCGCTGGCCACGGCGGGCACCGCGCACGTGTACTTCTCCTCGATGTCTCCCCTGCTCATGGGTGTCGACCACCCCGATCCGGCCGTCGCCGAGGCCTTGGACGACCCGCTGCGGGAGGACTTCCTGGACCGGATCCGGGAAGCCGTCGGGCCGGAGGTCGAGGAGTCCAACCTGGCCTACCCGTGGGCCAAGTACGGAGTGGCCCGGTTCGCGCGGAAGGAAGCGGTGCGGCTCGGGCCGGTCGGGGCACGGGTGTGCTCGCTGGCACCGGGCATCATCGACACCCCGCAGGGCCGGCAGGAGGCGGCGAAGCACCCCGTGATGCAGCAGCTCGTCGACGCGACGCCGCTCGGCCGGACCGGCCGTTCCGAGGAGGTCGCCGATGTCGTGGCGTTCATGCTCTCCGACGGGGCGAGCTTCCTGAACGGCGTCGACATCCTCGTCGACGGCGGGGTCTGCGCGGCCGTCCGCGACAGGTGACGACGGGGCGCCGGACCACCGAGCACGGCCGGGTGGTCCGGCGCACCTCCCTCCGAAATCCCCGGGTACGCCCGGTGCTCGGTGCCCGGTTGCCGGTCACCGGTTGCCCGCTCCGATCGGCTCCGCCCTTGCCCCGTCTGGGCGGGCCCTTGCCCCGTCCGGGCGGGCCCCTGCGCCCCTCGGACGGGCCCCCGCCCCCGGCGGCCGGGCCGCTCCGGAGGGTGAACCGGTTCACGTCAGGCCGCGCCGTACGGCGTCGGCAGGATCGAGGTGTCCGCGCCCCGCAAGCCCGCCAGAGCACGATTTCACCCCCGCCCACGGTCCTGCGCCGCCCGTTCCGCTCGACCACGACACAGGCCGCCCGCCCGCGCTCGACGACGACCCGGAGGACCGTACTGTCCCCTTCCGCAAGGAGATTGGACCTGCCGGTCGGTCTCAAGGCCAGGTGATGGAAGGCGCGGTCACCGGCCCGCACAACGGGGAGTCCCGGTGGCCGGGACCGTCCCCGGCACCGGACCCTGCCGTCACCTAGCGTCAGCCGTGCCCGACGAGAGGAGACCCCCGTGAACGAGCTCCGCCCCGCCGCCCCGGCCGAGGAGATCGGCACCGACGGCGACGACACCGCGCTCACCGCCTCGCTGATCGAGGCGGAGGACCTCCTGGAGGAGGTCTCGATCGACGGCATGTGCGGCGTCTACTAGGCCCCCACCATGACAGCAATGGACCTCGACCGTGCCTGGGACCTGCATCCGCAGGTCTCCGTGCGGCCGGAACCCTTCGGCGCGCTGCTCTACCACTTCGGCACCCGCAGGCTGTCGTTCCTCAAGGACCGTCGGCTGCTCGCCGTCGTCCAGGCGCTCGCGGACGCGCCCACGGCCCGCGCCGCCTGCCTGGCCGCGGGTCTCGCAGAGGACGAACTGTCCCGCTACGGCCGGGCTCTCGCCGTACTCGCGCAGTCCTCGATGGTCGTCGGGAGGACCTCATGACCGCCACGCCCACCTCGTCCCGGCTGGTCGACCTGTTCGAGTACGGGCTCGACGCACCGATCTGCCTGACCTGGGAACTGACCTACGCCTGCAACCTGTCCTGCGCCCACTGCCTGTCCAGCTCCGGCCGCCGTGACCCGCGCGAGCTGAGCACGGCGAAGGCCAAGGCCGTCATCGACGAACTGGAGGCCATGCAGGTCTTCTACGTCAACATCGGCGGCGGCGAGCCCACCGTCCGCCCCGACTTCTGGGAACTCCTGGACCACGCCACGAACCATCACGTCGGCGTGAAGTTCTCCACCAACGGCGTGCGGATCACCCGGGAGACGGCCGAGCGGCTCGCCGGCAACGACTACGTGGACGTCCAGGTCTCCCTCGACGGCGCCACCGCCGACGTCAACGACGCGGTGCGCGGCCCCGGTTCGTACGCGACCGCGCTGCGGGCGCTGGAGCACCTCGCCGCCGCCGGTATGCGCAACTTCAAGATCTCCGTGGTCTGCACCCGGCACAACATCCCGCAGCTGGACGACTTCAAGGCCCTCGCCGACCGCTTCGGCGCCCAGTTGCGCCTGACCCGGCTGCGCCCCTCCGGACGCGGCGCCGACGTCTGGGACGACCTGCACCCCACGGCCGGACAGCAACGGGAGCTGTACGACTGGCTGCTGGCGCACGGCGACAACGTGCTGACCGGCGACTCCTTCTTCCACCTGGCCGGCTACGGCCAGGCGCTGCCGGGCCTCAACCTGTGCGGCGCCGGCCGCGTGGTCTGCCTGATCGACCCGGTCGGGGACGTGTACGCCTGCCCGTTCGCCATCCACGAGGAGTTCCTGGCCGGCAACGTCCGCGCCCCGGGTGGGTTTTCCAGGGTGTGGCGCGACTCGGAGCTCTTCCGTCGGCTGCGGACACCGCAGCACGGCGGCGCCTGTGCCTCCTGCGCGTTCTACGACACCTGCAAGGGCGGCTGCATGGCCGCGAAGTTCTTCACCGGGTTGCCACTGGACGGCCCCGACCCCGAATGCGTCCAGGGACACGGCGAGAAGCTGCTCACCCTGCGCCCGGTCGGTGGGTCCGGACTTCCCAAGCCGTCCGGGGACCACTCCCACCGGACCGGCGCACCGGTGCGCGACTGCGTGGAGGACCCGCTGGCCGGACTGCGGCTCACACCGAAGGAAGAGAACGGGGCGCATGGCTAGGAACCCCTGGTTCGAGACGGTCGCCGAGGCACGGCGCCGGGCCAGGCGGCAGCTGCCGAGTTCGGTGTAGGGCGCCCTCGTGGCCGGCTCGGAACGCGGCCGGACGATCGACGACAACAGGCCGTGGACCCGGACGGGGAGGTGGCCGTCGCGCGGGCCGCGGCGAGCCGGGGCGCGTGATCACGGGGGTCAGTTCCTTCGCGAGCAAGCCGGTGGAGGAGGTCGGAGAAGCACAGCCGGACCTCTTCTTCCAGCTGTGCTGGAGCGGCACGCGCGCGACCATGGTGCGCCGCATGGACCGGGCGCGGGCGGCGTGCGCCAAGGCCCTCATCGTCACCCTCGACTGGTCCTTCTCGCACGGCCGTGACCGGGGCAGCCCCGCCGTCCCGGACCGGCTCGACCTGAGGACCATGCTCCGGTTCGCCCCCAAGTGCTGCCCCGAGCCGCCTGGTTGTGGCGGCCGGGTACGACGGGCCACGGCGATCGCCGCCGTGGCCGATATCGCGCTTGAGCACCGACGTGATCAGGCCACGCCGGACCCCGTTCGCTACGGCGTCGCCCGCCGTCTCGACGACCTCGCGTACCGCGCCGGGGTCTGGTTCTCCGCCCTCGGGGCCGCTCGTCCGCCGCCCTGCGGCCCCGTGTCACGCGCTGACGTACACGTGTCCCGGTCAGCGGAAAGCAGAGGGCGAGGGCCGGTCCGGTGCCCCGACACTGGGGCCACCCCGCCGCGGGCGAGGGACCAGTCACCGGGAGGTGTGCGGAGTGACGCATGAAGTGGTCGGCCGTGTCGAGGAGTCGGGTCCTGAACTGGCCGCACTGGCCGACGAGAACGAGTCACTCGGCAGGCTGAGCGACCGGACCGTCGAACTCCTGCGTTCCGCGGGGGTCGTACGGATGCTGCAGCCCAAGGAGTTCGGTGGATTCGAGGCGCATCCCCGGGAATTCGCGGAGGCGGTGATGGCCGTGGCCCGGCACGACGGGGCCGCCGGCTGGGTCTGCGGAGTGGTCGGCGTTCACCCGTGGGAGCTGGCCCAGATGGACCCGCTCCTCGCCCACGAGGTGTGGGACGAGGACCCCGACACCTGGATCGCCTCGCCCTACATGCCCAACGGCATCGCCGAGCCGGTGGACGGCGGCTATGTCCTCAGCGGCCGCTGGCCGTTCTCCTCGGGCACCGACCACTGCCGCTGGGACTTCCTCGGAGCACTCCTCGGGGACGGAACGGGCAAGCCCGCCATGCCGGTCACCGTGCTGCACGTCGTACTGCCCCGCTCCGACTACGAGATCGTCGACGGCACCTGGGACGTCATCGGACTGTCCGGCACCGGCAGCAAGGACGTCGTCGTGGACAAGGCGTTCATCCCCGAACACCGGGCCGTCCGGCAGGAGTCCGTCCAGGAGGGCGCCGCGGCGGAGGCGTTCGGCCGCACCGGCACGCTGTACCGGCTCCCCTTCGCCTCGATGTTCCCGCTCGGCATCACCGCGGCGGTCATCGGCATCTGCGAGGGCGCGCTCGCCGTCCACCTCGCCCAGCAACGCGACCGGGTGGCCGTGACCGGTGTCCAGGTCCGTGACGACCCCTACGTGCTGTACGCGGCGGGGGAGGCCGCCGCCGAGATCGCCGCCTCGCGGGTCCAACTCGTCGACGGCATCAGCCGGCTGTACGACCGGGTGGAGGCCGGCCTGCCGGTGACGATCGAGGACCGGGCGAACGTACGGCGCAACCAGGTCCGCTGCGCCTGGCGCGCGGTGTCCGCCCTGGACGAGATCTTCGCGCGCTCCGGCGGCAACGCCATCCGGCGCACGAACCCGATCCAGCGCTACTGGCGGGACGCCCACGTCGGACTCCAGCACATGATCCATGTGCCCGGAACGGCCTACCACGCGAACGCCCTGGCCCAGATGGGGCTCGAACTGCCCGAGTCGATGCGTGCCCTGATCTGACTCCGGCGCCGCTGTACGACAGGCCCGTCGGCCGGGACGCGGCGGACCCGTCAGGAAACGGCGTCGTCCGACGCCGTCGGCCAACAAGGGAGCTGCAGATGCGGAAAGACCTGTACCTCAGACTGGAACGAATTTCGGCGTGGTGCGGATTCGTCCTGCTGGTCGGCTTCGTCGCCGCCTTCAGCGCGGGCGGCATCCTCACCCCGATGAGTCCGACGAAGAGCCCCGCGGACATCGTCACGTTCCTGCACGACCACCGGACCGGGATCCTGTGGTGTGTCGTGCTGATGGTGCTCACCGTCCCCTTCGAGTACCCGTACGTGATCGTGACGAGCCTTCAGATGCGCCGGGTCGAAGGCGGCTGGGGCCTGCTGTCCATGATCCAGCTCACCACCGGCGTGGTCGCCCCGCTGGGGTTCTTCTTCCCCCTCGCGATCCTGGCCGCGGCGGCCTACCGGCCGGAGATCCACTCCCCGGACGTACTGGCCGCGATGAGCGACACGTTCTGGCTGATGTTCGTCGGCAACGCCTGCATCTTCGTCCTGCAGGTCTGGTCGATCGGGTACGCGTCGTTCGTCGACCGGCGTGAGCGTCCGGTCTTCCCTCGCTGGTACGGCTGGCTCAGCATGGTGCTGGGGGTCCTTCTCGTACCCGGGGCCTTCGTCTTCCTCTTCAAGACCGGGCCGCTGGCCTGGAACGGGATACTGGCCAACACGATCCCGATGCTGACGTACTTCGTCTGGAAGATCGCCACGCCCGTCGTGCTGCTGCGCGCGGTCAGGTCCGAGGAGCAGGAACTGGCCGGGACGGAGGCCACGGCACCGGTGACCGTCTAGAACCCGCGCGGCCGCCGCCGACCGGATCCCGCGACAGACGGCGCGGGATCCGGCTGGTCGTCCGCTCGGGGCCGATTCCGTGTCCGCCTGGAATTGAGTATCCGTAATTCGAATATACGGAATGGGCCCTGGTGCCAAAGCCCCATGTCAGGAATCTGTCAGGTTTCCGGCGGCCTCGGTTCAACGGTCATTCCATATGCTGAATCATTGACTAGACCGGGCGGTACAGCTAACTTCGCATCATCCGCGGGTTGGGTTCTGCCACGAACGACGAGGTTCGAAAGAGGTACCGCCTGTGTTCAAGGAATTTGTCGTGTCCGGCGACTCGCACATCATCGAGCCGGTCGATCTCTTCAAGACCCGGCTGCCCAGGCAGCTGCGGGAACGGGCCTTGTGGGAAGAGGAGTTCACCCTCGACGAGCCGATCGTCGACGGTGGGCACACGGAGTTCAAGAAGCTGCACACCATCGGGTTCGACGGCTGGACCATCTCCAAGTACCGGCAGACCGGCGGGGAGACCCCGGACGGCGACCCGGAGCACATCATCCGGGACATGAACTTCGACGGTGTCGACGCGTCGGTGATGTTCCCGAACCTCTCGCTGTTCGTCCTGTTCACGGACGACCACGAGCTCTCCATGGCCCACGCCCGGGTGTGGAACGACTACCTGGTCGAGCGGTATCTGCAGTACAAGGACCGGCTGCGTCCGACGGCGGCGATCCCGCTCACGGACGTCCCCGAGGCGGTCGCGGAGATCGAGCGGGTCGCGCGGCTGGGCATCGGCGCGCTTCTCCTCCCGGAGATCCCGCCCCTGCCGTACTACTCGCGGGAGTACGACCCGGTCTGGGCGGCCGCGCAGGCGCACGGGCTGCCGGTGTTCATCCACGTGGCCACCGGCGGGGTGAAGGTCAGGGAACAGGTGTCCGAGACCGCGCTCACCGTCCGCGGCCTGATGACGGCCATGAACATGGGCAAGGGCAACCTGACCGACGACATGGTGGCCGGCCGCACCATGGGCAGTGCGGTCGGCTCGGCCGTGGCCGGCCCGCAGGGCATCATCGCCAGCCTCGTCGGCGGCGGGGTGTGCGAGCGCTTCCCCGACCTGCACTTCAACCTGATCGAGTACACGGCCGGTTGGCTGGTCTCCTTCATGGGCTACATGGACAAGGCCTGGAAGACGGGCACCGGTCAGGACCCCGACTGGTGGCTCGGTTTCTGGGACGACAGCCGTGGTCCGAAGGAGCAGCCCTCCATGGGGCGTCTGTTCGCGGTGAACGACAAGTGGCCCTACCCGCTCAAGCCGACCGAGTACGTCCGCCGGCAGATCCATGTCCAGTTCGCCGACGACCCCACGGCCGTCAAGGCCCGCCACATCACCGGGCTGTCGACGGTGATGTGGGGCAACGACTACCCGCACGCCGAGGGCACGTTCCGCAGCAGTGAGGAGTGCATCGCGGAGAACTTCGAGGGCGTGGGGGACGAGGACCGTGCCGCCATCCTCGGCGGCACCCTCGCGAAGGTGGTCGGCTTCGACGCGAGCCGGAAGCTGGCGCCCGTCGCCGAGGAGGTCTGACGTCGTCGGGAGGCGATGAGCGACGGGTGAACCCTGCCGGGGGGGGGGGGGGGGG
>NZ_BMML01000041.1:0-12655 GCF_014645815.1 Streptomyces fuscichromogenes | reverse complement strand
GCCCCCCACGCCGGCTTCGTGTCACCCCCTCGACTCGATCGGTAAAATAAGTACACTCAATTATAGATTTCCCGGTGCCGCCGCGCCTGAGGCCGACGGGGTGGCGACACGACCGACGCATGCCGAGAGGAGCCGAGATGAGCATGACGCTCGATGAGCCCGACGGTACGTACGACGGGCTGCCCGCCTACTACTTCGACAACCGCCTCGGCGGTCCGGTGCTCAGCCACCAGGAGCGCTGGGACGAGATGGCCGGCACCCACTCCGGGTTCCGCAGCACGGTCGCCCGCGGGTTCTGGGTCGTCACGGACGGCCCGGCCGTGCAGCGGGCGCTGCAGGACTGGCGTACGTTCTCCAACAAGTCGGTGACGGCGCTCGATCCCGACCCGAAGTTCCTGTGGATCCCCGAGATGCTGGACCCGCCCGTCCACAGCGTGTGGCGGCGCCTGCTGGGCCGTTACTTCTCCCCGGGCACCGTGGCCGCCATGGAACCGGAGGTCCGCCGGATCGCCGCGGAGATGATCGACGAGTTCAAGGACCGCGACGGCGCCGAAGTCCTCGACGGCTTCGCCCGCCGCTTCCCCACCCTCGTCTTCATGCGCCTGATGGGCCTGCCGGAGGAGGACCTGCCGACCTTCCTCGCCTGGACCCGGGAGCTGCTGCACCTCTCGCACGGCGAGGACCCGGACGGCGCCCGCCGGCTGTCCGCCATGCGGGAGGTCTCCGCCTACTTCGACGAACAGATCGCCCTGCGCCGCAGGACCGCGCGCGACGACCTGCTCTCGCACGCCATGACCTGGACGATCGACGGCGAGCCGATCGACGACCGGGACATGCACGCCTTCTGCGTCCTGATGTTCCAGGCCGGCTTCGACACCGTGCCGATCTCGATCGGCTGGGCGCTGTATCACTTCGCGACGCACCCGCGACAGCGCGCCGAGATCCTCGCCGACCCCTCGCTCATACCCACCGGCGTCGAGGAGATCCTGCGCGTCTACTCGTTCGTCGTCCCGGCGCGCAAGGCCACGAAGGACGTCGAGATCGGCGGCTGCCCGGTCAGGGAGGGCGAGATGGTGATGCTCCCGCTCGCGGTGACCAACCGCGACCCCGGCCGCTACGAGAACCCGGGCGAGGTCGATCTGCACCGCAGGGCCACCAACCACATCGCGTTCGGCTCCGGTCCGCACCGCTGCCTCGGCTCGCACCTCGCCCGCCTCGAACTCAACGTGGCGATCGAGGAATGGCACCGGCGCATCCCCGACCACCGGCTCGCGCCCGGCCAGGAGCTGTGGCAGCACGGCAACATGTACGGCATCAAGTCCCTGCGCCTGGAGTGGTGAGGGAGCGCCGACGAGGCACGTCCGTCCGGACTCCGGGTTCCGCACGCTGCCGACGCATAGACTGGGGATCCGCGATCTTCCCCAGAAGGAGCCGGCCGTGGCCACTGCCGTCGACCGTGAGCCCGTCGGCGGTGCGGCGGACGCCCCGGCCGGCAAACTGGCCGCGCAGACCGCACGGCGCATCGAGACGGACGTCATCCGCCGGGGCTGGCCGGTCGGTGAGTCGCTGGGCTCGGAGGGAGAGCTGCGAGAGCGGCTCGGGGTGAGCCGTGCGGTGCTGCGCGAGGCCGTCCGGCTGGTCGAGCACCATCAGGTCGCCCGGATGCGGCGCGGCCCCGGCGGCGGACTCGTCGTCCGCGCCCCTGACCCGGGAGCGGCCACCCGGGCCGTGGTGATCTACCTCGACCATGTCGGCACCAGCGTGACCGATCTGCTCCAGGCCCGTCTGCTCCTCGAACCCGTCGCCGCGGGCCTGGCCGCCGAGCGGATCACCGAGGAGGGGGTCGGGACACTCCGGGCCGCACTCGACGCGGAACCGGGCCGCCAGGACGAGCCGTGGGTCCATGTACAGGACCCCCTGCACCCGGTGCTGGGCGGTCTGTCGGGCAACCCGGTGCTGTACCTGTTCATCGACGTGCTCACCCGCCTCACCGACTACTACGCGCACACCTCCCGGCGTATCTCCAAGGCGGAGACACGGGCGGCGAAGGAGCTCTCGCACCGCGAGCACCGGGCCGTCGTCGACGCCGTCATCGCGGCCGACGGCGCCCGAGCACAGGCCGGGCTGACCGCCCATCTGGAGTCGGTGGCCGCGTGGATCGAGGAACACCGGGTGCGCCGTCGGAACCCGCCGTCGCGGAACGTGATCGGGCCCGAACCCGCGGAGGGTTCACGGGCCAAACTCGCCGAGGTCGTGGCCGCCCGGATCCATGACGACATCGCCGCACACGGCCGGCGGGTCGGCACGGTGCTCGGCTCGGAGACGGAACTGCTGGCCCGCTACGGGATCAGCCGGGCGGTCCTCCGGGAGGCCGTGCGGCTCCTGGAGGACCACTCGGTCGCCCGGACGCGCCGTGGCCCCGGCGGCGGGCTGGTCGTCACCGAGCCCGAACCGCAGGCCAGTATCGACACGATGGCGCTCTTCCTGGAGTACCGGGGCGCCACCGCCGAGGACCTGCGGATCGTCCGCAACGCCCTCGAACTCGGCGTCGTCGCCCGGGTGACCACCCGCCACACGGCGGGGGACACGGAGGTCTGCGAACGCCTCGGGGAGGCCGTCCGCCGGTCCGTGCAGGGCCCGCCCGGCGACTCCCGCGACGCCGGCCTGTTCCACACCGAACTGGCGGACCTGGCCGCGAACCCGGTGCTGTCGCTCTTCCTCGCCATCATCGCCGAGCTGTCCCGGCGGCATGCCCCCGGACACGACCGGCCGCTGCCCGGGGAACCGGCCGCCGACGAGGTCCGGGAGAGCCACCAGCGCATCCTGGACGCCATCGGGCAGGGCGACTCCGCGTTGGCCCGCCACCGGATGCGCCGCCACCTCGACACGCCGACCCGCTGGTGGCACTGACGCACCGACAGCGGCGTCCGGCATGCCGTGAAGGGTGCTCAGAACGTGGGGAGTTGGGGACGCCGCTTGACGTAACCGGCCGCGTCGACGCGCATCTGCATACCGGACACGTAGCGGGACTCGTCGGAGACGAGGAAGAGCACGGTCTCGGCGATGTCCTCCGGCTCGACATAGGGGATGCCGAAGCCCGTCGTCGCGGGGAAGCTCGGCAGGGCGTCCTCGCGGCTCGGGTGCTCCAGATCGGGGCGGAACGTCCGGTACATGAGGTCGCTGTTGAGCATGTCGGTGTTGACGTTGGTGGGGTGCACCGCGTTGACCCGGATCTGCCGGGGTGCGAGGACCGTCGCCAAATCGTGGACGAAGGCGGCCACTTGGCGCTTGGCCAGCGAATAGCCCAGTCCTCCGGGGCCGTTGGCCGGGTTGTCGGTGGTGGCCGGGGTCAGCCCGGCAAGGGAACCGGTGGCGACGATCGAGGCACCGTCGGGCAGATGGGGGAGCGCCGCGTCGACGGCATGGACCACGCCGTTGAAGTCGACCGTGACGGCGTCGAGGAAGGCCTGCGCGGTCCGGTCGGGCCCCAGCGGGCAGATCCCGGCCTGGGCGACGACGGCGTCCAGCCGCCCCAGCTCGGCGACCCCCTCGGTGACGGCCGCCCGGAGCGCGGCCGGATCCCGTACGTCCGCCTTGCGGGCGACGATGCGCCGGCCGAGTTTCTCGACCTTCGCCACGGTCTCCGCGAGATCCTCCTCGGTGGCCAGCGGATAGCCGTTGGTGGCGATGTTCTCGCAGAGGTCCACGGCGATGATGTCGGCGCCCTCCGCGGCGAGCCGGACCGCCTGCGCCCGGCCCTGACCGCGCGCGGCTCCCGTGATGAAGACCGCCTTGCCCTGCACTCGGCCCATGGGTCGTCTCCTGAGATGAGGAAGAGTGTCCTGAGTGTCGATTCCCGGAATCGGGATCACTGATGTTCTCGCGATCCACCTGGGTGGTTCGCGGGCGACTCCCGACTGCTGGGACACATTCAGCACACTCAATGCGCGAGTACGGGAGACTCCCCGGGACCACACCTTCAGGAAGCGGAGCTGTCATATGAGGATCACCATCGACAGGACGGCGTGCTCCGGTCACGCCCGATGCGCGGCCGCGGCCCCGGAGCTCTTCCGCCTGGACGACGACGGCTATGCGCTGCCCCTCGACACGGAGGTGCCCGCAGAGCTCGAACAGGCCGCCCACGACGGCGAGACGGCCTGTCCGGAACGGGCTGTCACGCTCCGCTGAGCGGAACGGACACGGGTGAGCCCCGCAGCCGTCGGACCGCGGGGCTCACCCATGTGCCACAGCTGGTTCAGCCGGCCGGCTGCGGCGGCGGCGTGAAGTGGTGGCCCCAGAACGCACCGTCGGTGATCTCGTACACGGGGACGGGCTCCGGCACCTGCAGACCGTTCCAGCCGAACTCGACGGCGTAGTTCTCCGGCGACCAGACGTAGAACGACACCATGTGGTCGTTGGTGTGCTTGCCGAGCGAGTGCATCATCGGCACCTCGTACCTGGCGGCCCGGTCCAGGGCCCGCCCGACGTCGTCCAGGGTCGCGGCCTCCACCATGAAGTGCAGCAGCCGCCCGGGGCCGGGCATCGGCGTCACCCCGAGTGTGTGGTGCCGCGGATTGCACCCCATGAACCAGGTCGTACCACCGGGCGAGCGCATCGTGTTCCGCTCGACGAAGCCGAGGACGTTCACATAGAACTCGAACGTGGTCCGCGCGTCCTCGGCGGAGACGATCGCGTGGCCGAAGCCCATGTCACCGGTGACGAACCTCGAGACCAGCGGCGTCTGCACCGGCACATGGTCCAGGACGGTGCCGTAGAACAGCTCGACCGGGTTCCCGCCCGGGTCGCTGAACCTGACGAAGCCCGTCACCCTCCGCTCCGCCGCCTCGGCCTCGGTGCCGGCGGTCACCTTGATGCCGGCCTTCTCGACATCGGCGACCAACCGCGCCAGTTCCCGCTCGTCGAGAACCTCGAAGCCCAGAGCCGTCATCCCGCTCTGGGCGCCGGGAGCGACGACGATACGGGCCGGATGGTCGTCCATCCGGAAGGACAGGGACTCGGAATCACCGCCCCCGGCGGACATCAGACCGAGGAAGTCGGCCCCGAACGCCTTCCACCTGTCGAGGTCGTTGGACTCCAGACGCAGGTACCCGAGTGAGCGCACACCCATCAGGCCCTCCCCTCACATTGGTCAGGTCCGGGGCGGCCCGTAGGGGCCCCGGCAGCACGTACGTCAGCGACGGTAGAGAGCCCGGTACATCCGTCGCCGGGGCCGTCCCACTGATCGGGAGGGATACCGCGACGACCGCCTCCCCGGTGGGACGGTGGCCGTCATGACACCGAGCCACGAGGACACACTGCGCGAACTGCCCACCGGAGACGGGACCCTGCGCTACCACGAAGTGGGCGACGGGCCCCCGCTGCTCCTGCTGCACGGCTCCGGACCGGGGGTGACCGGTTGGCGCAACTACCGCGGCAACCTGCCCGCACTCGCCCGGCACTTCCGCTGTCTCGTCCTGGAGTTCCCCGGCTTCGGCGTGAGCGACCCGACGGCCGAGAACCCGATGGTGGCGGCGCCCAAGGCGGTCCTGCGCTTCCTCGACGGCCTCGGTCTCGAGCGCGTCGACGTCATCGGCAACTCGATGGGCGGGTTCGTCGCCGTGGGACTCGCGGTCGCGCACCAGGACCTGTTCCGCAGGATCGTGACGATCGGCGGCGTGGGCCGCAACATCCTCTCCCCGGCGCCCAGCGAAGGGCTCAACCAGCTGGTGGAGTTCGCCGAGGACCCCACCCGGGACAACCTCCTGCGGTGGCTCAGGTCGATGGTGCACGACCCCGCACTGCTCACCGACGAACTGGTCGAGGAACGCTGGGCGAGCGCCACCGACCCGGACACCCTGGAGGCCTCCCGCCGGATCTACGGCCGGCAGGCGATGGCCGCGCTGCAGGCCGCCCAGGCCCACTCCGACCAGCCCGTCTGGGCCGCACTCCACAAGGTGACCGCGCCCACGCTGCTGACCTGGGGCCGGGACGACCGGGTGACCCCTCTGGAGGGCGCGTTGCTGCCGATGCGCACCATGCCCAGGGCCGAACTGCATGTGCTGCCGGACTGCGGGCACTGGGCGATGATCGAGCAGAAGGCCGCCTGGGAGAGCGCGGTCCTGGCGTTCCTGACCCGCCCGGAGGCCGGCTGAGCGGCGGCGGGCGGCGGCCCGCGAGGCACGGGGAGAGCGCGTGGCGAGACCCGTAGCGGTACGGCGGCCCGCCGCCCCGATGTCGAGCGGTCAGGCCGCCCGCCGGGTCCGCATCCTTCGTGCGGCCTCCGACCTCGGTACCCGCGAGGGGCTCGTGAACGTGCAGATGCACGACGTGGCCAAGGAGGCCGGGGTCGCGATCGCCACCGTGTACCGCTACTTCCCGTCCAAGCCGTACCTGTTCCTGGCGGTGCTCGAATGGCACATCGAACGGACCTTGGAAGACCGGGACCGGAACCAGGACCGGGACTGCGACCGTGTTGGCGAGTGCGGCAGCGGCCCGGGGAGCGGCGGCACGGCGGACTGCGCGACCGAGGTGGGCGAGACGCTCGTCGCGCTGAGCGGCAAGCTGCTGGACAGCAGGATGCTGGCCTCGGCGGTGGCGCTGTCGTCGTTCACGGAGTACACGAGCGTCGTCCCGACCCGGATCGACATCGTGGAGAGCGCGCTGGGACAACGGCTCCTGCGGCTGCTCGGGGGCCGTGCGGACCCGGGTACGGAGCGCAGCCGCGTACGGCTGCTCGTCTACAACTGGTGGGGGGTGTTCGTGTCCATGCTGACCGAGGAGATCTCCACCGAACAGGGCAACGCCGACCTGCGGCTGGCCGCGCGGTTGATCGCGGCGCCCTGAGCGGGCCGGCGGCGAGGGGCTTTCGAGTCCCGGTGAGCGGAACACCCGCGACAGCCGTCCGGGGCGGCGGCCCAGGCTGAAGACCGGAACGAGTCGAGGATGGCGATGACAGACGTTTGGGAACCGGCGGCGGTCGCGGACCGGGAGACCGCCGTGGACGAGGCGGCCAGGAGACTCACCCGGGCGGCCCGCGAACACCGGGCCTGCGCACCCGTGCGGGACCTGATCGGACCGGCCGACATCAGCCTCGCGTACGCCGTCCAGCGGCGCGTCGTAGGCGACCGGATCGCCGCCGGCGCACGGGTCGTCGGACGCAAGATCGGGCTGACGTCCGAGTCGGTGCAGCGCCAAGTGGGAGTGGACCGGCCGGACTTCGGTGTGCTGCTGGACGACATGGACGTCTCCGCGCTGTCGGCCGTGCCCAGCGACCGGCTGCTCCAGCCGCGGGTCGAGGCGGAGATCGCGTTCGTGCTCGCCGCCGATCTGGACACCGGCGACCTGGACCTGGCCCGGGTCCGGTCGGCGGTCGGATACGCCGTGGCCGCACTGGAGATCGTCGACAGCCGGGTGGCCGGCTGGGACATCGCGATCACGGACACGGTCGCCGACAACGCCTCCAGCGGGCTGTTCGTCCTCGGCCGGCAGCGGGTCGGACCGGGGGAGTTCACCCCACGGGACGTGGGCATGCGGCTGTACGCCGACGGTGAGCTCGCCTCCGCGGGCGACGGCGCCGCCTGCCTGGGCGATCCGCTCGAAGCACTGCTGTGGCTGGCGCGCACCGCCCGGGAGTTCGGCGACCCGCTGCGCGCCGGGCAGATCGTCCTGTCCGGTGCCCTCGGCCCGCTCGTGCCCACCCCGCCAGGAATCACCGTACGGGCCGAGATGACCGGCGGCCTCGGCACGGTGACCGCGACCTTCTCACCCAAGGACCAAGCAGGATGACGAAGACCAAGGTGGCCGTTATCGGCTCCGGAAACATCGGCACCGACCTGATGATCAAGGTGCTGCGCCTGTCCGACACCCTGGAGATGGCCGCGATGGTGGGCATCGACCCGGACTCGGACGGGCTGGCGCGCGCCGCCCGGCTGAAGGTGCCCGTCACGCACGAGGGCGTGGACGGCCTGATCCGCATGGACGGCTTCGACGACATCGGCATCGTCTTCGACGCCACCTCGGCCAAGGCCCACGTCGAGAACGCCAAGAAGCTCGCCCCGTACGGCAAGCGCCTGGTCGACCTCACCCCGGCGGCCCTCGGGCCGTACGTGGTGCCGCCGGTCAACCTGGACGAGCATCTCGCCGGCGACGCCACGAACCTGAACATGGTCACCTGCGGCGGCCAGGCGACGATCCCGATCGTGCACGCGGTCAGCCGCGTCACCCCGGTGCCCTACGCCGAGATCGTCGCCTCGATCGCCTCCAGGTCGGCCGGACCCGGCACCCGCGCCAACATCGACGAGTTCACCGAGACCACGGCCGGTGCCATCGAGCGAGTGGGCGGTGCCCGCCGGGGCAAGGCGGTCATCGTCCTCAACCCGGCCGAGCCGCCGCTCATCATGCGGGACACGGTGTACTGCCTGATCGGCGACGCCGACCAGGACGCGGTGCGCGCCTCGGTGCGGGACATGGTGACCGCGGTCGCCGAGTACGTGCCCGGCTACCGGCTCAAGCAGGAGGTCCAGTTCACCCCGGTCGTCGCCGGCGACCCGGTCCACACCCTGCTGCCCGACGACGTCTCCGAGCTGCCCACCACCAAGGTCTCCGTCTTCCTGGAGGTGGAGGGCGCCGCCCACTATCTGCCCGCCTACGCCGGCAACCTCGACATCATGACCTCGGCCGCCCTGCGGGTCGCCGAGCGCATCGCCGACCGGACCCGTGAGGTGACGAAGTGACCCGCAGGCTCTACGTCCAGGACGTCACCCTCCGGGACGGCATGCACGCCATCCGGCACCGCATCACCCCCGAGTTCGTGTCGAGGATCTCCGCGGCCCTCGACCGGGCGGGCGTGGACGCGATCGAGGTCGCGCACGGCGACGGTCTGGCCGGCGGCAGCCTCAACTACGGTCCCGGCAGCAACACCGACTGGGAGTGGATCGAGGCCGCGGCCGACGCCGTCGACCGCGCGGTGCTCACCTCCCTGTTGCTGCCCGGCATCGGCACCATCGTGGAGCTCAAGCGGGCCTACGCCCTCGGCGTCCGCTCGGTGCGCATCGCCACCCACTGCACCGAGGCGGACGTGGCGGCCCAGCACATCGCCACCGCACGGGAGTTGGGCATGGACGTGGCCGGTTTCCTGATGATGGCCCACATGGCGTCCCCGGAGACCCTCGCCGGGCAGGCGAAGCTCATGGAGTCCTACGGCGCCCACTGCGTCTACGTCACCGACTCCGGCGGCCGGCTCACCATGGACGGCGTCCGGGACCGCATCCGCGCCTACCGGGACGTACTCGACCCGGAGACCCAGATCGGCATCCACGCCCACGAGAACCTCTCCCTCTCGGTGGCCAACTCGGTGGTGGCGGTCGAGGAGGGGGTCACCCGGGTCGACGCCTCGCTCGCGGGCCAGGGCGCCGGCGCGGGCAACTGCCCGATCGAACCGTTCGTCGCCGTCGCGAACCTTCTGGGCTGGAAGCACGACTGCGATCTGCACGCGCTCCAGGACGCCGCCGAGGATCTCGTACGGCCGCTGCAGGACCGTCCGGTACGCGTCGACCGCGAGACCCTCACCCTCGGCTACGCCGGTGCCTACTCCAGCTTCCTGCGCCATGCCGAGGCCGCCGCCGACCGGTACGGCCTCGACGCGCGCACCATCCTGGAGGAGGTCGGCCGGCGCGGGCTGGTCGGCGGGCAGGAGGACATGATCGTGGACATCGCCCTGGACCTCACCCGCGGCTGACTACCACCCTGCGTACCGCTCCCGGGGCAGCTTTCCCGGTGAGCGGTACGCTTTTTGCATTTCAAGAATAATAGACCAACTGCCCCAATCAATCGGTGCGCACCTCTTTCTCTGCGGACGACGGTGTTGGTATTTTGGCGTCGGCGCCGAACTAGAATTGATTTCAGTTTGAGCAGAGAGGCACCGACGATGACGTCTGCCCTTCGCCTGAGCGCGCGTGCGTCCGAGGCCGACGGCCATGCGCTGCCTCCGTCGATGATGGAGCGCGTGACACTGATCATGGATCTCTTCGAACGTCCGGCGACCCATCTGTCGCTCGAAGCGGTCTCCCGCCGGACGCAGCTGCCCCGCTCGACGACGCACCGGATACTCGACCAGTTGGTCCGCCTGGACTGGCTGTGCCACACGGCGGCCGGATACACGTTGGGCACCCGGGCACTCGGTCTGGGCGGCAGGGAGATCGGCCACAGTGCGCTGCGGGCCGCCGCCGCACCGCATCTTCTCGACCTGGCGGTGCGTACCAGAATGGTCGTGCACCTGGCCGTGCTCGACGGGCCGGAGATCTACTACCTGGACAAGGTGGGCGGCCGGGCCGCTGTGGGCATACCGTCCCAGGTCGGCGGCAGAGCGGTCGCGCACTGCACCGGGCTCGGCAAGGCCATGCTCGCCTGGCTGCCCCCGGAGGAGATCGACGCCCGGTACACCCAGGTCATCGAGCGCCGTACCCCGCACAGCATCGGCCGGCTCGACCAGCTGCACCGCGAACTCGCCCTGGTGCGGCGCCGCAACGGGCTGGCGATCGACCGAGGGGAGTGCTTCCCCGAACTCGGCTGTGTCGGCCTCGCGCTGCGTGGGCCGGAAGGACCGATCGGCGCGGTGTCGGTCGTCGGGGACGGCCGCTCCCCGTTGGAGCTGGTGGCTCCGCTGGTGGTCAACGCGGTGCGTGCCGTCTCCGATGAACTCCTCGCGGCCCCGCCGGCGGACCCACGGGCCGTGTCCGGTCTCGCCGGCTGAACGCGGGCCCGTTCGTCAGTCCGTGACCGCGATCTCCTCCCACTCCGACTCGGGGTCGAGCGACAGGCCGGGACGGTCCCGCCTGAATGCCTCGGCCTGCTCCTCGATCGTCGGCAGGGCGTGGTCCGGCGCACCGAATCCGCGGAACAGGGTCACGCAGTACTCCCGGGAGAGGAACGCCGCGTCCCACTGCCCGTCCGGGTTCACCCATTGATAGGTGTGGTTGTGCAGGTTGAGGAACTGCAAGGTGGCCAGCCGCGGCGACATCGCGCGGAAGACGTGCTGCTCCATGGCTTCCGCGAGCAGCCCCGAGACCACCTGCTCGAAGTCGGAGCGCTGCTCCAGCAGGGTCCTGAGCTCCTCGCCGCTGAGCGAGCGGTAGTCGTGCTCGTAGACCCAGATGTGGTCGAGGCGCCGGAAGATGATCGTCAGCAGCGACTCCGACAGCAGGCGCAGCCGGAGCAGTGGGCCGGTGTCGAGTTCGGCGATCTGGCGGGCACGGCCGAGGAGCGGACCCATCACCCGGGACTGGATCTCGACCAGCAGGTTCTCCTTGGACCCGATGTAGTAGTACAGGGCGCCCTTGGCGAGCCCGACCGCATGCCCCAGGTCGTTGATCGAGGTCGCCGCGTACCCCTGCCGGGCGAACAGCGACGCCGCGATGTCGATGATCTTCTGGCGTCTGACCTCGAAGCCCGGTCCGTGGCCCGGCGGTCGTGGCATCGGTTCTCTCCCCGCTCGACATGACGATCTGTTGATGGGAGTCGATTCAAACAGGCTCCCGCAGTCCGCGTCGAACAGCCTCCGGCACGTTCGGGGGAACGCGGGCCCTTCATGCCCATGGGACAGAGGCCCCGGGGCTGAGTCCCGGGGCCTTCCCTGTGCGTTCCGGACTCCGGCCGGTGGTGTCAGACGGTGGCGACGGGGGTGAGGGGGCTGCCTTGGGTGCCGGGGAGGTTGAGTGGGGGTGCGGTGAGGAGGAAGCGGGTGCGGTTGTGTGTGCGGAGCCAGGTGGCGAGGTCGTGGAGGTACCAGAGTTCGCCGAGGGGGACGCCGAGTTTGAAGAGGCAGAGGTGGTGGATGGGGAGGAGGGTGTGGCGGCCTTGTGCCTGGGTGACGCCGACGCCTTCGACGGCGTAGTTGTCGGAGATGAGTGCGGACATCTGTGTGTCGGTGATCCATTGGAGGATGTCGGGGTCGTCGGCGTCGAGGTATGCGGCGGTCTGGTGGATGGCGACGGGGTCGGGGTTCTTGTTCCAGGCGAGGATCTGGGTGGCGAAGCCGGTGTGGAGGAGGACCATGTCGCCGGGTTCGACGGTGATGTTGTCGGCGGTCATGATGTCTTTGAGCTGTTGGTGGCTGACGGGCTGGTGGCTTGTGCCGAGGTGGTGGGCGATGTCGATGAGGACGCCGCGGCCCTGGACGCCGTGTTGGGCCATGTGTTCGAGGCCGAGGTGGCGGGCGAAGCTTTTGCTGCCGCTGTCGTCGCCCTTGGCGTCCTCTTGTGGTCCTACCAGGTCGGTGTGGGGGCGGTAGCCGTTGTAGTAGACGGGTTCGTCGGTGCCGTCGGCGTCGGCGTCGAACTCGGCGCCCTGGTGGGCGAGGGAGTCCCACTGGGTGGAGTACTGGAGCCAGAGGGTGACGACGTCGTCGGACCAGACGTCGATCAGTGAGGGGTCGATCTGTTCGCGGGCGACGACGTTGTAGAAGACGTCCTGGTTGTGGGCGAGGTCTTCGGTGGGGCGCAGGACGGGCGGGTAGCGGCGCTGGTTGAGGGCGGTCCCGCCGGGGTAGTCGAGCGGCAGGCTCAGGCTGAAGGTGATGCCGTGCTCGACCTCGCGCACGCCCTGGAGGACCTTGTCGGGGGTGAGCAGGTTGATCCGGCCCAGCTCGTCGTCCTCACCG
>NZ_BMML01000040.1 GCF_014645815.1 Streptomyces fuscichromogenes | reverse complement strand
GACGTCACCGTACATCCAGCCGCCCGGACGACCTCCCCGGCGAACCTTCCCGGTCAGAGCACTAGACGTCAACTCGCGGACGAATACCGCCACATGCGTCCGACCCGCCGACAGCGGATCGACCGCCTCGCGCTCACACAACGCCAGGTACTCCGCCAGCCCGCGCGCGTAGGCGTCCAAGGTCCGCGGCGCGCGCCCGAGATCTTCCCACGCTTGCAGCCAGGTGGCTGCGTGATCGTTTCGTGCCAGTACCGGCCACTTGGCCACGAGTACCGATGTACTACTCAAGCCGTTCCCCAGGATCGTGGATGAACCCGAGCTACATGATCACCCAGGCAGATTCCACGTAACTTCTAGATGGCGCGGCTTGAGGTCGAGGATGTTCTTGAAGGCGCTGGCCGCGGCGTTGGACACGAAGTGGTTCAACCGTCCGAACTCGTCCCGCACCGCGGCGAACAGGCTCTCCACGCCCTCCACCGTCTCGACGTCTGCCTGCACCGCGAGACCCCGCCCGCCCGCCTCCTCCAGTTCGGCCACGGTCTTCTCGGCGAGGTCGGCGTGCTTCTTGTAGTTCACCACCACGGTGGCGCCGCCCCGGCCCAGGGTGAGCGCGAGCGCCCGCCCGATACCGCGGGAGGCACCGGTGATCAGCGCCACCCGGTCCTGGAACCGCCTGTCCGGCGCACTCATCGGACCGCCTCCATCCGGTTCAGCAGCTCGCGGAAGACAACGGCTTTCTGGATCTCGTTGGTACCTTCCTCGAAGCGCTGGGCCCGGGCGTCCCGGTAGACCCGCTCGATCGGGCTGTTCTTCCAGTAGCCGGAACCTCCGTGCACCTGAAGGGCCTTGTCGGTGACCCTCCCGAGCATGTCGACCGCTGTCAGCTTTGCCATCGACGAGACCATGGTGGCCTCCTCCGCCCCAGCCTCCCAGCGGCGAGCCGCGTGCATGGTGAGCTGCTTGGCCGCCTCGATGTCCGGCTCGTTCTCGGCCAACATGAACTGGAGCGCCTGCCGCGAGGTCATCGGCCGCCCGAACGTCACCCGGTTGCGGGCGTACTCCAGCGCCAGCTCCTGGGCGCGGCGGGCCAGTCCCACGCAGCTCATCGCCAGCGAGATCCGCGAGGGGGTCAGGAATCCGCTCATGGCCACCGCGAGGCCGTCCCCCTCGTCGCCGAGCCGGTTCGCCACCGGGACCGGCGTCCGGTCGAAGGTCAGCCGGGCGTAGTCGGTGCCGGTGACCCCCCATGGTCTCGGAGGTGTCCTCGACGGTCGCCCCGGGCGCATCCCGCGGAACCATGAGGGCGACGGTGCCCTCGTGTCCGGTGCTGCCCGCCAACCGCGCGGCCAGCAGCCAGTAGTCGCACCGCACCCCGAAGGTGATGAGGTGCTTGGCACCGGTCAGGTAGTACGTGTCACCCTCCCTGACAACACTGGAGCGGATGTCAGCACCGGAGCCGGCGTCTGGCTCGGTGAGCGTGAAGGCGACCTTGAGCCGACCGGCGATGGAGGGCAGCAGGAACCGCTCCCGCTGTTCAGGGGTGGCGAACTGGTCCATCGCCCGCCAGGTCCCGTTGACCGCGTGCACCACCATACGCAGGGAGCCGTGGCAGCGGGATAGCGTGGGAGACCTCACTGACACAGCGCAGCGAACTTCAAGAGGACTACTAGGTTGCCGAGTTGACCGGCGTGAACACCCGGGACGGCTGGCCGGAGGGGATGCGGCTGAGGGTCCGCCGCGACAAGCCCTCACGGCGGCAGATGAAGAAGCTGACCAACTTCGAGGAGAAGACCGGCTGGCGCTACGCCATCACCGCCACGAACATCCGCCTCATGTGGGGCATCGCCGACTCCCACCAGATCCAGTTCCTCGACGCCCTGCACTGCGACCACGCCGAGGTCGAAGACCGTATCCGCACCGGCAAGGCTTTAAGGGCCTGCACAACCTGCCCTCACCTTCATGGCAGATCAACACAGGCTGGATGCTCGCCGCGAACCTGGCGGCCGCTTTCGACGCCTGGCTCCGTCTGCTGACCCTGCACGACACCGAAGACCTGACGGATGCCGAGCCGGACACCATGCGCTTCCGCCTCTACCACCCGCCCGCCCGCCAAGCCCGCCGCCGCTACCTGGGCACCGGCGTTCGCCACCAGGTGGATGAGGCTCGCCCAGCTGCCGGCCACCACCTGACCGCCCGCACCCGCCCCGACGAAGACCAGGAAGGAGGACTACCCCGCAGTCCCCGGGCTTGTGGAACACGGCGCAGCTGCAGCGTCACACGACGGCCCGCCCTCCAGCAGCAAAGGATATTACGGGCGAACCGCAGCACCGATCAGCGACCAAAACCCACTGAAGAATCGAGGTTAACAAACTACCGGTAGTGCGAGAAGAAATCAAGCAGCGCGCATCCAACACTGCCGAGTTAATCGAGAGAGTGGGGGCGTCTCAATTAATTCAGACGAGTGTCCCTTTCTGTAATCACCCCTTGGTCGCCCCGCCCATCTGCCCAGTCCCGATCGCCTGTATGTGCATCTGGCGGTTCACACCGGACAGGGCGGCGTAAGCGTCACGCCGGTCTGGGCTGCCATCATCAGTGAGAACGTGGTCATATGCACAGTGAAGAGCAGGATCAAGGCAAGAGCCATAGCCCTTGGAACAAGCTCCACGAGTCGGTCGTGGCGTCAAAGACGCTCGGCACTGCGCGGCCCCCTGGTCCGATGCACCTGACGGATGTCAGTACAGTACGGCGCCTGGATCGGTAATGTACTGGTTCGAAATTGGAAGATCGACCATCACGCTGAGGAAGACTTTCACAGCCGAGGGATAGGGGTTGACAAGGTTATGCCTCTCACACTGACCGAGCGATTCTTGCACGGATTGGAAATATCCCCGGACCGTCCTGCTGTGCGGATCGGCTCGGACAGTGTCAGCTATCGACGGGTGCACAACATGGCCTTGCGCTGGGCGGGGTCACTCATGGCAAATGGGTCTCCTCGTTCAGTAGGAGTGCTGGCGGGCAAGAGTATGACAGCCTATGTGGGCCTACTGGCGGTGCTGTACGCGGGCGCCACCGTCGTTCCGCTGCAGCCGAACTTCCCCGCCGCACTTATCCGCCGGATGATCAAGCTGGCAGGGGTGGACACGCTGATCGCCGATGAACACGGTCTAACGGCCCTGCCGGAAATCATAGATCAGGAAATGGGTATTCGAGTCCTCGACACTGGTGGTTTCGCTGAAAAATTTCCAAAAATCCCGGTGACTTCGCATCCGGAAATCTCGACGCCGATAAAAGTAACACCTTCGGATCGGGCATACATCCTATTCACATCAGGTTCGACCGGGGTCCCAAAGGGTGTTCCCCTGTCGCATGGCGGTTTCGCGCACTACTTCGACCTGCTTGACAAACGGTGCGACTTCAGGTCGGACGACGTGTTCTCCCAGACCTTCGATCTCAATTTCGACTGTGGCGTACACGACGTCTTCTCCGCCTGGGGTGCTGGCGCGACGGTGCAGGTAGTACCACCGTCGGCGTATCGGGATCTTCCCGCGTTCCTCGCCGAGCATGGAGTTACTGTGTGGTACTCCACGCCGAGTGCTATCTGGCTGGCCCGGGAGATGGGCGGGCTGGAGAAAGGTGCGCTCGCCAGCCTCAGGTGGTCGTTCTTCGCTGGCGAAGCGTTGCGCTGCCAGGACGCCGCGGACTGGCAAGTGGCTGCACCGGGATCAAAGGTGGAGAACCTTTACGGACCGACCGAGTTCACGATCAGCATCACCTGGCATCGCTGGTTGGGTGAGGAGTCGGAAAAACGTGGCGTCAACGGAACCGTGCCGATCGGGAAGGTACATGAAGCCCACGACTTCCGTCTGGTGACTGAGGAAGGCGAAAAGTCACATGTGGAGGGTGAGCTGTGGATCACTGGTCCGCAGATGGCAACCGGATACCTCGATCCGGCCGACGAAAAAGGCCGGTTCGCCGACCTTGATGGCCGGCGCTGGTACCGCACAGGCGACCGAGTGCGCGCGAATCCGGACGGCGAACTCTCCTATATTGGGCGCTTGGACTCCCAGGTAAAGGTGCATGGTTGGCGCGTCGAGTTGGCAGAAGTAGACTACCTGGTACGCGATTGCGAAGGAGTGCGCCACGCGGTAACCGTCACCAGGTCTGTGATACACGGAACGGAGCTAGTTGTTTTCTATACCGGCAACGAAGTGCCGGAGTCGGCGTTGGCCGATGACCTGCGCGCCGTGCTGCCGGACAGCATACTGCCACGCCGGTACGTACACTTGGATAATTTCCCGTTGAATTCCAACCGAAAAGTAGACCGGCTTGCACTACAGCAGTGGGCGGAGAAGTTGCCCGGTTAAGCGAGGCGTCGAGTGGGCGAGAGATGAGAGATTAGCAACCCCCACCGAGGTGCATCGCGGATCTGCTGGAGGCCTTCGGAGAGCGCCCGGCTTCGACGTGCTGCGCAACGCCTCTTTTAACTAACCGATATTAGCAAGGCGACTGAAGCCGTGCAAAAGCGAACGACAGGTCGGCTGGAAGGTACCTGTGAAAGAAATTCGCCCGAGTCTGCAACGGAAAATCTTACGCTCTCCATGACTCACTCCAAAGCGGGACGACTGGAGGATGTGGCTCCACAGACGGAAACCGGGCAGATACTGGCCAAGGGTGTCCCGTAATGATCTTGGAGTGGGTGGAGACGGGGTCGGCTGCGGTACGGCGCCGCCGCCTATCCGGCGAGAGTGAGGTTGTGCAGGCGCGCGATACCGAGCATGGCGTGATGGACGCCGTCTCCTTTGAGGCGGCAGTCGCGCAGGATCTTCCAGCCCTTCATACGGGTGAAGGTGTGCTCGACGCGGGCTCGGGCCTGCTTGTGGGATTGGTTGTGTTCCTAACTGGGTCTTGGCAGCTCAGGCCGGTGGCCGTAGCCGGAGTGGGTTGTTCGAGTGCGGGACGGGGATACCTTGAAGCAGAGCGGCCGTTGATCAGGCCTCTTGAGTTTCTGGCAGCCGCTCCGTGATCGTGGTGGTGGCGACCGTACGGCTCCAGGGTGATGCCTCTAACCTCGATTCGTCAGTGGGTGTGATTACCTGACCGGGTTGTCGGTTCGCCCTGTTTGTTCCGCGTGATCGCGGGCGGGGCCTTCGCGTATCGCTGCGGCTGCGTCGGGGTTCCACGGCACCCGGAGTGTGCTGGTCCTGCTCCTTCCTGGTCTTCGTCGGGTCTGGCGGCCGGTTGTCAGGGGAGGGCCGGGAGTGCGGTCAGGCGCTGCCAGCAGGTGGTGAACGCGGTCGCCCAGGGCCAGGTCCGCTCGATCCGCAGCCAGCGGCGGCGGGCGTGGTCGGCGAGGCGGGCGGGCAGGTGGTAGAGGCGGAAACGCATGGTGTCCGGCTCCGCCGCGGCCAGGTCATCGATGTCGTGCAGGGCCAGCAGCCGCACCCACGCGTCGAGATCGGCGGCGATGTTCGCGGCGAGCATCCAGCCGCGGTTGACCTCCCACGATTGCGAGGGCAGGTTGTCCAGCCCCATCGCCTTGTTGGTGCGCACCCGGTCTTCCACACCGGCGTGCGAGCGGTGCAGCACGTCCAGGAACTGGGCGTGGCCCGAGCCGGCGACACCCCACATGTGACGGATGTTGGTCGCGGTGATGCAGTAGCGCCAGCCGGTCTTCTTCTCGAACGCGGTCAGCTTTTTCAGGTGCCGCCGGGTCGGACGCACCCGGCGCACGATCAGCCGCATGCCCTCTGGCCAGCCCTCGCGGGTGTTCAGCCCGGTCAACTCGGCGACGAAGTAGCCCTCCTGGAGGCTGCCGTCCTGGTGCACGGAGGTCTCCCAGGCGCTTCCGGGCAGCCGGGCGATAGCTTTCTCGTCGTCTTCGGTGATCTTCCAGCCGACGGTGTAACGGACCGTGCGCCGCGTGGTGTTCAACGCTTCGAGGTGTTCGAGCAGCCCATGCGTGGCTCCGGCCCCGTCTGCCCGGATGAGGATCTTCGCGGCCGGCGATCGGGGGATCTGCGTGAGGGCGTCGGTGAGCACGGCGATGTGGTCGGCCACCGTGTTCGCCCCGGCGTTGCCCGGCCGCAGCAGCATGGACAGGGACTCCGTAGTGTTCGCGCACCGCGCGGCCAGCGGATGAAACCCGTACGTCTTCTTGAAGGTGACCGCCGCCCCGGCCTTCTTCGACGCCGAGGTGATGACCGTCGCATCGAGGTCGATGACGATCCACCCGCGCAGCCGCTTACCGGCCACCGTCAGCCAGGGGAAGCCGCCCGGCCGCAGATGCAGCAGGCCCCAAACGTGCCGGCGCACCCTCGCCCGCACCTTGCCGATCTTCGCCAGGGTGGTCTCGTCGAGCGCGGCAAGAGCGCGGCGGGCGGTCGAGTCCGATGCCTCGGGCCCGAACAGCGGGCGATGGTGAAGCTGGAGCTGCTCGGCCTCCGACAGGTTCGACGCCCCGAGCACGATCGCGACCGCCAGGTGCACCAGCACCCCTGCCCGGTCCCGCCAGCCGGCCACCATGCTGGACGGCAGCACTTTGGCCAGCGCCCCCGTCATCCCCGTCCGGTCCGCGCACCGTCGCAGCAGCACCGCCCCGGCATGCCCGACCAGCCCCTTCCCGTCAGCCACCACCGACAGCCGACGGTCCCACCCTGTACGCTCAACCACCAGAAAGGTGCCTTGCTCCCGCAGCGGATATGACCTAGACACTCACATCCTTGCAGGTCAACGGCACCTTTCTGCTATCGGGGCGTCAGATCACCCAATTCCGCTGAATACCCAGGGTTAATTGTCCACCGCCACGTCCTGACCTCTACATCGAGAGGCGCCCCAACGACGACAGCCCACAACTCCACATTCCACCGGACCAGACACCCGCTGGAGGAGCCGTTACACCCCGGCGTAGCTGAGGCAGAACAGGTCCTGGGCGCGCTCCAGGTCCCGCTCGGTATTGCGCAAGCAAATGGCCAGCTCCGCGCATTTCCGATGAACGAGCGAGCCACACTCCCGGTCCCGGAAGCCACCGACAGCACCGCCCAGGAAGCCCGCGCGCGAACCCTCTCCGGGCTGCCCCCCCCAGCCGCGAACGCGCCGCCAACTGCCCCGCAGGGAGCACCACACAGGCCGCAAGTGACCGACCTCGGCGACATCCAGGACCGGCGCACATCAGGCATGGAGGGACGCCATCCCACCCTCAGGAACAATGAGGAGAGCCGCCTGCCGACCCGCCCAAAGCCGGTTCAGCAGGCGGCTCACCCAGACCTGATCGCCCGTCAGAACGTGCGTCAGACATGCGTCACGTGCGTCACGTGCGTCAGAGGAGCTGGAGCACCTCGGCCAGCGCGCGGGGACGCTGGTCGACGGGCAGGGGATCGACCAGGTGGACCCGGCACCCCAGCGTGGCAGCGCCGACGTCCGCAACAGGCTCGTCTCCCACCATGAGTGCATCGCCGGGATCCACTCCGAGCTGGTCGCACGCCATCTGGAAGATCCTGGGATCGGGCTTCTTCACTCCGCGCTCGAAGGAGAGGACGTAGACGTCCACGAGGTCATCGACACCGTGGTCGCGGAAGACAGGGCGCATGTCCCAGCCGATGTTGCTGACGACAGCGACCGGGATGCCTCGCCCGCGCAGGGCTCGGAGGGTTTCCTCGGCGTCGGGATAAGGCAGCCATGCCCCGGACAGTTGGGAGCGTTCATACAGGGCCTCGGCCAGGTCAGCCGCAGGCAGCTTCGCTTCCCGGGTAAGGGCTGTGAAGGCAGCCCGGTGTCGTTCGGCGGTCAGATCGCGCTCCCGCCACAGTGCCTCCAGATGGGGCGGCACTGTGCGCGGAGGAACCCCTCCAGGCTGAGCCCCGAACTGTTCCAGCCGGCTGACGCACGTGTCGAGTTCACCCTCGGGCACGTCCAGACCGACCTTCGTTGCCACCGCGCGCAGCCACTGCGCGGCCGATTCGATCCGGAAGAGGGTCCCGGAGAAGTCGAACATCACACCCTTGATCATGCAGCCGATCCTCGCGGGGCCGACGAGCCGGCCGCAAGCCGAAGACGATCAAGATCTGCAGCCCGAGCAATCCGCCAACGTCCTTAGACCGACTAGGTATTGGGAACCTGGTGATCACGTGTGAGCTGGGGCTGCCTATCCTGGCTTGATGGCGACACCAGATTTCATCCTCGCGCTGCGAGAGAAGATCGGGAACGACCCGCTGTGGCTGTCAGGAGTGACCGCGGTGGTCCTCAGAGACGGATGTGTCCTGCTGGCGAAACGCGCAGACAGCGGCGAGTGGGCCGCAGTGACTGGAATCATCGATCCTGGAGAACAGCCTGCGGACGCCGCGGTCCGGGAAGTACTGGAGGAGACCGGCGTCGAGGCGGTTCCTGAACGCCTGGCGATGGTGAATGTCACCGATCCGGTGGTCTATGACAACGGAGACCAGACGCAGTATCTCGACTTGGTGTTCCGGCTCAGCTGGCGGTCCGGTGATCCGCATCCAGCCGACGGCGAGAACACTGCCACCCGCTGGTTTTCTCTGGACGCCTTGCCTCCCATGGCAGACGACATGATCGCTCGCATCGCCGCTGCTGTAGCTGATGAGCCCGCTGCTCGGTTCGTCGTCTCTCCGCAGTCCGAGCACGGTCACCCCATATCGGAGTCGGCGGCAACCAGCTGAACGGCCTCCGTACGAAAGTGGACATGGCTCGGTCTGCCTCCATCGCCGCTCACCTGGACGGTGCGGCCTCACTCGACAACCCCCATGAGGCCAGCTGATATCCGGGCAGGCCCCAGGCATGTCGGTGTGTGATGCCCGGAACCGCCCCACCGGCCGGTTCACCGGAGAAGCGGCAGCCCAAGCGTCAACGCACGCCCCTCTGTGTCAGCCTTCAGTCCATCAACAGCGCATCGCGCACCGGTATCCAGTTCAGGGCGGACCGGATGCCGTCTTCCAAGGACAGCTTCGGTGTCCACCCCAGTAGCTCGGCCGCCCGGTCGCTCTTCGTGTAACTCCCGGCGACGTCCCCAGGCCGCCGATCGGAGTCGATGGTGACCAGGGGCGTGCTGACGACATTGTTGAACGCGGCGCACAGCTCCCGAACCGTGGTTCCCGAGCCGGTGCCCAGGTTGATCGCGATCGAGCGCTTGGGCCCCACGAGGATGGAGTCGAAACGCTCAATCGCCGCGATGTGGGCCGCGGCGAGGTCCCAGACATGCACGTAGTCCCGGATGCCCGAGCCATCGCGTGTCGGGTAGTCCGTCCCCGTTACCGGGAACGGACGGCCCTCCTCATGTGCCTGGATGAGCATGCCCAGGGCATGGCTGGGCCGCCTGAGCTGGAGCCCGGTACGCAGCTCTGGGTCGGCCCCGACCGGGTTGAAATAGCGCAGAGACAACACGCGCGGCCCTGCCACGGCGATGTCGGCGAACACCTCCTCGCACACGGCCTTGGTCCGTGCGTAGGGACTCTGCGGTGCCAGCGGCGAGTCCTCGTCGACGGGCGAGCCGTCCTTGGCCTGATAGATGGAGGCTGAGCTGCTGAAGATGATGCGGTCACAGCCGTTGCGGTGCAGGTGGCTGACGAAGGCCAGGCTCTTTGCCACGTTGGCCTCGTAGTAGCCGATCGGGTCCGCGACGGACTCGGGTACCACGATCAACGCCGCACAGTGCACCACTGCGGAGATGTCCGGGTGCTCCGAGAAGATCCGGTCGACCAGTGCCCCGTCCGCGATGTCGCCCTCGTAGAAGGTGCGGCCCTCAGTGAACTCGCGGCGGCCCCGAACCAGGCTGTCGAGGATCACAGGGGTGATGCCTGCGTCCAGGCAGGCCGAGGCGACCGTGCTACCGATGTAACCGGCTCCCCCGGCGATTAGGACCTTCACCATGAAGTTTTTCTCCCGGCCTCGTTGCAGCCCCAGTTGGCGATCGGCGGCAAGCCTAGATGATCAATTCCAGGGGATGCCTGCGGAGGGTGTGGGGTGGGCAGCGGCCGAAGCCATCGCGAGACGGTCAGGCGGCGGGCTGCCGGCCCTGGTTGTCGAGGTGGCAGCGGGCGGTCAGGCGTCAGGGTCGACTTCGGGGTGCGTGAACCGCACGGGCTTGCCCAGCGACCGGGCGTAGGCGATTTCGGCTCGGGTGCTGTCTCCGATGTAGTCGCCGACTACGAGCACCTCGTCAGCGAGCCGGATCTTCGCCCGGTGCAGATCGTCGAGTCGGACCTTCAGCTCCTCGGCCTCGACAGGATCGGACCAGAGTTCGTGGGGCGACTTCATGTCACAGCCCGGTTTGACGACGATCTTTCCGTCTTTGGTCTCCCAGAGCTCGGCCTCGTTCATCTCGGTCATGAAGCGGGTGGAGCCGCAGATCACGACGATGGGCGGGAGGCTCAACAGCTTCTTCGCGTCGGCGAGTTTCTCCTCGGGGGTGAGCGGTTGCGGATGTGACACTGGTTCCTCCTGGGTGGTGTGGTCCAAGGGGTGCCTGCGGAGACGAGAACGAGCCACTCTGCGTCAGCTAATACCGCGGCAACCTTGACAACTTTGATTCCACAGAATGGACCGCACCTACGCCATGAACCTGCGGCCGTTCGTGCTCGGCGCGCAGCAGGCGGTCCGGCTGATGGACGCTGGCGGACGGATCGTGGCCCTGTCGAGCTACGGCAGCATCCGCGCCTATCCGACGTACGCGGCGCTCGGCTCGATGAAGGCAGCCGTTGAGTCCTGGGTGCGGTACATGGCCCTGGAGTTCGCGCCCTACGGCATCAATGTCAACGCGGTCAACGGCGGCCTGATCGACTCTGACTCCCTGGCGTACTTCTACGGGGTGCCGGGGATGGCCGACATGGCCACGGTGCTCGACCGCATCCCGAAGGGACGGCCCGGCTCGGTCCAGGAGGTGGCCGACACCATCGCCTTCCTGCTCTCGCCCGGCGCCGAGTACATCACGGGTCAGACCCTGGTGGTGGATGGAGGGTTGAGCGTGGTCGCCCCACCGTTCTTCGCCGACACCTCGGCCCCGCTCAGCCTCGGCGAGCGGCCCATGAGGGAGGCGTAGGTGCTGGAGCACGTCTTCAGCCCGGGCGCACTGGGAGGGCTGCGGCTCGCCAACCGGCCCGTTCTCGATCACCCAGTGCGCCTCGAGATCATCGCGCGGTGTTCCGGGGACGCCTGGCGGCTGGTCAGGTTGGTGATCACGTAGACCGTTTCCCGGCTATGCTTGCCCGTCCGGGAGTCGGTGCGGTGGCGGGCGACCCGGGTGGCCTGGGGGGTGTGGGGGAGGTCGACGCCGAGGTCGGTGACGGTCAGCAGCTGCACGACCCTGGTCTCCTTGCGGCCGTGCCCCTCCATGCGGTCGTAGTACTTCACCGAAGCTCCCTTGTACGAAGGGGGCTTGGGAAGGTCACCTTCGCAACGGAGCTTCGTTGCGTGTGGTCGCGCGGCCATCCACCATCGTCACGCGCCTGTGACCTGCGCACTCACAAGATCTCCGGGAGTTTGCAATCGTCCTGAACGGACACGGACTTCGGCTTTTCAACCGCGGCAGCCGATACACCTGACGGCTGTCAGTACAGTTTGGTGCGTCGATCGGTAATCTGATATTTCAGATTGCCTATCACTCAGCCTGACCTGCACGGACAGGGTTTTCGGCGCGGAGAATGGATCAGAACAAGAGATTTCTGAAGTGATGCAAATCCGCAGTCGCAGACCAACGGGCCCACCTGGTCCACCAGGAGGTCGAGCTGGGGATCCTCGCCGTACTCTGGCTGAACTCCCGTTGCGAGGCTGCGCCGACCTGACCGTGCCGATATTGCCCTCGTCGGCTGCTGCCGCCGCCCAAACGCGGCGTCCCGTCGCAGACAGCGCACTTGAAACGGGTCGGCAGCGTCGGCATGAAACTCCTGCACAACCGCATCCTCGGCGCGGTCGCCACAGCTCCCGCCCGCTCCCGCCCGTTCCCGCACGTCGGTCAGCGGCTGCGCGCCGGAACGGCCGCACCTCGCAACGCCCGCGCAGGACCGAAACGCCAGCAGATGGGAAGGCATCGTCATGACGCAGGACTCGGCTGAGAGCATCTCGCAGGCGGAGGACACGCACGTCGTCGACCGACTGGTTCGCGAGCGAGTCCGCCGTGCCCCGGAGGCGGCGGCCCTTGTGCACCGCGACGCCCGGATCAGCTACGCCGAACTGGACACCCGCGTCGACCGTCTTGCCCGGTACCTGCGTGATCTCGGCGTGGGACCGGAAGTTCCAGTCGGCGTGTGCCTGGAGCGGGGCACAGACCTGCCCGTGGCGCTGCTCGCCGTGCTCAGGGCCGGCGGCACCTACGTTCCGCTGGACCCGACCTACCCCGAGGAGCGACTCGCTCACATGCTCCGCGATGCCCGGCCGCCCGTCGTCCTGACGCAGCGGAACCTGCACGAACGGTTGCCGCGCGAGGGCCGCCACACCGTGCTCCTGGACGCGGACGCGCCGACGATCGACCGCTTCAGCTGCGAACCTCTCGACGACGTGCGTATCCACCCGGACAACCTCGCCTACATCATCTACACCTCCGGATCGACCGGACGCCCCAAGGGGGCCATGCTCACCCGCCGCGGGCTGGCCCAACTGGTCCGCGCCCAGTTGGAGACCTACGCGCTGACCCCGGAGGACCGGGTGCTGCAGTGGGCCTCGGCCAGCTTCGACGCCTCCGTCTCCGAGATGGTGATGGCGTTCGGCGCCGGAGCCGAACTGCATCTCGCGGCACGCGACGAGGTGGTGCCCGGTCCCGGCCTGGTCCAGCTGCTCCGCGATTCCCGCATCACCGCCCTGACGATCACGCCGTCCGCACTGTCCGCGCTGCCCGACGGCGAACTCCCCGACCTGGCCCTGCTGGTGGCCGCCGGCGAAGCGCTGCCCCGCTCGCTGGCGGACCGTTGGTCGGCCGGTCGTCGCATGGTCAATGCCTACGGCCCGACCGAGACGACGGTCTGGGCCACGGTCCAGCCGGTCGCGGCCGGAGACGGTGGTGTCCCGCCGATCGGCACACCGGTAGGGGGCTTCCACATCTACGTGCTCGACGCCGCAATGGATCCGGTACCGGCGGGTGGCGTGGGCGAACTGTACCTGGCGGGCCCCGCAGTAGGCCGCGGATACCTGGGACTGCCGGCCCGGACGGCTGCCGCGTTCGTCCCCGATCCGTTCGGGCTGCCCGGAACTCGGATGTACTGCACGGGCGACCTGGTGCGCTGCCGCGAGGACGGCCTCCTCGAGTTCGTCGGCCGCGCCGACCGACAAGCCAAGGTACGCGGCTTCCGTATCGAACTGGGCGAGATCGAGGCCGCTCTCGACGCCCACAAGGACGTCCGCGAGTGCGCGGTCGTCGTTCTCGATGCCGCGGGCGCAGCGGACTCCGGTTCGGCGGACGCCCGGATCATCGCGTACCCGGTGCTGCGTGGGGCAGCGGCGGCCTCGGCAATGGAACTGCGGGCCTTCCTGGAGAGTCGGCTGCCCGAGCACATGGTCCCCTCGGCGGTCGTGCCGCTCAGCCGGCTGCCGCTCACCCCCAACGGTAAACTCGACCCGGCCGCTCTGCCGTTGCCCGGGCAGGCTGCTGACAGCGACGACAAGGTCCGCCCACGCAACGGGATCGAGGGCCTGGTCGCTGAGATCTGGTCCGATCTCCTCGGTGTCGAGGATCTCGGCGTCACCGACGACTTCTTCGCGTTGGGAGGTAATTCGCTCAAGGCCACCAGGCTCGGCACGCGGATCAGCCGAGCCGCGCAGGTCGACATTCCGCTGCGTGAGGTGTTCAAGGCCCGGACCCTGGAGAAGTGTGCCCGGCTGGTGGAGGAGGCGCTCGCGCGCGAGGCGGCAAGGACAGCCAGCGAGGAGGAGCCCGCCCACACCATGGACGGGCGGTGAGCCCGACCGCGCCTCCGTGGGCGGGCCCCGGCACACCGTCGGCTTCCGCCCGCATCCATGAACACCACTGCCGCACCACAGGAAAGGCACTCTCATGTCCGCACCTCACCCGGATCCGTTCGACGAGTACGCCGTCGTCCTCAATGGCGAGGAGCAGTACTCGATCTGGCCCACGGCCCGACGCCTGCCCCCCGGCTGGTCCGGGACGGGGGACCGCGGATCATACCAGCACTGCCTGGACAGGGTCGGGGAACTCTGGCTGGACATGCGACCGCGAAGCCTGCGCGAGGCCATGACAGTGCGGACATCCCAGGACGCCGACGCGTGAGCGCCGCGGCGACAGGCCTCGGCCACCGAACCTCGAACGCCCGCATGCTGCACCGCCCCGCTGTCGGCCGCCCGCGCTATCGGCTCGTCTGCCTGCACCACGCGGGCGGCGGCCCCGCTGCCTTCGCTCCCTGGCTGCGCATGCTTCCCGACGATGTGGAGATCTACGCACTGCGGATGCCCGGACGCGACTCCCGGCTGGGCGAGCTGCAGCACCGCAAGCCGGCAGCGGCGGTCGCTGAATTCCTCGGCATCGTCGGACCGTTGGCGACCGACGACGTGCCCGTCGCGTACTACGGCCACAGCATGGGCGGCGCGCTTGCGTACGAGCTATACCGTGCGCTGGCGGAGAAGGGGGCGCCCGAGCCGCTGTACCTGGCGGTCGGTGCCACCGCCGCCCCGCAGCGGTGGGCGAGTCTGCCTGCCCGGCTCCCAGAGGGCGACGCGCGACAGGTCCTGGTGGACCTGCTGCGCGCCTACGGCGGAACCCCGCCCGAGGTCTTCGACCACCCCGAACTCCTCGACGTTGCGCTCACGGTTCTGGAAGGCGACTTCCGCCTCTACGACGACTACCGGCCGACCCTGCCGCCCGGGCCGGTCGGATGCCCGCTGGTGGCCTTCGCCGGGGCCCGGGACGGAATGGTTGCCACCGATGACGTGCGCGCCTGGCGTGAGTGCGCCGCTGGCCCCTTCGCCTTTCACCTGCTCGACGACAGCCATTTCTTCGTGGAGTCTCAGGCGGACCGGATTCTCGAACTGCTCGGCGACTGGGCCCCCATGGCATCGAAGGACACCGGAGCCGCTCCGGTCACACGAACCTGCACCTGACGGATGTCAGTACAGTTCGCCGCGCCGATCGGTAATCTAACGATTTCAAAATGCGGGATTATCGCCATCAGGCTGAAGAATTGTATTCATGGCTGACGGATAGGGATTGGCAAGGTTATGCCTCTATCATTGGTCGAGCAATTCTTGCGTGGACTGTCACTGTCGCCGGATCGTCTCGCCGTACGGATCGGATCGGATGCCGTCACCTATCGTGAGGTGCACAACACGACCTTGCGCTGGGCGGGGTCGCTCATGGCGGATGGTTCTCCCGGTACGGTGGGAGTGCTGGCGGGCAAGAGCGTGACAGCATACGTAGGCCCCCTGGCGGTGCTGTATACGGCTGGCACCGTTGTTCCGCTGCAGCCGAACGTCCCCTCCGCGCTCACTCGTCGGATGATCAAGGTGGCTGGGGCAGACAGACTCATCGCTGACGAGCGCGGTCTGGCGGTCCTGCCACAAGTCACCGACGAGGAGACGGCCGTCCGAGTCCTCGGCACCGGCGGCGTCGCCGACAGGTTCCCGACGATCCCGGTGACTTCGCATCCGGTCATCTCGGCGCCAGCCCAGGCAGCGCCCTCGGATCCGGTCTACACCCTCTTCACGTCGGGCTCGACCGGGGTGCCGAAGGGAGTTCCCGTATCGCACGGCGGCTTCGCGCCCAATTTCCACGAGTTTGACAGGCGGAGCGACTTCCGGCCGGATGACGTGTTCGCCCAGGCCTACGATCTCAATTCCCACCTCGGCATCCACGACGTGTTCGCCTCTTGGGGTGTGGGCGCGATGATGCAGGCAGTGCCACTGTCGGCGTATCCGGATCTTCCCACCTACCTTGCCGAGCACGGGGTGACCGTGTGGCACTCCACGCAGAGTGGGATCTGGATGGCCCGCGAGATGGGAAGGCTGGAGAAAGGCGCACTCGACGGCCTGAGGTGGTCATTCTTCGGCGGGGAGGCGCTGCGCTGCCAAGACGTCAGGGACTGGTTGGCGGCTGCACCGGGATCGAGGCTGGAGAACCTCTACGGGCCAACCGAGTTTTCGATTGGCGTCACCTGGCACCGCTGGTCGGGCGAGCAGTCGGAAAGGTGCGGCGTCAACGGCATGGTGCCGATCGGGAAGGTGCACGACGCGTATGACTTCCGCCTGGTGACCGAGCAGAGGGAACAGCCACCCGTGGAGGGCGAGCTGTGGATCACGGGTCCGCAGATCACCACCGGGTACCTCGATCCCGCCGACAATGAGGGCCGATTCGTCGAATTGGAGGGCCAGCGCTGGTACCGCACCGGTGATCGAGTACGCGCGCATTCCGACGGTGAACTCGCCTACATCGACTCACAGGTGAAGGTGCACGGGTGGCGCGTCGAACTGGCGGAAGTGGACCATGTGGTGCGTGAATGCGACGGAGTACGCGACGCTGTGACCGTCACCAGGTCCGCGCTGCACGGAACCGAACTGGTCGTGTTCTACACCGGCGACGAAGTACCCGAGTCGACGCTGGCCGACGGCGTGCGTGCCGTGCTGCCGGACAGCGCACTGACGCGCCGATACGTACACCTGGACACGCTTCCATTGAACTCCAACCGGAAGGTCGACCGGATTGTGCTGCGGAAGCAAGCGGAGGAGCTGCCCTGTGCCAGCGGCGGCGACCGGCTGCTTTCGATCGGCCGCAACCTGGTAGGCGACTGAAGCCAGAAATAAGTGCATGATAGGTCGACTGGAGCGGCTATGACCAACTCATCCGGATTCGCAACGGAAAATTCTACGCTCACTACCGTCATGCCCCGATGGCGGTCGAGCGGTCACAGTGGAGAGGCTGTACGGGAGACCTACGAGGTCAAGATTCCAGTCGATGTTTATCGCGCCGTTTCGGGGATGGGCAGCCAATTCGCCATCCTGGCTGCTGCTTACGCGAAGGTGGCCTCCGTCCTGACCGGGGAACGGAACATATCCGTGGGCTATCGTTCTGCCGAATGCGAGCAGCCGCGACTTCTGCAGATGACGGTTCAGGAAGGTTCTTGGCTCAGCCTTATCGGTGAGTCGGATCGCGCGCTGCGGGTTTGCGGCGGCTATCTGTCGGGTGGACAGCTCTCAGCGCGCACTGTCTCGGCGTTCGGGACAGTACTCGACGTCACAGGTTGGACAGGACACAAGAGCACGGGGACCGATCATGGTGGATCGGGCCTGGTCTGGGGTTTCGATATGGAGGGGGACGCGCCGCTGCTGCAGTTGACATACCGTACGGACTTCTACGGTGAAGAGTGCATCACGCGCTACGCGGGCTACTACGTGCACGCCCTCGAACTGCTGGTCTGCAATCCGGCTACGGAACACCACGACCACACTCTCGTTTCGCCGGATGAGCTGGACGCACACCTGCGCGAGCTTTCAGGTCCGGCGGTCGGCCTACCTGCGGAGCCGTTCCATCAGCTCTTCTCCGACCAGGTCGCGAAGACCCCTGGTGCGCTGGCCGTCAAGTACGGTGATCAGGAATGCACATACCGGGAGCTCGACCAACTGGCTAGCCGCATTGCACGCTGCCTGCTGAAGCACGGACTGACGACCGAGAGTGTCGTCGCGGTGAACCTACAGAGGTCGGTCGAATGGGTTGCGGCGATCATCGGTGTTATGCGGGCCGGCGGCGCTTATCTGCCGGTCGATCCCAACTGGCCCACCGACCGGCTGAGGGCCATCCTCAAGCAGGCCGAGCCGCGGGTCCTACTCGTAGACCAGGTGACCGAGGACATCAGGTCTGCAGTCACTGATTCCCTGGACGATGCCGCTCGAATAGTGACCATCGGCGCCGCGACGGCCGAACCTGCGAACGGCGACCCAAGGATCCACGTCTCAGCGAACCAGTTGGCTTACATCTATTTCACGTCTGGATCCACGGGTGAACCAAAGGGCGCGATGTGCGAGCACGCCGGGATGATGAATCATCTCTTGGCGAAGGTGGAAGATCTCGACATCACGTCCGGCGACATGCTCATACAGAGTGCACCTGCCACCTTCGACATCTCGTTGTGGCAGGCAATCGCTCCGCTCCTTGTCGGAGCAGCGACGACCATCATGTCCGCCGACACTGTTCGGGACATAGACGACTTCATCGTCGAGGCCGGAAACGTTGGAGCGACAGTGATCCAGGTAGTTCCCTCCTACCTGGAAATGCTCACGGCACGCCTGTCGGAGATCGAGCCGACGCGCAGGCTGCCGGCGGTACGACACGTGGTGGTCACGGGAGAAGCCCTGAAGAAGGGCCTCGTGGAGCGATGGTTCGAGTTGTGCGACATTCCGTTGACGAACGCGTATGGTGCGACGGAGGCATCGGACGATACGACGCACCACGTGATGCACCGACCGCCGGCATCGGCGTCCGTGCCCGTCGGAAGGCCTGTGCGTAATGTGCAGGTTCTGATCGTGGATGAAAACCTACAGTTGGTGCCGCTGGGCGCGCCCGGAGAGATTGCGTTCGCCGGCGTATGCGTCGGGCGAGGCTACATCAACGATGAGAAGCGAACGGCGGCAGCCTTCGTCGAGAGTCGAATCGATCCAGCGCTGAGGATGTACCGCACCGGTGATTACGGTCGGTGGGGACAGGATGGTGTGCTGGAATTTCTTGGCCGCCGCGACGAGCAGATCAAGATTCGTGGCTTCCGGGTTGAACTTGGCGAGATCGAGAACGCAATGCTGCGCATCGACGGTGTGCGCGATGCCGCCGTGGTCGTCAAACACGACGTCGACACAGACACCGGACTGGTGGGATTCTACACCTCGACCCACGTCATCGAGGCCGAGACCATCCGCGAGGCTCTGGCAGAGGTGCTGCCCGAGTACATGATCCCGCCGCATCTGTGCCGACTGTCTAGCATGCCGCTCACGGACAACTCGAAGATCGACAAAAAGGCCCTGCTGAACGAGGTGGACCACGCTGCGGTGGAACGTACGGAGGGTGCCGCTCCGCAGACGGCAACTGAGCAGATGCTGGCTGGACTCTGGGTGGAACTGCTCGGTCTGTCGGCTTCGAGCGTCGGCCGGAACGACGACTTCTTCGACAGAGGGGGCAGCTCACTGTCGGCGATCCGGCTTGTCGTCAAGCTCGGGAAACAGGTGTCGTTGCTCGACATCGTAAACAGTCCGGTGCTGTCCGACCTCGCGGCAGTGATCGACAGGAAAACGGGCCACTAATGTCTCGTGATCCTGTTTGCGTCACTTTGAGTAGTTCGCGACGAGCTCTTGATGTTGGTTTGGACGAGGCGGAGCTCGGCCAGGATCTCGCCGGCGGTCGCGGTCCAAGTGGATGGCGTGGCCTGGGAATTCCAGGTGCCGATGTAGTTGTGGATCTGTGTGATCAGGACGTTGACGCTGGCAAAGGTGCCACGGCGGATCGACTGCCGGGTCGGCATGCCGAACCAGGTCTCGATCTGATTGATCCAGGAAGACCCGACGGGGGTGAAGTGAAAATGGACGTGGGAATTCTTGGCCAGCCATGCCTTCACTTCCGGCGTGGTGTGGGTGGAGAGGTTGTCCAGGACGACGTGGATCTCCTTCCCCGCATGCGGCTTCACTGCCTTCTTCAAAAAGGCCAGGAAGTTCTGCCCGTTCCGGCTCGGCTTGCACTCGCCGATGACTTCGCCGGTGGCGACGTTGAGGGCGGCGAACAGGTTCGTGGTGCCGTGCCGCACGTAGTTGTGGGTGCGCTTCTCGGTGGCCGCGAAGGCGACCGGGAGGACCGGCTGGGTGCGGTCCAACGCCTGGATCTGCGTGTTCTCATCGATGGAGAGCACGACCGCCCCTCCGGGCGGAGCGAGGTAGAGCCCGACCACATCGGCGACTTTCTCCGCGAACGCGGGGTCCTTGGAAATCTTGAAGGTGCCGCTGCGGTGCGGCTTGAGGTGCTCCTCGCGCCAGATCCGCGCGATGTAGTGCCAGGACACGGTGATGTTGTCGGTCCGCTTCAGGTACTTCGCCAACTCGCGCGTCGACCAGTGCGAAAGCCCGGTGTCGGCCGGCGGTGTCATACGCGTCAGAGCAATCACCCGCGCCCGCACCCGTGCCGGCACTTGGTCCCGAGCCCCACCGGGGCGATCGCCTTCCAGCCCGGCCAGCCCGGCCAGCCCGCGCCGGGCATAACGGGCCTTCCAGCGGTCCACGGTCGGCAGCGGCACCCCGAGCAGCTCGGCAATGTCCTTGCGCCGCCGTCCCTCAGCCGACCACAGCACGATCCGGGCCCGCGTCGCCAAATCCGCAGGCACATCATGGCAATTCGCCAACTCCCGCAACTCGGCGGCCTGTTCCACGGAAAGCTCCATGCCAGCACCAACGAGCCACGCAAGATCACGTAACGCGGACGGGATCACGAGACACTAGATGCGGCCGACAACGCGTCCACTGGTCGGCGGACATTCCGGTTCGGGTGTTGATCGAGAAAGGGTAACAGGATGTCGGACAGTGATCGGCGGGAAAAGCTCCTGCGAGCAATAGAGTTCCGTCAGATATTCGATGACCGGCTCGACCGGATCGAACAGCAGACGCCGTTTGATTCGGTCTACGCGGTCGACACCGCGGAGTCGGTCGAACTGTGGGAGCTTCCCGAAGCGGAAGATCTACCGGTCGGGCGCAATGCCAGGTACTCTCCGACGCCGGTCCGTACGGTGCGTAACGCACTCGGCAGGTGTGACGTAAGGCATGAGGAAGTCACGTTTGTCGACGTCGGGTGCGGCAAGGGCCGGATACTGCTGCTAGCGGCCGAGTTTCCATTTCGCCGGATTGTTGGCGTGGAGACGTCCGAGACTCTCTGCAACGTTGCTCGGAGCAACGTGAAGACGGTGTCGCAGAGCCTCGACGGCTGCGACAGGATCGACGTCGTACGCGCTGACGCAACGCTGTTCGAGATTCCGGATGATGCGGGGCTCTTCTACTTCTACGAACCCTTTTCCACCGACGTTTCCTCGGCCGTTCTGGCGAGGATCGAGGATTCGATCCGACGGCATCCCCGCAAGGTGGTCCTCTGCTTTACCGGCAGAGGGCAGCCCGACGGGCAGGGGAGCGAACTGGAGGCGACACCGGTTGCAGCCGCGGCCGCGGAGATGCGGACTCAGTGGCGTCTGCTTGAGATCGTCCACTCTCCGGACGCGGAGTTCTGGGATTCGTTCCTCTACGAGTACGTGGATCAAGGTTCCCAGGTTTAGCTGCACAGCCGTCCACCGTCGGCAGCCGCAGCGTGGCGCCGGACGTGTCGGGCCGTCCTCAAACTCTGAGAGGCAAATCCATGCACGATGCCGTAACCGCCAATCAGCAGCGGCTCCATCTGGATGAGGCCACGTCATTGCCGGATCTGTTTCGCAGGGTTGCGGCGGTTCGTGGCTCTGCTCCGGCCCTGCGCGACGGTGGACGGACACTGAGCTACCACGACCTCGACCTGGTCTCGGACCGGCTTGCTGCACGACTCGTGAAGGCGGGCGTTCGACCGGGCGATCACGTCGGCTTGCTTCTGCAACGCTCGGTCGACATACCGATTTCCATCCTCGCCACCCTGAAGGTGGGAGCCGCCTATGTGCCGCTCGACCCCACCTATCCAGCGGAGCGTCTGCGCTATCTGGTGCACGACGCCGGAATAAGGCTGGTGGTCGGCGCCTCCGAAGACATCGAGTCCGCCGGGCTCGCGGGTATCTGCGCGGTCCCACCACACACCGACGGGGAGGACGTGGCGCCGCTGCCGCCCGTCGACCTCGACGGCAGCGAACTGGCCTACATTCTCTACACGTCCGGTTCGACCGGCACCCCCAAAGGCTGCATGATCAGCCACAACAGCGTGCTGGCACTGCTGCGCAGCGCGCTGACCGTGTTCGATGTGAGTGCCGAAGACCGCTTCACGCTCTTTCACCCGTTCACCTTCGACCTGTCCGTCTCCGAGTTCTGGCTCTCGATGACCGCCGGAGCCACGTCGGTCGTCGTCCCGCTCCGGATGGCGCAGTCCGCGTCCGACCTTCTTGCGTTGCTCCACCTGGAGTCCGTGACCGTGGCCTGCCAGGTGCCGTCGTCCCTACGTGCACTGGCCTATGCCTACGAGGAGGCCGGCAGACCTGAACTGGCTCTACGCTACGTCACGTTCGGTGGCGAGAGCGCGGAACTCGACGTGGTCTCCGGCTTTCTGAAGGCATACCAGAGCACAGCGCCGACCATGGTTAACCTCTACGGTCCGACCGAGGCCACGTGTTTCGCCACATGCCGGGTGTTGACTCAGGCGGACCTCGACGGCCCAGTGCGTTCGCCGATCGGCACAGCGCTGCCGCACCTGATCGTCGAGGTGCGCGGCGAGGGGATGGAACTGCTCCCGGACGGCGAGGCCGGCGAACTGGTGATCGCCGGTTCAGGGCTCGCAATGGGGTACTTGGGGCGGCCCGAGCTGACAGCCGAACGTTTCGTCGCCCTCGACACCCCGGCGGGGCCACTGCGTTACTACCGGACCGGGGATCTGGCCAGGAAGCTGCCGGACGGCTCCTTCGAGTACCTCGGGCGCAACGACCAGCAAGTCAAGATACGCGGGGTCCGAGTCGAACTCGGTGAGGTGGAGGCATTCCTGCGCGCCCACGAACTGGTCAAGGACGCGGCGGCCGCGGTCGTCACCACGGCGGTCGGGGCTAAGTTCCTCGTCGCATGCGTGGTGCTCGCGGGTCAGGTGCCTGAGAAGCCCGAGGCGCTGCTACGGCAGCACATGCTCGAATCCGTACCGCCTTTCATGGTGCCGGATCGGTATCAGTTCGTCCCTGAGCTGCCGTTGACGCCGTCCGGCAAGCTGGACCGTCGCGGCGTAGAGGACTTTGCGACTCCACGCCGAACTCGGCGCCCCTGATCCCCAACTGATACCCACCAAGTGTGAACGCGGCGCCCACGTCGGCCGAGCCGGTGCGGGGCCTTTGCCGCGGCCGGGTCCGTGGTGCGGTGCCTGCTACGCAGCCGCCAGGCCGGCACCCCGCATTACGCGCGCGATCCGCTTGTGTTGACCGCTAGTAGCCGTCTCGCGGGCTCGGCAGTGATCCCTTGGCGGAGAGCCGCCTTCCGCGGGATTCCGCGTTCCCGCTCCGGTTCACGGATCTTCTCGCGCAGGGCCGCGTTCTCCGCTCGGCGTCCCCACGGCGGACTCACTCCGGCCGCCCGGCCCACTTCCGCAACGTCTCCGGGATTACCCCGAGATCAGCAGGGACCGACTGGTCATCGTCGTCTTCGGTCGTGACTCGTACAACACGACCGACGTCCGGTGGCCCGGTGTCTGTTGACAATGAGCGGGCACGAGAGAGGGCCACAATCCCCATGCGCATGGTGAAAAATTTACCACCATCGACGTCGTCGCAGATGTTAGACAACATGGATATTTGGTGATCAAACTGAGCTGTCGGACGAAGCTAATTCGGACAATCGGCCTGCTGGATCTTGAGTCTCCCGCAAGCGCGTCCTACGATCACAAGTACCTGTACGGAGAAAATGCCTCCAGGTCGAGGCATGTCTCCGTTGCAGGGAATTCCGCGAGCTGTCCTTCTCGTGGCTTGCGTAACTGGTTGTTTTAGCGGCGTCACACTTGACGGGGAGTGAACCAGGATCATGTGCGGATAATGTGAATCGTCCTGTGTGTCGCGGATGGGCGGCAGTAGATGGCTGATTTATCTGGAGCCGGGACGAAACGGGATGGGCTCGAGCCCGAGCATACGGCGTCCGTGGTCAAACCGCGCACTCGTACGCTTGCGACGATGTGAACGTGCACAGATCGAAGGGCATCTTCATGTACACCGTGATCGAAGCCGACATGGAAGTGATCATGACATGGCGGAATAATGCCCGCCATCCTAGTGGCTCCGGTACCAGAGAGCGGATCAATCTGAAGGTCGGTAGTCAACTGAATTTCGGCATATCAAGCCGCACTGGCGAATTCCAACCAGGCGCCACGCCCAGCATTGGCGCATTCGAGGTGTCCGGTCGCCATCTCCTCTTCTCGAACTTCACCTTAAGTAGCACCTTCGTCATCGAGAACCTGGAGGGCGGTACGGAGCTGGTCAAGGCGCGCCCTCGCCAGCTGGACATGGTGATCCCGTTCGAGATCTCACGCATCCTGATCCCGTCCGGTGCGCGCATGATCGAACTCACTGCCTTCACCCCACCACCACACCTGCTCGGATCGGACCTGGCCACAACGGTGCCCGAGTCTGAAATGGCTCAGTTGGACATGACGAGCAAGTACTTCGCGGTTCTCGTCGCTCTGTGTGAGCCGCGTCTGCGTGGCTCTTCCATGGCAGCTGTGCCCTCTGTGCAGCAGGTGGTTGAGCGGCTGAGAGGGGTCAAACAGTTCAGGGACGCGAACCGAAGCAGTATCAACTACCACATAGACTACCTGGCGGAGCAAAAACTCCCGGTCAGTCAATGGGCCAAATATATGGACGAAGGTCGTATGCACTCCAAGCGTGAGGCTCTGGTCGCGTTCTCGCTCCGGTTCGACCTGGTGCGGGAAGAACACCTCGGCCTGCTCCCAGATCTCAAGTCTTCGAGAGCGTGGCGTCATTGAAACTGTGGCGTCCCGCAGAGCGGCCGATTCCCGGTAAGTATCGGCGTGTACCGGCCGCCGTCTGATGATCCGAGCCCGCGCGCACTGAATCGGCAATCCATAGCAGATTCACGGGAAACTCATTAACTCGGCTTTCTCGTGACTGCCTTGCCCGGAGCATGAAGGGAAACCGATCAGCCAGCTCAGGTGTGCGGGTGAAACCCAGAACACCTCTTCGATGTCATGGGTGTGAGTACGATCTTGATTTGATTTCGGTAGAGCGCGGCGGCCGACATGACCGCTCGAAAATTCCGTGCATCGCCGTGCGGCAGATCGCCTGCTGATGTGGGTCAGATTCTGCAGTCGATGGTCGAGATGTTCCTGACCAATCTCTCGGTGCCTGTTCAGCGCATCCATCGGGAACCCACACTCTCCCTTACCGAGTGGTGCCGCCCCCGCCGAAGTGGCACCACTCGGTAAGCGGGAGGACCTGAGGCGACGGGATCGCACGCGTCTATTGCACCGGGGTACCGAGGTAGCCGGGGAAACGGCCTTCGGGGTCACGGGCGGTACGGATGCGCAGGAACTTCGACCAGGCCGCGTCGGACATGATCCGGTCGGGCCGGACGGTGAAGTCGCTGTCGCCCAGGTAGCAGCCGGCCGAGTGCGGTGCGACACGGTTCATGGTGCCGTCCAGCCATGCGCGGCAACGGGCGTCCTGCTCCGGGGTTTTGCCGATCGCGTATGCGGCGAAGTACAGGTCGGTCTGCACCGAAAGAGCCATGTCCGGTGGGCGGCGGGACAGCAGGGGGGTGAAGTCCCCCAGGACTGTAAACGTCTTGGACGTGGGCAGCTCGGTGAAGGCGGGCACCAGCGCCGGGACCAACTCCGTGGCGGAACCGGAGAGGAAGACGTTGTCCGCGAAGTAACGGTGGTAGTCAGGGTTGGCCCGCAGCTGTTCCGCGTGCAGGGCAGCGAACTCCACCGGCTGGGCAACCATAGTCTCCAGGGCATGGTCGGCCACTGGGCAGGTGCCGAGCGCGGCCAGCGAGGCCGGGCCGCCGTCGAACGAGAGCGCGTCGACGACCAGCACCGGGGAGCCGAGACCGGGCAGAGTGCAGCCGACGGCAGCGAGCTCCACGGAGGGCGGCAAGTCGTGGCGCGCCGTGTGATACCAGGCCAGCACCTCCGCGGCGAGTTCGCCGGGGTAGACGTAGGCGGAACGGGTCAGCTCCCGGAACCTGGGGCGGGTACGGAGCCGGAACTCGGTGACCACACCGAAGAAGCCGGGACCCGATCCGCGCGCCGCCCAGAACAGGTCGGAGTTCTCCGTCTCGGAGCACCGCACCAGCTCGCCGGCCGCGGTGACTACGTCCATGGACTCGATGGACTCCGCGGCCCAGCCCCAGCCACGGCAGTTCCAGCCGATGCCGCCCTGCAGGAGGAATCCACCCATGCCCACGGTGGGGGAGTGGCCCACACTGAAGAACCGGTCGTACCCGGCGAGATATGGGTCCAGGTCCAGTCCGCCGCGCACCGCCGGACCGACCGCGACGATGCCGCTGGAGGAGTCGTAGGACATTCCAGTGAACAGGGCTAGGTCGATGAGCAGGGTGTCCTCGCGCAACGACCAGGCAGCCCAACTGTGCCCGCCGGAGCGGGTTGCGAGCTGCCAGCCCTCTGCCGCCGCCAGCTTCACGCCGGCCGCGACATCAGCGGCATGAGCGGGCCGCAGCACCGCCGCGGGCCGCCGTGACGGCCGCCGGTGGTTGAAGATGCGCGAGGTCGTGGCGTCGACAAAGCCGGTGTCGCCACTTCGCCAGAACGCCCCGGTGAAGGCAGCCATCAGTGCACGATCCCCAAGTCGGTCTGGACGTCCTGCAGGCCAGGAGCCACACGTGTTCGTGGTACTCCGGGGCTGCCAGGCTCAACATGTGTTTGGATGTCGGGCAACTGTTCCCCGTCGCGGGGGAACGGTGGAGGTCCCCCTAGCAGCCTGCCTGCAGGGCGAACCTCTCGGCCGCCTCGAGAAGCTGTTCCACGGCCCGGTCGGGGAAGTAGTTCTGGTTGTAGTGCGCGACGAGCTGCGGACCCGTCTCGAACAGGTTCCACATGACAACCACGGTCTCCAGCCAGCGTTTCTGGCCGGGGAACTGCAGCTCGACGTACTCCGCCTCGGTACCGGTGAACGGCGGCAGGTATTCCGAGGACGGCGGGTACTCGTTCAGACGGACGTGCAAGCCGGGTTCCTTGTCGGGCACCATCAGGGACTCGTCCCAGGACCTCCCCGCAACGAGGAGCGGAAGAGCGTACTCGAAGACGTCATGGGTTCGGAGGAACACGTCTTGGATCGTTTCGGACGGGCCCATGGACTGTCGCCCGAGGTGCAGCGGAACGGATTGCACGAACAGTCCCGCGGTCCGCGCCGTACGCGGCAGCATGCGACCGTGCTGGTTGACCGAAATCCCCGCCAGCGGATCACCAGTGACTTCCCGCATGGCCGTGAGCACACCCGAGGTGACCACCGCAAAAGGAGTCACCCGGGACTGCCGCGAGAAGTTCTGCACCCGCGACCTCGCATCCGACGGAAGTTCACGAGTGATCACGCGGCGTTCATATTCACCGGTGTGCTCGGCGCCGACCGCGAAGAGCGGGGGATATGTCTCGAACTCCTCGACGTAGGAGCGCCAGAAGTCTCTGCGCTCCTTCCCCCAGGTGCCGGCGAACAGACGGCGCTGCTCGGAGGCGAAGCTCTGATAGCGGTTCTCGTTCCTGATGCCACCGGCATCGCCGGACAGAGCGCGATCGTAGAAGTCGATAAAATCGGCGCAGATGTGCTTCCAGGAGACCACGTCGTTGATGATGTGGTCCATCGCGAGCCCGAAGAGGTACCTTCGGTCGCCGCGCTGCACGACGGCGATGCGGGAGAAGCCCGGGCCGTCAAGACTGAAGGGAGTACCGAGAAACCGGCGCATCAGCTCGATCGCCTCTGCGTCCGTTTCCGCGGTGAGGAGCTCCACGTCGCTCAGCGCATCGTCGTACGTGCATGCTTCGTCCGCCGAGACGTAGGTCCGACGCAGGACGTCGTGACGCCGGCAGATCCGCCACCACGCATCGCGGAGCGCGGCGATGTCCAGGTCCCCGGTAAGCCACATCACCATGTAATTCAGATTGTGCCAGTCGGCGAACTCCCCGGTCAGCCGCGCCTCTTCCATGAGCGAAGTCGGACCCCGGGAGGACTCGGCCCGGGACGCTGTCACTTCTCACCTCCCTGCTGGCCGTCAAGGAAGTCCGAGAGGGTTCGCGGTGAAGGATGGAAAAAAACGTCACGCAGCTTCACGTCGACGCCGAGGATATTGTGGATCTCGCCGGTGATCTGCAGGACGTGCAACGACGTCCCATTGTTCTCGAAAAGATCCGAGTTCTCGTCGAGGTCAGGGTTGCCGAGCACCTGCCGCCAGATTTCAGTCAGGGCCGCAACATGGTCCGGCGCCTCTTGGTAACGTAGATTCATATTGGGAGCTCCTCACGATTCTGCACGGTCTCTGGCACGACAACTTGCAGGCTACGGCGGAACGATAAGCTACCGACCGACTGGATGCGACTGTACTGACATGGGTCAGGATCACGCGGACATCGCCCATCCCGATCGCGCGCCCGTGGACACGCTGCGCGCGAGAGCGACTTGGCGATGCGGGATGTCACTCATTCGCCATCGGCGAGGTTGGTGTACAGCACGCCGTCTGACCAGATGTATCGAGTTCCGCCCCAGCGGGCCGCTGATTCGACGTCGGGGAAGAAACCTCGCCCTTCGAGGTTGGCACTTGTGTTGCAGAGTACGGGCACGCCGCTGATCTCCGTGTAGGCGGCGAGAATGCGGGCGGTGGCTGTGTCCTGTGTTGGCGAGATGGTCTGGAGCCGGGCCGTACCGTCCAGATGTATGACGGCGGGCACGCGTTCGGCCCACTCCGGACGGAGGCGGTGCTCGAACAACATGTAGGGATCGGGCGTGCCCGGGGCGAAGACTTCGGGAGCGCGGTCCTCAAGGCAAATGGGCGCAATGGGTCGATAGTCGGCCCGTTTCTTGATGGCGTTGAGCCGGTCCTTCATCCGGGAGTCGGTTGCGGGTGCCAGGATGCTTCGGTTGCCCAGAGCGCGCGGGCCCAACTCGGCCCGCCCGGAGAGAACCACCACCGGCGCGCCTTCCGTGTGCAAGAGGCTGGCCAGCTGCCGCTCGTCGCATGGTCCGGCCTGCCACCCGGCGGGGATTGAGCCCACGGTGATCGACGGCCCGCCGTGGACGTCCCAGTCTAGATTGATGCGTCCGCCCTGGAACATTTCGCAGGCAGCTGTGCCGATCGCCGCACCGGAATCGTTGGGGAAGGGCGGTATGAACACCTCTTGGAACACCCCGCTGCTACGTATGGCTGTGTTCCACTTGATGTTTAGGGCGCAGCCACCGCTCAGTACAAGATTTCGGCCACTGCCAGGAAACCGTTGTTCCATGACGTAGGTGAGTCGCTGGAGCAGATTACGACCGAGGTATGCCTGATAAGTGGCAATAAGGTCCGCATTGGACAGGCCGGGCAGCAGCTCTTCGCGATTCGAGGCGAGCTTTGCCCCCAACATATCCGCATTGAAGGTGTTGATGCCAGGGAGTTCTGCGGTGATATCGTCGATGACGGCAAAGGCGGAGGTCTCGACGTCACCCAGAGCGGCGTACGCCATTGCCTTTCCGGCGATGGAGAGATGGTGGCGTATCCGCTGTTCCGGAGACAGGTCATGCGTGTCACGTCGGAACGGATCGAAGTGTGCGCTGAAATTCGCGAAGCTGTTTCCTGAGACGGGCATCAGCGCCGCCACCATGGAAACCTCGCGGGAGGAAGCCCGCACTTGGTGCAGACGGGGCGTGCTCCTTCCGTCCCAGACCAGGACGAACGCGTCTTCGCCGCGCGCGGCAAACGGGCTTGAGCAGTAAGCCCCCAGGAGGTGGTTGGCCACGTGGGTATAACTGGCGTAGCCCCTTGAATCGTTGAATGCGTGGTTGGTGAAGGTGTGGCGCTGCAGAACCCCGCCGTCAGTGGGCCCCTGGACGTATGGTGCGACTCGTAGCTGAACCGGCCTATCGCCGTCCGTAAGATCTACTGTCGGGATGCCGTTGTCGTCCTCCGAATACCATCCGTCCACGACGAACTGATCTACATCGGTCGGCGACAGCCCTTCGTTAGCCAAGACTTCAGCCACTCGCTTCACATCGCCGAGGGAGCTGTAACGTTCGCCGTTGTTCAGTTTTTCCATTTCGACGCTGAAAAGGAGGCGGCCGTTTTCGATGACCGCAACCGCACCGTCATGTGATGCTTTTATCCCGCAAATGAGCATTTTTGGTCGCACCCTTCTGGGTTGTGTCAGCCCTTTGAGTCGCGGGCCAGCCGCTTCGTGTCGCCCAGGCTGAGGACACCGCCGTAATAGTCTTTGAAAACCGCGCCCCGAGCCGCCTTCGGCGTCTCTGCCATACTGCCGAGACGAATGTGGTCGATCCCTCGGGCCTGCGCGTACTGGAAGGGTAGATGGAACAGCAGGTTGACGTAGAGCGCAAAGCGCTCGTCGCTGTCGTCACCGGTCAGTCCGACCTCGTACACTTCCATCTCGCCCTGCCAGAGGAGAATGGTCTGCACGCCACGCAAGCCGGCCGACTGTGCAGTGAAAGCCATCAAACCGACGTCGGGATTGCAATCCAGGTCGGAATAGCGGAGACTTACGAACTCGGATATCTCTTGGTGGCCCTTGTCGGCCATGTGGGAGGAAATCAATTCGGCAGCCCAGGAATGGACCTCGCTCCAGGACGCCTCCCCTGCGGTCATGGGTACCGTTGCGATCTTCCGTTGGTCTCGGCGGAGCGTGTTCCGGACCTTGGAGGGGAGTTTGCTCTCCCACTGGGGATCGGACAGGCCGAACACGTGGGCTTCACGTCCCAACCCGGCCCAGACGATGCGGTCATCGGTCGCCGCGGTCAGCGCCTCCTTGGCGGCGGTGTACATGTAGGGGAACACCAGACACCGGTCCTCGTCCGCCGCGACACCGGCGAGTTCGACTAGCAGTCTCCGCAACCGGCCCGGCGTCCTGGCTTCCGCATCGGCATGAAGACCGGTGCGCCGGTCGCCGCATCCGCCCACGATCAGCGAGGCCCCGGGCGAGCACTCGTCACCGACCCCGTCGGGCAGATGCCATGAACGCGGGTCGTATGCCGCGTCGGGCCAGGACTTCATGCGAGGCCGGTAGACCGGTACTGCCGCTCTCAATAGATGGTCGTCGAACCACCCGAGATAGCGGCTGAGCCACCTGGGGTCAAGTTCCTTCTGACGCAGGCGGCTGTAGGAGGACGCGAAGCCAGCCGTTCTGTCGAGGGAGTCGAATCGCTGCTGGTCGAAGTCCGTGATGGTCGAGGTGAAGTCAATGGCCATGTACCGGCCCCCATTATCTCGTGTCCAAGGTGCCGACGACCCGGGTCCACCTCTTGCCCTGGCCCCGGCCCTGGCCTGCCGCTTCCTGCTCCGGGCGGGACAATCAGGGTGAGGGACGGTCCTGGAGGGTCGTCAAGACGCGACGGCCTCGGCCTCGGCGTGGGGGATGTCGCGCATGTGGCGGAGCGGGGAGAAGAACACCAGCCAGCCGGCCGCCCAGAACCCGATTACCGACACCCACAATGCGGGTCGGATCCCGATGACCGTGCCGAGCAACCCGCCGAGGATGCCGCCGATCGGCATAGTCCCCCAGACGACCCACCGGACGGCCGCGTTCATCCGCCCCATCAGTTCCGGGGGCGTCACCGCCTGCCGGTAGCTGAGCTGTGCGATGTTGTACACCATCATGGCGAAGTAGCCGGTGGCCCAACCCAGCGGGACGAGCAGGACTCCCCAGCCGCGCCAGGCCATCGCCGAGAGAGCTTGTGGCGCGGCGAACACCAGCATGGACATCCAGATGATCCGAGCCGAGCCGATCCGCTTCGCCAGCCGGCCAGCGAGCATGCCGCCAGCGATACCGCCGATGGACCCGCCCGCCATGATCAGTCCGGTGAGCCCGGGTCGGACGTGCAGCACCCGGATCAGGAAGACCATCATCAGGGCTATATTCATGCTGCTGAACAGATTCCCGATGCCCGTGCACCCAACGATGTTCCGCAGGATCCTGTGGGTGACGACGAATCGCAGGCCTTCGGCGATCTGGCTCCGCAGGGTCTGGTCCGCCCGCCGCGCGGGCGGCGGCTCCTCGGGTTTCCTGATGCCGAATATCGAGGCGGCCGAGACCAGGTAGGAAATCGTGTCGGCGGTTATCGCACCTGCCGCGCCGAATGCCGCGACCAGCCCGCCACCTAGGCTGGGTCCGCCGAGCTGGGAGAAGGCGCCGGTGGTCCCGAGCTTGCTGTTGGCATCCATCAGCTGCTCGGTGCGGACCAGTGACGGTAGGTAGCTCTGGTAAGAGACGTCGAAGAACACCGTGCACACGCCGGCGGCCAGCGCAACCAAGTAGAGCTGAGTCATCGTCAGGCCGCCCAGGGCAGCCGCCACCGGGATCGAGCCGATGAGCAGCAGACGGAGGAGGTCGCAGATGATCATGATGGAGCGTTTGGAACCGCGGTCCACGAGCGCGCCCGCGGGCAGCGCGATCAGCGCGAATGCTGCCGTGGTGGCGGCGGTCAGCAATCCGACCTGGAACGTACTCGCCTTGAGCGCGACGACCGCAACCAGCGGCAAAGCGACCTGGGTGACCGCCGAGCCCATCACGCTGACCGTCTGGCCACTCCACAGCAGCATGAAATCCCGCTGACGCCACAGGCTCGGACCGTCGGCCTCCGGATCGGCATCCTGCAAATCTTTCGCTACTTTCGTCACGGCGGCCAACCTAGCATTTTCGATTGCACCTGGTCATCGCTCCGACCCTGTTACCTGTTAGGACTTCTGAGGGTCGAGGTTCGGGCAGAATCGGTTTGAGTTACGCAGGGCAGGAGTAGAGGGGCCGTGTTTATTCTGCCTGCTGTCCAATCATTGTCATCGATCCGAATCATCATCATCGATCCGGTCCGGGGCCATAGCAGCGCGATCGGCCGAAAACGGGGGAACACATGACAGTTAGGCTTCCCTTGTTGAGCGCACAACTCGCCTTCGGACTGGAGGCAGAACGCTTCGGCCGGAGATCCACGGTCACCTTGATGTTCCGTACTCCGCCGTCCCGTTTGGTCACCGCCGATGTCTGTCTGGTGGTGCAGTCGGTGGTGCTCCGGAATCCGGCACTTTCCTTCCGGGTCCAGTTCTCCCGAGGTGCCGCGTACCAGGAGTGGTACCCGACTGAATGCGATTTCGCCGAACTCGAAGTAGCGGACGAGGATGCCGTCTCGGGATGCGTGATGGAGGTGATCGAGAAATTTGAAACCTCATTGGACAGTGCTCCGATGGCGGCGCGCCTCATGCGCTCGCCCGAGAGTGACAACCTACTCTTGATATTCGATCACGCATTGGTCGACGAACAGTCGCTGCTGCTCATCAAGCGTCAGTTGGAGGGCCCTTCGGCCGCGGACGACCAGCAGGCGGAGCGCTACCGAGCTGCCATCATCGACCGGAAGACATCCGAAGAAGCGGCCGCGACCGGGCCCGGGACCAAGTTCTGGAAGGACCGACTGGAAGCCGTCGGTGAATTCCCCCTGGCGAAGGCGAAGACCCCTCGGATCGTTCCCTTCGACATGCTCCCGAGCGTCGCTGTCCCCCGTGGTTTCCGCGGCTCCTTGTTCCCCTATGTTCTCTTCGCGATACATTGCGCCCTGCGCGATGTATCGGAGCCGGATCCGACGGTCATCGGCTATCCGTGGGGCGGACGGAACTCCGCCTACTCCGATGTTGTCGGATGTTTCATGAACACCCTGATCTCGCTCGATACGACCGGACCGCAGCAGTCGCCGGCCGCCGCGGCTGATTTCCTCAGGAGATGGTACGCGGAGCTCGACCACGCGGACGTGCCGTTCACCACGGTCGTCTCCCTCGGATCCAAGTTCTCCGGCTCGGTCACGACGCAGCTCAGCTACCGGCATGTCGGGGAGCGCACGGTCAAGGTCGCGGGGGTCCCGGCCGTCGAATTCACGCCGAGTCAGGGCCGCGGTCCCCGGGGGCCCGCGTTCCTGACCGGCGTGACGGTCCACGACGACGAACTCCGACTTCGGCTGCTCCTCGACGAGGAGATCGCCGGATATGGATCCGAGGAATTCGGAACCCGCTGGCGTCACTGGCTCAAAACGGCAATTTCGAGCGTTCCCGAGCGGAAATCCTGAAGACCTGACGAGCGGTCCCCTGGAGACTAAAGACATGCAGAATGCTATTTCCAACAGTTCACTGTGGCGGCCCTGGACCCCGATCACCCAGCAGACTAACTCGATGCGGATCGTCGAGGCGCAGGGCAACCGTGTCCGTGACGCCGAGGGCAACTGGTACCTGGACGGCATCTCCGGTGTCCTGAACGCGTCCTGCGGGCATGGGCATCCGCGACTGATCGAGGCTGCGACTCTGCAGTTCCAGCAGCTCGTTCACTACGACCCCATGGTGTCGAGCCATGACCCCGCCGAAACACTGGCGTCGCGGCTGGCCGAGATCCTGCCGGGTGAGCTGAGCGAGACCTGCCTGCTCAACAGCGGCTCGGAGGCCACCGAGGCGGCCATCAGGATCGCGCTGCAGTACTGGCGCAACATCGGCGAGGACCGCAACCGGGTCATCACCTTTGAAGCGGCATACCACGGTACGACCTTCCTGGCCCAGCAACTCTCGGGGTTGCCGTTCACCGTCAGCGAATGGGCCCCGCCCTTCCCGATCGATCACGTCGTGTTGCCTGCATCGCCCCGCGCGGTGCGGACCGAGGAAGGTGCCGATGCGCTGATCGCGGAGTTCGAAAGGGCACTCCGGTCCGGCCCGCCTGCCGCGGCGGTCATGGTCGAACCGCTGCTGGGCCTCGGCGGCTGCGTCGTGCTACCGGCGGGATTCCTGGCCAGGCTCAGGGAACTGTGCGACCGGCACGGGGCACTGCTCATCCTCGACGAGGTGTTCTGCGGGTTCGGGCGTACTGGCCGGATGTTCGGTTTCGAACATGAGGGGATCACCCCTGACATCGTCACCATGAGCAAGGGGATCAGCGGCGGTTACCTGCCGCTGGCCGCGACGACGGTCACCTCTGCGATCAAGGAGTCGTTCACGCGGGAACCGGTCGCCCAGGGCCTGCGTTACGGGCACACCACGGGTGGCCACGCCGTCGCGAGCGCCGTGGCGAACGCGGTGCTCGACGTCATGGCCGACGAGAAGCTCGTGGAGAACTCGGCGACCCAGGGCGCCACGCTGCTGGAGGGACTGCGGCAGCTCGAATCGAGCCCGCTGATCACGGATGTCCGCGGACTCGGACTGGTGGTCGCCATCGAAACCGACACCTCGGAGTCAGCTGCTGCCATCGCGACGGCCGCGGCCCAGGCCGGCGTGATGACACGGCACGAGCGCGGTGTGATCCGGATCGCGCCGCCGTTGACGATCACCACCGACGACACGGTGGAGCTTCTCGAAACCATCGGCACCGCCGTCGCCGTCGCTTCCGCGGCAGATCGCTGAACCGAACGGCCGGCGTGGCGCGCAGCGGGGCCGAACCGGATGCGGTGTCGAGGCAATGGGAGGAATGAAGTGAGCGAGACCGTCCCCACGTTGAAGGAAGCATCCATTCCTTCCTTCGAGGCCCCGGTCGCCTCACCCTTCTCGTGGCTGCGGGACATGGCGGCGCCCCTTCGGGACCAGATGCTGGTCCAGGGAGCGGTTCTCCTCCACGGCCTGCCGCTGGACGGACCGGACGGTCTTGCCGAGGCCCGGGACGCCCTGGGCTTCGCGAGCCACACGCCCACCGAAGAGTTCAACAACCGCAGAGACTTCGGGAACGGCATCCTGTCGCCGATCAACTGGCCCGGTGACCGGATCATCTGCCCTTTCCAGGAGGGTTCCTTTAGCAGGACGTTCCCTTCGGCGGTACTCACCGCGTGCATCAACCCGCCGGACGGCGACGGGCAGTCTCTCCTCAGCGACACCCGGCGCATTACCCATCACCTGCCGGAGCAACTCGCCGACCGTGTACGGAAGGACGGTTGGACCCTGGCCCGCGCCTTCCACGACAGGTTCGGCATCACGTGGGCGGAGGCATTCTCCGTCACGGACCGGGCAGCACTCGACGAGATCTTCGAGGGCGCCGCCATCGCATCCGAATGGCTCCCCAACGGGTCGCTGTACACGGTGCGCCACCGGCCCGGCGTCATCCGTCATCCGAGGACCGGAGAGGAGTGCTGGTTCAATCAGATCGCCTTCCTCAATGCTGGCAGCCTGGACCCGGTCGAGCGGGAGATCATGGTGGACACATTCGGGAAATACCTCCCGATGAACACCTTCTTCGGTGACGGGTCGCCGCTGTCCGACAAGGACTTGACCGACGTACAGCAGGCCTACGACTCCGTGCAGATCGGCGTCCGATGGCGCCGGGGCGATCTGTTGGTCACCGACAACATCATCATGGCTCAGGGCAGGTCCCCGTTCGAAGGCTCTCCTGAATTTCTGATCGCCCTCGGCGACGGCTAGCACCCCCTATCAAGTCGCGGACCTCTGGAGCAGAAGGCGACCGTTGCACGAGGTCTCTCCGTTCCACATTCATCGAGTCGCTGGACCGTCAGCATGCAGAAAGGGAGACACAGGTCATGGCGCAGGCTCTAGCAGAGGCGACCCTGCAGGAAATCAAGGACCATCTGGAACTGGTCATGGACAGCGGGCGCGGCACGACTTTCCAGGGCTCGGAGTCGGTGGTCCGCCAACTTTCCGAGCTGACGGAACTGCGATCCCTGATCAATCAGATCATCTCTGACGATGCTGCTCTCGCCGACATATCCGGCCGCTCGTACTACCATGCGAATAACTTCCTGAAGCTCGTCCTGCTGGCCGGAGACAAGAACCCCTGGAGGCTGCGCCTCCACATGTGGCATCCTCAGCCGAACGCCTCGGGGACCATCTCGGAGGACATCCACTCGCATCGCTGGGACTTCACGACCGCGCTCGTGGTCGGCGAGTACTTTGCGCAGGAGTTCCGGATCGGTCCCGGCACCGAGTACCACCATTTCAAGTACCTGCCGATCGGGCAAGGGAAGACCTTCTCCCTGGAAGCACAGGGCACGGAACAGTTGTGCTCCGTGTTCGAGGCGGTCCTGCCCGCGGGCACGGTCTACCACATCGATCACAAGGTCCTGCACTGCATCTCCCGATCCGCAGGCAAGGCCGCGGCGTCGCTCGTCCTGCAGCGGCCTGCCGTGGAAGATTTTACGAACGTCTACCGGACGTCACCGGTCGGCGAGCAGGCCAGGACCGAGATCGAGGTGCAGCGGCCGACCGTCGATCAACTGCGGGAAGAGCTGATGCAGTTCCTGACCTGGCTCGACTGACTCGGTCCGGCCGCCTCCGACCCAGGACGAGCACTGCGGCAGCACCTCTGTCCCCACCTCAGGGAGAAGTAGATGGAGCCTACTCATCCGGGCGCAATAGCGGAGCTCGGACGGGTGCCCACCGTGGACACGGCTCGATTGTTCAAGCACGCCGCACAGCGGCGGAACCTCCACGGCGACGATCTTGCCAGGGCCCGAGCGGCGCGTGAGCAGATTAGGCAGAGCGCAGTCCGCAACGCTGCGTTGATCGAGAGGGTGGAGGGCCTCTCGCTCACTGCGGACGAGGGTTCGGTCCTGCAACCGCCCTATGGCCGCACGACCCATCTGCCCAGTCCCGATCGCCCGTACGCGCATCTGGCCGTTCACACCGGACAGGGTGGCGTGAGCGTCACGCCGGTCTGGGCGGCCACGATCGACGGAAACGTCGTCATGAGCACGGTGGAGAACAGGATCAAGGCAAGGGCCACGGCCCTCGACCCGATGGTGGCGCTGTCCGTCTCGGCGGGCGTCGGGAGTGAGTTGGCCTACGAGTTGGGCGGTTTCGCAAAGCAGTCGACTGATACCGAGCGCAAGCTGATACGTACCCTGGCCGCGCTATACAGCAAGCCGAACATCGATGAGCAAACGGACGGCAACTACACGAGTTGGGACCAGCGCGAACGGAACGAGCGGCTTCGACTGGAAGTCCTGGCCTTTCGCGTCCGTAATGAACTCGGCGACGATCCCGTGGCTCGATCCGCCCCCTACGCCCAGGCGTTGGCGCCGCGGTACGCGGACACCCACCTGCCGCAGTCGTCCGGGCGAAGCCTGCACGACTGCTTCTGGGGGCCGGACGATAGGTATTCGGAAGACGAGCCCGAGCTGCGCGGAGCCCGTGACGAGCTGGCAATCCTCGGCATGGTGCGCCAGGCCACGGGCATCATGTACCGCCCCCTGAGCCCCACCTACGGGCATCTCGCCTGCTTCGACCAGCACGGCCTCCTGCGCTGTCGCCAGATCGGATTCCATGTCGTCGATGTCAAGGGGGAGGCTTCGATTGCCTTCCTTGTCGACCAGCGCGACTGCGACGCTCTTCGCAGGAACCCTGCCGCTGCCCTGTCTGTCGCGAAATACGGAAGCGGGAGCGTCTGGCTGCAGTCCCAGGGCGTGGTTCGACTCCATGACGATCCGGGTATGGTTCGGGACGCGTTTCAATGCCTCGAAAGCCGGTACAACCGCGTCCACCACCGGTTGGCGCTCGACCTGAGCCTGTGTGGCCGCTCCCCTGGTGCCTATGTGCTGGCGACTCTGTCTCACCAGCGGCTCAGCAGTCGATTCCGTGAGGCGCAGCGATCGCTGCGTTCGGCCCAGACCCACGGGAAGAAATTCACCAGCACGACAGAAGCCGGGCCCGCAGGCCCGTGACGAGGCAGGGAGCCTACCGCGATGGAGTCGCACCGGCGGGTGTTGACGGCCGGACCACCTGTCAGGAACCGACCCGTCGCCCCGAGCGTCTTGTGTGCCATGGCCTCTGACGAGCAGCGCGACCACGCGAGCGGTCGCGACAGCCTCCGGCCGAAGTCGCCCGCCGAGCCGGCTCTGTCCGTCCCGGGCGGCCCGGCGGGCGCCAGGGGCGAACCACTGGTCGGCGAGGCCACCAAGGGCGGCCCGCTCATTGTCGTCACCGCCATCGCAGTCGAGCAGTCCGTCCGCGAAGCCCTTGCCCAGCGCCTTGGGCCCGGGCACATCGTCCTGGACATCCGCGATGCCGGACCGGACGCCGACATTGTGCTCATCCCGTCCGCCAGCGCCCAGCTCCTCGGCATCTTGCGCCTGCGGTTCCCACAGGCTCGCATTCTCGCCACTGAGCCTCTTTCATCCTGTGCTGGCGGGTGAAATGGACTGGTCAGCAGGGTTGGTGACGAGGCGGGGCCCCTGGTCGTTGGCGTGGTGATTCCACTCAGCACACCGGTGGCCGAAGGGGCCCTGTTGGTTCCGTATCCTGCCACGCTCGACGTCCCGCACGAGCTCGTCGAGCATGTTGCCTGGCTGCTGTACGAGCACCGCCGGACCCGCAACACCCGCTGGCGCAAGCTCGGCTGTTTCGACCAGGCGCTGCTCACGCTGGTCCACCTGCGCAAGAACGAGACGTTCGCCCAGCTCGGCGCGGGGTTCGCGATATCGCAGGCCACCGCCTGGCGTTACGTGGACGAGGTATTGGACGTGCTGGCCTCCTGGGCCCCAGGCCTCCACGAAGCCCTCATCGGCCTCGGCGAAGGCGACCACGTCATCGTCGACGGCACCCTGATCACCACCGACCGTATCCGCGCGGACGAGCCGTACTACTCCCAAAAGCACAAGCAGCACGGCATGAACGTGCAGGTCATCGCCCGCCCGGACGGCACACCCCTGTGGTTCTCCCGCGCGACACCCGGCCGCACCCACGACCTGACCTCCGCCCGCGCCCACGGCATCGTCCAGGCCTGCCTGACCCGGCAGATCCTCGTGCTCGCGGATCGCGCCTACCAGGGCGCCGGCGCCACGTTCCGCACCCCGTACTACCACCACAGCGAACAGCCCGAGCACTACCAGCAGTTCAACCGCGACCACGCCCGCCTCCGAGCCCCCGGCGAACGCGCCTTCGCCCAACTCAAGTCCTGGCGCATCACACGAAGAGCACGCTGCTCACCCGCCGCGTCAGCCGCACCGTCCAAGCCATCCACACCCTGCTGACCTGTGACTATTCAGGATGAAAGAGGCTCACTGAGTTCACCGACGACAGCTACGACGCCGACTTCCGGGGTCCCATCAGCCGGATCCTCGCCAGTGACATCGACGGGTACTTCATGGCACCGACCGTCGACGACCTGGCCCGGGTCACCCAGAGTGCCGGCCGAGCCCTTGCGGGAGCCCTCACCAGCGGCGCCGGCGGCAGCTGGCGGCGTCCCGTCGACTTCCTCGAGGCCAACCGGCGCCTTCTGCTGGAGAGCGGTGGCGGGGCAGACCCGGGTGCGGACGACGACCAGGCGCGGGACGGGGCCACGATCGATCTCGATGCATGGGTCGGTGCGCTGGAGGGCGATGCACGGATCCTGGCCGACCTCGCGTGGCCGCTGATCCTGCAATTCGTACAGCAAGGGCTGCGGGTCACAGTGATCGGCGACCCGCCCGAGGACTGGACCGAGCGGGCACGCGGAGCAGGAGTCCAGGTGAGTCCGTCACCTCGGCGGCTGCCCGGTTGAGGCGTGGCGGTGGGCAGGACTGACAGGTATCAGTACCGGAATACTCCTTATGCGCTGCACACTCGGTCTAGTCGTATCAGAAGGAGACCCGGTGTGTTCCCGCTCAGCGCCCAACAGCAAATCATCTGGCTGCAGCAACAGCTGAATCCTGACAATCGCGCGTACCATGCCACCGCAGTGATCGACTTCCATGGAAGAATCAATCCCACGGTGCTTCGTCACTGCGTCACCGATGCGGTCGGACGACATGATGCAATGCGACTCAGGATATGCGACGGAGACTCCGCGATCGCCTGTCAGGAAGTAGCAGAGCACGTCGACGTAGACATTCCCGAGCATGACCTCCGAAGCGCCGAGGACCCCGAAGGGCAAAGGGCTGCCCTCCTCTATCGGACCGTTCATTCCGCATTCGACTTGCACACCTCTCCGCTGGTTCGCTGGACGCTGGTTCGTCTGACGGACAGTCATTGGCAACTGTTCATGATCGAGCACCACTTGGTGCACGACGGCCGCTCCACGGTAGAATTTCTCACCGACGTGTTGGAGCAGTACTCGGCCGAGGTCACCGGCGGGCACTTCGTCGCGGACCCCGCTCCTTCGTACGAGGACTACGTCGCGTACACCGGATCCACCGAGCACCGCGCGCGTGTCGCTGCCGATGTCGCATGGTGGGCGGACAGACTCGATGGCGCTGAATTCAGCGTCGACTTTCCCGAACTGGGATCCCGACGGTCGGACTTGTTCGACTACCGCGGGGCGCAGCACCGGCAGACGCTCCCGGCCGAACTCGTGGACATGGTGCGCACCGCCTCCCAGGAGAGCGGCAATACCGTCTTCACGGCGCTGTTGGCGGTCTATGCCGAGCTCTGCCGCCGCCATTCCGGTCAGAACGACCTGGTCTTCGGCGTGCCGCTCGCCAACCGTCCCGCTGTGTTCGAGCGCACGGTGGGCATGATGGTCAACGTTGTTCCGCTCCGGCTGGCCCTCGATCCCCACACCCCGGGCAGTGAGGTCGCCCTGGATGTCATGACAGCGATAGTGGACGCCATCGATCACGAGTCGGCGCCGGTCCAGGACATCGTGAAGGCTCTCAAGCGCAGCGGCAGGGGGCTGGACAACCCGCTCTACAACATCATGTTCGGCATGCACGACGGACCCTGCCCGACGTTGGACATCCCTGATCTGTCGATCGACATGCAGCTTGCGCTGAGCGCCGAAAGCACCAAGTTCGACCTCAGCGTCGTCGTCATGCCCGACGAGGTCCGCCACGGAGACGGCGGCGATCACGGTTACGAACTGGTCTGGGAATACTCCACGCAGTTGTTCGGTCCCGACGACGTGGAGCGGCTCGCCACCGAATTCGAGATCCTCCTCCGCGCGTACGCCACGCACCCGTTCGAGCCGATCGGCACCCTGGCCCTGGCCAAGGTCGCGCCGACGGTGGGCGCCGAGCGTGCCGAGTGCGAGGATCTCCCAGCAGCCGACGACGCCGAGCCGGCCGGCGCCACACGGTCCGCGTCGGCCGCCGACCGTCGAGGCCCTTCCGATTCGCTGTGGCTCCAGGCCTTTCGCGACATCCTGGAGCGCGACGACATCGACGACAACACCGACTTCTTCAACGCCGGCGGCTACTCGCTGCTCGTCCCGACGTTGTTGTCGCACTACGAGTCGCTCTCGGGTTGGCGCCCTCCGACGAGCCTGGTCTTCGAGTTCCCGTCACCGCTCGAACTCGAGGGCGCGTCGGCCGCGCGCCGTCAGCCGGCCTCCGGCATCCAGGGCTGACGGCGGACCGACCGGACCGCCTCGATGACAGGAGGCACGGCATGATGACCACGTACAAGTACACGGTCGAAGAAGCGGACAGATTCAACAAGCACGGCATCGACCTGACTGTCTACGGCAATCACGACCCGGCGGCGACCGTCGTTCGTGTGCATGTCGAGCGGGGGCACTTCCAGGAATTCTGCAATGTCAGAAGTTCCTACACCTACTACATCGTCAGCGGGCAGGGGGTGTTTTACCTGGATGGTGAGGAGATCGCCGTCGGTTCCACCGACCTGATCGCGGTCCCCCCGAACACCCGAATACACTACTTCGGGGCGATGGAGATGGTTCTGACCGTGGCACCCGCCTTCGATGAGCGAGACGAACGCCATGTCAGGTTCATCAGCGAAAGCGAGATTCCCTACCACCGGTAGTCACGGCACCCGACAGCAGAGTCCGGGCGCTGCTCGACGCAGTTGTCGAACAGCGCCCGGACTTCGGCCGGTGGACCTTTGTCCGGCCCGTACTGGGCCGGACCGGTCCCGGTTCACCGCGCCTCGCGCACCACGTCCGCCACGATCGCCACGGCGGCGGAGACGTCTGCCGAGCTGACACCGCGATGTGTCACGGCCCTGATCCGGCCGTGGCCGAATTCGCTCATGGCGAGCCCGCGCTGCGTAGCCGCGTGCAGGAAGTGTTCGTCGTCCAGCCCGTTGGCCGTGACGCGGAAAAGGACGATGTTCGTGGTGACCGACTTCGGGTCGACGTCGATGCCGTCCACCTCCGCCAGGCCCTCCGCAAGGCGTGCCGCGTGCTGATGGTCCTCGGCGAGCCGGTCGACCATGGAGGTCAGCGCAACCAGCCCGGCCGCCGCGAAGACGCCGGCCTGCCGCGTACCGCCGCCGAGCATCTTGCGGAAGCGCCGCGCCTTCGCGACGAAGCCGACCTCGCCCGCCAGGATCGAGCCGACGGGTGCCGACAGGCCTTTGGAGAGGCAGAACTGGACGGAGTCGGCGTGGGCGGCGATCTGCGCCGCGGGCACGCCCGACGCCACGGCGGCGTTGAAGATCCTGGCGCCGTCCATGTGCACAGGGAGGCCATGGCCGCTGGCGAAGCGCCTGAGTTCGGCCAGGTACGCCTGATCCAGCACCTGGCCCCCCATCCGGTTGTGCGTGTTCTCCACGCAGACGACCCCGGGCAGCGCGAACTGCGGGTCGTCCGGGTCGGGCGGAAGAGCCGCGGCGAGGTCGTCCAGCGCGAGGGTACCGTTCGGCTGAGTGGGTATCGGTTCGTAGACCGCGCCGCCGCACACACTCGCTCCGCCGGCTTCGTACAGGTAGATGTCGCTCTCGTTGCCGACCAGGATCTTCCGGCCCCGTTCCACGTGCACCAGCAGCGCGGCGAGGTTCGCCATCGTGCCACTCGGCATTAGACATGCGGCCGGCTTGCCGACGCTTTCCGCGGCGAGCTGCTCCAGGCGGTTGGCCGTCGGGTCCTCGCCGTACACGTCGTCCCCGAGCGCTGCCTGTGTCATCGCCGACACCATCCTTTCGGTAGGCAGGGTGAACGTGTCGCTTCTCATTTCGATCATGTCAGCTGGTCCTTGCTCAGTCGTTTGCCAACCGGACGGTGATGCCCTCCAGCGCTGAATCGAGCAACTGGTCGAGCCGGGGTACCGAGTCGGCCGAGGCGATGACGTAACCGATCCGGTCGTAGGCGTCGGTGGCCGGCTTCACCGGGTCGCCCGGCCGGCGCGAGATCCGGACTTCGGCGACACCGTCCAGGTGCCGGACCGCCTCGATGCCGTCCAGGCTCGCCAGCCGTCCCTCCGCGGAGCTTGTGATGAAGGCGACTCCGGTCGGGTTCCGCGCTCCCTGCGGCAGCTCGACGGCCATCCCGGCCGCCGCGCGCAGTTGCTGGGTCAGCAGATCGGGCCCGCCGGCCAGTCTGATCAGCTCGGGAATCATGCCCCCCGCGAGCCGGGCGTTGATCTCAATGATCGTCGGCCCCGCCGGGGTCAGGCGAAGCTCGGTGTGGCAGGCACCGTGGCGCAGTCCGATCGCCTTGATGGCTGTCCGCACCGTCTGCTCGATCTCGCCGGACGCGGCCTCGTCCAGCGGTGCCGGGAAGGCGTGCCGCAGTTCGACGAACGAGGGCGGGGGCGACACCGACTTCCGGGTGATGCCCACCAGCTGGAGCGCACCGTCGACGAAGATCGTCTCCACGCTGAACTCCGGTCCCTGGACGAACTCCTCGACCAGTACCTCCGGCGGGACGACCTGCTCGCGTACGTTGTGCGTGATCGCGAGCATTTTCGCGGCGTGCTCCTGGGCCTGCTCGACGGAGTCGCACAGCAGCACTCCCGTCGACGCCGAGTCCGCGGTCGGCTTGACCACACACGGCAGGCCGGTGGCCGCGACGGCCTCCGGCACCTCGGCCGCCCGCGTCACGGGCACCGACACAGGCTGCGGCAGTCCCGCGTCCGCCAGCAGCTGGCGGGTCGCCGACTTGCGGCGGCACGCGCTCACGGCCTCGGGCGAATTGCCGGGCAGACGGAGCGATTCGGCCAGCGAAGCGGCGGCCTCCAGGTAGAACTCGCTGGTGGTCGTGACGCCGGCCACCTCGTCGGGGGCGAACTGGGCCAGCACGGCAGCCGCCAGTGTGTCCGCGCTGTTGGTGTCGCAGCGAATGATCTGGCAGTCGGCTTCGCCGATGCCGGCGTACCGGCCGGGCCAATTGGTGACCACCACGGGTGCCAGGCCGAGGTCCCTGGCGCGCGAGAGTGCGAGCATGCCGGTGCCAGTGGTGTTCGACTCGACGAAGACCAGCCGCAGCCGCCTGCGCGGCGTGGACGGCACCTCCGCCCGTGCCCAGCTGCTGACCTCGGTGCCGTATTCCACCCGCAACGGCTCGGTCCGCACGGGGAGGTCAGCAAGACCGGCTTGCTGCCAGTAGCCATCATCGTAGATCGTGTCCACGTAGCGGTCGCCCCGGTCCGGGAATATGCCGACGACGCGCGTGCCAGGTGCGACGGTGGCGGCCAGGTGCTTGAGCACCTGGTAGACCGATCCCGAGGAGTTCCCGGCGAAGATGCCCTCGGCGCTCGCGAGATCTCGGGTCGCGACGAAGGCCTCCCGGTCGTTGAGCCAGTGGATCTCGTCGATCTGTCGGTAGTCCAGGTTGCCCGGGATCAGGCTGTTGCCGATTCCGCTCTGCCTGCGTCCCGGCTGGTCCGGCTGGCCGAACAGCACGCTGCCGGTGGCGTCGACGCCGATCACCCGCAGCGGATCGGACACGTCTGCGGCCTGCAGCGCCCGGCGCAGCGCACGGGCGGTGCCGCACAGCGACCCGCCGCTGCCGACCGCGCCGACGAGCACGTCGATCCTGCCCAGGTCGGCCACCAGCTCCTCGGCCAGTGCGGCGTAGGCGAGCGGGTTCTGCGGGTTGGAGTACTGCCGCGGCCAGAACGCCCCCGGGTACTCCTCGCGAAGGCCGGCCAGCCGCTCCAACCGGGCGCTCTGCCAGCCGTTCGAGGTCATCGCCTCGACCACGTGCACCGAGCAACCGAGTGCCGTCAGCTTCGCGAGCGTGATCGCGTCGATGCGGGGGTCCGTCACGATGTGCACAGGATGACCGAGCACGTTGCCCACCAGAGCGAGCCCCAGTGCCATCGTGCCCGAGGAGCTCTCGATGATGGGCGTGCCCGGGGCGAGCACCCCGTTCTCGCGTGCCTCACGAATGACCTGGCGGGCGACCCGGTCCTTCATCGCGAACTGGTTCTGCAGCTCCAGCTTCGCTGTTACCGTCACGTCTGCGGGCGCCGTCCGCAGACGCACGAGGGGCGTATGTCCGATGGCGCCGACAAGGTCATCGAAGATCATTACCTGTTCCGCTTCCTGTCGGCTCGAAACCCAAGGTCTGGTAGCAGAGCACCCGTTCGCGGTGCACGAGCTGGCCGCACCGGTTGATGGCCTCGGCCAGTCGGCTCCTGTAGCCCGGGACGTCGTGGGGGAGCAGCAGCCCGATCGTCGATCCGCTGTGCGCGGTCACCACGCCGACTCCGCCGATCTCGGCACTGAGGGCAGTCATCGCATTCAGGGTCCGCTTGCGGCAGAGGCGCTGGTTGAGGTGGGCGCTGCGGGTCGCCACCCGGCCGATTGCAGCGGCGTCACCGGCCCGTACCGCGGTCTGCACATCGTCCAGCAGCCGGGCGTATTCGTCCCGCTCCGATGCAGTGAAGTTCTTGGGGATCCTGTTGAACGCGACGGTGTCGACGGTGCCGCCCTCGTCGATACCCACGATGGTCATCGGCGGCAGGGCACCGAGTCGGGCCAGCAGCGCAACGTTGCGGTGCTCGAACGCCACGACCCCCGGATACATGACGCCGTCCGTCGGCTCGATCTGGCGCAACAGGTCCTCGATGGCCTGCGGTGGCAGATCGACGCCGAGCGCGCTCGCCACCGCCCGCGCCGTCGCCACGAGATCGGCCGAGGAACTCGCCAGGCCCTTCCCCTCCGGGAGTGAGCCGCTCAGCCTCAGCGATCCGCCACCGCCGGAGCAACGGGCGAGCACGGCTTCGGCGACCCTGCGGGCTTTCGTCTTCGTTGCCGGGAACACCGCGATGCCGTCGCGTGCGCTGTCGTACTCGAACGTCGCCGTGGCCCATCTGGCGACGGGCAGGGTGACCAGGAAGTCGGGCCCGTCCTCGGGCAGCGCGCCCTGCAGCAGTTCCCCGAAGGTGCCGAAGGCGGAGCTGACCGCGACGGCCCGGGAGGGCGAGCGGTCGTGCTCGGCCGGTTGCCGGATGAGGGGCCGGCTCATCATGCGGCTCCCTCGGCCGCGGGCCGCACGGCGGCGTCGGTGGCAGCGATCGCGTCCCGAACCACGGCCCTGCGTACGTTCCACTCCGTGGTCAGGGCGTCGAGCCGCTCCCGCTGCTCGGCCAGCAGCGCCAGCACGGAGGCGGGGCTGGCCGAGCCCGCGGACACCTTCGCGTGCAGCTGTGCGTCCACGTCCAGGGAGTTCGGTAGGTAGGAACCGGGGTGCTCCAGTGGATGGCCCGCCTCTCGTGCCGCCGCGCCGAGTGCCGCCGGGTCGCTGATCCCGGCGCGGCCCTCGCCCTCGGCCAGGACGGCGGAGACGTACCGGCCGGCGATGACCTGAGCGGTCCGCCACGGTATGCCGGCCCGCAGGGTCAGGTCGTTGGCCAGGCTGAAGCCGCCGAAGTGATCCGCCTCGCAGACGGCGCGCATCCGGTCGGTCCGCCACTGCAACCTGTCGACGACCAGACAGAGTCCGGCCAGCACCGCGCGGATCGCGTCGAACATCGTGCTCGTGTGCAGGCCCGCCTCCTTGGAGACCTCCACCATGTTGCTGTAGGGCGTGTTCCGCTGTCCGGTGGCGAAGTCGACGAAGAAGGCGGTCAGATGGCCGGTGCGACCGCGCAGGCGTTCCAGCAGCGGATAGTTCTTCTTCTGGGGCATGGCCGCGGAGATGCCGGCCAGCTCGTCCGGCAGCTCGACCAACCCGTACGCGCTCGACGACCATGCCATCAGGTCGGTGAGGACGCGGCTGAATCCCACGCCCGCGGAGGCGATGTCCGCGGCGACGTCGAGCAGCCACCCCCGCGAGGCGACCGCGGTCAGCGCATGGGGGACCGGGCCGGCGCAGCCGATCGCCTGCGCCAACCAGTCACGGTCCCAGGCCAGTTCCTGGCCAGCCATGGGGCCGGCTCCGAGCGGGGAGAAGTTGATCCGGTCGTAGGTGCCGAGCAGCCTGGACGACACGCTCAGCACCTGCTCGACGACGGCGCTGAGATAGAAGCCAGGAGTGATGATCTGCGCTGACTGCAGGTGTGTGTACCCGGGCATTGGAGAGGTGATGTCGTGGGCCGCCCGCTCGTGTGCGACCTCGGCCAACTCCCCGAGCATGGCGGCAATCTCGCTCACCTGCTCACGGCCGTACAGCAGTTGGGCGCAGGCCTGCAGGTCGTTGCGGCTCCGGTCGACGTGCCAGGCCGGCACGGGCTCCGGGACGGCCTTGGCGACCTGGGTCTCCATCGCCAGCGCGATGTCGGACAGCGCTGCGCCGGCGCCGGCGGTGAGCCGCTCCGGGGTCAGCCCGTCGAGCGCGGTCGCAAGCCGGGCGACCTGCTGGGCCGACAGGACGCCGAGACGGTGGTACTCGCGCAGGAGTGCCTTCTCGATCAGCACGTACCAGCGCAGCAGGTTGGCGACCTCGTGCCGGAACTGTGGCTCCAGGAACTCCTGCCTGATGAAGTCGTCCGGCGCTGCCGCAAGCCGACCTGTCAGCCTCATGGGGTGCCGCCTTCCTCCGTGGCCGCGATGGTCGCGGTGACAAGATCCGCCGCAGCAGTGGGGTGGCTACGGACGCGATAACGACCCGCTTCCTCGAACCGGACGGTCCGCGCCGCGGGGAGCACGGCCGTACAACGTGACGCGGCATCCCCCTCGCCCGGCGCTCGCGGAACCATGATGATCGTCGCGGGCAGGTCGATGGTCTCGGTGCAGGCCCCGAGGTAGCGTTCCGCCTCGCCGAGGTCGTGCCGGTACGCGCGCTCGATCAACTCGCTGCGGGTGGACCGCCACTGGTCCATGTCGATGAGCGCGCCGGAATCGCGCAGCCAGACGCCGATGTCGGCCGGCCCGGCGGCAGCCGGTTCGCCGTCGACGGGTTCCTGCTGGTCGGCCGCGGCCAGGAACAGGTGCCGCGGGCGCACTTTCGCGGCCTGGAGTGATCGGCCGGTCGCCAGCGCGAGCGCCACACCCGCTCCGTGGCCCCACAGCGCCACCGGGATGTCGATCCGGTCCACGATCTCCTGGCTCAACCGGTCGGCGAGCGGGCCGAGACCGGTCAACCGGTCGTCCGGCCGCGCCACGTCGTGGCCGGGCAACTCCACGGCATACACGGCCACGTCCGATGCGGACAGCGCCTGTGCCATCGCCCCGAAGTTGAGCGCGTTGCCAGCCTCGTACGGTACGCACACCAAGGCCACGGCCGCGTCCGGCGGCACGGAGAGGGCCTGCAGGAGCGGGAAATCGCCCGAGTCGGCTCCGTCGGCCGCCGCCGCCAGGTCGGCCAGCACCGGGTTCGCCATGAGGTCCACGAGCGAGACGAGCCCGCCGAGCTGCACGACGAGCCGGACCCCCGCCAGCGAGTCGCCGCCGTGCGCGAAGAAGTTGTCGTTCCGGCCGATCTCGTCGAGCGGTCGGCCCAGTACCTCGGCCCACGCGGTGGCGATCCGCCGCTCGGTGGTGGTCCGCGGCGGCATCGCAGCGTTGCCGCTCGCACTGTTGGTCTCCAGGTCCGCCAGTCCACGCCTGTCGACCTTGCCGTTCTCGGTGAGCGGGAGCTCCGGCAGCCAGCGCAGCGTACGCGGGACCAGCTGGAGCGGCAGCAGCTCGGCCAGCAGGTCGAATACGGTCGGAATCGTCGCCGCGGCTGTGTAGAAGCCCACCAGACGCTTGCTCGCTCCGTCTGGCATCACGATCACGCACGCCGATCGGACCCCCGGCACCCGCAGGAGCTGGGCCTCAACCTCGGCGACCTCGACCCGGACGCCGCCGATCTCCATTTGTTCGTCCCGTCGGCCGACGAACCTGAGCCGTCCGTCGGACAGCCAGTGCCCGTAGTCCCCGGTGCGGTAGCGACGCAGCCCGGGCCGGACCGGATCGGCGCCGAACGCATCGGCCGTGCGCTCCGGATCGTTGATGTAGCCCCGGCCGACACAGACACCCGAGAAGGTGATCTCGCCGACCGCATCGTCCTCCACCGGCAACCCGTCCGCGCCGATGACGTCGACGACGGCGTTCGCGATGGGCACGCCCACGGTGACCTGGTCGCCGTCCGTCATGCTGCGGATAACCTCGTGCGTGGTGTCGTCCGACGCCCCGGTGGCGCCGTAGGCGTTGACCACGGGCACCGCGGGGCACTGCTCGAACCAACGGGTGAGCAGCCGCCGGCTCACCGCCTCGCCGGTGACGCCGAGCATGCGTAGGGAGCCCGGCGCACGGTCCCCCCGCTCCAACCTGGTGACCATCACGTCCAGGTAGCTGGGGACGACCTGCAGGACGCCGACGTTCTCCGCGGCCAGCAGCTCGAAGAGCGCGGGGACGTCCAGCATCGTCTCCGGATCGATGATCACGGTGCTGCCGCCGACGATGAGCGGCGCGAGCGCCTGCCACAGCGAGATGTCGAAGCACTGGGACGCGGTCTGGGCGACGACCGTATCCGGCCCGATCCCGAACGCGTCCACCTTTGCCAGCAGGTGGTTGAGCATGCCGGCGTGCTCGCACGCGGCGCCCGTCGGCGCACCGGTGGACCTCGAAGTGAAGAAGACGTAGGCGAGTGCCCTGTCCGGGACGCGGCTCGGCCGTGCCTCGGCGCCGGCGGTCGGCACCAGGGGGAGCACGTGGACAGCCGCGTTCTCGATCGGGCGCACGGACACCTCGTCTTCGACCAGCGCCAGCTGACACCCCCCGCGGCGCAGCAGGTCGGCGATGCGCTCGTCGGGATAGGCCGGGTCGATCGGCAGGTACGCTCCGCCCGCTTTGAAGATGCCGAGGATCGCGGCCAGCCAGGCGAGCGTGCGCTGGCTGATGACCGCCACGACACCCTCGGGCCGGAGCCCAGCCGCCAGCAGTGCTCTGGCCACCCGGTCCGCGGCGGCGTCGAGTTCTGCATAGGTCCAGTGAGTGCCGCGGTGCACGGCGGCGGTGGCTGACGGCGTGTTGCGTGCGCACTCCTGGAAGAGCTCGTGAGTGCGGCGATCAGGAAGTGGGCGTATCGGCCCGACTCCACGTGACTGTTGCCTTCGGGCTGCCTCGAACTGCTCCGTCACAGTGCCAGCCTTTCTGGCCGAACGCAGTGGCGGCCTGGAATCCGGAGCGCAACTAACCCGAATAGGGAACGTGTTGTGGAGTGTTATGGCAGGCCGGTGCGACAGCGCGCCAAACTGGGAGAGATGTCCGCTATCGGGGCGACTTTTATATAAGCCTCGCCGTCGACCTGGGCCGATGCGTCTGCGTCGTGGGCAGAGTGCTACTTGAATCAATTCGGCGGGACGGGCGATGGTTGTCGGCTGAAACGATACGTGGCCCGGCGGCAACGGCCTCTCATGAGAAGCAGGCTAGTGAGCTACGGGGTTGATCCGTACTGACATCGGTCAGGGGCTAGGGCGGCTCGGCGGGGCCGACGAGCCGATCGAGGCCGACGCAGCGACCCGGCACCCACGGTCACAGGGCGACTCCAGAGGTTTGCTGCCGGCTGTCCGCCGGGCCCTGTTCCCGGGCTCGCGCGTGGTGCAGCGGTGTGCGTTCTCCTTGTTCAGCATGTGAGGGACTCGAACTATCGGAGGGTCCGTCAGTTGCTGACAGACCCTCCTCGGCTCTGTGGCGTGGGTGTCCGCGGTCCGGGCGGCCGGGGGCGTGAGCTGGTGGGCAGGCAGGCGGGACAGTTGCTGTCAACGGACTTCCGGGTCGTCGTTGCGACGACGGCACGTCCCCTGGCTATTTCTGTATAACCGCGACCTCTTGATCACCGCGGCTTACCATCAGACGGGTTCGTCGAAAAGCCGGTGTCCTTGCCTGGAAAGTCCGTGATGACGGGGAGTTCCATGAGAATAACCGCACGGAATCCGAGTGAGCGTGTACGACTTGACGGCATTAATCTGACAGAAAAGTCCGTTTACGCGCAAGGCGATGCGCACCTGGCCTGGCAGACGCTTCGGGCGGAAAGCCCGTTGTTCTGGCAAAGCCGTTCTGCAGGTGAGGGATTCTGGGCCGTCACCCGCCTCAAAGACGTGCGCAGGGTGCTGTCGGAACACGAGACGTTCAGTTCCGAGGCCGGTACCGCCATCGCCATGCTGGACAGCCCGGATCCCGCGGGCGGAAGCATGATGCAGTCCACTGACCCGCCCCAGCACCACGAGTACCGTCGGCAGCTCGCCGGCCGGTTCTCCAGCCATGCGGCGGCCTCGCAGGCGGAGTGGGTCAGATGCTTCGTCCGGAAGACCGTCGAGCCTGCTCTGGACGGCGCGGTGTGGGACGCGGCCGCAGCGTTCACCCGCCTCCCTATGGCGGTCGGTGCGCGGATGATGGATCTGCCGGACGGGGACATCGACCTGTTGATCCATCTGGCCTTCTCCTCTCTGGCGCCCGGCTATCCGCACTTCAGCCAGGGATCCGAGCAGGAGACGGCGCCCTCGGCCCACTGCGAGATCATGATGTACTTCTAGGAGCGGCTCGCCGAGGTCCGGAAGAACCCGGCGGACGACCTGATCAGTCATCTGCTGACGCTCACGGTGGACGGCCGGCCGCTGATCGACGACGAACTCCTCGTCAACTGCCTGAGCCTGCTGCTCGGTGCCGTGGTGACCACGGCTCAGACGATCAGCGCGACGCTCGTCGAACTGGCCGGAGCAGGGGACGGCGAAGGCCGGTGCCCACACGATGCGCCGCTGGACGGCCTGGTTGATGAGGCACTGCGCTGGTCTTCGCCGGTGAACCACTTCATGCGGAGGGCGCGGGTCGATGTCGAGATGCACGGGCGGTGAACCGCCCCGGGTTCGGTGGAGATCTCAGATTGTGGTGATGACCTGGGGTTTCGTGGATTCGGTGTAGTAGCTGGCTTCGTATTCGACGGGCGGAACGTGACCTATCTCTCCGTGGAGCCGCCGGTGGTTGTACCAGTCGACCCATTCGGCGGTGGCCAGCTCGACCTGGGAGAGTGTCTTCCAGGGCCGCTGGGGTTTGATCAATTCGGTCTTGTACAGGCCGATCGTCGACTCCATCAGGGCGTTGGCATTCACCGTCGAATGCGCTCGTTTCCCGCGATGACGACGGACGTGTGCGGCTGATCCATCCGTTCCATCCCCGGTGTGGTGAGGACTTCGAGTTCCTGGAGCGGCTCAACTCGTGGCGCGGGGACGTGGTTCTGGTCCTGGATGAGCAGGGACGACGGTGTTCGTTCCCGGTGGAGTGGACGGACATGGCGCCGGCTGACGTGTTCGTCGAGGAGGCCGGCGGGGTCTGTCCGTTCCGGACCGAGGACCTGGTCCGTCTCGCGGATCTGGTGGCCGGGCTGCGCGACGGTGTCGGGGGGATCGCGCCGTGATTGTCGTGCGATCAGTGCCGGTGTCCGGCAACAGCGGATCGTGTGCCGGGGGCGTGCGGGGGTCCGGATACGTTCGTGACCTGTTTCTTTCGCTTCTCTGGGCGGTGTTCACGCCGTTGGCCTGCGCGGTGGGCGGCCGGATCCTGGTGACAGAGGTGATCTCGGGGAGGTGTGATGAGCCGGCCGACGGGCAAGCAGAGCACGTTGAAGGAGTTCCGGGCGCTCAATCCGCGGCCCGGTGCCGTGGTCGATGCGGGCTTCGCAGCGTGTGCGTTCCTCGATCCGGACGATGTCGTGCAGGTCAAGTACGAGATGGTGCGCCGGGTCAGGGTGGACAAGGTGCCTGTCGTGCAGGCCGCGGCCGCGTTCGGGTTCTGCCGACAGAGCTTCTATGCGATCGCCGCAGCGCTGGACGCGGGCGGGCCGGCGGCGCTGGTGCCGGGCAAGCCCGGGCCCAAGGGGCCGCGCAAGTTGACCGAGGAGGTCATGGCCTTCGTCGAGCGGCTCCGCTCGGGCGATGCCGCGTTGCGCTCGGACCAGCTCGCCCGTGCTGTCGAGCGGGAGTTCGGGATCACCGTGCACCCGCGGTCGGTGGAGAAAGCGCTGGCCCGGCGGCGCGAGCCGCGCTCTGCGGAGGTTCCCGATCACCGCTGATCAGGCGGTGGACGGGGTGGAGGTCGCCCGGCGGTATGAGGACCTGCGGGCCGCGGTCCTGGGAGGGATCGACCGGGGGTCACGGCATGGCTGGGCAGTGCTGGCCCGTTCCGGCATGGCCGCATGGATCCGTGCGGTCGTATCCATCCCCTTGCTCTCGCCGCGTCGGGCGGGAAGTCGGCCACCTGTCGGCGTACTCTCCCTTCGGGCCGGGCCGGTACGTTTGAACGTCCCCGGTTGTCAGGCCACGTCGGTCTCTCGCTCGATGGCCTGGAGGCGGTTCTTGAGCCGGTAGCTCGGGCCGTTGATCGCGATCACTTCGCAGTGGTGGAGGAGTCGGTCGAGGATCGCGGTGGCGAGGACCTCGTCGCCGAAGACCTGGCCCCATTCGCTGAAGGTCTTGTTCGAGGTCAGGATGATGGAGCCCTTCTCGTAACGCTTGGAGATGACCTGGAAGACCAGGTTCGCCTCGGCTCGTTCGAGGGGCTGGTAGCCCACTTCGTCGACCACGAGGACGCTCGGCCGCAGGTAGGTGCCGAGTTTGTTGATCAGCCGGCCTGCTGCTTCGGCGGCCTTCAGGTTGCGGACCATGTCGTCGAGGCTGGTGAAGTAGATCGAGTAGCCGGCCCGGCAGGCCGCGACCGCGAGAGCGACGGCGATGTGTGTCTTGCCCACTCCGGGCGTTATCTGGGGATCAAGTTCTTGATTCGGGCGATCGCCCTGGTAATGACGTCGAAGACATAGAAGCAAGGGCAGGTGGCTGCACGAGCGATCTCCGGCCCCACCCTGGTGTCGACCGGGGGTCAAACCTCGATGCGCCGTTGCCACCAGGGCAGGTGCTGTGGAGCGAATGGATCGTTGACGGTGCGCTTTAGAGCGCGTGCGTCGATCGGCGCCAACGCAGCCTGTAGTTCCCTTCGAGCGCGGGGACGGAGGTTGCAACTGGCAACTTCGAGTAGCGTGCGGATGTGCCCGGTGGCGACGTCGGAGTATCCGTAGTGCCACTCTTCTGCGTTGCGAGGGCGTCCGGCTCGCTGAGCCCAGCGGCGGAAGGCAAGCGCGATATCGCCTCTGGGCAGGCGTCGCTCGCGCTCGAACTGGGCGATTTGTCGGTTAGTGGAAGCAGACAGTCCTCTGATGACGGTTCGGCTGAAGTGCCTGGCGTCCCGCAGTGGCAGCTGGGACCTGATCTCGCCCGGTGTCCGGCGAGGCATGTGGACTTCCTGAAAGTGCCGGTGTTGGCAGGTGCAAGAACGCTAGCCCTGCTGACACGGGGTATTCAAGAGCATTTCAGCTTGCCTGGACCTGTCCAGGCAAGCTGCGGCGGGCGAGTTCGCGTCGGAGGTCGAGATTCTCGCCGTGGGCTTGTTCGAGCGCGTCTCGCAGAGCCTGTACTTCTTCGCGGTGCTGCTTCTTGAGGCGGGTGATCTGACTGGTCAGCGCGAGGGCAAGGGTGTTCCGCTCGTCGGCCGCAGGCGCCGGTGCGGGAACAGGCCGGGCTTGGGCCCGTAGCCGTTCGATGCGTCCTCGCAGCTCGGGGTGGTTATAGAGGAACGCGTGGGAGACGCTGGCCTCGCGCTGGACAGCCTGGAAGGTGATCGGCTCACCGCGTTTGACCAGGGTTCGGATCGCCTTCTCTGCCGCAGCGGTCTTGGCCTGGGACTTGGCCTTCGCGGCGGTGGCGAGTGTCTGGGTGCGCTTGGCGCGAGCGTCGTCGGCCATGGCCGGGTCCTTCGGTGACGGTCAAGGTCGAGGGTGAGCGGGACGGGGCCGGTGGGGGCAGCGTCGCAGCCGGCGCCCTGGACGGCGCGTCCGGGCTTGGAGCGGAGGGTGTCCAGGAGCTTGGTGAGAGCCGCGTGCTCGGCCCGCCGTTGCAGCAGCCAGACGTTGTCCTCGGGCATCGGGCGGCCGTGCCGTTGTTGGAACGCGGTGGTGCTGCGGTTGATCAGGGCCTCGGTCTCGTCCAACTGCCGTTCCAAAGCGTCCTGGTGGGAGGCGTCTGTGACGAAGACCGAGCAGGTCAGGCAGGCGTTTCCCTTGTCGCAGTTCTGCAGGGGCGGCAGCAGGCACCAGCCGTGGGGCAGGAACCGGTCGGCCCGGTTGAACAAGTGGAGGCTGTCGTGGTCGTCTCGGGAGAAGCTGACGTGGGTGCCGTCCGCACGGAGTTTCGCGGTGGCCAGGAACGCCTGCTCGGCGTGTTCCTGGCGGGCGGCGACGTAGTGCATCGTCATCGACGGGGTTGCATGCCCTGCATAGCGCATCAACACGTGGACGGGCAGGCCGAGTTCGGCGAGCCGGGTCAGCTTGGTGTGACGGAAGCGGTGGGTGTGGCTCAGTCCGACGGGCTTGCCTTGGCTGTCGGTGATCTTCACGATCTTGCTGAACTCGCGGAGCATCCAGCTGTAGGTGCCCGACGGGTAGGGCTTGTCGCCCTGCCGGTTGCCGGTCCGCTGCAGGAACAGGTGGCGTGGGGTGATGCCGGGGAAGTGGTCGCGGAGCCACTGGCGTTGTTCCTCGATGACCGCGACGACCTCGGCGTCGACGAGGATGTTGTCCGGTGCGATGTCGATCTTGCTCTGTGCGTAGTGGAAGCGGGCGATCTGTTCGCCCTCGACTGCGTCGACGGCCCGGTCGGGGACCGGGGAGAGAGAGTCGAAGCGGCTGGTGCGGATCTCGCTGGCCCGCCGTCCGGTGAGGATCTGCAGCAGGATCATGCGCATGGCCTGCGGGTCGTCGAAGCCGTGGGCGGTGACCTGCTGCCCGTCACCGCGGGTGAGAAGCATCTGCTCGTCGCGGGCGAGCCCGAGCAGGGGCAGGGCTGAGGGGATCTGGGCGAGGGCGTGGTCGTCGACGTAGTGCTCGTCGTTGAGTTCGCGCTGGTGCGGGATGCGGGAGACCTGGCGGAACCATCCGGCAGCGTGCGCGTCGGTGACCCGGGACCACGGGTTGGGGCCAAGGACCTGGTGGGCCTCGATGGGGTTGGCGGCGACGAACGCGAAGAGTTCGGCGACGGCCCGCAGGTCGTCGTTGACCAGGCGGGGATGGACGGGCTGCCCAGCGAACCGTTGCTCGTTCTGGCGAAGGAGCCGGTTGGCAGGGTCGGACGCCCAGCGGCGGAAGGCGGTGGCCAGTTGGACGGCGTGGGCGGGGTCGCCCAGGACGTCGAGCGGGTCGGTGAAGGTCTCCACCCAGCGGTCGAAGCGGGCGAAGCACCGCATCCTCTCCTGGCTCACCGTCGACCAGCGCAAAGTCCCGGCCTCCAGCTGGGTGCCCAGAGACCACTTCACGGCCTCCCGCAGCCACGGCCGAGTGATCCTTGAGGGTGAACAGCCGTAGTGGGCCTGGGGTTCGTGCTCGGCCAACGGGATCCGCGGATCGCAGCGGGGGTGCCATTCATCCAGGGACCACCAGGGCCCGTCGCTGCAGCGGGCGAGGAGGGCCAGGCGGGAGAAGCGGAAGATCACCCGCAGCCGGGCGACGCTGCCGCGGGGAATGAGCCGGCCCCAGCGGGTGGCATAGAACCACCGCTGCAGGGCGGCCGCCGTCTCCCACTCCATGGCCCGGATCGACGTCGGGAAGGGATGTTTGTCGCGGATCGCGCGGCGCAGGATGTTCGCGAATTGGTTGGTGCCCAGCACCGACGAGCGGGTCCCGTCCATCGCCTGCCAGTGCGCCATCCAGGCCAGTTCGGCGGCGATCAGGTCGGGCAGCCCGGTCAGATCGATGCGGCGGTCGCCGTTCTCGGTGATCTTCTCCCAGTCGTCAATGCCGTCGCCGATCACCGGCCCCTTCCAGGGCTCGGGCAGCTTCCGCCAGAGCCGCCAGAACGGATCCTCGTCGCCGGCTGCGTGCTGACGGCGCTGTTCACCGGCCATCGTCGACCTGCCAGGCGGAGATGTACGACTTCCAGTTCGCCGCGGCCCGCAGGGCCTCGTCCTCGCGGACCCAGCCATATAGGTCGAGCGTGGTCTGCACATGTGCGTGACCGAGTCGGCGGGAGACCACCCACTCCGGTGTCCCGGCCAGCAGCAGCGCGGTCGCGTGACTGTGTCGGAACCAGTGCGGCGTCCAGGAGGCCGGGCCGATGCGCTTCTTGCGCAGGGCGGACACCTTGTCCCGCACCGTGCCCTCGCGCAGGGCGGCCAGCAGCGGCGGCCGATCCAGGTTCACCAGCAACGGCGATCCGGCATCGATCTCGATGCCGAACTCGGCGGCCCGGCAGGCGAGGTGGGTGAGGTAGTCGGCGAACAGTCGCTCCAGGTCGCAGCCGACATAGATCCGTCGGGGGCGCATCATCTTCACCCTGGCCCCGTTCGTGTTGTCCTCGCGCGGCACGATCTCGACATAGGGAGTGGAGCCGCGGCCCATCACGAAGTCGCAGATCCGCAGGCCAAGGGACTCGCCCAGGCGCATACCGGTCTCCGCGAGCAGGGCGAACAGCAGCCGGTCGCGCAGGTTGCCGACCCACTCGCCGACCGTGGCGTCCGGCATCGCGCAGCTGTCCAGGATCGCCTGGATCTCGGTGGGCAGCAGCAGTGGCGGGCGCCCACGATGCCGCTGGCGCCGGACCCTGACCAGCGAGGACGGGGCGGGAGCGGTGCGGGCGTCCAGGTGCGCGAGCAGGCCCCGGGCCGGAGCCCGGCGCGGTGTCCCGCGCATGAGCCGGCCCGCGACCGGCACCGAGAAGACCGCCTCCTGCCAGCGATAGAAGGAGATCAACGCGGCCAGTCTCGCCTCCAACGTCCCTGCCTCAGGCGCCTGTTCGGACTCGACCAGGGCGTGCTCGACGGTGCGGCCGTTACGCAGCCAGGACAGGAACCCCGCGACAGCCGGGACGCCGAGATCGGCCCACTTCGCGGTCTCGTCGCGCTGCTCGAGGAACGTCCACCACTGGGCCAGTGAGGTCGCATAACCGCGGACCGTGTTCGGCGACCACAGCTGCCGATGGGCCTCCAACCAGTCCTCGACCGGTGCGACCGTCCGGTACTTCTCGTCGATCACGGTCCACGTCCGCTGCCCGTTCGCCGGCCGGACCGCCAAGCTGTGCGCCACTGATGCCGTTCCGTCTCGCTGAAGAACTCCCGTTGATAGCAATGCATCAACGACACAGAACGCTCACGGTGACGCTCGTCGCAGACAGAGAAGAGAGGGGCTCAGGCCCCGTTGATAACGACCGGGCCGAACAGGATGACCGACTCGCCGGCGTGCAGCCAGCGCAGGGCGCCGAGGTCGCGGATCTGGGCTGCGGGCAGCTTGGAGGAGGCGGTGAAGTCGAACTCCTCCAGCGTGACCTGCTGCTCGAACTTCGCGCGCTGGAGCCTGCGTTGGAAGGCGACGGTCTCGCGGCGGGTGATCTCGTCCTGGCAGAGGACCTGGAGGAAGTCGAGGTGGCCGAGTTCGCCGCCGTGGGCCTGAGCCAGGCGGGCGTCGAGGGTCTCCAGCATCCCCGACAGCCGCAGGGACTTGAGCGACTCGCGCAGGGCGCTGTCCATCACGGTCATCGGGCGTCCACCTCTTCGTCGTCGCGGACCTGGTCGTCGCGGTCGTCGTCCGTCGTGTCGGGGGTCGTCGCGGCGTCGCCGAACAGCTGGGCGGGACCGTGGAGGAAGGCGGCGGCTCCGGCGTCGCCACTGGTCAAAGGCTCGGGTTCGGTCTCGGTCCCGGCGATGAGGATGCCTTTGATGGTGCGGTAGGAGGGGTCGCCGACCGCGAGGGCCCTGGTGCAGGCGGCGTCCAGGCGGCCGTCGCCGTACTTGCCGCGCAGGCCAAGGATCCCCTGGGCGGCGCGGAGCCGGTAGAGCGCGTGGACTTCGAGGAGCTGGTCGATGACGGTGCGGCAGCCGTCCCCGACCTGGGACGCCTGGGTGCGGCACCAGATCGGCGTCTTCATCTGGAAGGCGATCTTCTCCGGCGGGTAGTCCAGCTTGTCGGTGCGTTTGCCCTGTTCAAGGGCCGCGTGTGTCTTCATCAGGCCGCCCTCGTAGAAGACCTGGACCACGGTGGCGGTGGAGCGGACGTCGACCCTCCTGCCGATCAGTTTCCAGGGGACCGAGTAGAGAGTGCGGCCGACCTTGATATGAATATCCGGGCCCACCACGGCAGTTGACCAGCGGGCCAGCACGAACGGGGTGGGTGGCAGCGGCAGCAGTTCCGCCGCCTCGATGTCCTCGAACACCGACGCCGGGGCGGCCCCGCCCAGCGGCCGGCACTGCCGCCGCCCGGCGACCTGCCGGCTCCAGGTCACCGCCTCGGCCTGCATGTGCTCGATCGAGACGAACTCCCGCCCGCGCCAGAACGAGTCCCGGACGTAGGGCATGGGCCGCTCGACCCGCGGCTTGTCCTTCGGCTTCGAAGCGCGCGCCGGGTCCACCAACGCCCCGTAGTGGGTGGCGAGTTCGGCATACGCCTTGTTGATTTTCGGGTCGTAGAGATCAGGCTTGTCCACCCCGGTCTTGAGGTTGTCCGGCACCAGCCGGCGCGGGACACCTCTAATATGCGGGTCTTCTTGTCAACCCCTTGCGGTGTTCAGGGGGGTTTCCTCGCGGCTCGCCTTCGTTGTCTCGCAGGCCCGACGGTCAGGGCTGCTGTCAGACCTCCGTCCTAGGGTTGCTGCCATGGACATCGCAGATCCCCAGCGGGTGAGGCTGGAGCCTTGGAGCGAGGGCGACTTCTGGCTCCTGCAGAGAAACAATGCACCTGAAATGACGGAGCACCTGGGTGGCCCTGAGACGGCTGAGAAACTGGTCGCACGGCACCGGAGCTATCTGAGCCCGGACCGGGGGCAGATGTACCGGGTCACGTTGGTGGACTCCGGCGACACCGTTGGCTCGATCGGCTTCTGGGAGCGTGCGTGGCGTGACGGAACCGTGTGGGAGACCGGATGGGGAGTGTTGCCTGAGTTCCAGGGGCGGGGCATCGCTGCTGAGGCGGCTCGTGCTGTCATCAAGGCAGCCGGGTCGGCGGGACTGCACCAGTATCTGCACGCCTTTCCGAGCGTGGACCATTCCGCGTCGAACTCGGTCTGTCGTCGGGCGGGGTTCGAGCTACTTGGTGCAGTGAAGTTTGAGTATCCGAAAGGCCACTGGATCACCTCCAATGACTGGCGGGTGGACCTCGAAGGCGTCTGAGGAGTTGGTCAGGAGGCTTCTCCGTCGAGACGACTGAGCAGTCCGTCGAAGATCTGCTCGCGTGCGACCTGTCCCTTGGCCGCCGCGTCGTCTCGCTGGCGTTCGAGGGTGGGCCGGAACTCAATCGTGGTGACGAAGAAGGTGCAGGACTCGCAGATCGACTCGAAGTGGCAGTCCATCTCGACGGGGCGAGCGCAGTAGCCGTTGCCGAGCATCCGGCGGTGCATCTCTCGCCGGAGCTTGGCCATTTCCGTTCCCTCGGCGTCGGCCGGCAGCTGGCGCGGGGCGTCGTAGAGTGCCTCGACCTTCTCCGAGACGGCGAAGTACTCGTCGGCAACGGTCCGGTCAGCGATCCGCGCGTAGACGCGTGTCATGGACAGCGACTTGTGTCCCAGAAGGGCGGCGATGGCTTCCAGGGACATGCCCCGGTTGATCGCTTGAGTGGCCAGAGTGTGGCGGAGTTGGTGCGGGGTGACCCGGCCCAGCCCGGCCCGCTCGGCGGCCTTGCGGACTGCGGCCTCGATGCGGGAGGCATTGACCGGGCGGCCGTGGTCGGTGAACAGCAGGTTCGAGCGCAGGCCCTCGGGGCGGTGCAGCAGCCAGTCGTCCAGCAGCGTCTTCAGCTGCGGATGCAGGGGAACGTAGCGGTCGGTGTGCATCTTGCCGACCGGGACACGGAGCCAGTAGGCGGAGCCGATCTGCACGACCGCGTCAATGGTCAGGCCGAGCATCTCGCTGCGGCGCATCCCCGTGCGGGCGAGAATTTCGATGGCCAGCCGGGCGAACGGATCGGGACCCTTGCGGGCGGCGGACAGCAGTTTGGCGGCCGCGGCGTCGTCGAGGAAGCGTGGCAGTGGCTCGTCCGCGATCGGGAAGTCACTGTCGAATACCAGCTGGCGGGGCGGCCGGTCGGCGGCGTCCCATTCGTCGAGGCGGCGGAGAAAGCCGCGGAGTTTGCTCAGGCGGTCGCGGACGGTGTGCCGGTGCAGCGGGCCTCCGCGGGCGGCCGGTCGCTCCAGCAGCCACTGTCGGTAGCGTTCGACGTGTCGCCGCTTGAGCTCGGCGACGCAGCTGACGGCCGCGTCTTCGGCGGCAACCAGCAAGGCGAACTCTCGCAGCGTCAGCTCTGCGTTCTTCACGGTGCCCGGCCGCAGCGTCCCGGCGATCTGCTGCAGATAGTGCTGCATCGTCTCCGCCATCCTGACCGGGACGCGGGCCCATTCGCGGGCTCGTATGTCGGAGCGGTCCGGGGTGCGCCGGCGCGGGAGCTGGTCGGTCAACTCGCAGTGGAACAGTGTGGCTTCGAGGTTGAACAGGGCGGTCGACAGGGCCTTGATGCCGCGGTTGGGGATGCGGCGTGCGGCGTCCAGCAGGAGACGGCGTCCCTCGTCCCAGTCGTGTTGCTGCAGCTCGTAGGGCTGCTTGCCGAACAGTGCCACGAAGTGACCCAGCAGGTTGAACTGGGTCATGGCCACTGTGTCGCGAAAGCCGAGTGTGCGGGCGGTCTCCATGAACCGCAGGTGCAGCTCCGGCTCTGTGCGGGCGAGTACGATCCCCAGTCGCGGGCGCCGTGCGACCAGGTAGTCCGCGCCCGGCTGCATCCGTCCCGTGACCGCAAGCCAGCTGATGAACCGGTGGGTCTCGTGGTTGAAGGCGAGCTGACGTTCCAGCGGCAGGCGGCAGAAGTCGGTCAGGTCGGGCACTGCGGCAAGCAGTGCCCGCGCACCCCAGCGGACCTTGTGGTCGGTGTTCATGCCCTGCGCGGCCCGGTGGGCGAGGTAGAACTCGACCAGGTCCGGGCGCACGATCGGCAGGGCGGCGGCGCGGGCCCGGCGCATCAGGACTCCGCCCGGTCGGCGTCGATCGCGGCACTTGCTTCCAGGTACTGCTCGACGAGCCAGCTGTTCGCGAGGTGGATGTAGATGCGGGTCGACTCGATGGAGCGGTGTCCGGCCTGGGCCTGTACCGCTTCCAGGGCCATGCCCGCCTCCCGCAGCCGGGTCAGGCAGGTGTGCCGAAGCTGATGGCATGTCAACTTCGGCAGTCCGGTTCGCTTCCGGACCCCGTCGAGGATCTCGTCGAGGCCGTCGGCGGAGAGCGGCCGGCCCCGGGTCGGTCCGCGCAACACCACGAACAGCTGGTCGTGCTCGACCGGCGGACGCTCACGGTCCAGGTAGTCGCCGACCGCGCTGAAGAACTGCGCGGAGACGGGTATAAGACGCTGGTGTCCGCCCTTGCCCTCGCTGATGAAGACCCGACGCTCGCCGGGTGAGAGGTCTCCCAGCCGCAGGCCGAGGACCTCGCAGCGACGCAGTCCGCCCAGCAGCATCGCCAGGATCATCGCCCTGTCCCGTGCGGTGTTCAGCGTGCCGAGGACCGCCTCGACCTCGCTCGGCCCCAGGACGCGCGGGAGGGTGCGGGGTGTGCGCAGGAGCGGTGTCCCGCGATTGCCGCTGCGGCGGCGGTTGGCCATCCCTGTCGGCACCGGGTTGCGATCAATGGCCAGGTCGTCGCGGGTCATGAGGTAGCCGAACAGGCCGGAGATGCTGGCGAGTCGGCGCTTGATGGTCCGCGCCGAGAGCCCGGCTTCACCGTCTTCGAGCCGGACGACCTTCGGGCCTCGCCGCGGCTTCTTCTGCGCGGTGATGAACGCGAAGATGTCCGCGGTGACGACGTCGGCCGGCTCCTTGGGCACCACCGAGAAGAAGACCTTCAGGTCGTAGGCGGTGGCCAGCAGGGTGTTCGGCCGGCAGCGTGCCGCCACGAACTCCAGGTAGTCGTCGACCAGGGCGTGCCCGAGCGATGCCGTGGGGTTTCCCGCGGCATCGAAGCTTCGTACCAACTCCGGCTGCCAGGCCATCCGAGCTCCTCGACGGGAGCGACCATCCTGACGGGCAGCGCGAGATCGCGGAAGGGTTGTCACCCACATAACCGCCGAAGAAGTCGAAGGCCGCGACATGCGCCTCGGTCCAGGCGTGCTGGTCCAGATGGATCACCGGGCGCACGAACATGTGCCGCGAACACGGCAGCACCATCACGAACGCCCAGATCCGGTGGCGTTTGCCCGACCGCGGGTTGACCCACTGGCCCAGAAAGCCGTAGTCGATCTGAGCCTCGGACCCCGGCGGGACCTCGTCCCGCAGCACGGTCACCTGGGCCCCGGTCACCTCACTCGGCATCGTGTCGCGCACCCAGCGGCGGAACGCAGTCAGCGAGACGTGCAACTTCCGTTCGTCCCGCAAGCGTTGATGGATCGTGGAGACGGTCACCGTCCCCAGCAGCGGCTTGATGTAGTCGAGGTGCTTGTCGATCTCCGCCCACGTCACCTGCCGCAGCCGCCGGTCGGCGACCTCGGGGAACCACTCCTTGATCAGTTTGGCCCAGTCGGCCTCGCTCATCGGCGGCCCGCCCGGCACGATTCCCGCCGCCTCCGCCGGCTTCAGGTACTTCCTCACCGTCTTGCGGTCCACCCCCAACGACGCAGCCAGACCGCTCTTCGAGCGCCCCGCGTACCAGTGGACGTAGATCTCTGTGATGTCGACCACGACGAACGTTCTCCTCGCCATCCGGGCTGCCCATCGGCCATCCGATCCAGCAGGGGCGAGGAACATGAGCAGCGCCGCGACGACCAGGTCCCTCGATCCCGAACGCCGCGCTACCCATGGCCAATTACGAAAATTCAGGATGGGGAATAACAACGCGTTCAAACGGGCCAAAGCGGGGAAAATCGCCGTCGTTCACATCCCGCATCCCGGGCAGACCGCCGGGGCGTCGTCCCAGGTCCGGGCCACGATCCGCAACAGATCACCGCTGGCCTCTACACGATCACCCCGAACCGCGGCCAGTTGCGGCAGCAGGTCCTCCAACCGAACCTCACACACCATCAGGGTGAGGCCGTCAATCAGCCGACGCCATAGCCAAGTTGGCCCGATCAACGACTACGGAAATCTTGTATGAGCCCGACTCTCGGCCGCACCCAACTGAAATGGCGTCCTAGCTTGGAAGGTCAGCCCGAGAACCGTTTGAGACCCGCCCGTTCCTCCAACTCCGCCCCGAATGCGAGCAGGAGTTGGGTGACCGGTGGTGTATCCGCTACTTGAGCCCGGACACGGTACAGACCGGGCTCTGGCAGGGTCACACTGGCGCCCAGACAGTCCTCCCTGGTGGACAAGCGCGGCGTTGCCACAACGGCGCCCGTCTCTGTGTTCACGACCTCGCACCTGACCCCAACCGGCCGGTCGCGACCAGTCACTCGCAACTGCCACGCCCGGCCTGCGATGACTCCCTCGTCCGGCAGGTCCAGTCCAGCTTCGCCAGGCCCCATCGGCGGGCCCGCGTACACGCTCTCCTCGGTCAGAACACCATGGACATAGCGGAGTGCGACGTCGTCCTTCGCCAGGGAGCCGTGCTGCACTGGCAGGTAGACCGGCTTCTCGGTGCCGAGTGTGGCTGCGTCGCGGTACACAGTGCCGTCTCCCCAACGGTCACACCACTCCGGGATGCCGTGCTCGTCGCGCCTCAGGTCCCCGTGTTCTCCTGCGATGAACGACATGTACTGCGGCTGGACCACGCCGGCCTCGATGCGGACGCTCTGCACAGTCGGCTGCGCAACGCCTACGACCGCCCGGTGAGCCGGAAGGGCCTCGGTGTGATCGAGACGCGTCTTCAGTTGAAAGTCCATCGAGGCGGCGGCGAGGTAGGGGTTGCCTCCGATCCGGGCCACTGTCTGAGGCGTGAGGCGGGCGACTTCCAAGCCCTCGTCCACGCACCGGTAGTCCGGAAGCAGGTCGTAGACACCGGGAAGGGTCACGGTCAGGCGCTGCAGACGATCCAGGACCGCGCCCTCGAGGCCCCCGGTCCGCCGTCCACCGTTCAGCATCATGGCGGCCTTCGCCGATCCGAGAAACGGTGTTCCCAGCGTGACGACGGCACGGGTGTCCGGTTGCAGATCGGGCTGGTGGCAGATGGCAGCCCGGGCCACCAGGCCGCCCATCGAGTGGGCCACGAACATGATTTGCGGCATCCGGTTCTCGCACAGCGTACGCAGGGCAGGCGTGGCCAGAACGGTTGCGGTCCAACCCTCCAGATGCCGACGTGCCGTTTGGGCGAGCAATTGCCCGTTGTGCTCGACCGGGAGACGCCAGTCGTAGGGAAACGGCAGAACCGCAGATGGGTCGGGGACCGTGTCGCGCACCATCGTGAGGAGGTCGTGGTAGGGCTCGATGCCATGGATCAGTGGCACCCACGCCGGGAGGCGCAGAAGGGCCGACGGCAGCACCCGGGTCCGCCCGGTCCCGTCCAGCTCGGCCTCGGTCGCCCGAAGCGCCTCCAGGCCGCCCCTGTGTCCGAACGCTCGGCCCAGCATGGCTGGTTTCAACCCCCACAGCAGCTTGCCCGTCTCCTTCTCTACGAGTTCGCTGCCCATGATTCCCGGAACGATAATGACCGCGTCGGGAGTGACGTCTCGGCTCTGCCGTGCTCCGGGACGCCAGGTACCACTTGCCGCGTCTGGCATACCTCTGCTCCCCCTCCTGTCCGCCGTCCTGCAGACTAGCGCTCGTGGACAGTGACAGGAGTACCGCTCATCCCAGGGCCAGTGGTGTTCGTCGTCGGTTGCTGGCTGTCTCGGTCCAGGGCTACACCAATGAGGACCCGAATTTCAGGGCGGGTATGAAGGAGCAGCTCCAGGTCCTGGAGACCTGGTGGTGCGATCCTGACCTTGGCGAGCGGAGCTTCACGCGTGAGGAGGTGCCCGACCTTCAGCAGCGCAGGCATGTGGAGGCGTTTCTGGATAGTTCAGGACTGCGGGATGCCCCCGCAGACGATGCCATCCTCTTTTTCGTTTCAGGGCACGGTGAGGCAAGTCCCGCCGGGAGCCATTTCCTGATGCTGCCGGAGACCGACCCCCAACGGCTGCTCGCAACTGCGTACCGCACATCCGACCTGATCGCGGCAGCCCTAGACTCCAAGGCCAAGCACGTTCTTGTCATCGTCAACACGTGTTACTCCCGCGGAGTCAACATAGGCCTCGCACAGCTGGTCCATGATCTGAACCAGAATCGGTCTGGCAGCCCCACCCTGGCTGTCCTCGCCGCCACTGACATCGGCACCACGGTCGGAGTCCGCGAGCTGAGTGCGCTCCTGGCCCAGGTTCACAAGCAGCTGATTACATCGGCCGAACTGACGAGCGAGTACTTGACCTTCGTCGAGTTCTTGGAACAGCTTCACGACGCTTCCGAAGCCACCGGATACAGGTCACCGCATCCGCTGCTAGGCATGAACGGCTCGCGCACACCACACTTCTGCCTTCCCAACCCCGGCTACAGGCCCACCACGCAACTCGTCGCGCCGCAGCGCAGCCAGGTTGCCGCCACGGAGGAGGACCTGCGCTACTGGGTCAGCCGGGCCAGCGGTCGGCCGAACCGAGCGGATCCGGGATGGTACTTCTCAGGACGCCAGCCCCTCACCCGCGTGCTGGCGAGCTTCCTCGACGTCGGACCACCATCGGGATTCGCGCCCTCGCTGATCGTCACCGGTACGGCAGGAAGTGGGAAGTCTGCGGTGATCGCTCGCGCCGTGACGCTAAGCGACGCCGGCTTCCGCGCCGACCCGGCCTACGTCGGCGCCGTCAGAGACTCACCCCCTGACACGGTTCCCCCGGTAGGCTCCATCGACGTTGCGATTCTCGCCCGCCAGCGCACAGCCGAGCACGTCATCGCCGCTTTCCTCGACGGCCTCGGTCAAGAAGCCCCGGAACTGGAGCCCAGCGCGGACCCCCTCACCGGCATGCGTGGACACCTGCTGAAGGCCCTGCGCGAACTCGCGAGCAGCGGCCGCACCACCACGTTCGTCGTCGACGGTCTAGACGAGGCCGACGACCCGCACCTCCTGGTCAGCCAGGTCGTCGCGCCGCTGGCTCAGGCAGGGCAGGCTGCGCTCCGGCTGGTGATCGGTGTCCGCAGCCACCTCACGAGCGCCGCACCCGATGCGCCGAACACGGGGGAATCTGTTCAGGACATCGCTCTCCTCGATCACGTGAGACAGGCCCTCACTTTGGCCACCGACACCTCGCGTACCCAGCTCCCACCGATGGAACTGCGCACGGACGGCCCGGAGACGGCCAGCGACGTTCAGGAGTATCTGCAGTCCCTGCTCGACGACATCCCTGATGCCGCGGACGTCGCCCGCCGGATCGCTGCGAGGATCCCAGGGGTCTCCTTCCTCGATGCTCGCATTGCAGGTGGGCAGCTCCGCGAACACGAAACGCCCGCCGATCTGCTCGCCGACCCCCTCTGGTGGGACTCTCTCGGCCTGGGACTGATCGGCATGCTCCGTCGAGATCTGCGCGAGCTCAGCACGCCCCAACTCACGTCCGAAACAGCCCTTGCTCTCCTCAGAGCAGCTGCGTTCGCCCAGGGGGCTGGCATCCCTTGGGGGCCGATCTGGCCGACTCTCGCCGAAGCCGTCCTGGATCATCCGCTGCCCGACTCCGAGTCCGCCATTGTCGCCCTGAGGGCCAGCCGCTTGGTCGGATACCTAGCCCAGGACACAGAGGACGGCCGCATTGTGCATCGCCTCGCTCATGAGCGTCTCGCCGAGGTTCTGCGCACTGACCCTCATCTCCTGAACACCTCCTCGAGGGAGCCGCAGTGGTGACCCCAGCGCCTCAGCCGAACTCGCCGGCCGAGATCCACCGCCGCATCGCCCATCGTCTCGCCGAACTGGTCCACACTGAGCCGGGCATTCCACCACACCCCTACATCCGCCGGCACCTTGCCCAGCACGCGGACCTCGGCGACGTCCTGAATGACGCAGCTCTTCCCGGGGCATTCCTTCCTTGGGATACCGATGGCAGGCTTCGCGGTCGCCTCGGACTACCGATCGCCCCGCGATCTGACCAGCTCGCTGTGGCAGCCTGGGCTGAGATCGAGCCGTTCCTGGACGGCGCGGATCAGCGGACGCGTCAGGTCAGCCTTGAATTCGCTCTCGCCACTCGGGGTGCGCAGTTCGGCGAGGGCGCGACGGTCCGCCCCCGGCTCGCCCGCTGGCAGACGCCGAACAACGTGGTGGCGGATGCCGGGACCGTGCTGACATGTCTCGCAGTTTTTCGAGGGCCGGACGGCCGCACGTACCTCGCTGCGGGCAGCCGGGACGGCGTTCTGGTGGTAGATCCGATTAAGGGAACCCAGGTCGGAGAACGGCTGGACATCGAAGGCGGAGTTCGGGCTGTGGTGGCGTTCTCTGGCCCTCAAGGCCGAGCACTGCTCGCAATTGGCGACAAGA
>NZ_BMML01000039.1 GCF_014645815.1 Streptomyces fuscichromogenes | reverse complement strand
TGGGTGGAGGTGACCGGTACTAATAGGCCGAGGGCTTGTCCTCAGTTGCTCGCGTCCACTGTGTTAGTTCTGAGGCAACGACTGTTGCCGGCTAGAGCTGAACACACAATTAAAGAGTGTGCTTGTTCGCTCGAAACCATTAGGGTTTCGGTGGTCATAGCGTGAGGGAAACGCCCGGTTACATTCCGAACCCGGAAGCTAAGCCTTACAGCGCCGATGGTACTGCAGGGGGGACCCTGTGGGAGAGTAGGACACCGCCGAACAATCTTTGGAGGACCCCTGGTCCCAGCGTTCAGCTGGGACCAGGGGTCCTTTTGTTTTTACAATGCTTGCGGTACCGAAGACAGGAGTCACCATGTCCACCAACTCTCCCGACGACCGACCGGAGCGCGACCAGCGGCAACGGGAAAGCGGTGACCGCGGCGAGCGTGGCGGACACCGTGGCGACCGCAACGACCGTGGAGATCGTGGCGGTTACGGCCGTCGCGATGACAACCGTGGCGGTGGCGGCGGCGGTTACGGCCGTCGTGACGACAACCGTGGCGGTGGTGGCGGCGGCTATGGCCGACGTGATGACCGGCGTGATGACAACCGCGGTGGTGGTGGCGGCTTCCGTCGTGACGACAACCGTGGTGGCGGTAGCGGTGGCGGTGGTTACGGCCGGCGTGACGACAGTCGTGGTTCGCGTCCGGGGTTCCAGCGTGACGATCGTGGCGGTGACCGGGGTGGTTACGGGCGTCGTGACGACCGCGATCGCGGTCCCCGTCGTGATGACCGTGGGGACCGTCCGGCTTTCCGCCGTGACGACCGGCGCGACGACCGGCGAGATGACCGTCGTGACGATCGTGGGGACCGTCCCGCTTTCCGGCGCGACGACCGCCGTGACGACCGGCGGGATGATCGCCGTGACGACCGTGGGGAGCGTCCCGCCTACCGTCGCGACGATCGCGATGACCGCGGTGGCTTCCGTCGTGACGACAACCGTGGTGGCGGTGGCGGTGGCGGTGGCGGTGGTTACGGCCGGCGTGACGACAGCCGCGGCGGGTTCCGGGGTCGCGACGACCGCCGTGACGACCGTGGCCCCCGCCGCGACGACACCCGCGGTGGCGGCGGTTACGGTCGCCGGGACGACAACCGGGGCGGTGGCTACCGTGGCCGCGACGACCGGCGCGACGACCGGCGTGGCGGCGACCGCTTCCGTGACGACCGGGACCGTGACCGGGACCGGGAGCCGATCAAGCGGCTGCCGATCGCGGAGGACGTCACCGGCGAGGAGATCGACAAGGACGTACGGCAGGAGCTGCAGAGCCTGCCCAAGACGCTCGCGGAGGACGTCGCCAAGAACCTGGTGATGGTCGCCCGGCTCATCGACGAGGACCCCGAGGGTGCCTACGGCTACTCCAGGGTGGCCCTGCGGCTGGCGTCCCGTGTCGCCGCCGTACGCGAAGCGGCCGGGTTCGCTGCGTACGCGAACCAGAAGTACTCCGAGGCGCTCGCCGAGTTCCGGGCCGCGCGGCGTATGACCGGCAACGTGGACCTGTGGCCGGTGATGGCCGACTGCGAGCGTGGGCTCGGCCGCCCGGAGAAGGCGCTGGACATGGCCGGCGCCCCCGACGTGCACAAGCTCGACAAGGCCGGCCAGGTCGAGATGCGGCTCGTCGCCGCCGGTGCCCGGCGTGACATGGGGCAGCTGGACGCGGCGATCGTGACGTTGCAGAGCCCCGAGCTGGCCTCCAACTCCGTACAGCCGTGGACCGCGCGGCTGCGGTACGCCTACGCGGACGCCCTGCTCGCCGCCGGGCGTGTCGACGAGGCCCGGGAGTGGTTCGCCAAGGCCGTCGAGGCCGACCGCGACGGCAGCACCGACGCCTCCGACCGACTGGCCGAGCTGGACGGGGTGGAGTTCGTGGACGCTCTGGATGACGAGGAGGCCGAGGAGATCTCCGCGGAGTCCGGGTCCGAGTCCGAGCCGAAGCCTGAGTCGAAGTCCGAGTCGAAGTCCGAGCCCGAGGTCGCGGCCGCGGCCGGCGTCGAGGCTGACGTCCAGGCGGAGGACGAGGACGAGGCCGAGGCCGAGCAGGACTGAGCTCGGTGACCGTGTGACGGCGTGAGCGACTGACTGACTGGCAGAGGGCAGGCCCGACCGGGCCTGCCCTCTCTCGTTCGGACGTTTTCAGACGCCTTCACACATCGAACGCCCGCAGCACCAGGCCCGAGGCCGGCTTCGGGCCGAAGGACGTCGACTTGCGGGGCATCGTCACGCCCTGGAGGGCCAGGTCGCGGACGACCTCCTCACGGACCGGGTGCATGAGGACGGCCGTACCGCCGTCGCGCTCGGCCTTGGCGACCGTCGCCGCCGTGTCGTGGATGTACGCGATGTGCGCCGGTGAGTCCTCGGGGATGCGCCAGACGTGGTCGAGGAGCGTGGCGTGCAGGACGGTGGCGTCCAGGGTGCGCCAGGCGGCCGGCCGGTCGTCGGGGATCGTGCGGGCCAGGAGGTCCGGGTCCGGGCGGTCGATGAGATGGAACGCTCCGTCGCCGGCCAGCAGGAACGCGTTGCCCGCGCAGGCCGCGTCCGCCAGCGCGTCCTGCGCCGCCGGCAGGGGGGCGTCGAGCCGTCGTACCCGGAACAGGCCCTTGACGTGCTCCAGGGCCTCCGCCACCGGCAGACCGTGCAGCAACCGGTGGATGGCGCGGACCCGCAGCGGGTAGCGGGCGGTGTCGACGAGGAGGACCAGGCCGTAGTCCCAGGGGCTGGGCGAGCTGTGCTCCGCGCGTAGACGCAAGTAGGTGGCCCAGCGGTGGTGGCCGTCGGCGATCAGGGCCTGGCGATGGGCCAGGTCGGACTGGACGAGGTTCACCTCGGTGGGGTCGGTGATCGCCCAGAGGCGGTGGTGGAAGCCGTCCTCCGTGGTGGTGGAGAGGAGCGGGAGGCGTTGGGCCACCGTTTCGACGAAGGCGGCGGCCGTGCCGTTGCCCCGGTACGTGAGCAGGAGGGGTTCGAGGTTCGCCGAGGTGGCGCGCATCAGGGCCGCGCGGTCGGCGACGACCGGGGGCATGACCTCCTCGTGCGGCAGCACCACGCCCTCGGAGGGCTCGGAGACCCGCAGGGCGCCGATCACCCCGCGCTGGAGCAGGCCCTTTCCGTCGTGCTGTTCGTAGACGTACAGGGCCGGTTCGGGATCCGTGGCGAGGATGCCCTCGGCCTGCCAGCGGTGCAGGGTGTCGGCCGCCTGTTCGGTACTGGCGCTGGGGGTACCGGCCTGCGGAAGGATGAGTCGGACGATGTTGTGCGGGTCGGCGGACTGGAGGTGGTGTACGCCGTCGGGGCGCACGACGACGTCGTACGGCGGGGAGGTGACGGCGGCCAGACTGCCGACCCGGTCCGGGTCGTAGCGAAGGCCTCGGAACGGGTTGAGTTCCAGGCCTCGGCGCTCCGTTGCTTCCGAGTGACCTGCAAGGTTCATCCCGGCATCGTACGTGTGTCAGTGGCGTGCGGGATGATCGATGCTGCAAGGCGGGTCGACGAGGAGTGACGAGGAGCGATGGGGATGAGCCAGGGCGTCAGGACTGGTCCCGACGGCAGCGGACAGGCGCTGAGCACGGCGTACGACACGGCGCTGCTCGATCTGGACGGGGTGGTGTACGCGGGCGGCAGTGCGATCGCGCACGCCGTGGAGTCGCTGGAGGTCGCCCGCGCGGGCGGGATGCATCTGGCGTACGTCACCAACAACGCGCTGCGGACACCGGACGCGGTGGCCGAGCATCTCACCGAGCTGGGGATCCCGACGGGCGCCGGTGACGTCATCACCTCGGCGCAGGCGGTGGCGCGGCTGATCAGCGAGCAGGTGCCGGCCGGGGCGCGGGTGCTGGTGATCGGAGGGGAGGGGCTGCGGGTCGCGCTGCGGGAGCGCGGGCTGGAGCCGGTGGAGTCGGCGGACGACGATCCGGCGGCCGTGGTGCAGGGGTTCGGCGGCCCGGATCTGCCGTGGGGGCGGTTTGCGGAGGCGTCGTACGCCGTGGCGCGCGGTGTGCCGTGGTTCGCGTCCAACACCGATCTGACGATCCCGAGCGGACGCGGGATCGCGCCGGGCAACGGCGCGGCGGTGGAGGTGGTCCGGATCGCGACGGGCGCCGAGCCGCAGGTGGCGGGCAAGCCGCTGCCGCCGATGCACCGGGAGACGATCCTGCGGACGGGCGCGAAGCGGCCGTTGGTGGTCGGGGACCGGCTGGACACCGACATCGAGGGCGCGTTCAACGGTGCGGTCGACTCGCTGCTCGTGCTGACCGGTGTCACCGACGGGCGTCAGCTGCTCGCCGCGCCGCCGCAGCACCGGCCGACGTATGTCGACGCCGATCTGCGCGGGCTGCTCACCGGGCAGCCGGAGGTCACGGCGGACGGCGACGGCTTCCGGTGCGGTGGCTGGACGGCGACGGCGGGTGCCGACCGGCTGGAGCTGGAGGGGGACGGCGAGGCGCTCGACGGTCTGCGGGCGTTGTGCGCGGCGGCCTGGACGGCGGCCGGTGAGGGCTCCTGCGAGCTGGACGGCGGCAAGGCGCTGGCGCGGCTGGGGCTCTGAGAGCCGGTGTTCGAGGGGGACTTGGCCGCGCTGCCCAAGGGACTCTCGGGGGAGCCGCAGGGAGCCGAAGGCGGCCGAGAGGGGCCGGAAGGGCGGAGAGGTGTCTCCAGGGGCGCGGCATCGAGGTCAAGGCGAGGGTAGGCTAACCTAACCTCGTGTTGGTCGACAGTCCCCCCGAACAGCGCGCGGAGACCGCCCCCGCGCCCCCGAGCCGTCGGACGATACGGGCCCTCGGGCTCCTCGTCTCCGTCGTGATCCTGCTGCTCGTCGCTCTGGCGAGCATCGCGATCGGGGCGAAAGCGCTGCCGTTGGCCCAGGTCTGGCACGGTCTGTTCCACGACACCGGGACGTACGGTGACGTCGTCGTCGGCGCGCGGCTGTCGCGGACCGTCCTCGGCCTGCTGGCCGGTGCCGCCCTGGGCCTGTCCGGGGCGGTGCTCCAGGCGCTCACCCGCAACCCGCTCGCCGACCCCGGCCTGCTCGGCATCAACGCGGGCGCGTCGGCCGCGGTGGTCACCGCCATCACCTACTTCGGCGTCAGCACCCTGAACGGCTATGTGTGGTTCGCGTTCCTCGGCGCGGCCGTGGTGGGCGCGCTGGTGTGGTTCCTGGGCGGCAGCCGGGGCGCCACCCCGGTGCGGCTCGCACTGGCCGGTACGGCGATCAGCGCCGCGCTCTACGGGTACCTCCAGGCCGTGATGATCACGGACGACGCGGCGCTCAACAAGTTGCGTTTCTGGACGGTGGGTTCGCTGGCCTCGGCCTCCTACTCGACGATCCTCCAGGTGCTGCCGTTCCTCGCGGCCGGCACCCTGCTCGCCCTGGGCCTCGCCCGGCCGCTGAACGCGGTGGCGATGGGCGACGACACCGCCCGCGCCCTCGGCGCGAACCTCACCCGCACCCGGGGCCTGGCCATGCTCGCCGCCACCGTGCTCTGCGGCGCGGCCACCGCCGCCTGCGGCCCGATCGCCTTCGTCGGCCTGATGGTCCCGCACGTCGTGCGTTCGTTCACCGGCCCCGACCTGCGCTGGATCCTGCCCTACGCGACGATCCTGTCGCCCGTGCTGCTGCTCGGCGCCGATGTCGTCGGGCGGGTCGTGGCCCGCCCCGCGGAGCTCCAGGTCGGCATCGTCACCGCGGTCATCGGCGGCCCGGTCTTCATCCTTCTGGTGCGACGGCGCAGGACGGCCCAGCTGTGAGGACCGCTGTGAAGAACACACGTACTCTGCGCACCCCCGGCGGACTCTCCCTGCGGGCCGACGTGCGCGCGCTGGTCGTGGTCGGCGCGCTGCTGCTGGCCGCGGCCGCCGCGAGTGTCGTGCTGATCGGTACCGGGGACTTCCCGATCTCCTTCGCGGACGTGCTCAGGACCCTGGCCGGGAACGGCACCGCCGGGCAGGACTTCATCGTCAACGAGCTGCGGCTGCCGCGGGTTCTGGTCGGTCTGCTGGTCGGCGCCTCGCTCGGGCTCGGCGGCGCGCTGTTCCAGGCGATCTCCCGCAACCCGCTGGGCAGCCCGGACGTCCTCGGTCTCTCGCAGGGCGCCACCTCCGGCGCGCTCGTCGTCATCGTGCTGCTGTCCGGGACGGCCGCCCAGGTCACCGTCGGCGCGCTGGTCGGTGGCCTGCTGACCGGGCTCGCCATCTACCTGCTCGCCTGGAGGCAGGGCGTGCACGGCTACCGGCTGGTCCTGGTCGGCATCGGCGTCTCCGCGTTCGTCACCGCGGTCAACGGCTACCTGCTCACCAAGGCCGACCTGGTCGACGCGACCCGCGCGGTCGTCTGGATGACCGGCTCCCTCGACGGCCGGGACTGGAGCCAGGTCTGGCCGCTGCTCGCGCTGTGCGCGGTCCTCGTCCCGCTGGTCCTGGCCCATGCGCGCGGCCTGAGGACGATGGAGATGGGCGACGACGTGGCGAACGCCCTCGGGGTGCGGGTGGAACGGGTGCGGCTGCTGCTGATGGTGGCCGCCGTCCTGCTGACCGCGGCCGCCACCGCCGCCGCGGGCCCGGTCAGCTTCGTGGCGCTCACCGCACCCCAGCTCGCCCGCCGCCTCACCCGCTCGCCCGGCCCCAACCTGCTGCCCTCCCTCTGCATGGGCGCCGCCCTGCTGGTCACCGCCGACTGGGCCTCGCAGCGCGCCTTCGGGGCCGATCAACTGCCCGTCGGAGTGGTCACCGGCGTCCTCGGCGGGGTCTACCTGCTCTGGCTGCTCGTCACCGAGCGCCGGGCGGGCCGGATATGACACCGGAACCGGCAGACGCTCCGGACATGAGCGCGAACCCCGAGTCAGACAGCAAGAGGAGCACCGTGAACCGCCTGTCCGCCGAGAACGTCACCCTCGCCTACGACCAGCGCGTCATCGCCGAGCAGCTGTCGGTGGAGATCCCCGACAACTCCTTCACGGTGATCGTCGGCCCCAACGCCTGCGGCAAGTCGACGCTGCTGCGGGCGCTGTCCCGGATGCTCAGGCCCAGTCAGGGCCGGGTGCTGCTCGACGGCCAGGTCATCCAGTCGATGCCGGCGAAGAAGGTCGCCCGTACCCTCGGCCTGCTCCCGCAGTCGTCCATCGCGCCCGACGGCATCACCGTCGGCGACCTGGTCGGCCGCGGCCGCTACCCGCACCAGGGCATCCTGCGCCAGTGGTCCGTCGAGGACGAGCGGGTCGTCCAGGAGTCGATGGCCCGCACGGGCGTCGCCGAACTCGCCGACCGGTACGTCGACGAACTCTCCGGCGGCCAGCGGCAGCGTGTCTGGATCGCCATGGCGCTCGCCCAGCAGACCCCGCTGCTGCTCCTGGACGAGCCGACCACCTACCTGGACATCCAGCACCAGATCGACGTCCTCGACCTGTGCGCCGAACTCCACGAGGAGCAGGGCCGGACGCTGGTCGCCGTGCTGCACGACCTCAACCACGCGGCCCGGTACGCCACCCACCTGATCGCGCTCAGGAGCGGCCGGGTCGTCGCCGAGGGCGCCCCGAACGACATCGTCACCGCCGGGCTGGTGGAAGAGGTCTTCGGGCTGCGCTGTCAGGTCATCGAGGACCCGGAGACGGGGACCCCGCTGGTGGTGCCGGCGGCCCGCAGGGCGAAGCTCACAACAGCTTCCTGAGCCGGAACAGGTCCAGCAGGTTCGCCTCCAGTCTCACCCGGCCCGAACCCCAGGCCCCGGCGAAGTTCAGTTCGCCGTCGACCAGGGCCACCAGGTCGTCGCCGGCCATGGCGAGTCTGATCTGCGCCTTCTCCCGAGGCGGGCCGGGGAAGGTCTCCTCGACGTCGATCCGGCCGCCGGTGAGCCGGCCGGCGAAGGTGACGTCCAGGTCGGTGATGTGGCAGCTCACCGTGCGGTCCATGGCGGCGGCCGCGCGGACGTCGCCCTCGGCACCGCCCATGTTGTGCGAGAGCTTGTCGAGTGCGGCGCGGCACTCCTCGGTCGTGGCCATCGCGATCGACGGTACCCCAGCGGTTCGAGGTAGCGTCGGGGCATGACCGACTCTGTGCCCGAGGGCCTGGTGGCGGCCCCGGTGACGGAGGCCGAGGAAGCGGCCGTCGTCGAACCCGAGTACGACCCCGCCGCCCCCGCCCCGCTGAACGTCCCCCGCACCCCCACCGGCGACGCCGAGGTCGACGACCGGCTCGACCGGCTGGCCGACGCCGACCACCTCGCCACGGACGGACATCTGGAGGTGTACGAGGATGTACACCGGGGGTTGCGCGACGCGCTGACCGCGCTCGACGTCCGCCCGGCACCTCCGGGTCCCCCGGCGCCGGCACCGCCGTACGGCAACCGGCCGCCCGCACCGTCGTACCACCAGAGCAGGAGCTGAACCCACCGTGGCAGGAGTCGCACGTCGCCGTCTGGACGCGGAGCTGGTCCGCCGGAAGCTGGCGCGCTCGCGCGAGCACGCCAGCCAGCTGATCGCCGCCGGGCGGGTCAGCGTCGGCAAGACCCTCGCGACCAAGCCGGCCACCCAGGTGGAGACCGCCGCCGCCATCGTCGTACAGGTCGACGACGGCGATCCCGACTACGTGTCGCGGGGCGGCCACAAGCTCGCGGGCGCGCTGGCCGCGTTCGTGCCGCAGGGGCTGGCGGTCGAGGGGCGGCGGGCGCTGGACGCCGGCGCGTCGACCGGGGGCTTCACCGATGTGCTGCTGCGCGCGGGGGCCGCGCATGTGGTCGCCGTCGACGTCGGATACGGACAACTCGCCTGGTCTCTGCAGAGCGATGAACGCGTCACCGTCAAGGACCGTACGAACGTACGCGAGTTGACGCTTGAAGCGATCGATGGGGAGCCTGTGGATCTTGTCGTGGGTGATCTGTCCTTCATCCCGCTCGGGCTGGTGCTGCCGGCTCTGGCGCGGTGTGTGAAGCCGGACGCCGACCTGGTGATGATGGTCAAGCCGCAGTTCGAGGTGGGCAAGGAGAGGCTGGGCAGCGGAGGAGTCGTACGGAGTCCGCAGCTGCGGGCGGAGGCCGTGCGGGGGGTTGCCGAGAAGGCGTGGGAGCAGGGGCTCGGGGTGAAGGGTGTCACCGCCAGTCCGCTGCCCGGGCCGTCCGGCAATGTCGAGTACTTTCTGTGGCTGCGGGCCGGCGCACCCCAGTTGGATCCGGCCGACGTTGACCGTGCAGTGGCGGAGGGGCCGCGTTGACACAGAACCGAGCTCGTACTGTTTTCCTGCTGGCCCACACCGGGCGGCCCGCGGCCATCCGCAGCGCCGAGCTGGTGGTGAAGGGGCTGCTGGCGGCCGGGGTCGGCGTACGGGTCCTGGATTTCGAGGCCGCGGACCTGCCGCTGCCCGACGAGGTCGAACTCGTCGAGGAGGCCTCGCCGCACAGCCTCGACGGCTGCGAGCTGCTGATCGTCCTCGGCGGTGACGGGACGCTGTTGCGCGGCGCCGAGTTCGCGCGCGCGTCCGGGGTGCCGATGCTCGGCGTCAACCTCGGGAGTGTCGGGTTCCTCGCGGAGGCCGAGCGCGACGACCTCGACAAGGTCGTGGACCGGGTGGTGAGCCGGGCGTACGAGGTCGAGGAGCGGATGACCGTCGACGTCGTCGTGCACCGCAACGGGGACATCGTGCACACCGACTGGGCGCTGAACGAGGCGGCGGTGCAGAAGGCCGGCGCCGAGAAGCTGCTGGAAGTGGTGCTGGAGATCGACGGGCGGCCGGTGACGGGCTTCGGCTGCGACGGCATCGTGCTGTCGACGCCGACCGGGTCCACCGCCTATGCCTTCTCCGCCGGCGGCCCCGTGGTGTGGCCGGAGGTGGAGGCGCTGCTGATGGTGCCGATCTCCGCGCACGCGCTGTTCGCGAAGCCGTTGGTGACGTCGCCGGACTCGGTGCTGGCGGTGGAGGTGCTGCCGCACATCCAGCCCGGGGTGCTGTGGTGCGACGGGCGCCGGACCGTCGAGCTGCCGCCGGGGGCGCGGGTCGAGGTGCGGCGCGGGGCGGTGCCGGTGCGGCTGGCCCGGCTGCATCACGCGTCGTTCACGGACCGGCTGGTCGCGAAGTTCGCGCTGCCGGTGTCCGGATGGCGGGGGGCGCCGCACTAGCGGTTCGGGGGGCCGGGGAGCTTCGGCGGCTGCGGGTGATTCGTGGCTTGTCGCGCAGTTCCCCGCGCCCCTTCAGGTAGGGACAGCCGTCGGCGTATCGATGCGACCCCGCGCCCCGTCGGGGGTGCTTCTCCACTCGCGCGGGTGACAGGGTGCCTCGCGCTTCTCCTGCCCTACCTCGTAAGGTCTTCCCCGTGCTGGAAGAAATGCGGATACGGTCCCTCGGAGTCATCGACGACGCCGTCGTCGAGTTGTCGCCGGGGTTCACCGCCGTCACCGGTGAGACCGGTGCGGGCAAGACCATGGTGGTCACCAGCCTGGGGCTGCTGCTCGGTGGGCGGGCCGATCCCGCGCTCGTGCGGATCGGGTCCGACAAGGCGGTGGTCGAGGGGCGGGTCACCGTGCCCCCCGGAGGCGCGGCGGCGGTACGGGCCGAGGAGGCCGGTGCCGAGCTGGACGACGGAGCGCTGCTGCTCAGCCGTACCGTTTCCGCCGAGGGGCGCTCACGGGCGCACCTGGGCGGGCGGAGCGTGCCCGTGGGGCTGCTCGCCGAGCTCGCCGACGACCTGGTGGCCGTGCACGGGCAGACCGACCAGCAGGGGCTGCTGAAGCTGTCCCGGCAGCGGCAGGCCCTCGACCGGTACGCGGGCGACGGGGTCACCGGGCCGCTGGCCAAGTACGGCGAGGCCTACCGGCGGCTGCGGGCCGTGGCGGTCGAGCTGGAGGAGATCGTCACCCGCGCGCGTGAGCGGGCGCAGGAAGCCGACATGCTGCGCTACGGGCTCGACGAGATCGCGGGCGTGGAGCCGCGGGCCGGTGAGGACGTGGAACTGGCCGAGGAGGCGGAGCGGCTCGGGCACGCCGAGGCGCTGTCGTCCGCCGCGACCGCCGCGCACTCCGCGCTCGCGGGCAACCCGGAGGACCCCGAGGGCATCGACGCGGCCACCCTCGTCGCGGGCGCCCACCGGGCCCTGGAGGCCGTCCGCTCGCACGACCCGGCACTGGCCGCGCTCGCCGACCGGATCGGCGAGGTCGGAATCCTGCTCGGCGACGTGGCGGGCGAGCTGGCCGGATACGCCGACGACCTGGACGCCGACCCGCTGCGGCTGGCGGCCGTGGAGGAGCGGCGCGCCGCGCTCACCGCGCTCACCCGCAAGTACGGCCAGTACGGCGACGGCATCGACGCGGTGCTGGCGTGGGCCGAACAGGGCGCCGCGCGGCTGACCGAACTCGACGGCGACGACGAGCGGATCGACGAACTGACCGCCGAGCGGGACGCGCTCCGCAGCGAACTGGGCGGTCTCGCCCAGGCGTTGACCGACGCGCGCACCGAGGCCGCGGAACGTTTCGCGGCCGCCGTCACCGCCGAACTGGGTTCTCTCGCGATGCCGCACGCGCGCGTGTCCTTCGCGATCCGGCAGACCGAGGACCCGGAGGGCGTGGAGGTCGACGGCCGGGCGGTGGCCTACGGCCCGTCGGGCGCCGACGAGGTCGAGCTGCTGCTCGCCCCGCACCCCGGCGCGCCGCCCCGTCCCATCGCCAAGGGCGCGTCCGGCGGTGAGCTGTCGCGCGTGATGCTCGCGGTGGAGGTCGTCTTCGCGGGTACGGACCCGGTCCCGACGTACCTCTTCGACGAGGTCGACGCGGGCGTGGGCGGCAAGGCGGCGGTGGAGATCGGGCGTCGCCTGGCCAAGCTCGCCAGGTCCGCGCAGGTCGTCGTCGTCACGCACCTTCCCCAGGTCGCCGCGTTCGCCGACCGTCAGTTGCTGGTCGAGAAGACCAACGACGGCACGGTCACCCGCTCCGGCGTGAAGGTCCTGGAGGGCGAGGAGCGGGTCCGGGAGCTGTCCCGCATGCTGGCCGGCCAGGAGGACTCGGAGACGGCACGGGCACACGCGGAGGAACTGCTGGCGACGGCACGGGCGGACCACTGACGGCCCGCTGACGAATCGCCGGGCCGGAGCTGCGGGGCGTCCCCCGCCCCGCAGCTCCGACCGCCACTTCTTCCACCTGCCGAAGCTTGCGGCCCGAAGCGCGCGGCCCGACGCTCGTCGGCCGAGGCCCGCCGGCGTGTCCTCGGCGGTGCCCCGGCACGGGAGCGCATCGTGGCTGGTGGCGCTCATGGCGTTCCTCCTCGGCGGCGTTTTCGTCACCCTCCCGGGTGACACGCTCCGGCGCATTGCCCCGGCCCGCCTCGGTATGTGCCGTCCCGGAGTGCCCGGAACACCCTTGTGTACTGGCATCCTTGAGGGGGACGCGGCGCCCGGGGGAGGCGCGCGGTGACCCCCTCGGCCCCGATACCTTCTGTACGTTCCCCCGTGACCGCCCCACGCCGAACCAGGAGCCCCGGCCGCGTGAGCCCCGTGAGCAGCAACGCACCGCACGGTCAGTCGCCGCTGCGCACCGTGCAGGTGCTGGGCGGCGGCAACGCCGGCAGCAGCGCGCACGTACGGTCGTTGGCCGCCGGTCTCGTCGCGCGGGGCGTGCGGGTCACGGTATGCGCCCCCGCCGAGGCCGATCACGCCTACGGCTTCTCTGACGTCGGCGCCGACCATGTGCACGTGCCGCGCAGCAGCGACCCGAGCTCGGTCGCGGCACTCCGCGCCGCCTGCACGGACGCCGACCTGGTGCACGCCCACGGTCTGCACGCCTCCTTCCGGGCGGCGCTGGCGCTGAGCGGCCGCGGCACCCCGCTGGTCGTCACCTGGCACAGCAGGGCGCATGCGGAGGGCGCCAGGGCGCATCTGCTGCGGATGCTGGAGCGCCGGGTGGCGCGGGCGGCCACCGTGGTGCTCGGCACCACCTCCGACCTGGTGGACCGGGCCCGCCGTACCGGCGCCCGGGACGCCCGGCTCGGCGCCGTGGCACTGCCGGGTCCCCGAAGGCTGGTGGACCAGGACGAGGCGGAGCTGCTGCGGCCCAAGATCCGTGCCGAACTCGGCGCCATGGGACGGCCGTTGCTGATGGCCGTCGGCTCCCTGGACCGGCATCGCGGCTATGACGTCCTGCTGGACGCGGCGCGGGCCTGGTGCCGGCTGGACCCGGTGCCGCTGCTCGTCATCGCGGGCGAGGGGCCGCTGCGTGCGGAGTTGCAGCGGCGGATCGAGGACGAGGAGCTGCCGGTGCGGCTGATCGGGCGCCGTGACGACGTCGCGGAGCTGCTCGCCGCCGCCGATCTCGCGCTGCTGCCCAGCAGTTGGGAGTCCCGTTCCGTGCTCGCCCAGGAGGCCCTGCACGCGCGCGTGCCGCTCGTCGCGACCGCCGTCGGCGGGATCCCCGACCTGGTCGGGGACGCGGCCGAGCTGGTCGCGTACGGCGACTCACCGGCCCTCGCCGGCGCTGTCGTACGGCTGCTGGACGACCCCGAGCGCTGCGCGGAGCTGCGCGAGCGGGGTGTCCGGCAGGCGGCGAGCTGGCCCACCGAGGACGAGACCGTCGCCCAAGTGCTCAGCGTGTACGACGAGTTGACGCAGCCCCGACCGCTGCCGTGAGGCCGTGAGGCCGTGAGGCCGTGAGGCCTGAGGTCCCGCGGACTAGGGCACGTGCCGGCGCGCCCTGAGGGCCAGGCTCAACGCCAGGACCACCTGCGGGTCGTCGAGGTCCGTGCCCAGCAACTCCCCGATGCGGGCGAGGCGGTTGTAGAGGGTCTGCCGGTTGAGGTGGAGTTCACGGGCCGTCTCCGCCTTGCGGCCCGCGTGCGCCAGATAGGTCTCCAGAGTGGGCAGCAGCGGGGGCTTGGAGCGGTGGTCGTGGTCCCGGAGCGGGCCGATCGCCCGGTCGACGAACGCCGCCAGGTCGGGCTGGTCGCGCAGCCGCCACAGGAGCAGGTCGATGTCGAGGCTGCGGGCGTCGTACCAGGGCCGGCCGGGCAGGCCCTGCGCCGCCGTCGCCGTCTCGGCCGCGTGCCGCAGGCCCGCCGACGCGGCCGCCCAGCCGCCCGCCGCCCCGACCACCACGACCGGAGGAGCGGCCCCGGGGCGCTGTATCCCGGCGCGCTCCACCCCCGCCCGGAGCGCCGCCGCGACCCGGTCCGCGACCGTCGTACGCTCCGCCTCCGAGCGCAGGCCAAGCAGCAGCGGCACGCGGCCCTCGACCGGTCGTACGCCCAGCAGGACCGGCACGCCCACCGCGGCCAGCTCCTCGCCCACCGCCCGGGCCAGCAACGCCCAGCCCCCGCCCGGGGACAGCGAGTCGCCGACCCGCATGACCACCGGCAGCAGCGGGCCGCCGCCGGGCTTGAAACCGAGGACACGGGCCTGCGCCGGGGCGTCCTCCGCGCTGATCCGGCCCTCCGCGAGGTCGGTCAGGAAGTCGCCGCGCCCGCGCGCCGCCAGCTCCTCCTCCTGGCGGGCCTGCATCAGGACGACGGCCAGGATGCCCGCGGCCCGCTCGGCGGCGATGCGGTGCACCGGGGCCAGCGGCCCGCGGACCGGGAGCAGGACCAGCCGCGCGCGCACCGACCCGGTCCCCGGACCGCCGCCCGGCACGTCCACCAGGACCACCCCGGTCGGCGGCGGCGCGTCCTTGTGCTGGCCGCGCAGCCCCTCCCACACCTGGAGCGGGTCGGCCCCCTCGGGTCCCGACCCGGCGGCGTACAGCAGTTGGCCGTCGGTGGTCTCCAGGAAGACCGGGTTCCCGCTGAAGTCGGCCAGGATGGCGAGCACCTGGGGTACCCCGCCACCGCCCAGCAGGGCCTCGGTGCAGCGGCGGTGCACCTCCTCGGCGCGCTGGAGCAGGGTGTAGTGGTGGTTGACGATCTCGGTGTGGATCTCCTCCGTCACCGTCACGAACGGCACCTCGCGGTGCAGCGCGACCAGCGGCAGCCCGGTCGACCTCGCGGTGTCGACGAGGGTGGCGGGCAGCCGGGAGAACCGCGCGCCCAGCTCCACCACCAGGGCGGCGATACCCCGGTCGGCGAGCGTGCGCACGAACGCCCGCTGCTCGGTCGGCCGGGTGCCCAGGCCGTAACCGGTGGTGAGCAGCAGCTCGCCGCCCTTCAGCAATGAGGCGATGTTCGGCACCTCGCCCGCGTGCACCCAGCGCACGGTGCGGCCCAGCCGGTCGGCGCCGGCCAGGATCTCCGGTAGCCCGCTGCGCAGCGTGGGCAGCTCCAGTGCCCGCTGCACGGTGATCCCGGCGCCCTGGGTGTCGAATCCGCTGCCCGTACCGCTGTCCATGGAGCGGACGCTACCTGGGGGAACGCCGTCGTGGCACATTCGGCAGGGCGCTCTGTCGGAAGGGCCGCGGTATGCGGAAAAGGGCCGCGGTATGCCGTCTGTCGGGTGCGGCGCCGTCGTGGCTGGTCGCGCCTACGCGGCGGAGCCGCATATCGATACAGCCCCGCGCTCCTTTCGGGGTGCTGATCAGAGCGGTCTGATGTTGTGGTTGAAGCGGAAGACGTTGTCGGGGTCCCAGCGTCGCTTCGCCTTGCCGAGCCGCAGCGCGTTTCCCACGCCCAGACCGGCCCGCACCCGCTCCGGGCCCTCGTCTCCGACGAGATTGAGGGGGACGGCACCGGTGGCCCACGGCCGGACCCCGGCACGGATGCTCCGCACCCAGCCGATCGCCCGCTCGTCGTCGGCCGGGTCCGCCCAGATCCCGACGGGGTGCACCACCCAGGCCGCGTTCAGCGGGAACAGCAGCTGCCGCGAGCGGCTCGGCACCGGCATGCCCTCCGCGCAGCCGCACCAGGCGTCCACCGCCTCGTCGGGCAGGTCGGCCAGGCACTCGGCCGACCAGTGGTTCCGCAGCCCGGACGGAACGTCGAACAGGCACTGCGCCTGGCTGTACGGCACGGGGCCGACGATCTCCGCCGCGTGTGGCAGCGCGAGCAGCGGTCCGACGACCTTGCGCAGCCCTTCCTCGCCGCCTGCGTAGGTCACGAGGGCCGCGCATACCGGCTCGGTTTCGGCGAGGTACACCACCGCACCGCCCGCCTGGTCGGGACCGGTGCGGATCACCTCGCGGAAGGTCCGGACGACCTCAGGGCCGTACGGCGGCGGGTACCGCAGCTGCGCGGCCGAGAACACCGGCAGTTCGTGCAGCGCGAGGGTGAGCGCGGTGACGACGCCGAAGTTCCCGCCGCCGCCGTGCAGGGCCCGGAACAGCTCCGGGTTCTCGTCGGCGTCGGCACGGACCCGCTCGCCGTCGGCGGTGACCAGCTCGACGCCGATCAGGTTGTCGGCGGCCGGCCCGAAGGCACGGTCCAGCCATCCCGAGCCGCCGCCCAGCACGAAACCGGCGACTCCGGTGGCGGAGTCCCGGGAACCGGTCGTAGCCAGACCGCAGGCCTGGGCCGCCCGGTCCAGACGGCCCATGACGGCCCCGCCCTGCACCCGCACGGCCTCCGCCACCGGGTCGACGGTCACCTCGTCCATCCGGCGCAGATCCACCACCAGCGCACCGTCCGCGACCGCCGACCCCGCGACGCTGTGGCCACCGCCGCGGACCGCGATGTGCAGATCCAGCTCCCGCCCGAACCGCACGGCCCGGACCACGTCGGCGTCGTCCGCACACTGGGCGATCACCGCCGGGTACCGGTCGATCATGCCGTTGAAGACGGTCCGGGCGGCGTCGTATCCCGGGTCCCCCGGCGCGAACACGTCCCCGGCCAGGTCCTCGCGGAGGACGGCGAGGGCCGCGCGTGCCTTTGACCCGGGAGCCATATACCAGCCTAAGCAGGAGCGCCCCTCCAGGGGCGCGGGGAACTGCGCGACCAGCCACAACGGACCGGCAGCTCCCCACGGCCCGTAACTACCCCCCGTACGCCCCCGAAGCCGTAAGCCGAAGCGCCGTGTCGATCAGCGGCACATGGCTGAACGCCTGCGGGAAGTTCCCCACCTGCCGCTTCAGGCGGGGATCCCACTCCTCCGCCAGCAGCCCGAGGTCGTTCCGCAGCGCGAGGAGCTTCTCGAACAGCTTGCGGGCCTCGTCGACGCGCCCGATCATCGCGAGGTCGTCGGCCATCCAGAACGAGCAGGCCAGGAAGGCCCCCTCGTCGCCCGGAAGGCCGTCCACGCCCTCGTCGCCGCCCGAGGTCGGGTAGCGCAGGATGAAGCCGTCGGACGTGGACAGCTCGCGCTGGATCGCCTCGATGGTGCCGATGACCCGCTTGTCGTCCGGCGGCAGGAAACCCATCTGGGGGATGAGCAGCAGCGACGCGTCCAGCTCCTGGGAGCCGTACGACTGGGTGAAGGTGTTGCGCTCCTTGTCGTAGCCCCGCTCGCAGACGTCCCGGTGGATGTCGTCGCGCAACTCCTTCCAGCGCTCCAGCGGGCCGTCCGCGTCCCCGGACTCGATCAGCTTGATGGTGCGGTCGACGGCGACCCAGGCCATCACCTTGGAGTGCACGAAGTGCCGGCGCGGCCCGCGCACCTCCCAGATGCCCTCGTCCGGCTCGTCCCAGTGGTCCTCCAGGTAGCGGATCAGCTTCAGCTGGAGGAGGGACGCGTAGTCGTTGCGGGCGAGGCCGGTCATGTGGGCCAGGTGCAGGGCCTCGGTGACCTCGCCGTAGACGTCCAGCTGGAGCTGGTGCGCCGCGCCGTTGCCGACCCGGACCGGTGCCGAGTTCTCGTAGCCCGGCAGCCAGTCCAGCTCGGCCTCGCCCAGCTCGCGCTCGCCCGCGATGCCGTACATGATCTGCAGGTTCTCGGGGTCGCCGGCGACCGCCCGCAGCAGCCACTCGCGCCAGGCGCGGGCCTCCTCGCGGTAGCCGGTGCGCAGCAGGGAGGACAGGGTGATGGCCGCGTCGCGCAGCCAGGTGTAGCGGTAGTCCCAGTTGCGGACGCCGCCGATGTCCTCCGGGAGGGAGGTGGTGGGGGCCGCGACGATACCGCCGGTGGGGGCGTACGTCAGGGCCTTCAGGGTGATCAGCGAGCGGACCACGGCCTCCCGGTAGGGGCCGTGGTACGTGCAGTGCTCGACCCAGTCCCGCCAGAACTCCTCGGTCGCCTCCAGCGACTGCTCCGGCTCCGGCAGCGGCGGCGGCTCCTTGTGCGAGGGCTGCCACGAGATGGTGAAGGCGATCCGGTCGCCGGGGGCCACCGTGAAGTCGGCGTAGGTGGTCAGCGACTTGCCGTAGGTCTCCGCCGAGGTGTCGAACCACACCGAGTCGGGGCCCGCGACGGCCACCGTACGGCTGTCGTGCTTGTGCACCCAGGGGACCACCCGGCCGTAGGAGAACCGCATCCGCAGCACCGAGCGCATCGGCACCCGGCCGGTGACGCCCTCCACGATGCGGATCAGCTGGGGCGCGCCGTCACGCGGGGGCATGAAGTCGGTGACCCGGACCGTGCCGCGCGGGGTGTCCCACTCCGACTCCAGGATCAGCGAGTCTCCCCGGTAGGTCCGGCGCGCCGCGGTCGGCGGCTGCGAGTCGGCCGCGTGCGCCGGGCCGAGCCGCCAGAAGCCGTGTTCCTCGGTGCCGAGCAGACCGGCGAAGATGGCATGCGAGTCGAAGCGGGGCAGGCACAGCCAGTCCACCGTGCCGTCCCGGCAGACCAGGGCAGCGGTCTGCATGTCTCCGATGAGTGCGTAGTCTTCGATGCGCCCGGCCACGTGCAACTCCAGTCGAACGGCCACGTCACCCCCCAGGCAGAAGGGGGCTGTCGCTAGTGCGGTCAAGGGGGGTTGTTGTTGTGCGTCGTTAAGCGGTGAAGCAAAGCAGCCCGCCGTGCCCTGAGGCAAAACGACGGTCATAGCTCAACGAACTGCCAGGCTCTCGTTGTTCCGGGAGTGACGGGCGGGGGTGTGCCGTGTTTCCGGCCGGGCTCGGCAGTGAGTGTCCGAGCAGGATACGACGCACGTAGATGATCTGTGTGCCGCTCCGGACAACCCGTGTGGGCCGAACGGGTTGGCCTTGAGTGAAAAGCCGGTAAGCGAGCCCCCACGTCTGTGCCGACGTGTGTACGGAGCGTGGCCGGAAGCCATCTCTCCGCGGCGCTGATACCCTGGTAGCCCGTGGACCGGTGGGTGCGAAACCCCCGAACCGCAGCGACGGCACCACCCCCGGAAACTCCCGGGCGGCAGCCGGACCGCACGACAGACCGCGACCACGGGAGCCCCCTCTTGGCCATGCCGCCGCATGCTTTCAAAAACAGCGCAGCCACGACGACCAAGCACATCTTCGTCACCGGGGGTGTCGCCTCCTCGCTCGGCAAGGGCCTGACGGCCTCCAGCCTGGGCATGCTGCTCAAGGCCCGGGGCCTGCGCGTCGTGATGCAGAAACTCGACCCGTACCTGAACGTCGACCCGGGCACGATGAACCCCTTCCAGCACGGTGAGGTGTTCGTCACCAACGACGGCGCCGAGACCGACCTGGACATCGGCCACTACGAGCGTTTCCTCGACCGCGACCTGGACGGCTCCGCCAACGTCACCACAGGCCAGGTCTACTCGACGGTGATCGCCAAGGAGCGGCGTGGCGAGTACCTGGGCGACACGGTCCAGGTCATCCCGCACATCACCAACGAGATCAAGCACCGCATCCGCCGCATGGCCACCGACGAGGTCGACGTGGTCATCACGGAGGTCGGCGGCACGGTCGGCGACATCGAGTCGCTGCCGTTCCTGGAGACGGTCCGCCAGGTCCGCCACGAGGTCGGCCGGGACAACGTGTTCGTGGTGCACATCTCGCTCCTGCCGTACATCGGCCCGTCCGGCGAGCTGAAGACCAAGCCCACCCAGCACTCCGTGGCCGCCCTGCGGAACATCGGTATCCAGCCCGACGCGATCGTGCTGCGCTGCGACCGCGAGGTCCCCACCGCCATCAAGCGCAAGATCTCGCTGATGTGCGACGTCGACGAGGCCGCCGTGGTCGCCTGCCCGGACGCCCGCTCGATCTACGACATCCCGAAGACCGTGCACGGCGAGGGCCTGGACGCCTACGTCGTCCGCAAGCTGGACCTGCCGTTCCGCGATGTGGACTGGCGGACCTGGGACGACCTGCTGGACCGCGTCCACAACCCCGACCACGAGATCACCCTCGCGCTGGTCGGCAAGTACATCGACCTGCCCGACGCCTACCTCTCGGTCACCGAGGCGCTGCGCGCCGGCGGCTTCGCCAACAGGGCCCGGGTGAAGATCAAGTGGGTGACCTCGGACGACTGCAGGACCCCGGCCGGCGCCGCCGCGCAGCTCGGTGACGTCGACGGCATCTGCATCCCCGGCGGCTTCGGCGACCGCGGTGTGCTCGGCAAGGTCGGCGCCATCCGCTTCGCCCGGGAGAACCGGATTCCGCTGCTCGGTCTCTGCCTGGGCCTGCAGTGCATCGTGATCGAGGCCGCCCGCAACCTGGCCGACATCCCGGACGCCAACTCCACCGAGTTCGACTCCGCCACCGGCCACCCGGTCATCTCCACCATGGCCGAGCAGCTGGACATCGTGGCCGGTGAGGGCGACATGGGCGGCACCATGCGCCTGGGCATGTACCCGGCCAAGCTGGCCGAGGGCTCCATCGTGCGCGAGGTCTACGACGGCAAGGAGTACGTCGAGGAGCGGCACCGGCACCGCTACGAGGTGAACAACGCCTACCGCGCGGAGCTGGAGAAGAAGACCGGCATCCAGTTCTCCGGCACCTCCCCGGACGGCAAGCTCGTCGAGTACGTCGAGTACCCGCGCGACGTCCACCCCTACCTGGTCGCCACCCAGGCCCACCCGGAGCTGCGCTCCCGCCCGACCCGCCCGCACCCGCTCTTCGCGGGTCTGGTGAAGGCGGCCGTCGCGCGTCAGCAGGCCGAGGGCGAGCAGACGAATTCGAAGTGACACACCGGTTGTACGGTGGCCGGGGTGCATACCTTCAATGGTGCGCACCCCGGTTTTTCACAGGTACGTCTGGAAGGGCTCGGCATGACGATCAAGGACACCCCCGAGGAGTGGGAGATCCGGGCGACGGAGACCCCCTTCGTGGGCAACAAGACCTCCGTCCGCACGGACGAGGTGGTCATGCCCGACGGTTCGGTGGCCCGCCGCGACTACCAGGTGCACCCCGGCTCGGTCGCCGTCCTCGCCCTCGACGGGGAGGACCGTGTGCTGCTCATCCGCCAGTACCGGCACCCGGTCCGGCAGAAGCTCTGGGAGATCCCGGCCGGCCTGCTCGACATCCCCGGCGAGAACCCGCTGCACGCCGCCCAGCGCGAGCTGTACGAGGAGGCGCACGTCAAGGCCGAGGACTGGCGGGTGCTGACCGACCTGTACACCACCCCCGGAGGCTGTGACGAGGCGGTGCGGATCTTCCTCGCCCGCGACCTGTCCGAGGCCGAGGGGGAGCGCTTCGAGACCGAGCACGAGGAGATCGACCTGGAGTACGCGCGCGTGCCGGTCGACGAACTGGTGCGCCTGGTGCTCGCCGGCGATCTCCACAACAACTGCCTCGTGACGGGCGTTCTCTCGCTGGTCGCCGCCCGCACCGGCGGCGGCCTCGACGCACTGCGCCCGGCCGACGCGCCCTGGCCGGCCCGTCCCTTCGCGGTCTGAGCCCGCGGGCCGGGTCCGGCTGCCGTCCTTCGACCGTCGGCCGGGTGCGTCCCGCATCCGCTCTTCGAGCGTGCCGGTGTGACCATCGCCTGATCCGATCGGGCGATGTGCCCGCCGCGCTCCGCCAGGAACGTCCTCGCACGTGAACTAGGCTCGACACGATTGAGCCGAAACGCCCGAACCGGAGTCCCGGCGGGCCTGCGTGTGCGGTGGGACGGGAGTGTGGCCCGTGACGGATCAGGCGGTGGACACAGGCGGCGCACGGCGGTCGGCGCCCGCGGCCACGGACGACCGGTTCCTGGGCCGTACAAGGGAGTTGAAGGAACTGCGCGCCGACATCGAGCGCGCGGGCCTGGACACCATCGCCGGCCGCAAGGCCCCCCGCGCCCGGGTGCTGCTGATCGCCGGCCGGCCCGGCTCCGGCCGCACCGCCCTCGCCGGGGAACTCGTCCGGCAGGTCGCCGCCGGCTACCCCGACGGGGTGCTGCGCGCCCGCCTCGCCGAGCCCGACGGCACCCCGGTCCCCGTCGAGCGCACCGCCCGCGACCTGCTGGCGGCCCTGCGGCTGCCCACCCCGGCCGGCGCCGCCGCGGACGACCTCACCCACGCCCTGCGCACCGCCCTCGCCGAACGCCGGATGCTGCTCCTCCTCGACGACGCGCCCGGCGCCGAAGAGGTCGACGTACTGCTTCCCGACAACTCCGACTGCCTGGCCGTCGCCGTCTCCGACGGCCCGCTCACCGGGATCTCGGACGTCCGCCCGTGCACCCTGGGCGGCCTCGACACCAAGTCGGCCGTGGAACTGCTCACCCGGTACACCGGCTCGGTCCGCATCACCGTCGATCCCCGTTCCGCCGAGTCGCTGGTCGAGGTCTGCCAGGCGCAGCCCGCCGCGCTCGCGCTGGCCGGCGGCTGGCTCGCCGCCCGCCCCCAGGCGGCCGTCTCCGACCTCGCCAAACGCCTGCACGCGGAGGCGGACGACGGCGCGGCGCTGCCCCGCGTCTTCCGGTTCGTGCACGACCAGCTGCCGGACCGGTCCGCGCGGATACTGCGCCTCCTCAGCCTGGCCCCGGCCGGCCTGGTCGACCCGCACACCGCCTCCTCGCTGGCCGGCTGCTCGGTCGACACCGCCCGCGTCACCCTGGACGAGCTGGTCCGCCTCGCCCTGCTGCACCCCGTGGTCTCCCCGCTGCCCCAGTACGTGGTCCCCGGCTGCCTGCACCCGCTGCTCCGGACGCTGGCCGAGAGCCAGGAGCGGGCCGGGGAACTCCAGCTGGCCCGCGCCCGGATGCTGGAGCGCACGGTACGGCTGCTGCAGTCCTGCCGGGCGATCACCGAGACCGACAACCCGCAGGCCCGCGAGAAGCTCCAGGCGCTCCCGCGTGAGCTGCGCTTCCCCACCCCCAGGGCGGCCGAGGACTGGCTGCGCATCCGGCGTCCGGCCCTGCTGGCCGCCGCCCGCGCTGCGGTGGCCGACGGCGAGCTCGACACGCTGGCCCGCCGTCTGATGGCGCAGCTGGTCAAGGCGATGGTGGCGCACCTCGGCACCCAGGCCGCGGCCCCCGACCTGTACGGCATCCACCGGCTCGTCCTCGATGTCGCCCGCCGCCGCGAGCTGCCCCGCGAGCAGGCGGCGGCACTGCTGAACCTCGGCGACCTGGACGCGCAGACCGGGCGTACCACGGATGCACTGGTGCGCTATCGGTCTGCTTTGGATGCCGGACGCAGAGCAAATGACCCGTACGCGACCGGTCGCGCAATGGAATCCGTAGGTGGTGCCTATCAGGAGCTGGGGGACTACGACCGGGCCGCCGACTGGTTCGGCCGTGCCCTCGCCGAGCGCCTGGCCCGCGACGAGCGCACCGAGGCGGCCCGGCTCTACGGCCGCATCGCCGGCGCGCACACCTACGCGGGCCGCTACGGCGAGGCGCTGAGGAACTGGCGGGCGGCGGTTTCCGGCCATCGCAAGAACGGTGATGTGGCCGCGCAGGCAAGGGCGTTGAGCGAGCTGGCCCGGGTCCAGGAGTACGCCGGCCGGCCCGAGGAGTCGCTGCGCACCTGCCAGGAGGCGGTGGAGTGGGCGCGCCGCGCCGAGGACGGCCGGCTCCAGGCGGCGCTCCAGTTGCGACTCGCCGACACGCTGGAGCGCCTCGGCGACTCCGCCGCCGCGAGCCTGCACCGCTCGGCCGCCGAGCGCATGCTGAGTGGGGAACCCCTCGGCCCCGCGGGCCCCCCGGACCTGGACTCCGACCCGGAACATGGCGCTAACGCCTACGAAATCCGTAGCGCTTCCGGCGAAGATTGATGCAATGAAAGGCTAGACAGCCGGAACGCCTTCATTAAACTGGCTCTGCCGCCGGTTCTTCCGCGGTGTCTCCTGGTATGCCGCCGCATGCCGGGTATGTGCGTCTATGCCCCCACACCCTCTGAGCCAAGGACCGTGATCCACGTGAAGGTCGGCATCCCCCGCGAGGTCAAGAACAACGAGTTCCGGGTGGCCATCACCCCGGCCGGCGTGCACGAGCTGGTGCGGCACGGCCACCAGGTCGTCATCGAGCGTGGCGCCGGTGTCGGCTCGTCGATCCCGGACGACGAGTACGTCGCCGCCGGTGCCGCGATCCTGGACACCGCCGACGAGGTGTGGGCCACCGCGGACCTGCTGCTCAAGGTCAAGGAGCCGATCGCGGAGGAGTACCACCGCCTCCGCAAGGACCAGACCCTCTTCACCTACCTGCACCTGGCCGCTTCGAAGGAGTGCACGGACGCCCTCCTGGAGTCCGGCACCACGGCGATCGCCTACGAGACCGTCGAGCTGCCCAACCGCGCGCTCCCGCTGCTCGCGCCCATGTCCGAGGTCGCGGGCCGGCTCGCCCCGCAGGTCGGCGCCTACCACCTGATGCGCGCCGCCGGCGGCCGTGGCGTTCTGCCCGGCGGTGTCCCGGGCGTGCTGCCCGCCAAGGCCGTCGTCATCGGCGGCGGCGTCTCCGGCTGGAACGCCGCCCAGATCGCCATCGGCATGGGCTTCGAGGTGACCCTGCTCGACCGCGACATCAACAAGCTGCGTGAGGCCGACCGGATCTTCGGCACCAAGGTCAAGGCCGTCATGTCCAACTCCTTCGAGCTGGAGAAGGCCTGCCTGGAGGCCGACCTGGTGATCGGCGCGGTGCTCATCCCGGGCGCCAAGGCCCCGAAGCTCGTCACCAACGAGCTGGTCTCCCGGATGAAGCCGGGAAGTGTCCTTGTCGACATCGCGATCGACCAGGGCGGCTGCTTCGAGGACTCCCGTCCCACCACGCACGCCGAGCCGACCTTCAAGGTCCACGAGTCGGTCTTCTACTGCGTCGCCAACATGCCCGGCGCGGTGCCCAACACCTCCACCTACGCGCTCACCAACGCCACGCTCCCGTACATCGTGTCGCTGGCGGACAACGGCTGGACGGAGGCGCTGCGCCGCGACGCCGCGCTCGCCAGGGGCCTCAACACCCATGACGGCAAGGTCGTTTACCGGGAGGTCGCCGAGGCGCACGGCCTGGAGCACACGGACCTCGACACGCTCATCGGCTGAGCCGGGACGAATCCGCAAGTCACCTTTTCGTAAAGGCGATACGTCAACAAGCCGCGTCAAGCGCGCACAACCGGCCGGACCTTGCCCGACAAGGTCCGGCCGGATGTGTGTATGGTCACTTTGCGGCTCTCGGTCAACTCGCCTCGAACGTAACGCTTCGACCGATTCGTACACCGGTGAAACCTGCTGTGCGACGGCCGTACGCCCTTGACAGCGAGATGTTTCATTGCCGACACATCCTGCCGGGTCCGGCGGATTGTGTTGCTGCGGACGCCCGACACGCCATAGAGTCGCCAACCGTCGGCATGGTGCCACGCTGACCTGTCTAGAAGTTTCCTGGTCACCAAGGAGGTAAGACGACTTGTGAATGAGTCGACATTTTCTCCCGGGGGTGGTCAACCAGGAATGCCGGTACGGGACCAGGGTCCCGCGGGGTTCGAGGCTGTCGGCTCCGTCGCGGTGCGCACCTTCGCAGCCCACCAGAGTCGTCCGCAGATCCTGCGGACAGCACACCAGAGCATGGATGGCCATCACGTGAACGCCATGGCCGGCGACGGAAGTGGCGCGCCCCACAGCCAATTCGCCGACTACGACGAACTGCCCGACGGGCACTTCTACGACCCCGATGCCGAGTACGAGCCCGATCCGGAGTACGCGGCGACGCTGGCGCCCGACGCGGCCCGCCAGCGCCGTGAGCGCGTCGGCCCGACCGGGCGCCCGCTGCCGTACTTCCCGATCCCGGGCCCGGTGACCAGTCACGGCCCCGCGACGATCATCGCGATGTGCAACCAGAAGGGCGGCGTCGGCAAGACGACGTCGACCATCAACCTGGGTGCCGCGCTCGCGGAGTACGGCCGGCGGGTGCTGCTCGTGGACTTCGACCCGCAGGGCGCGCTGTCGGTCGGTCTCGGCGTCAACCCGATGGAGCTCGACCTCACCGTCTACAACCTGCTCATGGAGCGGGGCATGGCGGCCGACGAGGTCCTCCTGAAGACCGCGGTCCCCAACATGGACCTGCTGCCCTCCAACATCGACCTGTCGGCCGCCGAGGTCCAGCTGGTCTCCGAGGTCGCCCGCGAGTCGACGCTGCAGCGCGCCCTGAAGCCGCTGCTGCCCGACTACGACTACATCGTGATCGACTGTCAGCCCTCGCTCGGCCTGCTCACGGTCAACGCGCTGACGGCCGCTCACAAGGTGATCGTGCCGCTGGAGTGCGAGTTCTTCGCGCTGCGTGGTGTCGCCCTGCTGACCGAGACCATCGAGAAGGTCCAGGAGCGGCTCAACCCGGAGCTGGAGCTCGACGGCATCCTGGCGACGATGTACGACTCGCGCACGGTCCACAGCCGTGAGGTGCTGGCCCGGGTCGTCGAGGCCTTCGACGACCACGTCTACCACACGGTCATCGGCCGCACGGTCCGCTTCCCGGAGACCACGGTCGCCGGTGAGCCGATCACCACGTATGCCTCCAACTCCGTCGGTGCCGCCGCCTATCGCCAGCTCGCCAGGGAGGTGCTCGCCCGGTGTCACGCCGAGTGAGTCTGCCCGGGGCCGACGAACTGTTCCGTACGACCGGGGGGATGGCGCTGCAGCCGTCGACTCCCAGGCGCCCGGCCAACGGTGAGGCCCGGGTGCCGGCTCCCGCGGGGGAGAGCGACGAGACGGCGGCCGCGGCCGCCGAGGACGTGCCCCAGTCGGTGCCCGTGCGGGGCGGCGACGGCGAGGGCGCCGAGCACGTGGCGGCGGAGGCCGGTCCGGCCGACGCCGGGGAGTCCCGCAACCACACCGCGCAGTCCGTCACGGTCGCGCCGTCGGCCGAGCGGGCCGTGCGGCAGCAGGCGGCGCAGGAAGGTTCTGCCGGGTCCGCCGCGCAGGGCCAGCCCCGCAAGCAGCGGGGCGGCGGCCGGGCACCCGCCCGGCGGCCCAGCGGGCGCGAGCGGCACGACGAGAAGATCACCGTGTATGTCTCCGCCGAGGAGCTGATGGACCTGGAGCACGCCCGCCTCGTGCTCCGGGGCGAGCACGGGCTGGCCGTGGACCGGGGCCGGATCGTCCGCGAGGCGGTCGCCGTGGTGCTGGCCGACCTGGAGTCCCGGGGAGACGCGAGCATCCTCGTACGACGGCTGCGCGGGCGGTAGGGGTAGCCTGCGAGGGCTATGACCTCGACCGATTCTCCTGCTTCTGTCCCCGGTCCCGGCCGCAGGCGTGCGCTGGGGCGGGGGCCGGGTGCTCCTGTGGCCGAGGTCGAGAGTCCGGCTGAGGCCGGTGGGGCGTTGCGCCCACCCGTTCCGCCCAGCGGAACGCCTGCCCACAACGCGAGCGAGCCTGAATCAGAGCCCGGCGCCGTCGAACCCCAGCCCTCCGGCACCGGCGCTCCGGAACCCGAGGAACAGCGCGACGGTGTCTTCAAGGTCCGGCTCGCCAACTTCGAGGGGCCTTTCGACCTCCTCCTCCAGCTGATCTCCAAGCACAAGCTGGACGTCACCGAGGTCGCCCTCTCCAAGGTCACCGACGAGTTCATGGCGCACATCCGGGCCATGGGGCCGGACTGGGACCTGGACCAGACGACCGAGTTCCTCGTCGTCGCCGCCACCCTGCTGGACCTCAAGGCCGCCCGGCTGCTGCCCGCCGCCGAGGTCGAGGACGAGGCCGACCTGGCGCTCCTCGAAGCCCGGGACCTGCTCTTCGCGCGGCTGCTCCAGTACCGCGCGTACAAACAGATCACCGACATCTTCAACCGGCGCCTGGACGACGAGGCCCGTCGCTGGCCCCGTACCGTCGGCCTCGAACCGCACCTCGCCGAGCTGCTGCCCGAGGTCGTCATCAGCATCGGGCCCGAGGGGTTCGCCAGGCTCGCGGTCAAGGCGATGCAGCCCCGGCCCAAGCCGCAGGTGTACGTCGACCACATCCACGCCCCGCTGGTCAGCGTGCAGGAGCAGGCCCAGATCGTGGTCGCGCGGCTGCGGGAGCTGGGGGAGGCCAGCTTCCGGGTGCTCGTCGCGGACACCGACGACACGCTCACCGTCGTGGCCCGTTTCCTGGCGCTCCTGGAGCTGTACCGGGAGAAGGCCGTCGCCCTCGACCAGGAGACCGCCCTCGGCGACCTGATCGTGCGGTGGACCGGCGGGGACGGGGGGAGCCGGCCGATGGTGACCGACGAGTTCGACCGGCCGCCCGAGCCGCCCAAGGAGGAGAAGGAGGAGAAGGTGTGAGCGAGGACACGACGCGGTTGCCGACCGGGCTGCGGCCGGTCGCCGACCTCGACCTCAAGCCGGCCCTGGAGGCCGTCCTCATGGTCGTGGACGAGCCCGCCACCGCCGAGCACCTGTCCAAGATCCTTGAGCGGCCGAAGCAGACGATCACGAAGGCGCTGCGGGCGCTGGCGGACGAGTACACCGCGCAGGGCCGCGGCTTCGAGCTGCGGTTCGTCGCGGGCGGCTGGCGCTTCTACACCCGGGGCGAGTACGCGCCCGCCGTCGAGCGGCTGGTCCTGGAGGGCCAGACCGCGCGGCTCACCCAGGCCGCCCTGGAGACCCTCGCGGTCGTCGCCTACCGCCAGCCGGTGAGCCGCAGCCGCGTCTCGGCCGTACGAGGGGTCAACTGCGACGGTGTGATGCGCACCCTGCTCCAGCGCGGTCTGGTCGAGGAGGCGGGCACGGAACCCGAAACAGGTGCGATCCTGTACAGGACGACGAACTACTTCCTGGAGCGGATGGGCCTGCGCGGCCTGGACGAGCTCCCGGAGCTCGCGCCCTTCCTCCCGGAGGCGGAGGCGATCGAGGCCGAGACCCAGGAGGGCGTACCGTCGTTCGATCCGGACGCACCCGATGCGCCGGACGCAGACGACGCAGACGACTAGACGGAACTTTGATGCGAAGCAGCAGCGGCAGGAACAGCAGCGGAAACAACGGCGGGAGCCGTGGTGGCAACAGCGGCGGCCGCGGCGGGAGCAGCGGTGGCCGCGGTAACTACCGCGGCGCCGGCAACGCCCGCGACGACAAGCAGGGCACCGGCCGGCCGAAGAAGCCGCGTCCGGAGGAGCGGCGCTACGACGTGGGTCCCGGCGCCACCCAGGACGGCCCGAAGTCGGGCCGGGGCGCCTCGGCGCGCGGCGGCGCCAAGGGCGGCCCCCGGCAGGGCCAGGGCACCGGGCGCGGCCGGACGGCGCCGGCGAGTTCCCGTGAGTACGACGCCCGTGCCGAGGAGCGCAACCGCGAGCGGTACGCCGGCAAGCCGGACGTGAAGCTCCCCAAGACCTTCCCGGGCGCCGAGCAGGAGGGCGAGCGGCTGCAGAAGATCCTCGCCCGCGCGGGCTACGGCTCCCGGCGTGCCTGCGAGGAGCTGATCGAGCAGGCCAGGGTCGAGGTCAACGGCGAGATCGTGCTGGAGCAGGGCAAGCGGGTCGACCCGGAGAAGGACGAGGTCAAGGTCGACGGGCTGACCGTCGCCACGCAGTCGTACCAGTTCTTCTCGCTGAACAAGCCGGCCGGTGTGGTGTCCACGATGGAGGACCCGGACGGGCGGCAGTGCCTCGGCGACTACGTCACCAACCGGGAGACCCGGCTCTTCCACGTCGGGCGGCTCGACACCGAGACCGAGGGCGTCATCCTGCTCACCAACCACGGCGAGCTGGCGCACCGGCTGACCCACCCCAAGTACGGCGTGAAGAAGACCTACCTCGCGCACATCGTCGGCCCGATCCCGCGGGACCTGGGCAAGAGGCTCAAGGACGGCATCCAGCTGGAGGACGGGTACGCGCGCGCGGACCACTTCCGGGTCGTCGAGCAGACCGGCAAGAACTACCTGGTCGAGGTCACCCTGCACGAGGGCCGCAAGCACATCGTGCGGCGGATGCTGGCGGAGGCCGGGTTCCCGGTCGACAAGCTGGTGCGGGTCGCCTTCGGGCCGATCACCCTCGGCGACCAGAAGTCGGGCTGGCTGCGCCGTCTGTCCAACACCGAGGTCGGGATGCTCATGAAGGAAGTCGACCTCTAGATCTGTCTGTACGGCTTTCTGGCGGCCGGTCCCGGGCACCCCGGGGCCGGCCCGCTTTCGTGTCCGTGAACGGCGCTCCAGCGGCCACTGAGGGCTTGCACGGCCCCCACCCACTCTTTATAGTCGTAGAGACTATTAGTTCCGTCGAACATCGAGGGGGTGGACGGGCACATGCAGGGCTACGACAAGTACGCCTTCGAACCCTTCGCCGTCACCGTCGACCTCGCCGTCCTCACGCTCCGCGCCGACACCCTGCACGTGCTGCTCGTCGAGCGCGGACAGGAGCCGTACGCCGGACAGTGGGCGCTGCCCGGCGGCTTCCTGCTGCCGCGGGAGTCGGCCGAGACGGCGGCCCGGCGGGAACTCGCCGAGGAGACCGGTCTGTCGGACGTGTCCGGACTGCACCTGGAGCAACTGCGCACCTATAGCGGGCCCGACCGCGACCCGAGGATGCGGGTCGTCTCCGTCGCCTTCACCGCGCTGCTGCCCGACGCCCCCGAGCCGCACGGCGGCGGTGACGCGGCACAGGCGCGCTGGCTGCCGTACGACCCGGCCCGGCCGCTCGCCTTCGACCACGAGCGGATCCTGGCCGACGCCCATGAACGGGTCGGCGGACAGCTGGAGTACAGCTGTCTCGCCACCGCCTTCTGCCCGCCCGAGTTCACGCTCGGCGAGCTCCAGAACGTCTACGAGACCGTGTGGGGCGTCGCGTTGGACCGCCCCAACTTCCGCCGCAAGGTGCTCGCCACCCCCGACTTCGTCGAACCCGTGCCCGGCGCCGCCCGGTTGACCGGCGGCCGCGGCAAACCGGCCGCCCTCTACCGCGCGGGCACCGCCACCGCGCTCCACCCGCCCCTGCTCCGCCCGTCCCGGGAAGGACGCCCCGCATGACCACGAACATCGGCGACAAGCGCGCCGCCAGCGGCTCCCTGATCGGTCTCGCCCTCGGGGACGCGCTCGGCTTCCCCACCGAGTTCAACGACGTGCCCTCGATCCTCGCCAAGTTCGGTCCGTGGCGGGAGATGGAACTGCCGCAGCGGCCCTTCGTCTCGGACGACACCCAGATGACCCTCGCCGTGGGACACGCCATGCGCACCGCCATGGACCGGGGGGTGCTGGCGCCCAAGCGGCTGGAGCGGCCGCTGCGCGAGGAGTTCGTGAACTGGTACCAGTCGCCCGAGAACAACCGGGCGCCCGGCCGGACCTGTCTGCGGGCCTGCAACCTGCTGAAGGAGGAGGGCCGGCTCTGGCAGGACGCCAGCCAGATCGACTCCAAGGGCTGCGGAGCCAACATGCGGGTCGCGCCCGTCGGGCTCGCGCCCGGCCTGAGCGACGAACAGCGCGCCGGCGCCGCCCAGTTGCAGTCCGCGCTCACTCACGGCCACCCCACCGCGCTGGCCGCCTCCGACCTCACCGCGCGTGCCGTACGGCTGCTCGCGCAGGGGACGGAACCGGACGGGCTCGTCGACCGGCTGCGGTCCTACGCCCGCGAGAACCGCTCCCGCTACCACCACACCTGGCTCGGCGACCTGTGGACCCGCAGCCACGACGCGACCCCCGAGGACTTCGTCGCGCGCGGCTGGGACGAGTGCCTGGAGATCCTCGACCGGCTCCAGGAGGCCGTGCGCACCGCCTCGCCGGAGAGCGACCCGTGCCTGGCCACCGGCGCCGGCTGGATCGCCGAAGAGGCCCTGGCCACCGGTCTGCTCTGCTTCCTGCTCTTCCCCGGCGAACCGCTGCTCGCGCTGCGCCGGGCCGCCTGCTCCTCCGGCGACTCGGACTCGATCGCCTGCCTGACCGGCGCCTTCGCCGGGGCCTGGCTGGGCGAGGACGCCTGGCCGACCGAGTGGGCCGACCGGATCGAGTACCGGGGCGACCTGATGACCCTGGGCGCGCTCTGGGACTCTTGAGCACATGATCGACGCCCTTGATCCCCACCTCGACCTGGCGCCCGTCGTCGCGGAACAGCCCGACCCGCTGCTGTTCGCGACCGTCTCCGGCGCGCACCTGTACGGCTTCCCGTCCCGGGACTCCGACCTGGACCTGCGGGGCGTCCACCTGCTGCCCGCCGCCGACCTGCTCGGGCTGCGCGAGCCGGAGGAGACCCGCTCGAAGACCTGGGTGCGCTACGGCGTCGAGATGGACCTCGTCACCCACGACCTGCGCAAGTTCGCCCGGCTGATGCTGCGCCGCAACGGCTACGTGCTGGAGCAGCTCCTGTCGCCGCTCGTCGCGCACACCGGCGATGCGCACCGCGAACTGGCCGCTCTCGCCCCGGGCGTGCTCACCAGCCACCACGCCCACCACTACCGGGGGTTCGCGGTCACCCAGTGGCGGCTGTTCGAGAAGACCGGCGAACTCAAGCCGCTGCTCTACACGTTCCGGGTGCTGCTCACCGGCATCCACCTGATGCGCAGCGGCGAGGTGCAGGCCCATCTGCCCACCCTCATCGGCGAGGTGCCCGAGGCCCCGGGCCACCTGCCCGAGCTGATCGCCGCCAAGTCCGAGCGCGAGCACGGCAAGGCCGCCGTCGAGCACGCGCGCGTGGAGTCCGACGTGGAGCGGCTGCACGTCCTGCTCGACGAGGCGCAGAACGGCTCAGCGCTGCCCGACGCGCCCACCGCGCACGACGCCCTGCACGACCTGGTGGTCCGCGTGCGTCTGGAGGGCTGAGGTCCGGCGGGTCCGGAACAGGAAGTCGGTCACCCGCGCGTGGTCCGGCTCCGCCGGGAGCGGGGTGCCGGGCAGCGCCCGCTCGGTCTCCTCGGCGAGCCGGACCATCCGGGACTCGACCTCCGCCCAGGAGACCTCGCCCCGCTTCACCGCCAGGAACCCGGCGCGCCGGTCGCCGACGTCGATCGTCAGCTCCCCGGTGCGCAGCAGGTCGCGGGCGCAGGTCAGCAGCCGCAGCAGGTGCATCGCGTGCTTCCAGCGCGGGGCGCCGTGCGCACGGACGTCGGCGTCGATCTTGCGGCGCTGGGCTAGGGCGTAGCGGGTGAAGGAGTCGTAGGCGCGCCGTGAGAGGAAGGCGCCGCGCAGCGCGAGCAGTTCGCGGCCCGTGTCGTCGAGGCGTTCGACCAGGGGCGAGTGCAGGCACTCCAGGATGTTCGGGTTGGCGCGCAGCGCCAGCTCGCAGAACCGTTCCAGCTCCCAGGAGAACTGCTCCTCGCCCGGCCCCTCGACATGCGTGGGCGGCTTCTCGAAGCCCCAGAACAGGGGAGTGGGGGCGAGGAACACGCCCCGGCGGTCGGTGTCGCTGTCCTCCGTGGCCAGACCGAAGGCCCGTGACCCCATGACGCAGGCGTAGATCGTGTGGTCGCGTACCAGGTCCTCGGGCTGCATGCCCGGGAGCGTACGTGCCCGGTCAGCCCAGGGTGATCGAATTTCCGCTGACCGTGATCGACTCGGCCGGCAGCGGCCTGGTCGCCGGACCGTGTGCCACCGAGCCGTCGGCGATGTGGTACTTGCTGCCGTGGCAGGGGCAGTCGATGGTGCCGTCCGCCACCTGGTTCACCGTGCAGCCCATGTGCGTGCAGATCGCCGAGAAGGCCTTGAACTGGCCCTTCGTCGGCTGGGTCACCACGATCTTCTGGTCCTTGAAGATCGTGCCGCCGCCCTCCGGGATCTCACCCGTCTGGGCCAGCGCCTGCCCGGCGGCCGCGCTGGCCGCTCCGGAGGCGGACGAGGAGGGCGTCTCGGACGAGCTGGAGGAGCCGTTGTCGTTGTAGTTGCTGCATCCCACGCAGGTCGCGGCGAGCGCCGCGGTCCCCGTCGTGAGCACGCTGCGCCGAGTGGAGCCGTCGGTCATGTCGTCACCCCGAACGTGCGGAAGAACCAGAAGGCGGACGTCAGCCAGACGAGCGTGAGCACGGCGAACACCAGCCCACCGACGAGCGGCAGCAGCCAGCCAGGGAGTCGCTCCGAGCGGAGCAGCAGCATCTTGGCACTGAAAGCACCGAAGAAGAAGCAACCCAGGATGGAGTGCCACAAAACGCGTGTTTCATACGTCTGATAGCCCAACGCGTACAGGCAGTGCACCGCCACCGGGACCGCGACCAGGAACGCGATCCGCCCCGACCAGCGGTGCAGGGCCGGCGCCCAGCGCGGGCCGGGCAGCCTGCCGTACACCATCAGCGCGGAGACCAGCTGGACCAGCGCGAAGAAGAACGCGGTCGAGGCGAGCCAGGACTTCACCGCGCGCGTGCTGCTGAAGCCGGCGAGGTCGAAGGCGGTCCCGGTCGGCTGGTGGAGCCTGCCGTACACGCCGAGGCCGACCGCGACCGCGGCGGCCACCAGGACGGGGACGAGACAGCGGGCGGGGTGCGGGCGGCCGTGGTGCGGCTCGGGCGAAGGCCAGCTCTGGGTGGCGGCGTTCGGGTCGGCGGACATGGTCGGCTCCCTCGGGTCACGGCCGGGTGTCAGGGGACGACAGGGCTCGCCGTCAGCTGCTGCCCGTCGACCGTCACGGCGCCGGTCTCCGGGTCGATACGGGGTGCCGCCGAGGGCGTCCCGTCGCGGTCGACGATGCCGACCTGGCGGCCGTCGGCGAGCACGATCCAGCCGCCGTCGACCTTCGCGCCGCGCACGGTCGCCGTGGCCCGGTACAGCCCCGTCCCCTTGACGGCCCGCCGGGCGGTGAAGGAGTAGTGGCCGCCGTCCAGGTCGACGGCCCCGCGCACGCGCCGGTCGTCCTCCACGGTGCCGTTCAGGACGGCACCGTGGCCGCCGGTCAGCCTCATGCTGCCGTCGGGGTTCACCCGGCCCTTGAGCCAGGACTCCTTGCTGTGTCCGTCACAGAAGTAGGCGATCGCCCTGCCGTCACGGACCGAGACGGCGACGGAGGACGAGTCGTCGTCGGTACGGCCGGCGTAGGAGGCGTCGGAGATCTTCGACGGCGCCGGCGACGGCGGGAGCGAGAGCGAGGGCGAGGGCGACGACGGGGACGCCGTGGCGGTCGCGGTCGCGGCCGTCCTCGACGGAGCCGACGGGCTCGGCGACCTCTCCTGGTACGACGACGAGGCGGTCCTCGTCCCCGTCGTCACGTTGAGCGTCAGCATGAACAGGCCGAGCAGCAGACCCGCGAGCAGGGTCAGCAACGGACCGGGACGTTTCATGGCGGACCTCCCCCGGGGCGGGTCTGCCTGCCATCAGAGCGGACCGGCGGGCCCGGCGTAAAGAGGCGCACGGGGGTGTTCCGCCCCAAGTAGCGGAATGGGTGACCAGACGTGACATTGGGGCCAGGGTGAGGCGTGTCTCAGCGGGCGGGCAGGGCGCACGGGCCCGGTACGGGTCTGACTAGGCTGGACGGACCACAGAGATCGACGTCAGAACAGGAGCGGTGCCGTGGCGGTACGAGCGGTCCGGGGGGCCGTCCAGCTGGAGCGGGACGAGGCCGGCCACATGGACGAGCAGGTCGGAGCACTGCTCACCACCGTCCTGGAGCGGAACGGCCTGACCGCCGACGACCTGATCAGCATCTGGTTCACGGCCACCCCAGACCTGCACAGCGACTTCCCGGCCGCCGCCGCGCGGGGGCTCGGCATCGTCGACGTGCCGCTGATCTGCGCCCAGGAGCTGGACATCGCGGGCGCCATGCCCCGCGTCGTACGGATACTCGCGCACATCGAGTCCGACCGGCCCCGGGCCGAGATCAACCACGTCTACCTCGGCGCCGCGGCCGCCCTGCGCAAGGACATCGCCCAGTGAGGACCGCGCTCGTCATCGGTACCGGTCTCATCGGTACGTCCGCCGCGCTCGCCCTCGCCCAGCGGGGCGTCGTCGTCCACCTCGCCGACCACGACCCCGAGCAGGCCCGCACCGCGGCCGCGCTCGGCGCCGGCACCGACGAGACCCCCGACGGACCGGTCGACCTGGCCCTCGTCGCCGCCCCGCCCGCCCATGTGGCAGCCGTCCTCGCGGACGCGATGCACAGGGGCCTGGCCCGCGGCTACGCCGACGTGGCGAGCGTCAAGGGCGGCCCGCGCCGCGAGCTGGAGGCCAGCGGCCTGGACCTGTCGGCGTACATCGGCACGCACCCCATGGCCGGCCGGGAGAAGTCCGGACCGCTCGCGGCCACCGCCGACCTCTTCGAGGGCCGCCCCTGGGTGCTCACCCCGACCCGGGACACCGACACCGAGGTGCTGAACCTCGCCCTGGAGCTGGTCTCGCACTGCCGGGCCCTGCCGGTGGTCATGGACGCCGACGCCCACGACCGGGCGGTGGCGCTGGTCTCCCACATGCCCCACCTGGTCTCCAGCATGGTCGCGGCCCGCCTGGAGCACGCCGACGAGTCGGCCGTACGACTGTGCGGACAGGGCATCCGGGACGTGACCCGGATCGCTGCCTCCGACCCCGGGATGTGGATCGACATCCTCTCCGCGAACCCCGGCCCGGTCGCCGACCTGCTCGCGGACGTCTCCGGGGACCTCGACGAGACGGTGCGCGCCCTGCGCGCCCTGCAGTCCTCGGACGAGGCCAAGCGGCGCGAGGGCGGCGCGGGCATCGAGGACGTGCTGCGCCGGGGCAACGCCGGCCAGGTGCGGGTACCCGGCAAGCACGGCTCGGCGCCGCGGGTGTACGACGTCGTGGCGGTACTCATCGACGACCAGCCCGGCCAGCTGGCCCGGATCTTCGCGGACGCCGGCGCGGTCGGGGTCAACATCGAGGACGTGCGGATCGAGCACGCGACCGGTCAGCAGGCCGGTCACGTCCAGCTCTGGGTGGAGCCGAAGGCGGTACCCGTGCTCACGTCGGCGCTGCGGGACCGGGGCTGGGCACTGCGGCAGTAGCGCTGAAAACGGCGGTCCCGGGGGCCGGTAACCTTGTGCGGGGCGCACCGCCGCCCGCACACCACCCACCACCCTGCACCCGGAAGGTGTCCCCCCGTGGAAAACGGCGCCGCAAAGCCCGTGATTGTCGCGATCGACGGCCCCTCGGGCACCGGCAAGTCGAGCACGTCCAAGGCCGTGGCCGAGCAACTCGGCCTGAGCTACCTGGACACCGGCGCCCAGTACCGGGCCATCACCTGGTGGATGGTGACCAGCGGCATCGACCTCACCGACCCGACCGCGATCGCCGCGGTGGCCGGCAAGCCGGAGATCGTCTCGGGGACCGACCCGGTCAAGCCGACGATCACCGTCGACGGCGTGGACGTCTCCGGCCCGATCCGCACCGAGGAGGTCACCTCGAAGGTCAGCGCGGTCAGCGCGGTGCCCGAGGTGCGGACCCGGATCAGCGAGCTCCAGCGGTCGCTGGCCCGCGCCGCCGCGGACGGCATCGTCGTCGAGGGCCGGGACATCGGCACCACCGTGCTGCCCGACGCCGACCTCAAGGTCTTCCTCACCGCCTCCCCGGAGGCCCGCGCGGCCCGCCGCAGCGGCGAGCTGAAGGGCGCCGACGTCAACGCCACCCGCGAGGCCCTGGTCAAGCGGGACGCGGCCGACTCCTCCCGCAAGACCTCGCCGCTCGCCAAGGCCGGCGACGCGGTCGAGGTGGACACCACCGAGCTGACCCTGGCCCAGGTCATCGAGTGCGTCGTCACCCTCGTCGAGGAGAAGCGGGCCGCGAAGTGAGCGTTCCGTCGCAGCGGGGCGCCGAGACCGGACGGCGCATCGGGGTCGGCCTGATGTACGGGCTGTGGAAGCCGCGCGTGCTCGGCGCCTGGAAGCTGCCCGCGCACGGCCCGGCGATCCTCGCCGTGAACCACTCCCACAACATCGACGGCCCGATGGTCATGGGCGTGTCGCCCCGGCCGACGCACTTCCTCATCAAGAAGGAGGCGTTCATCGGGCCGCTGGACCCCTTCCTGACCGGGATCGGGCAGCTGAAGGTGGACCGGCAGTCCGCCGACCGCACGGCGATCACCCGGGCGCTCGGCGTCCTGGAGGCCGGGGGAGTGCTCGGCATCTTCCCCGAGGGCAGCCGGGGCGACGGCGACTTCGCCGCGCTGCGCGCGGGACTGGCCTACTTCGCGGTGCGCTCCGGGGCGCCCATCGTCCCGGTGGCCGTGCTGGGAAGCTCCGAGCGGCGGGGACGGTTGATAAAGGGGCTGCCCCCGCTGCGCTCCCGCGTCGACGTGGTCTTCGGCGACCCCTTCGAGGCGGGCGACGGCACCGGCCGGCGCACCCGCAAGGCCCTGGACGAGGCCACCGAGCGCATCCAGAAGCAGCTCGCCGGCCACCTGGAAAACGCCAGGCGTCTGACCGGACGCTAGGGCCTGTCCGGCGGATCAGGTCGGAGAAAAGCAGCGGTGCCCATTACTCTCGGGTGAGCGGGCGTGCCACACCCCCGCGTCTCCGGCATGATCCGCCGGACAGGCCCTAGGGCGACACTGAGTAGTGGATCACCCCATATGGGAGCCCATGACGGGGTGCGGTCCACCGATCACCACGATGAACGACGAGGTACGGACTTCATGAACGACCACATCCAGCCCGGCGACTCGGCTGAGCACGAGTACGACCACGGGGCGCTCGGCGACGCCGAGTACGCGGAGTTCATGGAGCTCGCCGCGGAAGAGGGCTTCGACATCGAGGATGTCGAGGGTGCCATCGAGGCGGCCGGCCACGGCCCGCTGCCCGTGCTCGCCGTCGTCGGCCGCCCGAACGTCGGCAAGTCGACTCTGGTCAACCGCATCATCGGGCGCCGCGAGGCCGTCGTCGAGGACAAGCCCGGTGTCACCCGGGACCGGGTGACCTACGAGGCCGAGTGGGCGGGCCGCCGCTTCAAGGTCGTCGACACCGGCGGCTGGGAGCAGGACGTCCTCGGCATCGACGCCTCCGTGGCGGCCCAGGCCGAGTACGCGATCGAGGCCGCCGACGCGGTCGTCTTCGTCGTCGACGCCAAGGTGGGCGCGACCGACACCGACGAGGCGGTCGTACGCCTGCTGCGCAAGGCCGGCAAGCCGGTCGTGCTGGCCGCGAACAAGGTCGACGGTCCCAGCGGCGAGGCCGACGCCTCCTACCTCTGGTCCCTCGGTCTCGGCGAGCCGCACCCCGTCTCCGCCCTGCACGGCCGCGGCACCGGCGACATGCTCGACGCCGTCCTGGAGGCGCTGCCCGAGGCGCCCGAGCAGACCTTCGGCGGCCCCGGCGTCGGCGGCCCCCGCCGGATCGCCCTCATCGGCCGCCCGAACGTCGGCAAGTCCTCCCTCCTCAACAAGGTGGCGGGCGAGGAGCGCGTCGTCGTCAACGAGATCGCCGGCACCACCCGCGACCCGGTCGACGAGCTGATCGAACTCGGCGGCATCACCTGGAAGTTCGTCGACACCGCCGGCATCCGCAAGCGCGTCCACCTCCAGCAGGGCGCCGACTACTACGCCTCGCTGCGCACCGCGGCGGCGGTGGAGAAGGCCGAGGTCGCGGTCATCCTGATCGACGCCTCCGAGAACATCTCGGTGCAGGACCAGCGCATCGTCACCATGGCCGTCGAGGCGGGCCGCGCGGTCGTCCTCGCCTTCAACAAGTGGGACACCCTCGACGAGGAGCGCCGCTACTACCTCGAACGCGAGATCGAGACCGAGCTCGGCCAGGTCGCCTGGGCGCCCCGTGTCAACGTCTCCGCGCGCACCGGCCGGCACATGGAGAAGCTGGTCCCCGCCATCGAGACCGCCCTCGCCGGCTGGGAGACCCGCGTCCCCACCGGCCGCCTCAACGCCTTCCTCGGCGAGCTGGTCTCGGCCCACCCGCACCCGGTCCGGGGCGGCAAGCAGCCGCGCATCCTGTTCGGCACCCAGGCGGGCACCAAGCCGCCGCGGTTCGTCCTGTTCGCCTCCGGCTTCATCGAGGCGGGCTACCGCCGCTTCATCGAGCGCCGGCTGCGCGAGGAGTTCGGCTTCGAGGGCACGCCGATCCATATCTCCGTGCGGGTGCGTGAGAAGCGCGGCGCGAAGAAGAAGTGACCGTACGGGTGAGGGGCGGCCATCGCTGACGATGGCCGCCCCTCACCCGTGATCTGTCACGTCTCACCCGTGATCTGTCACGTCGATCTGTCACATCCCCCGGCGCGGGCCCGGCGGAAGCGCCGCCGGGACCGGTGTCATCCCGGTCTCCTGGGCCTGCCCGAGCGTCCCGACCCGCTGCCACTGCGGCGGCTGCGGCTGCCCGCCGCCGTTCCGGGCGCTGTAGGCACCGGCGCTGTACGCGCTGTACGAACTCCCTCCGTACGACCCCAGGCCGTGGGTGCCGGTACTGAACGGGGTGGTCCCGAAGGCGACGAACCCCATCGACTCCTCACCGCTGCGATCACCCGGCAGCGTACGGAAGCTCTTGACCCACTCCGCGTAGAGCGCGTCGTAGATCGGCGTGGCCGAGATCCCGCCCGGGGCCTCCTGAGCCGTCCGAGCAGCGGGAACGGCGGAGAAGGACGGCCGGTGGGGAGGAAGGTCGTATGCGTGCACGTATGTCCAAACGACCGGATTCTTGAAGAGATGCGGCCCGCGGTTTTGCTTTTGGGGGCGCGGGGAACTGCGCGAGCAACCGCGACGCTGCCGCAGTCGCGATCCGGACCGCAGCCCCTGCCCCCTGGGCGCCCCTCAGATCCCCGCGAGCGGCAGCGCCGCCGCCACCAGCTTCCCGTTCGCCGCCGCCTTGTCGATCGCGTCGCGCAGCAGGTCCTCCCGCGGCTGCCGCCCGATCGACCCCACCGGCGCCGCGAACATCAGCACCTGCTGGTGCTTGTTGGCGGCCGCCCGCCATCCGTCGGTCACCTGCAGCGGCTGGTGCGCCTGCCACCACGCCACCGGCTGCCCGCCGGTCGGGCCCGGCTGCAGCACCGCGTGCAGCTGACCCACCGCCAGCAGCACCGACCACCCGTGCAGCACCGGCGGCACCGAGGTCAGCTCCGGCACCGGCATGAAGCCCTGCTCGATGAGGAGCGGCAGGAAGTCGTCGCCCACCCCGTCCGTGCCCGGCCGCACGATCGGCGAGGTCGGCTCCACGACCAGCGCGGGGTGCAACTCCCCGGCGATCAGCACGAGTCCGCTGGTGACCCCGAGCACCGCCTGCTCGGGCACGGACTTCTGCGGGCCGCCGGGCGCGCTGTCGCCGTTGATGGAGCGGACCGCGCCCTGCAGCTGCTCCTCGGTGACCTGGACGACCTGCGAGGGCAGGCAGGTGGCGTGGGCGAAGGCGAGGACGGCGGTCTCGTCGCCGATGAACAGGACGGTGCTGGTGCGCTCCTGTTCGGAGTCGCCCGGGGTGCGGCAGGACGTGCAGTCGTAGCTGCCGGGGGCGTTGTCTCCGGCGAGCAGCCGGTCGGCTTCTTCGTCGCCGATCTCGGCTCGTACCTCGTCGCTGACGTCGAGCATGCGCGGCACGGTGGCTCCCTCGGGATGCGGTGCGTGAAGGCCCGGGTGGCTCCCGGTCCGTGAGCCCCCGGGGTCGCGGGCTCATGAAGAAGACAACGGGCGATCTGTGGTGGGGGTCACGCATGGGAGGGATCGGGATCGAACCATCCGCTGCACAGGGTCACTCCTGGTGCGGAATCCGGCACTCCCCGTCAACTCCTCGCAAGTCAAAGGAGTTTGACACGGTGAAGTGAATCACAGATCCGTCGAACCCATGGTCGACAAATCACGAAATCAGGGAATGTAGTGGGTGGCCGGAAATCGCCGCTACCCACGGTAACATCGAACTGGCCTGGCCCGACAGGGAGTTGGTTGATTTCGGGCGTTCCCGATCCCTAGATTCCTCCGCCGTGTGCAGCGAGCACCGCTCGGGAACGTCCGCCGGCCGACACCAGGCAGAGCACCACCGCAGTACCGGCCGCGGCGGACGGGGCGAGCGCGAGGAACCGCGTCCATTGCGCGGGGACCGCGTCCCGCCTGGGGGACCCCGGGTATGTGGAGAGGGAAATACATGTCCGAGTGTGCCGATACCACCCGTGAGACCGCCGCGAAGAACGGCTCCCGCAAGGGCCGCACGACGGCCGCCCTGGCCGGAGCGGCACTGCTCGCCCCGCTGGGCCTGCTGGCAGCCACCGGCAACGCCACGGCGGCGGACAACGGAGTATGGGACCGCATCGCCCAGTGCGAGAGCGGCGGCAACTGGCACATCAACACCGGCAACGGCTACTACGGCGGACTCCAGTTCTCCGCCTCCACCTGGCGCGCGTACGGCGGCACCGCCTACGCGTCGACGGCCGACCAGGCCTCCAGGGAAGCGCAGATAGCCGTCGCCACCAAGGTCCAGCACGCCCAGGGCTGGAACGCGTGGCCGGTCTGCTCGGCGCGGGCCGGGGCGACCGGTTCGGCGCCCGAGAGCGCCTCGGTGACCACGAAGAGCACCACGGAGTCGGCGACGAAGTCGTCGAAGTCGTCGAAGTCGTCGACCACGTCGGCCACCAGGAAGTCGGCCCCTGCCGTGAAGGCGCCGCAGCGCCCGGCGGACCACACCGGCCGCACCTCGTCCGGGGACGGCTACACCGTCCGCGAGGGCGACACCCTGAGCGGCATCGCCGAGCGGCACGGCACCAGCTGGCAGCGCCTCTACGCCGCCAACAAGGCCGTCATCGGCGACGACCCGAACCTCATCATGCCCGGGCAGCGCCTCGCGCTCTGACGCGAACCCCCGCCCCCGCACCGCCCTGCCCCGCCCGGTCCGACCGGTCGGGGCCCGGTGCGTTTTGGGAGGCATGTACATGCTTTGAATGGGGGAGCGGGTCCGGATGTGAGGGCGATTCATGTACGGACGGCACGCTTCGAGTTCACGCCGCCGCAACCCCGGTCCGGCCCGCGCGCTACGGGGGTTCTGTGCCGAAGCGGTGAATCTCTTATGCGGTGTCAGCTTCGCCGCCGGCCACCGGAATCGGAATGGAATGCACGCGCCGGAGCGCCCCGGATCCCCGCGGCCGGTTCTTTTCGGCGGCTTTTCGGAAGACCCGACCGGCATCGGGGAATTGCGCTCGAATGCGCCGGGAAGGCCCATGGAACCGCTCGAACGTGTGACGGTGTTCGACCGAAACGCGTGTGGTGGTTCTGTGACAGAAGCGTGACCGGAGGCGGACGTGCGGCTTCGGCTTCCGTCTCCGCCGCAAGCGGCCTAGCGTGGGCCGCATGGCACCGGACACCGCTCCGCCGACGGAGCCCCAGGACAGCCCGCAAGGGTACGTAGGCCTCGACGCGGGCGACGCGGAACGGTTCGCCCGGCAACGGGGATGGACGACCGTGCGCTCGCTGCCGCCGGGCGCGATCATCACCATGGAGTACCGGATGGGGCGGCTCAACTTCGAGGTGCGCGACGGCGTCGTGACGCGCGCCTGGAAGGGCTGACCGTACGACGGCGAAGGCCCCGGTCCCCCGCTGGGGGGACCGGGGCCTTCGCCGTGCCGGGGGCGCTGGTGCGTACCTGACCCCGCTGTCGTGCTCCGCGCCGCGGTGCCGGAGGCGCGGCCGTCAGCCGCCCGTCACCGGGCGGGCCGCCTGGGCGGCGGTGCCGCGCGGCTGCCGTTCGGGGTGCGGCGGGCGGCGGCTGCCCGCCGGGGTCACCGGGGTGCGCTCCGAGCGGGCGGTGTGCGGGCCGGGTGCCAGATGGATCGGGGCCCTGGGCGAGTGGGCCAGGGAGACCGGCTCGCGTTCCGGCGTGGTCTGCTCGACGGACGCCGGGCGCGGCTTGAGGAGCACGGGCACCGGGACCGGCGCGGGTGCCGTGCTGCCGAGGCGGTCGCGCCAGCGGTCGCGCAGGTCGAAGAGCGCGGTCTCGGCGCGGGCGATGAACGGCTCGCACCACGGCAGCGCCAGCAGGATCAGCAGTCCGGCGGCCCAGCCCAGCAACACGTCGCTCAGCCAGTGCGTACCGAGGTAGACGGTGGACATGCCGACGCCGAGCGAGGTGACGGCCGAGGCCGCGGAGAGCCAGCGGCGGGCTCTCGGGGTGGAGGCCAGATATGCCAGAATTCCCCAGGTCACCACCGCGTTGGCGGTGTGTCCGCTGGGGAATATATCGCCGCCCAGGCCCATCTCGTTCGAGCCGATGACGGTCGCGTAGTGCGGTCCGAGACGTCCCATGCCGAGCTTGGCCGCGCCGACCGTGATGTTGAGCAGCAGCAGGGAGGCGCCGAGCGTCAGCAGCGGGCGCAGGGTGTGCTGCCGCCACGAACGCCAGCCCAGCCAGGCCGCGACCATCACGGCCGTCGGGCCGCGCTGGCCGAGGACCACGTAGTAGTCGACGAACCAGTGGATCCCCGCCCACTGCTGGTACGGCCGGAAGAACATGACCTGCCAGTCGAGCCGGACCAGCCACGACGTGATCACGACGGCCCACACGATCGCCAGGTAGAAGGCGAGGGTCGCGGTGAACAACACGACCCGGTGCCGGCTCATCTTCGGCACATCAATGTGGGCCGGCCGTTCCGGCTCACGGTCCAGCCTGGCGAACACCCGGTCCAGACGGGTGAGGTTTCGTTCGGTACGCACCCAATCGACGTTACAGCGAGTGAGCTCTGTTCCCGGTCGAAACAGCGGCTTTGTGATGACGATGTGATGTGGGAAACCTCTCAGGAGGTCTCCGAATTCTAAGGATTCCGTAATCCTCGGCGGGTCCGCCCTTCAATTCCTTTGATCATGTCGGGTCGCCGTTTTATGGCACTTATGAATTCGTTAACCAAAGCATGGGGTGGAATTCTCCGGCTGCTCATCGGGATCATCGGAATGATCATGGAGGTCCGGAGCCGTTCAGCCAGAACGCGCCATAGACCGCCGAGATCACCGCGACACCCGCCGTGACCAGCGCCGATCTGCTGGTGCGCAGCCGGGCGAGGGCTCGGGCGAGCGGCAGCAGCACCGGGAAGGCCGGCATCAGCAGCCTCGGCTTGGACCCGAAGTAGCTCGACGCGCACAGCGCGAGTGCGAGGACGACACCCGTGTAGACCAGCAGGGGGAGCGGTTGCCGCTGGCGGACGCCGGTCACGTAGAGCCACAGCAGAAGGGCGACGCCGAGGACCAGGCCGGCTCCGGCCGCGGCGGACGGAAATGACGTGAACTTGTCGGCGACGAAGCGTGCGAACGCCTGGCCGCCGTCGAAGCCGTTGCGCCAGCCCGCCTGGACGTCCAGGTAGCCGAGCGGGCCCTTGCCGGTGCGGTGGCCGACCCACAGCACATAGGCGGCGGCGCCGACGGAGGCGAGGAGCATGCCGAGGAGGCGGCGCCAGGGAGGGGGCGTGGCGGTGGTGACATAGGGGGCGCGTGTTGCATGGGGTGCGCCGGTTGGTCGCGGGGCGCGCCGGGCGTGGGCAGCGCTGGGCGCCTCGGGGGCGTGTTCGCCGAGGCGCGCGCCGCCCGGCTGGTCCCCACCACGGTCCCGCGCGCCGCCGCTTCGATCCGCCACGAACGAGACCACCCCGGCCGCCCACACCGCCGCCACCACGGCGAGCCCCACCGGCCGGGTCAGCCCCGCCAGCGCGGCCAGCGCCCCGGCGGTCACCCAGCGGCCGGTCAGCACGGCGTACAGCGACCACGCGGCCAGGGCGGTGAACAGCGACTCGCTGTACGCCATCGACTGCACGACCCCCACCGGCAGCACGGCCCACAGCAGCACCGCGCAGACCCCCACCCGCGGCCCGTACACGAAGTCCGCGACCGCGAAGATCCCCCAGGACGCGGCCAGCGAGGCGAGCAGACTCACCGTGAAGCCGGCGTCGGCGTACGACAGGGGCGCGAGCGCGTGCAGCAGGCGCTCCAGCCACGGAAGCAGCGGGAAGAAGGCCAGGTTGGAGTGGACGTCGCCGTTCGGCAGCCGCACCTGGTAGCCGTAGCCCAGTTCGGCGACCCGGGTGTACCACAGCGAGTCCCAGCGAGCCGTGAGCAAGGTGTAGGCGCTCTTGCCGCGTGCCGCGCTCCATCCGGCCAGCACCACCAGGCCGAGGGCGCGCACGCCCGCGTACCCGAGCAGGGCCGGCGCCGCCCGGCGCAGGGTAGGGGCGCGGGGTGCCGTCACCGGCGTCTCAAGATCGGTCACGGGCTCGATTATCGACGGGCCGCGGAACCGCCGGGTTCGCGCGGGCGTGATGCGAAGCGGGGGCGACGGCGGGGGCGATGCGGGGGTGGTGGCGGGGCCGTGGTGTACGCCACACGAGTTCTCCGGAGAGTGTGAGAGGTCCGCCACGTGCCCCCGGAACGAACTCGCGTACGCTGACTCGTCACTCGCGTTCGTATGCGCGGGCCGGAGACCCCGCTCCTCTCCGGCCGTACGGCGGGCAGTCCCCACCCCGTCCGTCCGCCGCACGCGAGGGACCATCTGGGAGGTACGTACATGTCCGGGACGACGACGGCCGCCGTACGACCGCGCCGCCGGGCGGTCTCCGGGGCCGGGGCCGGTGCCAACCGCTGGGTCGTCCTCGTCGTCCTCTGCGTCAGCCTGCTGCTGGTCGCCCTCGACGCGACCGTGCTGCATGTCGCGGTGCCCGCCGTCACCGAGGACCTCAATCCCGGTGCCATCGAGCTGCTCTGGATCGTCGACGTCTACCCGCTGGTCTGCGCCTCGCTGCTGATCCTGTTCGGCACGCTCGGCGACCGGGTGGGCCGGCGGCGCGTCCTGCTCCTCGGCTACGCCCTGTTCGGCGTCGCCTCCGCGGCGGCCGCGCTCGCGCCGAGCGCGGCGGCGCTGATCGGGGCCCGGGCGCTGCTCGGCGTCGGCGGAGCGATGATCATGCCGGCCACCCTCTCCATCCTCCGGCAGGTCTTCCCCGACCGCCGTGAACGGGCCCTGGCCATCGGCATCTGGAGCGCGGTGGCGGCGGTCGGCGCGGCCGTCGGCCCCCTCCTCGGCGGCCTTCTCCTCGAACACTTCTGGTGGGGCTCGGTCTTCCTGGTCAACATCCCGCTGATGCTGGTGAGCCTCCCGGTGGGACGGCTTCTCCTCCCCGAGTCGCACGGCGAGCGCGACGGTCCCTGGGACGTGGTCGGCGCGCTGCTGGCGGCGGCCGGTCTGTTCGGCGTGGTGTTCGCCGTGAAGCGCCTCGGCGGCGGCGAACCGGCGGACAGCGCGCTGACGGTGGCGCCGCTGGTGCTGGGCGCGCTGTTCCTGGCGCTCTTCGCGCGACGGCAACGGCGGCGGGCGTTCCCGCTGGTGGACCTGCGGATGTTCGCGCGGCCCGCGTTCAGTACGGCGGTCGGCTGCATCGTGCTGGCGATGCTGGCGCTGGTGGGCCTTGAGCTGATCGCCGCGCAGTACCTGCAACTGGTGCTCGGCCTCTCGCCGTTGCAGACGGGGCTACGACTGCTGCCGCTGACGCTCGCCGCGATGGCGGCGGGGCTGGCCGGGGCGCGGCTGCTGCGGCGCTTCGGGCCGCGCCGGATGGTGTGCTTCGGCTTCTCCCTGACCGCGGCGGCGGTGCTGACGCTGACCGCGATGGGCGGGGCGGACAACGCGGGCCTGCTGCTGGTCGGCTTCCTGCTGCTCGGCTTCGGCCTGGAGACGACGCTCTTCGGGGCGTACGAGTCGATGCTCAGCGAGGCGCCGGCGGCGCAGGCGGGTGGGGCGGCGGCGATCGGCGAGACGTCGTACCAGCTGGGGGCGGGTATCGGGATCGCGCTTCTCGGCAGTGTGATGAACGCGGCGTACGCGCCGGGGCTGGCGGACGTGCCGGGGGTGCCGGCGTCGGCGTCCGTGTCGGCGGGGCATTCGCTGGGCGAGGCGTACCAGGTCGCCGACCGGCTGGGCGGGCCGGCCGGGTCGGCGTTGCGCCGGGCGGCGCGGGACTCCTTCGTGCACGGCCTGCATGTGACGCTGCTGGTGAGCGCGGGTCTGCTGTTGCTGGGGGCGGCGATGGCGCTGCGCCTGCCGCGGGTCATGCAGTGCGAGACACCTCCGGTGGAGGTCCCCGCCCCCCGGGAACCTTCCCGCTCCCGCGTCTCGGCGTGACCCCACCCCTCCCCCACCCACGCACCACCCGCGCGGGTCGGGAGAGGGGTGGGCCGACCTGTGGGGCCGGTGCGCCGTCGGCGGCTGACCCTCGTCTTCCCCGTCCGCGCGCCGTCTGTGCGGGTCGGGAGAGGGGTGGGCCGACCTGCGGGGGTGGTGCGCCGTCGGCGGGTGGCCCCGTGTCTTCCCCGTCCGCGCGCCGTCTGTGCGGGGCGGGGGAGAGAGGTGGGCCGACTCGCGGGAGCGGTGCGGCGTCGGTGGGTGCGGGTCAGGGCTTTGCCCGCCCAGGCGCCGCCCGTGCGGGTTGGGGGAGGGGTGGGTCGACCTGTGGGGGTGGTGCGCCGGTGCCGGTGGGGGGGATCCGTCCTGGGCCGGTCTTCTGGGGCCGGCGGTGAGGTGCTCGCACGGGAGGCGTTTGCCCTGTCGGTTGCTCGTGTGGGTGGTGCGTGGGTGGGAGAACGGGGAGACTGCGCTTAACCTGTTGTAACTAGCGGTGCTAGTTTTAGGGAGGGCTCAATGTCCGCGTCCGTGAAGTTGCCCCCGTTCGACGCCGGTGATCCGCTCGGGATCGACGATCTTCTGGAGCCGGAGGATCTCGCCGTGCGGGAGACCGTGCGGAGCTGGGCGGCCGATCGGGTGCTGCCGTTCGTCGCCGAGTGGTACGAGAGCGGGGAGCTGCCCGGTGTCCGGGAGCTCGCCAAGGAGCTCGGGTCCATCGGGGCGCTCGGGATGTCGCTCGACGGGTACGGGTGCGCCGGCGCGTCCGCCGTGCAGTACGGGCTCGCCTGCCTGGAGCTGGAGGCCGCGGACTCGGGTGTCCGGTCGCTCGTGTCCGTCCAGGGATCGCTCGCCATGTACGCCGTCCACCGCTTCGGGAGCGAGGAACAGAAGCAGCGCTGGCTGCCGGGCATGGCCGCCGGTGACGTCATCGGGTGCTTCGGGCTCACCGAGCCGGACCACGGGTCCGACCCCGCCGCCATGCGGACCCACGCCCGGCGCGACGCCGGCGGCGACTGGGTGCTCAGCGGACGGAAGATGTGGATCACCAACGGCTCGGTGGCGGGCGTCGCCGTCGTGTGGGCGCAGACCGACAACGGGATCCGGGGGTTCGTCGTCCCCACCGACACGCCCGGGTTCTCGGCGCCCGAGATCAAGCACAAGTGGTCGCTGCGGGCGAGTGTCACCAGTGAGCTGGTGATGGATGATGTGCGGCTGCCCGCTGATGCCGTGCTGCCCGAGGTCGTCGGGCTCAAGGGGCCGCTCAGCTGTCTCTCGCACGCCCGGTACGGGATCGTGTGGGGCGCTATGGGCGCGGCCCGTACCTGCTTCGAGACGGCCGTCGACTACGCGAAGTCGCGGGAGCAGTTCGGTCGGCCCATCGGCGGCTTCCAGCTCACCCAGGCCAAACTCGCCGACATGGCGGTCGAACTGCACAAGGGGATCCTGCTCGCCCATCACCTGGGGCGGCGGATGGATGCCGGCCGCCTGCGTCCCGAGCAGGTCAGCTTCGGCAAGCTCAACAACGTACGGGAGGCCATCGAGATCTGCCGTACGGCGCGGACGATCCTGGGCGCCAACGGGATCTCGCTGGAGTACCCCGTGATGCGGCACGCGACCAACCTGGAGTCGGTGCTCACCTACGAGGGCACCGTCGAGATGCACCAGCTGGTGCTGGGCAAGGCACTCACCGGACTCGACGCCTTCCGGTGAACCCCGCCCGGGGGCAGGGCCGGTGAGCGGCCCTGCCTCAGCTCTGGTTGAAGAAGCCGTCCTCCCGGCGCCTGGCCGGCTCGCCGTTGACGATCTCGGTGTTGGCGGGCGTCAGCAGGAAGACCCGGTTGGCGACCCGCTCGATGGTGCCGCGCAGACCGAAGGTCAGCCCGGCCGCGAAGTCGACGACCCGCTTGGCGTCGCCCGGCTCCATGGCCGTGAGGTTCACGATGACCGGCACACCCTCACGGAACAGCTCACCGAGTGCGCGGGCGTCCCGGAAGCTGTCCGGGGTGACCGTGCCGATCCGGCGGCCCTTCTCCTCGGCGGTGTCCGAGGCCACCTTGACCCGGGGGTCGGTGACCCAGGCGTCCCCGGGCTGCTCGGTCCCCTCGGAGTAGTCGTCGTCGTAGTAGCGCTCGTCATCGTTGTCGTCGACGAGGCCAAGCCAGGCACTCGCCTTGCGTACCGATCCCATGGACGCCTCCTCTCACAGCGGTCTTTCTTGCTTCCGCATCCCTATCGTCGTCCATGATGCGGATGGTGCGCCAAGTGGATAGACGCCGCACGGGGGGTTTGTGACGGTACTGGTGCAGAGGCAAAACGTCGAGAGGCCAGGTACCCCAAGGGCCCTAGCTCACACACCTGCTGACTGAGAGTGAAATATGATTGTTTCCGGCGTACGAGTGATGAGCGGTGCGTCCGGGTGAACGGGACGTGTCCGGGGGTGTGCTCGCCGCGGCCGGCCCGGGTGCGACGAGCCGTCAACCCGGGCGCGCGTCCGTCACCGTATACGGAATCGGTCCACAGGGGCGGTTGCCTCGGGATTCACCTTGATCCTGTTTCCGTGACGTAAAACAAAAACATGATCGGGTGACCGCTGGCCGGAGAGGTTCGTTGGCCGAAGCGCAGAACCATTTCTCCCCCGGATCTGCGTGTCCATCAACTCGCCTCGTCATTAAGGCACTTCCGTGCAAGCAGCCACCATTCGCACCAGGCTCCTGAGGATTCTGGTGCTGGCCCTCGCCGTCCTGCTGACGCTGCTGGGCGTCGCGGCCGCCGAGCAGGTCTCCGCCTATCGCAACGCCTCCGCCACCGCGGACAACGCCCGGCTGGAGATCACGCTCCAGGGCCTGATCCACGAACTCCAGAAGGAGCGCGGTCTCACCACCGGATACGTCGGCGGCGTCAAGGAGTTCGCGGGCAGGCTGCCCGCGCAGCGCAGGGCCACCGACACCGCCCGCGACCGGCTCGACCAGGCACTCCGGGGCCGTTCCGACGCGGCCGCCGGCTCGGTGCGCGAGTCCCTCGGACGGCTCGGCGGACTCGCCGGGATCCGCAAGCACGCGGACGACCACACCGGCGTGGTCAAGGACACCTTCGACTACTTCACCACCACCATCACCGTCCTCGACCGGCTCGACCTCGGCCTGAGCGACGTCCACGACGCCACCCTGCGCGACGCCTACCAGACGCTGCAGATCCTCGGCAACGCCAAGGAGTTCACCGGCGAGGAACGCGCCATCGTGCTCGGCTCGGTGCGCGCCGGGCAGTTCCAGGGCGACGACTACAGCCGGTTCATGGAGATCCGGGCCGGCCGCCTCGCCGCCCTCGACGCCTTCCCGCGCTCCGCCTCCGACGCCCAGCAGCGCCGCCTGGACGAGGCCATGACCACCCCGGACGCCGAGCGCGCGCTGGCGTACGAGGACACCGCCGTCAAGGGCGGCGGGAAGCTGACCTGGCACGGCATCCCGCCCATGCAGTGGTGGGACGCGATGACCGCCACCATCAACGGACTGCGGGACGTCCAGGTCTCGCTCGGCACCGACGTCGAGAACCGGGCCGCCGCGCTGGAGGACACCGCCCAGCGCGACCTGCTGCTCTTCCTGCTGGTCGCCCTCGGCACCGTCGCCGCGCTCGGCGCCCTCGCCCTCGACTGTGTACGGTCCGTCTCCGCACCGCTCGCCGAACTCGCCCAGCAGGCCCGTGAGGTCGCCGGGGACCGGCTGCCGAAGGCCGTCTCCGCCGTCCAGGACGGCTCCTGCGGCGAGCACCCCGGGCCGCCGGCCCCGCTCGCCGTCTCCGGCCGGGCCGGCGCCGAGGTCAAGGAGGTCGCCGAGGCCTTCGACCGGGTGCAGCAGGCCGCCTACGACCTCGCCACCGAGCAGGCCGTGCTGCGCCGCAACGCCACCGACTCGCTGGTCAGCCTCGGCCGCCGCAACCAGAACCTGGTGCGCCGGCAGATCAGCTTCATCAACAGGCTGGAGCACGAGGACGCCGACCCCGCGACCCTCGCCAACCTCTTCGAACTGGACCACCTCGCCACCCGCATGCGCCGCAACGCCGAGAGCCTGCTCGTCCTCGCCGGGGAGTCCAGCCCCCGGCCCTGGTCCACCCCGCTGTCCATCACGGACGTACTGCGCGCCTCCCTCGCGGAGGTCGAGGAGTACCGCCGGGTCACCCTGCGCCGGGTGGAGCCGGCCCATCTCACCGGCTCGGTCGTCGCCGAGATCGCCCACCTCCTCGCCGAGCTGATCGAGAACGCGCTGAGCTTCTCCCCGCCGGACTCGGACGTGGAGATCGAGGGCCGCCGCAGCAGCGCGGGCTATCTGGTCGCCATCGTCGACCACGGCCTCGGCATGGACGCCCAGGCGATCGCCGAGGCCAACGTACGGCTCTCCGGCACCGCCAGCTTCATGGCCGAACCCACCCGGTTCCTCGGCCACTTCGTGGTCGGCGCGCTCGCCCGCAAATGCGGGATCGAGGTACGGCTCGGCGAGGCGCCCGCCGCCGGCGTGGTCGCCCGGGTGCTCATCCCGGTCAATCTGATCACGGAGGCGGCGGCACCCCCGAAGCAGGCGGCCGCCGCCGAACCGGCCGCCGTACCGGCCCCGCGCAGGGAACCCGACCAGACGCGGCTCGCCGCTGTCTCCGCCCCCGCCGCCCAGCCCGCCGCTGCCGCCGAGGCCGGGCCCGAGCAGCCGCAGCCGCAGCCGCAGCCGCAGAAGAAGGGTGCCTCGGCCGCCCGGACCCGTAACGGCCTCGTCAAGCGGCCCCAGCGCAGTGCGATCGCGGAGGCCGTCAGCGAGACGGATCGGCCCAGCCGCCCGGCGCCCGCCGAGCGGACCCCCGACCGCAGCCCCGAGGAGGTCTCCGGGATGCTCGCCACCCTGCGCAGCGCCCACATGCGGGGCGGCATCAGCGTGGAGAAGGAGAAACGGGAGAGGAAGGCGGACCACGAGGGCGACGCGAAGGGCGACGCGAAGCGCGATGCGAAGGGCCGGGGTGACGCCAGGTGAGCACCGTAGGCACCCCCAACGACTCGCGGACCTTCAACTGGCTGCTCGCGAACTTCGTCAAGTCCACGGACGGGGTACGGGACGCGGTCGCCGTCTCCTCCGACGGGCTGCTGATCGCCGTCTCGGACGGGCTCGGACGCACCGAGGCCGACCATCTCGCGGCGATCGTGTCGGGGCTCTCGTCGCTCGCGCGCAGCGCGTCCAAGCGGTACGGCTTCGACGGGGTCAAGCTCATCATGATCGAGATGGGGCGCGGCTTCCTGCTGGTCTCCGCGATCCGCGACGGCAGCTGTCTCGGCGTCCTCGCCGACTCCAGCGGTGAGCTGGGCCTGGTCGGCTACGAGATGGCGGTGCTCGCGGAACGGGCCGGCGACCTGCTGAGCCCGACGCTCATCGCCGATCTGCGGCAGGCGTTGCCACGATGAGTGCGCAGGAACCGCGCGACCCCGGCGAGGACATGTCCGAGGACATGTCCGAGGACACGTCCTTCGTACGGCCGTTCATCATCACCGGCGGGCGCGCCGAGCCGCTCCAGACCGACCTGCGGCTGGAGACGCTGGTCATGGCCGTGGGCGCACCGGACGAGTCGCTCGCGTTCGAACGCCGCCACATCGTGACGGTGTGCGCGCAGCCGACGACGGTCGCCGAGGTGGCGCACCGGGTCGGCGTACCCCTCGGAGTCGCCAGGGTGCTGATCTCCGATCTCGTCGTCGCCGGGCAGCTCGCCTGCCGGCAACCCGCGGAGCTGCCGCTCCAGCTGCTGGAAAGGATCAGGGATCATGTCCGGGCGCTCTGAGAAGGTCGTGCCGCTCGCCGTGAAGATCGTGGTGAGCGGGGGACTCGGGGTCGGCAAGACGACGTTCATCGGGGCGATCTCGGAGATCGAGCCGCTGGACACGGAGGCGGCGATCACCCAGGTGTCGGTCGGCGTCGACTCGCTCGTCGGGGTCGAGTCCAAGACCACGACGACCGTGGCGCTCGACTTCGGCCGGATCACGCTGGATCCGTCCATCGCGCTGTACCTGTTCGGGACGCCCGGACAGGACCGGTTCTCGTTCCTGTGGGACGACCTGGTGGAGGGAGCGCTGGGCACGGTGGTCCTCGCGGACACCCGCCGGATCGAGGACTGCTTTCCCGCCGTCGACTACTTCGAGTCCCACGGGGCGCCCTTCGCCCTGGCCGTGAACCGGTTCGACGGCGCCGAGCGGTTCGAACTGGAGGAGGTCCGGGAGGCGTTGGGGCTGGGGGCCGAGGTGCCGGTGCTGGAGTGCGACGCGCGGGACCGGGGGTCGGTGCGGGACGTGCTGGGCGCGCTGATGGACCGGGTGATCGGGCAGCGGGTCGGGCCCGCGAAGAGGAGGGTGGCGGTGGTCTCGCGGTAGGGGACGGGGCGCGGGGGCCGTGTGGCGGCCGCGGGTTCGTCGTGGCTGGTCGCGCGGTTCCCCGCGCCCCTTCGGGGGCACGTGAACCGGGCGTCTGTCGTGAGGGAGGGGCGCGCGTGTGAAGGCGAAGGGTGGGGCGCGGCGGAGAACGCGAAAAGTCCCCGCGGTCCGCGGGGCACGCAGGGGGTCAGCTCAACAGGAACAGGACCACACGCGACCGAAGTCGATGTGGGAGCGCTTGACCAGCCACTGCTGTGGATGCATGGGGCAAGTGGAACAGGTCTCCGGTTCTCCGTCAACTGAGCTGAGACGCGCTGCCCATACTCTGGACACCCTTGACAACGAGGGGAAACGGCACCGTAGAGTCGGCGGACGGCCCTGCTGAGGGGCTCGGCCGTAAGAGCGCCGCACGCCGGCGTTCCGTGTGAAGGCACCCGCACCACCGTGTGCGCGTCCACCGTGTTCGATTGATCCGCCACGGAGCCTTCCCATGTCCTGCGAGACCCTCGCCAGAACCGTCACCGCTCCCGCCCCCGGCATACCCGGGCCCGCGACCGGCCTCTTCACCTCCGAGCCGGCCCGATGAGGCCGCAGCTGGTGATCGTGGGGGCCGGGCCGCGGGGGACCGGCCTCCTGGAGCGCATCGCCGCCAACGCGCCCGAGCTGTACGCCGGTACGGGCCTCGACATCCATCTGGTCGACCCGCATCCGCCGGGCGCCGGCCGCATCTGGCGGGCCGCCCAGTCGCCGCTGCTGTGGATGAACTCGCACGCCGAGGACGTCACCATGTTCACGGACGAGACGGTGCGGATGGCCGGGCCGGTGCGCAAGGGCCCCACCCTGCACGAGTGGGCGGGCCTGGACAGCGGTACCTTCGCCGACCGGCAGATCCAGGGCCGCTATCTGCGCCACGTCTACGACCGTGCCGTCGCCGACCTGCCGGACGGCGTCACGGTCCACTACCACCCGCGCCGGGCCCTGCGGCTGAGCGGGCCGCGCGAGGGCCGCCAGCAGGTCTGGCTGGAGGGCCGGCCGCGTCCGCTCCTCGCCGACCTCGTCGTCCTCGCCCTCGGCCACCTGGACGCAGAACTCGACCCGGAACAGGCCGCGTTGGCCGCGTACGCCGACACGCACGGCCTGGTCCACCTGCCGCCCGACTTCACCGCCGACAGCGACCTGTCCGCACTGCGGCCGGGTGAACCGGTGCTCGTACGGGGGTTCGGGCTCGCCTTCGTCGACCTGATGGTGCTGCTCACCGAGGGACGGGGCGGACGCCACGACGGCGACACCTACGTGCCGTCCGGGCAGGAGCCGGTGCTGTACGTCGGGTCGCGGCGCGGCGTGCCGTACCACTCGAAGATCGGGTACGACTGGACCGGCGAACGCCCGCCGCTGCCCCGCTTCCTCGGCCCCGGCGAGATCGACGGACTGCTCGCCCGGCCGGACGGCTTCGACTTCCGGCGGGACGTGTGGCCGCTGGTGGTGAAGGAGCTGGGCTTCGCCCACTACCACCGGCTGTTCACCGTCCACCCGGAGCGGACGGCCGTCGCCTGGCGGGACTTCGAGGAGAAGTACGCCGCCGCCGAGGGCGACGCCGAGGTGCGGGCGCTGGTGGCGGCCGCCGTACCGGATCCGGCCGACCGGCTCGATCTCGCGCGACTGGACCATCCGCTGGACGGGATCCGGTACGGGTCGCACGAGGAGTTCCAGGACGGGCTGCGCGGTTACGTCGAGGCGGACCTGGACCGCCGGCACGATCCCGCGTACAGCGCCGACCTGGCGGTGTTCCTCGGACTGCTCTCCGTCTACGGGCAGTTGGTGCGGCTGGGCGACATCGGGTCCTGGTGGCACGGGTTCTTCAGCTACCTCGCCTCCGGGCCGCCCGGCCCCCGGCTGCGGCAGCTGCTCGCGCTGTCCCGGGCCGGGGTGCTGCGGTTCGTCGGCGCCGGGATGACGGTGACGGCCGAGGACGGGGTGTTCCGGGCGTCCGCCGACACCGTGCCCGGGTTCTCCGTGGCGGCGCGGGCCCTCGTCGAGGCGCGGCTGCCCGAACCGACCGTGGGGCGTGCCCGGGACGCGTTGCTGCGCGAACTGCACGTCGGCGAGGCCGCCGAGACGCCCGACGGGCTGCTCAGGGTGGACCCCGCCGACGGGCGGATCCTCGACGGGGGCGGGCGGCCGCATCCCCGGCGGTTCGCGCTCGGGCCGTTCACGAACGGACGTACGCCCGGGGCGTTCACCCGGCCGGGTACTGGAGGGCCCGCGTTCCGGCAGAACGACGCCACGGCACGCGCGGCACTGGCCTTCCTGGCCGATCTGGCGGGCGGCACCGCGGCCGGTGAGGGATGAGCGTCCCGGCCGGCGGCAGAGGAATTCCGGTGACTGCGAGGTCGAGAAGGGATCGCGGCCGCTTGTGCGGAACGCGGGTCTTACAGGGAGGTTCGTGGTGATGACCGGCTCGTACGGCCGGGGGCTGCTGCATCTGGCCGCCGCCGTGGATCAGGTCGGCGTGTTCGACGCGGAGCGTTACGTCGAACTGGTGCGGCTCGCCGAGAGCGGGGGCCTGGACTTCGTGACGCTCGACGGCCGGTTCGGGTGGACGGAGACCGACCCGCTCACCGTGCTGGCGCAGGTGGCACCGGCCACCCGGCGGATCGGGCTGGTGCCGATGGCGACCGCCCCGGAGACCGCCGTCGCCCACCTCGACCGGATCAGCCGGGGCCGGGCCGGCCGGTGGAGCGAGGCCCCCGGACCCGCGCCGGATCAGCCGGTCCGGGTGACCGACGCCACCGAGCCCGCCGCCCGGCAGCCCGCCGCCCGGTACGCCGATGTCGCCCTGGTACGGGCCGCGAGCTCCGCGCAGGCCGCCGCCGTACGGGAGGAACTGCGGGCGTACGCAGGGGAGTCAGGGCGGGATCCGGAAGCGCTGCGGGTGCTGGTGAGCCTGGTCGTGGACCTGGGTGACGGCGAGCGCGCGGCCGAGCCGGGGCACGGCGGCGGCGGGCCCCGGCAGACCGTGCAGGGACCGCTGTACCGGGGTGGCCCGGTGGACCTGGCGGAGCTGGTCGCCGGCTGGCACGGTGAGGGGGCCGCCGACGGCTTCCACCTGGTCCCCGCCGAACCGCGCCGCGACCTGGAGCGGCTGGTCAACGGCACCGTGGCGCTCCTCCAGCACCGTGGCCTGTTCCGCACCTTCTACCCGGGCAGCACCCTGCGCGAGCACCTCGGCCTCGCCCGGCCCGCGGGGCAGCTCGCGGTGCCGTGAAATACCTCGCGCTCCCCGGTGGTTGGGGACGGACCGAGCGCACCGGAAAGACAGGACGTGAGTCGTGACGAAAGCCATGGAAGGACTGATCGTATGAACGCGGACGCGTCCGGGGACTGGAAGCGCTGGCACGAACACCGCGAGGAGACGGTGTCGGCGCCGTACGGGCCGCTGGCGCTGGTCGGCAGTCACTGGATCGAGGACCACCCGGACGGCCGGCTCCCGGCCGTCCCCGGCAGCTGGGCGGTCGACGGGGACGGTGTCCGGCTCACCGCGACGGCGGCCGACGGCCTCGCCCTGGACGGTGCGCCCTTCGCCGGTGAGGTCCTGCTGACCGCCGACCGCGAACCCTCCGCCCGGGTCACGCACGGCGGGCGCCGGCTGGTCGTGCTGGTCCGCGAAGGCGTCTGGGGCGTACGGGACTACGACCCGGCCGCCGCGACCCGCCGCGCCTTCCGGGGCATCGACGCCACCCCCTACGACCCGCGCTGGTCGGTGCCGGGACGCTTCACGCCGTACGACGACGACCCGCGCACCGTCCGCGTCGGTACGGCGGACGGGGTGGAGCGCGCGCTCGTGCTCGCCGGGGAACTCGGCTTCACCGTGGCCGGCCGGGAGCTCACGCTCCAGGTCGCCGAACAGGCCGACGGCCGGCTGTGGGCGGTGTTCGCCGACGCCACCAGCGGGGCCGGCAGCTTCCGGTTCAGGTTCCTCTATTCGGCCGCCCCGGACGCCGACGGCTCCACCGTTGTCGACTTCAACCGGGCCCAGCTGCCCCAGTGCGCCTTCGCGGACCACTTCATCTGCCCGTTCCCGCCGCCCGGCAACACGCTGGACCTCCCGGTCGAGGCGGGGGAGCGGAGGCTCGCCTGAGGCTTTCGCGAAAAATGTGACAGGGTGTCAACTTGTCGTGGTCATGACGAGATCGCCAGAAGTCGTCACGATTCGAACATGGTCGCACGGCCGAAAGGCCCCCTTGCGGCTACCGGTCGTTCGCCCGAATACTCCCCCACAGCGCTTGTCAGGGGCATGTGTGTCCGAAATCCGGGCACCACCCCTGGCTGCGCCTCACGGGCCCCGACCCCACGCGGGCCCCCGACTTCCCCTGGGAGGGAACGACAAGTGAGGATCAAGCGCACCACCCCACGCAGCGGTATCACGAGACGGACCCGGCTGATCGCCGTGGGCACCGGCTTCCTGGCCGCGGCCGCGTTCGCCGTCCCCACCGCGAGCGCGAGCGACGCACAGACCTTCAGCACGACCCAGCTGAAGGCCGTGAACAGCTCTGTCCTGAAGGCGGACGTCCCCGGCACCGCCTGGTCCGTGGACAGCAAGACCCACCGTGTCGTCGTCACCGTCGACGCCACGGTCTCCAAGGCCGAGATCGCCAAGATCAAGCGGCAGGCGGGCGCCGACGCCGGAGCGCTCACCATCAAGCACACCAACGGCACCTTCAAGAAGCTGATCACCGGCGGCGACGCCATCTACGGCGGCGCCTACCGCTGCTCGCTCGGCTTCAACGTGCACAGCGGGAGCACGTACTACTTCCTGACCGCCGGACACTGCGGTGAGGTGGCCTCGACCTGGTACAGCAACTCCGGCCACACCACCGTCCTGGGCACGAACGTCGGCTACAGCTTCCCGACGAACGACTTCGCGCTGGTGAAGTACACCAACACCTCGATCGCGCACCCGAGCGCGGTCGGCAGCCAGACCATCTCCAGCGCGGCCACGCCCAGCGTCGGGACGACGGTGTACCGCCGCGGTTCGACCACCGGCACGCACAGCGGCCGGGTCACCGCGCTCAACGCCACCGTCAACTACGGCAGCGGTGACATCGTCTACGGCATGATCCAGACCACGGTCTGCGCCGAGGGCGGCGACAGCGGCGGCCCGCTCTACGGCGGTTCCGTGGCCTACGGTCTGACCTCCGGCGGCAGCGGCGACTGCACCTCCGGCGGTACGACCTTCTTCCAGCCGGTCACCGAGGCGCTGAGCTACTACGGCGTGAGCGTCGGCTGACGATCCTTCGGATCACCCTCCGGCGAGCCCCCGTACGCAACCGGCGTACGGGGGCTCGCCCTTGTACGAACCCGGAGTTACCGTCGAAGGACCGTTGAAGTCAGTCACCCCTTGGGGGCCGGCATGGTCGAGGCGCTGGTGGCGGCCGCAGCCGCTCTCGTGTCCGTCGGAGCGGTCTACGCGATGTCCGCGGCACGGGTCGTCAAACAGTACGAACGGGGCGTGGTGTTCCGCCTCGGCCGGCTCCGACCGGAGGTGCGTGGACCCGGGTTCACCATGATCCTCCCGTTCGTGGACCGGCTCCAGAAGGTCAACATGCAGATCGTCACGATGCCGGTGCCTGGACAGGAAGGCATCACCCGGGACAACGTGACCGTGCGCGTCGACGCCGTCGTCTACTTCCGGGTGACCTCGCCCGCCGAGGCGGTCGTCCGGGTCGAGGACTACCGGTTCGCGGTCGCGCAGATGGCGCAGACCTCGCTCCGGTCCATCATCGGCAAGAGCGAGCTGGACGACCTGCTGTCGAACCGCGAAAAGCTCAACCAGGGGCTGGAGTTGATGATCGACAGCCCGGCCGTGGAGTGGGGCGTCACCATCGACCGCGTCGAGATCAAGGACGTCTCGCTGCCCGAGACCATGAAGCGGTCCATGGCCCGGCAGGCCGAGGCCGACCGGGAGCGCCGGGCCCGCGTCATCAACGCCGACGCCGAACTCCAGGCCTCCAAGAAGCTCGCGGAGGCCGCCAAGGAGATGTCGGAGCAGCCCGCCGCGCTCCAACTGCGGCTGCTGCAGACGGTGGTGGCGGTCGCCGCGGAGAAGAACTCGACGCTGGTGCTGCCGTTCCCGGTGGAGCTGCTGAGGTTCCTGGAGCGGGCACAGCAGCAACTGCCCCCGGCGGGAGGGGCCGATGGTGCCGGCGGGGCGCAGGGGGTGAATTCCGGCCAGGGGTAGGCCAGGGGAGGCGTCACCGGCTGCCGCCCGCTCCTCGCGCATGGTGTTCGCAGCGCGAATCCTTCCGGGCCGGCCGACGACCGGGGGCGGCTGAGGACGGCCGCGGAAGACTGCGGACGACTGCGGATGACTGCGGCCGACTGCGGCCGACTGTGAACGGTCCGTGCACAGGGGGCGCACAACATCCGCGCGCGCGAGACCTGAGGTCGACCTTGTGTGCTCCCTGTGGGGCTCGGAATAGTGGGCCGCCGTCAACCAGCCTTCCGGCCCCGAGGTCCCCACAACCTTGCGGGCCCACCCCCCACAGGAGGACGCGAGTTGAAGCACCGACGCATACCCGGACGCCGGGCGACGCTCGCCGTCGCGGGTGCCACCGCGCTCGTCGCCGCCGCAGTGACCTTCCAGAGTGCGAACGCGAGCGAGCCCGGCAAGGCCGCCGTACCGCAGATCCTGTCCGCCCCGGCGGCCGGAAAGCTCGCCTCGACGCTCACCGTCGACCTTGGCACCGACACGGCGGGCACCTACTACGACGCCCGGTCGAGGAACCTCGTCGTCAACGTCCTCGACGACACCGCGGCCAAGGCCGTCGAGGCGGCCGGGGCCAAGGCCAGACTCGTCGCCAACTCCCTCGCCGAGCTCGACGGCGCGCGTACCGCGCTGAAGCAGGACGCGACCGTTCCCGGCACCTCGTGGGCGACCGACCCGGTCGGCGACAAGGTCGTCGTCACCGCCGACAGAACGGTCACCGGGGCCGAGCTGGCCAGGCTCACCAAGGTCGTCGACGGGCTCGGCGGCACGGCCGAACTGCGCCGCTCGAAGGGGGAGTACACACCCTTCGTCGCCGGCGGCGACGCGATCACCGGCTCGGGCGGCCGCTGTTCGCTCGGCTTCAACGTGGTCAAGGACGGCGAGCCGTACTTCCTGACCGCCGGACACTGCACCGAGGCCATCTCCACCTGGTCGGACTCCTCCGGGAACGTGATCGGCCAGAACGCCCGGTCCAGCTTCCCGGGCAACGACTTCGGCCTGGTCAAGTACACCTCGCAGGCGGACCACCCGAGCGAGGTCGACCGCTACGACGGCTCCGCCCAGCGGATCACCGGCGCGGCCGAGGCCACCGTCGGCATGAAGGTGACCCGCAGCGGCTCCACCACCCAGGTCCACGACGGCACGGTCACCGGTCTCGACGCCACCGTGAACTACTCCGAGGGCACGGTGAGCGGGCTCATCCAGACCGACGTGTGCGCCGAGCCCGGCGACAGCGGCGGCCCGCTCTTCTCCGGCAGCGACGCGATCGGCCTGACCTCCGGCGGCAGCGGCGACTGCACCTCCGGCGGGGAGACGTTCTTCCAGCCGGTGACAGAGGCACTGTCGGCGACGGGAACCCGAATCGGCTGACAGCCCGTCGGCATCCGGGTCGGCTGTCGGTCCGTCGGCATCCGGGTCGGCTGTCGGTCCGTCGGCATCGGGGTCGGCTGTCGGTCCGTCGGCATCGGGGTCGGCTGATGTCCGCGGCTCTGCGGGTCGGCGGACGGCCGCCGGGGCCTGGGTCGGCTGACGGTCGCCTGCTCCCCTGGGCTGGACGGCATGTGTCGTATCCCCGCGAGGCCCCGCTCTCATCGAGGGAGCGGGGCCTCGCTGTGTTCCGATGCCGCACGCGCCCTGCCCGTGGGGCGTCCGGACCATGCTCCGCTGCCCGGCTGCCCGGCTGCCCGGCTGCCCGGCTGCCCGGCTGCCCGGCTGCCCGGCTGCCCGGCTGCCCGGCTGCCCGGCTGCCCGGCTGCCCGGGGCCACCGGCAGGTGACGGTCGCCCGGTGGTGGTCGGTCCGAGAACCGGGTGGCATGACGGAAAGTGCCGACACTGTCGCGGAGTGTCAGGGATACGTTCTCCCGGCTCACCGAGTGGCCTCGCTGGGGTGTGCCTCATGGCGGCGGTTTCCCCCAACTGCGGTGGCCGGCTGGGTGACTGACGGGGCGGTGCCCGTTCCGGCTGCCACTCGCCCTCCAGGGAATCGCTTACGCGTTCGATTAAGGGTCGCTGACCGGGGCTGATGAGGTTAGAGTAATCGAACGCGAGTACGATGAACATATCGGGCGTACCGGTTTTATGGCTGAAAAGGGGTGGAGTGATGGAGGTGCGGCATGAGGGGCTTCGCCCATCTGCACGTCGCGTCCGGTTACTCCGCCCGCTACGGCGCCTCCCACCCCGAGCAGCTCGTCCGGCAGGCGGCCGAGCGTGGCATGTCCGCGCTCGCGCTCACCGACCGGGACACCGTCACCGGGGCTGTTCGATTCGCACGGGCCTGTGCGAAGGAGGGAGTCCGGCCGGTCTTCGGCATCGACCTCGCGGTGGCGGCCCTGGCGCCCCCGCCGCCCGTCCGGCGCCGCCGTACCCCGGCCCACGGCGGCGCGCACGTCGTCGAGCCGCCGCTGCGCTTCGTGCTGCTCGCGCAGGACCGGGCGGGCTGGGCGCGGCTGTGCCGGATCACGTCGGCCGCCCATGTGGGTGCCGTGTCCGGTGTGCCGCCGGTGGTGCCGTGGGAGGCGCTGCGCGAACACGGCGGTCCCGGCCTGACCGTGCTGCTGGGCCCGCTCTCGGAGCCGGTGCGGGCGCTGTCGGTGGGCCGGGAGGACGTGGCGATGAAGCTGCTGGTGCCCTGGCAGGAGATCTTCGGAAGGGATGTCCGATTGGAAGTCGTCGCGCAGAAACGTTCCGGCATGGGGCCGGGCTCCCTGCGCCTGGCCGCCGGCACCCTCGCCCTGGCCGACCGCACCCACACCACCGCCGTCCTCTCCAACGCCGTCCGCTACGCCGACCCCGGCCGGCACCGCCTCGCCGACGTCCTGGACGCCGCCCGGCTGCTCAGACCGATCGACCGGCGCCGCCTGGACAGCGGACAGCGCTGGCTCAAGGGCGAGAGGGAGATGACGGCTGTCGCGAGGCTGGTCGCCCAGTGCGCCGGAACGGACGTCCGCAGGGCCCGCCGCCTGATGGCGGACACCGCGGCCACGGCGGCCGCCTGCACCGTCGACCCGGCGGCCGACCTCGGCCTCGGCACCCCGCACCTCCCCGAACCGGCTCTCTTCGGCGCCGGACCAGGAGCCGGCGGCGCGGCCCGGCTGCTCCGTCTGCGCAGCGAGGCCGGCCTGGTCCGACGCGGCCTGGACCGTGACCGGGCGGCGCTCGCCCGGCTGGACGAGGAGCTCGCCGGCATCTCGCACTGGAACTACGACGCGTACTTCCTCGCCATCGGACAGGTCGTCGCCGACATCCGGGCCAAGGGCATCCGGGTCGCGGCCCGCGGCTCCGGCGCCGGCTCCCTGGTCTGCCACGCCCTGGACATCGCCACCGCCAACCCGCTCGACCACAGCCTGCTGTTCGAACGCTTCCTCAGCAGGCGCCGGGAGTCGCTGCCCGACATCGACATCGACGTGGAGTCCGCCCGGCGCCTGGAGTGCTACGACACCATCTTCGAACGCTTCGGCAAGGAACGGGTGGCGGTCACCGCCATGCCCGAGACCTACCGCGCCCGCCGGGCACTCAGGGACACCGGCCTCGCCCTCGGCATCCCGCCCGCCGACGTCGACCGGATCGCCAAGAGCTTCCCGCACCTGCGCGCCTGCGACATCACCAACGCCCTCGCCGAACTGCCCGAGCTACGGCAGCTGGCGGGCGAGGCACACCGGTACGGGCCGCTGTGGGAACTGGCCGAAGGGCTCGACTCCCTGGTCCACGGCATGGCCATGCACCCCTGCGGCGTGGTCATCAGCGACGCCACCCTCCTGGACCGGCTGCCGGTGCAGCCCACCCCGCAGGGCGACTACCCCATGGCCATGGCGGCGAAGGAGGAGATCGAGGCGCTGGGCAACATCAAACTCGACGTCCTGGGCGTCCGGATGCAGTCCGCGATGGCCCACGCCGTCACCGAGATCGAACGCACCACCGGCAACCGCATCGACCTGGACGACCCCGGGCAGGTGCCGCTCGACGACGTCTTCGCGTTCAAGCTCATCCAGTCCAGTCAGACCCTGGGCCTGTTCCAGCTGGAGTCGCCCGGCCAGCAGGACCTGCTGTCCCGGCTGCAGCCCCGTGACGTCCAGGACGTCATCGCCGACATCAGCCTCTTCCGCCCAGGGCCGGTCGCCGGCGGCATGCCCGAGCGGTACATCGCCGCCCGGCACGGCGGCACACCCGTATACGCCCACCCGCACCTGGAGCCGGTGCTCGCCGACACCTACGGCGTGACCATCTGGCACGAGCAGATCATCGAGACGCTGCGGGTGCTGACCGGCTGCGACCGGGCCTTCGGCGAGATCACCCGGCGGGCGCTCGGCGACAAGGAGCAACTGCCCGGGATCAGGGACTGGTTCCACGAGCGGGCCCGTGCGCGCGGCTACAGCGCGGCCGTGCGGGACGACGTCTGGAGGACCGTCGAGGCCTTCGGCGCCTACGGCTTCTGCCGGGCCCACGCGGTCGCCTTCGCCGTACCCGCCCTGCAGAGCGCCTGGCTCAAGGCGCACTACCCGGCGTTCCTGCTGGCCGGCCTGCTCGAACACGATCCCGGGATGTGGCCCAAGCGGGTCCTCGTCTCCGACGCCCGCCGTCGTGGCGTGCCCGTCCTGCCCGTCGACGTCAACAACTCCTGGGTGAAGCACACCGTGGAGAAGACCGACGGAGACCGGTGGGGCGTACGCCTCGCCCTCTCCGCTGTGCACGGCATCCGCGAGGACGAGTGCGCGCGCATCGAGGAGGGGCAGCCGTACGGATCGCTGTCGGACTTCTGGCAGCGGGCCCGTCCCAGCAGACCGGTCGCCGAACGCCTCGCCGAGATCGGCGCGTTGACCTGTCTGCACGACGGCCGCCTCACCCGGCGTGATCTGCTGCTCCAGATCGCCGAGTTGCACCGGCAGTCCCGCAGCCGTTCCGCGCACGAGGGGCAACTGCCCATCGACGCGGGCGCCGTCGGCGGCCCGGAGCCGAGCGGGCTGCCGGAGATGACCGGACGTGAGGCCCTGAGCGCCGAGTTGAGCACCCTCGGCATCGACGTCTCCCGGCACCTGATGGAGCACCACCACCGGCTGCTGCGCGAGATCGGCGCGACCGACGCGGCGCATCTGGCCGGGATGCGGGCGGGGCAGCAGGTGCTGGTCGCGGGGGTGCGGGCCTCGACCCAGACCCCGCCGATCGCGAGCGGGAAGCGGATCATCTTCGTCACCCTGGAGGACGGCTCCGGACTCGTCGACCTGGCCTTCTTCGAGGACTCCCACCCGGCCTGCGCGCACACCGTGTTCCACAGCGGGCTGCTGCTGGTGCGCGGCACGGTCCAGGTGCGCGGTACCCGTCGTACCGTCGTCGGCTCCATGGCCTGGGATCTGGACGAGATCGCCGCCGCCCGCCGGGACAACGGGCCCGAGGCCGCCCTCGCCCTGCTCGGCCGGAGCCGTCCGCATCCGACGCCCGCCCAGCCGCAGCGCACCCTGGCCGACGGCACCGCGGGCGCCCGTCTGCACCCGTACGCCGACCTCCAGCCGGCCGGCACCCGCTCGGCCGACCTGAAGAAGTTCGGCCACCGAAGCCCAGGGAGCGCGGGATGAACGGGACGAGCGGAATGAGTACACGGCAGCGGCACATCGCCCACCTCCACCTGCACGCCTCACTGACCGAGGATCAGTACGCCGATATAATCGAACTGATGTCTGGTGTCACGCCTCATGTCCAGGCGGTCCCACCCAACGCCGTCCAGCTCGACCTGACCTCGGCGCTCCGGTACTTCGACCTGCCTCCCTACGACATGGTCCAGACGACGATGATGAGGCTGAAGCTCTTCTACGGCATCGACAGCAGCGCCGGACTCGCGGGCAACCGCATGCTGGCGGCGATGGCGGCCGACGCGTCCGCGCCGGGAGAGGCGACCTGGGTTCCCACCGCCGAGGCGGCCGAGTGGCTGTGTCCCCGGCCGGTCACCGCCCTGCCCGGCATCGGCCGCACCACCGCGGAGACACTCGGCAGATACGGCCTGCACACCATCGGCCAGGTCGTCGACCTGCCCGCGGGAACACTGCAGCGACTGCTCGGCGCGGGCCCCGCCCGGCTGCTGGCCGAACGCGCCCGCGGCCGCGATCCCCGCCCGGTCACCCCCTCGGAACCGGCGGCGCAGCTGGCCGCCGATCTCGTGCTGGAGCGGGACTGCCTCGACCCCGCCCAGCACCACCGCGCAGTGCTGGAGCTCGCCGACCGGATCGGCCAACGCCTGCGCGTCGAACGCCAGATCACCACCCGGATCGCACTCACGGTGCGGTACGCCGACCGCAGCTCCACCACGCGTACGCGCACCCTGCCGGAGCCGACCAGCCACTCGCCCGCCCTCGCGGCCGCCGCCCTGGGGCTGCTGAAATCCCTCGGGCTGCAGCGGGCGAGGGTCCGCGCCTTCCTGATCCGCGCCGACGCCCTGCTGCCGGCCGGCAGCGCCTACCGCCAGCTCTCCATGGACCCTGCCGATGACCGCGCCCGCGCGGCCGAAGCCGCCGCCGACCGTGCTCGTCGACGCTTCGGACCCGAGGCGATACGACCAGCGACTCTGGCTGACTGACCGCTTCCGCCAAGAACATCGGAGCGCGTCCCGGATCTTTTCGTCGTGGCCGGGTCGGCGCGGTCGGTCAGGTACCGGCCGTGGCGGTAGTGGATCGCGCGGCGATGCCGTCGCCGGGCGGAACCGGTGCCGTGATGGTGAAGGCGTCGCGGAAGGCGTCCAGGGCGGCGTCGGAGTCGTCGCGGGCCCAGCCTTCGAGGCCGATGACGCCGGTGTAGCCGAGTTCGTGCAGGGCGCGTGCGATCGCGGGGTAGTGGATCTCGCCGGTGCCCGGTTCACAGCGGCCGGGGACGTCGGCGACCTGGATCTCACCGATGAACGGCAGTGCCTGGCGGCAGAGTTCGACGAGGTTTCCCTCGCCGATCTGGGCGTGGTAGAGGTCCAGGTTCATGCGCAGGTACGGGCTGTCCACGGCGCGTACGAGGGCCAGGGTGTCGGCGGCGCGGGCGAAGGGCGTGCCCGGGTGGTCGACGGCCAGGTTGAGGTTCTCAAGGGTGAAGACCCGGCCCGCGGCCTCGCCGAGTTCCGCGACGCGCCGCAGGGTGTCGGCGGCCGTGAGCCACATCCGCGGTGTCACGGTCTCGACGGGGCGCACGGGGAGTCCCTTGTCGTCGAGGCCGGTGCCGTGCAGGTTCAGGCGGGGGCTGTCGATCCGGGCCGCGGCCTCCAGGGAGGTGCGGGCGGAGGAGAGCAGGGCCTCGATGCCGTCGGGGTCGGTGAGGTTGCCGGTGAGGTAGCCGGTCATGGAGGAGAAGGTCGCGCCGGTGGCGGCCAGGGCGTCGAGGTCCTTGGTGGACCAGTCCCAGATCTCGACCTGGAAGCCGCGCTCGGCGATCCGCTGCACGCGCTCGGTGAACGGCAGGTCCCGATGGAGCATCTCGGCGCTGGCGGCCAGGACGAAGGGGGAAGCGGTCAGGGTCATGCGGTCACCTCGGCGATCGTGACGGGACGGTCGGTCTCCACGCTGCGGATCGCGGCGAGGGCGATGGACAGGGCGCGGCGGGCGTCGTGGCCGGTGACGGCGGCGGGGCTCTTGTGGCGAACGGCGTCCGCGAAGGCGGTCAGCTCACCGACGTACGCCTCGCGCAGCAGGTCGGTGTCGCGGCGGGCGGTGTCGATGTGGATGCCCTGGGCGCCGTGGAAGGTCATGTTCGTGGTGCGGGCGTCGCCGGCGGTCACCATGCCTTCGGAGCCGAAGACCTCGGCGCGTACGTCGTAGCCGTAGAGCGCGCAGAAGGAGGCTTCGGCGGTGGCGATCGCGCCGTTGTCGAAGCGGACGGTCACGACCGCGGTGTCCAGGTGGCCCTGCGCCTTGGCGTCGGGGCGGACGAGGGCGTCGGCGGTGGCGTGGACGCTCAGCGGTGCGGCGCCGGGGTTGAACCAGCACAGCGTGTCGAAGTCGTGGATGAGGGTTTCCAGGAAGATCGTCCACTGCGGGATGCGGGCCGGATCCGCCGTGAACGGGCCCGGGTCACGGGTGAGCGAGCGCAGCAGCTGCGGGGTGCCGATCCGCTGCTCGTCGATCGCGGCACGGGCGGCGGCGAAGCCGGGGGCGAAACGCCGGTTGAAGCCCACCTGGAGCACGACGCCGGCCGCCTCCACGGCGGCGATCGCGCGGTCGGCGTCCGCCAGGGTCACCGCCATCGGCTTCTCGACGAAGATGTGCTTGCCGGCCCCGGCCGCCGCGACGACCAGCTCGGTGTGGGCGCGGGCCGGCGCGGTGATCAGCACGCCGTCGATGTCGTTCCGGTCGAGGACCTCGGCCACGTCGGTGGTGGCCAGTGGTGCGTCCAGTTCGGTGGCGAGGCGTTCGGCGGCACCCGGTACCGGGTCGCTGACGGCTGCCAGGGTGACGCCGGGGATGTGCCGGGCGACGATCGCCGCGTGGTTCGACCCGATACGGCCCGCACCGATCGTGGCCAGCCGCAGGGTGTGGGGGACGGGCCGGAGGCGGCCGGGGGAATTGTCAGCGACGACCATGTCGGTGCTCCCAATGACTAGTACGTTCTAGTCGGGAAGGTAAACGCGCACCGGGAATCGGTCAAGGGGTCGATATGCTCGGCGCACAGGCTGTCGGGCCCGCCGACGGAACCGCGTTCGACCAGGCTGGGAGTGGTGACGTGAGGGAGTTGGACGACGACGCCCACGACAGCGCCCACGACAGCGCCCACGACAGCGCTGGGCAGTCGCCCCCCGGCCGGGCCGCCGCCGATGCCACCCGCAAGGGGCGCCCGACCATGGCGGATGTGGCACGGGCCGCCGGTATCTCCACCGCCCTGGTCTCGATCGTGATCCGCGGTGTCCCCGGAGCCAGTGAGGAGACCCGCCGACGCGTTCTGCGGATCGCCGACGAACTGGGCTACGTCCCCGACCAGCGCGCCCAGAAGCTCCGGCGGTCCAGTTCGCGGGTGCTCGGCGTCGTCTTCGAACTCCAGCAGCCCTTCCACGGCGACCTCGTCGAGCACCTCTACGCCGCCGCGGCACGGCACGGCTACGAGGCGGTGATCAGCGCGGTGGCGCCCAGTCGCGCGGAGTCCACGGCGGTCAACGCCCTGCTCCGGGAGCGTTGCGAGGCGGCGATCCTGCTGGGCAGCCGCCTGTCCGACGAAGAGCTGGAACGCCTGGTCCGCCGACTGCCGACCCTCCTCGTCGCCCGCCGCAGCGGAGTGCCGGGGGTGGGTTCCGTCCGCGGCGACGACATGGTGGGCATCAGGCTCGCCGTCGACCACCTCGTCGGCCTCGGCCACCGCCGGATCGCGCACATCGACGGGGCCGGCGCCCCGGGCAGTTCCGATCGCCGGCTCGGCTTCTTGCAGGGGATGACGGATCACGGGCTGGCCGACTGCGCCGACGTGCTCGCGGGCGGCCTGACGGAGGAGGCCGGCGCCGAGGGCATGCGTTACCTGCTGGACCGGCAGGTGGAGCCGCCCACGGCCGTCATCGCCTTCAACGACCGGACGGCCACCGGCGTCCTGGACGTTCTCGCGCACCGTGGCCGCGCCGTGCCGGGGGAGATCTCCGTGGTGGGCTACGACGACTCGCGGCTGGCGAAGATGCCGCACGTCCAGATGACCACCGTCTCCCAGGACGCGGCCGGCATGGCGGACGCCGCGGTGGCCGCCGCACTGGACCTGATCAAGGGCGGCACTCCGCGAGAGACCGTGCTCACCCCTCGCCTGGTGGAACGCGCGACGACCGGCCCGGCGCCTCACTGAGATGCACCTTCGATAACGTCTATAACGTTCCAGGGGAGATGTCTTGACATGCGCTTCGGTGCCTGGCGTACTGACCGCACCGCTCTAGAACGTTCTAGCGAGACCTTCGAGTTGCCGTGATGTTCGGACGTAGTTACAAACTCATGTCCTTACAAAACATTGACAGCGGTGGCGGCAAGGGATTGGATCCCGTCTCAGCGAAGCGCCGCAAGTGCGGCAAGGGCCGTGAATCCGGCGATCGGATGTCGGCCTCCGGATCCTCGCGATCCACTCCTCCCCGTCTCTCCCCCCGTCGCACAGTGAGGTGCACGACAGATGGAACTCTCCTCTTCCTCCCGCTCTCGCAGACTGGTCCCCCTGGTGGCCGTGGCGGCTGCGGCAGCCCTGACCCTCGCCGGCTGCTCCAGCAGTTCCGGAGGTAAGAAGTCCGAGGACACCGGTGCGGCCGCCTCGGCGGGCAAGGCGTCCACTCCGCGTATGACGGTCGCGCTGGTCACGCACCAGGCGCCGGGTGACACCTTCTGGGACATCGTCCGCAAGGGTGCGCAGGCGGCCGCGGACAAGGACAACGTCAAGCTGGTCTACTCGGCGGACCCGAACGCGGGCAACCAGGCGAACCTGGTGCAGAACGCGATCGACCAGAAGGTCGACGGGATCGCGGTGACCCTGGCCAAGCCGGATGCGATGAAGGACGTGGTGGCCAAGGCGAACGCGGCGAAGATCCCGGTGGTCGGTCTCAACTCGGGGCTGAGTGACTGGAAGAAGCTCGGGCTGCTGGAGTTCTTCGGCCAGGACGAGACGGTCGCGGGTGAGGCGTTGGGCAGCCGGCTGAACACGGAGGGTGCGAAGAAGGTCGTCTGTGTCATCCAGGAGCAGGGCAACGTGGGTCTGACGCAGCGGTGTGACGGGGTGAAGAAGACGTTCTCGGGGACGACGGAGACCCTGTACGTGGACGGTACTTCGCCGACCTCGGTCAAGTCGACGATCACGGCGAAGCTGACCCAGGACAAGGCCATCGACCACGTGGTCACGCTCGGTGCCCCGATCGCGCTGATCGCCGTGCAGTCGGTGTCCGATGCGGGGAGCAAGGCGAAGGTGGCCACCTTCGACCTGAACAAGGACCTGACCACGGCCATCAGCAAGGGCACCATCGAGTTCGCGGTGGACCAGCAGCCCTATCTCCAGGGTTACCTGGCGGTCGACTCGCTGTGGCTCTACAAGAACAACGGCAACTACAGCGGTGGCGGTGAGCAGCCGGTGCTGACCGGCCCGGCCTTCGTCGACAAGTCCAACGTCGAGACCGTCGCCAAGTTCGCCGCCAACGGAACCCGGTGATGAGTGTGACGCAGCACGCCGAACCGGCGGTGTCCGCACCGCCGGCCCCCGGCCCCGGCCGGGAGACCGACGGCCGGACCGCGCAACGATCCCCGCTGCTGCGCCTGTTGGCCCGCCCCGATGTCGGCGTCTTCCTCGGCGCGGTCGCGGTGTACGTCTTCTTCCTGATCTCGGCCCCGCCGGTACGGGAGGCCGCCTCGATGGCGAACATCCTGTACCAGTCGTCCACGATCGGCATCATGGCGCTGCCGGTCGCCCTGCTGATGATCGGCGGGGAGTTCGACCTGTCGGCGGGCGTCGCGGTGATCACCTCGGCGCTGACCGCGAGCATGCTCAGTTACCAGCTGACCATGAACGTGTGGGTCGGTGTGATCGCGGCGCTGGTCGTGTCACTGGGGATCGGGTTCCTGAACGGCTGGCTGGTGGTCCGTACCGGACTGCCGTCCTTCCTGGTCACCCTGGGCAGCTTCCTGATCCTCCAGGGCGTGAACCTCGCGGTGACCAAGCTGGTCACCGGCAACGTCGCCACCGACGACATCAGCAACATGGACGGCTTCGGCCAGGCCAAGGCGCTCTTCGCCTCGTCGTTCGACATCGGTGGCGTCCAGGTGAAGATCACCATCTTCTGGTGGCTGTTCTTCGCGGCGATCGCCACCTGGGTCCTGCTGCGCACGAAGTACGGCAACTGGGTGTTCGCGGTCGGCGGGAACAAGGACAGCGCCCGCGCGGTCGGTGTCCCGGTGAACTTCACCAAGATCTCGCTGTTCATGCTGGTGGGCTTCGGTGCCTGGTTCGTCGGCATGCACCAGCTGTTCTCCTTCAACACGGTGCAGTCCGGCGAGGGGGTGGGCCAGGAGCTGATCTACATCTCCGCGGCGGTGATCGGCGGCTGCCTGCTGACCGGCGGTGCCGGTTCGGCGATCGGACCGGTCTTCGGTGCCTTCATGTTCGGCCTGGTCCAGCAGGGCATCGTGTACGCGGGCTGGAACCCCGACTGGTTCAAGGCCTTCCTCGGCGTCATGCT
>NZ_BMML01000038.1 GCF_014645815.1 Streptomyces fuscichromogenes | reverse complement strand
CTGCCACACCGCACTCGGCGGCCAGCCACCGATCACCCGTGTGAACAACGCTGCGGGTCAATACAGCTAGGGCCTGTCGCCGGGCAGACGGGAATGTGACGACAGGCCCAGGACCGGCGGAGCCCTCCCGGGGTCCTCAGACCGTCACCTCGCCCCGCCGGTGCACCGGGCGGGCCAGCAGCGCGCCCAGGAACCCGGCGACCAGACCCCACAGCGCCCCCAGGCCCACCGCCGACCACAGCACGGGCTCCAGCAGCAGCTCACCCGACAGATTCCCGCCCAGGTCGCCGATACCGAGCAGGGAGAGACCGTAGTGGGCGGAGATCCGGCCGGTCAGACACAGGGTCAGCATCGTCAGCGCGAGGGCGACCGCCAGATGCAGGGCATGCTGCCAGGCGCGGATCCGGGCCGGGGAGCGGGCCGCCGCCAGGAACGCGGCCGCCAGCACGCACACCGCCGCCACCCCGGCCAGCCACCACCAGCGGCCGTCGTGGGCGGTGATGGTGCGCAGGTTCAGCGTCGAGACGTCCGGCGTGCGCAGCACCTCGGCGAGCACCTTCGGCACCGGCAGCCCGAACGGGCCGTCGATCCTGCCCCGCCAGGTGGCGCCGAGCCCGAGCGTCAGGGCCGGCCAGGCCAGGTTGGGCAGCCCGAGCAGGATCACCGCGAGAGTCTCCCTGGCATGCCCGCGGGTGACCATGGTGACCAGGGCGATCGCCAGGGCCAGCACGACGTACCCCAGCACCAGGACGACCATCGCGTACGCCGCCGGGCGCACCGAGGCCTGGAAGCGCAGCAGGCGCCCCGGCAGCGGAGCCCCGCGCGACACCAGCAGGGCCAGCAGCAGGATCCCCGCCAGCCACAGCAGCCCGAACACGGCCGTCACCGGCACATCCGTGGTGAAGCCCGCCTCGGGTGCCGTGTCCAGCGCGTCGGTGAGGTCACTGAGCACGCCGCTGCCCACGTCCACCGCGAAGGTGTGCCGGGCACCGAGCGCGAGACCGACCAGCGCGAGCAGCCACAGCACCGCGATCCGGGCCGCCCACCCGGCCAGCTCCCCGGCCCCGGCCACCGCCCGGAGCCGCAGCGGCCGCAGGAATCCCCCGCCCACGGCCAGCGCCCCGGCCAGCGTCACCGACAGCGGTACGACCGTCAGCCCGGCGTTCGTCCGGGCCAGTTCGCCCGCGTTCCCCGACAGCTCGACGGTGCCGCCCACCGCCGTCACCACGGTGGCGAGGACCACCGGCAGGAAGGCGCCCCTCGGCAGGTCCGCCGCGCCCGCCGCCCACAGCCCCGCCGCGGCCATCACGAGCATGGCGATCGACGCGGCCAGCACCACGGCCAGGGCCTGCGGCCAGCCGTGCCGGGCCACGGACCGGCCGGCCGGCGCGGTCACCGGCCGCTCGGAGGCGATGCGGGGGCGATTCGGGGGCGCACGTTGTCACGCTAGGCAACACCCGGACACCCCGCGCGCCGGGTGGTCCGTCCGCGTCGGCTTGCGGGCGGCAGCGCCCCGGCGCACATTGGGCTGGATGTTCCCCAAATGAGGCATTTTTCATGAATGCCGTTTACCGCACCGGGGAGATGAGCGCGTGAGCGTCGAACCGCCGTCGTCCGGCCGCCCCACAGGCCCCCCCTCCGGCCCCCTGTCCGGGCCTTCCGGACCACCTTCCGGACCTCCCTCCGAACCTCCCTCGCGACCGCCCGGAGGCGGCAGCCGGGGCGGCGAGCCGCACCGGCCGTGGTGGAGGTCCGTGCCCCGGGTCGCGACGCTCACCACCGCGGTGGTGGTCGCCGCGGCGCTGGCCTTGGTCCTCACCCGTTCGGGCGACAGCTCCGGCAAGCGTGGCGAGGTCTTCCTCCAGGCCGCCGCCAGCTCGGGACAGGACCCGTTCACCGAGTCCACCGCCACGAACAGCTCCACCAGGCCGGTGTCCGCGACCCCTGCCACGTCGGCGGCGTCGGCCGCGCCGGCGAACGAGGTGCGCGGGGTCGACGGCGGGGCACCCGGTCTCTACAGCGGCACCCGGAACACCGCCAGCTGCGACGTCGAGAAGCAGGTCAGGTACTTCCAGGCCTCGCCCGCCCGCAACAAGGCGTTCGCGGCGCAGGTCGGCGTCCAGCCGTCCGGTGTCCCCGCCTATCTGCGCTCCCTCACCCCCGTACAGCTGCGCGCGGACACCCGGGTCACCGGCCACGGCTACCGCGACGGCAGCGCCACCGCCTACCAGTCCGTCCTCCAGGCGGGCACCGCCGTCCTGGTCGACGCGCACGGCGTGCCCCGGGTGCGGTGCGCCTGCGGCAACCCGCTGACCCCGCCGGTCGCGCAGCAGAGCACTCCGAGGACCAGCGGCCCCGCCTGGCCCGCCTACCGGCCCTCGAACGTGGTCGTCGTCGCACCCGCCGCACAGGTCATCAAGGTCTTCGTCGTCTTCGACCACCAGCGCGACGACTGGTTCGGCCGGCACCAGGGCGACCACACCGGGCATCACGACCGCCCGGCGAAGCCCCCGGCCGATCCGACCCCCATGAACCCGCCACCGGCCCACCAGGGGGGCTGCCCGCCCGGCTCCGGCAAGCCCGGGGCGCCCGGCACGACACCGTGCCCGCCGTCCTCGTCCGGCCCGTCGACGTCGCCGGGCCCGGGGAACGGCTCCAAGTCCCCGCCGTCGAGCCCACCGTCCTCGAACGCCTCGTCCTCGCAGTCGTCGGCTGCACAGTCACCGTCCTCGAAGCCGTCGTCGTCCGAGTCGCCGTCCTCGAAGCCGCCGTCGAAACCGTCGTCGTCCGAGCCGCCGTCCTCGAAGCCGCCGTCCTCCGTGCCGCCTTCATCGGGGTCGCCGAAGTCCGAGTCGCCGAAGACCGAGTCGCCGAAGACGGAGAACGCGTCCCCCCGCACCGAGTCCCCGGGGTCACAGCCTCCGAAGTCGCAGGGGCCGGCCTCCCGACCCGCGTCCTCCGCACAGTCGCCGGCCGCACCGTCCCCGGCCTCGCCCGGCCCCCGGTCCGCGGTGTCCTCCGCGGCCCCGGCATCCTCGGCCCGGCAGGGCCCGCCCAGTTCGGCGGCGCCCGGACCGGTCACCCGGTCGGCGGAGTCCTCGGTGCCCCGGGCACCCCAGGGCGGCCCCGGTTCGCCGGCACCGTGACCAGCGCGACCTGATTTGTGCGCGTTCGGCGAACATTCCGGGGGACTGTCGGGGCGCACTCGGGGTACGAGGATGGATGCAACAGCGACCGGCCGGGCCGGCCTCCTGGAGAGATACGCATGATCGAACACCTGGGCGGGGCAGTGATACCGACTGGCTTCGACGTACCCGTGGAGCCGCTGCGGCGCGCGGCGCACTACACCGGCGAGCCCGGCTGCATCGCCGAGGCGCGGGACTTCGCGGCCCGGTTCCTGGAGCAGCTCAGGACCGAGTGGTGTGCCGCGATCGACCCCCGGGCCGACGGCGAGCTGCTCCTCGTGGTGAGCGAGTTGGTCACCAACGCGGACCGGCACAGCAACGGCCCGTACATCCTCGAACTGGAGGGCACGGACAGCGCGGTGCTGGTCTCCGTCTACGACAGCAGCGCCGCCCTGCCCCGGCGTTTTCCGAAGGACCCCGAGCGGGTCGGCCGGCACGGGCTGGAGATCGTCCATGCGGTGGCCGCGGAGGTGAGTGCCGAGCGGGTGCCGGTCGGCAAGCGGGTGCGCGCGCTGGTCCGCTTTCCCGGGTGAGTCGGGGGTCCGGGTCCGGGCTCCGGAAGTCAGGGGGAGCGTCCGCGGGCGCCGCCCCATGTCTCTGTGTGGGGTGGCGCCCGCGATTCCGCCGTCAGGCGCAGCCGAGCTCGCCCAGCATCCCCTGCCGCAGTCGTACGATGATCCGCTTGATCAGGCGGGAGACATGCATCTGGGAGCAGCCGAGCCGCTCGCCGATCTCCGCCTGGGTGGCCTCCTCCACGAACCGCAGATGGATGATCTCCCGGTCCCGTTCGCTCAGCTCGGCCATGAGCGGGGCCAGCGACTGGAAGTCCTCCACGAGCCGCAGCCCGGCCTCCTCGACCCCGATGAAGTCGGCCAGCACCGCCTCGCCGCCGTCCGGGCCGTCCCCGGTCAGCGCGGCGTCCAGGGAGGAGGAGTTGTAGCCGTTGGAGGCCAGCTGGCCCTCGACCACCTCGTCCTCGGTCAGGTTCATGAGCGTGGCGAGCTCCGCGACGGTCGGCTCCCGGTCCAGGCGGCTGGAGAGCTCCTCACGCGCCTTGGCCAGCTCCACGCGCAGTTCCTGGAGCCGGCGCGGCACGTGCACCGCCCAGGTGGTGTCGCGGAAGAACCGCTTGATCTCGCCCACGATGTACGGCAGCGCGAAGGAGGTGAACTCGACCTCGCGCGACAGTTCGAACCGGTCGATGGCCTTGATCAGGCCGATCATCCCGGTCTGGACGATGTCCTCCATGTCGTCGCCCCGGTTGCGGAACCGGCCGGCCGCGAACCGCACCAGCGACATGTTCATCTCGATGAGCGTGTTGCGGGCGTACTGGTACTCGGGCGTGCCCTCCTCCAGCTCGCCGAGCCGCTGGAAGAACTGGCGGGACAGCTGGCGCGCGTCGCGCGGGGCGACGGCCCTCGGGTCCTCGATTCCTGGCAGTGCCCCCTCCGGCGACCACGTCTCGACGGGGTGAGCGGTGTTCACTGCTTCCGACCGGATCCCGGCGGTGTTCATTTCCTCTCCCAGGTCACTCATGGTTCGGCGGGTGCCTCTTCGGCCGGTGTCGTACCGGCCCTGTCCAGGGTTCGCCCTGGCCGGGTACCCGGAACCGGACGTCTCATGCGTGCCTCGAAGCTCGGGTACCCGGGGTGACGTGCCGCATGCGTCCCGTGCCCCGAGGTGGCGCAAAACATCCGGTGACGACGGGTGGACGAGAGGGCTACGCCCCGATGCGCACCGCGGTGACCAGCTCGTGCCAGTACCGCTTGGTGACGGCACCGCCGTACCGGGAGTCGATCAGCTCACGGATGCCCGCGAGCAGCCCGTTCCGGTCGGCCGCCGGGAGAGCGCGGTGGTTGGAGTAGGTGAGCAGCACGTCGAGGTACTGCTCGGTGGTGTACGTGATCTCCTGGGCGTGGCCGTGCACGGCCACGCCGGTGAAGTACGGGGAGCCGGTGAACTCGCTCGTGTCGGTCGCGAGCTCGGACTCGCGGGTCTGTCGCAGACCCGGCGGGGTGGCCGGATCCCATCGCTCGTAGCACTCCTGGACCTCGGCGAAGAAGTCCTCGGTGCCGCCCGCCACATGGTGCGTGGAGACGATGCCGAGCAGCCCGCCCGGGCGCAGCGCCCGCGCCGCCCTCGGCAGCCGGACAGCCGGGTCGAGCCAGTGGAAGGCGGTCGCGCAGACCACCGCGTCGAACGGCTCCGGCGGCAGCTCCCACTCCTCGAAGGCCGCCACCACCACGTCCACCGCGGGAAACGCCGCCAGCCGGCGGCGGGCCACGGCGGCCATGTTCGGGCCGATCTCCACAGCGGTGATCGAGCAGCCGGCCCCGGCCAGGTCGACGGTGAGCTTTCCGGTGCCAGGAGCGATCTCCAGGACCCGGCTGCCCGGCCCGGCCCCGGTGGCCCGGACCAACTCCTCGGTCAGCGACGCGGGGTAGCGGGGCCGGGCCCGCTCGTACCGCTCGGCGTCCTCGTCGAAGATGTCCCGCAGTCCCGGTTCGTTCACCCTGAATTCCAGTGCGTCCACGCAGGGCAGAATGCCGCTGCCGGTCCCTCGGGGCCAGCGCTTTTCGCCGGCCCCGGCCGCCGGGCGGCGCCTCAGCCCTCGCGCTTGTCCCGCAACTGCCGGAAGAACGCGCGGACGTCGCCCACCACCAGGTCCGGCTCCTCCATCGCCGCGAAGTGCCCGCCCCGGTCGAATTCCGTCCAGCGCACGATGTTCTCGGTGCGGTCCGCCTTGTGCCGCAGCGGCCGTTGGGGGTCGGCCGGGAACAGGGCGAGGGCGGTCGGCGCCGTGGAAGGCTCCGAGGGGGCGGCGGCCCGGTCGCCGGTGGCGTGCGCCCGCTCGTGGTAGATCCGTGCGGACGAGGCGGCCGTGCCGGTGAGCCAGTAGAGCATCACGTTGGTCAGCAGCCGGTCCCGGTCCACCGCCTCCTCCGGCAGCTCCGCGGAGTCCGTCCACTCCCGGAACTTCTCGACGATCCAGGCGAGCTGCCCCACCGGCGAGTCCGTGAGCGCGTACCCGGGCGTGTGCGGGCGGGTGCTCTGGAGGATCGCGTACCCGGTGCTCTCCTTGGACCAGGCGGCCCAACGGCGCCAGGAGTCCAGGGTGTTCGCCCGCTCCTCGGCGTCCAGGGCCGCCAGCTCTCCGGCCGTGGGCTCGGTGGCCTGCTGGGCGCCCGGCAGCAGGTTGAGGTGGACGCCGATCACCCGGCCGGGATGGGCCCGGCCCAGTTCCCGGGAGATCGCCGCGCCCCAGTCACCGCCCTGCGCACCGAACCGCTCGTAGCCCAGCCGGCGCATCAGCCCGGCCCAGGCGTCCGCGACCCGCCCCGCCTCCCAGCCGGACTCCGTCGTCGGACCGGAGAACCCGAACCCCGGGATGCTCGGCAGCACCACATGGAAGGCGTCGGCCGGGTCCCCGCCGTGCGCCGCCGGATCCGTGAGCGGGCCGACCACGTCCAGGAACTCCACGATCGAACCCGGCCAGCCGTGCGTGACGACCAGCGGGGTGGCGTCCGGCTCGGCGGACCGGATGTGGGCGAAGTGCACGTTCGTGCCGTCGACCGTGGTGGTGAACTGCGGCCAGGCGTTGAGCTCCGCTTCCGCCGCGCGCCAGTCGTACTCGTGGCGCCAGTAGTGCGCGAGGTCCCGCAGATACGGCGTGGGGACGCCGTACGCCCAGCCCGCGCCGGGCAGCTCGGCCGGCCAGCGGGTGCGGTCCAGACGGGCGTGGAGGTCGTCGAGGTCGGTCTGGGGGATCGAGATACGAAAGGGCGTGATGTCCGGCGACGAAGAGGTCATGGTGGGGATGCTAGGTGCGGTCGTCGGTCGTCTTCGGCGCCGTGGGGGCTGGTCGCGCAGTTCCCCGCGCCCCTGAAGGGCGCTGACCGATGAGTTTCCTGGAGAGCACCGGTCGGTACACATGACCGCGTTCCCCGTTCCCAGGAGGTGTCCATGACCACCGACGGATTCACCACGTGTCTCTGGTTCGACGGGCAGGCCGAGGAGGCCGCCCACTACTACGTGTCGATCTTCAAGAACTCCAGCATCGGGAAGGTCGGCCGGTACAACGAGGCCGGACCGGGGGAGGCGGGGTCCGTGCTGGCCGTCGACTTCACGGCCAACGGGCAGAAGTTCGTCGCCATCAACGGCGGACCGCAGTTCAGGTTCAGCGAGGCGATCTCGTTCCAGATCTACTGCGCCGGCCAGGAGGAGGTCGACCACTACTGGGCCAAGCTCACCGAGAACGGCGGCGAGCCCGGCCCCTGCGGCTGGCTCAAGGACAGGTACGGCGTGTCCTGGCAGGTGATTCCGGACGGGCTGATCGAGATGATCGGCGACACGGACCCGGAGAAGGCCGCGCGTACCACCCGGGCCATGTACGGCATGGGCAAGCTCGACATCGCCGCGCTGCGGAAGGCCCACGCGGGGGAGTGAGCCGGACGGAACGGGGGCGGTGTCCGCGGACACCGCCCCCGTGTGCACACCGCAGGATCAGACCCGGTCGGCCACGATCAGCAGGTACTGGAAGCTGCCGTTCTTGTACGCGGTGAGGAACGCGTCCTCGATCCCCGTCACCAGATGGTCGGCCCGCTTGCGCAGTTCCCAGTACGGGATCGTCGCCGCGGTGAGATCCTCCACATGCACCGGCACCAGTCGGTTGGCGGCCATCGCCCGGAAGTACTCCGACCTCGGGTGGATGTCGCAGATGTAGTGCGCGTTGATCAGGGACACCTCACGGGACGCCTGCCCGTAGGCGTTGTTGTAGCAGCCTGTGATCGTCACATAGCGGCCGCCGCGGCGCAGCAGCCGCGCGTGCTCGGCGAACAGCAGCTCCAGCTCGACGTACATCGTGGACTCGTTGTTCCACGAGGCGGCGTACGCGCCGGTCTCGAAGCCGGTGTCCAGCATGTTCCGGTGGTGGTAGCGGACCTTGTCGCCGACCTCGCGCTTGCGGGCCATCTCGTTGGCGAAGTCGGCCTGTTTGGCGGAGATGGTCACCCCGTCCGAGTGGCAGCCGTACCGCAGGTTCGCCACGATGCTGCCGCCGCCGCGCCCACAGCCCGCGTCGAAGACCCGGTCCGCCGGGGTGAGGGCGCCGAGGTGGGAGGCGAGCAGCTCGGCCTGGGCGTGCTCCAGACGGTGCAGCTCACCGGTGACGCGCTCCTTGCGCAGCGCGGGATCGGTCTCGTCGAGCACCGACCAGTCGGCCTCACCGATGCCGTAGTGGTGGTGGTAGAGGTCGTCGATCCTTCCGAGTTCGAGGTTGACCGGGTTCTCCTCGGCGTTCCAGTACTCCGCGACGCTGTTCTGGTACCTGGACTGGGTCGGTACCGGGGCTGACGTGGTGGTCTTCCGAGCGACAGGGGCGGTCGTCAACAGGTTCTCCTCGACGTGTTTCTGACGGTGCTTCGGTTCTTCGCGATGGCTCGGCGCTACCAGTAGTCGGGCAGGTGGTAGCGGTTGGTGTTGGTGGCGTGCCACTCGTGGTTGCCGGCGACCCAGGCGGCCAGCCCCTCGGCGTAGCGCGCGACCAGCGGCGAGGTGGCGGCCAGCGCGGCCGACTCCTCCTCGAAGGCCTCCATGATCCGGTTGTGGATGTCGACGGACTTCAGATACGCCGCCTTCAGCCCGCACCGGTCGTTGGCGGCCACCACCTGGGGCAGGTTCAGGTGGTCCGGGTCGCTCGCCAGCTCCTTGGTGAAGGAGTACAGGTCGTTCATGATCGTGGTGGCGTTGCAGGCGAGGGCCGTCAGGCGCTGGACCTCCGGGCGGGAGTAGATCTGCTCGGGCAGCTCGTAGCCGTCCACCGCGTCGACGAGCGACAGACACGGCCGGAAGTTGTTGAACTGCCGCATCACCAGGTACTCCCAGACCCGCGGTACGTACCCGGTCTCCATCCACGCGGCCTCGCCCAGGTAGCCCATGTGCAGCCGGGCCATGTCGTGCACGAACCGGGCCGTCTGGCTGGGCGTGGCGAAGCCGGCGTAGTCCGCGAGGGCGTGCTGGTACGAGCGCAGCGGGCCGTCGGCCCGGATCCCCTCGCGCCACTCCTCCTCCAGCTCCGGGATGCCGTGGAAGGGGTCGAGCGCCGACTGGGCGATGATCAGCGGGCCGCCGAGACCCCGCCGGGATCCGCCCCGCCCCTCATCCTCCTCGCAGTAGCAGGAGTCCACGATGTTCTCGGCGAGCAGCAGCTTGCCGGCGGCGGTGAGCCGGTCCAGGTCGAGGCCGCCCGGATGCTGGAGGGCGACGGCCCGGCCGAACTGGAAGCCGGCGAAGTCCCCCTTCCAGGCCGCGGGGAACAGGTCCAGCTCGCGGGCCCAGGCCTCCAGCCGGCGGTCGAGTTCGGCGGCCTTCTCCGGGTCGGCGGGCACCGCCGGACGGTAGTGCAGTCCGGGGACCGCGCCGGTGCGCCTGGTCGGGCGCAGCCGCTCCGCGATGTTCGGCGGTCCCGGCAGGGCGTAGGAGGTGGTGGTCGTGGTCATGGATGTGCTCCAGGCCGTCAGTCGGCGGTGCGGCCGAGCTGGACGTTCTCCAGGATCCCGGCCGCGTCGGGGACCAGGACGGCGAGCGAGTAGTAGGCGGTGACCAGGTAGTTGACGACGGCCTGCTCGTTGACGCCCATGAAGCGGACGTTCAGGCCGGGCTGGAACTCCTCGGGGATACCGGTCTGGTAGAGGCCGATGACCCCCTGGTCGGCCTCGCCGGTGCGCAGCGCGATGATGCTGCTGGTGTGGTCGTCGCTGATCGGGATCTTGTTGCACGGGTAGATCGGGACCCCGCGCCAGGCCGGGATCTCGTGCCCGTCGACGTTAATGGACGGCGGTACCAGGCCGCGCCGGTTGCACTGCCGGAAGAAGGCCGCGATCGCCTTGGGGTGCGCCAGGATCACCTTGGTCTTGCGGCGCATGGAGATCAGCTCGTCCATGTCGTCCGGGGTCGGCGGACCGGTGAACGAGCTGATCCGCTGCCCGTAGTCGATGTTGTGCAGGAGTCCGAACTCCCGGTTGTTGACCAGCTCCCACTCCTGGCGCTCGCGGATCTCCTCGACCGTGAGGCGCAACTGCTGCCGGGTCTGGTCCATCGGGTGGTTGTAGAGGTCGGCGACCCGGGAGTGCACCCGCAGCACGGTCTGGGTGAGCGACAACTCGTACTCGCGCGGCGCGAGGTCGTAGTCCACGAAGCCGCCCTTGAGGGTCGGCTCGCCGGTGTGGCCGGCCTGTACCGGCACCTCGGCCTCGCCCTTGCGGTTCATCGGCAGCCGCTGCCGGTCGACATACGCCTGCAGATGGGCACCGAGCGACGGCACCCGGTCCATGATCTCCGCGGTGACCGCCCACGGCAGCGCGAGGACCACGCCCGCCGTCTCCGCCCGGACCGAGGTGAGCCAGAGCGGGTCGGTCTGGCCGACCGCCTCGTCGCCCATCTGGTCGCCGTCGGTGACGACCCCGACGATCTCCTCCTCGCCGTACTTGCCGGCCGCGTACCGGATGAACCGGCCGTGCACCACCAGGTAGGTCTCGGTGACCGGCTGCCCCGCCTCGAACAGCACCTGCCCGGCGCGGACCTCGCGGGGCTGGAACCGGCCGGCGAGCTCGGTCAGCGCCTCCAGGTCGTCGTAGCCGCGCAGGATCGGCAGCTCGGTGAGGGTCCGCGGGATGACCCGGATGTCGTCCCCGCCGTTGTGCTCGAAGCTCACCCGGCCCCGCCCGGTACGCAGTTGGAGGCGCCGGTTGACCCGGTAGGTGCCGCCCCTGACGTCCACCCACGGCAGTGTCCTCAGCAGCCACCGGGAGGTGATGGCCTGCATCTGCGGCTCTGACTTGGTGGTCGTGGCGAGCTGGCGTGCCGCCCGGGTGCTCAGGCTGGTGAGCTGCCCGTCGGCGGTCGGATCCGGCTCGGGCTCGTCGACGGCGGAACCGATGACGCTGTCCGGTGTGGACACTTTCCCTCCAGCAGAGCGGTGAACAACGGTGACCCGAAAGGTCGGTGGTGTGCGAGGTGGTGGTGCGCACGGACAAGCCAAACAGCCCTGGTGATCTACGGGTACGGCGCGAAAGGGGCGGTTGCATGGCTTAGTTGCGCAAACCTGGTGTTCGTGGTGGAAAGGGTGGTGTATCGCGATCGTGCGCCGGTCGCCCGCTCTCGTGCCCGGTCCGCGCGGGGGTTGGGCTCAGGAAAGGTCGTTCACCAGCACCGCGGCCCCGTCGAAGCGCCCGGCCTTCAGGTCCCGCAGCGCCTGCGGGGCCTTGGACAGCGGGTAGGCGTGGGTGGTCGCGCGCACGCCGTGCCGCTCGGCGAGGGCGAGGAACTCCCGCCCGTCGGCACGGGTGTTGGAGGTGACGCTGCGCAGTTCCCGCTCGTAGAACAGCTCGCGCTCGTAGTTCAGCGGCGGTACGTCGCTGAGGTGGATGCCCGCGACCGCGAGCACCCCGCCCCGGTCCAGGGCGCGCAGCGCGACCGGCACCAGGTCGCCGACCGGCGCGAACAGGATCGCGCTGTCCAGCGGCTCGGGCGGCGCCTCGTAGGCGTCCCGCGCCGAGGCCGCGCCCAGCTGCACGGCCAGCCGCCGCGCCTCGGCACCCCGGGTGAGCACATGCACCCGCGCGCCCTGGGCGAGCGCCACCTGCGCGCACAGGTGGGCGCTGCCTCCGAAGCCGTACAGGCCGAGCCGCCCGCCCGGCGGGAGCGAGGCCCGGCGCAGCGCGCGGTGACCGATGATGCCGGCGCACAGCAGCGGGGCGAGCGCGATGTCGTCGAGGGCACCGGGCAGCCGGTAGGCGAAAGCGGCGGGCACGGTCGTGTACTCTGCGTAACCGCCGTCGGCGTCCCAGCCGGTGTACTCCGAGTGCGGGCACAGGTTCTCGGCGCCCCGCCGGCAGTACGCGCACTTCCCGTCGGTACGCCGCAGCCAGGCCACCCCGACCCGGTCGCCGGCCGCGAAGTCCACGACCCCGGCGCCCGTCCCCGCGACCGTGCCGACCACCTGGTGCCCCGGGGTCACCCCGCTCCGGTGCACCGGCAGATCGCCCTCGGTGACATGCAGATCGGTGCGGCACACCCCGCAGGCCCGCACCCGCACCAGCAGCTCGTCCGCCCCGGGCACCGGCAGCGGCCGTTCGACCAGCCGCAGCGGATCCGCCTCGACCGGTCCGGGCCGCTCGACCGACCACGCCCGCATCACGTCCGCCATGCCGCGCCCCGTCCGCCGAAGGCCGCCCGCTCCCCTCCCCAGTGTCCGCCGGAGTCCGGCGTTCGGCGCGCGGGCGGACTCCCCGGTGACTAGCGTGAGGAAGCGGGAGAATCCGCTCGATCGGAAGGGCCGCGGAGATGGCGGTACAACCTGAAGGAACCCCCTGCTGGGCCGACGCGATGTTCAGCGACCTGGAGGGGGCCAAGAGCTTCTACGGCGAGGTCCTCGGCTGGACCTTCGGCGAGTCGTCCTCCGAGTACGGCAACTACACCCAGGCCTACGCGAACGGCAAGGCGGTCGCCGCCGTCGTACCGCCCATGCCCGGTCAGGAGGGGCAGTCGCAGTGGTGCCTGTACCTCGCCTCGCCGGACGCCGCGGCCACCGCCGAGCGGATCCGGGCGAACGGCGGCGAGGTGCTGATGGAGCCGATGCAGGTCGGTGACTTCGGCACGATGTGCCTGGCCCGTGAGCCCAGTGGCGCGGTGTTCGGCATCTGGCAGGGCGGCGTCCACGAGGGCTTCGAGGCCACGGCGGTGCCCGGCGCCTACTGCTGGGCGGAGGTCTTCACCCGCGAGCCGGAGAAGGCCGACCCCTTCCTCGTGAGCGTCTTCCCCTACACGGTCCGGCAGATCGAGGACGGCAACGTCGACTTCCGCACCTTCAACCTCCGCGAGCAGCCCGTGCTCGGCCGGATGCGGATGACCGACGACTTCCCGCCCGAGGTGCCCTCGTACGTCAACGTGTACTTCACCGTCGCCGACTGCGACGAGGCCGTCGCCAAGGCGACCAAGCTCGGCGCGGTGCTCCGCTTCGGGCCGATGACCAGCCCCTTCGGACGGATGGCGGCGCTCAGCGACCCGCAGGGCGCCAATTTCTCGGTGATCGACGTCACGACCACCGAGGGCGAGATGCCGTCGGCCACGGACGTCTGACCTGCGCTGATCCTGGACCACGGCCGGGCACCCCGCCCGGCCGTGGCATGATCGGGCGCATGCGTGAACGAGTGGTGGCCGCGTGCGACGGGGCTTCTAAGGGAAACCCGGGACCGGCCGGCTGGGCCTGGGTGGTGTCCGACGACGCGGCGACTCCGGCCCGCTGGGAGGCCGGGCCGCTCGGCAGGGCCACCAACAACGTGGCCGAACTGACCGCCCTGGAGCGGCTGCTGACGGCCGTCGCCCCGGACGTGCCGCTTGAGGTGCGGATGGACTCGCAGTACGCGATGAAGGCCGTCACCACCTGGCTGCCCGGCTGGAAGCGCAACGGCTGGAAGACCTCCGCGGGCAAGCCGGTCGCCAACCAGGACCTGGTCGTCCGTATCGACGAGCTCCTCGACGGCCGTACGGTCGACTTCCGGTACGTACCCGCCCACCAGGTCGACGGCGACCCGCTGAACGACTTCGCCGACCGCGCGGCCAGCCGGGCGGCCGTGGTCCAGGAGGCCGCGGGCAGCGCCCTCGGCTCCCCGGAGCCGCCGCCGTCCCAGGCGCCCGCCGCCTCCGCGACGGCCTCGCGCCGCAAGGCGGCGCCCCGCAAGAGCGCGGCGGGCGGCTCCTCGGCCCGCACCATCAAGGCGAAGTTCGCCGGCCGCTGCCTGTGCGGCCGCTCCTACGCGGCCGGTGAGTCCATCGCGAAGAACCCGAAGGGCTGGGGCCACCCGGAGTGCCGCACGGCGGAGGCCTGATCAGGCTTCCAGTGTGTCGAACGTGTAGAACCTCGTGTGGTCGAGCAGGTCCGCCGGCCGCACGTCGTTCCACGGCTTCATCGTCTCGTCCAGGTCCACCACGTCCGGCGTGCCCCCGCCCGGCAGATAGGCCGCCTCCGGGTGCCGGCGCCGCCAGCGGGCCCAGAGCTTGTCGATGAAGGCGTGGTGCAGCCAGAACACCGGGTCGTTGGGGGAGACCCCGGTGGCCATCTGGCCGCCGACCCAGACGTGGACCCTGTTGTGCAGGTTGACCCCGCGCCAGCCCTCCAGGTGGTTCCGGAAGCCGTCGGAGGCGCTGTTCCAGGGCGCCATGTCGTAGGTCGCGATGGACAGCACCGAGTCGACCTCGTCCCGGGTCGGCAGCTCGCGCACGCTCGTCCCGAGCGACCTGCGCAGATAAGTACGCCCGTCCACGCGGACGTTGACCGGCCAGTTCCCGGCGGCCGCGGCGAACGGCCCGTCCGTCACCCGCCCGTCCGAACTGCGTCCGGTGCCGCCGAGGAAGTCCGGCGCCCACAGCGCGGCACGCACGGTCCGGTCGGCGCTCCAGTCCCAGTAGGGGAGTGCGACGGAGGAGTCCACCGACTGGAGGGCCTGCTCGAAGTCGAGCAGGAACCTGCGGTGCCAGGGCAGGAACGACGGCGAGCGGTGGCCGGTGCGCTCCGAGTCGTCGGTGTCGGACATGATGAAGGCGTTGTGCGTGCGCACGAAGTCGTCGTAACGCCCGCTGCGCTTCAGCTCGATGACGGAGGCGACGAAGCGCCGCTTCTCGTCGGCGGTCAGACTGGCCTGGTTCTTGCGTACGGTCATGTGCGGGGTGCTCCTGGTGCGGTCGGTCGGGGCGGTCAGTTGGCGAGGAACGGCAGCAGCGCGGCGCCCTGCAACTCGTCGACCGCGGCGCGCGCGGCGGCACGCGGGGTGGCGACCGGGTCGTAGTGGCTGACCACGCTGATCCAGCTGCCGTCGGCGTTCCGCATGACGTGCAGTTCGACGCCGTCCACGAACACCGCGTATCCGGTGCCGTGTCCGTGGTGGTGACCGCCCGTTCCGTCCATCCCGCCCATGTCGCCGGTCCCGGCCGGCCGGCCCTGTATCCGGCGGCCCCGGTAGACCTCGTCGAAGGGTTCGAGTGGTCCCCCGTGCGAGTGGCCGGCGGCCGAGGCGCCGGGCGCGACGCGGGTCTGGACGCCGGCCGCGGCGGCGAGCGCGGCCGCCGCGGTGAGGGCGCGACGGCGGGTGAGTTCGGGCATGCGGATGCTCCTGTGACGGGTGCGGGTGATGACCCTCTATGCCTATCCGCCGGTTCCGGAGCGGGAGAAATCGCCCGGATCGGGTTGGCTGCGATCAGGACAATTGACTACATGTCATACAGGATTGAACAAAGATGATCTTGCCGGGACGGCGGTACCGCCGGACCCGGAACGGGGAATTCCTTGCTCGGGCGGGCGGCTTTCCGGTGATCTTTCGCGGCCGTCCGCCGTCCGGGTGGCGTGGCTCACGGCGCCAGACTGGCGCGATTCGAGAACCCGGCCGAGCGCCTTCGCGCTGCTACCCTCCGGTGCCAATTGACCACGTTCGGTGAATTCCAGGGGTGTGCGCGTGAAGGTCGTCTGTGTCGGAGGCGGGCCCGCCGGCCTGTATCTCGCGATCCTGCTCAAGCGGCAGAACCCGTCCCACGACATCACCGTCCACGAACGCAACCCCGAGGGCTCCACCTATGGCTGGGGCGTCACCTACTGGCGCGCCCTGCTCGACCGGCTCCACACCTACGACCCCGAGTCGGCGCAGGCCATCGAGGAGAGCTCGGTGCGCTGGACCCAGGGCGTCGCCCATGTCCGCGACCAGGTGACCCGGCAGCCCGGCGACGCGGGCCACGGCATCGGCCGCCACCGCCTCCTGGAGATCCTCGCCGAACGCGCCCGGGGCCTCGGCGTACGGCTGGAGTTCGAGGACGAGATCACCCCCGAGAACCTCCCCGAGGCCGATCTTGTCGTCGCCGCCGACGGCATCCACAGCACCCTGCGCACCCACCACGCCGACCGCTTCGGCGCCGAGGTCACCGAGGGCCGCAACCACTACGTGTGGCTCGGCACCACCCAGGTCTTCGACTCCTTCACCTTCGCCTTCGCCGAGACCGGGCACGGCTGGGTCTGGTGCTACGGCTACCCGTACGACGACGGGCACAGCACCTGCGTCATCGAGTGCGCCCCGGACACCCTCACCGGCCTGGGCCTCGACGCCATGGACGAGGCGGGCCGGCTGACCGTGCTGGAGAAGCTGTTCGCCGGCATCCTCGACGGCCGCCCGCTGACCGGCGGCGCCTCGGCGGCCTGGCCGGCCTTCCGCACCCTCACCAACCGCACCTGGCACCACGGCAACCTGGTCCTGCTCGGCGACGCCGCGCACACCACCCACTACTCCATCGGCGCCGGCACCACCCTCGCCCTGGAGGACGCGATGTGCCTCGCCGACGCCCTGCGCGAGCACACCGCCCTGCCCCAGGCGCTCGCCGCCTACGAACACCGGCGCAAGGCCGAGATCGTCTCCGCGCAGAGCGCCGCCCGCCTCAGCGCCCAGTGGTACGAGAACCTGCCCCGCTACATCGGCCTGCCCCCGCACCGCATGTTCGCCCTGCTCGGCCAGCGGCACTCGCCCCTGCTGCCGTACGTCCCGCCGCAGCTCTACTACGGCCTCGACAAGGCGGCCGGACGGCTGGAGGTGCTGCGCCGGTTCAAGCGGTGGCTCGGGCCGAGGGCGGCACGCGCCCTGCACGTCCGGTCGTAGGCGGCGTACGGCCGCGGAATGTTGGTGAAAGGCCATTCACTCGATAGGGTGAATTCGTATTCACCTCCTTTTCCGTGTCGCCCGCAGGAGTGCCGATGGACCAGCCCGCCCCGACAGTCGGCTCCCCGGGACCGGCCGCCGCACCGCCCCCGCTGCGGGCGCGGTTGACCATCCCGGTCCTGGCCTTCGGCGGGATCCTCATGGCCGTCATGCAGACGGTGGTCGTGCCCCTTCTGTCGGACCTGCCCCGGCTCACCCACTCCTCGGCGGGCGCCGTCTCCTGGATGGTCACCGCGACCCTGCTCGCCGGGGCCGTCCTCACGCCGGTGCTCGGCCGGGCCGGCGACATGTACGGCAAGCGGCGGGTCCTCACCGGGGCCCTCGCGCTGATGACGGTCGGCTCCGTGATGTGCGCCCTGTCCTCGGACATCGCGGTGCTCATCGTCGCCCGCGCCTTCCAGGGCGCCGCCGCCTCCGTCGTGCCGCTGTCGATCAGCATCCTGCGCGACGAACTCCCGCCCGAGCGCCGGGGATCGGCGGTGGCGCTGATGAGTTCCACCGTCGGCATCGGCGCCGCCCTGGGCCTGCCGCTGGCCGCCCTGGTCGTGCAGTACTACGACTGGCACACCATGTTCTGGCTGACCGGCCTCCTCGGCGCGGTCGGGGTCGCGGCCGTCTGGTGGGCGGTGCGGGAGTCGCCGGTGCGCCAGCCCGGCCGGTTCGACGTCCTCGGTGCCCTCGGACTGGCCGCCGGACTGACCTGTCTGCTGCTCGGCGTCTCCCAGGGCGGCCAGTGGGGCTGGGGCAGCCCGCGTGTTCTCGCCCTGTTCGGCGCCGCCGTCCTCGTGCTGGCCCTGTGGTGGTGGCAGCAGCTGCGGACCGACGAACCCCTGGTCGACCTGCACCTCGTGACCCGGCCCCGGGTCGGCCTCTCCCATGTCGCCGCCCTGCTGACCGGGTTCGCCTTCTACACCAACTCCCTCGTCACCGCCCAGCTGGTGCAGGCCCCGAAGGCCACCGGGTACGGCCTGGGTCTGTCCATCGTGGCCACCGGTCTCTGCCTGCTCCCCGGCGGCGTCACCATGCTGCTGTTCTCCCCGGTCTCCGCCCGGATCTCCGCCACTCGGGGCCCGCGCATCACCCTCGCCCTCGGCGCCGCCGTCATCGCCTGCGGATACCTGGTCCGCATCGCCGACAGCCGCGACCTCTGGATGATCATCCTGGGCGCCACCGTCGTCGCCACCGGCACCACCCTCGCCTACTCCGCGCTGCCCACGCTGATCCTGCGGGCCGTCCCGGCGAGCCAGACCGCCTCCGCCAACGGCGTCAACGTCCTCATGCGCACCATCGGCCAGGCCACCTCCAGCGCCGCCGTGGCCGCGGTCCTCACCCACCACACCAGCCTCGTCGGCGGCGCCCCGGTCGCCACCCTGCACGGCTACCTGCTGGCCTTCGCGATGGCCTGCGCCGTCGCCCTGGCGGCCGGCGCCGCCGCTCTCTCCATACCCGGCGACAGCACTCCGGGCGACACCCCCCGCGCCCGGGACCGGGCCGGGAGTGCGCGGGACGACGCACTGGAGGGAGCATGACCTCCGTGACCACCCGATCCGCCGGCACCCCCGCCGAGCCCGACCCCGCGCCCGCCCGCCGGGACGCCGAGGCGACCAAGGCGGCCATCCTCAGGGCCGCCCGGTACCTCCTCGCCCGGCACGCGCACGCCGACATCACCCTCAAGGACGTCGCCGAACGCGCCGGGGTCAGCGCGCCGTTGATCCTCAAGTACTTCGGCAACAAGGACAGCCTGTTCGCCCGTGTCATGTCCTTCGACACCGACGCGGCCGCCCTGCTGGACGCCCCCCTGGAGGACCTCGGCCGGCACATGGTCCGGCACGTCCTGGAGAGCCAGCGCGACCGCGGCGCCGACCCGCTGCTGCGGATCGCCTTCGCACCCCTGCACGGCGACCACGGGGACGTGCTGCGCGCCAACTTCCGCGCCCACGTGGTCGACGCCCTCGCCGCCCGGCTCAGCGGACCCCACCCTGGCCTGCGCGCCGAGCTCGCCGTCGCCCAGCTCATCGGCCTGGGCGTGATGTACGGCATCGCCCGCGGCCCACGGCTGCGCGACTCCGCCGCGGCCGACATCGGCGACATCGCCGCCCGCTACGGCCCCGCCGTCCAGGCCCAGCTGACCCCCCGGCCCTAGCCCGCCCCGGCCCCGGCCGGGCTCCGGCGTCGCCGGCAGCACCTCGGCGGACCGGCGTGGGGCGGCCGGCGGCCGGTGGCCGTCCCCGGCCCGGGCCGTCGGGAGACCACCCATCCCGGCTCGACGCCGGGCAGCGGAATCCTGGCCGGACCAGCGACCGGGGCGCACGCCCACGGCCCGGCCGCGGTGATCACGCCCACCCGGTCGCGTGGGGCGCAGCGGTACGGCACGGCCTCCGCCGGGAAGCCGGGCGGCTCGGCGGCGGTCACCGCGGGATCCGCGGCCGGCGGCAGGTGGAGCGGAGGCGAACGCGGCGGCGGACCGCGGGAAGCCCCGAGGGCTCCGGCCGTCTGCGGGAAGGAAGCCGTCCGGCGCACCCCGGATCCCCGTCCGCCGCAGTCACCGGCGCGAGAGAAGTACGTACCGGTGGGCAGCGGTGCACCGGTCCATGACAGCGTTGTCGGTGGCGGATGACAGACTGGCGCCATGGACGAACGCGTAATCGGCAGGTCGGGACAGCGGGCATCGGTCGTCGGCCTCGGCACATGGCAGCTCGGCGCCGACTGGGGCGAGGTGGACGACAAGGAGGCGCTCGCCGTCCTGGAGACGGCGGCGGAGTCGGGGGTGACGTTCTTCGACACCGCCGACGTGTACGGCGACGGGCGCAGCGAGCAGACCATCGCCGCCTTCCTGCGCGGCCGGCCGGACCTGCATGTCCTGGTGGCCACCAAGATGGGCCGCCGGGTCGACCAGATCCCGGAGAACTACGTCCTGGACAACTTCCGCGCGTGGAACGACCGGTCGCGCCGCAACCTCGGCGTGGACCGCCTGGACCTGGTGCAGCTGCACTGCCCGCCGACCCCGGTCTACTCCTCCGACGCGGTGTACGACGCCCTGGACACCCTGGTGGCGGAGGAGCGCATCGCGGCCTACGGCGTCAGCGTCGAGACCTGCGCGGAGGCGCTCACCGCGATCGCCCGCCCGGGTGTGGCCAGTGTGCAGATCATCCTCAACCCGTTCCGCATGAAGCCGCTGCACCAGGTGCTCCCGGCCGCCCGGGAGGCCGGCGTCGGCATCATCGCGCGCGTGCCGCTCGCCTCCGGGCTGCTGTCCGGCAAGTACACCAAGGACACCGTCTTCGCGGCCGACGACCACCGCACCTACAACCGGCACGGCGAGGCCTTCGACCAGGGCGAGACCTTCTCCGGGGTGGACTACGCGACGGGCGTCGAGGCCGCCGCAGAGTTCGCCGCCCTCGCCCCCGAGGGGTACACCCCGGCCCAGCTCGCCCTGCGCTGGATCATCGACCAGCCCGGTGTGACCACGGTGATCCCGGGCGCCCGCAACCCGGAGCAGGCCCGCGCCAACGCGGCCGCCGCGAAGCTCCCGGAGCTGTCGGCGCGGACGGCCACGGCCGTCCGTGACCTGTACGACCGCCGGATCAAGGACCAGGTGGAGAGCCGCTGGTAGCAGCGGTGCGGGCCGGGGGAGCGGCGCCCTGCCGCCGCCCGGCCCGGCCGCCTGTCCGCGCTGTTTGAAGGACCGCCCGCCGGTTACCCGTGGTCCATGACCGACCAGGAGCGGCGGACCGGGCGCGACGAGACGGAGGAGGAGCGCGCCGACCGGATGTGGGGCGAGCTCATACAGGAAGTGCGCGTCGCCCAGACCGGTGTGCAGATCCTGTTCGGCTTCCTGCTCACCGTCGTCTTCCAGCAGAAGTACGCCGAACTGTCCGACACGGACAAGACGATCTACGTCATCACCGTGATCCTGGGCGCGTCCGCCACCGGCGCCCTCATCGGCCCGGTCTCCCTGCACCGGCTGGTCGCGGGCCGCAAGGTGAAGCCGCAGGCGGTGCGGGTGGCGTCCCGGCTGACCTCGGTCGGTCTGTTCCTGCTGCTGGTCACCATGACCGCCGCCCTGGTGCTGATCCTCCGGGTGGCCACCGACGGCGGCCCGGTGACCTGGGTGGTGGTGGCCGTCGTCGTCTGGTACCTGATGTGCTGGTACGGCCTGCCGCTGTGGTCCCGGCACCGTCACACCACCCGCTGAGCCACCTCCGGGGGCCCGCGCGAGTACGGCTGCTCAGCCGGTGGCGAGGATCTCCGCGAGTACGTCGTCCACGGGGAACTCCTCCCGGCCGGGCGGCACCGCCATGTAGGTGTCGCTCAGGAAGGACGCCAGCGACGGCGCCCAGGCGAACACCACCGCGTGATGGCGGGTACCGCTGGGCAGGGGGTCGCCGAGGAAATCCATACGCACTTCCCTCCAGCGCCCCTGCCGTACGGGACGCAGTCGTACGTCCCCGACTCCGACCGGCTCTCTCAGCCCGTCGTTCAGCATCTCGCGGTCCAGCCGCCACCGGGCGAGCACCCGGCCGTCCAGGGTGAACACCGCGGTGACGGCGAACGGGTCACCGGCGTCGTACGACAGATGGGCGAGGACGGGACAGCGACCCGTCCCGTCCGCCCGGAGCTGTACGACCAGGGTCCTGTGCACGATGGGGTTCACGCGAGTGGCCTCCGAGAACGATCGGCTTGGTGCCCTCTAGTACCCCTCTCACGGCAAAAACGCTCAATCCTGAGCGGAATTGCCCTACGCGTCCTGCGTGCCCCTGGCGCCGCGCAGTGCGGTCAGGCAGGAGCCGATGGCTTGCTGGAGGTCCTCCAGACGCTGGACCATGTCGTCCTCGTAGAAGTCCTGGGCGTCGTCGAAGGTCAGCTCGTCGAACGCCCTGGTCGCCTTCTGGAGGCTGTTGTAGAACCTGGTGCGCCGCTCCTGGACCCGCAGTTCGGGGTCGGCCTCCACCGCCTCCACGACCAGGTTCTTCATGGTGTCGAAGGCCTCGGTCGCCCAGTCGCCGGTGTCCTCGTCCTCGTCCAGTTCGTCGAGGAGCGACAGATGGCGCTCGGCCTCCTGGCGCAGCCCGGCCGGTGCGTCGACGGTCTGCCCGGCCGGGGTCTTGATCTGGCCGGACTCGGCGATCTGCCGGACGTAGCCGATGCGGTCGGCCGAGCGGCTCTCGGTGGCGACGGCCTTCTTCAGGTCGGCGGTCCGAACCACGTCCCTGGCCAGCACGGTCTGCAGGTCCGGGTCCTCCTTGATGCGGTCGAGAAGGGCCGAGCGGGCGGCGCGGGCGGTGGACGGGTCGGCGAGGATCGCGGCGCGCAGCGCGGTGGGGTTCTCGGCGACCTCCAGGGCCTTGGTGGGCCGGATGCCCTCGGCCTCGGCGGCCTCCGCGATGGCGGTGCCGCGTTCGGAGGTGGCGCTGTTGCGGGAGACGTAGTACTCCGACCAGACGTCGGAGTCCGGGAGTTCCACCTCCTGGCCCGGCGCGAGGGCCTCGAAGTGCGGGACCACACCGTCGTCCGCGGCCTTGTCCCAGGCCTTGTAGTAGCGCATGACACGATCCGCGGAGCAGCCGGCCAGTTCGGCGAACTCCTTCGCCGAGACCTTCGGCGTCTCGTCCGCGCCCTGTCCTCCCGGCCGCACGCTGCGGGCCACCATCAGCCCGAACGTCCAGCCTCCGGTGCGCACATACGCGCCGAACTCGCGCGCGTCCCGCGCCACCAGGTCGGACAGGGGAGCCGGGGACGCGCTGGACGTCTGGGACGGGTCGATCGCTAGGGTCACGGAGGACACTCCTGAAGGCTGCCGGACTGCATGGGTACCGACGGGCAGCCTATCGACCCATTGGCCATGGTTTGCCACACCGTCGATCACCGGCGGAGCGCGTCGCACGGCACCCGGCGCGTCAGCCCGCCGTGGAGCGGAACGTCTCCAGGAAGGTCTTCATGGCGAGCTGGTCGGCGGCGTCGTCCCAGGCGGCGGCCGGTGCCGTGATCCGCAGGGAGAAGCTGCGGCCGCCCCCGAGCAGGAAGCCGCGGCCGAAGGTGTGCACCCGGTCGGCGCCGGTACCGGAGAGCCACTCCATGTCGGCCGCCTTGTGCCCCTGGTAGGTGGTCGCCTTGATCTCGCCGACCAGCTGGTAGCCGTCCAGCTTCTCCAGTCCCGGCTCCACCTCGTCCCGCCAGATCGCGACCGGGTCCGGGCCCGCCTGAGTGCTGTAGGTGACGGCCAGGGTGCGCAGGTCGTCGCCGCCGGGGCCGAAGGTGATCCGGTAGGCGACGTCGTCCCGCTGGGTGTCGAGGCGCTTCCAGCCCTTCGGGAGCGCCACCGAGAACCCCTCCGGGGCGGTGTAACGGCGGAAACCGGCCGGCAGGGCACCCGCGGTGGCCGTGGCCGCCGTCGAGGGGGACGCGGAGGCGGAGCGCGACGGAGCGGGGGAGGAGGGCGTCGTCCGGGACGGGGAGGAGCTGGGGGTGTTGCCGTCCGTACGGTTGGCCGGGTCGCCGGCCGTGGCGGAGGCGCTCGGGGCCGAGCCCGCCGAGGAGGCGCCCGGCAGACCCTGGGTGGCGGCCAGCACCGCGACCGACACGGTCACCACGGCCAGCGCGGTCCCGCCGATCATGGTGGTCCTGCTCCACCCCGAGGCGCGGGCGGCCACATAGGCACCGCGCAGCCGGGAGACGGGGGCGGACTCGACCACCGCCTCCGGATCCTCGTCCAGGACACGTGTCAGCGCCTGACGTACCACCGTCCGGCTCAGCCGTTCGCGCGAGTTCTTCCGCAGCAGCCCCTGTATCACCTGGGTCAGCGGGCCGGCCCGCAGCGGGGTGCGCAACGGCAGCCGGTCCACGCCCTTCAGGGTGGCTTCGGCCTTGCCCCGGTCCCGGAACGGCGGCCGCCCCTCGACCATCGTGTAGAGGATCGCGCCGAGCGCCCACAGGTCGGCCGAGGGACCGATGCGCTCGTCCCGGGCCTGCTCCGGCGAGGCGTACGACGGCGCGGTGACCCGGGGCGCCAGCGTCGCGCCGGCCAGGCCGAACCCGGTGACGACGACCGGGCCCCGGTCACGGACGAAGATCTGGCCGGGGCTGAGCTCGCCGTGCGTGTAGCCGTCGGCGTGCGCGGCCTCCAGGACGTCCAGCACCTCCAGCCCGATGCGGGCGGCCCGTACGCAGTTGAACGCGGGCTCCTGGGCGAGCAGTTCGCTGAGCGGGGTGCCGTCGATCAGCTCCGTCACCGTCCAGAGCGTGCCCGCCTCCTCGAAGGCGTCGATCACCATCGCGACCCGGCCGGGCCGCAGCGCGCTCATCACCTCGGAGGAGCGCAGGATGCGGGCGGTGGTCCGGCGCACGGTGTCCGCGGTGGGCGGCTCGGGAAACGCGACCTGGGTCACCAGGCGCGGTCGCTCGGCCTGCACGTCCTCCGCGTACCAGCTGATGCGGTTCGGCTCGCGGTCGGCGACTTCGAGGAGCCGGTACCTTCCGGCGACCAACTCTTGTGCGGAGACATGCGCCTTGACCATCGTCATCCCTCGCTGAAACCCCTGCCTCGTCATTGACCAGAAGTACGGGGGACGCTCCCGGGTTTGTTCAAAGAATCTGCAACTCGGGTACCCTTCTTGCCTTTTATTCAACTGGCGGCACCAGCTGGGAACTTGTGGAAAACAATGTATGACCGGGCCACGACCTGCGGGTAACCGACGGTAAAAGCCCGGGTGCGGTGAGCTGGTCAGCCGAGTCCGAAGCGCTCGGTCCACTCCGCGATCTCCCGGTGCGTCACATTGCCCCCGCACACCACGAGCCCGATCCGCGCCCCGTCGCCGACCCGCTCCCGCACCTGCCGGGCCGCGGGCAGCAGACAGCCGGCGGCCGGCTCGGCCCACACCTTGGCGTGCTCGGCGAACTCCAGACTGCCCCGCACGGCCTCCCGGTCCGGCACCACCAGCACCTCCTCCACCAGCGCCGCGGCATGGTCGTACGTCAGCCGGGACACGGACGGCGCGCTGAGCGTCGTCACGATCGACGACACCTCGACCGGCAGCGGACCGCCCGCCGCGAGCGCCTCGGACATGGCCTGCGCGCCCGCCGTCTCCACGCCCCACACCCGCACCCCGGGGCGACGGGCCCGCAGGGCCGCCGCGACGCCCGCGATCAGGCCCCCGCCGCCGATGCTGACGAGCACGTCGGTGAGGTCGTCCGCGTCCTCGGCGAGCTCCAGGCCCGCCGTGCCCTGTCCGGCGATCACCACCGGGTCGTCGAAGGGGTGGACCAGGGTGAGCCCCTCGTCCCGCAGCCGGGGCACCAACGCGAACGCCGAGTCCATGCCGCCGGTGCGGCGCACCGACGCGCCGGCCGCCTCGACCAGCGCGATCGACCGGGCGGGTGCCGTCCGGGGCATCACCACCGTCGCCTTCACATCGAGGGCCGCGGCCATCACCGCGAGGGCGATGCCGTGGTTGCCGCCGCTGACGGCCACCACGCCGGCCGCCCGCTCGGCCTCGCTCAGCGACAGCAGCTTCGCGGTGGCACCGCGCGCCTTGAAGGAGCCGGTGCGCTGGAGGAGTTCGAGCTTGGCGGTGACCGGGACGCCGAGCAGCTCCGACAGGCCGGTGCTCGCCAGGGTGGGGGTGCGTACGACGTGTCCGGCGATCAGCCGGGCCGCGGCTTCGATGTCGGAGATGCCGATGATGCCGTTCAAGGCCGTTCACCTTTCCGGCGCGGGGGCGACGGTCCGCGCCGTCCGCACCCTCACCCGGCCGGACCGCCCTGGTCAACCCGGACCGGCCGGGGCGGCCGGACCAGCGGGACCAGGGCGGCCGGGTGTCAGTGCTGCTGTGCCTTCTGCGGGGTCGCCTCGCTCGGCCGGACCACGACGTACCCCTCGCCCTGGAGCATCAGCTGGACCGTTTCGCCCGAACCGCCGCGCAGCATCGACCCGATGGACTGCGAGCGGTGCAGCGAGGTCTGCAGATGCGTGGTCCAGCCCACCACCGCGTCCGTGTCGACGTACACCGGGGCCTGCGGCGAGACCGGGATCACCAGCGGGTTGCCGTCACAGATCAGACCGAGCTTGCCGTGTCCGGAGAACACGCTGTTGAACAGGCCGCCGCCGGCGATGCCGGAGCCCTTCACCGTCCTGATCTCGTACGCCAGCGTGGCGTCGAAGCACAGGACGTTGCGGCCGTTCACCGTGAACTGGTCGCCCGGTTCTATCTCCACGATGAAACAGTTCTGCGCCTCGTGCGCGAACCAGGCCTCGCCCTGGCCCTGGACGGACATCAGCGGCAGCCCCTCGCCGGTGACCGCCCGCTTGAGCATTCCGCCCACGCCCTGGCCCTTGCGTTCGAACTTCAGACTGCCGCGGTGCGCGATCATCGCGCCCTGGCGGGCGTGCATCTCGCCGTTGACCGCGTACCTGAGGCACTTCGCGTTCTCGACCGTCAGGCCCGGCTCTAGCGCCGGTGCCACCATGTGCTGACTTGAAAAGAGATCACCCTTCATGCCGGGCATGGTGTCCCGGAGGCACCCGTTCCGCCAAGATCACGGACGGTATCGGTTCAGGCACCGAACAGCTGGGTCCAGTAGGTGCCCGCCCGGCCGCCGCCGGCGAAGCCGATGCCTATGTGGGTGAAGTCCGCTTTGAGGATGTTGGCCCGGTGGCCCGGGCTGTTCATCCAACCGTCCACCACCTCCGCCGCGGACCGCTGCCCGCAGGCGATGTTCTCGCCGATGGTGCGCCGCCGCGAGCCCGCGGCGGCGGCCCGGTCCCAGGGCTGGGTGCCCTCGGGGGAGGTGTGCGCGTAGAAGTCGCGGGTCGCCATGTCCGTGCTGTACGCCTGTGCGGCGGCGGCCAGCTGCGGATCCACCGCGAGCGGCCGCAGCCCGCTCCGGGTCCGCTCCCGGTTGGTGAGGTCGACCACCTCGGCACGGGTGCGGGTCAGTTCGGCCTGGGTGAGGGGTCTCGCCCACAGGGCGGTCCAGTAGGTGTCCCCGTCCCGCGGGCCCCGGACGTGGGCGAGTCCGGCGTGGGTGAACGCCGGGTCGAGCAGGGTGCGCCGGGCGTCCTCGGTGCGCAGGCAGTAGTCGACGAACTCGGCCGGCGTGCGGGGGCCGGAGACGAGGTGCTCGCCGACCGTGACATAGGCGAATCCGGTGTCGCTGATCCGCTGGTGGACGGAGACGCCGTCGCCGCTCTCGGTGGCCAGCCGGCCGGCCTCGGCCATCGCTCCGGCGTGTGCGCGGGCGGCCGAGGCCAGCCGGGCGTCCGGGGCCACCGGCGGGCGGCCGGCCCGGGCGCGGGCGGCGTTGACCTGGCCCAGCAGTCCGTCCGGATCGGGCAGCGCGGCCGTCGAGGGGCGGGCCGGCGAGGCCGCCGTGCGCTGGGCCGGGATGGTGGCACGGAAGCCGTCGGCGGGCTGCCGGTCCTCGACCACGTCGACCCCGAAGTCCCGGGCGATCCCGGCCAGCCCGTCCGCGTATCCCTGGCCGATCGCGCGCAGCTTCCAGCCGGTGCCCCGGCGGTATATCTCGGAGAGCAGCAGCAGGGTCTCCGTCTGCGGGCGCGGCGGTGCGAAGCGGGCCACCGTGCGGCCGAGGCGGTCGGTCACGTGCAGGGTGGCGGCGGGCAGCCGGCCGAGCGGGGTGCCGGGCTCGGCGGCGGTGACCGTGAGGGTGACGCGCTGGGCACCGGCCCGCAGCAGGGCCGGTTCCACGGTCAGCCGGTCACCGCGCAGCCGGACGCCCGGTGCGTCCGGCTGGTTGAAGAACACGAAGTCGGCGTCGCCGCCCACCCTGCCGCTCTCGTCGGTGATCAGGGCCGACACGTCGAAGGGACCCGGCACCCGCAGCGTCAGCGCGCCGTCCGGAAGGGGCAGGTTGCCCCCGGGGACCAGCTCGCTCATCTCGCCGCCTCCACGAGGTCAGGGGCCGGACGTCGCGCCCGGTGGGGGAGTCGCCGGTTGAACGTCCGGCCCGGGCACGAGGTTCCCGGGGCTGTGCGGTGTGTCGGGCCGCGGACGCGGGGTCGTCCACGCCCGCCTGCGGCATCGCCGTAGGCGGGCGACGTCCTTCGGCCCGCGGCGGGAGTTGCCCCCGCTGCGGCAGCGGCCTGTCTGTTCGGTCCCCCCCGGCCTTGCGGCCGGACGCTTCCCGACGACCCCGCTCACCCGGCCGAGGCCGGGTCACGGCTCGTCCGCAGCCTTCCGGCGCTACTGCTCCCGGGGCGCGGCCGGAGCCACGTCCTCCCGCTCCAGCGGCACGGTCGCGCCGCGCGTGGAACTCTGCTTGCCGCAGAACGCCGGCTCCAGGGTGGTCGCCAGCGTGTTGAGCACGTCGGAGCTGTTGGAGGCGTTGGCGAGCGCGGTGAGGCTGCGCGTGCCGTCGGCGGTGGTGAAGGCGTACGTGTAGTAGCCCTGGACGGCGCCCGTGTGGCCGTACACCGAGATCCCGCAGGACAGGTCGCGGCGGCGCAGCCCCAGCCCGTAGGAGGTGGTGGAGTTGACGCGGGTGAAGCGCTCCATCTCCGCGAGGCGGGCGGCCGACGTCAGTCTGCCGCGCACCAGCGCCGAGTAGAACGTGTCGAGGTCGCGGGCGCTGGAGATGATGGCGCCGGCGCTCTGTGCCCAGGACACCGTCTGGTCCGTGGCGTCGACGGGCGCGGCGCCCGCCCGGTCCGCGGTGAGGTAGCCGCTCGCGTGCTGTCCCGGGATCTTCGTGTCGGGGTGCACGTAGAAGGTGTCGGTCAGGTGCAGCGGCTTGAAGATGCGGTTCTCGTACTCCGTGCGCACGCTGTGCCCGGTGAGCTTCTCGATCAGCATGCCGGCGACCACGAAGTTGGTGTTGGAGTACGAGTAGGCGGCGCCCGGCGCGTTGGTGCGCGGCTTCTTCAGGGACAGGTTCACCAGCTGGCGGTAGGTGAAGACCTTGTCGCGCACCGACTCGAAGCCGGACACGCTGCTGGCGAACAGGTCGTTGGTGTAGTCGTACAGACCGCTGCGGTGGCTCAGCACGTGCCGCACGGTGATGCGGTCGTCCGGCAGCAGCCCCGGCAGGTAGTGGTTGACCGATGTGTCCAGGGCGAGCCTGTGCTCGTCCACCAGCTGGAGCAGGACCACCGCCGAGAACGTCTTGGTGACACTGCCCACCCGGAAGCGGTCCGTGGTGGTGAGGGCCCGCCGGGTCGTGCGGTCGGCGACGCCCTGCGCGGCCCGGTGGACCTGGGTGCCGTCGTCGATGCGGGCCATCGCGCCGGGCGCGCCCTTCGCCACGACCGAGCGCAGCACCGCGGCCAGCCCCGCGGTGTCGGGCGCCGGCAGCGCGGCGGCCGGGCCGCGGGCGGCCGGCGCCCTCAGGGGCGCCGCCTGGGCCGGGACCGCGAGCAGTGACAGCGTCACCGCTCCGAGCACCGCGCTTCTGCACACCATTGCCGAGACCATGCGGACGTGCTCCTCTCCGTGCTGCCTTCGATGCGAGATGAGTCACATCCGGTTCAGGGAACCCTCTCGCATCCCGTCACATCTCCACAGCCGACGCACAGTTGGTCACTCCCTGATCACCGTGCGGTGGGGATTCGCAAAGTATTGCCACGAAAGGCAAGAAAAGCGACGAATTTCGCTTTACATGGACATGACTCGTCCGGAAGGGTTGCGGCCCGGGGCCCGACCAGCCCCCTGGGCGCCCAACAGCGCCCTGCCGCAAGGCGGTTGGTGACCCCGGCCGCCTTCGAACGAAGGAACCCTGATCAGTGCGTAGCGCGCACATACGCAGCGTGGCGGTCGCCGTCGTCGTGACGACAGCCGCCACGGGCCTGGCCGGTACGGCCTTCGCCGGTCCCGCGACGGGGGAACGACAGTCGGCCGCGGCCTCCGCCGTGACGGCCGCGCAGGTGGTGGCGGCGGCCCGGACCGCCGCCTTCGCCCATGCCGCGGCGACCGGTGTCGGCGCGGGCGACGAACTCCAGCCGCAGGACGTGATGATCGACCCCGAAGGGGCCCGCCACGTCCGCTTCGTCCGCACCCACCAGGGGATGCCGGTACTCGGCGGTGACCTCGTGGTCCATCTTTCCCACCGGTTGGCCTACACCGGCGTCACCCGCGCGGCCGACCACACCGTCAGGCCCGCCGCCACCGAGGCGCGGCTGACCGCCCGGCAGGCCGAGGAGAAGGCCGCAGCGGCCGCCGCCGGCGACGCCGGCACCGCCCGGCTCGTGGTGGACGCCCGGGACGGCGCCGCCGCCCTCGCCTACCAGGTGCCGGTCGACGGCGCGAACGGTTCCAGCACGGTCGTCGTCGACGCCCTCACCGGCAAGGTACGCAGCAACACGCCGGACAGCGACCAGTTCCTCTCGCCGAAGCTGCTGGACACCCTGCGCCGCCGCGGCGAGACCCTCGACCCGGCCGCCGGCACCGGCACCCGGACCCAGGCGCTCGCCGGCGCGTCGGTCTCGGCCGCCGCCCACTACCCGGCGACCGCCCACGGCTTTGGCAGGTCCCTCTTCGTGGGCAAGGTCCCGCTCACCACCACGCAGACCGCCCGCAGGAGCTTCCTGCTCAAGGACCCCACCCGCTACGGCACCGAGACCCGGGACGCCAAGGGCAGGGAGACCGAGAGCTTCGGCCAGGGCACCAGGTTCACCAGCACCACCGACAGCTGGGGCAACGGCACCACCACCAGCCGGGGCAGCGCCGCCGCCGACGCCCAGTACGGCATCACCGAGACCCTGGACTTCTACAAGAAGACCTTCGGCCGCAAGGGCATCGCGAACAACTCCAAGCCCGCCCGTGCCATGGTCCACTGGGGCAACAAGGTCGGCAACGCCTTCTGGGACTCGGCCTGCGGCTGCATGCTCTACGGCGACGGGGACGGCGACGAGATCAAGAAGCCGCTGGTCGTCCTCGACGTCACCGGCCACGAGCTGACCCACGGCGTGGTGGACGCCACCGCCAAGCTCGAACCGACGTACGTCGACAGCGACGGCAACCAGTTCGGCGAACCGGGCGCGCTCAACGAGTCGCTGGCCGACATCTTCGGATCCGGCGTGGAGTTCTTCGCCGACAACCCGAAGAACCCGCCGAACTACCTGCTGGGCGAGAAGCTGGGGCTGCGCCAGAAGTTCCTGCGCCGCCTCGACCACCCCTCGCTCGACCGCCTCGAGGGCACCGTCGACTACTGGTCGCCCGAGGTGGCCGACGCCGAGGTGCACGCCGGCTCCGGCGTCTCCTCGCACGCCTTCTACCTGCTCGCCGAGGGCAGCGGCCGCAAGACGATCGGCGCCACCACCTACGACTCGCCGACCTACGACGGGTCCACGGTCACCGGCATCGGCCGCGCCAAGGCCACGGCGATCTTCTACCGCGCCCTGACCCGGTACATGGTCTCCTCGACCGACTTCCACGACGCGCGGACCGCGACGCTGAAGGCGGCCGCGGACCTCTACGGTGCGAGCGGTGTCGAGTACCGCACGGTCGACCAGGCCTGGGCCGCGGTCGATGTCACCGAGGCCGACACGCCGGCCGTCCGCCACTGACGAGAGCGACACGCCGTCGGATCCGGGTGCCCTGCCGGGGGGCTGGGCACCCGGACCGGCGCTACTTCGTGGGAGCGAACACGCGCTGGGCCGCGACCGCCGCGCCACCGCGCGCCCACTCCTCGAACGGCAGCGGACGGACCAGGAGGTCGCAGTCCACCGCGGCACCGAACGCGTGATCCAGGAACGCCTGCCGGATGTGGTCGGCGAACAGGTCGTAGGAGGCCACGCCCTCGCCGGAGATGATGATCCGCTCCGGTCCGATGAGGTTGGCGACACAGGCCAGGGCCAGGCCCACGGCGTGCCCGGCGCGGGCGAACACCGCACGCACGGTGGGATCCCCGGCGTGGGCGAGGCGTACCGCGTCGTCCATGGTCAGCTTCGGGTCCCCGGTCGCCTGCCGGGCCTGCTCGGCGATCGCGTGGGTGGACGCGACCGCCTCGACGCAACCGGTGTTGCCGCAGGTGCAGATCCGTTCGACGCCGCTCACCGGCAGATGCCCGATCTCACCCGCCACGCCGTGCGCACCGGAGACCACCCGGCCGCCGATGGAGAGTCCGGCGCCGATGCCCGCGCCGACCGTGACCAGGGCGAAGATCGACACGCCGACGCCGGCCCCGAACCACTGCTCGGCCACGGTCAGGGCGCGCACGTCGTTCTCGATGACCGTGGGTGTCCCGGTGGCCTCCTCGACCAACTGCGCGAGCGGTACCCGGCGCCAGTCGAGGAAGGGTGAGTACTGGACCGTGCCCAGCCTGCTGTCCACGTCACCCGAGATGGTGACCCCGATGCCGTGCAGGGCGTCCTCGCCCGGCAGGTCCGCGGTCACCCGCAGCCGCTCCACCAGCCGGGCGACGGCCAGCACCACGGAGCCCACGTCCCGCGAGTCCAGCGCCACCCGATGGGAGGCCAGCGGCTTGGCGGTCAGGTCGGCCAGTACACCGATGAGTTCCTCCCCGGTGACCTTCACGCCGGCGAACAGCGCGCGTTCCGGCCGTACCGCGACGAGGGTCGCCGGGCGGCCGTTCGTCCGTTCCGTGCTGGGCCGGCCGCCTTCGGCGATCCAGGCGTCGGCCATCAGCGAGGCGGCGGCCTTGGTGACGGCACCCGGGGTCAGCCCGGTCCGCCGCCCGAGCTCCGCGCGGCTCAGCGGACCGTGCTGGAGCAGGGTCTGGAAGACGAGTGCGGCCGCGGGTGGCTGGTCGGCGAGGGTCATGGGGCGACGTTACCTTTCCATTGGAAAGTAAATCAAGGGTCATACGTCCGGTCTCTTGGCCGGAAAACCGCAGGTCATTCCGTGATGGCTGGCCGAAACCTCTGCGCGACTTCCCCAAAGGTCGGAGTTCTCCGCTCGGTAGACTATGTTTACGTTGGAAGGAAAGTGCGCCTACATTCGCCGCACTCCTCGTCGGGGCGGACGGGACGGTCCGGTACCGGTGAGGAGCGTGGCCCCCACGCGCCCGTTGGTCCCAGCGAACCGTTCCTGGAGACTGAGCGGGAGAAGCTCCTATAGATCGTCAAGCAGCTTTGAAGAGCTGTTCGGCGGTGATGCGATGGCGGGGCAGGTGCCGGTAGACCTCTCGGGCGACGAATCGTTTCAGGCAGCGCATGATGTCTTTCTTGGTCATGCCTTCGGCGGTGCGTCGGGTGACGTACTCCTGGGTGCGCTGGTCGTGGCGCATGCGGACCAGCACGATGGTGTGCAGGGCGCGGTTGGCCTGTCGGTCGCCTCCCCGGTTGAGGCGGTGCCGGTGGGTTCGGCCGGAGGAGGCCGGTAGTGGGGCGGCGCCGCACAGGTGGGCGAAGGATGCTTCTGAGCGCAGGCGTTCGGGGTTGTCGCCGGCGGTGGTCAGCAGCTGGCCCGCGCTCTGGGGGCCGATGCCGGGCAGGGCAATCAGCTGCGGTGCGGCCCGGGTGACCAGCGGTGCGAGGTCCGCGTCCGCTTCGGCTGTCTCCTCTTGCAGCCGCCGGCAGCGGCGGGCGAGTCGCCGCAGCGTCACCCTGACCGCGCAGTCCGGATCCGCGAGGTCGCCCGCGGGCCGCGACCGGTCCAGCGTGTCGATGAGGTCGCCGGTGGCCAGACCGCGCAGCTTCTCGCGGACCACGGCCGGGGCGGTGATGATGAGCGTGCGGATCTGGTTGATGGTCTGGGTGCGGGCCTTGACGGCCGAACTGCGGGCCACCCGCAGGGTGCGGATGGCCTCCACGATCCCGTTACGGGTCTTCGGGATGCCCGAGGCCCGGCCGGACAGCACGGCGGTCGCGGCGGCGTAGGCGTCCACCGGGTCGGACTTGCCGTTGTCTCGCCGAGCCTTGCGGTCGGGGCGGTCGACCTCGATGACGGTGACACCCCGTGCGGTCAGGAAACGGGCGGGCTCGGCCCCGTAGGCGCCTGTGCCCTCGATGCCCACCGCCAGAACCTCGCCATGTGAACGCAGCCGGTCGAGCAGCTGCTCATAGCCGGCGGGACCGGTTGGGAACGGCTCGGTGGCCAGGTGCCGGCCCACGGTGTCGATCACGGCCGCCTGGTGCAGGTCGGTGTGGGTGTCGATCCCGCCGATGACCGCTGTCTCGTCTGCTGCCATGCTGGACGTGCTGTCCTTCCGTGCGACGCGTCAGGGAGGGCACGCGTCGGTCGGGCGAACGGACAAGACAGTGATGGGACCTTTGGCCGGGCTCCTGCAAGGTCACGGACGCCTGACCGGCACGCGCGCGGTGGCACCGCCCGGCAGGCCGACGGTTCTCTTGACAGACAGCCGAAGCGCCAGTGAGTCCTTGAGTCAGGCCTCCGAGCGGTGCCACCGCAATCATCACTGGGTCTCCTACATGGGCAGCGAGGCCTGCCAGTCCAAGGCCTCCCTGACCGGTACCTTCTTCCCGTCGATCCCGGCCGCCATGGACGCCTCGGCCAAGGCACTGGCCAGGACGGGCGTGGACCTGTCCGTCTTCACGGACATGATCAAGGACAAGGTCCTCTGCCCGTCCCCGGTCTACGGCAACGGCGCCGCCCTCCAGGACGCGCTCCAGCCGCTGTTCCAGGCCTACTTCGCCGGCCAGAAGAACGACTCCGTCTTCACGGAGATGCAGAACCAGAGCAAGCAGCTGCTCGCCAAGAAGTGACCCTGCCCCCGCACGACCCCCGTCCGGCCGCCGGACGGGCCCGCGTGAACCGGGCCCGTCCGGCGGGGCCGGGCGATCCGAAAGGACTCTGCATGTCCGACAGCACGGCGCGGATCCACGGCCTGTGCGCGGCGGGCACCGCTCTCGTGGTGGAACTCACCGAACCGGTGCCCAAGATCCTGCACTGGGGTACCGACCTCGGCGACCTGTCGCAGGACGCCCTGGCCGCGCTCGCCCTGACCGGTGAACCCGCCGTGCTCAACAACTCCGTCGACATCCCGCGCCGGTTCACCGTCTGGCCCACCGAGGCCGACGGCTGGTCCGGCACCCCGGCCCACGAGGGCCGTCTCGCCGGTGCCTTCACCGCGCCCCGGCTGAGCCTGACCGGCAGCTCGTACCACCCGGCCGCGGCGGGCGGGGAGTTGTCCCTGCACCTCACCGACCCCGGCGCCGGACTCGACGCCACCGTCACCTACCGGCTGGAGCCCTCGGGCGTGCTCGGGGTGCGGACCGAGCTCACCCGCCGCCCCGACGCCGACTCGGCGCCGTACGACCTGGCGCAGGTCACCACCCTGCTGCCGTTGCCCCGGCGGGCCGCGGAGATCCTCGACTTCACCGGGAAGTGGAGCCGGGAGCGCTCGCCCCAGCGGCGGCCGCTGGGCTTCGGGACCCACAGCCGCGAGGTCCGGCGCGGCAAGCCCGGCCTGGACTCGCCGTACCTCATGGCGGTCGGCGTGCCCGGATTCGGCTTCCGCGCCGGCGAGGTCTGGGCCGTGCACGTGGCCTGGAGCGGCGACCAGCGGTATCTGGCCGAACAGCTGCCGGAGGGCGCGGGCACCCATGCCGGGGTGCTCGGCGGCGGCGAACTCCTGCGGGCGGGTGAGATCCGGCTCGCGCCCGGCGAGTCGTACACCTCCCCGGTCTGCCACTTCGCCTGGTCCGACCAGGGCCTGGACGGTCTCGCCGACCGTTTCCACACCCTGGTGCGGGCCCGCCCCGTCCATCCGCGCGGCCCCCGTCCGGTGATCCTCAACAGCTGGGAGGCGGTCTACTTCGACCACGACCTGGACCGGCTGCTGCGGCTGGCCGACCGGGCCGCCGAGGTCGGCGTCGAACGGTTCGTGCTGGACGACGGCTGGTTCCGGGGCCGTCGGTCGGACGACGCCGGGCTCGGGGACTGGACCGTCGACCCCGTGGTGTGGCCCGAGGGGCTGACCCCGCTGGTCGACCAGGTGCGCGCGCTCGGCATGGAGTTCGGGCTGTGGGTGGAGCCGGAGATGGTCAACCTGGACTCCGACCTGGCCCGCGAGCATCCCGACTGGGTGCTCGGCCCGGCCCGCGGGGTCGGCCCGCCCGCCCGCCACCAGCACGTGCTCGACCTCGCCAACTCCGACGCCTGGCCGTACCTGCTGGACTCGCTGGACGACCTGGTGGAGAAGTACGGCATCGCCTACCTCAAGTGGGACCACAACCGGGAACTCCACGAGAGCGTGCACGGCACCACCGACCGTCCCGTGGCACACGCCCAGGTGGTGGCGCTCTACCGGCTGGTCGACGCCCTGCGGGAGCGGCACCCCGCGCTGGAGATCGAGAGCTGCGCCGCCGGCGGCGGCCGGGTCGACCTGGGCATCCTGGAGCGCACCGACCGGGTCTGGGCCTCGGACTGCAACGACCCGGTGGAACGCCAGGCCATCCAGCGCTGGACCGGGCTGCTGGTGCCCCCCGAACTGGTCGGCACCCATGTGGGCCCGCGCACCAGCCACACCACCGAGCGGGTCGGCGCCGACCCGCTGCGGCTGGCCACGGCGCTGTTCGGGCACGCCGGCATCGAACAGGACCTCACCCGCTGCCCGCCGGAGGAACTCGCCCGCCTCACCGCCTGGACCGCGCTCCACCGCGAGCTGCGCCCGCTGCTGCACGGCGGCCGCACGGTCCGGGCCGACCTCGCCGACGAGTCGACGCTGCTGCACGGGGTCGTGGCGTACGACGGTTCGGCCGCGCTCTACTGCTGGGCCCGGCCCGCGACGTCCCCCGAGGGCCAGTACGGGCGCGTGCGGCTGCCCGGCCTCGCTGCCGAGGCCGCCTACCGGGTACGGGTGCGCACCGAGCTGGGCCTGCCGTCCTTCCACCAGGTGGCGGGGCCCGCCTGGCCGGCCGCGGCCCTCGACGACCGGCTGGTCCTGCCCGGCTCCGTGCTCACGATCGCCGGTCTGCCGCTGCCGAACCTCAACCCCGGGCAGGCCCTGCTGCTGGAACTCCGGAGGGTCATGCCGGTCTGATCCGGCGGCAACGCCCGCGCCCCGTCCGTCATGTGAGGGCTCAACAGCCTCACAGAGAATCTTCAGGTGATTCCTGTTTCTTTTATTGACAGCGGAAAGTAAGGGTCATAGGTTCCCGGCCATGCGCTCGACCACCCGCGGCGAAACGTTTCCGATGTCTACGCCGGCCGCCTCGGATGCCCGCCGGCCGCCGCTCACCGACCGCACCGCGCAGGCCGTCTCCGGAGCCGTGGACCAGGCCGAAGAGATCACACACGGACGAGCCCTGACCGTCGCCTGGCACCTCCGTGACGCGACCACCGCGACCACCGCGATCCACTCCTTCGTCACCTCCACCCCCCAGGGCTGAGCCGCCCACCACCCCCCGACCCAGGAGGTAGGGCCCATGCGGTCACCTTCGTATCCCGTCCTGCCCGCGCGCGGGCTCAGAGCCGTCCTCGTACTGGCACTCACCGCGGCCCTCGCCGCCGCCGCGCCCGCCGCCGAGGCCCGGACGCCCGCCCCGATCGCCGCCAAGCCCTACATGGGCTGGTCCAGTTGGAGCATGCAGTCGTCCAAGTACCCCGGCCTGAACGACCAGGGCGACTACAGCTACCTCACCGAGGCGAACGTCCTCAAGCAGACGGACGCCCTGGCGGGCAAACTGAAGAAGTACGGCTACGACTACGTCAACATCGACGCCGGCTGGTGGATGGACTGGAACTGGAAGCAGGGCTACGACCGGTACGGCCGCCAGCAGGCCGACCCCGCCCGCTTCCCCAGCGGCATGAAGGCCGTCGCCGACCACATCCACGCCAAGGGCCTCAAGGCCGGCATCTACCTCCCGGCCGGCCTGGAGAAGGGCGCGTACGGCGACGGGAGGACGCCGGTCTGGAACGCCGACGGCTGCACCACCGCCGACATCGTCTATCCCGACCTGCGCACCACCAACGGCTGGGACAGCTCGTACAAGATCGACTTCGACCGGCCGTGCGCGCAGAAGTACATAGACTCCCAGGCCCGGTTGATCGCCGGCTGGGGCTACGACTTCCTCAAGCTCGACGGGGTCGGCCCCGGGTCCGGCAAGAGCGGTGACCAGTACGACAACGTTGCCGATGTCGCCGCCTGGCAGAAGGCCATCGCCGCCACCGGCCGCCCGATCCACCTTGAGGTCTCCTGGTCCCTGGACTTCGGGCACGCCGCCGACTGGCGGAAGTACACCAACGGCTGGCGCATCGACACCGACGTCGAGTGCTACTGCAACACCCTGGTCAGCTGGGAGAACTCCGTCGACGACCGCTGGGACGACACCCCGGCCTGGACCGGCCAGGCGGGCCCCGGAGGCTGGAACGACCTCGACTCCCTCGACGTCGGCAACGGCGCGATGGACGGCCTGACCAAGGCCGAACGGCAGAGCTACGCCACGCTCTGGGCCGTCGCCAAGTCGCCCCTGTTCACCGGCGACGACCTCACCGAACTCGACGACTACGGCGTCTCGCTGCTGACCAACCGCGAGGTCATCGGCGTCGACCAGAGCGACAACCCGCCGGCCCGGCCGGTCACCCCGTCCGACCCGCAGCAGGTCTGGGCCGCCAAGAACGCCGACGGGACGTACACGGTCGCCCTGTTCAACCTCGCCGACTCGCCCGCGGCGGTCACCGCCGACTGGACGGCGCTGGGCTTCACCGGCAAGGCGTCGGTGCGGGACCTGTGGAACCACGAGGAACTGGGCGGCTTCCAGAACAAGATCACCGAGGCGCTGCCCGCGCACGGCTCGCGGCTGTTCACCGTGACCCCGAAGGGCAGCGCGCTGACGTCCACCGGGTACGAGGCCGAGGCGAGCGGCAACACGCTGAGCGGCAACGCGTCCGTCGCCGGGTGCGACGCCTGCTCCGGGCAGAAGAAGGTGGGAAACCTGTACCAGGGCGGCAAGCTGACCTTCAACAACGTGGTGGTCGACAAGGCCGGTACGTATCTGGTGAAGGTGGCCTACATCAGCGGTGACTCCCGGTCGGCCGTGATCGCCGCCGACTCCGGGGGCGGAACCGGTCACAAGTTCCCGTCGACCGGGGACTGGGGGACCGTGGCGACGGTCAGCGTGCCGGTGGTGTTGAAGGCCGGTGCCAACACCATCAGCTTCGACAGCGGGTCAGGATACGCGCCGGACGTCGACCGGATCGACGTTCCCAAGTCGCCTCGGTAAGTGCGTGGTCGGGGAGCTGCGGGCCGGTGGGGGCTGGTCGCGCAGTTCCCCGCGCCCCCAAGGGGCGCGTTGTGTCGCCCCATACGTCAAAAGGACACCGTCATGCAGAATCGCCTCGGCAGACGTGGCTTCCTCGCCCTTGCCGCCACCGGAGCCCTCGCCGGGCTTCCCGCCTTCACCGCCTCCGCCGCCCCGTTGCGGTCCTCCGAGCCGCTCGCCGCCGCCCGGCACCGGCTCTGGTGGCAGGCGCCCGCCGACGACGGGTCGATGATCACGCAGGGGCTGCCGGTCGGCAACGGGCGGCTCGGCGCCCTCGCGAGCAACGACTCCGGCCGTGAGCTCCTCCTGATCACCGACGCCACGCTGTGGACCGGCGGGCCCAACGACAGCCTCGACTCCGACGGCCAGTTCCCCTACGGCCGCGCCGACTTCGGCTCGCTCACCCTGCTCGCCCGGCTCCTCGTCGAGATACCCGACCACGATCTGGGCGCCGTCTCCGGCTACCGCCGCACCCTCGACCTCGACAACGGCGTGGTGACCGCGTCCTACGTCCGCTCCGGGGTGACCTACCGGCGCCAGGTGTTCGCCAGCCGGCCCGACGACGTGATCGTGCTGCACTTCGGCCAGGACGGCGGCGGGCGCTACACCGGCACCGTCACCCTGGAGGGCACGCACGGGGAGACCGGCACCGCCGAGTCCTTCGCCGGGTCCTTCGCCAACGGGCTGAAGTACGGCGCCGCCGTCAAGGCGTACGGCAGCGGCGGCAGCGTGCGGGTGAACGGCCCGCACATCACCTTCACCGACTGCCGCGAACTGACCGTCGTGCTCAGCGGCGGCACCGACTACGCACCGGACGCCGCCGCCGACTACCGCGACCCCTCCGTCGACCCCGTGGCGCTCGCCCGCACCAAGGTCAGGGCCGCCGCCCGGCACTCGGCGGACTCGCTGCTGCGCACCCACGCCGCCGACCACCGGGCGCTGTTCGGCCGGTTCGACCTCTCGCTCGGCACCTCGACGCCCGAACAGCGCGAGCTGGACACCTGGGCGCGTATCCGGGCCCGCGCCGACACCGGCGAACCCGATCCCGAACTGGAGGCCGCCTACGCCCAGTTCGGCCGCTACCTGATGATCGCCGGATCGCGCGACAGCCTGCCCATGGGCCTCCAGGGCATCTGGCTGGACGGCAACGACCCGGACTGGATGGGCGATTACCACACCGACATCAACATCCAGATGAACTACTGGATGTCAGACCGGCTCGGCCTGTCCCCGTGCTTCGACGCCTACACCGACTACTGCGTCGACCAGCTCCCGTCCTGGCAGGACACCACCCGGCGGCTCTTCCAGGACTCCCGCAACCGCTACCGCAACTCCAGCGGCGAGGTGGCCGGCTGGACCGTCGCCATCTCCACCAACCCCTACGGCGGAGGCGGCTGGTGGTGGCACCCGGCGGGCAACGCCTGGCTCTGCCAGAACCTCTGGGAGCACTACGAGTTCACCCGGTCCCGCGCCCACCTGGAGAAGATCTACCCCCTGCTCAAGGGCGCCTGCGAGTTCTGGGAGGCGCGACTGCTCACCACCACCCTGGACGACGGCCGGGAGGTGCTGATCGCGGACAGCGACTGGTCACCGGAGCAGGGACCACTGGACGCCAAGGGCATCACCTACGCCCAGGAACAGGTGTGGACGCTGTTCGGGAACTTCCGTACTGCGGCCGCCGAGCTGAAGAGGGATGCTGGATACGCGGGCACCATCGGCACGCTCCGCGACCGCCTCTACCTGCCGGTGGTGAGCCCCAGCACCGGCTGGCTGGAGGAGTGGATGTCCCCGGACAACCTCGGCGAGACCACCCACCGCCACCTCTCGCCCCTGATCAACCTCTTCCCGGGCGACCGGATCCGCCCCGACGGCACCACCCCCGCCGACATCGTCAAGGGCGCCACCGCCCTGCTCACCGCCCGCGGCATGGACAGCTTCGGCTGGGCCAACGCCTGGCGCTCGCTGTGCTGGGCGCGGCTGAAGGACGCCGACAAGGCCTACCAACTCGTCGTCCGCAACCTGCGCCCCTCGGACAACGGCGGCAACGGCACGTCGCCCAACCTCTTCGACATCTACGAGGCCGGGCCGGGCCGGGGTATCTTCCAGATCGACGCCAACTTCGGCACCCCGACCGCGATCCTGGAGATGCTGCTGTACTCCCGCCCCGGCCACCTGGAACTCCTGCCCGCCCTCCCCGACGCCTGGGCCGCCGCCGGCAAGGTCACCGGGGCGGGCGCCCGCGGCGGCTTCGTCGTCGACCTGGCCTGGCGGGACGGCAAGCCCACCGAGGCCCGGATCCGCAGCGTCGGCGGCCGGACCACGACGGTCTGCTACGGCAGGCGGACCCGGACGGTCACGCTGAAGCCCGGCGCGTCCGTCACGCTGAGGGACCTCGCGCGATGACCGGCCGGTTCGCCCGCCTCCTCGGCCTCGCCGCCGTCCTGCTGAGCACCGTCGCCTGCCAGACCGGGCCCGCGCAGGCGGCCCCGGTGTGGATGCCTTCGGCCGGGTCCACCTCCGCCGCCGGACACTCCGTCGTCACCTGGGGAGCCGCCGCCGACCGACTGGGACAGGGCACCGCCGACCGCGGCTACCGGCTGGTCGTGCACACGAGCGCCGCCGGCAGCGGACTGCGGGTGCGCCTGTCCAATGCCTTCGGCGACCGGCCCCTGACCCTGGACAGCGTCTACGCCGGCCTGCAGAGCCAGGGCGCCGCTCTCCGGCCGGGCAGCAACAGGCGGCTGACCTTCCACGGCGCCCGCACGGTCACCGTGCCGGCCGGCGCCACCGCGTGGAGCGACCCGCTGCCCGGCACCCTGCCCGCCGGCAGCAACCTGGTGGTCAGCCTGCACAGCCCCGACGCGGCCGGCCCCGCCACCGGCCACGGCATGGCCATGCAGACGTCCTACACCACCCAGGGCGACCACACCGCCGAGGAGAGCGCCGCCAACTGGACGGACACCACCGGCTCCTGGTGGTACCTGGACTCGGTCTCGGTACGGCCCCCGGACCCGGACACCGGGGCGGTGGTGGCGCTCGGCGACTCCATCACCGACGGCTGGGCCTCCACCAGCGACCTGAACCGCCGCTGGCCCGACTACCTCGCCCGCCGGCTCCAGAAGGCGCACACCGAGGTCAAGGGAGTGGCCGACGAGGGGATATCCGGCAACCAGGTCCTCGCCGACGGCGCCGGACAGGCGGCCGTGCACCGCCTCGACCGGGACGTCCTCAGCCAGCCCGGTGTCCGAACCGTCTTCCTCTTCGAGGGGGTCAACGACATCAAGGCCCACACCGGGGTCACCGCGGCCGACCTGATCGCCGGCTACCGGGAGATCGTCCGGCGGGCGCACGCGGCCGGGAAGTGCGTGGTCGCCTCGACCGTCGGGCCGTACGAGGGCTGGCCGGAGTGGGACCCGGCGGGCGACGCCGTACGCCGGCAGGTCAACCAGTACATCCGCACCGGCGGCGAGTTCGACGGGATCGCCGACTTCGACCGGATCCTGCGCAGCCCCTACGACCAGGCGCGCATGACGCCGTTCCTGGACAGCGGCGACCACATCCACCCCAACGACAAGGGCATGCAGGCCATGGCCGACTCCGTCGACCTGGCGAGCCTCGACTGCGACCGCTGAGCGAGCCACCTGCGTCCGCTCACCCCCGGGCCGTCGGCTCGGGGGTGATCAGGCGTTCCCGGTAGGCGATCGCCACCGCCTCCGTACGGCTCGCCGCACCCAGCTTGGCGAGGATGTTGGAGACATGGACGCTCGCCGTCTTGCCGGTGATGTACAGCTCCTCGCCGATCTGCCGGTTGCTGCGGCCCAGCGCCAGCAGCCGCAGCACCTCCTGCTCGCGTGCGGTCAGCGGCGGGACCGAGGCCTGTGCCGACCGGCGCAGCAACGCGTCCGCGCGCTCCCGCAGCGGCACGGCCCCCAGCGCCACCGCCGTCTCGCGGACCGCCCGCGCCTGCCCCTCGGCCTCCGCGTTCCGGCCGACGGACGCCAGCGCCTCGGCGTACCGCAGCCGCACCCGGGCCGCCTCGTACACGTCCCCGTACCCGAACGCGGCCACCGCCTTCTCCCAGGCCGCCGGGTCCGGCCCGGAACCGGCACGGGACCACTCCGCCTCGGCACGCGCCAGCCAGGCCTGTCCCTCCGGCCCCTGCCCCGCGGCCGCGGTCCGGGCCAGCTCCAGCAGTTCAGCGGCGGCAGCGCGCCGGCGGTCCGCGCCCGCGTCGCCGTGCCGTTCGGTCGCCGCCCCGTCCGCGACCGCCGCCAGCGCGAGCGCCGCGAGCCGGACCGTCACATGCGGCGCCCGCCCCGACTCGTCGGTGAGCGCCGCGACCGCGTCCCGCGCCCGCGCCACGGCCTCCTCCGGATCACCCCGCAACGCGGCCGCGTCGGTCAGCGCGATCCCCCCGACGAACGTGCCCATCCAGTCGAACGGCTCCCCGAGCAGCGCCCTCGCCCGCGCCACGACAGCCGGCTCGCCCCGGGCCAGCGCGATGTACAGGACGGGCCCCTCGGCGAAACCGGGCGCCGGGTCCGCGCGGGCGACCCGCACACACTCGTCCCACTGCCCCAGCGTGTAGAGCACCAGCAGCCGCAGATACCGCATCTCCAGGGCATGGGGCGAGGACAGCAGCCCCGAACGCCGGGCCCGGTCGAGTCCCTCGGTGAGCCACGGCAGGCACTCCCGCAGCTCGCCCGACTCGAAGCAGCCGATCGCCAGGCTGAACAGCGCCCGCATCTCCACCGGCGTGTCCCCGGCCGACCGGGCCAGCTCCCGCGCCTCCCGCAGCCGTTCCCGTCCCTCCCGGGTACGGCGGCCACCGCCTTCGAGGCGGGCCAGGGAGATCAGCAGGTCGGCCCGGGCGGCGGTGGCGCCGATCCGCTCGGCGACCTCCAGGGCCTGCCGCGCGACCCGCAGCGCCGTGGCGTCGTCGCCGATCTGCCGGGCCGCCATGACATGGGTGGCCGCCGCCCACACCCAGGTCCGGGACGGGGGTTCGGCCGGGATCATCGCGAGCGCCTCGCTGCTGTAGGCGAACGCGGCGGCCAGGTTGTCGACGGTCATCAGGTTCCCGGCGAGCGTGTAGCGCACCCGGGCGGCGAGTTCGGGATCGGCGTCCTGGCCGGTGCCGGCCAGCGCGGCCCGGGTCAGGGACACCGCCCGGTGCGCGTCCCCCGAGTGCACGGCCGCCGCCGACGCCCGCAGCGTCAAGGCCACCGGGTCAAGTCCCTCGCCGTCGGGCCTGGCCTCGCACGGCACGGCCGGCCACAGGTCCAGGGCCGTCTCCAGATGCCGCAGCTCCTCCGCCGGGGCACCCATCCGCCGGGCATGGTCCGCGGCCTCCACGGACGCGGTCAGCGCCTCGGGCAGATCGTGGCTCTCCCGGTAGTGGTACGCCCGTTCGGCCGCCGTCCGCGCCCCGCCCCCGCGCGCGGCGAGCAGCCTGGCGTACCTGCCGTGCAGCCGCGACCGCTGCCCGGGCAGCAGATCGCCGTAGACCGCCTCACGGGCGAGGGCATGCCGGAAGGCGTAGGTCTCGCTGTCCCCGGCGACGAGCAGCTGGCGCCCCACGGCCTCCCGCAACGCCGACTCCAGCTCCTCCTCCGGCAGCCCGGCCGCGTCCCGCAGCAGATCGTGACCCACCCGGCGCCCGGCCACCGCGGCCGTCCGCAGCACCTGCTGGGCCGTCTCCGACAACTGCTCGACCCGGATGAGCAGCAGGTCGGCGAGTCCGGTGGGCATCCCGTCCGCGTCGGCGGCGGCCACCAGCTCCTCGGTGTAGAAGGCGTTGCCCTCGGCCCGCTCGACGATGTCCCGCACCGTCGCCTCCGCCAACGGCCGCTCCTCCAGCGCCCGCACCAGCCGCACCACCTCGGCATCGGCCAGCCGCCGCACCTCCAGCCGCTCCACCCCGGGCAGCCGCACCAACTCGGCGAGCAGCGGCCGCAGCGGGTGCCGCCGGTGCAGATCGTCGGCGCGATAGGAGGCCAGCACGGCGAGCCGCCGGGGCAGCACCCCCCGGCTCAGCAGGAACCGCAACAGGTCGCGCGACGACTGGTCGGCCCAGTGCAGGTCTTCGAGGATCAGCAGCAGCGGTGCGGCAGTCGCCAGATCGGCGAACAGCCCGGCGACCCCTTCGAAGAGCCGCAGCCGTGCGTCGGCGCCGCGCGAGGAGTCCGGGGCGGCGCCGAGCAGCCGGTCCACGACGGGATGCGCGGCGAGGACCTGCGCGTACCGTCCGTCGGCGGCCAGTACCCCGAGGATCTCGGTGAACGGCAGGTACGGCAGCCCCACGTCCCCGAGATCGACACAGTGCCCGACGACGACGGTGGCCCCGCCCGCACTCGCCCGGGCAGCGACCTCGTCGAGCAGCCGGGTCTTCCCGACCCCCGCGTCCCCGGCGACCAGCACGGCCTGCCCACTGCCGTGCCGGGCACGCTCCAGCACCGAAGCAAGGCGGCCCAGTTCGTCGTCCCGCCCGATCAGAGGGCTGCCAAAAGATCTCTGCGACACACCCTCATCCTTGCAAGAAACGCGAGGCGAAACCCCGTAGGGGCGCGGGGAACTGCGCGACCAGCCACCGCCGAGCCGCAGCCGCCGACATCACAGAGCCCCACCCCCCCCCAGACCCTCAGCCCCGCAGAACCCGCGCCCAGTCCTCCGGCACCCGCTCCGCAGGACCCGGCACCGACTGGTCCTCCGGATGACTCACCGGCGGCGCCAACTCCGGCCCGGCCTCGAAGAGTTCCTCCGTCTCGAAGTTCCAGAACCACCCCTCGCGGGGCTCGTAGCTGCGGATCACCGGATGCCCGGTCTCGCGGAAGTGCGCCGTCGCGTGCTTCGACGGCGAGTCGTCGCAGCACCCGACGTGCCCGCACTGCGTGCACCGCCGCAGATGGAACCACCAGCCGCCCGCCGCGTCGCACTCCACACACCCGGAACCGCTCGGCGGAACTTCCGGGTCGATCGAGGTGTCGCCACTCATACTGCCTCCACAGATGTCTCGGATTCCTCAGGCGCCTCGGCGGTCAGCGGAAGCAGTACCTGGAACCGGGTGTCGCCGGGCTCCGACTCCACCCGCATGCTGCCGTGATGCTTGTTCACGACGATCCGCCACGAGATGTCCAGACCGAGACCCGTGCCCTGCCCCACGGGCTTGGTCGTGAAGAACGGGTCGAAGATCCGGTCCTTGATCTCCGGCGCGATCCCGCCTCCGGTGTCCCGGAACTCGACCAGCAGCCGCTCGTGGTCGAGCGCGGTCCGCACGGTCAGCGTGCCGTGTCCGCCGCCCTCGCCGCCACCGTCCTTCATCGCGCAGACCGCGTTGTCGATGAGGTTGGTCCACACCTGGTTGAGCTCGGCGGGGTACGCGGGCACCGGGGGGACCGTACGGTCGTACTCCTTGACCACCCGGATGTCCTGCCCGATCTTCCCGGACAGCATCAGCAGCGTGCTGTCGAGGAGTTCGTGCACATCCACCTCCCGGAACGGCGCCCGGTCCAGCTGGCTGTACTGCTTGGCCGCGTCGACGAGGTTCGAGATACGGGCGGTCGAGTCCTCGATCTCGTTCATCAACAGCTCGGTCTCGATGGTGTAGTTGAGCCAGCCGACCGAGTTCGGCAGGATCTCCTCGTCGACCGCGGCGGCGACCTGCTCCAGCCAGTCGACGTCCAGCCCGGCCTGTACGAAGGTCGGCGCGAGCTCCCAGCCGTGGTCGATGCCGTGGTCCTCCAGCCAGTCGGTGAGCGCGTCCTCGCGGTCGGCGGCCTCCAGCGGACTGAGCGTCGACGCCTTGGCGACCCGCTCCGCCGTGCGCTCCTGGATCTCGATCAGGCCCGCCAACTGCTCGCGCGAGTACGGCCCTCCGGCGATCACCGCGAGCTTGTGACGCATCTTCGCCACCCGCTCGCGCAGCGTCGACGTGGCCCGCACGGCCGCCGCGGCCGGGTTGTTGAGCTCATGGGTGAGCCCGGCGGACAACGAGCCGAGCGCCAGCAGCCGTTCACGCTGTCCGATCGCCGCCTGGGTGCTCTTCGAACCCCAGAACAGGCCCTCCAGCAGGTGCACGGCCATCGGGAACCAGTCCTGCATGATGTCCGAGAACGTGTCCGCCGGCAGCACGAAGAACCGCGTCGGCTCCGTCACCCGCATCGAGTTGTTGTAGGCCTGCCGCACCCGGTCCCCGAGGTACGCCTGCATGGCGCCCGCGTACACCCCGGTCTGCGAGGTCCGGGTGACCTCGACATCGTCGCCGGCGACCCGGCGGGAGAGCACCACCGTGCCCTCGATCATCACGTAGAAGCAGGTCGCCGGGTCACCTTCGGCGTAGACCGGTCCGGGCTGGAACAGTTCCACCCGGCCCGCCTTGCAGAGCCGTCCCAGCTGCTCCGGCTCCAGCTTCTCGAACAGGAACAGCGCGCCGACCTCCCGCGGGCTGCACGGCATCAGCTGCCCGCTCATGACTGCTCCAGATACCGATGGACGAGCATCACTGCCATGGCTCCTTCTCCGACGGCCGACGCGACACGCTTGGCGGACTCGGCGCGTGCGTCGCCCGCCACGAACACGCCGGGAATGCTGGTCTCCAGGTGGTACGGCGGCCGGTCCAGCTCCCAGCCCGCCGGTGCCCGTCCGTCGACGGTCAGGTCGGGCCCGGCCAGGATGAACCCGCGTCCGTCGCGCAGCACCGTGTCACCGAGCCAGTCGGTCAGCGGTGCCGCCCCGATGAACACGAACATCCACTGGGCGTCGACCTGTTCCCGGTCCCCGCTCTGCACATGGCGCAGGGTCAGCCGCTCCAGACGCTGGGCGCCGTGCGCGGCGTCCACGACGGTGTGGCTGCGCACGGCGATGTTCGGGGCCTCGTTGATCTGCTGGATCAGGTAGTAGGACATCGACGCCGACAGGTCGGCCGCGCGTACCAGCAGGGTCACCGACTTGGCGAACCGGGACAGGTACATCGCCGCCTGGCCCGCCGAGTTGGCGCCGCCGACGATGTACACGTCCTGGCCCTGGCAGGAGGTCGCCTCGGTGAGCGCGGAGCCGTAGTACACCCCGCAGCCGGTCAGGTCGAAACAGCCGTCGGCCTCCAACTGCCGGTACTGCACGCCGGTCGCCAGGATCACGCTGTGCGCCGCGACCGCCGAGCCGTCCGTGAACCGCACCACCCGCGCGGCCCCGTTGATCTCCAGGCCCATGACCTCGCGGGCGGTCAGGATCTCCGCGCCGAACTTGGCGGCCTGCCGCCGGGCCCGCTCCGTGAGCTGGGCACCCGACACACCGTCCGGGAAACCCAGGTAGTTCTCGATCCGCGAGCTCTGCCCGGCCTGCCCGCCGGTCGCCGACCGCTCCACGAGCACGGTCCGCAGCCCCTCCGACGCCCCGTACACCGCCGCGCCGAGCCCCGCCGGGCCGCCGCCGATCACCACCAGGTCGTAGAAGTCCGCCGTCGGTGTCGTCGCGAGCCCCACGTGCGCGGCCAGCTCCGGGGCCTCCGGCTCCACCAGGGGCGTGCCGTCCGGGGTGACCACCAGCGGCAGCCGCTCCCCGTCGGACCCGGCGGCCGCCAGCAGCCGCTGCCCCTCGGGCTCCTCGACCGAGTACCAGCGGTAGGGCACCTGGTTGCGGGCGAGGAACTCGCGCACCTCCGACGACCGGGCCGACCAGCGGTGCCCGACCACCTTGGTGGCCGGCACCGGCCGGTAGTCGCTGGCCCGCCACGCGTCCAGGAGGTCGTCGAGGACCGGGTAGAGCTTCTCCTCCGGGGGATCCCAGGGCTTGAGCAGATAGTGGTCCAGATCGACGACGTTGATCGCGTCGATCGCCGCGTTGGTGTCCGCGTACGCGGTCAGCAGCACCCGCCGTGCGCCCGGGTACACGTCCAGGGCCTGTTCCAGGAACTCGATGCCGTTCATCTGCGGCATCCGGTAGTCGGCCAGGATCACCGCCACCAGATCGCCGCGCAGCTTCAGCTCCCGCAGCGCCTCCAGCGCCGAGTCCCCGGACTCCGCGCGCACGATCCGGTACGACGCGCCGTAGCGGCGCCGCAGGTCCCGGGCGACGGCACGGGACACCCCGGGGTCGTCGTCCACGGTCATGATGACGGTCCGTGCTGCGTCGGCAGCCTGTGCCATACGTCTCCCACCCCGAGCCGTTGGTTCCGCGGCACGGCCGGCCCCGCGAGGAGCGCGACCGCCGTACCGGTTCCCGCCCATCGTATGTTCGATCGCCCGCCTTTGCTCTTGTACGAGGGTGCACGGCGGGCACCCGTCGGTGCGGAAGACTGATCACTCGGACGCGGGAACCGACGAGGAGGCCGGAGCATGACACGCCCGATCACGGCAGGGGTCGACGGTACGGAGGAGAGCCACGCCGCTCTCGACTGGGCGGCGCGGGAGGCGGTGCGCCGGCGGCTGCCGCTGCGGGTGGTGCACGCCTGGCGCCACGAGGCGCACGAGGCGGCCGGCGGGGACCGGGAGACCCAGCGCGCCTGGGTGTCGGACGGGGTGACCGCGGCGGTGCGGGCCGTCACCGCCCGGTGTCCCGACCTCGCGGTGAGCGTCGACGTGGTCGAGGGCGGCCCGGTCGAGGTGCTCCTGGCGGCGGCCGCCGGCGCCGAGCTGCTGGCGCTGGGCTCGCGCGGGCACGGGAGGGTCGTCGGGTTCCTGCTGGGATCCGTCGGCCAGCAGGTGATCGCCGAGGCCGCCCGGCCCGTGGTCCTGGTGCGCGCCGGGGACCGGCCCGCCGCCGAGGCCGCCGGGCGGGAGGTCGTCGTCGGGCAGCAGGGCGGTGCGCAGGACAGCGCGGCCGCGCTTAAGTTCGCGTTCGAGACGGCGGCGGCCCGGGGCGCTACGGTCCGGGTGGTGCGTGCCTGGACCCTGCCGCCGGTCTTCGCCTACAGCCCGGGTTCGCTGAAACTGCTGGACGAGTCCGGAGGCATGGCGCCCTTCGAGAGGAAGGCGCTGGCCGAGGCGGTACGGCCGCTGCGCGAGCGGTTCCCGGACGTGCCGGTCGCCGAGCAGGTGGAGATGGGCAGCGCCGCGCAGGTGCTGCTGTCAGTGGCGGGACACGCCCAGCTGATGGTCGTCGGGCGGCGCGCTCACCGCACCGCCGTCGGCGCCCGCATCGGGTCGGTCGCGCACGGGGTGCTGCACCACGCCGACTGCCCGGTGGCCGTGGTCCCGCACGACTGACCCGCGCTCCGCGCGCCCCGGTTCACTCCGGGGTGACCGGCTCCAGCGTCTCCCGTGCCCTGGGCAGCACGTTCTCGATGTAGTCCTCGACCGCCTTGTCCAGGCCTATGTCGTGCTGTGCGTGCTCGGACAGGTACCAGCGGTGCTCCAGCAGCTCGTGGTAGATCTCGGCCGGATCCATCGCACCGCGCAGCTCCAGCGGTACGGCACGCACGGTGGGGCGGAAGACGTCCCGCACCCACCGGTGGGCCAGTACCTCGGGGCGGGCGGCGAGCGGATCGCCCGGGGCGTAGTCGTCCTGGGTGGCCATCCAGCTCTCCAGGTCGTTGAGCAGCCGCCGGGCCTGGTTCTCCTCGGCGTCCAGGCCGGTCAGCCGCAGCAGCTGGCGCTGGTGGTGGCCGGCGTCGACGACCTTCGGCACGAAGGTGACCGAGTCGCCGTCCAAGGAGTGCTCGATCTGCATCTCGGCCACGTCGAAACCGAGGTCGTTGAGGCGCCGGATCCGGCGCTCGATGTACTGGTACTTGCCGGCCGGATACACCGAGGTCCGGGTCAGCTCCTCCCACAGCTCGCCGTACCGGGTGCAGATCTCGAACCCGAACTCGATCGGGTCCAGCGACGGGTGCAGCGCCCCCGACGCCTCCAGGTCGAGCAGCTCCCCGCTGATGTTCACCCGGGCCAGGTCGAGGTCGTACTCCCGCTGCCCGTTGCTCAGCTGCGGATGCAGGTCGCCGGTCTCGGCGTCCACCAGGTACGCCGCGTACGCGCCCGCGTCCCGGCGGAACAGGGTGTTGGACAGCGAGCAGTCGCCCCACGCGAACCCGGCCAGGTGCAGGCGCACCAGCAGCACCGCCAGGGCGTCCATGAGGCGGTGCATGGTGGCCGGCCGCATGGTCGTCTCGAACATCGAGCGGTACGGCATCGAGCCGCCCAGGTGCCGGGTGACCAGCACCGACTCCAGCGGGGCGCCCTGCGCGTCGGTACGGCCCGTGATCACGGCGAGCGGGTCGACCGCGGGGATCGTGAGCCGGTCCAGGTCGCGCAGCAGCTCGTACTCGCGCAGCGCCGGGCGCTCCGCGAGCTCCTTCACCGCGATGACCTCGTCGCCGGCGCGGGCGTAGCGCACCACGTGCCGGGAGATGCCGCGGGGGAGCGGCACGAGGTAGTCCTCGGGCCACTCCTCCAGCGGAACGTCCCAGGGGAGTTCGAGCAGGAGCGCGGGGTGCTCCGGGTTGGTGGCGCTGATCTGCAATGCCATGGCCCGAACTTTAGACCGCGCGCTCGCGGGCCTGCTGGGCGGCCGCCTGCACGGATCCCCGGTGCAGCGGCCCGTGCCCGGGCAGCAGGGCGTCGGCGTCGAGTGCCCCGATGAGGTCGAGCGAGGCCACCGCGCGGGCGCGCTCGTGGTGGAACATGTCGGGCAGCAGCTGCGGGCCCTGGATCCGCGAGGTGCGGTGGCCGCTGACCAGGGCGTCCCCGGAGATCACGATGCCGGCGTCGGGCAGGTGGTAGACGGTGTGCCCGTCGGTGTGGCCCGGGGTGTGCACCGGGACCGGCCGGCCCGGGAGGTCGAGAGGGCTGCCCTCGGCGACCGGGAACGCCTCGGGCGCGGTGACCGGGTGCTGCTCGGTGCCGCCGACCCGTATGACGTGCACCAGCCACGGCACCACACCCGGCCGCCAGGCGTTCTTCAGCACGTCGCCCACGGCCACCTGCTGGAGGAAGTCCCGCCGGGCGTGCGGTACTTCGGCCTCGTGCAGATAGACCGGGACGTCGTGGGTGTCGCGCAGGTACTCGGCCGAGCCGAGGTGGTCGTTGTGGGCGTGTGTGATCAGGACGGCCGTGACCGCCTCCGGCGAGCTGCCCACCTCCGCGAGGGAGCCGAGCAGCCCCTCCCGGTCCCCGGGGTAGCCGGTGTCCACCAGCGTGACGGCGTCGCCGTCCTTCAGGATCACCCAGTTGGTGTGGTGTCCGTGCACCAGGTAGGTGCCCTTGCCGACTTCGTGTACCTCAGCCTGCATGATCTCTCCGGCCAGCCCGTTGGTGCAGTTCGAAACCGAGGACAGCCAACCACATGGAGCGGGCGGCCGGTTGGCGAGGGCCCTGGTCAGCGCACCCCGGGTGGCCGGAACTGGATGCTGATCCGCGGTCCGGCGGCCCGGGTGGTCTTCGGTACGCAGTGCTCCCAGGTCCGCTGGCAGGAGCCGCCCATCACGATCAGGTCGCCGTGGCCGAGCGGGCGCCGGACCGAGGGGCCGCCGTGCAGCGGGCGCAGCAGCAGGTCACGGGGCGCGCCCACGGAGAGGATGGCGACCATGGTGTCCTCGCGCGCACCCCGGCCGATCCGGTCGCCGTGCCACGCCACGCTGTCCCGGCCGTCGCGGTAGTGGCAGAGCCCGGCCGTGGCGAACGGCTCGCCGAGCTCGTCCGCGTAGTGCCGGGTGAGCGCCTCGCGGGCCTCGGCGAGGACGGGGTGGGGGAGCGGGTCGGTGGCGTCGTAGAAGGCGAGCAGGCGCGGTACGGCCACGACGTGGTCGTACATCGTGCGGCGCTCGGCGTGCCAGGGCACGTCGGCCGCCAGCTGTTCGAACAGCGTGTCCGCGCCGCTCAGCCAGCCGGGCAGCACGTCGATCCAGGCGCCGGAGCCCAGCACGGTCCGGCCGATGCCGTCGAGGCTGCCGAGCCGCAGCTCGTCGGTCTGGTCGAACAGGGAGCCCTGGAGGTGCGTGGCCATGGCTCCAGCGTACTCCGTAATCGAAAATATGTTCCCTTCGTTTTCCTCCGACGGGCCGTCGGGGCCCTTTCGATACGTTGGTGTATCCGATACATTCGTGTATCGAACGGAGGCCGGTACATGACAGCGAACGGCGACGCGCCCCAGCGCGTGACCCGGCGACGGGGGCAGACCCGTGCCCGGCTGCTCGCCGCCGCCTTCACCGTGTTCGCCGCCAAGGGCTTCGGACGGGTCTCCATCGAGGAGGTGTGCGAGGCCGCCGGGTTCAGCCGGGGCGCCTTCTACTCCAACTTCGCCACCCTCGACGAGCTGTTCTTCGCCCTCTACCGGGAGCGCGCCGACCTCATCGCCCGGCAGGTCGCCGACGCCCTCGCCGGCGACGGACCCGACCTGGACGTACCGGCCTCCGTGGACCGGGTCACCGACGTACTCCTCCTCGACGTGGACTGGCTGCTGGTGAAGACCGACTTCCTGGTGCACGCCGCCCGGGACCCGGGTGTCGCCGGGCTCCTCCTCGACCACCGCACCCGGCTCCGCCAGGCCATCGCCGACCGGCTGCTGCGGGCCCGCGGCCACACCCCGATCCCCGCCGTGCTCGGCGACGTCGACGGCGCCGCGCACGCCGTGGTCGCCGCCTACGACGGGGTCACCGTCCAGCTGCTGCTGGACCGGGACGTGGACCGGGCCCGGGCCTGGCTGGGGCAACTGCTCACCGCGCTGCTGACCGACGGCAGCGCCCACCCCGCACGAACGAACGGCACCACCCACCCCGTATGAGAAGGGCAGAAGTCGCCATGGACGCGGACGTCATCGTCGTCGGAGCCGGCCTCGCCGGCCTGGTCGCGGCGCACGAACTCACCAGCAGGGGCAGGCGCGTCGCCCTGGTCGACCAGGAGAACGCCGCCAACCTCGGCGGCCAGGCGTTCTGGTCCTTCGGCGGGCTCTTCCTCGTCGACTCGCCCGAACAGCGCCGCCTCGGCATCAAGGACTCCCTCGACCTGGCCTGGAACGACTGGCAGGGCAGCGCCCAGTTCGACCGCAAGGACGACGAGGACTCCTGGGCGGTGCGCTGGGCGCGGGCCTATGTCGAGTTCGCGGCCGGGGAGAAGCGGCCCTGGCTGCAGAGCCACGGCATCAGCCTGCTGCCGACCGTCGGCTGGGCCGAGCGCGGCGACCTGCGCGCCGACGGGCACGGAAACTCCGTCCCGCGCTTCCATGTCGCCTGGGGCACCGGCACCGGCGTGGTCGAGCCCTTCGCCCGGTACGCCAAGCAGGCCGCCCGCGACGGACTGCTCACCTTCCACCACCGCCACCAGGTCGACGAACTCGTCATCGAGGACGGCGCGGCGCGCGGCGTACGCGGCACCGTCCTCGCCCCCGACGACTCACCGCGCGGCGTCGCCTCCAACCGCGAGCGCATCGGCGACTTCGAACTCACCGCCCAGGCCGTCGTCGTCACCACCGGCGGCATCGGCGCCAACCACGACATCGTCCGCCGCTACTGGCCCGAGCGCCTCGGCACGCCCCCCGCCGAGATGGTCACCGGCGTCCCCGCCTACGTGGACGGCCGCATGCTCGACATCAGTGCCGAGGCCGGCGTCCGCCTGGTCAACCGCGACCGCATGTGGCACTACACCGAGGGCATCCAGAACTGGAACCCCGTCTGGCCCGGCCACGGCATCCGCATCCTGCCCGGCCCGTCCTCGATCTGGCTGGACGCCCTCGGCCGCCGGCTGCCCGACCCCTGCCTGCCGGGCTACGACACCCTCAGCACCCTCAGGCACCTGCGCACCACCGAGGACATCGCCGGACACGACCACTCCTGGTTCGTCCTCACCCGGAAGATCGTCGAGAAGGAGTTCGCGCTCTCCGGCTCCGAGCAGAACCCCGACATCACCGCCAGGGACCGCAAGGCCGTGCTGCGCGACCGGCTGCTCGGCAAGGGCGCGCCCGGCCCGGTGCAGGCCTTCCTCGACAACGGCGCGGACTTCGTCACCGCGAACTCCCTGGACCAGCTCGTCGAGAAGATGAACGGCCTCACCGACAAGGCGCTCCTGGACGCGGCCGAGGTGCGCCGCCAGATCGTCGCCCGCGACCTGCAGATCAACAACTCCTACAGCAAGGACTCCCAGGTCCAGGGCATCCACAACGCCCGCCGCTACATCGGCGACCGGCTGGGCCGGGTCGCCACCCCGCACCGCATCCTCGACCCGGCCGCCGGACCGCTGATCGGCGTCAAGCTGCACGTCCTCACCCGCAAGACCCTCGGCGGCATCCAGACCGACCTGGACTCCCGTGCCCTCGGCGCCGACGGGCAGCCGATCGGCGGGCTCTACGCGGCCGGCGAGGTGGCCGGCTTCGGCGGCGGCGGAGTGCACGGCTACAACGCGCTGGAGGGCACCTTCCTCGGCGGCTGCCTGTTCTCGGGCCGGGCGGCGGGCCGGGCGGCGGCCGAACAGACAGCCTGACCGGGCAAGGGGGTTCGGCAGCGCCCCGCAAGGGGCGCGCGGAACTGCGCGACCAGCCACGACAGCGCCGCAGTCGACAGACGGCACAGTGCGGTACTGCCAGCGGAGCGCTCAGCCGGACAGGAGTCGCGCCAGGACCGTGGCGTGGCTCTCGTCCGGGGTCTTGGACGCGGTGAGCAGGGTCACCGGTCCCTCGCGCACCGACGTCCGCAGGCCGTCGAGGAGGTCGGCGGCCGCGGGAGCGGCCAGCTCCGCCTCGTAGCGACGCGTGAACTCCTCGTACGTCCCGCCGGCGTGGAACCAGCGGCGCAGCTCGTCCGACGGCGTCAGCCCCTTCGGCCACTCGTCCACGTGCGCGACCTCCTTGGACAGCCCGCGCGGCCACAGCCGGTCCACCAGGACGCGCACCCCGTCCTCCGGCTCCGGTGACTGGTAGATCCTGCGGACGCGCACGCTCACGGTCGACACACCTCTCGGCTCGCTGACGGTGCCGTGAGCGTATGCGGGGCTCCGCGCCACAGGCTGCCGACGCGGCACGGCTTGACCAGAATGAGGGGGAAACGCGGACACCCGCGCACCTAGGCTGTAGGGCTATTGATCACCGGCCACCCCCCCCAAGGAGTTCCTGTGCAGGGCGCACGCAGACGTACCGCAGTCCTTCGCCGCGAGGCCGTCCTCGCCACCGTCCCGGTCGCCGTTGCGGCCCTTCTCGCCGGCGCCGGAACGGCCTCGGCGAGCACCGTGGGCAGCGCGGGCGCGGGCGACCCCTACTTCCCGCTCAGCGGCAACGGCGGCTACCACGTCAGCCACTACGACCTGACGCTCAGCTACGACACCTCCTCCCGGCACCTCGACGGCAAGGCGGTCCTCACCGCCCGCGCCACCGAGAGGCTCACCCGCTTCGACCTCGACCTCAGCGGACTGAAGGTCACCCGGGTGACCGTCGACGGCCGGACCGCGCGTTTCAGCCGCAGCGGACAGGAACTCGTGGTCACGCCGGCGCGGGCGCTGGCGAAGGGCCGGGCCTTCCGGGTCACCGTGCTGTACGACGGCACGCCCAAGCAGGTCACCGACCCCGACGGCTCGGCCGACGGCTGGATCCGCACCGACGACGGCGCGTTCGTCGCCGGGGAGCCGCAGGGCGCGATGACCTGGTTCCCGGGGAACAGCCATCCCAAGGACAAGTCGTCGTACGACTTCACGATCACCGTGCCCAAGGGCCGTACCGCCGTCGCCAACGGCGTCCTCCTCGGGCAGCACACCTCCGGCGGCCGCACGACCTTCCGGTGGCGGCAGAGCGAGCCGATGGCCGCCTACCTCGCCACCGCCACCGTCGGCAAGTTCAAGGTGCAGCAGTACACCACCCGGGACGGGATCAAGGTGTACAACGCGGTCGACCCGCGCGAGGCGAGCGGGTCGGCGGCGGTGCTGAAGAAGCTGCCGTCGGTGCTGGAGTGGGAGAGCAAGCTGTTCGGGCCGTACCCGTTCCGCTCCGCCGGGTCCATCGTCGACCACGCGCCGAGCGTCGGATACGCGCTGGAGACACAGGGCCGGCCGATCTACGACTCGGCGCCGGACCTGAGCACGCTCGTGCACGAGAACGCCCACCAGTGGTTCGGCGACTCCGTCTCCCTCACCGCGTGGAAGGACATCTGGCTCAACGAGGGCTTCGCCACGTATGCCGAGTGGCTGTACAGCGAACAGCACGGGGGCGACAGCGCGCAGAGGACCTTCGACGCGCTGTACGCGAAGCCGGCGAGCGACGAGCTGTGGGCGTACCCGCCGGGGGACCCGGGCAGCGGGGCGAACATCTTCGGCGAGCCGGTGTACGCGCGGGGCGCGATGGCGCTGCACGAGCTGCGGAAGGCGGTCGGGGACGCGACGTTCTTCCGGATTCTCCGGGCTTGGGCCTCGGAGCACCGGTACGGGCACGGGACCACCGCGGAGTTCGTGAAGCTCGCCGAGAAGGAGTCGGGGAACGATCTCGGCTCCCTGTTCCAGACGTGGCTGTACAAGAAGGGCAAGCCGTAGCAGTTCTTCGGGTGCGGGGGCATGGGGGCTGGTCGCGCAGTTCCCCGCGCCCCCAAAGGGGCGCTGAAAGCTGACGAGTTTCTTACAAGCGTCGGTCAGGGTCTGTCTCATGATCCATCGCAGAACCGCCGTCGCCCTTCTCTCCGCCTCCCCCCTCCTGCTCTCCGGGTGCGGGGGCGGCGCCGAGGCCGCGCCGAGCCGGTCGCAGGACGACCGGCCGGTGCCGGTGACGGCATCCCCCGCACCCGAGAGCGGCAGCCCGCGGCCGAGCGGCATACCCGGGCTCGGGCCCAGGACCACGGCCGCGATACCCGGGCGGGCGGAGCAGGTCGTCGTCGCCACCGGGCGGGGCCGGAACTCGCCGCTCTCCACCGTCGTCCTCCACGAACGCGACGACGACGTATGGCAGTCCGGCGCCAGTTGGCCCGCGCACAACGGCAGGGACGGCTGGAGCGAGCACCACATGGCCGGGGACCTGCGCTCGCCCGTGGGCGTCTATGGGCTCACCGACGCCGGCGGCCTGCTCGCCGACCCCGGGAGCAGACTGCCGTACCACCAGTCCTACAGTTTCACCTCGCCGGGCACCGGGTTCGAGGGCGAGCCGCTGGAAGGCTCCTTCGACTACGTCGTCGCGATCAACTACAACCGTGAGCCGGGTACTTCACCGCTCGACTGGACGCGCCCGCTGGGCGCGGGCCGCGGTGGCGGCATCTGGCTGCACGTCGACCACGGCGGTCCCACGCACGCCTGCGTCAGCGTCGCCAAGGCGCACATGAAGGAGCTGCTGCGCACCCTCGACCCGGACCGGCATCCGGTCGTCGTCATGGGGTACGGCGAGTGGCTCGCCCGGTAGACCGCCGGAACTCGCTTAGGATCCGAACCTGTGTGCGCACATGTGCTGGTCGCCGAGGACGACGAGATGCAGGCCGAGCTGATCCGGAGATCGCTGCTCGCCGAGGGGCACAGCGCGACCGTGGTCCACGACGGGGCCGCGGCGCTCGACGCGGCCCGGCGGCTCGGCCCCGACCTGGTCGTCCTCGACCTGATGCTCCCGGTGATCGACGGCTTCGGCGTCTGCCGGGTGCTGCGCGGCGGCGACCCGGAGATCCCGGTGCTGATGCTCACGGCCCGCTCCGACGAGGACGACGTGCTGCTCGGCCTGGAGTTGGGCGCCGACGACTACATGACCAAGCCGTACAGCCCGCGCGAGCTGATGGCGCGGATCCGGACCATCCTGCGGCGGAGCGGGCGGGCCGCCGCCGTCCGGGAGGAGGAACCCGCCGTGATCGCCGCCGGGATCAGCGTCGACCCGGTGCGCCATGCGGTGCGCTGCGACGGGGAACCGGTGGAGGTGACCCCGGCCGAGTTCCAGATCCTGCTCGCGATGGCCGGGGAACCCGACCGGGTGTTCACCCGGCGGCAGTTGCTCCAGTGCACCCGCGGCTTCGACCGGTCCTCCACCGAACGGGCCGTCGACGTCCATGTGATGAACCTGCGCCGGAAGATCGAGGCCGATCCCCGGCGGCCGGTGCGGCTGGTGACCGTGTTCGGGGTCGGCTACAAGCTGAGCGGCGGGCGGCCGTGAGGCCCCGGATACCGTGGCGCAAACGGCTGCTGGTCCGGCTGCTGTTCACCTCGGTGCTGATCGCCGTCTGCTCCGTGGCCGCCACCGCCTGGCTCGCCGTGACGACCACCACCAGCGCGCTGGAGGAGGAGCAGGGGCAGGACCTCGCCGCCGACAACAAGATCCTCGCCGAGCTCAGCGGGTACGCGGCGGACCACCCCGACTGGTCCGGGGTGCGGCACACCGTGCGGGAACTGGCCGCGAAGACCGGCCGCAGGATCGCGCTGACCACCGCCGACCGCACGCCGATCGCCGACTCGGCGCTGCACGACACCCCGCTGCCGCCGCGGCCGGCCGCCGCCGTGGACCCCCTGCACACCGACACCTACACCGAGTTCGGCGCCCAGCTCAGCGGCATCGACCCGCGTGCGGTCGGCCCGTTCCGGCTCACCGCGGCCGAAAGCAGGAAGCTGGACGTGGTCGCGGAGAAGCAGCGGGAGTGCTTCGGCCGGATGGGCATCTCGGCCACCGTCCAGCACATCCCCAGCGGCCGGCCGCACGTCGTCGTCGACGACGCCCGGGGCGCTCCCCTGGACCTCAGGGTGGCGTGCGGCAACGTCTACGGCGAGTCGACCGCGGGGACGAGGGACGCGCTGGACTACCCGACCCCCACCGAGACCAAGGCCCTCGACGCGCTGACGGTGCTGACCCGCCCCTGCCTCCGGGCCAAGGCCATGGACCTCGGCGGCTCGCTCTCCCTGACCTACGACACCACGGGACGCAACCCGGTCTCGGGCGGGTTCCTCGTCACCAAGAAGGGGGGCGAGCTGAAGACGGACCAGGTCGCGAAGAACTGCGTCACCAGTGCCCGGCGCACCCAGCTCGAACCGTATGTCGCCCCGGCCGCCGAACTCTTCCTCGGCATCGGCGACCAGACCGCACCCCGCTTCGACATGTCCCCGACCAACAAGGCCAGGATCGTCGGCGCGGCCGGCCTGGTCCTCGCCGTCACGGTCGCCGTCACCGCCGTCGTCGCCATGCGTCTGGTACGGCCGCTGCGCGCGCTCACGGCCGCCGCGCAGCAGCCGCCCGAACTGCATGTCCGGGCACCGGTACGGACCCGGGACGAGACCGGGCTGCTGGCCGAGGCGTTCAACGACCTCACCGAGCGCCGGGAACGTCTCGAGGAGCAGCGCAAGGCGATGGTCAGCGACATCGCGCACGAACTGCGCAGCCCGCTCACCAACATCCGCGGCTGGCTTGAGGTCACCCGGGACGGCCTCGTCGACCCCGATCCGGCGCTGCTGGCCTCCCTGCACGAGGAGGCGCTGATCCTCCAGCGGATCATCGACGACCTCCAGGACCTGGCCGCCGCCGACGCCGGCACCCTGCGCGTGCACCGCGAACCGGTGCGCGCCGCCGACCTGATCGACCAGTCCGCCGCCGCCCACCGGGTCGCCGCCGACGCGGCCGGAGTCACCCTGCTGACCGACACCGACGGCACCGTCTGGCTCGACGCCGACCCGGTGCGGATGCGGCAGGCCCTCGGCAACCTGGTCTCCAACGCCATCCGGCACACCCCCGCCGACGGCACGGTGACACTCGCCGTCCGCCGTGACGGCGACGTCGTCGTCCTCACCGTCACCGACACCGGCCCGGGGATCGCCGCCGACGATCTCCCGCACGTCTTCGAGCGGTTCTGGCGCGCGGAGAAGTCCCGCAGCCGCCGCACCGGAGGCAGCGGCCTCGGGCTGCCCATCGTGCGCCACCTGCTGGCGGCCCACGACGGCACCGCCGGGGTGCGCAGCGAACCCGGCAAGGGCGCCGAGTTCACGCTGCGGCTGCCGGCCGCGGCGGCCCCGGCCGACGTCAGCTGAGCCGGCGCGCGGCCCGCTGCCGGCGCCGGGCCAGCAGCCGGCGCTCCGCCTCGGTGGTGCCGCCCCAGACGCCGACGGCCTGCCCGGACTGCATCGCCCAGCCCAGGCACGGCTCCTGCACCGGACAGCGCTCGCAGACCGCTTTCGCGCGCCGGGTCTGATGCAGCGACGGGCCGGTGGTGCCGATCGGGAAGAAGAGGTCGGGGTCCTCGTCGCGGCACTCGGCGTGGTCTCGCCAGTCATTCATCGAAGTCACCTGCGATCCAAGTCGGCTCTGCCGTGGGTGTGTGCGCTGCCCGGCTCCGGGTCACCGGTCCGGGCGCGGCTGAAACGGCCGAGTCCCGCTGGATCCACGGGCAGTCACTGCTCGCGCAGACCCCAGGGGGAGCCGTATTCGGTCAGCAGGTCGAGGAACGGGCGGGCCGGGAACGCCTCCGGACCGAGGACGCCCGACCCCGACCACCCGCCGGTGGCCAGGAGTTCGAGGGCGACGACCGGGTTGAGGGCCGTCTGCCACACCACGGCCTGACAACCGTACTCCGCCATGGACCACTCGTTGTCGACAACGTGATAGAGATACACCTCCCGCGGCTGCCCGTCCTTCACCCCGCGCACCCAGGTGCCCGCGCAGGTCCTGCCGCGCATCCGCTCGCCCAGTGTCGCCGGGTCGGGCAGCGAGGCGGCGACCACGTCCCGGGGCGAGACCGCGACCGGACCGTCGGCGCCGGACACGGTCACCGGGGTGGTGCTGTCCAGGCCCAGCAGATGCAGCGTCTTCAGCGTCTCGATGAACTCGCGCCCCAGGCCGTACTTGAAGGTGACCCGTCGCGCGTCCACCCAGCGGGGCACGAGCAGCACCTCCTCGTGCTCGACGTTGACGCACTCGACCGGTCCGATCCCGTCCGGGAAGTCGAACACCTCGGGCTCGCTGAAGGGGGCGGTGGTGAACCAGCCGCGCTCCTTCTCGTACACGACGGGCGGGTTGAGGCACTCCTCGATGGTGGTCCAGATGCTGAAGGAGGGCGCGAAGTCGTAGCCGTCCACGGTGAGGTCGGCGCCGTCGCGGATGCCGATCTCCTCGATCTCGTCGAAGAGCTCGTCGGCCGCGTACCGGGCGAACACGTCCGACAACCCGGGCTCCACCCCCATCCCGACCAGTGCCAGCGCACCCGCCTTCTCCCACTCCGCGGCCAGTGCGAACTGCTCGTCGCCCAGCTTGACCCCGCACTCCTCGTAGGGCCGCTCGGGGTGCGGGCGGGACAGCGACATCGCCATGTCGAGGTAGCTCGCGCCGGCCGTCCGGGCGGCCCGGAACAGGGGCATGACGAAGCGCGGGTCGGTGGCGTTGAACAGCACGTCGCAGCCGTGCCGGGCCAGCAGCGCGGCCACCGCCGCCTCGTCACCGGCGTCGACGCGCTCGGCACGGAACCGGGGGTCGCCGACGGCCGCCACCGTCGCCTCGGCGCGGGCCGGGTCGTAGTCGGCGACCACCATCAGGTCGAAGAACGGCCGACGGGCCGCGATCCGGGTGACGGCAGTGCCCACACCACCGGCTCCCACGAGCAGTACGCGCATGCGGGAATCTCCTTCTGGGACAGAGAGCGAGGTCGAGTACGGGGGCGCCTTGGCCGGAATGAAACGCCTGGCCGTCACGTAAGGTCAATGGCGTTGGCATAAGAACGCCAGGGAGCACCTGATGCCCAAACCGGTCATATCGGAGGATAAGCGCCGTCGGCGGCGCCCCACCCGCAGCGGAACCGTGCTGTCGGAGGCGCTGATCGTCGCGGCCGCGCTCCGGCTGCTGCGCGAGCACGGCAGCGCGGGCCTGACCGCCCGCCGCCTGGGCCTCGCCCTCGACTGCGACCCCAGCACCCTCTACCGCTACTTCCGGGGCATGGACGACCTGACCCTCGCGATCGGTGACGCGCTCATCGGCGAGGCGCTGACCGGCTGGACGCCGACGGGGGAGTGGAAGGCGGACCTGCGGACGATCGGCCTGCGCGTCCACGCGCAGTACGTGGCCCACCCGCAGGCGGCACTGCTGACGACGAACCGGGTGACCGGCCGGGCCCACGAACTCGCCGCCGACGAGGCGGTCCTGGACATCCTGCGCACGGCGGGCTTCTCGCTGGCCGACACGGTGCGCGTCTACCACGCCTTCATCGACCAGACCCTGGCCTTCGCGGCCCTGGACGCGGCCTCCCTGGCCCTCCCGAAGGACTCCCAGCGCGCCGACGAGGACAAGTGGAGCTCGACCTACGCCCGCCTCCCGCACACGACGCACCCACGCATCGCGGAGGCGTCGCGACTACTGGCGAAGCGCATGGTGACGAGCGCCTATCCGACGGCACTGGAGATGCTCCTGGACAGTGCGGAACGATCCCTGTGAACGCCCTGGCCCGAAGCGCCCCGTCAGGGGCGCGGGGAACTGCGCGACCAGCCCCCACCCACCCGCACCCGCACGACCACCGGCAGCCCCCTCACGGCTGGCGCAACGCACCCCCCGCCGTACGCAGGACCGCCTCCGCCACCACTCCCAGAACCGGCGAATCCAGCTTCCACTGCTGCCAGTACAACGACACATCCACCCACAAGTCCCCGCCGACCCGCACCAGTTCTCCCCTCCGCAACCGCGGCTCCGCCTGCGACTCCGGCACCATGCCCCACCCCAGCCCTGCCGTCACCGCGTCCACGAACCCCTCCGACGTGGGCACGTGGTTCCGTATCGAACCGGCACCGCTGCGGCCCAGCCGTCGTACGAAGGCGTCCTGGAAATCGTCCCGCCGGTCGAACACGATCACCGGCGCCCCGGCCAGCGCGTCCGGCAGCGCACCGGTCAGATGCGTCGCCGCGAACTCCGGCGCCGCCACCGGCAGGTACCGCATCCTCCCCAGCGCCCGCACCGAACACCCCGGCACCGCGTCCGGCGACGAGGTCACCGCCGCCATCACCAGCCCCTCCCGCAGCAGCGCGGCCGTGTGGTCCTCGTCCTCCCGGCGCAGTTCGACACAGACGCCCGGCAGCCCGGTCAGCGCCCCCAGGAACCACGTCGCCAGCGAGTCCGCGTTGACCGCGACCGGCACCCGGGTCGGCTCCCCGGCGCCGCTCATCCCGAGCTCGCCGCGCGCGTCCCGCTCCAGCCGTGCCAGCTGCCGGGCGAACCGCACCAGTACCTCGCCCGACTCCGTCGGCCGCACCGGCTTGGTACGCCGGAGCAGCACCCGGCCCGTGCGCTGCTCCAGTGCCTTGACCCGCTGGCTGACCGCCGACGGCGTCACATGCAGGGCCGCGGCCGCCGCGTCGAACGTGCCCTCGTCCACCACTGCCAGCAGTGTCCGCACCTGGTCCAGGGGAAGCTCCATCGCCGGACTCCTTCCCAGCCCTTACCTTCAGCCCTGCTAAGGGTACGTAAAAATCTTTAGCTGTACCGACAGTGATCGCTTCCGTAGCGTCGAGGGCATGTCCAGTTCTCTCGCCGCCGCTGCCGCGGGCTTCGGCAGCGGCCTCTCGCTCATCGTCGCCATCGGCGCCCAGAACGCCTTCGTGCTGCGCCAGGGCATCCGCCGTGACGCCGTCCTCGTGGTCGTCGGCATCTGCGCGCTCTCCGACGCCGCCCTCATCTCGCTCGGCGTCGGCGGCGTGGGCGCGATCGTCGTGGCCTGGCCGGGGGCGGTCCGGGCGGTCGGGCTGATCGGCGGCGCCTTCCTGCTCTGCTACGGCGTCCTGGCCGCCCGCCGGGTGCTGCGGCCCGGTGCCGGCGGCCTGCGCACCGAGGGCGAGGCGGCGGGGTCCCGGCGCCGGGCGGTGCTCACCTGCCTGGCCATGACCTGGCTGAACCCGCACGTCTACCTGGACACCGTGTTCCTGCTCGGCACCCTCGCCGCCGACCGGGGCGACCTGCGCTGGACCTTCGGCCTCGGCGCCGTGCTGGCCAGCCTCTGCTGGTTCACCACCCTCGGCTTCGGCGCCCGGCTGCTCGGCCGGTACCTCGCCGGACCGGCCGCCTGGCGGGTGCTGGACGGGCTGGTGGCGCTGACCATGACGGTGCTGGGCGTGATGCTGGTGGCGGGATCCTGAGGCGCCCGGAACGCGCTGCGGCCGCATCCTGAGACAACCGGTTCGGCAGCGACGGCAGGTGCTGGGATAGTGAACCCGGAATCGAAAGATGTAGCGGGCACCGAGAAGACCAGGACACCAGGAACTCCGTGGACACCAGCGAGAGCGGCACCCAGTCCGACCCCCTGACCTCCGACGACACCACGGCCGCTCCGCCCCGGAGCGGCGGGCGGCGCTGGGCGATGGACACCCGCCCGCTGCGCATTCCGGCCTACCGCCGGCTGTGGACGTCGACCATCGTCACCTCGGTCGGCAGCCAGCTGACCGCGGTCGCCGTGCCCAAGCAGATCTTCGACATCACCGGGTCGTCCGCCTGGGTCGGCGCCGCGAGCCTCGCCGGGCTGCTGCCGCTGATCGTGTTCGCGCTGTGGGGCGGTGCGGTGGCCGACAGCATGGACCGGCGCAGGCTGCTGCTGATCACCAACACCGGTATCGGCGTGACCTCGCTGCTGTTCTGGGTCCAGGCGGCCACCGGGATGAAGTCGGTGGCCGCGCTGATGGTGCTGCTCGCGATGCAACAGGCGTTCTGGGGGCTGAACGCGCCCGCCCGTACCGCCTCCATAGCCCGGCTGGTCCCCGAGGCGCAGCTGCCCGCCGCCAACGCGCTCGGCTCGACGGTCATGCAGACCGGGCAGGTGGTCGGTCCGCTGCTCGCCGGTGCCCTGATCCCCGTCATCGGGCTGCCCGAGCTCTACCTGATCGACGCGCTGGCGCTGTGCGTGACGGTGTGGGCGGTCTACCGGCTGCCCGCGCTGCCCCCGCTCGGCGGCGCGGCGGCGCGGCGCGCCGGGGTGCGCGAGATCGCGGAGGGCTTCCGGTACATCTCCATGCACAAGGTGCTGCTGCTGTCGTTCCTCGCGGACATCATCGCGATGGTCTTCGGCATGCCGCGCGCGCTCTTCCCGCAGCTCGCCGCCCAGACCTACGGCTCCTACGGCGAAGGGCTCGCGCTCGGCACGCTGTTCGCGGCGATCCCCGTCGGCGCGGTCCTCGGCGGGCTCTTCTCCGGCACCTTCTCGCGGGCCCGTCGGCACGGCTGGATGGTGATCGGCGCGGTCGTCGGCTGGGGCGCGGCCATCGCCGGGTTCGGGCTGAGCCGCAACCTCTGGGTCGCCGTGGCCTTCCTGGCCGCCGCCGGGGTCGCCGACATGGTCTCGATGGTCTTCCGTGGCGCGATCCTGCTCTCCGCCGCGACCGACGAGATGCGCGGCCGGATGCAGGGCGTGTTCACCGTGGTGGTCGCGGGCGGCCCGCGACTGGCCGACGTGCTGCACGGCACCGCCGGCTCGGTCTTCGGGCCGCGGGCGGCGGTCGCGGGCGGCGGGCTTCTGGTGGTGGCGGTGATGGTGGCCCTCGCCGCCGCCGTCCCGGCCCTGCGCCGCTATCGCGTCTGACCGGCTACGCGGGCCGTCGCCCGACGTACGCGTCCAGGAGCTTGCCGCGGGTGACCTCCAGCCGGCTGGCGAGGATCTCGGCGACGGTGCGTACCAGTGAGAGACCGAGCAGCGGATCCTCCACGGACAGCGCGAGCACGGCCGCGGCGTCGTACTCGTAGGCCCGCACCTGGCTGAAGGCCACCGCCCCGAAGTCCCAGGTGTACGGCGGGAACAGCCAGGACCAGCCGAGCAGGTCGCCGGCGCCCAGACTGGCGACGGTGACCCTTTTGCGGGACGTCACCTCCTGGTCCAGGTTGACCGCGCCCGAGCGGATCACCCAGAAGCGGTCCGCGGTGCCGCCGGCCTCGAAGATCCTGGTGTCCTCCGGGAAGGACACCTCGTGGGCCAGGTCCATGAGGCGCTCGCGCTGGGCCTGGGGCAGGGCGGTCAGCAGCTTGATGGCTTTGGTCATGGCGCGGGGCTCCTCGCCGGCGAGGGTCTGGGGTGCTTTCCCTACGCCCATTTCAGCCGCTGCCGCCGCGCCGGGCACCTCGAAGAAGGTGAGAATCGCCGTCGGGAAACCGTCCGGGCATGAAAAAGCCCTGGCTGGACGGGGGAGGCCAGCCAGGGCCGTCAGAGGTGGCGCGGGGAGGACCTGATGTCAACTCCCCGACCACTTATGGATGAACGGTAAACCATCCAGAGCGGTTTTGTGCAACTGGGAACAGGCTACGTGACCTGTTTCACTTCGGGAACCCCTCGCGGCCCACGAACGTGTTTGGCCGCGCCCCGACCGGTGAGCCGAAGAGAAGAGACCCGTACGACGGAACACAGCCGATCAGCCGGTCCACCACTCAGGGAGCGGAAGGATGCAGGAGATGCACCGGACCGAGTCACCGGTCACACCCATCGCACCGATCGAGTTCCGCCGGTCGCCGCTGCGGCCGGCCGACGCCCGCAGAGCGGTACGCGGCGCGGTCGCCCGACAGGCCGAACCGTGCGCCGCCCGGGCCCTCGACGACATCCTGCTCGTCACCTCCGAACTGGCCACCAACGCGATACTGCACGGCGGCGGGATCACCGGCTTCGACGTCCACGTCGACGGATGCGCGGTGCGGGTGTCGGTCTGCGACCGCAGCGACGAGACTCCGGTCGCCGAACGGGCCCTGGACGAACGGGCCGCGGACGAACGCGAGCGCTGGCGGACCGGCGGCCGGGGCTGGCCCATCGTCTGCCGGCTGGCCCGTGACGTGGAGGTCGCCGGACTGCCCTGCGGCGGCAAGCGGATCACCGCGGTCGTGTCCCTCGCCTGATCCGGTGAACAGCCTTCCCGCGGGACGCTGTTTGCGCCCGGACCGAAGGGGCAGTCGCAGTCATGCGCTTCGGACCGGAGGCGCGCCAGTGGGAGCAGTCGTACGACAGCCCCCGGGCCACAGAAGCGGTCCGGGTGGTGCTTCCGCGGCGGCCCTGACACCGCAGTCCGGGCCGAGTCCCGGAACCACGTTCCGGTGACGCCCTGAAATCCACAGTTCAGGAGCGATTCCGCATGCCCACCGACTTGTCGACCAGCCGTTCCCGCACGCCCGACCGCACCACGCGCGCCACCCGCGCGACGCCCCGCCGCGCCCACGACGACGCCCCCGACACGGCGGCCCTCTTCACCCGCCTCGCCGCGCTCGGCGAGGGCCCCGAGCGGGACGCCCTGCGCGCCGAACTGGTCGCGGCCTGGCTGCCCATGGCCCATCGCATCGCCGGCCGCTTCCGCGACCGCGGCGAGTCCGTCGAGGACCTGCGCCAGGTCGCCGCGCTCGGCCTGGTCAAGGCCGTCGACCGCTACGACCCGGTGCGCGGCGCCTTCGAGAGCTACGCGGTGCCCACCGTCACCGGTGAGGTCAAACGGCACTTCCGGGACCGGATGTGGGCGCTGCGCGTCCCGCGCCGGGTGCAGGAACTGCGCAACCGGGTCCGGTTGGCCCGCCGTGACCTCAGCCAGCTCCCCGGAGCCTCCGAACCCACCCCCGCCGACCTGGCCGCCCACACCGGGCTGACCGAGGACGAGGTCAACGCCGGCCTGGAGGCACTGGAGAGCTTCAGCACGCTGTCGCTGGACGCCGAGCTCTCCGCGGGCGAGGAGGGCCACAGCCTCGCCGACACCCTCGGGGAGACCGACGCCTGCTACGACGTCGTCGTCGACCGGGAGGCGGCCAGGGCGGGGCTGCGGCGGCTGCCCGAGCGGGAACGGGCCATCCTCTACATGCGGTTCTTCGAGGACATGACGCAGAGCCGGATCGCCGAGAGCCTGGGCATCTCCCAGATGCACGTCTCCCGGCTCATCAGCCGCAGCTGCGCCCAGGTGAGGGCCGAGGCCCTGGGACGGTCCGCCTGATGCCGCCGGTCCCCGCGGACCCGGCGGCCGGATCCGCCGCCCGCCGCCGGGGACGGCACCATGACATCGCGTCAGACGGCCGCCGGCAGCCGCGCCGCTACCCCGAGCGGCCGGGCCAGGCCCACCACCGCCTCGTCCAGGCGTTGCAGATGCCGCAGCACCCGGTCGGTCACCCGGCCGTAGCGCGGGGCACCCAGCGTGCCCGGCGCCAGCATCGCCGCGATGCTGGGACCGGTCTCGATCCCGGGCACGGGAGACCGGCCGGCCACCTGGGCGGCGATCGCCTCGATGTTGTGGACGATCCGCCGCCCCGCTCCGCGCAGCCGGGGATCCGCCGCGATCGCCGGATGGGTGGGCAGCAGCTCCGCCGTCGCCGCGAGGGACCGCGCGTGATAGGCGCACGTCTCCAGGAGCGCTACCACGTAGCGGGCGGTGTCCCGGCGGGAGCGCAGCGGGGTGATCGGATGCGTCAGCGGCTGGACGGCCGCCGCCAGATCGGCCAGCGCCTGGTCCAGGTCTCGGGCCTTCTCCACCAGGTCGACCGGCGGCGCCCCGCTCAACTGGTCGGCGGCCGCCCGGGTGACGTCGGCCAGCCGGTCCAGCGTCTCGACCAGCAGCTCGTCGGTACGCCGGTCGGTGTGCACCGGCAGCACCACCGCGGCCGCGATCACCCCGCACACCGCTCCGAGCGCCGTCTCCGCAACCCGCAGCACCAGGACGTCCAGACTGTAGGTGTTCAGGAGCGTGTACAGCAGGCCCAGCATCGCCGTGACGAAGAACGACATCAGGGTGTACGAGATCGGCGCCGAGTAGAACATCGCGAAGACGAACAGCAGCATCAGTGCGAACGCCGTCCACGTGTGGTGCCCGACCAGCCCCGCCAGCACGATGCCGGCCACCACGCCGAGGACCGTGCCGAGCAGCCGCCGGTAGCCCTTCACCAGGATCTCACCGGTGGACGCGGTGTTGATGAACACGATCCAGCAGGTCAGCACCGCCCAGTACCAGCGCTGCGCGGACAGGAACTCGCCGCCCACGATGGCCAGCGCCGAGCCGACCGCCACCTGCACCGCCGCCCGCGTCGTCGGCCGGCGCAGCCCGGTCGCCTCCTCGGCCTCCCGCTCCTCCTCCTCGGCGCCCTCGATGGCCGCGTCCTCGGCGTCGAGTTCCTCCCTGGACCGGGACGTGGCCGGGGTGTCGTCGGACTCGTCCTGCGGCCCGTCCAGCGCGATCCGCAGCCCCAGCACCGCCCGTGCGGCCTCGCCGATGCCCCGGAAGACGTCCTGGACGGCGGACGGGGCCGGCGGCAGGTTCTCCTCCTCGCGGTAGCCGAGCAGCCGGTTGCGCAGCCGGGCCAGCGCGGTCCCCTTCTCCGGCCCGGCCGGCCGCAGCACCAGCAGCCGCAACGCCTCCAGGTCGAGCCGCAGCCGCTCCATCGCCTCGTCCCGCACCGGCTCCACGGCCGCCGACGGCAGCGGGGCGCCCGGCAGATGCAGGGTGAGCGTGTCCGCCCGCTCGGCGCTGCGGGCGGTGAGCAGCAGCAGGCCGAGCCGCTCGGCGGCGATCTCGGCGTCCGCGATCCGGCGCTGCACCAGCCTGGCCACCGCCTCGTCGGAGGTGCCGTCCGCGAGCCGCCCCTGGATCAGCAGCGCCGTCTCGTGCAGCCGGGCGGTCCCGACCCGGACCTCCTCCACCGCCTTGTCCAGCTCGTCCGGTCCGGCGTCCAGCAACTCGGCCTGCGCGGCGACCAGCTGGGCGAACCGGGCCCGGAAGGAGCGCCGCAGCCGGTCCAGGATGCCCGTGGCCGTCTGCCGTACCAGTACGAAACGCGCCACGGCCGCACAGCCGAACGCCACCGTGATCGTGAGGTACAGGCCCGGCAGCGCGGGCAGGGTCGCGTGCACGAACAGCGAGGCGAAGTAGATCTGGAAGCCGATCAGCCCCAGCGCCGTGCCCCGGTCACCGAACCGACGGCCGTACACCGCGCAGAAGATGAGCGTCACGAAGAACAGGTCGCCGATCACCACCCGCGAGTTGAGCAGCGCGCCCAGCGACATCGAGGCCAGCGCCACCGGCAGACCGAGGGCGAGCGTGACGGCCTGCTGCGAGCGCCCCTTCTCCCGGATCGCGAAGGTGGCCACCATCGCCGTGATGGCCCCGGCCACCAGATGGGACACGTCGACCCGCAGCGCCGCCAGGACGGCGAGCGTCAGCGCGATCGAGGCGACCGTGCGCAGACCCGCGGTGAGCCGGAGCAGCCCGGGGTCGGCCGCCGCGAACCGGCCCCTGACTTCCGCCCGCACCGACCGCCCCGCCGCGCTCACTCGACCGCGCTTCGCGTCACGCAGGCGAGCCGCCGGGGTTCTCGGGGCCTTCGGCACGCGCCCGGACCTGCTCCGGCGTCAGATACGTGTTCGTGTACTCGAAGTCCTTGAGCCGGGCGGGCTTGCGGGACTGGAAGCCGGTCCGCACGAAGTCGTCACCGGCCAGCGCGTTGAGCAGCCAGTTGGTCGCGACCCGGGTCTTGGCCACGTTGGTGCGCAGCGCCGACCAGTGGTAGCCGCGGGCCACCGCCTGGGCGGGCAGTCCGCGCAGTTCGATGCCCAGCGGCTTGGAGACCGCGTCCTTGCCGCCGAGGTCCACCACGAGGCCCAGGTCCTTGTGCACGTACGGGCGCAGCGGCTGGCCCCGCAGGGCCGCGATGACGTTGTCGGCGACCACCCTGCCCTGCCGCATGGCGTGCTGCGCGGTCGGCGGGCAGACCGCACCCGCCTCGTCCTTCGCCCGGTCCGGAACGGCCGCCGCGTCGCCGAGCGCGAACACCCCGTCATGGCCCGGCAGGGTCATCTCGGCGTCGACCGCGAGCCGCCCGCGGACCGTCTCCGCGCCCATGGTGGCGATCAGCGGACTGGCGACCACCCCGGCCGTCCAGATCAGCGTGTGGGTGGGCACCACCCGGCCGTCGGTGAAGGTGACCTCCTCGCGGCCCGCCTTCTCGATCGACACCCCCAGCGAGACGTCGATGCCGCGGCGGCGCAGCACCTCCTGGGCGCTGCGGCCCAGCTTGTCACCGAGTTCCGGCATCAGCTTCGGGGCGATGTCGATCAGGTGCCACTTGATCAGCTTCGGATCGAGATTCGGGTAGCGGTGCAGCGCCGCGTGCGTGAGCTTCTGCAGACAGGCCGCGGTCTCGGTGCCCGCGTAGCCGCCGCCGACCACCACGAACTGCAGCCGTGCGGCGCGTTCGGCCGGGTCGTCGCTGGCGTCGGCGAGATCGAGCTGGGCGATGACGTGGTCGCGGATGTAGGCGGCCTCGGCGAGGGTCTTCATCCCGAACGCGTGCTCGGTCAGGCCGGGAATGTCGAAGGTGCGGGTGACACTGCCCGGGGCCAGCACGATGTAGTCGTACGACTCGTTGACGAGCTTGTCGGTTATGGTCCGGACGACGCACACCTTGGACTTCAGGTCCACACCGATGGCACCGCCCGGCAGGATCCGGGTGCGGTACCTCTTGCTGCGGCGCAGCGACACGGCGATCGACTGGGGCGTCAGCACACCCGAGGCGACCTGTGGCAGCAGGGGCAGATAGAGCTGGTAGGAGGTCGGCGACACCAGGGTGACGTCGGCTTCGTCGGGCGAGAGTTTCCGCTCCAGGCGGCGCACGCACCCCACTCCGGCGAAGCCTGCGCCCACCACCAGGATCCTGGGTCGTGTCACGGTGTATCCCTTTCCGCTGCTCCAGGCCGTCCGGCTCGACGCCGTTCGCATGCCCCGGAACGCTTGCTTCGCACCACATCGATCCCACCGTGCCCGACGCCGTTCCGCCAGCCGGGCGGAGCAGGCAGCCGGACGCGTGGGCTCCAGCATGCCCCTCGATCGCCGGGAGAAACCGGCATCCGCACAGATACGCGTCGTACTCCCGTCCGACCGAAGGACGTCCCGCGGCGATCACGTACGCCAGTAGAGTGCCCGCCATGGCGCAGACCCAGCCCGGAACGGGCTTCCAGAAGCGGCACATCGACCCCGACCGCGTGAGCCCGCTGGTGGCCGCCCTGGACTCCCAGGACGCCAACCCGGGCGTACAGCGACTGCGCGCCTGGGCCGAGGAGGCACTGGCGGTGCGGTCCGGCGAACGACTCCTCGACGTCGGTTCCGGAACCGGCTCGCAGACCCGGGCCCTGGCCGCCGCCGCCGGCCCGGACGGCGTCGCCATCGGCATCGAGGTCAACCCGAGTCTGCGCACGGTCGCCGAGGAACGGTCCGCCGACAGCCGGGCCCGCTTCCTCGACGGCGATGCGGAGGCGCTGCCCGTACCGGACGGCTCGATGGACGTCGTGTGGTGCGAGCGGGTCCTGCAGCACCTCCACGAGCCCGGCCGGGCGATCGCCGAGATGGCCAGGGTGCTGCGCCCCGGCGGCCGGGTGGCGGTACTGGACACCGACTGGGGGACCACCCTCCTGCACCCCGGTGACCCGGCGGTGGTGCGCGCGCTGACCGGGGCCGCCCTCAACGGCGCCAACCCCTACTCCGGGCGGCGCCTGGTCGGCCAGCTGAGCGCCGCCGGGTTCGTGGTGGACGACCGGGGCTCACAGGCCCTGCTCCAGGACCACCGCTCGGTCGCCTGGCCGCTGATCCGGATGCTCGGCGAGGCCGCCGTGCGCACCGGCGCCGTCACCGAGGAACAGCGCGACACCCTGTACGCCGATCTCGCCGAGGCGGCCGAGCAGGGGGCGGTGCACATGTCGGTGACGATGTTCGGGGTGGTCGCGCACCGGCCCGGGTGACCGCACCGGGCCCGCACCGGGGCCTCACCAGGGCCGCATCAGGGCCGCATCAGGGCCTCACCAGGGCAGGAAGGCATGGACGTCCTTGCCGTCCGCGGTGACGACCACGCTGACCTGGTCGCACAGCGTGTGCAGCAGATGCCAGCCGATACCGCCGCCGCCCCCGTGCGGACGGAAGGGCCGCGGCTCGGGCCGGACCCGGCTCGTGTCGTGCATGGTGACGTGGACGCCGTCGTACGTACGGCGCATCCGCAGTTCGAAGGGGCCCGGCGCGTACTGGACGACGTTGGCCGCCAGTTCCGTCACGACCAGCAGGATGTCGTTCCAGCAGTCGTGGCCGGTGGGCGGCGAGGTACGGGCGAGGCCGGCCAGGTAGCCGTCGGCGGCGAGCCTGGCCCCGGTCACGTCGCCGAGCCGGCCCGGGAAGCAGACCGTGCACCCGTGGGTCTCCTCCGTGGATCGTCCCTCGTCCCGCCGTCGTCCGGTCCCCATCTCGTCTCTTTCAGCCCCGGGAAGGGGCCGTCGTCGCGTTGCTCTTCCCCTGTGCCGCGAGTTCCCACCCTGGCGGCGGATACGCGTGGTCCGCTCAGCGGAAGACGTTGTCCGAGTCGTCCCAGTCGGCCGGCTCGGGCTGGCCGGACCTGCGTACCGCCTGTGTGCGGGCCTGGTACATGGCGTCGATCTCGGCCGCGTAGTGGCGTGCTATCGCGTCCCGGCGCAGTTTCATCGACGGCGTCAGCATTCCGTTGCCCGGGGCGAACGGTTCCTGGATCACCCGGTAGACCCTGATCGACTCGGCGCGGGACACCATGCTGTTGGCGGACGCGATGGCACGGGCGATCTCCTCGCGCAGCGCGTTCTCCTCGCGCGCCTCGCGGCCGGGCGAGTCGCCCGGCACCGCGAGCGCCCCCCGCCAGTGGGCGAGGAAGTCCGGGTCCAGGGTGAGCAGCGCACCCACACACGGCCGGTCGTCGCCCACCACCACCGCCTGGTGCACCAGTGGATGCATCCGCAGCCGCTGCTCCAGCGGGGCCGGGGCCACGCTCTTGCCGCTGCTCGTGATGATGATGTCCTTCTTGCGGCCCGTGATGGTCAGATATCCCTCGGAGTCCAGCCGCCCGATGTCCCCGGTGGCCAGCCAGCCGCCGCGCAGCGCGGCCCGGGTCGCGTAGTCGTCGCCGACGTACCCCTGGAACACCGAGGGCCCGCGCACCAGGATCTCGCCGTCGTCGGCCACCTGGATCTGGGTGCCCGGCAGGGCCCGGCCGACCGTGCCCGACTTCTCCCGGCCCAGCGGCTGCATGGTGATCCCGCCGCTGGACTCGGTGAGGCCGTAGCCGTCATGGACGTACATGCCGATGCCCTCGTAGAACAGGGTGAGTTCACGGCTGAGCGAGGAGCCGCCGGAGGTGGCCCGCAGCACCCGCCCGCCGAGTGCGCCCCGCAGCTTGCGGTACACCGTCCGCTCGTACAGGGCGTGTTGCAGCCGCAGGTCGAAGGCGGGGCCCGAACCGATGCCCAGCCGCTGCCGCTCCAGGGCGGCGGCGAAGTCCCGGGCGGTCTGCGCGGCCCGCTCGAACAGGGCGCCCCGGCCGTGCTGCTGGGAGGTGCGCAGGAACGTCTTGTACAGCTTCTCCAGCACCGACGGCACGGCGTAGAGGTAGGTCGGCCGGAACGTGGCGAGCGCCGAGGCCAGCGCGGCCTCGGTCATCTCCGGCTCGTGGCCCATGAGGATCCCGCCGCGCAGGCACATCACCATGATCATCAGACCGTACACGTGGGAGAACGGCAGAAAGGCCAGGACGGAGGCCTGTTCGCCCGGCCGGGCCGCGGTGTGCCCCCAGCCCGCCAGCAGGGTGTCGCAGGGGTACGCCAGCCCGCTGTGGCTCAGCGCGCAGCCCAGCGGACGGCCCGAGGTGCCCGAGGTGTAGGTGATGGCCGCGGTGGAGTCCGGCATCACGATCCGGCGCAGTGACTCCACCGTGGTCAGCGGGACGAATCTGCCCTTCAGTACCAGCTCGGGCAGCGCCCCCGCGTCCAGCTGCCAGACGTGCTTGAGACCGGGCAGCCCCTCGCACACGGTGCCGACGGTCATCACCGCCTGCTCGTCCTCGACCACCACGGCCACGCAGCGGGCGTCCCGCAGGATCCACTCGACCTGGTCCCGCGCGGACGTCGGGTGGATCGGGACCACCTCCGCCCCCACCGACCACAGGGCGAGGCCGAACACCGTCCACTCGTAGCGGGTCCGCGCCATCATGGCCACCCGTTGTCCGGGTGAGATCCCCGACGCGATCAGGCCCTTGGCCAGCTCGACCACCTCGTCCCGCAGTTCGACCGCGGTGACCTCCTCCCAGCCCCCGGCGGCGGTGTCGAGCCGACGCGCCAGCACCGGCAGTGTGGGGTTCCGGTCCGCCGTCTCGAAGACGCTGTCGGCGAGCCCGCCGGCCAGGGTCGAAGCGGTCGTCGGAGCGAGGGCGTAGTCGCGCATGCACTGCTCCTGGATGTACGGAGGGTTACCCTCCCGATCGGTACTGTTGTCGACGCGGGTCGAATCTAGCCCAGGGGAGTGCGGCCCGTGTCAGGAACGGTCAACTCGTTTCCACCTGATGACAAGAGCTCAACCCTGGGTGCGGCGCACACACTCCACCACGACGCCCCGCAGGCTGCCGGTGCGCTCCAGGAACGACCGCTGCTCGCGGGCGCCGGTCCCCCTGTGCAGCAGCTGTGCGACGGCCTCCTCCGCGCCGACCGTGTCACCGCTGTCGGCGAGCGCCTCCGCGGTGTGCGCCAGCAGCGCGCGCACCACCTCCACGGCGGGCCGGGGCCGCATGGTCACGGGGTCCAGGAGGTCCTGTTCCAGGCCGGTGCGGGCGGCCTGCCAGGAGGCCAGCCGGAGCAGGCTCACGCTGGGGTCCGGCGGCGGCCGCCCGGCCCGCCAGTCGCGTGCGGCCGTCTCCACCAGGGCGCGGATCAGCGTGGCGACGAGGACGGTGGTGTCCGCCCGCAGACAGACGTCGGCCACCCGGATCTCCACCGTCGGGTAGCGGGTGGACAGCCGGGCGTCGAAGTACACCATCCCGGTGTCGAGGATGACCCCGCTGGCGACCATGTCCGCCACCCGCCGCCGGTACCGCTCGGCCGAGCCGAACAGCTCGGTCGGCCCCGCCGACGGGCCGCGCGCCCACAGCCGGCTGCGGAAGCTGGCGTATCCGGAGTCCCGGCCCTGCCAGAACGGCGAGTTGACGCTGAGCGCGCGCAGCACCGGAAGCCACGGCCGGATCCGGTCGAGGACGGCGATCCCCTCCTCGTCGGACTCGACCGACACGTGCACATGGCAGCCGCAGACGAACCAGTCCACCATGGCGGAGCCGAACCGCCCGGCCATCCAGTGGTACCGCTCGTGCCGGGTGAGCGCCGGGTCGACCGGCAGGGGGTAGGTGGCGAGCGCCGCGACCGCGCAGCCGATCTCGCCCGCCAGCCGGCCCGCCTCCTTGCGGCAGCCGACGATCTCGGCGCCGAGCTCCGCCATGTCCCGCTGCGGACTCGTCGCGAGCTCCAGCATCTGCCCGAACAGTTCTCTCTGGAACACGGCCTGTCCGGGATCGTCCTGGGCGGCCCGGTCGAGGACGGCGGCCGACCAGGGCCTGGGCTCCCCGCTGTCCGGGTGGACCAGCAGGAGTTCTTCCTCCACTCCGACGGTACGCAGCACGGGGAACCGCCCTCCGGCCGGGCCGCGACCGGGCGCGGCGGGGTCTTTTCACCGGGACTGCCCGGACCCGGCCGCGGAAACACGTGGCGGGGCCCGGGACGGGCTACGGGGCGACGGGCTCCAGCCATACCGTGCCGAGCGGGGGCAACGTGACCCGCAGAACGCCGTCGTCGGCGAGCAGCGGCCCCCGGCTGACGACGTCCCCGCCGCCGTACCGGGCACTGTCGGTGTTGAGGATCTCCTGCCAGACGGGCGCCCCCTTGGGCACGTTCAGCCGGTAGCCGGGACGGACCACGGGGGAGAGGTTGGAGACCGCCAGCAGCGGCCGGGCCTCGGCATCGAACCTCAGGAAGGCGAAGACGTTGTCCTCCGCCGCGTCACCCAGGACCCACTGGAAACCCGCCGGATCGGTGTCCCGCTGCCACAGCGCGGGGTGCCCGCGGTACCCGTGGTTGAGATCGCGGACCAGATCCCGGACACCCCGGTGATCGGCCTCGGCCCCGTACCCGGGGTCGAGCAGCCACCAGTCGGGGCCGTCGGCGTGGGACCACTCGCCGCCCTGGGCGAACTCCTGCCCCATGAAGAGCAGTTGCTTGCCCGGATGGGCCCACATGAAGGCCAGATACGCACGGTGGTTCGCGCGCTGCTGCCACCAGTCGCCGGGCATCTTCGAGACGAGCGAGCGCTTGCCGTGCACGACCTCGTCGTGGGAGATGGGCAGGACGTAGTTCTCGCTGTACGCGTAGACCATCGAGAAGGTCATCTCGTGGTGGTGGTACTTGCGGTGCACCGGCTCGTGCTCGATGTACTGAAGCGAGTCGTGCATCCAGCCCATGTTCCACTTCAGCCCGAAGCCCAGCCCGCCGCTGTCGGTCGGCCGGGTGACCCCGTCCCACGCGGTGGACTCCTCGGCGATGGTCACCACCCCGGGCGCCCGCCGGTACACGGTCGCGTTCATCTCCTGGAGGAAGGCCACCGCGTCCAGGTCCTCGCGCCCGCCGAACACGTTCGGCGTCCACTGACCGGAGTCCCGCGAGTAGTCGAGGTAGAGCATCGAGGCGACCGCGTCCACCCGCAGCCCGTCGACGTGGAACTCCTCGCACCAGTACACGGCGTTGGCGACCAGGAAGTTGCGCACCTCCACCCGGCCGAGGTCGAACTCGTAGGTCCCCCAGTCCGGATGCTCGGCCCGCCGCTCGTCCCCGGGCTCGTACAGCGGGTCCCCGTCGAAGCGGGCCAGCGCCCAGTCGTCCTTCGGGAAGTGGGCCGGCACCCAGTCCATGATCACGCCGATGCCCGCCCGGTGCAGCGCGTCGACCAGGTACCTGAAGTCGTCGGGGGTGCCGAGCCGGGAGGTGGGCGCGTAGAAGCCGGTGACCTGGTAGCCCCAGGAGCCGCCGAACGGGTGCTCGGCGACCGGCATGAACTCGACGTGCGTGAAGCCCAGGTCGTTGACGTACGCGGGGAGCTCCACCGCCAGCTGACGGTAGGTGAGGCCGGGGCGCCAGGACGGCAGATGCACCTCGTACACCGAGAACGGCGCCTCGTGCACCGGGACGTCGCCCCGGTGCGTCATCCACTGCGCGTCGTCCCACTCGTGGTGCGAGACCGTCACGATCGAGGCGGTCGCGGGCGGCACCTCGGCCTGCCGGGCCATCGGGTCCGCCTTGAGGAACCGGCCGCCGTGCCGCGACGTGATCTCGAACTTGTACCGGGAGCCCTCGCCCACGCCCGGCAGGAACAGCTCCCACACCCCGGCGGCGCCCAGCGAACGCATCGGGAACTGCGTGCCGTCCCAGCACGTGAAGTCCCCGGCCACCCGCACCCCCCGGGCGTTCGGCGCCCACACCGTGAACCGGGTGCCGGCCACCCCGTCATGGGTCATCGGCTCGGCACCGAGCGCCTTCCACAGCTGCTCGTGCCGCCCCTCCCGGATCAGATGCAGGTCCAACTCGCCGAGCGCGGGCAGGAAACGGTACGGGTCGTCGACCTCGTGCTCCCCGTCCTCGTACGCGACGAGCAGGGTGTACGACGGGACCTCGGCGTACGGCAGCACGGCCGCGAAGAGCCCGTCGCCCTCGGACACCAGCGGGCTGCGCACCCCGTCGGCCAGCACGGTGACGGCACGGGCCTGCGGACGCAGCGCCCGGAAGAGGGTGCCGCCGTCCACCGGGCGGGCGCCGAGCAGGGCGTGCGGATCGTGGTGGGCGCCCGCCAGCAGCCGTCCGCGGTCGGCGGCGTCCAGCGGCGGGGCCGTGGCACGGGAGGGACCGGAGGGCTCGGGGAGTGAGGAGTCGCGCAGTGCCATGACGTGGGTCAGCCTCTCCAGCGGGCGAGCCGCTCGATCGCGGCCATCGGAACCGGAAGCCAGGCCGGCCGGTGCCTGGCTTCGTACACCACCTCGTACACCGCGCGGTCCGTCTCGTGGGCGCGCAGCAGTGCGTGCTTCTTGCGCGGGTCCCAGCCGGCCCGGGCAGCGTAACCCGCGCAGTAGGCCTCCCGGCAGCGGCGGGCCCACTCGGGGCGCCAGGGGCGGCGCTGCCGGGCCGCGTAGTCGAAGGAGCGCAGCATCCCGGCGACGTCCCGCACCGGTGACTGGGCGCTGCGCCGTTCGGCGAGCGGTCTCGACGGCTCGCCCTCGAAGTCGATGACGAACCATTCGTGGTCCGCGCGCAACACCTGCCCGAGATGGAGATCGCCGTGGATCCGCTGGGCGAGCGGTCCGGTGTCACAGCCGGCGAGCGCGTCGAAGGCGCCGCGCAGCCCCGGTACGAACGGCCGCAGTGCCGGCACCGCGTGGGCGGCCGCGTCCAGCCGTACCGACATCGCCTCCGCGGTGCGGCCGTGGTCGTCGTGGACGGCGGGCGGGAACGCGGAGCCGAGCGCGAGATGCACGTCCGCGGTGGCCCGCCCCAGTTCGTGCGCCTCGGTGGTGAAGTCGTCCCCGGCGGCGAGCGCGCGCAGGGCGAGGGTCCAGCCGTCGGCCGCGCCCGGCAGGAAGGGCTGCAACACCCCGAGCGTGGCCTGGCTCGGCTCGGTGGTGCGGAACCAGGCCACCGGTGCCGGCACCCGCGCGCAGCCCTGGGCGGCCAGTGCGCCGGGCACCTCCAGGTCCGGGTTGACGCCGGGCTGGATCCGCCGGAACACCTTGAGGATGTAGGAGTCGCCGTACACCAGCGAGGAGTTGGACTGCTCGGCGTCCAGCAGCCGCGGCGCGAGTCCGCCGGGTATCCGGGCGTCCGGGGCGGTCTCGAAGCGCAGCGGGCCGGCCGTGCCCGGTATCCGCAGCCGTTCCAGGAGCAGTTCGGCGGCGTGCGGGTCGTGCAGGGCGTCGTAGACGGCGAGTCCGGCCAGCGGGCCCTTCTCGGCCCGGCCTATGTAGGCCCGTTCCAGGCTGGGGGCGCGGTGTTCGCGGACGCCGAGCAGGAGCTGGTAGCAGTCTCCGGACGGGGTGGTCCCACCGTGCGGGGAGTGGTCGGCGTGCACCAGCAGGTGCAGGCAGCCGGGGAAGAGTTCGGTCACGGACAGCACGGAGAGCTCCGTGACAGGCCGGTCCTTGCCCGCGAACCAGCGCTGCCGGGGCAGCCAGTCGCGCAGCAGCCCGCCCAGCGAGACCAGCGGCCGGTCCAGGCCGGCCGTCGTGCCCCGGGGCAGGTCAACGGTCTTCGTCATGTGGACGCGTCCTTTCCTCGGCTCCGCACGCTCAGCGCCGACGGCCGATGGGGGAGGCGGCCCGGGAGAGCCGGAACCAGTAGAAGCCGTGCCCGGCGAGGGTGAGCAGGTACGGCAGTTCGCCGACGGCGGGGAACCGCACCCCGCCGATCAGCTCGACCGGGTGCCGGCCGTCGTAGACCCGCAGGTCCAGCTCGGTGGGCTGGGCGAAGCGGGAGAAGTTGTGCACGCAGAGGACGAGGTCGT
>NZ_BMML01000037.1 GCF_014645815.1 Streptomyces fuscichromogenes | reverse complement strand
AGGGCTGATTATTGGGTGCTTAATGACAACGGGTCGGTCGATGTGTGGTTGAACACCGGTACGACCACCTGGACCCCGCTCGGGCAGATGGCGTCCGGAGTAGGGCAGCCGGCCGGCAACATCCGATTCGCTGACATGAACTGTGACGACAAGGCTGACTACGTAGTGCTGACCAAGTCAGGCAGCCTCTACGTGTGGCTCAATACCGGGACGACCGACTGGACACCACTGGGGCTCCACGCGGCGGGAGTGGGACAGCCAGGAAGCCAGATCCAGCTGGCCGACGACAACGGCGACGGCCGGGCCGACTATTTCGTCCTGAACCAGAACGGTGCGGTCGACGCCTGGCTCAACGTGGGCGGAGGTGATACCAGCGGACCCGGCTGGCTGGCCCAGGGACAGATCGCGTCCGGCGTCGGCCAGCCTGGCGCCAACGTTCGCCTCGCTGACTACAACGGTGATGGCAGGGCTGATTATTGGGTGCTTAACGACAACGGGTCGGTCGATGTGTGGTTGAACACCGGTACGACGACCTGGACCTCGCTCGGGCAGGTGGCGTCGGGTGTCGGCCAGTCGGCAAGCAAGGTCCGTTTCGCTGACTACAACGGTGATGGCAGGGCTGATTATTGGGTGCTCAACGACAACGGGTCGGTCGACGTGTGGTTGAACACCGGTACGACCACCTGGACCCCCCTCGGGCAGATGGCGTCGGGTGTCGGCCAGCCTGGCGTAAATGTGCGTTTCGCTGACTACAACGGTGATGGCAGGGCTGATTATTGGGTGCTCAACGACAACGGGTCGGCCGACGTGTGGCTGAACAGCGGTACGACGACCTGGACCCCCCTCGGACAGGTTGCCCCTGGCATCGGGCGGACCTCACGCGGCGTGGTACTGACCGACCTCAACGCCGACGGGCGCGCGGACTACCTCTACCGCGATGACGAAGGGGCAGTTGAAGCCTGGCTCAACACCGGTACGCCGCAGTGGTCGGCCCAAGGCGAGATCGCCACCGGTATCGGCAGTGCGGGCCTCGGCGACATCGTCGCGTTCGCCGACGTGAGCGGCGACAGTCGGTCGGACTACCTGCTCATCACCCCGGAGGGAGCCATCGACGCCTGGCTCACGGTCGGGGCCTACGGCCTCGCCCTGACATAGGGCCGGCGCCGCTCCCTTGAGTGATCTCGACGGGACCGTGCCCCGGCTCCGTGGCCGATGACCACGTAGCCGGGGACGCGTTCCGGGGCAGTCGCGCGCGGCGGCGATGACCGGTGTGGCGGCGTTCCCCCTGGCAGCTCGCGTCGCCGGTCGTGGTCGCGGAGGCCGACCACGGCGCCGAGTACCGTGCCGGCCTGGTCGAACGGGGGCACATGTACGAGACCCGCGAGTTCAGTTGGCGTGACCCGATCCTGCTGCAGACCCCATTGAGCAGTCCATGAATGAGTGGCAGCGCGTCAGTCAAGGTGACGTACCCGAGGGCTGAACCGGGGGTTTGGTCCGTGACTGGTCCGGAAGTACTGGTCAGGAAGGGTGCAGTGGTGGGAGGAATTGGGAGTTGGCGTGCAAGCCGGGCTCGGTCGAGGGCAGGTTGAGCGAAGGGCGCCTGACGGGTGAAAGCCCTGGTCAGGCGCCCTTTTCCGTGTCTCTAGAAGAAGCCGAGCTTCTTCGGTGAGTACGACACGAGTAGATTCTTCGTCTGCTGGTAGTGCTCCAGCATCATCTTGTGTGTCTCGCGGCCGATGCCCGACTGCTTGTAGCCGCCGAACGCCGCGTGCGCCGGGTACGCGTGGTAGCAGTTCGTCCACACCCGGCCCGCCTGGATCGAACGGCCCGCGCGGTACGCGGTGTTGATGTCACGGGTCCATACGCCCGCGCCGAGGCCGTACAGGGTGTCGTTGGCCATCTTGATCGCGTCGTCGAAGTCGTCGAAGGACGTCACCGAGACGACCGGGCCGAAGATCTCCTCCTGGAAGATCCGCATCCGGTTGTCGCCCTCGAAGATGGTCGGCTGGACGTAGTAGCCGCCCTTCAACTCGCCGTCGTAGTCGATGCGTTCGCCGCCGGTGAGGATCCTCGCGCCTTCCTGCCGGCCGATGTCCAGGTAGGAGAGGATCTTCTCCAGCTGGTCGTTGGAGGCCTGGGCGCCGATCATCGTGTCGGTGTCCAGCGGGTGCCCCGGCTTGATCAGGCGGGTGCGGGCGACCGCCGCCTCCATGAACTCGGCGTAGTGGCCGCGCTGGACGAGGGCCCGGGACGGGCAGGTGCAGACCTCGCCCTGGTTGAGCGCGAACATCGTGAAGCCTTCGAGGGCCTTGTCGCGGAAGTCGTCGTCGTGCGCCCAGACGTCGTCGAAGAAGATGTTCGGGGACTTGCCGCCCAGTTCGAGGGTGACCGGTTTGATGTTCTCCGAGGCGTACTGCATGATCAGCCGCCCCGTGGTGGTCTCACCGGTGAAGGCGACCTTGGCCACCCTGGGGCTGGACGCCAGCGGCTTGCCGGCCTCCACGCCGAACCCGTTGACGATGTTCACGACGCCCGGCGGCAGCAGGTCCGCGATCAGGCTCATCCAGTAGTGGATGGAGGCCGGGGTCTGCTCGGCCGGCTTGATGACGACCGCGTTCCCGGCGGCGAGGGCCGGCGCGAGCTTCCAGGTCGCCATCAGGATGGGGAAGTTCCACGGGATGATCTGCGCGACGACGCCCAGCGGCTCATGGAAGTGGTACGCCACGGTGTCGTCGTCGACCTCGCCCAGCGAACCCTCCTGTGCGCGGATCGCCCCCGCGAAGTACCGGAAGTGGTCGATCGCCAGGGGGATGTCGGCGGCCAGCGTCTCGCGCACCGGCTTGCCGTTCTCCCAGCTCTCGGCGACCGCGAGCGGTTCGAGGTGGGCCTCCATCCGGTCGGCGATCTTGAGGAGGATGTCGGAGCGCTCCGTCACCGAGGTACGGCCCCAGCCCGGCGCCGCCGCGTGCGCCGCGTCCAGTGCCCGCTCCACGTCCTCGGCGGTACCCCGCGCCACCTCGGTGAACGGCTGCCCGTTCACCGGCGACGGGTTCTCGAAGTACTGCCCCCGGACCGGCGGCACCCACTCGCCGCCGATGAAGTGGTCGTAGCGCGCCTGGTAGGAGACGATCGCGCCCTCGCTGCCGGGCGCCGCGAAACGGGTCATGGTGGCCTGCCTCCTTGCAGATGCGCTGCCCGCCGTTGGGCAGCTCTCGGCGCGGAGGCTAGAGGAGCGGACGTTGCGGGCACGTTGCGCGGCAGGTCAGCCGACCGGCGCCGCGAGCTCCGCCTCCAGAGCCGCCAGCCGGGACCGTACGACCGCCGTCGGCCGCACCGCCGCCAGCGCCCGCCACACCTCGACGTCCTCCTCGCCCCACGGCGCGTGCGCCCACTCCGCCAGCAGGTCGGGATCCTGGCACCCGATCAGCGCGGCCCGCAGCCCGTCCGCCAGCCGCCGCCTGAGCCGTACGATCGCGGGCGCCTGGGAACCCGGCAGCAGCGGCCCGGTGTACGCCCCGGCGGCCGCCGTCACCGCCCCCGCCTCCAGCCGCCGCTCCACCACGGCCGCGTCCGACTCGACCGGCGCGGCCAGCCGGTACGGCCGGGAGGCGAGCAGCCCGGGGCCCAGCAGCCGGCGCAGCCGGACCAGTTCCGCCCGCAGCGTCACCGGCGTCACCGACTCGTCCTCGTACAGCGCGCACAGCAGCTCGTCTCCGGTCAGCCCCTCCGGGTGCCGGGACAGCAGCACCAGCAGCTCGCTGTGCCGACGGCCGAGCCTGATCCGGCGCCCGTCCAGCCGGAGTTCGGCCTCGTCACGGCCGAGCGCGGTCAGCGCGGGCGCCTCGTCGGCGGGCACCGGCGGATCGAGCAGCGCCAGCTGCGACTCGGCGGCCCGCGCGACCGCCTGGACGAAACCCAGGCTGTGTGGATGGGCCAGCCGGTCGCCGCCGGTGATGTCGACAGCGCCCAGCACCCGCCCGGTGCGCGGATCGTGCACCGGCGCGGCCGCGCACGTCCACGGCTGCACCCGGCGGATGAAGTGCTCCGCCGCGAACACCTGCACCGGCCGGTCCACGGCCACCGCCGTCCCCGGCGCGTTGGTCCCGACCGCGGCCTCCGACCAGCGGGCGCCCGGCACGAAGTTCATCCGGTCCGCCCGGCGCCGGGTCGCCGGATGCCCCTCGACCCACAGCAGCCTGCCGTCCGCGTCGCACACCGCCAGCAGATGCTCGCCGTCCGCCGCGAACGTGCCCATCAGCTCCCGGAACAGCGGCATCACCCGGGCCAGCGGATGCTCCGCCCGATAGGCCCCGAGGTCACCGTCCGTCAGTTCCACCCGCGCCGCGCCGTCCGGCCCCACCCCCGCCCGCGCGGAACGCCGCCACGACTCGGCCACCACGGACCGCACCGGGCGCGGCACGGTGCCCGCCGTGGTGAACGTCTCGTGTGCCCGGCGCAGCACCCGGACGCGCTCGGCAGGGTCGGCCCCCGGCTCCAGGGCCACCCAGGGATCGGTCAACTCGGCCTCCCGACGGCGATGCGGCTGGGGACATCGTCACTCGGGGTGTCCGCGCCGACAACCGTTTCGACCGGTCTCACTTCAAGGGCCGGTACATCGGCCTCGCCTCGCAGACCGCCGCACCGGTCTCAGTCCGCCTGGCCGACCAGCGTCATGTAGCGCACCCAGTCCCAGTGCTTCCCCGGATCGGTGTGGTCGGTCCCCGGCACCTCGACATGGCCGATGACATGGTTCCGGTCCTTCGGGATGCCGTATCTGTCACAGACGGACGCCGTCAGCCGCGCCGACTCCTTGTACAGGGCGTCGGTGAAGTACTCCGGCTTCTCCACCCAGCCCTCGTGCTCGATGCCGACGCTCCGCGTGTTGTAGTCCCAGTTCCCCGCGTGCCAGGCCACGTCCGACTCCCGCACGCACTGCGCGACATGCCCGTCGGCCGACCGCACCAGGTAGTGCGCCGACACCCGCTTCTTCGGGTCCTGGAAGATGGACAGCGTGCCGGCGTACGACTGCTGCGTGACATGGATGATCACTCGGTCGATCGTGTAGTCGCCGGGCCGCCCGGCCGCCGTCCGGTTCTCGCTGCTCGCCGCCTGCCACTCGGCCGGCGCGTAGTCGACGACACCGGTCCGCGCGCCCGCCCGGCCCGCGGGGAGCAGCGCGTACGGGACGGCGGCGAAGGCGGCGCCCTTCAGGAGCCGTCGCCTGCTGGGGAGCGGTCGTGCCCGGTCCATGGATGGGGTGCCTTTCGGAAGCGTGCTCGAAGCACGGGGGGAGTCGAGGGGCGGTCAGCGGCGCAGGGCCGTCGCCGTCTCGCGCAGTCGCGCATGCAGTCCGCGGTAAGTCTCGCGCGCGGGCAGCCACTCCTTGCGGAGCTTGGCCACGCATGTGTAGTTGGTGTCGCACACGTTGGCCAACGGCGACTCCACCGTCTGGGTCGCGTACTGGTACGCGTCGAGTTCACCGAATCCGTAGTCGCGCACCAGCCACTGCACCAGGTCGAGCTGCGAGATCCGGAAGGCGTCCTCCAGCGGACGCGCCGACCCGGTCGAGATGATGTGGGTGTCCGACTCCAGCCGGGGCCACGGCGTCGCGATCCCCTTCAGCAGCTCCACGATCACCACCGTGTTCATCGCGCACTCCACGGCCACCCCGCAGGTCTCGCCCTCGCCCTGGCGGGCGTGCCCGTCGCCGAGGCTGAGCAGCGCGCCATCGACGTTGACCCCGAGGTAGCAGGTGACACCGGCCCGCATCTCGGGCGTGTCCATGTTCCCGCCGTGCGCGTCCGGCACCAGGGCCGAGCGCACCTCCAGATTCGCGGGGGCCACCCCGACCGTGCCGTGCATCGGGTCCAGCGGCAGCTCCAGTTCGATGTCGCCTTCGTGCGCCCGGAACAGGGCGGTGCGCCGAGCGCGGTCGAGCTCCCAGATCCAGACCTTCTCCGGCAGCGGCGGCTGGAGGGTGGCCGTGGTGTGTGTCGAGGTGAGGGCACCGAACAGGGGGACCGTCGTCGACGCCGCCCAGTCCCGGGCCGGTTCGATCGACACGAAGTGCACGGCGACGGTGTCGCCCGGCTCCGCGCCCTCGATGTGGAAGGGGCCGGTCTGCGGGTTGAGGAACGGGAACTCGCACACCTCGGACACCAGGTCCTTCTCGGACCGCACCCGTCCGGCGAAGCAGTCCTCCGTGTACAGGTCGAGGACCGTGCCCGGCGCGATCCGCGCCACCGGCGGCGCTCCGCCGAACGTCCAGGCGTATTCGTCCGGTTCGGGACGGACGGTGAGGATCCGGGGGTCGGTCATCGCGGTGTTGCTCCGTTCTGCGGGGCGGCGGTGCCTGAGGTGTCCTCTTCGATGTGGACCCGCGCGGTCTCGGCTATGCGCTCGGGGTGACGCCGGATCAGTACCAGGAGGACGACCGCTCCGACCGCCATCCAGACGCCGACCACCGGACCGGCGTACGAGACCGGGGCGGTCAGCTTCGTCACGAAGTCGAAGGCGGGCAGACCGGCGGCGGTGAGCAGGGCGGGGACGAAGGCCACGATGCCCAGCAGGGGGAGGAGAAGGTGCCGTACGGGCTTGAGGGACGGGCGGCCGCGACGCAGGAAGTAGCCAGCGCAGGCCAGGTTGACGACGATGTACACGCCGATGACGACCGTGACGATCACCGTGGCCAGCAGCAGGAACCCGGTCACCGGGTCGTAGCCGAACCCCAACCCCAGCACGGCGCCGACCGCGACGACCGTCTGCACCGCGATGCCGGCGACGGGGGAGCGGTACCGGGGATGGAGGGTGGCGAGGACGCGCGGCAGGACCCGGATGCGGGCCAGCGCGAATGCCGTCCGAGTGGAGACGTTGGCGCAGGCGTTGGCGTTGGCGATCGTCGAGTTCACCACCGCGAGGAACACCAGCACCCAGAAGAGTCCGAAGGAGGCACGGGCCACGCCCTCCCAGGACGCCTCGCCCGCCGCCCCGAAGGAGGCGAACCTGTCGGGGCCGAAGTACACGGTCATCGCATAGGTCGTCAGCACGTAGAACAGGCCGATCCCCAGGGCCGCGCCGAGGACCGCGCGGTGCATCGTGCGGCGCGGGTCGCGGGTCTCCTCGGCGAGCGGCGCGGCCGCCTCGAAGCCGGCGAACGCCAGCACGGTGTAGACGGAACCGGCGAAGACCCCGCTGACCCCTCCGTAACCATGCGCCGTGTGCGAGGTGCCGAACACGGAGAGGGTGTTGTGACCGCCGGCCCTGATGACCAGCCACCCGGCGAAGACGAGGAACACCGCGATCTCGAACACGCCGAGGACCGTCCCGAACCGGGCCGAGGCGCGCACCCCCAGATACCCGGCGACGGCGATGACGGCCGCGCCGGCCAGCGCCCAGGGCCACCACAGGTCGGCCGGACAGGAGGCCCACTCGTCGTGCAGGGTCCCCGCCACGGTGAACCCGAGCTGGAGCAGCAGCAACGGCGGAACCAGCGCCTCCACGAACACATAACCCCAGCCGACCAGGAACCCCACGGCCGGATGCAGCCCCTGCGCCGCGTACGTGGCCACCGAGCCCGCGGCGGGCAGCTCCCGGGCCAGCTCGGCCACGCAGGACGCGGTGAACAGGCAGGCCACCAGAGCGATCAGCACGGCCAGCGGCAGACTGCCGCCGGCGAACGCCGCCCCCGAGGGAATGGACGCGGCGACCGCGGCGGCAGGCGCCATCGCCGTGACGCTCTGGAACAGCACCTCCCGTAACCCCACCGCATCCCGCCGCAGCCCCACGGCCGCCTCTGCAGACATACGTCCCCCCGATGTGCGTGATTCCCTCGTTCCGGCGGATGCCTCGCGTGAATCACGGTACGGCGCTCGCGGGTTGGGCAGAAGAGCGCCCGATGGTTCCGTGGACGGGGCGGGGACTGTGGACAACTCCCTCACTCGGACGAGTGAAAGGGGAGGCGTGAGGCGGCCGTGCCTCGGTCAGAGCCGCTCCGCCACCGTCGCCGGATCGTCCAGGACGGCCCGGACCACCGAGTGGGCCGCGCCCAGCAGGGGACCCTCGTGGCCCAGGCGGGAGACGGCGACCGGGCAGGCGGGACCTGTCGTACGGTCGGCCAGTTCGGCTTCCAGGGCCGGGAGGAGCCAGGGGGCGAGGCCGGCCAGGGCGCCGCCCAGGACCACGGACTCGGGGTCGAGGAGGTTGACGGCGCCGGTCAGGGCGATGCCCAGGGCCGTGCCGGCGTCGTGCAGAGCGCGTCGTACGCCTTCGTGGTCCGCGCCCGCCTGCCGCGCGAGCAGGCCCACCGCGTCCTCCCGGGATTCGAGGCCGGCCGCGCGCAGCACCGCCTCCTCGCCGGCGTACTGCTCCAGACACCCGCGTCCGCCGCAGGCGCAGCGCGGCCCGTCGGGACGGACCGGCACATGGCCGAGTTCGCCCGCGAAACCGCGTTTGCCGCGCAGCAGTTGTCCGTCCACGACGACGGCGGCACCGATGCCGATCTCCGCGGACACGTGCAGGAAGTCACGCGGCGTGGCATCCCCGAGCCACAGCTCCGCCAGGGCGCCGAAGTTGGCCTCGTTGTCCACCGTCAGCGGAAGACCGGTGGGCAGCAGCGCGCCCAGGTCGGTGCCGTGCCAGTCGAGGTTCGGGGCGTGCACGACGGTGTGCCCGTCGCGGGCCACCAGACCGGGGACGGCGACCGCGAGACCGGCCGGCCACAGGCCCTCCCGTTCCGCGTCCGCCACGACCCGCCGGACCAGCCCGGTCAGCTCCTCCACCACCGGGCCCGGGTTCCGGCCCCGGTTCGCGCCGTGCCGCACGGCACGAGCCCGTACCGCGCCGCGCAGGTCCACCGCGCACACGGCGAGATGGTCGACCCCGACCTCCGCCCCGATACCGGCCGGGCCGTGCCCGCTCACCGCGAGCGCCGAACCCGGCCGCCCGACCCGGCTGGGCCGCTCGGGGCCGAGTTCCTCCAGGAGCCCCCAGCGGATCAGCTCGTCGACGAGCGTCGACACGGCCGCTCTGGTGAGGCCGATACGGGAGGCGACCGCGGCCCGCGACAGCGAGCCCTCCGCACTGACCGCGTGCATCACGCGCGCCAGGTTGCGCCGCCGCATGCCCTGCTGGGTGTCCGGCAGGGCACGGCCGGTCGCCGTCGGGCGGGTCTCGTGCGGCGGTGCGGTCATGCCTCCCTCGATCCTCTGGACTGTCCCGTGCCGGTCAGCGGTCCTGCGGCGCCCGCTCCAGCAGCGGGGCCGCGTCGGAGAGTACCCCGGAGATCCTGGCCAGCGTCGCCGCGTCCCGCTCCACCGCGTCCAGCACCGGCCCCGCGGCCGTGTTCCAGCGCCGTGCCACCGCCGCCGGGTCCTCGCCGGTGAGCAGCCCGGCCGCCTGCGCGGCCGCGCCGAGGGCGACCAGTTCCTTCGCCTCGGGCACCTGCACCGGTCGCCCCGACAGCCGCCGTACCGTCTCCTGCCAGGCCCGGCCCCGGGCGCCGCCGCCGATCAGCAGCAACGGGGTGGTGCGGTCGGCGTCCTCGTCGAGCACCAGGTCCAGGGCGCCCAGCAGGGCGTGCACGGCGCCGTCGTAGGCGGCCTGGAGGAGTTGGCCCGCGGTGGTGTCGTGGCGCAGGCCGTGCAGCAGCCCGGAGGCGTGCGGCAGGTTCGGGGTGCGCTCGCCGTCCAGGTACGGCAGCAGGGTCACCGAGGTGCCGGGCTCGACAGCCTCGCGGGCCAGGCCGAGCAGCGCCGCGACCCGGTCGACCGCGAGGGTGCAGTTGAGGGTGCAGGCCAGCGGCAGCCAGTCGCCGTGCGCGTCGGCGAAGCCCGCCACCGTGCCGGTCGGGTCGGCGGGCCGGTGCCTGGAGACGGCGTACACCGTGCCCGAGGTGCCGAGGCTCAGCACCGGGGTCCCCGGGCGCAGCCCGAGCCCCAGCGCGGCCGCCGCGTTGTCACCGGTGCCGGGCGCCACCAGGGTGCCCTTGGAGAACGGCAGGTCGTGACTGTCGCGCACGGTGCCGGCGATCTCGCCGGGACGGACCACCCGGGGCAGGAACGCCGGGTCCAGGCCCACGTGCGCGAGGGTCTCCGCGTCGTACGCCTCGGTCGCCGACGCCCACCAGCCGGTGCCGGAGGCGTCGCCGCGGTCGGTGGTGCCCTGCCCGGTCAGGCGCTCGGTGAGGTAGTCGTGGGGGAGCCGTACGGCCCTGGTCGCACGGACCGCCTCCGGCTCGTGCTCCGCCAGCCAGGCCCACTTGGTGACCGTGAACGACGCGCCCGGCACGCTCCCGGTGCGCTCCGCCCAGGCCTTCGGGCCGCCCAGCTCCTCGATCAGCCGCTGTGCCTGGGGCGCCGAACGGACGTCGTTCCACAGCAGCGCGGGCCGCACCGGCTCGCCCCGCCCGTCCAGCGTGACCAGACCGTGCTGCTGGCCGCCGATCGACACGGCCGCCGCCTCGTGCGCGGCGTCCCCGCACTGGCGAAGCGCCTCGCACAGCGCGTCCCACCACTGACGCGGATCACTCTCCCGGCCCACCCCGGTGGTCACCGTGTGCGGCGCCTGGCCGCTCGCCACCACCTCGCCGGTGGCGGCGTCGACGACCAGCGCCTTCGTGGACTGCGTGGACGTGTCCACGCCGACGACGAGCGGACCCTCGGCTGCTGACATCGGCTCTCCCTTTTTCCGCGGCTCGCGCGCCACTGACCTGCACTTTTCCCGGCCCGTCGGAGTGTCGCGACCCGGGTTTCGCCCTTCGGGGACATGGTGACCCTTCCCAGGGACGCGTCGGCATACTAATTTGTAAACCGCGATGACGAAATAGTCGGCACGACAGTCGTCCAGCGCAGACATCAAGCACAGCCCCCGAGCAAGGAGCCGCGGCATGAGCTTCCAGCCCACCCCCGAGGACAGGTTCACCTTCGGCCTGTGGACCGTCGGCTGGCAGGGAAGGGACCCGTTCGGCGACGCCACCCGCCGCGCCCTCGACCCCGTCGAGACGGTCCAGCGCCTGTCCGAACTGGGCGCCCACGGTGTGACGTTCCACGACGACGACCTGATCCCCTTCGGGTCCTCGGACACCGAGCGCGAATCGCACATCAAGCGCTTCCGCCAGGCCCTCGACGCGACCGGCATGAAGGTGCCGATGGCCACCACCAACCTCTTCACCCACCCGGTCTTCAAGGACGGCGCGTTCACCGCGAACGACCGTGAGGTGCGTCGCTACGCGCTGCGCAAGACCATCCGCAACATCGACCTGGCCGCCGAGCTGGGCGCCGAGACGTACGTCGCCTGGGGCGGCCGCGAGGGCGCCGAGTCCGGCGCCGCCAAGGACGTGCGGGTCGCCCTCGACCGCATGAAGGAGGCCTTCGACCTCCTCGGCGAGTACGTCGTCTCCCAGGGCTACGACCTGCGCTTCGCCATCGAGCCCAAGCCGAACGAGCCGCGCGGCGACATCCTGCTGCCCACCGTCGGCCACGCCCTCGCGTTCATCGAGCGCCTGGAGCGTCCCGAGCTCTACGGCGTCAACCCCGAGGTGGGCCACGAGCAGATGGCCGGCCTGAACTTCCCGCACGGCATCGCCCAGGCCCTGTGGGCGGGCAAGCTCTTCCACATCGACCTCAACGGTCAGTCCGGCATCAAGTACGACCAGGACCTGCGCTTCGGTGCCGGTGACCTGCGCGCCGCCTTCTGGCTGGTCGACCTCCTGGAGAGCGCCGGTTACGCGGGGCCGAAGCACTTCGACTTCAAGCCGCCGCGGACCGAGGACCTCGACGGCGTGTGGGCGTCGGCCGCCGGCTGCATGCGCAACTACCTGATCCTCAAGGACCGCGCTGCCGCCTTCCGCGCGGACCCGGAGGTCCAGGAGGCCCTTCGCGCCTCCCGCCTGGACCAGCTGGCCCAGTCGACCGCCGCGGACGGCCTCCAGGCGCTCCTCGCCGACCGCACGGCCTTCGAGGAGTTCGACGTGGACGCGACCGCCGCGCGCGGGATGGCCTTCGAGCAGCTCGACCAGCTGGCGATGGACCACCTGCTGGGCGCCCGGGGCTGACCGGGTGGAACACGCACGCGCGCGTGAGGGCCGCTTCCCAAGCGGACGCCCGCACGCGCGTGTGCCGTCACCTGTGCCCGCATGACCGTTTCGCGCCGGAAATGCTCCGGAATCATGCGGTCCATGGCATGAGTCCGTGCCAACTCCCGAGTGGGGCTCGCGCGATGACCGGAACGCGGTGACTCTTGGCGGTATGGCCATGCCGCCCGTACCGCCACGACCGCCCGGCCCGCCGGATGGCGCTCCGCCGCCCGGCGGAGGCTACGACCCGCCTCCTCACGGGGGTTTCGGACCGCCCGCGGGTGCCGGATTCGGAGCCCCGCCCGGCGGGCAGGAGTCGCCCACCGCGGTCGGCTGGATGCCACCGCGCTCACCGGAGCCGCCCCGTGGGCGCCGGGGCCCGTTGTTCGCCCTCCTGGTCCTGCTGGCGGCGGTGGCCGTTGTAGCCGTCGTTCTGATGGCGTCCGGCGGCGACGGCTCGACCGACGAGAAGCCGTCCGCGAGCAGCCCGAGCCCGTCCGGCTCCGGCCGCCCCTCGTTCAGCCTGCCGACGGAGCTGCCGAGCGCTCTGCCGTCGGGCCTGCCGAGCGAACTCCCGTCGCAGTGGCCCTCGGAGCTGCCGAGCGAGCTGCCCAGCGAGCTGCCGAGCGGCCTGGACTCCCTGCTGCCCTCACTGCTGGGATAACCACAGCCCTTCGCTCACAACCCCTTGGGCAGCCGCACGTACACCAGGGTCGTCTCGATGCCGCTGTCGACGAGGCGGCCCTGGGCGTCGAACGCGCCCGCGCCGTCGGTCATGCCGAAGTCGTTGTCGTTGATCAGGGCGAGCGTGTCGTGGTCCACGCGCGCGATGCCCTCGATCTTCAGCGGTACCCCGGTCACCGTGTTCAGGTCCACCACAAGACGCTTGCCGAGCACCGGGACGCCGGCCGTGACCGGGTCGTCCAGCTGCTCCAGCGACGGGGACGTGGTGTCGTCGTCGTAGACACCGCCGAGAATGTCCGACCTGCGGTCCAGCTTCACCAGCTCCAGCCGTGCCGCGTTGTCGGTGCGCTCCTCGACCAGCAGCCGGTCGCCGCCGACCGCCACGATCGACGAGATCTTCAGCTCGGAGGTGTCGTCCTCGCTCGGGTCCACCACGTTCACCGGGTCGAAGCGGTAGGCGTATTCGGCCGTGACCGACTTCTTCCGGGGCGAGAAGCGCAGCAGTCGGGTCGTGCGCGAGGCGTCCCCGGCGTCTCCGTCGGGCAGGGAGAGCGGGCTCTGGAGCGCCATCACGAGGTCCCCGCCGGGCAGCAGGGCCAGTCCCTCGAAGCCACGGTTGACCTTCCTGTGCAGGAAGACGGACGGCAGCGCCTCGACCACCGGGTAGTCGGCACCGGTGAGGTGCAGCCCCTTGGGCACGTAACGGGCGAGCACCTTCCCGCGCGTGGAGACGTGCACCAGCGACGGGCCGTACTCGTCGACGAGCCAGAAGGTGCCGTCCGCCGCGCGCACGATGCCCTCGGTGTCCAGACCGTTCGGGTTGTACGACAGCGCCGTCTTCGCGTCGTAGGAGTACGGCGCCTCGTCCCGGCCCGCCTGGTCGGACAGTCCGGTGACGGCCTTGCCGGAGGACGTGGTGACCGGGATCGCGTCGATCACCTCGATGGCGTCGCCGCAGACGCGGATCTTCACGATCGCCGGGTCGAAACCGGGCACCGGGAAGGTACGGCGCTTCTTGCCGTCCACCTTGATCTGGCCGTTGGGGCCGCGGTCGGTGACCGTCCAGTACTCGCCCTTGCGGCCGGCCGGGTAGATGTCGCTGCCGATACCGCCGAGGTCCACCCCCCGGTCGTTGTCCACACTGCCCGGGAGCAGCGCGTTGCTGAAGGCGCCGAGCGGGATGTCGCCGAGGGTGGCGGTACGGGTGACCTGCGCCGCGCCGGGCGACGAGGCCTCGGCCGTGCCCGCCGCGAGGAGGGCGGCGGCCAGCGCCAGGGGCAGACCCGTCGCGACGGAACGGTGGACGCGGCGGCGGCTGCCGGTGGCGTGCGGGGACATCGGACCTCCTGGTGGCAAATTCGTTGGCAGCGGCCAGAGTTGGGCCTCATGAGGAACAACGCCTGTCCGGTCGGTGAACGGAGGGCGGCCACGGCTCGGCGGATCGGCCGAGACGGCGAGAGCCGTCGTGTCCGCGGGGCCCGGTCGCCCCTGGACGTCCGACGCGGCGACCGACCGGGAGTGGTTACGCTGAGAGCGGGGCAGTTTCACAAGCTGTTCGACTCGGTACCCGTCCGCGCCCATCCGCGCCCGTCGGTACTCAGGGGCCGGTAGGGGTCGCTCGTCAGGGATGTCTCAGGGTCGCGGTCCGGAACCGCCGGAGGCGTGGGTCCGTTTTCAGATCAGAGAGCGGCAAGGGCCGCGAAGGAGGCGACGCTGATGTCGAAGAACGCGAAGATCGCCGCAGGGGGTGTGGCGGTCGGTCTCATCCTGCTGATATGGCTGCCCTGGTGGGTGACGTTCCTGATCGTGGTGGGCGTCCCGGTGGCCGCGTACCTCACCCTCGATCCCGCACAGCGGCGCAGGCTGCGCCGGGTCACGCGCAAGGAGATCGGCCGCTGAGCCGCCTGCCGGGGGCCGCGTGACCCGCCGCCCGGCGGCGGGCCACGGCCCCCGGAGAGCTCACAGGGGCCGTACGGCCATCTTGTCGAGGGCTTCCAGGAGGCCGGGGAGCTCGGGGCCCCGGCCGACCGGCAGGACCTCGCCGGGTTCCTCGTCCAGGAGCACGAAGGCGATGTCGTCGGTGCGGGCCACCAGCGACCAGCCGGGCCCGTCCGCGCGCAGCGTACGGGCGTCACCGGGCGCGAAGGAGGAGCGGACCCGGCCCAACGGCGGGGGCGTGTCCACGTAGGCCCGCGCCTCGGCCAGGACACGCCGGATCCCGAGGTGGCCCTTCGAGGCCGTCCCGGCGTCCGCAGCGGCCTCCTCGGACGGTTCCGGGGCCTCGGCCGCCGGTGCCGGGAAGTGGTCGTCGCCGATCTGTTCCCGCCAGATCGCCCACTGGAGGGCGATCTCGTCCGCCCCCAGCCGCCGCTGCGCCGGGCCCCAGGTGCTGGTGTCCGGCGGGGACAGCGCGGCCCGGTCCGCCATCTCCGGACCGGGGTCGTGCGGCGCGGGCACGTTCGGGGCCGACACGGCGACCGCCAGCGGCCAGCCGGGCAGGGCGGCGACCACCGTGCGTTCGCTCGGCGACAGGTCGTACTCCATGCCGCAGTCCCAGGACGCGATAGCCACGGCGACCAGCGAGACGTCGTCGATGACGACCGTCCAGCGGGCCCCCGCGCCGTCCTGGCCGAGCACCAGGCCGTAGCCGTCGGCGAGCGGCATCAGCTCCAGCGCCGCGCAGGCCTCCGGATAGTCGTCGCCCAGCACGCTCGGAAACTGCGCCGGCGTCAGCAGCACCGCCGTGAGCACATACAGTGCCTCGTCCGCGGCGACGGCCTCCTCGTCGGTCCCGGCCATCCCTGCCTCCCCAGTGGTTCGTCCAACGGCGCGCACCCTAGTGCGACGGGAAGGCCGTTGTCACGACCGGCCACCACACCCGGAGCTGCTGTTTTCCACCAGGACGGGGACGAAACGGCTTCGGCGGCGGCAAGAACGGAGATCTCGGCGTTACCCGAGGGTCACACCATGGGCAGTCCGAGGAGGTCGCGCGCCACCCTCGCCGGCGACTCGTCGCGCTCCCGGGCCAGGGTGAGCACGGCCCGGCATGCCAGCTCGCTCACCCCGAACGACAGCGCCTCCGGCGACACCCACCCCGCCGCCTCCTCGATCCGGTCCTGGTCGTCCTCCCCGCGGGCCGCGACATAGACGGCCGCCGCCTCGAACAAGTTGTGTGCCCGCCGCTCACGGCTCACACCCGACTCCCGCACCTGCGTGCTCTCGGTGCCTCGAAACCTGCCTGCGTACGTGCGGATCCGGTCGAACACCCGGGCCCCTTTCCCCTGTCGCTTCCGAACGCCTGCCTTCCTCTGTCGAACCTAGGGTTGAAGTTCCGGCAACAGAAGAGGGCACCGCCTGGGCGGCCTCGGCCTCGAGTGCGGCGGGGGTGGCGCGGCGGACCGGGTCGTCCACCTCCTCGGCGCGCAGCGCTGGTCGCCGTCGTACAAGAAGCTCGCGGGCTCCTCCAGGTGCCGGAGGAAGGCGAGCACCGTGAACCGTCCTCAGCGCCAACTCGGCGGCGAACTCGGCGGCGAACTCGCCGGGCGGGAGCCCCGGAGGCGCCGGGAGTGCGGGTGGTGACGGTGCCGGGCGCCGGGCACAACGCCATGTTCGACCGTCCCGACGCCTTCGCCGTGGCGGTCGCCGGCTAACGGCCCCGGACCGCCAGGGCCAGGAACCGGGCGTCCTCGTCCACGTACGACGTCATGCGCCAGCCCGAACCGGCCAGCAGCGGGCCCAGGTTGCCCTCCGCGCGCAGGTCGTCCGGCGTGATCTGCCGTCCCTGGCGCGCCGCCAGGGCGGACCGTCCGATGGGGTGGAACAGGGCGAGGGCGCCGCCGGGACGGACCACGCGCGCCAACTCCCGCAGGTTCTCCGCCGGACGGGGCAGATGGGCGATCAGGCCCGCGGCGAACACGGCGTCCAGGGACGCGGAGCGCACCGGCAGCGCGGCGACGTCGGCGAGCAGCAACCTCCCGTCGCGGTCCCGGCCGGCCCGCCTGGCGGCCTGGAGCATCGCCGGGGTGAGGTCCATCCCGAGGACCGCGCCGGCGGGGCCCACCGCCCTGCGCAGCGGCGGCAGGGCGCGCCCGGTGCCGCACCCCGCGTCGAGCACCCGGTCGCCCGCGCGCAGCCCCAGATCGGCGACGGCGGCCGCGTACGCGGGACCGTCGTCGGGGAACCTGGTGTCCCAGTCGGCCGCCCGGGCGCCGAAGAACTCCCGGACATGTGTGTGGTCATCGCTCATGGTCCGCATGATCCCTCACCGTCACGGAGGACGACCCTGTGCGCACGTTCGAGCGGGACGCGATCGTTCCGGTGCATCTCTGAGTCATATGGCAGCAGCTTTCGAAATGCGCCCCCTTTGTGCGCTCGTGCCCCCTAGCGTCCCTGAGCCATGGGACATCTGGACCACGCCACCTTCGGCTGGCTGACCCCCGTGCTGTCGTACGTCATGGCCTGCCTGGGCGCCGCACTGGGGCTGCGCTGCACGGTCCGCGCGCTCGGCAGCACCGGCCGCTCACGCCGTAACTGGCTGCTCACCGCGGCCTCCGCACTCGGCACCGGCATCTGGACCATGCACTTCGTGGCGATGCTCGGCTTCAGCGTCAGCGGCACCGACATCCGCTACGACGTGCCCCTGACCGTCCTCAGCCTGCTGGTCGCCGTGGTCGTCGTCAGCGCGGGCGTCTTCGCCGTCGGCTACAGCCGCGACCGCGGCCGGGCGCTCCTGCTGGGCGGCCTCACCACCGGGCTGGGCGTCGCCAGCATGCACTATCTCGGCATGGCGGCCGTCCGGCTGCACGGCACCGTGCGCTACGACCCGATGCTCGTCGCACTCTCCGTCCTCATCGCCGTGGTCGCGGCGACCGCGGCCCTGTGGGCCGCGCTCAACATCAGGTCGCCCGTCGCGGTCACCCTCGCCTCCCTGGTCATGGGAGCGGCCGTGAGCAGCATGCACTACACCGGGATGTTCGCGGTCAGCGTGCACGTCACGCCCTCCGGCAGCCACCTGCCCGGGGCCACGGCGATGCAGTTCATCTTCCCCCTCGCCGTCGGCCTCGGGTCCTATCTGTTCCTCACCTCGGCCTTCGTCGCGCTCTCGCCCACGGCCGGCGAGCGCGAGGCGTCCGCCTCGGCCCAGCGGCCCGTCGCGGGCGCCGCACGCTGACCCGGCACCCGCCCCACCCTCTCCCGAGCGAGGAGGCCATGCGCACACCCCGTAGGACCCCCACAGCAGGCCCGGAGACACCGTCACCGCGGCCGCCGCGCGGCCGCCGCGCACACGCCGGACCACCGGCCGACGAACCGGCCGACGACCTCGACGGCACCGCCGCGGACCAGGCGCCCACGCGCCCGGGAGGCTGGCGGATCCGCCCACGGACCGTGCGGGCCAAGGTCGTCTGCCTGTTGATGGTGCCGGTGATGTCCCTGCTCGCCCTGTGGGCGTACGCCACGGTCACCACGGCACAGGACGTCTCCCGGCTGCGCCAGTCCCAGCGCGTCGACGCCGCGCTGCGCACCCCGGTCGCCGCCGCCGTCGCCGCACTCCAGGCCGAGCGGGCCGCCGCGGTCCGGTACGCGACCGATCCCGCCGCCGAACAGACCGCCGACCTCCAGCGGCTCGGCACCCGTACCGATCAGGCCGTGGCCGGTCTGCGGCTCGGCAAGGACAGCACCGTCGCCGACAGCGAGGAACTGCCCTCCGGCGTCGCCGAACGCCTCAAGGCCTTCGTCACCGGCGCCGAACAACTGCGCACTCTGCGGCGGGCGGTGCAGAACCGCGGTGCCGGCTGGGACGCGGCCTACGGGCAGTACACACAGGCCATCGCCTCGGCCTTCGCCGTGGACGGCGCCCTCACCGGCATCCAGGCCGACGACATGGGCTCCGACGCGCGCGTACTGCTCGAATTCTCCCGCTCGGGCGAGGCGCTGGCCCAGGAGGACGCGGTCCTCGGCGGTGCCCGGCTGGCCGGTGGTCTCGACGGCAGGCGACTGCGGCTGTTCACCGGTGCCGTCGACACCCGCCGGGTCCTCACCGACGCGGCCGTCGCCGATCTGCCCAGTGCCCAGGGCACCGCCTGGCACCGGCTCGCCGACGGCGACGACTACGCCGCGCTGGGCGCCGCCGAGGACCGGATCCTCGCGAGCCCGTCCGGAGCCAGGGCGGTCCGAGCAGTCCCGGAAACCACCTGGAACACCGCGCACGCGCGCGTGCAGGACGGCATGCGGAACCTCCAGGCCGACACGGCACGCGCGGTGGCGGGCCGGGCCGATCCGTTCGCACGCGGTCTGCTCACGCCGGCCGGCGCCGCCGTCCTGTTCGGTCTGCTCGCCGTGGTCGCCTCCCTCGTCATCTCCGTACGCATCGGGCGCGGCCTCGTCGTCGAGCTGGTGAGCCTGCGCAACAGTGCTCTGGAGATCGCCCGCCGCAAGCTCCCCGAGGCGATGCGCAGACTGCGGGCCGGCGAGGAGATCGACGTCCGGGCCGAAGCGCCGCCGGGGCCGGCCGCGGAGGACGAGACCGGACAGGTCGCCGAGGCCCTCGGCACCGTGCACCGCGCCGCCCTGCGCGCCGCCGTGGAACGCGCCGAACTCGCCAGCGGCATCTCGGGGGTCTTCGTCAACCTCGCCCGCCGCAGCCAGATCCTGGTCCACCGCCAGCTGAGCCTGCTGGACAGCATGGAGCGCCGCTCCGACGATCCCAGCGAACTGAGCGACCTCTTCCGCCTCGACCACCTCACCACCCGTATGCGCCGCCACGCGGAGAGCCTGATCATCCTCTCCGGGGCCGCCCCGGGCCGGGCCTGGCGGATGCCCGTGTCCCTCACCGACGTCGTACGGGCCGCCGTGTCCGAAGTCGAGGACTACGCGCGCGTGGAGGTACGGCAGCTCCCCGAGGCGGCGGTCATCGGGACGGCCGTCGCCGACCTCACGCATCTGCTCGCCGAGGTCGTGGAGAACGCCGCCCAGTTCTCGCCGCCACACACGCGCGTACGCGTCACCGGAGAACCCGTCGGCAACGGCTACGCCCTGGAGGTCGAGGACCGCGGGCTCGGCATGGGCCAGGACACCCTGGCCGAGGCCAACCGGCGCATCGAACAGTCCGAGACCCTCGACCTGTTCGACAGCGACCGGCTCGGCCTGTTCGTGGTCAGCAGGCTCGCGGCCCGCCACGGCATCAAGGTCCATCTGCGCACGTCCCCGTACGGCGGCACCACCGCGGTGGTGCTGCTGCCGAAGGTCCTGCTGCACGGCGGTCCGGCGGAACGTTCCAGCCGTCCGGCGGCCGACACCGGACAGACAGCGGAACGCGCGTACGCGCGCGTGCCCGGTGCCGCCCTCCCGGAGCCCGCCCCCGTCGGCCGGCCCGTCCTCGCCGTCACCGCCCCCGCCGCCCCGCGCCCCGCGCCCGAACCACCGCCCCCCGGAGTCACCACCTTGAGGCCGCACCGCCCGTCGCACGACTCCGATCCCTCCGACGAGGAGCTCCCACGTCGGGTGCGACAGGCGAGCCTCGCCCCCCAACTGCGCGATCCCCGCACCGAGGAGCCCACGCCCGCCCGCGGCGGTGACGAGCGCACTCCCGAACTCGTCCGCGCCCGCATGACCGCCTACCGCGACGGCTGGGCGCGCGGCGGAGGCAGACAACCCGGCCGCGGAGCCGCCCCGCGAACCGAAGACGGCAGTGACAGCACCGAAGGAGACCGCCCATGATCCAGGACCCGACCACGAGGGCAGACCGGCGCTCCGGCGAACTCGACTGGCTGCTGGACGACCTGGTGCTGCGTGTCACCGAGGTGCGGCACGCCGTCGTGCTGTCCAACGACGGCCTCGCCGTCGGCGCCTCGACCGGCCTCAAACGCGAGGACGCCGAGCACCTCGCGGCCGTGGCCTCCGGATTCAACAGCCTCGCCAAAGGCGCCGGACGGCACTTCGGGGCCGGTGGGGTCCGCCAGACCATGGTCGAGATGGACGACGCCTTCCTCTTCGTGGCCGCCGCGGGCGACGGCTCCTGCCTGGCGCTGCTCACCGACGCGACCGCGGACATCGGCCTGGTCGCCTACGAGATGGCCCGCCTGGTCAAGCGCGTCGGCGAGCACCTCTACACCGCGCCGCGCATCGCCGCCCGGCCGCCCGCCGCCGGCTGAGCCGGAAGACCGCCACCGATGACCGAGTACATGACGGGCGCCCCGAGCGAACCGGGCAGCCAGTGGTTCGACGGCGAGGCCGGGCCGCTGGTCCGCCCCTACGCCATGACCGGGGGCCGTACCAAACCCGGCCCCACCGGCGTGAAGTTCGACCTGATCGCCCTGGTCACGCTCGACCCGGGTGCGGCCGGCACCGACGACGGCAGCGCGCTCGGCCCCGAACACCGCGCGCTGGTCGACCTGTGCCGGCTGGAGACGCAGTCCGTCGCCGAACTCGCCGCCGGTGCGGACCTCCCCGTGGGCGTGGTCCGGGTGCTCCTGGGCGACCTGCTGGAACTGGGCCGGGTCACCGTGAGCCGCCCGGTGCCACCCGCCCAGCTGCCCGACGAACGGATTCTGCGCGAGGTCATCGAGGGATTGCGGGCACTGTAGATGAGCATCCGGAACCAACCGGGCGCGAGCCGGTCGGAACAGACCCGTTCCGGTCCAACCGTCCGCGACGGAGCGGCAGTTGTCATGATGCTGGCTTCGCGTCGTCCCGTACCCCTTCGCGGGCGTCCCGGCGTCCGCCGCGGCCGCTCCTCCAGGTCCTGTCCAGAGCCCTTCCGAGAGAAGTGATCATGGTCTCCGAGCACTCCGAGTCCACCGCCGACGAACACTCGGCCATGGCGCTCAAGATATTGGTCGCCGGCGGCTTCGGCGTCGGGAAGACGACCCTGGTCGGCGCCGTCAGCGAGATCCGGCCGCTGCGCACCGAGGAGATGCTCAGCGAAGCGGGCCAGCTCGTGGACGACACGGACGGCGTGGACCAGAAGGTCACCACCACCGTCGCCATGGACTTCGGCCGCATCACGATCCGCTCCGGCCTCTCCCTGTACCTCTTCGGCACCCCGGGCCAGGACCGCTTCTGGTTCCTCTGGGACGAACTCTCGCAAGGAGCGCTCGGCGCCGTCGTCCTCGCCGACACCCGCCGTCTGGAGGACTGTTTCCCGGCGGTCGACTACTTCGAGCACCGGCACATCCCGTTCGTCGTCGCCGTCAACTGCTTCACCGGTGCCCGGAGCTACGGCGCCCACGACGTCTGCCGCGCCCTCGACCTGGACCAGGGCACGCCGGTGGTCCTGTGCGACGCCCGCGACCGGGACTCCGGCAAGGAAGTGCTGATCCGGCTCGTCGAGTACGCCGGACGGATGCACACCGCCCGGCTCCTGGACTCGGTGGGCTGAGCCTCAGACCGTGAGGTCCTTGAGGGCCACCACCTTCTCCACGGTGACCCGGACCAGCAGTTCGCCGGGGACGCCGTTGCGGGCGCCGAACTCCTCGGCGCGGTCCGCCCCCATGTAGCGAGCCGAGATCCGGGTGGCCGAATCACGGACCTCGCCCAGGTCCTCCGACAGCCGGGCGCGCCCGTTCAGCACCACGAAATTGAAGGGCGGCAGGTCGTCGTCCACGCAGAGGGCGACACGCCCGTCACGGGCGAGATTGCGCCCTTTCACGGACTCTTTGCCGGTATTGAAGACCAGTTCGTCCCCCTCCAGCAGGAACCAGATGGGAGCCACATGCGGGCTGCCGTCGGCGTTTACGGTGGACAGTTTGCCGGTGCGGGTGCCGTGCGAGACGAACGCCCGCCATTCCTCGTCGGTCATCTTCTGTGCCATGTCCCCATCCTCCTTGCCCGGACGCCGGTGGTGGGGAAGGCTGGCGGGGAGATCCTCCAGCCAGGGGGAGACGGCACACGGGGAGACGCTTCGACATGGCGCAGAACCAGGGACTCGCCTGGCTGCTCGACGACCTGACCGAGCGCGTGGAACATGTACGGCACGCGCTGGTCCTGTCCAACGACGGCCTGGTCACGGGAGCGAGCACGGGCCTCCGCCAGGAGGACGCGGAACATCTGGCGGCCGTCGCCTCCGGGCTGCACAGCCTCGCCAAGGGCTCCGGACGCCATTTCGGCGCGGGCCAGGTCCGCCAGACGATGATCGAGTACGACGAGGCGGTCCTGTTCGTCACCGCGGCCGGAACCGGCAGCTGCCTGTGCGTGTTCAGCGGTGCGGAGGCCGACATCGGCCAGATCGCCTACGAGATGACCCTGCTGGTCAACCGCGTCGGCGAACACCTCGCGGTGGACGCCCGGCAACCGGAACGCTCCTCCGCGATAGACCTCTGACCTGCGGATTCATGACCTGCCGTGGAGTTGTCCACAGGCCCGCCACGAGTCTCGCCGAAACGGCTACGGTCTTTTCCACGGCGAGCGCACCGGGCGCGAGCCACCCACACCACGGGGGAGAACGACCATGTCCGGCACCACCCTCGCCGCATCCCGCCCGCTCGCCTGCACGCCGAGCCGCGCCGCCCGCGAACTGGGCCTCAAACGGGGCGAGTTCGATCTCGCGGTACACCTCGGGCGGATCCGCACCGTACCCGACGACGGAGGCGGGGGAGCCGCCGGGGGCCGCCGCGTCCCCCGTACCGAGATCGACCGGCTCCAGGGCCGGGCCGAATCCCTCCGCGAGAGCGTGCGGGTCGTGGGCACGACCGAGGGCGCGGCCCTGATGGGGATCCCGGCGGGCAGGTTCACCCGCGTCGCGAAACTCGGCCTGGTGACTCCGGTGAGGTGGTACCCGAATCGCTACCGGGCCGTGGTCTGGCTCTATCTCGCCGAGGAGCTGGGGCAGTTCGCCGCCGCCGAGCAGAACACACGACTGCTCACCGGCCGTACGCCCGCGGAGCTGAGCGACCGGTTGAGGGCGGGCGCGGACCAGCGGGCCCGCAACTGGCGCGGACGCCACTGCGGTTTCCTGCTGCGGCAGGCGGACGGGCCGTGGCAGCGGGCCGGGGTGGTGGCCGGTTTCCTGGACCCCGGTGACATCGACGACCTGCTCACGGACCCTCATGAACGCGCCCATGTGACGGCCTTGCGGCCGGCCCCGCCCGCCCACGGCGCACCGGGCTCGCCGGCCGCGCAGCTCGCCGAGGAGCTCATGACGGCGGCCGACCCGGACGAGATCGACTGGTTCAGGCACGACCTGGCACGGGAACTCGGGCAAGCCCGCGCACACCGGCCGGCGCCTCGCCCCGCCGCACCCTCCCGGCCCCCCGCGCCCGACCGGCCGACGCTCTCCCGGAGCCTGCGCGGCTGGCTGCTGCGCAGAACCCCCCGGCCCGCCCACTGACCGGCGGCCCTGACCACGTAGGTGCCCGCGTCCGCGTAGGTGCCCGCGTCCGCGTAGGTGTCCCCGTCCGCGCCTGCTTCGGCTAGAGCGCGCGGAACAACCCCTCCTGGACGACCGACACCAACAGCCGCCCGTCGAGGTCGTAGACCCGCCCGCGGGCCAGACCGAGCCCGCCCGTGGCGACGGGGGACTCCTGCTCGTACAGGAACCACTCGTCCGCGCGGAACGGCCGGTGGAACCACATGGCGTGGTCCAGCGAGGCGATGTCGAAGTTCCGCGGCCCCCACAGCGGTTCGACGGGGACGCGGACCGCGTCCAGGAGGGTCATGTCACTGGCGTAGGTCAGTGCGCAGGTGTGCACCAGCGGATCGTCGCCCAGCGGGCCGACCGCACGCATCCACACGGCGCTGCGCGGCTCGGCGCCCGCTATGTCCTCGGCGTTCCAGCGCAGCCGGTCGACGTAGCGGATGTCGAAGGGCTGGCGGCGCGCCATCCGCTCCAACTGCTCGGGCAGCTCGCCCAGATGCTTGCGGATCTCCTCGGCGAGCGTCGGCAGCGACTCCGGATGCGGCACCTCACGGGCCGGCGGCAGCTGGTGCTCGAAGGCTCCCACCTCAGGTTTGTGGAAGGAGGCGGTCAGATTGAAGATCGTGCGGCCCTGCTGCACGGCGGTGACCCGGCGCGTCGTGAACGACCGGCCGTCCCGGACCCGTTCGACCTGGTACACGATCGGCACGCCCGGCCGGCCCGGGCGCAGGAAGTACGCGTGCAGCGAGTGCACCGGCCGGTCGCCCTCCGTGGTGCGGCTGGCGGCGACCAGCGCCTGGCCGGCCACCTGGCCGCCGAAGACCCGCTGGAGGGACTCCTGGGGGCTGCGGCCACGGAAGATGTTGACCTCGATCTGCTCCAGGTCGAGCAGATCGACCAGTCTCTCGGCCGGGTTGGTCATGGGTCGGGTTCTCCTGTGCTGGGGGCTGTGCTCGAAGCTGTTCCGGGACCTGTGCTCAGAGCTGGCCGACGTCGGTGACGCGGACGACCGCACGGCCCTCGGCGTCGGAGGCCGTCAGGTCGATCTCCGCGCTGATGCCCCAGTCGTGGTCGTCGTTGGGGTCGTCGAAGATCTGGCGGACCCGCCACAGCGCGTTCTGCGGCTCCTCCTGGATCACGAGCAGCTTGGGACCGCGGGCGTCGGGGCCCGTGCCCAGGTCCTCGTACTCGTCCCAGTACCTGTCCATCGCCTCGCCCCAGGCCTCGGCGTCCCAGCCGGAGTCCGCGTCCAGCTCACCGAGCTCGTCCACCCGGTCGAGGGCCGCGAGCTCCACGCGCCGGAACATCGCGTTGCGCACCAGGACCCGGAAGGCACGCGCGTTGGCGGTGACCGGCTTGACCTCGTCGGCCTTCTCCTGGGCCTCCTCGGCTGTCATCTCCTCCGGGTTGGCGAGCTGCTCCCACTCGTCCAGCAGGCTGGAGTCGACCTGCCGGACCGTCTCGCCCAGCCACTCGATCAGGTCCTGGAGGTCCTCGGACTTCAGGTCGTCCGGGATGTTGTGGTCGAGGGCCTTGTACGCGCTCGCGAGGTAGCGCAGCACGATCCCCTCGGTGCGGGCCAGCTCGTAGAGCGACACCAACTCCGTGAAGGTCAGCGTCCGTTCGTACATGTCCCGGATGACCGACTTCGGCGACAGCGGGTGGTCGCCGACCCAGGGGTGGCTCTTGCGGTAGGTGTTGTAGGCGTGGAAGAGCAGCTCCTCCAGGGGCTTCGGGTAGGTGACGTCCTGGAGGCGCTCCATCCGCTCCTCGTACTCGACGCCGTCCGCCTTCATCGCGGCCACGGCCTCGCCCTTGGCCTTGTTCATCTGGGCAGCCAGGATCTGGCGAGGGTCGTCCAGGGTGGACTCCACGACGGACACCATGTCGAGGGCGTACGAAGGCGATTCGGGGTCGAGGAGTTCGAACGCGGCGAGCGCGAACGTGGACAGCGGCTGGTTGAGCGCGAAGTCCTGCTGGAGGTCGACGGTGAGCCGGACGATACGGCCGGTGGCGTCGGGCTCGTCGAGCTTCTCGACGATGCCGCCGTCGAGCAGCGAGCGGTAGATCGCGATCGCCCGGCGGATGTGCCGCAGCTGCTGCCTGCGCGGCTCGTGATTGTCCTCCAGCAGGTGGCGCATCGCCTCGAAGGCGTTGCCCGGGCGGGCGATCACCGACAGCAGCATCGTGTGCGTGACCCGGAACCGCGAGGTCAGCGGCTCCGGCTCGGAGTCGATCAGCTTCTCGAAGGTGTTCTCCGTCCAGCCGACGAAGCCCTCCGGCGCCTTCTTGCGCACCACCTTGCGCCGCTTCTTCGGGTCGTCGCCCGCCTTCGCGAGGGCCTTCTCGTTCTCGATGACGTGCTCGGGCGCCTGAGCTACCACCAGTCCCGCGATGTCGAAGCCGGCCCGGCCCGCGCGGCCGGCGATCTGGTGGAACTCACGGGCCCGCAGGGTGCGCACGCGGTTGCCGTCGTACTTGGTGAGGGCGGTGAACAGCACCGTGCGGATGGGCACGTTGACGCCCACGCCCAGGGTGTCGGTGCCGCAGATGACCTTCAGCAGACCGGCCTGCGCGAGCTTCTCCACCAGGCGCCGGTACTTGGGAAGCATGCCGGCGTGGTGCACGCCGATGCCGTGCCGGACGTAACGGGAGAGGTTCTGGCCGAACTTGGTGGTGAAGCGGAAGTTGCCGATCAGCTCGGCGATCTGCTCCTTCTCCTCCTTCGAGGACATGTTGATGCTCATCAGCGCCTGCGCCCGCTCCACCGCCTGCGCCTGCGTGAAGTGCACGATGTAGACCGGCGCCTGCCTGCTCTCCAGGAGCTCGGTGAGCGTCTCGGTCATCGGGGTGAGCCGGTACTCGTAGGAGAGCGGCACCGGGCGGGTCGCCGAGCGGACCACCGCGGTGGGGCGGCCGGTGCGGCGGGTGAGGTCCTTCTCGAAGAAGGAGACGTCGCCGAGGGTCGCGGACATCAGGATGAACTGCGCCTGCGGCAGTTCGAGGAGCGGGATCTGCCAGGCCCAGCCGCGGTCGCCCTCGGCGTAGAAGTGGAACTCGTCCATGACGACCTGGCCGACGTCCGCCTGCTTCCCGTCGCGCAGGGCGATGGAGGCGAGCACCTCGGCGGTGCAGCAGATGACGGGCGCGTCGGAGTTCACGGAGGCGTCGCCGGTGAGCATGCCGACGTTCTCGGTGCCGAAGATCTTGCACAGCTCGAAGAACTTCTCCGACACCAGCGCCTTGATCGGAGCGGTGTAGAAGGTGACCTCGTCCCGGGCCAGCGCGGCGAAGTGCGCACCCGCGGCGATCATGCTCTTGCCGGAGCCGGTCGGCGTCGACACGATCACGTTCGCCCCGGAGACCGCCTCGATCAGCGCCTCCTCCTGGTGGGGGTAGAGCGTGAGACCGCGCTCCTGCGCCCAGGCCTCGAAGGCCTCGTACAGGGCGTCGGGGTCGGGGGTCGGCGGCAGCTGATCGATGAGGGTCACGCACCCATCTTGCCTGGCCCACCCGCCCAGGGGGGAATCGGCTTCGAGTACGAAGATCATGGCCGCTACGCTGTGTCGCCGACGGAGCGTCATCGCACCCGGTCAACTGGACAGCGGTACACGAGGAATGGGGCGGGCAACGGCCATGATGGGACCAGCACACTCACTGTCGGGGGCTGCCGCCTGGCTCGGCGTAGGAGCCGCGGCGGCGGCGACCGGGCATACGATGCCCTGGCCGGTGCTGCTGGTCGGAGCGCTGATCTGCGCCGGCGCCGCGCTCGCCCCGGACCTCGACCACAAGGCGGCGACCATCTCGCGAGCCTTCGGACCGCTGTCGCGCTGGGTCTGCGAGATCGTGGACAAGCTCTCCTACGCCGTCTACAAGGCGACCCGGATGGCGGGCGACCCGCGCCGCAACGGCGGCCACCGGACGCTGACGCACACCTGGGTGTGGGCGGCGCTGATCGGCGGGGGCTGCTCGGCCGCGGCGATCCTCGGCGGCCGCTGGGCGGTGCTGGCGATCCTCTTCGCGCACATGGTGCTGGCGATCGAGGGCCTGCTGTGGCGGGCGGCGCGCGGCTCCAGCAGCGACATCCTGGTGTGGCTGCTGGCGGCCACCAGCGCGTGGATCCTGGCCGGCGTCCTGGACAAGCCGGGCAACGGATCGGACTGGCTGTTCACCCAGCCCGGCCAGGAGTACCTGTGGCTGGGGCTGCCGGTGGTCCTGGGGGCGCTGGTGCACGACATCGGGGACGCGCTGACCGTCTCCGGCTGCCCGGTCCTGTGGCCCATCCCGATCGGCCGCAGGCGCTGGTACCCGATCGGCCCGCCGAAGGCGATGCGCTTCCGGGCCGGCAGCTGGGTCGAGCTCAAGGTGCTCATGCCGGTGTTCATGGTGCTCGGCGGCATAGGCTGCGCGGCCGCTCTGAACGTGATCTGACCCGGCGGTCAGCCGGCCTCCGAGGGCCGGCCCGCCTCCGAGCCGCTCCCGTAGCGGCGCTCGAAGGCGGCGACCCGGCCCTCGGAGTCCACCGTGCGGGCCTTCCCGGTGTAGAAGGGGTGGCTCTCGGACGAGATCTCCACGTCGACCACCGGGTAGGTCCGGCCGTCGTCCCACTCGATGGTCTGGTCGCTGGTCGCGGTGGACCGGGTCAGGAAGGCGTAGCCTGCGGCGCGGTCGCGGAAGACCACGGCATGGTAGTCGGGGTGCTTGTCCTGCTGCATGGCGGCTCCTGGAAGGACGGGGCGGGCGGGCAGGGGCGGGCGGGCTCAGTCGTAGGCGGTGTCCTCGTCGACGATGTGCATCGCGGCCTCCTCGGCGGAGGCCCCGGCGCCGTCGATGCCGACGTCGGTCGCCACCAGGCCGTTCTCGTCGTCCTCGTGAGCCCCCTCGTTCGGGGCCACGAGCCGGCCGGAGCGCAGGTCGCCGACCTCGTTGTCGAGGGGTTCGCCGTCGCTGCCCTGGCAGTCGCCGATGCCGTCGCCGTCGGGGGCGGCCAGATCGGGCAGTTCCTCGGCGAGCCGCTGGTCCAGGGTCTCGCCCCGGTGCCGCTCCGCCGCCGTCACCCCGGTGTGCTCCACCGCCCACGGCCGTTCGGGCGGGGACCAGCCACGGTCCAGGGGCTCGCTGACCCCGTCGGACTCCAGCGTGTCCTCCACGTCGAGCAGCCCCGTGTCCTCACGGATCTCGGATCCGTCGGGCTGGTAGACGTCGTCCCCCCATCCGTCGGCGGTGGTCACGGCTACCTCCAGGGGGTGAGGACGCGGTCCGCGGGGCGGGCCGCCGGCACGCTCGACACCGGTGCGCGACGGGAACCGACGGTTCCCGCCCGGCCCCCGAACCGGTGCCGCTCTCCAGCCTTCCACCCCAGCTCGCACCCGCGCAACGGCACGGGGCGCGACCTGCGGTGCACCCCTCGCGCCCGCACCCCGTGCCTCGGCCTGTCACCCGTGCCAGGACCGCCACAGCGCCGCGTAGGCGCCGTCGGCCGCCACCAGCGCGTCGTGGCTGCCGAGCTCGCTGATCCGGCCGTTCTCGACCACGGCGATGACGTCCGCGTCATGGGCGGTGTGCAGCCGGTGGGCGATGGCGACCACCGTGCGGCCGTCCAGGACCCGGGCCAGGGACCGCTCCAGATGCCGGGCGGCGCGCGGGTCCAGGAGCGAGGTCGCCTCGTCCAGGACCAGCGTGTGCGGGTCGGCCAGCACCAGCCGGGCCAGCGCGATCTGCTGCGCCTGCGCCGGGGTCAGGGCGAGCCCCCCGGAGCCGACCTCGGTGTCCAGACCCTCCTCCAGGGCCCGGGCCCAGCCGTCCGCGTCGACCGCGCCGAGGGCCGCCCAGAGCTCGGCGTCCGCCGCGTCGGTCCGGGCGAGCAGCAGGTTGTCGCGCAGGGAGCCCACGAAGACGTGGTGCTCCTGGTTGACGAGGGCGACATGGGAACGGACCCGCTCGGCGGTCATCCGGGACAGCTCGGCGCCGCCCAGGGTGATCCGGCCGTCCCGGGGTGCGTAGATCCCGGCGAGCAGCCGGCCGAGGGTGGACTTGCCCGCGCCCGAGGGGCCGACCAGGGCCAGCCGGGTGCCGGGCGCGACCTCCAGCGAGACCTCGCGCAGCACGTCGACGCCCTGGAGGTAGCCGAAGCGGACCTCGTCCGCGTGCACCTCACGCCCGGCGGGGGCCAGCGCGGCGTCCCCGGCGTCCGGTTCGATGTCCCGGACGCCGACGAGCCGGGCCAGCGACACCTGGGCGACCTGGACCTCGTCGTACCAGCGCAGGATCAGGTTCACCGGGTCGACGAGCATCTGGGCGATGAGCGCGCCCGTCGTCAGCTGGCCGACGTCGATCCAGCCCTTCAGGACGAAGGTGCCGCCGATCATCAGCACCGAGCCGAGGATCGTCACGTGGGTGGCGTTGATCGCCGGGAACAGCACCGACCGCAGCCACAGGGTGTAGCGCTCCCATGCGGTCCACTCCTTGACCCGGCGGTCGGACAGGGCGATGCGGCGCTCGCCGAGCCGGTGTGCCTCGATGGTGTGGCCGGCGTCCACGGACTCCGCGAGGGCGGCGGCCACGGACGCGTATCCGGCGGCCTCGGAGCGGTAGCCGGCGGGCGCCCGCCGGAAGTACCAGCGGCAGGCGACCACCAGGACCGGGAGGGCGAGCAGCACGCTGGCGGCCAGCGGCGGAGCGGTGACGGTGAGCCCGCCGATCAGCAGCACGACCCACACCACGCCGATCGACAGCTGCGGCACGGCCTCCCGCATGGCGTTGGCGAGCCGGTCGATGTCCGTGGTGATCCGGGACAGCAGGTCGCCCGTGCCCGCCCGTTCCAGGACGCCCGGTGGCAGCCCGACCGACCGGACGAGGAAGTCCTCGCGCAGATCGGCCAGCATCCGCTCACCGAGCACGGCTCCCCGCAGCCGCACCTCGCGCACGAAGACGGACTGGACGGCGAGCGCGACCACGAACAGGCCGATGGTCAGGCCCAGATGGAGTTCGCGGGCGCCGTCCGAGACCCGCTCGACGAGCCCGCCGAGCAGGTACGGGCCGGCCATGGAGGCGATCACGGCCACCGTGTTGACGGCGATGAGGACGCAGAAGGCCCGGCGGTGCCGCTGGAACAGTTCGGCCACATAGGCACGCACGGTGGCGGTGGCACCGACGGGCAGGGTGGTGGCCGTCGTCGGGGCCGCCGGGTCGTACGCCGGTGGCGCGACGCCGATCATGCGCTCTCCTCGATCTCTTCCAGCGCCCTGCTGCGCAGGGCGACTTCGTCTTCTTCCAGGGCCTTGCTGCGCAGCGCGGCTTCGTCTTCTTCCAGCGCCTTGCTGTGCAGTGCGGCTTCGTCCTCTTCGAGCGCGGCCTCGTCGTCCGTCTCGCGGGTCACGACCGACCGGTACCGCCGTTCGCTGCGCACCAGTTCGCGGTGTGCGCCGACGGCCACGACCTCGCCCTCGTGGACGAGGACCACCCGGTCGGCCAGGTCGAGCAGCAGCGGCGAGGAGGTGAAGACCACGGTCGTACGGCCGGACCGCACCGCGCGGAGCCCCTCCGCGATCCGGGCCTCGGTGTGCGAGTCGACGGCGGAGGTGGGTTCGTCCAGGACCAGTACCCCGGGGTCGGTGATCAGCGACCGGGCCAGCGCGAGGCGTTGGCGCTGCCCGCCGGACAGGGACCGGCCCCGCTCGGTGATCCGGGCGTCCAGCGGGTCGGTGACGTCCAGCGAGCCCTGGACCAGGGCCGCCAGGACGTCCCCGCACTGGGCGGCGGCCAGCGCGTCCTCGGCCCGCACGGCCCCGGAGGACGGCACGTCGAGCAGCTCCCGGAGCGAACCGGACAGCAGCACCGGGTCCTTGTCCTGGACGAGCACCGCGGTGCGGGCGGCCTCCAGGGGCAGCTCGTCGAGCGGCACACCGCCGAGCAGTACGGAGGTGCCGGCCTCGGCGGGATGGCCGCCCAGCCGTTCGGCCAGGAGTCCGGCCGCGTCGGGGTCGCCGCAGACCACGGCGGTCAGCCGGCCCGCGGGAGCGAGCAGACCGGTGGCCGGGTCGTACAGGTCGCCGTCCGGCACGGTGTCCGCCAGGGAGCCACCGGTGTCCGTGGCCCGCTCCAGGGAGAGCACCCGCGCGGCCCGTTTCGCCGACGGGCGCGAGAAGGAGTAGGCCATGGCGATCTCGGTGAAGTGCTGCAACGGATAGTTGAGGATCATGACCGCGCTGTAGACGGTGACCAGTTCGCCGACGGTGACGCGGCCCTGCCGGGCCAGCTGGACCCCGTGCCAGACGACCGCGATCAGCAGCAGTCCGGGCAGCAGCACCTGGATCGCGGAGATCAGCGACCACATCCGGGCGCTGCGCACGGCGGCGTGCCGTACCTCCTGGGAGGCGCGGCGGTAGCGGTCGAGGAAGAGGTCCTCACCGCCGATGCCGCGCAGCACGCGCAGTCCCGCGACGGTGTCCGAGGCCAGCTCCGTGGCCCGGCCGGCCTTGGCGCGCTGGAGGTCGGCGCGCCGGGTGGCCCGGGGCAGCAGCGGCAGCACGGACAGCGCGACCAGCGGCAGACCGGCGGCGACGACCCAGCCCAGGGCCGGCTGGTAGACGACCAGGGCGACGCCGACCACGCCGACCGTCAGCGCGGCGGCGGTGAAGCGGGAGACGGCCTCCACGAACCAGCCGATCTTCTCGACGTCGCCGGTGGAGACGGCCACCACCTCACCGGCCGCCACCCGCCGGGTCAGCGCGGAGCCCAGCCGGGTGGCCTTGCGGGCGAGCAGTTGCTGGACCCGGGCGGCCGCGGTGATCCAGTTGGTGACGGCGGCCCGGTGCAGGAAGGTGTCGCCGACGGCGACCGCGGTGCCGCACAGCACCAGCAGACCGCCCGCCAGCGCCAGCCGGTCGCCGGAGCGGTCGACGACGGCCTGCACGGCGAGACCCACACAGAACGGGAGCGCCGAGACGGCCACGAAGTGCAGCAGTCCCCAGGCCAGTGCCTTGAGCTGACCGCCCAGCTGATTCCGCCCGAGCCACCACAGGAACCGGGGGCCGGAACGCGCGTCCGGCACGCCCGGATCGGAGTACGGAAGATCTTGAATCTGCATGACGTCCCAGCGGTTCGGGTCGGGAGAGGCGGCGACGAGCCGTGAAAGGTTCGCGTCGGAGCGTCATCGAAATCAAACGGTTTTTCCTGGCGGGCCGCGAAATCCGCCCTCTTCCGGCCAGCACCGGTCACCCAACACGCACTGAATGGGCTGAGATCTCATAATTTGCCAGGTATGTGATGTCAGGATGGCCGCGTGCAGATCAAGAGCGTCCGGCGGGCGACCGCCACGGCGGCGGTCCTCGGAGCCGTCCTGGTGACCCTGAGCGCCTGCGAGGCGGCACCGAGCGGTGGCGCGAAGAACGGCCTGCCGGGGCCGCACACCAGAGCCCCGAAGGCCGCACGGGCTCCCGGAGCGGGCCCGGCCGAGCTGCCGGACCGGACCGTGCCCGCCGGGGAACCGGGCCGGGTGCCCGGCGTCGGCGAGCGCTGGCAGGCGCAGATCCCCGACCACTCCGGCCAGGTCGTCGCCGTGTACGGCGAGGACAAGGACTCGGCCGACTCCACGGTGGTGCTCTACACCCGGCAGGACGGCGAGTGGCGGCCGGTGGCCAGCTGGCCCGCGCACAACGGGCGGGCGGGCTGGACCACCGACCACTACGCGGGTGACGGGCGCAGCCCGGTCGGCGTGTTCACCGTCACCGACGCCGGCGGGGTGCTGCCCGACCCGGGCACCCGGCTCTCCTACGAGCAGGGCCGGGACCTCTACACACCCCCGCACTACTGGAGCCCGGCGTACCGGCACGACTTCGACTACGTCATCGCCATCGACTACAACCGCCTGCGGGGCACGCCCCCGCACGACACCACCCACCCCTGGGGCGACGGCAGGGGCGGCGGCATCTGGCTGCACCTCGACCACGGCAGCGGCACCTCGGCGTGCGTCGGCCTCTCCAGGGAGGCCATGGAGTACCTGCTGCGCACGCTCGACCCGGCCCGCGATCCCGTCGTGGTGATGGGGGACAGGCCGAGCCTGCTGTCCTAGCGAGGCCCCGGGCCCCGGCCTCCCGCGAAGTCACCGTCCGGCCGGACCCGCCGTGGTGGCTCGGGCTTCCACCAGGTCCACGTCGTCCGCCCGGACGTAGGCGAGCCGGTGGCCGAACTGGATCTCGTAGTACCGCTCGTGGCCCAGCACCACGGGCTGAGGTGTGGCGGAGAAGGTGGACCGGTCGACGTAGGAGCCGCCGACGCCGGACTGCGTCACGTACCGCTGGCCGGCCCGCAGGCTGTACGGCAGCGGTGACTCGTCCTCCTCCTCCACGCCCTCCGGGTAGGCCTCCGCCTCCGGAAGGGCCCGACCGAACACCGGGATCTCGTCGAGACCCGCCTTCGGCGTCACCATGCGGCCGCTCGCGCCGACGGCCGTCGGGTGCGCCGCGGGGTTCTTGAACCACGCCTTGTTGCCCTGGAACCAGATCGCCGTCCACTCGCCGCTGCGGTCGGCCACCGCGAAGGTCTGGCCGGTGGAGACCCGCGAACCCAGGTCGCTGACGTCCTCGGTGGACTCGTCGCCGTCCGGCCGGCGGCCCGGGTCCTGGATCAGCGGGGCGCTCTCGTCCGGCCGGGTGTACAGCCGGACCGCGCTGGAGCCGTGCGGCTTGCACGGTACGCCGGCGCCGTCGCACCCCGTGTACCGCGGCCTGTGGGTGGCGTAGTCCGGCAGCATCATCACCATCGGGCTGTCCGGTCCGGCCGTGGCCTTCAACGGCGCGCCGAGCAGGTCGAAGTAGTGCCGCCAGTCCCAGTACGGCCCCGGGTCCTCGTGCATCTCGGGGATGCTGTCACCGGTCGGGGACGGCACGTTGTCATGGCCGAAGATGTGCTGCCGGTCCATCGGGACGCCGTACTTCTTGGCCAGGTAGCGCACCAGCCGGGCCGAGGACCGGTACATCTGCTCCGTGTACCAGCTCCCGGGGTGGGCGAGGAAGCCCTCGTGCTCGATGCCGATCGAGCGGGCGTTCACGAACTTGCTGCCGGAGTGCCAGGCCTCGTCCTTCGTCCTGACGTGCTGGGTGACGTGGCCGTCGCTGGAGCGGATCGAGTAGTGCCAGGACGCCTCGGTCGGATCCTGCACGGTCTTGAACATGTTGGGCAGCGTCGACTCGGTGTCGTGGATGACGATGTAGTCGATCCGCTGGTCCCGGGGCCGGTCGGCGAGGTCGTGGTTGCCGTAGTCGCCGTCGTCGTCGATCTCCACGTACGGCGCGGCGAGCCAGTCGCAGGCCAGTTCGGGCGGGCACTCGACGTTCTTCGGTCGTTTGGGGGCCTGCGGGCCGGGGTGTGACCTGACACCGGGGCTGGCCGGGAGGGTGACCTCCTGCCCCTCCGCGGTGGTCCGGTGCGCGCCGCGCCGGATCAGGGTGAAGACGTCGTCGGCGTACGTCGCCGCCGACGTGACGTCACGGGTACCGGGGAAACGTTCCACCGCCTGCCACCAGGCCTCCGGGTCGGCGCTGAGCGGCTTGCCGAGCTGTCGTTGGGTGGCGGCCAGCAGCGCCGCGCCGCCGCGTACGTTGGCCACGGGGTCCGTCCGCAGCTGTCCGGCGGGGACCTGGATCAGCCGCGCGGCGTGGTCCAGGTCCGCCGGCTGCACGGTGTGACCGCCCGTGGCGAACGCTGTTCCCGCCAGCGGGTCGGCCCGGCCGCCCGCCGGTTCCGGCGGGCCGGGTGCCGGTGCCGGGGCGTGGGCGCGGTCGGTGTCCACCAGGTGCATCGGCCCGTAGCCCCCCGCGACGCTCGGGGTGCCCGGATGGGTGTCCCAGCGAGACTGCATGTAGGACACACTCATAAGCACGCTGCGGGGCACGTGGAACTCGCGCGCGGCGTCCGTGAAGGCGTTCTGAAGGCGCTGGCCCTCCGCCTCGTCGGCGCCGGACGCCGGCAGGATCAGCAGCGGTGGCAGCAGCGCGGCCGTCGCGATCAGGCAGGCCGTCAGGCGGCAGGTCCGGAGGGCGCCGGGCACACGTGGAGCGACATTTCTTCTCATATCAGAGGGTCTCCAACCGCTTGCTGAGGGTCACCGAGCGCGCTCGGCGCAAACAGGGCAAGGGGGTTGCCCTTCACATCACCCCTCGTACGTTTCCGTGCCCTGCGCGGCACGGCGCGCCGAGCGTCGACCGGGTGGCCCAGCGCCACGGCAGAGGCCACCCGGTCGGCGGGCAACGGCCGGGCATCCGGCGGCGGCCGCGCACCGGACGGACTCAGTCCTCGACCGGGTCCACCTGCCAGTCCGGATGCCCCGGCATCGGCGGCGTGTCGGGCCCGTACAGCCACGGCCTCAGAAAGGGCGTCAGATCCTCGCCCGCGACCTCGGAGGCGAGTGCGACGAAGTCCCGGGTACCGGCCGCGCGCCCCCGGTACCGGGTCACCCAGGCGCGCTCGATCCGGTTGAACGTGTCGTCACCGACCTTCTCCCGCAGGGCATACAGCACCAGCGCCGAGCCGTCGTAGCGCATCACCTTGAACAGCGTCGGTTCCGTGGGCTCGGCCGGGGCTCCGTCGTCGTGGCGCCACTGGTCGTGCTGCTCGTAGGCCGCCCGCATGGCGTCCTCCATGCTCACGCCGCCGTGCTCGGCGGAGTACAGCCGTTCGTAGAAACGGGCATGACCCTCGCTCAGCCACAGGTCGGACCAGCGCCTGATGGCGACGCTGTCACCCGTCCAATGGTGGGTCAGTTCATGGACGAGGTTTCGTTCGGCGTCGACCCGGTCGCCCAGCAGGTCGTCCTTCGGTACGACGGACAGCGACTGAGTCTCCAGCGCCACCGGCAGGTCGGTGTCGCCGACGAGTACGCCGTAGCGGCGGAACGGGTACGGGCCGAGCCGCTCCTCCAGCCAGGCCAGGTGCCGCGGGGTGAGCGAGCGGTCGGCCTCGGTGTCGTTGACCAGGCCGTCGGGAACCACGTCGCGCACGGGCAGGCCGTGCGGTCCCGCGCTCTCGGCGAACGTGAACTTCCCGATCGCCATCTGGATCAGCTGGGCCGCGATGGGTTCCTCGGAGTCGTACGTCCACCGGACCCGTCCGCCGGGTCGCCGGACGCGGTCGACGAGCCGGCCGTTGGCCACCGCGCTCAGCCCCGGCGGGGTCGTGATGCGGAAGGTGACGGGGGCGCGGAGGCTCGGGTGGTCGTTCACCGGGAAGACCATCTTGGCGCCGTCGGGCTGAGCGCAGACCAGCGTGCCGTCGGGGGTGGGCACCCAGCCGTACTCCCGGATCGCGTCACCGCGCTGCCGTCGCTGGGTGGGGTCGGCGGTGTAGGTGACGCGGACGGTGAACGTGCCGCCGCGCGGGATCGGCCGTGCGGGCGTGACGACGAGCTCGTCGCCCTCGCGTACGGCGGCGGCCGGCGCGCCGTCGACGGTGACCCGGTGCAGTGCGTTGCCCGCGAAGTCCAGGTCGAAGCGGGACAGGGCCTGGGTGGCGGTGGCGCTGATGGTGGTACCGGCCGGGAAGGGGGTCCCGGGGGCCCGCCAGTCGAGGTCGAGCGTGTAACGGCGGACCGTGTAGCCGCCGTTGCCGTCCAGCGGCATCAGCGGGTCGCCGATGCCGGGCGCGCCGGGGGACGGGACGGCTCCGGACGCGGCGGCCGAGGCGCCGGGGGCCGCGGAGCCGTGGCCCCGGTGCGGGACGTCGGCGGAACAGCCGGTGCCGGTGAGCGCGACGGCTCCCGTGAGCGCGAGGGCGGCGCGCAGGGCCTGACGAGCGGTCATGATCTCCATGGCTGCACTGTGACAGCGTGATCCGCTCATAGCACCATATGTGCCATCAGATGCCTTCGGCATGCGGTCGGCCGGTCCGGTCATTGCGGTCGGAGGCCGACTCCCCGTAGAACACCGGCCATGAGAAGACGGATCGTCATGTCCATGCTCGCCGGAGCGACCCTCCTGGCGAGCGCGCTCCTCGGTACGGGTGCCCCCGCCGCCCGTGCCGCCGACGTCCCGGCCGAGTTCGGCACCGACTGGCACGACCCGGTGACCGCCGCCCCGCCGGTGTCCGTGCCCAAGGGTGCCAAGTCCTGCCGGGTCACCCTGGCGGAGGCCCGGTTCCGCGACTTCACGCCGTACCGGGGAACGTACACGCCCCCGCAGGGCTGCGGCGACCGCTGGAGCAAGGTCGTCCTGCGGCTGGACGGCAAGGTGAAGGGCCGTCAGTACGACCGACTGGGCTACCTGCACGTCGGCGGCGTCGAGGTGCTGCGCACCTCCACCCCCGAGCCCTCGCCGGACGGCATCGAGTGGCACGTGGAGAAGGACGTCACCCGCTACAGCGACACCTTCCGCGGCACACAGGACGTCGAGATGCTCATCGGCAACGTTGTCGACGACACCTACACGGGTGTCATCGACGTCAAGGCCATGCTCACCTTCTACGCGGGACGCCCCGAGGCCTCGGTCCCCGACAAGGTGCTCACCCTGGCCGACGGCACCACCCTCACCACCCCGCGCAACAGCGAACGCGTCGTCGCCGAGGTGTACGCCACCGGATCGGGCGGCGGCTGCGAGGAGTTCTGGTACCTGACGGTGGCCGACCCGGCGTCGTACTCCTGCAAGGCGGACAACGGGCCCTACCGGGAGGTGCAGATCAAGGTCGACGGCCAACTGGCCGGGATCGCCGCGCCGTTCCCGAACGTGTGGACCGGCGGCTGGTCCAACCCGTTCCTCTGGTACGTCGTTCCGGCCCCGCGCGCCTTCGACGTCAAGCCGATCGAGTACGACCTGACGCCGTTCGCCGGACTCCTCGACGACGGCCGCCCGCACAGCGTCGAGGTCTCGGTCGTCGGAGTGCCCGCGGGGCAGTCCGGCTGGAGCGCCCCCGTGAACATCCTGGTGTGGCAGGACGCCCACCGGGACCGGGTGACCGGGAAGGTGACCGAGGTCAAGGCCTCCGAACCGGCCAACTCCTCGGTGTACACGCCCGGTTCCGGCGAGTACCGGGTCGACACCGACGCCGGGCACCGGCTCACCGTCTCCGGATACGTCGACACCTCGCACGGCCGGGTGACCACCACCGTCGACCGCACGCTGGCCAACACCTCCGTGCACCGCTGGAACGACGGCGAGACGACGGACGCGCTCGACGCCACCTGGACGGACGACCAGACCGTCACGGTGCGGGCGGGCGGTGTGCCCCGACGGACGCACACGCTGCGGACGTACACGATGAACGGCGCCGTCACCGTCGGCACCGACGACCGGCTGCGCACCGAACTCACCCTCGGCGACCGGGCGGCCGTCACCCGGCCCCGCGGCGGCTGGTCGCGGCTCGACGACACCTATCGCGGTGACGCGACCTACACCCTCGGCGTGCCGCGCGACCAGCGGCACGCGGTCGGCACGTCGAGCGAGCGCTACCGGCTGTACGGCCCCGACGGCTGCTACGACCGCTCGCTGGCCACGGAACAAGGGGTGCTGACGGTGGATCACCGGCGCTGCTGACGCCGGTCGTGTGCGACGCGTCACTCGGCCGGTGATTTACACGGTTGTGACACGGCGGTCTCGAACGGGATCAAGAAGGCCTCCAGAGTGGTCGACGCGGAAGCCGCTTTCCGCATCGCAGAAGTCCCGCTCGGCTGCTGCGAGTCGATCCCCCCACCAGGAGTGTCCGTGCCGCATTCCGTACCGTCCCTGCCACGACGCGTCGCACGCGTACTGTGTACCTCTCTCTTCGCGCAGGTCGCCTGTGCGCTCGTGCTCGGAATCGTCGTCGGGAAGCTGTGGCCCGGCTTCGCGACGGACCTTCAGCCGCTCGGCGACGGTTTCACCCGGCTCATCAAGACGATCATCTCCCCGCTCGTCTTCTGCGTGGTCGTCGTCGGCATCGCCAAGGCCGGTGACCTCAAGGCCTTCGGCCGGATCGGGCTCAAGGCCCTGATCTGGTTCGAGGTGGCGAGCACGCTCGCGCTGGTCATCGGACTCGTCGCCGCCAATGTCGTCCAGCCCGGCTCCGGGATGCACGTGGAACCGGCCACGCTGAGCGCCAAGGCGGTCGACGCGAAGACGGGCGGCGGCTCGCTGCCCTCGACGACCGAGTTCGTCCTCAACGCGCTGCCCACCAGTTTCATCGGCGCCTTCGCCGAGAACTCCCTGCTCCAAGTGCTGGTCCTGGCCTGTCTGGTGGGCGCGGCGCTGCTCCACCTCGGCCACACCAGGGTGCCGCAGGTGCTCCCCGCCGTCGAGCAGGCCCAGGAGATCATCTTCGCGATCGTCGGCTTCGTGATGCGGCTCGCCCCGGTCGCCGTCTTCGGCGCGATGGCCGTCCTGATCGGCCAGTACGGGCTCGGCGTCATCGAGACCTACGCCAAGCTGATCGTCCTGTGCTACGCGGCCGCCGCGCTCTTCGTCGCCCTGCTGGCGGTCGCCCTCAGGGCGGTCACCGGGCTCAGCCTCTGGAAGCTCGTCCGCCACATCCGCGAGGAGTTGCTGCTCGCGCTGGGCACCGCCTCCACCGAGTCCGTGCTGCCGCGCGTGATGCAGAAGCTGCGCACGGCAGGGGCACGTGACGACGCCGTCGGCCTGGTGCTGCCCACCGGATACTCCTTCAACCTCGACGGCGCCTCGCTGTACCTCTCCATCGGCACCCTGTTCATCGCGCAGGCCGTCGGCGTCGATCTGAGCCTCGGTCAGCAGATCACCGTCGTCCTGGTGCTGATGCTCACCAGCAAGGGCATGGCCGGCATCCCCGGTTCGGCCTTCCTCGCCCTGTCCGCGACCGCCTCCTCGCTCGGCGCGATACCGGCCGGTGCCGTCGCCCTGCTGCTGGGCGTCGACCGGATCATGGACTCGATGCGCGTCGTCACCAACCTGCTCGGCAACTGCGTCGCCGTCTTCGCGGTCGCCCGCTGGGAGGGCGCGCTGGACGTCGAGCGGACGAAGGCGGTGCTGGGCGGCTCGGTCGAGGCGGCGCCGAAGGAAGCGGCGGGGGAGGCGGCGCCGGGGGAGGCCGCCGAGGCACCGGTCAAGGAGCCGGTGCCCGAGAGCTGACCGCAGGACGAGGGCGAAGCGGCTCCCCCGCGGCCGGGGGAGCCGCTTCGGCGCGCCTCAGCAGTGCTTCGCCGGCACCGGCCCGTCGACCAGCGTGTCCAGCAGCCCGCCCAGCAGCTCCCGCTGCTCCTCCGAGAGCGGGGCCAGGATCTCCGCGGCCGCGGACCGCCGTGCCGCCCGTAGCTCACCCAGGGTCTCGCGCCCCTCGTCCGTGACCTCGATCCGGGTCACTCGGCGGTTGGCCGGATCCGGCACCCGGCACACCTTGCCGCTCGCCTCCAGGCCGTCGACCAGCGTCGTCACCGCGCGCGGCACCACCTCAAGGCGTGCGGCGAGGTCGGCCATGCGCGGAGGGGTGTCGTAGTGCGCGAGGGTGCGCAGCAGCCGAGACTGGGCGGGGGTGATGCCCAGATCGCGCGCTTCCAAATGGCGTTTCTGGATACGCCACACCCGGCGCGTGAGGCGCAGCAGCTGCTCGGCGAGCGGGCCGTCGGGGTCGGGGGAACTCATACGGGAACAATATCAGGACTATGTTCATTGTGAGTATAGGTAACAGTGAGCTATCCTCCGTGAGTCCGTACACACCACACCCATCCGCAGGAGCCATGCCCCGAGACGAGATCAACTGGACCCCTGACGGCACCTCGGCCGGACAACCCCGCCAGGTGCGCCGCATCCTCAAGCTCTTCCGCCCCTACCGCGGCCGGCTCGCGGTCGTCGGCCTGCTGGTCGGCGCCGCCTCGCTGGTCTCGGTCGCCACCCCGTTCCTGCTCAAGGCGACCCTCGACACCGCTATCCCGCAGGGCCGCACCGGACTGCTCAGCCTGCTCGCGCTGGGCATGATCCTCAGTGCCGTCCTCACCAGCGTCTTCGGCGTCCTCCAGACGCTGATATCCACCACCGTCGGCCAGCGCGTCATGCACGACCTGCGCACCGCCGTCTACGGCCGGCTGCAGCGCATGTCGCTCGCCTTCTTCACCCGCACCCGCACCGGCGAGGTGCAGTCCCGCATCGCCAACGACATCGGCGGCATGCAGGCCACCGTCACCTCGACGGCCACCTCCCTGGTCTCCAACCTGACCAGCGTGGTCGCCACGATCGTCGCGATGATCGCCCTCGACTACCGGCTCACCGTCGTCTCGCTGGTCCTGCTCCCGGTCTTCGTGTGGATCAGCCGCCGGGTCGGCAACGAGCGCAAGAAGATCACCACCCAGCGTCAGAAGCAGATGGCCGCGATGGCCGCGACGGTCACCGAGTCGCTCTCCGTCAGCGGCATCCTGCTCGGCCGCACCATGGGCCGCGCCGACTCGCTGACCGCCTCCTTCGCCGACGAGTCCGAGCAGCTGGTCGACCTGGAAGTGCGCTCCAACATGGCCGGCCGCTGGCGGATGGCCGTGATCACGATCGTGATGGCCGCGATGCCCGCCGTCATCTACTGGACCGCGGGCATGGCGCTCCAGATGGGCGGCCCGCAGATCTCGCTCGGCACCATCGTCGCCTTCGTCTCCCTCCAGCAGGGCCTGTTCCGGCCCGCCGTGAGCCTGCTGGCGACCGGCGTCCAGATCCAGACCTCCCTCGCGCTCTTCCAGCGCATCTTCGAGTACCTCGACCTGCCCATCGACATCACGGAGCGGGACGAGCCGGTCCACCTCGACCACGTGAAGGGCGAGGTGCGCTTCGAGAAGGTCGAGTTCCGTTACGACGACAAGGGCGGGCCCGTCCTCGACGGCATCGACATCACCGTCCCTGCGGGCGGCAGCCTGGCCGTCGTGGGCCCGACCGGCGCCGGCAAGTCCACGCTCGGCTACCTGGTTCCCCGGCTCTACGACGTCACCGGCGGGCGGGTCACCCTGGACGGCGTCGACGTCCGTGACCTCGACTTCGACACCCTCGCCCGCGCGGTCGGGGTCGTCTCCCAGGAGACGTACCTCTTCCACGCCACGGTCGCCGACAACCTGCGCTTCGCCAAGCCGGACGCCACCGACGAGGAACTGCACGCGGCCGCCCGCGCGGCCCAGATACACGACCACATCGCCGCCCTGCCCGACGGCTACGACACCGTCGTCGGCGAACGCGGTCACCGCTTCTCCGGCGGTGAGAAGCAGCGGCTGGCCATCGCGCGCACCATCCTGCGCGACCCGCCGGTCCTCATCCTCGACGAGGCGACCAGCGCGCTGGACACCCGCACCGAACAGGCGGTCCAGGACGCGATCGACGCCCTGTCCGCCAACCGGACGACCGTCACCATCGCCCACCGGCTGTCCACGATCGAGGGCGCCGACCAGATCGTCGTCCTCGACTCCGGACAGGTGGCCGAACGCGGCACACACCAGGAACTGCTGCGGCTCGACGGCCGGTACGCCGCACTGGTACGCCGGGACGCCCGCCTGGACCCGGCAGCGGATCCCCAGTGGGAGACGCCCCCGCGCCCGGTGCGGAGACGAGGCGACCGCAACCGCAGGCACATGACACCGCCGACCAACTGAGCCCGGCAGCGAGGCCGACGGCTCCCTCCGAACGACCGGGACCGCCTCACCGTCCCCGCCCCGACCTGCCGGCCACCCCCGGCCGACCACCCCGGCCGTTCGGCTCGGTCGTCGGGCTCGGATGTCGGGCTCGGATGTCGGGCACGGCCGTCGGGCACGGCCATTCACGTCGGTCGGTCCTCCGAAGTCGGGGAATCGTAGTCGACAAGCTGAAGATATGTCGGGTTTATGGAGTTATGCGGGCTAACGTGCCCGCATGCAGATGAACACTCCGTCGCGGAACCCGAGTCGAGGTGCCCCGATCCGGCTGACCCCTCGGGGCAGGCTCGTTCGCGGTGTGGCCGGTACCGTCGTGGCCGGCGCCGCCGTGGCGGTGCCACTGTTGTCGCTGGTCGGCGGCACGGCGAGGCCCGCCACCCTGGTCATCCCGGAGGGCTGGCGCGCGTCCCAGATCTACGACGCCGTCGACAAGGCCCTCGCCCTCCCCGCCGGCAGCACCAAGGGTTCCGTCGGCACCGCGGGCCTGAAACTCCCCAGTGACGCCGGGGGCAACCCGGAGGGCTATCTCTTCCCGGCCACCTATCCCCTGGAGAAGAACGCGACCCCGCAGTCGGTGCTGCGGTTCATGGTCGACACCGCCAACCAGCGATTCGGCGGAGCCCCGGTCGCGGCCGGCGCCCAGCGCGACACGATGAACCCCTACCAGGCGGTGACCATCGCCAGCATCGTCCAGGCCGAAGCCGTCGGCAAGGCCGACATGGGAAAGGTGGCACGGGTCGTCTTCAACCGGCTCCAGCACGGCATGGCGCTCCAGATGGACTCCACCCTCAACTACGCCCTCAACCGCAGCACCCTCAACACCACCCTGAACGACACCCGCATCGAGAACCCGTACAACTCCTACCAGCGCATGGGGCTGCCGCCCACGCCGATCGACAACCCGGGCGTGGACGCGATGCGTGCCGCGCTGAACCCGACACCGGGCAACTGGCTGTACTTCGTCACGGTCAAGCCGGGGGACACGCGGTTCACCGCCGACTACGCCGAACACCAGCGCAACGTGGCCGACTTCAACGCCGCACAGAGCAGCAGGGCGCAGAGCTCGCCGCGGGTCTCGCCGCCGCCGCGCTGAGCCGCCGCCGCGCTGAGCCGCCGGCGCGTCACGCGGCGACCGGGTCCCCGGCCAGCAGCCGCCTGATGTCCCGTACGGCCTCGCGCCCCGCGCGGTTGGCGCCGACGGTGCTGGCGGACGGACCGTATCCGACGAGGTGGACGCGCGGGTCGGCGACCGCGCGGGTCCCCTCGACCCTGATCCCGCCGCCCGGCTCGCGCAGCCGCAGCGGCGCCAGATGATCGAGGGCGGCGCGGAAACCGGTGGCCCAGAGGATGACATCGGCGTCGACGTGCCGGCCGTCGTTCCAGTCCACGCCGTCGGGGGTGATCCGGTCGAACATCGGCTGCCGGTCCAGGACCCCGTCCTTCAGGCCCTGCCGGATCGCGTCGTTGAGCGGCAGCCCGGTGACCGAGACCACGCTCCGCGGCGGCAGTCCCTGCCGTACCCGCTCCTCCACCAGAGCGACCGCGGCCCGGCCCGCACCCTCGTCGAAGGGCCCCTCGCGGAAGACCGGCGGCCGCCGGGTGACCCAGGTGGTGGCGGCCGCGTACGGGGCGAGCTCCAGCAGATGCTGGGTGCCGGACGCCCCGCCGCCGACGACCACGACCCGCCTGCCGGCGAACTCCTCGGGACCGGCGTACTGCGCGGTGTGCAACTGCCGCCCGCGGAAGGTCTCCTGGCCCGGGTAGCGCGGCCGGAACGGCCGGTTCCAGGTGCCGGTGGCGTTGATCAGCGCCCGCGCCGCCCAGTCACCCCGGTCGGTCTCCACCAGCAGCCGCCCGCCGTCGCCCGCGCGCACCGCGCGGACGTCGACGGGCCGCCGTACCCGAAGGCCGAAGGCGTGCTCGTAGTCCGCGAAGTACTCGCCGATGACCTCGGCGGACGGCCGTGCCGGGTCGGCCCCGGTCAGCTCCATGCCCGGGAGCGCGTGCATGCCGTGCACCTTGCCGTACGTCAGGGACGGCCACCGGAACTGCCAGGCGCCGCCCGGGGCGGGGGAGCGGTCGAGCACCACGAAGTCGCGGTCCGGCTCGAAGCCGGTGCGCCGCAGGTGATAGGCGCTGGACAGCCCCGCCTGACCAGCTCCGATGACGACTGCCTCGACCTCACGCGCGTTGTTCACGCTTCTACCAACAGCGGGGACGGTCATGGATCTTCCCGGTCCGGCCTGGCCACTCGCCCGCCCGCCGGGCGCATGGGCCAGGATGGGGGCATGTCGGATGCCTTCACCACACGAGAGCTCGATGTCACCACCGGTAGCCGGGAGCGGGTCGTCGATCTGACCGGCGACTGCGAGGCCTTCCTCCGCGAGGCCGCGGCCGGCCGCGACGGCCTGCTCAACCTCTTCACCCCGCATGCGACGGCCGGCATCGCGGTCATCGAGACCGGCGCCGGCAGCGACGACGATCTGCTGGCCGCGCTGCACACCCTGCTGCCCGCCGACGACCGCTGGCAGCACCGGCACGGCAGCCCCGGGCACGGCCGTGACCACGTCCTCCCGGCGATCGTGCCCCCGCACGCCACCCTTCCGGTGATCAACGGCCGCCTGGCGCTGGGTACCTGGCAGTCGGTGTGCCTGGTCGATACGAACAGGGACAATCCGCAGCGAAAGGTGCGCGTCACATTTCTTGCGGGCTCCTGACCCCGGCGTCGAATTCGGCACAGGCCCTCTCAGCTATACCGGGAATCGGCCGCGCGACGCCAGTCGCGTGGTGTACAGCCGTGTTCAACTGAATCGACGCGGCAGTTGAACGCACCACCGGTCCGGAGCCGGCCGGGCCGCGCACTTGTAGATCGGAAGACGCCGCGGCCGTACTCTGACGGAAACCCCACTGCGCACAGCTGTTCCGCTGCCGCGAGTGGCGACCGGAGCACGCACCTGCCGAACGGATTGCCGCGCGGTGCACGTAGACGGCATGGTCGAGTGCCGTCAGGAGAATCGGGCTTTCCTTCCATTTGGCTGCCACCGAATGAAAGCGGCCGGCCCGGGATCCGGTCCGCCACCGAGGAAGAAAGGGGGAGATGCGTGCAGCACGAGTGGAGCGTCAAACGAATCATCCGCAGTAAGCAGCGCATGTGGGGGTGGACATTCCGGTGACCATCGACATGCGGCCAGAGGTATTGCCGAAACCGGTCCGAGCGGGGTCCGCCGGGACTCTCCGGGCGAGAATCGTCGGCGTGGGAACGGCGGTTCCGCCGCTCTCCTACTCGCAGCAGGAGGTGCTGGACCTCTTCGGCATCACCGACCCCAAGGCACGGGGAGTGTTCCTCAACAGCTCGATCGAGCGGCGGCATCTGGTGCTGCCCCCCACAGGTGCCGACGGCCGCCCCGTCGGCGAACCACAGGGAGACCTGCTCGACAAGCACAGGACCCACGCCGTCGCATCGGGCATCCGCGCACTGGAGGGCTGCCTGAAGCGGGCCGGCGCGAGCCTGTCCGACCTCAAGCACCTGTGCTGCGTCACCTCGACGGGATTCCTCACCCCGGGCCTCAGCGCACTGATCATCCGCGAGCTGGGCATCGACCGGCACTGCAGCCGGTCCGACATCGTCGGGATGGGCTGCAACGCCGGGCTGAACGCCCTGAACCTGGTATCCGGCTGGTCCGTGGCCAACCCCGGTGACCTGGCCGTCGTGCTGTGCTCCGAAGCCTGCTCGGCCGCCTACGCCATGGACACCACGATGCGGACCGCCGTGGTGAACAGCCTGTTCGGCGACGGAGCCGCGGCCGTCGCGCTGGTCGCCGACGACAACGCCCCGGGCACGGGACCGGAGGCCCCGGACGGACCGGGCAGCCCCTGCGGCGTCGGCCCCCGCATCCTGCGGTTCGCCAGCTGCATCATCCCCGAGGCCGTGGACGCCATGCGCTACGACTGGGACCGGGACCTCAACAGGTTCAGCTTCTACCTAGATCCGCAGATCCCCTACGTCGTCGGCGCACACGCCGAGACCGTCGTCGACCGGCTGCTGGCCGGCACCGGTCTGCTCCGCGGCGACATCGGCCACTGGCTGGTGCACTCGGGCGGCAAGAAGGTCATCGACGCCGTCGTCGTCAACCTCGGCCTGAGCCGCCACGATGTACGGCACACCACCGGCGTCCTGCGCGACTACGGGAACGTCTCCAGCGGATCGTTCCTGTTCTCCTACGAACGCCTGCTGAACGAGCAGGTCACCACCCAGGGCGACTACGGGGTGCTGATGACCATGGGACCCGGTTCCACGCTGGAGACGGCGCTGGTCCAATGGTGAGCGCCATGCGGTTCGGCCTGGAGATCGACGGGTCCCGGCAGCTGACACCCTCCCTGGTCCACGCGGTCGAAGCGGCCTGCGCCGAGGCCGAACGCGAGGGATTCCTCGCCGTGTCGGTCACCGCCGTACCGGACGACACGCACGCCTACGCCGACGTCGCCCTGGTCAGCAAGTGGGAACGGGCGCTGCGACGGCTCGAACGGCTGCCCGCGACCACCGTGTCGGTCGCCTCCGGCGCCGTCGGCGGCATCGCGCTCGACACGCTCCTCGCCACGGACTACCGCATCGCGACCCCCGACACCCGGCTGGAGCTCGCACCGAGCGGCGGCGCCGCCTGGCCCGGCATGGCGCTGTACCGGCTCGTCCAGCAGGCCGGCCTCGCACCGATCCGGCGGACGGTCCTGCTCGGGCACCCGCTGACCGCGACGAAGGCGACGGAGCTGGGACTCGTGGACGAGATCACCGGCGCGCCGGCCGCGGCACTGGCCGCCGCGGCGGCCGCGGCCGGGCTTCGCTCCGGCCGTGAACTGGCGATCAGACGACAGCTCATGCGCGACGCCGCGACCGTCAGTTTCGAGGAGGCGCTCGGCGCCCACCTGGCCGCATGCGACCGGATGCTCCGCCAGGCCGCCTCGGGAGCGGGCCGGTGACGACGGAGACCTCCGAGGCACCGGCGACGGACCTCAGCCGCGACCTGGCCCGGCTCACCGACGCGCGCTCCACGACCGCGGACCGGGTCAGGAGGCTGCGGGTCACGGTCATGGACCGGCACGCCGACGAGATCTACGACCGGCTCACCGACGGCCGGTCGGCACGCCCGAGGATCGCGGAACTGGTGACCGCGGCGGCCGACGCCTTCCCGGCGCTGGTGCCGCCGCCGGGCCCCGCCGAGCCACCGGCCGACCGGGCCGCCCGCGAGATCGACCAGGGCATCTTCCTGCGCGGCGTGCTGCGTTCGCCGGTCGCCGGCCGGCATCTGCTGACGTCGATGCTCCAGCCCACCGAACGCGCGCTGCGGCTGCTCCCGGAGTTCCGCGGCACCGGGGTCCTGCAGACCGAGTCGGTCCGGCTGGAGCGCCGCGCCGGCGTGGCACACCTGACCATGTGCCGGGACGACTGCCTGAACGCCGAGGACAACCGCCAGGTCGACGACATGGAGACGGCCGTCGACCTGGCCCTGCTCGATCCCGACGTGCAGGTCGGCGTGGTGCGCGGCGGGACGATGACCCACCCCCGCTACCGGGGCCGGCGTGTCTTCAGCGCGGGCATCAACCTCAAGGCGCTGCACGCCGGGCGGATCTCGCTCGTCGACTTCCTCCTGCGGCGTGAACTCGGGTACATCAGCAAGCTCGTCAGAGGGGTGCTCGTCGAACGGGAGGACTCCTGGCGGTCGGCGACGGTCGAGAAGCCGTGGGTCGCCGCCGTCGACACGTTCGCCATCGGCGGCGGCTGTCAGCTGCTGCTGGTCTTCGACCATGTGATCGCCGGTGCGGACGCCTACGTCAGCCTGCCCGCCGCCCAGGAGGGGATCATCCCGGGGGTGTCCAACCTGCGGCTCGGCCGGGTCGCAGGAGCGCGCCTGGCCCGCCAGGTCGTCCTTGGCGGACGGCGGATCCGGGCGACGGAACCGGACGCGCGCCTGCTGATCGACGAGGTCGTGGAGCCCGACGCGGTCGACGCGGCCGTCGAGCGGGCCGCCGACGCGCTGCGCGCCCCGGCGGTGGTGCCGAACCGCAGCATGCTGAACCTGGCGGAGGAACCGCTGGATGTGTTCCGCGCCTACGTGGCCGAGTTCGCGCTGCAACAGGCCGTACGGCTGCACGCGGCGGACGTGGGCGACAAGGCCGCCCGGTTCAGCGCGGCAGTGCCCGCGACCCCTCCGTGAGCCGCCCGCGAACAGGGCCGACCGGGCAGCCGAGCCATCAACCCACAACGCGCGACACACTGGAGGTGTGCGGTGAGGAGCCGTCAGCCCGACCCGGCAGCAACCGACGCAGGACACGGCCCGCACGATCCCGTCATCGCCGTCGCCCGCCGGCGGCTCGACGAGCTGAGCACGGTACGGTCCCCGGTCGACGGCTTCCGGACCGCGGTCAAGGACCTGGTGGTCGTCGCGTCCCCGTTCAGGGGCGGGACGACGCTGCTGACCGAACTCCTGCGGGGCGCCCCGGACCTGCTCCACTTCCAGGCCGAGATGCAGCCCGTCCTGCGGATAGCGGGATGGACGTACCCGGACAACGGGGCGGACTCCGAGCGGATCGCCGGACTCACCGGTGACGTCCCGTTCCTCGAACGGGAGCTGGGCAGCGACGTCGGCAACCCGGTGGGCGACTGGGACGACATCGACTGGTCGCGCTACGCCCAGGACGTCCTCTGGCGCTGGATCGTGCAGTGGCCCGCGCTGCCGCTGACCCTGGCGGAGGTCGAGGACATGCTGGCCAAGGCCCTCGGCGACCAGGAGGCCGACGGACCCGGCCGGGGCGGCGATCCGGCGCGGTCGGTCGGCCTGGCGCTGCTGAAGATGCTGGCGGCCCGCTACCAGGAGGTGAATCCCCACTACGCCGACGTCTCGGCGGCCGAGATCGCCGGTATCCTCCCGGACCTGCCGCGGCCGTACGGCCCGCACGGCGACACCGTCATCGAGTTCGCCCCCCTCGCCGTCCCGAAGCCCTGGCGGCGGGCGAGTCCGCAGGACGTGGCGAGCAGGACGGTCGTCACCAAGACACCGGTCAACGTCTACAAGATGGACGCCCTGCGCGCGTTCTTCCCCGAGGCCCGCATCCGGGTCATCCATCTCACCCGCAACCCGGGCGCCGCGATCAGCAGTTACCGCGAGGCGTGGCTGTCGCCCTGGTTCTTCAACGCGCGGGTGAACACACCGCTGGACATCGCCGGATACACCGAGCCGGACCGCCCGTGGAGCCGTGACTGGTGGAAGCTCGACTTCCCGCCGCGATGGCAGGACCTCACCCGGGCCACGCTGGAGGAGGTCTCCGCCGCGCAGTGGTGTGCCTCGCACACGGCGATCTTCGAGTTCCTCGCCCGGAACAAGGACATCGACGTCCTGCGGCTCACCTACGAGGACCTGATCGGCACCGAGTCGGAGCGGACCCGGGCGATCGACGACCTGGCGGACTGGCTCGGCACGGACCGCTCGCACTTCCTGGGGCCGGCGGTCCGGGGCCTGACCCCCATGAACGCGATCACCCTGCCCAGGCGCGCGAAGTGGTACCGCAACCACGAGGTGCTGCGGCCCGTGCTGAACAGCGAGGCCGTGCTGTCGCTGGCCGCCGAGATGGGCTACCCGCCGGACATGACGACCTGGCCGTGACCCCCGCTCACCGGCGGTGGAGCCATTCCAGGAGGTCGGGGGGCGCCAGCGTGGCCGCGCGCGCCCGGTACCTCGCCAGTTCACCGTCGGTCAGCAGGACCGCGCCGGATCCGGACCCGCCCCGCCGGAAGAACGCCGTGTTGTTCCTGGCCGGGCCCAGGGGCTGCAGCCGGTTCGCGGCGGCACGCATCCGCTCGAACGACGCGGCCGCCACCAGGTCCGCCCAGCCGGTGCCCCCGGTGGTCATGCCGAGGTGCTGTCCCAGGCGGGTCATCTCCCCGGACAGGTCGGCCGAGAGGTCCTCGTAGTGGAAGAGGAGGACCCCTTCGGCACGACGGGACCAGGCGTCCGACCAGTGCCACATCATGCCCGGCAGCGAGGACGGCTGCCCCTCGCGCGCTGAGTCGTCCTCGATCCACCGGGCCAGCCACTTCCGCGCCGCCGCCTGGTCCTGCCCGGGACGCGGCCCCCCGGGCCCCGTGACCCCGCGGGGCGCGTCGACGTTGTTGAGGCTCTGGTGGTACAGCGAGATCGCGGTGTCCAGCGGGTTCCTGGCGACGACGATCCAGGTGACCTCCGGTGCCCCCGGCGCCATGGCGATGTCGCTCAGCGGCGTATGCGTCTTGATCACCCGCCGGTGCGACTGACCGGCGAGCGCGGCGAACACCTCCTCGCGGGAACACGCCATGTCGTCCAGCCAGGGCGACAGTCGAGGCATCGAGGCCGGGAGGTCCGCGGTCCGCAGGATCAGCAGCGCGCACATCATCTGCATCCAGGTGGTGCCGCTCTTGGCGGGGGTGCTGACGACTATGTCGCCCGCCCTGAAGGGGAAGTCACGCCACCTCCTGGTGCGCAGGAAGTCCCACAGCGAGAGGGCGACGGCGCGGCCGCGATCGGTCAGCTCGATCCGCACCCGGCGGCGGTCGGCCGGGTCGACCCGCAGGTCCAGGTACCCGTGCCGGACCAGACCGTCCACGATCTCGCCGGCCTGCTGGTCGGTGATCCCCAGCACGTGCTTGAGACCGCCGGTCGCGCCGCCCCGGAACGCCATGGCTCCCAGGACGAACGGACCGTGCGGAGGCAGGCCGTCGAAGGCCGCTGCCGAGAGGTGGGTGTCGAGGTCTGGCTGAAGATCGCTCGCTTCCCGGAGCAGGGAGCGGAGCTGCTCATCGCTGATGGCTACAGGAAACACAGCCGCAGGTTATTGACCCGGCGCATTGTCCGTCAATGTCGATACGCCGACGGGACCCCGCCGATATCAACGGCCGGAAAATCCACGCTGTTTCGCGTCACGATCTTCGTTCCCCTGCACCGGGACCGTGAGGTAGCGTGCCACACATCGCCGCATCGAGTAATCACTTCACGCGGATGCGATTCTGATACCGGGGGAATCCCATGGATATTGGTGCGATCGATCATCTCGAGTGCTATGTGGCCGACGCGGAGAGCTCGGCCGATTTCTTCCGCGAAGCGTTCGGCTTCCGAATATACGGTCGCGGCGGCCCGGAGACCGGACTGCCCGGGTGCCGCTCGGTGCTGCTGCGCCAGGGCGGGATCAGCCTCCTCGTGACCTCCGCGCTCGGCGCGGACCATCCGGTCGCCGACTACGTCCGGCGGCACGGTGACGGCGTCGCCGTCATCGCCGTCGTGTCCGACGACGCCCACGCCGCGTTCACCGAGGCCGTGGCACGCGGCGCCGCCGCCGTGGAACCCCCGGTCCGGCTCGGGGACGAGGGAACACGGGTCACGTTCGCCTCGGTGACCGGGTTCGGCGACGTCGCCCAGCGCTTCGTCGAACGCGACGCGGCCGACGGCCCGTTCGCCCCCGGCCGCATCGTCGACGAGACCCCGCGGGACACGGCACCGGGGCTGCTGACAGACATCGACCACATCGCCGTCTGCGTTCCCGCCGGCGAACTCGACCGCACGGTGGACCACTATCGGTCGGTATTCGACTTCACGCAGATATTCGACGAGAGAATCATCGTCGGCGACCAGGCAATGGATTCCAAAGTCGTCCAGAGCGAGTCCGGCGGCCTGACCCTCACGATCCTCGAACCGGACATCACGAAGAAGCCCGGTCAGATCGACGAGTTCGTCCGGCTGCACGACGGCGCCGGCGTACAGCACGTGGCGTTCCGCACCGAGGACATTTCAGCCGCCGTGCGGGAATTCTCGGAACGCGGAGTCCGCTTCCTGTCGACTCCGTCCGGCTACTACGACGTGCTGACCGAGCGGCTCGGCGCCCTCGCGGTACCGGTCGACGAACTGCGCGAGCTGAACATCCTCGCCGACCGCGACCACTGGGGGCTGATGCTCCAGATCTTCACCGCCTCGCGACACCCCCGGCAGACCCTCTTCTACGAGCTCATCGACCGACGGGGCGGACGCACCTTCGGCAGCAACAACATCAAGGCCCTCTACGAGGCGGTCGACCGGCAGCACGCGGCCGGTCGCGAGCCGAGGTACTGAGCGCGGAGCACGCCCGGCCGTGGCCGGGTCCCGGACCGTCCCGCGGCGCCACCGAGCGGAGGATCAGCATGCAGCAGGCGCAGACAGAAGAGACCGACGTCGTCGTGGTGGGAGGCGGCCCGGCCGGCTCCACCCTCGCCGCCCTCGTCGCCCTGCGGGGACACCGGGTGGTGCTCCTGGAGAAGGAGACCTTCCCGCGCTACCAGATCGGCGAGTCCCTGCTGCCGGCCACGGTGCACGGAGTCTGCCGTCTCACCGGCGTCGCCGACGAACTGGCGGCCGCGGGCTTCACCAGGAAGCGCGGCGGGACCTTCCGCTGGGGAACGAACCCGGACCCCTGGACCTTCTCCTTCTCGGTGTCACCGAGGATGGCCGGACCGTCGTCCTACGCCTACCAGGTGGAGCGTTCGAAGTTCGACAAGATCCTGCTGGACCACGCCCGGCGCCTCGGCGTCGACGTCCGGGAGGGCACGGCGGTGGGCCGGGTACTGGACGACGGAGCCCGGGTCAGGGGAGTCGGCTGCACGGACGCGGACGGCACCCGGCGCGAGTTCCTCAGCCGGTACGTGGTCGACGCGTCCGGCAACAGGAGCCAGATCCACGACAGCGCCGGCGGCGACCGGAAGTACTCGGACTTCTTCCGGAACCTCGCCCTCTTCGGCTACTTCACCGGCGGCAAGCGGCTGCCGGAGCCCGACTCCGGGAACATCCTGTCGGCCGCGTTCGGCAGCGGCTGGTTCTGGTACATACCGCTGAGCCCCGAACTGACCAGTGTCGGGGCGGTGGTACGACGTGACATGGCACAGAAGGTCCAGGGAGACCCCGAGAAGGCCCTGCTCGCGCTGATCGACGAATGCCCCCTGATCAAGGAGTACCTGGCGGACGCCCAGCGCGTCACCACCGGCCAGTACGGGCAGTTGAGGGTCCGCAAGGACTACTCCTACCAGGCGACCGCCTACTGGCGGCCCGGCATGGCCCTCATCGGGGACGCCGCGTGCTTCGTGGACCCCGTGTTCTCGTCCGGGGTCCATCTCGCCACCTACAGCGCCCTGCTGGCCGCACGCTCCATCAACAGCGTCCTCGCCGGCACGGTCGACGAGGAGACCGCCTTCAGGGAGTTCGAAGCCCGATACCGCCGGGAGTACAGCGTCTTCTACGAGTTCCTCGTCTCCTTCTACGACATGAACGCCACCGAGGGGTCGTACTTCTGGCAGGCGAAGAAGGTCACCGGCAGTGCCGCGGCCGAGTTCGAGTCGTTCATCGAGCTCGTCGGCGGAGTCGCCTCCGGGGAGAGCGTCCTCACCAGCCGGCGGACCGCCGTGGCGGATCTCCGGTCGAGGTCCGCGGAGTTCTCGGCGGCGGTGGACCAGGTCGCCGCGGGCGGCGACGCCACCATGGTGCCGCTCTTCCGCTCCGAGGTGGTGCGCAACGCGATGCGCGAGGGCGGCCAGGTCCAGAGCCGGGCGATGCTGGGGGAGGACTCCGAGGAGGAGACCCCGCTGTTCCCCGGCGGACTGGTCAGCTCCCCGGACGGGCTGCTCTGGCAGACCCCCGGGGGCGCGGGGACCCGGCAGCGCTAACCCGCCCGCCGGTCACTGCTCCGCCGTCGCCGTCTTCTGCGGGGCGAACTGCGTACGGTAGACCTCCGCGTACAGCCCCTTGGCCGCGAGCAGTTCCTCATGCGTCCCCCGCTCGGCGATCCGGCCCTCGTCGATGACCAGGATCTGGCTGGCCTCGCGGACCGTGGCGAGCCGGTGCGCGATCACGAGCGACGTCCTGCCCTCCAGCGCGGTCGTCAGAGCCCGCTGCACCGCCGCCTCGGACTCCGAGTCCAGATGCGCGGTCGCCTCGTCCAGCACCACCACCGACGGGGACTTCAGCAGCAGCCGTGCCATGGTGATCCGCTGCTTCTCCCCGCCCGAGAGCCGGTAGCCGCGGTCACCCACGACGGTGTCGAGCCCCTCGGGCAGCGCGCAGACCACGTCCCAGACCTGCGCGGCACGACACGCCTCGACGATCTCCCGCTCGGTCGCGCCGGGCCGGGCGTAGGCCAGGTTGGCCCTGATCGTGTCATGGAACAGATGGGCCTCCTGGCTGACCACACCGATCGTCTCCCGCAGCGACTCCAGGGTCACGTCCCGGATGTCGTGGCCGCCGATGCGGACGGTCCCCGAGTCCGGGTCGTACAGCCTGGGCACCAGCCGGGTCACCGTCGTCTTGCCCGACCCGGAACGGCCGACCAGCGCCGTCAGCCGGCCGGCCGGAGCGCGGAAACTCACCCCGTCCAGGACCTTGGTGCGGTCCGTGCGTTCGGGGACCACCGCCGCGACCGACTCCAGGGACGCCAGGGACACCTCGCCCGCGGCCGGATAGCAGAACGACACCCCGTCGAACTCGATCTCCGGCGCGCCGGTGTCCCCTGCGGACCTGACCGGGCGGGCGCCGGGACGCTGCGTGATGAGCGGTTCCAGGTCCAGCACCTCGAAGACCCGGTCGAAGCTCACCAGCGCCGTCAACACGTCCACCTGCATGTTCGACAGCTGGTTGATCGGGCCGAACAGCCGGGACAGCAGCGTGACCAGCGCGACGAGGGTGCCCAGCTGGAACCTCCCGTCGATGACGAGACTGCCCCCGAGCCCGTACATGAGCGCCGTGATCAGCGACGTCAGCAGGCCCATGAGAAGGAAGAAGGAGCGTCCGTACACCGCGTTGACCGTGGCGATGTCACGGACCCGGCCGGCCCGCCTCTCGAAGAGCCCGGACTCGTCGTCCGGCCGCCCGTACAGCTTCACGAGCAGCGCACCGGCGACGTTGAACCGCTCGTTCATCAGGGAGGCGATGTCGGCGTCCAGCTGCATCTGCTCGCGGGCCAGCCGCTGCAGCCGCTTCCCGATCATCCTGCCCGGCAGCAGGAACAGCGGAACCACCACCAGCGCGGCCACCGTCATCTGCCAGGACAGGTAGAACATCGCGGCGAACACCAGAACCAGCGTGAGAATCGTGGACACCGCCTGCGACAGCAGAGACGTCACCGCGAACTGCGCGCCGACGACGTCCGTGTTGAGTCTGCTGACGAGGGACCCGGTCTGCGCCCGGGTGAAGAACGCCAGCGGCTGGCGCTGCACATGCCGGAACACCTGGGTGCGCAGGTCGTAGATGAGGTCCTGGCTGATCCGGGCCGAGCACCGGATCTGGACGTAGAGGACCAGCGCGTCGAGCAGCGCCAGCGCGGCGATCGTCAGCGACAGCGCGACGACGACCGAGAGCCGGCGCGGCACGACACCGTCGTCGATGATCGACCTGAGGATCAGCGGGTTCGTGACTGTGATGACCGCGTCGGACGCCGTCACCAGCATCAGCAGCCCCAGCCGCCACCGATAGGGCTTCGCGTAAGGGATGATCCGTCTGAGCGTGCCGGGCCTGACCTGCTGGCGGGTGACCGAGTCACCGAGGCGCAGCCGAGCCGGCCCCGTGCCTCCAGCCATGGGGGCGCGGACCTCCTTCGTCATCATGTCCCGCGTCCCGCGAAAGCTCGGCCGCAGGCGGACCGGAGGGCGAAATACAGCCGCCCCGTCGTCGGCGATCTGCCTGCCGAGTATCTCCGTTGCGGGTTCGGCTGACAACACGCGCCCGGCCGCCGCCGATTGCGCGGGCGTGGTCACTGGTGAGCCCCGGAGACGCACTGTTAGCATCCCGGAAGCAGCGCACCCCGGAATTGCCGTTCAACCGCCGCAAGGCCGCAGTTGAACGGATTCCGGCAGGCGAGCAGCGGTGTCGGCACGGTGTGCGCGGCCACCGCCACCTGGTGCAGGAGCATGACGTTGACCACTGAGAACCTCCCCGGGACCGTACTCCACAGGGCCGATCTGCACGGCAGTGTCTCGGATCCCACGCTGGACACGATGAATTTCCTCAACGAGATCACCCTGCGCTATCCGCAGGCCATCTCATTTGCTCCGGGCCGCCCGTACGACGGATTCTTCGACACCGGTCAGATATTCCAGCACATTCAGCGTTACCTGGATCATCTCGCGGACACCGGGAATTCCCCGGAGCAGATCCGCGACGCGATGTTCCAGTACGGCCCGACCGCCGGGCGGATCCGTGAACTCATCGCCGAGTCGCTGCGGCGGGACGAATGCATCGACATCGCCCCGGAAGCCGTCGTGGTGACCGTGGGCTGTCAGGAGGCGATGCTCCTGGCCGTCCGGGCGCTCATCGCCGACCGCGACGACGTACTCCTGGTGGCCAGCCCCTGCTACGTCGGGATCACCGGCGTCGCCCGCCTGCTCGACGTCGAACTGGTCCCGGTCGAAGAACAGGAGGACGGCTTCCGCTGCACCGATCTGGAGCAGGTGATCCGGACCCAGTGCGCACGGGGCCGCCGGCCGCGCGCCTTCTACGTGGTGCCCGACCACTCCAATCCGTCCGGCACCACGATGCCGCTGCACACCCGCCACGAACTGCTGGACCTGGCCGACCGGTACGACATCCTCGTGCTGGAGGACAGCCCCTACCGGCTGGTGAGCCGCGGACCGCGGCTGCCGACGCTGAAGGCCCTCGACCGCAGCCGCCGCGTGGTGCACCTGGGCTCCTTCTCGAAGTCGCTGTTCCCCGGCGCCCGTCTCGGCTTCGCCGTCGCGGACCAGCCGGTGACGGACGCCACGGGGCGGACCGGACTGCTGGCGGACGAACTGGCCAAGATCAAGAGCATGGTGACGGTCAACACCTCGCCGCTGAGCCAGGCGGCCGTGGCCGGCATGCTGCTCGCCGGCGGCGGACAGGCCGCCGTGCTCAACGACCGGACGTCGGCCTTCTACCAGGAGGCCATGCAGTCCACCCTCCGCCACCTCGAACGGCGCTTCCCGCCCGACGTCCGCGAAGCCCTGGGCGTGCGGTGGAACGCCCCGAGCGGCGGCTTCTTCCTGACCGTGCGGGTCCCGTTCCGCGCGGACAACGAGGCGCTCGCCCGGTCCGCGCAGGAGTTCGGCGTCATCTGGACACCGATGTCCTACTTCTATCCCGAGGGCGGCGGCGACTTCAGCCTCCGGCTGTCGACGAGCTACCTGACCCCGACCGACATCAGCGACGGCATCCAGCGGCTGGGCGACTACATCGAGCACGAGATCCGGCGCTGACGGACCCCGCCGGCGGACCGGGCGGGCCCGCGCTACGCCTGCCCGGCACGCAGCTGCTCGAACCGCTCCTCCCAGGCCTCCTGGTTCTGCCGGGCACCCTTGATGAAGGGGGACTGGGAGATCGTCCAGATGACGAGCCTGTTGAGGAAGTTGAAGGGGAAGCGAACCGGCCGGACCACGTCCAGGAAGAGCACGACCCGGTCCTCCTCGGTCTCGTTCCACGCCGAGTGCGGGTAGGTGTCGTCGAAGAACATCCCCCCGCCCTCCCGCCAGTGCCGCGTCTCACCGCCGACCTCGATGCCGCAGGAATCGGCGGGCTCGGGAATCTTCAGCGCGAGGTGGTACCGCAGGACGCCGTTGTAGGGGCCGCGATGCTCCGGCAGCCGCTTCCCCGGGCCGAACACCGAGAAGAAGGCGGTGGTCAGACCCGGTATACCGGCGAGTGCCTCGGCGGTCTTCGGACACCTTCGCAGATTGTCCGCGGACGTGAAGCCGTACCCGTGGAAGATGAACGTCTTCCACTGGTCGTCCTGGGACAGCGCCCGCTGCACCGTGGAGATGTCCTGGAAGTTCGGCAGGTCGTCCCGGTAGGACAACACCGTGTCCAGTTCCGCCCGTATCTCCGGCCAGCGCGCCTCGATATCGCGGGCCCACGGGAACTTCTCGCCGGTGATGAAGGGGGTCGTGGGCACGAGAGAGTGCTGACGGTTCTTCCTCTCCGCCCAGTGGACGACTTTTCTGACGTACCTACGGATCATCCGCCCTCTCCTCCACCGGAATTTCCACGCCAATGTCGGGGATTCCTCACCGGTAACGCACACACTCCCGAGACACCTTAGGGACTCGGGACACCGAAGTCAGTTCCCGGGATCCGGAGACGGCACACTGCGACCTCTCGGCAACGGCCGTGCGTCCGCGTACAGTTGCGATCTCAGCCGCGCGACTGATAGGGGGAGCCTCCCCGTTCAACCGATTCCCTGCCGCAGTTGAACACCGTCGCGACGGATGATCAGCGACACCGTATTGCGCCGGCCTGGAGGGCGAGACAGTATTCGTCGGGGCGCATGGTCCTGCTGACAGATCCCTCGACGGTGCACACCGGGAACCGAGGGCCGGCGAATCGAATGCTCACCCAGGGGGAGGAAGACCGGCTCGTGGTCCACGTCATGGCGACCCGTCACAACGACAATTGCTGCCGGCCGGACCGGACGGCCGAGTTCACGACAGGACGCGTCGGAAACGGCGGCACATCAGATCACGGGCAGCGGAAATGGCGCTGAGCGGTGAACCCGTACGCCGGCTGCTGCCCCACGGCATCCGGCTCGCCTACGAGCGGCACGGATCGGGTGAGCCGGTTCTCTTCGTCATGGGCACGGGCGCCGCCGGGCGGGTGTGGACCGTCCACCAGACCCCCGCCGTCGTGAGCGCGGGCTACCAGGCCATCACCTTCGACAACCGCGGAATACCGCCGTCCGACCGCCCGCCGGGCCGGTACTCACTCGCCGACATGGTCCGCGACACCAGAGGCCTGATCGAGGGGCTGGCGCTCGCACCCTGCCGTGTCGTCGGGGTCTCCCTCGGCGCCCTCATCGCACAGGAACTCCTGATCCAAGCGCCGCACCTGGTGCGCTGCGCCGTACTGATGTCGACCAAGGCGCGCTCCGACGCGGCCCGCAGCGCGCACGAGGCCGCCCATCGCGCGCTCGCGGAATCCGGTGTCCAGCTCCCGCCGGAGTACGCCGCGGCCATGTCGGTCTTCCAGATGCTCTCCCCCGCGACCCTCGACGACGAGAACGCGGTCTCGCTCTGGCTGGACGTCTTCCAACTCCCTGACAGCAGCGGGGGCGTGGCCTCCGGACAGACCTGGGCCGGGCTGGCCGGCGCCGACCGGCGCCCGGCACTGCGGAACGTCACGGTCCCCTGCCGGGTCATCGCGTTCTCCGACGACCTCGTCACGCCACCTCTGCTGGGCGCCGAAGTCGCCGAGGCGATTCCGGACTGCGACTTCGTCGAGATAGCGTCCTGCGGCCACCTCGGTTACCTCGAACGCCCCGAAGAAGTCAACGCGGCCATCATCGAGTTCCTGCACAAGAACGACGACTGACCCGGCGAAAGCCCCAAGCGACCGCCCGTACCGCCAGTTATCGGAAAGGAAACGGAAATGACGAACCCGTTCGAGGACCCCGACGCCGACTATCTCGTGCTCGTCAACGACGAGGGCCAGCATTCCCTGTGGCCCACTTTCGTCGACGTACCGGCGGGATGGCAGGTCGTCTTCGGGGAGAAGAGCCGCCAGGAATGCCTTGACTACATCGAGGCGAACTGGCGCGACCTGCGGCCCAAGAGCCTGATCGAAGCCATGGAGAAGAGCCAGTCCTGACACGCTGAGGAGCCCGGGTATGTTCCATGCTTCGATTGACGGCCGGGAGCTGACGGCGGCACAAAGCGCCATCTGGAACGCACAGCAACTCGGGCCGACCGACGCGATCTACAACATCGGTGAGTACCTGGATATCCAAGGAGATCTGAACACGGATCTCTTCGTGGCCGCGCTTCGCCGGATGCTGGGCGAAGCCGACGCGTTCCAGGCCTGTTTCCGGGGCGCCGGAACCGAGGTCCGGCAGTACTCCGTGCCCGCACACCTGCTGCCGGTGCACGTACTGGACTTCAGCTCGGCCGACAGCCCGACGGCAGCCGCCCTCACCTGGATGCGGACGGACATCAGCCGGCCGTTCGATCTCGCGCGCGGGCCGCTTGTCACCAACGCGGTCATCCGGACGGCAGAGCGACGGCACTTCTGGTACCAGAGCTCCCATCACCTCGTGGCCGACGGGTTCGCCGGCTCCGTCCTGGTCGCCAGGCTGGCGGAGATCTATGCCGCGCTGCTGGCCGGAGAGGACCCGTCGGCAGGAGCACCGCAGTCGTCCGCCCTGCTGCTGCAAGCCGACCTCGCCTACCGGCGGTCGGCGGAGTTCCACCAGGACCGCGAATTCTGGCGCCAGGCGCTTGCGGAACACCCCGGTACGGTGACGGTGAGCGGCTCTCCCGTCCGCCGGGCACGGTTCCTTCCGCACCGGCACCTGGTACAGATCGACGGCGACCGGGCAGCGCAGATCCGATCGGCCGCCCGAGGACTCAGAACCAGCGTGGCCGGTCTCGCCATCGCGGCGGGGGCCACCCTTCTGCACCGCCGCACCGGGGCCGACGACATCACCCTCGGCATCCCCGTGCTGGGACGCACGGGCAAGGGAACACGCGCGATCTCGGGCATGACCAGCAACGTCGTCCCCTTGCGCGCACGCTTCGACCCCCACGCCACCCTGGCGGACCTGGCACGCACCACGTCCCGGAACATCCGCACCGCCCTCGGCCACCAGCGCTACCCGCAGGCGGACCTGCTCAGAGACCTCAACCGGGTCGGATCGGGACCCCTCTTCGGCACCACGATCAACGTCATGTCCTTCGACTACGCGGTGCGGTTCGGGGACTGCACGGCGACGGCCCACAACCTTTCGAACGGGCCCGTCGACGACGTCGACATCTCCCTCTACGACCGAGGAGCCGGTGCGGGGCTCCAGATCGCCGTGGACGTGAACCCGGAGACCTACGGCACCGACGACGCCGCGGACCTGGCGTACCGCTTCCGGAGAGTCCTGGCCTGGATGTCCCGAGCCGCTCCGGGCGAACGAGCCGGGCGTGCGCACCTGCTGTCGGACGCGGAGCGGCGGCAGGTGGTGACGGACTGGAACGACACGGGTGCGGTGGTCGCGGACGCGTCGTGGCCGGTGCTGTTCGCGGAGCGGGTGGCAGCGGCGCCGGGTGCGGTGGCGGTGGCGTGCGCTGACGAGGAGGTGACGTTCGCGGAGCTGGACGAGCGTGCGTCGCGTGCGGCGCGGGTGCTGGCCTCCCGTGGGGTCGGGCCCGAGTCGGTGGTCGCGGTGATGCTGGGCCGGTCCGTCGACCTCGTGGTGGCACTGCTGGCGGTGTGGAAGGCGGGGGCCGCGTATCTGCCGGTGGACCCCTCCTACCCGGCCGAGCGGATCGCGTTCATGCTGGCGGACGCCGGACCGGTGTGTGTGGTGACGGACTCCGCCCTGGCGCCGGCACTGCCGCGGGAGCCGGGTGTGCCGGTGGTGTGCGTGGACGATCCCGCCGTGGCCGCGAAGCCGACGGCCGGGGACACCTGGGCCGCACCGGGGCCGGTGTGGCCTGACACGGCCGCGTATGTGATGTACACGTCGGGGTCGACGGGGCGACCGAAGGGCGTGGTGGTCACCCAGCGGGACCTCGTCGAGTTGGCGTCCGACCGGTGCTGGGACGAGTCGGCCCGGGTCCTGGGGTACGCGCCGTACGCGTTCGACGCCTCGGTGCTGGAGCTGTGGGTGACGCTGGCGCGTGGCGGGACAGTGGTCCTGGCTCCGTCGGCCGAGCTGGACGGCGAGACGATCAGATCGCTGGTCGCCGCACGAGGGCTGACCCATGTGTTCGTGACCGCCGGACTGCTACGGGTGCTGGCCGAGGAGGACCCGGCGTGTTTCGCCGGTCTGCGTGAGGTGCTGACCGGCGGTGACGTGGTGCCGGCGGCCGCCGTGACGGCGGTCCTGGAGGCGTGCCCGGGTGTGGTGGTGCGGAACCTGTACGGGCCCACGGAGATCACCCTGTCCGCCACGCAGTACGCGGCCGCGGAGGCCGGCGCGGTGCCGGAGGTGCTGCCGATCGGCCGGCCGATGGACAACACCCGTGTGTACCTCCTCGACGGGTGCCTGCACCCGGTCCCGCCCGGGGTGGCCGGGGAACTCTACGTGGCCGGGGCAGGTCTGGCCCGCGGCTACCACGGTCGTACGGCGCTGACGGCGGAACGCTTCGTGGCATGCCCGTTCGGTGACCCGGGCGAGCGGATGTACCGGACCGGGGACCTGGCCCGCTGGACGGCGGACGGCGAGCTGCTCTTCATGGGACGCGCCGACGACCAGGTGAAGCTCCGCGGGTTCCGGGTCGAGCCGGCCGAGGTCGAGGCGGTTCTGGCCGCCCATCCGCGCGTCGCCCAGTCCGTGGTGACGGTCCGCGAGGACACCCACGGGGACAGACGACTCGTCGCCTACGTCGTCCCCGACGACACCGGCCGCGCTGCCCGGCCGGACCAGGACCTCTCCGCTGACCCGCACGCTGACCCGCACGCGGACCTGTACGCGGACCTGGGTGCCCACGCTGCCGGGCGACTGCCCGCCTACATGGTCCCCGCCGTGTTCGTGTCCCTGCCCGCTCTCCCGCTGACCGCCAACGGCAAACTCGACCGGGCCGCCCTGCCCGAGCCGGCAACCGCCGGGACGAGCGGCGGGCGTGAGCCCGCCTCCCGCGAGGAGCGCCTGCTGTGTGAGGCCTTCGCCGACGTACTGGGCCTGGAACGGGTCGCGCCGGACGACGACTTCTTCGGGCTGGGCGGACACTCGCTGCTGGCCACTCGTCTGGTGTCCCGGGTCCGGGTCCGGCTCGGTGTCGAGGTCAGCGTCCGAACGCTCTTCGAGACACCGACCCCGGCCGCCCTGGCGGCGCGGATCACGAGTGCGGGTCCGGCCCGGGCGGCCCTGACCCGACGCGAGCGGCCCGAGCGGATGCCGCTGTCGTTCGCGCAGCGCCGGTTGTGGTTCCTGGCGCAGCTGGAGGGCCCGAGCCCGACGTACAACCTGCCGGGAGCGCTGCGTCTGACCGGGCCGGTAGACGTCGAGGCGCTCAGCGAGGCGCTGTCGGATGTCGTGGCGCGCCACGAGGCGCTGCGCACGGTGTTCCCCACCACGGACGGTGAACCGTTCCAGCATGTGCTGGCGCCCGACGAAGCGGGGGAGATCCTGCGGGTCACCCGGGCCACCGAGGAACAGGTGGCGGACCTGGTGGCGGCCGAGGCAGGGCATGCCTTCGACCTTTCCGCACAGGTGCCGATACGGGCCCTGCTGATCGAGACCGGCCCGGACGCCCGGGTACTGGTTCTGGTGATCCACCATGTCGCGGGGGACGGCTGGTCGATGGGCCCGCTGGGCCGTGATCTGTCCGTCGCTTATGCGGCGCGCCGGGAAGGACGTGCGCCGGGGTGGGAACCACTGCCGGTGCAGTACGCGGACTACACGTCGTGGCAGCGCGAGCTGCTGGGCGCGGAGGCCGACCCCGGAAGCCTGCTCGCACGCCAAGTCGATTACTGGCGTGAGGAGTTGGCGGGGTCCGCCGCGGAACTCGCGCTGCCCGCGGACCGGGTACGGCCGGCCGTAGCCTCGCATCGGGGTCACACGGTGCCGCTGGACGTCCCGGAGCACGTGTATGCCCGGCTGGCGGCGTTGGCACGCGAGCAGGGTGCGACGGTCTTCATGGTGGTCCAGGCGGCGCTGGCGGTGCTCCTGTCGCGGTTGGGCGCGGGCGAGGACATCCCGATCGGCACCGCGGTGGCGGGACGGACCGATCAGGCCCTGGACGACCTGGTCGGGTTCTTCGTCAACACGTTGGTCCTGCGGACGGATCTGACCGGTGACCCCTCTTTCACCGACGTTCTCGGGCGGGTGCGGGAGGCCGGCCTGACGGCCCTGGACCACCAGGACGTGCCGTTCGAGCGGCTGGTGGAACTGCTGGCACCGGACCGCTCGCTCTCCCGGCACCCCCTCTTCCAGGTCATGCTCACCGGTCAGGACGTGCACGAGGCGGCCCTGGAGCTCCCGGGTCTCCAGGTGACGTGGCTGCCGGTGGGACCGCTGCCGTCCAGGTTCGACCTGGACGTCGCGGTGGGCGAGGTGACCGGCGCCGACGGTTGGACAGTGGGGCTGCGGGGCTCGGTGACGGGTTCGGCGGACCTCTTCGACCAGGGGACCGTCACGTCGATCAGCGAACGGCTGATACGAGTCCTTGAGGCGGTGGCCGCCGATCCGCAGGTGCGGATGAGCCGGGTCGAGGTGTTGTCGGACGGTGAGCGGCGGCGGGTGGTGGAGGGGTGGAATGAGACGGGTGTGGTGGTGCCGGGGTTGACGTTGTCGGAGTTGTTCGGGTTGCAGGTGGTGCGGTCTCCGGGTGCGGTGGCGGTGGTGTGTGGGGATGAGCGGGTGACGTTCGGGGAGTTGGATGAGCGGGCGTCGCGGTTGGCGGGGTTGTTGGTGGGGTGTGGGGTGGGTGCGGAGTGTGTGGTGGCGGTGGTGTTGGAGCGGTCGGTTGATCTGGTGGTGGCGTTGTTGGGGGTGTTGAAGGCGGGTGCTGCGTTTTTGCCGGTGGATCCGTCGTATCCGGTGGAGCGGGTGGGGTTCATGTTGGGGGATGCGGGGCCGGTGTGTGTGGTGACGGCTTCTGGTGTGGTGGGGGTGTTGCCGGGGGATCTTGGTGTGCCGGTGGTGTGTGTGGATGAGGTGGGGGTGGCTGGTGAGGTGGTGCCGGTGGTGGGGCGGGGGTGGTCTGGTGGGGCGGCGTATGTGATGTATACGTCGGGGTCGACGGGGGTGCCGAAGGGTGTGGTGGTGTCGCATGCGGGGATTGTGAATCGGTTGTTGTGGATGCAGGACCGGTTCGGGCTGGGCGCGGATGATGTGGTGTTGCAGAAGACGTCGGTGAGTTTCGATGTGTCGGTGTGGGAGTTGTTCTGGCCGTTGGTGTCGGGTGCGCGGTTGGTGTTGGCGCGGCCGGGTGGTCAGGGTGATCCGGTGTATCTGTCGGAGGTGATCCGCTCGGAGGGGGTGACGACGGTTCATTTTGTGCCGTCGATGTTGGATGCGTTTGTGGAGGGGGGTGATCCGGGGGCGTGGGGTTCGTTGCGGCGGGTGGTGTGTTCGGGTGAGGCGTTGTCGGTGGTGTCTGCGGAGCGGTTTGTGGGGGTGTGTGGTGCGGAGTTGCACAACTTGTATGGGCCGACGGAGGCGTCGGTGGATTCGACGGCGTGGGTGTTCGGGGGTGGGGTGTCGGGTGGTGGTGTGCCGATTGGTGTGCCGATCTGGAATACGCGGGTGTTCGTGTTGGACGGGTGGTTGCGGCCGGTGGTGCCGGGTGTGGTGGGGGAGTTGTTCATTGCGGGGGTGGGGCTGGCGCGTGGCTATCACGGTCGTATGGGGTTGACGGCGGAGCGGTTTGTGGCGTGTCCGTTCGGGATGGTGGGTGAGCGGATGTATCGGACGGGGGATCTGGTGCGGTGGACGGTTGATGGTGAGTTGGTGTTCGTGGGGCGTGTGGATGATCAGGTGAAGGTGCGGGGGTTCCGGGTGGAGCCGGGTGAGGTCGAGGTTGTTCTGACCGCGCATTGGGGGGTGGCCAAGGCGGTGGTCGTCGCGCGTGAGGATGTGCCCGGCGATGTGCGGCTGGTCGCGTATGTCGTTCCCGCCGACGGCGGTGTTGCGGGCGAGGAGGTGCGGGCGTTCGCTGCTGGGCGGTTGCCGGAGTACATGGTGCCGTCGGCGGTGGTGGTGTTGGACGCGATGCCGTTGTCGGTGAACGGCAAGGTGGACCGGGCTGCGTTGCCGGCGCCGGAGTACGGCTCGGCCGGGGGCGGTCGGGGTCCAGCCACGGTGGCTGAGGAGATCGTGTGCCGGGTGTTTGCCGAGGTGTTGGGTGTGGAGCGGGTGGGGGTGGAGGACAACTTCTTCGAGTTGGGCGGGCATTCGCTGTTGGCGGTGTCGCTGACGTCGAGGTTGCGTGAGCTGGGGCTGGGTGTGTCGGTGCGGGCGCTGTTCGAGGCGCCCACTCCGGCGGCGCTGGCGCTGGCCGGCGACGGCGGTGGTGGTGTGGTGGAGGTGCCGCCGAACGGTATTCCGGCCGGTGCGGAGGTGATCACCCCGGAGATGCTGCCGTTGGTGGATCTGTCGCCCGCGCAGGTGGAGTTGGTGTGCGAGGCGGTGGAGGGCGGGGCCGCGAACGTGGCGGACGTGTATCCGCTGGCCCCGCTCCAGGAGGGCATCTTCTTCCACCACCTGATGGCCAGGTCCGCCGAGACGGATGCGTACCTGATGTCGATGGTGCTGGGCTTCGACAGCCGTACGCGTCTGAGCGGGTTCCTGAAGGCGTTGCAGCAGGTCGTGGATCGGCATGACATCTACCGGACCGGCGTGGTGTGGGAGGGGTTGCCGGAGCCGGTGCAGGTGGTGTGGCGCCGAGCGGCCGTACCGGTCACCGAAGTGGACCTTTCCGGAACCGGGGACGCGGCGCTTGAGCTGCTGGCAGCGGCCGGCTCGTGGATGGACGTACGTCGGGCGCCGTTGCTGCGCGTGCATACGGCGGTGGAACCGGGCAGCGGCCGGTGGCTGGCGTTGGTACAGGTGCACCACCTGCTCCAGGACCACACAGGGCTGGAGGTGATGTTGGGTGAGATCGCCGCGCTCATGGCGGGACGTGGCGTTGACCTGCCGGAGCCGCTGCCGTTCCGCGATTTCGTGGCTCAGGCACGGCTGGGTGTGTCCGGCGCCGGGCATGAGGAGTACTTCGCGGGTCTGCTGCGTGGTGTGACCGAGCCGACGTTGCCCTTCGGCCTCGCCGATGCCCATGGCGACGGAACCGGGGTGCGGTCGGAGCGGCTGCGGATGGCCGACGGCCTCGCCGAGCGGGTGCGCGAGCAGGCCCGTCGGCTGGGGGTGAGCCCGGCGACGCTGTTCCACGTGGCCTGGGCCCGGGTGCTGGCGACCCTGTCGGGCCGCACGGACGTGGTGTTCGGGACGGTGCTGCTGGGCCGGATGAGCGCCGGATCGGGTGCCTTGCGCATCCCGGGTCCGTTCATCAACACGTTGCCGGTGCGGTTGGACGTCGCCGGTGTGGACGTGATCGGTGCGGTACGGGCCGTACAGACGCAGTTGACGGGTCTGCTGGTGCACGAGCACGCCCCGCTGGCGGTCGCTCAGCGGGGGAGCGGCGTGCCCGCCTCCGCGCCGCTGTTCAGCTCGCTGTTCAACTACCGGCACGGCAGCCCGTCCGCGAGCAGCGGAGGTCAGGAAGCAGGCCCCGAGGGCGTCGAGTTGGTGTTCGCGCAGGAGCGGACCAACTACCCGCTGGCAGTCGCGGTGGACGACCTGGGGACCGGGTTCGCGCTGGCTGTCGACGCGGTCACTCCGGCGGATCCCGGGCTGGTGTGCGGCCTGTTGCACACGGCGACGGAGGAGGTCGTGGAGGCGGTGGGCGCCGCTTCGGCCACTGCGCTGGACGGTCTTGACGTGTTGCCCGAGCCCGTCCGTGCCCAGGTGCTGGATGCCTGGAATGACACGGGCGCGGCGGTGCCGGACCTGACGTTGCCGGAGTTGTTCGAGGCCCAGGTGGCGCGGACCCCGGACGCGGTGGCGGTGGTGTGCGGGGACGAGGACCTGACCTACGCGGAGCTGGACGACCGAGTGGCCCGGCTGGCGCGGGTGTTGACCGATCGCGGGGTGGCGCCCGAATCGGTGGTGGCGGTGGCACTGGAGCGGTCGGTGGACGTGGTGGTGGTGCTGCTGGCGGTGTGGAGGGCGGGGGGTGCCTATGTGTTCGTCGACCCGTCGTATCCGGCGGAGCGCGTCGCGTTGATGCTGGCGGACGCCGAGCCGGTGTGCGTGGTCACCAGCGGCAGCCCGGACGGCGGGTTGCCTGCGGGTGGTGCGCTGCCGGTGGTGGCACTGGACGACCCGACGGTCGTCGCGGAACTGGCGAGGGAGTCCGAGGAGTGGAGCCGGCCCGTGCCCGGGGGCTCACGGGCGGCCTACGTGATGTACACGTCAGGGTCGACGGGGGCGCCGAAGGGCGTGGTGGTGTCCCAGGGCGCGCTGGTGAACCTGGTGGTGGGGCTGAGCCCGGTGCTGGGGGCCGGTCTGGGGGTCGGCGCACTTCAGTTCGCGTCGTTCGGCTTCGACGGTTCCGTGCTGGACGTGGCGGTGGTGCTGGCGTCGGGCGGACGGTTGGTGGTGGCCACGGCCGATGAACGGGCGGACGCCGGGCTGCTGGCCGAGCTGATCGTCCGGACGGGCGTGGAGGTGGCCAGCGTCGTTCCGTCGCTGCTGGCCGTGGTGGACCCGGCGGCGGTACCGGGCCTGTCGCGGGTCCTGGTGGGCGGGGAACTGCTGACCGGTGAACTGGCGCGAGCGTGGGCCGACGGCCGGGTGCTGGTGAACACGTACGGGCCGACCGAGGCGACGGTCATGGTCACCACCGGCGCGGTGGATCCTGCCACCACTGCCGCGCCGCCGGTGGGCAGCCCAGTGGCGAACACCCGTATGTATGTGCTGGACGAGCGGCTGCGGCCGGTGCCGCCGGGGGTGGCCGGGGAACTGTACGTGGCCGGAGCTCAGTTGGCCCGTGGCTATCACCGTCGTCCGGGGTTGACGGCGGAGCGCTTTGTGGCGTGTCCGTTCGGGGCGGCGGGCGAGCGGATGTACCGCACGGGGGATCTGGTGCGCTGGACGGCCGACGGGGAGTTGGCGTTCGCCGGCCGGGTGGACGACCAGGTGAAGGTCCGTGGCTTCCGGATCGAGCCTGGTGAGGTCGAGGCCGTCCTGAGCACGCATCCCGGCGTTGCGCAGGCGCTGGTGACCACCCGAGAGGACACCCCGAACGACAAACGTCTGGTGGCCTATGTCGTTCCCGACGGTGATGGTCACCTGGACGGCGAACTCTCCCGTGAGCTGCGGACGTTCGCAGCCGATCGGCTGCCCGGGTACTTGGTGCCGTCGGCGGTGGTGGTGCTGGAGGGGGTGCCGCTGACGGTGAACGGGAAGGTGGACCGGGCTGCGTTGCCGGTGCCGGAGTATGCGGCCTCCGGGGGTGGTCGGGGTCCTGTGACGGTGGCTGAGGAGATCGTGTGTCGGGTGTTTGCCGAGGTGTTGGGTGTGGAGCGGGTGGGGGTGGAGGACAACTTCTTCGAGTTGGGCGGGCATTCGCTGTTGGCGGTGTCGTTGGCGTCGCGGTTGCGTGAGCGTGGGTTCGGGGTGTCGGTGCGGGCGTTGTTCGAGTCGCCGACTCCGGAGCGGTTGGCGGCTGTTGGTGATGGTGGTGGTGTGGTGGAGGTGCCGCCGAACGGGATTCCGGCCGGTGCGGAGGTGATCAGGCCGGAGATGTTGCCGTTGGTGGATCTGTCTCCTGCGCAGATCGACCTGGTGTGTGCGGCGGTGGAGGGTGGGGCGGCGAACGTGGCGGACGTGTATCCGCTGGCCCCGCTCCAGGAGGGCATCTTCTTCCACCACCTGCTCACCGGTTCAGGGGACGTGGATCCGTATCTGCTCTCTCTCACCGTGGGCTTCGACGACCGTGAGCGGCTGGACGGGTTCCTGTCTGCCTTGCAGCAGGTCGTGGATCGGCATGACATCTACCGCACCGGCGTGGTGTGGGAAGGCCTGGCCGAGCCGGTGCAGGTGGTCTGGCGCCGGGCGGTGGTTCCGGTGACCGAGGTGACGCTGTCCCAGGACGGGGACCCGGCGGTCGAGTTGCCGGCGACGGCCGGGCGGTGGATGGATGTGCGCCGGGCACCGCTGGTTCGGGTACATGTCGCGGCGGAGCCCGGCAGCGAGCGGTGGCTTGCTCTGCTGCAGGTTCACCACCTGCTCCGGGACCACACCGGATCGGACGTGGTGCTGGGCGAGGTCGAGGCATTCCTGGCGGGGAGTGGGGACGAGCTGGCGGCGCCGTTGCCGTTCCGGGACTTCGTGGCGCAGGCGAGGCTGGGTGTCTCGCGGCAGGAGCACGAGGAGTACTTCGCCGCTCTGCTGGGTGATGTCACGGAGCCGACGCTGCCGTTCGGTCTGGCCGATGCCCGCGGTGACGGCACCGGTGTGCGGCGCGTCCGCCAGCCGGTCGACGACACTCTGGCGCAGCGGGTGCGGGAGCAGGCCCGTCAGCTCGGGGTGAGCCCGGCGACCCTGTTCCACGTGGCCTGGGCACAGGTGCTGGCGAATCTGTCCGGCCGCACGGACGTGGTCTTCGGGACGGTCCTGCTCGGTCGGATGAGCGCCGGGGTCGGTGCGGATCGGACCCCTGGCCCCTTCATGAACACCTTGCCGGTACGCATGGATGTCGCCGACGTGGACGCGCTCGGCGCGGTGCGGGCGATGCAGGCCCAGCTGGCCGGCCTCCTGGTGCACGAGCACGCCCCGTTGGCCCTCGCGCAGAACGCGAGTGGTGTCCCCGCCTCCGCCCCGCTGTTCACCTCGCTGTTCAACTACCGCCATGTCAACCACGAGCACACGGCCGGAGCACCACAGCCCGGTGAAGCGGCCGGCATGAGGGTGCTGTCCGCCGAGGACCGTACGAACTATCCGCTGGCGGTCTCGGTCGATGATTCCGTGACCGGGTTCGCGTTGACGGCCGGTGTGGTGGCTCCCGGGGACCCGGAGCTGGTGTGCGGACTGGTGCGGACGGCGGTCGAGGGACTGCTCGTGGCGTTGGAGGAGACACCACGGGTGCCGTTGTGTGCGGTCGAGGTGCTGGCGCCCGGCGGACGCGAGCAGTTGCTGACGGAGTGGAACGACACCGCACAGGCGATGCCGGTAGTGACGGTGACCGAGTTGTTCGAGCGGCAGGCGGCGCGTACGCCGGACGCGGTGGCGGTGATCTGCGGGGACGAGGAGATCGGCTACGCCCGGCTGGAGGAGCGTGCCGCGCGGTTGGCCGGGGTGCTGGCGAGCTGGGGTGTGGGTGCGGAGTCGGTGGTGGCGGTGGCGATGGACCGCTCGGTCGACATGGTCGTGGCGTTGCTGGCCGTGCTGAAGGCCGGTGGCGCCTATCTGCCCGTCGACCTCGCGTATCCGGCGCAGCGGGTCGCGTTCATGCTGGACGACGCCCGGCCGGTGTGCGTGATCTCCGACAGCGTCCTTCCGGACGTGCTGGCGGAGGTGCTCTCGGGCGGGCTCGGCATGCCGGTGCTCACGGTCGACGGGCACAGCGTCACCGGCGCGCCCCTTCCGGCCGGTGCCGGCGTCGCTCCCGGTGGCGGCGCTGGTGTGGTGGACGACGGGCGGCGTCTGCTGCTGCCCTCGCACCCGATGTACGTGATGTACACCTCGGGTTCCACCGGGGTGCCGAAGGGTGTGGTGGTCACCCACGAGGCAGTGGTCAACCATCTGCTCGCCCGTGTCGCGGAGTTCGGCTGGGAGGCGTCGGACCGGTTCATGCTCACCGCGCCGATGGGCTTCGACCCCTCGGTGTGGCAGATGTTCTGTCCTCTGGTGGTCGGCGGGAGTTTCGTGATCGCGCCGGCCGGCAGCACGGCCGATCCGGGATACCTGGTCGCGCTGGCACGGCGGCACGGTGTGACGGTGCTGCACCTGATCGCCTCGGCGCTGGCCGGGGTGCTGGAGGAGCCGGCGGCGACCGGACTGTCCGGCCTGCGGCAACTCGCCAGCGGCGGCGAGGGAGTGCCCGGCGCGCTCCGGGACCGTGCCGTCGCCCTGTTCCCGCAGGCCGACCTGGTCCAGGGGTACGGACCGGCGGAGACCTGTATCGCGGTGACGTGGTACCGCTGCACCGGGGACGAGGACACGGTGCCGCCGATCGGCGGCCCGATCCCCAACTCCCGTCTCTACGTCCTCGACGACTTCCTGCGGCCCGTGCCGCCGGGTGTGGCCGGTGAGCTGTACATCGCGGGCCTCCCGCTCGCCCGCGGTTATGTCGGACGCACGGGGCTGACGGCGGAGCGGTTCGTGGCATGCCCGTTCGGTGGGCCGGGTGAGCGCATGTACCGCACCGGTGACCTGGTGCGGTGGCGCGCCGACGGGGTGCTGGTGTTCATGGGCCGGGCGGACGAGCAGGTGAAGATCCGCGGGTTCCGGATCGAGCCCGGTGAGATCGAGGCCACCCTGACCACCCATCCCGGCGTGGCCCAGGCCGCTGTCATCGCCCGCGAGGACACCCCCGGGAACAAACGCCTGGTCGCCTACGTGGTGCCGGACGCCACGAGAGCGGACAGCGCGGTGCCGGACGGCGAGGCGCCGGACAGTACGGCGGCGGACAGTACGGCGGCCGAGACCGCGGCGCCGGACGGCGAGGCGCCGAACAGCAAGGCGACGGAGAACCTGGCGCTCGAACTGCGGACGCTGACGGCCCGGCGGCTGCCGGAGTACATGGTGCCGTCGGCGGTGGTGGTACTGGACGAGTTGCCGTTGTCGGTGAACGGGAAGGTCGACCGGTCCGCCCTGCCGGCGCCGGACCATGCCCCGGGCGACACCGGCCGGCGCCCCGCGTCGGTCGCCGAAGAGCTCATGTGCGCCGTGTTCGCCGAGGTGCTGGACCTGGAACGGGTCGGGGTCGAGCAGAGCTTCTTCGAACTGGGCGGTCATTCGCTGCTGGCGATGCGGCTGTTGTCGCGGGTGCGGTCGCTCTTCGGGGTCGAGCTGGGCGTGCGGGTGCTGTTCGAGGCATCCACTCCGGCCGGTCTGGCGGCGCGGATCACAGGTGCGGGTCCGGCGCGGGCGGCGCTCGTGCCCTGGGAGAGGCGCGAGCGGCCCGAGCGGATGCCGTTGTCCTTCGCCCAGCGACGGCTGTGGTTCCTGGCCCAGCTGGAGGGGCCCAGCCCGACCTACAACATGCCGGCGACCCTGCGGTTGTCCGGGCCGGTCGACCCCTCCGCGCTCAGGTCGGCGCTGAGGGACGTGCTGGCCCGGCACGAGGTGCTGCGCACGGTGTTCCCCGCGCATGAAGGCGAGCCGTACCAGCGGGTGCTGGACATGGCGGAGGTCGGAGAGGTGCTGCAGGTCGCCCAAGCCACCGGTGCAGAGCGGGTCGCGGAACTGGTGGCTGCCGAGAGCGGTCATGGGTTCGACCTGTCGGAGGAGATTCCGGTACGGGTGCTGCTGATCGAGACCGGCCCGGACGCGCATGTGCTGGTGGTGGTGTTCCACCACATCGCGGGAGACGGCTGGTCCATGGGTCCGCTCGCCCGTGACATCTCCCGCGCGTACGCGGCCCGGCACGCGGGCCGGCAGCCGGCGTGGGAGCCGCTGCCGGTGCAGTACACCGACTACACGCTCTGGCAGCGTCGGCTGCTCGGCGAGGAGGACGGTCCGGACAGCCTGCCGGCGGCCCAGGTCGACTACTGGCGGCAGACGCTGGCCGGGGCCCCGCAGGAGCTGACACTCCCGACGGACCGGCTCAGGCCGGCCGAAGCCTCGTACCGAGGTCACACGGTACGACTGGACATCCCGGCACACATACATGCCGAGCTCGCCGCGCTCGCCCGCGAACAGGGTGTCACCTTGTTCATGGTGGTCCAGGCGGCGCTGGCAGTGCTGCTGTCCCGGCTGGGCGCGGGCGAGGACATCCCGATCGGCACCGTGGTGGCCGGCCGTACCGACCAGGCTCTGGACGAACTCGTCGGTTTCTTCGTCAACACGTTGGTGCTGCGCACCGAGCTGCACGGCGACCCCACCTTCGCCGAGACCCTGGGCCGGGTGCGCGAACGCGACCTGGCGGCGTTCGAGAACCAGGAGGTGCCGTTCGAGCGGCTGGTGGAACTCATCGCACCGTCGCGCTCCATGGCACGCCACCCGCTGTTCCAGGTCATGCTCACCCTCCAGAACAACGACCCCGCGATCCTGGATCTGCCCGGCGTGCGAGCGGAAGCGCACCCCGGCGTGCCCTTGCCCGCCAAGTTCGACCTCGACGTCACGCTGGCCGAGGTCCTCCAGGCCGGCCGGCCGGCGGGGCTGCGGGGCTCGGTCACCGGAGCGGCGGACCTGTTCGACGCGGACACGGTCACGGCGATCGCCGACCGGCTGGCCCGTGTGCTGGTGGCGGTGGCCGTGGACCCGGATGTTCGGCTCCACGAGGTGGACGTGCTGTCGGAGGACGAGCGCGGCCGACTGCTCACGCGGCCGAGGCCGCAGCCGCAGGGAGATGTGCCGGTCGCGTCGGATGCGACCCTGCCGATGCGGTTCGAGGAGCAGGCGGCCCGTACGCCGGACGCGGTGGCCCTGGTGAGCGGCGAGCAGAGCCTGACGTACGAGGAGTTGAACGGTCGGGCGAACCGGCTGGCACGGGTCCTGGTACAGCGCGGGGTCGGGCCGGAGTCGGTGGTGGCGGTGCTGATGGACCGCTCCGCCGACCTGGTGGTGGCCCTGCTGGCCGTGCTCAAGGCCGGCGGCGCCTATGTGCCCGTCGACCCGGCCTACCCCCAGGACCGGATCGCGTTCGTCCTGACGGACGCGAAGCCGGTATGCGTGCTGACGACCAGCGCGTTCGCGACCGCCCTGCCCGTGGAACCCGCCGTCCCGGCACTGGTGCTCGACGGCCCGCAGGAGGCGTCGGAACTCGCGGCGGAATCGACCGCGGAGCCGCGCGGGAACGGCCGGCCGCAGGCGGCGACGGGCGCCCATCCGGCGTATGTCATCTATACGTCCGGGTCCACGGGGGCGCCGAAGGGCGTGCTGGTGACCCATCACAACGCCCTGACGTTGTTCGGCGCACTGCGTGACCGGTTCGGCTTCGGCCCCGGTGACACCTGGTCGTGGTTCCACTCCTTCGCGTTCGACTTCTCGGTGTGGGAGATGTGGGGAGCGTTGCTGCACGGAGGCCGGCTCGTGGTCGTTCCCCACCATGTGTCGCGGTCTCCGGACGCGTTCCTGCGGCTGCTGGCCGAGGAACGCGTGACGGTCCTGAGCCAGACTCCGTCGGCCTTCTACGAGTTGATCCGGGCGGCGGGCACCGGCCCACTGGCCGGGGCGGAGTCCGCTCTGCGGTGGGTCGTCTTCGGCGGCGAGGCCCTCGACGCGGAGCGGCTGGGGGAGTGGTGGGCACACCAGCGGGCCGACGGGCCGGTTCTGGTGAACATGTACGGAATCACCGAGACGACGGTCCATGTCACGTTCGAAGAGGTGAAACCGCCCACGGGCGGGGGACTGCCGCGCGGAAGCCTCGTCGGCCGGGCGCTCCCGAGCCTGCGCGTGCACGTCCTGGACCGGTTCCTGCGACCGGTGCCGTCCGGCGTCACGGGCGAGATGTACGTGGCGGGCGGCCAGTTGGCGCGGGGGTACGCGGGGCGTACGGGGCTGACGGCGGAGCGGTTCGTGGCGTGCCCGTTCGGCGGGCCGGGGGACCGGATGTATCGCACCGGCGATCTGGGCCGGTGGACGGCTGAGGGGCGACTCCTCTACATGGGACGGGCCGATGACCAAGTGAAGATCAGGGGCTTCCGGATCGAACCGGGCGAGGTAGAGGCTGCCCTGGCGGCACATCCGCAGGTTGCGCAGGCCGTGGTCGTCGTCCGTGAGGATGCCGTCGACGACAGGCGGCTGGTCGCCTATGTCGTGCCCGAGGACGGAACGTCCGCCGGTACGATCCGGGACCTGCCGGCCGTGTTGCGCGGGTATGCGGCCGGTCGGCTGCCGGAGTACATGGTGCCGTCCGCGGTGGTGCCGCTGCCGGACGGGCTGCCGCTGACGGTGAACGGGAAGGTGGACCGGTCCGCCCTGCCCGCGCCGGAGTACGCGACGGGCGCCGACGGCCGCTCGGCGGCGTCGGCACCGGCCACGGCGCTGGAAGAGATCATGTGCGGTGTGTTCGCGGAGGTCCTCGGCGTCGACCGGGTCGGTGCCGACGACGCGTTCTTCGAGCGGGGCGGTCATTCGCTGCTGGCGATGCGCCTGTTGTCGCGGGTGCGGTCGGTCTTCGGGGTCGAGCTGGGTGTGCGGGTGCTGTTCGAGGCGGGTACTCCGGCCGGCCTGGCGGCGCGGATCGCGCGTGCGGGCGCGGATCCCGCTCGCACGGATCTGGTGCGGCGGGACCGGCCGGAAAGGGTGCCGTTGTCGTTCGCGCAGCGCCGGTTGTGGTTCCTGGCGCAGCTGGAAGGGCCGAGCCCCACGTACAACATGCCGGTGGTGCTCCGGCTGAGAGGACGGGTCGACGCCGCCGCCCTCGGAATGGCGCTCATCGACCTCGTCACCCGCCACGAGGTGCTGCGCACGGTGTTCCCGGTCAGCGACGGGGAGCCCTGCCAGCGGGTCCTGGAGCCGGACCGGGCCGGACAGGTGCTGCGGATCGCCGAGGCCGCCACCGAAGCACAGGCCGTCGCTCTGGTGGCCACCGAACTCCGGCACGGCTTCGACCTCTCCGCCGAGATCCCGCTGCGGGCGCTGCTGATCGAGACCGGCCCGGACACGGGCCTGCTGACCGTGGTGATCCACCACATCGCCGGCGACGGCTGGTCGACGGACCTGCTCGCCGAGGACCTGTCCACGGCGTACGCGGCGCGCCGCGCGGGCCGTGCGCCCGACTGGGAGCCACTGCCGGTGCAGTACGCCGACTACACCCTGTGGCAACGTGAACTGCTCGGCGCCGAGGACACCCCCGGAACACTCCAGGCCGCCCAGATCGACTACTGGCGGCAGGCACTGGCCGGCGTCCCGCAGGAACTGGCCCTGCCCAGGGACCGGCCACGCCCCGCCGTACCGTCGCACCGGGGACACCCGGTCACGTTCGACATCCCCCGTGCCGTCCACGAGCAACTGACCGCGCTGGCGCGCGATCACGGCGTCACCTCGTTCATGGTGGTACAGGCCGCTCTCGCGGTGCTGCTGTCCCGGCTGGGCGCGGGCGAGGACATCCCCGTCGGCACCGCCGTGGCCGGGCGCACCGACCAGGCACTGGACCGGCTGGTCGGGTTCTTCGTCAACACACTCGTCCTGCGCACCGACCTCACCGGCAATCCGGCCTTCACCGACCTGCTGACGCGCGTGCGCGAACACAGCCTGGCGGCCCTCGACCACCAGGACGTGCCGTTCGAGCGGCTGGTCGAAGTGCTCGCCCCGACCAGGATGCGGGCCCGTCACCCGCTCTTCCAGGTCATGCTCGCCGTGGAGAAGGAACCCCCGGCGACGCCCGAAGTACCCGGCATCCAGATGGAGGCCCTGCCGCCCGAGACGAAGCCGGCCAGGTTCGACCTCAGCGTCACCGTGACCGAGACGTTCGAGGACGACCGTCCCGCCGGCATGAGAGGTTCACTGACGGTCGCCGCGGACATGTTCGACCCGGCGACCGCGGACACGATCGCTCGGCGGTTCGTCCGGGTGCTGACCGGCGTGGCCGCGAAACCGCAGGCACGGGTCCGCCAGATCGACATCCTCACCGACGCCGAACGCCATCAGGTCCTCGGCGGGTGGCACACCGTCGAGGCCCCCACGACCCTGCCCGCCCTGTTCGCACAGCAGGCGGCGCGCACACCGGGCGCGGTGGCAGTGGTGTGCCGGGAGCAGAGCGTCACCTACGCGGAACTGAACGCGCGGGCGAACCGGCTGGCACGAGTCCTCGTACGACACGGGGTGGGCCCCGAGACGGCGGTGGCGGTGGCGATGGACCGCTCCGTCGACCTCGTGGTGGCCGTACTGGCGGTCTGGAAGGCCGGCGGAGCACTCCTGCCGGTGGATCCCGGCTGGCCCGCGGCCCGGATGACCGTGGTCCTCGACGACTGCGGGGCGCGCATCGCCGTGGCGGACCCGGCGGCGGCCGACGGCACGTTCGGACAGGCGGCGACCGCCGCCGGGACAGAGGTGATCCCGCCGGAGGCCGGCGACGGCGAGGACGCGACGGATCCGCCCGCCGGCCCGTCGGCCGACGTGACGGCGTACGTGATGTACACGTCGGGTTCCACCGGCACCCCCAAGGGCGTGGTGGTCTCCCAGCGTGACCTGGTCGAGCTGGTGTCCGACCGGTGCTGGGGGAAGCCGGACCGGGTGCTGTGGCACGCCCCGTACGCCTTCGACGCCTCGGTGTACGAGCTGTGGGTGGCACTGGCCGGTGGCGGCACCGTGGTCGTGGCCCCGGCGGGCGACGTGGACGACCGCGCCCTGCGGTCCCTGACGGCGGAACACCGACTCAGCCATGTGCACGTGACGGCCGGACTGATGCGAGTCCTGGCCGAGGAGGACCCGGGGTGCTTCACCGGGCTGCGGGAGGTGCTCACCGGCGGCGACGTGGTGCCGGCCGCGGCCGTGGCAGCCGTACTCGCGGCCTGCCCCGGCGTGGTGGTACGGCACCTGTACGGGCCCACCGAGACCACACTGTGCGCCACCCAGCACCTGGTCGCGGATGCCGGGGCCGTACCGGACATCCTGCCGATCGGTCGGCCGATGGACGACACCCGGATCTACCTCCTCGACGACGGCCTCTCCCCTGTGCCGCCCGGCGTGCCGGGAGAGGTGTACGTGGCCGGGGCCGGACTGGCCCGCGGCTACCACGGCCGGCCGGCCATGACGGCCGAGCGCTTCGCGGCGTGCCCCTTCGGGGCGCCGGGCGAGCGGATGTACCGGACCGGGGACCTGGCCCGCTGGACCCACGACGGCCAACTGGTCTTCGCCGGGCGCGCGGACGACCAGGTCAAGGTTCGCGGCTTCCGGATCGAACCCGGCGAGGTCGAGTCCGCCCTGGCGGCACATCCCAGGGTCGCCCAGGCAGTGGTCATCGCCCGCGAGGACACCCCCGGGGACAAACGCCTCATCGCATACGTCGTCCCCGACGGCGAGCACGGCGAGCACGGCGCAGGTGGCGCGGATGGCGAGCGGGGCGCCGGTGGCGGGAACGGTGAGCTGGCGGGTGAACTGCGTGCCTTCGCGGGCGAACGGCTGCCGGACCACATGGTTCCCGCCGCCGTGGTCGAACTGACCGAACTGCCACTGACCGTCAACGGGAAGGTGGACCGCGCGGCCCTGCCCGCCCCCGAATACCGGACGGCCGTCGAGGCTCGCGAGCCCGCCACGGAGCAGGAACGCATCCTGTGCGAGATCTTCGCCGACGTCCTGGGCCTGGAACACGTCGGTCCTGACGACGACTTCTTCGACCTTGGCGGACACTCCCTGCTGGTCACGCGGCTCGTGAACCGGATCAGGTCGATTCTGGGCGTCGAAGCGGGCATCTGGCTGCTGTTCGAGGTCCCCACCCCCGCCAGACTGGCGGCCCGGATCGCGGACGCCGCTCCTGCTCGGCTGGGCCTGGCGCGGCGGGATCGGCCGGAGCGGGTGCCGTTGTCGTTCGCGCAGCGCCGGCTTTGGTTCCTGACACAGCTGGAGGGACCGAGCCCCACCTACAACATGCCGGTGGTGCTGCGCCTGAACGGTCCGCTGGACACCGACGCCCTGCGAGCGGCCCTCAAGGACGTGGTCGCCCGGCACGAGGTGCTGCGCACGGTGTTCCCCACAACGGATGAAGAGCCGTGCCAGCAGGTCATAGCGCCCGACGCAATAGGTGAGGTGCTTCGGACCACCCATGCGGAGGAGGCACAGGCAGCGGGACTCGTCGCGGCCGAGGTCCGGTACACCTTCGACCTGGCGGCAGAGATCCCCCTTCGCGGACTCCTGATCGAAACGGCCGCGGACTCCCACCTACTGCTGGTGGTGATCCATCACATAGCGGGCGACGGCTGGTCGATGGGCCCGCTCGCACGCGACCTGTCCCGCGCGTACGAGGCCCGGTGCAAGGGCGGCCGGCCCGATTGGGAACCCCTGGCGGTGCAGTACGCGGATTACACCCTGTGGCAGCGGGAGTTGCTGGGCGGTGAGGAGGATCCGGGGAGCGTTCTGGCCGGTCAGGTGGCGTACTGGCGTGAGGTGCTGGCGGGGGTGCCGCAGGAGCTGGTGCTGCCGGTGGATCGGCCCCGTCCGGTGGTGGCGTCGCACCGTGGGCATGTGGTGGCGCTCGACATTCCTGCTGAGGTGCATACGGGGTTGACGGCGTTGGCGCGTGAGCAGGGTGTCACGTTGTTCATGGTGGTTCAGGCGGCGTTGGCGGTGCTGTTGTCGCGGTTGGGGGCGGGGGAGGACGTTCCGGTCGGTACGGCGGTGGCTGGTCGTTCGGATCAGGCGTTGGACGACCTGGTCGGGTTCTTCGTGAACACCCTTGTGCTGCGTACGGACTTGACGGGTGATCCGACGTTCGCGGACCTGTTGGGGCGGGTGCGGGAGACGAGCCTGGCGGCCCTGGACCACCAGGACGTGCCGTTCGAGCGCCTGGTCGAGATCCTGACCCCGGACCGCTCCTTGGCGCAGCACCCCCTCTTCCAGGTGATGCTCACCCTCCAGAACGCCGGTCTGGCGACGCTCGATGTGCCGGGTCTGAACGTGGAACAGATGCAGAGCGGTCTGGCGGCGGCGAAGTTCGATCTCGAGGTGTCGTTGAGTGAGGTCACTGATGGTGTGGGTCAGGCGGTGGGGTTGCGGGGGTCGGTGATTGGGTCGGCTGATCTGTTCGATGTGGGTTCGGTCGAGGGGTTT
>NZ_BMML01000036.1 GCF_014645815.1 Streptomyces fuscichromogenes | reverse complement strand
GGGGGCCCCGCGTCCAGTTCGACACCGTCCCGCCAGACCCGCAGCGGACCGAGAATCTGCAGACGCAGGCGTCCACCGGAGGCAACCATGCCTGTTCCCACTCCTCCTCACGGCTGCCGGCCGACCGGGATCGGCTGCCGGCCAAGTGCTCCAGGAGTAGTCCGCGGCCTGCGGCCATCCGCTGTCAAGCGCTGCCGCTGCGACGGCCTCCCGCCAGTCCGCCGAGGCGGCCGAGCAGGCATGAACGCCTGGATACTATGTACACGTCCCAGGGTCTCCCCGGGCCGCGTCACACGGGAGCAGGCCATGGAACACAGGACAGACGGACCATGGGGGCCTGGAAGGTGCTGAGAGAGGTCACCGCGACCCGCTACGTCGAGCCCCTCCACTCCGGCGGCTCGGTTCCCGGTGTCGTCGAGGCCGACGACCTCGGCACCTACGTCGTCAAGTTCACCGGGTCCGCGCAGGGACACAAGGCGCTGGTCGCCGAGGTGATCGTGGGGGAGCTGGCGCGGGCGCTCGGACTGCGGTTCCCCGAGCTGGTCCTGGTGGACTTCGACCCGGCGATCGCCGCCGACGAGCCGCACCAGGAGGTGCGCGACCTGCACGCGGCCAGCGCCGGGGTGAACCTCGGGATGGACTTCCTGCCCGGCGCGCAGGACTTCACCCCGCAGCTCGCCGAGCTCTTCCCGGTGGACCCGCTGGAGGCGGGCCGGATCGTCTGGCTGGACGCGCTCACCGTCAACGTCGACCGCACGGTGCACAGCTCCAACCTCATGGTCTGGCCGACCCTGGGCGTCGCACCCCCGCGCCTGTGGCTCATCGACCACGGCGCCGCCCTCGTCTTCCACCACCGCTGGGACACCTCGGTGCCCGAGAAGGCGTACGACTTCCGCCACCACGCCCTCGGCCGGTACGCCCCCGACACCCGCGCCGCCGACGCCGCACTGGCGCCCAGGGTCACCGAGCGGCTGCTGCGGGACGTCCTCGCCGAGGTCCCGGACGCCTGGCTCACCGACTTCGGCTCACCCGGCGAGATGCGGGAGGCCTACGTCGGGTATCTGCTGGCCCGGGTGCGGGCCTCCGCCGAGTGGCTCCCCACCGATTTCCCGGGCCGTGACCAGGTCGCGGCGGAGGAGGCCGCCCGTACGGCCAGGACGCAGCGGGGGCGTCCGGACTGGCTGAAGCGGGTGCCCGACCTGCACGGCAAGCCCGCCGCCGAGCAGGACTGGTCCGTGCACCTCGGATGACCGACGGCGGGCGAGCGCCGGGCCGCCTGTCGCTTCGCGGGTGATCTCACCGTGTGATCACGTTCGGTTAGCATGCTCGGATGACTGAGAGCCGGCGCGTCGAGATCGAGTACTGCACACAGTGCCGCTGGCTGCCGCGCGCGGCCTGGCTGGCGCAGGAGCTGCTGACCACCTTCGAGACCGAGCTGACGGAGCTGGCGCTGAAGCCGGGCAAGGGCGGGATCTTCGTCGTCCGGGTCGGCGACGAGGTCGTGTGGGACCGGCGCGAGCAGGGCTTCCCCGAGCCCACGGCCGTGAAGCAGGCCGTACGCGACCGAGTGGCCCCGGGGAAGTCCCTGGGCCACTCGGACAAGCCCGCGCCGGAGTAGGTCAGCCGCGCAGCTGCTGGTACGCGGGCAGCGTCAGGAAGTCCGCGTAGTCCTCGTCGAGGGAGACGGTGAGCAGCAGGTCGTGGGCCTGCTGCCAGTGGCCGGCCGCGAAGGCCTCGTCGCCGATCTCCGCGCGGACGGCGGCGAGTTCCTCGGCGGCGATCCTGCGGGCCAGCTCCGGGGTGGCCTTCTCGCCGTTCTCGAACTCGACACCGGCGTTGATCCACTGCCAGATCTGCGAACGCGAGATCTCCGCGGTGGCCGCGTCCTCCATGAGGTTGAAGATGGCCACCGCGCCGAGCCCGCGCAGCCACGCCTCGATGTAACGGATGCCCACCTGCACGGCGTTGACCAGACCCGGGTAGGTCGGCCTTGCCTTCAGCGAGTCGACCGCGATCAGGTCGGCGGCCTCGACGTGGACGTCCTCGCGCAGCCGGTCCTTCTGGTTGGGCTGGTCGCCGAGGACCTTGTCGAAGGACTCCATGGCGATCGGGACCAGGTCGGGGTGGGCGACCCAGGAGCCGTCGAAGCCGTCGTTCGCCTCGCGGTCCTTGTCGGCGCGGACCTTCTCGAAGGCGACCTTGTTGACCTCGGGGTCGCGGCGGGACGGGATGAAGGCCGCCATGCCGCCGATGGCGTGCGCGCCGCGCTTGTGGCAGGTGCGGACCAGGAGTTCGGTGTACGCCCGCATGAACGGGGCGGTCATCGTCACGGCGTTGCGGTCCGGCAGGACGAACCGGGGCCCTCCGTCACGGAAGTTCTTCACGATGGAGAACAGGTAGTCCCAGCGCCCGGCGTTCAACCCCGAGGCGTGGTCCCGGAGTTCGTAGAGGATCTCCTCCATCTCGTACGCGGCCGTGATCGTCTCGATCAGCACCGTGGCGCGCACCGTGCCCTGCGGGATGCCGACGTGGTCCTGCGCGAACACGAACACGTCGTTCCAGAGCCGGGCTTCGAGGTGCGACTCGGTCTTCGGGAGGTAGAAGTACGGACCCTTGCCGAGGTCGAGCAGCCGCTGTGCGTTGTGGAAGAAGTAGAGCCCGAAGTCGACGAAGGCGCCGGGCACCTGCTCGCCGTCGACCTCGATGTGCCGCTCGTTCAGGTGCCAGCCGCGCGGTCGCATCACGACCGTCGCGAGTTCCTCGTTTGGCCGCAGTGCGTACGACTTGCCGCTCGCCGGGTCCGTGAAGTCGATGTTCCGGGTGTAGGCGTCGATCAGGTTCAGCTGTCCCAGGACGACGTTCTCCCAGGTCGGCGCGGAGGCGTCCTCGAAGTCGGCGAGCCAGATGCGGGCCCCCGAGTTGAGGGCGTTGACGGTCATCTTGCGGTCGGTGGGGCCGGTGATCTCGACCCGGCGGTCGTTCAGCGCCGCGGGGGAGGCGGCCACCCGCCAGGAGTCGTCCGCGCGGACGGCGGCGGTCTCCGTGAGGAAGTCCAGGGTCGAGGTGCGGGCGATCTCGGCGCGGCGTTCGGCGCGGCGGGCGAGGAGTTCGCCGCGGCGCGGCGAGAACCGCCGGTGCAGCTCGGCCACGAAGGCGAGCGCCGCGTCGGTGAGGACCTCCTCCTGCCGGGGCAGGGGCTCGGCGTCGACGACGGCCGGCGGAGACGGCGCTGGTGCGGACATGAGCGGTCACTTCCTTCAGCGGTGGCACCGGGTGCCAGTCGTTCCGGGCGGAGCGAAGCGCGCCCTATCAGGGACAGACGCTTCTGGGCAGTGGATACTAGTTTCCTCATTGTGGAAGTTCAATGGTTTGTTGACATCGAGATTCTCGGCGTCGAACCAAGGTGGCGCTCGGTGCCGTCCCGTTCACTCAAGGTGGCCCAGGTCCGCCTCCGTGTCGATGTCGTACGGCTCGGCCACGTCCCCGCACTCGACGAGCGTGATCGCGTCCTCGTGGGCCTTGAGATAGGCGCGGGCGCCCCGGTCCCCGGTCGCGCCGGCGGCGATCCCGGCCCAGTGCCGGGCGCCGAACAGCACGGGATGCCCGCGGACCCCGGCGTAGGCGGCCGACACCAGTGACGACTCGTCCCGGAAACCGGCGACGACCCGCGCGACCGCCGCTGCTCCGATCCCCGGCTGGTCCACCAGCGACACCAGGGCCGCCCGCGCCCCCGTCCCGGCGAGCGACTCCAGGCCCACCCGCAACGAGGACCCCATGCCCCGCGTCCAGTCCGGGTTCTCCACGACCGCGCAACCGTCCAGTGCGGCCCGCTCCCGCACCTCGTCCGCGCGGGCCCCCAGCACCACGACCACCTGCCCGCAGCCGCCCGCGCGCAGCGTCCCGACCGCGTACTCCACCAACGGCCGCCCGCGATGCGTCAGCAGCGCCTTGGGCCGCCCGCCGAGCCGTCTGCCGCCGCCGGCGGCGAGCAGCAGCCCGGCGATCTGGTCATGCGTGTCCGTCATGCGTCCTGCATACCCGACGCCGGAGCGGGCGGCCGGTTCCGAAGGACTGAAATTCGGTCCGCGCTGTAGCGCTTTCCGTACGGCAGGGCGTTTACTGACCCGCGTCCCCGGGCGCCCGACCACCGCCCTGGGGTACCTGGTGAGGGGGGAGCTGTGTTGCGGAGCTTGGGACAGAGGCCAGTGACCGGCAGTGACGAGGACCCGAGGGTGACAGAACTGCGCACGGCGGTCTCCCGGCTGCGCCGCGAACTGGCCGCGCATCCGGCCGAGTTCCCGGACCGCGCGATAGCCGAGGACGAGCTGGCGGCGCTGGCGGCGATGGCGACGGGCGGCATCCCGGAGATCCCGCGCCTGCGCCGCTCGCTGTTACTGATCGCGGGCGCGATCGGTTCGATGAGCGCCCTTTCCCGGGGTCTGTCGGAGGTGCGCCAGGCGGTGGACCTGTTCGGTCAAACGCCGAGAGCCTGAGCGCCCCGGAAGGGGCGCGGGGAACTGCGCGAGCAACCACGCACCCGCCCGCACCCGCCGACGCTCGTGCCGGCCCTGCCCCTTACGCTCCCGAACTCGCCAGCGCCTGGGACAACTCGACCGCCACCTGCTGCAGCACCGGCACGATCTTCTCGACCGCCGCCTCGGTCACCCGCCCCGCCGGCCCGGAGATCGAAACGGCCGCCGCGGTAGGCGAATCGGGCACGGACACCGCCAGGCACCGCACCCCCACCTCCTGCTCGTTGTCGTCCACGGCGTACCCCAGCCGCCGTACCTCCGCCAGAGCCGTCAGGAACCCCTCCGGAGTGGTGATCGTCTTCTCGGTCGCCGCCGGCATCCCGGTCCGCCCCAGCAGCGCGCGCACCTCGGCATCCGGCACGTTCGCCAGCAGTGCCTTGCCCACCCCTGTGGAGTGCGGCAGCACCCGCCGCCCCACCTCGGTGAACATCCTCATCGAATGCTTCGACGGCACCTGCGCCACGTACACGATCTCGTCGCCGTCGAGCAGCGCCATGTTCGCCGTCTCCCCGGTCTCCTCGACGAGCCGCGCGAGATACGGCCGGGCCCAGGTGCCGAGCAGCCGGGACGCCGACTCGCCGAGCCGGATCAGCCGCGGCCCGAGCGCGTACCGCCGGTTCGGCTGCTGCCGCACATAGCCGCAGACGACCAGGGTCCGCATCAGCCGGTGGATCGTCGGCAACGGCAGCCCGCTGCTCGCGGACAGCTCGCTGAGGCCCACCTCGCCGCCCGCGTCCGCCATCCGCTCCAGCAGATCGAAGGCGCGCTCTAGGGACTGGACCCCGCCGGACCTGGCGGAGTCGTTGGTGCTGGCGCTGGACGTCGGCACGGCGCGTTCCTTTCGGGACTGGCGGGAAGGGCAGAAGCCTACCCGGCAGCCGGTTGACTCCCTGGTGGTACGTAGCTACGTTCTGCTTGCTGGAATAATAATTCCGCTTTGTGGAAAGGTCCAGAGCATACGCTTCCGGGGCCCTGAAGGCGCAGTGTGCCCTTGACGGCACGGGAGCGGGAGTGAAGACTCCTTCAACAGAACGTTGAATTCCGTTACGCGGGTGTAAATCCCGTTTCGCGGAAGTAAATCGGCGGCAGGGAGAGGGGTCCGGGTGTCCGACGCTGAACTGGCGCTGCGCTCGACGCGCGTCATCACCCCGGAGGGGACACGGGCCGCCTCGGTCGCCGTGTCCGCCGGGACGATCACGGCCGTACTGCCGTACGACGCCCCCGTCCCGGAGGGCGCCCGCCTGGCGGACCTCGGCGACGACGTCCTGCTGCCCGGCCTGGTCGACACCCATGTCCACGTGAACGACCCCGGCCGCACCGAGTGGGAGGGCTTCTGGACCGCCACCCGCGCGGCGGCGGCCGGCGGCATCACCACGCTGGTCGACATGCCGCTCAACTCCCTCCCGCCGACCACGACCGTCGAGAACCTGCACGTCAAACAACGGGTCGCGGCCGACAAGGCACACGTCGACGTCGGCTTCTGGGGCGGCGCGCTGCCGGACAACGTCAAGGACCTGCGCCCGCTCCACGAGGCCGGCGTCTTCGGCTTCAAGGCGTTCCTGTCGCCGTCCGGCGTGGACGAGTTCCCGCATCTCGACCAGCGGCAGCTGGCCCGGTCGCTGGCGGAGATCGCCTCCTTCGACGGCCTGCTGATCGTGCACGCCGAGGACCCCCGGCACCTGGCGGCCGCCCCGCAGCAGGGCGGCCCGAAGTACGCCGACTTCCTCGCCTCCCGCCCGCGCGGCGCGGAGGACACGGCGATCGCCCAGCTGATCGCCGAGGCGAGACGCCTGCACGCACGCGTGCACGTCCTGCACCTGTCCTCCTCCGACGCGCTGCCGCTGATCGCGGCGGCCAAGGCGGACGGCGTCCGGCTCACCGTCGAGACCTGCCCGCACTACCTCACCCTGACCGCCGAGGAGGTCCCGGACGGCGCCAGCGAGTTCAAGTGCTGTCCGCCCATCCGGGAGGCGGCCAACCAGGACCTGCTCTGGCAGGCGCTGGCCGACGGCACCGTCGACTGCGTGGTCACCGACCACTCGCCCTCCACCGCCGACCTCAAGACGAGCGACTTCGCGACCGCCTGGGGCGGCATCTCCGGCCTCCAGCTCAGCCTCGCCGCCGTATGGACGCAGGCGCGCAGGCGCGGTCACGGTCTGGAGGACGTGGTCCGCTGGATGTCGGCCCGCACGGCCGCGCTGGCCGGCCTGGACGACCGCAAGGGCGCCATCGCGGTGGGCCGGGACGCCGACTTCGCCGTCCTCGCACCCGACGAGACCTTCACTGTGGATCCGGCGGGCCTCCAGCACCGCAACCGGGTCACCGCGTACGCGGGCAAGACCCTGTACGGCGTCGTGAAGTCCACCTGGCTGCGCGGCGAACGCATCGTCGCGGACGGCGAGTTCACACCCCCGAAGGGCCGCCTCCTCACCCGCACCCACTGACCTTGCGCACCCGCAACGGCCCGAAAGGAAGACCTTTGACGGCGATCCCGACCTTCACCGGCGACGCGCGCCCCTACGCCGGCGGCGACCCGTACGCGGACTACCGCACCGCCGGCTTCCCCTTCACCCGGTACGCCGACCTCGCCGCCCGGCAGCTCGGTGGCGCGGTCGTCGCCGCCAACGACGAGTTCTTCGCCGAGCGGGAGAACCTGCTGGTCCCCGGGCGGGCCGAGTTCGACCCCGAGCACTTCGGGCACAAGGGCAAGATCATGGACGGCTGGGAGACGCGCCGCCGCCGCGGGGTCTCGGCCGGCCACCCCTGGCCCACCGCCGAGGACCACGACTGGGCCCTGGTCCGGCTGGGCGCGGCCGGTGTCGTCCGCGGGATCGTCGTCGACACGGCCCACTTCCGCGGCAACTACCCGCAGGCGGTGTCGGTCGAGGGCACGACGGTCGCCGGCGCGTCGTCCCCGGCGGAACTCCTCGGCGACGACGTGAAGTGGACGACGCTCGTCCCCCGCACCCCCGTCGGCGGCCACGCGGCGAACGGCTTCACCGTCTCCGTCGAACAGCGCTTCACCCACCTCCGCGTCAACCAGCACCCCGACGGCGGCATCGCGCGCCTGCGCGTCCACGGCGAGGTCGTGCCCGACCCCGAGTGGCTCGCCGTGCTCGGCACCTTCGACGTGGTCGCCCTGGAGAACGGCGGCCAGGTGGAGGACGCCTCCGACCTCTTCTACTCGCCGGCCACCAACACCATCCAGCCGGGCCGCTCCCGCAAGATGGACGACGGCTGGGAGACGCGCCGCCGCCGCGACCTGGGCAACGACTGGATCCGCTACCGTCTGGCCGCCCAGTCCCGGATCAGGGCCCTGGAGATCGACACGGCGTACCTGAAGGGCAACAGCGCGGGCTGGGCGTCGGTGTCGGTGCGGGACGGCGAGGACGGCCCCTGGACGGAGCTGCTCCCGCGCACCCGCCTCCAGCCGGACACGAACCACCGCTTCCTGCTCCCGGCCCCCGCCGTCGCCACGCGCGCGCGCGTGGACATCTTCCCGGACGGCGGAATCTCGCGGCTGCGACTGTTCGGGTCCCCGACGGAGGCGGGAGCGGCGGCGCTGGTGACAAGGCACCGCGAGCTGTCCTGACCGGCATCTCCCACCCTGACCGGCACTCCCCACCCCGGGCGGGCGAAGGGAACCGCCGGGCCACCCGCTACGTTCTTCTCCCGTGACCCTTCAGCAAGAAATCGTCGGCAACGCCATGCAGATGGCGATCGTGAACCTCCACCCCGGCCAGACCGTCTACTGCGAGGCCGGCAAGTTCCTGTTCAAGACGACGAACGTGACCATGGAGACCCGGCTGAGCGGCCCGCAGGGCAGCGGCGGGCAGGCCCAGGGCGGCAGTGGTGGCGGCATGGGCGGCATGCTGCGCCAGGCCATGGGCACCGCCATGCAGGTCGGCCAGCGCATGCTCGCCGGCGAGTCGCTGGCGTTCCAGTACTTCACCTCCCAGGGCGGCGAGGGCACCGTCGGCTTCGCGGGCGTGCTCCCGGGCGAGATGCGCGCCCTGGAGCTGAACGGCACGCGCGCGTGGTTCGCCGAGAAGGACGCCTTCGTCGCGGCCGAGTCCACCGTCGAGTTCGGCATCGCCTTCGCCGGCGGCCGTACCGGCATGAGCGGCGGCGAGGGCTTCGTCCTGGAGAAGTTCACCGGCCACGGCACCGTGATCATCGCCGGCGCGGGCAACTTCATCGACCTGAACCCCGCCGACTTCGGCGGCCGTATCGAGGTCGACACGGGCTGCGTCGTCGCCTTCGAGGAGGGCATCCAGTACGGCGTCCAGCGCGTCGGCGGCCTCAACCGCCAGGGCCTCATGAACGCCGTCTTCGGCGGCGAGGGACTCTCCCTGGCCACCCTGGAGGGCAACGGCCGGGTGATCCTCCAGTCGCTCACCATCGAGAGCCTCGCCAACGCCCTGAAGAAGGCGCAGGGCGGCGACAAGCAGGGCCCGACCGGCGGACTGTTCTCGACGCACGCGGGGTGAGGCCACACCGGAGGCCGGCCGGCCGATGAGCCGTCGGCGCCACAGGGGTCCGGGGCGCCTGGTCAGGCGGTCAGACGGCGGATCTCGGTGACGAGAGCGGTGAGGGCCGCACGCTCGGGGAGCGTAGTCTCCGGGTGCCACAGGTCCACGAGCAGACAGGTACGGGGCCGTGTGCCGTGGTTCCACGCCTCGTGCTCGAAGGAGTAGTCGAAGAGCGGACACTCGCCCTCCTTCCACTCCCGGGCCTCGTCGGCCACCCGGATGCCGCAGTGCGGCTTGATGGCCGCCCCCGGCAGCAGGGTCGAGAAGTGGGCCTCCAGCAGCGGACAGTGCTTGCCCGTGTCCACGGCCTCCGTGGTGAGCACCCGCATGGCGACGGGGACCACCTCGGCCGACTCGGGAACGAGCTGTCCGGACCTGAAGAGGTACCGGGCCTGCCAGTTCTGCTGGCGCATCAGGTAGTGCTCGTAGTCCGCGAACTCCTTGCGGCGTTTCTCCCGGGCCACGGTGAGTTCTGCCTTGACGGCCGAGTGCGCCGTCTCGAAGGCGCGCACGACCGGTTCGATCTCCCGGTGTTCGTAGGGGTCGTGCCAGGGGCGTGAACTGATCCCCGGCAGAATCCATTTGGCATCCTTCTGAAGAGGGTGCCGGTTCTCGCCGCCGCCGTACAGCATTTCCTCGACCCGGTCTGTCGAACCCGAGTCGTGCGCACGTCTTATCTCTGCGCAAGCGGGATCGATTTCGGGCGTCATGTGCCCACTCCGTAACGGGAATCGAGGGCGGCCGAGGGGTTCGGTCACCGATATTCGCGCAGTGACTGCGCGGTGGCTAGTCACGAACATTCGTGTATCACCAAGAGCCTGCCAGGGCGTCATGCTGAGGGCCGGCGCATGCGACGCCCCGTCCCGACGGGTGCGGATCCCGGTGGCGCGGCGGCGCGGGTGGCTTCGATTCGTGACTTCCCGATGAGGTGCGAAGCCTTTCAGAATTTCCGGTGTGGGTGACGTGGAGCAGCGTTCCTGGCTGTGGAAGATTGGATGACGCAATGTCTGCTGACGGGCGCGGCGATCTGCCGCTGACATCGGCGCAGGTCGGTATATGGCTTGCGCAACAACTCGATCTGTCGCGTTCGGACTACAACATCGCGGAGTACTTCGATATCCGCGGTGAATTGGACGTGGAACACTTCCGCACGGCGGTGCGGGTGCTCCAGGCGGAGACCGACGCACTCAATGTGCGGTTCGTGGTGGAGAACGGCGAAGTCCGTCAGGTGCCCGTCCCCTACAGCGGCGAGGACGTGTGCGAGGTGGTGGACCTGACGTCCCGGTCGGACCCGCCGGCGACCGCCGTGGCCCTCATGCGCGAGGCGTTGGCACGACCGGTCGACCTGGTGGCGGGCCGGCTCGGCACCGTCGTGCTGTACCGGCTCGGTCCGGAGCGGTTCTTCTTCCTGCACGGCAGGCATCACCTCATCGCCGACGGGTTCACCGGATCGCTGCTGTCCCGGCGGATCGCCGACATCTACACGGCTCTGGTCGAGGGTGCCCGGATTCCGGTCGTCGCCCCGGCCTCCCCGCGGCGCATGGTGGAGATCGACGACGACTACCGTACGTCCGAGGCGTTCGCCCAGGACCGCGCCTACTGGCTCGCGCGCATGTCGGATCCGCCGGAGCCGGTCGGCTTCGGCGGCCGGAGCGAGGCGACGCCGTGCGGCCGTCCGGAGCGCTGTGCCGCGGAGTTCACCCAGGAGGACACCGAGGCCCTGCGTACCGCGGCCCGCGCGGCCGGGACCGGCTGGCCCGCCCTGGTGTACGCGGCGGCCGCCGCCTACCTGCACGGGGTCAGCGGTGCCGAGGACGTCGTCGTGGCGATGCCGGTCACCGGCCGGACCACCCCGGAGACCCGTGAGATGCGCGGTGTCCTCTCCAACATACTGCCGCTGCGGCTGGCCGTACGGGACGAGATGACGCTGAGGGAGCTGGTGCGGGCGACGTCCACGGCCATCAAGGAGGCGTTGCGGCACCAGCGTTACCCGCGGGAGGACCTGCGCAGGGACCTCGGGATCGGTGAGGGCGACCGCGAACTGTGGGGCGCCGAGGTCAACATCATGTCCTTCGACTATGACCTGACCTTCGCCGGAGCGTCCGCGACCGCGCACAACCTCGGGGTCGGTCCCGTGGACCACCTCTCGTTCAACATCTACAACCGGCGCACCGGCACCCCCTTCGCCATCCAGGGCGAGTACGACTCGGCCCGGGGCAGCGCGCCGGAACTCGCCGCCCACCAGCGCCGCTTCATGACGTTCCTGAGCACCTTCGCGCACGCCGGGAACGAGGCGACGGTCGGCGACCTGGAGGTGCTGACGCCCGCCGAGACCGCGTGGCTGCTCGCGGCCGGGGACGGCGGCACCGCGCCGGTCCCCGACCGGACGCTGCACGAGCTCTTCGAGGACCGGGCCGCCCGCACCCCCGACGCGACCGCCGTCCGCTGCGGGGACGAGGAGGTCGGCTACCGGGAACTCGACCAGCGCGCCGAGGCCGTCGCCGCCCGGCTGCGCGAGGTGACCGTTCCGGAACAACGGGTGGGCGTGTGCGTCGAGCGTTCCGCCGACATGGTGGCCGCGCTGCTGGGCGTCCTCAAGGCCGGGTGCGCCTACGTACCGCTCGATCCGGGGCTGCCTGCCGGCCGCCTGCGGTTCATCGCCCGGGACGCGGGCATCGAGGTGGCCGTCACCCGCCGGTCGCTGGCCGAGCGACTGCCGGCCGACATCGCCACCAAGGTCCTCGTCACCGCCGACCACGACGCCGAGACCGACCACGACGCCGGGACCGGCGACGGCGTCGCGACCGGTGCGGGCGGCGGCGCCGTGTCGCCGCTCGTGGAGGGCCGGCGCGTACTGCCCGCGAACGCGGCGTACGTGCTCTACACGTCGGGCAGCACCGGCCGGCCCAAGGGCGTGGTCGTGTCCCACGCGTCCGCGGTCAACTTCGTCGTGCGGTATCTCGACGCCGCCGGATTCGAGGCGACGGACCGGTGCCTGGGCTTCGCCGCCCTCACCTTCGACGTGTCGGTGCTGGAGGTCTTCGGCTCGCTGCTGGGCGGCCTGACCCTGGTCCTGGCCACCGACGAGGAGCGGACGGACGCGGACCGGCTCCAGGCGCTGCTCAAGGACCGCGAGGTCACCGTGGCCGACCTGCCCACCGCGCTGCTGCCGCTGCTCGACCCGGCGGAGCTGCCCGCCCTGCGGTTCCTCTCGGTCGGCGGCGAGGCCCCGTCGGGCGACGCGGTCGACCGGTGGACGGCGCCCGGCCGCCAGGTCTGGAACACCTACGGCCCCACCGAGACCGTGGTCGTCGTCACCATGCAGCACTGCACGGGCCCCTCGCACGGGCGGACCCCGCCGATCGGCCGGCCGACCGTCAACCACCGCGGCTACGTCGTCGACCGGCGGCTGCGCCTCGTCCCTCCCGGCTTCCCCGGCGAGCTGTGCGTGGCGGGCGCCGGCGTGGCCCGCGGGTACCTGGGCAACCCCGCCCTCACCGCGCAGCGGTTCGTTCCCGACCCGTGGGCCGCCGAACCCGGCACCCGGATGTACCGCACCGGTGACCTCGTCCGCTGGACCGAGGACGGCGAGCTGGAGTTCCTCGGCCGGATCGACCAGCAGGTGAAGATCAACGGGCACCGGATCGAGCTCGGGGAGATCGAGGCGGAACTCTCCCGCCACCCGCGGGTGGCGCAGTGCGCCGTCGTGGTGCGGGAACTGTCCGGGACGGGCCGGAGCCTGGTGGCATACGTCGTCGGGCGGGACGGCGCGGCCCCCGGTCCCGAGGACCTCCAGCGGCACCTGGCACAGGAACTGCCCCGCTACATGGTGCCGCACCACTACCTCGCCCTGGCCGGGCTGCCGCTCACCGTCAGCGGCAAGCTGGACCGGTCGGCCCTGCCGGCGCCGCAGCCGCGGCAGGCCTCCGAGGCACCGGCGCCGCAGACACCACGGGAAGCGCTGTTCTGCTCACTGTTCGCCGAAGCGCTGCGGACGCCCGCGGTCGCCGCGGACGACAACTTCTTCACCCGCGGCGGTGACAGCATCACCGCGATCACCCTGGTGAGCCGCGCCCGTGCCGCCGGGATCGTCCTCACCCTCCGCGACGTGTTCGCCCACAAGACGGCGGCCGCCCTGGCGGCCGCGTACCCCGAGGACGGGCAGCCCGCCGCCGGGGAACCGGAATCCGCCCGCGACTCGGCCGACGCCCACGGCCAGGTGCCGCTCACCCCGGTGATGCACGCACTGCGGGCGGCGGGCGGCCCCATCGGGCGGTTCAGCCAGTCGGCACTGCTCCAGGTGCCGCCCGGCGCCGGCCGCGACCCGCTGGTGACGGCCCTGCAGACGGTGCTGGACCACCACGACGCCCTGCGCACACGGGTCCTGACGGGCACCGGCCCCGCCGACTGGACCTGTGTCATCACACCCCCGGGATCGGTGGCCGCGGCCGAGTCGTTCCTGCGGGTCGGGATCTCCGGACTGCCCGACGAGGACGTACAGGAGACGATCGGACGGGAGACGCAGGCGGCGCTCGGACGCCTCGACCCGACGGCCGGCCGGATGCTCCAGGCCGTCTGGTTCGACGCCGGAGTCCGCGGGCCCGGCCGCCTTCTGCTGGTCCTGCACCACCTCGTCGTCGACGGGGTCTCCTGGCGGATCCTGCCCGCCGACCTCGCCGCCGCGTGGGAGGCGGCCACCGCGGGCCGGCCGGCCGCGCTGCCCGCGCCGACCACCCCCTTCCGGTCGTGGGCCCGGCGCACCGCGGCCCTGGCCCGGGCGGACACGACCGTCGCCGAACTGCCGTACTGGCTCGACGTCACGGCCGGGTCCGAGCCGCTCCTCGGCAGCCGCCCCCTCGACCCCGGCCAGGACACCGTCGCGGCCGCCGGAAGGCTGACCGTCACCCTGCCCGACGAGGTGGCCCGTCCCCTGCTGACCGGGGCACCCGCCGCGTTCGCCACCGGCCCCCAGGAACTCCTGCTGGCGGCACTCGCCGTGGCCGTCCGCCGCCGGCGCGCACGCCTCGGCCAGCCGGACGGACCGGGCCTGCTGCTGGACCTCGAAGGACACGGCAGGGGAGACGGACGGGGCGAGGAGGACCTGACCCGGACCGTGGGCTGGTTCACCACCCAGTATCCGCTCCGCGTCGACCTGGACGGCCTCGGCCCGGACGGTGCGGAACCGGCGTACGGTCCCCTGGTCCAGCGCGTCACGGACGCCCTGCGCGGGACGCCCGACGCCGGTACCGGGTACGGACTGCTGCGGTACCTCAACCCCGAGACGGGGCCGCGGCTGGCCGCCGCGGCCGCCCCGCAGATCCTCTTCAACTACCTCGGCCGGTTCGAGTCGCCGCACGGCGACTGGCTGCCCGCCCCCGAGGCGGATCCGCTGCGCGCCGACAGCGACCCGGCCATGCCGCTGGAGCACGCCCTGGAGGTGAACGTCCTGGCGCGCGAGCGGGACGGCCGCCTCGAACTGGACGCCGACTGGACCTGGGCGAGCGGGGTGCTCGGCCCGGACGAGGCGGCCGCCCTGGCCGACGACTGGACCGCGGCGCTGCGCCGGCTGGCCGGCGGACCCGACGGGTGCGACGGCCCCGGGGAACCCGCCGGCACCGCACCGGCCGTCCGCGCGCCGCTACCGCAGGACTTCCCCCTCGTACGGCTGGACCGGGCGGCGCTCGCCGGGCTCCTCGCCCGGCATCCCGGCACCGAGGACGTACTGCCGCTGGCGCCCCTGCAGTCCGGCATGTACTTCCACGCCTCCTTCGACGAGGCGGCGGTCGACGCCTACACCGGACAGGTGATCCTCGACCTGCACGGCGAGCTCGACGTGGCGGCGCTGCGCGCGGCCGGTGGCGAGGTGATCCGCCGCCACCCCGCGCTGCGCGCCGGTTTCACCGACCGCGCCCTGCCCGAGGCGGTGCAGTTCGTGCTCCGCGAGGTGGAGCTGCCGGTGGCGGAGGCCGACCTGAGCGGGCTGGGTCCGCAGGAACGCGAGGCCGCCCTGGAACGGCTGCTGACGGAGGACCGGCTGCGCCGCTTCGACCTGGCGGCGCCACCCCTGCTGCGGCTCACCGCCGTACGCCTGGAACCGGGCCGCCACCGGCTCGTCCTGACCAACCACCACATCCTGTGGGACGGCTGGTCGACACCGCTGATCCTGACCGAACTCCTGCACTGCTACGCCGCCCGTACCGCCGGTGCCGGGCCACGTGCGGACCGGCTGGAACCCGCCCGGCCGTTCCGGTCCTACCTGGAGTGGCTGGACCGGCAGGACCGCCCGCGGGCGCTGTCGGCGTGGCGGCAGGCGCTGGACGGCCTGGCCGCACCGACCGTGCTGGCCGGCGCGGACCCGCACCGCATGGACACCCTGCCGCGGCGGGTCGGCCTGGAGCTCGACGAGGAGACCACCGGGCGGCTGACCGAGTTCGCCCGCGGCCGCGGTCTCACGCTCAGCAGCGTGGTGCAGGGCGCCTGGGGAATCCTGCTCGGCCGTCTCACCGGACACTGCGACGTGGTCTTCGGCGGAGTCGTCTCCGGGCGCACCCCCGAACTCGACGGGGTGGAGGGCATGGTCGGACTCTTCATCAACACCCTGCCCGTACGGTTCCGGGTCCGCCCCGGTGAACCCCTGGTGGCGGCACTGGAGCGGTTCCAGGACGAGCAGGCCGCCCTGCTGGAACACCAGCACGTGAGCCTCTCCGACGTCCAGGAGGCCGCCGGACTCGGCACCCTCTTCGACACCGTCGTGGCCTTCGAGAACTACCCCCTCGACCAGGACGCGCTCCGGGACGCGGGCGGTGGCCTGCGGATCGTCGCGGCGCGTGCCACCGACGCGACCCACTACTCCGTGAACCTGGTCGCGCTGCCCGGCCCCCGGCTGCGGTTCGACCTCGACCACCGGCCCGAGGTGCTGGCCGGCCCGGCCGCCGAGCGGCTGGTCGCCGAGCTGCGGGACCTGCTGGTCGCCGTGGCCGAGGACCCGGAGACCACCGTCGACGCACCGCCCGCGCCCGCGGCCGAGACCGGCGGCCGTGCGGGAAGTGCCGAGGACACGACAGCGGCCGGTGTCTTCGAAGCCCCCGCCTCGGAGACCGAGGAGCTGATCGCCGACGTCTGGTCCGAGGTGCTCGAACGATCTCCGGTGGGGCGCCGGGACAACTTCTTCCTCTCCGGGGGCCAGTCGCTCAAGGCCATGCGCGTCGCCTCCCGGCTGCGCAGCGCCCTGGACCTGGAACTACCGCTCCGGCTGGTCTTCGAGAACCCGACCCTGGCCGAACTGGCCACCGCGGTCGAGGCGGCCCTGCTGGCCGACCTCGCCCCGGAACCGGCCACACAGGCTTCCCTCATCGGCTCGCACCCCCAGGGAGACACCCAGTGACCTCCGGGAGCCCGGACATCCCGCTCGACGCGCAGGCACGGATACGAGCCCGTATCCGCGCCGCCCGCGCCGCGGCGCCGCCGGCCGAAACGGCCGTGGAACGCGGCACCGCGCCCGACACACCCTCGTACGCCCAGGAACGCATGTGGCTGGTCGACCGGATGACCGGCGGCGCGCCCGGCTACGTCATACCCGAGGTCCTGCGGCTGCGCGGGCCGCTCGACACCGACGCCCTGCGGCGCGCCCTGACCGCCCTGGTCGACCGCCACCACCCGCTGCGTACCGTCTTCGAGGAACACGACGGCCGTCCGCGACCGGTCCTGCTCGGCACGGCGGAGGCGGCGCTGCCGGTGGTGGACCTGAGCGAGGTGGCCGCGGACCGGCGCGAGGACCGGGCCGCCGCGATCGCCCGGGAGACCGCCGCCCGCCCCTTCGACCTGGCCACCGGACCGCTGCTGCGCGCCACCCTGGTACGGATGGGCGCGCAGCACCACATCCTCGCCCTGGCGGTCCACCACATCGCGACCGACGGCTGGTCGATGTCCGTGCTCTGGGACGAACTCGGGGCGGACTACGCCGCCGAACCGCACGCCCGGCCCCGTCCACGGCCCGCGCCGCCGGTCGGCTACGCGGACTACGCGCGCTGGCAGCGCCGACGGCTGGACGCCGGCGCGCTGGCCGGCCAGACCGAGTACTGGACGCGTCGGCTGGCCGACCTCGCCCCGCTGGAGCTGCCCACCGACCGCAGGCGCACCGGGCGGCGCACCGGCCGCGGCCACACGGTCGCGTTCGACCTGCCCGCGGAGCTGACCGCCCGGCTGCGTCTGCTGGGCGAGCGGCACGGCAGCACGCTGTTCATGACGCTGCTGGCCGGTTTCCAGAGCCTGCTGGGCCGCTACAGCGGCCAGCACGACATCGCCGTCGGCACTCCGGTCGCCGGCCGGGACCGGGTCGAGTTCGAGCGGCTGATCGGCTTCTTCGTCAACACGCTGGTGATGCGCGCGGACCTGTCGGCGGACCCGTCGTTCGGGGAACTGCTCGACCAGGTCCGCGACACCGCCCTTGAGGCGTACACCCATGCCGAACTGCCGTTTGAGAAGCTGGTGGCACAGCTCCAGCCCGAGCGGGTCGCCAACCGCAACCCGCTCGTGTCGGTGATGTTCGTCGAGGCGAGGAACGAGACGGCCGGTTTCCGGCCGCCCGGACTCACGGTGGAGCCCGTCGACATCGACTTCGGCGGATCGCTCTTCGACGTCAACGTCTTCGTCACGGACACCGGCGACGGCGTCACCGGTTCGCTGACCGTGGACGCGGACCTGTTCGACGTCCGCACCGCGGACCAGCTGGCACGTCACTACCGGCGGCTGCTGGAGGCCGCCGCCGACGCCCCGGACCGGCCGCTCTCCCGGCTCGACCTGCTGGGCGACGCCGAGCGGCGGCGACTGGACGTCTGGAACGCCACGGACGGCGACCACCCGCCCCACACCCTGACCGAGCTGTTCGCCGCCCAGGTCCGGCGGACCCCGGACGCTCCCGCGGTGGTCACCGACGACACCGAGCTGACCTACGCGGAACTGGACGCCCGGTCCGCCCGGCTGGCCGATCGTCTCGCCGCGGCCGGTGTGCGCCGCGAGAGCCCGGTCGCACTGCTGGCGGAGCGCTCCGCGGACCTGGTGGTGGCGATCCTCGCGGTGCTCCGGGCGGGCGGCGTCTACGTTCCGCTGAACAGCCGGTTCCCGGCCCGGCGGCTGCGTACCGTCGTCCAGCGGTCCGGTGCCGTGCTGCTCCTGGCCGACGCCGCGGCGCTCGGGCACGAGTTCCTCGCCGACCCGCCCGTCCCGGTGCTGCCCCTCGCCCCGCAGGACGACGGTCCGGGCGACCGCGCCCCGGACACCGTGCCGTGCGCGCCCGACCAGGCCGCGTACGTGATGTACACCTCGGGGTCGACCGGTGAGCCCAAGGGCATCGCGGTGACCCACGCCAATGTCGCGGCGCTGGCCCTGGACCCCTGCTGGCGTGACGGCCACCACACGGTTCTCCTGCACTCCCCGCACTCCTTCGACGCCTCCACCTACGAGCTGTGGGTGCCGCTGCTCACCGGCGGCACGGTGGTGGTGGCGCCGCCCGGACCGCTGGACACCGAGACCCTGCGCCGACGGATCGTCCGGCACCGGGTCAGCGCGCTGTGGCTGACCGCGGCGCTGTTCAACCTGGTGGCCGAGGAGTGCCCCGAGGCGCTCGCCGGCGTCGGCCACGTGTGGACCGGCGGCGAGGCGGGATCGCCGGAGGCGTTCGCCCGGGTACTGGCCGCCTGCCCCACGACCACCGTCACCAACGGCTACGGGCCCACCGAGACCACCACGTTCGCCGCCCGCCATGCGCTGCCGCCCGGCTCCGCGGCCGACGGGCCACTGCCGATCGGACGGCCGCTGGCCGACACCCGGCTCCATGTGCTGGACGACGCGCTGCTGCGGGTACCGGTGGGCGTCGTCGGCGAGCTCTACATCGCCGGCAGCGGGGTGGCGCGCGGTTACGCCGGCCGCCCGGGAGCCACCGCCGAGCGCTTCGTGGCCGACCCCTTCGGGCCCGCGGGCTCCCGCATGTACCGCACCGGGGACCTCGTACGGCGCCGGGCGGACGGGGTCCTGGAGTACTGCGGGCGAGCCGACGACCAGGTGAAGGTGCGCGGTTTCCGTATCGAACCCACCGAGATCGCCTCGGAGTTGGCCCGCTGCCCCGGTGTGGGACGTGCCGTGGTGACGCTGCGTCAGGAGTCGGCACAGACAGCGGAGGGCGCGGGGGCGGAGAGGACGGAGAGGGCGGAGAGCCGGCTCGTCGGCTACGTCGTGCCCGCTCCGGGCGCCGCCCTGGACCCCGCCGAACTGCTGCGGCAGGCCGGCCGCGTGCTGCCCGACTACATGCTGCCGTCCGCCGTCGTGGTGCTGGACGCGCTCCCGATGACGCCGAACGGCAAGCTCGACCGGCGGGCGCTGCCCGCCCCGCCGACGCCGGCCGCCTCCCGCGGACGACCGCCGGCCACCCCGCGCGAGGAACTGCTGTGCGGGCTGTTCGCCGACGTCCTCGGGACCGAGGCGGGCGCCGACGACGGCTTCTTCGCGCTGGGCGGTGACTCGATCACCGCCATCCAACTGGTCGCCCGGGCACGGCGGGCCGGGCTGGTGCTGACGCCCCAGGACGTCTTCCGGCACCACACGCCGGCGGCGCTGGCCGAGGCGGCCCGCGAACACGAGCCCGAGCCCGACGGCCCGGCCCGGCCGTCCGGCGACGCCGTCGAGGTCCCGCCGGAGCGGGACGAACCGATCCCGCCGGAGCAGGACGAACCGATCCCGCCGGAGCAGGACGAACTGATCCTGCTGGAGCAGGACGAACTTGCCGAATTCGAGTCCGAATGGGAGATGTCCCGGTGAAACAGCCCCCTCTCGCGTCGTCGCCCACGGTGGAGGCGGTGCTGCCGCTCACCCCGCTCCAGGCGGGCATGCTCTTCCACGCCTCCTACGACGACCAGGGCGTCGACGTCTATCTCACCCAGACCCCCGTCGAACTCACCGGCCCCCTGCGCGTCGCCGATCTGCGGGCCGCCTGCGAGGCGCTGCTGCGACGGCACCCGGCACTGCGGGCCGGTTTCCTCACCCGGAAGTCCGGCGAACCCGTCCAGGTCATCCGCCGTGCGGTGGAGGTGCCGTGGCGGGAGGTGGATCTGAGCGGGTCCGCGGGGTCGGAGGGGGAGGTGGCGTTGGGGGAGTTGTTGCGGGCGGATCTGGCGGAGCGGTTCGATCCGGCGGTTCCTCCGTTGGTGCGGTTCCTGTTGGTGCGGTTGGCGGCGGAGCGGCATGTGCTGGTGATGACGAATCATCACATTCTGTTGGACGGTTGGTCGTTGCCTCTGGTGTTGCGTGATCTGTTGGCGTTGTACGGGGAGGGGGCGGTGGGTCTGCCGGAGCCGGTGGCGTTCCGGGAGTATCTGGTGTGGTTGTCGCGGCAGGACCGGGAGGCGGCGGCGGGGGCCTGGCGGCGGGCGCTGGACGGCCTCGACGAACCCACCCTCCTCGCCCCCGCGGACAGCCCGCGCGACTCGGCCCCGCCCCGCCGTGTCGTGGTCGACCTGGGGCAGGCGGAGACGGAGGCGTTGTCCCGGGCGGCGCGGGCGCGCGGGCTGACCCTGAACAGTGTGGTGCAGAGTGCGTGGGCGCTGACGCTGGCGCAGCTCACGGGGCGTCGGGACGTGGTCTTCGGGGCCACGGTCTCGGGGCGGCCGGCGGAGCTGGCGGGGGTCGAGGACATGGTGGGCCTGTTGATCAACACCGTTCCGGTGCGGGTCCGGGTCGATCCTCGGGAGCCGTTCGAGCGGCTGGCGCGGCGGGTCCAGGACGAGCAGGCGGAGCTGGCTCCGCATCAGCATCTGCCGCTCGCCGACATCCAGCGGGGCAGCGGACTCGGTGAACTCTTCGACACCGCCCTCGTCTTCGAGAACGCCCCGCTCGACCAGGACGCGCTGCACCGGGCGGCCGACGGACTCGGCATCGCCCTGCTCGACGGCGACCTCTCCTCCGGCGCGATGCACTACCCGCTGAGCCTGCTGGCCGTCCCCGGCCGACGGCTGCGGCTCGACGTCAACTACCGGTCCGACGTGGTGAGCCGGCCGCGGGCCGAGCGGATCGCGGAACGGCTGCGGCTCCTGCTGCTGGCCGTCGCCGACGACCCGGGCACCAGCACCGGCCGGCTGGCCCTGCTCGCACCCTGGGAGCACGAGCAGGTGCTGCACGCGTGGAACGCCACGGCCGCCGGGGACTCGGTGCTGCCCGGCGCCACCATGCCGGAACTCTTCGCACGACAGGTGGCACGCACCCCCGACGCCACCGCCCTCGTCCTCGACGGCGCGCACCTGACCTACGCGGAACTGGACCGGCGCGCCGAGCGGCTGGCCCGTGCCCTGCGCGCCCGGGGCGCGGGACCGTCCCGGCTGGTCGCCGTCCGGCTGCCGCGCTCCTTCGAACTGCTCGTCGCCCTGTACGCGGTCCACAAGGCCGGCGCGGCCTACCTGCCCATCGACGTCGGCCATCCGGCCGAGCGGGTGCGGTTCATGCTGGAGGACGCCGATCCCGTGGTCGTCGTCACGGAGGAGAGCTACCCGCTACTGGCCGCCGAGGGCGACGCCGCCGCCCCGCTCGAACCGGTACGGCCCGACCCGCGGCAGCCCGCCTATCTGATCTACACCTCGGGGTCGACCGGCCGTCCCAAGGGCGTACTGGTCCCGCACGAGGGAGTCGTCAACCACCTGCGGTGGAAGCAGTCGGCGTACCCGCTGGGCACCGGAAACCGGGTCCTGCACAAGACGCCGGTCACCTTCGACGTGTCGGTGTGGGAGCTGTTCTGGCCCCTCGCCACCGGCGCGACACTGGTGATCGCCCGCCCCGACGGCCACAAGGACCCCGCCTACCTGGCCGGCCTGATCCAGCGGGAACACATCGACCTCGCCCACTTCGTCCCCTCGATGCTGGAGTCGTTCCTCCACCTGCCCGAAGCCGCCGGCTGCACCACGCTGCGCCGGGTGATCTGCAGCGGGGAGGCCCTCTCGCAGAGCCTCGCCGACCGCTTCCACGCCGTGCTCGACGCGGAGCTGCACAACCTCTACGGCCCCACCGAGGCGTCGGTGGAGATCACCCACGGACAGTCCCGCCCCGGCGCGTCCGACGTGTCGGTGCCCATCGGGCGCCCCATCGCCAACTCCCGTACGTACGTGCTCGGTCCGGGTCTGCGGCCCGCGCCGATCGGCACCCCGGGCGACCTCTACCTCGCCGGTGTCCAGCTCGCCCACGGCTACCAGGGACGGTTCGGCCTGACCGCCGACCGGTTCGTCGCCGACCCCTACGGCCCGCCCGGCAGCCGGATGTACCGCACCGGCGACGTGGCGCGCTGGACGGAGGAGGGTGACCTGGTGTTCCTCGGCCGCTCCGACGACCAGGTGAAGATCCGCGGGTTCCGGATCGAACTGGGCGAGATCGAGGCGCTGTTGCTGCGCCGCCCCGACGTGCTGCGCGCGGCGGTGCTGGTCCGCGAGGACCAGCCGGGCGTCAAGCGCCTGGTCGCCTACGTCGTCCCCGCGGCGGCGGACGGCTGGGACGCGGAGGCGCTGCGCGCCCACGTCGCCGGGGAACTGCCCGAGTACATGGTCCCGCAGGCGTTCGTGTCCCTGCCGGAACTGCCCCTGACCACCAGCGGCAAGCTGGACCGGCGGGCGCTGCCGGCCCCGCGGTTCGCCGCCGCCGCGCGGGGACGGGCGGCTTCGTCGGACCGGGAGCGGACGCTGTGCGCCCTGTTCGCGGAGGTGCTGGGCGTGGACGGGGCCGGTCCCGACGACGGGTTCTTCGCGCTCGGCGGTGACTCCATCCAGTCGATCCAGCTGGTCGCCCGCGCCCGGCGGGCGGGCCTGGTCATCACCCCCCGCGATGTCTTCCAGTGCCGTACCCCGGCCGCGCTGGCGGCCGTCGCCCAGGAGGCCGACGCGGCCCGGGGCGAGGCCGAGGACGCCGGTCTCGGTGCCTTCGCGCCCACCCCGATCACGCACTGGCTGCGCGAGCAGGGGGCGGACCGGTTCGACGGGTTCAACCAGACCATGCTGGTGCGCACTCCGGCGGCGGCCGGCCTGCCGGCGCTGACCGAGGCGCTCCAGGCCCTGCTCGACCGCCACGACGCCCTGCGCATGCGCCTGGTGGAGCAGGACGGCACCTGGTCGATGCACGTGCCGCCGCCCGGTGCCGTGCGCGCCGCGGACGTCCTGACCCGGGTGGACGTCCACGGCCTGGACGACGGCGCCCTGCGCGCCGCGGTCACGGCACACGCCGAGACGGCCCGGCGCGCCCTGGCCCCCCGCGAGGGCACCGTCGTCCGCGCGGTGTGGTTCGACGCCGGTGCCGGACAGCCCGGACGGCTGCTGCTGACGGTGCACCACCTCGCGGTGGACGGGGTGTCCTGGCGCATCCTCCTGCCCGACCTCGCGACGGCCTGGCAGGCCGCCGACGCGGGCCGGCAGCCGCGACCGGCGCCCGTGCCGACCTCGCTGCGCACCTGGTCCGGCCGCCTCGCCGAGGAGGCCCGCGACCCCCGCCGGGTGGCCGAACTGGATTGCTGGACCGACCAGTTCGACGGCGGTGACCCGCCGCTGTCCGGCCGGCCGCTGGACCCGGCCGTGGACGTGTACGGCACGGGCCGGGACCTGACCCTGACCCTGCCGGCCGAGTACACCGGACCGCTGCTCACCAGCGTGCCGCAGACCCTGCGGGCCGGCATCGACGAACTCCTGCTCACGGCGCTCGCACTGGCCGTCGCCCACTGGCGGCAGGAGGACGGCCGTGACACCGCGACCCACCTGCTGGTCGACGTCGAGGGACACGGCCGGCACGAGGACGTCGCCGGCGCCGACCTCTCCCGTACCGTCGGCTGGTTCACCAGCCTCTTCCCGGTGCGCCTCGACACGGGCGGCACGGACTGGGCGGACCTGCTGTCCGGCGGCCCGGCGCTCGGCCAGGCGCTCAACACCGTCAAGGCACGGATGCGGGCCCTGCCCGACCGCGGCATCGGATACGGACTGCTGCGCCACCTCAACCCGCGGACCGCGGCCGAGCTGGCCGGTCACCCGCGCCCGCAGATCTGCTTCAACTACCTGGGCCGGTACGCCGCGGGGGAGGAGGGCGACTGGGCGGTCCTGTCCGACCCCGAGCTCACCCTGCCGGTGGCCGACGAGGACATGCCGCTGCCGCACGCCCTCGCGCTCAACGCGGTCACCGAGGACGGCCCGGCGGGACCGCGCCTGCTCGCCTCCTGGACCTGGGCGTCCCGGCTTCTGGACGCCGAACGGGTCGAGGCGCTGGCCCACCGCTGGTTCCGGATGCTGCGGGCACTGGTCGAGTACGCCGCGGACGCCGGCCCCGGCACCCTGATCCCGTCCGACACGGTGCTGGGCACCCTGGACCCGGCGGCACTGGCCGACCGCGAACTGCGTGAGCTGGAACGGCGGTGGCCCGGCCACCGGACGGCCGACGTGCTGCCCCTCACCCCGCTCCAGGAGGGCCTGCTCTTCCACTCCAGCTACGACACCGACGGCATCGACGTCTACAACGTCCAGGTCGTCCTCGAACTGGGCGGCACACTCGACGCCGACCGGCTGCGCCGGGCGTGCGGTGCCCTGCTGGACCGGCACGACACCCTGCGCACCGCCTTCACCCAACTGCCCTCCGGACACCCGGCACAGGTGGTGTTCCGTGCGGTGGAGGTGCCGTGGCGGGAGGTGGATCTGAGCGGGTCCGCGGGGTCCGCGGGGTCGGAGGGGGAGGTGGCGTTGGGGGAGTTGTTGCGGGCGGATCTGGCGGAGCGGTTCGATCCGGCGGTTCCTCCGTTGGTGCGGTTCCTGTTGGTGCGGTTGGCGGCGGAGCGGCATGTGCTGGTGATGACGAATCATCACATTCTGTTGGACGGTTGGTCGTTGCCGCTGGTGTTGCGTGATCTGTTGGCGTTGTACGGGGAGGGGGCGGTGGGTCTGCCGGAGCCGGTGGCGTTCCGGGAGTATCTGGTGTGGTTGTCGCGGCAGGACCGGGAGGCGGCGGCGGGGGCCTGGCGGCGGGCGCTGGACGGCCTCGACGAACCCACTCTCCTGGTGCCCCGGGCTCGTTCCGTACCCGCCACCGAACTGCCGCGGCACCTCACCGTGGAGCTGGGGCGGGCCGAGACGGAGGCGTTGTCCCGGGCGGCGCGGGCGCGCGGGCTGACCCTGAACAGTGTGGTGCAGAGTGCGTGGGCGCTGACGCTGGCGCAGCTCACGGGGCGTCGGGACGTGGTCTTCGGGGCCACGGTCTCGGGGCGGCCGGCGGAGCTGGCGGGGGTCGAGGACATGGTGGGCCTGTTGATCAACACCGTTCCGGTGCGGGTCCGGGTCGATCCTCGGGAGCCGTTCGAGCGGCTGGCGCGGCGGGTCCAGGACGAGCAGGCGGAGCTGGCTCCCCATCAGCATCTGCCGCTCGCCGACATCCAGCGGGGCAGCGGACTCGGCGAACTCTTCGACACCGCCCTCGTCTTCGAGAACTACCCCGACGCCCCCGCCGACTCCCCGCTGCTCGGGGACGGACTGCGGCTGACACAGGTCGAGGGCGTCGACGCGTACCACTACCCGCTGAGCGTCACTGTCGTACCCGGTGAACGCCTGCGCCTGCGCCTCACCCACCGCCCCGAGCTGCTGGACCGGGAGACCACCGACTGGGCGGCCGCCGAACTCGTGGCCTTCCTGTCGGCCGTCGCGGCCCGGCCGCAGGAGCCGGCCCGCCCGGAGACGGCCGAGGCGCGGACGGTGCCGGTCCCCGCGCACCGGCCGACGGCCGGCACCGCGCGGGGCCGGGCGCACGAGGCGGCGCTGCGGTCACTGTTCGCCGAGGTGCTGGGCGTCGGCGAAGTACGGGGGCACGACAACTTCTTCCTCCTCGGCGGCGATTCGCTGCTCGCGCTGCGGCTCGCCGGGCGGATCCAGGAGGCGTGGGCGGTGCCGGTCGGCCCGCGCACCGTCTTCGAGTCACCCACCCCGGTGAGCCTCGCCGAACGCCTGGCCGGCCGCGGCACCGCCTGACGACGACCCCGTACCCGGGCCCGACGCGGCCACACCGCCGACGACGTCGGACAACCGCAGACACACCGCAGACACACCGCGGAACACCCTCACGAGATACGGAGATCCCCTCATGAGCAACCCCTTCGACGACACCGACGGCTCGTTCCTGGTACTGGTCAACGACGAGGGCCAGCACTCGCTGTGGCCCGCCTTCGCCGACGTCCCGGCCGGCTGGCACGTGGCGCTCACCGCGGCGGACAAGCAGGAGTGCCTCGACTGGGTGGAGGCCCACTGGAGCGACCTGCGCCCGAAGAGCCTGATCGCGAGCATGGCATGAGCGCCGCCGCCCCGCCGGCGCCCGCCGCCCTGTGCGAGCCGGCCGCCCCCACGACCCCCTGGTTCCGCAGGAACCCGGTGCCCGACCCCGTGGCCCGCCTCGTCTGCTTCCCCCACGCGGGCGGCGTGGCCGGCGCCTTCCAGCACTGGCGGCGCCTGCTGCCGCCGGATGTCGAACTGCTCGCCGTGCAGTACCCGGGCCGCCAGGAGCGGCTGGACGAACCGCCGGCCGACAGCGTGGAGCAGCTCGCCGACCTGACGGCCGAGGCACTGGCCCCGTTCCTCGGACGTCCGCTGCTGCTCTTCGGCCACAGCATGGGCTCGATGGTCGCCTACGAGGTGGCGCGCCGGGTGGAGGAGAGCCATCCGGGCGTCCTGGCCCACCTGTTCGTGTCGGCACAGCGAGCCCCGCACACCGGGCCGCGCGGCACCCTGCACCAGGAGCCCGACGACCGGCTGGTGGCCCGGGTGCACCTGCTCGACAACCCCGGGGCGGCCGTCTACGACATCGCCGAACTACGGCCGCTCGTCCTGCCGTCGCTCCGCGCGGACTACCGGATGGTCGACCTCTACCGCCCCCGCCGCACCGTACCCCTGAAGGCCCCGATCACCGCGTGCGGCGGTGACGCCGACCCGGGCTGTCACGTCACCGAACTGCCCACCTGGCGCACGGCCACCACGGCCGGCCTGGACGTCCGGGTCTTCCCCGGCGGCCACTTCTACCTGGAGTCCCAGGCGGCCGAACTCGTCGCCCGTATCAGCGCCGCCGTCCCGCGCGACGGCGGGCCCGCCCGAGGAGACCGCGAACAGTGAAGCCCATCCGACTTGTCTGCCTGCCCTTCGCCGGGGCCGGCGCCTCCTTCTTCCGCGAGTGGACACCCCTGCTGCCCGAGGGCATGGACATCCTGCCGGTACAACTGCCCGGCCGTGAGGAGCGCTTCGCCGAACCACTGCTGACCGATGTGGAGAGCGCGGCCGACGAAGCGGCCGCACAGGTGACCGACGGTCTCGAAGGGGCCGCCCAGGTGGTGGTCTTCGGCCACAGCCTCGGCGCCGTGCTCGCCTTCGAGCTGGCCCGGCGACTGGCCGACACCGGTACGCCGCTCTGCGGACTCTTCGTCAGCGGCTCGCCCGGCCCGTGGAGCGGGCGGGCACAGCGCGCGACGGGCCTGGACGACGACGCCTTCCTCGCCAGCATCCGCGGCTTCGCCGGATACACGCACCCGGCGCTGGAGATCCCGGAGATGCGCGAACTGCTGCTGCCGCTGCTGCGCGCCGACGTCGAGATGCACGAGAACTACCGCCCCCGGTCCGCCGAGCCGCTGACGGTACCCGTCACCTCGGTGCGCGGACGGGACGACGAACTCGTCACCGCGGCCCAGGCCGCCGGGTGGGCCGAGGCCACCCGGGGCGGCTTCACCACCGCCGAACTGGACGGCGGCCACATGTATCTGACGACCGAGGCGGCCGGCCTGCTGGCCCGGATCGGCGAAGCGGCCGGGACGGCGGCCTCCCGATGACGGCGCCGCGCACCGGGCTCCTCGCCGGCAAGGCCGCGCTGATCACCGGCGCGGCCCGGGGGATCGGCCGGACCTGCGCCACGGCCTTCGCCCGGGAGGGCGCCGACGTCCTCCTGCTGGACGCGGCCGGCCCGGTCGCCGGCGTGCCCTACCGGTCCGGGTCCGCGAGCCAGCTCGACCACACCGCGGCGCTCTGCCGCGACCTGGGCGCGACGGTGCTGGTCCGGCAGGCGGACATCCGTGACCCGGGCGCGCTGCGGGACGCCGCGCGGGAGGCGCACCAGCGTTTCGGGCGGATCGACGTCCTGGTCAACAACGCCGGGATCGCGGCACCGTCCGGGCGGGCCGTGCACCAGTACGACGAGGACGAGTGGGAGGTGATGCTCGACATCAACCTCACGGGGACCTGGCGGGGCATCCGCGCGGTGGCCGACTACATGACGCGGCAGCGCGGCGGCAGCATCGTCAACGTCGCCTCCACCGCGGGCCTCGTCGGCTACCGCCACTTCGCCGGCTACGTCGCCTCGAAACACGGCGTGGTCGGCCTGACCAAGGCCGCGGCCCTCGATCTCGCCCCGCTCGGGATCCGCGTCAACGCGCTGTGTCCGGGTTCGGTGCGGGACGCGCCCGAGGCCGAGGGACTGATGCTGTCGGAGATCGCCCGTGCGCTGGAGATCCCGGTCGCCGAGCACGAGGCGACCTTCGTGCGCGACCAGCCCACGAACGAACTCGTCGAGCCCGACTCCATCGCGGAGGCGGCCGTGTGGCTCGCCTCCGACCGGTCCCGGCAGATGACCGGCAGCGTACTCACCGTGGACGGCGGCTTCACCAGCCGCTGAGCCGGCCGGCCCGGCTGCCGCCCCGGTCCGGGCCGTGACTTCTCGCCCTGCCCCGACCTGCCGACCCGGTCACGCGTCCGTTCCGCCCTTGTCGACCCACCCCTCGATCCACCGCACAGGAGGCTCTCCATGTCCGCATCCGGGACCGAACCCCCCCTTGTTCCCGGCGACCGCCCGTCGGCGGCGCACTGCCACGCCCTGCGCGTCCGCCTGCCGGCCGGGACCTCGGCGGACGACGTCGCCGCCGCACTGAGCGAGGCGGTCCGCGCCTGGTGGCCGCAGGACGCCCCGGAGCGTCTGCCACGGCTGTGGACGGAGCGGACGCCGGCCACGGCCGGAGCCCTCCGTGCGGAGCTGTACCGCCCCGTCGCTCCGGGCAGCCGGTTGCGTGCCGTCCTGTTCACCGGCCCCGGCCCCGGCGCCGAGACCGAGCTGGTGCTGACCGCGCACCGCGCCGATCTGGACATGGCCTCGTTGCGCCTGGTGGCCGACGTACTGCTCGGCCGCGTCCCGGCGGACCGGCCGCGGCCCCTGCGACCGGACTGGCCCGGACCGCGGCCCTCGCCGCCGAGCCGGCCGGACGGCGACCACGCGGGGCCCGCCGCCTGGGCCGAGGGCGATCCCACGGCCGGTACGGACACCGCCACCCTGGCGGTGCCGGTGCCCGCCACGGGCGGCGCGGGGCTCGACCCGGCCCTGCTCGTCGTCGCGACCGCCGTGGTCCAGGCCCGTTACGAGGGGGTGGAAAGGCCGGTGATCGGCGTCCTGACGGTTCTTCCCGGTCGGCCGGAGAGCGCGCTGGGCCCGTTCGAGGGGAACGTCCTGGTGCCCGTGGACGTGGGCGGCGGCCGGCCGGCCGAGCTCGTCGACCGGGCCCGGCAGGCGATCACCGCACCGCAGGCCTGGTGCGACCCGTCGACGTACGCCGAACTGACGAGCGGCGGACACCGGGTCAGGGCCGGTGTGCTCGCGGTGCCCGGCGGTGCCGGGCGGCAGGGGCCGGACGGGCTGCCCACCGTGCTGCCCTGCCTGGCCGGCACGTTCGACCTCACCCTGGTGCCGGACCGCGGCGCGGGCGGCGAGGACGTCCTGACCGTGCACCACCGCCTCGCCGAGATCGACGCCGGTTCCGCGGCCCGGTTCGCGCGCCATGTGGTGACCGCCTACACCCGGCTGGCCGCGCCCGCGCCGGAGGACCGGCCGGCCGTCGCGCTCGACATCGACCTGCTGGACGGCGCCGAGCGGGAGCAGCTGGTCCGCGCGGGCGGACCGGCGACCACGCCGGAGTGGCCGCCGTACCGCCTGGACGAGGCGTTCGCCCGGCAGGCGGCCCGGCGGCCGGACGCCGTGGCGCTCGTCTGCGAGGGCGACAGCATCACCTACCGGGAGCTCGACAGCCGTGCCGAACGGATGGCCGTAGGACTCCTCGCCCAGGGCGTGACCCCCGGCGAGCGGGTGGGGCTGTGCCTCGGCCGCTCGCCGGACCTGGTCGTCGCCATGCTGGCCGTGCTCAAGGCCGACGCCGTGTACGTGCCCATGGACCCGGCCCACCCCGCGGACCGGCTGGCCTACACGGCCGAGGACGCCGGCCTGCGCCTGGTCGTCACGGACGTCGACGCCCTGCCCGCCACCTCGGCGCGCGCCGTGCGCCCCGACGAGGTGGCCGCGGCGGGAGCGGACGGGACGCTCGCGCCGCCCGGCCGGGGTCCCGGGGAGGCCGCGTACGTCATCTACACCTCCGGTTCCACGGGCCGGCCCAAGGGCGTGGTCGTCCCGCACCGCAACGTCGTCGCCCTGATCGACGCCACCCGGGAGGACTTCGGCCTGGGGCCCGACGACACCTGGACGCTCTTCCACTCCAGCGCCTTCGACTTCTCGGTCTGGGAGATCTGGGGTCCGCTGCTGACCGGGGGCAGCCTGGTCGTCGTGCCCTACTGGGTCTCCCGTTCACCGGGGGAGTTCCGGGACCTGCTGGTCGAACGGCGGGTGTCCGTCCTCAGCCAGACGCCGTCGGCGTTCGCGCAGCTCATCGAGGCCGACCGCGGTCACGGCAGGCCCCTGTCGCTGCGGCTGGTGGTCTTCGGCGGCGAGCCTCTCGACACCCGTGTGCTGCGGACCTGGTTCGACCGCTACCCGGAATCGGCCTGCCGCCTCGTCAACATGTTCGGCATCACCGAGACCACGGTGCACGTCACCGCACAGACCGTCACCCGCCGCGAGGTGCTCGCGGGCTCCCGGTCGGTGGGCCCCGCGCTGCCCGGCTGGTACCTGTACGTGCTGGACGAGCGCGGCCGGCCGGTACCGTTCGGCGCCCCGGGCGAGATCCATGTCGGCGGTGCGGGCGTGGCCCTGGAGTACCTGAACCGGCCCGAGCTGACCGCCGAGCGGTTCCTGCCGGACCCCTTCCGGGGCGGCCGCATGTACCGCAGCGGCGACCGCGGCCGGCTGTGGCCGGACGGGCGGCTGGAGCACCTGGGACGACTGGACAACCAGGTGAAGATCCGTGGCTTCCGGATCGAACTCGACGAGATCCGCAACGTACTGCTGGACGACCCGGCGGTGACCGCCGCCGCCGTACTGGTGGCGGGCGAGGGGGCGCAGGACGCCGCGGCGGCGCGCATCGACGCCTACGTGGTGCTCGACGGTGACGACACCGCGGCGGTGCGCGGCCGGGCGGCCACGCTGCTGCCCGAGTACATGCTCCCCGCGACGGTGACCGCTCTCCCGGCGCTGCCGCTGACGGCCAACGGGAAGCTCGACACCCGACGGCTTCCGGCACCGGCCGCCGTCCGACGGCCGCCCGCCCCCGCCGCAGCGGTCCAGGATCCGCCCACCGCGCGCCGGCACTCCCGCGGACCGTCCGCGGAACTGTCCGCGCAGCTGGCCGAGGTGTGGGAGGCGGTCCTCGGGGTGCCCGTCGGCCCGGACGACAACTTCTTCTCGCTGGGCGGCAATTCGCTCTACGCCGTCCGGGTGGCCGCCGCCATGTCCGCCCGGCGGCTGCCCGCGCTGCCCATGCGGGAGCTCTACCTCCATCCGACCGTCCGCCGGCTCGCCAGGGCACTGGCCCCCGCGGCCGAGGCATGAGCCGCACGACCCGCACGAGCCGGGTGTCCCGCGAACGCCCGCACGGTGTGCGGTCGGCGGCGTTCCGCCGGCTCTCGTGGGCCTGGGCGGTCTCGATGTGCGGGGACGGGGCCCGTGCGGTCGCCCTGCCGCTGTACGTCACCGTGCACAGCCACGCCCCGCTCGCCGTGGCCGCGGTGGCGACGGCGGAGACCCTGCCGTGGCTGCTCGGCGCCCTGCCCGCCGGCGCCCTGGTGGACCGGCTGCCGCCGCGCACGGTGCTGGTGGTGGCCCACGCGCTGCGGGCGGTGGCGACGGCGGGACTGGTGGCGGTGCTGACGGCGGGAGCGCCCTCGGTGGCCGTGCTGTGCGCGTTCGCGTTCGTCCTCACCGCCCTCGAACTCTTCGCCGACCCCGCCTCCCAGGTGATGATGGTGCGGCTGGCCCGCCCCGACGAGCTGGAGGCGGCCAACTCCCGCTTCTACTCGATCAGTACGGTGGCGACGGGCCTCGTCGGCCCGCTGGCGGGCAGCGCTCTGTTCGCGGTGGGGCCGGTGTGGGCGTTCGCCCTGGACGGTCTCACCTTCGTGGTGTCCGCCGGGCTGACCGCCACGCTCCCCGCGCCGGGCGGGCCGGCCGCCACCGCCGGCCCGCGACGCCCGCGCGTGCGGTCCGAGATGGCCGAGGGCGCCCGGCTGCTCCTCGGCCACCCCGAACTGAGAGCGCTGGTCGTTCTGGTGGCGGCGGCCGGCCTGGCGGTTTCGGCGGTCAACACACTGCTGCCGCTGTACGCCGTCGACCAACTCGCCTTCGGCCCGCGCGCTGTCGGGCTCGTGGTCACCGTCTTCGGCGTGGCCGCACTGCTGGGGGCCGTGCTGGCCGCACGGCTGCCCGCGCGGGTCGGCGGCGCCCGAGCGATGATCTCGGGGATGGCGGCGGCGGGGGCGGCGTTCACCGCCTTCGCTCTGTTCCCCCGGCCCGCCGTGCTGTGGCTGGGGTGCGCTCTGGCCGGGACGGGGCTCGGCCTGTGGAACGTACTGTGCTCCAGTCGCCGGCAGCGCCTGACGCCACCGGCGGTCCTGGGCCGGGTCTCCGGTGTCTACCGCATGCTCGCCTGGGGCCTGAACCCCGTGGGCAGCGCACTTGCCGGCATCGCCGCGGCCGCGACCACCGTCCGCGCCCCGCTGCTGCTGGCGGGCGTGCTCGTCCTCGCCGTGCTCGCGGCGCTCGCTCCGGTACTGCGCCGGGAACAGAACTCCTCGCCCGATATGTCGACGTGTCCTCCTGATGCCAAGCAGTTAGCTGACGTGCCTTCTTCCTGGTGAGCGGGGCCCGCTCCCCGCACGCTGGTACCGGACGCGGTCACGTACCGGGCCGCGTCTCCCGCCGCCAGGAGAACTCGTCATCCGCCGGGGCGTCGACCGTGCGGCCTCGACAGCTCCTGGGACGGCTGACCGCGATGGAGCGCCCAGCTGTGGCCGGGCCGTATGCCTACTCACCAGGGGCTTTCATGTCTTTGCGAAAACTGGCCCAACCGACTTTCACCCCCAGGGAACGCGAAGTCCTCGTCCGGCTGTGCCGGGGGGAGACGTACCGGTCCATCGCCCGGGGCCTGGGTATCAGCCCGCACACCGTGGACACCCACATCCGGCGCGTCCGGAGCAAGGCGGGCGTCACCAACCGCTCCCAGCTGGTCATCCTCGCGGTGGAGCTGGGCTTCTTCCGGCCCGCGTCGCTGGAGGTCCGGACGGGACCGGGCGACGAGGGGTGACGGCCGCCCCCACGCCTCCGTGACGAGGGGCCCGCACCGGACCGGCCGGTGGGGGCCCCTCGTCACATCGGCCGTCGGCCCACCGCGCGCTCGCGGGGAACCGCTGCCCGGCCGCGGGGCTCGGTTCCGAAGGCCGGTCACGCGTAAGGAACGTCACGTGGTGTGCCGCCGCCTCGTCCTCGGGTCGCGTCGACCTTCGGCGCATCACGCGGATACTGGACGAATGAGCGAACCGAGAGCGCCGCTGGGCCATCTCCCCTGCGAGGATGACGACATCCTCGTGTACGGATGGATCGTCGACGGAGGGGGCTGCCGTACCGGCCAGGCGGCTTCCGAGCTCGGTCTTCCGCCCAACCGAGTGTCCGCGGCACTGGAGCGGCTGGGCAACCTCGGCCTGATCAGGGCCGTCGGGCCGGGGTCCGACGAGGTCATGGCGGTGGACCCCGACGCCGTGTCGACGATGCTGACCACACCCCTGCGCGACTCGATCCGCCGTCAGACGGAGCAGCTGGAGCACATACGCGGCACCATCGACCGGCTGCGGGACCGCTTCCTCCGGCGCAGGCCCGGCGACCAGGATTCCACCGTCGAGCTGGTCCCGACGCTGGAGGAGGTAAGGGCGGCCCTGAACCGGGCCTCGGCCGAGTGCCGGGAAGAGGTGGTCAGCAGTCAGCCCGGCGGCAACGCCCGGATTCCGGAGGCGATGGAGGAGGCCCTGGGCCGCGATCACGCGCTCCTTTCGCGGGGAGTGCGGATGCGCACCCTCTACCACCACACGGCGCGGTTCAACGGCCCGAGCCAGGCGTACGTCGCCGCGGCGACGGTCCTCGGCGCGGAGTACCGCACCTCGTACGAGTTGTTCGGCCGCCTGATCATCTTCGACCGCAGCCTCGCCTTCTTACCGGAGAAGACGGGGAGTTGGGGAGCGGTCGCCATCAGGGAGCCCACCATCGTGAGCTACCTCTACGACATATTCGAGCAGTCCTGGGTCCGGGCGACTCCCTTCTCGGACGCCGCCCAGGACGGTCTGGAACGCGTGGCGAAGGAGATCCACCACACCATCGTCGACCTGCTGGCCGCCGGTCTGAAGGACGAGTCGATCGCCCGTCGCCTGGGAATGTCGCTGCGCACGGCCCGCCGGCACATCGCCGACATCATGGACAGCCTGGGTGCCGAGAGCCGATTCCAGGCGGGCGTGCTCGCGGCGAAGACGCAACTGACGAACCGGCCGCCCGCATCCGGTACCGAGAACCAGTGACTTGAGCCGTCCTGTCGGTCTGCAGCAAAGTCATGGTTGGGGCGGGCACGCGTGCCCGCCCCCGACGGCGCCCGGTGACTCGGGACGAACCCGTCGTCCGCAACGCGTGGAACCGGCCTGAGAGCACGCTCTCACGCCCACGTCGGGGGTGGTCGTCGGTCCGTCGGGACGAGCGACAACAGTGTCACAGCGCGGCGGGACAACCGCTGCTGTGTCCACTCCGGTCAGGTGCCGGCGGGAGAGCGACCGGTCGGCCGGATCTCCTCCCGCATCGCTTCGACGAGGGAGCCGACACAGTATCTCCGCGTGTGCGGGACCACCTGAGGAGACGTGCATGGACGCAGAAGCACCGGACTTCCGGCTCGACCTGGAGCTGTTCCTCGAGGACATCGCGTTGTCCTTCGACACCCACGGCGGTCGCAGCGCGGCCGTGGTGTGGCCGCAGGGCGAGGCATCGGTCGTGCAGGCTCTCGTGGACGCCCACGGTCGGTCCGAGGTGCCGGTGGGGGATACCGCCCATGTCGTCGCACGCAAGTTCGGCGAGCTGGTGAACCGCCAGGTCTGCGTCGCGTATCGCACCGTCCGTGCCGGAGACGCCGACGAGGAGAGGCACATCGCGGCGGACGTCTTCGTCGTGATGCTGCAGGGCGTCGTGGAGGTACGGCTCGCCCCGCTCGGCACCCGGTGGCCCGCCCGGGTCGGGCAGTTCCAGCACCGCCTGCTGGCGGGCGAGGTGCTGTACATCCCGGCGGGCTTCAGCTGTGCCGTGTTCGGCCAGCGCAGCGTCGCGCTGCTGATGGAACTGGTCCTCGATGACTGAGGGCGCGCCCGAAGTCGCTGGGCACCCCACCCCCGCCGCGTGCCTTGCGGAGCACGGGCACATGACGGGGCGTGGGCCGGCCGGCGGGCGCTGGATCAACCGCCCCAGGAGGTGTCGTCGCAGCGCAGCGGCGCTTCGCAGGTCGCCTCGACTCTGGCGTGCTCCGGCCGTTCGTACCGACCGCCGTGGACGTGCCCCAGCAGGCCGACGGCGAGCAGGGCGGTGACCGTCGCGCAGAACCGTGTGAGGTGTGTGCGAAAGATGTACTTCATCCCAGTTCTCCTGTACTCGTTGTCTATGGCCGTATAGCGGCCGCGATGTCGCAACGATGTACAGCGTGAACTCCGCAGGGGGCCTACCGCGACAGAAGGACTCCCTCACCAAAATGCATGGCAGTAAAGCGACATGCAGAGAAGCTTCCCAAAGTGCAAGAGTGCGGACATTTGATATTGATCATCAACGTGTTTCCGCCAAGGTCCGAAGGATGCGGGCGGCGCCGCTGTGGCCCGTACGGACCCGGCATGTCCTAGCCGTCGACGTCGAGCACCGTGCCGTACAGCCGGTCCACCTTCAGCCGGATGACCACCCGGCGCTCGGCGGCCAACTCCTCCAGGAACGCGGCCTCGTCATCGGGCCTCGCGGCGATCGGGATCATCGCGAGCAGTTCCCGCCCGACCGCGTCCCCGGGGACCGTCGTGCTTTCGGAGACCACGGTCTCTCCTTCGGCGACGGCGAACGACCACACGTCACCGCCCGTCACGTGCAGCGCCGCACGTGGATTGTGCCGCAGGTGCCGGACTTTGACCCGGTCGGCCGTGGTCGAGAACCGTACGATGCGGGCTTCGGGGTCCCAGCTGTACGCCATGGTTGTCAGATGGGGGTGGCCGCTGCGCCTGACGGTGGCGAGCGTGCCGAACCGCTGTCGGCCGAGCAGGCCTGAAAGGGCTTCGTCGGACAGTGGGCGAGGCGCCGGGCGTCGAGTCATGAAGGGATCAACGCCCTTGCCCCTCCGGCAATTTCATGGACTCCAGCACGGGCCGAGGCGATGAGGACGTCCGTGCCCCTCGCCGTGGGGGGCGAGGGGCGGGAAGGCCGGCCGATCAGGGGGCAGGCCTCCAGCGGACCGCACTGTTCCTCGGATCGATCGACGGGTGACTCAGCAGCCGAAGTCGATGAGGTCGAACGTGACGTAGTGGTCGGAGGTGTAGTAGTCCTCCTCGTACTCCTCGCCCGTGACGATGCGGCGCGCACCGCGCGTGGAGGAGCCCGGGGTCTTCACGGTGTACTCGTGGTAGTAGCCGGACGGCTCACTGGGCAGGACGCCCTCCGAGTTGCGGAAGACGGTCCCGTCCTGCGAGTACGGGAACGGGCCGTCCGACGCGATCAGGTCGAGTGTGTCGTAGGCCTGCGACGGCAGATCGCTGTAGCAGATACTCCCGACCGAGGTGGCGGCGGCGTCCGCGGTGGCGGCGGTGACGGTACCGCCGACGAGGAGGGCGGACAGCAGGGCGCCCGCGGCGCCGATGCGGGTGATTCGTGGGGGGAATCTCATGGCTCCATGATGACGCGCGTAGACGATGGCATGTCAATGACAAGTCTGAAGAATTTCCCGCCAAGTCCGTTAAGTTTTCGGGAAGTTAACCTGGCGACCGAGCCCGCGCCGAGGTAGGTGTCGCGGGCCGGTCCGGTGCGGATCCGTCGGCCGTGAGCGGTGATGCGAGGGGCCGCGGCCTCCCGGTGTGCCGGTGGCCGCTGCCGGTCAGGCCAGGCGGTCCGGGATCTCCGCGAGCGCCACCGGTCTGCGCTCGTGCCGGGAGATCTCGCAGGCCTCCGCGATCCGCAGCGCCTGGAGTGCCTCGCGCCCGTCGCAGGGGTTGGTCAGCTGGCCCCGCACCACGTCCACGAAGGCGCACAGCTCGGCCTCGTAGGCGGGCCCGAACCGCTCCAGGAAGCCGGGCCACGGCTTGTCCGCGGGCGGTGGCCCGGTCGGCTCGGTCGAGGCCACCGGCGTACGGTCGTCCAGGCCCACCACGACGGTGTCCCGTTCGCCGGACAGCTCCATCCGCACGTCGTAGCCGGCGCCGTTCAGCCGGGCCGCGGTGGCCGTGGCCAGCGTGCCGTCGTCCAGGGTGAGCACCGCCGCGCCCGTGTCCACGTCACCGGCCTCGCGGAACATCGCGGGCCCCGCGTCCGAGCCGGTCGCGTACACGTCCACGACCTCGCGGCCGGTCACCCAGCGCAGTACGTCGAAGTCGTGGATCAGCGTGTCCCGGAACAGCCCGCCGGACAGCGGCAGCCACTCCGGCGGGGGCGGGGACTGGTCGGAGGTCAGCGCCCGTACCGTGTGCAGCCGGCCGAGCCGGCCCGAACGCACCGCCTCGCGGGCACCGATGTACCCCTTGTCGAACCGCCGCTGGAAGCCCATCTGGAGGACCGTCCCGGCCTTCTCCACCTCCGCCAGGGCGTGCAGGGTGCCGGGCAGGTCGAGGGCGATCGGCTTCTCGCAGAAGACCGGCAGTCCGGAGCGCGCGGCCCGGCCGATCAGGTCGGCATGGGCGGAGGTGGCGGCGGTGATCACGACGGCGTCCACGCCCCACTGGAAGATCTCGTCCGTCCCCGGCGCCGCCGTCTCGCCGAGCCGGTGCGCCAGATCCTGGGCCCGCCGGGGATCCACGTCCGTGAGGATCAGCGATCCGACCTCGCGATTGCGGCTGAGCGTGTTCGCGTGGATGGTGCCGATGCGGCCCGTCCCGATGACCCCGATGCGCATGGGAACAAGGTGCTGGTGAAGCCCGCGCGCTGTCAATCCGTATGTCCGGACAATCGAACTACACAACTTCCCGTCAACCCGTCACGGAGATACGCTCGGGCCCGTGCCGAAACCAGATGTGGACCCGACCGTGTCGCTCGACCTCAGTGTGGACCGGAGCTCCCCGGTGCCGTTGTACTTCCAGCTCGCCCAGCAGCTGGAGGCGGCCATCGAACACGGCTCGCTCACCCCCGGCAGCCTGCTGGGCAACGAGATCGAGCTCGCCGCACGGCTCGGCCTGTCCCGCCCGACCGTCCGCCAGGCCATCCAGTCCCTCGTGGACAAGGGCCTGCTCGTACGCCGTCGGGGTGTCGGCACCCAGGTCGTGCACAGCCAGGTCAAGCGCCCGCTGGAGCTCAGCAGCCTCTACGACGACCTGGAGTCGGCAGGCCAGCGCCCCGCGACGAAGGTGCTGGCCAACACCGTCGTCCCGGCGTCCGCGGAGGTCGCGGCCGCGCTCGGGCTGGCCGAGGGCACCGAGGTGCACCGGATCGAGCGGCTGCGGCTGGCGCACGGCGAGCCGATGGCGTACCTGACCAACTACCTGCCGCCCGGCCTGCTCGACCTGGACACCGTCCAGCTGGAGGCGACCGGCCTGTACCGGCTCATGCGGGCCGCCGGGATCACCCTGCACAGCGCCCGTCAGTCCATCGGCGCGCGCGGTGCCACGGCCGCCGAGGCGGAGCGGCTCGCCGAGCCCGAGGGCGCCCCGCTGCTCACCATGCAGCGCACCACGTACGACGACACCGGCCGCGCCGTCGAGTTCGGCGACCACATCTACCGCCCGACCCGGTACTCCTTCGAGTTCCAGCTGCTCGTACGGTCCTGAACGCGCCGAGATTCTGGTTCTAATGTCCTGACAATATGACGAGGGTTGTGCGGCGCCCCTCCGGGGGCGCGGGGAACTGTGCGACCAGCCACGACGCACCGGCACCCGGCGACGGCGCGCATCTCCTTATGTCCCCCGAACGGCACCCTTTCTCACGGTGAGGCACAATCAAGCCCGATGAGCACCTACCGCGACCTCACCGCCCCCATCGGCTCCCGCCGGGCCCCGGTCCTGCGTACCGTCGGCACCAGGGAGCGCCGGTCCCACCTGACGGCCCCGCGCGTGCCGACGGTCGGCATCGACATCGGCGGCACCAAGGTCATGGCAGGCGTCGTGGACGCCGACGGCAACATCCTGGAGAAGCTCCGCACGGAGACCCCGGACAAGTCCAAGAGCCCGAAGGTCGTCGAGGACACGATCGTCGAACTGGTCCTGGACCTGTCCGACCGGCACGACGTGCACGCCGTCGGCATCGGCGCCGCCGGCTGGGTCGACGCCGACCGCAACCGCGTGCTGTTCGCGCCGCACCTGTCCTGGCGGAACGAGCCGCTGCGCGACCGGCTCGCCGGCCGGCTCGCCGTGCCCGTCCTGGTCGACAACGACGCCAACGCCGCCGCCTGGGCCGAGTGGCGCTTCGGCGCCGGCCGCGGCGAGGACCACCTCGTCATGATCACGCTCGGTACCGGCATCGGCGGCGCCATCCTGGAGGACGGCCAGGTCAAGCGCGGCAAGTACGGCGTCGCCGGCGAGTTCGGCCATATGCAGGTCGTGCCCGGCGGCCACCGCTGCCCGTGCGGCAACCGCGGCTGCTGGGAGCAGTACAGCTCCGGCAACGCGCTGGTCCGCGAGGCCAAGGAGCTGGCCGCGGCCGACTCCCCGGTGGCCTACGGGATCATCGAGCACGTCAAGGGCAACATCAACGAGATCTCCGGCCCGATGATCACGGAGCTGGCCCGCGAGGGCGACGCGATGTGCATCGAGCTGCTCCAGGACATCGGCCAGTGGCTCGGCGTCGGCATCGCCAACCTCGCCGCCGCCCTCGACCCGTCCTGCTTCGTGATCGGCGGTGGCGTCAGCGCCGCCGACGACCTGCTGATCGGCCCCGCGCGGGACGCGTTCAAGCGCCAGCTGACCGGCCGCGGCTACCGCCCCGAAGCCCGGATCGCCCGCGCCCAGCTGGGCCCCGAGGCCGGCATGGTCGGTGCCGCCGACCTGGCCCGGCTCGTCGCCCGCCGGTTCCGGCGCGCCAACCGGCGCCGGGTGGAGCGCTACGAGCGCTACGAGCGGTTCGCGGAGGCCCGCCGTACCCGGGACACCGCATGACCGCTGCGCTGCCCCGCCAGGCCGCGTCCCCGGAGGAACCGCGGCGCCCGCCCGAGACCCCGGGGCACAAGGCCAAGCGCCGGGCGCTGACGCTGCTGATCATCGGGCTGCTCATCGGTGTGCCGGCCGGCTATCTGGTGATCTCCGCCGCCCAGAGCCGCGACAGCGGCAAGGACAAGGAGTCCAAGTACTCGGCGACCGGCCTCACCGCGGGCTGGCCGTCGAAGGTGCAGCGACGCCTCTACCAGGTGCCGGTCCCGCACCCGGCCGACACGATCGCCTACTACGAGACCAACAACTGGAAGACCAGCCGTCTCTACGTCCAGTTCCGCACCAACAGCGCCGGACTGGACAGCTTCCTGGAGGGCATGGGCGTCAACCGGGACGCGCTCAGGAAGGACGACATCACCATCAGCTCCCGCGACCAGAAGATCAGCGGCTGGAAGTTCACCGGCCCCGGGACCTGGTCGGGCCTGACGCACAAGCAGAAGAACCCGGCGCCCACCCAGGACGTGGTCGTGAACACGGCCGACCCCAACTTCCCGATGATCTACGTCGTCTCGCGCACCGTTCCGTGAGGCGCCGCCCCGGCCGGTCGCCGGGGCCGGTTGTCAGACCCCGCCCGTACAGTCGAAGACGTCTGATCCGACAGCTGGGCGGGAGGTGGCAGAACGTATGAGCGGCACGACGGCCGAGGCCGACCCGGGCGTACCGGTGCGCCTCGCGGCGGTCTATCTGCCCGCCGACCTCCCGCGCCAGGGCCGGATCGCCTTCTGGGACCCCGACGGGGACCCGCTGCCCGCCGCCGCGACCGAGGAGCTGACGGTCGTACGACGGCACGGCACCACCGGTGTCCGCCGCCGGCAGGTGCCCGCGCTCACCCTGCCGCTCGCCGACGCCCTTCCGCTGCTCGTCCGGGCCCGCCGCGACCCGGCCGCCCATCCCGCCACCGCCTGCTGGGGCGCCGCCGCCCTGCACGCGCTGCGGCTCGCCGCCCGCGGCCGGCTGCTGCCCGGCCTCACCCCGGCCGGCCACGACGCCTGGCGGGCCGGCCCCCTGGAGCCCGCCGACATCGCCCACCTGCGCGCGGTCGCCGCCGCCCTGCCCGCCGAGGGCCACGCCGTCCCGCTGCCCGGCCCCGGCCCGCTCCTGCTGCCCCGGCCGGAGGCACTGATCCGCTCCTTCCTGGACGCGGTCGCCGACACCCTGCCCCGCACCCCGGCCGCCCCGTACACCTCGGGCCGGCCCTTCGCCGCCCGCGAACCCCAGCGGCTGCCCGACGCCCACGAGTGGGCCGCGGAGGTCGCCGCCGGCATGGACGCGGGCGTGCGGATCTCGCTGCGCCTGGACCTGTCGGCGTACGACCTGTTCGACGACGCCGAGGGCGCGCGCCGCGCGGGAGCGGCGATCGTCCAGGTGCACAGCCTGGCCGACCCGACCCTGCTGACCGACGCGGCGGCGCTGTGGGCGGGCACCTCCGACGCCGCCTTCGGCCCCCGCGCGCGGGTGGACGCGGCACTGGCCGTGCGCCGGGCCGCGCGGGTGTGGCCGCCGCTGGACCGCCTGGCGGAGCAGGACGTGCCGGACGTGCTCGCGCTCTCCGAGGAGGAACTGGGACAGCTGCTCGGCGTGGCGGCGACCAGACTCGCCGCGGCCGGCGTCGCCGTGCACTGGCCCCGGGACCTGGCCCAGGACCTGACCGCCGCGGCCGTGGTCCGCACCGCACCCGGCTCGGCCACCGACGGCACCGGCTTCTTCGAGAGCGAGGAACTGCTCCAGTTCCGCTGGCAGCTGGCGCTCGGCGGCGATCCGCTCAGCGACGCCGAGATGGACGCCCTCGCCGAGGCCCACCGCCCTGTCGTACGGCTGCGGGACCGCTGGGTGCTCGTCGACCCCGCCCTCGTCCGCAAGGCCCGCAGACGCGAACTGGGCCTGCTCGACCCCGTCGACGCGCTCTCCGTGGCGCTCACCGGTGAGGCCGAGGTGGACGGCGAGCGGGTCGAGGCGGTCCCCGTCGGCCTCCTCGCGACCCTGCGCGACCGCCTCACGGCCGGCCTCCGTCCGGCCGAGCCGCCCGCCGGTCTGCACGCCACCCTGCGCGACTACCAGCTCCGCGGTCTGGCCTGGCTCGACCTGATGACCTCCCTCGGCCTCGGCGGCTGTCTCGCCGACGACATGGGCCTCGGCAAGACGATCACCGTCATCGCCCTGCACCTGAAGCGGGCCCGCACCGAGCCGACCCTGGTGGTCTGCCCGGCCTCGCTGCTCGGCAACTGGCAGCGGGAGATCGCCCGGTTCGCGCCCGGCGTCCCGGTCCGCCGCTTCCACGGCCCCGACCGCACCCTGGAGGGCCTCGCCGGCGGCTTCGTCCTCACCACGTACGGCACCATGCGCGCCACCGTGGCCACGCTCGCCGAACAGCCCTGGAGCATGGTCGTCGCGGACGAGGCACAGCACGTCAAGAACCCCTACTCGGCCACCGCCAAGGCGCTGCGCACCATCCCGACCCCCGCGCGCGTGGCCCTCACCGGCACCCCCGTGGAGAACAACCTCTCCGAACTCTGGGCCCTCCTCGACTGGACCACCCCGGGACTCCTCGGCCCGCTCAAGTCCTTCCGCGCCCGGCACGCCCGCGCCGTGGAGAACGGGGAGGACGCGGAGGCGGTGACCCGGCTGGCCCGCCTGGTCCGGCCGTTCCTGCTGCGCCGCAAGAAGTCCGACCCCGGGATCGTCCCCGAACTCCCGCCCAAGACGGAGACCGACCACCCCGTCCCGCTCACCCGCGAACAGGCCGCGCTCTACGAGGCGGTGGTCCGTGAGTCGCTGCTCGCCATCGAGACGGCGGACGGCATCGCGCGCCGCGGCCTGGTGCTCAAGCTCCTCGGCGCCCTCAAGCAGATCTGCGACCACCCCGGGCTGTACCTGAAGGAGGAGTCCCGCATCGAGGGACTGGCCGCCCGCTCCGGCAAACTCACCCTGCTCGACGAGCTGTTGGACACCGTGCTGGCCGAGGACGGCTCGGTCCTCGTCTTCACGCAGTACGTCGGCATGGCCCGCATGATCACCGCGCACCTCCAGGCCCGCGCGGTCCCGGTCGACCTGCTGCACGGCGGCACCCCGGTGCCGGAGCGGGAGCGCATGGTCGACCGCTTCCAGGCCGGTGCGACCCCGGTCCTCGTGCTGTCCCTGAAGGCCGCGGGCACCGGCCTCAACCTCACCCGCGCCGGCCATGTCGTCCACTTCGACCGCTGGTGGAACCCGGCAGTGGAGGAACAGGCCACCGACCGCGCGTACCGCATCGGCCAGACCCAGCCGGTCCAGGTGCACCGCCTGGTCACCGAGGGCACCGTCGAGGACCGCATCGCCGAGATGCTGGAGGCCAAGCGGGCCCTCGCCGACGCGATCCTGGGCTCCGGCGAGTCCGCCCTGACCGAACTGACGGACCGCGAGCTGTCCGACCTGGTGTCGCTGCGGAGGACGTCATGAGCGACGGGGCCGAGCAGCGTCCCGGGGACGCGGCCCGGCGCGCGCTGCGGGCGGCGCGCGGGCACGGGGCGGAGACCGGGGGCGACGGGACCGTCCCGCCGGGGGCGGCGGTCGAGGCGGCGGCCGAGGCAGCGGGGGAGCGCGCGGAGCGGGCGCCCAGGCCGGGGGACGCCGCACGTCTGGCGCTGCGGGTGGCCGCCGCCGCGAAGGGGGCCGAGCAGCGGCATACCGAGCCCGAGCCCGAGCCCGAATCCGAGCCCGGCGCCGGTGCTGCCGCCGACGGTGACGGCGAAGGCGGCGGTAACGGGCAGGCCGGCCCCGGCCCCGGCGCCTTTGCCGCCGTCACGGCCGTCCCGCCGTCCGGTCGTCCCGGAGACGTCGCGCGGGCGGCGCTGCGGGCGGCCCGCGCGGAGGCGCGGCGGGCCGAGGAGGCCGCTGCGGCGGACGCCCCGCAGACCTCCCAGCCCCGCCCGGTACGGCGATCGCCCTCGCCCTCGCCGTCACCGGCTCCGGCGCCCGCGGCTCGCGGCCGCACCGCCCGCGACCTGAAGCAGTACCTGGCGACGGCGTTCCTGATGCCGAAGGACGAGACCGACCCGGCTGACCCGGCTGACCCGATTGACCTGGCTGACCCGACTGACCCGGCTGAACCGGCTGAGCCCGTGCAGGCCGGCGTGCGGGCGGGCCGGGAAGCTCCGGCGGAGCGCCCCGAGGGCGCGCGGCCCCCGGCATGGCGGCTCTCCCGGGCCACCGACGCGGCTTCGCCGCACGCCTCTGCCGCCGCGCTTCCCGAACCGGCCGAGGACGCGCCCGCCGCTCCCGCACGGCGCCCCGCGCCGGCCGAGGTGCCCGCTCCCGCCGAGGCCCCGCACCACCCGGAGCCGAGCACCCCCGCTCCCGGCCCCGCCGCCCCGGGCACCTCGACCGTTCCCCGCCTGCCCCCCACCATGGCCACCCCGCACCGCGACACCGAACTCCGCCGCACCTTCCCTTCCCTCTCCTCCGGTGCCTCCGCAGCCGGTTCCGGCTTCGCGGAGACCTGGTGGGGCAATGCCTGGGTGCGGGCGCTGGAGGAGGGCGCGCTGGACGTCAAGCGGCTGGCGCGGGGGCGGGGTTACGCCGAGCGCGGGCACGTGGACGCCATCACCGTGACCCCGGGGCTGGTCCTCGCGTATGTGCAGGGGAGCCGGCCCCGGCCGTACCGCGTGCAGCTGAGCCTGCGGACCTTCGGCGAGGACGAGTGGGAGCGGCTGCTGGAGGCCGCCGCCGACCGGCCCGCCGACATCGCCGCGCTGCTCGACAAGGAGCTGCCGCAGACCCTCGCCGACAGTGGGGTGCCGTTGCTGCCGGGGCCCGGCGAGCTCGAACCCCGGTGCAGCTGCCCGGACTTCGGCCACCCCTGCAAGCATGCGGCCGCCCTCTGCTACCAGACCGCGCGGCTGCTGGACGCCGACCCGTTCGTGCTGCTCCTGCTGCGCGGCCGCGGGGAGCGCGAGGTGCTCGACGCGCTGTCCCGGCGCAGCGCCGCCCGCGCGGCCCGGGAGCGGCGGCCGGCCTCGCTGCCGGGCGTCCGGGCCACCGAGGCTCTGGTGCCGCGCCGGCTTCCGCCGCTGCCGCCCCCGTCACCGGCCCCGGCGCACCCGGAACAGCCCCCGGTCTATCCGGGGGTGCCCGGCGGCCCGGACCCGTTCGCGCTGGACCAGCTGGCCACCGACGCGGCGGCCCGCGCCCACGCCCTGCTCACCACCGGACGCGACCCGGTCGGCGACCTGACCCTGTGGCAGGACGCGGTGCGGCTCGCCGCGGCCCGCCCGGGTTCCGGCCTGACCGCGTCCACCCGTGCCCTCTACGCCGCGCTCGCGGACGCCGTGGACCGTACGCCGGGCGACCTGGCGCGCGCGGTCGCCGCCTGGCGCCAGGGCGGCCTGGCGGGGCTGGCCGTGCTGGAGGAGCCCTGGGACCCGCCGGCCGGCCGCTTCGACCGGGCCCGGCCGCTGCTGCTCGCCGCCGACCTCCCGGCCTTCCGGCCGTGGCGCAACCACCTCACCCACCCCGGCGGCCGGCTCCAGCTCCGCTTCGGCCGCGACGGCCTGTGGTACGCCTACGAGTCGGAGCCGGGCCACGACGACTGGTGGCCCAGAGGCACCCCCGACCTGGACCCGGTGGGCGCGCTGACCGGCCTGGGCGCATCGGACGACCTCTAGGTGTTGCGGGTCAGGACGTCGGTGACGGCGCACAGCGGTGGGCGAGACCGGTGGCGAGGCCGGGGGACCGGATGGCCGCGGGCATCGGCGGTGCGGAGAGACGCTCCTCCGGTACGTCGAAGCGGACGGCAGCCGTCCGTGCGGGCCCTGGAGCAGGGCGGTGCGCGGCAGCCGGACTCGGTCGAAACGGGTGACACCGTGGTCCACCGGGCTGCCGGTACGGTCCGGCAGCATCCTCACCGTGACTCCCGGCAGGGTGCCGTGGTGGTCGCCCAGCGGGGTGAGGAGCAGGAACACGCCCTGGTCCACGTCATCGACGAGCGTCCGGGCGGCGGCGACCGCGGTCTTCGGCGCCCCCACCGGGCCGTCCTACGACGTCGTCTTCTTCCCGATGTCGTCGTGCCGGGCCACGAACCGGGCCCGGCCGTCCTCGACGCGGTAGAGGAACCAGCCCCCGTCCTGGTCGGTCTCCAGGTACTGGGTCTGGCTCTCGTAGCTGAACCGGCGGGTGATGCCCTGCCAGGGTCTGCGCAGCAACTCCGCGCGCAGTGACTCGCGTTCGTCGCCGCCGGGCGCGGCGAGGCCGTGGGCGGCGTAGTCGACGGCGTCGTACGCCTCGGCCGCCCACGCAGGCGCGGCCGTGCGGTAGCGGGTGCGGTAGGCGGCGGCGAACGTCCGGGTCCTCGGGTCGGCGGCCGGGTCGCAGTACCCCGTGCTGATCCACCAGCCCGCGCCCGCCGTCAGGAACGGCGTGCCGAGGATGTGTTCGTCGCCGCCGCGAAAGCCGCGGTGCCCGCCGGCGGTCAGGGCCTCGGCGCAGGCGGCGGCGCGGGCCGGGATACCGCCCGCGAAGAGGACGGCCGTGTCCGGATGGGCGGCCAGGCCGTGGGCCACGCCGGAGAAGCCGGCCCCCTCGGCGACCTCGGTCACCTCGACGGTGCCCACCTCCAGCTTTCCGTACACGGTGACGATCCGGACGGCCGGCTCGCCCTCGTCGGCGTCCGTGAGGTCGTGCACGACGACGGTCCGGGCCGGTCGTGCCACCCGGTTGAGGTACTTCACGACGGAGCCGGGGCCCGCGGTGCGGGTGGAGCGCAGGATCAGGCAGCTGGTGGCGTTCGTGACGTCGAGTGCGTCGGTGTCCGCGCGGACGATCAGCAGGCACACCCCGGCCTCGGTGCACACCGGCACGGCGGCCGGCACGGCCGTGTTGGTGCCGGCGCCGATCACCGCGTAGACCTCGCGGGAGGCGACGAGCCGGGCGGCCGCGGCGGCGGAACCGGCCGCGGTGCCCCGGTCGTCGGCCGTGCGCAGAGCGAGGTCGAAGGTCCGGTCGGAGCGGGCGTTGTGCTCGTCGACCGCCAGCCGGGCCCCGCGTACCTGGGCCTGGACGACGGCGGTGGACAGGTCGCCGAGCAGCGCGATCGTACGGGTCGGCAGCGGGCCCTTGCCGGACCCCGGAGTCCCGGACCGCGCCCAGCGCCACCAGGCGGTGCCGCCGCCCACCGCGCCGACGCCGGCCGCCGCCGAGGCGGTCAGCAGCCACCGCCGGGACGGGCCGGGCGGGGTGTCGGTGAAGGGCTCGGCGGAGAGGGCGGTGGGTTCCGGCACCGGCAGGTCGAGGACCCGTGCGGCCCGGTCCGCGACCAGCGCGGGCAGACCCGCCGGCAGCCAGGACTCGGCGGTGAACTCGCCGAAAAGGGAACGCAGCCGGGGAACCGTGGGCCGGTCGGCGGGCTCTTTGGCCAGGCAGGCGCGGAGCGTCGGGGCGAGGTCCGCGGGCAGGCCGGTCAGATCCGGTTCCTCGCGGACCGTCCGGTACAGGACCGCGGCCGCGCCCCCGGTGCCGAACGGCGGCCGTCCGGTGGCCGTATGGGCGAGGACGCACCCCAGGGAGAAGACGTCGCTGGGCGGTCCCACGGTCCTGCCGCGGGCCTGCTCCGGTGAGAGATAGCCGGGGGAGCCGATGACCGAGCCGTCCGTGGTGAGCGCCGTGGCGCCCACGGCGCGGGCGATGCCGAAGTCGATCAGGCGGGGTCCGTCCGCGGCGAGCAGGACGTTCGCCGGTTTCACGTCCCGGTGGACGAGACCGGCCCGGTGCACGTCGTCCAGGGCCGCGGCGAGGGCGGCGCCCAGGCTCCGGACCTGCGCGGGCGGCCAGGGGCCGGACAGCGCGAGCGCCTCGGACAGCGGCAGGCCGGGCACATAGGCGGTGGCCAGCCAGGGCGCGCGGGCGTCCGCGTCGGCCGTGAGCACGGGTACCGTCCAGCGGCTGGTGAGCCGGGCCGCCAGCTCCGTCTCCCGGCGGAACCGGGCCCGGAAGCCGGGGTCCCCGGCGTACTCCTCGCGGATCACCTTCAGCGCGACCCAGGCGCCGTGCGGCGTCCGTGCCAGGTACACCACGCCCATGCCGCCGGCCCCGAGCCGGCCCACCAGCCGGTGCCCGCCGACGGACGAGGGGTCCACGGACTGGAGCCGCTCCAACTCCGCTACCCCTTCGTCTGCCCGGCCAGGATCGGCCCGACCTGCCGGAACCGCCCGTCGTGCACCTGGTGGACGAAGGTCTCGCCGCCCATGGTCCGCGCGTCGGCGTTGAACTGGTTGTACTGGTTGAAGGTGTAGGTGCGCGCGATGCCCTGATAGGTGGCCTTGTGGAGGCGCAGGGCGAGCGCGAGCCGGTCGGGGCGGCCGCCGCCGGACGGCACGGTCCGGGTGAACTCCCGCAGCACCATCCGGACGCTGTCGTACGCCTCGGCGCCGTTCGGGTCCGGGATCCCGCCGTACCGCTTCCGCCAGGCCGCCGTGAACTGCTCGGCGGCCTTGGTCCTCAGGACGCTCGCGTCGACGGCGGGCGTCACCACGAACCAGCCCTCGCCCGCCGCGCCCGCGAGCTTCGGGAAGTCGGAGCCGTACAGGAGATGGGACATCCAGCGGGGTCCGGTGAAGCCGGCCGCGGACAGCTGCCGGGCCGCCCGGACCGTCGCCTCCTGCGGACCCAGGTACGCGAAGTCGCGGACCCCGCGGGAGAGGACGGCGGCCACGGCGGCCGGGGCGTCGTCGGTGTCCTCGGCGACGACCTTCGGGACCACCTGGGAGTGCAGCGCCCCCCGCCACTGGGTGACCAGGACACTGCCCTGGTCGAGCTCGACGGTGCCCCCGGAACGGTCGATGACGATGCCCAGCGGGGCGGTCAGGCCGTGCACCAGCGCGTGCAGGGCGATCGCGGTGCCCGCCGCCTGCTGGCCCACGCCGGTCTGGAAGGTGACGGTCGGCGACCAGACGTAGTAGTCGTTCTGCCCGGTGGTGCTGGTGACATGGGTGAGCTTGGCCGACGCGTAGACGCGCGAGGCCGCCCGCAGCGTCAGCTCGGTGACCGGGCCGAGCACCGCCACGACGGCACTGTCCGCGGCCAGTTCATGGGCGGCCGCGGTGGCGCCGCCGACGGTGCCGTGGTCGTCCACGACGCGTACGCCCAGGTCGAAGGTGCGGCCCGCGGTCGCGTTGTGCTGGGCGACGGCCAGCCGCGCGGCCCGTTCACAGGCCCGTGCCAGCGGCGCCGCCGCCCCGCTCCTCGTCACCTGCACACCGAGCAGGTACGACGGCCGGGCCGCCGTGCTCCTCCCCGAACCGTCGTCGCGCCCCGCCGCCCAGAGCGCCGCCCCGGTACCGCCGCCCGCCAGCAGCAGCGCGCCCCCGGCCAGCAGCAGGCGCCGCCGGGAGGGGCGGGCCGGCTGCCCGGTGCCGGGGTCGTCGACCACCGTGGGCTCGATGTCCGGCAGGGCGAGGCTCTCCGCCGACCGCACCGCCACCATGCGGGCGACCGGGTCCGGCAGCCAGGCCGACGGCGACTCCGGCGCGCCGGCGGGCGGCCGTAACGGGAAGTCCTCGGCGAGCCGCAGCCGCAGGTCCCCGGCGCCCGGCCGCTCGGCGGGGTCCTTGGCGAGGCAGGCGTCCAGCGTCTCGCGGAGTGCGCCGGTGACCCCGTCGAGGTCGGGCTCGTCGTGCACCGTGCGGTAGAGCAGGGCGTCCGTGGCGCCGGTGCCGAACGGCGGGCGGCCGGTGCTCGCGTACGCCAGCACACAGCCCAGCGCGAAGACGTCGCTCGCCGCGGTGGCCGCCTCGCCGCGCGCCTGCTCGGGGGCGAGGAAGCCCGGGGTGCCGACCACCATGCCGGAGGTGGTCAGGGCGGTGTCGTCGGCAGCCCGCGCGATGCCGAAGTCGATCAGCCGCGGGCCGTTGACCGCGAGCAGCACATTGCCCGGCTTCACGTCCCGGTGGACGAGTCCCGCCGCGTGCACGCCGGCCAGCGCCTCGCCGAGCAGCGAGCCCAGCACCCGTACGGCGGACGGCGGCAGCGGTCCGTGCGCGGTGACCGCCTCCGCGAGCGCGGGACCCGCCACGAACCCGGTCGCCAGCCACGGCTCGCGGGCCGTGGCGTCCGCACCGAGCACCGGTACCACCCAGGGACTGTCGACCCGGGCCGCCAGCTCCGCCTCCCGCGCGAACCGGGCCCGGAAGCCGTCGTCGGCGGCGCCCTCGGCCCGGATCACCTTCACCGCGGCCAGCGCACCGGTCTCGGACCGGCCGAGGTAGACCACGCCCATGCCACCGGCGCCCAGCCGCCGCAGCAGCCGGAAGCCCCCGACCGCCGACGGGTCGGACGGCCGCAGCGCCTCACTCATCGCCCGCCCCCTTCACCTCGGTGGACGGCGAGGCGGACGGCACGGTGGAGGGCGCCGCGGACGGAGTGGCGGACGGAGTGGCGGACGAGGTGGCGGAGGCCCGGTCGCGGCCGTAGCGGTCCACGTTCGCCGTCACATAGCCGACGCCCGCCAGCGCGTCCTGGGTGAGGGTCGACTGCTCCTGCTCGCTCTCACCGGCGGCGTGCCGCACGGTCGCGGCCACGGTCACCGGGCCGAGCCGGTGCTTGTACCAGTCGAAGCGGCGCGGCTTCGCGTCACCGGCGACGACGTACTGGCCGAACTCGGTGAGGTCGTCGTCGGTGGTGGCGTTGCGCAGTTCGCCGAACGGGTCGCCGCGCGAGGTCATGTCCTGCACGGTGTCGGTCGCGTTGAGCCGCTCCTGCGGACAGCGCAGCGGCTCCTCCAGCGAGGACGCCATGTCCCGGCGCGCCTGGCGTGTCGAGGTGTGCACGGTGACGGTGAGGGACACGTACACCGCGCCGCTGCCGCCACTGCCCGGCCGGACGAACGACCTGGTCAGACTGGCCAGCACGGTGGACGGCAGCGCCTGCCGGCGCCACAGGCAGTCCGCGCCGAGCACCGCCCAGCTGGTCGGGCCCAGTTCGTAGGGGTCCCGTCTGCGGTACCCGGTGCCGAAGTAGTCGGGCTGCACGGTGAGCCCGCGCAGGAACGCCACCGCCTCGGCCCGCGTCTTCGGCGCGACGGCCTCGGCCAGCGTGTACGGCCGGCTCGACGCGGACGGGGAGGCACTCGCGCTTGCCGTGCCCTTCGGTGTGGCCCTGTCGTTGCCGTGCCCACTGTGCGTACAGCCCGCGAGCAGCAGTGCCACCGCCGCCGCGGACAGGACCGGTCTCCGTCCCATCCCGCTCACCCCCAGCAGACCGCAGTGCGGCCCTCCCCTGCGGGCCGCACCTCGAACGCTAGCGCCATCCGGTGTCAACTGGACTCACTGGAAGGAGAGTTGGATCGAACGGTAACCCCTTGGCCATCAGCCGGTGACAGTTCCGGCCTCGACCGACACGGCGACCGGTGTCCCGGCCTCGATCGTGCGGCTGACCGTGCACAGCCGGTCGTGGGAGACGGCGACCGCCCGGGGCAGGATGGTGCGGGCCCGGTCGCCGCCCGTGCCCTGCGGGAAGGCGACGGAGAAGGCCACCGTGAGGTCCGTCAGCCGGTTGCCGCCCTCGTCGTTCACCTTGTTGCCGCTGACGGTGACGGTGAAGGCGACCGGCTCCGCGTGGCGGCCGGTGGCGACGTCGACATCGGCCGCCGTACAGCCTCCGATCGCGGCGAGCAGCAGTTCGACCGGGGTGAAGGCCGTGCCGTCGCCGGTACCGAAGTCGATCGTGCCGCCACGGGCGTTCGTGGCGGTGAAACGGCCGGTGCCGGTGCGCTCGACGGTGACGAGGCGCGGGGAGTCTTCGCTCATGGCGACGAACCTAGGACACCCCCGCCGTCAGTGCAGGATGTTGACGGCTCGTGCCACCACCAGGACCACCGTCACCAGGGAGACCGAGGACTGCACCGTCATCAGCATCTTCGCCCAGTGCGACAGCGGCATCACGTCGGTCGGGCTGAAGGCGGTGGAGTTGGTGAAGGACAGGTACAGGTAGTCGAGGAAGCCCGGCTCCCAGTCCTGCGGAGCGGTCTCCGGGCTCTGCATCTGCACGAAGAGGAAGTCCGCGAACTGGTGCCGGCCCAGGGCCCGCGCCATCGGTCCGCCCCGGTCCCACTCCCAGTACCAGAGGGCGAACACGATGACGTTCGTCAGCCAGATGCCACCGCCGGTCAGCAGCAGCGGCCCGGCGTCCGTACCCTCGGTGCCGTTCACCAGCCCCGCCACCAGCCGGACCGCCGACCAGCCGTTGGCCAGGCTGATCACCCCCATCAGCACCAGTCCCAGCACCCGCAGCCACCGGGTGCGGGGCTCGACCCGCCGGGGGTTGCCGGCGATCAGGCCGGCCAGCAGCACCACCTCCAGGACCGGCAGGGCCCAGTACGGCTGGAAGGCGAGCCGGTGCGGCAGCATCAGCTGGAGGGCGATCGCCACCAGGATCACGGCGGTCACCGCCCACCGCGACTCGCCCTGCGTCGCCCTGCGCCAGGCGGGCACCACATCGCGCTCGCCGCTCTCCAGCAGCCCTTCGATCCGGGTCAGTCGCTTCTCGGCATCGGACATTCGGTCGGTCATGGCCACGATTGTCCCGAGCCCGCGCGCCGATCCGCAGACCGGCTCTCCCGAACCCGCCCGGGGCGCCGGCCGCACCGGTGTCACGGCGGATCCCGCGGCCTCGGTGCCGAGCCGGTCCACCCGGGTGCGCCCCCCGCCGGACGGGCGGCTCAGGCCGTCGTCCGGCCGGGTGTCCACCGCAGGTGAACGGTGTCCTGCGGGGTCTCGCGCAGCAGCGCCAGGCGCGGCCGGACCGCGTCCGTCCGCGACGTCGGCGGCTTGCGGCGCCCGGCCGCGAACTGAGCCGGCCACGCGGCACCGGACCCCCGGTACTCCTGCTCGGCGGCCGCCTGGAGGGTCCACTGCGGGTTGTAGAGGTGGGTACGGCCCAGCGCGCACAGGTCGGCACGCCCGGCCAGCAGGATCGAGTTGACGTCGTCGTACGACGAGATCGCACCGACCGCGATCACGGCCACCCCCGCCGGGGCGGCGACCTCGTGGCGGATCCGGTCGGCGAACGGCGTCTGGTAGGAGCGTCCGAACGCGGGCTTCTCGTCCTTGGTGACCTGGCCGGAGGAGACGTCGACGGCCGCCGCCCCGTGTGCGACGAAGGCCCGTGCGATCTCCACCGCGTCGTGCTCGGTGTTGCCGTCGGGGACCCAGTCGGTCGCCGAGATCCGGACCGTGACCGGGCGGTCGGCCGGGAAGGCGGCGCGGACCGCGTCGAAGACCTCCAGGGGGAGGCGCAGCCGGTTCGCCAGGTCGCCGCCGTACTCGTCCGTGCGGTGGTTGGCGACCGGGGAGAGGAAGGAGGAGAGCAGATAGCCGTGGGCCGCGTGCACTTCGAGCAGGTCGAAGCCCGCCTCGGCGGCCCTGCGCGCCGCTGCCGCGAAGTCGGCGACGACCGCGTCCATGTCCTGCCGGGTCATCTCCCGCGGCACCTGGCAGCCGGCGCCGTAGGGGACCGCGGACGGGCCGACGACCTCCCAGTTGTCCTCGGCGAGCGGCTCGTCGATGCCCTCCCACATCAGCCTGGTCGAGCCCTTGCGGCCGGCGTGGCCGAGCTGGAGGCCGATCCGTGCCGTGCTGCGGTCGTGGACGAAAGCGGTGACCTGGGCCCACGCGTCGCGCTGGACGTCGTTCCACAGGCCGGTGCAGCCCGGGGTGATCCGGGCCTCGGGCGAGACGCAGACCATCTCGGTCATGACGAGACCCGCCCCGCCGAGCGCCTTGGAGCCCAGGTGGACCAGGTGGAAATCGCCCGGCAGGCCGTCCACCGCCGAGTACATGTCCATCGGGGAGACCACGATCCGGTTCCTCAGCTCCAGGCCGCCGACCGAGAGCGGCTGGAACATCGCCGGGGCCGGCTCCGGCAGCCCCTGTGCGTCGGCGAAGCCGCGCTCCACCAGTTCGGCGAAGCCGGGATCGCGGGACCGCAGGTTGTCGAAGGTGATCCGGCGGGAGCGGGTCAGCAGGTTGAAGCAGAACTGCGCGGGGTCCTGACCGGCGTACATGCCGATGTTCTCGAACCACTCCAGGGAGGCCTGGGCGGCCCGCTGGGTGGACTCCACCACGGGCCGGCGCTCGGTCTCGTACGCCGTCAACGCCTCGTCCACACGGGGGTGTTCGTGCAGACAGGCGGCGAGCGCCAGGGCGTCCTCCATCGCCAGCTTGGTACCGGAGCCGATCGAGAAGTGCGCGGTGTGGGCGGCGTCGCCGAGCAGCACCACGTTGTGGTGGTGCCAGCGCCGGTTGCGGACGGTGGTGAAGTTCAGCCACTTGGAGTTGTTGGTGAGGAGCGCGTGACCGTCCAGTTCCGCGGCGAAGATCTCGCGGACGCGCGCGACCGACCGCTCGTCCGAGACACCGGGCGGGAACTCCTCGCCCTCGCTCGCGTCGAAACCGGCCCGGCGCCACACGTCCTCCGCCATCTCGACGATGAAGGTCGAGCCGCCGTCGGAGTACGGGTACCCGTGGATCTGCATGGTCCCGAACTCCGTCTGCCTGACGAAGAACTGGAAGGCCTCGAAGACCCGGTCGGTCCCCAGCCACATGTACCTGTTCGTCCGCCGGTCCAGCGTCGGGCCGAACGCGTCGGCGTACTTGGTCCGTACGGCCGAGTTGAGTCCGTCCGCGGCGATGACGAGGTCGTGGGTCTGGCGCAGCTCGTCCACGTCGGGGGCGGCGGTCCGGTAGCGCACCGTGACGCCGAGCTGCGCGGCCCGTTCCTGGAGGATGTGCAGCAGGTCCTTGCGGGACATCGCCGCGAAGCCCTGGCCGCCGACCGTGAACGGATGCCCGTCGAACTCGATGTCGATGTCGGTCCACCGGGCGAACCGGCTCTCCATCGCCTCGTGGACGACGGTGTCGGCGTTCTCGATGCCGCCGAGGGTCTCGTCGGAGAAGACCACCCCGAAGCCGAAGGTGTCGTCCGGTGCGTTGCGCTCCCAGACGGTGATCTCGTGGGCGGGGTCCAACTGCTTGGTCAGCGCGGCGAAGTAGAGCCCGCCCGGCCCGCCGCCCACGATCGCGATCCTCATGCCGGGCTCTCCTTCTCGATCAGGCGGCGCAGCAGGTAGTGCTGGAGCTTCCCGCTGGTGTTGCGGGGCAGGGCGTCGGTGAAGCGCACCGCGCGCGGGTACTTGTACGGCGCCAGCTGGGACTTGACGTGGTCCTGGATGTCCTTGGCCTTGGCGTCGTCACCGGTGACCCCCTCGCGCAGCACGACGAACGCGCAGACGACCGAGCCGCGTTCGGGGTCGGGCTTGGCGACCACCGCGCACTCGACGACGTCCGGGTGGGTGTCGATCGCGGCCTCGACCTCGGGGCCGCCGATGTTGTAGCCGGCGGAGACGATCATGTTGTCGGTACGGGTGCGGTAGTAGAAGTAGCCGTCCTCGTCGCGGACATAGGTGTCACCCGTGACGTTCCAGCCGTTCACCACGTAGTCCTCCTGGCGCCGGTCGTCGAGGTAGCGGCAGCCGACCGGGCCGATCACGGCCAGCCGCCCCTCGACACCGGGGCCGACCTCCTCGCCGTCGGGGCCGAGCACGGTGGCGCGGTAGCCGGGGACCGGCCGTCCGGTCGCCCCGGGGCGGATGTCGTCACCCGCGGCGGAGATGAAGATGTGGATCATCTCGGTGGCCCCTATGCCGTCGATGACCTTGATCCCGGTGTCCGTGTACAGCCGTCCCCACACCTCGTCGGCTATGTGCTCCCCGGCGCTGACCGCGGTGCGCAGACCGCGCAGCCGGCCGGCCTTGCCCGCCCTGAGGATCTGCTTGTACGCCGTCGGCGCGGTGGCGAGGACGGTGACCCCGGCCCCGGCGACGAGGTCGGCCAGCGGCTCCGGTGCCACGGCCTCGGTCAGCAGCGCGCAGGCGCCGGCCCGCAGGGCGCAGACGACGAGGATGCCGAGGCCGAAGGTGAAGGCGAACGGCGCGGTGCAGGCGACCAGGTCGTCCGGGCGCAGCCGCAGGACGTGCCGGCCGAAGGTGTTGTCGATGGACAGGATGTCGCGGTGGAAGTGCGTGGTGATCTTCGGTATGCCGGTGCTGCCGGACGTGGGCCCGAACAGGGCCACGTCGTCGGCCGCCGTGGCCACCGCGGTGAACTCCGCCGGTTTCGCCGCCGCCCTGCGGGTCAGGTCGTCGGGTGCGTCCCCGCCGTACGCCACGATCGTGAGGTCCGGCGCGGTGGTGTCGCGGACGGCCATGACGTCCTCGGTGAACCGGTGGTCGACCAGGGCGACGGCCGGCCGGGTCTTCGCCACGATCGGGGTGAGCTCACGGGCGCGCAGCGCCGCCATGGTCGTCACGACGATGCCGCCGGCCTTCAGCACGCCGAGCCAGGCAGCGACGGTCCAGGGGGTGTTGGGGGAGCGCAGCAGCACCCGGTTGCCGGGGGTCAGGCCGAGGTCGTCGGTGAGCACATGGGCGATCTGGTCGGCGCGGCACCGCAGTTCGCCGTAGGTCCACACCTCGCCCTGCGGGGTGCGCAGGGCGGGGCGGTCGGGGCCGAGGGCGGCGGTGGGCGCGTCGATGATCCCGGCGGCGGCGTTGAGGCGTTCGGGGTACTGGAGGTCGTCCGTGGTGAACTCGATCACCGGCCACAGCCGGTGCGGCGGGAGGTGGTCGCGCGCGAAGGTGTCCGGGTAGGCGGACGGCGACAGGGCCATGGGAATTCCTTTCCGCGGGGGGCTGCCGGGGGTCCCGTGCACCGGGTGCGGGCCGTGCAGAGGGCACGAGTTCAGGAGTTCAGGAGCCAGGAGGTCAGGAGTTCAGGAGCCAGGAGTTCAGGAGGTGGAGCGGATCAGGCCTTCCTGCACGACGGTGGCCAGGTGGACCCCGTCGGCGGTGAAGAACCTGCCGGTGGCGAGACCGCGGCCGGACTCGGCGGCGACGGCCTCCTGCGCGTACAGGAGCCAGCCGTCCACCGGACCGGGCCGGTGGAACCACATCGCGTGGTCGAGGCTGGCGGTGACCAGCCCCGGATCGGCCCAGGCGAGGCCGAGCACCCGCAGGACGGGTTCGAGGATCGTGTAGTCGCAGACGTAGGCGAGCGCGGCGAGGTCGCGCTGTGCGTCGGTCAGCCCGTCGACGGCCCTGAGCCGGTCGAACGGCCTTACCCAGAGCGCCTGTTGGGGAACGCGCTCGCCCTCGACGGTGAGGTAGACGGGCCCGGGAACGTGCCGCATGTCGAAGCTGCGGCCGCCGCTCCAGTACTCCTGCGACACGTCGGTCATCGTGCCCCGGGGAACCGCCGGACCGGTGCCGGAGAGGTACGACGCCGAGTTGGGCAGCGTGTCGGGGGCCGGCACCCCGGCGGGCGGAGGCGTCGCGTAGAGGGCCGAACCCGGCTCGCCCGCCGCGAAGTTGGCCAGGCAGACGTAGACGGGCCTGCCGTTCTGGAAGCCGCGGACCTGCCGGGTGGCGTAGCCGCGGCCGTCGCGCAGCAGCTCCACCTCGTAACGGACCTCGGCGCCGATGTCGACCGGCCGCAGGAAGTAGGAGTGCATCGAGTGCAGTGTCTTGTCCTCGACCGACCGCATGGCGGCGGCGGCCGCCTGGGCGACCATGTCGCCGCCGTACGCCTTGGGCCACGGGCAGGGCTGGGTGGTCGCGGTGAAGGCGAGGTCGAAGTGCTCGGGCGGGGCGGGCTTCAGGGTGAGGGCCGCGGTGACGATCGCGGAGGTCGGGGTGTTCGGCGTGTCGTTCGGCGCGTCGTTCATCGGCTCAGCCAGTCACGCAGTTCGGTGTCCTCGACGTCGGGCAGGTTGACGACGATGTTCTCCGGTGTCCGGGCGGTCATCCACGTCAGCGGCCTGGACCGGGAGAGGTTGCACTCGATGTGCGGCATGAACGGCGGGACGAAGACCCAGTCGCCCTCCGCCATGTCGACGTAGTCCTCGAACTTCACGCCGAAGTAGATCCGGGCCCGGCCCGACAGGACGTAGCCGCCGGTCTCGGCCTCGCCGTGGTGGTGGGTCACCGAGCGGTAGCCGGGCTCGTTGCTCACCTTGCCGAACCAGAGCCTGGTGGCCGGGGTGTGCTGGACGGAGACACCGGAGATCCGGGTCGCGCCGGCCGACTGGCCGGTGCCGCCGGCTTCGCGGCCGGCGCGGGTCACGACCGGGACGACCAGGCCCGACGCGTCGGCGTACACCGAGTTGTCGCCTTCCAGGACGTACTTGGAGAAATCGGGTTCCATGCTCAGCTCCTGGTGTCGGTGAGGCGGAAGCGACTGCGGAGGGGCGGGGCGGCGATATAGCGAGATTTTCACGACCGTCGAATAACGTCAATAGATGGGTTACGCTGCCTGCGACCACCCAGTGCCAGGAGGAACCCGCCATGACTCCGATCCCGGTGAACCCGCCCTCGCTGCCCACGCCGAGCGGCTACTCGCACGGCACCCTGAGCGGCAACACGCTCCATCTGGGCGGGCAGACGGCGCTCGACGAGCACCTGCGGATCGTCCCCGGCGGCATCGTCGAGCAGTTCCGGCAGGCCTTCGGCAACGTGCTCACGACGCTGCGCGCCGCCGGCGGGATCCCCGAGGACCTGGTGAGCATCACGCTCTTCCTCACCGACATCCCCGACTACCAGGCGCACGGCAAGGAGATCGGCAAGGTCTGGCGCGAACTGGCCGGCCCGGTCTACCCGGCGATGGCCGGCATCGGCACGACCGCCCTCTGGCAGCCCGAGGCGATGATCGAGATCCTCGGCGTCGCCGTGATCCCGGACGAGCGGCTGGTCCGCCCGCAGGGCTGAGGCGACCCGCCCTCGGGGCGTCCGGCAGGGTGCCGCATGGCACACTCGGACCGGGACGCCACAGGCGGTGGGAGGCAGCGCCTTGCTGACATTGGACTTGCACCCGATCTTCCGGAACAACCGCGACATCGAACTCTCGCTGCGGCAGATCGTCTTCCAGGCGAAACGCACGGGGGAGCCCGTCGTGCAGATCATCCACGGAAAGGGCACCGGACAGCTCAAGGGGCGCGTCCTCGCGTTCCTCGGCCAGAGACACATCAGGAAGCTGTACGACCGCGTGGAGATCGACACGGCCAACACCGGCCGGATCCTGGTCCACTTCGCGCCGCCGGGCCGGAGGACGCCCGGACCGGTCGCCTGAAAAGCGTTCGTCGCCCGTCGCCCGGCGGCACTAGCCTCGCCGGTCATGGGAGCACGAGCGCAGTACGTGGTGGTCGAGGACGGCGCCTGGCAGCGGTACTACTCGCACTGGGCCGCCAACCGGGTGGTCGACGATCTGCTGCCCGGTCCGGCCGCGGCGACACGCTGTTTCCGTGCCAACCGGGAGATCGACGAATGGCTCGACGACGTGTGGTGCGAGGGCGCCGCCCTGGTCGACCACGACCGCCGGGTCCTGCTCTGGTTCGCCGACGCGGGCAGCTGGGCCGACCACCTCGCCGCCCGCGCCGTACTGGCCCGGACCTGGCCCGGCTGGGACGTCCGCTTCGCACACGACGGCATGGGCGATCTCACCCAACACCTGGGCCTCGGCAGGGACCTGACCCGTGCCCCCGGCTGGTTCGAGACCTTCGAACCCGCCGGGTTCGCGGACACCGAGTACACCGAGCCCAGCTCCGTCGTCTCGCTGCGCCTGCCCGACGGGAGCGTCCGCGCATGGGGCAGCGACTGGGAGCCCATCGAACACCTCGCCGCCGGACCCGGCCTGATCGGCCATCTCGCCGCGTCGCCGGCCACTCCCGTGCTCACCGACATGCCGTACGGCGGCGTGCATGTCGACCCGCGGACCCGCACCGTCTCGTTCTGGGCGGTGCGGACCGCGGCCGGCATCCACGACTGGCCGTTGCCGCGCTGGGAGGACTGGGCCCTGGACTTCCGCGGTGACGACCACACCCGGCAGGCCGGGCTGCTCCCCGCGGACTTCCCCTTCCCCCGGCCGCCGCTCGCGGCCGCGCTGCGCAGGCTCGGCGACGGCCTCGGCACCCCGCCGCCCGACAGCGGTGCGGTCCTCGCCCGTGCCGCGGCTCTGTCCGGTCCGCAGGGCACCACCCCCGTGGTGACCCCCGCCGCGCTGGTGCCGCACGAGCCGGCCGATCCCACCCCGGCCGAACTGGCCGTGCTGCGTAGGGCACTTGATGCGCTGCTCGCGGGGGCGGAGACCGACTGACCACCGCCTCGTGGGCCCGGTGACCCGGCTCAGGGCCGGTAGACCATCCCGGGCTGGGGCTGGGCGGGGGCGAGCAGCTGCGACACGGTGACGATGGTGTAGCCGCGCTGCTTGAGCGCCTTGAGAATGCCGGGCACGGCGGGCACGGTCCCCTTGTGCAGGTCGTGCAGGAGGATGATGCCGTCGCGGTGGGTCTGGTCGAGCACCCGCTCGGTGATCAGGGTCGAGTCGGTCGTCTCGTAGTCCTTGGCGGTGACGCTCCACAGCACCTGCGCCAGCCCCAACTCCCGGCAGATCTTCTCCACTTTGCGGTTGGTGCGGCCCTCCGGCGGACGCATCAGAACGGGCCTGGTGCCGGTGATCCTCTCGATGGCGTCCTGGGTCCGGGTCAGTTCCTGACGGGCGTCCTTCTCGTCGAGGTCGGTCAACCTCCGGTGGTTCCAGGTGTGGTTGCCGATCTCGTGCCCCTCGTCCGCGATACGGCGCAGGATGTCCGGGTACTTCGAGATGTGCCCCTTGCCCTGCACGAAGAACGTGGCGTGCAGACCCTGCTGTTCGAGGATGTCCAGCAGCCTGGGGGTCGTCGGGCTGGGGCCGCCGTCGAAGCTGAGCGCCACGCACTTCGCCTTGCGGCAGTCGACGCCTCCGGTGACCGATCCCGATGCCTTCGCCCGGGCGGCGCGCGGCGAGGTGTGATCGTAGGTCGTGACCGTCAGGGCCAGAGTGACGGCGACGGCCAGGACGACGGCCGCCGCCGTGGCGACGGCGATGAGTATGCGTGACCGTCTGGTACGTGCGCGAAAGCGCATGGGAGTCCTTTCATCGGCGGCGTTCCGGGGTTCCGGGATTACCGCGCGCGGGTGGGGGCGGGGTGCGCCGCGAGGTCCCGCGGCCGCATGCCGAGCCTCATGTCGAGCGTCAGGCGATGCCTCAGACGGGGGCCGAGCCGGCGCTCCACCAGGGTGTGCACCAGCAGGGACAGCCCCAGCATGCAGCTGACGGACAGTACCGTCGAGGGCACCGGCCCGAGCCTCGGGAACACCTGGACCAAGCCTTTGGCCAGGGGGATTCCGAGGCTCTGATGGACGAGGTAGAAGGGGTAGGTGAGCGCCCCCGCGGTGACCGGCCAACGCCATCGCAGTCCGGCGAGCGGACCGATTCCGGCGAGGGCCAGCAGCCCCAGGCAGACGGTGAGTACGACCGCGCAGACGACCCAGGAGGGACGGCTCTCGCCCGGAGGGACGGCGCTGTGGTCGGCCACCCGCAGTTCGAGCACGGTGAGTTGGTAGCACCAGGCGAAACCGAGCAACAGCCAGAGCAGAAGGCTCTGTCCGAACCTCCGCATGAGGTGGAGCACGATCCCGGCGACGAACAGGCCGGTGTACCGCGGCAGTACGAATTCGTCGACCACCGGTGAGTGGATCTCAAGGGCGACGACAGCGGCAGCCAGCCAGACTCCGCAGAAGGCCACCACCCGTCGGTAGGAGAGGCCGAGGACGAGCAGCGCGGCCATCAGCAGGTAGAAGCGTGCCTCCACCCAGAGGGTCCAGCTGACTCCGTCGACCGGATCGAGCCCCAGCGGCCCCGGGGCCATCGTCAGGTTGCCCAGGACGGTGCGGGGGTCGATGTGCGTCGCGGCGGGCCGATGACCCAGCCGCGAGGCCAGGACCAGCAGGACGACCAGGAGCACGGCGCACCAGTAGGCGGGGAAGAGCCGTGCGATCCGGGAGACGGTGAACTGCGCGGGAGTCCGTCCCCAGCAGCTCATGCAGATCACGAATCCGCTGATGAGGAAGAAGAACTCGACGCCGAGCCAGCCGTAGCGGCTGATCTCGTGCAGGAACGGGGCGGAATCCCGGAGCTCGGTCCTGCCCCAGAAGTGCGGGGTGGGCGTGCCCAGGAAGTGGTACGCGGCCACCATCGCCGCGGCCACCGCGCGAAGCCCGTCCATCGCGCTCAGGCGGGCCCGGCCGTGGTGAGTTTCGGAGGACGGCACGTCGTACCGGGGCCGGGTCAGCGGACGGCGGGAAGGGGCGAGCGGCTCACACGTATCCCGGACCGGCCGTGCGGGCGCTTCTCCCGGTCGTCCATGAACCGCGCGTGCAGGCCGTTTTGCTGCGCCAGGGCCACCAGGGTCTCGGTGCGGTAGGGGAAGTCCTCGCGCAGCACCTGGTGTTCGGCACCTTCGGCGCGGTCGAAGGTGAAGTCGAAGAACCCGGTCTCGGTCAGCATCCGGCCGACGTGACCGAGCCACTGGTCGATGACCTCCAGCGGCGAGTGGGAGAAGACGCTGTGCGCGTGGACGACGTCGAAGTGGTCGTCGGGCAGGAAGTCCAGGGTGAGGTCGCCGGAGACCGTCAGGTGCGGCAGCCTGTCCCCGAGGCGGCGCTCGACGCCCCGCAGGTTGCCGCAGCCGATGTCGGGCATCCGGTGCTCATGGGTCCGGCTGCCGACCGCGGCCTCCGGGTTGCGGCGGGTGTCCGAGGCCATCACGGCCCGGTGGCAGCCGACGTGGTCGGGGTGGCGCAGGGCGTAACCGCTCCTGTGGGTGAGGGTGGCGCGATTGTGGCGCAGCTTCTTCGGTGACCTGGCGTCGACGGGCATGGCGAAGCGACCTCCGTGCAGAGAAAAAGGGAACCCGGGTGAGGGGTGAGGGGTGAGCGGTGAGGAACGCGGGACGAGGGGTGAAGGAGACGGCGACGGCGACGGCGACGGCGACGGCGTCAGACGCGGCGGCGCAGGAGCAGCACGGTGACGACCGTGAGCAGGACGGCGAGGCCGCCGAGGACCGCGGTGTCGGTCCACTGGAAGGCCCAGTAGTCACCGGCCGGGTTGGCCTCGTAGAAGCGCGCGACGTACCCGTGTGCCGTCATGCACTCCTTGAGCTGGGTGCCGGACGGGTAGGGGCAGTTGAACACCGAGTCGTGCCGGCCGGAGGCCGTGATCAGGCCGTAGTCGCCGGTCGACCACTTCTCGCCCATCGGCGCCTTGGGGGTGTCGCCGGCGCTGACATAGGTGTGCGGCGGGACCAGGAGCCGGGACCAGTGGGTCCACTCCAGCAGGAGTGTCGTCATCCCGGTCGCCAGCAGGGTCAGGCCCATCGCTGCCAGGACCCGGCGGGTCAGCAGGCCGAGAAGGGTGCCGGCCGCGAGGCCGAACAGGGCGGCCGCGACGACGCGGGGACCTGAGCCGCTCAGGGCCGTGTCGTCGTACCAGAACAGTCCGTAGCTGCGGTCGGCGGCCGGTCGCCACCACCATGCGAACACTCCCGCGAGCAGGCCGGCGAGAACGGCCGTGGTCGCCGCGGCCAGGGCGAACCGGGAGGCGAACCACTGCCCGCGGCTCGGGCCCTGGGCGAGGACCAGGCGGTGGGTCCCCAGCTCCCGGTCGCGGCCCAGCAACGGGGCGCCCCAGAAGACGCCGATGACGACAGGCAGGGCGATGTTCAGCGCCCCGAGGTACTTCAGCGGCTCCACGTCCAGCAGCAGGGGCAGGCCGCTGTCGGACCGGGTGCAGTACAGCGGTCCGGTGGCGCAGTGGTCGAACAGCCCGCTGCGCAGGGCGTCGAGCATGCCCGAGCGGGAGTACGCGGCGATCGCCGCGGCGAGGACCAGGGTGGCCGCACCGATGCCGGCCGCCACGCGTTGCTGGCGCCAGGCGAGCCAGAGGGAGCCTCTCATGCCGCGGCCTCCGTCCGCTCGCGCGCGTCCCGGCGCCCCGGCTCTTCCTCGGTCCGGAGATAGCCGATCAGGATGTCCTCCAGCCTGGGCCTTGCCACGTGCCAGTCGCCGCGCAGTGGTCCCCGCCGCCGGACCAGCGCGGTCAGCTGTCTGCCGGCGGTACGGCCCTGTACGACGGTGTGCTGTGCGGCCAGGTCGTCGGCCCGGTCGGCGGGTCCGGTCAGTACGGCGTGGCTCTCGCGCAGTGTCTCGGCGTCCTCGCTCAGCTCCGCGTGGCCGTCGCGCAGCACCAGTACCCAGTCGCAGGTCTCCTCCAGCTCGGGCAGGACGTGCGAGGACAGCACGATGCTCGTGCCGCGTTCGGCGGCCTCGGCCATGAGCTCGGCCATGATCTCGCCTCGCGCCACCGGATCGAGATCGGCCAACGGCTCGTCGAGCAGCAGGAGTTCGGGCCGCTTGCCCAGGGCCAGGGCGAGCGCGACGCGGGTGCGTCGCCCGGGGGACAGTTCACCGACGCGGGCGTGCAGCGGGATGCCGCCCTCGTGGACGATCCGCTCGGCGGCCGTCCGGTCCCACGAGGAGTTCAGCTTCTCGCCCATCAACAGGGTGTCCGCCACGGTGAATCGGGGGTAGAGCGGCTTGTCCTGGGTGAGCAGGGCGACCCGGGCACGGGCCTCGGCGGTGCCGGGCGCCAGGCCCAGCACGCCCAGTTCGCCGGAGCCGGCTCGCAGCAGGCCGCCGGCCAGGTGCAGCAGGGTGCTCTTGCCGGCGCCGTTGCGTCCGACGAGGGCGGCGATACGACCGACGGGCACGGTGAACTCGCAGTCCCGCAGGGCCCAGCCGCCCCGCCTTCGGTACCGGAACCCGAGTCCCGTGGCGCGCAGCGCGGCCGGCGCGTCAGGACCGGTCATGCGTCCTCCTTCTTCCGTCCCCGGTCACCCGGGGCGGGGCTGTCGTGTTCGTTGTCGTGTTCGTTGTCGTGGGCGTCCAGGGCGGCTGTGACCAGCGCGAGGACATCGGCCCGTTCGAGGCCTTCGGCCCGCGCGCGGGCCACCCAGTCGGTGACCTCCCGGCGCAGCGGGGAGTCGTCCTGCGCGCCGGGCCGGGCGAGTGACCGCGTCACGAAGGTTCCGAGACCGCGGCGCAGTTCGACCAGACCGGCCTGCTCCATGTCGCGGTAGGCCCGCAGCACGGTGTTGGGGTTGATGGCGGTCGCCGCCACCACCTCCTTGGCCGTGGGCAGCTTGTCCCCGACCTTGAGGAAGCCCATCCGGAGCGCTCGTTCGGTCTGCTCGACGATCTGCACGTAGGCCGGTACGCCGCTGCCGCGGTCGATCCGGTAGTCGATCACGTCGCCTTCCTCGGTTCCACCATGCTTGTACTAATGAATTAATGGAAGCATGGTGGATGTCCGGCGGCACTGTCAAACGCCTGTGAGCGCGCGGACGTGACCGGGCCGACTCCGGCGTCGCCGGGCGGGTCACGGCAGCGGAGCCGACGGGGGAGGAGCGGGCCGAGCTTCAGGCGTTACATTTCCGTCTGTGTCCAGCAAGTTCTCGAAACAGGCGGGCGGCCGGGCGGCCGGGGCCGGTGAACGGCTCAAGCAGTGCGGCGCCGCTCGCCAGGGCTGTGCCGCGCGGTTCTCCGCCGAACCGCACCGGACCCCGGCGGCGGACGGGTGACCGCGCGGCCCGCTCCGCGCCGCCAGATGTGGCCGCTGTACGCGGCCGGGTTCACCACCGCCTTCGGCGCGCACGGCATCGCCGCCAACCTCGGCGGCCACAGCGCGGACGCGGTCACCTCGCTGCTGGTGCTGGGCGGCCTGCTCGCCCTGTACGACGGCGCCGAGGTCGTGCTGAAGCCGGTGTTCGGCACCCTCGCCGACCGGATCGGCGCCCGTCCGGTCCTGCTCGGCGGCCTGGTCGCCTTCGCCCTGGCCTCCGCGCTGTACGTCCTCGCCGACAGCCCCGGCTGGCTCTGGGCCGCCCGCCTCGGCCAGGGAGCCGCGGCCTCCGCCTTCTCCCCGTCCGCCTCGGCCCTGGTCGCCCGGCTCAACCCGGCCGCCAAGCACGGCCGCGCATTCGGCGGTTACGGCTTCTACAAGTCGATCGGCTACACCCTCGGCCCGCTGCTCGGCGGGGTCCTGGTCCGGGCCGGCGGACTGCGGCTGCTCTTCGCCGTCCTCGCGGTGCTCGGTGTGACGGTCGCCGTCTGGGCCGCGCTCGCCGTCCCGGCCGTACCGCCCCTGCCCAGGGTTCGGCAGACGCTCCTCGACCTGGCCCGTCGGCTCACCGAACCGGTGTTCCTCGCCCCGACCGCCGCGCTGGCCGCCGCCACCGCGGCGCTGTCGGTCGGGGTCGGGTTCCTGCCGGTGTCCGGTCGTGCGGCGGGGCTGGGCACGGTCGCCACCGGGGCGGCCGTGTCGGTGCTCGCCGCGACCGCCGCACTGGTCCAGCCCCGAGCCGGACGCGCTCTGGACGCGGGGCGCCTGACGACTCGCACCGGCCTCACCGCCGGTCTGCTGCTCACCGCCGCCGGCCTGGCCTGCGCCATGCTGCCCGGTCTCGTCGGCATCCTCACCGCCGCCGTCCTGACCGGCGCCGGTACCGGGCTGATCACCCCGCTCGGCTTCGCCGCGCTGGCCGCGGGCACCCCCGCGGAGCGCCTCGGCCAGACGATGGGCGCCGCCGAACTCGGCCGCGAACTCGGCGACGCGGGCGGCCCGCTGCTCGTCGCCGCCGTCGCCTCGCTCGCCACCCTCACCTACGGCTACGGGGCGCTCGCGGCCTTGACCGGGCTGGGCGCGGTGGCCGCGCTAGTCCGCCGTCGCCTGCCCGGCCCGACTGGACCACCGCCGTCGACGGCGCTCTGATCTCGAAGACCGACCGGCCGGACCCGCCGGCGCCCGCCATGACCGGCACCGTGCTCGCGGTCATCGCCCAGGGCGCCAAACGCCTCGCCCTGGGCGACCGGGCCTACGAGTACGGTGCGGGGCAGTACCTGCCCCGGTTCCGCGAGCGTGGCAGCGGCGTGATCGTCAACGCGACCTCCAGCGTGGTGCTCGGGCACCTGCCGCTCTCGGCCGGCCACAAGGCGAGCAAGACGGCCGTCGAAGGGTTCACCGCGTCCCTCGCGCTGGAATTCGCACCGTTCGGCGTGTCCGCCAAGACCGTCGAGCCGGGCGCCTGCCTGACAACGAACTTCGCCGCCAGGGCGACGAACGGCACCCCGCTCGACGAGTTGGTCCCGGCGCCGTACGCGCCCTGGGCGAAGCAGGCCATGGCCGAGTTCACGGGCCAGGACCTGTTCACCCAGGAGGGCGACGTCGCCGAGACGGTCCGGCTCGCCCAGGCGAAGGGACGGCGACGCGGAACGTGACCGTCGGGCGCCGTTGACCGGGTGTGCTAGAAGCGCCGTATGCGGAGCAGGAACTGGCAGCCGCCGGAGCGGCCGTCCGCGTCGATGCCGACCGTCACGGGGTTGCCGGCGTAGGCCGTGCGGTACTGCCCCTGGGGCAGGTAGTTGACGCATTGGCCGGCGTCGCCGTCGGGGTAGAACTGCACGTCGAGGCCGACGTCGGAGCGGCCGGACACGGTGAAGGTGAGGTTGCACCAGCCCGCGCGGTTGTCGGTGTCGACCCTGACCGCCTGGCCGAAGGTCCGGAACGTCTGGATCGGCATGCCGTAGGTGCCCTGGTAGTCCCCGCACTGGCCGGCGTCCCCGCCGGAGCTGGGCAGGAACGTGTACGTGATGGAGGCGCCCGCGAGGGTCCCGTCCGGGTCGTAGACGCCGAACGCCAGCTGGCAGCCGCCGGAACGGTTGTCGGTGTCGAACCTGATGGCCTGCGTCCAGTCCGGTGAGGCCGCCCACTGCTGTCCGGTGGTCCCACCGCACTGGCCGGCGTCGCCGTCGGCGTTGAACTGGACACCGATCTCGGGTGCGGCGGCGAGCGGTGCCGCCGTCGCGGCCATCGCGGTGCCGGACAGACCGGCCGTCGTCAGCGCGCCTGCGGTCAGGGCCAGGGCGCAGGCCAGCGTTCTGAGACGGCCGGTCAGCCGTAATCCACTCATGAGGGGTCCCCTTCCAGGGAGTCATGGGTATGCGGGTCCGTACGTGTCGGGGCAGGGGGGCGCTGTCCGAGCGCCCCCCGAACCGGCTCCGACTGGTCCAGACCGAGTATGGCCGCCCCGGCCTCACCGGCATCGCCCGGAACAGGCCATCGCTCCCACAGGGTGACGTACCGGCCAGAACCGCTCCTCTCGGCGCCCCGAGATCATCGAGCTGCACCACGACAAGCACCACGCGTCGTACGCCACGAGCGCCGACGACACGCGCCGTGACCTCCTGGCACCCCCGGAGCGTCCTGCTTCGTGATCGTCTTCTCAACCGTCACCGGCGAGCCGTCCCGTCACCGGCGAGCCGTCCCATGACCGGCGAAGTCCGGCCGGTGACCTCGTCCCGCCCTGCCGGGCACCGCGGTCCTGGAACACCCGGCGCCCACTGGGAGTTCCCGCCTCGCACATGAAAGGAGACAGGTCCCGTACCAGGCCGTCCTGATCTTTGACTCCCTCTGCCCGGTCACGTACGTTCACGACAAGCCGACCGGTCGCTTAGTGGTGGCCCCGGCGGCGCCGCGCCCTCGGAGGTGCCGGTCCGCACGGTCGGACTTCGAGGGTTCCCGTAGTCGGCCTCTCTCCTGGCTGCGGGCGGAGCGGGCGCCGCGTGAGGACATCGCAGGCCGTTTCGCCCGGCTCCCGTCGGTTCATCCGGCGACGGCCGGCCCCGAGCCTGTCCGGACCGCCCAAGGACCGGCGGCCGACAACAAGAGAGGACCGCAACGCATCATGAGCACGTTCACCGGGATCGCCCACATCGCCATCGTGGTACGCGACATGGCCACCAGCGTCGACTGGTACAGGCGCGCACTGGGATTCGAGCCCGTCGGCGAAGTGCGGCCCGGCCCGGCCGAGGCGGGACATCCCCGGCAGGTCATGCGCCACGCCGACAGCGGGCTCACGCTGGCCGTCCACGAGCCCCTGCGACGCAGCGGCGACATGTTCGACGCCTCCCGCACCGGACTCGACCATTTCTCGCTGACCGTCTCCGACCGGACCGCCCTGGACGGCTGGGCCCGGCACCTGGACGACCTCGGAGTGTCGCGTTCGCCCGTGCGGGACGCCGGCTATGCGGAGTTCATCTCGGTGGCCGATCCCGACGGCATCGCCTGGGAGCTGTGGGCCCCCAAGCCGGGGCACTGAACCGGGGCACTGAACCGGGGCACTGAAGACGCCGCGTGCATCGGGCGGACTCCTCGGACTCCCCGCGAGCTGATCAGACGCTGGTGGGTGTCATGTTCCCGCGCTCCGCGCCGTCGGCGGATTTCGCCGGGGCGTCGCGATGGGTGCGTTCGACGGCCTGTCCCCAGTAGGTTCCGACGATCATGAGCATGGCGCCGAGGGCGGCCCAGAGAGTGAGCCGTTCTCCGCCGACGGTGATCCCGATGGCGACCGCCCAGATCGGTTCGGTGCCCAGCAGAAGGCTGGCCCGGCTGGCGGAGGTGCGCAGTATCGCCCAGGTCTGGGCGAGGAAGGCGAAGACGCTGCAGAACAGGGCCAGATAGATCAGTTGCGCCCAGGTGGCGGCGTCGCTGTGCGCCAGGTCGGGCAGGAAGGTGATGGCCGGCGCCGAGAACAGCGCCGAGCCGACGACGGTCTGGACGGTCGTGAGGTGGAGCGGGTCCACGGACCGGCCGGCCGTGAGCCGTCCGACGAGCGCGACGTGGCCGGCCCGGACGACCGCGGCGGCAAGCACCAGCGCATCTCCCAGGCGAGGTGTGTGCAGCCCGGTGCTGGAGGTGAGCAGCCCGACGGCCAGGACACAGAGACCGGCGGCGAGGAAGAACGTCCAGGGCAGCCTGCGACTGCCGGTCCGGTCCAGCATCGGCGTCAGCACAATGGTCAGACTGATGATCAGCCCGGCGTTCGCGGCGCTGGTGTGCGCCACCCCGTAGGTCTCCAGCGTGAGCACGGCCGCCTGGGTGACTCCGAGCAGCGAACCGACGCGCACCTCTGCGCGCTTCCAGCGGCGCGTACGGCGGCGGGAGGCGACCAGGACGCAGCAGGCGAGCGCGGAGATCGCGTACCGGACGAACAGCACCGCCGTGACAGGCAGCGCGACGGTGGCGGTCTTGGCCGAGAGATAGCTGGATCCCCAGACCAGGGCGACCAGGAGAAGTACCGCATCGGTGCGGCGGGCAACGGGCATGCGTCCCACGCTGCACCCTCGCAACGATGAAGAAAACCACCAACCTCTGAATCAAATATGTAGAAGACCTACATCGTCTCGAAACATGTGCGAGGCTCCGGCTCCCACAAGCGAGGTAAGAGGTCGTAGGAGCTCGGTCGCTCGTCATGACAACGCTTCACGCAGGCCGCACGAGTGACGAGCCGTCGGAAGCGCGTGGCTTGCGCGGCGGTCGGTAGGGGCGCCGTTGGAGAAGGACGGCAGCCGGACCGTCCTCGGGGGCGGTGCGCCGGTGACACGTGGAAAGTCGCAGGGGAATTGATGGCTGTACGGATCAGTGGCTATTTCGACCTGTTCAACTTCAAGGACGGCCCGGACTCGCTCCAGGAGCTGCTGTCCGACTGGGCGACCTCCGCCCTCACCTGGAACATGACGTCCCACGGCGAGGAAGGTGTCACGGCCGAATGGTCGCAGACCTGCACCAGCGCCGGTGGCCGGGCCGGGTCGCGCTCCGGAACGGCAGTCGCCCGCTTCGCCCCGGACGGTTCCATCGCGGAGTTGTACGCCTTCCTCGAACGATGTGAGTTTCGCCGACCCGGCCGCATCGGTACGAGGGCACGCGGAACTGAACTCGCTGATCTCCCGGACCCCGGTGATCACCGATTACCGAGTCGGGAGGTATCACGTCACCTTCGATCACCTGCTGTACCGCTGGGACACGAATTTCGCGGACGGAACCAGCTTCGGGGTCCCGGACACCCAGGCAAACTGTGACGTGACCACCTTCGTCACCGCCTTGACTGGTGACGAATCTGGGTGCAGCCTTGTGGTCACCGAACCGGCTGAAGTGGTTCGGTGCGACAAGAGGGAGGTCACCGTGGCCAACGAGTCTGCGACAGACATGGCAGCGGCGGCACGGCTCGCCAGGTTCGGCAAGCTGCCGGAGCGCGTCCAGTTCCATGAAATGGTCGAAGAGAGGAAAGCCGTGCCGAGCGGTGCGGAGATCATCTCCTACAACCCCGAGGGCTCCTGGAACCACTTCTCCTGCCTGGCGTCGGACCTGGGGTTGTGACAGGAGCGGCGCAAGCCGCCCGAGTGGTGCACGCGAGGTGGCGACCACGGCGTGGCCGAGCCTGCGGTAGCCGTCGACCAGGCCGGCGAGTCGGTCGCGTCGGCCCCTCCGTGTGCTGCCGACGGTCAGCCGGCGTCGGCCTGGGGCGCGGTCTTCTTGCGGGCGCGGTAGGCGGCGGCCTTGAACTTGTTGCCGCAGGACTCCATGCCGCACCACTGACGGCGCATCCCTCGGGAGCGGTCGATGTAGATGCGGGTGCACTCGGGGTTGCCGCACTCCTTCAGCAGGGGCATGTCCGGACCGCTGAGCAACTCCACGGCCTGCCGGGCGACGGTGGACAGGGCCTGTTCGGCGTTCGCCTCGGTCCGGCGTCCGGTCCGGGTGAGCTGCGGTGTCGCCGCGGGCCTGCGCGCGGCCCCGTTCAGCCGGCTCAGCGCCTCCTCGTCGTACTCCTGCCCGAGCCGGCGTGCCGTCACCAGTGCGTAGATCGCCTCCCGCACCTCCTTGGCCTCTTCGACGTCGGCCTCGTCGGCGGGCGCGATCGTGTCGACGAGCCCGGACTCGACGAACCAGGCGTCCAGCCGGTCCGGTGTGCCGAACATCTCGAAGCTCACCGTGCGCCGGGCGCGCAAGGTCGCGGCGAAGTCGAGGGCCGGGCTGCCGCAGACGAAAGCATGCGCGTCATTCACGTCACCATTTTGACAGGTGATTCTCGGCATGGGCAAGCGCCGCGGCTCATGTGCGGCCCGGCGTGGCCGGACCGCCCGCGTTCTGCCCCCGTCCGGCCGTCGGAGTGCGCCGTTGACGCCTTTCGCGAAGCTGTGCCGCTGCCAGCACCCCCGTAAGCCGGTGGCGATTTGAGTGTCCCGGCCGTTGCCCGACGGCACCGCATGTGCGCATGTGCGCATGTGCGCGTCGTGATCGGGCACCTGTGCATGGCCTACCGGTATCCCGAGGCCCGGTGCAGGATGCGTACGGGGCACGTGAGCAGGGCCTGGGCCGCGCGGCACCACTCCCGGTGGCTGCCGGCCGACAGCGCGTCCGCCGCTGCCGACGACCCGGACGGCGCCTGACGCGCCGACCGCCCGGAGGTCCGGCGTGTGTCCACGGTCCGTCGATGATGTGCGGGGCCCGAGCCTCGTCGCGCCTCCCGGGCCCGGCGCACGCCGGGCGGTGCGGACGCCTGCGCGGGACGAGCGCGGGTGCCCGGTCTCAGAAACGGCCCACGTCGACGACCGCCTGGGCGAAGGCGGTGGGTGCCTCCTGCGGCAGGTCGTGGCCGATGCCGGTCAGTGTGCGATGGGCGTACGGACCCGTGAACCGGTCGCGGTAGGAAGCCCCGTTGCCGGGTGCGGTGAACGGGTCGCGTTCGGGGTCGAGGGTGATGGTCGGCACCTCGATGACGGGCCGGGTGGCGAGCTGCTTCTCGTAGCGGTCGTAGCGGCGTTCGCCGTCGGCGAGCCCCAGCCGCCAGCGGTAGTTGTGGATCACGATCGCCGCGTAGTCGGGGTTCTCGAACGCGGCGGCCGTGCGCTCGAAGGTGGCGTCGTCGAAGTGCCAGGTGGGGGAGACGGTGTCCCAGACGAGCCGGGCCAGGTCGTGCCGGTCGGTCCTGTCCTCCATGGCGAGGCGGCCCCGCTCGGTGGCGAAGTAGTACTGGTACCACCAGGTGTGTTCGGCCTTGGGGGGCAGCGGCTTCTTCTGTGCCTCGACGTCGGTGATGAGGTAACCGCTCACGGACACCAGTGCCTTGACGCGCTCGGGCCACAGGGCCGCGATGATGTCGGCGGTGCGCGAGCCCCAGTCGAAGCCGGCCAGCAGCGCCTTGTCGATCTTGAGGGCGTTCATCAGGGCGATGATGTCCAGGGCGAACGCCGACTGCTGCGCGTTGCGGACGGTGCGGGAGGACAGGAAGCGCGTCGTGCCGTGGCCGCGCAGGTACGGCACGATGACGCGATAGCCCTGTGCGGCGAGCAGCGGGGCGACGTCGACGTAGCTGTGGATGTCGTAGGGCCAGCCGTGCAGGCAGATGACGACGGGGCCGTGCCCGGGTCCGTCCTCGGCGTAACCGACGTCCAGCGCACCGGCCTTGACCTGCTTCAGCCGGGCGAAGGAGGTGTGCGTGCCGGGGGTCATGGCGGGCACCGTCGGCGTGGGGGTGCCGCCTTGCCGGTGAGCGTGATCGGGTGCGGCCTCCGCGTTCGCCCGGAACCCGGCCAGTGAGGCCGCGGTCGCGCCGGTGCCGATGCCCGCGGCCTTGTTGAAGGTACGCCTGTTGATCATGAGAAGTCTCCGTCATACATGCATACGTAACGAGTGTGCCATGACAGTTCCAGAGTATTCGTCACCAGTCAAACAGGTGACGAATGAAGGTGTGTCCGCCATCGGACGGAGTGATCGCGAGGATGAGGTCACTTCGGCTGCCGACACATATGTCGAATATGTCGAGGGAGAGGCGCCGCCCCCTCCGGCACGTGTGTCGAACACCTGCCTTCCCGATCCTTCAGGAGGACGACGACGAACCGCCCGGCCCGTGAGCGCCTTCGAGGAACTGCCCGAGGTGATGCCGCGCCTGGCCTCCGGAGAGCTGTCGGCGCTGTGCCACCGCATCCGCTGCTCCGACTGACCCCGCACCTGCGGGGAGCGGCGCGGACCGTCCGCGCGAAGCGCTCGCGGGCGGAGGGCGGAGGGCGGCAGGGTCGGCGAAGGCGGCGCCGACCGTGGCGGGTCCGTCCTCGCCCGGCAGCGGACGAGCCGACCCGTGGCGGCCGTCGACGGTGCGGCGCCGCGGGGTCACCGCACCGCACGGCCCCCGCGGCGGCCGGGTCAGACGTGAGTCGGAACCTGCTGCTCCCGCACGCCCAGCAGCGTGCGGCAGTTCGGCCAGAGCGTGCCGAGCTGGGCGGGGTCGTTGTGCAGCTTGGCGAAGAGCACCTGGCCCTCGGTCAGCGCGACCATGGACCGGGCGACGGCGCGGGCGTCGGTCACGGTCACGTCGCCCCGCCGCCTGGCCTCGGTGACGACCGCGGCTACCAGTTCCACCTGGGTCTCGAAGATCTCCTGCAGACGTCGGCGCACGGCGTCGGCCTGATTGCTCATCTCCAGGGAGAGATTCCCGAACATGCACCCGAGGACCGATCCGCAGCCGTCCTTGCCGGCCCGCTGCTGGGTCTCCATGGACTCGAAGAGCTGCCGCAGCCGCTGCAAGGGTTCGGCGCCGCCGTTCAGCGCGCCCTCCCACTCGCGCCGCTCGTCGGCCCAGTGCTGGTCGATCACGGCGAGCGCGAGGGCTTCCTTGGAGTCGAAGAAGTAGTAGAAACTGCCCTTGGGCACGCTGGCCGTCTTGCAGATCTCAGCGACGCCCAGAGCCGAGTAGCCGCGCTCCTCGATCAGCGACCGAGCGGCGGTGAGGATCTTGTTCCTGGCATCACTCGTGCGTCCCATACCCGAAGTATACGACCGATCGACTATCTTGTGCGGGTCACTCGGCGGCGGCCGTCGCCGGTAGGAGGCCGGGGTTCCCAGCAACGAGGAAACGCGTCGTGGATCTCCCCGGGCCGGTGTGTGCAACCTGGGCTCATGGCGAGCAGGCGAGACATCGGCTCCACGGTTCCCGGCACCGGCCGTGAACCGGTCACCGTACCCCCGCGAGACACGTCCTCTGCCGCGAGAGGCGTGCCGCGGTCACCGTGGGTCCACGTCCTGCGGGCCGCGGCAGCGCTGGCGACGGGAATGGGCGTCGGCCGCTTCGTCTACACCCCCGTCCTCCCGCTGATGCACGCCCAGGCCGCACTGTCGGCCGGAGCCGGAGCGGACCTGGCGACCGCGAACTACGCGGGCTATCTGATCGGAGCCCTGGCCGGCACCTTCGTCCCCCGGCTGGTGCGCTCCTCGGCGGTACTGCGCGGCTCGCTGCTGGCACTGATCGCCACGCTGGCCGGCATGCCCCTCACGCACAGCACCACCGGCTGGCTGCTCCTGCGCCTCGGCGCGGGTGCCTTCAGCGCGATGATCTTCGTGACAGCCGCCAGTTCCCTGCTCAGCCGTCTGCGCGAGCACCCGGCCCACCTGCCCGGCTGGGCCTTCGGCGGAGTCGGGGCGGGCATCGCGCTGTCCGGCGTGCTCGTCCTCGTGCTGCGCACCGTCGGCAACTGGCAGACCGCGTGGTGGGCCTCGGCGGCACTGGCCGCGGTACTCACCCTAGGCGCCTGGGGCCTGCGTCCCGAGCCGACTCCCCTGCCCGTCCCCTCGGCGCCGGCACCTCGGGCCGGGTCGAGCGGGCCGCGGACCCACCGCTGGTTCGGCGCCCTGTTCGCGTCCTACACGCTGGAGGGAATCGGCTACATCATCGCCGGCACCTTCCTCGTCGCGGCCATCAACCAGACCTCGCCCGGCTGGATCGGCAGCGGCGCGTGGGTGCTGGTCGGGCTCGCGGCCGTCCCCTCCGCCGCCCTCTGGGCCGGGCTGGGGCGCCGCTGGTCCCGGCCGGACCTGCTGCTGGCCGCGCTCGGCGTCCAGGCCGTGGGCATCGCCCTGCCCGCACTGGTCGGGGGAGTGGCGCCCGCGCTGATCTCCGCGGTGCTGTTCGGCGCCACCTTCATCGGAGTGAGCACCCTGGCCCTGGGGACGGGGACGCATCTGCGGTTCCCGCGTGCCGTCGCCCTGCTGACCGCCGGGTACTCGGGCGGTCAGATCCTCGGCCCACTGGCGGCGACGCCGCTCCTGCACCACGGCTACCACCAGGCTCTGCTCCTGGCCGCCGGCATCGTCCTGGCCGCGGCGCTGGCCGCCTTCGGGCTCCGCATCCGGTTCCCGCACACCATGCCGACGACGCACACGGTGCCGCGTTCCGGACCGGTGCCCGGCCGCGAGCGGATCGCGGCCGAGGCGGAGGCGGCCGCCGAGGTCTGAAGCGAACCTCCGGGGGTGCGGCGCACGTCTCATCTCCGACAGGTCTTCCCGCCGCCGTCGGTGAGGTCGGCCATCTCGGTCAGGGCGGCGCGCGAGCTCCGTCGGTCCCGCCCGGCCGGAAGAGACCGGGGCCCGGTCCTCGCGCCCGGCCGTCTCTCCGGTGACCGGTTCCCCCTGCTCGGCACGGCCGACCGCGTTCGTGCCGGGTCACCTCCGCTCACCTGGCGGGTTCGGTCGAGCCCGACGGGTTTCGGCTCATCGCCGCCGGTCCGACGACGGAAGCCGTGGTCGCCGAGGTGGCCCGGCGCTCCGGCAGCGACATCCTGGCCGGTCGGTCGCCGGAACCGGTCGGAGAGTTCTGCGCCGGAGCCCGTCTCGACCTCTCCGTGGACCAGGCTCTGGCCGAGGCGCGCGAGTGGGAACCGGACATGATCGTGTCGGAGCACTGCGACTGCGCGGGTCGCCGCTCGTCGCCTCCACGCTCAAGGTGCCGACCGTCGTGATGCCCATCGATCCGGCGTGGGAGCCGGACGTCCTGGACGCTCTGGCACCCGCGGTGCGGCCGCTCCTCGCTGCCGTGGCCCGCGGCGACGTGTCGCCGTCGCCCACCGCGTCGACTCGCGCCGCCGACAGTCGCCGCTGCCTGCCTGCGACTTGATCCGTCCGGCAGACCCTGGCAGGTGGGCGGGCTCGGCCGCCGGGGGAGCAGCGGGGTGGGAGCGGTGCCCGGCCGGATCGCCGGGAGGGCATGGGGAGACACCCATCCGCGTGCGCCTAGCTGGAGCCGTGCCTAGGCTGTAGTGCGTTGCGACCGGTTCCCGGGCCGAGGTCCGCGCTCCCGGACACGCCGGTCACAGGACGGTGTGACCTCGCACGGGCGGAAGGACGGAGACGAGCATGCCTCACTCTGTCGATCCCTACGACGCGTTGCCCCCGGTGCCCGCGTTCACGCTGCGCAGCGACGACATCGCCGACGGGAAGACGCTGGACGTGGCGCAGTGCAGTGCCATCTTCGGCAGGCCCGGCGAGGACCGCTCCCCGCACCTGGAATGGAGCGGGTATCCGTCCGGGACCAGGAGCTTCGCGGTCACGTGTTTCGACCCGGATGCGCTGACGGTCAGTGGTTTCTGGCACTGGGCGGCTTACGACATCCCCGCGTCGGTGAACGGACTTGCCGCCGGCGCGGGAGACGCCGACGGTTCGAGCCTGCCCGCCGGGGCGAGGACGCTGACCAACGACGCCGGCCGGCGCGGGTTCCTCGGCGCCGCCCCGGCACCGGGGGAGGAGCCTCACCGGTACATGTTCGTCGTTCACGCGCTCGGCGTCCCCGCCCTCGACGACGTGACGACGACGGCCAGCCCCGCCTGGCTCGGCTTCCGGCTCGTGTCCCACGGTCTGGCACGGGCGAGGCTCACGCCGGTGTTCGGGATCCCCGCGGGATCGGACTGATGACTGATCACTGATCACGTTGTAGTCAGAAGTGCGTCCGGCGGCGTGGGAGCCGGCCCGCGTCCGCGGCGCCGCACGCCGGCCGCCCGTCCGTCCTGCGGCTTCCGCCGTCACCGGAAGCCGGAGGGCACGCGCGTCACCGGAAGTCGGGACCGCCGGTGCGGGTGCGCTTGATCTCGTAGAAGCTCGGCGCGGAGGCCACGGCGAGCACACCGTCCCAGAGCCGGGCGGCGTCCTCGCCCTTGGGGGCGGGGTTCACGACGGGCCCGAAGAACGCGACCGGATCGCCGCTCGGGTCGGTGCCCGGGACGGCGATGATCGGGCTGCCGACGTCCTGGCCGACCAGGGTGATCCCGCGGGCGTGCGACGCGCGCAGCTCCTCGTCGTAACGGTCCGTGCAGCCGGCCGCCGCCAGGTCCGTGGGCAGCCCCGCGTCATGCAGAGCCGCTTCCAGTGTGGCCCGGTTCTTCGGCTGCTGCTCCAGGTGGTACCGGGTCCCCAAGGCGGTGTACAGCGGCTCCAGCGCCTCGGGTCCGTGCAGGAGACGGGCAGCGGTCAGGACACGCACCGGCGCCCAGGCGTCGCCCATCAGCACGCGGATGCGCTCGGGCAGTTCGTCCAGCCGGTTCTCGTTCAGCACGGACAGGCTCATGACGTGCCAGGACACCTCCAAGGGGCGCCGGCCGGCGACGTCGAGGAGCCAGCGGGACGTCAGCCAGGTCCAGGGGCAGACGGGGTCGAACCAGAAATCCACCGGGATCGGTGACTCGGGGGTGGTGGGCGCGGCCATGGGAACTCCTCTTGCCTCTTGCCGTTGCTGCGGTGTCGTCGTGGGCCCGGGGAAAGTCGGGAAAGTCAGCCGTCGGCGCCGAAGCCGGTGGAGGAGCAGGCCGCCGCCCTGGCCCGAGAAGTGGGTCGGGCATTCCGTGTCGGGGGACGCGTCCTCGGGAACACCTTCGACCTGCACCGGCTCGTGCACTGCGCCAAGACCCGTGGCCGGCAGGCCGAGTTCATGGGTCTCGCCTTCCAGGCGAACGTCGCGGAGGAGCGTTCGGTCCACGACCGGGAGACCCGGATCGGTCTCGCTGTCGAAGCGGGCCTGGACGAGGCGGAGGCGAGAGCGGTGCTGGACGACCCGGACGCGTTCGCCGCTGAGGTACGGGCCGATGAGCGGCTGGCGGCTGACCTGGGCGCTGGACCAGGCCTGGGCGGACCGCCCGGCGGCGTGAGGGCTTCGCTCTCGCAGGCCGCTGCCGGACCGCGGCGCGGGCGACGCCGTGCCGCGTGGGCAGGCGGGGAACGGCATGCGGCCCGCGTCAGTGCCGTCCCGGTTCCGGGCCATGGCCAGGGGTCGGCATGTCGGCGCGGTCGACGGACTCGGGGGCGTGCTGGGAGCCGAGCATGTCGAGGAGGAGCATGGCGTCGTGGTCGGGGGTCCGGGGCTCGGCGAAGTAGGCGACGAGGCGGTGACCGGGGGTGCCTTCGAGTTGCATGGTCTGGTAGCCGAGGGTGAGGTCGCCGACCTGGGGGTGGTGGAAGTGTTTGGTGCCGGGGCGGTGCGGGCGCACGTCGTAGCGCTCCCAGAGGCGGGCGAAGTCCTCGCTCTTCAGGAGGAGTTCACCGACGAGCTGGGCGAGGTCGGGAGCGTCGGGGTCGGTGCCGGCCAGTGCGCGCAGGCGGGCCACGCAGCCGCGGATGCGGGTCTCCCACTCGGGGAACACGTCGCGCGCGGCGGGGTGCAGGAAGTAGTAGCGGGCGAGGTTGCGCTGCCTGGCCGGCCAGCTGTCGATGCCCGCGTACAGGTGCAGGCCGCCGGGGTTGGTGGCGAGGATGTCCAGGGTGCGGCTGAGCACGTAGGCGGGGGCGGGCCGCAGGTTCTCCAGCAGCAGCCTGACCCCGGGCCGTACCGTGCGGCTGGGCGCGGTGGGGGGCTCGGGGGCGGTGCGGGCGGCGCGGTCGGCCAGCCGGCGCAGATGCTCGCGCTCGTCCTGCTCCAGGCGCAGGGCGCGGGCGAGGGAGTCGACCACCGCGGGGCTGGGCCGGGTCTCCTTGCCGCGTTCGAGCCGGGTGTAGTAGTCGATGCTGACGCCGGCGAGGGTGGCCAGTTCTTCCCGGCGCAGTCCCGGGGTACGGCGCAGTCCCGGGCCGGCCGGGAGGCCCACCTGGTCCGGGGCGATCTGGGTACGGCGGGCGCGCAGGAACCCCGCCAGGTCGTTACTGTGCTGGTCAGAGCTCATGAGGACAGTGTCGCAGCCCGGTGACCGGGACGAGGGTGCCGTGGGGGGCCGTACCGCTCCCTGGAACGCCGCTCCCCTGCACCGTCCGGCCTGCCACGGGATCCCCGGGAACGCGACAGTGGACGAGCCGCCGGGGACCGTCGATCCAGCGGTTCTCCGCCCACGGGCTGCGATCCGGCAGCCTTCCGTTCCGGTACGAAGGCAGAACACAGCATGCGCACCACCACTCTGGGCACCCACGGACCGCAGGTCGGCGTCATCGGCCTGGGCGCGATGGGAATGACCTTCGCCTACGACATGGCCACCGCCCGTGACGAGGCCACCTCGGTCTCCGTCATCCACCAGGCCCTGGACCTGGGCGTCACCCTGATCGACACCGCCGACGTCTACGGCCCCTACACCAACGAGGAACTCGTCGGCCGGGCCCTGGCCGGCCACCGCGACCGTGCGGTGATCGCCACCAAGGCCGGCATGGAGTGCCTCGACCCCACCGGTGGCCCCGGCGGCGCCCCGCTGGTCAGGCCGAACGGCCGGCCCGAACACATCCGCGCCGCCGTCGACGCCAGCCTGCGCCGCCTGGGCACCGACCACATCGACCTCTACCAGCTCCACCGCGTCGACCCCGAGGTCCCCCTCGAAGAGACCTGGGGTGCCCTCGCCGAGGCCGTCGCCGCCGGCAAGGCCCGCCACATCGGCCTGTCCGAAGTCAGCGTCCAGCAGATCCAGCGCGCCCAGGCCGTCCACCCGGTCACCACCGTGCAGTCCGAGTTCTCCCTCTGGACCCGCGACGTCCAGGCCGAGGTCCTGCCCTACTGCCAGGAGCACGGCATCGGCCTGCTGCCCTACTCCCCGCTCGGCCGCGGCTTCCTCCTCGGCCGCTTCTCCTCCTTCGACGAACTCCCGGAGAACGACCAGCGTCGCCGCCTGCCCCGCTTCCAGCAGGACAACCTGCGCGCCAACCTCGACATCGCGGCCCAGGTCCGCGAAGTGGCCGACCGTGTCGGCGCCACCCCGGCGCAGGTGGCCCTCGCCTGGCTCGTCGCCCAGGGCGAGCACGTGGTGCCCATCCCCGGTACCAAGACCCCCGGGTACCTCGCCGACAACGTCGGCGGCGCCGACATCCGGCTGTCCGCGGCCGACCTCGCGGACCTCGACGCCATCCCGGCCCCCGTCGGAGCCCGCTACTGAACGCCCCGCCCCGGCGCCGCGCTGCCCGATCCGAAGCCACAGGCAGCGGTGCTGGTGGGGCAGGCGGCGCGGTGAGCGCGGGCTGAAGGGACCGGGAGACGCGAGGAGGAGACAGCGGTGTTCGTGACCCAGTAGAGCGTGATGTCGTCGAGCATCTCGTCCTTGGTCAGTACCCGTTCGGGATGACCGCCGCTGTAGGTCCAGGCGGCGAACTTGCCGTACATCCAGGCAGCGAGTCCGGCGGGGGAGTCCGTGAGTCCGTACCCCTCGGTCTGCAGGCCAAGGCCTACTACGAGCGGGCCGGATTCCGGCCGGACGTCGACTACGCCACCGACGACGGCTACCGGGTGGTGCACCTGACGCCTCCCGGTTCGCAGTGCTCGATCGCGGCACACCCGAGGGACGGGTCAGCGGCCCGGATCCGAAGCGCACCAGCTACGGCTCGTTCGCGGCCTTCCACGACGTGGACGGCAACGGGTGGGCACTGCAGGAGGTCACGACCCGCCTCCCCGGCTGGTGAGTGACCGACAAGCCCACCGAGCTTCAGCGAGGATCCGACTGGACCTCGGTCAGTCGATGCCTTCGACGATGCGGAAGTCGCGCTCGACGCCGTCGGCGAGGGCGGCCAGCGCCTCCTGGTAGGCCGCACTCTCGCGCGCCGCGACCGCCTGCTCGAAGCTGTCGAACTCGATCAGGACGGTGCGCTCGGCGATTCCGGCGTCATGCGCCACGATCCGACCGCCACGGACGAGGACCCGGCCTCCCCCGGCCTGGACGGCCGCAGGAGCCAGCTTGTTGTAAGCAGCCAGCTTCTCGGGGTCCGAAATGGTGCGGTAGACGCTGACCCAGTAGCCCTTGGGCATGGAACCTCCAGTGTGAGGATGAGTGCATCTGAACTTACGGGTTGGTCTCGGACGACCGTCGGCGGGCGAGAGCGAGGCCTGTCAGCGTCGTGATCGCCATGGCGCCGATGCCGACCAGCGCCGCGGTGGTGTAGGCGCTGTCGTCGGGGAAGAGATGGCCGGGCCCGGTGCCCGCGGCGAGGATCAGGCCGCCGATGGCGCTGTCCAGGGAGTACCCGACGCTGCGGACGACGTAGTTGAAGCTCATGGCGCTCGACGTCTCGCTCCTGGGGGTGACGGCCAGGATGACGCCGGGCATCGCGGCCGAGAAGCCGCCGACGCCGCAGCCGAGCACGCCCATCGCCGCGAACAGTTCGGCCAGGTCCGACCGGGCCGCCGCGAACAGGGCGAACCCGCCGCCGACCACGACGGCGCTGCCGGCCAGGAGCAGGGGGTCGGCGAGGCGTGTCCGTACCCGCGGCGTGAGCTTGCCGGCGACGAACCCCAGCACCGAGAACGGGACGAGGACCAGCCCGGCGACGAAGGTCGTCAGCCCGAAGCCGTAGCCTGCGCCGTGCGGCGTGCGGCGTCTGCGCGTACCGGGTGACGAGCGTGAGCAGGAGGTACATGCCGATCCCGCCGACGAACATGGCGAGGTTCGCCCCGGCGACCGCCGGATGCCGCACCGCCCGCACATCGACCAGGGGCGTCGTGCTGCGCAGCTCGATGACGGCCCAGACGCAGAACAGCACCACCGCGACGACGGCGAGGCCCGCCGCCACGGCGAGGTGCCGGCTCCACGGATTCCGTTCGCCGGCGAGGAACAGCACCAGGAGCAGTGCGGCGGCCAGGACGACCGCGCCTGCCACGTCCACGTGGGCCAAACGGCCTTCGGGGGCTTCGGGCACGGCACGCCACGCGGTCAGGAGGGCGGCGGCGGTGACGACCAGGCCGAGGCCGTAGGCGGCCCGTACCCCGCCAGCACGGATCCGCCCGTTCGGGGCGAGGTCGTTCTCGGCATGGACACGCACGGCGAGGCCCATGCCGCCTCTGTGGCCTCCCCGCTGGGGAAGGTCGTGGTTGCCGAGCCCTTTCCGGCCACGGCGGCTGGCTGTCGTTGCGGAGGGCACAGGCACCTTCGGAGCGGGCCTGTTATAGGGGCGTCCGTGATACGTGAGAGGGTCTGAGGCGTGAGTGAGACACCGTCGAACACCCTGCAATACCGCTTTGACGGGCCAGAAGAGGCTCCCGTCCTGATCCTGGGTCCCTCCCTGGGTACCACATGGCACAGGTAGTCGGAACCGTCTTGTGGGGTCCACGTGGTCCAAAGTGGTGCTGATTGTGCAGGTGAGGGCACTGCGGTCCCGGTGCCTCGATGGTGTTCGTGACAGGCAAGTGACAGAACAGGCGATGCGGAGCCCCGCTGGTCGGCGGATTCCAGTGATCATTCCGGCGGGGCTTCGTCGTACGGCTGGGTAAGACGGAATAGGGCTTGTGCTGGACGTCTCGTTGTACTCGGGCTCGCCGCTGTCGAGCACGCGGAGCAGGGAGGCGGTGACGATGCGGGTGCTGAGGCTGACGCGGAGCACACGGCACGGAAACCTCCCTTGGCGAACCAGGTCGTAGCCCTTCGCCATCGAGCACCCCAACGCCTTGGACGCTTCCTCCAGGCTGGGGCTATCAGTGGGTGTTCTGCGGGCCTTCGTCTGATTTCAGTTTGAGTCGGTCGCTGGG
>NZ_BMML01000035.1 GCF_014645815.1 Streptomyces fuscichromogenes | reverse complement strand
GAAGCCCGGCTCCAGCGGCTCGATCACGAACCGGGAACGGAACTCGTCGACGACCTCTTCGGTCAACGAGGGACGCTGAGCGATCAGCATGAGTGGATCAGATCCTTCTTTCGTGGACGCCCGCTATTTGACGCCCGACGGAACCGCGCCCCGGAGAGTGCGGGTACTGCAAGGGTACGGGCGGCACGACCCTTACCGAGTCGTACCGCCCGAGCAGCCCTGTGAAGCGAGGTCAGACGCGACGGCGCTTCGGCGGACGGCAGCCGTTGTGCGGGGTCGGGGTGACGTCCTGGATGGAGCCGACCTCGAGGCCCGTGGCCTGGAGCGAACGGATCGCGGTCTCACGACCGGAACCCGGACCCTTCACGAACACGTCGACCTTGCGCATGCCGTGCTCCTGAGCGCGGCGGGCAGCCGACTCGGCGGCCATCTGCGCGGCGAACGGCGTGGACTTCCGGGAGCCCTTGAAGCCGACGTGGCCGGCGGAGGCCCAGGAGATCACGTTGCCGGACGGGTCCGTGATGGAGACGATCGTGTTGTTGAACGTGCTCTTGATGTGCGCGTGGCCGTGAGCGACGTTCTTCTTTTCCTTGCGGCGCACCTTCTTGGCAGCGCCCTGACGACCCTTGGGGGGCATCTAGTTACTCCTACGGGGAGGTGGTCGGTCCTACAGCGAAGACCGCTGATGAAGCGTTGTCCGCTGCGGACTACTTCTTGCCCGGCTTCTTCTTGCCGGCGATGGCGCGACGCGGGCCCTTGCGGGTGCGGGCGTTGGTGCTGGTGCGCTGACCGCGGACGGGCAGACCGCGACGGTGACGCAGACCCTGGTAGCAGCCGATCTCGACCTTGCGGCGGATGTCGGCCTGGATCTCGCGACGGAGGTCACCCTCGGTCTTGATGTTGTTGTCGACGTATTCGCGGATGGCGACCAGCTGCTCTTCGCTCAGGTCACGAACACGGGTGTTCGGGTCGATGCCCGTCTCCGCCAGCGTCTGCTGCGAAAGGGTCCGGCCGATGCCGAACACGTAGGTGAGGGCGACTTCCACGCGCTTTTCGCGCGGGATGTCAACACCGGAAACGCGTGCCACTTCAATGGCTCCTGGTGATCTTCGGAGGTCTTCCGCAGAACCGGTTCCCAGCCGCCGTACCAGGTACGAACTGGGTCCCCGGCCTCCGAACCGGGGGTGTCAGGCGCCTTCGGCACCTGGGTTCTGCGTATGAACATATTCAGCTCGCGTCGCGCGAATCTCTGCGATGTCGATGCAGAGGGATAGGTCGTGCGTCAGCCCTGGCGCTGCTTGTGGCGCGGGTTCTCGCAGATGACCATGACCCGACCGTGACGGCGGATCACCCTGCACTTGTCGCAGATCTTCTTGACGCTCGGCTTGACCTTCATGGGATTGAGGTTCTCCGGGTCAGTTGCCGGCAGCCCCGCTCGCACGGGACCTGGGCAAGATCTACTTGTAGCGGTAGACGATCCGGCCACGCGTCAGGTCGTACGGAGACAGCTCCACCACGACCCGGTCGTCAGGGAGGATGCGGATGTAGTGCATACGCATCTTGCCGCTGATGTGTGCCAGGACCTGGTGGCCGTTCTGGAGCTCGACCTTGAACATGGCGTTCGGAAGAGACTCGACGACAGTGCCCTCGATCTCGATGGCACCTTGCTTCTTGGCCACGCTTCGCCCTTCGAATCGACTACCTTGATCGACTCCCACGCTTCCCTTACGGGTGCATGCGGACATGCGGGTGCACGAGAGCCGACGAGTCAGTCTACGTCAGCGCACCCGGAAAGACGAATCGAGAAAGCCTGCCCCGGAACACAGATCATTAAGCGCCCGGTATTTTCGGCACCCGTCCGAGGCGCCCCGCCTGGAGCGCCCCTTCAGGGGCGCGGGGAACTGCGCGACCAGCCCCCACCGGGGCCGCAGCCTCGGGCGATGCTCAGCCCAGCGGATCCGGCGCAGCCGTGATCCCATGCTCGGCCAGCTTGGCCTTGCCCCCGTCAGGCGCCGTCAGCACCAAGGGCCCCTCTTCGGTCAGCGCGACACTGTGCTCCCAGTGCGACGACCAGGTCCCGTCCGTCGTGATCACGGTCCAGTCGTCCGACAGGACCTCCGTGCGGGGCGTCCCCAGCGACACCATCGGCTCGATGGCGAGGCAGAACCCGGTCACCAGCTTCGGTCCCTTGCCCCGCCGCCGGTCGACGTAGTTCAGCAGGTGCGGGTCCATGTGCATCTCGGTGCCGATGCCGTGGCCGCCGTAGTCCTCGATGATCCCGTACTTGCCGCCGCCGGGCTTCGGCTGGCGGCGGATGTACGTCTCGATCGCCCGGGAGACGTCGACGAGCCGGTTGCCCTGCTTCATCGCCGCGATGCCGGCCCACATCGACTCCTCGGTGACCCGGGAGAGCTCGATCAGCTCCGGGGCGTGACCGGAGCCCACGAACGCGGTGTAGGCCGCGTCGCCGTGCCAGCCGTCGACGATCGCGCCGCAGTCGATGGAGATGATGTCGCCGTCCTTGAGGACGACGTCCTCGGAGGGGATGCCGTGGACGACCACGTCGTTGACGGACGTGCAGATGGTGGCGGGGAAGCCGCCGTAGCCGAGGAAGTTCGGCTTGGCACCGTGCTCGGCGAGGACCTTGCGGGCCACCTCGTCCAGGTCCTTGGTGCTGGCGCCGGGAACCGCCGCCTCACGGGTGGCCGCGTGGATGGCCGCCACGACCAGGCCCGCCGCCCGCATCTTGGCGATCTGCTCGGGGGTCTTGATCTGCACCATGGGTGGCCTGCGCTCTCCATCACTCGCGACAACGTCGGCGTCGGCGTCAGCCGAACACGAACACAACAGTACGGCCGCGGCACCCGTCAGGGCACCGCGGCCAAAACCACCGGGGAACTACTTCTCCTCGTCCCCGTCACGCTTGAGCGCGTCCAGCGCCCGCTTGGTGACCTCGTCCACCGCCCCCAGAGCGGAGATCGTCGCCACCAGGCCCTGCGCCTTGTAGTAGTCGATGATCGGCTCGGTCTGCGTGTGGTAGACCTCCAGCCGGGTGCGGACGGTGTCCTCGGAGTCGTCGTCGCGCTGGTAGAGCTCACCGCCGCAGACGTCGCAGACACCCTCCGCCTTCGGCGGGGTGTACGTCACGTGGAACACGTGCTCCGCCTTGTTGCGGCACAGGCGCCGCCCGGCGATCCGCTTCACGACCTCTTCCTCGGGGACTTCGAGGTCGAGCACCGCGTCCAGCTTGATCTTCTCGGTCTTCAGCAGTTCGTCCAGCGCCTCGGCCTGTGCGACGTTGCGCGGGAAACCGTCCAGCAGGAAGCCGTTCACGGCGTCCTCCTGCTCCATGCGGTCCTTGGCCATGGCGATGGTGACCTCGTCGGGGACCAGGTTGCCGGCGTCCATGTAGGACTTCGCGAGTTTCCCGAGCTCCGTCTTGCGGCTGATGTTGGCGCGGAACAGGTCGCCCGTGGAGATGTGCGGGATCTTCAGCTCCTTGGCAAGGCGAACGGCTTGCGTTCCCTTACCGGCGCCAGGCGGCCCGACGAGGACGATTCGCATCAGCGGAGGAACCCTTCGTAATTGCGCTGCTGGAGCTGGCTCTCGATCTGCTTCACCGTCTCCAGACCGACACCCACGATGATCAGGATGCTGGTACCACCGAACGGGAAGTTGTTGCTTGCCCCAAAGCCGACCAACGCCATCGTCGGTACGAGAGCGATCAGCCCCAGATACAGCGAACCCGGCCAGGTGATCCGGTTGAGCACGTACGACAGGTACTCAGCGGTCGGTCGGCCAGCCCGGATGCCCGGGATGAAGCCACCATACTTCTTCATGTTGTCGGCTACTTCTTCGGGGTTGAAGGAGATGGCGACATAGAAGAACGCGAAGAACACGATGAGCAAGAAGTACGAAACGATGTAGATCGGGTGGTCACCCTTGGTCAGGTTCTGGGTGATCCAGTCCTTCCAGCCCGAGTTGCCGCCGGCGAACTGCGCCACGAGCGCCGGAATGTAAAGCAGCGAGGAGGCGAAGATGACCGGAATCACACCGGCCTGGTTCACCTTGAGCGGGATGTACGTAGACGTACCACCGTAGGAACGGCGGCCGATCATGCGCTTCGCGTACTGCACCGGAATGCGGCGCTGAGCCTGCTCCACGAAGACCACCAGCGCGACCATGACCAGACCCACCGCGATGACCGAGCCGAACTCGATCCAGCCGCCGGCCAGGGTGCCCTGCTTCTTGATGGCCCACAGCGCGGACGGGAAGGTCGCGGCGATCGAGATGAACATCAGGATCGACATGCCGTTGCCGATACCGCGGTCGGTGATCAGCTCGCCGAGCCACATGACGACGGCCGTACCGGCCGTCATGCAGATGACCATGGTGATGGTGGTGAAGATCGCCTGGTCCGGGACGATGCTGGAAGCGACCGTGCAACCGGAGAAGAGGGCGCCGCTGCGGGCGGTGGCCACCAGGCCGGTGCCCTGCAGGATGGCGAGCGCCACCGTCAGGTAACGGGTGTACTGCGTGATCTTCGCCGTACCCGCCTGGCCCTCCTTCTTCAGGGCCTCCAGGCGCGGGATGACCACCGTCAGCAGCTGAAGGATGATGCTCGCCGTGATGTAGGGCATGATGCCGAGCGCGAAGATCGTGATCTGGAGCAGCGCGCCACCACTGAACATGTTCACGAGACCGAACAGGCCCTGGTTGCCGGAGGCCTCGCCGACACACGTCTGGACGGCCTTGTAGTTGACGCCGGGGATCGGGATGTGGGTACCGACCCGGTACACCACGATGATGCCGAGCGTGAAGAGCAGCTTCTTGCGCAGGTCGGGCGTCCTGAACGCCCGGGCGAACGCGGTGAGCACGGTGCCTCCTGCGACCCCCGCGCAACTGCGTCAAGGGTGACGGTCTTGAGGTTCGACGAATGGGAAAAAGAACAGTGCTGGCCACCTTACCGGCCGCACTGCCCCCCTAGGAACGACCAACCGGGGATACCCCATTGTGAGGTATCCCCGGTAGGGAATCGCTTACGTCATCGAGACGTCCGAAATACTCAGACGAGCTCGGTGACAGTGCCGCCGGCGGCGGTGATCTTCTCCTTGGCGGAGCCGGAGACGGCGTCGACCGTCACCTGGAGCGCCACGGAGACCTCACCCTGGCCGAGCACCTTGACGAGCGCGTTCTTGCGAACGGCACCCTTGGCCACCAGACCCTCGACGGTGACCTCGCCACCCTCGGGGTACAGCGCGGCCAGCTTGTCGAGGTTCACGACCTGGTACTCGGTCTTGAACGGGTTCTTGAAGCCCTTCAGCTTCGGAAGACGCATGTGGAGGGGCATCTGGCCACCCTCGAAGCGCTCCGGAACCTGATAGCGGGCCTTCGTACCCTTGGTACCACGACCGGCCGTCTTACCCTTGGACGCCTCACCACGACCGACACGGGTCTTGGCGGTCTTGGCGCCCGGGGCGGGACGGAGGTTGTGGATCTTGAGCGGGTTGTTCTCCGCCATGATCAGTCGACCTCCTCAACCGTCACGAGGTGGCGGACGGTGTGCACCATGCCGCGGAACTCGGGGCGGTCCTCCTTGACGACCACGGTGTTGATCCCCTTGAGACCAAGGGACCGCAGGGTGTCACGGTGGTTCTGCTTGCTGCCGATGTACGACTTCGTCTGCGTGACCTTGAGGCGAGCCATTACGCACCCGCTCCCGCACGCGCACGAAGCAGAGCCGCGGGGGCGACGTCCTCGAGGGGCAGACCACGGCGGGCCGCGATCTCCTCGGGACGCTGCAGGCCCTTCAGGGCCTCCACGGTCGCGTGCACGATGTTGATCGCGTTGTCGGAGCCGAGCGACTTCGACAGCACGTCGTGGATACCGGCGCACTCCAGGACGGCACGCACGGGACCACCGGCGATCACACCGGTACCCGGCGAGGCCGGCTTGAGGAGAACGACGCCGGCAGCCTTCTCACCCTGGATCGGGTGCGGGATGGTGCCCTGGATACGCGGGACCTTGAAGAAGTGCTTCTTGGCCTCCTCAACGCCCTTGGCGATGGCGGCCGGCACCTCCTTGGCCTTGCCGTAACCGACACCCACGGTGCCGTCACCGTCGCCCACCACGACCAGCGCGGTGAAGCTGAAGCGACGACCACCCTTCACAACCTTGGCGACGCGGTTGATCGCGACAACGCGCTCAACGTACGCGGTCTTCTCGGCGGCAGCAGCGCCGCCGTCACGGCCCTTCCGGTCCCGCCGCTCGCCGCCACCGGCACCGCCACCGCGGCGCTGGGGTCCAGCCATTGGATTACCTCTCTCTTTCCGCTAGCTACAAGCGGCTCAGAACTTGAGCCCGGCCTCGCGGGCGGCGTCCGCCAGAGCCGCGATGCGGCCGGCGTACTGGTTACCACCACGGTCGAACACCACGGCCTCGACACCGGCGGCCTTGGCACGCTCGGCGACCAGGGCGCCGACCTGCTTGGCCTGCGCGGACTTGTCACCCTCGCCACCACGGACCGAGGTGTCCAGGGTGGACGCCGACGCCAGGGTGTGACCCTTGATGTCGTCGATCACCTGGGCCACGATGTGGCGGTTGGAGCGGGTAACGACCAGACGGGGACGCTCCGCCGTACCGGAAATGTTCTTACGGATCCGGATGTGACGGCGCTTGATCGCGGCGCGCTTGTAGGCGTCGCCCTTGAGGATCTTCTGTCCGTATGCCATGGCTTACTTACCCGCCTTTCCGACCTTGCGGCGGATGACTTCGCCCTCGTACTTGACGCCCTTGGCCTTGTACGGGTCGGGCTTGCGCAGCTTGCGGATGTTGGCCGCGACCTCGCCGACCTTCTGCTTGTCGATGCCCTCGACCGAGAAACGGGTCGGAGCCTCGACCTTGAAGGTGATGCCCTCGGGGGCCTCGACCAGGATCGGGTGGCTGTAACCGAGCGCGAACTCGAGGTTCGAGCCCTTGGCGGTCACGCGGTAACCGACACCGCTGATCTCGAGCTTCTTCACGTAACCCTGGGTCACGCCGGTGATCATGTTCGCCACCAGCGTGCGGGACAGGCCGTGCAGGGCCTTGCTCTGACGCTCGTCGTTGGGGCGGGTCACCGCGAGAGTGCCGTCCTCGCCCTTGGCGATGTCGATCGGAGCCACGATGGTGTGGGTCAGCTCGCCCTTGGGGCCCTTGACCTGCACCGTGCGGCCGTCGATGGTGACGTCCACGCCGGCGGGAACCGCGATGGGGAGCTTGCCGATACGCGACATAGCTGTTTCCTCCGTTCCCTTCTGCTACCAGACGTAGGCGAGGACTTCCCCGCCTACGCCCTTCTTGCCGGCCTGCTTGTCGGTGAGGAGACCGTGCGACGTGGAGATGATCGCCACGCCGAGGCCGCCCAGCACCTTCGGCAGGGAGGTGGACTTCGCGTACACCCGGAGACCGGGCTTGGAGATCCGCTTGATGCCCGCGATGGAGCGCTCACGGTTGGGACCGAACTTCAGGTCCAGGACGAGGTTCTTGCCGACCTCGGCGTCCTCGACCTTCCAGCCCGTGATGAAGCCCTCCTGCTGGAGGATCTCCGCGATGTGAGACTTGATCTTGGACGCCGGCATCGTCACGGAGTCGTGGTACGCCGAGTTCGCGTTCCGCAGACGCGTCAGCATGTCTGCGATCGGATCAGTCATGGTCATGAATTGGCCTGTGGCCTCTCTCGCCGGGGTTTCCTGGTGCGCCATCCCTCTCCCCGATCCGAGACGGGACGGGTGCGGCGCGGTGGACCTACGGCGTAGTAAGTCGTACGGGCGACCGTCAGGCGCCCAACCCTCCAAGCCTAAGCCATGGAAGGGAGGGCGCCTGACACGCCCATTGCTTACCGAGAGCCCTGGGAATCCCTAAAAAGGGGGATTACCAGGAGCTCTTGGTCACGCCCGGCAGCTCGCCACGGTGAGCCATCTCACGAAGGCACACGCGGCACAGGCCGAACTTGCGGTACACGGAGTGCGGACGGCCGCAGCGCTGGCAGCGCGTGTAGCCACGCACACCGAACTTGGGCTTGCGAGCAGCCTTGGCAATCAGAGCCTTCTTCGCCATCTCGCTCACGCCTCCTTGAACGGGAAGCCGAGGTGACGAAGGAGCGCGCGGCCCTCAGCGTCGTTGGTCGCCGTGGTCACCACGGTGATGTCCATACCCCGGGTACGGTCGATCTTGTCCTGGTCGATCTCGTGGAACATGACCTGCTCCGTGAGACCGAAGGTGTAGTTGCCACGGCCGTCGAACTGCTTGGGGGACAGACCACGGAAGTCGCGGATGCGCGGCAGCGCGAGCGACAGGGTGCGGTCCAGGAACTCCCACATGCGGTCGCCACGGAGCGTGACGTGGGCACCGATCGGCTGACCCTCACGCAGCTTGAACTGCGCGATGGACTTGCGAGCCTTGGTGACCTGCGGCTTCTGACCGGTGATGGTGGTCAGGTCGCGGATCGCGCCCTCGATCAGCTTCGAGTCACGGGCGGCGTCGCCGACACCCATGTTGACCACGATCTTGACGAGGCCGGGGATCTGCATGACGTTCTCGTACTTGAACTCGTCACGCATCTTGCCCGCGATCTCCTCGCGGTACTTCAGCTTCAGACGCGGAGCAGTGGTGGTAGCCATCAGATGTCCTCACCCGTCCGCTTGGCAACGCGGATCTTGTTGCCTTCGTCGTCGAAGCGGTAACCGACACGCGTGACGACCTTGTTGCCGTCCTTCTCAACGACCAGCTGGACGTTGGAGACGTGGACGGGCGCCTCGGTCGTGACGATGCCGCCGGCCTGCGAACCGCGAGCGGTCGGACCGGCCTTGGTGTGCTTCTTGACCCGGTTGACACCCTCGACCAGGACCCGGTCCTCGCGGGGGTAGGCCGCGATGACCTTGCCCTGCTTGCCCTTGTCCTTACCGGTGATGACCTGGACCAGGTCGCCCTTCTTGATCTTCATGCTTACAGCACCTCCGGAGCCAGCGAGATGATCTTCATGAACTTCTTCTCGCGCAGCTCACGGCCGACCGGGCCGAAGATACGGGTGCCACGAGGGTCGCCGTCGTTCTTGAGAATGACAGCGGCGTTCTCGTCGAAGCGGATGTACGAGCCGTCCGGACGGCGGCGCTCCTTGACGGTGCGAACGATGACCGCCTTGATGACGTCACCCTTCTTCACGTTGCCGCCGGGGATCGCGTCCTTGACGGTGGCGACGATGACGTCACCGATGCCCGCGTAGCGGCGACCGGAGCCACCGAGCACACGGATGCAAAGGATCTCCTTCGCACCAGTGTTGTCGGCGACACGCAGTCGCGACTCCTGCTGGATCACGTCTATCTCCTGTTTGTCTGCCGGTTCCCGGCAGGGGTCCGGTTACGGAACCCCTGCCGAGCCTGGCGGAACTGTCCTGCGAGGGATGCCCCGCAGGAAATTACTTGGCCTTCTCGAGGATCTCGACGACGCGCCAGCGCTTCGTCGCGGACAGCGGCCGGGTCTCCATGAGGAGGACACGGTCGCCGACGCCCGCGGCGTTCTGCTCGTCGTGCGCCTTGAGCTTGTTCGTACGGCGGATGACCTTGCCGTACAGCGCGTGCTTGACGCGGTCCTCGACGGCGACGACGACGGTCTTGTCCATCTTGTCGCTGACGACGAGACCCTCACGGGTCTTGCGGAAGCTGCCGCGCGCCTCAGTGTTCTCAGTCACGTTGCTCTCGCTCATCAGGCGCTCTCCACCGTCTCGATGCCCAGCTCGCGCTCACGCATCAGGGTGTAGATCCGCGCGATGTCCTTACGGACGGCCTTGAGCCGACCGTGGTTCTCGAGCTGACCCGTCGCCGCCTGGAAGCGGAGGTTGAACAGCTCTTCCTTGGCCTCGCGGAGCTTGCCCAGAAGCTCCTCGTTGCCCAGCTCGCGCAGCTCGGACGCCTTGGTACCGGCCGACATCACGCTTCACCTGCCTCGCGCTTGACGATCCGGCACTTCATCGGCAGCTTGTGGGCTGCGCGAGTGAGGGCCTCACGGGCGATCTTCTCGTTGGGGTAGGACAGCTCGAACATGACCCGGCCCGGGTGCACGTTCGCGATCCACCACTCCGGAGAACCCTTACCGGAACCCATGCGGGTCTCGGCGGGCTTCTTCGTGAGCGGGCGGTCCGGGTAGATGTTGATCCAGACCTTGCCGCCACGCTTGATGTGGCGGGTCATCGCGATACGGGCCGCCTCGATCTGGCGGTTGGTCACGTACGCCGGCGTGAGGGCCTGGATGCCGTACTCGCCGAACGCGACCGTGGTACCGCCCTTGGCCTCACCGCGACGCCTCGGGTGGTGCTGCTTGCGGTGCTTGACCCTACGGGGGATCAGCATGACGGTCAGGCCTCCGTTCCGGTGCTCTCAGCCGGAGCGGCGGCGGGGGCTTCGGCCTTGGGGGCCTCGGCGCCGGCAGCCTGCTGCGGCTTGCGACCGCGCCGCTCGCCACCGCGGCCACCACGGGCCGGGCGGTCGGCAGCGCCACCGCCACGGGCCGGGCGGTTGCCGGCGCGGGCAGCGGCGTTCTCGGCGCGGACCTCGGCGATGTTCTTGACGTCGCCCTTGTAGATCCAGACCTTCACACCGATACGGCCGAAGGTCGTCTTGGCCTCGAAGAAGCCGTAGTCCACGTTCGCACGGAGCGTGTGCAGGGGCACACGGCCCTCGCGGTAGAACTCCGAGCGGGACATCTCGGCGCCGCCGAGGCGGCCGCCGCACTGGATCTTGATGCCCTTGGCGCCGGCCTTCATCGCCGACTGCATGCTCTTACGCATGGCGCGACGGAAGGAGACGCGGGAGGAGAGCTGCTCGGCAACGGCCTGCGCAACCAGCTGAGCGTCGGTCTCGGGGTTCTTGACCTCGAGGATGTTCAGCTGGACCTGCTTGCCCGTGAGCTTCTCGAGGTCGCCGCGGATGCGGTCGGCCTCGGCGCCACGGCGGCCGATGACGATGCCCGGACGAGCGGTGTGGATGTCCACCCGCACGCGGTCACGGGTGCGCTCGATCTCCACCTTCGAGATGCCGGCGCGCTCCATGCCGGACGTCATCATCCGACGGATGGCGACGTCTTCCTTGACGTAGTCCTTGTACAGCTTGTCGGCGTACCACCGGGACTTGAAGTCCGTGGTGACACCGAGCCGGAACCCATGCGGGTTAACCTTCTGGCCCATTACCGGGTTCCTTCCTTGCTGCTGACGACCACGGTGATGTGGCTGGTCCGCTTGCGGATCCGGTAGGCACGGCCCTGGGCGCGCGGCCGGAACCGCTTCAGGGTCGGGCCCTCGTCGACGTACGCCTCGGAGATGAAGAGGCTGTCGGCGTCGGTGTGGTCGTAGTTGTGCGCGGCGTTGGCGATGGCGCTGTCCAGCACCTTGCCGACCGGCACGGAGGCTGCCTGCGGAGCGAATCGCAGAACAGCCTGAGCCTCCGTGGCGTCCATGCCACGGATAAGGTCCACCACGCGGCGGGCCTTCATGGGCGTAACGCGGATGTACCGCGCCTGGGCCCTGGCTTCCATGGTTGTCCCTCTCAGTTACTTACGTGTCTGAATGCGATCCGCTACTAGCGGCGCTTCGACTTCCGGTCGTCCTTGACGTGGCCCCGGAAGGTGCGGGTCGGCGAGAACTCGCCGAGCTTGTGGCCGACCATCGACTCGGTGACGAACACCGGGATGTGGGTCTTGCCGTTGTGCACCGCGATCGTGTGGCCGAGCATGGCCGGGACGATCATCGAGCGACGGGACCAGGTCTTGATGACGTTCTTGGTGCCGGCTTCGTTCTGGACATCCACCTTCTTGATCAGGTGGTCGTCTACGAAGGGCCCCTTCTTCAAGCTACGAGGCATCTCAACCAGTCCTTAACGCTTCTTGTTCGTCTTGCGGCGGCGGACGATGTACTTGTTCGACGCCTTCTTGGGCGAACGAGTACGACCTTCCTTCTTGCCCCACGGGGAGACGGGGTGACGACCACCGGACGTCCGGCCCTCACCACCACCGTGCGGGTGGTCGACCGGGTTCATGACGACACCACGGACGGTCGGGCGGACGCCCAGCCACCGCTTGCGGCCGGCCTTGCCCCAGTTGATGTTCGACTGCTCGGCGTTGCCGACCTCACCGACGGTGGCGCGGCAGCGCGCGTCCACCATGCGGATCTCGCCGGACGGCATACGGAGGGTCGCCATGGCGCCCTCACGGGCGAGCAGCTGCACCGAGGCACCCGCGGAACGGGCGAACTTGGCGCCACCGCCGGGACGGAGCTCGATCGCGTGGATCGTGGTACCGACCGGGATGTTGCGGAGGGCCAGGTTGTTGCCCGGCTTGATGTCGGCCCCGGGACCGTTCTCCACGGTGTCGCCCTGCTGCAGGTTGCGCGGGGCGAGGATGTAGCGCTTCTCGCCGTCCGCGTAGTGCAGCAGCGCGATGCGCGCGGTGCGGTTGGGGTCGTACTCGATGTGCGCGACCTTCGCCGGCACGCCGTCCTTGTCGTGACGACGGAAGTCGATCACTCGGAAGGCGCGCTTGTGTCCGCCACCCTGGTGGCGAACGGTCACACGACCGGCGTTGTTACGGCCGCCCTTGCTGTGCAGCGGGCGGACCAGCGACTTCTCCGGCGTGGACCGCGTGACCTCGACGAAGTCGGCGACGCTGGCGCCACGACGGCCCGGCGTAGTCGGCTTGTACTTGCGGATTCCCATTTCTCAGTCCTCGTCCGATATCGGACGATCCGACCCGCTTACGCGGTCGGACCGCCGAAGATGTCGATACGGTCGCCCTCGGCGAGGGTCACGATCGCGCGCTTGGAGCCCGCGCGCTGACCGAAACCGGTCTTGGTGCGCTTGCGCTTGCCCTGGCGGTTGAGGGTGTTGACCCCGGTGACCTTGACCGAGAAGACCGCCTGGACGGCCTGCTTGATCTGGGTCTTGTTGGCGCCCGGGGCGACGACGAACGTGTACTTGTTCTCGTCCAGGAGCGCGTAGCTCTTCTCCGAGACGACCGGCTTCAGCAGCACGTCACGGGGGTCCGTGTACGACTTGCTGATCGGGGTCTCGACGGTGTTCTTGCCCTCGGCCTCGTGGCGGCGCGCCTTGGCGACGCGCGCGGCCTTGGCGGCCTTGGCGGCCTTCGAGGCGATGCTCGGGTGACGGGTAGCCATCAGACCTCGGTCCCTTCGGTGTCGTTGGCCTTCGGGCCGGCGACGAAGGACTCGAGAGCGGCCTGGGTGAAGACCACGTCGTCCGAGACGATCACGTCGTACGTGTTCAGCTGGCCCGGCTCCAGGATGTGGACCTGGGGCAGGTTGCGGGCGGAGAGCCAGGCGGCCTCGTCGGCGCGCTCGACGACCAGGAGCAGGTTCTTGCGCTCCGAGATCTTGCCGAACAGCGTGCGAGCGGCCTTGGTGCTGGGGTTCTCGCCCTCGATCACGCCGGTGACGACGTGGATGCGGTTGTGGCGCGCCCGGTCGGTGAGGGCGTGACGCAGAGCGGCGGCCTTCATCTTCTTCGGGGTGCGCTGCGAGTAGTCACGCGGCTGCGGGCCGTGGACGACGCCACCGCCGGCGAACTGCGGCGCGCGGGTCGAGCCCTGACGGGCGCGGCCGGTGCCCTTCTGGCGGTACGGCTTCTTGCCGCCACCACGGACCTCGCCACGGGTCTTGGTCTTGTGCGTGCCCTGACGGGCGGCCGCGTTCTGCGCGACGACGACCTGGTGGATCAGCGGGATGCTGACCTTCTCCACGCCGAAGATCTCCGCGGGGAGTTCGACGCTTCCGGTCTTCTCGCCGGCAGGCGAAAGGATGTCAACAGTGCTCATCGGTACCTCAGGCCCCCTTGGCCGCGGTGCGGACCAGGACGAGGCCGCCGTTCGGACCGGGAACCGCGCCCTTGATGAGCAGCAGACCCTTCTCCGCGTCAACGGCGTGGACGGTCAGGTTCTGGGTGGTGACACGCTCGTTGCCCATGCGACCCGCCATGCGGAGGCCCTTGAACACGCGGCCCGGGGTGGCGCAGCCACCGATGGAACCGGGAGAGCGGTGCTTGCGCTGGGTGCCGTGACCGGCGCCGAGGCCCTTGAAGTTGTGACGCTTCATGACACCGGCGAAGCCCTTGCCCTTGCTCTTGCCGGTGACGTCGACCTTCACGCCGGCCTCGAAGACCTCGGCGGTGACTTCCTGACCGAGCGTGTACTCGGAGGCGTCGGCCGTACGGATCTCGACGAGGTGACGGCGGGGGGTGACGTCGGCCTTGGCGAAGTGGCCCTTGAGGGGCTTGTTCACCTTGCGCGGGTCGATCTCGCCGAAGGCGATCTGGACCGACTCGTAGCCGTCGACGTCATTGGTGCGGACCTGGGTGACGACGTTGGGGCCGGCCTTGACGACGGTGACCGGAACAACACGGTTGTTCTCGTCCCACACCTGCGTCATGCCGAGCTTCTCGCCCAGGATGCCCTTGATCTGCTTAGCCATTCTCAGATCACCGGCCCTTAGAGCTTGATCTCGATGTCGACACCGGCCGGGAGGTCGAGTCGCATCAGAGAGTCAACGGTCTTGGGGGTGGGGTCGAGGATGTCGATCAGGCGCTTGTGCGTGCGCATCTCGAAGTGCTCGCGCGAGTCCTTGTACTTGTGCGGCGACTTGATGACGCAGTACACGTTCTTCTCAGTGGGCAGCGGCACCGGGCCCGCGACCGACGCACCAGTGCGGGTCACCGTCTCGACGATCTTCTTCGCCGAGGAGTCGATGACCTCGTGGTCGTAGGCCTTGAGCCGGATGCGGATCTTCTGTCCCGCCATGGCTACTCAGTAGTCCTGTCTTTGCACGCTCTGGAACCCGGTGACTGCTTCACTTCTCCGACCCACGCGGTCGGGTGTGTCGCGCTCTCACCGACACAGATGCCCCTTGTTCGAACATCCCCTGCCGGGAAAGCACGGCCCTTCCGGAACCGCAAGCCGGGGGCGGAAGGCCCACCGGGCGCCTGGTCGGTGCCGCACTGCACTTCCCGAAAGATTCCCGTACGTCCGCCCCAGTGCTGCCCGCAGGCAGTTAGGGCGACGAGTACTGTGGGACTCGCTTCCGGTCCTCCCGGCGGGAGGCGCGCAGCATCAACACTCGACCGAGCAACCCCGCTAGTCTGCCATACGGGGCGGGGGGCTGGCCAATCGGGCCGGGGAGCATACCCCCGGAGTGACGCAGGTCAAACCCGGGCCCTCCCCTGCGCCGCTCCCGAGCGCCTCGGCCGGTCCCGGCCGCACCGTAATCCGCTCGCCGCCGCCACCCCACCCCCCTACGCTGAGCAGGCACGACGGCTGTCACGGGGGATGTTCACCATGCGTACGCACTATCCACGGACCCGGCATCTGCCCTGGTCGCCCGGTGCGACCGCCGACGATCTCCGGGTCACCGACCTGTCCGGGCTGCGCGGCCGCGAGGTCGTGGTGACCGAGAAGCTCGACGGCGAGAACACCACCCTTTACGCCGACGGCCTGCACGCCCGTTCGCTGGACTCGGCCCATCACCCCTCCCGCACCTGGGTCAAGGCGCTCCAGGCCCGGATCGGCCACGCCGTCCCGGCGGGGTGGCGGGTGTGCGGGGAGAACATGTTCGCCCGGCACTCGATCGCGTACGACGATCTGGAGAGCTACTTCTACGGCTTCTCGGTGTGGGACGGGGAGGGCCGCTGCCTGGACTGGGACCGGACGGTGGTCTTCCTGCGCGGGCTCGGCGTTCCCGTTCCCCGGGTGCTGTGGCGAGGCGTGTTCGACGAGCGGGCGCTGCGCGCCCTGCGGCTGGATCCCGGGCGGCAGGAGGGGTACGTCGTCCGGGTCGCGGACGGGTTCGCCGCGCAGGAGTTCGGCGATCGGGTGGCCAAGTGGGTGCGGCCGGGACACGTCCGGACGGACACGCACTGGATGCACGCGGCCGTCGTCGAGAACAGGCTCGGGGCCGGGGCTGCCCTGTGGGCGGTGCGGTCGGGAGCGGCCGTCGACGTGCGGGCGCTGGAGGAGGCCGTGGGCCTGCCCGGCGAGGGGGACGCACGGGCCCTCGCCCGCTTCGATCCGGCGGGCCGGTCCGGGGACGACCTGCTGGCCGGCGTCCTGGCCGCCCTGCTGCACCGCGGAGTACGCGGGCGGCTGGCGGCGCGGCTCGCCACGGTGGCGGGCATACCGCTCGCCCGCCGGGTCGCCGACCTCGTGGGACTGCACCCCGCACTGCACCGGCCGTATCCGGACGAGGACCGGCGGGCCGGTCTGGTGCGCCTGTCGTACGCCGCCGACCTGGGTCTGCTGCATGCGGTGGCGCGGGCCACCGCGGTCACGGACGAGGCGCGCGAGCAGGTGGAGTGGTCGGCGCTGCACGCCGAGGACGTACGGAGCCTCGGGCTGCGGGAGGCGTTCGCCGGGCTGCCGGCCGACACGGCCGCCCGGTGCCGGGCCGAGGCCCGGGAGGCGTACGCGCTGGGGCGGATCGGCAGTGCCGACGAGGCCGTGGCCGCGACCTGGCGCTGGCGGTCCGGCGCGTTCCCGAAGCTGGTCCAGACGGTCGGTCCGGCCGGCAGCGGCAAGAGCACCTTCGCACGGGGGCTCCCGGGCGTGGACGTGTACGTCTCCCTGGACGACCTGCGCGAGGCGCGCGGCGCACGCGCCGACCAGCGGGCCAACGGCGAGGTCCTCCGTGAGGGGCTCGACCGGCTGGACCGGGCCCTGGCCGGCGGCGGGACCGTGGTGTGGGACGCCACGTCCCTCAACAAACAGCAGCGCTCGCTCGTGCACGGGATCGCCCACCGCCGTGACGCCTTGACCACGCACGCCGTGGTCCTGGTCGAGGAGGACGAGCTGGTGCGGCGCAACAGCCGTCGCGAGCACCCGGTGCCGCCCGAGGTGCTCACCGGCCAGTTGCGGCGCTTCGTCCCGCCGTACCCCGGTGACTCCCATCGCACCTGGTACATCGGGGCGGGCGGGACCGTCGAGGAAGAGGTCTGACACGTGCGTACGAGCGAGGAGATCTACCACCGGGTGCGCTGGGACGCGCGTTTCGACCCGGCCCGCTTCGTCCTCGGCGTCCTCCAGCGCGGCGCCGCGCCGAAGCGGGTCCCGCTGCCCGCGTTCGTGCCCGGGGGCGAGATCCCCTGGCACCGGGTGCTGTTCATCGAGGCCGACGGCGAAGTGGTCTGGGACCGGGCCACGGGGGCGGACCGGATCGACGCGACGCAGGCGGGGCGGGTCCGGGAGGCCCGGCTGCTCCGGGCGCCGTTCTTCACGGCCCGTACGCCGTACGCATGGGACGGCGAGGCCTGGCGGCCCGCGCCCTCGCAACGCGGGGACGCGTCCGGCGGTGTACGCGTATCCGGGGATGTGCGGGTGCTGACCTGGAACACCCTCTGGGACCGGTACGACGCCGACCGCATCGACACCGCCCGGCGCAGACCTCTCCTGTTGCGGGCCCTGCGCGACGCGGACGTGGACGTGATCGCGTTGCAGGAGGTCGAGGCGGAGCTCCTCGCCCTGCTGCTGGACGAGGAGTGGGTGCGGGCGGACTGGACCCTGGGCACGGACCCGCGCGGGCGGGACGTCGACGCGTACGGTCTGCTGCTCCTGAGCCGGCTGCCGGTCGTCGAGGCCGCGCACCACGAACTGGGCCCGCACAAGGCGGTGACCGCCCTGGTCGTGGAGGCTGACGGACGGCCCGTGGTCGTCGCGGCGACCCATCTGAGCAGCGACCACTCGGAGAACGGCGCCGACCGGCGCTCGGCGGAACTCACCCGCGTCGCCGAGGGCCTGGCGGGCGTGGACGCCGAGCTGCTCCTGCTGGGCGACTTCAACGACGGCGGCGGCACACCGCAGGTGACGCTGGGCCTGCGGGACGCGTGGAGCGAGGTGCACGGCGCCGACGACTCGACCCCGACCTTCGACCCTGGCGGCAATCCGCTGGCCGCGATCTCGTCGCTGACGGGCCGGGCCTCGCGGCTGGACCGGGTGCTGTTGCGCGGGGCGGGGCTGCGGGTTCGGAGCGCCGAACTGCGCGGTGACGTGCCGTCGGCGGAGGGGACGTACGTCTCCGATCACTACGGTGTCCTGGCCGAGCTCGCGGTGGGCGCCCCGGATGCGGAGGCACTGGAGTCCCTCGCCGAAGGACCGACACCCCGTACGGCGCTGGCGTGGCTCCCGCCCGAGGAGCTGTGGGCCCCGCTGCAGGAGATCCGCCGGGACCACGACCCGCAGGTCCGGCGCTGGCCCCCGCATGTGAACCTGCTCTTCGGGTTCGTACCGGAGCACGCCTTCGAACGGGCGGCGGCGGTGCTCGCGACGGCCGCCACCGCTCCCTTCGACGCCCGGCTGGAGGGGGTGCAGTGGTTCGGCCACCGGGACGACGCGACCGTCTGGCTCGACCCCGCGGCCGCGGGTGAGGAGCCCTGGGCCGACCTGCACCGTACGCTGCTGCGCCACTTCCCCCGCTGCGGCGGCCGCCACCCGGGCTTCACCCCGCACCTCAGCCTGGGCCGCGCCACCGACCCGAACACCCTGGCCACCGCCTGCGCGGCCCGGCTCGCGCCGATGCCGGTCCGGGTCGGCGAGCTGGCCCTGCTCTCACGGCGCGGGGACGAGCCGATGCGGGTGCGGGCCACGGTGACGCTGGGCACGGGCGAGGTGCGATGGACGGAGGAGGCCGCGCGGGGCGAGGCGCAGGACACGGTGGCGCGGGTGGCCGAGGAGACCACCCAGCACATCGAGAACGCGTTCCCCGACGGCGTCGTCCATGTCGTCGGCTCCCGGCGCATGGGCTGCGCGCTGCCCGGGGCGGACCTGGACCTGGTGGCGGCGCTGCCCGGCACGGTCGGACTCCCCGCCGTACAGGCACGGTTGGCCGCCGCTCTCCCCCGGGCCACGGACGTGCGCGAGGTGGTCGGGGCCCGGGTGCCCGGTCTGCGGCTGCGGACCGACGGGCTGGACGTGGACCTGGTCGTGGTCACCACGGGTTCGACGGACCCCGCGGAGGCGGTGTCGCGCCGGACCGAGCTGGGCGAGGAGGCCTCGGTCGCGCTCAGCGCGGTGAGCGACGCCGACGCGGTGCTGGCCTCGGTGGGCGGGCACGGGCCCGCCTTCGCCCGGCTGGCCACGCAGGTCAAGGCATGGGCGAAGGCCCGGGGCCTGGACTCGGCACCGTTCGGAGGCCTGCCGGGCCTGGCCTGGTCCGTCCTGGCCGCCCGCACCACGGCCGAGGCCGGCGACCTCGCACCCGGCGCTCTCCTGCGGCACTTCTTCGCGACATGGGCGGCCTGGGACTGGCGGGAGCCGGTGGGCCGGACAGACAACCGGCCCCACCCCCTCCTCCCCCTCACCGTCACGACCCCGTCCGCGCCCGTACGCCCCTGCACCGACCAGGTGACGCCGGGCATGCGCGACCTGGTGGCCCAAGAGCTGTTCCACGCCTGGGAGTTGCTGGAAGGAACCACGGACCCCTACCCCCGGGCCGAGCTCCTCGCCCCGCCCCCGCTCCACCGCCGCCACGCGGCCTGGGCGGTCCTGACGGTGGGCGCGGACGCGGACGAGGGCCGGGTGCGGGGCAGAATGCGAGCCCTCGTCACCGACCTGTCGGCGTCGGCCCCCGACTGCCACGCCTGGCCCCGCCCCTTCACCACGGACCCGGTCCGCTACGCCATCGGCCTGGGCTCCGCCCCGCCGGCCGCCGGCCGACTCGCGGCTCTCGCGGAACGCCGACTGCGCGGTCTGACCGGAGTCACGCTGACCCGGACCGAAGGGGGCGGGGTACCGACCCTGCGCTGACGCTCCGCGTCGGACAGCGCGCGCTCAGAATCCCCAGGGGTCCGGGGGAGGCTCGGCCGCGGGGTCCTCGGACCAGGTCAGACGGGCCTCGATCTGGTCCCCGGTGATTTCGAGCAGCCGCTCGACGGCCCAGCCGTTCCACTGGACGGCACGGGGGAACTGCGGCAGCCGGAAGGCGGGCAGCCCGGTCGGCAGTGCCTCGGGACGGTACACCCCGTCGATCAAGCCGATGCCGCCCCTGACGGTCCGCGAGGCCCGGTTCGCCCCAGGGGCCGGACGGGTCAGCGCAGGCTCTCCTCCACCAGGGGCAGGAGCTCGTCGAGCCCCAGGTCCTGGCTGCCGGACGCGTCCGAGAGCACCCACGTGCCGTCCCGGTCCCACTGCACGCGCCGTACCTCACCGGCGTGGTTCTCGTACTCCACGAACCCGCCGGGAGCGTTCCTCAGCTCCGGGATCTCGGCCAGCAGTACCTCGGGGCGGGCCAGGGCACGCCCCGGGTTGTTGCTGCCTCCGCCGGTACGGGGGTTGTCGAAGCGCATCTTCAGGAACGGCATGGGGCCACGGCCGATGTCCGCGGTGGCCAGCATCTTGTGGTACCTGGCCTCGGCCTCCTCCAGCGTCTCCCGCCCCGAGAACTCGCACCGGTACGCGGGGAAGACGATGGTGGTCACAGGCGTGAGGTCGGGGTTCTGGACCCGGTGGTGGCCGTGCACCCCGGGCACGGTGGCCGCGACGGCGTCGAAGGAGTATCCGGGCGCCTCGAAGCCGCCGGCGCAGGTCAGGAAGCGCCCCTCGGCGATCAGCTCGGACTCGTGCGCGCGGGCGAAGGCCAGCACCGCGGCCGCCAGCGCGTCGTCGTGCCGGCGCACCTGGTTCATCTGGAGAAGCCGGGTGCCGTCGCCGGTCAGCGCGCCCGCGAAGTTCAGCACCGGGTTCAGCCGCCACGTCCAGGCGCGGTCCAGGCCGTCGATCGGCGTGGCCCGCGGGAACGCGGTGACGGTGGACTGCAGATCCATGGTTCCTTCCGGGGTGTCCAGGGTCGGTTCCGGGCGGTTGGGTCCGGCCTTCAGCGGCAGGAGTAGTTGTCGCCCGTGTCCTGCCGGTATCGCGCGTCCATCAGCGCCCCACCGCGAGAGTTCTTGCTCTTCTCCATGGCTTCCATCTTGCTGGCCTCGTTGTAGAAGTCGTTCCGGGTGGCCCGGCCCGTGTCGTAGCCGGTGCTGTTCCAGTGATCCACGACGGGCTGCGTGTGCTCGTACGTGACCGTCTCATGGAACGGTTTCGAACCGGGGTTCTTCGGGTCCCAGATGATGTCACCCTTGGAGTCGAACCAGGTCAGATCCTCCCGCGGGATCTTGTTGCCCCTTGCGTCGACCGGTCGCGCGTCCTGGTCCACGCCCTCCAGCGTCCAGTTCTTGGCCATCTCGTCGTGTGTCGACTCCCGGTAGCCTGAGGGGTACTCGCTCTTCCTGTTGTGCGCCGTCTCCGGTGCGTCGGGGTCGCGCGCGTACTGGCCGTTGTCCTCGTCCCGGTACAGGCCGAGCGGGTCGATCCACCGGTAGGGGTTGGACACATAGGCGGTGTCGTTGGCGGCCGGCAGCAGCCCGAGCGGATCGGGAGTCGTGTAGTGCCCGGTCTCGGGGTCGTAATGACGGTGGCGGTTGTAGTGCCAGCCGGTCTCGGCGTCGGCGTACTGGCCGGGAAAGCGCAGCGGGCAGGCGACCTCGTCCGCCGATTCCGCCGAACCGCCGGACTGCACCCCCATGGGCAGGCCCCACAGCGTGGTGAGACGCTTCCAGACCAGCTCGCCGTCGGGTGAGACGAGTTCGGCAGGGGCTCCGGACAGGTCGGTGATCACCGCGTGGAAGCGGGTGTCCCCGTCGGGGCCGTCCGGCCGACGGTCGATCTGGGTCAGCGGCAGGTGGGTACCCGGGGCGTAGTCCCAGGAGGTCACCCGGCCACTCGTCGTGACCTGTTCGGCGAGCCGCGCGCCGTCCCAGGTGAAGCGCGTCTCCTCGGCGACGGTACCGTCCGCGGCGACACGCTGCTTCGCCACTCTGCGGCCCTCCGCGTCGTAGCGGTAGCGCCAGCGCGTGCCCTCCGGCGTCACGGTGCCGACGAGCTGGCTCTGGCTGTTCCAGGCGAACGTACGGACGCGTTTCTGCCCGTTGAGCAGTCGGCGTACCGACCGGACGATCCGGCCGTCGGAGTCCCGTTCGTAGCTGGTCCGGCCGCTTCGGCGGATCAGGGTTCCCGTGAACTGCCGGTCCCTGTCGTCGCCGCCGGTGACCGGTGTCGAGGCCTGGACCAGGTTCCCGAGGTCGTCGTAGGAGTAGGTCTCGGTCCAGTCACGCGCGTGGACGGCGGTGACGCGTCCGCCGCCGTCGAGGTCGAACCGCCGTGTGCCGCTGGTCAGTTCGCTCAGCTCTGTCAGGTAGCCGTCGGCGCGGTAGGCGTAGCTGCGCTGCTGGAGCAGCGTCTCCGCGCCCTCCGGGTGCCGGGAGAGCGTCTGGGACGTGAGCCGGTCGGCCTCGTCCCAGGACTGGCCGAACGTGATCCCGGGGCCCAGGCTGCGGGCGGTCTCCCGTCCCGCGGCATCGAACCGGAAGCCGAGCCGATGGCCCGCGGCCTCCAGGCCTTCGGGACGCCCCGCCGCGTCGTAGGTCCACGTGGAGACGATCCCGGAAGGCGTCCGACGCTCGACCCGGCGACCGAGTGCGTCGTAGCGGAACGTCGTGTCACGGCCGTCGACGCTCTCCGAGACGAGCCTGCCGACGGGGTCGTAGGCGCGGGCGACCCGGACCTCGGGCCCGGTCTGTTCGACCAGTTGCCCCTGTCTGTCGTACCGGAGCACCGTGGTCTGGCCGTCGTGCCGGAAGGAGGTCGTGCGGCCCAGGGCGTCCCTGCCGAAGGAGACGGTCTCGCCGGCGCCGTTGGTGGCCGCCGTGAGCCCTCCCATGGCGTTCACCTCGTAGGTGAGCGTGCGCCCGTTGAAGTCGGTCTCGGCGATCACCCGGTTCACCGCGTCGTAGCCGTAGTCCCAGGTGGCACCCTGCGGGTTGGTCACCTGGACCAGGTTCAGCTCGGTGTCGTAGGTGAACGTGTAGCGCGAGCCGTCGGGGCGGGTCCGGGTGGCGGCGAGCTGGAAGTGCGTGGGCGTGTAGGTGCTGGTGTTGCCGGCCTCGTCGGTGTACCGCACGAGGTTTCCGGCGGGGTCCCACTCGAAGCGTTCCGCGGGTGCGTCACCGGTCTGCCGCCAGGAGAGCCGCCCCTCGGTGGTCCATCCGAGCCGGGTGACCTGTCCCAGCGCCCCGGTGAGAGCCGTCGTGCGGCCGAAGGCGTCGTACTCGACCGTCGAGACGCTGCCGAGCGGATTCGTGATCCGGACCGGCAGCCCCACGGCGTTCCCGGCAGCGGTGCTCCGGTTTCCCAGGGCGTCGGTGACCTCTGTCAGGAATCCGGCCGTGTCGTAGGAGTATCGGGTCTCGGCGCCGAGCGGGTCGCGGGTGACGGTCCGGTTTCCTCGCTCGTCGTAGCCGTGCTGCCATCCGACGCCGTCCTCTTCGGTCACGGAGACCGGCAGGTGGAGGTCGTTGTAGGCGGCGGACGCGGACGTGCCGTCGGGGCGCGTGATCCTCGTGATGTTGCCGGCGGTGTCATGGGCGTAGCCGAAGGTGTGCCCGAGGGCGTCGGTGCGGCTCACCAGCCGGTCGTACTCGTCCCACACGTTGTGCACGGCCGCACCGAGCGGATCGGTGGTGGAGACGAGCTGCAGCCGCTCGTTGTGCCGGTAGACCGTGGTACGGCCGAGGGAGTCGGTGTACCGGGTGGCACGGGCCTCGGCGTCGTACTCGATGGTGCAGTCGAGCACGCCGTCCGCGCCCTCGCCCCGGACGACACGGTCGTGGTCGTCGTAGCTGTAGCGGTACCAGGAGCCGTTCCGGTCGGTTCGGGACTCGATCCTTCCGGCGAGGTCGTAGGTGAAGGTGTACGGCACGCCGGTGGAGTCGTGGATCTCCGTGAGGTCACCGGCCGCGTCGTAGCCGAACCGCAGCATCGTCGTTCCCGCGGGCGCGTCGGCGGGGTTGCGCAGGCTGAACCCGACCACGCGGCCGTCTCGGGTGTCGACGTCGAGGTGGTAGCCGCCGGAGTGCGGTCGCGACACCCGTATCAGCAGAGGCTCAGCGTCGGTGGCCGCGCAGGGCACGACGGCCGTCTTCGACCGCGTCCGCGGTGCGCAGCCACCAGTGCTCCAGCTTGTGATGGTCCTCGCCGCGCTCGAACGCGGCATCCCGCTCCGCAGGGTCGGCCAGCCCCAGCAGGCCCTCGCCGGTACCCCAGTCCAAGGAACCGGTCCGTTCAGTCCGCGAAGCGGAACGTCGACGTGATGGCGTCGAAGATGTCGAAGAAGGAGTCGGCGAGGTCGAGGACCTGGCTGCTGCCTGCGATCAGGGCGACCTTGCCCTCCTGGCCGGGGACCGGGACGAACGTCTGCATCAGGACCGCGCGGATCGTGCGGCCCAGGCTGTCCTCGGGGATCGGGATGTCCTCGATGCCGTAGGTGCGGGCGGCCGGGCCGACGCCGGGGATGTCGACCGTCGTCACCTTGCGCCAGGAGTCGCCCTCCCGGTGGGCCTCCTTGGGGGCGAGCTGGGCGGCGATGGCGGCCGGGTCGTTGGAGAGCGGCGCGCCCTCGCGGGTACGGCCGCCGACCAGCGACACCGTGACCGAGCCGGTGATCGGGGTGTCGCCGCCGAAGCTCTCCGCCATGCAGCCGCAGTACATCGCGCCCGACTTCCACGCGTCGGCCGCAGACCTGCGCAGGAAGCCGACGTAGGTGTCGCGGTACTGCGCCAGCTCCGGGTACTGGGCGATCCGCTCGTCCACCATCCGCCGGATCGAGTCGTCCCGCGACTCCGGCCGCACGTCGAACTCCCACCACGACTCAGGCACCTTGATCCGGAACCCGCCGCGCTCGATCGTGAGCGTCTCCATGTAGCGGCCCATGCTGTACGCCACCCCTCCCCCGATGATCTGATATACGGTGCGGCCAGACTACGAGACGCGCGAACGGGGGACGGTCACGTGGGCAACGGCAAGAGCGACCTCGCCATACCGCTGAGCGAGCTGGAGGACTACGGCCGTCAGCTGCGCTCCATCAAGGAGCGTCTCAACCACACCAAGAAGATGTTCGAGTCCTACCGGGACGACATCGGCAGCGGCACCGTCTACGACGCCCTCGACGACTTCGAGTCCAACTGGCACGACGGCCGCGAGGACATCACCAAGCAGATCGATTCGCTGGCCGACATGTCCGACACCGTGGTCCGTGAGTTCAGGAAACTGGACGACGACCTGGCAAAGAAGGCGAAGGACGCGGTCCGGCAGGAGGGCCCGCAGCAGCAACCGGGTGGCGGCGGGAACAAGGCGGAGTAGCCGGGATCCTGCGGGGACAGAGTCACGGCATGCCGGACACCGCTCTGCTCATCATCGACATGCAGCGCGCCATGCTGAAGGACGCCCACGACGGCGAGGCCTGCCTGGCCAGGGTCGCCGAGCTCGCGGACCGGGCCCGGGTGGCCGGCGTACCGGTCGTCTACCTGCGGCAGCAGTTCGATACGGTGCCCGCCGAGTGGCTCGAAGTCCATCCGGCGCTGACGCCCGAGCCGGGGGACGTGGTCCTCGACAAGGAGAGCGCGGACTCCTTCCTCGGCACGACACTCGGCAAGATCCTGGAGGAGCACGCGGTACGCCGACTCGTCGTCACCGGCTTCGCCTCCGACTTCTGCGTCGACTCCACCGGCCGCAGCGCCCTCTCCCACGGCTACGACCTCGTCCTCGTCGCCGACGGCCACACCACGATCGAACGCCCGGCCGGCGTCGAACCGACGGCCGCGCAGATCGTCGCCCACCACAACGGGATCTTCGCGGTCATCCAGTACGCGGGCCGGTCGGTCACCGTGACCCGGGCGGCGGATATCCGCTTCGCCGCCTCACGGACGACCTGACCGGCCGACGTCGGCCACGTCCACGTCCACGTCCACGTTCCATGCCTCCGGCAGATCGCCGCCGCAGAAGACGCAGACGAAGTCGGCCTCCCGGACGATGTTGTGCTCCGCACAGGCGGGGCAGCGGCGGAACACCACCTCGTGGGTGAAGGCGGCGGGGCGGCGGAGCGGGACGACGTCCAGCGCACGGGCCACCGCCGGCCAGGACGTGACGTCGGGGCAGTAGCCCGTCGACTGGTTGCTGACCTCGCCCACCGCCCACCGGCCCGCCTCGCGTACGAAGCCGATCTCACCGGCGCCGAGTACGGCCGCTCCGCCCGCACAGGCCACGTGCTCGCTACGGCGGGGAGCAAGCCGTAGCCGCCCGTCGAGCCCGACGACGTACGTGAACGGCTCGGCCAGCTCCGCCGGTGACTGCCGTCCGGCCCACGACGCGAAGTCGGCCACGGACGCGATCGGGGTTCCGAGGCCGGTGCCGGTATCAGTACCGGTGCCGGTACCGGTGAACTGAGCTGTCGTGGCGGCGATTTCGGCGGGGCCGACATAGCGGTAGCGGTAGCCGTAGTCGCGCTCCGGCGGGCCGCCGCCGAGCAGCTCCTCCAGCGTCTCGTCGTACGACCGGAGCCCCGCCTTGGTGTGCTCCGGAGTGGGTGAGTCCGGACGGAGCGCCGACGCCAGACGCGCGACTCGCCACACGCGGTGGACGTGGCGCGGAGTGGTGCTCCCGGTCGGGTCCGCCAGGTCGCAGGCGGCGATGAGGATCTCGGTGACCCGGGGTGCGCCCTCGGCCGCGTCGTCCGCACCGGCGTCGAGGGCCACCGCCACCAACATGTCCAGGAACTCGGTCAGTTGAAGGTCGGCAGCCATGCGGCACATCCGGCGTACGACCGCTGGCGCCGGGTCGTGGAGGCTCTCGGCACCCGTCACTCCCGCGGACCAGAGGACGAGGAGTGGCGCGGACAGGTCGTGGTCACGGAAGTAGCCGGTCTCATCGGCAGCTGCCCTCGCCTCGTCGGCGTCGAAGGCGCAGAGTGAGCAGACGGCGGCGAAGAGGCGATCCCACTGCTGCCGTCTGCCCGCCAGGAACGCGCCGACCGAGACGTCGCGGAACGACCAGGTGCCGGTCGCGTTCAACGCGCCCACGGCCACGATCGCCCCGAGCGGGGCGATCAGCTCGCGGACGTATCTCACTCGCCGGTGGTGGCCGCGTGGGAGAGGAACGCCGTCCAGGTGGCGGGCGGGAAGGTGAGATGGGGGCCGCGCGAGGGGGTCGCGGTGTTCTTGGAGTCGCGGATGTGGACGGTGGCGGGGGTGGTGGCGACCTCGACGCAGGAGTCGCCCTCACTGCTGCTGCTGTAGCTGCTCTTGAACCACGCCAGACACGTCGGACCGGACGCGTCCTCGCCCGAGGTTCTGCGGATCATGTCTCCCCCAGCAGTTTTTCGATGAAGGCAGTCGACTCACGTGGTGTGAGCGCCTGCGCCCGGATGATGCCGTACCGCAGTTCAAGGATACGGAGCTGCTTGGGATCGGACACCGGTCGGCCGTTGGCCACTGCCGGCGACCGCCCGACCGCCGAACCGTCCTCGGACTTCAACACCTCGATCCCGCCGGCCAGTCCCGCGTGTTCCTCGCGGTCCATCGGCATCACCTGAAGCTCGACGTTCCGCAACCGTCCTGCCTCCAGCAGGTGTTCCAGTTGCTGACGGAGCACGGCCCGGCCGCCGAGCGGGCGCCGAAGCGTCCACTCCTCCAGGACGAAGCTGAGTTCGGGCGCCGGGTCCCGCTCGAAGACGGTCTTACGGGCCACGCGCGCGGCGATGAACCTCTCCACCTCGTCCCCGCCGTACGCCGGGCGGCGCATCAGGAGCAGCCCACGCGCGTACTCGGGTGTCTGCAACAACCCGTGGATGTTCAGCGGGTCGTACAGCTGGAGCTCGACCGCCCTCGCCTCCAACTGCGCCAGGTCGCGCACCTTCTTGGGATACCGGACCCGCCCCACGTCCTCCTTCATCGCCGAGAGCAGCCCACCGGCCACCAGCACCTCGTCGGCCTTGTCCAGATACTCCGGCCGGGGAATCCGTTTCCCGCCCTCGATCTTGTAGACCATGTCCTCGCCGTACCCGACCGCCACCCCGAACTCCGCGGCCCGCATTCCCACCGCCTCCCGCCGCAGCTTCAACTGCCGCCCGACGGTCGTGATGACCGCGACGCCCCAGTCGTCGTCGGGATCAACCTCCCAACCCGGGTCGTCCGCCTCGCTCTTGAGCCGCACCACCGCGCCGTCCACACTCATCCCGCACCCCTCCGTCGTACGAACCGTGCCGCGACGACGCCCTACCCGTACGGCCGCCGTCGACAGCCCGGACAGCACCGGACAAACACCGGACAAGCAGCGGACAGTGACCGTACACATCGCCTCCGTCACCATTCACGGTAGGCATGCGCGGCCACACCGAGTGATGCGAACCAGGGAATCTCCACCCCCCTCGGCTGCTCGACCCGCGACTCCGCCATCACCGCCATCACCACCGCCACCACCGTCACTGTGGTCACCGTCGTCTCCGGCACGCGGTCCTCCGCGAGGCGGTGACGCCCGACGCCAAGTAGTTAAAAAACCCCAGGGAAATCCCCCTACCCAACCCCACCCGCCTCCCCGCCGTCGTCCGTCACCCTCCGGAGTGAACATGGCCAACTGGGCTGGATTTGGTGCCGGTTGTCCGGCATATGCTCACCGCGACAACACCGGGTGACCATGCGAGCACGCAGACGGCCCGCCCCCGCACATACGACGGCCCCCGGCCGGGACTAGCGATCCCGATCGAGGGCCTGACCACCTAGGAAGCAACACCTTCCCGATGGATGCAGAGCACACTAGCGCGCCCTCGCGCGCCCGGTCAGCCGTTCCCGAGGCGAACCCCTCGTACGGAGTGACGCACGTCAACGTCCGGCTCACCACGCGGTACACGGTGGTCGACAACCGCCTCCTCCAGCACCGCGGACTCTCCCTCACCGCGATCGGCCTCGCGGGCCACATCCAGTCGTTGCCGACCGGCGCCCGCGTGGACATCAAGACGCTGACCGCCCGTTTCCCGGAGGGGGAGGTGCGGGTCGCGGCGGCGCTGCGCGAGCTGGAGGCCCACGGCTACCTGTCCCGGACGCGCGAGCGGCTGCCGAACGGCCGGGTCGTCTCACGGACGGTGTCGTACAACCAGCCGACGGGGCCGGAGGACGTACCCGAGGTGACGCCGCCACCGCCACCGACACCAGCCCCGCCGCCCCGCCCGGAGCGGACACGGCCCCCGGCGCCTCCGAGGCCGCCGCTCCCCGAGCCCACGCACAGCGCACCGGATCCCCGGCGCACGGCCACCGCCCTCCTCTCCCGCCTCCACCACGAGGACCCCCGCCTCCTCCTCGCCGAACGCGAGGTGGTGCGGCTCGCCCCGGCCGTCGACGCCTGGCTCGAACGCGGGGCTTCCCCCGAGGCCGTACGACGCACCCTGACGTCCTGCCTCCCGACCGAGCCGCTCCTCCACCCGGCGGGACTACTGGCGCACCGCCTCACGGAGTACCTGCCACCACCACTGCCGCCCGCCCCGCCGCGCCCGCTCCCCTTCCAGGACTGCGACGGCTGCGACCGCCCGTTCCGCGCGGCCGAACCGGGCCGCTGCCGGGACTGCCGCCCCCGCCCACAACTACCGAAAGCCTCCTGAACAGCACTGTTCCCACAGAGAGGTCCCTGTCCCCCATGGTCAGCTCCCCCCACGAAGCGATGCACCGGATCTTCCAGCAGGATCCGGGACTCTTCCCCCGAGCCGTAAGGGCACTCGGTGTCTCCTTCAGCGATCCGGTCTCGGTGTCACCGTTTCCCACGGACCTGACGGAGAACCGCCCCCTTGAACGCCGGGTGGACACCCTCCTCCGCCTCGACACGGCAAAAGACGGCAGCTTCCTGCTCGCCGTCGAGGCCCAGGGAGGGCGAGACGCCGACAAACCCGCCAGCTGGGCCTACTACATGGCATACCTCTACGCCAAGTACAAGCTGCCTGCAGTATTGCTGGTCGTCTGCCAGGACAGGCACACGGCCGCCTGGGCGGCACAACAGGTCAGCCTCGGCCCCCCGCAGTGGCCCACCCTCACCCTGCGCCCACTCGTCCTGGGCCCGGACACCGTGCCCGTCAGGCTGACGACGAAGACACCGCGAGCATCTGCATCGAGCTCACCGAACAAGGCCTGGGCAGGACGCCGGCCGCGGATCTCTGGAGGCACCTCATGGCCGTCGACCTCTCCATCTTCCAGTCCCAGACAGCCGAGGCCCTGCGCGCCGAAGGTCATTCCGAAGGTCATTCCGAAGGGCTCTCCGAAGCCCTCCTCGTCGTTCTCGGCGGCCGCGGTATCGACGTCAGCGACGAAGCCCGCGACCTCATCACCTCCTGTGAGGACCACGACACCCTCACCACCTGGCTGACCCGCGCCGCCACGGCCACCACCACGGCCGAGCTCTTCGCGCCGCACGCCTGAGGCTGTCCCCACCCCCGGCCCACCCGTCTGCCGGATGGTCGCGGCACCTCGGCGTCCGGCACCGTGAGGGGCGGAAGCGTCACTCGCGTGTGGGTGGAAGGACGCCATCGTGCGCAACGCCGTCGGGACCGCAGCTCTGCTCCTCGCCCTCGCCGTGCCGGCCGTGGGGGCGGCGCCGAACACAGGCACCGCAACCGCGACCGCGACCGGTCTGTGGCGCATGGACGGATACGGGACCGTCCTCGCCATCGACGGCCGAGGCGCGCAGGAGTACCAGACGACCGCCGTCAGCTGCCTGAAGGGGTACTTCGCGAAGGCGGCCCCGAAACCGGGGACGTACGACGTCGACGGCGCCGTGCTCACCGTGCGGCCCGCCCCCGACAGGGAACACGCCCGGTTCGGCGCCGACATCGCGGTGGGGCACCGGCAACTCCGCCGGATCGGCTCCCTCCCCGCCGCCTGCACCCGCCCGGCCGCGACCGACCCCCGCACCTCCTTCGACGTCTTCTGGCAGTCGTTCGAGGAGAACTACCCCTTCTTCGCCGTCAAGGGCATCGACTGGCACGCCGTACGCGACCACTACCGCCCGCTGGTCCACAAGAACACCACCCGGGCCCAGCTCTTCGACACCTTCAGCCGCATGATCACCCCGCTGCACGACGCGCACGTCGCAGTCCTGGACGGCGACCGCCACTACGGCGTGCCCCGGCCGGGCACGGTCATCCCGACCGGAGAACTCAACGACAGGGTCAAGAGGTTCATCGTCGACCGCGACCTCCGGACAGCGGCCGACCGCCAGGACTTCGCCGGCGGCCTCATCACGTACGCCGACCTGAAGCAGCAGGGCCTCGGCTACCTCCGGATCGCGAGCTTCGACGGATACGACCAGGACGACGCGTCGTACACCGCCCAGCTCGCCGAGCTCGACCGGGCCCTCGACACCGTCCTCACCCCGGCCCGCACCCGCGCCCTCCACGGCCTGGTCATCGACCTCCGTATCAACGGCGGCGGCTCGGACGCCCTCGGCATCCGCATCGCCGAACGCCTCACGGACACTCCGTACACCGCCTACTCCAAGCGCGCCCGCAACGACCCGACCGACGCGGCCAAGCACACCCACCCCGAGCCGATCCCCGTGACCCCCTCCCCCAAACCCCGCTACACCGGCCCGATCGCCCTCCTCACCGGCGGCTCCACCGTCAGCGCCGGCGAGACCTTCACCCAGGCCCTGATCGACCGCCCGGGGCGTACGGTCCGCATCGGCCAGCCCACCCAGGGCGTCTTCTCGGACGTCATGACCCGCGACCTCCCCAACGGCATGGCCGTCTGGCTCCCGAACGAGGAGTACCTGACGCGGGACGACCGCACCTTCGACGGCACCGGGATCCCGCCGCAGATCACCGAACCGGTCTTCACGGACAAGGAGTTCACGAAGAACCGCGACTCGGCGTTCGACCGGGCGGTGGCACTGCTGCGCCGTCAGAGGTCATGACACTCTGTTCGCCCCCGTCACCGCGAAAAGTCGGCCCGTTCGGACAATTCGCAACTCCCGGTCGTCGCGACACCCTGCCGGCCGTACGCCACCGCAGTCGTAGTCGTCTTGCGGAAGTCGACAATGACGCTCGACGAGCGCGGCGGATGGCCAATCGCACCCCAAGGCGACAATCAGGTCCACACGTGAGACCTTGCGATCCTGATCTTCAAAAACGGCCAGCCGCGCCCCCGTCCTGGTTCTTGGCGTCCTTGGTCTGGGTGACGTGGTCCTGGTCGTCGTACCAGGTGCGGCTGGTGCCGGAGTCGGGATCGGTGCTGGTCAGGACGCGGTGGCGGGAGCCGTAGGTCCAGGACCAGACGCGGCCGGACTTGTCCTTGATCTGCGTGCGGTTGCCCAGCGGGTCGTACGTCGTCTCGGTGTACGTGCTCGCCGAGCGGTCGGCGTTGGTGTACGTGATCTGCTTGACCGCGCGGCCGAGGGCGTCGTAGGTCGCCTTCGTCGAGTTCGGGATGGGCTGCTGGCTGGTCGGCAGGCACCAGGACTTCGCCGGCAGGCCCAGGACGTAGTAGCCGTTGTCCGTGCGGGCCGCGTTGCCGTTGTCGCGCAGGGTGCTGGTGGTGACCCGGGTGGGGGTCTTGGCGCCGAGGGCGTAGCTGATCCTCGTCGACGGCAGGGCGTCGTCGCCGCCGGGGAGCCAGCCCGTGGTCGGACGGCCGAACTCGTCGTAGCCGTAGCGGGTGACGACGCCGACGGCATCCCCGACCTGTACGCCCACATGAGCAGCGGCAGCGTGCGCCTCTGCTTCGGCGGCAGGACGGCGATCGGCAGCTACAACACGGTGATCAGCAGCTGGACGGGGAAGCTCGCCTTCGGCTGAGCCCGGTGGAGCCGGTGGCTACAGCCGCCGGCTCTCCAGCGGTCCCAGATACGTCGGTGTCAGGCCGCCCGTGTCGAGGATCAGGCGCTGTAGCACCACCGTGGGGTCCACCGACCAGAAGGTGAGGCGGTGGACCCCCGGTGCGAGTGTGTGGCGGGTCGCCGTCCGGTTGACGTTGTCGGAGGTGTTGCGTGCCCAGACCGCGTTGAGCAGGCCGTCGTCCGCACCCGCGGTGATGTCGACCCGCTGGGGCTCCTCGTCGTCGAAGGACAGGGCGTAGTGCAGACCGGCGCCCGTCGGCAGTGCCGGGTTGCGGGGGGACAGGTACGCCCACGCCGTCACCTCGCCCGCCGACAGCAGGCTCACCTCGTACTCCAGCCGGGGCCAGGAGTCCGGGGAGTCGCCCCGGCCGCCCGTCACCGGCCACGCCGTCATCCCGGCTCCGGTGCGGCCGATCCCGTCCAGCCTGCGCCACCCTCCGACCGCACGGTCGTAGTGCTCCGCGTCGATCGCCACGTAGCCGCCCGCCTCGACGAAGCCCCGCAGCCCGCGAGCCGGAGGCTGCTCCGCCACGCATTCCACCGTCACCGACTCCCCCGCTCCGCGCACCGTCAGCGTCCCCTCCCCGCGGCCGGCCGGAGCCCGTGACCAGTCCACCCGCACCTCCACCCTGACCTGCTCGGCCACCCGCCCGCGCGGCCGGTCCACCACCAGCCACGGCACCGACGCCTCCACCCGGTAGTCGAAGGACGTACGGCCCCGGTTGAACACCTCCAGACACTGCTGTGGCCTGGTCTGGTACGGGCTGAACGGGGGCAGGGTCATGGATCCTCCGTCGGGGTCCACCGACACCCCCAGTCCCGCCGCCTCCGGGACCTCGATCCGCCGTACCGCCGGGAAGAGCACGTCGGGGAGCGCCACGTTGTCCTTCTCCGGCTGCTGCCAGGGCGCGTTGGGGCCGTACCGGTCCACGTCCCCGTAGTCGATGTGCGGCTGGGTCTGGAAGCCTCGCCATTTACCGTCCGCCACTTGGGAGTTGAAGCGGTCGGCGAGGGCGAGGTCCGTCGCCAGGCCCGCTTCCGCCGCGTCCGCGCGGGCGTTCGTCGCGGCCCTGCCCTGCCTCGCGTAGAGGAGGTTCGTGAACTCGGCCGCCCGCAGCGCGTACAGGTTCGCGGTCGCCGTCACCTCGTACCCGACCAGTTCGAACCATGCGTCCTGGACGGCGGCCGGCAACCGGCGGGCGATCCGTGCCGCCCGTCTCGCCAGCTCCTGCCACTCCTCCGTGACCCGCTCCAGTTCACGGTGGCCGAAGAAGAAGGGGGTCTGCAGGTCGTCGTAGACCACCTGGCCGGTGTCGGAGAGGGTGATGCGGCGGTTGAGCAGCTCCGGTTTGCGGCGTGCCTGCAACTGGCCGTAGCGGGCGAGCAGTTCGGCGGTCCCGTCGGCCACCGCCGCGCCGAAGTTCTGGCGGGCGTACCCCCGTTCCCACTCCCCCAGCCGGTCAAAGGGCAGGCGGTCGGGATTCCAGGCGTAGTCGAGGAAGAACTCCGTGGGGAGCTCGTTCCCCTTCAGGTCCCCCACGTTGGCCACCCACAGGCCGTGGTTGCCGTAGGCGTGCGCCTGGTGGAGCTGGTCCCAGACGTTGCGGAGGTTCGCGGTGTCGACCCACTTGTAGTTGCGGCCGGCGCCCACGTAGTCGAAGTGGTAGTAGAGGCCGTGGCCGCCGGCGCGCGGCTCCTGCGGTGAAGGGTGCTTGCGGATGTTGCCCCAGTTGTCGTCCGTCAGGACCACGGTCACGTCGTCCGGTGCGCGCAGGCCGCGGTCCCAGTAGCGCTGGACCTCCTTGTACAGGGTCCACACCTGGGGGGTCTCGGCGGCCGGCCTCCCCGTCACCTCCTCGATGATCTGCCGCTGGGCCGCGATGATCTCCCGCATCAGCTCGATGCCGTCGCCGTCGGGAAGCCCGGTGTCGCCGTTGCCGCGCATGCCGAGGGTGACCACGCCCTCGAAGCCCTGGTCCACCATGCGCTGGATGCCGGCCCGCCAGTAGGCCCGGATCGCCTCGGCATTGCGGAGGTACGACCACTCGCCGGTGCCTCCGTGGGGGTCGGTGCCGCCGGACGCGTGGCGGTTCCACTCCTCGATGCCCCGCATCATGGGCGCTTCGTGAGACGTGCCCATGACAACGCCGTACTGTGCGGCCCGCCGGTGGTTCTCCGGGTCGTCCTCCGCGAACGCCCGCCCCCAGACGGCGGGCCAGAGGTAGTTGCCCTTCAGTCGCAGCAGGACCTCGAAGACCTTCGCGTAGAAGTCCGCGTTGAAGCCGCCGGGATAGCCGGGCGCCTTCCCCGGGCCGAAGTACGACGGCGCCCAGGTGCCGAGCGCCGGGTTCTCGTCGTTGAGGAAGAAGCCGCGGTACCGCACCGCCGGGGTGCCCTGGGTGTGGCGGCCCGGCCGTACCCAGACCTGGTCGCGATGGACCGGGGGCACGTCGTCCCACCAGTACCAGGGCGAGACGCCGATGCCGTACGAGACGTCGTACACCCCGAAGATCGTGCCGCGCGGGTCGCTGCCCGCGATGACGAACGCCTGGTCGACGCCGGGCACGGGGTGGTCGACCACCGTCTGCAGCGAGGTCTCCCAGCGGCCCCTGATCCCCGTCACGTCCAGCTTGCCGGAGGCCACCAGGCCGTCGATCAGCGGGCTGCGGCCGATCGTGCCGACCAGCACCGCACGGCGGGCGATCGTCGCGGCCGGCCGCACCCCCGTCACCCGCGCGATGTCGTCGCGGAGGTCGCCGGCCACCCGTACGACGCCGGGGTGGTCGTCGGCGCTCACCACGACGGGGGCACCGACCAGGGAGAACGCCCCCGAGGTGAAGGAGATGTACGCACCGGGGTCCGTCGCCCGGAGCCCGGCGTCCGGGGCACCCCACGCGGTCCCCGCCGACAGCACCGGCACCGCGGCGGCACCTGCGCCCAGCACAGCCCTACGGCTGACAGACATGGCTCACCCCTCCACCCGACTCCACCCGAATTTGGTCAGCGCCATGACAAATGGTGGGCGAGCGGCTCCGGGGGAACCAGGGGTCGAACCCGTCGAATAGTTTCGAACTCCCGCTCCCGCTCCCGCGAAGCACCTTGTCGCCGGAAGGGGCCGGCACACCGAAAAGGAACGGGGGACGCCGAAAGGGCCCGTGCGACCGGAGTCGTACGGGCCCCTTCAGAGTCCTGCCTGGTCAGCCCTTGCGGGCCCAGATCACTTCGTGATCTTGATGACCTGGCCGGCGCCGACCGTGCGGCCACCCTCGCGGATGGCGAACTTCAGGCCCTCTTCCATGGCGATGGGCTGGATGAGCTGCACCGACATCTCGGTGTTGTCACCCGGCATGACCATCTCGGTGCCCTCGGGGAGGGTCACGACGCCGGTCACGTCCGTCGTACGGAAGTAGAACTGCGGGCGGTAGTTGTTGAAGAACGGCGTGTGGCGGCCACCCTCGTCCTTGGAGAGGATGTAGGCCTGCGCCTCGAACTCGGTGTGCGGGGTGACCGAGCCCGGCTTGATGATGACCTGGCCGCGCTCGACGTCCTCGCGCTTGATGCCACGGAGGAGCAGACCGACGTTCTCACCGGCCTGGCCCTCGTCGAGCAGCTTGCGGAACATCTCGATGCCGGTGACCGTGGTGGTGGTCTTCTCGGTCTTGATGCCGATGATGTCGACGGTCTCGTTGACCTTGAGGACACCACGCTCGATACGACCGGTGACGACGGTGCCACGACCGGTGATCGTGAAGACGTCCTCGATCGGCATCAGGAACGGCTTGTCGACGTCACGCTCGGGCTGCGGGATGGCCTCGTCGACGGCGGACATCAGGTCCAGGACGGACTGGGTCCACTCGGGGTCGCCCTCGAGCGCCTTCAGCGCGGAGACCTTGACGACCGGCAGGTCGTCGCCCGGGAACTCGTACTCGGAGAGGAGCTCACGGACCTCGAGCTCGACGAGCTCCATGATCTCCTCGTCGTCCACCATGTCGGCCTTGTTCAGGGCGACGACGATGTACGGAACGCCGACCTGGCGGGCCAGGAGCACGTGCTCCTTGGTCTGCGGCATCGGGCCGTCGGTGGCGGCCACGACCAGGATCGCGCCGTCCATCTGCGCGGCACCCGTGATCATGTTCTTGATGTAGTCCGCGTGACCGGGGCAGTCGACGTGCGCGTAGTGACGGGTCTCCGTCTGGTACTCGACGTGCGCGATGGAGATCGTGATACCGCGCTGACGCTCCTCGGGCGCCTTGTCGATGTTGTCGAACGCGGTCGCCTCGTTCAGGTCCGGGTACGCGTCGTGCAGCACCTTGGTAATGGCGGCCGTGAGGGTCGTCTTACCGTGGTCGATGTGACCGATGGTGCCGATGTTGACGTGCGGCTTAGTCCGCTCGAACTTCGCCTTCGCCACTGGGGTCCTCCTGGGAGTGGTTCTGTACGCCTTGATTCGATCGGCGCCAGGTGATCTTTGCTGTTGGTTCCCGGGCCCCGGGCCATTCCGCCACGAATGCGGAGGAACGGCCCGTGAGGCTCCGGGGTCAAGCCTAAAGCGTGTGCGCGCGGTGCGTGGAACGCGGTGCGCTACTCGCCCTTGGCCTTCGCGATGATCTCCTCGGCGACGTTCCGCGGAACCTCGGCGTAGGAGTCGAACTGCATGGAGTAGCTGGCCCGGCCGGACGTCTTGCTGCGCAGGTCGCCGACGTAACCGAACATCTCCGAGAGGGGCACGAGGCCCTTCACGACGCGGGCACCCGCCCGCTCCTCCATGGCCTGGATCTGGCCACGGCGGGAGTTGATGTCGCCGATGACCTCACCCATGTAGTCCTCGGGCGTGGTGACCTCGACGGCCATCATCGGCTCAAGGAGCACGGGGGACGCCTTGCGCGCGGCCTCCTTGAAGGCCTGCGAACCGGCGATCTTGAAGGCGAGCTCGGAGGAGTCGACCTCGTGGTAGGCACCGTCGAGCAGGATCACGCGGACACCGGTCATCTCGTAACCGGCGAGGATGCCGAACTGCATGGCCTCCTGCGCACCGGCGTCCACCGAAGGGATGTACTCCTTCGGGATACGGCCACCGGTCACCTTGTTCACGAACTCGTACGACGTGTCGCCGCCCTCAAGGGGCTCGATCGCGATCTGCACCTTGGCGAACTGACCGGTACCACCGGTCTGCTTCTTGTGGGTGTAGTCGACGCGCTCGACGGCCTTGCGGATCGTCTCGCGGTACGCGACCTGCGGCTTGCCGACGTTGGCCTCGACCTTGAACTCACGGCGCATACGGTCGACCAGCACCTCGAGGTGCAGCTCGCCCATACCACCGATGATGGTCTGGCCGGTCTCCTCGTCCGAGTGGACCTGGAAGGACGGGTCCTCCTCGGCCAGGCGCTGGATCGCGATGCCCAGCTTCTCCTGGTCGCCCTTCGACTTGGGCTCGATGGCGACCTGGATGACCGGCGCCGGGAAGTCCATGGACTCCAGGATCACCGGGGCCTTGTCGTCGCACAGCGTCTCACCGGTCGTGGTCTGCTTGAGACCCATGACGGCGATGATGTCGCCGGCGCCCACCGACTCGATCTCCTCACGCTTGTTCGCGTGCATGCGGTAGATCTTGCCGATGCGCTCCTTGCGGCCCTTGACGGAGTTCAGCACGGCCGTGCCGGACTCCAGGCGGCCCGAGTACACCCGGACGAAGGTGAGCTTGCCGAGGTGCGGGTCGCTCATGATCTTGAACGCGAGGGCGGACAGCGGCTCGTCGTCGGACGGCTTGCGCTTGACCACGACCTCCGGGTCCTTGACGTCGTGGCCCTCGATGGCCTCGACGTCCAGGGGGGAGGGCAGGTAGCGCACGACCGCGTCGAGCAGGGGCTGGACGCCCTTGTTCTTGAACGCGGTGCCACAGAACACCGGGGTGACCGTGACGTCCTTGGACTTGCCGGACGCGATGGTGATCCGACGGATCGCGGCGTACAGCTGCTCCACGGAAGGCTCCTGGCCCTCCAGGTACAGCTCCATGATCTCGTCGTCGTTCTCGGCGACGGTCTCGACGAGCTTGCCGCGGTACTCCTCGGCAGCCTCGGTGTGGGTGGCCGGGATGTCGACGACGTCGTACATCTCGCCCTTCTCCGCCTCGGCGGACCACACCAGGGCCTTCATCGTGACCAGGTCGACGACACCCTTGAAGTCGGCCTCGGCGCCGATCGGCAGCTGCATGACGATCGGCGTCGCGCCCAGGCGGTCGCTGATCATGTCGACACAGCGGTGGAACTCGGCGCCGGTCCGGTCGAGCTTGTTGACGAAACAGATACGCGGCACGCCGTAGCGGTCCGCCTGACGCCAAACCGTCTCGGACTGGGGCTCGACACCGGCAACGCCGTCGAACACCGTCACGGCACCGTCGAGGACGCGGAGCGAACGCTCCACCTCGACGGTGAAGTCGACGTGACCCGGGGTGTCGATGATGTTGATGGTGTGATCGACGTCTTCGAGCGGCCAGTGACAAGTGGTGGCAGCAGAGGTGATCGTGATGCCACGCTCCTGCTCCTGCTCCATCCAGTCCATGGTGGCAGCACCGTCGTGGACCTCACCGATCTTGTACGACACACCGGTGTAGAACAGGATCCGCTCAGTGGTGGTCGTCTTGCCCGCGTCGATGTGGGCCATGATCCCGATGTTGCGGACCTTGGCCAGGTCAAGCGAAGTGGTAGCCATAAGGCTTCAGTCTTCTCTCGGTCTCGATGTGGACTGCGACTACCAGCGGTAGTGCGCGAAGGCCTTGTTGGACTCGGCCATCTTGTGCGTGTCCTCGCGCTTCTTGACGGCCGCACCGAGGCCGTTCGAAGCGTCGAGAAGCTCGTTGAGCAGACGCTCGGTCATGGTCTTCTCGCGACGGGCGCGGGAGTAACCGACCAGCCAGCGCAGCGCGAGCGTGTTGGCACGACCGGGCTTGACCTCGATCGGAACCTGGTACGTCGCACCACCGACACGGCGGGACTTGACCTCAAGGGTCGGCTTGATGTTCTCCAGCGCGCGCTTCAGCGTGATGACCGGGTCGTTGCTGGTCTTCTCGCGCAGGCCCTCCATGGCGCCGTACACGATGCGCTCGGCGGTGGAGCGCTTGCCGTTCAGCAGCACCTTGTTGATCAGGGAGGTCACCAGAGGGGAACCGTAGACCGGGTCGATGATGACCGGGCGCTTCGGGGCGGGGCCCTTACGAGGCATTTCTACTTCTCCTTCTTGGCGCCGTAGCGGCTGCGGGCCTGCTTGCGGTTCTTGACACCCTGGGTGTCGAGCGAGCCGCGGATGATCTTGTAGCGAACACCCGGCAGGTCCTTCACACGGCCGCCGCGCACGAGCACGATGGAGTGCTCCTGCAGGTTGTGTCCCTCACCCGGAATGTAAGCGGTGACCTCGATCCCGCTGGTCAGACGCACACGCGCGACCTTACGCAGGGCCGAGTTCGGCTTCTTCGGGGTGGTCGTGAACACACGCGTGCAGACGCCACGACGCTGAGGGGAACCCTCGAGTGCGGGCGTCTTGTTCTTCTCGACCTTGTCCTGCCGGCCCTTCCGGACCAGCTGCTGGATCGTAGGCACTACTTCTCCGGTTTCTGTGTGCCGATGGTGAAGCTAACCTGGAACATCGCCGACCCACGCGGTCGGGTGTGTCGGATGCCGCGGCCTCCTGCCGGAAGGCAGAAGGGGGCGCGAATCACGGTGGCCACTTCGTCACTCAGGTGCGGTTTGAAGGCACGCACGAGGGTCAGGGCACACCCCAGGCACAAGGTCTGAGCGTACCTAGCGCATTCACTCCGGTCAAAACAAAAGAACGGGGACCGGTTGCGGGGGACGTGAGCTGGGGTTTTACGGAGGCTTCGGATATACCACGAACACGAACGACACGCGAACGGAGAGCGACGCGGCCCTGCGGGGATCGATTCAGCGGCTGTGCAACGCTGATCCGATCTTCTGATCGCCGGGTCACTCGGGCCGCCCCCCTGGGGGCGCGAGGAACTGCGCCACCAGCCACAACGGTCCCGCAGACGCCAGACGGCCAGGCGAGGCACTCCCATCGGCGTTCTTCAGGGGGCATCACGGTCATGAGCACAGCTCAGAGCAGCACAGCGACCACCCACGCCCCGGCGCCCCGCTCACTCCGCCTCCCCCGGGCCGCCCGCCCCTACCTCCCACCCCTCGCGCTCTACGGCGCCGCCAAACTCACCGGCCTCCTCGTCTTCGCCTGGCTGCTGACGTACGCCGGCGACTACCGCCGCAAGGACCCCCGCTTCGGCGGCGGCGCCCACTGGTGGGACGTCCTGGCCGGCTGGGACGGCTGGTGGTACCTCCAGGTCGCGCAGAAGGGCTACCACCCCGGGCCGCTCCGGCCGCTCGCCCCCGGCGGCCAGTTCAGCGCCGAGCAGAACTCGGTCGCGTTCTTCCCGTTGTATCCGGGCCTGATCCGAGCGGTCTCCGAGCTCACCGGCATCGGCCTGTACGGCTCCGCGATCCTCGTCTCGGTCCTCGCCTCCTTCGTGGCGGCGGCCGGCGTCCACGCGGTGGTCTCGATGCTCGCGGGGACCCGCGCCGGCACCATCGCCGCCGGCCTCTGGGCCGTGGCCCCCGCCGCCGGCGTCGAGTGGGCGGTCTACACGGAGTCCCTGTTCGTGGCGATCGCCGCGTGGACCTGTCACGCCGTCCTGAAGCGCCGCTGGGTGACGGCGGGCCTGCTCGCCTTCCTCTCCGGCCTGAGCCGCCCGACGTCGGCGGTGCTGATCGGAGCGGTCGGCCTGGCCGCCCTGGCGACGCTGCTGAGCCGGGACGGCCGCCGCGAGCAGGGCGTCGCCGCCCCGCTGTACGCGGCCCTCGCCGCGCCTCTGGGCCTCCTCACGTACATCGCCTGGGTCGGCTGGTCGATGGGCGGCCCGGGCGCCTACTTCGCGCTCCAGAGGGAGGCCTGGGCCCACTACTTCGACTTCGGCGCGTACACGCTGGACGTGCTGCGCAACGTCGCGGTGGGGCACGGCGACTATCTCTTCGCCTACCCCGTCCCGGACCTGATCGCCGTGCAGCTGGTGCTGGCGCTGCCGTTCCTGGTCGCGCTCATGCTGCGGAAACGGCCGCCGCTGGTGCTGACGGCGTACACCCTCGCCTCGATCGTGACGATCCTGGGCACCCAGCAGATGTTCGGGAACACCCCGCGCTATCTGCTCCCCGTCTTCCCGCTGCTGCTGGCCCCGGCGGCGGCGATGGCCCGGCTGAGGTGGCCGAGCCTGCTGGTGTTCTTCAGCACGGCCGCGGTGGCGTCGGGGTGGTACGCGCACTACGTGATCTTCGAGCTGGGGATTCCGTAGCGGACGCCGTTCGGGATCGAGCGGGTCCGGACACGCCGAAGGGCGGCCACCCCGTGTCGGGGTGACCGCCCTTCGGAACCGACTGCTACTGGTTGTACGGACCGTAGTCGTAGTCCTCCAGCGGAACGGCCTGGCCGGAGCCGGTGCCGAACGGCGAGTAGTCGATGTCGTCGTAGCCGACGGCCGAGTACATCGCGGCCTTCGCCTCCTCGGTCGGCTCCACCCGGATGTTGCGGTAGCGGGACAGACCCGTACCGGCCGGGATGAGCTTACCGATGATCACGTTCTCCTTCAGACCGATGAGGCTGTCGGACTTGGCGTTGATCGCCGCGTCCGTCAGGACTCGGGTCGTCTCCTGGAAGGAGGCCGCGGACAGCCACGACTCCGTCGCCAGCGACGCCTTCGTGATACCCATCAGCTGCGGACGGCCGGAGGCCGGGTGACCGCCCTCCTGGACCACACGACGGTTCTCGTGCTCGAACTTCGAGCGCTCGACCAGCTCGCCGGGCAGCAGCTCGGCGTCGCCGGACTCGATGATCGTCACACGGCGCAGCATCTGCCGGATGATGATCTCGATGTGCTTGTCGTGGATCGACACACCCTGCGAGTTGTAGACCTTCTGGACCTCGCCGACCAGGTGGACCTGGACGGCGCGCTGGCCCAGGATGCGCAGCACGTCGTGCGGGTTGGTGGCACCCACGGTGAGCTTCTGGCCCACCGAGACGTGCTCGCCCTCGCTGACCAGGAGCCGGGCACGCTTCGAGATCGGGAACGCCGTCTCGTCGCTGCCGTCGTCCGGCGTGATGACGATCTTCTTGGTCTTCTCGGTCTCCTCGATGCGGACACGGCCGTCCGCCTCGGAGATCGGGGCGACACCCTTCGGGGTACGGGCCTCGAAGAGCTCGACGACACGCGGCAGACCCTGGGTGATGTCGTCACCGGCCACACCACCGGTGTGGAAGGTACGCATCGTCAGCTGGGTACCGGGCTCACCGATGGACTGGGCCGCGATGATGCCGACCGCCTCACCGATGTCGACCAGCTTGCCGGTGGCCAGCGAGCGGCCGTAGCACATGGCGCAGGTACCGACGGCGGACTCACAGGTCAGGACCGAGCGGGTCTTGACCTCGGAGACGCCACGGGCGACCAGTTCGTCGATGAGGACGTCACCGAGGTCGGTGTTGGCCGGGGCCAGCACCACGCCGTCGACGACGATGTCCTCGGCCAGCGCACGTGCGTACACGCTGGTCTCGACGTTCTCCGCCTTGCGCAGCACGCCGTCCGCGCCGACCTCCGCGATGTGCAGCTTGAGGCCGCGCTCGGTGCCGCAGTCCTCCTCGCGGATGATGACGTCCTGCGAGACGTCCACCAGACGACGGGTCAGGTAACCCGAGTCGGCGGTACGCAGGGCGGTGTCGGCCAGACCCTTACGGGCACCGTGCGTGGAGATGAAGTACTCCAGCACCGACAGGCCCTCACGGAACGAGGCCTTGATCGGACGCGGGATGGTCTCGTTCTTCGCGTTCGACACCAGACCACGCATACCGGCGATCTGCCGCATCTGCATCATGTTTCCTCGGGCACCCGAGTCAACCATCATGAAGATGGGGTTCGTCTTGGGGAAGTTCGCGTTCATCGCCTCGGCGACCTCGTTGGTCGCCTTGGTCCAGATCGCGATGAGCTCCTGCGTGCGCTCTTCCTTGGTGATCAGACCGCGCTCGTACTGCTTCTGGACCTTCTCGTCCTGGGCCTCGTAGCCCGCGACGATGGCCTTCTTCGCCTCGGGGACGACGACGTCGGAGATGGCCACGGTGACACCGGAGCGGGTGCCCCAGTAGAAGCCGGCCGCCTTCAGGTTGTCGAGCGTCGCCGCCACGATGACCTTGGGGTAGCGCTCCGCCAGGTCGTTGACGATCTCGCCGAGCTGCTTCTTGCCCACCGAGTAGTCGACGAACGGGTAGTCCTCGGGCAGCAGCTCGTTGAAGAGCGCGCGGCCCAGGGTGGTGCGCAGCCGGAAGGTGTCACCGGTCTGGTACTCCGGCTCGCCCTCCTCGACGGCCGGCGGGGTCCAGCCGCGCGGCGGGATGGTGCCCACCGGGAAGCGGATGTCGATCGCCGACTGCAGCGCCAGCTCGCCGGCGTCGAACGCCATGGTCGCCTCGGCCGTGGAGCCGAACGCGCGGCCCTCGCCCTTGGTGTCACGGAGTTCGCCGTCGGTGGTGAGGAAGAACAGACCGAGGACCATGTCCTGGGTCGGCATCGTCACCGGACGGCCGTCGGCGGGCTTGAGGATGTTGTTCGAGGACAGCATCAGGATGCGGGCCTCGGCCTGCGCCTCCGCGGACAGCGGCAGGTGCACGGCCATCTGGTCACCGTCGAAGTCCGCGTTGAACGCGGTGCAGACGAGCGGGTGGATCTGGATGGCCTTGCCCTCGACCAGCTGCGGCTCGAAGGCCTGGATGCCGAGGCGGTGCAGGGTGGGCGCACGGTTCAGCAGCACCGGGTGCTCGGCGATGACCTCTTCGAGGACGTCGTACACGACGGTGCGGCCGCGCTCCACCATGCGCTTGGCGGACTTGATGTTCTGCGCGTGGTTCAGGTCGACCAGGCGCTTCATCACGAACGGCTTGAAGAGCTCCAGCGCCATCGCCTTGGGCAGACCGCACTGGTGCAGCTTCAGCTGCGGGCCGACGACGATGACGGAACGCGCCGAGTAGTCGACTCGCTTGCCGAGCAGGTTCTGACGGAATCGACCCTGCTTGCCCTTCAGCATGTCGCTGAGGGACTTCAGCGGGCGGTTGCCGGGACCGGTGACCGGGCGACCACGACGACCGTTGTCGAAGAGGGCGTCCACGGCCTCCTGGAGCATGCGCTTCTCGTTGTTCACGATGATCTCGGGCGCACCGAGGTCGAGAAGGCGCTTCAGGCGGTTGTTCCGGTTGATCACACGGCGGTACAGGTCGTTCAGGTCGGAGGTCGCGAAGCGGCCACCGTCCAGCTGCACCATCGGGCGGAGGTCCGGCGGGATGACCGGCACGCAGTCGAGCACCATGCCCTTGGGGCTGTTGCTGGTCTGCAGGAACGCGGAGACGACCTTCAGGCGCTTGAGCGCACGGGTCTTCTTCTGGCCCTTGCCGGTGCGGATGATCTCGCGGAGCTTCTCGGCCTCCTCGTCGAGGTCGAAGGACTCCAGGCGCTTCTGCAGCGCCGCGGCACCCATCGAGCCGTCGAAGTACGTGCCGAAGCGGTCCCGCAGCTCGCGGTAGAGGAGCTCGTCGCCCTCCAGGTCCTGGACCTTGAGGTTCTTGAAGCGGGTCCACACCTCGTCGAGGCGGTCGATCTCGCGCTGCGAACGGTCACGCAGCTGCTTCATCTCACGCTCGGCACCCTCGCGCACCTTGCGGCGCACGTCGGCCTTGGCGCCCTCGGCCTCCAGCTCGGCCAGGTCGCTTTCCAGCTTCTTGGCGCGGGCCTCCAGGTCGGCGTCCCGGCGGTTCTCGACCTGCTGACGCTCCACGGAGACATGCGCCTCCAGGGAGGGCAGGTCGCGGGTGCGGCGCTCCTCGTCGACGAACGTGATCATGTACGCCGCGAAGTAGATGACCTTCTCGAGGTCCTTGGGAGCCAGGTCGAGCAGGTAGCCCAGCCGGCTCGGGACACCCTTGAAGTACCAGATGTGCGTGACGGGCGCGGCCAGCTCGATGTGGCCCATCCGCTCACGGCGCACCTTGGCGCGGGTCACCTCGACGCCGCAGCGCTCACAGATGATGCCCTTGAAGCGGACACGCTTGTACTTGCCGCAGTAGCACTCCCAGTCCCGGGTGGGGCCGAAGATCTTCTCGCAGAAGAGCCCGTCCTTTTCCGGCTTCAGGGTGCGGTAGTTGATCGTCTCGGGCTTCTTGACCTCGCCGTGGCTCCACTGACGGATGTCGTCAGCCGTGGCCAGGCCGATCCGGAGCTCATCGAAGAAGTTGACGTCGAGCACTATGCGTCAATCCCTCTCAGGGTTGTAAGTCTGTGGTCTGAAACGGGGGCCTGGGGGTCGGCGGGGCCCTGGTTCCTCAGGGCCCGCCGGACTCCCGTCAGACCTCTTCGACGCTGCTCGGCTCGCGCCGGGACAGGTCGATGCCGAGCTCCTCCGCAGCGCGGAAGACGTCCTCGTCGGTGTCACGCATCTCGATGGACATACCGTCGCTGGACAGCACCTCCACGTTCAGGCAGAGCGACTGCATCTCCTTGATGAGCACCTTGAAGGACTCGGGGATGCCGGGCTCGGGGATGTTCTCGCCCTTGACGATGGCCTCGTAGACCTTCACGCGGCCGGTGACGTCGTCGGACTTGATCGTCAGCAGCTCCTGGAGGGCGTACGCGGCGCCGTATGCCTCCAGCGCCCACACCTCCATCTCACCGAATCGCTGGCCACCGAACTGGGCCTTACCACCCAGCGGCTGCTGGGTGATCATCGAGTACGGGCCGGTCGAACGGGCGTGCAGCTTGTCGTCGACCAGGTGGTGGAGCTTGAGGATGTACATGTAGCCGATGGAGATCGGGTCCGGGAACGGCTCGCCGGAGCGGCCGTCGAACAGCCGCGCCTTGCCGGTCGGCTGCACCATCCGCTCGCCGTCCCGGTTCGGGATGGTGTGCTGGAGCAGACCCGCGAGCTCGTCCTCGCGCGCACCGTCGAAGACCGGGGTCGCGACGTTGGTGCCGGGGGCGACCTGGTCGGCGCCGATCGCCTGGAGGCGCTGCGCCCACTCCTCGCCGAGGCCGGAGACGTCCCAGCCGCGGCTGGCGAGCCAGCCGAGGTGGATCTCCAGGACCTGTCCCGGGTTCATTCGGGACGGGACACCCAGCGGGTTGAGGATGATGTCGACCGGGGTGCCGTCCTCCAGGAACGGCATGTCCTCGATCGGCAGGATCTTGGAGATGACACCCTTGTTGCCGTGCCGGCCGGCGAGCTTGTCACCGTCGGTGATCTTGCGCTTCTGCGCGACGTAGACGCGCACCAGCTGGTTCACACCGGGGGGGAGCTCGTCGCCCTCCTCGCGGTCGAAGACGCGCACACCGATGACCTTGCCGGTCTCGCCGTGCGGCACCTTCAGCGAGGTGTCACGGACCTCACGGGCCTTCTCACCGAAGATCGCGCGCAGCAGGCGTTCCTCCGGCGTCAGCTCGGTCTCACCCTTCGGGGTGACCTTGCCGACCAGGATGTCACCGGCGATGACCTCGGCGCCGATGCGGATGATGCCGCGCTCGTCGAGGTCGGCGAGGACCTCCTCGGAGACGTTCGGGATGTCCCGGGTGATCTCCTCGGGGCCGAGCTTGGTGTCACGGGCGTCGACCTCGTGCTCCTCGATGTGGATCGAGGAGAGGACGTCGTCCTGCACGAGGCGCTGCGACAGGATGATCGCGTCCTCGTAGTTGTGACCCTCCCACGGCATGAACGCCACGAGCAGGTTCTTGCCGAGGGCCATCTCGCCGTTCTGGGTGGCGGGACCGTCGGCGAGGACCTGGCCCTCGATGACCCGGTCGCCCTCCAGGACGATGACCTTCTGGTTGACCGAGGTGCCCTGGTTGGAGCGGGCGAACTTGGCCAGGCGGTACGTGATGTACGTGCCGTCGTCGTTGGCGGTGGTGATGTAGTCCGCGGAGACCTCCTGGACCACACCGGCCTTCTCGGCCTTGACCACGTCGCCGGCGTCGACCGCGGAGCGGTACTCCATGCCGGTGCCGACGAGCGGGGACTCGCTCTTGATGAGCGGGACGGCCTGCCGCATCATGTTCGCGCCCATGAGGGCACGGTTGGCGTCGTCGTGCTCCAGGAACGGGATCATGGCGGTCGCGACCGACACCATCTGGCGCGGCGAGACGTCCATGTAGTCCACGTCGTCACCGGCGACGTAGTCGACCTCGCCGCCACGACGGCGGACGAGCACCCGGGCCTCGGAGAAGCGCATCTCGTCGGTGAGGCCGGCGTTGGCCTGCGCGATGACGAAGCGGTCCTCCTCGTCGGCGGTCAGGTAGTCCACCTCGTCGGTGACCTGGCCGTCGACGACCTTGCGGTACGGGGTCTCGACGAAACCGAACGCGTTGACGCGACCGTAGGAGGCGAGCGAGCCGATCAGACCGATGTTCGGGCCTTCGGGGGTCTCGATCGGGCACATACGGCCGTAGTGCGAGGGGTGCACGTCACGGACCTCGAAGCCGGCCCGCTCACGGGAGAGACCACCCGGGCCAAGCGCCGACAGACGGCGCTTGTGGGTGAGACCCGACAGCGGGTTGTTCTGGTCCATGAACTGGGACAGCTGGCTGGTGCCGAAGAACTCCTTGATGGAGGCGACGACCGGCCGGATGTTGATCAGGGTCTGCGGCGTGATCGCCTCGACGTCCTGGGTCGTCATGCGCTCACGGACGACGCGCTCCATACGGGCCAGACCGGTACGGACCTGGTTCTGGATGAGCTCGCCGACGCTGCGCAGACGACGGTTGCCGAAGTGGTCGATGTCGTCGGTCTCGACGACGATCATGCCACCGCTGTCACCGGTCGTCTCGGTCTCGCCGGCGTGCAGCTTGACCAGGTACTTGATCGTCGAGATGACGTCCTCGACGGTCAGGATGCCGGCGTCCAGCGGGGCGTCCGCGCCCAGCTTCTTGTTGACCTTGTAGCGGCCGACCTTGGCGAGGTCGTAGCGCTTCGGGTTGAAGTACAGGTTCTCAAGGAGCGTCTGCGCGGCCTCGCGCGTGGGGGGCTCGCCCGGACGCAGCTTGCGGTAGATGTCGAGCAGCGCGTCGTCCTGGCCCTGGGTGTGGTCCTTCTCCAGGGTGGCGCGCATGGACTCGTACTCGCCGAACTCCTCGAGGATCTGCTCGGTGGTCCAGCCGAGCGCCTTGAGCAGCACGGTGACCGACTGCTTGCGCTTGCGGTCGATACGGACACCGACCATGTCGCGCTTGTCGATCTCCATCTCCAGCCAGGCACCCCGGGACGGGATGATCTTGGCGGAGAAGATGTCCTTGTCGGACGTCTTGTCGATGGAGGAGTCGAAGTAGACACCGGGCGAACGGACCAGCTGCGACACCACGACACGCTCGGTGCCGTTGATGACGAAGGTGCCCTTGTTCGTCATGAGCGGGAAGTCACCCATGAAGACGGTCTGGGACTTGATCTCGCCGGTCTCGTTGTTGGTGAACTCGGCCGTGACGAAGAGCGGGGCGGCGTACGTGAAGTCGCGCTCCTTGCACTCGTCGATGCTGTTCTTCGGCGGCTCGAAGCGGTGGTCGCGGAACGTCAGGGACATCGACCCGGAGAAGTCCTCGATCGGGGAGATCTCCTCGAAGATCTCCTCCAGACCGGACTTGGTGGGGACGTCCTGACCGGACTCCAGAGCCTCCTCGACCCGACTCTGCCAGGCGGTGTTCCCGAGCAGCCAGTCAAAGCTCTCGGTCTGCAGCGCGAGCAGGTTGGGAACCTCGAGAGGCTCCTTGATCTTTGCAAAAGAGATGCGCAGCGGGGCGGTGCTGGCGCCGTTGTTCATATTCGCGTTCGAGGCAGTGCGCGAGGCGGCCAAGAGGGGGTCCTTCCGAGGGCTCGGACTCACTACGCGCTCCCCGGTCCCTTCCCGGACACAGAGACAGAAACCCCAGTTCAGAGGAGGTTCGGTCGTCGGCGTTCGAGTGAGGGCAGACCCCTGGTGACGGGCAGGGGACAGCTAACAGGCAGCGCAAAGGGTCAGTGTAGCCACTTGGCACACTGATGTCCAGTCCCCATTTTCTGAGACCCTCTTCATCGTCAACGCCTGCGTCATGCCTGCCCTCAACGCACGTTGATACTGCCCTCTTCGTCGCCGATCCATGCCTCGGATTCGGACCGTTCTGGCGACGCGTCCTGAGAATTGCGCGCTGCGTGCGGTTCGTCAAGGCCCCGCTGCGCAAACCCGGTGCGCCGGAGACACGACGAAGATCACCATACCCCCCGCCGTCACAGGTGCAAGGCAACCGTGGTCGGCCTCCCGGGAACGCCGAAGAGCGACCACCCGGATGGATGATCGCTCTTCGCGGTCTGCGCGTTACAGCCCCCGAGGGGGTGTTTCAGCACACAGAGGTCTGTACGACCTCAGAGGTGTTACTTGACCTCGACGGAGGCGCCGGCGGCCTTGAGGGACTCGGCGGCCTTCTCCGCGGCCTCCTTGGCGACCTTCTCGAGAACGGGCTTCGGGGCGCCGTCCACGAGGTCCTTGGCCTCCTTCAGGCCGAGCGAGGTGAGCTCGCGCACGACCTTGATGACCTGGATCTTCTTCTCGCCGGCGCCGGTGAGGACGACGTCGAACTCGTCCTGCTCCTCGGCGGCCTCGGCCGGGGCGGCCGGACCGGCCGGACCCGCGACGGCAACCGCGGCGGCGGCGGTGACGTCGAACTTCTCCTCGAACGCCTTCACGAACTCGGAGAGCTGGATCAGGGTCATCGTCTCGAACTCGGCGAGCAGTTCGTCCTGGGTGAGAGCCACGATGGCTTTCCTTCCACTAATTCGGCTGGTGCCGGATGTACATGTCTGGCGGGCGTACGTTCGGCCCGCTACGACCGCTTCCTCGGGCGCTGGGCCTCAGGCGGCGGTCATTTCGCGAGCCGAGTTACTCGGCACCGCCCTGCTCGTCCTGCTTGGCACGAAGCGCGTCCACGGTGCGGACGAGCTTCGACGGAAGCGCCTGGAAGAGCTGCGCAGCCTGCGTCTGCTTGCCCTTCATGGCACCCGCCAGCTTGGCGAGCAGAACCTCGCGGGACTCGAGGTCCGCAAGCTTCTTGATCTCGTCGGCGGAGAGCGCCTTGCCGTCAAGGACACCGCCCTTGATGACGAGGTTCGGGTTGTCCTTGGCGAAGTCACGAAGACCCTTCGCCGACGTCACCGGGTCACCGGTGATGAAGGCGACCGCCGTCGGACCGTTGAACAGGTCGTCGAGCGTCGAGATCCCGGCCTCGTTGGCCGCAATCTTGGTCAGCGTGTTCTTCACCACGGCGTACTGGGCGTCTTCACCGAGCGAACGACGCAGCGTCTTGAGCTGCGCCACGGTGAGACCCCGGTACTCGGTCAGCACGGCGGCGTTCGAGCTACGGAACTGCTCCGTGAGCTCGGCCACCGCGGCAGCCTTGTCGGGCCTTGCCATAGAGCGTCGGCCTCCTTCCGGGTGATGAGGACCGCTCAGAAGGGGCTGAGGAAAACGAAACGCCCCGGCGCAGGCGCACGGGGCGTAGCTCGACCGAAATCACACACGGGATGTATGCGTCTCCGGGAGCACTTCCACAGTCACCTGCGCGGGTCGTCCGCGGTTCAGCGGATCCTTCGGCCACCGCACACTCTTGCGAGCACACGGCAACGACCAGCGGTCTTTGGCTTCTTTAGGAGAGTACGGGACCTGTGCACGGCGAAGCAAATCGGCCCGGTGGGGCGGGCGCCACGGCAACGCACCCCAAAGGGGCGACGGGAGCTGCGCGACCAGCCCGCACCGACCGTCAGCCGAACAGCCGCCGCTCCACCCCACCGCTCCCCGGGAGTCAGCCCGACGGCTCAGGAGGTCAGCCCGCTCGCGCCCTGTGTCCTGAGCAGCGTCTTGAAGTCCGCGGTGTCGGCGGCCGGGGGCTTCGACGCGCTGACCTTGACGCCGTAGTCGCTGTAGTGCGCGGTCTGGGTCATCGTGCCGTTCGCCGTGTCGGCCTTCTCGGTCTTCTTGACCAGCAGGTCCTGGTCGTTGACCCAGATGTCGACGGTCTCGGTGCTGACGCCGGCCTGGGTGAGCTGCTTCTTCAGCCCGGCCAGCTGGCTCGCCGTGAGGCTGCTGCTCTGCCCGGCCAGGTCGGCCACGTCCACCGTGCCGGAGTAGTGGGTGGTGGCCTGGCCGTCGACCTTCTCCTCGCCGACCTTGCGCACGTCACCGGAGGCCAGCAGCATCTGCACGGACTTGTTGGGCGTGGTGTTCTGCATCTGGTCCTTGAGCAGCGCGCCCGAGCCGCCGGCGACGGAGGCCAGGTCGCCGTACCCGTACCGGATCCAGTGCTTGCCGCCGGTCTGCGCGGCGAACGTGTCGCTCATCCTGGCGTAGTAGGCGTCGGACAGATAGCGGGCCTCCATCGACGTCGAACCGAGCCGGCGCATCAGCTCGGCCGTGCTGCCGCCGGTGTAGGTGATGGTGACCGTGCCGGATATACCGTCGTCCCAGGCCAGGCTGCCGTTCGTCGTCATGGACAGCAGAGAGCCCATGGTGGTGGTGGAGCGGACCCGGGCGGAGTCGGCGCGGTCGGTGGACTTCTCCGCCGAGCGCAGCGCGGCGACGGGGCTGACCCTGGTCGCGGCACGGGCGCCGTCCCGGTCCTCCTTGCCGGAGCCCCCCGAGCCCCCTGAGCCCCCCGCGGAGCTGCAGGCCGCCACCCCGGTCAGCGCTGCCACCACCGCGATCGAGACGGCCGTACGGCGCACCCGCCTGCTCTTCATCCCGCCCACCCCCATGAAGGTCCCGTACTCCGACGCTAACCCAGGGCACTGACAACGCGCCGGTAGTCGTACAAACAGCAGGACGGGCCCCGCAGACCTTTCGGTTGCGGGGCCCGTCCTGGTGGTGTCGCGTCCCTGACGCGGCTACCGGACCGAGCGCGGGGCTCAGACGGCGGCCGGGTCCTCCTCGGTGAGGAGGTTGCGGGTGCGGTTCGGGTCGACCGGGATGCCGGGGCCCATGGTGGTGCTGACCGCGGCCTTCTTGATGTAGCGGCCCTTGGCGGCGGACGGCTTCAGACGGAGGATCTCCTCCAGAGCGGCGCCGTAGTTCTCCACCAGCTTGTCGTCCTCGAAGGACGTCTTGCCGATGATGAAGTGCAGGTTCGAGTGCTTGTCGACGCGGAACTCGATCTTGCCGCCCTTGATCTCCGTGACGGCCTTGGCCGTGTCGGGGGTCACGGTGCCGGTCTTCGGGTTCGGCATCAGACCACGCGGGCCGAGGACGCGGCCGAGGCGGCCGACCTTGCCCATGAGGTCCGGGGTGGCGACGACGGCGTCGAAGTCCAGACGGCCCTTCGCCACCTCGTCGATCAGCTCGTCGGCGCCGACGATGTCGGCGCCCGCGGCACGCGCGGCCTCGGCACGGTCACCGGTCGCGAAGACCAGGACCCGGGCGGTCTTACCGGTGCCGTGCGGGAGGTTCACGGTGCCACGGACCATCTGGTCGGCCTTGCGCGGGTCGACACCCAGGCGGAAGGCGACCTCGACGGTGCCGTCGAACTTGGTCGTGGAGGTCTCCTTGGCGAGACGGACGGCCTCGAGCGGGGCGTACAGCTTCTCCCGGTCGATCTTCTCGTCCGCAGCGCGAAGGGCCTTGCTGCGCTTGCTCACAACTTGCTCCTGTGTGTTCTGAAGGAGTCGTGGTGTACGGGCCGAGCAGGCCCTACCACGGTGGTTCTACGAAGGTGGGGTTCAGCCCTCGACCGTGATGCCCATGGAACGGGCGGTGCCGGCGATGATCTTCGACGCGGCGTCCAGGTCGTTGGCGTTCAGGTCGGGAAGCTTGGTCGTGGCGATCTCACGGACCTGCGCCTCGGTGATCTTGGCGACCTTGGTCTTGTGCGGCTCGCCGGAGCCCTTCTCGACGCCAGCGGCCTTGAGGATCATCTTCGCGGCCGGCGGGGTCTTGGTCACGAAGGTGAAGGAACGGTCCTCGTAGACCGTGATCTCCACCGGGATGACCCAGCCACGCTGCGACTCGGTCGCGGCGTTGTAGGCCTTGCAGAACTCCATGATGTTGACGCCGTGCTGACCGAGCGCGGGGCCGACCGGCGGGGCCGGGTTCGCCGCACCGGCGTTGATCTGGAGCTTGATGAGCCCCGTGACCTTCTTCTTCTTGGGAGGCATAGCTCTCCGGGTCCTTTCATTTCGGGTCCTGCCTGCGCGAGGGGACCAACCCGAACGCAGGCATACCGCACAACGATAACGGGTATAGATGCGCGGCCAAAAACCGAGCAGGTCAGGGGCCGGGAAACGGCACCTGACCTGACACGGACATCCAGCTGGGGCGCGCCCCCTGAGGGGCGCCGGGAACTGCGCGAACAGCCCCCACCGGCCCGCGGCCGACGAACGACCGACCGACTCAGTTCTTCTGAATCTGGTCGAACGAAAGCTCGACAGGCGTCTCACGCCCGAAGATCTCCACCAGACCCTTGACCTTCTTGGAGTCCGGGTTGATCTCGTTGATCGTGGCCTGCAGCGTGGCGAACGGACCGTCGGTCACCGTCACCGAGTCGCCCACCTCGAAGTCCAGCACCTGGACCTCGACCTTGCGCTGCGGCGCCGGCTTGCCCTCGGCCTCCGCCGCCTCGCGTGCCGCCTTCTCCTCGGCCTCCGGCGCGAGCATCTTGACGATCTCGTCCAGGGTCAGCGGGTAGGGGTCGTACGCGTTGCCGACGAAGCCGGTGACGCCGGGGGTGTTACGGACGACACCCCACGACTCGTTGGTCAGGTCCATACGGACGAGCACATAACCGGGCAGCTTGTTCTGCTTGATGGTCTTGCGGTCGCCGTTCTTGATCTGGACGACCTCTTCCTGCGGCACCTCGGCCTGGAAGATGTAGTCCTCGACGTTCAGCGAGACGGCGCGCTGCTCCAGGTTGGTCTTCACGCGGTTCTCGTAGCCGGCGTACGTGTGGATGACGTACCACTCGCCGGGGAGCACGCGCAGCTCGTCGCGCAGCGCCTGGACGGGGTCGACCGGCTCGGCGGGCTCTTCCTCGACAGCCTCTTCGACCTCGTCGGTCTCCTCGGCCTCGACGGCGTCCTCGTCCTCTTCGGAGTCCTCGTCCTCGTCCTCGGCGTGGACCGCGGTCTCCTCGGCCGGCTCCTCCAGCTCGGCCTCGGCAGCCTCGAACTCGTCCTGCTCGTCCGCGCCCTCGACGATGTCCAGCTCGTCTTCGACGGCCTCTTCGGGCTCGACGGCCTCGACGGCGTCGTTCAGGTTCGGGTCAGACACGATGGCTGCTTCTTCCTGGATACATAGGGGTGGAACATGCGAAAACGGGCGCCGGTACCACGGCGCCCTTCGCTCTGTGCTCAGCCGAAGACGTACTTGGCCGCGTGGTTGAGTCCATAGTCAATCACGGTCACCAGAGCGATCATGATGGCGACGAAGAAGATCACCACGGTGGTGTACGACGTCAGCTGGTTTCGAGTCGGCCAGACGACCTTGCGGAGCTCCGCGATGATCTGGCGATAGAAGGTACCGAGACGCTTCAGCGGGCCCTTCTTGGCACGCTTACCGCCCTTGCGGCCCTTCTTGGACTCCTGCACCTCATCGGCATCAGGCGTGTCGATGGAGCCCACGGCGTCCGTCATTCGTCCTCACCTGGTCCCGGGTCATGGCCGTGCCGCGCCCGGTTTCTGGAGCCGCACGGCGGTGCAATACTTGTACGTACATGCGCACACATCCTGGCGGTGTGTGTAGCAGGGCCGGAGGGACTTGAACCCCCAACCGCCGGTTTTGGAGACCGGTGCTCTACCAATTGAGCTACGACCCTTTGTGTGTTCCCCAACGTACCGCATCCACCCGCGTGCTCGGTGTGCACCCGCTCAGGCACGGCTGTTGAAGGCCAACGAGGTGAGAGTGTACGTGGTCCGCGGCGCCGCGTCGAACAGAAAGCGGCAGTCGGGGCCGCCGTACGGAAGATCGTCCTGGCCGGGGGCCGGATCCGCACGCTTGTTCATGGTTCGGCCCGTAGTTGTTCAGTCTGTGAAACCGGCGTGCCGGGCAGGTTTCCGGTCTGAAACGATGGGCACCATGAGCGCTGCAACCCCTCCCACCGAGCGCCGGGTCTCCGCCCGAGTCGGCGCGATCTCCGAGTCCGCCACCCTCGCCGTGGACGCCAAGGCCAAGGCCCTCAAGGCCGCCGGGCGTCCGGTGATCGGCTTCGGCGCCGGTGAGCCCGACTTCCCGACGCCGGACTACATCGTCGAGGCCGCCATCGAGGCCTGCAAGAACCCGAAGTACCACCGCTACACCCCGGCCGGCGGTCTGCCCGAGCTGAAGGCCGCGATCGCCGCCAAGACCCTGCGGGACTCCGGCTACGAGGTCGACGCCTCCCAGGTCCTCGTCACCAACGGCGGCAAGCAGGCCATCTACGAGGCCTTCGCCGCGATCCTCGACCCGGGCGACGAGGTCATCGTCCCCGCCCCGTACTGGACGACCTACCCGGAGTCCATCCGGCTGGCCGGCGGTGTCCCGGTCGAGGTCGTCGCGGACGAGACCACCGGCTACCGCGTCTCCGTGGAGCAGCTGGAGGCGGCCCGTACCGAGAAGACGAAGGTCGTGCTCTTCGTCTCCCCGTCCAACCCGACCGGCGCGGTCTACAGCGAGGCCGAGACCGAGGCGATCGGCCGCTGGGCCGTGGAGCACGGCCTGTGGGTCCTCACGGACGAGATCTACGAGCACCTGGTCTACGGCGACGCGAAGTTCACCTCGCTGCCGGCGGTCCTGCCCGAGCTGCGCGACAAGTGCATCGTGGTCAACGGCGTGGCGAAGACGTACGCCATGACCGGCTGGCGGGTCGGCTGGGTCATCGGCCCCAAGGACGTCGTCAAGGCGGCCACGAACCTCCAGTCGCACGCCACGTCCAACGTCTCCAACGTGGCGCAGGTCGCCGCCCTGGCCGCCGTCTCCGGCGACCTGGCGGCCGTGGCGAAGATGCGGGAGGCCTTCGACCGGCGCCGCCAGACGATCGTGCGGATGCTCAACGAGATCGACGGCGTGTTCTGCCCCGTACCCGAGGGCGCCTTCTACGCCTACCCGTCGGTCAAGGCGCTGCTCGGCAAGGAGATCCGCGGCAGGCGCCCGGCCTCCTCGGTGGAGCTGGCCGAGCTGATCCTGGAGGAGGCCGAGGTCGCGGTCGTCCCCGGCGAGGCCTTCGGCACGCCCGGCTACCTGCGCCTGTCCTACGCGCTCGGTGACGAGGACCTCGCCGAGGGCGTGAGCCGCATGCAGAAGCTGCTGGCGGACGCCAAGGACTGACCTCACGACAGCGCGCGCCACGCACACGGGAACGGGCCGTCTCCCCGCGGGGAGGCGGCCCGTTCCCGTGTGCGAGCAAGGCCACTAAAGGTGAATCCGCTACCGGTACGACAGGTACGTACGGCAGGATCCTGGAATGGAGCACGTACGTGATGTCACTGAGCTGCCGAAAGCTCATCTGCATCTGCACTTCACCGGTTCGATGCGGCCGGGAACCGTCCTGGAACTGGCCGACAAGTACGGCGTGCGCCTCCCCGAGGCGCTGACCGATGCCCTGACCAGCGGCGAACCACCGAGACTGCGGGCCACCGACGAACGGGGCTGGTTCCGCTTCCAACGGCTGTACGACGCCGCGCGCTCCTGCCTCAGAGCGCCCGAGGACATCCAGCGGCTGGTCCGGGAGGCCGCCGAGGAGGACCTCAAGGACGGCTCGGGCTGGCTGGAGATCCAGGTGGACCCGACGTCCTACGCCCCGCGTCTGGGCGGCCTGATCCCGGCCCTGGAGATCATCCTGGACGCGGTCGAGACGACCTCCAGGGAGACCGGCCTCGGCATGCGCGTCCTGGTGGCCGCGAACCGTATGAAGCACCCCTTGGACGCGCGCACGCTGGCCCGGCTCGCCGTCCGGTACGCGGACCGGGGTGTGGTCGGCTTCGGGCTGTCGAACGACGAGCGGCGCGGCATGGCACGGGACTTCGACCGGGCGTTCCACATCGCGCGCGAGGGCGGCCTGCTGGCGGCCCCGCACGGCGGCGAGCTGACCGGCCCGGCGTCCGTGCGGGACTGCCTGGACGACCTGCACGCCTCCCGGATCGGCCACGGCGTACGGGCGGCGGAGGACCCGAGGCTGCTCAAGCGCCTGGCGGACCGGGAGATCACCTGCGAGGTGTGCCCGGCCTCCAACGTGGCCCTGGGCGTCTACGAGAAGCCCGAGGACGTCCCGCTGCGGACCCTCTTCGAGGCGGGCGTCCCGATGGCCCTGGGCGCCGACGATCCGCTCCTGTTCGGCTCCCGGCTGGCCGCGCAGTACGACATCGCGCGCGTGCACCACGCCTTCACGGACGCGGAACTGGCCGAGCTGGCCCGCCAGTCCGTCCGCGGCTCGGCGGCACCGGAGGATGCGAAGGCCAGGCTCCTCGCCGACATCGACACCTGGCTCGTCGCCCCGCTGCCCGTGTCCTGACTCCCGTGTCCTGATTCCCGTGTCCTGATTCCGCTGTCCTGAGTCCCCTGCCCTGAGTCCCCTGCCCTGAGTCCTGGTCAGGCGCCGGTGGCAGGGCGGGCGGGTTCCGCGGCGACGGAGATCCCGCCCAGCAGGGTGCGGGCGACGCGGGCGGCGAACGCGTCGACCGGCGGGCGCTCGCCGGTCGGGGTCGCGTCGTAGGCGAAGACGCGCTGGACGCAGGCGCCGAGGAGCAGGGTGGCCGCCGCGGTGGTGTCCGCGTCGGGCCGGATCCGGCCGAGCGCCTTCTCGGCGCACAGGTAGGCGTCGAGCGCCCGCATCGGCACATGCGGTCCCGCGCCGATGGTGCGGAGCGTGTCGTCGAGCTTCCGCTTGAGCTGCTGCTCGGCGTACAGGGACGCGATGATCGGGAAGCTCTCCTCGTAGAAGAGCGCGGCCTGGCGGGCGATCTGGGTGAGGTTGTCCTCCAGGCTGCCCCGGCCGGGCTCGACGGTGAGCCGGCCCAGCAGCGGGAGAAGCCGCGGCAGCCGCTCGGTGAGCACGTGCACGAACAGCTCTTCCTTGCTGGGGAAGTACTTGTAGAGGGCCGCCTCGGAGCAGCCGGCCGCCCTGGCGATCTCCTTGGTGGTGGCGCGGGCGAGCCCGACGGTCCGCATCAGCTCGTGAGCGGCGTCGAGGATGCGGACGCGGGCCGGTTTCTGCTGCATGAGGCCCAAGGATCACATGTCCTTTCCAGCGGGTGCGACGGATGCCCCGCAGAGGCTTGACGAGTGGGTGAGTACTTACTCACTCTAGAGACCGAGCAGAGGTGAGTGAATACTCACCCACCTCCTGACGCACGAACACACGGGAGCAGTCATGAACCTCACTGTCTTCGGCGCGACCGGCGGGATCGGCCGGGAGATCGTCCGCCAGGCACTGGCGTCCGGCCACCGGGTCACGGCGGTCGTCCGCGACCCCGCCCGGCTGACCGTGACCGGCTCCGGCCTGGAGGTCGTGCGCGCGGACCTCACCGACGCGGAGGCGGTCCGCCCTGCGGTCACGGGCCGGGACGCGGTCCTGTCCGGCCTGGGCCCGCGCAGCCGCAAGGACGCCGGGGTCGCCGCCCGCCTGACCCGTACGGTGCTGACGGCCATGGAGGCCGAGGGCGTACGGCGGCTCCTGGTGGTCAGCGCGGCACCGGTGGGCCCGGAACCGGACGACGGGGTCGTCGACCGCACGGTACGTGGCCTGGTGAGCAGGATCCTCAAGCCGGTCTACGACGACCTGCGCGAGATGGAGGCGGAACTGTCCCGCAGCGGCACCGACTGGACGTCCGTCCGCCCGCCCCGCCTCCAGGACAAGCCCCTCACCGGCAGGTACCGCACGGTGATCGGCGGCTTCCCGCCCAGGGGCCGTTTCATCGCGCGGGCCGACGTGGCCCACTCGATGCTGGCGATGACCGATGACGAGGGAACGGTGAAGCAGGGGGTGGGGGTGGCGTACTGAACCCGCCGGGTCCCCGGACGCCTCTGGGACGTCTCCGAGCGCCTAGAGGGTCACGCCGACGGTCACCGGCTCGTTGACCAGGGTCACGCCGAAGGCCTCCCGGACCCCGGCGACGACCTCCCGGGCCAGCCCCAGCAGATCCTCGGTGGTGGCTCCGCCCCGGTTGGTCAGCGCCAGCGTGTGCTTCGTGGAGATCCGGGCCGCGCCGGCACCGTACCCCTTGGTGAACCCGGCCTTGTCGATCAGCCAGGCCGCCGAGGTCTTGGTACGTCCGTCCCCCGCCGGGTAGGCGGGCGGCTCGGCCGCGTCGCCCAGCCGCTCCCGCACGCGCGTGTGGAAGGCGGCGAACTGCTCGTCCGTGAGGATCGGGTTGGTGAAGAAGGACCCCGCCGACCAGGTGTCGTGATCCTCGGGATCCAGCACCATCCCCTTGCCGGCGCGCAGCTTGAGCACGGTCTCACGGGCGTGGGCGAGCGGCACCCGGTCCCCCGGTTCCACCCCGAGCGCCCGCGCGGCCTCCGCGTACCGCACCGGCGCCGACAGCCCGCCGGCGTCCTCCAGGCCGAACCGGACACGCAGCACGACATACCGCTCGGGGTCGGCCTTGAAGCGGCTGTGCCGGTAGGAGAACGCGCACTCCTCGTTGGTCAGCGTCACCGCCTCGCCGCTCCGCCGGTCGTACGCGACGACCTCGGTGACGGTCGAGGAGACCTCCTGCCCGTACGCCCCCACGTTCTGGATGGGCGTGGCCCCCGCGGACCCCGGGATCCCGGCGAGGCACTCGATGCCCGCGAGGCCGGCCTCGACGGTGCGGGCGACCGCGTCGGTCCACACCTCGCCGGCCGCCAGCTCCAGCGTCGTGCCGCGCAGTTCGAAGCCGGTGGTGGCGATGCGCAGGGCAGTGCCGTCGAAACCCTTGTCACCGATGACCAGATTCGATCCGCCGCCGATGACCAGCAGCGGGGTCCCGCTGTCGTCGGCCGCGCGGACGGCGGCGATCACCTCGGCGTCGGTGGTCGCGGTGACCAGCCGGGTGGCGGGGCCGCCGAGCCGGAAGGTGGTGAGCGGGGCGAGTGGGGCGTCGTGGAGTTCCTGCACGCGCCCAAGACTACGAGACGCCACCGGCAGCCCGGCCGCCACGAGCCGCACGCGCGCGTGGGACCCCGTCCACCGGAAACGGGGCCCCACGCGCGCGTGCCGTCGGTCATGACCGGTCGTTCTCAGCCGCCGACGGTCTCCAGCGCCGGGACCGGCTCACCCTCGGCGACGAGCCGCGCGGCGCGCCGCCGGCCGGGGATGACCAGGGCCGCGATCCCGGCGAGGGCCACCACGGCCGCACCGGTGACCAGGGCGGGCCGCAGTCCGTCCACGAAGCTCTGAGCGCTCTCGTAGCCGCCCTGGGCGGCGAAGATCGACGACATGACCGCGACGCCGAGTGCGCCGCCGACCTCACGCAGCGCGTTGTTGGCGCCGGAGGCGATGCCCTGTTCCTGCGGGCGTACGGCGGACATCACCAGGTTGGCGGCCGGGGCGAAGTACAGGGCCATGCCGATGCCACTGACGATCAGACCGGGCAGCTGGGCTCCGTAGGAGGCGTGCGCGGTGACGACGGAGGCGAGGTAGCCGAGTCCGGCGGCCTGGAGGAAGAGTCCGGCGGCGACGACGGGGCGGCCGCCTATCCGGTCGGACAGTATGCCCGCGATCGGTGCGACGATCATCGGCATGCCGGTCCAGGGCAGCATCCTGAGGCCGGCCTCGGTGGGCGAGTAGCCGAGCACGCCCTGCATGTACTGGCTGAGCAGGAAGATCGACCCGAACATGCCGAGGAACATCAGCAGGCTGGCCGCGTTGATCCCGGAGAAGGCGCGGGAGCGGAAGAGCCGCATCGGCAGCATGGGGTTCTTGGCGCGGCTGCCGTGCAGGACGAAGCCGACGAGCAGGACGCCGCCCGCGAAGAGCCCGGTGAGCACGAGCGGGCTGGTCCAGCCGTCGGCGGGGCCGCGTACCAGGCCGTAGACGATCCCGAAGAGGCCGCCGCTGGCGAGCAGGGTGCCGGGGATGTCGAGCGGGGCACCGGTGCCGTGGGACTCGGCGAGGCGCAGGCGGGCGAGCGGCAGCAGGACGAGGCCGAGCGGCACGTTCAGCCAGAAGATCCAGTGCCAGGACACGTGTTCGGTGAGGCTGCCGCCGATGAGCGGTCCGGAGGCGACGGCGAGCCCGTTGACGGCACCCCAGATGCCGTACGCCATCCCGCGCTTGGCCTCGGGCACGGCGGCCGTCAGCAGGGTGAGCGTGAGGGGCATCATGATCGCCGCGCCGACGCCCTGCACCGCGCGGGCGGCGATCAGGGAGTCGATGCCGGGCGCCATGGCCGCGGCGGCGGAGGCGCCGGTGAAGACGGCGAGTCCGGCGAGGAAGAGCCGGCGGCGGCCAAAGCGGTCACCGAGGGCGGCGCCGAACATCAACAGGACGGCGAAGGTGAGCGTGTAGGCGCTCACGGTCCACTCGAGGTCGTCCAGGGCTCCGCCGAGGTCCCTGCGGATCGACGGCAGGGCGGTGGTGACGACGAGGTTGTCGAGGGCCGCCATGAATCCGGCGACGCTGGTGATGACGAGCGCCCATCCGGCGCCCCCGCGACGTGCGGTCTCTTGTGACATCGCTCCCCCAGAGCATGCTCTGCGTAGATTAGTTATTGATCACTAATTTTTTGGCCCACGAAAATGCCGGGACCGGCGAACCGCCCGTCACCCCTCGTTGCACTTCCCCAGTCGCCCCGTGGCCTCGGCGTCCGAGAACATCCCCTGCCAGACGCGGTGTTCGGGCGGAAACCCCATGGCCGCGTAGGTGTTGATGAGCATCCCCTTGGCCAGGAAGGCCGTGGTGGCGTCGACATCGACCCCCGAGAGCAGGTGCACCGTGTCCCAGAGCCGCATCCAGCCGGCCCGCACCAGCTCTCCGAACTCGTGCTCGCCCTCCGCCTCCGCGGCCGCGACGGTGATGTACGTCTGCATCTGCATCTGGAGCCGCTCCGGCCGCTCCTGGATCAGCCGCACATACGCCTCGCCCATGGCATGCAGGGCCTCCTCGCCCTTCAGCCCCTCGGCCACCTCCTCGAAGACCTGCCGCATGTCGTCGATGCAGCGCTGCGAGGCCGCGGCGAAGATCGCCTTCTTGCCCGGGAAGAGCCGGAAGAGATAAGGCTGCGAGACCCCGACCCGCTTGGCGATCGTCTCGGTGGAGGTGCCGTAGTAGCCCCTCTGCGCGAACTCGGCCATCGCCGCGCGGATGACGCTCTCGCGCCGCTCCTCTGCGCTCATTCTGACCATGCGACGAAGTTAGTACTCAATCACTAACCACGTCAAGGGGGCCCGGGGCGCCGTACTTCCAGGGGCCGTACGCAGGTAAGGGGCGCCCTGCCAGGGAGGGCGCCCCTTACCGAGTCGTCGGGCTCAGCCCAGCCGCACGACCGCCCGTGACATGCCCAGCACCTTCTGCCCGGCGCTCGTCGCCGTCAGGTCGACGCGCACGGTGTTGTCGTCGAGCTTGGCCGCGACCCTGCCGCTGACCTCGATCAGGGCACCCTGGTCGTCGTTCGGGACGACGACGGGCTTGGTGAAGCGGACGCCGTAGTCGACGACCGCACCCGGGTCGCCGGTCCAGTCGGTGACCACACGGATCGCCTCGGCCATGGTGAACATGCCGTGCGCGATGACGTCCGGCAGGCCGACCTCCTTGGCGAACTTCTCGTTCCAGTGGATGGGATTGAAGTCCCCGGAGGCGCCCGCGTACCGCACCAGCGTGGCGCGGGTCACGGGAAAGGTCTGCGCCGGCAGTTCGGTGCCGACCTCGACGTCCTCGTAAGCGATCTTCGCCGTCATCGGATCCTCACGCCCCCTCTGCCACGTCCGCCGCGCGGGACACCAGCTTGGTCAGGGCGCTCACCACGAGCTCGCCCGCCTCGTCGTGGACATCGCCGCGGATGTCCACGATGTCGTTGCCCGCGAGGGACTTGATGGCCTCGATGGTCGAGGTCACGGTCAGCCGGTCACCGGCCCGCACCGGGCGCCGGTAGGCGAACTTCTGGTCGCCGTGCACCACCCGGCTGTAGTCCAGGCCGAGCTGCGGGTCCTGGACGACCTGGCCGGCCGCACGGAACGTGATCGAGAAAACAAAAGTCGGCGGGGCGATCACATCGGAATAGCCGAGTGCCTTGGCGGCCTCCGGGTCCGTGTACACCGGGTTGGCGTCGCCCACCGCCTCGGCGAACTCACGGATCTTCTCCCGGCCCACCTCGTAGGGCTCGGTGGGTGGGTAGGTCCGTCCCACGAAGGACTGGTCGAGCGCCATTGGCCCGGCACCTCCTGATGTCTGCTGTGATGCCCCACAAACTAGCGGGAAAGCCGTCCCCCGAAACGCCGTGAGGCCGCCCCCGGATGGGGACGGCCTCACGGACGAGCCTGTTGTTATCGCGTCTCGCGGTGCGCAGTATGCGCGTTGCAACGCGGGCAGTGCTTCTTCATCTCCAGTCGGTCCGGGTTGTTACGCCGGTTCTTCTTGGTGATGTAGTTCCGCTCCTTGCACTCCACGCAGGCCAGCGTGATCTTCGGGCGGACGTCGGTGGCAGCCACGTGAGTGCTCCTTGACGAACGGGTGGGATGGTTTAACGCATAAAAGAGTAGCCGATCGAAGGACCGACCCCACAATCGGCTACTGTCAGTAGCGGTGACCGGACTTGAACCGGTGACACAGCGATTATGAGCCGCTTGCTCTACCGACTGAGCTACACCGCTTTGATGAGATCAGTCCCGCCTCGCGACGGGACTTCTCACACCAGAGCCCCAATACGGAATCGAACCGTAGACCTTCTCCTTACCATGGAGACGCTCTGCCGACTGAGCTATTGGGGCGAGCGATGAAGACATTACACGCTCGGCCGCCGTTCGCCCAAATCCGTTTCCCGCCGCCCTTCCCGGCCCCTTCCGCGCGGCTCACGACAGCCTCCTGGACCCCCTCCGGCACTCCCCACGCACGCGTGGCGAACCGTTCCTCGCAGGTCCGACGGCTCCGGTACGACTATTGCGCTCCTCCCCGCCCCACGCGGCTCGCCACCCTAGGCTCGACTCACTCTGCGTGATCTTGAGTCCAATGCCTGGACCGACCCTCATGGAGCGCGATGCCCGACAGCCAGCCGCAGCCGCCCCCGTCGTCGTCCGATCCGCAGGGTTCCTCGGGCCAGCCCGACCCGGCCGCGCTCCTGCTGTGCGGGGCACGGCTCACCGACGGCCGGACCGTGGACGTACGGCTGGGCTGCGGACGCATCGAGGCGGTGGGCACGGCCGGCAGCCTGGCGCCGGGCCCGGCCTGCGCGGGCGGCACACGCGTGGACCTGACCGGCTACCTCCTCCTCCCGGCCCCGGCCGAGCCACACGCCCACGGCGACACCGCGCTCTCCGCCGAACACGGCGGCCCGGTCTCGTACGAACCCGAGGACGTCCAGCGCCGCGCCACCGAGGCCGCTCTGCTCCAGCTCGGGCACGGTTCGACGGCGGTACGCGCGCACGTACGCGTCGGCGACGTACAGGGGCTGGGCGCCCTTGCCGCGGTCCTCCAGGCGCGCCGCTCGCTGCGCGGGCTCGCGGAGCTCACGACGGTCGCGATGCCACGCGTGCTGACCGGTATCGCCGGTGCCGACGGGCTCGCGATGCTGCGGGACGCCGCGAAGATGGGCGCGTCCGTGGTGGGCGGCTGCCCGGACCTGGACCCCGACCCCACGGGCTACGCGGAGGCGGTCCTGGAGGTGGCCTCCGAACACGGCTGCCCGGTCGACCTGCACACGGACGCCACCGACCCGGCCCGGCTGGCCCGGCTCGCGGCGATGGCGGGAGGCATGCGCCCCGGCGTGGTCCTCGGTCCGTGCGCCGGGCTCGCACGCCTGCCCTCCGAGGTGGCCGCGCGGGTCGCGGACCAGCTCGCCGCGGCCGGCATCACGGTGGTGTGCCTGCCCCAGGGCGGCTGCGGCTCCGTCGACCGCCGCGGCACGGCTCCGGTACGGCTGCTGCGCGCGGCCGGGGTACGGATCGCGGCAGGCAGCGGCGCCCTGCGCGACCTGTCGAACCCCGTGGGCCGCGGCGACCCGCTGGAGGCGGCCTACCTCCTGGCCTCCCGTCACGGCCTGCGCCCCGAGGACGCCTACGACACCGTGAGCGCCGCCTCCCGCGCCGCCCTCGGCCTCCCCGAGGTCCGCGTGGAGGCCGGCTTCCCCGCCGAGCTCCTCGCCGTACGCGGCGACCACCTGGCCGGCGCCCTCTCCCTCGCCTACAGCCGGATCGTGGTGCACCGGGGGCGCGTGGTGGCACGCACGAGCGCGGTCCGCGAGTACTGCAACTCGGCGGTGGCGGCGGAACTGGGGCTGCCGCGGCAGGGGCGCGGGGAGTTGTCCTGACGGGCCCGGGAGCGCGCCGCCCGGAGCCTGGCGTCACCGCGGGACGCCCGAACCGGACCGGCACACTCGGCGGAACCCCACGCGCGCGTGGGGCGCATGAAGTCATGCGGCGGATGCGGGGCTTCGGGCGTACGGTCTGAAACATGCGCATTGTCATCGCTGGTGGTCATGGTCAGATCGCGTTGCGGCTGGAGCGGCTGCTCTCCGCGCGCGGGGACGAGGTCGCGGGGATCATCCGGAAGGCCGAACAGGGCGACGACCTGCGGGCGGCAGGTGCCGAACCGGTGCTGCTGGACCTGGAGTCGGCGTCGGCCGAGGACGTCGCGGAGCATCTGCGGGGAGCGGACGCGGCGGTGTTCGCGGCGGGTGCGGGCCCGGGCAGCGGTTCGGCCCGCAAGGACACGGTGGACCGGGGTGCGGCGGTGCTGTTCGCGGACGCGGCCGTGCGCGCGGGCGTACGCCGGTTCGTGGTCGTCTCCGGGATGGGCGCGGACCCGGCGCACCAGGGCGGTGAGGTCTTCGACGCCTACCTGCGGGCCAAGGGCGAGGCCGACGCCTACGTGACCGGGCAGAGCGCCCTGGACTGGACGATCCTGCGCCCCGGAGCGCTGACGGACGCGCCGGGCACCGGTCTGGTCCGCCTGGAGGCCCATACGGGCCGGGGCGCGATCACCCGGGACGATGTGGCCGCCGTACTGGCGGAGTTGGTGGACACCTCGGCGACGGCCGGCCTGACCCTGGAGCTGATCGGCGGGTCGACGCCGGTCTCGGTGGCCGTGAAGTCGGTGGCCGGGAACTGAGTTCTCAGAACAGCGGCAGCTGCCCGGGGAACTCGGGCACGACGTAACCGTCCAACGAGGGCTGTACGGCCCCGATCTGGGCCTGCTGCCGCGAGCCGGAGCACGAGACCAGTTCCCCGGCCTCGCGCGCCCCGGGCGGGTCGTGACGTGCGAAGCGGCCCGCCACGACGGCGATTTCACGGTGGCACACCGGGCAGGTTCTACGGCGGGAGGACATGCGCTCAGTGTGCCCCGGAGCGAGGCCCGCGCGACGGACCGCCGACTCCTGCCGCACCACCCACGAAGCACCTACATGATCTTCATCACGCCTCCGCCTCCACGCGGCCCGGGGCCGTGAAGGCATGCGCTCGAACTCATGACGAAGGGCCCGTGACCTGCTGGACAGCAGGTCACGGGCCCTTCGTTCCCGTGTGGCGGCGCCAGGATTCGAACCTGGGAAGGCGAAGCCACACCGCCGGGGATTTGCCACCAGGCCGAACCGCTTTTCTGCGGTGCTCCCTGGCAACGACGTAAACAATACCCGATGCACAGGGGTGCTCCGCCACTCGATTGATCGCCGCCCGCGGGACGCGGGATGGCTAGGCTGGTGCGGATGCGGCCCGGTCCCCGCACCGGGCTCGGCGGCCGTCGCCGCACGCCGGAACGCATCCCGTTACGCCCCCGGATACAAGGAGCCACAGGACATGGCCGACTCCAGTTTCGACATCGTCTCGAAGGTCGAGCGGCAGGAGGTCGACAACGCCCTCAACCAGGCCGCCAAGGAGGTCTCACAGCGCTACGACTTCAAGGGCGTGGGCGCCTCGATCGCCTGGTCCGGCGAGAAGATCCTGATGCAGGCGAACTCCGAGGAGCGGGTCAAGGCGATCCTCGACGTCTTCCAGTCGAAGCTGATCAAGCGCGGTATCTCGCTGAAGGCCCTGGACGCGGACGAGCCGCAGCTCTCCGGCAAGGAGTACAAGATCTTCGCGTCGATCCAGGAAGGCATCTCCCAGGAGAACGCGAAGAAGGTCGCGAAGATCATCCGCGACGAGGGCCCCAAGGGCGTGAAGGCCCAGGTCCAGGGCGAAGAACTGCGCGTCACCTCCAAGAGTCGCGACGACCTCCAGGCCGTGATCGCGCTCCTGAAGGCCCAGGACCTCGACTTCGCGCTCCAGTTCGTGAACTACCGGTAGGCAGCGTCGTCGACGCACCAGAAGGGCGGGTACCTCGCGGCACCTGCCCTTCTGGTGCCTCCTGATGCCGTCTCGGAGCTTCTCGGGCCTTCTCGTACACCGGCCGTGGCCGGAGGTGGCCGGGGCGGTCAGTCGCGCGAGTTGCCGAACAGGACGCGATAGGCGATCAGCAGGACCAGCGAACCGCCGATCGCCGCCACCCAGGTCGCGCCGTCGTAGAAGTTCTTGGTGACCGGGTGGTCCAGCCAGCGGGCCGAAATCCAGCCGCCGAGGAACGCACCCACGATGCCGATGAGAGTCGTGCCGATGAAGCCGCCCGGGTCGCGTCCCGGCAGCAGGAACTTGGCGATGGCGCCGGCCAAGAGTCCCAGGATGATCCAGCTGATGATGCCCATGACCTGAACCTGCCCTGCCACGCTGTTTTCGCACTGCTCCGGCGCTGTGACTTGGGTCCGGGCCGACTGTGCCGGGCAGGAAGGTGCCGGACAGGCCGTCCGAGCGGTCCGCATCTGTCCGACGCGCGGATGTTCGTGCCTTGTCGATGGCGAGGACGTCTGGGCGACACCGCGCGGTTGCGATGGTCAGTAGGCTGCGGCGCGTGGTTGCCTCCCGTTCCGATCTGCGGCGCACGCTGGGCGTGCGCGATGCCGTGGTCGTCGGACTCGGCTCGATGGTCGGAGCCGGCGTGTTCTCCGCTCTGGGCCCCGCGGCCCGCGCGGCCGGGTCGGGGCTGCTGCCGGGCCTGGCCGTCGCCGCGCTGGTCGCCTACTGCAACGCCATGTCCTCGGCGCGTCTCGCCGCCCGCTACCCGCAGTCGGGCGGCACCTACGTGTACGGGCGGGAGCGGCTCGGCGCCTTCTGGGGATATCTCGCGGGCTGGGCGTTCGTCGTCGGCAAGACGGCGTCCTGCGCCGCGATGGCGCTCACCGTGGGCGCATACGTCCGGCCGGGGCAGGCGCATGTGGTGGCGGTCGCGGCCGTGGTGGCGCTGACCGCCGTGAACTACGGCGGCATCCAGAAGTCGGCCTGGCTGACCCGGGTGATCGTGGCCGTGGTGCTGGCGGTCCTCGCTTCCGTGGTGGTCGTGTGCCTGACGTCCGGGGCGGCGGACGCGGGGCGGCTGGACATCGGACTGCCGTCGGGCGTGGGCGGGGTGCTTCAGGGGGCCGGTCTGCTGTTCTTCGCGTTCGCCGGGTACGCGCGGATCGCGACCCTCGGCGAGGAGGTACGGGACCCGGCACGGACCATCCCGCGTGCGATCCCGCTGGCTCTGGGGATCACGCTGGTGGTGTACGCGTGCGTGGCGGTGGCCGCGCTCTCGGTGCTGGGCGCCGACGGGCTCGGGCGGGCGGCCGCACCGCTGACCGACGCGGTCCGGGCGGCCGGGGTGCCGGGGCTGGTGCCCGTGGTGCGGGTGGGGGCTGCGGTGGCCGCGCTCGGCTCGCTGCTGGCGCTGATCCTCGGGGTGTCGCGGACGACGCTGGCCATGGCCCGTGACGGTCATCTGCCTCCGGCGCTGGCCGCCGTGCACCCCCGTTTCCAGGTGCCGCACCGCGCGGAACTGGCCGTCGGCGCGGTGGTCGCCGTGGTGGCGGCGACCGTGGACGTCCGGGGTGCCATCGGTTTCTCCTCCTTCGGTGTGCTGGCGTACTACGCGGTGGCCAACGCCTCGGCATGGACGCTGGATCCGGCACCGCGGGCTCGGCTGGTTCCGGTGGTGGGACTGCTGGGGTGCGTGATCCTCGCGTTCGCGCTGCCGGCGGCGTCGGTGGCCGCGGGGGCGGCCGTGCTGGCGGTGGGTGCGCTCGCGTACGCCGCGCGGCGGCGGGTGACGGCCCGGTAGACACGGCGACCGTTGACGACCGGCGGCGGCCCGCGGCAACACACGGCGATCGCAATCGCTACAGCCACCGCGACCTGTGGCGCAGGACGGTGGCGGCAGTGCCCGGGGGCTTCCCCTCTCAGGAGGCCTGTTCTGGAGTCGTGCGTCTGCCGTACGACTGGCTGAACCCTCCGTCGCCCACTCGCTCGTAGAGCGCGGGCAGGAGGGGCCGCAGAAGCGAAGGCCAGCCCCACGGGCAGGACTTGTCGACCTGTGCGGTCACCCGTGTCAGCAACTGCGGGATCTCGGTCATGGCTTCATGATGCAGTCCGCCGCCGAGTGCCGGGCCAGCCTGTGGACAACCTCCCGCCGACGCTCCGGCCTGTGGACAACTCGTGGGCCGGAGGCATCGGATGAGATCGAGCGGGGAGACGAGAAGTGGTCAGCGGGTCGCGAACGGCTGGTCCGTGGGCACGATCTCGCGTCCGAGCGGGAGCAGGGACACCGGGATCAGCTTGAAGTTGGCGATGCCGAACGGGATACCGATGATCGTCAGGCACATCGCGATGCCGGTGACGATGTGGGCGAGGGCCAGCCACCAGCCCGCGAGGACCAGCCACAGGACGTTGCCGACGCAGGAGGGAGCACCCGCGTCGCGCCGCTCCACGGTCGTGTACCCGAAGGGCCACAGGGCGTACACGCCGATACGGAACGCCGCTATGCCAAAGGGAATGCCGATGACCGTGACGCAGAGGATCACGCCCGCGAGCAGGTAGCCGAGGAACAGCCAGAAGCCGCTCAGGACGAGCCAAATGATGTTCAGGATGGTCTTCACTGCTGGCGACCTGCCATCTTCTCTAGCCGGGCGATCCGGTCCGCCATGGGCGGGTGCGTAGAGAACATCTTGGACAGTCCCTGGCCCGGGCGGAAGGGGTTCGCGATCATCATGTGGCTCGCGGTCTCGATCCGGGGCTCAGGGGGCAACGGGAGCTGCTTGGTGCCGGCGTCCAGCTTGCGCAGGGCGCTGGCGAGGGCGAGGGGGTCGCCGGTGATCTGGGCGCCGGACGCGTCCGCCTCGTACTCCCGGGAACGGCTGATGGCCAGCTGGATGACGGTGGCGGCGAGCGGGCCCAGGATCATGATGAGCAGCAGGCCGAGGAAGCCGGGGCCGTCGTCGTCGTCCGAACGGCCGACCGGGATCAGCCAGGCGAAGTTGACCAGGAACATGATCACCGAGGCGAGGGCTCCGGCGACCGAGGAGATGAGGATGTCGCGGTTGTAGACGTGGCTGAGCTCGTGGCCGATGACACCGCGCAGCTCGCGCTCGTCCAGGATGCGCAGGATGCCCTCCGTGCAGCACACGGCGGCGTTGCGCGGATTGCGGCCCGTGGCGAAGGCGTTCGGTGCCTCCGTCGGGGAGATGTACAGGCGGGGCATGGGCTGGCGGGCCTGGGTGGAGAGCTCGCGGACCATCCGGTACAGGGCCGGGGCCTCGAACTCGCTGACCGGGCGTGCGCGCATCGCGCGTAGCGCCAGTTTGTCGCTGTTCCAGTACGCGTACGCGTTCGTGCCGAGGGCGACGAGGACCGCGACGATCAGACCCGTTCGGCCGAAGAAGCTGCCGATGACGATGATGAGTGCCGACAGTCCCCCGAGGAGAACTGCGGTCCTGAGCCCGTTGTGCCGGCGGTGCACGGTACGCCCTCCAAGTCGTGCGGCAGGGGAACCCTTTGCCTGCGGTGCTGCCTTCCGATCTGCGATGCCACCGGTGTCGTGGTGTCACGTCCAGTGGACCCTTTCGCACTGGTCAACGCCAGGCGACGGCCACTAGTTCCCTTGTGCCCGCGGTGCGCCGCGTGAGCCGTCCGGGTGACAGCCGCGCCGGGCGCGCGTACGGGGCGTCAGAACAGGCCGGTGCCGGCGAAGCGGAGCACGAGTTGCGGTGCCCCGGAGAGGACGACGCCGAGGGTGCCGGTGAGGGCGAGCGCGGCCGTGAGGGGGGCCGGGAGCCGGTGCCGGGCGGGTTCGCCCTCGGGAGCGCGGAACAGCAGGGCCGCCCACTGGAGGTAGTAGTAGAGAGCGATCACGACATTGACGGCCATGACGACGGCGAGCCAGCCGAGGCCGGAGTCGACGGCCACCGAGAAGACGGTGACCTTCGCGAACAGGCCGATGACACCAGGTGGGAGTCCGGCGAGGCAGAGCAGGAAGAACGCGAGGAGCAGTGCGGCGAGCGGGTTCCTGGCGTACAGGCCGCGGTAGTCGGAGACCCGGTTGAGCCGTGCGGTACGGGCGACGGCGGCGGCCACCGCGAAGGCCCCGAGGTTCACGGCCGCGTACATGAGGGCGTAGGCGACGGTGGAGCCGACGGCCTTCTGGGCGTCCCTGGTGTATCCGGCGGCGGCGATCGGCACCAGCAGATAGCCGGCCTGGCCCACCGACGACCAGGCGAGCAGCCGTACCGCGCTGTACGCGCGCGTGGCCTGCTGGCGCAGGGCTGCCACGTTGCCGACGGTCATGGTGAGGGCGGCCAGGGCGGCGAGCGCGGGTCCCCAGACGTCGGCGTACGACGGAAAGGCGACGACGGTGACCAGGATCAGGCCGGAGAAGCCGACGGCCTTGCCGACGACCGACAGGTAGGCGGCGACCGGGAGTGGGGCGCCGACGTAGGTGTCGGGCACCCAGAAGTGGAACGGTACGGCGGCCGTCTTGAACGCGAAACCCACAAGGGTGAGGACGACGCCCGTCTGGGCGAGCGTGTGCAGCTGTCCGTCGACGTGCTGGATCCGGTCGGCGACCTGGGTGAGGTAGAGGCTGCCGGTGGTGGCGTAGACGAAGCTGACGCCCATGAGGCTCACGGCGGTCGCGGTCACCGAGGACAGGAAGAACTTCAGGGCCGCTTCGGAGGACCTCTTGTCGCCGTGCCGGATGCCGACGAGGGCGAAGGCGGGCAGCGAGGCCACTTCCAGGGCGACGATGAGGGTGGCGAGGTCGCGGGAGGCGGGCAGCAGGGCCGCTCCGGCGGCCGAGGAGAGCAGCAGGAACCAGAACTCGCCCTGGGGGTAGCGGCGGTTGCCGTCCTTGAGGGTGGTGATGGACAGCAGAGCTGTGAGCAGGGCGCCGCCGAGGACGAGGAACTGCACGACCAGGGTGAACCGGTCGGCCGTGTAGCTGCACGCGCGCGTGGCGCCCGTCAGGCAGAAGGTGCTGCGGTCGTGGCCGAGGAGCGGGAGCAGCAGCAGGGCGGCCGCGGCGAGTCCGGCGACCGAGACCCAGCCGAGGAGGGGTTTCCTGGCCTCGGGCACGAACAGGTCGGCGACCAGGACGACCAGGCCGACGACCGCGGTGAGGGTGGGCGGGGCGATGGCGAGCCAGTCGACGGACTGGACGAGGTTCGCGACCGGCGGCTGGGCCAGGGCGCTCATCGGGTGCCTCCTGCGAGGAGCTGCTGAACGGCCGGGTCGGTCAGACCGAGCAGGGCCTTCGGCCACAGTCCGGCGACGACGGTGAGGACGACGAGCGGGGTCCAGGCCGCGAACTCGTAGGTGCGGACGTCGGCGAGTTCCGGCATGTCCTGCGGTAGGGCGCCCATGCAGACGCGGCGGACCACGGCCAGCATGTACGCGGCCGTCAACAGGGTGCCGAAGGCGGCGATCGCCATGAAGGTCAGGAAGGCCGGGCGGCTGAGGCCGGCGGCGGGTTCGAACGCGCCGAAGAGGGCCAGCATCTCGCCCCAGAATCCGGCGAGGCCGGGCAGTCCGAGAGAGGCGACGGCGGCGAACGCGAGCAGTCCGCCGAGGCGCGGTGCCTTGCCGTACAGCGCGGCGCCGGTCTCCTCGGCGAGTGCGTCCAGGTCGGTCGTGCCGGTGCGGTCCTTCAGGCCTCCGACCAGGAAGAACAGCAGGCCGGTGATCAGGCCGTGGGCGATGTTGGCGAACAGGGCGCCGTTCACGCCGGTCGGGGTCATGGTGGCGATGCCGAGCAGGACGAAGCCCATGTGGCCGACGGAGGAGTAGGCGATCAGTCGCTTGAGGTCGCCCTTCGCGCCCTTCTTGGCCAGGTTCAGGCAGGCCAGGGATCCGTAGATGATCCCGACGACGGCGAAGGCGGCGAGGTACGGCGCGAAGGTGCGGAATCCGTCCGGCGCGACCGGCAGCAGGATCCGCACGAACCCGTACGTGCCCATCTTGAGCATGACACCGGCCAGCAGGACCGAGCCGACGGTCGGCGCGGCGGTGTGGGCGTCCGGCAGCCAGCTGTGCAGGGGCCACATCGGGGTCTTGACCGCGAGCCCGATCCCGATCGCCAGAACGGCGATGACCTGCACGGACGAGGTCAGCGACCGGCCGTTGTCAGTGGCGAGTGCCACCATGTCGAAGGTGCCCGCCTTGATTCCGATCAGGAGCAGGCCCAGCAGCATGACGACGGACCCGAGCAGCGTGAACAGGATGAACTTCCAGGCGGCCCGGGTCCGCCCCTCGCCGCCCCAGCGGGCGATGAGGAAGTACATCGGGATGAGCACCGTCTCGAACGCGAGGAAGAACAGCAGCAGGTCGAGGACGGCGAAGCTGGCGAGGGTGCCGGACTCCAGGACGAGCAGCAGGGCGACGAAGGCCTTCGGGGACGGGCCCTTGGGCGGGTTGAAGTACGAGTAGAGCGCGCAGAGGAAGGTCAGCAGCGCGGTCAGGACCACGAGGGGGAGGGAGATGCCGTCGATGCCGAGGTGGATGCGCACGTCGAGTGCGGGGATCCAGCTGATGTCGGTCGTGGCCTGCATCCTCGACGGATGGTCCTGGTCGAAGCCGAGCGCGAGGACGATCGCGGCGACGAGGACCGCGCCGGTCACGGTCACGCCGTGGCGGAGCACGGCCTGCTCGGGCGACTTCCCTCTCAGCCCGGGCGGGGCGGGCAGCAGGGCGGCGACGGCGCCGAGGAGCGGGCCGGCGACGATCAATGCCAGAAGGAACTGCATCACGGATTCGCTGATATCGATCACGCCTGCTCACGCTCCCGTGGCGACGAGGAGTACGGCGACCGCCAGGACGACGGTGCCGGCGAGCAGCGCGCTCACATAGGTCTGGACGTTGCCGGTCTGGGCCCGCCGTACGGCCGCGCCGAGCACTCGGGGCAGAGCACCTGCCCCGCGGACGTAGGTGTCGACGACCTCTCGGTCGAGGAACTGGACGAGGCTCGCGGCGGCCAGCACCGGACGGACGAACAGCGCGTCGTAGGCGGCGTCCAGGTGGAAACCATCGGCCGCGTGACGCTGCAGCGGACCGAGCAGCAGCCGGCCGGGGTCGGCCGGGTCGGGTGCGTAGGCCACGTCGCCGAAGGCGGGCTTGTGGGCGGCGATGACCTCGGCCTCGACCAGCCCCGCGTCGCCCTCCGGGTGGGCGGCGACGGCACCCAGCGGGGTGCGGGCGGCCAGCGCCCTGGTGCGCTGCCAGGCGCCGTAGGTGAGCAGTCCGCCGACGAGCGCGAGGCCGGTGCCGAGGACCGACGTGGTGAGGGTCGGGGTGAGGGCGCGGCCGTCGAACCAGCCGGGCAGCGAGCGGTAGGCGAACCCGCCGAAGGCGAGGGACGGGACGGCCAGGACCCACAGCACCACGGTCATGGACAGCGGCTGCCGTCCGTGGTCCACGGCCTCGGTCCCCTGGCCCCGGAAGGTCAGCAGCCACAGCCGGGTCGCGTAGGCGGCGGTGAGCAGGGCGGTGGCCAGGCCCGCGGCCAGGACGATCCAGCCGGCGCTGCCGGGGGCGTGCTCGGTGTGGCCGGTGGCGACGTGCTCGGCGGCACCCAGGACGGACTCCTTGGAGAAGAAGCCGCTGAAGGGAGGGATCGCGGCGAGCGCGAGCAGGGCCACGGTCATCGTCCAGTAGGCGTCCGGGACGCGGTCGCGCAGGCCGGAGGTGCGGGACATGACGGCCAGCGAGTTGGTGCCGGAGGCGTGGATGACCACGCCGGCCGCGAGGAACAGCAGCGCCTTGAAGGCGCCGTGGGACAGGAGGTGGAAGACGGCGGCACCGCGGTCGCCGACGGCGAGGGCGCCGGTCATGTAGCCGAGCTGGCCGATCGTCGAGTAGGCGAGGACGCGCTTGATGTCGTCCTGGGCGAGTGCGGCGAGGGCCGAGCCGACCATCGTGACCGCGGCCATCACGGCGAGGACGACCATCACGGCCGCGCTGGCTTCGAAGACCGGAAGGAGACGGGCGACGAAGTAGACACCGGCGGCGACCATCGTCGCGGCATGGATCAGCGCGGAGACGGGGGTCGGGCCGGCCATCGCGTCGGGGAGCCAGGTGTGCAGCGGGAACTGCGCGGACTTGCCGGCCACACCGCACAGGAGCAGCAGGCCGACCAGGGTGGGATGGTGCAGCCCGCCGTTCGCGACGGCGCCGAGGACCGTGCTGATGCGGAACGACCCGGCGTCGGTGGCCAGCGCGAACAGGCCGATCAGGAACGGCACGTCGCCGAGCTTGGTGACCAGGAAGGCCTTGACGGAGGCGGCGCGTGCCTCGGGGGTCTCCCAGTAGTGGCCGACCAGGAAGTAGGAGCAGATGCCCATGACTTCCCAGCCGACCAGCAGCACGATCAGGTCGCCGGAGTAGACGACCAGCAGCATCGCGGAGGTGAACAGGGAGACGAGGGCGGCGTAGGAGGGGTAGCGCGGGTCGTCGCGCAGGTAGCCGGTGGAGTAGATCTGCACGCAGGTGGCGACGAAGGCGACCAGGACGGCGACGAGGGCGGCGAAGCCGTCGATGTGCAGGGCGAGTTCGATGGGGACCGAGCCGGTCGGGGTGAGCTCGGTGTGGGCGTCCACGGCCTGGCCGCCGCCCTGGTCGGCGGCGACCGTGCAGGCGAGGGCCAGCGCGGCGAGCGTCGGCAGGACGGCGAGCGGGCGGACGAATCCGGGGGCGGTGCGCCCGAGGAGCAGACCGGCGGCGGCGCCGAGGAACGGCAGGAGGGGGACGAGGACGGCGAGGGTGGTCGTGGTCACGCGGTGGCCTCAGCCTTCTCGTCGGCCTCTCCGGCCTCGTCGGTCTCTCCGGTGGGCGTGCCGTCGTCGTGGCCCTCGGCGGTGTCGCGGAGCCGGTCGATGTCGGAGGTGCCGCGGTTGCGGTGGACGGCGAGGACGATCGCCAGGCCGATGCCGATCTCGGCGGCCGCGATGGCGATGGTGAACAGGGTCAGGGCCTGGCCGGAGTGCAGGGTGTCCCGGGCGGCCTTGCTGAGCCAGACGTCGAAGGCGACGAGGTTGAGGTTGACGGCGTTGAGCATCAGCTCCACCGACATCAGGACGAGGATCGCGTTGCGGCGGGCCAGGACTCCGTACAGGCCGGTGCAGAAGAGGAGAGCGGAGAGAACGGCGGGATAGGCGAGGTGCATCAGCGGGCGCCTTCCTGCTCGGGCTTCGGCTCGGACTTCGGCTCAGACCCCGACTCGGGTTGCTGCTGGGGTTGCTGCTGGGGATCCTGCTCTGTCCTGTCCCCGATCGGGTGAATCCCGGAATCCGTGACGGGAGGGGAACTCTGTGTGACGGCTCGGCCGTTCACAGGGGGCGGGGCCGACTCCGCCTTCGCCTTCCGGGACAGGACGATCGCGCCGACCAGGGCCGCGAGAAGGAGGACGGAGAGGGCTTCGAAGGGCAGGACCCAGTTCTGGAAGAGGCTCGCACCGGTGACCTTCGTCGAGCCGGCGGCGGCGCCGTCCAGGTCGATCCAGGTGGCACGGAAGGCGTCCACGACCACCCAGACCAGGGAGGCCGCGGCGGCCGCGGCGACGGCCAGCGCGACCCAGCGGTTTCCGGAGTCGGCGTCCGGGGAGCGGCCGATCGGAGCCTTGGTGAGCATCAGACCGAAAAGGAGGAGGACGACTACGGAACCCACATAGATGAGGACCTGTACCCAGGCGATGAACTCGGCGGTGAGCAGCAGGTACTCGACGGCGATCCCGCCGAGGGCGACCACCAGCCACAGGGCGGCGTGCACCAGCTGGCGGGTGGTGACCGTGACGAGGGCGGCGCCGAAGGTGACCAGGCCGACGAGGAGGAAGGCGATCTCCACGCCGGTCGGGGACAGGAAGCCGTGCGGCGCCTGGGCGAGCGGGCTCACGACTCCCCCTCTCCCGGCTCGGCCCGGTCGGCGACCGGTTCGGCCTGGGCGGCCGCGAGCTTCTCGGCGGTCTTGCGTGCGGCGGCGATCTCCTTCGGTTCCTCCGCGCCGGGGTCGAGGGCGGGCGGGGCCGGGACCGTCCACATCCACTCGCGGAGCTTGTCGCGTTCGTGGGTGAGTTCGTGGATGTCGGTCTCGGCGTACTCGAACTCCGGGGACCAGAACAGGGCGTCGAAAGGACAGACCTCGATGCAGATACCGCAGTACATGCACAGGGAGAAGTCGATGGCGAAGCGGTCCAGGACGTTGCGGCTGCGCTCGCGGCCGCCCGGGGCCGCCGCCGGGACGGTCTCCTTGTGGGAGTCGATGTAGATGCACCAGTCGGGGCACTCACGGGCGCAGAGCATGCAGACCGTGCAGTTCTCCTCGAACAGCCCGATCACACCCCGGGTGCGGGGCGGGAGGTCGGGCAGGGCGTCCGGGTACTGCTCGGTGACCGACTTCCGGGTCATCGTGCGCAGGGTGACGGCCAGGCCCTTGGCGAGGCCACTGCCGGGAATGGGAGCCACGGTTAGGAGATCACCACCTTGACGATGCCGGTGAGGGCGATCTGGGCGAGAGAGAGGGGGACGAGGAGGGTCCAGGAGAACTTCTGCAGCTGGTCCTCACGCAGGCGGGGGTAGGTGACGCGAAGCCAGATCACGACGAAGGCGAGGAGCGCCGTCTTCAGGAGGGTCCACAGCCAGCCGAGGCCGTCCGCACCCCACGGACCGTGCCAGCCGCCCAGGAAGAGGACGGTGGTCAGGCCGCACAGGACGACGATCCCTGCGTACTCGGCGAGCAGGAACAGCGCGAAACGCAGGCCGGTGTACTCGGTGTACGCGCCGAAGATGATCTCCGAGTCGGCGACGGGCATGTCGAACGGAGGCCGTTGGAGCTCCGCGAGACCGGCGACGAAGAAGACCAGGCCGCCGGTGATCTGCCAGGGCAGCCACCACCAGTGGAAGGAGCTGACGATGCCCGGCAGGGAGACGGTGCCGGCCGCCATCGCCACGGAGGCGGCGGCGAGCAGCATCGGGAGTTCGTAGGCGAGGAGCTGGGCGGCGGTGCGCAGGCCGCCGAGGAGGGAGAACTTGTTGGCGCTGGCCCAGCCGGCCATGAGCGAGCCGAGGACACCGACGCCCATCACGGCCAGTACGAAGAACACACCCGCGTCCAGGACCTGGCCGACCGCGCCCTCGCCGGGGCCGATCGGGATGGCGAGCAGCACGAGCAGATACGGGAGGAGGGCCACCGCGGGGGCCAGCTGGAAGACGCGGCGGTCCGCGCCCGCCGGGACCACGTCCTCCTTCTGCGCGAACTTCACGCCGTCGGCGATCAGCTGGGCCCAGCCGTGGAAACCACCGGCGTACATCGGGCCGAGGCGGCCCTGCATATGGGCCATCACCTTGTGCTCGGTCTGACCAACGATCAGGGGGAAGGTGAGGAAGACGACGAACACGGCGAGCAGTCGCAGGCCGACGTCCAGAGCGTCGTTCACTGCGGGCCTCCTGCGGGGTCGTCGTGGGGAGTGGGGCGTTCGGGGGTGGCGGCGTCCGTGGGCTGGACTTCGGGGCCGTGCGGGGCGTCGGACACGGCGGCTTCGGGGGCCGGGGTATCGGAGACCGGAGCCTGTGATGTTGACGGTTCAGGGCCGGAGTCCTCGGATGCGTCGGGCTCGGCAGGCTCCGGCTCGGGCTCCGTGGACGCGGCGGGGTCCGACTCGGCCGCCCTCGGTTCGGCCGCCCTCGGTTCGGTCGGCTCCGGTGCCGTCGGCTGCGGTCCAGTCGGCTTCAGCGCCGTCGGCTCCGAAGCTGGCGTCGCGGATGCCGTCGGCTCCCCCGCCTCCGGCGCGTCAGCCTTGGTCTCGGTCTCAGACCCGGACCCGGTCCCGGACCCGGTTCCGGCCTCGGTTCCTACTGTCTCCGTCAGGGCGGTCGGCGTCCCGGTTGCCGTTCCGGCCTCCGGTTCGTCGAAGGCCGGACGGGCGTGGTGCCACGGCGCGTCCGAGCTGCGGGGGGCTGCGGGGCGGGGCGGCTCGGCCGGTGCCGCAGGCGCTTCCGTCTCCTGCGCGCGCTGTGAAGCGGAGCCGCCCGAGGCGGTGCGTGCCCGGCGCGGCCCTCGGGGAGCAGCCGGCGGCTCGGTGGCAGGTGCGGTCGCCGCCACACCGGTGCCTTCCACGGCGCTCTCCTCTGTCGGCGCCTCCTCCGCACCGGAGACCGTCCGCTGCGTGGCGGAACCCTCGCTCGCAGTCCGTGCCCGGCGCGGAGCGACCGTCGGCCGGGTCGCATCTGCCGCACCCACCGCAGTCGGCCCGCTCGGCCCGCTCGGCTCGACCGACTCGGTCGGCTCGGCCGTTCCTGTCGGCTCGGCCATTCCTGTCGGCTGGCTCGCCGAGCCTTCCGCGGCCGTTCGTGAGCGGCGTACCGGGCGGTCCACGGCAGCGCGGGCCGGGCGTTCGGCGACAGCGCGGGCCGGGCGTTCGCCGGTGGTGCGGCCTGCTGCGGCTCGTGTCGGGCGGGTGGGGGCGGGCGGGAGTTGGCCCTTGAGGGGGCCCCACTCGTTGGGGTCGGGGACGCCCGGGGGGAGCATCTGGCGGCGCTTGGGGCCGCCGTGGTCGGACTCGCCCGGTTCCTTGGCGCCGGGCCAGGCCTTGGCGACGCGGGCGGCGAGGACGAAGTCCTTGCGGAGGGGGTGGCCCTCGAAGGTTTCCGGAAGGAGGAGGTGGTCCAGGCCGGGGTGGCCGGTGAAGCGGACGCCGAACATCTCGTGGGTCTCGCGTTCGTGCCAGCGGGCGCCCGCGTAGACGCCCACGGCGGACGGGAGTTCGGGGGCGGTGTGCGGGACGGTCGTACGCAGGAGCAGACGGCGGACCGGGGCGAGGGCGACGACATGGGCGGAGACGCGGAAGCCGGTGCCGGGTTCGTCGACCGCGCTCAGCCAGTCGAAGTAGGTGCAGGAGAGGGTAGTACGGGCGGTCTCCAGGGCGGCGAGCCAGGCGGCGGGAGGCACGTCGACGGTCAGCACGTCGTAGGACTCGTCGGCTGTGGCGTCCGTGCCGAAGAGTTCCTCGACGGGGGCCGGCAGCCAGCCGGGCGGGGTCGTCATCGCGCGTCCCCCTCGCCCTCGTCGGCCGCGGGGGCCGCGGAAGCCGTGGGGGCCGGCGGCCGGACCAGGCCGCTCTGGAGGGCCGCGGCGGACGGGCGGGGGGTGGTGCTGTAGCGCTCGCCCAGGGACTCCGCGGCGATCTTCTCCTGGAGTTTGAGGATGCCCTGGAGGAGCGCCTCGGGGCGCGGCGGGCAGCCGGGGACGTAGACGTCGACGGGGATGATCTGGTCGACGCCCTTGGTGACGGAGTAGGAGTCCCAGTAGGGGCCGCCGCAGTTCGAGCAGGCGCCGAAGGAGATGACGTACTTCGGTTCGGGCATCTGCTCGTACAGACGCTTGACCGCCGGGGCCATCTTGTCGGTGACCGTGCCCGAGACCACCATCAGGTCGGCCTGGCGGGGGCCCGGTGCGAAGGGGATCACCCCGAGGCGGATGAAGTCGTGGCGGGCCATCGACGCGGCGATGAACTCGATCGCGCAGCAGGCGAGACCGAAGTTGAAGACCCAGAGCGAGTAGCGGCGGCCCCAGTTGAGGACGACCTTCATCGGTTCGGGGGCGAGGCGGGCGAGCGCGCCCAGCCTTTGCGGCTCCGGCAGCGGCACGGGCTCCGGCGTCACGTCCATGTCAGGACGCCCTTCTTGTATGCGTACAGCAGGCCGACGGTGAGGAAGCCGAGGAAGACGAACATCTCCACGAGCGTGGTCGCGCCGTAGCCGGGGGCGGCGAAGACCGTCGCCCAGGGGAACAGGAAGATCGAGTCGACGGCGAAGATGACGTAGAGGAAGGCGTAGACGTAGTAGCGGACCTGGGTATGGGCCCAGCCCTCGCCGACGGGATCGACGCCGCACTCGTAGGTGAGGAGTTTCTCGGGGGTGGGGACCACCGGGCGCAGCAGCCGGCCGGCGCCGAAGGCGACGGCGACGAAGACCACGCCGACCAGCGCCAGCAGTCCCACGACCGAGTAGGACGCGAAGTAGTCCGCGGCGAGGACCGCGGTCGGTTCACCGCCCACCGTCTCCCGCATAGCCCGTCCTCGCTCCCTCGACAGACCACGGGCCCGACCGGCCCGGTGCCGTGACCTCAGTCAACTCTTGATTCGACGATCTGTACGCACGGGAGTCTAGGCCCTGATAAAGACACGGTAAGCAGGCCGTCACACGGTGGGACAGGGGAAAGCGGGACCGGGGGCGACTGGTGGGGTTTTCCCCAGGACGTCCCGGGCGGCGAACTCCATGGCGTCGCGCCACGGCACACGGCACGCTGGCGCACATGACCGCACCCGCACCCAGATCCCGCAGCTTCGCCGACGGCGCGGAGGACCACGAGCGGCTGCCGCCCGTGCGCTTCGCCTTCGACGGTCACACCTGGAAGGAGATCGCGCACCTCCTGCTGAACCTGCCGATGTCGCTGCTCGGCTTCGTCTATGTCGTCACGACGGTGTGGGTGAGCGGTGTACTGACGCTGACGGTGATCGGTATCCCTCTGCTCGCCGCGACCCTGCTGGGCGCCCGGCAGCTGGGGAAGCTGGAGCGGGCACGCGCGCGTGCGCTGCTCGGGGTGCGGGTGGAGGAGCCGACCCCGCTGCCGTGGGCCGGGCGCGGTGCGGGCACTCAGCGGCTGTGGATGACGTTGAAGGATCCGGTGGCCTGGCGGACGCTGTTGTACGACTTCATCCGGCTGCCGTGGGGCGTGCTCACCTTCTGCACGACGCTGGTCTCGCTGTTCGTGCTGTGGCCGGTGCTGCCGTTCGTCGCACGCGGGCTGGCGAACGTGGACCGGGCGATGGTGCGCGGGCTGCTGTCGCCCTCGGACGAGCTGGAGCGCCGTATCGCCGAGCTGGAGTCGGACCGGGGGGTGGTCGTCGACACGGCCGCCGCCGACCTGCGGCGCATCGAGCGGGATCTGCACGACGGCGCGCAGGCCCGGCTCGTCAATCTGGCGATGGGGCTCGGCCTGGCGAAGGAGAAGCTGCTGGAGGATCCCGACGGGGCCGCCGCGATGGTCGAGGAGGCCCACGGCGAGGTGAAGCTGGCGCTCCAGGAGCTCAGAGATCTCGCCCGGGGCATCCATCCGGCGGTGCTGACCGACCGGGGGCTGGACGCGGCGCTGTCGTCGGTTGCGACGCGCTGCACGGTGCCGGTCCAGGTGACCGCCGACCTGCCGTCGAGACCGGCGCCCGCGATCGAGGGCATCGCCTATTTCACCGTCTCCGAGTTGCTCCAGAACATCAGCAAGCACAGCGGGGCGCGGACCGCGTCGGTGGACGTGTGGCGGGCCGACGACCGGCTGCTGATCCAGGTGCGGGACGACGGGCACGGCGGGGCGAGCCTGGACGGCGGCTCCGGGATGCGGGGGCTCGCGGAGCGGCTGGGTGCGGTCGACGGCCTGTTCGTCGTGGACTCACCGGCCGGCGGTCCCACGACGGTGACCGCGGAGCTGCCCTGGCGCGACCGGGCGTAGCGAAGCGCGTGGGAGGGGTGGGGAAAACCCCCCGTTCAAGAGGCCGACGGACTCCATGGTCCGTGGACCTGCGGCACAGCAGGGTGGAGGTACGGCAGGACAGGCCGATGAGGCAGGGCTGGACAGGACGGGACGGCGCCGATGGCCACGGAATACGGACACGGGTACGAGCACGGCTACGGGTACGGGTACGGGTACGGGCAGGACGACGGGTACGGATACGAGCCGTACGGCGGGCGTCGGCATCGGGTACCGGCCGTGCTGCGGGCACCGTTCGAGGCTCGCAGCTGGCGTGAGTTCGGCTATGTCCTGCTGGGCCTTCCGGTCGGCGTCACGCTGTTCGTGTGGACCGTGACGATGCTGGCCCTGGGCGTCGGTCTGCTGGTGACCTTCATCGGGATCCCGCTGCTGGCGGTGGCCCTCGCCGGATGCCGTGGCTTCGGGGCTCTGGAACGGGCACGCGCGCGTGGGCTGCTGAAGCTGGAGGTGGCCGACCCGGAGCCGCTGCGGATGCGCAAGCCGGGATTCTTCCCCTGGGTCGGCGCGGTGCTGAAGAGCGGTACGTCCTGGCGTCATCTGCTGTACGCGGTCATCCAGTTCCCGTGGTCGATGTTCTCCTTCGTCGTCGCCGTCAACTTCTGGGCGTACGGCTGGGCCCTGTTGACGTATCCGCTGTGGTTCTGGGTGTTCCCGGTGTGGGCCGGGCAGGGCGGGCTCCAGCTGTACGGCGACGCGCACCACAGCGTCTACCTCGACAACCCGTTCGAGATCACGGTGACCGCGCTGGTGGGACTGCTGTTCACGCTGGCCACGCCGTGGATCGTACGAGCGTTGACGCTGGTGGACCGGGTGATGGTGCACGGGCTGCTGGGGCCGTCGAGGCTGGCGTCGCGGGTGGTGGAGCTGGAGTCCGACCGGGGGGTCGTCGTGGACACCGCCGCCGCCGACCTGCGGCGCATCGAGCGGGATCTGCATGACGGGGCGCAGGCGCGGCTGGTGGCGCTGGCCATGGATCTGGGGCTGGCGAAGGAGAAGCTGCGGGAGGATCCGCAGGTCGCGGCGCGGATGGTGGACGAGGCGCATGGTGAGGTGAAGACCGCGTTGCAGGAGCTGCGGGATCTGGCCCGCGGGATCCATCCGGCGGTGCTGACCGACCGGGGGCTGGACGCGGCGCTGTCCGCGGTGGCCTCGCGGTGCACGGTGCCGGTGCGGGTGGAGGTCGACCTGGCGGAGCGGCCGGCGGCGGCGATCGAGGGGATCGCGTACTTCACGGTGTCCGAGCTGCTTCAGAACGTCAGCAAGCATGCGCGGGCGAGGGGGGCGGAGGTGGATGTGTGGCGGAGTGAGGACCGGTTGATGCTGCAGGTCGTGGATGACGGGTTGGGGGGTGCGGACACCGCGGCGGGGTCGGGGCTGGCGGGGCTGGCCGAGCGGCTGGACGCCGTGGACGGGATTCTGGTGGTGGACTCGCCGGTGGGTGGGCCTACGCGGGTGACGGCGGAGCTGCCCTGGCGTGGCTGAGGGCGGGTTCTCGCCCCCGCCGCCCCTACCCGTCCCATCCTCCAGGGGGTGGGCCCCCTTCGACCGCCCGATTCGGGGGCTGCCGCCCCCGGACCCCCGCTTCGGCCTGAACGGCCTCGTCCTCAAACGCCGGACGGGCTGGAGGGGGGCGGACCCGATCTCGCCCTCAAGCACCGGACAGGCTGGAAGGAGTGCGGACCCGATCTCGCCCTCAGACGCCGGACAGGCTGGAAGGGGCGCGGACCGGATCTCGTCCTCAGACGCCGGACGGGCTGGGGGGACTTCCGTCCTCAGGCGGCGGACAGGCTGGGGGGTGGGGACGCGGGCCAGTGGGCGGCCTGATTTGGTTCGGCTCCTCTCGTTACCCGCACGCGCTCCGGTTCGAATGCTGGAATGCTGGTCTTTTGGACAGGGCAGGCATGTATGCCGGACGGGGTGTGGGGGGCCGGGAGATCGTGGAGGACAGGGTGCGGGTGGTCATCGCCGAGGATTCCGTGCTGCTCAGGGAGGGGCTGACCCGGCTGCTGACCGATCGGGGGCATGACGTCGTCGCGGGTGTCGGAGACGCAGAGGCGCTGGTCAAGACCATCGCCGACCTGGACGCCCAGGACGCGCTGCCGGACGTCGTCGTCGCGGATGTGCGGATGCCGCCGACGCACACCGACGAGGGCGTGCGGGCGGCCGTACGGCTGCGGAAGACTCATCCGGGGCTCGGGGTGCTGGTGCTGTCGCAGTACGTGGAGGAGCGCTACGCCACCGAACTGCTGGCCGGTTCCAGCCGGGGCGTGGGCTATCTGCTGAAGGACCGGGTCGCCGAGGTGCGGGAGTTCGTGGACGCCGTGGTGCGGGTCGCCGCGGGCGGTACGGCGCTGGACCCGGAGGTCGTCGCGCAGTTGCTGGGCCGGAGCCGGAAGCAGGACGTCCTTGCGGGCCTCACCCCGCGGGAGCGGGAGGTGCTGGGGCTGATGGCCGAGGGGCGGACGAACTCGGCGATCGCGCGCCAGCTGGTGGTGAGCGACGGAGCCGTCGAGAAGCACGTCAGCAACATCTTCCTCAAACTCGGGCTCGCCCAGAGCGACGGTGACCACCGGCGCGTTCTGGCCGTTCTGACGTATCTGAACTCCTGACGGGCCGACGGCACCGTGTCGGCGCCGGAAGGCGGCCAGGGGGAGGGAAAATCGTGACAAGTCAGGGCGACAGGTCGTCTCAGAAACCCGTCCAGCATGTGAGTGGGCACGGGAAGGCGACCCTAACCGACGTAGGGTTGATTACGGGATGGTCCGTGGGACGACCGCTCCCGGACAGCCGCCTCGAAGGAGGTCCAGTTCAGTGACCAGCCAGGTCAGCAGGACAACGGAACAGGCCGACGGAACCGTCGTGGGAGAACAGCGCAAGCCGGGCGGTGTGAAGGCCGTCCGGCGCCTGGATCGGGTGATCATCCGGTTCGCGGGGGACTCGGGTGACGGTATGCAGCTGACGGGCGACCGGTTCACGTCGGAGACGGCGTCCTTCGGTAATGATCTGTCGACGCTGCCGAATTTCCCGGCCGAGATCCGGGCCCCCGCAGGCACACTGCCGGGGGTTTCCTCGTTTCAGCTGCACTTCGCGGACCACGACATCCTCACCCCCGGGGACGCGCCGAACGTCCTGGTCGCGATGAACCCGGCCGCGCTCAAGGCCAACATCGCCGATGTGCCGCGCGGTGCGGAGATCATCGTCAACACGGACGAATTCACCAAACGGGCGATGCAGAAGGTCGGCTACGACACCTCGCCCCTGGAGGACGGGTCACTCGACGGGTACAGCCTCCACCCGGTGCCGCTGACCACGCTCACCGTGGAGGCGCTGAAGGAGTTCGACCTCACCCGCAAGGAGGCGGAGCGGAGCAAGAACATGTTCGCGCTCGGTCTGCTGTCGTGGATGTATCACCGGCCGACGGAGGGTACGGAGCGGTTCCTGCGGGAGAAGTTCGCCCGGAAGCCGGAGGTGATGAAGGCGAATCTGGTGGCGTTCCGGGCGGGCTGGAACTTCGGGGAGACGACGGAGGACTTCGCGGTCTCCTACGAGATCGCTCCGGCGGCGACGGCGTTCCCGGTGGGTACCTACCGCAACATCTCCGGCAACCTGGCGTTGGCCTATGGTCTGGTGGCGGCGTCGCGGCAGGCGGGGCTGCCGTTGTTCCTGGGTTCGTATCCGATCACGCCGGCCTCGGACATCCTGCACGAGCTGTCCAG
>NZ_BMML01000034.1 GCF_014645815.1 Streptomyces fuscichromogenes | reverse complement strand
GTTCCCAACACAGTCATGCCGGGCAACCTATCCGACACCCCACGCCCTGACGCCCCGCGCCCCAAAGGGGCGCGGGGAACTGCGCGAGCAACCCACCACGACGGTCAGTCCGCATCGAACCGGACCAGGCAGACGGGACCGCGTCTCAAATGCCCTGCCACTCCGGCTTGTTGACGAACGTGTACCGGAAATAGTCCGCATGCTTCAGCTTGGACGCCGCGGCCTCGTCGACGACCACCGTGGCATGCGGATGCAGCTGCAGCGCAGACGCCGGGCACACCGCGGCGACCGGCCCCTCCACCGTCGCCGCGACCGCGTCGGCCTTCCCCTCGCCCGTGGCCAGCAGCACCAGGTGCCGGGCCTCCAGGATCGTCCCGATCCCCTGGGTGATGACGTGGTGCGGCACCTGCGCGATGTCCCCGTCGAAGAACCGCGCGTTGTCGACCCGGGTCTGCTCGGTCAGCGTCTTGATCCGGGTCCGTGAGGCCAGCGAGGAACACGGCTCGTTGAACCCGATGTGCCCGTCGGTCCCGATCCCGAGCAACTGGAGGTCCACGCCGCCGGCCCGCGCCAGCTCCGCGTCGTAGGCCTGGCAGGCGGCCCGCACGTCCTCGGCCGCGCCGTCCGGGCCGAGGAACGCGTCGATCCCGATCCCGAGCGGCTCCAGCACCTCGCGCCGCAGCACCGACCGGTACGACTCCGGATGCTCGGCCGGCAGCCCCACGTATTCGTCGAGCTGGGCTATCCGGGCCCGCGAGGTGTCCACCGCACCGGCCCGGACCTTGGCGGTGAGCGCCTGGTAGATGGGCAGCGGGGTCGAGCCGGTGGCCACCCCGAGCAGCGCGTCCGGTTTGCGCCGGAGCAGCTGAGCCATGGCCTCGGCGATCAGCTCGCCACCCGCGGCGGCATCCGGAACGATGACAACTTCCACGCTGGGCCTGCCGTTCTGAAGAGAGCTGAAGAGAGCTGAAGGGTCCGGAAGGTCTATGTGGTTTAGACCAATCTGATGGGGATCAATCTAACAGAACCGACCCCTGTCACCACAGGCCGGGCGCAGGGAAAGGGGACCGTCGCGAGGTTACGTGAAAGCATCAGACGGGGTGAAACGAGGAAAACTTCCACGACCCGCCGCGGCGCCCTCGTCGGGCCCCGGAAAATTGCCCCGGTCATCCGCCCCCACGGCCCACCCCGGCGGGCTAGGCTGCGATCGCATCAACTGTGAACAGTCTCCAACGCATGGACACACACCGTGGTCTAGTCCACAATTGCGTACGAGGGCTGAACGAGTACGGCATCGGCCGTACCACACAGTCACACTCCTCCGTCTTCCCCGCACAGGAAGACGGACCGAGGAACCGGAGCTCTCTGCCCTGACTGCCCCGGCTCCTCACCTTCGGCCGACCGGGACCGCACACCCCGCGGCCGTTGCTGCTCCGGGCTGCGGTGCCGGGAGGGTTGAGGGTCCCTCCCAGGCGCCGCGGCCCGCGGGTGTCTCCGGGCCCTCCGTCCTTTCCGGACCCGCTGTTTTTCGGCCATCCACATACCGCCAGGTACGCTCACAGACGTGCCCTCCATGAACGAACTGGTCCGCCAGCACACCGCCCTCGACGACTCCGACCTCGAGTGGCTCCATCTGCTGGTCTCGGAGTGGCAGCTGCTCTCCGACCTCTCCTTCGCCGACCTGGTCCTGTGGGTCCCCACCCGGGACGGCACCCGGTACGTCTCGGTGGCGCAGATGCGCCCCAACACCGGCCCCACCTCCTACCAGGACGACATGGTCGGCCACCTGGTCCCGCGCGGCCGCCGGCCCATGCTGGACATCGCCCTGGACGAGGGCCGGATCGTCCGCGAGGGCGACCCGGAGTGGCGCGAAGAGGTCCCCGTACGGGTGGAGTCCATCCCGGTGCGGCGCGAGGGCCGGATCCTGGGGGTCATCGCCCGCAACACCAACCTGCTGACCGTGCGCACCCCGAGCCGCCTGGAGCTCACCTATCTCCAGAGCGCCTCCGACCTGGCGCAGATGATCGCCGCCGGATCGTTTCCCTTCCCGAACCAGCAGGTCGACATGGACGCCTCACCGCGCGTCGGCGACGGCCTGATCCGGGTGGACGGCGACGGCATCGTCCAGTACGCCTCCCCGAACGCGCTCTCCGCCTACCACCGCCTCGGCCTCGCCGCCGACCTGCTCGGCCACCACCTCGGCCGGACCACCGCCGAACTCGCCCCGACCAAGGGGCCGGTGGACGAGGCGCTCGCCAAACTCGCCAGCGGCTGGGCGCCGCGCGAGTTCGAGATCGAGTCCGAGGACGGTGTCATCCAGTTCCGGGCGATCCCGCTCAAGCCCAAGGGCACCCGCATCGGTTCCCTGGTGCTGCTCCGGGACGTCACCGAACTGCGCCGCCGCGAGCGCGAGTTGATCACCAAGGACGCGACCATCCGGGAGATCCACCACCGGGTGAAGAACAACCTCCAGACGGTCGCCGCCCTGTTGCGCCTCCAGGCCCGGCGCATCGACTCGGAACGCGGCCGGGAGGCGCTGGAGGAGGCCGTCCGGCGGGTCGGCTCCATCGCCATCGTGCACGAGACGCTGTCCCAGAACCTGGACGAGCGGGTGGAGTTCGACGAGATCGCCGACCGGGTGCTCGCCATGGTCGCCGAGATCTCGCCCGGGAAGGTCACCGGCCGGCGCACCGGACGCTTCGGGATACTCGATGCCGAGGTCGCCACCCCGCTGTCGATGGTTCTCACCGAAATCCTCCAGAACGCCCTCGAACACGGCTTCCGCGAGGGCGACACCGGCACCGTCGAGGTCACGGCGGTCCGCGGCGGCACCACCAAGGAGTCCCGGCTCCTCGTCACCGTCCAGGACGACGGCGTCGGCCTGCCCGACGGCTTCGACCCGCACCGCTCCGGCAACCTCGGCCTGCAGATCGTACGGACGCTGGTGGAGGGCGAGTTGGGCGGCACGTTCGACATGGTGCCGGCGCCGGAGCGGGGGACCCGGGTGATCCTCGACGTGCCGGTGCGACCGCAGAAGTAGCGCCTGAGGGGAGTTGCGCACAGCGAAAAGGGAGTTGGGCACAGCAAAGAGCCCCGGACCTGGTGGGTCCGGGGCTGCTCGCTCGTTGCTGCTTCTCTAAGCGCATCGGGGGTACTGCGCGCTGCGGCTCGGGGGCGGGAGATGCGTACTCGCTGTACGCGCCGCCAAGCTCAGGCTGTCACCAGGGGTGGGACTGTCAGGCGGTGGCCTGACGGGCCCGGTTGCGGGCGGCACGGCGCTTCATCGCGCGACGCTCGTCCTCGCTGAGACCACCCCAGACGCCGGAGTCCTGGCCGGACTCAAGCGCCCACTGCAAACACTGATCCATGACGGGGCAGCGCCGGCAGACGGCCTTGGCTTCCTCGATCTGCAGCAGCGCAGGACCGGTGTTGCCGATGGGGAAGAAGAGCTCGGGGTCTTCCTCGCGGCAAACGGCGTTGTGACGCCAGTCCATGGCTGCTACCTCTCCTTGGTATTACATGCACGTTGCTTGTGAATGTGAACGCTTTCACGAATCCCTCAACAAGTGAAGGGCCGACCGCCAGGTTCCCTGGCAGGGGTCCTGTGAGTTGAAGGGGGATTCCGGTGATCAGTGGACGCCGGTGTTGCGGGCTGTCCCGACCGCCACGTAGAGCCTCGCAAACCTCAGCGGCGGATACAACCCCTTCCGGAAAGTTTTTTTTGATTCCTCGGTGTCGACTGGGTCACAGCCGTACTTCCATGGGGTGGATCCTGGCCTAAACGTTCGAGTGAAAGGACTTTAGCCCGTTCCGCTCACACAATCACACGCAGTGCACTGCGTACGCCTGTGAACGTCACGCTCGTACGCAGTCCTAGGTGGTCGCCGTCCATCTGAAGGGGGAGGGGGACCTTCGAATGCAAGGTGAACCGGTCCAGGTCATGCAGCGACACCGCATGCTTGCCATGGGGTCCGCGCTCGGGGGACGAAGTGAGCAACTGTGTGCCATAACGGGCAGCCGCGGCGGTTGACAGGCGGCTGAGACCGAGTACGTCGATGCCTTTATCGAACGAGGCCTTAGGCGACGTGTACATCGGGCGATTGCCGAGATACGTCCAGGGTGAGGTATTGCAGACTATCGCCACGACGAGATCAGTGATCGGGTCGGCGCCGGCCCGCTCCAGGGTGATCGGCCCGTGCCGGCGGTGCTGTTCACCGAGGAACTGCCGGACGACCTGCCGGACGTACAGGGCATGCGTCGATTTCCTGCCGAGCTCGCGCTGCTGCTCGACTCGGCCGACCACGCCGGCGTCGAAGCCGAGCCCCGCGTTGAAGGTGAACCAGCGGGCCGGGACCGCCTCGTCCTCGGTGCCGGGCGTGCCCGCGGTCAGGCCCAGGCCGACGAGGCGCTCGCGCTTCTCGCGCAGGGCGTCCAGCAGGGCGCCGGTGGCCTCGACCGGATCGTTGGGCAGGCCGAGGGCGCGGGCGAAGACGTTGGTGGAGCCGCCGGGGACCACCGCGAGGCCGGGCAGCCGGTCCGGGGCGGGGCCGTTGTGGAGCAGGCCGTTGACCACCTCGTTGACCGTGCCGTCGCCGCCGAGTGCCACGACGAGGTCGATGTCGTCGCTCTCCGCCGCGAGCCGCGCGAGGTCGCGGGCGTGGCCGCGGTACTCGGTGGTGACCGCCTCCAGCTTCACTTCGCTGGCGAGCGCATGGATGAGGACATCGCGCCTACGTGCGCTTGTGGTGGTTGCCGCCGGATTGACCACGAGAAGTGCACGCATGGATTGCAGCGTACCTACTGGAAAGTACCGGGCCCAGACCGAGTTAGGGATCGGGTAAGAGACAGGGGCGTGAGCCTCGACACTCGGGGGCGAGGGCCGCGGGTTCCGCGGCGGGGCCGCGGGCTACCCTTTCCGGCGTGAGCAGTGAGGGTGTGCCTACGGCCGGGACGGCCGACGGAATCGACGGACCGCGTCCGCGACGGCTGACGTACGCCGCCGCGCTGGCCGGGCTGGAAGGGCTCGCGCTGGTCGTCGGCGGGGTGTGGCTGGCCGTGCTCGGAATCACCGGGGATCCGGACGACCGGGGGCAGGCGATCACCGGGGGTATCACCGTGCTGGTGCTCGCGCTGCTGCCGCTGCTGGCCGCGCGGGGGCTGCTGCTGCGGAAGAGCTGGAGCCGGGGGCCGGCGGTGATCACGCAGATCATGGCGCTGCCGGTGGCCTACAACCTGCTGCAGGCCGACAGCCTGGCGATTCCGGTGGGGATCGTGCTGGCCGTGGTGGCGGTTGCCTCGCTGGTGTTGCTGGTGAACTCCGCCACCACCCAGGCCCTTGGGATCAAGGGGCCTGGGCGTAGTGGCTGATCTGCGGGTGGGTGGGGGCTGGACGCGCGGTTCCTCGCGTCCCTGAAGGGGCGCTCCGGTGCGGGGCGTCCTGACGGTCTACTCCTCCACCAGCAGCTTCTCCCGGAGCTGAGCCAGGGTCCTCGCCAGCAGCCGGGAGACGTGCATCTGGCTGATGCCGACCTCCTGGGCGATCTGGGACTGGGTCATGTTGCCGAAGAAGCGGAGCAGAAGGATCCGCTTCTCTCGGGGCGGGAGGTCCTCCAGCAGGGGCTTGAGGGACTCGCGGTACTCGACGCCCTCCAGGGCCTCGTCCTCCGCGCCCAGGGTGTCGGCGACCGCCGGCGACTCGTCGTCGGTGTCGGGGACGTCCAGGGACAGCGTGGAGTAGGCGTTGGCCGACTCCAGGCCCTCCAGGACCTCCTCCTCCGAGATCGCGAGCTTCTCGGCCAGCTCGTGGACCGTGGGTGAGCGGCCGTGCTGCTGGGACAGCTCCGCCGTGGCGGTGGTGAGCGCGAGGCGCAGCTCCTGGAGGCGGCGCGGGACGCGGACCGCCCAGCCCTTGTCGCGGAAGTGGCGCTTGATCTCGCCGACCACCGTCGGGGTGGCGTACGTCGAGAACTCCACGCCCCGGTCCGGGTCGAACCGGTCGACCGACTTGATCAGGCCGATGGTGGCGACCTGGGTGAGGTCGTCCAGCGGCTCGCCGCGATTGCGGAACCGGCGCGCGAGGTGCTCCACGAGCGGCAGATGCATCCGGACCAGCCGATTGCGCAGCTCCGCGTACTCGGCGCTGCCCTCCTTCAGCCCGCGCAGCTCGACGAACAGGGCGCGCGCGCCGCTGCGGTCCTGAGGCTGGCTGCGCTCCTGAGGTTCGTGCTGGGTCGCCTGCACCACCTCTGCGGCCAGCGCCTCGTTCTCGGCGTATCGCTCGTGCTCGCTCATCGTCCCGCCCGTCGCCCTTCCGCGAGCCTTCGCCCCGGCTCGGTGCGGGGCCGCGACCCCGTTCCGACCTTCCGGGGGCGCGCTCTGCGCGGCACCCTCCAGCCCGACCTGCGCGGAGGCGTCCTCCGGGTGCGGCCTGGCCTGCTCCGGGATGCCGTCGATGCCGTCAGCCATGCGGCGGGAGCCGGCCTCGGGGCCTTCGCCCCCGGCCGGCAGCTCCCGTGTGCCGCGTTCTTCGTCCCGCACCGGCCCGTCCCCGTTCCTCACGCCGGCCCGGGTCCCGCGCCGCGCTGTTTGTAGAGGCTGATCGACACGGTCTTGTCCTCGTCGACGGCCGACGAGACCTTGCCCGCCAGGGCCGAGAGCACGGTCCAGGCGAATGTGTCGCGCGAGGGGGCGTGGCCGTCCGTGGTCGGAGCGGAGACCGTGACCTCCAGCGAGTCGTCGACGAGGCGGAAGACACAGCTGAGCACCGAGCCGGGGACGGCCTGCTGGAGCAGGATCGCGCAGGCCTCGTCGACCGCGATGCGCAGATCCTCGATCTCGTCCAGGGTGAAGTCCAAGCGGGCGGCGAGACCGGCCGTGGCCGTGCGCAGCACCGACAGGTAGGCACCCGCAGCCGGCAGCCGGACTTCCACGAAGTCCTGGGTCGCGGGCTCGCCTGCGATCTGGGACACCCTCACCTCCATGGTGGTACAAGCATTTCGGGGCCGAGGGTCGCCCCCCGGGGTAACGCACTACGTGGTTCAGCGGTGACGCTACCGCGCTCCGAACTTTTCTGTCCCCGGGACCCCAACCCCCTGGCGTCACTCACAGTAAACCTGTGAACACGCTCCGTGTCTAGGGGTCTGTCTTGGCCAATTGGGAAGAGCGCGCGCCGGGTTGACGTACCCCGGCGTCGAACCGTCGAACCGTCGGCGCTGTGGTCTTCAGCAGCCGTAGTGCAGTGTCACACGAGCACGTGGTCGACGAAGCACCAGCGCCAGTCCTCGCCGGGCTCGAACGTCCGCATTATCGGGTGACCGGTCGATTCGTGGTGGCTTGTCGCATGTCTTCCCGGCGACGAGTCACAGCAGGCGATGTGGCCACAGGTCAGACAGAGCCGCAGTTGTACCGGGTGCCAGCCCTTGGCGAGACACTCCGGACAGGTCTCGTTCAGCGGCTCGGGTTCCGGGTGCGGCAGCGCGTCGCGGTGCGTGCACTGTTTCATGATTGCCAGATTACGACGGGTGTGCGGGTGGCCGCGCGAAAAACGAGGGCGGGCGAGGACCATGGACGTGATGCCACTGCTGTTGCTGGTGGCGGGGAGCGCCGCGTTCGCGGCGGCGGCCCGGCGCACACCGGTGCCGGCGCCGCTGCTCCTGGTGGCCGTCGGGCTGGTGGTGTCGTACATCCCCGGCATCCCGGACTACACCCTCGATCCCGAGGTCGTCCTGCCGCTGCTGCTGCCGCCGCTCCTGTACACCTCGGCGTCCGACAGCTCCTATCTCGACCTGCGCGCCCAGCTGCGGCCGGTCGCGCTGCTCTCGGTCGGATACGTGTTGTTCGCGACCTTCGTGGTCGGCTGGGCGGTCTACCTGATCGTCCCGGGCATGCCGTTGCCGGCCGCCCTGGTGCTGGGCGCGGTGGTGGCCCCGCCGGACGCGGTGGCGGCGACCGCGGTGGCGCGCCGGGTGGGCCTGCCGTCCCGGATCACCACGATCCTCCAGGGCGAGTCGCTGCTGAACGACGCCACCGCGATCACCGCCTACAAGGTCGCCCTCGCGGCGGCCGTCGGCGAGGGCGCCACCTGGGCCGGCGGCATCGAGGAGTTCCTGCTCGCGGCGGTGGGCGGGGTGGGCGTCGGCCTGATCCTGATGGCGCCGCTGCACTGGCTGCGCACCCACCTGAAGGAACCGCTTCTCCAGAACACCCTGTCCCTGCTGATCCCCTTCGTCGCCTACGGCGTCGCCGAGCAGTTCCACGCCTCCGGGGTACTGGCCGTCGTGGTCGTCGCCCTCTACCTCGGCCACCGCGCGTGGGAGGTCGACTTCGCCACCCGCCTCCAGGAGGAAGCGGTGTGGAAGATGGTCGCCTTCATCCTGGAGTCGGCGGTCTTCGCCCTGATCGGCCTTCAGCTGCCGATCGTCCTCAAGGGACTCGGGCAGTACGAGGGCGTGCAGGCCGCCTGGTACGCGGTGGCCGTCTTCCTGGTGGTGGTCGCGGCCCGCTTCGCCTGGGTCTACCCGGCGGCGTTCCTGCCCCGGATCCTCTCCTCGCGGATCCGCGACCGGGAGGCGAACCCCACCTGGAAGGGCGCGATGGTCACGGCGTGGGCGGGGATGCGCGGGGTGGTCTCCCTGGCCATCGCCTTCTCGATCCCGGTCACCGTGCACGGCGGCGGCGCCTTCCCGCACCGCAACCTGATCCTGTTCCTGACCTTCACCACCGTGATCGGCACGCTGGTCGTGCAGGGCCTGACCCTGCCCCCGCTGATCCACCGGCTGGACTTCCCCGGCCGCGACCCGCAGGCCGAGACCCTCGCGGAGGCCAACGCCCAGGCCCAGGCCTCTCGTTCGGCCGAGGCCCGCCTCGACGAACTCCTCTCCGACGACCGCAACGACCTGCCCCCGCCGCTCGCCGACCGCCTCCGCTCCGTCCTGGAGCGCCGCCGCAACGCCGTCTGGGAACGCCTCGGCCAGACCAACCCGGTCACCGGCGAGTCGGTCGACGACACCTACCGCCGTCTCTCCCGCGAGATGATCAGCGCCGAACGCTCGGTCTTCGTCCGGCTCCGCGATCATCGCTACATCGACGACGAGATGCTGCGGACCCTGCTGCGCCGGCTGGACCTGGAGGAGGCGGCCGCGTACCGGGAGGCCGGGTGAGTCGGCGTATTCACCCCCTCAGGCCGGTCCGACGGGGAATCATGGGGGCGACGCGGCCGGCACGGCGGATCAAGGTGGCCCGGGGGGATCGATGACCGACACCAACGCGCACGCGCAGCGGTTCTTCATCAGTTACGCGGGCCCGGACCGCGCGTGGGCCGAGTGGGTCGGGTGGCACCTGGAACAGGCCGGCCACACGGTGATCCTGGACGTCTGGGACTGGCGCACCGGCGACGACTTCGTCCAGTGCATGGACGAGGCGCTGACCTCGGCGGACGCGGTGGTGGCGGTGCTGTCCCAGGCCTACTTCGCGGAGGGACACCGGTCGCACGAGGAACGGACGGCCGCGCTGGCCCGGCGGGACCGGCTGATCCCGCTCGCGGTCGAGCCGCTGACCGACGCGGACGTCGGACCACTGCTCGCGGCGAAGGTGCGCACCGACCTGTACGGCAGGACGGAGCCGGCCGCCCTGAGCGCCCTGCGCGAGGCGGTGCACGGGGCGGTACGGCCGAGCAGCTCACCGGGCTTCCCGCCGGACGGCACCGCGACGGCGCCCCCGGACCAGGAGAAGCCGCAGCTGCCGGGGCGTGCCGGGCGCCCGCCGGTGTGGAACGTACGGCGGCGCAATCCCGACTTCTCCGGCCGCGAGGCGGCGATCGTCGCCCTGCGGGAGGGACTGCTCGACGGCGGACTGTCCGTGGTGCACGCGCTGCACGGGATGGGCGGCATCGGCAAGACGCAGATCGCGGTGGAGTACGCGCACCGGTTCGCGAGCCAGTACGACGTGGTGTGGTGGATCGACGCCGAGCAGTCCGGCCAGCTGCCGGTCTACTACGCGGAGCTGGCCGAGCGGCTGGGCGTCGCCCTGGCCGAGGCGGGCGCCGAGCGCAATGCCCGGCTCCTCCTGGACGACCTCCGCGGCAGACCGCGGTGGCTGCTCGTCCTCGACAACGTGGAGCACCCGGACCGGATCGGGCGCTGGCTGCCCGAGGGGCCGGGGCATGTGCTGATCACCTCGCGCAACCCCAACTGGCGCCACATCGCCCGCCGGACCGGCCTCGACGTGTTCACCCGGGACGACTCCCTCGCCTACCTCACGACCCGGGTCCAGGGCATCACGCGCGACCAGGCGGAGGCCCTCGCCAAGGACCTGGGCGACCTCCCGCTGGCCCTCGCCCAGGCGGTGGGCGTGATCGGCAACGGCACCACGGTCGAGCGGTACCAGCGGCTCCTGGACGAGAAGACGGTACGGGTGCTGGAGGCGGGCGAGGCCCCGGACTACCCGGCCTCGCTCGCCGGCACCGTCGAGGTCGCCGCGCGGCGCCTCGCCGACCGCCACCCCGACGCGGCCGCACTGCTGCGGGTCGCGGCCTTCCTGGGGCCCGAGCCGATCCCCACCAGGTGGCTGGAGGACGCGCGCCCCCGGATGACCACGATCCCCGGCGATCCGGACGACCTGATGGGACCCGGGCAGACCCTCGGGTACCTGAGCGACTACGGGCTGGCCCGCACCGACTCCCACACCTTCCAGGTGCACCGGCTGACCCAGGCGGTCCTGCGGGACCACGCCGACCCGGCGCGCGGCGAGGCCGTCCGGAGCGACGCGGCGGCCGTGCTCGCCGCCGCCGCGCCGGGCGACGCGCTGGACCCCGGCAACTGGGGCGCCTGGGCGAGTCTGACCGCGCATCTCACCACGGCCCGCTTCGACGTCGCCGACCGGCCCGAACTGCGCCCCACCCTCGTCGAGGCCGTCCACTTCCTGATCCGCAGCGGCCAGCCCAGGCTCGCGGCCGGCCTCGCCGCACGGCTGCGCGAGACCTGGGTGACCCGGCTCGGGCCCGATGACCCCCAGGTCCTGTTCTGCGCCCAGTACCTGGGTCACGCGACCTCGGATCTCGGCGACTTCCGGGGCGCGCGGCCCCTCATCGAGGACACCTACGACCGGCGCCGGCGGCTGCTCGGGGACGACGACCCGGACACGCTCCAGTCGGCCAACGACCTCGGGGCGATCCTCTTCGCCCTCGGCGAGCGCGCGGCCGCGGAGCGCATCAGCCAGGACGCCTTCGACCGGCGGCGCCGCGTCCTCGGCGAGGACCACCCCGACACGCTCCAGTCCGCCAGCCACCGGGGGACCGCGCTCACCCTCTCCGGCCGGTACGCCGAGTCCCGCCGCATCAACGAGGACACCGTGGCCCGCCTGCGCCGGGTGCTCGGCGTCGACCATCCGCACACCCTCCAGGTGGTCGGAGCCCTCGCCACCAACCTGCGGATGCTCGGTGAGTACGCCGAGTCCCGGCGGCTGCTGGAGGAGACGCTCGCGCACAGCCGCCGGATCCTCGGCGACGACCACCTGGACACGCTCAGAGCGATGCACGGCCTCGCCAGCACCCTGGTCCAGCTGGGCAGGTACCGGGAGGCCCGGGACCTGCTCGACGACGCGCACGCCCGCTGCCGGCGGAACCACGGCGACGACCACCCCGACACCCTGGAGAGCGCGCTCGCGCTCGTGCTCGCCCTCTACGGGCTGGGCGAGAGCGACGCGTCCCGCCGCGTGGCCGCGGACACCTACGAGAGACGCCGTGCGGTGCTGGGCGAGGACCATCCCGCCACGCTCGCCACGGCCGTCACGCTGGTCGGCATCCTGCGCGAGTGCGGCGAGCTCACCGAGGCCCGGCGGCTCGACGAGGACACGCTCGCCCGCTCCCGGCGCACGCTGGGCGAGGACCACCCCGACACGCTCGCCGCGGCCACCAGCCTCGCCATGACCCTGCACGCCCAGCGCGACTACCGCGCGGCGGCCCAGTTGCTCGAAGCCACCCTGAACCGGCAGCGGCTGCACCGCGGGGCCGACCAGCCCGACATCCAGAACACGATCCGCGCCCTGGTCGACACCTACTCGGCGATGAACCGGCGACGCCAGGCCCAGAAGCTCCAGAAACTCCTCAGGCCCAGGCCGGCCCGCTGATCAAGCCGCACGCAGGACCGGCCGCACGCCGATCAGGCCGTCAGTACCGCGACCACGTCCGTGCCCCGTTCCAGGGCGCCCTCCCGCGCCAGTTCGACGAGCCCGTACAGCAACTTGGCGACATACAGCCGCTCCACCCGCACGCCGTGCCGGTCCTCGAAGTCCGCCGCGAAGGCGTCGAGTTCCGGTGTCGTACGCCCGTACCCGCCGAAGTGGAACCGCTCGTCGAGCGACCACTGCCCGCGCCGTCCCCCGAACGCCTCCTCCTGCAACCGCCGTATCTCCGCCTCCAGGAACCCGCCCCGCAGCACCGGCACCCCCAACGCCCGCTGTCCCGCGCCCAGTCCGGCCGCCAGTCCGGCCAGCGTGCCCCCGGTCCCGCACGCGATCGCCACCACACCGGCCCGCCCCCGCAGCTCCGCGCCCAGGGCCCGGCAGCCGCGTACCGCGGCCGCGTTGCTGCCGCCCTCCGGCACCACGTAGGCGCCCTCGGCGCCCGCCGCCCGCAGCAGACCCGCCAGCACGTCCGGCTCGGCCTTGCGCCGGTACGCCGGCCGGTCGACGAAGTGCAGCCGCATCCCGTCGGCCGTACACCGCGCAAGGGAGGGATTCAGCGGCCGGCCGGCCAGTTCCTCGCCCCGCACCACGCCCACCGTCGGGAAGCCGAGCAGCCGGCCCGCGGCGGCCGTGGCACGCAGGTGGTTGGAGTACGCCCCGCCGAACGTGAGGAGCGGCCGGCCGGCCGCCGCCTCGATGTTCGGGACCAGCTTGCGCCACTTGTTGCCGATCAGCTCCGGGTGGATCAGGTCGTCCCGCTTGAGGAGGAGCCGGACGCCGTGGCGGGCGAAACGGTCGTCGGTCACCTCCTGGAGCGGCGAGGGGAGCCGGGCGGTGAGTATGTCGGCGCTGGTCACGTCGTCATTGTCGCCCGGGGCGGGCGCGCGGGCTCACTTCAGCCGGTCCCTGACGCGCTCGCGCAACCAGGCCATCGGGAAGCCGCGCGGGTCCACCTTCCCCGGCTGCCACTCCAGATGGCCGATCACCGACCGCTCCGACCAGCCGTGCCGCCGGCACACCGCCGCGGCCACCTTCTCGACGGCCTCCAGCTGGACCTCGGGCCAGGGGTCCTCGCCGTCGCCCAGGTTCTCGCACTCGAAGCCGTAGAAGTGCCGGTTGCCGTCGGTGTTCGCCTCGTTGTCATGGGGCAGCCGCCTCTCGGCGATCACCGCGCGCAGCACGTCGTCGTCGCCCAGCCCCGCGTGGTTGGCGCGGCCGTAGCCGACCAGGTGGACCCTGCCGTCCTTGGTGATGACACCGTGGCACAGCGGCCCGGGGAGGCCGGGATGGCCGTCGCGGCAGATCCGGACCGTGGGTTCGGTGCCTCGGGTCACCGTGTGGTGGATCATCACGCCATGGACGGGCCCCCAGGGACCCTTGTGGTTCCGGTTGTGCTCTCGCCAGTCGCCGACCTCGACGACCGTGACGCCCTCGTCCCGCAACGCGTCGAGGAAAGCACCCGCGGACATGGGTGGGGCCATGCCGCCTCCTTCGCATCTGAGCCGCCTGAACTATCCGTATTTTCCGAACCTTCTGGGCTTTCTACCGAAGTCAGGCTTTCCGGGCCACCCTCGTGTGAACTTGTTCGGATCTTGTGCGATTCGATCCGGACAAGTCGGCATATCGCGGGGTGGCGAGGTGGATGAAGTGTCGGCATGCCCAGGATTCCGGTGATCCATTCCCGCTCTTTCGGGTAATGGCCCCGGCACGCTCCGTGATGACAGGGTGGCCCGTGAGACCGATGCGTGGGCAGTTCGGCACCCACGCAGGTATGGGAGGGCATTTCCTTATGTCGGTAGGCGAAGAGGTCCGCACGGATCAGGGCAAGCCGCAGCAGTCCCTGGACACGGCGGCAGCGCGGAACCTGGCCACCACGACCAAGTCCGCGCCCCAGATGCAGGAGATCAGCTCCCGCTGGCTGCTGCGGACCCTGCCCTGGGTCGACGTCCAGGGCGGCACGTACCGGGTGAACCGACGGCTCACCTACACGGTCGGCGACGGCCGTATCACGTTCCTGAAGACCGGCGACCGCGTCGAGGTCATCCCCGCGGAGCTGGGCGAGCTGCCCGTCCTGCGCTCGTACGAGGACGAGGAGGTGCTCTCGGAGCTCGCCCAACGCTGCCGGCAGCGCGACTTCGCCCCGGGCGAGGTCATCGCCTCGTTCGGCAACGGCACGGACGAGGTCCATCTGCTGGCCCACGGCCGCGTCGAGAAGGTCGGCACCGGCCCCTACGGCGACGACGCGGTGCTCGGAGTCCTCGCCGACGGCGCCTACTTCGGCGAGCAGGGCCTGATCGACCCGGACGCCATCTGGGAGTACACCGCCCGCGCGGACACGGCCTGCACCGTGCTCACCCTGTCCCGGCAGGACTTCGAGCAGGTCGCCGAGCGCGCCGACTCGCTGCGCGAGCACCTGCAGCAGCTGCGGGCGATCCCCGAGCAGCGCACCAACAAGTACGGCGAGAAGGAGGTCGCCCTCGCGGCCGGCCACAGCGGCGAGCCCGACATCCCGCACACCTTCGTCGACTACGAGGCCCGGCCGCGTGAGTACGAGCTGAGCATCGCCCAGACCGTGCTGCGCATCCACACCCGCGTGGCCGACCTCTACAACCAGCCGATGAACCAGACCGAGCACCAGCTGCGGCTCACCGTCGAGGCGTTGAAGGAGCGCCAGGAGCACGAGCTGATCAACAACCGGGAGTTCGGCCTGCTCAGCAACTGCCAGTACGACCAGCGGCTCCAGCCGCACGACGGGGTGCCCAGCCCGGACGACATGGACGAGCTGCTCAGCCGCCGGCGCGGCACCAAGCTCTTCCTCGCCCACCCGCGCGCGATCGCCGCCTTCGGCCGTGAGCTCAACAAGCGCGGACTGGTCCCGGAGACCGTCGAGATCGGCGGCAACCGCATCCCGACCTGGCGCGGCGTCCCGATCTACCCCTGCAACAAGATCCCGGTCACGGAGGCCCGGACCACCTCGATCATCGCCATGCGTACCGGCGAGGACAACCAGGGCGTCATCGGCCTGCGGCAGGCCGGGATCCCCGACGAGATCGAACCGAGCCTCTCGGTCCGCTTCATGGGCATCAACGAGCAGGCGATCATCAGTTACCTGGTCACGGCCTACTACTCGGCGGCCGTGCTGGTCCCGGACGCCCTCGGGGTGCTGGAGAACGTCGAGATCGGCCGGTGGAGGTGACGTTTCCGCACTTGGTGGCCGTGTCCCCGCCCTCCGGGGCGGGTACACCCTCGGGGTACGTGCCGAGCCGTGGCGGAGACGCCACCGTACGCGCACTCCGCGAAGGGGAGGCCATGGCCGAGTTCGTGACGGAGCGGCAGCAGCGTGCCACGCAGCTGCCGCCGGGGAGGCCGGAGTCGCCCGACGGGTCCGAGGCGACGGTGATACTGGAGCGGGTCCGGGCGTCCGTCGACCCCGAACTGCGCTCCGCCGTGGCGTCGTTGCCCGGTTCGATGCGGCGGATCGCGTGCTACCACTTCGGCTGGGAGCACGCGGACGGCTCCCCGGCGGACGGCAACGCGGGCAAGGCCATCCGGCCCGCGCTGGTCCTCGCCGCCGCCGACGCGCTCGGCGGCCCGGCGGCACGCGCGGCCGCCGTACGGGCCGCGGCCGCCGTGGAGCTGGTGCACAACTTCACGCTGCTGCACGACGACGTGATGGACCGGGACACCTCCCGCAGGCACCGGCCCACCGCGTGGACCGTGTTCGGCGACGCCGACGCGATCCTCGCCGGGGACGCCCTCCAGGCGCTGGCCCTCAGGCTGCTCGCCGAGGACCCGCACCCGGCGTCCGGGCCGGCCGCCGCCCGGCTCGCGGACTGCGTCCTCGAACTCTGCGCGGGGCAGCACGCGGACACGGCCATGGAGGACCGGGCGCCCGACGAGGTCACCCTGGACGAGGTGCTCGCCATGGCCGAGGCCAAGACCGGGGCGCTGCTCGGCTGTGCCTGCGCGCTGGGCGCGCTGTACGCGGGCGCGGGCGCGGCGGAGGTGGCGGCGCTCGACGACTTCGGCCGCCAGGCCGGGCTGGCCTTCCAGCTGATCGACGACGTCATCGGGATATGGGGTGATCCCCGGCGCACCGGCAAGCCGGCCGGCGCGGACCTGGCGGCCCGCAAGAAGTCCCTGCCGGTGGTGGCCGCCCTCACCTCCGGCACCCCGGCCGCCGCCGAACTCGCCGAGCTGTACGCCGAGCCGCACGTCGGGGCCGACGCCGACGAGATCGCGCGGACCGCGCTGGCCGTGGAGCGGGCGGGCGGCCGTGACTGGGCGCAGTCCGAGGCGGCCGACCGGATGGCACGGGCGATGCAGGAACTCGCCCGTGCCGTGCCAGGCCCCGAGGAGGCCGGCGGCCTGCTCGCGCTCGCCGAGTTCGTGACCCGGCGCAGCAGGTGAGGACCCCGGGGTCCCCGGGACCGCGCGGCTCCTGACCCCGCACGGTGCTCCGGGGGCTCCGGTCCGACGGGTCCCGCACATCCCCACGGTGTGCGGGGCCCGCCGACAGGCGGCGCGCGTGGCCGCCGGGCCGGGCCTACGCTGGGGACATGGACGTCCAGGACCAGGTCTGTCCGGTCTGCGGAGAGTCCGTCCAGCGGGTGGTGCGGCGGCACAAGACGCTGGGTGCGTGGGTTCCGGTCTGGGGACCCGGTCCCTGCCGCAATCCGCACTGCGGCGAGTCGGCCGGACCGTCGGCCGGACCGTCGGCCGGACCGTCGGCCGGACCGTCGGCCGGACCGTCGGCCGGACCGTCGGCCGGACCGTCGGCCGGACCGCCCGGCCCGCAGGAGGCGGCACCGCCCCGGCCCCCGCCGCCCGAGTCCGCAGGGCGGGGACCGTAGCGTGGGCGCATGACCGCACTCCCGAACATCCTGCACATCACCGAGCGCTCCCTGTGGGACGAGGCCCGCGCCCGGGGCCGCTACGAGCAGTCCACCCGCGGCCGCACCCTCCAGGAGGAGGGCTTCATCCACCTCTCCACCCGCGACCAGCTCCCGCGCGTGGCCGACTTCCTGTACGGCTCCTACGACGGCCCGGACGAGCTGGTGGTCCTGGTCGTGGACCCGGCACGGGTCGGCGCCCCGGTGAAGTGGGAGGCACCGAAGCCGGGCGGCGAGGAGTTCCCGCACGTGTACGGACCGATACCGGTCACGGCCGTGGTCGACGTGGAACCCTGGCCCCAGCAGCCGTAGCCCGCGGTCTCTCCGGCCCCCGCCCCCGGCCCTGGCCTCCGCCCCTGGCCCTCGGCCCTCCCGGCCGCTAGCCCCGGTTCGGGAGGCCGCCGGTCTCCGGGTCGCGGGCGGTCAGGCAGTAGAGGCCGCCCGCCGGGTCGCGCATCACGGTCCAGTGCTGGTGGCGGCCGTCGGCCACGTGCACGGCGCCGAGTTCCTCGTGCCGGGCGCGGGTCGCCGGGATGTCCGCGCAGGCCAGGTCGAGGTGGGCGGCGGCGGGCTGTTCGGTGTCCAGCCGCTGGAGCAGGATCCGGACGGGCAGGCCGGCCGGTGGCCTGAGCACCCGGAACTCCGGCAGCGAGCCGGTCAGCAGCTCCCAGCCGGTCAGCTCCGCCCAGAACGCGGTCTCCGCCTCGTAGGCGGACGGCGGGATGTCGAGGCTGACCTGGTCCAGCCGGCTGTCCGCCACGACCGGCGGCCGTACCGACTCCCCGTGCCAGGGGGCCGCACACCACAACTGTCCGGCGGGCGACCGCAGAACAGCCCATCCGTCGTGTTCGGCGACCGTCTCGGCGCCGAGTTCCCGGGCCCGCTTCAGGAGGCCGGGCACGTCCTCGACGCAGAGGTCCAGGTGGGCTCCGCCGGGGCCGGACCAGACGCCTTGGAGCTTGACGCAGGCGTCGACGCCCGAGGCCGGCAGCAGTGTCACGAACTCGTCGTCCTCGCCGCGGGGTGCGGAGAGGAAGGTACCGGTGACAGCCGTCCAGAACGCCTGGGCGGTGGCGAGGTGCGCGGCGGGGCGGTCGGCGAAGGCGTACGTCCAGCGGATGCTCATGCGGTGATCGTAGATGCGCTGCCCGGCGCTACTCGGCCGCCCGGCGCTCCGTGAAGCGCAGCAGGTTCCCCGCCGGGTCCCGGAACGCACAGTCCCGCACCCCCCAGTGCTGGTCCGTCGGCTCCTGGATCACATCGCCGCCGTGCTCCCGTACCCGCGCGTACAGCGCGTCGCAGTCGGTGGTGGAGAAGATCACCCCGCGCAGCATGCCCTTGGCGAGCAGTTCGGCCATGGCCTGCCGGTCGGCGGGGGAGGCGTCCGGGTTGGCCCCCGGCGGCTCCAGCACGATCTCCACGCCCGGCTGCTTCGGCGACCCGACGGTCACCCACCGCATGCCCTCGAACTCCACGTCGTTGTGGACCTCCAGGCCGAGGACGTCACGGTAGAAGGCCAGCGCCTTGTCGTGGTCGTCGACGGCGATGAAACACTGCGCGAGTTTTACGTCCATGGGGCCAGGCTAGGAGGAATCGCCCGGCCGCGCGTGCGATCGCTTCCGTGCGGTCGCTTCCGTGCGCTCGTTTCCGTGCGCTCGCTTCCGTCCGGTCATTTCCCTGCGGTCAGTACGGCCTGCGGTCAGTACGGCCTGCGGTCAGTACGGCCTGCGGCGCGGGCGGGTGAACGTACGGGCCACGCAGGACGGGATCACCGTGCTCTCCTCGTGGTCCCGCGCCCGGTACGCGCTCGGCGTCTCCCCGACCAGTTCGGTGAACCGCGAGCTGAAGGACCCCAGCGACGTACAGCCGACCGCCATGCACACCTCCGTCACCGTGAGGTCGCCCCGCCGGAGCAGCGCCTTGGCCCGCTCGACCCGCCGGGTCATGAGATAGCTGTAGGGCGTCTCCCCGAAGGCCTTGCGGAAGCTGCGCTGGAAGTGGCCGGAGGACATCAGGGCGGTACGGGCGAGTTCGGCCATGTCCAGCGGCTCGGCGTACTCGCGGTCCATGCGGTCACGGGCCCGGCGCAGCCGCCGCAGGTCCTCCAGGGTCATTCGCCCAGCATGGCACGCACATCGCGGACACGAACGGGAGTTTGTTCTTGGAGGGCCGTTTGCCCCTGGTTCTCGCGTAATTGGCCCAGGCTTGTTTGCATTGAGGAATGGACCACATCACGTTCCTCGTGGCGGTCGTGATCGTCACTGCACTTGCGTTCGACTTCACCAACGGGTTTCACGACACGGCGAACGCGATGGCCACGTCCATCGCGACCGGCGCGCTCAAACCGAAGACGGCCGTTCTGATCAGCGGTGTTCTGAACCTGGCCGGAGCCTTCCTGTCGACGGAGGTCGCCAAGACGATCTCCGGCGGCATTGTGAACGACGCCAAGGTGACGCCTGCGATGATCTTCGCGGGGCTGGTGGGAGCGATCCTGTGGAACCTGGTGACCTGGCTGGTCGGGTTGCCGTCCAGTTCCTCGCACGCGCTGTTCGGCGGGCTGATCGGCGCGGTGTGGGTCGGCGCGGGCTCCGGCGCGGTCAACTTCGACAAGGTGCTGGAGAAGATCATCATCCCGGCGTTCGCCTCGCCGGTGGTGGCGGGCGTCGCCGCGCTGGTCGCGACGTACTGCGCCTACAAGCTCACCGCCCGCGGCCGCGCGGACTCCGTGACCAAGGGCTTCCGGCTCGGGCAGATCGGCTCGGCCTCGCTGGTCTCGCTCGCCCACGGCACCAACGACGCCCAGAAGACGATGGGCATCATCACCCTGACCCTGATCTCCGTCGGCGCGCTCCCGGGCGACGCCGGCCCGCCGGTCTGGGTCATCTTCAGCGCCGGTCTCGCCATCGCCCTCGGCACCTACATCGGCGGCTGGCGGATCATCCGCACCATGGGCAAGGGCCTGACCGAGATCCAGTCCCCGCAGGGCTTCGCGGCGGAGACCGCCTCCACGGCCGTCATCCTGACCTCGGCCCACATGGGCTTCGCCCTGTCCACCACCCAGGTCGCCTCCGGTTCCATCCTCGGCGCGGGCCTCGGCCGGCGGCTCGCGGAGGTCCGCTGGGGCATCGCCGGACGCATGGTGGCCGCCTGGCTGATCACCCTGCCCTGCGCCGCGCTGGTCGGCGGCATCTCCGCGGCCGCGGTCAAGCACGGCGGCAACTTCGGCACGGTCGTGGTCGCGCTGGTCGGCGCCGCGCTCGCGGCGGGCATCGTCCTGCTGTCGCGCCGCAACCCGATCGACGCCAAGAACGTCAACGACGGCCACGAGGTCGCCATCCGCAGCACGCCGCCGTCCCACGTCGGCACCGCCGCCTGAGCGAGGGAGTTCCCATGAGCATCGACTGGACCGCACTCGGCGAGGTCACCGCGGTGAGCATCGGCGTTACATTCGCAGTGGTGGTCGTCTTCTCCCTCGGCGTCCTCGGGCTCGACCGCCGCGAGGGAGCCAGGGAGCGGGGCGGCACCAGCGCCGTCGGCGCCGCCCAGGCGGGGCTGTGCTTCCTCGCCTGCGCCGCGGTGGTGGCGTACGGCATCTACCTGATCGTGCCGCAGTTCCACTGAGACACCGAGCCGCTGAGGAGGACTTGATGACGACGCCGGACCTGCTGTCCGACCTGGCCGACCTGGCCCATCTGCAGGTCGACTACAGCGACCCCGACGACCCCGTGCTCATCCGCCCGGACGGATCCCCGATCGACACCTGGCGGGAGAACTACCCGTACGCGTCCCGTATGGAGCGCAAGGAGTACGAGTGGCACAAGCGGCTCCAGCAGATCGAACTGCTGAAGCTGCAGACCTGGATCAAGGAGACGGGACGCCGGATCGTCATCGTCTTCGAGGGCCGGGACGCGGCCGGCAAGGGCGGCACCATCAAGCGCTTCACGGAGCACCTGAACCCCCGTGGCGCGCGGGTGGTGGCCCTGGAGAAGCCCACGGAACGCGAGAGCGGCCAGTGGTACTTCCAGCGCTATGTCGAACACCTGCCGACCGCCGGTGAGATCGTGATGTTCGACCGCTCCTGGTACAACCGGGCCGGCGTCGAGCGGGTCATGGGCTTCTGCTCGGACGACCAGTACCGGCGCTTCATGCGCCAGGCGCCGCTGTTCGAGCGGATGCTGGTGGACGACGGGGTGGACCTGGTGAAGTTCTGGTTCTCGGTCTCGCAGAGCGAGCAGCGGACCCGCTTCACCATCCGCCAGGTCGACCCGGTACGGCAGTGGAAGCTCAGCCCGATGGACCTGGCCTCGCTGGACCGCTGGGACGACTACACGGCCGCGAAGGTCGCGATGTTCCGCGAGACGGACACCGAGTACGCGCCCTGGACCGTGGTGAAGAGCAACGACAAGAAGCGGGCCCGGGTCGAGGCCATGCGCAGCGTGCTGGCCCGCTTCGACTACGCGGACAAGGACGAGGAGGTCGTCGGCAGCCCGGACCCGCGGGTCGTGGGCGCGGCGGCCGGCCTGCTGGAGGCCGGCGAGGACGACCACGCCGATCACTGACCGCTCCGCTGGAACGGCCGTGCCGCACCGCCCTGCGCCCGCGGCACCGTCGTGGCCGGTCGCGCCCACGTGGCGGAGCCGCAGGTTGACACAGCCCCGCGCCCCTCAGGGGCGCGGGGAAACCGCGCCGAGTTGGCGCGAAATCGGCCCGACACGGCCGACGGGCTCGCCGATGATGGACTCCATGATCCGGATTGCGTCCGTGAACGGTCCGGCCGAGAACCGCGTGACCGGGCGGGCGGCGCGGGTGTGAGCGGTCGCGAGGTCTCCCCGGTCTCGTCCTCCCCCTCCGCCGTCATCGCGAGGGCGGCGCTGCCGCTGTACGTGTCCATCCTCGCCGCGTCGGCGGCCTCGCTCGTCGACACGGCGCTGCTGGGCCGCCACGCCACCGTCGCACTGGCCGCGTTCGCCGTCACGGTGGCCGTCTTCAGCCCGGCCACGGCCGCGGTGGCGGGTGCGCTGCGCGGGGTGATGCCGTTCGTCGCACCGCACCGGGACGACCCCGGGGAGCTGCTGCCTCTGGTGCGCGGCGGGATGTGGCTGGCGTTCGCGTCCGGCGGGGTGTGCGCGGCGGCGGTGGCGGCGGTACCGCTGCTGGGCGGCGCGTTCGGGGTCCGGCCCGAGGTCCTCGACGCGCTCGGCGCGTTCCCTTGGCTGCTGGCGGGCGCGGTGCTGCTGATCGCGGTCGGCTCGTCGGCGACGTCCGTACTGGTCGCCCTCGGCCAGTCGGCCCAGGTGATGCGGTCCGGGCTGGTGGGGACCGCGGTCTCCGTGACGCTGTCGGTGCTGCTCGTCGGCGGGCCGGGACCGCTGCCCAGCCGCGGTCTGACCGGCGCCGGCCTGGCCGTGCTGGCCGCCGCCCTGGTCGGCGCCGTCCTCAACCAGCGCGCGCTGCGCCGCCGTACCGTGCTGGCCGGTCGGAGCATCCGCCCCGGCCGGCCGGATCCGCGGCTGATCCTGCGGCTGGCCCGGGTGGGGATCCCGCTCGGCGCGACCGTGCTGGTGAAGTTCTCGGTGCTCGGGGTGCTGACGCTCGCCGCCGCGCGGCTCGGCACGGACAGCGCCGCCGTGCACGGGGTCTCCGAGGCCCTGGTGAACCTGGTCTTCACCGCGGCGGTCGCGGTCGGCCAGGCCACGGTCCCGCTGGTCGCCGGGTACGCCGTGACCGGGGACGTCGGCCGGGTCCGCGCCGGTGTGTGGGCCGGGATGCGGGTGGCGCTGTCCGCGGTCGGCGCGCTCGGGGCCGTACTGCTGGTGTTCCGGAGCCCGGTGCTGCATCTGTTCACCGGGACCCCGGCCGTGGCGGACCAGGTGAACCGGCTGCTGCCGCTGGTCCTGGCCGTGGTGGTCACCGACGCCCTTCAGGCGGTCGCGGGCTTCGGGCTCGTCGGGCTCAAGCGTGCCGGGCCGAGTCTGGTGTCGACGGCGGTGTGGTTCGGGATCCTGGCCGCGATGTCCGTCCCGGTCGCCGACGCGGCCGGACTGCCCGGCCTGTGGACCGCCCTGGCGGTGGCCAACCTGCTCCAGGCCGTCACCAAGACGATCTCCTTCCACCGTCGTACCGGCCGCCTCACCCCGGCCGCAGCGACCCCGCAGGAAGGGGTGCGACCGGACCGTCGTCGCCCCACCGGGGAAAAGGCCGCGCCCGCCCCTTCGGAGCACCGTGAGCGGTGATTCGTCGGGGCGGGCGCGGTCGAAAAAGGCCTCGGCAACCTGTGCGGGTGCGGGTCAGGCCTTCTTGGTCTCCTAGCAACGGGCTGGGTCGGTGACCTGCGGGGATATCTCCTGTGGGGCGCTGACCCGGCCTTTTGGTGATTGGTGGCGATGGGGTGCGACGGTCTTAAGTGGGTGTCTTGCCGACTGTAGTGGGTGTCTTGCCGACTGTGTGCGGACTGCTCTGGTCACGATCGGCTCATCGCCAGGTGATGGCTGATGGGTGGCGATCCATGACCGGCCGACCCGCGAAGCACTCTTGCCGGTAGAGTCTCGCCCGGCTGCGACTGGCGAGGGTGGACAACCACCGGGGAGCGGCCGTTCTTCCGCGTGAGCGTCGACCGCCTGGGCGCCTCCGTCAGTGATTTTCCGCTGAGGAGGCCATGACGTGGATCTGCGTTACGGAATGAACCCGCAGCAGCAGGCAGCGGATGTCGCGCCGGTGCGACCGGGCCGATGGCCGGTTCGGGTGGTGCAGGGAAGCCCGTCGTACATCAACATGCTGGACGCGCTCAACAGTTGGCAGCTGGTGCGGGAGGTGAGCCGGTCCCTGAACCGACCGGCGGCTGCTTCTTTCAAGCATGTCTCACCTGCCGGCGCTGCCGTGGCCGGGCCTGTCGATGACGTGACGGCGGAGCTCTACGGTGTTCACCAGGACGAAGTCGGCGCCCTGACCAGTGCGTATCTGCGCGCTCGTGATGCCGACCCGAAGTGCGCCTACGGGGACTTCGCCGCTGTCTCGCACCCGGTCGACGCGGAACTCGCCGAGTTGTTGACCCGCGTGGTCTGCGACGGAATCATCGCGCCGGGCTATGCGCCGGGCACCGTTGGGACGCTCGGCAAGAAGAACGGCCGTTTCCTTGTCATGGAAGCGGACCCGGCTTTTGTGCCGCCGGAGCGTGAGACGCGCGACAACTTCGGCCTGCGCTTGGCCCAGCAACGGGACGAGGTGCCGCTTGCGGCCGCGCTGTTGGAGAACGTCGTATGCGGCGCGCTGCCCACGACGGCTGCCGACGATCTCCTGCTTGACCTGGTGGTGCTGCGCTACACCCAATCCAACTCGGTGTGCTGCCTGCGTGACGGGGTGACGCTGGGCATCGGGGCCGGACAGCAGTCTCGCGTCGACTGCACGCGACTCGCCGGTGCGAAGGCCGACACCTGGTGGTTGCGGCGCCATCCGGCAGTTCGCGCGCTGGCCTTCCGGTCGGACGTCCGACGCCAGGACCGGATCAACTGGCAGATTCGCTTCATCGAGGGTGACCTCACGCCGGACGAGAGCACCCGCCTCTCCCGTGCGCTGTCACAGCCGAGTGAAGAGCTGACCGGCGGCTTGCGTGCCGACTGGACGGCCCGTCTGAAGGGCGTCGCGTTCGTCTCTGACGGGGCTTTGCCGTTCCGCGACAACGTCGACCATGCACACCGGCACGGTGTTGGCTACGTCGCCGAGCCGGGCGGATCGATCCGTTCCGCTGAGGTCGAAGACGCCTGCCGTGAGCATCAGATCGTCCTCGCACGCACCGGCCTCAGATTGTTCCACCACTGAGGCACCGCGGCCCGCGACGACTCTCGCAGGGCGCTGCGTCAGGAATGCGCAGTCCACAGGGATTCCGAGCGGGCGACTTCCCCCGGCCCGCAGTCGGCTGGAAGGCACCAGAGCTGCTCGCCGTCCTGGAGCCGCCGGTGTCGCCGATGTCTATTTCCCATTCCTTGCCAGCCCGAGGCTGAAGTCCTCATCGACCAGAAAGCGCAGCCGCATGCTCGCCCTTCACGACCTGTTGTCCGCCAACCCCTACCCTGGCCGCGGCGTCCTGTGTGCCCGCACCCACTTTGGAGCCGTGCTGGGCGGTTACTTCCTCACGGGCCGCAGCCCGGCATCGCGCGACCGTGCTCTGAGCCTGAACGACGGTGAGCTCGTGGTCGGCCCCCTCACCCCTGGGGATCACGATCCACTGCGCCACTATGCCGCCGCCACGGCCACCAGGGACTGGCTGGTTCTGGGCAACGGCGAGCAGGTGTCCCAGGCCGCGGACCGACTCCGCGCGGGAGCCTCGCCCACCGACGCGCTCAGCGGCTTCGAGTACGAACCGGACCCGCCGATCCGGACGTCCCGACTCACCGCGCTGATCAGCCGCGACGGCGGACGCACCATCGTTTTCGGAGCCGCTCGGCCCAGTCGCGCCGCACGCCTGACCAGCAACGTGATGACCCTCGCCGTGCAGGATCTGGAGCCAGGCGAGGCGGTCCTGCTGACCACCTACGACTCCGATGGTGAACAGGTCTCGGTCGCTGCTCCCTTCGCTGAGGCCAGTGTCAGCGCCAGGAGCGGCGAGGACCTGTTGGACGAGATCTGGCGCGCGCTCGGTGATCGGTTCCGGATCGCTGCCGCCGTCGTTGATCCTGCCCAGGGACCGAAGTCCGCGATCCAGCGATCCGCTTGAGCCGTGGCCCTCGCAGCACGCGCCTGGTGCCCGACAAGCTGCCTGGGCACGACGGCGTCACTGTCGTCGATCATGCGCAGGGGTGTGTCGGCATGGAGGGTGGACCCCTTGGGCCTGGTTCCGTGCCGCAAGCTTGTGTCGTGGAGGGGCGGGATGCCTGGAAGACTGGATGCCTGTGACACATTCTGATCTTGCTCGCCGCATCCGTGCCGTCTCTCACCTGGAAGGCCACTTCACGCTTCGGTCCGGGCGTGCCGCCGCGGAGTACTTCGATAAGTACCGGTTCGAAGGCGATCCCGTTCTGCTGGACGAGATTGCCCAGCGGATGGCGCCGCTGGTGCCGTCCGGCACGGAGGTGCTGGCCGGCTTGGAGATGGGCGGCATCCCGGTCGTGACCGCGCTAGGCCGACACACGGGCTTGCCCTGCGCATTCGTGCGTAAGCAAGCCAAGCCGTATGGCACCTGCCGTCTCGCCGAGGGCGCCGAGGTGGAGGGCCGGCGAGTGCTGGTGGTTGAGGACGTGGTCACCAGTGGTGGACAGATCGTGCTGTCGACCGCGGACTTGCGTGGCCTGGGCGCGCAGGTTCACGAGGCTTTGTGTGTGATTGACCGTGAGCAGGGCGGCGCGGATGCCCTCGCGGCCGAGGGTATCCGTCTCGTGTCGTTGCTGACAGCCGGGGATCTGCGGGCTGCTGCTTGATCAACAGAGCTGGTCGTCAGCCCATGGCGTGTGTTGTCGGCGACGGCTGATCCAACAACATCCCCCAAAGTCGCTGACGCTCCCAGGTTCGGTCAGTCACGCAGTGGCTCGTGCCTCGGACCGTGGTCGAGGAGTTCGATCTGGATCGCGAGGGCGCCCAGGGCTTCCTTTTCGGGCGGGTAGATGGTCTGGATGTTGGCCAGCTGCTGATCGCGGGGAGCGGCCGGGTTTACGTTGGCGGGTCCCTCGCCGTCGAGAAGTGACTCGAAGTTGGGGTATTCGGTGACGCGCTTGACCTTGACCTCGCAGGTCTCGTCGGTGCCCTTGATGCGGAAGCGGATGACATCGCCCGCGGTGAGGTCGGCGAGGTGCGGGTACTTCACCCGCACCTCGATGGTCTTGGCGCCCGCGGCGATGAGGTCGAAGTACTGGCGGTAGAGGTTGAGTTCGCGGACGCGGGCGGTGGTGTCGGTCATGGGGTGGGAACGCTCCTGGTGGCTGGCGCGGTCATCAGGCGGCCGATCTCGGCGGCCGAGTACGAGCGGAAGAAGTGGCGGGGGTCGGACAGCAACGTATCGGTCATGGCCAGCAGTTGCTCGGTGTACTCCGCGACGGTGCCGGGCCACCGTCGGGTGTCGAGCATCCAATCGTCTGCACCCTTGGGCAAGGGAGCGTGGCCCTCACGGATCAGCGACTTGGACAGCTTGGCGCCGGTGTCGGTGACGACCTGCGGGCAGAACAGGCGGGCGGGGAGCTGGGCGCGGGTGAGACCGACGGCTTGGAGGGCTTCGTCGACCAGGTGCGAGCCGAAGACCCAGTCGCCGCCCTTGACCATGACGTGGAGCGTGCCGTGAGGGTTGGACAGGGAGAGCTCCTTGACCGCGTTGCGGTACAGGGTGGCCAGGTCCAGGTAGGCGCCTGCGGTTGGGGTGATGGTCGCCTGGTAGGGGCCGTGATGGAGGCATACGGCAGCGACTTGCGCGGTCTCCGGGTCGGTGAGGTGGACGCGGGTGCGTTCGGAGTGTTTCTCGGCCCAGCCGCAACCGGGGTGCGGGCAGGGGATGCGCAAGTGTGGGGTGCCGGTGGAGGGGGCGAGCCACCAGCGGGCGGCGTCGAGGCGGGGCAGAAGGCGGAGCCAGGTATGGCGGAAGTGCTCGCCGGCCTGCTGCTGGCTGTAGGTCTCGACCCGGTGGGGGATGCCCAGGCGCCGGGACAGCGCGGTGAACAGGGGATGGTAGAGGGCGGTGACCAGGTCGGTCAGGGCCTGGTCACCGAGGGCTTGAGCGTAGGCGCGCTGGTAGCGGTGGCCGCTGACCGGGTCGGTGGTCAGCTCGTAGGGAGCGTTGTCGAGGGCGTTGAAGAGGACCTCGGTGGGGATGCCGAAGCGGTCGCGCAGGCGGGCGGCCATGGCGAAGGCGAGGGACTGGACGAGCGAGGTGCCGATGTGTGGGGCGCCGTTGATCTGGGTGCCGACGGTCAGCACGATCCGTTCGGGTGGGGTGGCCAGGATGCGCGGGGTCAGGACGTCCTCGGAGTGGTGGAGGGCGTTGGCCAGGACAGTGTTCGGTGAGACAGGGTGGGGCGTCACGGGATGTCCCCCTGGGGTGGGTTGGGGTTCACTCGGATCGGGTGTGGCCGAAGAGGAGGCGTTGGCGGAGCGTGGCGCGGTCCAGGTAGGCGTCGATCTCTGCTGGTGTGGCACTGCGGGAGAGCGGGTCGAGGCCCAGGACGAGGGCTACCGGGCTTCCTTGGGCGAGTAGCAGGGTCCAGGCGCGGCCTGCGGGGATGCGCTTGCGATACGGGGTGCCGTCGAAGCGCAGGGCCACCTCGGTCGGGCTGAGTAGGCGCAGACGTGGCCCGATGTCCGGCGGGGGAACGGTGGCCCGGCCGAGGCGCAGAGTTTCACCGACTGCACGCATGCGCTGTTCGATGACGGTCGGCGTCTCGTGGACGCTGCGGGGAGGTTGGGGCACCAACAGGAGGCAGCACAACGCAGCGTCGGTTGGGGTGGCGTGGTGGTGGCCAGGGAGGCGATCAGACCGGCGGACGGCATGAAGGAATCGGCGCGGGCGGGCGTCAGCATGCAGGCACCACCCCGTGATGGAAGGCTGCCCAGACGCATTTGCCGGGGCCCTGGCGTTCCTCCACGCCCCAGTGATCGGCGATGGCGGATACGAGCAGCAGGCCGCGGCCGTCGGCGGCTGTCTCCCGGGCCTCCCGCTTTTCCGGTCTGGCGTTGCCGCCGTCGTGCACTTCGATGCGCAGCACGGTGGCGTGCAGTTCGACGCGTACGAGGACCTGACCGCCCGCAGGGGCTCCGTGCAGGACGGCGTTAGCGGCCAGTTCGGAGGTGCACAGCCGGATGTCGTCGAGGCGTTCCGTTCGGCCCCACTGGGTAAGGGTCTCGGCAACGAAGGAGCGGGCGGCGCTTGGGGTAGTCCGGCGCCGGTCGAAGAGCTTCGTTTCGTGCTCGACGGCGCCGTCGAGGGCTTGGTCCGGTGCGAGGGTGTCCGGCTCGTCGGGCAGTGTGCTGGGCATGGCCAACAGCCAACCGCTGTCGCTCGTTTGGGTCGGGAGCCAGCGTGGGGGCCATGCAGGGGGCCACTATGGGTGCCAGAGTTCGCATGCTCCGGGGAGAGGGGATGGGTGACACGGGGATCGGCGCGTTGCTCATTCGGCTGCGCACCGCGCGCGGTTGGACCCAGCAGCGGGTGGCCGACGAGTACAACGCCCTGGAGGGGCGTGCTGCCAAGACCGGTAAGGAGAGCGGGCGTTACGAGCGCGAGGTGCGTATCCCGGTTCCGTACACCCGCATGTACCTGGCGCAGGTGTTCGGCGTCGATGTGGCGGTGCTCGACCGGGCTGTCGCGGTCAGCAAGAGCCTCGTGGGGGAAGAGCACAGCGCGGCAGGGGCCTTGCAGGAGCGGTCACTGAGGCCCGCCGCGCCTTCACGCTCCGGGGTGGGTGCCGTATCGGCCGACGCAGTGATGTCGGCCGACTTCGCCCGGTTCATCGCACAACGCAACGCCGACGAGTTCGTCGTCGAACAGTTGGAGGCCGATGTCGCCCGGCTCGCCCGCGCCTATGTCAGCCATCCGCTGCTGGAGCTGTACGTCGAGATCAAGCGGCTGCGGGACGGGGCGTTCGAGTTGCTGCGCGGGCGCCAGCATCCCCGGCAGACCGCTGACCTGTACGTCGCGGCCTCACGGCTGTGCGGCCTGTCCGCCCACGTCTGCTTGGACCTGGGCGACTACGACTCGGCTGCCACGCACGCCCGTACTGCTCGGGCGGGTGCCGAGGCGGTCGGGCACGAAGGGATGCTGGCCTGGGTGAGAGCCGTCGAGTCCCTGATCGCCTACTGGACCGGGCGGTACGAGCAGGCGGCGCGGCTGGCACAGGCCGGCCGCCATCATCGGGCGCACGGCAGCATCGGAGCCCGGCTGGCCAGTCTGGAGGCGCGGGCGTTGGCCATAGTCGGTGACCGGGCGGGTGCGGTGGCTGCTCTGGCGGACGCTGACCGCTCACGCGAGGCGATGGCCGGCCACGACGACGTACCGGGGATCTTCGCCTTCCCGACCGCCAAGCAGTTCGCCTACGCCGGGACGACCAACCTGGCCGTGGGCGGGCGGGATCACGTCCAGCAGGCCATCGTCAGCGCGGACACCGCGATCCGGCTCTACCGCAGCGCCGATGACGACGACCAGTCGGTCGGGGACTTGTTCGCCGCGCATGTCGATCTCGCCCGTGGCCATCTGCTCCTGGGCGACTTGGACGGCACCGAGGCGATGCTCGGATTCGTTCTCGAATCCCCGCCCGAGCGTATGTCGGCCAGCATCGTGCGCCGGCTCACCGCTCTGGGTCGGGAGCTGAGCGGGCCGCAGTACGGTGGAGCCGTGCAGGCTGCACACCTTCGCGAACGACTCCAGCACACGGCCGTCCTCGCGGCCTCACCCGCCGCCCACCCACCGGAGCTGCCGACGTGACCGAACTGTCCGCCGCACACGACGCCGCCGTCACCGACCGGGACCGCCTTGCTGGGAGTGCCTACAGGAGTGACCGGGACCTGGCCGCCCGCCAGTCGCTCTACCAGTGGCAGACGCCCCGTTACGACCTGCCAGGCATCGTCGCCGAGCAGCTGAGCGGCGTACGCGGGCACGTGGTCGATGTCGGCTGTGGCAATGGCAAGTTCATCCAGCGGCTCCGCGATGACCGGCCCGATCTGGCCCTGCTCGGCCTGGACATCGCTCCAGGCATCCTCGTCGGCGTGCCCGGACCTGTCGCCGTGGCGGACGCCACCCGCCTGCCGCTGGCAACGGCGAGCGTCGACGCCGCCCTGGCGCTGCACATGCTCTACCACGTCCCCGACATCCCTCAGGCCGTGCGGGATCTGTCCCGCGTCCTCGTCCGTGACGGGCTGGTGATCGCCTCCACCAACAGCGACCAGGACAAGGCCGAACTCGACGACCTGTGGCAGCGGGCGGCGGGCGACGTCCTCGGTACCGGACGCGGCCCGGCCCGCATCTCGCTCAGCGCCCGCTTCTCCTTGGAGAAGGCCCCGGCCTTCCTGGGGGAGGAGTTCGGCCGCGTGGAGACGATCGAACTGCCCGGCACCATCACGGTCCACGACCCCGAGCCCGTCATCGCGCACATGGCCTCCTACCGGGCGTGGGCGGACCAGCACGACGTGCCCTTCGAGGCCACGATCGAGCGGGCCCGCGCGATCCTCGTCGATCACATCGCCCGACACGGGGCCTTCGAGGTCACGTGCCTGGGGGGCATCCTCGTCTGCCGTCGTTGAGAGCCGACTTGGCTATCGCCGTCGGCCGCGCTCCGTAGACCGTTCGCCCGCTGACGTGGACGTGGACGTGGACGTGGACGTGGACGTGGACGTGGACGTGGACGTGGGCTGTGGTGCGGGCGTCACGGGTGCGGTGATGCGGGTGCTCCGCGTGCGAGCTGCTTCGGCTCGCCTCTTCGGCTGCACGGTGATGCGCCAGTTGAGGACCTCGGCGGGGCGCTCGGCACTGTCGAGTTCTCGCCGCGAGGTGACTTCAGCCAAGAGGTGTCGGGGGTTGTGGCCGGCAGTCTCGGCACGGGCAAGGGTCGTGGTCAGGGCCGGCCAGGCGGGATCGGCGCGGACGCGGTCGGCGTGGTCGGGGAAGACTGCGCGCAGATCCTGCTCGAAGCGGCCGGCGGTTGTGGCGCGCGGTGCGCGACGGGCGAGATCCGCCAAGATCGGCTGGGCGGCCTGCTGGTAACCGGAGTGCAGGTGGCGGAGGGCTTCCTCGGCCGCAGCGGCCTGCTGCTCGTGGCCGCACTGCTCAGGCCACTTGGCGGCCGTGCGCGCCACGTGAAGCGCGGCGAAGATCAGGGCGATGGCGAGTCCGCCCGGATCGTGCGGGGCGTAGGCGAGTTCCTTGGCGGCTTCCCGCAGGGCGGTGACTGCCTGGTGGTCAGCCCGGATCGCCGAGCGGCGTGCGCGGTTGAACCCCCTTGCTGTTGCTTGCAGTTCGGCCCGGTGCCCGCCCTTGGCGGTGAGGGCCAGGTTGTGGACGGCGTCGCCGAAGGCATCCAGATGCCCCTGGACCACGGCGTCGTCGCCCGAGTCGAGGACTGCCTGGGCGTCGCAGATGGCGGTCTCGGCGCGGTGCCACGGTTCGGCCGGGTCCGCCACCTGCTGAGGGCGATCGGCCAGATCCTGGGTGGGAAGGCGTTCGCAGAGGCGGTTGTAGGACAGGTCGGGGGCGAGCTTCGAGCCGCCGTACCAGACCGGCTCGCCTTGGGCGGAGCCGTCGCATCACCCTCCCGCCCATGCCGGATGAGGAGGTCACCCCGCCCACGGTGGCCCAAGTCGAGGCCACGGACCGTGCGATGCCGCCGTACATCCGCGCGGTCATCGTGACGCTCGCCGGATCAGGCTTGCGAATAGGCGAGTTGCTCGGCCTCAAGGTCTCGGACGTCGACTTCAAGGCGGGCGCCATCCGCGTCGAGCGCCAGCGCCTCCAGTCCGGGACGATCGGCCCGCCGAAGACCGCCAAGTCCCGGCGCACCGTCCCGGTCGGCGAAGTCGTCACCGATGCGCTCCTCACGCACCTCGCCGCACGCCCCTCCAAGGAGTGGCTGTTCACGATGGAGGAGGGCGAGCCGCTCAACTACCGTCGCTGGAAGACGGAGTGGAACTGCGCCCGCAGGACGCTTCAAGCGGCGGAGAACGAGGCGGCCGAGCGCGAGGGCCGTAAGCCCGTCGAACTGCCGCACATGGTGACCCACGACCTGCGCCACTTCTACGCCTCCGCCCTCATCGCCGGCGGAGCCATCGTCAAGCAGGTCCAGCTGGTCCTCGGCCACGCGTCCGCCGTCATCACGCTGCGGATCTACGCGCACCTCTGGCCGGACGAAGAAGACCGCACCCGGACCGTCATGGACGCCGTTCTCGGCGGCCTGCGGACCGGGTGCGGACAGGTAGGCGATGCGACCCGCGTAATCGCAGGTCAGACGGCCTAGCCATAGATCAAGCCTTCTTGGTCTCCCAGAAGATCTTGTCGATCTCGGCGATGAGTTCCAGGGCCTTCTCGCCGGTCTTCGGGTCCGTGGACGCCTTGGCGGCGGACAGGGCCTTCAGGGTGTCGTTCACCAGCACGTGCAGCTGGGGGTACTTCTCGAAGTGCGGGGGCTTGAAGTAGTCGCTCCACAGCACCGAGACGTGGTGCTTGGCGAGCTCGGCACGCTGCTCCTTGATGACGGTGGCGCGCGCCTGGAAGTGCGGGTCGTCGTTGGCGGCCATCTTCTCCTGCACGGCCTTCACCGACTCCGCCTCGATGCGGGCCTGGGCCGGGTCGTACACACCGCAGGGCAGGTCGCAGTGCGCGCTGACCTTGACCTTGGGGGCAAACAGGCGGGAAAGCATGGAGCATTCCTTCCTCGTGATCGTCTTCTCAGGTGGGACATTACTCCCTGGGAAGCGTGATTTCGCGAGTGCCCCCATGGGCTTAGGACAAAAGTCCAGGGTCAGACTGAGACTGGTGGAGGAACGGACCGGGGAGGTGCCGGGGATGCCGGAGCTGTCGCAGGAGACCGAGCGGGGGAGGGGTGCCGCGCTCTTCGGGCTGGCCGAGGTGACCGGCCCGTCCATGGTGCCCACGCTCTATCAGGGGGATCGGCTCCTGGTGCGGTACGGGGCGCGGGTGCGGGCCGGTGACGTCGTCGTCCTGCGCCACCCCTTCCAGCAGGACCTGCTGGTCGTCAAGCGGGCCGTGGAGCCGCGCGAGGGCGGCTGGTGGGTGCTCGGGGACAACGCGTACGCGGGCGGGGACAGTACGGATTACGGGACCGTGCCGGAAGAGCTGATCCTCGGGCGGGCGCTGTTCCGCTGGCGGCCGCGCCGGGCGGATCAGCGTTCGCCGCTGGCGCTGGTGTGCTGGGCGGTCTCGGCCGCCAGGCCGATGCTGCCCTCGGATCGTCCGGGCCGTTCCGCCTCCAGGCGTTTGCGGGCCCGGTAGGCGGCCACGTTGGCGCGGGTCGCGCAGCGGTCCGAGCAGTAGCGCCGGGAGCGGTTGGTCGAGGTGTCGAGGTAGGCGTTGCGGCACGGCGCCGCCTCGCACAGGCCGAGGCGGTCGACGCCGTACTCGGTGAGGTGGAAGGCCAGGCCCATCGCCGCGATCGCCGTGTAGCCGGCGGTGGCGTTGGAGGGGTGGTCGGCCAGGTGCATGTGCCACAGCGGGCGGCCGTCCTCGTCCCGGACGTCGTGCCCGGAGATCTGCGGGCTGACCGGGAACTCCAGGAGGAGCGAGTTCAGCAGGTCCACGGCGAGGGTCTCCTCGCCCTTGTCGGCCGCCTCGAAGACCGCGCGCAGCCGGGCCCGGACCGAGCGGAAGCGGGTGAGGTCGGCGTCGGTGGCTCGCCGGGCGGCCTGTTGGTTGCCGGCGAAGAGATCACGGACGGCCTCGACCGAGGTCAGGGAGTCCTTGCCCCGGGCCGGTTCCTCGCTGTTGACGAGCCGGACGGCATAGTCCGAGTAATAGGCCAGTTCCACTTGTAGTCCTTACGCGGGCGCTCTATGGTCGGTGCTGCGGTCGGGTAACAGCCGGTTGTGCTTCCAGGGTATTACGGGACTTGTGCGGTGGAGGGTAGCGATGACGGACGCGCCGATGACCACGACATCCACGACCGGGGCCGACTGGGGCGCCTGGCAGGAGAGCTGGGACCGGCAGCAGGAGTGGTACATGCCGGACCGCGAGGAACGGTTCCGGATCATGCTCGACATGGTGGAGGCGCTCGCCGGGACGGCACCCCGGGTGCTCGACCTCGCGTGCGGCACCGGCAGCATCACCGCCCGGCTGCTCGCCCGCCTCCCGGACGCGGTGAGCACCGGGGTCGACCTCGACCCGGCCCTGCTCGCCATCGCCGAGGGCACCTTCGCGGCCGACGACCGGGTCACGTTCGTCACCGCCGACCTCAGGGACCCGCAGTGGTCCACCAGGCTGCCGTACGACTCGTACGACGTGGTGCTGACCGCGACTGCCCTGCACTGGTTGCACAGCGAACCCCTCGCGGTCCTCTACGGCCAGGTCGCGGGGCTCGTCCGCGACGGCGGTCTCTTCATGAACGCGGACCACATGATCGACGACAGCACGCCCCGGATCAACGCGGCGGAGCGGGCGCAGCGGCATCTCCGCATGGATCAGGCCAAGGCGGCGGGGGCGCTGGACTGGGCCGAGTGGTGGCAGCTGGCGGCGCAGGACCCGGTGCTCGCCGGGCCGACGGCCCGCCGCTTCGAGATCTACGGCGAGCACGCGGACGGTGACATGCCCTCGGCGGCCTGGCACGCGCGCGTGCTGCGCGAGCAGGGGTTCGGGGAGGCGCGGCCGGTGTGGTGCTCGCCGTCGGACACGCTGCTGCTCGCCGTCAAGTAGGGCGCGGGCAGAGCGAAAGGGGCGGTACGAGGATGCTCGTACCGCCCCTTTCGCGCCGTACCGCTACAGCACCTTCGACAGGAACGACTTCGTCCGGTCGTGCTGGGGGTTGGTCAGGACGTCGCGCGGGTGGCCGGACTCGACCACCACGCCGTCGTCCATGAAGACCAGGCTGTCGCCGACCTCGCGTGCGAAGCCCATCTCGTGCGTGACGACGATCATCGTCATGCCGTCCTCGGCCAGGTCCCGCATCACGTCCAGGACCTCGCCGACCAGCTCGGGGTCGAGCGCGGAGGTCGGCTCGTCGAAGAGCATCAGCTTCGGCTGCATGGCGAGCGCGCGGGCGATCGCCACGCGCTGCTGCTGGCCGCCGGAGAGCTGCGACGGGTAGTGGCCGGCGCGGTCGCCGAGGCCGACCCGGTCCAGCAGGCGCTGCGCCCGCTCACGGGCGGTCGCCCTGGACTCGCGCTTGACCTGGATCGGCGCCTCCATGACGTTCTCCAGAGCCGTCATGTGGGGGAAGAGGTTGAAGCGCTGGAACACCATGCCGATGTCCCGCCGCTGCGCCGCGACCTCCTTCTCCTTCAGCTCGTAGAGCTTGTCGCCGTGCTGGCGGTAGCCGACCAGGTGACCGTCGACGTAGAGACGGCCGGCGCTGATCTTCTCCAGATGGTTGATGCACCTGAGGAACGTGGACTTGCCGGAACCGGACGGGCCGATCAGGCAGAACACCTCGCGCGGCAGCACCTCCAGGTCGATGCCCTTGAGGATGTGCGACAGCCCGAACGACTTGTGCACGCCCTCGGCCTTGACCATCGGGGCACCGCTGCTCGGCGGGGTGATGTCCTTCGCGAGAGAACTCATCGGGCCACCTCCGGGCGACGGAACGAACCCCACCGGGCCAGATTCTTCCGCAGCCGCTGCAGCGGGGTGGGCGGGAGGTTGCGCGAGGAGCCGCGGGCGTAACGGCGTTCGATGTAGTACTGCACGATGCTGAAGATCGTGGTGAGGAACAGGTACCAGATGCAGGCGACGAAGTACATCTCGACGACCGCCAGCGAGGTGCTGGAGATGTCGGTGGCCTTCTTGATCAGCTCGGGCAGCTGGACCGCGTAGGCCAGCGACGAGGTCTTCAGCATGTTGATGAACTCGTTGCCGGTCGGCGGGATGATGACCCGCATGGCCTGCGGGAGGATCACCCGGCGCAGCGTCTGGCCCTGGGTCATGCCCAGCGCGTGCGAGGCCTCGGTCTGCCCCTCGTCGACCGACTGGATGCCGGCGCGGACGATCTCCGACATGTACGCGGCCTCGTTCAGGCCGAGCCCCAGCAGGGCGGTGAGGACCGGCGTCATCACCTGGTTCATCTCGTCCTTGTAGAACCCCAGGTTCAGGATGGGGAAGACGAGCGCGATGTTGTACCAGAGCAGCAGCTGGACCAGGACCGGGGTACCGCGGAAGAACCAGATGTAGAACCAGGACACCGTGCTGGTCACCGGGTTCGACGACAGCCGCATCACGGCGAGGATCACGCCGAGGACGACGCCGAGCACCATGGCCAGCACCGAGATGTAGAGCGTGGTCCAGGCACCGGCGACGATGCCCTGGTCGAAGAGGTAGTCCGGGATGACGCTGTAGTTGATCTTCGCGTTGGAGAAGGCGATCCCGATCAGCACCACGAGGGCGACGACCACGACGCCGGACACCCAGCGCCCGTAGTGGCGCACCGGGATGGCCTTGATCTGCTCCGGCGGCACGGAGGGCGCCGGAGTCTTGTCGACCGTGTCAGTCACAGTGACGGCCCTTCAGTCGTGACCGGGGTGGTCAGGAGCCGCCGTTGATCTTCGACTCGGTCACCGCGCCCTGCGTGACGTTCCACTTCTCCAGGATCTTCTGGTAGTCGCCGCTCTTGATGATGGCGGCCATGGCGGCCTGGAGCGCGTCGCGCAGCTGGGTGTTCTCCTTGCTGACCGCGATGCCGTACGGGCCGGCCTCGATCTGCTCGCCGACGACCTCGAAGTCCTTGCCGCTGCTGGCCGTCTTGGCGTTGTAGGCGGCCACCGGGAAGTCGTTCAGGTCGGCGACGGAGGCGCCCTGCTTCAGACGGAGCAGCGCCTCGGGGTCGGTGTCGAAGGTCTGGAGGTCGATGGCCTTCTTGCCGTCCTTCGTACACTTCGTGCTCTGCGCCTTGGCGATGCCCTCGGAGGTGGTGCCCTTCTGCAGGGCCACGACCTTGCCGCACAGGTCGTCCAGGGACTGGATGCCCTTCGGGTTGCCCTTCTGGACCAGGATCGAGGTGCCGGCGGTGAAGTAGTCGACGAAGTCGACGCCGCTGCCGACCTTCTTGCCGGTGTCGGAGTCGATGCCGTCCTGGCGGGCCTTGGTGTCGTTCATCGCCGACATGATCACGTTGAAGCGGTCGGCCTGCAGGCCCACGATCAGGTTGTCGAACTTGCCGTTCTGGAACTCGAACTTGACGCCCAGCTGCTTGCCCAGGGCGTCCGCGATGTCCGGGTCGACACCGACGGCCTTGCCGTTCTCCATGTACTCGACCGGCGGGTAGGCGATGTCCGAGCCCACCTTGATCACACCGGCCTTGCGGATGTCGGCCGGCAGCTTGCTCGCCAGCGGGGCCGAGGATGTCGACGAGGAGCCGCTGTCGCCGCCCTTGTCGGTCTGGTCACCGCAGCCGGTGAGGATCAGGGTGCCCGCGACCGCGATCGCACCGATCGCGGCAATCCTGGAGCGCGAGGCGGTGGTACGACGGGTGAAGCGTGCGGTCATGGTGGGTTCCTCCGGCGGTGGGTAGGACAAGCCGATATACCGATGTGTCTGACATGTCGATATGCCGATGGGTCGACGGAAACACACACCATCGGGTGTCGCGACCTCGTGGGTTTACGGCATCCTGCCATTGGGATTGCTGCAAGCAGACCTGCCACCATGTCAAAATCGGATAACGGGTGACCCCCGTGACGCGTCAGGCCGGTCAATCTTCGACCCGTCGCCCCGCACATCTGCGGGAATCCGACCTTCTGGCCGGAGGATCTTCGGTTCACCGCCGGTTCATCCCAGGCCCTGCCTCACGGTCGCTCGCCGGTCATTCGGCCGCTCATCTGTCGGCTGTCTACGACATCCGTGATGTGACCTTGCGCCTATTCGACTCGTCGGGAGCGCTCTTCGTCCGGTAAGAAGGTTCTTTACACCCCTCATCCGGGGCTCAGGGCGCGTGTGCGGCGCGCCCGTCGCGCAGGTGCTCGTACGTGCCACTCGTACGTATCAGTGATCGGGCCCTGCGCGGTGCCCGTCCACTCCCTCACCGGGAGCGGCCGACCCTCAAACCATGCATACCTAAGGGGTAAGACAAGTGGCAGCGGAGATCGTCAATCCTCGCAGCGACAGCGCGTCGGACAGTACGGACCAGGACGGCGGGGCCGAGCCCCTCGATTCCTTCGATCCGGCGTTCGCACTGCACCGGGGCGGCAAGATGGCCGTGCAGGCCACGGTGCCGATTCGTGACAAGGACGACCTTTCCCTCGCGTACACGCCCGGAGTCGCGCGCGTGTGCACCGCGATCGCGGAACAGCCCGACCTGGTCAACGACTACACATGGAAGTCGTCCGTCGTGGCCGTCGTCACCGACGGTACGGCCGTGCTCGGCCTCGGGGACATCGGTCCCGAGGCCTCCCTCCCGGTGATGGAGGGCAAGGCGATCCTCTTCAAGCAGTTCGGCGGCGTGGACGCGGTTCCCATCGCCCTCGCCTGCACCGGTGTCGACGAGATCGTGGAGACCGTCGTCCGGCTCGCCCCGTCCTTCGGCGGGGTCAACCTGGAGGACATCTCGGCACCTCGCTGCTTCGAGATCGAGCGCAAGCTCCAGGAGCGGCTCGACATCCCGGTCTTCCACGACGACCAGCACGGTACGGCCGTCGTGACGCTGGCGGCGCTGCGGAACGCGGCGCGGCTCAGCCGCCGGGAGATCGGACAGCTGCGGGCGGTGATCTCGGGCGCCGGCGCGGCCGGTGTCGCCATCGCCAAGATGCTGGTCGAGGCCGGCATCGGGGACGTCGCCCTCGCCGACCGCAAGGGCATCATCTCCGCCGACCGCGACGACCTCACCGCGGTCAAGCGCGAGGTCGCCGGGTTCACCAACAAGGCCGGGCTCAAGGGCACCCTTGAGGACGCGCTGGCCGGCGCCGACGTCTTCATCGGCGTCTCCGGCGGTACGGTCCCGGAGGAGGCCGTCGCCTCGATGGCCGAGGGAGCCTTCGTCTTCGCGATGGCCAACCCGAACCCGGAGGTGCACCCCGACGTCGCCCACAAGTACGCGGCGGTCGTGGCGACCGGGCGGTCGGACTTCCCGAACCAGATCAACAACGTGCTGGCGTTCCCCGGGATCTTCGCGGGCGCGCTCCAGGTGCGGGCCTCCCGGATCACCGAGGGGATGAAGATCGCGGCGGCGGAGGCGCTGGCGTCGGTCGTCGGGGACGATCTCGCCGCCGACTATGTCATTCCCTCTCCGTTCGACGAGCGGGTCGCGCCTGCGGTGACCGCGGCGGTGGCGGCGGCGGCGCGGGCCGAAGGGGTTGCTCGCCGCTGACGTCGCGCTGAGTGGCCTCGTCCTTTGGGGCGGGGCCATTTCTTTTCCCACCCGCCCATCCGTTCGGGTGCTTACGAGGTGGGCGTTGTTCCGGGGGCTGCCGCCCCAGGCCCCCGCGGGTGGGGTGGGCTGCGTTGTTTTCGGGTGTCGGTGGGTGGGGGCTGGGCGCGCAGTTCCCCGCGCCCCTTGCGGGGCGCTGTGTGCGGGGTGCTGTGTGCGGGTGCTGTGCGCAAGAGGGGATGTGTCACAGGGGTCTCCGGTATCGCGCGCGGCGCCGGGAACCTATCGTCGGGCCTATGTTCGCCGTCTACGCCGCCCGAATCGACCGTGACCAGCCGCTCTCCGGCCTTGAGTTGGGGGAGCGTCCCGCCCCCGGGGCACGGCCCGGCTGGAGTACCGTCGATGTCCGGGCCGCCTCCCTCAACCACCACGACCTCTGGTCCCTGCGCGGTGTCGGTCTGCCCGAGGAGCGGCTGCCGATGATCCTCGGCTGTGACGCCGCCGGCGTCGACGAGGACGGCAACGAGGTCGTCCTGCACTCCGTGATCGGGCAGAGCGGCCACGGGGTCGGGCCGAACGAGCCCCGGTCCATCCTCACCGAGCGCTACCAGGGCACCTTCGCCGAACAGGTCGCCGTGCCCACCTGGAACATCCTGCCCAAGCCCAGGGAGCTGTCGTTCGCAGAGGCCGCCTGTCTGCCGACCGCCTGGCTGACGGCCTATCGGATGCTCTTCACCAATGCCGGCGTACGCCCCGGCGACTCGGTCCTCGTGCAGGGCGCGGGCGGCGGTGTCGCCACGGCCGCGATCGTGCTCGGCAAGGCCGCCGGGCTGCGGGTCTTCGCCACCAGCCGCGACGAGGCGAAGCGGAAGCGGGCCCTGGAGCTGGGTGCTGTCGAAGCGGTGGAACCGGGGGCCCGGCTGCCGCAGCGCGTGGACGCCGTCATCGAGACCGTCGGCGCCGCCACCTGGTCCCACTCGGTGAAGTCGCTGCGGCCCGGCGGGACGATCGTCATCTCCGGCGCCACCAGCGGCGACCGTCCCTCGCATGCCGAGCTGACCCGGATCTTCTTCCTTGAGCTGAAGGTCGTGGGCTCGACCATGGGCACCAAGGACGAGCTGGAGGACCTGCTCGCCTTCTGCGCCGCCACCGGCGTACGTCCCGTCATCGACGAGCTGCTTCCCCTCGACCGCGCCCGCGAGGGCTTCGAACGGCTGGAGTCCGGCGACCAGTTCGGGAAGATCGTGCTGACCAGCTCGTGACCGGTTCCTGATCAGCTCCTGATCAGCTCCTGGCCGGGGTCTGATCAGCCCCTGACCGGGGTCTGACCGGGGGGCCGTCCGGTGCGGTCGCTGCTCAGGGCTTCGGGCCGCGCAGCAGCGCTCCTATGTGCGCCGCCGCCGTGGACAGGTGGCGGCGGGCCTCGCGGAGCTGGTCCGTGGTGACTCCGTGGTCGCGGGCCGCGTCGCGGATGTCGTCCCGGAAGCGGTCCAGGAGCCGGTCGAGGTCACGGGCCGGGTCACCGGTCTCGGCCTCGTCGCCGTGCGTCCACGCCGGGGCGTACTGCGCCGGGAAGTCCTCCGGGGTCTGCGTGTACTCGGGGGCCGGGGCGGGGGGCGGCTTGCGCAGGTCCGGGCCGGTGCCGGTGCCGGTGCCGGTGGCGGTGTCGGTGGTGGCGGGGGTCGGCTCGGTGCGGGTGCCGAAGCCGAAGTCCCTGCCGAAGTCCTTGCCGTAGTCCTTTCCGAACTCGCCGAACTCCTTGGCCAGTTCGGTGAGGCCCTCGCGGACTCCGGTCGGCCAGTCGCCGCGTGTGAAGTGGTCCTGGACGTGCTCCTGCACCCGGCGGGCGATGCGCTGCATCTCCTCCTGGGCCTGGGCGCGCGCCCGCGCCTGCGCCTCCTGGGCCTGCCGACGGGCCCGCTGGGCCTCGTCCCTGGCCCGGCGGCTCTCGTCCTTCGCGCGGCGGGCCTGCTCCTTCCACTCCTGCTTGGCCCGGCGCATCTCCTCCTTGGCGGCCCGCCACGACTCCTTGTCACCGAGGTCGCCGAACTCCCCGGTCCCCGTCCCGGCGCCGTGCCGGGCCTCGGAGGCGGCCGCGCGCACCTCGCGGCGCAGGTCACCGGCCGCGCCTCGCACGTCGGCCCTTATCTCGGCGGCCAGCTCGGCGACCGACTCGCGGATCTCCAGCTCCAGGTCGGCCAGCTCGCCGCTGCGGTCGGCCAGTTCGGCCCGGCCGGCGTCCGTGATGGCGTAGACCTTGCGGCCGCCCTCGGTGGTGTGCGTCACCAGGCCCTCGGCCTCCAGCTTGGCGAGCCGGGGGTAGACGGTGCCCGCCGACGGGGCGTACAGGCCCTGGAAGCGCTCCTCCAGCAGCCGGATCACCTCGTAGCCGTGGCGGGGCGCCTCGTCCAGCAGCTTGAGGAGGTAGAGGCGGAGGCGGCCGTGGGCGAAGACGGGAGGCATGTCAGAGCACCTTCTTGTCGGTCGTGCCGCCGGTGGTGGCGTCGGTGGTGGCATCGGTGGTGCCGTCGGCCGGCGCGGCGGGACCGGACTCGGTAGGAGCGGAGTCGGTAGGAGTGGAGTTGGTGGGAGTGGAGTCGGTGGGAGCGGAGTCTGGCGGAACGGAGTCTGCGGGAGTGGAGCCGGTGGGGGGCGTCGAGGGGGCGGTCGGTCCGGTGGGCGGCTCGGCCGTCCACGCCGCCCGCTCGTCGTCGTCCTCCTTGGGCGGGCGGCGCAGCAGGGCGATGGAGCCGGAGACCGTGGTGGCGCGGAGCTTGCCGGTGCCCGTGCCGAGGCGGCCGGTGATCTTGTGGGCGCCCCACTGGCCGTGCACCCGCAGTCCGTCGAAGGCGTTGGAGATCGTGCCGCTCGCGGTGTTGGCCTCCACCTCGGCGTCGGCCGGGTGCGGCAGCCGGATGGCGATCTCACCGGAGACACTGGTCAGCCGGACATCGGTCGGGCCGTCCGGGTCCAGGTCGATGATCATGGAGCCGCTGACCGAGTCGGCGCGCACGGCGGGGCCGGAGCCCTCGACGACGGTCAGGTCGCCGGAGACGGAGTTGAACCGTAGGTTGCCGGTGACGGCCTGGGCCTCCAGGTTCCCGGACACCGTGTCCGCGCGGACCTCGCCGGCGAGGCCGACCAGGGTGGTGTCGCCGGTGACGCCCTTGACCACCGATGTGCCGCTGATCCCGGAGACGACGGCCGCCGCGCCGACCACGCCCACCTCCACCCGGGTGTCCGCCGGGACGGCGAGCGAGACCACCGCGCTGCGCCGCCAGCCCTTGCGGTCGAGCCACTTGAGGAAGCCCTTCCAGGGGAGGTCCTCGTAGGCCACCGTGAGGATGCCGCCCTCCTGCGTGACGATCAGGGGCGGGCCCTCGATCTCGGAGACTTCCAGGCGGGTGGAACCCTCGTCGGTGCCCACGACGTTGACTGTTCCGTTGACGATGCGGACGTGCAGGTCGCTCACGGGGGTGTCGAAGTCGAGCTTCCTGGGCTCGGCGACGGACCACTCGGACTTGGACATGGTGCGGACCTCCTCGGGCCGGACGCGACGGCTGGACGCGAACGCGAGTGCACGGCTCGCGCCATATCGCGTCTCCCGTGAAACACGATATATCGTGGCCGTCGGAAGTCAAGGCACCCGTTCGTGTGGTCAGTTGGTCTGGCGGTTGACCTGGAGGGGGTTCGGAAAGCTCATATATCGGGCGTCAAGCGGGCAAATTACTTACCGTGTGACCATGTCGACGGATGAATACAGGACCGCCTCCCGGCTCCCGGGGGTCGGCACGCTTACGCGGCCGGGCGGGGACGCCGTACCGAGGGCCCACCGGCTGGCTCTGGCCGAGATGGCGGTGGGGCTGCCGGCCGCCGCGTGGGGGGCGCGACGGCGCAGTGTGGGGTGGGCCGTGGTGGGGGCGGTACTGATGGCGCACGGGGCGCTGGAACTGTCGTACGAGGCGGTGTTCCCCCGGGACTGACCGTGGGGCCGGCCCGCGGTTGCCCGCGCCCCTGCGGGGCGCCGGCCTACTCCTCGTCCTCGTCGTCCAGCCGGGCCAGCCACGTAGCCAGGCGTTCCACCGGGACCTCGAAGTCCGGGTTCAGGTCGACGAAGGTGCGGAACTGTTCCGCCAGCCACTCGAAGGTGACCTCTTCCTCGCCGCGCCGCTTCTCCAGTTCCTCGATGCCTCGGTCGGTGAAGTACATGGGTTGCTCTCCTGCTGCCTGCATGTGTGGGTGCCCGGTGGTGGGCGTCTACCAGCCTAGGCGGATGTCAAAGGTGTGCCGTCGGTGAAGGGTAGGGCTCGCCTGGCGGGGGAAGGACTCTTTTCCCGTGGGTGGGGTGGAGGGGAACGGCGGTGCCTGCCCGCGCGGGACACGTGGGACACGCGGGAGACGTGGGACACGGGGGAACGGGGGACGTATGGAAGGGGACGCCACGCGGATCTCGGGGGCCGGGGGGACGGGATGACGGACCGGCACGGCGGGGGCGTGTCCGGCGGCCGGGACCGGGACCGGGACACGGCCCGTTCCGCGCTGCGTGAGCTCGTCATGGCGGCCACCGTGCGCATCCACCGTCCGGGCGCCGGGTACGCCCCGGAGGAGTCCGGGGGGTTCCTCGGCAGTGGTTTCTTCATCGCGCCGAACTGGGTGCTGACCTGTGCGCATGTCGTCCACGGCGGGGAAGGGGACGGGGGCGAGGTGACCGTGATCTGCCGGCCCGGCCCCTTCGCGGAGCCGTACGTCGTACCCGCAGAGGTCGCGGCGACCCTTCCGGAGCAGGCCGAGCGCTCCGTCCAGGGCGACTGGCCCGATCCCGACCTGGCGCTCGTCCGGCTGCGCGAGCCGGTGGAGCACGAGTGCCTGTACGTCTCCGAGCGGCCGTCGCCGCAGTACACCGAGGGGCAGGTGTTCTACGCCGGCTGGGCCCCCGTCCGGGGACGGCCGCAGCCGCTGGACGGCTTCCTGGCCGTGCACGGCACCGTCGGCGGCCGGTCCGCGGGCGCCCGGCTGAGCCTCGGCGGGAGCGTCCTGCCGCCAGGCGTCTCCGGCGGGCCCGTGATCGACCCGGTGCGCGGTGAGGTGGTCGGCGTGCTGAGGCCACGCGCGGACCACGGGCCGGGCGGCACCTCGATCGGCATCGAGCAACTGCGCACCCTCCCCGTGACGCCCCCCACCCGACCGCCCGACCGGTACGGCCACGGCCTCAGCCAACCCGACTGGTACGGCCACGGCCACGGCCTGAGCCAACCCGACTGGTACGGCCACGGCCACGGCCTGAGCCAACCCGACCCGTCCCGGCCCGACTTGCGCCGCCCCGCCCCATACCGGCCCGACCTCTACCAGACCATCTGGCACGCCCACGACCGCTACCACCGCGACCGACAGCTGCCCGGTGAGTCCGGGCGGCGCACGTGGGTCGGGCTGCAGGCGGAGCTGGGGGCCCGGCCGGGGCGGGTGCTCAGTCCGTACGAGCGGGTCGAGCTGCTCGGCCGGCTCGCCGATCTGGAGCCCCCGGAAAGCACCCGCGGTCTGCTCGACATCCTCCAGTCGCTGCCGGATTTCCGGGCCCCCACGCCGTCGCCCGCACCGCGCGGCTGGCGTGACGGCCTCGGCGCGCTCTACGAGAACGCGCGGTACGACGGCGCGCTCCCGCTCGTCGTCGAGTACGCGATGCGGGTCATGACCGCCGAGCGCCCGGTGTCGTCCCCCGTGCTCGATGCCGAAGAGGCCCTGTGGGGGTGGATCAGGCAGGCCGCGACCCGCCTGGGCAGCGGCCGGCACGGTGACCTCGCCCGCAGGCGTGCCCGGCACCTCGGTGACCGGCTGGGCGAGCCGGACGGTCGCCGGGGCACCGGGTATCCGCACGAGAGCGCGCGGGGGCCGTCCGCCGAGCCCCCCCTCCGGCTCCCCGCCCGGCTCTCCGTCCTGCTCCAGGTCGAGCATCTGGCCTGGGACCCCGAGCACTGCGACTGGTCGGTCGCGGTGGTCCGGCGGGACGGCGAGGTGACCCCGCTGGACGAGGGGCGGCGCGTCGGCCTCGACGGCCTCGCCGCCTGTCTCGCCGCCCCGCTCGCAGAGGCGTTCCGGCGCTGTGACGAGCCGGACCGGCCGGTCGCGCTGTACGCGGCCCTGCCGCACCACCTGCTCGACCTGCCGGTGGACGAGTGGCGGCTGCGGCCCGGCGCCGACCCGCTGGGCGGCGAACGTCCGGTCCTGGTCCGCTGTGCGGACCGCGGCCAAATGCCCGGGGAGGACGACCGGGACGACCGGGACGACCGGTACGACGCCGGGCTCCTCGGCGACGACGAGGAGCCCGACCGCCGCGACCGCTGGCGCCGGCTGCACGGACTGCCCGGCCGGGACACGATCAGGGCCGCGATACTGGACTGCGACGACGCGGTGCGCCGGCCCGTACCGGCCGTGTCGGTGCTGCGCGGCCTGCCGCCCGGCACCGTCCCGGTGCTGTGCCGCGAGGGTGACCGGAGCTACGAGGACGACGACACCGCACTGGCCCGGATCGTCCGGGCGGGGTACGGGGTCGTGCTGTGGCGCCGCTGGAGACGCCCGGCCGACCCCCTGTGCGGGGAGTTCCACCGGGAGGCCCGGACGATCGTCGACGGCGCGGCCGGCGCCGCGGAGCTGCCCGCGCTGGTGCACGGTCTGCGCGACCGGATGTGCGAGGGCCTCGCGGAGTCGTTCTGGGCCAGGGGCATCGCGCTCCTGTACGACGATCCGGACCAACCCCTGCCCGGTGGCGACGACTTGCTGGAGGCGCCGTGAGCGCATGCGCCGACATACGGCCCTTACCGGGGCTGCCGGAGGTCTATAACGTGAAGCAGGTTCAGCGGCTGCCCTGGGGACGGGACGGACGAGTGACGACGAGGGCCGGACATGACCGATTCCAGTGAGTGGCTCATCTACCGTGGCGCCGGGGAGCCCCACGACGGCATGAGCCGACTGCCCGCGCCGCCCCCCTGGCGGGACTTCTCCGGCCGGGACGCGGACGCCGGCGGCGATGGCGACGGTGCCGGCGGTGCCGGTGTCGACGTCGGCGGCGACGGTTCCCGGGACCGCAGGCTCGGCGGGCACCGGCATCTGGCCGAGCTGCACCGGCCCGGCGCCGAGGAGCTGGAGATGATCAACGCGGCGCTGTACCTGCGCCGCCCGCTCCTGGTCACCGGCAGCCCCGGCGCCGGCAAGAGCACCCTCGCGCATTCGGTGGCGTACGAACTGGGCCTGGGCGAGGTGCTGCGCTGGTCCGTGGTCAGCCGCTCCACGCTCCAGGACGGCCTGTACCACTACGACGCCATCGCCCGCCTCCAGGACGTCCAGATCGCCGCGCAGGGCGGGTACGGCGCGGCCGGCGGCGGCCCAGGTGCCATGGAGGCGGTCGGCAGCTACATCCGCCTCGGCCCGCTCGGCACCGCGCTGCTCCCCTCCGACACCCCGCGCGTGCTGCTGATCGACGAGCTCGACAAGAGCGACATCGACCTGCCCAACGACCTCCTGAACGTGCTGGAGGAAGGGGAGTTCGAGATCCCCGAGCTCCAGCGGATCGCCGACCGGCTGCCGGACGGCGCGGCCGAGGTGCTCACCGCCGACGGCACCAAGGTCCGGGTCCGCGACGGCCGGGTGCGCTGCCGGGCCTTCCCGTTCGTCGTCCTCACCAGCAACGGCGAGCGGGACTTCCCGGCCCCGCTGATGCGCCGCTGCATCCACCTCGAACTGGGCCGTCCCGACCACAACCGGCTCGCGACCTTCGTCCGCGCCCACCTCGGCGACGAGGCGGCCCGCGCGGGCGACGACCTGATCAGCCGCTTCCTGGAGCGCTCCCGCAGCGAACTCCTCGCCACCGACCAGCTGCTGAACGCCATCTACCTCACGGACGCGGCCGCCCCGCCCAGCCGTGACCGGCTCGCCGACCTGCTCATCCAGCGCCTCGACCGCCCGAGGTGAGCCGCTGATGCCGGACGTACCGTCCCGACCCGGACCCGACCCGGCCGACCCGGACCTGCCCGGTGCGGAGGGCGGCGCCCTGGCCGAGCTCGTCCGCCGACTGCGGGGGGCCGGGTTCGATCCCGACTCCGAGGGGCTGAGCGACGCCCTCTGGCTGGCCCGGTGGACGCGCCCCGCCGCCGGGGCGGAGCCGGACGGTCCGCCGGGTCCGGGTTCCGCCACCCGCGCCGGCCCGCCGAGGGCGGCGGCCGGGGAAGGCGTCGTACCACGGCAGGGCCCGTGGGAGGCCGTCGCGACCCCGGAATCCCCGGGGGACGCGGACCGGTCGGCTCCGGTGCCCGCCGTGGCCGCGGGAGCCGACCGCCGGCTGTCCCTGCACCCCGTGCCGCAGCGGCACGGCGCCGGGCAGGGCGGGGCCGGCGGGCGGATCGCCGGGGTGCCGGTCGGGGTGCCCGCCGCCCCCGCCCTGCCCGCGCCGCTGGAACTCCAGCGTGCCCTGCGGCCGTTGCAGGCCTACCGCAGTGCCGCACCGCCGCTGCGCGTCGCGCTGGACGAGACGTCGACCGCCGAGCAGAGCGCGCGGGCGGGCGGCCTGGTCCTGCCCGTGTACCGCGCGGTGACCCGGGGCGACGCCCGACTGCAACTGATCCTGGAGGCCTCCGCCTCGATGCGGGTCTGGGACCGGATGTTCGACGAACTGGTCCAGGTCTTCGGCCAGTTGGGCGCCTTCAGGGACATCCAGGTGAGCCATCTGCACCTCGGGCACGACGGCTCCGCCGTGGTCAGCCGCAGCGCGGACGTGCACGCGGCCCCGCTGCACACCACCGACCACCTCAGCGATCCGACCGGACGCCGGATCACCGTCCTGGTCAGCGACTGCGTCGGGCCGGTGTGGCACAGCGGCCGCGCCCACCGGCTGCTCCACCACCTGTCCCGGCAGGGCCCGGTCGCCGTGCTCCAGCCACTGCCGCAGCGGATGTGGAACCGCACCCGGCTGCCGGTCCGGTACGGCGAGCTGAGCCGGGGCGAGACACTCGGCGGGGCCGGCCGGCTGCGGGTGCGTACCGCCGCCGGGGCCGTCTCGGGCGGGCCGGGCGCCGTACCGGTACCGGTGCTGCCGCCGGAGCCGATGGCGCTCGGGGCGTGGGCGCGGCTGCTGTCGGGGATCGGCGGCCCGGTCCCGGGCGCGGTGGGCTGGGTGCGCGCGGACCAGCCGGCGGCCGCACCGGTGTCCCCGCGGCGGACCGCACCGCCGCCGGTCGAGCGGGTCCGCAGGTTCCGGTCCGGCGCCTCGCCGCGCGCCTGCCGGCTCGCCGTCTACCTGGCGGCCGCCCCGCTCTGCCTGCCGGTGATGCAACTGGTGCAGCGGGCCATGCTGCCCGACTCCGGCCCCGCCGACCTCGCCGAGGTGCTCCTCAACGGCCTGGTCACCAGCGTCCGCGAGGACCGCGGCGGCCGGGGCTCGGACGCCACCCAGTGGTTCGAGATGGAACCCGGGGTCCAGGACGCCCTGCTCGAATCGCTCGGCCGTGACGAGGCCCTCCTCGTCCTCGAACACTGCTCGAAGTACATCGAGCTGCGCTTCCGCCGGGGCGGCGTCAACTTCCCGGCCCTCGCCCTGGTCCAGCTCGGCGACGGCCGCGTCGACGGAGACATCGGCGGCCACAGCGACGGCGGCCACAGCGACGGCGGCGATGGCGGCGGCAATGGCGGTGACGGCGCTTCGGCCCTGATCCCGCAGCCCTTCGCCGAGGTCGCCGCCCGGGTCCTGGAACGCTTCATGCCGCTGCCCGAGCAGTTCCGGCCCTACGGCCGCGACGCCGCCGCCCACCCCGGTGAACGTCCCGCCGGACAGGTCGTCGGCCGGGCCCGTGCCCTGCTCGTCCGGTTCGACTCCGGCGGCATGGTGCAGGACCTCATCGACGCCGTGCGGCTGCTGCGCGGGGCGACCGGGCAGGACGAGCCCGCGGCGGCGGACCCCGAGCTGTGGGCGGCGTACGCGACCTGCACGCTGCGCCTGTGGGAGGTGCAGCGCGGCGCCGAGCTGCTGCGCGAGGCGGAGGAGGCGGCGAAGCGGGCGGTGGCCCACCGGGCGGTGGCCCACCCGGCCGCCCGGCGCGAAAGGGCCGTCCTGGCCCGGGTGCTGCGGGCCGCCGCCACCGACCGCAGGTCCTGCGGCGACCGGGAGGGCGCCCTGGGCCTGCTGCGCCGCGCCGACCGGGAGTACGCCGTGGCCTGCGGCGCCCCCGGCCTCGACGAGGGGGAGGCGCTGCGGCTGACGCTGGAGCGGGCCGGCGCGCTGGAGGCGCAGTGGGAACTGGGCGGCGGCCGTGCACCGCTCCAGGGCGCGACAGACGTACTGGAGGCGTTCGCCGACGCCTGGCCGGACCACCGGCCCGGCCCGCCCGGCCCGCCCGAACTGGCCCTGGCCCGCGGCCGCCTCCTGCTGCGTCTCGCGGGTGCGACGAGCGACCCCGAAGAGGCCCGAGGCTACGCGGAACAGAGCGCGCGCTCGCTGCGCACCGTCGTGGACGGCGTCGTGGACGGCGGCGTGGACAGCCGGGTGGACAACGGCATGGCCGGCGGCGCGGATCCAGGCACCGGGCCCGCGCCCTCCCCGGAACGCGTGCGGGTCCTGCTGGACCTGGTCGACGCGCTGCTCGCGTCGGACGGTGACCTGGACGAGGCCCGGCAGCGCGTCGAGACGGGCCTGGCCCTCACCCGCGAGCAGGGCACGCGCGCGGATCTGCTGGTGCGGGCGGGGCGCATCGGGAGGGCGCGGTACGCCGGGTCCGGGGAGCCGCGGGAGCTGCGGGCGGCCGCGGACAGCTTCGCGCGGGCGGCGCAGTCGATGCCTCGGGACGCTTCGGCGCGTCCGGACGTCCTCGCGGAGTGGGGCGAGGTCCTGCTCCGGCAGGCGGCGGCGGAGACCGGGCCGGGTTCCTTCGAACCGCTGACCCGGGCGATCCGGGTCCTGCGGGACTGCCGCGCGGAGACGCCGTCGGGCAGTCCCGCTCTCGCCCCACGCCTCTTCCTGCTCGGGCGTGGGCTGATGCTCCGCTACCGTGCCCGGGGCGACCGTGTCGACCTCCGGGAGGCCGAGTACCTGCTCGGGCTGGCGGCGGCGGAGGCCGCCGACCCGTTGCTGTCGGCGCGCTGCCTGCTGGAACTGGGGCAGGCCCAGTTCGAGGCGTACCGGAGCCTGGGGCGGCCCGCCCGCCTGGACGAGGCCGTCGACGCGTTCCGGGCCGCCGCGGAGGCGGCCCGGAACGCCGAGCCGGACGCCGGGTCGGCCCGCGCGCGTCAGGAAGCCGTGGAACTGGGGGCGCAGGCGCACCACTGGCGTGGTATGTCCTACGAGGCGGCCACCCGCCCACGTGCCGCCCGCGAGGCCTACCGGGCCGCCCGCGCGGAGTGGGCCCGGCTGCCCGACGACCGGGTGGGCACGGGTGAGCCCACCGCGCGCCGGACGGCACAGCGACTGGCCGAGCTGGAGCAGGGCTGAGCGACGGCACGATGCGAGAGGAGCCTGGGGTGGATGCACGGGACCAGTCCCTGCCGGAGGACGAGTCGGCCGACTCGCCCGAGCCGGCCGGGTCGACGGAGCCGCTGCCGGACCTGCTGGAGCTGGACCTGGGGGAACTGAGGAAGGTGGACCATCCCGTGCTGCGCGAGGTGCTCGCGGAGCTGGCGGAACGCGCGGTCCGGCCGACCGAGATGCTCTGGGGGTTCAACAACGCGTTCTAGAAGGGGCGGTACCGGCCCGGCGGGCCGGGCAGCCGGCCGGTCCGAGCGCCTCGACGTCCCGTCGGACGGGCGTCGGGGCCGGTGTTTGTGGTCGGCGGCCCGCTGGGAAGGCAGTGTCGTACGTGCCGGACGTGGTGTGCTCGGGCCGGACGGGCCGGGCCGCGGAGGCGGGGGGTGACCGACGTGTCTGGACAGGCCGCGGCCGGGAGCGGACGGGGCCGCGCCGGGCCCTCGCCGTTCCGGCAGTTCATCGTCAAGGTGCACGGCCGCTGCAATCTGGCCTGCCGTTACTGCTACCTGTACGAGGGCCCCGACCACACCTGGCGCGAACGCCCCGTGGCGACATCGGCCGCGGTTCTCGACCGCACGGCGGACCGGATCGCCGAGCACGCGCGCGGCCACGCGCTGACGGCGGTCTCGCTGGTCCTGCACGGCGGTGAACCCCTGCTCGCGGGAGTCGGCACGCTGGCCCGTTTCACCGACCTCGTACGCGACCGCGTTCCCGCCGGCTGTACGGTCCAGGCCACCGTCCAGACCAACGCCACCCTCCTCACCGAGGCACGGATGACGACCCTGGCCCGGCACGGCATACGGGTCGGCATCAGCCTGGACGGCGGGCTCGCCGCGCACAACGCCCGCCGCGTCGACCACGCGGGACGCCCCTCCTGGCCGGCCGCCTCGCGCGGGGCCCGGCTGGTCGCCGAGCGCTTCCCGGACGCGTACGCGGGAGTCCTCACGGTCGTCGACCCGGGCCTGGACCCGGTGGAGACCTACGACTCCCTGCTCGCCCTGCGCCCGCCGGCCCTCGACCTGCTGCTGCCGCACGGCAACTGGTCCGCGCCGCCGCCGGGCCTGGCGGCCACCCGCTACGGCGACTGGCTCTGCGCGGTCTTCGACCGCTGGTGGCGGTCCGGGCAACGGGACGTACGGGTACGGCTGTTCGAGGAGTGCATCGCGCTGCTGCTGGGCCTGCCGGCCGCCACCGAGTCGCTGGGGCTCGCCCCGTTCGACGCGGTCGTCGTGGAGACCGACGGATCCATCGAGCAGGTCGACTCGCTGAAGTCCGCCTACGAGGGCGCCGCCGCGACCGGCCTGGACGTGTTCCGGCACGGCTTCGACGACGCGTTGCGGCATCCCGGGGTGGCGGCCCGGCAGGCCGGTGCCGCGGCGCTCTCGGCGCAGTGCCGGGCCTGTCCGCTGCTCGACGTCTGCGGCGGCGGCCACTACGCCCACCGCTACCGGGCCGGGCACGGCTTCGCGAACCCCTCCGTGTACTGCGCCGACCTCCAGCGCTTCATCCGGCATGTGCACGAGCGGCTCACCACGGCCACACAGCCGACTCCCGCACCTCCGGAAGCCGTCCACGTGCCGTCCGAGGCCGGGGAGCCCATGCATTCCGAAGGGCCCAATGGGTCCGAAGAGCCCATGGGGTCCGAAGAGCCCATGGAGTTCGAAGAGTCCAAGGGGCCCGGGGAGTTCATGGAGCCGGGGGAGCCCAAGGTGCTCATGGCGCCCAAGGCGTCCATGGCGCCCAAGGTGTCCATGGAGCCCAAGGCGCCTATGGAGCCCAAGGAGCCCAAGGAGCCCGAGATGCCCGCGAAGAGGTCCGTGTCCATGTTGTTTCCCGTGTTCCCGGATCGGTCCCTGGCCGTGCTGGGCCGTACCGAAGGCGATGCCGAGACCCTGGCGCTCCTGGTGCGCGACCAGGACACCCGGCGCCTGCTGACGCTGCGCGCCCTGCTCGACGCGGTCGACGGCGTGGACGCGGCGGTCCTCCCGGCCGGTGCCCGGGACCGGCTGCGCGAGCACTGGCACCTGCTGGAGGAGGCCGACCGGGCCCTCCCGCCCGGGGACCGGCGGAACCCGGCACCGCCGCACGCGACGACCCCCGCGCGGGCCCGTCTCCTCCATCCCCTGGTCGGCCCCTGGGCCCGCCAGTGCCTGCGCGGTCTGGCACCGGAAGCCGGACCGCCCACCGAGCGACGCGTCCACGGCCTCGGACGTGACCTCGCCCACCTCGGCGCTCTCGCCGCCGCGGCCGCCGCCCGCGCCGGAATCCCCTTCGCCGTACGGCTGACCGCCCGGGACGGTCTGCTCGTGCTGCCGTCGCTCGGGGCGCTGCGCACGGCCGGGCCCGGGGAGGGCCCGGTCGACGTCGTCTGTGCGGGCGGACGGCTGACACTGCGTCAAAAAGGCGCGACGGATGCCGTGGTGCAGTTGGAGGACGGTATCGGCGCCTGGTCCGTGGCGCCCGGGTGGACGCCCGCGTACGCCCTGCCCGGCCTGCTGCCCGAGGGCCCGCCCATGCCGCTGGACGACCTGGATCCGTACCGCACGGTGCCCGGCGACTCCCGCCACCACGAACTGAGCGGTCCGACCGTGCTCGACGAGGCGGGCCGGAAGCGCTGGCTGCAGGCCTGGTCGGGGACCGCCGACATGCTGCGGCTGGGCGGCGAGCACCGGGTGACCGAAGCCGTCGCCCTGCTGCGCTGCCTGGTACCGCTCGCCGAACCGCCACGGTCCGGCCCGGACGCCGAGGGAGTCGGCAGCTGCAGCGGCACCCGCCGCGAGGCCTTCGGAGCGCTGCTCAGCAGCACTCCGCCCACGCCGGCCACGTTCGCCGCGACCATCGTGCACGAGCTCCAGCACACGAAACTCTCCGCGCTCAGCGACCTGCTGGAGTTGCACCACGCCGGGCCGCGGCCACGCCACTTCGCCCCCTGGCGGCCCGATCCACGACCGTACGACGGCCTGTTGCAGGGCGTGTACTCGCATCTGGCGCTGGCCGACTTCTTCCAGCGCTGCGCGCTCCGGGCCGAGCGCCCGGGACACCGTGAGACGGCCTGGGCGCAGCACGCGCGTTACCGCGCCCAGGTGGCGGCGGCGCTGCCCGCCCTGGTGGGGTCCGAGGATCTCACCGCGCGGGGGCGCCGGTTCGTGGACCAGCTCGTCGCCACCCACGAGCGGATGGCCGAGTTCCCCGCGCCCCGGGGACACACGGCGCGGGCGGAGGCGTCCGTGAAAGAGGCACGCGACCTGTGGACGCGGCGGCACGGCCCCGCGGTCCGGCACCCGGAAGAGTGATGGATCGCCTGCCCGCCGGTTGTCACCGCGTCGGTGACCTACCGGAGAACCGCGCCGAGGCCCTACGCTTTCTGGCGATCCGGGGAAGACCACCGCATGCCCGAAGCCGATGGCCACGCGTGGCGGCCGTGACAGGTCCGGAACGCCCACGCCGGTCAGGCCGACCGAAAGGGGGGCCGTGAGGCAGACGATCACGATCAGCTTCGCCTCGTTCAACCGGGCCTGGGCGGCGTGGATCGGCGACAGGCTGGAGCGGCGCGGCGTCCGGGTCGTCTACCTGCGCTGGGACTCCCCGGCGGAGGAGACCCTGGTGGACCTCCTGCGCGGCCTCGCGCTCGCCGAGGGCCGGGTCCTCATCCTGGTGAGCGAGCAGTACTTCCAGCTCGGTCCGCGCACCTTCGCGGAGTGGAACGAGGCTCTGCGCGAGGTCGTCGCACCGGACCCCGCCAAGTTCGCCGCCGTCTCCGTCACCGGCACGGCCGTCCCCTCCGCCGTCGCCGTACTGGCACCGGTCGACCTGACCAACATGGGCGACGACGAGGCGGAACGGCGGCTGCTGGACCGGCTGGAGCTGCGGGCCGACGGCCGTCCGCCGGACGAGGGCCGCCGCGGCCCCCGCTTCCCCGCCGCGATGCCCGAGGTGTGGGGCGGTGTGCCGCGCCGCAACACCCGCTTCACGGGCCGCGATCCGGTGCTGACCGACGCGTACCGCCTGCTCCGGGACAGCGAACCGGGAGCCGGTGTCGTCACGCTGTTCGGCATGTCGGGGGTGGGCAAGACCCAGCTGGCCGCCGAGTACGTCTACCGCTTCGGTTCCGAGTACGACGTGGTGTGGTGGGTCAACGCGGAGAGCCGGGTCTCCTGCCGCCGCCTGCTGGCCGAACTCGCCCCGAGACTCGGCCTGCCCACCGGCGACGAGTACGGGGAGCGGCTCCGCGCGGTCCGTGACTCCCTGCGCCGGGGCACACCCTTCTCCCGCTGGCTGCTGATCCTGGACGGCGCGGACGAGCCGGACCAGATCTCGGACCTGGTCCCCACCGGACCGGGCCATGTGGTCATCACCTCCCGCAATCTGGAGTGGGGGGCGCACAACAGCGAGCTGCTCGAAGTGCGGGTCTACACCCGTGACGAGTCGATCGCCTTCATCCGGCGCCGCGCGCCCCGGCTCACCGATCACGAGGCCGACCAGCTCGCCGAGGCCCTGGAGGACCTGCCCCTGCTGCTGGACCAGTCGGCCGGCTGGCTGAACGACTCCGGCCTGTCCGTCGAGCACTACATCGAGCTCCTGGAGGGCGGTGTCGACCAGGACGTGGTCCGGGTGTCCGCCGACTTCCCGGTGGCCTTCCAGACGGCGTGGTCGATCCTGCTGAACACCTTGCGGGACATGGTCCCGGAGTCCGTCGCCCTGCTGCGCCTGTGCACGTTCTTCGCGCCGGGTTTCATCCCGGTGCGCCTGCTGCGCGAGATGTCCCACGACGACCTGCCGGAACAGCTGAGAGGGCTGCTGGACGATCCGCTCCTGTGGAACCGGGCGATCAACCAGCTGCGCCAGTACTCCGTGGTCCGGCTGGAGTCCCACGAGGTCGGCGCGGACGCCGAGTCGTCGGCCGGGGAGTCGGTGTACCTGCACCGGATGGTGCACCAGGCCGTCGCCAGGGACATGCCCGGCGAGGAGCGCCGGGACTTCGTCGACGTGGTGCGGCGGGCGCTGGCCGAGGCCGACCCCGGCCGTCCCACCGACACCCGCAGCTGGGCGACGTACGCGGAGCTCGTGCCGCACCTCCCGTACGCCGACGTCCTCGGCAGCACGGACCGCAGGGTGCAGACCCTGGTCCTCAACTGCCTTCGCTACATGTACTTCGCGGGTGAGTACGCCGCCGGCCGCGACCTCGCCCGCCGGGCCCTCGACGCCTGGCACGAACTGCTGGGCGCCTCGCATCCGCGGATCTGGGACCTCACCTACCAGTACGCCAACCTGCTGCGGGCGACCGGGCGGCTGGAGGAGGCGGAGACCATCGAGCGTGCGGCGGCGGAGCAGCTGCGCCAGGAACGCGGCGAACACGATCTCGACTATCTGCGCGTGCTCAGCGGACTCGCGGCCGACGTGGGCCTCCAGGGCCACTACGCCGAAGCCCTCGCACTGAACGAACAGCTGTATCCCGCCTATCGGGAACTCCTCGGCGAGCAGGACGCGCGGACCCTCAACGCGCTGAACAACCTGGGCTTCGCCCTCCGGCTGACGGGCCGCTACCAGGAGGCGCTGGAGATCGACCGGCGGACCCTGGAGCAGCGCCGGCTCGTGCTGACCGGCCGGCACCTGTGGACGCTGTTCTCCGAGGTGTCGTACGCGATCGGTCTCAGGCTGCTGGGCCGCTACGCGGAGGCCGAGTCCATCCAGGTCGCCAACGTACGCGAGTACCGGCTGGTCGCGGGCGAGACCCACCAGGACACCCTGCGCGCCGAGCACAACCTGGCCCTGTGCAGGCTGCGCGGCGGGGACCGGGCGGCGGCCGGCACGCTGCTCGCCAAGGTGCTGGACGGCTTCGAACGCAAACTCGGCGACCGGAATCTGCTCACCCTGTCCGCTGCCGTCAGCCACAGCTGCTTCCACCGCGAGCACGGCGACATCGACCTGGCCCGCGAGACCGGCGAGTCCGTCCTGGCCCGCTACGAGCAACTGCTCCCGCAGGGGCACCCGTTCGTGGTCGGTGCCCGGGTGAACCTGGCGCTGGTCCTGCGCAACGTGGGCGAATGGGACCACGGTCTGGTCCTGATCGAGCGGGCGCTGGCCGAGATGACCGAGGCGGTGGGGGAGAGCCACCCCTACACGCTCGGCTGTGCCGTCAACACCTCCGCGCTGCGCAGTCTCGTCGGCGACATGGAGTCCGCCGCGGAACTGAGCAGGATCACCGTGGTCCGGGCCGCCGAGGCCCTCGGCCGTACCCACCCGCTGACCCTGTCGGCCCGCGTCGCCCACGCGGCCGACCTGCGCGGCCTGCGCTCCCGCCCGGAGGCCGCGAAGGTCGAGCAGGAGGCCCTGGCGGACCTGGAGGCGACGCTGGGCAGCCACCACATCCACACCGTCTCCGCCCGCGTCCGCAACCGCCCGTACTGGGACTTCGAGCCCCAGGCGAGCTGAGGCGGAAGCGAACGCCGAAAGGCCCGGCCCCCGTGACGGGGGCCGGGCCCTTCCTGGTGCCGTGCTGCCGGAGGACTACGCCTCGAAGACCTCACGCACCAGCTGCTCCTGCTCCGCCTGGTGGCGCTTGGCCGAACCCACCGCCGGGGACGAGGAGTGCGGGCGCGAGATGCGGCGCAGCCGCTCGCCGGCCGGGACGTCCGCGCCGACCGCCAGGTCCAGGTGGTCGATCAGGTTGAGCGCGATGAACGGCCAGGCACCCTGGTTCGCCGGCTCCTCCTGCGTCCACAGGTATTTCTCGGCGTTCGGGTACTTGTTGACCTCGGCCTGGAGCTCCGCACCCGGCAGCGGGTACAGCCGCTCCAGCCGGATGATCGCGGTGTCCGTGACGCCGCGCTTCTGCCGCTCGGCCTCCAGGTCGTAGTAGACCTTGCCGGTGCAGAAGACGACCTTGCGGACCGCGTTCGGGTCCACCGACGAGTCGCCGATGACCGGGCGGAACTGACCGCTCGTGAACTCCTCCGCCTTCGAGGCCGCGGCCTTGAGGCGCAGCATCGACTTCGGGGTGAAGACGACCAGCGGCTTGTGGTGCGGGTTGTGCACCTGCCACCGCAGGAGGTGGAAGTAGTTCGACGGGAGGGTCGGCATCGCGACCGTCATGTTGTTCTGCGCGCACAGCTGGAGGAAGCGCTCGATGCGGGCCGAGGAGTGGTCCGGACCCTGTCCCTCGTAGCCGTGCGGGAGGAGGAGCGTGACGCCGGACGTCTGGCCCCACTTCTGCTCCGCCGCCGAGATGTACTCGTCGATGACCGACTGGGCGCCGTTGGTGAAGTCGCCGAACTGCGCCTCCCACATGACCAGCGCGTCCGGGCGGGCCAGCGAGTAGCCGTACTCGAAGCCCATCACCGCGTATTCGGAGAGCAGCGAGTTGTAGACGTTGTAGCGGGCCTGGTCCTCGGACAGGTAGAGGAGCGGGGTGTAGTCCGCGCCCGTCTCCCGGTCGATCAGGACCGCGTGCCGCTGGCCGAAGGTGCCGCGCTGGGAGTCCTGGCCGGAGAGGCGCACCGGGGTGCCCTCCATCAGCAGCGAGCCGATGGCGAGGGTCTCGCCCATGCCCCAGTCGATCGTGCCGTCCTCGATCATCGCCGCCCGGCGCTGCAGCTGCGGCAGCAGACGCGGGTGGACGGTGAAGTAGTCCGGGATGTTGACCTGGGACTCGGCGATGCGCTTGACGGTCTCCGAGGAGATCGCCGTCGGCACGGCCACCGGGAAGCCGTCCTGCGGTTCGTGGACCGCACCGGCGGCCGGCTGCGAGGTGGCCTCACGGACCTCCGTGAAGACCTTCTCCAGCTGGCCCTGGTAGTCCTGGAGGGCCTGCTCGGCCTCTTCCAGGGTGATGTCGCCGCGACCGATCAGGGACTCGGTGTAGAGCTTGCGCACCGAGCGCTTCTTGTCGATCAGGTCGTACATCAGCGGCTGGGTGAAGGCCGGGTTGTCCGACTCGTTGTGACCGCGGCGGCGGTAGCAGATGAGGTCGATCACCACGTCCTTGTTGAACGCCTGGCGGAACTCGAAGGCCAGTCGCGCGACGCGGACGACGGCCTCGGGGTCGTCGCCGTTCACGTGGAAGATCGGGGCCTCGATCATGCGGGCCACGTCCGTCGCGTACATCGAGGAGCGCGAGGACTCGGGGGCCGCGGTGAAGCCGACCTGGTTGTTGATGACGACGTGGACCGTGCCGCCGGTGCGGTAGCCGCGCAGCTGCGACATGTTCAGGGTCTCGGCCACCACGCCCTGGCCCGCGAAGGCCGCGTCGCCATGGATCGCCACCGGCAGCACCGTGAAGTCCGTGCCGCCCTTGTTGATGACGTCCTGCTTGGCGCGGGCGATGCCCTCGATGACCGGGTCGACCGTCTCCAGGTGGGACGGGTTGGCGGCCAGCGAGACCTTGATCTGCTCGCCGTCCAGGCCGGTGAAGGTGCCCTCGGCGCCCAGGTGGTACTTCACGTCGCCGGAGCCGTGCATCGACTTCGGGTCGAGGTTGCCCTCGAACTCGCGGAAGATCTGCGCGTACGACTTGCCGACGATGTTCGCGAGGATGTTCAGGCGGCCGCGGTGGGCCATGCCGATGATGACCTCGTCCAGGCGGGACTCGGCGGCGGAGTCGATCACCGCGTCGAGCAGCGGGATGACGGACTCGCCGCCCTCCAGGGAGAAGCGCTTCTGGCCGACGTACTTCGTCTGCAGGAAGGTCTCGAAGGCCTCCGCCGCGTTCAGGCGGCGCAGGATCCGCAGCTGCTCCTCGCGCTCCATCTTGGAGTGCGGGCGCTCCACGCGGTCCTGGATCCACTTGCGCTGCTTCGGGTCCTGGATGTGCATGAACTCGATGCCGGTGGTGCGGCAGTACGAGTCGCGCAGCACGCCGAGGATGTCGCGCAGCTTCATCATCGACTTGCCGGCGAAGCCGCCGACGGCGAACTCGCGCTCCAGGTCCCACAGGGTGAGGCCGTGCTCGATGATGTCCAGGTCGGGGTGCTTGCGCTGCTTGTACTCCAGCGGGTCGGTGTCGGCCATGACGTGGCCGCGGACCCGGTAGGAGTGGATCAGCTCGAAGACGCGGGCGGCCTTGGTGACGTCGTCGTCGTGCGAGGCGTCGATGTCCCGCAGCCAGCGGACCGGCTCGTAGGGGATGCGCAGGGCCTCGAAGATGTCGTCGTAGAAGCCGCTCTCGCCGAGCAGGAGGTTCGCGACCTGGCGCAGGAACTCGCCGGAGGCGGCGCCCTGGATGACCCGGTGGTCGTAGGTCGACGTGAGCGTCATGACCTTCGAGATGCCGAGCTTGTTCAGGGTGTCCTGGCTGGTGCCCTGGAACTCCGCCGGGTAGTCCATGGAGCCGACGCCCATGATGACCGACTGGCCGGGCATCAGACGCGGGACCGAGTGGACGGTGCCGAGGCCGCCGGGGTTGGTCAGGGAGACCGTGACGCCGGTGAAGTCGTCCATCGTCAGCTTGTTGTCGCGGGCGCGACGGACGATGTCCTCGTAGGCCTGCCAGAACTCGAAGAAGTTCAGCGTCTCGGCCTTCTTGATGCCGGCCACGACGAGCTGGCGGTCGCCGTTGGGCTTCACCAGGTCGATGGCCAGGCCGAAGTTCACGTGCGGCGGCTTGACCAGGGTCGGCTTGCCGTCCTTCTCCGCGAAGGAGTAGTTCATCGACGGCATGGCCTTGAGGGCCTGCACCATCGCGAAGCCGATCAGGTGCGTGAAGGAGATCTTCCCGCCCCGGGCGCGCTTGAGATGGTTGTTGATGACGATGCGGTTGTCGAACAACAGCTTCACCGGGACCGCGCGGACCGAGGTGGCCGTCGGCACGTCCAGCGAGGCGCTCATGTTCTTCGCGACGGCGGCGGCGGGACCACGCAGGGTGACCAGCTCGGGACCGTCGGGCGCCGCGGCGGCGGGCGCGGCCTTCGCGGCGGCCGGGGCCGGCTTCGCCGCGGCCGGGGCGGCGGCGGGCTTCGCGGGCGCCGGAGCGGGGGCCGCGGCCTGGGGAGCGGCCACCGGGGCGGCCGGAGCGGGCGCGGCGGGCGCCTTCGCGGCGGGAGCGGCGGCGGGCGCCGGAGCCGCCGGCTGGGCCGGTGCGGGTGTCGTGGAGGTGGTGCCCGCGGCCCCCGCGGCCGCGGTACCCGCCGGAGCCGAGGCGGCGGGCGCCCCCGGCTTGTAGTCGGCGAAGAAGTCCCACCAGGCACGGTCTACCGAGTTCGGGTCCTGGAGGTACTGCTGATAGATCTCGTCGACGAGCCACTCGTTCGGTCCGAACGCGGCTGCGGGATTCTTGCCCGCTTGGTCTGCGTCGGTGGAGATGCTCGAGTTACTGGGGGACTGTGGCGACACGGCGGCAACCGCCCTCTTCCGCTTCACAAGGTGATGGACAGCGGGAATTAAGGCTACGCCTCCAAGACCGCGAAGGTCAGGTCGGGCCGGTTCATCGTCGCGTAAGTCACATCAAAAACCGGGTTTCAGGGCTTGATATGGCGGGAAACAAGCGTGGTTGCGCTGTGAAAGGGCCGAACCGGGCATGGCTCCGCCCCCGCCGGTGATCACCTCGCTCCGGCGCCTGCCGCGACGTGCGCGGGGGCCGTACCTGACCACACGTGTCCGGCTGCGCGGACGGCGGTGCGGACCGCAGGTGGATCTTGAGGCTCCGGATCGAACTTTACGTCAACTTGGCACGGATGAAAGCCCCGGGAGAGTGACGATAATCCTGCAGCCCCGCTCGGATTCGGCCACGCCGATCCGGCCGCCGTGCAGATCCACCGCCCACCGGGCGATCGCCAGCCCCAGTCCGGTGCCGCCGTCGCTGCCCGGACCGTGCGGCCGCCGTACGGAGCCGCGGTTGAAGCGTTCGAAGACGCGGTGCCACTCCGAGCGCGGAATGCCGGGGCCCTCGTCCAGGACCTCCAGTTCCAGCGACTCCGGCTGCGGTCCGCGCCGCGCCTTCACGGTCACCCGGCCGTGTGCCGGGCTGTGCTTGACCGCGTTGTCGATCAGGTTCACCACGACCTGGTGGATGCGCTCCGGGTCGGCGTGCGTGGTCAGCTCGGGCGGGGAGACGTCGAGGTGCAGATGGACGTCGGTACGGGTGTGGCTCCCGGAGTTCGAGGCGAGCCCGCGCGCCCCGGCGACCATGTTGGCCTCCTTGAGCACGCCCGAGAGGTACGGCCACACCTCGAAGCGGCGCTGCCGCAGCGGTACGACGCCGTTGTCGAGCCGGGACAGGTCGAGGAGGGTCTCGACCAGCCGGCCGAGGCGCTCGGTCTGCTTCAGCGCGGTGCGCATCGTCTCGGTGTCCGGCTCGGCGATGCCGTCGACGACGTTCTCCAGGACGGCCCGCAGGCCCGCGATGGGCGTGCGCAGCTCGTGCGAGACGTTCGCGACCAGCTCCTTGCGCTGGCGGTCCTGGGCCTCCAGCTCGTCGGCCATGACGTTGATCGTCTCGGCGAGGTCGCCCAGCTCGTCCCGGCGGTTCTCGCGCACCCGGCGCGTGTAGTCGCCCTGCGCGATCGACCGGGCCACCAGGTTCATGTCGTCCAGCGGCGCGGTGAGCGAATGCGCCACGAACTGCGTTATCAGGAGTGTGGCGATCATCGAGAAGACCGTGATGAAGCGCAGCTCCGTCTTGGTGTGCACCGCGATCATCGACAGGCCTGTCGTGATCAGTACGGACACGACGACGAGCGCGCCCAGTTTGGTCTTGATCGAGAACGGGCGTACACCGCCCCAGGGCTCCTCCCCGGGGTCTCTCGGTCCGGCCGGGCCGCCGCTCATGGCGTCGGGGTCTCCAGCGCGTAGCCCACACCGTGCACGGTGCGGATCCGCTCGGCGCCGATCTTCCGGCGCAGCGCCTTGATGTGGCTGTCGACCGTGCGGGTGCCGGAGGCGTCCGCCCAGTCCCACACCTCGGCGAGCAGCTGCTCACGGGAGAGCACCGCGCGCGGGGTGTTCGCCAGGCAGACGAGGAGGTCGAACTCGGTGGGGGTGAGGTGGACGTCCTCGCTGCGCACCCGGACCCGGCGCTGCGCGTGGTCGATCTCCAGCTCGCCCAGGCGCAGGATGCCGGAGCGGGGCGTGGAGGCCGCGATGGCCGCCCGCTCCACCCGCCGCAGCAGCACGTGCACGCGCGCCGCCAGCTCCCGCATGGAGAACGGCTTGGTCATGTAGTCGTCGGCGCCGACCCCGAGGCCGACCAGCATGTCGGTCTCGTCGTCGCGCGCGGTGAGCATCAGCACCGGCACCGGGCGCGCGGCCTGCACGCGCCGGCAGACCTCCAGACCGTCGAAGCCGGGCAGCATGATGTCGAGGATCAGCAGGTCGGGCTGCCAGGCCTCGGCGGTGTCCACGGCCGTCGGTCCGTCGCCCGCGGTTTGCACGAGGAATCCCTCGGCGCGCAGGCGGACCGCGATGGCGTCGACGATCGTGGGGTCGTCCTCCACGACCAGAACCCGGCGCTGGGCGCCCGGAGTCGCCGTCGCCGTGCCGTTGTGCGAGGTGTGTGTCTGCTCCATCGCCCGCCCCTGTGTGCTTTCCGGAACCAGTGGGGTGATCCCATGACTGCGATTGACGCTTGAATGATCCGCGTCAGGGATGCACATTACGGTGACAGGAGGCGCACTCGCTATCCAGGGCGGACGGCAAGGTGGACGACGTCCGGAACGCCCCGGGCAACCGGCACCTCTTCGGTACGCACCCGTTGGAACCCGGCATTCCGCAAGGATCCCTCGAATTCCGCGGAGGGCTGCGCCGACCAGACGGCCAGTACCCCGCCCGGCTTCAACACCCTTGCGCAGCCCGCGAGTCCGGCCGGTGAGTAGAGTCCCTCGTTGCCCTGGTCGACGGTCCAGCCGGGGCCGTTGTCGATGTCCAGGCACAGCGCGTCGAACGTGTCCGATGTCTCATGGACGTAAGTGACGAGGTCGCCCTGTACGACGGTCGTGCGCGGATCGGTGAACGCGCGGGCGGAGAACGCCGAGAGCGGACCGTCCCGGTGCCAGTCGACGACCGCCGGCTCCCGTTCCACGACCGTGATCCGTCCCCAGCGGGGGTCCTGTGCGGCATGGGCGAGCGAGAACCCGACGCCCAGCCCGCCGATCAGCACCGCCGGCTCGCTCCGCCCGTCCAGCGCCCGCCGGGCGGCGTCCACGAGCAGCCGTTCCGAACGTCCGTCGGAGGTGTCCATCAGGAAGCACCCGTTGGCGATGATCTGCAGGAGCTCACCGTGCCGGCGCAGCACCACCTCGCCGTACGGTCCGTCACGCCGGTCCAGGACCACGGGGGTTCCGGGCGGACCGGCATGGGCGGAGGTCGCGGGGGCCGAGGACGTCATGGCCGCCATCCTGCCCCAACAGGGCTTTGCGGCCACCCGAATTACGGGTGCCGGGCAGCCGCACGGGTGTCACCCGTTCGAGGGGTTGCCCGGCGCTTCGCGTCCACGGGTGCCCGGATCCGGCTCGTATGGTTCCTCGTGACCCCTCTTGGTTCTTCAGAAAATCCTGTGAATCGTCCGATGGGTGGCGCCGGTCACAGACAGCGGCTCGGCGGACGGCGAAGGGTGGGGTGAAACGGAAGGAGCGCCTCACCGTGGAACGGACCGCGAGGGCCGCATCGACGCCCACGCCCGAGCCCCTTCCCGCCGGGGACGTCGCCGCCCTGCTCGACGGCGTGCCCCGCCAGCGCGGCGTGGTCGCGGTCACCGCCCCGAGCGCACCGGGTCCCGCCCTTCTCCTGAGCCCCTGGCGGCTGCCCGCCGGGCGTCCGCACCGCCTGCGGCTGCGCCCCTGGCTGCTGCTGCCCACTCCCACCGGCACCCCGGTGATCTTCGCCTATACGACGATCCTGGCCCTGACCTCGCTCTTCGCGAGCTACGCGGGACCCGGCCTGCTGCACGCGCTCTACCAGGACTCCAGCACCGACGTCGCGCACCTGCTGCGCACCCCCGTCTTCGTCCTGCTGGCCAGCGCGCTGTGGGTCGCCGGCGGGTTGCTGTCGCCGTTCGCACTGGCCTTCGTGCTGGTGCTGACCGCGCTGGAGCGGCGGATAGGCGGTGCCCGCGCGATCCTCGTCTTCCTGACCGGCCATGTCCTGGCGACGCTCGCGACCGAGGTGCCGGTCGGCCTCGCGGTCCTGGTCGGCCACCTCCCCGACAGCTCCCTGCACCGGCTCGACTACGGCATCAGCTTCGGCACGGCCGCCAGCATCGGCGCGCTCTCCGGCCTGCTCACCCCCTGGCTGCGCTGGCCGCTGCTCGCCCTCGTCGGCTACAGCCTCCTCGCCGACCTCCTCGCCTTCCAGGATCCGATGACCAACTGGGGCCACCTGATCGCGCTGGCCATCGGGACGGCGCTGTGGCCGGCGGTACGACGCTGGCGGCGGGAGCGGGCCCAGGACCCGGCCGTCGCCCTCGCCGCCGCCTGAACGCTCAGGCGCGCCGCGCCGCCGCCAGCCGCTTCGCCGCCTCCGGGACACCGAGGGCCGCCTCCTGCCCGGCCGTGGCGCCGTGCAGGAGGTTGGTGAGCTGGTACGGGTCGGCGGCCAGGTCGTAGAACTCGCGGAAGAGGACCGCGCCGTCGCCCTGCGTGGGCGCGCCCTGCCCGTCCAGGCGGGTGCGGTAGTACTCCGTGTACTGCGTGGACCTGCCGATGTGCGTGGCCCAGGTGTGGATCGGCTCCTGGTCCTGCCGGTTCCACCACCACTCGGCGAGCAGCCGGTCGCGGTCGTTGCGGGTGTCGAGGAGCGAGTGGCCGTCGTGCGGGGTGTCCGGGGTGATGCCGGCCGCGTCGAGGAAGGTCGGGGCGATGTCGACATGGCCGGTGAGCCGGTCGTCGACGGTCCCCTTGCCCAGTCCCCGGGCCGGCCAGGACAGCCAGAACGGCACCTCCAGGCCGGGCCGGTACGGCACCGACTTGCGCAGCCAGCCGTGGTCCGCCCAGCACAGCCCGTGGTCGCTGGTGTACACCACGAGCGTGTTCTCCAGCTGGCCCACCGCACGCAGCTTGTCCTGGAAGTCCCGCACCGCGTCGTCCACCGACAGCAGGGTGCGCAACTGACGGGTGCGCAGCGCCTTCCCCTGGGCGTAGGTGTGGTCCGCCTTCCGCAGGAATGGCGGCTTGTCGCTCTTGTCGCTCTCGTACACGGAGGGCCGGCCCGGCCACTCCGGCACGCGCGTGTGCGCGTACTTCCGCTCCGGGATGTTGAGTTCGTGCGCGCTGCGGGTGGCGACGTACGCGAACCAGGGCCGGGTGTCGGTGCGCGACCCGTCGATGAAGGCGAGGGCGCGGTCCCTGATGACATGGGTGTTGTAGCCGGGGATGTTCCGGACCGTGCCGTTGTCGTTGTAGTGGCCGTTGTAGTACGCCACGGGCTCCTGGAGCAGCCACTCGTCGAAGTGCGGCGGGTTGTCGCCGGTGTGCCAGTAGTTGAGGTACTTGCCGAACAGGCCGGTGCGGTAGCCGGCCTCGTGCAACTGGCGCTGCACGGTGGTGTGCTGGTCGAGGTGGTACGGGTGGCGGGTGTCGAGGACGCCGTGGTGGTGCGCGTACCGCCCGGACATGATCGAGGCCCGGGACGGCGCGCAGAGCGGGGTGTTGGCGTGCGCCCGCGCGAAGGTCACCCCCTGCCCGCCCAGCCAGTCGGCGGTACGGCGGACCGCCCAGTCCGTCTCCTTGGGCTGGTCGTCGGTGAGGACGAAGAGGATGTTGGGCCGCGGGTCGGTGCGGGGGAGGGGCGAGACCGAGGACACCGGGGGACGGCTCGCGACGGGGGCCGCGCGGGCGGTACGGCCGGGTACGGGAGTGCCGGAGCCGTCGTCGTCCACGGCGCGCAGGGCCAACGGGACGGCGGCGCCGGCCGCGACGACCGCGGCGCCGGTGAGCACGGCACGTCGGCCGGGCCCAGGCTGCTTCTCACCCATGTGTCCCCCGAGCCCCCGTCGCGCGCCCCGTCAGCTGTGAATCCCCTGGCAGTTTCGGCTCCTTTCCTGTGAGTTGCGTTGCGGTGGTGTAGCGATGGCCTTGCGGAGTCGTGGCAGTGCCACTGGGCGAGGCCGAAGCGACGGACGTGGTGGTGCGGATCGACCGCCGGCCTTTCTCCTTCCGCCGCAACGGCGCTCAGGCCCGACGGCGTTGACCGTCGGTGCCGGACCCGGCGGTGCCGGACCCGGCGGTGTCCATCGCCGTGGTGGGTGACGGCCGGTTGCCGGGTGCGGCGTCGTCGTGGCTGGTCGCGCGGTTCCCCGCGCCCCGGTCGGGCGCGTCTCGGTGGGCCGGGGTCCAGATGTACGGCGTGGTCGTCGTGACCGCCGTGAAGCCCAGACGCTTCAGGATCGGGGCGCTGTCGGAGGAGGCCTCCACGAGGAGGTAGGGCGCGTTCCGGGCCGCCGCGCGGGCTGCCCGGAGGGCCACCAGGGCGCGGTAGACGCCCTTGCCGCGCCACTCGGCCAGGGTGGAGCCGCCCAGCAGCATGGCGAAGTCCGTGCCGGGCCGGAAGGCTATCCAGGCCGCCGACACGATCTCCCCGGCCGCCTCGGCCACGTAGATCTCGGTGCCGTCCGGGTCCACCGCGAGCCGGCCCCTCAGGTGACCGGCGACCCACGCCAGGTCCACGCCCCACACCTCGGTCTCCAGCGTGGCGATCCGCTCCAGGTCCGCGTCGGCGGTGACCCGGCGCAGCGTCACGCCCGGAGGGAGGGCGGGCGCGGCCACGGCCAGCTCCTCGACCAGGGCGATCACGACCGTCTCCGGCGGCTCGGGCACGAAGCCCGCCGCGCGCAGCCGGTCGGGGAGGTCCGCCGGTTCGTCGTGCCCGCGCGTCTTCCACTCGACCGCCTCGCCGCGCGCCGCGAAGAAGTCCCGCTGCCGGGCGATCAGCGCGTTCAGCTCGGGGCCGCGCACACCGCCCCAGTCGCGGGGCCCGGTCACGAAGCCGCGGTGCTGGCCCACGACCCGGAGGGCGGGACCGTCCTGCTCGTAGGTGATCCCGGGCGCGGGGACGGGCTGGACGGCGCGCATCTGGGCGTCGTAGGCGGCGAGCAGGGCCGCGGTGGTGGCGGTGTCGGTCACCGGCCGACCGTACGGGGAATGCGTCCGTGCGGATCAACTGTTTTTCGGGGCGCGGGACCATGTCCGGCCAGGTCACCTCCGGATCGCTCAGAGCGAACATATGCATGGGAACATTTCTCGGCTCCCAAGCATTGAGTCGGCATAACTCAAGTTGACTGCCGAAGGGGAGATCATGGCTTCGACGTCCGCATCACTCACCCTCCCTGTGCTGCCTCTCGACGGCGAGGTCGTGCTGCCCGGGATGGTGGTCCCGCTGGACCTGAAGGACCCTGATGTACGCGCCGCCGTGGAGGCCGCGCAGGCCGCCGCGCGCAACGAGCCCGGCAAGCCCAGGGTGCTGCTGGTGCCGCGGGTCGACGGCACCTACCCGGGCACCGGTGTGCTCGGCACCGTGGAGCAGGTCGGCCGGCTGGCCGACGGTGACCCGGGCGCGCTGATCCGCGGCCGCCACCGGGTCCGCATCGGCGCCGGCACCACCGGCCCGGGGGCCGCCCTGTGGGTCGAGGGCACCCGCATCGACGAGAACGTCCCGGACCCGGTGCCCGGTCATGTCACCGAACTGGTCAAGGAGTACAAGGCCCTCGCCACCGCCTGGCTGCGCAAGCGCGGCGCCTGGCAGGTGGTGGACCGCGTCCAGGCCATCGACGACGTGTCCCAGCTCGCCGACAACTCCGGCTACTCGCCCTACCTGACCGTCGAGCAGAAGATCGAGCTTCTTGAGACCACCGACGCCGTCGCCCGGCTCAAGCTGGCCACCCAGCAGCTCCGCGACCACCTCGCCGAGCAGGACGTGGCCGAGACCATCGCCAAGGACGTCCAGGAGGGCGTCGACAAGCAGCAGCGCGAGTTCCTGCTCCGCCGTCAGCTCGAAGCCGTCCGCAAGGAGCTGCGCGAGCTGAACGGCGACTTGGCCAAGGACGGCGAGGAGTCCGACGACTACCGCGCCCGGGTGGAGGCCGCCGACCTGCCGGAGAAGGTCCGCGAGGCCGCCCTCAAGGAGGTCGACAAGCTGGAGCGGTCCAGCGACCAGTCGCCCGAGGGCTCGTGGATCCGCACCTGGCTGGACACCGTGCTCGAACTGCCGTGGAACGAGCGGACCGAGGACGCGTACGACATCCAGGGCGCCAAGACGGTCCTGGACGCCGAGCACGCGGGCCTGGAGGACGTGAAGGAGCGGATCACCGAGTACCTGGCGGTGCGCAAGCGCCGTAACGACCGCGGCCTCGGCGTCATCGGCGGGCGGCGCGGCGGTGCCGTGCTGGCGCTGGTCGGCCCGCCCGGTGTCGGCAAGACCTCGCTCGGCGAGTCGGTCGCGCACGCCATGGGCCGCAAGTTCGTCCGGGTCGCCCTCGGCGGCGTCCGGGACGAGGCCGAGATCCGCGGTCACCGCCGGACGTACGTCGGCGCACTGCCCGGCCGGATCGTGCGGGCGATCAAGGAGGCCGGTTCGATGAACCCGGTCGTCCTGCTCGACGAGATCGACAAGGTGGGCTCCGACTTCCGCGGCGACCCGGCCGCGGCCCTGCTCGAAGTCCTCGACCCGGCGCAGAACCACACCTTCCGCGACCACTACCTGGAGGTCGAGCTCGACCTGAGCGATGTGGTGTTCCTCGCCACGGCCAACGTGCTCGAAGCCATCCCGGAGGCCCTGCTCGACCGTATGGAGCTGGTCCGGCTGGACGGCTACACCGAGGACGAGAAGGTCGTCATCGCCCGTGACCACCTGCTCCCGCGCCAGCTGGACCGGGCCGGTCTGGACAAGGACGAGGTGACCCTCGACGAGAGCGCGCTGCGCAAGCTCGCCGGCGAGTACACCCGCGAGGCGGGGGTGCGCACCCTGGAGCGGTCGATCGCCCGGCTGCTCCGCAAGGTGGCCGCCCAGCACGAACTGGGCGACCGGGAGCTGCCGTTCACGATCCGGGACGAGGACCTGCGGGCCCTGATCGGCCGGCCGCACCACGTGCCCGAGTCCGCCCAGGACCCGGCCGAGCGCCGCACGGCGGTCCCCGGAGTGGCGACCGGCCTCGCGGTCACCGGCGCCGGCGGCGACGTCCTGTTCGTCGAGGCGTCCCTCGCCGACCCGGAGACGGGCGCGGCGGGTCTGACCCTCACCGGTCAGCTGGGTGACGTGATGAAGGAGAGCGCGCAGATCGCCCTGTCCTTCCTCCGCTCGCACGGCGCCGAACTGGAGCTTCCGGTCGGCGACCTGAAGGACCGGGGTGTGCACATCCACTTCCCGGCGGGCGCGGTCCCGAAGGACGGCCCGAGCGCCGGCGTCACGATGACGACGGCCCTCGCGTCGCTGCTCTCCGGGCGGCTGGTCCGCACCGACGTGGCGATGACCGGCGAGGTCTCGCTGACCGGCCGGGTGCTGCCGATCGGCGGTGTGAAGCAGAAGCTGCTCGCCGCCCAGCGCGCCGGGGTGACGACCGTCATCATCCCCAAGCGCAACGAGGCCGACCTGGACGACGTCCCGGCCGAGGTGCTGGACAAGCTCGACGTGCACGCCGTGACCGACGTCCGGCAGGTCCTGGAGCTGGCGCTCGCGCCCGCCGTGAACGGCGCGGCGCCGGAGGTTCCGGTAGCGGCGTGACGGACGCTGCCGGATGCCGAAGGCCCGGGTCCCCGCGAGGAGACCCGGGCCTTCGCCCTGTGCGTCCGTCACCTGCCGGCGGCCGGGCGGCGACGGATCAAGCGCTCAGCTGGAAGTGCCGTGCTGCGCCGTCTCTCGTCCGCGGCGCCGTCGTGGCTGGTCGCGCCCACGCGGCGGAGCCGCACATGGAAACAGCCCCGCGCCCCTTCGGGGCGCTCCAGAACCTCCTACCCGTTGGCGAACGCGACGACCTTGTCCAGGGCCCCGTTGAACTTGTCGTGGTCACCGACCGTCGGGCCGGTCGAGGTGTACTGCCACATCGTGTACGTCGACCAGCCGGCCGGCAGCGTGCCCACGTCCGAGGCGTAGCGGGCGACCCACAGCGGGTTGCTGGCGCCGAAACCGCCGTAGTTGCCGGTGCAGTCCGTCCACCAGCTGGTGGCCGTGTAGATGACCGCGGCCCGGCCCGTCCGTGCCTTGTACCGGTTCAGGAAGTCGGTGATCCAGCCGACCATCCCGCTCGCGGACTTGCCGTAGCACGCGGAGCCGTACGGGTTCCACTCGATGTCGAGGACGCCGGGCAGGGTCTGGCCGTCCTTGGACCAGCCGCCGCCGTGGTCGACGAAGTAGTCGGCCTGGGCGGCGCCGCCCGTGGTGTCCGGGGTCGCGAAATGGTAGGCGCCGCGGACCATGCCGACGTCGTAGGAGCCGTCGTACTGCTGGGCGAAGGAGGGGTTCGTGTAGTAAGTGCCTTCCGACGCCTTGGTGTACGCCCATCTGACCCCGCTGCTCAGCAGGCTCGACCAGGAGACGTCGCCCTGGTAGCTGGCGACGTCGACGCCCTCGGTCTGGGTGGCGAGGCCGGTCCTGGGCGTGCCGCTCTGGCCGTCGTGGGCGAGGACGCCCGTGCCCATGTACGCCGATCCGCGGACCGGGACGGCGGGGCCGGCCGGACCGGCCTGGGCGGGAACCGGGGAGAGCGCCGCCAGGAGCAGCGTGAAGAGGGCGGTGAGGAGTGTGGGGGCGGGTCTGTGCACGGGCATGACGTGCCTCCGTGGGGAGAGGTGGGGGTCCCACATATGCCAGAGAAGGAGGCCGGACACGGCGCGACACGACGCGGTGTCACACGTCGCGACGCCAACTATTAGCGTGCGCATGCCATTCAGGGCCTCGGTGCGGGCACCGCGCACGCGGCGGAGCCGGCGCAGCGGCATCCGGCGGCGGCCGTCGGTGTGAGCCTGCGGAATACTTGGCGAGCTGCGGCGACGACGGGGTTTGACGGAAACTCTCAGGACTGCGAAACCGATCAGGGGTGCTGACGTGCACGAGGACGAAAAGGGCGACGGACGGACCGCCGCCATCGGGCTGCCGCCGAGCGGTGCGGACCAGGAGTTCCTGGCCCTGGAACGCGAGTTGACGGTGCTGCTGCGCCGCGCCCGGGCCAGCCAGGGAGAGATGGCCCGGGAGGTCCACCCCGACCTGGAGTCCGCCGCGTACGGACTGCTCGTACGGCTCGACGAGTGCGGCGGCCAGCGCGCCACCGAACTGGCCGCCTACATCGGCGTCGGCAAGGCCACCATGTCCCGCCAGCTGCGCGCCCTGGAGGAACTCGGGCTGATCGCCCGGGAGCCCGACCCGGCCGACGGGCGGGCCTGGCTGGTCGCCCTCACCGACGAGGGCCGGCGCCGGGTCGGCACGGTCCGCGAGGCCCGCCGGGGCCGTTACGTCCGCCAGCTCGCCCACTGGGACCGCAGCGAGGTCGCGGGACTGGCCCGGCTGCTCCACCAGTTGAACGGCGTCATGGAGAAGTAGCCGGCCCGCCGGCGCCGGGGCCTCACAGCTCGGCGTACACCACCGTCGCGTCGTCGTGCGTCTTGCTCCGCCGCAGGAACACCCGGGCCTCCCGGTCGGCCGCCTCCAGCTCCCGCACCCGGTCGACCAGCGCTCGCGCGCCCTCCTTGGCCACGACGTCGAGGAGGGCCGTCCAGTCGCCCGCGCGGAACTTCTCCGTCCAGCGGGTCGCCCCGTCCGTGAGGGCGGCCAGCGCCCGGACCTCGGCGCGGGGCACGGTCCCGGTGACCGCGCGGGCGGCCACCGTGGGGTCGGCGGCGGCCGTGAAGAAGCCGCCCTCCCGGTTGCGGACCGTGGCGTCGGCGATCGCGTCCGAGGCGAGCGAGGCGCGGGGCACACGGTCGAGCCGGTCGTCCAGGACCGGGGTGACCGTGCCGTCGGGGGACCTGAGGAGCAGTGCCGAGTCGGACAGGACCAGGAACTCCACGGCCTCCTCGGACCAGCGGCTCAGCACCACCGTCGCCTGGGGGGTGCGCGGGTGAGAAAGGTCACAGGTGTCTCGGTGGGCGGCGGCTGTGCGGCCGATCGCCTGTTCGAGGATCTCCCGCAGCGTCAGATCTCCCCGCGAAACGGTCAGTTCGGTCAGGGCGCCGCCCAGCCGCGCGGTGAACCAGGGGACGGAATGCAGACACCCGGTGCCGTCCCGCGGCGGGGTGACCCCGTCCAGGACGATCAGGCAACCCCCCTGCCCCGAGGCGGGAAGTCCGACACCGGCGAAGTCCTCGTTGGGGCGGTCGGGGGCGCCGGGTTCCGAAACGACTTCAGTACGCATTCGGCCAGTCTGCACGACCCCTTCACAGGCTTCGCCAAAGGCTGGCAACGACCCCGGAATTGCCGCGGACCCGCAGGTCAGCCGCCTGTTTTGGGCTGGAATGGCGTACTCCGGGAAGGTGCGGTGGCGAATCCTGTCAAAGCCTGCCGTCCGCGTCCAACCGGCCAGCCGGAAAAGGACCCCGCACGGTCCGGCGTAACTTGCCCGCCAACTCCCCTCCGATGTTCACTCCTTCGGGTGGCGGGTGGGTCGATGTGAGTCCACTGCCCACCGGCGCTGGGAGGGTCGGGGACCGTACGAATCGGGTGCACGCACCACTGGGCACCGAAATGCCGGGGATCATGACGGGGTGCCACCCAGCCCCTTGGGTACACGAGTTCAGGAATGCGAGCACCGGTGCAGAAGACGCGGCCTCGGCGCACAGGCAAGAAGACGGCCTCCGAAACGGGCGCCGCGGCCCCCGTCGGCACCGGCCGCCCCAAGCACGTCCGCACCCGGCTGATCCTGGCCGTGGCCGTGGTCGCCGCCGCGATCGCGGGGGCCGGAGCGCCTGCCCTGCTCACCGCCTCCGGGCAGCTGAGCGACTCCCAGGACCTGGTGACCCTGGCCGGCCGCACCCAGGACGCGCTGGCCCTCGCCAGCTCGCTCGCCGACGAGCGCGACGACGTCACCTCGTACATCGCGGCGGGCCGCCCCAAGTCCAAGGCGCCCTCCGAGGACCGCAGCGCCCGGGTCGACCGCCAGGTCGAGGACCTGCGCGCGGACACCGACGCCCCCGGCTGGCTGCGCACCGACCTCGACGGCATCGCCGCCGTCCGACGCTCCGCGCTCACCGGCAAGAGCACGGCCCTCGAAACCCACCAGGCGTACTCGCAGACGATCACCGAACTGCACCGGCTCGCCGAGGAACTGGCCGAACAGACGCCCCCGAGGGTCGGCTCGGGCGCCTACGCGCTCGCCGAGCTGGACTCCGCCGTCCAGCAGTCCGCGGCGGCCCGGGGCCTCCTGCTCGCCGCCCTGAACATCCCGAGCACCACCCGGACCACGATCAGCCCGCTCACCGGTCTGCCCGTCACCAGCACCACCACCTCGGCCGCCGACAGGAAGCAGCGCGACGCGCTCACCACCGCCGCCCAGCAGGCCAGACTCCGCGCCGACGCGGCCCTCGCCGACTTCCACGACACCGCGCCCAAGGCGGCGGTCGACTCGTACGACTCCACGGTCACCGGCAACGACGTCAACGACGCCGACAAGTACCTGGCCGCCCTCACCGACCAGCCGACCCTCTCCGACGACGACCTCGGCACCGGCACCAAGAAGCTGGACGCCGCGCTGTCCGCCCGGGTCGAGCTGATGCGGGGCGTGGAGTCGGCCCTCTACGACCACCGCACCAAGGACCTCGCCCAGCTCCGCGACGACGACGTGACCGCGCTGGAGATCCGGGTCGCGGTCCTCGGCGCCCTGATGCTGGTCGCGGTCGGCATCGCCACGGCCATGGCCCGCACCCTCACCCGGCCGCTCTCCGTGCTCCGCCGGGGCTCGGCCCGCCTCGCCGAGGCCGAGGACCCGCGCACCGCGGAGCCGATCACCTTCACCGGCCGCAACGACGAGTTCGCCCAGGTCGTCCGCTCCGTCAACACCCTGCACGCGCACGCCGTCGAGCTCTACGACCGGATCGCCACCCTGGAGACCGACCGCAAGCACCTGGTCGGCCAGCGGCAGAAGATGGCGGACGCCCGCGAGGAGCTGCGCGCCGAGGTCACCGACGCCGGCGCCCAGCTGGAGCGGCTGCGCACCAGCATCGGCGGCACCTTCGTCAACCTCGCACTGCGCACGCTCGGCCTCGTGGAACGCCAGCTGGCGGTCATCGAGACCCTGGAGGAGCGCGAGCAGGACCCCGACCGGCTGTCGACCCTCTTTAAACTCGACCACTTCGCCACGGTCATGCGCCGCCACAGCGAGAACCTCCTGGTCCTCGCCGGCACCGAACACGTCCAGCAGCACGCGGGCCCGATCCCGCTGGTGGACGTCGTCCGGGCGGCGGTCAGCGAGATCGAGCGCTACGAGCGGGTCCGGATCGCGTCCCTCCCGCCGCACGCCCACGTGGCCGGCTTCGCCGCCGACGACCTCTCCCACCTCCTCGCCGAACTGATGGAGAACGCCACCGCGTCCTCCCCGCCCGACGTCCCCGTGGAGATCTCCGGCTGGCTGCTGGAGAGCGGCGAGGTCATGCTCTCCGTCCAGGACGAGGGCATCGGCATGACCGCCGACCGCATGGTCCGCCTCAACGGCCGCCTCGCCGAGTTCGATCCCGAGTCGCCGTACGACCAGGAGGGCGAGGGCGGTCTCGGTCTCGGCCTCTACGTGGTGGCCCGGCTGGCCCACCGGCACGGCGTCCGCGTCCAGCTGCGCGAGCAGAAGCAGGGCGGGGTGGCGGCGGTCGTGGTGCTGCCCAAGCCGCTGCTGGCCGCGGCCCCGGCGGGCTCGGTCCCGCGGCCCGCGTCGGCCCCCGGCACCGCCCAGGCCTACTCCCTGCCCGGCGCGGCCGCGGAGGTCAACTCCAACGTCCTGTCCGGCCGTTCGACGTCCGGCGACCCGCTGGTGACGCTGGCGGAGAAGGCGGTACGCGAGGCCGGCGAACAGCCCGCCCACGAGCAGGCGCCGACGCCGAGGACCCAGGACCCCGAGCCGACGGCACGACCGAAGGCACCGGCGGAGACGTTCGCCGAGACCACGATGGAACTGCTGGTCCCGCTCACGGACCCGGAGCCCGAGCCGGCCGAGCAGCCCGAGCCGCGAACCCGATCGGCTTCGGCCGACGCCCGGCCCCGATCGGCTTCGGCCGAGGACCGGACACAGGCCGGTGCCGCCGACGACCGGACCCGAGCCGTTCCCGCCGAGGAGCGCGCGCACCCCGCCGACGCCGAGATCCGCCCCCGCCGCCAGCGTGCCGAGGACGACGACTGGCCGCAGCCGCAGGGCGCCGAGGACGAGGACCGGCCGCGGCCGCAGGGTGTCGACGCCGAGGATCGGTCCCGCCGTTCGCGTGCCGGAGATGACGACTGGCCGCAGCCGCAGGGCGCCGACGCCGAGGATTGGTCCCGCCGTTCGCGTGCCGGGGATGACGACTGGCCGCAGCCGCAGGGTGTCGAGGGTGAGGACCGGACGCGCCGTCGGCGGGCCGGGGAGGATGACTGGCCGCGGTCGGAGTCCGCGGTCGCCGAGAGTCACGCGCGTTCGCGGCCCGCGGTCGCCGACGGTGAGCCGGTCTTGCCGGGGCCGGCCGCACCCGGCCTGGACACCCGCGCGGGCGATGCCGCCGGGAACGGCTTCGGCGCAGCCGAGGAACACTCCCGCCCGCTGCCCGCGACCGCCGACGCCGAAGGGGACGACGACGGCGAGGACGAGGTCACCAGCAAGGGCCTCCCCAAGCGCACCCCCAAGATCACCGCCCAGGCCCAACCGCCCCGCCAGCGCGGCACCGGCGTCGACGCGGATGCCCTCCGCCGCAGGCTCGGCGGCTTCCGCCGGGGCGCCGACGCCGGCCGTCGTGACGTCGAGGCGGAGATCGCCGAGCAGACGGGCCAGAACAAGGTGCCGAGCACCGCACGAGCCGTACCCGGAACAGCCGTATCCGAAGAAGCCACGGGGGGCACTGTCGAGGAGGCAAGCAGTTGACCGCGCCCAGTACCTTCGGACTGAGCAGTGAGGCCCGCAACCTGCACTGGCTGCTGAGCAACCTCGTCGAGGAGGTGTCCGGCATCCAGTCGGTCGCCGTGGTCTCCTCCGACGGCCTGCTCCTGCTCTCCTCGGACACCAGCCGGAACGAAGCCGCCCGCGAGGCGCAGGGCGAGAAACGCAAGGGCCCGCGCGGCTCCTCCGCGGACCTCGCCACCATCGTCTCCGGCATCGGGAGCCTGACCATAGGCGCCGCCCGGCTGATGGACTTCGGTCCGGTCAAGCACACGATGGTCGCGATGGACGAGGGCAGCCTCTTCGTGATGTCGATCAGCGACGGTTCGCTGCTCGGCGTGCACGGCAGCGCGGAGTGCGACATGAGCGTGGTGGCCTATCACATGGCCCTGTTCGTCGGCCGGGCCGGCCACGTCCTCACCCCCGAACTCCGCAGCGAGCTACGCAAATCCCTGGAGGAAGACGCCACGAGGAGCGGCCGATGAGCAACGCGCCGAAGAACCGCAGGCAGAACCTCCCGGTACGCGGCGGCGACCGCAAACCCGCCCGCGTCCGCCCCTACTCGCTCACCGGCGGCCGTACCCGCTTCGGCCACGTCCTGCTGGTCGAGACCTTCGTGGCCGCCCTTGAGGCCCCGGAGGAGCGCAAGGAACTGACGAATGGTTCCCTCAGCACCCGGGTGATGCCGGAGATGCGGGCCATCGTCGAACTGTGCCGCCGTATGCGCACGGTGGCCGAGATCGCCGCGCTGCTGAAGATGCCGCTCGGTGTGGTCCGGGTCCTGCTCAGTGACCTCGCGGACCAGGGACAGATCCGTGTGTACGGCACCGGTACCGGACACGGCGCCGGCCGCCCGGACCGCGCTCTGCTGGAAAGGGTGCTGAGTGGACTACGCCGTCTCTGACGCCACCGGCGTCAACCCGCTCCTCGACGGGGAGGAGCAGGAGCGGTCCTGGCAGACGGACCGCAGCCGTGCCCCCGTCGCCACGAAGATCGTCGTGGCCGGCGGCTTCGGCGTCGGCAAGACCACGCTGGTCACCGCCGTCTCGGAGATCACGCCCCTGCAGACCGAGGCGCTGATGACCGAGGCGAGCGAGGAGACCGACGACCTCACCGCCACGCCCGGCAAGACGACCACCACCGTGGCCATGGACTTCGGCCGCATCACGCTCGACGACGACCTGGTGCTCTACCTGTTCGGCACGCCGGGCCAGCAGCGGTTCTGGTTCATGTGGGACGACCTGGTGCGCGGCGCGATCGGCGCCGTCGTCCTCGCGGACACCCGGCGCCTGAAGGACTGCTTCCCGGCGCTGGACTACTTCGAGAGCTGCGGACTGCCGTACGTCGTCGCGGTCAACCACTTCGACGGCACCGAGCGCTTCGAACCCGAGGACGTGCGCGAGGCATTGACGATCCCTCCGCACATACCTGTAATGATCATGGACGCCCGCCGTCGGGTATCGGCCGTCGAGACACTGCTGTCCCTGGTCGCCCACGCGCTGGACGAAACCCCCGAGTAACGCCCCGGGTAGATCTTCTGAACCCTTAGGAGCCACCACCGCATGCGGAAGATACTCGTCGTGGGGGCCGGTCAGTCCGGTCTCCAGCTCGCCCTCGGCCTCCTGTCGCACGGCTACGAGGTCACCCTGATGTCGAACCGGACCGCGGACGAGATCCGCTCCGGCCGGGTCATGTCGACGCAGTGCATGTTCGACACGGCACTCCGGCACGAGCGTGATCTCCAGCTGAACTTCTGGGAGTCCCAGGCCCCGAAGATCGAAGGACTCGGCGTCTCGGTCGCCGCCCCCGGCTCCTGGGCGGAGGGCCCCGCGGCCCGCGCGATCGACTGGGTGGGCAAGCTCGACGGGTACGCGCAGTCGGTGGACCAGCGGGTGAAGATGGCCGGCTGGATGGAGACCTTCGCGCAGCGCGGCGGCCAGCTGGTCATCCACGGCGCGGCCGTCGGCGACCTGGACTACTTCGCCCGCACCTACGACCTGGTGCTGGTCTCGGCCGGCAAGGGCGAGCTGGTCTCCATGTTCGGCCGCGACGCCGCGCGCTCCCCCTACACGGAGCCGCAGCGGGCCCTGGCCGTCTCCTACGTGCACGGCCTCGGCCCCCGCCCCGAGCACCCGGACTACTACGCGGTCCGCTGCAACCTGGTCCCCGGCGTGGGCGAGCTCTTCGTCATGCCGACGCTCACGACCTCCGGCCCCGCCGACATCCTCTTCTGGGAGGGCATACCCGGCGGCCCGCTGGACGTCTTCAACGGCGTCAAGGACCCGGCGGAGCACCTCTCCCTGACCCTGGAACTCATGGAGCGGTACACGCCCTGGGAGCACGTGCGGACCGCCAAGGTCGAACTGACCGACGCCGGCGGCACCCTCGCCGGCCGTTACGCCCCCACCGTCCGCAACCCGATCGGCCGCCTCCCCGGCGGCGGCCTGGTCCTCGGTGTCGCGGACGTCGTCGTGGCCAACGACCCGATCACGGGCCAGGGCTCCAACTCCGCGTCCAAGTGCGCCGCCTCCTACCTCGCCTCGATCCTCGAACGCGGCGAGAAGGAGTTCGACGGGACCTGGATGCAGGAGACGTTCGACCGCTACTGGAACACCGCCCAGCACGTCACCAAGTGGACGAACGCCATGCTGGCGCCCCCGCCGGAGCACATCCTCAACCTGATCGGCGCGGCAGGCCAGCTCCAGCCGGTCGCCGACCGCTTCGCCAACGGCTTCGACGACCCCTCCGACTACGAGAACTTCTTCTACGAGCCGGAGAAGACGGAGGCGTACCTCGCTTCGGTGACCACCGGCGCCTGATCCGTTTTCGGCCGCGGGTGCGTGGTGGTTGCTCGCGCAGTTCCCCGCGCCCCTGCAGGGGCGCGGGGAACTGCGCGGCCGGCCACGATGGTGCCGCACCCGGCCGACGGCCCGTCGCGGCCCCCGACGCGGACCGCATACGCTGATCGCATGACCCCGCAGGCCGCCACCCCCGCCTACCGCAGGCTCTCCGTCGAGGAGCGGCGCAGCCAGCTCCTCGACGCGGCCCTCTCCCTCTTCGCGCACCGCGCGCCCGAGGACGTCTCGCTCGACGACGTGGCGGAGGCGGCCGGGGTCTCCCGCCCCCTGGTGTACCGCTACTTCCCCGGCGGGAAGCAGCAGCTCTACGAGGCCGCCCTCAGGTCCGCCGCCGAGGAGCTGGAGCACTGCTTCGACGAACCCCGTGAGGGCCCCCTGCTGCCCCGGCTCGCCCGCGCCCTGGACCGCTACCTCGCCTTCGTCGACCTGCACGACGCCGGCTTCAGCGCCCTGCTCCAGGGCGGCAGCGTGGTGGAGACCTCGCGGACGACGGCGATCGTGGACGGCGTACGACGGGCCGCGGCGCAGCACATTCTCCGTCACCTGGACGTCGCGGACCCGGGCCCCCGGCTGCGGATGACCGTCCGGATGTGGATCACCGCCGTCGAGGCGGCCTCCCTCATCTGGCTCGACGAGGACAAGCAGCCGCCCCTCGACGAGCTGCGGGACTGGCTGGTGGACCAGTTCGGCGCGGTACTCAGCGTGACCGCGCGCCGCGACCCGCAGACCGCGGCCCTCGTCGACGCCCTCGCGGCGGATGGCTGAAACTGGTGGCGTGAAGACTCAGGACACCCCCTTCGAGGGCGGCCCCATGGACGGGCGGGTGCTCCCCGTGCTGCTCGGCATGACCGGCCACCCCCCGAAGACGTACCGCATCCCGGTCCCGGACCCGGCCGGCGGCCCGCCCGCCGTCCTTGTCTACCGCCGGGTGTCCCGGGGGCAGAGCAGGCGCCTGGGCCTGTCCCAGGGCTGGAAGTACGAGTACGACCCGACGGGCAGGGGCGGCGGCGGAGCAGGCGGGCCGAAGTGGCCGTGGTCGAGGCGGGCGCCGATCCGCAAGCCGGACGACACCGAAGGGTGACAGGGTTACGCCGAACCGCCCACAGGAGCTTCGCGAACCGGGTATACACGTCTGATTATCACGATGTGGTACGGAACGACCGTCCCGCATCGGAGGTGATGACGTGTCAGGAAGGTTCCTGCGGCTGGCCTGTACGGCCGTGGTGGCGGCGGTTCAGGCCGCCGTCACGCCCCTGCCCGCACTCGCCGCACCGGGCCCGGAACGGCCGGTCGCCGAGCTGCTGACGGACCTTCAGCAGGCGTACCGGCAGGCCGAACAGGCCACCGAGACCTACAACGCGGCCGAGGAACGGCTGAACCGGCAGCGCACCGTGGTGACCCGGCTCGACGGCGAACTGGCCGTGGCCCGGCGCTCCCTGCACGGCAGCAGGGACGAGGCGGGCCGGCTGGCCCGGCAGCAGTACCAGAACTCCACCGGCATCTCCCCCTACGTCCGCCTGCTCCTCGCCCGTGACCCGCAGCACGCGCTCGACGAGGGCCATGTCATCGGCGAGCTGGCGCGCGAGCGGGCGAAGACGGTGGGCCGCCTGGCCGACGACGAGCGGCGGCAGGCCGACCTCGCCCGCCGGGCCCGCGCCGCCCTGGACACCCGGCTCGCCCTCGCCGAGGGACAGAAGAAGCAGCGCGACGAGGTCCGTACCCGCCTCTCCGACGTGGAACGCATGCTGGCGTCCCTCACCGCGGCCCAGCTGACGGCGCTCGCCGGCCTGGAGCAGGACCGGACGGCGGACGCCCAGCGCAAGCTCACCACCTCCGGCGCCCTGGGCACCGGCACGCCACCGCCGTCCCCGGCGGGAGACCGGGCGGTGCGCTACGCCGTACGGCAGCTGGGCAAGCCGTACCAGTGGGGCGCGGCGGGCCCGGTGTCGTACGACTGCTCGGGTCTGACCTCGCAGGCCTGGGGCCACGCCGGCCGGCCGATCCCGAGGACCAGCCAGGAACAGTGGGCCGACCTGCCCCGCGTCCCCCTGGACCGGCTGCGCCCCGGCGACCTGGTCGTCTACTTCCCCGAGGCCACCCACGTGGCCCTCTACCTGGGTGACGGCAAGGTGGTCCAGGCCCCCCGCCCCGGCGCGAAGGTCAAGGTCTCCCCGATCGCGGCGAACCCGATCCTGGGCGCGGTCCGCCCCGACTCGACGGCCCGGCCGTTGGCCCGGTACACGCCGCCCGTGATCCCGAAGACGGCGACAGAGGGCCCGGACGAGAGTTTCGGGACCTTGCAGCCGACCCTGCCCGCATGCCCCGGGGGCGCGGGGAACTGCGCGATCAACCCCCACTCGCCGGCACTGTGAACTCAGGCCAGCAGCCCCGAGCTCTTCCACAACCGCCGCCCGACCCCCTGGAGAACCCCGATGTCGTCCAGGAAGTCGGTCAGCCGCTTCGCGCCCGTCTGCATGACCTCCCGCCGGTGCCCGCTCGCCCGTACCTGCGCCACCGCCTCCCGCCGGTCCAGCCCCACGTTCGCGTAGACCTCCGGATTGACGAAGGCGACCGAGAACACCCGCGCGAACTCGCCCGAGGTGACCCGGGTGAACTCCTGCGACCACCGCGGCGCCGTCACCATCTGCCGGCGCAGCTCCTCGCGGGCGTACCGCACATGCCGGGCCTCCTCGACCACATGGATCCGCGTGACCCCCCGCACCAGCGGCTGGACCCGCTCGTCCGGGAAGGTGAGCCGCTGCATCCAGTCGAGGACCTCCTCGCCGAGCAGGGTGGCGGTGAACGACCCGGGGGTGGTGGAGATCGTCTTGAAGAGGCGGCCCAGGTTCCGGTGGGCCCGGCTCACCGGGTACCAGGGCGCGTCCCCGCGCTCTATCAGCCGCGCGAACATCTTCGAGTGCCGGCACTCGTCCTCGATCTCGGTCAGCGCGTAGCGCACATGCGCACTCGTCGCCGCCTTGTCGTAGATGTGCCGGACCAGCAGCTGCATCAGGATCAGTTCGAACCAGATACCCAGCGAGGCCAGCGCGGCGGCCTCGTGCTGGGAGAGCAGGATCCGCTGCTCCTCGGACATCCGCTGCCACATCGGCGTGCCGTACAGCGAGACCAGCTCCGGCGGCCAGAACCACTTGCCGTCCTCGAAGGGCGCGTCCCAGTCCAGCTCCCTGTCCGGGTCGAAGGAGTGCTTCGCGGAGGAGGCGAGCAGCCGTTCGGCCACCTGCTCGCGGTCCTTGAGCAGGCCGAGCGCGTCCCGCAGTCCGTCGACCGCGTCGGCTTCCGTCAGGGTCGTCATGGCTCTCCCACCTCGTTACCCGGGGTACAGCGTCGTCCGCTCTTATGAGACCGCTTGTCAGCAAGCCGGTCAATCCCCTGCGCACAACTTGCTGACTCCGAGTCTCAGAACCCGAGCGCCGCCCGCATCACCGCCCGCGCGATCGGCGCCGCGTCCCCGCCCCCGCTGATGTCCGCACGGTCGGCCGCCGCGTCCTCGACCACCACCGCCACCGCCACCTTCGGCTCCAGGTCGCCGTCCGCCTGCGCCCAGGACACGAACCAGGCGTACGGCACCCCGGCGTTGCCGATGCCGTGCTGAGCGGTGCCGGTCTTGCCGCCGACCGTGGCGCCGCGGATCGCCGCGTTCGTGCCGGTGCCCTCCCGGACCACGTCGACCATGAGCTCCTTCATCCGTACGGCCGTCGAGGGGCTCATCACCTGCCGTACCGGCCCCGCGCCCCCGGTGCCGACCGTCTCGCCGGTCCGCCGCACGGTCCGCTCCACCAGGTACGGCGGATGCGCGAGCCCGCCGTCCGCCACCGCCGCCGCGACCATCGCCATCTGCAGCGGCGTGGCCCGGGTGTTGTACTGCCCGATCGACGACAGGGCCAGCTGCGCCCGGTCCACGCTCGTGTCGAAGGTGCTGGGCGCGGCGGTGAACGGGATGCGCAGCCGCGTGTCGTTGAAGCCGAACGCCTGGGCCGTCGCGGTCATGTCCGCCGCCCCCACGTCCACGCCCAGCTTCGCGAAGACCGTGTTGCAGGACCACTCGAAGGCCGCCCGCAGCGAGGCGTCCGCACAGCCGTCCCCCTCGTTGGTCAGCCGGGTCGTGGTGCCCGGCAGCCGGAAGGGGTCGGGGGAGTCGGTCGGCGCGTCCAGGTCGGTGACGACGCCGGCGTCGAGGGCGGCGGCCGCCGTCACCACCTTGAAGGTGGAGCCCGGCGGATACGTCTGCCGTACCGCCCGGTTGAGCATCGGCTTCTCCGGGTCGCCGTTCAGCCGTGCCCAGGCCGAGGTCACCGCCGCACCGTTGCCGGACAGTTCGGCGGGGTCGTACGACGGGGTGGAGACCAGGGCGAGGATCCGGCCGGTCGCCGGCTCGATCGCGGCCACCGCGCCCTTGCGCGAGCCGAGCCCCCGGTAGGCGGCCTCCTGGGCGTACCGGTTCAGGGTGGTGACGACGTTCCCGCCCGGGTTCTGCGTCCGGCGGGTGTCGTTCCACAGCGGGAACGGCGCGAGCATCGGGTCGGTCCCGGCGAGCACCCCGTCCTCGGCGTGCTCCAGGAACGTCGTGCCGTACAGCTGGGAGGCGAAGCCGGTGACCGGGGCGTACAACGGGCCCTGGGGATAGGTGCGTTCGTAGCGCAGCTGCTCCCGGCTGTCCCGGGAGCCGGTGACCGGCACGCCGCCGACCAGGATGTCGCCGCGGGGGAGGCTGTAACGGGCGATCGAGTTACGGCGGTTGGCGGGGTTGTCGTCGTAACCCCGCGCCAGTACCACCTGGATGCGGGCGGCGTTGACGAGGAGCGCGAACAGCAGCAGGGCGCACAGGGCGCGGGCCCGCCGGACGTAGCCGGCCATCCCGCCGCGCCGACGGCCGTACCCGGTGCTCATGGGGCCACCTGTCCGTCGTAGTGGCGGCGGGCCGAGTCGCTCACCCGGATCAACAGGGCCACGATCGCCCAGTTGGTGACGACCGAGGAGCCGCCCTGGGCGAGGAACGGCATCGCCATGCCGGTCAGCGGGATCAGCCCGGTGACCCCGCCCGCGATCACGAACACCTGGAGGGCGACGATCGAGGCGAGCCCGACCGCGAGCAGCCGGCCGAAGGGGTCGCGCAGGGCGAGTCCGGCCCGGTAGCCGCGCTCGACGAGCAGGCCGTAGAGGAGGAAGACCGCGCAGAGCCCGGCGAGGCCGAGTTCCTCGCCCGCCGTGGCCAGGATGAAGTCCGACTTGACGGCGAAGCCGATGAGGATCGAGTGCCCGAGCCCGAGCCCGGTGCCGAGGACCCCGCCGGCCGCGAACGCGAAGAGGGACTGGGCGAGTTGGTTCGGTCCCTGGCCCGCGTCGATCGAGGCGAACGGATGCAGCCAGTCCTCGATCCGGCCGTGCACATGCGGTTCCAGACGGCCGGCGGCGACCGCGCCGAGCACGGCGAGCAGCAGGCCCACGGCGATCCAGCCGGTGCGCCCGGTGGCGACGTACAGCATCACGACGAAGAGGCCGAAGAAGAGGAGCGAGGTGCCGAGGTCGCGTTCGAGGATCAGGACACCGACGCTCACCAGCCAGATGGTGACGATCGGACCGAGCACCCGGCCCGTCGGGAACTGCATGAACCACACCCGGCGGCCGGCGTACGCGAGCGCGTTGCGGTTGGCGGCCAGGTACGCGGCGAAGAACACCGCGAGCAGCACCTTCGCGAACTCGCTGGGCTGGATGGAGAATCCGGCGAGCCGGATCCAGATCCGGGCCCCGTTGACGGCCGGGAAGAGGATCGGCAGGAGCAGCAGCGCGAGCGCGGCGGCGACACAGACGTACGCGTAGCGCTGCAGCACGCGGTGGTCGCGGAGCATCAGCACGACCAGGATGAAGAGGCCGACCCCCAGGGTGGACCAGACGAGTTGGGCGGGGGCCGCCCGGTCGCCGGGGGTCTGGAGGTCCAGCCGGTAGATCAGGACCAGGCCGAGTCCGTTGAGCAGCACGCCGATCGGGAGCGGCAGCGGGTCCGCGTACGGGGCGCGCACCCGCACGGCGAGATGGGCGACGAGCGCGAGCACCCCGAGGCCGGCGCCGTAACCGGCGGCGCCGGGCGGCACGGTGCCGGTCTTCGCCAGGCCGACCGCGCAGTAGCCGTACACGCAGAGCAGGACGGCCAGCACGATCAGGGCGAGTTCGATGCCACGGCGCCGGGGGAGGCGTACGGCGGAGGTGGGGGTCGCGGTCGCCGCCAGGGTGGTTCCGGCCTTGGTCATGTCCGGAACTTACCCAAATAGTGTGAGTTGCGGGCCTTGTCGGTCAGCACCAGCGTGGCGTGCGCCCCAGGGTGTCGATGTCGTGGGCGGGGCCCCAGGCCCAGGTGCCGTCGGTGAGCAGGTACCAGACGCGGTTGCCGTCGACGGGGTCGCCGATGGCCCGGCAGTAGAGGGAGACCTCCTCGCCGTTCCCGACGAACCGGATCCGCCGGCTGCCGCGCTCCGGCTGGTCCCGTAGCCAGATGCCGTCCCGCGCGGTGACGACGCCCCGGTAGCGGGCGGGATCGTGGCCGGGTTCGTCGCTACCGCCGGGGCCGAGGAAGTCGTCGGTACCGCCGGGGCCGAGGACATCGTCCGCGCCGCCGGTGTTGCCGACGCCGGCGAGGTGGTCGGGGTCGCCGGAATCGTCGTACCGGCCGTTCCCCGGGTCGACACTGTTCCAGCCGTCGTCGGCGAGGGCGGGTGTGCTGCCGCAGAGGGCGACGAGCGCGGCTATCGCGAAGCCGCGGGCGAGCGTGGAGCGCAGGGGCATGGAGGTCTCCGAACGGGTCGGGTGGAGCGGACGGGGGGAATCCGGCTATCCGTCACGCTAGGAGGGGTGGGCGGGGGGCGCCCTTTGCACTGGGCTGAAAGGAGTCTGCGGGCCGGTGGGGGCTGGTCGCGCAGTTCCCCGCGCCCCCAAAAGAAAGGGGCACTGCACGAGCGCCCCTTTAGGGGCGCGGGGAACTGCGCGGGCAACCCCCACCCACCCGCAGCCGCGCAACAAACCCCTCGCCCCCTACGGGAGCGTCAGCCTCGCCACCGCCCCACCGTCGATCGCGTTGGCGAACGACAGCCGCGCCCCCAGCACCTCCGCCTGCCCCACCGCGATCGTCAGCCCCAGCCCGTGCCCCCTCGCCCCGCCCTCCGTCCGGAACCGCTGCGGGCCGTGTGCCACCAGGTACTCGGGATAGCCGTCCCCGTGGTCGCGCACGGTGACCTCCTTCCCCTCCACCGTCAGCACCACGGGCCCCCGCCCGTGCCGGTGCGCGTTGGCCACCAGGTTCCCCAGCACCCGTTCCAGCCGCCGCCGGTCGGTCTCCACCCACACGTCCCGTACGACCTTCACCTCGGTCTCCGTCCCGGACCCCCGCACCACCCGCTCGGCCAGCGTGCCCAGCGCCTCCGCGTCGGTCTCCAGCCGCTCCCGGCCCGCGTCGAGGCGGGAGATCTCCAGCAGGTCCTCGGTGAGCGTGCGCAGCGCTGCCACCCGGTCCCGCACCAGCTCCGTCGGCCGCCCCGGAGGCAGGAGTTCCGCCGCCGCGTGCAGCCCCGTCAGCGGCGTCCGCAGCTCATGCGCCACGTCGGCGGTGAACCGCTGCTCGCTCAGCAGCTTGCTCTGCAGCGACGCGGCCATCCCGTCCAGCGCGGCGGCGACCGCGGCCACCTCGTCCTGCGGGCGGGTCGGATCCTTGGTGCGGGGGTCGTGCACGCGGGCGTCCAGGTCCCCGGCGCTGATCCGCCGGGCCACCTGGGCGGTGCCGTGCAGCCGCCGGGTCACCCGGGTCACCGCGAACGCGCCGACCAGCAGCGTCGCCCCGATGGCGAGCGCCGACGACCAGAGGATGGAGCTGTCCAGCCCGGCGATGGTGCGGGCCTGCTGGGAGTAGTCGACGCCCACCGCGAGCGACCGGTTCCGGTCGGCCGGGCCCGCCGCCCACATCACGGGGTGACCGTCGCCCTCGTCCCTGGCGACCATCGTGCCGCGCTCCCCGGCCAGCGCCAGCGCCCGCAGCCGCGGCGGCAGCCCCCGCGGGTCGACGCGGGCGCCCCGCGGCAGCGCGTCGCCCGCCTGGTAGGCGGCCGTCGCCTCCGTGAGCCGGGCCAGCGCCTGGTCGCGGGCCTGTGCGACGGTCTGGTCGGTGACCGACACGTGCACCAGGACGCCGAGCAGCGCGGCCAGCGCACAGCACATCACCGTGATGAACGCGGCCGACTTCGCCGCGAGCGTCCCGGCCCAGTGCGGGAGCCTCATCGCGCGTCCGCCGAAGCGCCGGTCGAAGCGCCGGTCGAAGCGCCGGTCCAAGCAGTGGCCGAAGCGCCGGCCGAAGTACCCGCCGAAGCGGCCGCCGAGGGCATCCGGGCGCGGGTGTGCCGGCCCTTGCCGGTGCGCAGGAACTCGTCCCGGGTGAACACCATCGCCTTCCGCCCCGGGTCCCACGCCCAGGTCGTCCGGTACTCGTACCCGCTGATCCCGGCCGGCGACCGCACGATCACCGTCCGCCCCGCCAGCTCCACGCCGATGATCGCGTCGTTGTCGTCGAGGACCTGCACCAGCCGGTGCTTCTCGACGGTGTACACGCGCAGCGCCGTCTGGTTCGTCGGATACAGCCGGAAGCCGAGCGTCAGCTCGTCCCGCCCGTCCCCGGTGAGGTCCCGGTAGTACGGCTTCAGCAGCGGACACCGCGCCCCGCCGCCGCCCGCCGTGCACTCCTTCATCCGGTCCGCGGTCGGGCGGTACGCCCCCTTGGCCCCGTAGTCCGCCGGGTCCGAGGCGATCTCCGCCCGTACGACGGCCACCGGATCCACCGCGCGGATGTCGTCGCCGGGCACCGTGATCCCCTTGACGGTCTCCGCGCCGCCCTCGTCGTAGGGCCAGGCCGGACTGGACGCCGGCCGCAGGTCGGGCCAGAGCTTCGCCGGGCTGATCGCGGTCGGGGCCGCCCCGGCCGCCCGCAGCCCGCCGGAGTCGCCGCAGCCCGCCGCGGTCACCGCCAGCAGGGCGACGGCCGCCGCGGTCACGGCGATGCGGACGGGACGACGGGCTGGCACACTGCTCCTGGCTCGGCGGGGTCGGGCGGTGCAGGGGGCCGCTGCGGGGCCCGGTGCGGAGCCCGTGCACGGGAGAGAGGCTACTCGGCGAGCTCCTCCAGCAGACGGGCGGTGGACAGACCGGCCCGCAGATACGCCACGAACAGCTCGTTGTGCAGCGCCCAGGGCGAGCGCCGGGCCCGGACCAGCCGGATCGCCTCCTCGGCCGTACACCCCTGGTGCACCAGCGTCTGCGCGACCACGAGCCCGGACCGGTTGTACCCGCTGTAACAGCGCACCAGCACCGACCGCCCCGCGCCCAGGGCGTCACTGGCCGCGCGGGCGAGCCGTATCACCCCCGCCAGCTGGGTACCGTCCAGCGGCCCGTCCGGTATCGGCCACACATGGTGCTCGACCCCGGCGTCCGGACCGTGTCCGGGCAGCCGCAGCAGACTCTGCACGAGGTCGAACTCGTCCCGCACCACGGCGGGCTCCAGCCGCCCCGAACGTCCCCGGAACTCGTGGCCGCCCATCCACAGGTCGGGCAGCACCTCGCTCCAGGGACTGTCCGGAGCCGGCACGTCGTACTGCTCCCCACGGATCCGCACCCGGCGCCTCCCCGCTGCCCGCGCCAACCCCTGTCAAAGGTAACCGGGTTCTTGCCCCTGGAGCACCCCGCCTGTTCCCATGGACGAGGGGTGATGACGCAATGAGCGGACTGCGCGTCGTGCCGACCTGGAGGCACGGCCAGGAGCGACTGTACGTATGCCTCACGGACGGCAGGAACGTCGCCTGGTACGACCGTGAGGCGGGCCGGGTCAACCTGCTCAGCGAGGAGCGGCGGGACGACGTACTGGAAACCCTCAGGCCCTTCCTGACCGGCCCGGTCACCATCGGGCCGCCGCCCGTGCCGACCCCCGCGGAACTGGCGCGGCTGAGCCTGCATCCCGACGACGACCTGGCGCCCAACCGGCCCGGCGAGGCGCTGCTGGTCGCCCTGGACCGGGACCCCGGTCCGGCCCACCGCCTCCGTCCCGACCCGCGCCGCCGCGCCCTGACCGCGGAGCAGACCGTCGGCGACGCCCTGGACCGCCTGGACGGCGCCGGCTGGCACGCCCTGCACTCCGTCCCGCTGCCCGGCGGCGACCGCCTGCACCACCTGCTGATCGGGCCCGGCGGCCTGTTCTGCGTGTACTCCCTCTACGCCCGCAAGCAGAAGGTCCTGGTCGCCGACCCGATGATCACACTGGGCCGGCGTGACCCGCAGCCGCTCCTGCGCCGCCTGCGGGCGGCCGCCGACCGGGCCTCGTACGCCCTCACGGCGGAGGTCCGGCCGGTGCTGGCCCTGACCGAGCCGGCGGACGTCACGCTGACGGCCCCGCCGCGCGAGGTCACCATCCTGCGCGACCGGGACCTGGACGCCCTGTCCCGGCTGGGCGGCGTCCTCAAGCCGGCGGACGTGGAGGCCCTGCACGCGATGGCGCGGGACCGCAACACCTGGGGAAGGGTGTAGCACCGCACAGGTGGCTCACGCGAGGGAGGCCGCGGCGCTGCTCACGGTGGCAGCGCGGCGGCGCTCACGGTGGCAGCGCGGCGGCGCGCGTCGCGTCCAGCAGGGGAGCCAGCAGGTCCCCGTGGTCCTGGACGCGCGGCGCGATGTCCCCCGCCCGGAACGCCAGCTGCCCCGCCGTCCGGCACTCCGCGACCTCCTCCCAGGTCACCGGCGTCGACACCGTCGGCTCCCGGCGCGCCCGGACCGTGTACGGCGTGGCCGTCGTCTTGCGCCCCGAGTTCTGGCTCCAGTCCACGAACACCTTCCCCGGCCGCAGACTCCGCGTCATCCGGTGCACCACCAGCCGCGGCATCGCCTGCTCGGCCTGCACCGCCAGTCCCTTCGCGTACGCGCTCACCCGCTCGCCGGGGGCCCCGCGCACCGCCGCCAGCAGATGCAGCCCCTTCGACCCGGCGGTCTTGGCGTACGCCTCGATGCCGTCCGCCGCCAGCCGCTCCCGGAGCCACAGCGCGACCTCGCAGCACTGCACCACCGTCGCAGGCGCCCCGGGGTCCAGGTCGAAGACGATCCGGTCGGCCTCGTCCGGCGTCCCCACCAGCCACTGGTACGTGTGGAACTCGGTGACCAGGTTCGCCGCCCACATCAGGCTCGCGAGATCCTGTACCAGCACCATCCGGGCCGCCCCCTCCGACCGGCGCACCTCGGCGGTCGTGACCCACTCGGGCGTACCCGGCGGCACGTTCTTGGTGAAGAAGACCTGGCCGTCCGGCCCGTCCGGGTAGCGCAGGAAGGACACCGGCCGGTCCCGCAGATGGGGCAGCAGGACCCCGGACGTGCTCGCGTAGTAGTGCAGCAGCTCGCCCTTGGTGAACCCGGTCGCCGGATACAGCACCTTCTCCAGATTGCTGAGCGCGACCCTCCGCCCGTCCACCTCCGTGATCGGCGTCATAGGATGACAATCTCATAAAATTGCGTATGAATCGGACGGAGGATAGCCGCACGTGCGATCCATCTGGAACGGCGCGATCTCCTTCGGCCTCGTCAGCATCCCGATCAAGCTGGTGAACGCCACGGAGAGCCACTCGATCTCCTTCCGTCAGGTCCACACCGAGGACAACGGCCGCATCCGCTACCGCAAGTTCTGCGAGCTGGAGGACCGCGAGGTCACCCAGTCGGAGATCGGCAAGGGGTACGAGGACGCCGACGGCACGATCGTCCCGATCACCGACGAGGACCTGTCCCACCTGCCCATCCCGACGGCCCGCACGATCGAGATCGTCGCGTTCGTCCCGGCCGACCGGATCGACCCGCTCCAGATGGACGCGGCGTACTACCTGGCGGCCTCCGGCGCCCCCGCGGCGAAGCCGTACACCCTCCTGCGCGAGGCCCTGAAGCGCAGCCACAAGGTGGCCATCGCGAAGTACGCGCTGCGCGGCCGGGAACGCCTCGGCATGCTCCGGGTGGTCGGCGACGCCATCGCGATGCACGGCCTGCTCTGGCCGGACGAGGTCCGCGCGCCCGAGGGGGTCGCCCCGGACACCGACGTCACCGTCCGGGACAAGGAACTCGACCTCGCGGACGCCCTGATGGCCACCCTCGGCGAGGTCGACCTCCAGGACCTGCACGACGAGTACCGGGAGGCCCTGGAGGAGGTCATCGCCGCGAAGGCGACCGGCGAGACCCTGCCACAGACCCCGGAACCGGCCCCGGGCGGCAAGGTCCTCGACCTGATGGCGGCCCTGGAGAAGAGCGTGCGGGCGGCGAAGGAGTCGAGGGGCGAGGGCGCGGAGATCACACCACTGCCGGACAGGAGACCGCCGCCGACGACGGAGAGGACCCCGCCGAAGAAGGAGACGACCGCGAAGACGTCATCGACCGCGAAGACGTCGTCGGCCGGGAAGACGTCCGCGGCCGGGAAGGTGTCGTCGACCGCGAAGCCGTCGGCGACAAAGACGTCGGCGACAAAGCCGTCGGGCGCGAAGGCGTCAGCCGTGAAGTCGTCGTCGGCCAAGGCGTCGGACGCGAAGGCGTCGGACGCGAAGGCCACGGCCAAGAGGGCCGTGGCCAAGAAGTCGGCGGCGAAGCAGACGCCGGCCAAGAAAGCGGCTTCGTCCCGCAAGCGCTCCGCGTGAGAGTGACCCGGCGGGTGCCACGGCGCCGGCTGCCGCCGTGTTATCACCGTGGGCGATAGTGCATATTTCAACATGACGGTGGATATGGGGCGACGATGGCGCAATGCTGGGTGACAGGGGAGGACCCGCCGCACGGCGGGTGCGCCAGGCCGCACTCGAACCCGTCCCCACCTGCGAAGGCATCGTCATGCGTGCACTGCATTTCCACCCCTTCGGCAGAACTCGTGCCCTGTCCCTGACCCGGCCCCCGGTACGCACCCCCGTGGCGGCGGACCGCGTGCCCGCCGATCCGGCGGCAGGAGGCGCCTCGGGCCCGCCGGGCCGGACACGTCCCGCCGCTACGGTCCCGCGGCTGTCCGCCGCCGAGTGCGGACTGCTGCTGATCAGACTGACCTTCGGACTGCTGGTGGCCGGCCACGGCGCGCAGAAGCTGTTCGGCGTCTTCGGCGGACCGGGCCTGACGGCCACCGGCAGAAGCTTCGACGCCCTCGGCTACCACCCGGGCAAGGTCTTCGCCGTGATCGGCGGCCTCTCCGAGCTCGCCGGTGGCCTCGGTCTGGCGCTGGGACTCCTCACCCCGCTGGCGGCCGCCGCCGTCATCGGCGTGATGATCAACGCGATGGCGACCGTGAGCGGTGCCCACGGCCTGTGGGTGCAGAACGGCGGAGTCGAGTACAGCGTCGCCATCTGCGTCGTCGCCTTCGCCCTCGCCGCCATCGGTCCGGGCCGGCTGTCCGTCGACCGGTTCTTCCCCTGGCGCTCGGGCGGCTGGCCCGCGGCCGCCGTCGCGCTCGGGCTGGGCGGTATCGGTGCCGCGATCGCGCTGAGCATCTGAAGCATCTGAGCGGCGGGGCTGCCGCCATCCGTGTGGAAGCCCTGCCGCCCGGAGAGGTTGCCGCCGCTTCGTGCGCGTGGCACGCCGGACAGCGGGGCCCCGCCCTCCTACATTCCTCCTGCATTCCGGCTGACGGACCCCTCCTGACAGACCCGTCGTCGGACCCGTCGGCGCGCCGTCGGCCGACCACCAACCGCCGACCACCAACCGCTGACCGCTGACCACCGACCGCTCACCACCGACCGTCGGCCATGACCTTCGGCCGCCCCTGCCGTCCCACCCGGTCTCCCTGGGAGAGATGTGACCCGGTCCCGCATCCGTTCCGCGCTGACCCTGCCGGTCGCCGGCCTGCTCCTCGCCACCGGCTGGCTGGCCGGCTGCGGGGACCGGACCCCGGTCGGTGACGCGTCCGGCACCCGCCGGCCCGCGCCGGAGGCCGCCCGCGACCCCGCGGCCGGACCGCGGCTCCAGGACCCGCCGGAGCTGGTCAGCCACGACGGCGTCCTGAAGGCCGCCATCGTGGTCGAACGCCGGAAGGTGCGGGTCGGCGACCGTCGGCTGTACGCCACCGTCTACAACGGGGCGTACATGCCGCCCACGCTGCGGGTACGGCCCGGTGACCGCATCGACCTCACCATGACCAACCGGGTCGACGACGACACCAACGTGCACACGCACGGCCTGCACGTCTCCCCGCGCAGCCCCTCCGACGACGTCTTCGTCGCCCTCAAGCACAACCAGTCGTACCGCTACACGTACCGGCTGCCGTTCAACCATCCGACCGGTACGTTCTGGTACCACTCGCACGCGGACATGAAGTCCGCGCCGCAGGTCGCAGGCGGCGAGTCGGGTGTCGTCATCGTCGAAGGGCTCCAGCAGCACCTGCCCCCGGCCCTGCGGGGCATCACCGAGCACACGATCGCGCTCAAGGACTTCCAGGTCGAGGGCGACTCGGTCAGGACGCACCCCCTCAAGATCGGGGCGCCCACGAACCGTACGGTCAACGGTCAGCAGAACCCGGTGATCACCATCAGGCCGGGGGAGACCCAGCTCTGGCGGCTCGCCAACATCGGGGCCAACATCTACTACAAGCTGCACCTCCCGGGCTCCCGCTTCCGCGTGATCGCCCAGGACGGCATCCCCGTCCGCACGGCGTACGACCAGGACACGCTGGTCATCGCGGCCGGAGCGCGTTTCGACGTCCTGGTCCGCGGCGGCCGCCCCGGCACCTCACGGCTGGAGACCCTCGCGTACGACACCGGCCCGGCCGGAAACCGGTTCCCCCGCGCCGACCTCGCCACCGTCGTCACCGGCGGCACACCCGTGCACCCGGCCACCCTGCCGACCGGCATCGCCCGGCACGAGGACCTGAGCGACGCGACGATCGCGGCGCGCCGGACCGTCGTCCTCACGGAGAACAAGGCGGGCACGGAGTTCTACCTCAACGGCCGCCAGTACGACCCGCGCCGCACCGACTTCACCGGCACCCTCGGCACGGTCGAGGAGTGGACCATCCGCAACGACTCGGACGAGACCCACTCCTTCCACATCCACACCAACGACTTCCAGCTGATGAGCATCGACGGGAAGCCGCACGACCCCGCCCACGCCTGGTACGACACCATCGACGTGCCCGTGCGGGGCAAGGCGGTCATCCGCATCCACTACACCGACTTCACCGGGAAGACCGTGGTGCACTGCCACATCCTCAACCACGAGGACATGGGCATGATGGGCGTCCTGGACATCGTCGCGCCCCGCGGGGACAAGCCCGGCAAGTGATCGGTCACCCAGGGGCCGCGACGGCGCTGCGCCCGGCCGAAGAACTCACTTCGGCCGGGCGCAGCGCGGCGATCAGTACTGCTCGGTCTCCACGAAGCCCGCGTCCGCGTCGTCGGCGCCGAAGGTGTCGGCGGCGGCGGTCGGGTTGAATCCGGGCGGGCTGTCCTTGAGGCCGAGGCCCATGGCGGCGAGCTTCTCCTTGACCTCGTCGATGGACTTCGCACCGAAGTTGCGGATGTCCAGGAGGTCCGCCTCGGAGCGTGCCAGGAGCTCGCCCACGGAGTGGACGCCTTCGCGCTTGAGGCAGTTGTAGGAGCGGACCGTGAGCTCCAGCTCCTCGATCGGCAGCGCGAGGTCGGC
>NZ_BMML01000033.1:87820-97122 GCF_014645815.1 Streptomyces fuscichromogenes | reverse complement strand
CGACGTCCTTGCCGAAGGCGACCAGCATCGGGTCGTCGTCCTCGGCGGACTCGGCGAGCCGCAGCGCGTCCCCGAGGTTGACCATCTCGCGGTCGGTGTTGGGGATCTCGATGCCGACCGCGGACTTGCCGGGGATCGGGCTGATGATCCGCACGTCCGGGCTGGCGACGGCGTACGCGATGTTCTTGGTCAGCGCGGTGATCCGCTCGACCTTCACGGCGGGGCCGAGCTCGACCTCGTACCGGGTGACCGTCGGCCCGCGGGTGAAGCCGGTGACGGCGACGTCGATCTTGAACTGGGAGAAGACGGTGGCGAGCGAGGCGACCACTCGGTCGTTGGCCTCGCTGCGCGCCTTGCCGGGGCCGCCGCGGGTCAGGAGGTCCAGCGACGGCAGCGAGTACGTGATGTCGCCGGAACGCTGGAGCTGCTCGGCGCGCGCGGACAGGCCGCGCTCCTCGGCGGCGGGCGGCGCCTTGGTGAGGTCGCGGACGACCAGGGGGGACGGGTTCATCCCCTGCGGCGGGGTACCGGTGGGCGCCGGTGTTGCTGTGGTCTTGAGTTGCCCGCGCCGTCGGAGGGCATCCTGATCGAAGCCGTCGGGCTTGAGTGTCTCCCCGACGAACTCGCGCGGGCGGGTGCGCGCGGGCGGTGTTTCGCGCCGCTGCTCCGCGTATCGCTTGTCGCCCTCACCGGGCACGTGAACTGCTTGGCCCCGGACGACGCCGAGGTGCGCGCCGAGCGCCCGCAGCCGCCGCGGGATGGCGTTGACCGGGGTGGCCGTGACGACCAGCAGGCCGAAGACGATGAGCAGCACCAGCATCGGTACGGCCAGGACGGCACCCATGCTGGACGTCAGCGGGGTGGCCGCCGCCCAGCCGATGAGGCCGCCGGCGTCCCGTATGGCCTGCATTCTGTCGCTGCGGGCTGGTGAGCCGCAGGCGATGTGGACCAGGCCGAGCACGCCGATAACCAGGGCTGACAGCCCGATGACGATACGGCCGTAGCCCTCGGACTTCTTCGTACGCCGGATGAGGCGAACGGCGATGACGGTGAGCAGCACCGGCACCAGCAGGTCGAGGCGGCCGAAGGAGCCGGTCACAAGGATCTCAACGAGATCGCCGACCGGACCCTTCAGGTCGGCCCAGATGCTCACGGCGACGATCAGCGCGCTGCCGAGCAGGAGCAGCGCGACGCCGTCCTTGTGGTGCGCCGGATCGAGGTTCCTGGCGCCCCGCCGCACGCTGCGGGAGCGCCGGTACACAACCCTGGCGGGGCTGTGTACGGACTTCGCGGGGGCTTTCTTGGCGGGGGTCCTTTTCGCGGTGGGCTTCTTGGCCGGTGCCCTTTTCTTGACCGGTGCCCTTTTCGCGGCGGGCTTCTTGGTGGGCGTCTTCTTCACAGCGGGCTCCGGAGAGGGTGGGCAGCAGGCGGAGCAGGGTTGGGTGACGAGGCCGGGGACGCGGTCGTCTTGCGGCGTCGTGGCGTGGTCCGGGGGTCTTCTGCTGTCAGGCGACCGCGGTCGCGAGGACGGCGAGGACGATGAGTACGACGGCGGCCAGCGAGAGGCGGATGGCACGTCCCAGACCCTGGAACTTGGGCAGCGCGATCTGGGAGAGGACACGGATCCGGTCCGCTCGGCGGTCGTCGTTCATCTCGGCGAGGATCTGCTGGGTGTCGCACGTGGCCCAGTGCGGGAAGCTCGCTCGGTCCGTGCCGCGCAGGCGGGGCAGGACGACGAGCAACAGCAGGACGGTGGAGACGGCCAGGGCCAGGACCGCGAGTCCACCCGCAGCGAGGCACAGCACAGGCAGGTGCTTGTCGGCCGATCCCGCCAGGCCCGCGATGACTGCACCGTTGAAGGCAAGCAGGGAGGCCTTGTTGTCGGTGCGGCCGATCTCGGCGGTCACCGCGGTGAGCGCGTCGTTGAGGTTCTGGTCGACGAAGGAGGGCTGGGTGCCGGGCTCGTCGGTGGTCGGGTCCTGGTTCACTGCGTGGCCTCCTTCGTCTGCCGCGCGGCGGGTGTCGGGGTCGGCATGGGGAGGCCCAGGCGCTGCGCGAGCGCGTGGCGGGCCGCGAAGTCGATAGCAGGGTCGTGGATGAACTCGGCGACCGTCCGAAGACGGCCGCGTAGCCTCTGCAGGTCGTTCTCGGCAGAGCGCAGGTTGGGGGACTGGGGTACCGAGGTGTTGGCCGTCGCCTCGGGGCGGTTCATCCACGGAAAGGGGAGTTTCACGGCCGCCGCCTTCGGCTCTGCTGACGTGGTGTGCCGGTGCCGCTGTCGTCGGCGGTGTCCGCGGGCGGTGGCGGGTTCACGGAGTGGAGGTGGATCTGCGGGTGGTGGGTGTGGTCGTGGACGACCAGGGGCCGCGTGCGCAGGCCGCGCAGCGGCAGGGCGCTGGCGAGCGCCCACATGAGGATGGCGAGGCCGATGGCGACGGTGCGGTTGCTGTCGGGGGAGGCCGTCCACACCATGGCGATGCTGGCAGCGCCCCACAGCAGCCAGATGATGCGCCCGGTGGTGAGTCCGGCGGTCCCGCAGACCAGCCCGATCAGCCCGGCCACCTGCCAGGCGGTGTGCACGGCGGGGCCGGAGATGGGCAGGCCGACGGCGTGCTGCCCGATGTAGGAGCTGATGGGGTTGTCGATCACGCCCCACAGGCCGCCGGCGGAATCGATACCGGGTGCTCCGGTCACCGGAGCGGGGGCGGACAGGCGGTCCAGCACCCCGGCCGTGATGTGGGCGGCGCAGTCGAGTACCACGATGACCGAGCACGCCATCGATACAGTAAGCACGGCCTTGATCCAGTTGGCCATGCCGTGCCATCCGGCGTGGCGGGCCCGGGCCAGGTCGTCCCAAGGGCCGTACAGGAGACCGCCCGGGCTCCAGGCCCGGGCCCACCAGGACCGTAACCGGGCCGACCAGAGCCTCTTCTTCGGGCGGGGTGCGGGCAGGAGTTCGCGGGAGGGTCGGTGTGTGCCGTTGATGCCGTTGGAACGCATGGTGGGCGTCTCCTTCACGGTCAGCCGATGTCGTTGCGGGTGTGGCCGAGCCAGCTCGTGTGGCTGGTGTTGTTGATCTCGGTGTTCTGGGTGACCGGGCCCTCGAAGACGTTCGTCGTGGTACCGCTCTTGGCCTTGGCGATCGCTGCGCCGATCCCGGCCGCCAGCATCGCCGCGCCGGCGAACGGGGTGACGACGATCAGGGCGAAGTGGTCGAGGCTGGGGACACTGACGAGCGACAGGCCCTTGAAGAAGAGCCAGGCCGCGCAGCCGAGGCCAGTTGCACCAGCGCCGGCGGCAATGGAGACGAGCGCGGTCCCGGCGGCCCAGGAAGGCACGATCCGGGTCTCGGGCTGCGGGACGTGCGGGGTGGGGCCGTACGCCGGCGGCTCGGTGGGGTCGCGGTAGGACGTCGTGGTCGGGACGGGTGCAGGTGTCGAAAGGGCGTCGTAGACGCCGGTGATCAGCCGCTTGGCTTCGGCGGCCTCGATGGGGGACAGGGGGGTGGTGGGGTCGTACGTCACGGCGGGTCTCCATCCGGGCGGGAAGGGGTGCGCCCTCCCCGGCCGGGCTGGCGGGGAGGGCGCGAGGGGTGTCTTCGGATGCGGGTGGTGCGGCGGGGCGGGTGGTCCTTCCGCCGGAAGGCCGCTGGGTCAGAGGGTGGGGTTGGTCAGGCCGGTCAGGCCGGCGATCTCGTCGCCGGTCCAGTGGTCCCGGGTGATGACCTGGTCCAGAGCTCCGGTGATGTTGTCCCAGTACAGGCCGAGCACGTGATCGGCGTCGTCGTGCAGGCGGCTGTAGCTGAAGGGGCCGTCGTCGAAGCTCGTGCGCGGCACGTACCTGAGGGTGGCGGCACGGTCGTTGTCTGCCATGCATTCGACCACCACGGCCCGCTCCGGGGTCCACAGGCCGGCCTCGCGCATCCAGCGGTCGGATGCGCGTTCTCCGGCGGCGGACATGACGGCGAGGCTGTAGTTCGACTGCCCGGGGCCGTGGGTGGCGCCGAAGCAGCCGCTGCCCGGGGCCTCGGAGCCGTTGAGGGTGCGCCCTAGGGTGAGGTAGTCCATGCGCATCCCGTAGTGGCGGGCGGTGAGCATGTGCCCGAGTTCGTGGGCGCTGGTCTGGCGGCGCCACTGTTCGGTGGTGAAGCCGAGGACGTCGTACGGGCTGCCGTTGACGTCGGCGTTGGTGCGGACCGGGTACGGGACGCCGTTGACCTTCAGGTGGCGGTACCAGGTGTCGGCTGCCGTGCCGGTGGTGGTCATCTGCTGTGCGCCTTCCTGGAACGCGGGCGGCCCCGCCGGGTGCGGCGGGGCCGGAGGGGCGGGTCAGGCGTTGTTGAGGTTCTTGATGGCTTCCAGTGCCTGGCGGGCTGAGGTGATCGTCGGCGCGCTGCTGCCGGGCCCGGTCCAGCCCTTGCCGGCGTCTCCGCCGCCACTGTCACGGTCGCCGTCGTCCTCGTCGGGCTCGGGCCAGAACTCGCCGGGGTCGGGCTCGCGGTTCCAGTCGCCCCACAGGCCGCGCTTGTCCAGCTCGCTGATCTCGTGGTCGGTGAGCCGGAAGACCTCGTCGGGGAAGATGGCGGCCAGGTCGGTGTCGAAGTCCGCGTACAGGGACCGCATGAGCACGGCGCGGCCGTTGTCGAGGACGATGACCGCGACTCCGCCGGTGGAGACGCCGTTCTCGGGGTCGGCCTCGCCGCGCATGGCCCGCTCGATCGCGGATCCTTCGCTGCGGGAGTAGCGGGCCGGGATGGTCGGCACCTCGTAGGGGTTCTCCATGGTGCCCTCCGCCGCCTTGCGGGTGGCACCGGGGCTGCCCATGTTGAAGATCACAGGCCGGGAGTTCTGCCGGAGGTTGTCCTTCATCTCCGTGCTGAACCCGTTGTGCGCGAACGGCGACTGGCCGGCCGGGTTGAAGCCGACGCCGTACTTGAGGCCGGTGACCGTGAGGTCCTCGCCGTCCTTCTGGATGAACTCGCCGAACAGAGGGTCCTGCGCGGCGGTCATGAACTCGTCCGCGTAGACGTTCAGCTGCCGGTAGGGGCAGCGCGGGTCGCCCGGCTTGTAGTCGTGCGGCTGGCCGTCGTGCGGCCAGGGCATCTCCGACCTGATCTCGCACAAGGCTTTCGCGGCGCGCAGCTGGCGGGCCATCCACAGCGCGTTCGAGCCCTGCCGGTCGATGTACTTGCCGAGCACGGTGGTCTTCTCGTCCTTGCGGACGGTGGACAGCCACACCACCTGACCGGCCAGGGACTGCGCGGCCATGTTGATGGCGAAGTACTGGGTCTTGCCCGACCGGCTGACGCCGAGGACCAGGCCGTGGGAGGCGGCGTTCTTGTCGTGCTGGTACACCATGTTCTTCACCGGCTGGCCGGTGATGGTGAACCCGCACACGAACATGCCCTTGGCGTCCGGGGTGAGGAGCTCGCGGGTCGCGGTGAAGACCTGCGACAGCGGCGGCTGATCGAACGCGCTGATGAGGAACTCGGCTCCGTCGACGAGGACGAACACGCAGGAGTCGTCCTCGGGCAGGTTCAACGCACGGCAGACCTTGGCGAGGTCGATCCGCGGGGTTTCGGTGGCGTCGGTCATCCTGGCCCGGTAGAACGTCACCCCGCGTTCCTTGTCGCGGCTCTTGTGGACCAGTTCGGAGCCGGGGGCGCCGCCCCTGGGTGCGGCAACCCGGTCGGCCCACTGTTCGCGGGCGGTGGGTGCGGTGCGGCGCCGCGCGTTGGCGTCGGGGGTGATGTGGACTTCCATCCAGCCGGGGCCGCCCTGCCGGCCGCTCTGGACGGCGACGTCGGCGAGGACGACGTCCTGGGCGTGCACGCCGAACGCGGCGGCGACCGCGGCCTCCGAGAGCCCGGTGATCGGGCGGCCGGTCTCCACGGCGCGCAGCAGGAGTTTCAGGTCGTGGGGCATGCCCGGGTCCGGGACGGCCTTGACGATGTGGGTGCGGGCGGGATTCCCGGCCCGCACCCACAGCATCCGCGCCTCGCGGGTGAACAGGTTCGCGCCGTCGTCCGGGTCCGTCTGGACCGGCTGCTCGGGCTCGGTCGCGGGCGCCAGCTGCGAGGTGGGGGTGGCGAGGGCGGGGCGGTGGCGACGGCGGGCGTGCCGGGAGAACGGCATCACCGTCCAGCCGGCCGCCGCCCATCCGGCGGCGAGCAGTGCGTCCATCCCATACGGGCCCCAGCCGGTGGTGTGCCCGGCGGCGACGTCGACGGCGGCGGCCAGGACCAGCGGGCACCAGCGCAGGATCCTGCGTCCGGCGCCGGGCTCGTCACTCTTGGCCGCCAGGATCCAGCCGCCGATCCCGGCGGCGCCGGCCAGCTGCACGACCTGGTTGACGGGGCTGTCGGGGTAGAGGTTCGGGGCCACGGCCAGCACGGGCGCGGCGAGGGTGTAGGCGAGGCGTTCGAGCGTGACGCTGCGCGGCGTGGTCACCGGATCTCCGTTCAAGGGGAACAGGCACGGGCGGCCCCGCTGGTGTGCGGGGCCGCCCGTGGCGGGGGTGCGAGGGGAGGGGCGGGGTCAGCGGTTGAAGAACCCGGGCTTGGGGGTCTTCTCTCGCCGGTTGGAGCGGAGTTCGTCCAGGGCCCCGTAGAGCCGGGAGTGGGTGGCCCGGCTCTTGTGGGTGAGGTCGATGGTCTCCTGGGCGGTGTCGTCCAGCTTCTCGACCTGGGTGGCCGCACCGTTGAGGGCGGCCGAGACGTTGTTGGTCAGGGCCACGAACTTCGGGTCCAGTCCGGCATTGGCGATGTCGCGGGCTACGTCCTCGGCGTGCTTGGCGTTGCCCCCGACGCTGCGCACCAGCGACTCCAGTTCGAGGCCGGCGCCGTCCAGGGCTCTGGCGAGAGCGCCGAGCTTGGCCTGCACGGCCTTGTAGCGGTTGTCGTCGTCGGCCGGGACGGGCGCCGGGCCGGCGCCGCTGGGGGCGAGATCGCTGCTCATCAGCGGTGTTTCTCCCTGCTCTTAGTCGTGGTGGGCGGCGGCCGACGCCGACTTCAGGCCCGCGTCTTCCTTGGCGGCCATGTCCTGGCTGTAGACACGGGCGACCATCGCGGCCGCGAGCTTGGCGGCCTCCATCGCGATGCCGCACTCGGCAGCGCACCGTTCGGCCTGCTGCTTCATCTGGGACGCGGCGTCGGCCAGGGAGGCGATCAGATCGGTGACGGCGGTGTCGATGTTGTGGTCGCCGATGAGGTCGGCGGACATGTCCCGCAGGGCGTCGGCAACCTTGTCGAGCGCCAGCACGAGGGTGCTGGCCCACTCCTGGTCGGAGGTCGCTTGGACCGCGATCTTCGCCATGTCCATCAGGTAGTCGTCGAACGTGATGTCCGTACGGTGCTGGGTGGCCAGGCCGCCCTGCCCGGACGGCCTGGTGACCTGCGTGCTGCTCACGCTGGGGATCCCTTCGCTGCTGCCGGGACGGCTGGAGTCGGCCACCGGAGTGTCCTGTGCGGGGGTGGGGGCCGGCCGGCTGGTGCCGGGGCGTTTGATCTCCTGCTGCGGGATGGGCGGTTCGCGTCGCCGCCTCGGGGCCCGGGGCAGGCCCGGGCGGCGGGCTCGCCAGGCGCCGAAGGGGTCGCCGGGGTCATCAACGATGACCGCGTCGACCACGTCGTCCTCGCCGGGCGGGGGAGTACCGGGCCGGGGCGGGCGGCCGGGCCATTGCGCCGCCGGCGGCGTACGGTCCCGGCCGAACGGACTGTCCGCACCGCCGTTCTTCCCGCTGTCCTCGCCGGGCCGGGGCTTGTCGAAGAGGTCACGCCAGCGTTCCCGTGCCTTCCGCTTCCGGCCGCCGCCGGAGCCCGCAGAGCGTCCGTTCCCGGGCTTTCCGGCCGGGCCGGGGCCAGGGTCACCCGCAGCGCCGGCGGGGCCGTCTGACGGGCTGCCAGGCGGCTTGTCCTGCACGTTCGGCGGGGTCTCTCCGGCGTCCTTGTCCTGGTCCTGGCTCTTTCCCTTGCCGTCCTGCGGTTTGCGGTCCGTGCCGGCGTCGCTGCGGCGCTTGTCCCAGCGTCGCTGTGCCTCTTCTGCCACGGCCTCGCCGAGCGTCGTACGGCCCGCGCGGTCCGCTGCCCGTGCAGCGTCTTTCGCTTCCCGCTCGCGCCGGCGTTCCTTCTCCTGGCGGCGGGCGGCTTTCTCCTTACGGTGCTGCGCCCGCTCCTGCACGCCCCGCTGGACGTCGCGGTCCTTGGTGCGGTCGGCGAGGCCGGCGGCCTGCCGGTCGGCACGCCGCTGGTCGAGGGCCGCCTGGCGGGCGGCCCGGCGTTCCTGCCGGCCGCGTGCCCGCTCCGCGCGCGGACTGCCCGCCGTGTCCCGGCCCGGGCCGCGCCCGTCCCTGGAACCGCCGCCGGGCCCCCGGCCGCCGGAGCTGTTCGACTGGCCGGAGCCGGAGCCCCGGCCGCCGTTCCTCCGGCCGCCGTCGGCTCCGCCGCCGGGCCCCCGGCCGCCGGAGCCGCTGTTCCCGCCGGGCCCCCGGCCGCCCGTGCCCCTGCCGTTTCCGGGGCCGCGGCCGCCGGAGCCGCCGGAGCTGCTGGAGTTGGGCCCGGCCGTACCGCGCCCTGACCCGCCGCCGGGGCCGCGGCCGCCGCCGGCTCCGGACGATCCGCCGGGGCCGCGTCCCGAACCGGACCCGCCGCCCCGGCCGGACCCGCCGCCGCGGCCCTTGTCCGCACCCAGCCCGGATCCTGCCCCGCCCGCCCGGGCGGACTGCGCTTTCAGGTGGGCGGCACGGAGTTTGTTGTGCGCCTCGGCGAGGCTGGTCTCCCGGGACGTCCGCGCTTCCAGGAGCGTGACTTTCCTCGCGATTTCCGCCTCCCGGAACGCGGCTTCGCCGTCGTGCCGTTCCCGCGCGATGTGGAGCCGGAGTTCCAGCCAGTCGCCGAGACGGTCGGCGAGAGAACGGGGCTGCTCGTATTCCCCTTCCTCGTAATCATCCTCGTTTTCGCCGGACAGGTCGGCCGCTGGAATCCCTTCCGAGCGGAGTGAATTCACCGGGTCCGGGGCCGCCGGAATGCGAGGGATTTCCAGCGTGGTCTCTTCCTCGGATTCCGGGGGAATGTCCGGGGCGGGGAAAAGACGGCCGGGGTCCGCGAGGTCGGGCGGGCGGTTCAGCACCGTGTCCGGAGCGGGGAAATTGAAAAGCCGTCCGCCGCTCTCGTCGTCGTCCGACACGGCTCACCTCCAATCTCGATCAAGGCTTGACAGTGGGTCATCGCCTCGCGTACGCGTGTGCGCGCCTGCGTGAGCGCGCGTCTGCGCGTCTGCGCGTTGGAACCGCCGAGGGGGCCGCCG
>NZ_BMML01000033.1:0-87812 GCF_014645815.1 Streptomyces fuscichromogenes | reverse complement strand
TGCGGCGGCCCCCTCGGCGGGTGCGGGCTGGTTACTGGGTGTGCTTGGCGTAGACGGCGTTCAGATCGTGGGCGATCGCCCGCAGTTTCTGAACGTCTCCCTTCTTCAGCGCTTTCTTCCCGAGCGTCTGAATCAGCATCACCAGAAAGTAGAAAGCCCCGAGATCCTCGCCGTGAATTCGGACGAGTCTGTCTCGCTGGCCGACCAGGTGCTGATGGGAGCGATGCGCCGTGATTTCGGACCGGAGAAGCGGGCGGCCGCTCACGCGGATTCCCGGTTCCGTCCGAGGTCGTAAATGGACGCAGGACCACTATAGCCGCGCCCGGGGGCCTGCTGTCCACCCTGCGGAGAAGAATTCTGCGCCGCCTGGATCTGCGGATTCTTCTTCCGTGCCTTTTCGAGCGCCTTTTGCTGCCGCTCGCCGGGGAGCTTATTGACCTTGTCGGCGAATTCGTTGCGCTTGTAGGCGGTGGTCTCCAGACCCTGCGTCAGGCCGTCCAGGTTCTTCTGCACGGCTTTCAGGGCCTTTTCGACCGGCTGCGCGCGCAGCTTGGCGTGGTACCAGCGGTCACCGTCCACGTGGGTGCCGCGCAGGTGCACGCGGGTCTCACGGGCCAGCAGCTCCAGGTTGTCACCGATCTCCAGCAGGACCCGCTGAACATCGGCCAGGTATCGGGCGGTCGCCTCCGGGCTCTGCGCCACATCGCGCAGAGGGTGGTGGTTCGTCGGGTCGGTGCTGTTCACGGTAGGGATTCCTCCTGGTGTACTGGGGGATCTGCGACTGCTTCCGGCAGCCGCAGCGAGGGCCAGCCCAATTCGGATGGGCTGGCCCTCACTGGCGTGTGCCGGACGGCGGGTCAGGCGCGCAGGTGCTTGTCCGCGTCCTCGGGACGCAGCAGGCCGGCCTCCTTGAGCAGCCGGACGGCGCGGGGCTGGTTGACGGACAGCTCCGTACGGACGCGGCTGATGTTGACGTAGCCGTCCGTCTCACGCGGCAGCGTCCGTACGAGCGGGAGCAGTTCGGCGTCCGTACGGGGCGCGGTCGCCGTACCGGTACGCCCGGCGGGGACCGACTGGGACGGGGCCGTACGGGCGGTGACCGTACTGGTACGCGTCCCGCCGCCGTGTCCGGCCGCGCTCGTACGGACGACGCCCGGCGTACTAGTACGCGCCGCCCCCGGCGGGGCCGCCTGTACACCGCCCGTACGGCCACTGTTCGCGCCGGTCACAGCCGCATTCGCGGTCGCCGGGGCGGCGGTGTGCGGGCCGCCGTGTACAGGCTGCGTACCGGCCGGGCCGGAGGCTGTACGGGCGGGCGCCGTACCGGCCGCAGCCGCGTACGAGTGCGCCCCGGACGGTGCCGTACGGGCGGGCGCGGTGCCGTCCGTACGGGCCGCTGTACCGGTCCGCCCGTCCGTCCGTACGGGCGCGCCCGTACCGTCGTGGCCGTCCGTACCGGCGTCGTGCATGAGCGAGTGGACGCGCCAGATGACGGCCACGAAGATCGTCACCACGAACGTGGTGAGCGGCCACGGTGCCGCGTGGCCCGGCTGGACGATCCCGGACTGCTCGGTCAGGTGGTACGTGATGTTCGCCGATGCCATCAGCAGCAGCGCCCACGGGATGTCCTTCTTGGTGCGGAACGCGGTGACGCAGTAGACGTCGATGCTGATCGGCAGGAGCGGGGCGACATAGGGGTGGATGCCGACCATGTGCGCCAGCTCGTACTCGCCGGACGCGGCGAGACCGATCCCGGCGAGCAGAGCAATCCACGGGGCCGTCTTCCAGCCCGCGCGGCCGATCCGGCGGTGCCAGCCGCTCCAGCGGGACGACTCCCGCCGCGCCTCCCGGAGTTCGTCCAGGAGCCGGCGGGCCCGGGCTTCGTCGGCCTGCGCCCGCTCGGCGAGCGCGTCGGCCTTCTTCTTCGCATCGCCGACGATGCGGGCGGCTTCCTTCTCCGCGGTCTCGCGCAGCCGGTCGGTGACGGTGGCGGCCTCCCGCTGGAGGCGGGCGCGCTGGTCGTCGCACGCCGCCCGGAGCTTGGCAAGGTCGGCGTCCAGCGCGGCCCGCTTGCCCGTGGCCTCCCGGTCGAACGCCTCGCCCATCTCGCGCAGCTGCTCGCGCAGTTCAGCGCGGGCCCGCTCCGCCTCGCCGTGCACCGCGGTGACGGCCTGGTCGGCCTCACGGCGGCGGGTGTCGGCGGCGCGGGCCGCGTCGGCGTACAGCGTCTCGGCTTCCGTGCGGCGGGCGTCGTAGGCGGCGGCCGCCGCCTCGGCGAGCTGCGCGGCCCGGGCACGGGCCTGGTCGGCCTCCGCCTGCGCGGCGGCCGACAGCTGCTCCGCCTGCTCGTGCGCCCGGGCGACGATCTGCCCGGCCTCCGTACGGCGCCGTTCCACCAGGGCGCCGAGCTCGGCGAGGTCGGCCTCCACCACCCGGCGCAGCTCGGCAACCTGCGCGCGGGCCATGTCGTGGTCGGCGGCGGCCTGCCCGGTCAGGTCGGCCACCTGCGTGCGCGCCTCGGCGAGGATCACGGTGGCGCGGTCGCGGGCCTCGGAAAGGATCCGGTCGGCGTCGCCGCGTCGGGCGGCGGCGTCCTGGTCGGCCCGGTCCCGCAGCGCGGTGGCCTGCTGGCCGGCCGTGGCCCGGAGTTCGGCGGCGTCCCGGCCGGCGTCGGCCGTGATGCCGGCCGCGCGCGCTTCGGCGTCGGCGAGCATCGCGGCGACGCGGTCGTGGGTGTCGGCGACGGCGCGGGCGGCGCGGGCTTCGGCCTCCGTCTGGAGGTCGGCGGCCTGCTCGCGGGCGGCGTCGATGATGTCGGCGGCCCGGTCCCGGGTGTCCGCGGCGAGCACCGTCTGCGGCGCGGCCTGGTCGGTCGCGGGGACGGCGGGCGGCGCGGCAGCGGTCGTCTTCCTCGGGGTGGGGGGCCTCTTGGTACGGGTCCTGGCGGCCACGCCGCCTCCTTCCTGGTCGGGTGCCGCCCGTGCGGGCGGCCGGGGTGAGGGGAGTTCAGGCCTCGGTCGGCCGGTGCGGGGCGACGATCTGCCCGTCGGGCAGCAGGTCGCCGGTGTCGTCGAACACGACGATGTCGTTGCACAGCAGGCTCCAGCCCTGCTCCGGGTGGGAGACGACCACGGCGGCGGCCTCCCGGTCCGGGCTGTCCGCCGTCGGACACAGCACGGAGTGCCGGCACAACGAGCGGGGCAGGCGCGCGGTCGGGACGGGAACGGTGGGGGCGAGGGTGAGCATCAGTGCCTCCCGGCGGGGGTTCGGTCGCGCGGCTGCGCGGCTCCCCTGGACACCGCACCGCCCGGCCCCGCGGTGTTCGGCGGGAGCCGGGCGGTGCGGGTCAGGCAACCGGCAGAGGGGACTGATCAGTCGAACCGGAAGCCCTCGGGGATCTCTCCGGCCCGCAGTTCCGCAGCCATTTCGCGGTACTCCCTCGCGTGGCCCCGGGCGGACTCGGCGGCGCGGGCGGCGCACGCCTGGATGTTCGGCGAGTTGTCCGGGTCGGCAGCGGCCTGGTCGCCGGAGACGGCCGCTCGGTCCGAGCGCGGCGCGGCGACGTTCTCCAGGTAGTCAGCCTCTTGGTTCATGCGGGCGCGGGTGATCCGGGCCATGAGCGGGTCCTCCTAGTTGTCAGGTGCGCGGGCTGCGCGGCTCCCCTGGACAGCGCCCGGCCCAGACCACCGGGGGAGTGGGGCCGGGCCGGGCGGGTCAGGCAGTCGGCAGACGTGGGATCAGCCAGGGAAACCGGACAGGCGACCGACCTTGGCCACGTGCGCGTCCTGCTGCGCGACCAGGCGTCGTGTCCGTTCCTGGAGTGGCACGGAGGTGTTCCAGTCGCTGAACCAGGTGTTGCTGTACTGGTCCGCCGACACGATGTGCCAGTCGCCGGCGTCGGGGCAGCCAGCCCTGGCGAGTGCGGCGGCATGGCCCAAATCGGCGTAGAGATGCTGGTCGTGGACCCGGGCGATCTCCTCGGCCCGCTCGTCGAACGCGACGGCGGCCTCGCTGGTGCGGTCCTGCGCGTCAACCAGCCGAGAGAGGGCGGACGGCCATTCCTTGGCGGCCTCCGGAGTGCGCAGATAGGAGTAGGCCGCCTCAAGCGCCTTCAGCTCACGCTCGTAGGTCCGCCACCGGTCGGGAGCGTTGCCCACGACCGCCTTCAGGTCCGCGACGTGCGCCGCGTCCCTCCATTCGCCACGAGCCGCTTCGATCAGGTCACCCATGATGGTGCGGGCCGCAGTCCGCACCAGGTGCTCCGTGGGGTCGTCCGACTGGGACGCGAAGCGCAGCTTGGGGTCGTCGTAGAACGACTGGGGCGTGGTCGGCTTGTTCTCACGGCCGGTGAACGGTGCGAACTCGAAGGACAGGCCGTTGTACGGGCGCGGGCCGATCTTCCGCAGGTACGGCGGCAGGTGGGGCGACAGGCGCGCGAACACCTCGCGCAGTTCGTCGCCCTCGATGGTGATGGTGGTCCCGAGGGACATGTCGGCTCCCTGATCGCGTAAGGGGGTTGCGGCCTGCAGCGGTGCGGATGCGGTGTCCGCAGCCGGTCGCCGGGGCGGCGGCGCAACGGCCGACGCCGGATGCGGCACTCCGGACTCGTCCAGAGGAACGCGCAGGGGGATAGTGCGAGAGGCCATGAATACCTCCTGGTAGGTCAGCGGTCGCGCGGCTGCGCGGCTCCCCTGGATGCCGCCCGGACCGGCGACCACGGGGGCCGGGCCGGGCGGGTCAGGCAGTCGGCAGAGATGGCGGTGCCGGACTGGCAGATCCGTCAACTCCGTAGTGGGCGCGGGCGGTTGGAGCTGGGGTGCGGTGTCGGCGCGGGTGGATGTCGGCGACGTGGTGTCCCGCGTCCCACGCGGCAGCGGCCGCGCAAAGGGCGGTGGTCATCAGCCGGCGGGCGAGGGGGTGAGCCGGGCCGACCCGAGCGACGGCCCGGGCCGCGCGGTGCTGCGCGGCCCGGGCTGCACGTATGAGATCGCTCATCCACGCGGGCGGTTCTCGCTGCGCTTGTTCTCCTCAGCGACCCTGCGGGACAGTTCGGCGCGCTCTTCGTCGGTGAGGGGCAGGACGGCGGCCCTCAGCTGGTGTCGCATCACGCGGACCCCGATCCCTTGCAGCTGTCGCAGCGCACCCAGTTCTGCCGGGTGACGCCGCCACTGCTGGTGGTCTCGGTGTGACCACCGCTGCCCTGGCACGCGCCACAGGACTGCTCGTCCCGAACCTCGGCGAGGCGGGCCCGCATCTCGGCGACGGTACGCGGGGCGCGCCTCCTGGCGGGGATCCGCGTGTCCTGCGAGCGGACCACGACCGGGAGGTGCTCGCCCAGCCGACGGTCGGCGTCCGAGGCTGCCGGAGCGGGGCGGGTGCGTGTCATGCTGTCGATCACAGGGACTCCTCTCATGAGTTCCTGTACTGGCGGCCCGGAGCTCTGACCTTCCGGGCCGCCGCCTGTGACTGGCCGGACGGCCAGCCACGGCCCGTCTCCCACCCCCACCCGCCGTGGGGCGGGAGACGGGAGGCGGACCGTGGCGGATCGTCAGGCCGCCGACGCGAACGACGACGGGGTCTTGCCCTCGCGGACCAGGTGGTCCGACGTCGTCCACACGTCACCGACCGCGTACGGCTCCGTATCCGGACGCAGCACATTGCGGATGATCACCGCCCACCGCGCACTCCGCTTCAGCAGGCCACTCGCGCACTCGGAGTCGCGGACCACCGCGAGGACCTCGTACGCGCCGGTGCTGTTCTGGTAGAGCGCACCCGCGGTCCGCGGGCCGATCTCGGCATCGACGCTGGCAGGCCGGGAGATGAAGGTCGGCAGGGCTGTCATGCTGGGCATACGGGTCGTCCTCTCACGAAGGGTTGACCTGCGACAGGACCCCCGGGGCGGCCACCCCGGGGGTCCATCGCGTGAGTGCGTCCTGCGCACTCCGCCGACCACCAGACCCGCGGTGAAGCGGGCCGGTTGACGACGGGCAGCACAGGCTGCGGATCAGCGCTCCTGCTTCCGACGCTCGTCCAGTTCGTCCAGAACCTGGTTGATCTCACCGTGTGGTCCTGTCCGACCTGCCAGCGCGCCTCACCCCACTCCCCGGCGATCTGACCCATGGCCTTCAGGGAGGTCTCCAGTTGCTCGGTAGTGAGTCGGTCGTAACGGCTCATCTGCGTCCCTTCGTCGGCAAGGGGAAGGCGTGCGTCCTGCACACCTCGCCGACGACCGCACTCCAGCACCTGGCGGGCGCGATCGACGACGAGCAGCGCAGGGCTGCGAAGGTGCAGAGTTGCTTAGGCCGTGGCCCGACGGGCGCGGTTACGGGCCGCGCGGCGTTTCATGGCGCGGCGCTCGTCCTCCGACAGGCCGCCCCAGACGCCGGAGTCCTGACCGGACTCGAACGCCCACTGCAGGCACTGGTCCATCACCGGGCACCGGCGGCAGACCGACTTGGCCTCCTCGATCTGCAGCAGCGCGGGACCGGTGTTGCCGATCGGGAAGAACAGTTCGGGGTCTTCGTTTCGGCACACTGCGTTGTGACGCCAGTCCATGTGATTCCTCCGTGAAGTCAACAAGGAGTGCTGGCCAACAGGTCTGCCAGCACGGGGAGTTGGGGTTGCTGCTGAGCCCGCTCGGTCGGATGGGGGGGCGGGCACGAGGTGATCTCCGGCCCCGTCGGGCGCAAGGGCTGCGCCGGAGGGGGCTGACCTTCCTCGCGCCCGCCCTCCATACAGCGGAAGTGCTACTCAGCTCGGCTGACGAGGCACCTGATCTGCTTCGCGAAGGACGGTTCCGTCGACGGCTCGACGGTCCAGCCGTCGGTGAGCACGTCGAGAATGCCCAGTCCCCGGCCGGACTCCGCTTCGGAACTGTCCAGCGCGGTCTCACCGCGGTTCGGCTGCTGCGGAACGGTGTCGTGGACGATCACCACGATGCCCGGTTGAGCGACGTACACCTCGACGACCAGCGCAACGGCTTCAGTCGAGTTGCTCGCGCGGACCGCGTTGCCCATCAGCTCGGACACCACCAGCTCAGCGGCCTCGGCAAGGCCCCTGTTGGTGCCGTGCATCGACGGCACCTCCCGGGTCAGCGCGCGCACACCGCTCACGGCCTCCCGGGACGCCGTCAGGTCGGCGCGGAAGCCACGTTCGTACTCGTGCACCACCAGGCCTGGTACCAGGGCGGAACGCGAGGGCCTTTCGTCTACCGCCACGGCGTGGAGGGTGCCGGTGCCGTAGACGGTGGCGTTCACCGCCTCCCGCCCCTCTGGTCCGCCTCGCGGGCCCGGCGCAGCGCCTCGTCTTCCTGGCTCGGGTTCTCGTCCCCCTGCGCACTGATCGGCCCTCGGGATGTCATGATGTTCTTCAGCAAGGTCGTTCTTCCTCTCACCTGAGATGGCGGACGATCGGGAACGGCCCCGGGATGCGCCCCGGGGCCGTTTCGTTGTTCGGTGTTCGGTTGTCACGACTGGGTTGGCCTCCCCTGGCGGAGGCCAACCCAGCGGGACTGCTGACCTGGGAAGGTCCTGCTGCCCCCTGCCATCGCCGCTCGTCACGCGGGCGGCGATCACAGGTAACGCAGGTCGCATGGTGCGCGTGGATCAGTCGGGGAGGTTCTCGCACTGTCGGTAGGCGTCCTGAGCCTGCACGAGGTGGTACAGGATCGGTTCAGTGCCGGGTTCGACGAATTCCATGAAGCCCCTCCGTGTCAGCCGAGAAGTGGACCGGTTCCAGCGGAACGCTGGTGTGATCGTTCGGGGAGTTGGTACCCACCGGACGCTGCTCACGGACCCTGTCGGTACGCCGAACCGCGGGCGCTACGCGCCGCCAGTCCGACCCCCGCCGCCGGGCAAGGCGACGATCGCGGTCACGCTCCCAGCTCTGCTCTTCCTTCTGATCGCGGATCTGCTGACGCTCCACGTCCTCGCGGGTCTGCTCCGTCCACGCCTTCCGTTCGGCCAGCTCGTAGCCCATCGGGCAGAACTGGCCCCGCCGGCAGTCAGCACAGCCGACACGGTGCCGGGCGACCGCCTGCCGCGCACGCTCAAGCGCCTCCAACCCCGCCCGGCCAGCCTCGTGTTGGGCCAAGACCACAGGCATCCGGCACTTCTTGCCACCCGAGCAGATCTTGCAGTCGACCTGGTGCCGGGCGACCGCCTGCCGCGCACGCTCAAGCGGCGCCGTCTGCCCCGTGTACGCCAAACGGTGAATCGGCTGCCCCGCCGGCGGAGTCGGCTTGCTGAACTGCTGCGCACTCCGACGGGCACCAGCCTCAAGCGCGCCCTCGACCAGCGCGGCACCCCACTCCTCGACGGTCATGTCGAAGACGATGCGCCGCGCGCTCCCTAAGCACCGCTTCCCGGGCTCCGGGTAATGCGGAGTGAGGACCCTACGACGGATCGAGTGCCATTCCTCGCACGCCGGGCACTTCAGCGTCGGGACTTCCCCGTCACGGAGGTTCACGTGCTGGGGTCGGAAGCTGCTGAGCCGGTACGGGGGGAGCGTGCTGATACGCAAGGCGGGCTCCTTGGCGGGGGAGTGACGTGGGCTGCGTTCCCTGCCGACCAGGAGCCGTCAGCGGAAGTCCGCTGGTCGGATCGTGGAGGACAGGCAGCGCAACTGCTGTCTGTGCTGCCCTGCTCTGGCCCACCGGGGGACATCGTGTCGGCTCTGTGGCCGGTCACCCCGGTGCCGCATGTAAGCGACGGCGAGCAGGCTGCGCTATGTGGTTGGTCGTACATCGGGATCAGAACTCGCGTCCGTTCCCTAGCGGCCCCGCCTACGGCGGATCCGGGCGGAGGTCCGGCCACGAGTCGACGCCAACTCAGCGCGTCGAGACGGGAGCCCGGTTCTCCCACTTCGATATCGAAGCTGCGTCCAGTAGAGGGTATGCTCACTATCGAAGTCAATAGCTTCGATATCGAAATACGCCCGAGGGGTCACAGATCAGCGACCGAGGCCCACCACGACGCTGGCGCCTGACATCGAGGCGCCTAGGATCGCTAGCGAGGTGAGGAGTCCTATGGCGGATGAATCGGGCGACGAGCAGCCCAAGTACCTGCAGATCGCTGACGCCCTGAAGGCAGCAATCGAGCTGGGCACGTATGGCCCTGGGGCCCGGTTGCCGGGGGAAAACGTCCTCGCGCCGCAGTACAGCGTGTCCCCGATGACCGCTCGCCGAGCACTCCGCATGCTCACGAGCCAAGGACTCGCCGAGTCCCGGAAGGGCGCCGGCTTCTTCGTCCAGGCCTTCCAACCCATCCGGCGACGAGGCATTCAACGCCTCGCGCGGGACCAGTGGGGGAGCGGCAAATCCATCTGGACCGCCGACGAGAGCCGCCCGTTGGACGTCGATCAAGTAACCGTCGAAGAGCTCATCCCACCGGCTCACATCCAACGCATGCTGGAGCTGGGAAATGGGGAAACAGCCTGCGCACGGTCGCGGCGCTACACGCTCGACAGACGTCCCGTCATGATCGCTACGTCGTACCTGCCGTACAGCCTTGTGGCGGGGTCGGCGATCACTCAGGCAGACACCGGACCGGGCGGGGTGTACTCGCGACTCGCCGATCTTGGGCACCCGCCCGTGCACTTCCGCGAGGAGATTCGCGGCCTTCTGCCCACGAGCCAAGAAGCAGCAGCCCTTGAAATGTCCCTTGAGCGGCCTGTCCTCAAGATCTGCAGGACGGCGTTCGCCACTGACCAACGCGCAGTCGAGGTGAACGAGATGACACTCGATTCGGCTTCGTACGTCCTCGACTACGAGTTCGACGCCTGACGACATGGGGGCTACCGACCGATCGCTGAATGGCTGGTTACGTCACCAAACAGCTTCCGGGGCAAGGACTGTGAGCGAGATGCCACCGCGTAGCAGTGGTGTGGACTCAGCGTGGCAATACGGCCTCGTCCGCCTGGTCAAGGACCGTCTGGGAGGTGTGTAGTGATCGCTGTGGATCGGTGGACAGGTGAAGAGGGACTGCTGCTGCGGTCGGTGAAACGCCAGTCCGTCCGCGAGTTCGCCGAAACGCTCGGCATCAGCCCCCGGACGGTCTCTCACTGGCGGGAGAACCCCACGCGCGAGTGCCGTCCGGCAATGGCCCAGATCCTCGACGCGGCACTTGCCCGGTCCACGCCAGAAGAGCAGGAGTCGTTCCGCCTCCGGCTGGCGGCAATGCGAGGTGAAACGGCTAGTAGCGCAGGGATTGAGATAGCCCAGCCAGCGCCATGCACTGTTGTCTCGTACAAATTCCTGCCGGTGTACCTGGGCGAGCGACTTGGCCCGCTTTACGCTGCCGGCGCTCCCCGACCGTCGGGACCCGGAGGCCTTGAGCAGCGTGTTCTGTCCGGGGAGCATCGGACAGCCCACGCCTCCACAGTCCACGTCTTCGCATGCGGGATCGCGTTGGCGCTCCTGGAAGAGCATCAACGCGTCGACTCTCTAACCGAATTGGCGCTATGGCGTTACCGGTCCTATCTGACGGACCGGGCCTGGGCCGGTCAGCGTATGACGCACTTGTTGGAGCAGCACATCTCCGCCGGGAAGGCCGTCAATCCGTCACCGGATCCGGAGTACGTCCTGTCCGTATACGAGTTGCGTGACCACTCGTGGACGAAGGCCGGGCTCGATCCGGCCTTGCAGTTGCTGACCACGCCGTCGGTCCTCGTCAACCGGCAAGACCCGGAGAACATCAGGCCTCTCGGAGCTGGTGTTGAGGACGCGAAGTTCCGCGACGGCTGGGAGCACCCGGAAGCGGTGGCGTTTGACGGCGGTGCTTCTAGGGGTGTGGCTGGTTGGTCTGGGGTTTCCTACCACCCGAAACCCGACGAACGTGCCCTGACCACGAGCCAGATCCTTGCCCTGGAGTTGGACGTACAGGCGCTGTGGGCGCTGTCGTCACACATCCTGAGCATGATCGAAGAAGGGCAGGACCCGGTGATGCCCCCGGCGTTCGGGTGGCGCTTCCTGCGCGGCGCGTACGTCCGGCTGACGACCGCGAGGCCGACGGAGACCGCTCAGCATCGGGTGATGCGCGAGGCGATCCTGGCCACGAGTGAACTCCCTGATCGGCTCCGCGCCGCCCAGGATGCACTGCGAGACAGTAACCCATAACTGACATATGGAAGGCGGACTGGGTGGAACCTCGTTCGACAGCGCTGCTGGTCATCGACGTTCAGCAGGGCTTCGTCAACCGGCACAGCCGTGGTGTTCTTCCCGCGATCGCGCGGCTCGTTGAGGGCTGGCGCGCAGCGGGCGCGCCCGTGGTGTTCACCCTGTTCCACAACGCACCCGGTTCTCCGTACGAAACGATCACCGGCTGGACTCGACTACGCTCTCCCGAGGAGCAGGCTCTCGCCGCCGAGCTCGCTCCGTTCGCCGATACCGCGGCCGCCATCATCGACAAGGACCAGGCATCCGTATTCACGCCCGCGGGCGCCCAGCTCATTCGGGACGCGGGGTGGACCGACCTGGTGCTGTGCGGCATCGACACGGACGCGTGTGTGTACGACTCGGCCCGAGACGCCTATCACCACGGGTTCCGGCCGTGGATCGTCACTGACGCCTGCGCATCCACGGGAGGGCCCCAGTACCACGACGCGGCGCTGCTAATGGCAGCCCGAAACATCGGCACGGATCACTTGCTCACCAGTGACGTCGTCCTGTCACGAATCCACGGAGCACCAGGAGCGCTGTCGTGAACACACGGTCATGCGACACGGATGTACTCGTGGTCGGCGCGGGCCCAGCCGGGGTGGCGGCCGCGGTCATGGCGGCGAGCCTCAACTTGCGGACCATGGTCATCGAGGCTGGCCCGGTGGGCGGCAAACTACACCGAATAGGCGCCCTGGAGAACGTCCCGGGCAGCTGGTCGACCGGACCCCAGCTCGCCGAGGCCCTGGCCTCGGACCTTGACCGCCTGGAGAAAGCCGGACGATGCACGGTCGTCCAGGGCCTCGCCGCGAAGGTGGGCGGGCATGACCACCGGGCCGAACTCACCCTCGCCGACGGACGTGTGCTCACCTCGAAGCTCATCGTGGTCGCCACGGGCGTGAGCGACCTGGTGCCGCCCGACGCAACGTGGATCACCGCTACCGCCGAGCTCTCCGCTCCACCGCTCTGGCGCGCCGCGCCGCAGGACCTCACCGCGCGTACATACGTCCTCGGCGCTGATCGTCCGCTCGGAACCTGGCTACGCTCTCACCCGAATGTCAGGACAACGCTGCACGTACTGTGCCCACCGTCCGACGCATACAAGGCGACCGAAATCGAGGCCGACGGCCGCGTACGGCTCGTGCCGATCTCACACGCCGCAATTACCAAGCCCACGTACGGCGGCGGCTGGACGATCGAGGTGGAAGAACACGATGGGACCAAGACCATCTACGCCGCCACGTCGGTGCTCAACAACCTCGGCAACAAGCCGGCAGCTGTGACCGGTCTGGTGTCCGGCGACGACGGCTACTGCCCGCCCGACAGGCAACACCGGCGCATCCGGATCGCCGGCGACCTCCGGTCCGCGCGTTATCAGCGCATCGCTACCGCACACGGTTCGGGCGCCGAAGCTGTGCTCGCCTACTACTACGACATCTCTCTTTCGGGCGGAGGTGGGATTCGATGACCCTCCGGCGGCGCTCGGTACCACGGTGCCCTCGCCGGCGGCGGTCAGCTCGTGCCTGCGGCGAACGGAGCCAGCAGGTGACCCTGCGCAGTTCGGCGCGGTTCAGGTTCCTGCATAGCGGGACCGGTTGGCCGAAGAGCGTCCAGGGCGGCGTGGAGCGTGCGCGAGTCACGGTTCCACCGCTTGGGCGCAATCAGCTTGAGCCGCGGTGCATCAGCCGGGGACATGACCTGGCTCATGCAGTCGACGACCGGGATGAGGCCGAGGTTGTGTGTGAAGAGCAAGACAGGCTTCTTCGCGACCAACGATCGGAGTTCGAGACGGGCAACCGGGCCGAGGACGTGAACGCGACTGCCGAGTCGTTTGGGGCGTCCGATGACGACGAGGCCGTCGAGTTGATCTGCGAGCGTGTCCCAGTCGTACGCGGATTCCCCAAACGCCGACCGGTAGTGAAGGAGATCCACGCCAACGGGCAGGTCCTCGGTGATGCGCGCGAGCCATCGCTCCCAGTTGGAGTCGTTGACCGTCTTGGGGCTAGCACTGATGTAGACACGGAGCGGCGTAGCGGGGCGCCGGTCGGCGGCGAGGCGATCCATGGCCGCGATGTAGCGGCGCTGCTGCTCAGGACGAGCGAAGGTCTCCACGTCGAGGGGATCGGCCGGCCTGGGCTTCTGCGTCGCATGCATACCGCTCATCATGCCCGGGCGTTGGGCCATGCGTGGAGCAGGGCTGGTGAGCGAGGGGGGGCTGGCGCCCCGTCAGGAGTCCTTTGTCTGTGGGCGACACGAGAGGTACCGGGGTGTCGTTGCGGGATCTCTGAGGGGTAGCGTGTCCCTGAATAAGATCCATATGGACATGGTTAAGCCCCGCGAGGCTGCACTCCGGGGCACGGCCGCAGACCTATCCAGGGAAGGTCTCGACGTGATGAAGGGTACCCGTACCCTCCGACAGGCACACACCAAGGCACCCGCCGTGGCAGCGACGGATCGTACGTCGCTCCGGTCAGGCGCCTTCTTTACCTTCCCGCGCCGATCCGGCTGCGGGCGCACCTCTGCCCCACAAGGGGGCGAGATGGAGTAGTTGCGATGGGCGGCGCCCGCGAGGCGGGCCTTTTAGCCGCCGGGACGCCCGGCCACCCAGGTGATTCACAGTCACCCCGGCTGATGGCGTCCCATCTGCCACCGGGCGGGCTTAGCAGGCCCTCCCGAAGGAGTCGACCAGGCAGTTAGCAGCTGTCCGGTCGGGTCGAACTCGGTTCTGCCCAGAACCAGCGCCAAAGGCGCCTTTTTCATGCCTCCAGATCCATCCAGGAAGGCACGACCTATGTTGCAGCATGCTGCTGCTCTTTGTCAGCCCATCCATGCCCGATTGGCGCATTTTGCGCCGTCTTCCCGGTCACACTTTCCCAAGCAAGCGCCCACTCCGCCACGTGAGCGGACCAGCGCGACGCCCTGTACTCGCCTCTTCGGGGTGTCAACGTGAGCGCCGTTGCAGCGCCGGCCACTATGCCGACGGCGTTCATCGACGGTTCCGTGGTCGACGCTCCGGTGCTTCCCCCGCGGCGGGATGGTCTGCGGTTGCTGTCGGGCGAGGGGCAACCGGGGAGCGGGGGCCTGGACGACGCGCTGAGGCTGGGGCGGAGCATGCGCCTGCGGCTGCGGGCCGCGGTTCTGGCGCTGCTGGCGGACCCGTCGATCGCTGGGCTCAAGGACGCGCCGAAACTTGCGGCGGTGGTGCTGTACGCGAAGTCGCGGGCGCCTCGCGGTCGTGAGGACGACAACCAGTCGTCGATCTGGGGTGCGGAGCTCGGCAGGTGGCTGGGTGTTACGGAGTCCACGGTCCACCACAAGGTGCTGCCTCCGTTGCGCGGTTCGGACGGGCTGCACACGAGGGTGGTGACGGACGCGAAGGGGCACCCGACCGGGCTTGACTGCCTGATCATGCCGCTGTGGAGGGCCCGTAAGAGGGGTGGGAGCACGGATCCGCTGGCGTTGTCGAAGGCGGAGCTGGCGGTACTGCTGCGCCTGATCGAGGCGTTGTTCGGGCCGGGCTGGACGCCGAAGGACCGGGAGCCGGTCCCGGCCGGGCTGCTGGCCGGTCGTACGGGCAAGGGGGCGGCGACCGACCGGCTCGGGCTGCTGCTGATGGTGTTGAGCACGCGGGCGTCGGGCTGGCTGCAGTTGTGCGGTGGCTCGGTGCGGAAGAAGGAGGGGCGCGGGGCGGCGACGCTGTCCCGGCTGCTGGGGTGCTCGCCGTCGGGGGCGCGGAAGGTCCTGGCCCGGCTGACGGCGGCCGGTGTCGTCGCCCGGGAGCGCAAGGCGACGGTGACGCGGATGAACGGCCGTGGGCGGGTCATGCTGCTGCCGATCGCCCGTGCGTACGGCCGGGTCCTGGTCCCTGTTGAGGATTCCCAAGCCCCCGAGGCTGGCTTTTCGCAGCGTCCCGATGGTGCAGTCGGAGATCATGCTCCCGGCCAGGGTGCCGATGCCCTTGGCGCATCTGGGGTTTGTGGTGCGAAGGCGGCCCAAGGGGCTGGAAATCCGGAGCGTCCCGATGATGCAGAGCTCCACGCAGACCACGCTTCTGGGGTTACTCACGGCTCTTATCCGCAGGTCTCTGGTGGTTTTCCCGGCGAAGGCGGTGGGGGTGAAGACCGTCGGCCGGAGCGCGTGTGTGCGCGAGAGAACCAGGTCGTGGACGGCGAGGATGCTCCTGCCGAGTCGGTGTTGCCGGTAGCGGAGGTTGGCCCGCTTCGCGGGGAAAAGCCTGGTGAGTCCGCGGTCGATGAGCAGAGTGGGCAGCGTCCTGCCCGGATCCAGGCCGGTGACCGACCCGAGGCCGTGGGACGTGGAAAGACGCGGCAGCAGGGGAGGGTGGACCTCCCTGATGATCTTGGTGTGCGGGTGGCTCTGGGGCCGGTCTCATGGCTGTGGGCGGGGCTCAGCAACTGGCAGCAGGACCGGGTCGTGGCGGCCGTGGAGGCAGAGCTGAAGCGGCTGAAGAACCTGCTGATGTATTCGGAGGGCGCGCCACGGTTGCTGGCCGACCGGCTCACCGACCGGCTGGAAGAGGTCGGCGGCGAGGCCCGAGTGACCAGTCCCTTCGGCTGGATCACCCGGCGGGGCCTGGTGCAGCGGCAGGCCTGCTCGGACGGGCGCTGCGACGACGGGATCCGGCTGGACACCGGCGGCGACTGCGAGAACTGCGGCAACGTGATCCACATCCGCCGCGCTCGCCGGGCGCGAGTCGCGGCCGGCGTCGACCGGGAACTGCCCGGGCTCGGTGTGGCGGAACGCCGCCAGGTCGTCGAGGACCGGATGCGCGAGCACGCTGCGGCGGAGGCGGAGGACTTCGTGTGGCGGCGTGAGCAGGCCCGCGCGGAGCAGGCCCGGCGGGAGACGGCCCGTGCGGCTGCCCGGGAGCGGGCGGAACTCGAACGCCAGGAGGAGGCGGCGGCCGACGCGGTCCGGCAGGCACTGTCGTGTGTGGGCTGCGGTCAGCAGCGGTCGGCGGGACTCTGCGAGGCGTGCGGATACCGGCGCCGGACCGAGGCAGCGATCACGGAGGCCGAGCTGGTCGTGGCGACCTGGGCAGCCGACCCGACCGACCAGGGCGACGTCGCTGCGGTGGCCACTCATGTCCGCGCCACGCTGGACGCCGGCATCGAGGTCGCCCTCCAGCAGTTCCTGGAGCTGATGGAACCAGGCGAACTGGAGGCGGACCCGGTCGCGGCGGCGTCCGTGCTCGCCTTCAACGCCCTCCAGGCCGTGCAGCAGGCCCTGCCGGAGTACCGCAGCAGCGCCCTCGGCCAGCTGGGCAACACTCCGGAGGCCGACGCGGAAGCCCGCCGGGCGTACAAGACCGAGCAGAAACGTCGCTGGTTCCGGCACAACCCGAATGGTGCGGACGCCATCGCCGCCGCGACGAAGGCCGCGGACGCCGCGCGGGAGCGCACTGCCGAGTACCTGCTGGCCACGCGGCTGGAGCAGCTACGCGCGCGGAGGACAGATCGCACCGCGACGGCCGTGCCTGCGCCGTGGTCGGCCCGGCTGGCCGGGCTCGCGGCCCGGCCCCTCAACGGCGTCCAGTCCGGGGCGGTGATCGCGTGACCAGTGAGCTGAGCGGGGTCGACCTCGCGCGCCAGACCCTAGCCGCGGCCCCAGGAGGCGGCGACGAAGAACGTCGGCAGCACCCAGAAGGAAGCCGAAGCGGTCCCGGACGCACGTGGTGCGGCGCGATGGACGGGAGCCGCTCGGCTCACCGCCACGGTCACCGGGTTCCAGATCGCCGCGATGCGGGAGCCCAGCCGCCACGCCTTCCCCGAGACCGAGACCGCGCAGACGACGGGCCGGCCGTGATCAAACAGGCCCGTGCCCAGCGCCGTCGCCAGGCCGCGGCAGCCGAGGCCGCCGCCCCGCGCCGGGCCCGGAAGGAACGCGCGGCCCGGACGGCTGGGACGTCGCCCCGCTGCCCCGCCACCGTGGCTGCTCGTCTCCGCGCTGGTAGGACATGGCGGTGCCCCGAGCCAGTGCGGCGCTTCGTACGACACCTGGTGTCTCTGAGAGGGGGCGGCTGCGCTCCGCTCTGAGTTGCTTCGAATGACATTGCGTCGATCGACTAAACGTTCTTGCCCTCTCGACACATGTATAGGTGTACGCGTTTTCAGGGCAGAGGCAGAGAGGGTAACTGGGAGATGTGGACGGAGCTGGGGCTGGATGGTCCCACCTGGCCCGCCGTGGGCGCTGTCCTGCTGTTAGGCAGAGTGCTGAGGCTGTTGGTGGAGCTGGCTCGGCGCAGGACCCTCGTCGACGTCACGACGCGCGCGCCGGCCGGAACGCAGGTAGTCCAGGGCGGTGGTTCGGGCGGGCCTGCCATGTGGATCAGTGTGGGGAGCGGCACCTCGGCCGTTTCCGGGAGCGAGGAGTCCGGGTGAGCCGTATCCCACCGACGCACCAGGCGGAGGTCGCCTCGTTGTACTTGGAGGTCGGCCGTGAACTGACGGAATACGCGGGCCGGCTGCTGGGCAGTTCCCATACCGCCTCCGATGTCGCTCAGGAGGCGTTCGAGGGGGCGGCGATCCGTTGGGGGAGGCTCAGGTCTCTGGACCGGCAGGCCCAGCGGGCTTGGCTGTTCCGGTTTGCCAAGCTCAAGGTATTCGAGAAATGGCGTTCTGCGGGGCGCCGAGCTCCGCTTCCGGATATCCCGGATTCTCCTTCGGAATTTGATACATCGCGGACCGCCGCAGCAAATGTGCTGCTGGAGCGGTGCTGGGATGCCATAGCCGCATTACCGCCCACGCGGCGGCGTGTTGCGCTGCTGCGGTGGCAGGGCGACTGGACGGTCCGCGAGATCGCCGCGCATCTTGGCATGACCACGGGCACGGTACGAGTCCACCTGCACGGGGCACGCAAAGTGCTCCTCGAAAAGTTCGGGACAGAGATCCTTTTTCCATCCGATTGGTGGGAGTCGCTCCAGGAGGAGGTGCCCAGTGAGCAGCGCTGACAGGCCCCATGACCAGCTTTGCCCTTCCGAGGGGGTGGCGTACGACATGATCACTGTGGAGGAGCTCCTCCGCCAGCTTGATCGCGTCGCTCCGTCAAAGCCGGGCTACGACCAGGAGGGCCTGGACCGGTTGATGGCCTGGATGGCGGAGGACGACCCGGATGATCACGATGTGGCCGAGGTCGAGACAGGCGCGCGCAGCTATGAGAGTCCGACGACCGGCAAGATCCTCATCGTGGGAGAGCGGGCAGGATCTGCCGAGTTCATCAAAAAGGTCTGCGAATTCAGTGCACCGACGGAATTCGTGGTATCGGAGCAGCAGTTGGCGATCAACGCGTTCTTCGGCCGGATCACGCTGTCGGAGTCCCTCCACTTGTACAACATCGCCCCGCCCGACTCCGTTGCTCCGCCAGTGTGGGACGTTCTCAGGAAGGGCGCGGTAGGGGCCGTAGTGCTGGCCGATCCGCGGCGCCTGGTGGACTGCCACGACGCGCTGGACTATCTCGACGGGTGCGGCATGCCGTATGTTCTGGCCCTGCGCGGCAGTCCGGGAATTTGCCCCTACGATCTCGCTGAGATCCGTGAGGCGCTGCAGCTGGCGGGAGATGTCCCCGTCCTGTTCTGGGAGCCCGACCGGAAGGTCAGCGCCGCATCTGCCCTCATTGCCCTGGTGGAAGCCGCGTTGGAGCAAAGCAGAGCTGCAGCCTCAGCAGGGGACATGGCTTTCGATGAAGAGCTCGCTGCCCTGACTCTGCTGGCACAGCTGGAATCACACCTGAAGCCGACGCCGACATAGATCCGCTCCCGAAACCAGGCGGTCGGTGCCGGAATCGTGACCGTCCCGGGCGCCACGGCCGGCGCGCGGATGCCGGGGCAGCGTGGGCGGCGGCGGTGGTGGCGATCAGAGCGAGGGGCGCGAACAGCGCGGGTGCGTCGGGTGCGGGCGAGACGCACGTCGGGTCTCCGTTTCGAAGGTCACGAACAGGGTTGTGACCTTCGTAGCGGCCCCGATGGGGCTATGCCGGCCGGTCGGGTACGGGTTCACCTGACCGGCTAAGAAGTCACATCTCCACGGGGACCGGCGCCTGTCTCCGCGAGTTCCGGCACAACGCCTGTCCCCTCGGTTCTACCGGCGGTAGAATCGGCCGCATGAGCAAGCCGACCAGCATCAAGACCAGCGAGGAAGTACGCGACCGGCTGCGCGTTCTCGCTGACGAGCGCGGCACCAGCATCACGGAGTTGCTGGAGGAACTCGCCGCCCGCGAGCTCACGGCAGCCGAGCGGGAGCAGCGGGCTGTCGAGGCGGCCCGGGAGCTCGGGATCGAGTACACCGACCAGGTCCAGCAGGCCGGCCAGGACGCCTGGGCGAGGATCCGCGCTCATCAGGGCGACGCCGCCGCATGAACCTGACGGCTGTACTGGACCACACCGCTCTGGCCGCACTGTTCCGCGCCGACCCTTTCTTCACCGGCCTCTACATCGAGGCCTCGCGCGGCACCGGCCGAGTGATCATCCCGTCCCTGTCGGTACTAGCTGCGGAGCGGCAGATTGCCGGGGCGGGCAAGCATGCGGCGTCCTTGCGGTTCGCGGACAACGTGCCGTTCACCGCGGCGCATGCGGTGGACGCCCTGGAGTGGGGACACGTCGACTGGCCGGTGGCGCACGCTGCGGCGATCGCCTGGCAGGCCGTGAAGGCGGGGGACCCGCTCACGGTGCTGTCGCTGAACCCCGAACTGTACGCGGGCACCGGCATCACGCCGCTGAACCCAGCCTGACCTGGCCTGACAGCCGGTCCACCTCGTGATCTGGAGGGACTCGCGCGTGACCGAGGATGCCATGGTCACCATCGCTGAGTCCCTGACCGATGCTGTCGCCGCACCGGGGGAACGACCGGTCGTGGAGCGTCTGGACTCGATCGAACGGGTCCTGGTCGCTCTCGCCCGCGCGCAGGGCATCCACCCGGACGCCGTCTGAGCCTGCGGACCTGGAGCGCCAATTCGACGACCCGGCCGGCCACGTCCACCCAGGAGCCGCGGAGTGACCGTGCGCGTCGACGAGTCCTGGATCCGGGAAGTCGCCGAACGGGCCAGCCACCGCGATCCGGGCATGGACGACTACGGCGTTCCGCTCGCGGCCGTCGCCCGTCACGGCGGCGAGTTCTTCGACCGCCCCTACGCGCACGCCGCGGCGCTGCTGCACACACCCTGGGGCGCTGACGGTGGCTGGAGCGCCCCAACCTCACCGTCGCGTGCGCGGTGGCCATCATGTACCTCGTGGCGTCGAACATCCCGGTCGACCCCACCCGCGAACAGTTCTCAGCGCTGGCACGCGAACGGAACAGACCGCGCTGCACCGCCGAACAGATCGCCGTCCTCCTGCGCACCTGCAAGCCCTGACTCACTGTCCGGGCAGCTGTCCCAGGGCGTTCACGCTGACGTCGGGCCAATGCGAAGGAGTTCGTGACGGGCGGTGACCAGAGTGCGCCATCGCTGCCGGACGGCTGGCTCGCCATCGATCCACCGCGTGCCAGACGGATGAGCGGGAGCCGCGCCGGCCATGAAGGCGGCGATGTCGCTGTAGTAGGCGAAGTCGCCGCCGCGGGTGTTCTCGCGCAGCCGGGTGATCGTCGTGGCCGCCTGGTCCTGGTCGCCGCGGACGGCGTGGTGGAAGGCGAGGGCGAGGTCCAGGGCGAGTTCGAGGTAGGTCACGCCCGCCGTGCGGATCTCGGCGCGCAGTACCTGGGCGTGGTCGTCGACGTCGGCGTCGGTGCGGCCGGCGTCACGGGCGAGCGCCGCGATATGGGTGATGAGGGTGGTGGCGCGCAGGTCCACGCCGGCCAGGAGCTGTTCGGCGAGGGCGAGTTCGTCGTCGGCGACGGCCGGGTTGGTGAAGGCCAGGGCGAAGGCGCGGTGGGCCTGGCTGTTGCCGCGTTCACCGGTGACGCCGTGCTGTTCGGCTTCGTCGCGTGCGGCGGCGTACGCGGCGGCGGCGCGGTCCATGTTCCCGTGGGGCCACCAGATGTCGCCTTCGACGCGGTGGTGGCGGCCTTCCCAGCCCAGGGTGCGGGCGGTGGCTAGCGCGGTGGGGAAGTCGCCGGCCATCCGGGCGAGGTGGGCGAGTCCGCGGCGGGCGGCGGGGGCGAGGCGGCCCTGGCCGTCGGCGACAGCCTGCATGCCCGTGCGGGAGGCCGGGCTGTCCCCGAGGTCGCGGTGGGCTTTGGCCCGGTAGTACAGGGCCATGTGCTGCAGGTCGTCCGGGAGCAGACGGCTGTCGATGACGGTGGTGAGGCGGGCGACGGTGTGGGAGCGGTGCTGGTGCTGGCGGCGGGCGAGCGCGCTGAGGAGTTCGACCAGGGCGTCGGCGGCCGTGTCCAGGCCCGTGTGGTCGGTGTCGGGCGGGGCGAGGGGTTCCCACACGGAGTCGCCGACGTAAGCCCAGGCCGCTTCGGTGAGCCAGCCGAGGTCCAGGCGGTGGTCGCGGGCCAGGCGTAGGCCCTGGCGCAGGCAGGCCACCAGCAGCAGCCGGTCCGGGCCGGAAGCGGCCTGGTGCTGTTCGCCCAGGGCGGTGAAGGCCCGCTGGGCGGCCTGCTGCCAGTCGTGTTCGGTCCAGCGGTCGTCGGTGGTGTCGTCGGCGTTGCGGACGGCGGACCGGATCAGGCCGTGGAGGTGGAAGGGCCACAGGCCGAAGGGGTTTTCGCGGATGAAGGGCCGCTCGGTCAGCCGTTGGGCGGGTGCTTCGTGGGCGAGGCCGGCGGCGCGCGTGGCGAGGGGGACGTCGAAGGCGTCCAGCAGGCTGACCGAGCGCAGGGTGTGCCGTTCGTCGGCGGTGAGGTCGGACAGCGTGCGGGAGATCAGAGCGGGGAAGTCGTGGTCGAAGTCGCCCGGCTGCGGGGTGCGGCCGCCGCGGCGCAGGTCCAGGAACCGGGCGACGGACAGATCGAGGTACAGGGGCAGGCCGTGCGAGCGCGCGGTGATGACCTGCCGGACCGCTTCGCCGATGAGGGGCCGGCCGTCGCGGGTGAGGCGCCGGGCGAGGTAGTCGTCGCAGTCCTCGGGGGAGAAGTCGCCGATCAGCACCTGCCGTGACGCGTCGGCGCCGGTGGGGGTGCGGGCCGCGGGTACGGTCGTGTGGACGAGTCCGGGCCAGGCGGCGGGCCCGGTGTAGTCGAGCTGGCCCTGCAGGGCCGGATCGGCCCACTGCAGGCGGGAGCGCCCGGTGATCACCCAGAAGGCGTTCGGCAGCAGCCACACCGTCCGCTGGATCAGCCGCTCCAGATCACGGCGGGTGCGGTCGCCGATGTCCTCGAACGTGTCGAGCAGGATCACCGGCACGACCCTCTTGCCCTCGGGGATCCGGGCGAGCTCCCACGCCAGCAGGTGCGGGTAGAAGGACAGGGCGTCCAGGTCGGGTTCGGCCTCCAGCAGGTCCGCCAGCCGGGCGCAGCCCGCCAGGGCCCGCACGGTCCGGCGGTGTTCGCGCAGCGCGCCGATGAGGGCGCCGGTGACCTGGCCGACGACCGAGCCGACGGTGCCGGGCAGCATGAGCGCCTGGGCGACGTCGGCGAGCGCGGACTGCATCTGCTGCGGCAGCGCCTGCCCGAACCTGAAGCCGAGCCCGCCGCGGCGCAGGTACTCCTCCAGCGGCTCGCCGGGGTGGTTGACCTCCCAGTACCGGCGCAGCGCCAGATCGAACGCGGGCAGCGGGCGCCCGATCCTGGTGAGCGCGGCCCGGATCGTCAGCACGATCTGCTCGAAGTCGGTGCCGGCCGAGCGGGCGAGGTCGATGCGCACGGGCAGGATCCGGTCGGCCGGCCAGCCCGGCGCGCCCCACTGGGAGGGGCGGCGGCCGACGTCGGCGAGCGCCGCCTCCAGCGTCCTGGACAGGGTGGTCTTGCCGATGCCGCCGACGCCGTGGAAGACGAGCACGTGACTCCGGGGCTCCTCAAGGTCCTCGGGGTCGAAACCGGGGGCACCGACGTGGAGGAGGTGCTGGGTGAGCGCAGCTGCGACCGCCTCCCACTGCGCGGACCGGTTCGTGAACGCCTCTGCGGCCTGCACGCTGCGGTCGTTCGTGCTGAACAGCGCCCTCAGGTCCCGATCCTGGCCTGCCACATCCACCCCCGAAAGATGATCACTCGCAGGTCAACCTATGCCCGCCCTAACGGATTTGGGGAGCCCGCCTCGCTGCCACGGCCCGGCCGGGCGACGGATTCAGGCCTACCCGCGGCCCGCAGCGCCGCGGCGGCACCGAACCGGGCAGACGGGACGGGAGGACAATGACCCATCCGATCAAGATCAGAACAATGAGGGGTTTTCCATGCCCGGTACACCGGATCAGCCCGATTTCTCCGGCCTGGGCGGGGGCGAGGATCAGCATGCGGCCGACATCGTGCGCGAGGTAGTGCACTGGTACACCGAGCAGATCGCTGCCGAGCGGCGGGCCCCGCTGCCCGATGAGGAGCGCCTCGCGCAGCTGACGGCGGGCCGTACGGCCGCCTACCAGGACCTGCAGCGTCTGGAGAACGCCGACGCGGCGGAGGAGGACCGCCTTGCTGCGCTCTATGCGGCGCGGCTGAGGGAGCTGGAGTCGTAGACCGTCCGCGGCAGGGGCAGCAGCCGCATATCCGGGCGGTGCGCGGCGATCCGCAGCCGCTGGAACCCGGCGGGCATCAGGGGGCGGGCCAGGGCGACGATGCCGTCCAGTTCGTCGCGGTGCTGAGGCAGGGCCATGCGCAGTCCTTGGTAGAGCTGGATGAAGTGGGCGGCTTCCTGCTCGGTGTAGGGGCGCTGCCGTTCGGCGGCCAGCGCCCATGAGACCCGGCCGGGTGCGGCGGGCTGCTCCTGACGCAGCAGGGCGTGGCCGTCGCGGCGGATCACCGTCACCGCAGTGATGGCCGGATGGGTTTCGGCGGCCGCCGTCAGGTCGGCGACGGCCCGGTAACAACGGTCGTGCCCGGCGCGGGTGGTGAACCGTCCGGTGATGCCAGCTTGCATGGCCCGGGCGTAGCGCAGGGCGGTGGCCAGGCGGCTGTCCGCTTCCCGCACGGCCAGCACCACCAACTCCACCTGGTAGCCGAACCGGGAGCAGGCAAGGGCGCTGTCGAGGACATCGTCCGCGCCGCCCGGGGCGGACTCGATGAGCAGGTCGCCGCGCCGCGTTCGCACGTACTCTTCCGCCTGAGCGAACCACGCTTTGTAGTCGGCTCGGATGGCCGCGCCGGCACCCCGGGGATCCTGACGGAGCATCTGCCGGTAGTCCGGATGCGCGGCCTTGAAGTCGTCACCGACCAGCCTGGTCGTACCGGACCGCATCACACGCCGGACCATCCTGGCGGCCAGCAGCTTGCCCGCCCCGGGCTGGCCGATCACGTATACGGCGCGCGGATCGTCCCGGGGCGTAACGTTCGCCAGGACCGTCGGCGTGATCAGTTCGTCGAAGATCCACCGGTGCTCAGATGACGACAGCCGGTGGTAAGCGACCCCGGGCGGCACCGCGACGGGCTGGGCGATGCGACGGACCGGCTCGGACCAGGCGGCCGCACGCTCGCTATCGCGCTGCACCGCCAGGCGCCGGTCCTCACCCGCCAGTTCGGCATGCACCCGCCGGTCGGTGCGGGCGAGAGCGCGGCGGAAGAGGGCGGTCTCGGGCGCGGTCCACGGCCGCGCCCGCTCCGCCATCACCACCCGCTCCGCAGCTGGCCGATGCCGCCAGCTACCGTCGGAGGCGCGTTCGTTGGAGTAGAGAACGGAGCCGTCGCGCCGTACGACGGTGACACGGTCGGCGAGCTGCTCGGTCTCGATGACGGCCAGCGTGGAGAGCAGGCCCGTCGCGCACGTGTCGTGGTTCTCCCACGACACGTACCGGCCGCCGCCGGCAGCGGCCTCGGCGAGGAAGCGGTCCACGATGCCGAGCTGGCTCAGCGCCTGAGGGACGGCCAGCACCACCACCTCGATCCGGTGGCCGACCGCCCGGTAGGCGCGGGAGGAGGCGCGGAAGTCATCCGGATCGGCGAGCGCCGACTCCACCACGGCGTCGAAACCCATCTCGCGGACGTGGGCTTCGACGGCGGCCTGCCACCGCGCGGTGTCCGGGCGTACCAAGGCTCCGGCCGTACGGACGTCGGCCGGCAAAACGTCGGCGTAGTGACGGTGGAGCGGCTTGTACAGGTCGCGGCGGACCCGTACTGCGCCACCGCGTCGGTCCAGTACCGCCTGGACGAGGTCGGCGATCCCCGTCTTCCCCGCGCCAGGCTGCCCGGCGACGACGACCACGACGGGCCGGGCCTGTGCGACGGCGCTTCGAGTCGCAGCCGGGAGGATCAGCTGGTGCAGCGCATCGAAGCTTTCCTGCTCGGACAGCATGACTAAACCGGTGCCCTTCCTGCCACCCGTCGGCCACCTGGGCGGCCCCGCTATCCAGCACACGGTCGGCTTGAATTCCTACATCTTCGGGATGCGTTCACGAACCAGGCGAGAGCAGCCCTTCGTCCCTCGCCCAAGGGCCTGCGGCTACTGCACGTTGCGTGACTCAAGCTCGCGGCGCAGAGCGTCGAGCGTAGGCCCAGGACGGCCGTCGTCCTCCACATGCCACAGCGTCCATCCGTTGATCACGTTGCCGGTCACGGCCTCGGCCGCTTTGGACGGTGAGGGGAACGGGGCGGAATGTCCGTCGACCACCAACTGACCGTCGGGTGTCACCACAGCCCGCCCGGATCGATTGGCCCGGCGCTGATAGAACCTCAGCACAGTGCCCGCCTTCAGCAGCTGCGCCTTCATGAGATCAGCAAGCGGGCCATGCGGGACCACAGGCCTGCCTGCTGGTGAGGCTGACGGGTTCGCAGCGCCGAGGGTGAGCGTGACGTGGACGGTGTCATCACCGCTCGCGCTCGTCAAATGAGCGATGACGGCTGGATCGAAGTTGATGCTGAGCGTAGGCATGCGGCCTCCCGGGGCAGTAGGTCCGACCACCCGAACCACTCGACTGACTTCGACCATATGCTATCCAGGAGACTTAGTTTGCCTTCAGTGCTCAGTGATTCAGGAGACAGCTGTTTCAGACGCCACGCCGGCCAGACCGACGTCGCCGACTACCGTGCCGACCTCCCTGGCGGAACCCTGCACGTATTCGTTGCAGCCGAGGGCGCCATGGCTCCGACCGGCCCCGCCATCATCACCTCCACGGGCACGATCCGGCTCGCCGACACCGGAGAGGCCGTCGGCTGACGCGAGCAGCGGAAACGGCGCGGTCCTTCGGCCTACTCCAGCGAGCCGTCCCGCTGACGCCTGACACCGCTGATCAGGGCGTTCTGACAAACCTCGCGCGACGGCACACCTACGTGGCGGGCGGCGCCTGGTCGCGGAGTTGTTGCACGGCGTCGCTGATCCGGCGGGCCCGGATCGCCCGCTGCTTCGCGGCGGTCGCCGTACGGATCGCCGTCCGAGCGGTGGAGAACGGGGTACCGGTCACACGGATCCAGTAGTCAGTGTCGTTGTACTCACTGTCGGGTGCGTAGCAGTGCGCGGCGCGGTGCGTTGTCTCGTGTCTCGCCGACAGGAGTGCCGTCGTAGCCGTGGCTGTGCCAGGCGCAGCACCAGCGACACCAGACGCGGAGGCTGTGTCCGTGGGCGTGAGATTTCAGGAAGCCGGGAAGGACGGGAGTTCCGTTACTCGGACGGGCCATCAGTTCTCCGCGTGTCGTGGGTCGTGGAACATGCCCGGCGGCAGTGTCCACCCGAGTGCGGTTCGCACCAAACGGCGCGGTCAGGGCAGATCCGGAACGTACAGGCCGGCCGCCCGGCCGATCTGCAGCACGTCCATCGCCGGCTGCAGCGGAGACGGCTTCCAGCCCGTCACCTCCTGAATGAAGCCTCCCTTGTCGCCCGCCGTGGCGTTCCACCCGCGGTCCATGACCGGTAGCCGAACCCAGTTGACCGGCTCCCCAGTCTCGGCGTTGACGGGCGTCTTGTAGTGCGTGAGGAAGTCCTCGGGCTCGTAGGGGCCGAGCGTCTTGACCATCTCGGGATCCTCCGGCAGGGACCGGACGTGCGGCGCCGCTTCAAAGATGCCGTCGAAGGAGGGGGTGGTGACGGTCCACAGGATGGTGACCTCACCCGGCCGATACAGCTGGGGCCACTGCTCGTGAGCCTTGTTCCACACCTTGTCCACCCACAGCCGCCACAGCTCGTGCGCGCTGATCTCTTCGGGCAGGTAGTCGTCGGTGAGGGACGAGTAGTTCGGCTCGGCGTAGAGAACGAGTTCCTCGGTCTGGGTGTGCCCATATCGGCCGATGATCGTCCACTTGGTACCGGACGGGTAGGGCTTCACGGTGGTCCTGGTGGAAGGCATGAGGGCAGTGTGCCGGGCAGTGACCGGGCAGAGCGCCCAGTTTGCACGAAAGGCCACCTACCGGGTAGAACGTGCCGCAGGCATCCTGACGGGGCTGCTGTATGTCCGCGTCCTCAACTCCCCGCGGCACCCAGGTCATGAGATGGCACACCTAGGGCTCAAGTTCCCGGTGGCTGCGGCAGCTGCTTGTCGATCCAGACCTTGGCCTTGCGCCGTTCGCTACCCGAGAGCGAGCTCCCGGCTGCGCTGGCAGCTACCGTCAGTTTTTTGATCAGTCGGCGTTCCTCTGTGACGTCGGCTGCGCCATTGAGCTGGAGGAGGATGCTTCGGACCTCCCGTAGCGCTGCCCGCCGTGACGCCGGGGCCGAGAATAGGAACGCGACCGTGGAGGTCAGCGATCTCCGTCGTCCTCAGCGGAGCAGCGAGCCCGATCGAGGCTACGGTTCGACGAGCTGTCCCGTCTGGGTGGTCTTGCACTGGTAGAGGAAGAACGGGCCGCCGAGCTGGGAGAGCACGGTGGGGTGTTCGGTGAGCGCGAGGACCTGCCGTCGGAAGCACCAGCCCGTTCCGTACCGCGAGGCCGGTACGGCCGCGGGGTTGGTCTCCCATTCGGCAAGGTGCTGGACCAGGGCGGCGAGCGCCTCCTCGTCCTGCACCGTGGTGGCCGGGGACGCGGGAACCTCTCGTAGCACCGCGACAATGGTGTGCACGGTCTGAGTGCTGAGCCAGGTCGTCGGTTTTCCGTCGGCGGCGCTGGTGCGCAGCCGCACGACGGTGTTCTCCAGCGGATCCGCCTTCCACGGCTTGCTGTTCGACAGGGCGGGATCTGCGGTCAGCCATTCCAGCAGCAGGCCGCACTCGATCCCGTTGAGACCGACGCCGTCACCGGCGAAGAGGGCGTGGAAGAAGCGCAGCAGCACGTCGCGGCGGCGCGGCTGCCGGCGTCGCTGCACGAGACAGTGCCAGCACAGCCAGCCCATCGGGACATAGGGGAGCTCGTCCGGTGACGGCATCCGTCCGATCAGGTCACCGACGTCGTATCCGTCCGCGCACAGTCCGCAGGCACCCGCGCTGCTGGCCGGCTTGACCGATCGGGGCCGCGGGAGCTGGGCGATACCAGCTGGCCGGTCCACTCGGGTGACGCGTTGTAGGCGGGCGCGATAAGCGGCCTTGCCCTCCTGCTCGCACACACGGAGTTCCCGAAGTACTTCCCGTAGGTCGTGGTCGTCGGTGTCGGACAGGCGGGGGAGGTTCACCAGCTTGAGGAGACGGCCCCGGAGGGCCTGTGGGTCTTCACCGACGGTCGCGGACAGCGCGTCGGCTGCCTGGTCCACCTGCTCGCGCAGCCGGGGCCCGGCCAGTTCCGCCTCGTTGCCGCGGGGGAGAACTTCCTCGACTCCGAACAGGGTCATCAGCTGGGTCCGTCTCTCTGCGCGGGCTCTTCGCCCACACCCTGCACCTGCTGCCCGGTGGCCGTTCGGCGTCGCCACTCATTCGGGGGAGCAGCATTCACCCAGATGGCGCAACGTGGCATCGCGCTCCGAACCGCCGGGGCTTGAGGTGTTGGATGGGCGTGCGTCGCTGGGAACGGACAGGTCGCGTTCGGCAAGGATCCGGGCGCGGGCACGGGAATGAGGGCCGAAGGCCCAGGCCGCCGACCAGGGCCCGGATGGACAGAGGCGGGCTGCGTATTTCCGGCCAGGGAAGCAGTGTCCCAAGGCAGGAAGCGGGGAGGGGCGGCCTGCCGGAACCAGCAGCGCGGTGCCGCTGTGTGCCGTTCGTGCTCGTGCCGCAGTGTCGGGGGTGATGTGACAACTTCTCGCCAATCAGACCGACTTGGGTTAGCTGTAGATTCCGAAGCGGTACGCTGTAGATATCTACAGCGCTACAGCGGGAAAGGACACAACACACCTCGTGTACACGCTGCGCCCCTTGGCCAACGGCCTGCGAACCGACCACCCCGTCCCCGACCTGCCGTTCGTCGACGACTCCCACATCCCCCTCGAAGACCCCCGCGAGCTCGAAGCAGTCGGCCGCAACCGCGGCGGCGGCATGTGGGGCCGCTACGACCTCGAACGCTCCGCCGGCGGCTGGCGCGCCTTCACCACCGACCCCCTGCGCAGCGAGTTCGCCTGGTGCGTGCGCTACCACCCCGACCACGGCCGGACGGTGGTGCTCGTGCGCGACGAGGACGCGAGCGAACTGCACGCCGAATGGCACGGCGGCCCGCTCCTGTTCCGGGCCGGCGGCTACTGGTGGGACGGCGCCACCTGGTACCGGCCCGGCCAGGTCTGGGACGCGGCCGACGAGGACTTCGTCCGCACACCCGTCCCGGCGGCGCGCGCCGTCACCGCCGACCAGCTTCTGGACGGCACCGCCGACCCGGACGCCGGACGCCTGCTGAAGGTCGTCCCCTTCGACCCGGACGCCTCCCTCTCCGGACGGTGGACCGACCACCTCGCCCTGTGGGCGAAGCACCGCGCCGACCACGGTGACGACTTCCCCCTCGACCAGTGCGTGCTCCAGGTCTCCGCGCCCGAACTCGCCGCCGACCAGCTGCTGGGCGTCACCGAGTTCGCGGGCCTGGCCGGCATCGCCGCCTCCACCCTGCGCTCGTACGCCTCCCGCGGCGAAGGCAATGTCCCCCTGCCCCAGGCCACGCTCAGCGGACGCAGCGCCTGGTCCCGCCCGGTCGCCCAGGACTGGGTCACCCAGCGCAGCCGGGAGAACGTCGCCTCCGCCGTGGCCGGGCCCGACCCCGAGGCGCTCCCCGCCGGCGTGAGTGACTTGCGTGAACGCCTCACTGCCGCGTTCCAGAGCCTGCTGTGGGGACGCCCGCAGACCCGCAAGCGCTGGGTGCTGCGCCACCGCAACGAGCCGGACGTCCGGGAGATCTCGAACGACCTCGCCCTGCACGTGGCCACGCGCCTGGACGACATCATCCCCACCGAGCACCTGGCCGTCACCGTCCGTCACGCCGTCCTCGACGAACTGGCCGAACAGCACGGCTGGGACACCGACGAAGGCGACGACCGCACGCACCATTACGCCCTGACCACCCCCGTCGCCAAGACCCTGGACTGGCTCATCCGCCATCACCCGGACTACGGCCAATACACCCTCGGTGACATCGTCCGCGAGGCCCAGAACCGCCTCGACATCCCTCGCGACGCCGTTGCCGACGCGCTGCTGCGCTCCCTGTCGATGGACGGCAACCTCGACCACGCCAGCCTCACCAAGTATCTGGACCTGGCCCTGCCTCCGGAAAAGACCCGCTGACAAGGGAGCGTCGGCAAGACCCCAGTTGCCCGCACGAACCCCCGTGACGGCCTACGCAGACAGCGAGTCCGACACCCGCAACCGACAAGGAGGATCCCGTGCTTGACCGGTTCGCCATCGACGACGGCCTGCACCTGCCGAGGATCGTCATCAGCGAAGACGCATCCGCCGCCGCGGGCGGCGACGCCCGGTTCCGGGCGGACTGCTCCTGCGGCCGGATGCCGCCCCATCCGGCAGGCACCCGCGACCAGGCCCTCGCCGCCCACATCGCTCACGTCAGCACGCGCACCGGCCCCTCCAAGGGGCCGGAGTGGCTGCCGCTCGACGCCCGCGTGATCCTGCTGCTTCTGGGCTGTATGGCCCTGTGGGCCGGTTCCTACACCGGATCCCTCGCACTGACCGACGCCATGCACCTGACCGGCGTCGGTGCTGCCGGCATACGGATCGGCGGAGTCCTGACGGGATTTGCTGCGGCCGGCTGTCTCATGGTCGCCGTCCGGCACTACATCGCACCCACACGCGCCTGACCAATGCGGTGCCCGACGCCATCGGGAGGGGCGTCGGGCACCGCTTCGACCGTAGTCACACCCTCCCATGCAGCGTTGAATTGATTTCAAGGAGTAGGCGGCAACTTGCTCCGCACCACCTCACCCGCCTCCCCTCGGAGGCCGACAGGAGGAGCCATGACCTGGTACCTGTGGATGCTGCTCGGCGTCGTCGTCTATGTCGGAGTCAGCTACTACCTCACCGAATCGCTGATCGCGCTCAAGCCCAAGCCCCCGGAGGCCTGTTCCTGGTGCACCAGCACCTCCGGGCACACGGTCACCGGCCATTCGTACGCGACCTGCCGCGGCTCCGCCGCCGCCCAACGTGCCGAGGAACAACGCCGCGCCGACCTGAAGTCCGAGAAGGAGCGGCGCACCGAAGCGTCCCAGCAGCGGGCCGCGCACGACGAGGCCGAACGCGCTCGGCAGGCCGGCAAGCTGCGGATGCTCCAGATCGGGACCATCACCACCCGGACCGGGTCACGCCGGAACGAGATCCACATCACCGGATGGGGGTTCGATGCCCTCTCGGGGCCCTGCAGCGGCCCCAGCGGCGGTGCCTTCGAGCCCTACAGCGGCACCGGGGCGCCCGAGAGGACCTGCGGCTGGACCGTCCAGGAGCTCCATGCGATCGCCCACGGGGGTGCCTGCCGGTGCGATGTCGCACGCCTCACTCAACGGTGAGGTGGCTGCCGCCGTTGGGGTCAAGGTCTCCTCTTCCCGGCGGCGCCGTCACCGCTGCACCACGGGTGCCTGCGCCTGATGGCCACGGCCTTGAACCGTGTCCGCTTTGACCCCTTGGACCGCCTGCCGCCGGCACTGCCCGGTGGCGCGGACGCCTCGCTGCGTACTGACGAGCTACTCGTTCGGCAGGCGGTGTTCGCGACTCCGGCGGGTGATGAAGGACCGCAGGTTGCTGTTCGGGCGGGTGTAGACGTACCGGCGCGCGGCGCAGATCTGCAGCGTGTTCAGCTCGTCGACCTCGGCGGGGGAGGCCTGCAGATACTCCGGCTGCGGGCCGGTGGACAGCACGTACCCGGGGCCGATCGGCAGGACGACCGAGTGCGCGTCGCCGATGGCCATGTTGTACGAGAGCCTCGGTCCGTCGCGGCGCACGGTCAGGGCCGGGTTGTCGCCGATGAGGAACTCGCCCTGTCGGGGCCGCAGGATCTGCACGGCATGGTTGGCCAAGAGGCTGCGGGCCTTCGCGAACGCGGCCTCGATGCGGACGCGGAACAGCGCGCCGCTCTCGTATGCGTCGGCCATGGGCTGCAGGACGCGTTCGGCGTGCAGCGCCAGGCCCTCGCGGCCGGTGACGATCAGGCCGGTCCTCTCCCACACGGCCTGCTGCAGCAGGACCTGGTCCTCGTCGAGGAACCGGCGCAAGCGTTCCTCGTAGAAGGCGCGGAAGATGACCTTGTGCAGGTCGCGGTAGTGCTGCGAGCGCACCCAGTGCAGGGCGATCGCATCCTGCAGCAGGGCGACTGTTTCCGGTTCGTCCAGGGCGGTGCCCGCGGCGACCGAGGCAAAGGCCTCGGGCAGGTGCTGTTCGACCTGTTTCCACACCTGTTCGATGGATGCGGAGGCGTAGGGGACGAAGTCCTCGATCCAGCCGACCCCGCGCGGCGTGCGGGCCTTGGGCACGCGCTGCGGATTTCGCAGGTCGTACGGCCGGACGTGGAGGCCGGCGGTGTGCCGGATGGGCGTGGCGAACTGGGCGAGCAGCACCTGGGAGATGAGGTGCTGCCGTTTGATCGGCGCGTCGGACTCGGAGGCGAGTTCGGCGATGCGGGTCATGTCATCGCGTCCCGCAGGCGGCAGTTGTGCAACCACGACCCAATGGTCCCAGAGTGCCTGGTGCCGCCGCCTGCCCATTTGCGAGGCGGTCGAAGGCCGCCGACGCCAGCCGGGGGAAAGGGGTTGACCCCCACCCGATAGAGAGTATTATTGATTTTAGAATCCAAGCGGCAACTTGGTTCGCGCCAACTCAACTCGCCTCCGTCAAGGGGATCGCATGACCACCAAGCCGGTCAGCACCGAACAGTCCACTCCTTCCACCCCTCTCGCCCCCGGGGACCTGATCTTCGTCTACAGCGGTCCCCGCTGCGGCCTGGTCACGCGCCTGGAGGGCTGGGCGCTCAGCCTCCTGGAGATGCACTTCGGCGACGGGCCCGAGGCCACCCGCCAGCGCAGGGTCGCGGTCTTCCGCGACGCCGCCGGGAACCTCGACATCAGCGCCTTCGTCACGCCCTTCGCCGCCGCCGCATCGGCCTGGCACCTCGTCAGCCCGGACAAGCGCATCGTCAACGGCGGCCCGCGCGGCCGTCACAGCGAACTGCCCTCCCAGACCCCGGAAGAGCTTGAAGCCATCCGCGACTCCGGCCGCTACGAGTCGCACATCGGCGCCGTCCCCGTCTACGGCATCCCGGACACCGCGCTGCGCTCCCCGTCCGCCGACACCGACTGGGTGCCGGACGAAACGCCCCGCGAGGACGTCTTCCGCGCGTCGCGCGGCGGCCTGTACCGCTGGTTTGACCTGGAGGCGGCCCCCAGCGAGCCCGCCGACAAGCCGGCCCGGGCCACCACCAAGGCCGCCAAGGCCGGTGACAGCCCGTACGAGAAGGCCCTCGCGGCCGCCAGGAAGGCAGGCGCCAGCCACGCCGTCGACGCCGGCGTCATGGCCCTGTTCTGCGCGGACACCCTGCAGATCCTCCTCGGGGCCCTCTCGCCCCGGCTGGTCTGGGAGGGAGCCCAGCGCCGCGGGCTGTCCGCCGCCGCCCTGGTGAGCCTGTGCGCCAGCGACCCCCAGGCGGTCTGCGACCTCCAGTGGACGACCGACTGACGCCGTCCGGGACGAACCCCGCCAGATCCGTCAGCACTTCCGAGCACGAACCAACCCGCCCCGGCCGCCCGGCCGGGGCGGCCCCACGGCTCCTGCGAGGCGATCACGATGACCACCACAACCACCACGACCCCGCACGCCGGCCGACCGGAGCGGCCGACCCTCAAGGCGACCCCCCTCGCCCTCGCGCGGACGCGCCGTCCCGCCAGCGCCACCTACCGCCTGTCGGCCTGGTACGACGAGCACCACATCCGCGAGAACGCCGCCGCCTTCCTCACCCGCACCGAGGTCGAAGCGACGATCCGCCGCTACCTCCAGGTCAAGCAGGACAGCGAGCCCCTGCGGCACACCACCGCCGACCAGCTGACCCGCGCGCAGTGGCAGGCCATGTGGGACGCGGACGACGAACTGAGCCACCTCTACCGCAAGCTCGACCTCACCTGCGCCTTGATCTACCTGCCGGACGCCTACCGGCCCGAGCACCTCGACCACCTCGCCGAGGCCTACCGGGCGGGCAAGATCCTGCCGGGTCCGCGCCAGCCGGTGCCGATGCCGGGCGGCCTGCTCGTCGAGCGCCACAACAGCGTTGGTGCCACTCTCCTGCCGCTGTCACGGATCCGGGCCGGCGAACGCGTCGAGGCCACGGTGACGATCGCGGCGGTACGGCGGTACGGCAACCACGTCCGTCTGCTGCTGGAGAGCTGGGACGGCGAGACGGCACACGCCCGGGTGGACGCCCGCCGCTTCACAGCGGCCGAGGAACTGCTCGGCCGCGCGCTCAAGGTCGGCGACGAGGTCCTGGTCCGCGGCTACGCCGAGCAGGATCCCGCCCTGCGTGCCGGCGTCAGGAGCGTCGACATCTGCTCGGTCCGGACCGAGGGCTGAAGGCCGGCCCAGCTCATCCCTCATCAGCCCGTCCACAGGAAAGGAAGACAAGCATGACCCACCAGGTCATAACGGTTCCGAAGATCGAGGTGGCCCGCTATGCGGCACCCCGCGTCACCATCACGCCGGTGACGGATGTGATCTCCGCGGAGCCGATCCCCGGCCGGCCAAAGCCCGGCCACTACCAGGGGGTGCTGCTGAACATCAGGACCGGTGAGCTGCAGTTCCACGAGTCGACGGCGCACCTGGAGCCGTGGAACAAGGCCTGGACGGCCATCAACGACGTGCCGCACCAGGTCTGGTCGCGGTGGAACCCGGGAGCCCTCTTCCAGTCCACCGGGCCCCACCAGTGGTTCGAGCCGGTCCCCGAGTTACTGTCGTGGACGATCGACTCCGGCATCCCGGAGTGGCCCTACCTGAATGCTGCGGCCGCCAACGCCCTGCTGGAGGAAGTAGCGCCGGTCTCGCAGGAACTGCTGGGCAGCCTGTTCGACGGCGGCGGCGACCTCGACTGGTCTGCGCAATCCGCCCGTGCCGGCCGCAACATGAAGCGTCTTTTCTCCCGCAGCCGGAAGGCCGCCGGGTCCGAGACCGACGCCGACCTGGTCGACTTCTTTGAGATCGTGGCCCGCTTCCCGCAGGTCTACCAGCCCGAGATGCTGTGCCGCCCGTTGGACAAGCTCGCTGAGGAATGCGAGTGGCCGACCCGGTACCTGGGCGTCAACGAGGACTGGCACGGGGAGATCAGGTCGGAGTTCGGGAAGCCGTACAGCGACGGGAGCGGCATCGGGCTGCAGGTCCTGGGGGTGCGGTCCTGGTACCGGACGATCCTCATGAACGGCGATCCGCGGCCGCTGAAGGAGTTCGAGGTCTGGGACGGTGAACATGACCGGCTGACCGGCAGCAGGATCACCTCCACCTCCACGGACACTCAGGTGGACGCGTGGGTCGAAAACGAGGAGGAGAACGCCGCACGCCACGGCTGGCGCCTGCTGAACGTGCAGGAGGCCGCCTACCAGTACCGGGAGCAACTGCGCTCCCGGGACTGGGACCGCCTGGCGGTGGTCGGCGCCGACATCGCCGCTCTGGAAGAGGACACCGTTCCGCACGCGGAGAAGCAGCTGGAGACGAGGTGTGCCGAGCGCACCCAGCTGGTCGCCGCGGCAATCAGCTGGGGCTGCAGCGACAGCGAGGTCGCCATCCGCGCCCGGGTACCGCGGTTGGCGGTGCGTCAGCTCCGAGAAGGGACCGGTCCGCTGACTGGCCAACTGAAGTAGAGCGTGTCCGGGACTGCCGTCACAGCCCCGGACACCAGATCACCCTCCAACGAGAGCGGCCGGCATCCGTGATACGGGTGCCGGCCGCTCCCATGCCGAACATGTGCCTCGAAGGCCTGTCCCATCAGGCTTCCGCCGCGGCGACCGCCGCACGGAATTCCTGCGTCATCAGGGCCACCGAGCCGCGCTCGACCGGCGCTTCATCCGACTCGCCCCACGCTTTGGCCAGCGCCGCACCCATACGCTGCTCCATCGCCGCGTCGATCACCGGCCGGTACTCCTCGGGGACGTCCCTGGTGTCCTGGATGGCGACCATTGTGCCGAAGCGGGTGCCGATCCACCCGATCGTGGTGACCTTCCATCCGAGCTGACGTGCCGCCTTGCGCATCGCGGCCCTGATCAGTTCAACCCCGCCCAGGCCGACGGCCTCCTCATCGTCGAGGTTCACCTGGTACGAGCCGCCGTAGCCGCCGGTATCCTCGGGACAAGAACGGCGCAGCAACGGGACGAGGGCCTCGGCCATCGCGGTGCAGCGACGGTCCTTCGCGTAGGAAGCCATCTCGGCATCGTAGAGCCGCACCTGTGTCCCGGGCCGCCGTACGGGGGACTGCTCACTCCAAGAGGTGGCGCCGCCGAGGGTGGCTTCCGCGCCTGCCGTCAGACGGGTTCCAGCAGGTCGACGACCGAGAGCCCGGTCTCCCCGTTGACGAGTTGGAGAGCGACCTCGGCCCGGGCCGCGAGGTCGAGGGGATCGAGGTCCTCGGCGTACGCCGCGTGCACGATGCGGTCCAAGCCCGCGCCGACCAGCGGTGCAGCGGTGCGCAGCGAGGCCTCCAGGGCCACGCCCTGGGTGGCGCCGCCGTGCAGGATGATGTTCCGGGTGCGGTACAGACGCCGCAGCGCGATCCGGAAGGCGCCGGCGACATCGCCCAGCACCGGGCGGGGATCCTGCACCAGGTCGGCCATCCGCTGGGCCGCGGGACGGTCGCTGTACTTCGTCGGCGCCCGGGTGAAGTCCAGAGCGGAGGCCCCGCCCGCCCGTAGCGCGTCGGCGACGACACGGGCGCGTTCCTGGTTCGTGGTGCAGGCGGCGATGCTCCGGCCGAGATCGTCCTGAGTGCGGGGCTTGTGCCGGTGAGCGAGGGCGGTGAGTTCGGCCCGGGGCCACGAGCAGGCGATGACGGCCGCCATGCGGTCGGCCGCTACGGCTTTCCCGGACCGCTCGCCGTCCCCCTTGGGGTCGTCCGGGTGGGTCAGCAGCGATTCGATGGCGGCCCAGGCGCCGGCGACGGCTGGGGCCATCGGGCCTCGGTTGACCGCGGCCGCGAGCTCCAGGGCGTCGTCGATCCGGCTGCGGGTGCCCGCGACCTGGTAAAGGTGCCCCTCGTTGACCAAGGTCAACACGTCGGCGCCCCGTGCCGGGGGTTCGAGCGGGATGGCCTCCGCATGCCCGGCGACCCAGATGTAGGGGAGGGGCGCGACTCCGCCTCGGTCCTTGCGCAGGAACTGGGAACGGGCGGTCATCCGCTCCAGCATCTGCCGGGCCTGTTCGGCGGCGCTGAAGGCGTCCAGCGCGTTGAACCGGTAGACGAACCCGCCTCCGGGCCGGACGCCGGCGGTGTCATGGCCGTGTTCACGGAGCCAGGCGATGACCTTGCCCTTGTCGTACCAGTGTTCCAGCGGTTCAGCGAGATCCCGCCGCGGCACCTTCTCCAGCGCCACCAGCACCTCGTACCCGCGGGCCGGCGTCCGCGCGAGCGCGGCAGCGCTGTCCGCTATGTCCGCCGTGGTGGCACGCGCGTCGTAGAGATCTTTCGCCCAGGCCTTGAGGAAACTCGCGCTGTAGCCCAGGTCAAGAAGGTGGGAGGCCACCGTGCGGGAGTACCGCTCCGGCTTCGTACGTTCCTCGACGGGAACGTTGACCGCCACGGCCCACCGCTCCAGGTAGCCGACCCGGACGTGCCCGATGATCTCCTTGAGGCGGCGTCGCGCGGGGCTGGGATCCGGCAGTGCGTTCTTCAGCAGGCCGGTGAGCTCTTTGCGCAGGTCCCTGTCTCCGAGGCCCCGGTCGGGCCCGACCAGCGCGTTGAGCTGGATGCGCTGCCAGTCGCACGCGGTCTGCGACAGCACCCCGTGTGCCTGCCAGTACCCGGCCTCGAAGAGCTCTTCGAGGGCCAGGACCGAACCTATGTCCCACAGACGGCGCGCCCATGGTGTGCCCTCGTCGGTGAAAAAGTCCGACATACGGGCCAGCACGTGCCGCGCGTACGGATCAGATGGAGGAGCGGAGGCCATCGCAGCACCCTAGCCGAGCCCACCGGAAAGAACTCGGCCGACCGCGATCACGTGATACTGTCATCACAGACTTAAAGGGGCACCCGCCGTTCAACGGCCGCTGCCCCTTTCTTCTTGCCCGAACGCCTTCGGCTGGAGCCGATCCCACTGGTACCGTCGCTCGTATGGACCAGAACGGACAGGTGCCGCCCTTCGAGCCGGAAGAGTACGAGCGCGTCGAGGCGGCCGCCCACATCGTCGGCAAGTCCCCCGAGGACTTCGTCCGTGACGCGGCGCTCGCCGCCGCCGCCGACCCGTTCATCAAGGCGCTCGGTCAGGCACGCGACCGTGTCCCGCAGCTCGCCGAGGTCTTCGCCTCCCAAGACGCTCCCGCAGCTGGCACCAGCACGGCATCGTGGCCTGACCCGGCTCCGCTGAGCAGCCGCGACCTGCACGACGTCCGTCACGGTCACGCCGCGTGACCCGGTTCCTCACCCCGCAAGAGCTTCTACAGATCGCACAGACCCTCCCAGGCGACCCGGCCTGTCTCGACCTGGGCATCCTGGATGCCGTCTGCGCCCGGGTCCAGGCCCACTACATGGGCCGCGACGTGTACGCCAGCGACTGGCTCAAGGCCGCGGCCATGCTGGAGACGATCGCGCTCCACGAACCGCTCGAAGCGAAGAACGAGTTTTTCGCCTGGCTGGTCGCCGAGGCGTTCCTCAACACCAACGGCATCGTCCTGCACTACGAGCCGGAGGAGGCTCTCGCGCTCGTCATGCGGGCCAAGCACAAGGGTGCCCGGGTGCAGGAGATCGCCGCGCAGCTGCGCAGCTGGTCGACAAGCTGAGGATTCCCGCCCGCGGCGGCCGGCCACTATTCGTCTTCGACCGGTACCTCGAAGGTGATGGCCTGCTCGTTGTCCGCTTTCTCTGCGGCGCTCAGCCGTTCGATCTTGTACTTCTCGTTCAGGACTTTCGCCTTCAGCCCCCAGGACAGCGCACGTGCCCGCATCCCGTTGTCCCCGGTGACCACAGTGACCGGAGCCGGGGCGATGGCCTGCTGCAGAAGGCAGGCGCGGGCGACGATCTCATCGTCGTTGTTCGGGAGCCGCACGTGCCCGGGCTCGTCCAGTAGGACGTCGACGACGGTCTCCCCGTTGTTGACGACGGCACGGCCGGCCGTCTCGATCTGGGCGAGCGTCTGCTCCAGGAGCGCGAAGACTGCACGGGCCCGCTTCCGGACGCCGGTGTCGTGGGTGTCGTACGACTTCTTGTCGATCTCGTCGATCACGACGTGCGGGATCATCACCGACGTACCCGGGCCGAAGAGCCGATGCCAGGGAATCTTGTCGAAGCGCATGCAGTGCAGCAGGTCGTTGGTGTCCAGGACCACCGTTCGTACCCGGTGCCCGGTGAACCGGTCCTGTACGCGGCGCAGTTCATTGGCCATTTCGGTGAAGTAGGTGCGCAGGTCGTTCAGTTCGGTGTTGATCAAGAATGTCCACCGGTCCGGAGTGAACTGGCCGTGCACGATGGCGTTGTAGCGCTCCCCGCGTAGCCGCGCGGCTACGGCCTGGTCGGCGAACGTCTCCAGGAGCTCGGCCGCGGCCTGAGCGGTCCATTGGTCGTACTGGCGTACCACCGGGATGATGGCTATCTCCCAGGCCTTTGCTTCGTCACTCTCCAAGTCCCGCACAACGGGCACGTGCCTGGGGATATACGGGACAGCGTTCTGAACGTCGGTGAGCCCATGCCAGGTCAAGCTTTCTAGCAGCTTGACCGCCTGATCGCAGGTGGCGCCGGGCCTCAACAACATGCAGTGCTCCTCACGGTATGGCCGTCCGCAACCGAACGGACCTGAGCTTAGGCTCCGTTTGGCGGAGACGCTCTGAGCCATCACGGCAGCCGACCCGTGAGACGCCAGCACGGCCTGCCCACACCGCGCGCCGTCCGCTCACGCCACGCCACCGCCAGACCACTATCCTGCTCGGCCCGGTTCTTCTGGTCCGTTGTGGTCAGGAAGTCCTCGTTGTGCTGAGGACGATGGCCTGATGGGCGCGCTGGGAGAAGCCGGCGACTCGGGGGTCGCGACGCCATGGCCCCATGGTGCGTACGACATCGCTGAGATAGTCGGCGGCGCGGGCGGAGCGCACGCTGCTGAGGATGACGATCGCTCGCTGTCCGTCGGCGAGAGCCCGGTCCAGTTCGCCGCGCTGGATGTGGGCAGTGGCTACTAGGGTCATGCGCAGGCCGACGGAGCGGGTGAAGTCGGTCGCGGACATGGGTGTGGCGCGCTCGTTCCACCGCAGAGCGGCGTCGGGCAGGTTCAGGTCGCGGTGGATCTCGACGGCGTCGGCACTCATCCGGGCCGGCGTGTAGTAGCGGATCCATGAGGGCTCGTTCCCGGGGACGGTGTCCGCACGTTCGAGGAGCCGTTCGGAGTGGGCGAGGGCGGCCGCGGCGGAACGGCGGTCCCCGAGGCGGGCGTGCGCGCGGGCCTCGATCAGCTTGGCGAACGCGAGGACTCGGGGGGCCGCCTTGTGGCGGGCGCGCTCGAAAGCGCCCTGCGCCATGTCCACGGCCGCGTCGGGGTAGCCGCGCAGGGTCGTCTGGAGGGCCAAGTTGGTCAGGACGTGGCAGCCCACATTCATGCTGCCTGCGGCTTTCGCCATCCGCAGGGCCTGGATGAAGTGGCGTTGAGCGAGGGCATGGTGCCCCATGTCGAGTGCGCTCCACCCGGCGACGCGCGCGAGTTCGGCGGTGCCGGCGTACAGTTCCCGGCCCACGGCGTCGGTGTAGCCGCCGTGCAGGAGGGGGACGGCGCGCTCGCGCAGGATGCGGTCGACCTGGGAGGCCTCGCGGGTGCCTCCGCCGTACCGGGAGTCCTGGCGCTGCGCGTGGGCGGCGGCCTCCCACAGTGCGTCCAGGTCGTGGCGGCCGACGCGGCGGTTCCCGGGGTGGGAGGCGTCCGGGTCCTCAGGGACGGCGAGCCACCGGCTGAGCGGTGTGGTGTAGGCGCCGAGAGCGAAAGCGCCGGTGAGGAGGCTACGGCGGTGCACGGTGCTCCAGAACTGGGAGGCGTTGTGGACGGCGGTGTGGGTGTCCCGGTGAAAGTCCAGGCCGACGTCGGCGGTCTTCCGGCGGGAGGCGGGCATGCCGATCTCGGCCGGGTCGACGGGCCGGCCTAATCGTTCGGCCAGTGCCTGGGCTATGAACCGGGGCACGGGCTCGCGGGGGACCATGCCCCGCGTCCAGTTCTTCACGCTGGTCTGGGTGTACGAGCGGGGCTCGCCGGCTTCCTCGGCCAGGGCGTTCACGCGGCGGGCCAGCGCATGCTTGCTGATCTTGGCGGTCTCGATCAGCTCGGCCAGGGCCGTGTTCGCCGTCTCAGCCGAGACCTCACTGAGCGTCATGCCGGATGCCTCCTCAGGGGCCGGATTCGGCTGGATGTTCCACCCATCAGAACGAGCCAGGGCAACTGAGCGTAGTGGCGGGCGCGGTCAGACAGGGGCCGTTATCCGTTGTGAGCCCCCTTTGTGAGCCTGTGCGGGCTGGAGTCCCGGTCTTGTATTTCGGTATCGCAATCCCGTTCGAAAGGGAGGGGTGCTCGTGGATCAGCTTGTGCCCCGCCGTGAGTGCCTCCTGGTGTCCTCTGGTCCGCTGCCGAACCTGGACCTCGTGAAGGTTGCCAGCGGTCCCTTCGGTGCGCAGGTCGGCCTTCAGACGACCCGGGCGGCGGCCGCCGCCCGCATCAGGATGTGGCGTGCCTGGTGTGCGGTGTTACGCGGCGGCGGCAAGGAGTTCGGGAACTCCCTGGGTCCGGGTGTAGGGCTGGAAGCGGGGGAGGAGGTTTTCGACGAGCTTGATGCAGCGGGGGGCGCCGATACGGCGAGCCAGGAGCAGCGCCTCCGTGGCGGCCGCTGCGGCAGGCTCGGGTTCTTCCTGGTCGAGGTAGCTCGTGGCCTGGTAGGTGAGGAACACACCCTTCGTCTTGTCCCGCGAGGCGGGCAGGAGGTGTTCGCCCTCGGTGATGAGCTGGTGGGCGCGGCGGGTGTCGCCGAGATCGAGGAGCGTCTGGCCGGAGTCGACGGCGACGTCGGCCTCCGATACCCAGGCGCACCAACTGGGACGGTCAGTGCCCGCGTCGTTGAGGTGCTGTTCGGCCGCAGCGAGGGCGCGCAGTACGGCCCGACGTTCGGCGGGGTCGTGGCGTGCGGCGAGGGTACGGGCGAGGCGGAGTTGGAGGAGGCAGCGGGCGGCGGGGCTCTCAGCGCGGGTCAGGGCGTGTTCGAGGATGTCGGCCGCCGTGGTGTGCTGGCCGCGCCAGGCGGCCTGGTAGGCGAGGTCGCCCAGGAAGCCGGCGCCCATGTCGCGGTCACCGACCGCGTGGGCGTTGTGCAGACCGGCGATCCAGAGCTGGCTGGCGTCGGTGTGGTGCCCCAGGTCGAAGCGATGCCAGCCGGTCGTCTGGGCCAGGGAGGCCGCGAGGGTGTGCAGGCGCAGCCTGAGCCCAGCCGTGCAGCGACCGTGTTCGAGGAGTTCGGTCACGGTCGCCAGCTGCGCGTCCAGCAGAGCCGGAGTGTGCTGCCGCTGCTCAGTAGGGAGAGCGGCCAGGTACCGGGTGGAGGACTCCAGGAAGGCGACGAGATCCTCGCTGACCTGTTGCTTGCCGTCCCGGGCCCGAGCGAGCGTGTCGTGGGAGCCGCCGGCCCAGTCCGCGGCCAGGGCGGACAACGCGGTACCGGAGATCGTCAGGAAATTTCGGCGTTCCATGGCGGTCAGCAGGGCCTCTCTCAGGGCGGGCACGGAGCTGTGGGGGCCGAAGGGAATGACCCCGTTGGCGGTGAGCGGCAGCCAGTTCGGCCAGTCGTCGGCCCGGACGATACTTTCGGGCCAGCCCAGGGCCTCGGCGATGTAGATCTGGGATTCCGCGTTCGGTTTGACGCCGCGCTGCCATTTGCGCACCCGCGCCTCGTCCGTACCGGAGTGCAGGCCACGCCGACCTGCGGCGGCGTGGATGCCGGCCACGAATTCGTCCATCGTCTTGTCGGCCGCTTGGCGGGCAAGGACGAGCGGGTGCGGGGTGGATGCTGCCACACCGCCAGTCAAGCACTCAGCGTTCATGAACGGTTACTGCTTGACGCAAGGGGACCCCCTGCGGGACCCCCCTCAACCTGTCGACTGCATCGAACAGTTGAGCCCAACCTTGGGTGTGCAACGCACCGCCGCCGGACGACACGGGCCGGCGGCGCCCGGCCCGCCCGGCCCGTGAGCGCCAGGCAGAAGCCACCCGTCACAACTCCTTCTTCGGCGAGGTCATAAGTGACAGATGCCCTGGTCTTCGCACCCCATCCCGATGACGAGACGCTCGGGTGCGGGGGAAGCATCGCCCATCACACCGCGATGGGCCGCACCGTACACATCGTGTTCCTGACGTCGGGAGAGCAGGGCGTTCACGGCACCGCTCCGCAGCAGGCGGGACCGGTGCGCGAGCGTGAAGCCGAGTCCGCGGCCGGCAAGTTGGGCGTGGCCGCCGGCAACGTCCACTTCCTGCGCCTCCCGGACGGTGGTCTCGACCCGGGGGACCGGGCGCAGTTCCTGAGCGTGCTGAGCATCCTGCGGCAGACCCGTCCCGAGGTCGTCTACGTCCCCCACGCGGCCGATGCCGCCCACGATCACAGGCAGGCCCACCTCCTGGTGCGGCGCGCGCTGGAGAAGGGTGCGAGCCGCAGCTACCCGGATGCCGGGCCACGGCACTGGGTTGCCACCGTGCTCGGGTACGAGGTCTGGTCGCCGATATCCGTCCCCTCGCTCTTCGAGAGCCTCCAGCCGTCGGACGTCGAGGCCAAGCTGTCCGCGCTCGCCTGCTACTCCACGCAGGTCAAGGGGGAGGGGGAGGCGGACTACGCCGGCGAGGGTGGGGTGGCGCTCGCCCGGTTCCGCGGCGCGATGACCACCGGCAGCCACCGCGAGGCCTTCGCCGTACTCCGGCTCGGCGCCCTGCCCTGGCCGCCCCCGTGTGGCCAGCCTTCGGCCTGATCCCCCGGTCGGCTGCCCCTGAGAGTGGGCCGCCGATCCCCTCGGTCCTCCCCGAACTCCGCAGAGGAGCGCACGCATGACGACGCCTCACCCTCCCACCGCCGATTCGCCCGTACCGGGCCACTGCCCGCCCGGCGGCGCCGAAGGACGCGACTGGCCTCCGGTATTCGGAGCCCTAGCGGTCTTCACCTCTCCCGGCCGGCTCCAGGACGCCGGACTGACCGCGGCGGCGAGCGACCTGCTGGCGGCCGAACGCTCCCGTACGACGATCGAGCACCTCACCCGCCGCCGCCCCGGCCTGACCCTCGATGACGCCTACCGGATCCAGTGGACCAACGTCCAGCAGCGGCTGGCCCACGGCGCCCGGATCGCCGGGCACAAGGTCGGGCTGACCTCGCTGGCCATGCAGCGGCAGATCGGGGTGTACCAGCCCGACTCCGGTGTCCTGCTCGACGACATGCTCCTGCCCAGCGGCAGCACCCTGTCCTTGGGCCAGCTCGTGATGCCCCGGGTGGAGGCGGAGATCGCCTTCCGTCTCGGCGCGGACCTGCACGGCCCCGACGCCGACGCGCACACGGTCCAGGCAGCGGTCGGCGAGGTGCTCCTCGCCCTGGAAGTGATCGACACCCGGTACGGGGACTGGCGGATGACGCTCCAGGACAGCGTCGCGGACAACGCCGCCGCGGCCCGAGCCGTACCGGGCCAGGCGATCCCGCTGCACGCCGGTCTCGACCTCGACGCCGAGGAGATCACCGTCCGCGTGGACGACGAGGTCGTGGTGCGCGCGCCCGGCTCCGCGGTTCTCGGCGGCCCGCTCAGCTCCGTGGTGTGGCTGGTGAGGCAGCTCGGCCGCCACGGCGCCGGCCTGCGCCGCGGCGACCTGGTCCTGGCGGGCGCCGTGCACGCCAGCCTCCCACTGCACCCCGGCACCGTGATCGAGGCCAGCTCGCCCCACCTGCCGCCCGTCAGCGTCCGGACCATGTGACCCGGACACCTCTGCACACCACCACTTTCGAGGAACGGTGATCATGACCACCAACTCACTGAACGTCGCGGTCCTGGGGGCCGGGCTGATCGGCCTCGACCTGGTCGAGAAGATCCAGGCCTCGCCGCACCTGGACTGCGGCCTGGTCGTCGGACGCGACCCCAAGACGCTGGGCCTGCGCCGCGCGGCAGCCCTTGGATGCGCGACCTCGGCGGGCGGGGTGATGGCCCTGGTCGGTGCCGGGCCCTTCGACGTCGTCTTCGACGCGACGTCCGCCGCCGCCCACACCACGCACTGGTCCGCCCTGTCGGGAGCGGCACCGCTGCTGGTCGACCTCACCCCGAGCAGCCTCGGCATCCCGGTGGTGCCGGCCGTCAACGGCGCCGACGCCCCGGACTACGGCCACATCAACCTGATCAGCTGCGGCGGGCAGGCCTCCATCCCACTCCTGCACGCCATCACCCGCGACGTGACGGCCACGTACATCGAGGTGGTCACCACCGTCGCCAGCCCCACGGTGGGCCGGGCGACCCGCATCAACCTGGACGAGTACATCGCCACCACCCAGGCCGCGATCCGCACGTTCACCGGCGCCGCGCAGGCCAAGGTCCTCGTCAACATCAGCCCCGCCACCCCGCCGCCGCCGTTCCGGGTCGCGATGACCGTCCAGGCACCCGGCCTGGACCCGGCCCGCGTCCACGCCGCGCTCAAGGACGCCGAACAGCAGGCGCAGGCGTGGTGCACCCCCGGCTTCACCCTCACCTCCTGCCACGTCACCGACGGCCAGGCCACGGTGGCCGCCGAGGTGACCGCCACCGGCACCCGGCTGCCCGACCACGCCGGGAACCTCCACATCATCAACGCCGCCGCCGTCCTCCTTGCCGAGCAGCGCGCCACCGGAAAGGCCCTGTGACCACCATGACCCACACACCCACCGCACCCGCCCGGGTCCTCATCTACGACCCGACCCTGCGCGACGGCCACCACGCCGCACGCCACCAGCTCGACGCCGCGCAGCTGCGCGCCTACGCGGCGGCCGCCGACGCGGCCGGCGTCCCCGTGGTGGAGGTCGGACACGGCAACGGCTTAGGGGCGTCGTCGCTCCAGATCGGCCGGGCCCGCCTCAGCGACGACGAGATGCTCAGCACCGTCCGCGACGCCCTCACCCACAGCAAGATGGCCGTATTCATGGTCCCGGGCTGGGGAACCTCCGACGACCTGCGCAACGCGGTCGCGCGCGGCGCGGACGTCGCCCGGATCGGCGCGCACTGCACCGAGGCCGACATCACCGAACGGCACCTGGGCGAGCTGCGCGAGATGGGAGTCGAGGCGCAGGCCGTGCTGCTCATGAGCCACATGGCCAGCCCCGCCCAACTCGCCGAGCAGTGCGCCCTGATGGCCGGGTGGGGAGCGCAGGCGGTCGGCATCATGGACTCCGCCGGCCACTACCTCCCCGCGGACGTGACCGAGCGGATCAGCGCGATCGCCGCGGCGGTCGGCGTGCCCGTCATCTTCCACGGGCACAACAACCTCGGCATGGCCGTCGCCAACTCGGTTGCCGCGGTCGCCGCGGGCGCGACCGTCATCGACGGCTGCGCGCGCGGCTTCGGCGCTGGCGCCGGCAACACCCAGCTGGAAGTCGTCGTCGCGGTCCTGGAGCGTCTGGGCTACGCCACCGGTATCGGCCTCAAGGCCCTGCTGCACGCGGCGGACATCGCCCACGAGAAGCTGATGCCCGCCCCTCCGATCATCGACTCGGTGAGCCTGGTCAGCGGACTGGCCGGGGTGTTCTCCGGTTTCAAGAAGCCGGTCCTTCAGGCTGCCGAACGCGAGCAGGTCGATCCGGTCGACCTGTTCTTCGCGCTCGGGCAGCGGGGTGTCGTCGCCGGGCAGGAAGACCTGATCGCCGAGACCGCGCTCCGACTGAAGCCCCAGGCGGGAGTATGACCACCCCCCAGGCGAGCCAGGCCGCCGTGCTCTGCGGGCTCGGTGCCGTGCTCCCGCCCCGCGTGGTGCGGAACGACGAGCTGTGCGCCGGGCTGGACACGACCGACGAGTGGATCCGCTCCCGGACCGGGATCCGGGAGCGGCGCATCGCGGCCGCCGAGGTGTCCACCGCGGACCTCGCGGTCGCCGCGGCCGCCCGGGCGCTGGAGTCCACCGGCAGCACCGACGTCGACGCCGTGGTGCTCGCCACCACCACCCCCGACCACCTGATGCCCGCCACCGCCCCGTCGGTGGCCGCCCTCCTCGGCCTCACCGGCACGGCGGCCTTCGACGTCGCCGCCGTGTGTACCGGGTTCGTGTACGCCCTGGCCACCGCCGCCGGACTCATCACCACCCGCACGGCCCGCACGGTCCTGGTCGTCGGCGCGGACCGCATGTCCCAGTTGCCGGCCGCCGACGACCGCACCACCCGGCCGCTGTTCGCCGACGGCGCCGGTGCCGTCGTGCTCCGCTCCGGCACCGCCACCGAGCCCGGCGCGCTCGGACCGATGGTGCTGGGCAGCGACGGCGCCCACCGCGACCTCCTGGTCGTCCCGCACGGCGGGCACATGCAGATGCAGGGACCGGACCTGTTCCGGCACGCCGTCGACCGGATGTCCGCCGTCACCCGCCAGGCGGTCCAGCTCGCGCGCTGGCGCCTCGCGGACGTCGACCGGATCGTCCCCCACCAGGCCAACGCCCGCATCACCGCCGCCGTCGGCCGCCACCTGGCGATCGACGCCGACCGGCGGGTGCAGAACATCGAGTACGTCGGCAACACCGGTGCCGCCTCCATCCCCCTCGCCCTGGCCCAGGCCTCCGCGGACGGCACCCTCCAGCGCGGGCACCGCGTCTGCCTGACCGCGTTCGGCGCCGGACTGACCTGGGGCGCCACCACCCTCACCTGGCCCGACCTCAAACCGGCCGCCCACCCGGCCCACGACACCCCCATGGAGCGCACATGACCACGAACGCCACAAACCCGCAGCTGGTCCGGATCCTCGTCGAGGACCTGGGCATCGGCGAGGACAACCTGCGCCCGGACGCCAGCCTCAACGACGCCGGCCTCGACTCCCTCGCGCTCGCCGAACTCGCCGAACTGCTGCCCGAGCGGCTCGGCTTCCGCCTCGGCGACGACGTCCTCAACAAGGCCGCCACCGTCGGAGCCCTGAGCACGCTGGTCGAGCAGCAGCTCACCGGGCAGGAGCAGCGGTGAACCGGCCCGCACCGCAGCCACTGAGGGCCTGGCTGATCACCCCCGCGCTGAACGCCGACCGGTTCGAGAAGGCCACGTCGTGCGGGGCCGACGTCGCCCTGGCGGACTTGGAGGACTCCGTCGCCCTCGCCGACAAGGCGGCCGCCCGGGCGAGCGCCGCCCGCTTCCTGTACCCGGCGGCCGACGGCGGGCCGGTGCTGGGACTGCGCGTGAACGCGCCCGTCACCGCCGACGGCGTACATGACCTCGCGGCCATCACCGGCTACCCCTGCCAGCCGGGCATCGTCCTGGTCTCGAAGGTGGAGTCCGCCCGCGACATCGAGGTCGTCGCCGGCGCCCTGGACACCGGCGGACACGCCCCCGTCCTCTACGCGCTGATCGAAACCCCCCGCGCCATCGACCGGTTGCCCGCGATCGTGAAGGCCGACCGGCTCGGCGGCCTGCTGTTCGGGGCGGCCGACTACGCCGCCCTCACCGGCTGCGCCCGCACCTGGGAGGCCCTGCTGTACGCGCGGTCCGCCGTGGCCAACACCGCCGGAGCCGCCGGCATCCCGGCGATCGACAGCCCCTACTTCGACGTCCAGGACCTCGACGGCCTCCACCGGGAGGCCGAGCGCGCCCGCTCCCTCGGCTTCCAGGGCAAGGGCGCCGTTCACCCCCGGCAGATCCCGGTCATCACCCGCGCGTTCACCCCGTCCGCAGAAGAGGTTGCCGCGGCACAGGCCGTGGTCGCCGCCGGCCACGAAGCTTCGGCGGCCGTGACCACGGTCGGCGGCCAGATGGTCGGCCCGCCTTTGCTCACCGCCGCCCAGGCCGTCGTCGACCGGGCCGCCGCCTCTCGCAGCTGAAGGAGCCCTCAATGAACAGCAGCACTGCCATCACGACCCCGCAGGGCTACCGGGAGGTCGGCGAGGGCCGCTTCCGGGAGAACGTCGGAGCCGGACTCGGCGACTTCGTCGTCGGCCGCATCTTCGAGCACCGGCCCGGACGGACGGTCACCGAGACCGACCACGTCCTCAACCTCGCCCTGACCGGCAACGTGGCACCGATCCACTCCGACATCACATTCTGCGAGCACCTCGGCAGGGACCGGGTGCTGGTCTGCGGCATGGTCACTCTCGGGATCGTCATGGGCGCCAGTGTCCGCAGCACCAGCGGGCTGACCACCGCCAACCTCGCGCTGGACGGACTGCGCCTCGTTCACCCGGTGTTCGTCGGCGACACCCTCTACGCCGAGACGGAGATCACCGAAGCCCGGCAGTCCCAGAGCCGTCCCGAGTACGGCGTCGTCACCTGCAAGATCAGCGGCTTCAACCAGGACCGCCAGAGGGTCATCGTCTTCCAGCGGACCTTCTTCGTCCCCGCCGACGCCTCCGCCGTCCGCGACGCCACCACCTACTAGGAGCAGCTCATGGGTGAGGCCATCACCGTCGTCCCCGCCGACGAGGACCTCCTGACCGAGTACGACACCCTCGCCACCCGGGCCTTCGGGCGCCGGGTCGACGACATCAGCCAGCTTGCCGGACACGCCGACATCCGCGTCGCCCTCCACGGCGGCCGGGTCATCGCCGGCGGGCTGGGCATGCTCATCGCACAGCACTTCGGTGGCCGTCCGGTCCCCAGCGCCTGCGTCGGCTCGGGATGCGTCGCCCCGGAATACCGCGGCGACCGCCTGACCGTCCGCATGCTCAACGAGAGGATCCGCCCCCTTGCCGAGCAGGGCGCCGTCCTCGCCACCCTGTGGACGTCCTCCAACGGCTACGCACGCCGCATGGGCTGGGAGGCACCCACCCCGGTGTTCTCCTGGTCCGTGCCCGCCGACGCCCTCAAACGCGACTTCGCCCCCGGCGACTTCGACATCGAGCACGGCCTCACCCCGGGCAGCGAGGAACTCCAGCGGCGCCTCGCCCCGCGCTGGAACGGCACGCTCCTGCGACCCCCGTGGTGGACCACCCACAAGCAGCGCCAGCACGACCTGACCTTCTACCGGTTCAACCGCCCCGGCCAGCCCACGGCCGGCTACCTGTCACTGGCCACCCGCCAGCACGAGCGACACGGCGCGCACCTGGACGTCCACGACTTCTGGGCCGAAGACGACATCGCCGGTTCCGCGATGCTCGCCTTCCTCGGCCGCCACAACACCCGGATCGCCACCATCGGCTTCCACCGCACCAGCCTCCCGCCCCATCCGCTGCTCCTCCACGGCCTCCACCGCTACGGCAGCGCCACCGCCGAGTCCTGGCACCCCTGGATGCTGCGCATCCTCGACCTGCCCGGAGCCGTACGGCTCCGCGGCTGGCCCGCCGACCTGGACACCACCCTCCCCATTGGCGTCGACCAGGGCGACGGCACCACCGAGCGCTACCTCCTGAAGATCGCGCACGGCGCCGCCGAACTCCAGCCCACCCGCACCGAGCCCCGGGTGACCGTCAACCGCCGCCAGGCCACCCTCTGGTACGCCGGCGGCTACCGCAGTACCGCCGCCGCCCGCATGGCGGGAATCCACGCCACCGACGAACAGAGCCTGACTGCCTTCATCCGCAGCACCACCGAACACGAACTCTGGTGCGCCGAGCACTTCTGAACCATCACCCGGTCAGGAAGCACCACGCCGGGTTCGACTTCCCTAACGAAACTGACAACCCCGTGTGAACAGGGTGTCCTGTGTGACAGCCTGCGGCGGTGACCCAACCCTCAACGCACCCACCCGTTGACGTCATCGAGGCCACCGAGCTCCGCCTCTTCGAAGAGCCACCGCCGCATCTGTCCGTTGAACACCGAGCGGCACGCGACCGCGTCTGGGACGAACTGGCCAGCAACAACTCCGCCCTCTTCGACGGCCCCGTCGTCGCCTGCACCAGCCTCACCCAGCCGCACCCGCACGAACTCCTCCTCGGCTGGTGCCGGGTGTCGTACCGCAACTTCGCCCTGCGCCGGGTGCCCGGCGCCACCGCCCTGCCGTCCCTGTTCGTCGACGTCCTCCAGCCCACCGCCGACGGCGCCTTGCTGGTCGCCCGGATGTCGACCGCCACCGCCCACCCCGGCCGCTGGCACCTGCCCGGCGGATCGGTCGAGCACCCCGACGCCGGCCAGCCCCTGGACGCCGCGGCACTGCGCCACAACGCAGCACGCGAACTCCTGGAAGAACTCGGCGTCGACACCGCTCCCGACGACCTGACGCTGTGGGCCGTCACCCGCGGCGATCACGGCAACATCGGCATCCACTTCGCCGCCCCGCCCCAGCCTGCGACCGTTCTCCACGAGCGGTTCGCCGCAGTCGTCTCCGCCGCCACCGCCGTCGGCCAGGCCCCCGAACTCGAACAGATCACGTTCGTCCACAGCCCGGCCGACCTCAAGGCCCTCGATGGCCCGCACGCCGACTACCTCGAACCCCTCGTCGGCCGGTACGCACGGATACTCCTGTAGCCGCACGTCGTGGGGAAGAAGACTCAACTAAAGGAAGGATGCTGATGGACACCGCAGACCACTGCGCGGAAGGCACCGACATGGCCGGGACAGTGCTCGCTGCCCAACTGACCTTCATCGGCGTAGTGCTCTTCACTGCGCTGTACGCGCCCCGCGAGAACAGCGACCGGGCATTCCGGCTGCTGGACTGGATGAAGAGCAGCTAGGCCGTGTCTCTCAACTTCGTAGCCAGGTGATGACCGCAGCCAACACGGCTGCTGAGCGATAGACGATCGCGAGCTTGTCATAACGCGTGGCCAGCCCCCGCCACTGCTTGAGCAGGCTAAAAGATCGTTCCACGATGTTCCTGCGCTTGTAGGTCTCGGCGTCCAAGGTGCGGGGTCGTCCGCCGCTGCGGCCCTTTCTCTTACGGTTGGCCTGCTGATCGGCGCGTTCGGGGATCACCGCTCGGACACCTCGGGACGCGAGGTCTGCGCGGATCTGCTGGGAGGCGTACGCCTTATCTGCGAGCAGAGCGTCCGGTGTAGTGCGCGGCCTGCCGCGGCCGAGTCGCGGGACCCGGATGTCGCCCAGCACGAGGGGGAAGACCTGCGCGTCGTGGACCTGGCCCGGAGTAACAACGACGGCCAGCGGACGGCCGTTGCCGTCCACGGCGTGATGGATCTTGGTCGTCAGGCCGCCGCGTGACCGGCCTATCGCGTGGCTCGCCGGCTCACACAGGGTCGCAGGGGCTTCGCTCTTGCTTCGGCGGGTGGCGGCGCCGGTGTCCTTCTCCGGCCGGGCCGTGTTCGTGGCGTGCTGGTGGGCCCGGTTGATCGTTGAGTCGACCGAGACCGTCCAGTCGATCCCGCCGGTCGAGTCCGCCTGGGCGGTCAGCTGCGCCAGGACCGTGTCCCAGGTGCCGTCCGCTGCCCACCTGCGATGGCGCTTCCACACCGTCTGCCAGGGACCGAACGCTTCGCGGGGCAGGTCTCTCCAGGGGATTCCGGTGCGATATCGGTAGATGATCCCTTCGACGATGCGGCGGTGATCGGCGAACGGCCGCCCTGCCTTCCCCGTGTTGCGGGGAAGGCAGGGCGACAGACGCGCCCACTGCTCGTCGGTCAGCAGGCGTATGCGCCCGCACGTGGTCACCGAGGCTGGTAGGCGGTGGCCAGCACGGAGACGGTGACCTCATCGGGCAGGAGGCCGTCATCGTTGAGGTCTGCACGGCTCACGTGGCGTGCGCTCGGTGTCATCGCCACCAGGTCCAGGGCATCCAGCCTGGTCAAGGGTGCGGTGTACTCCACTTGTTCGGTGACGGTGCCCTCGAAGAGTGGGGCCAGCGCCCGGTGCAGGCGCTCTTCCTTGGCCGGGTCGATCGTGACCATCGCGGGCAGCCGGTCGCGCAGCTCGGCCAGGTGCCGCCCGGTGGGACGGACCACGATCAACCGGCCAGTCGGACGCAGCACGCGGTGGAACTCGGCCGGGTTGCGCGGGGCGAACACGTCGAGCACGACATCGGCCACCCCGTCGGCCAGCGGGAAGGTGCGGAAGACGTCCCAGGCCACCGCCGCAGCTCGGTCGTGGGCTCGGGCTGCCGAGCGCAGTGCGCGCACCGACGTGTCCAGACCCAGTCCACGGGCGCCGGGCAGATGGTCGAGTACGCCGGCCAGGTAGTAGCCCGTGCCGCACCCCACGTCCACGACCGTGGCCTGGTCAGCGGCAGCGTCGGCCGCCAGGCGGGCCCCGACGTTGCGGATGGGCGCGTAGGTACCGGTGGACAGGAACCGGTTCCGGGCTTGGACCATGGCCGCGTCGTCGCCGCTGGTGGCGCGGGTGCCCGTCAGCAGGCCGGCGTAGCCGTGGCGGGCGATGTCGAAGGTGTGGCCTACCGGGCAGCGCAGTGCGCCGCGGTCGGGGTGCAGCTGGCGCGTGCGGCACGTTGGGCAGCGCAGCAGGCCGAGGGAGAGTTCGAGGGCAGGGGGAAGCGACACGGGCACGAGGCACTCCTGGCAACGGTGAGGGGAAGAGACCGTGCCTGCGCGTGCTCGGAGCGTGACTGCCTCGGGAAGGAACGGGCAGCGTCGGGAGCGTGGTTCATGCGGCAGGCACACCAAGGAGGGCGACGCCGTCCGGCATCGCCCTCGGTGTCTTCCGATCACAGGAAGCAGCAGTGCGGGGTGCTCATGAATGCCACGTCATGAGTCTACGAGCATCGGCGAAGCCCCTGATGCCCCAACGAAGTTGAGAGACACGTCCTAGCCCGCGGCGCCGAGCCCGTACCGCCGGTCCGGCGCCGCACCCCGCGGACACGGCATCGGGGGGCGCGGCTCATAGGCTGCTCGCGGTTCCCGCCCGCTGCGCATCACCATCGAGACCACAGCTTTGGACGGCACCACCGTCACCACCGCGTATGAACGAGGCCTCGCCCGGCTCATCGCCCACGAGATCGACCACCTCAACGGTCTGCTGTATCGGAGCCGGATGCGCCCCGGTGTCGAGCCCTCCCCGTCGAGCAGTACCGGCAGACCGGCCGGAGCTGGGCATACGACTCCTGACCTGCCGCCACGACGCCGAGCTGCTCAGCCGCGAACCGTACCGGCCGTCACGGGGTACTCCCTCCCGTGGTACGGCGGGCGGCCTTGACGGTGCGGGCGGTGGGCGCGATGAAGGCGTGCATCAACTGCAGGGCGCCGTCGCACTGCGCGCCGACGGCCGCCAGGTCGCGGTGCCGGCGCCCGCGGGTGCCCTTGCCGGAGGGGTCGACGAGGTCGAGTTCGTGGACGACTTCGTGGCGGGCGTTGAAAAACGGCTGGTGGCCGGTGAGTATCGCGTCGTCGAGGGCGGGGTCCTTCTTGAGGCCGAGGGCATTGCGGCAGCGGGTCAAGTCCTTGGCGCCCTGGATACTGGAGCCGGTCAGGTCCTCGACGTAGAGGTCGATCAGGGCGGAGCGCGGGTCGATGTCGGTGACGGCGGTCTTGGTGGCCTTCGTCAGCTCGCCGGTGAGGCGGTTGGCCAGGAAGTGCGCGTCGCCGGGCGTGGCCAGCAGGGTCGGCAGGGAGTCGCGCAGGAGGGTGCGCAGGCAGGCGTCGATGCCGGCCGCGGTGAACACGATCGCGGCGCGGGCCTGGTCGGAAGGTCGGTCAGATCAACGAGGGTCAGCTTCGACAACGTCTTCTCCTTGCAGTTCCCCCGCGCGGTGCCCGCGGCCTCTCTCGCGTCGAAGTATGCGGCCCGAACGTGGCGGAGCCCCCAGCCGGGTCGGGTGGGCGACCGGCCGGGGGGCTCCTGGCGGCCCGTGCCCTCGGGGGAAAGGCATCGGGCTGTCTGGGTGGTGGTCAGACTGGGGACGGTTCCGGGGCGCACTTGGCCCAGTCGTACAGAGTCACGATGGCCCTGCACTGGACAGCCATGTCCCAGAGGTAGGTGGGTGTGTTCCTCGGGAGCTGCAGGCGTCGTTCGGTCTCTGCCAGGACGTGCGCCGCGACGTCTTGGTCGTCCGCCGAGAGGTGGGAGGTGACCGAGCTCAGCTCAGGCACGAGCAGCTGGATGTGCCCGAGGACCAGGCTGTTCAGGCGTTCGGTCTCTTCTGTGGAAAACCGGCTTGGGCTCCAGAGCACGCGCTCGCACGTCGCCCGGATCGTGGCGATGTCGATTGCGTCCGCGGGCCGGGGCGTCGTCGCGGTCACCGCAGGGCCCCCTCGGTTTCCGAGGTCCCTATGGCCATCCTGTACGCGGCCGTCACCTCGCGGCCGACGTCCTCACCGTGCATGAGGGGGTGCGGGGTGTTCGTCGACTCGACCCAGGGCTGTGTGTCCCAGATGGCGCCGTTGCTCGGCGGGAGGGCGATCCACCCTTCGGGGCCCGTCCGAACCTCGACCCCGTCATGGACGGCCGCGTACCGCCCTGTTGCCGGCAGCACCAGCAGAGCCGCGGTCCTCCCGTGCGTGACCAGGCACGGGACCCGACCAATCCGGTCGAGCTGCAGCATGGCCACCATCCCGACCCGGAAGGGCATCAGCACGGCGTCGAAGTGGGTGGTGGACGCGATGAGCGAGCCCCCGGGCGTTGACTGCAGCATCTCCTCGACCGAGGCCTCGACGAGCCGGGGACCGGGAGAAACCACCGGATGGGCGCCCGGGGTCGGGCAGTCTCGGTTCTCGCAGGTGCAGCCCTGGCGAGGGCGTAGGCGGTGGCCTAACGACACCGGCCAGCCGAGTTGGACGTAGGCGCGAGCGGCAGCAGCCGGAGCGCGGGTGTTGATCGGCTCCATCGGCCGACACCCCCAAGTGATCACCTAGGTACGGATCGTGACGATCACGAGGATGGAGCCCGGAACGCACCGCGCCCCCTAGATTTTCTAGGGGGCGTTTCAGCAACGGGTGACGACGGGTCAGTGCACCAGCTCCATGTGGCGGATGAGCCCGGAGAGCGCGCCGGCCTGGGAGGGGACGCCGACCCGGGCGAGGTCACTGACAAGAGCCCTGGCCATGGGGTCCGAGTGCACATAGAACGGTGCCTCCGCCGCGGCCGCCCTCAGCTTCGTGACCGCGCTCCCGCTCCTGCCCATGCGATGCAGGGCACGTGCCTCATCGATGGCGAAGTGCGTGCGCCGTTCGCGGCTGGGGACGTCGCCGACGTTGACGTTCGGCACCTTCCGCAGGCCCGTGTCGGGCTGGTCGACCTCGACGCCGGCCTCCGCCGCGTGCACGGCCACGGTGCCCCGGCCGAACACGGTGTGCGCATCGACGTCGTACCAGCGGTCGCCGAGCCGGTCGGCGTCGTCGAGGGCCGCGTCGATCCGGGCCCAGGCGTCCGTCTGCTGGTTGCCGCGCGCGTGAGCGATGGCGCACCGCAAGTGGAGAGCGCCCCGCAGGGAGACCGCCGCATCCTGGGTCGCGCGACCCGACGTGTACGGCTCCAGGTCCTGCAGCGCGGCATCGGCGACCGCCACCGTCTCCCGCAAGCTCGCCTGATGAAGCAGGGCCCCGCATCGGTCCCACGCCACCGAGGCCTTGACGACCGGGTCGTCCAGCTGCGCGGCGGCGCCGGCCGCGACCTCGGCAGCGATCCACGCCAGATCCGGGTAGCCCAGCTGGTTCAACGCCATCCGTGCGGTGCGGGCCGCGTCGACCAGGAGGCGCAGGACGTCCTCGCGGCTCCGCTCGTCGGCGACGAGCAGCGCGGTGTTGAGGTCCTCCACCGTCGGGGGCAGCAGAGTTGCGACCTTGGGCAGGTCGGCCGCCTGGCGCGCGACGTTGGTGTTGCGGGAGCGGACCCGCAGGGCGTCGAGCTCCACCTGCGGACCTTGCGGGCTCAGACCGGGGTGTCCGGACAGGATCAGTCCGGCCCGGCGCAGGCCGGTACGCAGTGCTGGAATGTGGGCATGGGCGAGATTGCCCTCGTTGCGCTGGAGACGGTAGGGCTGGCCGAGAAGCCAGACAACATCCACGTCGCACCGGTCGGCAATCGCGGTGATCACCGAGTACCGGTCGAGGGGCTGGCGGCCCGACTCGACGTTCGCCATCCACCCTTCGGTGTGGTTCACGAAATCGGCAAGCTCAACTTGCGTGAGTCCTGCGGCGTTTCTGGCGATCCGTACACGTGTCCCGATGTGCTCGTCACTGGAGAGAGGCATACTGGGCTCCGTTCTGACTCGACACTCGGAACGGTACGCCGAACGGTGCCTCGCTTCCCTTGGGAAGCGAGGCACCGTTCGGCGTACTCACACCCGGATTGGGCTCGTCACAAAGTCCAGCGCCCGGGGCAACACCGATTCCTGTCGTCCGCGGGCATGGTCTGCCCGCCCGAGTAGTCCGGCGCAGTAAGCCGCTTGCCTGGCGATTCGTGCTCGGCGTGGTCGGCGGAGTCGGGACCGCAGTCGGGGGTTCCCTGTACTGGTGGATCCAGTCCAGGTGACTCCAGTCGGCACGTGCGGAGGCCGTCACCCCGATCTGGGGGTGACGGCCTCCGTCCTGCGGTGTGCGCTTATCGCTGTCCGTACCGTTCGGGGAAGTGCGCCTTGAGGGCGGAGCGGGTCCACAGGATCCCGCCAAAGGAGCCGAGGACGATGCCGATCGGGAAGCCGATGGCCCAAGAGGTGAACACGTCGTCGGGTGCATGGCCGTCGACGACGTGGGAGAGGGCCCACGGAGCCAGGGACACCGCGGTGAGCACGAGCACCCACGCCACGAGGAAGACCCGGCCGCTGGACAGACCCTGTTCCTTGCGCATCCGCGGGCTGTAGATCAGACCGGCCGTCATCGCGAAGGCGATTGCTCCGGGGCCGGCGGAGCCGAATGTGACTGTCTCCCTGAGCGTCTCCATACGCGGCGTGCCGTCCCCTCCGGAGCGATGCGGTCGAGAGAGAGTGTGCCAGCCCCCACTGACAACCGGCCCCGGGTTGGATAATGCGTGGGAGGGGCGGGGCGCCGTTCCGCACTGTCCGTACGGCACTCAGCCACCTCATTGCTCTTGGTGGCGGTGGCCGGTCTGTTCCTTACTGCTCGGCATCGCGCGCGGCGGGATCGATACCGGCGCCGCGGAGCGCTTCATAGACAGTGGTGCGCGACAGGCCAGTCGCACGCCGGATGTCCTGGACGTTCTCCATGCCGTCGTTCCACAGCTCGACCGCGATGCGCTTGAGCGCCAGAGCGGCACCGAGGCGTTGGGTGCGCCAGTCCTCGGCCGAGGCAAGGAGCTGCTCGCGGCCTGAGGTCTCGTTCCCTCCCCACCCGGTGGCCCGCGACCACACATCTTCCGCGACGTCGCCCCCGAGCTGGGCGTGCAGGCGGGCGTACAGACTGGGGAAGACGTCCTGGTCTTCCTCTTGGTCGATCAGCCTGCCCAGGGTCCAGGGGTCGGTGGGCACCCGCGGGTCCAGGTACTCGCGGCCCGGGTGGGCGACCGCGACGAAGGCCTCGACTTCGCTCGTCGTGCGTCGGCTCTCGAACGCGGCGATCCGCCCGGCGTAGCGCTTGGCGTTGCTCTCGGCGATGAACGGACCGATGAGGGCAGGGGGATGGTTCTGCGGGGTGACGACCACGGCATAGGTCTTCAACATGTCCACTACTGTACATGTCCAGCATTGGACACTTTGCCGGTGGGGCCACAGGCCCCGCGGGGCCCCGGGGCCAGCCAGCTGCCGTGTCCGGCGGGAACCTTTCACAGGATTTCGCCATGCACCGGCCGGAGCGGGAGAATCCCGACGGCATCAACTCCGATGAGCCGCTTCACCGGAGCGCCGCACACCACCGACACCGAAGGAGACGCACATGGGGCGGGTCAAGGCGCGCAAGGGGGAAACGTCGGGCGTACGCCCGGCTCGTGCCGGAGAAGGCGACGCTGTCCGGAACCTGCTCGCGGAAGTGGCCCGGGACGAACAGGACCGGGTGCAGCTGGCCGTGTCCTGCCAGCTCATCGACAACAAGGTCGACACGGCCCGGTTCGACGAGCCGTTCCGCATCCTGGTCTTCGAGCGGCGCCGCACCCTGCTGGGCGCCGCGCTCGTACAGGCCGGCAGCCTCGGCTCGAAGCCGGGCGAGCACCTGGACGAACTGAAAGCCCACCCGAACCTGCATGCCCAACAGGTTGGCATGCAGCGCAAGATGTTCGACCGGGTCAACGCGGTCACCGCACATCTGGCCTTCATGGCGGTGGCGCCCGCCTCCCGCGGGCAGGGCATCGGCCGACAGCTGGTGTCGGCGGCCGCCGACATCGAGCGCCAGCGCGGCCGCCGGATGCTGACCGGCTACGTGTGGGACGACGATCTGGCGAACATGTACGAGCGGTGGGGGTTCATCGTCTCCCCGCCGGAGAGGGTCGGGTTCTTCCTGCGGGAGAAGGTCGGCAATCTGTACGCGCCCTCCGCCGCCGCGCTCAGCCTGACGGAGGGCTCCCGCATGATCGTGCTGCCGCTCGTCCCGGAGGTCCGCGCCTACGACATCGGGACCGAGGAACAGCCGTTCCCGGCAGTGGTCGGTGTCGAGGAGCCGTTCGACCCCTCGCACCTGGACACTCCGCAGGAGCTCACCGAGATGAAGGAACGCATCGAAGCCCTCATGCAGCAGCAGATGACCCTCTACGGGCCGGAACGCGCCCGCGCCATGTTCGATGCCTTCCTCGGGAGCCAGGCCTGGCCCCGTGGCTGAGCGCCCCGCCGCCCGCAGCCCCACGGCATCCGCTCCAGAAGGTGGCGCGATGAACTACGCGACGCGCGCCCCGGACCCGTACGCCGTTCTCACCGGCTGGCTCTCCGGGGCGTACGTACGGCCCGACGGCCAGGAGGGCATCGGCCGGGTCTGGGACGAGGACACCAAGTACCGTTACGGCCTCCGCCTCGCCGGGCGGGAGGCCCTGCCCGGCTGGAAGCAGGACTGGTTCCGCTACATCGGCGATCTCGTCTGGCACTTCGAGCCCCTACACATCCAGGACTGGGCGTCCAGGCTCACCGCCTTCGACGGCACCGGGACGCCTCCGGGTTATCAACCGCCTCACCCGAAACCCGAAAGAGTGTTCCATTTGTCACAGGTGGCGGGTTAAAGTCGCGCCAACGGATCTTGCACAGATGCGGAGGTGTCGGCATGGATGACAGCACGACCCCTCGTCGGGGCCGGCCTCCGGGCCCGCGGACCGCCGGGGGAGAACTGACGGTCCGCCAGGCGGCGATCGTCCGCTACATCACGGAGACGGTCGCGCGGCAGGGCTACCCGCCGTCGATGCGGGAGATCGGCCAGGCCGTCCGGCTCGCCAGCACGTCCTCGGTTGCCCATCAGCTGACGGCGCTGGAGCATAAGGGCGTCCTCTACCGCGACCCGCGGACCCCGCGCGCTTACCGGGTCCGGACCTCTTGGGCTCCCGAGCTGAGCAGCGGAGGCGACACGGCCGTCGAGGTCCCGCTCGTCGGGACGATCGCCGCCGGTGCCCCGCTGCTTGCCGAGGAGACGTTCGAGGACGTGCTCGTTCTGCCTCGGCAGCTTGTCGGCGACGGCGAGGTCTTCGCCCTGACCGTCTCCGGCGATTCCATGGTCGATGCGGCGATCTGCGACGGTGACATCGTCACCGTCAAACGCCAGGACAGCGCCGATCACGGCGACATCGTTGCCGCGCTCCTGGACGACGAGGCCACGGTGAAGGTGCTGCGCCGGCAGGACGGCCGGGTCTGGCTCATGCCGCGCAATCCTGCCTACGACCCGATCCCGGGCGACGACGCGCGAATCCTCGGCAAGGTCGTCGGCGTCCTGCGCGTGCTGTAAGAGTCTGGCATCGCTTGCAGCAACGGCACCCCGGATACGAGCGGGCCGATACCGCGCGTCCGTGAACGCCGCCCTCACCCTGCTGCGGGCCCGGCCTTCTAACGAAGTCACATCCCTTCCAGGGGCACTTCACCTGCTGTGCCCGCATACACGGGGCTGGTGTGGCACCGTGGATTCAGGCGGGTCCGTCACTCCCCCCGTGGTGGCGGACCCGCCTCTCTACGCGACCGTGTCATCCAGAGGACGTCTTCCGGTCGTGTCTGTTCGACGACCGGCCGGTCCCCGGTGCTGGGCATCTCGGTGCGGGAGTTGGTGGCGAGGGCAGCGGGGTAGAGCACCTGGTGCCCGAAGCGGGCGCGGGCACGGTCAGCGACGGCTTCGATCGCGAGAGGCTTGTCGTCGACGGCGTCGAGGGTGAGCTGACGGGTGGCCAGGTCGACCGGCCGAAGGGCATCGGCGCGCAGCGCGATGCTGCGGACCCGCGCGCGCTGAAGCCCGAGGGAGTTGTAGATCGCGTACGCTGCGCGGGCCAGGAGCACGGTGTGCTGAGTGGCCTCTGACAGGACACGGTTGCGTCGGGTGGAGCTCCGGTCGGCATAGTGGATGGTGCAGGTCAGGCCACTCGCGATCTGGTTTGAGGTACGAAGCCGGGCACCGAGGTCGTCGGCAAGGGCGAGCAGGGCGCGTCGGTGGGTGGCCGGGTCGAGCTCGTCGCGGTCAAAGCGGTGCTCGCTGCTGATGCTCGCCGGGGTCGGGGTGGGGTCGACGACCTGAGTGTCGCTGCCCTGGGCGTGCTCGTGGAGGGCGCGGCCGGCCCGGGCGCCGAGCAGACGTTGCAGCGTCAGCTGGGGGACATCGGCGACGTCGCCGACGGTGTGCAGACCATACGCGGCGAGCGTCGCGGCGGTCCGCGCGCCCACACCGGGCAACTCGCGGACCGGACGCGGACGCAGGAAGACGGAGATGGCTTCGGGGGAGTCCTCTACTACGGTGAGCTGCCCGGGCGGGGTGATGGCGCAGGCCATCGCGGCGAGCATCCGATTGCCTGCGCAGCCCGCAGAACTGCGCAGGCCCAGGTGCGCGAGCACACGCAGCTGTACTACCTCCGTCAGGCCGCGGGCGTCGCGCCGCCAGTATGGGAGGGCACCAGTGAGATCAAGAACGGCGCTGTCCGCTTCGATCATCTGTACGCGCGGCGTGATGGTCTCCAGCAGACGGCGCAGCCGCTCCGGGAGGCTGGCATCAGGCTCGGCCGGCAGGTCGACGCGGAGGTGAAGGATGTGACGGCCCATGGTCATCCTGCGCTTCCTGGACTTCGGTGGCCGAGTCGGCGCAGGTCCGCCGAGCGGCTGCCGGCAGGCTGGAGATCGGCGTACGGGTGGAGCAGCGCTCCGGCGGTGCCGTCGGCGAGAGTCCGCTGTGGCGGGGCCTGCTGGGCCGGGGTGGGGGCGGGCGCGGTACGGCCGAGCAGGTCGAGGGCGGCCTGGGGGCCGTGGTCGCGTCGGGCGGCGGCCACCTCGTCCAGGTCCCAGACCATGGTGCCGACCACGGTGCGGCGCGGGCCGCGGGCTTCGACGGTGCCGCGGACCAACAGCAGACCGGAGTGGAACACGGTGTGCGCGCAGGCCTCGTGGGAGTCCTCGAAGAAGGCGATGTCGACGAGTCCGGAGCCGTCTTCCAGCGTGCAGAAGATGATCCGCTTGCCGCTCGGGATGGGCGGGGTCTGGGTGGAGGCCCGGACGCCGGCGACGAGGACCTGTTGTCCGGGGACCATGCCGCGCAGGTGGGCGGCGTCGGTCGCGCCGAGCTCGCGCAGGAGTCGGTGGTGGAAGTCCATCAGGTGATGGGTGACGTCGATCTGGAGCGTTTCCAGTTCCGCGCCGAGCTTGTCCCGGCTGGTCATCTCCGGCAGGCCGCTCGGGGCGGCGGTCACCAGTTCGCCGCCCAGGGGCAGTTGCCCGTCGGTGGTACCGCGGCTGCGGGACTGGCGGTGTAGTTCAGCGGCCTGGAGCAGCAGGTCCCGTCGTGTGAGCTCCCCTGCGAGAGGGCCGAGCGCGCCGATCCGGATCAGGCGCTCGGCGAGGGGGAGCGAAGGGCGGGCCCGCTGCCACAGGTCCTGCAGACCGGTGTACGGCTGCCCGTCGACCAGCCGGTCGCCCTCGGCGGCGGTGATGCCCTTGACGGTGGACAGGGCGAGGCGCACGCCCCAGCCCTGGCCGGTCTGTTCGACCCGGTGCTGGGTGTGGGAGTGGTTGACGTCGACCGGCAGGATCGGCACGCCGTGGCGGCGGGCGTCGGCCACGATCACCCGGCGCGGCCACATCCCCGGGTCGTGCTCCAGCAGCCCGGCGTACAGGAAGGCGGGGTAGCGGGCCTTGAGCACGGCAGACTGGAGGGCGGGTACGGCGAACGCGACCGCGTGCGCCCTGCAGAAGCCATACGCCCCGAACGAAGCGACGGTCTCCCACACCTCGTCGAGCACGGCCGTGCTGTAGCCGCGCTCGCCCGCGGTTCGGCGGAACCAGTCCTCGACCTTGGGCAGGCGGTCGGGATCGGCGAGGGCGCGGCGGGCGACGTCGCCGGCGGCCCGGTCGCAGCCGGTCATCCGGGCGAGGATCGCGATGATCTGCTCGTGCCAGATCACCACGCCATACGTGTCGGCCAGGATCGGCTCCAGGTCCGGGTGCGGGTACCGGGGTGCCGCGCCGTGCCGAGCCGCAATGAAGATCGCGGGCATGCCGCCCGATACAGGGCCTGGTCTGAACAGCGAGATGTCGGCGATGACGTCCTGCATGTGCCGCGGCTGCAGCCTCCCCACCAAATCCTGTTGCCCAGAACTCTCCAGCTGGAAGAGGCCGACGGTGTCGCTGCGCCGGATGAGGTCGAAGGCCTTCGGGTCGTCGAGGGACACGTGGTCGGGGTTGTCGAGATCGAGGGCCCGCCCCGTAGTACGACGGATCTCGGCTACGGCGTGCGCCATCGCGCTCTGCATCCGGACGCCCAGCACGTCCAGTTTCAGGAGCCCGAGGTCTTCGACGTCCTCCTTGTCGGCCTGCACCATCGGGTAGCCGGCCGGCGTCGGCTGCACCGGCAGCCGGTCCAGCAGGGACATATTGGAGATGATCACCCCGCACGGGTGCATGGCGTACCCGCGGGGAAGCGCGTCCAGGCCCTCGGCGAGTTCCCACAGCGGTCCGAACTTGGCTGCCCGTGCTGCCAGTTGCCGCAGCTCGGGGAGCTCGTGGAGGGCTGAGCGGATGTCGCGCGCTCGGATGTGCGGGAAGGCCTTGGCGATGTCGCCGACGACCTGGGGCGGCAGTCCGAGGGCGAGCCCGGCATCCCTCAGGGCGTGGCGGGCCCGGTAGGTCTCCGGCATACCGGTGACCGCCGTTCGTTCTTTGCCGAACCGCTTGATGATCGCGTCGTACACCTCCAGGCGTCGCTCGGACTCGACGTCCAGGTCGATGTCCGGGAGTGACCGGCGGCGGTCATTTAGGTGCCGTTCGAACAGCAGGTGATGCTCAAGGGGGTTGGCGGTGGCGATGAAAAGGCTGTGGTTGACCATGCTCCCGGCGCCAGAACCCCGGGCGGCGACCCGGATCCCGAGCGCCCGGGTGTCGGCGACCACCTGGGCGACGGCGAGGTAGTACGGTTCGAACGAGTTCCGGCCGATGACCTCCAGCTCGTAGTCGAGCTGCCGTACGGCGTGCTCGTCCCTGTCCAGGCCGCGCACGACCATCCCGGCCTCGCACCTTTGCTGCAGCAGCCGCATCGCCGAGTCGGCCTCTTCGCCGGCGCCCACGACGGCGGGTTCGGGGAAGTGCCGCCGCCCGATCCCGAGATCGGCCGGGGCGAGGGTGCAGGACTGGCCGGTGGTCTCGGTCTCGGCCAGCAGACGCGCAGCCCGGGCGGGATCGCCGCCGGCGGCCCGGGCGATCTGCTCGGCGGCGTCGGCCATGGCGGCCGGGCCCTTGAGCCACCGTTCGCCGCTGTCCAGCACCCGGCGGTCGACGGGCCGCAGCAGGCGGGCCGCGTCCAGGACGTCGGCCATCCGGTGCTGGCTGGGATCGGCGTAGCGGACGGCGTTGGTCAGCACCGTACGCACCCCGACCTGGTCACCCAGGCCCATCGTGCGGGCGGCTAGCCGCAGTGATCCCGGCCCCGTGCCCTGCCGCCCCAGATACACGGCGTCCAGCCGCAGCCGCTCCCCAGCCAGCTCGCGCCACGGGGCAAGCAGCTGCTCGGCGACGTCGGAGCGGCCGACGGACAGCGCGCGCAGCGGTTCGGAGGACGGGCCGAGCAGTACCACCAGGTCCTGGTCGGCGTAGGTACGCAGAGCGGCCCAGGAGACGACCGGCGCCGCGCCGTCGGCCTCGGCGTGCGCGGCGGACACCAGGCGGCACAGCCGTGCCCACCCGGCCGAGCTCTGCGCGAGCAGGGTGATACGCAGCGGCGGCTCGACCACGTGTGCACCGCCGCGCACGGGCGTACGCGGCCGGCCGGCTGCTGGGTCCGGCGGGGTGAGCGGGGCGACGGCGACGTCGACCCCGAAAACGGGGCGGATCCCGGCGGCCGCGGCGGCCTTGGCGAAGCGGACCGTGCCCGCGACGGTGTCCCGGTCGGTCAGTGCGAGCGTCGTCATCCCGCGCTCGGCGGCGCGCTGCACGAGGGCGCCGGGGAGGGAGGCGCCGTAGCGGGCGCTGTAGCCGGAGGCGACGCGCAGATGAGTAAATCCACGGCCTGCACCTCCTGTCTGTCGCGCCCCTCCCTGACCTGCGTTCTCTCCAGGTATCCACCATAACTCTAATTCGCACAGGTGTGCGAACAGCTGTGGTGATGGTGTCCCAGGCGCACGCCGACCGAAAGGAGCGGGACGGCAGTGGTTCAGAGGCCGGAAATCGCGAGTGTGACGTGCATCTCACTTTGTCTTTCGATCCTGTACGGCGGCTGCTTCTCGGCGGAAGGGGTGAGGTCGGCGACTGTCCGGCCCGGAAAGGCAGTCATGCCACATCCGTTCCAGCACCTCGCGCTGCTCGCGGCGCTCGTCGTCCTCGCGACGATCGCCCTCACCTCGCTTGCCGTCGATGCCGGTGACGAGCTCACCGAGCACCAGGCCCGCGTTCTGTGCGCCGCGATGAAGGCGATCGAGCACGTCGCGATCGCCTACGGCACCGCTCTGGCCGCCCAGGACACACCGGTCGCGCTGATCGTGAAGACGGTGATGCCCCTGCTTCGGTAGGCCCCCTCCACGTGCATCCGGACCGTCGTGGTCGGAGTCTGAGGCTGTGGAATTCCCCGTCGACGTCGCGCTCGCCGAACTCGTCCCGACCTTGCCGGTCGGGACGGGCTGGCGGTACGAGATGAAGTTCGACGGCCACCGGACCGTCGTCTGGCGGGAGAGGAACACCGTGCGGCTGCAGGCCCGCTCGGGGCGCGACGTCACCGCGGTGTGGATGGACCTGGCCCGGGCGGCCTTCGACATGCTCCCGCCGGGCACGGTTCTCGACGGCGAGGCCGTGATCTACGCCCACGGGAGGATCGACTTCGGGGCGGCGCAGTCGCGTGCCCTGTCCGCTCCGGCCCGGGCGCGCCGCCTCGCCGAAGACCTGCCCGCCCACTTCACGACCTGGGACATCCTGCTCCACCCCGAACAGGGAGACGTACGGGCACGGCCGTACGACGACCGGCGTGCCCTGCTCGCCACCCTGCTGCGGGAGCACGACGTCCAGCCGCCGATCCAGTTGGTACCGATGACCGACGACCCGGCGGTGGCCATGACCTGGTACCAACAACTCCCGGAGCAGGGCATCGAAGGCGTCGTCGCCAAGAGGGCCACCTCCGTCTACAAGCCGGGCCGGATCTGGAAGAAGATCCGTCACGCCGAGACCGTGGACGCCGATGTCGTCGGCTACACCGGCCCGGGCGCCCGGCCGCGCGCACTCGCCGTCCGGCTCCCCGGCGGACGTATCGCGCTTACCCAGTCCCTGACGGCGCCGCTCGCGGCGCAGGTCGCGGCGCACCTGGCCGCGACCGGGCCGCCACGCTCCGCCCGCACCAACTCGGGGGAGTCCTACACCACCACGACGTCCGGGCTGGTGGTCGAAGTCCTCGCGGGGACGACCCGCCACGCCGTGGTCACGGTCACCCGGCTGCGCAGTGCCTGAACCAGGCCGGGCGGCTTGCGCGGGCCTCGTTCCGCGTCGCCGCCGTGCTCTGCCATGTACCTCCATGTGCGTGGGGGGGCGGACGGCTGCGTGCCGCCCGGCCCCCGCGCGGGCCAACCTGCGTGCCCTTCAACACCCGCCAGCGGTGGAGGATGACGAGCACGTGGGGACGCCACCGCCGGTGGCGGGGCCGACCGTGCTCGGAGGCACGGCCGCCCACCCGAGCGCCACGAGGAGCCCCGCCACGACCACGGCGGCACCGATCGCGGCGCCCAGGTCTCCCGTGGCCGGGAGCCTGGTGCTGTTCTTCTTCGAGTTCTGGTAGACGCCGAACCCGACGGCCCCCGCCACCATCACGATGAGCAGCAGACCGGGGGTGATCACGAGCATGGTCATCGGACGGCCGGCATCCCCGTCCGCTCGGCATCACCGTCGCCGGGCGGTCCGTAAAGGCCGACGACGGCGACCACTGCCGTTTTCCCTGTTCGGGGGCGTTGTCCGAGGCATCGTGTAGCTTCGGGAATGTCAGTCAAGGGTTTCTCCTTCTGCCGCTACCAGTGGGGGTGGAGAACCCGGGACACACCGGGAGCCCTGGTGTGCGGCCAGCCGGCAAGCAAAGTCCGCGCATCCAGGGCTCCTTTGGCGTGTGCCGCGAGTCCCTGAACACGACGCTACAGGCAGGGTCTGACAATGCGGTGTCCGTGCCCGGCACGGCACCCGCGAGCAGGCCGGTACCGCCCCTCCGAGCTCGCCGATCGCGTTGTTGTCACGCTTGGTGAAGAGCGAGAAGTCGAAGGAGACGGCGGTGGTGCCGCCCTGATGTATCCACTGCCAGAACTATGCCGACGTTCTCATTCGCGTGCGATCCGCGACTTACCGACGCCACCCATGCCGTGCAGCGCCCCAGGTAAACCGGCGCGGTGTCCCGTGCCGGACGGGTGCGAAGATCCCGGAGCCGGCATGCGCCAGCTGCGGGGCTCAAGCAGCCGACTCGACGTCGTCCGGACCGAGGGCGGGTTCGTCGCCCTTGGGGGCGGGGACCGCGCCCTTCGCGTTCTTGAGAGCCTGCCGCACGGCGACCAGGGCGGCACCCTCGACACCGTTCTGCATGCACAGCTTCCAGTGCCCGTGGCCCTGCACGATCGCGGCCGCTTTGCGGAGTTCTGCCCACAGTTCGTCGTACGTCGCGGCGTCGGCCTCTTTCCAGCCGGGCGTCTCCGGGCGTCCGTGCCGGTACCACCGCTCCGGCTCGGCCGGCCACCCGCCATCCGCATCACGTGACCAGGGAAGCCGCGCCTGGTGAGCATGGAGTGCGGCGTACAGCTCGGCGAGCTTGAGCTGGGCGGCAAGCAGTTCTCCGGGGAACTCCTTCGGGTTGAACTGTTTGTCCTCGTTTGCGGTGGCGGGAGTGCTCATGCCCTGGATGTTAGTTCGACCCGCTGACAGCGGGTGCGTACCGGGTCTCCGTGACGGTCCCGGTTCGACCCGCTGACAGCGGGTGCGTACCGGGTCTCCGTGACGGTCCCGGTTCGACCCGCTGACAGCGGGTGCGTACCGGGTCTCCGTGACGGTCCCGCGCTTCGGCCACTTCGGCAGCGTCGGGCGGCCCGGAGATCTCGCGGGGAACGGGCGGTAGGCGCGGTCTCCTCGAACTTCCTCGTGACCGCGTCGCACCAGCCCCGCCAGCCACGATTTCGCCCGACCTTGGGCATACGCCCTGTCCGCCATCTTCTTCCCGAAGAGCAGGGGAGAAGGGGGCTCATGCCCGGCTCCTCGTTCGAGCGGATCTGACGGGTATTCGCTGCCTCTGTCAGTGGGCGCCGGTATCGTCTTTCGTACGGCCGCGCACGGGCCCAAGCCAGCCTCTAGCCCATGACTGGGGCGATCTGAGGATGAAGGTGCCAGGACTCCGGTCCCAGCGCATCAGTGCGGAGAGCACCACCGACGTCGTCACCGACGCACCACTGCATGCCCGCGTCTGTCACCAGTTCCCTCGCGTGCATCGGGTCATGGGTAACCGCTGCACCCCTGATGGGAGAACTGCTGTGGTCCAGAATCACGGGAAGAAGAAGCGCGCCAAGCAGAGGGCGCAGCGCACGGGGGCGGGACACCAGCCTTCGGTCACCAACACCCTGCACACGCACGAACCGCTCCCGGACATGACCGTCCTGTCCCTGGTGCCGCACGGCGCCGGGCGGGTGCTCGACCTCGACCTTGCCGCCCGGCTCGTCGCCGCGTGCCGTGCCGGGTGCGGGCCGTGCCAGACGTCGCTGGCGGCGAAGGCGAGGCAGGACCGGCCGACGCTTGCGGCACTCGCCGGGGTCGCCTTCGATCTGGCGCCCACCGCAGGGGTGTTCGCCTCCGCCACTACGCGTGACTGGGCTCCGCTGGCCCGCGACGCGAAGGCCCAGAACAGCGGCATCGAGGCGCTCGCGGCGGTTGAGGCGATGACGGATGCGCAGGTCTCGGAGCTCCTGGAGGACGCGCTCGACCACTGGGCCGCAGGCGGTGTGCCCGAAGAGCAGATCGCCGACATGATCAAGTTCGTCGGGACGGACGGGCCGGATGCTGCGCACGCCCATGCCGAGCCCGACACCGGGCTGATGGAGGGGATGCTGCCGTACGTCGACGGCTGGCAGATCAACCACACCCTGGCGACCAGGGTGGTCAGCGCGGTCTGGGCCGGATGCGCGTCGTGCCAGGCGGAACTCACCCCGCAGGTCGTCGACGACCGGGCCACCCTCGCTGGGCTCGCCGGCGCCGTCTTCCTGACTCCGGCGCACACACCGCTCCAGGAGACGGCCGCCGGTCCGGCCGCCCGGGCGTGGATCGAGCAGGCGCACGGCAAGTTCCGCACCTGCGGCGCCGAGGCCGTCCTGCGGGCCGTCGCCGAACTCGACGAGGATGACGCCGAGGACCTGCTGGAGGAGGCGCTCGACCTCTGGGACGACTCCGGGGCTGCGCTGGCAGGTGCCCCCGCGCCAGCGCCCGGCCGGCCCCACGGACGCCCTCCGTGAGGCCGGGATCAAGACGTTCACCCTGGCCGACCTCGCCCCGGACCTGAACGGCATCGACACCTACCACCTGGCGGAGAACTACGGGCTCTTCATCGGGGAGACGGCGACGCCCGAGGGCCAGCCGATGCCGATGCTCACCCTGTACTCGGAGACCGAGGGAGCCGGCATCCAGGACCTGGAGCGGCGCACCGACTGGGAGCACTGGGACCTGCACGGGATGCCGGGCATGGACCCGCACTGGCGGCTGCGCGCCAACATCGCCGACCGGTCCCTGAAGGGTTTGGTCCACGTCGGCCCGGACGGCGAGGACGACATCGAGCTGTGGCGGGCTGCGGAGATGGTGAGCCTGCCGGCGGAATGGTGGTCGCTGCTCGACCAGGTCCAGCATGTCCTGGTCGTCGGCCCCGTCAAGGAGGCCGACCCGCGAGCGGTGGAGGCCGCGGGCGACGCGGGCGAGTTGCTGGCCGTCGTCGCGCGCGTGACGTTCGTCTGATGGCCCGCCGTGAGCGCCGCCCGCGCCAGCACCTGCCCGCGGCCGCCGGCATCCGTATCGGGGCCGACGGCGCCACCGTCGCCCTGGTCGTCGACGTCCTGTGCCGGGAGTCCAACGTCACCGAGCCGGACGGCGACTGAGACCGCCTCAGTTCCGGTCGGAAATCAGGAACTTGTCCAGGTCAGGGGCTACGGCCCCGGTGCCGTCCGTCCGGCGCGCACGCACCCGCTCCACGGGAGTGCCGACCGCGCCGGTCGGCACCGGGGAGCGAGCGCCCGAAGGCCGCGAAGGACCTCAGCAGCCGCCCGGCCCTGACACTGCACCCCCTTTTGAACAGGAGGCGAACCGTGCCCAACCACGACGTCGTGAACCTCTCCCAGATCGCTCGCATGGCCGGTGTCGGCCGCGCGGCGGTCGTCAACTGGCGCCGCCGCCACGGCGGTCTCGACGCCACCGGCGGCACCGCCGAGAGCCCCACCTTCCCCCTCGCGGCCGCCGAACAGTGGCTGCGGGCCCTCGGCCGGCTTCCCCAGGCCACCCCGGCTGAGCCCGCCACCCTGACCTTCGAGGGCGGGCAGATGGTCACCGCGTACGTCCCGGACCTGCGCGTGCCCGGCCCCGGGGACCGGTACGACCGGTACGAGGAGTTCGGCGGCTACATCGCGGCCGAGGGCCGCGACGGCATCCCGTGGCCCCGGGCTTCGGTGCGGATCGACGTCCCCGGCCAGACGCCGTACGAGGTGACCGACGCGAACGTCGACATCAGCTATGCGGGCGGCACCTGGCAGTACCTGAGCCTGACCTGGCCCGCCCCGCGCCGCCAGCTGCTGGCCATCACCCCCACTACCACGCCGACGAAGGAGCGTTGATAACCGGGACGACCACGCAGACCGCGGCCACGGAGACGACCGCCGAGGAGACGCCGGCACTGCCGGAGGCGCTGGGGGCCCGCCGGATCGCGGGCTTGCTCTCCGACCACACCGGCGAACAGGTCACCGCCGCCGACGTCGACGAACTCGTCGCAGCCAAGCACCTGGTCGCGTCCGACTCCTACAAGGGGTGGCCGCTGTACGCGACGGCGGCCGCGCTCGCCCTCGACAAGGACCTGGTGCGCGGCGTGGTCGCCGAGCGCCTCGCCTGGGAGGCGGCGAGCGTCTCCAGGGACGCGGCGGCCGAGCGGATCGGCTGGCACTGGCGGGACATCAAGCGGATGGGCGCGGAAGGGCGCATCACCCTGGCCAAGGGCCGCCGCTACCTGATCATCGACCTGGAGACGCTGGCCGCCGAGGCGGACGGCGAGCAGTACATCACCGCGCAGGCCGCCGCCGACGTCCTGGAGATCCGGCACCCGGCCGACTGGCGATACGTCGAGGCCGCCGGGTGGATCACCCCGGCCGACACCTACGAGCGCGAGGTCGGCCGGCACCGCACCGTCACCGTCGCGCTGTACCGGCTCGCCGACGTCCGCGCGGTACGGGACATGCCGGGCGTGGACTGGGAATCCGTGCGGGGCCTGCCCAAGGGCACGGCCTCGCCGCTGCGCGAGTACGCGGCCCTCGCCCCCACCCGCTCCGCCGTGGTGAAGGGCTTCGCACAGCAGCTGGCCGACCGGCACCGTACGACGGTGTGGGCCTGGAACTCCCCGTACTCCGGCGGCTGGGAGCCGGACTGGGAGCGCGTCGACGGCGGGCCGACCGAGCAGGAGGTCCGGCGGGAACTGCTCGCCGACCCGGCCACCGCCCCGTACGCCAGCGAGATCACCCTGTGCCCGGAGCGGGGGAAGGTGACCCGCACCGCGCGCGAGCTCCTGCAGCCGGACGCCGCGGTCATCCTCGACACGGAGACCACCGACCTGGACGGGCAGACGATCGAGGTCGCCGTGATCGACGCGGCCACCGGGAAAAAGCTGATGGACACCTTGGTCAGGCCGACCGAGCCGATCAGTGACGGCGCCCGCTCACTGCCCGAAGGCTGACGCCGTATCGGGGTCACCACTGGGTGGTGGCCGACACCTACGTGGGTGTCGGCCACCATCCCGTTAGGCGACCAAGGACAGCCAGTTCGTCGCCGGAGGCCAGCGGCGCGGCTTCATGCTCTGCCGGACGCCAAGCAGGTCCGCGCATCGCCCCTCGACGGCGTTCAGGGCCTCGGTGGGCGTCAGGTCGTCCAGATGCAGGACCCGCACGCAGGCGAAGACGGCCCTCTTGGCCGGATCTCGGTCGTGCCCGTCGAGGCGCCCGGGCAGACCGTCGAGACGGCTTGCCTGACCGAGCCAGCGCAGCCGCCCGGCGATGTCGGTGACCAGGTAGATCCCCGTGAGGACACCCAGGTCGTTGAAGTGCCCGCGGTCCGCCCACGGGAGCGGCCTCAGGTACGTCGCTTGCAGGTAGCGGCCGCCGACGAGCGCCAAGCCGGCCAGGAGCGGCGCGGTCAGTACCGGCCCAGTCGGCAGCACGGAGCGGCTCACCGCCCGCCCTCGGCGTTGGCGACCTGCTCAGTGGCCGAGTCGATGGTGACCTCGGTCTCGCCCTTCATGTCGGTCAAGCCGGCCTGCATATAAGCCAGATCCCGCTTGAGCCGGATCAAGGCCTGCTCCATCACCTCCACGCTGTAGGAGGGCGGATCGGCCAGCGCGGGCTTGCCGACCGCCGCGCCGGCGGCGATGGCCTCGCGAGCCACGGCCAGCGCGGCGAGGAAGGCCTGCGGCAACTCACTGGACAGGCTCGTGACGAGGCGCAGCTGGGCATCGAGGAGGACCTGCTCCGGGCTCCTCTTCGGCTGCTGGGGCGGGGCGCTGTCCGACGCGCTGGGGCGGTCGTCCACCTTCTTCTTGGCGCGCCCGGTCTTCGGGAAGGTCACGCTGAACCAGATGCGGTCGGCGACAGTGCCGTCGACCGGAGCCCCGGTCTCATCGATCTGCCGGGGCGGGGTGCCGGCGTCGTTGGCGCGGGCGATCTCGCGCATCAGGGCGATGGTCTGCACGGGCTTCAGCAGCAGGGCGTTGCGGGCGCTGACGCCGCTGCGCCGGCCCGGTCCTTGCTGGCCGTCGGCCGACCCGCGGTCGGCCTCGACCATGCCGTGTTCGGCAAGCCAGTGCAGACCCCGCGTCACGAGGAAGTCGTACAGCTCGGTCTTGTCGGCCTCGGCCTGGACCAGCGCGGTCCGCCAGTCCGGCAGGTCCGCGAGGGTGCCGCGCCTGGCAATGAAGTGGGAGTAGAGCGTGCCGTCCAGCAGGCGCGGGTTCCACCGGGTCCGGTAGCCCTCGGCGATAGCGGCGGAGACCATGCGTAGCCGGAGGGTGACGTTCTCCTCGCGGCTGTCGTAGTGCCGCTCGGGCTCGCCGAGGACCCGGGCCACCGCGCGGTCGTTCCCCAGCTCCTTGGGGAAGGCCATGCCGAGCAGCGCCCGGTCGCGGCGGTCGCGGGCGTCGGTGACCGATCCGGGGAGGGCGTCCGGCTCGCTGTCCTCGCCGGCGAGCCAGGCCCGTACGGGCTCGGTGATGAGGCCTGAGGCCTTCACCTCGCGCAGGACCGCGCGCATGTCGGAGGTCGACTTCTCCGCGAGCGGGTAGTCGAGCTGCGGGCGGCGGTGGTCCGCACGGTTCGGGTCGAACACCGTGTTGTGGAACTCGGCGGGGTTGTCCGTCCCGACGATGATCTGCATCTGAACGACGGCGACCTCAGCGGCGGCCTGGGCGGTTTCGTGCAGGCGGTGCCCGGTGGAGGCGAATGCGTTCCGCAACGTGTTCGCGAAGGCGGGGACCCAGATGACGGGGTCGGCGATGTATTCCGGCGGCGCGGGCTGGCCGGCCCTCGGCTCCGGCAGGTCGAGCTTGTCGATACGGACACCGAAGGCAGTGCTGCGGGCAGTCAGCCCGTGGAGCTTGAGACGGGCCCGGGAACGGTTGCTGCCCTTGATGGCCACCAGGTCGACGACCTTGCGGATGACGGGGGCGCCCTGGTGGTTCTCGGTGATCGTCCGCACGAAGGGCACGTGCATGGTGCGGTTGGTCTGTCCGAAGACCGTCATGTCCTCGGCGAGGTCGTAGTCGCGCTTGCGGTCGGCCTCGGTGAGGGCGACGTCCATGATGCCCAACAGGCTGTTGAGGACGGTGGGCTCGACCGGCTCGGCGGTCGTCACGAACGGCAGCGCGGTGCCGTTCGGGCCGGACCCGGTGGTCAACCTCGGGAGCACCCGGTCAGGGGAGGCGTCGGGCTGGGCCGGGCTGTCGAAGGCGCTGCGCACACGTTCGTTGTATTCGGTCGGGGTGCCGGCGAAGCCGTGCGTGGTCACCGACAGGACGTGCAGGCCCGTCTGCTCGTCCTTCACGATCACTCCGGAGCGAAGGCGGTGAACCGTCTCGGTCCGCGCCTTGGTGAGGTAGCGCTTCGGGCGGATCACGTAGGCCGCGATGGCGTCGGTCACCAGCGGGGGCAGGCCAGTGTCGAGGGCCAACGCCTCGGAGAAGGCCCGGGTCCAGCTGTAGGTGTCGGCGCCCGGGAACGGGTTGGCCCGGGCGGAAGGCTCCGCCTCGGAGACGATCGCCTGGTTGATGGTCGTCATGGTCAGACTTCCAGGAGTGGGCTAGTCGGCCCGGGCCGGTCGGTCCGGGCAGAGCAAGGGCCCGGACCCCGGTGGAGGAACTCCGGAGTCGCTGTATCAGTCACCGCACGCCGAAGACGATCTGAGCGACTGTCACACGCGGCCGACTCCCGACCGCGTGGTGCGCGACCTACCGAGCCTGCTCGACGAAGAGAATCGGGGAGCTGAGCTGGGTGGCCATTGCGCTTCCTCTGCCCGTACAGGCCATGAGGGGTGATGGAGAGCCGGCACAAGCCGAATGCTGGCGCGATCATACGGCACCAAATGGGCCTTCAGGCACCAAATTTGACAGACCGTCGGCGCTCCAGGGTCGGCGACCGATTGGGAACCGAGCGGGGGGACAACCCGGTGACGTGAAGTGTGCACCTTCGGGATGATGATGGTCCTGCGGTCCCACGGGGTGGAGGAACCGATGCCAGAGATGCAGCCGGCGGAGGCGCTGGCGACGTGTGAGCAGGCGTTGCGGAGCCTGATCGCCTCGGTGTTGGCCAAGAAGCTGGGCAAGGACTGGATCTCCCAGGTGTTCCCCGAGGAACGAGCGGTCAAGATCCGGGCGATCCGGTCCGAACGGTCGTCGCGGTAGGCGTCACATCGGGGCGCCTAGCCGTCACGATGGATCATGGTCCGGGAGGGCTGTTCCCAGTCCCCTTCGGGGGATTCCCGCTGATTACGCATGACTCGTCCGCTGGGGTCCGGTTCAGCAGGGTGTGACACGACGACGATCGACAACGGCGGCCGCGGTGGCGGTCTTGTTCGCGGGGGCGCTGGTGCCGTCCGCGGCGGCGGCTGCAGCCGCTGGGGAGCGCGCGGCGGGTGCGGCCCGGGAGTGCACGTCCCTGTGGCGGGCGGTCGAGCGGGTGCCGGTACGGCGGCCGGCCTGGAACGAGGGACCCATCGCCACCTCCCTCTCGCCCGTCGACCACTACCTCCGGAGGGGTCAGGTGGTCCGGTCCTGCACGGTGGCCGTGGCGCGGACGGAGGGCGGGCCCGCGTACCGGGCGTGCGGCGGGGAGGGGAACACGTACCGGATCGTGCCCGGCGGCCAGGTCCCGCAAGCCTGCCTGCGCAGGGTCTGACCTGCGCAGATCCTGGTAACGCGCTTCGCTGCCGACTTTGGTGGCGGACTTTTCGACTAATCCAAAGTTGCTGTGGAAGTCTTTCCAAAGTGTCCACGAACGACTTTTGGAGACTTTCCCATAACTTCCACAGCTGTCAAAGATGACAAAGTTGTGAGACTTGATTCCACAGAGCTATTTGCCAAATTAGACTTATTGCTGTGCTACCGTAGCGGTTAGTCGTCCACATATAAGTGTGGGCCCCGCACGGCGCTCAACCTGCACGGGACCCACACGAGGCTGACGTGGACCGAGGGCTCACCCCGTTCCTGCGGGGTGGGCCCTTCCGCTTCTCCGCAGGTCACCCCTACAGTTCGTGCACTAGCCGTACGGCGTAGTAGACGATCTGCAGGACGGTGGCCACGGGCCGCAGCTTGTGGGCCAGGGCCCGCATGCGACGGCGGCGGTCAGTCCGCGCCGGCCTGTCCTTGCGGGGATCAGGTCGGGGCATACGTCATAACCTCCCTTCTGGAACTCGGGCCGCAAAGACGGCCGTCCATCAGGGGCTTTGAGAACGCTATCACCAGCGAAGTGGGGCGTTCGGGGATCCGTACGGACATCGCTATCGGGCCCCCTATTCGGCAGGGGCCGAAGCCTGTATACGCCGCGTGGAGACATGCAGGTCAGGGGCTCCGCAGGGGAATGGACCCCCCAATTACGCGGGAAAGGCTTTTTTGCTTTTTCGGAGGCTCCCGTGACGCACGTCACAGCGCGTGTACTGCTTGGCCGCCTGAAGGGGTCCGGGCGGTCCCCACGGTGGACAGCTCCGGCGGCTCCTACAGCACGCCGTGCAGGGCGTTCTCCTTGAAGCCGTCGTCTTCCTCGCGGTAGCGGCGCATGACCTTGGAGCCCTTGGCCCATCCGCCCTGCTTCTCGGCCACGGCGTCGGGGTTGCCGGCGCGGGAGGACTCGGTGACCAGTCCGCGGCGGGGCTGTGCCCGGTGGGCCGGATGTCGAGCTGGGCGCGGGCGCCGATCCGGGTGAGGACGTCGCCGACCGACTCGGGGTCGAGCCCGCTGTCCAGCACGGTCTTCCATCGGTTGTGCACGGCGCGGAACGCGTACGAGTCGGGGTCGGCGTCCTGGCCCAGCTCGTCCTTCCAGCGGCGCCAGGCCCTCACCGGGCAGAGGTGGGCGCGGGAGCCGAACGGGACCTCGACCTTGCGCGGGGCGACCTTGGAGACGGGGACGTCCACGATGAGCCCGCGGCCCTCGGGGTCCTCGGTGATGTCGCGCACCCGGAGGTGGGCCAGTTCGTGCTCGCGGCCGGCGATGGCGAAGTGCAGCGTCATCAGCGCCAGGTCGCGCACGCCGAACCGGTTGCGCGGCAGGGTGGCGGCGGCCTTCTCCATGTGGCGCACGAGCAGGGCGGGCGCGGGCCCGCGCCCGCGGTCCTCCACGTCCTTCTCCATCACCTTCACCTTCACCTTGAGCAGGGCGCGGGCCTCCTCGGCGATGTCCTTCTGCAGCTGCATCTTGAGCTGGCGGCGGGCGGTGACGACGACGCCGGAGATCCGGCGGTCGATGGTCGAGGGCACGGTGAGCTTGCCGTCCCACGGGCGGCCGGGCTGCGGCGGCCGGGCTGGAGCCAGCACCACTCCACGAAGAGCACCTCGGCGTGCAACAACCGATCGGTTTGTGGGCACGCGGGGACACCGGCTGCAACAACCTCAACCCAGTGCCCAACAGAGGTGTCTAGCGTGCGCAGGGCAGATGAGTGAGACCGTTACGAAACTCTTCTCCCTGCTCCACAACCCAAGTAACCTGCCCAAACAAGGGGATTGACGGGCAATTAGGGATGTGAGATCCTCCCTCCGGGACGCCATTCGTGCGTCCCGCTTCTGTTTGAGGCCCTCCTTCTCGTCGAGAAGCGGGAGCCTTTCTCGTTTCCGCTAGGCCCCCGGCGTCACGCCCCCGGGGGCCTTTCTTGTTTCCGGAGGCTTCCGCCTTGCTGTCCGCTCTCTCTCCCGGCACTGTCTTCGGCGTGCCGGTCTCGCTGGCCCTCGCCGCCGCCGCTGTGCTGGTGTCCATCCTGCTGCTGATCGGGATCGTGGCATGGGTCGCTTTGCGCCGGGTCAACCGGGCCGACCTCCCGGTCGTTCTATTGGGGCTGGCCCATGTAATTTCCGCGCTGTGCGGGCTCCTGCCGTGGGGGCGGCCCACGCCACCGCCGGCACTACCGCAGCAGTCAGCCGGGGAGACGGAACCCGTGGCCGGGTCGACCGTAGTCCTCATGCGTGCCGAGCCCTCGGAGCCCGCTGTCGTACGGAGGGAGGAACGATGAAAGAGCGTGTGTCAGGCAGCAGATATGTCGACCGGCCTCGCGTCGAACGCACTACCGTGCTGGCGGAGGTGCTCCGCGGCCTCGGCAAGGATCGGGCGATCATCTTCCTGGCCGTCGTGCTCTACAACGCCTCGGACGAGTTGGTGGCCGAGAAGCTCCAGATCGATCCGAAGCAAGTGCGACTGTCCTTCAGCAAGACTGTCTCGACGTTGCGTCATCCTTCGCGGGCCCTGGAGCTAGCGGACTACGCATACGAGATTGATGCTTTTGATCCCATAATTCTGATTGATAGTGATTTGCGCTCGCTCATCCGGGAATGGCGAGTAGAGGAGATGTTTGAGCCGCTTTGTCAGCAGTGCTGGCGCCCCATGGACGTCCCGTGGTCCGCTCGCGGGCCGTCACGAACGGGGCGCCCGCGCCGGTACTGCTCCAACGCCTGCCGCCAGAAGGCGTACCGGACGCGCCACCCTTGATGCCGCTACGAGGTGCGCGCCCGCTTGGGTTCCTTCGATTGGCGCCCGACCGCCGCCCAGCAGTGGCCACAACATCCCGACTTCCACGTTTACAGCACGCCGAGCAGGGCGTTGTCCTCCCACTGGTCGACGACTTCGAGGTAGCCGGCGAGCACCTTGGAGTGCGGGGCCCATCCGCCCTGTTTGGCGATGACGATCTGGTCGTGGCCCTTGAGCCGGGAGGACGTGGCGAGGCCGCGGCGGGGGCTGTGGCCGGTGAAGCGGATGTCGATCCCGGCGCGTTCGCCGGCGCGGGTGACGACGTCGCCGATCGCCTCGGGCTGCAGTCCGCCCTCCAGGACGGTGTGCCAGCGGTTGTGCAGGCGGCGCCATGCGTAGCCGTCGGGGTCGGTGAGGCCGGCGGCTTCCTTCCATGCCTGCCAGGCGCGGACGGGGCAGATCGAGGGCCGGGAGCCGTAGGGGACGGGTACGACGCGGGGGCGGACCTTGGACACGCGCAGGTCGGCCTGGATGCCGTCGGGGGTCTCGGCGTAGTCGCGGACGCGGTTGAAGGCGAGTTCGTGCTCGCGGCCGGCGACGGCGAAGTGCATGAGCACCATGGCGCGGTCGCGGATGCCGGTGAGGTTGTCCGGGCAGGCGGCGCTGATCCGCACCAGGTGGTCGACGAGCAGCGGCGGGGCCTGGCCCCGGCCGCGGGTCTCTCCGGTGGCCTCCATCTCCTTCACCAGCTGCTTGAGGCGGTTGCGGGCGAGCCGGGCGACGCCGTCCTCCGGCCGCACGCCGTGCTCGGCGCGGGCGGACACCACGGTGCCGGAGATCCGCCGGTCGATGGTCGACGGCGCGGTGCACGTCCCCTTCTTCCCGCCGGGCTGGGTCCACAGCCACTCGACGAACATCACCAGGGTGCCCGGGGTGACGGCGAGCACGGGAACCCCGGAGTCGGCGCAGAACTTCGTCCAGCTCGCCCAGTCCTGGGCGTAGCTTCTGCGGGTGCTCGACGGGCGGCCGTCCGCGACGGTGCGCACGGCCTGGCGGTCGATGTGGTCGAGCACGGCCCGGGTCGCGGTGTCGTACTCCGCCGGCCGAGCTGGCGCGGCCGGGATGACGACCGGTTCGACCGTCTTCTGACTGTCTGACATGAACCGCCCCGTTCATCGGATTTGACCGCTTCCATGGAACCTGGATATGGGGAGCTTATCGGGGGTCCATGGGGCTGGCGGGGTCGCGACGGGTGCGCCGGACGGAACGGGCCGCAACCGGCGGCGGGAGCGGGAGTGTCTCAAGGGGATGTGACCGCACATCTGCCCCGGCGCCGGACGGAACGGCGCGGCCTGCGCCTGTGGCCGGTCGGCCCCGTCCTTGCCCTGACCTTCGCCACGGCCGTCCTGGTGGCCGCCGCGGTGTTCTACACCGGATGGGACCTGCTCGGCGCCCGGGGACTCAAGCCCGAACACCGCCTCGACTCCAGCACGCTCTTCGACCTGGTCAAGCTGTCCTTCGGGGTGGTCGCCGGGGCCGGCGCCCTGGTCGCCCTGGTGGTGGCCTACCGGCGCCAGCGCGTCGACGAGGACGGCGCCCTGCGCGAGGCCACCCGCCTGCACACCGAACGCTTCACCACCGCCGTCGCCCAGCTCGGCGACGCGTCCCCCGCCGTGCGCCTCGGCGGGGTGCACGCCCTGGCCGGCCTCGCCGACGACGCCCCCACCCGGGCCCTGCGCCAGACGTGCATCGACGTGCTGTGCGCCTACCTCCGCCTGCCCTACACCGCCGAACCCGATCTGCCGGCGGACGATGCGGAAGCCCGGCACGCCTACTTGTCCCTGCGGGAAGTGCGGCACACCGTCATCCGCCTCATCCGCGACCACCTCCGTCTCGCCCCCGAGGACCCGCACTCCTGGCAGGGTCACGACTTCGACCTCACCGAAGTCACGTTCGACGGCGGAGACTTTACTGGCGCGCACTTCTCCGGCGGCAGGGTCAACTTCACTGGTGCAGAGTTCTCCGGCGGCAGGGTCGTCTTCTCCGGCGCGGAGTTCTCCGGCGGCAGGGTCGTCTTCTCCGGCGCGCGGTTCTCCGGCGGCAGGGTCGACTTCCATGGCGCGCGGTTCTCCGGCGGCAGGGCCACCTTCGCCAGCGCGGAGTTCTCCGGCGGCAGGGTCGACTTCTCCGGCGCGGAGTTCTCCAGCGGGCCGGTCGACTTCCACGGCGCGCGGTTCTCCGGCAGCACGGTCACCTTCGCCAGCGCACGGTTCTCCGGCGGCATGGTCATCTTCACTGACGCGCGGTTCTCCGACGGGACGGCCAGCTTCTACAGCGCATGGTTCTCCGGCGGCACGATCATTTTCTCCGGTGCGAAGTTCTCCGGCAGCACGGTCAACTTCTCCGACGCGCGGTTCTCCGGCAGCACGGTCACCTTCGCCAGCGCACGGTTCTCGGGCGGGAGGGTCACCTTCACTGACGCCCGGTTCTCCGGCGACAGGGTCGCCTTCACCGGCGCACGGTTCTCCGACGGGACGGTTGACTTCAGCCAGGCGTGGTTCCCCGGCGGGACGGTCGACTTCACCGGCGCGGATGGTGTGGCGCCCACTGGCCTGGTCCCGCCGAACGGGTCCCCCTTTCCCGCCGGACTCACCCTGCCTCGTACGTGGGACCCAGCCCGGTCCTGACCGAGGGGACACCGCGGCGCGGACGGCGGGGGACGGGGCGAGGGCCCGGAGGTGTCTCCGGGCCCGGTGCCCTACCCGACGGAGTTGAGACGGTCGGCCAGCTGGACGGCGCCGACGCGGACCATGCCGGTCCAGACGGTGCCGGTGTGGGTGTCCTCGACGCCCCAGCCGCTGCGGAGCTTGATGATGCGGTAGCGAGTGGACATCGGGTCCTCCTGAAGGGGTGGGGCGGGTCGTCCTGACGGGCCTTGGCCCGAGCACGGGTTCTCGGGGGTGTCCAAGGCTCGCCGTAGGCGACCGCGTAGCGGCTCGGCCTTGGATACCCCCGGGGTTCCGTGCTTGCCTCCGGCGGCAGGACGACACGGGCCACCCCGGCGACGGCCCGCACCCCACGCCCCAACACGGTCCCCGCCATGAGCGGACCGCCCATGTCCCCCTCCACGGCGGGGCGCCCCCCAACCCGCACCGTGCGCCGCCCCACCCTCTGCACGGCCTCGCGGGAGTAGAAACCTGTTGGGTGCGGTTCCTCTGAAGTGAAGGTCGTGGATCAGGCGGTCAGCCTGAATGTGGCCTGGTCAGGGTTGGGGTAGAGCCGTTCGTGTTCGCGGGCGATGTGGAACGTCCAGTAGGTGTCGAGGTCGCCGTTGCTGGTGACGGCGCGGAGTTTGAGGACGGCTTCGGCGCCGGCGAGGCCCCAGCGGGCGCCGGTGATGTCGAGGCGGTCGGCGATCAGGTGCCGGCAAGCGCCTTCGATCGCGCCGGTGGCGATGGGCCAGCCGGCTTCGAGGGCGGTGTCGTAGTGGAGTTGGTCGAGGTGGCCGGTGAGGTAGCGGTGGCAGGTGATGACCGCCTCGCGGGGTGAGGCTGTCAGGTGGGCCTGGTCGGCCAGGGCGAGGAGTTCGTCGGCGACGCGGGCGGCGTGACCGGCGAGGATCGCGGTGAGCCGGTCGGCGGTGAAGGCTTCGGCTTCGCGGCTGCCGGGCTTGTGGAAGGCGTGCGCGGCTGCCCAGACGTATTCGGTGACGTGGACGAAGTCGATCAGGACGTGGATCGTCACGCCTCGGTGGGCGGCTTCGGCCTGGATGACGTCGAGCTGGTGACGGGCGCCGTCGACCAGGACGATCCAGTCGCGCAGGTGGTGCCGGTCGCGTGCCTGGGCCTGGTCGAACGCCTCGGCGATGACTTCCTCGGGGGTTTTGACCAGGGAGGCGGTCAGCCACTTGTTCTCCGCCTTCGGGCGCGGGCGGCGGGTGCGGTTGGCGCTGCGGCCCTCGGGCGGCCCGATCACGTCGTGCGGGCGGCGTGAGGCGGGGCGGGTGTCGAAGACGCAGGCGATGGTGGCCATCCGTTTCCGGTTGGGCTTCTCGCCCGGTGCCAGCCGGCCCCGCCGCCCCGCGGCGGCGGCCTGGGCCGCCTTGCGGCGGGTGGCCTCGCGCAACGCTTCGGGCCGCATGACCACACCCTTGCCGTCCGCCTGGATCACCAGCGGCATCTCCCGGCTGCAGGGCAGCGGAATGCTCGCCCAGTAGAAGCCGTCGACGTCCGCTGCGGCCTCGGTGACGAGTTCTTCCAGCCGGCGTTTGCCCACCACCGGCCCGCACTGCCGCTCGACGGCGGCCAGGGCCTGGTCGAAGGAACCGCGCACGGCCTCGACGACGGCCAGGCGGCGCAGACCGGCCGAGTGCCGGCCCGCGGGCAGCGACAGCAGCACGTCCGAGGGATGCACGTTGCTCACCCCGGGCCCGCGATGCGCGATGCGGCGTACCCGGACGTGGCCGAAGACGGTGGACAGCCACCGCTCATGCTCCTTCTCCCGCCACGGACGCGGCCGGCCGTCCGGGCCCGTCACCCGCAGTCCGGGACGGGCGGCCAGGTGTTCCTCCTCGCGTATCGCGCGCAGGTCGAGGTGGTCCTGCAGCAGCTGGCGCATCAGCGCGCGTCCCGCCTCCTGGAGGTGTTCCTCCAGCTCACCGTGGGTCCATTCTCCGGCCGCCGGGCCTGACAGGGTGGCCGTCAGCAGGTGGAAGGCACTGACCGAGCGCGCGAACGCCTCAGGCGTGCCCCGGGTGTCGTAGTGTTCCATCCGGGCTCTTCTCTCAAGGTTCGTTCTGGTTGGCACCTACGAATCTAGAAGGAAGAGCCCCTCTTTCAGGGCGAGTTGGACGAATGAGTCTTTCTGATGCGAGATGGGGTGAACAGGCCGGGAGTGGTCTCGTCCAGCCAGCCCCGCACCACCAGACGCTTCAGCTTCGACCGCGTCACCTCGATCTTCCCGTTCTCCACCGGCAGACCGATCCTGGGCACGATCTGCTTGGCCCGCACCGGCCCCGGCGCATCATCAACGACCTCGAGAATGTCCTGGTAGACCCGCGGCAGCACACTCGCTTCCATGCCCGGCTGCCACTTCGGCACCGACAGCAACCCCACGACCCGGCGCTCGGCTCCCTCAAACGGCGACCCCTCCTCCACCGCCGCCGTCGGCGGCGTCTCGAGCACGGGCCCGTTCACGGCACTGCCGTCCGTCATTCTCGCCAGGAGCTCACCAACCGTCTCACGGGTGATCACCAGCCGCGAAAGTCTCTCCCGCTCGGCCACCAGCCGCTCGGTCAACTCGGCCAGTCGGGCCTCGAGTTGTTCCACCCGCTCCCGGACCTCGGCCTCCTCGGCCTCGATCGCCTCGAACAACGAGCCCATCGACACCGCCTCCTCCCCTCAGGAAGGAGACCTGCCCACCCAGACGCCAATCAACGTCTCCCCAGGTCAGCTCATCCCTCGAAACGAGCCGCACCCAAACCTGTTACCGGCGGTGGGGGCAGCGCTGCCAGAATCCGGGGCCATGAGCGAGACCTCTGAACTGCCCTGGCCCGTACCCGACACACGCTTCTGGTGGGCTGGCCAGTTCGCCGATATGCACGACCTGGTCCGCGACCTGGTCATCCCGCCCGGCCTGCCCCAGGGAGCGGAGAGGGTGCTGACCACGGCCCGTGAGCTGATCCGCATGAGCTACTACCGGTACGAGTTCATGATGGTCGGCGCCGCGACCTCCATCATCGCCGTCGAGGCGGCGCTCTCCGACCGCTACGGCAGGGGGACCCTCGCCGACTACCTGAAGAAGGCTCTCGCCGATGACCTGATCACCGATGAGGAGTACGACCTCCTCGACAGTTGCGGCCGGCCGATCCGGAACAAGTACGCCCACGGGGATCTCGCCCCCGCCGTGATCACCCCGCCACTGGCCGTCGGGGTCGTCCGCACCTCGATCACGATGCTCGCCCAGCTGCACCGGGTGTGAGTAGTTGGGGTGTTGGTAACGGCTGTGTCATGAGCCCCAATCGGGGTGGTGTGGGGGCGGGGCGGTGGGTACGGTCGGTGTGCTGTAGGTCCGTCAGGTCAAGGGGGGCGTGGTGACGGGTGTGGAGATTGCGGTCGGGTATGCGTTCGCGTGGTTGGTCCGCAAGGCGAAGCGGGTGGCGGGGCCTGCGAATGCGGAGGTTGACCGGGGTCTGGATGCGGCGATGGGCCAGCTGCACGATCTGATCAGTGCCAGGCTCGGTGCGGATCCTGCACTGGAACGGGCGGGGGAGGAGGCCGGGGAGGGCCGGCAGGAGCTTTCGGAGCGTACCCGGCGGCGGCTGACGGACTCCCTGGAGGACGCCGCCGAGCGCGACACCGTCTTCGCCGAGGCTCTGGGCCAGCTCGTGGAGCACCTGGAGTCCCTGCACGGTGCCGGTGCGGGGGGTGACCATGTCGATTTCCGTCAGGGCACCTTTCATGGCCCGGTGCAGGGCAAGGGTGTCCAGCACATCACCTACGGCAAGGCCCCGGAGTGACCGAGGGCACCCGGCAGTCCGGGGACGCAGTGGCCGGGGACCATGTCGATTTCCGCGACAGCGTCTTCCATGGCCCGGTCCTGGGCAAGGGTGTCCAGCACGTCTATGTGGGTCCCCAGGTGCGGGCGGTGTGGCCGTGTCAGGTGGGGGTGGTCCCGGGTAGGGCAGGGTGTTTCCAGGACCGGGCCGAAGTGGCCCGGCTGCGGCAGGCTCTGGCCGGCGGCGGGACGGCCGTGGTGGGGCAGGTGCTGGCCGGGATGTCGGGGGTGGGCAAGACCCAGCTGGCCGCGGACTACGCCCGCCACGCCCAGGAGACGGGTGCGGTGGATGTGCTGGTGTGGATCAGCGCTGGTAATGCCGCGGCTGTCGTGTCGGGGTTCGCGCAGGCCGCCATGGAGGTGCTGGGCGCGGACCCGGGCGACCAGCAGGCCGGAGCACGGGCGTTCCACGCCTGGCTGGAGTTCAAGGCCGGGGCGGAGCCGTGCCGGTGGCTGGTGGTGCTGGACGACGTCGCCGACCCGCAGGATCTGCGCGGGTGGTGGCCGCCGGCCAGCCCGCACGGCCGGACCCTGGTCACCACCCGCCGCCGGGACGCCGCCCTGACCGACGGCGGCCGGCAGCTGATCAACGTCGGAGTATTCACCGAGGCCGAGTCCCTCGCCTACCTCACCGCCACACTCGGCGCCCACGATCACGACGAATCAGCCGACGAGCTGACCGCCCTCGCCACGGACCTGGGCCATCTGCCGCTGGCGCTGTCCCAGGCCGCCGCCTACCTCGTCGACTCCGGCCAGAGCGTGGCCGCCTACCGGGAGCTGCTGGCCGACCGCACCAGGACCCTGGCCGATGCCGCCCCCGACGTGCTGCCCGGCGACCAGACCGCCACCGTCGCCGCCGCCTGGTCGCTGTCCATCGACCGCGCCGACACCCTGCGCCCCACCGGTCTGGCCCGCCCCGTGCTCCAGCTGGCCGCCTTCCTCGACGCCAACGGCATCCCCCAGGACGTACTGACCGGCAACCCGGCCCTGGGCTATCTCGCACAGCACCGCACCAGCACCGGCCCGGCCCCAGCCGGTGAACCGGCCCCGGTCTCCCCCCAGGACGCCGTACTCGCCCTGCGCGCCCTGCACCGCCTGAGCCTCATCGACCACACCCCCACCACCCCTGGCGGCCACGACGGAAGCGTCCGCGTCCACCAGCTCGTCCAACGCGCCACCCGCGACACCCTCACCCTCCACCAGCACGACACCACCGCCCGCACCGCCGCCGACGCCCTCATCACCGCCTGGCCCGCCATCGAGCGGGACACCGACCTCGCCCGGACCCTGCGCACCAACACCACTGCCCTCACCCAAACCGCCGGAGACGCCCTGCACCGGCTGGCCGCGCATCCGGTGCTGTTCCACACCGGCACCAGCCTCGGCGAAGCTGGCCAGGCCGCTGCCGCCCGCGACCACTACCAGCACCTCACCCACACCACCACCTCCCACCTGGGTGAGGACCACCCCGACACCCTGACTGCCCGGCACCACCTCGCCCGCTGGCGGGGAGAGGTGGGGGATGCGGCCGGGGCCGCGGCCGCCTACGCCGAGCTGCTGCCCCACATGGTGCGGGTGCTGGGTGAGGACCACCCCCACACCCTGAGCACCCGGAACAACCTCGCCTTCTGGCGGGGGGAGGCGGGGGATGCGGCCGGGGCCGCGGCCGCCT
>NZ_BMML01000032.1 GCF_014645815.1 Streptomyces fuscichromogenes | reverse complement strand
GGGCCGGTGGTGGTCAGCCCCAGAGTCGGCCGAGCGCCGCCGGCGAGCGGTGGCGCAGGGTGTTGTCCAGGTGGATCCCACGGGCGACCCGCTCGGCCTGGACCCGGGTGGAGGCGATGAGCAGGGGCATCACCGAGCCGCCCTCGGGCAGGCCCGCGTAGTACAGCCCCGGCAGGGAGCCGGTCCCCGCACGGTGCACCGGCATGCCGCCGGCGTCCAGGGCGGCGCGGGGCAGGATGCGGTAGTCGGGCACGAACCCCGTGGCCCAGACGATCGTCGTGATGTTCCGGGCGGCCAGGTCCAGTTCGTCCCCGTGGTCCTCGAACAGCGAGGGGTCGAAGGGCGGTACGGGGGTGCGCTCGGGCACGACCAGGCCGTGCTGCGCTATCGCGGTGTCGATGGCCCGCAGGAGTTCGCTCTCGGCGCGCGCGGCGTCCCGTGCGATCGCGCGGACGTTGTCCTCCAGCAGCAGGGTGGTGCCCTGCGCGCCGCGGACCGTGCCGACGAGGGTGACGCCCTTGCGGGCCAGCACGCCGAGGCTGAGGTCGCGGCCGCCCGCCTTGCCGCTGAGCACGGACACGCCGGGCAGTACGGGTGAGTCGCCGCGCCCGCCGGACGCGGACTCCAGGTTGCCCTCCAGCGGCAGCAGTTGCAGCCAGTCCAGGACCTGGGCACCGCGGTAGCGGCGTGGCGAGGTCTTGTGCCGGCCGACCGCGAGGTACACCTGCCGGCCGGCGTCGCGCAGGTCCTCGGCGATCTGCTGGCCGCTGTTCCCCGAGCCGACGACGAGCACCGCGCCGGGCGGCAGGGACCCGGGGTCGCGGTAGTAGCGGGTGTGCAGCTGGGTGACGGAGGGGTCGATCCGGGCGGTCAGTTCGGGCAGGCGCGGCGCGGAGTAGCCACCGAGGGCGGCGACGACGTTGCGGGCCTCGACGGTCCGGCCGTTCTCCAGGTGCAGCCGAAAGCGCGCGTCGGGGTGGGCGGGGGCGTCGACGGGTGCCTCGACCGACCGCACGGGGGTGTGCTCGCGCACGTCGATGCCCGCCTCGGCCACGTAGCGCCGCAGCCGGGAGGCGACCTCACGGGCGGGCATGTACCCCTCGGGGTCGTCGCCGTCGTAGGGCATGCCGGGGAACGTGACGGTCCGGTTGGGCGTGTTGACGCGCAGGCTCTCCCAGCGCTCCTTCGCCCAGGCCTGGCCGATCTCTCCCCGCTCGAAGACCACCGCGTGGTAGCCGAGCCGGGCGAGCGAACCCGCGACCGAGCACCCTTGCTGGCCCCCTCCGACGACGGCGGTCTCGACGAACTCGGTCATCATGGCAGCGCTCCTGGTCCGCATAGGAAGTGGATGGATGCTCGTCACGTGGTGGTGCGTCATCCGTGAGCTCGTCCGTCGGTTCATGTGCAGGCTCATGTCGGTTCATGTGTCGGTTCATGTGTCGGTTCATGTGCCGGCGGCGGCCCAGGGCAGTACGACCGTCTTGCCGGTGGCCTCGTCGGCCTCCATGCGGCGGTGGGCGGCCACGATGTCGTCCAGCGCGAGGACGCGGTCGAGGTCGGGCCGGTAGACGCCCGCCTCCACCTCGTCGACGATCCGCTGCAACAGCCCCTGGCCGGCGCTGCCCCTGAGGGTGTCGCTGTGGAAGGCGGTGAGCCTGGTTCCGGTCGGGATCGTCGCGATCGGTTCGAAGTCGGGGAGCAGCCAGCCGCTGAGCGAGCCCGCCACGCAGACCGTCCCGCCCCGGCGCACCAGCCGCAGCGAGTCCGGCACGGTGCGGGTTCCGACGAGGTCCAGGACGTGGTCCGGGCCCTCGGGCCACAGCGCGCGCACGGTGTCCGTCAGCGGCCCGGCGTCGTCCAGAAGGACGTGGTCGGCGCCGGCCGCCTTCAGGGCCCCGGCCTTCTCCTCGCTCCGGGTGGTGGCCGCGGTCTCGACCCCCTGGGCGGCGGCGATCCGCACCGCCGCCAGCCCCACCGAGGAGGTGCCGCCGCGGATCAGCAGCCGGCCGCCGCCGTCCGGTGCGAAGCCCAGGGTGTCCAGGGCACCGTGCGCGGTCAGGTAGGTCTCGGGCAGCGCGGCCAGCACCTCCCACGGCAGGGTGGTGGTCACCGGCATCAGCAGGTCGTCGGGCAGCAGCGCGTACTGCGCGTAGCCGCCGTCGAACTTGCGGCCCATCTCCCCCATCACCGCCGCGACGGTGGTCCTGGCCGGCAGCCGGGGGTCGGTGGAGTCGGCCACGGTCCCCACGCACTCGATGCCGAGCACGCGGGGGAAGGAGACACCCGGGGAGTGTCCCTGGCGGGTTCTCAGCTCGGAGCGGTTCAGGCCCGCGCCTTCCACGCGGACCAGGCTCCAGCCGTCGCGGACCTCGGGGACCGGGAGTTCGCGGATCCGCAGGACCTCGGGACCGCCCGCCTCGACGCAGACCGCCGCGCGCATCGTCGTACTCACCTGCGACCACCTTGCACGGGTGCGGACACCGGTCAGGCTTCGCCGACGACGTCGAGGGACGGCGCCCAGCGGGGGATCGCCTCGCGGCCGGAGGGCAGGCGCAGGCTGCGGCTGAAGCTGTACTCCCGCAGCGTCTCCAGGGCGTGCTCACGCCCGTACCCGCTGGCACCCACACCGCCGAACGGGGTGCCGGTGAACGAGCGGTTGTAGTGGTTGACGAACACGATGCCGGCCCGCAGCTCGCGGCTGACCCGCAGGGCACGCTCGGAGTCGCGGGTGAACACGCCTGCGACCAGGCCGAACTCGGTGCCGTTGGCGATACGGACGGCCTCGGCCTCGTTCCGGAAGGGGATCAGGCACACGACCGGTCCGAAGATCTCCTCCCGCGCGATCCGCATCTCGGGGGTGACGCCGGTGAACAGGGTCGGCGGCACGTAGTAGCCGTCCGCCAGGTCCGGGTCGGTGGGCAGGGGCGCCTGCGCGGCGATCGTGGCGCCCTCGCCGACGCCGATCTCCAGGTAGTCCAGCACCCGCTGCCGCTGCGCGGGGCTGACCAGCGGGCCGACGTGGGTGCCCGCGTCACGGCCGGCGCCGACCTTCAGCCGTCCGACGGCGGCGGCGAGGCGGCGGGCCACCTCGTCGTGCAGGTCGGCGTGGACCAGGACCCGCGAGGCGGCGGTGCACGCCTCGCCCTGGTTGAAGTAGCCGCCCTCGACCGCCCACGGCACTGCCGACTCCAGGTCGGCGTCATCGAAGATCATCAGGGCGTTCTTGCCGCCGAGTTCCATCAGCGTCGGCGTCAGGTTGTCGGCGGCCGTCTTGATCACGGCCTGGCCCGTGGCGGGCGCGCCGGTGAAGGAGATCTTGCCGACCAGCTTGTGACCGGCCAGGTGGGCGCCGGTGGAGCCGCCGCCGGGCACGATGTGCACGACGTCGTCCGGCAGCACCGACTGGACCAGTTCGGCGATGCGCAGCACCGACAGCGGCGCCTGCTCCGGCGGCTTCATGACCACGGCGTTGCCTGCCGCCAGGGCGGGGGCGAGCTTGCCCGCGGTGTGCAGCGGGGGCCAGTTGAACGGCACGATCGCGCCCACCACGCCGAACGGCTCGGACACCGTGACGTCGAGCATGCTGCCCGCGTCACGGACCTGGCCGGGCATCGCCTCGCACAGACCGGCGAACATCTCGAAGATGGTGACCGCGCCCTCCAGGTCGAACTGGCGTGCCTGGGAGTAGGGCTTGCCGTTGTCGCTGGACTCCAGGGCCGCGATCTCGTCGGCGTGCTCACGGATCACCTGGGCGGCCTTCCACAGCCAGCGGCCACGCTCGCGCGGGGTGCGGGCCTTCCACGCGTAGTGGGCTTCGTGGGCGGTCCGCACCGCCTGGTCGACCCCCTCGGCGTCGGCGCCCTGGATGACCGCCAGGGGCCGTCCGGTCGCCGGGTCGTCCACGGTGAAGCGGTCGGCCTCGTTCTCGGACGACCAGCGGGTACGCAGGACTTGTACGGTTTCGACGGTCGTGGACACGGAATCCTCCTGTTCGTGCGCCGGGCACGCCGGCATGGGCTGGGGCAGGGCTCAGTCGCGCGGGGCGAGTCGTTCGCGCAGCACCGAGGCGATCCGCTCGGCGACCACGATGGCCGGGACGTTCGTGGCCACCCGGGGCATCGCCGGGAACACCGAGGCGTCCGCGACGGTCAGTCCCTCGACGCCGCGCACGGTGCCGTCGGCGTCGACCACGGCGGTCGGGTCGCCGGGCCGGCCCATGCGCATCGTGGCGCTGCCGTGGTTGTAGTGGGCCGGCGCGCGGCGGACGGTGTCGGCCAGTTCCCGGTCACTGATGTCCGGGCCCGGTACCCGCTCGTCGGCCAGCAGGTCGGCCAGCGGGCGGGTACGGGCCAGCCGGCGGGCCAGGCGCACTCCGTCGGCGACCCGTTCGGCGTCGTCGGCGGCGGTGTACAGGCCGAGGTCGATCACCGGAGCGGCCTCGGGGTCGGGTGAGGACAGCCGTACGCTGCCGCGGGAGCGGGGCTGGACGCAGGAGACGAAGAAGACCATGTCCCAGCCGGTGGGATGGTGTTCGGCGCGGGGCACGAACTGCTCGGGCAGGCTGCCGGCCGGCACCGCCGCCGACGGCAGGATCTGCACGTCGAAGTCGGGCTCGTCCGGTCCGGTGGCGACGCTGAGGACGCTGCCGAACACCGACCGGGCCTCGGCCTCGGGCGGCTTGGCCGCGTGGACGTTCCAGTAGGCGGGGTGCTCGGTGAGGTTGCGCCCCACCCCGGGCAGGTCGGCCACCACGCCGATGCCGAGCGCCGTCAGGTCACCGCGGTCACCGATACCCGAACGCAGGGCGATGGCGGGCGAGTTGTAGGCGCCGGCGCTGAGCACGACGTGCCGGGCAGGGATCTCCTCCCCGGTGGCCAGCCGTACTCCCCGGGCCCGGGTGCCTCGGAACAGCACCCGGTCGACCAGTGTCTCGCCGCGCACCCGCAGGTTGGGCCGGTCGCGGACGGGGTTGAGGTAGCCGATGGCGGTGCTCAGCCGTATGCCGTCGGCCGCGCTGAGCGGGGTGCGGGCGAAGCCCGGCGCGCCGGGCGCGTTGAAGTCGGCGACCTCGGGGTGTCCGAGGCGCGCGCCGGCCTGCTGCGCGGCGACGGCGTGCCGGCCGAGGTCGGCCGGGGCGCCCAGTGTCATGCGGTAGGGGCCGCCCAGGCCGTGGTACTTCTCCTCGCCGTACGGGTAGTGCTCCATCTCCTGGTAGAGGGGGAGCATCTGTGCGTAGCCCCATGCGGGGCCGGCCGCGGCGGCCCACGCGTCGTGGTCCGAGGGCCGGGCCCGCATGGCGACGCAGACGTTGACCGCGGAGGAACCGCCGATGACGCGGCCCCGCGGTACGGGCACCTCGTTGCCGAAGGCGTCCGGGACGGAGCGGTAGCCCCAGTCGTAGGTGTACGGGGCGTAGGTCGCGTCCTTGATGTCCGCCGGTGTGCCGGCGGTGGTGGCGAAGTCGGGGCCCGCCTCCAGGAGCAGGACCGAGCGCCGCGGGTCGGCGCTCAGCCGGTTGGCGAGGACGCAGCCGGCGGATCCGCCGCCGATCACGATCACGTCGTGGGTCATGGCGGCCGCCGGTCCGGACCGGGGTCGGCCGGCGACGGGTCGCGGGTCGGAGGCTGGTGCGGTCATGGTGCTGCCTCCCGCAGGTGTGGGACGTCCCAGTGGAGGCGCAGTTCTTCGAAGCCGCGTGCGATGACCAGCCGTTCGCGGGTGCGCGAGCCGGTGGGGCCGAGACGCAGCCCGGGGAGCCGGTCGAAGAGCAGCGGGATGGCGACGCGCAGCTGGAGCCGTGCCAGGGAGGCGCCGAGGCAGGCGTGGACGCCGCGGCCGAAGGCCATCTGGTGCCGGCCGGGCCTGCTGCGCAGGGCGAACTCGTCCGGGTCCTCGAACACGCATCCGTCCCGGTTGGCGGAGCCCCAGTGGACCATCACACGGTCGCCGGGCACGAGCCGTCTGCCGCCGAGTTCCGTCTCCCGTGTCACGGTGCGGAACAGGCCCTGGACGGGGGACTCGTAGCGCAGGATCTCCTCGACCATCGCCTCGACGGATGCCTCGCCGGCGCGCAGGGCCGCGAGCTGGCGGGGGTGCTCCAGGAGGGTGACGAGGCCGTTGCCGATGGCGCGGGTGACCGTGACGTGCCCCGCGATGATCAGGTTCATCACGATGCGCATCAGTTCCACGTCGTCGAGACCGTGCTCGGCGCCGTACCGCGCCAGGGAGGAGACGAGCGAGTCCTCGTCGGCCATGTCCGTACCGTCCAGCAGCGCCATCACGTGGTGCTGCATGGTGACGACGTCCCTGGCCCAGTCGACGCGCTCGGCCGGCTCGCCGATGCCGACGGACAGCTTCAGCCAGTTGGAGCTCCACTGCCGCAGCAGCGGCACGTCCCGGGGCGGTACGCCGAGGATCCGTGCCATGACCATCAGCGGCAGGGGCCAGGCGTAGCCCTCGATGATGTCGGCCCTGCCGTCCGCGGCGAACCGGGCGATCAGGTCCTCGGCGGTGCCGCGGACGAAGGGCTCCAGCGCCGCCACGCGCCGCGGCGTGAAGACGCGGTTCACCGCCACGCGCAGCCGGGTGTGCTCCTCGCCGTCGCTCTCGGTCAGGTTGGGCGTCAGCGACCAGCCTTCGGACAGGACCTGCTTCACCTCGTCGGACTCGGGTCCCGAGGTGATCCGCACCGCGCTCTCGGAGGAGAACGTCTCGGGGTCGTGGACGACCCGCACCACGTCCTCGTGGCGGGTGAGGACCCAGATGTCCCGGTCCTGGTCGTGGAAGACCGGGCACTGCGCGCGCATCCGCGCGTAGCCGGGGTAGGGGTCGGCCAGCTGGTCGTCGCGGGTGGGGTCGAATACGGGGTCGAAGGCCGGGGTGGTGGTCATCGGGGACTCTCCCGGTGCGGCCGGCCGGCGGGGCCGCGCGCTGTCGGCCCGCCCGGACGGCCGGGGTCGAGTCGGATGGCGGACATCGGTGTTCTCCCTCGCGGTGTGGGGGCCGGGGTCACTCGGCGGCGGCCAGGGCGGGCAGCGCGACGTGGTGCTGTCCCCTCCCGGCGGCCAGTGGCCAGGCCGTGCCGGCGCGGTCCGGGCCCGCCTGCTGGACCAGGGGTGTCACCAGCTCGGACAGGAAGGTGTCATGGACGATCTGGGTCGCCGCGGCCAGGTCGCCGCGGCCGGTCAGCACGCTGAGCCGGTTGGAGGTGACGTGCAGGTCGGTGCGCGCGGCACCGGCCGAGCGCAGGGCTTCGAGCAGCCGCAGCGGCGCGTACGGCCGCCGGCCGATGCCCAGGCCGACGACGGAGAGCCGAGCCAGGTTGGACGTCCAGTGCGCCTCGTCGAGACGGATGCCGCGGTCGGTGTCGGCCAGGAGCTCCCGTATCTCCTCCACGCTGTCCTCGGGCAGCGTGAGCGCGATGTCGCCGGCGTCCTCGGTACCGAGGTTGCCGTAGCGGCGCAGTTCGACCTCGGTCTCGCGCTCGGCCAGTTCGCCGAGCAGGCGCAGGACGTGGTCCGTGGTGATCCGGCGCAGTACGCACCGCACCAGGCCGGAGCGCCCCGCGACCCCGGCGATGGGGCGGCCGAGGCCGACGGGTGTCCAGGACTCGCCGGCCGCCGCCCCGGCCGCGCGCCGGCCGTCGCCCACCCAGGTCCGCGGGCCGACCGCGGAGCTGTTGGAGCGCACCTTCAGGTCGACGCCGTGGGTTCGCGCGTAGTCGACCGAGTCGGAGGCGAGCACCTTGGCGCCGCTGACGGCCAGTTCGGCCATCTCCTCGTAGAGCAGGGAGGTGTGCCGACGGACACCGACGACCGTGCGGGGGTCGGCCGTGTAGACGCCGGCGACGTCGGTGACGATCTCGCAGTGGTCCGCGCCGAGCGCGGCGGCCAGGGCGACTCCGGTGGTGTCGGAGCCGCCGCGGCCCAGGGTGGTGCGGGCCCCGGTGGCGATGGACTCGCCCTGGAAGCCCGCGACGACGGGGACGGTTCCCCTGGCGAGTTCCTCCCGCAGCCTGCGCGGGTCCACCTCCACGATCGTGGCCCGGCCGTGGCGGTGGTCGGTGCGGATGCCCGCCTCGGGACCGCTGAACGAGCGGCTCACGACGCCCTGGTGGTTGAGCGCCAGCGACACCAGTCCGGCGGACGCGGCCTCGCCCGTGCAGAGCAGGGCGTCGAGTTCGCGTGCGTCGGGGCGGGCGGTCACCGCGGACGCCAGCCGGAGCAGTTCGTCGGTGGCCCCGCCCATGGCGGACACGACCACGACGACCTGGTTCCCGTCCTCGCGCGCCGCCCGGATCTGCCGTGCCGCTTCGATGACCTTTTCAGGAGTGGCGACTGAGGTTCCGCCGTATTTCTGCACTATGAGCGCCATCTCACGCACTCTCTTCCTTCAGATCCGTGGGACGTGGAAGACGTTGCTCGAGTGCCGCGCCGACCGCCGGTTCCCACGGCGGTCACGTGACCGGCTCGGGCTCTACTGCTCGTGGAGGAACTCCCGGATCGCGTAGCCGACGTGCCGCTGGTCGGTCATGGTGTGGCCGAGGATGACGTCGCCGGCCCGCAGCTCGGTGAAGTTGTGCACGCTGCCGCCGGGGCCGAGCGCCCTGACGTGCCAGTCGTCCTGGCCGACCATGTCCACGAGCTGACCGCTGCGGGTGCGGGCCTCGATCCGCAGCATCGGGCGGGACTCCATCTTGATCCGGCCCACGACCACCGTGCGCACGCTGCCGTCCGTGCTGACGGCCAGGATCTCCGACCCGCAGTGCAGCTCGGACAGGTACTGGGTGCGGTTGCCGGGCGTCAGGGTGTAGGAGGACAGCGCGGCCGCGTTGACCCGGAACGGGCGGGTGGGCATGTACGGCAGCGGGTGGGTCTCGCTGCTGACGAGCACCAGGCCGGTGGAGTACGACCCGACCAGGATGCCCTCGTTGGGCCGCAGGTGGGAGCAGGTGTCGACGCAGACCCGGTCGCCCAGGCCGAGGTGGGTGAGCTCGACGATCTCCAGCTCCTCCATCTCCAGTGAGGCGGACTCGCCCCGGGTGACCTGCACCAGCTCGGTGGCGTCGCCGACGCGCTTGGGGGCCAGCAGCACCGCGTCCGAGCCGCGTTCGAGCACGCCGATGGTGGTGGCCGCGTCCTCGACGTCCTCGACGACGGTGACGATGGAGCCCTTGGCCTTGTCGGCCGCGGCCAGCAGGATCTCCAACGGGATCTTGCTGGGGTCCTGTCGGAACTCGACGAGGGTCAGCTCCGCCTCGTTGGCGATCCGGCAGGCGAGCTCGAGGCTCTGCTCGTCCAGCACCTTGATCAGGACGCCGGAGCGCAGGCCGGGGCGGATGCCCTCGAACTTCTCGGCGATGCTGTGGTCGGCGATCAGGATGTCGACCACGTCGACGAGCCGGTCGATCAGGGTGGTGGGCGTCTCACCGGTGACGACAGCGGCCTTCTGCACGTTCGGCGGGACCTTGCCGGCCAGCTCGGGGTCGTCCAGCACCACGGTCTCGACGCCGATGTGGGTGCTCTCCTCGACGATGGCGGTGGCGAGTTCGGCGGCGGTGCCGCGGAGGTCGATCCATGCGGATTTCATGTTCGCACCTTTGGTTGTGGGTTGCTTGCCTGTCGTGGTCGCGCGCATGGCTGTCGGTGACGGATCGTCACGGCGTGCGGTGACGGAGCGTCACAGTGTGCGGTGGAGGGAACGGCCGGGGAGGACGGCCGGAGGAATGGACGAGGGGGAGCGCCGGGAAGCGGCACCCGTCAGAGGGCCGCCTCGGACAGCTCCTGGCGCAGGGCGGCCAGCGGTTCGAGCGACCGGGGGCCGGCGTGGACCCGGCGGGCCACCGAACGGGCCAGCGCGCCCGGGTCCGCGGCCTGGAAGACGTTGCGGCCGACGGCGACGCCGAGCACACCGGACTCCATCGTGCTGTCGATGAGGTCGAGGAACGTCCCGCTGTCCGCGTGCACACCGCCGCCGGCGGTGACGACCGGGATCGGGCTGGCCTCGACGACCTCGCGCATCGTCACGGGCGAACCGGTGTACGGGAGCTTCACGATGTCGGCGCCGAGGTCCGCCGCGACGTTCGCGGCGTGCGCCAGCAGGACGGGGTCGGCCGGGTCGGTGATGCGGGGGCCGCGCGGGTAGACCATCGCGAGCAGCGGCAGTCCCCAGCGGGCACAGCTGCCGGCGACCGCGCCGAGGTCGGTGAGCTGGGCGGCCTCGGTGCCCGACCCCAGGTTGATGTGGACGCTGACGCCGTCGGCGCCCAGGGCGACCGCCTCTTCCACGGCGCCCACCAGGATCTTCTCGTCCGCGTCCGGCGCGTGCTGCGTGCTGCCGTTCAGGTGGACGATCAACGCCAGCCGCCCGAGCGCGTCGGCCGGCAGGAACCGGACACGCCCCTTGTGGACGATGATCCCGTCCACCTCGTTGGCGGCCATCGCCTCGACGAGCCCGCCGAATCCGGCGGCAGAGGCCACCGGACCGTCGGCGAGGGAATGGTCGAGCGGAACCAGGAATGTCGTCCCGGAAGCGGAGTGGATAATCCGCTGAACCCGACGATCTTTTCCGGTCCAGCCGTATGAATCGGTCATTTTCTCAACACCCCTTCCCTACCCAGATAACCGGATCACTTGTCCGGTGCGCATTCCGCGCACTTTCTGCGAAGTTTCTCGCGGTGTTTCCGGTGCTGCTTTAAAGACAGAACCAAGGAATTCACCGGCCCGTCAAGCCCCGCAATTTTCCGGCTTTTCAGGGTTTACCGCCGGCCGCCTCTGCCCGGCGGCGCCGACCTGCGCTCCGACAGGCGCACGGCGAGGTCCTGCCATGTCTGCACACTCACCTGCGCGAGTTCCGCGACGAAGTCGAGGCAGTGGTCGGGCAGGCCGAGGACGAGACCGTCCTGTGCCTGTGGGTCGATGGCGACCACCGCGAGGATGCTCAGCAGCAGTCGGCCGGACTGGTTGAAGCGCAGCGAGGGGTCGGTGCGCAGGGAGCGCAGCAGTGCGGCCGACCGGTCCAGCGTGACCGGCGCCGGTGACGCGGCCTGCGCGCGTGGCGTCCGCGCGGGCGGCGCCGGCACGGTCCGTGCGGGCGGGGTGCGCCGCTGTGCGGGGATCGCCGCCTCGATCTCCCGGTGGAGCTGGTCGCGGACATCGCGGACGGTGCCCGTGGACACCCCCGCGGCCGCGCTCACCGCCCGCAGGGAGGAGGCGGGTTCCCGTAGGAGCATCTCCTTGGCGCGCTCGCGCCCGGCGGCGATGCTGACGGGTCGCACGCGGCCGTCGCGGCCGATCCTGGCCTGCCCGCCGGGGCGCCCGACCGCCTCGCGCAGGGCGGCGATCGTCTTGGGCGACAGCCCGACGGCCGACGCTATCGCCCGGTTCGACCAGTCCTCCTGCTCACAGAGGATGCGGGTGCCGGCCGCCTTGCGGTCGGTCAGCGACAACGGCAGTCCGTGCCGCACGTTCAGCCGCACCGCCAGGACGAAGGCGCTCGCGTCGTCGCCGTCGAACCAGCGGGCCCGGATCGCCGCCTCGCCCCGCAGCCGGGCCGCCCGGACCCGGTGCACGCCGTCGACCACCCGGTTGCTGCCGCGCTGCACGACGATCGGCGGCAGGTCGGCCTGCGACTCCGCCAGGACCCGTACGTGCTCGCCGCTCTCCCCCTCGGAGCGCGGCGAGTGGGACAGGTCGAGCTCCGTGATCGGGATCCATTCGACGTCCGCGCCGGCGTCGGGATCGACGTACCGCACCTCGGCGTCCACGCGCTCCGGCGGGTGAACGCCGGCGTCCTGCCGCTGAAGCGCCGCTTCACTGTTCGTCACGTTCGACCACTCCTCAGCCACACCTGCCGCTCCCGGTCAGGGGCCTCGGAGCCCGTGCGCACTCCGGACGACCCACCATAAGAATACCTCCGCCAAGGTTTTTTTCTGCAACCTCGGCGTGGCATCGGCGCGGTGTGCGACTGGGGAAATCCCCGGTTGCACACCCCGGCGACCGCGTACGCAGGCCTCAGGGACCTCGCCGGGCCGGGAGCGGACAGCACGAGGGCCGCCGCACGGTCTCGGGGGATGGGCCGTGCGGCGGCCACCGGAGGCAGCGTAGCCCGGCCGGCCCGCCGTGCAACGCCGTGACCGTGCGCCGCGTTCGCGCGAGAAGAATGCGGATCGATTTCGCGGCGCTGTTCCGCACCCCTCCCCCGCAATCTGGTTCCTCTTTCTTTTCGCCCGGTAAGCTGACCGCGCCGTGGCCACCGGTGCCCCCGTTCTCTTGTGCCGGCTCGGCCCGCAGCGGCCTCCTTCGAATTTCGGCCGGGCTCTCGGCCGGCCTCATGTGCCGGAAAGAATTCACGGTCACAGAAAGGCGTGGTCATGGGTATTGATTCATCAGGCACCAACACGTGTGCATCCGTGCGGAAAAACCGGAAGCAGCGTATTGCCGAGCTGTTCCGGGCCGAACCGGAGCTCGTCGGCAGCATGCCGGTGGCGGGCGTCTTCGAGGAGACCGCCGGGCGTGGGCAGCGCCTGTCCCGGATCGTCGGGCGAACCCTTGCGGCATACGCCGACCGGCCCGCGCTCGGCGAGCGGGCCCGGCAGTACGTGAGCGTGGACGGCCGCGTCACCGTGCGGCTGCTGCCCCGGTTCGACACCATCTCGTACGGCGAGCTGTGGTCGCGGCTGAGCGCGGTCGCCGCCGACTGGTACCACCACCCGCGACACCCGCTGCGCGACGGGGACTTCGTCGCGATCCTGGGGTTCGCCGGCACCGACTACACCACGGTCGACCTGGCCTGCGGTCAGGTCGGGGCGGTCGCCGTGCCGCTGCACACGAACGCCTCGGTCGACCACATCCGTCACCTGGTGGCGGAGGCCGCCCCGCGTGTCTTCGCCACCAGCACCGACCGGCTGGCGACCGTGCTCGAAGCGCTGGCCGGGCAGACCTGTGTGCGCCGGATCCTCGTCTTCGACCACCACCCCGAGCTCCCCGAGCACCGGGAGGCGCTGGCGACGGCCGGCCGGCTGCTGGCCACGACGGGTGCGCCGATGTCACTGGAGCTGCTGTCCGACGTCGTCGGCCGCGCGGGCTCGCTGCCGCCGGTGCCCGAACTGCTGCCGGACGACGGTGCCGACGGCGCGCTGTCGGCACTGGTGTACACCTCCGGCAGCACCGGCACGCCCAAGGGCGTGATGTTCCCGGAGTCGACGGTGTCCCTCATGTGGCGCCCGCCCGCGGGACCCGACCACCAGTACCCGTCGATCACGGCCAACTTCCTGCCGCAGAGCCACCTGGTCGCCAGGAGGCTGGTGATCAAGACGCTGGCCACCGGCGGCACCGCGCACTTCGTGGCCGACAGCGACCTGTCCACTCTCCTGGACGACCTGGCACTGATCCGGCCGACCGAGATCGCCCTGGTGCCGCGGGTCTGCGAGCTGCTCTTCGAGAACTACCACGCCCAGCTGAACCAGCGCGCGGCACGCGGCGAGCTGCGCGACGCCGACCACGCCGAGGTGATCGCGCACCTGCGGGACCACGTGCTGGGCGGGCGGATCATCCACGCCCCCTGCGGCTCCGCCCCGCTCGCCCCGGAGCTCGCCGAGTTCCTGCGCACCGCCCTGGACGTCCCGCTCCTGGACAGCTACGGCACGACCGAGACCGGTCTGGTCATGCTGGACCACCGCGTGCAGAGCCCGCCGGTGCTGGACTACAAGCTCGTGGACGTGCCCGAACTGGGGTACTCCACCGCCGACTCCCCCCACCCGCGCGGCGAACTCCTGGTCAGGACCGCGCTGATCACCCCCGGCTACTACCGGCGCGCCGAGGACACCGCGCAGGTCTTCGACCAGGACGGCTACTACCGCACCGGCGACATCATGGCCGAGACCGCGCCCGGCGAACTGGTCTACGTGGACCGGCGCAAGAACGTGCTCAAGCTCTCCCAGGGGGAGTTCGTCGCGCTGTCCAGGGTGGAGGCCGCGCTCGTCGCCAGCCCGCTGGTACGGCAGGTCTTCGTGTACGGGAACAGCTCCCGCGCCTACCTGCTCGCCGTGGTGGTGCCGACCCCGGAGGCTCTCGCGCAGGCCGACGACGAGGCGGCGCTCAAGGCGGCGGTCGCCCGGTCGCTGCAGAGCGTCGCCGCGCAGGCCGGGCTGGCGCCGTACGAGATCCCGCGCGACCTGATCGTCGAGACCGTGCCGTTCAGCCAGGACAACGGTCTGCTGACCGACTCGACCAAGCAACTGCGCCCACGGCTGAAGGAACGCTACGGCGAACGGCTGGAGCAGCGCTACGCCGAACTCGCCGCGGGCCAGGCCGCGGAGCTGCGTGCGGTGTGGCAGGACCGCGGCCGCCCGGTGGCCGAGACCGTCGCCCGCGCCGCGCAGGCACTGCTGTCGGGGCTCGACGCCCAGCCGGACCCGGAGCGGCGTTTCACCGACCTGGGCGGAGACTCGCTGTCGGCGCTGTCCTTCGCCGGCCTGCTGCGGAAGATCTTCGGCGTCGAGGTCTCGGTCGCCGCCCTCCTGGGACCGGCCAACAGCCTGGGCGAGATCGCCGGCCACGTGGAGCGGCTGCGCGGTGCCGCCGCGGCGCCGCGTGCCACCTTCGCCGCCGTCCACGGCGAGCACGCCACCACGGCGCGGGCCGGGGACCTCACCCTGGACAGGTTCGTCGACGCCGCGACACTCACGGCGAGCACGGCCCTGCCCCCGCCGGCCGGCGAGCCGCGCACGGTGCTGCTCACCGGGGCCAACGGCTACCTCGGCCGGCTGCTGTGCATGGAGTGGCTGCAGCGGCTGGCCCCGGTGGGTGGCACGCTGGTCTGCCTGGTGCGTGCCGCCGACGACAGCGCCGCCCGCCGACGCCTGGAGGAGTCCCTGGACAGCGGGGACACCGCGCTCAAGAGCCGTTTCGCCGAGCTGACCGCCGGCGGCGCACTGCGCGTGCTGGCCGGCGACATCGGCGCGGCGCGCCTCGGCCTGAGCGAACGGGACTGGCAGCGACTGACCGCCGAGGCGGACCTCGTCGTGCACCCGGCCGCGCTGGTCAACCACGTACTGCCGTACCGGCAGCTGTTCGAACCCAATGTGGCCGGGACCGCCGAGGTCGTCCGTGCCGCCCTGACCACCCGGCTGAAGCCGGTCGTGTACGTGTCGACCGTGGCCGTGGCCGCGCACGGCACGGCCACGGCGGACGAGGACACCGACATCAGGGCCGACAGCCCGCACTACCCGATCGACGACGGCCACGCGGGCGGCTACGCCGCCAGCAAGTGGGCCGGCGAGGTGCTGCTGCGCGAGGCCCACGACCTGTGCGGGCTGCCGGTGACCGTGTTCCGCTCCGGCATGATCCTGGCGCACAGCGGGTACGGCGGGCAGCTCAACGTGCCGGACTCCTTCACCCGCCTGCTGCTGAGCCTGATCGCCACGGGGATCGCACCCGAGTCATTCTACGGCGACACACAGGACGGCCGGCGCCCGCGGGCCCACTACGACGGGCTGCCGGGGGACTTCGTCGCCGCCGCGGTGGCCGCCCTGGGCTCTGCCGCCGCCGGGTTCCGGACGTTCAACGCCGTCAACCCGCACGACGACGGTGTCTCGTTGGACACCGTCGTCGACTGGCTGGCCGACAGCGGGATCACCGTCCGCCGGGTCGGCGGCCACCGGGAGTGGCGCGAGCGGTTCGAGGGCGCGCTGCGGAAGCTGCCGCAGACGCAACGCCCGTACTCCCTGCTGCCGCTGATGGCCGCCTGGCGGGAGCCGCTCGTCCCCCGCACGACGTCGGCGCTGCCCGCCGAACGGTTCCGCGCCGCGGTGCGCGCCGCCGGCATCGGCACCGAGCGGGACATCCCGCACCTGTCCCGGCCGCTGATCGAGAAGTACGTGGCGGACCTGCGGCACCTGGGCCTGGTCTAGTGCACCGGCCGGAACCCGGCGCCCGCGCGCCGGGTTCCGGCCAGAACGCCGTGGTCGGGGTTTTCCGGTGATGTGCGGACGTGGTCACGTGGCCATGATCGACGTCGAGGTTCTTTACCCCTCACAGGAAACACCTTGAGAATTTCTTTCCTTCGGAACGGAGAGTCGGTGTGACGCAGGAGCGTGCAGTCCGCACCCGGCAGCAGGTACTCGACGCCGCGGCGGAGGAGTTCGCCGCGCACGGCTACCTGGGCACGACACTGCTCGACGTGATCAGACACACCGGAATGACCAAAGGCGCGCTGTACGGGCATTTCTCCTCGAAGGAGGAGCTGGCGGCAGCGTTGATCGAGGAGGCCGGGGGCGAGCTGAGCAGGCGCGCGGCGCGGGCCGGTGAGCCGGACACGGCGGCGGTGCGGGCGTTGCGGGAGACCGTGCTCGATCTCGCCCGGCACCTCCGCGAGGACACGCGGGCCCGGTCCGCGTTGCGGCTCGCCGTGGAGAGCCCTCATCTGGACCGGCACGACCTCGGGTTGGTGCAGCGGATCTGCCTGTCTCTGGGCGACGCCGTCACCAAGGCGCAGGCCGGCGACGCGAGCACGGGCGGGTATCCCCCGGAGGCCGTGGCCCGCCTTCTGGTGTCGGTGTTCTTCGGGGTGCCCCATCCCGTACCGGATGACGACACCGAGGCCGCGCGGCAGTTCGACGACCTGTGGGCGGCCGTGTCCGGGCCGCCGAGGGACGGCTGGGCCGCCGCCGACCCGCAAGAGCGCTGAAACGCCGTCCCCGCGGCAACCGGTGCCGGCTACCGGAGCGGGGAGAACAGGGTGAACGATCCGGACACCGGGATCACCGTGTCCCGCGCGTCGCGGCGCGGCTCCCACGCCCCGCGGGTGGCGGCCAGGCAGCAGCGGGGGCGTCCGACCGCTCGGTGTACCAGGCCTCGGTCGGCTCCTCGACCCGGGCGGCAGGGCTCGCCGCCCGGGTGCGGTGATGCTCACGGTTCACGGCTTCCCGGGGAGTGCCGGCGGACGTCCGGTGGGACGGGTCCCGGCGGACGTCCGCCGCGCGGCGGGCACCTCACGTTCCGCGGGTGTCGCCGCAGTGCTACGCGAGGAAGTCGAACATCGGCCCCACCGCGACGACGCGCTCCTCGCGCGTCTCGTCGACGTCGCTGAGCACCGGGCGGGCCGGCCGGCTCACCACAGCCCCCACGGCAGCGCCGCCGACCACTCGTCCTCGCCCCAGGCGGCGTACGCGCCGGCCGAGGCGTCCAGCCGCAGGGCGCCGTGCGCCACCACCGTGTGCGTGTCCCGCCAGGCCCGTTGGACCTCGCTGGTGTCGTCCCGGACGTGTGCCCCGCCCGTCCTGAACAGCCGTTCCACGGCCGCCACCAGCAACTCGGCCGCCACCGCGGCGTCGCGCCGGTTGACCGCCTCGACGCGCGGTGCGGTGGGCTCGGCGTCCGCGCCGGCTCCGGCCCGGTCCAGCAGCAGGGCCACGGCGTCGATCTCGGCGGCGGAGCGCGCCAGCACCTGCTGGGCGGCCGGATCGCCCAGGGCCGTCGGGCGCCCGGCGGGCGAGGTCGCCGCCCAGTGCGTCCAGGACCGCAGAGCGAGCCGGGCCGCGCCGAGCGCCGGCGCGCAGAACATGGGGCCGCCGGCCAGCTGCGCCGGCGCCTGGCGCGCCGGTGAGGCGCCGGGCTCGACCACGGCGGCGAGCACGTCGTCCAGCGGGCAGGCACGCCGGTCGGGGACGAACACCCCGCATACGTCGACGGAGTTGCTGCCGGTGCCGCGCAGCCCGGTGCTGCGCCAGGTGTCGCGGACGGTCACCTCGGAGCGCGGCACCGCCAGGACCCACGCGGAAGCCTGCGCCGGACCGGCGGGTGCCGTACCGGCCGCGGCCGGAAGGCCGTCGACCGGGGCCGCGAGCAGGACCCAGTGGGAGAAGTCCACGCCGCTGACACAGTCCCACCGGCCGTCCAGCAGCCAGCCGCCCGGTACCGGGCGGGCCGTTCCGGCGGGCGGGGCAAGGGCCGCGGCGATCAGCGTGTCGGGGCCCTTGCCCCAGAGCTCCCGCTGTCCTTCCTCGGGCAGTCTGGCGGCGTACCGGCCGTGCGCGGCCCAGAGCATGCCGCACCATGCGGCCGAGGGGCACTGCCCGGCGATCAGCACCGTGGCGCTGATCAGGTCGGCGAAACCGCCTTCCCGGCCGCCCCATCGACGGGGCACGAAGTGCCGTGCGAATCCCGCCTCCTTGAGCGCGGTCACGACCGCGGGAGCCAGTCGCCGGTCCCGGTCCGCCGCTCGGGCGGACCGCCCTGCCGCCCGAGCGGCCCGCAGTACGGCGCCCTCGGCGAGCGTGCCGCCGGACCACACCGGACGGGAAAGGCCGGATCGCTGCTTTTCTTGCGGCTCAGCATGATCGAGCATCATTCAGCTCCTTGTCGAGGCGGACAGGGATGTGAAAACATACTTTCTTAACGGTTTCTTAGTGGGAGGTGCCGATGCCGCGAGAGCAGGAACACTCCTTGCGCACGCACGCGTTGGCGCACGTCCCGGCGCGGGAGGCACTCGCGGCCGTCAGGTCCGGCCCGCTGATCGACGGCGCTTCGAGTCCGGGCGCCGGCCGGCCGACGTGGTCCGCACGGCTCACCGGATGCGGCGGCCCTCGGGTCCCCTCGTACATCGCAGGTCACGGCGGAGGCGGGCGCGCCGGTGCGTGCTCACCGCTACACCGCCGCGCCAGAGCCGACCGTGCCGCGGGCGAAGGCGACCTCCCCGGGCGCGGGGGGCAGGACGCGGGGCAGCCACTCCATGGCGACCGTGGCGACGGTGTCCTCCCGCTGCACGGCCGTGATGCGGAGCCTCGTGACGTCGGACGCGGCGGTCGGCGGCTGCAGCTCGGCACTCAGCCGCACCGGTTCGTCGAGGTCGGCGAAGGCCGGGCAGTCCATCCGGACGGCACGCAGTACCACTCCCGCGGGAGCGTCGTGGCGGCGGTGGACCAGGTGGTGGCCCAGCTGACGGGCACCTTCCAGGGTGACCATCAGCGGTATGTGGTCTCCGGGGTGGTCGAAGAGCACGGCGTGGTGCAGATCCACCAGCAGCCGCCACTCCCCCGTCTCCGTGCGGCCCAGCACGCTGTCCTTGGCCCGCAGGCGGCCGACGTCGGCCGCCGGCAGGCAGGTCGCGGCACAGAGCCCGGCGCGGGCGGCCTCGTCACGGGCCTGCCCCGACTTCCCCTGCCAGCGGAGCCGCCGGTACAGCCGCTCGTCGACGGCGCAGACGCTCAGCCCGGCCCGGGCGCACACGCGCCCGGCCACGGACACCACCGCGTCCACCCGCATACCGAAGCGCCGGGGCGGCCGGTTCGCCACCCACGACCACCGGACGTCCAGAGTGACGTGCAGCGGGGTGTCGCCGACCACGAACGCCTCGTGGTCCGTGATCTCGAAGTAGGTGTCACTGCCGACGAATCGGTGCCCGAGCGGGACCCCGCAGTACTCGTGCGCCAGGTAGACCAGGGCCTGGCGCACCGTCTCGGTCAGCAGGAGCGGGTCGGACAGACCCTGGGCGTCGGGGTGGTACAGAGCGTGATCCCGGGGCCACTGGGCTCCCACGAGGAACCGGTCCTCGCTCACCTGCAGGGCGTCCGTGATGAAGACCTCCGCGACCGCGGCCCGGTGGACCAGCTGCCGCGAGACCGGCCGGAGAAACTTCAAGGAGGCATCCGCTACTGCCGTGCCCGGTTCGCCTGGGACCCTGGTCGACAGTTCGTACAACTGGTCCATGGTCTCTCCCCCATCGGGTTCGGGAATACCGTGGTGGCGCGACGTGAAAATATACCTTCGCAGAGGTATCTTGCAAGGGACCCAACTCGTGCGGGGCAAACGCACCAGCCACCGTCGAAGCGTACGGAAGAGGAATCATGAGCAACCTGAACAGCGACCTCCGGACTGTCGGCGGAGCCAAGGCCGCCCCCCTGCGGGAGCTCAAGCAGGAGCGGGCCAGCCGCACCCGCAGGCAGCTCCTCGACGCCGCCGCCTCGGCCTTCGCCGAGAAGGGGTTCCCCGCCGTCACGCTCCAGGACATCGCCGACCGGGCCGAGGTGACCAAGGGAGCCGTCTACTTCCACTTCACGAACAAGGAGGCGGTGGCCGTCGCGGTCACCGAGGAGTTCTACCGGCAACTGCCCGCCGTGGCCGAATCGGTGACGGCCAGGCAGCTGCCGCCGCTGGACGCGGTCGCCGAGCTCCTCCTGCAGACCGCGGTCGCCCTGCGGGACAACGCGGTGATGCAGGCCGGTGCCCGACTGCAGATCGAACGCAACCTGGTCGACGCCGACATGCCGACGCCGTTCAGCGAGTTCACCCAGCTCATCACCACGCTGCTGGCACAGGCCCAGGCCGAGGGAACCGTGCGGCCCACCATCGACATCGCCCCCATGGCCCGGGTCGTCGTCGCCGCGTTCTTCGGCAGTCAGCACATCTCCTGGGTCCAGCACAACCGCCAGGACCTCACGGACCGCGTACAGGAGATCATCGACGTCGTCCTCCCCCTCCACCCGTGACATCCGCGCCCTCCCGGCCGTCCGCCGCCACCCAAGGAGAGCCCATCCCATGTCTGCCCCCATTCTCCCGTCCGTCCCGCTCGGCACCGGTGGCCCGCACGTCGGCGCACAGGGCCTGGGCTGCATGGGCTTCAGCGAGTTCTACGGCCCCAGCGCACCGGCGCAGGCGCGGGAAACCCTGCGGGCCGCCCTCGACGCGGGCGTCACCCTGTTCGACACCGCGGACCTGTACGGACACGGCGCGAACGAGGAACTCCTCGGCCCCTTCGTCCGCGCCCACCGCGAACAGGTCTTCCTCGCCACGAAGTTCGGCATCGTGCGGCAGCCCGGCCGGCGGACCTGGAACCAGGTCCGCGGCGACCGCGCCTACGTCCGCCAGTGCGCCGAGGCGAGCCTGAAACGCCTCGGCATCGACACGATCGACCTGTACTACGCGCACCGCCGCGACCCCTCGGTGCCGCTGGAGGAGACCGTCGGCGCCATGGCGGAACTCGTCCAGGAGGGCAAGGTCCGCCACCTCGGACTCTGCGAGGTGACCGGCCTCGAACTGGGTACGGCCCATGCCGTCCACCCGATCACCGCACTGCAGTCCGAGTGGTCGCTCTTCAGCCGCGACGTCGAGACATCCGCGGTCCCCACGGCCGCGGAACTCGGCGTGGCGTTCGTCGCCTACTCGCCCCTCGGCCGCGGCCTGCTCACCGGCACGCTCCCCGACAGCAGCCGACTGAGCCCGGACGACGCCCGGCTGACCATGCCCCGCTTCACCGGCGAACACGCCCGCACCAACCACGCGCTCCTCCATACCGTCCGCGCGATCGCCGCACACCGCTGCGCGACCCCCGCACAGGTCGCACTGGCCTGGCTCCACCAACAATCCCGCATCCACGGCCTCACCGTCCTGCCCATTCCCGGTTCCCGCAGGCCCACCCGGCTACGGGAGAACGCCGCAGCAACAGGGCTCACCCTGACCCCGGCCGAACTCGCCGCACTCGAACCGCTGGCAGCCCAGGTGACCGGCACCCGCTACGCGGACATGAGCAGCACCGCGACCGCCCGCGAGTGACCCACACCCCCGCCGACGCCGTTCCGCCTGCCCGACCTCCTGGAAGCGTCAACTCAACCGCCCTGGCTCACTTTCCGTGGTGGCGGAGGGCCGCGGTGTGCTGTCGGGATGCGCGCGAGGGAGCGGATCCGGTGGGGTTCCGCGTCGAACGCGGCCGGTGCCCGGACCGCCGATCTGGGCATGAATCTGCGCAGTGCGGGTCCGGAGCGTCCGCGTGCCGGAATGTCTCGCACTGTGGCTACGCTGATCTCATGCCCTCACCTCGCCGCACCGCCCGCCAGGCCGACCTGCTGGAGCGGCTGGTGACGCTGTTCACCGCGGAGGGCTTCGCCTCGTTCACCCTCGACGATGTGGCCGAGCGGCTGCGGTGTTCGAAGACGACGCTCTACCAACTCGCCGGCAGCAAGCAGGACCTGGTCAGGGAGTCGGTCAAGCACTACTTCCGCGGCGCGGCCGAGGCGGTGGAGAAGAACGTCGCGGAGACCGCGGACCCGGCCGACCGCGTCCAGGTGTACCTGACGGCCGTCGCCCGACAGCTCAGCCCGCTGTCCCGAGCGTTCCTGGACGACATGGCGCAGTTCCGGCCCGCCCGCGACGTGTACGAGGCGAACACCCGACTCGCCGCCGACCGGTTGCGCCAGCTGATCGCCGAGGGTGTCAGGGCAGGCGCGTTCCGGGACGTACACGCCGCCTTCGTGGGCGAGGTGGCCGCAGCCACGATGCGGCAGATCCAGCTGGGTGAGGTCGGTACCCGCACCGGCCTCACCGACTCCGAAGCCTATGAGCAGCTGGCGTCCCTGATCGTGCACTCCGTGACGTCCTGAGAGCCCCGCCCCGGCCCGCACCCGCTCTGGATCTCGCCAACGGGTTCACCTCTGCAGCCCCTACGGCCGTACGTCGAATGATACTCTGGTATTGATTTCAGTATCATTCAAGGAGGGGTCCGATGCCCGCCAGTCGCACGGTGACGACCGAGGAGGCCGCCGACCTCCTCCGGCTGACACGTACGTTCGCGTCCAGGGAACTGTCGCCCAAAGCGGCCGAGGACGAGGCCGACGGAACCTTTCCCCGGGACCTGTTCCGGACCCTCGGACGCAGCGGACTGCTCGGACTGCCCTACCCCGAGGCGTACGGCGGCGCGGGCCAGCCGTACGAGGTGTACCTCCAGGTCCTGGAGGAACTCGCGGCGGTCTGGTCGAGCGTCGCCGTCGGTGTCTCCGTCCACGCGCTCTCGTGCTTCCCCCTCGTCGCGTTCGGCACCGAGCATCAGCGCAGCACATGGCTGCCCGACATGCTGGGCGGCGAGTTGCTCGGTGCGTACTGTCTGTCGGAGCCGCACGCGGGCTCCGACCCGGCCGCGATGCGCACCCGCGCGGTACGCGACGGCGACGACTACGTACTGAACGGCGTGAAGGCGTGGACGACGCACGGCGGGCACGCCGACTTCTACACGGTCATGGCCCGCACCTCCGACGACCGCTCGCGCGGCACGTCCTGCTTCCTGATCCCGGCCGACACCCCCGGCCTGAACGCGGATCCGCCGGAGCGCAAGATGGGTCTGACGGGCTCGGCGACCGCCACCATGCGTCTGGACGACGTCCGGGTGCCCGTCGCGCGCCGGATCGGCGAGGAGGGGCAGGGGCTGCGGATCGCGCTGGCCTCGCTCGACTCCGGGCGGCTCGGCATCGCCGCCGTCGCCACCGGCCTCGCCCAGGGCGCCTTCGATCACGCGGTGCGCTACGCGCGGGAGCGGGAGACCTTCGGGAAGCCGATCATCGACCACCAAGGACTCGCGTTCGTCCTGGCGGACATGGGTGCCGCTGTCCACTCGGCCCGCGCCACCACGCTGGCCGCCGCACGCCTCAAGGACCAGGGGCTGCCCTTCACCTCTGAGGCGTCCATCGCCAAGCTCGTCGCGACGGACAACGCGATGAGGGTGACCACCGACGCCGTGCAGGTGCTCGGCGGCTACGGCTACACCCGGGACTTCCCCGTGGAGCGCTACATGCGCGAGGCGAAGGTCATGCAGATCTTCGAAGGAACCAACCAGATCCAGCGCATGGTGATCAGCCGTGCGCTGAGCCGTCCGGACGGCGGCACCGTGACCGTTCTCGGCAAGGAGTCCTGATGCGGCCGCGTTGCCGGCCGTCGGGGAGTGGCGGTTCCTGGCTCCGGTCCGAATCGGCGACACCGTCTCGTGCCGACCGGGGATCCTCGGTCCCCTGCCGCGGCGGATCGAGGAGCGGGGTGGACAGCCGGTCGGCGACGACCCAAGGTGGTCGGCATGGTGTCCCTTCGGAGCATCACCCACGCGGCTCGCCGCCCGACCCTGCTCACCGAGGCGGAACACGTCCGCGTGCTCGACGAGTTCAACGCCGCCGTGCGGTGCCCCGGCGCGCACGGCGGGCTCGCGCGCTTGCCGCTCCTCCTCGATGCCCTCGCCGAGGACGCGGCCCGGTCCGACGGTACGCGGTGGATCGTGGACGACAACGCGCGGCTGGACATGGCGGCACTGCTGCGCTACTGCTTCCCCCAGCCGGAGATTCACGTGGTCGCCGCGGAGTACGGCGCCGCGGCTCACAAGCGTGGCTGGCTCCGTCTCGATCGAGCCTTGCGGACTCACGACCACACGAGCCTCGTCGAGACAGCCGAAGACTGGGCCGAGACCGACCGCACGCTCGACGATGTCGTGCATGAGTACGGTCCGCCCTCCGCGGTCTTCGGCGACCAGGATCCGCGCTCGGCCAAGACCCTCGGCTACGCCCCCGGTGATCGGACCGCTCCGCTCGCTGTCTTCCACTTCGGCGAGGCGGGAGACGCCTCATCGGCACGCCTGCTCGCCTTCCGGAGCGGTGACGACCTGTTCACAACGAGCATTGGCTTCACCCCGTTCGGCGACGCCCTCGCTGACGAACGCGAGAGGGAGCACCGCTGACCCGGCCACTCCCACACCCGCGGCATCGCCCGGACAACGACCTCCTGGGCCGCTTCGGCTTCACCGCCCTCAGGGCACGGTTCAGCAGGCCCAGCAGGTGTCGGGCCGGATTGCACGGAAGCACCCCCGAACGGCGGCTGTCTCCTCCCGTCGCCTCGCGGGCGTGAGCGGTCAGGCCCCGTGCGGGCGCAGTCGGTGCTCGTAGGCGAAGATCACGACCTGCACCCGGTCCCGGAGCTGGAGCTTGGCCAGGATGCGCGTGATGTGGGTCTTCACGGTGGCCTCGGTGAGGTGGAGACGCTGGGCGATCTCCGCGTTCGTCAGGCCGGTGGCGATGAGGTGGAAGACGTCCCGTTCCCTGGCCGTCAGCTGGGCGAACAGCGCGCCGGCCGCCTCGTCACGCGGCCAGGGCGCGGCCTTGGCGAAGCGGTCGACCAGGTCGCGGGTGATGCGCGGGGTGAGTACGGCATCGCCGCAGGCCACGGCCCGGATCGCTTCGCGCAGCACGGCCGGGACGACGTCCTTGAGGAGGAATCCGCAGGCTCCCGCCCGCAGCCCCTCGAACGCGTACTCGTCGAGGTCGAAGGTGGTCAGGATGAGGACGCGGCACGGCGAGGCGTCCGTGATCCGACGGGTCGCCTCGATGCCGTCCATCACGGGCATGCGGACGTCCATGAGGACCACGTCCGGCGCCGTCCGCCGGACCAGGTCGACGGCCTGCCGGCCGTCGGCGGCCTCCCCGACGACCGTGATGTCCGGCATCGTGCCGAGGAGGCTGCGGAACGCCATGCGGACGAGCGCCTGGTCGTCGGCGAGGAGGACTTTGATGGTCATGGGGACTCGCTCAGCTTCAGTTCACCGGAGACCGTCCAGCCTGTGGGGGTGGGTCCCACGGTCAGGCCACCGTCGAACAGGGCGACGCGCTCCCGCATGCCGGTCAGACCGTTGCCGGTACGGGTGGCCGGGCGGGGGCCGGGGACCGGTCCGCCGTCGTCGGTGACGGTGAACGCGATCCGGCGGGGATCGCGCAGCAGGACGATGTCGACCTTCGACGCCTCCGGCGCGTGCTTGACGACGTTGGTGAGTGACTCCTGCACGATCCGGTAGAGGGTGGTCTGCACTTCGGCGTCCAACTGCTCCTCGGTGCCGGTCTCGGTGAGGCTGACGTCCAGACCGGTGCGGCGGGTCTCGTCCACCAGGGTCCTGAGCGAGGCCAGGTCCGGCTGTGGTGCCCGGTCGGCCCCGTCCTCCGCCCGCAGGACGCCGAGCAGGCGGCGCATGCCGGTCAGGGACTGCCGACCGGTCGAGGCGGCCTGGAGCATCTTGTCGCGGGCGCCGTCGGGATCGGTCGCCGTCGTGGCCGCGGCGGCCTCGGCGAGGGCTACGACGACGACCAGGCCGTGGGCGACGATGTCATGCATCTCCCGTGCGATGCGGGTGCGTTCGGCCGCCGCGGCGAGCCGGGACTGCTGCGCGCGTTCCTGCTCCAGCCGCTGGGCGCGGTCCTCCACGGAGGCCAGGTAGCGGCTCTGCGCCCGCACCGTCGTCCCCAGGAAGAAGGCCGCCGCGGCCAGGCCGGTGAGCACCACCACGACGTCATTGACGCTGCCCGGCGGACCGAACCGCACAGCCACCATACCGACGCCGGCCGCGACAGCGAGCGCCGCACTCAGCGAATACCGCAGGCCGCGTTCGGCGGCGACGGTGTACAGGGCGACGAGGACGGCCGACTCGGCGAGCGAGACGGTGCCCAGGGCCCAGGTCAGCACGGCCGCCGCCCAGCAGCACCAGAAGACGGCGACCGGGGCCCGGCGGCGCAGCGCCAGCGGCGCGATCACCGCCGCCGCCAGCGTCCAGTCCAACACGTCGGCCCGGTTGTAGAGCAGTTCGTGGACCGCGACGGCGGCGCAGACGAGGGGCGGCCCGAATACGAGCAAGGGCGCGAGGGCCGGCCTGCGCACACGCTCCAGGAATTCCGGGCAGATCGAAATCACGCTCCCGAGGCTACGGGAGACCGCCGCACCGGACATCAACCGAAGGTCGTACACCTGCGGAAAGTACCGACCATCGGCTGACGCGCCACTTGCACCCGCATTTCTAACCTCGCCGCAAGGACACCCCGAATGACCACACAGAGAAACCACCGAGGACGTAAGAGGGTCGGAAATGAAAAAGGAAACTCGGGCGAATGCACCGACGAAAGTCGCGGAGGCCACCGCGCTCTTCTGGATCGTCAAGGTCCTCACCACCGGCATGGGCGAGGCCACCTCCGACTTTCTCGGCCGGTGGAGCCTGTGGCTGTCCGCCGGGACGAGCGCCGCCGCCCTGGTGGGCGCCTTCTGGTGGCAGTTCCGTTCCTCGCGGTACCACCCCGCGCCGTACTGGCTCACCGTCGCGATGATCGCGGTCTTCGGCACCGCCGCCGCGGACTGCTTCCGCGTCGGACTGCACGTACCCCTGCCGGTCACGACGACCGGCTACGCGATCGCCCTGGCCGGTTGCCTCGCCGCCTGGTACGCGACCGAGCGCACGCTGTCGGTCCACACGGTCACCACGCGCCGTCGCGAGGTCTTCTACTGGCTGACCGTGCTGCTCACCTTCGCCCTGGGCACCGCCGCCGGCGACCTCACCGGCTTCTACCTCGACCTCGGCTTCGTGCACTCCGCGCTGCTGTTCGGCGCGGCGATCCTCGTGCCGTGGCTGCTGCACCGCTTCGCCGGGCTCAACGCCGTCGCCGCGTTCTGGGCCTCGTACGTACTCACCCGTCCTCTCGGCGCCTCACTCGCCGACTGGCTCGGCATGGACAAGCCGCTCGGCACAGGCGTCGGCTTCGGCACCACGGCGATCCTCGCCGCGCTGGTGTGCGCCGCCCTGGTCGGCTACCTCGCCCTGTCCCACCCGCGCGACGACCACGACACCCCGGCTCTCACTCCGGCCGCCCTGCCCTGATCCGGCTCAGTGCGCGACGCGGTAACGGTGCTCGGGACGTCCGGTGGCTCCGTAGCGCAGTTCGAGCCGGACCATGCCCTCCTTGACGAGATAGGAGAGATAGCGCTGAGCCGTGGCGCGGGAGACCCCGGTGCGTTCGGCGGCCTCCGCGGCGGACAGGGCGTCGTCCGTGCTGCGCAGGGTCTGGTGCAGCAGGGCGAGCGTCGGCGCGGAGTGGCCCTTGGCGGGGACGCGGGGCACGGCCGGCGGGCGGGCGGCGCTGAACAGGGCGTCCACATCCGCCTGGTCGGTCTCCGGGACCGTGCCGAGAGCGTCCATGCGGTACTGCAGCTCGCGGTAGGAGGTGAGCCGCTCGGCGAGGTCGGGCGCGCCGAAGGGTTTGACCAGGTAGCCGACGGCGCCGAGTTTCATCGCGATCCGCACCGAGGTGATGTCCCGGTCGGCGGTGATCATGATGGCGTCGGGGCGGTCGCCGCCCTCGTCTCCGCTCAGCCGGCGCAGCACGTCGAGTCCGCTGCCGTCCGGCAGGAAGATGTCGAGCAGCAGCAGGTCCGGGTGGAGGGCGCGCACCGCGTCGAGTGCCGCGTCCACGGTCGCCGCCTGGCCGACCACCTCGAAGCCCTTGACGCGGGACGCGTAGTCGCAGTGGATGCGGCTGACCCGGAAGTCGTCGTCCACCACCAAGGTGCGAATCACCAGCGGTCACCTCCTGCGACGCTGTCGCGCGCGCCGACCGGCACCGGCGGGGCCGTCGTGAACAGGGCGCCTTGCGGAGCCGGGACGGTGTCGGGCACCGGCAACGTCAGGGTGAAGACCGCGCCCGGCCCCTCGCTGACCATGATCGTGCCGCCGTGCCGCTGCACCAGCCGGTGGACGAGAGCGAGTCCGAGGCCGCGCCGCGCGGTGCCCCGGTCCGGGCGGGTCGACCAGCCGTCCTCGAAGATCGACTCGGTGGTGCCCGGCGGAATGCCCGGCCCGGTGTCGGCGACCTCCACCCGCACCACGTCGACGGCCTCGATCAGCGACAGCCGCACCTCGGGACCGCCCGGCCGTGCCGGTCCGGTCGCGCACGCGTCGATCGCGTTGTCCAGCAGGTTGCCGACGATGGTCAGCAGCCGGCGCAGATGCGGCGGGTCCTCGCCGAGGGCGGAGTCCTCGCTGAGGACGATCCGCACCCCGCGTTCCGCGGCCACCGTGATCTTGGCGACGATCAGTCCCACGAGCAGCGGGTTGCCGATCCGTTCCCGTACGGATTCGGTCAGCGCCTGCTCGGTGCCGGCCGTCTCGACGGCGAACTCGTAGGCGGCGTCGTGATCGCCGATGTCCAGCAGCCCGGCCATCGTGTGCATACGGTTGGTGAACTCGTGCTGCTGGGCGCGCAGCGCGTCGGTGAGCCCGCGGACCGAGTCCAGTTCGCGCAACAGCCCGATGAGTTCGGTGCGGTCGCGCACGGTGACCACCGCGCCCAGTTCGCGGCCGTGCAGGGCGACCGGCATCCGGTTGACGACCAGGCAGTGATCGTCGGTGAGCACGCTGATGTCGCTGCCCTCGATGGTGCCGTCCAGGGCGCGGCGCAGCCGCCCGTCCGGCAGCACATCCTCCAGCGTGCTGCCGAGCGCGGCGCCGAGGCCAAGCAGTTCGCGGGCCTCGTCGTTGACCACCGTGATCCGGCCGTCGGGGTCGAAGGCGACGACACCCTCACGGATGCCGTGCAGCATCGCCTCGCGGTCCTGCAGCAAACCGGCGATCTCCTCCAGTTCCAGCCCGAACGTCGTCCGCTTGAGCCGCCTGGCCAGCAGGAACGCGGCCGTCGAGCCGAGCGCGACGGCGATGGCGCTGTACAGGCCGAAGGTGGGCAGCTCACGCCACAGTTCGCCCAGCACATCGCGCTCGGGAATGCCCGCGGACACCTCGCCGACCAGTTCGCCGGTGGGCCCGTACAGCGGAGCCTTGCCGTTGGCGGAACGTCCGGTCGCACCCTGGTCGGTACCGACCTGGGGCCTGCCGTCCAGCACCACGATCGGATCGCCCGTCGGTTCGCCGATCAGCGCCGGGTCGGGATGGGAGTGGCGGATGCCGCGCAGGTCGAGCACGACCACGTACGACGCCCCGGACGCCTTGCGGATCCGTTCGGCCACGGTCTGCACCACGTCGCCGCCGCCCCCGTACTGCATGGCCTGCCGGATCTGTGGTTCGGCGGCCGTGGTCTGGGCGATGTCGAGGGCCCGCTGCTCGTAGGCACGGTCGATCTCGCCCCGCTGAGCGAAGGCGAACAGCACGAAACCGATCAGCCCGGTCAGCGCCAGGATGGCCAGCTGGTTGGCCAGGATCCGCGCGGAGAGTCGCCCCTTCCCGCCACGGCCGAGCAGCATACGGATGGGTTTCACCGGTGTCTCTCGCCTGTCGTACGGCTGCCGGGCGCGGCCTCTCTGCGCCGTGCCCGTGGTGGCGTGATTGTGCCCCCGCCATCGGCCTTCTGCCCACCCCCGGCTCACTGAGCAGAACGAGCAGAAGTCCGGCTTACACGGCTAACGCGGGATACGGATGAAACAGCGACGTAACACCCGGCGGCCTCTAGCGTCTGCCTTCCTCGACCCCCGAGGTCAGGAAGGAGACAGCCTCAGATGGCTTCACGCAACGATGCCGCGGTGCGCCCGGTCGCCGAGAAGGCCGGCCAGGACAGCGCGCGAGTCGAGATTTCCGGACTCACCAAACGATTTCTGACTCCCGCGGGTGAGGTGTTCACGGCGCTGCAGGACGTGTCGTTCACCGTGGAGCCCGGCCAGTTCTGTGCGGTGGTGGGCCCGACCGGCTGCGGCAAGTCGACGACGCTGGGCATGGTGTCCGGGCTCGACCGGCCCAGCGAAGGCTCGGTCCGGGTCGGGGGCCGCGAGGTGGACGGCGTCACCGACGGCGTCAGCTTCATGTTCCAGGCCGACGCGCTGCTGCCCTGGAAGACCGTGCTCGGCAACGTGCTGATGGGCCCCGTCTTCCGCGGGGTGCCCAAGCAGCGGGCCCAGGTCTCGGCACGCGACTGGCTGCGCCGGGTGGGCCTCACGGGCTTCGAGGACCGCTACCCGCACCAGCTGTCGGGCGGTATGCGCAAGCGCGTGGCGATGGCCGCGGCGCTGATCAACGAACCCCGGATCCTGATCATGGACGAGCCGTTCGGCGCCCTGGACGTGCAGACCAAGGCGATCATGTCGACCGAGCTGCTGGGTCTGTGGGAGCAGATCCGCCCGTCGGTCATCTTCATCACCCACGACCTCGACGAGGCCGTGGCGCTCGCCGACCGGGTCGTCGTCATGACGTCCAGCCCCGGATCGGTCAAGGCGGTCTTCGACATCGACCTGCCGCGGCCGCGCGGCTCGGTGCAGGAAATCCGCTTCCAGCCCCGCTTCATCGAACTCCAGCACCAGATCTGGGACTCGCTGCGCGAGGAGGTGGAGCGCGCCTACGCACGCACCGCAGGAGGTACGGCATGAGCACGGCGTCCGCAGTCTCCCCCGCTCCCGTCGAGGGCAGCGCACAGCTTTCGGCCGGGGCCGCCGCCAGACGGGCCCGCCGGCGCCGCGTCGCCCTGGTCTGGGCCGGCCGCCTCGGCCTCGCGGTCCTGGTCATCGGCGGCTGGCAGGCGTTCACCACCTGGGGGATCGTCGACCCGTTCTTCTTCGGCCAGCCCTCCGGCATCGCCAAACGGCTGGTCGACCTCTTCCGGCACGGCACCGAGTTCGGATCCTTCTACGCGAACATCTGGACGACGATCCAGGAGGCACTGGTCGGCTTCGCCCTCGGGGCCGTCACCGGAGTGGTCTTCGGTGTCGCACTGGGCCAGAGCCGCTTCCTCGCCGACGTCCTCGGCCCCTACATCAAGATGGTCAACGCGATCCCGCGGATCGTCCTCGGCTCGATCTTCATCGTCGCGTTCGGTATCGGCGTGCTGCCGAAGATCCTGCTCGCCGCGGTACTGGTGTTCTTCATCGTCTTCTTCAACGCCTTCCAGGGCGTGCGCGAGGTCGACCGCAACATCCTCGCCAACGCCAGGGTGCTCGGCGCCTCCCAGCTGCAGATCATCCGGCACGTCACCGTGCCCTCCGCGCTCACCTGGATCATCGCCAGCCTGCACAGCGCCTTCGGCTTCGCCATCGTCGGCGCGCTGGTCGGGGAGGTGCTCGGCGCGCAGAGCGGCCTGGGCCTGGTCATCAAGACCGCGCAGAACAACTTCGACCCCAACGGCGTGTTCGCCACGATGCTCGTCATCTCGGTCATCGTGCTCGGCGCCGAGTGGGTGATCGGCAAGCTCGAACACCGGCTGCTGTCCTGGCGACCGCCGGCCCCCTCCGAGGCGTCCAACGCCCTCTGACCCGGCTTCTCGCCCCTCCCCCCTCCCCCCTCCGCCCTCCGCCCTCCCCCGTTCTCCCCTGTTCGACCTCACCAAAGGAATGTGGCCAGCCATGTCCAGACGACCCGCCACCGTTGCCGCGTCTCTCCTCGCCGTTCTCGCCCTCGGCGCCGCCAGCGCCTGTTCCGGCAACTCCGGCAGCACCACCGCGAGCAGCGGCTCCGGCGGCACACCGACCGTCAAGCTCATGGTCGGCGGCATCGACAAGCAGATCTACCTGCCCTACCAGCTCGCCCAGAACCTCGGCTTCTACAAGAAGTACGGCGTCGCCGTCCAGCTCAGCACCGAGCAGGACGGCGGTGTCGGCGCCGAGGAGGCCATGGCCTCGGGGCAGGTGGACATGGCGGGCGCCTGGTACAACCACACGATCGAGTTCCAGGCGAAGGGCAAGGCGGTCGAGGACGTCGTCCAGCTGTCCGGCGCGCCGGGCGAGCGGGAGATGTGCACCAAGAAGTCCGGCGTCACCTCGGGCGCCGACTTCAAGGGCAAGACCCTGGGCGTCACGGACCTGGGCTCGGGCACCGACACGCTCACCCAGTTCCTGGCCGCCAAGAAGGGCGTCAAGACCAGCCAGTTCCACCGGATCGGGGTCGGCGCGGGCTCCACCGCCATCGCCGCCCTGCAGAACGGCAAGGTCGACTGCGTGATGACGACACAGCCGACGGTCGCCGCGATCCAGAAGAAGGGCGTCGGCACCTCCGCGATCGACCTGGCCACCACGCAGGGCGCCACGGCGGCCATGGGCGGCGCCTATCCCGCGGCCAGTGTGCTTGCCCGCACCGACTGGGTGAACGCGCACAAGGACACGGTGCAGAAGGTCGTCGACGCACTCGTCGCCACCATGCACTGGATCAACACGCACAGCGCGGCCGACATCGCGGACAAACTGCCGGCATCGTTCGTGTCGAACCAGCTGGTGACCAAGGCCGACTACATCAGCGCCCTGACCGAGGACAAGGGCCAGTTCCTCCCCGACGGCATCATGCCGGCCGGCGGTCCGAAGACCTCCCTGGCCACGGATCGGCTCGTCGGCAACGTGAAGGGCTCGGTGGACCTCAGCAAGACGTTCACCAACGACTTCGCCGTCCAGGCCAACAAGACGGAGGGCTTCAAGACCACCACGACGCCGGCGGGACCGACCGGCTGATCCCCACCGGACCCGGGGCCGCCCAGGCGACAGCCACCCGGGCGGCCCCTGCGGCATGCTCACCCGCCTGTCCCCGCCCCTTGCGGCTCGTCCTGACCGACAGGCAGGAGCAGGGTGAACGCGGCAGGGTGCCGACCGGTCGGGGAGAGCCTGCCGCCGAGCGTGACGGCGAGGTCACGCGCGAGGGCCAGGCCGATGCCCGTGCCGTGCCCGGCCCCGGTGCGGCCGCGGTCGAAGAGCCGGGACGGCGCGCCCGTCACGGCACCCTCGTCGCTCACGTCCAAGGCGAGGCATCGTCCAGATCCCGCACAGCCACGCGGGCCGTACCGCGCCCGTACACCCGGGCGTTGTCGAGCAGGATTCCGAGCACCTCCGACACGGACGCGCCCGGAACACGGACGTCGACCGGAACGTCCTCGTCGGCGCACTCCAGTCGTCTACCGTCCTGCGCGAAGACGCCGTGCCACCGTTCTCCCGTCTCCCGTCTCCCGTCTCCCGCAGCAGCTGTCGTACGGGGATCGACCCGGCAGTTCGGCGAGCCGCCTCTCTGGAGCGGGACAGGCGCAGCACCTCCTCCACCGTGTGGTGCAGGCGCTCGGTGGTGGCCAGCGCCTCGGCCGGCACGGGCCGCAGCCGGGCGTCGTCCTCCCGGGCGAGGCCTCTTTCCAAAGCGAGTTGCAGACCGGTGCGCGGGGTGCGCATCCGGTGGGAGACATCGGCTGTGAAGTCACTTTCATGGCACAGGAGTTCGGAGACGCTGTGCAGCATCTCGTCGTGGGTGCGGGCTACCTGGTCGATCTGGGCGAGGCCGCTCCGGCGGCCCGCGCGCTCAGATCGCCCTCGGTCACCGCCAGGCGATGACGCCCCGGCCCCGTACGGCAACGTCGGGAAAGGAGGCCCGTGCGACGCTGATCACCCTGAATGCTTTACAGCGGCCGACACACTGAGGTGGATCAGTCCTGGTTGCCGTGCCCGGGACGGGAGTTGAGCGTTCGGTTCGGTGTGGGGACGTCGCCGTGGATCGTGTCGGATGAGCTTTGGGACCCTCGGGAGCCGCTGCTGCCGCAGCGTGAGCGCAGGCTCCGGTGTCCAGGTCGCAGGCCGTTGCCGCACCGGGCGGTGCTGTGCGGGATCTTGTATGTGCTGCACACCGGGATCCGGTGGGAGTATCTGCCCAAGGACCTCGGCTGCGGGTCGGGCGTGAGGTGCCGGCGCGGGATGCGGGACTGGAACGAGGCCGGCGTCAGGCAGCGGTTGCACGAGGTCCTGCTGGCCGAAGTGAACGCGGCCGCACGTCTGGACTGGTCCCGCTGTGTGGTCGACTCCTCGCACGTCGGGGCGCTAAAAAAAGGGGGCCGCACACCGGCCCGTCGCCGGTCGATCGTGCACCAGACCCTCCAAGTTCTCAGGGCCCACCGGTGCTCGTGATGCGGAGATCGCACATGGTCACCGTTCACGGAATGTGCGGCAGGACCCGCCGACGACCACCCTGGCCACCTCCAGGGCCGACGCAACGGCGACGTCCGGGTCAGCGATTCCGGGAAGTTGGCCGCCGACTCGCCGTAGTGGTGTTGCCGCCCTGTCCAGCCGCGAACCGAGGTTCGCCTGCCTCGGCCGGTACCCGGATGGCACGCTGGACAGCCGTTGGAGCATGCGGCGAGCCAGGGTCAGGTTCCCGCCCGTCCGAAGATGACCTCGGATGCGGCCTCCCATTCCCGGACCAGGTCGGCGGCAACCGGGTCGCGCAGCCATTGCAGCTGCAGACCGTCCATCGTCGCCAAAATCTGCCGGGCCAGTGACTGCGGGTGGTCGGAGATGGTTTTGGCCAGTTCGGTGAGGCCGGCCAGCGCTCGACGGTGACGGGCGAGGAAGTACGCGTGCGCGGGGTGGCGCGGCTCCAACGATTCGGCCGCGAGGACGGCGTACAGACGGACGATCTCGGGCTGTGCCGCGTTGTGCCGCGCTATCGCTGCGCATGCCTGTCGCAGGTCGGCCGCACCCTGTGGAGCGTTGTCCGCCGGATCGCCGGTCAGGGTGTCGCCACCGGCACCGAACTGCGCCGCCAGTCGCAACGCGTCTTCGGCCTCAGAGTGTTCCAGGACCGACAGGAGCAGCCCGTCCTTCGAGCCGACATGGTGAAGCAGTCCCTGGACGGTCAGCCCGCAGCCGTCGGCGACATCCTGCATCGACAGGCCCCAGAAGCCGCGCTCGGCGATCAGCCGCGTCGTCACCTGCACAATCTGCCGCCGCCGCTGGGCGACCGGCAGACGGAGCCGGTCACGCCGGAATGCCGGGACTTCCTCAGCCATGTTCACAGGGACCTTCGTATCAGGACATCTCTTGTCGGCGCACATACGGTGTTGTAATTTGCAGATTACCTGATACCTAATAGGTACTCGGTAACGACGGGAGTGAATCGATGCGCCAGGCCACCCTGCCAGCCGCACTGCCGGGAGGCATCCGCCAGATCGGCTATGTCGTCCGCGACCTCGACAGCGCGATGGACAGCTGGCTGTCGCTGGGAGTCGGCCCCTGGCACGTGATCCGCGGGATGCCCGTTCACGCCCTCTACCGCGGGCAGCCCTGTGCGACCACGGTGTCCGTCGCGCTGAGCAACTCCCGTGATCTGCAGATCGAACTGATTCGGCAGGACGATGACACGCCCAGCATCTATACCGAGTTCCTGTCGTCCGAGCGGGAGGGGTACCAGCAGCTCGCCTGGTGGGTCGACGACCTCGACGATGCGGTGCGGGCCGTCGTCGGGGCCACCGGCTGGCCGGTCGTGTGGTCCAGCGACGACACGAAGAGCTCGCTTCGGTACGCGTACCTCGAACCGCCCAACGGCCCGGCGCAGGCCATCGAGATCATGGAGCGGACCGCTGGTACGGACGGCTTCGCGGAGACGCTGCGTTCCGCCGCCGCCAGCTGGGACGGCAGTCAGCGGATCCTCTCCAGGCCCCCGCGCGGCGCATCCTGACGTCACCTGTCGACGTCGCCACTGTCACGATCGGAGAAACGAAGAATGTCAGATTCCCGCCCGCTCGATGAGGTCCGCTGGGCGATCGTCGGAACCGGCGCCGTGTCCCGGCACATCGCCGCGGACCTCGCGGCCGTCCCGGAAGCCGGGCGCGCGGCGGTACTGTCCCGCTCCCTCGCACGTGCTCGCGCGTTCGCCGACGAGTTCGGCTTCTCGCGGGCCTTCGACGACATCGACGTCCTTGTGGCCGACTCTCAGGTCGACGCGATCTACATCGCGACACCGCACGCGCTCCACGCCCCGATGGCGCTGCAGGCAATCGCAGCCGGCAAGCATGTCCTGGTCGAAAAACCGCTCGCGGTGAACGCGACCGAGGCGCGACGGATAGCCGAGGCGGCACAACGCCACGGCGTGTTCGCGATGGAAGCGATGTGGATGAAGTTCAATCCGAGCTTCCGGGCTTTCGTCGACCAGGCCCGCGCCGGGCGCATCGGCGACATCCGTGCGGTACGCGGGTACTTCGGACTCCCGCTCGGGCCGGCGGATTCGACCCTGTGGTCGGCCGAACTCTCCAGCAGCACCCTGCTCGACCAGGGGATCTACCCCGTCACGCTGGCACTCGAACTGCTCGGCACGCCCAGCGGAATCACCGCCGACGGGCACGTCCGGGCCGACGGCGTCGACCTGACCGAGTACGTGACGCTGCGGTACGACGGAGGACAGGTCGCGCACCTGGCCGCGTCCATGGTGCAGTTCATCGAACCGACCGCCTCGGTGAGCGGCACCGCCGGATGGATGACGATCCCCGCACCGTTCATGCAAGCCACCCAGTACGCCACCCACGCCACGGACGGCGCGCTCACCGCCAAGCTCTTCTCCCCCGAGATCTCGCGATTCGACCGCGAGGGCCACGGCTACGTGCCCATGCTCCGCACCGTGACGGACGCGATCCGCCGCGGTGACACAGAGCACGAGTGGCACCCACTGCGAGCATCCGTCGAAGTCTTCGACGTACTCGACAGCATCCGGTCCGCCCTGGCGTCTGAATCGCCTCGGGTAGGTGGTTGACCGGTCCGGTCTCGTGGAAGCCGATCGCCCCTTCCATCGGGGCGTTGTCGACCGCGTCCCAGGCTGAGCCTGTGGACGCCGCGAGACCTTCGCGCTCCAGATGCTCGCTGCGCGGGAACGAGATGTACCGCGCACCCGCGGGCCACGGCTATCGTTCTCCCAGGTCGCGGCATGCGGTCGGTTGAACGGGAACGTCGCCGTTACTCGGCCACGGGGTACCGGCCGCCGGTGGTCCTGTCCCCATGGGAGAGATCGACGGTCGTGCCCGGCTGACCGCTGAGGCACACGGTGGCGAAGCCGGCGAAGTTCTGCCCGAAGTCGATCGGCTGAACCCCTGCGGGGGTCCGCGTCACGCGGCCGGGAAACCGACGCACCGCAGCGACGCGCTCGACCTCTTCGGCGACCAGGACACGGGGACGCTGCGGCAGCAGTGCGACCAGCGGGACACGTCGACCCAGTTGTCCACCGTGCTCGTTGCCGACCACATTCTCGGCCCCTACCGCATCACCAAGTCCGCCTTCCGCCCGGACGGCATGAGCACCTGCGACCTGGATCTCGCGATCAACCTATGGGACGGCAAGACCTACTACTACGAGCGCGTACGCAGCGAGCTCGTCTGCGCGGACCTCACCGACAACTACACCGACGTCGCCGTCCACTGCGCCACTCGCTTCCCCCTTCGTGCGAGAAGCCCCGCCTACTTCCACCGCAAGGGCAGCACCACCTCATCAGACCGGTCTTCAAGCACCCCACGAAGACGGACCTCCACACCGCCCTTGGCGACCGCCGGCTGCCCGAACAGACCGATGAGTCGAACCAGGCCGCCGGACCGACCTCTTCGTCGGCAACAGCGGAGATCGGCAACGGGACTCCGCCAGGACTCGCATCCTTCGTGAGCTTCGTGATCCCGATACGTCGACAGCCGACCACGCGTGGTTGCCGATCGAGTTCGACGGCGGCGACCGACGGGTCGTCCGACGGAAGGACAGCTGACGCTTGGTGGACTACGAGCGACCGCCACGGGGCAGGGCCCACGGCATGTTCGCCCAGCGGATCGTCTGGCTCAGCGCCTCCGGACTCGCTGGCACAGGCGCTTCCTCCTCCTGCGCCTCCGGCCCTGGTGTACGACGCGTCCGGACCCATTCCTCACTCCTTGATTCGGTCCACCAGGCCCCAGGCCAGAGCCCGTTCGGCGGAGACGGCCCGGCCGTCGAGGACCAGGTACAGAGTGCGCCAGCGGCCGATCCTGCGCGGGATGCCGACCGTGCCTCCCGCACCGGGAATCAGGCCCATGGCCAGTTCGGGCAGCCGGACGGTGGTGTCCGGGGCGGCCAGGACCCGCGCGGCGAACGCCGGGAGTTCGACGCCCGCGCCGACACAGGTCCCATGGATCTCCACGGTGAGCCGGCTGCCGAGGGCGTGCAGGCGAAGTGCCGCACCCGCTCGGGTGCGGATCAGATGCGCGGTGGCGAGGTCTGCGGCAGTACCGAACTCGTCCAGGTCACCGCCGGAGCTGAAGCAGGGACCGTTTCCGTCAAGGACCACCTGGCGCACGGTCTGGTCCCAGACGGCGACATCGGCTGCCGCGACCAAGGCGTCACGGAGTTCCGCGCTGTGGGCGTTGCGGCGCTCGGGCCGGTTGAGCGTGATCCGCAGGACATCATGCTCGCGGCGCACCACCACGGGATCACCCGTCGCGCTGGGCGGCGCGGGCCGTGGCCCGCGAGCCGCGAGCCACTGGGCGAAGCCGGCACCGCCGAGCAACGTCGAGTACGCCAGCGACTCCAGGTCCAGGGCCTGTGCCACCGGCAACTCACCGGACATGCCGAGGATTTGATGAAGAACCAGAGCTGCCTGCGGCTGCTCCTCAGCCCGTGCGCGCAGGAACTCCGCCTCGGCAGCCGGATCAGTGACCGCCACTGTGGCCGGGAGCCCGTCGGCATCCGTCGCGCAGAGGCCGTCGCGGGTAGCCCGCACCAGCGTCAAGTCCAGGGCGGTCAGGAGTTCCCCGGGACAGTCGGAAGCCGGTCGGTTGGTCCGTCCGACCAGCAGCCGGCTGCCGTCCCGGGCACGGCGGACGGCGCGCTCCATGTCGGCGGCGGTGGGCGCGGGCGACAGGTCAAGGTCGACGACCTGCAGTGGCCGGGACGGCCTGGCGGAAGCGTCCAGGAGGTCGGCGTCGGCCGCCCCGGCGGCGAGATCGGCTATGGAGATCGCTGTGGTCGCGGACATCTCTCTGATCTACCATCCCCGCATGGTCCTCCGGGCATCTGGCAGTACGGCAAGGTCGTCCCGACGCCGACCACCCGACGGTTCACCGGCGGCATCTCGGGACCAGCCGCCGGCCGGCGCGCGAGAGTCGGCACGCTCCTGGCCCGATGCCAACGCCTCCCTCATAGCGGAGGACTGGGCTCGCAGCGGCGTTCCCCTCCTGACCGGTCACTCCGACGGACCCCCGCTGCTCCCTCCCGGCGGGGCAGCCACCTTCGCCTCCCTGCTCACCGACCACATCACCGCCGCCGGTGGGGCGGGACTCGACGGCGCCCGGCTCCTCGCCGAACGGGCCGCGCTCAGCGGGCGCCGACGGCAGGGCCGCCTGTCGGTGGGCCGGAGCTGCCGGCTGATGCCCACCAGGGCCGGCTGGGCCGCCGTGTCCGACGCGCGCCCGGACGACCCTCGGCTGTGGAGCGCGCTGATCGGCCGTGATCTCGATGCCGAGGCACTGCCCGGCCGGCTGGCCGACCGGCTGGCCGACTGGCTCGCCACGCATGACGGCGGAGAACTGGACGAGCGGGTGGAACTCCTGGGTCTGGCGGGCGGTTCGGTCCGTCCCCGAGCAGACCGAACCTGCCCCTGGCCGGGAATACCGCGCGATGTGACAGGGCTGCTGGTGGTCGACTTCAGCGCCCTGTGGGCGGGACCTCTGTGCGCGCACCTGCTGGGCACCGCGGGAGCCAGGGTGGTCAAGGTGGAGACCCCGACCCGCCCGGACGGTGCCCGCTTCGGCGAGCCGGTCTTCTACGACCTGTTGCATGCCGGGCATGCCTCGGTCGTCCTCGATCCGACGGACGCGCGGGGCCGTGCCGCCCTCCACGAACTGGTCGGCCGGGCAGACGTGGTCGTCGAGGCCTCCCGGCCCCGCGCTCTGGCCGGGTTCGGGCTGGACGCCGAGGCTGAGGCGGCCCGTGGCTGCACCTGGATCTCCATCACGGCGTACGGGCGTGCCTCGCACCGGGTGGGCTTCGGCGACGACGTGGCGGCCGCCCGCGGACTTCTCGGAACGGACGTGAACGGACTGCCGGTGTTCGCCGGGGACGCCCTGGCCGACCCGCTCACCGGACTGCTCGCCGCCGCGCTCGCCCTGTCCGAACAGCCGGAAGGCGGCGGCGCGGTCCTGGAGGTGGTGATGGCGGACGTGGTGTCCGCGTGCCTCTCCGTGTCGGCCGGCCCGGACGCCAGGGTCGTCGGGCACGGCGACGGCTGGCTGGTGGACACCGGCGGCGCATCGTACCCAGTCGCCGCCCCGCATCCGCGCCTTCCGGCCGGCACCGCCGCGGCAAGCGGGGCCGACACCGCCGCGGTGCTGCGGAGCCTGGGGATCCGGGTGCCGTGAGCGGACTGCTGGTTCGGGACGCGGAGGTCGACGGCCGGCGGTGCTCCATCCGCATCCGGGGGAGCTGGTCGAGGAACTCGGTGCGGGGCTGGTGCGTGCACCAGGTGAGGAGGAGATCGACGCGGCGGGCGGGGCCTTCCTGCGCGGCCTGACGGACCATCACCTCCATCTGTGCGCGCTGGGAGCCGAGTTCTCTTCCGTGCGATGCGGTCCTCCGCGAGTCGCCGACCGCGGGGCGCTGCGGGCGGCCTTGCACCAGGCGGCCCCGGACCGATACGGCTGGGTCCGGGCGTCGGCTACCACGAACGCGTCGCCGGACCACTGGATGCCGCCGGGCTCGACACGCTGCGCGCGGACGTCCCGCTGCGCCTACAGCACCGCAGCGGGGCTCTGTGGGTGCTCGACTCCCGCGCGGCTGAACGGGTCGGTCTCGTCCACGGACGCCATCCCGGCATCGAACGCGATGCCGCAGGACACCCGACGGGACGGTTGTGGCGTGCCGACGCCTGGTTGCGCGAGCGCCTTCCCGAGGCGGCCCCGCCGTCCCTGGCGGCCATAGGCCGTCGGGGCAGCAGTTACGGCATCACCTCGGTCACCGACGCCGCACACCGCCTCTGGGCCGTACTGTCGCCGTGCACACGGTCACGGCGGTCTCGCTCGCTCCACTCCTCGCGGCGCTGGAGCTGACCGGCGTGCTCCCCGGCGACCGAGTCGAGTCGCGGCCGTGGTCCCGGGCGAGGCCCTGCCCGTCGTACGTCGGCTGGGGCTGCGCGTGGTTACCCAGCCCGGCTTTCTCGCCGACCGCGGCGACGACTTCCTGGCCGCCACGCCGACGGCGGAACACGCCGACCCCTACCGCTGTGGGTCGTTCCTGCACGTCGGCATCCCGCTGGGGCTGTCGAGCGACGCGCCGTACGGGCCGCTCGACCCCTGGTCCGTGATCCGGACGGCCACCACGCGCCGCGTCCCCGGCGGCCGGACCGCACACCGCGCCGAACGCCTCACCGCAGCCCAGGCGCTGGTGTCGTACCTCTCACCGTCGTACGCCCCTGGCTCCCCTCCCCCGCGCCTTGGCCCCGGCTCGCCGGCCGACCTCGTCCTGCTCACCGTCCCGCTGGCCGTTGCCCTGGCGGATCCGTCGGCCGATCTCGTGCGGCTGACGCTCGTCGGGGGGGGATCCGTCATGGGAACGGCGTCAACTGACCCTCAGGTGGTGCCCGTTGATCGGATCTGCTCCAGGGGTTCGGGGCTGGGCGCCGGCTCCGACGCGGTCCCCGGGCGCCAGAAGGCGGCGAGCAGAGCGGCGGTGGCCAGCACCGCCGCCACTAGAGCGATACTTGCCCCCGCCCAGCCGTCTCGGTCGAGGCCCGCCGTGGCGTCCAGGAAGGTGCTGCCCTGCCGGGGCCCGGCTCCTCGACGCAGCCGACCACTTCGTGCGTCACGCCACTCGCCTCTTGGTGACTGGTCCATCGCCCGCCGCGCGCGCCCCGACGGCGGGACGACCTCGGCGTCCGGACGGGAGACAGCCGTCGGGCACGCGCTTTCCGCTGACCGGGACCGGTGTGCCGGCTCAGCGGATGACGCGGGGCCGCAGCGCGGCCACGGAGCGCGCCCGGAGGGCGGAGAGCCATACGCCGGCCCCGTAGGCGAGGTCGTCCAGGCGGCGGGCGATGCCGTAACGGAGGGGATCGAGAGTGACCTGGTCGCGCCGGTACTCCAGGGCTGTATCGGCCAGGGCGGCGACCACCGCGGCCCGTCGTATCCGGCGGGAGAACACGCAGCCGACGGCCGTCAACGGCCACCAGTGACGGGTCAACAGCGCCCCCGTCTGGGCCAGGGTGGCGAGTGCTCCGTTGCCGGTGAGCCGCACGGCCAGCCGATACGGGTGCCGGGTGCCGTCGAGCTTGCGGGCTATGCGTACGGTGACCACGCCGAGAACGCCCGCCGCGGCCGGCGCCGACCAGCGCCGCCCGGCGAACAGCACAACGGCGAAGGCGACGCTCCACGGGGCGAACACGACCGGCGCGACGAACTCGGGGTGCCGCTCGGCAAGGGGCTGCGCCCCGGTGCCGTAGAAGGCCTTGCGCGGCAGCCAGTCCCCCAAGCGCACCCGGTGTTCGTGCGCCGCTCTGACGGCCGGTTCGTACCGTACCCGGCGGCCCGCCGCCACCAGCCGCCAGCACAGGTCGACGTCCTCTCCGACCCGCATGCCCGCGTCGAAACCCTCCCCCAGCGCGTCGACGCGGGCCACCACACAGGCCGAGGAGGCCCAGGAGACAGGGGTGCCGGGCCGTACCGGGGCAGGGTGGGCGCCGAGGTCGAGCGACGAACGGGAGTTCTCGTACCGTTCTATCCAGCTGGCGGCCTGAGTGGGCAGGCCGGTGATCCTGGGTACGGCCATCGCGACCCGGGGGTCGGCGAAGTGCCGGAGCAGGGTCGGGACCGTGTCGGGATCCAGGACGATGTCGGAGTCGGCGAAGACCACGTACGGGGTGGTGACGAGACGAAGCCCGGCGTTGCGCGCGCCGGCGGGCCCTACGTTGGCGGCCAGGGCGACCAGTCGGGCGCCGTGTGCGGCGGCGACGGCGGCGACGCCGGCCGGGTCCCGGGAGGCGTCGTCGACCACGATCACCGGGTGGGTCGTGCCGATGCTCCGCAGCAACCGGGTCAGTTGACGCGGTCGGTCGCGGACCGGAACAACCACCGTGCAGCGGGGGTCGGCAGGCGGCGGAAGGGCGGCGGCCACCGGATGGGCGAGGCCCGTGTCAAGCAGCCGGTCGGCGAGGAGTGCGCTCGCCGCGTCCCGGACGGGGAGGAGGCGGCCGACGAGCAATCGGCGCGCTCTCGGGGTCAGTTTGAGCAGCCGGGTCGGGTGGCCGCCGAGGAGCGCGCGGCCGCCGTCGACCAAGCGCGCGTGCCGGTCGAGTTCGACGACGAAGCCGCGGGGAAGGGTCATCGTCCCACCGGCTTCGTCAGCGGGTCAGGATCGGTCAGGCGGCCCCGGGCGTCGGAATTCCACGCGCCGATCCGGCGAACGGTGGCGGACACCATCGCGTCCAGCGCCCTGCGCCCCGCCTCGGCCGAGGCCCCGGCAGGATCACCCAGCACGCCACAGGGCGAAACCGCCCGGACGCCACGGGAGACCAACTCCGGCAGGAGCGCGGCCAAGGGACGCGGGTCGCCGGCGACGACGGCGTCGAGGCGTACCCGCCCGGGGTCCAGGTGCAGCATCAGGGAGGTCTCGGCGCGGCCTGCGTGCGCGTCACCGCCCGGTATCCCGCAGCCGGTCCAGCCGACGTCGTGGCCCTCGCTGCGCAGCTGCGCGACGGCCGTGTCGAGGGTGGCTGTGTTGCCTCCGTGGCCGTTGACGAACACGGTCCGGCCGGCCCACAAGGACAGCGAGCGCGTCAGCTCCACGATCACCGCTCGCAGGGCCACGTGCCCGATCGAGACGGTGCCGGGGAAGTCGGCGTGCTCACCGCTCGCTCCGTAGGCCAGTGCCGGCGCGACGAGTGGCGGGGCATACGGTTCGGTGGTGAGGGCGGCGGCCGTCCGCCGGGCGACGGCGTAAGCGACGACAGTGTCGGTGTCGAGCGGCAGATGGGGGCCGTGTTGCTCGGTGGAGCCGACCGGGACGAGGACGAGCGCACCGGACGGCACAGCCGGCCAGACGGCATCGGCCAGGGCGGACGGTGTGACGCTCCTCTGCACGTCATTCCCCTGCATGCTCAGGCAGCCGTGGGCCCGGCGGCGTGTGCGGCCCGGGCCGCCGGAAGCTCCTCGCTGCCCAGGGTCAGCCGGAAACCGGGAGGTACCGCCAGGTCGCCCGGCCCCAACTCGTGCACGGAGGAGTGCCCGAGGCCCAGGACCGCGGAGTCCAGCCCGCCGCGCAGGATGTCCAGGACGTTCTCCACACCGGTCTGTCCATTCGCCGCGAGGCCCCACAGATACGCGCGGCCGATCAGGACGGCGCGGGCGCCCAGGGCGAGTGCCTTGGCCACGTCGCCGCCGCGGCGGACCCCGCCGTCCAGCAGCACCTCGACCTGGCCGCCGACCGCGTCCGCGATGGCGGGGAGGAGGCGGATGGTGGCCGGGGTGGTGTCCAGGTTGTTGCCTCCGTGGTTGGACACGGAGAGGGCGGAGACACCGGCGTCGACCGCGCGCCTGGCGTCGTCCACCCGGGACACGCCCTTGAGCAGGAAGGGGCCGCCCCACTCCTCGCGGAGCCAGGCGACGTCGTCCCAGGTGGGCGGTGCGGTCTGCATCCACTCGCCGTAGGCGCCGAAGAAGGTCGGGGCCGCGCCGCCGGGGGCCGCCAGGTTGGGGACGGTGAGGTCGGGGACGCGTCCCGACCTGGCGAACCGCCACAGCCACCCGGGCCGGGGCAGGACATCGGGAGCGAACCGGAGCGCGGTCCTGAGATCGATCCTGTCGGGGATGGCGGGGCTGCCCCAGTCGCGGCCGTGGGAGAAGGACCAGTCGAGGGTGACGATGAGGGCCTTGGCACCCGCGGCGCGGGCCCGGTCCATACGCTGCACCATGGTCGCGCGCGTGCCGCTCCAGTACAGCTGGAAGAAGAGGTCCGGCTGGGCGAGGGCCACCTCCTCCACGGGCCTGCTCGCGAACGAGCTGAGGCCCATGATCACGCCCCGGCTCGCGGCGGCCCGTGCCACGGCCACCTCCCCCTCCGGGTCGACCGCCTGCACTCCCGTCGGCGAGATGAGCACGGGCAGCGCCGTGGGCACACCCAGGATCGTCGTGGACAGGTCGCGCTCCGCGTGGTGGCCCACGACGCGCGGTGCGAAGCCCAGTTCGGCGAAGGCCGCCATGTTGTCGTCGATGGTGCGGCCGCGCTCCGAGCCCGCGACGAGTGCGTCGTAGACCGAACCGGGCAGCCGCTTCCTTGCCCGGCGCTGAGCCTCGGCGACCGTCTCGAACCAGGGGTTCCTACGCATGGGTTCCGCCATTTCCGGTAGGTGTCGGGTCCAGCCCGGCCAGGGGATTCTCGGCGCACTCGGTCACCGGTGGGCGACGGGTGAGTACCAGGTCCACCGGGCGGGAGACGGTCCGGTGGGAGTGGTCCCCGGCGGGCTTGGGAAGGTGTGCAGTCCCGGGCCGGCGGCGGGCGAGGCGTTCTTCACCGTACCCCTGCACGCATTCGGGGTCGGGGCCGTCCAGCGGGAGCCCGGTGAAGAACTTCGCGGCCATGCAGCCACCCTTGCAGGTGTCGTAGAACGCGCAGGAGGCACAGGCGCCGCCGTGCTGCGGTGTCCGCAGCCGACGGAAGAGCTCCGAGTCGCGCCACACCCTGGAAAACCCACCCGGCTCACGGACGTTGCCGGCCAGGAACTCCTCGTGGATGGCGAACGGGCAGGCGTAGACGTCCCCGACCGGGTCGATCAGGCAGACCACGCGGCCGGCGCCGCACAGGTTGAGGCCCGGCAGCGCCTGGCCGTAGGCGGCGAGGTGGAAGAAGGAGTCGCCGGTCAGCACGTTCTCGCCGTGTGCCAGCAGCCAGTCGTACAGCTCGCGTTGCTGTCCGGCCGTGGGGTGCAGTTCGTCCCAGACGTCGGCGCCGCGTCCGGAGGGGCGCAGCCGGGTCAGGCGCAGCTGGGCGCCGAAGCGGTCGGCGAGCGCCTTGAAGTCGTCCAGCTGCGGGATGTTGTGCCGGGTGCAGACCACGGAGATCTTGAAGTTGCGCATGCCGGCGGCGGCGAGGTTCTCCAAGGCGGTGACCGCCGTGGCGTACGAACCGGGGCCGCGCACCGCGTCGTTGACGTCGGCGGTGGCGCCGTCGAGGGAGACCTGGACGTCCACGTAGTCGTTGCGGGCCAGGCGCTGGGCGGCTTCGGAGGTGACGCGGACGCCGTTGGTGGAGAACTTCACGCCCACGTGATGGTTCGTGGCGTAGTCCAGGAGTTCCCAGAAGTCGGGGCGGACGGTGGGCTCGCCGCCGCCGATGTTGACGTAGAAGACCTGCATGGCCTCCAGTTCGTCGATGACGGCCTTGGCCTCGGCCGTGCTCAGCTCGCGCGGGTCACGGCGGCCGGAGCTGGACAGGCAGTGGGCGCAGGACAGGTTGCAGGCGTAGGTGAGCTCCCAGGTGAGGCAGATCGGTGCGTCGAGCCCGTACTCGAACAGGTCGACCAGCCGGGACGAGGTGGGCGTGGCGGTCATGAGGTCCTCCCGACGACCATCGAGGACTGCGCGAGTACGGCGAGAGCCCGGCCGTAGCGGGACAGTTCGTCCTCCGCGAGACCCGCGGCCAGGCAGGCGGCACGGGCCGTGGGCGCGTCCGCGAGCGCCTGGACGACGGCCAGGAGCCGACGGTCCTTGAGGAACGACAGCCTGCGGGTGCCGAAGTGGTAGAGCAGCGCGCCGAAGGGTTCCGGCCGCACAGAGACCTGCGGATGCAGGTCCCAGGCTCGGTCGAGGTCGATCGCTGTCACGGCGGCGCGCCCTAGTAGACGCCGCACATGCCGTCGATGGAGACCTCCTCGATCAGTTCGTCGGCCTCGATCAGCGACTGTTCCGTCGGGGTCCTCTCGTCCTGGTTCTCGCCGACCGGGACGGGCGGGGTGGCGTGGAGCTCGTTCATGCGACTCTCCCTGGGCATCGCTCCCATCGGACACCCGGAGAATAATGACACCGAGCGCCAAAAGTGAAGACGTCGGACCGTACTGAGCTTTCAAGGGGTCATGGATGAAGATCGCCGCGCTGGACAGGTACTTGACGTTGTGTCACTCCCCGATATCGAACGGGCGCCCGTGAGAAGCCCCGACGTCATAGTCGTCGGGGCCGGTGGCAGCGGTGCCGTGCTCGCGGCGCGGCTCAGCGAGGATCCCAGCCGTACCGTGCTGGTGCTGGAGGCGGGTCCGGCGCCGTGTCAACCATCCGCGTTCGCAGCGGAGTTGCTGGACGGCCGGCTGGTGCCCGGCGCCCAACCCGGGCATCCCGCCGTGGAGCCGTACGCCGTCCACCTGGCTCCCGGGCGTCCGTACACCGTCCCACGAGGCCGCGTCCTCGGCGGCTCGACGACCGTCAACGGCGGGTACTTCGTCCGAGCCCGGCGGGCGGACTTCGACCGCTGGTCGGGCGCGGGCGGCGCGGCCTGGTCGTACGACCGGATGCTGCCGTTCCTCCGCGCGCTGGAGACCGACCTCGACCACGGCGCCGACCCGGTGCACGGCGGGCGCGGGCCGGTGCACGTGCGCCGCACAGATCTCGGTCATCCCGCCGCCGTCGCGTTCCGGGCGGCCGCCCGGGGGCTGGGATTTCCCGAAGAGCCGGACAAGAACGCCGAAGGCGCCCCAGGCTTCGGTCCGGTGCCGTGCAACGTCGTGGACGGAGTGCGCGTCAACACCGGCATCAGTCACCTGCTGAGCGCGTCGGGCCGCCCCAACCTCCGAGTGGAGGGGGGCAGTACGGTCCTCCGGGTCGTCGTCGAGCACGATCGTGCGACCGGCGTGGTGGTCGAGCGGGACGGACACCGCCGGACGGTACGTGGTGGCGAGGTCGTGCTCTGCGCCGGCGCACTGCGTTCCCCCCAGCTGCTCCTCCTCTCGGGCATCGGCCCCCGCCACCGACTGGCCGCCCTCGGTGTGCCCGTCGTCCGGGACGCCCCGGCCGTCGGGGTCCGGTTCGGCGACCATCCGCAGGTGGCCCTGGAGTGGACGCCCCGGCGGCCCCTGCCGGCCCCCGTCGGCTCGTGGCTCGGCGGCGCGCTGCACCTGTCATCGTCGGACGGGACTCATCCGGGCGATCTGGAGATTCTCCAGTCCCTCGTTCCGATGGCCGGCCTCACGGGCGGCAAGACGTCCGTACCCGGCGCGCCGCTCGCCTTCCTCGTCTCCGTCCAGACACCGCGGCTGACCGGCAGGATGCGCATCCGGTCCGCGGACCCCGCGACGCCTCCGGGACTCGACTACGGCTACCTGTCGACCACAGCCGACCGGCGCCGCATGCGCGAAGCGGTCCGTGTCACCGCCGAGTTGATCGGTACGGGCGACTTCGCGGAGGTCTCCGGAGGACTCGCGGGGCCCGGTGCGAAGGTACTGGGCGACGACCGTCTGCTCGACGACTGGGCCCTCGGGCATCTCGGCACGTCCCACCACACCTGTGGCACGGTCCCCCTGGGACCCGCAGACGATCCCCGGGCCGCCGTCGACCCCTACGGCAAGGTCTACGGTGTCGAAGGTCTGCGAGTCGCGGACACATCCATCCTGCCGACCCCTCCGCTCAGGGGTCCGGCGGCCACCGCCGTCCTCATCGGCGAGGTCGTCGCCGAGGCCATGCGACACGATCCGACGCCGTGAACGGCACGGCGCCGCGGGCACGGTCAGCCGCGTGGGGGCAGATCCCGGTATCCGTCGGCGAGTTGCCGCACGGCCAGGTCCAGCAGTGTGCTCAGGTCGGCGTCCTCGTCGGCCAGCCACTGCTCGTACGCGGTGACACAGGCGGCCAGGACGGTACTGCCGATCAGCCGGGGCAGCATGTCGGAGGCGGGGCGGCCCAGGCGACGGGCGGCGAACTCGGTGACCAGGACCCGCCACGACGCGTACCGCACGGCCGAGTCCGCCTGAAGGGTCGGCACGCGCAGGATGAGGGTCATGCGCTGCCGGTGCCACGGCACCACCGCCGGATCGAACCGGTTGAACTCGACGACCGCCTCGCGTACCGCATCCATCATCGGCCGGTCAGGGTCGGCCGCGGCCAACAGGGATTCGAGCCGGGTGAGCTGATCCTCGAAGTCGCCCCACACGAGGTCGTTCTTGGAGGCGAAGTAGCGGAAGAAGGTACGGCGACCGATACCCGCCGCGGCGGCGATGTCGTCGACGGTCGTGTCGTCGAAACCGCGCCGGGCGAAGAGTTCGAAGCCCAGCCGTTCGAGTGCGGCCCGTGACGTCGCCCGTGGCCGTCCTGTCCGGGCGGACCCCACAGAGACCACCGCGTTCCCCCGAGGCGACTCCATTCTCGGTCCCTTCGACTGGCATGACCTGCCGCCCACGACGAGCGGCGACCTCGGCGATTCGCGCGGCGTCGGCGCCATCCTCCCATCACACATCAGGCACGGCCCCGGCGCCTCACATCGACCGAGCGATCGGCAGGCCTGAAGCGCCGGCCGGGCCCATGCGCCACACGAAGGAGAGCATGCCGTTGACCATTCAGTCCAGCACGCGGCAGTCAGACGGTCGGAGAGATTTCTCAATTATCTTGGACTCGCCGGACTTCAGTTATCGAAAGCGACTCAGCGCGCCACTCCGGATTGCCGCGAAAAGGATTCCTTTCGCGGCTTTCTGTCAGAACCAGTTACACGAACCCACCTTTCGTAATCGCGGTCATGGAGTCGACATGCATATCGGGATACACCCGTTGGACACAGCGCGCCAAGACTCCACGCCAAGCAACCCGCGCCCGCCGTCGGAGCACCCGCCTCAAGGCGCGTGCGGGCTCCGCGATCATGACTGCTGCCCCTTGCCCCAAAAGCTCTGCGTATGGACGGCAGAACGTGGGCAGTCGCCGGCCCCACATTCGTGCGCAGCGGATGGCGCGGGGAACCCGGCAACGACTTCGAACCCTCCTTGCGGCCGGTGAGGCCGCAGCCTCCGCCTCGCGCCCTGGTTCGGGCAGGCCTGTCGTCTGCCTTGCCGGTGATGGTGATATGCGGTTGATGCCGGAACCGGGCCGTGCGGATGTCGGCCGCCGGAGCAGTCGCGTACTCGGTGCCCAGCCCTCCGATGCCGACGAAATGCGCACGCGTCAGGTCGAGCGGCAACGCCGGAACATGGGACTCGATCCCGGGAACGCCTGCGCCGGGTGGGAGCAATTGCGGTCGGCCCTCAACGGTGACGCCGGCATCGGCAGCCGCAGTGGAGTTCGGGTGCGGGAGAGTTACTCCTCGCCGGAAAGGCGATGGAAGCGGAGTGTCCCTCCGACCGCGTCGAGCGCTTATGTTCAAGGACGCCGAGCAGGGTCGTCCAGTGACGCGTTCTCGCACATCCCGTCAGCCGCATCCCCGAAGCCGATCAGAGCCAATGCGTACCGAAGGTGCTCCGCCATATCGAAGCTCGGGTCGTACAGCCACTGGAGCTGGACCCCGTCCACGATCGCCAACAAGATGCCCGCGAGCCGGTCCGCGTCGACGTCGACCGGTAGACGCCCCGCCTCCTGTTCGGTTCTCAGACTGGCGGCGAACCTGGACCGCACCCACGCGTACCGGTTCTCGAAATAGACATGGGAGGGATGATGCCGGTCGATGGCCTCAGCGGCCAGCCGTGCATAGAGCTCCACCTGACCGGGCACATCGGCGCTGCGCCGGACGCGGTCGGGAAGGTCGTGGATGAGTTCGCCGTGACGGTCCGGGGCGCGCGCCGCGGCATCGTCGGCGGCGTCTATGTCGATCTTGTCGCGCCTCCTCACGATCTCTGTGAAGAGGTTCTCCTTGCTCCCGAAGTAGTGCAGCAACCCGGTGGTGCTGAGCCCGACCGCGTCCGCCAGCTGGCGGACGGTCGCGTTCCTGTAGCCGGCCTGAGCCACGATCTCCAGGGCGACCTTGAGGATCTCCTCACGCTTCGCCACACCCTTGGCGTACGAACCTCGACCAGCCATGTGGTGATCGTAACCCTTGCGCCGAAAACAGAACGCCGATAGTTTTTCAACACAGACCGACAGTCTGTTTTCAGCTCGCCGCCTCGGCATCAGGGGCGCGATCCGGCCGCCCTGGCTCGCACGAACGGGCGCGGGAGCCGCCATGCCCGCCATATCCCCTGTACGAGCTTTCGTGACCGTACGACACAGGAGAGTGGGGCAATGAGCCTCGTTGCGAACGAACGGCTGCTGGAAGCCGTGTTCAATCGGCTTGTTCCAGCCGATCAGTGGCCAGGAGGCTGGAACGGCGGAGTGCGGGACTACCTGCGCGCCCAGTGGCACGCCGACCTCGTCTGGTCCCACGCGCCCCTGGAGCACCTCGCCGACTTCCTGACCCGCGCCTGTGGCGACGGACCGGACTTCGGCGAACGGAACACCGCCGAGCAGGACCGCCTGCTGGCGGCCGCCGAAGCCGACCCGGAAGCAGCCAAGTCACTGCTCGCCGCCATACGCATCGCCAACGAGGGCTTCTACGGCCGGGACAGCGCTCACGCGCCTGCGGGATGGGAGATGCTGGGCTTCGCTCCTGGGCCGACAGTCGCACGTGTGAAACCGGCCTCGACCATTGCCCACTCTGAGATCAGGGCCCATTACGACACCATCGTCGTCGGCTCGGGCCTCGGCGGTGCCGTGGCCGCGTCGGTGCTGTCCGCCGCAGGAGCGGACGTCCTGGTCGTCGAGCGCGCCGCCGCCATGTCGACGGAAGAACTTCGCAGCGACCATCTGCACGGCAAGCGCTCGGTGTACGCCACATCGGTGGGACCGGGTCCCGGCCATCCCCGAGTAACGGTGCTGGCGGACGGCACCGAGCAGGTGATCGACGCCACGGCGGGTGGTGACATCTGGGGCCTGGTCGCCATGACCGTCGGTGGAGGCACCCGGCTGTGGCAGGGCATGTCCTGGCGCTTGTTCCCCGAGGACTTCGCAATGGCCACCACCTACGGCACACCGGAGGGCGCCGACGTTCTCGACTGGCCTGTCGGCTACGACGAGATGGAACCGTATTACAGCGACGCCGAGTGGAAGCTGGGAGTCGCGGGCCACGACGAAGCCCTGAGCGCCCGGACCCCGCGCTCCCGCGGATACCCGATGCCCCCTCTGCCTGATGACGCCGTACGTTCCCTCTTCCGTACGGCGGGTGAGAAAATCGGCGTGCGCACCGGCCCCATTCCCTTCGCCGTCAACAGTGTGGTGCGGGACGGCCGGCCGCCCTGTGCCAGGTGCGGCCAGTGCGTGGGCCACGCCTGCCCGGTCGACGCGAAGAACGGGGCACACAATACGTTTCTCGCGCGGGCTCTGCGCACCGGGCGCTGCGATCTCCTGGTCGGCGCTCCGGTGCTCGGGATCTCCCACCGCGGGCAGCGGGCCGAGGGCGTGCGCATGCTGGTCGACGGTGCCGAACGCACCATCTCCTGCAACCGGGTCGTGGTGGCGGCCGGAGCGATCGAGACCCCTCGTCTGCTCCTCGCCAGCGGCCTCGGCAACGACAACGTCGGACGTTTCCTGCACGGCCACTCGGCAAGCATGGTGGCTGGAATCGCACCGGAGGCGGTGGGCCTGTTCCGAAGCCCGGGGCATTCCGTGGCCACGTTGGACTTCGTCCACGACGGGCAGGCGCCGATAGGTGGAGGGGTCGTGTTCGACATGTTCTCTCTGTACCCGCTGATGCTCTCCACCATGGCCGGGCGCTTCGGCGGCGGCCTGTACGGCAGTGAACACAAGAAGTGGATGCGGGAGATGGCACCACGCTTCGTGGGTCTGATGTCGATGGCCCAGGAACTGTCCTCACCGGACGGACGTGTCCGCCTTCACCCCTCCCTGCGCGATGCCAACGGCGTACCGGCGCCGATCGTCACCGGACCACAAGTGCAGGCCACCGAGGACAATCGGGCCTACCTGACGAGAGTCACCATGAAATGGCTCGAAGCCACCGGCTGCTCCCAGCCGACCGACCTGCTTGCCGGACGCACCAGGCAGTCGACACCTCGCATTCCCGCGACGGAACACGCGTGCGGGACCGCGCGGATGGCGGACGACCCCAGGAGGGGAGCGACCGACCGCTACGGCCGTCTGCACGGCGCACCGAACGTCTACGTGTGTGACGCCTCCCTGCTTCCGTCAAGCGGTGGCGTCAATCCCGGTCTCACCATCGCGGCCAACTCCCTGCGGGTGGCGCGCTCCTGGCTGGACCAGGGGTGATCGGCCGCCCCGCCACGAGGATTGCCGGGTCGCCCCGCCACGACGCGGACCATCTGTGACGCTCCGCTTCTGACCGCCCACCGGTCCGGTGCAGCGGCATCCTCCGTCCCCCAGAACCGATCGACATCCCCGGGACCACCCACCGAGCCTCCGTCAACTTGAAGTCGCAGGTCAAAGGGCTTGGTATAGCCAGCTCTCGGGGTGCTCACGCTGTCTCCGGAGTAGATCATCCGGCGGAGTGGTCTCGGCGGCGGATCAAGCGTCGGGACAAGTTGTCGAGCGTCGGAGGCAGCGACGGGGCAGGGCGGACGGACGCCTGAGTCGTCTTTGCCTGGAGGTCTTGTCAATGTGGGCCGTCTGCCGCTCGACTGGCCGACATGGCCAGCGGCAACAGCGCCTCCGAGTCCACTGTCCGCCGTTGGCGCGACGAGCTGGTCACCCTGCTCGCCGCTCAGGCCCCGCGCCTGGACCGCGCTCTGAACAAGGTCGTCGAGCGGGGCGGGGAGGTGGTCCTGACCGACGGCACCCCCAACCCCACCCAGCGCCGCACCGGGAAGGCCGACCGGCAGGACCACTCCGGCAAACACCATCGTCACGGCCTGCACTTCCCCGGCCTGACGGACGAGAAGGGCCGCCCGATCTGGATATCCGCTGCCCGTCACGACCGCATGCTGGCCCAGCTGCGCGCCGCCGGCCTCGGCGCCCTCGCCGATCTGGGCTTCCGCGGCCTGGACAACGAGGTACGCGACCCCGTGATCGTCACCGGCTTCCACGCCAGCCGCACCCACAAGCTCACTCCGGGCTAGAAGGCAGCCAACCGCGTCCCGGCCATCACACGGGCACCGGTCGAACACGGCTTCGCCCACCTCAGGAACTGGCGGACCCTCACCAAGCTGCGCACCGACCCCGCCCACGCGACCCGCCTCCTGCGCGGCTTGCTCGTTCCAACGAACCTCGAAGTCGACCGCTGACAGAGGATCTGCTCCGCGGACAGCTGTCGACGACCAGCGTCAGCAGCCCGATAACCGGTCACACCAGCCCTTTGACCTGCGACCTCTCCCGCAAACGCGCCGCCGTCCGACGGCTGTGCGACGAGCACGAGATCGACGACATCGAGGAGGTGAGGCTGTCTCGACGTCCGTCCGAATGACACCCGCGTACCTCCCGGAGCGGCCGACGAGTTCCTCCCGATCACCACGTGGTGGCCACGGTGCGAAGGGCGATCCAACCGCCGGCGCGGACGGTGTAATCGGTGGCCAGTTGAAGCCGCCAGTGCGCCCGAGTGCCGTACACGGTCGCGTCTGTGACGGTTAGGGCGACGAGGCGAGCCTCGTCACCATGGATGTGGAGCGTCATGCTCTTCGGATCGATGGTGTGGTAGACGAACCGGCCTTGCCGCATCTGGGCCAGCCATTCGGCCTTCGGCTGCACGTATCCGGTCATGTGGGTGAGGGTGAACCCGTCATCGAGCAGTTGATCCAGTGCCGTGGTGTCCCCCTCGTCCATGGCTGTCAGACAGGCGTGGTGAGCACCGGAGATCTCCTCGCGTGCGCTCTGATCGGCTGATGACTGCACGATGGCTCCAAGAACGGGTACGGTCCTACCGCCAGCCGACGCAGGTACGGCAGGCGTGGCTGTCGTCGCAGAGGCGCGCGCCGGTGACGCCGTGCGGGTGCAGAGCTCGGCAGCTCCCCGCACCCGCACGACGCCAGCGCGGAACACGCGGGACAACGGTCACCGGCCGAGCAGACGCATTCCCGCCTCGTCATGGTGGCCGCCCGCGGCCGCGGGCAGGTTGTCGAGCTTCTCGATCTGCTCGACGCTGAGCACGATGCCGTCGGCGGCGATGTTCTCCTCCACCCTTTCCACACGCTTGGTGCCCGGGATGGGAGCGATGTCGTCCCCCTGCGCCAGCAGCCAGGCCAGGGCCACCTGCGCGGGCGTCGCCCCGGCCTCCTCGGCGACCGACCTGACCTCGTCGGCCAGATGCAGATTGCGCTGGAAGTTCTCACCGGTGAAGCGAGGGTTGTTCTTACGCCAGTCGGTGTCCACGAAGCCGTCGGTAGAGCGGATCTGCCCGGTGAGAAAACCGTGGCCGAGCGGCGAGTAGGGCACGAACCCGATGCCCAGTTCCCGCAGCAGAGGCAGCGTCTCGGCCTCCGGATCACGAGTCCACAGGGAGTACTCCGACTGCAGCGCGGCGACCGGGTGGACGGCGTGGGCTCGCCGGATCGTCGCCACGCCCGCCTCGGAGAGTCCGATGTGACGTACCTTGCCCTCGGCGACCAGTTCCGCCATCGTTCCGACGGTGTCCTCGATGGGCGTGTCCGGGTCGACGCGGTGCTGGTAGCAGAGGTCGATGTAATCCGTGCCCAGGCGCTTGAGGGAGCCCTCCACGGCGATGCGGATGTTCGCCGGACTACTGTCGACACCGCTTGCGCGGCCGGTGTGCGACATGAATCCGAACTTCGTGGCGACGACGACACCGTCGCGGCGCCCCTTCAGAGCCCGGCCGACGAGCTCCTCGTTGGTGAAAGGACCGTACATCTCAGCGGTGTCGATCAGGGTGACGCCGAGGTCGAGCGCCCGGTGGATGGTACGGACCGACTCCGCGTCGTCCGTGCCGGCCCCGGTGTAGGCGTGCGACATCGACATCGCGCCCAGGCCGATCCGGGAAACCTCCAGACCGCCCAGCCTTATGTACTTCATCATCCGCTCCCTGCGCTCTGATTCGGGGGCGCACGCGAACGCCCGCCGGGAGAACCCGATCTTCAAACCACAGTTCAGCCTGCTGCAGCTGCGCGCCACCTGGGAGACCGCGTTGTTCCGGGGAGTGGCGTTCCAGGGAGTGTCAGGGCCCCCCGGCTCCGCGCCCTAGCTGATACGGATCTCAGCCAGCTGCAAGCGGTACTTGGCGGGCTCGTCGGCGGCGGGGGTGCCGAGCTTGGAGACCTGCAGGCGCAGGCGGCGGGCGGTGGTGGTCTGGAAGCCGTAGGTCTGCACGAGCCCGCCGGGGTTGGGTTCGGCGGTGACGGAGCGGACGGCCGTGCAGACGCTGGAGCCGTCCGGGCGGGTCTGGATCGTGAAGTCGACCGGGAAGCCCGCGGTACCGCCCCCGGCTCCCGCCGTGTCGGTGCGCGGGAAGAGGCGTACGGCGTCGGGGTCGGTGTCGGTGCCGAGGTCGATCTCCACCCGGACGGGGTCGGCGCCGACGTCGGCGGCAAACCGTGCATCAGACGCCTTCGACGAAGTGCCCGGCCATCGGATGCGCTCGGTCTCAGGTCACCGCACCTGCGCACCAGCTCATCAACCTGCAGGCGATCATGCTCAAGAGTTCAGGACGCAGATTACGGGAGAGCGTCGTCCGTGGAAGGGGCCGAGTCGACTTCCTGCAAAACTCCTCCCCTGTTCGTCAAAGCGGCCGACCGGCCGCCGCGTCAGAACCCCGTCCTCCTCACTCGCAGCCCCACATCGCGGACCGGCCTCGAGTCCGTCGACGAGCCCATCAGCGGATTGTCGAAGTCCTCAGCCAAGGACGCGTACCGTTCGGCGCCGGATCTGCGGCGCCTGGCAGTGGCGGAGTGCGGCGCCTGCATGGCGGAGGCCGAGCATCCGAAGCACCTCCGCGGAAAACGGGGTGCGCTGAGCCGGGGAGCACGATTCCTGGTAGTGACACGGCCCCCCTGCTGTGTGGCTTTCCCTGATCTTCCACTGCGACACTGATTCGGCGGTCGGCCGGGAAGCAGACACCCGATCCACGTGCTTGTCGTCCCAGCACCGCAGTCCGGCCCTCCGGTGTGTCCGACGGGTCAGTACCTCGGACCGGCCTTGGGCCCGCTCTCCCGAACCGCCGCACGCGATGGACCTCTCACAGAGGTCATCGCCATGTCACTCCTATGTCATCACCCTGATTCTGCCGCTGAGGAAACACGGACAGGATTCGGCAACGCAAGGAAGTTCCATGTCTGACAGATCCCTGAAGAAGAGGTTGCGGACGGTCACGGTCGCCACCGCGGCCGCGACCGTCCTCGTGTCCGCGCCCACCGCCTTCGCCGCCACGCCGACGCACCACCACTCCGAACCCGTCGTCGGCGCCGTGCACACGGTGGCCGCGTTCGACTACGCCTCCGGCCAGATCCCGGAGAACATCACTCTCAACCCCGATCGGTCCATCACCCTGTCGATGATCGGCGCGGCGGCCGGCAAGGCGCCCTCGCTGGTGCGCATCTCGCCTTCCGGACAGCGGACGGTTCTCGCCACCTCCACCGAGGGTGACGGCATCACCGGCAACATCCGCGGCAGGGACGGCACGGTCTACTACAACGTCTGGTCCTCCGACGCCGCCCGCTCCGGCGTTTGGAAGATCGCGCCGGGCAACGCACCCGAGCGACTCGCCGCACTGCCCACCGACGGCCTGCCCAACGGCATGGCCATCGACCCGAGCGGCCGGACCATATACGTCGCTGACAGCCTCAAGAGCACGGTCTGGGCCGTGCCCGTAGCCGGCGGCAAGGCCAGGGCGTGGCTGACGGACGCGGCGCTCGCCCCCGTCGGCACCGAGGCCGTGCCTTTCGGAGCCAACGGCCTGCGCTTCCACAAGGGCTCGGTCTGGGTCTCCAACCTCGCCAAGGACAGCCTGCTGCGCATCCCGGTCTCCTCCGACGGCAAGCCGGGCCGCATCCACGTCATCACCGAGAACATCGACGGCGTCGACGACTTCAGCTTCCTCAACGACCGCTCCGACGTGGTCTTCGCGGCCCAGAACGCCCCGGACAAGGTGTCCGTGATCTATCCGGACGGGAGGGTCCGGACGGTTCTCACCCACGCCGACGGTCTGGCCTCGCCCAGCGCCACCGCGGTCAGCGGCAACGAGTTGTATGTCACCGACGGTGGACTCAACGCACCCCACAACGCCCGACTGCAGCGCGGGAAGATCAACTTCTGCGCTCTGTGACCCAGGCAGAGTCCTGACCCAGGCCCGGCCGGGAGGCAGCCGACATGATCGGCGCTGCCTCCCGGCCGGCTGGTTCTCCCCGCCTCGCAGCACCTTGCTTCAGGCCCGCACCGTGTGTCGCAACTCCGCGAACCACCAGGTCTCGACGGCCGCGAGAGCGGTGAGGATGACCACCACACCGGCCAGCCCGGCCAGGGGCGGCAGCACGGCCGCCGCCGGCGTCCAGGCCGCCACCACCACCAGCGCCGCCAGGCGGAAGGGCCCCCACACGTTCACCGCCAGCCGCCCGAACAGCAACAACCCGGCCAGGTAGACGGCCGCGCCCCCGCACAGCGCGCCGGCCGAGAACCAGCCGAGTCCGTGGTCACCGGCCGCGTGCCCGACGACCCCCTCGATACCGAGCGCGCTCAGCACGATGCCCGCCACCAGGGGGAAGTGCCCGACTCCGTAGGCACCGGCCGCGAGCGCGAGGCGGGCCTCCCGCTCCGCGTGGTGCAGTCTGCGCCGCGCCACCACGGTGACCACGTCGAAGTACAGCCACCACAGAGCCATGGCCGCGCCCACACCCAGGGCTGCCGCCGTCAGAAGCGACACACTCACCGGCAGTCTGGCCGCGCCCACGCCAAGGGCGGTCAGCGACTCGCCGATGGCGATGATGACGAACAGTTCGTACCGCTCGGCGAAGTATTCGGCGCTGTGGATCCGCCAACTGCCCCTGCGGGACGTGGCGTACACGACCCCCCAGTCCACCGCGATCGCCGCCGCGAACAGCACGGTCTGCACGCTCCCGCCGGCGGACGCGCCCGCCAGCAGCAGAGCGCCCCCGGCCAGCACCGGCGGCCAGGAGACGACGACCTGCCGTACCAGCTCCCGGTCTCCCCTGGCGAGCAGGCCGTACACCACCAGATGGACGCAGCGTACGAACACATACGCCCCCGCGAGTACCAGCGGACCGTCCAGGCCTCCGGGTGCGTCGTGCCATGCCTCCGGCACGGCGAGCGCCACCACGAACACCCCGGCCATGGCCAGGCCCATACCCGCACGCACGATTCCCAGATCGGCGCCCGCCTGGTTGCCGAGCCAGGCGTAGGCCGACCACGACCACCACAACAGCGCCAGCAGCAACAGGCCCTGCAGCACGCCCATACCGGTGTGGGCGTGGGCCATGAACTCGGTGACCTGGGTGAGTGCGAAGACGTACACCAGATCGAAGAACAGCTCGAAGGTCGTCACCCGTTGGTCCGACGACAGTGGGCGGGTGACCGCCGACGGTCTGCCCCTCCGTCGCTGTTCCCCCTGACCGGCCGTGGCCGGTGTCTCTCTTTCACGCATGACGCGAGTATCGCGCGCCACTTCGCCGCCACCGTGCCCTTCGTCGGCTTGCTCGCGCCGTTCGGGGGGCCGTGTGGTGCCGGGGAACGCTGTTCATGGGTATGACAGGGCCCCTCTGCCGGCTGGCCTGCGCGTCACGCGGCTCACAGACCGGCGGACATGACTGATCCACAGCAGGCCGGCACACTCACCCTCAACAACGGCGTCACCATTCCGGCGCTCGGCCTCGGAGTCTTCCAGAGCCCGCCGCAGGCGACGGCCGGGGCGGTGGAGGCAGCACTGCGTACCGGTTACCGGCACATCGACACGGCAGCGGCGTACTTCAACGAGCGCGAGGTCGGTGAGGGCCTGCGCCGCTCCGGCGTGGACCGCGCCGAGGTGTTCATCGAGACCAAGATCTGGGTCAGCGACTACGGCTACGGCGAGACGCTGCACGCCTTCGAGAAGAGCACCCGCAAGCTCGGCGTAGACCGACTCGACCTGCTCCTCCTGCACCAGCCGGTGCCCGAGCGTTTCGACACCACCGTGGCCGCCCACCAGGCACTGGAGAGGCTCTACGAGGAGGGCAAGGTCCGGTCGATCGGCGTCAGCACCTTCATGCCGCACCATCTTGCGGAGCTCGTGGAGCGCACCAGCGTCGTGCCCGCGGTGAACCAGGTCGAGTTGCACCCGTACTTCACCCAGCCCGATGTCCAGAAGGCGAACGCCGAGCACCGCGTGCTGACCCAGGCGTGGTCCCCGATCGGCGGGATCACCTTCTACTGGGACAAGGACAGGACAGGACGCAGCACGCTCCAGGACCCGACCGTCCAGGCCGTCGCGCAGGCGCACGGAAAGGCGGCGGCCCAGGTGCTGCTGCGCTGGCACATCCAGCACGGACGCAACGCGATCCCGAAGTCGACCAGTCCGACCCGTATCACGGAGAACTTCGACGTGTTCGGCTTCGAGCTGTCGGCCGACGAACTCGCCGCTCTCGACGCGCTCGACACCGGGGTCCGGGGCGGTCCCGACCCCAACGTGACGAGCCCGGAGCGATTCAAGGTCGTCATCCCCGAGAACTGACCGACCGGAGGCAGGGCGCCATGCAGACACGGCGACCGGGATCGCTGACCGTCTCCGCCATGAGCCTCGGTTGCACGGGACTGAGTGCCCGCGGCCGGTACCGCGGCCGCCCTCGGTGACGCCCCGCGCGAACCACACCTCTCGCAGTTCGCTCTGCTGACGTGAGGCCGGGGAGCGTCGATCCCGGGATCGGCAAGCCCCCTGGCCTCCGCCGCAGGTCGGGATGGGTCACACTGGACACCATGAGACGTGAGCAGGCCACTACGAGCGGAGGAACGGAGCTGGGGCGTTACCTGCGTACCCGCCGTGCTCGGCTCAATCCGGCCGAGGCCGGGTTCGAGGCACAACCCGGCCGGCGGCGCATCCCCGGGCTGCGCCGTGAGGAGCTGGCCACTCTGGCCGGGATCAGCATCGACTACTACACGCGCCTCGAACAAGGCCGTGAGACTCGGCCCAGCCCGTCCGTGGTCGACTCTCTGGCGCGCGCGCTGCATCTGGAGCAGGAGGAGCACGAGCATCTGCGAAGCCTTGCCCTGATCGCCGCGCGCGGCCCTGCCGGGCAACAGCCCGCTCCGTCCCGCTCGGTACGACCGGGGGTGGAACTCCTTCTGGAGAGCCTGCGGCCGAACCCCGCGTACGTGGTCAGCCGCACCAACGACGTGCTGGCCTGCAACCCCGGCGGTCTGCGTCTGCTGCCCGGCATGGAGGACTGGCCTGCCGGCAAACGCAACATCACCCGCTACGCCTTCCTCCACCCCGCTGCCCGTGACCTGTTCGCCGACGACTGGCACAACCAGATCCGCGGCGGCATGGCCCAGCTGCGCGTGCTGGCCGGCACCGAACCCGACGCCCCCGACCTGGCCCGTCTGGTGGATGAACTGCTCCTCAAGAGCCCGGAGTTCGCCCGTATGTGGGACCGGTACGAGGTCCGGGTCCGCGCTCACGGCAACAAGATCTTCCATCATCCGGAGGCCGGAACTCTGACGCTCGGCTTCCAGGCCATGGAGCTGGAAGGAACACCGGGCCATCGTCTGCTCACCTTCTGCGCCGGGCGAGGCACTACGGATCACGATGGTCTCGTCCTGCTCGACATGGCTGCGCAACAGGGCGGCGCAGGTCTTCGAAAGCCCCGCGCCGGTTACGACGACACCGCTCCTTCAGCGCTCTGACCTGCACGGATTTGCCTTGGGTGGGTGTATCGCACCCATGAACAGCACTCCCCTGACCAGCACGGCCTGGTACGGGTGACGCGTATCCAGCAGGCTGTAGGCGGATGCTGCGACCGGTCGGCAATCGGCAGTCGGCGCAGCACAGGGAGTAACAGCGGTGACGCTCGTCGGGTCGCACAGGACTCGAAGCGATGGTCGGCGGCCTCCGGCCGGACCGCTCCGCACTCCCTTCCCCCACAGGATCAGCACCACTGGAGAAACCGTGCTCACCGTCAACGCCTATGGCGCCACGTCCGTGGCCGAACCACTCGTCCCGATGACCGTCGACCGTCGGGACGTCGGCCCGCACGATGTTCTGATCGAGATCGCGTACTGCGGAATCTGCCACTCTGACATCCACTTCGCCCGTGGGGAGTTCGGCGACATCCCCACCCCCCTCGTCCCTGGCCACGAGATCGTCGGAACCGTGACCGAGGTCGGCACCGAAGTCACCAAGCACGCCGTCGGCGACCGGGTGGGCGTCGGCTGCATGGCAGACTCCTGCCGCGAGTGCGCCAACTGCCTCAAGGGCGAGGAGCAGTACTGCCTCAAGGGCCACACCCTGGTGTTCGGCAGCGTCGGCCGGGACGGCCGGGTCACCCAGGGCGGCTACTCCACCCACATCGTCGTGACCGAGGACTTCGTCCTGCGGATCCCCGACGGCCTCCCGCTCGACAGCACCGCTCCCCTGCTGTGTGCCGGCATCACCACCTACTCGCCGTTGCATCACTGGGGCGCGGGTCCCGGCAAGAAGGTCGCGGTCGTCGGCCTCGGCGGCCTGGGCCACCTGGCCGTCAAGATCGCCAAGGCGATGGGCGCCGAGGTCACCGTGCTGTCCCAGTCCCTCAAGAAGCAGGAAGACGGCCTGCGCCTGGGTGCGGACCACTACTACGCCACCGGCGACCCCGCGACCTTCGAGAACCTCGCCGGAAGCTTCGACATCATCCTCAACACGATCAGCGCCAAGATCGACGTGGACGCCTACCTCTCGCTCCTCGCCCTCGACGGCGCCCTGATCAACCTCGGAGCCCCCAGCGAGCCATTGCCGGTGAACGTGCCTTCCCTGTTCGCCAACCGGCGCTCCTACGCCGGATCGCTGTTCGGCGGCATCAAGGAAACCCAGGAGATGCTCGACTTCTGCGCCGCGCACGGCATCGGCGCCGAGATCGAGCTCGTTCCGGCGGAGAAGATCAACGAGGCGTTCGACCGTGTCCTCTCCTCTGACGTGCGGTACCGGTTCGTGGTGGACTCCTCCTCGCTGGCCTGACACACGACACGGGGCCAGGCGGTCCGCACCGGCAGGTCACCGAACGTCATTGCCCTGTGCCGCCGCGACGAGGCCCGGCTGGAGGCGGCGGGCGACGTCCACATGGTCGCCGGTCCAGATGACGCGGACGGCGGTGGCCGTCGCCTGGCCCCGCCCGTCGACGAGGTCGGTGCGGACGGACTCGACGAGCCGCGCCGCGGACTCGGGACGGAGCTGCGCAGGGTCCGGGACGGGCGCCTTCCGCCCGAGGCTCGCCGCGAAGCCGCAGTACCACTCCATGACCCGGGAGGCGGCGCCGAGAACGGCACGGCGGGCATCGAACTGGTCGGTGGTCGTGTCCGTGGGACCGGCGTGCCGCCACAGGGAGACGACCGCGTCCGCGGCGAGACGCAGCACGGCCACGCCGGTGACGAGGGCGGTCATGTCGGCCAGTGACAGCGGCTTGGTGCCGCGTTCGGCCAGACAGGTACGGTCAGCGTCGTCGAGGCGGCGGGCGGAGTCCGCCGCCGCACGCTGGCGTTGCACCGGTTCGGCGACCGGCGTGGTGGGCTCTGCCGGGTCCACGGAGCCAAGCGCGTAGTGCAGAGCGTCCACAAGACAGCGGGCACTGTCGGAGTACGCCTCCGCGAGCACGTCGTGGACCGGCTGCATCATGGGGCCGGTGAAGTCGACCATCAACAGCATCGAGAACGATCCGAACGCGGCGAAACCCGCCGTCGTCGGCTCCTCTGGTACCACGAATGTGATGCATAGCCCCGGGAGTGATTTGCTGCCACACGTCACTGGTCGCACGCGTCTTGCATGCCCTGGTCCGGGATGTTCGCACGCCCTCAGCCACGGAGATTCGGAGGTACCGCCTTCCTCACGGCCGAGGCCCGACGGTTGTCAATCCGGACTGGTACGCGATCACCACCAGCTGAGCCCTGTCCCGCGCATGCAGCTTGCCCATGGCACGCTGGATATGGCTGCGCACCGTCAACGGACTGACCACCAGCATCTCGGCGATCTCGACATTGGACCTCCCGGTCCCGACCAGGGCCACGATTTCACGCTCACGCTGGGTGAGCGTGTCGATGCCCTCGACGGAGACGGCGCTGCTCGGGTCGGGAGCCGCGAGATAACGGGTGATGAGCGCTCGGGTGGCTGTGGGCGACAACAGTGAGTCGCCCGCCGCCACGATCTTGATCCCCCCGAGCAGTGTCTCAGGAGTGGCGCCCTTGCCCAGAAACCCGCTCGCACCGGCCCGCAATGCCTGGGCCACGTATTCGTCGTTCTCGAAGGTGGTCAGGATGAGTACCCGTACCTCCGCCAGATCGGGGTCCGCGCAGATCACGGTGGTCGCGGCCAGTCCGTCTGTGCCCGGCATGCGGATGTCCATCAGCACCACGTCGGGGCGGTGGGCGCGGGTGAGTTCGATCGCTTCCTGGCCGTTGGCAGCCTCCCCGATGACGGACATACCCGGGGTGGCGTCGATGAGTACACGGAAGGAGGCCCTCAGCAGGCTCTGGTCGTCGGCCAGAAGGATGCGGATAGTCATGACACGAAACTTTCTGGTGAGCCGATGGGGTCCAGGGGCAGTACGCAGGTGACGTCGAACCCACCGTCGGGGCGAGGCCCGGCGGTCAGAGTTCCGTCGACCGCCTGAGCTCGTTCCCGCATACCGATGAGGCCGAAGCCTGTGGAGGAGACAGGGGCGGCGGTCCTGGGGCCGTCGTTGCTGACCCTCAGCGTCAGACGGTCCGGAGCGTATGTCAGATGTACGCACGCCGCCTGGGTCTGGGCGTGCTTCGAAACGTTGGTCAGCGCCTCCTGCAGGATGCGGAAAGCGGTCAGGCCGATGGTCGAGGGGAGTTGACAGGGAGCGCCCTGCACCCGGACTTCGACTTGGAGACCGGCCGCTGCCAGGCTCTCCGTGAATTCCGGCAGTCGATCCAGGCTGGGCACCGGTTCCAGTGGGGAGTCCGTGTCGGTGTCCTCGCGGAGCAGCCCGACCGTGGCCTTGAGTTCCTGCAGAGCCGAGGCGGTCTCACCGACCAGGTTGTCGAGCATCTCGATCGACTGCTCGGGGTGAGTTCGTGCCAGGTGTGAGGCGATGCCCGCCTGTGTGTTGGCGAGGGTCAGATGGTGCGCCACCACGTCGTGAAGGTCCCGGGCGATGCGCATGCGCTCCTGGGCGACCCGGTACCGGGCCTCCTCCTCCCGCGTCCGCTCGGCGTGCTCGGCCCGAGCGTGGGCCTCCGCGACGTACGCTCGGCGCATCTGCACGTAGCTGCCGAGGGCAGCCGGGAGAAAAGCCCAGGCCATGGGGTTCACCGTGGACAGAACGAGCGGAGTGCCACTCGGGCCGAGCAGCACCCCCGCGACCATGACGGAGAGCGCGGCGCCCACGGACCAGTTGCGCACGGTTCGGCGCTCGGCCCGGGTGCCCAGGAAGTAGAGAGCCACGATCAGCGGGGTCATGGCCAGCGGATTGAGGAGATAACCCAACGCCGCTTCCACCATGGCACACGCCATGGTCACCACCAGCACGGAGCGCAGATGGCTGCGGTGCCAGAGGAGGCTCAGTCCTGCGACGGCCGAAAGGACCATCCCGGGCCAGGCCGCCAACGGGTGCATGAGCTTGTCACCGGAGACGACGGTTCCGACGACGCTCACGCCGATCAGCAGCAGCACCGCAGGGGCGCTGCTGCCACGAGACGAGTGCTTCCCACCACCCCGCCACCTGGCCTTCATCATTCTCTCCAAGGGATAGGAGACATCTGCACCGGCGGTTGGCCGCCCCGCAGCGAGCGGGCGGCCAACCGTCGGCTGGGACAGCTCAGATACGGGCCGGCTCGGGTACCCCCGCCTCGCTGTCGAGGGCACCGGAGGCCCGGTGTCGAGCCAGTCCCTCGCCCTCGACGTCCACCCTGGGCAGGATCCTGTCCAACCAGGATGGCAGCCACCAGGCGCGCTCACCAAGGAGAGCCAGAACCGCCGGCACCAGGGCCATACGGACGACGAAGGCGTCGAACAGTACGGCGATCGCGAGTCCGAAACCGGTTGCCTTGATCATGGACTCGCTGGCTCCGATGAACCCGGAGAAGACCGCGATCATGATGACCGCCGCCGCCGCGATGACCCCGGCACTGCTGCGGCTACCGCTCACAATCGCTTCAGCCGGACGGTCGCCGTGGACATAAGCCTCACGCATACGGGAGACCAGGAAGACCTGGTAGTCCATGGCGAGTCCGAACACGATACCCACCAGAAGAATGGGCATCAGGCTCATGATCGGTCCAGGCTGCTCGATACCGAGGAGATCGGCACCCCAGCCCCACTGGAAGACCGCGACGACAGCGCCAAGGGCCGCCAGCACCGAGAGCAGGAAGCCGAGAGCTGCCTTGATCGGGACAAGGATCGAGCGGAAGACCACCATGAGCAGGAGGAACGCAAGACCGAGGATTACGCCGAGGTAGGGAATCAGCGCGTCCTGAAGCGCCTGGGCCACGTCGATGTTCATGGCCGTGCTGCCGGTGACCTCGTAGGTTGCCCCGGTGGAGGATTCCAGGCCCGCGCGCTCACCTCGGATGGTGTGAACCAGGTCCTTGGTCCGCTCGGCGGTCGGACCGGTCGCCGGCGTCGCGGAGATCATGGCCGTGTCGCCGGCCGCGTTGAACCGGGCGGCGGAGACGGCCACGACCCCGTCGGTGGCCTTGATCCTGTCGCTGATCTCGGCAACGGTCTTGCGGGGGTTGTCGGCCTTCTGGGCGTCCACGACGATCGTCAGAGGGCCGTTGAAACCCGCGCCGAAACCACGGGACAGGTCGTCGTACGCACGCCGCTCTGTGGTGGATGTGGGCTTGGACTCGTCGCCCGGCATGCCCAGGCGCATGTGCATCATCGGTATCGCGACGGTGACCAGGCCGATCACGCCGGCGACGAGGATCATGACCGGCCGACGCAGCACGAACCGGGCCCAGCGGCTTCCCCTGTCGACCTTGCGGGTCTCGGCCCGCATGCCCTTCTTCCGGGTCTTGCGTGACAGGACTGCGTTGGGCCAGAAGCCCAGGAAAGCGGGGATGAGCGTCAGCGCGATCAGCACGCCGACGACCACCGCGCCGGCGGCGCACAGTCCCATCTTCGTCAGCACCGGAACGCCGATCACCGACAGGCCGGCCAGGGCAATGACCACCGTGAGGCCGGCGAAGACGACGGCCGATCCCGCTGTGCCGGCCGCGAGGCCCGCCGCTTCCTGCGGGTCGTGCCCCTTGGCCCGTTCCTCGCGGTATCGCGAGACGACGAAGAGGGCGTAGTCGATTCCGACCGCGAGGCCGAGCATGGTCGCCAGCGTCCCGGAGGTCGCCGAGAGGTTGAAGGTGCTGGACAGCGCCGTGATGGAGGCCATGCTGATGCCGACTCCGGCGATGGCCGTGAGCAGCGGGAGCCCCGCGGCTGCCATCGACCCGAAGGTCATCACCAGGACCACGGCGGCGATGACGATGCCGATCATCTCGGACGCACCGCCTGCGGACGGCTGCGTGGCCAGCGCGGTGCCGCCCACCTCGACCGTCATACCGGTCTTGCGCGCCGTGTCGATGGCGTGCGTCAGCGCCGCCTTTCCGGCGTCGGTGAGATCGTCGGCCGTGACCTTGTAGGTGACGGTGGAGTAGGCCATGGAGGCGTCTTTGCTCACGGCGGCGGCCTTGAACGGGTTCACGGCCCCGGACACCTGCGGGCCCTTGCCCGCTTCGGTCACGAATTCGTCGATGACGGCGCGGTTGTCGGCTGCGGTCACCTTCTCGCCGTCGGGAGCGACGAAGACGATCCGGGCGTTGGCCGCGTTGCCGTTCGTTCCGGGGAAGCGCTGCTGCATCAGGTCGAAGGCCTTCTGCGCCTCGATCCCCGGCATGAAGGACGTGTTGCTCTCGTCGGCGGAGGGCGCCGCGGCAGCGCCGGCACCGACGGCGACGAGAACCGCCGCCCAGACCAAGAGGACGGACCAGCGCCGCCGGAAGGCGGTACGGCCCAAGCGATAGAGGAACGTAGCCACGAGTCAGGAATCTCCACATCACGGTCGGGTACCGCTCAAGCCTCTTCGAACGGCCACCCGATGTCGTCGTGCACTGCCACGCAGTTCGCTTCCTGGCACAGCACCAAAGCTGACGCGGCTTCCTCCTCCTCAGGTATGAGGCGGGTTCGATGGTCCTCGCAGCGGGAGGACCATCGGGCGGCCGTCGACACCATCCGGTGGTCCTCCGTCCGCGCAGGTGTGGGGTCTCCTGCGCTCGCCGGGGAGAAGTAGCCGGCTCCGCGTCGCCCATAGCGCAGTCCGCACGCCTTGTGCCAGGCCAAGGAGAGCGGTCCGCCCTGGCGAGCCGTGTGAAGGCAGCTTCCTCCGGGGCTGTCGGCGCCCACGCGGGCCCCGTCTCGGCGGCTGGTGTCGTACGGCTCGTGCAGGCGCATCAGCGATATTCGGGGACGTCCCCGTCATGGGGCCGCCGAGAGCCGTGTCTGACCGGTCGTCCTGTCACTCCAGAGCTGACCCGCCTTGTAGAGACCGAGGGGGACGGCGCGCGTCATCCGAACCCCGAAAGCGCCACGGTCAGGTCAGCCTCTCGACCGCTGTCCCGGCATGCCGACACAGTCGCGCACGCCGAGGCCGCCCCGTCGTTTCCGGCCGCCGTCGGCGTCCACCAGTGCACTTCTCGGCTCGCCCCCGCCCGACACCCGCGCGGGCGATGCCGTTCTCGTTCGCCGGCTGCTCTGTCCACGCCCTGTGCAGGGGAAGCGCAGCCATGTCTTCCCCGGTCCCGGGCATATCTCCACCGATCGGAACGCGAGCGGTGCCTTCCGGCTAATGACCGGTGGTCGAGTAGACCTGGACACGGATGGCGTCCAGGGTCTCGGCGATGGCGATGGTGTCCGCCAGCGGCATGATCGGGCTTTCGGTGAGGCCTTCGGTGAGGCAGCGGTGCACCTCGTCGATTTCGAACTGCATCCCGTTGCCTTCGTGCGAAGCGTCGATGTGCTCGGCGGTGTACTCCCTCCCCGCCTTGACATTGACGGTGAGCGACCGGGGGCAGTGCATGTAGGCCGGAAGATCGATCCAGCCATCGCTGCCGGAGATACGGGCCGCGCGCGACGTGTGAACCCGCAGACCGGCAGTGGCCACGCCGAGCCGGCCACCGGGATGCCGCAGCACTGCTGCGATCTGTTCGTCGACGCCGGTGTCACCGATGACCCCGTTCGCGACGATCGCCTCCGGTGCGCCGAGTACCATCTGGCAGAGCTGGACCGGATAGAGACCGAGGTCGAGCAGCGCGCCTCCGCCCAGTTCGGGCCTGAAGAGGCGGGCGTTCGGATCCTTCGGCATACGGACGCCGAAGTCGGCCTCGACCTGGAGGGGTTCACCGATTCGCCCTTCGGTGATGATCTCCACCATGGAACGGTAGGCGGGCAGGAATCGGCTCCAGATCGCCTCCATCAGGAAAAGCCCACGGGCACGGGCCTCCGCCACCATGACCCTGGCCTGGTTCGCGTCCATCGCGAAGGGCTTTTCGCAGAGCACGTGCTTGCCCGCCCTCAGACATTCGAGAGTGTGTGTCTCGTGCTCGGAGTTCGGTGTCGCCACGTAGACGACGTCGACGTTCGGGTCCGCCGCTAGCGCGGCAAAGGAGTCGTAACGAGCCGAAATCCCGAAACGATCACCGAACGCGTCGGCCCGTTCCTGCGATCTCGAGGCGACGGCGACGATCTCGCCCCGCCCGGACAGCCGCATCGCCTCCGCAAAACGGATCGCGATCCCACCTGGTCCTACGACACCCCAGCGGAACTTCGTCATGATTCCTCACCTTCGATTGCGATCAGGCGATCCGCGCGCCGACGCGCCTGGGCATGGGCCGGAGACCGCCGCACACTAACATGAAAACAGCACCACAGTGCTGTTTTAGATCTCGCTAAACTTCGCCCTCGATCGCGAGACGGAAGGAGACTCCATGTCGGCGCCGGTGCCCCGTGGCTCATACGCGAAGTCGGCGCAGGTTCGACAGCGGATTCTCGAAGTCTGCGTGGACGTATTCGGGGAGGTTGGCTTCTACGGCGCCTCCACGAAGGACATCGCCCAGCGCGCCGGTATCAGCCACACAGGTCTGCGTCACCACTTCCCGCGCAAGGAAGACCTGCTCGCGGCGGTGTTGCAGCTGCGTGACGATCAAACCGCTCCGCTTCGGGAAGCGGCCTGGGCACTGGAACCGCGGACGCGCCCCGTCGAGGCGCTTCTCGGCATGCTCGCCGTCCTGGCCAAGCTCGAACTACAGCCGGGTGTCATGGCGTTGTACTGCGTCACGTCCGGTGAAGCCACCACCACAGAACACCCCGCCCACGCCTACTTCACCGAGCGCTACCGCGGCCTGCGCAACTTCTACGCCACCGCGTACAAGGCTCTCGCGGAGCAGGGCGGCCTACGGTCGGAGACGGACACGAACACGTTGGCCATCATGACCGTCGCTCTCATCAAAGGACTCGAAGAGCAATGGTTCTTCGACCGTGACACCGTACGTATCGAGCGGACCGTTCGTACCTTCATCGGCTCTTTCGTTCCGGCCCTCGCTCCCTAGCCTGACGGAGAAACTCACAGGCGCAGACTGACCATGCCGCCGTCTACGTGGACCACCGCGCCGGTGGTCGAGCCAGCGCCGGGGGAAGCGAGTCCTACGACGGCACGGGCCACCTCTTCGGCGGAGACCAAGCGTCCCAAGGGCTGTCGCTGCCGGAGGGCGCGCGCCGTCGCCTCGCGATCCTCGGCTCCGTCCAGAAGCCGACCCACCCAAGGCGTATCGACCGTGCCCGGGGCGACGGCGTTCACGCGGATGCCGTCAGCCGCGTGGTCAGCAGCCATCGCAAGGGTCAGGGCGTGCACGGCGCCCTTGCTGGCGCTGTACAGCGCTCGCTGCCGGACACCGATGAAGGCGACCGCCGAGCACAGGTTCACGACTGCGGCATGCGGTGAACGGCGAAGATGGTCCAGTGCCGCGCGGGTGACGCGGGCGATCCCCGTGACGTTGACGTCGAGAACCCGGGCCCATTCCGCGTCCTCGTTCTGGGCGATGTCACCGACCGCGCCGATCCCGGCGTTGTTGACGAGGACATCGAGCCCGCCCAGCTCCGCGACGGCCGTCGCTACGGCCTCGTCGACGGCTCGCGGATCGCTGATGTCGCACTTGATGGCCAGGACGTCATCGGGTGCATGGTCGATGGCGACATCCAGGACAGCCACCTGCGCACCCGACGCCCTGAGGAGGGTCGCGGTCGCCGCCCCGATTCCACTGCAGCCGCCGGTGACGAGCGCGGCCAGCCCTTGGAACTCTGACATCGAAGTTTCACTCCTTGATCACGATTCTGCGAACATGGTCGGGACCTGGTGACCACTGCGCGTAGGCACGGCACCGGTCGGTGAACTGCGGACCGAGGTGCCGCGCCTCGCATCGGAATCCGGCACCTACACGAGACGCGGATCCACATGGATCTTCGGGCCCGGTCCGGCACCGTCCGCGCGTTCTCCGGCCAGCGTCGCGGCCGTCTGGTCGAGGGCGACCGTCGCGGCGACCAGCGGGCGGGGGTCGACCACTCCCTCGGCATACGCGCGGATGGTGTCCTCAAGGCCCGGCGAGGCGGACAGCACGCCCACCGCTGCCACGTCCTTGAGGGCAAGGTTCCGGGTGTCGATGAGGCTCGGTTCTCCGGCCAGCCCGACGTAGACAACCCGTCCGGCGGGCTCGACGAGTTCCACGGCTCGGGCCGGCAGATGCACGGAGTTGGACGCGTCGATCACCGCGTCGAAGGGCAGGTCCGGCAGGGTCTCCTCGGACCAGGTGTTCTCGAAGCCGAGGCTGTGGGCGAAGGACCGGGACCTCTCGCTGCGGCCCATGAGGTGGACCTCCGCGCCGGCAGCGCGGGCGAACATGGCCGCCAGCAGCCCGATGGTGCCCGGACCGAGGATGAGGACCCGGTCCTCGGGTGTGAGCTCGGCGGCCTGCACGGCACGCAGGGAGTTGCCGCCCGGTTCGACGAGCGCTCCGAGGGCGGCGTCCACCGAGTCCGGCAGACGGTGCAGCGAGGACACCGGGACGGCGAGTTGTTCGGCCAGAGCGCCGGGACGGTCACCCCGCACACCCACTTCCTGCCTCTTCTCGCACACGTGCTGGTGTCCGCGAAGGCAACGCCGGCAGGTGCCGTCGCCGAGCATCGTGTCGCCCATGACCCGGCGGCCGATCCAGGCGGGGTCCACGCCCTCGCCGACGGCGGCCACCCGGCCGGACCACTCGTGTCCCAGTCTCATCGGATACCAGGAGTGCCCCTCGGTGAGATAGGCCATCTCACCGGTGTAGAACTCGACGTCGGTGCCGCACACACCGACACGTTCGACGTCGATGACGGCTTCGCCGGCTGCGGCGACGGGCACGGGGACTTCCTGAACCGAACCTTCGAAGGGGCCCGTCAGGACGAAGGCACGCATCGAGGTCCCGTTCATCGCGGGGCCACCACGTTCTGACGCTGACGGCCGAGGTGCTGGATACCCAGCTCCATGACGTCGCCGGGCTTGAGCCACACGGGCGGGTTGAAGCCCATGCCGACGCCGGGCGGAGTCCCGGTGTTGATGAGGTCGCCGGGTTCCAGGACGAGGAACTGGCTGAGGTAGTGGACGATGAAGTACGGATCGAAGATCATCGTCTTGGTGTTGCCGTCCTGACGGCGTGTGCCGTTGATGTCGAGCCACATGTCGAGGTCGAGGACGTCCTCGATCTCGTCGGCCGTGGCCAGCCAGGGCCCGGCCGGGTTGAAGGTCTCGGCGGACTTGCCCTTGGCCCACTGTCCGCCGCGTTCCAGCTGGAAGGCGCGTTCGCTCACGTCGTTGACGACCAGGTAGCCGGCGATGGCGTCGCGGGCGTCGTCGACGGAGTCGAGGTAGCTGGTGCGTCGGCCGATGACGATGCCGAGTTCGACCTCCCAGTCGGGCTTGGTGGCGCCGCGGGGGATGCGCACGTCGTCGTTCGGGCCGATGAGGGTGTTGGGAGACTTGTTGAAGAGGATCGGCTCCGTCGGCACGGCCTGGCCGGTCTCGGCGGCGTGGTCGCTGTAGTTCAGCCCGATGCACAGAATCTGGTGGGGCCGGGCGATCGGTGCGCCGATCCGCTCACCGGCGAAGGAGGACACCTGTCCGGTGGTGACGCGCTCGGCGACCAGCGGACGGATCCGGTCGATGCCGCCCGAACCGAAGAACGCTTCGTCGAAGTCGGTGACGGTGTCCGAGAGGTCGACGTAGGTGTCGTCGTCGATGCGGGCGATGGGCTTCTCGGCGCCGGGGGCGCCGATACGCATGAGGTACACGGGCGGATCTCCAGAGGTGTGCGGTGGATCGTCAGACGACGGGGGGCGCCCAGGCGGCGACCGGCAGCCCCGGGACGGCGGTGCGGACGGTGAACAGGCGGCCCGAGTCGGGGGTGGCGGGCCGGCGCGGGTCATCGGTTTCCGGGGTCGCCGTGGTGATGACGAGGGTGTGCAGATCAGGGCCGGCGAAGGCCACGCTGGTCGTATGCGGCGCCGGAACGGCGAGGCGGTCCGAAAGGGTGCCATCGGGCGTGTAGCAATGGACCTCTCCCGCGCCGTACACCGCCACCCACAGTTGACCTGCGGCGTCGAGAACGATGCCGTCCGGGTAGCCGTCGTCCAGTTGGACGTGGACGCGACGCTCTCCGACGCCACCGGTCTCGACGTCGTAGTCGCGGACGAACACGGTCCGCCGCAAGGTGTCGACGCTGTACATGAGGGTGCCGTCCGCGGACCAGGCGAGGCCGTTGGACATGGTCAGATCCTTGTCCAGCGGGGTGAGGCGACCGTCCTGCTCCCAGCGGACGAGAACCTCGGATTCGGACCGGCCGTCCAGCCGCAGAGAGCCGACCAGGAAGCGGCCGGCCGGGTCGGTGCCGCCGTCGTTGAGCCGACGCCCCGCCCCGGCGGGAATGACGCGGGGACCGTCCGTGCGAGTCCCGTCCGGATGCACGACGACGAGGTGCTGCAGGGCTGCCACCACAAGTGTGCCGTCCTCGGCCGCGGCCACGGCACTGACCATTTCGTCGAAACGGTGCTCCTGAGTGACCGTGATCCGGTCCCCGTCGAGGGTTCCTTCGAGGACGAGCCCGCCCCTGATGTCGACCCAGAGCAGCCGCTGCCGGGGGGCGTCCCACACGGGTCCCTCGGCAAGCTGGTACTTCCCGTCCGTCGCGGCTATGACGTTCTTCACTCGTGTGGCCTTCCTAGTGGACCGAGCACGTCACGGATCTCGTCCACCGCGTCGACGAGCACGTCCAGCGGAGTGCGGTAGGTCAGCGCGCTGAGGCTCAGCGCGCCGGAGGGCACGGTGGGTGAGACTGCGTAGACGGGCAGGGCGATGCAGTTGACGCCGACTTCGTTCTCCTGGTCGTCCACGGCGTAACCGCGCTCCCGGGTCACCTCGAGTTCGCGGTACAGCTCCTCGGCCGTACACAGGCTGTTCGGCGTACGCGCGACGAGAGGTTCGTCGCCGATCCACTCCTCGACCGCGGCCGATGTCGGCAGTTGCAGGGAGAGCAGCAGTTTGCCCACGCCGGTGGTGTGGACAGGATTCCGGCCGCCGACGGTGGAGGTCAGCCGGACGGCGCCGGTCGGCGGATCGACTTTGGCACGGTAGACGATCTCGTGTCCATCGAGGACGGCGTAGTGCGCCGTCTCACCGAACCGAGCCGCCAGTTCATCCAGCACCGGGCGGATGCGGACATGCTCGGGTCGCGCCTCGTGGTGGGCGAAGGCCATGCGGAGGAACTCGTCGCCCAGCAGGTAGTGGCCGCGTGCGTTCTGGTCGGCCAGACCCGCCCGGCGCAGCGAACTGAGCGCCCGGTGCACGGTCGGTTTCGGGCTGCCGATCACACGGGTCATCTCTTCGAGGCCCACGCCCTCGGGGTAGCGGGCGAGTTCCTTCAGCACAGCAAGGACACGGTCCGAGCCGACAAGGCGTCCTGCGTCGCTGTCTGCGGATTCGTTGCCGTCGGATGTGGTCGATCCGTCGAACTTCTGCGTATGCTCCATCGTGTTCCAGACTTTAGACCAACGTACCGATTATTGGAAGGCGGCTGGAATGAACCTCCGCAGTGCTCAGTGGTACGCAGGTCAGGACCGCAACGCGTACATCCACCGAGCGTGGATGCGCCGAGGAGTTCCCGGCGAAGCCTTCGACGGCCGCCCGCAGATCGCCATCGCCAACACCGCGTCCGACCTGACCCCCTGCAACGCGCACCTGACCGAGGTGGCGGCTTCCGTCAGGAACGGCGTGTACGAGGCCGGCGGCATCCCGTTGGAACTGCCCGTCGTCTCCCTGGGAGAGACCCAGGTACGACCGACCGCCATGCTCTGGCGCAACATGGCCGCGATGGCCACGGAGGAGATGCTCCGGGCCAACCCGATCGACGGTGTCGTCCTGCTGGGAGGCTGCGACAAGACCATTCCGTCGCTGCTCATGGCGGCGGCGTCCGTGGATCTCCCCGCGGTCGTCGTGCCGGGTGGTCCCATGCTGACCGGTACCTTCCGAGGTGCCCCGCTGGGGTGCGGCACCGACGTGTGGAAACTGTCGGAGGAGGTGCGGGCGGGCAGCCTCACCCAAGAGGACTTCACACGGTCGGAGTCCTCGATGATCCGCAGCCGCGGCCACTGCAACACCATGGGCACCGCGTCGACGATGGCCCTGGTGGCCGAGGCTCTCGGCACCGTGGTGCCCGGTGTCGCCGGCACCCCTGCGCCCGACAGCAGGCTGCTGGAAGCCGCCCACGACACCGGCCGCCTCGCCGTGGAGATGGTGTCCGCCGACCGACGGCCCGGCGGGTTCCTGAACAAGGCTTCGTTCCACAACGCGATCGTGGCACTGGCCGCGATCGGCGGCTCGACCAACGCCGTCGTGCACCTCCTGGCCATCGCCGGACGCCTGGGCGTCGAACTGTCGCTGGACGACTTCGACCGCATCGGCTCCCGAGTCCCCGTCCTGGTGGACCTCCAGCCCGCCGGACGGTTCCTGATGGACGACTTCCACCGCGCCGGCGGCCTGCTCGCCGTACTGCGCGAGGTCCGTGACCTCCTCGACGAGAACGCGCTGACGGTCACCGGCAAACCCCTCGTGGACTACCTCGACGACGCCCCGATCTGGGACCCGGAGGTGATCCGCATCCGGTCCGCGCCGCTGGTCCCCGAGGGCGGCATCGCCGTACTGCGCGGCAATCTCGCTCCCGACGGGGCCGTCATCAAACCCGCCGCCGCCTCTCCGCACCTCCTCAGGCACCGCGGACGCGCTCTCGTGTTCGACTCCATCGAGGACTTCCACGCCCGTATCGACGACCCGGATCTGGACGTCGACGCGGACAGCGTCCTGGTACTGCGGGGCTGCGGACCGAAGGGCTACCCCGGCATGCCGGAGGTGTCGAACATGCCACTGCCCAAGAAGCTCCTCGCCCAGGGCGTGCGCGACATGGTGCGTGTCTGCGACGGACGGATGAGCGGCACGGCGTACGGCACCGTCGTTCTGCACGTGGCCCCCGAGGCCGCGGCCGGCGGTCCCCTGGCCCTGCTGCGCACCGGCGACATCGTCAGCCTGGACGTGGGCGCGCGCCGTATCGATGCCGAGGTACCCGCGGAGGAATGGGAGGCCCGTACCCCCGACGAGGCGACGGTGACCGCGTACGCCAGTCCGCGACGCGGCTGGGAACGGCTGTACGTCGACCACGTCCTTCAGGCCGACACCGGAGCCGACCTCGATTTCCTCGTCGGCTCCAGCGGTTCGGAGGTGAGCCGTGAGTCCCACTGATCCGCACGGACGGCCCGCGAACCACCACCTTCCGCCGACGGACCGCGCCCTGCTCGACAGGCTGGAACAGGCGGTACCCGGAGCCGTCGCCGCACGCGCCACCGACCGGCTGTCCTTCGCCCACGACGCCTCGCACTATCTGCTCGTCCCCCAGGCCGTCGTCACTCCGCGTGATCCGGAGCAGGTCGCGGCGCTGCTGCGCGCGAGTGCCGTGCAGGGCGTGGGCCTGACGTTCCGCTCGGGTGGTACCAGCCTGTCCGGGCAGGCCAGCAACGACGGGGTACTGGTCGACACCCGCCGTCACTTCCGCGGCATCGAGGTCCTCGACGCCGGGGCCCGGGTCAGGGTGCAGCCGGGTGCCACCGTGCGAGCGGTCAACACACGACTTGCCGCGTACGGCCGTAAGCTCGGCCCCGACCCCGCCAGCGAGACCGCCTGCACCATCGGCGGCGTCGTCGCCAACAACTCCAGCGGCATGGCCTGCGGCACCGAACTCAACACCTACCGCACGCTGGAATCGGCGGTGCTGGTGCTGCCCAGCGGCACGGTCATCGACACCGGCGCACCGGACGCCGACGACCGGCTGCGCTCCCTGGAACCCGCCATCCACGCAGGCCTCACCCGGCTGCGCGACCGCGTCCGCGGCAACCCGGACTCACTGGCGACGATCAAACGGCTGTACGCCATCAAGAACACGATGGGGTACGGACTGAACTCGTTCGTCGACCACACCCGCCCCATGGACATCCTCACCCGCCTGGTGATCGGCAGCGAAGGCACGCTGGCGTTCGTCGCCGAGGCCACCTTCCACACCGTGCCGACGCATGCCCACGCGGCCACCGGCCTGCTCCTCTTCCCCGATCTGACCGCGGCCACAGCCGCCCTCCCGCAGCTGGTGGAGGCCGGCTTCGCCACCATCGAGCTGCTCGACGCCACGAGCCTTCGGGTGGCCCAGCGTGACCCGCAGGCGACTGCGGAACTCCGTGACCTCGAAGTACATGGGCACACCGCGCTGCTCGTGGAGCACCAGCACCGGACCCCCGAAGCACTCGCCGAGCTCATCGCACAGAGCCGAAGCGTCCTGAGCGACCTCCCGCTGGTCTCCTCGGCGACCCTGAGCAGCGAAGCGGAGAGACGGGCAGCCCTCTGGCACATCCGCAAGGGCCTGTACACCGCGGTCGCCGGCGCCCGCCCCTCGGGCACCACCGCGCTGCTGGAGGACATCGCCGTCCCCGTCGACCGGCTGCTCCCCACCTGCACCGACCTCACCGAGCTCTTCACCCGGCACGGCTACGACGGCAGCGTCATCTTCGGCCACGCCAAGGACGGCAACATCCACTTCCTGCTCAACGAGGACTTCGACCGGCCCGAACTCCTCGACCGCTACCTGGCGTTCACCGAGGACATGGTCGACCTCGTGCTGGGCCAGGACGGCACGCTGAAGGCCGAGCACGGTACCGGACGCATCATGGCTCCCTATCTGCGTCGTCAGTACGGCGCCGAACTCCACGACGTCATGCGCGAGATCAAGCGCCTCATCGATCCAGAAGGTGTCCTCAACCGCGGTGTCCTGATCACGGACGACGAAACCGTGCACATCCGGCACCTCAAGTCGACGCCCACCGTCGAGGAGGAGGTGGACCGGTGTGTGGAGTGCGGATACTGCGAACCTGTCTGCCCGAGCCAGGACCTCACCACCAGTCCCCGCCGCAGAATCGTTTTGCGCCGCGAGATCGCCCGCGCCCGGGCGGCCGGCGACAGTGAGCTGCTCACCCGTCTGGAGGAGGAGTACCAGTACGACGCCGTGGACACCTGCGCCGTCGACGGCATGTGCCGGACGGCCTGTCCCGTCCTCATCGACACGGGGGACCTGACCCGCCGACTGCGCGCCGAACAGCGACGGCCCGTCGAGCAGAAGCTGGGGGCGTCGGCCGCCCGGCACTGGGACGGCACCACCCGCGCGGCCTCCCACGCCCTGACCGCTGCCCGCCGCATGCCGGCCGCGCTGCCCGGCGCGATCACTGCTGTGGGGCGGGCCCTGCTGGACGCGGACGCGGTGCCCGCCTACTCAAGGGAACTCCCCCGCGGCGGATCGCCGCGCCGTCCGCGTCCCACGCGGGCCCCCGCGGCCGTCTACTTTCCCGCCTGTATCTCCACCCTGTTCGGTCCCGCCGACCCCGAGGAGAGCCCGGGTGTCCACGATGCGTTCCTCGCGCTGTGCGCGCGGGCGGACATCAGCGTCCGGGTCCCTGATTCCATCGCCTCGCTGTGCTGCGGTACGCCGTGGAAGTCCAAGGGACTCACCGACGGCTACGCCGTGATGCGCGACAAGGTCGTCCCGGTACTGCGCCAGGCCACCGAGGAAGGCGCGCTGCCGGTCGTCGTGGATGCCGCGTCCTGCACCGAAGGGCTCGCCCGCATGCTGGCCGAGGAGGGCCTCGACATCGTGGACGCGGTCGCCTTCGTCGACCGGACCGTGCTGCCCCGCCTGCCGGCCGCCCGGCGTATCCCGTCCATCGTCGTCCACCCGACCTGCTCCTCCACCCAGCTCGGACTCAACCCTGCGCTGCTCCGTGTCGCCGGAGCCGTCGCCGAAGCCGTCGTACAGCCCGAGGACTGGAGCTGCTGTGCCTTCGCCGGCGACCGAGGCCTGCTCCACCCGGAGCTCACCGCGTCCGCGACCAGCTCCGAGGCCCGTGCCGTGTCGCACCACCAGGCCGCTGCCTACGCGTCGGTCAACCGCACCTGCGAACTCGGTATGACCCGAGCCACCGGACACCCCTACCGGCACCTGCTGGAAGTCCTCGAGGCCGTCACCCGGCCGCCGGGCACCTGACCGGTCCACAGCACTACCTCACGATCACAAGGAGACAGATGATGCACGTCAGGACAGCACTTGTCACCGGCGGCGCCAGCGGCCTGGGAGCGGCTACCGCCCAGCTCCTGCGGGACGAGGGGCTGAAGGTGATCACCCTCGACCTCAAGGGCGCCGACGTCAGCGCCGACGTCACCGACGAGGAAGCCCTGCGGCGGGTGGCCGAAGACATCGGCCATGTGGACATCCTGGTCAACTCCGCCGGTGTCGTCGGCCCCAACCGGCCCCTGCTGGAGACCACGGTCGAACAGTGGCGCCGCGTCCTGGACGTGAACGTCCTGGGCACGGTCAACACGATGCGTGTATTCGTTCCCGGCATGTGCGAGCGGGGCTGGGGACGGGTCGTCAACTTCGCGAGCATGGCGGGCAAGGACGGCAATCCCAACCTGGCCCCCTACTCCGCCTCCAAGGGAGCCGTCATCGCCCTCACCAAGTCGGTCGGCAAGGAACTCGCGACCAGCGGCGTCCTGGTCAACGTCATCACACCGGCGGTCTTCGCCACACCGATGAACGACAGCACGTCACCCGACGTTCTGGCGCACATCACCGGTCTCATACCCATGAGGCGCATAGGCCGGCCTGAGGAGGTTGCCGAGTTGGTGGCGTTCCTCGCCTCCGACCGGGTCAGCTTCTCCACGGGTGCGGTGTACGACATCAGTGGCGGCAGGGCCACCTACTAGAGCCACGATCCACGTGGTGTGAGCCTGCCGAGGGATTCGACGCGGCGACCCGCCGCGGGGTGCCGTCGGGCTCCGACACCGTCGGCGAGACCTTTCCGGCAACCCTGTTCAGGAGTCGCCCGCAGAGTCCCCTTCACCGGATGGTGACGGCTGCCGCGGGCGGAAGGCGACTCGGCGAAAAGCGTTCCTCGTCTGTGGGCTTCAGCTCCACGGACTGTCGTGCTCGGTGTGCTGTGCCGCCGCGACCTGCGGCTTCCGCCTGCTCGCGATGAGGCCACCGAGCGCGCCCAGGGAGACCAGGCCCATCATGCCCGAGCCGACGTAGCGGTCGACGCCATCCATGGCCGTATACATGCCGGCTGCCGCGGCAGCGTTGAACAGGAACAGAAACCAGAGCGTGCCCGGCCGCCCCAGAAATGCCTTGATCTTCGGCTTGCGGGCAATCTGCGAGCCCGCGATCAGTGCGACGGCTCCACCACCGTACGTAGCAATGCTCTGCTCAGTGCTGCCGTCCAGGACCTGTTTGGCGGCTCCACTCATGACGAGACCGGCGACGAAGAACGCCCACAGAAAGAGGTTGGCGAAGAACGACTTCACTCGGGCGAGGAACGAGTGCACGGGATTTTCCTTCGGACGGGATCAGGTTGGCCAGGGCAAAGGCCCCTTCGAACTCCGAACAACGATCCCGGCAGCCGTTCACCGTCACGAGGGTGTGCACTCCCGAACCCGTGGTGTAGCCGGCTACACCACGAGCTGAGCCCGTCTTGCGCGTCAGCCGACCTGGCCGAATCGGCCATGGTCACGACACCTGTCGATGACAAGGCGTGAACTGACCCAAGAAGCCATGCCTGACCAGCGAAAACCAAACGATCATGTTCGGTCGGGAGACGGCATCTCGTACCTGAGGAGGAGGAAACAGCGTTCCTCTTCGTGCTCTGACACCGGCCCCAACCGCGTGCACGTGCATGACGACACAGGGCCGACGATCCAAGAGGCTGGTGCGGTAGCCGATTCCGACCTGGAGACCCGCCTCCTTCCGATCGGGCCGCGGCGCCTTCCGGCGGCGCTGATCCGCTCGCCCTACCTATCTCTGCGAGGCCGTGACATGGCAAGGCCGAGCCCCGCAGTGGCCTCTCACAGTCATCTCTTCCCCACGCGCATCCCGCACTTGAAAGGCACCCCCATGAAAAAGCAGATGTCGGTCTTCTCCCTTCTCCTGCTGTTCTTCGTGTTCACGGCCGGTATCGGTGTCTCCATCGCCGCTGGAGCGGTATTCGAGGGCACGGAGAAGAATCTGGTCAGCGCCGGCGGGATGGTCGTGGCGCTCGTGGCGAGCACCGTTCTCATGAAGCAGCAGCGGATGAGGGACTTCGTCGCGTCCAGGCCGGTGCTGTGGTTCCTGTTCCTGTTCAACGCGGCTGTGGCCACGACCTGTTCCGTCGCCCTCGACGGCGTGAAAGGCATAGCGGTCGCCACCGTGATGGGCCTCGTCTCGCTCGGAGCGGGCGTCGGCCTCCTCAAGAACCACAAGAAGAAGCCGACCCACGCCTGAACGCTCCCGACCGAGCCCGGATCGCCAATCTCACGGCGGTCCGGTGCAGCAGTTCACCGACTGGCTACCGGCTCATCGAGGCAATCCCACAGCTCACACCACGCAGGCTCCATCAAGGCGTCGGCGGGCTGGAGCGGCGTACCACGAGCTCGGGCTGGAGCACCACGCGGCGGTGTTCGTGGGCCAAGAGGGCGTCCTGTGACTCGGTCTCCTCCAGGAGGCGTTCGGCGGCGAGGGCACCCATGGCCGCCGCGGGCTGCCGTGCGAAGGTGAGCGGGACGGCCGCTGCGGCGGCGAATTCGATGTCACCGTTGCCGAGGACGGCAAGGTCGTCGGTACGACCACTCCCACCGCGTACATGGCCTGCAGGACGCCTAGGACGAAGAGATCGTTGGCGCAGAAGATGGCGGTGGGGCGGTTGGCGAGGCCGAGCAGTCGAGCGCCGGCATCGCGGCCCGCGGCCACGTCCAGGCGCTCGGTCGGCAGCTCGCGCAGGCATCGGGATGCAGGCCCGCCTCGGCGAGCGCGCCCAGGGCACCGGTGCGGTGGTCGTAGGCCTGGTTGAGGCGCGGCGGTCCGCTGACGTACGCAACGGAGCGGTGCCCGGCATCGACGAGGTGGCGGACGGCGAGCGTGCCGCCCGCCACCTCGTCGACGGAGACCGAGCACCCGGTCGTCCCCTCGGCCATCCGGTCGACGACGAAAGGGATGCCGTGTCGGCGGAAAGTCTCGATGTTGCGGCCGGTTGCGTCGGCAGAGGTGAGCAGGACGCGCCGCACGCGCTGCTCAGCGAAGAGCGCGAGGTGCTCGGCTTCCTCCCCGCCGGCGCTCTGCGCGCTGTTGCAGACGGTTGATGACGTTGGACACCGAGCCGATGGAAACTCCTGCGGCGTGGGCGCCGTCCTTGATACCCACGACGGGGCCATCCGGCAGAGACCTCCGCCCTCATGTAGTGATCAGAAGTTGAACTGACCGATGTTCTTCGCCTCGAACACGGCGGGCCTTCCGAGGTCGATCACGCCGTCCTTGCCGATGGTGTACTCGGTGTCGCCGGCCTTGAAGGTCTCGCCCTCCTTGCCGGTGATCTGCCCGGAGACCAGCGCGACGGCGGTGCGGGCGGCGGGCGGCAGGGTGCCGTCGAGCAGCGAGCGAAGCCTACGCCCCTACGTACTGAGCCACTGCAAGTCCGAACGCAACGATCCCACCGGAACGACCAAGCCGGTGGCGCTGCGCAAGCCGGGTTCGCGGTCGTGGCGAACGAGGTCAAGGAGCTGGCCGGTGAGACCGCGAAGGCGACCGAAGAGACCGGTCGTCGGATCGAGGCCATCCAGGGTGACACCACGAACGCGGTGGAGGTGATCGGTCAGATTTCGGCGGTGATCGGTCGGATCAACGACATCACTGGCACCATCGCCTCGGCGGTGGAGGAGAAGACCGCAACCACCGACGAGATCGCCCGGTCGGTGACCGCGGCCGCGACGGGTGCCAACGGGATGGGCGCTGACGTCACCCAGTTCGCCGGTGCCACCGACCAAACGCAGCAGGGTGCCCTGGGCACCATCCCGGACCGGCTGATGAGCACATTCCGCTACTGACCCACCCCTGACCAACCGTCGACCCGCGTCGCATGTCATCCGGCCCGGCGCACAGTACGCTCCGGGCCCGATGTCCTCCCGGTGCCTGGGCCCACGGTCCGCTCATGCACGGCCGACCTCGCCGAAAAGTAGCACTGGCAGCCTTGACGTGCGCACTCGCCGTCATCGCACGGACGGCGCCGCCCCGCTTCTCCCTTCGGGATCCCGATTGTCCACAGAGTGAGACGTGAGTCACATCAGATTCCACAGGTCCGAAAAATGAAGTAGAACTTCAATTGCGGCGCAGGCAGTTCCCTGCACACCTGCGGGACGCCTCAGGACCAGGATCGCTCTCGCCGACAGGAGTCCGACCGGATGTCGCACGTCGACGGAAAGCCCGTCTTCGCCCGATGTGTCGGCATGGCCGGTGCACCGCGTTGCCACGGGATGCAACGGGTGGAGTCGGTTCCGTCTTGATCAATGACGATCAGTTGAAAGCGGAAGGAACAGACATGAAGGCTAGAGTCACGGCCGCGGGTTACCTCGGTTTCACGGCGCCCGACCTCGACGCGTGGCGGCGGTACGCCTCCGAAGTTCTGGGCGCACAGATCTCGCCCAGCTCGACGGACGAAATGCTGCGCGTTCGAATCGACGATCGTGATTGGCGATTCTCCGTGCACCCGGGCCAGGGCGGTCTGTCCTACATGGGATGGGAAGTCCCGAACGCTGCCGTCTTGGACGCCGTCGCCGACAATCTCGCAGCCTTGGGCTTCGAAGCCAAGGAAGACCCGGACCTGGCCAAGACTCGCGAAGTCCAGGGCCTGCTGCTCACAGAGGACCCTGTTGGAAACCAGGTGGAGATCTTCTACGGCGCCTTCATGCCCGGAAGCCGCTTCGTCTCCCCGCTCGGCGTTGACTTTGTGACGACCGCAGAGCTCGCAGGCGACATGGGCTTCGGACACTTCGACATCCTCATCAGCGATCGCTACGAGGAGATGGTGCACTTCTACATCGACGGCCTCGGCTGCAGGGTCAGCGACACGATGTCCGGGCCCGATGGGGAGGACGGCGGCGTCTTCCTGCACGTCAACCAGCGGCATCACTCGCTCGGGATCCTCAAGGCGCCGGGGATCGAGACGCAGATGGGCCACTTCATGGTCGAGGTCGCGGACCTCGACACGGTCGGCCAGGGCTACGACCGCAGCGTCGACCACGGCGCGAAGACCGTTCTGACCATCGGCAAGCACACCAACGACCACATGGTCTCGTTCTACATGGAGAGCCCGTCCGGCTTTGCCGTCGAGTACGGCACGGGCGGCCGCCTCATCACCAGCGACGAATGGCTCGTCTCGCACTACCACGAGGACAGCTACTGGGGCCACCGGACGCCGGGCAAGCAGCAGGTGTTCGCCTGAGTCTGGCCCCGTATGGGCTGTGCCCCATCGCAGCGCAGGCTTGAAAGCCCGCCAGACGTACCAGCCGACGCCCCGTCTGAGCGAGAGACGAGAAAGAGAAGGACAGCCGATGTCATTGGGAACGACCCAGAGCGGCGCGCTCACCTACAGCAACACCGAGAAGTACATCAAGGTCAACGGGATCGACATCCACTACCACGAGGCTTCGCCGGAGCTCAAGGAGGTGGTGATCTTCATCCACGGGGGTGGCATCGGCTCTTCGGGTTGGTTCAACTACTACCTGAACATCGAACCGTTCTCGAAGCACTTCCGAACGATCCTCATCGACATGCCCAACTACGGCAAGTCGAGCTCGCACCTCTTCGAGCAGGGTGAGGATGCGTCGCGCGCCTCTGCAGACCTGTTGGCGGAGTTCATGAGGCTCCTCGAGATCCCGCGGGCGTCTTTGATGGGAAACTCGAAGGGCGGCGTCGAGGCCATCTCGTTCGCGGTCTACCACCCTGACAAGCTCGACTACAACGTCCTCATGGGCGCGGTGGCTGGGCAGTCGATCTTCGAGTCCGGCCCGTCGCACGGTGCCGCGACGCTGTGGGAGGTGACTCAAAATCCATCTCGCGAGCTGATGGACAAGGCAGTCCGTCTCTTCTTCTTCGATCAGAGCAAGGTGACCGAAGAGCTTCTCGAAATGCGTTGGAAGGCGGTCGAGGACGCGGTCTCGGCAGGATTCCGCGACGCCTTCCTCGACAATGCCACTCGCACGCAGTTCGTCGATCAGACTCCCAACCTGCCGAACGTCGCCAGCCCTGTTCTGATCGTCTATGGAGCGTACGACCGCTTCGTTCCGTTCGACATTCAGGTATCGATGCTGCGCCGCTTTCCTCAGGCTGAACTGCACGTCTTCCGCAATTGCGGCCACTGGGTGCAGTACGAAGCCGCTGAAGACTTCAACCGGGTCGTCATCTCGTGGCTGCTGGGCCAGCACGAGCGCACGTCCGCCCAGGGATGAGGTGCCATCGCCACAAGGTCCGGTGGTGACCTGACCCCCTATGCCGGCCAGCACTCCAATGCGATCAGTCCTGTCTGGAGGCGCCGCTCGTCGCCGCGTGCTGGTCGGCCATCCCGGGGGGCTTCACCCGCCCTTGAGTCAAGCGACACACACGATCCGCACCCGAGAGGTATGCACCATGATGTGGCGGTCTGCCACGCGCCGGCTCAGAGACCGAGGCGCAGGTCGCCCTATGCGTCGTTGGGCAGTCTTCCTCACCGCGTCATTTGCGCTCTTCATGGCCGCGATCGAATCGAGCATCATCGCCACCGCCCTGCCGACCGTGAGCCAAGAGCTCGGCGCAGGGCTGAACTGGGGCAGTTGGGTCGTGACGATCTACTTCCTGGGCCAGACCGTTTCCCTGCCGGTCGCAGGGCGGATCACCGATCGCTTTGGCGCCAAGCCGGTGTTCCTGTGGGCTGCCGGCATCTTCACGCTTGCCTCGCTCGGTTGCGGGCTTGCGCCAAGCCTCGTCACACTGATCCTCTTCCGCGCGATTCAAGCAGTCGCCGGCGGCGCGTTCATGCCCTGCGTCGTTCGTGTGCTTGCGACAACATTCGAGGACGAGAGTGACCGCGCGATCGGGCTGACGACAACCGTCTGGACCGTCGGCGTCATGGTCGGCCCGCTCCTGGGGGGCGCCTTCCTTGAACTCGGCTTCTGGCGGGGGGTATTCCTCATCAACGTGCCGCTCGGACTAATCTTCTTGGTCTTCGGCTTCCGGCTGCCTCGTTCCGGGACGGTGGAGACCTCCCCGGTCGATGTCTTGGGCGCCGGATTGTTCGGCATGACCATGGTGGCGGCACTCCTCGCCATCAATGAGCTCGGCGCCACTGCGCCCTCGCCCGTTGTCCTTTGCACTCTGTGCGTCCTCGCCGTCGGAGGCTTGACGGTATTCCTTCGGCGAGCTGGGCGAATCCGCCACTCCATCATTCCGATGGCACTCCTCGGGCAGCGCCCGTACCGCACGATCAACATGACCGCGCTGGTCTATGGTATGGGCAGCGTCGGCTTTGCCACTCTGCTTCCCCTGCTCGCCGAATCGCGCTTTGACATGAGCGCCCTGGAGTCCGGCACACTACTCACTTCTCGTGCGGTCGTCATGCTGGTCACCTCATCGGTTACCTCCGCCATCCTTGATCGCACCGGCTTCAGAAGGCCGATGGCACTGGGTTTCACGCTCTTGGCGGCGAGCCTCATCATCAGCGGACTCATCCCCAAGAATGTCGATGCGACCCTGGCTCTGTCCATCGCGTCGGGACTCGCGGGACTCGGCATCGGCATCGCCGTACCGTCCTTCAGCAGCACCGGCCTGAGCGAGGCGGGGTCGAACATCTCAGCGCTCACGGGACTGAGAGGAATGTTCATGACCCTCGGTGCCACTTTCGGTGTCTCGGTAACGACCGTTCTCACCGCCCAGTCCTCCGACGAGGGATCTTCCCTCGCGCACGCCTTCGTGGCCGCAGGGCTTGTCACACTCGCCCTCTTGTGGATGGTGCGGCGCCTGCCGGAGCGCCCCACCCGCCGCCCGAGCGACTCAGACATCTCCCCAGCTCAGGCCGCAGCGTCGGCGGAGTAGCCTGTAACCCACGCAAGCACGGCATCGTCCAGTTCCCGGTGCGACACCATCAGCGGTGCGCCTGGCGCAGATGATGTCGCTGGTTCTTGACGGTTAGGGTGCGGTCTGCCGATACACCCGGATCGGTGCTGTTCGCCACGGCTCCGATGCCGAAGAACCGGCCGCGTACTCGGGTGCCGGCCCGCAGAGCACGCTGATGAAGCGACTAGTCTCCTCCGCCCGTATCCACCGGAAGTAGACGCCAGACCGCACGTACGAGGTGTCTCCCACGTTCAGCGTTTCCTCGCCCTCTCCCTGGATCTCCAGCACATATGAGCCTTCGACGACGATGTTGAGGTGGTCAACAGGAAGGGCGTAGAACTCGCCGGGAACGTCGGGGCCGTTATGGAACTCATATGCGGCGAATGTCGGGTTCGCCTCGGTCATGATGCGCCAGGCACCCTCCTGCGGACCTCCCTCACGGAGCTCATGCTCGGAGGCACGTGTGACGATCGCATTCGGGCACTTCGAGGACGGGGCCGCGCCGGCCTCCTTGGCCTCCGGATGCGGCTGCGATGCCCACGTGTTGTCCATGAGGTAGTGCGGCAAGGTGTCAAGCGCTTCAGCGATCCTGACGAGCGATCGCATACTCGGCTGAACTACGCCGCGCTCCATCTGGCTCACTGCCGACGCCGAGATCCCCACCGCCTCGGCCACGTCGACCAGGCGCAGCCCCAGCTCGCGACGACGCGCCCTGATGCGCTGCCCAACCAACCGTGCGCCCCCAACCGAACCGACGTCTGGGCGGGCACCCCCAGGGGTGCCGCGATCGCTACTGGCCATGGGCGACTGCGGGAGCTTGTTTGCCATCAGATCAGCCTATCCGCTCACCGGGCCCGGATGTCGGCGCTGGTGTCCTCGGTTAACACAGACGCAACGGTCATTTGATGACGACACAACCTGACCCGACCCTGTTGAAGTCAGACTTCAAGGCAACAGTGTGCGGCATGGATTCACTCCATGCCAGGCAAAGGAGAGGTGTGTCATGAACGGCAACCACGACACGGAGCTTCCGGCATGTGAGTACTTCCAGGCGTTGGGCAACGAAATGGCTCTGATCGAACGCGGCCAGGGCATGCCCACGTTCTTCCTGCACGGAGGGGGCCCGGGATGCAGCAGCTGGACAGACTTCGCCCTCACCGTGCCACACCTGGCAGACTCGCGGCGCATGCTCCTGGTCGATCTCCTCCAATACGGTCGCTCGTCAAAGGTGGTCACAGATCAGCCGCTGTTTCGGTGGCACGCCGACCACCTCATCGCACTGATGGATTCCAAGGGCATCGAGCGTGCCGATTTCGTCGGTGGCTCGCTCGGAGGATCGGTCGCACTCGCGCTCTCGCTGTCCTACCCGGATCGCGTCGGGCGTATCGTTCTCAGCGGCAGCACTCCGACGATGCAGGGCTGGACGCCTCCGGACGCCGAAGAGGCCCGCAGCGGCGAGTTGGCATTCAACAACTATTTCGCCGGCGAGGGCCCGACCAAGGACAAGCTCCGCCATCTGCTCGAACTTATGGAGTGGCGCGACGGCAGCAAGATCCCCGACTGGCTGCTGGACCTCCGTTTCCAGCAAAGTGCGGGCTCGGCGGAGCTGCGAGAGTTCGGGGCAATGATGTTGCGGACATGGAATCACGAGGACCTCTTCGCCGACCTTCGCCGCATCCAGGCGCCCACGCTGCTGCTGTTCGGTCGGCACGACCCCTTCGGAGCACCGAGCTACGCACAGTTCCTTGCAGATCATCTCGCCGATGGGCACGTCCACATCATGGGGGGCGCCAGCCACCATCTCGCCGAGGAGCATCCGGCCGCCTACGCCTCGGTCGTACGGTCCTTCCTCGACGCCGCCGAGCCCGGCATCGCGAGCGTCGCTGCGTAGCGGGCACCCGCCGGCCGAAGGCCACACATCACCTCGGCAAAAGTGTGGAAATCATCTGCCTCCGTGTCTGGCGTCGCACGCCACGCTCCATTAAAGTCTCACTTCAATTAGCGGCTGTTCGCCGCCCCAGAAGTCGGTGAGCAGCAAGAGAACGTTACCGACGCCTAAAGGACGTCGGACCGCGTAGCACCCCGTCTCATATCCGCCTGCCCGCGCGACGAGCGTAGGGCCGCGGCGATCCCGACAGACACGGCGTCTGGCGTCGGGCTGATCTGGCACGCCCGAACGCCTCGATTCGAGGCGTCTTTGGGCTGCCATTGGAAGGACAAGCATGGCTCTTACGGCCGATCCAGAAGTCAGCGAAGCAAGGGACGACGGCACGAGCGTCACAGCACCCGAAACTCTCCTCATCGCCCCCGCCGACCTTCGCCGGACGATCAGCACTTCGGAAGGTGTCGTGCACTGGACCGAGTTGGGGGAGGGCACCCCGCTGTTGTTTATCCAGCCGTGGGGGCCGCACCCGGGCGTCACCGCCTGGATGGCGTTCGCGGAGGTCGCGCAGGAGCTGTCCGACCGCTATCGCTGCATTCTGCTCGACCTTCCGAACTATGGGCTGAGCGGACCGGTCGAGTATCACGAGCCGGTCCACGACGTCGCTGTCCGCGCTGTCATCAGGCTCCTCGACGAGCTGGAGCTCGACCGTGTCGTGGTCGTCGGTGGGTCGATGGGCGGCACCACCGCTCTCGACCTCGCGCTGACCCACCCCGATCGCGTAAGTGCGCTCTTCGTCGGTTCCTGTCACGCCTCGACCGGGGGAGATCCCTACCTGCTGGCCCCCTTCCCACCTGAGGCGATCAGCTACTACCTGGCGTCAGTGGAAGACCCGGCGAGCGAGTTCCATCTGCGCCGCTTCCTCGGTTCTCTCGTTCACCAGCACGAGCTGCTGACGGAGGAGCTGGTGTCGCAGATGATCTCCTTCAGAGAGCGCTCGGCGGCTCACATCGAGGCGGAAGCCGCTTCGGCGACAGTGGCGCACAGCAACCTCGGGGATCTGCACCGCATCACCTGCCCGACCGTCATCTTCCATGGCCGCATCGACCGGATGGTGCCACTCGAGCAGGCGCTGATGCTCGCTGCGTACATCCGCCACGCGGACCTGGTGGTCTTCGGTGAGTGCGGCCACTGGCCGTCCTTCGAGCGCCCACACCAGTTCGCAATCCAGCTCTCCACCTTCCTCAAGGCCCTGAACCACTCCGGCCACCCGGACACGACCACGCAGGAGAACGCGGGATGACCGACAACGCAACAGTGACGTGGGAGCGCATCTGTTCCCTGAGCGACCTCTCCGAGACGGAGGGGCACCGCTATCCGTTGACACCTCCGGTCGCGGTGTTTCGTCAAGGTGACGAGGTCTTCATCACCGACGACATCTGCACGCATGCGACCTCGTCCCTGTCCGAGGGTTTCGTCGAGGACGGCGCCGTCGAATGCGTCTTGCACGCTGCGAAGTTCTGCGTGAGAACGGGAGCCGCCCTCACCGCACCGGCCACCGAGCCACTTGCCACCTACCCGGCCCGAGTCGACGACGACGGCACGGTCTGGGGCGACTTCTCCTCACGTAACGCCTAAGCCTCAACCACCCAGATCGTGGTGGCCATAGCCATGCATCCCCTCCCGTCCATCCCCTGCACCACGTCACAGTTTGGGGCAACAGATGTCCACTCCTATCGACGTCACCCAATCGAGCCCAGCGGGTCACTCCGAAAGCCACTCGCGGGCGATCGCAGTCATCGCGACACTGGCCGTGAGCTACGTCGGCATCTCGATGGCGTTCACGATGCCGTTGTCGATCTCGATCGTTCTGAAGCTGGAGAAGATCGCACCGGCCAGATCGGCCGCGGTGCTCTCCGACATGCTCGTGGTGGCCTCGCTGTGCGCGCTGATTCCCCTGGTGGTGATCGGAACCCTCAGTGACGCCACGACCAGCCGATTCGGAATGCGCAGGCCGTGGTTCCTGGCGTCACTCGTCGGCATCGCGGCGGGTTCAGCGGTCCTCGCCGCCGCCGGAAGCGTCGCCGCCGTCTGGATCGGCTTCATCCTTGTCGCCATGTCTGCCGGCACGGGCATCGGTGCTCTTTACGCCATGGTGGCGGACCAGGTGCCGGAGGCCCTTCAAAGCGTCGCGGCCGGCGCGCTCGGTGCCGCGACTGTCGCCGGCGCGATCCTCGGCCTCTTTCTGGCGCGGTCGGGACCGACCAGCTCCTTCTTTCTGTTCGTACTGCCGGCACTGTTCGCGGTCGTTCCCGGGTCGGTCCTGCTCGTCGTCGTCAAGGACAGAGTGCAGACCGAGCAGGTGAAGATCACCTTCCGTACTCTGCTCAGCTGCTTCTACATCGACCGCAAGCGGATGCCGAGCCTTCCCTGGCTCCTCGCGAGCACGGTCCTGGTCTTCTCGCTCTTGGCGGTGGCCAATTCCTACACCTACTTTCTTGCGGCCCACTTCGTTGAGGATGCCCCCGCTTCACTGACGGACGTCACCTTCAAGGCCCTTGTCCTCTTCAACGGGATCGCGTTCGTCGTCAGCCTGGCTGTTCCGCGCCTTCTGGAGCGTGTGGGCCACCCGCGGCTGATGTACGGGGCCTCTGCCGTGCTCTTTGTCATCGGCGGCCTGTTCCTGCTGACGGCTTCGAGTCTGCCGCTGCTCTACGTCGGCTACGGCATCATGGGCATCGCCATGGGCTTGAGCATCACGCTCTACATGACGATGGCGATGAAGGTCATCGAGCCGTCCACGAACCCGGGCCGCGACATCAACCTCGCCTCCAGTAGCGCGACAGTCGCCTCGACGCTCGTCGCGATCATCGCCCCGCACATCGTCGACGCGGACGGCGGCGGCGTCCGCGGACTCGTCATCGTCGCCGCCGTCATGACCTTTGCCAGCCTCCTCTTCCTGCCCAAGGTCCGTCTGAGCTGAGTGGCATGGCGACACAGACCCACCCTCTATTGACCCAGGAGAACGAAATGACCTTGTTCAGCGAAGAGCAGAGGGAATCGGTCCAGACTGCCTTCCTCGACCCGCAGAGCCTCTGGAACGACCTGAATCACTTCTACATCCGGGAGGCGTGGCTCCTCGACGACCGTCGGTTCCGTGAGTGGTTCGCGCTCTTCACCGAGGACATGATGTATTTCATGCCGCGGCGCAAGAACGTGCCCGTGCGCGAGGCTCACCGGGAGATCCCGCCCATCGGCACCGATCTGCCCTACTACGAGGACGACCGCAAGCTGATGGAGGTACGCCTCCAGCGTCTGGAGTCCGGCATGGGCTGGGCCGAGGAGCCCCCGTCGCGCACCCGCCATCTGGTGGGCAACCTGGTCATCGAGACGGTTGGGGAGGACGAGGTCGTCGCCAAGACCGGCTTCATCTGCTACCGGTCCCAGCTCGAGGTCGACCAGTCGATCTACGCCGGCTCACGCACCGACGTCCTGCGTCGCGAGGACTCGGAGTGGCGCATCGCGCACCGCACGATCGTGCTCGACGCCAACGTCATCCTCGACAAGAACATCTCCATCTTCTTCTAGGCCCCCACGCCTTCTTGCAGGCTGCGGCCTGCCCCATCTTGCTTTCTCGAATCGGAGCAGCGCATGACCATCACCACCACGAGCACCAAGAAGTACAAGATCCTGGACCCGGAGACGGGAGCGCTCGATCCCCGGATCTATTCCGATGAGACCATCTACCGCGAGGAGATGGAGAAGGTCTTTGGGCGCTCCTGGCTCCTGATCGGCCACGAAAGCCTCGTACCGAACCCCGGCGACTTCTTCCACACCTACATGGGTGAGGAGCCGGTCATCCTGACCCGCGACCGCCAGGGCGGTCTCAACGCGATGCTCAACGTGTGCCGCCACCGCGGAGCGCGACTGACGCGCACCGACGACGGCAACTGCGCCAGCTTCATGTGTGTGTACCACGGCTGGACCTACGGGCTCGACGGCGCGCTGGAGTACGTGCCCGGCGAGGAGCAGGCCTACGACAACAAGCTCGACAAGACGAAGCTGGGCCTGCGCCGAGCACGCGTGGAGACCTATGCCGGACTGATCTTCGCGACCTGGGCCCCCGACGCACCGAGCCTTGAGGACTTCCTCGGGGATGCACGGTGGTACCTGGACACCGAGTACAAGCGCCGGCCGGCCGGCTTCATCGCGTACGGTCCGCAGAAGTGGATCCAGCCGGTGAACTGGAAGACCTCGGTCGACAACTGCTCTGACTGGTACCACGTACCGACCACCCACTCTTCCGCCTCGAACGCGCTCGCGCGGGTCATGGGCGCCACGCGATACACCCACGAGTGGAACTGGACGGTTCCGGCCAAGCACGCCTTCGTGAACGGGCACCAGATCGCCGTCTTCGAGACGACGGGGCACGAGGCGCCCGCCGAGGAGGTCGAACGGCTGGGTGAGTTCCGCGCCAACAACGTCGCGGCGTCGGCGTCGAGCATCTTCCCGAACACCGTGCTCGGCATGCGCCTTGCCATCCCGCGCGGTCCGCTCCAGACGGAGTTTTGGCACTTCGCTCTCGTTCCCGCGGACGCGACCGAGGAGGAGAAGCGCGTCCTCCGCATGGAGCACGCATCCCAGAACGGCGCGGCCGGCACCTTCGAGGCCGACGACATCGACAACTGGCGACAGGTTTCGAACTCCGGTGCGACTTTCATCGGCGCGCAACAGGAGCAGCTGCTGAACATGGGGCTCGGCAACGCCGGACCGCACGATGTCTACCCCGGCATGGTCACCGACCGGTTCGTATCCGAGCACAACCAGCGCGCGTTCTATCTGCGCTACCAGGAGTTCATGAACGCCGGCTCGTGGGCGGACATCTCGCTGGAACCGCAGACCGCCGTCTACGAGGGCACCACCGCCGAGATGTGAGAAGCGTGAGGAGGGACACCGGCGCATCGGGGCGTCCCTCCTCCGGCCGTTGTGATGGAGATCGAAGGACGGGCTTTTTCAGCATGCAGAGCGTAGGTTTGGGCGTTGGTGGCCCGCAGGTGTCACGCATCGCGCTGGGCACGGCAACGTTCGGGGTATCGCCTCTCGTGGAGCACGCCGCAGACTATGTACGTTTCGCGGTCGACCTGGGCGTCACCCACATCGACACCGCGAACTCCTATGGGAGTCAGCCGGACTACGACCGTCCTGGTCTCCCCTCGTGGCGCGAGCGCGACTCCGCTGAGGAGATCATCGGCAATGCGGTGCGCGGTCTGGGCGAGCGCATCACCGTGGCAACGAAGGTAGGAGAGCTCCTCGGAGACGCTCGCAGCTCACAGCCCTGGCAGGGCCGGTTGGACCCAGCGCACATCATGGAGCAGGCCCACAGCAGCCTGCGGCGCCTCAGCCGCGACCGTATCGACGTCTACTACGCGCATCTGCCAGACCCGACCACGCCGATCCTGGAGACGATCGCCGCGTTCGACTCGCTCATTCGATCCGGTGACGTCGGCTGTTGGGGCGTCGCGAACTACTCGGCGACCGAGCTCGAAGACTTGTCCGCTGCCGCCCTGACGGAGGGACTGCATCCGCCGGTCGTCACCCAGGTGCACTACAACGCAGCCAACCGCGATGTGGAGGCAGACCTCGTCCCCACTGTTCGAAGGCGGGGCATGGGCCTCGTCGCCTACAGCCCGCTGGCCATGGGTCTGCTCTCGGGCGAGGCGAGCGCAGCGCGCGCCTGGTCGGGTTCCGCGCGGTGGGGCGGGGAGCGATTCTCCCCGGCGGAAGTCGCTGTCGCGGGTCGCTTCGAAACGGCGGCACAGTCACTCGGCCTCAGCGCCGCCCAGGCCGCAATTGCCTGGCTGCTGCACCAACGCGACGTCTCCGCCGCCGCCGTCGGAGCCACGTCGCCCGCCCACTTGCAAGACGCGGTCGACGGAGCCGCCGCCACCCTTACCCCCGCCGGGCTCAAGACCCTCGAGCGTGCGCTCATCGGCGCGACGTCGGTCGCGCACCTCGACACCGTGCAGAACTGCAACCAGACCGATGAGACGGACTCACTGGAAAGGATCTGACCATGCCCCACCAGGCCTCACCCCAGGACACCGTGTACGTCGTGGCTCGACCTGGCATGCCGGTGGAGGTCTTCGCCATCGAGGAGGAAGCCACGGAGTTCGCGACCAGCTGCCACGGCGAGGTGGTCGCATCCCCCGTACGCACGCTGAGTTCCGGCGTCCGACTGCACGACCGTCAGGTCGTCGTCGAGAACGGCAAGGTCGTCAGCGAGCGGGAGTCCGTCGTATGGTGCTTCGACGACGACCAAGCGGACATCGCGCATGCTTTCATCGAGAGCGTCCCCGACCCCGGCCGGCAGCGGTGGTACCTGGCCGGCTGGGGCCAGGACGCCGAGCGGCTGCGCCGGGAGATGGAGCCATTCATCGGCGCCGCGATCAAGACGTCGACGCCGCAGCCTGACCTCGTAGCCCGTTACTGAGGGTTTCGGCCCAGAGTGACGGCGATCCCGCTGGTGAGTCAATCCCAGCGTCATGTGACATCCCGATGGGGGCGGTCTGACCGCGAAGCAGCGGGTTCGGCTGGAGCAAGTGCGGTTCGAGGCCACCGAGCTTTTCGCGCGAGGTGTGACGCCGCCGCAGATCGCGCGACGAATACGGGTCCCCCTGACGTCCACGTATGCCCGGCATGCTCGCTGGCGGGAGGGCGGCCTGCAGACCCTGCGGCTCAAGGGGGCGTCGGGGTGGCCGTCGCGGATGACGCCCCACTGGCGGGCCTGGCTGGCAGCCGAGCTGGACAAGGGGCCGGCCGCGCACGGTTGGGTGAAGGATCAACGCTGGACCCTGACCCGGGTGGCCACAGTGATCGCGCGGCGCTTCCAGGTCCACTTCAGCCCGGCACAGACCTGGCGCATCCTGCATCAGATGGGCTTCACGGTGCGGGTCCCCATGCGCGGGGCCGCCGAGCGCGACGAGGAGGTGACCACCTGGATGAGGGAGCCATGGCCGCGGGTGGAAAGACGGTGAGTGACCAGGACGCGTGGCTGTGGTTCGCGGATGAGTCGGGCCAGGTGCTCCGGTCGCCCAAGGCCCGGACCTGGTCCCGGCGCGGCCATACGCTCCGCATCACCGTCCGAGCTGGGGGCTCGGGACGTATCTCACTCGCCGACCTGGTATGCCACAGCCCGGGCCAACACATCCGCCTCATCCTCCGGATGCTGGTGCACCACGGCCGCAAGGGCGAGCGGAAGGGCCTTCGCGAGAAGGACTACTTCGCCGCGTTGCTGGATGCAGCTCACCAGCAGCTTGGCGGGCCGGTCGTGCTGGTGTGGGACAACTACCCCCATCACGTCGACGCCACGATGCGTGAATTGATCGAGGCCCGGAAGCGGCTGACCGACTTCCGGTTCCCTTCGTACACACCCGGCCTCAACCCGGCCGAAGGCGTGGGTACATCCGGAGAACAGCCTGGGCAACCTCGCTGCGTCCAGCCTCGACGAGCTGGCCGCACGGCCCGCACCCGCCTGAACCGGATGCGGTACCAGCACGGTCTGCACGACGGTTTCATAGCTGAGACCGGCCTCAGACCAGCCCCGTCGTGAGGTCACCCCGAACCGAAAACCTCAGTAGCGATCGGACCCGGTTGGGCTGACCTCCCAGACCGAATCAACCCCAGCCGAACGACGCCCCGCGTCTGCTTCAACCAGTAGGAGACACACCATGCTTCACGACCACCTCGTCATCGTCGGCGCCTCGCTCGCGGGAGTTCACGCCGCGGAAGGCGCTCGACGCGAAGGCTTCACGGGTCGCATCACGATGATCGGCGCGGAGGTCCACCCGCCGTACGACCGGCCGCCGCTCTCCAAGGAGCACCTGCATGGCGACGAGCCGAAGATCGTCCTGCTGCGCGAACTCAAGCACTTCAGCGACAGCCTCGACGTCGACCTTCGCCTCGGGGTCGAAGCCATCGCACTCGATGTTTCCAACAGGATTCTGACCACCACAGCCGGCGACATCTCCTACGGCTCACTGGTCATCGCCACCGGATCCGCACCGATCCAGCTCCAGACCGAGGGGCCGACGGATCGTGTGGTCACGGTCCGGACATGGGACGACGCGCAACGCATTGCTGCAGCGCTCCGCGACGCGCGACATGTCGTTGTCATCGGCGGTGGACTCATCGGCAGCGAGGTTGCCGCCGCAGCTCGACGCCGTGGAGCAGAGGCCACCCTCATCGTGCGCGAGACGGCTCCACTCGCTCGAGCCTTCGGCCAGACGATCGGCGAGAAGATGACGCGTCTGCACGAACGACATGGGGTCTCCGTACGCCTCACCACCACGGTCAAGGCCCTACGCGCAAGCGGCGACAGCGCACTCGTCGACCTGGCAGACGGATCGAAGCTGAGCGCCGATCTCGTCGTGCTCGGCATCGGATCACGTCCAGCCACAGCGTGGCTGCGAGACTCCGGGCTGCGAATGGGGACTGATGGCAGCATCGTGTGCGATGTGACGATGCAGGCCGCCTCGGGAGTCTTCGCAGCCGGTGACGTCGCCTCCTGGCCCAACCCCTCCCACGGTCTCCTGACGCGCGAGGAGAACTGGACGAACGCCATGAATCAGGGCGAGCGCGCTGGCCGCAACGCGGTCGCCGAGGAGCCGGTCCCGTACGTGGCGGTGCCCTACTTCTGGATGGACCTCTACGACCACCGGTTCCAGTTCTGCGGAGTGGCCGACGAGCTCCACGTCGAGATTCTCTCCCGCGACGAGGAGGGAGACCCCGATCTGGTCTTCTTCGGAGATGGGGCCGGCCAGCTCGTGGGCGTGATGGGGCGTGACCAGGGACGTCTCTTCAGCCGGGTGCGCCGCCTGGTCAACCAGGATGGATCTTACGCGGCGGCCACAGCGATCGTGGAGACTCTCCTGTCGAGCGCGGCGAAGGTGTGACCACCTCGAGAACGAGAACGCCGGCAACAGGCATTGGCTTGACTCTGTCGGGAATCTTGGCGTTTCGTGGTACGGCAGCGTGATCAGCGGGCACGCTCGGGCAGTTTCGATGACCGATACAGCTGTCGAGGTGCTCGTTGTCCCTCAGCCCCCGTTCCGGTGCGCAGGTCCCGCCTCTGACTGCCCAGGTCGCGCGGGCGAGCACCCCGGACGGAGCGACAGCGATATGGGTGCGCGACCGCCTCGATGGGCTGTGGCGCGACGAGGACTTCGCCGACTGGTACCCGCGAGACGGGCGTCCGGGCCTCTCGCCCGCCCAACTGGCCACCTGCTGGACGGGTTGGTCGACGAGGAGTGGGGGCGCCGCTACGGCCAGCCGGTCCGCCTGGGCGAGAACCCCACCAAGCCCAAGACGCAGGATCCTCGCCACCTGCAACGACGCCGTCCTGCTCCTGGAACACCTCTACTGAAACGGGAAAGGCCGGGTGTTCGGCCCCCGCGTCCAGGCGCTGCGGCGTCATGGTGCAGAACTACCACCATGACGCCGCAGGACGCCTGCTCTGGCGCACCGCTGAGGACGACGGTCCAGGGCTGCCGCCCTCGTCCCGGGTGTTCGTCTCGCCCTACGACACCACGGCCCGCTACGCACAGCACGGACACATCGTCAGCTGTAGAGGGCTCTCCACTCATCTGACCGAGACTTGTACTCCGGGCAGCCCCATCGTGATCACGGACGTGTGAGCTGACCCGAGTTTCGTAGCGGCCGGTTTTCGTGGTTTCAGGCGACGGTGAGGGCTGTCTGGGATCGGTAGTGCTGGGTCTCGGATTCCTCGGGTGGGAGGTAGCCGAGGGCGGAGTGCAGGCGCTCGGTGTTGTACCAGCCGACCCATGGGACGACGGCGTGTTCGACCTGGTCAGCGTGACGCCAGGGACCTTGGTGCTCGATCAGCTCGGCCTTGAAAGAGCCGTTGAGGGCCTCGGCCATCGCGTTGGCATTCACCGTCGAATGCGCTCGTTTCCCGCGATGACGACGGACGTGTGCGGCTGATCCATCCGTTCCATCCCCGGCGTGGTGAGGACTTCGAGTTCCTGGAGCGGCTCAACTCGTGGCGCGGGGACGTGGTTCTGGTCCTG
>NZ_BMML01000031.1 GCF_014645815.1 Streptomyces fuscichromogenes | reverse complement strand
GAAGCCCGGCTCCAGCGGCTCGATCACGAACCGGGAACGGAACTCGTCGACGACCTCTTCGGTCAGGGACGGACGCTGAGCAATCAGCACGGGGTGTTGCCTCCAGAGGTTTGGCGCCCGCTATGTGACGCCGTAGACACCATGAAGGGTACGGGCGATACGAGCGTTTGGGCTTCTGAAGAGGCCGAACCGCCGGACTTCCGGCTCGCCGAGGGCCTCGGACCAGCCTTCCGCCCGCGGTCCTCGCACGTCCGTACGGCTCCCGCGTACGGCTTCCACGTAAGGCCCGCGACCACGCACAACACGGCATCCGGCCAGGCCGATACGCCCCGGCACGGAACTCGGCCATCGCTGTCGAAGGGCCTGTCGGAGCAGGCCTATAGAGTCCCGCCCGAAACCCACACGTGACGCATGACTCATGACTCATGACTCATGACGCGTGACTCATGACGCGTGACTTGATACCCGTGACTGGAGAGGGAGTTCCGTTGGCAAGAACCACGCCACCCCGGCCCGTGGACATCGCGTCCGTGTTCCCGGAACTGGCGCCGCTGGCACGGCAGACGGTGCGCCTTCACCCACGCCCCGGTGAGCCGACGGCCCACGAGAGCTCCGTCGGCGGCCCGCTGCTGTGGCCGGCCGACGAGGAGTGGCCGGTCTGCGCGAAGGAGCACCACCACTACGGCGTCCTCCCGGTCTCCCTGGACGACGTCCGCCGCAGCAGGGCGCTGCTCGAAGCAGCCTGGCTGCGTCCTCGCGCTCCTCACGAGAACCTCCTCGATCCCGGCCAAGAGGCATACCTCGACGAACTCCAGACAGGACATCCACCACACCCCGCGCCGAACGCGCTGCTCCCCGTCGCCCAGCTCTACCTGCGCGACATACCCGGGCTTGCCGGCCCCGGGGGAACGGACCTGCTGCAGGTGCTGTGGTGCCCCCTGGACCACGACGAGGGGCTGCCGGCGGCCCACCTCGTCTGGCGGGACTCCAGGAGCGTCGACAGCGTCGACAAGCTGCTCGCCGATCCGCCGGAACCGGCCGACGTGGACCATTACGGCAGCTACGTTCCCGAGCCGTGCGTGCTCCACCCCGAGGTCGTGACCGAGTACCCCGCGCCCCACGAGCTGCCTGAGGAACTCGCGGAACGTCTGTACGAGTGGGGACGCCGACAGTGGGCCGAGCAGGACCCGGACGATGAGTCCGGCCCCGGCGGCGCCTACTACCAGTACGAGCACTCCGTCGCGCCGGGATGGAAAGTCGGCGGCTGGGGCCCGTGGAGCTTCTGCGACCCCTGGCCCATGCACTGTGAAGTCTGCGAGGCCGCCTACCGGCCGCTGCTCACCGTGAGCTCCGGAGAATGGGACGGCGGGAGCGGCAGCTGGATCCCCCTCGAAGACCAGGAGGGGCCCTCGGCACCCGTCGGGCTGCGCAAGCCGGAGGACCCGCCGATGGTGGGGATCGGCCGCGGATACAACATGCAGATCTACATCTGCCCCACGTCCTTCGACCACCCGCACCTTGAGAACATGCAGTGAGCCCGCGGTGACCCTCCAGCCGTGCACGTAGATCGTCGCGCTGGTCTGAGAGGCGCCCGTGGTGAAGGAGACGGTCAGTGGGCTGTACCTGGAGGGTGACGTGACCCAGGTGGACGCGCCGCCGTCCACACCCAGGTAGACGTGGGAGCCGCGGACCCAGCCGCTGAGTGAGTAGGTGGTGTCCGGCCGTACCACGACGGTCTGGTCGCACTGCGCGGTGTCTCCCGAACTCACCTTCCGCTGAAGAGCTTTGGAACCGGCGTGCACGGGCCAGGAGACGATCGCCCCCGCGTCGCCGGCGCAGCTCCAGGGCGAGGACCGCCCGACTCGAAGCCGGGGTTGCTCAAACGCCGACCGCCCCGACCGCGCTGGATGCGGCCGACGCGCGCGCCGAGGGAACGGCCGGGTCGGCCTGGGAGCCCTGGGTGTCCTGGGTGTCCTGGGTGTCCTGGGCAGGTCTGGTGATCAGGAGAGAGCAGCCGAAGCCGACTACCGCCGCCGCGGCGACCCCGATGACCACGGCCGCCCCTTCGTGCCCCCGATAGTCCTGGTCCTGGCGTATGTCGTCGAGCAACTGGGCCAGCGCGTCGGTGTTCCGTATGCGCACCACGCGAATGGGCTCCAGCGTGGTGAGATCGTTCGGTGCCCCGGACGCGGACGGTGTGGGCACGGTGCTCCCCTTGCATCCCGTGACATGGACCGGAACTGCCCCTCCGGAGTCCATACGCAACACCGCACCGGAGGTTCAGCGACCCACGCGCCCCGGGAAGGCGACCCAGACGTACCGGAGGCGGTGCACGGTGGTGTGCAACGTGCTTCAGCGCACCGTCGATTGGGAATACCTGCCCGTCGAGCTGCGTCCGGCGTGGGCGGGTGAAACGGGCCGTGCAGGAAGTGGACCACCGCGTGGTGGTCAACCCTCGGCAGGAGCGGGAGCCGACGACCGCGCTCACGTACGTGGGTGGCTACGACCGGGCGAGCGGTTGACGGCTGCGGGCAAGCGCGCATAGTTCCGATCCCGTCTCCGATGGTGCGTCTGCTCCGGGAGCACCTCAAGGAGGAGCCCCACTTCACGGAAGGCCGCCAGAACATGACCGACGGACGGAGGCCCCGGACCGCGAGAGGTTCGGCTTGGCTGGTGGCCCGGAAGGCTCAGGTCTCGAACTCTGGTGCATACAGTGGAAGTTAGGGAAGAAAAGGAGCCCGATCCGGGCACGTGATCATAGGATCCACGCATGCCGAGACGGGTTGGAAGTTCGACAGGGGCACAAGGCGGGGCGCGGCCCGTGCGCCTGGGGCCCTTGGAAAGCAGGTGGGAGCGGCCTGCGGCCGGAGTGGCCGGGAGCATGTTCGCCGGGGCCGGAGTGGTCGCGGTCTTCGTCTCGGAGAACCAGGCGGGCAGCGTCACCCTGGTCGTGATCGGAGCCCTGTTTCTCCTGATGGCCGTCAGCGGCCGCACCATCGAGAGCGTGCGAATCGGCGACTGGGAGTTCACGATGTCGGAACTGCGCAGGCAGGCGGCCGAACAAGCCCATTCCGGGCTGACCGACCAGGCCCAGGCCCTGTTGAACGTCCTCAAGAGACTCGACCCCGCGGCAGACCGTGACCCGGCGGTTCACGCCGTGGAGATCACCGTCTTCGAGAACCGGGTCCTCGATGCCGTCGAGACCGCACGCGCCGAGGGCGAGCAGGTGGAACGCCACCCCGACAGCGGGCTGGGCGAACCGCTCGCCGTCCTCGTGGCGCAGCCCGACGGTGTCAGAATCGGCACCTTCGCCGCATACGCCCCGGACGACTCCGGCCACATTTCGGCGACGTCTTCGGACAGCTTCGTACGACGGGCGCGAGAGGTGGACTGCGCCGCCTACCTCTTCGTCAACGGCACACTCCACCAAGATGACCTCGCTCGCCTGGCCGAGGGCATTCAGCGGGACAGCGGCCGGCCCGTGGGCGTCGAGACCTGGACGTCGACGACCCAGCCCGCCCCTCTACGCCCCGCCATCGACGGTCTGCTCGCCCGGGTTCGCGGCCCGCAGGACGAGAGGGTGACGATCCCAGGCCAGTGATCGAGTGCCGGTCGCGCACCACGGCCACCTGGAATGTGAACGAGCGTTGAGATCGTGCTCACCCGCTACGGGAGGTTTCTCGACGGACGGCAGCACATAGCCGACCGGCGTATCGACGACCTGCTCCGCGAGCACGAGTGCGCGTGTATCAGGAGCGTCAGGTGGCGGCACTGGCGTCGCTGTCAGGGGTGCTGACTGCCGAGCGGGTCGAGCGGGTGTACGGCTTTGCCCGCCATCAACGAGCTTGGAGCCAGGCCTGACCCAGTGGGTCTCAGCGAGGTGCCGGCTTTCTGTCGGGATCTGTGGGTGGCGGCCACGGAGTGACCACCGTCCGCGAGGGATGACGTGGGATGACCTGTCAGTGCCGTCTCCTGCACTCCGCTCTTGAACAGGCAGTTGAATGGACAGGGGACGCGGATGAGCGGCGACGAATGAGCCCGCACGGGTCCGTACCAGCGTGATCTGGCGGCCGCGTTCCAGCAGGCCCAGGAAGCCGAGCCGGCGCGGCAGGAGTACATCTTCACCGGCGGCACGGGAACCGTGCTGGACTTCCCTCTCATGATCGAGGCCAAGGACACCGACGACGGTCCGTTCATACGGCCGCCGGCCGATAGCGAGGTGCGTGCGTGGGCACCTCACGGCCGGCCCGCCTACGAGGAGTGGGCCGCCGCTCTGGACTCCGGACGGTTGGAGTTCCCCGGCCGCAGCCAAGGGAACTGCACCGTCCGCTACCGCGACGGTGAGCCCTCACAGATCGGCTACGGGGGAGTCACCTCCGACGAGCGGGAATCCCGTACCGCTTTGCGACGCGGCCTCCCGCGCTCGTCCTGGGCCACGTCGCCTTACAGGACCACGCGAGACAGCCGCGACTCTCGCCGCCTCAGTCATTTTCCCAGGTCAACCCAGCTGTTGGGACAGCCGGGCAGCTAGGACACCCGGTTGCGGGTGGTTGTCGGCTGAGACGGGGTGACCGCGCTCACGTACATGGGTGGCCACGACCGGTCGAGCGGGGCAACGTCATCGCGGCGTCCTCGTACTTCCGTCCGTGGAAGCAAGCCCGGAGCCTGACCTTCCCATCCGAACAGGTCGCGTCCGTCCCGACGGCGCGCCGTACGACCTGCAGCACGGAGGTGAACGACCGGATCCTGAAGGGGCTGGGGGGGAGGAGGGCGAGACCGAGGCCTGAAGGAGCCGCACATCACGCACGCGGAAGCCCCGGAGAGATCCGGGGCTTCCGTGTTGCTATCGCACGTCGGAAGCCGCCAGTTTCACGAAGTCTTCCAAGGCGTCCCGTGCCTGTGCGCCCACCGCGCTCAGTTCTGTCTTGTCAGCTGCCGAGTGGACCTGGTCCGTCACCGTGTAGGCGTGTCGTGCCGCACTCACGACTTCGTGGCTGCTTGCTATGAGCTGGACTCGGAACAGCGCATGGAGGGCAATCCCTCGAAGGCGGTACGCCTCGACGCGCGCTTCGAAGCGGGCGGGACTGTCCGGGTCCTCGTTCTTGCGGTGCCAGCGGTCTTGTTGGCCTCGCCTGAACTCGGTCACGGCGCCGGCGAAATCGCTGTACACGGACATGCGCTCGGACCGGAGCTGTTGCTGAGTGGCGAAGAGCTGGTCATTGGCGGCCGATCGGCGCTGGAACAGATGCGTCATGGCGACGCCGAGCAGGGTCCCGAGGACTGCGATCAGGGTTGAGAGAAGACCGGACATGGCGAGCAGAACATCACAAGATCGTGTGTGCGCCCAGATGCGGTGTCATCGCCGGACGCCCGAGAGCGGCGCTGACCTGCCAGAAGGCCCGCCAAGATCATTACGTCGTCATTACGTGATCACTGTCATGAGGCCGCATCGAGCCGCACCCGCCTGCACAAACAACAAGACCCCGCACCCAGCAAGCGCGCTGGTGGCGGGGTCTTTAGGCACCTCATCAAGGTGCCCCCGGCAGGATTCGAACCTGCGCACACGGCTCCGGAGGCCGTTGCTCTATCCCCTGAGCTACGGGGGCGTCTGGCGTTGAGCTGTTGCTCGCGGCGACGGGTAGAACACTACCAGCTCGGTCGGGGTGATCAGGAACGGGTTTCCGGGGGTGCTCCTCCGCAGGGGGCGGAAGTCGGGAAAACCCGGACGCGGTGGCCGGTCCGGACCTACTCTCGACTTGTGCCAGGGGCGTCGGGCCGGGTGCTTGTTGTCGATGACAACAAGGTCATCCGCCAGCTGATCAGGGTCAATCTCGAACTGGAGGGTATCGAGGTCGTGACCGCGGCCGACGGTGCCGAGTGTCTGGATGTCGTTCATCGGGTGCGCCCCGACGTGATCACTCTCGACGTCGTGATGCCCCGGCTCGACGGGCTGCGGACGGCCGCCCAGCTCCGTGCCGACCCCCGGACCCATGACCTTCCCCTCGCCATCGTCAGTGCCTGTACGCAGTACGAGGTCGAGACCGGTCTGGACGTCGGCGTGGACGCGTTTCTCGCCAAGCCCTTCGAGCCCGCCGAACTCGTGCAGCTGGTACGGGAGTTGATCGGCCGACGGCGGGGCGGTGCGGCGGAGGGTGAGGGCGGGAGTGTCGGTGACGATGTCCGTTTCTCGGGGGAGCGGGCCGGGGGGAACCCCGTCTGTCCGTGAGCGAGCCGTGAGCCGTGAGAGGTGAGCCGTGAGTGATCGCGTGAGCAATCCCGTGAGTGATCGCGCGGGGTGGCGGCGTGAGTCGGCTGGGGAGACGGGGCTGGTGGGTGATCGTGCGGGATTGTGGGGGATCGTGCGGGCTGATGGGGCCAGGCGATGGGCGCTGATGGGGTCAGTCGGTGGGGGCGGCTGATCGGTTCGGCTGGTGGGGTCGGCTGGTGGGGGCGGCTGATCGGGTCAGGGGGTTCCGGTCGGGGCGTTCGTCCATATCTCGGAATCGGGGCCAATCCGGCTCGCCTACCCACCCCCCTCCTCCCCTACGCTTGTCCCGTGACCCCCGTCGAGCTCTCCCGTACCGTGCTGCGCGCGGTGCGTCGTGCCGTGGACGAGGGGGAGCTCAGTGTGAGCGTGCCGGAGCGGGTCGTGGTGACGCCGCCGGGGCCCGGCGGCCGCGGGGACTACGCCACCAACATCGCGTTGCAGCTCGCCCGGCCCGCCGGCCAGCCGCCGCTGCGGGTCGCCGAGATCCTCGTGCCGCGCCTCGCGGAGTGCGCGGGCGTCGAGGACGTCGTGGTGACCGGGCCCGGGTTTCTCAACATCTCCCTCAGCGCCGGGACCTCGCCGACCGCCACCCTGGTCGCGGAGATCCGCCGGCTCGGAGGCGGCTACGGCCACGGCGACGCCCTCGCCGGGCAGGTCGTCGCGCTGCGGGTGCCGTACGACGTCCGGGCCGAGGTCGTCGCCGACGCGGTGGTGCGGATCGTCGCGACGCAGGGCGGCCGCGGTGAGGTCGAGCACGGGGAACCCGTCAGTCTGCGGCCCGTCCCGGCGCCGGAGGACCCGGCCCCGCTCGGGCCCGACGCCGCCCAGTGGGCGCTGCTGCATCCGGCCGCGCACGACCGGCCCAGGATCACCGCCGACCATCTCGTGCAGCGGGAGAGCAATCCGCTGTTCCGGGTGCGGTACGCGCATGCCCGGGTGCGGGCCGTCGGGCGGGGGGCAGGGCGGCTCGGGTTCGGTGCCGTGCCCGGCGAGGTTCCCGACGCTCCGGGCGGTCTGGTCGCCGCCCTCGCCGACTATCCGCGCATCCTCGCCGGCGCGGCCGTCCACCGTGGCCCCGACCGGCTCGCCCGGCACCTCGTCATCGTCGCCGACGCCGTTCTGCCGTTCCTGCCGACCGTGCTGCCGCGCGGCGACGAGAAACCCTCGGTCGCCCACCGTGCCCGGCTCGCCCTCGCCGAAGCCGCCGGGACGGTGCTGGTCGGCGGCCTGTCCCTGCTCGGCATCGACGCACCCGACCACCTCTGACAGAGAGCGCCAGAAGAGCAATGAGCCGTTCCGCACACCCCGCCGGGCCCCGGCACGCAGACGTCCTGCCGGAGGGCCACTACGCCGCCCCGCCCACCGACCTCAACGCCCTCGACCCGAAGGTGTGGGCCCAGACCGTCACCCGTGACACCGACGGGGTCGTCACCGTCGGCGGTGTCGACGTGAAGACCCTCGCCGCGGAGTTCGGCACCCCCGCCTACGTCCTCGACGAGACCGACTTCCGGGCCCGGGCGCGCGCCTGGCGCACCGCCTTCGGGCCGGACGCCGACGTGTTCTACGCCGGCAAGGCGTTCCTGTCGCGGGCCGTCGTGCGCTGGCTGCACGAGGAGGGGCTCAATCTCGATGTGTGCTCCGGGGGCGAGCTGGTGACCGCCCTGTCCGCCGGGATGCCCGCCGACCGCATCGCCTTCCACGGCAACAACAAGTCGGAGGGGGAGATCCGCAGGGCCGTCGAGGCCGGTGTGGGGCGGATCGTGCTCGACTCGTTCCAGGAGATCGTGCGGGTCGCGCACATCGCGCAGGAGCTCGGCACCCGGCAGCGCGTGCAGATCCGGATCACCGTGGGGGTGGAAGCGCACACCCACGAGTTCATCGCCACCGCCCACGAGGACCAGAAGTTCGGGATTCCGCTGGCGGGCGGGCAGGCCGCGGAGGCCGTGCGACGGGCCCTTCAGCTCGACGGTCTTGAGGTCATCGGCATCCACTCGCACATCGGGTCGCAGATCTTCGACATGTCCGGGTTCGAGGTCGCCGCGCACCGGGTGGTCGGGCTGCTGAAGGACATCCGGGACGAGCACGGGGTCGAGCTGCCCGAGATCGATCTGGGGGGCGGGCTCGGGATCGCGTACACGAGCGACGACGATCCGCGTGAGCCGCACGAGATCGCCAAGGCGCTGACCGAGATCGTGACGCGGGAGTGCGAGGCCGCCCGGCTGCGGACCCCCCGGATCTCCGTGGAGCCCGGGCGGGCCGTCGTCGGGCCGACCGCCTTCACGCTGTACGAGGTCGGCACCATCAAGCCCCTGGACGGGCTGCGCACCTATGTGTCGGTCGACGGGGGCATGTCGGACAACATCCGCACCGCACTGTACGACGCCGAGTACAGCGTCGCCCTGGTGTCGCGGACGAGCGATGCCGAGCCGATGCTCGCCCGCGTCGTCGGCAAGCACTGCGAGAGCGGGGACATCGTGGTGAAGGACGCGTTCCTGCCGGGCGATCTGGCCCCCGGTGACCTCATCGCCGTACCGGCCACCGGCGCCTACTGCCGTTCCATGGCCAGCAACTACAACCACGTGCTCAGGCCGCCCGTCGTCGCCGTGCGCGACGGCGCGGCCCGGGTGATCGTGCGCCGGGAGACGGAGGAGGACCTCCTCCGTCTCGACGTGGGGTGACCCGGATGGAAGATCTCCTGTCTGCCATCCTCACAGAATGAAATAGATGTCTCACGATCCGGACGAAGGGTAGAAACTCCCGTCCGGTGAGTGAGACTGGTCGAACCGTAGACGGTATGAGGAAACGAGGTCGGATGATGCGTACGCGTCCGCTGAAGGTGGCGCTGCTGGGCTGTGGGGTTGTCGGCTCAGAGGTGGCGCGCATCATGACGACGCACGCCGACGACCTCGCACAGCGGATCGGCGCCCCGATCGAGCTGGCCGGGGTGGCCGTCCGACGGCCCTCCAAGGTGCGGGAAGGCATCGACCCGGCGCTGGTCACCACGGACGCCACCGCCCTCGTCAAACGCGGGGACATCGATGTGGTGGTGGAGGTCATCGGGGGTATCGAGCCCGCCCGCACCCTCATCACCACCGCCTTCGAGCACGGCGCGTCGGTCGTGTCCGCCAACAAGGCGCTGCTCGCCCAGGACGGCGCGGCCCTGCACGCGGCCGCCGAGCAGCACGGCCGGGACCTCTACTACGAGGCCGCCGTCGCCGGTGCCATCCCGCTGATCCGCCCGCTGCGCGAGTCCCTGGCCGGCGACAAGGTCAACCGGGTGCTCGGGATCGTCAACGGGACCACCAACTTCATCCTCGACAAGATGGACTCGACCGGGGCCGGGTACCAGGAGGCCCTCGACGAGGCCACCGCGCTCGGATACGCGGAAGCCGACCCGACCGCCGATGTCGAGGGCTTCGACGCCGCCGCCAAGGCCGCCATCCTCGCCGGGATCGCCTTCCACTCGCGGGTCCGCCTCGACGACGTCTACCGCGAGGGCATGACCGAGGTCACCGCCTCCGACTTCGCCTCCGCCAAGAACATGGGCTGCACCATCAAGCTGCTCGCCATCTGTGAGCGCGCCGGGGACGGCGGCTCGGTGACGGCTCGCGTGCACCCCGCCATGATTCCGCTGACCCATCCGCTCGCCTCCGTGCGCGGCGCGTACAACGCCGTCTTCGTGGAGTCGGACGCCTCCGGTCAGCTGATGTTCTACGGGCCCGGCGCCGGCGGTGCGCCCACGGCCTCCGCGGTCCTCGGCGACCTGGTCGCCGTCTGCCGCAACCGGCTCAGCGGGGCAACGGGGCCCGGCGAGTCGGCGTACGCCGCCCTGCCCGTCTCGCCGATGGGCGATGTCGTCACGCGCTACCACATCAGCCTCGACGTCGCTGACAAACCGGGTGTTCTCGCCCAGGTAGCCACCGTGTTCGCCGAGCACGGGGTTTCCATCGATACGGTTCGGCAGACCGGCAAGGACGGCGAGGCCTCCCTCGTCGTCGTCACCCATCGGGCCTCCGACGCCTCCCTGTCCGGGACCGTCGAGGCGCTGCGCAAGCTCGACACCGTGCGGGGTGTCGCCAGCATCATGCGGGTTGAAGGAGAGTAACCAGCAATGACCCACCAGTGGCGCGGAATCATCGAGGAGTACCGGGACCGACTCCCGGTGTCCGACACCACGCCGGTCGTGACGCTCCGCGAGGGCGGCACGCCCCTCGTGCCCGCGCAGGTGCTCTCCGAGCGCACGGGCTGCGAGGTCCACCTCAAGGTGGAGGGCGCGAACCCGACCGGGTCCTTCAAGGACCGCGGTATGACCATGGCCATCAGCAAGGCCAAGGAGGAGGGCGCGCAGGCGGTCATCTGCGCCTCCACGGGCAACACCTCCGCCTCCGCCGCCGCGTACGCCGTGCGCGCCGGCATGGTGTCGGCCGTGCTCGTGCCGCGCGGCAAGATCGCGCTGGGCAAGATGGGCCAGGCCCTCGTGCACGGCGCGAAGATCCTCCAGGTCGACGGCAACTTCGACGACTGCCTCACCCTCGCCCGCAAGCTGAGCGAGAACTACCCGGTGGCGCTGGTCAATTCGGTCAACCCGGTGCGTATCGAGGGCCAGAAGACGGCCTCGTTCGAGATCGTGGACATGCTCGGCGACGCGCCCGACATCCACGTCCTGCCGGTCGGCAACGCGGGCAACATCACCGCGTACTGGAAGGGCTACAAGGAGTACGCCGCCGACGGCATCGCCGCCGGGACGCCCCGGATGTGGGGCTTCCAGGCCTCCGGCAGCGCCCCGATCGTGCGCGGCGAGGTCGTCAAGGACCCGTCGACCATCGCCACCGCGATCCGGATCGGCAACCCCGCCTCCTGGCAGTTCGCGCTCGCGGCCCGGGACGAGTCCGGCGGCCTCATCGACGAGGTGACGGACCGTGAGATCCTGCGCGCCTACCGGCTGTTGGCCGCGCAGGAGGGCGTTTTCGTGGAGCCCGCCTCCGCCGCGTCCGTCGCCGGTCTGCTCAAGGCGGCAGAGCAGGGCAAGGTCGACCCGGGCCAGCGCATCGTCTGCACGGTCACCGGCAACGGCCTGAAGGACCCCGACTGGGCCGTCGCCGGCGCCCCGCAGCCGGTCACCGTGCCGGTCGACGCGGCCGCCGCGGCCGAGCGGCTGGGCCTCGCCTAGAGAACCACCGTGGGGGGGGTCCCGGACCGGGAACCCCCTAAGGAGGGGGCACAGGGGGCTTACGACACGCATCGTGCGCCTCCTGTGCGCCCTATGTCGCCACAGAACCTTCCTTCGATAAGCTGTACCGAACCCGCCCGCTGCATATGCCTCCGCGTATGGCGCGGTGCCGCGCCGTCTCCACGGCCCGAGGGTCCCCCACGTACCTATCGAATGTCATTCGACCATCACGCAGCTCAAGGAGAGTCATCGAGCGATGGCCGGTCCAGCGTTCCGCGCCGCCGCCGTCCGGGTGCGCGTCCCCGCCACCAGCGCCAACCTCGGTCCGGGCTTCGACGCCCTGGGCCTCGCGCTGGGGCTCTACGACGACGTCGTCGTCCGGGTGGCCGACTCAGGGCTGCACATCGACATCGCGGGGGAGGGCAGCGAGACACTGCCGCGTGACGAGAGCCACCTGCTCGTACGCTCCCTGCGCACCGCCTTCGACCTGCTGGGCGGACAGCCCCGCGGGCTGGAGATCGTGTGCGCCAACCGCATCCCGCACGGCCGTGGCCTCGGCTCCTCCTCCGCCGCCATCTGCGCCGGCATCGTGGCCGCACGGGCGGTGACCATAGGCGGCGAGGGCAGACTCGACGACGCCGCCCTCCTTGAGCTCGCCACCGAGATCGAGGGCCACCCCGACAACGTGGCGGCCTGTCTGCTCGGCGGCTTCACCCTCTCCTGGATGGAGGCCGGTGCCGCCCGCGCGATCAGGATGGAGCCCGGCGATTCCATCGTTCCGGTGGTTTTCGTGCCCGGGAAACCGGTCCTGACCGAGACCGCGCGGGGACTGCTCCCGCGCACCGTCCCGCACGTCGACGCCGCCGCCAACGCGGGCCGTGCCGCGCTGCTCGTCGAGGCCCTCACCCGGCGCCCCGAGCTGCTGCTGCCCGCCACCGAGGACCGTCTGCACCAGGAGTACCGCGCCCCCGCGATGCCGGAGAGCGCCGCTCTGGTGGAGCGGCTGCGCGCCGACGGCGTGCCGGCCGTGATCTCCGGCGCCGGACCCACCGTGATGGCGCTCGCCGACGCCGGCAGCGCCGAGAAGGTGCAGGCCCTGGCGGGTCCGGGCTGGGCCGCCAACCGGCTGGACCTCGACCTTCAGGGCGCGAGCGTGCTGCCGCTCGCGCCCCCCAATGACACTTCCAGCGACATGTGACGCGCACGATTGCCGGATTTGGAGAGGGGGAATGTTTGTTGGATCCGGTAGTGTTAACCTCAAGTCTGCACCCGACCTCTCCATGGCGAGGTGCATCGTGTCCCCGTCCGGGACAGACATTCTTCCGGGAGTCTCCCAAGCCACTCAGCGTTCTGTATGACGTACCTGGGCAGTACGCCGTACCCGGGCACTGGGCTGGCCGCTGGGCCGCTCCGGAATTGGTGCTACCACGCCTCGTGACACCGGGTGCCACCGGCTGAGGAAGCGCCGTCATCAGAAATTCTCTCCGCCGCTTTGGCGGACCACCGCCCCGGCACGGTCCACACAGCAAGGACCGAAGCCGGACAGCACAACCGGTCGCCGAGCCAGACAGGCCGACGTCCGCTCCAGGGAAGGACCCTTCGTGAGCGACACCACCGATCTGATGGGCGCACGTGTCGAGGAGACCGCTGCCGCGCCCGCCACGGACGCCTCCGCGCCTGCCTCCGGTGCCGGCTCCCGGCGGCGCCGCGGTACCGGCCTCGACGGCATGGTGCTGGCCGAGCTTCAGCAGGTCGCATCCGGCCTCGGCATCAGGGGCACGGCGCGTATGCGCAAGAGCCAGCTGATCGAGGTCATCAAGGAGGCGCAGGCCGGTGGGGGCGCCGCCCCCAAGGCGGCGTCCGCCCCCGCCGGGGATGCCACCGAGACGAAGCCGAAGCGCCGCGCCACCTCCAAGGCCCGTACGGGCGAGGAGGCCGCCGGCAAGAAGGCGGAGCAGGCCGTCGAGGCCCCCGCCGAGAAGGCCGTGGCCCAGCAGCAGATCGAGATCCCCGGCCAGCCGGCCGGCGGCACCTCCCGTACGGCCGAGGCCGAGCGCGGCGCCGACGAGGCGCCGGCCGAGCGCCGCCGTCGCCGGGCCACCGCCGAGGCAGGCAGCCCCACCGGCGCCGAGACCATCGCCGCCGAGGTGAAGAGCGAGCCGAAGGCCGAGACGCCCGCGCAGCAGCAGGGCGAGGCCAGGGCCGACGCCGGTGACGACGGCCGTGGCCGCCGCGACCGCCGTGACCGTGGCCGTGACCGCGACCGGCGCAACAAGGGCGACGAGCAGCAGGGCGGCCAGGGTGCTCAGGGCGGCCAGGGCGGTCGGCAGGACCGCCAGGACCGCCAGCCGCAGCAGCAGCCGCAGCAGCAGGGCGGCGGCCGCCAGGACCGGGGCGCCGGCCCGCAGGACGACGACGAGTTCGGCGACGGACGCCGTGGCCGTCGCGGCCGCTACCGGGACCGCCGTGGCCGCCGTGGGCGTGACGAGATCGGCGGCGCCGAGCCGCAGCTCGCCGACGACGACGTCCTGATCCCGGTCGCGGGCATCCTCGACATCCTCGACAACTACGCGTTCATCCGGACCTCCGGCTACCTGCCCGGTCCGAACGACGTCTACGTCTCCCTCGCCCAGGTCCGCAAGAACGGCCTGCGCAAGGGCGACCACATCACCGGCGCGGTCCGCCAGCCCAAGGAGGGCGAGCGGCGCGAGAAGTTCAACGCGCTGGTCCGCCTCGACTCCGTCAACGGCATGGCGCCCGAACACGGCCGTGGCCGCCCGGAGTTCAACAAGCTGACCCCGCTCTACCCGCAGGACCGGCTCCGCCTGGAGACCGACCCGGGCGTGCTGACCACCCGCATCATCGACCTCGTGTCGCCGATCGGCAAGGGCCAGCGCGGTCTGATCGTGGCCCCGCCGAAGACCGGCAAGACCATGATCATGCAGGCGATCGCCAACGCGATCACGCACAACAACCCCGAGTGCCACCTGATGGTCGTCCTGGTCGACGAGCGTCCGGAAGAGGTCACCGACATGCAGCGGTCGGTGAAGGGCGAGGTCATCTCCTCGACCTTCGACCGTCCGGCCGAGGACCACACCACGGTCGCCGAGCTCGCCATCGAGCGTGCCAAGCGTCTGGTGGAGCTGGGCCACGACGTCGTCGTGCTGCTCGACTCGATCACGCGTCTGGGCCGTGCCTACAACCTGGCGGCGCCGGCCTCCGGCCGCATCCTGTCCGGTGGTGTCGACTCGACCGCCCTGTACCCGCCGAAGCGCTTCTTCGGTGCGGCCCGCAACATCGAGGACGGCGGCTCGCTGACCATCCTCGCCACCGCCCTGGTGGACACCGGGTCCCGCATGGACGAGGTGATCTTCGAGGAGTTCAAGGGCACCGGCAACATGGAGCTCAAGCTCGACCGGAAGCTCGCCGACAAGCGCATCTTCCCGGCGGTGGACGTCGACGCGTCCGGTACCCGCAAGGAAGAGATCCTGCTCGGCAGCGAGGAGCTCGCCGTCGTCTGGAAGCTGCGCCGGGTGCTGCACGCGCTCGACCAGCAGCAGGCGATCGAGCTGCTGCTCGACAAGATGAAGCAGACGAAGTCGAACATCGAGTTCCTGATGCAGATCCAGAAGACGACGCCGACGCCCGGCAACGGCGACTGACAGCTGGCGTAACCGGAAGCCGTCCCCCCACCTGGGGGGACGGCTTCTGACGTTTTTCCGGCCGGTGTAGGATCACGCCCTTCGGTCATCTGACCGAATTATGAACTCCTGATCCCGAGGGGGGACTTAGGTGGATACACCCACGTCCGGGAGCGGTCGACACAGACGTCGGATACGTCTCGCACTGCCCGTCGCCGCGGCCTCAGTCGCCGCCGCCGTCGCGGCCGCACTGATCTCGACCTCCGCCAGCGCGGCCACCCAGCCGACGCCCACGGTCAAGCCGTCCGTCAGCACACCGTCGCAGGCCACGCTGAACAAGCGCGTCGCCCGTGCGATCGCCGCCGACAGCGCAGCCACGTCCACGAAGAAGTCGACCGCCACCGCGAGCGGTTCGGCCGTCTCGCCGAAGATCATCGGTGGCGGTACGACCACCATCTCCGCGGCGCCGTGGATGGCCCAGCTCTGGTACTACGACGACAAGGGCACCACCAGCACCAGCGACGACGTCGGCTTCTTCTGCGGCGGCTCGGTCATCTCGCCCACGAAGATCCTCACCGCCGCGCACTGCGTCAAGGGCTTCAAGTGGAGCAGTACCGACTCCGCCGTCGTCACCGGCACCGCCTCGCTGCCGACCACCAACAGCGACGGCACCGCCGACCTGCACGGCGGCACCGTCACCGGTGTGCTGCGCCAGTGGAACCACCCGTCGTACACCGTGTCGACGAACGGTGCTCCCAACAACGACATCGCGGTCCTCACCCTGGCGGCCCCCGTCAAGGCGACCCCGATCCGCATGACGACGAACACCGACACCGCGTCGTACACGGGTACGCCCGCCACGACCGCCAAGGTCTACGGCTGGGGCCGCACCAGCTCCACCACGCAGGACATCTCCGAGACGCTGAAGACGGCCACGCTGCCGATCGACTCGGACGCCACCTGCACCGCCGCCTACGGCAGCACCGACTTCGTCAAGGGCCACATGGTCTGCGCGGGCAAGCCCGCCACCGGCAGCGACACCGGCACGACGACCACCTGCAACGGTGACTCGGGCGGCCCGCTGGTCGTCGGCGGCCGCATCGTCGGCGTCGTCTCCTGGGGCGTCGAGGACTGCGTCGCCCAGGGCGCCTACAGCGTCTTCACGAAGGTCAGCACCTACGTCGGTGCCGCCTACGCGCAGACCGCCGACACCAACCTGAGCTACACCGACGGCAAGGCCGACCTGTTCGCCCGCAAGTCGTCGAGCAAGACCGGCTACGAGCTGGACTCCAAGGGCACCTCGCTCGCCTCCCGCATCTCCTTGGGCGACTGGAGCGGCACCAACGTCGTCCTCCAGGCCGACCTCGACCGGGACGGCTTCCAGGACTTCGTCTACCGGCTGTCTTCCGGTGACGTCTACTGGGACCACTTCGTGCTGAACAGTGCCCAGACCGGCGGCTCCTGGGCGACGAAGAAGATCTTCACCAACTGGAAGACCCGCAAGGCCGTCGTGATCCCCGGTGACCTCACCGGCGACTACCTGCCCGACGTCCTCTCCGAGGACTCCAGCGGTGTGCTGTGGCTGTACCCGGGCAAGGGCAACGGCACCTTCGCGGCCCGGGTCCGGATCGGCGGCGGCTGGAGCCAGTACAACCAGCTGCGCGGCGTCGGCGACTTCAACGGCGACGGCAAGGCCGACCTGCTGGCCCGCAAGAGCAGCGGTGGTGACCTGTACCTGTACAAGGGCACCGGCAAGTCCGGCACCGGCCTCTTCTCGGCCCGGGTGAAGGTCCGCTCCGGCTGGACCGGCTTCAACACCCTCGCCGCGGTCGGAGACCTGACCGGCGACGGCAAGGCCGACCTCCTGGCCCGGACGACCGGCGGCACGCTCTACCTCTACCCGGGCACCGGCAAGGCGACCAGTGAGATCTTCGGCACAAGGAAGTCGCTCGGTACCGGTTTCCAGCAGTACGACATCTTCGGCTGAAATACCTGGTGAGCGGGGTTCGCCCCGACTTGCCCGGTGACCCGGTGTGCCCATCGCGCTACGCGGTGGGCACACCGCGTTGTGCAACCCTTTCCCGAGTTTCGCCGTCTGACCAGGCGGAGCGACGATGGTCCGGTACGTGCCGATGATCCTGGTACGCCGGGCCTGACCCTGAAAGCAGGGGGTAACCGAGCAGTCGTACGAGAACAGAGGAGCCCATGTCCCCCGAGAGCACGCCGGAGCCGGTCATACCCGAGGCCGGTGCGAACGCCCCGGGCGGCCGCAGCAAGGGCCGCCGCCGCAAGCCCCCCGGCCGGGGCCGCAGGGCGCTGCTCGTCACGGCCTGGACGGCGGCCGGCATCCTCGTCCTCGGCGGCACCGGCGTCGGCTACCTGTACTTCAAGCTCAACGGCAACCTCAGGACCGTCGACATCAACCAGGCGCTCGGCACCGACCGGCCCACCAAGGTCGACAACGGCTCCGAGAACATCCTGGTCCTCGGCTCGGACTCGCGCTCCGGCTCCAACAGGAAGCTCGGCGGCGGCACCGACGACGGCAGCGCCCGCTCCGACACGGCGATGATCGTCCACGTCTACGAGGGCCACAAGAAGGCCGCCGTGGTCTCCGTGCCCCGGGACACCCTGATCGACCGCCCCGCCTGCACCGACGCGCACGGCACCACGCACTCCGCCGCGACCGGGGTGATGTTCAACTCCGCGTACTCCACGGGTGGCGCGGCCTGCGCGGTCAAGACCGTCGAGTCGATGACCGGCATCCGGATGGACCACTATCTGGAGGTCGACTTCTCCGGCTTCCAGAAGCTCGTCGACGAGCTGGGCGGGGTCGAGGTCACCACGACGAAGGCGATCGACGACCGGGAGAGCCACCTCGACCTCAAGGCCGGCACCCACACGCTCGACGGCAGGCAGGCGCTCGGCCTCGTCCGCACCCGGCACGGCGTCGGCGACGGCTCCGACCTGGGCCGCATCCAGCTCCAGCAGGCGTTCGTCAAGGCGCTGATCAACCAGGTCAAGCAGGTGGGCGTCTTCACCAGCCCCAAGAAGCTGTACGACCTGGCCGACACCGCGACGAGGACGGTCACCACCGACTCCGACATCGGCTCGGTGAACTCCCTGATCGACTTCGCGAACGGCCTGAAGTCCATCAGCGCCAAGAACATGCACATGGTCACGATGCCGGTGGAGTACGACCCGGCGAACCCGAACCGGGTGATAGTGGCGAAGGCGAAGGCGAAGCGGGTGTGGGCGGCGCTGAAGAACGACAGGCCGATCCCGGCGAGCGCGACGAAGGGGACGGCGACGGGGCAGGCCAAGGGGGTCGTGACGTCGTAGTCCGGCTGCGGGTGCGCGCGGGCTTGTCGCGCAGTTCCCCGCGCCCCTTTCAGGGGTGTCAGCCGTAGCGCCCCTTCAGGGGCGCGGGGAACTGCGCGATCAGCCCCCAGGCACCCGCACTCGCGCACGGCGAATCCGTCCCCGCCCCATGGGCGCGACCCTCGCCCCCACCCCTGGGAATACCTCCCCGATCCCCCCGGTTTTGGGAGATGCGGCCAGCCCTGGCAGACTGGTACGTCGGCCCCGGTTCACGCCCCGCAAGCCCGCGGAGGCGACCCGGTGCCCTCCCGATATCTAGGAGACACCTTGAAGCGCGAGATCCACCCCGAGTACGTCGAGACGCAGGTCAGCTGCACCTGTGGCGCGTCGTTCACCACCCGTAGCACGATCACCAGCGGCACCATCCGCGCCGAGGTCTGCTCCGAGTGCCACCCGTTCTACACGGGCAAGCAGAAGATCCTCGACACGGGTGGCCGTGTGGCCCGCTTCGAGGCCCGCTTCGGCAAGGCTGCCGCCGGCTCCAAGAAGTAGCGAGCTCCATTTCGCCGGTCCACGGCCACGCCTCCGCGAGGGGTGTGCCCGGGACCGGCGTTTTTGGTCGCCCGCCTTCCTTTCCGTACGCCGTAGCAGTATCAGGAGCCAAAAATGTTCGAGGCCGTCGAGGAACTCGTCGTCGAGCACGCAGACCTGGAGAAGAAGCTCGCCGACCCGTCGGTCCACGCCGACCAGGCCAACGCGCGCAAGCTGAACAAGCGCTACGCCGAGCTCACCCCGATCGTCGCCACGTTCCGCTCCTGGAAGCAGACCGGCGACGACATCGAGACCGCGCGCGAACTGGCCGTCGACGACCCCGACTTCGCCGCCGAGGTCAAGGAGCTGGACAAGCAGCGCGACGAGCTCACCGAGAAGCTGCGCCTGCTGCTCGTCCCCCGGGACCCGTCCGACGACAAGGACGTGATCCTGGAGATCAAGGCCGGAGCGGGCGGCGACGAGTCGGCGCTGTTCGCGGGTGACCTGCTGCGCATGTACCTCCGGTACGCCGAGCGCGTCGGCTGGAAGACCGAGATCATCGACGCCACCGAGTCCGAGCTCGGCGGCTACAAGGACGTCCAGGTCGCGGTGAAGACCAAGGGCGGCCAGGGTGCCACCGAGCCCGGTCAGGGCGTCTGGGCGCGGCTGAAGTACGAGGGCGGCGTGCACCGCGTGCAGCGCGTGCCGGCGACCGAGTCGCAGGGCCGGATCCACACCTCCGCCGCCGGTGTGCTCGTCACGCCCGAGGCCGAGGAGGTCGACGTCGAGATCAACCCCAACGACCTCCGCATCGACGTCTACCGGTCCTCCGGGCCCGGCGGGCAGTCCGTCAACACCACCGACTCCGCCGTGCGCATCACGCACATTCCCACCGGAGTCGTCGCCTCCTGCCAGAACGAGAAGAGCCAGCTGCAGAACAAGGAGCAGGCCTTGCGTATCCTGCGCTCCAGGCTGCTCGCCGCGGCACAGGAGGAGGCGGAGCGGGAGGCCGCCGACGCCCGCCGCAGCCAGGTCCGCACCGTCGACCGCTCCGAGAAGATCCGCACGTACAACTTCCCGGAGAATCGTCTCTCGGACCACCGTGTGGGCTTCAAGGCGTACAACCTGGACCAGGTCCTGGACGGCGACCTCGACGCGGTGATCCAGGCCTGCGTCGACGCGGACTCGGCCGCCAAGCTCGCGGCCGCGTAAGACACGTACGCACGTACGAGGTACAACACGGAGGACCAGCGTGCAGCAACATTTCGGGGGGCGACCCCCAAGCCCCCGACGAGTGCTGCTCGCGGAGGTGGCCCAGGCCACCCAGCGACTGGCCGACGCCGGCGTGCCCTCGCCGCGCAACGACGCGGAGGAGCTCGCCGCGTTCGTGCACGGCGTGAAGCGGGGCGAGCTGCACTCCGTCAAGGACTCCGACTTCGACGCCCGCTACTGGGAGGTCATCGCCCGCCGGGAGCAGCGCGAGCCGCTCCAGCACATCACCGGGCGGGCGTACTTCCGGTATCTCGAACTCCAGGTGGGGCCGGGCGTGTTCGTGCCGCGCCCGGAGACCGAGTCGGTGGTCGGCTGGGCCATAGACGCCGTGCGCGCGATGGACGTGGTCGAGCCCCGCATCGTGGACCTGTGCACCGGTTCGGGCGCCATCGCGCTCGCCCTCGCCCAGGAGGTCCCGCGCTCGCGTGTGCACGCCGTGGAGCTGTCCGAGGAGGCGCTCCGGTGGACCCGCAAGAACATGGCGGACTCCAGGGTCGACCTGCGCCAGGGCAACGCCCTGGACGCCTTCCCCGACCTCGACGGCCATGTCGACCTGGTCATCTCCAACCCGCCGTACATCCCGCTCACCGAGTGGGAGTACGTCGCCCCCGAGGCCCGCGACTACGACCCGGAGCTCGCCCTCTTCTCCGGCGAGGACGGCCTCGACCTGATCCGGGGCATCGAACGCACCGCGCACCGGCTGCTGCGCCCGGGCGGTGTCGTCGTCATCGAGCACGCCGACACCCAGGGCGGCCAGGTGCCGTGGATCTTCACCGAGGAGCGGGGCTGGGCCGACGCGGCCGACCACCCGGACCTCAACAACCGCCCCCGCTTCGCGACCGCCCGCAAGGCGCTGCCGTGAGCACCCCGCAGACTCCCTTCCAGCTGTACGTGTACGAGGAGGCCCGCTAGACATGGCACGGCGATACGACACCAACGACGCGACCGACCGCGTGACGGGTCTGCGCGAGGCCGCGTCCGCCGTCCGCCGGGGCGAACTGGTGGTGCTGCCGACCGACACGGTGTACGGCATCGGCGCCGACGCGTTCACCTCGGAGGCGGTCGCCGACCTCCTCGACGCCAAGGGGCGGGGCCGCAACATGCCCACCCCGGTGCTGATCGGGTCCCCGAACACGCTCCACGGTCTCGTCACCGACTTCTCCGAGCTGGCCTGGGAGCTGGTCGACGCGTTCTGGCCGGGTGCCCTGACGCTGGTCGCCAGGCACCAGCCGTCCCTGCAGTGGGACCTGGGCGACACCAGGGGCACGGTCGCCGTGCGCATGCCCCTGCACCCGGTCGCCATCGAGCTGCTCACCGAGGTCGGCCCGATGGCCGTGTCCTCCGCCAACCTCACCGGCCACCCGTCCCCGGAGACCTGTGACGCCGCGCAGGAGATGCTCGGCGACTCCGTCTCCGTGTACCTCGACGGCGGCCCGACCCCCGGCAACGTGCCCTCGTCGATCGTCGACGTCACCCGCGAAGTTCCGTTGCTGCTGCGCGCGGGCGCGATCTCGGCGGAGGAGCTGCGGAAGGTCGTACCCGACCTTGAGGTGGCGAATTGACAGCCCCTGACGCGGGGCGTGGCATAGGCAACGGGGAGCGCGCGGCGGAGATCACGACGACGTTCGTGGGGCTGCCGCGCGACAGCTTCCGCATCCTCCACGTCAGCACCGGCAACGTGTGCCGCTCGCCGATCACCGAGCGGCTGACCCGCCATCTCGTGACGGACCGGCTCGGCGCCTTCCTGGGCGGCGGGCTGGTCGTGGAGAGCGCGGGTACCTGGGGGCACGAGGGCGCGCCCATGGAGGCCAACGCGGAGGCCGTCCTCGCCGACTTCGGTGCGGACGCCTCCGGCTTCGTGGGCCGCGAACTGCTCGACGAGCACGTGATCCGGGCCGACCTGGTCCTGACCGCCACCCGTGACCACCGCGCCCAGGTCATCTCCATGGGTCACTCGGCGGGCCTGCGTACCTTCACGCTGAAGGAGTTCACCCGCCTGGTCCGCGCGATCGACCCGGCGACCCTGCCGCCGACGTCGGAAGGCGTGGTCGTCCGGGCGCGTGCGCTGGTCCGTGCGGCCGCGGCGCTCCGCGGCTGGCTGCTGGCGCCCACGGCGGAGGCGGACGAGGTCTACGACCCGTACGGCGCCCCGCTGCCGTTCTTCCAGTCGATCGGCGACGAGATACACGAGGCGCTGGACCCGGTGGTCACGGCGCTGACCGGCGTCCCGGCGCGGATGTAACCGACTGTCCCCCGCACAGGCCCCGGCGCCGGCGGCCGTGCCCACCCGTTCCGCCCTGACGGAGGCCGGTGGTGGCGCCCCGTAAGGGGCGCGGGGAACTGCGCGAGCAACCCCCACGCACCCGCAGCCGCGCGACCGGCCGCAACCGCCCCTCCGGCGGCGGGACGGCGACCCTCCCCAGCCGTACGCGCACACCGCGCGACCGCCCCGTACCGGGCCTACATTGGTCATACGTCACCGTCGACCGCCCGGAGCCCGCCATGTCGGTCACCTCTGCCCTCGCCGAGGGCGATCTGCTGCGCCGGCAGGACCCGGAGCTGGCCGAGATCGTGCTGGGGGAGCTCACCCGGCAGTCGACGTCGCTGCAGCTGATCGCCGCCGAGAACTTCACCTCCCCGGCCGTGCTGGCGGCCCTCGGGTCGCCGCTCGCCAACAAGTACGCCGAGGGATATCCGGGCACCCGGTACCACGGCGGCTGCGAGATCGTGGACGTGGCCGAGCGCCTCGCCGTCGACCGGGCCAAGGCCCTGTTCGGCGCCGCGCACGCGAACGTGCAGTCCCATTCCGGGTCGTCGGCCGTACTCGCCGCGTATGCCGCCCTGCTGCGCCCCGGTGACACCGTGCTGGCCCTGGGGCTGCCCTACGGCGGTCATCTCACGCACGGCTCCCCGGCCAACTTCTCCGGCCGCTGGTTCGACTTCGTGGCGTACGGGGTGGACGCCGAGACCGGGTTCATCGACCACGACCAGGTGCGGGCGCTGGCGCGCAGCCACCGGCCCAAGGCGATCGTGTGCGGCTCCATCGCCTATCCCCGGCACATCGACTACGCCTTCTTCCGCGAGGTCGCCGACGAGGCGGGCGCCTACCTGATCGCCGACGCCGCCCATCCCATCGGGCTGGTCGCCGGGGGAGCGGCGCCGAACCCGGTGCCGTACGCCGACGTGGTGTGCGCGACGACGCACAAGGTGCTGCGCGGGCCGCGCGGCGGGATGCTGCTGTGCGCTGCGCCGGAACTGGCCGAGCGGCTGGACCGGGCGGTGTTCCCGTTCACCCAGGGCGGCGCGCAGATGAACTCCGTCGCCGCGAAGGCGGTCGCGTTCGGCGAGGCGGCGACACCGGCGTTCACCGCGTACGCCCATCAGGTGGTCGCCAACGCGCGGGTCCTCGCGGCCGGGCTGGCGGAGCGGGGGCTGGCCGTCACCACGGGCGGCACGGACACCCATCTGATCACCGTCGACCCGGCGCCGCTCGGGGCCGGGGGAAAGGCCGCCCGGGGCCGGCTGGCGGCCGCCGGGATCGTGCTGGACTGCTGTGCCCTGCCGCACGGTGACGCGCGGGGGCTCAGGCTGGGCACCGCCGCGGTGACCACGCAGGGCATGGGGGAGGCGGAGATGACCCGGATCGCGGCATTGCTGGCGGGCGTGGTGAGCGGAGTCACTGATGTGGGGAGGGCGCGTGACGAGGTGCGGGAGCTCACCGGTAGATTTCCGCCGTATCCCGGGTGAGACGGGGTAGGCGCAGCGTCGTACACCCCGTTGTACGCCCGGTTCACAGCCACCCGTGCAACCATCGTCGCTACCCGGAAGTCCCCACACATATGCGTCCCTCGCTAGGGTGTGGGGCTGTGATGGCCAGCGAGACATGTGGGGAAGCCTGTGCGTGAATACCTGCTGACGCTCTGCATCACGGCCGCGGTGACGTACCTGCTGACAGGGCCGGTGCGGAAGTTCGCGATCGTGGCGGGGGCCATGCCGGAGATCCGGGCACGTGACGTGCACCGGGAGCCCACTCCGCGGCTCGGCGGGATCGCGATGTTCTTCGGCCTGTGTGCGGGGCTGCTGGTCGCGGACCACATGTCCAACCTCAACGAGGTCTTCGAGAAGTCGAACGAGCCGCGGGCGCTGCTCTCCGGCGCGGCCCTGATCTGGCTGATCGGTGTGCTCGACGACAAGTTCGAGATCGACGCGCTGATCAAGCTGGGCGGTCAGATGATCGCCGCGGGCGTCATGGTCATGCAGGGTCTGACGATCCTCTGGCTGCCCATCCCGGGCGTCGGCACGGTGGCGTTGACCCCGTGGCAGGGCACCCTGCTGACGGTGGCCCTGGTGGTCATCACCATCAACGCGGTGAACTTCGTCGACGGCCTGGACGGCCTGGCCTCCGGCATGGTGTGCATCGCGGCCGCCGCGTTCTTCATGTACGCCTACCGGATCTGGTACTCGTACGGCATCGAGGCGGCCGCCCCGGCGACCCTGTTCTCGGCGATCCTGATGGGCATGTGCCTGGGCTTCCTGCCGCACAACATGCACCCGGCGCGGATCTTCATGGGCGACTCCGGGTCGATGCTGATCGGCCTGGTGCTGGCCGCGGGCGCGATCTCGGTCACGGGCCAGGTCGACCCCGACGTGATGAACCTGTTCGCGGGGTCCGAGCGCAACGCGGTGCACCAGATGGTGCCGGTCTACATCCCCCTGCTGCTGCCGCTGACCATCATCGCGGTGCCCGCCGCCGACCTGGTGCTGGCGATCGTGCGGCGCACCTGGCGCGGCCAGTCGCCGTTCGCGGCCGACCGCGGGCACCTGCACCACCGGCTGCTGGAAGTCGGCCACTCGCACAGCAGGGCCGTGCTGATCATGTACTTCTGGGCGGCCCTGATCGCCTTCGGGGCGCTGGCCTACTCCGTGAACTCCGCGTCCATGTGGATCGTGCTCGGTGTGGTGTTCTTCAGCGCGGTGGGCCTCGGGCTGCTCCTGCTGCCGCGGTTCACACCGCGCGCCCCGATGTGGGCGCAGGGCGTCGTGCCGCCCCGCTACCGGCGCCGTGCGCGGGCCGCGGCGGCCACGGCGCCGGCCGCGACAACTCCCCAGCCGACGGCGGCCGTTGAGGAACCGGAGTGCGATGAGCAGCCCGCCGGGCCGCTTGCTCCGGTGGCCGCCGCAGTGACCTCGGCCAACGGCGCGACCGCCATCGGGGCCCGTTCGCGCTTCCTGGAACGGCACACTTCCGAGACCTCGCGCTGACCCCGCCAAGGTAAGAATCTGACTAGAGCATTGCCAAGTCGTGGGGGAGTAAAGCACCCCAATACCAGACACAACGGCCCGGTTTCCGCTCAGACGCGCAGCTTCACTCTCATGTGTGACAGCGAGCACACCTACGAGGTAAAGACCTCATCAAATAGTTTGTGATACGGTTCACGAGAACCCCGGACAGAGTCGAAGGACCCGACTGCGACGGTCCGTCAGCGTGAGGTCTTCGACCCTCCGACCGGGACTACGCTCGTCCATGACGACACCTGCCCCCCTGTGAAAGCGGAGTTGCCGCCATGCCGTCCAATGACGCCCGGATCCTGGCCCAGGCCGCCGTACCCACGGCCGCCGTCGGCGTGCTCGCAGCCGTCGTCAGCGGTGTCGTCGCGGGCGGCAAGGGGGCGATCGGCGCGGTCGTCGGGACGGTGATCGTGATCCTCTTCATGGGGATCGGCCTCTACGTCCTGCAGCGCACGGCCAGGTCCATGCCGCAGCTCTTCCAGATGATGGGCCTGATGCTCTACGCGGCCCAGCTTCTGCTGCTGGTCATCTTCATGGCCCTGTTCAAGAACACGACGCTGTTCAACCCCCGGGCCTTCGCCATCACGCTCGTGGTCGCCACGCTCGCGTGGATCGCGGCACAGACCCGTGCCCACATGAAGGCCAAGATCCTCTACGTCGAACCCGAGAAGTCCGAGAAGTCTGAGAAGTCCGGACAATCGTCGTGAGAGGTAGGGCCGGGATAAAGCCGTACGAGAGATGCTGCTATCGTCCGGTGCCAACTGCGGCATCGCGGGCGCGGGCATCTGAGCTGACGCCTGCTCAATCGCGAGGCGAGATGCCCCCCAGCCGCCCCCACATCTGTAACACCAGTCCCGTGCCGAACCGCGGCCATGCGCCGCGCCGACACAACGAGGTTGCCGTATCCATGCGCCACGATGAAGGAGCCCGCGGTGAGTGCTGACCCGACGCAGACGCTCGCTTTCGACACGAGCTGTCACCTGTTCGACGGGTGTGGCTTCCCGGCTCCGGGCCTGCACTCGTTCCTGTTCAAGCCGCTGTTCGGCGACGCGGACAGCAACCTGTACTTCAACAAGACGATGCTGCTGGCGCTGCTCGGGTCGATCATCATCGTGGGCTTCTTCTGGGCCGCCTTCGCCAAGCCGAAGGTCGTCCCGGGCAAGCTCCAGATGATCGCCGAGACCGGCTACGACTTCGTCCGGCGCGGCGTCGTCTACGAGACCATCGGCAAGAAGGAAGGCGAGAAGTACGTCCCGTTCGTCGTCTCGCTGTTCTTCTTCGTCTGGATGATGAACCTCTGGTCGATCATCCCGGTCGCCCAGTTCCCGGTCACCGCGATCATCTCGTACCCCGCGGTCCTGGCCGGCCTCGTCTACATCACGTGGGTCGCGCTCACCTTCAAGCGCCAGGGCTTCGTCGGCTTCTTCAAGAACGTCACCGGCTACGACAAGTCGCTCGGCGGGGTCCTCCCGCTGTCGATGACGATCGAGTTCTTCTCGAACCTCATCGTCCGGCCGTTCACCCACGCCGTGCGACTCTTCGCGAACATGTTCGCCGGTCACACCCTGCTGCTGCTCTTCACGATCGCCAGCTGGTACATGCTGAACGGCATCGGCATCGCGTACTCCGGTGTCTCGTTCGTCATGGTCCTCGTGATGACCGCCTTCGAGCTCTTCATCCAGGCTGTCCAGGCCTATGTCTTCGTACTGCTGACCTGCAGCTACATCCAGGGCGCGCTCGCCGAGCACCACTGAGCGCCAACCCGCCCCACCACTCATGACATCCGGTGGCCAACCCCCACCGGTCCTTGAAAGAGAAGGAAGAACCGGCATGTCCGCTCTTGCGCAGGCCACCCTCGCCGCCACCCAGATCAAGGGCAACCTCGGCTCGATCGGTTACGGCCTCGCCGCGATCGGCCCGGGCGTCGGCATCGGCATCATCTTCGGCAACGGCACCCAGGCGCTCGCCCGCCAGCCCGAGGCGGCCGGCCTGATCCGCGCCAACCAGATCCTCGGCTTCGCCTTCTGTGAGGCGCTCGCCCTGATCGGTCTGGTCATGCCGTTCGTCTACCCGACCTCCTGACCCGACCGTCGCGCACCAATAGACGAAAGGCACTGATATGAGCCCCCTGGTTCAGCTCGCGGCTGAGGAGGCCGAAAACCCCCTCATCCCGCCGATCCCAGAGCTCGTCATCGGCCTCATCGCCTTCGTCATCGTCTTCGGCTTCCTCGCCAAGAAGCTCCTTCCGAACATCAACAAGGTTCTGGAGCAGCGCCGCGAGGCGATCGAGGGCGGTATCGAGAAGGCCGAGGCCGCGCAGACCGAGGCGCAGAGCGTTCTTGAGCAGTACAAGGCGCAGCTGTCCGAGGCCCGGCACGAGGCCGCGCGCCTGCGCCAGGAGGCTCAGGAGCAGGGCGCCGCGCTCATCGCCGAGATGCGCGCCGAGGGCCAGCGGCAGCGTGAGGAGATCGTCGCCGCCGGTCACGCGCAGATCGAGGCCGACCGCAAGTCCGCCGCGCAGGCGCTCCGTCAGGACGTCGGCCACCTGGCCACCGACCTGGCCGGCAAGCTGGTCGGCGAGTCCCTCGAGGACCACGCCCGGCAGAGCCGCGTGATCGACCGCTTCCTCGACGAGCTTGAGGAGAAGGCCGAGGCCGCGCGATGAACGGAGCGAGCCGCGATGCCCTGGCAGCCGCACGTGAGCGTCTCGACGCGCTGACGGACTCCTCGTCCGTGGACGCGACGCGGCTCGCCGACGAGCTGGCGGCCGTCACCGCGCTGCTCGACCGCGAGGGAGGCCTGCGCCGGGTCCTCACCGACCCGGCACAGGCCGGCGAGGCGAAGGCCGAGCTGGTCCGGCGCCTGATCGGCGGCCAGGTCTCCGAGACCACCGCCGACCTGGTGTCCGGCCTGGTCCGCTCCCGCTGGTCGCAGCCCCGCGACCTGGTGGACGCGCTGGAGGAGCTGGCGAACACCGCCGACCTCACGGCCGCGGAGAAGTCCAACACGCTGGACGACGCCGAGGACGAGCTGTTCCGGTTCGGCCGGATCGTCTCCTCCAACACCGGGCTGCGCGCCGCGCTGACCGACCGCAAGGCGACCGTCGCCGCGAAGACCGAGCTGCTGCACCGGCTGCTCGGCGGCCGCGCCAAGCCGGTCACCGAGCGTCTGGTCACGCGCCTTGTGACCGTGCCGCGGGGACGTAGCCTGGAAGCGGGCCTGGAGGCCCTGTCCAAGCTGGCCGCGGAGCGTCGCAGCCGGGTCGTCGCCGTCGTCACCTCGGCGGTGCCGCTGAGCGAGCCGCAGAAGCAGCGCCTGGGCGCCGCCCTCGCGAAGCTCTACGGCCGCACGATGCACCTCAACCTCGACGTCGACCCGGAGGTCGTCGGCGGGATCCGGGTGCAGGTCGGTGACGAGCTCATCAACGGTTCCATCGCGGACCGGCTGGAGGACGCGGCCCGCCGCATGGCGAGCTAGCACCCCGGTACAGCAGAAGAGCAGTACGTACTTACGACGGCCCGGTTGGGCCGTACAAGAAGAATCCTGGGGGTCGCCCCCAGACCCCCCAAGTGAAACTTCGGGCCCAACAAGGAGAGCAGGGAACCCAGATGGCGGAGCTCACGATCCGGCCGGAGGAGATCCGGGACGCGCTGGAGAACTTCGTCCAGTCGTACAAGCCGGACGCGGCCTCGCGCGAGGAGGTCGGTACGGTCACCCTTGCCGGCGACGGCATCGCGAAGGTCGAGGGTCTTCCCTCGGCCATGGCCAACGAACTGCTGAAGTTCGAGGACGGCACCCTCGGCCTCGCGCTCAACCTGGAAGAGCGCGAGATCGGCGCCATCGTCCTCGGTGAGTTCAGCGGCATCGAGGAGGGCCAGCCGGTGCAGCGCACCGGTGAGGTTCTCTCCGTCGCGGTCGGCGAGGGCTACCTCGGCCGCGTCGTCGACCCGCTCGGCAACCCGATCGACGGCCTCGGCGAGATCGAGACGTCCGGCCGCCGCGCCCTGGAGCTGCAGGCTCCCGGCGTCATGGCCCGTAAGTCGGTGCACGAGCCGATGGAGACCGGCTACAAGGCCGTCGACGCCATGACCCCGGTCGGCCGCGGCCAGCGTCAGCTGATCATCGGCGACCGCCAGACCGGCAAGACCGCCCTGGCCGTCGACACGATCATCAACCAGCGTGACAACTGGCGCTCGGGCGACCCGAAGAAGCAGGTCCGCTGCGTCTACGTCGCCATCGGCCAGAAGGGCTCGACCATCGCCTCCGTGCGTGGCGCCCTGGAAGAGGCCGGCGCGCTGGAGTACACGACCATCGTCGCCGCCCCGGCGTCCGACCCGGCCGGCTTCAAGTACCTGGCGCCGTACACCGGCTCGGCCATCGGCCAGCACTGGATGTACGACGGCAAGCACGTCCTCATCATCTTCGACGACCTCTCGAAGCAGGCCGACGCCTACCGCGCCGTGTCCCTGCTGCTGCGCCGCCCGCCGGGCCGTGAGGCCTACCCGGGTGACGTCTTCTACCTGCACTCCCGCCTGCTGGAGCGCTGCGCCAAGCTCTCCGACGAGATGGGCGCCGGCTCGATGACCGGTCTGCCGATCGTCGAGACCAAGGCCAACGACGTCTCGGCGTTCATCCCGACCAACGTCATCTCCATCACCGACGGCCAGTGCTTCCTGGAGTCGGACCTGTTCAACGCCGGTCAGCGCCCCGCGCTGAACGTCGGTATCTCCGTCTCCCGAGTCGGTGGTTCCGCGCAGCACAAGGCGATGAAGCAGGTCTCCGGCCGGCTGCGTCTGGACCTGGCCCAGTACCGCGAGCTGGAGGCGTTCGCCGCCTTCGGTTCCGACCTGGACGCCGCGTCGAAGTCGCAGCTGGAGCGTGGCCAGCGTCTGGTCGAGCTGCTCAAGCAGGCTCAGTACCAGCCGATGTCCACCGAGGACCAGGTCGTCTCCGTGTGGGCCGGCACCACCGGCAAGATGGACGACGTCCCGGTCACCGACATCCGCCGCTTCGAGAAGGAGCTCCTGGAGTACCTGCACCGCAAGGAGCAGGGCCTCATGACCTCCATCAAGGAGGGCGGAAAGATGTCGGACGACACCCTCACCGCTGTTGCCGACGCCATCGCCGACTTCAAGAAGCAGTTCGAGACCTCGGACGGCAAGCTTCTCGGCGAGGACGTCCCGGCCGCGGCCAAGTGACGTAAGGAAGGGACCTGACTCATGGGAGCCCAGCTCCGGGTCTACAAGCGTCGCATCCGATCCGTCACCGCGACCAAGAAGATCACCAAGGCGATGGAGATGATCGCCGCCTCGCGTGTCGTCAAGGCGCAGCGCAAGGTGCGGGCCTCCGCGCCGTACGCGACCGAGCTCACCCGCGCGGTCACGGCGGTCGGTACCGGGTCGAACACCAAGCACCCCCTGACCACCGAGGCGGAGACGCCGACCCGCTCCGCGGTGCTGCTCCTCACGAGCGACCGCGGTCTGGCCGGCGCCTTCAACTCCAACGCCATCAAGGCCGCCGAGCTGCTGACGGCGCGCCTTGAGGCGGAGGGCAAGGAGGTCGACACGTACATCGTCGGCCGCCGCGGTCTGGCCCACTACCACTTCCGCGAGCGCAAGGTCGTGGAGTCGTGGACGGGCTTCACCGACGAGCCCTCGTACGCGGACGCCAAGAAGGTCGCGGCGCCGCTGATCGAGGCCATCGAGACCGAGACGGCGGACGGCGGGGTGGACGAACTCCACATCGTCTACACCGAGTTCGTGTCGATGATGACGCAGACGGCGCTCGGGGACCGGCTGCTGCCGCTCAGCCTCGACGAGGTCGCGGAGGAGGGCGCCGCCAAGGGCGACGAGATCCTTCCGCTGTACGACTTCGAGCCCTCGGCGGAGGACGTCCTCGACGCCCTGCTGCCGCGCTACGTGGAGAGCCGCATCTACAACGCGCTGCTCCAGTCGGCGGCTTCGAAGCACGCTGCCACGCGGCGCGCGATGAAGTCGGCCACCGACAACGCGGGCGAGCTGATCAACACGCTCTCCCGTCTTGCCAACGCGGCCCGCCAGGCCGAAATCACCCAGGAAATCAGCGAGATCGTCGGTGGCGCCAGCGCCCTGGCCGACGCGACCGCGGGGAGTGACCGCTAATGACCACCACTGTTGAGACCGCGACGGCCACGGGCCGCGTCGCCCGGGTCATCGGCCCGGTCGTCGACGTGGAGTTCCCCGTCGACGCGATGCCGGACATCTACAACGCGCTGCACGTCGAGGTGGCCGACCCGGCCAACGCCGGCGAGAAGAAGACGCTGACCCTGGAGGTCGCCCAGCACCTGGGTGACGGCCTGGTCCGCACCATCTCCATGCAGCCCACCGACGGCCTGGTCCGCCAGGCCCCGGTCACCGACACCGGCGACGGCATCACCGTCCCGGTCGGTGACTTCACCAAGGGCAAGGTGTTCAACACCCTCGGTGAGGTGCTGAACGTCGACGAGCAGTACGAGGGCGAGCGCTGGTCCATCCACCGCAAGGCCCCGAACTTCGACGAGCTCGAGTCGAAGACCGAGATGTTCGAGACCGGCGTCAAGGTCATCGACCTGCTCACCCCGTACGTCAAGGGCGGCAAGATCGGCCTGTTCGGCGGTGCCGGCGTCGGCAAGACGGTGCTCATCCAGGAGATGATCTACCGCGTCGCCAACAACCACGACGGTGTCTCCGTGTTCGCCGGTGTCGGTGAGCGCACCCGTGAGGGCAACGACCTCATCGAGGAGATGGCCGACTCGGGCGTCATCGACAAGACCGCCCTGGTCTTCGGCCAGATGGACGAGCCCCCGGGCACCCGTCTGCGCGTGGCCCTCGCCGGTCTGACCATGGCGGAGTACTTCCGCGATGTGCAGAAGCAGGACGTGCTGTTCTTCATCGACAACATCTTCCGCTTCACGCAGGCCGGTTCCGAGGTCTCGACCCTGCTCGGCCGGATGCCCTCCGCGGTGGGCTACCAGCCGAACCTGGCCGACGAGATGGGTCTCCTCCAGGAGCGCATCACCTCGACCCGTGGTCACTCGATCACCTCGATGCAGGCGATCTACGTCCCCGCGGACGACCTGACCGACCCGGCCCCGGCCACCACCTTCGCCCACCTCGACGCGACGACGGTGCTGTCCCGTCCGATCTCGGAGAAGGGCATCTACCCGGCCGTGGACCCGCTGGACTCCACGTCCCGGATCCTGGACCCGCGCTACATCGCGGCGGACCACTACAACACCGCGATGCGCGTGAAGACGGTCCTCCAGAAGTACAAGGACCTCCAGGACATCATCGCGATCCTCGGTATCGACGAGCTGGGCGAGGAGGACAAGCTCACCGTCCACCGTGCCCGTCGCGTGGAGCGCTTCCTGTCCCAGAACACCCACGTCGCCAAGCAGTTCACCGGCGTCGACGGGTCGGACGTCCCGCTGGACGAGTCGATCGCGGCCTTCAACGCGATCATCGACGGCGAGTACGACCACTTCCCGGAGCAGGCGTTCTTCCTGTGCGGTGGCATCGAGGACCTGAAGGCCAACGCCAAGGAGCTGGGCGTCTCCTGAACCCCGTGAGTTCCTCCGAACTCATTGCGTTCTTGGTGTGAGGGGGCGGGCGCGTCCCGCCCCCTCACTCACGCCTACTAGAATTGACCCCAACACCCGGCGCCCCTGCCGGGTGGTGACCCGAGGAGCCACCCTTGGCTGCTGAGCTGCACGTCGAGCTCGTCGCCGCGGACCGCCAGGTCTGGTCCGGCGAGGCCACCCTGGTCGTCGCACGCACCACGTCCGGCGACATCGGCGTCATGCCCGGTCACCAGCCGCTGCTCGGTGTGCTGGAGTCGGGCCCGGTGACCATCCGTACGAGTGATGGTGGAACGGTCGTCGCCGCGGTGCACGGCGGTTTCATCTCGTTCGCGGACAACAAGCTCTCGCTGCTGGCGGAGACCGCCGAGCTGTCGGACGAGATCGACGTCCAGCGCGAGGAGCGTGAGCTGGAGCGCGCGAAGGCGGCGGGCGACGCCACTGCCGAGCGGCGCGCCGACGTCCGTCTGCGGGCGGCGACAGCGCGCTGACACACTGCGCGTATGCGTTGACGTAACTCAGCCGCGGCTGGGTCCGGAGCCATTCCGGACCCAGCCGCGGCTGAGGTAGATCTGGGTCTTTTTACGTTCCATTACCTAGGAGACGGGGAGGTCGGTGCCGATGGTCCTCGCTCTGACTGTGGCCGGAATCGTGGTCGCGCTGGTGGTGGTGGGACTCTTCCTGTTCGGCTTGCGCCGCAGACTGATCCAGCGTTCCGGCGGCACCTTCGACTGTTCGCTGCGCTGGGAAGTACCCGAGAAACCGGACACCAACGGCAAGGGCTGGAGCTACGGCGTCGCCCGCTACAACGGCGACAGCGTCGAGTGGTACCGCGTCTTCTCCTACGCCTACCGCCCCCGCCGGGTCCTGGAACGCGACCGGATCGAGGTGGCCGGCCGCCGCCTCCCCGAGGGCGAGGAGGAGCTGGCCCTGCTCTCCGACGCCGTCGTCCTCGCCTGCACCCATCGCGGCACCCGCCTGGAACTCGCCATGAGCGAGGACGCCCTGACCGGCTTCCTCGCCTGGCTGGAGGCGGCCCCGCCGGGGCAACGGGTGAACGTGGCCTGAGACGCGTCGTCGCGGACGGCCCGGAGGCCGCCCGCGACGCGGTGGGGGTGGGGTGAGGCGGTAGGGGTCAGTTCAGCCCGGAGTTGATGGCGCTCACCAGTTCACCGTCGCTGGTGTCACCGCTGAACTCCCAGAAGAAGGCGCCGCCGAGACCCTGGGTCTTGGCCCAGCTCATCTTCCCGGCGATCGTCGACGGGGTGTCGTACGACCACCAGTTGGTGCCGCAGTGGGCGTACGCCGTGCCCGCGACGGTGCCGGTGACCGGGCAGGACGTCTTGAGGACCTTGTAGTCCTCGATGCCTTGTTCGTACGTTCCGGTCGCCGCGCCCGTGGCCGTGCCGCCCGGCGCGTCCTGGGTGACACCGGTCCAGCCTCTGCCGTAGAACCCGATGCCGATCAGCAGCTTGCTCGCCGGCACGCCCTGTGCCCTGAACTTGGCCATCGCGTCGGCCGTGTCGAAGCCGGCGGTCGGGATGCCCGAGTACGAGGTGAGCGGCGAGTGCGGGGCGGTCGGTCCGGTGGTGGCCCAGGCGCCGAAGAAGTCGTACGACATCACGTTGTACCAGTTGACGTACTGGGAGGCGCCCGCGTAGTCGGTGGCGTCGATCTTGCCGCCGGTGGAGCCGTCGGCCGTGGTGGCCGCGGTGACCAGGGCGGAGGAGCCGAACTTGGCGCGCAGCGCGGCCATCAGGTTCTTGAAGGCCGCCGACCCGCTGGTGTCGCAGGACAGCCCGCAGGCGTTCGGGTACTCCCAGTCGATGTCGATGCCGTCGAAGACATCGGCCCAGCGCGGGTCCTTGACCAGGTTGTAGCAGGAGTCCGCGAACGCGGTCGGGTTGGCCGCCGCCTGCGCGAAGCCGCCGGACCAGGTCCAGCCGCCGAAGGACCACAGGATCTTGAGGTTCGGGTACTTGGCCTTCAGCTCGCGCAGCTGGTTGAAGTTGCCGGCCAGCGGCTGGTCCCAGGTGTCGGCGACACCGCTCACCGAGGTGTCGGCGGTGAACGTCTTCTGGTAGTCCGCGTAGGCGTCGCCGATCGCGCACTGGCCGTTGGTGACGTTGCCGAAGGCGTAGTTGATGTGCGTGATCTTCGCCGCGGAGCCGGACGTCACCAGGTTCTTGACCTGGTAGTTGCGGCCGTAGATGCCCCACTCGGTGAAGTAGCCGAGCTTGACCTTGGAGCCGGTGGTCGGGGGAGTGGTCGTACCGCCCGTGGTGTGCACGGCGACCGCGCCGCTGACCGGGCCGGTCTGGTTCGCGGTGTCGCGGGCCTGGACGGTGTACGAGTAGTCCGAGCCGGCCGTGAGACCGGTGTCGGTGTACGAGGTGGTGGTCACCGTGGAGACCACCTTGCCGTCGCGCAGGACGTCGTAGTTCTTGACGCCGTTGTCGTCGGTGGCCGCGGACCAGCTCAGCTTCACCGAGGTGTCGGTGATGCCGGAGGCGGTGGGGGTGCCGGGCGCGGAGGGTGCCGAGTCACCGGGGGTGGTGGTGCCCCCGTCACAACTCGCTCCGTTGACCGCGCAGTTGCTGGGGGATCCGGATCCGGCCCCGTTGAAGCCGAAGGAGACGGAGGCGCCGGGGGCCAGGGTGCCGTTGTAGGACTTGTTCTTGGCGGTCCAGTGGGTGCCGGCGGAGGTGACGTCCGCGTCCCACGCGGAGGTGACCGAGGTGCCGGAGGGGTAGTCCCACTCGACGGTCCAGGAACTGATGCTGGTGGTACCGGTGTTCTTGACGGTCCACTGGCCGCCGAAGCCGGTACCCCAGTCGGAGGTCTTGGCATAGGTCGCGGTCGCCGTCGTCGCGGCCTGGGCCGGGCTTGCGAGGCCGACCAGACCTGCCAGGGGGAGCAACAGGGTCGCGAACCCCGCCGCGGCTCTGTGTCTGAAGCGCATGCTGCGCCTCCCTCTTGTCGGGGATGACGTGGGCATGACTGAGCCTTCATACCCACAGTGCCGCGAGGATAGAAAGGTCTGGACCATCGGTCAATAGGTCTGGACCACTTACCGGTCGATCTGGCGCTCCGTCAACTTCCTTGCGGATGGCGCCCCTTGGTGTGGCCTTCCAGGTGATGCCTGCTCAACAGTCAACGGAATCCCAAATTCCGGCAAACGTCGTGCATAATCCCCGTCCGGGATGATCTTGCCCGGTGTCACTTCGGAGAGGAATCCGCATTGAGCAGAGCGATACGCGCCCGGCGAAGATCCCCGTGGGGGAGCGGGCGGCGGGCCGCGGCGGCCGTGCTGGCGCTGACCCTGGCGGGCGGCCTCGCCGCCGTGGCCGAGCGGGAGGCGCAGGCCGAGTCCGGGACGCCGGCCGCGTCCCCGTCCGCATCCGCCGCGGACCTCGGTCCGGCCGAGGCCGCCGACGAGTCCGAGGCCCGGCTCCTCGCCCAGGCGCAGGGGCGCCGCATCGAGATCCTCTCCGAGCGCACCGCGACCGGCGGTGTCTGGGCCGACCCGGCCGGGACGCTCACCGCCGAGGCCTACCCCGCGCCGGTGCGGGTCAAGGAGGACGGCGTCTGGCACGACATCGACACCACGCTCTCCGACACCGGGGCCAGCCTCACTCCGCAGACCACGGGCACGGACCTCGACGTGTCCGACGGCGGTGACACCCACCTCGCCCAGGTCACCGAGGGGAAACGTTCCTTCGGGCTCGGCTGGGAGACCGAGCTCCCCACTCCCGAGGTGGCCGGCGACACCGCCTCCTACCAGGTCGGACCGGACGAGACGCTGACCGTCACCGCGCTCGCCGACGGCTTCTCGCAGAACATCCTGCTCGACCGGGCCCCCGCCGAGCCCGTCCGCTACCGCATACCCGTACGGACCGAGGGCCTGACCCTCTCCCTGGCGGACTCGGGGCACCTCCTCCTGAAGGACGCCTCGGGGAGGCTCGTCGCCGAGGCACCGGCCCCGATGATGTGGGACGCCGAGCAGGACGAGCTGTCCGGAGAGCCCGCCCGGCAGACCCGCGTCGACACGCGCGTCGAACAGGACGCGGACGGCGCTCAGACCCTGGTCCTCACCCCGGACCCCGAGTTCCTCGCCACCGCCCACTACCCGGTGACCGTCGACCCCACCTCCACCCTCGCCGTGAGCACGGACACCTGGGTCGCCACCAACTACCCCGACTCCCAGGTCTCGTCGACCGAGCTGAAGTCCGGCACCTACGACGGCGGCACCACCAAGGCCCGTTCCTATCTGAAGTTCGACGTGTCCGGCCTCGCGGGCAAGCACATCGTCGACACCAACCTCGCGCTGTACTCGACCTGGTCCTCGTCCTGCGCCACCTCCGGCTCCGGCACCCAGATCCGCCGCATCACCGGAAGCTGGTCGTCCGCCACGGTCACCTGGGGCGACCAGCCGGCCACCACCACGACCGGCGCCGTCGTCAGCACCGTCGCCAAGGGCCACGACAGCAACTGCCCGGCGGGCACCGTCGGCTTCGACGTCGACGCGATCGTCCAGGCCTGGGCCGACGGCTCCGACAACCACGGCGTCCAGGTGCGCGGGGTCGACGAGACCGACTCGCTGACCTGGCGGCGCTACCGCTCGGCGAACTACGTCTCGGGCGAGGACGCGGCCACCGAACCGCACCTGAGCGTCACCTACGACTCCTACCCGGGTGCCACGTCGCTGTTCCTGCCCTTCGACAGCACGGCGACCAGCGACGCCACGCCCACGCTGCGGGCCCGCTCCGGCGACGCCGACCTCGACGAACTGCGCTTCACCTTCGAGGTCTGGGACACGGACCTGACGACGCGCAGGTCCACCGGCAACACCGCCTATCTGTCACCCACGTCCATCGCCAGCTGGACCTCACCGACCCTGCCGTCGGGCGTCCACAAGTGGCGGGCGCGCGCCTACGACGGCGGCAACTGGTCCAAGTCCTGGTCGAGCTGGCGCACCCTCACGGTCGACCCGAGCGCCCCCACGGCGCCGACGATCACCAGCACCAGCCACGCCTCGCCGGACTCCTGGTACGGCACCGACGACTTCACCGCGACCCTGGCCGCGAGCGACACCAGCGCCATCACCGGATACGCCGTGAAGACCGACCAGAACCCGGTGACCGCCGCCGGCACCGAGGTCACCCAGACCTCCACCACCGTCACCGCGACCGACCGCGCCGACGGCACCTGGTACGTGCACGCCGCCGCCCGCAACGCCGCCGGACTCTGGTCCGCCACCCGGCACTTCGCGTTCCACGTGGACACCGGCGCACCCGGCGCACCCACCGTCACCTCGTCCACGCACCCGCTGAGCGGAGCCGTCTACGCCGGCCGCACCGCGTCCTTCACCTGGACCGCGCCCGCCGACACCGCCGGGGCCGCCGGGTACACGGTGCTCGTCGACCAGAGCACGAGCACGCTGCCCGCGACCACGGGCACGGTGCAGACGGGCACCTCGTACAGCACGACGGTCACCGCCGACGGCACCTGGTACCTGCACGTACGGGCCAAGGACAGGGCGGCCAACTGGTCGGCCACCGCCGCCCACTTCGCCTTCCAGGTGGACGCGGGCCTCGCCCTGCGTCCCGTGATCACCTCGGCCGGCCACCCCGACCAGTCGGCCGCCTACCGGACCACGACCCTCACCGCCGCCTGGACCACGTCGGCCACGGCCGCCGGGTACAGCCTGACGGTCGACTCCTCGGCCGGCACCGTGCCCGACACCGTGACCGACTCGACGAGCGCCTCGTACAGCGGTACCAAGGGCGAGGGCACCTGGTACCTGCACGTCCGCGCGGTCGACGCGGCCGGCACCTGGGGACCGGCCGCGCACTACCGGTTCACCGTGGACACCACCGCACCGGCCGCCCCCACCGTGGCCTCACCGGACTTTCCGGACGACGGCTGGGCCGGGGACGCGGGCGACACCGGAGCCTTCGTCCTGACCTCCGCCGACCCCGGGCTGAAGTCCCTGCGCTACCGGCTCGACGACGGCACCGAGACCACCGTCGCGGCCACCGGGGCCGCCACCACCGTGCGGGTGACCGTCGCCGACGAGGGCAGCCACCACCTGACCGCCGTCGCCGTCGACAAGGCCGGCAACGCCTCCGCCACCGCCGCCTACACCTTCCACGTCGGTACGGCCGGCATCGTCTCCCCGCTGCCCGGCGAGCAGGTCGGCCACCAGGTTCCGCTCGCGGCGGCCGGACCGGGCGACCTGACGGGCGTCACCTTCCAGTACCGTCGCGCCGACACCGAGAGCTGGACCGATGTTCCGGTCGGCCAGGTGACCGGCCCCTCCGGTGCCGCCGTGACCTGGCCGGTCGAGGTCAGCGGCGGCACGCTGTCCGGCCTGCTCTGGGACACCGGGACGCTCACCGCGGACGGCGGCCTCCAGCTGCGGGTCCGCTTCACCGGCGACGACAGCCCGGCCCCGTCCGAGCCGGTGACGGTCGACCTCGACCGGGTCACCGTGCTCACCGGCCCCGTCGCACTGGACGACCTCGCCGAGCCGGACACCGCCGAGTCGTACGCCCTGGACGCCGCCGAGGAGCGGGCCGAGGCCGACCCGGACGACCTCGCGCCGCCCTACCTCGACAGCGACACCGGCGAGATCGTGGCGCCGGTCACGGACCCGGCGGCCAAGAGCGAGGCCACCGCGGCCATCACCCTGACCGGCATCCCGGTGGACCAGGGCAGCGCCGACGGGACTCCCGAGGGCGACCCCGACACCGGTGTGGAGGCCCCGGCCGGTGAGGACGGCGTCGCCGACACGGCGGCGACGCAGAACACGACGATCACCCCGGTGACCGAGGAGGTCGAGCACAGCCAGGCCGAGCTGCAGTCCATCACCGACGAGGTGCTGCTGCTGACCGAGGACGAGGTGCCCGGCGCCTCCGACCTGGTCACGGCCGCCGTCGACGCGGAGACCAACCGGGTGGTCGTGGAGGTGCCGGCGGACAACGCCGAGGTCGCCGACGCCCTGGGCACGCGCTACGGCACCGACACCGTCGCGGTCCGCGTCGCCCCCGCGGTGAAGGCGCTGCAGGCCTCCGCCGGCCGCTACACCGACGTCTCCCCCTTCAAGGGCGGAGCCGCCTACGAGCCGGTGCGGGTCTCCTCGAACGGCACCCTCAGCGACGGCATCCGCTGCACCACCGCGTTCCCCTGGACCCACCAGGGCCAGCCCTACATGCTCAGCGCGGGCCACTGCACCACCGGCAACGGCTACCTGGACAGCTGGAATCCGGAACTCACCTTCGCCGACGTCGCCTACGACAACTGGAACAACAGCAAGGGGTCGGTGAAGATCGCCGGAAAGTCGTACTACTCAGGAGACCTGGTGATCGGCAAGGTGTACGAGAACAAGTACAACGTCTCCGCGCGCATCTACAAGGGCGGCCCCAACGGCTCCCAGACGCGCCGGGTCCAGAACCGCTGGACCACCCGCTCCAAGGTGGGCCAGCAGTTCTGCTCCGGCGGGTCCACGACCGGGGAGGTCTGCGGCTGGAAGGTGACCAGCGGCAAGCTGACCATCAAGTACAGCGACGGCACGGTCATCAAGAACGCCACCCGGGGCAAGAAGAACTCGGGCACCTGCGACTACCCCGGCGACTCCGGAGGGCCCGTCTACACCGTGCTCAAGAACGGCCATGTCTACGCCAAGGGCGTGATCTCCGGCGGGCTCTGCTCGGGCTGGGGCATCGGCTCCGACGGCGACGACGACGGGTGGAACGACGACAAGGACTGCTCGGACGCCACCGACTACGACTGCGAGATCATCTTCACCGACATCAAGCTGGCCGAGGACGCGCTGCCCGGCCTGGTGAAGAAGTGGTGAGCCGGGGCCCGCGCATCGCGGGCGCCCTCGCGGCGGCGCTGTGGACGCTGACCGCCTGCGGCTCCGACACAGCGGCGTGCGAACTGCTCGCCGTCGTCCCGCAGGTCTCCGTGACCTGGAAGGCGGACACCGTTCCCTACGGCGCCGACGCCGACTACCGGCTGTGCGTCGGCACCCACTGCGCCAGCGGGGCGCCCTTGGTGTACGGCGACCAGGTCCGGGTCAAGGTGCGCCTGCCCGAGGGCTTCGACGAACGACGGCCGCAGGTGAGCCTCACGCTCTCCGGACCGAAGGACGGGCAGCGGCTCACCGCCTCCCGACAGGTCGCTCTGCGGCAGACGAAGGAGGGCTGCGACCAGGCCCTGACCGGAGCCCTGAGCCTCACCGCGGACGGCCGGCTGAGGGAGACCGGCTGAGCCCGGTGCCGGGCGGGGTCACCGCTCCCCGCCCGGCACCCACAGCACGTCGCCGGTGTCCTTGTTGGCGGTGCGGGCCAGGATGCTGTGTTGTCCCGGGGGGCGACCCCCGGACCCCCGGCCGGAGGTCGGTCCGCTCAGCGTTCGCCGCCGGGCACCCACAGCACGTCGCCGGTGTCCTTGTTGGCCGTGCGGGCCAGGATGAACAGCAGGTCCGAGAGGCGGTTGAGGTAGGTCGCGGTCAGCGGGTTCATCGCCTCGCCGTGGGTCTCCAGCGCCGCCCACGTCGAGCGCTCGGCCCGCCGTACGACCGTGCAGGCCTGGTGGAGCAGGGCCGCGCCCGGGGTGCCGCCCGGGAGGATGAAGGAACGGAGCTTCTCCAGCCGCTCGTTGAAGCGGTCGCAGTCCGCCTCCAGCCGGTCGACGTAGAACTGCTCCACCCGCAGCGGCGGGTACTGCGGGTTCTCCGCCACCGGCGTCGACAGGTCCGCGCCGACGTCGAAGAGGTCGTTCTGCACCCGGGTGAGCACCTCGACGACCTCCGCCGCGAGCCCGCCCAGCGCGATCGCCGTCCCGATCACCGCGTTCGCCTCGTTGGCGTCCGCGTACGCCGAGATCCGCAGATCCGTCTTGGCGACCCGGCTCATGTCCCCGAGGGCGGTGGTGCCCTGGTCGCCGGTCCTGGTGTAGATGCGCGTCAGATTGACCATGCGGCCAGCGTAAGGGTGTGCCCGCGGCGCCGAACGACGGCGTGGGTGGCGCGAAATGGTCCATGGTGCCGGGGCCGGCTGACGGGACGTGACGGTTGTCTCACGTCCTGAGACCGTGACACGCATTACTTACCGGGTTCCCCGGCCCCCGACGAGCGCTAGGGTCCCGCCCAAGAGGCATACCTCAACAGCGTGTAAGGGGAGCGGAGTGGCACGGAAGCTTGCCGTCATCGGGGCCGGCCTGATGGGTTCCGGCATCGCCCAGGTCGCCGCGCAGGCCGGCTGGGACGTGGTCCTGCGTGACGTCACCGACGCGGCGCTGGACCGTGCCGTCGGCGGCATCCAGGCCTCGTACGACAAGTTCGTGAGCAAGGGGAAGCTGGAGGCGCACGACGCCGACGCGGCCCTCGCCCGCATCACCACGACCACCGACCTGGACGCCGTCGCCGACGCGGACATCGTGGTCGAGGCCGTCTTCGAGAAGCTGGAGGTCAAGCACGAGATCTTCCGCGCCCTCGACAAGATCGTGCGCCCGGACGCCGTGCTCGCCTCCAACACCTCCGCCATCCCGATCACGAAGATCGCGGCCGCCACCGAGCACCCCGAGCGGGTCGTCGGCGTCCACTTCTTCTCGCCGGTGCCGATGATGCAGCTCGTCGAGCTGGTCCGCGGCTACAAGACCAGCGACGAAACCCTCGCCACCGCACGGGAGTTCGCCGAGTCCACCGGCAAGACCTGCATCGTCGTCAACCGGGACGTCGCGGGCTTCGTGACGACCCGGCTGATCTCGGCGCTCGTCGTCGAGGCCACCAAGCTGTACGAGTCGGGCGTCGCCACCGCCGAGGACATCGACCTGGCCTGCAAGCTGGGCTTCGGTCACGCCATGGGCCCGCTGGCCACGGCCGACCTCACCGGCGTCGACATCCTGCTGCACGCCACCGGCAACATCTACACCGAGTCGCAGGACGAGAAGTTCGCCCCGCCGGAGCTGATGCGCCGGATGGTTGACGCCGGTGACATCGGACGCAAGAGCGGGCAGGGCTTCTACACGTACTGAAACATCAGTACGTAGACCCTCTGACCGCCCCTCAAAACGCACAAAGCCCGAGGTTTTCACCCTCGGGGGTGAATTCGGTATCGGTTCGCTTACAGATGGCAACCTCTGACCCGCGAACGCAGTCAGACGTTGCATTACCGGACATCACTTTCACGGAGTAGGACACGCACTCTCGGGGAGCGCATATGTACATCAGGGGCGACCACGCCGAGCTGGTCGTCGGGGGCCGCCTCGACGTACGCAGCGCGGCGGACGCCCGTACGGTCCTGCACTCGGCCGTCGACGACGGAGTCGGCGACCTGGTGCTGGACCTGTCCGAGCTGGACTCCTGGGACGCCACCGGACTCGGGGTGATCATGGGCGCCCACCGGCGGGCCGGCCGCTGCGGCCGCCGCCTGGTGCTGCGCGGCGTACCGCCGCAGATGCAGCGCCTGCTGGTGGCCACCCGGCTGCACCGGATCCTGGCGATCGAGGGGGGTATCGGGGTGGAGTCGCTGCCCCGGGTCTGAGCCCCGGGTCTGAGCCCCGTGCGTGGCACCGGGACCGGTGCCGGGCCGTGCGGCGGCGAGCCGTCCGCACCCGGCAGACCATTGGGACGCGGCGATCCGGTGTGAACCGGGCGACCGGGGTGACCCGGCCGGACGGCGCGCAAGCGCACGTCAGACGCAATCCTCACGAGACTGTGATGTCTCGGACGGCGCGGTACCCCGGACTGTCGTAGATACTGTGCCAAGGTTTAAGGTTCGGTCGCCCGCCGCCCTTGTCACCCTTCGAGCGCGGGCCCGGACCAGAAGCGGCAGCGCGGTGTGCAACAGGCCGGGAGGGGCCGGAATTCACGGCACACGACGCTTTTGGGGGGCTAGGAACCTATGGACCCGAACAACCCGGGACCCGAGGGGTACGGCCAGGACGGCGACGGCAGCACGCCGCGCCAGCGCCCGCCCAGGGAATCCCTCACCAACGACTTCGGTCAGAGCACGCCGGCGACGGCCCGCACCACGCGGCTGGTCACCGGTGACTTCCTGCTGACCGTCAACCCCGTCGACGGCAGCGAGATAGAACCCTGCCCGCCGACCGAACGCCCCGCCGGACCCGAGAAGCGCACCGCGGCCGAGCGCGCCGAGCACGAGCGCGCCGTCCGGCCGCCGGTCCCGCCCGGTCCCGCCCAGCCCGAACTGCACCTCCTGGAACGCCAGGACGACCGCGAGCGGCTCGTCCGGCTCCTGGCCCGCGGCCGCTCCGTGCGCCTCACCGGCCCCGCGGGCTCCGGCCGCACCGCGCTCCTCGACCTGGTCGCCGACGACTGTTCCGACCTCGCCCCCGACGGCGTGGTCCGCCTCAACGGCTTCCACCGCACGCCCGAGGACCTGCTCCACGACCTCTTCCACGCCGTCTACAAGGCGCCCGAGCACCGCCCGGGACACGACGAACTCCTCGGGCTGATCCGGGACATCGGCGCGGTCGTCGTCCTCGACGACATCGAGTTCGGCGGCGCGGGGGTCGACGAGCTGCTCGACGCCACCCCCGAGTGCGCCTTCCTGTTCGGCGCCACCCCGGAGGTGCCGGCGGCCTCCGCCGACTCCGCCGTCGAGGAGGTCCTCCTCAGCGGCCTGGAGCGGGCCGGCGGCGTCGACATCCTGGAGCGCGCGGTCGGCCGGGTGCTCACCGAGGAGGAGGCCAACTGGGCCGGCGACCTCTGGTTCGAGTCCGAGGGCCTGCCGCTGCGGTTCGTCCAGGCGGGCGCGCTGCTGCGCCAGCGCGACCAGGTGCGGGCCAGCACCGGCGCCGTCGACGAGCTCGGCGTCTTCGCGTCCGAGCTGTCCGACCTGTCGCCCGACGTCTCCTTCGACGCCGAAGCCGCCGAGGAGACCCCGCTCCCGTCCCTCGGTGAGGCCGCCGCGCCCGCCCCGCTGCTCGCCGCCCGGCTCAGCGCCTCCGCCCGGGCCACCCTGCGCCTCGCGGTCGCCCTCGGCGGCGAGGTGCCGCACCAGGCGCATCTGCCCGCCCTCGTCGGCGACACCCACGCGGACGCCGCCCTCGGCGAACTGGCGGGCTGCGGACTGGTCTCCCCGGTCGGCTCCCGCTACCGGCTCGCCGCGGGCGTCCTCCAGCAGCTGGAGGCCGCCGGATACGCCGACGACGCGGCGGCCCAGGCCCTCACGGCCGCCCAGCACTACAGCTGGTGGGCCGGGCACCCCTCGGTCACCCCGGAGCGGGTCTGCGCGGAGGCCGACGCGATCCTCGCCGCCCTGACGCTGCTGGTCCCCGAGACGGTGCCGCCGGCGGAGGACGAGGACAGCACGCCGGTACGACTGGCCCGTACGGCCGCGCCCGCGTTCGCGGCGGGGCTGCACTGGAGCGACTGGGAGCGGGCGCTGCGGGCCGGTGCGGAGGCCGCGCGGCTCGCCGGTGAGGTCGGCGAACAGGCCTACTTCCACCACGAGCTGGGCATCCTCGCGCTCTGCGGCGACCAGCTGGACCGGGCCCGTGCCGAGCTGGAGGCCTCGATCGGCCTGCGCGGGGCGCTCGCCGACAAGCGGGGCACCACGGCCGGCCGACGGGCTCTCGCCCTGGTCGCCGACCTCTCGGGCGAGGTCGTTCCGGCCGTCGCCGCGATGACGGGCGACGAGGTGCCCGACGCCCGCCACGAGGAGTCCATATCCCCGGCGGCCGGCGTCACCACGCCCTTCCCCGCGGTCCACTCGCCGGTCTCGGACACCCTGGTGACCCAGAGGATCCCGGCGGCGGGGCAGCCGGCGCCGGCCCAGGAGGGCGGGGGCGGCCTGGTCCGGATGGCTCGCCGCAACCTGGTGGCGGTGGGCGCGGGGGTGCTGCTGACGGCCGTCCTGGGCACTGTGGTCACCCTCGGGATGACCTCCCACGACAACGCCGACAACCCGTCCAACAACGTGTCCGTCAACCCGTCGGCGAGCGAGGGCGCGGGTGACGGCGGGCTCGACGCCGACCCCGGGCAGACGTCGGGCACGGGCACCGGTACGGCCACCGCCAAGCCGACGGACCCGGGCCCGGACGGCACCATGGGCACCTCGGACGACCCGACACCCCCCTCGGACACGGAGACGCCTTCGGCTTCGGCTTCGGGGACGAAGGGCTCGTCGAGCGGCGGTACGCCGAGCACGTCGAGCAAGCCGACGACGAGCAGGCCGTCTTCCCCGTCGTCCTCGGGGTCGTCCTCGACCGGTACACCGACTGGTGGATCCACGACGTCGGCTCCCCCGACGGGCGGTTCCACGGCCCCCAGCGACAGCGCGGACCCCACCCCGACCGACGCCACCAACTCTGCCAGCGGCCCGGTGTCCGACTCCCCGTCGGTCACGACGTCGGGCGCGTCCGAGGGCGTCAGCCCCGGCACCACCGCCGGCACGCTGATCTGAGCCCTTCGGGGCGTCCCCGCCTCCGCGCGCGGGACGCCCACCTCGATCGCCCACCTCGCAAGCCGGCACCGGACGCCCGCCCGCAGGCCGACACCGGACGCCCGCCTCGCAGGCCGATGCCGGGCGTCTGCCAGACAAGTCGGCGTGGGTGCGCCCGCCTTGGCTCGTACGCTGCCCGCCCCCACACCGCCGCGACGGCGCCCAGCCCCTACGGGGGCGACCGGCGGTGCCGGACCGGCCTGAGCCGGGTTCGGCACCGCCGGTTCGCGCCGTCGTGGCGGAGCGCCGTCGCGGCGGTGTTGGGGCGGGCGGCGGTAACTGGGAGGTCGGCGGAATCCTGGCGGTCGGCGGTATCCGGGCTGTCGGCGGTGTTCGGGTGTGCGGCGAGGAAGGGGCGTGTGGCGCTTGGTCTGTCGGCCTTGTTCAGGGACGTCGGCCCGGTCTGTCAGAACAGGCGGAGCTTGTCGTCCTCGATGCCGCGCAGGGCGTTGTAGTCCAGGATCGTGTAGCCGATGCCGCGGTCGGTGGCGAGGACCTTGGCCTGGGGCTTGATCTCCTGGGCCGCGAAGATGCCCCGGACGGGGGCGAGATGGGGATCGCGGTTGAGGAGTTCCAGGTAGCGGGTGAGCTGTTCGACGCCGTCGATCTCGCCCCGGCGCTTGATCTCGATGGCCACGGTCTGGCCCTCGGCGTCGCGGCACAGGATGTCCACCGGGCCGATCGCCGTCATGTACTCGCGGCGGATGAGGGTGTAGCCGTCGCCGAGGGTCTCGATGCGGTCGGCCAGCAGCTCCTGGAGGTGCGCTTCCACGCCGTCCTTGATCAGGCCTGGGTCGACGCCCAGCTCGTGCGAGGAGTCGTGCAGGACCTCCTCCATCGTGATGATGAGCTTCTCGCCCGCCTTGTTGATGACGGTCCAGACGCCGTCCTCGTCACCCGTTCCCTCCTTGAGGGTGCACGGCGGCGACATCCAGTTGAGGGGCTTGTAGGCCCGGTCGTCCGCGTGGATGGAGACACTGCCGTCCGCCTTGACCAAGATCAGACGGGGAGCGGAGGGAAGGTGGGCGGTGAGCCGGCCGGCGTAGTCGACGGAGCACCGGGCGATGACGAGACGCATGGTCGGCAACGCTACTCGACGCCCCGCCCTCCACGCGATTCGCCCAGCTGTCGCCTCGGTCCGCCCCGGTGACCGGTCCTGGAGAGTCGCCTGCACACGCCTGTTCAAATCTGGCCGATTGTGTGCCTAAAGGGACCGTCGCATATACGCAATCTCCTGGTGAGGTCACCGCCCGTTGCCTACCGTAGTAAACGGGAGGTCGCGGAGTGTGTACTCAGCGTGTTCGGTATCGCGAACTCCCTTACCTGTCCGCCAACCCCTGCTGTTCGGGGGTGCGAGAGGAGTACCCATGTCGCTCGACGTCTCACCGGCCCTACTCGAACAGGCCGAGCGAGGCGAGGTCGACGAAGCGGATTTCGTCGACTGCGTCCGGACCTCCCTGCCCTACGCATGGGAGATGATCAGCTCCCTGGTGGCCCAGCTGAAGGTGGACGGCGGAGACTTCGCCGACAACCAGACGCCCCCGCCGGACGAGCAGGCACGCGGTCAGCTGCTGCGTGCGCTCGCGAGTGACGCCATACGCGGCGCATTGCAGCGGCACTTCGGAGTGCGGCTGGCCTTCCAGAACTGCCACCGTGTGGCGGTGTTCCCGCTGGACGCCTCGGTCGACGAGACGCTGGCCCGCTTCACCTCGGTGCGCAATCAGCTGTTGAACCAGTCCCCGGAATTCCGGGACTGCTGACGCCGTGCTTCGGTACTGCTGACGCAGTGAGCCGCTTGCTTGCCGCTCCACACGCGGGAGGTGCATCAGTCACTGGGGCGGCAAGCTCCCCGCGGCGGTGAGGTCACCGGAGGTGCGGCAGCACCTCGGCACCCAGCCGTCGTACGTTCTCCTCCGTGGCCGCCAGATCCCCCGAGCCCTCCGTCAGCAGGGCGAAACGGGAGATGCCGGTCCGCTCGGAGGTCGCGGCGAGCCGGTCGACACACAGCCGCGGGGTACCCACCGGATGGAGTCCGCAGAGCAGTTCGGTGTAGGCGAGCGGGTCCCGCATCGACCGGAACCGGCCGTCCACCGTCACATGGGCCTCCAGACCCTGCTTCAGCCAGCCCGGCATCGCCTTCGTGAGGGTCTCCGCGGCGTCGGTGCGGCGGTCCGCGATCTGGCAGACGCCGGCCGAGACATGGCCCGCCCCCGCGATCTCGTCGCCGGACCGCCCGGCCGCCCGCGCGTGCTGCCGCCACAACGCGACCATCTCGGCCTTCTCCTCGTCGCCGACGTGCATCCCGAGCAGCATCGGCAGCCCCCGCTCGGCGGCCAGCCGGATGCTCGCCGCGGAGGTGCAGGCGACCACCACCTCCGGCTCCGGCGCCTCCGCCAGCGTCTCCGTCAACGCCTCCGACGGGCGCGGTACGACGGGGACCTCACGGAACGAGAAGCGCGGACCGGAGGCCGACACGGCGGGCTCGCGCAGCCAGCGCATCAGCAGGTCGAGCGACTCGGGGAAACCCTGTTCGTACGCCTCCAGGCCGGAGCCGAAGACCTCCAGGTCCACCCAGGGCCCGCCCCGTCCCACGCCGAGCGTGAAGCGGCCGCCGCTCGTCACGTGCAGCAGCGCGGCCTGCTCGCCGAGGGCGACCGGGTGGACGGTGGGCAGTACGCTCACCGCCGTACCGACCCTCAGCCGCTGGGTGCGGCCCAGCAGCAGGGCCGCCAGGGTGACCGCGGACGGGCACGTGCCGTACGGCACGAAGTGGTGCTCGGCCAGCCACACCGCGTCCAGACCGGACTCCTCGGCCACCTCCGCCGTGCGTACCGCCCGGTGCAGGGCTTCCCCCTGACCCTGGCCCGGGAACTGGGCGGCCAGCACAAAACTACCTACGCGCATCGTTCTTCCTGCTTTCCTGGCTCCGACCCGGAGCTCCCCCATCCGGGCATAACCGTCGGACACGTGCCGAGGACACGGCCTGGCGGAGAGATTTGCGGATTGTCTGGAGAATGGGTCGTCCTGGAGGGGGACTTGTGTGGGTTGGCGCCCTACGCGTACCCCCGTGCGAGCGTCGTAGGCTGGACACAGCCCGTGCTTCCTGTATAGCCCCGAGAGGTGTCCCGTGTCCCCGCGTCGCAACCGACCCAAGGGCCCGAACGCAGCGGCCTCGTCCGGCCGGAGCGCCGAGGACGACCGCGCGGACCGCTACGGCGGCTGGCAGTCCAGCGAGAGGTGGCAGGGCGAGGAGTGGAGCGTCCGGCATGTGGCCGGCGCCAGTTCCGTCGGCAAGACCTACCGCTGCCCGGGCTGCGACCAGGTGATCCCCTCCGGCGTCCCGCACGTGGTGGCCTGGCCCGAGCACTCGGGTGTGGACGAGCGCCGGCACTGGCACAAGGCCTGCTGGAACGCGAAGGACCGCCGCACCACACGGGTGCAGCGGCCCAGGAACGCGCCGAAGTTCTGAGCGCCGTACGGCCCGGCGCCACGGCCTACACGTCCCGCTTCTCCAGCAGCGCGTAGGCGCCGGCGAACGCGACGGCCGTCACACCGAGGATGATCCACAGCGGGTCCCAGCCCGAAGGGCCCGAGTCGCTGAGGGAGTTGGAGTAGAAGACGCTCAGCTGGTTCGGGATCGAGTACTCGAACAGAGCGTTGCGCACCTGCTCCAGCGACGACGAGAACATGAACAGCGCGATCACCAGCGGGGCGAGCACCGCGCCGATCATGACGGTGATGGCACCGGCCGAGTGCCGGATGATCGAGCCGACGATCAGCGAGAGCAGCCCGAGCAGCGCGATGTAGAGGCTGACGCCGACGGTGCCCTTCAGCCATTCCCCGCCGGTCGGCGTCCGGGCCACGTCGCTCAGCATCGAGACCTGCGTCATGGCCACGAACGCGCTGGCCGCGAGGGTGATCACGAACGCGACCGCGAAGAAGACGATCGCCTTCGCCGCGAGCACGCGGGCACGGGAGGGGCAGGCCACCATCGTGGTACGGATCATGCCCGTGCCGTACTCCGAGGCGGTCGTCAGCACGCCGAGCGTGATGATGCACATGCTGCCGAGCAGCAGCCCGAAGAAGCCGAGGGACAGCGCGTTGCCGTCGGACAGGTCGCCGGACGAGGAGGAGCTGCTGACCAGCGCGCCGGCCAGCAGACCGATGCCGACCACCAGCAGGACGAAGACGCCGAGCGTCCAGATCGTCGAACGCACCGATCTGATCTTCGTCCACTCGGAGGTGATCGCGTGCCCGAGACGGGTGCGCACCACCGGGATCGGCGAGACGTAACCGGGGTACGGGCCGCCGGGCGCCGCCTGCCACTCGGGTGCGGCCGGGGCTGCCTGCGACAGCGGAGGCTGGTGGGTGCTCATCGGGCGTCCTCGGGCTTGGTCAGGTCGGCGGGAGCGGGAGCGGGAGCGGGGGCGGGAGCGGATACCGGGGCGGGCGCGGGCGCGGCGGCGGGCGCGGGAGCCGGCATCGGAGCCGGCGCGGGCGTCGGCTGTGCGTAGGGGTTCGGAGCGGCCTGGGGAGCCCCGTACGGGCCCTGCGGGGCGCCGTACCCGGCTGCGGGCGCTCCCGGTGCCCCGTACGGCCCCGCGAACGCTGTGCCGCCCTGCTGGGGCGGCGGTGGGGCGTACCAGCCAGGCTGGCCCTGCCCGGGTACCGGCATCGGCGGCTGGGCACCGGGCGGCAGGGGCTGCTGGAGGCCGGCCTTCTGGTCGATGGTGGAGCGGTAGTCGACGGCGCCCTGCGTCATCCGCATGTACGCCTCCTCCAGCGAGGCCTGGTGCGGGGACAGCTCCCACAGCCGTACGTCCGCCTCGTGCGCGAGGTCGCTGATCCGGGGCAGCGGCAGCCCGGTCACTCTGAGCGCCCCGTCCTGCTCCGGCAGCACATGGCCGCCGGCCTCGGTCAGCGCCGAACTGAGCTTCTCCCTCAGCTGCGGCTCGGTGTCCGGGGTGCGGACGCGCGCGAAGTCGGCGGAGTTGGCCGAAATGAAGTCGGTCACGCTCATGTCGGCGAGCAGCTGGCCCCGCCCGATGACGATGAGGTGGTCGGCGGTCAGCGCCATCTCGCTCATCAGATGGGAGGAGACGAAGACCGTACGGCCCTCGGCGGCCAGGGACTTCATCAGGTTGCGCACCCAGAGGATGCCCTCGGGGTCGAGGCCGTTGACCGGCTCGTCGAAGAGCAGCACCTGAGGGTCGCCGAGGAGCGCGGCGGCGATGCCGAGGCGCTGGCCCATGCCGAGCGAGAAGCCCTTGGAGCGCTTTCCGGCCACGCCCTGGAGGCCCACCACGCCGAGCACCTCGTCGACCCGGCGGGCCGGGATGGCGGACAGCTGGGCCAGGGAGAGCAGGTGGTTGCGGGCGGACCGGCCGCCGTGCACCGCCTTGGCGTCGAGCAGCGCGCCGACGTGGCGGGCGGCGTTCTGGAGCTTGCGGTACGGGTGACCGCTGATCGTCACCGAACCGGCGGTCGGGTTGTCCAGGCCCAGGATCATCCGCATGGTCGTCGACTTGCCCGAGCCGTTCGGCCCGAGGAAGCCGGTCACGGCTCCGGGGCGTACCTGGAAGGAAAGGTTGTAGACGGCGGTCTTGTCGCCGTAGCGCTTGGTCAGGCCGACAGCCTCGATCATGCTCCGCACCCATCGAAAGGATCAGGACAGCGGGGCAGACGCCCCCCGTAAGGGTTAGGAGGATATCGGGGAGCTGACGGTTCCGCCCAAGAGCATGTAAAGACTTCCGGCCGCGGGCCGGCTCACTGGGCGTCGCGCCGCTTCAGCAGGACGTACCCGCCGGCCAGCGCGGCGATCACCCACAGCCCCATGATCCCGAGCCCGCCCCAGGGTCCGTACGGGACGTCGTCGCCCGCCCTGGGCACCACCTGCATGATGTGGCTGCCCGCCTGGTCCGGCAGGAACCGGCCGATCTTCCTGGTCGCGTCGACGTTGCCGAGGATGTTGGAGACCAGGAAGAAGAACGGCATCAGGATGCCCAGCGAGAGCATCGGCGAGCGCAGCATCGCGGCCACGCCCATGGAGAACATCGCGATGAGCGTCATGTAGAGCCCGCCGCCGACCACCGCGCGCAGCACCCCGGGGTCGCCGAGGTGGGCCCGGTGGGAGCCGAGCATCGCCTGCCCGAGGAAGAAGGCCGCGAAGCTGGTGACCATGCCGACCACCAGCACCAGGGCCGCGGCCACCGCGATCTTGCTGAACAGGAAGGTGGCCCGCTGCGGCACGGCGGCCAGCGAGACCCTGATCATCCCGGTGCTGTACTCGTTGGAGACCACGAGCACCCCGAACACGATCATCGCCAGCTGGCCGAGGGTCATCCCGGCGAAGCTGATGTTCGTCGGGTCGAAGGAGAGCCGTTCGCGGGCCGGCATGGTGGAGAACTGGCTGTTCGCGAGCGCGGACAGCAGCATCCCGAGGGCCACGGTGACCACCACGGCCAGGGAGAGCGTCCAGACCGTCGAGGCGACGGACCGGATCTTGGTCCACTCGGACCGTACGACCTGGGTGACGACGGCCATGTCATGCCCCCTTGTCCCAGCCGGCGCCCCAGGCCTGCGGCACCGGGGGCGAGTCGGCGTGCGCGTGGTACTCCACGGACTCCGCCGTCAGTTGCATGAACGCCTCCTCCAGCGAGGCCTGCTGGATGCTCAGCTCGTGCAGCACGACCCCGTTCTGCGCGGCCAGCTCCCCGATCGGCTCGGCCTTGCCGCCCTCCACCTCAAGGGCCCCGGTGCCGGTCTCCACGACGGTGATCCCGGCCCCGTGCAGCACGTCGAGCAGCCGCTCGCGCTGCGGGGAGCGGACCCGCACGTACGACCGCGAGTTGGTCCGGATGAACTCCGCCATGGAGGTGTCGGCGAGCAGCCGTCCCTGTCCGATGACGACGAGGTGGTCGGCGGTCAGCGCCATCTCGCTCATGAGGTGGGAGGAGACGAACACGGTCCGGCCCTGGGCGGCCAGCGACTTCATCAGGGTCCGGATCCAGTGGATGCCCTCGGGGTCGAGTCCGTTCACCGGTTCGTCGAACATCAGGATCCGCGGATCGCCGAGCAGCGCCCCCGCGATCCCGAGCCGCTGCCCCATCCCGAGCGAGAACCCCTTGGCCTTCTTCCTCGCCACCGCCGTCAGCCCGACGGTGTCCAGCACCTCGCCGACCCGCGCCCTCGGGATCCCGTTGCTCTGCGCGAGGCACAGCAGGTGGTTGAAGGCACTGCGCCCGCCGTGCACGGCCTTGGCGTCGAGCAGGGCCCCCAGGTACGTCAGCGGATCCCTGAGCTGCTCGTACCGCTTGCCGTCGATCCGTACCCGGCCGGCCGTGGGGTGGTCGAGCCCGAGGATCATCCGCATGGTGGTGGACTTCCCGGCACCGTTGGGCCCGAGGAACCCGGTCACGATCCCGGGCCGGACGGTGAACGTGAGGTCGTCGACCGCCGTCCTGTCGCCGTAGCGCTTGGTCAGACCCGCCAACTCGATCATGCGGCCACGCTAGGACGGGGGTGCAGGGGGTGCCACCCGAGGCCGTCGGCCGGGTGCGGATCGGTGGGGGCTGATCGCGCAGTTCCCCGCGCCCCTGAAGGGGCGCCGGCCGCAGTGCCCTTCTTTTAGGGGCGCGGGGAACTGCGCGAGCAACCACACACGGCCCGCACCCGTACGACGAAGGCCCGCACCCCCCGAAAGGAATGCGGGCCTTCGATGTCGCTACTGCTTGGCCGGGACTGCTTACCGGGACTGCTGGGCCGGAACTCCACGGGAGATCGGCTCGTCCTCGGTCGGCGAGCTGGCGGCAGCCACCGCCGCACCGGTCAGCGTGGCCAGCATCTCGCGGACGTTGGTCAGCTGGGCGTTGATGCTGTCGCGGCGGTTCGTCAGCGCGGCGAGCTCACGCTCGGATTCCGACCGGATCCGGTCGGCCTTCGCGTTCGCGTCGGCGACGATGTCCTCGGCCTGACGCTGAGCCGTCTCGACGGTCTGCCGCGCACGGCGCTCCGCGTCGGTGCGCAGCTTCTCCGCCTCCAGCCGCAGCTGCTCCGCGCGGTGCTCGATCTCCGCGAGGCGCTTCTCGGCCTTCTGCTGGCGGGACGCCAGGTCGCGCTCGGACTGCTCGCGACGCTTCGCGAGGTTCGTCTCGAAGTCGGCGGCGGCCTGCGCGGCCTTCGCACGGGTCTCCTCGAAGAGGGCGTCCGCCTCCTCGCGCTTGGACTGCGCGTCCTTCTGGGCCTCGGAGCGCAGCTGCGACGCGTCGCTCTTGGCCTTCTCGACGATCCGGACGCCCTCGTCCTCGGCCTTGGCCTTGCGCTCCGCAGCGAACGATTCTGCGTCGTTGCGCACCTGCTGGGCCGCCGACTCGGCGAGCTCACGGTGCTGCTCGGCGGCGCGACGGGCCTCCTCGCGCAGGTCCTTCGCCTCCTCCTCGGCGAGGCGGAGGATCTTCTCGACACGCGCGCCGAGACCCGCGTACGACGGCTCCGCGTCGGTCACGGCGGCCTGGGCGTTCTGCGTTTCGAGGTGGAGCTCCTCGATGCGCTTTTCCAGAGCGGTGATGCGGGCGAGAGCACTGTCACGGTCGGAGACGAGCTTGGAGATGCGTTCGTCCACCTGAGCGCGGTCGTACCCACGCCGCACAAGCTCGAAGCCGTAGGGGGAAGTGTCGCTCATGGGTTTCCTGTCGAGTGAGACCGGTGAGGTGATAGGTGGAATCCTAGGGGCCGATGCGGTGTGTCATCGAGCGGATGCGTGTTTGATCTGGAGAATGACACCACTTTTGGGTGGCCGGCTGTGAGAACGCTTGCCAAAGCCTCTGCCAAAGGTCCGGTCAAAAGCCCCAGAACAGTACAGAAACGGTCCTAGGACTCTAACCTTCTGACGGCTTGCCACCCGATCGGGGGGCGCCCACCGAACTGCCCGCCTTGACTCCGCCGTCCTTGGCGGACGACGGGGTCTCGAAGGACTCCAACGCCTCCAGGACGTCCTGGACACGGGAGATCTCGCCGTTGATGTTCTCCCGCCGGCGCTCCAGGATCTCCAGCTCGCGCTTGCCGGCGTCGACCGTGGCCCTGGCCTCGCGGATCGCCTCGGCCTTGAGCTCCTCGGCCTCCCGGACCAGCGTGGCCTTCTTCAGCTCGGCCTCCTTGAGCAGCCCCTCGGCCTTCTTGACGGCGGCGATCCGCACCTTGCCCGCCTCGGAACTGGCCTCCGAGACCAGATCCTTGGCCTTGGCCTGGGCCTTGGCGAGCTGCTCCTCCGACGCCTTGATCAGCGCGTCGCAGCGGTCGCCGGTGGACTTCATGGTCTCGGCGGCCTCGCGGCGGGCCCGCTCGTGCAGCCCCTCGATCTCGGAGGTGATGCGCTCGCGCAGCTCCTCCGCACGCTCCCTTATGGCGGTGGCGTCCCGGCGCGCGCCGACGAGCAGCTCGTCCGCGTCCGTACGGGCCTTCTCCACCATCGAGTTGCCCTCGACCGTGGCCTCGGACACCAGCCGGTCGGCCTCCTTGCGGGCCGCGCCCACCATGGTGTCGGCCTGCGACTCGGCGTCCGCGGTGGTCTTCATCGCCTGCTGCTGCGCCTCGGTGAGCAGCTTGTCGGCCTCCGCGGCCGTCTCGTTGATGAGCGTGTCGACCTGCTCGGCCACGTCCTGGCGGCGCTTGTTGGCGTCCTTGCGGGACTCGTCGAGGGTCCGCTCGGCCTCCGCGCGCGCGGAGTTCAGCATGCGCTCGACCGCCGCCTCCGCGTCCCCCTTGAGCCGCTCGGCGTCGGCGCGGGTCCGGTCGGCGTGCAACTGGGCGGAGCCGACCGTCTCGGCGGCCTCGGCACGCAGCCGCTCCGCGTCGCCGGTGGCGTCCGCGATCAGCTTCTCCGCCTTGGCGATGGCGTCGGCGCGGACCCGGTCGGCCTCGGCGATGGTCTCGTTCTGGAGCCGCTCGGCCTCGTTGCGCGACTCGGTGATCAGGGTGTCGACCTGGGTCGCCGCGTCCGAACGCATCCGGTTGGCGTCCTCGCGCGCCTCGGCACGGGTACGCGTGGCGTCCTGGTCGGCCTGGGCGATGGCGTCGGAGGCCTCGGTGCGCACCCGCTGGGCGTGCGTGGACGCCTCGGACCGCAGCCGCTCCGACTCGGACATCGCGTCGGCGACGGTCCGCTCGGCGAGCGCCTTCGCCGCCTCGGACGCCTCGGCCGCCTCGCGCCGGATCCGGGTCGCGTCCTCGCTGGCCCGCTCCCGCTCCGCGTAGGCGTCGGCGCGGACCCGGTCCGACTCCTCCTCGGCCTCCCGCCGGGTACGGTCCGCCGCGTGCTCGGCGGCCGAGCGCAGCCCGGTGATCTCGTCCTGCGCCTGCTCGTGCAGCCCGGAGACCGAGTCCCGTACCTGCTGGGCGTGGAGCTCGGCGGCCGACACCATCTCGGTGGCCCGCCGGTCCGCCTCCTCGACCAGCCGTACCGCCTCGGCCTGCGCCTCCTCGACGCGGTTGCGCGCCTGGGCCAGCAGGTCCTCGCTCTGCTCGCGGGCCCGCTCCCGCTCCTGGCCGGCCTCCTCGCGCGCCGAACCGAGCAGTTCCTCGGCCTCCCGGCGGCGCCGGGAGGCCTCCTCCTGGGCGGCGGCCAGCGTCTCGGACGCCTCGGTGGACAGCCGCTCGGCGGCCGCCTGCGCCTCGGCACGCACCCGGTCGGCGGTGTCCTGGGCCTCCTGCTTGAGCCGCTCCGCCTCGGCCGCGGCCTCGGACCGCAGCCGTACGGCGACGGTCTCGCCCTCCGCGCGCGACGCCGACGCGTCGGCGGCGGCCTCGTCGCGCAGCCGTTCGGCCTCGGTCTCGGCCTGCTGCTGGAGTGTCCGGATCCGCTCGGCGGCCTCGCCGCGCAGCCGGTCGGTCTCCTCGCCGGCCTCCCGGCGGATCCGGCCGGCCTCCTCGCGCGCCTCGGTCAGCGACCGCTCGGCGGAGGCCAGCCGGTCCTCGGCCTCGGTGTGCAGCCGGGTCAGCTCCCCGGCGGCCTCCGCGCGCCGGGCCTCGACGCCCCGCTCGGTCTCCTCGCGCAGCTCGGCCGCGGCCCGCTCGGCGTCCGCCTTGAGCCCCTCGGACTGCTCCAGGACCTCCTCGCGGTGCCGGTCGGCCTCCTGCCGGGTGCGCTCCAGGGTCTCCTCGGCCTGCCGGCGCAGCGTGGTGGCGCGCTCGATGGCCTCGGTGCGGACCTTCTCGCTGTCCGTGGTCGCGGTCTGCCGCAGCTCGTCCGCGTCGGCCTTGGCCTTGGCGAGCAGTTCCTCGGCGGACCTGGCCGCCTCCTCGATCGTCTGCACGGTCTCGCGCCGGGCCTCGGCGCGGATGGACTCGCCCTCGGCGACCGCGTCGGCGCGCAGCTGCTCGGCCTCGCCGCGCAGCCGGCGGGCCTCCTCCTGCAGCTCGACCGTCTTGGCGCGGTACTCCTTGGTGTCGTCCTTCGCCGTGCCCTTGAGCTGCTCGGCGATGTCGTGCGCCTCGGCGCGCAGCCGGTCGGCCTCGGTCTCCGCCTCGGTGCGGATCCGCTCGGCCTCCTCGGCGGCGGCCTTGGTGGTGCTCCTGGCCTCCTCGGCGGCCCTGTTCAGGACGTCCTCGGCGGTCTTGGCGGCCTTCGCCAGCTGGGAGGCGCTCTCCTCGGCGGTGAGGCTGCGGGCCTTCTCGGAGGCCTCCGCGGTGATCTTCTCGGCCTCGGCGCGGGCGTCCTCGACGATCTGCTCGGCGCTCGCCTTGGTGGCCTCCGCCTCCTTGGTGGCCTCGCTGACCAGCCGGGCGACCTGCTCCTTGGCGGTCTGGGTGCGCTGCTGGTTGGTGGCCTCGGCGCTGGAGAGGGCCTTCGTGGCGCTCGCCTCGGCCTCGGTGACCAGCTTCTCGGCCTCGGACTGCGCCTTGCGCAGCGCCTCCTCGGCCTGTGCCATCCGCTCCTCGGCGGCGCGGCTCAGCTCGCCCGCCTGCCGACGGGCCGAGTCCGACTCCGTCGCGGTGGAGCTGCGCAGCTGCTCCGCGTGGTCGGTGGCCTCCTGGGCCTGCGTGGACGCGGCGTTCAGCAGGCGCTCGGCGTCCCGGCGGGCGCGCAGCAGGATCTGCTCGGCCTCGCCGCGGGCCGCCTCGGTGTCACCGGCCAGCCGCTGCCGGGCCTCGTCGGTCAGCCGCTGGGCCTCGGTACGGGCCGCGGCCATGGCCTGCTCGGCCTCGGCCCGCGACTCGTCGAGCAGCCGGCGGGCCTGCGACTCGGTGCGCGCCCGCAGCTGCTCGGCCCACGACACGTTCTCGTTGACGTGCGACTCGACGGTCTGCCGGCGCTCGGCCAGCTCCTGGTCCAGCTGCTGGCGGCGACTCACCGCCTCCTGGTGCAGCTCGGCCTGGAGCCGCGAGGCCTGCTCGGCGTGCTCCTGGAGGATCCTCTGGGTCTGCGCCCGGGCCTCCGCGGCGACCCGCTCCGCCTCCTGGCGGATCTGGTCGGCCTGCATCTGGGCGTTACGGAGCAGCTGCTCGGTGTGATAGCCGATGTCACCGCCGTCGTACGCGGGCCGGGACATGATGGTGCGGCGCGCCTCGTGCAACTTGGCGCGCAGCACCTCGACCTGGTAGCCGAGGTCCTCGGCATGCTGGATCGCCTTTTCCCGCTCGGTCTTCAGCCGTTTCATCTCGGCTTCGAAACGAGTGAGGTGGTCGACGTCAGCCGCCGGCTCTCGCTCCTGGCTCTCGTAGCCCCGCACTGCGCGGTCCCATCCGTCCCCTGGTCGCAACCTTTTCCGAACGAGCTCCGTTCTTCCGCCGAACGGGGCCCCCGGGGAATGGTGTCAGATCAACGGCGGAGCACGGGCTGCTGCCCCGACGCTCGTCCCCCGAAACCCGGACCCCGGCATGCGGCCGCCCCGGCCCTGCGAACCTGCGAAGGGACGACCGCCCCCAACCCTACCGGCCCATATGTACGAGGGTCAGTGCTCAGGTGACTCAACAGCCGCCGAAGTGACCAGTTCTGTCAGTACGCCGTGGCAGTCCTTCGGGTGCAGGAAGGTGATTCGCGACCCCATGGAGCCGATCCGTGGCTCCTCGTACAGAACGCGTACGCCCTTGTCGCGGATGCCGGCCGCGTCGCCGTCCACATCCGCCGTACCGAAGGCGATGTGGTGCACACCCTCGCCGTTCTTCGCGAGCCACTTCCCGACCGCCGAGTCCTCCCGGGTCGGTTCGAGAAGCTGCAGGTAGGAGGCGCCGCCGTCGGACGTCTCGTTGATCTTGAGCATGGCCTCGCGCACGCCCTGCTCCTCGTTGACCTCGGTGTGGAACACCTCGAAGCCGTACGTGGCCCGGTAGAACTCGACGGTCGCGTCGAGGTCGTGGCAGGCGATCCCGATGTGGTCGATTCGCGTCAGCATGGATTCAGTGCAGCGCCATGGCGGTGGTTACGCAACGTGCCAGCGATCACACTGACGGCCCGATGACGGCACGGAGTGCCACGCAATACATTCGAAGTAAACCCTCGTTCACTCCTCGGCAGTGCAGCCGGTAAGGGGATTCGCAGCTCATGACCTCTGGAACCTCTGGAACCACCTCGGTGATCGTCGCGGGCGCGCGCACGCCCATGGGACGACTGCTGGGCTCGCTGAAGTCCTTCTCCGGGGCCGACCTCGGCGGCTTCGCGATCAAGGCCGCCCTCGACCGTGCGGGGATCGGGGGCGACCAGGTGCAGTACGTGATCATGGGGCAGGTGCTCCAGGCCGGCGCCGGGCAGATCCCGGCCCGCCAGGCCGCCGTGAAGGCCGGCATCCCGATGAGCGTCCCGGCACTCACGATCAACAAGGTGTGCCTCTCCGGCCTCGACGCCATCGCGCTCGCCGACCAGCTGATCCGCGCCGGCGAGTTCGACATCGTGGTCGCGGGCGGCCAGGAGTCCATGACCAACGCCCCGCACCTGCTCCCGAAGTCCCGTGAGGGCTTCAAGTACGGCGCCATCGAGATGCTCGACGCGATGGCGTACGACGGCCTGACCGACGCCTGGGAGAACATCCCCATGGGCGAGTCGACCGAGAAGCACAACACCCGCCTCGGGATCCTGCGCCCCGAGCAGGACGAGATCGCCGCGCTGTCCCACCAGCGGGCCGCCGCCGCCCAGAAGAACGGGATCTTCGAGGCCGAGATCACCCCGGTCGAGATCCCGCAGCGCAAGGGCGAGCCGGTCGTCTTCAGCCAGGACGAGGGCATCCGCGGCGACACCACCGCGGAGTCGCTGGGCAAACTGCGCCCGGCCTTCACCCGCGACGGCACCATCACCGCCGGCACCTCCTCGCAGATCTCCGACGGCGCGGCGGCCGTGGTCGTGATGAGCAAGGCCAAGGCCGAGGAGCTGGGCCTTCAGTGGCTCGCCGAGATCGGCGCCCACGGCAACGTGGCCGGGCCGGACAACTCGCTCCAGTCGCAGCCGTCCAACGCCATCCAGCACGCCCTGAAGAAGGACGGCCTGGAGGTCTCCGACCTCGACCTCATCGAGATCAACGAGGCCTTCGCCGCGGTCGCCGTCCAGTCAATGAAGGACCTCGGCGTGTCCACCGAAACGGTGAACGTCAACGGTGGTGCCATCGCCCTGGGCCACCCCATCGGCATGTCCGGTGCCCGGCTCGTCCTGCACCTGGCCCTGGAGCTCAAGCGCCGGGGCGGGGGCGTCGGCGCGGCCGCGCTGTGCGGTGGCGGCGGCCAGGGTGACGCGCTGATCGTGCGGGTGCCCAAGGCCTGAGTGGCTTTCCCTTCGTGAACGGAGCTGTGATGCAGGACGTCTCCTCGCTGGTGGCCGGGGCGAGAGAGGGCCGACCGCGTGCGGTGGCCCGCCTGATCTCCTTGGTGGAGGGGGCGTCCCCACAGCTCAGGGAGGTCATGGCGGCGCTGGCCCCGCTGACCGGGAACGCGTGTGTCGTCGGTCTGACGGGCTCGCCGGGCGTCGGCAAGTCGACCTCCACCTCGGCCCTGGTGGCCGCCTATCGCAAACAGGGCAAACGGGTCGGCGTGCTGGCCGTCGACCCGTCCTCGCCGTTCTCCGGGGGCGCCCTGCTCGGCGACCGCGTCCGCATGTCGGACCACGCGTCCGACCCCGGCGTCTACATCCGCTCGATGGCCACCCGCGGCCACCTCGGCGGCCTCGCCTGGTCGGCCCCCCAGGCCATCCGGGTCCTCGACGCGGCGGGCTGCGACGTGATCCTCGTGGAGACCGTCGGGGTCGGCCAGTCGGAGGTCGAGATCGCCTCCCAGGCCGACACCTCGGTGGTCCTGCTCGCCCCCGGCATGGGCGACGGCATCCAGGCGGCCAAGGCCGGCATCCTGGAGATCGGCGACGTGTACGTCGTCAACAAGGCCGACCGGGACGGCGCGGACGCCACGGCCCGCGAACTGAACCACATGCTCGGCCTCGGCGAGTCCCGCGGCCCCGGCGACTGGCGCCCCCCGATCATCAAGACGGTCGCCGCGCGGTCGGAGGGTATCGACGAGCTGGTGGCAGCCCTGGAGAAGCACCGCGCCTGGATGGAGGAGCACGGCGTCCTCGCCGAACGCCGCCTCGCCCGCGCCTCCCACGAGGTCGAGACGATCGCGGTGACAGCCCTGCGCGAACGCATCGGCGACCTCCACGGCGACCGCCACCTGGGCGCACTCGCGGAACGCGTCGTGGCCGGCGAGCTGGATCCGTACCAGGCGGCGGACGAACTGGTGGCGGGGCTCACGGAGGGCTGACGGCTGGCCCGGCCGACGTCGTGGGGGTACGTGTCATGGTGCGGGCGCGGGCCGCGGGGGGTTGATCGCGCGGTTCCCCGCGCCCCTCACGGGGCGCTACGGCAAACGGCGGACGAGACCTGAACCCTCGTCCGCCGCCTTCAGCTGCCGTCTGTCGTCACGGGCGCCCGCGCTGCCCCCGCAGGTGTTCCGCGATCGGCTTCAGGCCCTTGTCCAGTTCTGTCAGGGTCTCCGGCGACAGCAGATCGATGAAGTGCCGTCGCACGGAGGCGACATGATGTGGCGCCACCTTCTTCATCGTCTCCATGCCGTGCTCGGTGAGGACGGCATACAGTCCGCGGCGGTCGGACTCGCAGTTCTCGCGGCGGACCAGGTTCGCGTTCTCCATACGGGTGATCTGGTGGGAGAGCCGGCTCTTGGACTGGAGGGTGGCGGAGGCGAGGTCGCTCATCCGCATCCGGTAGTCCTCCGACTCGGACAGGTTCACCAGGATCTCGTAGTCGTTCATTGTCAGGCCGAACGGCTGGAGATCCTTTTCGAGCTGGTACGTCAACAGCCTGTTGACCTCCAGGTGGGTGCGCCAGGCGCACTGCTCCGCATCGGTCAGCCAGCGCGTGGCCGTCTCGGTCTCCATGAATGAAGTCTACCTAAAATGTTGAAAGGCGAACTAGTGAGGGTGGTGTGACGGTGCGCACGCGTTCGATGTCACACTCCGCAGACTACCGCTCACAGCCCGAAGCGACGCTGGAGGTCCCCCAGCTGTCCGGGAAGGCGCGGTGCGCCCGGTTGCTGTGGACGGCCTGTGGAGGGGCCGCCTCCGCCAGGCACTCCGGGCTCGTGCGGAACCGCTCCCGTGGCCTGCTCCGCCATCAGGGTCTCGGTGGACTGGAGCAGGACCGTGCCGGCCCCTACGAACTCGAACTGATGCTCCTCTCCGGAGGCCCCGCCAAGGCCTGTCAGTGCACGTAGACCGCCCATGACGCCGGTCATGTACCCATGGTCGTAATGGTGACAGGGGGAGGGGCAGTCGGCCCACCCCACCAGTGCCTGCGGGTCCACCCGGACGGGGGGTTCCATGAACACCACCGGACCGTTGGACGCGGCCACAAACTTTCCGGTTCCGATAAGGGTCAGAAAACCGGGAACGATTGATTGCTTCAGCGCGAGACTTGGCTGAAAAGCGAGCAGGTTGCCGGAGCGAATGGTCAGGTTGCCGTCGTCCAGGTCGTACGAGTTCACATCGAACGCCCGGTCGGCGAGGAGCATCCGGCCCGATCCCTCCGCCACCACCCAGTCGCTCGCGTGCAGAGGCGAATGGAACGACGTACGGACAAGTCGGTCCAAACGGCCGTGCCCGATGCCGTTGAAGTCGATCGAGCCGTAGTAGGCGATCATCTTCCCCTTCTGCAGGAACCACTGACTGCTCTTGAGCTCCACGCAGAAGGTGTACTTGTTGACGTTGTCGTCGACGGGGAGGGTCATGGGGTCGTACACCACCGGCCCGGCGGCTCCGGGGGCTCCGTATGCGCTCACAGCTTCTCCTCCGACGCCTGCACGTACACCATGCCGTTGCCGCTGAGCTCCAGCTGGAACGCCTCGCCGGAGCCGCGGCCCACCATCTCCCGCCACCCCAGCGCCGACGACAGCTTGTTGCGCACGTCGCCGTGGTGGGCGACGTAGGCCTGCGGGTCCACGTGGACCGGGCGCTGCGGAGTGACCGGGATCTCGAAGACCCCGCCGTGGGCCATCACGGCGACCGCGCCGTGCCCCTTGAGGGTGGTGGTGAACAGGCCCTGGCCGGTGACCTGGCCGCGCACCATGCCCATCACGCCGCCCTGGGAACCCATGAACATCGTCCCCTGCTGGAGTGTGCCCTCGAAGGCGAGCAGCCGGTCCGCCTCGACGTAGAGGGTGTCCCCGGTGAGGGTGATGACCTGGACGTGGTGGCCGCCGTGCCCGAAGAAGACCGTGCCGCTGCCCTCGACGGTCATCAGGGGGGTCGCCTCGCCGGCGACCCGGCGGCCGAGCATGGACATCAGCCCGCCCTGGCCGCCCTGGATGTTGGGCGTGAAGGACACCTCGCCCTTGTACGCGAGCATCGCCCCGCGCTGGCTGTAGAGCCGCTGCCCGGGGACGACGGTCGCCTCGACCATCTTCGCGTTCACCTCGCGCAGGGCCATGTCAGACGTCCCCCGCGATCGTGTTGCGCTCGCTCGGCTGTACGTACACCAGGCCGTCCCCCTCGAACCGGATCTGGAAGGCCTCCCCGCCGCCCTCCCCGAAGAAGGTGCGGAAGGTCACCCCCGACTGGAAGGACTGGCGGAGGCTGCCCTGGTGGGCGATGTAGGCGCCCGGGTCCACGGTCAGCGGGTACTGCGGGCTGACTCTGAGCACCACCGCCGGGCCGTCCGACATGATCGCCGCCTGGCCGTGGCCCTCGACGGTGGTGGTGAACAGGCCGTTTCCCTGGGAGGCGCCGCGCAGGCCGGTGAACGTCGTGCCGGTGCGCAGGCCGGCGTCGGTCGCGAGCAGGTTGCTCGACTCGACGTACAGCTTGTCGCCCCGGAGGCCGACCAGGTTGATCTCGGACGCCCGGTCCGCGAACCAGCACGTCCCGTGCCCCTTCACCTCCATCACCGTCATCTGCTCGCCGGTGAGCCGCCGGGTCACCATCCCGCGCAGCCCCTCGCCGCCACCGCTCAGCTTCTTGAACGCCATCTGCCCGTCGTACGCGACCATCGAGCCGTTCTTCGCCTTCACGGCGTCCCCGGTCATCTCGACGGCGAGCACCTTGCTGCCCTGAAGTCGGAACATCGCCACGCTGCGAAGGTAGTCGCAGGCAGACGGCGGCGACAGGTCCCACGGGTGGACGTCACCCCGGATCCGACCCCTAGGGGTGCGGCCGCCGCTCACCGGGGAGGCGTATCACGGCCGTTCCCACCGTCAGGTCGACCCTGGACCTCGGCGGCGCGCCGTCCTCCTCGTCGTCGCGCAGCACCAGCGCGCTCTGCCGCTCCTTGAGCTCGTGCCGCTTGCCCGGGAAGAGCGCCGCGTGCAGCTGCTCGAAGCCGGTCGCGGAGATCTGCCCCTGCCGCGCCGCGTTCCGCCACGGCAGCATTCCGGCCCGCCCGGCCCGGCCTCCCACCCCCGCGCCGGGTCCGCGCGGCCCCTTTGCCACAATGGCTGAACGTTTGTGCTCGCGTTCACAAAGAGTGGACGTCTCTCCCACCGAAGGTGACTCGTGGACATCAAGACCGCCACCGCCATCCGCCGCCTGCGCCTGGTCTCCGCCCCGGAGGCCGTCTCCTTCCTGATCCTCCTCGTCTGCTCGGTGCTCAAGCGGACCACGGACTTCAACGCGGTGCCCGTGATGGGCGCGATCCACGGCGTCCTGTTCATCCTCTACGTGATCTTCTGGGCCGACGCCTGGAACCGCACGAAGTGGTCGGCGAAGACCGCCGCCTTCTACTTCGTCCTCTCCGTCCTGCCGACCGGCGGCTTCTTCGCGGAGCGCAAGCTGCGCCGCGAGGCCGAGGACGCGGTCATCGCGTCCCGCGCCCGCCAGGAAGGGACCGTGAACGCATGATTGTCGCCTTCTCCGTCACGCCGCTGGGCGTCGGCGAGGACGTGGGGGAGTACGTCGCCGACGCGGTCCGGGTGGTCCGCGAGTCGGGGCTGCCCAACCGCACCGACGCCATGTTCACCTCGATCGAGGGTGAGTGGGACCAGGTCATGGACGTCGTCAGGCGCGCCGTCGCCGTCGTCGAGGAGCGCGCCCCGCGCGTCTCCCTGGTCCTCAAGGCGGACATCCGGCCCGGCATCACCGACGGACTCACCAGCAAGGTGGCGACGGTCGAGCAGTACCTGGCCGAATAGCCCCGGCAGCCCCGGCAGCCCCGGCAGCCCCGGCAGCCCCGGCAGCCCCGGCAGCCGGGTCCCCGGGGCTCGGCCTGCTGATGTGCGCGCTGCCGGTCGGCACGGTCGCCGGGGAGCTGTACGCCGGCGCCCGGCTCGGCGTACACGCCGGGCCCGGACCAGCGGTTCGTCGGGCCGTGCCCGTGGAACTGCGCGGCCGGGCCATGACCGTGCTCAGTGCCGGGCTGATGACCGTCCAGGGCATCGGCATGACGCTGGCGGGCGTGGCCGCGGAGGCGGTGGGGGTGCGGACCGCGGTGGCGGGCGCCGGAGTGCTGGGAGCGGCCTGCCGCTGTGCCCTCGCCGCGGCAGCCCGGCGTCCCCCGCCGGCTCCCGTGGCGGGCCTGGTGGCGGGGGCGACGCGCAGGTGACCGAAAGCCGAGACACGGCTGACCGCTATATGACCGGCCGGTAGGGTCGGTGGCGTGTCCAAGCCTCTCAGCCTTCCCTTCGACCCCATCGCCCGAGCCGACGACCTCTGGAAGCGGCGCTGGGGAAGCGTCCCGTCGATGGCCGCGATCACCTCGATCATGCGGGCCCAGCAGATCCTGTTGGCCGAGGTCGACGCGGTGGTCAAGCCGTACGGGCTGACGTTCGCGCGCTACGAGGCGCTGGTGCTGCTCACCTTCTCGAAGGCCGGCGAACTGCCGATGTCGAAGATCGGTGAGCGGCTGATGGTGCACCCGACCTCGGTGACGAACACCGTCGACCGGCTGGTGAGGTCCGGCCTCGTCGACAAGCGGCCCAACCCCAACGACGGACGCGGCACGCTCGCCACGATCACCGAGAAGGGCCGCGAGGTCGTCGAGGCGGCCACCCGTGACCTGATGGCGATGGACTTCGGGCTCGGGGTGTACGACGCCGAGGAGTGCGGGGAGATCTTCGCGATGCTGCGGCCGCTGCGGATCGCCGCGAGCGACTTCGACGAGGATTGAATCCTCCCCTCCCTGAAGGGAGGGGATTCCTGGCTCAGGCCGCCTCCTGGAGCAGCGCTCCAGGAGGTCTTGCGCCATCGGCACCAGCCGGGTCGAGACCAGCCCGGACGAGCATCACGCGTGCGGAGTTCCTGTCCCTGGGGGACACGGTCCGGCATGCGGTGCAGGTGTAGGTGCGCTCACCCAGCGGCAGTGCGTGCTTGGCTCTCGCTCCGCAGTGCGCGCAGTCCATCGTGGTGTACGCGGGGTGGACAAGGCGGATGTCCCGCCCGTGCTTGCGGCCCATCTCGACCAGAGCCGCCTTGGTGGCGCCGATGGCGGCGTCAGCGGCTTTACGCGCCATGGTGGTCCTGGCCAGGAACCTCGGCCTGAAGTCCTCGACGGCCGCGGCGTCGTGGTCGCGGACCACCTTCTTGGCCCACTTACGGCCGGTGTCCTCCCGCTGCCGGGCGACCTTCTTGTACGACTTCGCGCGCAGCCTCTTCGCCTCGCCGTAGCCCTTCGATCCCGGCTGTCCCTTGTCCGGTCTGCGGCGGGCCATCATCCGGTCGTACCGGGTCAGCTTCGCCTGAGCCTTCCTGCCGTGCCCGGCGTGGACCAGGTCGTGGTCATCGGACGTGGTGGTGGCGGTCTGCCTGACGCCCCAGTCGACACCGATCACCTGACCAGTCTTCGGCAAGGGTTCGGTCTGGGCGGCGACGACGAACGAGGCGTACCAGTGCCCGAGGCTGTCCTGGTACACGCGCACCGAGGACGGCTCGGCCGGAAGGGCCCGCGACCACACCACCGTCACGACGATGCCGCCCGCCAGATGCAGCCTGCCGTGACGCAGCCGGAAGCCACGCCGGGTGTAGTTCAGGCTCGCCCGCGCCTCGCGCTTCTTCTTGTGCCGCGGCATACCGGCCCGGCGCGTCATCGGCAACCGCTCCCGGATGTCCTTGTGCGCCTTGGCGCGGGAGCGTCCGAAGTCGCGGATGACCTGCTGCTGGGGAACCGACGAGCCTTCACGTAGCCACGGTGTGCGAGCGCGGGCTTCGGTCAGCATCCTGTCGAGCTGCGCCGGGCCGCACGTGGCCTTCCGCCCGGTGGCCTTGTTACGCAGGTGTACGGCCCCGGATGTAGCGACGCATTCGTTCCATACCCAGCGGCACCGGTCCCACTCCGCCGCCAGGGCACTGCGGGTGACAGAGGACACGCGCAGCCGGTAGGTGTACCGGGCATGGCCTGCGATATCGGTCCCCGCTGCTTCCGCCATGCCGAACCCCCCACCCTCGTACTCGTCATGCCCCCTGCTCTCACACGACCATACGAGCGAGATTCGCACGCGCACACCGACCTACCGCCACGGCCATCCTTATCGGCGAATACAGGCACATGCGTTCGCCTTCGCTCGGCTCGGCCGGTCGGACGCGGTGGCGCGCCGAGTCCACGGGCCGGATGCGGTCACGCTCCACGTCGCTGCCACCAGGTGAACCTGCTGCCTGCCGAGCGGTGACCCGCGGCAAGATCTCCCGGAACGGGTGGTTACGCTCGTCTCCATGAAAAAGAGCGTGCTGACCCGCTACCGCGTCCTGGCCTATGTCACCGGTGTCCTGCTGGTGCTGCTGTGCCTGAGCATGATCGCCAAGTACGGGCTGGACATCGACGGTGCGGCCGACGTCACGCGCGTCGTCGCCATCGCGCACGGCTGGCTCTACGTCGTCTACCTGGTCTTCGCCTTCGACCTGGGCTCCAAGGCGAAGTGGCCGGTCGGCAAGCAGCTGTGGGTGCTGCTGGCGGGCACGATCCCGACCGCCGCCTTCTTCGTGGAACGCAAGGTCACCCGCGAGCTCGACGCCAAGGTCGCCGAGGGCACTCCGGTGGCCGCCAAGGTCCAGGCCTAGGGCGCAGGCCCCGGGCCGTACCGCCGTACGGACACCCGTACGGCGGTTCTCCGTCGACATTTACTTGGACGTCCTAGTAAATTCGATGGTATGGACGCTGACGCCATCGAGGAGGGCCGCCGACGCTGGCAGGCCCGCTACGACGCGGCCCGCAAGCGGGACGCCGACTTCACCACGCTCTCCGGTGACCCCGTCGAGCCGGTGTACGGACCCAGGCCGGGTGACACGTACGAGGGATTCGAGCGGATCGGCTGGCCGGGGGAGTACCCCTTCACGCGCGGGCTGTATCCGACCGGCTACCGCGGGCGGACCTGGACCATCCGGCAGTTCGCCGGGTTCGGCAACGCCGGGCAGACCAACGAGCGCTACAAGATGATCCTCGGCCACGGCGGCGGCGGTCTGTCCGTCGCGTTCGACATGCCGACCCTCATGGGGCGCGACTCCGACGACCCGCGCTCGCTCGGCGAGGTCGGGCACTGCGGGGTGGCCGTCGACTCCGCCGCCGACATGGAGGTCCTGTTCAAGGACATCCCGCTGGGCGACGTCACGACGTCCATGACGATCAGCGGGCCCGCCGTGCCCGTCTTCTGCATGTACCTGGTCGCCGCCGAACGGCAGGGCGTCGACCCGTCGGTCCTCAACGGCACGCTGCAGACCGACATCTTCAAGGAGTACATCGCCCAGAAGGAGTGGCTGTTCCAGCCCGAACCCCATCTGCGGCTGATCGGCGACCTGATGGAGTACTGCGCGGCCGGCATCCCCGCGTACAAGCCGCTGTCCGTGTCGGGCTACCACATCCGCGAGGCGGGTGCGACGGCCGCGCAGGAGCTGGCCTACACGCTCGCGGACGGCTTCGGTTACGTGGAGCTGGGGTTGAGCCGCGGCCTCGACGTGGACGTGTTCGCGCCCGGACTCTCCTTCTTCTTCGACGCGCACGTCGACTTCTTCGAGGAGATCGCCAAGTTCCGCGCGGCGCGCCGGATCTGGGCGCGCTGGATGCGGGACGTCTACGGCTCCCGGTCGGACAAGTCGCAGTGGCTGCGCTTCCACACCCAGACCGCCGGGGTCTCCCTGACCGCCCAGCAGCCCTACAACAACGTGGTGCGGACGGCCGTGGAGGCGCTGGCGGCGGTGCTCGGCGGGACCAACTCGCTGCACACCAACGCCCTGGACGAGACCCTCGCGCTGCCGAGCGAGCAGGCCGCAGAGATCGCGCTGCGCACCCAGCAGGTGCTCATGGAGGAGACCGGGGTCGCCAACGTGGCGGATCCGCTGGGCGGTTCCTGGTACGTCGAGCAGCTCACCGACCGGATCGAGGCCGACGCCGAGAAGATCTTCGACCAGATCAAGGAGCGGGGGCTGCGCGCCCGTCCGGACGGGCGGCACCCGATCGGGCCGGTCACGTCCGGGATCCTGCGGGGCATCGAGGACGGCTGGTTCACCGGCGAGATCGCCGAGTCCGCCTTCCAGTACCAGCGGGCGCTGGAGAAGGGCGACAAGCGGGTCGTCGGCGTCAACGTGCACACCGGGTCCGTCACCGGGGACCTGGAGATCCTGCGGGTCTCGCACGAGGTGGAGCGCGAGCAGGTGCGGACGCTCGGTGAGCGGAAGGCCGCGCGGGACGAGAGCGCGGTGCGTGCCGCGCTGGACGCGATGCTGGGGGCGGCGCGGTCCGGCGCCAACATGATCGCCCCGATGCTCGACGCGGTACGCGCCGAAGCGACCCTCGGTGAGATCTGCGGGGTGCTCCGGGACGAGTGGGGGGTGTACACGGAGCCGCCGGGGTTCTGACGGAGGGCGCGTCGATATGTGATGTACACCTCACGATGACGTTCTGTGCCGGCCGCGGGGAGACGGCGAAGGCGCGCCGCGCAAGGCTTGCACAGGTTGTGTCGCCGATCTTCCCCGCCGGGCCGTCGGCGCCGTGGTGACCGTAGGTGAGCGGGCCAGGCAAAGGGCTCTTGATATGTAGGTCAAGCCCATGTCTATGGTGACCTGGGCGCCCGGCCGGATCTGACCAGTCCGCCAGGCCGTGACGCCCTCATCTCGGCGCGCCTGGGGGAGCGCCACGCATCCGTGACGCCGGCTGTGGCCGTGACGTGCCCTGCTTCCTCCCCTCGGCGTGCCGTCGGCACCCGCCACTTCCGAGGGGGAAGCAGTGCGCACATCAGCGCGGTCCGAAAGAGCACCGCGTCACAGACGACGGTTTCGGCAACGCCTCACCGCGGCCACCGTCCTCACCGTCTCGACCTCCGTGGTCGCCGGCCTGATATCCGTTGCTCCCGCGTTCGGCGCCCCGCGCGCCGCCGACGAGCCGGACACCGGCTTCTACCGCAACAGCATCGGCGAACAGGCCCGACTCGACCGCTGCACCGCCGGATTCGCCCTGCACGCCGGTGGTCCGACGATGAAGGCAAAGGCGATCGAGGGCCTGACGGCCGGCGACGGCCAACTCCACGCGGTCATCGGCACCCCGGCCGACGGCTACGCCCAGATGGGCACCGCGATGGACACCGACCGGGATTCCGTCTCCACCTATCTGGACCGTTCCCGCAAGCGCAAGTCGGATCTCGAAGCGGCCAACAAGGTCTACGCCCAGACCTCCGACAGCGACGAGATCACGCTGATCGCGCCGGAGTTCGACAAAGCGGTCACCGACTTCACGGTCGGCGCGGGCCTGGACCTGCTCAAGAGTTTCGGGCAGGACGGCCACGCCGTGCCGAGCAAGGCCGCCATCGACCAGGCCACCGCGGTCTACAACGCGAACAAGGGCAAGGACACCTGGAACGACCAGGCCGCCGCGGACACCCTCAGGGACGCCGGCCGGCCGGCCTACCGCGGCACGACGGCCTCCGACCTCGCCTACTACCTGCGGCACGGCGGCTATCCCGACCAGGCGCCCGCGGCGGACACCGCCGAGTTCCGGGTGGAGGTCGAGGCCCTCAAGGGCGCGTTCGGAGCCTGCGACAGCCTCAACCCGGTCGACGCGCGCAGGGTCATGAACCAGGTCGTTCTGACCGCCGGCGCCGAGTGGGAGCAGGAGTACGCGGCCCAGGCCGGGCAGCGGGCCACGATCATCACGGCGGAGTCGGACGCCTCGAAGGCCGTGCGGGACGCCACCGACGCGATGATCGACTCCGTCGGACAGGCCTGGCTCGCCGAGCAGATCCTGCTGTGGCAGAAGTACTGGGCGGGCCGGCCGGCCGACGACATCCTGCGCCCCGCCAAGAGCGTCTTCGACAAGGCCGGCAAGGATCTGACGAAGGCGCGTGCCAACGCCGCCGCGGCCGCCGACAAGGCGGTCAAGCTGGCCGCCGCGGCGAAGGCCGCCGCCGGGCGTGCCGACACCGCGCAGGGCGACGCGTACAGGATCGCCGACTCCCGTCAGGAGCCGCGCGGGCGCGGTCTGGTGTACGCGCAGCAGTCCGTGCAGGTGGCCAAGGCGTCGTCCGCCGCGGCCGAGGCGGCCTCGCAGGCGGCCCAGGCGGCGTCCAACGCGGCCAGGGCCACCGCCAAGGACACGGCCACCCTGCTCGGACTCGCGCAGACCAAGGCGCACGCGGTGAACACCGAGTTCCGCCGGGTGGCCGCCGAGGAGGCCGCACGCCAGGCCAGGAGCGCCGCGGACTCCGCCGAGGCCTATGCCGCCAAGGCCGCCCAGAACGCGACCACGGCCAAGAACGCGCAGAAGACCGCCGCCGAGCAGAAGGAGATCGCCCGTCAGCAGGCCGAGAACGCGGCTGCCAAGGCGGCCACGGCGGAACGCGAGCGGGCCAACGCCGCCGCCTACCGTGCCACGGCCGCCTCGGAGCGCGGCAAGGCGGAAGCCTCGGAACTGCGGGCCCAGGGGCTGAAGAACTCGGCGACCGGTGCCCGCGGTGACGCCGACAGCGCGGCGGACACCGCCTCCGCGAAGCGGGCCGCCGCCGAACAGGCCGAGTCCGACGCGGAGTTCGCCCGAGACAAGGCGTACGAGGCGGAACGGACCGAGAAGGCCTACGAGTCCCGTGCCGCCGCCCTGGAATCGGCCGCCGCGGCTGCCGTGGGCACCGATGCCGCCGCCGACGCCAAGAAGGCCGCCACCGAGGCGCGTTCGGCCGCCGACCGGGCCGCCGCCGACGCCGCCGGTGCCCGCAGCGCCGCCGCCGACGCCACGACGGCGGCCGTGAACGCCCGTGCCGCCGCTACCAAGGCCAAGGCGAGCGCGGCGAAGTCCCGCCAGGCCTCGGACGAGGCCTGGGACTCCTACTGGGGCGCGTTCAGCGCCGCGCAGACCGCGCACGCCGCCGCGGCCGACGCGATCGAGGCCGCCGGGGAGGCCGCCGACAACGCGCGGAAGGCCGGAGAGGAGGCGGCGAAGGCCAAGGAGCAGGCGAAGGTCGCCCACGACAACGCCGTCGCCGCGCACGACGAGGCCCTCAAGACGGCCAAGTCGGCGGCGGAGACCGTCGGCGAGGCGTACGCGACCACGCAGGCCGCGCTCGCCGCGCGCGACTCGGCCGACAGGGCACGGGCGCCGGCGACGACGGCGATCTCCATGGGCACGGCATATCAGGAGACCGACTCCGCCGCCGCGTTCGCGGTCCTCACCGGACAGCAGGCCCTGTCCCTCGCCGAGCAGCAGGCCAAGGCGGCCGAGGCCAAGTCCGCCGAGGCCCAGCGCATGGCCAAGGACGCACAGGCTCTCGCGGACAAGGCGAGCAAGGACGACAAGGCCGCGGCCACCGCGTCGGCGCAGGCGGCGAAGGACGCCTCGCGTGCGGCGACCGCCTACAAGAACGCGCAGGCCTCGGCCAAGGAGGCGCGGACGGCCGCCGACGCGGCGACGAAGCTCGCGGGCGACGCCGACGGCTACGCGGTCGCGGCCGGCGGCAGCGCGGTGAACGCCACCCTGTCGGCGAACAGCGCCGAGGCGGAGGCAGCGGCCGCCGACAACGAGGCGACGCAGGCGGAGAAGAGCGCCGCCGGGGCCCGGCAGGCCGCCAAGGACGCCACGGACCAGGCGGACGCGGCGGACTTCTCGGCGCGCAGCGCGGCGAGTGACGCCGCCGGTGCGCAGGACGCCGCCGACAACGCCGACAAGGCGGCAGGCGACGCCCAGAAGGCGGCGGATCGCGCGGAGGAGGCGGAACGCCGACGCCTGGCCGAGGAGCGCCGCAATGCCATGGAGAGCGGTGACACGGGTGTCTCCGGCGCCGACGCCCGGCTGACCGCCGACGACCGTGCCCTGCTGCTGAAGACCTGCGGACAGGCGTGCGTGGACGACTGGGACGCGGCCAGTGCCGCGGTCGCCGCGTCCGTCATCGACTGGATCAAGAAGAACGGCGCCGACGTCCTCCTGGAGGTCATCGGTGTCAACGACGCCAAGCGCTGCTTCGGGCAGGGCGACGTGGAGAGCTGTCTGTGGACCGTGGTCAACGCGGCCAGCCTGGTCGCGCTGGTGGGCAAGCTCCCGGCGGTGACGAGGGCGATCGCCCTGATCGGCGCGAAGATCGGCAAGTTCTTCGAGGAGGCGGAGTGGGGCAAGCGCACGCTGGACCAGCTCCGCAAGGCCATCGAGGCGGCGAAGAAGGAGCCCGACAAGGGCTCGATCGGCAAGTCCAGCACGCCGTGCAGTCATTCCGGGGCCGAGAGCTGCAAGAACGTCACGTTCCCGGACAAGGGCCGGCCGAAGCTCGGATCCGACGGCAAGTACCACCTGAAGGAGGGAGACTCCGAGGTCCAGATCGACAACCCGACCGATCTGAGTGACACCATCGGTGACATCGACCTGGTCAAGGACGGTGTGCTGTGGGAGAACAAGACGGCCACGCGGGTCACACTCACCCAGGAGCAGATGCAGAAGTGGGTGAACAAGCACGTCGGCAAGAAGGTCGACTCCTACCTACGGGCCCGCCCCTTCCTGCGCGGCTACGAAGGCGCCCCCATCGGCATCCGCTTCGAGGATCCCGCGATCAACACGATCAACCCCGGAATGAAGGCCCTGGTGGAGAAGCGCATCGCTGAGCTCCGCCGGATCCACCCCGACCTCGACATCCGATTCTGGTGGCCGAATTGAGTTACATCTTCACCCTGAGCGACACCGACGAGGACGTCTGGGAACCGGCCCTGGCGGTCGGCCAGCTCTTCATGGGCGGTGTCAACGCCCTGGGCTCCCTGGTCCTGAAGGTGCCGACCGGGCTCGACGACGTCTCCGGTGACTGGGTGACGGTGGACACCGGCCAGTACGCCGTGTTCGTCGGAGCCGCCCTGAAGAGGCGCGGTTCCACCGGTCACCACGAGTTCATGACCCTGCTGGACGGACTGCTCCCGGTGATGATCATGCTGGCCGACCGGAGTGGCATCGAGATCACCGGAGCCGGCCCTGCCGAACGCGCCTACCTGGAGTGGGCACGCGACCGCGACCGCGTCCTGCGCGGGCACGTCGTGGAACAGCAGGACGGCGCAGTCCACTTCTGGGGCGACGGGGCATGAGAACCACCGCGGGGATCACGGCGGTACTCGTCGGGGCCGTCCTCGTCGCCACGGCCGCCTGCGGTGCGGACGCGGACCGGGACAGGGCAGGAACGGAGCCGGCGAACGGGTCGGCGCGCACCGCGCCCGGTGGGGCGGCCCTCGGCAAGGGCGCCCTCGACAAGGCCGCCCTGGTGGGCACGGTCGCGGGTTACCGGGTGACCAGGACGGCCGCCCGGGACATCCCGCCCGAGGGCGGGTATGCCGTGAACCGCAAGGAGTGCGCGCCCATCGGCGCACTGATCGGCGGTCACCTGCCGGTGCAGCCGGCCGCGGAGGTGTTCCGCACGGTCGAGCCGGTCGACCCGAAGGACGCGACCGTCGGGAACATCTGGCTGTCCTCGTACGGCGACGGCCGTGCCGCCCGGGCGCTGGCCGCGGTCGACACCGCCGTGGACAGGTGCCGGGGCTCTTTCACGACCGTGGGACTCACCTACCACTCGGTCCGGCGCGTCAAGTCGCCCGGATCCGGGGAGGCCGCCTTCCGGGTGACCGCCGACGTGGGCGGGCAGCGGCTCACCATGAACTACCGGGTGGTCCGGTCGGGAGACGTCGTCGCCGGGTTCTACGGGGTGAACATGCTGCACCCCGAGGACGGGGCGATCCCCGATGCCGTGGTGGCCGCCCAGGTGGCACGGCTCGGCGGCTGACCGCCGCCGGACCGGCGGGCGGGGCGCGGGACGCCTACGGGGTGTCCTGCGTCCCGCCCGCCAGGCCCAGCAGCAGGACGCGGGTGAAGTCCCGCACCCACTCCGCGTCGGCCGGCTTGCCGCTCATCAGGGTGCGGTGGACCACCGCGCCCGCCACCATGTCGAAGATCAGGTCCACCGTACGGGCGGCCTCCTCCGGGTCCGGCTCGGAGGGGAGTTCGCCCCGGCACTGGGCGCGGGCCCGGCCCTCCAGGACCAGCCGCTTCTGGCGGTCCACGATGGAGGCGCGGATACGTTCCCGCAGCGCGTCGTCCCGGGTCGACTCGGCGACCGCCGCCATCAGGCCGCTGCGGGCCTCCGGGCGGTCCAGGATCGCCGCGAACTGGAGCACCACGCCCTCGATGTCGTTCGCCAGGCTGCCGCGGTCGGGGAGCTCCAGTTCGTCGAAGAGTTCCGCCACCGCGTCGACGACGAGCTCGTTCTTGCCCGCCCAGCGGCGGTAGAGCGTCGTCTTCGCGACCCCGGCCCGGGTGGCCACGTCTCCCAGGGTGAGCTTGGACCAGCCCAGTTCGACCAGTGCCTGCCGCGTCGCCGCCAGGATCGCCGTGTCCGCGGCGGCGTTGCGCGGGCGGCCGGTACGGCTGGCGGGGGTGCGGCTCTGCATCCCACGACCATAACCGGCGGTTCATGTGATGCCGTGAGGGAGATCACCGGAACGGGGTGTCGCGAGGGTCCCGGATGGTATTACGCTACGAGGCGTAGCGAAAGCTCGTGGGTGACCGCACGGGCGACGACCATGGCGTGGGGTGGGGACCCGGCGCCGCTGAGAAACAGACGTTCGGCCCGGCTTTCACAACGCTTTTCACACACGCGCGGGAACGGGGGAGGATAGACGCATGCAGCCACGGAACATGTCCATGAGCGGCGTCGTCGACCTCGCCGCGGTCAAGGCGGCCCAGGAGGCCAAGACCAAAGCCGAGCAGGCCCGCGCCGAAGCGGCCCGGCACGGTGGGGCCGGCGCCGTCTCCCCGGCCGACCTCGTCATCGACGTCGACGAAGCCGGCTTCGAACGCGATGTCCTCCAGCGATCCGCCGAAGTCCCTGTCGTCATCGACTTCTGGGCCGAGTGGTGTCAGCCCTGCAAGCAGCTGAGCCCGGTCCTGGAGCGCCTCGCGGTCGAGTACGACGGCCGCTTCCTGCTGGCGAAGATCGACGTCGACGCCAACCAGATGCTGATGCAGCAGTTCGGGGTCCAGGGGATCCCGGCGGTGTTCGCCGTCGTCGCCGGGCAGGCGCTGCCGCTCTTCCAGGGCGCGGCCGGTGAGGCGCAGATCAGGGAGACGCTGGATCAGCTGGTGCAGGTCGCCGAGCAGCGGTTCGGGCTGACCGGCCTCGTCGTCGACCCCGACGCGGACCCGGGTGCCCAGCCGGAGCCCGCGCTGCCGGAGGGGCCGCACGACGCGCTCCTCGAAGCCGCCGTCGTGGCGCTGGACGCGGGCGACTTCGCCGGTGCGGTCCAGGCGTACCGGAACGTGCTGAGCGACGACCCGGCCAACAGCGAGGCCAAGCTGGGGCTCGCGCAGGCCGAGTTGCTCCAGCGGGTGCAGGGGATGGACCCGCAGGCGGTGCGCAAGGACGCGGCCGAGAAGCCGGCCGATGCCGAGGCGCAGATCGCGGCCGCCGACCTGGATCTCGTGGGCGGGCATGTCGAGGACGCCTTCGGGCGGCTGATCGAGACCGTGCAGCGGACCGCCGGGGACGACCGGGATGCCGTACGGCGGCGGCTTCTTGAGCTCTTCGAGGTCGTGGGCACCGACGACCCCCGGGTGGTGGGCGCGCGCCGGGCGCTGGCGCGGGCGCTGTTCTGAATCACGGTCTGAACACGGTTCTGACCAGTCGCTAAACGTCACGTCATGTGATGCCCGAGTGAAAGATTTGCCGACGCGGGACCACAGCGGCCGCTCTTTACCAAATCTTGGTAATCGCGGCCGCTGTTACTTGGAGTAAATCAGGCCAGCTGATCTGTCTGATTCTGTCCACGGATCAACTGCTTTGCCCATCCCCTGGATGCCACCCAGAGTCGCGCTCCGAGACCGGTGGGTCGTCCCGCGGTTATCCGCCCGTTACTACCCAGTAACGAAGCCCCTTGTGCGGGCGGCGAGAATGCACCACGATCGGCGACGCTCGGTCCATTCCCGTACCCCGACAACCAGTCGGGCCAAGGGTTCAGGTGGGTCCCCACCGAGCAGAGTCGGCGGCAGTGACGCCGGCTCTTGGGCAGGGGGGTCTTCGCTCTTGCGGCGAAGCCTGTCCAGCAAGGTTGTGCGTGATGCGTGTCAGGCGCGACCAGTGGTTGTCGCTCGGGGGTGATCGCCGGTGATCGAGGTGCGGTTCGTGCCTCCGAGTGCGGGCGCTCCCCTTCCGAGGACGTAGCACTTCTCCCATCCCTGCCCGGCCGAGCCGCCGTTGGGGGCGATACCGGGCCAGGAGATGTACGTCCGAGAAGGAGGAAATATGGAGTCCCAGGTGCGTGGCGGGACCAGATGGAAGCGCTTCGCTGTGGTCATGGTGCCCAGCGTTGCCGCCACGGCGTGTATAGGTGTCGCCCTCGCGCAGGGTGCTCTCGCCGCGTCGTTCAGCGTGTCGGGCCAGCAGTTCAAGGTCACGGCCGACCAGCTCGAGGGCGACGGCTTCGTTCAGTACGGTGCCGTGGACTCGGGTTACACCCTCGCGGGTAAGAGCACCATCCACCCGGTGGCGGTCTCGGCGTTCAACACCGCGACCATCACCAACCTGTGCCAGTCCGTGGTCACCCCGAACGTTCCGATCTTCGGGAACGTCAGCCTGATCCTGCACGCGGGCACCGACAGCAGCAAGCCGGTCGAGGCCAGCAAGCTGTACATCGACCTCGACGACCTGAGCGCCGACGCGACGTTCACCAACATCAACATTGGTGTCGCGGCCAGCAGCTCGACCAAGGGTCCGGGCGTCAAGTCCGACGAGGTCAACAAGCAGCAGACGAACCCGTACGGGTTCGCGCAGGAGGCGGACCACGCCTCGCTGTCCGGCGTGAAGCAGACGGCGTGGGCCACCACCGCCGGAACCTTCAAGCTCAGCGGTCTGCACATGTCGATCTCGACGTCGGGAGCGGAGTGCTACTGAGCACTCTGTGACGGGCGGGGGAGCCGAAGGCACCCCCGCCCTCCACCGTCCCACGGTCTTCAACCGCGGTAAAAGGAACCACCACCGCGCCACACAGCATCACCACCACAGCAACGCCGCACCAGGGAGCTGTTTTCCATGAGCGCCGAGACTCCTGCCGCAACCGGCCAGTTCACCCGCCGGAGGCTGCAGTTCCGCTCCTGGCGGGGCACCCGGCCGTTCTGGGCCGGTCTGTACATCCTGCTCGCCGGTTTCCCGATCATGTACTTCCCGTACGCGCATCTCCAGATCGGCAACCTCACGGTGGCCATGGCCACCACCGCGGGGGCCGGATCCCTGATCATCGGCGTGCTGCTCGTCGTCCTGGGCATCAGCCTCTGGTACCAGAAGCACATCCGCACGTTCGCGGGAATCGCCGCGATCCTGCTGGCGCTGGTGTCCCTCCCCGTGTCCAACTTCGGTGGCTTCGTCATGGGCTTCCTGCTCGCCCTCATCGGCGGTGCGATGGCCGTGGCCTGGTCCCCGGGCGCGCCCCCGAAGCCGCAGCCGGAGGGCGAGATCCCGCCGGCCGGGGACGACGCGCCGGAAGAGGCCGCGTACTTCACGGGCCCGGAGGGTGAGGGCGTGGACGAGTCGAACGACCTGTCAGGAACGAGCCCGGTGAACGGGGCGAACGGGAGGCACAGTGCCGGCTGACGAGGTGACCCACGGGACTGATGTGGACGAGTCCCGTGTGAGAACCGGGCCGCGCCACGCGGCACCCAAGAAGCCGCTGTTCACCAGGTTCCACATGCCCGCGGGCAAGGCCATAGCGTCCGTGGCGATGCCGACGGCCGTGCTCATGGGCTTCGGGTTCACGTCGTCGCTGGCGATCGCCGACACCAACAACACGTCGTCCTCGTCGTCGAAGAGCCTCGCCGAGGACTACAAGGACTGTGTCGCGGCCCTGGACTCGGCCTCGCCCTCCGCCTCGGCGAGCGACGATGCCAAGGACTCGGCCACGCCGTCGGCCACGGCCTCGTCCGACGCGAAGGACTCGACGTCGTCCGGCAGTTCGTCCTCGTCGGACTCGGGTTCCGACGACACGGCCACGCCGAAGCCGTCCGCGTCCAAGTCGTCCTCGTCCTCGGACGATTCGGGTTCCTCGGACTCGTCCGGGTCCGGTTCGTCGGACTCCGGCAGCACGGCCACCCCGTCGCCGTCGGCCTCCGCGAGCAGCGGCAGCGGCGGTCTGCTGGACTCCATCGGGGACGCGATCACCAGCATCCTCAGCGGCGGCAGCACGACGAGTTCGTCCTCGTCGGACTCCACCGCGAGCGCGACTCCCTCGCCGTCGGCGTCCGCGACCGCGGACTCCTCCTCGGCGTCCTCGGAGAAGTCGGACTCGTCCTCGTCGTCCAGCGACGACAGCGGCTCCGACACCGTGTCCAAGACCGTCAAGAAGGTCACGGACACCGTGAAGGACACCACCGACACGGCGACCGAGGCGGCGGCCGACGCCACCAAGGCGGCCGCGGATGCCACGTCCAGTGCGTCGCCGAGCACCTCCGCGAGCTCCAGCACGTCGGCCGACGACTGCGAGGCCGCCACCGACGATGTGAGCGGTGTCGACAACAAGGTCGCGGTCGCGGACGACCCCTGGTACCTGAGCGCCAGCTCGCTGACGCTGAAGAGCGCCGACTACCAGGGCATCGTCACGGTGAAGACGGCCGACGGCAAGACCAAGAAGGTGCTGAAGTACGTCATCTCCGGTGGCACCGACATCGGTGACCTGCACCAGACGGTCAAGGACAAGACCATCGGCAAGACCTACCACGTGCAGGCCGCGTCCGGTTCGACGTCCACGATCCGCGGCGGCACCACGACGATGTACACGGAGTCCATCTCCGGCAACCTGTTCGGCCTGATCCCGATCACGTTCGACGTGGACAACCCGCCGCCGCTGAACATCCCGCTGATCTACTTCACCAACGTGAAGGTCGTCCAGGCGGCCCAGTTCGGCGGCACCCTGCACGTGCCCGGGATGCACCTCTACACCACCGACGGAACCGGCTGACCGCCACCACAGACCCGTCCGGGAGCCGCGAGAAGACTGTGCCCCGCCGAGTGCGAACCCGGCGGGGCACAGTCCTGTCCTCCTACGGCAGCGTCACTTGTTGATGCCGCCGATGTGGTGGACGCGGAGCATGTTGGTGGTGCCGGAGACACCGGGGGGCGAACCGGCCGTGATGATGACGGTGTCGCCCGGGTTGAAGCGGTTGATCTTGGCGAGCTCCTGGTCGACCATGTCGACCATCTCGTCCGTGGTGTTCACGAACGGCACCACGTGCGACTCCACGCCCCAGCTGAGGGTGAGCTGGTTGCGGGTGTTCTCGTCGGTGGTGAAGGCGATGATCGGCTGCTGCGCGCGGTAGCGGGACAGCCGGCGGGCGGTGTCGCCGGACTGGGTGAAGGCCACCAGGCCGCGGCCGCCGAGGAAGTCGGCGATCTCGCACGCGGCACGCGCGACCGAACCGCCCTGCGTGCGCGGCTTCTTGCCCGGGACCAGCGGCTGCAGGCCCTTGCTGAGCAGCTCCTGCTCGGCCGCCGAGACGATCTTCGACATCGTCTTGACGGTCTCCACCGGGTACGCGCCCACGCTGGACTCGGCGGAGAGCATGACCGCGTCGGCGCCGTCCAGGATCGCGTTGGCCACGTCGGAGGCCTCGGCGCGGGTCGGCCGGGAGTTGGTGATCATCGACTCCATCATCTGGGTCGCCACGATCACCGGCTTGGCGTTGCGCCGGCACAGCTCGATCAGGCGCTTCTGCACCATGGGGACCTTTTCGAGCGGGTACTCGACGGCGAGGTCACCACGGGCGACCATCACACCGTCGAACGCCATCACGACGTCCTCCATGTTCTCCACCGCCTGCGGCTTCTCCACCTTGGCGATGACGGGGACCCGGCGGCCCTCCTCGTCCATGATCCGGTGGACGTCGTTGACGTCCTTGGCGTCCCGGACGAAGGACAGGGCGACCAGGTCGCAGCCCATGCGCAGCGCGAACCGCAGGTCCTCGATGTCCTTCTCGCTCAGCGCGGGCACGTTGACGGCCGCGCCGGGCAGGTTGATGCCCTTGTGGTCGGAGACGACACCGCCCTCGATGACGATCGTCCTGACCCGCGCGCCCTCGACGTCCAGGACCTTCAGCTCGACGTTGCCGTCGTTGATGAGGATCTGGTCGCCGCGCGAGACGTCGCCCGGCAGGCCCTTGTAGGTCGTACCGCAGATGGTCTTGTCGCCCGGGACGTCCTCGGTCGTGATGACGAACTCGTCACCGCGCTCCAGCTCCACCGGTCCCTCGGCGAAGGTCTCCAGACGGATCTTCGGGCCCTGGAGGTCGGCGAGCACACCGATGGCGCGGCCGGTCTCCTTGGCGGCGGCCCGGACGCGGTCGTACCGCCCCTGGTGCTCGGCGTGCGAGCCGTGGCTGAAGTTGAACCGGGCCACGTTCATGCCGGCCTCGATCATGGCGACGAGCATGTCGTGGGTGTCGACCGCGGGGCCGAGAGTACAGACGATTTTCGAACGGCGCATGGGGCGATCCTATCGGTTTGTTTCGCTACGGAATATTCCGTCTGGTGGAAGATACAAATGGGCGCTAATGTGCTCAGCTGTTATTTCCGACGGGTGCCGATCCGGTGCCGACGAGCGCGTACGTCTGGGTCGCGATCTCCAGTTCCTCGTCCGTCGGCACCACCGCGACGGCCACGCGCGCGCCGGCCGGGGATATCAGCCGCGCCTCGTCCGCCCGTACGGCGTTCAGCTCCGGGTCGACCGCGAGCCCCAGCCCCTCCAGGCCCGCCATGGCCGCCGCCCGCACCGGGGCCGCGTTCTCGCCGACGCCCGCGGTGAAGGCCACCGCGTCGACCCGGCCGAGGACGGCGCAGTACGCGCCGATGTACTTCTTCAGGCGGTGAACGTAGACGTCGAAGGCGAGGCGTGCCGCTTCGTCGCCCTCGTCGATCCGGCGCCGGATCTCCCGCATGTCGTTGTCACCGCACAGACCGAACAAACCACTCCTCTTGTTGAGAAGAGTGTCGATCTCGTCCATGGACATTCCGCCAACTCGCGCCAAATGGAAAATGACGGCCGGGTCCAGATCGCCGGAACGGGTTCCCATCACCAGCCCCTCCAGAGGCGTCAGGCCCATCGAGGTGTCCACGCAGCGCCCGCCCCGGACGGCCGACGCGGACGCCCCGTTGCCGAGATGCAGCACGATGACGTTCACCTCTTGCGGTGTCCTTCCCAGCAGCCTCGCGGCCGCCCGGGACACGTACGCGTGCGAGGTGCCGTGGAAGCCGTAGCGGCGGATCCGGTACCGGTCGGCGATCGCCGGGTCGATCGCGTAACGCGCCGCGGACTCCGGCATGGTGGTGTGGAACGCCGTGTCGAAGACGGCGACCTGCGGCAGGTCCGGGCGCAGCGCCCGCGCGGTGCGGATCCCGGTCAGGTTGGCCGGGTTGTGCAGCGGGGCGAGCGGGATCAGCCGCTCGATCTCGGCGAGCACCGCGTCGTCGATCACGGTCGGCTCGGTGAAGGACATCCCGCCGTGCACCACCCGGTGCCCGATCGCGGCCAGCTCCGGCGAGTCGAGCCCGAGGCCGTCCGCGGTCAGCTCCTCCGCGACGGCCTTCAGAGCGGCCTCGTGATCGGCGATCGGCCCGTACTGCTCACGGGGGTCGGCGGCCGGGCCGGTGTGCCTCAGCCGTGAGGTCCGCTCGCCGATCCGCTCGACGAGGCCCGTCGCCGGCCGGCTGCCGTCCCGCATGTCCAGCAGCTGGTACTTCACCGACGAGGAGCCGGAGTTGAGGACGAGGACGCGACTGGGACTCACTGGGCGGTCGCCCTTTCGCTCGGGTTCTGGGCCTGGATCGCCGTGATCGCGACGGTGTTGACGATGTCCTGGACGAGGGCGCCCCGGGACAGGTCGTTGACGGGCTTGCGCAGCCCCTGCAGCACCGGCCCGACCGCGATCGCGCCGGCCGACCGCTGCACGGCCTTGTAGGTGTTGTTGCCGGTGTTGAGGTCCGGGAAGATCAGCACACTGGCCTGTCCGGCGACCTCGGAGCCCGGCAGCTTGGTGGCCGCCACCGACGGCTCCACGGCCGCGTCGTACTGGATCGGCCCCTCGATCTTCAGGTCCGGCCGCCGCGAGCGCGCCAGCTCGGTCGCCTCCCGCACCTTGTCCACGTCCGCCCCCGAACCCGACGTACCCGTGGAGTACGACAGCATCGCGATCCGCGGCTCCACACCGAACTGGGCGGCCGTGGCCGCCGACTGGACCGCGATGTCGGCGAGCTGCTCGGCGTCCGGGTCCGGGTTCACCGCGCAGTCGCCGTAGACCAGCACCTGGTCGGCGAGGCACATGAAGAAGACGGACGAGACGATCGACGACCCCGGCCTGGTCCTGATGATCTCGAAGGCGGGCCGGATGGTCGCCGCCGTCGAGTGCACCGAACCCGACACCATCCCGTCCGCCAGCCCCTTCTGCACCATCAGGGTGCCGAAGTAGTTGACGTCGGCGACCACGTCGTACGCCAGCTCCACCGTCATCCCCTTGTGGGCGCGCAGCAGGGCGTACTGCTCGGCGAAGGCGTCGCGCCAGGCGGAGGTGACCGGGTCGATCAACTGGGCGTCGCCGAGGTCGATGCCGAGATCGGCGGCCTTCTTGCGGATCTGGTCGACCGGCCCGAGCAGCGAGATGTCACATACCCCCCGGCGCAGCAGCACCTCCGCCGCGTGCAGCACCCGCGCCTCGGTCCCCTCCGGGAGCACGACCCGGCGCTTGTCGGAACGCGCCTGGTCGAGGAGCTTGTGCTCGAACATCATCGGGGTGAGCCGGTCGCTGCTCGGCGCCGAGACCCGCTTCTTGAGGCCGGTGGTGTCGACGTACCGCTCGAACAGGCCGAGTGCGGTCTCCGCCTTGCGCGGGGTGGCCGCGTTCAGCCTGCCCTCCAGGGAGAACAGCTGGGCGGCGGTCGGGAAGCTGTTGCCGGGCACGGACAGCACCGGGGTGCCGGGGGCCAGCCGGGCGGCGAGGGTGAGGATCTCGTCGGTGGGCCGCTCGTTCAGGGTGAGCAGCACGCCGGCTATCGGCGGGGTGCCGGCGCTGTGCGCGGCGAGCGAGCCGACCACCAGGTCGGCGCGGTCGCCGGGGGTCACCACCAGGCAGCCCGGGGTCAGGGCGGGCAGGAAGTTCGGCAGCGTCGCACCGCCGAAGACGAAGTCCAGCGTGTCCCGGGCCAGCCCGGAGTCGTCGCCGAGCAGCACCTTCGCGTCGAGCACCTGTGCGATCTGGGCAACCGTCGGCGCGGACAGCGCGGGCTCGTCCGGCAGCACGTACACCGGCACCGGCAGCCGTCCGTCGATCCGCCCGGCTATCTCGTCCCGGTCCTCGCGGGCGACCCGGTTGGCGATCATCGCCAGCACGTCGCAGCCGAGACCGTCGTACGCCCGGAACGCGTTGCGGGTCTCGGCCAGCACCGACTCCGCGCTCTGGTCGCGGCCGCCGACCACCGGGATCACCGAGGCACCGAACTCGTTGGCGAGCCGGGCGTTGAGGGACAGCTCGTCCGGGAACTGGGTGTCGGCGAAGTCGGTGCCGAGGACGAGGACCACGTCGTAGTCGCGGGCGACCAGGTGGAAGCGGTCGACGAGGGTGGAGACCAGTTCGTCGGCGCCGCGCTCGGCCTGGAGGGCGGACGCCTCGTGGTAGTCCATGCCGTAGACGGTCGCCGGATCCTGGGAGAGGCGGTACCGCGCACGCAGCAGCTCGAACAGACGGTCGGGACCGTCATGGAGGAGGGGGCGGAACACCCCGACCCGGTCGACCTGCCGGGTCAGCAGTTCCATCACGCCCAGCTCGACCACCTGGCGGCCGTCGCCGCGGTCGATCCCGGTCACGTACACGCTGCGCGTCACGTGTGCACTCCGTTCCGTCCTCGCCATGCCACAAAAAGCCGGGTATAAAAATCGCCCGCCGGGGTGAGCGGGACCCTCTTGACAGTACCCCCGGTGCCGGATAAGGCGCCCGTCAGGATTTCGGTGCACCGTACGGCATGAAACAATCGGATCGGCTCACCGGTCACGACAGCGAGCAGGAGACACACCACCATGCGCATCGGAGTTCTCACCGCAGGCGGCGACTGCCCCGGCCTGAACGCCGTCATCCGATCGGTGGTACACCGGGCTGTCGCTCAGTACGACGACGAGGTCATCGGTTTCGAGGACGGCTTCCGGGGCCTGCTCGACGGCCACTACCGCACCCTCGACCTGGACGCCGTCGGCGGCATCCTGGCCCTCGGCGGCACCATCCTGGGCTCGTCGCGACTGGAGCGGGACCGCCTGCGCGAGGCGTGCGACCGGGCCACCGACATGGTGGCGGAGTTCGGCATCGACGCGCTGATCCCGATCGGCGGCGAGGGCACGCTGACCGCGGCCCGCATGCTGTCCGACGCGGGCCTGCCGGTCGTCGGCGTCCCGAAGACCATCGACAACGACATCTCCTCCACCGACCGCACCTTCGGCTTCGACACCGCGGTCGGTGTCGCCACGGAGGCGATGGACCGGCTGAAGACCACCGCCGAGTCCCACCAGCGGGTGATGGTCGTCGAGGTGATGGGCCGGCACGCCGGCTGGATCGCCCTGGAGTCCGGGATGGCCGCCGGCGCCCACGGCATCTGCCTCCCCGAGCGGCCCTTCGACCCCGCCGACCTCGTCAAGATGGTCGAGGAGCGGTTCTCCCGCGGCAAGAAGTTCGCCGTGGTCTGCGTGGCCGAGGGCGCGCATCCCGCCGAGGGCACGATGGACTACGGCAAGGGCGCGATCGACCAGTACGGCCACGAGCGCTTCCAGGGCATCGGAACGGCCCTGGCGTACGAGCTGGAGCGGCGGCTCGGCAAGGAGGCCAAGCCGGTCATCCTCGGGCACGTCCAGCGCGGCGGCACCCCCACGGCCTACGACCGCGTCCTCGCGACCCGGTTCGGCTGGCACGCGGTGGAGGCGGCCCACCGGGGCGACTTCGGCAGGATGACGGCGCTGCGGGGGACGGACATCGAGATGGTGCCGCTCGCGGAGGCGGTGACCGAGCTGAAGACGGTGCCGAAGGACCGGATGGACGAGGCGGAGTCGGTTTTCTAGGGCCGGGTCCCGTCTCGTACCGCGGATGCGCGGAGCCGCACACCGAACACGGCCCGCGCTTCTTCCGGGCGCGTCCGGACCGGGCCCGTCCGGACCGGGCGCGTTCTCATAACTCGGTCCACCCCGCGCGGCTCCAGAAGTGCTTGACGATCCGGGCCAGGAACTCCTGCCCCTTGTCGTGGGCGTCCTCGCCGACCACGGTCGTGCCGCGCCAGGCCGGCGTCGCCGTCATCTGCCACTGGTAGTCCTCGAACAGGACCCGCAGGGTGTGCTCGATCAGCCGTTTGTCCAGCGGTACCACCTTGCCCACCCGGCGGATCTGGGTCTGCCAGCGGGTGGTGACCGCGCTGCGGAGCAGTTCGGCGAGTTCCTCCTCCCGGCCCGTGATGGTGACGAAGTCGGGCATGGAGAGCCGCAAGGTGTCGGCCAGGACGGCCGACTGGCGTTCCGTGCCCTGCCAGTCCTCGTGCTCCTCCATCCTGAGATACGCGAGGACATCGATGTCAACGGCCAGCGCCACCTCCTCCGGGGCGAGGCCCCGGGCGATCCGGTGCTCGCGCAGGGTGCGGGGGCGGTCGATCAGCTCGCCCGGTGAGCACCACAACACGCCTGCCAGCGCTATGAGTTCGGGCCTGCTCGGAACCGCTTCCCCCTGCTCCCAGGCGAGCACGAGATCCACGGAGGCGTAGGACAGGTCGAAGGAGGCCTGCAGATGCTGGGCCACGTGCTCGGGCCCCATGCCGAGAGCGGCCCGGAGTCTGCGGGCGGTGAGGGCGTTGAAGGGAGGACCTGGCTGGTTCGGCAGAGCTGGGGGTCGGCGCACAGCCGACAAGCTAGGCGCACCCAAGGGGACTTGACACGGTCCGTCCGGCCAGGAACACGGATTGCGCGAACGGGCTGTTTCGCCCGTACACCTGACCTGTTCATCCCTTGACGGCGCCGCCCAGGGTGAAACCGCTTCCCATCCGGCGCGCGACCAGGAGGTACAGCAGGATCACCGGCGTCGAGTAGATGACGGAGAAGGCGGCGAGCTGACCGTAGGCGACGCTGCCGCGGTTGCCGAAGAAGTCGTTGATGCTGACCGAGGCGGGCATCTGGTCCGGCGAGAGCAGCAGCATGAACGGGACGAAGAAGTTGCCCCACATCATCACGAAGGCGAAGACGGTGACGACGGCGAGACCGGGTCCCATGAGCGGCAGCACGATCCGCACCAGCGACTGGGCGGCGTTGGCGCCGTCCGTCCAGGCGGCCTCCTCCAGTTCCTTCGGTACGCCGTCCATGAAGTTCTTCATCAGCCAGATGGCGAAGGGGAGTTGGGAGGCGGTGAAGAACAGGATGGTTCCCTGCACGGTGTCGATCAGGTTGATCTGTACGAACAGCGCGTACACCGGCACCATGATCGCGGTGATGGGCAGGCTCGTCGCGAAGAGGATGGAGAGCAGGAACGGCCGGTTGAGCCGGGAGCGGTAGCGGGAGAGCGGGTAGGCGGCGAGGGCGGCACAGCCGACGGTCAGCACGGTGGCGCCCCCGCACAGGATCAGGCTGTTGAGGAGCGGGGTGTAGGTGATGTCGGGGGTGAGGACGGCGTCGAGGTTCCCGAAGGTGAACCCGTCCGGGATCTTCACCCGGAGATCGGCGTGCGGGTCGACGGCGGAGAGCAGCACCCAGGCGAGCGGCAGCACGAAGGCGGCGGCCACGACGAGGAGCCCGAGGTCGGCGGCGAGCCGCCGGGAACGGCGTTGACTCCGGGGCACGGTTGTCTCACACCTCCGTACGCAGCAGCCGCATGTAGACGACGGAGAAGAGCGAGCCGACGAGGAGCAGCAGCAGGGCGACCGCGGTGCCGTACCCGATCATGCTGTTCTGGAAGGCCTGTTCGTACATGAAGAGGGGCAGGGTCTGGCTCCGGTCGCCGGGCCCGCCGCGGGTCATCACCCAGATCAGCCCGAAGACGGAGAGCGTCTGGAGGGTGTTGAGCATCAGGTTGGTGCCGATGGACCGCCGGATCATCGGCAGCGTGATGTGCCACATCCGGCGCCAGCCGCCGGCGCCGTCGACCTCCGCCGACTCCTCGATCTCGTTCGGTATCTCGTCCAGGGCGGCGGAGTAGACGAGCATCGAGAAGGCAGTGCCCCGCCAGACGTTGGCGAACGACACGGCGAGGATCGGCAGTGTGAACAGCCAGTTCTCGGACGGGAGATGGAGGAGGCCGAGGAGGGCGTCCAGGGTTCCCTCCCGCCGGAAGAAGGCGTACAGCAGGAAGCCCGCGACGACCTCCGGCAGCACCCAGGCCGTGATCACGATCCCGCCGGTGAGCGTCCGCACCGGCTTGGACGCCCGCCGCATCAGCGTGGCGAGCGCCAGCCCCAGGGTGTTCTGCCCGACGAGCGCGGAGAGCACGGTGAAGACCAGGGTCAGCCAGACGGCGTTCAGGAAGGCGTCGTCGTGGAACGCCCTGCGGAAGTTGGCGAGGCCGACGAAGGAGGAGTGCGCCTGGCCGGTGAGCTGGAGGTCGGTGAAGGCGAGGTAGGCGCAGTAGACGATGGGCCCGCCGAGGAAGAGCAGGAGCAGGACCAGGGCGGGGGCGAGCGGCAGGACGCGCAACACCCGCCGGGTGAGCGGGGAACGGCTGACCGGGTGACTCGCCGGGTGGCTCACCGGGTGACCACCTGGCCGTCGGTGACGTCCTTGAGTGCCGAGTCGTACTGGCTCGCCGCCTTGTCCACCGACGCGTCACCGGTGGTCACGCTCTCCATGGCCTCCTGGATGGCGGTGGAGACCTTCGGGTAGGCCGAGTAGGCGGGCCGGTAGTGCGTACTGGCGACCAGATCGGTGAAGAACCCGATGCTGGGCTGGGCGGACGTGTACGACGGGTCGCTCGCGACGTCCTTGCGCACCGCGATCCCGGAGTTGGCGATGTACCACTTCTCGGCGTTCGCCTTGGTCTGCATGGTCTTGATGAAGTCGAAGGCGAGGTCGGGATTGCCGGCCTTGGCGGGTACGGCCCAGGTCCAGCCCCCGGACATGCTGACCTTGCCGGGAGCCTGGCCGTGCTGGGTGGGCATGTAGGCGAGCCCGAGTTCCTTGGACCAGTCGGGCCACTCGTGCCCGCTGCCCCTGCCCCACGACTGCGGCAGCCAGGACCCGTCGAGGTTGATGCCCAGTCTGCCCTGGGGCATGAGCTCACCCCAGACGGTGTTCCGGTAGTTGGGGTCGAGCGCGTCGGAGACGTCCGGGCCCAGCTTCTCCTTGTACACGGTCCCGACGAACGACAGCGCGTCCTTGAACGCCTGGCTCCCGGCGATCCACTTCTTGCCCGCCTTGTCGTAGAGCGGGTCGCCGGTCCCGTCGCCGGTGCCGTACAGCAGCATCTCGAACCCCTGCATGCTGGCGGTCTCGCCGGCCGGTTTGCCGGTGTAGACGTTGAGGGGCGTGACGCCGGGGACCTTGTTCCTTATCGTCCGGGCGGCGGCGAGCACGTCGTCCCAGCTCTTCGGCTGCCAGTCGGCCGGCAGCCCGGCCTTCGCGAACACGCGCTTGTCGAACCACAGGCCGCGGGTGTCGGTGCCGTCGGGGACGCCGTACGTCTTCCCGTCCTCCCCCTTCGCGGCCGTCTTCGCGGTGTCGATGAACTGCGCCCAGTCGCCCCACTTGGCGAGGTAGGCATCGAGGGGCTTCAGATACCCGCTGGTGATGTCGGAGTTGATGAGGAAGGTGTCCTCGTAGACGAGGTCGGGCGCGGTTCTCGGCGACCGGAGCATCTGCTCCAGCTTGGTGTAGTAGTCGGCGTCCGAGGCCTTGACGGGGACGAGTTCGACCTTCTTCCCCGGGTACTCCTTCTCGAACTGCTTCTTGATGTCCGCGAGGTAGTTGTCCGTCACCTTGACGGAGTTGTCCATGGACTCCTTGAAGGAGACCTTGACGGTGTCGGGGCTGCTGGATCCGCTGCCGCACGAGGTGAGGGACGCGGTGGCGGCTGTGGTGACGAGAGCGAGGGCAAGGATGCTGACGGCGGTGGGGCGCACGGGCACGACCTCCTCGGGGCGCACTGCGCTGTGGCCTGGGGGTTCGTCTCTCTTGCGCTGTGAAGGTAAGTGGAGTGGTCTAGTCAGGTCAATGCGTCTGCGGGGGTTTGCTGTGTGCGGGAGGGATGACGGGCTCAGTCGAGTTCGGCGATCCAGGCGCGGGTCTGGGCGGCTTCGGTCGGGGCGTTGACGCGGGTGAAGGCGTCGACTGCTCGGAGCAGGCAGGCGCGGACGTCGGCCGGGCGCCGGGCGGTCTGATGGGTCACGGCCATGTTGTGGAGGGCCTGGCCGGCCCTGTACCAGTCGTCGAACTCCTCGTGGATGCGCAACGCCTTCCCGTGGGCCTCGATCGCCTCTTCCAGCCGGCCGGCCTTCCGCAGGGCGATGCCGAGGTTGCCCCACACCATGGCCTCGCCGTGCCGGTCGCCGATGTCCCGGTCCAGGTCGCGGGCGTGGGTGTGGGCCTCGATCGCCTCCGCCACCCGGCCCGTCTCCTGGAGCGCGATGCCGAGGTTGTTCCACGCGGTGGCCTCGCGGCGCCGGTCGCCGGCGTGCTGGTTCAGGTCGCGGGCGTGGGTGTGGGCCTCGATCGATTCCGCCACCCGGCCCGCGTGCCGCAGGGCGAGGCCGAGGTTGTTCCACGCGATGGCCTCGCGGCGCCGGTCGCCGGCGTGCTGGTTCAGGTCGCGGGCGTGGGTGTGGGCCTCGATCGCCTCCGCCACCCGGCCCGCCTCCCGCAGGGCGATGCCGAGGTTGTTCGACGCGATGGCCTCGCGGCGCCGGTCTCCGGCACCGTGTGCGGCCTCCCGTGCCGCACCGGCCACGGTGATCCAGTCGTCGAAGTACCGCCGCCAGGCGAGGTACTCCGACAGACACTCGGCCAACCCCGCCGCCGCGTCCCTGTACCGCTCCTCCCGCGCCCACCCCACCGCCGCGACCAGCCCCGCCCGCTCCCCGTCGAACCAGGCCAACGCCCCGCCCCGGTCCCCGAAGCGCTCCGGCTGCGCCCTCCCCGGCAGCCAGCGCAACCGGTCGTCCGCCGCGTCCGCCCACCGGCGGTAGAAGTCCAGCACCCGCTCCCGCGCCGCCTCCCCCTCCTCCCGCGACCCCGCGTCCCCCGCCACCACACCCACCCCGTACGCCCGCACCAGGTCGTGCAGCCGCCACCGCACCTCCGAAGCCGCTCCCTCGCCTTCCCGGACCGGCGTGACGAGATGGGTGGCGGCCAGGTCCTCCAGCAGGGACAGCGCGGTCCCCTCGGCCAGGTCGGCCAGCGCGCCCACCGCCTCCGTACCGGTCTCCGCACCCGGTGCCAGGGCCAGCAGCCGCAACAGCCGAGCCTGGTCCGGGGGGAGCCGGCGGTACGAGGTCTCCAGCACCGGCCGGAGAACCAGCGAACGGCCGTACTGATCCGTACCGCGGCTGCCGTTGTCGAGGACGGTGGTCGGGTCCTCGGTCTCCTTGATCTCGGCGACCAGCGAGGCGATGCTCCGGTGCCGGCGACGGCGGAGCATCGCCGCCGCGATCTGCAGGGCCAGCGGCAGGTGGTCGCAGAGGTCCGTCAGTTCGCGCAGGGCGTCCGCCTCCCGCGCCGGGCGGACGTCGCGCTCGTCGGTGTCGTACAGGGCGCGGCCGACCAGGGCGACGGAGTCGTCCGGGCCGAGGATCCCGAGGTCGACGAGGCGTACCGGCAGGGCGTCGGGGCGGTCACGGGAGGTGATCAGTACACGGTGGTGGTCCGTGCCCGGCAGCAACGGGAGGTACTGGGACGGGTCCGAGGCGTTGTCCAGGATCAGCAGCATCCGGTCCCGCTGCGCGGCGAGGAGCGCGCGGTAGGTGTCGTACCGGCGTTCCGCGGTCGGCGGCAGGTCCTGCCCCCGGACGCCGAGCGCGTCGAGAAGGGCCAGGACCGCCTGGTCGGCGGTGACCGGGTCGGCGTCGTAGCCGCGCAGGTCCACGAAGAGGGTGCCGCCGGGGAACCACCCCTTCGCGCGCGCCCGGTGCGCCGCCTCCACGGCCAGCGCGGTCTTGCCGATGCCGCCCATGCCGGTGACGGCGAAGATCAGGAGCGGGAGGGCGTCCTCGTCGGCCTCGCCCGAGGTCAGGTGGGGGAGCAGCCGGTCGAGTTCCGCCGACCGGCCGGTGAAACCCAGGGGGCGGGCCGGCAGGGTCGCCGTCGCGTGGGGTACCGGACCGTGGGCCGTGCCCTTACCGCGGCCGTCCGGTCTGCTTGCCGATGACGGGACCGTGGAAGGTGCCGCCTTTGAAGTCGATGTGGTCGCCGCCGTACGTGGAGCCGCCCCCGCTTTGTTGGGGCCCCTCCTCGTTGTCGGAGCCGCCGCGCGGCCGGTGTTTCCGCAACACCGCCACCGCTACCGAGGCCGCCCGCTCGGCGGCCCGCTGCTGCGAGCCCGAGGCGTCCGCCAGGTGTTTGTCGCGGTTCGCGCGATCGCTGATGCCACGGATCACCAGGGCGTCCAACTGGCCGTTCAGGTGGGCGGCGTGGACAGCGCCGGAACCCTCCATCTCGATGGCGCAGGCGTCGTTGTAGGTGTGCCGGATCGTGTCGGCGAACGTGGACCTGTCGTCGGCGAGGACGACGTCGGCGCACGCGATCGGCTTGAGGTGGGCCCGCAGTTCCCGGATCTCCCGCACGGCCGAACGCGCGGCCTGCACCAGACGGTTGGAGCCGGGCCAGCTCCTGGGACGTGCGTCGAACCCCTCGGGGGTGTGCTTGCCGCCGTGAACGGCGTAGACCCACGTCCCGACCACGACGTCACCGATCTCGACGTCGTTCCTGAGGCTGCCCGCGATCCCGACGAAGAGCAGCGCCTGCGGGCGCAGCCAGCCCACGATCCGGGTGGTGAGCGCGGCGGCGTTCACGGCACCCTCGCCCAGCTCCGCGAGGGCGAGATCCCAGGACGTGCCTTCGAGCGAGCCCACCTCCACCCGGGTCCCGTCGTCATGGACCAGTTCCCTGAGGTCGCCCGACAGATGGGCACGGACGGCGTCGTACTCCACGGGCAGCGCCGTGAGGACGACGACGATGGGCTGATTCGCGGGCATCCGTCCACGGTAGCGCCAAGTCCGCTGTGGGGCTGGCCCGTTGGCGTAGGTCGAGGATCACCCGGTGCCCGGTGTCACGACTGCCGGGAAAAGCGAGAAGGGTGGCGAATGGCCAGGTGGGAGGCGGTATGGTCGTCCGGCGTGGGTCGGCCCGTCGGGTGGGGGAGAGCCGTATGCCGGAGCAAGGCGTCACTGTCGGGCAGCTGCTGCTCGCCGAGTACCAGAGCGTCAAGGACGAGCAGAAGGCGCGGATCGGGTTCCGGGACAATCTGCTGTACGTGACGCTCGGGGTGGTGGCCGCCGTCATCGCCGCGGCGGCGCAGGCCAAGCAGGCGTCGATGCTGCTGGCGCTGCCTCCGGTGTGTGTGGTGCTCGGGTGGACGTACCTGGTCAACGACGAGAAGATCACGGCGATCGGGCTCTACGTGCGGGACGAGTTGGGCCCCCGGCTCGCCCGACTGACCTCCGGGGACGGGGATTTCGACACCTTCGGCTGGGAGGCGTACCACCGGACCGATGTCCGGCGGCGGACCCGCAAGCTGATCCAGGCGCTGATCGACCTGACCGCGTTCTGCGCGGTGCCGCTGGCGGCGCTGGTGGTGTTCTGGGCGGGCCGGGACGGTGGTGGGCTGCTGGTCGGGCTGTCGGTGCTGGAGGCGCTCGCGGTGCTGGGGCTCGCGGCGCAGGTCCTGCTGTACACGAGACCGGCGAGACCGGCCCGGACACCCGCCTGACCCCGGTCTCAGCGACGCCCCCACCGATAGACCAGCTCCGGCCTCCCCACCTGCCCGTACAACGGACTCCGGCCGGCTCGGCCCGCCTCCACCAGGTGCTCCAGGTAGCGGCGAGCCGTGATGCGGGAGATCCCCACGCTCTCCGCCAGCGCCGCCGCGGTGAGCCCCTCCTCCGACTCCCGCAGCGCGACCGTCACCCGCTCCAGCGTCGGCGCGCTCAGCCCCTTGGGAAGCGCCGCGGGCGAAGGCGCGCGCAGGGCCGCCAGCGCCCGGTCCACCTCGTCCTGGCCGCTCGCCTCCCCCGCCGCCGCCCGGAACTCCGCGTACCGGGTCAGCCGGTCCCGGAGCGTCGCGAAGGTGAACGGCTTGAGGACGTACTGGACGACCCCCAGCGACACACCCTCGCGCACCACCGCCAGATCGCGTGCCGACGTCACCGCTATGACGTCCGCCTGATGCCCAGCCGCCCGCAACGACCGCGCGAACTGCAAGCCGTGCACATCGGGCAGGTGCAGGTCCAGGAGCAGCAGGTCCACGGCCGTACGGTCCAGGATCCGGCGCGCCTCCGCCCCCGTGTGCGCCTTGCCCACCGCCACGAACCCCGGCACCCGGCCCACGTACATGACATGCGCGTCGGCGGCCACCGGGTCGTCCTCGACGACCAGGACTCTGATCGGCTCCCCGGTCATCGGGCCTCGCCCCCCGCCAGCGACGCCCGCAACGGCAGTCGTACCTCGAACACCGCTCCGCCCTCCGGCCCCTCCGCCACTGTCAGGGTCCCGTCCAGTCGTCCGACCGCCTGCCGTACCAGGGCCAGGCCCAGGCCCCGGCCGCCCGGTCCCGCCGGCTTCGTCGAGAAGCCGCGCTGGAAGACCAGCTCGGCGTGGGCGGGGTCCACCCCCGCACCCGTGTCCGTCACCCGCATCACCAGCTCGGCGTCCTCCGCGTACGCGGTCACCGTCACGCGTGCCCGTACCGTGCCCTGGGCCGCGTCCACCGCGTTGTCGATCAGGTTGCCGAGGATGGTGACCAGATCCCGTGCCGACAGGCTCTCCGGTAGCAGACCGTCATCCAGCCGGCTCTCCTCCGAGACCACCAGCTCCACGCCCCGCTCGTTCGCCTGGGCGGTCTTGCCCAGCAGCAGCGCGGCGAGGACCGGTTCGCCGACCGCGGCCACCACCCGGTCGGTCAGCGCCTGAGCCAGCTCCAGCTCCGCCGTCGCGAAGTCGACGGCCTCCGACGCCCTGCCGAGTTCGATCAGGGACACCACCGTGTGCAGCCGGTTCGCCGCCTCGTGGGCCTGCGAACGCAGCGCCTGCGTGAAACCTCGCTCCGAGTCCAACTCGCCCATCAGGGACTGGAGTTCGGTGACATCTCGGAGCGTGACCACGGTGCCCCGGCGCTCGCCCCCCGACACCGGGGAGGTGTTCACCACCAGCACCCGGTCGGCCGTCAGATGCACCTCGTCCACCCGGGGCTCGGAGGCCAGCAGCGCCCCCGTCAACGGTGCCGGCAGGCCCAGCTCGGCCACCGAGTGACCCACGACCTCCCCCTCCGGGCCCACCCCCAGCAGCTCCCGCCCGCCGTCGTTGATCAGCGCCACCCGGTACTGGCCGTCCAGCATCAGCAACCCCTCGCGGACCGCGTGCAGCGCCGCCTGGTGGTAGTCGTGCATGTGGCTCAGCTCCGCCGCGTTCATGCCGTGGGTGTGGCGGCGCAGCCGCGCGTTGATCACGTACGTGCCGATCCCGCCCAGCGCCAGCGCGCCCGCGGCAACCCCCAGCAGCGCCGTCACCTGCTCCTGCACCCGCCGGCTGATCGCCTCCACCCTGATACCGGCGCTCACCAGGCCGATCACCCGGTTGTTCTCCTCCACCGGGGTGACCGTGCGCACCGAGGCGCCGAGGGTGCCCTTGTAGGTCTCGCTGAAGGTGTGGCCCCGCTGGGCCGCCTCGATGTGGCCCAGATAGTGCTTGCCGATCTCGTTCTGTTCGGGGTGCGTCCAGCGGATGCCGTCCGGGGTCATGATCGTGATGAAGTCGACCTCGGTGTCGCGCATCACCTGGAGGGCGTACGGCTGGAGCTCCTTCGAAGGGTTCCTCGTGTGGATCGCCGCGCGGACCGAGGGCGCGTCCGCGACCGACCGGGCCACCGCCGTGGCCTGCCGGGCCGCCGCCGCCTCCGCCTGGTGACGGTCGCTGACGTAGGTGAACAGCGCGTAACCGGCGACCAGCACCGCTATCAGCACGGCCTGCATCGCGAAGAGCTGGCCGGCCAGGCTGCGGGGGCGGGGGGCGGACGGAAGACGCATGTCAGCAGTGTGCCTCGTGGAATTGGCGTGAACTCAATGAACGGAAGGGTGACCGCCCTCACAGCCCGGGAGATAGTCACGGCATCCCCCACAACCCCCGGACGTGAGCCGCACGCCGGTCATACCGACGAAGACGTCAAGGAGGCGAGCCGTGACGACGATGCCTGCGGCACCAGCCGCACCCGCCGTAAAGAGAGACCGCACCCACTACCTCTACATCGCGGTGATCGTTGCGGTCGCCCTCGGGATCGCCGTGGGGCTCATCTGGCCCGACGCCGGGGTCCAGCTCAAGCCCCTCGGCACCGGCTTCGTGAACCTCATCAAGATGATGATCTCGCCGATCATCTTCTGCACGATCGTGCTCGGGATCGGGTCCGTGCGCAAGGCCGCCAAGGTCGGTGCCGTCGGCGGTATCGCGCTCGGCTACTTCCTGGTGATGTCCCTGGTCGCGCTGGCCATCGGCCTGGTCGTCGGCAACATCCTGCACCCCGGTGACGGGCTGCACCTCACCAACGCCCTCAAGGCCACCGGACACAGCCAGGTCGACTCCGAGGCGCTCGGCCCCGTCGACTTCGTCCTGTCGATCATCCCGACCACCTTCGTCTCCGCCTTCACCGAGGGCCAGGTGCTGCAGACGCTGCTCATCGCGCTGCTCGCCGGGTTCGCGCTGCAGGCCATGGGGTCGGTCGGCCAGCCGGTGCTGCGTGGTGTCGAGCACATCCAGCGGCTCGTCTTCCGCATCCTGGGCATGATCATGTGGGCCGCGCCGATCGGTGCGTTCGGTGCCATCGCCGCCGTGGTCGGGTCCGCCGGGCTCGACGCGCTCAAGAGTCTCGCCGTGCTGATGCTCGGCTTCTACGTGACCTGTGTGCTGTTCGTCTTCATCGTGCTCGGCGCGCTGCTGCGGATCGTCGCCGGACTGAACATCCTCACGCTGTTCAAGTACCTCGCCCGTGAGTTCCTGCTGATCCTGTCCACCTCCTCCTCGGAGTCCGCGCTGCCGCGGCTCATCGCGAAGATGGAGCACCTGGGTGTCAGCAAGGCCGTGGTCGGTATCACCGTCCCGACCGGCTACTCCTTCAACCTCGACGGCACCATGATCTACATGACCATGGCCTCGCTGTACATCGCCGACGCCCTCGGTACGCCGATGTCGGTCGGCGAGCAGATCCCGCTGCTGCTCTTCCTGCTGCTGGCCTCGAAGGGCGCGGCCGGTGTCAGCGGGGCGGGGCTCGCCACGCTGGCCGGCGGTCTGCAGTCGCACAAGCCCGCGCTGGTCGACGGCGTCGGCCTGATCGTCGGCATCGACCGCTTCATGAGCGAGGCGCGCGCCCTGACGAACTTCGCGGGCAACTCCGTCGCCACCGTCCTGATCGGTACCTGGACCAAGGACATCGACAAGGACCGGATGCGGCAGGTGCTCGCGGGTGAGCTGCCGTTCGACGAGACGACGCTGCTCGACGAGGGCGGGGCCGGCACGCCCGAGCTGCCCGAGCAGCGCGAGGAACTGGCGAAGGCCTGAGCATCCGCCTGGTTGCCGCCGGTGCGCGAGTGCCGGTCGCACGTGGCTGGTCGCGCAGTTCCTCCCCCGGCCTTCGGCCGGGGGTACCCCCAGCGCCCCCTCGGGGCGCCGCAGAACCACCGGACGTCCGGCCCGGCCTGAACCCGGGCCGGCCGTCCGGTCACCGCTCTCCGGGCGGCTGAGGACTCCCCCCGTGTCTCAGCCGCCCGGAGGCATGTCCACCGGTGCGCCCCGGCGCCGACCCCTGGCCAGCGGTTGTCACCCGTATCCACTAACGTGCCGCTCCGGACCAACCGGAACGGCACCTGTACATGTCTGCATGGAGGCACGGGGGATGAAGATCGACTGGGATCGGCGGCACTGCGCGCGCAAGGGGCATGTGACCTACGCGCCGGACGACCCGCGGCTGCGGGTCAGGCTGCACGCGCAGACCGCGGTCGGGGACGTGTGGCGCTGTCTGCGCTGCGGCGACTTCGTGCTCGGCGAGCCGCACGGTTCGGGACCGGCCGCGGACGCCCCGCTGGTGCCGCGCGGGAAGGTGCTGCGGGACCTGTTCATCCTGCGGTTCCTGGCGATCGAGCGGGCCGTGCGCGGGGTGTTCATCGTGCTGGTCGCGGTCGCGGTGTGGAGATTCAGCAACAGCCAGGACGCGGTGCGCAGGCTGTTCAACGAGTACCTGGACACCTTCCGGCCGGTCTTCAGGCATTTCCACTACGACCTGGACCATTCACCGGTCGTCGGGTCCATCCAGAAGGCGTTCGGCTACAAGCACTCCACGCTGCTGCTGGTGGCCGGGCTGCTGCTGGCGTACGCGCTGATCGAACTCGTCGAGGCGGTCGGTCTCTGGTATGCGAAGCGTTGGGCGGAGTACCTGACCGTGGTCGCCACCGCCGCCTTCCTGCCGCTGGAGATCTACGAACTCACCGAGAAGGTCAGCTATCTGAAGATCGCGACCCTGGTGCTGAACATTCTCGCGGTGCTCTACATCGCCCTCGCCAAGCGGCTGTTCGGGCTGCGCGGTGGACGCCGGGCCTTCGACGAGGAGCGGCAGAGCGCCTCGCTGCTGGAGGTCGAGGAGTCGGCGGGGGTCCAGCCGGGCGTGTCGTGACGCCGGGACCGTCGCCGGGCTTGCCTTGACGCCGACGTCAACGCCTACGGTCGTACCCATGCGAATCGGCGAGCTGGCCGCACGGGCCGGGACCACCACGCGTGCCCTGCGGTACTACGAGGCGCGCGGGCTGCTGCCCGCGCGGCGGGCCGGGAACGGACACCGGACGTACGACGAGAGCGATCTGAGGCTGCTCACGCAGATCCGGACGCTCCAGGACTTCGGGTTCGAGCTGGAGGAGACCCGGCCGTTCGTGGAGTGTCTGCGGTCCGGGCATCCGGAGGGCGACACCTGCCCGGCCTCGCTCGCGGTCTACCGGCGCAAGCTGGCGGAACTGGACGCGCTCATCGGCGAGTTGCAGGCCGTGCGGGCGACGGTCGGGGCCCAGCTGGCGCGGGCCGAGCGGGCGCGGGACGCGCTGGCCGTCGAGGCGCGGGTTCCGGGGGGTCCGGAGCCGACCTGTGAACTGGGAGGGACCGGGCGATGAGCAAGGCGGCGGGTGTGGCCGAGGTGACGGACGCGGACTTCGCGGCGGAGGTGATCGGGGCGGAGCTGCCGGTGCTGGTGGAGTTCACCGCCGACTGGTGTCCGCCGTGCCGGCAGATGGGGCCGGTGCTCACGGCCCTCGCGGCGGAGGAGGGCGCGCGGCTGAAGGTGGTGCAGCTGGACGTGGACACCAACCCGGAGACGACGAACGCCTACAAGGTGCTGTCGATGCCGACGTTCATGGTGTTCCGGGACGGCGAGCCGGTGCGCTCGATGGTGGGCGCCCGGCCCCGGCGGCGACTGATGGAGGAGCTGTCGGAGGTGCTGCCCGACCTGCTGCACTGAACCGGCCGGTTATATGAAGAATCCCCCGGGCAATTGCGCTCGGGGGATTTTTTTGCGTATATTCAAGAGTTCGCGACTTCAGGCCGACATTGAAGTCGATGAAGTCGCGGAGAAGTTCAGTGGGCACAGTATATCCGGGCGGGAGCGGAATTGTCAAACACCGAATTTCCGGACGATGAATTGCGGAACGAGCAGGAATTCATCGACGGACTGTACGCACGGGTGGACGCCCTGCGCGGCGACACCGAGGACTCGGTCGCGGGCGCCCTCGCCCTCGGCGACAAGCCGATGCAGGCCCGCCTGGAGCGGGACATCCTGGTCGCCGAACGCTCCGGACTGCTCGCCGCCCTGAACGCCGTGGACGGGTCCCTGTGCTTCGGCCGGATCGACCTGACCTCCGGGACCAGGCACTACATCGGACGGATCGGGCTGCGCCTGGACGACACCGAGCGCACCCCGGTCCTCATCGACTGGCGCGCCGAGGTCGCCCGCCCCTTCTACCTGGCCACCGGCCACACCCCGATGGGCCTGCGCCGCCGCCGGCACATCGCCACCGACGGCCGCCGGGTCGCCGCCCTGCACGACGAGATCCTCGACCTCGGCGACCGGGAGCGCACCGGCCACGAGGACCCCTCCGGCGACGCCGTGCTGCTCGCCGCGCTGAACTCGGCCCGCACCGGCCGGATGAGCGACATCGTGCAGACCATCCAGGCCGAGCAGGACGAGATCATCCGGGCGCCGTACCGCGGGGTCCTGGTGGTCGAGGGCGGCCCGGGAACCGGAAAGACGGCGGTCGCGCTGCACCGCGCCGCCTTTCTCCTCTACGAATACCGGGAACTGCTCGCCAAACGGGCCGTGCTGATCGTCGGCCCGAACCCGGCCTTCCTCGGCTACATCGGCGAGGTGCTGCCCTCGCTGGGCGAGACGGGGGTGCTGCTGGCGACGGTCGGCGAGCTCTTCCCCGGTGTGCGGGCGAGGGCCGCGGACACCCCCGAGGCCGCCGCCGTGAAGGGCCGTGCCGACATGGCCGAGGTGCTCGCCGCCGTCGTACGCGACCGGCAGGCGCTGCCCGACCCGGTCGTCACCGTCGAGCACGACCGCGAGGTGCTGATGCTCGACGACGGCCTGGTCAACATGGCCCGCGAGCGCACCCGGGCCGCCGGGCTCCCGCACAACGTGGCCCGCGAGCACTTCGAGGGCCACATCCTCAACACCCTCACCGACCTGTACGCCGAACGCGTGGGCACCGACCCCTTCGACGGCAGCAGCCTGCTGGACCCCTCCGACATCACCCAGATCCGCGACGAACTCGCCGAGAACCCCGAGGTCTGGTCCGCCATCGACCAGCTGTGGCCGCTGCTGACCCCGCAGCGCCTGGTCGCCGACTTCCTCGCCGGTCCCGAGGGCTACCTGGACGACGCCGACGCGGCCGCGGTCCGCCGCCCGGTGACCCGGACCTGGACCGTCTCGGACGTGCCCCTCCTGGACGAGGCGGCGGAACTGCTCGGCGTGGACGAGCGGGTCGCCCGCGCCCGTGCCGAACGCGAACGCGAGACCCAGATCGCCTACGCGCAGGGCGTCCTCGACGTCTCCTACGCCTCCCGCACCTACGAGTTCGACGACAAGGAGGACAGCGACCCCGACTCCTCCGAAGTGCTCTCCGCGCACGACATCATCGACGCCGAGCGGTTCGCCGAGCGCCAGGAGGAGGAGGACTTCCGCAGCGCGGCCGAGCGCGCGGCGGGCGACCGCACCTGGGCGTTCGGGCACATCATCGTGGACGAGGCGCAGGAGCTGTCGCCGATGGCCTGGCGGCTGCTGATGCGGCGCAGCCCGACCCGCTCGATGACCCTGGTCGGCGACCCGGCCCAGACCGCGGAGGCGGCGGGCGTCGGCTCCTGGGCGGACATCCTCGGGCCGTACGTCGAGGACCGCTGGGACCACACCCGCCTCGGCGTCAACTACCGCACCCCGTCCGAGATCATGGACCTCGCGGCGGCCGTGGTCCGCGCCGAGCACCCGGACTTCGAGCCCCCGAGCTCGGTCCGCTCGACGGGCCTACGGCCGTGGATCCGCCCGGCGTACGACGACCTGCCCGGCGCCGTCGAGAAGGCCGTCGCCGAACTCACGCCCGCCGAGGGCCGGCTGGCCGTGATCGCCCCGCGCGACCTGCACCGCTCCCTGGCCGCCCGCCTGGACGGCGTCACGGCCGGCGCCGACCCCGACCTGACCCGGAGCGTCGTCCTCCTCGACCCGCGCCAGGCCAAGGGCCTCGAATTCGACTCGGTCCTGGTGGTGGAACCGGGCCGCTACGGCACCAGCGACCTGTACGTGGCCCTGACCCGCGCGACCCAGCGACTGGGGGTGCTGCACACCGGCGACCTGCCGGCCGGACTCAGGCAGGCCGCAGCCACACCGTAGCCAGCGGGGGCAGGGTCAGGCGGATGCTCGCGGGGCGGCCGTGGCTGCCCTGTGGCTCCGGTTTCACCGGGTCGGGGTTGGTGACACCGCTGCCGCCGTAGCCCGCCCCGTCCGTGTTGAGGGTCTCGTGCCAGGCGGGGATCTCGTCCGGGACGCCCAGGCGGTAGTCGTGGCGGACCACGGGGGAGAAGTTGGAGACGGACAGCAGCGGCGTGCCCTCGGCGTCCAGGCGCAGGAACGCGAGGACGTCGTCCTCGGCCGCGTTCCCGGCGATCCACTGGAAACCGTCGGGCGCGGTGTCCCGCTGCCACAGGGACGGGGTCGCGCGGTAGACCCTGTTGAGGTCGCAGACCAGGTCGCGTACGCCCCGGTGGTCGGCCACGGCGCCGTACTCCGGGTCGAGCAGCCACCAGTCGGGGCCGTGCGCCTCCGACCACTCCGCGCCCTGGGCGAACTCCTGGCCCATGAAGAGGAGCTGCTTGCCGGGGTGGGCCCACATGAAGGCCAGGTAGGCACGGAGGTTGGCGCGCCGTTGCCACCAGTCGCCGGGCATCTTCGAGACGAGCGAGCGCTTGCCGTGCACGACCTCGTCGTGGGAGATGGGCAGGACGTAGTTCTCGCTGTACGCGTAGACCATCGAGAAGGTCATCTCGTGGTGGTGGAACTTGCGGTGCACGGGTTCGTGGGACATGTACTCCAGGGAGTCGTGCATCCAGCCCATGTTCCACTTCAGGCCGAAGCCGAGACCGCCGCCGTCGGTGGCCCGGGTCACGCCCTCCCAGGCCGTCGACTCCTCGGCGATGGTGACGACGCCAGGCGCCCGCCGGTAGACCGTCGCGTTCATCTCCTGGAGGAACGCCACCGCGTCCAGGTTCTCCCGGCCGCCGTGCTCGTTCGGCGTCCACTGGCCCGGCTCGCGCGAGTAGTCGAGGTAGAGCATGGAGGCGACCGCGTCGACGCGCAGGCCGTCGATGTGGAACTCCTCGCACCAGTACACGGCGTTGGCGACCAGGAAGTTGCGCACTTCACGGCGGCCGAAGTCGAACTCCAGGGTGCCCCAGTCGGGGTGGGCGGCGCGGAGCGGGTCCGCGTGCTCGTAGAGCGGGCGGCCGTCGAACTCCGCCAGCGCCCAGTCGTCCCGCGGGAAGTGCGCCGGCACCCAGTCCATCAGCACACCGATGCCCGCCCGGTGCAGCGCGTCGACCAGGTACTTGAAGTCGTCGGGGGTGCCGAGCCGGGCCGTCGGCGCGTAGAAGCCGGTGACCTGGTAGCCCCAGGAACCGCCGAAGGGATGCTCGGCGACCGGCATCAGCTCGACATGCGTGAAGCCCAACTCGCCTACATAGGCCGGTAGTTGCTCGGCCAGGTCGCGGTAGGTCAGGCCGGGGCGCCAGGACGCCAGGTGCACCTCGTAGACCGAGAAGGGCGCCTCGTGGACGGGGGTGTCGGCGCGGTGCGTCATCCACTCCGCGTCGGTCCACTCGTGGCGGGACGCGGTGACGATCGACGAGGTGTGCGGCGGCACCTCCGTGCGCCGGGCCAGCGGATCCGCCCGCAGCGTCCGCGAGCCGTCCGGGCGGGTGATCTCGAACTTGTACAGCTCGCCCTCGCCGATGCCCGGCACGAACAGCTCCCAGACCCCCGAGGAGCCCAGCGAGCGCATCGGATACCCGGTGCCGTCCCAGAAGTCGAAACCGCCGGCCAGCCGTACGCCCCGCGCGTTCGGCGCCCACACCGAGAACCGGGTGCCCGGCACGCCCTGGTGGGTCGTCGGATGCGCGCCGAGCGCCTCCCACAGCCGCTCGTGCCGGCCCTCGCCGATCAGGTGCAGGTCCACGTCGCCGAGCGTGGGCAGGAAGCGGTACGCGTCCTCGGTCTCCTGGACCGTCCCGTCGTACTCCACCAGCAGCCGGTAGACCGGCACCTCGGAGAGGGGGAGCAGGGCGGAGAAGAAGCCGTCGCCGTCGTCGTGCAGCGCGACCCGCAGGTCCTGCCCCGCGACGGCCGTCACCGCGTGGGCGTACGGGCGGAACGCGCGGACGGCGATCCCGCCCTGGACCGGATGCGCGCCCAGCACCGAGTGCGGGTCGTGGTGGGTGCCGTGCAGCAGCCGGTCACGGTCGTCTGCGGCCAGGGGTACGGGGTTCTTGGAGGTCACGGACGCGTCTCCCGGAGATCAGGTCGGGTCGGGGGTGGCGAGGCGGTGTACGGCCGACAGCGGGACGGGAAGCCAGTCGGGGCGGTGCCGGGCCTCGTAGACGACCTCGTAGACGGCCTTGTCGGTCTCGTAGGCCCGCAGCAGGACGGGATCGGTGCGCGGGTCGACGCCGGCGAACTCGGCGTATCCGGAACAGTAGGCCGCCCGGCACAGCCGTGCCCAGCCGGGCACCGCCGGGGTCACCGAGTGGGCCGCGTAGTCGAAGGAGCGCAGCATCCCGGCGATGTCCCGCACCGGCGGCTGCGGCATCCGGCGCTCGGCCAGCGGGCGGGCCGGCTCACCCTCGAAGTCGATCAGCGACCACTGACCGGACGGCGCCCGCAGGCACTGCCCCAGGTGCAGGTCGCCGTGGATGCGCTGGGCCGTCCAGGTGCGGCCCTCGCCGGCCAGGTCGGCCAGCGCGGTGTAGGCGGACCGCAGCCCGTCCTCGTACGGCCGCAGCGCCGGTACCGCCTGCACGGCCGCCGCCAGCCGCGCGGTCATGCCCGCGACCTGCGGCTCCAGTTGGCTCTGCCCGAGGGTGACGGTCGGCAGAGTCCGGGCCAGTGCCGTGTGCACCTCGGCGGTGGCCCGCCCCAGCGCCCGCGCCTCGGCCGTGAAGTCCTCGCCCTTGGCCAGCTCGCGCAGCGCCAGCTCCCAGCCGTCGGTCGCGCCGCGCACGAAGGGCTGCAGGACGGCCAGCACGTACGGTTCCCCGCCCAGCTCCGCCCGCAGCCAGGCCGTCGGGGCGGGCACCCGGGCGCAGCCCTCGCGGGCCAGGGCCAGGGGTATCTCCAGGTCGGGATTGACGCCGGGCACGACCCGGCGCAACAGCTTCAGGATGAACGCGTCTCCGTAGACGACCGAGGAGTTGGACTGCTCGGCGGTCAGCAGGCGGGCCACCAGCCCGTCGCGTATCTCCCGGCCCGGGTCCCGCTCGAAGCGCAGCCCGCCGATCCGGGCCCCGGTGCGCAGGGCCTCCAGGAGCACCTCGGCGGGCCGGGGGTCGTACAGCGCGTCGTAGACCGTGTGCCCGGCCAGCGGGCCCCTGGTCACGTGTCCGATCAGCGCGGGCGCCAGCCGGGGCGGCAGCGCCTCGCGCGCGCCTATGAGGAGCTGGTAGCAGTCGCCCACCTCGGCGGGGGCGGGCGGCTGATGGACACGGACCAGCAGATGGTGCAGGCCCAGCCGGCCGTCCGACGGCAGGAGTTCGGTCTCGGCGACCGCGGAGAAGCCGATGACCGGGGCCCCCTTGCCGGCGAACCAGCGCTGCCGGGGCAGCCACTCACGCAGCAGGGGGTCGAGCGAGGCGAGGAGAGCGGGCGTGGAGGGGCTGACCGTTTCCGCCATGGCGGTACGTCCTTTCCCCGGGTCGTCGGGGGCGTTAGTGATGCGTGCCCCGGGCGGGCCGGTGGAAACCAACCGCCGCCGCTCGGGGTGGACTGTGCCTTCGCGCTCCGCTGGGTGCGCTGTTTTTCGACCGCGGGCCGGTGGGGGCTGGTCGCGCCCACGCGGCGGCAGCCGCATGTCCGATACCGCCCCGCGCCCCTTGGGGCGCGGTTCCGGCTAGGCCGGCTCCGCGCGCAGCCGGAACCAGTAGAAGCCGTGCCCGGCCAGCGTCAGCAGGTACGGCAGTTCGCCGACCGCCGGGAACCGCACCCCGCCGAACAGCTCGACCGGATGCCTGCCGTCGAAGCGCCGCAGGTCCAGCTCGGTGGGCTGGGCGAAGCGGGAGAAGTTGTGCACGCAGAGGACGAGGTCGT
>NZ_BMML01000030.1 GCF_014645815.1 Streptomyces fuscichromogenes | reverse complement strand
CAGACGCTCGACCATCAACACACAGCCAGGCTACCGGTATCGCCAAATGAGATGACCTCTAAAAGCAGGGCGTTGCGGTGAGCGCCCCTTCAGGGGCGCGGGGAACTGCGCGAGCAACCACCCACGACCCGCACCCGCTCGACGGGCGGGCCGGGCGGACGCTTCCTACAGTCGGAGACATGAGTGCCGCCGTGGAGCCCGCCACGGGCAGGGAGCCGGCGGGGACGGTACGCCCGCCCGGCGGCGGGCGGCTGACCTGGGTACCGGAGGCCTTCGGGACCTTCTTCGGCGCCCTCGCCCTGCTGTGCGCCCTGCTCTCCTTCATCGCCCCGCTGCGCGTGCTGCTGCACCCGGTCGTGCACTTCGTCGACGCCGTCGTGGTGCCCGTCAGCCCCAACCTGGCCTACGCGGTCTTCCTGTTCCTGCTCGGCGGCGCCACCGCCGCCCGCAAGAAAGTCGCCTGGTGGCTGGTGGTGATCTACCTCGGCCTGCTGGTGCTCACCGACGTCCTGACCGTCGCCTTCGGCTTCGAGTGGTACTCGTTCAGCTCACTGGTGGTCTGCGGACTCGCCCTGGCCCTCCTGATCGTGGCCCGCCGGGAGTTCTACGCCGCCTCCCGCCGGGCCGCCGTGCGCCGGGCCCTCGGCGTCCTGCTGACCGGCCTGCTGGTGGCGATCCTGGCCGGCTGGGGCCTGGTCTCGCTCTTCCCCGGCTCGCTCCCGCACGGCCAGCACCTGGTCTGGGCGGCCGACCGGGTCTGCGGCGGCCTGGTCTCCGTCCGCAGCTACGGCGGCCGCCCGCCCCGCTTCGTCGCCTTCCTGCTCGGCCTCTTCGGCGCCCTCGCCCTGCTCAACGCCGCCGCCACCCTGTTCCGTTCGCAGCGCCTGGAAGCCGCCCTGCACGGCGACGAGGAGGCCCGCATCCGCGCCCTCCTGAAGGTCTACGGGGACCGGGACTCCCTCGGCTACTTCGCCACCCGTCGCGACAAGGCCGTCGCCTTCTCGCCCAGCGGCAAGGCCGCCGTCACCTACCGGGTCGAGGCGGGCGTCTGCCTGGCCAGCGGCGACCCCGTCGGCGACCCCGAGGCCTGGCCGCACGCCATCGCCGCCTGGCTGGACGTGGCCCGCCGGCACGCCTGGGCGCCCGCGGTGATGGGCGCCTCCGAGGACGGCGCCAGAGCCTACGTCCGCGCCGGGCTCGGCGCCCTCCAACTCGGCGACGAGGCGATCCTGCACGTCGGCGGCTTCGACCTGGGCGGCCGCGAGATGCGGGTCACCCGGCAGGCCGTCAACCGTGTCCGGCGCACCGGTGCGAACTGCCGTATCCACCGCCACGCCGACCTCACCGAGACGGAGATGGAGGAGGTCGTCGACAAGGCGGACGCCTGGCGCGACACCGAGACCGAACGCGGCTTCTCCATGGCCCTGGACCGGCTCGGCGACCCCGCCGACGGCGACTGCCTGCTCGTCGAGGCCGTCGCCGAGGACGGCCGGCTGCTCGCCCTGCTCTCCTTCGTGCCGTGGGGCGGCGACGGCGTCTCCCTCGACCTGATGCGCCGGGACCGCGCCGCCCCCAACGGCGTCATGGAGTTCATGGTCGCCGACCTGTGCGCGGCCGCCCCCAGACTCGGCGTGCGCCGCGTCTCGCTGAACTTCGCCGTCTTCCGCTCGGTCTTCGAGGAGGGCGCCCGGATCGGCGCCGGACCGGTGCTGCGGCTGTGGCGCCGGCTGCTGCTGTTCTTCTCCCGCTGGTGGCAACTGGAGGCCCTGTACCGCTCCAACGCCAAGTACCGCCCCGAGTGGTACCCGCGTTTCCTCTGCTACGGCGACGCGGGCTCCCTCGCCCGGATCGGCCTCGCCTCCGGCATCGCCGAGGGCTTCGTCTCCGTACCGTCCCTGCGCACCCTCTGGGGAAAAGGGCACCCGCGGACCGGACCGCGGCCCGTCGAGGCGCCGCCGTCCGCGCCGGTGCCCGGTGTCGAGGGAGGGGACGAGACCGGGCCCGGCGCACCGGACGCCGGCCTGCCCGACCAGTTCCGGGTCCGGCGCCGCAAGCTCGACCGGCTGCGGGCGGCGGGCGTCGACCCCTACCCGGTGGCCTCCGGTGTCCCGCCCGGCTCCCTCGCCGGGGTGCGCGACGGCGAGACGGTCACCGTCGCCGGGCGGATCATGCTGGTCCGCGACTTCGGCGGCATCGTCTTCGTGACGCTGCGCGACTGGTCCGGAGACCACCAGCTCGCCCTCACCCGCGACGGGTCGGGACCCGCTCTCGGCCGCTTCACCGCCGACACCGACATCGGCGACCAGATCACCGCCACCGGCCGGGCGGGACGCAGCGGCCAGGGCGAACCGACCGTGTTCGTCACCGACTGGCAGCTCACCGCCAAGTGCCTGCGCCCGCTGCCCGACAAGTACCGCGGCCTCGCCGACCCCGAGGCCAGGGTCCGCCGCCGCTACCTCGACCTCGCCACCAGCCCCGCCGCCCGCGACGTGGTCCGGGCCCGCTCCACCGCCGTACAGGCGCTGCGCCAGGGCCTCCTGGACCGTGGCTACCTGGAGGTCGAGACCCCGATCCTCCAGCAGATCCACGGCGGCGCCAACGCCCGCCCCTTCACCACCCACAGCAACGCCTACGACCTCGACCTCCACCTGCGCATCGCCCCCGAGCTCTACCTCAAACGGCTCTGTGTCGGCGGCCTGGAGAAGGTCTTCGAACTCGGCCGGACCTTCCGCAACGAGGGCGTCTCCCACAAGCACAACCCCGAGTTCACGATGCTGGAGGCCTACCAGGCGTACGCCGACTACGACGTGATGCTCGATCTCGCCCGCGAGCTGATCCAGGGTGCCGCGACCGCCGCCCTCGGCGCACCGGTGGCCCGCCGGGACGGACGCGAGTACGACATCTCCGGCACCTGGCCGGTCAGGACCGTGTACGGGGCGATCTCCGAGGTGCTGGGGGAGGAGATCGGCCCCGGCACCGAACTGCTGCGGCTGCACCGGCACTGCGACCGCCTCGGCGTGCCGTACACCGCCGACGACGGCCCCGGCGACGTGGTCCTGGAGATGTACGAGCGCCTGGTGGAGGAGCGGACCCAGCTGCCCACCTTCTACAAGGACTTCCCGACCGACGTCTCCCCGCTGACCCGGCAGCACCGCACCGACCCCAGGCTCGCCGAGCGCTGGGACCTGGTCGCCTTCGGGACCGAACTCGGCACCGCCTACTCGGAACTGACCGACCCCCTGGAACAGCGCCGCCGGCTCACCGCCCAGTCGCTGCTCGCCGCCGGCGGCGACCCCGAGGCGATGGAGCTCGACGAGGACTTCCTCGACGCCCTCGAATACGCGATGCCGCCCACCGGCGGGCTCGGCCTCGGCGTCGACCGGCTGGTCATGTTCCTCACCGGCCTGACCATCCGCGAGACGCTCCCCTTCCCGCTGGTCCGCCACCGCTGACGCTTTTGGGCCTTTTCTTGCCGAAACCTTCCACTGCTGGTCCGTGCGGGTGCTTTCCGGCCGCCGCACCGGTGTCGAAGTGGTGCGCCGGAGCCCCGCCGGGCGACTGATGAGTCATGCAGAAGGATCAGTTGTTCACCCGACGCCGGCTGCTGCTCGCCGGCGGTGCCGCTCTGGGAGCCGCGGGTACCGCGGGAATCGTGCTGGCGAGCAGTTCCGAGGAGGCGGCCGGCGGAGTCGCCCCGGCCGCGGGAGCGCAGGCCCGCCCGGCGCTCAAGTCCTCCTCCTTCCGGCTCCAGCCGCTCACCGGATACGGCCCGCCGCCCTCCGGGCAGGCCAAGCTGAAGGTCCGCAAGGAACCCATCACGGAGATCTCCCGGCGCGGCAGACACATGATGCTCACCTTCGACGACGGCCCCAACCCGAACTACACGCCGCACATCCTGGACACCCTCGCCAAGTACGACGTGCGGGCGATGTTCTTCCTGTGCGGGGAGTGCATCGTCGTGAACCGGGAGCTGGTCGCGCGGATGGCCGAGGAGGGGCATGTGGTGGGCAACCACACCTGGACACATCCACTGCTGACCACCCTGAACCGCCGTGAGATCCGCGACGAGATGACGAGCACCAGCGAGGCCATCGAGGACACCTACGGCGAACGCCCGCAGTGGTTCCGCGCGCCCTACGGCGCCTGGAACCGAGCGGCCTTCCAGCTCGGCGCCGAGATGGGCATGGAACCGATGGCCTGGACGGTGGACAGCACCGACTGGACCGTCCCGGGCACCCGCACCATCGTCGACACGATCGAGAACGGCGCCGCCCCCGGTGTCGTGGTCCTCTCCCACGACGCCGGGGGCGACCGCTCGCAGAGCGTCCAGGCCCTGCGCGAGTACCTGCCCTATCTGCTGGACAACGGCTACCACCTGACCGTGCCGCGCCGCCGCACCTGACCGGGGCCCGCGCCCGCCCGGTGGTGGCCTCAGCGGGCCTCGACCAGGCGGGCGAAGACCACGACGTTCCCGTCGTAGCCGTTCTGCTTCGAGAAACCGCCGCCGCAGGTGATGACCCGCAACTCCGGCGTGCCCTTGGAGCCGTAGACCCGGTCGCCCGGGAAACCGGCCTTCGCGAAGACCTCGATCCCGTAGATCTCGAACACGGCCGTCCGGCCGTCCTGGCGGTCGACCTCGATCCGGTTCCCCTTCTTCAGGGAACCGAGCCCGTAGAAGACCGCCGGTCCCTTCGTGTTGTCGACATGGCCGACGATGACGGACGTGCCCTTCTCCCCGGGCGAGACACCCCCGGTGAACCATCCGGCCAGGTTCGGGTCGTCCGGCGGCGGTGCCGCGATCCAGCCGTCCGTGTCCAGACCCACCGGCAGCACCGGAGCGTCGACCCGGATCGCCGGGATCCTGATCCGGTCCGCCGCCGCGAACGACAGCGCGGCGGGCGCCGTGGCGAAGGTGCCCGGGACCGTGGTACGGCTGTCCGGGGCGGCGGCCGAGGCCGGCTGCGGCGGACCGGCGTCGAACTCTCCCGAACCGTTCCGGATGAGTGCCAGACCGGTCAGCAGAACGAGCGCTATCACGCCCCAGGGGGCACGCTTCCGCCGCCGCTCCTCCTCTTCGGCCAGCTCGGAAAGTTCGGACGCAGACATTCGCCAGCCCCTCTCGACGCGGCCGCCTTCAGGTGCGTGTCGCACATGGGAAAAAGCTAAGTCCCCCGCGCGCGTGCGGCGACGGGGCGACGGGCGAACGGGTGGCCCGCGGGTCTTCCGGTGCGCCATCCGAGTTGCCGTTCCCAGGTTTTTTCTGACGGTCCGTGACCTGCGGCAATATCTGATTGTGCGCTTTTCTCCCGGCGTGTCCCCTCACCAGGACGGACCATTCTCGAAATGCGGGCGTGTTCAGGGCATCTGAGGGTCTTGTCGGGAGGTGCTTTCTCGCCGATCCACCGGGGACCGTTCCCGGGGCGCCTTCCGCGGAGGAAGAGATGCGAAACTCACGTGCGCTGGCGGCCGCGTGCACCGTGGTCGCCGTTCTCGGCGCCGCCGCCCCCGTGGCCGTCGCCGACGGCCTGGGCAACCCAGGCGGCCCGCCCAACACCCAGGCCCCGGTCGTCGGTGGGACGGGCGTCGCCCCCGGGACCGGTGTCGGTGGTGTCGGTGGTGTCGGCGCTGTCGGAGGTGTCGGTGGCGTAGGCGCGGTCGGTGGCGTCGGCGCCGTAGGCGGTGTCGGCGGCGTCGGGGTCGCCCCCGCTGTCGGTGGTGTCGGTGTCGTGCCCGGAGTCGTGGTTCCCGGTTTCGGCCTGGGCGGGTTCGGGGGTGACGGGCGTTTCGACAACGGCCACGGCGGACGGGGCGGGGAGGGGCGCGACGACTTCGACGGCCGCGGTGACGGGCGCTTCGACAACTTCGACGGCCGAGGCGACGGCGCGCGTGACATCGTCGCCCAGCCCCGGTCGATCGCCACCGGCCAGCGGCTCACCGTCACGGTCAACAACTGCCGCAGCGGCGTCATGACCTCCCGTGCCTTCCACACGACACCGCTGTTCCCGTTCGGCGGCGACATGGCGCGCGGTGTCGCCACCATCGAACGGAACGCCAGCCCGGGCCCCTACGACCTGACCGTCCGCTGCGACGGCCGCACCCTGCTCCGGCCGGCCGCGTTCTTCGTGCTCGGCGGGGTGCGCGGCGGACTCGGCGGCAGCATCTCCACCGGGGCCACCCCGACCGACATGGCGATCGGCGGCGGCATGGTCGGCGCGGCCGTACTGGCCGGCTGCGGGTTCTGGCTGCGTCGCCGGCACGAGAAGCGGATCTGACCCGGCGGGCCTGTGCCGTGGTCCCCCGGTGGACCGGGGCACAGGCCCGCCCGGCCGCGTCCCGGTCAGGCGCCGCCGTCCTCGTCCGCGCGCCTGCGCGAGAGCCGGTACGCCGTGCCGACCGAGCCGACGACGAGTGCCGTGCCGAGGCCCAGCTCCTGGAGGTCGAACCCGCCGATGCTGCCGCCCTCGCCTGCCTGGACACCCCGTCCGGGCGGAATGGGCTGCGGGTTGAGCGACTCACCGCTGCCGGAGCCGCTGTCCGTGCCGGCGCCGGTGCGGCCGTCGCCCTGCCCGTCCGTACCGCTGTCGGCGCGTCCGTTCCCGTCCTCGTCGCCGTGCTCGTCGGTGCGGCCGCCGGTGTGCCCGTCGCCGCCTCCGGCCGGTTTGCCGTCGGCGATGGCCAGTTCGGTCGACAAGGTGGAACCGTCGCAGTCGAACGTCACCCGGTAGGACGCCTTGGGCTTCGCGTTCCGGTCGACCGTGGCCGTCACCGAGTCCCGCTCCGACGGGATGCTGACCGTGTCGAACACCCCCGAGGTGACCCTCGCGGTGCCCCGGCAGCCGCCGCCGCGGTCCAGGTGCAGACTCACCCGGCCGCCGGCCGCCACGGTGGCGGGGGTGACCCGGAAGCCGAAGGGCGTGGCGTCCCGGCCCCCGTCGCCGCTGTCGCTCGCGAGGATGGCCGGAGCGGAGAGGGCGAGGGCACCGACACCCAGCAGTGCGGCCGAAGCAACGCGTATCGCGCGCATGGTGGTTCCTCCGGTCCCCGAGGAGCAGCATGCGGACCTGTTCCGCCAGTGCCGGGAATGCACCTCGATGATCGGAACGCTAGGAACATCCGCACACGCGCGCGAACGCTGTAGGGCGAACGGGGGGCATGCCTGAGCCGTCCGGGGGACACCGGCGGCGTGGCGCGGTGTCCCCCGGGGCGCTTTGCGGTGTTCGCTGCCCTTCGCTACCCCTTGAGGTGCGGGAAGAGGTTCAGGAACGGCTGTACCGTCGCCGTGATGCCCCGGCTGTACGGTTCGTCGAAGTCCCAGATCAGGAACAGCATGAAGGTGATGGTCGCCGTGAACAGGCCGGCGAGGACCAGCTCGCGCCGGGTGCGTTTGATCTGCAGCGCGAAGACCATGCCGATGGTGATCGCGGCTCCGGTCAGCAGCCCGATCCACACCACGGTCGGCATGGTCGCCCCGGTCGAGTCGGCCCGGGCGCTGCGCGCCTGGTCGAGAGCGGCCACCTGGTCCACCAGCGGCTGGTAGGCCTGCGCCTGGAAGTCGCTGGCGGGCTGGTAGTCGGTGACGTCCTGACGGATCTGCGCGAGCAGATCGGTACCGCGCTGCGAGAGTCGGCCGTGGTCGGCCATCTCCTTCCACTCCTTGTCGACCACCTGGGCGGCGTAGGCGTCGACGTCCGCGCGGATCCGGTCACGGACGTCGGGCGGATACACCCGCACCCGTTCGTAGATCTCGTGCAGCGCCTGCGCCTCCGCCTGCACATGGTCCTGGGCGCCGCTGCGGGCCTCCCACACCCCGGCCACCGCCAGTCCCAGGACGATGGCGTAGATGACGCCGATCCACATGGTCATGTACTCGATGACGTCCGGCGTCTCGGAGGGATCCTCGTCCTCCGCCGCCCTCTTGTCGCGGAGCAGGGTGATGACGACGACCACGGCGACGGCCGCGAGCATCCCGAGGACGAGAACAAGCCATTCCGGCAACGGAAGCCTCCAGGAATCAGTGGGTCGGCCGTCAGCGCGCGCGGAACGCGGCGACGGCGATGATCGCGGGTACGGCGATGAGCAGGACGTAGGTGACCGGCGAGGTGCGGTTCGGGGCCGCCGTGCCGGTCGACGGGACGTGGTACGGCGGGTAGGTCACCGGGGTCGGTGAGGGCCGCGGGGTGGGCTTCGGCGACGGGGTGGGGGTCAGCGTGGGCGTCGGCCTGGGCCTGGGCCTGGGCCGGGGGGCCGGTGGCGGGACGGGTGTGGGTTTCGCGGCCGGCGCCGGCCGGGGCGGCGGTGCCGGCCGCGGGGTCGGCGGGGCGGGGCGCGGCGGCTTCGGCTTCGGGCTGGGTCTGGGGGTGGGCTTCGGGGTCGGTTTCGGCGGCGGGGTGGGCGTCGGCGTCGGTGTCGGGCTGGGTGAGGGACAGGGCGGCGGGGTGGGGGCCGGACACGGCGGGGGAGTGGGCCAGGAGCCGCCGGCGACGGCCACCGCGTGGATGCCGTCGGGGCCCGTCGAGGCGGAGGCGCAGGCGTCGGCCGACGCCGTGCCGACCGGGCAGCCCATCAGGGTCCACGTCAGCGTCAGCAGGGCCAACACCCGTGGGACGGGCGCGAGTCTGGTCGCTTCGGGTGCATGCACGACGGAGATCATGGAGCGTCGGGCGCCGTCGCACGCCCGAGTACCGACTGATTGGCCCGAACGGGCGACTTGTGGCGTAAACCGGTTTGAATCACACGGCCCGGCGGATGGCTCGAAGCGTACGCCCGTGCGGGGCGGGGCCCGCGGCCACCGGGTGCCGAAAGAAATTTGTGCGCCCGTTGAACACTTCGGCCCCCGGCATCCGTACCTGGTGTCGTGCGGCGGCGCAGAGGCGCTGCGATAACCAGGCGATTATTAATGGGAGTTGACGATGAAGACCTCGTGGAGGAGCGCCTCGCTGGTGGCCACGGCCGCGGGGGTGATGGTGTTCGCGACGGCGTGCGGTCAGGACAACGTGACCACTCCGTCCTCGGCGGCCCAGAACGTCGGTGCCACGGCCCCGGCCGGCATCGGCAGCATCACCAACCCCTCCGCCTCCACCGGCGCGGGCAACGGCTACGGCGCCGACGGCAGCCAGGCCTCCAGCTCCCCGGCCACCGTCGCGCCCGCCGGCAAGCTGACCGTGGCCAGCAACCCCGACCTGGGCAAGGTGCTGACCGACGGCAGCGGCCTCACCCTCTACCGCTTCGACGCCGACACCGCCAATCCCCCCAAGTCGAACTGTGACGGCGACTGCGCCACCACCTGGCCGCCGGTCCCCGCCGACGACGCCACGGCCGGTGCGGGCATCGACAAGTCGCTGCTCGGCGAGGTCACCCGCTCCGACGGCAGCAAGCAGCTGACCGTCGGCGGCTGGCCGGTGTACCGCTACGCCAAGGACGTCAACGCCGGTGACGTCAACGGCCAGGGCGTGGGCGGCAAGTGGTTCGCGCTGGCTCCCGACGGCAAGAAGGCCACGCTGGCCGACCTGCCCGGCCTGTCGGTCCGCAAGGACGCCAAGCTCGGCGACATCATCGTCGACAAGAACGGCATGACGGTCTACCGCTTCATCAAGGACAAGGCGTGGCCCAAGGTCGTCTCGAACTGCACCGGCGACTGCCTCGTGAAGTGGCCGGCCGTCGCGGAGGTCGCCTCCAGTGACACCAAGGGCATCGTGAAGAAGGGCCTGATGGGCTTCACCCGCCCCGACAACGGCGCGAAGCAGCAGACGGTCAACTGCTGGCCCATCTACACCTTCTCCGGTGACGCCAAGGCCGGAGACACCAACGGCCAGGGTGTCGGCGGCACGTGGTACGCCGTCTCGCCCGAAGGAAAGCTGGTCGGCGCGCCGGCCAGCTAGGGATCACCTTCCCAGGTCCGACCGCCCGCCCCCTCCACACCGCACGGAGGGGGCGGGCTCTTTGGCGTCCGATTCCGGTGCTTCCCGACTCGCCCCGTCTGCAGCGCCCCGTCAGGGGCGCGGGGCTGTGTCGACATGCGGCTCCGCCGCGTGGGCGCGAGCAACCACGAATCACCCGCACCCGACGAACAAACCGAACGCGCCCCAAACCGAACACCGAATTCCCAGGCAGTGACCGGGAACGGACGGTCAATTTCCGTTTCGGCTCGCCCTGTTCGCAGGCGATCAGTAGCCTCTGCTCGAACACCGGATCGCCTCAGCCTTGGAGAGATACATGGAGCGTCCCGCCTGGGCCCCCCGGAGCATCGACATCTCGGTGCCGAGCGTTTCGCGTATCTACGACTTCTACCTGGGCGGTTCGCACAACTTCGAGGTCGACCGGGAGGCCGCCCGCAGGGCGATGGCACACCTGCCCGGCCTGCCGAAGATCATGCAGGCCAACCGTGCCGTCATGCGCCGTGCGGTGCGCTACGCGGTGGGCACCGGCATCGACCAGTTCCTGGACATCGGCTCCGGCATCCCCACCTTCGGCAACGTCCACGAGGTCGCCCAGGAGGCGCACCCCGGCGCCCGCGTGGTGTACGTCGACCACGACCCGGTCGCGGTGGCGCACAGCAACGCCGTCCTGGCGGGCAACGAGGACGCGGACGTGGTCGCGGCCGACCTCCGCAAGCCCCAGGAGATCCTGTCGAGCCCTCAGGTGGAGCGCCTCATCGACCTGAATCGGCCAGTGGCGTTGCTTCTCGTTGCCATACTTCACTTCGTGGAAGACGCGGACGACCCGTACGGGGCGGTGGCACAGCTGCGCGACGCACTCGCGCCCGGCAGCCTGCTTGTTCTCACGCATGCCTCGTACGAGGGAATCCCGTTGCCGGCCGAGCGGGCCGAGGGCGCGGTGGACGTATACAAGGACATTCGCAACCCGCTGATCATGCGCTCGCGCGACGAGATCGCGCGGTTCTTCGAGGGGTACGACATGGTGGAACCCGGACTGGTGCCGATGCCGCACTGGCGGCCGGAGTCGGCGCCGGAGGACGAGGATCCGTACGCCTTCTCCGGATTCGCCGGCGTGGGGATCGCGGCGTGACCGCGGAGCCGGGCGGCCCGGAGGACAGACTGCGCAGGTTCGCGACGATCTGGAGCCGGGCGGTGTTCCCGGTCACCTCGACGTCCCTGACCCGCCCGGAGTTCGAGGAAGAACTGCTGCCGCTGGCCCGCCGGCTCAGCGAGATCCTGCTGGCGCACGGCTTCGACGCCGACGAGGCCCGGCAGGTGGGCGCCGCGCTCATCGACGCGCACTGCACCGACCCCGAGGCGCTGACCCGCACCCTCGACTGCGTCGACGCGTACCTGGTCCTGTACTGCGGCGAGGACGGCCCCCAGGAGGAGCTGCGGATGCGGTCCTCACGGATCCAGCACGCGATGGCCGCCGGGTTCGCCCAGGCGCTGCGCGAGCGCACGCTGGCCGAGCAGGAGGCCATCGCGCAGGCCGCGTTGCGCGCCCAGGGCGTGGTCGCCCAGGCACTGCACGCCAGCGAGGCCCGCTTCCGGGCCGTCTTCGAGGGCGCGGCGATAGGAATCGGCATCGCCGACCTCGACGGCAACGTCCTCCAGGTCAACGGCGCGCTGCTGCGCATGTTCGGCGGCTCCGAGCAGACCCTGCGCAGCCGCAACGTCCTGGAGTGGGCGCACCCCGAGGACGCGCCGCAGACCTGGCGGCTCTACGAGGAGCTGGTGCGCGGCGAGCGCGAGCACTACCACGTCGAGAAGGCCTTCAACCGCTCCGACGGCACGGTCCTGTGGACCAACCTGACGGTCTCCCTGCTGCGGGACGCGGACGGCGAACCGCAGTACCAGCTGGCCCTCATGGAGGACACCACCGAGCGCCGGCTGCTCAACCTCCGGCTGCGCTACGAGGCCACCCACGACGCGCTCACCGGCCTGCCCAACCGCACGCTGTTCTTCGAGCGCCTGGAGAAGGCACTGTCGGCCGGCGAGGGCCAGCGCTTCGGCCTGTGCTACCTCGACCTGGACGGCTTCAAGACCATCAACGACAGCCTCGGCCACTCGGCCGGCGACCGGCTGCTCGTCGAGGTCGCCGACCGGCTGCAGTCCTGCGCGACCGCGCCCGGCGAGATGGTCGCCCGGCTCGGCGGCGACGAGTTCGTGGCGCTGACCACGGGCCCGGCCACCCAGCGCGAGGTCGACGACCTGGCCGACCGCATCATGAACGCACTGGTCACCCCGATCAGCATCGACGGCCGCGACCTCATGGTCCGCGGCTCCATCGGCATCGTCGAGGGTCCGGCGGGCGAGCGCACCCCGGCCGAGGTGCTGCGCAGCGCCGACATCACGATGTACCGGGCCAAGTCGGCGGGCGGCAACCGCTTCGAACTGGCCGACCCGGAGGCGGACGCCCGCGCGATCACCCGGCACGGTCTGACCACGGCGCTGCCGGCCGCCCTGGACCGGAACGAGTTCTTCATCGAGTACCAGCCGCTGGTCCACCTCGGTGACGGCAGCGTGCGCGGTGCCGAGGCCCTGGTCCGCTGGCTGCATCCGCAGCACGGCGTCCTCGGCCCCGACCGGTTCATCCCGCTCGCCGAACACACCGGTCTCATCGTCCCGTTGGGCCGCTGGGTCCTGGAGGAGTCGATCCGGCAGGCCCGGGAGTGGCGGGAACGCTACGGTGAGGACACCGTTGCCGGCCCGCTGCGGATCAACGTCAACCTCTCCCCGTGCCAGCTCAGCCATCCCGGCCTGGTCCAGGACACGGTGGACATCCTGGAGCGGACCGGAGTGGCCCCCGAGGCGCTCTGCCTGGAGGTCACCGAGTCGGCGCTCATCGGCGCCGACGACGACCTCCTCAAACCCCTGCGGCGCCTCGCCGAGATGGGCGTGGACATCGCCCTGGACGACTTCGGCACGGGGTACTCCAACCTCGCCAACCTCCGCCGCCTCCCGGTGAGCATCCTCAAACTGGACCGCTCCTTCACCCAGAGCATGCAGCAGTTCCCGGCGGACCCGGTCGACCTCAAGATCGTCGAGGGAATCGTCTCCCTGGCCCACAGCCTGGACCTGGCGGTCACGGTGGAGGGCGTGGAGACCGGCGCCCAGGCCGAGCAGCTGCGCATACTCGGCTGCGACACCGCCCAGGGCTGGTACTACGCCCGACCGGGCCCGCCGGAGAGACTCCACGACCTCGCACTGGTGGACGCGACGGGCTGACCCGCCCGCGGCACCGGCCGGTCGGTACGGCGCGGGCCCCGCGCCCCGAAAGGGGCGCGGGGAACTGCGCGACCAGCCCCCCCACACCCGCACCCGACAACGCTCCGTCACTTCTCCAGCAGCATCCGCTGCAGCTCCCGAGCGGCCCGAGGCGGCGCCACGTCACTCCGGTGCGCCAGCGCGATCGTCCGGTACAGCCCCGGCCGGGCCAACGGGGTCACCCGTAGCCCCCGCCCCGACCGGGCGGCGACCATCCGCGGCACCACGGCCACCCCCAACCCGGCCCGCACGAACCCCAGCACCGCGTCCATCTCGCCCCCCTCGACCGCGAACCCCGGCTCGAACCCGGCGGAGCGGCACGCCGCGACGGTCAGCTCCCGCAGGTCGTACCCGTGCCGGAACATCACCAGCCGCTCCCCCTCCAGATCGGCGATCCGCACCCCGCCCCGCCCTCGGCCGGGCGCCGTCGCCTCGGGCGAGGACACCACCACCAGGTCCTCCCGCAACAGCTCCACGGTGGTCAGCGCGGGCGAGCCTGGCGGCAGCGGCAGCACGATCAGCGCCAGGTCCAGCGCCCCGCGCGCCAGCTCCCGGACGAGATCATGGGACCCGCTCTCCTCGATCAGCAGCTGGATCCCCGGATAGCGGTCGTGGAAGGCCCGCAGCACGTCCGGCAGCAGCCCGGTGCACAGACTCGGCGTCGCCCCCAGCCGCACCCGGCCGCTGCGCAGCTGCACCAGTTCCTGCACCTCGTACCGGGCGGTGTCCGCGTCCGCGAGGATCCGCCGGGCGAGCGGCAGCAGCGCCTCGCCCGCGTCGGTGAGGGTGATGTTGCCCCGCGCCCGCAGGAAGAGATCCGCCCCCAGCTCCCGCTCCAGCGCCCTGATCTGCTGGGACAGCGACGGCTGGGCGACATGGACCAGCTCGGCGGCCCGGGTGAAGTGCCGGGTCTCCGCCACGGCGACGAAGTACTGAAGCTGCTGGAACTGCATGGTGACACGATAGTCGCTGCCTATCGAATCAAGCCGTAGCATGTCTTGGACCGATGGGGCTGTTCGGCCCTACCGTCCTGGACATGGCTCTGGCAACGCGGACGGACCGACGGCCGTCCATGGCACGCACGATGTGGGACAGCTCCGTCGGCAAGAAGACGGTGATGGCCGTCAGCGGCCTGATCATGCTGCTCTACCTGGTCGTGCACATGATCGGGAACCTGAAGATCTACTTCGGGGCGGGCGAGTTCAACGGCTACGCCCACTGGCTGCGCACCGTCGGTGAACCGTTCATGCACTACGAGTGGACGCTCTGGCTCGTCCGGATCGTCCTGGTCGTCGCGGTCGTCGCGCACGCCACGTCCGCCTACCAGCTCAGCCGCCGCGACATCAGGGCACGCCCGAGCAAGTACGTGCACAAGAAGCCGCGGGCCTCCTACGCCACCCGCACCATGCGCTGGGGCGGGATCATCCTCGGCCTCTTCATCGTCTGGCACGTCCTCGACCTGACCACCGGCACCGTGCACTCCGGCGGCTTCCAGCCGGGCCACCCGTACCAGAACGTCGTGGACACCTTCTCCACCTGGTACGGCGACGTCATCTACATCGTCGCGATGCTCGCGCTCGGCCTGCACGTCCGGCACGGCTTCTGGAGCGCGGCCCAGACGCTCGGCGCCGGCAGCCGCTCCCGCGACCGCGCCCTGAAGACCGTCGCCGACGTCCTCGCGCTGCTGCTCACGGCCGGCTTCATCGCCGTACCCGTGGGTGTCATGACCGGAGTGGTGAGCTGAACATGACCGACTACGTGAACTACACGACCGGCGAACCCGTCGCCGACGGCACGGCCCCCGACGGCCCGATCAACGAGCGCTGGGACAAGCGCCGTTTCGAGGCCAAGCTGGTCAACCCCGCCAACCGGCGCAAGCACACCGTGATCGTCGTCGGCACCGGGCTCGCGGGCGGTTCCGCCGGCGCCACCCTCGCCGAACAGGGCTACCACGTCGTCCAGTTCTGCTACCAGGACTCCCCGCGCCGCGCGCACTCCATCGCCGCGCAGGGCGGGATCAACGCGGCGAAGAACTACCGCAACGACGGCGACTCCGTGCACCGGCTGTTCTACGACACCGTCAAGGGCGGTGACTTCCGGGCCCGGGAGTCCAACGTGCACCGGCTCGCGCAGATCTCCGTCGAGATCATCGACCAGTGCGTGGCACAGGGCGTGCCGTTCGCACGTGAGTACGGCGGTCTGCTCGACACCCGGTCCTTCGGCGGTGTGCAGGTGTCCCGGACCTTCTACGCCCGTGGGCAGACCGGGCAGCAACTGCTGCTCGGCGCCTACCAGGCGCTGAGCCGGCAGATCGCCGCCGGGAACGTGGAGATGCACCCGCGCACCGAGATGCTCGACGTGATCGTCGTCGACGGGCGGGCGCGCGGGATCGTGGCCCGGGACCTGGTGACCGGGAAGATCGACACGTACTTCGCGGACGCCGTGGTCCTCGCCAGCGGCGGCTACGGCAACGTCTTCTACCTGTCGACGAACGCCATGAACTCCAACGCCACCGCGATCTGGCGGGCACACCGGCGCGGCGCCTGGTTCGCCAACCCGTGCTTCACCCAGATCCACCCCACCTGCATCCCGCGCACCGGCGACCACCAGTCCAAGCTCACCCTGATGAGCGAGTCGCTGCGCAACGACGGCCGGATCTGGGTGCCCAGGGCCAAGGGCGACACCCGGCCCGCCCACCAGATTCCCGAGGAGGAGCGCGACTACTACCTGGAGCGCATCTACCCGTCCTTCGGCAACCTGGTCCCGCGCGACATCGCCTCCCGCGCCGCGAAGAACGTCTGCGACGAGGGGCGGGGTGTCGGGCCCGGCGGGCAGGGCGTCTACCTCGACTTCGCCGACGCCATCCGGCGGATGGGGCACAAGGCCGTCGAGGCCAAGTACGGCAACCTCTTCGACATGTACCAGCGGATCACCGACGAGGATCCGTACCAGGTGCCGATGCGGATCTATCCCGCCGTGCACTACACGATGGGCGGGCTGTGGGTCGACTACGACCTGCAGACCACCGTCCCGGGGCTGTTCGCGGTCGGCGAGGCCAACTTCTCCGACCACGGCGCCAACCGGCTGGGCGCCTCGGCGCTGATGCAGGGCCTGGCCGACGGCTACTTCGTCCTGCCGGCCACCATCAACGACTACCTCGCACGTCACCCCCACCAGGAGGCGGTGACCCACGAACACCCCGTCGTGCAAGACGTGTTGGCGGAGACCGAGGACCGGCTGAACCTGCTGCTGTCCGTCGACGGCGACCGCACCCCCGACTCCTTCCACCGCGAACTCGGCGAACTGATGTGGGAGTTCTGCGGCATGGCCCGGACGGACGCGGGGCTGCGCAAGGCACTTGAGCGCATCCCGCAGATCCGCGAGGAGTTCTGGCGGCGGATCAAGGTGCCGGGGACCGGCGAGGAGTTCAACCAGTCCCTGGAGAAGGCCAACCGCATCGTCGACTACCTGGAACTGGCCGAGCTGATGTGCCTCGACGCGCTGCACCGCGCCGAGTCCTGCGGCGGCCACTTCCGGGAGGAGTCCCAGACGCCGGACGGCGAGGCCGCCCGCGACGACGACGAGTTCGCCTACGCGGCCGCCTGGGAGTTCACCGGTACCGGGGACGCCCCGGTACTGCACAGGGAAGACCTGGTCTTCGAGTACGTACACCCCACCCAGCGGAGCTACGCATGAAGCTCACCCTGCGCGTCTGGCGGCAGCCGAACGCCGACGCCGACGGCGCGATGTCCACCTACGAGGTGGACGGCATCTCCTCCGACATGTCCTTCCTGGAGATGCTGGACACCCTCAACGAGGAACTCATCCTGCGCGGCGAGGACCCGGTCGCCTTCGACCACGACTGCCGTGAGGGCATCTGCGGCGCGTGCTCCCTCGTGATCAACGGGGACGCGCACGGACCCGAGCGCACCACCACCTGCCAGCTGCACATGCGGTCCTTCGCGGACGGCGACACGATCGACATCGAGCCGTGGCGGGCGTCGGCCTTCCCGGTGATCAAGGACCTGGTGGTGGACCGGTCGGCGTTCGACCGGATCATCCAGGCCGGCGGGTACGTCTCCGCGCCCACCGGGTCCGCGCCGGAGGCGCATGCCACGGCGGTGCCGAAGGCCGACGCCGACTTCGCGTTCGAGCACGCGGAGTGCATCGGGTGCGGGGCGTGTGTCGCGGCCTGTCCGAACGGGGCGGCGATGCTGTTCACGTCCGCCAAGGTGAATCACCTGAACGTGCTGCCGCAGGGCGCGCCCGAGCGGGAGACGCGGGTGCTGGACATGGTGGCGCAGATGGACTCGGAGGGGTTCGGTGGCTGCACGCTGACGGGGGAGTGTGCGACGGCCTGCCCGAAGGGGATTCCGCTGGTGTCGATCACCAGTATGAACAGGGAGTGGTTGCGGGCTGCCCGGAAGGTGGGGAAGCGGTAGCGCCGTTGCGGGGTGCTGCGCCGTCGTGGCTGGTCGCGCAGTTCCCCGCGCCCCTTTCGGGGGGCGCTTCAGTGAACGTTCGCCGGAAGCCACGGCCCCGTCTCGCGTTTCCTTACGGCCGTCTGATCACGGTGGCGTTAGTCTCGGGCCTCTGTGAGTGACCGGAAACGGTCCGACCCCCGGCATTCAGCAGTCCCACATCCACGGGTCCCGCGCATGTCACGCCGAGTCCAGCCTGCCACGGAAGAAAGCAGGTGCAGATTTCCTCAGCTTCCGCTCGGCGCAGGAGACCTCCATGACCGCCATGCCCGCCTCACCCCCCGCTCTCGCCGCCCCGCCCGACGGCACCGGCTATCTGGTGCAGCTCGCCCGTGACGAGGACGACGTCCGGGCCGCACAGCGGCTGCGCCACCAGGTGTTCGCCGGAGAGATGGGCGCCCGGCTCGACGGGCCGGAGCCGGGCCTGGACGTCGATGCCTTCGACGCGTACTGCGACCACCTGCTCATCCGCGAGGCCCTCACCGGCGAGGTCGTGGGCACCTACCGGCTGCTGCCGCCGGAGCGTGCCACGGTCGCCGGCCGCCTGTACTCCGAGGGCGAGTTCGACCTGAGCCCGCTCGCCGGGATCCGCTCCGGGCTGGTCGAGGTCGGCCGCTCCTGTGTGCACCCCGCCCATCGCGACGGCGCCGTGATCGGTCTGATCTGGGCCGGCATAGCCCGGTACATGGTGGACCGCGGCCACGAGTGGCTGGCCGGCTGCTGCTCCGTCCCGCTCGCCGACGGCGGTGCCCTCGCCGCCGCCACCTGGGACCGGGTCCAGGCCAAGCACCTGGCGCCGGAGGAGTTCCGGGTACGGCCGCTGCGGCCCTGGGTGCCCGCCGGTCCGGCCCCCGAGGGACGCGCCGAACTGCCCGCCCTGCTGCGCGGCTACCTCCGCCTCGGTGCCTGGGTGTGCGGCGAGCCCGCCCACGACCCGGACTTCGGGGTCGCCGACCTGTACGTGCTGCTGTCGATGCGCCGCGTCAACGCGCGCTATCTGCGGCACTTCCTCTCGCTCGTCCCGGCCTGATGAGCGTCTGGCTGCCCAGCGCGCCCTGCACTCCGGGCGCGTGCGTGGAGCGCGCAGGGTCGCTGACCGCCCTGCCCCGGGCCGTGCTGCGGTTCGCCGCGGTGCTGGCCCTGATGCTCGTCGCCGTCACGCTGGTGCCGCTCGGCGGGTGGATACCCGCCGCATGGGTGCGGCGGTTCTCGCGGACGCTCGTCCGGGCCGCCGGGGTCCGCGTCCGGATCACCGGCAGCGCCCCGGGCACCGGAGGGGTGCTCCTGGTCGCCAACCACATCTCCTGGCTGGACATCCCGCTGCTGGCCGCCGTACGGCCGGCGCGGATGCTCGCCAAGAAGGAGATCCGTGCCTGGCCGGTGGCCGGCGCGCTGGTGGCCGGGGCCGGGGTGCTGTTCATCGACCGGGACCGGCTGCGGGCGCTGCCGGAAACGGTCGGCCGGATCGCGGGGGCGCTGCGGGAGGGGGCCGCGGTGGTCGCCTTCCCGGAGGGCAGCACCTGGTGCGGCCGGGCCCAGGGGCGCTTCCGGCGGGCCGTGTTCCAGGCCGCGCTGGACGCCGGTGCGCCCGTGCAGCCGGTGCGGCTGCGCTACCGGCTGGAAGCGGGAGCGGCCAGCACCGTGCCCGCCTATGTCGGCGAGGACACGTTGCTGGCCTCCCTGTGGCGAGTGGTGACGACCCGCGGCCTGGTGGCCGAGGTGGACGTACGGCCGCTGATCGCGGCGGGCAGCCACCCGGATCGTCGTACCCTCGCCCGCGCCGCCCAGCCGGGGACCCACGAGCCCGCCTGGACGCACGCGGCTCTGGTGAGCCCCGAGCGGGGTTCTCAGTGGTCGGTCTCCAAGTGGAGCTTGAGCAGGTCGACCCCGTAGTCGCCGCCGTTGGGCGTGCGGATGATGGTGTGGATGTGCTGCTGGGTCGGGGTGCCGTTCGGGCCGCCCATGCCGCCGCCCGGCCCGCCGGAGGGCATGCCGCCGGTGGGCTGCCCGGTCATCTGGCCGGTGGGCTGTCCCGAGGGCTGTCCGCCGCCGGAGCCGGTCTTCGTGCCGTAGGCGAGCGGGGACTGGGCGTCGTACTCGATGAGCACGACCGGGCTGTGCACCCGGTAGTAGAAGGCCGAGGTGTCCTTGGTCCTGCCCAGCCAGTAGAAGTACGTCTGGTCCAGGTGCTTCTCCACCTCGGTCATCTTCACCCCGGCATGGCCGTCGTCCATGTAGCCGACGTACACCCGGACCAGGTCGAGGAGCTTGTCCCGCTGGGCCGGGGTGAGTTCGGAGCCGGGCAGGCCCTGGTAGGCGAGCTTCAGGTTGTCGGAGCCGGCGCCCGCCTTCATGTCGGTGCCGGACTTGCTCACCTCGGCGTCGATCACCTTGGCACGCTGGGCCGAGGTCAGGGAGCGGATGAGGGCCAGACCGGCCCTGGTCTCCGGCTTGAAGAGGGTGATCTTCTCGCCCTTGTAGGTGGCCGAGGTCGGCTCGGAGCCCATGAAGGTCGGCGTCATCACGACCTGGTCGCCCAGCACGAAGTAGTTGATGGCGACATGGTGGCCCTCGTACTGGAAGCCCCAGGGCTTGCCGGTCGACGGGGTGCCCATGAAGGTGAAGAAGTAGGCGCCCTCGGTCAGGGTCTCCCGGTTGCCGCCGTTGTAGTCGCCCAGGAACTGGTTGAGCTTCATGATGTTGCGGGTCTGGGTGAGACCCTTCGCGGACAGCGCCGCACCGAGCAGCGCAAAGCCCAGCTCCCGCTTGCGGTCCGTGATGTCACCCATCCGGACGCCCTTGCGCTCGTAGCCGTCTACGTTGCTCCAGGCCAGCCACTCGTCGTCGGCCACGTCGAAGGTGCAGGACTTGCGCTCCTGCCGGCTGAGCCCGTCGAGGAACGCCTGCGCGGCCTTGACGACCTTGTCCGTGGAGACGCCGGTGGAGTGGATCGAGTACAGGTCGTCCACGACCTTGCCGTCCGTGGTGAGGCCCGTGAAGTCCTTGTACTTGACCTCGGTCTGGCCGGGGCCCATGCCGCCGGCTCCGCCGGGGCCGCCCGACGGCATGCCGCCGTCGGGAGCTCCGGAGGGCGAACTCGACCCGTTGGACGAGCCGTTGGAGCAGCCGGTCATGGTCGCCAGGGCGGCGACACCGCCGGCGAGCAGCGCCTTGTTCATGAACCAGCGGCGGCTGCGTTCGGCTTCGGGGGTGCGGGGGTGGTGTCCGTGCATGCGCCCAAGCTTCCGGGGCAACCTGAAGCCTTCCTGAAGACCGTCAGGGAAGGGAACGGGACAGATGGGGCGCGGTGACGCTGTCCCCGGTCCGGGCGACCTCGGCCGGCGGGCCCGCCGCGACGATCCGGCCGCCCCGGTCCCCGCCGCCCGGCCCCGGGTCGATCACCCAGTCGGCCTCCGCGACGACCGTCATGTCGTGCTCGACCACCACGACCGAGTGTCCGGCGTCGACCAGTCCCTGCAACTGGCGCATGAGCACCTCGACATCGGCCGGATGCAGCCCGGTCGTCGGCTCGTCGAGGAGATAGAGCGAGTGGCCGCGCCGACCGCGCTGCAACTCGCCCGCCAGCTTGATGCGCTGGGCCTCGCCGCCGGACAACTCCGTGGCGGGCTGGCCGAGTCGGAGATAGCCGAGGCCCACGTCCAGCAGCGTGGCCAGGCTGCGTGCGGCGGCCGGGATGTCGGCGAAGAACTCCGCCGCGCCCTCCACTGTCAGGTCCAGCACCTCGGCGATGTTCCGTCCCCGGTATGTCACTTCGAGCGTCTCGGGGTTGTAGCGGGCCCCGCCGCAGTCCGGGCAGGGCGCGTAGGTGCTCGGCAGGAACAGCAGCTCCACGCTGACGAACCCCTCGCCCTGGCAGGTCTCGCAGCGGCCGCCGGCGACGTTGAAGGAGAAGCGGCCGACGCCGTAACCGCGGTCCCGTGCCTGTCCGGTGGCCGCGAACACCTTTCGCACCACGTCGAACAGGCCGGTGTAGGTGGCCAGGTTGGAGCGCGGGGTACGGCCGATCGGCCGCTGGTCGACGGAGACCAGGCGGCCGATCCCGGGCGTCTCCTCGGTGATCTCGCCGATCAGCGTCGACTTACCCGACCCGGACACCCCCGTCACGGCGGTGAGGACACCGAGCGGGAACTCGGCGGTGACCGCACGCAGGTTGTGCCGGGTGACCGGACCGATCCGCAACCAGCCCGTCGGGGACCGGAGTCGATGCACCGGCTTGGGCTCCCGCGCGAACAGGTAGCGGGCGGTCGCCGACTCCGCGACCCCGGCCAGCTCGGCCACCGGGCCGCTGTGCAGCACCTCGCCGCCGTGCTCGCCGGCCCGTGGGCCCACGTCCACCAGCCAGTCGGCGCCGCGCACCACGTCCAGGTGGTGCTCCACCACGAACACCGAGTTCCCGGCCGTCCTCAGCCGCTCCAGCACCGTGAGCAGCGCCTCGGTGTCCGCCGGGTGCAGTCCGGCCGACGGCTCGTCCAGGACGTAGACCACCCCGAACAACCCGGAGCGCAACTGGGTTGCCAGGCGCAGCCGTTGGAGCTCGCCCGCGGAGAGGGTGGGGGTGGCCCGGTCGAGGCTCAGATAGCCGAGGCCCAGCTCGATGACCGGGGCGAGGCGCGAGGTGAGGTCCGCGGTGAGGACCCGCACGGTCTGTGACCCGCCCCGGCCGCCGAGGAGTCCGGCCAGCTCGGTCAGCGGCAGCGCGACGAGCTCCGCGATCGTACGGCCCGCGAAGGTCACGGCGAGCGCCTCCGGCCGCAGCCTGCCGCCGCCGCACACGGGACAGGGCGCACTGGTCAGGAACCGCTCCGCCCGCGCCCGCAGGGCCGGGCTCCTGGAGTCCGAGAAGGTCTTCAGCACATACCGGCGGGCGCTCATGTACGTGCCCTGATACGGCCGTTGGATGCGGTCGGCGTCCCGGACCGGGTGCACGGTGACCACCGGCTGCTCGTCCGTGAAGAGGATCCACTCCCGCTGCCCGGCGGGCAGTTCCCGCCACGGCCGGTCCACGTCGTGGCCCAGTGCGTCCAGGATGTCCCGGAGGTTCTTGCCCTGCCAGGCGCCCGGCCAGGCGGCGATCGCGCCCTCGCGGACGGACAGCGACGGGTCGGGTACCAGTGACTCCTCGGTGGTCCGGTGCACCCGGCCCAGGCCGTGGCACTCCGGGCAGGCGCCCGCCGCCGTGTTGGGGGAGAACGCGTCGGAATCCAGCCGCCCGGCACCCGGCGGGTAGTCCCCGGCGCGCGAGAACAGCATGCGCAGGGAGTTGGACACGCTGGTGACCGTGCCGACCGAGGAGCGGGAGGTGGGCGCCGAGCGGCGCTGCTGGAGCGAGACCGCCGGCGGCAGCCCGCTGATCTCCGCGACCTTCGGCGCCCCGACCTGGTGGATCAGCCGCCGCGCATACGGCGCGACCGACTCGAAGTAGCGCCGCTGGGCCTCTGCGTAGATCGTCCCGAACGCCAGCGACGACTTCCCCGACCCGGACACACCGCTGAAGACGGCCAGCACGTCCCGGGGAATGTCCACGTCGACGCCCTTGAGGTTGTGCTCACGGGCGCCACGGACACGGACGTACGTGTCGTGGGGACTGTGCATCGGGCGGACACTCCGGGGCAGGCGGCTCGCGGGGCAGGGACAAACCCCGCGATCCTGGCCCGCGCGCCCTTCGCTACTGCGGAGGGTTGCCCTGCCTCCGCTCGCGCTCGATGTAGTCCTCGGCCTGCTTCTGGGCCGCGTCGACCTGGGACTGGTACTTGTTGCCGGTCCGCTGGTCGATCATGTCGCCGCCCTTTTCGACGCCCTGTCTGGCCTGGTCCTCGTGGCCCTTGAGCATCCCCTTGAGCTTGTCCAGCATGGACATGGCAGCCCTCCTCGGTGGTTGCGGCTTCCACCCCCAGCCTCACCGGCCGGGGCGCCGTCCGCATCTCGGCGGCCGTCCCCGTGCGGGCCCGGCGTGCCTGTGCGAGCTTGGAATACGCGGAATCCCGCCTACCGCAGAGCCGAGCGCAGAAAGGCCCGGGCCTCATGAGCACTCCCGGTTTCGGATTCGGACGCAGTCCCTTCGAGGAGTTCGACGAGCTGATGTCCCGCTTCTTCGGCGGTTCGGGGGCGGGAGCCCAGCCCCGCCGCCCGCAGCGCGTCGACATCGGCAGCCTGCTGTCCGAGCGGGCCCGGGAGCTGGTCGCCGAGGCCCGCGACCTCGCCGCGGCCGAGGGCAGCGAGGAACTGGACGCCCGGCACCTGCTGGCCGCGGCCACCACCCACGACTCCACCCGGCGGCTGCTCACCGAGGCGGGCGCCGACCCCGACCACCTGCGCGAGCGGCTCACCGCGGGCCACGGCGGCGGTGCGAAGACCGAGCCCACCGCCCTCACCCCGGCCGCCAAACGCGCCCTGCTCGACGCCTACCAGATCTCCCGCGCCGAGGGCGCCTCCTACATCGGCCCCGAGCACCTGTTGCGCGCGCTCGCCGCCAACCCGGAGTCGACGGCCGGGCGGGCGCTCGGCGACAGCGGCTGGGAGCCGGCCCGGATGCCGGCCGAGGGCGCGGGGGAGCGCAAGAAGCCCAGCACCACGCCGACCGTCGACGAGTACGGCCGTGATCTCACCGAGGACGCGCGGGCCGGGCGCCTGGACCCGGTGATCGGGCGGGACGAGGAGGTCGAGCAGACCATCGAGGTGCTCTCCCGGCGCAGCAAGAACAACCCCGTCCTGATCGGCGACCCCGGTGTCGGCAAGACCGCCATCGTCGAGGGCATCGCGCAGCGGATCGTCGCCGGGGACGTGCCCAGGACCCTCGAAGGCAAGCGGCTGGTCTCCCTCGACCTGGCCGGGATGGTCGCCGGCACCAAGTACCGGGGCGAGTTCGAGGAACGCCTGAAGAAACTGCTCGACGAGGTCCGCGAACACAGCGACGAACTGGTGCTGTTCCTGGACGAGTTGCACACCGTGGTGGGCGCGGGCGGCGGTGGAGACGGCTCCCTCGACGCGGGCAACATCCTCAAACCCGCCCTCGCCCGGGGAGAGTTGCACCTCATCGGCGCGACCACCGTCGACGAGTACCGCAAGCACATCGAGAAGGACGCGGCCCTGGAACGCCGGTTCGCGCCCATCCTGGTCGGCGAGCCGACCGTCGACGACACCATCGAGATCCTGCGCGGCCTGCGCGACCGCTACGAGGCCCACCACCAGGTCCGCATCACCGACGAGGCGGTCGTGGCGGCCGCCGAGCTGTCCGACCGGTACATCACCTCCCGGTTCCTGCCCGACAAGGCGATCGACCTGATGGACCAGGCGGCGGCGCGGGTCCGGCTGCGCTCGAAGACCCCGCCCACCGACGCGCGGGACATCGAGCACCGGATCGCCGCCCTGAACCGCGAGAAGGACCAGGCCGTCGCGGACGAGGAGTACGAGCGGGCCAAGGAGGTCCGCGACCGCATCAAGGAGACCGAGGCCGAGCTGGCGCAGGCCGGTACCGCCGAGGAACACGCGCCCAAGGTCACCGCCGAGGACATCGCCGAGGTCGTCTCCCGCACCACCGGCATCCCGGTCGCCGAGCTCACCGAGGAGGAGCGGGAACGGCTGATGAAGCTGGAGGAGCACCTGCACGAGCGGGTCGTCGGCCAGGACGAGGCGATCACCGCCGTCGCCCGCGCGGTCCGCCGCGCCCGGGCCGGCATGAGCGACCCCAACCGGCCCGTCGGCAGCTTCCTCTTCCTCGGCCCGACCGGCGTCGGCAAGACCGAACTGGCCCGCGCCCTGGCCGCCGCCCTCTTCGGCGACGAGACCCGCATGATCCGCCTCGACATGAGCGAGTTCCAGGAGCGCCACACGGTGTCCCGGCTGGTGGGCGCCCCGCCCGGATACGTCGGCCACGAGGAGGCCGGCCAGCTCACCGAGGCGGTACGCAGGCAGCCGTACGCCGTGCTGCTCCTGGACGAGGTGGAGAAGGCGCACCCGGACGTCTTCAACACCCTGCTCCAGCTCCTGGACGACGGCCGCCTCACCGACGCCCAGGGCCGCACCGTCGACTTCAAGAACACCGTGGTCATCATGACGTCGAACATCGGCGCCGACCGCATCCTGGCCGCCGGCACCGAGGACTACTCCAAGGTCCGCGAGGCGGTCATGCCCGCCCTTCAGCAGCACTTCCGGCCGGAGTTCCTCAACCGCATCGACGAGATCATCGTCTTCCGAGGCCTGGACCGCACCCAACTGCGCGAGATCGTCGACCTGTTGCTGGAGCACACCCGGAGCCGGCTGCGCGCCCAGGACGTCGCGCTCGACGTCACCGACGCGGCGGCCGTGCTGCTCGCCAACCTCGGTCACGCGCCCGACTTCGGCGCCCGTCCGCTGCGCCGCACGATCCAGCGCGAGGTCGACGACCGTCTCGCCGACCTGCTCCTCTCCGGTCAGCTCCTGGCGGGCGAGCGGGCGGTGGTGGACGCGGCCGACGGCGAGATCGTGATCCGGTCCGACAAACCGGCCACGGTCTGATCGCCCTGATCTCCATGGATCGCTCTGCTCAGGAGCTCACGATCCCGGCCAGCCGCCGGTAGGAGTCCAGCAGCGCCGTGCGGTCGTACGTGCTCGTGGTGACCAGCACCTCGTCGGCGGCCGTCTCCTTCAGGACCGTCTCCAGCTCGTGCGCGACCTGGTCCTCGGTGCCGGCGATGTGGCCGGCGAGCCCGGACTCGTAGAAGCCGCGTTCCTTCGCGGTCATCGTCCGGGTCTCGACGGTCTCGGCCGGGGGCAGTGGCGGGAAGCTGCCGTGGGTGCGGGAGTACGCCATCGACCAGGCCTCCGGGACCAGGATCCGGCGGGCCGCCTCCGGGGTGTCGGCGACGGCGACCGTGCCGGAGATCACCACATACGGCTCGGTCGCCCAGGGGGAGGGCCGGAAACGGTCGCGGTAGCGGTCGATCCCGCGCCGCATCCTCTCGCGGCCCCGCAGGTCGCCGATGACCAGCGGCAGCCCGGCGCGGGCCGCGATGTCCGCGCCCTCGCCCATCGCCAGCACGAACGGCGGCACCCGCAGCCCCTCCGCCGGGCGGGCCCGCACCCCGGTCGGCGAGGTGCCTTCGAACCAGCCGAGCAGCTCGCCTAGCTGCCCCGCGAAGTCCTCGGCGTCACCCTTGTCCCGGCCCAGCGCCCTGCGCACGCCGTCGGTGAAGCCGACCGACCGGCCGAGCCCCATGTCGATCCGCCCCGGATACAGCGACTCCAGCACCCCGAACTGCTCGGCCACCACCAGCGGCCGGTGGTTGGGCAGCATGACCCCGCCCGTGCCGACCCGGATGCTGCGGGTCGCGGCGGCCACGGCCGCGGCCAGCACGGTCGGCGCCGACCCGGCGACCCCGGGCACACCGTGGTGCTCGGACACCCAGAAGCGGTGGTAACCGAGCGCCTCCACCTCCCGCGCCAGCGCCACGGTGTCCCGCAGCGCCTCGCCGGGCGCATGCCCCTCGCGGGTGCGGGAGCGGTCGAGGACGGAGAACCGGGTTGGGGCGACGGTGGCGGCGGTGGCGTTCACAGAGGGTTCAACAGCCGCCCGGCCACAGGATTCCCGGCCACAGGATTCCCGGCCACGCGATGCCCGGCCCAGGCGGGCGTCAGCGGCGGGAGCGGGCCCGGGCGCCTCGCGGCGGGCGGATGAACTGGAGCTCCAGGGTGACCGGAGGCTCGGACAGCCCCGGGCCGCCGGCCGCCGCCCAGGCCAGGACCTCGTCCGTGCAGTCGTCGTCCATGGCGAAGCCGACCCACGCCGGGCGGCCGCCCGCGCGCCGGCCGGCCGTCGAGGGCTGTACGACGAGCACGTTGGCCTGGTCGCAGGGGCCGAGGCAGTCCGTCGTACGCACCGCGAAGCCGCCGTCGGCCGCCCCGGCCCGCAGCCGCTCCAACTGCCCGACGTGGTCGGTGCCGGGGTGCTTGCCGGGGTTGCCGCAGCAGCAGCCCCGGCAGAGGACGACCGTGCAGGGACGGTCCGCGGTGAACTCGGAGAACAGCATGCGCGCAGTGTTTCAACCGCTCTCCGGGCCACTGTCGGCGGCCCGTTCTAGGGTTGCCGCGTGGCAGAGAGCAGCAAGCGTCCGATCGCCGTGTTCGACATCGACAACACCCTCGCGGACACCGCGCACCGACAGCGATTCCTGGAGCGCAGACCCAGGGACTGGGACGCGTTCTTCGCGGCCGCGCCGCACGATCCGCCGATCGCCGAGGGGATCGCGCTGGCGGTGGCGACCGGCGAGGAGTGCGAGATCGTCTATCTCACCGGGCGGCCCGAACGCTGCCGGCGCGACACGCGGGACTGGCTCGCCGCCCACGGGCTCCCCGAGGGGCAGGTGCACATGCGGCGCAACGCCGACCGCAGGCCCGCCCGCCACACCAAGCTGGAGATCCTGCGCCGGCTCGCCGAACGGCGCGAGGTCCGCGTCCTGGTCGATGACGACGAGCTGGTGTGCGACGCCGCCGAACGGGCCGGGTTCAGCGTCGTACGGGCCCGCTGGGCCGACCGCTCGGCGGCCCTGGAGCAGGCCCAGGAGGGTGAGGGGCGGACCTGAGACCGGGGCTCGGCCGGTCGGACAGGAGCCCGTCAGCCCTCGTCGTCGATGCGGAAGCCCACCTTCAGGCCCACCTGGTAGTGCTCGATCTGCCCGTTCTCGATCTGGCCCCTGACCTGCGTCACCTCGAACCAGTCCAGGTTGCGCAGGGTCTGGTTGGCGCGTGCGACACCGTTGCGGATGGCCTGGTCGATGCCCTCGTGCGAGGTGCCGACGATCTCGGTGACCCGGTAGGTGTGGTTCGGCATCGGGGAGCTCCTCTCGTCGTCACTCCACGGTGCCGCATCCGGAAGCGGAGCGCGAGGCGTCGGTTCCGAAACGCCGACAGCCCTTGACCCTCCGTATTGGTCCATACCAAAATCCCGTACACCCGCACGAGCCCCGGTGCTCGTTTCCCCCACGTCGGGCCCCTTCGCCTGTCCGTCAGACAGAACAGGACCCCCCTCGTGACACATCGCCGCACGCTCGGCCTCGTCTGCGCGTCCGCCGCCCTGCTGAGCGCCTGTGGAGTCCTGCCGGGCGGAGGGGGCGGGCGGCACACGGTCACGGTGTGGCTGATGCGGAACAGCGCCTCGGCGGACTTCCTGCGCCGGTTCACCGCGGACTTCGAGCGCACCCATGAGGACATCCGCCTGGACATCCGCATCCAGGACTGGACCGGCATCGTGGACAAGGTGCAGGCGGCCCTGAAGAGCGACTCCGACGACGCCCCGGACGTCATCGAGGTCGGAAACACCCAGGTCCCGCAGTACGTCGAGGACGGCCGGCTCACCGACCTCACCCTGGAGTCGATGCGCGACTGGGGCAAGGACCGCTGGCTGCCCGGCCTCGCCGAGCCCGGCCGGGACGACTCCCGCCAGTACGGCATCCCCTGGTATGCCGCCAACCGGGTGGTCATCTACCGCAAGGACCTGTTCAGGAAGGCCGGGATCGGCTCCCCGCCGAAGACCCGCGAGGAGTGGCTCGCCGACACCGGGAAGCTCGACTCGGACGGCAGACAGGGGATCTACCTCGCCGGGCAGGACTGGTACACCCTCTCCGGATTCGTCTGGGACGAGGGCGGCGACCTCGCCCAGGAGACGGACGCCGAGTGGAAGGGCACCCTGGACAGCCCGGCCGCGCTGCGCGGGATGGAGTTCTACCGGCAACTCCAGGCGCTCGGCAAGGGGCCCGTCGACGCCGACGAGGAACACCCGCCGCAGGCCCAGGTGTTCGCGGGCGGCCAGATCGCGCAGATCGTCGCGGTGCCGGGCCTCGCCCAGTCGATCGTGCAGGAGAACCCCGAACTGAAGGACGAGATCGGCTACTTCCCGGTGCCGGGCCTCACCGCGGCCCACCCCGGCGCCGTCTTCACCGGCGGCTCCGACCTCGTCGTACCGCAGAACACCGACCGTCCCTACGACGCGACCGCCGTCGTCGGCGCGCTCACCGGCGCCAAGTGGGACACCGACCTGGCCCGCACCATGAACTACGTGCCCAACAAGACCACGCTGGCGAGCGCGGTGGCCGGGGAGGAGGGGGTCGCCGCCATGGCGGCGGGTGCCGCGCGGGGACGGGCGACCCCCCACACCCCGGACTGGCCGGCGGTCGAGGCCGACAACCCGATCAAGGGCTACATGACCAAGGTGCTCCGCGGGGCGGACCCCGCGACCGAGGCCCGCCGCGCCTCCCGACGCATCACCGAACTGCTCGCGCCTGATTTCGGCTGACCTGGCGCATGACCGGACAGGCGGTGCGAAGTCGGCCGCGGTTCGGCAGCGTCCCAAAGGGCGCGGGGAACCGCGCGACCAGCCACGACGGCGCCGCGGACGACCGACGACACGGCGCGGCACACCCAGCGGAGCGGCTCAGCGCGCGAAGCTCAGCGACAGCGCGAAGCGTCCCTGCGAGTCAGTCCACCAGTTGGCCAACTCCAGCCCGGCGGTGGCCAGTTCGGTGCGCACGCCGTCCCGCCGGAACTTCGCCGACACCTCCGTGCGCAGTTCCTCGCCCGCCGTGAAGTCCACGGCCAGATCGAGCGCGGGCACCTTCACGGTCTGCGCCGCCCGGGAGCGCAGCCGCATCTCGATCCACTCGTTCGCCGTGTCCCACAGGGCGACATGGTCGAAGGCGTCCGGGTCGAAGTCGGCGCCCAGCTCCCGGTCGACGACGGCGAGGACGTTCTTGTTGAACTCGGCCGTCACCCCGGCCGCGTCGTCGTACGCCCGGACCAGTACCTCCTCGTCCTTGACCAGGTCGGTGCCGAGCAGCAGCGCGTCGCCGGGGGCGAGCAGGCGGCGCACCGAGGCCAGGAACCCGGCCCGCTCGGCGGGCAGCAGGTTGCCGATCGTGCCGCCGAGGAACGCCAGCAGCCGCGGCCCCGGCGTCGCGGGCAGCTCCAGCCGGCCGGTGAAGTCGGCGATCAGGGCGTGCACGGTCAGTTCCGGCCGCTCCGCGACGAGCGCCTGGCCGGCCTGCGTCAGCGCGCTCTCGCTGACGTCGACCGGGACGTACACCTCAAGGCCGGTGAGCGCGTCGATGAGCAGGCGGGTCTTCTCGGAGGAACCCGAGCCCAGCTCCACCAGGGTGCGGGCACCGCAGGCGGCGGCGATCTCGCCGGACCGAGTGCGCAGGATCTCCCGTTCGGCCCGGGTCGGGTAGTACTCGGGCAGCTCGGTGATCTGCTCGAACAGCTCGCTGCCCCGGGCGTCGTAGAACCACTTCGGCGGCAGCGTCTTGGGGGTGGCGGTCAGGCCGGTCAGGACATCGGCGCGCAGCGCGGCGTCCGTCGCGTCCTCGGGAAGGGTGCGGGTGACACGGAAGGGACTCACGTACAGGGCTCCTTCGGGGAGGTGGGCGCCCCTGCCCGGACGGGGCCGGGAGTGGGGGAGGGTGCCGGGTCCTCGACCGGGTTCTGGACGGGTTTGTCGATGGGCTTCTCGATGGGTTTCCCGATGGGACTCCCGGCCGGTTTCCCGACGGGGGCGAGTTCGACGCCCGCTCGGCTCGCGGTGAGCAGGGTGCGGTCGGGGACCTCCCGCCAGCGCGGGTCGTCGTCGTACGGCTCGGAGGCGACGACGACGCGGTGGCCGGGTTCCGAGAGGTAGCAGAGGCTGTCGCCCCAGGCGGTGGCGGCGATGGTCGCGCCGTCGGTGAGCAGGAGGTTCAGCCGGGCGCCGGGGGCCGCCTCGGCCACCTGCTGAACCGTTTCGGCAAGGGCTGGGCCCGGCGCCGCACCGGACCGCAGCCGGTGCAGGACCAGTGCCCAGACGAACGCCGAGTCGGTGCGCGCCTCCATGGACAGCAGGTCGGCCGGGGGCAGCAGCGGGACGAGCGGGGTCATGGACCCCGGCCAGCCGGGGATCGCACCGTTGTGGCTGAACAGCCAGCTGCCCGCGGCGAACGGCGCCGCCGCGGCCTCCCCGTCCGCACCCGCCAGGGACGCGTCCCGTACGGCGGCCAGCAGCGCGCCGGTGCGGACCACCCGGGTCAGGTCGGCGAAGGACCCGTCGGCCCAGATCGGCACGGCCCGCCGGTAGCGGGCCGGCCGCGGATCCGCCGGGGCGTACCAACCCACCCCGAAGCCATCCGCGTTGACCGTCCCGTACTGCTGCCGCCTGGGTGCCCACGACTGCCGGTACAGGGAGTGCTCGGGCTCCACGAGGAGCCGCCCGAGTGGCTCCTCGGGCCCCAGGAAGGCCAGGTGACGGCACATCAGACGGTCTCCGCGGCGGAGCGGGCGGTGCGGAAGCCGGAGAAGATCTGCCGCCGGATCGGGTAGTCCCAGTTGCGGAACGTCCCCCGGCAGGCCACCTGGTCCACGGCGAACGAACCGCCGCGCAGCACCTTGTACTCGGGGCCGAAGAACACCTCCGAGTACTCCTTGTACGGGAAGGCGGCGAAGCCCGGGTACGGCTCGAAGTCGCTGGCCGTCCACTCCCATACGTCACCGATCAACTGCCGTACACCCAACGGGGACTCGCCCTGCGGGTAGCTGCCGGCCGGGGCCGGGCGCAGATGCCGCTGGCCCAGGTTGGCATGGGCCGGGGCCGGGTCGGCGTCGCCCCACGGGTAGCGCCGGGACCGGTTCTCGCCGGGGTGGTGCCGGGCGGCCTTCTCCCACTCGGCCTCGGTGGGCAGCCGGCGCCCGGCCCAGCGGGCGTAGGCGTCCGCCTCGTACCAGGACACGTGCAGCACCGGCTCCTCGGGCGGTACGACCTCCGTGATCCCGAACCGGCGGCGCAGCCACTGGCCGCCCTCCCGGTGCCAGAACTGCGGGGCGGAGATGGCGTGCTGCCGGATGTGCGCCCAGCCCTCCGGCGCCCACCAGCGCTCCTGCTCGTAGCCGCCGTCCTCGATGAACGCCAGGTACCGGCCGTTGGTCACCGGGGTGGTGTCGATCCAGTAGGACGCCACCTCCCGCCGGTGTGCGGGGCGTTCGTTGTCCAGCGCCCAGGGTTCGGTGGAGGTGCCCATGGTGAACGGGCCGCCGGGGACCAGGACTTCGGCGGGGCCGGTGAACGGCGGCGCCGGTTCCGGGTCCGGGGCGGTCAGGGCCTGCGGGCCCTTGCGGAGCTGATGGGTGATCAGCATCGTCTCGTCGTGCTGCTGTTCGTGCTGCGCGATCATGCCGAAGGCGAAGCCCGCCTCGGTCAGCCGGGTGCCGCTGAACGCCGCGCCGTCCAGCAGGTCAAGGGCGCGCCCGCGCACCTCCGCCGCGTACTGCCGGGCCTCGGCGGGCGGCAGCAGCGGCAGCGAGGGCCGCTCGGAGCGCGGATGCTCGAAGGCGTCGTAGAGGCTGTCGATCTCGGGGCGCATCGCCTCCCGGCCGCCGACGTTGCGCAGCAGCCAGAGCTCCTCCTGGTTGCCGATGTGTGCGAGGTCCCAGACCAGCGGGGACATCAGCGGGGAGTGCTGGGCGGTGAGGTCGGGCCCCTCCACGCAGCTGGTCAGCAGCGTGGTGCGGTCCCGGGCCGTGGTCAGGGACCTCAGCGCCCGCTCCCGCAGGGCCGCGATATCGATGTCGACGTCGGTCTCGGTCATGCGCTGATGTCCTTCCCATGGGCGCGACCGGCCGTGCCGCGCAGTCGGTCCAGCAGGTCGTCGGCCGGGCAGCGGCCCCGCAGGACGTACCGGTCCCGGTACGCCGCCACGGCATCGACGACCCCGGGGGCCGCGCCGAGCCTCGGCAGGGCCTCCAGCGCCGCCGCGAAACAGGTGACGGCCGCCTCGTGCAGCTCCGGGTCGCCGAGCCCGGACCGGGCCGCGTCGAGCCAGAGCGGATTGTGCGGGGCGGGCTGCGGTCCTGCCCGCTCGGCCAGCGGTTTCACCGTCCGGTATGCGGTCTCGGCGGCCTCGGGGTCGTCGAACAGCGCCGCCGTCACCGCCAGCGGCACGATCCACCCGTCGTCGCCGGGCTGGGCGTCGATCATCCGCAGCTCCAGGTGGCCGCGCGGTCTGACCGGCGGGAACAGCGTGGTGAGGTGGTACGCCAGATCCGCGCCGGTGGGCGCCCCCGACCGGGTCCAGGCCCGGAAGGTGAGGTCCTCGGGAACCTCCCAGGGGCCGCCGTCCCGCCGTACGCACATCACCGGCGCGTCGAGGACGTGCCGGGCCCAGGTCGCCCGCGGGTCGCCGTCCAGCGGGGGCGCGCCCGCGCGGCCCGCGCCGATCTCCATCCACAGCAGCTGCCGGGTGGAGACCCAGCCGGTGGGCCGGTTCCCGACCAGCGGGGAGTTCGCGAACGCGGCCACCAGCACCGGGCCCAGCTGATGGGCCAGCCACCAGCGCCGGGTGTACCCGAGCGGGCCGGGCTCCTCGTGGCCGGCGTCCAGGCAGACCTGGACGGACGCCGAGGAGCACATCATGTGGCGGCCCGCGGTGCCGGTGCGGTCCAGGCAGGCCTCCATCGCGTCGTAGCGCGGTTCGCGCAGGAAGCGGCGGGGCGTGTGCCAGGGATCGTGACCGGCGCCCACGAGTCCGAGGTCCTGTTCGGCGAGGACCTTGCGGACGGCGTCCAGGTCGGCGGAGACGGTGCCGATGCACTCCGTGAGGGAGGCGGCGGGCGGCGAGCTGAGCTCCAGCTGGCCGCCGGGTTCGACGGTGAGTGCCGAACCCAGGGGCACCGTGCGCAGTGCGGCGTATGCCGCTTCGAGTCGTTCGGGTGTTACCGGGAGCTGCGGCTCGCGCAGCTCGTGGACCAGCCATTCCACTTCGACCCCGAGCGTGCGGGGTGGGCCGGTCTTGAAGCAGATGCCCTTGACCAGGGCCTCTACCTCCGCCTCGGTGACAGCGGTGCGGTCGTCCGAGAAGTCGGTCCTCACAGAGCCGTCGGTACAGTCGCCGCCGTCGGATATCGAGTCGGACATGTCGGGATCCTCCTGAGATTCCACCATGCCACCGCCCCGGCCGTGGATGCGTCCGGGACGGCATCGTCCGTTCCACCCAAGACCGTCGCGTCCATTCGCACAAGGGTGCCCATGGGGCCGTTCTGGATCGGTAACCTCTGCTTCCTCGTGTGTTTCCGACCGTTTCGGGCCATGGAAACTCCGTTGCACGGCATCACCAGCATCGCCCAGGATGCCTACATGAGCACGACGGGGGAGGCCGCGCGGGCCGCGGCCATGGCGTCCACGGGGGTGGCGCCATGAGTGCGCGCCTGCGCGGCATCGCCCAGCAGACCGAACAGATCGTGGCGGCGGGAAGCTACCGCACACCCGACGGCCGGGAGATCCTCCTGGCGCCCGATATCGCGGCCGCACGGGCCGGGACGCGGCTGTACGGCCCGGAGCCGGTACCGGTCCCGTCCGCCTCGGCCCCTTCCGCCCCGGACCCGGACGCCGTCTTCGAGGTCACCGGCGAGAGCAGCCTGGAGGCCGCCCGCCGTCTCGCCGACCGCCCGGTGGCCGTGCTCAACTTCGCCTCGGCCCGTAATCCGGGCGGCGGCTATCTGAACGGCGCCCAGGCGCAGGAGGAGGCCCTGTGCCGGGCCTCCGCGCTGTACACGTGCGTGCGTGAGGCCGCCGCGTTCTACGACCATCACCGCGCCCACCGCGACCCGTTCTACACGGACCGCGTGATCCACTCCCCGGCCGTCCCGGTCTTCCGCGACGACCGCGGCCGCCTCCTCGCCGAGCCCTGCCGCGCGGGCTTCCTGACGGCCGCCGCACCCAACGCGGGCGTGATCCGCCGTACGGCCGCGGACCGCGTCGGCGAACTGCCGGGCGCCCTCGCCGTACGGGCCGAACGGGTGCTGGAGGTGGCCGCCGCCCACGGCTACCGGCGGCTCGTCCTCGGCGCCTGGGGCTGCGGGGTCTTCCAGAACGACCCCGCTCAGGTCGCCGGCGCCTTCCGGGGCCTGCTGGGTCCCGGCGGACGGTTCGCGGGCACCTTCGCACACGTGGTGTTCGGGGTCCTGGACCGCACGCCGGGATCCGCGGTCCGGGCCGCCTTCGCCGAGACGTTCAGGACCGCTGAGGTCTGAGCGGACCCGGTGAAGCCGGCTACGAGCCCGTGCCCCGTAGGGGCGCGGGGAACTGCGCGACCAGCCACGACGGCGCGGCGGACGGCATATCCCAGCGGAGCGCCCCGCTCAGTTCCAGCCGTAGCGCTCGTGCAGCCGGTTGCGTACGAGGTTGAAGCGGCCGCGGTCGAGTGCGCAGGCCTCGCGGCGCATGCCGTCCTCGTGCAGCCGCAGTACGCGGTCCACGTCCACCCAGGAGTCCCGCCCGGTGCGGTCCCACGGCCCGCTGCCGATCGCCACCCACTCGCGGTCGTTGTCGTGCCGCTTGCTGGAGAGCTGGACGGCGAGCAGGGTGCCGGCCGCCTCCCGGGCGACGACCAGCACCGGCCGGTCCTTGCCCCGCCCGTCGTTCTCCTCGAAGGGCACCCAGGTCCACACGATCTCACCGGGGTCGGGATCGCCGTCGTGGGCGGGGGAGTACTCGGTGTGCACCTTGCCGACCTCGCGCGGGTCGGCCTCGGTGGTCGCGGTGCGGCCGTACCGGCCGGGGATGTTCTCGTCGTCGATGTACGCAGTCACGAGGGCACTTTAAGGGGCCGCAGCCTGCGGGAACAGGCGGGGTCCCGGTCCGGCGCAGCCCCGCTTCGATCAACCCGGCGGTGATGTCAGGGCGTTCGGTGCGCGGAAGCTGACCGGCCCCGGGGACCGGCTCGAACCGGCCCGGTGGGAAGGCCTTCGCGAAGGCGGCTCCGTACGCGGGCGTGACGATACGGTCGCTCTCGCCCCAGATCACCAGCACGGGCTGCCGCACCCGACCCAGTGGGGACAGCAGCCCGGGGGCGGTCATCCGGCCGCCGTCGGCGAGCGGCCGCATGGTCGCCATGTCGGCCTGACGGCGGGCGAGTTCGGAGGCCGAGCGGGCCACAGTGCTGGAGCCGCTGCGCCGGCTCGACGCGCAGGAGCGACCACAGGGGTCCCCCGGCGCGGCCGGTTCGGGGACCCCTGCTCTGCTGCTGTTAGCCGTCACTCGCCTGCTACGGCTGCTGCTCGCCGTCCTGCTCCATCGGCACCTTCTGGGGCTTCGGAGCCGTGACCCCGTTCAGGGCCGGTGAAGTCCTGCCCGGTGTCTGACCGTTCTGGTTCATCGAGGCAAGGAGCTGGCGGGCCAGCCCCAGTCCGGTGCCGCCCATCGTGAGCGCCTTCGCGAACAACTCGGCCATGCCGTCGGCGCCGTTGAGCAACACCATGTTGTCGACGTTGCCGAAGGCGGACGCGCCCGCCTTGACGATCTCCGGCCAGTTCTCGGCGAGTTGCTGGGCGACGACGGCCTCCTGGTTCTCGGCGAGCGCGGCCGCACGGGCCTTGATGGCCTCCGCCTCGGCGAGACCTTTGGCCTTGGCCGCCTCGGCCGCCGCCAGCCCCCTGGCCTGGGCGGCGGCCGCCTCGGCCTCACCCGTGGCCCGGGTCGCGGCCGCGTTCGCCGCACCCCGGGCCTTGGTCGCCTCGGCCTCGGCGGCCGCGGCCGTCTTGACCCGGGTCGCCTCGGCCGCGGCCGCCAGTTCCGTCTCCTTCGCCTGGGCCTGGGCCGCCGAGATACGCGCGTCACGCTCGCCCTCGGCCAGCGTGCGCTTCTCGTAGGCCGTGGCGTCGGCCGGCTTGCGGACGTCCGCCTGGAGCTGCTGTTCGCGCCGGTACGCCTCCAGTTCGGCGACCCGCGTCTCCTGGACGACGACCTCCTGCCGGGCGGCCGCGTCGGCGAGCGGACCGGCCTGGCGCGCCTGGGCACCGGCCTTGTCGCGCTCGGCCTGGTAACCGGCCTGGAGGATCTCGCTGTCCCGGGTGGCCTCCGCCATCCGGGCGAGCGACTGCTGTTCCGCCTCGGTGGCGAGACGGTTCGCCTCCGCCTGGGCGATCCGCGCGTCCCGCTGCACGGCGGCGGCGTGCGGCATGGCCAGGTTCTTGATGTACCCGGTCGGGTCCTCGATCTCGTGGATCTGCAGGGAGTCCACGATGAGCCCCAGCTTCTCCATCTCCGTGCCGCAGGCGGCCCGGGTCTGTCCGGTGAGCTTGTCGCGGTCCCGGATCATGTCCTCCACCGTCAACCCGCCCACGATGGACCGCAGATGACCGGCGAACACGTTGTGCACCCGCTCGGACACCAGCTTCTGCTGGTCCAGGAAACGACGGCCCGCGTTGGCGATCGACACGAAGTCGTCGCCGACCTTGAAGATGACCACACCCCGCACCTTCAGCGGAATGCCCTGGAAGGTCACACAGTCCACCGACAACTGGGTCTCCTTGAGGTCAAGGGAGAGCTTGCGCACCGCCTGCACGCCCGGCATCACCAGCGTCCCGCGCCCCGTGACGATCCGGAAACCCATGCCCTCTTCGAGGCCCTCGGTCCGATGCTTCGAACCGGAGATGATGAGCGCCTCGTTCGGCTCGGCGACCCGCCACATCATCTTGAACATACCGACCAGCGCGAGTACGGCTGCTAACGCCGCCCCCGCAACGACGCCGACGACCATCGGCATTCGCCCCCTTTGAATGGTGCCCTTCCGGCACCGAACGAGGGGAGTGTGCGCCCGTCCGAGCTCCTGTTGAAGACGCTGACGGCTCCTTGTTGCCGTCTTGACGCACAAGCGCCTCACCTGGGGTCAGTGATGCTCAACTCTCGTACGCGGGCGTGACATAGACCGTCCGCGGGGCCAGGTACTCGACCACCATGACCACCGTTCCCCGCTCGAAGCGGCCGGTGCCGTCGGCGGCGTACGCGAGGAAGTGCTCGGCGCCCCCGCGGACCCGGACGATCACCTCGCCGACGAGTCCGGGCCCGATCGTTCCGGTGACCCGCCCCATGAGCCCCACCATCGACGCATCGTCCATGGCCAGAGGGTACGGTCCGGTCATGCGACAGGAAAGCGGCGGGTGTTGACGCGACCGGAGTTCACGCGGCCCCTGTTCATGCGAGCCGTGTTCATGCTGCTGGGGAGTCCTCGGTCACCGGCTGCGGCGGCCAGAGCTCGTGCCAGCGCAGTTCGGCCTCCAGTTGGGCGGCGACCGAGACCAGCAGCGGCTCGCTGTCCGCCGGCCCGAGCAACTGGGCGCCCACCGGCAGTCCGTCCCCGGTGAACCCGGCGGGCACGTTCACCCCCGGCCACCCCAGCACGTTCCACGGCCAGGCGTACGGGCAGGCCGCGATCATGGCCCGGTCGGTGGCGAACTGCCCCAGCCACAGCAGCGCGCCGACGTGCGGCGGGGGAGCGGCGGTGGTCGGCGCGAGCACCATGTCGTACGACGTGAAGAAGGTGCCGATCCTGCCGCGCAGGGTGGCCTCCGCGCGCCGGGCGGCCCGCAGCGGGGCCCCGTCGAGCAGCCGGCCCAGGCGGGCCGCCTCCAGGGTGCGCCGGTCGAGCAGGTCCGGGTGCGGTGCCTCGCGGACGCGTTCGGCGATCCCGACCGTGGCGCGCGGCACGAAGGTGAGCCCGATCTGGCCGTAGGGCGGGTCGGCCTCCTCGACGGTGTGACCCAACGCGGCCAGTTTCCGGGCGAGTTCGAGGACGCGGGTGCGTACCTCCGGCCGGAGCCGGGCGGGGAGCGCGGTGAACGGAGGCTTGAGGGAGAGGGCGATCCGCAGCCGCCCGGGGTCGCGTCCGACCGCGTCGACGAGAGTCAACTGAGCAGGCCGGTGCGGGTCCTGCGGATGGTTCCCGCTCGCCGCGTCCAGCAGCAGGGCCGCGTCCGCGACGGTGCGGGCCAGGGTGCCGTTGACCGTGATGCCCTGGAACGACTCGCCCCGCGGCCAGGTGGAGATGCGGCCGCGCTGCGGTTTGATACCGACGAGATGGGTCCAGGCGGCCGGGATGCGCACGGATCCGGCGCCGTCCGAGCCGAGCGCCGCCGGCACCAGCCCCGCCGCGACGGCGGCCGCCGAGCCGCCCGAGGACCCGCCCGGAGTGTGCCGAGGCTGCCACGGGTTGCGGGTGGCGCCGAAGGCCGGCCCCTCCGTGAACGGCCACTGCCCCAGCTCGCAGGTGTTGGTCTTGCCGACGATCACGGCCCCGGCCGCGCGCAGCCGCCGTACCGCCTCCCCGTCCTCCGTCACCGGCGGGAACTCGCCCCGGCAGCCGAAGGCGGTCGGCTCGCCGGCCACGTCCATGTCGTCCTTCACCGCGACCGGCACCCCGAGCAGCGGCCGGCGCACCCCGGCGGCCAGATCCCGGTCGGCCGCGTCCGCTTCGGCGAGGGCCGCGGAACGGCGCACGATCCGGAAGGCGTTGAGGGAGGTCTGGGTGGCCTCGATGCGGGCGAGACATGCCTCTACCAGCTGACGCGACGTCAACTCACCGTCGGCCAGGGCGCGTACGGACTCGGCGAGGCCTGCGGAACGGTCGTACGGCATGCGGGGATCCACCTCCGGGGCACAGCGTTTACCGGAGAGTAACGTCCAATCGGCCGGCGCCGGACAGGTTTCGCACAGCCGACGTCCAGCTGTGGCCCAGTCCTGCGCAAAGCATTGACGTGAACCTGCCGCTGCTCTTAGTTTCTGGCGACTTCTCGAACCATGTTCGAAATACCGGACGCGCCGCTGCGTCCATGTCTGCACGAGCCCCGGAGAGCCGCCGTGACCACACGTCCCCCCACCCCGTCCCGTCGCACCCTGCTGCGCGCCCTGGCCGTCCTGCCCGCGACGGCCCTGGCCCTGGGCGAACTGCCCACCCTGCTCGGCGCGGCCGAGGCCGCCGCCCCCGCGAGCGGCTACGCCACCCGCTACACCATCGTCCCGTTCCTCAACAGTGACGACGGCACGGTGAACGTCTACCAGTCCGACGACGCGACGGACTTCCGCCTCCTCCAGTCCTCCGCCTACACCCCGCCCAGCAACCGCATCCGCGACGCGAGCATCTTCAAGCACACCGACGGCTACTACTACGTCACCTACACCACCCACACCTGGGAGGACGAGAGCACCACGATCGGTTTCGCCCGCAGCTCCGACCGGGTCAACTGGACGTTCCTGTACGACTACACGATCCCGATCACCGACCTGTCCCGGGCCTGGGCACCGGAGTGGTTCGTGGACAGCGACGGCAGCGTCAACGTGATCGTGTCCTGCTCGACGACGGACGACGAGTGGATCTTCACCCCGTACGTCCTGACGGCGACCGACTCCGCGCTCACGTCCTGGACCTCCCCGGTCGCCCTGTCCGGCATCGGCTCCAACCACATCGACACGTACATCGTGAAGGTCGGCTCGACGTACCACGCGTTCACGAAGAACGAGACGGCGAAGTACATCGAGTACGGCACCGCCTCCAGCCTCAAGGGGCCCTACACCATCTCCAAGACCGGTGACTGGGCCGGCTGGGGCAGCTACCGCGAGGGCCCGTCGGTGATCCAGCTCGACAACGGCGGCTGGCGGATCTTCTTCGACGGCTACGGCGACGGCAACTACTACTACAGCGACAGCTACGACACGTTCGCCACCTGGAGCACCCCGACCGCGCTCGCGACCCTCTCGGGCACGGCCCGCCACTTCACCGTGATCAAGGAGACGGTGTCGGGCGGCACTTCGGTGACGAAGAACGCGACCCGTTCCTTCCAGTCCGTCAACTACACCACCCGCTACTGGGAGGAGGTGTCCTCCCTCCTCAACCTCCCGGTCGTGACCAGCTCCAGCGCCTCGGCGGACAAGACGGCCGCGACCTTCACGGTCGTGGCGGGCCTGGCCGACTCCAACGGCTACTCCTTCCGCGACTCGTCCGGCAACTACCTGCGCCACTACAACTTCCGTGGCCGCTTCGACGCGAACGACGGCACGACCACCTTCGCCCGGGACGCCACCTTCGTCGCCCGCACGGGTTCGTCCAGCGGCTCGGTGCGCTTCGAGTCGTACAACTACCCGGGCTACTACCTGCGCCACTACAACTACCAACTGCGCGTCGACATCTCGGACGGCACGGACCTCTTCCGCCAGGACAGCTCGTTCGCGGCGGTGTCAGCCTGGGCCTGACCCGCACCGATGTCGACCTGGGTAAACATTCTGATGATCCGTCAGTAGTTCCCGCGAGTTCCCGGGACTTCCCGTGGAAATGTGCAACGGGTGCGGGGGCGGGAGGGTGGAGTGACCAGGCGTGAGGGCCCGGCGAGCACCAAGACGCTCGCCGGGCCTTCGACGTGGAGGCGTGGGTGCGGCCCCTGTGTGCGCTGGTTGTGGCAGGAGTTGCGGCTTGTACGTCACACGTCCATCAGCGGTCGTTCGTTCTGCAGGGTGGGGCCGACCGGGTGAGTGCGTCGTTGTGGCCGTTGTCGGCGGACGGGCTGCTGCTGTTGGCCACGCCGGGTCTGCCGAAGCAGGAGAACGGTGTCGGCCGTCGCGCCAAGTGGGCGGTCTGGACGGCGTTCTTGCGGGGGATCGCCGTCTCCTTGGCTTTTGATCGTCTTCGCGGCGCCGCCGCTGGAGTGGCGGTCGGTGCTGGTGGCCGGCCGCCGGTGGCCTTGTCGCTGTCGGTGGAACTCCTGGACCACCGGACCGGTGGCCATCGTCCGGACGGGACAGGGCGGCGGCTTGACCGGGATGGGGCGGATCCAGGTGCGGCGGGGCTGACGCTCACGCGCAGTACCCATGGCTGCCCCGACCTCTCCAGGAGGGCGGGGCAGACTCGGTGTTCGGCGCCGGACGCCGCGGCGCGAATCAGTGGGCCTGTCAGTGGCCGGACACCTGTGCGGAGGTGATCGTCGCGCCGTCGCCGTTGGCCTCAAGCGCAACGTGCTTCCACGTCTCCCAGGTTTCGAGGCGGGACTTGTAGAGGTCGGGCACGAGCTGGGTGGGGAAGGTTCCGAAGAAGACGCGCAGCGGCGGCTGTTCGGCGTCGACGATCTTGAGCAGGGCGGGTCCGGCGGCCTTCGGGTCTCCGATCATGCCGGCGGGGAGGCTGTCGCGCTGTTCTGCCATGGCGGCGCGCAGCGGGTCGTACGCGGACTGTGTTTCGGCCCAGACGGCGCTGTTGCCCGCCCAGTCGGTGGCGAATCCGCCGGGCTCGACGAGTGTCACGTCGATGCCCTGGCCGGCGACTTCCTGGGCCAGGGATTCGGTCAGGCCCTCCAGCGCCCATTTGGACGCGTGGTAGCCGCCGAGCAGGGGGAAGGCCGCGACACCGCCGAAGGTGGAGATCTGGACGATGTGTCCGGATCCCTGTTCGCGCAGGATCGGCAGGACCGCCTGGGTGACGTTCAGTACGCCGAAGAGGTTGACTTCGAGCTGGTCACGCAGCTGCGCGACGCTGATCTCCTCGACGGCGCCGAACAGGCCGTATCCGGCGTTGTTGACGACGACGTCGATGCGGCCGAGACGGCTGTGGGCCTCCTGGACCACGCTGAACGCCTGTTCGCGGTCGGTCACGTCGAGCTGGAGCGGCACGATCGCGTCGCCGAACTGCTTGACGAGGTCGTCCAACGCGGCGGTGTCGCGTGCCGTGGCGGCGACGCGGTCACCGCGGTCGAGGGCGGTGAGAGCGAACTCGCGGCCGAATCCGCGGCCGGCTCCGGTGATGAGCCATGTCTTGGACATGAGTGTTCTCCATGGGTCTGTCGGGCTTGACGTGGATGGTCGAGGTGCTGCCGGGATGTTTCGAGCGCAGGGAGGAACGGTCACTGGCTGCGCCGCGAGCGGCAGTGGCTTGGTGTGAGGGGGTCGGGCTGCGGTCAGAAGTCCTTGCGGGCCATGTTTGCGCGGGTGGCGGACCCGACCATGCGGGTCAGGTTGAGCCAGGTCGGGCGGGTCGTGTAGCGGGCGTTCGCGGCCATGAGCCGGTCGAAGGGGGCCTTCTTGGTGTAGAGGAAGTGGGTCATCGACACGAACTGGTCGTAGAGGACCGCCTTCTGTACGTTCGCGTAGCCGAGGAGGTTGCCGAAGTTGCCGTGGCCCGAGACGACTTCGCCGTCGCGGTCGGCGCCGCCCCAGATCAGGTAGGGGTTGGTGAAGAGCAGTGCGGGGATGGTGTTGACGGCGATGGCTCCGTACCGCAGGTCGTCGATCGCGGTGTCGAGCGCCGCCTGGTGGGCCTTCTTGGTGTCCTCGTCGATGACGATCATGCACGCGAGCGAGCCGAGCAGCCGGTTGTTGCAGTACGTGACCGCCTGGGCGAGGAACTTCTCGGCGTCCGCGGGCGCGTCGAGCGTGATTTCGGCGATGACCTGGCAGAAGGCCTCGTTCGCCGCGGCGAAGCCGTCCGGTTCGGCGCCGACGATGAACAGTCCGTCGCTCGCCGCCTGTCTGCCGTGCTCGGGAACGAGTACCTCGGCGTCCGGGTACTGGGCGGCGAACCGCTCCTTGGCGGCGCCGCTGCCGGGGTAGTAGCTGCTGATGGCGGGGGTCTCCTCGACGAACGCCTTGCGTATGGCGTCGAGGAACTGCTGGCGCTGGGGCCAGTGCTTGGAGGTGACCAGGGTCTGGGCGCGCCCGCACACGGCCCCTCCGTTGATCTTCGCGAGGGACACGTACTGCTGGGCCTGGTGGACGATCTCCTTGTCGGTCCAGGGCCGGTCGCCCGGCACGACGATGCACGGGTTGTTGCCGCCGCACTCGGCGACGACGGGGGTGTCGGTGGCCGCCGTGATCGCCTGGGCGGTGGCGGCGCTGCCGGTGAAGTAGATCGCGGTGAGCCCGGGCAACTGCGTCAACTCGACACTCTGGTCGGCGTCGCAGTAGGCCAGTGCCCCGATCTCGACCAGGGGGGCGAAGACCTTCTGCCAGACGGCGTCACTGGCGGCGTTGAGCGGGTGGGGCTTGTGGATCACCGCCTTGTTGTCCCAGAACAGCGCCTTGACCGTCTCGGTGGACGCGCTGTAGTTCCCGGCTCCCAGCACGGCGATGACTCCGGGAGCTCCCTCGCGGGGGTCCACCTGGCGGGGTTCGCCCTTGACCCGCAGGTGCCCGCGCTGCCGGCCGGCGGTCATCCCGTCCTTGCGGGTCTGGGGGTAGACCTCGATGTCGTAGGTCCCGTCGCCGATCTCGGTGATCTGCTTGGCGGTCAAGGGCTTGCCGCGCAGGATCGACTGGTACAGGTCGACGGTGGCGGCGATGGTTCCGCCGATCAGGCCGACGGTGGAGTTCAGGTTCAGGCCTACGGAGAAAACGTGCTGTTCGACCAGGCCGTCCTTCATCGTGCCGTCGGCCTCGGCGAGCTGCTCGGCGTACTGGGCCATGTTGCGCTGGATCTGGTCGAGCAGCTTCAGCCGCTTCTCCAGCGAGGTGGCGGCCCAGGCGTCGGGCTTGAGGGTCTGAAGAGCGTTCGTGGCGTGCATGGCTGGTTCTCCTTGTCAGGTACAGGAAGTACTGGTGCCGGGGGAGTTCTGTGGTGCTCGGGCGGTCAGAGGACGACCGGGGCCTCGCCGCTGCGGATCTCCTCGGGGATTCCGTTGCGGAAGAGAAGCGCGCTGAGCAGCGCGCCGCCGGCGAAGATGCCGGCCGCGACGGCGTAGGCCACCGAGTAGCCGTGCAGGGCCGCGTTCTGGAGTGCCGCGGCGCCGGTGCCGTGCGAGGCGATGTAGTTGCCGGCGGCGGACGCGCTGAGCGTGCTCAGCAGCGCGATGCCGATCGAGCCGCCGACCTGCTGCGTGGTGTTCACCAGCGCTCCGGCGACGCCGTGGTCGCTCTCCTGCACGCCGCTGGTTCCCAGGTTGGTGGCTGTCGGGAAGATCATGCCCACGCCGACGCCGAGCAGTACCAGCGCAGGCAGGATGCTCTGCGCATAGCTGCTGTCGGCATCCAGCCGGGTGAGCCACAGCAGGTTCCCGGCGGCCAGCAGCATGCCCGCCGGGATGCTGACACGGGGGCCGACGAAGCGCGGGAGCACGCTCAGCGCGAGGACGGAGCCGGCGAGAGTGCCGCCGATCAGCGGCAGGAAGGCCAGCCCGGTCCGGACGGGGGTGTAGTGGAGCGTGACCTGCAAGTAGTAGGTGAGGAACAGGAACGCTGAGAACACTCCCGTGTTCACCAGCAGCAGCGCGAGCAGCGAGGCGGCACGGTTGCGGTCGGCGAAGATCCGCAGCGGCATCAGCGGTGCACCCGCCCGTGCCTGCCAGGCGAGGAACCCGGCCAGCAGGACCGCGCTCGCGGAGAGGCTCGACCAGGTGGCGGTGCCCGACCAACCGACGACCTCGGCACGACTGAAACCGAACACGAGCGCGAACAGGCCGCTGGTGACCATCAGCGTGCCCAGCACGTCGATCCGTGCCCGTGCCGCCGGCCGGTCGGGCCTGACGGTCAGCAGCGTGCCCACGACCGCGACCACCGACAGTACGAGGTTGACGTACATCGTCCAGCGCCAGTTCAGGTGTTCGGTCAGCAGGCCGCCGACGAGCAGGCCCACGGCGGCTCCCAGCCCTGCGACCGTCCCGAAGACGCTGAAGGCGCGTGCGCGCTCGGCCGCGCGGGTGAAGGTCGCCTGGACGGTGCCCAGGGCCGCCGGTGCCAGCAGTGCGCCGCCGACGCCCTGCACTGCGCGGGCCGCTGCGAGTACGCCGAAGTTGCCGGCCGCCCCGCCGAGCGCGGACCCGATCCCGAACACGGCGAGGCCGACCAGCAGGGTCCGGCGCCGCCCGAGCGTGTCGGCGATGCGTCCGCCGATCAGCAGGAGGCTGCCGAACGTCAACGCGTAGGCGGTGATGGCCCACTGGCGCGAGGAGTCGGAGAAGCCCAGCGCCCGCTGGGCCTCGGGCAGTGCGACGTTCACCACCGTGACGTCCAGTGCGATGACCAGCTGCGCCAGTGACATCACCGCCAGGACCCACCAGCGACGCCGGTCGGATATGGACTGCGTGCTCGCCGCGGACGACGCGGACTTCCCCCCGGTGGCGCCGGTCGGCGCCGTCTCGGCATGCCTGGCCATCACTGGCTCCAATCAATGAGTTCCTCAATGAAGTTGTCCAACATAAGCATGAGTGATTCAATGAAGTCAAGAAGGTGTTTGGGTGCGGACGGGAGGACCCCACGATGCGATCAGAAGTCGACCAAGAGGCCGAACGAGTGAGCCTGTTGCGGTTGGTGGTCTCCGCCTCGGACCTGGTCCGGCGGCAGACGGAACTCACGCTCCGGGGGACCGAGCTCACCGAACCCATGATCACGATGCTGTGGGTCCTCCAGCCGAGCACGGACATGTCCATGCGCGAACTGGCGGCCAAGCTGAACTACGACCCGTCGAACGTCTCCCTGCTCGCTGACCGACTGGTCACGATGGGCCTGGTGCAGCGCCTGCCCCACCCCACTGACGGCCGCCGGCGCGTCCTGCGGCTCACCGAGCGAGGCGACGCGCTCTACCACGAGATACTCGCCCAGCTCTTCGAACGGTCGCCGATCTTCAAACTCTCCCCCGAGGAGCAGCAGCAGCTCAGAGATCTGCTCACCAAGATCCGGTCGTTCGAGTCGGCCGCGGACGACCACATCAGACGGGTGCTCGACAGCTGAGGTCGCCCCCGCGGCCACGCCCACGAGACGGTGCGCGACTACCGCGACGGCCAGCTCGACGGCAAGGGGGCGGAGGCCGAACCGGGCGCCCCGGTCACCGCGCAGACCGTCGAGGAGGGTTCCTGCGGCGAGACGGTGATGGCGATCGGTCTCACGCCCCGTGCCCGGGACGCCCCGGGCAGGGATCGTCCGAGCGTGGTGAGCTGTCCGGTCGTGCTGCGTGACTGGCTGTCCGCCGGGGAACGGGTGGCCCTTATGGGAGCGGGCGGCATCGGCCTGCACGCGGGAGTCCGGCGGGGTGCCTGCCAGGGGAGAGTGCGAAATCGCGGCCGCCCCGGGCCGGCTCGCAACCTGATCCGCGAGGTCTCCGACGCGAGCGACACCAGACCGCAGCGGTGCCGGGCCCGCGTCCAGCAGGAGGGCGGACGCAGCCTTACGCCGGTGGCCCAGCTGCGCGAGAGCTGGGCCACCGGCACGCCGGGAACGGCAAGGACGAGTCGGGCGGAGATCTCCCCGGCGATGCGCCGACTTGGGCTCATCAGGTTTCTTCGGGCCGACGGTTCGGCCGGACGGGACGAGGGACCAGGGCGGGTGAAGCCGCGGACGAAGTCGCTCGACTTCCTGATCTCGTCTGCCTGTCTCCCACTCGGCACTGCGCTCTCTCAAGGCCGGAGCTGACGTGTTGAAGATCGTGTCGAGTCGTCTCGTCCGTGACGGGCTGGTTCAGATTCGGTAGACGCGTGTGGCCGTCGCGGCGAAGAGAGCGGTGCGCTCATCGGCGGAGAGGCCGCCGGCGAGGGTCCGGGCACTGGAGAGGACGACGTCGTAGTCGGCGGCGAGCGTGCAGACCGGCCAGTCGGAGCCGAACATCAGCCGGTCGACGCCGAAGGCCTCCAGGGCGATGTCCATGAACGGTTGCAGGTCGTGGGGTGTCCAGCTGCTCCAGTCGGCCTCCGTGACCAGTCCCGAGAGCTTGGCGACGACATTGGGCAACCGGGCCAGTTCCCGCAGGTGCCGGGCCCACGGGTCGACCTGGCCGGTGGCGACGGGGGGTTTGGCCAGGTGGTCGAGGACGAAGACGAGGCCCGGAAGCGCGGCGGCGGCCCGGATCGCGGCGGGCAGTTGCCACGGGGTGATGACCAGGTCGTACACCAGGCCCGCATCCTGGACCGTCCGCAGCCCGTGCTGCACGGCGGGGCGCAGGAGCCAGTCGGGGTCGGGCTCGGACTGGACCTGGTGCCGGATACCGACGAGATGTGTGCCTCCGTGACCCTCTTTGAGCGCATGGAGTCGGTCTGCGACGTCGGCAGCGGTCAGGTCCGTCCAGCCGACGACGCCCGCGACGAGGTCGCTGCCCGCGCACAGGGTCAGGAGTTCGGGGGTCTCCTCGGCGACGGTGACGGTCTGCACCACCACGGTCCTGGTCACACCTGCGGCACGGGCCTGCGGCTGGAAGTCGGAGAGCAGGAACGAGCGGCGGAGCGGCCGCAGGGCCTCCTCCCTGGTCCAGTCCTGGTCACGGACGGCCAGGTCCCAGAGGTGGTGGTGGGCGTCGACGATCTGTGTCATGTCGCGGCTCCCGTGTCCGTGGGCAGCGGGGCGTCCCAGGGGAGGAGCCCGCTCAGGCGCAGGGTGTTCCAGAGCTCGGCGGGGACGGGGCGCTGGATCATGCGGGCCGCGTCCTCGGCCTCTTCCGCGGTGCGGGCGCCGACCAGGACGCCGGCGACGGCGGGATGGCCGAGCGGAAACCGCAGGGCAGCCGCTCGCAGCGGGGTGCCGTGCTGCTCGCAGACCGCTTTGAGGGCGAGGGCACGATCGAGGACGGCCGGGTCGGCAGGTCGGTAGTCGAAGGTCGCCGCCGGGCGCGGGTCGGCGAGGAGCCCGGAGTTGAAGACGCCGCCGACGATGACGGAGACGCCTCGGTCGGTTGCCTGGGGGAGCACCGTGCTCAGGCCTGTCTGGTCGAGCAGGCTGTAGCGGCCGGCCAGGAGCACGACGTCCACGTCGGTGTCGCGAATGAAGCGCTCCAGCATCCCGGTCTGGTTCATGCCGGCGCCGATCGCTCCCACGATGCCCTCGGCGCGCATCCGCTCCAGCTCCGGATACGCGCTGCCGAACGCCTCGTCCTCGTGGTCGTCGGGGTCGTGGAGGTAGACGATGTCCACGCGGTCCAGGCCGAGGCGGGTGAGGCTCTCCTCCAGACTGGCGCGCACGCCGCGGGCGCTGAAGTCCCAGACGCGGCGGTGCGTGGCGGGGACGGCGAATCCGTTGGCACTGTCGTCGCCCGCTGGTGAGGCGGGACGCAACAGCCGTCCGACCTTGGTGGAGAGGGTGAACTCCTCGCGGGGTTTGGCGCGCAGGACCTCGCCGAGACGGCGTTCCGAGAGGCCGAGACCGTAGTGCGGTGCGGTGTCGAAGGTGCGAATGCCGTTGTCCCAGGCCGCTTCGACCGCCGCCGAGGCCTCCTTGTCGCCGACCGCGGTGAACAGGTTGCCGATCGCCGCCGCCCCGAAGGCCAGCTCTGTGACGCTCACGGTGCTGCGTCCTAGCGTCGTCGTGCGCATGAGTGGGGGGTGCCTCTCTTGGGTGGGGCCCGACCGGGCCGACGGGGGGCGAGTCTTCGGCCTCGCAGGCTCGGACGGTGCTCGCCCTGGTCGGGGCTGGGCAGTCTGGTGCGGGGGTGGGGTCAGCTTGCGACGGGGCGCAGCCGCAGGCCCGCCATCCCGCCGTCGACGGCCAGGGCCGTGCCGGTGGTGGAGCCCGCGAGCGGGCTGGCGAGATAGACGATGGCTGCCGCGACCTCCTCGGGGGAGACGAGCCTGCCGTGCGGTTGACGGGCGTTGAGGGCGGCGCGCTCGGCTGCGGGTTCGGCTGCGGCGTCGAGCAGACGGGAGACCCAAGGGGTGTCCACGGTGCCGGGGTTGACGCAGTTGACGCGGATGCCTTCGCGGATGTGGTCGGCGGCCATGGCCAGAGTGAGGGAGAGCACAGCCCCCTTGCTCGCGGAGTACAGGGCGCGCTGGGGCAGTCCTGCCGTGGCGGCGATGGAGCACACGTTGACGACGGCGGCGTGGCGGGAGGCGCGCAGGTGTGGCAGGGCGGCCCGGGTGGTACGGACGATGCCCAGGACGTTGACGTCCAGGACCGCGTGCCACAGCGCGTCGGGGTTGTCCTCCACGGTGCCGACGGCTCCCCTGCCGGCGTTGTTGACCAGGATGTCCAGGCCGCCCATGGTGGTGACGGCCGCCTGGATCGCACCGCGGACGGAGTCGTCGTCGCCGACGTCGGCCCGGCAGCCGTGCATCGGTTCGGTGATTCCCCGGGGGTCGAGGTCCAGGACGCAGACCTCGGCTCCGCGGTCGGCGAGGAGACGAGCGGTGGCGGCGCCGATACCCGAAGCACCGCCGGTGACGACGGCCCGCAGGCCCTTCAGCTCGCTCATGCCGTCGCCTCCCTTGCCGCGGTGAAGGTCTGACGCTGGCTGCCCAGGCCGTCGATCTCCAGCTCGACGACCTGGCCCGGTCGCAGATACGGGGCATCGGGCAGCCCCAGTGCGACGCCCGCGGGTGTCCCGGTGTTGATCACGTCGCCGGGCTCCAGGACCATGTACTGGCTCAGATACCAGATCACGTGGGCCACGTCGAAGATCATCTGCTTGGTGTGGCCGTGCTGTCGCTGTACCCCGTCCACGCGCAGGCGCAGGCCCAGGGACTGCGGGTCCGGCACGTCGTCCGCCGGGACCAGGACCGGTCCCAGGGGGTTGAAGCCCTCGCAGGACTTGCCCAGGTCCCACTGCGACGAGTACTCCAGCTGGAACTCCCGCTCGGACACGTCGTTGCTGATCGCGTAGCCGGCCACGTACTCCAGCGCCGTGTCCGGCGAGGCCAGGTAGCGGGTGCGCCGGCCGATGACGACGGCGAGTTCGACCTCCCAGTCGGTCTTCGTCGAACCGCGCGGAATCGGCACCGTGTCGTAGGGACCGACCACCGTACCGGGATCCTTCATGAACACCACCGGCCGTGCGGGGATGGCGGCACCCGTCTCCTCGGCGTGGTCGCGGTAGTTCAGCCCGATGCACACCACCTTTCCCGGGCGGGCCACCGGCGCCCCGACGCGCACACCGGAGACCGGCAGTTCCCGGAGGCCCCGGTCAAGGGCGTCGCGTACCAGACGCAGCCCACCGGCCTCCCAGAAGCCCCGGTCGATGTCGCGGGTCACCGGAGACAGGTCGAGCACCCGCTCCCTGCCGTCGACGTCGGCTGTCAGGACGGCCGGGACCTCGTGTCCGGCGTCTCCGTACCTCATCAGCTTCATGGGGAAGTTTTCTCTTTCAGGGATTGCACCAACCGGCTCGGGCCGGTCGTCGGGTTGGGCCACGCGATGGCCCGGGTCGCTGCCGTGCCGGTCAGTCAAGATGGAAGACCTCTTCCGCCTCGGCCCAGCGTTCGCCTTCCGCAGCGCCGGCCAGGGGCAGCTGGCAGGGGTCGGTGAGGGTCCACCACCGCTGGGTGTCCGGGTCCGCGGCGATGGCGGCCATGTCCGAGGCGTAGTCCTCACCCGTGTACTCGTAGTACGCGAACAGGGTGTCGTCCCGGAGGAAGATCGAGTAGTTCGTGATGTGTGCTCGGCGCAGTGCCGCGAGCACGGGGGCCGGGACGGCACGGTGCAGTGCGAGATATTCCTCGGTCCTGTCCGGGCGCAGCCGGACGACGGAGCCGATGCGGAGGGGCGCTGCCATGCCGTCACTCCTTGGTCGCGCCGGCGAGCATGCCGGACACCAGGGCTCGTTGGGAGAAGAGGAAGACGATCAGGACCGGCACGATGGTGATGAGGGTGGCCAGGGCCAGTTCGGGCCGCAGGATCTGGTTGCCCGTGCCGCTGGAGGTGTTGAACAGCGGCGAGGCGGCGAGCAGGTTGTTCAGCCCTACCTGGGCCGGGTACTTGGAGCTGTCGGGCAGCATCACGAACGGCAGGAAGAAGTTGTTCCAGTTGCCGACGAAGTTGAAGAAGCCGACGAGGGCGATCACCGGCTTGGCCAGCGGCATCGCGACGAGACGGAAGACCTGCCACTCCGAGCAGCCGTCGATCCGCGCGGCGGCCAGCAGGTCGGCGGGGACGTTGGAGGAGAAGTAGATGTAGGTGAGGTACACCCCGAACGGGAAGAAGGAGAAGGGCAGGATCACCGACCAGATCGTGCCGTCCAGGTGTACGGCGTTGATCTCCAGGTAGAGGGGCAGCACCATCGCGGCCGTCGGCATGAGCATCACGAGCATGGTGATCGTGAGCAGCGTCCGTCGCCCGATGAACTGGGTGAGGGCCAGCGCGTACCCGGCGGGGATCGACGTCACGAGGGTGACGACCAGCGCACCGAACGTGTAGACCGCAGAGTTCTGCAGCCAGGTGAGGATGGCGCCGTCCTGAAAGGCGTAGAGGTGGTGCCAGGCGTCGGTGATCGAACCGAGGGACCCGAAGGAGAACGGGTTGTCCCGCACGATCTGGCTGTCGGTCTTGGTCGGGGCCAGGAGGAGCCAGACCACCGGCACGCAGAAGAAGAGCAGGAACAGGCCCATCACGATCAGCCAGGCCAGCCGGGCGGCCAGCGAGCTGGGGCGGTGGATCCGGCGCATGGGTTTCCTCGGGCTGGTACGGGCGCCGGCGGTGTGGGGCGGCTGGGTGCGGCGGACGGTGGTCGGGGGAGCTGTGGTCATCATTCGTCCCTGTCGAACAGGCCGGTACGGAAGACGACGAGCGCCGCACAGGCGAGGCCCAGGATGAGGAGGTCGACGGAGAGCGCCGCCGCGCCGTTGAAGTCGCCCGCCTGGAAGGCGTACTGGTAGGACAGCTGGTTGGGCGACCAGCTGTCGGGGATCATGCCCCAGCTGGCCACGGAGACGAGCTGAGGTTCGACGAAGAGCTGGGTACCGGCGGCGAAGGCCAGGATCAGCATGTACGCGATCCACTTGGTGACCATGGGGATCTGGATGCGCAGAGCGATCTGGAGGGTGCTGGCTCCGTCGATGCGGGCGGCCTCCAGGACCTCGTCCGGGATGTTGTTGAGCGCGCCGTACATGACCACGATCCAGCCCCCGGCCCCGGTCCAGAAGGCGATCACCGTGAAGAGCACCGGCAGGTGGCCGGGCGCGTTCACCTGGGCGAGCGTGTTCCAGCCGAAGTCCTTCAGCAGCCAGCCGACGGGGCTGGCCGCCGGGTCGAGCAGGATCAGCCAGAGCAGCACGCTCGCCACCCCGGCGAGGGCACCCGGCAGATAGAACAGGAACCGCAGCGTGGAGGAGGCTCTGCGCATACGGCCGTGCAGCATCAGGGAGAGCAGCACCACCAGGAACATCAGACTGGCCAGCCAGACCAGCAGGTACAGGCCGATGTGCAGGAAGGCCGGTGCGAAGCGGTAGTCGGCGAACGTGCGGGTGAAGTTGCCGATCCCGACGAGCTGGTTGCGGGAGTTGGACAGCGCCAGCCACACCGCGTAGCCGGTGGGCAGGACGCCGAAAGCGAGCAGGAGCAGGACGTAGCCGGAGACGAAGACGTAGCCGGCGCGTCCTGCCGGGTTGCGGGCGGAGCGGCCGCTTGGGCGGCCGCCGCGCTCGTTCGCGAGGTGGGTGGTCATCGGTCCGCTTCGCTAGTTGACGGTGTATCCGAGGGACTTGGCCTTGTCCGTGATGGCCGTCTGCCAGGTGCCCAGGGTGTCGGTGAGGGTCTTGCCGGAGTTCAGGGCCGGGATCACGGTGGAGGAGTAGATCGCCTCCTGGCTGTACTGGGTGGCGGACCAGCCGGGCCAGATGAGCTCCGCGGCCTGCTGGAAGACCGGGCTGACGTCCTTGGCGAAGTAGCCGGTCTTCTTCTGGTTGGCGAGCCAGGCGACGGCCGCCTCCTTGTATGCGGGGTAGGTGGCCGCGGTGGCCTGGTAGGAGTTGGAGGTTGTCATCCAGCTGACCAGGTCGGAAGCCGCCTTGAGGTTCTTGCTGTGGGAGGAGACGAACCACAGGCCACCGCCGACGTTGCCGGTGTAGTTCTTGGCGTCGCCTCCGAACTTCAACGGTGCGGCGGCGGCGATCCGGTTCTTGGGGATTTTGAAGGTGGAGTTGAACAGCACCTGCCCGTACCAGGAGGGGCCGGGGAGCATGAGGACCTTGCTCGCCTTGTTCTTGATGAAGCCGGCGCTGAAGACGGTGTCCTTGGAGACCGAGCCCTTGGCGATCAGGCCGTCGAGCAGCTTCGCCATCCGGGTGCACTTGGGGTCCTGCAGGTTCACGGTGACCTTCTTGGCACCGGTCGTGGTGCTGGCGGGGCACTGGCTGGCCCAGAAGTACACCTCGGGCGTCCACGCGTCCCCGGCGGTTCCGACCAGGTAGCCGGGGTGCTCCTTGGCGACCTTCGCGCCAAGGGCCTGGTACTGCTCCCAGGTGGTCGGGACGGAGTACCCGAACTTGTCCATGAGGGACTTGTTGTACCAGAGCACGTTCTGGGCCAGGTCGTTGCGCAGGCAGTAGGTTGCGCCGTTGAAGGTGCAGGGGTTCAGCGCGCCGTCGGCGAAGCCGCTCAGTGTGGACTCGGGGATCAGTCCCTTGTCGACGGGCGCCGCGTAGGGGGTCTTGCCCTGGGAGGCCCAGCTGCCGTCGTTGACGTTGGCGCTGAAGGCGACGTCGGGCCAGCCGCTCCCGGTGCGGTCGAACAGCTGGACCTTGGTCTGCAGATCGTTGGCGCCGTTCGCGTCCCCGCTGTACGTGACGATCTTCATCTTCACGTCCGGGTGCGCCTTCTGGTAGGCCTGCACGCCGGGGACCCGGGCGGCGTCCGCCCAGACGGTGATCTCGCTGCCGGCCTGCTGGGTGGCGGGCTTGAAGGCCGCGGGGGAGGAACTCGCCGCAGGAGTGGGGTCGGCGTTCCCGCACGCGGCGAGCGCGAGCAGGGAGACGGCGCCCAGGGCCGCGCCGGCTGCGCGTCTGACCTGGCGGCGGGAGGTGACGGGAACGTCGTTGTTCATGACTGACCTCATGTCTGCGTGTCAGTGGAGATGTCCACGGGATGTCGGCGGAGGCGCCGGATAGGAGAGGCGTGGAGGGATGTCGTACCGAAGGCGTGGAGGGAACGGGTACGGCGGAATCGGGAGCGGGGGACTCGTGGTCGATCAGGCCTTCGGCGGTGTAAAGGTCTCCTTGTCGACAAACCGCTGGAGGATGGGAGGGTAGTCCAGGCCCGCGGGCAGGGCCACGCCCGGCCCGGTGGGGGCGTGGACGAGTCCGTGGGCGTCGATGCCGCTCTCGCGGCTGATGGGATTGCCCATGACCAGGGACTCGTAGTACGTGGTGTTCGAGATGGCCATGCACAGGTGCCGGTTGGGGATCTCCGGCCCGTGCACCTCCGCGCGCAGCCGGTAGGCGTCCGCGAGGTGGGCGGTGCGCATGGCGCCGGTGAAGCCGCCGCGCAGCTGGGTGGAGGCGCGGACGCCGAAGGTGGCGGCGCCGGCCTGGATGAAGTCGGCGGAGTTCATGTGGGCCCCGTCGGAGGTCTCGGCGACCAGGAGGGGCACTGCCACCGCGTCGGCGAGGCGCTTGTACGCGGTGATGCTGAACTCCCGGATCGGCTCCTCGTACCAGAGGTAACCGGCGTCGGACAGGGCGTGCCCGAGGTGGATCGCGTCGGGGAGGTCGAATCCGGCGGACGCGTCGAACATCAGGGGGACGGCATCTCCCACGTGTTCCCGGAGGGCCACCGACAGCCGGGCGTCGCGGCGTGCGTCGCCCCACGCGTGGAGCTTGATGGCGGGGTACCCGAGTTCCAGGGCCTGGTCGGCGATGTCCAGGTACTCCTCCGTCGAGGAGTAGGTGACGGTGGAGGCGTAGGCGGGTATCGCGGTGCGGAAACCGCCCAGCACCTGCCAGGTCGGCCGGTCGGAAAGTCTGCCGGCCAGATCCCACAGCGCGATGTCGACGAGACCGAGCAGGTAGAGCGGCAGCTCCTCGGTGCGGTCCAGTTCCCACATGCGGTGCCAGAGCCATTCCCTCTGCAGTGGGTCCTGGCCCACGAGCTCCTTGCGCAGGAAGCGGTCCAGCAGGTCCGCGAGGATGACTGCGCTGCCCCGGCGGGGCGCCATCGCCACCCCCTCGTTCCCTTCGTCGGTGACGATGCGCAGCACTGCGGCCTCGCCGTCCGGCGGGCTGCCCAGCAGCCCGTCACGCCAGACGAACGGCGGACTGGCTCCTGGAACCCGGACCGGATAGCTCTCCACATCGACAATGCGCACGGTGTTGCCCCTTGCGACGGCAGCTGCTGCTGCGAAATTTTCGTGTAACGTAAGTCGTCATACGAATGCTGTCAAGGCTTCCGGCGCAGTAGACTCGGCCGTCGTCCACACCAGTAAGGGGGTCACATGGCGAAGAGCGGCAGAAGTGGCGTCGGGGATCCACCGATGCTCAAACCCTGGCCCAAGCGTCCTGCCCGGCTGGCTCACGCCGTCGTGGAGTCCCTCACCGACGCCATCGTGTCGGGCACCCTCCCGCCGGGCTCCGCTCTGCCGGTCGAACCCGAACTGTGCGAGACGTTCGGCGTCAGTCGCATCACCATCCGCGAGGCCGTCAAGTCGCTGGAGGGCAAGGGGCTGGTACGGGCCCGGCAGGGCTCGGGTACCACCGTCACTCAGTCCGAGGAGTGGAATCTTCTGGATCCCGTCGTCCTGGCCGCCACGGTCCGGCACGACGACGAACTCGTCGTACTCGACCAACTCGTCGGCGTGCGTTCGGCGTTGGAGGCCCAGATGGCGGCCCAGGCCGCCGAACTCGCCACCGACGACGACCTCCGGGCCGTACAGCGGCTGCTCGGCCAACTGGACGAGGAGATTGCCACTCCTGCCCGCTTCGTCGAGACCGACGTGTCCTTCCACGACCGGATCATGCAGGCGTCCCGGAACAGGCTGGGCCGCTCCATCATCCGGACCGTCCACACGCAGGCGCGCGGCACGTTCCTGTACACCGGCACTCCCGACGTTCACGCCTGTGAGCAGGCCAACGCCGAACACCGCCAGGTGGCCGAGCGGCTCCTGGCGCGCGATCCGCAAGGTGCCGCGGACGCCATGACGGCGCATATCGAGGCCGCGTGGCGCCGCCGCCGCGCACCGCAGCCAGGTGCTACCCCCTGAGCTGCACTCGACCTTCCGGGCGCACTCGACCTCAACCCGCCCCCGAGCCGTCAGGCCGGGGGCGGGTTCCTTTTCGGGCACGGACCTATTTCTGTCGCACATCTTGACGACATACGTATGACGACTAACGTTACGTCGCCGTATCACCTCCGAAATCACCGCCGGGCTGTCACCCCATGACCGGGGCGCCCCGCGTGTGACTCCCTTGCACAACCGGAAGGTGCCAGATGCGCCCAACCCGCCTCCGTCCCGCGCTGCGTGACCGGCTCAGACCATGTCTGGCCGCACTCGCGCTGCTCACCGCATCGGCCGGGGCCGTCCTCGCCCAGGCCATGCCCGCCTTCGCCGCCACCACGACGCTCTACGTGGCTCCGAACGGCACCGGTACCGCCTGCTCCGCCGGCCAGCCCTGCTCCCTCACCCAGGCCAAGACCAACGTCCGGGCCATCAACAACTCGATGACGAGCGACATCACCGTCGAGCTCGCCGACGGCACCTACCGGCTCTCCGCACCGCTGACCTTCACCTCGGCCGACTCCGGCACCGGTGGCTACACGGTGACCTGGAAAGCCGCGCTGGGCGCCCATCCCGTGATCACCGGTGCGCAGCAGGCCACCGGCTGGACCCTCCACGACTCCGCCAAGAACATCTGGCAGGCCAGTGTCGGCACCGGCTTCGACACCCGGCAGCTGTACGTCAACGGCATGCAGGCGACGAGGGCCCGCGCCTCGCTCAACCGCTCCGACCTGACCGCGACCACCAGCGGTTACACGTTCACCAGCAGCGCGCTGAGCTACCTCAACAGCCTCGCGAACCCGGGCCGGACCGAGATCCACGGCATCGGGTCCTTCACCGACCGCTACGCCCCGGTGTCCGGCATCAGCAACGGCACCATCACCATGAGCCAGCCGTCCTGGGACGACAACACCTTCGGCTACGACACCCTGACGAGCCCCTTCCGGGCGGGCCCGCTGTACATCGAGAACGCCTACGAACTCCTCGACACAGCCGGCGAGTGGTACCTCGACACGGGCACCGGGACCCTCTACTACAAGCCGCTCCCGGGGCAGGACATGAGCACCGCCGACGTCGAGGTGCCAGAGCTGCAGTCACTCCTCGACGTCGGGGGAAGCTATGGCTCTCCCGCCACCCACATCACCTTCTCCGGGCTGCAGTTCTCGGGCACCAGCTGGCTGCGGCCCGGCACCGACGGCTACGCCAGCCAGCAGACCGGCGCCTACCTCAGAGGCACCTGGGACCGCCCGTCGGACGCGTTGACCTCATGCCAGAGCGGCTGCCCGCTCTTCGAGGCGACCCGCCCCCACTGGGACCAGATGCCGGCGGCCGTGCAGGTCTCGGCCGCCGACCACATCACCTTCACCGGCAACCGGTTCACCCAGCTCGGGCAGGTCGGCCTCGGAATCGGCAACGACGCCAACGCGCACGCGACCGGCGTGGGACTCGGCGCCGACACCGTCACCGCCACCGGAAACGTCTTCACCCAGGACGCGGGCGGTGGCATCGTCGTCGGAGGGCTCCAGGCGGACGCGCACCACCCCAGCGACAGCCGGATGACCAACCAGAACATCACCGTGAGCAACAACCTCATCCACGACGTGGCACTGGACTATCGGGACATGTCGTCCATCCTGCTCACCTATGTGAACGGCGCCACCGTGTCGCACAACGAGGTGTACAACCTGCCCTACTCCGGCATGACCATCGGCTACGGCTGGGGCACCAACGACCCGGGTGGCAGTCAGGACTACGTCAACCGCGGCCTGTACAACTACCAACCGGTCTACACCACTGCGACCACGGCCGCGAACAACCACGTCACGGACAACTACATCCACGACATCATGCAGCAGATGAACGACGGCGGTTGCATGTACACCCTGTCGGCGTCGCCCGGCAGCACCTTCGAGCGCAACTACTGCCACACGAACAACAACTACATGGGCTTCTACCACGATGAAGGATCCCGGAACTTCACGGACACCAACAACGTCTTCCGGGACACCGGCCGCTGGGCCAACCAGAACGGCAGCTCCACCAACAACACCGGCGCCCTGACCCTCACGGACAACTGGACGAGCAACAACTCCACCAACATCACCAACGGCAGTCGCGGGAACGTCGTGAGCGGCACCGTCGTCGTCGCCGACGGCAACTGGCCGTCCGGCGCCCGGACAGTGATGGACAACGCCGGCATCCAGCCCCTCTACCGTCCCCTGACCACCGACCCGGTCACCGCCCCCTACAGTGCCTATTCCTCCACCCCTGCCTTCACCGGCCAGAGTGGCGGCCGCTTCACCATCACCGACGCGGGAGCCGACATCTGGGGCGCCGGCGGACAGCACGACGACGCCTACGGAACCGTCTACCTGCCGGGCGCCGCCGTCGACGGCACCTCGGTGACCACCCGGGTGGACAACGTGGACAGCTCCAACGGCTGGGCCAAGGCCGGTGTCGTCCTGCGCAACAGTCTCACCGGCAGCGGTTCCTCCCCGGGCTACGCCGTAGCGGTGGCGACCCCCGGCCACGGCGTCTGCTTCCAGTGGGACTCGACCGCCGACGGCTACCTCGACCAGATGACATGCACGGCCTCCACGGTCAAGGCGCCGGTCTGGGTACGACTCACCCGCACCGCCACCCAGGTGTCCGCCTTCTACTCCACCGACGGCGCCACCTTCACGCAGATCGGCTCGGCCGTCACGCTCCCGTCCATGGCCGCCACGCAGGACGCCGGCCTCATCCACACGGCCCACGGCACCACCGTCGGCAGCGCGGCCTTCAGCAACCTGCGGATCGTCACCACCCCCTTCAAGGCCTACAGTTCCGTCCCGGCCGCCGTGGGCCAGACGCAGGGGGTGACGTCCCTTACCAACGCGGGCATCGACACGTGGGCCGCGGGAACGACCCGCGACGACGACTACTCGTCGGCCTACCAGCCAGGCGCGGCGGGAACGTCGTCGACCGTGATCGTGCACGTCGACAGCCAGGACAAGACCAACGACTGGGGCAAGGCCGGCCTGATGCTGCGCAACGACATCACCGGCACCGCCTCGTCCACCGGTTATGTCGTCCTCGCCGCCACCCCCGGGAAGGGGGTCTCCCTGCAGTGGGACTCCGACAGTGACGGCTACCTCGACACCAACACCACCAAGACCGGAAGCGCCGCCATCGCCCCCGTCTGGCTCCGCCTGGTCCGCAGCGGCACCTCGGTCACCGGATCCTATTCGGCCAACGGCACCACCTGGACCACCGTCGGCACGGCAACGCTGACCGGAGCGAACAGCAGCGAGGACGCCGGCGTGTTCTTCACGGCCCACGGCGGAAGCCCCGGCACGGCGAACTTCAGTCAGTTCTCCGTGAACTGACGGGCCGACCGGAGCGATCGTCCTTGATCCAGCGAGCGGTCCCGCGTCGCGGTGCGGCATCACCGCGACGCGGGACACCGCCGTGTCTTCTACCCGTGCCCCGGGGACATGGGCGCTCCGCTCGTAGTACCCGCTCCGCGGCAGTCATCGCCGGCCGTGGCCTCCTGTGCCGGGCAGGCTCGGCCCGTTCGCCAGACCGATGCGCCGGGCCACGGCGGCGATGTGGCCGATCAGCGACTCGCGAGCGCTCGTGGGGTCACCGTCGGCCAGGGCGCGTGCCAGCGCGCTGTGTTCCTCGACGTCCTCCATGACGTGCGTGGGCCGCGTCGTCGAGGCGGCGCTGACGCGGATCTGCTGGTCCCACAGGGCCGCGTGGGAGGCGGCGAGGACCGCGTTGCCCCCGGCTCGCATCAGGCAGGCATGGAAATCGCGTGCGGTCTCCAGGGCCTGGCGGGATGAGGGGCCCCCGTCCGCGTCGGCTTCGCGGTTGGCCAGGGCCAGCAGCTCGGTGCCGGTGGCGCGGACGACGTCCGCAGGGCCGGCGGCCACGGAGTCCAGGGCGAACAGTTCCATCAGCAGGCGGGCCTGCAGCACTGCCAGGGCCTCACCGGGGGTGACCGGGACGACCATCGCACCGCGCTTGGGGTAGAGCCGCAGGAAACCCTGGGCCTCCAGGCGCAGAAAGGCCTCGCGAACGGGGGTGCGGGAAACGCCCAGCTCCGCAGCGACCACGCCTTCCGAGAGCAGTTCGCCACCGGAGAGGTCACCGTCGAGAAGGCGATCGCGCAGACGGGTGTAGACGAGGTCGGCGGCAGGCTGAGGCTTCGGCATACACCCATTCTGGCCTGCACGAGGACTCTCTGCATCCAAGCTTGTATCGCTGCTTGCATCTAAGTTTGCATCTATACTTGCATCTATCTTTGTATGCATGCTTTCATGAGTCGGCATTTCTCGCACACCGAAAGGCGAACCGGTGAACGTCGCCCTCTTCGTGACCTGCCTGAACGACGCGCTCTTTCCTCGTTCCGGCCAGGCCGCAGTCACGCTCCTCCGCCGTCTGGGAGTGGATGTGGACTTCCCGTCCGCGCAGAGCTGTTGCGGGCAGATGCACTGGAACACCGGCTACCGCTCCGAGACGCTCCGGCTTGCCCGGCGCTTCGTCGACGTCTTCGCCGACTACGAGGCGATCGTGATCCCGTCCGCGTCCTGCGGCGGAATGCCCGCCGAGGCCTACGCCACCGCCGCCGAGGCGGCCGGCGACATGGGCCTCGTCCGAGCGGTGCGCGAACTCGTGCCACGGGTCCACGAGTTGACGACGTATCTGACCGATGTGCTGGGTGCCGAGGACGTCGGCGCCTATTTCCCGCACCGGGTGACCTACCATCCGACCTGCCACAGCCTGCGCGCCGCACCCGTCGGTCACCGGCCCTACCGGCTGCTGTGCGCGGTCGCGGGCATCGATCTCGCCGAACTGCCCGCACAGCAGGAGTGCTGCGGCTTCGGCGGCACCTTCTCGGTGAAGAACGCCGCCGTCTCCGGGGCGATGTGTGCCGACAAGGCCCGCCATGTGGTGGAGACCGGAGCAAGCGTGCTGGCCGCCGTGGACAACTCGTGCCTGATGAACATCGGGGGCCGGCTCGACCGGGACGGGCATCCGGTGCACACCATGCACCTCGTGGAGATCCTGGCCCGGACCTGGGAGGACGGTCCGGTGCCGGAACTCCCTCTGGCGGCGGGCGCGGTGGCCCGATGAGCCGCACCTTCGTCGGCTGGCCCGCCTTTCCCCGAGCTGCTGCCGCCGCCACCCAGGACATGCAACTGCGCTCCAACGTCACCCGCGCCACCGGGACCATACGCGGCAAGCGGGCGAAACTGGTCACCGAGCGGCCGGACTGGGAGGACCTGCGGGACTCGGCGGCGGCGCTCAAGGACGAGGTCCTGGCACACCTGGACCGCTACCTGCTCCAGGCCGAGGAACAGGTCACCGCCGCGGGCGGCACCGTGCACTGGGCGCGCGACGCGGCGGAGGCCAACCGGATCGTCACAGAGCTGGTGCGGGCCACCGGCGAACGGGAGATCGTCAAGGTCAAGTCGATGCTCACCGAGGAGATCGGTCTCGACAACGCGCTGGAGGCAGCCGGGATCAGTGCCCGGGAGACCGATCTCGCCGCCGCCATCGTGCAGCTGGGGGACGACCTGCCCTCGCATGTGGTGGTGCCCGCGCTGCACCGCAACCGCGGCGAGATACGGGACGTCTTCGTCCGGGAGATGGGCCGCCACGGTCGTCCGGCTCCGCAGGGGTTGACCGACGAACCCGCGCAACTCGCCGAGGCCGCACGGCTGCACCTGCGCGAGAAGTTCCTCAAGGCCAAGGTCGCCGTGAGCGGCGCCAACTTCCTGGTGGCCGAGACCGGGACGGTCGTGGTGGTCGAGTCGGAGGGCAACGGCCGCATGTGCCTCACCCTCGCCGACACGCTGATCTCGGTGGTGGGGCTGGAGAAGGCCGTCCCGACCTGGCGCGATCTGGAAGTCTTCCTGCAGTTGCTGGCTCGCAACGCCACGGGGGAACGGATGGCCCCCTACACGACCACCTTCACCGGGGTCACCCCCGGCGACGGGCCGCAGCGGTTCCATCTGGTGCTGGTCGACAACGGCCGGACCAGGGCGCTGGCCGACCGGGTCGGACGGCAGGCGCTGCGCTGTATCCGCTGCGGCGCGTGCATGAACATCTGTCCCGTCTACGAGCGCACCGGCGGCCACGCCTACGGCTCGGTCTACCCAGGACCCATCGGGGCGATCCTCAACCCGCTTCTCAAGGGACCGGACGACCCTCAGACCGCCTCGCTGCCCTACGCCTCTTCGCTCTGCGGAGCCTGCAACGAGGTCTGTCCGGTGCGGATCCGCTTCACGGACGTGCTGCTGAAACTGCGGCATGAGGTCGCCGAGGGCGACGCGAAGGTGAAACACCCGGTGGAGAAAGCGGCGTTGGACGCGGTCGGCGCCGTCATGGAGCACCCGGCAGCGTGGAACGCCGCCGTGCGCGCGGCGGGCAGGGTGGGTCCCCTGATGCCGAGGAAACGGTTGCCCGGCCCGCTGCGCGGCTGGACGGACACCCGCAACGTCCCCGAGATCCCCAAGGAGTCCTTCCGGACCTGGTGGAAGCGCACGGACGGGGGCACCAAGTGAGCACCGGCGCCCGCGAGGAGATCCTGGGCCGGATCCGGTCGGCGACGGCCGACCTGCCGACGCAGTCGCCCGAGGTGCCGCGCACCTATCTGAGGCACGCGCCCGACGTCGACCCGGCGGACCGCGAGACAGTGCTCGCGCTCTTCGCCGAGCGACTGGAGGAGTATGGCGCCACCGTGTACCGGGCGGGCCCGGCCGGTCTGGTGTCCACCCTGGCCGAGGTGCTGCCCGCCGGGCGTGTCATGGTGCCGACCGGGTTCCCGATCGCATGGCTGACGCAGTGGGCCGGGGAAGCGTTAACGGAGGAGACGACGCCGCTGTCCAGGCGACAACTGGACGGGCTGGACGCGGTGCTGACGACCTGTGCAGTCGCGATCGCGGAGTCGGGGACCGTTGTGCTGGACACCGGTCCCGGCCAGGGCCGACGCGCGGCCACCCTCCTTCCTGACCTGCACGTGTGCGTGGTACGTGCCGGCCAGGTGTTCTCGTCGATGCCGGAGGTGATCGGCTCGCTGGATCCGCTTCGACCTCTGACGTGGATCAGCGGGCCCTCTGCCACGGCGGACATCGAGATGATCCGGGTACCGGGCGTGCACGGTCCACGCCGACTGACGGTGGTGCTCCTGCTGGAGGAAGACCAGAGTCGCGACGCCGTGGGATGAGCAACGGCACCATGTCCCGCTGCCGCGCCGCCCGGGTGTCCACCAGGCCTCGCCAGATGCGGGCAACGCCGCGTCATGGGCGTTCACTCACGTCACGGCCAACGCGGTGGCGGCGGGTTCGAGCAGGCGTCGTACCTCCATGAGGTCCAGCACGGCACCCGGGTCCCCCTGAAGCAGCTATGGACACGCCGGACTGATCGGTTCATCCCATCATCCCTCAGAGGAGTGATTCAAGACATGGGATGTCTAGAGTGATGGAAACTTAGCAAATAGGACGAAATTCGACTCTGGCTCCAAATGGAAGCGCTCTTCATCCCAGCACGATGGTTGACATGGCCCGGTCGTATGCAAGAAGTTCATGCCTGACATCCAATGATGCTCGCGCTGTTGTCGTTCGACGGGCGGCCCAGCCCGCTCCGTGGGAACACCTCTGAATCCAGGAGTCAGACATGCCGTCAGGAAGCCCGTCCCGTCGTTCCGTCCTGGCCGCCGGCGGCGTCTCAGCCGCGGCCGCGGCGCTTCCCGTGCTCTCCGGTTCGCCGGCCGAGGCCGTCACCGGCACGACGACCGCGCTGAGAAGACTGGTGGACATGCGGTTCGGCATGTTCAACCACTTCAACATGGGGACGTTCACCGACGAGGAGTGGGCCGCGCCCGACCAGGACCCCGGCCTCTTCGCTCCGGGCACCGTCGACTGTGCACAGTGGGCCGCGGCCGCCAGGGCTGCCAGGATGAGCTACGGCGTGCTCACCACCAAGCATCACGACGGCTTCTGCCTCTGGCCGAGCAAGTACAACGACTACAACGTCGCCAACAGCGGGTACAGACAGGACATCGTCGCGCAGTACGTGAAGGCCTTCCGGGCGGAGGGGCTCCGCGTCGGCCTGTACTTCTCGATCTGGGACCGCTCGTACAGCGTTCAGGGGTACGACACCCGGCACGGGGTGGGAGCGGATCAGATCATCGTGCCCGGTGATCTGACGTACATCCTCGACCAGATCACCGAACTGCTCACGAACTACGGCGAGATCGACATGTTCGTCACGGACGGCTACGGATGGCAGATGGGGCAGCAGGCCATTTCGTACCAGCGGATCCGCGAGCATGTGAAGTCCCTCCAGCCCGACATCGTCATGATCGACCACGGTGGACTCTCGGTACCGTTCCTCGGCGACGCGATCTACTTCGAGGAGCCGTTGGGCATCACGGCGCCGGAGGGGAACACGCACGCCGCCGTACAGGGGCAGACGATCAGCAACGGATGGTTCTGGCATCCCTCGACACCGACCACCGACCCCGTCAGCAAGGCGTCGATCCTGTCCCATCTCGTCGATCTGGAGCCGAAGTACACCTCGTTCATCCTCAACTGCCCGCCCAACCGTGACGGCAGGTTGGACGACAACATCGTGCAGAGGCTGGCCGAGGTCGGAAAGGCCTGGCGGCCCGACACGTCCCGCCCGCCGCTTCCTGCCCAACTGCCGCGCGCGGAACACCCGGTGACGCCGGTCAGCGCCTACGCCACCGGCTTCCACGACGGTGAGGGCCCCATGAACGCGATCGACGGACTCAGTGACAGGAACTTCGAGACGTGCTGGTCGACGTGGAGCCTGAGCCTGCCCCACTCCGTCACCATCGATCTCGGCGGAGTCTGGAGCGATGTGTCCACGCTGGAATATCTGCCGAAGCAGTGGAACCGCAACAACTCCACGGACGGCGACATCATCTCGTACAAGATCAGCACCAGTGTCGACGGCACCCTTTTCGTGCCGGTGGGTGAGGGCATCTGGGGCGGCAGCCGGGCGCTGAAGGTCCTGGAATGGAGTCCTCGGGACGTGGGATACGTGCGGATACAGGTCGAGGAGGGCACTGGCGGCTACGCGAACGTGGGTGGTGTGCGGATCGGCGGCAGGAAGAAGAGGCCGGCACTGGTGTCGCGGGTGCTGCCGGGGGACTCGACGGTGTACCGGCTGGTGAACCGCGCCAGCGGTCAGGTGGCCGACGTTCTGGGAGGTGGCACCGCCAACGGCACCGACGTGCGCCAGCAGCCCTGGCGGAGCCAGGAGAACCAGAAGTGGACCTTCGCATCCACCGGCGACGGCTACTACAGGATCCAGGGCGTGGGCAGCGGCAAGGTGCTGGAAGTGGCCGGACTGTCGCGGGCGAACGGCGGCAACGTCCGCATCTGGTCCGACACCAGCGTCCCCCAGCAGCACTGGGCGGTGACGCCGACCGGCGACGGCTACTTCTGTCTCACCAACAGGCTCTCCGGGCTGGCCCTCAACGTCGACGGTGGATCGACGGCGGACGGGGCGGACATCAACCAGTGGACCTATACCCGGACGGAGCGGCAACAGTGGCTGATCGTGGCCGAGTGACCGGTGCCTGGCCTGCCCTGGGGCGGGCACTTCCTGGGCTTCCTTCCGATGCCTGTACCGCGCCGTGATCGACGGCTGTGTCCCCCCGACGGGATCACCTGATCGACGACCCGGCCAGCAGCTCCGCGATGCCCGCGGGGCTGAACACCTCCTGCGTGGCGAGCGCGATTCCGCCGTGCACGCCCGCGCTGCCCCTGAGACGGCTGGCGGTGATGGTCAGCTTCCGGGTGGCCAGCGGCAGGGCGCGCTGGTACACCGCGGCCCGTACGGCGGAGACCAGGTCGTCGCGGAGTTCGCTGAGCGGGCCGGCTAGCACGACCGTGCGCGGATTGAACATGTGGACCAGCATGGCCACGATCTCGCCGATCTCGGTGGCGGCCTGACGCACGGCGTGGAGTGCGGTCGGGTCGCTGTCGGCGATACGCCGGGCGAGCTCCCGCGCGCCGTGCAGCGGGTCCTCGTCGGTGGACTCCGGGATACCGAGGCTGCGCAGTACTGCCTTGTGGGAGGCCAACGCGCCGACACAGCCGACGTTGCCGCAGGCGCAGAGCGCGGTGCCCCCGCCGACCGCCCTGATGTGCCCGATGTCGCCGGCGGCGCCGTCGGCCCCGCGGTACACCTGCCCGCCTGCAGTGATCAGACCCGAGCCGATACCACTCGCGATCTTGATGCAGAGCAGCGGCGTTTCCATCGCCCCCTGCTCGGATTCGCCCAGGGCCATGAGATTGACGTCGTTGTCCACGATGACAGGGGCCTGAAAGCGCTCCCGCATGTACTCGGCCACGGGGTAGCCGTCCCAGCCCGGCATGCCGGTCGGCTGCACCGCGCAGCCCTGCTCGAAGTCGACGGGTCCCGGCAGGCCCACGACGACCTGCTGTACGCGGCCGGGATCACGGTGATGTTCCTCCAACAGCCTCCGCAGCCGTTCGGTCACTGCGTCCAGCACGGCTTGCGGACCCGCGCCGATCCAGACGTCCACGCTCTCCTGTGCGATCACCCGTCGGGTCAGGTCCGCTATGCCGATACGTGTGGTCGAGGTGTCGACGTCGGCGACGATCACGGTCCCCGCCTGCGGGCTGATGGTGAGCACGCGCGGAGGGCGGCCGCGGACCGAACTCCTCGACTCGACCTCATCGAGGATGCCGGTGCCGACGAGCTGATCGACCTGCTGACCCACCGTGGAGCGGGCCAGACCGCTGCGTCGGGCGATCTCCGCGCGGTTGGTCGCCGCTCCGGAGACGACGAGGTCCAGTACCCGCCGCAGAGCCTGAGGAACGGTAGTGGATCCCACTTCGGCCTCACTGTGACCGTCATCTTTATGCATTCACGTGAACTTAATGGGCCGCCATTGTGCTCGTCAATGATGAGATCCGCCTTCAGGATCTAGAGGATCAACCGGACAGCCCATCCTGATTTTTGACTGAATTTAGGCCCCTAAAAAAATTAAATATCCCCTCTTGTGTGCAGCACGCGAACTAAACGATGGTGATGCGCAACGCGGCGTTCAGGCCGCGGACAAGTACGGGACGTCGGGGTGCGGCGGCGAACCACTCGAACCGGGCGGCGGTCTTCGGCGCCGGAACGACCGGCGCTGTGTGCACCGCTGCGATCCGTGCTGCAGGCGGTCGCCGCGGCCTCTGATCACCGCCTGAGACTTCGTCAAACCATCGGGGATTGCGGGAGATTCATGGTTCAGCAAGCAGCACGGCATCGCATCGGGATCCTGGGGGCCGGCAACATCTTCGGCCGTTACATCGAGGGTCTGCGCACCTTTCCCGAGCTCGAAGTGGTGCGTGTGGCCGATGTCGACGAAGACCGTGCCCGGCGGGCCGCGGACGAGTACGGGATCCCTGCCTGGGGCGATGGCGACCAGCTCCTCGACGACGACTCCGTGGAGATCGTCGTCAACATCACCCCGCCGCAGTTCCACGCCAAGACCGTCATCGCCGCGCTGGAGGCCGGCAAGCACGTCTACGTCGAGAAGCCGCTCGCGGCGACGGTGGCCGAGGCCCGCGAGGTCCTCGGTGCCGCCGCGGGCACCACGGCGCTGCTGGGGTCGGCCCCTGACACTTTCCTCGGCAGCGCCGTGCAGACGGCCCGGCACGCGATCGACACCGGACTGATCGGCGAGCCCGTCGGTGCCACCGCGTTCGTGCGCTCCAGCCGCGCCGAGACCTGGCACCCCGACCCGCGCGCCTTCTACGGCCCCGGCGGGGGCCCCGTCCTCGACATGGGCCCCTACTATCTGGCCGCGCTCGTCAACTGCCTCGGCCCGGTCGCCCAGGTCGCGGCGGCCACCCGGGTCGGGGCGCCGGTCCGCACGGTCACCAGCCCCGAGCGGGTCGTGGACGAGGTCACGGTCCAGGTCGCCACCCACGCCTCGGCGACCCTGACCTTCGCCTCCGGCGTGATCACCACCACCCTGATGAGCTTCGACGTCTGGGACACCGAACTCCCGCGCATCGAGATCTACGGGACGGCGGGAACTCTGGCTCTGCCCAATCCCAACTTCTTCGACGGCGACGTACGCCTCAAACGGCACGACGACATCGACTGGCGGGTGCTCACGCCGGTCACCGAACTCTTCGGCGCGGTGAACAGCACCGAGCAGCACCGCCGAGGGCTGGGCGTGCGGGACCTGGCCCGCGCGATCGGCGGTGGGCCGCACCGCGCCAACGCGCAGTTCGCCTTCCACGTCCTGGACGTCCTTGCGAGCTTCGAGACCTCCCAGCAAGAGAACCGTTTCGTCACCCTGGCGAGCACCTGCGAACGTCCCGCCCCCCGCTCCGCCCACCGAGAGGACCTCACACCATGAAGATCAGGCAGGACCGTCTCGCCATCAACCCTCTGCAGTGGGTGGCGAGCGCGGACGGCTGGATCGACCCCAGCCTGGCCCCGACACTGCAGGAGCAGCTCGTGGTCATCCGTGACGCGGGCATCACAGCCCTGCACAGCGCCGTCCCCGGGGACATGCCCCCCAAGGACTACGTCGAAAGGCTGGCCGAGCACGGCATCAGCCCCGCACCCGGATACATCCCCGTCCGGCTCACCGAGGACGCCGCCGAGCGGCAGACCTTCCGGGACACGGCCGCTCGCGTCGCGGCACAGCACGCGGAACTCGGCGTGCCGACCGTCTTCCTCGCCATGGGGATGGCGAAGGACGCCGAGCGCGTGGCCCGCCCCGCCGTCGGCCACCTCGCCGAGCAGGGCCGCCTGGAACGCGTACGGGACCTGCTCGCCGAGATCGCCGGGATCATCCGCGCCGAAGGCATCACCCCGGCTTTCCACCCGCATGTGGGTACCTGGGCCGAGACCGAGCCGGAGACCCGCTTCATCCTGGACACCGTCGACGCGTCCCTGCTCGGCTTCGGACCGGACATGGGCCATCTGGCCTGGGCCGGCGCGGACCCCGCAAAGCTCGTGCGCGACTACGCGGACCGGGTGGCGAGCGTCCACATCAAGGACCTCGACCTGGGCCTTGCCGCACGGGCGCGGGAAGCGGGCTGGGACTACCGCAGGACGGTGCTGGCGGGACTGTGGTCGGAGCCGGGCCACGGAAATGCCGACATCGACGGCTTCGTCGCCGCCCTGCCGGACGACTTCGACGGCTGGCTGATCATCGAGGTCGACCGGGGCGCGCGGCCGACCCCGCAGGAGAGCGTACGGCTGTGCGGCGAGTGGGCCGCGGAGCAGGCCGGGTCATGAACGAGTTACGCGGGCCGTCGGCGGCCACAAGCGGGACGACACGGGGGACGAGAAGGAGCCGAGGACAATGAGACACCTGGAGAGAACATGCGCAAGACAGCGGCCATCGTCGGTGCCGGAATCCTGACAGCGACCGTCGCGGCCTGTGGCGGCGGCACCCAGGCGTCGGGCGGGGACAAGACCCTCACCCTCGCCGAGTCCGTCACGGCCACGCCGTGGGACCTGGCCCGGGCCAGCATGGGCCCCGAGGCCCAGTACTACCAGCCGGTCTACGACACGCTGATCCGGCTGGACACCAAGGGGAACCCGACCCCCAACCTGGCCACGTCGTGGTCGTACGACAAGGCCCAGACCACCCTGACCCTGAAGCTTCGCCAGGGCGTGAAGTTCACCGACGGTACCGCCGTCGACGCGGACGCGGTCGCCAAGAGCCTGCTGCACACCAAGAGCGGTACGGCCAGCGCGGCGAGCGAGATCCAGGACATCACGGGTGTCGACGTCGTCGACTCCCACACCGTGGCGGTAAGGCTGAGCCATCCCAGCGCCTCGCTGCTGCCCGCGCTCGGCCAGGTCTCCGGCATGATCGCCAGCCCCAAGGCCCTGGACAACCCCAAGACACCGGTCGGCTCCGGTCCGTACCAGCTGGACACCTCGGCCACCACCGCCGGCCAGACATACACCTACACGCGCAACGCCGGCTACTGGAACACCAAGGCGTTCCCCTACGAAAAGATCGTCATCAAGTTCCTGTCCGACCCGGCCGCCCGTACCAACGCGCTGCTGTCCGGCCAGCTCGACGGCGCCACCCTCAGCCTCAACCGGGTGAAGACCGTCAAGGGCCGGGGACTGAACGTCGTCACCTACCAGCCCGGCGACATCGAGGGCCTCTACATCTGGGACCGGGCCGGCAAGATCGTGCCCGCCCTCGGCAAGGTGAAGGTCCGCCAGGCCCTCAACTACGCCTTCGACAAGAACGCCATCATCAAGTCGGCCAAGACCGGCCTGGGCACGCCCACCACCCAGTTGTTCGCCAAGGGCGAGGACGGCTACCAGGCCGCACTGGACGACACGTACTCCTACGACCCGGCGAAGGCCAAGAAGCTGCTGGCGGAGGCGGGATATCCGAACGGCTTCTCCGTCACCGTCCCGGACCTCTCCGCGAACTTCCCGCAGGAACAGGCCGCCCTGACCCAGTCCCTCGAGGACATCGGCATCAAGGTGAAGCAGGACACCCTGCCCACCGACCAGATCTTCAGCGCCATGCTCGCCGGCAAGTACGCGATGTCGTACTTCAAGCTGGGCGCACCCACCTCATGGGACAAGGTGCAGCTGGAGCTGACGAAGAAGTCGACCTGGAACCCGCTCAAGTACGACGATCCCAAGGCCGGCGACCTCATCGACCGCATCGGGACGGCCACCGGCGCAGCGCGGACCTCGCTGATGTCACAGCTCAACACCTACGTGGTCGACCAGGCCTGGAACGCCCCCTGGGATGTCATCGCCAACGCGTACGCGACCGCGAAGGACGTCAAGGTGACACCTCAGCCCGGCTCCCAGTACCCGCCGATCTACAACTACGAGCCGGCCGGCAACTAGCCCCGCCGAGATCCGACGCACGCAAGGAGGGAACCGACCGTGCTTGCCTTCCTGTTCCGGCGCCTCGCCGCCGGCGCCGTCCTGGTGGTCGTCGTGGCCACCACGACGTTCCTGCTGCTCAGCCTCACGGGCACCGACGTCGCCCGCAACATCCTGGGTGAGACAGCCACGCAGTCGGCGGTGACCGCCAAGAGACACGAACTCGGCCTCGACCAGCCCCTGGTGGAGCGCTACTGGCACTGGGCCGAACACGCCCTGCAGGGCAACCTGGGCAGTTCGTGGTTCACCGGTGAGCCGGTGAACCAGTCCTTGACGGACACCTTGCCGGTGACCCTCTCCATCGTGCTCGCCGGAATGCTCGTCGCGGCGGTGCTCAGCGTGACGCTGGGCACCGCGGCGGCCCTGCGCGGTGGCTGGGTGGACCGCGTGGTGCAGTTCGCCGCGGTGCTCGGCACCGCGGTGCCGAGCTTCCTGATCGCCCTGGTCCTGGCCGTCACCCTGGCCGTGCAACTGGGCTGGCTGCCGGCCACCGGCTATGTCGCCCTCGGTGACTCGCCCGGCGACTGGCTGCGCTCCATCACCCTGCCCGCCCTGTCCCTGGCGGTCGCCGCCACCGCGGCCACCGCCATGCAGGTGCGCGGCGCCCTGATCGACGTCCTGCGGGCCGACTTCGTCCGCACCCTGCGGGCCCGGGGCCTGACCACCCGCAGCGTGGTGTTCCGGCACGCCCTGCGCAACGCGGCACCGCCCGCCCTGACCGTGCTCGCGCTGCAGTTCATCGGCCTGATCGGCGGCGCCGTCGTGGTGGAGAAGGTGTTCGGCCTGCCGGGCATCGGCACCCTCGCCAACTCGGCCGCCGTCCGCGGCGACGCCCCCGTGCTGCTCGGCACGGTCGTGGTCACCGTCGTGATCGTCGTCGCCGTCAACCTGCTGCTGGACATCGCCTACGGCTGGCTCAACCCGAAGGTACGTATCTCATGACCACCGTCGAGCCCTCCACGGCCCCGGCGCAGCGGGACCGTCTGCTGCGCCGCACCCTGCGCGACCCGGTCGCCGTCGTCTGTCTGGCCGTCCTGGGCCTGGTGATCGCAGGGAGCCTTGCCGCGCCCCTGCTCACCAGCCACGACCCGGCCCGCAGTGTCTTGGCCGACACGCTGGCACCCATGTCAGGCAGCCACCCTCTCGGCGGCGACGGCGTCGGCCGCGACGTCCTGGCCCGCCTGCTCTACGGCGGCCGCACCAGCCTGGTCGGCGGCACCATCGCCGTCCTCGTGGCCTTCGCGGTCGGCGCACCGCTCGGCCTGGTCAGCGGCTTCTACCGGGGCTGGTTCGACGCCGTGGCCGGCTGGATCGTCAACATCATCATGGCCGTGCCCGCGATCATCGTGATGCTCGTGGTCATGGCGGCCGTCTCGCAGGATCTCAACGTCGCCATGATCGTGCTCGGGGTGATCATGGCGCCGATGGTCTTCCGTCTCATCCGCGCCTCCGTGCTCGCGGTCCGCGAGGAGCTCTACGTCGACGCCGCCCGGGTCGCCGGTCTCGGTGACGCGCGCATCATGCGCCGGCACATCCTGCCCGTGGTGATCGCGCCGTCCGTCATCCAGGCGACCCAGGTGTTCGCCCTGGCCATCGGCATCCAGGCCGGTCTCGCCTTCCTCGGCCTGGGCAAGGCGTCCCAGCCCAGCTGGGGCGCGATGCTCAACGACGCCTTCACCAACGTCTACAACGAGCCCATGCTGCTGGTCTGGCCCGGCCTCGCCATGGGCCTGACCATCCTGTCGTCCAGCCTGCTCGGCAACGCGGTCCGGGACGCGCTGGGAGTCGCCGAACCCGTCGTGGCCAAGAGGCGCCGGCATCGTGCCAAGGCGGCCGGCGCTCCGGTCGCCGACCTGCCCGCCGACCGCTTGTTGACCGTGTCGGGGCTGTGCGTCGCGTACGGGGAGAAGACGGTCGTCGACGGCGTGGACCTGATCGTGGCACGGGGTGAAGTCCTCGGTCTGGTCGGGGAGTCCGGCTCGGGCAAGAGCCAGACCGCGTTCTCCGTGCTCGGACTGCTTCCCGACCAGGCGGAGGTGACGGCCGATCAACTCTCCTTCGACGGCAAGGACCTGCTCGGCCTGGACCTCGCCGACCTCAACGCCCTGCGCGGGCGTGGCATCGGGTACATCCCGCAGGAGCCCATGTCCAACCTGGACCCCTGCTTCCGCATCGGCTTCCAACTGGCGGAACCCATGCGCAAGCACTTGCGGCTGTCCCGGACGGAGGCCCGGACCAAGGCGCTCGAACTGTTGGCCCGGGTGGGCATTGCGGATCCGGAGCGGGTGTTCAGGTCCTACCCGCACCAGATATCCGGCGGCATGGCCCAGCGCGTCCTCATCGCCGGCGCCGTCTCCTGCGACCCCCGGCTGCTGATCGCCGACGAACCGACCACGGCCCTCGACGTGACCGTCCAGGCCGAGGTGCTCGACCTGATGCGCTCGCTCCAGCGGGAGCGGGGGATGGGGATGATCCTGGTGACCCACGACTTCGGTGTCGTCGCCGACATCTGCGACCGGGTCGCGGTGATGCAGCGGGGCCGCATCGTGGAGGCCGCGCCGGCCGCGCGGATCTTCGCCGGCCCCGCGCACGAGTACACCCGGATGCTCCTCGACTCGACTCTCGAAGGCGGACCCGCACGTGGACCGCTGGTCACTCCCGCCGAACCCGTGAAAGAGGTGACGTCATGACGTCTTTGCTGCTGGAGCTCGACGACGTCGTCGTGGAGTACCCCGCGAAGGGCCGCGGTAAAGAGCCCTTCCGTGTCCTGCACGGCGTCTCCCTGTCCGTCGCGCCCGGCGAGACGCTCGGCCTGGTCGGCGAGTCGGGCTCCGGCAAGACCACCCTGGGCCGGGCCGTCCTCGGACTCGCCCCGGTCACGGGCGGCGAGATCCGCTTTGAGGGCCGTCCGGTCTCCGGGCTCGGCAGACGGGAACGGCGGGCCCTGAGCAAGGACATCCAGGTCGTCTTCCAGGACCCCTACACCTCGCTGAACCCGGCCCTGACGGTCATGGACATCCTCACGGAACCGCTCCTGGTGACCGGGGTCGCCCGTGCCGAGGCGGAGCGCCGGGTGCAGAAGCTGCTCGGCCATGTCCACCTCCCGCAGGACGCGGCCCGCCGGCTGCCCCGCGAGTTCTCCGGCGGCCAGCGCCAGCGCATCGCCATCGCCCGCGCCCTGTGCCGCGACCCCAGGCTGATCGTCTGCGACGAGCCGGTCAGCGCCCTCGACCTGACCACCCAGGCCCGGGTGCTGGACCTGTTCGTCGAGATCCAGGAGGCGACGGGCGTGGCCTACCTCTTCGTCACCCACGACCTGTCCGTCGTACGGCACATCAGCCACCGCGTGGCCGTGCTCTACCGCGGCGACATCGTGGAGACGGGCGACGCCGCGCAGGTCACCGAACATCCCGAACACGCCTACACCAAGCGGCTGTTGCTCGCCGCTCCGGTATCCGATCCGGAACGTCAGGCGCAGCGTCGCGCCGAGCGGCTGAAGGCGGCCGCGTCATGACCGCCGACGTGGTCGCCACCCTGACTCGTTACCTCGCCCTGTGCGACGTGCCCGCGAGCGCGGAGGGCGAGCTGGGGGAGCTGTTCACCGAGGACGCCGTGTGGGAGGGCGGCGGCAGCGCGTACGGCGAGAGGTTCGGTCGTACCGAGGGACGCGCGGCCATCGTCGCCATGCTGTCGGACTACCTGCCGCCCAACCCGCACTTCCGGACCAACGTCCATCTGCTGTTCCCGGGCACCTTCGATGTGAACGATGCATCTGCACAAGGGAGTTGGCGGATGCAGCAGCTCTCGCACTACGGCTCGGGCGGCACGGAGGTGATGGTCGCGCGTCTCGACGTGACCTTCCGGTTCGACGCCGACCGGCCCCGTATCTCCGCCTTCCGCACCGAACGCCTCTTCAGCGCGCCTCTGCCGGAGGAGCGATGAGCGCCCGCACGATGCTCTTGACCTGCTACGCCGACACCCACCGCTACGGCTGGCACCACGTCGACCTCTTCACCCACGACCACACCGGCCGCGAGGTCAACTGGGTCCACTGGACGGTCGACGAGGACGGACCCCACGGCGCCGACGCGGCGACCTCCCGCGTTGAGCCCTCCCTGCGCCGCACGACCGAGTGGCGGCACGGGATCAGCGCCGACGGCAGCGAGTACTGGACCGCGCAGGCCGACTGGGACGGCTGACATGTGCCTGGTCTACATCGTGGACGACGACGAGGAGCTGAGCGAGTCCCTCGCCTGGCTCCTGGAGTCGGTCGGTATCCGGTCCGAGCGCTACCACGACGCCCGGACCTTCCTCGCCTCCTACGACCCCAGCAGGCCGGCCTGCCTGGTCCTGGACGTCCGGATGCCCGAGCTGAGCGGCTTCGGCGTCCAGGAACTGCTGAACGAGGCGGGGGCGCCGCTGACCGTCGTGTTCGTCTCCGCCCATGGCGACATCCGCATGTCGGTCCGCGCGCTGCAGAACGGCGCGCTCGACTTCCTGGAGAAGCCTTACGACCCGCAGCACCTGCTCGACGTGGTGCAGACCGCGCAGCGCACGGCCGGGGAGCGCTTCGCCCGGGCGGCACGACACGGCGAGCTGCGCGCCAGGCTGGACACGCTCAGCGTGCGGGAGCGGCAGGTGCTCACCCTGTCCGTCGAGGGCGTGTCGAACAAGCAGATCGCCGGGCGGCTCGGCATCAGCGCCAAGACCGTCGACGTGCACCGCGCCCGCATCCGGGAGAAGACCGGCGCCGACAGCATCGCCACCCTGGTCCGGGACATCCTGCGGCTGGAGGCGCGGTGACCGCCGCGGACGCCCTCGTGCCGGACGACTTCCACGAGCTGACCGATGCCCTCAAATACTGCGTGCTGCTCCACGACGCCCGCACCTTCGAGATCCTCTGGGCCAACCGCGCCGCCTGTGACCTGCTCGGCCGGAACGTCGACGAACTCAGGCCCCTCAAGGCACCGGACATGAGCAAGAACGCCCTCCAGTACAGCCGCGAACTCGGCCACCGCTGGCTCGGAAACGCGGTGGACAACGGCATCGGCGTCACCGAATGGTGCTACCGCTCCAAGAGCGGTGAGGAGATCCTGACCGAGGCGATCGCGATCCGGGTCGAGCTGGCCGCCCGCACGGCGATCATGGTCCAGTTCCGGGACATCGCCGAGGAGAAGGCGGTCCGACGCGACCTGTTCCGCACCGAGCACCGGCTGCGCACCTTCCTGAGCGAACTCGCCGAGGGAATCGTCGTCCTCGACGACACCGACCACGTCGTCTTCGCCAGCGAATCCGCGGTCCGGCTGCTCGGCGAGGAACTGCGCGGCGCCGACTTCGCCGCCTACTGCCGCGACGGCCCCGTACCCGCCCGCGAGGGCCGCTACCGCCTCGCCGCGCCCGGCCACGAGCCCCTCTGGTACGCAGCCACCTGCCAGCACATCGACATCGAGAGCGACCTGCGCGGCCGGATGCTCCTCTTCTACGACATCACCGACCGCGTCCTCGCCGAGGAGCGCCACCGCCGCGACACCCAGCGCCTCGACCACCTCGCCCGCTACAACGCCATGGGCGACATGGCGATGGCCATCGCCCACGAGGTGAGCCAACCACTAGCCGCCGCCTACAACTTCGTCGAGGGCGCACGGGGCCGGCTGGCCACCCGGGACGAGTCGGTCGCCTGGGGCCTGGACAACGCGGCTCGGCAGATCGACCGGGCCCGGCGGATCCTGGGCAGCCTGCGGCAGTACGTGGGCCGCCTGGAACAGTCCGAGCAACTGGCCGACCTCAACGCGATCGTGCGCGACTGCGCGTACTTCATCGAACTGCGGGCCAGGGAACACGCGGTGGCGGTCGCGCTCGACCTCGCCGCCGGACCACTTCCGGTGCTGTGCGAGAACGTGCTGATCGGGCAGGTCGTGATGAACCTCGCCTTCAACGCGGTGGACGAGACCGCGCGCCTGCCGCTGCGGGAGCGCCGGGTGGAGATCACCACCCGGCGCGCCGAGGACGGATCCGCCGAGCTGGCGGTCCGGGACCGGGGACACGGCCCGCCCCCCGACGAGCGTGTCTTCGACGGCGGCTTCACCTCGAAGGAGAACGGCAGCGGCATCGGCCTCGCCCTCAGCCACCGCATCATCACCCGGCACGGCGGACGGATCGACGTCGGGTCGAACCGACCGTGTGGAGCGGTCTTCAGCTTCCGTCTGCCGCTCGCCGCAGCGGAAAGCCCATGACCGGCTGAGGACCTTCCTCAGCCGCCGCCCTGCCCCGCGCCACCGGGGCAGGGCGGCGTGCCCGCGCGGAATTCTCCCGGGCGCTGCACATCCATGCCCGTGTCCCTCAGCCTCGCGAGAACGGAACCGAGATGACCACCCGATACCACCACGCCGTCCTCATCGACGGCACCGGAGCCGCGCCCGTACCGGACGCCGTCCTCGACGTGGACGACGACGGACTGATCGCCTACGCCGGCCCGGCAGGCAACGCCCCGCCGACGGTGCCGACCACGACCGTCGACCTGCGCGGTCGCACCCTCCTGCCGGGATTCTTCGACTGCCACGCGCACCTGTGCATGACCCCCGGACACGGACTTCTCGCGAGTCTGGGCGCCGATCCCACGGTGCAGACCTTCGAGATCGCCGAACGGCTTCGCGCCACCCTGCACGCCGGCGTCACGTCGCTGCGCGACCTCGGCGGCATCCCCGCCGGGTACCGCACCGCCGTCGAGCGAGGCCTGATCACCGGCCCCCGCCTCCAGGTCGCCGTCAAGGTCATCAGCCACACCGGCGGCCACGCCGACTGCTCGCTGCCCGGCGGGGTCGACGCCGCGCCCCACCTCGGGGAGATCGCCGACACGCTCGACGAGGCGCGGATCGCGGCCCGCAGGATGCTGCGCGCCGGCGCCGACGTCGTCAAGGTCTGCGCCACCGGCGGCATGGGCAGCCCCCACGACGACCCCGACGACGAGGGCCTGAGCGTCGAGGAACTGCGGGCGGTCGTCGACGAGGCCGCACGCCACCGGGGCAAACCCGTGGCCGTGCACGCCCAGGGCACCGCGGGCATCCGCAACGCGCTGCGCGCCAAGGTGGCCAGCATCGAGCACGGTTACGGAATGACCGACGAACTGTGCGACATGACACTGGAACAGGGCACCTTCCTCGTCCCCACCCTGTCGACCGTTTTCACCGAACTCGACCCGGCCGCCATGCCCGAATACCACTACCGCAAGAAGACCCGGTGGGCCGGAATCAGCAAGGAGAACATCGCCCATGCCATCAGCCGAGGCGTGCCCGTCGCACTGGGCACGGACTCGGGCGTCGTCCCGCACGCCCGCAATCTGCTGGAGCTCTCCCACCTCGTCGACCTCGGCATGGACCCGCTCGACGCGATCACCGCGGGGACGCTGAACGCGGCCCGTCTGCTCGGGGTGAGCGAGCAACTCGGCTCCCTGGAGGCCGGGAAGACAGCCGACTTCGTGGTCCTGGACGGCGACGCCGTGCGCGACATCGGCGCCCTCGGCCGACCCGAGCGCATCGTGCTCGTCGCCCAGGCCGGAGCGGTGCGCAAGAACCTCCTCTGACCCGGGCGGGTAGGGGAATTCCCCTAGTCGATGAGGGCAATTTCCAATGGCTGACGCCTGGTTGGCGAGCATAACGTGAAATCGCAGCGGTGAGAGAAACCCGGCAACGCGAGGAGAATTCCGCATGGGGAATTTCGAGAGAGTGCTGGAGGTCGTGGCGGAGCGGCGCGCCGAGTTCGAGGAGAAGCGGCACGTTCCGTCGGACGTGATCGCCGAGTTCAAACAGGCCGGGATCTACCGGGCGGGCGTTCCCCAGCGTTTCGGCGGGGACGCGCTGCCGCCCGCGGAGTTCCTGCGGCTCGTCGAGCGTGTGTCGACGGTGGACGGTTCGGCCGGCTGGGTCGCGAGCTTCGGCTCGTCCGCCGTCTACCTGGCCGCCCTTCCGCTCGACACCCAGGCGGAGTTGTACGCGGCGGGGCCCGATGTGGCCTTCGCGGGCGGCCTTTTCCCGGTGCAGTCGGCACACGTCGTGCAGGACGGCTACCGGATCACCGGCCGCTGGAAGTTCGCCAGCGGCTGTAAGGGCGCGGACGTGCTCGGCGTCGGCATCAGAGCGGGCGAGGACAGGACCGGCAGGCCCCTCACCGCCGTACTCCGCCCCGATCAGGTGAAGATCGCCGAGAACTGGGACGTCATCGGCCTGCGCGGCACCGGCAGCCACGACCTGGTCGTCGACGGAGCCGTCGTACCGCGGGAGTGGACGTTCGTCCGAGGCGGCAAGCCCACCGTCGACGAACCCCTGTACCGCTACCCGACCGTCCCCTACGCCGCCCAGGTCCTCGCGGTCGTCGGTCTCGGCGTGGCCCGCGCCGCCCTCGATCTCGTCATCGCCCAGGGCGGCCGCTCCGGCTACACCGGCGCTCCCAAGCCCGCCGAACGGGCCACCTACCGCATCTCGGTGGGCCAGGCGGAAGCACAACTCCGCTCCGTCCGGGCCTTCTTCTACGAGATCACCGAGGATGTGTGGGCGACGGTCGAGGCGGGCGACGCCGTGCCCCCCGAACAGGCCAGCCTGCTGCGGCTCGCCTCCGCCCACCTCGCCAAGACCTCGTTCGAAGTCGTCCGCGCCGCCTACCAGCTCGTCGGCATTGCCGCCATCACGGACAGCAGCCCCATGCAGCGCTACCTGCGGGACGCCTCGGTGGTACCGCAGCACGCCTTCCTCCAGGAGGGCATGTACGACGGCGCCGGCGCGGTCCTCACGGGCGTCCAGCCCTTCCCCGGCTACCTCTGAAAGGCAGGAAACCCATGTCCGACGCGCCACTGAGGGTGCTGTTCTGCATCGGCGTCAACCAGAACTTCTTCGACCTCCCCACCGGTCGGGGCAAGGCCGTCTGGGACGGTTTCACCACGATGCTGGGCGAACTCCACACACTGTCCGGCGTCACCGTCCTCGGCACGATCGACGACGACCAGCACATGGTCGGCCCCTCCGACTCCTGGCCGTGGACCTGCTACGTCCTCGCCGACGTCGTCGACCAGCCCACCGTCGCCGCGGCCTGCAACCTGCTGCGCACCGTCCAGGTCGGCGAGCACGGCCTGTGGCGCTACATGAAGATCGAGGCACGCCTCGGCCGCCCGCTGCCCGAGCCGCAGGTGACCCGATGACCCCCGAGATCGGTTCCCTCGTCGAGCCCGACCGCGTCGCCGGCAGCCTCTACACCGACCCGGCCCTCTTCGAACGGGAGATGGACCGCATCTTCCATCGCACCTGGGTGTGGGTGGCCCACGAGAGCGAGATCCCGAAGGCGGGCGATTTCAAGACCGCCTGGGTGGGCCGCCGTCCCGTCATCGTCACCCGCGACCGCCGCGGCGGCGTCAACGTCCTGCTCAACCGGTGCCGTCATCGCGGCGCCAGTGTCTGCGAGACCCCCAAGGGCAACGGCAACGGCTTCACCTGTCCCTACCACGCCTGGTCGTACAGCCTGGACGGCGCCCTTCGCGGCATCCCGTACCCCGAGGGCTACGAGGACGTCGTGGAGAAGAAGGACCTGCCGCTGCAGCGGCTCAAGGCGGGCTCGTACGCCGGGATGGTCTTCGCCAGCTTCAGCGAGGACGTCGAGCCGCTGGAGGACTTCCTCGGCGGGGCCCGGCTGTGGATCGACCGCTTCATGAAGCAGGGCGCCGGCTATCCGATCAAGGTGCAGGGCGAGCACCGCTTCCGCTTCCAGGGCAACTGGAAGATCCAGCTGGAGAACACCACCGACTGGTACCACTTCCCGATCGTGCACCGCTCCTGGATGGCCTCCGTCGACGCGGAGACGGCGAACATGCTGTCGATCATGACCGACGAGAACGCGATCACCCACTCCCTCGGTAACGGCCACAGTGTGGCCATCAGCGTGGCCGACCACGTCGACTTCGACGAGGACGACGGAACCGAGAAGCTCCAGGACCGCTTCGGTCACCTCGTCGAGGAACTGTCGAAGGACATGGACCCCGCCAAGGTGCGGCGCATCGTGCGCGCCATGCACGGTGTGGGCTTCAACCTCAACCTGTTCCCGAACGTGGCGATGTCGATGTCCTTCTTCCGCGTCCTTCGGCCGGTCTCCGTCGACGAGACCGAGATCCGGCACGTGGCGCTCGGCCTGGACGGCGGCCCGGAGATCGTCAACCGCGAACGGCTGCGCATCCACGAGCACTTCCAGGGCCCGTTCGGCTTCGGCAGCCCCGACGACGCCGAGGCGTGGAACCGCGTCCAGCGTGGCGTCGCCGGAGACGCCGGCATGGCGATCCTGGTCAACCGTGGCCTGGGCCGCGAGAAGCCGAACGACCTGGGGCAGCCCACCTCGCACGCGACCGACGAGACGGGCATGCGGGAGGCCTACGCGATGTGGAAGAGGATGATGACCGATGGCAACTGAGGCCCTCAGCGGGGAAGCCGCGGCGCTTCCGTTCGACGACCCGCGTGCCCTCGCCGCCGTGTCCCTGATCTGGCGAGAGGCCCACCTGCTCGACGCCCGCCGCTACGAGGAGTGGGACGGCCTGTGGACGGAGGGCGGCGAGTACGTCGTCCCCATCGACCGCGACACCACTGACTTCGCCGCCACCCTCAACCTCGTCTACGACGACGACCGGATGCGCCGCATGCGCATCGAGCGCCTCACGGGTGGGTTCTCCATCTCGGCCGCGGCGGCGGCACGCACGGTCCGTTCGGTGTCCCGGCACGTGGTCACCGGCCGCGACGGCGACGCGATCGAGATCTGCTCGGCGCAGGTCCTGGTGGGCTACAAGCGTGAGGAGACCTTCGTCCTCGCCGCGGACGTCACCCACCGGATCGTCTTCGGCACGGAGGGCCCCGGTATCTCCCGGAAGATCGTGCGACTGGTCAACTCCGAGGAGGCGGTCACGGCGTCGGGGTTCCTGCTGTGAGCCCGCAGGGAACCGGCGGCCCCTGGGGGGACTGGGAGGACGACCACCACCGCGTCGTGCTCGTGACCGGTGCGGCCGGCGGCCTGGGGGCGTGCATCGCCCAGCGTTTTCACGACCGGGGCTGGCGGGTCGCGCTGACCGACCTCGACGAGCAGAGCGCGGTCAGGACGGCTGCAGCGCTGGACCCCACCGGGCATGACGCCGTCGGTCTCGCGCTCGACGTGCGCGACAAGGACGCCTTCGCACGGGTGCGTGACCGGGTCGTCGAGCACTGGGGTGCGATACACGCCCTGGTCAACAACGCCGGGCACTCCAAGGTCGAGTCCCTGATGGACATCGGCCCCGAGAGCTTCGAGGCCGTCGTACGGACCAACCTGCACGGCACGTTCTTCGGCTGCCAGGTCTTCGGCGCCTACTTCGCCGAGCGCGGCTACGGACGGATCGTCAACATCGGCTCGCTGGCCGGTCAGAACGGCGGCACGGCGACCGGGGCCCACTACGCGGCGTCCAAAGGCGGAGTGGCGACGCTGACCAAGGTGTTCGCCCGGGAACTGGGTCCGCACGGAGTCACGGTCAACGCCGTGTCCCCGGGGCCGCAGGACCTTCCAGTGGTCCGCGGATCGGTCGCCCCGGAGCGCCTCGCGCAGATCGAGGCGTCGATCCCGGTGGGCCGGCTAGGGCGCCCGGTGTTCATCGCCGACATGGTCCTGCTGCTCGCCGCGGAGCACGCGGACACGGTCACCGGAGCCTGCTGGGACGCCAACGGCGGCCTGTACATGCGCTGACGACGCGGTCAGCACCACTCCCACGAACCCGAAGGCAGACGGATGTTCCCTGTCACCGTCACCGAGACCGTCGAGGAAGCCGGCACCGTCAAGATCCTGCGGCTGGTCCGCACCGACGGAACCCCCCTCGACCCGTATCCCGCGGGCGCCCACATCGACGTGACGGGGCCCACCGGCATCACCCGCCCGTACTCCCTCTGCGGTCCACCCGACGACGCCGGTGCCTACACCATCGCCGTCAAGCGCGAGGAGGACTCCCGCGGCGGCTCCCAGGCCCTGCACGACAAGGTCCAGCCCGGCGACGAACTGACCGTCGGCACTCCTCGGCAGCTGTTCGGGCTGGTCCCGCAGGCCAGGGAGCACCACCTGGTCGCCGCCGGGATCGGCATCACCCCGCTCCTGGCCATGGCGTACGAACTGCACGCCCGTGGAGTGGAGTTCCGGCTCCACTATGTGGCACGGGAGCGGGCCGGGGCCGCCTTCGCCGACCTGATCGAGTCCAGCGCCTTCGCGGACCGGGCCGTCTTCCACTTCGGCCGGGGCCGGGAGGCCACGGCTGACCGGCTCGCGACGGAACTGGCCGTGCTCCCGGCCGACGCCCACGTGTACACCTGCGGTCCCCAGGACTTCATGGACCAGGTCGCCGCACTCGCGACCCGCACGCTGCCCGAGGACCACGTCCACCGCGAGTTGTTCCAGGCGGGTACGACATCGACCGGAGGCGACAGCTTCGAGGTCGAACTCGACACCGGCGAGGTCTACACGGTGCCGGCGGACAAGACCATCGCCGAGGTGCTGGAGGCGGCCGGAGCGCCCCTGGACACCTCCTGCCGCGAGGGCATCTGCGGGACCTGCGTACTGCGGGTCCTGGAGGGCGAACCCGACCACCGCGACCACTGCCTGTCCGCCAAGGAGAAAGTGGCCGGCGACCAGATCGCCGCCTGTGTCTCCCGGGCGAAGTCGCCGCGTCTGGTGGTGCAGCTGTGGTGAACGCGATCCGACCCGAGCAGCAGAGGAGCGGCACCGCCGTGACCCCCGATCAGGCCGAGTTCCGGGAGGCCATGGCGCATCTCCCGGCGGCCGTCAACATCCTGACCACGAACGGCCCGAACGGCCGCTGCGGTATCACCCTCAGCGCCATCTGCTCCGTGACCGACGCCCCACCGACCCTGCTGGTCTGCGTCAACCGCTCCAGCGCCATGCACGACGTCTTCCAGGCCAACGGGCGCGTGTGCGTGAACGTCCTGGGCGGCGAACACCAGGAACTGGCGATGCACTTCGCCGGAGCGACGAAGGTGCCCATGGCCGAACGTTTCACCTGGGACATCTGGGACCACACCCAGGACGTGCCGGTCCTCAAGGACGCCCTGGTGACCGCCGTCGGCACCATCAAGGAGACCGTACCGAGGGGCTCCCACAGCGTGCTGTTCGTGGAACTGGAGCAGATTCGCACCCGGTCGGGCGGGCAGAGCCTCGTCTACTTCAACCGGGCCTTCCACCGGCTTGAGGCCACGCTCCCGGGAACCGCCCGATGACGGGGGCCTCGGCCGTCGAGGAGGCGCTGAACCGGCTGGAGAAGACCGAGGAGGAGATCCGCGCCTGGGTCCGTGTGGACGCCGAGGGTGCACGCGCGGCGGCCGAGCGCACCGCGGGCGGGCCGCTGAAGGGCATGCCGTTCGGCGTCAAGGACATCATCGACGTCGCCGGTCTGCCCACGGAGTGCGGCTCCGCGCTGCGGCGCGGCCGGGTCGCGGCGGCCGACGCCTGGCTGGTGGACAGGCTGCGCGGGGCAGGGGCTGTCCCGCTGGGCAAGACGGTCACCACCGAGTTCGCCTACTTCCAGCCCGGTCCGACCCGTAACCCCCACAACGTCCACCACACCCCGGGCGGCTCCTCCAGCGGCTCGGCCGCCGCCGTCGCGGCCGGTGTGGTGCCGCTTGCGCTGGGTTCGCAGACGGCAGGATCGCTGACCCGTCCCGCCTCCTACTGCGGCGTCGCCGGATACGTCGCCCCCGTCGGCGCATGGCCGACGACGGGTATCACCGGCCTGAGCCCCACTCTGGACGCTCCCGGACTGCTCGCGCCCGATGTCGCCGCACTGGCCCGAGCCGTGGCGGCGGTCGACGGCACGGAGGCCGAAACCCCGCCGTTCATACGGGTGCTGCTGTGGCCGGGAACCGGTCTGGTCGGCACCGACCGGGCGATGCTCGACGCGTTGGAGCGCACCGGCCGCGCCCTCGTCGCCGCAGGCGCGGCCATCGGCGACCTCGGCGACAGCGGCCTGACAGGTCGGCTCGCGCAGGCGCACGCCACCGTCATGGCCTACGAGGCCGCGCGCGCCCTCGCCGACGAGGCGGAGCGGCCCGAGTACCTGAGTGACCCGCTGAGGGAACTGCTGTGCCGGGGACGGAACATCGCCACGCGTGAGCACGCGGCGGCCCTGGAGGTCCGGCACGTCGTCCGTGCGCGGATGCTCCGTCTCCTGGAGAACACCGACGCCGTCCTGGGGCCGGCGGCCCCAGGACCGGCGCCTCACGGACTGGCCGCCACGGGCGACCCGGTGCTCAGCCGCCCCTGGCAACTGCTCGGCCTGCCCGTGGTGACCGTCCCCGGGCACCGCGACGCCCATGGCATGCCGCTGGGCCTGCAACTCGTCGGTCATCCCGACCGGGTGGGGCGGCTGCTGGGTGTGGCCCGGCATACGGAAGGACTGGTCCGGCGGATCACGGAGGGTGCCCCGTGAAGATCACGGCGATCGAGACCGTCCCCTACGCCATCCCGTACACGAAGCCCCTGAGGTTCGCGAGCGGAGCGGTGCACACCGCCGAGCACGTCCTCGTGCGCGTGCACACCGACGAGGGACTGACGGGCGTGGCCGACGCCCCGCCCCGACCCTTCACCTATGGCGAGACCCAGGCATCCGTGATCGGAGTGATCGAGAAGGTCTTCGGACCGCAGCTCGTCGGACTGGACGTGCTGGCCCGCGAGCGGGTCCACGGCCTGCTGCACCGAACGGTCGGCAACCCCGCCGCGAAGTCGGCCATCGACATGGCCCTGTGGGACGTCGTCGGCCAGGCACTGGGCCAGCCGGCCAGTCGGCTGCTCGGCGGCTACACGGACCGCATGCGCGTCAGCCACATGCTGGGCTTCGACTCACCGCCGCGGATGGCCGACGAGGCCGAGCGGATGCGCGACACGTACGGCATCACCGTGTTCAAGATCAAGGTCGGCCGGCATCCCGTACGCGACGACCTGGATGTGTGCCGGGCCGTACGTGAGGCCCTCGGTGACGCAGCGGAGCTGTACGTCGACGGCAACCGTGGCTGGACCCCCTCGGAGGCCGCTGCCGCCCTACGCGAACTGGACGCCCTGGGTATCACGCTGGCCGAGGAGCTGTGCCCGGCCGACGACGTCCTGGGCCGGCGCCGACTGGTGCGTGACTGCCCCGTCCCCTTCGTGGCGGACGAGTCCGCCACCACGCCCGCCGAGGTCACCCGGTCCCTCCTGGACGGCGCTGCCACGGCCATCAGTATCAAGACCGCCCGTACCGGCTTCACCCAGTCCCAGCGCGTGCTGTTCCAGTGCGAGGGGATGGGGGCCGAGGTGGTGATGGGCAACCAGATCGACGGGCAGCTCGGCACCGTGTGCACTCTCGCCTTCGGAGCCGCTCACGCGGCCTCGTCCCGCCGTGCCGGCGAGCTGTCCAACTACCTCGACATGAGCGACGACCTGCTCACCGCACCGCTGCGGATCAGCGGAGGCACCCTCGCCGTCCCCGGCCTGCCCGGTCTGGGCGTCGCCGTCGACGAGGACAAGCTCGGTCGCTACCGCCAGGACCAGTGACCCCCACCCCCGACAACCAGAAGGAGCCGCACCCCATGTCCGACACCTCCCTCAAGGCCACCGCCGCCGCATCCGGAGCCTCGGCCACCGAACGCTTCCTCACGGACAAGATCGGCACGAGCGCCCCCACCGACACCGCCCGCGTCGACATCCTCGCCACCGAGATCATCACGGCTCTGCACGACGTCATCCGCCGCCACCAGGTGACGTATCAGGAGTACGACGCACTGAAGTCCTGGCTGATCTCCGTCGGACAGGACGGCGAATGGCCGCTGTTCCTCGACGTGTGGGTCGAGCACGTGGTCGAGGAGGTCGCTCACAGCACCCGCGAGGGCAGCAAGGGGACGATCGAGGGTCCGTACTACGTGCCCGCGGCCCCGGAACTGCCCAGCGTCGCCACCCTGCCGATGCGGGCCGGCGAGCCAGGCACCCCACTGTGCTTCACGGGGCAGGTCACCGACGTGTCGGGCGAGCCCCTCCCGGCGGCCGTGCTGGAGATGTGGCAGGCCGATGACGAGGGCCTTTACTCGCAGTTCGCTCCGGGTGTCCCGGAGTGGAACCTGCGCGGCAGTGTGACGACCGACGACGAGGGCCGCTTCGCGGTCACGACCGTCCAGCCGGCCCCCTACCAGATCCCGACGGACGGCTCCTGCGGCCGACTCATCGCCGCCGCCGGCTGGCACGCCTGGCGCCCGGCGCACCTCCACCTGAAGGTGTCCGCCCCGGGGCACGAGTCGCTCACCACGCAGCTGTACTTCCGGGGCGGCGAGCACATCGGGGACGACGTGGCCTCCGCGGTCAAAGCCGAGCTCGTCCTCGAACCGAAGCCGACTGCCGACGGCGGCACCGAGGCCGGCTACGACTTCGCCCTCGCCCCCTCGGCCTGACACGTCCATAGACCTGACACGTCCGTAGAAGGGGAGCCGGCCGTGCTCTTCGCCGTCCAGATGACCGTAAACCTGCCGCCCGGTATGGACCCCGAGGTCCGCGCCTCGACGATCGCCGCCGAGAAGGAGTACGCGCAGCGGTTGCAGTGTGCGGGGGAGTGGCTGCACCTGTGGCGTTGCGCCGGCCGGTACTCCAACCTCAGCGTCTTCGACGTCGTCGACAACGACCGGCTCAACGACATCCTGTGGGGACTGCCGCTCTTCCCGTACATGGACGTGACGGTGACCGCCCTCGCTCGACACCCGTCGGCCGTCCGCTGAGCGCCGGGATCGGTGGGATGCGCAGTGGCGGGGCGGCTCAGAACCGGTACGGCCCGAAGCGCCCCCACACGATCACGGCCAGCAGAACGATGGTGACCAGGTTTCCGACCGCGTCGGAGGTCTCGGAGCGGCGCAGGTGGATTGCGGTCCCGCCGGTCATGATCGCGAGCCCGCCGAGCGCGGCACACGGTACGAGTACCGGTGCTATGCCGGTGGCTCCCGGCAGGACTAGTCCGAGGCCCACCAATGTGTCCAGGACTCCGCTGATCTTGACGAACGTGTCGGAGGCCTGTCCGACCCAGCCGAAGACCGAGGCGAGCTGGACTCTGTTGCGCACGAGTTTCATCGTGCCCACGGCAAGGAAGACGGCGGCGACGAGTGACTGGAGGATCCACAGCAGAAGATTCATGGAGGACTCCCGGCGGAGAAGGCACTTGGATGACGTGGGCATGGCGGATATGGGAGGGCGCGGTGGCTGTCGAGTCCTGGCATGAACGCGGCCCGCGGCCTATGATGAACCGACGCTCACTTTAGTGCAAGCGTCGGGGGGGGGCCCGCAGACGGGCGGGGCGTCGACGTGAGCGCCCCTTTGCCTTGCCTTGGTCGGCCGCTTGGAAGAGGATGAATGTCGGCTGCTTCGTATGCGGTCTCGACGTAGGCAGAGCGCCATGACGGAAGACACCGAGACATCCGGCCGGTTCCCCCCGCGGCTGCTCAGGGAGGTCCGAGGCACCGTCACGGTCGTTGTCACCGACTCCGCCGGCACGGTGACTCTCTGGAGCCGCGGTGCGGAGGCGCTGTGGGGCTGGTCTTCTCAGGAGGCCCTCGGTACCGGTCTGGCTGACCTCTTCACGTCCGACTGGGCGGTCAGGCACCGGGACGGCCGTGTGTTGGACATGGACGTGGACATCTGCCCGCTGCAGGTCGGAGAGCGGCGCGTTGGGTTTCTGCTGGTGGCGGATCGTCGCGTGGAGGTTCAGGGAGGCGGGGACGACGAGTTGATGGCGTGGGTGTTCGACCAGTTCCCGGCCCCGCTCGCCATCAACGACACCGAGGGCCGGGTCCTGCGGCACAACCAGGTCATGACCCGGCTGACAGGCCGCGACGAGGACGAGATGCGGGGTCGGCCGCTCACGGAATCGGTGGTGGAGGCGACGACCGCGGACGACGAGCGCAGGGTGATGCGAGTGGCCGCCAAGGGCGAGCTCGAGACCGCCGAGCGGTTCGTCAAGGTGCCGGGTGAAGCCAAGGCGCATGCGTGGGTCTCGGACTTCTTCCCTCTCAAGGACTCGACAGGGCGGGTGCGGGCCGTCGGCGTGTCCTCCTACGACTACTCGCAGCAGTACGGCGCGCGGGAGCGGCTGGCGCTGCTGAGCGAGGCCCGGACCCGGATCGGCATGAGCCTGGACCTGGCCGGCACGGCTCGCGAGGTCGCCGAGGTGGTGATGCCGCGCTTCGCCGACGCCCTCAGCGTGCATCTGCTCGACGAGGTCTTCCACGGCGAACTGCCGCCGCCCGGCCCGTCGCGTCGGTCGGTGGTGCTGCGCAGGGTGGTGCCGTTGGCCGACGGCGAGCAGGCCGTGTCCAGTGAGCCCATCCAACCCTCGTCATCAGCCGTCGCCCGGTGTCTGCTCGGCAGCGGCGCCCAACTGATCGAGGACGACGCGTCCGAGGTCGCGCGGTGGTTCGGTGACGACATCGGCCAGGGCATGTGCTCGACCATCGCGGTGCCCATCCGCGCGCGCGGCACAACGCTCGGGCTTGCTCTGTTCCTGCGAAACGCACCGACGCGTGAGCCGTACGGGCCGGACGACCTCGCCGTCACGGAGGACCTGATCGCCCGCGCGGCGATCTGCCTGGACAACGCGCGCCGGTTCACCCGCGAACACGGGATTGCCGTGGCGCTGCAGAGTGCCCTGCTGCCGCACGGCTCGCCATCGCATTCGGCGGTGGAAACCGCTGCGCGCTACCTTCCGGCCGGCGGCGGGGCGCAGGTCGGAGGCGACTGGTTCGATGTGATCGCGCTCCCGGGATCGCGGGTGGGCCTGGTAGTGGGAGACGTCGTCGGTCATGGAGTCACCGCCTCGGCCATCATGGGGCAGCTGCGCACGGCCGTACGGACGCTCGCCGACATCGAGCTCCCTCCCGAGGAACTCCTCACCCACCTCGACGACGTCGTGACCCATGCGGCGGACGGAGAGTGCGATGACAGGGACCCCTGCGCTTCTGGAGCCACCTGCCTCTACGCCGTGTACGACCCGGTTGCCGGGGTGTGTTCCCTGGCCGCGGCCGGACATCCGCCACCTGTCCTGGTGCGTCCGGACGGTACGTCCTCCGTCGTCGACATACCCGTCGGTCCGCCGCTGGGCCTCGGCAGCCTGCCGTTCGAGGCGGCCGAACTGGCCGTCCCCGAGGGAAGTCTGCTGGCGCTGTTCACCGACGGCCTGATCGAAACCCGTGAGCACGACGTGGACGCCCGCCTGGAGGAGCTCCGTGCCGCCATCGCTCGCCCGAGTCCCTCGCTTGACGCGCTGTGCGACACCGTTCTGGGCGCACTTCACAGCGGCCCCGCAGCCGATGACGTCGCGTTGCTGATAGCCCGTACCAGGGGCCTGGCCAAGGACCAGGTCGCGGAGTGGGAGTTGCACAGCGATCCCGCTGTCGTGAGCGACGCGCGACGCCTCGTCGATGACCGGCTCACCGCCTGGGGGCTGGAAGACCTGACGTTCACCACGGAGTTGGTGGTCAGCGAACTGGTCACGAACGCGATCCGCTACGGCGTCGGCCCGGTTCACCTGCGTCTGATCAAGGACCGGTCCTTGACCTGCGAGGTCTCGGACGGCAGCGCCAGCGCCCCGCACCTGCGCCGAGCCCGGCTGAGTGACGAGGGCGGCCGTGGTCTGTTCCTGATCGCCGAGCTGACTCGGCGATGGGGCACTCGATACACCATGACGGGCAAGACCATCTGGGCCGAACAGGCACTGGATGTGCCTCGTTCTGTGGAGCTCTAGGAGCCGAAAGCCGCCACACCCTCCTCGGGGGCCGCGGCAAGGGCTGCGCATTGCTGGTTGCGGTCACCGCCGGCTTGTCCATCGCTCGCGCACGGCGGAAGGCCCTTGCATCAAGGTGAATCCTGCCCAGTGGGTGCTGGGCGCGGTCGCCGAACTCGCCACGGTGTTCGGTGTCACTCCGGAGTCGGTGCGCGTCCTCTCGCCCTTCGTCGGCGGAGCGTTCGGAAACTCGCTGAGCACCGGGTGCGCCTCGGCAGCGACCGGCGCGGCCGGCTGACCGCGACGGCCCATGAGCCGAAGGCCGAGACCTCACGCTACGAGACCTACGCCGAAGCCATCCCGGACCTCGGTCAGATGCTCTACGCCACCCCCGACGTCGGCCAGTCGTACCAGTCGGTGGCGCTGGACGTGAACACACCGACGCCCGTGTGCGGACCGGGCTGCTCCTCCGCCGCCTACGCCGTCGAGTCCGCGCTCGACGAACTCGCCCGCCTGCGGAAACGGCCCTCTCCAGCGCCGCGGAGATCGTCGCCGACATTCTTCAGGGCGCAGGCGTGCCGCCGTCTCTGATGGCCGGCCCCATCCACCGCCTCCGGGCGGACCCCTCGTCCTTGGGCGCAGCCACGCGTGACGGGACTCGACGCGACTGGTCTATCTTAGTTGACTAAGTGATACTCATCTCGTGATGCAGTGTGCCGTGCGGAGAGGTGGAGGGACATGCAGCGCAGGCTCTACGAACAGGACCACGAGGACTTCCGGGCGACCGTCCGGGAGTACGTGGAGCGCGAAGTGGTTCCGCACCAGGAACGCTGGGACGCCGAGCGGATGGTCGAGCGGGGTGCCTGGCTGGCCGCGGGCCGCCAGGGGGTCCTCGGACTGTCCGTGCCCGAGGAGTACGGCGGCGGTGGTGTGACGGACGTCCGCTACCGCAGCGTGGTGATCGAGGAGCTGGCCCGGGTGGGCGCCGCCGCGGTGAACCTCGGTTTCGGGCTGCAGGACGACATCTTCCTGCCGTATCTGCTGAGCCTCGCGACCCTGGAGCAGCGGGAGCGCTGGTTGCCCGGTGTGGCCGGCGGAGAGCTCGTCGGCGCGGTCGCCATGACCGAACCGGGCGCCGGCAGTGACCTGCAGGGCATCCGCACCACCGCCGTTCGCCATGGCGAGGAGTGGATCCTCGACGGCACCAAGACCTTCATCACGAACGGCATCGCCGCCGACCTCGTGATCGTTGTCGCAAGGACCGATCCGGATGCGGGCTCCCACGGGCTCAGCCTGTTCATGGTGGAACGTGGGATGCCCGGCTTCGGGCGCGGTCGCAAACTCGAAAAGATCGGCCTGGTGGCCCAGGACACCGCGGAGTTGGTCTTCGAGGACGTCCGCGTGCCCGCCGGCAATCTCCTGGGCAAGGAGGGCGGCGGTTTCGCGCACCTCATGGAGAACCTGCCCAGTGAGCGGCTCTCCATCGCCCTTCAGGCCCTGTACCCGGCACGGACCGTACTGGGCTGGACGCTGGAGCACACCAAGGAGCGCACGGCCTTCGGCCGGCCGCTGGCCGCCTTCCAGAACACCCAGTTCCGACTGGCCGACATGGTCACCGAACTCGATGTCGTCCAGGCCTACGTCGACGACTGCCTGCGCGCCCTGAACGCCGGCGAACTCACCGCGGTGGACGCGGCCAAGGCGAAACTCGCGGCCACCGAACTCCAGCAGCGGGTGGTCGACCGCTGCCTGCAACTCTTCGGAGGCTACGGCTACATGAGCGAGCACCCGGTCTCCCGGTCCTTCCTCGACGCACGCGTGCAGACCATCTACGGGGGTACTTCCGAGATCATGCGCACGATCATCGGCCGGGATGTCACGGGGGTGCGGTCATGACGGGGACGGCGGCGAACGGTCAGGACCACCTGCTGCGGGAGCGGCGGGGTGCAGCCGAGTGGCTTGTGCTCAACCGGCCCGAGCGGCGCAACGCGCTGACCGTCGAGTTGGTCTGTGACCTGGCCGACGCGGTGGCGCAGGCGGGTGCGGACCCTGAGGTGCGGGTCCTGGTCATCACCGGCGTGGCGCCGGTCTTCTGCGCGGGAGGTGACCTGGCCGCCCTGTCGGTTGTGGCCGAGCAGGGCGCACGCGCGGTCACCGACACCATCTACGGGCAGTTCCAGCGCCTCGTACGGCTGATGCGTGACGTTCCGGTTCCCGTCATCGCGGCGGTCAACGGTGCCGCGCTGGGCGCCGGCCTCGACCTGGCCCTCGCCTGCGACCTGCGCTACGTCTCCCGGGAGGCGAGCTTCGCCAGCTCCTGGATCAACGTCGGCCTCGTGCCCGGAATGGGGGGCGCCCATCTGCTGACCCGGGCGGTGGGCAGTACGCGGGCGAGCGAGATGGTCATCACCGGGCGCGTGGTCCCTGCGGAGGAGGCGTTGGCCTGGGGACTCGTCAACGAGGTGCTCGAGGCCGGCCGGTTGGGGGAGCGGGTCTGCGAGGTGACGGATGGGCTGGCCAAGTTGTCCCGCCCGGCGCTCAGCAGCAGCAAGGCATCGCTGCGCCGGGCGCTGAGTTCGGAGTTCGATCACGAGCTGGCGGTGCTGGGCGCGGTCCAGGGCGGGCTGCTCACCGGCCAGGACTTCCGCGACGCCACGGCGCGGTTCCGACGCAAGTCCTGAGGCGGTAGGGCGGGCGCACAGCGCAAGCACCCCCGGCGTGCGGCCGGGGGTGCTTGCGCTGTGCGTTTCCCAGGTAGAGAGTACACCTAGATTACTAGGTTGCTCTCATTTCATATCGGATCGTTATCTGGGGCGAATGCTGCTCAAACCCTTGTCAAGGCCCCGTTGCGCACCCACACTCTCCCTTCAACGAAGTCAACTAAGTTGATGGGGTGTGCTATGTCTGTGGAGAAGATCTCACGTAGGCCGGCCAGGGTGGTCGCCGGTGCCTGTACGGCCCTCGCCCTGACGCTGGTGGCGGCCTGCGCCAGCAATGGTGACGCCGGGGCGAACAGCAAGTCGGACAAGGCGGAGAGCGTCCGTCAGGTCGAACTGCCGGTGAAGAAGGCGCAGGGCAAGCCGATCGTCGTCGGCATGATCAACAACGACACCAACGCCGCGGGCAACTTCGCGAACATGGGTGAGGCGACCCGCGCGGCCGTGAAGTACGTGAACAACAACCTGGGTGGTGCCGGAGGACGTCCGATCCGCCTGGAGTACTGCAACTCCAACGGTACGACCGCGGCCTCGGCCAACTGCGCGGCCCAGATCCTGGAACAGCATCCCGCCGCGGTGATCGGCGGCCTCGACCTCGGCTCGGACGGTTCCCTGCCCCTGCTCGCCAAGGCCGGTGTGCCCTACGTGGCCACGACGCCGATCAGCGCCACCGAACTCACGTCTCCCGACTCGTTCTCGTTCTTCGCGGGAGCCGCGGGGTCGCAGATCGCCGCGTCCGTCTACGCCGCGAAGGAACTGCACACCAAGAAGGCCGCCGTCCTGTTCAACGAGAACCCCCAGGCGCGACTGGCCGCCGAGAGGTTCGTCCGGGACGTGCTCAAGGCGCAGGGTGTGAAGAAGGTGACCATGGTCCCCTTCGGTGTGAACGAGACCGACGTGGCCGGTCCGCTCAGCCAGGCCCTCCAGGGCGGGACCGACACGGTGTTCGGCATCATGCCGGAATCCGGCTGCGTCAACGTCCTCAAGGCCAAGCAGTCGCTGGCCAGCACGGCGACCTACGTCTTCACCGGTAACTGTGCCGCGCCGGGCGTACTGAAGGCCGGCGGAAGCGCGGCCGACGGGTCGTACTTCCCGGTCTCCGTGCAGCCCGCGAACGCGGACACTCCCGACACCAAGGCGTTCCGGGCCGCCATCGCGAAGTACGCCCCCTCCGTCGATCTCGGGTTCTACCCGGAATCGGCCTTCGCCGCGACCGTGTCCCTGTCCCGGGTGCTCGGCAAGACCGACAAGCCGGACGATCCGGCGGCCGTGATCAAGGCCTTCCACGCGCTGAAGAACGAGCCGACCTTCGTCGGCCCCCCGGTCACCTGTGACGGTAAGCAGGTCGCCGGTCTGCCGTCCGTCTGCACCAACCAGGTCCGCATCGTGAAGAGCGAGAACGGCCGGCTCCAGGACGTCGCCGGTCGCTGGTACTCCGGATGATCACCCATACGGCTCTGGTCGATCACCGGCAGACCCAAGGAACGACATGATCGAGATCCTGCAATTCGCCCTTCTGGGCCTCGGCGCGGGAACCATCTACGCCGCGCTGGGCACGGGAGTGGTGCTCACCTACCAGGCCGCAGGTGTCATCAACATCTCCCTCGGCGCGATGGGGATGTACATCGGATACACCTACGCCTTCCTGCACAACGAGGACCTGCTCGTCCTCCCGATCGGCACCATCGCGACGCCGGACCTCCCGGTGTGGGCCGCCATGCTGGTCTGCCTCGCCGTCGCGGCGTTGCTGGGCCTGGTCGCCTACGCGCTGGTCTTCCGTCCGCTGCGATCGGCGTCGGGTCTGCTGAAACTCGTGGCCGCCGTCGGTATCACCATGGTCCTGCAGTCCCTGGTGGTCCTGCGGTTTCCCACCACGAGCGCGAGCGTGCCGCCGATCCTGGCGAACGACCCCGTGCACTTCGGCGGGCTGACGGTGTCGTGGGACAGGTTCCTGCTCGCGGCCGTCGTCATCGTCATCGCCGCCCTGCTGTGGGTTCTGACGCGGTTCACCCGGACCGGGCTGGCGATGCGGGCGGTCGCCGAGGACGAACGGGCTGCCACGCTCCTCGGGCACTCGCCCGGGCGGCTCTCCGCCCTCGCCTGGATGGGCTCGTCGATGCTGGCGGGCCTGCTGGGCATCCTGGCCGGACCGATCACCGGGCTCGACCCGGTGACCAACAGCCTGTTCATCGTGCCGGCGCTCGCCGTGGCGATCGTCGGCCGGCTTCGCTCCTTCGGGATCACGGTCGCCGCCGGTATCGCCCTGGGCATGGTCCAGAGCGTCGTGCTGAAGCTCCAGGGCGACTACTCCTGGCTGCCTCAGACCGGGCTGCGCGAGGTGCTGCCCTTCCTGGTGATCGTGGTGACGCTCGCAGTCAGCGGCGGGAGCCTGCCCTCCCGCGGCACGGAGGAGGATCCTCGGCTGCCGGCGGTGCCGCGCGGTGGTGCCAGCCCGATCACGGTGGGCGCGACGCTGCTGGTCGGCGTGGCGCTGGTCCTCACTCTGGACGGGCCTTACCGCACCGCCCTGACCACGACGGTCGTCTCCGTGCTGGTCTGCCTGAGCATTGTCGTCGTCACCGGCATGCTGGGCCAGATCTCGCTGGCCCAGATGACCTTCGCCGGTGCCGCGGGTTTCGTTCTCAGCAACCTCACCACCCGCGCCCACATCGGGTTCCCGTTCGCACCGCTCATCGCCGTGGCCCTGGCCGTGATCCTGGGCGTCGCCGTCGCCGTGCCGGCGCTGCGGATCCGGGGGGTGACCCTCGGTGTGGTCACGTTGGGCCTCGCCGTCGCCGTGTCGGAGTTCGTCTTCAAGAACCCGGGCTGGACGGGCGGTATGGGTGGCAGCCGGGTACCGGAACTGCGCCTGTTCGGTGCCGGACTCGGCAACGGCGGCGACATCGGGTTCGCCCTGTTCGCCCTCTTCGCCGTGACGGCCTGCGCGATCGGCGTGATCTGGTTGCGCCGGACCCGACTCGGCGGACAGATGCTCATGGTCCGCGCCAACGAGCGGGCGGCTGCCGCGGCGGGAATCAACATCGCCGGTATCAAACTGACAGGTTTTGGAATCGCCGCCGGTCTCGCCGGGACAGCCGGCGTCCTCCTCGGATACCAGCAGGAGAGTCTGGCCTTCCAGAACTTCGACGTCTTCGTGTCGCTCACCTACGTCGCGGTGGTCTACCTGGCCGGCATCAGCCGCGTGTCCGGTGCCGTGATCGCCGGTCTGATGGCCCCGGGCGGGCTCGTGTACTACGCGCTCGACAGGTGGCTGGACCTGGGCAAGTACAACGCGATCGTCAGCGCTATCGGGCTCCTGCTCGCTCTGGTGACCACCCCTGGTGGTGTGGCGGGTGAGGCGGACCGGCAGCTGCGGTGGCTCGTCGGCAGGCTGCGCCGACCGGCGGTTCCCGAGCCGTCCGGAGAGCAGGTCGCCGCACTCGGAGAGGAGACCGGGCATGCTGTCTCTCGCACTACGTGATCTGAGTGTGGCCTTCGGAGGCGTGCACGCTCTCGACGGCGTGACCCTTGAGGTCGCGCAAGGTTCCCTCACCGGTCTCATCGGCCCCAACGGCGCCGGCAAGACCACCCTGCTGGACGCATGCACCGGCTATGTCACGGCACACGGCGAGGTCCGTCTCGGCGATCGCCGAATCGACGGCCTGGCGCCGTATCGCAGGGCCCGCGCCGGACTGGTGCGCACCTTCCAGTCGCTCGACCTGTTCGACGACCTGACCGTGGCGGAGAACGTCGCCACCGGGATGCCGGGCGAAGCCCGCCGACGCTGGTGGCACCAGCTGAGGCGGATGCCCGCCGCGGACACGCCGGTGGTGCACGACCTGTTGGCGTCACTCGGGCTGGACAGTGTCGCGGGTGCCCTTCCCGGATCCGTCAGCCAGGGGCAACGTGCGCTGGTCGCCCTCGCCCGTGCGCTGATCGCCCGCCCCGACGTCCTGCTCCTCGACGAGCCGGCGGCGGGTCTCGACAGCCACGAGAGTGAAGAGCTGGGCCGACGCCTCCGGGACGTGTGCGACCGGGGCACCACCGTGCTCCTGGTGGAGCACGACATGAGTCTCGTCCTCGGCAACTGCGACCACGTCCATGTCCTGGACGCCGGAAAGCTGCTTGCCTCGGGGACTCCGGCGGAGGTCAGAAAGGACCCCGCCGTTCTCGCCGCCTACCTGGGGGAAGGGAGTCCGTCATGACCGGCGCGGACAGCGCGGCCGACACGGCCGACGCCGCCACCACAGAGGCCGCACCCGCTCTCCTGCGGGTGCAGGGCCTGTGCGCGGGCCATGGCGCCAGTACGGTCGTACGCGACCTCGACCTGCACGTCGAGCGCGGGGAGGTGGTGGGTCTCTTCGGGCCCAACGGCGCGGGCAAGACCACCACCCTGCTGACCCTGGCCGGCTGCCTGCCCGCGCACGCCGGGCAGATCGAGGTGCTCGGTGGTCCGGTCACCGCGCGCACCGGCGCCCGGGTACTGGCCCGGCGCGGGTTGCGCCTGGTTCCCGAGGACCGGGGGCTGTTCCGGCAGCTGACCGTCCGGGAGAACCTGACGCTCTGCCTGGAACAGCGGCGTGGCGGCCGGGCCCTGATCGAGGAGGCACTGACCGTGCTGCCTCAGCTGGGCCCGCTGCAATCCCGCCGCGCGGGATTGCTGTCGGGCGGTGAACAGCAGCAACTAGCGCTGGCTCGTGCCCTGTTGGGGCGGCCCAGGCTGCTCCTGGTGGACGAGATGTCGCTGGGCCTCGCCCCGAGGATCGCCGGAGAGCTGCTTCGGACGCTGCGCACCCTGGCCGTGGAACGGGAGCTCGGCGTGCTGTTGGTCGAACAGCATGTCCCCGCCGCCCTGGAGGTGGTGGACAGGGTGTACGCGCTGGCCCACGGCCGCCTGGTGCACCGCGGCACCGCGGACGAACTGCGGCGCGACCCGAACATGCTCCAGGCGGCCTACCTCGGCGCGGACTAGCGGGACGGACCACAAGTGTGCCCCGGGAGCGAACAGCTCCCGGGGCACACGCGTGACGCCGGCACACACGCGGATCAGAGGAAGACCGAGCGCGTCTCCACGAAGTCGTCGATGCCCTCGGGGCCGAGCTCCCGGCCGTAGCCGGACGCCTTGAACCCGCCGCAGGGGATGGCCGGGTCGGTGCCGATGGGGCTGTTGACGGCGACGGTGCCGGTGCGGATGCGCCGGGCGAACTCCAGCGCTCGGTCACGGTCACCGCTGTAGACGGCGCCGGCCAGACCGTACTTGGAGTTGTTGGCGATCTCGACGGCTTCGTCCTCGTCCCGGTATGTCAGCACGGTGAGGACAGGGCCGAAGATCTCCTCCTGCGCGGCCGTCGAGTCGGGCGACACGTCGGTGATGACGGTGGGGGAGATGTACAGGCCGTCCTCCATTCCCTCCGGTCGCCCGCCACCGGTGACGATGGTGCCGCCCTCGGCACGTGCGGAGTCGATGAAGCCCATCACCCGGTTGAAGTGCTGCTCATTGATCATGGGACCGAGCTGGGTGGCCGGGTCGGCCGGGTCTCCTACGACGGTCTTCTCCAACGCCGTCGCCAGCGCGCCGACGATCTCGTCCTTGCGCCGCTCGCTGACCACCAGGCGGCTGGGCATGGCGCAGATGGCCCCGTTGTTGAGCGGCAGGACGAAGGCCATGGAGCCTGCGACCAGGTCCACGGGTGCGTCGTCCAGCACCAGGGCGGCGGACTTGCCGCCCAGCTCCAGCGTGACCCGCTTGAGAGAGCCGGCGGCCGACGCGGCGATGCTCTTGCCGACGGCCGTGCTGCCGGTGAAGGAGATCTTGTCGACCCCCGGGTGCTTGACGAGCGCCTGGGAGACCTCGGTGTCGGCCGCGATGATGTTGATGACGCCCTCCGGCAGCCCGGCGCGCACCGCCGCGTCCGCGAGGTAGTGGAGGCTCAGCGGGGACTCGGGGGACGGCTTGAGGACCAGGGTGCAGCCCGCCAGCAGCGCGGAGGGCACCTTGAACGCGGCCAGCTTCAGCGGGGCGTTCCACGGGATGAAGGCGGCGACGACCCCGACCGGCACCTTCTCCACCAGCACCTTCGCACCGGAGGCGGCGGTGCGTTCCTCGGTGAGCGCGATGGTCCCGGCGAGCCCCGCGGCATAGCGCAGGAACTGCGGGATGCCCTGCGCCCCGTCGCGGCACATCGCGACGGCGAGGCCGGTCTCGGCCAGCGCCACCTGGGTCAGCGGCTCGATGTCGCGTTCGAGCTCGGCCGCCAGCCTGATCATGGCGGAGGCGCGCTCGGCGAGCGTCATCCGGGGCCAGGGGCCGTGGTCGAAGGCGCGGCGCGCGGCTGCCACCGCATCGTCCAGGTCGGCGGGGCTCGCCAGCGCTGCCCGGCCGAAGACCTGCCGGGTCGCGGGGTTGACGACCTCCTCGTAGCGGCCGTCGGAAGAGGGGCGCCAGGTCCCGTCGATGAAGAGGCCGCGCTCGGTCGCCGGAGCGAGTTCGGAATGGGTGGTCATGCTGGTCAGCCTTCCTTGCCTTCCACGGCAGGGGTGAAGGGACGGAAGACCGGAAGCAGCCAGCCGTCCGAGACGGGAGAGAAGTCCACGACGAGTTCCATGCCGATCCGCACCTCGTCGGGATCGGCGTCGATCACGTTGCTGACGAGCCGGGCACCCGGAGCGTCGGGCAGATCGACGACGGCGGCCACCACCACGGCGTCGTCCAGTCCGGGGATGTCGCGGACGACGGAGAAGCTGAAGACGCTGGCCCGGCCCGACAGCTGAACCCAGTCGACCTTCTGCGACTGGCACTCCGGGCAGAACGGGGTCGGCGGCAGCCGGAAGTGACCGCAGTCCGCGCAGCGCGGGGCGGCCAGCCGACGCTCCCGGGCCGCCTGCCAGAACGGCTCGGTGACGTGGTCGGTGGCGATCTGCACCCGCTCGGGGGGCAGCGCGCGGGACAGAACGGCACTCATGCGTCACGCCCCAGGATCAGGCCGCTGACCGGAATCGTCGCCGGACCACCGCTGACCAGGGCCAGCTTCGCGTCCGGCACCTGGTTCACCGCGGTGCCGCGCATCTGCTCCACCGCCTCCCGCACATGGGTCATGCCGATCACGTAGCCCTCCGAGAGATGTCCGCCGTGCGTGTTGACGGGGATCGAGCCGCCCTTGTAGCGGATGGCTCCGCTCTCCACGAAGGCGCCGCCCTCGCCCTTGGGACAGAAGCCGTAGTCCTCCAGCTGCATCACGACCATGGGCGTGAAGTGGTCGTAGAGCAGGGCCACGTCGATGTCGTCGGGGCCGACCCCCGCCTTGCCGTAGAGCCGCTGGGCGACCGCCGCGTGGCCGGAGGAGGCGAACGTCTCCTCCGGCATGCCCATCCAGCTGAAGGCACGTCCCCACTCCCGTCGGCCGCCATGCGCGGCGGCGATGACCGGGACCGGCTTCTGGCGCAGGTCACGGGCGCGTTCGAGGCTGGTGGTGAGGACGGCGACGGCGCCGTCGGTCTCCATGCAGAAGTCGTACAGGCACAGCGGCTCGGCGATCATCCGGGCGTTGAAGTAGTCGTCGAGGGTGAGCGGTGTCCGCCGCAGCGCGGTGGGGCGTGTGAGCGCGTTCTCCCGGGTGGAGACGGCGACCTCGGCGAAGGCCTCGCGACGGGTGCCGTACATGTGCATGTGACGGCGGGCCAGCACCGACATCAGGTGCCCGGGACCGGTCAGCCCCGCGGGCTGGATGAAGGACTTCTCGGGCGTCGGCTCTGCTTTTCCGAAGACACCGCCCAGGCGGTACTGGGGAAGCTGCTGCAGAGCCATCACACTCACGACACAGGTCGCGTCACCCGCCACGATGGCGGCTCGGGCCAGGCCGATCGAGCCGGCCGAGCCACCCCCTCCCGCGGTCAGGGAGGCGGTGAAGGTGATCTCGGGGATGCCGAGGGTCTCCATGAGGGAGGCGGTGTCCATGGACCGGCCGTAGCCACCGCCCGCCATGGAGTAGTAGGCGAACCCGTCGATGTCCTTGACCGACAGCCCGGCGTCCTCGCAGGCCGCCAGGATCGCCCTGCCCGCCAGCTCGGTGATGGTCTGCGGGTAGGACTCGCCGCGAGGGTAGTACGGGGTTGCGCCGACCCCGACGATCGCGGTGTCGGGGGGTTGAAGGGCCATGGGCACCTCTCCTTGCGCGGCCCTCAGAGAGTGCCGCAAACCTAGGGTTCTTAGTTCACCATGTTAGAACAGGGTAGTTCTGGTCATGGGCTGTCAGCAAGGGATCGTCGTACGGGTTCCGGAGGTGTTGGGAGGGCGGTTGTGAATGCGCCGTGGTCGCTTCGACGTGGGGCCCGCTGAGTGGGACAGTCGCGGTCCGACGAGATAGCTATCCTCGTAAATGACGTAACCCAGGTGTGTCCGTATCGTGCGGCGGCTCGGATCGCAGCAAACAGTGAGGGTGGAACCTATGGCGGGGTCGGACGACCGGCGTCCTGACGGTGTGAACTGGAACAACGGTGGAACGGTGGCCGCTGCCAACGGCGTGCGGGCGCCGAAGACCGGCGAACTCGTCGCCCGGCGGCTGCGCCGCATGATCGTCGACGGCGAACTCAGGAGCGGCGACTTCCTGCCGCACGAGCCCGAACTGCTGGCGCACTTCAACGTGTCCCGGCCGACCCTGCGGGAAGCCGTCAGGGTCCTTGAGTCCGAAGGGCTGGTCGAGCTGAGGCGTGGCTCGCGTACCGGTGCCCGGGTGACGGTTCCCGGCCCGGAGGCGGTGGCCCGGCCTGCCGCGCTCCAGCTCCAGCTCGGGGGTGCCACCCTTGCCGACGTCTACGTGGCGCGCAGCGCGATCGAGCCGCCGGCCGCACGCCTGCTCGCGCTCGACGGGGACGAGGCGAAGTACGCCGCCCTGGAGCAGGCGCTTGAGGAGGAGCGGGCCAACCTGGACGACGTCGACCGGTTCGCCGTGGGTGCCGCCCAGTTCCACCTGCGTCTGGTCCAGCTCTCTGGCAATCAGACCCTGGCCGTCATGGCCGGGATGGTGTACGAGATCATCCTCCGCCAGTCGCAGATCGTGGTCCGGGCTCGCCGCGAGAACACGCCCAGCCTGAGCCGTCAGTACAACAACCGGGCGGTTCGCGCCTACGAGAAGCTGGTCAACCTGGTGCGCTCGGGGGACGGCGACGCGGCGGAGGCGTTCTGGCGCAAGCACCTGGCGGTGGCTGACGAGCTGGTGTTGGCCGGCAGCGAGGCGACGAGGGTCATCGACATCCTGGAGTGACGCATTCCGCTGCGTCCGACTCGTCCGGACCGGGCTCTTGTGTGGCTCTGACCGACCCGCTTACATAGATAACTACGTTAGTGTTCTTGCGGGTCGTGTCACCAGCGAGGTCGGCACCTCGGCGAAATGGGGCGAAACATGAGTGACGCATCTGTCCGTCAGCGGGACGGTGAAAATGCCTCCGACGAGGGCCCGCTCGCGGGCATTGCGGTCATCGACCTCTCCACGACCCTTCCGGGGGCACTGGCCACACAGTTCCTCGCGGACGCGGGTGCCGATGTGCTCTGTGTGGAACCGCCGGGTGGCAGTCCGTTGCGGTCCAGGCCCGGCTGGCCTGCTCTCGGCCGGGGAAAGCGCAGCGTCGTGCTCGACCTCCACGCCGAGTCCGACCGCAGGGCGCTCGGATGTCTGATCGCGGGTGCCGATGTCGCTGTCACCACGATGCGGCCCGCGGCCGCCGCTCACCTGGGCCTGGCTCCCGAATCCCTGGCAGCCGCCAACCCGCGGCTGGTGAGCGCAGCCATCACCGGCTGGGGGTCCTCGGGCCCCTGGGCCCATCTCAAGGGCTACGAGGGACTGGTGATGGCCAAGCTCGGGATGTTCCACGTCAAGCGGAACATCGTCGGCCGGCCGGGGCCTGCTTTCGTGGCCGCACCGTATGCCAGCTGGGGGGCCGCCCAGACCGCCGTGCACGGCATCCTCGCCGCCCTCCTGGAGCGGGAGAGCAGCGGACACGGCCAGCACGTGGAGGCAGACCTGGTGCGCGGGGTCTCCACCCTCGACACCTGGAACTGGTTCACCGAACTGGTCGGCATCCGGTGGCCGGGCTCCTTCAACGTCGTCGACGCCTACACCGACGACGGGCAGCCGCAGTCACCCATGGCGCTGGGGCTGCTCGCGGCACTCACCAAGGACGGCCGATGGCTGCAGTTCGCCCAGGCCGGACAAGGGCTCTTCCGGGCACTGATGGAGGAACTCGGGCTGGGGTGGCGCTACGACGACCCCCGATGGAAGTCACTGCCCGCACTCGACACACAGGAACTCCGCACCGAGCACTGGAAGACCATGCTCGACACAGTGCGGGAGCGGACCTACGCCGAGTGGACGCAGGTCTTCGAGAGCAACCCCGACGTCAACGCCGAGGCCTACCGGACCGCCTCCGAGGTCTTCGACCATCCGCAGTTGCGGCACGACGGACGGGTGGGAGTGGTCGACGATCCCGACCGCGGGCCCGTCCGGCAGCTGACCAGCCTGGTGCACTCGGACGACCGGCCCCTCACGCCGCTGCGGCCCGCGCCGCGCCTGGACGAGCACGGTGCGGCGGCACGCGCCGCGACCGACGTGCCGCGGACGCCGACGCCGTCGGCCGAACCGGAATCGGTCCGCCTGCCCTTGGACGGCGTGACCGTGGTGGAGTTCGCCCTCATGTACGCGGGCCCGTACGGTGCCACTCTCCTGACCGATCTCGGCGCCCGCGTGATCAAGGTGGAGAGCCTGGACGGCGATCCCATCCGCCGTGCGGTTGCCTTTCCGGAGGCCGGGGGAGCGAAGGCCATGCTGGGCAAGGAGAGCATCTGCCTCGACCTGCGGACGGCGGAGGGGCGTCGGATCGCCCACGAACTGGTCCGCCGCAGTGACGTCGTGCTCCAGTCCTTCCGCGCCGGCGCCGCCGGGCGGATCGGCGTCGACGAGGCGACACTCAGGGCGCTCAACCCCAGCCTGGTGTATCTGACCGCGGCAGGATACGGCACCGACGGCCCGTACGGGCACCGGCCCGCGTACGCCGCCTCGATCGGCGCCGCCAGCGGCTTCGCGCTCGCGGAGGCTCCGTACGTCACCGACGTCAGCGGTGATCCGGAGGAGGTGAGGGCGTCGGTTCCCCGCCTCTACGCCGCGGCCGCCCGCGCGAGTCTGCAGTCCGACGGTGTCTCCGCGCTCGGTGTGGCCTCCGCGATGCTCCTCGGCCTGGTCGCACGTGCCAGGCGGCGCCCGCTGGGAGCGCTGACGACCACCATGCTCGCGACCGCCGCCCATCCGCTCGCCGACTGGAACGTCGACTACGCGGGTCGTCCGCCCCTGCCCGCGGTGGACCCCGAAGGGTACGGCCACAGCGCTCTGTACCGTCTCTACCGTGCTGCCGACGGCTGGGTCTTCCTCGCGGCTCCGGCTGCCCACGAATGGCCGCCACTGGCCGAGGCCCTGGCCGCCGAGGTCCCCCTGGCCGAGGACTCCCGCTTCGTCTCGGCCGGACACCGCGCCGCTCATGACACGGAACTGGCCGAGGTTCTGTCGCGGGTCTTCAGCCGGCGGCCCGCGGCCGACTGGGAGGCGCGGCTGACCGCGGCCGACGTCGGCTGTGTCGCCGTGACCGAGCAGGCGCCGGAGACACTGGTGCAGACCGATCCGTCGCTGGCGGCCGAGTACGCCACCACGGTCGTGAGCCCGGTCTTCGACGAGCACCTGAGGCTGGCGCCGACGGTCCGGTTCTCGCGTTCGGCCACCCGGACCCTGGGGGCCTGCCTCGCGGGGGACCACACCGAGACCATCCTGCGGGAACTCGGATACGACACACAGGCGATCGCCGGGCTGCGTGAACGGGGCGTGGTCGGATAGCCGCGCCCCCGGCTCCCCGGGAGAGGCCGGACCATGAACCGGCCTCTCTCCGGGAGCTGTTCATTCCGCGGAGGACCCGGTGTGCTCCCGGGCCAACCGCAGGCCTTCCTCCCTGCTCGTGGCGACGACCTCCCATCGCTCGCAGGAGCAGGCGCACACATACCCGCCCTCGTCGCGCGGTATGACCGACTGAGCCACACAGGCACCCGCACCGGCCACGTCGTGCAGGAACTCCGTGGGGGAGTCGTACATCACGTTGTCGGACATGGCTCAGGCTCCCGTGACGGCCGCGGGCAGCGGGGGCACGTGGGGGAACAGCTCGGCGAAGACACCGGTGGTGATGCGTTCCGTGACCTTGGGGTCCACGCCGTCGAAGAGACCGTGCAGCGTCTCCTGGGTGTGCCCGAAGGTGCCCTCCATGTGCGGGTAGTCGCTGCCCCACATGACGTTGTCGTAGCCCATGGACGTGGCGGCGGCGACGGCGGTCTGGTCGTGCTGGAACGACGCGTAGACCTGCGAGTAGATGATCTCCCGCGGGGACCGCTTGAGCTTCGGGCGGACCATCGCGGCGTGCTGGCGGTAACCCTCCTCGATGCGGTCGGCGATGAACGGCACCCACGTGGCACCGCCCTCCGCGACCAGCACCTTCAGGTCGGGGTGACGGTCAAGGGCGCCGGAGGCGACCATCTTGACCACCGCTCGCTGACCGCCGAACGTGGTCTCGGTGTAGTTCAGCACCGCGCCGCCGGGCCCCCGGTACACGACGCCGGCCATGGCGCCGGTGGAGAGGTCCACCGGGTCGGTGCCGATGTGGAAGGCCAGCACCATGTTCGCTGCCTCCGCGGCGGCCCACAGGGGCTCCCACGCGTCGTCGTTGTAGTCCTTCTGCAGCGGATGCGGCCTGACGGGCAGGAACAGTGCCCGGAATCCCATCTCCGCGGTCCGCTCCAACTCGCGGACGGCGTCCCCGATGTCCAGCGTGGACACCTGGGCGGTCGCCACCAGCCGTTCGGAGGCCTGGTCGATGGTCTCCCAGGACCAGTCGTTGCTCACCCGCAGTGCCTCCCGCAGCGCCTCGGGCGTGCGGAACGACGAACTCCACAGGCCCAGCGACGGGAAGACCAGCTCGCCCCAGATGCCCTCGTTGTCGAGGTCCGTCATGCGCAGGGTGACATCGCGAGCACCGGGCGCCCGGTTGGACGCCTCCCGGAACTCCTGAGCCGCCGGCGGCGGAGTGGCGCGGCGGAAGGACATGCCGTCGATGTGGACGGTCTCCCACCTGCCGTCGGGGTCCTTGACGCTGTACGGCATCAGCTCGGCCAGGTGCTTGGGCACGTTGCTGCGCCACAGGTCGTCCGGCTCCATGAAGTGTGAGTCGCCCGAGTTGGCCCAGATCTTCGTCATGGCTGTCTCCTTGCGCGGGGTTCGGGATGAAGCCCCGTCTTGCGAAAATGACGTTTTCAACGGTGCACCCGGTCGGAGTGCCTGTCAACACCGCTATTTGTTGCAGGTCTGAGGTCTCATGCTGGCTGGCGCGAGGCATGCGCTGAAAACGATCTTTTCAAGCTTCTCGGTCGCCGAGTGAAGCTGTTAACATAAATAACTTCGTTAACTATGAGTGTCCAAGCAGGGAGGGGATGCCGTGAGGTTCACCGTCGACCATCCGATCGGGAGGCCTGGCTGTGCGCCGGAGCTGTACGGCCCCGAGGGCCTGCGGACCTTCGCCCGTGCTGCGGAGGACGCCGGCTTCGACGCGATCGCCTTCACCGAGCACCCCGCGCCGTCGGCCAAGTGGCTTGCCCGGGGCGGCCACGCGACCCTGGATCCGCTCGACGCCCTCGCCTTCTGCGCGGCGGTCACCGAGCGGCTGCGGCTGATGACGTACCTGATGGTGCTGCCCTACCACAGCCCGCTGGCGGCGGCGAAGCGGATCGCCACGGTGGACCGGCTCTCCGGTGGCCGGCTGACGATCTGCGCAGGAGGGGGTTATCTCCGCTCGGAGTTCAACGCGCTCCACGTGGACTTCGAACGCCGCGGCGAACTGTTCGACGAGGCCCTCGACGTGCTGCGGGACCTGTGGGCCGGCGAGTCGTACACCGGTGAGGGCTTGCGCCACACCGCGCGCGGGACGGTGAGCACGCCCGGCCCCGTGCAACTGCCTCATCCACCCGTCTGGATCGGCGGCAACGGGCGGAACGCGCGTCGCCGGGCCGCCCGTGCGGCCCAGGGCTGGTCGCCGCTCCTCAACAGCGCGGACCTGGCGGCCACCACCCGGACCGCGACGCTGTCGACCCCGGCGGACCTGGCGGTGGCCGTCGACGAGTTGCGTCACTTCGCGACGCAGGCGGGGCGTGACCCGGCGGCCATCGAGGTGCAGGTGAAGTCCCGGCACAGTGACCTCGGTACAGGCGAGGCCGCGTACCGGTCCCACCGTGAACACCTCGGGGAACTGGCCGACGCCGGAGCGACCTGGTTCGTCGTCCGGGTCCCCGGAGGCAGCGTGGACGAAGCCGTCGGAGCGCTCAAGCTCTACGGACGCGAGGTGATCGAGGCGTACCGGTCGGAGAGGAGCGGGTCATGACATTCGAGTTGGGTTTGCAGGGCAAGGCCGCGGTGGTGACCGGCGCGGGCGCGGGTATCGGCCAGGCCATCGCGGTCGCCCTGGCGGGGAGCGGCGTACGGGTCGGGCTGATCGACATCGACTTCGAGCGAGTCGAGGCGACGAGGGCGCTGACAGAGAAGTCCGGTGGTACGGCGACCTCGCTCGTGGCGGACGTGATGGACACCGCCGCCCTCACCGACGCCGTCGCGACAGCCCACCAGACCTTCGGGAGGCTGGACATCCTGGTCAACAACGCGGGCGGGGTACGGGCCAGGCGCTTCCTGGACCAGAGCGAACGCAGCTGGCGGCGCCACATCGACATCAACCTGGTCAGCATGCTGGCGGCGACCTCGGCCGCCGCCCCGCTGATCGCCTCGTCCGGCGGCGGCTCGATACTCAACATCACCAGCATCGAGGGCCGGCGTGCGGCTCCCATGTACGCGGTGTACGCCGCCTGCAAGGCGGGAGTGATCAGCTTCACCCGCACCATGGCGGTCGAACTGGCCGAGCACCGGATCCGGGTGAACGCGCTCGCACCCGACCACACCGCGACGGCGGGCAACCGGGGAATCCTGACGGGTCCCGTCGATCCCGACGCGCTGCCGCCCCGTCCCCCGGACCGCGACGCCGCGATCAGGCGCTATGTCCCCCTCCGTCGTGAGGGCGCCGCCGAGGAGTGCGCCGACGCGGCGCTGTACCTCTGCTCCGATCGCGCGGGCTATGTCACCGGCGTCACTCTCGACGTGGACGGTGGGACCCGGGCTGCCGGAGGCTGGGTCAGCTCGGGAGGCGGCTGGACCCTGTACCCCGACGCGGCACCCCTGGCGAGGTGACGGGCGGATGACGGACACCACACCGATCACGGCGACCGAGCAGTGGTTCGACGGCCGGGTCGCCCTCGTCACCGGTGGCGGAAAGGGCATCGGCGCCGCGATCTCCCTCGAACTGGCACGCCGGGGCGCGGACGTCGCCATCAACTACCACCACGACGCGGAAGCCGCCGGCCACACGGCGGAAGCCGTCCGTGCTCTCGGCGCACGGGCGGTCCTGGTCCGGGCGGACATCACCGAACCCGGGGCCTGCGCGGACATCGTCGCTCGCGCACGGACCGCGCTCGGGCCTGTTGATCTCCTGGCCAACAACGCCGCGTACACCCAGATCGTGCCGCCCGCCCAGCTCACCGTCGAGACCTGGCGGAAGATGTTCGCCGCCAACGTGGAGGCGGCGTTCGAACTGACCTGGCTGCTGAAGGACGACATGAGGGAGCGGGGCGGCGGGGCCGTCGTCAATGTGTCGTCCGTCGCCGCGCAGCGCCCCGACCCCCACCTGATGGCGTACGGCGCGTCGAAGGCGGCGCTGGAGTCGTTCACGGCCAGTGCGGCGCTCGCCCTGGTCGCCGACAAGGTGCGGATCAACGCGGTGGCGCCCGGATTCACGCGAACGCCGCGGGTGGACACGGTGGACCAGAAGACACAGGCGGCGATACTCGCGCGACTGCCGCTCGGCCGGGCGGCGGAGCCGGAGGAGGTCGCGTCCGTGGTCGCCTTTCTCCTCTCCGACGCCGCCTCCTACGTGTCCGGTCAGGTCGTCGCCGCGCGGGTTGGTCCCTGACGGATCGTCGGCCTCGCCGGTACGGCTCGGTCCGTGCGGTGCAACCGCCGTGGGACGCGGCTTCATGGCGACGCGCGGGGCCGCGTACCCGCTTCTGGAGAAGTCGGCCAAGCTGTAGCGGCTCCGGGATTCAAGGCGGTCGTGGTGGTGCGCAGTTCGGCGAGCACGTCGGCGGCCAGGGCGGCGACATCCTGGCTGTCGGAGGCTTCGATCCAGCGGGTGTAGGTCGCGTGGGAGGCCAGCCCGATCAGGGCGACGACAAGATCCAGGTCAAGGCCGTCCAGGCCCTTCTCGCGCAGGGCCGTGGTGATCGCCTCGTTCTGGGACTGCCGTTTGAGCAGGTCACGCTCCCGTAGTTCGGGGTTGTGGTCGACAACCGCCTGGCGCCGCCCGTACCAGGCGCGCTTGGCCGGGTCGAAGACCTGGATGATCGCCCGCAGGACTTCGTCGACCATGTCGAAGGCCGTGATTCCAGGCGGGAGCGCGGCGATCGCGGCCACGGCTCGGTCGGTGATCTCGCCCGTACCGGCGAACAACACTTCGCGTTTGTCGGTGAAGTGGCGGAAAAAGGTGCTCTTCGACGTCCCGGCCCGCTCGGCGATCTGTGCGGCGGTGGTGTTGTCGTAGCCGTGCTCGAACAGCTCCAGGGCGGCGTCCTGTAGTCGTTCGCGAGTGCCTGGTTCCCATCTGCCCATGGGCTCATCGTAGGTGATGGGACCCCGGACCCATCACGTGCTACGGTGACGGGACCGGGGTCCCATCACCTGAACGGAATGCGAGCCTGCCATGTCTTCACTTGCCACCCCCGCTGCCTGGACCGGGCCGCTGCCAGAGGCGAACCCGCCCGCGGGTGTGGGCGTGTACCACCTGCCCACCGGTACGTACGAGACCCGGGCCGCGCTCGCCGTCCGCGGCGGATCATTCAGTGACAAACGCCCGTTCGCCGCGTCCGCGATCCTGGTGCGGCACCCGAAGGGCGACCTGCTGATCGACGCGGGCTTCGGCGTCGGACTTGCGCGGCACATCGCGATGCTTCCCTGGTACATGCGCGCTCCCCATGAGGCGGGCCGGACGGCTGCCGAGCAGCTTGACGCTGTCGGCTACGACCGCGGCCGGCTCCTCGGTGTGGTGCCGACGCACACGCACTGGGACCACACGAGCGGCCTCGACAGTCTCCACGGAACGCCGGTCTGGTTGAACGCGGCCGAGCGGCGGCACGCGGCGGACGAACCGGACAGCAAGGTCTTCCGGCACGTGTCCCAGGACCACGAAATCCACTCCTACGACTTCGACGGCGGGCCTTACCTCGGCTTCCCGGCCAGCCACGACGTGCACGGTGATGGATCCGTGGTCATCGTGCTCGCCGCCGGCCACACGGCCGGCTCGGTGATCGTCTTCGTGACCCGGCCCTCCGGCAAGCGGTACGCGTTCGTCGGCGATCTGACCTGGCAGCTCGACGGCATCCGCCGCCGGGTCGAGCGGCCGTGGCTGATGCGGAGGTTCGCCGACGAGGATCCCGCGTCGGTGCGTGAGGGACTGCTGCGGATGATCGCCCTCGAAGACCTCATGCACATCGTCCCGGCCCACGACCTCGGTGCCTACGACGGGATCCCTCACCTGACGCCGGGTGTGAGTGGGTAGGGTCCGCACGGCGCCGCCGAGAACTCACCGATACCGGCTGCGCCGCAGCCCCCCATGACCGGTGAGCCAGCCGCCCATCCGGGCCCTGGCATGTCGTCGGATCGTCTGCGCGCCTGGTGTGTCGGTGGGCTCACGCGCGTTCGGCGAACCGGTCATGAGCTCCCGCCGACCGTCGCCTCCGGCCCGTCCCGGCAACGCGGCACCCCGTACCTCGCGGGGAAGCCGCTCGATGGTTTCCACGGAGTTCGCGCGGCCGGTGTCAGGCCCTCTCGTTTCGTGTGTGGGTGGTGAGGCCCGTGAGCACGAGGGTGAGCCAGCGGGTGCGGTTGGGTGCGGGTTGGTCGGTGGGGGCGGTGGAGATCAGGAGGTAGATGTCTTCGACGGTGACGTCGGCGTGAATGTCGCCGTCGGTGATGGCGGCGCTGATGAGGTCGGCGAGCGCGGTACCGGCACGGGCTTCGACCTCGGGGTCGAGGCGCGCGGCGCCGAGACCCGCGGCGGCGGCTTTGACGGCGTGGTTGGTGGCGGTGGCCTCGACGACGCGGGCCAGGAAGGCGGTGATCTCGTCGAGGGCGAGGGCTCCGTCGGCCGCACGCTGGCGGGCCGCTTCGACATCGTCGGCGATGTGCTCGCTGTATTCGGCCAGGACGGCGCTGACCAGGTCGGTCTTGGTGGGGAAGTGGCGGTAGAGGGTCCCCACCGCGACGCCGGCGGCGGCCGCGATCTCGTCCATGCCGGCGTCGGGTCCATTGAGGGTGATCTGTTCGCGTGCGGCGTCGAGGATCTTCTTGCGGTTGCGGACCGCGTCGGCGCGGGGCGCTCGGGCCTGGGCCATGGGGCCTCACTTTCCAGATGAACGGTGGCCGGGTCCGGGGTGCCTGCATGTGGGTGCGGCGACCGGGTGAACGTCTGCGGATCCGGACTTGCATTAACGTGAACCGAGGTTCATAGTAGTTGATGAACCCAAGTTCACCTTACCTCCAGGAACCCTCATGACCAAGACCGCTCTGGTCACCGGCGCCTCCTCCGGCATCGGTGAAGCCACCGCCCTCAAGCTCCAGTCCCTCGGCTACACCGTCTACGCCGCCGCCCGCCGCACCGACCGCCTCCAGAAGCTGGCCGACCGCGGCATCCGTCCCCTCGCCATGGACGTCACCAGCGACGACTCCATGCAGGCCGGCATCAGCCAGATCATCACCGACACCGGACGCATCGACGTCCTGGTCAACAACGCCGGCTACGGCTCCTACGGCGCCATCGAGGACGT
>NZ_BMML01000029.1 GCF_014645815.1 Streptomyces fuscichromogenes | reverse complement strand
ACCCTCACCACCACCACTAAAGAACCCCCAAACTTCACCCCCCAACCCACACCACAACCACAACCGGAACCCACCAGAACCCCGAACCAGCAACCGCTACCAGCCCCGCCAACGCCCCCCTCAAGCAACCCACCCCGCCCCGCCACCGGACTCCCGCCAAGCCCCTGCACACCGTGACGGACCACCACCGCACCAAACACCCCCACGGCACCGCCGGCCCCCGCGCACAATCCCAACCCACCAACCGGCTCCGGCCTCCTCGCCGGACCGGACGCACCACCGTCGCGCGCATGAAGGTCCCCCACAACCCAGGAGTGGACGGCTGGGCCAGCGGCCCCGCCAACCCCTCGAACAGTCGCTTGACCGGAGCTGGGCCGATCCGTCGGCGCAGGTCACGGAGCGCCTTCTCGGAAGGCTCGGAGACGCGGGAGGTCAGCCCCACGACCAGCTTGGTCCACACGAGTCCGGAACCCAGATGCTCGAAAAGACCCAAAGCAAGGGCGAAGTACACCCCGCCCCGGGAAGGACGGCATCGAAGCCGCCGTTCCAGCGCTCCGGTCTCCTCCAGGACGGCGTCAACCAACTCCGGGGGTACGACCTGTGTTAACTCGCCGAGATGGCCGGGGGCGAACACATAGCTGGTGCTGCCCATGGCGGACTGGGCCACGCTGCCTCTGCTTTCGGGAAGATCTTGGCCGATCCCCCTCGATAGCAGAGCCCGCAGCATTCCGCGCTCCTCTTGACACCGTCTCCGGACCCTTAGCTTCACGGCATTGCGTCATCGCCGCCCACACCCAGCTCCGCCTCCCCCGCCAGGCCGCTGCCGACCTCCGCCGCCCTGGGGAGAGGCCAGCCGAGCCCGGCCGGCTCACCCCGGCCCGGGTCCGCCGGGGGTTCCGGAACCTCCGCCCGCACCTCGCCTGTCCGGCCCGTGCACCCAAACCCTCGCGACCAGGTCCCGGACGGCCTCCCGGCTCGAAGAACCGACGATCCGCCACCCGCTACGACGTGGGCAAAACTTCGAAACGACCCGAGAGCATCACCGAACGAAACCTACTCAGACCAAGCTAAAGCCCTCCAATGGTCCGGGTTCAATGAGACAGGCTGCCCTGCGGCGCTGCCCGGCGTCAGCGAGAGCGGACGGAGTGTGTCGGTGTAGGGCGTGGGTTGAGGTTGGTGCCGACTTGGGAGTAGCCGTGCTTACGTGCGTCCGGTACGCGAGCACCGCTGGACATGACAAATCCTGGCAGATCCGGACGGCAACGATTGCGTTGCAGCCCCGTCCGACACCTACCGGACAGGGCCTTAGCACGGCCGGACCATACCGCGGCCCGCACCAACTTGCGGTTACCGCGCTGCGGCAGCCAGTGCCGCGCGGATGGCGTCCTCGCCGACCGGCTGGCCCTTCTCGTTCGAGTACGGCCCGTAGGGGGTTCCCCACACCGGCGTGCCCGTCGCCTGCCGCCAGCCATCGGCCAGCGATCCCGCGTCCACCACGCTGTACCCGATGGATTCGATGAATTCGGTCACCGCCGCCTTCGCAGACGTGGAGTCCCCGGCGATCGGCAGATACGAGCGGTCGGCCGCCCCCGCCGGGCGGGCGAGTGACAGCAGGTGCTTGAAGAAGATGTTGTTGAACGCTTTCACGAGCATGGCGTCAGGGATGTACCGCAGCAGCAGCTCACTTGAGGTGAGCGACTTGCTGTCGATCTCGGGGATGTGTCCGTCGCGCTCGGGGCCGTAGTTGCACGTGTCGATGACTGTCTTCCCGGCTAGCGGCACAGCCGGCAGGTTGGGGAAGGACTTGACCGGCACCGTGACCACGACGATGTCACCGGCCACCGCTGCCTGCTCGCTCGTCGCCGCGGACGCTCGCGATCCCAGTTGCGCGGCCGTGTCGGCGAGCGTTTCGGGACCGCGCGAGTTGCTCAGCACAACTTGGTGGCCAGCCCCGACCGCGAGTTGTGCGACGGTGATGCCGATGTTGCCGCTTCCGATGAGTCCCACAGTTGTCATTGGGGTTCGGGTCCTCAGATGGCGGGGAAGTAGTGGCCGTTGTCCAAACTGGCGAGCAGGCCTGGCTGGGTGGGTTCCCAGCCGAGGCTCTGGCGGGTGATGAGGTTGGACGCTGGGTAGCTCTGCGTAACGATGCTGGCGAGGAACCCGAAGTATCCGGGCACCATCAGGACGTCGGCGGGGATGCTCACGGCGGGCAGGTCCAGTCGACTGCCGATGGCTTCGGCGAGCTCGCGGAGCGGGACGGCTCCGTCCCCGACCGCGTGCCAATTGCTGCCCGCCGGGCTCTCTTCCAGCGCCAAGCGGAACACGGAGGCGAGATCACGGGCGTGCACGGCGTTCCACAGGTTGGCACCGTCTCCGGGGTAACCGACTACGCCTTTCTCCTTCGCGAGCGCGATCAGCTGCATGAGGAAGCCGGCTTGATCGGTCACGCTGTGCGCGATGTTGGCGATCCGCACGATTGAGGAGCGCACGCCTTGCTCGGCGAGGCCTATGACGGTGGTTTCCACGATGTTGCGGACCCGGAGGGTTCCCGTGTGCTCATCGCCGCCGGGTAGGGCCGGGTCCTCCTCGGTGGCCGGCCGACCCAAGTAGCCGGGCGAGCCGATGCTGCCCGCCGCGACCAGTGGCTTACCGGTCCCCGCGAGCGCTTCGCCGTAGGCAAGCATGATCGGGAGCTCCGCGGCGGCCACGGCATCGATCCCTCCGGAGGGAAGCAGGTCCTGCCTGTGCGCGACGTGGATGACGCCGTCGGAGTTCGCGGCGGCCTCCTTGAGCCCGTCGAGATCCTCGATGTCGCCGCGGCGCACCGTCACGCCGAGCGCGGACAGCGCCGCCGCAGCCGTGTCCGACCGCGCCAGGCCGGTGACCTCGTGCCCGGCGGCGATGAGTTCGGGGATGATGTAGGAACCGGTATGGCCGGTCCCGCCAGTAACGAAAACGTGCACAACGTTGTCCTTGCGAGAGTAGGTGGAAGGCTGCTTTTCGCGTCGCAGATCGGCGGACATGACGCGAGAAGTGGTGTGCGGGCGTGCTCAGCCGACGAGGTCGACGCCAAGGGAGAAGTTGAAGTTCCCCACGCCATGGCGGGCCAGGCTGATCATCACCAGGCCCGCCCCTTCCAACCAGCGGGCCACCTCCAGGCCGCCGGCATCCAACGGGCGCAGCCCGAGTGTCTCGATCAACGTCGAGACACTCGTCTTGGCCTGCATGTCGTCGCCGGCGAGAAGCACGTCCAGCGGGCCGCCCTGGGCCAGGATGTGGCCGAAGACGGTGTTGAACGCCTTCACGACGTGCGCGCTCGCCGGGGCGGCCTTGGCGATCTCCTGTGCACCGGAGGTGTCGTCGGGGGTGACCAGCCCGGTGGCGTCGGGGTTGGAGGTGTTGGTGATGTCGATGATGACCTTGCCGGCGAGCGCGTCTCCGTACTGGGCGACGATCGGCACGGCGCTGGCGTAGGGCACCGCCAGAAACACGAGGTCGCCGACGGGGGTGGTAGCGAACGTCCCGGCCGTGGCACTGCCGCCGAGCTCGGCGGCCAGATCTTTCGCCTTGGCCGCGTCGCGGCCGATGACCTCGACGGCGTTGCCGCCCTCGACCGCGCGGGCGGCTATGGCTCGGGTCATGGTCCCCAGGCCGATGATGCTGATGCTGCTCATGGTGTGCTGCTTTCCGGAGTTGGATAAAACGCCCTTGTCAACCGCGCCGTGTGAGACGGGCTGTGTCGTCCAAGCCATCGAATGAGGCGCCTGGATCAGGCTCGATTCCATGGTTGCCGTCGGCCTGAGCGACTGTCCAAGACCTCTTTTGGCCGGGGCGATACCCTGGAGGTATCGCCGGACCGGGAGGCCCCATGGATCTGGACCTGCGCAAGTTGCGCTACTTCGTCGCCGTCGCCGAGAAGCTGCACTTCGGCCGCGCCGCCGAGCAACTGCACATCGCGCAGCCAGTGCTGAGCCGGCAGATCCGCGCACTGGAACAGGATCTCGGCGCCCCGCTGCTGACCAGGGACAGCCATGGCGTGGTGCTGACTGACGCCGGCCGGCAGCTGCTGAGTGACGCCGGCCCGCTGCTGGCCGCCGCTCACGCGGCCCGCCGCCGGGTGAGCGTGGCCGCGCGGGGCAGCCAGCGGCTAATGGTCGGTTTCCGGGCAGGCATCGCGGTCGCTCCGGCGGTACAGCAATTCGCCAGCCGGCACCCGGACGTTCTGGTCGACGTGCAACGCATCGAAGCCGACGAGCAGGCCTCGATGCTGCTCGACGGCCGCATCGACATCGGCTACGTGCGACTGCCTATCGACGAGGCAGGCCTGCGCGTAGCCCCGCTCTTCGCCGAGCCACGGGTGGCGGTGCTGCCTGCGGGCCACCGGTTGGCCGACAAGGAGGAGGTCACCGAGGCCGACCTGGCCGGCGAACTGCTGGTCTGGCACGCCGACACGAGCACACAGCCCACCAGGCGCCCGCACCCTAACGCCGGGTACGCGGTACGCGGGGTGGACGAAACGCTCGAGCATGTCGCGGCTGGCCGGGGCATCTCGTTCCTGGCCCGTTCAGCGACCGTGTTCTACTCACATCCGGACGTCGTCTATGTGCCCATCCCGGATCTGGCGCCCGACCAGGTGTGCCTCGCGGTGGCGGCATCGCGCACGTCGCCGGTGGTCGATGACTTCTTCACCGCGGCTCAGGCGACGGCCGAGATCACCGCAGAATGTGGGAACTATGAAATGTGGCGGCTTGGGAGCGATGCCGGTTCACAGCACGGTTGAGCAGTCCGAATGGCAACAGCAGTGCCAGAAGGGACACGAGGTGACAGCAACGGCGATGGCGAAGGCGAAGGCGAAGTTGGCACAGAGTGAGAATCAACATCTGCGCACGGCCGCTTCCGAGATGACGAAAACCATGATCTCGTTGAAGTCGCCAAAGGAATTGGCGATCAATTCCGCGAGGCACATCCACTGCTCGACCTCAATCTCACCGAGCATGCGAAGAGTCCGTGCGGATGGCGTGATCTACACCTTGGCCGACTCCCTCGAACGTGACGGCCACGGCACATCGTGCCAGCGCTGGAGGTTCAACGCGAGCAAGTGCTCCGCACACGTCGCGGTCACGAGCGCTTGGTGGCCCCTGGCACAGGTGCCAAAGCCAAGCTCACTCCAGCCGACCGGATTCTGGTCACCGTGCTCCACCTGCGCAAACTCGCCACCATGAACCTTCTGGGCCAACTCTTCGGCGTTACTGCCATGACCATCAGCCGTGCGAAGCAGGAGGTCCGCCCGCTCCTGGAAGCACACGGCCACCACACCAACGCTTCTACCGCCCGCCTCCGCACACCAGCCGACGTCGCGGTAAGCACAGCGGCGTGACCCTCGGACCTGAACCCGGGCGGTCCCACGACGCCGCCGTGCTTGGGCGTACCCGTTGTCGACTGCTGACCTCACCCTCACACGTCCCCATCACGAGCCCGCACCCGCGAGCATCCGTGTGGCACCGACCGGTTGAGCAAGCTGCCTCCCGGCACGGCCCCTTGGCCGTCACGGTCGGCCGACGGGCGCCGACGACTCCGATCGTCCGCTGCCGAACACGCAGCCGGTGGAACGGACGCGGCCATCGTCGTGCAGGGTCTCGATCGAGCATCAGGTCTCGTACCGCCCTCTCGCAGCGGGTGGTCCGGCGGTGCTGACGTCCAGAACCGTCACGCCCAGCACGAGCATCGGCTCGACGCCGACCTCCAGCAGCACCCGCGTCATGATGAACGAGGAGCCGGAACGGGTGTGTTCCTCCCCGCAGGCCCTCCAGCGGATCCGGCAGGGTACCCACAGCCTGTCGTCGACCTGATAGGCCAGAAGTCTGCCGAGCAGGCCGTCAAAGGTCAGGAGGCCCGTGCCGGGCACCGGGAAGTCCGGGGCGAGAGGTCGCACAGGCCCCGTGATCACGGCCCGCACCTGCTGCACAACCGAGTCCGACCGCACCAGAAGGTTCAAGTCCTTGGCGCTTAGCGTCACTTTGGTACCCCATCGCTTCAACAGCGCAGGAATGCCGTCCTTCATCAGACCCAGGAAAAGTGATCTGTCCGTGCCCAGACGCTGTTCTGCTTCTGCACGCAGATCGGGGTGAAACGCGGAGCGTGCGGCGAAGTCCTGGTTACCGGAGAGGAACCAGAGCATCTGGTTCCGGTCCTCGAAAGCGGCGAGCAGGGTCAGCCAGACCACGGTGTCCCGGATGCCGTGGGCTTCGGCCTTGCCGCCGTCTCCGTCGACCGATACGGCTCGGGCGGGGATACGGCGAGCGGCCACTCGGTCCAAGGCCTCCTCCGCGGCGCCCTCGGGCGTCGGCAGGACCGTGAAGAACGCGTGGAGAGCCTCGTGTCGGCGGCGGGCAGCGTCTTGCGGTGAACGCCCTGTCAGCTGCCGGGCCTCGAAGCGGTGGTGCGTGAGATGCTCGATCGCCACCGTCTGGGGCACCGCGAGGGTGTGCCCGTGCAGGTTGGCCGTCGTGTGCAGCATCCTGAACACGCCCCCGTCAGGGAAGCCGACCAGTTCAAGCTGGTCGGTGTCGAGGACGATCAGTGCGCCTCGGTCCGTGTCGGGCAGATAAGGGTTGGTCATGCGTCCCATCCAAGATCCCCTCCGCAGCGTCGAACGCCTGGGCAAGGTCGCCGCCGACGGCGGTCAGGAGCGCGACCTACACGTTCATCTTGCTTGATCGGCTACACCATCTGGCGGCGGTGCACCATCGCGACACATATCACGCAAGCAAGGTCAGCACCGGTGGGTCAGCACCGCCATGTCCGCGCCGAAGCCGACCACCAGGCGCCCGTCGGGCGCCACCGTCAGTCCCCTGATACGGGAAGGAAAGGCGTACTCACCGATCCGCTGCCCTGTGCTCGCGTCCCACATCCACACGGTTCGGTCGCCGCCGGCGACGACAACAGGGCGACCGTCCAGCGTGCCGGTCGCTCCTGCGGACACCTCACTGGTGTGTCCCGTCAGCGGCGGTGCCAGCAGTTCGCCCGTGGCCAGGTCCCACAGATGGATTTCTTCCGTCTTGTGGCCGGTGAGAATGACACTGCGGCCTTCGAGCGTATCGAGGGCCAGGGCGCCTCGTTGCCGCGGCTGCACTCCGATCCATTGACTCGTGGTCAGGTCCCAGACGCGGCCTTCCCCGGTCACACCGACGAAGTGGCCGTCGACTGCCGAGAAGAACGTGATGGACGGGCTGGTGTACTCGCTGGTCGACCGTCCGTGCAGCTCTTCCCGGGTGGTCAGATCCCAGATCCGCACCGTCTTGTGCCGGTTGTCGCGCGTGAGGAGGGTGGGCCGTCCGTCCACCGTCCCCACCGTCAGCAGGCCCACGGCGGTGGTATGGGCGGTCAGGGGCTCACCGAGCTGTCCCTTCCCGTCGAGGTCCCAGAACCGCACCTTCGAGTCCGAGCCGCCGGTGACGATGACGGGACCGCCGTCCACGACGGCCGTGGTGACCCCTTTCACGGAGCCGGCATGACCGGTCAGCCGGTTGCCCGTCTCCCTTTCACCGTCGAGATCCCAGATCCGAACCGATCCGTCGTCGCTGCCGGTGACGGCGAGGTGACGCCTGTTCAGCACCGCCGTCGCCGCTCCCCGCACGGCCGCCTCGTGGCCCGTCAGCGGCGGGAGCAGATGCCGGAGGGTGGACAGATCCCACACCTCGACCGGCCCATGGGCGTACGCGACGAGGGCGGCGGGGCGGTCGTGGAGCACCAGCACGGTCGCCGTTTCCACGGGCATGGCCGCAACCGGGTCACCGACCTGCTCGCGGGTGGCCAGGTTCCAGATATGCACCTCGTAGGCGTTGGCACTGACGGCTGTCAGGCACTCAGACGCCGGGTCGGCCACCAGAAAATGCGCCCTGGCGTTGAGGTCCAGACTGGCGCAGTACCCTGCCTCCCCATCGCCGTCACTGCCGTCTTCCCTCCTCCGGTCGTACGCCTGGTCCGTGAACACGGGAGGCCCCTCGGGAGGGTCGCCGAGGGCGGCGAACTCCCTTCCCGTGACCAGGTCCCATACCCGGACGGTTTCCTCCCCCGTGATCAGGTCCGTCGCCCCGAGTTCCCTGGAGTGGCTGGTGACAGCGACGGGATGGCCGTACAGCACCGCCGTCGCCAGAGCGGACACAAAACCGGTGTGTATGGTCAGCGGCTCACTGTGCTGGGAGAGGGTGGCCAGATCCCACACTCTGACCGCGTTGTCGACACAGGCGCCGACCAGGACCGGCCGGCCCCCGACCAGTCCCGTGGCCAGCGATTTCACCCGGGAATCATCGTCGGCGTGGCACACACCGAGCAGCCCTCCCCCCGCCAGGTCCCACACCCGAACGGCTTTGTCGTAGCCACTGGTGACGGCGACGGGACGACCGTCCACCACTGCCGTCGCCAGAGCTTCTACGGCGCCGGTGTGAGCGGACACGGCCGTGCCGAGCCGGCTGCCCGTGGCCAGATCCCACCCGTGCAGCGTGCCGTCCTCGCAACCGGCGACAGCGAGGCCAAGGCCCTCCGCGACCACGGTCGCCAACACACCCACCTTGGCCGGTACAGGCAACGCGTACCGAAGCCGGGAGTCCAGGTCGCCGCCGGTCGCCCACTGCACGACCCAGGGGTCAGCCCTTTCCTTGCGGACTGCGACCTTGGCGATGTTTCCCGCCAGCTCCCGGTTCCCGTACCGGGCGGCGTCCAGCGCCAGTAGCTGCCGCCGCGCCCCCGCACCGGCATCACGGTGCACGTGCCCCGACGCCCGGTACACCGCGGCCGCCAGCAGTTCCTCCTGCGAGGCGGCGCCGTCCAAGCCCGCGAGAATCAGCCCCGGGTCGCCGTGCACCAGCCATCCAGGATCGGTCAGCCGCCCCCTCGTCGCCGCGACCTCACGGGCCGGACCACTGCTTTCGAGTTCACCGGACATAACCGGCATGGTAGCCGCGTCGCCCTCTTCGACTGTCCGGGCGCTTACGCCGAAGAAATGTCCCGTAGCAAAATACGTGCTTCCACGCGCACCCCCGCCGATGTGGCCCGATGCGACCAGAATGTCAGGTACGCCGTCTTCTCGGGGCTCGGATCCCGGGGCCGATCGACACGTGCGCGACGAGCTTCGAAGACCGCTGCCCGGGGCCGGCGGACTCGGTCCGGGCCAAGGGGCCGTCGATCGGATGACGAGCTGGGCGGAAGACCGGCGACACCGAGCCGCCGCCTGATTGTCAGTGCCTCCTGCGAGACTCGTCCCATGATTCCGAAGCTGCCCTTGGACAGCCCTCGTTGGCGTGATCTTGACGGTGTGAAGGCCGAGGAGGTGGAAGCACTCCTGGAGCAGTTGGCCTCCGCGGCTGCCACCGGGAGCGGTGACGCGTGGCGGCGGACCTGGACGGACCTGTCCGGCGGGCTGATGGACGACGGAGTCGTCTCCGACGGGGCCTATGCGGCCCTGCCCCATCTCGTCGAGGCGGCGGCGGTGCTGCCTCCGGGACAGACCGTCGACTTCTGGGTGGACCTGGGATTCATCGTGACCGCCGATTACCGGCCTCCCGTCCCGGCCGATCTGGAGGCGGGGTTCGGCGCCGCACTGGGTCTGGCCGAGCGGGCGGCCACCCGGAGCCTCCTCGCGGCCGACACTCCCGCGCAGGTCTGCGCCCACCTCGTGCTCTCCTGCGTGGCCTTCGCCGGCCACCACACGGGCGAGGCGCTGGGACGGCTCCTCGACCCTCGGGGAAGCGGCCTTCTGCTGGTGTGTCCGGGGTGCGGGAGCGACACCGAGATTCCCGAGTTCTTCGTGGACCCGGCGCGTCCGCCCTTCGAGGCTCCGGGGCTGCCTGATCCCGCCCCTGCCCGGCACGAAGGGCATCCCTGGGGGGAGGCCGCCGAGGCCTTGCGGGAGGGGGCGCTGGGGGAGGGGTGGGAGCCCTTCCTGCGGGTGGCGCGCGACGTCGCGGTGGCAGGGGTGTCCCCCGAAACACCAGGACAGGCCGTCCTGTGCCTGGTCGCCGGCATGGTCGCGGTCAGGGGCACCCCACAACGGGCCGCAAGGGAACTGGCCCGCCAACTGATGTCGCTCACCGGATACTTCCGCTGCTGGGACTGCGAGCAGACATGGACGTTCGCCGACGGTCTGGCGGAGAACCCGGACGGTGCGCGCCCCCAGCACCGTTCGACGGCGGCGTGGACGGACTCCGACGGGGCGGCTGCCACGGTGGAGTCGGCGCCGGCCGGAGGAACGGGTGAAGCGGTGTCTCGGTTCCGGCGGGACGGGAACGCGGTGCTCGCGTCCGACGGCACACCCTGGGGCCGTATATCGGTGTTCTCCGATTCCGCGCCCGGTTCGTCCGGGGGCGTCGAGGCACTGGCGGTGGTGTCCCGCCCCGGTCGGCCGACCCTCGTGGCCGGTGCCGGGGACAAGGGCGTCGTGTGCCTGTGGGACGTGACCGACGGCCGGCTCGTCCATGACCCGCTGCCAGGACATCCTGACGCCGTCCGCGCGATGACGGCCCTGCCCCTGCCGGACGGCCGTGTCCTGCTGGCGAGCGGAGGCGACAGCGGGACGATCGCCTTGTGGGATCCCGGCAGCGGGCAGCCGGTTCGCGAACCTGTCGGCGACTGGCCCGGCGGGGTGACCGGAATGTGTGCCGCGACCGTCCCCGACGGCCGCACCCTGCTCGTCACCGCCACCCCCCGAGGCGCGGTCCGGCTGTGGGAACCGGACAGCGGTGAGTGCGTCGGGCGCCTCAACCCCTATGGCAGTCCGATCCGGTCGATCGCCGCCGTCCCGATCGCCGCCGGTCACGCGCTGATCGCGGCCTCGGACACCGCGGGCCGCGTTCACGTGTGGGATCCCGCCGTCGACGACCCCTGGGAACGGGGCGCGGCCGTGCAACTCAGCGCGCGTGCGCTCGCCGATGCCGACCACCGGGTGGCGGCCGTGGCGGCTGTGCCCACTGCAGACCGCACCCTGCTGGCCACGGCGGACGACCGTGGCGTGGTCCTGCTGTGGGATCCCGCCACGGGGGCCCCGACGGGCGATGGTCTGCCCGGCTCCACAGGCACCGCGGGCCCGCCGGTCATCACCGCCACCACCCTGCACGGCGGCCGCACGGTCCTGGTCGCCGGAGTCCGAAGCGGTCAGCTGCTACGGGTGTGGGAGCCCAAGACCGGCGCGGTGCAGCGCATCACCCTGGACGTGGCACTCACCTGTCTGGCCACGGCTGGCTCGGACCTGGTCGTCGGACACGTCGGCGGAGTCCTCGGCCTCCCGCTGCCGGGCGTCGGGTAGGGCGAGGCGGGCGCGGTCAACTGGCTGTGGGGTCAGGTGAATTCATGGTTGCGCGGCTGAAAAGCGACATGTCAGGGTTCGGTGCATTGTCGGCTTCGGCGGTGTGGTCGTCCGCACGGTGTCAGGCGAACGGCGGAGGGCGGACGGTGCTGAGCGGGGAGGGGAAGCAATGACTGGTGTCGAGGTGAGCGACAGAACGCTGTGGAGGGTGCAAGGCGGGGGCGTGCTGTACCACATGCTGGCGATGGCCGACGGCGCCGTCTATGTGATTGACGATTCCTTCGATCTGGTGGCGATCGACGCGGACACCGGACAGCGCCGCTGGACCCTGAGCGACGACTCCGTGATCGGAACATCGCCTGCGGCAGGCGACGGCGTCGTGTGCTTCGCCGACATCGCCGGCCGTCTGACGGCGGTCGACGCCGCGACCGGCGAAGTGCGTTGGAAGTGGAGACCGCGCTGGTCGAAGATGTCGACGCCGACGGTGGCGGACGGCATCGTGTACTCCGTTGCGCACGACTGCAGGATGTGGGCGGTGGACGGGCTCACCGGCCGACCTGTGTGGAAGGTCAGGCTGGCGGACCTTCGCACGTCCGGCAACCCACGGCCGGCAGTGTCCCAAGGTGTCCTGTACGCGCCCGTGGGCGGGCATCTGCTGGCCCTGGACGCCGCCACCGGAAACAGGCGATGGGACGTCTGTCCCCTCGGGGGTGTTCGACAGACGCCGACAGTGGTCGGCGGCGGCGTGTATGTGGGCAACTACAAAGGCATGGTCGCGATGGACGCGGCGACCGGCGGGGAACGCTGGCGGCTGTACCCCGGGGCAGTGGTGTGGGCGAGCCCCGCGGTCGCCGAGGGCATCGCGGTCGCCGGTGTCGAGGGCTGGTATCTGGTCGCGGTGGACACCGCCACCGGTCGGGAGAGGTGGCGGCTGAAGACCCGCGGTGAGATCTACGAGACGCCGGCGATCGCCGACGGCACGGTGTACGCGGGCAGCAACGACGGGCGCCTGTGGGCGGTGGATGCGGCCACCGGTGAGACACGATGGAAGGTCAGGACCACCCAGCCGGTGCACGCCACGCCGTTGGTGAGCGGCGGCACGGTGTACTTCGACAGCCTGGACGAGCACCTCTACGCCGTACGGGCCCATCGGCCGGGTGAAGCACCCGCCGAGGACCACCGCGCCACATCCGCCCGTCCGGCACCGGCGATCCCCCCTCGGGAATCCGTTCCGGCAGGCCCCGCTCCGATCAGCGGCACCGTACGCTGGCGGGTGCAGGTCCCGGACGCGGGGGCCTACACGGTGGCCGTCGCCGACGGCGTCGTGTACCAGCCCACCCACCGTGACCTGCTGGCGCTGGACGCCGCCACAGGCCAGGAACGGTGGCGACTGACGTCCGCCCTCCCGTTCCACTCGTCACCGTTGGTCGTCGACACCACCCTCTACATCCGCAACGGGAAACACCTGTGGGCCGTGGACACGGTCACCGGTCACGTGCGGTGGAAGCGTGCGACCGACTACCTGGGAGACACCCGGCCGGCGGTGGCCGACGGCACGGTGTACCTGGCCGTCGGCGACGGACTGTGGGCCCTGGACGCGGCCACCGGCCGCAGGCAGTGGAAGCAGCGGCTCAGGCCGCGCCGGCCGCGCTCCTACCAGCAGTTCACCTCCCCCGCGGTGGCCGACGGCCGGGTCTACGTCTCTCACCCCCGTGACTCCCTGTGGGCGCTGGACGCCGCCACGGGAAGCAGACTCTGGCAGGTGAGGACCTACGCCTCAGCTCACGCCGCACCCGTCGTGGCCGACGGCACCGTCTATGCCGGCCGTCGCCATGGCCTGATCGCGTTGGACGCCGTCAGCGGTGAACAGCGGTGGGAGCGCCCCTTCGGCGATCCGACGTGGTCCACGCCCACGGTCGTCGACGGGACCGTGTACATGGGCAGCGACGGCTGGTACCTGTGGGCCGTGGACGCGGCCACCGGGGAGGAACGCTGGAGGCAGGAGACCGGAGCCGCTCGTGAGTCGTCGGCGGCGGTGGCGGACGGGACCGTGTACATCGGCAGCGAGGACCAGTCGCTCTGGGCGGTGGACGCGGCCACCGGCGAGGAACGCTGGCGTCTGCAGACCGGCGGGGAGGTGCATGCGACGCCCGTGGTGGCGGACGGGACCGTGTATGTCGGCAGCGAGGACGATGTCCTGTACGCGATTCACACCTGACGCCCTGTGTCCCCTTCCCCCACGGGAAACGATCACTCGCCGGACGGGGAAGGATCTTCGACCCTCCGCGGGACCAGTGGTCACACGTACTCATGAACACCCCAATGGACACGGCAGCGCTGCCAGGAGGCGCCGAGCATGACCTTGCGGACCGCGGCGACCAGGCGGACCCCGGACAGGCCGCGCTCGCGCAGGGATCGCAGGAACTCCTTCCAGAACGTCTCGCTCTCGCTGTCGCCGACCATCAGCCCGAGGACCTCGCGGTTGCCGTCCTCGGTGATGCCGGTGGCGACCACGCGGTCAGCGGCTCGTCCAGGGCCTGGCAGATCCGTGAGACCTCGGACTTGGAGATACCGCTGTCGCCGCCGAGGGCTTTTGCCAGGTCATCCACGCTGCGGGTGGAGACACCGTGCACGTATGCCTCCTTGACGACGGCGTAGAGGGCCTGGTCGATGCGGCGCCGGCGTTCCAGCAGGGAGGGGAAGATGCTGCCGGTGCGGACCTTGGGGGTCTCCAGGTCCAGGTCGCCGGCCAGCATGGTCAGCACCTTCTCCCGGTGCCCGTTGCGGATGTTGGTCCGCATCTGCGTGTGCTCGATCAGCTCCTGCACCATCCGCTCGGCGACGGCGCGGATCAGCTCGATGACGGCTTCATAGCGGGCACCGGCCTGGCTCTCGGCGGCCCAACATCACCCTGACCAGCTGAAGTCAGTACTCACCGGCAGAACTACGGCCTCACCACTCGATCGCAGCCGTCACGTGGAGTCCTGCTGCACTCGTAGCGCATGCGGAATGACCGGACGGCCCGGCCATCGCGTCGATGGAGTGGCCGGGCCGTCGCGGCAGCAGGTGGCTCAGGCCGTCCGTACCGCCTGCTCGAACGTGGGCCTCGGCAGTCGCTCGCGGAACGAACCCTCGGTCGGGTAGCCGATGTTCACCAGGAGGATCGAGCGCCAGCGGCCGTCGTCGAAGAACTCCTTGTCCACCGCCTCCGCGTTGAAGCCCTTCATCGGACCGGCGACCAGCCCGGTGGCGCGGACCGCGAGAATGAAGTAGCCGGCCTGTAGGTTGGCGTTGAAGTCGCCATGGGTGATCCGCAGTTCGTCGTTGGCCTCCAGCATGGACCGGAAGTTCGGATTGGACGGCGCAAGCTCGGGCACGAACTCCGGGTACTGGGTGTCCACCGCGATCACGGCGGTGACCGGTGCGGACGCGGTCTGTTCCTGGTTGGGCTTGGCGACGCAGGGCAGCAGTCGCTCCTTGCCCTCCGGTGTGCGCACGTACAGCACTCGCATCGGGTTGATGTTGGCCGAAGTGGGCGCCCACTTGACCAGCTCGTACACGGCCCGCAGGCGCTCGTCGGACACCGGTTCGGAGCTGAATTCGTACCCGGTCCTGGCGTCGGTGAATAACAGTCGCCTTCCCTCGGGCGACAATTCGTAGAGGTGTGAGAGGTCTGCGGAAGTCGAGGTGGTCTCAGTCACGGTATTCTTCCTTTCCCTTGTGTGAGTGGTGAGTCAGTCGGCGTCGTGCGGCCGACCAGGTGTCGAGCTGGCAGGGCAGTTCGTCCCGGCGCTTCACGTTGAGTTTGCGGAAGATCCGGGTGAGGTGCTGTTCGACGGTGCTGGGCGTGATGTAGAGCTTCGCGGCGATCTCGAGATTGGTGTCGCCCTCGACGGCGAGCGCGGCGACCCGGAGTTCCTGCCCGGTCAGCAGGGACAGTTTCTCCTCCTCGGCGCGGGCCAGTTCGACCGTCTTGGCTTCCTGGTCGTACAGGCTGGCTTCGTCGCACAGCGGCTGTGCACCGGCGGCCTCGGCGAAATGCAGGGCGCGTCGCGCGGTGCGGCGGGCCTTGAGCTGGTCGCCGGATTGGCGGAGGGCGATACTGAGGTCCGTCAACACGCGCGCCAACTCGTACTTGTCGCCACAGTCCTTGAGCACGTCGACGGCGTCGGTGAGCAGCTGAGGTCGCCGGGTGTCCCGGCTGACGCGCGCGAGCACCCGCATGGCCTGCCCACGGGCGCGGCCGCTGCTCGGTGGCAACATCGCCAGCTGGTCGCGCAGCAGCCGCCGCGCCTGCTCCGGGTTGCCGTGCCGGGACCACGCCTCGGCAGCGCTGGTCCGCCACGGCACCACGCCGGTGTCGCGGGCTCCCCACCCTTCGGCCAGGCTGCCGCAGGCGAGGAAGTCCGCCAGCGCGGCCTGCGGCAGCCCGACGGCCAACCGGTAGTGCCCGCGCGCGTGCAAGAAGTGCAGTCCGTAGCGGCTGCGCAGCGCGCTCTCCGGCACGGGTAGGCCGAGCAGGCGCTTCGCGGCGGCCAAGTCGCCCATGCGAACTGCCGCGTGGACCGCGCAGCCGACCGGTAGCCCCACCAGGATGCCCCAGCCCTGGACCGGGATCTCTGCGAGCGCCGTGACGGCCTGGCCGAACGCCCCGGGCAGGTTGCCCTGCCGTAACAGGGCTTCGGCCCGAATGGCCATGAACACCGCGTGCCACGTGGGCATTTCGGCGTCACGTGCTTCGTTCAGCAGCCGGTCGGCGTGCGCGACGGCGGCTTCGAGGTGGTCGGTGTAGACCAGTGTGAGCAGCGCCAGCGCGGCGGTTTCCCCGCTCCACAGGGAATCGTGGTCGAGCGCCAGGGACTGGAGCACCAGTTCGGCGTCGGCCACGCCCGGGTCGGCGGGCCCGCCGGCCAGGCCTCTGGCCAGACTCGAAGCCGAGTGCAGCCACGGCTCCGCGAGGGCCGAGGAGGGAGGTGACGTCGCCGTCCTACGCTCGAATGTGTGCTGTGGGAAGGTGAACGCCAGCCACTGCACAAGATCGTTCAGATCGCCGTCGTCCGGCGTCCGGCCGACCGTGGACAACAGCGGTTCGATGGCGTCGATCTGCCCGAACCACGCCGCTCGCCAAGCCAGATCGAGGATGTCACGTGGGCTCGACCAGCCGGCTGCGCTGTCCTTCAGCTGCGACTCCACGTGCCGAGCGGCGGCGAGGGGCTTGAGCTGCCACTCCAGGCGGCTGAGCCGGGCCTCGACGGCGGCGCGCGCCGCCGGATCCCGTTCGGCGCGGCTGGCCATCTTCACACATTCCAGGGCGAGCCATACCCGGTTGAGAGCAAGCGCCTCGCTGGCCGCATCGAGCAGGAGCCCGGCGGACCAGGGCAGTTCGTGCTCGTCCGCCTGAATCAACTGGCGTGCCACGTCCAGCGCCGGCGCCCCTTCGTCATGCAGCAGCAGCGCCGCCCGCCGGTGCAGGCCCGCACGGGACTCGGCCGACATGTCAGAGAGCACCGCCCGAGCGGCCGAGGGATGCCGGAACGCCTGCAGATCGAGCAGGCCCGCGTTCGTCAACGGCAGCAGGTTCATGTCCACGCGGTCGACGGCGGCCAGTTCGGCCACCCGCTCCGCTGTCGCCTGCCCACCGAGCACCGCCAGCGCCCGGACCACCTCGACGCTCTCCGGTGGACAGCGGCGCAGGCACTCCACGAACGCCTGGGCATACCCCTGCGGGTAGCCGGTGCCGGTGGCCTCGTATGCCCGGACGAGATACTCCAGCACCAGCGGGTTCCCCGCGCTGAGCGCCATGAGGTCGGCCGGGAGGGATTCCGCCGCGGCTTTGCCCACCCGGCGGGCGGCGGCAAGGCGTACGCCGTCCTCGCTGAGGCGGTTCAGGACCACCCGCTGGAGGTTGGGCCGCATCAGCAGGCCGGTGGGCATCCGCCAGCCGAGCGGATGCCGGCTCTCGTCGGCGGTCAGCACCACGAGGACACGGCCGGCGCTCGCGGTGGGCAGCAGGTGCAGCAGGGCGTTCAGTGAGTCGGTGTCGAGGTGATGGATGTCGTCGATGACGAGCAGAACCGGCACGGATTCGGCCAGGTCAACCAGATCTGCGGCCAGCTCGCACAGTTGTCTGATCAGTGCCGGGCCGTCGGCTTGGCCGATGCCCTCACGCAGTGCCAGCAGTCGACGGCCGACGGCGGTTCTGAAAAGATTCGGAACCGCCACGTTGCGAAACAGCCGATCCAGTATGCCAACGTTCAACGTGCGCTCATCCGGATGGATATGGACACCGAAGGCTAAGACACCCTCGGACTCCGCCTTCTCCAAAAAGCGCCAGACGACCGCACTCTTGCCTGTTCCGATCGCGCCCTCCACCAAAACCATCCGGACCCGGCCCTCGCTCGACCGGCGCAGCGCCACGTCGAGTGCGGCCGCCGCCTTCTCCCGTTCGACGAGTTCGTCGATGGCGTCGTCGATATGCTGGACCGTCGTCACCGCTTGTTGTGTGCCACAAGCTCGTCCTACCGCCATACGCATCACGCCTCCTCAAGATCAAGCGGATCACACGATTCCTATCGCGGCAATGCCCATAAAGGCACTCCTGTGTTCATGTGGGTGCACGTCGAGGGCGATGGCGAACCGGCGGCGGCCGAACGCTCCAGGCATCCCTGATCGAGGCCCGGGAGAGTGCGCGGGGATGCCGGGCTGATGCGTGCACAGCGGAGTTGGGTGGTCAAAGGGGCAGCTAGGGCATCGCCCGGTCATCCGCGACGGCCGTCGTCACAGGCGTGGGGTTGGGCATCGGTGCGGGCACGGACGAGCGCAAGTGGTGCTCGCCGGCGGTCCTGCCGCCCTGGGCACGGAAGTCCTCGAAGACCGGCGGCGTGTCGGGCAGTTCGTCCGCCCTGCTTCTGAGCCGACGGCCATCGCGCGTGGTCAGGGTCCTGGGCGGACCTGCTTCCAGGCACAGTGGGCAAGAGGAGCAACACGCGCACGCAGTACGCGGCCGAGTCCGAGGAGGTGCGCCGCAGGAGGTCTGCGGTGCGCGTTCCGGGCCGCGCGTGTCCGCCTCTTCCGCTTCATCGAGGTCGAGGACAACCGCTCGCGACTGCCAAAGCGTCCCGTCCAGGGGTGGGCCGACCCATGCGGTACCAGGGCCTTGGCAGCGCAAGACCTCGCCCTCGCCGTGCAGCCACCCGCTGTCCGAGGTCGGGGGGAGCCTCCCCCCTCAGGTGAACTCCCTTGCCGGTGGACAACGTGAATGGGCCGCCCGGTGCGGGCGGTATGTTTCACCGCTGCATACGTCTCTCAGGGGTAGAGGTGGAAGCCGCGACCACTCTTGCGCCCGGTCAGGCCGCACTCGACCATGCGCAGCAACAGGGGCGGCGGTGCGCAAGCCGGGTCCTTCGACTGCGCGTACATCGCCTCGCCGACGGCGACGATCACCTCCAGGCCGATCAGGTCCAGCAGCGCGAGCGGCCCCATGGGGTGGCCGCAGCCCAGCGTCATGCCCCGGTCCACGTCCTCGGCGCTGACGCCCCCCGCGTCCAGCATCCGCACGGCGTTGAACAAGAACGGCACCAGCAGCGCGTTGACCGCGAAGCCGGGCCGGTCCTTGACCCGGATCACCTGCTTGCCCAGGGCCCCGGTGACGAACGACTCGGCCCGGTCGCAGGTGGCCGCCGAGGTGCACAGCGACCCGACGATCTCGACCAGCGGCATCTTCGGCACCGGGTTGAAGAAGTGGGTGCCGACCACGCGGCCCGGGTCGCGGGTGACGCTGCCCAGGCTCATGATCGGGATGGACGAGGTGTTCGACGCCAGCACGGCCTCCGGGTCCTCGACCACTGCGTCCAGCACCCGGAACACGTCCTGCTTCGCCGGCAGCGACTCGCTGATCGACTCCAGTACGAGCTGACGGTCCTCCATCGACTTCAGGTCGGTGCCGAAGGACACCCGGGCCACGGCCGCATCCCGTTCGACTTCGCCGATCCGCCCCTTGGCCCACTGGCGGTCCATCGATTCCGCCAACCGACGTTGGGCGCGCTCGGCACTGGCCAGGCACGATGCCACCACCCGCACGTCCAGGCCGGCCAGGGCGCAGACGTCCACGAGTCCGCCGCCCATCGCGCCGGTGCCGACCACGCCCACCCGTTCGATCACGGTCACGCGGGGCCACCGCCCCAGCGCAGCAGGCCGTTGCCCACCGACATGCCGGACCCGAACGCCGACAGCAGCACCAGGCCGCCCGGTTCGACGGTGCCCTCGCGGACAGCGTGGTCCAGGCCGATCGGCACGGAGGCGGATCCGATGTTGCCGTACTGCTCGACCACTTGGACCAGTGGTGTGCCGGCCAGCCCGCAGCGCGCCGCCAACTCCTGGATGAGCACGCCGTTGGCCTGGTGCGGCACGAAGCAGTCGATCTCCTCGACGCTCACGCCGGCGTCGGCGAGCAGTTTGTCCACGCTGGGCGGGATGTTCTCCAGCACGAACTCGCGGACCGCACGGCCCTGCATGCGCAGAAAGTGGCCGCCTGCGGCGACCGACTCGGGCGACGCCGGCGATCGGCTGCCGCCCGCGGGAATGCGCAGCAGGTCCTGTGCGTCGCCGCGGGTGCTCAGGTCGATGCCGAGGATGCCGTGTCCTTCCGTGACAGCGCCCAGGACCACTGCGCCGGCCCCGTCGCCGAGCAGTACGGCGGACCGGCGGTCGCTGAAATCCAGGAAGCGGGAGTAGACGTCCACACCGATCAGCAGGACGTGTGCGCCGGGGCGTGCGGTGATCAGGCCCCGGGCCACTTCGAGGCCGTAGACGAAACCCGCGCAGACCGCGTTGAGGTCGAAGCAGGCGGCCGAGTCCGCGCCGACCAGCTGTTGCACGACGCTCGCGGTGGGCGGCAGCGGGTAGTCGCCGGTGGACGTGCAGACGATGATGTGGTCCACCCGGTCGGCGGTGAGGCCGGCGTCCGCCAGTGCGGCCTGCGCGGCGCCCGCGGCAAGATCCGAGGCGGCCTCGTCCGGGGCCGCGTAGCGCCGGCTGCGGATGGCGGTCTTGCGGAGGATCCATTCTGCGGTGGTGTCCGGGATCCGGGCGGCGAGTTCGTCGTTGCCGACTTCGCGGGCCGGCACGTACGCCCCGGTGCCGAGGATGCCGATGGCAGAGGTCATCGTCTACTCACCTTCCACGACGGCCGTCATGCCGCGCAACGGGTTGAGCCGGTCGTCGCCGCCGACGCGGGCGCGCAGCTCGGGATCCGTGACGCCGAGCCCCGGCCGGTCGGCCAGGCACAGCAGCGCGATCTTGCCGACGTGCCGGTTGTGCTGCACCACCCGGACCGCCTCGCCGACCTCGTCCATCGGGAAGACCGCGGACACCGTCGGCACGATCGCGCCCAGCTCGAACAGCCGGTTGCAGTCCCACGCCTCCTGGAGGTTGGCCACGTGGCTGCCGACCACCCGCTTGAGCTTCATCCACAGGTAGCGGTTGTCGAACACGTGCTGGTAGCCGGTGGAGGAGCCGCAGGTGACCACCACACCGCCGCGGCGCACCACGAACACCGAGACGCCGAAGGTCGCCCGGCCGATGTGCTCGAAGACGATGTCGGGGTCCCGGCCGGTACGCTCGCGGACGATCGCGCCCAGCCGCTTGCCGATCCGGATCACCTCGTCCGGGTCGTCGGTGGGGTCGTCGGTCAGGCCGATCTCGTTGCGGTCGATGATGATGTCGCAGCCCAGTCGGCGCACGGCGTCGGCCTTACGGGCGGAGCTGACCACGGCGACCGGCACGCCGCCACCGTTGCGCACCAGCTGCACACCGTAGCTGCCGAGGCCGCCTGCCGCGCCCCAGACCAGCACCACGTCGCCCTGCTTCATCCGCGCGCCGCGCTCCCCGACCAGCATCCGGTACGCGGTGCTCGCACACGCGGTGTTGGACGCCGCCTCCTCCCACGTCAGGTGCGGCGGCTTCGGGATGAGCTGGCTTGCGCGGGCCACGGTGTAGTCGGCCATGCCGCCGAAGTTCGTCTCGTAGCCCCAGGCGAGCTGCTCCTCGCCGATCATGCCGTCCGAGTGCGTGCCGGGATCCTGCTCGTCCACGTAGGCGGCGCTGACCACGACGTGATCGCCGATCCGCCAGCGGCGCACCCCGGAGCCGACCCGGACCACCACGCCGGCCGCGTCCGAGCCGAGCACCTGGTAGGGCAGGTCGTGCCGGCCGGCCCATCCGCCCTTGCGGCCGAACTTCTCCAGGAATCGAAAAGGCGACACCGGTTCGAACTGTGCCGACCACACGGTGTTGTAGTTGACGGAACTCGCCATCACGGCGATCAGTACCTCGTCGGGCGCCAATTCCGGCATCGCAACCGATCCGACGCGGAGAGATTTTCGGACGTCCTTGTCCGAAAGACCCGAGAACATTGCCTCGTCCTCGGCGCAGACGTGTACGGCCCGGAATTCCGCGGGCAGATCGGCACGTTCGATCTCCTCCGCTGACACGGCGTCGGCCAGCGCGTCCGTTAGCGAGCCCACTGCCACCATCCTTATTTCAGGGGTTGTCAACAGGCCAACACTGCTCTGGCGGGCGCCGTCGGAACAACCCCCTATCCACTCACCGGAGACCCCCTCACTGCACCCCGGAACACCAATTTTCCTGGTATCCCGTTGCTAGCATCACGCCGTGACCGAAATTCAGAGCGAGCATTTTCCGATCTTCGATCCACAGTCCATTGCAGCGGAACGGAATCGGCACGTTCCGCCGAGACGGGTGAGCCTGAACGGAATGCCGGTATGGCTGGTGTCGCGGTACGACGAGGTGCGGGAATGCCTGTCGAATCCGGCGCTGAGCCCGCCCGCGGCCTTCGCCGCCGAGCACGGGCTGGCCTCGCCGCTGAGCGGACTGTTCGAGGACACCGTGATCGGCAGCAACCCGCCGACGCACACCCGGCTGCGCCAGCCGCTGACCAAGGTGTTCAACATACGCCGGGTGGACCAGCTGCGGCCGCGGATCCAGGAGATCACCGACTCACTGCTGGACGAGGTCGCCGCCGACGGCAGTGCCGACCTGGTGCAGGCGCTGGCCGTGCCGCTGCCGCTGCTGGTGATCTGCGAGCTGCTGGGCATCCCGACCAGCGACCGGGAGCAGATTCACCACCAGGCGCAGGCGATGCTGGCCGCCGGTTTCGATCCGGAGGCGATCGCCGCTTCCCAGACCGCGGCCGCGCAGCTGTGGGACTACATGGCGGACCTGACCGAGGAGAAACGCCGCTCCCCCGGCAACGACCTGGTCAGCGACCTGGTCGCGGCCAGCGGCGAAGAGCGCCTCAGCCAAAGCGAGTTGGTGGCCGGCTGCCGGGCGCTGGTGATCGCCGGCTACGAGCTGACCAGCGGGTTCATCGGCAACGCCCTCCACTCGCTGCTGTCCCGGCCGGAGGTGGCCGCGGAACTGCGCGAGCGCCCGGAGATCGACCTGCGCGGGGTGGACGAGCTGCTGCGGCACGACGGCCCCGGCCAGTTCAACGTGCGCTTCGTCAACGTGGACTTCGCCATCGGCGGAGCGGACATGCACCCCGGTGACCAGGTGCTGCTCGACCTTGAGGCTGCCAACACCGACCCGGGCCGCTACGTCGACGGCACGGAACTGGACCTCACCCGCGACTCGGCCATGCACGTCCAGTTCGGGTACGGCATCCACTTCTGCGTCGGCGCCCCGCTGGCCCGGGTGGAGGGCGAGATCGCCATCAACACGCTGTTCCGGCGGTTCCCGGACATCGAGCTGGCCAAGCCGGCCGACGAGGTGGGCCGCAACGCCAACCCGTTCCAGCGTTCGCTGTCCGAGCTGCCGGTGCGGTTCTCGCCGCCCGCCTGAGCGGTCGTTCCCACGGCGCCGTCAGGCCAGCCCCCGGGCGGCCAGCACGGCGCCGTGCAGCGAGGACAGCCCGCCCAGCAGAGCCGGGCGGACCGGCGGGGTCGGATGGCCGGGACGAGCCAGCTCCGACACCCGGTCGGCGATACCGGTGACAAAGCCCGGCAGGCCCGCCGCGAAGCCACCGCCGACCACGAGAAGCTCGGGCCGGACCAGTTCGGCCACGCTGACCAGCGCCGTGGCCAGCACGGTGGCGGCGTGGCCGAGCGCCGCACCCGCCCACGGCGCGCCGGCGGCCCACCCGCGCGCCAGTTCGTCGTAGGTCACACTCGTTCCCAGCGTCCGGCCGGCGGCCCGCAGTACCGCCGGACCGGACGCTTCTGCCTGCAGGCAGCCCCGCCGGCCGCACACGCACGGCGGTCCCGAGCGATCGACCACGATGTGCCCGAGTTCGCACGAGCCGCGGCCCAGGCCGGGGCAGGACCGGCCGTCCAGCACGATGCCGCCGCCGATTCCCGTGCCCACCCCGACGTAGACGACGTCGCGCACACCGAAGGCCGCCGCTTCGGCGACCGCGGCCAGGTCGCCGTCGTCGCCGAAGCGGGCACCGGTCACCGGGAACAGGTCGGAGAGCAGCGAGCGCAGGTCCAGCCCGGTCCACCACGGCCGGTTGGGCCATGCCGTCACGATGCCGTCGGTGTCCACCGTGGCCGGCAGCGCGATGCCGACTCCTTGCAGCGAAGCCCGATCCGCCGTCATGCCGGCGACGTGTGCCCTCAGTTCGCGCACGTCGTCGACGCCGCGGGAGGTCGCGGTCCACCGGAATGCCGTCTCCCGCACGGTGCCGTCGGTCAGCTCGGCCCGCAGCGCAACCTTGCTGCCGCCGATGTCGATGCCCAGGTAGATGCCGTCCTCCTCAGTGCTTGCTGCGCGGCAGCACCCGGTAGCCCGGGTCGGCGGTCCGGGCCGGCTCGCGCCGGGCCAGGGCGGCGTCGACGGCCGGCCGCAGGCGCTCCATTTTCCGCCGCTCCGTTTTGTCGTGCCGTTCCTTGAACTCCGGCATCACCTCGGCGGCGAACAGTTCCAGCGACTCGCACACGTCCTCGTGCCGCATCCCGCCGCCCTGCACCAGGAAGATCGCCTGGTCCAGGCCGGCCTCCTCGTGCTGGCGCAGCAGGTCGCGGATCTGCTCCGGGGTGCCGACGGCGCCGCGCGCCGGATTTCCGAGGGGGCCGCCGAGCTTGCCGAAGGCGGCCCGGTCCATGCCGCGTCCGGCCCGCTCCCGCTGGAAGACCTCCCACACGTTGGTGTGACCGGGTGCGGGGCTGCCGAAGCCGCCGTAGTAGCCGAGCCCGAAATTGAAGAACTGGATGCCGTCCACGGCGCGTTCCACCGCGGTGGCCTCGTCGCGGTGGCACATCATCGGGATGGTCGCGGCGATCTGCGGATTGACCGCGAACCCGGCCGGTACGCAGTCCTCGGACTCGATGCCGGCGTAGTAGGCGTCCACCCACTTGCGGGTCTCGGCCGGCCCGAAGAAGGAGAAGTTCAGCGCGCCCAGGCCCCGGTTGGCGGCCAGCCGGATGGCGTCCCGGTTGCCGCAGGCCATCCACATCGGCGGGTGCGGCCGCTGCACCGGTTTGGGCAGCACATTGCGGATCGGCATCGAGACGTACGCGCCGTCGTAGCCGGCGAACGGCTCCTCCACGAACATCCGGGCGGCCGCGTCCACCGCCTCCGCCCACTGGTCCCGCTTCGTGGCCCGCTCGATGCCGAAGCCCAGCAGCTCGGTCGGCGTGGTGGACTCCCCGGTGCCGAACTCGACCCGTCCGCCGGACAGCACGTCCAGCGTGGCGATCCGTTCGGCCACCCGGGCGGTCGGGTTGAACGCCGGTGGCATCAGCATCACCGCATGCCCGATCCGGATGGTCCGGGTGCGCTGGCTGACCGCCCCCAGGAACACCTCGGACGCGCTCAGGTGCGAGTACTCCTCCAGGAAGTGGTGCTCGGGACACCAGACGTTGTCGAAGCCGAGCCGGTCGGCCAGCTCGATCTGGTCCAGGACGTCGTGGTAGAGCCGGCTCTCCGCGTCCGGGCCCCAGGGCCGGGGCAGTTGCAGGCCGTACAGCAGACCGAACCTCATTACGCGCGGCCCTCCCAGTAGGTGTCGATGACGTGCCGCTCGTCCGCCGGGTCGCGCAGCAGCCTGGTCTGTTCGACGCCGTCCTCGACGACGGTGAACAGGTTCTTGGTGAGCGTGACCTGGCCGCCGGGCACGGCCCGGCGCCGGCGGCGCACCGAGGCGAGCACGCCGGGACCCTGGCCCTCGCCGACGCCGTCCCAGTCCTTCGGGGTGCGCGGCCGCGTGGTGAACCGGAACGTCATCCGCCAGTCCCTGCCCTTGGTGCGGGTCTGCAGCACGTGGTAGCCGTCCTGCCGCAACAGCTGGAACTCGCAGCCGTCCTGCTGCTGCACGCCGGGGGCGAACCGCAGCGGTTCCACGAAGCTCACGCCCGCATGGCCGACGTCGGCGAGCCACTGCGCGCCGTCGACGTCGACCAGCATCAGCATGTGCTCCGGGTCCGGGTAGAACACGTTGCCGGGGATCCAGGTCCCGCCGGCCACCACCGTCGCCCGGAAGCCGAGACCGGTCAGCAGCCGGTCGAACAGCGTGTTGAGCTGAAGGCACATACCACCCTGCTCGCCGAGTACGACGTTGTCGAACGTGTCGTCCAGGTCCATGTCGGCCATGTTGTCCGGATTGAGCCGCAGCGCGTGCAGGGTGTCGTACTGCACCCGGCTCAGGTGCCGGCGGTGCACGTCGCGCAGTGTCCGAAGGGTCGGCGCCGGCCGCTGCGCGTAGCCGAGGTATTCGAGGTACTTGTCCACCGTGAACACGGTCGGTCCCCTCTGTCAGGTCGCCCGGTCACCGGGACGCCAGTTCGTGCCGCAACTGCTCGCCGAGCAGCCGTAGCGTCGGATGGTCGAAGACGAACGTCGCCGGCAGCCGCAGTCCGGTGCGCGCCGCCAACCGGTCCCGGAGCTCCACCGCGGTCAGTGAGTCGAAGCCGATGTCGGTGAACACCAGCTCCGGGTCAAGGACCGTCGGCGAGGAGTGGCCCAGCACCTGGGCCGCCTCGGCGCGCACCAGGTCGAGGAGGATCTCGTCCTGTTCCGGTTCCGTCGCGGCGGCCAGGCGCGCCGCGAACGTCTCGGTGTCCACCTCGGCGCCGGCGGCCCGGCGGGGGCGGCGCACCAGGCCCCGCAACACGGGCGCGACCTGGCCGACGGCCGCCCGGTCGGCCAGGGCGGCGAAGTCCAGGCGCATCGGCAGCACCACGGGTTCGTCCAGCCGCAGGGCCGCGTCGAACAGGGCCAGACCCTCCTCGGGGCTGAGCCCCGTCGCGCCGCCCCGGCCGAGTCGATGGCGGTCTACGTCGCTGAGACCGGCCGTCATACCGTCGGTCTGCGTCCACAGACCCCAGGCCATCGACACCGCCGGAAGTCCCTCGGCCCGCCGGCGCAGCGCCAGCGCGTCGAGGTAGGAGTTGGCGGCGGCGTAGTTGCCCTGGCCCGGATTTCCGAACACGCCCGCGCCGGAGGAGAAGAGCACGAACGCCGTGAGGTTCAGGTCCCGGGTCAGCTCGTGGAGGTTGACCGCTGCGTCGATCTTGGGCCGGAACACGGTGTCCAGGCGCTCGGGCGTCATGGCCGTGGTGACGCCGTCGTCGAGCACTGCGGCCGTGTGCACGACGGCGGTGAGCGGCGCATCGGCCGGGACCGACGCCAGCAGCGCGGCCAGCTGGTCCCGGTCGGCCACGTCGCAGGCGGCGATGCGGACCTTCGCGCCGAGCGCGGTCAGCTCCGCCGTCAGGTCCGTGGCCCGGTCTGCATCGGGGCCGCGCCGCCCGGCCAGTACGAGGCTGCGTACCCCGTGCACGGCGACCAGGTGCCGGGCGACCGCCGAGCCGAGCGCGCCGGTGCCGCCGGTGATCAGCACCGTGCCGGCGGGGTCGATCGGGTGGGCCTGCGCCGCGGTGGCATCGGCGCGCCGTACCCGGCGGGCCAGCACCCGGTCGCCGCGGACGGCCACCTGCGGCTCGTCCGCGTCGATCAGCGCCGGCAGCACCGCGTTCACCGGTTCCCCGCTGTCGACGAGGAGGATCCGGCCGGGGTTCTCGGCCTGCGCGGAGCCGACCAGACCCCACACCGCCGCCTGCGCCGGATCGGGCTGCTCCGTGGCGACGGCGCCGTCGGTCCGCACGACCAGGCGTGTGCCCTCCAGGGCCGGTTCCGTCAGCACCGCCCGCAGGATCGCAAGCACGTGTCCGGTGACCTCCCGGACGTCGCCGGCGGGCACGTCGAGCAGCAGCGTGCCGGTCCGGTCCTGGCTCCCCTCGGCCCGGCTCCGCACCTCTGCCACGGTGGACACCGCGGTCGGGGTGACGGCCGGGCGGTCGGCCGACGCCGGGATCTCCGTCCAGCCGTCGAGGAACACCCGGTCGGCGACCGGGCCGGCGGCGAGCTGCTCGGGGTCGACCGGTCGGGAGACCAGCGACCGCACGGAGGCGACCGGGGCACCGGCGGCGTCGGCCAACTGCACGGTGATCGCGTTCTCGGTGTCCGGGGCGATGCACACCCGCAGCGTCGACGCACCGCCGGCGTGGAGTTCCATGCCCCGGTAGGCGAACGGCAGCAGCAGAGGCACATCACCGTCGCGGTCCCGGAACGCCGTCCCATGCAGGGCGGCGTCGAGCAGCGCCGGGTGCAGGCCGAACCGCGCCGCGTCGGCCCGTGGCCCGTCCGGCAGCGCCACCTCGGCGTACACCGTGTCGCCCAGCGTCCATGCCGCCCGCAGGCCCTGGAACGACGGCCCGTAGCGGTAGCCGGCACCCGCGAGGTCCCCGTAGAGGCGGGCGATCCGGTCGGCGTCGACCGGCTCCGCGCCGGCCGGTGGCCACGGGGCCAGGCAGAAGGCGGCCGGCGTGACCGGCGGCGCGAGGGTGCCGCTGACGTGCCTGGTCCAGGCGGCACCGGGTCCGGCATCGACGGCACGGCCGTGCACCGCCACCGTGCGCCGGCCGTCCCCGCCCGGCTCCCCCACCTGTACATGGAGGTGCACGTCCCGATCGGTCAGCAGTAGCGGAGCCTCGAACACCAGCTCGTCGACGGCGCCGCAGCCGACCTCGTCGCCGGCCCGGATCGCCAGTTCCACGAACGCGGCGCCCGGCAGCAGGGCCGTCCCGGCGGCGACGTGGTCGGCTAGCCACGGCTGCCTCCGCAGGGACAGCGTCGACGTGAACACGACGCCGCCGGAGCCGGGCAGCTCCACCATCGCCCCGAGCAGCGGATGGTCGGCGTCGGCCAGCCCGGCCGACGCGACGTCCGCCGGCCGGCCGGTGTCGAGGAGCCAGTAGTGCTCGTGCTGGAACGCGTAGGTGGGCAGCTCGACCGGTGGCGCGGTCGGGCCGTCCAGCCACGTCGACCAGTCCACCAGAACGCCGCGTGTGTGGGCGGTGGCCAGCGCGGTGAGGACAGACCGCCCCTCGCCCTCGTCCCGGCGCAGGCTCGGTACGAACGCGACCCGGCCGCCGTCGTCGAGACAGGCCCTGCCCATCGCGGACACCGTGCCGTCCGGCCCCAGCTCCAGGACCGTCCGCACGCCGTGTTCGGCCAAGGCGTCCACGCAGTCGGCGAACCTGACCGTGGCCCGGACGTGCTCCACCCAGTAGTCGGGCGAGGTCAGCCGGCCGGCGGTCGCGATCCGGCCGGTCACGTCGGAGACCACGGGCAGCTGCGGCTCGTGGTACGTCAGGGTGGCCAGCACGGCCCGGAAGTCGGCGAGCATGTCCTCCATCCGCGCCGAGTGGAAGGCGTGGCCGACTTCCAGCCGCTTGGTGCGGACGCCGTCCGCTGCCAGCGCCGCGGCGACGGCCAGCACCGCGTCCTCGTCGCCGGACAGCACCACCGATGCCGGACCGTTCACGGCGGCGATGTCGACGCCCGGACCGAGCAGCGGCCGGACCCGGTGCTCGCTCGCCGCCACGGACACCATCGCGCCGCCGTCCGGCAGAGCCTGCATCAACCGGCCGCGGGCGGCCACCAGCGCCGCCGCGTCCGGCAGCGTGAACACCCCCGCCACATACGCGGCGACGACCTCGCCGACGGAGTGCCCGGCCACGATGTCGGGGCGCACGCCCCACGACTCCCACAGGCGAAACAGGCCGACGCCCAGGGCGAACAGTCCGGCCTGGGCGTACGCGGTCCCCCGGAGGTTCCTGGCCGCCGCCGGGGACTCGCCGAGCACGGTGTCCCGCACCGCGTGCGAGACATGGCCGTGGAGATGCCGGTCCAGTTCGGCGCAGACCTCCTCGAAGGCGTCCCGGAACACCGGGAACCGGCTGAACAGCTCGCGGCCCATGCCCACCCGCTGGCTGCCCTGGCCCGGGAAGACCATGGCCAGGCGGCCGGCCCCGGAGGCGTTGCCGACCACGACGCCGTCGCCCAGGGTGCGCAGCCCGGCCAGGGCGGCGGTCCGGTCGGCGGCCAGCACGACAGCCCGGTCCGGCAGGGCGGTCCGGTTGGCGGCCAGCGTGCGGGCCACCGCCGACGACTCGAGGTCCGGCTCGGCGTCCAGCCAGGCCGCAAGGCGTCGCGCCTGCGCGGCCAGGGCGGCCTTCCCCCGCGCCGACACCAGCATCGGGACCGGCAGTTCGGCGTCCAGCAGCGTCACCTTCGCCGGCGGCAGGGTGTCGGCCTGTTCGAGGATCACGTGGGCGTTGGTGCCGCTGACCCCGAACGCCGACACACCGGCGCGGCGCGGCCGGTCCAGCTCCGGCCAGTTCTGTCGGGAGGTCAGCAGTTCCACCGCGCCCGCCGACCAGTCCACTTGTGGCGTCCGCTCGTCCACATGCAGGGTTCGGGGCAGCACGCCGTGTCGCAGCGCCATCACCGTCTTGATCACGCCGGCGACACCGGCCGCCGCCTGGGCGTGACCGATGTTCGACTTCAACGACCCCAACCACAGCGGCCGCTCCCGGCCCTGACCGTACGTGGCCAGGATCGCCTGTGCCTCGATGGGATCGCCCAACACGGTACCGGTGCCGTGCGCCTCGACCGCGTCGACCTCGGAAGCGGACAGCCGGGCATTGGCCAGCGCGCGCCGGATCACCCGCTGCTGCGACGGACCGTTCGGTGCGGTCAGGCCGTTGGACGCGCCGTCCTGGTTGACCGCGGTGCCGCGAATGACGGCCAGCACGCGGTGGCCCAGCCGCTCGGCGTCCGACAGGCGCTCCACCATGAGCACGCCGGCGCCTTCCGACCAGCCGGTGCCGTCCGCGGAAGCGGCGAACGACTTGCAGCGGCCGTCCGCGGACATGCCGCGTTGCCGGGAGAAGCCGACGAAGATACCGGGTGTGGTCATGACCGTGACGCCGCCGGCCAGCGCCATCGAGCATTCGCCGTTGCGCAGCGCCTGCACCGCCAGATGCAACGCCACCAGCGACGACGAACACGCCGTGTCCACCGCCACCGACGGCCCCTCGAACCCCAACGTGTACGACACCCGCCCGGACAGCACGCTGGCGGAGGTGCCGAACGCCAGGATCCCTTCCAGTTCCTCGGGAACGTTCCGCACGTCAGCGGCATAGTTGTGGTAAGTGACGCCGGTGAAGACGCCGATGTCCTTGCCGCGCAGGTCGGCCGGGTCGAGGCCGCCGCGTTCCATCGCCTCCCACGAGATCTCCAGCATCAGGCGCTGCTGCGGATCCATGGCCAACGCCTCGCGCGGCGAGATCCCGAAGAAGTCGGCATCGAACTGCCCCGCGTCGTGCACGAAGCCGCCGTGCCGGCTGTAGCTGGTGCCGGGGTGGTCGGGATCGGGGTGGAACAGGTTGTCCAGGTCCCAGCCGCGGTCGGTGGGGAACCCGCTGATCCCCTCCCGGCCGTCGAGCACCAGGTCCCACAGCTGCTCCGGGGACTCGACGCCGCCGGGCAGCCTGCAGGCCATGCCCACGATCGCGATCGGCTCGTCGTTGCGGACCGCGCCGGCGGTGACGGCGGTGGCTGCGGTGGGCGCCGGCAGGCCGTCGGACAGCCGCTCCGTCAGGTGGTCGGCCAGGCTCTCCGGAGTCGGGTAGTCGAACAGCAGGGTCACCGGCAGATCCGTGCCGCTGCGGGCGGCCAGTCGGTTGCGCAGTTCGACCGCGGTCGTGGAGTCGAAGCCGATCTGGTTGAACGCCAGGTCGGGCTCCACGGCGTCGAGGGTCTCGTGGCCCAGCACCACCGCTGTCTCCGCGCGGACGAGGTCGAGCAGCACGGCCCGCCGCTGGGCAGGGCTGACTCCGGCCAGGCGCGCCGCGAGGCTGTCGGTGTCCACCGGCTCGGCCGGCAGGTGGACGGTGTTCCGGGAGGCGCCGGCGGCCTGGTAGTTACCGGCGAGCCAGAAGTGCCGGTGGCGGAAGTTGTATGTGGGCAGCCCGAGCGGTTCCGCCGGACCACCGCCCAGCACCGTGCCCCAGTCCACGGCGGTCGCGGCGACGTGCAGCGCCGCCATCGCGGTCAGCACCCGCTGGGCGCCGCCCTCGTCCCGGCGCAGCGTGCCGGTCGCCGTCACGGCGACGCGGGCCTGCTGAGCGGTCTCCTCGATGGCGGGCACCAGCACCGGATGGGGACTGACCTCGACGAACGCGCCCATGCCGTCGTCGATCAGCCTGCGTGTGACGGCTTCGAACTGGACGGTGCCGCGCAGGTTGCCGTACCAGTAGTCGCCGTCGAGTTCGGCGGTGTCCAGCCGGTCGGCGTACAGCGTGGAGTAGAACGGGATCTGAGACCTCGTCGGCCGCAGCCCGGCCAGCGACCGGGTCAGCTCCGCCTCGATCGCCTCCACCTGCGCGGTGTGCGAGGCGTAGTCCACATCGATACGGCGGGCGCGCAGCCCACCGCGCTCGGCTTCCTCGATCAGCTCGGTCAACGCCGCCGGCTCACCGGCGACCACGGTCGAGGCGGGGCCGTTCACGGCGGCCAGCTCGATCCGGCCCGCCCAGCGTCCGATCAGAGCGCGGGCCTCGTCGACGGGGGTGCCGAGCGACACCATGCCGCCCCGGCCGGACAGTCCGGCGGCGATCGCCTTGCTGCGCAACGCCACCACCCTGGCGGCGTCGGCCAGGGACAGGCCGCCGGCGACGCAGGCGGCGGCGATCTCCCCCTGCGAGTGCCCGACGACGGCGGCCGGCGTCACGCCGGCGGCCCGCCAGAGCGCGGCCAGCGACACCATCATCGCGAACGACGCCGGCTGCACGACGTCCACCCGGTCCAGGGAAGGCGCGCCGGGTGCGCCTGCGAGGACGTCGAGCAGGGACCAGCCGGTCACCGGGTCCAGCGCCTCGGCGCAGTCCCGCATCCGGGCCGCGAACACCGGCGAGTCGGCCAGCAGCGCCGTGCCCATGCCGATCCACTGCGACCCCTGGCCCGGGAACACGAACACGACCCGCTCGGTGGCGTCGGCGCGGCCGGTGACCACGTTCGGAGTCGGTTCGCCGGCCACCAGCGCCCGCAGCCGGACCAGTGCGTCGGCGTGGTCGGTGGCCAGCACGACGGCCCGGTTCGGCAGCGCGGCGCGGGTCGTGGCCAGTGCGCGGGCCACCTCGGTCAGGTCCAGGCCCGGCCGGTCGGCCAGGAAGGTGTGGAGCCGTTCGGCCTGACCGGCGAGGCCGGCACCGCCGCGCCCGGACAGCACCAGCGGGACGTGCGCGCCGGTCACCACCGGTTGCCCCGGCACCGAGGCCGCTTCGGCCGTCGGCGGTTCCTCGATGATCACGTGCGCGTTGGTGCCGCTCACCCCGAAGCCGGAGACGCCGGCCCGGCGCGGCCGGTCCACCGCCGGCCATTCCCGTTGCGCGGTCAGCAACTCCACCGAGCCCGCCGACCAGTCCACCTCGGGCGTCGGTGCATCGACGTGCAGGGTCTGCGGCAGCACGCCGTGCTGCAACGCCATCACCATCTTGATCACGCCGGCGACACCGGCCGCCGCCTGGGCGTGACCGATGTTCGACTTCAACGACCCCAACCACAGCGGCCGCTCCCGGCCCTGACCGTAGGTGGCGATCAGGGCCTGCGCCTCGATCGGATCGCCCAGCACCGTGCCGGTGCCATGTGCCTCGACCGCGTCGATGTCCGCGGTGGAGAGCCGGGCGTTGGCCAGCGCCTGACGGATCACCCGCTGCTGGGACGGGCCGCTCGGCGCGGTCAGGCCGTTGGAGGCGCCGTCCTGGTTGACCGCCGTGCCGCGAACGACGGCCAGCACGCGGTGGCCCAGCCGCTCGGCGTCGGAGAGCCGCTCCACGAGCAGCACGCCGGCGCCTTCGGACCACCCGGCACCGTCGGCCGCCGCCGCGAAGGACTTGCACCGGCCGTCCTCGGACATGCCGCGCATCCGGGAGAAGCCGACGAACACCCCTGGGTTCGGCATCACGGTCACACCACCGGCCAGCGCCATCGAGCACTCGCCGTTGCGCAGCGCCTGCACTGCCAGGTGCAAGGCCACCAACGACGACGAACACGCCGTGTCCACCGCCACCGACGGCCCCTCGAACCCCAGCACATAGGACACCCGCCCGGACAGCACACTCGCGGAGACGCCGGTGCCCATCACCGATTCCAGTTCCTCGGGCACCGGCTGGAGCCCGCCGGCGTAGCTGTGGTGGGTGACGCCGGTGAACACGCCGACATCGGAGCCCCGCAGGGGCAACGGGTCGACGCCGGCGTGCTCGAACGCCTCCCAGGAGATCTCCAGCATCAGGCGCTGCTGCGGATCCATGGCCAACGCCTCACGCGGCGAGATCCCGAAGAACGCCGCGTCGAACTCGCCCGCCTCGTGCAGGAAGCCGCCGGCCCGCGCGTAACTGGTGCCTGGGTGTTCCGGGTCCGGATGGAACAGGTTCTCCAGGTCCCAGCCGCGGTCGGTGGGGAACTCCGAGATCCCCTCCCCGCCGTCGGCGACCATCTCCCACAGCTGTTCCGGCGAGCCGACGCCGCCGGGCAGCCGACAGGCCATGCCCACGATCGCGATCGGGGCCGTGCTCGCGGCGCGGATGCGCAGGTTCTCCCGTTCCAGCCGGTCGTTCTCGATCAGGGAGGCCCGCAGCGCCTCCACGACCTTGGCGTCCGTCGTCTGTGTCATTTCCCCGCCTTGCTCATCGCCCTGGCCACCAGGTCGTCCACGTCCATGCCGGCGAGTGCCTCGGCGGCACCGTCCGCCGGTTCCTCGGCCACCTCGCCCAGCAGCGGCCGGACGGCGTCGAGCACGCCCAGCTCCCGCAGCCGGTCCAGCGGAGCCGTCGCCAGCACCCGGCGCAGGTCCGCCTCCGCCACCCCGATCCCGTCGTCCGGCGCGGGCTCCCCGTCCGGACACAGCACCGACCGCAGGTAGCGGGCCAGTGCCGTCGGCGTCGGGTTGTCGAAGGTCAGCGTCGCCGGCAGCCGGACGCCGCTCCGGTTGGCCAGCCGGTTGCGAAGCTCCACCGATGTCAGCGAGTCGAAGCCGACCTCCTTGAACGCCAGGTCGGGCCGCACCGTCGCGGCCGAGGAGTGGCCGAGCACAGCCGCCGCCTCCTGGCGCACCAGGTCGAGCAGGATCTGCTCCCGGTCCCCGGCGCCGGCCCGGGCCAGCCGCTCGGCCAGCGCGTCCGCCCCGCCTCCGGACTGCGCGGTCCGCCGGCCCTGTCGGACGAGCCGACGCAGCAGCGGCGGCACGGAGCCGTCCGCCGCCTCGGCCCGCAGCGCCGCGAAGTCGAGTTTCATCGGCAGCACCACGGACTGCGGCGCGTGCAGGGTGGCGTCGAACAGCGCCATGCCCTCCTCGGCCGACAGGCCGGCGACGCCACCGCGGGCCATCCGCCTGTGGTCGACCTCGCCGAGGTGCGCTGCCGCGCCGGCGGACACACTCTGCGCCCACAGACCCCAGGCCAGCGACACGGCCGGCAACCCCTGCGCGCGCCGCCACTCGGCGAACGCGTCCAGGAAGGCGTTGGCCGCCGCGTAGTTGCCCTGGCCGGCGTTGCCGAACACGCCGGCCCCGGAGGAGAACAGCACGAAGGCGGCCAGGTCCAGGTCCTTGGTCAGCTCGTGCAGGTGGACCGCCGCGTCGATCTTCGGCCGCAGCACGTCGGCCAGTCGTTCCGGCGTCAGCGACATCACCACACCGTCATCGAGTACGACGGCCGCGTGCAGCACCGCCGTCAGCGGGGCCTTCTCGGGGATCGACGCCAGCACCTCGGCCAGCGCCGACCGGTCGGCGGTGTCGCATGCCACGATCCGCACCCGCGCGCCGAGTTCGGTCAGCTCCGCCCGCAGCTCGGCGGCTCCCTCGGCCTGCGGTCCGCGCCGGCCGGTCAGCACCAGGTTGCGCACGCCGTGCACGCGGACCAGGTGCCGGGCCAGCATCGTGCCCAGGGTGCCGGTGCCACCGGTGACCAGGACCGTGCCGTCGGGGTCGAGGTCCCTCGGCACCGTGAACACGTTCTTGCCGACGTGCAGGGCCTGCGCCATGTGCCGGAAGGCGGCCGGCGCCTGCCGGATGTCCCACGTGGTCACCGGCAGCGGCGTGAGCACGCCCCGGTCGAACAGCTCCAGCAGTTCCTCCAGCAGCTGCCGTAGACGGGCGCCGCGGGCCTCCGCGATGTCGAAGACCCGGTACGTCACACCCGGATACCGTGCGGCGACGGCCTGCGGGTCGCGGGCGTCGTTCTTGCCCATCTCCAGGAACTGGCCGCCGCGGGGCAGCAGTCGCAGCGAGGCGTCGACGAACTCGCCGGTGAGTGCGTCCAGCACCACGTCGAAGCCCCGGCCGTCGGTCATGTCCAGGAACTGCTGCTCGAAGTCCAGGGTGCGGGAGTTGGCCAGGCGGCCCGCCGGCACGCCGGCGGCGAGCGCCGCCGGCCACTTGGCCGGGCTCGCGGTGCCGTAGACCTCCGCACCGAAGTGGTGGGCCAGCTGGACCGCGGCCATGCCGACGCCGCCGGCGGCGGCGTGCACCAGCACCGACTGGCCGGGGCGCAGGTCGATCAGGTCCTTGAACGCGTAGTACGCCGTCAGGTAGACGGCCGGCACCGCGGCGGCCTGTTCGAAGGTCCAGCCGGCGGGCATCCGGGCCAGCGCGAACCGCTCGGCCACCGCGACCGGACCACCCGCCCCCGGGAACATGCCCATCACCCGGTCGCCGGGGCCGAGGTCGTCCACGCCGGGGCCGACCTCGGTGACCACACCGGAGCCTTCGTGGCAGATGTCGATCGTGCCGGGAAACATGCCCAACGCCATCAGCACGTCACGGAAGTTCATGCCTGCGGCGCGGACCGCCACCCGCACCTGGCCCTCCTCCAGCGGGCGCGCGGCCTCTGGTGCGGGTACCAGTGCTAGGCCTTCCAGCGTGCCCGTGGCGCGGGTGTCCAGCCGCCAGGTCGGCTCGCCTGCCGGTGGGACCAGAGTGCCGGCGGCGTCGGCGCGGATCAGACGGCGCAGAAGGCATGCCCCGTCCCGCACGGCGAACTGCGGTTCGTCCACGTCCAGGAGAGCCGGCAGCACGGAGTCCGACGCCGGCGAGCCGTCGGCGTCGACCAGCACGATCCGGCCCGGGTGCTCCGACTGCGCGGCGCCGACCAGGCCCCACACCGCCGCCACCGCCGGATCCGGCGTCTCGCCGTCCCGGATCTTCACACCCCGGCTCGTGCGGACCACCAGGCGGCTGTCCGCCAACGCCGGGTTGGCCAGCCACGTCTGCAACACCGTCAGCACCCGGGTGGTGAGGTCGCGAGCCGCCTCGGCCGCGGTGCCGGGCACCGTGGGCACGTCGTAGAGCAGCACGTCGCCGCCGGTCAGCTCGGCCAGGTCCGCGGTGGTGGTCACCGGGGTGGGCCGGGTCGCCGCGGTGACGGCCGGCGCGTACTCCTCCCAGTCGACCAGGAACACCTGGTCACCGGTTGGGCTGCCACCGAGCCGGGCCGGTTCCACCACCCTCGACACCAGAGAGGACACCGACGCCACCGGGGCCCCGGAGCCGTCCGCCGCCTGTACGCGGATGGAGTCGGCGCCGGCGGGGCTGATGCGCACCCGCAGCGCCGACGCACCGTTCGCATGCAGGACCACGCCCCGGTACGCGAACGGCAGCGCCAGCTTCGGCTCGTCGCCGGCGGCGAACACGCCGGCGTGCAGGGCCGCGTCCAGCAGCGCCGGGTGCAGCCCGAACCGCGCGGCGTCGGCCTGCTGTTCCTCGGGCAACTCGACCTCGGCATAGATGTCGTCACCGGCCAGCCAGACGGCGCACAGGCCGCGGAACGCCGGGCCGTAGCCGAATCCGGCGGCTGCCAGCCGGTCGTAGAAGCCGGCCAGGCGGTCCTCGTCGACCTGGGTCGCCCCGGGCGGCGGCCAGTGGCTGAAAGAGAAGTCGGCGAGCGGCGGGGAAGCCGTCAGGGTGCCGTGCACGTGCCGGGTCCACGGCGCACCGGGGCCGGCGTCCTCGGCACGGGCGTACACGTTGACCGGACGGAACCCGGAGTCGTCCGCCTCACCGATGGTGATCCTCAGCTGCACCGCGCCGTTCGGCGGCAGTGCCAGCGGGGTCTCCACGATCAGTTCCTCGACGGCGCCGCACTCCACTTCGTCGCCGGCGCGCACCACCAACTCCACAAATGCCGCGCCGGGCAGCAGCACCGTGCCCGCCGCGGCGTGATCCGCCAGCCATGGCTGTGACCGCAGCGACAGCCTCGATGTCACCAGCACACCGCCGGACTCGGGCAGCTCGGCCACCGCTCCCAGCAACGGGTGCTCGGCGCCGCTGAGGCCGAGGCCGCCGGCATCGCCGGTCGTGTCGCTGGTGGCCAGCCAGTAACGCTGCTGCTGGAACGGGTAGGTCGGCAGTTCGACATGCGCCGGGCGGTCGGCGTCGAACAGCGTGGACCAGTCCACCGGCAGACCGCGCACGAAGCCTTCGGCCATGGAGGTGAGGAACCGTCGGGGGCCGCCGTCGTCGCGGCGCAGCGAGCCGACGGCGACGATGTCCGCGCCGACCGCCTCCGCGGTCTCCTGCACCGGCACGGTGAGCACCGGGTGCGCGCTGAGCTCCACGAAGAACGCGTAGCCGTCGGCGATCAGGTTGCGTACGGCCGTTTCCAGGTCGACCGGCTCGCGGGCGTTGCGGTACCAGTACTCCGCGTCCATGCCGGTGGTGTCGATCTTCGTGCCGCTGACCGACGAGTAGAACGGTACCCGCGCGGCCATCGGAGTGACGTCGGCGAACATCGCCAGCAGCCGGTCACGCAGCGGTTCGATCTGCGCGCAGTGCGACGCCACCGACGAGCCGACGATCTGGGTGCGGATGCCGTCGGCCTTGCAGGCGGCGACGAGCTCGTGCAGCGCCTCGGTCTCGCCGACCACGGTGACCGCCCGGGGCGAGTTGCGGCCGGCGACGGAGACCCGGTCGGCCCACTCCGCCAGCCGGGCCTCGACGTCGGCCGCGGAGGTGCCGATCCACGCCATCGCGCCCTTGCCCAGCAGTTCTTCGGCCAGCAGGGCGCTGCGGGCCACGATGACGCGGGCGCCGTCGGACAGCGACAGCGCGCCGGACACGACGGCGGCGGCGATCTCGCCCTGGCTGTGTCCGACCACCGCGGCCGGCCGCACGCCGACGTGCTGCCACAGGGCGGCCAGCGACACGTGTACGGAGAACAGCGACGGCTGTACGACCTCGATGCGGGTCGGGTCGGGAGCGGCCGGATCCTGGCGGATCACGTCGATCACCGACCAGTCCACGTAGTCGCGCAGCACCTCGTCGCATTCCGCCATGGCGGCGGCGAACACCGGCGAGGACTCGAAGAGTTCGGCGGCCATGCCCAGCCACTGCGAGCCCTGCCCGGGGAAGACGAACACCACTTCGCCGGTCACGAGCGGTCCCTCGCCGCGGACGACGCCGGCGGCGGACCGGTCGTCGGCCAGCGCGGTGAGCCCGTCCACGACGTCCGCGGCGAGCACCACGGCGCGGTCCGGGAGCACCGCGCGGTTGCGGACCAGCGCATGGGCGACATCGCCGACCGCCAGGTCCGGCCGGTCGGCCAGCAGAGCGGCCAGCTGCCGGGCCTGGGCGGCGCGTCCGGCCGCGCCCTGGCCGGTCACCACCACAGGCGCGATGCCGCCGCCGACGGACGTCTCGTCGAGGGCGGCCCCGACGGGGTCGGCAACCGGCGGCGCCTGCTCGATGATCACGTGCGCGTTGGTGCCGCTGACCCCGAACCCGGACACCGCCCCGCGGCGTGGCGCGGCCGCCTCGGGCCAGTCCCGGCCGGCGGTCAGCAGTTCCACCGCGCCGGTCGACCAGTCCACCTGTCTGGTCGGTTCGGTGACGTTCAGCGTCGGCGGCAGCTGCGCGTGCCGGATCGCCTGCACCATCTTGATCACGCCGGCGACGCCGGCGGCGGCCTGTGTGTGGCCGATGTTGGACTTCAACGACCCCAGCCACAGCGGGCGGTGCGCCGGCCGGCCCTGGCCGTAGGTGGCCAGCAGGGCCTGCGCCTCGATCGGGTCGCCCAACGCGGTGCCGGTGCCGTGCGCCTCCACGGCGTCCACGTCGGACGGTGCGAGCCCGGCCGTCTCCAGCGCCTTCAGGATCACGCGTTGCTGCGACGGCCCGCTCGGCGCGGTCAGCCCGTTGGAGGCGCCGTCCTGGTTCACCGCGGAGCCGCGTACCACCGCAAGCACCGGATGTCCCAGCCGCTCGGCCTCGGACAGCCGTTCCAGCAGCAGCACACCGGCGCCCTCGGCCAGACCGGTGCCGTCGGCGTCGCTGGAGAAGGACTTGCACCGCCCGTCCTCGGCCATGCCGCGTTGCCGGGACACCCCGACGAAAGCCCAGGAGGTGGACATCACGGTCACGCCGCCTGCCAGCGCCATCGAGCACTCGCCGTCGCGCAGTGCCTGCGCCGCCAGGTGCAACGTCACCAGCGACGAAGAACAGGCGGTGTCCACCGTGACCGCCGGGCCCTCCAGTCCCAGCACGTACGACACGCGCCCGGACAGCACGCTGCCGGCGCCGCCGGTCACCAGGTGGCCCTCCACGCCCTCGGGCACGGTGTCCAGCCGGGCCGCGTAGTCCTGGTTGAGGGCGCCGCAGTAGACGCCGACGGCCTCGCCGCGCAACGTCGTCGGGTCGATCCCGGCCCGCTCGAACGCCTCCCAGGAGACCTCCAGCATCAACCGCTGCTGCGGGTCCATCGCCAGCGCCTCGCGTGGTGAGATCCCGAAGAAACCGGGGTCGAACCGGTCGGCGTCGTGCAGGAAGCCACCGGCCCGCACGTAGCTGGTGCCGGGGTGGTCCGGGTCGGGATGGAACAGGGTGTCCAGGTCCCAGCCGCGGTTGTCCGGGAACGCCGTGATGGCGTCCCGGCCGCCGGCGACCAGGTCCCACAGGTCCTCCGGCGAGGCGACGCCGCCGGGCAGCCGACAGGCCATGCCCACGATGGCGATCGGCTCGGACCGCTCCGCCGTCACCCGCGCCAGTCGCTGCCGGGTCTGGTGCAGGTCGGCGGTCACCCGCTTGAGGTACTTGACCAGCCGCTCGTCGCCACCGGTCGTGTCCTGACTGTCCACTGCTCTGGTCACTCTCCCTCGGGGTCTTCCGGGCCGAACTCGTCGTCGATGAAGGCCAGGACGTCGGCCACGGACGCCGACTCCAGGCGGGCGGCCACGTCGCCGGACGACTCGGACGCGGCGGCGGCCTCGGCCCGGGCCAGCAGCGCCCGCAGCCGCGGCACGAGGCCGGTGGCCGCGCCATCGGGTCCGGCGTCGGCCACCGCCGACTCCAGCCGGGCCAGTTCGGCCAGCACACGGTCGTCGTTCCGGCCGCCGCCGAGCCGGTCGCCCAGGTACTCGACCAGCGCGGACGGCGTCGGGTGGTCGAAGGTGAAGGAGGCCGGCAGCCGCAGTCCGGTGCGTGCCGCCAGCCGGTCCCGCAGCTCGACCGCGGACAGCGAGTCGAAGCCGATGTCGGTGAAGACCTGGTCGGGTGCGATCGCGGCCGGCGAGGCGTGGCCCAGCACCAGCGCGGCCTCCCGGCGCACCACGTCCAGCAGCAGCTTCGGCCGGTCGGCGGCGGTGGCGGCGGCCAGCCGGGCGGCGAAGTCGTCGCCCGCCGGTGCCGTCCGTCCTCGCGGCCGGGGCACCAGGTCGCGCAGCAGACCGGGCAGTGTGCCTGCGGATGCCTGTGCCCGCAGCGCCCCGAAGTCCACCTTCATCGGCACCAGCACGGATTCGGCGGCGCCCAGGGCCGCGTCGAACAGCGCCATGCCCTCCGCCGCGGTCAGGGCCGCCGCTCCCCCACGGGCCAGCCGGGTCCGGTCGGTGTCGCCGAGCGCGGCCGTCATGCCGTCGCGCTGCGCCCACATTCCCCAGGCCAGGGCGACGGTGGGCCGGCCGGCGGCGTGCTGCCGACGGGCGTACGCGTCCAGGAAGGAGTTGGCCGCCGCGTAGTTGGCCTGGCCGGGGCTGCCGAACAGGCCGGCGGCCGAGGAGAACAACACCAGCTTCGCGGCCGTCGGCATGAGCTCGCGCAGGATGACGGCAGCGTCGGCCTTGGGCCGCAGTACGGTGTCCAGTCGCTCGGGTGTCATCGCCGTGACCGTGCCGTCGTCCAGGACACCGGCGGTGTGTACGACGGCGGTCAGCGGCGGCTCGACGGTGGCCAGCAGTCGCGCGGTCGCCTCGCGGTCCGCCACGTCGCACGCCACCGCGCGGGCCGTGGCCCCGAGGGCGGTCAGCTCGGCGACGAGGTCGGCGGCCTCGCCCCGGCGGCTGGCCAGCACCACGTGCCGCACGCCGTGTTCGGTGACGAGATGGCGGGCGACGATGCCGCCGAGCGACCCGCTGCCACCGGTGATCAACACCGTCCCGGCCGGCTCCGGCACGAACGGTTCAGCGGCCTCGGCGCGGATCAGGCGGCGGCGGTGCGCGCGGCCGGCCCTGATCGCCAGTTGCGTCTCGTCCGTACCCAGCACCGACGACGCCTCGACCGGGCCGTCGGTGTCGACCAGCACGATCCGGCCCGGGTTCTCGGCCTGCGCGGAGCCGACCAGGCCCCACACCGCGGCCTGGGCCGGATCGGGGACGTCGGCCGGGTCGACGGCGACCGCGCCGCGTGTCGTCACGATCAGGCGGCCCGAGTCGGAAAGCGACAACCCCAGCCACTCGGTGAGCACGGCCAGGACCTGGGAGGTCAGCTCCCGGACGTCGTCGGATTCGGGCACCGCCAGCTCGGCGACCGCGTCGCCGTCGAGCTGCCGTACGTCGGCGACGGTCGCGACCGGGACCACCGTGGTCGGCGCGGCCGGTGCGAGCTCCAGCACGGGCCAGGTCTCGCGGAACAGGCTGTCCCGCACCCGGGCGGCGCCGAGCTGACCGGTGGCCGGCCGCGACAGCAGCGAGCCGATCGACGCCACCGGCATGCCGTCGCCGTCGGCGAGATCCAGCCGCAGCACGTCGGGACCGCCGGCCGTGACCCGGACGCGGAGCATCGTCGCCCCCGGCGCGTACAACGCGACGTCGCGCCATGCGAAGGGCAGCGTCGTCTGCCGGGAGGACAGGCCGGCGCGGTCGAGGAAGGCTGCGGCGTGCAGGGCGGTGTCGAGCAGGGCGGGGTGGAGCCCGAACTTCGCCGCCCGGTCGTGGTGGTCGGCCGGGAGCGACAGCTCCGCGTACACGGCGTCGTCGAGGGTCCAGACCGCACGGACGCCCTGGAACACCGGCCCGTAGCGGTATCCGACGCTTCTCAGATCGTCGTACAGGCCGGCCAGGTCGGCAGGATCGGCGGCGACCGCGCCGTCCGGCGGCCACTGCGCGAGCGAGAAGTCCGGGGCCTCCGGCTGCTGGCGAACGGTGCCGTGCGCGTGCCGGGTCCATGGCGCGCCGACCACGTCCGACCGGGTGTGCACGCTGACCGGTCGACGGCCGTCGTCATCGGTCTCCCCCACGCTCACGCGCAGCGCCAGCGCTCCGTCGGAGGTCAGCACGACCGGCGCCTCGATCACCACCTCCTCGACCGCGCCGCAGCCGAGTTCGTCGCCGGCTCGCAGTGCGAGGTCGACCATGGCGGCGCCGGGCAGCAGGACTTCGCCGCCGACGACGTGGTCGGCCAGCCACGGCTGCGCCCGCAGCGAGAGCCGGGAGGTGAACACCGCGCCGCCGGTGTCGGGCAGGTCGACGAAGGTGCCGAGCAGCGGGTGCCCGGTGGTCGATGGTCCTCTGTGGTCGCCGGACAGCCAGAAGTTCTCGTGCTGGAAGGCATAGGTCGGCAAGCCGGTGTGGACCGGGCCGGCCCCGAGCAGCGCCGACCAGTCGACGGCGACGCCGCGCACGTGGCCGACGGCGAGCGCCCTGAGTACATCGCCGTCGCGGTGCAGACTCGGCACGAAGGCGATCCGCTCGTCCGGCGAGCAGTCCCGGCCCAGCGCCGACAGCGCGCCGTCCGGCCCCAGTTCCAGCACCGTGCGCACCTCGCAGCCGACCAGTGCGCTGACGCCGTCGGCGAACCGGACGGTGTCCCGCACCTGCCGCACCCAGTACTCGGTGTCGAACTCCGCCATGACCGTGCCGGTCACCGTCGACACGAACGGCAGCCGCGGCGGCGCGAAGGTCAGCCCGGACACCGCGGCCCGGAACTCCGCCAGCATCGGCTCCATCAGCGCCGAATGGAACGCGTGCGACACGGTCAGGCGCTTCGTCTTGTGACCCGCAGCCGCCAGTTCGTCCGAGACCCGGGACACCGCGTGCTCGTCACCGGAGAGCACCACCGACGACGGCCCGTTGACCGCCGCCACGTCCACACCGGGCACCAGTGCCGCCCGCACCCGTTGTTCCGGCGCGAGCACCGACACCATCACGCCGCCCGGCGGCAACGCCTCCATCAACAGGCCGCGCGCCGCCACCAGCGTGATCGCGTCGGCCAGGGACAGCACGCCGGCCGCGTGCGCCGCGGCGATCTCCCCGACCGAGTGGCCGGCGACCACGTCCGGTCGTACGCCGAACGACTCCCACAGCCGCAGCAGGCCGACGCCCAGCGCGAACAGCGACGCCTGGGCGAACACCGTCCGCTCGATCAGCTCCCCCGCGTCACCGAACACGACGTCCCGGACGTCCGTGCCGAGTTGCCGGTCCAGCTCCACGCAGATCTCGTCGAACGCCTGCCGGAACACCGGATACCGCTCGTACAGCGCGCGGCCCATGCCGGCCCGCTGCGCTCCCTGCCCGGGGAACACCATGGCCAGCCGGCCGCGGGCGACGGCACCGGTCACGACGGCCGGGTGGTCGGCACCCTGCGCCAGGGCGTCCAGGGCGGACAGTGCGTCGTCGCGTCCCGGGGCCAGCACCACTGCGCGCCGCGGCAACGCCGCCCGCCCGAACGCCAGTGTCCGGGCCGCCTCGCCGGTCGGCGCCGCCGAGTCGCGCAGGAACGCCGACAGCCGGCCGGCCTGCGCCCGCAGTGCCTCGCTTCCGTGCCCGGAGAGCACCAGCGGGGTCACGTCCAGTTCGGCCGGCGATTCCCCGGCGTCGATCGGCGGTGCCTGCTCCAGGATCACGTGCGCGTTGGTGCCGCTCACCCCGAAGCCGGACACCGCGGCCCGGCGCGGCTGCCCGGTCCGCGGCCACGGACGCTGCGCGACGGCCAGTTCCACCGCGCCGGCGGTCCAGTCCACCTGCGGCGTCGGCTCGTCCACGTGCAGGGTTCGCGGCACGATGCCGTGTCCCATGGCCAGCACCATCTTCATGACCCCGGCCACGCCGGCGGCGCCCTGTGTGTGGCCGATGTTGGACTTCACCGAGCCGAGCAGCAGCGGCCGGGCCCGGTCCTGTCCGTACGTGGCCAGGATCGCCTGTGCCTCGATGGGATCGCCCAGTGCGGTCCCGGTGCCGTGCGCCTCGACCACGTCGACGTCCGAAGGGGACAGACGTGCGTCGGCCAGCGCCCGACGGATCACACGCTGCTGCGACGGACCGCTCGGTGCGGTCAGCCCGTTCGACGCGCCGTCCTGGTTCACGGCCGAACCCCGCACCACCGCCAGGACGTTGTGCCCCGACCGTCGGGCGTCGGACAGCCGCTCCACCACCAGCACGCCGACCCCCTCGGCGAAGATGGTGCCGTCCGCGCCGGCCGCGAACGCCTTGCAGCGGGCATCGGCGGCCAGCCCGCGCTGCCGGGCGAAGCCCACGAACGCCCGCGGTGTGGCCATCACGGTCACCCCACCGGCCAACGCCATGGCGCAGTCGCCGTCCCGCAGGGCCTGCACGGCCAGGTGCAGTGCCACCAGCGAGGACGAGCACGCCGTGTCGATCGTGACGGCCGGCCCCTCCAGGCCCAGCACATAGGCGACCCGCCCGGACAGAACGCTGCCGGCGTCGGAGGTCATCATGAAGCCCTGCAGGGAATCCGGTACCTCGGGCAGGCCGGTGCCGTAGTCGTGCCCGCAGTAGCCGCTGAAGACTCCGACGTCCGCGCCGCTCAGCGACCGCGGGTCGAGACCGGCGCGTTCCAACGCCTCCCAGGACACCTCCAGCATCAACCGCTGCTGCGGGTCCATGGCCAACGCCTCACGTGGCGAGATCCCGAAGAGCCCCGCGTCGAACCGACCGGCGTCGTGCAGGAAGCCGCCCTCGCGCACGTAGCTGGTGCCGGGATGGTCGGGGTCGGCGTGGAACAGCGCGTCGAGGTCCCAGCCGCGGTCCGTGGGGAACCCGCTGATGCCGTCCCGTTCGGCCGTCACCAGGTCCCACAGGTCCTCGGGCGATGTGACGCCGCCCGGCAGCCGGCATGCCATGCCGACGATGGCGATCGGCTCGGTGCGTTCGGCCTCCAGGTCCCGCACCCGCTTCTGCAGCCGCCGGGCGTCGGCCACCACCCGCTTCAGGTAGTCACGGAGCTTGTCGTCTGCCATGGGCGGTCCCTCTCCTCGATCGGCGCGGCTCATGCGGTGCCGAACTCCTGGTCGATGAGGTCGAAGATCTCGTCGTCGCTGGCTGTCGCCACGTCGAAGTCCGGCTCCCCGTCGGTCGGTTGCGCACCGGGCGAGTCCCAGCGCCGCACGATCGCCCGCATCCGGTCGAGCACCCGGGCGTGCGCCTCCGCGCCCGCGGTGTCCAGCGCCGCCGCCAGCTGATCCAGGTCTGCCAGCAGCGCCTCGGTCCCGTCGCCCCCGGCGCCCAGCTCGCCGAGCAGATGGCGGGTGATCGCGGCCGGGGTGGGGTGGTCGAACACCACGGTGGCCGGTACCCGCACGCCGGTCCGTCCGGTCAGCCGGTTGCGCAGCTCCACGGCGGTCAGCGAGTCGAACCCGATGTCCCGGAACGGCCGGTCCGGTTCGACCAGGTCGGGCGAGGCGTGGCCGAGGATGGCCGCGGCCTCCTGCCGGACCAGGCCGAGCACGATGTGCTCCCGTTCGGCCGGGCCGGACCGGGCCAGCCGGGCTGCCAGTTCGTCCACGTCCGCGGCGGCGCTCTGGGCGGCCCGCCGCCCCGGCCGGACCAGGGTGCGGAGCAGGGCCGGCAGCGCACCCGTGGCCGCCTGCGCGCGCAGCGCCCCGAAGTCCATGGCCGCCGGGACCAGCACGGCATCCGGTTCGCCCAGCGCGGCGTCGAGCAGTTCGAGGCCCTCGGCCGCGGTCAGGCCGGTCATGCCGCCACGCGCCATCCGCTTCTGGTCCACGTCGTCCAGGTGGGCGCTCATCTCGGTGACCTGCGACCACAGGCCCCAGGCCAGCGACGTGGCCGGCCGGCCGTCGGCGTGCCGCTGCTGGGCCAGGGCGTCCAGCGCCGCGTTGGCGGCGGCGTAGTTGCCCTGGCCCGGCGCGTCGAAGGTGCCGGCCGCGGAGGAGAACAGCACGAACCGGGCCAGGTCGGTGTCACGGGTGAGGTCGTGCAGGTTGCGCGCGGCGTCGATCTTCGGCCGCAGTACGGCGGCCAGCCGCTCCGGGGTGAGTGCGGTGAGCACGCCGTCGTCCAGCAGGCCTGCGGTGTGCACGACACCGGTCAACGGCGCATCGGCAGGCAGGGACGAGAGCAGGTCGGCGAGCGCCGTGCGGTCGGCGGCATCGCAGGCCACCACCCGCACGGAGGCCCCGAGCTCCTCCAGCTCGGCGCTCAGTTCCCCGATCCCCTCGGCCGCCGGGCCACGCCGACTGGCCAGCACCAGGTGGCGCACCCCGTGCTCCGTGACCAGCCGACGGGCCACCTGCCGCCCCAGCGATCCGGTGCCGCCCGTGACCAGCATCGTGCCGGCGGGATCGAGCTGCCGTGGCAACGTGAACACGTTCTTGCCGACGTGCCGGGCCTGGCTCATGTGGCGGAACGCCGCCGGGGCGAGCCGAGCGTCCCATACGGTCAGCGGCAGTGGCGTGAGAACCCGCTGCTCGAACAGTGCGACCAGCTCGGCGAGCATCTCCCCGATGCGGTCGTTGCCCGCCTCGAAGAGCGAGAACGCCGAGTAGCTCACGCCGGGGACGGTGGCCGGGTCCCGCAGGTCCGACTTGCCCATCTCCAGCAGCCGGCCGCCGGAGCCGAGCAGCCGCAGCGAGGCGTCCACGAAGTCGCCGGCCAGCGAGTTCAGCACCGCGTCCACGCCCCGGCCGCCGCTGGCGTCGCGGATACGGGTCTCGAAGTCCAGGCTGCGGGAGCTGGCGATCCGAGCCGGGTCGACGCCGCACGCGGCCACCGTCGCCCACTTGCCCGGACTTGCCGTCGCGTAGACCTCCACGCCCCAGTGCCGGGCCAGCTGTACGGCCGCCATGCCGACGCCGCCGGCCGCGGCGTGCACCAGCAGCGACTCCCCGGCGACCAGGCCGCCGAGGTCGCGCAGCGCGTAGTAGGCGGTCAGGAACGCCATCGGCACCGAGGCCGCCTGCTCGAAGGTCCACTCCTTCGGCATCCGGACCACCGTGCGGTGGTCGGCCACGGCCAGTGGCCCGACGGCGTCCGGGAACAGCCCCATCACCCGGTCGCCGACGGCCGGCCCGGTGACGTCCGGCCCCACCTCGACCACGACGCCCGAGCCCTCGTTGCCCAGGCCCGCCTCGTTCCGGACCCCCAGCGCCACCAGCACGTCCAGGAAGTTCAGGCCGGCCGCCCGCACCTCGACCCGCACCTGTCCGGGCCGCAGCCGGGCCGTCGCGGCCGGGGCCTCGACCGCCGCCAGGTGCTCCAGCGTGCCGTCGCCGCCGGGCTGCAGCCGCCACGTGGCCGGTCCCGCCGGTATGTCGAGCCGTTCCCGTCCCACGGCCCGCACCAGCCGTCGTACGAACAGCTGCCCGTCCCGCAAGGCTAGCTGTGGCTCGTCGGCGTCGAGAGCGGCTGCCAGCGCGGCGGCTGACGCCGCCGCCCCGTCGCTGTCCACGATCACCACCCGCCCGGGGTTCTCCGCCTGAGCGGAGCGCAGCAGGCCGTATGCGGCGGCCGTGGCCACGCTGGTCAGCTCACGCTCGTGGTGCACCGCGACACCGCCGCGGCCGAGCACCAGCAGGCGGCTGTCGTCGAGCAGCGGCTCCGCCAGCCACGCCTGGAGCAGGCTCAGCACGCGGGTGGTCAGCGCCGTCACGTCGTCGTCGGGCCGGTCGTCCGGGAGGTGGAGCAGCAGCAGTTCCGGCAGCCCGAAGTCGGCGGTCTCGGCCAGTTCCCGGATGTCGTCGGCGGTGCCCACTGTCACGGGGTCGGCCATGGCCCTGGACGTCTCTGCGGCGACGGGCTCCCACACGACCTGGAAGATCCGCTCCGACACCGGCTTCACGGCGGGCGCCGCCGACTCGACGGCCCGTGACACCACGGCGCCGATGGTGGCCACGGGCGCGCCGGTGGCGTCGGCGAGGTGCAGGGCCACCGCGTCGGCTTCGGCGGGGGTGATGTGCACCCGGAGCGTGGCGGCCCCGGCCGCGTGCAGGACGACGTCCCGGTAGGCGAACGGCAGCGCCAGGCGGGCGTCGGCATCGGCCCGGAACGCGATCGCGTGCATGGCGGCGTCCAGCAGCGCGGGGTGCAGTCCGAACGCCGCCGCGTCACCACGGACCGCCTCGGGCAGTTCCACCTCCGCGAACACGTCGGCGCCGGCTGTCCACACTGCTTTCAGGCCCCGGAAGGCCGGACCGTAGCCGTAGCCGAGCGCCGCCAGTTCCTCGTACGCACCGGCCACGCGCTCGCCGTCGACCGGAGTCGCCCCGGCAGGGGGCCAGTCCCGGAGTTCGGCCGCCGGTTCGGGAGCCTTCGCGGTGAGCGTGCCACTGGCGTGGCGGGTCCATTCGGCGTCGGGCCCGGCGTCCTCGGCCCGTGCGTGCACGGTGACCGGCCGCCGGCCGCCGGAGTCCGGTGCGCCTACCGCGATCTGCACCCGCACCGCGTCGCGGGCGCCCAGGGTGAGCGGCGCTTCGAGCACCAGTTCCTCGATGACGCCGCAGCCCACCTCGTCACCGGCGCGCACCATCCATTCCACGAACGCCGCACCGGGCAACAGCACCGCCCCCGCCGCCGCGTGATCCGCCAGCCACGGTTGCGCCCGCAGCGACAGCCGCGATGTCATCACCACACCGCCGAACTCCGGCAGCTCCGCCACCGCACCCAGCAACGGGTGCTCGGCGCCGGTGAGCCCGAGTCCGCCTGCCTCCACCGCGCCGCCGGCCGACTCCAGCCAGAAGTGCTGACGGTGGAAGGCGTACGTGGGCAGGTCGACGCGCTGCCCGCCGCCGAGCACCGTCGGCCAGTCCACCGGCATCCCGCGCACGAAGCCCTCGGCGAACGAGGTCAGCAGCCGCCGGGCGCCTCCTTCGCCGCGGCGCAGCGAACCGACCGCGACCGCCGCCGCGCCGAAGTCCTCGAACGTGGCCTGCATCGCCACCGTGAGCACCGGATGCGCGCTGCACTCGACGAAGTACTGGTGCTCGTCGGCGAGCAGGGCCCGGACCGTGCGGTCGAACTCCACCGGGAAGCGGGCGTTGCGGAACCAGTACTCGCCGGTCAGCGACTCGGTGTCGATCGAAGCGGCGTCGACCGTCGAGTAGAACGGGATGCGCGCCGGCTTCGGGGCGATGCCGGCCAGCATGTCCACGATGCGGTCGTGCAGCGGGTCGACCTGTGCGCAGTGCGAGGCCACCGTGGAGCCGACGACCTGCGCCCTGATCCCGGCGGCCCTGCACTCCGTGACGAACTCCGTCAGGGCCGCCATGTCACCGACGACGGTCGAGGCCGCCGGGCTGTTGCGGCCGCCCAGCGTCAACCGCCCGTCCCAGGCGGCGATCAGGCGCTCCACCTCGTCCGGCCCGAGGGCCACCGAGACGACCGCGCCGTTGCCGACGAGTTCCGCCGCGAACAACGCGCTGCGCAGCACGACGACCCGCGCCGCGTCCTCAAGGCTCAACGCCCCGGCCACGCAGGCGGCGGCGACCTCGCCCTGACTGTGTCCGACGACCGCCGCCGGCTCGACGCCGGCCCCCTGCCACATCGCGGCCAGCGAGACGTTGACGGCGAACAGCACCGGTTGCAGGATCTCGATCCGGTCCAGCGACGGGGCGCCGGCGGCGTCGGTCACCACGTCGAGCAGCGACCAGTCGACCAGTTCACCGACGGCCCGGTCGCACTCGGCCATCCGGGCGGCGAAGACCGGCGACTCGTCGAGGAGCCGGGCGGCCATGCCGTGCCACTGGGAGCCCTGCCCCGGGAACACGAACACCACCCGCTGGTCACCGTCGGCGGCGCTGCCCGGCACGGCCGACGGCGAGGGCAGGCCCTCGGCCAGCGCGGTCAGCCCGGCCAGTGCCTCGTCCCGGTCGTCGGCCAGTACGACCGCCCGCTGGTCGTGCGCGGTGCGGGTGGTCGCCAGCGACCAGGCGACGTCCCCGAGCCCGGTGTCCGACGCGGAGTCCAGGTGGCTGTGCAGGCGGTGTGCCTGTGCCCGCAACGCGTTCTCGCCACGGCCCGACACCAGCAGCGGGGTCGGCGAGGTGGTGAACATCGGCCGGGTGCCGGTCGGCTCCGGCGCGACCGGTTCAGGGGCCTGTTCGATGATCACGTGAGCGTTGGTGCCGCTGATGCCGAAACCGGAGACGCCGGCCCGGCGCGGCCGGCCGGTCGCCGGCCACGGCTGCTGCCCGGTCAGCAGCTCCACCTCGCCGGCCGTCCAATCCACCTGCGGGGTCGGCTCGTCCACGTGCAGGGTCCGGGGCAGAACCCCGTGGCGCATCGCCAGCACCATCTTGATGACGCCGGCCGCGCCGGCCGCCGCCTGGGTGTGGCCTATGTTCGACTTGAGGGAGCCCAGCCACAGCGGCCGTTCCCGGTCCTGACCGTAGGTGGTCAGAATCGCCTGGGCCTCGATCGGGTCACCGAGTGCGGTGCCGGTGCCGTGGGCTTCGACGGCGTCCACTTCGGACGGTGTCAGGCCGGCGTTGGCCAGGGCGCGCCGGATGACCCGTTGCTGGGACGGGCCGTTGGGCGCGGTCAGACCGTTGGAGGCGCCGTCCTGGTTCACCGCCGAGCCGCGCACCACCGCGAGGACGTTGTGCCCCGACCGTCGGGCGTCGGAGAGCCGTTCCACCAGCAGCACGCAGGCACCCTCGGCGAACCCGGTGCCGTCCGCCGCCGCGGCGAACGCCTTGCACCGGCCGTCCGGGGCGAGCCCGCGCTGCCGGGAGAAGCCCACGAACGCGTCGGAAGCGGCCATCACCGTGACGCCGCCGGCCAGCGCCATCGAGCACTCGCCGTTGCGCAGCGCCTGCACGGCCAGGTGCAGCGTCACCAGCGACGACGAGCAGGCGGTGTCCAGGGTGACCGCCGGCCCCTCGAAGCCGAAGAGGTAGGAGACGCGGCCGGACAGCACACTGCCGGCCCCGCCGGTGAGCACGAACCCTTCCAGCCCTTCCGGCACCGCCGAGAGGTCTGCGCCGTAGTCGTGGAACGCGATGCCGGAGAAGACCCCGACGTCCTTGCCGCGCAACGCCGTCGGGTCGACACCGGCCCGCTCGAAGACCTCCCACGAGATCTCCAGCATCAGCCGCTGCTGCGGGTCCATGGCCAACGCCTCACGCGGTGAGATCCCGAAGAATCCCGGGTCGAACTCCCCGGCCTCGTGCAGGAAGCCGCCCTCGCTCGCGTAGCTGGTGCCGGGATGGTCGGGGTCGGGGTGGAACAGGTTGTCCAGGTCCCAGCCCCGGTTGTCAGGGAAGCCGGTGATGCCGTCGCCGTCGCTCGACACCAGCCGCCACAGGTCTTCCGGCGACTCGACACCGCCCGGCAGCCGGCAGGCCATGCCCACGATGGCAATGGGCTCGGCCGCGGCGGCCAGCACGCTGTCGTACCGGTGCCTGAGCCGCGCGTTGTCCTTCAGCGAGGCCCGCAGGGCGTCAATGAGCTGTGCGTTCTCGGTGGTGCTCATGGCTGCGTGCCCTCCAGCGCTCGTTGCAGCAGGTCCGAGACGTCCATTCCGTCGATCCGCTCGATCTCGTCCGCCACCGGCACCGCGACCGCCGGTGCGCCGTCGGTGCGGGCGAGGTCCAGCAGGATGTCCAGCACGCCGGCCTCCCGCAGCCGGCTCGCCGGCACGGTGGCCAGCGCCCGCCGCAGCTCGGTCTCGTCGACCTCGGCCTCCGGCGGCCCGGCCAGCTCGGTGCGCAGGTGCTCGACCAGCGCGGCCGGCGTCGGGTGGTCGAAGAGGAGGGTCGCCGGCAGGCTGATGCCCAGCGCGGCACCGAGGGAGTTGCGCAGGCTCACTGCGGCCAGCGAGTCGAACCCCATCTCCTGGAAGGCCCGGCGTGGGCTGATCGCGTCCGCGCCCTGGTGCCCGAGTGCCGTCGCGGTGCTCTCGCGCACCAGTCTGGCCAGCGCCCGGTCCCGTTCCGCCTCGGGCAGGTCGGCGAGGCGCCGGGCGGCGGCCTCGTCCGGTTCCGGCCGGGCGGCCTCGATCGCCGCCCGCACGCCGGGCACGTCGCCGATCAGTGGGCTCGGCCGCTGTGAGGTGAACGCGGGGGCGAACGTCGGCCAGTCGATCCGTGCCATCGCCAGCACCGGGTCACCGCCGGTCACATGGGCCAGCGCGGCGACCGCAGCCTCCGGACCGATCGACAGCACGCCGCGACGGCGCAGCTGCTCCTGGGCGACACTGTCGGCGGCCACGCCGAACCCGTCGATCAGACCCCAGGCCACCGATGTCGCCGGCAGCCCTCGCGCCCGCCGGCGCTGCATGATCGCGTCGACGACGGCGTTGCTCGCGCCGGGTGTGCCCTGACCGCCACCGCCCCAGATGCCGGCCACGGAGGAGAACGCCACGAACAGCTCCAGCGGCCGGTCGCCGAGCACGTCGTCGAGGACGGCGAGCCCTTCGGCCTTGGCGGCCAGGACGGCGTCGAGTTCGGCCGCCGTGATGTCGGTGACCGGGCCGGTGCGGACCAGGTCGGCGGTGTGCACCACCCCGGTCAGCCCCTCGTCGACCAGGCTCCGGACCGCGTCCCGGTCGGTCAGGTCCACGGTCGCCAGCGTCACCTTCGCGCCGCGTTCGGCCAGTTCGCCCTTCAGGGCTGCGACCTCCGGCGTGGCCGGGTCGGCATCCAGCGTCAGCACGAGGTGTTCGGCGCCCGAGTCGGCCAGCCACCGGGCCACGTGCCGTCCCAGGCCTTCGGTGCCGCCGGTGACCAGCACGGTGCCGTGGATGTGCGGGGCCGCGGTGGTGCCGGCCGAGGCCGGCACCACCCGTCGTACGTACAGGCCGTTCGTCCGGACGGCCACCTGGTCCTCGTCGGCCAGGCCGGTGAGCGCGGCGACCAGGGCCCGTGCCGACCGGTCGTCCAGCCGGGCCGGCAGGTCGATCAGACCACCCCAGCGATCGGGGTGCTCCAGGGCGGTGGCGTAGCCGAGGCCCCAGACCAGCGCCTGCTCGACGGTGGGCGCGGGATCGTTCGGGCCGACGCTCACCGCGCCGCTGGTGACGCAGCAGAGTTGTTGCCGGGCCCCGAGCTCCACCAGGGCCTGAATCAGTTCCAGTGTCGCCGCCGCGCCGGCGGTCAGCAGGGGCGATCCCGGTCGCCGGCGGTCGTCCAGGGCCAGCAGGCTGAGCACACCCGTCACGGCGTCGTCGGCCAGCGCGGCGCCGAGTTGCTCGGTCAGCGGCCCGGCCCCGGGTTCGACCGTCACGGTGACGGCGCGCAGCCCCTGCCGGGACAGCAGCGGCGTCGGGTCCTCCACCTGCGCCGTCCTGACCACGAGCCAGGTCCCGTCCGGTGCGGCCGGACCGTTGCCGCGGTGAGGTTTCCAGCTCACCCGGTAGCACAGATCGTCCACCGCGGACCGTTCGGCGCGCCGGCGCCGCCAGTCGGCCAGCACACCGATGACCGGCCCCAGGTCCGGGGCGGCGTGGACACCGAGGGTCTCCCTCACCATGGCGAGGTCTTCCGCCTCCACCGCCGCCCAGAACCGCCCCTCGACACCGTCGGTCCGCTGTACCGACGGTGCGGCGGCCTCGAGCCAGTACCGGTCGCGCTGGAAGGCGTAGGTCGGCAGTTCGAGCAGGTCCGCCGGGCGGGTGGAACCGGCGAGCAGGGCCGCGAAGTCGATCCGGCGTCCTCGCACGAGCAGCGTGGCGATGGCCGTGAGCAGGGTGCGCACGCCGTCGGTGGTGCGACGCTGCGCCGGCACGAACACGACATCGTCGTCCGGCTGTCCGGTCAGGCAGTCCGGTCCGGCCGCCGACAGCACCGCGTCCGGCCCCAGTTCGAGGAACGTGTCGACGCGTTCGTCCAGCAGCGTCCGGATGCCGTCCGCGAACCGCACCGCGGCCCGCACGTGCTCGGCCCAGTAGTCCGCGGTGAACTGACCCGGCTGCGCCAGCTTGCCGGTCACGTTGGACACCACCGGGATCTCCGGCTCGTGGAACGTGAGACCGGCCGCCACCGACCGGAACTCCGCCAGCACCGGCTCCATCAGGGCCGAGTGGAACGCGTGCGACACCGTGAGCCGCTTGGTCTTGTGGCCGGCAGCCGCCGACTGCGCGGCGACTTCCTCGACCTTGGCCTCGTCGCCGGAGACCACCACCGCCGACGGCCCGTTCACCGCCGCGATCTCCACCCCCGGCACCAAGAGCGACAACACCTCGTGCTCAGCGGCCGCCACCGCCACCATCGCACCGCCGGACGGCAGCGTGTCCATCAATCGACCGCGCGCCGCCACCAGCACCGCGGCGTCCGCCAAGGACAGCACGCCGGCGACATGTGCCGCCGTCAGCTCGCCAAGGGAGTGCCCGGCAACGAAATCCGGCCGCACACCCCAGGACTCGACCAGCCGGAACAATGCCGTCTCCAGTGCGAACAGACCCGACTGCGCGAACACGGTCCGGTCCAGCAATTCCTTGTCGTCGAAGACGACATCGCGAACCGACGGCCCCTTCAGATGCCGGTCCAACTCGACACAGGCGTCGTCGAATGCCTTACGGAACACCGGATACCGCTCATACAGTTCGCGGCCCATGCCCAGGCGCTGGCTGCCCTGACCGGTGAACAGCACCGCGGTCCGCCCTCGCGTGACGGAGCCGCGCACGATGTCCGCCGATGTCTCGCCGCGGGTCAGCGCCGCCAACTTCTCGTGCAACCCCGCCCGGTCCCCGGCCAGCACGACCGCCCGCTCCGGCAGCATCGCCCGCGACGCCGTCAGCGCCCTCGCCAGGGCCGCCGGTTCGGCGTCCAGGGCCAGCAGCCGTTGCGCCTGGGCCGCCAGCGCCACGGAAGACTTGGCCGACACCACGACCGTCACCGGCCCGGTCGCCGCCGGTTCGGGCGCCGCCGGTTCGGGCGCCGCCGGTGTCGGTGCCGCCTGTTCCAGGATCACGTGCGCATTGGTGCCGCTCACGCCGAACGCCGACACACCCGCCCGCCGCGGCCGATCCAGGTCCGGCCACTCCCGTTGCGCGGTGAGCAGTTCCACCGAGCCGACCGACCAGTCCACCTGCGCCGTCGGCTCGTCCACATGGAGAGTCCGCGGCAGAACCCCGTACCGCAGCGCCAGCACCGTCTTGATCACGCCTGCCACACCGGCCGCCGCCTGCGCGTGACCGATGTTCGACTTCAAGGACCCCAGCAGCAGTGGCTGTTCGCGATCCTGGCCGTAGGCGGCGATCAGCGCCTGCGCCTCGATCGGATCGCCCAGCACCGTGCCGGTCCCGTGCGCCTCGACGGCGTCGACGTCGGCCGGTTCCAGTCCGGCCCCGGCCAGGGCGCGACGGATCACCCGCTGCTGGGCCGGACCGCTCGGCGCGGTCAGGCCGTTGGAGGTGCCGTCCTGGTTCACGGCCGAACCGCGGACGACGGCCAGGATCCGGTGTCCGAGCCGTTCGGCGTCCGAGAGCCGCTCCACCAGCAGCACTCCCGCGCCCTCGGACCACCCGGTGCCGTCCGCCGTCGAGGAGAACGACTTGCAGCGGCCGTCCGGGGACAGCCCGCGCTGGCGAGAGAACTCCACGAAGGCATCCGAACTCGACATCACCGTCACGCCGCCGGCCAGCGCCATCGAGCACTCGCCGTTGCGCAGCGCCTGCGCCGCCAGATGCAAGGCCACCAGCGAGGAGGAGCACGCCGTGTCGACGGTGACGGCCGGCCCTTCCAGGCCCAGTACGTACGAGATCCGGCCGGACAGGACGCTGCCGGCGCCGCCGGTCATCAGGTAGCCCTCGGCCTCGGCGGGGACGTGGCCGGCGCGCACACCGTATTCGTGGTTGACCACACCGGCGAACACGCCGACATCGCTGCCCCGCACGGACATCGGATCCACACCGGCGTGCTCGAACGCCTCCCACGCGATCTCCAGCATCAACCGCTGCTGCGGATCCATGGCCAACGCCTCGCGGGGCGAGATCCCGAAGAAGTCCGCGTCGAACCCTGCGGCGCCGTGCAGGAAGCCGCCGGCTCGGGTGTAGCTCGTGCCGGGGTGGTCCGGATCGGGGTGGAACAGGTTCTCCAGGTGCCAGCCGCGGTCCGTCGGGAAGTCACCGATTCCGTCCCGGCCGTCGCACAGCAGCTGCCACAGCTGTTCGGGCGACTCGACACCGCCCGGCAGCCGACAGGCCATGCCCACGATGGCGATCGGCTCATCGACCGCGCCGGCCGACGCCGTCTCGACGATGTCGTCGCCGGCCAGGAACGCGGCGAGCGCGACCGGCGTCGCATGGTCGAACACCAACGTGGTGGGGAAGGAACGGCCCGTCTCCTCCTGCAGCCGGTTCCGCAGCCGCACCGCGTTCAGCGAGTCGAACCCCAGGTCCTGGAAAGAGCGGTCCAGGTCGATGTCCCGGCTGTCGTGGTGTCCCAGCACCTCGGCGGTGCAGGCGAGCACCAGCTCCAGGCCCGTGCGCCGCTGCCTGCCCCGTTCGGCCGTCTCCGGCGCCGAGGTCACCGCTTCGGCACGCCTGGGCACCACGTCGCCCGGCAGGTCGATCCAGTACCTGCGGTGCTGGAACGCGTAGGTCGGCAGGTCGAGGTGGTGCGCGGGGCCGCCGCCGAAGAAGGCCGGCCAGTCGATGTCCACGCCGCGGACGTGCAGGTGAGCCAGTGCGGTGACGAGGTCGAACGCCTCGTCCTCGGTGCGCTGCAGGGCCGGGACGAACGCCGCCGGGTCGCCGCCGGCCTCCTGCGCCATGGCGGTCAGCACGCCGCCGGGTCCCAGTTCGAGGAAGGTGGCCACGCCGGCCTCCCGCAGCGCCGTGACGCCGTCGTGGAAGCGCACCGCCGCCCTGACGTGCTCGGCCCAGTAGTCCGCGGTGAACCGGTCCGGTCCGGCGAGCTTGCCGGTCACGTTGGACACCACCGGGATCTCCGGCTCGTGGAAGGTGAGACCGGCCGCCACCGTCCGGAACTCCGCCAGCATCGGCTCCATCCGGGCCGAGTGGAAGGCATGGGAGACCGTCAGGCGCTTGGTCCGGCGGCCCTGCGCCGCCAGCGCCGCCGTGACGGCCGCCACCTGGGCCTCGTCACCGGAGATCACCACTGCCGACGGCCCGTTCACCGCCGCGATCTCCACCCCTGGCACCAGCAGCGGAGAAACCTCATGCTCAGCGGCCGCCACCGCTACCATCGCACCGCCTGTCGGCAGGGCGTCCATGAGGCGGCCCCGGGCAGCCACCAGCACCGCCGCGTCCGGCAAGGTCAGCACACCGGCCGCATGGGCCGCCGTCACCTCCCCGACCGAATGCCCGGCAACGAAGTCCGGCCGCACGCCCCAGGACTCGACCAGCCGGAACAGCGCCGTTTCCAGTGCGAACAGACCCGCCTGCGCGAACACCGTCCGGTCCAGCAGGTCCTGCTCTCCGAACACGACGTCCCGGACCGAGGGGCCGTCCATATGCCGGTCCAACTCCGCGCACACGTCGTCGAAGGCCTTGCGGAACACCGGATACCGCTCATACAGCCCACGGCCCATGCCCACCCGCTGACTGCCCTGACCGGTGAAGAGCACCGTGAGTTTGCCCGGCACGGGAACGCCACGAACGACACGGTCCAGCGACCGCAGCAACTGGTCCCGGTCGGCGCCGACAGCGACGGCCCGGTGCCGGAGCGCGGCCCGGGTGTCCAGCAAGGACCGGGCCACGGCGACGGGATCGAGGTCCGGGCGTTCGGCCGCGTACACCGCCAGGCGCTCGGCCTGGCCACGGAGCCCCGCTTCCGACCGGGCCGACAGCACCCACGGCACGATCGCCGTCTCCGCCGTGGCCGGCGCCACGGCTTCGGCGTCGGCGCCCTGTTCCAGGATCACGTGCGCGTTGGTCCCGCTCACCCCGAACGCCGACACCGCCGCGCGCCGCGGACGACCCACCTCCGGCCAGTCTCTCCGCGCGGTCAGCAGTTCCACCGACCCGGCCGGCCAATCCACTTCCGGGGTCGGCTCGCCGACGTGCAGGGTCTGCGGAAGTACGCCGTGCCGCAGGGCCATCACCGTCTTGATGACACCGGCGACACCGGCGGCCGCCTGCGCATGCCCGATGTTGGATTTCACCGATCCCAACCACAGCGGGCGGTCCGCCTGTCGGCCCTGGCCGTAGGTGGCGATCAGGGCCTGGGCCTCGATCGGATCGCCCAGCACCGTGCCGGTCCCGTGCGCCTCGACGGCGTCGACGTCCGAAGCGGACAGCCGGGCGTTCGCCAGCGCCTGGCGAATGACCCGTTGCTGCGCCGGGCCGCTCGGCGCGGTCAGGCCGTTGGAGGCGCCGTCCTGGTTCATCGCCGAACCGCGAACCACCGCCAGCACCCGGTGCCCCAGCCGTTCCGCATCGGACAGCCGCTCCACCAGCAGCACGCCGGCCCCCTCGGACCACCCGGTGCCGTCCGCCGTCGAGGAGAACGACTTGCAGCGGCCGTCCGGGGCGAGCCCGCGCTGGCGAGAGAACTCCACGAAAGGATCGGAGCTCGTCAGCACCGTCACACCACCGGCCAGCGCCATCGAGCATTCGCCGTTGCGCAGCGCCTGCGCTGCCAGATGCAAGGCCACAAGCGACGACGAACACGCCGTGTCCACCGTCAGCGCCGGGCCCTCGAGACCGAACTCGTAGGCCACCCGGCCGGACAGCACCGCGGTCGACGCACCGGTGATCCGGTGTCCCTCCACCAGTTCCGGCGCGAGGTGCAGGCGCAGCGCGTAGTCCTGGACGTTCAGGCCGGTGAACACGCCGACCGGGGCGCCCCGTACCGCGGTCGGATCGATACCGGCGTGCTCGAACGCCTCCCAGGAGACCTCCAGCATCAACCGCTGCTGCGGATCCATCGCCAACGCCTCGCGGGGCGAGATCCCGAAGAAGTCCGCGTCGAACCCGGCGATGTCGGCCAGGAACGCGCCCTTGTCGGTGTAGCTGGTGCCCTCGTGGTCCGGATCAGGGTCGATCAGGGTGGCCAGGTCCCAGCCCCGGTCGTCCGGGAACGAGCCGACGGCGTCCCGTCCGTCCCGCACGAACCGCCACAGGTCGTCGGGGCCGGCCACGCCACCGGGGAACCGGCAGGCCATGCCGACGATCGCGATCGGCTCGTCGGCCGGAGCGGTGACCGCGGTGGACTGCTCCTTCGCCGTACCGGTCAGCTGCGCGTGGAGGTGCCGGGCCAGCCGAAGCGGGTCCGGGTGGTCGTAGACCAGCGTCGTCGGCAGGCGCAGGCCGGTCGCGGCGCTGAGCCGGTTGCGCAGCTCCACGGCGGTCAGCGAGTCGAAGCCGGCTTCCTTGAACGGCCGCTGCGCCACGATGAGGTCGCTGTCGGCGTGGCCCAGCACCTGCGCGGCATGCCGGCCGATCAGGCTCAGCAACGCCTCCTCGTCGAGCGCCGCGTCCGTGGCAGGTCGCACCGAGCGGCGGCGGGCCGCGACGAGCCCCCGCAGCAGCGGCGGAACCTCGTCGCGCGGCTGGACGAGATCGAGCTTCGTGGCCACGACCGTCGGCGCGCGCCCGGCCAGGGCGGCGTCGAACAGCGCCAACCCCAGTTCCTCGGAGAGGGCGGCCATGCCGCTGCGGCGGGTCCGGTCGAGGTCGGTGTCGGTGAGCTGCGCGGTCATCTCGGACCGGGGCGCCCAGAGCCCCCAGGCGATGGAGGTGGCCCGCCACCCGGCCGCCAGTGCGTCCAGGGCGGCGTTCGCGGCGGCGTAGTTGCCCTGGCCGGGGTTGCCGAAGACCGACGCGGCCGAGGTGAACAGCACGAACGCGTCCAGGCCCATACCGGCGGTCAGGTCGTGCAGGACGGTCGCCGCGTCGGCCTTCGCCCGCATGACGGCGTCGATCCGGTCCGGGGTCAGCGCCGTGATCACACCGTCGTCCAGGACGCCGGCCGCGTGCACGACCGCGCTCAGCGGCGGCTCGACCGTGGCCAGTAGCCGTGCGGTTGCCTCTCGGTCCGCCACGTCGCACGCCACCGTGCGCACCGACGCGTCCAGTCCGGCCGCGAACTCGGCGGCCCCTGGGGCGTCCGGGCCGCTGCGGCTGACCAGCAGCAGGTTCTGGACGCCGTACTTGTCGACCAGGTGCCGGGCCACCAGGCGTCCCAGCGTTCCGGTGCCGCCGGTGACCAGAACGGTGCCGGCCAGCGGTCGTATGTCCGGGGCCCTGGTCGGTGTGCGGGCCAGCCTCGGCACGGTGAGCTGCCCGGCCGTGAGGGCGAGCTGCGGTTCACCGGTGGCCACGGCGCGGGCCGGCAGGTCAGGCCCGGCCGGCGCATCGACGGCGACCAGCACGAACCGGTCCGGGTGCTCCGACTGCGCCGACCGGACCAACCCCCAGACCGCGGCGCTCGCAGCGTCGGTGACCGGTGACGTCACGATGACAAGCGGGCCCTGCGCCGACTCGGCCAGCCTTGCCTGCACCGCCGCCAACGCCCGGTTCACGGCGTCCCTGATATCGACGGAACCGGTGGTCAGGTCGACGGTCTCGAACGCCGCCGGTGGCTCGGCGGCGTCGGCTATGGGCTGCCACACCACCTCGAACAGCGCGTCGCGCAGGTCCACGCCACCCTCCGGCTCGCCCAGCCGGACCGCCTCGACGTACGCGACGACCTCGTCACCGGTGTCCGTCAGCCACAGCGCGTCACCGGCACGGTGCACCCGCACCCGGGTCGCGCCCGTGGCGACCACCTGCACGCCCCGGAACTCCACGACCGGGCCGACACGTTCCAGGGCGGCGGCGAACAGCGCGGAGTCGACGTCCACCTCGCCCAGCACCTCACCGGCCGGGGGCGGCACCGAACCCACGCCGGTCGCGAGCGTGCCGGTGGCGTGCCGAATCCATCCGTCCTCGGGGGCTCGTCGGCCGTGCACGGTGACCGGCCGCCGGTCCCGCTCGTCGGCGGCGCCGACGACCACCCGGAGCTCCGCGCCCGCCGGATCCAGCGCGTGCTCCACCGTCAACTGCTCGACCAGCCGGCCACCGACCTCGTCCCCGGCCCGCACGACCAGATCGAGCAACCGTGCCGGACCGGCCGACGGTGGCAGGGTCGAGGTGAGCACGACCCCGTCCGGCAGGACCACGACGGAGTCGTCGCCTGCCGGGGCCAGCCAGAAGTGCTCGTGCTGGAACGCGTACGTCGGCAGCTCGCCCGGCCGCGGGCTGCTGCCGAACGCGGCGCGCAGGTCGGTGGGGACGCCTCGCACGTGGAGTTCGGCCAGCGAGGTGAGGAACCGGCGCAGGCCACCGTCGTCACGGCGCAGCGTGCCGGCGACCGTCACCGGATGCTCGTCTCCGTCGAGCAGGTCCTGCACGCTCGTGGCCAGCACCGGGTGCGAGCTGACCTCGACGAAGACGTCATACCCCTGGTCGGCCAGCGCCCGGACGGCCGGGGCGAAACCGACCGGGTGCCGGAGGTTTTGGTACCAGTACCGTGCGTCCAGCACGCCGGTGTCCAGCCATTCGCCTGTCACCGTCGAGTAGAACGGCACGGTCGCGGCGCGCGGGGTGATCGTGTCCAGCGCGGCCAGCACATCCCGCTCGATGCGCTCGACGTGTGTGGTGTGCGAGGCGTAGTCGACCGGGATCCGGCGCGCCCGCACGTCCTGCCGCTCGCAGACCGCCAGCAGTTCGTCCAGCGCGGCGGCGTCTCCGGCCACCACCACGGCGGCCGGCCCGTTCACCGCGGCCGGCTGCACCGCGCCGCGCCACTGTTCGATCAGCGTCGTCACCTCGTCGAGGGGCAGCGCGACGGAGACCATGCCGCCGAGCCCGGACAGCCCGGCGGCGATCGCACGGCTGCGCCCGACGACCACCGTCGCGGCATCCCGCAGGGACAACGCCCCCGCCACACACGCGGCGGCGATCTCGCCCTGCGAATGCCCCAGCACCGCGTCCGGCACGATTCCCACGGACTCCCAGAGCGCCGCGAGCGCCACCATCACCGCGAACGAGGCCGGCTGGACCACGTCCACGCGTTCCAGCGAAGGCGCGTCGGCCGCCCCGGTCAGGACGTCCAGCAGCGACCAGCCGGTCAGCTCGTCGAGCACGGCCGCGCACTCGCGCAGCTTCGCCTCGAACACCGGCGATTCGGCCAGCAATTCGGTGCCCATACCGGTCCACTGGGCGCCCTGGCCGGGGAACACGAACACCGTGCGGCCGGCTCGCTCGACCACGGCCCCGGTCACCACGCCGGCCGCCGGCTCCCCCGCTGCCAGGGCGTCCAGCCCGGCCAGCGCCTCACCGTGGTCGGCGGCGACGACCACGGCACGGTCGGACAGCGCCGCGCGGCTGGCCGCCAGCGACCAGCCGACACCGGCCAGGGATCGATCCGGCTCCGCGGCGAGGAAGTCCCGCAGCCGCCGGGCCTGGGCGGCGAGGGCAGCCCGCCCCTTGGCCGACAGCAGCAGCGGCACCGTGCCCTGTGCCGGCACCTCGATCGTCGGCGTCGGCTCCGCCTGTTCCAGGATCACGTGCGCGTTGGTGCCGCTCACCCCGAACGCCGACACACCCGCCCGCCGCAGCCGGTCCAGCTCCGGCCACTCCCGTTGCGCGGTCAGCAGCTCGACCGCTCCCACCGACCAGTCCACCTGCCGCGTCGGCTCGTCCACATGCAGGGTCCGCGGCAGAATCCCGTGGCGCAGGGCCATCACCGTCTTGATCACGCCGGCCACTCCGGCCGCCGCCTGTGTATGACCGATGTTCGACTTCAGTGACCCCAGCCACAACGGCCGTTCCCGGCCCTGACCGTACGTCGCCAGAATCGCCTGCGCCTCGATGGGATCGCCCAGCACCGTGCCGGTACCGTGCGCCTCCACCACGTCGACGTCGGAAGCGGACAGCCGGGCGTTCGCCAGCGCCTGGCGGATCACCCGCTGCTGCGACGGACCGCTCGGAGCGCTCAGGCCGTTGGAGGCACCGTCCTGGTTGACGGCTGATCCCCGCACCACCGCCAGCACCTGGTGGCCGAGCCGCTCGGCGTCGGACAGCCGTTCCACCACCAGCACGCCGACGCCCTCGGACCACCCCGTTCCGTCCGCCGACGCCGAGAACGACTTGCACCGGCCGTCCCGGGACATGCCACGCTGCCGGGAGAAACCGACGAACGAGTCGGGCGTCGCCATCACCGTGACACCGCCGGCCAGCGCCATCGAGCACTCGCCGTTGCCCAACGACTGCGCCGCCAGGTGCAGTGCCACCAGGGAGGACGAGCATGCGGTGTCGACCGTCAGCGCCGGCCCCTCCAGGCCGAGCACGTACGACACGCGACCGGACAACACGCTCTCCGACAGCCCTGTCGGCAGGTAGCCCTCGACGCCGTCGGTGGCCGCGCCGACGCCGTAGTTCTGGTGCATCGCGCCGGTGAACACGCCGATCGGTCGGCCCCGTAGCGAGGTCGGGTCGAGACCGGCCCGTTCCAGTGCTTCCCAGGAGACCTCCAGCATCAGCCGCTGCTGCGGATCCATCGCCAACGCCTCACGCGGCGAGATCCCGAAGAACTCCGCGTCGAACTCGCCGGCGCCGCCCAGGAATCCGCCGTGCCTGCTGTAGCTCGTGCCGGGGTGATCCGGGTCCGGGTGGAACAGCCGGCCCAGGTCCCAGCCTCGGTCCGTGGGGAACTCGCCGACCGCGTCACCACCGGCGAGCACCAGCTCCCACAGGTGCTCCGGTGACTCGACGCCGCCGGGCAACCGGCACGCCATGCCCACGATCGCGATCGGCTCGTCCGCTCCGGCCGGCCGGAGCGGTGCCTCAGCCGTGCTCTCCGGCTCGCCGAACAGTTCCCGGTGCAGCGACTCTGCCAGCGCGGCCGGAGTCGGGTGGTCGAAGGCGACGGCCACCGGGAGCCGCAGACCGGTGGCGTCGCCCAGCCGGTTGCGCAGCGCCACCGCGCTGAGCGAGGTCAGGCCCAGCTGGGTGAAGGCCTTCGACACGGCCACCGCCCGCGGCCCGTCCAGCCCGAGCAGGGCGGCCGTCTGCTCCCGCACCAGTTCCAGCAGCATGCGGGCCTGGTCGGCCGTGGCGAGGCCGGCCAGCCGGTCCCGCAGTTCCGTCGGCTCGGGCGTGTCAGCGGCCGCTCCAGGCCTGTCCACCAGGTCCCTCAGCACGTCCGGCACCTGGTCCCCGGTGTAGGAGGCGGTGTCCAGCTCGGCCGCGAGCAGGTGCGGCCGGTTCAGCCCCAGGGCGATGTCGAGCACGCCCAGGCTCCGGCGTACGTCGAGCGCGGCCGTCGCGTCGCCGTGCCCGCGCTCGCACGCCCCCCAGGCCAGGGACGACGTCGCCACGCCTCGAAAGCCGAGCCGCTGCGCGTAGGCGTCGAAGTAGGCGGCGACCGCGGCCGTCTCCCAGGACTCCGGAGACCCCAGCACGCCACCCGCGGCGGAGAACAACACGAAGGCCCCGAGGCCCGGCTGGGCCACCAGGTCGCCGAGGGCCCGCACCTCCGCGACGGCCTGTTCGACCGAGGTGCTGTCCCGGGGATCCCATGCGTGCAGCACCACGCTCACCGAGACGCCGGCCTTGGCCACGGCCCGTCGGAGCTGTGGCCGGTTGGCCAGGTCGCACTCGACCACGTCCACCGCGGCGCCGGCCTCGACCAGTCGGGTGCGCAACTCCGCGGCGAGTTCGGCTGTCCCCGGCGGCACGATCAGCAGCAGCCGGCGGGCACCGCGTGTGGTGACGAGGTGGTGCGCGGCGGCCGCGCCGCGTTCGGTGTGCGCACCGGTGATGATCGCGGCGCCGGTCGGCTTGCCCGGACCGTCCGCACCGGCCTCGTTGTCCACCGGCAGCCGGTGCAGCCGCGGCACCAGCACGACGTCCGGGCGTACGGCCGCCTGGCCTTCCCCGCAGCCGACGACGAACGGCAGCCTCGCCACCGCCGCCGCGTCCTCGTAGTCGTCGAGGTCCACCATCACGATCCGGCGGCCGCCGGCGGCCTGCGCCGACCGGAGCGCGCCCCACAGCGCCGCCTGGTCCAGGTTCCCGACGGCCTCGCCCGCGCCCGTGGCGACGGCGCCGCTGGTCAGCACCAGCACGGTGGCGGCGCCCAGGCGGTCGTCGGCCAGCGCAGCGCGCAGCCACGCCACCTGCTCTGCGGCCGGTGCCTGGTCGGCGGAGACCAGGACCACGACATCCGGGTCGGCGTCCGGCACGGCGTCCGTCGACACCTCGGCGCCGGCGCCACGCAGTCCGGCGACCAGGCTGTCCGGTGCGTAGCCCCGCACCGACCAGCGGCCGAGCGTGGGCGTGCCTCCGGACGGCAGCGGGACCCAGTCCAGCCGGAACACGGCCTCGTGGTGGATGCTGCCCACCGCGCGCAGCCGGGCCGGGCCGTCCAGCAGCTTGCGCCGGGTGACCTTGCCGGACGCGGTGCGCGGGAGCTGCTGGATCTCGTAGAGCTCCTCGGGCACCTTGAAGTAGGCCAACTGCTCCCGGCACAGCGACAGCACCCGCGCCGGGTCGAAGCCGTTCGGACCGGGCACCACGAACGCCACCGGCACCTCGCCGAACACGTCGTGCGGCTTTCCGGCGACGGCGACGTCCGCCACGCCCGGCGCCCGCCGTATCACCTCCTCCACCTCGCCCGGGTGGATGTTCTCCCCGGCCCGGATGATCAACTCCTTGATCCGGCCGGTGATGGTGAGGTAGCCGGCCTGGTCGCGGCGGGCCAGATCGCCGGTGTGGTACCAGCCTCCGGCCAACGCCTGCGCGGTGGCAGCGGGCTGGTTGTGGTACCCCACCATCACGTTCGGCCCGCGGACCCAGACCTCGCCCTCCGCGCCGTCGGCCACGTCCTGCCCTGACGTGTGGTCCACCAGGCGCACCGCCAGCCCCGGCACGGGCAGCCCGCACGAGCCCTCCGCGCGGGCCCCGGTCGGCCAGTTGATGGCGATCGAGCCGGCGGTCTCGGTGCTGCCGTAGGCGTCGATCAGCGCGGTGCCGAAGGCGTCCTCGAACGACCGGCGCAGCGCAGCCGTGGTCACCGCGCCGCCGACCAGGCCGACCCGGACCGGCGGCGCGGTGAATCCCGGGGTCCTGGCGGCGCGCGCGAGGTAGTGGTACAGCGTCGGCACACCGGCGATGACGGTGGATTCCTCTGCCCGCCACACGTCCAGCACGTCCGCCACGGACAGGCCGTCGGTGATGCGGGCGGTCGCGCCGACGGCGGTCACCGCGAGCACACAGGCGATGTGCGCGAGGCTGTGGAACAGCGGAAGCGGCCACAGCACGCGGTCGGCGTCGGTCAGGCCGAGCGCGGGCACGTACGAGGCGGCTACCGACCAGAGGCAGTTGCGCTGTGTGGTCAGCACGCCCTTGGGCCTGCCGGTGGTGCCCGAGGTGTAGAGCATCCACGCTATGTCGTCCAGGCCGTGGTCGTCCGGGGCCGGGGCGGCTGGTTCCGTGGTGGCGAACCGCTCGTACGAAAGGCAGCCGGGCGGCGTGGGCTCGTCGCCGACGAGGAGGACGGTCAGCGGGTGGCGCAGCGGCGGGAGCTGGGCGAGATGGGCGTGGTCGGTGACGATCACGGTGGCGCCGCTGTCGGCGAGGATGTGCTCCAACTCGGCGGCGGACACCCGGGGGTTGATCGGCACGCCGACGCCGCATGCGCGGACCACGGCGAAGTAGCTCTCCACCATCTCCACGCGGTTGCCCAGCAGCATCGCCATCCGGTCGCCGGGCCGCAGCCTCGCCTGTGCGAGGTGTCCGGCCAGCCGACGGGTGCGCGCCTCCAGCTCGGCGTAGCCGACGGCCCGGTGGGCGTCCCTGAAGGCGACCTTGTCGCCGAATCGAGCGCTCTGTTCCCGCAGGAGTTCATGGAGGGGACGAATCAATTCGGCGCGCAGCATGCCACCCACACTTCTCTTCGTGCTTGACATTCAAGGGCGAGGTCGGCCGGAACTTCGACTGGCTCCTAAATGCTAACTATGGAAAACACGAATACAGCCACCCCTCATTTCCCCCCTCACACCCCCTATCCGTGGAAATACACAGCTCAGGCGCGATCCTCGGGAGGAGGAAAAGCCTTCCGGCCTGCGCCTTGAAAAAGACCTCCCAATGCCCTGTCGGAACTCGCCGACGTGTTTCGACTACTTTTCGGCGCGAGGCATCGCGGCCAGCGTGTCGGCGACCGCCCGTTCGGGTACGCCTCGCACCAGCTCCGCTCCGTTCGGGCCGTCCAGCACGAACGCCAGGCCCACGGTCGCCTTCTTGTCATGCCGCATCAGGTCCACCAGTGCGGCATCGTCCACGCCGGCCGGCAGTCCGGTCGGCAGGCCGTAGTGACTGACCACGGCCTCGTGCTCGGCCACCCGATCGGGCGGGATCCGTCCCAGTTCGCCGGACAGCCGGCCCGCGAACACCGTTCCGATCGCGACGGCCTCGCCGTGGCGCACCTCGTAGTCCGTCGCCCGTTCGATCGCGTGCCCCAGGGTGTGGCCGTAGTTCAGCAAGTGGCGCAAGCCGCCGTCGCGTTCGTCGGCCGCCACCAAGGACGCCTTCAACCGCACGCCGGCCACGATCCGGTCCGGCAGCGGCAGCCCGAGCAGGTCGTCGGCGCCGATGAAGTGGCAGCGGGCGATCTCCCCATAGCCGTTGAGCAGTTCCCGTGGCGGCAGCGTGTCGAGGAACTCGCTGTCGCACAGCACCGCCGCCGGCTGCCAGAACGCGCCGACCAGGTTCTTGCCGGCGGGCAGGTTGACCGCCGTCTTCCCGCCGACGCTCGCGTCCACCTGGGCCAGCAGCGAGGTCGGCAGGTGGATGACGGGCGTGCCGCGGTGGTAGACCGCCGCGGCCAGACCGACCACATCGGTCGTGGTGCCGCCGCCGCACGAGACAATCACATCCGACCTGGTCAGACCGAACTCGGCGAACCGCAGGCACAGCCGCTCCACCTCGGCGAGCGTCTTGTGATGCTCACCGTCCAGGGCATCGAGTCGCAACGTCGGCCGGCCGCAGTCGGGCACCCAGTCCGGCGGGCGCGCCGACACCACCGCCACCCGGCGCGCGCCGGTACCGGCGACGATGTCCGGCAGCAGGTTGCGCACGCCGGGACCGATGTGCACGTCGTACGAGCGGTCACCGAGGTCGACGGCGACGCGCTCCGTCGTCCCGTCATGCAAGGGAACCACCCCGGCACAGCGCCAGCAGCTCACCGGGCGTGCGCAGGATCGCGTCCGGCTCGGCGGCCAGCAGACCGGCCGGATCGCTCTCGCCCCACAGCGCCGCGACGGCCGCGACGCCCGCGGCCCGGGCGCTGGCCAGGTCGGTCACCGCGTCGCCGATCATCATCGTCTCGTCCGGGCCGACACCGAGCAGCTCCATCGCCCGTAACACGATGTCCGGCGCGGGTTTGGCGTTCGCCACCTCGTCCGAACCGAGCACGTGATCGAACAGCTCCAGCACTCCGAGCCCGTCCAGCAGGGACCTGGCCCGCGGTCCGCTCTTTCCGGTCGCCACCGCCAGGCCGAACCCGCCGGCGCGCAAGGCGTGCAGCAGGTCCGGCACACCGTCGAACATCCGGACCTGGTCGGCCAGCCGGTAGCTCTCCCGCACGAACGGCTCCTGCATCGCCGGCGGCAACCCCATGATCCGCATGATGTCCGGGAAGAAGCGTCCGAGGTGCTTGCTGTATTCGGCGAACGGCGGCTCGCCCGGACCGACCACCTCGCGGTAGGCCACCGTGAACGCCTGCCGCATCACACCGAAGCTGTCCACCAGTACGCCGTCCAGGTCGAACACGATCGCCTTGGTGGGCAACGGAGTCAGGCCGCCGCGCATGCTGCCCTGCCCTGTGCCGACGCGTAGACCCGTTCGATCACGCGCACCGTCCAGCGCGCGTCGTCCATGGCCCGGCCCCTGCTCGCCGGATCCGCGAGAAGCGGGGTGAGCGCGGCCACCTGTCGGTCGTACTCGGCGCCGACGGGCTCCGCCGCGAACGGCACCGTGCTGGTCGCGCCGTCCCGGGTCAGTGTCAGCACCGGATCGCCGACCCGGTTCGGGCTGAAGCCGAAGGTGCAGGTCAACGTGGCTGTGCCGGCGTGTCCGTGCAACTCGATCACCGTCAGGTCGTGGGTGGCGTGGGACGCCCAGCTCGCATGCAGCGCGACCGACATGCCGTCGGCTGTGACCAGGAAGCCGCGCACCGTGTCCTCGACGTCCGCGGTCGCGCCCGTGGTGGCCCCGTCCTTCCAGGCCGCCTGCGCCGACCGCCGGTCCACGAAGTCCCGGCCGATCGTGCCCACCACGTCGTCGAATGCCACGCGGCCCAGCACGGCCAGCAGTACGTCGAGAAGATGCCAGCCGAGATCGACCAGCGCGCCGCCGCCCGACAGTTCCTGTCGGGTGAACCACCCGGTGCCGGGTACTCCGCTGGCACGCACCCAGTCCAGGCGGACGTGCCGAATCGGGCCGATGTCCGCGGCGACCCGGCCCAGTGCCAGCACGTCCACGCGATACCGGGCGGCGCTGCCGGCGATCAGGACGGCGCCGCCTTCCTTCTCCGCCGACGCCAGCTCCTCGGCCTCCGTTCCGGTCAGACAGACCGGCTTCTCCAGGAAGACGGGGATGCCGCGGCGCAGCAACGCGGCCGCCACCGTGCAGTGGGCGTGGTTGGGTACCGCGACGATCGCCAGGTCGACGTCGGCGGCGGACAGGTCGTCGTGCCGGTCGAGCACCGTTGCGACGCCGTCGTTCTCGGCCGCCGCGCGTGCCGCCGGATCCGGGTCGACGACCGCCGTCACCGCCAGGTCCGGCTGCTGTCGTAGTCGCGGCAACCAGATCGAGCGGGCCGCCCAGCCGAAGCCGACCATCGCGAGCCGGAGCATCACAGCCCCGCCAGGGCGTCGGAGACAACAGCGGCGATGGCGTGCATCTGTTCCTCCTCGCCGAGCAGGGTCCGGTGATGCAGCCAGACGCAGTCGACCGACAGCGCCTCGCTGTTCGGGCACCGGCGGGCGATCGCCTCGACCGACTCGTCGGGCGCTCCGGTCTCCCAGAACGCCTTGGTGCGATGGATCGCCCGGAACCCTGCGAAGGCCGGCAGGCCGCGGGCGACGAGCGCGTCGACCAGTTCGTTGCGCCGCTGCTCGGAGATGCCGGGGACCCGGAACATGGCCATGTAGTGGGGGTTTCGGGTGCACCGGTCGTCGGTGGCCTGCGGCAGCACGCCCGGAATCCGCGCCAGTTGCTCGGCCAGCACCGGCCAGCGCCGCTCACGGGTGTCGATCTGGCCACCGAGGCGGGCCAGCTGGGCGCGCAGCACGCTCGCGGTGAACTCGTTCATCCGGAAGTTCGAGCCCGAGGTCTGGTGCTGGTAGGTGCGGTCCGTGCGGGGACGACCACAGCTGTGCCGGAGAAACGCCGTCTCGTACTGCTCGGCGTCCGGGAAGGTGACCGCGCCGCCCTCGCCCGCGGTCATCAGCTTGCCGTTCTGGAAGCTGAACGCCGCCATCGATCCCAGCGCCGACACACCCTGGTTGCGCCACCGCGCACCGTGCGCGTGCGCCGCGTCGTGCAGCAACGGCACGCCGGAGGCCGCCGACAACTTGCCGAGGGCGTCCATGTCGCAGATCTGGCCGGCCATGTGCACCGGCATGATCGCCGCGGTGCGCGGCGTGATCGCCGCCTCGACCGCCGCCGGGTCCAGACAGTAGGTGTTCAGGTCGACGTCCACCGGGACGGCCACCGCCCCCAGTCGCTGCGCGGCCTGTGACGACGAGATGAAGGTGAACGCCGGCACGATGACCTCCGTGCCGGGGCCGGCACCGAGCACCTGCAGTGCCAGTTCCAGGGCATGCGTGCCGGTCGTCACGGCCAGCGTGTGCGGAGCACCGTGGAGGTCGGCGAACTCGCGCTCGAACTCGTCCACCTCACTGCCGCCGATACGCCACCACTGCCCCTGTTCCAGGGCACGGACAAGCCCTGCGCGTTCGGTGTCGTCGTACTGCGGCCACGCCGGAAAATTCAGGTCGAGCCCATTGTCCAGCATTGTTCGCCAGCCCTCCTTTAACGATCCTCGGTCCGCACGATAACCAGGTCGAAAACATCTCGTCATGCCCCCTTAGTCACACCCGTACGACCCCCTAGGCGATGCGGGCCGGACGTTTTCCGGGCAGTCGGGTGATACGTTCACCACGTGCGCGAATTACTTCTACTGAATGGCCCCAACCTGGGCATTCTCGGCCGGCGGGAGCCCGAGGTGTACGGCACGGACACGCTGGCCGACATCGAGGACGCGGTGGCCGAGGTCGTTTCCGTGCGCGGTTGGAAGGTGCTGTCGCACCAGTCCGACTGCGAGGGCGATCTGGTGCGGACCATCAACGAGAATCCGGACACGGTCGGTGCCATTGTCAATCCGGGGGCATTGATGATGGCCGGCTGGAGCCTGCGGGACGCGCTGGCCGCATATCCACGGCCATGGGTCGAGGTGCACATATCGAATGTGTGGGCACGGGAACAGTTCCGGCACGTGTCGGTGATCGGGCCGGTGTCATCCGGCGTGATCTTCGGGCTGGGCACTGTCGGCTACCGGCTGGCCGCGCAGGCGGTGCTCGACCTGGCCGCCGGCTGACTCCGGTGCCGGACCGGAGCGTGGACGCCGACGTGGTGATCGTCGGCTGCGGACCGATCGGCCGGACTCTGGCGCTCCTCCTGGCCGACGCCGGCCGGCGGGTGGTCGTGCTGGAGCGCCGGCTCCGGCCCTATCAACTGCCTCGCGCCACCAGCTTCGACGGGGAGACCGCGCGCTGCTTCGCCCGCGTCGGCGTCGGCGCGGCGTTCACCCGGATCGGCGAAGCCGCCGACGGCTACGACTGGCGCAGCGCCGACGGCCGTACCCTGATCGGCGTCGACTTCGCCGACACCGGCCGACACGGGTGGCCCGACGTCACCACCATGCACCAGCCCACGCTGGAGGCCGTGCTGCGCGACCGTGTCGCTTCGCTGCCCGGCATCGAGGTCCGGGCGGGCTGCACCGTCACCGACGTCACCGAGAACGGCGAGGTCACCTACACCGACGCCGACGGAACCGCCGCCACCGTCGTCGGCTCCTGGGTCGTCGGGTGCGACGGTGCCAACAGCACCGTACGACGGCGGATGGGAGTCGGTGTCACCGATCTCGGTTTCTCCTACGACTGGTTGCTCTGCGATGTCGTCCTCGCCGAACAGCGGACGTTCTCCCCCACCAACATGCAGATCTGCGACCCGGCTCGCCCCACCACCGTCGTCGCCAGCGGGCCCGGCCGGCGGCGGTGGGAGTTCATGCGGCTGCCCGGAGAGAGCATCGACGACCTCGACCGTGCCGAAACCGCCTGGCGACTGTTGAAGGCCTTCGACGTCCGACCGGACAACGCCACCCTGGAACGGCAGGCCGTGTACCGATTCCGGGCGTCATGGGCAGACCAGTGGCACCGCGGCCGCGTGCTGCTCGCCGGCGACGCCGCCCATTCCATGCCGCCGTTCACCGGGCAGGGTATGTGCTCCGGTGTCCGGGACGTCGTGAACCTGGCATGGAAACTCGACCTTGTGCTCCGCGGCGTCGCTTCCGGCACTCTGCTGGACGCCTACATGGAGGAACGGCTTCCGCATGTCCGCGCGACCGTCGAGACCGCCGTCACCCTCGGGCGCATCGTCTGTGTCACCGACGAAACGGCCGCCGCCGGCCGCGATGCCGCCCTCTTCCCCGGCACCCGGTCCGGCGCACCCGCTCCGATTCCGCTGCGCACCGGTGTGCTCCAGCGCGCGCTCAACGGTACTTCTCCCCCACCGGTCGGGGAGCCGGTGCCACAGGGGCGAGTCTCCGTCGGCTCCGTCACCGACTTGTTCGACGAGGTCATAGGCCATGGCTTCGTCCTCCTCAGCACCGTCGACCCGGTCCCGGCACTCAGCGACTCCGACCGCGCGTGCCTCGCCGCGATCAATGCCCGCATCGTCGTGCTCGCTCCTCCCGGCACGGATTCCAGCGGCCCGGTCGACACCGACGGAACCTATTACACGTATCTGCGGTCGATCAAAGCGCGCGCCCTGCTCGTCCGCCCCGACCACATCGTTTTCGGCACCGCTCGCACGGTCTCCCAGATACCCGGGATCATCGGCCAGCTGCGAAATCTTCTTCGCCTCATCGCGAATTGAGGCCGGCCCGCTCCAAATTGCAGGGGGGTACCCCTTAACGGGCCGGTGGGAACTGGGGTTCACACGGTGGCAGCACCGCTCTAGGGTTCCAGACGTGAACGAATTGACCAGCGCGATCCTTACCGAGGGCCTTTCTGCGCAGGACTGGCTCGGCGTACGTCTTCCCGAATTCGCTCGCGGTATCGTCATCCGGAAGGACGAGACCGGAATCTTCGAAGGCATGGCCTCGGCCGAGAAGGATCCGAGGAAGTCGCTGCACCTTGAGGAAGTAGCGGTTCCCTCGCCAGGTCCGGGCGAGGCCCTTGTCGCCGTCATGGCTTCCTCGGTCAACTACAACACCGTGTGGTCGGCCATCTTCGAGCCACTGCCGACCTTCGGCTTCCTCGCGCGCTACGGCAGGCTGTCCCCGCTGGCCAAGCGCCATGACCTGCCGTACCACATCATCGGCTCCGACCTGGCGGGGGTGGTAGTGCGCACGGGCCCCGGGGTCAACTCCTGGAAGCCCGGTGACGAGGTCGTCGCCCACTGCCTGTCGGTGGAGTTGGAGTCCGCCGACGGGCACAACGACACCCTGCTCGACCCCGAGCAGCGCATCTGGGGCTTCGAGACCAACTTCGGCGGTCTGGCGGAGATCTCGCTGGTGAAGTCCAACCAGCTGATGCCCAAGCCCGGCCACCTCAGCTGGGAGGAGGCCGCCGCTCCGGGCCTGGTCAACTCCACCGCCTACCGCCAGCTCGTCTCCCGCAACGGTGCCCAGATGAAGCAGGGCGACAACGTGCTGATCTGGGGTGCCTCCGGCGGCCTGGGTTCCTACGCCACCCAGTTGGCGCTTGCCGGCGGCGCCACCCCCGTCTGCGTCGTCTCCGGCGAGCGCAAGGCCGCCGTCTGCCGCAGCATGGGCGCCGAGCTGATCATCGACCGCTCGGCCGAGGAATACCGCTTCTGGAAGGACGCCCACAACCAGGACCCCGGTGAGTGGAAGCGGCTCGGCAAGCGCATACGTGAACTGACCGGCGGCGAGGATGTCGACATCGTCTTCGAGCATCCCGGCCGGGAGACCTTCGGCGCCTCTGTCTACGTCGCCCGCAAGGGCGGGACCATCGTCACCTGCGCCTCCACCTCCGGCTACGAGCACACCTACGACAACCGCTACCTCTGGATGTCCCTGAAGCGGATCATCGGCTCGCACTTCGCCAACTACCGCGAGGCCTGGGAGGCCAACCGGCTGATCGCGAAGGGCAGGATCCACCCCACTCTCTCCAAGGTCTACCCTCTCGAAGACACCGGCCAGGCCACCTACGACGTCCACCGCGGTCTCCACCAGGGCAAGGTCGGCGTCCTGTGCCTGGCCCCCGAGGAGGGCCTGGGCGTGCGTGACGAGGAGATGCGTTCCCGGCACATCGACGCCATCAACCGCTTCCGGGCCCCGAGTGAGCAGCAGGGATGACGTCATGCCCGGTCCGAGGTGCCCGCGGAGTTCGGCGCGGCGGGTGGTGACGGTCGCCGCCCGGCCGACGGCGGGCTGCCCGCCCCGGCGTCCCACTGCGGTCCTGTGTGCCTGTGACTGTGAGGCACACAGGACCGTGTCCACCCCTGTGCCGGTCAGGATCAACCAGTCGAACGACGTTGCAGGGTGCGGGGGTCGGCGCCGTCGCGCGTACGCGAGCTCAGAAGCCAAGCTGGTCGAGATGGCCGTACAGGGCGCGGTTCTGCTCGACCCGATCCGCCCAGAACGACATGGGCATCGGCCACTCCGCGTGACTCGCGCCGAACTCCAGGGCATGCAGGTCCAGATCGGGCGCGGACGCCAGGCATTCCGGGGATGACAGGAATGCTCGGATCCGCTCCGCCGACGGCTCGAACCCGTCCAGCGCGCGCACGCCCTCGGCGAACCCGTCGGCCGACCAGGTTTCGCCGTATCCCCCGGCCGGGATCAGGCGCGCGCCCGCCACCATCCGGTCGGTCACCGCCGGACCGAGCGGGTCGGCGATGTTGAACAGGCCGCGCAGCCGCTCCCCCATCAGGAGGCCCATCGCGTAGGCGGCCTGCTCGTCCCAGCCCAGCGTCGACCGGCCGGCCGAACCGCCGCCGGTGGCCACCCAGTTCGCGACGAACTCGGTGATCAGACCGGACGCGGAGCGGTCGACCGGGTTGAAGAACCGCGCCATGTCCCAGGCGTTGCTCAGCACGGTGACAGCGAACCCGAGACCGGGATAGACCCGGGAAAAACTCCACCAGCCGAACGGATACGCCCCGGCATGGCCGAAGAAGAAGTCGGGCCGACCGAGCTGACGCAGTTCCATGCCCAGTCCGATGCCGTGGTCGCCGCCGGGGAACTGGGCGGGGTTCTGCGGTGTCACCATGGCCCGCACGGACTCCGGGCGCAGGATCTGGTTCCCGTCGAGACGGCCACCGAGCATCAGCGAGAGCAAGAACCGGTTGTGGCTCGCCGCCGTGCCCAGCATGCCCCCCGCCGGGTACAGCGGTGTGTGCACCTCGGGGGTGGGTACACACCAGCGCCCGAACCGCGCGTAGCCGGTGGCGCGTGCGTCCAGCAGCGCGGCGGGCGCGTGGCCGGGCGCGGGCAGGTCCGGGATGGCTGCCGCGGTCATGCCCAGCGGCTCGATGATCTCGCTGGCCACGTAGTCGGCGAAGGACAGCCCGGCCTTGTTGGTGACTTCGACGAGGTGGCCAAGGGTGGCCATGCCGAAGGTGGTGTACTGGAACCGCGCGCCGACCGGGGCCGTCCAGCGGGCGCCGGGCTGCCCGTACTCGATGCCTTCGGCTGTGCCGTACCCGTCTGCCAGATGCTTGGCCAGTGATCCCGGCGTGCCCAGTGTGGCGTCGAAGGCGCTGCTGGTGCCCAGTCCGCTCTGGTGGGTCAGCAGGTCGTAGGCGGTGATGTCCCGGGAGCCCAGCGGGTTGCGCACGGTGAACTCGTCCAGGTAGTGGTTGATCGGTCGGTGCAGATCGAGCCGGCCGCGTTCGGCGAGTTGCACCACCGCGGCGGACACGTAGAGCTTGGAGATCGATCCGAGGTGGAACACGGACTCCGGCCGCATGTGCGTAGCGTCCGCGAGGTCGGCCATGCCGTACGCGGACACGTGCGAGTTACCGGCCCGGTCGGTCACCGCGATGCTCACCCCGGGGGTCGCGGTGATGCGCAACGCCAGCGGCGCGTACCGGGCCAGCGCCTCGCCCAGCGCGGTCACGTCGATCTCGGTCGGATGCGGAGTGCCGTCAGTCATGTGCGTTCCCCGGTTGCGATGACGGGGTCCACTGAACCGGGAGGCCGGCCAGTGAACTCAGGAAGTTGTTCTTGGTGCGGCTGACCTGTTCCACCGGACAGCCGAGTCGCAGGTCCGGGAAGCGGCGCAACAGCGTGGTGATCACGAGTTGCCCCTCCAGCCGGGCCAGTGGTGCGCCGACACAGTAGTGAATGCCGTGCCCGAACTGCAGGTGCGCGGTGGCGTTGCGAGTGAGGTCGAGGCGCTCGGCATCGACGTACAGCGCCGGATCACGGCTGGCCGCCTGCAAGTCCATCAGCACCTGCTCGCCGGCGCGGATCAGCGCCGGTCCGATCCGCACGTCCTCGTTGGCGAACCGGACGTTGAAGATGCCGGGACCGTCGTATCGCAGCAGTTCGTCGATGCTGCGCACCACCAGGTCGGGATCGCGGCGCAGCAGTTCCTGCTGCTGCGGGTGGGTCAGCAGAGCGAACACCGCGTTGCTGAGCATGCCGCTGGTCAACTCGTAGCCGGCGACCAGCAGAACGCGGGCGGTGGCCACCAGTTCCCGCTGGCTGAGTCGGTCCTCGGCGTTCGCGGAGACCAGGTCGCTGATCAGGTCGCCTTCAGGGGCGTGTCGCTTACGTTCGGTCAACTGCTCGATGTAGTCCCAGAGTTGTTGTGCGGCAACGCGGGACGCCGCGATGGCCGACTCGTCGAACCCGGAGGCGATCATCGCCTGGGCCCACTGGTGGAACTCGTGCCGATCGGCCGCCGGGATACCGAGCAGATCGCAGATGACCAGGGTGGGCAGCGGGATGGACAGGCTGGTCACCAGGTCCGCGTGACCGTCCGGCGCGATCTCGTCCAGCAGTCCGTCGAGGATCTCCTGCACCCGGGGACGCAGCGACTCGACCCTGGCGGCGTTGAACTCCTTGGTGAGCATGCGGCGCAGCCGGGTGTGTTCAGGCGGGTTGTTGCCGAACACGGTGTCGATGAAAAGGCCGCTCAACGGGGATTCCTGGCCGTGTTCCGCGGCGTACGCGGGGGCAGGGCTCAACGCGGAGTGCGCGAGGCATTCCCGCACCTCTTCGTAGCGGGCCACCAACCACACCGGCGCACCGTTCATCATGACCTGCCGGGGCGGCAGGTTTTTGTTGCGTTCGTCGGCGATCGACTCGAGATCAAAGATGGGAAAGTGGTCGTGCCGCGTTTCTGTCATCTTGGCCGTCAATCTGTCGCAGAATTCACTGAATCCGTGTCTTCCGGCGCCAGCGAACCACAACGGACGAGCACGGCACCACCCCTCAGAACCCCCCTCAGCACCCCCTGTATCGCACTGTCCGCGACGGCAGCACAACGGAAAGGAGCCGGATGGGATCGCGCCCGGAAAGCCGAAAATGCCCTTCGGCAGGCGCTGCTTTCCTTCCTCCACGCCACGGAAAGCGCGCACAAATACGAATTCACGGCATGAGAGAGGGTGTTGTTCAACATGCGGACCGGTGCGGTCTACCGTCCCGCGTGTCACGTGTGGCAGGCTTTTCGGATGGTGCTGCGAATCCGTGTGCGTGGACAGCAGGCGTTGCTTTGAGGGCAGTTGTGCTCACCGGACCCGGCGCGCTGTCCGTGGTGTCCGTGCCGGAGCCGTCCTGCGGCCCCGGGGATGTACTCGTCCGCATGCGCGGCACGGGGCTGTGCGGCTCCGACCTCGCGGTGTACGCGGGCCGCAGGCCGGCACCGTACCTCCCCTGGATCCTCGGCCACGAGGGAACCGGCCGCATCGTCGCGGTCGGTGCCGAGGTCGGCGGTCTGCGGGCCGGTCAGGACGTGGTCATCGAACCCGACTACTGCTGTCTGGCCTGTGCTGCCTGTCTGGCCGGAAGGACTTCGGCCTGCGACAGCCGGGCCGCGGTCGGGTTGACCGTCCCCGGACTGCTGAGTGAGTACGTGGTGGTGCCGGCCACGTTCGCATGGCCGGTCCCCCCGGGCCTGCCACCTGAGGACCTGGTCTGCGTGGAACCCGGGACCGTGGCTCGGGCGGCAATGCGCCGCTCGGGCATCGCACCAGGGCAGAGCTGCCTGGTGAGCGGTGCCGGCTCCCAGGGCCTACTGCTGTGCCAGGCCCTTGTCGAGCACGGTGTGGCGGTCTTCGTCCAGGAGCCCAACCAGGCCCGGCTGGCCCGCGCCTGTGCGCTGGGGGCGGCTCCCCTGCTCCCCGGCAGGGACCGGCTCCCCTACTTCTTCGAGACCTCCGGAGCCCCCGGAGTCGTTGAACAGGGCCTGCGGCGACTCGCCCGGCATGGCACCGCCGTACTCATCGGAATGAACACCGACCCACTCGGTGTCTCCCCCCGTGACGTGGTGGCGGGGCAGATCACGCTCATCGGCAGCATGGTCTACGACCACCCGGGGGACTTCGCCGGCACCGTCGCCGCGCTCGGCCCCGGCACGAAGACCCGGCTCGGCGCGGTGGTCAGCGACAACTACCCCTTGGAGGACGCGCAGGCGGCGTTCGTCGCGGCGTCCAGCGCGTCGGGGAAGGTCTGGATCGACCTCTCCTGAGGTACTCCAGGGGGTGGTAGGGGTATCAGAGACCTCCTCGCAAGGGAGAGACTGTCCTAGCAAACCGTCCCCGTACGCCCCCGGTACGCCCCCGGAAGGAATCACCCACGACATGGTCACGCCGACCGAGCAGGGCAACGCGTGGATACGCCGCTTCCACCCGCGTCCGGACAGCGACGTCAGGCTGGTCAGCCTGCCGCACGCGGGCGGTTCTGCCAGCTTCTACTATCCGCTCTCCGCAGGCATGCCGGTCTCCGTGGACACGCTGACCCTGCAGTACCCGGGCCGTCAGGAGCGGCGCACGGAACCGTGCCTGACGAGCATCGTGGCGCTCGCGGACAAGATCGTGCCGGAGCTGCTGCCCTGGACGGACCGGCCGTTGCTGTTCTTCGGACACAGCATGGGCGCCACTGTCGGCTTCGAGGTCGCGCGTCGGCTGGAGCGTGACCACGGCGTCGTTCTGGCGGGCCTCTTCGTCTCCGCGCGGCGCGCCCCGTCCGCCAAGCGCGACGAGAAGGTGCACCAGCGCGACGACGCGGGCCTCATCGACGAGATGCGCAGTCTCAGCGGCACCGACTCAAGGCTCCTGGACGAACCCGAGATCCTGCGGATGGCGCTCCCCGCGATCCGCGCGGACTACGAGGCCGCCGAGACGTACCGGTACGAGCCCGGCCCGAAGCTGAGCTGCCCCATCACCTGCGTGCTGGGCAACGACGATCCCAAGGTCACCCTGGACGAGGCCAAGATGTGGGCCGACCACACGGAAGGGCCGTTCGAGTTCAAGGTCTTCGAGGGTGGACACTTCTACCTGACGAACCACCAGGCAGACATCATCGGCCTGCTGGCGAAGCACGCGGAGTCGGCCGCGCGCGGCTGACCGCGCCCGAGTGCAGGCGCGGACTTTCCGGCGGCGAAACAGCCGGCACTCCGCCCCTCCGCTGCCGGACTCCGTCTGCTCCTGCGGTCCATGGTTCCTCTCGACCGGACCACTCCGCCAGCGGATGGTGAGTGCTGCCCGTTGCGGCGTTTCGGGAGGGGCGGGCGGGCTGCCCTCGGTGGGCCGCGGCCGGCTCGTCGGGCGGCTGGCAGCCGCTTGAGTCCCAGGCGGGTGTTGTTGATGTCGTTGGGCGCGATCTCCAGGGCCGGCGTCTCGCACACCTGACGCGCCCGCCTCGGAGGCGGCCGCGCGGACCCGCAAGGCGGCTGTTCGGGGTCGGCGGCCGTGAGGAGCTGCTCGGCGGACTCGGCGTACACGGTGCGTCCCAGGACGCGGCGCACCAGGTCCGGAGAGAGTCCGGGCAACAGCGCGCGTACACCCGGTGCTTCGGGGGCGGGCGACCGGTCGTGCCCGCAGAGCAGGTGGGCCGCCTCGTGCACGAGGATGTGCTGCCGGTGCAGTGCGCTGGTCCCTGGAGTGCACAGGATGTAGTCGGCGTGATCGGTCGTCACCAGCAGTCCGCACGGGACCCCCACGTCCACCGTGACCGGCAGGACCTGGATCGGGCGGCCACGCCGTTCGGCCAGGAGGGCCAGGAAGGTCTCGGTGTCGAAGGGGTCCGGCAGGGCGAGCCCCTCCAGAAGGGTGCGCACCCTCCGCCACATGCGTCTGTGCGACCGATCGGTGAGCATCAGGACCCCTCCCACCGGAACGGCACCGCCGCTCCGCGTCCGCTGCCGTCGAGCGGCCCGGCGTCCCTCCCCCGGACCGCCCCGACAACCGCTCTGAAGGATCACGTCAACGATCAAAATATATTGTTTTTTGATCGTACAGCCATCCAGTTGCGCGCCGACAGAGCGGAGATCCAGCCACCGGGCACGTTCTGTGCGGCATTCATGAAGGGCTCTTCGCCGAGGTCGGCGCGGAAGGGTTCCAGGTGGCTCCCGGCGAACTCGGCGAGAACATCACCACGCGCGGCATCGATCTGCTCGGTCTGCCGGTCGGCACATCGCTGCGCATCGGCGACTCCGCGGTCCTGGAAGTCACCGGCCTCCGCAATCCCTGCCTGCAGATCGACAACTTCCGAGACGGACTGCTGAAGCAGGTCGTCGGCCGCGACGAAGCGGGGAACATCGTGCGCAAAGCCGGAATCATGAGCATCGTGAGGGAAGGCGGCGTGGTGCACCCTGGCGACACGGGCGAAACAGAACTTCCGAGGGGTCGGCACCAACCCCTGGACCGGGTCTGACCGGCTTCCCTTCAGGCCATGACATGACGACGGCCGCGCGAGTTCGTGAGGTGTGAAGATCAAGCAGGCCCGCGCCGACATCAACTGACGGGCAGACCTGGGGTCACCAGGGCGCGGGCGACACGGACCGTCTCCCCTGCCGCGGCCGATGGCACGTCCTCTTCACTGGTCAGCAGACCGCCAACCGCTCCCACGCAAAGATCCGCGCACAGGTCGAGCAGGCCATCGCCACCCTCAAGTCTTGGCGCCTCCTCCATGAACTCCACTGTCCAACGGCCTGGATTGCCAGCCTCGTTCAAGCCGTCCTGGTCCTCCAGCTCGCTGCCACGGGCTGAGATCAACCCACAGCATGCACCGAGTCCGTCAATTCGGCTTCCGTCGTCCCGGCCCGCACATGGGCGTCGAAGGTGTAACCCTCATCGCAGTACACCAGGTCGAGGTCCAGAGGGTGTCGGCCTGCGGAGGACGATCGCCGGCCAGATGGCGTTTCCCTGCCGGACGTCCATGTACAGGCAGTTGCCGTCCTTGCGCAAATACGCCTCACCGGAGCCTTGCTCCGTCTCGAACTGGCATATGCGGCTGCGCACTTCACTGCGATGCATCGAGTCGATCTCGACCCCGGAGCCCCGGGCACGGATCGCTTCACTGGGATCCCGAGCCGGCGGCCGCTGCCGGTTTCGTCGTCGCCTCCCTCCTGGCGGACTTCTACCGCACCAAGTTCGCCAGCAGGACGGCGGACACCCGCGCGCCTTTCCAACCTGCCGACCGACTTCGGGCCTCCTCGCCGGGCCGGGCGCACTATCGTCGCGTGTATGAGGGTCCGTCACAACGTTCGCGCGGTCCTGTTGGAAGACGATCAACTGGTGTTCCTGCGCCGAAGATGGCCGGGCTGCCTGCCCTATTACACGACGGTCGGTGGCGGCGTTGAACCCTGCGACGCCGACCACGAAGCAGCCCTGCGCCGCGAAGTCATGGAAGAGCTCGGCGCCACGATCGGCCCTGCCACCGAGTTCCTGACCCTGACCGAGCCGGGTGACAAGGTCACTGTCGTGCGGCACTACTTCCGCGCCGAGGTGCTGGACATCGACCTGAACCTTCGTGGTGGTCCCGAGCCCGACGATGCCGATACCGGCGACTTCTCGCCGGTCCGGGTCGCGCGGGACGCATCTGCCCTGACGGCGCTCGAACTTCAGCCTCCCGAACTCGTCGGCCATCTGTGCGAGCATGCCGGGACTTGGGGCGCCTGAGAGGCGGTGCCGCTCGGCGGCTCCCACGGAGCGGCCCGCTCTGTCCGTGACCGCCGCCCAGGGCCGGTCGATCCCCCAAGGCGCGGTCGAAGCAGCAGGCTTGGCGGCGGGCGCCGTTCGCCGACCGAGTCATTCCGTCTGTGCGGCTGGCGGCGCAGGGGTGAACACGCGGTCGTCACGCAGAAGGGCCCACAGAACACTGGCCCGCCGGCGGGCCAAGGCGATGACGGCCCGAACGTGCCTGCAGCCTCCGCGAAACGCAGGGCAGACAGCCTGAGGCGAGACGGAGCCGGATGCCCGGAGGCAACAAGAATGATCTGCCGCTGATCGGACGTGCGCCGGACAGCCTCGTAGGCCCCCACCGCACCCAGGCTGTGGCCGAAGAAGATCACCGGCCGTCCTCGTGTACCGGAGCGACCGCATCGGCCACCTGGTCCGCGAGGACGTGCACATCGGTGAACCCGGGGGTCCCGCATTCGTACCGCCCGCCCTGGGTACTCGACGCACGCCGTCTGTGCCGTGTCGGCCAGCTGCGCCGCGAGGTGCTCACAAGAGCCGGCGGAGCCGCCCGAATGCGGGAAGAAGAGGACCGTCCAGGGTGTGCTGGGCGATACGGAGGCGGGAAGGCTCCGTAGCCATGGTTCGGCTTCGAGCATGACCATCGCTCTCTGCATCGACGACGAGGTCAGAGGGAGTGGAGCAGGGCGAGCGTCTGCTTGAGCTCGTCCCGCAGCGCATGTCCGGCCGCCTCGGCGTCTCCCTCCGCGATGGCGGTCACCATTGCGGAGTGCCCCTCGTCGCCGTGGTTCGGGTTGTCGGAGCGCAGGCTGAGCAGCTCCACCAGGTCGAGCAGCCGTTGTTGCAGCACCGGTACGAACTCGGTGAACAGATCGGTGAGCACCGGGTTGTGCGCTGCGGCGACGACTCCCTCGTGCAGGGCGATGTCGGCCGCGACGAACTCGGCGTCGCCGGCGTTCGCGGCATCACGGCGCCTGGTCAGGGCCCTGTGGAGGGCTGCGATGTCGTCGTCGGTCCGGCGCTGCGCGGCCAGCTGCGCGGCTTCGACCTCGACGAGCATCCGGACCTCGTAGACATCGGTGATGGCCGCCCGGCGGAGCTGGGTGGACCAGTCCTCCTTGGGCTTGGTCGCAATGACGAAGACGCCGGATCCCTGACGTGCCTGCACCAGCCCGGCACCGGCGAGGGCTCGCAGTGCCTCACGGACGGTCGAACGCCCCACGCCAAGGGACTTGGCCAGGGCGGTCTCACCGGGGAGCTTCGTCCCCACGGCCCATTCACCACCGGTGATCTGCTCGCGTAGGCGGTCGGTGGCCTGCTCGACCAGAGGGGACGGCCGCAAGGCACCTAGTGACATGTGGGGTTCACCTTTCCATACCTCTCAGGTTGTCTGAGGAGCTGAGTTGTCGTTACTGTACTCCGCATGCTGCTGCACGAGCTTCTTCTCCTCGGCTGCCGCTGCGGGGCCTGACACGACCGGCACCCCGCAGCGGGGTACCGGGCTGCGCCGGTCACCGGATGGCCGACCGAAAGAAGTTCCGCACCATGACTCAGGGCACAGTGTTTCCCACCCTGCGCACTCCCTCCGGTGATGTCCCGGCGGATGCGCCGCGCTGGAATCCCCAGCGCCCGAGCGCGATGACGCATCATCGTTACCAGCCGGCGCACGAACGGGTCGCCCTGCCGCTCACGGACAGGACCTGGCCGTCGCGGCGGATCGAACGAGCCCCGCTGTGGGTGCCGGTCGACCTGCGCGACGGCAACCAGGCGCTGGCCGAGCCGATGGACACCCAGCGCAAGCGCCGGATGTTCGACCTCCTGGTCACCATGGGCTTCAAGGAGATCGAGGTAGGTTACCCCTCCGCCAGTCAGACCGACTTCGACTTCGTCCGCCATCTGGCCGAGAGCGGCGCCGTCCCCGAGGACGTCACCATCTCCGTGTTCACCGCGGCCCGCAGGGATCTGATCGACCGGACCATCGCCTCCGCCGAAGGGCTCCCCCGCACTCTTGTGCACCTCTACACCGCGACCGCGCCCACGTGGCGGAACGTGGTTCTCGGCCGTTCCCGTGCCGAAGTCCACGCGCTGATCCGGGACGCCGCCACTCATGTGATGCGCCGTGCCGAGGAGCGTCCGGGTGCCGACATCCAGTTCGAGTTCTCCCCGGAGGTCTTCAACCTCACGGAGCCCGACTTCGTCCTGGAGGTCTGCAACAGCCTGACCGAGCTGTGGGAGGCGAGCCCGGACCGGCCGGTGGTACATAACCTGCCGGCGACGGTGGAGATCGCCACGCCCAATGTGTATGCGGATCAGATCGAGTACATGGACCGTCATCTGGCGCACCGTGAGTCCGTGATCCTCTCGGTCCACCCGCACAACGACCGCGGCACCGGCGTCGCCTGTGCCGAACTCGCAGTCCTGGCAGGGGCGCAGCGGGTGGAAGGCTGCCTGTTCGGCAACGGTGAGCGCACCGGAAACGTCGACCTGGTCACCCTGGCCCTGAACCTGTACGCGCAGGGCGTGAACCCGATGATCGACTTCTCCGACATCGACGCGGTGCGCGAGGTGGTGGAGTACTGCAACCGGCTGCCGGTCCACCCCCGTCACCCGTATGGGGGCGACCTCGTCCACACGGCCTTCTCCGGCACCCACCAGGATGCCATCGCCAAGGGCATGGCCCACCACGCCGAGCAGGCCGCCGAGATGGGCGTCCCCACCGAGAAGGCCCCGTGGGCGGTGCCGTATCTGCCCATCGACCCGGGCGACATCGGCCGCACGTACGAGGAAGTCATCCGCATCAACTCCCAGTCCGGCAAGGGAGGCATCGCGCATCTCCTCCGCACCCACCACAGCCTGGACCTGCCCCAGGCCATGCGCCCGGACTTCTCCCGCACGGTGCAGCAGGTCACCGACGCCACCGGTCAGGAGCTCACCCACAAGGAACTGTTCGATCTCTTCCGCACCACCTACATCACCCCGGCCCTGGACGGCCCGGTCACCCTGGATTCCTGGAACACCGCGGAAACCACGCCCGGCAGGCACCAGTTCACCTGCACACTGCAGATCGACGGGCAGGAGCGCTCCTGCCGAGGTACCGGCAACGGGCCGCTGTCCGCACTCTGCGAAGCCCTCCGCACCGTCGGCATCACGATCGACATCCTCAGCTACGCCGAGCACTCCACCACCACGGGACCGGGCAGCCCCGCCGCCGCCTACGCCGAATGCCGCGTGGACGACGTCACTTGCTGGGGTGCCGGCTGGGACACCTCCGTCCTGACCGCATCGGTGCACGCGGTCATGGCGGCCGTCAACCGCTCCGGGCGGACCTCCTCGTGAACTCGTCCCCGGTGCTGCGCGTGACGGACGCGGCCGTCGTCCGCGACGGCAATCCGATCCTGTGCGAAGTGTCGCTGACCGTACGAGCCGGCGAGCACTGGGCGCTGCTCGGCGCCAACGGGGCGGGCAAGAGCACCCTGCTCAGTCTTCTCGGGGCGCTTGCGCATCCCACCCGTGGCACCGTCGAGGTGCTGGGCCACCGGCTGGGGCAGGTGGACATGCGCCAGTTGCGTTCCTACGTCGGCCACGTCAATCCGCGGCACGATCTGCGTTCGCCCCTCAAGGTGCAGGACGTCGTGCTGACCGGGCTGACCAACTCCATCGAACGCGTTCCCCGCTGGGAGCCGACACCCGAGCAGATCGCGACGGCAGACCGCCTGATCGGCCTCCTCGGCCTCGGCGAGCGCCACGGGGCACGGTGGCCGACCTTGTCGCAGGGGGAACGGGGCCGTGCGCTCATCGCCCGTGCGCTGATGCCCAGTCCGCGACTTCTGCTGCTCGACGAGCCCGCGACCGGTCTTGACGTCGCTGGCCGGGAACAGCTCATCGAGCGGCTCGACACGCTGCAACACACCTACCCGGAACTCGCGTCCGTCCTGGTTACCCACCATCTGGAGGAACTTCCTCCCGGGACGACCCATGTGATGCTGCTGCGTGACGGGCGCTGCCTGGCATCGGGTCCCGCCGACGAGGTCCTCACCAGCGACCAGGTCAGCAAGTGCTTCGACCATCCCATCCGGCTCACTCGCGCGGAAGGGCGTTGGAGTGTGAGGGCGAACCGCCAGGCCAGACCACGAGTCGGCTGAGGCGATGGTCGCGGTGGTGCGCGCTCACCGGCGTGCGCCACCGCGACCGGAACCTCAGCCCAGCGACTCCTCCGCCTTCTCGACGGCGCCCTGGGCCTGATCCCGGTCCCCGTCAAAGCGCTCCGCCAGAGCATGGAGCCACCGCTCGTTACCAGCACGCCAACGGATGGATCTCCTACCGGACTACTGCCGCCGCCCGCGGCAGGGGCCTGGCACCCCACGGCCGCCGCGGGCCGGCCCATTGGTGCTTCACCGACCTGGGATTCTTCCGGCTGGATATCGAGGTAGGGCTTGTAGTCATCCAGCCTGGTTGCACGGCTTTGCCACTGTCCGGTGAACATCTCCTCCACAGTGGCGGCGCGGGAGAAACGCAAGATCGTGTTGAGGGTCATCCCGAGCTGTCGGGCGACGGACCGCTTGCTGTGCCCGGTGGCGAGGAGAGCGTGGATGGTGGCGTGTTTGGCGCGGGTGCGTTCGGTGAACCGGTGCCCTGTCGGCCAGGGCGACGCAGCCGGCTCCGCCTCTTCCTTCGGTTCCTGAGGCTGGGCCGGTGTGGGACGCAAGCAGCTACGGTGCCGGTGGACGCACTTCTCGGCGGCTTCGCCCAGGTTGTGCCAGAGATGCCTTCGGTCAGCGACCTGGAGGGCCTGCGAGGCGCCGCGGGTGGCACCTCAGGCGAAGAAGGGCGCCCGGTCACGGCAGACGATCTCGATGCCGGGCCGCTCGGCGAGCCAGGCCGCGAGCGTGTCCGCCTCCCGATCGAGAAGGAGGTCGACCGGGCGACGTGTCTCGACGTCGACGAGCACGGTTCCGTAGACACGGCCCTTGCGCTGGGCGGATTCGTCCACGCCGAGCACGCGGGGTACTGCGGTGGCGGGGTCCGGAAGCGAGGCAATCAGCCTCAACAGGGTGTTCCGACTGACCGGAACCTTGAGGGCGTCCGTCATCCGGGCGCCGGCACGGCCCGCGAGCGCAAGACCGACCGGCACCAGCGTCGACCGCAGCCGCTCGGTCCGTCGCCCGGACCTGCCGGTGAAACCGGGTACTTGCTCGGCGAAGGTCATGCGCTCGCAGGATTCCTCCTCACAGACGAACCTCCGCACCCGCAACGACACCACGACGACTTGCCCGCCGTCGGCAGATCACGAGGAAATCGCACGTAGGAGCCGTGTATTCGCCCCGACCAGCACCCGCACCCCGGACAGACCGCCCGCCCAACGGTCGTACGGGCCTCGACCCGGACGACCGTGTCGATCACCTCGACCGATTCCACCAACACGCCCTCGACCGAGGAAAACATCAGCTCGTTCAACCGCGGCAGCACTTCGTTCACGGCGAAGGACTGTCGACCACACCAGCGTCCAGCCAGGCGATTTCCGGGCGGACTTCAGTGGTCGTGGGCGGCCAGTGCGCGCGTGACTGGCCTGCCGCGTATGAAGCTGGCTCCACTCATCAGGCCCCCTTGGAATCGATCGCCAAGGGAATCGGGAGGCGCTCTACCGGCGGACCGCCGAGATCAGTCCGCCGGGCCGCTCCTCGCGCTGTGGCGGGGTGCTGATCGGGCGACCGTAGGCGGCAGCGCGCTCGCGCAGGGTGTGGCTGTCGGCCTCCCAGCCGTGCCCGGCCAGCCAGCCCACCGGGTCGTCGGGCATCTCCGAGACCCACATGGACGCCCCCGATCCCGGCACGGTGTCCGCGCCGAAGCGCTCGATCACGCCGCGCGAGCCCAGCGTCAGCCCCATCCGACTGCCTCTCGCCGACTGCGCGCTGATCCGGGCCAGCAGCAGCTCCACCGCGTCCTCGGGCAGATAGATCAGCAGTCCTTCAGCGATCCACACGGTCGGCACGGCCGGGTCGTGCCCCGCGGCGGCCAGCGCGCCTGGCCAGTCCTCACGCAGATCCACCGCGACGGTGATCCGCTCGCAGCGTGCGACGGCCCGCTCCTGGCGCAGCACCGAAGCCTTGAAGTCCAGTGGGGCGGCCGTGTCGACCTCGAACAGTCGGGCGCCCTCGGGCCAGTCCATCCGGAAGGCCCGGCTGTCCATGCCGGCGCCGAGCAGCACGACCTGCCGGACCCCGGACGCGGAGGCCTCCTGCAACAGGTCGTCGAGAAACTTCGTCCTGATGACGATGGAGAACGACACGGCCAACCAGCGGCGTCGCGCGGCATCGTCATCGGGCAGCGGCGGTGAGGAGGGCCACAGGCCGCCAGCGGCGGCGAAAGCCTGTGCCAGGGGGTCGCGGAACAGTGCGTTCTCCCGCTCAGACTCCAGCGCCCTCACTCTGGCCACCCCTACCGCCGTGGCCCACACTCCCGACGGCTGCACCCGCTCCTGCTCATCAGTCACCGCGCCAGCCTAGGTGATCGATTCCAGGGGCCTGGTGAGAGGAGCAGGTCCAGCTTCAGGCGCAGCCAGCCGGTCATGTGCGCACTGACCGCCTACGACCGCTAGAACCACCTGGGCGAAGATCAACAGTCACCCTGTGTACGTGACCACAACAAGTGGACCCGAGCCACTTCACGTGAACGAAGCCATCGCCGGCCTTCAACACCCGGCACGGCAAGACGATCGGACAGTTCGCCTTCGCCGCTGATGCCGGCTTCCCGGGCGACGGCGGTGACCGTCCTGCCTGACGAGTCGACGAGCGCGATCGCGTCCCGCTTGAACTCCTCGGTGCACCGCTTCGTGTACTTGCTTCCCACTTGGTGCTGCTTCCTCTGGAACCTCAAGATCCCAGCCTCCGGATGTCCACGATCAAGGGGAAGCAGTCCCCCGTCATGGTCAAGGACCTCCGGAACGGACCGCACGAGGCCGAGGCTGCACCAACCAGGTCGTGTCGCCACGCAATCGCACAGGAAGGACTCTGCCCGGACAGAGCCGCGAACCAGTCGATCAGGAGTCCTGGCGGACCGGCCCAACCTCGTGATCGGCAAGCGGATGGCGTCCACGATCGTCGCCCTGTCCCTGCAACTCCCCGCCGGCACCGGGAGCCTCTGGGGCCGCGTACCTGACGCCGAAGGCGAAGGCGCGGCTTCTGCCGGGTTCGAGGGCGAGGGCAGCGGTGTGTTCGGGGCGGTTGAAGGCGTCGGTCATCGTCTCGACGGGTTCGAGGGCGATGGAGGCGCGGCGGTCGCGGGCCAGGGTGTCTCCGGTGAAGACGTGCAGGTAGCCGCTGTGCTGCCAGACGCGCAGCTCCTCGCCGGTCGCCGGGTCGGTCAGGATCGTCTCGATCCGGCCGTCCGGACCGGGGGTGAGGTCCGCGTAGCAGGCGTCGATGACCGTGTGTCCCAGCCGTCGTGGCATACGGAAGTCCATGGCGGGGCGGTCGTCCAGGGGGATCCGGGCGTCTTCGCCGGGCAGTGGGATGAGGGAAGCGTTCGTGCGGATCAGGGTGTGTGCGGGGATGTGCAGGGTCAGGTCGTCGACAGGGCAGGACAGGGTGAAGTAGGGATGCCAGCCCGCCGCGTAGGGGGCGGTGGTGTCGCCCACGTTCGTTGCGCGGATGGTGATGCTCAACTCGTCGGCGCTGAGCGTGTATTCGACGGTGAGGTCGATGGCGAAGGGATAGCCGGGGTACGTGCCCGGCCGGATGCTCGCGGTCTGCAGGAGCAGGCGGGCCGAGTCGGGTGTCGTGGTGGCGTGGGCGAGTTCGAAGGGTGCCTGGCGGGCGAAGCCGTGGTAGATCAGCCGGTCGCCGTGGTGGCCTGGGAGCAGGTCGTGGTCGTGGCCGTCGTAGTGGTAGCGGGCGTCGGCGACACGGTTGGGGAAGGGGGCCAGCAGGCCGGCGCGTACGCCGTCCTGTGACAGGAGTTCCTTCTCGTCGCGGTAGCCGTCCGTCAGTTCTGTCGGCTTGCCGGTCGGCTCGCTTCCGACCTGCCAGCTCAGCAGCGTCGCGCCACGCAGGGCGAGGACGGCCTGCGCCGAGTCGTCTGGTGCGGAGACGACGAGGGTGGGTTCGCCGCCGAGGCGGCTCTCGGTGATCCGGTACTCGGCGGTCACTCCCGTGTCGTTCCTTTCAGCTCGCTTCGGGGGCGAGCTTCTTCGCGCCCGTCATGATGGCCACCGCGTCCTCCATGGAGTGCGTCTCGGGGGTGATGACGCCGGCGCAGGCGCCGAGGCGCTGGATGTGGATGCGGTCGGCGACCTCGAAGACGTTGGGCATGTTGTGGCTGATGAGGATGACGCCGAGGCCCTGGTCGCGCAGGTCGCGGACGAGTTTGAGGACCTGGCCGGTCTCGCGGACGCCGAGGGCTGCGGTGGGTTCGTCGAGGATCACGACCCGGCCGCCGAAGGCCGCGGTGCGGGCGACGGCCACGGACTGGCGCTGGCCGCCGGAGAGGGTCTCCACGGCCTGGTTGATGTTCTGCAGGGTGCCGATGCCGAGCCGTCTGATGTGGTCGGCGGCCTGCTTCTTCATCTCGCCGGTGTCGAGCATGCGGAACACCGAGCCGAGGATGCCCTTGCGGCGGATCTCGCGGGCGAGGAAGAGGTTGCTGGCGATGTCCAGGGCGGGGGCGACGGCGAGGGTCTGGTAGACGGTTTCGATGCCGGTGTCACGGGCGTCCTGGGGGCGTTTGAAGTGGACCTCCTTGCCGTCGACCAGGATGCTGCCCTGGTCGGGGACGAGGGCCCCGGACAGGCACTTGATCAGGGTGGACTTGCCGGCGCCGTTGTCGCCGATGACGGCGAGGACCTCGCCGGCGCGGAGGGTGAGGTCGACGCTGTTCAGTCCGACGACCCTGCCGAAGAGCTTGACCAGGCCCTTGGCTTCGAGAACGGGGGCGGTGGCGGTCGTCACGACTTCACACTCCGGATCCACTGGTCGACGGAGACAGCCGCGATCACGAGGATGCCGACTGCGAGGACTTGGTAGTTGGGGTCGATGCCGGCCAGCGCGAGGCCGTTGACGAAGACCTGGACGATGAGCGCGCCGATCAGCGACCCGAAGACCACACCGCGTCCGCCGAACAGGCTGGTGCCGCCGATCACCACGGCGGTGATGGACTGCAGGTTGGCGTTGAGACCGCTGTTCGGGTCACCGCCGCCGACCCGCCCGACCAGGATCCAGGCGCCCACGGCGATGGCGAAGCCGCCCACCATGTAGGCGCTGAGCAGCACTCGGTTGACGGAGATGCCGGCCAGCCGGGAGGCCTCGATGTCGTCGCCGACCGCGTAGAGGTGGCGTCCCCAGGCGGTGTAGCGCAGGGCGTAGCCGATCACCGCGTACAGGGCGATCATGAGGAGGACGCCGTAGGTCAGGTTCAGCTGACCGAGGGAGACGGTCTGGCCGCTCCACAGCAGGATGTTGCCCGGCTGGAGGGCGACGGTCTGGCCCTTGGCGTAGATGAGGGTGATCGCGGTGAAGACGCTGAGCGTGCCGAGCGTCACGATGAACGGCGGCAGCTTGATCTTGGTCACCAGTAGGCCGTTGACCGCCTGGGCGGCTATCGCGACGACCGCCCCGGCCAGCAGGGCGAACACACCGGGCCAGTGGTTGTCCGCGACGAGCTTCGACATCAGCAGCGAGGAGAGCACCATCACCGCGCCGATCGACAGATCGATGCCGGCGGTGAGGATGATGACCGTCTGCCCGACGGCGAGCGAACCGATGACGGCCACCTGCTGGGCGACCAGCGAAAGGTTCTGCAACGCGTAGAAACGTTCGTTCACCAGGGAGAACACGACGGCTGCGAGCACCAGGACGATGGCCGGGCTGAGGGCCGGCTGGCGGTGCAGCACCGAGTGGATGCGCTGGCTGGGGGTGGCGGGCCTGTTGAGGAACTCCTCCGCCGGTGCCGGTGTGGCTTGACTGTCCACGTGGGTGGTCACAGGGGGTCCTTCCGGTGTTTTCCCTGGTACGGGCTCATGGGCTCGTGGAGTACGGGTGCGACGCCGGCGCCGTTACGACGGTCCGCGGCGCCGCACCCGGCGGGGTGTCAGCTGCCCCAGCAGGCGGAGGCGGCCTGCGACGGGGACTGCACGGTCAGGCCGTCCAGAGCCTTGGCGGCGACGAGGGCGGTACCGGTGTCGTAGAAGGACTTGCCGTTGGTCACGCTGGGCTTGCTGCCGCCGCGGGCCAGCTTCGCGATCGAGCTGACGCCGAGGGCGGCCATCTTGCCCGGGTACTGCACGGCGTCGGCGGCGAACTCACCGCTGGTCACGTTCTTCAGGCCGGAGCAGCTGCCGTCGATCGCGTAGACCGCGGCCTGCTTCTCCTTGCCGGCCGCCTTCAGTGCCTTGTACGCGCCCTCGCCCGCGGGCTCGTTGATGGCGTAGACGACGTTGATGTCCGGGTTGGCCGACAGGCAGTTCTCCATGGCGGTGCGGCCGCCGTCGATGGCGCCCTGGGTGGGCTGGTGGCAGACGACCTTGTACGTGCCGCCCTTGCCGCCGGTGTACTTGCCGGACTTGGCTTCCTTGCCGTTCTCTGTCTTGCTGCCCGGGTCGATGCCCATGCCCTCCAGGAAGCCGTGGTCGCGGTTGATGTCGACGGAGACGACCTGGTTGTTGAACAGGTCGAGCATGGCGATGACGGCCGGCTTGCCGTCCAAAGCGGCAGCCGCGTACTGGCCGATGAGCTTGCCGGCCTGTTCGTTGTCGGTGGCGTAGGTGATGTCCGCGGTGCTGGCCGGGTTCGGCGCGGTGTCCAGGGCGATCACGAACAGGCCGGCCTGCTTGGCCCGGCCGAGGGCGGCGTTCACGGCGTCACCGTTCGTGGTGATCAGGATGCCCTTGTCGCCGCGCGATATGGCGTTGTCGATGGCGGTGATCTGGGTCTGGGTGTCGCCGTCGGTGGTGCCCGCCGCCACCGTGAGACCCACGTTGTCCTTGGCGGCCTGGGCCTTGGCGTCCTTCTCCATGCTCACGAAGTAGGGGTTGGTGAGCGTCTTGAGGATGAGCGACACACCTACCTTGCCGCCGCCTCCCGAGGCGGACGAGGAGGAGCTTCCGTTCGAGGAACCGCAGGCCGCGAGCGTGGCGCCGAGGCAGACCGTGACGCCGATCGCCGCCGCCCGGGTACGCCGACCACGGCGGCTCAGCAGGTGACTTGTGGAGAAGTTCATGGCTCGATCCCTTTCGGATCCGTCCCTTGGCCGACGCTGAGACAACGTTGACTTGGCGAGATACTGGGCCTGTATGGACGAGTGCGTCAAGACGCTGATAGACATGCGTCAGCAACGAGTAGGTAACGCGAATCCGGTTGGAGACAACGATGACTCAGGGCGAGGCACCGCCCCGGTCCACCCGCAGCCGCCCCACCATGCGCGAGGTCGCGGCGCTGGCCGGAGTCGCCATCAAGACGGTCTCGCGCGTGTTCAACGGCGTCCCCACCGTCGATCCCGCGATCGTCGCCCGGGTCCGCGAGGCCGCCGACCAACTGGGCTACCGTCCGAACCTCACCGCGAGCAGTCTGCGCCGCGGCGACGGCCGTACCTCCACCATCGGCATGCTCGTCGAGGACGCCGCGAACCCCTTCTCGGCCGCGCTGACCCGCACCGTGGAGAACGTGGCCCGGGAACGCGGAGTGCTGGTGCTGGTCGGCAGCGTGGACGAAGACCCGGCACGTGAACGGGAGCTGGCCCAAGCGCTCGTCGACCGCCGGGTCGACGGGCTCGTGATCGTCCCGGCGGGACGCGACCAGAGCTACCTGATCAGCGAACAGCGCTCCGGCACCCGCATGGTCTTCGTCGACCGCGAGGCCGGTCTCCTGGACGCGGACGCGGTCGTCTCCGACAACCGGCAGGGCGCCGTCACCGCCGTCAACCACCTACTCAAGGCCGGCCACCGCCGGATCGCCTACCTCGGCGACCGCGCCTCCATCCCGACCGCCGCCCAGCGCTTCGCCGGCTACCGGCACGCGCTGGAGGTCGCGCACCTCACATACGAGGACGAGATCGTGCAGCACGTACCGGCCAGTGAGGAGGCCGCCGTGACCGCCACCAAGCGGCTGCTGGAGCTGCCGGATCCGCCCACGGCACTGTTCACCAGCCAGAACCTGGTCACCATAGGTGCCCTGCGTGCCCTGCGCGCCCTCGGGCTGCAGGACGCCGTCGCCCACGTGGGCTTCGACGACTTCCCCTTGGCCGACATCCTCAACCCGGGCATCTCCGTCATCGCCCAGAACGTCGAGGAGGTCGGCAGGACCGCCGCCGAGATGCTCTTCCGCCGCCTGGACGGCGACGAGTCGCCCACCCGCACCGTCACTGTGCCGACCCGGCTGATCGAGCGGGGTTCCGGCGAGATCCCAGCCGAAGGACCCCGCCATGACTGAAGCCGTACGAGCCGCCCGGCCCCCTGCCGTGACCGTGATCGGCGAAGCCCTCGTCGATCTCGTCCAGCTCGACACGCCCGGCGACTACCGCGCCCGGCCCGGCGGCAGTCCCTTCAACGTCGCCATCGGCCTCGCCCGGCTCGGCCACCGCACCGCACTCATGGCGCGGCTGGCCGACAACACCTTCGGCCGGCTGCTGCGCGAACACGCCGCCGCCGAGGGCGTCGATCTGGCGTACGCCCCGGCGGCCGTGGAGCCGACCACGCTCGCCGTGGTCTCCACGGACGCGGAAGGGCGCGCGAGTTACGACTTCTACCTGGACTCCACCGCGGACTGGCAGTGGACCGAGGCGGAGACTGCCCTCGTCCCCCGGGACACGTCGGTACTGCACTTCGGTTCGGTCGCCTCCTGGACGTCTCCGGCCGACCGGCACATCCACGCCGTGGCCCAGCGCCTGCGCGCCGAGGGTGCGACGGTGATCAGTTACGACCCCAACGTCCGCCCCGTCCTCCTCGGCGCCCCGGAGCGTGGCAGGGAGGCCGTCGAACGGAGCGTCGGCACCGCCCACCTCGTCAAGGCCAGCCGCGAGGACGTCGAGTGGCTCTACCCTGACACCTCGATCGAGAAGATCGCCGCCCACTGGCTGGAGCTCGGAGCGCTCCTCGTCGTCATCACCGACGGCCCCGACGGCGCCCATGTCTTCCATGCTGCTGCGGGGAGCCTGAGCCGTCCCGGCCGGAGGGTCGCGGTGGTCGATACCGTCGGCGCGGGCGACGCGTTCACCGCGGGACTGCTCGGCTCGCTCACTCGCCATGGACTGCACAGCCCGCAGACGCTGGCCGCGGCCGACCCGGGCGTGCTGCGAATCGCCGTGGACGACGCGATCCTCGTCTCCGCGCTGACCTGTGAGCGTCTGGGCGCCGACCCGCCCACGGCCCTGCCCCGCCCCTCGCTGCCTGCCCAGGCGCCCCTGGAGGTGACGGACCTGGCGTTCGCCGACGGCGACCGCCTTACGGGCACGGGCGGTTCGGCGCCGCAGCCGATGCAGCCGGCCCGGGGCTGACTCCGACGGACGCGAGCCCATCCGGCCGCGGGTGGTGCCGGGCGCCGAAGCACCCGGCACCACCGGGAAGGGCGGTCACTTCCAGATGGACGCCAGTGACCACGCCTCCGAACGGCTGAGTTCGGCGGTGCCGTTGTCGGCGAAGACGTCGACGGCGGTGTGGGAGAGATCGGGGAACACCTGGTCGGTGAGGACGACCGGCTCGCCCGCGGCGGTCTCGGCGTAGACCTCGTCCGAGGACGCGTCGACGAGGACCTGTGGGCTCAGGGGCTTGCCACCGAGAGCCAGTGGGGCGAGGCGTCTTCACGGACACAGGCCACTGATCCCGCCCGTCGAGAGACGCTCCGGATCAGGACAGGTCTCCTCGGCTCAGGGGGTGACCCCGAATGGGATGCGCCGCTCGATGGCGTCCAGGCGGGCGACGATCCGGGGCCGCAGATCGGCTCTCACGTCCGCGCAGGCGCCGACCTCCCACGCGCCGAGCAGTTCGGCGATCTCCTCCAGCGGCAGCCCGAGGTGCTTGACCGCCTCGATGCAGGCCAGCCGCTCGACCGCTTCCTCGCCGTGGATCCGGTGACCGGACGGCGTCCGGTCGGCGGGTAGCGGTCCGGCACCTTCGTAGAAGCGAAGGGGGGTGGCCGGTACGCCGGAACGCTCGGCGAGCTGGGAGATGCGCATCCTGCTCATGGTCCCGACGGCAGACCTTCCACCCGACTGGAAGGTCGAGCCGGCCGGCGGTGGGGACCCGGTGGGCTCGGCCCCCGGAGGCCGGGCCGTGGCCAGCCCTCGATGTGCGATCCCGTGATGACCGTGCGCTCGCGACAGGTTTTCCCGGTGACGTCGAGGCGAACCGGCCAGGCCCTGCTCCCGTTGCAGTCGCTGCACGTCGGCGGGTCAGGACAGGCTGGTGGTGCCGAGCGACTCAAGCAGCCGTGGCGAGACCTGCAGCGCCGTACGCTGCATCAGATCCAGGATGCCGCGGATTCCCGCCATCTCCGATCCCCCGCCGGCACGGCCGGGACCCCCGTGCCGCAGGGCGGGCAGTGGTGATCCGTGCCCTGTGGTCTGGGTCATGTTCGTCGAGTCCAGCAGGTGCAGTCGCCCGTGCCACGGTGCCGCACTCCGAAGGAACCCGGTGGTCCAGGCGAGGTCGTCGCTCACCACGGATGCCGCGAGGCTGCCTCGGCCGCGCGCGAGCAGGTCCATGGCGTGCGGGGTGCCGCGGTAGGCGAGGACGGTCGCAGCCGGTCCGAAGGGCTCCACCTCGTGCGGTGCGGCGGCGTCGGGGTCGGCGGAGACGAGGATCGTGTCCAGGAAGGCACCGCGCTCGGGATCGGCGTCCACCACGCGCACCTTGTCGGGATCGCCGTGCACGATGCGGCCCGACCGTGCGATCGTGCGTACCGCCCGTCGCACGTCCGCGCGCTGCTCAAGGCTGACCACAGCACCCATCCCGACGCCTTCCGACGCGGGATTGCCGATGATGACTCCCGCCAGCTCGGAAGCGATCGCGTCGAGGGCGGCGCCCTCGTGCTCGCGGGGAACGAGGACGCGGCGGATCGCCGTGCACTTCTGCCCCGCCTTGACCGTCATCTCGGTGACGACCTCGCGCACAAAGGCCGCGAACAACGGCGATCCCGGGGGCACGTCGGGTGCCAGGACGATCGCGTTGACCGAATCGGCCTCAGCGTTGAACCGGACGGAGCGAGCCACCAGTTCGGGGTGGGTGCGCAAGGTCGCGGCGGTGGCCGCCGAGCCGGTGAAGGAGAGCACGTCCTGCTCGCGCAGGAGGTCGAGCGCCGGCCGCACCGATCCCACGATCATCTGCAGTGCACCGGCCGGCAGGACCCCTGCCTCGGACACTGTGCGGACCAGGTGTTCGGTGAGGTAGGCGGTGGGTGTGGCCGCCTTGACCACGCTGGGCATTCCGGCGAGCACCGCCTGCGCGAGCTTCTCGAGTGGGGCCCAGACAGGGAAGTTGAAGGCGTTCACCTGGAGCATCAGGCCCGGCGACGGGCTGACGAGATGGACGCCGAGGAAGTCCTGGCCGCGCCCCAGCCGCTCGGCGGGACCTTCGACCAGATGGGACGCGTCCGGCAGTTCGGCTCGGGCACGGTCGGCGTAGTCGCGCAGGACGCGGATACCGCCGTCGACGTCGTAGCGAGCATCCGTCGGGGTGGCCCCCGCGCGGGCGGAGAGGGCGTAGAGCTCCTCGCGGCGGTCACGGACAGCCGCCGCGGTCGCGTCCAGGAGACTCGCCCGCTGGTGGAAGGTGAGGCCGCGCAGAGCGGGCGCGCCGTCGCGCCGTGCGTACCCGAACGCGCCCGCGATGTCGAGGCCCTCGGAGGAGACGTGACAGACGGTCTCACCGGTGACCGCGTCGCGTACGGCATCGGCCGTGGCGTGTGTGGCCGTGGGGGTGACCCAGGTGTCCTGCAGATAGCTCTGGAGCATGGGTGCGGCTGCTTTCGTCGAGGACGGGAGGGGCAGAGCGGTCAGTCCACCGGGTGGTGGCCCCAGATGTCGGCGGTGTAGGTACGGCTGACCCAGGTGTCCTCGTCGACCTGCACACCGCCCGTGCCGATCTCGATGCCGAAGCCGGCCGGCGAGGTCATGTAGAAGGAGAACATCCCGTCGTTGGCGTGCTTGCCGAGCGTCGCCATGAGCCTGACGTCGTGCTCGCGGGTGCGGTCCAGGGCGCGGCCGACCTCTTCCGGGCTGGTCACCTCGCACAGGATGTGGTGGGTGCCCTCGTTCTTGTGCGAGCGGATGAAGGCGATGCTGTGGTGGCGGGGGTTGCAGCCGAGGAAGTAGAAGGTGCCCCACGGGTAGTCGGCCGTGTCGCTCAGCCGGAACCCCAGCACCTCGCAGTAGAAGTCGACCGCTTCCTGCACGTGCGGCGTCTTCATCACCACGTGTCCGAGCCCCTGCTCACCGGTCACGAAGTCGACCCCCAGCGGTGAGACGAACTGGCTCGGGGCGAGCCGACGGCCGCAGAACAACTCGGTGCGTATGCGGAGCGGGCCGGTGAAGTGCACCATGCGGGCCACCTGGCGGTCGCGGCACTCCTCGTCCGTGCCGATGGCCACGTCGATCCCGGCCTCCTTGAGCCGGACGGTCATCTCGTCGATCGCCGCGGGGTCACGGACCTCCCAGCCGATGACCGTGACTCCACCGCTCTCGGCATCGGTCAGCCACATCCGGAACGGGTGCTGGTCCATCCGCAGGCGATGCCGTGCGAAGTCGCCCGCCTCCCCCGGCTCGACCGCTAGGCCTATCACTGTCCGGGCGTACTGCGCCCATGCATCCGGGTCGGGCGTACCGATGCCCACATACCCAAGGCTCTGGATCGTCATGACGAAGAAGGTATTTGTTAGACCCTTGACGGTCAAGGGTCATACGAATACGTTGACGCCATCGAGCCGAGGAGGTCCCCGATGTCGGGAGAAGTGCCCGGGAAGGCCCGCCTGCAGCCCGTCGACGAGCGCGAGCTGCACGAGAGGACACTCGCGTCACTGGCGCCGTACCGCGACCAGGACGGACGGATCTACACGATCTGGGCGACCCTCGCCCACCACGAGGACGCACTGCGCCGCTTCATCGTCTTCGGCAACCACGTACTGGGGAAGAACACCCTCCCCCTGGCGTCCCGGGAACTGATGATCCTGCGGATCGCCGCCCGCGCCCGCGCGGCGTACGAGTGGGACCAGCACGTCAGGATCGCCCGCCGGGCGGGCCTCACCGACGAGATGATCCGGGCCGCCGCCTCCGGCCACTGGGCAGGCCTGGACGAGTTCGACCGGGTGCTGCTCACCGCCACCGACTCGCTCCTGGACCGCCAGGGCGTCGACGACGGGCTGTGGGGCCGGCTGGCCGCACTGCTCAGCACCGAGCAGATCATCGACGTCCTCTACACGGTGGGCCAGTACCTGACCATCGCGACCGTCATCAACACCCTCGGGGTCCAGGTCGAGGGTGATCTCGCCCTCCCCCTCCCCGCCGACCAGCAGAAGGACGCAGACGCATGAAGCTCGCCAACCTCGCCGGCCGCCCGGTCGTCGTCCGCGGCGACCGCGCCCTCGACATCGCGGACGCCAGCAAGGGCGCGATCGAACCGCGTCTGGAGGTGCTCTCCGACCTCTCGCTCCACGACGAGCTGCGCACCCTCGCGGAGCGCGCCGAGGACGCGGACTGGAAGCCGTTCGAGGCACACGACCTGGGCCGGGTCGCCAAGCCGTACAAGGCCATCGGTGTGGCCCTCAACTACCGCGCGCACGCCGAGGAGTCGGACCTCCCCGTCCCGGACGAGCCGTCGGTGTTCGCCAAGTTCGCCTCGTCCGTGGTCGGCCCGTACGACTCGGTCGTCGTGGAGCCGCAGTACGACAAGATCGACTTCGAGGCCGAGCTCGTGGTGGTCATGGGCAGGGCCGGCAAGAACATCTCCGCGGCCGACGCCTGGTCCCACGTCGCGGGTGTCACCGCCGGTCAGGACATCAGCGACCGCAAGGAGCAGTGGCGCAAGCCGATCAACCAGTTCACGCTGCCGAAGTCGTACGACACCTTCAGCCCGGTCGGCCCGTACCTGGTGACGGTCGACGAGTTCGCCGACCCGGACGACATCGAGGTGGCCGGCTGGGTCGACGACCTGGAGGTGCAGCGGGGCCGCACCTCGGACCTGATCTTCAGCGTGCCGGAACTGATCGCCTGGCTGTCGAAGCGGGTGACGTTCGAGCCCGGCGACATGATCTTCACCGGCACCCCCGCCGGCTGCGGTGTCCGCCGCACCCCACGGCTGTACCTGACCGCGGGTAAGGTCCTGCGGACCGAGGTCACGGGCGTCGGGACCATGGTCAACCCGGTCGTCGGCGGCTGACACCGGACGTGGCCGAGCAGAAAGGGCGGGACATCGTGAGCGACACCGTACGCGCGGCGGAGACCACGGGCGCGAGCCGGACCAGGGAGTTCTCGGAACTCCTGCGCCATCACCACCGTGAGCTGGGAACGACCGATCCCCGGGACCTCGACGCGATCGAGATGGTCACCGACCTCACCCGCCTCGAAGCCCGGCTGACGAAGGACTTCGAGAAGCACGTCCACCGGCCGCTCGGCCTGACCTGGGCGGGCTTCCGGATCCTGAACGCCCTGTGGGTCTACGGCCCGCTCGGCCAGCAGGACATCGGCAGGTTCTCCGGCTCCACCCGGGCCAGCATCTCCAGTGCGCTGGCGACCCTGGAGAGCCGGGGCCTGGTCAGTCGCGAACGGGTCGAATCCGACCGTCGACAGCTGTTCGTGGAACTCACTCCGGAAGGCCGCGAGACGCTGCGGCAGGCCATCGCGGCCCAGACCAGGCGGGAGCGGGCCTGGACGGCGGTGCTCCGGGACGATCAGCTCAGTGAGCTCGTGCACCTGCTGCGTACGCTGGTGAACCAGGAGACCCCGTCCGCGGAGTGAACCGGCGGGGTGCGACCCCCTGACCTGCGTCCGGAGTCGCCGTCGCACAGCCCTCCAAACTCGTCAGACTTCATACCGTCAAGCATCTAACAGTTGGTTGGTCTCTTCAGGTTCGTTCGTCTCAAGGCTCCATTTCTCAAAGGAGAGAATCATGGTCCGTCGTGTCGTCACCGGTGTCGATCAGCAGGGCAGGCCCGTGATCGTCAGTGACAGTGAGCCGCCCGTGACGCGTCAGTACACCCACACCCCGGGCTTCGCCCGCTCCCTGGTGTGGAGCACGACGGCTCCCGCCGTCCCGTCGGCCGACCCGACGGAGTCCCTGAAGTCCTATGTCCCGGCCCCCGGCGAGACGATCGCGCTGACCGTCACCTTCCCTCCGGCCAGCGTGTACGCCGCCCCGGACTGGGACCCGGCCGCCGCGGCCGCCGAGCAGCTGGCAGCGACCCCGGGCCTGGCCGAGCTCTTCGAGCCCGACAACCCGGGCATGCACACCACGCCCACCGTCGACTACGGGGTCGTGCTGAGCGGCGAGATAGTCCTCGACCTCGACGACGGTGAGACCGCGGTCCTCAAGCCGGGTGACCTCGTCGTGCAGAACGGCACGCGGCACGCCTGGCGGAACGCGGGCACCGAGCCGGCCACGCTCTTCTTCGTGCTCATGGGATCGAGGGACACCGCATGAGCCCGTCGGTCACCGCGGCGCCCGGCGCACCCGTCGTCGATCTCGATCTCGCCGACCTGCGCCGGGACCCGTACCCGGCCTACGCCGAGCTGCGCCGCACCGCGCCCCTGGCCTGGGTCCCCTCGGTCGGGCGGCATCTGCTCACCCGCTACGACGACATCGTGCGCGCCGAGAAGCTGACCGAGGTGTTCAGCTCCCGCGAGCAGGACTCCCTCCTGCTGCGCACGGTCGGCCCGAACCTGCTGCGCGAGGACGGCCCGGAGCACCGGCGGCTGCGGGCGGCGGCCGAGCCGCCCACCCGGCCGCGCCAGGTGCGCGACCTGTGGGCCGGCGCCTTCGAGAAGAACGCCCACGACCAGCTCGAACGGATCGCGGGCCGGGGCGAGGCCGATCTCATCGCCGATTTCGCCGAGCCCCTGGCGGCGGCCAACCTGGCCCTCGTCCTCGGCCTGCGCAACGCCACGGCCGACGACGTCTCCGGCTGGTCCCGGGCGATGATGGCCGCCAACGGCAACTACGCCGACGACCCCGGCATCTGGCTGCGCGCCGAGGAGGCCACGCGGGCCATCGAGGCGGCCGTGGCCGAGGTCGCGGAAACGGTCCGGCGTGAACCCGACGGCTCGGTGATCTCGTCGATGGTGCACGCCGCCGACCCGGTGGACCTCGCCGAGATCCAGAACAACGTCAAGGTCGTCATCGGCGGCGGCGTCAACGAACCCCGTGACGTCTTCGGCGTGGGCGCCCAGGCGCTGCTGCTGCGCCCCGACGTCCGCGAGCGGGTCCTCGACGAACCGGCGCTGTGGAAGCGGGTCTTCGAGGAGACCGCCCGCTGGGTGTCGCCGATCGGCATGTACCCGCGTCAGCTCACCGAGGACCACGAGATCGCCGGCGTCACCCTGCCCGCCGGCAGCCGGGTCGCCCTGGTGATCGCCTCGGGGAACCGGGACGACTCCGTCTTCGAGCGGGCCGACGCGTTCGACATCGACCGCCCGCACCGCCCGCATCTGGCCTTCGGCGGCGGTCCGCACTTCTGCATGGGCGCGTGGGTCGCGCGCCACGAGGTCAGCGCTCTCGCCTGGCCCCTCGTCTTCAGCCGCCTCAAGGGACTCCGCGTCGACGACAGCGCGGAGGACCGCATGGAGGGCTGGGTGTTCCGCGGGCTCACCTCACTGCACGTCACCTGGCAATCCGCCTGAGCCGTCCCCACCGGGAGAACTTCATGCCCACCGTCATCTTCCAGTTGCCCGACGGCACCCAGCGCAAGGTCACCGCCGAGTCCGGGACCGCGCTCATGCGGGCGGCCGTCTCGAACGGCGTCGACGGCATCGTCGCCGAGTGCGGCGGCAACGCCTCCTGCGCCACCTGCCACGTCTACGTCGACGAGCAGTACACCGAACGGGTGGGGCCGCCGACCGACGTGGAGGAGGAGATGCTGGACTTCACCGCCGCCGAACGTCGGCCCACCAGCCGGCTGAGCTGCCAGGTCCCGCTCTCCGACGCCCTGGACGGCCTGGTCGTCCACGTGCCCGAGGAGCAGGTGTGACGGCCCGCGCGGGCGTGGTCGTCGTCGGCGGCGGACAGGCCGGGCACAGCGTGGTGTCGGCCCTGCGCGGTGCCGGTCACGACGGACCGGTCACCGTCCTCGCCGACGAGCGCCACCTGCCGTACCAGCGTCCGCCGCTGTCGAAGAAGGCCCACACCGACCCGGACGGCATACAGGTCGCCCTGGTACCGGAGTCCTTCTACCGCGAGCGGGACATCGAACTCCGGCTCGGCGACCGGGTGGCCGCCCTGGACACCGCCGCCCAGGCCGTGGTGACCGAGTCGGGCACCCGAGTGCCGTACGACCATCTGGTGCTGGCGACCGGCGCGCGCAACCGTGCGCTGCCGGTGCCCGGAGCCGATGTGCCGGGTGTGCACGCGCTGCGTTCGCTCGACGACGCCGTGGCGATCGGCAAGGCACTGGGGACGGCCGGGAACGTGGTCGTGGTCGGCGGCGGGTTCATCGGGCTGGAACTCGCCCAGGTCGCCGCGGCCGTCGGGGCACAGGTGACGGTGGTCGAACTCGCCGGCCGGCTGCTGAGCCGGGCGGTCTCCCCGCAACTGCAGGAGCATCTGCGGCAACGGCACGAGCGCGGCGGTGTGCGGATCCTCACCGGTACCGCCGTGCGGGCGATCGAGGGGACGGGACGGGTCGAGCGGGTCGTCACGGATCGCGAGGTACTCACCGCCGATCTGGTCGTCTACGGCATCGGTGCCGCTCCCCGAGACGAGCTCGCCCGTGAGGCCGGCCTCGCCGTGGACGACGGCGTGATCGTGGACGAACAACTGTGTTCGATCACCGATGCCCGCATCTCCGCCGTCGGCGACTGCGCCCGCCATCCCCACCCGCACGCGGCCGGGCTGGTACGGCTGGAGTCCGTGCAGAACGCCACCGACCAGGGAACACTGGTCGGCCGCCGGATCGCCGGATCACCGGCGCCGTACCGGAGCCTGCCGTGGTTCTGGAGCGACCAGGGAGCCGTCAAGCTCCAGATCGCGGGGCTGCGTACGGACACCGACGAGGTTCTCGTCGTCCCGGGCGACTCCCCGGAAAGGCTGGCCGCGTACTCCTTCCGTGCGGGGCGACTGGTCGCCGTGGAGACGCTGAACTGGCCCGCCGAGCACCTCGCGGCGCGCCGGCTGCTGGAGCGCACGGCGCCGGTCTTCCGGTCCGATCTCACCGGCTCGACACTCGGTGCTCTCGCCCGGGCCAGACGGAGCGTGGAGGTGCGCACATGAACACCTGGTTCGGTGCCCATCTGGTGACCAGTGCGGCCGAGGCGGGCTCCCGGGTCGCCCTGGTCTTCGGGGAGCGCGAGTGGACCTACGCCGAGCTGGACCTGGCCGTCCGGCGCACCGTCGCTCGGCTGGACAAGTTCGGGGTGCGCAGGGGCGATCGGATCGTGATGCAGGGCGCGGCCCGGCCCGAGGCACTCGTCACGCTGTTCGCGGTCACCCGCATGGGGGCGGTTCTCGTACCCCTGCACCCGCAGGCGACCGGCGGCGAGCTCGCGACGGTCTGTGAGGAGACCGGCCCGGCGGCCGTCGTCGCCGACGAGGACTTCCCGACGGGCACGGGTCTCCGGCTGGCCTGGGCGGAGCTGCACCCTGAGGACGAGGGCCCCGAGGCGCCCGCCTGCGAGCCTCCGGCCGGTTCCGACGTCGCCGTCATCGCGTTCACCTCCGGCACCTCGGGGCGCCCCAAGGGCGTCGCGCTGACGCACGACAACCTCTACTGGAGCATGGTCAACGCCCTGGCCAGGCTGCCGCTCGGCCGGCGGGACACCGCTCTCGTCTCCACTCCCCTGGCTCATGTGGCCGTACTCGGCGGGCTTCCGCAGTGCACCTGGGCGCGCCGCGGGACGGTCGTCCTGGCCCCACGCTTCGCCCCCGACCTGTTCGTCGACCTCGTCCGCGACCACCGGGTGACCTGCGCCTTCGCCGTACCGGCCATGTCCGCGCTGCTGGCCCGCCACACCCGGTTCGGCGACGCGGACCTGGACACGCTCCGGTGGATCCTGTCCGGCGGGTCACCGGCCCAGAGCACCACCCGCGAGCAGTTCCGGGCCCGCGGGATCGGTGTGGTCAACTCCTACGGCCTGACGGAGACCAGTGCCGGCGTGACGTACTCCGCCCCCGACGACGTGGCGGCCTCCACCGGAGCGCCCGCCCCGGAGGTCGAGCTGACGGTCGTGGACGCGACCGGATCACCCTCCCCGGTCGGCACCCCCGGTGAGATCTGGGTGCGCGGACCGTCGGTGGCCGCCGAGTACTGGAGCGCCGCGGGACGGGTGCCCGTCACCGACGCCGAGGGCTGGTTCCACTCCGGCGACCGGGGCCGTCTGGACACCGAAGGACGGCTGGAGGTGGTCGGCCGGGTCAAGGACACCATCATCACCGGCGGCGAGAACATCGACCCCGCCGAGGTCGAGAACGCGCTCGCCGACCTGCCGGGCGTCGTCGAGGTCGCGGTGTCCGGGACACCGGATCCGGTGTGGGGCGAGATCGTGACCGCCTTCCTGGTCACCGAGGCCGGTGAGCCGTCCCTCGACGACGTCCGCGCCCACCTCGACGGCAGGCTGGCCCGGCACAAGTGGCCCCGCCGGCTCCGTCTCGTACCCGCGCTGCCGCGCGGAGCCACCGGGAAGCTCCAGCGGCAGCGGCTGTCCACCCTGCTCGACGACTGACACCCGTGGGCCCGACACCCCCACGCACCACCGCCCCCACATGTCCCTTCACCGAGATGGGGGCCGGCGCCACCGGCGACATCTCCACACCCCTCCCCAAGGAGAAGCCATGAGTGCGACCATGCGAGCCGCGCGGATGCACAACGTCGGCGAACCGATGAAGCTCGAGGAACTCCCTGTTCCCGAGCCGGGTCCCGGCGACGTCCGTGTGGCCGTGCACGCCGTGAACATCGTCCCGAACCTCGCCAACATCCTGAACATGTGGACCACGTGGTTTCCGCACAGCCCGCTGCCCACGCTGCCGGCGGTCTTCGGGCTCGACCCGGCGGGCGTGGTCGAAGCGGTCGGCCCCGGAGTCCACGGTTTCCAGGCCGGCGACCGGGTGTACGTCAACCCGGGCCGCAGTTGCGGCTCGTGCCGCTCCTGCCGCAACGACGACTCGATCAACTGCGCCAGTTACGCCTTCGCCGGTTACTTCGGCTTCTCCCCCACCGCGCTCGACCTGCTCGACCGCTACCAGGGCGGCCTGTCCGAGTACATGCTGGCCCCGGCGTACTCGCTGGTGAAGCTGCCCGACAACCTGCCCTTCAACACCGCCGCCCGGTTCGGCTACCTCGGCACCATGTACTCCGCGCTGCGCAAGGCGGGCGCCGCCCCGGGCAAGTCGGTCCTGATCAACGGCATCAGCGGCACCCTCGGCATCGGCGCGGCCCTCCTCGCCCCGGCCTTCGGCCTCACACACGTCTACGGCACCGGACGCGACCGGACCCTGCTCGACCAGGTCGGGAAACTGGGCGGCGGCCGTCTGCACCTGCACTCCCTGGACGACGGTCCGCTCGACGAGTGGATCCACGAGGAGACCGACGGGTACGGCGTCGACATCTACATCGACGCGCTCGGCCCCGGCGCCCCGCACGAGACGTTCCGGGCCGGCATGCGGGCGATGGCGCGCGGCGGTGTCGCGGTCAACATCGGTGCGGTGGCCGGTGATCTGCCGATCGACATCCACCGGATGATGGACCAGCAGCTGCGGTTGATGGGGTCGGCCTGGTTCACCGCCGGCGAGGGCCAGGCGATGGCGGACCTGGTGGCGGCCGGTGTGATCGACCTCAGCCCGCTGGAGGACCAGGTGTTCCCGCTGGAGCAGGTCAACGACGCCATCGGCGGCATCGCCCGGCGCAACGGCGGCTTCAGCAACTTCATCATCAGTCCGAGGGCCGCCACGCAGGCTTCCTGACGCCCGCCCCGAGCCAGGGGCCGTCGGTTCCACTTCCCTTCCGGCGGCCCCTGCCCCTCCCCTCGCATCTCCCTCGCACCGACACCTGGAGCACCCATGCACGCCCAGCGTTCCCCTCGCCCCGCCGACCCTCTCGACCTCGTGGAGCTCGACACTCTGCTCACGCCCGACGAGCGGGCGGTCCGGGACTCCGTACGCACCTTCTGCGATCGCAGGGTGGACCCGCACATCGCCGAGTGGTTCGAGCGGGGCGAGATCGAGGACATCCGCGGGCTCACCAAGGAACTCGGCGAACTGGGCCTGCTCGGCATGCACCTGGAGGGCTACGGCTGCGCGGGCATGAGCGCGGTCGACTACGGTCTGGCCTGTCTGGAGCTGGAGGCGACCGACTCGGGGCTGCGGTCCCTGGTCTCCGTCCAGGGCTCGCTGGCGATGTTCGCGATCCACGCCTTCGGTTCCGAGCAGCAGAAGGAGGAGTGGCTGCCGGCGCTGGCGGCGGGCACGGCCATCGGCTGCTTCGGCCTCACCGAGCCGGACTCCGGCTCCGACCCGGGCAGCATGCGCACCGGAGCCCGACGCGACGGCGACGACTGGGTCCTCGACGGCCGCAAGATGTGGATCACCAACGGCTCGGTCGCCGACGTCGCCGTGGTCTGGGCCCGCACCGACGACGGCATCCGCGGCTTCGTCGTCCCCACCGACACCCCCGGCTTCTCGGCCCCCGCGATCAAGCACAAGATGTCCCTGCGGGCCTCGGTGACCAGCGAGCTGGTCCTCGACTCCGTACGGCTGCCCGGTACTGCCGTGCTGCCGGAGGTCCGCGGTCTCAAGGGCCCGTTGTCCTGCCTCAACGAGGCCCGGTACGGAATCGCCTGGGGCGCGATGGGCGCGGCGCGTTCCTCGTTCCGCGCGGCGCTCGCCTACGCCGGCGACCGGGTCCAGTTCGGCCGCCCGATCAGCTCCTTCCAGCTGACCCAGGGCAAACTCACCGACATGGCACTGGAGTTGGCCAAGGGCACACTGCTCGCCTGCCACCTCGGCCGGATCAAGGACGACCGCGGGCTGCGCCCCGAACAGGTCAGCTACGGCAAGCTCAACAACACCCGTGCCGCACTGGAGATCTGCCGCACCGCGCGCACGGTCCTGGGCGCGAACGGCATCTCCCTGGAGTACCCGGTCATCCGGCACGCCAACAACCTGGAGTCGATTCTCACCTACGAGGGCACCGTGGAGATGCACACCCTCATGATCGGCCAGGCCCTGACCGGGCAGGCAGCCTTCCGGTGAGCGGATCGACGCCGGTCCGTGGGCCGGTGGGTTTCCATCGACTTACGGCCCACGCGGCCCATGCGGCCCGTGCCCTGCCTCAGGAGAGGTGCACATGACCGACGCCTTCACCGCCGACGTGGCGGTCATAGGTCTGGGCCCGGTGGGCGCCACCGCCGCCTGCCTCGCCCATGACCTGGGACTCCGGGTGATCGCCTTCGACCGGGCCGCGGAGATCGAGCCGCGCCCGCGGGCCATCGGGTTCGACCAGGAGGCGATGCGTGTCTTCGCCGGGCTCGGCCTGGCCGAAGCGATCTCGCCGTACGTCATGCCCTACCGGCCGTCCGAGTACCGCAACGCGGACGGCCGGACCATCCGTCGGATCGGCACCGCCTCCCCACCTCACTCGCTGGGTTGGGCGCCCAACTACACCTTCTCCCAGCCGCACTTGGAAGCCGCCCTGCGACAACGTCTGCGGCGGTCCGCCGGTGTCGAGATCCACCTCGGCACAGAGGTGACCGATGTACGGCTCGATGACACGGGTGCCTTCGTCGAGGCGGTCGACGGTGCGGCGGAGCGCTCCACCTTTCGAGCGCGCTACGTCCTTGCCTGCGACGGCGGTGGCAGTCCGCTGCGCACCCGGCTGGGCCTGCGGCTGCGCGACCTGGAGTTCGACGAACCCTGGCTGGTGGCGGACGTTCTCCTGCACCCCGGCGCCGGCCTCGAACTTCCCCGGACCAACGTCCAGTACTGCGAGACAGCCCGTCCCAGCACCTTCGTCGTGGGCCCGGGGAACCTCCGCCGCTGGGAGTTCATGATCAACCCGGGCGAGGATCCCGAGGAGGTCTCCCAGGACGACTTCGTACGGCGCCTGCTCTCGCGTTGGCTCGCCGCGGAGGACTACGAGCTCTGGCGGGCGGCCAGTTACCGCTTCCACGCGCTCGTGCTGGAACAGTGGCGTGCCGGACGGCTCTTCTTCCTGGGCGACTCCGCCCACATGACCCCGCCGTTCCTCGCCCAGGGCATGTGCCAGGGCATCCGGGACGCCGCCAACCTGCTGTGGAAGCTGGCGCTTCGCATCCGGGGCACCGCCGAGGAGCCACTGCTGGACAGCTACCAGCAGGAGCGGGAACCGCACGTACGGCAGGTGACCCTGGCCGCCAAGGAGTTGGGCAGGATCATCTGCGAGCGTGACCCCGCCACCGCGGCAGAACGCGACGCGGAGCTGCTCGAAGAGCTGGCGGCCACACCCGAGGGAATCATTCGGCAGTCCCTGATTCCGGGGCTCTCCGCGGGGTTCCTCGCCCCTGACGGTTTCCTCGCGCGGGGCGAGGTGCTGCCGCAGCCCCGGGTCGTCGATCACCTCCGACGGCGCGGCCTGCTCGACGAGTTCACAGGAGGCGGCTTCCGGTTGCTGGTCCGCCGGGACGCGGATGCCTCGGCCGTCGACTCGGCACTGCGCGCGCATCGGACGGCTGAGGGCTTTCCGCTCCGGGTGGTCCGTATGACGGACAAGGGGGCTCCGAAACAGGCCGACGAGTACCGGGACGAACAACACGTGCTCGACGACTGGATGCGCCGGCGGTCCTGTGTGGCGGTCCTCGCCCGCCCGGACCACTACGTGTTCGGCGGCGTACGGCTCGCGGACGATGTCGCGGGTCTCCTGCACAGCGCGGCCCGGCAGTTGCGGCCGTCGGCTTTTGTCGCCTCCCGTCCCCCTGCCCACGAACGAGGTGTGGTGTGACAGCGAAGGACACAGGAGTACCGGCATCCGACGCGGCGGAACACGAGGGGGACATCCGCCGGGTCGGTGTCGTCGGGTGCGGTCTGATGGGCGCGGGCATCGCGGAGGTCTGCGCCCGGGCCGGCCTGGACGTGGTGGTGCATGAGGTGGGCGAGGAGGCGGCCGGTGCGGGCCTGGCCCGCATCACCGCCTCGCTCGACCGCGGCGTACGACGCGGAAAGCTCGCCGCCGTGGATCGCGAGGCCGCGCTGGGTCATGTGCGGGTCACCTCCGACCTGGCGGAACTGTCCGACCGGGACCTGGTGGTGGAGGCGGCGACGGAGGACGAAGGGGTGAAGGTCGAGTTGTTCGCCGAGCTCGACCGGATCGTCGAGCGCGAGGACGCGCTCCTCGCGTCGAACACCTCCTCGCTGCCCATCATGAAGCTGGGCGCCGCCACCAGGCGGCCGCGGCAGGTGATCGGGGTGCACTTCTTCAACCCGGTGCCGGTCCTGGACCTCGTCGAGATCGTGCCCTCCCTGCTGACGAGCCCCGAGACGCAGGCACGCGCGGAGGGCTTCGTCACGCACGTACTGGGCAAGAAGGTGATCCGGGCACAGGACCGGGCCGGCTTCGTGGTGAACGCGCTCCTGGTCCCCTATCTCCTCTCCGCCATCCGGATGCTGGAGTCCGGCTTCGCCTCCGCCGAGGACATCGACACCGGGATGGTCCTGGGCTGCGCCCACCCCATGGGTCCCCTGAGCCTCGCCGACCTGATCGGCCTGGACACCCTCACCGCCATCGCCGAGGCGATGTACGCGGATTTCAAGGACCCTCTGTACGCCCCTCCCCCGCTCCTGCTGCGCATGGTGGAGGCCGGACTCCTCGGCCGCAAGTCAGGACGTGGCTTCCACGACTTCTCAGCTTCTCAGAAAGGCCACTGACCCCACGGCGAAGGACATGGTGCTCGCCGCCCGGCCGTGCGCGGTCGAGCGGGCTGGGTCCGCTTCTGGGCCCCTGCGGGCGCCGGCGGCTGGTCCGGGACTTCGTCCGGCTGATCCGTGCACCCGGGTTCTCGCCGATGACGGTGCCGAAGGCCGCCCGCACCCGGGCGACCTCCCCACGTCCGCTTCGGGAAGTGTCGGATCGCGCATCACCGCCTCCGGTTCTGACTTGGTGTCGCGGCTGCTGTCGCGTTGGATGGCTTCGGCCTCGTACGGCGTGATCGGCGCGAACACGCGAGGGACCGCCTGCAGGCGGTCCGGTATGTGCCACTGGTCGAGGACATCGAGCTGCTTCGGGTCCTCGGCCATCGCCCGCAGCGCCTCGATGCCGCGCTCGTCGCCCACCCGGCACAGCGTCTCCGCCGCGAGGACGCGTAGTTCCCCGGAGACCCGGCGCCTGCTCAGGTCGACCGCCGCCAGGGTGGCCCGGGCGGCATCGGCCGCCTCGACGGGAACGAGTGTGCCGAGCGCGGCCTGGAGCGTGACGAACGTGCCGCCCTCGGCGCCGCCCTTGGCCGCGATCCGCAGGTAGCGGATCCGCAGGTAGCGGATCCGCAGGTGGGTGCCGGGTCCCCCGTGTGCCCCGATCAGGTCGAGCACGAAGCCGGCGTACGACAGGTCGGCGGGCGTCAGGGTGCGCAGGCCGTAAAGCCGAAGAGTGGGAAGAGGTTCACTTTCACCACGCACATCGACCAGGTGGTGCGGGTGAAGGGCCAGGTCGGCGGCCTGACCCAGCGGCTGTCCAGCAGATGCCAGATCTCCCACGCCCGGTCCTCGCGGGTGCGCGTGGCATGGCGGGCGGCGTGGTACTCCATGAAGGTGCGGTGCGGGAAGGCGAGTTCGCCGTCCTGGACGGTCAGCAGGCCCGTCACCGAGAGCATCTCGCGCAGGGACCCGTGCAAGTCCGGCGCGGACAGCAGCGTCGGCGGACGGCTGAGTGGATGGTCGTCGAGGGCGTCCGCGAAGGTCTCAGCCCGGGCATAGAGCAGCCGGAAGGCCAGGTGGCCGACGAGGTCCGGCAGTTGGTCACGCGCCGCTGACGCCGCGGAGGTGACCGCGTCCCGGTCGGGCACGTGCTGGAACGGCCGGCAAAGGCCTCGATCGCACGTTGATGCGTCTCGATGACGTCCTTGTGGGTGTTGTGCGTGTGGACACGGTCGACGAACTCGCGGTAGACGGCTGTGCGCCCGTGTGGCAGCTGCTGACCGGGCGCCTGCGCGTACAGGCGGCACAGCAACGCCGCCATCAGCGGGGTGCGAGCCAGCTCGGCCGGCCCTGCCTCGGGCAGCAGCGCCGTGAAGCGTTCCGCGTGCCGGTCCGGGTCGGTGAGGCCGGCGAAGCGGGCACGCGCGTACCCGTGCAGGTCCTCGGCGGTGAACGGCAGCAGGTCGAAACGGGTCCAGGCCGCAGCCGTGGCGTCGGGTTCGCCCGGCGGCAGCGGCCGGGTGCTGACGGCGAAGCGGTAGTGGCCCTCCTGCTCCGCCGCGGCGAGGGTACGCAGGAGTGCCGCCGGGCGCGGGCGGGGATCTCGTCGAGGCCGTCCACGAGGACCAGCCAGGCGGCCCTGGGGTGGGGCCGCCGCCGGAAGAAGTCCTCGGTGAGCGTGCCCGGTGCCAGCCGGCCGGCGAGGGCCTCGGGGGCGGCCTCCGCCAGGACGTGGGCGAAGGGCCCCGGGCGGCCAGTTTCACAGCGCGCACCAGCACCGGAACCACCTGCCCCGCACGCCGGTTCGTCCGGTCGGCGAGCCGTGCGGCCGTTTCGGCCATCTCAAGGCGCAACGGGGTGGACTTGCCGCCCCCGGGGCCCGCCACGAGCAGGCTCGACCCGCCGGGCGCGGCGAACACATCGGCGGCGGACCGTGGCTGCTCCGGCCTCCCCCGGTCTCGCCCCGCAGCCGCTACCCACGGGGGCACGTAGGTGTCGGCCGGTAGCGCGCTCTCGTCGCCGAAGAGATCAGGATACGGAGGAACACGCGCCCGGAAGGCAACCGGAACCGGCGGACGCTCGGCGGCAGCGGACACCAGGTGTCGGCGCGGACGAGCCGGGCGGGGCTGAATCGGTACGAGAGCGGATGGTCTTGTGCGTAGGCCTGCGCTTCGTCGAGTTGTTCTTCGAGTCGCCGATGACCTCGTCGTCGATGTCGGTGATCGAAAATGGTGATGGTACCGATGGAGTCGGCGATGGCCGCCGGTACGCCGGCAGGCGGCCAGTGTCACGAAGGTGCAGGCTGACGGTGTGGGGTGGCCCGTGGACGTCGCCCTCGCGCGGCCCGTCGCGGAGCGTCCGGGGGTCCGTCGCGGGCTGACGACATCACGGTCGACGGCCACCGGACCGTGCTGTGGCGGACCGCGGACCGACGACGGCGTGCGGCTGCAGGCGCGCACCCGTCGTGACGTCACAGCGCACCGGATGGACCTGGCCGTGGCCGCCGGGCGTCTGCCGCCCGGCGTGATCCTCGATGGCGTCATGTGACCTGTGGGGGTGTGCCAGCCCCAAGGTGTCTCAGGCGGCGCAGCCCCCATGGACGGGACGCTCAGAGGTGGCCGTCCACGAACTCCCGCATCTCGGCGATGGTCATGGGCCCCGTGCCGTGCGCCACCGCCTCTCCCTCCTTCAGCAGGACGTAGGACGGGGCTCCGGTGATCCCGTATCGCTCGGTCGCGGCCGGACAGCGTGCGATGTCGACGCGGGCGGCCGTCAGGCGGCCCGTGTATTCGTCGGCGATGCCACCCACGACCAGGTCCATCACCCGGCAGGGCTCGATTGCCTTGGGCCATGTCCCGATGAAGTACGCGAGGACCGGAACTCCGCTCATCCCGAGGATGAAAGTGAACTCCGCGTCCTCACGGGGTCGGTGAATCCGCATCGCCATGAAAGCTCCTGACCTCACGTTCCGTCGTTCCATCCCCATCATCCCTCGCGCGGTGCGTCAGCCCGGCCGGCCGATCGACCTGTCAGAAGGGAGGCACGAGGCCGTCGCAGGATCGCGAGCGGGCCCGGTCCCGCGCCCCTGGTGACCCGGCCTGGCCGCCTCACGGTGACCCAGTTGCGGCCCGCCGCGCGCCCATGGATCGGCTCGTGCCGGGACAGCGCCCCCGACGGGCCTCCCCAGGCGTTGTGGAACGTCACGTAGTGCCCCGGCAGCGGCGTCATTTCCCGCCCGCATGCGTGGGAGCCGGGGGTACCCGGGCCGTGCACCGGGCCCTGGGCGGGTAGTGGTCAGTCCCACCAGCCGTCACCGGCGTGCCAGCGTTGCACCCATTCCAGGAAGCCGACCGCCTCCGGCATCGGATACGGGCAGGCGCCGACGTCGGTGACCGCCCAGACCTTGCCTCGCTGGGGGCCGGTCACGACCAGGACCCAGTAGAAGGGGCCGTCGTCGGTGCCGAGCACGATGGAGCCGTGTTTGTAGACGTCGGCGACGCGCTCGGCATGGTCGTCGGCCAGGGGGGTCGCCTGGTCGTCGGCCAGGGGGTCGCCTTCCCACGCCCAGGCCTCCTGGAGCGGGAACGGGGCGGCGGGATCGCGGTCCGCGCCGTGCGGCCAGTCCGGTGGGAGCCAGCCCAGCGGGAGAAGGCCGCCGTCTTCCGGTGGTCCGAGGGACGACCCGTTGGTGATCTCGGCGATCAGACTCCGGTACGGCTCCGGAAGCACGGCCCCGTGCTCGGATTCCCATGCCGAGACGCCGTCGTGGCCCAATGCCGGCTCGCGCCACTCCGTCTCGAATGCGGAGCGCAGGAACTCCAAGATGCCTTCAGCAGGACGCTGTTCAGGTGATGTGGTGGTCATGGCAGCATGTTTGCAGGAGGGACTGACAGGGCTGCTGCGGGGCCATCCGGCTCGAACTTCCGGGCGGGAAGTCGACTCTGCCCCTGAGGAATTACGTGCATGTCGACAGTCGTGAACGGTCGACGTACGCGTCAGCCGGCCCGAAGACCGACCGCCAGCGTCAGTTCAAGGACCCGGTGTGGCGATGTGAGATCCGGAAACAGCTCCCGCAGCTGCGACATCCGGTACCGGACGGTCTGGGGATGGACGAACAACGCCGCCGCCACCTCGTCCCGCCTGCCCTGGTGCAGCAGCCACGCCCGCAACGTCTCCTCCAGCCGCCGTGCGGTCGCGACGGACAGGGTCCGCAACGGTGCGAGGGCCCGGGCACGCAGGTCTGCGAACGCGTCCACGTCGGCGCTCAGCACCAGCTCGGGCAGGTGGCCCTCGGTGTCGCGGATGTCGGCGGAGAGGGAGCGCGCGCGTGCGGCTCGCTCGTACGAGGCGGACGCACGAGTCCATGGCCGGGCCGGGCCGACCACGGCCGCGCGGTCGGTCAGCTGCCGCAGGAGATGCGGCCGGTCGGCATCGGGGACGAGCAGCACACCGGTGGCGTCCGGCAGGTCGTCGAGGACGAGGGTGCTCGGGTCGAACGCACGGTAGGCAGGCCGGGCCTGGGCGGCGGGCAGCAGGACCGCGGTCAGCGAAACCGGAGGCTGCCACCCGGCCCGTTGAGCAGAGGCCAGCAGCACGTCCGGGGTCGCGCCGGCGAGGAGGTCGCGGGCCAGCTGCTCCAGGTGGCGCTCGTGATCCCGGCCCCGGGCGGCCAGCTCGTCGGCGTGGCCCGCGGCGCTCGCGGCGGAGAGCTCGTCGATGTAGGCGAAGGTCAGCTCGGCGAACTTGGCGACCTCCGCGGCGGGCAGACCTGCGGGTACGGCACCCGCCGCCAGGCATCGCCAGGCCACGCGGGCACCGACGCGGTAGGCGCTGAGCAGGGCGTCCATCGAGCGGCCGTCGCGCACCTCGCCGCGGCCCAACTCGTAGGCCGCGTCACCGGCGTCACCGCCTGTGGCCTTCCCGCTCGCGAGGTCCAGGTAGTGGCCCAGGGCGGTGCGGACGGCTCGGCGGATGGTGGCGCCCATGCGGCCCGTAAGGGCGTTGGCGTAGGGAGGGACCTCGTCGATGATCGCCTGGACGACCTCGTCGGCGGTGGTCTTCAGCGCGGCCCGAAGTGCGGTGACCGTCGTCTCATCCAGGGCCAGTTCGCTGGCCCTCCGCATCACATGACTCACGTTTTATTCCCTGCGCACAATTCAACCGACCAGATTTACGTCCTGCGGTCAGGACTCTACGCCCTGAGGCGCAGCAAGCTGGAGTCATGACGAGTACAGCCCTCCGCAGCAGGGCCTGGAAACTGCTGGAGATGGTCACGACGCCGGTGTTGCCGTCGGACTACCTCGACCTGGTCAGCCCGCTGCGTGCGGGCGCCGACCTGCGAGGGCGCATCGAGGCCGTGCACCCCGAGACGGGTGACGCGGCGACCGTCGTGATCAGACCGGGACGGGGCTGGCGTGGCCACACAGCCGGTCAGTACGTGCGGATCGGGGTCGACGTCGACGGGGTGCGCCTGTGGCGTGCCTACTCCATCACCTCGCCGACGAACCGCCGGGACGGCCGCGTCACGATCACCGTGAAGGCGATCCCGGACGGCAAGGTCAGCAACCACCTGGTCCGCAGGGCGAAACCGGGCACGCTGATCCAGCTCGACCACCCGACCGGTGACTTCGTGCTGCCGCAGGCCAAGCCCGCCAAGGTGCTCTACCTGACGGCCGGCAGCGGCATCACGCCCGTGATGGGCATGCTGCGCGACGTCGAGTTCGACGACGTCGTCATGGTCCACTGCGCGCCACAGCCGCAGGACGTGATCTTCCGCAACGAACTGCACGACCTGGTCGCCGAGAAGAAGCTGCGGCTCACCGAGGTGCACACCGCCACCGACGGCATGCTCGACATCGCCCGTCTCGACGAACTCGTGCCCGACTGGGCAGAGCGCGAGACCTGGGCCTGCGGGCCCGCGGGCCTGCTCGACGCCGCCGAAGCGCACTGGTCCGAGCACGGCGTCCAGGAGCGCCTGCACACCGAACGCTTCCGTCCCGGCGTCGTCGTCGCCGGCGACGGCGGCGAGGTCACGTTCAGCGCCACCGGCAAGACCGTCGACGCGGACGGCGCCACGCCGTTGCTGGACATCGGCGAGGAGGCCGGCGTGCTCATGCCCTCCGGATGCCGCATGGGCATCTGCTTCGGCTGCATCACACCGCTCAAGGCGGGCGCCGTCCGCGACCTGCGCACCGGCGAGATCACCGAGGCCGAGCCGGGCGTCCTCATCCAGACCTGCGTGTCCGCCGCCGCGGGCCCCTGCGACATCGAACGGTAGGAACACCTTGACCGCCATCGACCCCACCGCCCACCTGACCGCGGAGCAGATCGAGGAGCTCGGCCGCGAGCTGGACGCGATCCGCGACGAGGTGATCGCCGACCGTGGCGAGAAGGACGCCGCCTACATCCGCAAGGTCATCTCGGCGCAGCGCAAGCTCGAACTGGCCAGCCGCGGCGTACTGCTGTTCTCGATCTTCCCGCCCGCGTGGCTGATCGGCACCGCCGGGCTGTCCGTGGCGAAGATCATGGACAACATGGAGATCGGCCACAACATCCTGCACGGCCAGTGGGACTGGATGCGGGACCCGAAGATCCACTCCACCACCTGGGAGTGGGATCACGTCTCGCCGGCCGACCAGTGGAAGCACTCCCACAACGAGCTGCACCACACGTACACCAACGTGATCGGCAAGGACAACGACCTCGGCTACGGCATCATGCGCGTCGACGAGGACCAGAAGTGGCACCCGTTCCACCTCGGCCAGCCGCTGTGGAACTTCATCAACGCCTGCTTCTTCGAGTACGGCATCGCGGCGTACGACCTGGAGCTCGGCAAGAACCTGCACAAGCGCCGCCGCAAGAACCCGGAGTTCCGCGCGCGGGCCAAGGCCGTGGGCCGCAAGATCCGCAAGCAGGTGCTCAAGGACTACGTGATCCACCCGCTGCTGTCGGGCCCGTCGTTCCTCACCACGCTCGGCGCCACGTTCACCGCGAACCTGGTCCGCAACATCTGGTCCCACTCGGTGATCATGTGCGGGCACTTCCCCGAGGGCGTGCAGGTCTTCGAGCGCCGGTCGATCAAGGGCGAGACGCGCGGCCAGTGGTACCTGCGCCAGATGATGGGCTCGGCGAACATCAGCGGCAGCAAGGCCATGCACTTCATGACCGGGAACCTCTCGCACCAGATCGAGCACCACCTGTTCCCGGACCTGCCGAGCAACCGGTACGCCGAGGTCGCGGTGAAGGTGCGCGCGCTGTTCGAGAAGTACGAGCTGGAGTACGTCACCGGGCCGCTGCCCAAGCAGGTGTTCTCCGCGTGGCACAAGGTCTTCCGGCTCTCGCTACCGAACAAGAAGCCCAAGGTCAAGACGCCGGACCGCGAGCAGGAGCTCGTGGCGGCCTGAATCCTGGCATTGGTCCAGCTCCTTCGGCCGCAACACCGGCCGCACCGGCGGCACCCCCGGGTCCCGTGAGATCCGTTGCCGACGCTGGACCGCCGCGACATCACACCGTACGACACGGGATCCGGACAGGCCGATGTCCGGCTGCGCTGCCTGGTGGGCCGGGCGGCCGTACCAGGCCCGCGCGTCCGCGACGTTGGGGAAGCGATGGATCAGCGCACCGTCGAACGGCGCACCCTCAAGGGTGTCGATCGCCCCGTATCCGACGAGGGGTGTCACGTCGTGGCCGGTCCGGGCCGCCCCGGGCCGAGCCGGCGTAGCGGGCCGGCTCGGCCGGGTCGGTCATGCGCTCGCAGCGCATGACCACGTGGGCGCTCACACGGCGCCCTTGCTGACCAGCTCGATCAGGGCGTCGGCTGCGGGGGCCGAGGACGCCGGGTTCTGACCGGTGATCAGCAGACCGTCCTGCAGGACATAGGGCTGCCAGTCGCCGGTCTTGGAGTAGATGCCGCCCAGCCTGGTGAGTTCGTCCTCGACCAGGAAGGGGACGATGTCGGTGAGCTGGACGGCCTCCTCCTCGGAGTTGGCGAATCCGGTGACGTTCCTGCCCGAGACCAGCGGGGTGCCGTCCTCGTTGACGGTGTGCCGCAGGACGCCGGGGGCGTGGCACACCAGTCCCACCGGCTTGCCGGAGCGGAGGGTGGTTTCGATCAGCCGCGCGGAGACGGTGTCCTCGGCCAGGTCCCAGAGCGGTCCGTGCCCGCCGGGGTAGAAGACCGCGTCGAAGCCGTCGGCCGCCACGGCATCGAGGCGCACGGTGTTCGCCAGTGCGTCGGCTGCCTCCGAGTCGGCCTCGAAGCGCCGGGTGTCGTCGGTCTGGAAGCCGGGTTCGTTGCTCTTGGGGTCCAGCGGCGGCCGACCGCCCTTCGGCGAGGCGAGGGTGATCTCCCAGCCGGCCTCCTTGAAGCGGTAGTACGGCGCCGCCAGCTCCTCCAGCCAGAACCCGGTCTTACTGCCGGTGTTCCCCAGCTCGTCGTGCGAGGTGAGAACGACCAGAACCTTCATGACACACTCCTTGCGCGATTAGACCAGTCTACTATTGCGATGGCGAAGAGACCCCACGACCGGATCGGACATGGGATCTTCCTACAGGCGCAGCCTTCAGCAGGCAGGGCAGGCCTCTTACAGGTGCAGCAGCTTGCGGGTCACCGCCGTGGCGGTGTCGAGCGGGGCCGGGCTGCGATGGATCTTGGCCATGATGCTCGCCCCGAGCCACATGTCGTACAGGGCCTGCGCGAGCTCGCGGGCCTCACTGTCGACCGAGAGGGAGCCGTCCGCCAGGCCGTCGGCGATGGTGCGCTCGATGCGGTCGACGATCTCACTCGTGCCCTCCTTCAGAGCCAGACGCATCGACTCGGACAGGTCCGCGACCTCGGCGCCGAGTTTCACGGCCAGGCACTTGCCCTGGCACTCCTCGACGCTCTGCGTCTCCCGCCACTGCCGCCAGTAGGCCATCAGCCGCTCGGCCGCCGACTGGCCCACGTGGGCGAGAACACCGTCCATGTCCGTGAGGTAGTCCGCGAAGTAGTTCTTCAGCATCGCTTCACCGAAGGCGTCCTTCGAGGCGAAGTAGTGATAGAAGGACCCCTTCGGTACACCGGCCTCCGCGAGCACCTCGTTGATGCCGACAGCCGCGTAGCCCTTGCGGGCCATGATCCGCTGGGCGGTATCGAGGATGATCCGCCGGGTGTCCGTGCTGCGCGTGGCGACTGGCATGGAGAAAACATACCATCGGAGTAGACCAGTCGTCTAGAATCCGACAGTGCAGTCGGATGCGCGATCCGACAGGTGTCCGCGTACTCGCCCGAGTGCACCGGCGAGCAGGCGGAGACCGGAGGCGCCCTTCGGCATCGGCAGCGGTCGCGTCCTGCTAGCGGGGCGAGGCGAAGTCCACGCCGCGCTTCTGGCTGCAGCCTTCGAGGTCTCGCACCTGATCCCGGTCAGACTGCCGCAGCGGTCAGGACGGCCTTGGCGGCCAGGCGGAGATTCCTGATCATCGGATTCGGGTCGCCCTTGCGGCTGACCAGGACGACCTGGCTGGGAGGAGCGCCCTCGATCGGGACGGTGACGAGGTCGGGGCGCAGTGAGCTGCGCCGATCGCCGACCGGTAGCACGGCGATCGCCTCGCCGCTCGCGACGAGTTCGAGCTTGTCTTCGTAGTTCTCGATCGGCGGCGCGCCGGCCCCGAGGATCCGGTAGGAGGTCCAGTCCGCGGTCTCGAACGCGCACGGCGCCACCTCTTCGCCGGCCAGTTCCTCCGCGGTCACCGACGCCCGGTCCGCCCAGGGATGGCCGCGCGGGACCACGAGCATCCGGGGCTCTTCGTACAGCGGAGTGGTGAACACGTCGTCGTCGGCGAGCGGCAGCGGGGCTCGCGCGATCAGGGCGTCGACGCGCCTGTCGGACAGCGATCCGACGTCGCGGCAGCTCAGATGCCGGGTGCTGATCTCCGCGTCAGGGTGTTGACGGCGCAGTTCCCGCACGGCGGCAGTGATCACCAGATCTTCGACGTAGCCGATGGCGATTCTTTCCGTCCGGCTTTGTTCACGCACGGCCAGCTCGGCCTGGCGGGCGGCCTGCAGCAGGGCTTGGGCCCGCGGGAGGAATGTGTGGCCGGCCGGAGTGAGCCGGGTGCCCTGGGGGGTTCGGTCCAGCAGCCGTGTGCCGAGATATCTCTCGAGCCGTTGGATCTGGCGGCTCAGCGCCGGCTGGGCCACGTGCAGTTCGGCAGCGGCCCGGCCGAAGTGCTGGTGCACCGCCACCACGGTGAAGTAGCGCACCAGCCGCAGTTCCAGGTCCTGTCCGAGATCGTTCACCCTTGCAGCGTACGCGTCATGCCGTTTCGGAATGATCAGGTTGCCGAACCGGTCTTGGACGGCCATGCCGAGCTTGACCTTGACTGAAAGGAGCAACGTTTCCCCGAGAAAGCGACAGGCGCGATGAAGGCGATCCAGTTCCACCAAGCGGGCGGGCCGGAAGTTCTGCACTACGACGAGGTGCCGGTTCCCGAGATCGGCGCGGGCGAGGTGCTCGTCCGGGTGCACGCGGTGGGCATCAACCCGCCGGACTGGTACCTGCGTGAAGGGATGAAGGTCATGCCGGCCGACATGAGGCCGGCGCTGGAGTTCCCCCTGATTCCAGGAACGGACATGTCGGGCGTGGTCCAGGCGGTCGCTCCGGACGTGCTGGGGTTCGCCGTCGGCGACGAGGTCTTCGGCATGCTGCGGTTCCCCGGATTCGACGGCCGGACGTACGCCGAGTACGTGGCCGCGCCGGCCTCGGACCTGGCTCACAAGCCGGCCGGTATCGACCACGTGCAGGCGGCCGGGGCGCCGATGGCCCTGCTGACCGCCTGGCAGTACCTGGTTGAGCTCGGCCACGAGGTGCCGTCTCCTTTCACCGGCCAGGTACACCGCCCGGTGCCGGTCACGCCAGGGATGACCGTGCTGGTCAACGGGGCCGCCGGTGGAGTGGGTCACTTCGCGGTGCAACTGGCGAAGTGGAAGGGGGCGCACGTCATCGCGGTGGCCTCGGGCCGGCACGAGCAGTTCCTGCGCAAGCTCGGCGCCGATGAGTTCATCGACTACACCACGACGCGGGCCGCAGACGTGGTCAGCGGCGTCGACCTGGTGATCGACACCGTCGGTGGCCCGGACAGCTCGCGCTTCCTGAGCGTGCTCAAGCGCGGCGGCACCATGCTCCCGGTGTTCTTCGCCCAGTACGACCCGGACGAGACGGCGCGTCTGGGCATCACCGTCTCGAACATCCAGGTGCGCTCCAACGGCACCCAACTCGCGGAGATCGGGGGCCTGTTCGACGAGGGGAAGCTCCAGGTCGGAGTGGACAGCACCTACCCGCTGCACGAGGCGGGCCGCGCACACACGCGAGCCGCACAGGGCCACATCCAAGGCAAGATCGTGCTGACGGTGGTCGCGTGATCGCCGAACTCCAGCAGACGGTGGCGAGGTACGCCCACGCCCTGGACGAACTGAATCCGTCCGAGCTGGAAGCGGTCCTGGCCGAGAACACCACCTGGACCTTCACGATGCCCGGACAGGGAGTGCTCGGCCCGGTCACTGGACGCGCGGCGGTGCTCGACTTCATCCGTGACGGGCACGCGGCCCAGAGCGGAAGGGTGCGGCACCACCTGGGCCATGTCGTGGTCACGGCGACGGACGCCGCCACCGCGGAGGTGCGGGCCTACCTGCTGCAGACGAGGAACACCGGCGAGAGCATCCAGATCATCTCGACCGGGGTCTACACGTTCGGTATGCGTCAGTCCGACGGTGAGTGGCGCATCGCCGAGCTCACCCTGACGCTGGACAACGCCCTCTAGGGCGAGGCCGGGCAGTGCGTCCGGCGATCACCGGACGGCTGCCGGCGGCGCTCGGGCATCGATCGTCCCGACGCCGAACAGTACGGCCCAGTGCGGGGAGACAGCGGAACGGAGACACGGTCGACGTCGCCGTGGTCGGCTCCACCGGCACGGCCCGGCAACCGAAGGCGCTCGCCGTACGGCTGCCCGACGGCCGCGTCGCACTGTCACTGAGGCTGACCACGGCGGCGCTCGCCTCCGTCGTCAGCACGGGCGGGCATTCACGAAGGTCGGCGCATCCCGCACGCCCGCCGTCGGTGATGTGGTGGTGGAGGTCGTGGCGGGCGCGGCCCGGCACACGGTCGTCACCATGGTCCGGCCGCACTGACCGGCGACCATGTGGATCGGCAGCCGGGAAACTCCGAGCGCGTGGGCCGGTATGAGCGGGGCCTGGTGGTCCGCGGTGAACCGGTGCCGGCGCGTTTCCCGCTCAAAAGGCATCCGGTGGCCGGCAGGCGGGAGAGACAGCACAGCATGGAGCTGGACAGACCGATCCACGATGAGCGGACCAGCACCTGGACCTCCGGGACGGCACGCCGACCTTGGTCGACAACCCGTCTGCCAAGGGCTTCACCCCTTCGCGGACACCGGCCCCGCCAACTGGCCCATCGCATCGGCCCGGTTGGAGGCGTCTCAGTGGAAGACGATGGCATGGCCGCCGGCCACGCTTGCCTGGCAGGCGCGGTAGAGCTGGTGCCAAGTGGATTTCTCCATGCTGAAGGGGATGTCGGGCTCGAAGCCGACGAGGGCGGTCTCCTCCGCGGTGGTGAGCGTGGCGTCGGCGTTGAGGTGGATGCCGAGTGGCGTTGCGAGGCCGGCCAGTTCGGCCAGCAGGCGCTGGCTGGAGCCGACCATGCCGTGACCGTCGACGCCCGCCTCCAGCGGGAGGAAGAGCGGTTCGCCGAAGTCGACCGGTATGTAGTAGCCCGAGTCGTCGGCGTGGCAGAGCAGATGGGAGGCGAGCATGGCCGTCTCGTCCTGGATCTTCTGGCAGTCACGGTCATACTGCTCGTCGTCGGTTTCCGAGGCGGGGGTGAGCAGTTCGCCGCACTCGGCGAGCGCGTAGAGGCGACGCAGGTGGGTCACATGGCTGTGCGGGAAGTTCACGGAGACGGCGGGGACCGCGGGGGGATCGCAGATCTCCGGCTCTTGCCAGGTGATGCCGTTGACCGCGAGTGCCTCGGTAAGGCGCGCGAACGCGCGACGGTGGTACGCCAGTCCCTCGGCGTCGTTGCGCACCTGGTCGTCCAGGAGGCCTACGGTGATGGAAAGTCCCATGGCCGCACAGGGTAGCCATCACCTCTGACAGCGGCCGAGCTGCGACGAAACCCCACGCGTACCTCTATGCGTCCCGGGGGCTGCCACCGGGAGAAACTTCTCCCAAGGCCGAAGAACTTCGGCTGCCCCTCCCGGTGGCCGCCTGCCACAAGAGCAGTTCGCCGGACGTGACGTGGTGGAGCTGCGCCCTGCCGCCGACGGCAGCGCTGATCGAGCGGCCGTGTTCCCGCGATCGCCATCCCGGCGTGGGCCGACCGCGCCGAAGGTGCTGATGTCAGCCGTCGCCGTGGCCGCTCAGGGTCGCCGCGCTGGCCGGTGACCTGGCCAGAAGCCAGTTCAAGCCAGTTTGTCGGACGCCTGGTTCAGGGGCGCGGCGCGGATCTTCGAGAATCCTTTCTCCTCGCTTCGCCCCAGGTCATCCCC
>NZ_BMML01000028.1 GCF_014645815.1 Streptomyces fuscichromogenes | reverse complement strand
GCCCGAAGCTACTTGGGTAGGTGGCATGCGCTCATTGTGCGCGCCCCAACCCATCTATGGGAGTCCCGACGGCGGTCGCCTCGAAGGCGATCAACAGCACCACGGACACGATGCCGACGCTCAACGCCCGGTACGACCGCCCCAGCACCCCGCGCTGATCGACTCTGTCGGCGTTCTCGTCCGCGACGACGGCGTCGCTCGGTTCAAGGGCGGTCATAACGACCACGGTAAGGCCCAACCGCCTCCCTGACCCCTGTCGCAAGCCCCACCCCGCCTGCGACCTTGGTCGTACGCCCCCCGTTCATGAACGCCGTATGGCAGTCCCGTTGCATCCCCACCTGCCCCCTTGAGCCCCTCCCCCGCACCCCCGTACCTTCGAACCACGAACACGGCCGTGTGCCCGAGTGGTTCAGGGACTCGCCTGCAAAGCGAGTTACGTGGGTTCGATTCCCGCCACGGCCTCCGACTGCCTGACCAGGCATGACGAAAGGGCGGCACCCCGAGGGGTGCCGCCCTTTGAGTCGCCCGTCTCAGTTCCCCTCTCAGTGACGAGCGCGCCCCGTTGCGGGCCCTTGAAAACTTCGGCAGCACCCAGGCCAACCGATGGCGCAGTCAGAACGGGGACTGCGGCCAGGGCTTCGGCGTAGTCGGATGATGTCCGATTTGTGATCACGTGAGTCCCAGGATGGCGAGCGGGCGTCGTGCGTCGCGGGCGTTGTGTCGCAGTCCGGCGGCGATGTTGGTGCTCCCCGCGAGGCGGAGGGCGCCGATGGCGAGGTTGCGCCAGGTGGCCATGGCGCGAGGCGCGGTGCCTGTCCGCAGTTGGGAAGCATCCTCGGCGAACGTCACGTCTCTGACAGGGTGCAGGGCCTCGACCTTCCAGTGGTCGCGGATCAAGCTCGCGAGCTCGACGGGTGCGGCCTGTTCGGCGGTGAGGCTGGTGACGGCGTAGACGGTCTTGATGCTGATTCTGCCGTTTTTGCGGTCCACTCGGCGGCGCTTGAGCTGGACGGCTTGGCGGGCCCCGGAAAAGAGCAGGTTGTTTACCGTGCAGACCTTGATCCGGCGGATGCTGTAGCCGACGATCCGTAACCGAGCCCAGGTGCACTGGTTGGCTGTGACACTTCCCGATCAAAGGCGGTAGGTGAAGAACAGTACGGCAGTTAGCTGGAAACGGGGGACACTCGTGTTCGACATACTTGCAGCACTCAAAACGGGTAGCCCGGTCAAGCAATTCGTCGAGGGTGGACAACTAGGTGACGCCATTTCGGATATTGGCATCCAGGCGGCGATTACCGCCCTGGGTAAGGTATTCGGAAATTTTGCCCGCTGGGAGGCTCTCGACGCAAAGCGTCAACGCATCCTCTGCCTCATGGCGATCTGTTACCGGTACCTCAACGAGCAGGCGCTAGCGGAGCAGACTCTCGATAGAACTCCGACACAGCATTCCATGGAGCTTTCCGAAGGGGCGATCTTGTCGCTCCTTTTGGGGGGCATGATCAACCCGCTGGTCCACGTAGAGGAATTCATCGGCACCTATGATCGGTACGCCTTCAAGGGGAATGAGTTGGATGATCTCAAGGCGGCCATTCACGCTTTGCCGTTGGGGGACCTGCCGCCTCACTTGCCCCTCGGCTGACGTTGGCGCTAACGCTTGAAGCGGTCGCCAGCCTGATTGCCGAGCAGGCTTCCCACTCAGCTCGCCAACATGATCCGCTCACACTGGCAGACCGAGGCCCTGCACCACCGTGCGGGACCACCCCCTCGCCGAGGACAGGGCGATTGCAAAGTCCCGGGGATCTTGTGAGTGCGCAGGTCACAGCAGCGTGACGAGGGTGGATGGATGCGCGACCACACGCAACGAAGCTCCGTTGCGGAGGTGACCTTCCCAAGTCGCCTTCGCCCAAAGGAGCTTCGATGTGCCGTCAGTCCGCCACCGTCTGCCTGGTCAGGTCGCCCACCCGTCAGCACCGCGTGACGGGTGCGCTGGCCGAGCGGCTGGTCACGCTCGCCGATACGCGGTGCCGGCGCGGAAAGCGCCACCCCTTCGTGGCAGTGCTGCTGATCGCCCCCCCTAGCCGTGGTGAGCGGGGCGAGGAGCATCGTGGCGATCGATGAGTGGGCCGCTGACGCCCCGCAGGACGTTCTAGCCCGGCTCGGTGCCCCCACCACAACGGCTCTGGCCGCGGTGCCCGCACCACGACGGCTCTGGCCGTGCGGATCCCGCCCAGCGGCGCGACGATCCGCCGGGTCATCAAGGACACCTGCCCCGGCGGCCTGGCCGACCTCCTCGGCCACGACCGGGCCGGCACCGACACCCTCGCGATCGACGGCAAGAGCGCCCGCGGCTCGCGCCTGAGCAGCACCCCGGCCGCCCATCTGCTGGCCGCGATGACCGGCACAGGCATGACCGTCACCCAGCTCAGGGTCCCGGAGAAGACGAACGAGATCATCTGCTTCGCCGCCCTCCTGGACCCCTATGGCTTGCGAGGAGTCACCGTGACCGGCGACGCACTGCACACCCAGCGCGACCACGCCCGCTTCCTCGTCGAAACGGAGCAGGCCCACTACGCCTTCACCGTGAAACGCAACCAGAAGAACCTCTGCACCCAGCTGAGCACCCTGCCCTGGGAGAAGGCGACAGCGAAGTTCTACGACCGCACCACCGGCCGCGGCCGCAAGGAGACCCGCGTCGTGCACGTGCCGACCGTCACCGACCTTGGCATCGACTTCCCCCACGCCACCCAGGTCGCCAAGGTCGTACGCCACTGCACCGACACCAAGACCGGCAAGCAGAGCCGCGAGACCGTCTACGCCAGCACCGACCTGACCAGCCGCCAGGCATCCCCGGAACGGATCGCAACGATCTCGAGGGCGCACTGGGTGATCGAAAACAGGCTCCACTTCGTCCGGGACACAGCCTTCCGCGAGGACGCCTCCAAGATCCTTACCGGACACGGCCCGGAGAACATGGCCACCCTCCGCAGCTTCGCCATCAACCAGCTCCGCGCCGCCGGCCACACCAACATCGCCGCCGGACTCCGCACGACAGCCCTCCGCCCCTACGAGCGGCCACTCGCCGTCCTCGGACTCAACTGACCTGCGCCAACGCACGATCAACGAACCATGCAATCGCCCTGCCCCACGGGCCCGCGGCCCGTGTCCTCCGGCTCGTATCGCAAGCTGCGCCTCAAGGCGGACGTCAACGGGCCGTGCAGTGGACGTCAACGGGCCGTGCACACGCGCCCGGTTCCATGGTCACGCGGCCGGTTCCCTCGATCAGGCAGCGTCCACGCCGTTTCCGTACGGTGCGGCGCATCCTCGCACCTGAGCACCAGGCCTCCAACCACCGTGTGAACATCAGCAGGGGAAATACGATGACGCGTTCCCACCTGTCTCCCGGCGGGAGTTCGCAGGCCCCCGGGCGCCTGCCGGGGTTCCCCCCGTCCGGCGGTGACGATCGGCCGGACGGCGATGTCAAGTTCAGAAACTTCGTAACACTCACCGCTCAGGAAATCGAGAGGGGTGCTCAGACTCTGAGTGGCGATGAGTTGGCACCCTTATCGCACCTGACGGGAGTTTCTGTTCCGAGATCTGCCAATCCTGACGGGTTCCGTTTCGACGCTCAAGGTCACGTAAACGACGGTCTGCTGTATGCCCGGATTTACTGCGGCGCGATGAATGGGGTGTCCTGCGGCGGTACGGCCGGTGATCCGATCGTGGCCGATGTGGTCAAGGCGGGCCGGATCTCATTTGTCGGCGAAGGGGGAGAATATACTGTCAAGCCGGGCCAGATGTTCATTCGCGACACCAAACTGTCATGGGAGTTTTCTTGCTCCGCCTCCTTTTCGGCGCACGTCATATCCGTTCCCAGACATCTGGTGGCCCCTCGCGTCAGTTCGGTAAGAGTGCTTGATCGCGCGTACGTGGCAGATGCCGGTATGCCGGAAGTCACGTTTCTCCTGAAATTCATTGAGATGATTGACGAGAATGTCGATCACCTAGGCGTCTCGAAATCCATACGCATCACCCTTCGGGATGCTTTCGCCGCGCTCATCTCGGGAATCATGTCCGATTGCTGGGGCATGGAGTCGGACACTCACGCGAGCATGACTGTTGCGGCTGCGAGAAATGTCATCGAGCGTCATCTGGACAGCCATGATCTCTCACCTCGGATGGTCGCTCAGCATATTGGTGTCTCACTCCGGACACTGCACCGATCATTTTCGGTGTCAGGTGAATCGATGATGACATTCGCGCGTAGGAGGCGCCTCCAACAAGCTCACGACGAACTAGTGGGAACCGAAACGCTAAAAGATATTTCCGCGTTGGCTGCGCGCTGGCATTTTTCGGATTCGAGTCACTTTATTCGGCATTTTAAGGCCTACTACGGGTCAACCCCCGGGGCATATCTGAGGAACAGAAGAACTGGCGACTCCTGATCTGCTCGACGAGGGTCCGGCGCAACCCTCGTCGAGGAGGTCGCCGTAGGCGGCGGGTTTCGCTGTCAGCAGGCGCGAGAAACCCTGTCGTTGAGATCGACGGTTCCGCTCGTGGCCGGAGCCGGTGCCACCCGCAGGTCGGCGACCGACCCGCCGCCGCTGACAACCGAATAGATTCCGGCGGTTTCGGCATGCTGGTTCAGAATCAACGCGCTGTCCGTGTTGTTCTTGACCGAGGAAGCCTGGTTGTCCGCCGGAGTTCCGTCCGAGAACCTCTTGCCCGCCAGGTCATTTACGCACGACGTCTTGACGCCGTTACTCAACGTGATCTTGGGAACCACGTACATCGGCCCCGAGAAGTTGATGTCCTTGTAGAGGCAAACCTCATCTGACGGGCAGGATGTGGCGGCACTGGCCGTCGGCCCCATTACCCCTGCACTCGCCAGAGCCAAAGCTATTGCCGGAATCACTACAGCTGCTCGCATCTTGTTCAGGATCCTCATCTCTTTTTTTACAGGAGAGAATTTGCCCTACCGGTTGCATGCTGCATTATCCGCTACTTCCACCTTGGGGTGATAGAGCACCCATGCCCGTCGATGGTACGACCGTGCCAACCTGGACACGGCCTGGCCTGCGCGGCGCCACCGTGGCGCGCGTATGCCACGGCATGGCGCGGTTGTTCAATACTTTCCTGCCCTCATTTGATGTGATGATCAACGTAAACGTCAGGAAGGGAGAACAGCCATGCTGAAGCCCTATTGGTAGAAGAACCAGCAAGGGAGAAAGGCCGGCGCATGCCCGTACCCATCGGCGCGGGCATGCGCCGGTCCGCCTTCCTGGCTGTGCATCGTCATTGTCCCGTCCATCGACCGCCCGATGGACGCACCAGTGCATTCCGGCATTCCTCCCGCCAGGCCTCCTGAGGGCGCAAATTGAAGAATCGAGGGTAACGCCGTGCATGGCAAACCCACCCCACGGTCCCTTTTCTCTTCGACTGAGTTCCGTGCCGCCTGGCTGGCCGAACTGGTTTCGTTCTTCGGGGACCAGCTGGCCCGGGTCGCGCTGGCAATCCTGGTGTTCGACCGCACGGACTCTGCGGCCCTGACCGGCCTCACCTATGCGCTGACCTACGTGCCGAGCGTTGTCGGGGCGCTTACGCTTTCCCACCTGGCGGATCGGCGGCCCCGCCGCAGTGTCCTGATGACGGTGGACATCTGTCGGGCCATCGCCGCCGGGGCCATGGTGATTCCAGGTATTCCGCTCGGTGTTCTTTGCCTGCTCGTGTCGGTCATGTCGTTTCTGGGTGGACCGTACAGAGCGGCCCATCTTGCCCTGCTGCGCGAGATTCTCAGCGCCGAGCAGTATCCGATCGGCATGTCTGTCCGGCAGATCACTATGCAGGCGGCTCAGATCTTCGGCTTCGCCTTCGGCGGTGTGGTGTCCTCGGTCTTCACACCGCGGGCGTGTCTCGCTTTTGACGCCACCACCTTCGTCGCGTCGTTCGGGCTCTACTGGTGCTTCGTCAAGTCGCGCCCGGCTGCCGGGACACCGGAGGGAACAGGATCCGTCGCAGCCGGTCTGACCGTCCTGTGGGCCGAGCCTCGCCGACGGGCGATCTTCCTGAGCACAGCACTCGGGTTCTTCTACATCACCCCCGAGGCGGTGGCCGCGCCCTACGCCAGCGCCCTCGGCCTCGGATCGGTCTGGGTGGGCGTCCTGCTGGCCAGCACGGGTGTGGGCGCGGTGGCCGGCCTGTGGGCGTTCCACCGGTTCGTGCCGGCCCACCGCTACGCGGACCACCTACCGCTGCTGTGCTTCACCACCGGCCTTCCGCTTGTCGCCGTCGCGATCCAGGGCGGCGGGATCTACCTGGCCATGGTGTCCTTCGCCGTCAGCAACGCGCTGTGGTGCATCCAGGTGGTGGTCTCCGTCTCCACGCTGGTCGAACTGCTGCCGGACGACCGTCGTGCCCAGGGCATGGGCGTGGCGTCGGCCATGAACCTCACCGCCCAGGGCGTCGGCACCGGAGGCGCCGGACTGCTCGCACAGTGGCAGAGCCCGGTCTTCGCCCTGTCCTTCATGGGAGCCGCATCGGCGGTGGCCGGGCTGTGGCCCGGTCTGCTGTGGCTCCGGTCGACCCGGAAGGTGGCGGCCCTGCCCGCGCCCGACAGTGCGTGAACGCGGGCGTGGGACCACTGCCACACTCACGGCTTTGTACGCGCGCCACTGTGCAATCGCTGCAATACACGTCACTGGCATGGATGGCGGCCCCAATACGGCCGAACACCACTCAGCCGCAATCTTGATGCCCCAGGCACGCCGACACGTGGAGGCAGTGCAAGTGCACAGCTCCCTTGACCGCTCCTTCCTGGAGGCATCGTCCCGGTCAGCCGTCCCAGCTCCGCCTCGGTTTCCGTCTCGTTCGTAGCCGTACGCGGCCGTTCAGGGCCGTTCGCTCCGCCCTGCCAGCGGTGCCACCGCACGGGATCATGCCCTGACCAGCACAGACAAACCTGCGAAGCGAGTTACGTGGGTTCGATTCCCGCCACGGCCTCTACTGCCTTTATCAGGCACAGGCAAAGCGAAGGGGCAGCACCCCGCAAGGGGTGCCGCCCCACTGCTCATCCCTCATTCCGGGGGCGGGTCATTCCCCAGTCCGACTGGAACTGTCCGGGGGGCCGATGACCGCCAGTACGTCACCGACCTTGGCGGTCTCGCCCTCACCGACAACAATTTCACGCACAACACCGGAGACCGGCGCGTAGATTTCCATATCCACCTTGTCCGTTTCGACCGAGCCGAGCCAATCGCCATCGGAGACGGTCTCGCCGACCTTGACCTCCCACCCACCGACGGTGGCTTCGGTGACCGATTCTCCGAGCGAGGGCATCACGACGTTCGTGTCCTGTCGTTTTTCCGGAGTCGGCGAGGGCGAGGTGGGTTCCGGGGTCTGGGATCGGGTCTCCGATGGTGTCGGCGCCAACGCCTCGGCACCGAGAGAAGCAACGCCCGGAGAAAGGGCGAGCGTTGCGACCAGACAGGATTCACCGATGACTCGGGGAACTCGGCTACGAGCACTCCTGAACATGATCACCCCTTACGCCGCCCCCTGCGCCTCAAAGGAAGAGTAGGTTGAGCGACTGGTGATCGCATGTTGCATAACCCGGGCAACCGTCCTCGCGCGTCCGACGACGGTTGAGAAGTCAATTGTCGTTGTCAGGGCCCAAGTGGACACAGTGCGCGTGGCTGGCTACGGTCGAATGAGTGATGCCTCCGGTGCCGGCACGGTCCGCACGCAGGGAATTGGGCGTCACAAGTCGGAATCCATGGGCCCTCATGGCACCTGGCGCATCGCGTGCAGACACCGCCGCCCGGACCGCAACCGCCCACGTTCCGTCTCGAAGAAATCGAAGAACTCGAAGAACTCGAATAATTCACAGAAAGAGGACAGCCATGCGCGCGAAGCGAGTCATCGCGGTCGTGCTGAGCCCCGTCGCCGCAGCACTGGCGTTCTCGCCGGCGCTGATGACGCAGGCGGTGGCCGACACCACCCAGACGTCGGCAGTGTCCGCCCCGCACGCCCCCGACGCCAAGAGCCCGGCGAAACAGGGAACCACGGACGGGAGCAAGGCTGGCAGGACGGACGGCGAGAACTGCGACTACAAGGCGAGCTACAACCCCTCGGCGAAGAAGCCCAATTACGATCCCGCGCAATACAGCCAGTACAAGAGCTCCTACAATTCCGCGTACGACAGCGCCTACAACACCAATTTCGACGAAAGCGCCTGCGCCGACTAGCGTCGGGCCGTTGTACCGGGCGGTGATCGATCGTCGCGGTGTTCCCAGAACCTCCCCTTCCTCGGCGGCCTGTCCCCCGTGCGAGCTACACGCAGGTGTCCACTCGGCGGGGACGCGTCGCGGGGTGGCCGATCCGTAGCGTTCGGGCCAGTCGCAGCGGTTGGGCTGCGGGTTCTGGGAGGGATTCATCATGAGGCTGGTCTGGCAGCTCCTGGCGGTCGCGGCGGTCGCCTTCGTCGGGGGGCAGGGTGTCGCCGCGGTACAGGGGAACTGGTTCCTCACCCTGGTCCTCGGCCTGCTCACCGCGGTGGTCGCGGTGCTGGTCTACGGGTGGGTGGTACGGCGGACCGAGCACCGGGTGAGCGTGGAGGTGGGGCGGGAGGGCGCCCGGGCGGCGTTCGGGCGCGGGGTCGCCGTAGGCGTGGCGACGTTCGCGTGCGTCATCGGGAACATCGCCCTTCTCGGGGACTACACGGTCCACGGAGCGGGCTCGGTGACGGGCGCGATGGGGCTGGTCGGGTTCATGGCCGCCGCCGCGGTGACGGAGGAACTGCTGTTCCGGGGCGTGCTGTTGCGGATCGTCGAGCAGCGCTTCGGGACGTGGGTCGCGCTCACCTCGACCGGGGCGCTGTTCGGGATGATGCACCTGCTGAACAAGGACGCGACGGTGTGGGGCGCCCTCGCCATCGCGATCGAGGCCGGCGGCATGCTCGGCGCCGCGTACACCGCCACCCGCACCCTCTGGCTGCCGATCGGCCTGCACTTCGGCTGGAACTTCGCCGAGTCCGGCATCTTCGGCACCGAGGTCTCCGGCAGCGGCGGAACGCAGCAGGGGCTGCTGGATGCCGGCACCTCGGGGGCGCGGCTGGTCACCGGCGGGCAGTTCGGGCCGGAGGCGAGCGTGTACTCGGTGCTGCTCGGGGTGCTGGTGACGGTCGCGTTCCTGTGGCTGGCCAAGCGGCGGGGGCATGTGGTGCCGCGTCGGCGCCGGGACGTCCCGGCCGGCTCCGTCGCTACACTGCCCCGGTGATCAGTCCTCGGCAGGCGCCCGGGTGGTGGCCCCGGCTCGACGTCACGGTCCGGGATCTGCCGCTCGGGCTGCTGCTCCTGGCCGGGTCGTTCCTGTCGGCCCTGCACGGCAAGGGCACCCAGGTCGGGGACCTGCCGACCCGCCCCTTCGACGCGCTGGCCATCGCGGTGCTCGGCCTGGAGTGCCTGCCGCTCGCCGTGCGCCGGCGGTGGCCGGCCGTCTCGCTCGCCCTGGTGTCGCTCGGCTTCGCCGTCGACCAGCTGCGCGGCTACCACTCGGTCGCGGGCACCGCGCTGCCGCTCGCCCTGATCAGCGGCGGCGCCCATCTGGAACGCCACCGGCGGGTCGCCGCGCTGGTGCTCTCCGCGGCCTACGTGCCGTTGGCGGTCGCGCTGCACCGGCTGGGGTCGGGGGGCGAGACGGCGAGCGGGTTCGTCACGTTCTACCTGGCGCTGGTGCTCGCCTGGGGGGTCGGGGCGTGGCTGCGCTCCACCCGGACCGCGGAGGCCGAACGCCGGCGGCGGGTCGCCGAGGACACCCGTACCGCCGAGCGCACCCGGATCGCCCGCGAGCTGCACGACGTGGTGACCCATCATGTGACGGCGATGGTGGTGCAGGCGGAGGCGGCCCGTTATCTGACCGCCGCGCCGGACCGCCTCGACCAGACGCTGACCGCCGTCACCGACACCGGACGGCGGGCCATCTCGGACCTGCGCCATCTGCTCGACCTGCTCAACCCCGACCACGGCACCGGCACCGGCACCGGCACCTCCACCTCCACCTCCGTCGGCGGTACGGAGGTCAGGACACCCCCGGCCGGCCGGCTGCTCACGCTCGTGGAGCAGACGCGCCGGACCGGGCAGCCGGTGGAGTTCACCGAGGAGGGCACGCCGGCGGAGTCGGCCGGCAGCGCCGACCTGGTGGCCTACCGGGTGGTGCAGGAAGCCCTCACCAACGCACTCAAATACGCGCATGGCAACCGCACTTCGGTACGGGTCCGCCATGACGAGAAGGAGATCACCGTGGAGGTCGGCACGGCCGGGTCCGGTGCGCCGTCCGCGGGGCCCGCCGGTTCGGGCGAGGGCGGCGGTTCCGGGGAGAGCGGGCGCGTCGGGCGGCCGGGCGGGTCGCCCGGCGGAAGCGGGCGCGGGCTGGTCGGTCTACGGGAGCGGGTGGCCCTGCTGGGCGGCGAGTTCAGCGCGGGCCGGCAGGCGGACGGCGGGTTCGTCGTCCGGGCCCGGATACCCGTGGGGAACCCGGCGTGACCGCCGCGGGTGAGGCGGGCAAGGCCGGCGGGACCGCCTCGGGCGAGGCGGGCGGGACGGCGCCGATCCGGGTCCTGGTCTGCGACGACCAGGTGCTGATCCGCACCGGACTGGCGACGATCATCGACGCCCAGCCCGACCTGGAGGTGGCGGGCGAGTGCGGGGACGGCCAGGCCGCCGTCGACCTCGCCGGCCGGCTGCGTCCGGACGTCGTGGTGATGGACGTCCGGATGCCGGTCCTGGACGGCATCGAGGCCACCCGGCGGCTCGCCGGTGCCGGGGTGCCGCATCCGGTGAAGGTGCTCGTGGTGACGACGTTCAACCTGGACGAGTACGTCTACGAGGCCCTGCGCGCGGGCGCCAGCGGCTTCCTGCTCAAGGACGCCCCGCCGGACCGGCTGCTGCACGGCATCCGGACCGTGGCCACCGGCGCGGCCCTGCTGGACCCCGAGGTGACCCGGCAGCTCGTGGGCCGCTACGCCGCCCGCATCCGCCCCGCCGACGGCGGCTCCCCGCACGGCGTTCCGCTGACCCCGCGCGAGCTGGAGGTGCTGCGGCTGATCGCGGACGGCCTCTCCAACGGCGAGATCGCCGCGGCCCTCGTGCTCAGCCCGGAGACCGTCAAGACCTTCGTGTCCCGCATCCTCGCCAAGCTGGGGCTGCGCGACCGCGTCCAGGCCGTCGTGTACGCCTACCGCCAGGGCCTGGTGACCTGAGCCCGCGCCGCTACAGCACCCCGCCGGCCTCGTCCTGGAACAGCTCCGTCCAGTAGTGCCAGTCGGACTCCGTCGTGACGGGCGGCGGGTCGACGGCCGCGAGGGTGTGCAGCATGGTCGCGGCGAGCTGGTCGTAGGCCTCGGTGGTGAGTTCGTGGTTCAGGTGCTCGTCGATGGTGCGCTCGTGGTGCAGGAGCCAGAGGGTGTAGGCGAGCGTGGAGATGTCCGTGTTGAGGGGGTAGAGGGTCGCCTCGGGCTCGGAGAAGTTGAGGATCGCGCCCGTGGTGCCGTCCACCACGAGGCTGTTGTCCTCGACCAGGTGGCCGAGGCGTATCAGCCGGTCGGCGTGGGCCGGGAGGTCGTCCACCGGGAAGCCGCCCGGACGGATGTCGGTGAAGTACTCCCAGAGGGTGGGCAGCGGGGCGTCCGGGTCGAGGTGGAAGAGGACCGCGTCCTCCGGCAGGCCGGTCTCGCGCAGGAAGCGGCGGGTCGGCTCATGGGTGAGCGTGGGCGGGAAGTCGACCTCCTCGAAGCGGGCCACCCGGCCCTGCCCGAACTCCTGGTCCAGGAGCCGGAGCGGCAGGTCCACGGTCAGCCCGGAGTCCGTGCCGGGGCCCGCGACCAGGCTGAGGGGGCGGATCAGGGCCGTCGCCTTCCAGTAGGGCGGGACGTCACCGGCCGTGCCCTGCTCGAAGAGGTCCAGGAGCCTGCGGGAGGCCTCGGTCGCCACCTTCGTGCCGTGCGTCCCGGCGAGAGAGGCGAAACGGCCGCGCAGGCCCGTCAGTTCCTCGGTGACGGCGGCGAAGCGCAGCAGCGTCTCCAGCGAGGGCGCCAGCGGGCGCGGGTCGGTGGGGTCGAGCAGGTAGGCCGTGGTGATCTCGCCGGTGCCGCCGTCGAGGAGGATCGACTCGGTGTCCAGGCCGGCCGGGGCCAGCAGCTCCCCTATCACCAGCCGGTCGCGGAGCTCCTCCGCGAGCCGGGACGGGCCGTCCGTGACGTCCGCCAGCGTGCGCAGACCGGCCCTGCGCAGCGGCTCGAAGGTCAGCAGGCCGCCGCTGTCGGGCAGTCCGGGGCCGGTGAGCCAGCTGCGGGTCGGTTCGTGCGTGATGTAGCGGTCCAGTTCGGCCTCGGTCAGCGTGATCGCCGTCGCACCGCTGCCGGTCGTGCTGATCGTGCCGCTCGTGCTCATCGCTGCCCCCGCGATCAAAGTGTTCAAGACGTGCAAGTGGTTCGAGTGGTGCGTCGTGCGTAGAAGTCGGCAGGGCATGGCGGGCCGTCCGGGCTTCCCCTCCGGAGCGGCCGTCCCCACTGCCCAGAACACTACGCCGCGGCACTGACAACGCCCCGCAGAAGAGACGTCAGGCGACCCTCGTCCGTTCCGTCCCGGTGAGAATCGCTTCCACCGTCTGTTCCACGGTCAGCTCCGAGGTGTCCAGCCACAGCCCCAACGGCTCGGTGCGCAGCCGTAGTTCCGCGTCCAGGTCGGCGACCGTCCAGGCGGGCCCGTACCCGGTCTTCGGCCGTGCCGCGTCCCTCGCCGCGACCGTCTCGGGGCTCGGGGCCAGGACGACGACGTGCAGCGGGCGGGTGCGGATCCGGCCGACGTACGACGTCAGCTCCGGGCCCAGCAGCACGTCCTGGACGATCGCGGTGAACCCGGCCCCGGCGTACGCGTCCGCCGTCGCCGCCGAGAGGCGGTAGCGGAGGTGGAGCTGGGCCGTGGCCTCCTCGGCGGCGTCGGGGGTGAAGTCCTGGCGCCCCGAGACGATCATCCGGCGGAAGACGTCGCCGCGGACGTGCGCGGCGCGCGGCAGCCTCTCGGCCAGCGCCTGGGCGACCGTCGACTTGCCGGACGCCATCACCCCGGCGATCACCACGACCCCGGTGAGGGTCACTGGCCCGTGACGACCGCCGCCTGCGGGCGGATCGGGAGGCGGTTGACCGGGCGGCCGGTGGCCGCGCGGACGGCGGAGGCGATGGCCGCCGGGGAGGTCACCACCGGCACCGCGCTGACCGACTTGGCGCCGAAGGGGGCGACCACGTCGCGTTCCTCGACGAGCTTGACGATCCGGATGTCGGGCGCGTCGAGGGCGGTCGGCAGGGCGTACCCGGTGAGGTCGGGGTGGCGGATCAGACCGCGCGGGGTGCGCAGGTTCTCCGTCAGGGCGATGCCCACGCCCTGCGTGACACCCGCCTCGATCCGGGCGTTGAGCTGCGCCGGGTTGAGGATCCGGCCCACGTCCTGGGCGACGGCCAGCTCCACGACCCGTACCGAGCCCAGCTCGATGTCGACGTCGACGACCGCGCGGATCGCGCAGAAGGCGAGGCCCACGAAGGCGTCGCCCTGGCCGTCGGCGTCCAGCGGCTCGGTCGGGTGCGGGCGGCACTGGGCGGTGGCCCACAGTTCCTTGCCGTCCAGCGCCTCGGTGACGGTGGTCGACAGGACGCCGTCGTACGACGTGATCTTGCCGTCGGTGATCTGGAGCAGCTCGGTGGACATGCCGAACTTGTGGGCGAGGGGCTGGAGGAGCTGGGTGCGGACCATCTTGGCCGCGCGTTCGACGGCGCCGCCGGAGACCCAGGTGTGGCGGCCGCGGCAGCCGGGGCCGGCCGGCGGCTGGTCGGTGTCGACGGGGGCCACGTGGACCTCGTCGATGCCGAGGGTCTCCTGGACGATCTGGCGGGCCAGGGTGGTGAAGCCCTGGCCGGTCTCCACGGCCGCGCAGAGCACGGTCGCGATGCCGTCGTGGACCTTGACGGTGGCCGTCGAGACCTCGTCGGCGCCCTCCGCGCCGAGCATGTGCACCATGCCGAGGCCGTAGCCGACGCCCCGGCGCACCGCGCCCGGCTCGCCCGCGCCCTCGGGGCCGCCGGGCAGCAGCCACTCGTCCTCGGGGGTGTCCTTGGGGAGCGCGGGGAGGGGGAAGTCCCGTACCGCCTGGAGGAGTTCGGCGACGGGGGCCGGGCAGGTCACCGTCTGGCCGATGGGCAGCACGTCGCCGGTGGCGAGGGCGTTGCGCAGCCGGATCTCGGCCGGGTCGATGCCGAGCTTCTTCGCCAGCTTGTCCATCTGCGCCTCGTAGGCGGCGCACACCTGCATGGCGCCCTCGCCGCGGACGTGGCCGGAGGGCGGGTTGTTGGTGCGGACCGCCCAGCCCTCGATGAAGGCGTTCGGGACGACGTACGGGCCGCAGGCGAAGGAGACGGCGGCGGCCAGGGACTCCGCGGAGGTGTCGGCGTAGGCGCCCGCGTCGAGCAGGATCTGCGCCTCGACCTTGACCAGCATGCCCTCGGCGTCGGCGTGGTGCCGGTAGCGGAGCAGGGTGGGGTGGCGGTGGGCGTGGCCGAGGAAGGACTCCTCGCGCGTGGCGGTGAGTTTGACCGGGCAGCCGGTCTTCAGGGCGAGCAGGCCGAGCGGGAGCTGGAAACCCTGGTCCTCGCGGTCGGCGGTGGCGCCGGGCACGCCGGTGACGACGATCTTCACCTGTTCGAGGGACAGGCCGTAGCAGGCGGCGGCCGTGTTGCGGTCGGTGTGCGGGTCGGTGGAGGCCAGGTACAGCTCGACCCCGCCGTCCGGGCGGGGCACGGCGAGGCCGGCCTCGGCGCCGATGGGGGCGGGATCCGCGCGGCCGATGCGGTACTGGCCCTCGACGACGATCTCGCCGGTCGCGTCCGGGTCGCCGTGCTGGAGCGGGATGTGCCGGATCAGGTTGCCGTCCGGGTGCAGCGGCTCGGCCTCGAAGGACTGCTCGGGGTCGATGACCGGGTCGAGCACCTCGTACTCGACGATGACGGCGGCGGCGGCCATGCGGGCCGTGTCCGGGTGGTCGGCGGCGACGGCCGCGATGGGCTCGCCGTGGTGCCGTACCACCTCGGAGGCGAAGACCGGGCGGTCCGGGGTGCCCCGGCCGTGGCGCGGGGTGCCGGGGACGTCCTCGTGGGTGATGACGGCCCGTACGCCGGGCATCTCGCGCGCGTGGCTGGTGTCGATCGACACGATGCGCGCGTGCGGGTGCGGGGAGCGCAGCACGGCCGCCCACAGCAGGCCCTCGGCCCACAGGTCGGCCGCGTACGGGAAGGTGCCCTCGGTCTTCGCGCCCGCGTCGGCGGCGGGCAGCGACACGCCGAGGCCGTGCGGCAGCGGTTCGGGGGCGGGGACGGGCGTCTCCGCGGCCGTGGTCGTGGTGACGGTCTCGTTGGTCACGCCTGGCCTCCGTCCGGGCCGTAGGGCTGATCGTCGTAGCTCTGGCTCTGGTCGTCGAACGACCGGTTGCCGCCGAACGTCTGGTTCCCGCCGTACGACTGGTCGCCGCCGAAGGACTGGTTGCCGCCGAACGTCTGGTTCCCGCCGTACGACTGGTCGCCGCCGAAGGACTGGTTGCCACCGTACGACTGGTCGTACGGCTGGTCGTGCGGGACCTGGATTCCGGCCCCGAAGGTGCCCGGGGAGTCGAACGCCGACGTGTTGACGCCGCCGGCGCCCGGTCCCGCCTGATGGGGAATACGGGCCTCGTCGCCGTCCGTCTCAGCGTCGGCGGCGGCGTGTGCCTCGCGTTCGGCGACGACCTCGTTGACGGCGTCCAGGACGCCCCGGTAGCCGGAGCAGCGGCAGAGGTTGCCGCACAGGGCCTGGCGGGTCTCCAGCTCGGTGGGGGCCGGGTTGCCCTCCAGCAGGTCGTGGACGGTCATCGCCATGCCGGGGACGCAGAAGCCGCACTGGACGGCTCCGCAGCGGGCCAGGGCGCGCTGCACGTCCGAGGGCCTGCCGTCCTGGGCCAGGCCCTCGACCGTGCGCACCTCGCTGCCGGCCGCGGTGACCGCGGGGACCAGGCAGGAGGCGACCAGGCGACCGTCGACCTGGACGTTGCAGGCGCCGCATTCGCCTTGCGAGCAGCCGTCCTTGGCGCCGGCGAGGCCGAGGCGTTCACGCAGGACGTACAGGAGGGACTCGCCGATCCAGGCGTCGGTGACAGGGCGGTCGGCGCCGTTGACGCGCAGGACGTAGGAGGCGAGGGGGTGGTCGTCCACCGCCTCGGCCTCGCCTTCGGCGTGTTCTGTCCCGTCCGCGCCACCGGTGACGCTCTCGCCGTCGGGGGCGGACGACCCCTGCGGGGCGGATCCGCTGTCGGCGGCCCGCGGATCGTGGGCGGGGTGCGGGTCCTCGGCGTCGTAGGGCGTGTCGGCTTCGCCGGCGCCCGGCGGCGCGCCGACCGCGCGCAGTTCGCCGGTATCGGCCGCTTCGCCGCCCTCGCCCCCCGCCGACGCGTCGGCCGCAGGCGGCGCACCGGCGGCCCCGGAGGTGAGGCCAGGGGCCCGCGCGCCCTCGCGACCCGCGAGGGGCTCAGCAGGCGATCCAGGGGCCTCCGCGGGGTGCTCCCACGACGGGGCCTCGGCCGCCCAGGGCGCGGACGCGCCGCCCGGCAGGGTCGTCGGCGGCGTGCCGCCCCACTGCTCGATGAGCGCGGATGTGGTGAACTCGCCCGATTCGTCCGGAATATCGCCGGTCGCGACCGGGATCGACCACTGGCCGGTCACGTCGTGGCCGGGCGCGCGCGGCGGCTCCTCGTACGTCCACTGCTGGGTCGAGGCCGGGTTGTACGTGAACCGGTCGTCGGCGGGCTGCCCCTGGGGAGCAGCGTTCGGGTCGGGCCACCGGGTGCCGTCGGGCGGCGCGCCCCAGGCGTCGGTGCCGGGCGCGGCCGTTATCTGCGGCGGCACGTAGCCGTGTCCGGGCGCGGCCAGGGGGCTGTCGGCGGACAGCAGGGCCTCGATGCCGCCCTCGGGGAGTTTCACGAACGCGGTCGCGCCGTCGTCGTAGTCGCCCTGGGGCAGCGGGTTCCAGCGGCCGCCACCGCTTGCGGGCGCGCCCTCTCCGTGCTGGTCGTCGGTCATGACAGCGCCCTCCCCAGTGCTCGTCGGGCCAGCGCGGCGACGGTGCGCCGCAGGTGCAGTACGGCGGGCGGAAGCGCGGGCACCGAACCGTCCGGCTCGGGGGCCGGGTCGGGGATGCAGGCGGCGGCGACGTACTCGCCGAAGGCGCTCAGCGCCTCCGGGACGAGCGCGCGGTCGTTGTCCCAGTCGATCAGCCGGGCCACCCACTGCTCGGCGTCCAGGGGCCTGAGCGGCATCGGCGCTATGGCGCCGACGGCGCATCTGACGCCGCGCCGCGCGGGGTCGAGGACGAGCGCCACGGAGGCCACCGAGCGGCCGGGGCCGGTGCGGCCGGTCGCCTTCAGGAAGACCTGCGGGGCGTGCAGCAGCGGTACCCGCACGAAGCCGATCAGCTCGCCCGCGCGGAGCATCTCCACACCGGCCAGCAGGTGCGACACCGGGATCTCCCGGCGGGAGCCGCCCGGTCCCGCGATGATCAGCGTCGCCTCCAGGGCGGCGAGCACCGGCAGCGCGTCGCCGGTGGGCGCGGCGGTGGCGATGTTGCCGCCGAGGGTGCCGGCGTTGCGGATGTGCGGGGGGCCGGCGGCGCGCGCGGCGGCGGCGAGCGCCGGGATCAGGGCGGCGAAGTCGGGGCGGCCCATGCGGGCGTGCGTGAGGCCGGCGCCGAGCAGGGCGTTGCCGTCCTGGTACTGCCAGCCGCGGATCTCGCTGATCCGGCCGAGGCCGACCAGGGCGGCGGGCCTGAGCTGGCCGGAGTTGACGGCGGCCATCAGGTCGGTGCCGCCGGCGACCGGGACCGCGGCGGGCATGTCGGTGAGGGCCGCGACGGCCTCGTTCAGCGTCGTGGGCAGCGTGACGGACTGCCCCGCCTGCGGTGCGTGCGTGGTCAAAACCGGCTGCCCCTTCCCGCTGCCCCACCTGGTCCCACCTGTGTGGCCGTACGGTACGTGCTCACAGGGCGGACGTGGCAACTCTGGCACATCTTCGCAAGCCTCGAACGCACGGGTCCGCTAGAAGGCATTCGCCCACCTCATCGGCGACTTGGTCCGTTTTCTACCGCCATCACCGGTGCGCACCGATTGACACTCTTCGGTGATCCTTGGGGTCTTTTTCCATGACCCGTTCGGAGCGAGGGGACCGCCCGGAGAGGAACCGGCCGACGACCCGAGCGGGGCCGACGGCCGGCTTGAGCCGGAACGGCACGGGACCGGCGAGCGGCCCGGGCCGCACGAGCGAGGGGCGGCGGGAGGCCGGGGGAAGGTCAGCGGTTCGGGGGCGGGCCGTCGAGGGGGCGGCCGGCGACGCCGGGGCGCTGCTGCCACGGGAGGGGGCCGGCCGGGGGGCGGTAGGCGACGCCCAGGGCTTCGAGGCGCCGGTAGTGGGCGGTCATACGGCGCTCGAAGGCGGCGAAGTCCCGCTCTCCCGGGGCCGGGAGGGCGCTCCAGGCGACCTCGGCGAAGGCGGCGAGCCGGGGGAAGGCCTGGTAGTCCACGCGCGCGTGGTCCTCCATCACCTCGGTCCAGACGTTGGCCTGGGTGCCCAGGATCCGCCGCGCCTGGGATTCGTCCAGCCCCGCCGGAACGGGCTCGAACCGGTACACGTCCTCCAGGGTGCGGACGTATCCGATCGGCACCGGCTCGTCGGCGCCGTCGGCCTGCCGGTGGTCCAGGTAGACGTGCTGCTCGGGGCACATGACGACGTCGTGCCCGGCCCGCGCGGCCGCGATCCCGCCGCCGTAGCCGCGCCACGACGAGACGGCCGCGCCCTCGGCGATCCCGCCCTCCAGGATCTCGTCCCAGCCGATCAGTCTGCGTCCGCGCGCGGAGAGCCACTTCGCGAAGTGGCCGACGAACCACGCCTGCAACTCGTCCTCGTCGGCGAGCCCGAGTTCCTTGATGCGCGCCTGCGCGGCCGGGGAGGCCCGCCACTGGTCCTTGGGGCATTCGTCGCCGCCGATGTGAATGAACTCCGACGGGAACAGCTCCAGCACTTCCTCGAACACCCCCTCGTAGAAGCGCAGGGTGTTGTCAGTGGGGGCGAGTACGTTCGGAGAGATCCCCCAGGAGTCCCAGACGGAGAGGGCGGTGGTGTCGATGACGTCGGTGTTGCCGAGTTCCGGATACGCGGCGATGGCGGCCTGCGAGTGTCCTGGTACGTCGATTTCGGGGACGACCGTGATATGGCGCTCGGCCGCGTAGGCGACGATCTCCCGGATGTCGTCCTGGGTGTAGAAGCCGCCGTGCGGCTTCTCCTCCCACAGCGGTGAGGCCCGGTGACCGAATTTCGTGCGGGTCCGCCAGGAGCCGACCTCGGTGAGCCGGGGGTGGCGCTCGATCCGGACGCGCCAGCCCTGGTCGTCCGTCAGATGGAAGTGGAAGACGTTGAGTTTGTGCGCCGCCATGAGATCGAGGTAGCGCAGGACGCCTTCCTTCGGCATGAAGTGCCGGGCCACGTCGAGCATGAGGCCGCGCCAGGGAAATCGGGGGGAGTCCTCGATGATCTGATGCGGGATGCCGTACCGGATCCCGGGGCTTACGGGGGCCCGCCGGAAAGCCTCCGGGCCGAGCAGTTGCCGCAGGGTCTGGGCGCCCCAGAAAACCCCGGCCGGACCGCCGCCGCGGATCTCGACCCCCCGGTTCGCGATCACGCTCAGCCGGTACGCCTCGGGCGCCAGCGAGTCGTCCAGGCGCAGTCGTACGGCGTCGCGGGCGTCCTCCGGTCCGGACCGCAACGGCAGGCCAAGGGCCGCGCCGAGCACCGAACGCAGCCAGCGTTCGGTCCCCTCGGTACCCGCGGCGGCCCACAGGGTGGTGCCCTCGTCGAACAGCACACCGCACCGCATCGGTCCCTCCACGACGCGCGGCGCGGGAACCAGATCCGTCTCTGAAGTCACGTCAGTCCTTAACCGCTCCGCCCGGTACTGAGACCGGGCGTCGCTGTACGAGTACGAAGAACACCGGCACCGGAATCGTCATCACCGCGGAGGCCGCCCGCACGCCACCCCGGCCGGGGTCGTCCGGCTTGCAGAACACCGGCGGCGCCATGGGCGGCGTGGACCGCGAAGCGCCGCCGAGGATGAAGGACTTGGCGAAGGGGAAGTCGTTCCGGGCGGAGATGCAGGAATACACGCTCGTGACCACCGGGCCCGGCGGGACGAGCGGGAAAAGGATCTGCCGGAGAAAGCACGACCGGCTCGCGCCGTCGATGTACGCGGCCTCCTCCAGCGCCTCCGGCACCCCTTTCACAAACCCCCGGAGCATCCGGATCGCGAAGGGCGGCGAGAAGGCGACGCGGGGCAGCATCGGCGAACCCGGCGTGTTCGGCGGACCGAAGTCCCGCATCTCCGGGAAGAGGGGATGGTGAACGCCTCCACGGGCACCGTCCGGGCCACCAGGAACATGATCGGCAGGGTGGTCCGGAAGCGGAACCGGAATCGGGTCACGGTGGTCGCGGAGAGAAAGGCGACGAGCGCCGAGGCGATCACGACGCCGCCGGCGACGACCGCGCCGTTGACGAAGCGGCGGCCGAATTCCCGCTGCCCGAACATCCGCCGGAAGGAGTCCGGAGAGGGCGGGAGCGGCCACGGCCGGGGCCGGTCGGACTCGGTCTCCCCGGCCCGTTCTCGGCGGCCGGCGGCCGGCGGCCCCGGGCCGCGCCCGAACCCGCGCACAGGATTCACCACGGTCACGGTCCCTCCCGGAGCGCGCTCAGGCACGGGTGCGTTGCAAGAAATGCAACGGCCGTTTCTCTCTGCACAACACCATGGAGGTTAGGGACAACACGAACACGCCGACAAGAGGTCTCGACCACTCTGTGACCGCGGGACGCAGCCCGTGCAACGCGCGGGCACGGCAAAGGCCCCGGAACACACCAAAAGGTGCCCGGGGCCTCGGAGAGCCGAGCGGTCGGACCGGCGGGTTACTTCTTGTCCTTGCCCTCGCCGTCGCCGCCGCTGCCCATGGACTCGTAGATCTCCTTGCACATGGGACACACGGGGTACTTCTTCGGGTCGCGGCCGGGCACCCACACCTTGCCGCAGAGCGCCACGACGGGAGTGCCGTCGAGCGCGCTCGCCATGATCTTGTCCTTCTGGACGTAGTGGGCGAAGCGCTCGTGGTCGCCGTCGCCGTGGGACACCTGCGGCGTCGGCTCTACGAGGGTCCCCGTACCAGTCCCGCGCTCGGGCTCAAGAGTGCTCATAAGTGCCAAGGGTACTGAAGCGCCCGGACAACGGTTGCGGGAAGGCCCGGGGTCAGTTGAGCGAGGGATCGTCCGGGTAGGTGGCGACCATCGCGAGTTCGTTGCGCTGACGGCGCAGGACCTCGCGCCAGAGTCTTTCCGGGGACGGCGAGGAGACGTCGCCGGGTTCGGACTCGACGACGTACCAGGCGCCCTCGACCAGTTCGTCCTCCAGCTGGCCGGGGCCCCAGCCGGCGTAACCGGCGAAGATCCGCAGGGAGCCGAGGGCCGAGGCGAGCAGCTCCGGCGGGGCCTCCAGGTCGACCAGGCCGATCGCGCCGTGCACCCGGCGCCAGCCGAGCGGGGCGCGGTCGCCGTTCGCCCCGCCGGGGATGACCGCCACGCCGAGCGCGGAGTCCAGGGACACCGGGCCGCCCTGGAAGACGACCCCCGGCTCGCCGGCGAGGGCCGCCCAGCCCTCCAGGATGTCGCCGACGTCCACGGGGGTGGGGCGGTTGAGGACGACACCGAGGGAGCCCTCCTCGTCGTGGTCGAGAAGGAGCACCACCGCACGGTCGAAGTTCGGGTCCGCCAGGGCGGGCGTGGCCACGAGCAGCCGCCCTGTGAGCGAGGACACCTCGGTCATGCCAGACATGATCCCGCATCTTCCTGCCCCGTGGGGAGCCAATCAGGGTGTGGGAGTGAATGCGGCCATGATTTAAGGGGGCGGCCTGGTAAGGCCTCGTTCGAGGGGGGCGGGGGGAGACGGGAGGGCGGAAGGGAGCGCCCCCGGCGCACGGGCGCGGCCGGTGACCCCATGTGCCCGATTAGGCACCGTTCGTGTTGTGACACAGCTATGACGCAGCTGGGTGGTCCTTGGGCTTACGGGAGTGGGCCGATGGGCGATTACTCTGTCTCTCCGGCCCTGCCCAACTCCATGGAACGCGAGATTCATGACCGTCAACGACGATGTCCTGCTTGTCCACGGCGGAACCCCGCTGGAGGGCGAGATCCGGGTCCGCGGTGCGAAGAACCTCGTACCGAAGGCCATGGTCGCCGCCCTGCTGGGCAGCGCACCCAGTCGGCTGCGCAACGTTCCTGACATCCGTGACGTGCGGGTGGTGCGCGGCCTGCTCCAGCTGCACGGGGTGACGGTACGTCCGGGTGAGGAGCCCGGTGAGCTGGTGCTCGATCCGACGTACGTGGAGAGCGCGAACGTCGCCGACATCGACGCGCACGCGGGGTCCAGCCGGATCCCGATCCTGTTCTGCGGTCCGCTGCTGCACCGGCTCGGGCACGCGTTCATCCCGGGTCTGGGCGGCTGCGACATCGGCGGCCGGCCGATCGACTTCCACTTCGACGTGCTGCGGCAGTTCGGCGCGACCATCGAGAAGCGTGCGGACGGCCAGTACCTGGAGGCTCCGAAGGGGCTGCGCGGCACGAAGATCCGGCTGCCGTACCCGTCCGTCGGCGCGACCGAGCAGGTGCTGCTGACGGCCGTGATGGCCGACGGGGTCACGGAGTTGTCGAACGCGGCCGTCGAGCCGGAGATCGAGGACCTCATCTGCGTGCTGCAGAAGATGGGCGCGATCATCGCGATCGACACCGACCGCACGATCCGCATCACCGGCGTGGACAAGCTCGGCGGCTACACCCACCGGGCGCTGTCGGACCGTCTGGAGGCCGCGTCCTGGGCCTCGGCGGCGCTGGCGACCGAGGGCGACATCTACGTCCGGGGCGCCCAGCAGCGCTCGATGATGACGTTCCTGAACACCTACCGGAAGGTGGGCGGTGCCTTCGAGATCGACGACGAGGGCATCCGTTTCTGGCACCCGGGCGGCCAGCTGAAGTCCATCGCGCTGGAGACGGACGTACACCCGGGCTTCCAGACCGACTGGCAGCAGCCGCTCGTCGTCGCCCTGACCCAGGCCACCGGCCTCTCGATCGTCCACGAGACGGTCTACGAGTCCCGCCTCGGCTTCACCTCCGCGCTGAACCAGATGGGTGCTCACATCCAGCTCTACCGCGAGTGCCTGGGCGGCTCGGCCTGCCGCTTCGGCCAGCGCAACTTCCTGCACTCCGCGGTCGTCTCCGGCCCGACCAAGCTGCAGGGCGCCGACCTGGTCATCCCCGACCTCCGCGGCGGCTTCTCCTACCTCATCGCCGCCCTCGCGGCCCAGGGCACCTCCCGGGTCCACGGCATCGACCTCATCAACCGCGGCTACGAGAACTTCATGGAGAAGCTCGTGGAGCTGGGCGCGAAGGTCGAACTGCCGGGCAAGGCGCTCGGCTGACGCCTGCACGTGCCTGTACGACGATGGGGCGGCCCCTGGTGGAGGGGCCGCCCCGTCGTCATTTTCGGCGGCGTCGCCGGACGCGCCCCGAAGGGGCGCGGGGAACTGCGCGGCCAGCCACGACGGGCCCGCAGTCACCCACGGCGCTCAAGCGAAGCGCCTCGGCTCACTTGCCCTTCGCGGATTCCTTCAGCTTCGAGCCCGCGGAGACCTTCACGCTGAAGCCGGCGGGGATGTTGATCGGCTCGCCGGTCTGGGGGTTGCGCGCGGTGCGAGCGGCACGGTGGGTGCGCTCGAAGGTCAGGAAGCCGGGGATGGTGACCTTCTCGTCGCCCTTGGAGACGATGTCGCCGACGACGTCGGCGAAAGCGGCCAGCACGGCGTCGGCGTCCTTGCGAGTCACCTCGGCACGGTCGGCCAGCGCGGCCACCAGCTCACTGCGGTTCATGTTGTTACTCCCGTGTTCTTCTTGCCATTGAGGCGTGCCACGCGGCGGAGCCGCATGTTGGGCCGGGACGCATCCTGCCCCCACCTGCGGCGGGAACGCCAATCCGGGTGCCGCCAATACCCTACGGGTGGGCCGAAGGAGGGGTTTCACGACGCGCCGGTCGGATGGCGTGGCAAGTTTCACAAACGTTTGCCTGGGTCGGGTTTCGGATGCCGGCCCGGTGGGGGCTGCTCGCGCCCACGCGGCGGCAGCCGCAGATCGACACAGCCCCGCGCCCCTGACGGGGCGCTGCCCGCAAGGGCGCCTTCAGGCGCCCTTCGCCGCTTCCCGCACCGCGCCCGCGACCGCTCCCGCGACCTTCTCGTTGAAGACGCTGGGGATGATGTAGTTCGGGTTCAGCTCGTCCTCGGTCACGACGTCCGCGAGGGCCTTCGCGGCCGCGAGCATCATGTCCGTGTTCACCGTACGGGACTGCGCGTCCAGCAGGCCGCGGAAGACACCCGGGAAGACCAGCACGTTGTTGATCTGGTTCGGGAAGTCGGAGCGGCCGGTGGCCACCACGGCGGCCGTCTGGCGGGCGATCGCCGGGTCCACCTCGGGGTCCGGGTTCGCGAGTGCGAACACGATCGCACCCTCGGCCATGGCGGCCACGTCGGCGCCGTCGAGGACGTTCGGTGCGGAGACGCCGATGAAGACCTCGGCGCCGCGCACGGCCTCCTTGAGGGTGCCGGTGAGGTTCTCGGGGTTGGTGTTGTCGGCGATCCAGCGCAGCGGCGAGTCGGCCGGGGCGTCCACCAGGTCCTCGCGGGCGGAGTGCACGACACCGTGGATGTCGGCGACGACGGCGTTCTTCACGCCGGCCGCGATGAGCAGCTTGAGGATGGCCGTACCGGCCGCGCCGGCGCCGGACATGACCACGCGGATGTTCTCAATCGCCTTGCCGGTGACGCGAAGTGCGTTCGTCAGGGCGGCGAGGACGACGATCGCGGTGCCGTGCTGGTCGTCGTGGAAGACGGGGATGTCGAGGGCCTCGCGCAGGCGGGCCTCGATCTCGAAGCAGCGTGGGGCCGAGATGTCCTCCAGGTTGATGCCCGCGAAGCCGGGGGCGATCGCCTTGACGATCTCGACGATCGCGTCGGTGTCCTGGGTGTCGAGGCAGAGCGGCCAGGCGTCGATGCCGGCGAAGCGCTTGAAGAGGGCCGCCTTGCCCTCCATGACCGGCAGGGCGGCCTTGGGGCCGATGTTGCCGAGGCCCAGGACCGCGGAGCCGTCCGTCACGACCGCAACGGAGTTGCGCTTGATGGTGAGGCGGCGCGCGTCCTCGGGGTTCTCCGCGATCGCCATGCACACGCGGGCCACGCCCGGGGTGTAGATCATGGAGAGGTCGTCACGGTTGCGGATGGGGTGCTTGGCCTGCATCTCGATCTTGCCGCCGAGGTGCATGAGGAACGTACGGTCCGAGACCTTGCCGAGGGTGACGCCCTCGATGCCGCGCAGCTGCTCGACGATCTGGTCGGCGTGCGCGGTCGAGCTGGCCGCGATGGTGACGTCGATCCGGAGCTTCTCGTGGCCGGACGCGGTGACGTCGAGGCCGGTGACCGAGCCTCCGGAGGACTCCACGGCGGTGGTGAGCTGCGAGACGGCGGTTCCGCTCGCGGGCACCTCCAGCCGGATGGTCATCGAGTAGGAGACGCTGGGCGCCGTTGCCATGGCCGACTTCCTTCGTTGTTTCACCGTGTCGCTGGTTTTGCCGTCCGATCGTCGCACCTACCGCTGGGTAGGCGTTAGCCGGGCCTGATTGCGTACGTATTGTTCGCGCAGAAAAGAGGCCCACGTCACAGGTGACGTGGGCCTCTTCCGACGTTCATGACACCGACCCGCCATGCTCGCCTCGCGGCAAGTGGTCGCTCGCAGCGACGAAGGTTGGGCCCGGGGGCTTGGATCGGGCCGGTGTCACGACAAGGCTAACAAACGGATCCCGCGCGGCCATTCCCGTCGGCGGACTTCACAGAAAACCTCCGCCGAACGGACCTGGCCCGGTCGCCGCCGGCGGCCCCGCCGTCAGTCCCTGAGCAGGTCCGGGACCCCCTCCTGGTCCGGTTCGTCCCGCTCCGCGGAGACCACCGTCAGCTGCTGGGTCGCCCGGGTGAGGGCCACGTACAGCACGCGCAGCCCGGCCGGGGACTCGTCGGCGATCTCCGCGGGCGACACGACGACCGTCGCGTCGTACTCCAGGCCCTTGGCCTCCAGACTGCCCAGGGCCACCGCCCGGTCGCCGAGCCCGGCGAGCCAGCGGGCGGCCTCGGCGCGCCGGTCCATCGCGACGACCACGCCGACCGTGCCGTCGACCAGGTCCAGCAGCCGCTCCGCCTCGGCGCGCACGGTCTTCTCCAGCGAGTCGCGCACGACGACGAAGCGCGGCTCGACGCCGGTGGAGCGGACGGCCGAGGGCGACTTGGAGCCGGGCATGGCGAGGGCCAGGACCTTCGCGGCCAGTTCGGCGATCTCGGCCGGGTTGCGGTAGTTCACGGTGAGCTCGAAGCGGCGGCGCGGGCGGCTGCCGAGGGCCTCGTCGCGGGCCCCGGCCGCCTCGTCCGGGTCGGACCAGGAGGACTGCGCCGGGTCGCCGACGACCGTCCAGGTGGCGTGCCGGCCGCGGCGGCCGACCATCCGCCACTGCATCGGGGTGAGGTCCTGCGCCTCGTCGACGATGACGTGGGCGTACTCGACCCGCTCCTGGGCGAGCCGCTCGGCGCGCTCGCGCTGCGACTCCTCGCGCACCGGCATCAGCTCCTCCAGGCCGGTGAGCTGGTCCAGCGGGTCCGCCTCGCGCCTCTTCCGCGGGCGGGCCGGGGTGCCGAGGATGGCCTGGAGTTCGTCCAGCATGGCGATGTCGTGCACGGTGCGGCCGTCCCGCCTCAGGGAGCGGGCCACCCGGCGGATCTCGCCGGGGTTCAGGACGCGGCGGGCCCAGCGCCCGAGGCGTCTCTCGTCGGCCATCGCCGCGAGGACGGTCTGCGGGGTCAGCTCGGGCCACCAGGCGTCGAGGAACTCGATGAAGGAGTCCTCGGTGAGGATGTCCTCGTCGAAGGAGGAGCGCAGCTCGGCGGCGAGCTCCGGGTCGGTGTGCCGGCCGGCCGCGCCGGAGCGGCTCCACAGGGCGTCCAGGAGGAGCTTGCGGGCGCGGGGGCGCAGCAGGTTGACCGGGGCGGTGCCGCCGAGCGCGTTGTGCCGGACGCGCTCCAGGTCCGCGGCCTCCAGCTCCAGGCGGCGGTTGAAGGCGACGACCCTGAGCCGGGCCGGTGAGTCGTTCAGCTCCAGGGCGCCGCGGGCGGCCTTGCGCAGCACCGGGAGCATCCGGGAGGAGCCCTTGGCGCGGGCGGTGGCCGGGGTGTCGTACAGGGTGGCCTCGGCACCCTCGACGAGGGAGCCGATGGCGCGGATGGCGACCTGGCCCTCCTCGCCGAGGGAGGGCAGCACCCCTTCGGTGTACGCGACGAGGAGCGGGGTCGGGGAGACGATCAGGATGCCGCCCGCGTACCGGCGCCGGTCCTGGTAGAGCAGGTAGGCGGCCCGGTGCAGGGCGACGGCCGTCTTGCCCGTCCCGGGGCCGCCCTCGACGTACGTCACGGAGGCGGCGGGGGCGCGGATGACCAGGTCCTGCTCGGCCTGGATGGAGGCGACGATGTCCCGCATGGTGTGACCGCGGGCCTGGCCGAGGGCGGCCATCAGGGCGCCGTCGCCGATGACCGGCAGGGTGTCGCCGTCCAGGAGGGCGGTGAGCTCGGGGCGCATCAGGTCGTCCTCGACACCGAGGACCCGGCGGCCCTTGGAGCGGATGACCCGGCGTCGTACGACACGCCCGGGATCCACCGGAGTGGACCTGTAGAAGGGCGCCGCGGCCGGCGCCCGCCAGTCGATGACCAGCGGGGCGTAGTCCTGGTCGAGGACGCCGATACGGCCGATGTGCAGGGTCTCGGCGATGTCCGCGGTGTTGTCCTCGCGGACCGCGCCCTCGGCGGGCTCCACGGCGGTGTAGGCGCCGTCGGGCCCCTTCTTGCCGTCCTTGCCGAGGAGCAGGTCGATACGGCCGAAGAGGAAGTCCTCGAACTCGTTGTTGAGCCGGTTCAGGTGGACGCCTGCCCGGAAGACCTGCGCGTCCCGCTCGGCGAGCGCGCCGGGCGTGCCTACCTGACCGCGCTTGGCCGCGTCGTTCATCAGGAACTCCGCCTCGTGGATCTTCTCCTCGAGACGGCGGTACACCCGGTCGAGGTGTACCTGTTCGATGCTGATCTCACGGTCCCGGACGGTGTCCTGTGCGGATTCCCGTTCGGAGCCGTGCGAGCCGACCGCGGATTGCTGAGCCTGAGCGGCCACCGGGCCCCCTTCTGACGTGCTGGGCAGCCGTCAACCGTACGCGAAGGGGGCCCGCCGAAGCTACGCGCTGACCGAGACGAGCTTCTTCCCGTCGAAGGTCATGACCTCGAAGTGGTCGATCTGGTTCGGGGTGAAGGCGGCCCCGCCGTTGACGTAGAGGGGCTGCTTGGCCTTCTCCGTCTTGGCGTCCGCGATGCCGTAGCCCCAGGTCGGGACGGACCAGGAGGACACCGTCTCGCGCTCGCCGTTCTTGCCCACGGCGATCAGCGAGCACTTCTGCGGGCCGGTGACGTTCTTGAGCTGGAGGACCGCGTGGGTGCCCCAGTCCTTCTTCTCCAGCGCGACGGTCGCCGTGACGTGGCTCGTCGGGTCGGTGGCCGTCTTCTTGTCGCTGAGGGTCTGGAAGGCCGCCGCGGCCTGACTGGCCCCCGCGGCCGTGTTCGACGTGCCGTCCGAGCCGCCGCTCGTCGCCAGCACCGCCAGCGGGCCGCCGACGATCAGCGCGATCGAGGCCGCCAGCGCGAAGAGGTTGCGCCGGCTGCGGACCTTCCGCTTCTCGCTGACCTCGACGACGAGCTTCTCGACCATCCGCGGACTGGGCTTGGCGGACAGCGACTCACCGATGGACGGTGTCGATCCGGAGCCCGGCAGATCGGCCAGGGCCGCCAGCATGGGCTCGATCCCGGCCAGCTCGTCGAGCTGCTGGGCGCACCACTCGCACCCGGCCAGATGGGCCTCGAAAGCGGTTGCCTCGGCATCGTCGAGAATCCCGAGCGCATACGCGCCGACAGTCTCGTGCTCATTGGGCACCGGTGATTCCTGCATGGCACCAGACATACCCGAGCCGCCTGTGCCGAATCCGCCGTGCCCCCCGTACACACTCATCACGCCGTCACCCCCCGCTCCTCCAGAGCCAGCTTCATCGACCTGAGGGCATAGAAAACCCGCGAACGCACGGTGCCGCTGGGTATCCCCAGCGTTTCGGCAGCCTCGTTGACGGTACGCCCCTTGAAGTACGTCTCGACGAGCACCTCCCGGTGGGCCGGGGTCAGGTCGTCGAGCGCGTCGGACAGCGTCATCAGCCACAGCGCCTTGTCGATCTCGTCCTCCGCGGGGATGACCTCCAGCGGCGACGGATCGACCTCCTGCGGCCGGGCCTGCCGGCTGCGGTGACCGTCGATGACGATGCGGCGAGCGACCGTCACCAGCCAGGGGCGTACCGATCCGGTCGCTCGATTGAGCTGGCCGGCGTTCTTCCAGGCACGGATGAGTGTCTCTTGCACGACGTCCTCGGCGCGTTGCCGATCACCGGCGACCAGCCGAAGGACATACGCAAGGAGAGGTCCGGCGTGCTCTCGGTAGAGGGCACGCATCAGCTCCTCATCAGGCTCCGAGGGCTGGGACATGCGATGTCGGGCCCTCGATCCACGTTCATTGGCCACGGCCGCATCCTTGCGCACGCCCACCTCCGGTGTCCGGGGGTTCCCCCAGTCGGTCGCTCCCCCACCGGTACGGAAGTGACTCGCGGTGTGTTCAACAAGACCCCACATTTTTCGGCGAGGTGACATGACGAGCGGGACATGACCCCACATTCCCACCGCGTGATCTTTACATTTCCGACACAACGTCTAAGGCGGCGGGAGTGCCCGTACTCACCGGTCACCAAACGGAGTGTTGTCGAAATCACTTTCACGGAGCTTCGGTGAAGATCCGACAGAAGTCGCGAATGGGACGGGAGTTGGGATGAGATGTGACGACGGTCACGCACAATTCGGCGTGTTGCGACGCGCCGGGAAGGCGTGTTCACGCGCGGGCGAGCGCCGCGCGACGCCGGTGCCGGGCCACCCGCTCGCGGTTCCCGCAGACCTCGCTGGAACACCAGCGGCGCCGCCGGCCCCGGGAGGTGTCCAGGTACACGAGAGGGCAGTTGTCGCCCTCGCACTCCCGGATCGCCGCCCGCGCGACCGGGTCGGTGAGCAGTTCCACGGTGTCCCGGGCGACGGCGGCGAGCAGTGCGGCGCATCCCGGCGGGCCGGCCAACTCCCGGACGAGGAGTCCGTCTTCGCCGGGCACGGCGCGCGGGGCCGGGGGTGCGGCGGCGCGCGCGAGGTCGTTGACGCGGGCGAGCGCGAGGTCGTACGGCCGGGCCTCGGGGGTTTTCCGGCCACGCACCAACTGGCGGACGTTCCCGCGCAGTTCGCGGAAGCCGAGGAGCCAGCCGGCGTCGGCGTGGGCCAGCGCGGTGCCCGGCGGGACGAGTCCGGACCCGGTGATCCAGGCCCGCAACGGTTCGAGCCCGTCGAGCCGTTCGCCGGGATGCGTGGTCGCGAGCAGATCGAGGCAGATCCGCCCGGCGTCGAAGCGCAGCTCGTACCCGGCCGCGGCCGTACCCAGTGCCATGTGCCTGTCACCGCCTAGGACAACCCTCGGACAACCCTCGGGGGAACCGTTCCGTTCACAGTGCCCGGTACGGCGGACGGCCGGAAGTCCTCGTACCGCTGTTCCACGGGTTCCGGACGGGTTCCGGACGGGTTCCGGTACGCCCCCGCCCGCGGCACGGGCCGTCCCCAGGGTGATCCGCGGACCCGCGCCCGCCCCCGGACCTCCCACCGGACCTCTCACCGGATCTCTCACCGGACCTCTCACCGGGCCTCCCCGCGGGGTGAGAGCAACGTTCCCTTCCGGTCACCCACAGCCACAGCGCGGAAACGACGCCTCCCTACCTTCGGGCCTAGTCACTCGTAGCAGACCGAGCACGCGGAGCACCGTGGAGGCGTCATGACAGCCCCAGCCCCTACCTCACGCAGTCACTGGATCCAGGAGTGGGATCCGGAGGACGAGGCGTTCTGGAACGCGACCGGCGAGAAGGTCGCCCGGCGCAACCTCATCTTTTCCGTCCTCTCCGAGCACATCGGGTTCTCGATCTGGACCATGTGGTCGGTTCTGGTGCTGTTCATGGGGCCGGAGTACGGGCTCACCCCGGCCGACAAGTTCCTGCTCACCTCGATGGTCACGCTCGTCGGCGCGGTCGTGCGGGTGCCCTACACCTTCGCCGTCGCGCTCTTCGGTGGCCGGAACTGGACCATAGTCTCCGCCGGTCTGCTGCTCATCCCGACCGTCGCCGCGTTCGCCGTGATGAAGCCGGGGACGTCGTTCGACACCTTCCTGCTCGTGGGGCTGCTGGCCGGCATCGGCGGCGGTAACTTCGCGTCCAGCATGACCAACATCAACGCCTTCTTCCCGCTGCGGAAGAAAGGGTGGGCGCTCGGGCTCAACGCGGGCGGCGGAAACATCGGCGTGCCCGTCATCCAGCTCGTCGCCCTCGCGATCATCGGGGCGAGCGGCGGGCCGCGGGTGCTGCTCGGCATCTACATCCCGCTGATCGTCGTCGCCGCGGTCCTCGCCGCCCTCTTCATGGACAACCTCGCCACCGTGAAGAACGACACCGGCGCCGCGATCGACGCCGCCAAGGACGGCCACACCTGGATCATGTCCTTCCTCTACGTCGGGACGTTCGGGTCGTTCATCGGGTACGCGTTCGCCTTCGGGCAGGTGCTCCAGGTCCAGTTCGGCCGTACGCCCCTGCAGGCCGCCTACCTCACCTTCATCGGCCCGCTGCTCGGCTCCCTCGTCCGGCCCGTCGGCGGCTGGCTCGCCGACCGGTACGGCGGGGCGCGGATCACCCTCTGGAACTACGTCGGCATGGCCGCCGCCACCGCCCTGCTCGTCGTCGCCAGCATGCAGAAGTCGCTGCCGATGTTCGTGACCGTCTTCATCGTGCTGTTCGCGCTCAGCGGGCTCGGCAACGGGTCGACGTACAAGATGATCCCCGGCATCTTCCAGGCCAAGGCGCTCGCCAAGGGGCTGGCGGGGGATGAGGCGGCCGCCTACGGGCGGCGGCTGTCCGGGGCCGCCATGGGGCTCATCGGGGCGGTCGGCGCGCTCGGCGGCGTCGGCATCAACCTCGCCTTCCGGCAGTCCTACCTCTCCTACGGCAGCGGCACCGGGGCCTTCGTGGCCTTCCTGGTCTTCTACGGCCTGTGCTTCGCCGTCACCTGGGCCGTATACCTTCGCCGGCCGGCCGCGCAGCAGCGGGCGACGGCGGCCACCGAGGCAAAGGCGCAGCTCAGCTACGCCGAGGTGTGACGTAACACCGGTGACATCAAGCCGAACCGAGCCTGTCACGCACCGTTGACAGGCTCGTTCGGCATTGCGGGTCAGCTAGGAGAGCGGTCATGGCCATGGACGAGGTACAGCAGCGAACGGACCCCGGTCCGAACGGCCCTCTCGCGGGGTTCACCGTGGGGGTCACGGCCGCGCGCCGCGCCGACGAGCTCGGGGCGCTGCTGCAGCGGCGCGGTGCCGCCGTGCTGCACGCCCCCGCCCTGCGCATCGTGCCGCTCGCCGACGACGGCGAGCTGCTCGGCGCCACCAAGGAGATCATCGACCAGGCGCCGGACGTGGTCGTCGCGACCACCGCGATCGGCTTCCGGGGCTGGATCGAGGCCGCCGACGGGTGGGGCTTCGGCGAGCAGCTGCTCGGGCGGCTGCGGGGCGTGGAGCTGCTGGCCCGGGGGCCCAAGGTCAAGGGGGCCATCCGGGCCGCCGGGCTGACCGAGGAGTGGTCGCCGTCCTCCGAGTCCATGGCCGAGGTGCTCGACCGGCTCCTGGAGGAGGGCGTCGACGGCCGCCGGATCGCCGTCCAGCTGCACGGGGAGCCGCTGCCCGGCTTCGTGGAGTCGCTGCGGGTGGCGGGCGCGGAGGTGCTGCCGGTGCCGGTGTACCGGTGGATGCCGCCGGAGGACCTCGGGCCGGTGGACCGGCTGCTGGACGCCGTGGTCTCCCGCTCGGTCGACGCGCTCACCTTCACCAGCGCACCCGCCGCGGCCTCGCTCATCTCCCGCGCCGAGCACCGCGGCCTCCTCGCCGACCTGCTCGCCGCCCTCGCCCACGACGTCGTCCCCGCCTGCGTCGGCCCGGTCACCGCGCTGCCGCTCCAGGCCCTCGGCGTCGACACGGTCCAGCCGGAGCGCTTCCGCCTCGGCCCCCTCGTACAGCTGCTCTGCCAGGAACTCCCCTCCCGGGCAAGGGCGTTGCCCATCGCCGGGCACCGGGTGGAGATCCGGGGGCACGCGGTCCTGGTCGACGGCGCGCTGAAGCCGGTGCCGCCGGCCGGCATGTCCCTGCTGCGGGCGCTCTCGCGGCGGCCGGGCTGGGTGGTGGCCCGCGCCGAACTCCTGCGCGCCCTGCCGGGCGCGGGCCGCGACGAACACGCGGTGGAGACGGCGATGGCCCGCCTCCGTACGGCCCTGGGCGCACCGAAGCTGATCCAGACCGTCGTCAAACGGGGCTACCGGCTGGCCCTGGATCCGGTGGCGGATACGAAGTATGCGGATGTGTGAGACACGGGCCTGAACCACCGTGGGCCGGGTCGTGCTCCCACCGCGTCCAAGCCGTTGGGCCGGTGCGCGGCAGGCGTGAGCGGCCCGGTGTCTCCCGGACCCTCGCGCCCGGGAGATCCGCGACGACATCCGCGAAGCCTCCCGGCCCTCGAACGCGTCGTCATCTGCCGGTGCCGGCTCGCCTCCCTACCCGGACAGCATGGGAACCCAGTGCTCCATCACCTGGCTCAGACGCCGGCGGTGGTCGGCGATCCAGTCCTCCGGGGGGACGAGCGGGACCCGCACGGTGACCATGGACCCGGACTCGTCCGCCACGACCACCTCCGGGCAGTCATGCTCGCCGGTGAGCCGGATGAAGACGGAAGGCCCTCGGCTCATCTCCATCCAGGCCGCGTCCTCACCGGCGTCGAGCCGGTCCAGCGCCGCGGCCCAGCTCTCCAACCTCGCGACGGACAACGCCAGGTCGACACGGCCGGACACGAAGGGCGTCCTGACGACGATTTCCGCGTCAAGCCCGGCGGCCCACCGGGGACTACGTCCCAGCACCTTGAGCAGGACGCTGTTGCCCTCGTCGTCGGCGAGCGAGATGAGTTCGCTCGGGGGGCTGTCGACCATGGTCGGCCTTTCGTCGGCAACTGACGAGCGGCAGCCGGGCCGGTCGTGGTCACTTCCAGTGCAGCGACTTGGCGACCGCCTCGAACAGGTTGACCATGGCGTCGGCGAACATGTCCAAGGACGTGGAGAACGTGAGCAGCAGGACCGCCTGGGTGTTCGGCACCCTGACCGCGTAGTCCACCACGGTCACGGGCAGTTGGTTGCCGGTCGGGTCTTCGGCGTCCGGGACCGTACGGGTGCGCCGCATCGTCGCGGGCCCGGCGAAGGGCAGCACGACGTCGGTGACCTCCTGGGACCGGCCCTTCGCTTCGAGGCGGACGTCCTCCTCGGCCGGGGCCACCGTGACAAGGAGCGAGGAGGAGAGCGGAACGGGACCGATGGAGGTCGTCGAGACATAGAGCTCGACGCCCCCGTTCTCGTAACCTTCTTCCGCTCGCGCACCCACGGCCTTGACGAATTCCCGCTTGAGGAGCACGGCGTCGTCCTGGCCCTCGAAGACGCGATCGGCGAGTGCGCGGATCGGCGTCTTCCAGCCGTCGGGTTCGAGCGGAATCCTGAACCAGCCGTCCGGGACGAGCATTCCGTAGTCGCTCGGAGGGAGGGTCTCTCCGTCCGTACGACCGTCGGCGACGGCATCCGGCATTCCTCAGCCTTCCTTGACCTCGGTCAGCTCCAGCGACTCGGCCAGCGTCTGCGCCAACTCCAGCAACGCCTCGCTGAAGACGAGATTGGTCCACGACATCCGGAAGGCAAGGATGTTGTCGACCTGCGGCGGAATCACCGCGTAGGTGACCGTCTCCATCATCGTCTTCTTCTTGAAGAGCGAACCGGTCTCGACCGCGAGAAGTTCCTGGACCCGTACACCGGGCCCGGCCGGAAGGTTCACCTCGGTCACGCTCCGGCGCTCGGGCGACGTGGGAAGGACAGTCTCCAGAAGACCGGGAAGGCGGTCCGGGGAGCGGTATCCGTCACCGTCGTAGTCATGGACCTCGTAGACGGCGGTCAACGCCTTCGCCGCGTCGATCACGTAGGCATAGGCGAAGGTGGGGGCGCCCAGATCAGCCGTGGCCGCCACACGAGCCAGTGCCGAGGCCAGCTCACGCATTTCGCTGCGCGGAGCGTCTGTACCCAGGTACTGCCGGGCGGCCCGCTTGGCCCACTCCCCGAACTCCGCGTTCTCCCCCAGGGGAAGTCTGATACCGCCCTCGGGCTCGGAGATCAGGCACTGCCACGTCACGTCGTCACCCACGCGGAATTCCTCCCGGCCGTCACGAACCCACCGTCCAAGCGGTCTTCCACCTGTTGTACGGATTATCCCATTCCGTGAGGCCGTGGAGCTTGTCATTCCCGTCGATGGCGGTCGCCGCGGCGGTGTAACCGAGCCACCTCTGCCCAGCGGATCGCACATAGTCGGTGAACTTCACACCGCCCATGCTTTCGAACTTGCCGAGAATCGGGACCTCTTTGAGCGCCTTGCTGGACTCGATCCACTCCGGATTGCCGAAGGGCCGGGCTCCCCGCCAAGCGTCCCTTCCGAAGAGTTTCCCCACCTCTTTGAAGTCCTTGAGACCCTTCACGGCGTCCACCGTGTCACGGTAGACCACCTGGGGATTCAGGACGTGCTGGAACTCCCGCAGTTTTCCGAAGGCCCCGGGCAGATCCCCTGCGAGTCTCCGCGACGCCTCTTCGGCGACCTGGTTGGCGATCTTGGTGGATTTGCCCTTCAACGTGTTGGCCGCCTTCGCCGATCTACCGGTCAACGAGTTGGCCGCCAGGAAGTCGGCACGGGCCGAGCGGCTTGCCGTCTGTACACCCCGCACACCCGCCGCGGCCGCCCTGCCCGCGCTCAGCGCGGCGCGCCCCAGCCCGAGGGTGAGCAGGGCCACGCCGTCCAGCACCAGGTCGGCGATGCTCGCGTCTCCCGAGAAGACCAGCACCAAGTGACAGGCGAGGGACACCACCGTCGCGAGCAGGGCGATCGCGTCCAGCACACCCGCCAGCGCCCAGCCGATCACCGGGATCCAGCCCACCAGCAGCGAGGCGAGTGCGCAGGCTGTCGCCACCCAACCGGCGATGTCCGCGACGCTCTTGAGCGCCCCCTTGATGTTCTCCCAGGTGGAGTCCTTCAGTTTGTCGTGGTCGATGAGCGCCTCAAGGGCCCGGGCCGCCTTCTCCCCGGCCCGGTTGCGGGCGTTCTTGGCGGCGTGCACCCGCTTGATGGCGTTCTCGACACGACCGTCGACCTCGTCCCGCTTCGTGGTCAGGTCACGCTTCTTCTGCTCGTGGTCGTCCGCGGACCTGTCCAGGGCGTCGAGCGACCTGTCGAGACGGTCACGCTCATCGCGGTCGCGCTCGGCGTCGTTACGGGCCTTGTCCGCCGCCTGCTGGGAGGACGCCAGGACCGAGGCGTACTTCTCGTCCGGAAGGTCCGTCTGCTCACCCAGGAGATCGGCAGCCGTCTCGAAGCGGTCCAGGACCTTCTTCAGCCGTCCGACGGTCCCCTCGGCCGTCCTGCGGAACTCGTCAGCGGCGTCGCTCTGCCAGCCGTCCACTCCGCAGAGGGCTTCGATGTTGCCCGTCTGCCTTCTGATGGCATCGGCCACCGAGCGGAATCGCCGGCCCAGCTTCGCCACGGCCTCGGGGTCCCCGGGCACCGGGTCGGAGTCCAGCTCGACCGGTGACCAGTCCTTCGGTCGGGACATCATCTCCCTTGCCTCCGGGGTTTCTTCTCCCGCTCGCGGACCGCGTCGGCGAGGTCGGTGTCAATCTGCTCGTAGGCCTGGGCCGCGGCCTTCGTGATGGCCGCCAGCTTGGTCAGCTCCCCTTCGAGCTTTCCCCGCCTGTAGTCCCAGTTGTCGGCGAAGTCGTCGAGCCGGTCGGTGAGTTCCTCGTGACCGACGACCTCGCGGCTCCAGCCGTACGTGCCCTTGTCGTCGAGCCCTTGCAACTCCTCGACGATCTTCTGGATGCCCATGGACACACTCTTGAGCACGTCGAGGTCGTCGATCCTGGTCCTGTCGCCCACGGCGCCTCCTACAGCCGGAGGGCTCCGGCCGACCCCATCGCACTCACCTGTTGACGGACTGGATCTCCTGCACGACGACATTCTGGGTGGCCCCGAAGGTACCGTCGGGCAGGGTCCCGCCCGGTGTCCCCGTGCCCGTCCAGCTGATCTTCCAGGTGATCGTGGCCTGGAGCGGATAGGAGCCCGTGCCCGAGGAGCGCAGGTATTTCACTCCACAGGGTGGCGTCTCGTCGGCCTTCCCCTTCGCGTAGGCCTCACCGATGCTGTCGTTCTTGAACTCGCAGACACCCGAGGCGGGATACGTCACCGCGTCCGAGGTACCGGGGTCGATCTTGAGGGAGTACGGGGTGGCGGTGGTCGTGGCGCTGATGCCCAGCGCGGGAACGGACGCGGTGACGGAGACCGGCTTGAACTCGGCGCCGTCCAGCCACGCCCAGGTGGGAAGGTTGACCTTCGTCCGGTCCGCCGGGGCCAGGGTCACCTTCGTGCTGGGGACACGGATCTGGTTGTAGGCGAGCTGGGAGAGGATCTCCGGGGTGACCGCCTGGGGTATGTCCGCCGGCGGGTCCTCACCCGTGTCCACCCAGAAGATGGGCTTCGTGCAGTCGAGCGCGCCGGGGTCACCCTCACGGCCCGGTGTGACGTACGAATCCCACCAGTAGCCCTTGCCCGCCTTGTCCTTGTTGAAGTCCTTGTACGGCTTCCCGTTGACGTAGCGGTCGCGCTGCGTGGCATCCCACTCGTAGCCCGTCGAGTCGGCCTCCCAGATCGGCGTCAGGTAGGCCTCAAGCGCATCGGGTGAATACTTCGGGGCGTAGTAACAGGCCGGCGGGGTCCAGGTCGTGGTCGAGGCGACGGCACCGGCCGACGCTCCGGAACCGTTCTTGGAGAGGTCGTAGACGACGGCACCGGCAGTTGCGGAAACTTTGCCGTCCTTCTGATCCCCGCTCACCTGCGTCAGGGTGCCGGGCCCCTCACCAGGAGTGGCATCAGCCCACGCCACTGGCCCAGAAGTCCACAACGCAATTCCGGCGACAAAAGCACATGCCGCCCCTCTGACTACGGCTGGCACCGAGCTGCCCCCCTGGTGGAAATAATCTGTGATGTCTGCCAGACGCCATCGGAGTTCTTGTCGAGCCTGGTGTTGTACGTGACGTAGCTGTTCTTTGTGACAGGCGTCTTGTTGATCTTGTTGGTCTTCTTGTCCTTGCTGAAGCCCTTGCTCTCGTCACCGCAGAAGGTGAGGATGGCCGCCGCCTTGCTCTTGAGCGTCACCTCGCGGTCGTAGTAGCGGATGTCGCCCGTAATCGTGACGTTGGCCTTCTTCCACTGAGCGACCCAGGTCAGCGAGGCCTCAAGAGCCTTACCCGTGGTGTAGTACGCGATTCCCTCGCCCTTGGGATCTGTCCCGGCGATGGAGGCGTCGACCGCTCTCATCATCTCTGCGTTGTCGGCGAGCACCGCGTCCTTCGCCGCATCCCCGGTATGCCCTCCCTCAAAGGTCAGCTTCACATCGGAGGGCAAGGTGATCTTAGGGCCGCTACCGGACGAAGCCGTAGGAGAGGCGCTCGGCGAAGCCGAAGTCGACGCCCCCGTGTCCGCCCCCGCGATCTTGTCGTTCGACTTGGAGCTGCCGCTGCCCCCTCCGCCGCACCCGGCAAGCAGCAGTGCGGCCGTCGCACCGGCGGTGGCTGTCGTGAGCAGGCGGAAACGGCGGGTCACGGTGGGCTCCTGGTGGGGCGGTTGGGGTCTGCGAAGCAGCGAATACGCTATCGGGGTCCATCCGGAACGCACCAGAGCGATGTGCCGCGTCCCGGCCGCACGAAGCGTGCACGGCAGATCATAGTCGGGCAACTCAACACCCTCACCTCAGCTTTGGTGCCGTCCCGTGACATCGCGACACCCCTAGGTCACCCACTGGGTAAATCGCGTCATGCCATACCAAAACACACTCCGGAGGCACCGGCGACTCCGGCCGCCCGATCACCGCGCGGCCTTCACTTCAAACCGGCGGGACCTGTAACTTCACGTGTGCACAGGTTTGTTGATGGGGCGTACGTGACGGGGGTTGCGGGGTAATGGCGGGGTACCGACCGGCGGACTGGCATCCACTCGATCTCGACCGGGACCCGACTCCGGGTGACCCGCAGCGCGTCCGCACTCTCGCGTCGCAGTTGCACGCCTTCGCCGACGATGTCTCCGACGCGCTGCGTCTGGTCAGGGGCATGGCCGGTGAGGACACCCTCCTTCAGTGGGCGGGGAAGTCGGCGGAGGTGTTCAAGGAGCAGTTCAAGGATGTCCCGAAGAACCTGAAGAAGCTGAAGAAATCGTACGAGTTGTGCGGGGACGCGCTCGCGGACTACTGGCCGAAGCTGGAGCGCGCGCAGGCGCTCGCGGACAGGGCGCTCGCCAAGGCGAAGGAGGCGCAGGCGGATCTGGCCTCCGCCAGGTCCCGGCTTTCCTCGGCCGATTCGTGGGTCACCCGCGCCACCAAGGAAGCCGACAAGTACAAGGACGATCCCACCGGGAGCAAGTCCGACGCGGACAAGCCGGACGAGGGGAAGGTGCGGGCGGCCACCCGGGACGTGCAGAGCGCCAAGTCCGCGCACAGCAACGCCCAGTCGGACGTCACGTCCGCGCAGAGTGCGCTGGACGCGGCGAAGAAGATGGCCGAGGACGCGCGGAAGATGCGTGACGAGGCTGCGGGTGAGGCGAAGCGGAGGATCGGCGAGGCGTCGGATGCCGGGATCCCGAACCGGCACTGGTGGCAGGACGTCGGGCACTGGTTCGAGGACAACTGGGACACCATCGTCACGGTCTGCAAGGTGGTCGTGGCGGTCGTCGGGATCATCGCGATGATCATCGGCGGGCCGATCCTCGGCGCGATCGTGCTGGTCGCGGCCCTGGTCGTGCTTGCGGACACGCTTTACAAGTACTCCCAGGGGCAGGCGTCTCTATGGGACGTGGCGTTCGCCGCGCTGGACTGCATACCCGGCGGCAAGGGCATCACCAGCCTCGGCAAACTCGCCAAGGGGCTGAAGGAGCTGAAGGAACTCCGCGGTGGCATGAAGGCCATGAGCCTCGCCGTCCGTGGGCTGGGCAAGAACGCGCGGGGCATGCTGGCCGAGGGCGCGGAGGGCGCGTTCAACCGGCTCAGGAGTGTGGTGCGTTCCAAGGGCAGCGACCCCGTCGACATGGCCACCGGCGCGATGTACCTCCCGCAGACCGACATCGAGTTGCCCGGCCTGCTGCCGCTGGCGTTCACCCGCCGCGTCGCCTCCGACTACCGCTGCGGCTGGTGGTTCGGCCCCACCTGGGCCTCCACTCTCGACCAGCGCCTGGAAATCGACGAACAGGGCATCGTCCAGGTCACCGAGGACGGCCTGCTGCTCGCCTACCCCCACCCCACCGCACCCCAGACCCCGGTCATGCCGGAGACGGGCCCGCGCCGCTCCCTGACCCGCCACGACGACGGCGGCTATCGGATCACCGATCCGCTCACCGGCCGCACCCACCACTTCGCCCGGCCCGCCGCCGACGGCACCGCCCTGCTCACCCGCATATCCGACCGCAACCAGCACACCATCACCTTCGAGTACGACGAGCACGGCACCCCGCTCGCCATCCGCCACTCCGGCGGCTACCACCTCAGGCTCACCACCGACGAAGGCCGCGTCACCGCCCTCGCCCTGGCCGGTGCCGCCGACGACGGCACCGATGTCGTCATCAAGCGCTACGGCTACACCGACGGCAACCTCACCGAAACGGTCAACTCCTCGGGCCTGCCTCTGCGCTTCACGTACGACGACCGGCTGCGGGTCACCTCCTGGACCGACACCAACGACAGCCGGTACCACTACGTCTACGACGACCGCGACCGCTGCGTCGCCGAGGGCGGCGACGCAGGCCACATCACCATCACCCTCGCGTACGACGGCACCGACCCCGCCTGGCCCGGCTGCCGCATCACCACCCTCACCACCGCCGAGGGCGCCGTCACCCGCTTCGTCGTCAACAGCGGCAGCCAGGTCATCGCCGAGACCGACCCCCTCGGCAACACCACCCGTACCGAGTACGACGAGCGCCACCACGAAATCGCCGTCACCGACCCGCTCGGGCACTGCATCCGTTACCTCCGCGACGGGTTCGGCAGGCCGCTGGTCATCGCGTATCCGGACGGCGCGACCGCCCGTTTCGCCTACGACCGCCTCGGCCGACAGACCAAGGCGGTCCACGCCGACGGCAGCACCTGGCGGCGGACCTACGACGAACGAGGCAACTGCACCACGGTCACCGGTCCCACCGGCGTCACCCTGGGGTACTCCTACGACGGCTCCGGCCGGCTCACGTCGGTCGTCGACGCCCTCGGCAACGTCACCCGGCTGGAAACCAACGAGGCCGGTCTCACCACCGGCCTCGTCGACCCCCGGGGAAACCAGGAGCGACGTCGGTACGACGCGTTCGGACGGGTCCGTTCGGTCGGCGACTCGGTGGGCGGCGAGGTACGGCTGTCGTGGACCGTGGAGGGCCGTATAGCCCACTGGAGGGGCCCGGACGGAACGACTGAGAGCTGGGAGTACGACGGAGAGGGCAACTGCGTCCGGCACACGGACTCCTGCGGCGCGGTCACGTCGTACGAGTACACGCACTTCGACCTCCTCTCGGCCACGACCGGTCCGGACGGAGCTCGGTACACCTATGATCACGACGCCTCGCTGCGCCTGACCCGGGTCACGAACCCGCGGGGGCTGACCTGGACGTACACATACGATCCGGCGGGTCACGTCGTCTCCGAGCGCGACTTCGACGGCCGTGTGCTGCGCTACGCGTACGACGCCTCGGGCCGGATCGCCGCCCGCGAGAACGCGCTCGGGGAGCGGATCCTCTATGAGCGCGACGTACTCGGCCAGGTCGCCGTGAAGACGGCCGGGGGCGTCGTCACGCGCTACGAGCACGACGCCATGGGCCGCCTGCTGAGCGCCGGCGTCAGCACCGGTGCCGGTGCAGGTGTCGGCGTCGGCGTCGGCGTCGGCGAATCCTCCGTACGCATCGAGAGGGACGACTGGGGAAGGATCGTCGCCGAGTCCGTCGACGGCCGTACGATCACCTTCGCCTACGACCCGCTCGGCCGACGGACCCGGCGGACCACGCCGTCCGGGCTGGTGACGGAGTACGCCTACGACGCCTACGGCCGTCGCTCCTCGCTGAGCACGGCGGACCACACCCTCCGGTTCGGCTACGACGTCGCCGGACGGGAGATCACCCGTGAGGTGGACACCGCCCTGACCGTGCACAGTGGCTGGGACCCGTCCGGCCTCCTGGCCGAACAGGTCGCGGACACGGCACGCGGTACGGTGCAGCGCCGTGGCTACAGTCGTCGTCCCGACGGCCAGGTGGTCGAGGTGGCGGAGCTGACGGGCGGCCGACGCCGTTTCGAACTGGATCCGATGGGCCGGGTCACCTCGGTCAGCGCCCGGGACTGGGCCGAGTCGTATGCGTACGACACGGCCGGCGACCAGACCGAAGCCGACTGGCCCGACACGCATCCCGCCGGGGCGGCGCGCGGGCCTCGTGACTACGAGGGCACTCGCGTCACCAGGGCCGGACGTATCCGCTACGAGTACGACGCGGCGGGCCGGCTGGTGACCCAGCGCCGGGCCCGGCTCTCCGGGCAGACGGAGACCTGGCGCTACACCTGGGATGTCGAGGACCGTCTCGTCTCGGTGGTCACCCCCGACGGGGCACTCTGGCGCTACAGGTACGACGTCTTCGGGCGCCGCATCGCGAAGCAGCGGACGGCGGCCGACGGCAACGAGGCCCGGACCGTCGAGGAGACCCGCTTCACCTGGGACGGCGACACCCTGGTGGAGCAGACGACCACGGGAGAGACGCTCTCGCACGCCACCACCGTGACCTGGGACCACGACGGTCTCCACCCGGTCGCCCAGACCGAGCGCCTGACCGACACGGTGACCCAGCGGGAGATCGACTCCCGGTTCTTCGCCATCATCACCGACCTGGTGGGCACCCCTACCGAACTGGTGGACGAGCAGGGTGAGATCGCCTGGCGGGCCCGGTCGACACTGTTCGGCGCGACGGCCTGGCCGCGGCAGGGCACGGCGTACACACCGCTCCGCTTCCCCGGGCAGTACCACGACAGCGAAACCGGACTCCACTACAACCGGCACCGCTACTACGCCCCGGAGACGGGGCACTACATCAGCCCGGACCCGCTGGGGCTGACCGCCTCACCGCACCCCACGGCGTACGTGACCAACCCCTGGACGGGCACGGACCCGCTGGGTCTCTCGCCCTACGAGCCCTTCTACCGCGTGATGTCGGAGAAGGAGTTCTCCCGGCTCGGCCCGAAGGGTGAGATCACCCCGCGTGGCGAGAACTTCGTGACCCAGGAGGAGGACTACGTCCGGGGTATCGCGGAACGCTTCGGCCGGCGCGGCGGCAGGAACGCCCAGAAGTACACGCACCTCGTCCGCTACGAAATGGAGCCGGGCACCAGGGAGGCTCTCATCGCCGCGGGGCGCGGCTCGGGCGACAACATCGCGGCGATCAAGGAGGCGTTCGGTGTGCATCTGGACGAGATCGGGGAGAGCACCCAGTTCGTGCACGTGAAGATGGAACGGGGTGGGTTGAACTTCGGTCTCCGCGAGGGCTCGGCCGACGTGTTCAACTCGAACATCCTGAGAACGACGTACGAACGGATCTGACCGGGTGCCCACGTCAGCGGCACCCGCGCCTGGAAGGTGGCACGACACGCATGTCTGCTGAATCGGCTGGAACGGCTGGATCGGCTGCCGACCGCGCTCTCCTGGAGCAGGCGGACTCCCTCGTCATCGGCGGATACGTGGGTGCAGAGCGGGCCGAGGAGACCGCGGCCGCGGTGCCTGCGGCACGGCAGCGCGTCCTCGACTGGCTGCGGATCACGTCCGCGGAGGGGGACTGGCGGCGCTTCGAACGGCTCGCGGGGCTGGCGCTGCACGTGCACCCCGATGGGCTCGGGCCGATCCTGGCGACGGTGCTGGTCACGCGACCCGCGGGGGTGAACACGGAGGACCTGGTCGACCTGCTCGGAGAGTTGCGGGCCCCGGAGGGAGTCGAGCCGGTCGCCGCCCTGGTGCGGGAGCGGAAGTCGACGGACGGCCCTTACTTCTCCTTCTGCGTCAAGGCCATCCAGGCACTGGGCGAGATCGGCACCCCGGACGCCGTCGGCTTCCTGCGCGGTGTCGCCACCGGCGATCCGGCCGCCTGGCCCGACCCACTGCGCTGGCACGCCGCGGAGGAACTGGGAATCGAGGACGAACTCGGCTTCGACGAGGACCGGATGCTGGGCGGACCATGACCGAGACGCATCCGCCGGGCAGGGAGGGCGACGAACGGGGAGACATACGGCCCTGCGCGTCCGTCCCGCGCCCGCGACGGACGCGCCCTACTGGACGCTCGGGGCCTGACCGCCCTTCCTCACGACGTACGCGGGAGGCAACTGACCGAGTGGCATGCCGCCCGACGGTCCGGACGACACGCAACCGACGCCGGACGCCCCGGAAGGAACCATGGATCTCCAGGACACCGTCAGGAGTGGTGGCCGACGAAGGAGGGCTCCCTGTCATCGCCCGTTCCTTGAGCGGTCAACGGGTCTGCCCGGTCAGCGCCGAGGGGTCCGGGTACGGCTTCTCACAACGCCCGTCGGCGCGCCCGCCCCCGGCGGGACCCGTTCGGCCACAGACGCGGCCGCCGCCCCGCCGCCGCGTCCTCCACCCAGCCGAACGCCGTCACCATCGCCGCGATCAGCGGCCAGACCAGCACGAACATCCAGAAGCCGTACGTGGAGTCCAGCAGCCCCGCCGCCCGGTCCGACGCCATGAACGGGAGGTCGTACGCCAGGTCGATGATCGGGACCGTTGCCATGATCAGCATGTTGTGCCAGAGGTAGATGGTCACCGCGCGGTTGTTGGACAGGGTGATCAGTCCGTCCCAGCGGCGCAGGCCGCCCGGCAGCTCCCGCCAGGACGGGGCGTACTGCAAGAGGATCAGGACCGCCCCGAACGACCAGCACGCCTGGGCCGGCGGGATGTCGTTGAGGTCCCAGCCGTCGGGGCCCTGGTGGCCCGACGCCCACCACAGGCCCAGCCCCATCACCAGGCAGGACAGCGAGACCGCCGCGTAGCGGGGGACCCGTGCGAGTACGCCTTCGTGATGGGCGAAGCCCAGGATCCAGCAACCGCCGTACACGGCGAAGTCCGTGACCGCGTTGCCCGTCTCGCCGGGGATGCCCACCAGCCCCGTGCCCACCACCGCCGTCAGTGCCAGGGGGGCCAGCGTCGTCGGCAGCGGCCACTTGCGGAACGCCCGCAGGAGGAACGGGGACAGCAGGACGAACCACAGGTAGGCGCGGAGGTACCAGAGCGGGCCCGCCGCCTGTTCCGCCCAGGTGTCGTCCAGCAGGCCCGACGCCGAGCCGAGGTGTTCGGGGTAGGGCGGGGCGCCGATCGGGAGGACGTAGTAGAGGAGTTGGGAGCAGTTGGTCCAACCGCCGCCCAGGTCGGGGTCCTTGAGGGGGTTCCAGCCCGCCGTGAGCATCATCGTCAGCAGGACCGCGCCGAACAGCCAGAGGGGCGGCAGGAGTCGGCGGAGCCGGGCGCGGATCACGCTCGGTGCCGAGCGGCTCGGACTGTCCAGGCTGCGGGCCAGCAGGGAGCCCGCCAGCGCGAACATCACGCCCATGGAGGGGAAGAGGACGGTGAGCCAAGGCCAGCCGAAGAGGTGGTAGACCACCACGCGGACCAGGGCCAGGGAGCGGAGCAGGTCGAGGTAGCGGTCCCGGCCGGCGCCGGTGCCCGCCCTGTCCGGTGCGACCGGCGTCGCTTCTGCCCGGGTCATGCCGCCTGCCTCTCCCCCGCGGCGCCCGGCGCGGCCCCCACCACTCCGGTCCGCCGCAGCTTCTGCCAGCGCAGGCGGCCGCCGGTCAGCGCCGTGATCCAGGACTGGAGCAGGACGACGTACATGAGCTGGCGGTAGAGGAGTTGCTGGAGCGGCAGCGAGACGAGGTGGGTCATGCGTTCGCGGTCGAGGTGGAAGGCGTAGGCCGCGCAGGCCGCCTGGACCGCCAGCACCCCCAGCCAGGCGCCGATCGTCCGCTGCGTCGGGCCGAAGACGATGCCGTAGAGGAGGAAGGCGTCGATCAGGGGGGCGAGGAGCGGGGCCACGACCATGAAGAGGGACACCAGGGGGAGGCCGACCCTGCCGAAGCGGCCGGACGGGCCGCGGTCCAGCATCGCTCCCCGGTGTTTCCAGATCGCCTGCATCGTGCCGTACGACCAGCGGTAGCGCTGGGACCAGAGCTGGGAGACCGACTCGGGGGCCTCGGTCCAGGCGCGGGCCCGTTCCGCGTAGACCACGCGCCAGCCGTCGCGGTGGAGCGCCATCGTGATGTCGGTGTCCTCGGCGAGGGTGTCGTCGCTCATGCCGCCGACCCGTTCGAGGGCGGTACGGCGGAAGGCGCCGACCGCTCCGGGGATGGTCGGCATGCAGCGCAGCACGTCGTACATCCGGCGGTCCAGGTTGAAGCCCATCACGTACTCGATGTGCTGCCAGGCGCCGATCAGCGAATCCCGGTTGCCGACCTTGGCGTTGCCGGCGACCGCGCCGACGGCCGGATCGCCGAACGGCTGGACCAGCTCCCGTACCGTGGCCGGTTCGAAGACCGTGTCGCCGTCCATCATCACGACGATGTCGTGACGGGCGTTCGCCAGGCCCCGGTTGAGGGCGGCCGGCTTGCCCGCGTTCTCCTGCCGGACCACCCGGACGCCCGGCAGGTCCAGGTTCTCCACGATCCGTGCCGTGCCGTCCGTCGAACCGTCGTCGATGACGACGACCTCGACCGGGTGTTCGCTCGCGGTCAGTGAACGAACCGTGTTCTCAATGCACTTGGCCTCGTTGTACGCGGGGACGAGCACCGACACCGGTTCGGTCACCGGGCGGCCCCAGCAAAAGCGCCGGCCGCGGACCCGGCGGGCGTGCACGACCGACAGCCAGAGCATCAGGGCGAACCGCGCCAGCACGGACGCGCCGATCACCGCCAGGCCGACCACCAGCACCCCGGTGACGCCGTCCGCCGCCTGGACCAGGAGGACCCAGGCCCTGCCCGCCCAGAGGCCGGGGCCGGCGACCGGGGTGTGGGCGCTCGGCGCGTTCAGGGCCTCGGTGAGGTTGTCGAAGGTGTAGCCCTGCTGTTGCAGACGGGGCAGGAGCCGGTCCAGGGCCTGGACGGTCTGGTGGCGGTCGCCGCCCGAGTCGTGCATCAGGACGATCGCGCCCTTGCCGGCGCCCGGGGTGGCGTTGCGGACGATCCGGCCGACGCCCGGCTTGCGCCAGTCCTCGCTGTCCCTGTCGTTGACGACGGTGATGTAGCCACGGCTGCCGATGTACTCGGTCACCGGCCAGGAGAGGTCGTCCATCGCGTCGGCGGAGGAGGAGTACGGCGGGCGGAACAGGGAGGTCCGGATGCCGGCCGCGCCGGTGATCGCCAGCTGGGTCTGGGACAGCTCCCAGTCGACGCGCTTCTTCGACTGGTACGACAGGTCGGGGTGGTTGAAGGTGTGCACGCCGACCTCGTGGCCCTCGGCCACCATGCGCCGGACCAGCTGCGGGTAGCGGGAGGTCATGGTGCCGGTGACGAAGAAGACCGCGTGCGCGTGGTGCTTCTTCAGGACGTCCAGGACCTTCGGGGTCCAGGCCGGGTCGGGGCCGTCGTCGAAGGTGAGGACCACGTGGCGGTCGGGGACGCGCAGTGACGTCGTACGGCCGCCTCGGGTGTCGATGACCGGGCCGCCGTCCAGGATCTTCTCCGGGACCCGGTCGGAGGCGGCCTCGGGGCGGATGCGGTGGTCGGCGAGGATCTCGCTGTGCACGTAGCCGCGCAGCATCAGCATCGCCATCAGGGCGGCCAGCAGGAGGACGGGCAGCGTCAGACGCATGGGCAGGCGGCGGCGCCGGGAGGCGTCCGCGGCGTTGGCGCGGCGCCGGGTGCGGGCGGCCATGGCGTTGGCGCGGCGCCGGGTGCGGGCGGCCATCAGAGGACGGGAGCGGGAGCGGAGGCGGCAGCGGCGCCGGTGTGCGGGGCCGCGCCCTGCGCGACCGGGCCGCCGGTCGGGGCGGCCGACTCGCTGGGCGAGACCGGAGGCGGCGACGAGGCCGGTGAGGCCGGCGCGTCGGAGGAGGGCGTCACCGCGGACGGCGAGGCGGACGCGGACGGCGAACCCGGCTTCGGCGAGGAGCCCGTCAGCCCCGCGGACGACGTCGGCCGCGCGGACGCCGACGCACTCGGCCGGGCGGTGCCCGTTCCGGCGCCGGGAGCCCGCGGGGAGGCCCCTGCCGACGGGGTCGTGCCGCCGTTCACGGGCGGACCGGCCACCGAGGCGCCGTCGTCCGAGGAGCGGGACGGGTGCGAGGGGCGCGGCGAGTCGTCGACCCTGCCGGCCGGCCTGTCGCCGTTCTGCCCGGGTACCGGCAGCCAGGGCGCGTCGGAACTCCCGGACAGCAGGGTGGCGACGATGACGACCGCGTAGACCGCGCAGACCAGGCCGACGGCCATCCCGATCCTGCGGAACCGACGGCTGCGACGCCCCGACTCGTCCACGAAGACGGGGGCGGGGACCGGGGCGGCGACCGGGGCGGGACCGGAGGCGGCGATGCCGTCGATGGCGCCGGAAGCGTCGGCGGCACGAGGCCGGGTCGGCCATGTCCGCGCCGCCGGCCATAACGGCCTTGTCGGGCCTGGCGATCCGGTCGGGCCGGTCGGGCCTGGCGGTCCTGTCGGCCGTATTCGCACGGAACCGACGTCGTTCTGGACGGTCACCTCGTCGGGGTCGTTGACGGGGTCCGGGGCCCGGTCGCGGATGAACACCGGGATCGGCGGCTCGACGACGCTCCACGGGTTCCGTGACGGCCCGGCGGCCCGCAACACCTCGGTCGCCCCGGCGGACCCGGTGGCTCCGGCGACCCCGGCGGACCCGCTCACCCCGTCGGCCCCGGCAGCCCCCGCCGCTCCACCGCCGTCGGCCCCGGCCGCGCCACCGCCGTCGGTTTCCGCAGCGGCCGGCTCCGCTCCGTCGTCGCCCGTCACCGGCACATCCCTGGCATCCAGGGCTGCCTCCGGCCATTCGGGTTGGGTTTCTTCTCGCCAATTCTTCACGCGCGTACATCCCCCCACGGGACTGTTCCGGGCGCGCTGACGAACCCGAGCACACGTCACCGGAACGGGCCCCCACCCGCTCCGAACGCCCCCTTCCAGCTCTCCGCGCTCGGGTCCATGAAGCTAGCGCACAGGGAAGACCCGTGTTCCCGATGTGTCATTTGTGGTCGTCCATCACCTCTTGATCACTGGCCGGAATCCATCCGTCGGCCGGCCACTGAAGCCACCCTTCCGCGCGCCCGGTCTCGGCGGCCGCCCGGCGCAGCGCGTCGACTCCCGGATGGACCAGCCCCTTTCGCCACACGAGCGACACGGGCGACAACGGGACCGGATCGACCAGGGGCCGCGACACGCTTCCAGGTATGGCCGGAAATCCCACTACCGCGAGAATGGGATACCGGTCTTTGGCCATGACTCGCCGGAACTCCTCCTCCCCGACGGCCAGCGGCAGAGGCGGCGCGACCGCGATCCCTCGGCCCTCGAAGAGCCGAAAGGTCAGGTCAGTCCATTCCAGGGTGCGTTCGTTGCCGGCACCGGCGTACACCGTCTCGCCCGCCAGCGCACACAACGGCACCGCGTCCAGGGCCACGAGCCGGTGATCGGAGGGGAGAATTACGGCCATGGGTTCGAACCGTACGGGCTGTTGTTCGAGCCCGGAGCGCAGCGCCGGATCCAGTCCCGCGAACCGCCCGAAGGACGCGTCGAGCCGGCCCGCGAGGAGTTCGGCCGCCGCTCCGGTGAGCCCGCTCTCGTAACGGGCCATCAGCTCGCAGTCGGGGGCGAGTTCACGGGCGCGGTGCAGGACGCGGCGGGCGGTCTCCAGGCCCGGCGAGTTGAGGTCCACCAGCAGCGGCCGGGCCTGTCCGAACGCGGCGAGCAGGGCGTCCTGGGCGGCCAGCGCCCGGCGGGCGTACGGCAGCAGCCGGACGCCGTCGGCGGTGAGGCTGACCTGCCGGGTGCTGCGGAGGAACAACTCGGCGCCCAACTCCCGCTCCAGTCGCCGCACATCACGGCTGAGCGCCTGCTGGGCGACATACAGCCGGGCGGCGGCGCGGGTGAAGTGCAACTCCTCGGCGACGACGACGAAGACACGCAGGAGCCGGGGGTCGATGTGGGCGGGGGAAGCGGCCATCGGGCGAATTTACCGGTACCGCACCGGGCACCCGGCCGATGCCCCGTCGGGCAGTCGCCGACGCGTCGGTGGGGACATCGCCGGTGCACCATCAGGCACTGTTTCCGGCAACGTGGCAGGAAACGGCAACTGGACCGGCCCGCGGGCGAGTCGGCGGGCGATGAGACGACGTGCCGCGGCCGGGACCCCGGTCCGGCGTTAGTAGCATCGGCGCCCTGGCGCCGCCGGACGCGTTCGCCACCGCTCTTCCGGAAGGACGCGACAACAGTGCCGTCTCCACTGCCCCGGCGGCCGAAGGGACCGTCGGCCATCGCCGCGGCGTCCGCCTCCCGCACCAAGCCGGACCCCGGCCCCGCCGCACCGTCCATGTCCACCGCGGCGGCCGCGTTCACGACGGAGAGCCCGGTCCCCCCTCAGCGGACGGCCATAGCCGCCGACCCACCGCGCGACGGCACCGAGCGCGTGGCGAACGAAAGCGAGCAGCGAAGCCGGAAGACCAACGGCACCCCACCGCACCACACCGACAGCCCCGCACGGCACCACACCAGCGCCCCCGCGGCCAAAGCCACCGCCGGCCCAAGGACCGAAGCCACCACCGGCCCAGGGACCAAAGCCACCACCGGCCCAAGGACCAAAGCCACCACCCGCCCAGGGACCAAAGCCACCGCCGGGCCGGGGACCGCAACCGCTCCACGCCCCCCGGCCGGCGGCACCGCCCGGCGCCGGTTGCCCCGGGCGGTGCTCCTGACCGGGGTGTCCGTGGTCGTGACCGCGCTGATCGGTGGCGCCTTCCTCGTGGGCAGGGCCGTTGACGACGGCACCCGGTCGTCGGACCCGGCGTCCGGCGCCATGCCGGGCGCCGCGGAGGACGGCGGCTCGTACGACGGCGCGCCGAGCCTGCTCGGCCCGCCCCCGCCGTCCGTATCACGGTCCGCCTCGCCGTCCACGTCAACGTCGGCGGCCGCCGACGGCACGTCGTCGCAGCCGTCGGCCACGAAAGCCGCCAAGGACCACGGCTCCGCCACCCGCTCATCGACCGCGTCGGCAACCACTGCCGCTGCCGCTGCCACGGATGCCGGCCGGACCCGGGCGAAGTCGGGCGGCGACGACGCCGACTCCTCCTGCGTCTCCGCCGCGGGCTCGGGCGCCCTCACCGACTACTCCGTCTGCGTGTCGTCCGGGACGGTCACCTTCCGGGTCACCTTCCACACCTCGCAGCCGTACTACCACGTCTTCTTCGACACCGACGGCAACTCCGCGACCGGTTACCGGCTCCCCTATCCGTCGCCCTCGGCCCTCGGCGCCGACTACATGATCGAGAACGACGGCCTCTACCGGAGCCGGTCGACCGACTGGAGCTGGACCGAGACGGCGACCCGCCCGAAGCGGACGGTCGACGGCTCGACGCAGACCTGGACGCTGCCGCTGAGCGGGCTCGGCTCACCGACCGGCACCCAACGGGTCGAGTTCAACGCCGGATCCGACTACACCCCGGTGATCACCTTCAGCCCGAGGTAGCCCGAGTCCGGGCGCCCCCGCATCCTGGACCCGCCGGACTCACAACAACAGTGCGTGAATCGGCGCCGACCAGGTGTTGGACCCCCTGACCGGTCCGGGGCGACGGTGGTGTCCATGCCACAACCGACCAGGCCGGGCCCACACGAGACCGCCCGCCCCACCCACACCACTCACACCACTCACACCACCCATCACTCCCGCCCCACCCAAACCACCCACACCACCCATCACTCCCACCACCCCCGCCCCACCCACACCGTCACCGCCCACACCGTCACCGCCGACTCCCTCGTCACCGTCGATTTCGGCCCCCGCTTCCACCGTCGCCCCGACCAGCGCCACCCCCCTCGGGCCCGCCTCCGGCGCCGCACCCTCCGGGCCGCCCTCCGCCACCGCACTCCGCAGCCCCGCCCCCGCCGTCACCCGCCCGGCCCTTATCGCCGGCTCTTCGCCCGCCCCGGCACCCGGGCCTTCACCGCCGGGAACCTGCTGGCCCGGCTCCCCATGGGCATGTTCGGCGTGAGCGCGGTCGTGATGATCGCCGGGTCGCGCGGCTCGTACGCCCTCGCCGGTGCCGTCACCGCGACCGGCCTCGCCGCCACCGGACTGGCCGGACCCTGGATCGCCCGGCTCGTCGACCGGTACGGACAGGCCCGAATCGCCGTGCCCGCCACCGTCACCGCCGTGCTCGGCAGCCTCGCCCTGCTGCTCTGCGTCCGGTACGGCGCCCCGGACTGGACCCTGTTCGCCGCCTACGCGGCCACCGCCGCCACCCCCAACCTCGGCGGCATGTCCCGGGCCCGCTGGGCGCACCTGCTGCGCGACGACCCGGGCGCCCTGCACACCGCGAACTCCTTCGAACAGGCCGCCGACGAGCTGTGCTTCATGCTCGGCCCGGTCCTCGCCTCCTTCCTGACCGGCGCCTTCTTCCCGGAGGCCGGCACGCTGGCCGGCGCGGTGCTGCTGCTCACCGGGGCCCTGCTGTTCACCGCCCAGCGGGCCACCGAGCCACCGCCCCGGGCCGGTACGGGCACCGCACGCACACCGCTGCGCATCGGCCCGCTGCTGGCCGGGTTCGTCGCGACCGGCGCGGTGTTCGGCTCGATGGAGGTCGTCACCATCGCCTACGCCGACGCCCAGGGCCACCGCTCGGCGGCCGGTGCCGTGCTCGCCCTCCAGGCCGCCGGCTCCTGTGCCGCGGGCCTGCTGTACGGGGCGCTCGGGCCGGCCGGACCGGCCGAACGCAGGCTTTCCGGCTGCCTGTTGTCGATGGCGGCGCTGATGTCCCTGCCCCTGCTCGCGGTCCGCGCCTTCGACACCCTCTGGGCCCTCGCCCCCGCGCTGCTCGCGGCCGGCATGGCGACCGCCCCGACCATGGTGACCGCGATGACCCTGGTCCAGGAGCGCACCCCCGCGGACCGCCTCAACGAGGGGATGAGCCTGGTCGTCACCGCGCTGCTGACCGGCATCGCCTGCGGCTCCGCGCTCGGCGGCTGGGCGGCCGAGCACGTCTCGCCGACGGCGGCCTTCGCCACCCCGGCCGCGGCGGCCGTCACGGCCCTCGTCGTCAGCATCGCCAGTCGAATCGCTTCCGCCAATTCCCTCCACACCCATTGACGCCTCCACAGCCCGCACCTACCGTCCTGCGTCGAAGCGCTTCGACGTCCCCATCGAACCGATTCGACGCGGGACGAGCACCATGCACCATCCATCCGACTCCCCTGGAGGCATTGGATGTTGACGGCACGAAGGCGGACCGCGACCGCGGCGGCGATCCTCGCCGGATCGCTCCTGCTCGCCTCCTGCGGCGGCTCGGGCGGCAGCACGTCCGACGCGAAGACGCTGCGGCTGTGGCACTACGAGGGGCCGACCAGCGCGATGGGCATCGCCTGGAACGAGGCCATCAAGGAGTTCGAGGCGACCCACCCGGGTGTGCGGGTGAAGTACGAGGAGAAGAGCTTCGAGCAGATCCAGAAGACCGCGCAGATGGTCCTGAACTCCTCCGACGCCCCCGACATCATGGAGTACAACAAGGGCAACGCGACGGCGGGCCTGCTGTCCAAACAGGGCCTGCTCACCGATCTGACCGCCGAGGCGACGAAGCGCGGCTGGGACAAGAAGCTCAGCGCGGGCGTGCGCACCACCAGCCAGTACGACGCCGGCGGCGTGATGGGCTCCGGCAAGTGGTACGGGGTGCCCAACTACGCCGAGTACACCATGGTTTATTACAACAAGGACCTGTTCGCGAAGTACGGGATCGCCGAGCCGAAGACGTTCGACGACCTGACGGCGGCGATGGACACGTTCGTCGCCAAGGGGATCACCCCGCTCGCCGACTCGGGCTCCGAGTACATGGCCCAGCAGTACCTGTACCAGCTGGCGCTCTCGAAGGCCGACCGCTCGTGGGTCGACGCCTACGAGCTGTACCAGGGCAAGGTCGACTTCCATGACCAGGCGTGGACGTACGCGGCGGACACCTTCGCCGACTGGGTGAAGAAGGGCTACCTCGCGAAGACGTCCTCCGGGACCACCGCCGAGCAGGCCGGGGTCTCCTTCATCCAGGGCAGGTCGCCGATCCTGTTCTCCGGCAGCTGGTGGTACGGCCGCTTCCAGTCCGAGGCCAAGTTCGGCTGGGGCAGCTTCCTGTGGCCCGGCTCGGACCTCACCCTCGGCTCCGGCGGCAACCTCTGGGTCGTACCGAAGAACTCCAAGAACAAGGACCTCGCCTACGACTTCATCGACATCACCATGTCGAAGAAGATCCAGAACCTGCTCGGCAACAAGGGCGGTGTCCCGGTCGCCGCCGACGCGAGCGCCATCACCGACCCCAAGTCCAAGGAACTCATCGCCGACTTCAACACCGTGAGCAAGCGGGACGGCCTGGCCTTCTACCCCGACTGGCCGGTCGCCGGGTTCTACGACACCCTCGTCTCCGAGACCCAGAAGCTGATCACCGGCAGCGAGAAACCGGACGCCTACCTGAGCAACCTCCAGACGGCGTACGACAAGGGCACCAAGTGAGGGTGCGCCGGGACTCGTACGCGCTCTTCCTCCTCCCCGGTGCCGTCGCCTTCCTGGCCGTGGTCGTCGTGCCGTTCCTGATGAACACGGGCGTGAGCTTCACCGACTGGCAGGGCGTGGGCGGTCCGCACTGGTCCGGGCTCGCCAACTACCGGGAGCTGCTGCACGATACGGAGTTCTGGGCGTCGTTCCGGCACAGCCTCTTCATGGTTCTCGCGATGGCGGTGGTCCCGACCGCGCTCGGACTCCTCCTCGCCGCCGCCCTGTTCGACTACGTCGGCAAGCACTTCGGCACCCGGATCGCGGCCGTGCTGCGAGCCTGCTTCTACCTTCCCCAGGTGCTGCCGGTCGCGGTCGCCGGCATCGTCTGGAGCTGGATCCTGGCCCCGGACAACGGCTCCCTCAACGCCCTCCTCAAGGCGGTCGGCCTCGGCTCCTGGCAGCAGGACTGGCTCGGCGACCCGGACCTCGCCCTCTACACGGTCATGGGCGTCCTCGTCTGGGTCCAGCTCGGCTTCCCGCTGGTCGTCTTCATGGCCGGGCTGGGCCGGGTGGACCCGCAGCTGTACGAGGCGGCCGAGCTGGACGGCGCCGGCTGGTGGCGCCGCTTCCGGCACATCACGCTGCCGCAGCTCCGCCCGGAGGTGTACGTCGTCCTGACCTGGTGCACGATCGCCGCGCTCAAGGTCTTCGGCGCGGTGTACGTCCTGACCAAGGGCGGTCCGGGCGGCGCCACCGACGTGCCCTCCTACTTCTCCTTCACCACGTTCTTCGAGAAGACCCAGGTCGGCTACGGCTCGGCGATCTCCACGGTCCTCACGGTCGTCGTCCTGGCCCTGGCCGTGCTCGGTCTGAGGCTGCAGAACCGCGCGGAGGTGGTATGACCGCCCTGCGCCGCTACCCGGTCCTCCTCGCCCTCTGCCTGGCCGCCCTCCTCATGGTCGTCCCGTTCCTGATCGTGACGATGAACGCGGTCAAGTCCCCGGCGGAGTACTCGCAGAACGGCCCGCTGAGCCTCCCGCACGGCCTCTACCTGGACGGCCTGCGGGACTTCTGGCAACGCGTCGACTACACCCGAAAGCTCGTCAACTCCACACTCATCAGCGGCTCGGTGGCCGTGCTGGCCACCGGTCTGTCCGTGCTGAACGCGTACGCGATCGGCATCGGCCGGATCCGGGGCCGTACCTGGGTCCTGGCCTTCTTCGTCCTCGCCAACCTGCTGCCGCAGGAGTCGCTGGTCTACCCGCTCTACTACCTGAGCAAGGAGGCGGGCCTGTACGACACCCGGCTCAGTGTGATCATCGTGTTCACGGTGATCCAGTCGGCGTTCGGGACGTATCTCCTCTCCGCCGTGCTGGGCCAGTTCCCGCGCGAGATCATCGAGGCGGCCCGGATCGACGGCGCGAACAAGTGGCAGATCCTGGTCCGGATCGTCGTACCCGTCAGCCGCCCGACCCTGGGCGTGCTGCTGGTCTTCTTCTTCGTCTGGACCTGGAACGAGTTCCTGCTGCCGCTGGTGATGCTGATCTCCAACGACAACCAGACGGTGTCGGTCGCCCTCGGCGTCCTCCAGGGCCAGCGTCTGATGGACGCCACCATGACCAACGCGGCCGCCCTGCTCGGCGTGCTGCCGGCCGTCGTCTTCTTCCTCGTCTTCCAGCGCACGCTCACCCGGGGGATCGCCGTGGGGGCCGTCAAATAGGAGGTTCGTGAGTGAAGTTCACCGACGGCTACTGGCTGCTGCGCCAGGGTGTCACCGCGGCCCATCCGGTCGAGGTCCTCGACGTCACGGCCGTGGACGGCGCCCTGGAGATCCACGCGCCCACCCAGCCCATCCGCCACCGCGGCGACCTGCTGAAGGGACCGGTCGTGACGATCAGCGCGCACACGCCGATGCCCGGTGTCATCGGCGTCACCTTCACCCACTTCGAGGGCGAGCAGCCCCGCGGGCCGCGGTTCGAGCTCCGGCGGGAGGACTTCGCGTCCCAGGTGTCGTACGACGACGAGTACGCGACCCTGGTCTCCGGCCCGCTCGCGCTGCGGCTGAGCCGGGCCGCGCCCTGGCGGCTGGACTTCCTCGCCGGCGGCCGTGTCCTCACCTCCAGCGGGCCCAAGGGCATGGGCATCATGCGGGACACCGCCACCGGCGCCCACTACCTGCGGGAGCAGCTGGGTCTCGGGGTCGGGACATCGGTCTACGGCCTCGGCGAACGCTTCGGCCCGCTCGTCAAGAACGGCCAGGTCGTCGACATCTGGAACGCCGACGGCGGCACCGCCACCGAACAGGCCTACAAGAACGCCCCCTTCTACCTGACGGACGCCGGCTACGGCGTCTTCGTCGACCACCCGGGGAAGGTGTCGTTCGAGGTCGGCTCGGAGTCGGTGTCCAGGGTCCAGTTCAGCGTCGAGTCACAGCAGTTGACGTACTACGTCATCCACGGCCCGACGCCGAAGGACATCCTGCGCACGTACACGGCCCTGACCGGCCGCCCGGCGCTGCCGCCCGCCTGGTCCTTCGGGCTCTGGCTGTCGACGTCCTTCACGACGTCGTACGACGAGAAGACCGTGACCTCCTTCATCGAGGGCATGCGGGAGCGCGAACTCCCGCTCTCCGTCTTCCACTTCGACTGTTTCTGGATGCGGGAGTTCAACTGGTGCGACTTCCGCTGGGATCCACGGGTGTTCCCGGATCCGGAGGGCATGCTGGGGCGGCTGCACGAGCGCGGGCTGCGGGTGTGCGTGTGGATCAACCCGTACATCGCGCAGCGGTCGCCGCTGTTCGCCGAGGGCAGGGAGCTGGGACACCTGCTGCGGCGGCCGGACGGCAGCGTGTGGCAGTGGGATCTGTGGCAGCCGGGCATGGCGCTGGTGGACTTCACGTCCCCGGCGGCCCGTGACTGGTACGCGGCCAAGCTGGAAGCCCTGCTGGCACAGGGCGTCGACTGCTTCAAGACCGACTTCGGGGAGCGCGTCCCGGTGGACGTGGCCTGGTCCGACGGCTCCGACCCGGAGCGGATGCACAACTACTACACCTACCTCTACAACCGGACCGTCTTCGAGGTGCTGCGCAAGCACCGGGGCGAGGGCGAGGCGGTGGTGTTCGCGCGGTCGGCGACGACCGGGAGCCAGCAGTTCCCCGTGCACTGGGGCGGCGACTGCGAGGCGACCTACGAGTCGATGGCCGAGTCGCTGCGCGGCGGGCTGTCGCTGGGCCTGTCCGGCTTCGGCTACTGGAGCCACGACATCGGCGGCTTCGAGGGCACCCCGTCACCGGCGCTGTTCAAGCGGTGGCTGGCCTTCGGACTGCTGTCGTCGCACAGCAGGCTGCACGGGTCGTCGTCGTACCGGGTGCCGTGGCTGTTCGACGAGGAGGCGGTGGACGTGCTGCGGCACTTCACCCGGCTGAAGCTGAGCCTGATGCCCTACCTGTACGAGGCCGCGCGCACCGCTTCCGCGGAGGGGGTGCCGATGATGCGGGCGATGGTGCTGGAGTTCCCGGAGGATCCGGGGTGCGCGCATCTGGAGCGGCAGTACATGCTCGGGGCGGACCTGCTGGTGGCGCCGGTGTTCGAGGACGAGGGGAACGTGACGTACTACTGCCCCGCCGGTACCTGGACCCACTTCCTGACCGGACGGCAGGTCACCGGCCCCCGCTGGATCCGCGAGCGGCACGACTTCCTGAGTGTCCCGCTCCTGGCCCGGCCGGGGTCCGTGATCCCGGTCGGCGCGGTGGCGGACCGCCCCGACTACGACCACGCCGACGGGGTCACCCTGCGGGCGTTCGGCCTCGATCGCGGCGCCCAGGTCACGGTCCCGGTCGGGGACGTCACCTTCACCGTCGTACGCGAGGGGGACACCCTGCGGGCCTCGTGCAGCGACCCGGCGGCGGCCTGGAACCTCATGGCCGGGGAGCGGACGGCGCGGGCCCGGCCCGGTACCGGGTTCCTCTCCTTGGAGCTGGGCTGATGGTGAAGATCACGGACGTGGCCCGGCACGCCGGGGTCTCCCCCAGCACGGTGTCCTACGCGCTCAGCGGCAAGCGCCCGATCTCGGACGAGACCCGGCGCCGGATCGAGGCGTCCATCCGCGAGCTGGGCTACCGCCCGCACGCCGGCGCGCGCGCCCTGGCCAGCAGCCGCTCCAACGTCCTCGCCCTGGTCATCCCGCTGCGCACCGGTATCCATGTCCCGGTGGTCATGCAGTTCGCGGTGTCGGTGGTGACGACGGCCCGCCGGTACGACCACGACGTGCTCCTCCTCACCCAGGAGGAGGGCGAGGAGGGCCTGCACCGGGTCGCCGACACCGCCCTGGTCGACGCCCTGATCGTGATGGACGTCCAGCTGCACGACCCCCGGCTGCCGCTGCTGCGCACGCTGGAGAGGCCGTCCGTGCTGATCGGCTTCCCGGCCGCCGCCCAGGGCCTGACCTGCGTCGACCTGGACTTCCGGGCGGCCGGTGAGCTGTGCGTGGAGCGGCTGGCGGGCCTGGGGCACCGGGTGGTCGCGCTGGTCGGCTCGCCGCCGGAGGTGTACGTCCGGGAGACGGCGTTCGCCCAGCGCGTCGTCCAGGGCTTCACGACCGCCGCCGACCGCAACGGCATGGCGTCCTCCGTCCGCCCCTGCCCGGCGACGCCGGCGGCGGCCCGCCGGACCGCCGAGCAACTGCTGCGCGAACAGCCGGCGTTGACGGGGGTCGTCGTCCACAACGAGGCGGTCCTGGAACCCCTCGTCGACGCCTTCGAGCAACTCGGCCTGCGCGTGCCCACCGACCTGTCGATCACCGCGATCTGCCCGGACGAACTGGCGGCCTCACTGCGTGTCCCGGTCACCTCGGTCGCCCTGCCGGCCGCGGAACTCGGCGAGCGCGCGGCGGAGTTGCTGATGCGCAGACTCGACGGCGACCCGGACGTCCCGGAGGCGACGCTGCTCACGCCCCGGCTGACGGAACGCGCGAGCACGGCACCGCGCGAGGCCCCCTGACAGCGCCTCCGAGACGGCGGGAACGCGACGAGGGCCCGGTGGTCTGTGACCACCGGGCCCTCGCAACATGGAGACTGTGGAGATGGCGGGAATCGAACCCGCGTCCAACGGTGCAAAAACAGGGCTTCTCCGTGTGCAGTTCGCTGTGATTTTCTCGGCCCCGGCGATCACGCGAACAAGTCGCCGACGGGCCCAGTCACTGTTTGATTTCCCATCCGACCCCGTGACCGGGCCGGATGGTTTAGTCCCCTAGATTATGCCAGGGTCCGGGTCGGGAACATCCCCGGTCTGACACCCGTTAGGGCCTTCACTCACTGCTTATTAGGCAGCGAGGGCGAAGGCGCGGGAATCGCTCTTGGAATTGGCGATTATTGGTTGCGACATATGGTTAACGAGATCATTGCCGCTTCCTCGACACGCTTCCCCTGCTTCGACATCCGCTGTCGAAACCGATCATCCCCATGTTGTTTTTTCAAACCCTCCGAGGAGGGTGCGCACCTGCTGTGAGGTGCAGAACCATCGTACGTGAACAACGAGCGACGTGGCCACCGTATTCCGGTGGTGTTCCGCCCTACGCGCCCCGCTGCCTGCGCTTGGCCGCCGCGATCGCACGGTCCGACTCCCGCCGGTCCTGCTGCTCCCGCAGGGTCTGCCGCTTGTCGTACTCCTTCTTGCCCCGGGCGAGCGCGATCTCCGCCTTCGCGCGGCCGTCCTTGAAGTAGATGGCGAGGGGCACGATCGTGTGACCCGTCTCCTGGGACTTGGCCTCCAGCTTGTCGATCTCCTCCCGGTGCAGCAGCAGCTTGCGCTTGCGGCGCGCGGAGTGGTTGGTCCAGCTGCCCTGGTGGTACTCGGGGATGTGGGCGTTGTGCAGCCACGCCTCACCCTGGTCGATCTGGACGAAGCCGTCGGTCAGCGAGCTCCGTCCTTCACGGAGCGACTTCACCTCGGTGCCGAACAGGACGACGCCGGCCTCGTAGGTGTCGATGATCGCGTAGTCGTGCCGGGCCTTCTTGTTCTGCGCGACGATCTTGCGCTTGCCGCCCTTCTCGCCGTCCCGGGCTTTGGCGGCCGTCCCCTGCTGCTTCTGCTGGGACTCTTTCGGTACGTACATTCCCTTGGCCATAGTGCTGTCCATTTTCGCACTACGGAGGGGGTGCGGGGGAAGCGGTTAAAGGGCTTCCTACGACGGGTCCCCGAGCCCGCTCAGGACCGTCTCCGCCCGCTCCAGCGCCCCGGTGGACACCTCCAGGTCGGGGGTGATGCCCCGGCCGTCGACGGTGTGACCGGAGGGGGTGCGGTAGTGACCGACGGTGAGCTCGGCGACCGCGCCGTCGGGGAGCCGGGTCGGCATCTGGATGGAGCCCTTGCCGAAGGTGCGGGAGCCGAGGACGACCGCGCGGCCGCGGTCCTGGAGGGCGCCGGTGAGCATCTCGGCCGCGCTCATCGTGCCGCCGTCGACGAGGGCGACCAGGGGTCTGGCGGTGTCCCCGCCGGGCTCGGCGTGCAGGGAGCGGGGGGCGCCGTCGACGTCGTAGGTGGCGACCAGGCCGCCGTCGAGGAAGGCGGAGGCGGCGGTGACGGCCTCGCTGACCAGGCCGCCGGAGTTGCCGCGCAGGTCGAGGACGATGCCGGCGTCGGCCGGGGCCTGCCGTACGGCGGTGCGCACGAGCTCCCCGGAGCCCTTGGTGAAGGCGGAGATCCTGATGACGGTGATGCCGGCGGTCAGCTTGTGCACGGTCACCGAGTCGGTGGACAGCAGCGCCCTGCGCACTGTCTCGCTCCACGCGCGCGTGCCGCGCTGGAGGCCGAGGGTGACGGTCGTACCGGCGCGCGCGTCGGTGGCGTCACCGCGCAGTAACGAGACGACGTCGGTGACGGGCCGCCCGTCGACGTCCGCGCCGTCGACGCTGCGCAGCCGGTCGCCCTTCCTGACGCCCGCCTCGGCCGCGGGCGACCCGGACTGCACCCTGCTCACCTCGATCCGCCCGTCCGCCGTCCGCCGGGCCCACAGCCCCACGCCGGTGTACTGGCCGTCGAGCGCTTCCTCGAACTCCTGGTACTCGCCCTCGGAGTAGACCGCGGCCCACCGGTCCCCGCTGCGGCTGACGGCCCGCTCCGCCGCCTCCATGGGGGACTCGCCGTCGGCCATGGCCTCGGCGGCGGCCTTCGCGACGTCCTCGTGCCCGGCGGCCCCGCGCCCGGCGGGACGGGCAGCTCCGGTGGGCGTCTTCCGGTCGGCCTGCCCGGGATCGGGAAACGCCCCGGTGGCCGCCCCGGTCACCAACAGCCCTGCGAACACCAACGTCAGAGCCGCCCCCCGGCGAACCCGGCGGGGCTGACAGAACAGCTCTCGGCCTGACATGCGGGTGAGTCTAGGACAACGCGAGAGGGCCGCACGGGCTGTTGCCCGTACGGCCCTCTTGGCATGCGTCACACCTTCAGGTACTTGCGCAGCGCGAAGAACGCGGCAAGCGCGGGCATCAGGAGGCTCGTTGCGAGGATGAGGGGGAGCTTGGTCAGCACCGCGTCCCAGCCGATGAAGTTGATCAGGTTCAGCTTGTGGGACAGGTCCAGGCCGTGGTCGATGATGAAGTACCGGGCGAGCACCAGGAATCCGCAGGCGACCGTGCCGCCGATCAGACCGGCGACGGCGGCCTCCGCGATGAACGGGGCCTGGATGTAGAAACCGGAGGCGCCCACCAGGCGCATGATGCCGGTCTCCCGCCGACGGCTGAACGCGGAGACGCGCACCGTGTTGACGATCAGCATCAGCGCGACCACCAGCATCAGGGCCATGACCATGCGGGCCGCCCAGTTCATGCCGTTGAGCAGGCCGAAGAGGTTGTCGAGGATGCCCTTCTGGTCCTGGACCGACTGGACCCCGTCCCGGCCGTCGAAGGCCGTCGCGACGACCTGGTACTTCTCCGGGTCCTTGAGCTTGATCCGGTACGACTCCTGCATCTGGTCCGGCGTGAGGGAGTCGGCCAGGGGCGAGTCGCCGAACTGCTGCTTGTAGTGCTTGTAGGCCTCGTCCTGCGACTCGTAGGTGACCTTCTCGACCACCGACATCTTGCCCAGGTCGGCCTGGATCTGCTTCTTCTGGTCGTCGGTGACCGCACCCTTGGCGCAGTTGGGGTCCGACTCGGCGTCGCTCTTGTTGCAGAGGAAGATCGAGACGTTGACCTTGTCGTACCAGTAGCCCTTCATGGTGGTGACCTGGTCGCTCATCAGGAGCGAGCCACCGAAGAGCGCCAGGGACAGGGCGACCGAGACGACGACCGCGAAGGTCATCGTCAGATTGCGGCGGAGACCGACTCCGATCTCCGACAGTACGAACTGGGCGCGCATGGCGTCGGGTTATGCCTTTCCGTGGACGATCGCGGTCAGTGCTGGTAGCCGTAGACGCCGCGTGCCTGGTCGCGGACGAGGCGGCCCTTCTCCAGCTCGATGACGCGCTTGCGCATCTGGTCCACGATGTTCTGGTCGTGGGTGGCCATGACCACGGTGGTGCCGGTGCGGTTGATGCGGTCCAGCAGCTTCATGATGCCGACCGAGGTCTGCGGGTCGAGGTTGCCCGTGGGCTCGTCGGCGATCAGCAGCTTGGGCCGGTTCACGAAGGCACGCGCGATGGCCACACGCTGCTGCTCACCGCCGGAGAGCTCACCGGGCCTGCGGTCCTCCTTGCCGCCGAGCCCGACGAGGTCGAGCACCTGGGGCACGGACTTGCGGATCTCGCCCTTGGACTTGCCGATGACCTCCTGGGCGAAGGCCACGTTCTCCGCGACCGTCTTGTTGGGCAGCAGCCGGAAGTCCTGGAAGACCGTCCCGAGCTGGCGGCGCATCTGCGGCACCTTCCAGTTGGAGAGACGGGCGAGGTCCTTGCCGAGGACGTGCACCTGGCCGTGGCTGCACCGCTCCTCGCGGAGGATCAGCCTCAGGAAGGTCGACTTCCCGGAGCCGGAGGATCCCACGAGGAAGACGAACTCGCCCTTCTCCACTTCCAGGGAGACATCCCTGAGTGCGGGGTGGGTCTGTTTGGGGTAGACCTTGGAGACATTGTCGAATCGGATCACGGATGCACCACGGGTCGCCGGGGGTAGATGAGCGTGACCATACGCGAGTCGGGTGAGGAAGCGCAGGCGCCGGTCACGGTTGGGTGATGCTTGTGCGGTTTTGTTCCTGGGCGAGGTCTACGGACGGCCGCGCTCTTTCCGGGGGAACCTGGCACAGTGGGAGGGAACGTTCTCGTTCCGCGGAGCGTTGTGCAGTCGATGGCCGGTGCAAGGAGGGTGAGCGCATGACGTACGACCGGTTGGTGTGCGCGAACTGCGCGGCGCCCGTGAGCGAGGGCCGGTGCCCCGTGTGCCGGGTCAACCGCGAGCGACTTCAGCAGGAGAACTTCCTCGGCGGTCTGAACCCGATGGCGCTGATCGGGCTGCTCGCGGTGCTGATCGCCGCGGTGGCACTGCTGGCGGCGCACCAGACCGCGTAACGAAGCTCACACAGGCAACAAAAGGGCCCGGAGCGACCGCTCCGGGCCCTTCGTCGTGCGTCACGGACGCGTTCCGTGAGCGGCCCGCTACCGTCAGGCGGCAGCGCCGCCGCGGCCGCCCATGAGGCGCGGCAGGACACGGAAGCCGATACCGCCGGCGATCATCGTGGCGGCGCCGACGATGAGGAAGGTCGTCTGCGCGGCACCGGTCTCGGCGAGCTGGTCGCCGCCGCCCTGGGCCTCGGTGTTCGACGAGCCGGTGTCGGTGAGGGCGGAGGTGCCCTCCTCCTGCGCGGAGGTGCCCGAGTTGCCGTCGGTGCCGGTGTTGTTGCCGCTGCCGGTGCTGCCACTGCCGCTGCCGCTGGTGCTGCCGTCCGACGGGGAGTCGGTGGTCGGCTCGTCCGTCGGCTCGGTGGGCTCCTCGGTCGGCTGGGTGGGCTCGTCCGTGGGCTCGCTCGACTCGGAGGGCTCCGAAGTCGTCGACGGCTCCTCGGTCGGCGTGGCCGGGGTCGTCGGGATCTCGGTGCTGCTCGGGTCGGTCGTCGGGTCGTCGTCGGTGCTGACGGTCGCGGTCAGGCCGCTCTCGTCGGCTTCGACGCCGATGGAGAGGGCGGAGGCCGCGCCGGCCGCGGTCAGCGAGGCACCGGCGGCGATCACGACACCGGCGGCTATCCGCGCGACCCGGATCCGCGTCTTCTTGGTCATCTGGTTGCTACCCCCAGTAGCTCAACGTCAGGTTGGCGGCGCTGGGGCTGTGATCGACGGGAAGGCCACGGCTGCGCGGGCCCCCGGTTCACATGCGCCCCAGAGATACGCATGCCACCCTTCACCCTTCCCATTTTTCAAAGCAACGTCAAGGCCGTTGCGGGCGCGATGTCCAGTTGCGCGCCGAATGGGGGGAGTTGAAGCCTGTGAGTGTGATGTAAAACCCAGACATACGAGAACTGCCGCCACTGGGGCGGCAGTTCCGGGTCGGTCGACTCACCGTGAGCAAGTCGACAAGGCTACTTCTCCTGCTGCTTGCGCCAGCGAATTCCGGCCTCCAGGAAGCCGTCGATCTCGCCGTTGAACACGGCCTCGGGGTTGCCCACCTCGTACTCGGTCCGCAGGTCCTTGACCATCTGGTACGGGTGCAGCACGTACGACCGCATCTGGTTGCCCCAGGAGTTGCCGCCGTCGCCCTTGAGGGCATCCATCCTGGCCTGTTCCTCCTGGCGGCGCCGTTCGAGGAGCTTGGCCTGGAGGACGTTCATCGCGGTCGCCTTGTTCTGGATCTGCGACCGCTCGTTCTGGCAGGAGACGACGATTCCGGTGGGGAGGTGGGTGAGGCGCACCGCGGAGTCGGTGGTGTTCACGCCCTGTCCGCCGGGCCCGGAGGAGCGGTACACGTCGACCCGCAGCTCGGACTCGTCGATCTCGATGTGGTCGGTCTGCTCGACCACGGGGAGCACCTCGACACCGGCGAAGGAGGTCTGGCGGCGCCCCTGGTTGTCGTAGGGCGAGATCCGCACGAGCCGGTGCGTGCCCTGCTCGACGGAGAGGGTCCCGTAGGCGTACGGCACCTGCACGGCGAAGGTGGTCGACTTGATGCCGGCCTCTTCCGCGTACGACGTCTCGTAGACCTCGGTCTTGTAGCCCTTCTGCTCCGCCCAGCGCAGATACATCCGCTGGAGCTTCTCGGCGAAGTCGGCGGCGTCGACGCCACCGGCCTCCGCGCGGATGTTGACGAGCGCCTCACGGGCGTCGTACTCACCGCTCAGGAGGGTCCGGACCTCCATCTCGTCCAGCGCCTTCTTGACGGCGGTGAGCTCGGACTCGGCCTCGGCACGGGTGTCGGGGTCGTCCTCCTCCTCGGCCATCTCGAAGAGCACGACAAGATCGTCGATCCGCCCGCGCAGCGTGTCGGCCTTCCTGACCTCGGCCTGGAGGTGGCTCAGCTTGCTGGTGATCTTCTGCGCCTCGTCCGGGTTGTCCCACAGGGACGGCGCGGCCGCCTGCTCCTCGAGCACGGCGATGTCTGCCCTCAGCTTGTCGAGGTCCAGAACGGCCTCGATCGACTCCATGGTCGAGGAGAGGGACTTGAGCTCTTCGGATACATCGACGACTGCCACGCCTCCAGCGTAACGGCTCCGCCAGGCGAGGATGGCCGACGGGCACCGCCCACCCGCTCGGCTCGGCGAGGGGGGCCGCCCCGGGAAGCGCCCCGTCCCCCGACGGGATCCGGGACGAGGCCCCGCGGCAGCGGCCCTGCCGCCTACCGAGCCGGGCGGACGCCAGACCTCTGGCCCGAGCCGGGCGGATGCCGAACTCCCTGTCGGGGTCCGGGGCGGAGCCCCGCGGCGGTGGGGTTTCGGCCCGCCGAGTCGGCTGGGCGGTGGGCAGTGGGCCCGTCACGGCGACGACGTGCTCTGCGTCTCCCGCGGCGGAGCCGAGTCGTCGCCCGATGTGGCCAGGTACGCGCCGACGCCCACCGCCGCGGCCACCACCACCCCCGCCACCGCGAAGGTCACCTTGCGTCGCCGTGCCGCCACCCGGTGCCGCGCCGACCCCGGACGCGGCGCCCCCGCCGCCCTCGGCACCCGCGCCGTGCCCCGGGCGCCGCCCGCCAGCTCGTCCGGGCCCGGCACCCGCATCGACGTGTGCGTGTCCCGGTTGGAGTCCGGCTTCGCGCCCGGCACCAGGGAGACGGCCCCCCGGCGTCGTACCCGCTGCTCCTCCGTGACCGGCGCGGCGGCGGCCGACTCCTCGGCGTCCTCCGGCGCCTCGGTCTCCGGCTCGTCGACGTCCAGCGGCGGCATCCCCGCCAGCATCGGCAGCTGCTCCCGCAGCCGCGCGGCCAGCTCGGAGGCCCGCAGCCGGGACGCCGGCGCCTTCGCCAGGCACTGCACGAGCAGCTGCCAGAGCTCCTCGGGGATGCCGGGGAGCGGCACGACGCTCTCGGTCACGTGCCGGCGCAGCACCGCGCCCGGGTGGCCGCCGCCGAAGGGGGTGAAGCCCGCGAGGAGCTCGTACAGGACCGTCGCGAGCGCGTAGATGTCCACCGACGCACGGGGCGGCAGGCCCTCCACGATCTCCGGGGCCAGGTAGTCCGGCGTACCGATGATCTTCGTGGCGCGGGTCCGCTTGGGCGAGTCGATGAGCTTCGCGACGCCGAAGTCGGTCAGCAGCGCCGGGTGGGAGCCGCCGGGGCCGAGCGGGCCCTGCATGTCCAGGAGGACGTTCTCCGGCTTCACGTCCCGGTGCACGACCCCCGCCGCGTGCGCCGCCGCCAGCCCGTCCGCGACGTCCGCGACGATCGCCACGGCCGCCTCGGGCGCGAGCCGCCGCTCCCGGTCCAGGCGGGTGCGCAGATCCGTGCCCCGGACCAGGTCCATGACGAGGGCGAGGTCGTTGCCGTCGACGACGAGGTCACGGACGGACACCACATGGGGGTGCTCAAGGCCCAGCAGTGCCGTGCGCTCCTGCACGAAGCGGCCCACGAGTTCCTCGTCGGACGCGAGATCCTCGCGCAGCAGCTTGATGGCGACGGGCCCCTCCGGCCCCTCGCCCAGCCACACCGTGCCGGCGCTGCCCCGCCCCAGGATCTGGTTCGCGGTGTACCGGCTGCCGATCTTCCGTGCCAAGACTGCTCCTACGGACGCGTGTTGCCGACAAAAGTACGCGTCCGATGAGCCAACCTTCACCAGGGAGGCGGAAATCACCCGCCAGGTGTCGACAAATCCACAGACTCGCGGTTACTTGCCGGAGCCGTTGCCCAGGTCGCCGAAGAACTTGCTGACCGAGTTCGCCCAGTGGTGCAGCTGGTTCCAGTAGCCCCGGCCCTGCCCCACCCACGTGTGCACCGGGGTCAGGTCCCAGATCAGCCAGCCCGCGACGAACAGGATGACGACCAGGAACAGGCAGCCCTTGAGGCAGCCGAGCCCGGGGATCTTCATCGGGTTGGCGCCGCGCTGCCGCGGCTCGCGCGGGGCGCGCTGCTGCGGCTCGGCGGGGGGCGCGTAGCGCTGCTGGGGCTGCTGCTGCGGCGGGGCGTACTGCTGCTGCGGCCGGCCGCCGCCGTACCCGGCGGGCTGCTGCCCGTACCCGGCCGGCTGCTGCCCGTACCCGCCCTGTCCGCCCGGTCCGCCCTGGCCGCGCGGCTGCGGCCGGCGTACCGGCTGCTGCTGCGGGGCCTGGCGTGGCGGCTGCTGCTGGGGCCGGGCCACCTGCCGCTGCGGGCGGCGGCGCAGCGGGTCCTCGCCCGGGTCGAGGTACTGGACCTGGGTCTGCTCGTTGCGGTCACGTGCCGCGCGGAGCTGCGTCTGCCAGGGATGCGGCTGCTCCGGCTGCTGCTGGCCCGGCTGCCCCTGGGGCACCGGCGGCAGGACGGCCGTCGGGTCGGCGGCGCCGGTGTTCGGCAGTACGGCGGTCGGGTCGGCGGCACCGAACGGCGCCGGCCCGCCGGTGTGCGGCAGGAAGCTGGTCGCGGCGTTCGGGTCGTACGTCCCCGTCGGGGCGCTCGTGTTCGGCAGCACCTGGGTCGGGTCGGCCGCGCCCGGTACGGCGGCCGGCGCCGGGTCGGGGGCGAGCAGCGCGCCGACGCCCTCGGCCGCCGCGATCTGCGCCGAGTTCGCGTGCACGCCGACGCCCTCGGCGACGACCCGCAGGCCGCGCGCGAGGTTCTCGGCGCTGGGGCGGTCGTCGGGGTTCTTGCGCAGGCAGCGCTCTATGACCGTCCACAGCGGGTCGGGCACGGTGGAGGGGCGGCGGGGCTCGGCGCTGAGGTGCTGGTGGAGGACTTCCAGGGCGCTGCCGCCGGAGAACGGCGGGCGGCCGGTGACCAGCTCGTACAGCAGGATGCCGGCGCCGTAGATGTCGACGGCGGAGGTCTGCGGGCGGCCCTCGGCGGACTCCGGCGCGATGTACGCGGGCGTGCCGACGAACTCGTGGGTGCGGGTCAGGCCGGGGGAGTCGGCGAGGCGGGCGATGCCGAAGTCGGTCAGCATCGGGTGCATCTGGCCGTTGTACTGGGCGAGCAGCACGTTGGCCGGTTTCAGGTCGCGGTGCACGACGCCGTCGGCGTGGCTGGCGGCGAGCGCGTCGGCGACCTGGGCGGTGAGCAGGGCGGCGGCCACGGGCGTGAAGGGGCCGTTCTCCCGCAGGTAGCGGTGCAGGTCGGGGCCGTCGACGAGGTCCATGACCAGAGCGAGGAGATCGCCCTCCACGACGAGGTCGCGGACCCGGACGATGTTCGGGTGGGTGAGCCGGAGCAGGACGGAGCGCTCCCTCAGGAAGCGCATCACGATGTCGGAGTCGTTCGCGAGCTCTTCCTTGAGGACCTTGATCGCGACGGTCTCTCCGGGCTGGCCGGCCACGGCTGCCTCGGCGCCCGCGGTCTCCCGCTGGCGGGCACGCCAGACGGTACCGGTGGCGCCGCGTCCCAGCGGCTCCTCCAGGAGGTACTTGCTGCCTACCGGCCGCACGTCATGCGCTCCCTAGCTGCTTGCTGAATGTCTCCGACCCATGTGTCCGAACCACTGTAGTGCGGTGGTGGCTGGGACCGGGCTGTCGTCCGGCTGTGCTTTCCCCCTCTTCGGTAGGGAGGCGATAAGCGTCCCGACGTATCCCCATACGTTGCCGTTCCGGCGTGCGTTCGATGGAAAGACGCTGGCTTCGGTCCGCCGGTTGCCGGGCTCGGACGTGACCGATCTCAAGTGATCGCCCGCACGGTATTGGTCAGGCACTTTTGGGGGCAGAGCTGACCAATCAAGATCACTTACCATCGGGACGTGGGCGCGTTGTCAGTGGCAGGTGCGAGGATGCGCTTGACAGCAGAACTGGCCGACGTGCTCGTGGCGGTGGGGGAATTCCGCGCCCGCGCAGAAGGGACCGCTGACGGCGATGCAGATCCGGCTGACCGTCGTAGACCCGCTGGGCCCTGCCGCGCAGCGGGGCCGGGCCGTGAGCCGGGACGTGCTGGTGACGGCCCCCGCGGGCACCGACCTGGCCGCGGTGGCGTCGGGGCTGGCCTCGGCGGTCACGGGGGACGGCAGCCTGGGCGGCCGTGAGCCGAGCGGTGCCCCGGTCGTGCTCTACGCCGGGGTGGAGCGGCTGGACGCCCGCCGCCGCATCCTGGGCGAGCCCCCGCTGGTCGACGGCGCGGTGCTGTCCCTGGGCGCCCCCGCGGCCCCCGAGCCGCACCCCGAGCTGGACGACGCCCCGACCCAGCTGCACGTGATCGCCGGCCCGGACGCGGGCGGGGTCCACCTCCTGCACGGCGGCCAGATCACCATCGGCCGCTCCGCCGACGCCGACGTCCCGCTCGACGACCCGGACGTCTCCCGGCTGCACTGCGCGGTCACGGTCGCCGCGGACGGCCGGGTCTCGGTCGCCGACCTGAACTCCACCAACGGCACGGTCCTGGACGGCACCCGCGTCACCGACCACCCGGTCCGCCTCACCCCGGGCTCGCTCCTGCGCATCGGGGAGTCGGCCCTGCGGCTCACGCCGTCCGGGGGCCCGGGGGCCCGGGTGGGCACGACACCCGACGGTGAGGGGTGCGTGCGGGTGCTGACGGGCGGCGAGGGCATCGACGGCGAGGGTTCCGCCGCCGGCGGGAGCGGCCCCGCCGCGCCGGCCGGCCGTACCCACCACGCCTACGGCACGGCGGGCTGGGGTGCCGCGGGCGGGTCCGCCCGGAGCCACGAACACAGCCCGGTGGAACCACCGGTCGTACCGGCACAGGGGGACGCGCCGAGGATCGAGAGCCGGGGCGGGCGGCCGGCGGCCGGCCGTGGCGACGGGCCGCCGTGGACCGGGCGGGCCGGCGGATCCCCCGCCGGGGACGGCGGACCCGCGGGCGGGTTCCCGGCACCAGCCGGGCAGCGGACCGAGCCGCCGTCGGCCGAGCGCGGGTACGACGGCGACCGGCACGGCTACCCGTCGACCGGGAGTCGCGGCACGCTGCCGGGCCCACGCGGCACCGCCGCGACCGCGCACGGCCCGGTCCCCTCCCACGGATCCGAGGCCGCGTACGGCACCGGTGCGCCCCACGGGTCGGCGACCGCGTACGGCGCCGGCGCACCCCACGGATCAGGAGCCGCATACGGCTCCGACACGGCGCAAGGCCCTGACACCGCACCCGGCACCGCCGTCAAGGGCAGCTCAGGCGAGACCCACGCCGGCCGATCCGGAGCGCTCGGCGATCGCCCGGCCCCCTCCGGAAGTGCCGGCGGCGTCGGAATCGGAAGCGGCCGGAGTTCCACCGGCGCGGGCGGCACCGCCCCTGGCCCGGCCCCGGCCGACGGCGCCCGCCTCGCCCACGACCCCGCCGACGCCCCCACCCCCTCCGGCAGACGCAAGGGCACCCCCCTCCGTGGTACCGACGCCCCCGCCCTGTCCGGCGCCCGCAGGCGCGGTGGGCTCGGGGCCTGGGCGCGGCGGCTGGCCGGTGGGCGCGGTGAGGCCCCGTCGGCCGCGGACGACGAGACCGTGGCGGCGGACGGCGGCGCCGCGTCCTTCGAGGTGCCCGCCCAGCCGGAGACCTGGCCCGATCCAGCCGCCCTGCTGCTGACCGCGCTCGGCCCCGGCCCCCGCCTCTGGGAGCGCGGCCCCGGCCATCCGGAGGCGCTCACCGTCCGGCTCGGCAGCGCGGACCGCCCGGCGCCCGACGGCTCGGGCCTGCTTCCCGCCGTCCCGGTCACCGCCGGTCTGCGCGAGGCCGGAGCGCTCGGCCTGGCCGGCCCGCGCACCCGGCTGGCCGGCCTGGCCCGTTCGGTCCTGGCCCAGCTTGCCGCGCTGCACTCGCCCGACCTGCTGGAGATCGTCCTGATCAGCGCGGACCGGGCCCGCTCCCTGGAGGAGCGCACGGCCGAGTGGTCCTGGCTGGGCTGGCTCCCGCACGTCCGCCCGGGGCACGGCCAGGACTGCCGCCTGCTGCTGGCCTACGACCGCGAACAGGCGGCGGCCCGCGTGGAGGAGCTGCTGCGGCGGACGGAGGAACTGTCCGCCCCCCGCAGGCCCGCCACCCCGTCCGACCGCCCGACACCGGCACCGTCCGCAGCATCCGCATCCGCATCCGCACCCGCATCCGCATCCGCCCGTACGACGGCGGGCGCCCCGCCCCCCGAGACCGCCCACCGTCCCTCCTGGGCCCGCGAGGACCTGGGTGCCGACGGCGACGGCGGCTTCCCCGGGCCGTACACGGTCGTCGTGGTGGACGGCGATCCCGGCGGCTCCGCGCTGCGTGACGCGGTGGCGCGGCTGGCCGTGGCCGGACCGCGGGCCGGCGTGCACGTGATCTGCCTCGCGGAGACGGCCCCCGCCTCGGCCGGCTCCCCGGTCGCCGAGACCTACGAGGAGGCGTGCGCGGTGACGCCGACGTTCCGGGAGTGCGGGGCGGTCGCCCTGCTCAGCGGGGACGTGGCGACGGCGCTGCACCTGATGCGCGTCTCCGCCGGTCACGGCGGCCATGGCGGTCACCCCGGCCCGGTCGGCCCCGGCACCCTGGCCGCGGTGGACGCGGTCTCCCCCGCCTGGGCCGAGCGGTTCGCGAGGGCGCTGGCCCCGCTGCGCCCCGAGGGCCCGGCCGGCGAGCGGCACCCGCGCGCGGCCGCCCGGCTCCCCCAGTCCGCCCGTCTGCTGGACGAGTTGGGGCTGGCGCGGGCCACCCCGGCGTCCCTGATGGCGCGTTGGGCGGACGCGGCCGACGACACCGAGTCGCTGGGCGGCCGGGGCCGGGCGGTGCTCGGTGCCGGACCGCGCGGCCCGCTCACCGCCGACCTGGTGGCCGAGGGACCGCACCTGCTGATCGAGGGCCCGCCCGGCAGCGGCCGTACCGAGCTGCTGCGGGCGGTGGTCGCCTCGCTGGCCGCCGCCGAGCGCCCCGACCGGCTCGGGATCGTCCTGATCGACGGCCGTGACGGCGTCGGCACAGGTGCCGGGCACGGCGAAGGCCTGCGGGTCTGTACGGACATACCGCATGTCACGACCCACCTCACCGCCAACGACCCGGTGCGGATGCGGGAGTTCGCGCAGTCGCTGAGCGCCGAGCTGAAGCGGCGGGCCGAGCTGCTGGGCCGCTCCGACTTCACCGACTGGCACGCGCAGCGGGAGATCTCCGGCCGTATCGTCCCGCAGCGCGCCCGCTCCGCCGCCTCCGGCGCCGCCGACATAGAAGCCCCGCCCAGTTCGACGATCCGCCTGCGCCCGTCGGCCGGCGCCGCGGCCCGCGGGCGCACGGAGGCGCCGCCCCCGCTCCCCCGTCTCGTGGTCGTGGTCGACGACCTGGACGCCCTGGTCTCCCCCGCCCTCGGTTCACCGGGCCGGCCGGCCGCCGGGTCCGTGATGCGGGCGCTGGAGGCGGTGGCGAAGGAGGGCGACCGGCTGGGCGTGCACCTGGTCGCGGCGGCCGGCACGGGCGGCCGTACGGCGGAGACGGAACCGGCCCGGCAGGCCACCCTGCGCATCACCCTGGACACCCCGGCCGGCGGCCCCGACGAACCGGCGCCCGGCCGCGGCCGTCTGACCACCCCGGACGGCCGGACCACGGCGTTCCAGACGGGCCGGGTCACGGGCCGTATCCCGCGCACGGCGACCCAGCGCCCCACGGTGGTCCCCCTCGACTGGCACCGCATGGGCGACCCCCCGACCCGCCGCCCGGTACGCGAACTGGGCAACGGCCCGACGGACCTGGCCCTGCTGGCGAGCGCGGTGGAGCGGGCGGCGAAGGAAGTCTCGGCGGCGGAGGTCCCCTCCCTTCTGTGAGTGTGGTCTCCTGTGAGCGCGGGAACCGATCACAACGCGATCACGATCCCGGGCCCTCCCCGGTAGGCCCCCTTGCCGCGCAAGCGGCCCCCGCGTACACCGGAGCGCACGGCACAGAGTTCTGACGTTCAACGAGGAACGACGAACGGGGAAGTGATGCGCGCCATGAGCAACACCATCCGGACACACAGGGCCCTCACCACACTCGCCGCCCTGCTCGCGGGCTCGCTCGCACTCACCGCGTGCGGAGGCAGCGACAAGAAATCCGACGGCGACCACAGCACCGGCGCCACCGAAACCAGCACCCTCACCCTGCCGAAGCTCGACGGCACCACCCTCGAAGTGGCCGCCGTCTGGACCGGTCAGGAGCAGAAGAACTTCAAGCAGGTGCTCGCGGAGTTCGAGAAGCGCACCGGCGCGAAGGTCACCTTCGTGCCCGCCCAGGACCCGATCATCAACTTCCTGGGGTCGAAGATCGCGGGCGGTCAGCCGCCGGACATCGCGCTGCTGCCACAGCCCGGCGCGATCAAGCAGGCCGTGCAGAAGGGCTGGGCGAAGCCGCTCGACGCGGACACGATCACGGAGGTGCAGAAGAACTACTCGCAGGGCTGGCAGGACATCGGCAAGGTCGACGGCAAGCAGTACGGCGTCTACTACAAGGCCGCCAACAAGTCACTGGTCTGGTACAACGCCAAGGTCTTCGAGAACGCGGGCGCCAAGGAGCCCAGGACCTGGCAGGACCTGCTGACGGCGGCGCAGGCGGTGTACGACTCGGGCGTCACACCGTTCTCGGTCGGCGGCGCCGACGGCTGGACGCTGACCGACTGGTTCGAGAACGTCTACCTCTCCCAGGCGGGCCCGGAGAAGTACGACCAGCTCGCCCAGCACAAGATCAAGTGGACCGACCCGTCCGTCAAGCAGGCGCTGACCACGCTCGCCCAGATCTGGGGCAAGAAGGGGTACGTCGCGGGCAACGCGTCCGGCGCGCTGCAGACGGAGTTCCCGGCCTCGGTCACCCAGACCTTCACCGGCGGCGACCAGCCGAAGGCCGCGATGGTGTACGAGGGCGACTTCGTGCAGGTCAACATCGGTGAGACCAAGGCGAAGGTGGGCACGGACGCCAAGGTGTTCCCGTTCCCGGCCGTCGGCTCGACCGCGCCCGTGGTCTCCGGCGGTGACGCGGCGGTCGTCTTCAAGGACTCCAAGGGCGCCCAGGCGCTGGCGAAGTTCCTGGCCTCCCCGGACGCGGCGACCATCCAGGCGAAGCTCGGCGGCTATCTCTCGCCGAACAAGAGCGTGCCGAACTCGGCCTACCCGAACGAGGTGCAGCGCACGATCGCCAAGTCCCTGATCGCGTCCGGCGACGACTTCCGCTTCGACATGTCCGACCAGGCCCCGCAGGCCTTCGGCGGCACCCCGGGCAAGGGCGAGTGGAAGGACCTCCAGGACTTCCTGCAGAACCCGACGGACGTCGCCGGCACCCAGGCGAAACTGGAGAAGGACGCGGCGGCCGCCTACGGCAGCGGAAGCTGACCCGGCGATGGCCGCACCCGCAGCCACGGCCCCCGCTTCTCCTCCCGGCCGCCGCAGGAGCGTGACCGGCACCCGCAGGACCGTGGCGGTGCTCTTCCTCCTCCCGGCCCTGGTGCTGCTCGGCGCGCTCGTGGTCTACCCGATCGGGTACTCGCTGATCCGCAGCTTCTACAACGCGAACGGCGACGGGTTCGCCGGCGTCGACAACTACAAGGCGATCTTCACGGACGACGGCATCCGTACCGCCCTGAAGAACAACGTGATCTGGGTGGTGTTCGCGCCGACGGTGGCCACCGCCCTCGGCCTGGTCTTCGCGGTGCTGACCGAACGGGTGCGCTGGGGCACGGCGTTCAAGCTGGTCGTCTTCATGCCGATGGCGATCTCGATGCTGGCCGCCGGGATCATCTTCCGCCTGGTCTACGACCAGGACCCGGACAAGGGGGTCGCCAACGCGGTCTGGGTGGGCGTCCACGACACCTTCGCCCGGTCCTCCGCGTTCCCCAACGCCCACCCGGGCCGGGAGTCGCCCCTGACGGCGGACCAGGGCGGCTTCATCACCAGGACGACGGTCCACACCGGCGAGACCGTCGCCCTTCCGCTCGTCGGGGTCGCCCCCGACCAGATGCCGGGCGGCGCGCGGAAGGCCGTGGCGGCGAGGTCCGAGAACGGGAGGATCACCGGTACCACCTGGCAGGACTTCACACGGGGCAAGGGCGTCGGCAGGCTCGGCACCCCCGACCCGTCCGAGCTCGGCTACGACGGGATGCGTATCGAGGCGGTGAAGAACGGCCAGGTGGTGGCGTCCACGAAGGCCGCCGCCGACGGCACCTTCACGCTCCCGGCCGCCGCCGACGGGGCCCGGCTCCGGCTGCCCGCGAGCAACTTCAAGCAGCCGTACAACGGCGTCGACTGGCTCGGCCCGTCCCTCGTCACGCCGGCCATCATCGGGTCGTACGTCTGGATGTGGGCGGGCTTCGCGATGGTGCTGATCGCGGCCGGGCTGGCCGGTGTGCCGCGGGAGCTGCTCGAAGCGGCACGGGTCGACGGGGCCACCGAGTGGCAGGTGTTCCGCAAGGTCACCGTGCCGCTGCTGGCACCCGTCCTCGCCGTGGTCACCGTGACCCTGATGATCAATGTGCTGAAGGTCTTCGACCTCGTGTACATCATCGCGCCGGGCTCCTCGCAGGACGACGCGAACGTGCTCGCCCTGGAGCTGTACCGCAAGGGCTTCTCGGAGGGCCAGCCGGGCATCGCCAGCGCCATCGCGGTGTTCCTGCTGCTGCTCGTGATCCCGGTGATGTGGTTCAACGTCCGCAGGCTGCGGCGGGAGGAGCGGCGATGAGCTGGGTTCTGGAGAAGATCAACGGCGGTCTGGTCCGGGTCTTCCTGATCGTCGTCGCCCTGTTCTGGCTGGTGCCGACGATCGGGCTGCTGGCCTCCTCGCTCCGTTCGCCGGACGACATGAGCGCGAGCGGCTGGTGGCACGTGTTCAGCAAGCCGTCCCAGCTCACCTTCGAGAGCTACCAGAAGCTCCTGGAGAACAGCGACATCACCGGCTCCCTCTGGAACACGGTCCTGATCACCGTCCCGGCGACGGTCCTGGTCGTGATCATCGGAGCGCTGGCCGGTTACGCGTTCGCGTGGATGGAGTTCCCGGGCCGGGACTGGTGGTTCCTGACCGTGGTCAGTCTGCTGGTCGTGCCGGTCCAGGTGGCGCTGATCCCGATCGCCGAACTCTTCGGCAAGATCGGCCTGTTCGGGACGATCTTCGGGGTGATCCTCTTCCATGTCGGCTTCGGGCTGCCGTTCGCGGTGTTCCTGCTGCGGAACTTCTTCGCGGAGATCCCGCGCGAGCTGCTGGAGGCGGCCCGGCTCGACGGCGCCGGTGAACTGCGGCTGTTCACCCGGGTGGTGATGCCGCTGGGCGGGCCCGCGATCGCGAGCCTGGGCATCTTCCAGTTCCTGTGGGTGTGGAACGACATGCTGGTCGCGCTGGTGTTCACCAAGTCGGGCACCCAGCCGATCACGGTCGCGCTCCAGACCCAGGTCCGCCAGTTCGGCAACAACGTCGACGTCCTGGCACCGGGCGCGTTCATCTCGATGGTGATCCCGCTGGCCGTGTTCTTCGCCTTCCAGCGGCAGTTCGTGACGGGGGTGATGGCGGGCGCGGTCAAATAACCGCACCAGAGCGCGCGAGGAGCTCTCGGAAGGGGCGAGTCGGCCGTCGGCTCGCCCCGGTCCGCTCACGGAACGTAACCCACATGACGTAGGGAACCGTAACCAAATCACTCCATTGGCCGTTCCCGGGCAGAACGCCCGCGCCGACCGACCCATGGATGCCCCTTGCCCAGGTTCAGTGTCATCGTCCCCGCGTACCAGGTCCAGGCGTACCTGCCCGAGTGCCTGGACTCGGTGCTCTCGCAGTCGTACCCCGATCTGGAACTGATCGCCGTCGACGACTGCTCACCGGACTCCTGCGGCACGATCATCGACGAGTACGCGGCCCGGGACGCCCGCGTGCGGGCCCTGCACCTGCCGGAGAACCAGGGCCTGGGCGGCGCCCGCAACGCGGGGATGGCGCAGGCGCGCGGCGACTACCTGCTCTTCCTGGACAGCGACGACACGCTGACGCCGGACGCACTGCGGGCGGTCGCCGACCGGATCAAGGAGACCGGCGATCCGGACGTGCTCGTGTACGACTACGCGCGGACGTTCTGGACGGGCCGGGCGGAGCGCAACAAGGTCGCGACGCACCTGGCGGAGGAGGGTCCCGCGCCGTTCCGGCTCGAGGACCGGCCGGGTCTGCTGCGGGTGCTCATGGTGGCGTGGAACAAGGCGTACCGGCGGGAGTTCGTGGCGGAGAACGGCCTCGCCTTCCCGCCCGGCTACTACGAGGACACGCCCTGGACCTATCCGGCCCTGATGACCGCCGGATCGATCGCCACCCTCGACCGGGTCTGCGTGCACTACCGGCAGCGGCGGCAGGGCAGCATCCTCTCCACCACCAGCCGCAAGCACTTCGACATCTTCGACCAGTACGACCGGGTCTTCGCGTTCCTCCAGGAGCGGCCCGAACTGGCGCACTGGCGGCCGGTGTTGTTCCGGCGGATGATCGACCACCTCTCGACGGTGTTCACCAGGCGGGGCCGGCTCCCGAAGGGCAGCCGCGCCGAGTTCCTGCGCACGGCCCGTGCCCACTGCCGGCGCCATCACGCGGGGGGCTCGGAGATCCGGCTGCGCACCCGGCTCCGCCACGGCCTCGTCCACCACGGCCTGCACCGCACCTACCGCGCCCTCCAGCTGGCGATGTCCGTCCGCCGCCGCGCCCTCAAGGCCGGCGTCAAGTCCGCCCGCGGGCTGCGCTCGGCGCTGCTCCAGCTGCACTACCGGGTCCAGCTGCGCCTCCCGCTGCGCGCCGACCGCGCGGTCTTCGCCGCCTACTGGAACCGCGGCCACAGCTGCAATCCGGGCGCGCTGGAGGAGGCGTTCCGCACCCACGCCCCGCACGTGCGCACCGCCTGGATCGCCCGCCCGGAGCATCAGCACACGATCCCGCCGGGCCCACGCCGGCTGCGTCCGGGCACCTTCGCCTACTGGACGGCGCTGGCCCGCTCCAAGTACCTGGTCAACAACGTCAACTTCGACCGGCGGCTGAGAAAGCGCCCCGGCCAGGTGTTCGTACAGACCCAGCACGGCACCCCGCTCAAGCACATGGGCCTGGACCTCCAGGAACACCCGGCGGCGGCCGCCGGCATGGACTTCGAGGAGCTCCTGCGGGGTGTCGACAAGTGGGACTACGTGCTGTCCGCGAACCGCCACACCACCCTGACCTGGGAACGCGTCTACCCCGGTGGCTACCGGACCCTCGAATACGGCTATCCGCGCAACGACGTCCTCCAGCGGGCCACCTCGGCCGACGTGACCCGGATCCGCGAGTCGCTCGGCATCCCCGAGGGCACGGTCGCCCTTCTCTACGCCCCCACCCACCGCGACTACCGGCGCACCCAGCGCCCGGCCCTCGACCTGGACCGGATCGTGCGCCGCCTCGGCCCGCGCTTCGTGATCCTGGCCCGCGCCCACTACTGGCACGGCGGCCCGCTCGCGTCCGGGGACCGGGTGATCGACGTCAGCGACCACCCCAGTGCGGAGTCCCTGTGCCTGGCCGCGGACGCGCTGGTCACCGACTACTCGTCGATCATGTTCGACTACGCCAACCTGGACCGGCCGATCGTCGTGCACACCGAGGACTGGGACGCCTACCACGCGGCCCGCGGCACCTACTTCGATCTGCGCTCCGAGCCGCCCGGCGCGGTCGCCCGCACCGAGGACGAGCTGATCGACATCTTCGCCACCGGCCACTGGCGCGGCTCCCGCTCCGCCCAGCTGCGCGCCGCGTTCCGCGAGCGGTTCTGCCGGTACGACGACGGCCGCGCCGCCGAGCGGGTGGTCCGCCATGTGGTGCTCGGCGAGCCGGCCGGGCTGCCGGAGTTCATCCCGCTGGAGCAGCGGCACCCCGTGCCCGCGGCGGCCGCCGGGCTCGCCCACTCCCCGCTGGCCACCGTTCCGCAACCTTCCGGCCATCTGCCCGTCACCGAGAGCCGCTGAACGCCGTTTGCCTTGCAGGGAGTTCCCTCATGCCCCCCAACACCTCGCGGCCCACCCCGTCCCGGCCGTCCACCTGGCGACCGACGGGGAGGCCGGGCCGCATGCACACCTGAGAAAGAGCAGCATGCCCCGCTTCAGCATCATCGTCCCGTCCCACGGGGTCGCCGGCCGGCTGTCCCAGGCGCTGGACTCGGTCCTCGCCCAGTCCTTCGGCGACCTGGAGCTGATCCCGGTCTGCGACGCGCCCGACGCCCCGGCCGCCTCGGTCGCCGCCGCCTACGCCGAGCGGGACTCCCGGGTGATCCCGGTGCACTCCCCGCCGTCGGCCGGGCTGAGCGGTGCCCGCAACACCGGGATGCGGGCGGCGCACGGCACGTACCTGCTGTTCCTCGACGGCGACGACGTGCTGGTCCCGGGCGCGCTGGCACTGCTCGACGCCCGGCTCGCCGACACCGGCGACGTGGACGTCCTGTATGCCGAGCACGAGCGGACGCCCTGGTGGGAGGGCGAGCCGAGCAATCCGGCGGCCCCCCTGCTGGCGGGTGTCCCGGGCGGCGCGTTCGCCCCGGACCGGGCACCCCGGCTGACGGGCGTGGCCCTGCCGGCCTGGAGCGCGGCCTACCGCCGGTCCTTCCTTTCCGAACGGGAGCTGTCCTTTCCGGACGGGCACTTCACGGACCTCGGCTGGGGCGGCCTGACCACCGTCGCCGCCGAGCGGATCGCGGTGCTGCGCTCGGTGGTGGTACGGCACCGGCTGCGCCGGCAGGGCAGCCGGCTGAACCTGCCCGGACCGCACCAGCGGGACCTCCTCGACCAGGTGGAGCTGGTGCTGGAACGGGCCGCCGGGCTGCCGGGCGCGCGGGCGCGGGCGCTGTTCGAGCAGGTCTTCGGGGTGGTGCTGAAGACGGCCGCACGGCCGGACCGGATGCCGTCCGGGCACCGGGCGTTCTTCCGGCGGGCGGCACGGCTGCACCGCGCGCACCGGCCGGACGGGTTCCGGATGCCGGGCGGCAGCGTGGGGGTCCAGCACCGGCTCCTCGCGGCCGGCGCGTACACGGCGTTCCGCGTGCTGCGCGGTGCCAACCGGGTCGCGGCCGGGGCTGCCGGGCGGCTGCCGCGCCCGCACCTGCCGCTCACCCGGCTGCGCTACGCCCTCGACCTGCGCCGCCCGCTGGACGTGAACCTCGCCGTGTACTGCGCGTACTGGGGGCGCGGTTACGTCTGCAACCCGGCCGCGATCCACGCCGTGGCCCGTGAACTCGCCCCGCACATCCGCTCGGTGTTCCTGGTCGAGGCCGGTCAGGAACACACCGTGCCGCAGGACGTGGAGTACGCGGTGATCGGCAGCCGCCGGTACTGGCAGGTGCTGGCCCGCGCCAAGTACCTCGTCAACAACGCCAACTTCGCCGAGGGCGTCGTCAAGCGGCCGGGCAGCGTGCACGTCCAGACGCAGCACGGCACCCCGCTGAAGAAGATGGGCGTCGACCAGTCGACGTACCCGGTGGTCGCCGCCCGGTCCGGCAGCTTCACCAAGCTGCTCGGCCGCGTCGACCGCTGGGACTTCAACCTCTCCTCCAACCGCCACTCCACCCAGATGTGGGAGCGCGCCTTCCCCGGCTCGTACCGGACGCTGGAGTACGGCTATCCGCGCAACGACGTCTACTACACGGCGTCCGCCCGTGACGTGGTCCGGGCCCGCCGCAGGCTGGGGGTCCCCGACGGCCGGACGGCCGTGCTGTACGCCCCCACCCACCGCGACCACCACACCGGTTTCGAGCCGGGCCTCGACCTGGAGGCGTTCTGCGAGGCGGCCGGCGAGGACGTCGTCGTGCTGCTGCGCGCGCACTACTTCTACGACCGGGGAACCGGCCCGGACAGCGGCCGGGTCATCGACGTCACCGCGCACCGCTCCGCCGAGGAGGTGTGCCTGGCCGCGGACGCGCTGATCACCGACTACTCGTCCATCATGTTCGACTACGCCAACCTGGACCGGCCGATCGTCGTGTACGCCGACGACTGGGAGGTCTACCGGCAGACCCGGGGCGTCTACTTCGACCTGATGGCCGAGCCGCCGGGACCGGTCGCCCGCACCCCGGAGGAACTGGCCCGGATCTTCCGCGACGGCTCCTACCTGAGCGCGGAGTCCAGGCAGCTGCGGACCGAGTTCCGGGCGCGCTTCTGCCAGTTCGACGACGGCCTGGCCGCCGAGCGGGTGGTGCGGCGGGTGTTCCTCGGCCGGCCGCCGCAGGACATCCCGGCGGTGATCCCGCTCGCCGAACGTCTGCCCGCCCCGGCCGCGACCCTCGTCAGGAGCTGACCGTGCCCCGACTCAGCGTGATCATCCCCTGTTTCAGGGTGCAGGGCTTCCTCCGGGAGTGCCTCGACTCGGTCCTGGAGCAGTCCTGCCACGACATCGAGGTGATCGCCGTCGACGACCGGTCCCCGGACGGCTGCGGCGCGATCCTCGACGAGTACGCGGCCCGCGACCCGCGCGTCAGGGTCCTGCACCTGCCCGAGAACGTCGGCCTCGGCCGCGCCCGCAACGCCGGACTCCCCTACGCCACCGGTGACTTCCTGCTCTTCCTCGACAGCGACGACACCCTCACCCCGGGCGCGCTGGAAGCGGTCACCGACCGGCTGGCGGAGACCGGCGACCCGGACGTGCTGGTCTTCGACTACGCCCGCACCTACTGGTGGGGCGGGACCCGGCGCAACGCCCTCGCCGAGGTGCTCGGCATCACGTCGGAGGTCTTCACGGCGGCCGAACACCCCGAGATCCTGGATCTGTTGATGGTGGTGTGGAACAAGGTCTACCGCCGGTCCTTCGTCGAGGAGAACGGCTTCCAGTTCCCGCCGGGCTACTACGAGGACACCCCCTGGACCTTCCCGGTCATGCTCAGCGCGGCCCGGATCGCCACCCTCGACCGGATCTGCCTCAACTACCGCCAGCGCCGGCAGGGCAACATCCTCTCCACCACCAGCCGCAAGCACTTCGACGTCCACGACCAGTACCAGCGGGTCTTCGCGTTCGTCGACGCCCGCCCGGAGCTGGCGGGCTGGCGGCCCTACCTGCACCGGAAGATGGGCGAGCACTGCCTGGACATCCTCGCCAAGCCGGACCGGCTGCCGCCCGCCGACCGGGGCGAGTTCTTCCGGCGCACGGCGGAGCTGTACCGGGCGTTCCGGCCGGAGGGGGCCACGGAGGGCGGGGGCGACCTCGATGTGCTGGGCGGGTCGTACGCCTCGTACCGGCTGCGGCAGCAGGCGGCGCGGGCGGGCCGGGAGGGCGGGCGGCAGGCACTGCGGGTGCGGCAGGCGGCCCGGATCCGGGCCCGGCGCGCCCTGACCGGGCTGCGCGGCCTGCGCCCCCTGGACGAGGAGCTGGTCCTGTACTCGGCGGCCTCGCACCAGGGGCTGCGGGGCGACCCGGCGGCCGTGTACCGCGCGGCCCGGGAGATCGCCCCGCGGCTGCGCGGCGTCTGGGTGGTGCGGGACGCGGAGGTGGCGGCGGGGCTCCCGGCCGGTGTGGAGCATGTACTGCTGGACTCCCCGGAGTACCAGCGGCTGGCCGCCCGCGCGAAGTTCTTCGTCAACGACGTCAACTGGCCCGGCACGCTGGTGAAACGACCCGGCAGCGTGCACGTCCACACCCATCGGGGCACCCCGCTCAAGTACCTGGGCGCCGACCTGCTGGGCAAGCCCGGCGCCCGGCTGGGCTTCGACGTGCCGCAGATGCTGCGCCGGGCCGACCGCTGGGACCACAGCCTGGTCGCCAACCGGCACTCGGAGCTGGTGTGGGAGCGGGCCTACCCCTGTCACTTCGCGTCGGCCCGCACCGGCAGCCCGCGCAACGACGTCCTGGTCACCGGCGGCCGGACCGGTTTCCGGGACCGGTACGGCATTCCCGCCGCCCACACGGTGGTGCTGTACGCGCCGACCCGCCGCGACTACGTCCGGGGCGGGCACGTCGAGCGGATCGACCTGGCCCGGTTCGCCGCCGACCTGGGCGAGGGGCACACCCTGGTGGTCCGGCTGCATCCGGCCCTGGCGACCGGTCCGGCGCGCGGGACGGGCCTGGCCGAGCTGCACCGGCGCGGCATCGTGGTCGACGCGACCGGCGAACCGGACGTCGAGGAGGTCATGCTGGCCTCGGACGCCCTGGTCACCGACTACTCCTCCGTCATGTTCGACTACGCCAACCTGGACCGGCCGATCGTCGTGCACGCCGACGACTGGGCCGCGTACACGGCGAGCCGGGGCGCCTATCTCGACATCACCGCCGAGGCGCCGGGCCATGTCTCGCACTCCTACCGGGAGTTGGCCTGGCTGTTCGCCTCGGGCGGCTGGCGGGACGAGGAGTCGGCGCGACTGCGGGCCGACTTCCGGTCCCGGTTCTGCGAGTTCGACGACGGCCGGGCCGCCGAACGGGTGGTACGGACCCTGCTGCTGGGCGAGCCGATGCCGGAGCCGGCCCGGGTGCCCGGTCCGGCCGGCGCGCCCGATCTGCTGGCGTCGACGTGAGACCGCGCGCCTGGGTGCTGGTGCTGGCCGCCGTCTTCGCGGTGCTGCAACTCGCCGCCGTCACCGGCCGGGACACGCCCGACTCCAAGAACTACGTGTCGTACGCGCTGGCCCTGGCCGGGGCGGGCAAGCGGGAGGCGGCGGCCGAGACGGTGGACTGGGCGTGCGCGGGCGAGGGGGCGGCGGCGGAGCGCGCACAGCGGGTGGACGTACTGCGCTTCCACGCGCCGAGTCCGGCGGGCCGGGTGTCCGCGGACTGCCGGGCCGGTGAACTGCGGCGCGTGGAGCGGCGGTTGCGGGCCGGTGGTGCGCAGACGGACGGGCACATCGCGCCGTTCGTGGCCCCCCGGCTGCGGCGGATCTTCGAGGTGCGGCCGGGCTATCCGGTGTTCCTGGTGCCGTTCGTCACCGTGTTCGGGGTGACGTGGGGGGTGTGGCTGGCGAGCGTGCTGGCCGCGGGCGCGGGCGGGGTGCTGGTCTTCCTGGTGCTGCGGACGGTGGCGGTCCCGGTGCCGCTCGCGCTGACCGGGCAGGCCCTGTACTACGTCCTGCCGGTCGGCACGACCGCGATGCGGCCGATGGCCGAGGGTCTGCTGCTGGCCCTGACCCTGACGGCGGTGTGGGGCTGTGCGCTGGCCCTGACCGGGCGGACCCGGGCGGGAACGGCGCTGGTGGCGGGGGCGCTGGTGGCGCTGTTCACCGTGAAGCACTCACAGGCGCTCTTCCTCGGCGGGTGTCTGGCCGGGGCCGCGGCGGCGGTCGCGCTCTGGCGGCGCCGGCACGGCCGGGGACCCGGGCGCGCGGTGACCGTGATCGCGGCGGTGAGCTGCGGGGCGGTGGCCGGCACCCTGCTCCTCGCCCGGCTGCTGCGCTACCCCTCCGAGGCGGAGAGCGTGCAGGACCTGCTGACCGGCCACTACACCCACCCGGACCGGGCCCACCCCGGGCGGGAGTTCCTCCATCTGGAGTGGGACTTCTGGGTGGAGTGGCTGCGCCGGCAGCTGACGGAGCCGCTGTTCCCGGCCGCGCTGGCGGCCGGCGCGTGGGGCGCACGGCGGCGGCCCGCCTTCGGCGTCCTCCTGCTGGCGGCCGCCGCAACCGGGATCCTCACCCAGGCCGGCCACCCCGACATCACCATCGGCGGCGACCGGCTGATCGTGCTGGCCTGGCTGCTGCCGGTGGTGGGCGTGCCGCTGCTCCTCGAACCGCTGGCGCGGCGGCCGGCCCCGGTGCCCGCTCAGGGATCGCCCAGGGCGGTCGGCGTCACTCGATGAGGTGACGGGCGGCAACGCCGTGGGGGCGGACGGGAACACTCGGTGAATGGTCCCCCCTGTCCGTCTCCTCCGGTGAGTACCGGCGCCCTGCTCCGGCGCGCCACGCGTGGCTCCACCGCCCTGCGCGGCGGCCGGGTCCGCAGGCTCACTCCGTACCAGGTCTTCGGCCTGCTGTTCTGGCTGCTGATGACCCTGGCGTACTGGCGGGTGCCGCCGTGCTGCGAGGCCGGGCAGCACGCGGCGGCGGTGGCCCGGCTGCGAGCGGGGCTGACGGGCCCGGCCGTGTCCCCGTACGTGCTGGCGCAGGGTGCGCTCGCGCGGCTGACCGGGCTCAGCGGATGGCAGCTGCTGCGGGTGTGCGGCCCGCTGCACCTGCTGGTGCTGCTGACGGGCCTCGGCCGGCTGGTCCGGGTGCTCACCCCGCGTCCCTGGGCGCCGGTGCTGGCGCTGGCCTTCCTGTCCGTGCTCTGGGGGACGCGCCCGGCGTGGGGCGGGGGCTCGCTGGCCCTGCTGCCGCTGACCGGGAGCCTCGGCTACCCGTCCGCGTTGGCGCTCGGCCTCGCCTTCTGGGCCTGGGCGCTGACCGGCACCCGCGCCCGCGATCTGCGCCGGGTGCGCTATGTCGGTCCGAGCGGCCTGCGCAGCCTGTCCGGATACGCGGCCCTCGGTCTGCTGTACGGGGCGGTGGCGCTGATCGACCCGGTGACCGGGGTGGGCGCGGCGGCCGGGGCGGTGGCGTTCGCGGCGGGGTGGCAGCGGGGGTGGCGGGGCGCGGTGTGGGGGCGGTGGGCGCTGATGTGCGCGGTGGCGGCGGCCGTGCTCGTCCTCGGGGCACACGCGCGCGTGCTGCCGTCGTCGCCCTACGGGCCGTACGACGGGTTGAGCGGGCTGACCGGACTGTCCGGGCTGACCGGGTCGGTCGGGTGGACCGGGTGGACCGGGTCGGCCGACCGGTGCTGGCTGGCCCTGCTCGGGGTCCCGGCGCTGTGGCTGCGGGCCCGGCGGGCGGCCGGGGGACCGGCCGTGCGTGCCGCGCGGGGACCGGCCGGGCCGCTGTCGCGGAGTCGGGCGTGGGACGCGGCTGGGCCGGCATTTCGCGGCGCGGCCGGTCCGACGTGCGGTGGCGTGGCTGAGCCGGCGTTCGACGGCACCGCAGGGCCGGCTTCACGGCGATCGGCGCGGGGCGCGGGCGGAGCGGGCGGAGCGGCCGGAACGGGCAGAGCGGCCGGAACGGCGTCGCGAGGTTCGGCGGGCCTCGTGGGCTGGCGTGATCCGCTCGTACTGCTGTTCGTGTTGGAGTGTCTGGTGCTGGCGGGCGGCCGGCTCGTCGGCGTGCTCGGACTCGTGCTGGTGGCTCCGCAGTGCGCGCTCGCCGTGGAGCTGGCGGCACAGCGGCCCTGGCCCAGGTGGCGGCGGGCGCTCGGCTGGGCCACGGCCGGCGGGGTCTGCCTGGGGTTTCTGGCCGCGCAGGCCGGGGCGGTCGTACCGCGCTCGGTGGACCCGGTCGGCTTCGTCCAGCCGCCGCGCTGGCCGTCGTACGACTGGGCGGCCCGGCACATCGGCCCGGGGGAACCCGTGCTCACGGACGCGTACTACGCCGTCCGGCTGCTCCCCGGGTACGGCATCGACCTGACCGACGGCCAGGACCACCGCCCCCGGGTGCGCTGGCTGCTGCTGACGCGGCGGGAGCGGCTGCCCTCGGGGGCGGTGGTCGTGGACTGGAGCCGGCGGACCGGGGAGGTGCTCGCCCGGCTCACCCCGACGGGGGATGCGCCCCCGGTACCGCCTACTGCCCGACCGGCTCGATCCGCCCTTTCGGCCCGACCGGCTCGATCCGCTCGACCGACTCGTTCGGCTGGATCTACTCGTTCGACCGGATCTACTCGATGACGAGGTCGACCGGGATGTTGCCCTTGGTGGCCTTGGAGTAGGGGCAGAAGGCGTGGGCCTGGTGGACCAGCTTCTCGCCCGTCTCGTTGGCGAGCGCCTCGGGGAGCTCGACGCGCAGGGTGACCTTGAGCGCGAAGCCGCCGTCGGACTCGTCCTTGCCGATGCCGACCTCGGCGGTCACGGAGATCTCACCGGTGTCGACCTTGGCCTGGCGGCCGATGGCGCCGAGGGCGCTGGCGAAGCAGGCGGCGTAACCGGCGGCGAAGAGCTGCTCGGGGTTGGTGCCCTGGCCGTTGCCGCCCAGCGCGGGCGGGAACGCCAGCGTGAGGTCCAGCTGCCCGTCCGAGCTGACCGCCCGTCCTTCCCGGCCGGTGGCGGTGGCGGCTGCCGTGTAGATGGCGTCCATGGAAGACCATCCCTCTCGATGTACTCGAAGTATCGGTGTTCCGGCGGCTCCCGTTCCGGCCGCCCTCACGGCCATAAGTAGAGCACACGATTTAATTGTGCACAACTAAATGACCCGCAAGCGCTACGATTGAGCCATGACCGCGACGACCCCGACTCCCTCCCCCGAGGCAGAGTGGCTCCGTCTGGACCGCCAGATCTGCTTCTCCCTGCACGCCGCGTCCCGCGCCTTCAACAGCGTCTACCGCGTGATCCTCAAGGATCTCGGTCTCACCTACCCGCAGTACCTGGTGATGCTGGTGCTGTGGGAACAGGGCGATCTGCCGGTCAAGAAGCTCGGCGAACACCTGCGCCTGGACTCCGGCACCCTGTCGCCGCTGCTCAAGCGCCTGGAGGCGGCAGGCCTGGTGCACCGGGAGCGCAGCGCGCGGGACGAACGCTCGGTGGAGGTGCGGCTGACGCAGCAGGGGGCCGCGCTGAAGGAGCGGGCACTGGAGGTGCCGCGCCGGATCGTGTCGGCGACGGGGTTCGACGTGGACGAGATCCGGGACCTGAAGGCACGCCTGGACCAGCTGACGGGGACGCTGGACGCAGCCGCCTCGGAAGAGGGCACGAACTAGGGCCTGTCTGCGGCCTTCAGGGACGCGGGACCGTGGTCGATGCGCGGCCGCCGTCGCGTGGGCGCGGCCGGCCTCCGTCGCCCCGCACCGCGGACTCGGCCGAACCCACCCGGATCGGCCGCACGTACAGCCGCAGCGCGATCCGGTCGATCACCATCTCCTGCCGCAGCACGAACTGCTGGTTCAGCACGGCGAACTTGGCCCGCTCCGTCCCCAGCCGCGGCCGATACCCCCTCACCAGCGCGTACTTCTCCATCACGGCCCACACCTCGTCGGCCCCCGCCAACCGCCGTCGCAGCACCCCCTCCTTCACCTCACGCCCGTACAACGTCCCGGACTGCGCCCCCGGCTCGGCCAGCGCGACGTCCCGCGTGCCCTTGAAGTCGGCGGGATACGCGAGTTCCGCACCGCGCGCGTGGGCCGGCAGGAACAGCACGGGGTCGCCGGGCCGCAGCGCACGGGCCACGGCCGCCGCGATCGCGCCGAGGTCGTCGGGACGGGTGCCCGGCACCCGGTCCGTCCGCAGCAGCGGGACCTGGTGGGTGAAGGCGAGGGCGATCGCCAGGACCCCGGCCAGGGTGAGCGCCGGCCACCGGGGCGCGGTCGCCGTGGCGCGGGACCGGAGCCGTAGTCGGAGCCGTAGTCGGAGCCCGAGCCGTAGTCGGAGCCGTAGTCGGAGCCGGCCGAGCATCCCGGCGACCCGGTCCGCGCCGAGCGCCACCAGCAAGGGCGCCCCGGCGAGCGCGTAGAGCACGTACCGGTCGACGTACAGCGGGGTGAGCTGCGAGGCCAGCATCAGCGCCACCGGCGGCAGCACCGCGAGCGGCAGCGCCACTGCCGCGAGGGTCACCTCACCGCGCCGGCCCACCAGCCGCGTCAGTCCGAGCAGCCCGAGCGCCAGGCACGCCCAGTACACCCCGTCGGTCGGTCCGAGGTACTGGCGCAGCAGCTCCTGGGCGGTCTCCACGTCCGGCTCCCGCAGCCAGGCCACCTGGGCCGACTGTCCGTGCGAGACCACGACCATCGGCAGCAGCGACAGCGCCACGCCCCCGGCCGCGCAGCACCACCCCCGCCACACCCTTCCCGACGAACGGGACAGCGCCAGGGTTCCCGCGTGCGCGAGCAGCAGCAGGACGGCGAACTCGTGCAGCCAGCAGGTGACTCCGAGCACGGTGCCGTACCAGATCCAGGCCCGTCGCCCCTCCCCCCGGACCGCCCGCACGAGGAGCAGCGTCGCGCCGGTGGCGCCCGCGGCGACCAGGGCGTACGAGCGGCCCTCCTGCGCGTAGTGACCGACCAGCGGGGTGACCGCGTACAGCAGCCCGGCCCACAGGCCGACGCGCGGCCGGGCCAGGCGGGCGCCCAGGGCGGCGACCAGAGCCGCGGTGCCGGCGGCCGCGCACACCGAGGGCAGCCGGAGGACGACCTCGCCCGGGTGGCCGGGATCGCAGGCGAGGACGACGTGCATCAGCAGGTAGTACAGGCCGTGCACCGCGTCCACGCCGTGCAGCAGCCGCCAGATCTGCGGCACCGTGCGCCGGGCGACCTGGTAGGTGACGGCCTCGTCGCGCCACATGCCGCCGCGGTGCAGCCCCCACAGTCCTACCGCGAGCATCACCGCGGCCGGGACGGCCACGGTGAGCACCCGGACGGCCCCCGGCCACCGGGACGGACCGCCCGGCGGGCGCGGCCGGCTCCGTGGCGCCGACCGGCCGTCCTGAGCTGTTCGCGTCGTGTGCGGATGTGCTTTTACGAGAGGCCCGATAGTCACCACGGCCCGATCTTTTGCGATTAGCCAACCTTTGCCGGGTATTGACGGCGTATCGGCATGGATACACCATCCGCGCGGCTTACGCTCGCCGTTGATGAATCGCCGCCCGTTCTTCCCGCTCCCGCGCGTCCCGTTCGCCCCGGCTGTTCGACTCCTGCGGCTCCGCCGCCCATCCGACCTCCCTCGCCTCCTCCGCCTCCTCCGTCTCCTCTGCCTCGCCGTCACCTGGGTCACCACGCGCGCGCTGATGCTGTGGCTCCTCGCCCACAACAACGAGCGGACCCTGGGTCACGGAGCGGTCGCGCGCGAAGTGTGGCGGCTGTACTTCCACTGGTACGGCGTGCTGTCGCACGGCGCCTTCCCGGCGCACGACACGTTGTGGCAGTACCCGCCGGGCGCCGGCGCGGTGCTGTTCGCGCCGGGCCTGGTGCCCGGACTGAGCTACTTCCAGGCGTTCGTGGCGCTCACCCTGGCCACCGACGCCCTGATCACGGCGGCGCTCGCCCGCGCGGGCACGCGTCCCGGCCGCACCCTGCTCGGCGCGGCCTTCTGGACCGGCGGTCTGCCACTGCTGCTGCACCTCCCGCTCGCCCGTTACGACGTCGAGGTCACCGCCTTCGCCGTGTTCTCCCTGCTGGCGCTGGAACGCTCCACGCGCGCGTGCGGTGCGCTGGCGGCGCTGGGCGCGTTGGTGAAGGTGTGGCCGGCGCTGGTGCTGCTGGGCCTGGCGCCCGGCCGCCCGACCCGCACGGCATGGCTGTCGGCGGCCCTGACGGGGACCGTCGCCTTCGCCGCCTTGGTGGTGTCGTTCCGCAACCCGCTGGCCTTTCTCCGTCAGCAGGGCGGCCGGGGCGTGCAGGTCGAGTCGCTCGGCGGGACCGCGCTCAGCCTCGCGCGGCACGCCGGCTGGCCGGGCACGACCCGCTACCAGTACGGCGCCATCGAACTGGTCGGGCCGCATGTGCGCGCGGTCGCGACCGTCTCCCTGGCGCTCACCGCGGCGGCCTTCGCGCTGCTCCTGCTGTGGCGGGTGCGCGCCCGGCACTGGACCCCGGCCACCCCGTACGACGCGGCACTGAGCGCCGTGCTCCTGTTCACCGTCACCAGCCGGGTGATCAGCCCGCAGTACATGATCTGGCTGCTCGGCCTGGCCGCCGTCGCCCTGTCCGCACGGCACACCACCCAGCGTCCGGTCGCCGCGCTGATCGCGGCGGCGACCGCGCTCAGCGCCGTCGCCTACCCGGCGTTCTACGCCGAGGTCGTCCAGTGCACCTGGACCGGCTGTCTGCTGATGCTCGCCCGCAACGGCCTGCTGGCCAGCGCCGCCGTGCTCTCCCTCACCCGGCTGTGGCGCGCCACCCGCCGCCGGCAGAGCACGTCACGTGTCCTCGCGGGGACGGCGGGGCAGGTGGGCCGTCCGCGGATGTCGGCGGCACCTGCTTCACTGAGGGGTGACCACGGCTGACGAACACCACGGGCCAACTCACGGAGGGGACGGCCACACATGACCTGGCTGATCACCGGCGGCGCCGGTTACATCGGGGCGCATGTCGTACGCGCGATGACGGCGGCGGGCGAGCGGACGGTGGTGTACGACGACCTGTCCTCCGGTATCGCGGAGCGCCTGCCGGAGGACGTGCCCCTCGTGACGGGCTCCACGCTCGACGGTGAGAAGGTCGCGCGCGTGCTGGCCGAGCACGAGGTGACCGGGGTCGTACACCTGGCGGCGAAGAAGCAGGTGGGCGAGTCGGTGGCTCGTCCGCTGCACTACTACCACGAGAACGTCGAAGGCCTGCGGGTCCTCCTGGAGGCGGTGACGGAGGCGCAGGTCGCCTCCTTCGTCTTCTCCTCCTCCGCGGCGGTCTACGGCATGCCGGACGTCGACCTGGTGACGGAGGAGACGCCGTGCGTGCCGATGTCGCCGTACGGCGAGACGAAGCTCGCGGGCGAGTGGCTGGTCCGCGCGACGGGCCGGGCCACAGGCCTCGCCACGGCCTCGCTCCGCTACTTCAACGTGGCCGGCGCGGCCCGCCCCGAACTGGCCGACGTGGGCGTGTACAACCTCGTCCCGATGGTCTTCGAGAGGCTCACGGAGCACGCGCCGCCGCTCATCTTCGGCGACGACTACGCGACACCGGACGGCACCTGCGTCCGCGACTACATCCACGTGGTGGACCTCGCCGAGGCCCATGTCGTCGCGGCTCGCGCCCTCCAGGCCGAGCCGGGCCGCGAACTGACCCTCAACATCGGGCGCGGCGAGGGCGTCTCGGTCCGCGAGATGATCGACCGCATCAACGCGGTCACCGGCCACGCCCTGCCCGCGACCGTCGCCCCGCGCCGCCCCGGTGACCCGGCACGGGTGGTCGCCTCCGCCGACCGCATCACGACGGAACTGGACTGGAAGCCCAGGCACGACGTCCAGGACATGATCACCTCCGCCTGGGAGGGCTGGCTGCGCCTGCACCCCGAGGCGACCCGGGGCTGACCCCGTAGCCTGCGGGCATGCCTCCCTCGTCCCGCCCCGACCGCGCCCTGGGCGCCGTCATCGGTTCGGCCGTCGGTGACGCCCTGGGCGCACCCTTCGAGTTCGGTCCCGAGCATGCCTTCTCCGCACGGTTCCCGACGGCGGGCCATGGCGGTGAGATGTGCTGCGGACGGCGGACCTGGTGGCGCTGACCCGGCGCCTGGGGGCCTGAGGACCCGTCAGTCCAGGGGTCTGCGGGCCCGCTTGAGTTCCTCGGAGATCGACCAGGCGTCCGCCACCGGGCCCATGTGGCCGAGTTTGTCGGGGTTGAGTACCAGCCGGATCGCCTGGACCCGGCCGTCGAGGATGTCGAGGGAGAACGTCTGGAGGACCTTGCCGTGGCGGTCACGGAAGATCGCGCCGGGCTGGCCGTTGACCTCGTGCCGCTCGCAGGTCACCTCGATCCTGGCCAGCACCGGGAAGACGGCGGCGAGGAGGCGGGCCACGTGCTGGGCGCCCAGGACCGCGCGGGCCAGTTGCGGGGCCTTGCCGCCGCCGTCGCCGACCAGCGACACGTCGGCGGCGAGCAGGTCCTGGAGGCCGGCCAGGTCGCCTTCCTGGAGGGCGTCGAAGAAGCGTGCGGCCAGTTCGTCGCGTCCCCTGCGGTCCGCCTCGAAGCGGGGGCGGCCCTCGGCCATGTGGCGCCGGGCCCGGACCGCCAGCTGCCGGCAGGCGGCCTCCGAACGGCCCACCGCCGCCGCGACCTCGGGGAAGCCGAAGTCGAACACCTCGCGCAGGACGAACACCGCGCGTTCCAGGGGGCTCAGCCGCTCCAGGAGCAGCAGGGCCGCCATCGACACCGAGTCGGCCAGCTCCGCCGACCGCACCGGGTCCTCGTAGGGGTCGGCGAGCAGCGGTTCGGGGAACCACGGGCCGACGTACTCCTCGCGCCGGACCCGGGCCGAGCGCAGTACGTCGATCGAGATCCGGGTGACCGTGGCCGACAGGAAGGCCTTCGGCGACCTGATCTCCGCCGGTGAGCCCGCGAAGCGCAGCCAGGCCTCCTGGACGGCGTCCTCGGCCTCGCCGACGCTGCCCAGGATCCGGTACGCGATCGAGAACAGCATCGGCCGCAGCTCCTGGAACTCCTCGGTCCGGTTCTCCATGTGCTCCGCCCCTCCCCCTCGCCCTGCCTGTCCCGTCCTGTCCCGTCAGAAGGAGCCCGGTCCGAACCGGCCCACCGCGACGACCAGCGCGAGCGCGAGATAGACCAGGTTCAGCGCCACGAACGCCCGCTCGCCGCGCCGCCCGTGCGTGATCGACGCACCGGTCATCAGCAGCACCCAGGCACCGGCCGTCACCGGCACCAGGACCGGCGCGATGCCAGTGACGGCGGGCAGGACCAGCCCCGCCGCGGCCAGCAGTTCGAGTATGCCGAGCGTCCGCACGAAGCCGTCGCCGACGTCGCCGGTCCAGCCGCCGCCGTGGGCCGCGGCCAGCCTCTCCCGCGGCACGAACGTCTTGCTGACCCCGCCGACCAGCGCCACCGCGGCGAGCAGTCCGGCGGCGATCCACAGCGTGAGGTTCATCGTCCACTCCCTGATCGAGGATGCCTGCACCCTCTACGACGAGACGGCCGCCCCGCCCGTGACATCCCCACGGCCCGGGACCGTTGACACCCCCACGGCCAAGGACCGCCGACATCCCTACGGCCAGGGACCGTTGACACCCCCGCGGTCGGCACCGCCCGGCGGATCGCGCCGCGGACAGACGCGAGGCCTCCCACACCCCCTGCGACAGCGCCGTCACTCGCCGACGCCACCGGCCCCGCGGCCTGGAGACACCCCCACCACATCACCCGGACGTCGCCCGCCGCGGCAGCGGCTGATCAGGCCCGGTCCCCTCCGCCCTGCGGCCGCACAGTCCTCCCGGGACCCCGCGCACCCCGGCCGTCGGCCACCGCCGCCGTGCCGCGGCTCGAACCGCCGGACGGCCCCCGGCTCACAGCGCCTTGAGCGCCTCCGTCGTCCCGTGGGCCAGCGCCGCCAGGTAGCCCTTGGGCAGCTTCGGGGTGCGGATCACCACCGAGCGCCAGTACAGCGGGCCGGAGATCAGGTCCATGGCCAGGTCGTCGTCGATGCTCTCGGCGAGTTCACCGCGCCGCTGCGCCGCCTCGATGATCTTGCTGGCGACACCCTCCTGGCCCTCGCGCAGCGTCTTCTGCATGGCCTCGGCGATATCGGGGTTGCGGGCCGCCTCGGCCTGGAGGTCCGGGATGATCTGCGAGGCGACCGGATGGCGCAGCGCGCGGGAGGTGACCTCGTACAGCAGTCGCAGGTCGCCCTCCAGGGAGCCGGTGTCGGGCACCGGCAGGCCCAGCACGGCGAGGGCCGAGACGACGTCGAGGACCAGGTGCAGCTTGGAGCGCCAGCGGCGGTAGACCGCGGTCTTGCCGACACCGGCCCGGCGTGCGATGCCCTCGATGGACATCCGGGCATACCCGACCGCCGCGAGCTCCTCGAAGACGGCGGCTCGGATGGCCTCGGTCACGTCCTCTCGGAGGACGGCCGCCCCGGCGGGGGCTCGTCGGCGCGGACGCGTCTGGGACTCCTCGGCGTTCGTCGTCATGCCTCCAGCATAGGGGCGTAACGACGAAACGGTTGCGTTCCGACGACGTTCCGACACGCCGCGTCCACCCGAACGCCGCAGCACGGACCCGCTGAACACACCCCAGCTCACCGCCGTACCGAACACGTGTCCGCACCGCACAGCAACGAATCGGTCGCGCCCCGACCTCGAACGCGTTACGGCACACAGGCAACCGTGACGACGAAACGGTTGCGTTCCGACGCCGAATCGGCCTACGCTCCCGTTGCGACGATACGGTCCCGTCCCGACGTAAGAAAACGTGAAGAGAAGCGTAAGGAAACTTCGGATGACGGGCCCGGCGCCAGCCGGACGCCGCAGCATCCCCACCCCCCGAGTGAAAGCAGCGGATGTGACCCAGGTTCTCCACACACCGCCCCCGGCCCCGGTCACGGCCGAGGACGACCTCGCGGCGCTCGCCGCCCGGTACGGACTCTCGGTCAGCGGTGCCCGTCCCTCTCTGCCGGCGTACATCCGCCAGCTGTGGGCGCGGCGGCACTTCATCGTCGCGTTCGCCACCGCCAAGCTCACCGCGCAGTACGCGCAGGCGAAGCTCGGCCAGGTCTGGCAGGTCATGACCCCGCTGCTGAACGCGGCCGTCTACTACTTCATCTTCGGTGTGCTGCTCGGCACCAAGCGTGGCGTGCCGGACTACATCCCGTTCCTGGTCACGGGCGTGTTCATCTGGACGTTCACGCAGAGCTCGATCATGGTCGGCACCCGCGCGATCTCCGGCAACCTCGGCCTCGTCCGCGCCCTGCACTTCCCGCGCGCCGCGCTGCCGATCTCCTTCTGCCTCCAGCAGCTCCAGCAGCTGCTGTTCTCGATGGCCGCCCTGGTCGTCATCCTGCTCTGCTTCGGCGTTCCGGTGGCCGCCTCCTGGCTGCTGGCGATCCCGGCGCTGATCCTGCAGTTCAGCTTCAACGCCGGCATTGCGATGATCATGGCCCGGTGGGGTGCCAAGACCCCGGACATCGCCCAGCTGATGCCGTTCGTGCTGCGTACCTGGATGTACATCTCCGGCGTCATGTGGAACATCGACAAGCTGACCAAGAACCACCACGGTCTGCCGACCTGGGTGAACCCGGTGCTCAAGGGCAACCCGGCCGCCGTCTACATCGACCTGATGCGCTACGCGCTGATCGACAGCTTCCACTCCAGCCAGCTGCCCCCGCACGTGTGGATCCTCGCGACCGGCTGGGCCGTGCTCTTCGGTGTCGGCGGCTTCATCTACTTCTGGAAGGCTGAGGAGACGTACGGCCGTGGCTGAGAACGTGAGCGACACCCCCATCCCCACCGTCGTCGCCGACAGCGTCGACATCGTCTACCGGGTCAACGGCACCGGCGCCGGACGCGGCTCCGCCACCGCCGCCCTCAACCGGATCCTGCGCCGCAAGAACGCCGAGAAGGCGGCGGGCACCCGCACGGTGCACGCGGTCAAGAACGTCTCCTTCGTCGCCTACAAGGGCGAGGCGATCGGTCTCATCGGCACCAACGGCTCCGGCAAGTCGACCCTGCTCAAGGCGGTCGCCGGCCTGCTCCCGGTGGAGCACGGCGCGATCTACACCGACGGCCAGCCCTCCCTCCTCGGCGTCAACGCGGCCCTGATGGGCGACCTGACCGGCGAGAAGAACGTCTACCTCGGCGGCCTCGCCATGGGCATGTCCCGGGAGGAGGTCAAGGAGCGCTACCAGGACATCGTCGACTTCTCCGGTATCAACGAGAAGGGCGACTTCATCACCCTCCCGATGCGCACCTACTCCTCCGGCATGGGCGCCCGGCTCCGGTTCTCCATCGCCGCCGCCAAGGACCACGACGTCCTGCTCATCGACGAGGCCCTGGCCACCGGTGACGCGTCCTTCCGCATGCGGTCCGAGGAGCGCATCCGCGAGCTGCGCCAGCACGCGGGCACGGTGTTCCTGGTCAGCCACAACAACAAGTCCATCCGCGACACCTGCGAGCGGGTGCTGTGGCTGGAGCGGGGTGTGCTGCGCATGGACGGGCCGACCGAGGACGTCCTCGCGGAGTACGAGGCCTTCACCGGCGACAAGTCCGACAAGCCGAAGACCGCTCCGAAGCCGAAGCCGAAGGCCGCCGCCCAGCCCTCCTGAGGCGGAGCGAGCAGACCTCGCAGACCCGGCAGACCCACGACCGCGAGCCGCGCCGTTGCTACACGGCGCGGCTCGCGTCCGTCTGGAAGACCCACGTCCGGTAGACGAGGAAGCGGAAGGCGGAGGCGAGCACGATCGACAGCGCCTTCACCACGTTGGATTCCAGCGGCCCCGCGAGACCGAGACCGTGATAACCGGCATAGAACAGACCGCTTTCCAGTACGACGCCCACACCGCTGAACACGAAGAAAAGTGCGATCTGCTGTCGTGTGCGCGAGGCCCGGTCGCGATAGGCGAAAAAACGGAAGCCCACGTAATTGGTCGCCATCGCCATGCAGCTGGCCGCCACCGTCGCCGTCATGGCCGGCCAACGCGGGCCGTGCAGCAGCAGGTTGAAGGCCAGGAAATTGACGAGGACACCGCTGCCGCCGACGACCCCGAATTTCACGACTTCGAGGACGACCCGCGGGACCGGCCGCCCCACCGTGAGTTGCACTGTCACACGGCAGACCTTATCCGAGGTGTCCCGATTAGCAGGAAACGGTAAATTCACCGTCCATTTCTCCCTGGATATCGGCAAGAACAGGCACCGGCAGGGAGGAAAGGAAAGAAAGGCGCCCCGGACCTTCACCGGCCCGGGGCGCCTTTCATGTCGTACGACTGACTCGTACTGCTCTCTCGTACCGCTACGCGTGCGTGCGCAGCAGCGTCCGCATCGTCCGCATGGCCACCGAGAGGTTGGCCAGGTCGAAGGAGTCCGAGCTGCGGATCTCCTCCAGGGTGGTCCGGGCCCGGCCCAGGATCGCGGAGTTGTTCTGCTCCCAGGCCTCGTAACGCTGCTCGGGGGTCGACGTGCCGTTGCCCGCGGCGAGCACGTCGGCGGTGAGCATCGCGTGGGCCGCGTACAGGTCCTCGCGGATGGAGGCGCGGGCCATCGACTGCCAGCGGTCGGCGCGCGGGAGCTCGATGATGCGGTCCATCAGCTGGGTGACGCCGAGCCGGTCGGCGAGGTCGTAGTAGACCTCGGCGACGTCCAGCGGCTCCTTGCCCGTGCGGTCGGCCACCGAGACGATGTCCAGCGCCGGGAAGGCCGAGGAGAAGCCGGCCACGCGGGTGGCGACCTCGTCGGGCACACCGGCGCCCGACAGCTCGTCGTACACGTGCTGGTACCACTCCAGGTCCGCGCCGCGCAGCAGCTTCGGCAGCTGCTGCCAGACCTGTTCGACCCGCTCGGAGAAGAAGTCGACGGTCTCCAGCAGTTGGAGCGGCTGCGGCCGGTTGTTGAGCAGCCAGCGGGTGCCACGCTCCACCAGGCGGCGGGAGTGCAGCCGGATCCGGGTCTGGACGGCCGCGTCGACCGTGTTGTCCAGCTCCTCGACCGCGTCCCACACCGGGGCCGAGCGGAAGATCGCGCGGGCCGCGGTCTGCGCCCGGACGATCTCCTCCAGGGACGCCCCGGTCTCCTCGCGCAGCCGGTGCAGGTAGGTCGTGCCACCGGTGTTGACGGTGTCGTTGACCAGGACCGTGGTGGTGATCTCGCGGCGCAGCGGGTGGGTGGCGAGCGCGGCGGCGAACCGCTCGCGCAGGGCCGTCGGGAAGTAGGCGTGCAGCAGGCTGCTCAGGTACGGGTCGTCCGGCAGTGTGGTGGCCAGCAGCTCGTCGGCGACCGTGATCTTCGTGTACGCCAGCAGGACGGCCGTCTCCGGGCCGGTCAGGCCCTGGCCGGTGCCGATGCGCTCGCGGATCTGGCGGTCGGTGGGCAGGAACTCCAGGGCCCGGTCGAGATGGCCTTCCCTGACCAGGTGGCGCAGGAAGCGCTGCTGGGCGTGGAGCATGTCCCCGGACTGGGCGAGGGCGTTGGCGATCGCCACGTTCTGCGCGTAGTTGTTGCGCAGCACCAGGGCGCCGACCTCGTCGGTCATCTCGGCGAGCAGCTTGTTGCGCTGCTTGACCGTCATGTCGCCGTCCGCGACCACACCGTTGAGCAGGATCTTGATGTTCACCTCGTGGTCGGAGGTGTCCACGCCGGCGCTGTTGTCGATGGCATCGGTGTTGATCTTTCCGCCCTGGCGGGCGAACTCGATCCGGCCGAGCTGGGTCAGGCCCAGGTTGCCGCCCTCGCCGACGACCTTGACACGCAGGTCGGCGCCGTCGACGCGGATGGCGTCGTTGGCCTTGTCGCCGACGTCCGCGTTGGACTCGGTCGACGCCTTGACGTAGGTGCCGATGCCGCCGTTCCAGAGCAGGTCGACCGGCGCCGCCAGGATCGCCTTCATCAGGTCGGCCGGGGTCAGCTTGGCGACCTTCTCCTCGATGCCGAGCGCCTCGCGGATGTGGCCGTTGACCGGGATGGCCTTGGCGCTGCGCGGGAAGATCCCGCCGCCCGCCGAGAGCAGGTCGGTGTCGTAGTCGCCCCAGCTGGAGCGGGGCAGGTCGAACAGGCGGCGGCGCTCGGCGAAGGAGGTGGCCGCGTCCGGGTTCGGGTCGATGAAGATGTGCCGGTGGTCGAAGGCGGCGACCAGGCGGATGTGCTCGGACAGCAGCATGCCGTTGCCGAACACGTCACCGGACATGTCACCGATGCCGACGACCGTGAAGTCCTCGGTCTGGGTGTCGGTGCCCAGCTCCCGGAAGTGCCGCTTCACGGACTCCCAGGCGCCGCGCGCGGTGATGCCCATGCCCTTGTGGTCGTAGCCGGCGCTGCCGCCGGAGGCGAAGGCGTCGCCGAGCCAGAAGTTGTAGCTGCCCGCGACCTCGTTGGCGATGTCGGAGAACGTCGCCGTGCCCTTGTCGGCCGCGACCACCAGGTAGGTGTCGTCCTCGTCGTGCCGGACCACGTCCTGCGGGGGCACGACATCGCCGGCCACCATGTTGTCGGTGATGTCGAGCAGCGCCGAGATGAACGTCTTGTAGCTGGCGATGCCCTCGGCCAGCCACGCGTCCCGGTCCTTCGCCGGGTCCGGCAGCTGCTTGGCCACGAAGCCGCCCTTGGCGCCGACCGGCACGATGACGGTGTTCTTCACCATCTGTGCCTTGACCAGGCCGAGGATCTCGGTGCGGAAGTCCTCTCGCCGGTCGGACCAGCGCAGACCGCCTCGCGCGACCTTCCCGAAGCGCAGGTGCACACCCTCGACCCGCGGCGAGTACACCCAGATCTCGAACGCCGGGCGGGGCGCCGGGAGGTCGGGGATGGCCTGCGGGTCGAACTTCATGGAGACGTAGGCGTGCGGGGCGCCGTCGACCGTCTCCTGGAAGAAGTTGGTGCGCAGCGTCGCCTTGATGACGGTCAGGAAGGAGCGCAGGATGCGGTCCTCGTCGAGGCTCGCCACCTGGTCCAGCGCCGCGTCCAGCTCCTCCAGCAGGGCGTCGGTGATCTCCAGGCCGGCCTTCTGGCGGTCCGGTGACATCCGCGCCTCGAACAGGGAGACGAGCAGCCGGGTGGTGTGGACGTTGTTGCGGAGCGTCGTCTCCATGTAGTCCTGGGAGAACGTGGAAGCGGCCTGCCGCAGGTACTTCGCGTACGCCCGCAGCACCATCGCCTGGCGCCAGCTCAGCCCGGCGCTCAGCACCAGCGCGTTGAAGCCGTCGTTCTCCGCCAGGCCGGTCCAGGTGGCCGCGAAGGCGTCCTGGAAACGCTCCCGGCCGTCGTCGCCCAGGTAGTCGCCGTTGCTGCCGCCGGACACCTTCGGCATCCGCAGCCCGAAGTCGTAGATCCACGCGGTCGTCCGGTCCGCGCAGCGCAGTTCGTACGGCCGCTCGTCGATCACCTCGACGCCCAGCCGGTTCAGCACCGGCAGCACCGCCGACAGGGAGATCGCCGCGCCCTTGCGGTAGATCTTGAACCGGCGCTCGCCCGGGGCGGCGCCCACCGGCTCGTAGAGGCTGAGCGCGAAGTCGTTGCCCGCCTCCTCGGTGAGCCGCTCCAGGTGGACCAGGTCGGCGACCGCCGCGCGCGGGGTGTGGTCGGCCTTGTAGCCCTCGGGGAAGGAGTTCGTGTAGCGGCGCAGCAGCTCGGCCGCCCGCTCCTCGCCGCACTCGGCGTTGAGCGCCTCGGCGAAGCCGTCGGCCCAGGAGCGGGCCGCCTCGACCAGACGGGCCTCGATACGGTCCTTGTCGGCGTCGGACAGCTCGGGCAGCTCGGTGCCCTGCGGGACCCGGACCACGAAGTGCAGCCGGGAGAGGATCGACTCGGTGTTCCAGGCCGTGAAGTCGACGCTGGTGCCGCCGAGCTCCTCCTTCAGGATGTCGATGATCCGCAGCCGGACACCGGTGGTGTAGCGGTCGCGCGGAAGGTAGACGAGGGCCGAGTAGTAGCGGCCGTACTCGTCCTGGCGCAGGTACAGCCGCAGCCGGCGGCGCTCCTGGAGGTACAGCACGCTCGTGACGATGGACTCCAGCTCCGGGACCGGGGTCTGGAACATGTCGTCGCGCGGGTAGGTCTCCATGATCTGCATCAGGTCACGGCCGTCGTGGCTGTTGGGCGAGAAGCCCGCCCGCTCCAGCACGGCGTCGACCTTGCGCCGGATGACCGGCACCCGGCGCACCGACTCGGTGTAGGCGGCGGACGAGAACAGGCCCAGGAAGCGCCGCTCACCCACCACGTTGCCGTCCGCGTCGAACTTCTTGACGCCGACGTAGTCCAGGTACGACGGCCGGTGCACGGTCGCCCGGCTGTTCGCCTTGGTCAGGACCAGGAGCTTGTGCTCACGGGCCTTGGCGCGCGCGTCGGCCGGGAGCCGCTCGAAGGAGGGGCTGACCGGGTGGCCCTCGTCGCCGGCGTGCTGCGGGTCGGAGCGCAGGATGCCGAGGCCGGTGCCGGGCACGGCGGCCAGCGAGTCGTCGTCGCGCAGCTGGTACTCGCGGAAGCCGAGGAAGGTGAAGTGGTCGGCGGCCAGCCAGCGCAGCAGCTCGCGGGCCTCCTCGACCTCGGGGCGCGGCAGGTCGGCGGGGACCGGTTCCTCGCCGAGCTGCTCGGCGACGCGGACGGCGCCCTCGCGCATCTTCTCCCAGTCCTCGACGGCCTCGCGGACGTCGGAGAGCACGCGCAGCAGGTCGGCGGTGATCTGCTTGAGGTCGGCGCGGTCGGTCTCGCGGTCGATCTCGACGTGGATCCAGGACTCGATGTGCGTGTCGTGGGGCAGTTCCTCGTCGGCCGGCGGGGTGGGCAGCACCTCGATCATCTTGCCGGTGAGGTCGCGGCGGACCACGAACTGGGGGTGGATGACGACGTGGATGCCGCGTCCCTGCCGGGTCAGCTCATTGGTGACCGAGTCCACGAGGAAGGGCATGTCGTCGGTGACGACCTCCACCACGGTGTGGCTGCACGTCCACCCGTTCTCCTCGACGGTCGGGGTGTGGACCCGGACGTTCGCGGTGCCCTGCGGGCGGTTCTCGGCGAGACGGTAGTGCGAGACGGCGGCGCCGAAGACGTCGACCGGGTCGCGGTCGGCGAGGTCCTCCGGTGCGGTGTGCAGGTAGTAGCGCTGGAGGAACGCGAAGACGGACTCCTGATCCGCCGTTCCCGTCGTCCCAGTCGGTAGGTGCCCCCCGGCCGGGCTGTTCTCAGCTACCCGGGCGGCCCGATCGAGCAGCTCGGCCTTGGCTTCGTCCAGCTTGGTCTGCATGGTCCTCTGGCTCCTGTCGCGCGCCATTGCGTGACGTAGAAGGAAGTACGGGCTCTTCCCACTGCGGCTCGACGCCACGGCCGGGTTCTCCGGTCTGCTCCGACGCTATGCCGCATGGGGAGACGAGCGGGGGGTATTGAGCCATCTTTGAGCTGCTCGGCAGGTGTGACGCTGCTCTCGGCAGCGAACCCGCCAGGGCCGCTTTCGGCGCCCTCCGCCCGGGAAGACCAGCGACCGCCGCCCGGTCACGGAGGTGCTCCGTGCAAACCGGGCGCAGGGCAGGGGCACCGATGCCCCCGCGAACTATCGCGCTGATCACGCCACCAGGCTATCGCTCTCCACCGGGGGGTCGTCATGAGCCGTATGTGTACAAAAGCGGGGGTGGAACTTTGACGTTCTGCACAGAGACGCCGCGCCGGCCCGGCTGACATGCGGGGCACGCCACTCAGCTGCGGGCAGGCGTGCCGCAGGGCGGCACGGGTGGGCGCAGCGGCACCCGGCAAGCGCCCCACCCCCGGCCCCGGCCCACCGGCACCGGCTCACGCCACCAGTCGCTCCGCCTCCTCGACCGCCTCCGCCAGGGAGTCCACGACCGGCACCCCGACCTCCTCCAGACTGGCTCTGCCGTGCGACCCCCCGGTGTACAGCACCGCTCTCGCCCCCACCGCCCGCGCCGCCACCGCGTCGTCCGCCGCGTCCCCGATCACCACGGTCCGGCCGGGCTCCACATCCGCCAGCTGCCGCAGGTGCCGCACCATGTGCTCGGCCTTGCTGCCCCCGGACGGCCCGGTCCGTCCCTCCACCCGTACGAAGTGCGGCTCGATTCCGAACCCCCGCACCAGCGGAACCAGTTCGTCATGCACGTACATGCTCAGCAGCGACTGGCTGCGCCCCGCCGAACGCCACCCGGCCAGCAGCTCCGCCGCCCCGTCGGTCAGCCCGCACCGGCCCCGGTGCTCGGCGTAGTAGCGGTGGAAGATCTCGTCCATGACCTCCCACTCGGCCTCCGTCGGAAGCCGCCCCATCAGCCGCTCGTAGAACCTCGGCACCGGCACGCAGTACAGCGCCCGGTACTGCTCCAGTGTGATCGGCGCCAGGCCCAGCTCGGCCGAGGCCGCGTTCGTCGCCCCGATGATCGCGTCGTTGTCGTGGAACAGCGTCCCGTTCCAGTCCCAGACAATGTGTGCGCTTTCGTGCTTCCCCATGCCAAAAACGCTACCCGCCACCACTGACAATCAAGACCACCGGCACATCACCGCAGGCCACAGCCGTCCGGCGGGCTCCAGCCGGGCCCCGTCGGCCCCCGTCGGCCCCGCTCAGCCGCCGAAGACCACCAGGTTCGGGATCTCCTGCGTGGCGTACCAGAGCAGTTCGTGGTCCTCGGCCCCGTCCACGACGAACTGCGCGTCGTCGTCCCCGCCGTCCGCCGCCTCCAGCGCGTCGGCCGCCGCCGTCACGTCCTCGTCCGCGTCGTCGGAGTCGACGTGCACCGAGGCCGCCTTGGCCAGCGCCACCGTCCCGGTCACCCGGACCTCGCCGAGCGCCGCCGGGTCCAGCCCGCGGTCCGGGTCGGCCGCCGCCGCGCCGTCGGGGACGTCCACGGCGACCACGACCCGGCGCCGCATCGCGTCCGGGTCCGCGGCCAGCAGCCGCAGGGAGGCCAGCGCGGCCCGGTTGAGCGCGGCGTACTCCAGTTCCTCCATGTCGTCGGAGAGGTACCACTCGCGCAGCGCGGGCGTGACGGCGTAGGCGACGAAGGGACCGGTCCCCAGTTCGCCCGTCTTGTGCGCCTCGGCAAGCCCGGGGAGGGTCAGGGGGACGTAGACGCGCATGGCTGGCCGCTCTCTTCCGGACTCTTCGACTCGGCGTCCCCGGCAGGTTCTGGCGCCTCCCGGAGGGCCTTCAGGATACGTGCGGGCGTCCCCTTTCGAGTCCCGGGCGGTGATGTCGGGAGCGTCCACCCCACGCCCCGCGATTCACCCGGTGCCGCCGCCCGCCCAGCGGGTTCCCCGCACCCTCGATCACTCGGATAGGTGAACATTCCGGGACCCCCGGCATGGACCATCGCCGCCTTGCTGTCGCCGCCCCGGCCCCGTACAAGATCCGTGACCGAAAGTTACCGCCCGGTATCCGCCGGGCCCGCCGAACGGTGACCCCCCATGAACAAGGTCATGACCCGGACCGCCCACCTCCGCCCGGGTACCCGGCCGCCCGGCCGCCGCGACTCCCGCCGCCCCGGCGCCCCCTCCTCCCGCAGGCCGCTCACGCCTCCGGCGGCTCCGCCGGGCCCGCGCCCCACCGACCTCTTCGCGGAGCGTCTGCTGGCCGTCCTGAGCGGCCGCCGCCCCGTCCACTGGATGCTCCGCCACACCGCCGGGCGCGCCTACGACGACCTGGCCCGGCTCGCCGAACGCGGCCCCCTGCGCACCCACGGCAACGACCCCGTCGTCCGCGACATCGGCTACTTCGTCCCACGCGCCGGTGCCCTGGAGGTCTTCGCGCGCATCGCCGCGGGCGACCGGCTGCGTGCGATGGCCTTCCGCCTGGAACAGGGCGCGGACCTGCGCTGGCGCTGCACGGCCGTGGAGATGGGCGGCCCACGCGCCCCACACGACGACTGACCGCCGCTGACCGCCGCTGACCGCCGCTGACGGCGACCGACGGCGGCTGACGGCGGCTGACGGCGGCTGACGGGCCGGGATACGGCCGGGATACGGCCACGGGGCCGAGCCGCCCGGTCCTGGCCGCAGTCCCGCCGCATGGGCTCCGGCCGGTGCGTACAGGCGCCCGTCGTGGCCGTACGGGCGCCCGTCCGAGCCGTGCCGGGCCGCCGTCCCGGGAATCGCCCAAGCCGAAGGGCCGGCCCCCTTCTCCAGGGGGCCGACCCTTGCGCGACGCTCTCTGCTGCCGGGGTTACTTCCGGCGGCCGCGGCGGCTCTTCGCCTGCTTGCGGCGCTCGGCGCGGGTCAGGCCGTCGGCCTCGGAGCGGGCCGGCTCATCGTCGTCGTAGTCGAATTCGCCCTCGACGATGCCGCCCTCGCCGTCCACGGTGGCCGCGGAGAAGTGCATGCCCCGCCGCTGCGGCGCCTCCAGGCCCTTGGCACGGATCTCGGGACGGGAGCCCGCCTGGGCCGGCACCGCGTCCTGGACGCCGTCCGTGACCTCGTCGGCGTCCTCGACCGGGACCTCCTCGACCTGCTGCTCGACCTGGACCTCCAGGTTGAACAGGTAGCCGACGGACTCCTCCTTGATGCCGTCCATCATCGCGGTGAACATGTCGAAGCCCTCGCGCTGGTACTCGACCAGCGGGTCCTTCTGGGCCATCGCGCGCAGGCCGATGCCCTCCTGGAGGTAGTCCATCTCGTACAGGTGCTCGCGCCACTTGCGGTCCAGGACCGACAGCACGACCCGGCGCTCCAGCTCCCGCATGATCTCCGAGCCGAGCTGCGCCTCGCGCGACTCGTACTGCTCGTGGACGTCGTCCTTGATGGACTCGGAGATGTACTCGGCGGTCAGGCCGGCGCGGTCACCGGCCGCCTCCTCCAGCTCGTCGACGGTGACCTTCACCGGGTAGAGCTGCTTGAAGGCGCCCCACAGGCGGTCGAGGTCCCAGTCCTCCGGGAAGCCCTCGGCGGTCTCCGCACCGACGTACGCGTCGATCGTGTCGTTCGTGAAGTGCTGGATCTGCTCCTGGAGGTCCTCGCCCTCCAGGACGCGGCGGCGCTCGCCGTAGATGACCTCACGCTGCCGGTTGAGCACCTCGTCGTACTTCAGGACGTTCTTACGCGTCTCGAAGTTCTGCTGCTCGACCTGCGACTGCGCGGACGCGATCGCGCGGGTGACCATCTTGTTCTCGATCGGCACGTCGTCCGGCACGTTCGCCATGGACATCACGCGCTCGACCATCTGGGCCTTGAACAGGCGCATCAGGTCGTCGCCGAGGGAGAGGTAGAAGCGGGACTCGCCGGGGTCGCCCTGACGGCCGGAACGACCGCGCAGCTGGTTGTCGATCCGGCGCGACTCGTGCCGCTCGGTACCGAGGACGTAGAGGCCGCCGAGGTCCTTGACCTCCTCGAACTCGGCCTTGACCGCCTGCGCGGCCTTCTCCAGGGCGGCGGGCAGCGCCTGCGCCCACTCCTCGATGTGCTCCTCGGGGTCGAGGCCGCGCTGGCGCAGCTCCGCCTCGGCGAGGTCCTCGGGGTTGCCGCCGAGCTTGATGTCGGTACCACGGCCGGCCATGTTGGTGGCCACCGTGACGGCGCCCCGCCGGCCGGCCTGCGCGACGATCGTCGCCTCGCGCTCGTGGTGCTTGGCGTTGAGCACCTCGTGCTGGATACCGCGCTTGGAGAGCTGCTGCGAGAGGTACTCCGACTTCTCGACGGAGGTCGTGCCGACCAGGATCGGCTGGCCCTTCTCGTGCTTCTCCGCGATGTCGTCGACGACCGCCTCGAACTTGGCGACCTCGGTGCGGTAGATCAGGTCCGACTGGTCCTTGCGGATCATCGGCCGGTTCGTCGGGATCGGGACCACGCCGAGCTTGTAGATCTGGTGGAACTCGGCGGCCTCGGTCATGGCCGTACCGGTCATGCCGGACAGGCCCGGCTGTTCCTTGTCGTTGTGGTCGTGGCGCTTGTAGAGGCGGAAGAAGTTCTGGAGGGTGATCGTGGCGAGGGTCTGGTTCTCGTCCTTGATGTCCACCCCTTCCTTCGCCTCGATCGCCTGGTGCATGCCCTCGTTGTAGCGGCGGCCGGCGAGGATACGGCCGGTGTGCTCGTCGACGATCATGACTTCGCCGTCCATGACGACGTAGTCCTTGTCCTTCTTGAAGAGCTCCTTCGCCTTGATGGCGTTGTTCAGGTAGCCCACCAGAGGGGTGTTCACCGACTCGTAGAGGTTGTCGATGCCCAGCCAGTCCTCGACCTTGGAGACACCGGACTCGTGGATCGCGACCGTGCGCTTCTTCTCGTCGACCTCGTAGTCGCCGGTCTCCTCGATGCCCTTGAGCGGGTTGCCGGCCTCGCCCTTCTTCAGGCGCAGCACCAGCTTGGCGAAGTCGCCGTACCACTTGGTGGCCTGGTCGGCCGGGCCGGAGATGATCAGCGGCGTACGGGCCTCGTCGACCAGGATGGAGTCGACCTCGTCCACGATGGCGAAGTTGTGGCCGCGCTGGACGAGCTCGTCCTGGGCCCACGCCATGTTGTCGCGCAGGTAGTCGAAGCCGAACTCGTTGTTCGTGCCGTACGTGATGTCGCACGCGTACTGCTCGCGGCGCTGGGCCGGCGTCATGTTGGCGAGGATGCAGCCGACGCTCAGGCCCAGGAACTTGTGGACACGGCCCATCATCTCGGAGTCGCGCTCGGCCAGGTAGTCGTTGACCGTGATGAGGTGGACGCCCTTGCCCGACAGCGCGTTGAGGTACGCGGGCAGGGTGCCGACGAGGGTCTTGCCCTCACCGGTCTTCATCTCCGCCACGTAGCCGAGGTGGAGAGCCGCGCCGCCCATGATCTGCACGTCGTAGTGACGCTGGCCGAGGGCGCGCTTGGCGGCCTCGCGAACGGTGGCGAAGGCCTCGGGGAGCAGGTCGTCGAGGCTCTCGCCGTCGGCGTAGCGCTGCTTGTACTCATCGGTGAGGGCCCGCAGCTCGGCGTCGGAGAGGTCGACGAAGTCCTCTTCGATGGAGTTGACCTGGTCCGCGATGCGGTGCAGCTTGCGCAGGATCTTGCCTTCGCCTGCACGCATGATCTTCGAGAGGACGGACACGGGGGTTTGTCTCCTTGCCGGTCGGGCCTGGGAGGGTCGGTTTCCATTTGACGTACTGAGCAACGGCCATCGTATGCGAGGACCCGGCCACGTCGGGAGGCCTGGGCGGCCCAACGGCCGTCCGTCACTTTCCTGCGGGCCCTGTGAGCCCGCCTCGTGTCACTGTTGCAGGGGATTGAGGGGTGGTGCCGGGTGGTGTCGCTGGGATTTGCCGCTTCATGGGGGACAACGGCCGGGGCCCGCGGATAGTGCCGCGCCGGGACGAGGAAATGCGCGAAATGTGATCACGCGGTCACGGACGGCGAAACCGATGGCGTACCGGCCGCCACGGCGAGCAGAATCGGCCGATGGAACCCGTCACGCTCACCACTCCTCGTCTGCTGCTGCGCGCGGTCGGCCCGCAGGACACCGACGCGGTGTACGCGGCCGTCCAGGATCCCGACATCCAGCGCTGGACGACGATCCCTTCGCCGTACCTCGCCGAGCACGCCCGCAGCTTCACGGAGCAGATGGTCCCGGACGGCTGGTCCGAGGGTTCGATGTTCACCTTCGGCGTCTTCCTGCCGACCGGGGAGCTGGCCGGGATGCTCGCCCTGACCATGCGCTCCCTGGGGGCGGCCGAGGTGGGCTTCTGGACCGCCAAGGAGCACCGCGGCCACGGTTACGCCGCCGAGGCCACCCTGGCGGCCGCCCGCTGGGCGTTCACGCGGATGGCGATCGACCGGGTCGAGTGGCGTGCCGAGGTCGGCAACCACGCCTCCCGCGCGGTCGCGGAACGCGCCGGCTTCACCGTCGAGGGCACCCTGCGCTCCTCCCTCAACAACAAGGGCGTACGACGCGACTGCTGGGTGGGCTCCCTGCTTCCGTCGGACCTGGGCCTGCCGTCGGCGGCGCCCTACCTGCCGGCCCCGTCGCAGGGCTGAAACCGCAGCTCGCGCCGGACTGTCAGTGCCACCCTCTATCGTCCGGTCCATGACGACCCTCCCGCGCCCCGCCGCCACCCTCTCGGCGGACGAAGCCCGTCGTATCGCGCTGAAGGCACAGGGCTTCCTCGGCGCCCCCGACCGCCGCTCCGGCGTCCGGGGCGTGCTCCGCCACCTCGGCGCGGTCCAGCTCGACACCATCTCGGTCCTCGCCCGCTCCCACGAGCTCATTCCGTACGCCCGTCTCGGCCGCGTCGGCCGCCGGACGGTCGAGGCCGCCTACTGGCAGGACGCGCACGCCTTCGAGTACTGGTCGCACGCGGCCTGCATCCTCCCCATCGAGGAGTGGCCGCACTTCGCCTTCCGCCGCCGCGCCTACCGCGACCGCCCGCACTGGAGCCACGATCTCCCCGAGGGCGCCTACGACCAGGTCATCAAGCAGCTGCGCGACGAAGGCCCGCTGACCGCGACGGAGTTGGGCGGCGCGAAGAAGACCAGCGAGTGGTGGGACTGGTCCGGCACCAAGGTCGCCGTGGAGCGGGCGCTGATGTACGGCGAGGTGGTGTGCGTCGAGCGGCGCGGCTGGAAGCGGGTGTACGACCTGGCCGAGCGCGCGGTCCCGGGCGAGCTGCTCCACGACGAGCTGGACGACGCCGAGTGCCTGCGCCGCCTGGTCCGGCTGGCCGGGCAGTCGCTGGGCGTCGGCACCCGCGCGGACATCGCCGACTACCACCGGCTCAAGGGCGAGCAGGTCGACGCCGTGATCGCCGACTCGGGTCTGGTACCGGTCGAGGTCGAGGGCTGGGGGAAGCCCGCCTGGGCGGACCCGGCGGCCCTGGCCGCGCCCCCGCGCGGCCGGCACCGTACGACGCTGCTCTCCCCGTTCGACTCCCTGATCTGGGACCGGGCGCGCACGGAACGGATCTTCGGTTTCACCCACCGTCTGGAGGCCTACGTCCCGAAGCCGAAGCGGGTGCACGGCTACTACGCGATGCCCGTGCTGGCCGGCGGCCGGCTCGTGGGCCGGGTGGACCCGGCGCGCGAGGCAGGCGGCATCCTGGTGGCCCGCCAGGTCACACTGGACGGCCCGAAGGCGATCCCGGCGGTGGCGGAGGCGCTGATCGAGGCGGCGAGCTGGGTGGACTGCATGACGGTGCGCGTGGAACGCGTGGACGCCCCCGAACTGCGCGAGCCGCTTCTCAAGGAAGTGACCCGCGCCCTGATCATCGCACTTCGCTGACCGGCGGCCTCAGCGGATTTCGAGGATCTTCTCCCGCATCGCGTAGACCACCGCCTCCATCCTGGAGTGCAGCTGGAGCTTCTCCAGGATGTTGCGCACATGGTTCTTCACGGTGTTCTCGGAGATGAACAACTCCTTCGCGATATCGCGGTTGTTCATCCCCGTGGCGACCAGCTTGAGCACTTCGAGTTCCCGGTCGGTGAGCCGCGGCGCCGGCACCAGCCGGCGCTCGTCGGTGCGCTGGATCATCGACTTGAACTCGGTGAGGAGTTTCGACGCCATGGACGGGCTGATCTGCGACTGCCCGTCGGCCACCGCGCGAATTGCGGTGGCCACCTCGTCGGTGGAGATCTCCTTGAGGAGGTATCCGGTCGCGCCCGCCTTGATCGCTTCGTAGAGGTCGGCCTCTTCGTCACTGATCGTCAGCATGATGATCTTCGCGCTGGGTGCGACCTCCTTGATGGAGGTGCAGGCCTCGATGCCGCCCCGCTTGGGCATCCGGACGTCCATCAGCACGATGTCGGGCAGCAGGTCGGCGGCCTTGTCGACGGCCTCCGCGCCGTCGCCCGCCTCCCCGACGACCTGGATGTCCTCCTCGGCGGCGAGCACGATCTCCAGTCCGCGGCGGAAGAGGGCATGGTCGTCGACGACAAGGACCCTGATCGGTTCCTTGCGTGGAACACCGCCCGCGTCCGGGCCCATGCCGACGACGCCGCCGTCGGCATCACCGTCCTGCATCGGTCCGAAACTGTCCGCCATCGTTCCTCCCCCTGAAGGCTGTGGCCTGTGGTGCTGTGCCATCCGCCAACCCAAGGCAGCGGCCCACCGGTTGGGCCGTTGCGGCCATGATTCCATGCCCGGGCGAAAACGAGGTCACGGAGCGGGGCGCCAAGTGGTCGCACACCGGTGCCCCTGGGGGCGCGCACGGCGCATCCAGGGGCACCGGCTCGGCTGCCGGCCGGGCGGGTCAGCCGCCCAGCGTGCCTCCCGCCGCCGGGGGTTGCGCCTGGGCAACCATCGGGTCCGTGCTCAGGTGGATGACGCCGTAGTCGTAAGCGTGCCGCCGGTAGACGACACTCGGCTCCTTGGTCTCGGAGTCGACGAACAGGTAGAAGTCGTGTCCGACCAGTTCCATCTCGTAGAGGGCCTGGTCGAGGCTCATCGGGGAGGCGACGTGGGTCTTCTCGCGGACGATGAGGGGGCCTTCGCCCTTCACCTCCAGGGAGCCCATCTTCTTGGTGGGCACGCCGTCGGGCTCTTCCTCATGGACGGGATAGCCGTTCCCGTTGAGCGTCGCCGCGCCCGGGACGTGGTCGGGGACCTCGGCGGCCGTGATCCGCCGTGCGCCACGGCGCGAGAACCGCTTGTCGTGCTGCTTGCGCAGCCGCGCGTCCAGCTTCTCCGCCGCCAGGTCGAGTGCCGCGTACGGGTCACTGGCCGCTGCCTCCGCCCGGATCACCGGACCGCGGGAGCGGAGCGTGATCTCCACTCGGTCACAGCGGTCGGCCTGTCGGGGGTTGGGCTCCTTGGACACCTCGACGTCGAGGCTGATCACCTTGCCGTCGAGCTTCTGGATCTTCTCCAGCTTCAGCTTCTCGGCCACGTGCTTGCGGAACCGCTCGGGCACCTCGGTCTTGCGGCCCTTGACGACGATGTCCACGCAGAACTCCGTTCCCGGATCACTCCGCTGCACTGCGGAGCGTCTCCCTTTTGCACCAGCTCCGGTGAACCCCGGAGCCACGGACTCGGCGACTTCACCTCCTCCTCCCCCTTGGGCAAGATCTGCACCCCAGCACCGCGATGATTGCGGAAAACCCGCGGCACGGCATTCGGATAGGAGAGACATGGCCTGCGGCTTTCCCTCTCACAACCGAACATATCTCGCCCGGACGGATGTCGTCACCCTCTACTGATGCGTACCTCCATTCAGGTGAATTGGCCCTGTCACTACCTGCAACGTTGTACGTTCACGGTCAGTTCCGGTTCATTTCGAAAGAATCCGGTGCGGCCGCGACCACAGCCGCACGGACCGACCCCGCCAGGCCGTTCACCTCGGCCATTCCCGGTGTCTCCCGTCTCCACCTCGCCGGCTCTTCCCCTGGTCCGGCCTTCCGTTCCTCCCTTCCTGCCCAGGCCGCGCGCCGATACACGGCCGTCGTGCCCTCTCCTGCCCCGGCGTCCTCCGCCGCCTCCCGCACCGCGCGTGCCGCCTCCGCGAGGGTGGCGCCCGTGGTGACGAGGTCGTCGACGAGGACGACCCGACCCCCGGCGAGCAGCCCGGCACCGTACTCCGTCACCTCCAGCGCACCCGCGATGTTCGCGAACCGCTGCCGGGAGTTGAGCCCCGCCTGGTCGGCCACGGCCCGCCGCTGCCGCAGCACCGGGGCGACCCGGGCCGGGGTCCCGGCACGCCGCAGCTCCGCGGCCGCCGCGAGGGCGATCCGCCGCACCGGATCGTGTCCCCGCGCCCGCACGGCCCACGGCGCGGACGGCACCGGAACGAGCAACACGGGCCCGGACCCGGCGGCGCCGTCCGCCGTACCGGTCCACGAGCCGACGACCCGCACGATCCTGCCGTCGCGGAGGCCGGCCCGCACCGCTCCCGCGAGCGTCGCGCCCAGCACCCCGGCGAGCGCCAGCGCGCCGCGCTCCTTGTGGGCGAGGAGAGCCGCCCGTACCTCGTCCGCGTAAGGCGCCGCCGCGTACACCGCCGGCAGCCCCGGCGGCTCCGGCACCGGTCGCACCCGGCGCGGTACGGCCCCGCTCAGGGCGGCACGGCACTCCGCGCAGAGCACCGTACGAGGCGTCCCGCAGCCTCCGCACTCGGCCGGTAGCACCAGGTCGGTGAGGTCCTGCCACCACCCCCGCATGTGCCCACTGTGCCAACGACCGGCCGGACCGGCCACCCCTGTGGACAACCGCCTGTGGACAACTCCACGCCATACGCACAGCACGTCACCCACACGGGTGAGAAGCCCATGTCGTAGGCAGGTGCCGCACCCGGAAACGAGAAACGGCCGTCCCGTCGGCTCGGTGCCGGTCCGGGACGGCCGCTCACGCACGGCTCGGGGCTCAGCCGGGATAGACCGGCGCCGACCCGTCCTTGACCACCTTCTGCCACTGGTCCCCGGACGGCAGCCGGACGATCCCGTCGTCCTGCGAGTCGGCCACCAGGGGCACCCGGTCGTCCTCGGACGCGGCGATCGCCAGGACGCCCGTGAGCGCCGCGGGCGCCGGCCCGTCCGGGGTGGAGCCGTCGACCTGGACGTACCGCGTCTGCTGCACGCCGCCCTGCTCGCGCCCGACCACCACGAGCCGGCTGTCCCCGGCCCAGGACATCGCGGTGACCTCCTCGGAGCCGGGGGTGGCGGAGCGCAGTTCGAGGACCGAAACCTCCTGCTGGTCATCGGACTTGGTGCGTTCGATCCGCCCGACGAGCAGCGACTGCTTGCCGTCCTTCTCGACGACGAGCGCGATCCGCACCCCGTCCGCGGCGACCCGCACGTCCTCGACACGGCCGTTCAGTTCGGGGATCTGCACGGCCAGCGGCTGGCCCACGCCCTGCGCCAGCATGTACAACTGCGGCTTGGCCGGGTTCCGGTCGGCCACCCACAGATCGCCGCGGGCGTCCCAGCTCGGCGCCGTCAGCCGGTCGTCCTCGGTCGCACCGTGACTGGTCAGCACCGCGTTGCCCAGCGAACCGTCCGACGCGAGCGAGGTGACGTACAGCGCCCTGCCGTCGCTGCCGACCCCGGCTGCGGTCCGCTCGTCGCGGGCGACCGCGACCGACCGCAGCGGCTTGGTGCCCGCGCCGAACGGGCCCGGTACGGCGACCGCGCCGGTGGTACCGCTGCCGCCGGTCGCCATCCGCACCAGCCGGTGTTTGGCGTCAAGGAAGTACAGGTACTCGGGGCGCTTGGTCGAGGCCCGCCAGGCGGTGGTCTCCGCCTGCTCCTCGTTGGCGTCGCACATGTGGGCACCGCTGACGGACTGCACGGCGACCGATTCCACGGTGGGCGTCAGGTTCCGCAGCGTGAAGAGCAGCTGGGTCGCCATCTCGTTGCACATGGCCGAGCCGATCCGGGACGCCTTGACGTTCAGCGGCACCGTGACCCGGTTCTGGTCGTCCGGGGCCAGCCCCGACACGCCCTTCTTCAGCGTCGTACCGGTCGGGAAACTCGACCGGACCACCGGGCCGAGCCAGGTGGTGGGGCCGCTGAGCAGCGAACGCACCAGCTGGGTCGTCGGGTCCACGCTGCTGCGCACGAAGACGGGATCGGCGACCGCCACCGGCTGCCCGGTCTCCTCGGCCGACGTGTCCGAAGCGAAGTAGTACTTGTCGACGGACGTGTAGTTGCGCTGGAAGTCGGACTTGCCCATCACCACACCCTGCGGCAGCGAGTCGATCCGCCACTGTCCGCTCTTGCCGTCCTTGGTCAGATGCACCGTCCGGCGGTAGGCCCCGTCCGCGGGCGCGTACGCCTGCTGCGCGTCGACCGTGGCCACCCGGCTGCCCTGGAACGTGTAGGTGATGCCGCTGTCGCCCTCCCGGTTCACCGGGCGCGAGTCCGTCTGGATGCTGGGCCCGTTCGCCAGCACGGTGGTCTGCGACTCCGGCTGCCAGGTCTTCGCGGCGGCCTTGGTCAGATACTTGCGCGCCGTGTCGTAGTTCGGATCGTCACTGGTCAGGGCCTCCAGGAAACCCTGCACGATCTCCGTGGCCGAGGCGTCCTGCTGCGGCGGTATGGCGAACACCCGCACCTGTGTGTCCTGCCGCGGCGTGGACTCGACGTCCCGCAGGTCGCCGCTGTCCGGCATCGAGGCGCAGCCCCCCAGCAGTACGGCCCCACAGGCGGCGTACGCCACCGCGCGCGCCGGTCCGCGCCGAGCGCTCCCCTCGCGGTCAGCGCCCACGAAATGCCTCCCCTGGCTTGTTCGACTCGTCCGCCCCGCCGGCCTGACCGGTCTCGGGCGGGCCCTCCTGACGCCGTGCGCCCTGGGCCGGCCGGGGCACCACGCGCGCGCCGTTGCCGGGCAGCGCGGTCGGATCGGCCGTGGGCGCCACCGCGGCCAGCCGCTGCTGCATGGGCGCCAGCGGCGACGCCTGGCCACCGGGCTGCACCGGTACCGTCGCCCGCTTGTCCTCGCCACCGCCCGGCGGACCGGCGCCGTCGGGACCCCGGTTGCGCCGGGAGTCCTTGGGTTCCAGGGGTATCGGCGAGCCCCGCAGCGGCTCGTCCGCCGTCCTGGGGAGCGTCAGCCGGAACTGCGAGCCGCCGCCCGGCTCCCCCCACGCCTGCAGCCAGCCGCCGTGCAGCCGCGCGTCCTCCAGGGCGATCGACAGTCCCAGGCCGGTACCGCCGGTGGTACGCGCGCGTGCCGGGTCCGCCCGCCAGAAGCGGCTGAAGACCCGGGTCGCCTCGCCGGGCTTGAGCCCGACACCGTAGTCGCGCACCGCGACCGCGACCGCGCCGCCGGCCGCCGCCAGCTTGACGACGACGTCCTTGCCCTCGCCGTGCTCCACGGCGTTGACGACGAGGTTGCGCAGCACCCGCTCCACCCGCCGGGCGTCCGCCTCGGCCACCACGGGCTGCAGGTCGCCGACCACGCGTATGTGCGTGCCCTTGCGCTCCGCGAGCGGCTCGGCCCCGCTGACCACCCGCCGTACGACCTCCCTGAGGTCTATCGGCTCGGCCTCCAGTGCCGCCGCGCCCGCGTCGAAGCGGCTGATCTCCAGCAGGTCGGCGAGGAGCGACTCGAACCGGTCCAGCTGGTCGGCGAGCAGTTCCGCGGACCGCGCGGTCACCGGGTCGAAGTCCTCGCGTGCATCGTGGATGACGTCCGCGGCCATCCGCACGGTCGTCAACGGCGTCCGCAGCTCGTGCGAGACGTCGGAGACGAACCGGCGCTGCATCCGTGACAGGTCCTCCAGCTGCTGGATCTTCAGCTGGAGGTTCTGCGCCATCTTGTTGAAGGCCTCGCCGAGCCGCGCGATGTCGTCCTCGCCGGTGACCTTCATCCGCTCCTGAAGCCGCCCCGCGGACAGCCGCTCGGCGATCCCGGCCGCCATCCGCACGGGCGTCACGACCTGGCGCACCACGAGCCAGGCGATGGCCCCGAGGAGCACGACGACGAACAGCCCGGCGGTCGCCAGCGTGCCCTTCACCAGGCTGAGGGACTTCTCCTCCTGGGTGAGCGGGAAGAGGTAGTACAGCTCGTACGGATCGTTGTTCGGGTCGTTGACCTGCTTGCCGATGACCAGAGCAGGCTGCGACTCCTTGTCGTCCGTGTAGATGATCCGCGTGTAGCTCTGCGCGGCGGTGATACTGCCGTTGATCCTCGTGCGCAGGGCGTCGGGAACACTGGCCGTCGGGTCGACCTGGCCGGAGGCGCGCGGTCCGCGACCGCCGCCGCCGTTGTTGTCGCCCGCGGGCAGCGTCACCACGTCGAAGGCACCCTGGCCACCGCTGGACAGGGACTCCACGAGGTCGCTCATCCACGAGGTGAGGTTCTGCGACTGCCGTCCGTCCGCCGTCTGGGCGGTGTCACTGACGCCGGTCGCGGCCTCGTCGGCCTTCTGCTTGGCCACCGAGAAACCACCGGTGGCCTGGCTCTGCGAGGCCTTCACCTTGGCGTCCAGCAGGCCGTTGCGGACCTGCCCGATGACGACGAAGCCGAGCAGCAGTACGACGCCCAACGACATCAGCAGGGTCGTGACGACGACCTTGAGCTGGATGTTGCGCCGCCACAGCCGCATGACCGGCAGCAGCGGCCGCCGCACCCAGCGCATGAACAGGCGCAGCACCGGGCTGCCCTGAACCCCGCCCTGGAGCAGTCCGCCCTCGAAGAGCAGCCGCCAGCGCTTTCCCAGCCGATTCCCGCCGACAGGCCGCTCCGGACGGTCCCCGGACCGACCGGGGGCCGAAGCGGCACTGTCCCCGGACATGTCAGCTGGGTCCCGCCTTGTATCCGACACCACGGACGGTCACCACGATCTCCGGCCGCTCCGGGTCCTTCTCGACCTTGGAGCGCAACCGCTGGACGTGAACGTTGACAAGACGGGTGTCCGCCGCGTGCCGGTAGCCCCAGACCTGCTCAAGGAGCACCTCACGCGTGAACACCTGCCACGGCTTGCGGGCGAGCGCGACCAGCAGGTCGAACTCCAGCGGGGTCAGCGCGATCGACTGCCCGTCCCGCTTCACCGAATGCCCGGCCACATCGATGACCAGGTCACCTATGGCCAGCTGTTCCGGCGCCGGCTCCTCCGACCTGCGCAGCCTGGCCCGGATCCGGGCCACCAGCTCCTTCGGCTTGAACGGCTTCACGATGTAGTCGTCCGCGCCCGATTCCAGGCCCACGACCACGTCGACGGTGTCGCTCTTCGCCGTGAGCATCACGATCGGCACCCCGGACTCCGCCCTGATCAGACGGCATACCTCGATACCGTCCCGACCGGGCAGCATCAGGTCCAGGAGCACCAGGTCGGGCTTGGTCTCACGGAAAGCGGCCAGCGCCTTGTCGCCGTCGGCTACGAAAGACGGCTCAAAACCTTCACCACGCAGCACGATGCCGAGCATCTCGGCCAGTGCGGTGTCGTCGTCGACGACAAGGACTCGTCCCTTCATAAACGACATCATCCCATTAGCTAATCGTTACCTGGCGTGACCTGGCACACAGCTCGGCAAGAGCCTCGGCTGTCACGGGCGAAACGGCGCCTTCCTCGGTGACGATCGCCGTCACCAGTTCCGGCGGCGTCACGTCGAACGCCGGGTTGTACGCCTGGGTTCCCAGGGGTGCCACCGGAATCCCGCCTCCCGCTCCCGCCACCGGCACCTGTGGTGCTGTGACCTCGGTCACCTCATATCCGGGGCGCTGTTCGACCTCGATGGCCGCCCCGTCCGGTGTCGCCGGATCCACCGTCGTCACCGGGGCCACCACGATGAACGGCACATGGTGGTACCGCGCGAGCACCGCGAGCGGATAGCTCCCCACCTTGTTCGCCACCGATCCGTCGGCCGCGATCCGGTCCGCCCCGATCAGCACCGCGTCCACCTCACCCGCCGCGAACAGCGAACCGGCCGCGTTGTCGGTGAGCAAGGTGTACGCCATACCGCTGCGAGCCGCTTCGTATGCCGTCAGGCGAGCACCTTGCAGCAACGGACGCGTTTCGTCCACCCAGAGCCGTCGCAACCGCCCTGCCCGATGGGCCCGGAGGGCCACCGCGAACGCCGTGCCCTCCCCTCCCGACACCAGCGAACCCGTGTTGCAGTGGGTCAGGATCCGGTGCCCTCCGCCGGGCAGCAACTCGTCCAGCAGCGCCAGCCCATGCCGGGCCATCCGGGCGCTGGCCTCGGCATCCTCCCGGTGCAGCGTCCGCGCCGCATCGAGCGCCGCCGCGGCCGCCGCCCCGCCGTCACCGCCCTTGACCAGAGCGGACCGGTACGCCGCCGCGGCCCTGCGCACCCCGACGGACAGGTTCACGGCCGTGGGCCGGGCACCCGACAGGGCCACCGCGGCCTCGTCCACGTCGAAGCCCCGCGCGGCGGCGAGCGCGACCCCGTAGGCGCCCGCTATCCCGAGCACCGGCGCCCCGCGCACCGCCAGCGAACGGATCGCCTCGACCAGCGCCGACGCGTCCGTGCACACCAGCTCGACCTCCTCACTCGGCAGTCTGGTCTGGTCGAGAAGGACCACCACAGGACCCTCGGGCGGCTCCTCCCACCGGATCACCGGTATTCCCGTCGGCCGCTTGTCCTCGCCGGTTTGCGCGTACTGATCAGCCATGCGGTCAGTCTGCCCCGTATCCGGCGGACAATTGAAGGTGCGCAGCCTCTACCGCGGCCGGTCACTGGGCACCCACCCCATGGCACGATGGCAGCCAACCTGCCACCGCGACAGCGGACGGGCACCGTGAAGGAGCTTCGATGAACGACACTCCGGGCTGGGCCTCGCCCGGATCCGCCCCGTCCGACGGGCGGGAACCCGGCGCGTCCGCCCCTGCCGACCGCCCCGTCCCCGCAGAACCTGCCGAGCAGCCCGCCGATCAGCCGGGACCGGATCCACAGGGTTCCGGCTCGCAGTGGTCCAAGGAGCAGCCGCCGCCCGGCCAGTGGTCCGCGCCCACCGGCGCCCCGGCACCAGGCCAGGCACCGCCGCCACCACCCCCCGGCCCCGGCTGGGGCGGCCGGCCCCCCGGCGGCGGATACGGCGGGCCCGGAGGACACGGAGGCCCTGGAGGCCCCGGTGGATACGGCCCGCCCGGGGGATACGGAGCCTGGGGCGGCGGCTGGGGCGGCCCCCCGCCCGCCGCCAAGCCCGGCGTGATCCCGCTCCGCCCGCTCGGCGTCGGCGAGATCCTCGACGGCGCGGTCTCCACCATGCGCACCTACTGGCGCACGGTCCTCGGCATCTCGCTGACGGTCGCCGTCATCACCGAGGTCGCGGTGATCCTGCTCCAGGGCCTGGTCCTGAACGACACCGAGACCACCGACGCCCTCAACGACCCGAGCGCCTCCCTCAGCGAGATCAGCCGCGCCGCGGGCGAGGTCGCGCTCAGCTCGGGCGCCGTCGTGCTGATCACCCTGGTCGGCACCATCATCGCGACAGCCCTGCTGACGACCGTCACCAGCCGCGCTGTGCTCGGCAAGTCCGTCACCATCGGTGAGGCCTGGCGCGACGCCCGCCCGCAGGTCCTCAAGCTGTTCGGCCTCATCCTCCTGACCGGACTCATCGCGGTCGGCGTCCTGCTCGTCGGCGCGCTGCCCGGCATCGTCGTCGCGATCGCCGGCGGCCCCGGAGGCGCCATCGCCGCCCTGCTGGTCCTCGGCATCCTCGCCGGTGCCGTCGTCACCGTGTGGCTGATGGTCCGCTTCTCCCTGGCCTCGCCCGCACTCATGCTGGAGAAGCAGGGCATCACCAAGTCGCTGGGCCGCTCCATGAAGCTGGTCCGCGGCTCCTGGTGGCGGGTCTTCGGCATCCAGTTCCTCGCCTCGATCATCGCCAACATCGTCTCGTCGCTCGCCGTGGTCCCCTTCACCCTGCTCGGGGCCTACACCAGCGGCAACGGCCTGACCGGCTTCCTCGAGAACACCAACACCAACTACGGCTGGACGTTCCTCCTCATCAGCGGCATCGGCTCGGTGATCGGCTCCATGCTCACCTTCCCGATCAACGCGGGCGTCACCGTGCTCCTCTACATCGACCAGCGCATCCGCCGCGAGGCCCTCGACCTCGAACTGGCCCGCGCCGCCGGTGTCGAGAACTACGGCGCCGGCACCCCCGGCACCGTCCCCGGGAGCTGATGCGGTGAGCCCGACGGGGGGAGTCCTCACAGCAGTGCCCGCAACCCTGCCGCGCGCTGCCGGCGAGGCCGTACGAGGCCTGCTGCGGGCCCGGGACACAGCCCTGCTGTCGCTGACCGGCTCGGGCGACCAACCGCCGGTGACCACCCCACGCGACCCCGCGCGGGAGGCGGCACGGCGTGAGCTGTCCAAACGGATGTACCACGAGCACGATCCCGGGCTGCTGCAGCGCGCCCTGAACGCCGTCCTGGACTGGATCGACCGCCTGCTGGCCGCCGCCGCGTCCGCGACACCCGGAGGCGCACTGGGCCTGGTCGTCGTGGTCCTGGCCGTCATCGCCGTCCTGGGCGCCCTGTGGTGGCGCCTGGGCACCCCCGGCCGCCAACCTGTCTCCGCCGCCGCCCTGTTCGACGACCGTCCCCGCAGCGCCGCCGAACACCGCGCGGCCGCCGAGGCACACGCCGCCCAGGGCCACTGGAACCAGGCCCTCCAGGAACGCATGCGCGCCGTCGTCCGCGCCCTGGAGGAACGCGCGCTGCTCGACATCCGCCCCGGCCGCACCGCCGACGAGGCCGCCGCCGAAGCCGGCCGCGCCCTGCCCGCCCACACCGACCGACTGCGCGCCGCCGCCCGGGAGTTCGACGACGTGACGTACGGCGGCCGCAGGGCTACCCAGGCGTCGTACGACCACGTCACCAGCCTCGACCGCGACCTGGAACACAGCAAGCCGATCCTCGCCGGCAGCACCCACAGCACGGCCCACAACACCCGCCAGGGAGCCGCCGAATGACCACCGGCGTGGCCACCCTCCCGACCACCTCCACCGCACCCACCACCCGTCAGGTGTGGACCCGCACCCGAGGCATCGTCCTCGCCGTGGTGCTCGTCCTCGCCGGGGCCGTCGCCATCGCCGTCATCCGCTCCGACACCAGGCACGGCGACCTCGACCCGCGCTCCGCCGACCAGTCCGGCAGCCGTGCCGTCGCCGAACTCCTCGCCGACCGGGGCGTGGACACACGTGTAGTCACCACCCTGGCCGAGGCACGCGCCGCGGCCGGCCGGGACACCACCCTTCTCGTCGCCGTCCCGGACCTCCTGACCCCGCATCAGCAGACCCAGCTGCGGGCGTCGACAGCCCGGTCGGGCGGCCGCACCGTCCTGGTCGCCGCCGGCAGCCCGTCCGTCGAACGGCTCGCCCCCGGCGTCACCGCCGACCCCGCCACCAGCCTCAGGTCCACACTCGCACCCCACTGCACCCTGACCGCGGCCCGGCGAGCGGGCAGCGCCGACACCGGTGGCATCCGCTACACCACCACCCACCTCGACGCCGACTCCTGCTACCCCAGCCAGCGCCTGGCCACCCTGCTGCGCGTCCCCGCGGCCTCCGGGGGCGGTGACACCGTCGTCCTCGGCGCGCCCGACATCCTGCTCAACGACCGCCTCGACGAGCAGGGCAACGCCTCGCTCGCCCTCCAACTCCTCGGCTCCCGCCCCCATCTGGTCTGGTACCTCCCCTCGCTCTCCGACGCGACGGCCACCGACACCGGCGACCAGAAGTCCCTGTTCGACCTGCTGCCCTCGGGCTGGCTCTGGGGCACGCTCCAGCTCTTCATCGCCGCAGCCCTCGCCGCCTTCTGGCGGGCACGTCGGCTCGGCCCCCTCGTACCCGAGAAACTCCCCGTGGCGATACGCGCCTCCGAAACCGTCGAAGGCCGCGCCCGTCTCTACCGCAAGGCGAGCGCCCGCGACCGCGCCGCCACCGCTCTTCGCTCCACCGCCCGCACCCGTCTCGCCCCCCTCGTAGGCGTCCCCGTCTCCCAGGCGCACGCGCCCGAGGCCCTGCTCCCCGCCCTGTCCGCGCACCTCCACGGCGACGGACAGGCCCTGCACGCCCTGCTCTTCGGACCGCCGCCCGGCGACGACGCGGCCCTCATCGCCCTCACCGACCAGCTCGACGCCCTCGAAAGAGAGGTACGCCGTCCATGATGGACCCGACCACTGACAACGCCGGGAACACCGGGGCCCCGGCCGACGCCCGGGCCTCTCTGGAGGCCCTGCGCGCGGAGATCGCCAAAGCCGTGGTCGGCCAGGACTCCGCCGTGACCGGTCTCGTCGTAGCTCTCCTGTGCCGCGGACACGTTCTCCTTGAAGGAGTCCCCGGAGTCGCCAAAACGTTGCTCGTCCGCGCCCTCGCGGCCACGCTCGAACTCGACACCAAGCGCGTCCAGTTCACCCCCGACCTCATGCCGAGCGACATCACGGGCTCCCTCGTCTACGACACCCGCACCGCCGAGTTCTCCTTCCAGCCCGGCCCGGTCTTCACCAACCTCCTCCTCGCGGACGAGATCAACCGCACCCCGCCCAAGACCCAGTCGTCCCTCCTCGAAGCCATGGAGGAACGCCAGGTCACGGTGGACGGCACGCCGCGCCTCCTGCCCGACCCGTTCCTGGTCGCCGCGACCCAGAACCCCGTCGAGTACGAGGGCACCTATCCCCTCCCGGAAGCCCAACTCGACCGCTTCCTGCTGAAGCTGACGATCCCTCTCCCCTCCCGTCAGGACGAGATCGACGTCCTCACCCGACATGCCGAGGGCTTCAACCCCCGCGACCTGCGCGCCGCCGGTGTCCGCCCCGTCGCAGGCCCCGCCCAGCTCGAAGCCGCCCGCGCCGCCGTCGCCAAGACGACCGTCTCCCCGGAGATCACCGCATACGTGGTCGACATCTGCCGAGCCACCCGTGAGTCCCCTTCGCTCACCCTCGGCGTATCCCCACGCGGCGCCACGGCCCTCCTGGCCACCTCGCGCGCCTGGGCGTGGCTGACCGGCCGCGACTACGTCATCCCCGACGACGTCAAAGCCCTCGCCCTGCCCACCCTCCGCCACCGCGTCCAGCTCCGCCCCGAGGCCGAGATGGAGGGCGTGACCGCCGACTCCGTCATCAACGCGATCCTCGCCCACGTCCCGGTCCCCCGCTGATGCCCCTCACCGGACGCGCCGCCCTCATCGCGGCCATCGGATCGATCCCCATCGGTATCTGGGAACCGAGCTGGACGGGCATCCTCGCCGTCGACGGCCCGCTGGCGCTCGCCTGCGCCTGCGACTTCGCCCTGGCGGCCCCTGTACGACGCCTCGTGCTGACCCGCTCCGGCGACATCTCCGCCCGCCTGGGCGAGACCGCGGACGTCACCCTGACGGTCACCAACCCGTCCGGGCGCCCGCTCCGGGCCCGCATCCGGGACGCCTGGCCGCCGAGCAGCTGGCAGCCCGGCACGGAAGTCGAGGCCTCGCGTCACCGCCTGGCCGTCCCGCCGGGCGAACGCCGACGCGTCACCACCCGCCTACGCCCCACCCGCCGCGGTGACCGCCAAGCGGACCGCGTCACGATCCGCTCCTACGGCCCCCTCGGCCTGTTCTCCCGGCAGAGCGGCCACAAAGTGCCCTGGACCGTAAGGGTCCTGCCCCCCTTCACCAGCCGCAAGCACCTGCCCTCGAAACTCGCCCGATTGCGTGAACTCGACGGCCGCACCAGCGTTCTGACCCGTGGCGAGGGCACGGAATTCGACAGCCTGCGCGAGTACGTCCCCGGCGACGACACCCGCTCCATCGACTGGCGCGCCACGGCACGGCAGTCCGCGGTCGCGGTACGCACCTGGCGTCCCGAACGCGACCGGCGCATCCTCCTGGTCCTCGACACCGGCCGTACCTCCGCCGGCCGAGTCGGCGACGCCCCCCGCCTGGATGCCTCCATGGACGCGGCACTCCTGCTGGCGGCCCTCGCGTCCCGCGCGGGCGACCGCGTGGACCTCCTCGCCTACGACCGCCGAGTCCGCGCCCTCGTCCAGGGCCGCGCCGCGGGCGACGTCCTGCCGTCCCTGGTCAACGCCATGGCCACACTGGAGCCCGAGCTCGTCGAGACGGACGCCCGGGGGCTCACCGCCACCGCGCTCCGCACGGCTCCACGCCGCTCCCTGATCGTCCTGTTCACGACGCTCGACACGGCCCCGGTCGAACAGGGCTTGCTTCCCGTGCTCTCCCAACTGACCCAGCGCCACACGGTGCTGCTCGCCTCTGTGGCCGACCCGCATATCGCCCGTATGGCGACGGCTCGTGGAAACACCGACGCGGTGTACGAGGCCGCGGCGGCCGCGCAGGCCCAGAGCGAACGGCATCGGACCGCGGAGCAACTCCGCCGGCGCCTTGTCACGGTCGTGGACGCGACGCCTGATGATCTCGCTCCCGCATTGGCGGACGCCTACCTCGCGCTGAAGGCGGCAGGCCGACTCTGATTTTCCGCATCTCTGCTGAGCGAGAAGGGCTTGGCCTGCTCAGCAGAGATGACAGACCCCTGAAACGCAGAAAACCCCCGCATCTTCCGATGCGGGGGTTTTCCCAAAATTTGTTCGGCGGTGTCCTA
>NZ_BMML01000027.1 GCF_014645815.1 Streptomyces fuscichromogenes | reverse complement strand
CGTGAGCTCCCGGACTTCACCTGGGAGAAGACGGACCGCGTGGACGCCCTGCGCAAGGCCGCGGGCCTGTAACCCCTGAGTCACCACGTCGAAGGCCCGGTCTCCCCGCGGGGGAGACCGGGCCTTCGACGCGTCCCGGGGCCGCGGAAATCGGCTGGCAGCCGAGGCGCGATGATCAGTACGGTGGAGGCCTCCCGGTGCGATGGCCGCGGTTACTTCCGTGGAGTGTGCCCAAGGGCGCGCGATGAAGCTGGTGTGTTCCGACCGCTGCCGGACTGAACTCGGGAGGCCGGTGCCGTCCGGTGTGCGGGTCTCGGATCCTTCCTTCCGGGTGATTCCCTCGCAGGTTCGAATCCTGCTGCCGGTCCTGGACCGGTATGGCCGAGTGGTCCAAGGCAGAAGACCGCCGTACGGCGTTCCGCGGCCGGAGTGATCTCGGGCGGCGCCGGTTGTCAGTGGCGTTTGGTAAGAATGCAAGCGTGAGCAGTGAGAACGGGCAGGGGGGCGGGGGCGCCGGAGGGGCGCCGCCGGAGCAGCTCGCGCTCATCCGGGAGAGCGTGCGCGAGGCCAGGACGCCCCGGGCCAAGCCGCGCACCTGGCGGGGGGCCGCGCTGGCCGAGCGGCTGCCGGTCGCGCGGGTGCTCGTGGACAAGGGCGTGCTCCATCTCGACCGGTATTTCGACTACGCCGTCCCCGCCGAGCTGGACGCCGACGCCCGGCCCGGGGTCAGGGTGCGGGTGCGGTTCGGGGCCGGACGGCACCGGGTGCGGGACGGGCGCCGGGAGGGCGGGGGCCTCATCGACGGGTTCCTGGTGGAGCGACTCGCCGAGTCCGACTACTCGGGGCCGCTGGCCGCACTGGCCCAGGTGGTGTCGCCCGAGCCGGTGCTGAGCGAGGAACTGCTCCGGCTCGCACGGGCGGTCGCCGACCGGTACGCGGGCAGCCTCGCGGACGTGCTCCAGCTGGCCGTGCCGCCGCGCAGCGCACGGGCCGAGAAGCGGCCGTCCCCCGAGCCCCTGCCGCCCCCGCCGGTGCCCGACGCGGGATCCTGGACGCGTTACGAGCACGGGGCCGCCTTCGTCGAGTCGCTGGCCTCCGGCGGCTCGCCGCGGGCGGTGTGGAACGCCCTGCCGGGTCCCGGGTGGAGCGAGGAGATCGCCCGAGCCGTCGCCGCCACGCTCGCCTCGGGACGCGGCGCGCTCGTCGTCGTGCCGGACGGGCGGGCCGCCGCGCGGGTCGATGCCGCGCTGACCGGAGTGCTGGGCGAAGGGCGGCATGCGCTGCTCACGGCCGATGCCGGGCCCGAGAAGCGGTACGCGCAGTGGCTCGCCGTCAGCCGGGGTTCGGTGCGGGCGGTGGTGGGGACCCGGGCGGCCATGTTCGCGCCCGTGCGGGATCTCGGGCTCGTCGCGATCTGGGACGACGGGGACGACAGCCACAGCGAGCAGCACGCGCCGCAGCCGCATGCGCGCGATGTGCTGCTGTTGCGGGCGGCGCTCGACAAGTGCGGATTCCTGCTCGGCGGTTGCAGCTGCACGGTGGAGGCCGCACAGCTCGTGGCGAACGGCTGGGCGCGGCCCCTGGTGGCGGGGCGGGAGCAGGTGCGGCGGGCCGCGCCGCTGGTACGGACGGTCGGGGACGGGGACCTCGCGCGGGACGAGGCCGCGCGGGCCGCGCGGCTGCCGACGCTCGCCTGGCAGGCCGTCCGGGACGGCCTGCGGCACGGGCCGGTGCTGGTGCAGGTACCCCGGCGGGGGTACGTGCCGCGGATGGCCTGTGACCGGTGCCGGGCGCCGGCACGCTGTCGGCACTGCGCCGGTCCACTGGAGGCGCGGGACGCCGGGGCGCTGGAGTGCGGATGGTGCGGGCGTGCGGAGAGCGACTGGCACTGCCCCGAATGCGGCGGCTTCCGGCTGCGCGCGCAGGTGGTCGGGGCCCGGCGCACCGCCGAGGAACTGGGACGGGCCTTTCCCGCGGTACCCGTACGGACCTCGGGGCGCGAGCAGGTGCTGGACACCGTGCCGGGGACGCCCGCGCTGGTGGTGAGCACCCCGGGCGCCGAGCCGGTCGCCGAGGGCGGCTACGCGGCGGCCCTGCTGCTGGACGGCTGGGCCATGCTGGGACGGCCGGACCTGCGGGCCGGCGAGGACGCGCTGCGCCGCTGGATCGCGGCGGCGGCGCTGGTGCGGCCGCAGGGGGACAGCGGGACCGTGGTCGTCGTCGCGGAGCCGACCCTGCGGCCCGTGCAGGCGTTGGTGCGGTGGGATCCGGTCGGGCACGCGGTGCGGGAGCTGGCCGAGCGGGCGGAGCTGGGGTTTCCGCCGGTGTCGCGGATGGCGGCGGTCGCGGGCCCGCCGGAGGCGCTCGCCGAGTTCCTCGGTACGGTCGAACTGCCTTCGGACGCTGAGGTGTTGGGGCCGGTGCCGGTGCCGGTGCCCGTGGCGCGGGCGGGCGCGCCGCGTCGGACGGGGGCGGCGCCGCCGGGGGAGCACTGGGAGCGGGCGCTGGTACGGGTGCCGCCGGGGAGCGGGGCGGCACTCGCCGCCGCGCTGAAGTCGGCTCAGGCCGCGCGGATGGCGCGAGGGAGTGGGGGCGGCGGGAGCGCGAGTGGGAGTGGGGGCGGCGGGGAGCCGGTTCGGGTGCGGATCGATCCGCCGGACATCGGGTGACCGGGCAGACGGCTGCCCTCCCGGATGCTTGCCGGGAGGGCAGGGGCGGCGGATCGGCCCTTCAGGTCAGCCGTTGGGTGCGTCAGCCGTTGCGGGGGCCGGGGAAGGCTGTCGGCCTGACCTCGTCGCGCAGCGTGGGGCTGCCGGCCGTCGGCTGGGTCGGCATGGAGCGGGCGGCCGGGACCGTCGGTACCACGGGCAGGCCGGCGCCCACGTTGATCGTGCGGGTGCCCGACGGTTCCGTGGACCGGTCGGGCTCGGCCGTGGCGGTCGCCGTGGCCGTGGCCGTGGCCGCGGTCTGGGCGGCGGCGCGGCGGGCGCCGTAACGGCGGTGCACCGCCTGCTTGGTGACTCCCAGCGCGGAGCCCACCGCGTCCCACGAGAAGCCGAGTGAACGGTCGAAGTCCACGGCGGCCGTGACCAGCGTCTCGACACTGTCCCGGAGTTCCTGGGCGAGACGGACCGTCGGGGCGGGGGCGCGTCCGTAGACGACGAAGCCCGTGGACGGGCCGGAGCGGCGCGGGCGGTATACGTTGCCCAACTGGGCGGTGAGCGTGCGTAGTGCGTCCACCTGGCGGCGGACCCGCTCGATGTCCCGCACCAGCAAGTGCAGGCTGGCCCGGGCCTGGGCGTCGTGGGTTGCGTGGTCGGCCATGAACAAGCCTCTCGAACCGGCGTTGAAAGGAATGGGCCGAGGATGCGGCCCGTTGTGGTCAACTCTCTCTTGACCAACGCGTGGGCGCTCCGCTGGTCACGGTGTAGGGGCGTATGGGCATATGCGTACGCCGGGTGGCACGCTGTGCACCACCTGATTCCGCTCCCGCCCGCGCACCGCCCGTTCGCGGTGGGCCGAGCGGCCGGGCGACCTGTGGGGTGGTTCGTCGTCGGCGGCCTTGGGCCGGAGTCATAGACTTGTGCGTTGCCCGTACGTGACCCCGTCCGAGAGGCTCGCAGCCGCCCATGAAGCTTGTCTTCGCCGGTACCCCCGAAGTCGCCGTTCCCGCTCTGGACGCTCTGCTGTCCTCCGGGCGGCACGAGGTGGCCGCCGTGGTCACGCGGCCCGATGCGCCGGCCGGGCGGGGGCGCAGGCTGGTCGCCTCGCCCGTGGCCGAGCGGGCGATGGAGGCCGGGATCGAGGTGCTGCGGCCGCTCAAGCCCCGCGATCCGGAGTTCCTGGAGCGGCTGAAGGAGATCGGGCCGGACTGCTGTCCGGTGGTGGCGTACGGCGCGCTGCTGCCCCGGGTCGCGCTGGACGTGCCGGCCCACGGTTGGGTCAACCTGCACTTCTCGCTGCTGCCCGCCTGGCGCGGGGCGGCTCCGGTGCAGCACTCCATCATGGGCGGGGACGAGATCACGGGCGCCTCCACCTTCCTCATCGAGGAGGGGCTCGACTCCGGGCCCGTCTACGGCACCGTCACCGAGGAGATCCGGCCCACCGACACCAGCGGTGACCTGCTGACCCGGCTCGCCTTCGCCGGGTCCGGGCTGCTCGCCGCGACCATGGACGGCATCGAGGACGGCACGCTCAAGGCCGTACCGCAGCCGGCCGAGGGCATCACCCTCGCGCCGAAGATCACCGTCGAGGACGCGAAGGTCGAGTGGTCGGCCCCCGCGCTGCGGGTCGACCGGGTGGTGCGCGGGTGCACCCCCGCCCCCGGTGCCTGGACCGTCTTCCGCGGCGAGCGGCTCAAGCTCATCCAGGTCACACCGGTGCCCGAGCGGACCGATCTCGCCCCGGCCCAGATCGCCGTCGGCAAGAACAGCGTGCACGTCGGGACCGGGTCGTACGCCGTGGAACTGCTCTGGGTGCAGGCCCAGGGCAAGAAGCCGATGCGGGCCGCCGACTGGGCCCGTGGCGTACGCATCGGCGCCGGGGAGACCCTCGGAGCCTGAGCGACCTGTCCCAGCAGCGGCTTTCCGGCGCACGCGGCGTACGCTGGGAGTCGCCTTCATTCCCGTACCCGGAGCACCTTTTTCGTGAGCGAGCAGTCCCGGCGGCCGCGCAGGCCCGCCAAGCCCTACCGCCGTCCCCAGAAGGACCCCGTCCGCGTCCTCGCCTTCGAGGCGCTGCGCGCCGTGGACGAGCGGGACGCGTACGCCAACCTCGTGCTGCCGCCGCTGCTGCGCAAGGCCCGGGAGAACGGCGACTTCGACGGGCGGGACGCCGCGCTCGCGACCGAGCTGGTGTACGGGACGCTGCGTCGGCAGGGGACGTACGACGCCATCATCGCCGAGTGCGTCGACCGGCCGCTGCGCGAGGTGGACCCGCCGGTGCTGGACGTGCTCAGCCTGGGTGTGCATCAGCTGCTCGGCACCCGGATTCCCAGCCACGCCGCCGTCTCCGCCTCCGTCGAGCTGGCCCGGGTGGTGCTCGGCGACGGGCGGGCCAAGTTCGTCAACGCGGTGCTCCGCAAGGTCGCGCAGGACGACCTCGACGGCTGGATCGCGAAGGTCGCGCCGCCGTACGACCAGGACCCCGAGGACCATCTGGCCGTGGTGCACTCGCATCCCCGGTGGGTCGTCTCCGCGCTCTGGGACTCCCTGGGCGGCGGCCGTGCCGGGATCGAGGAACTGCTGGCCGCCGACAACGAACGGCCCGAGGTGACGCTGGTCGCCCGGCCGGGACGGGCCACCACCGAGGAACTCCTCGGGGAGGAGGCCGCCGTACCGGGGCACTGGTCGCCGTACGCCGTGCGGCTCTCCGAGGGCGGGGAGCCCGGCGCCATCACGGCCGTGCAGGAGGGCCGGGCGGGTGTGCAGGACGAGGGCAGCCAGCTGGTCGCCCTCGCGCTCGCCAACGTGCCGGTCGAGGGCCCGGACGGCAAGTGGCTGGACGGCTGCGCCGGACCCGGTGGCAAGGCCGCGCTGCTCGCCGCGCTCGCCGCCGAGCGGGGGGCCGTGCTGCTGGCCTCCGAGAAGCAGCCGCACCGGGCCGGGCTGGTCGGCAAGGCGCTGCACGGCAACCCGGGGCCGTACCAGGTCATCGCCGCCGACGGCACCAGGCCGCCGTGGCGCCCCGGTTCCTTCGACCGGGTCCTGGTGGACGTCCCGTGCACGGGCCTGGGCGCGCTGCGCCGTCGCCCGGAGGCACGGTGGCGGCGTCGCCCCGAGGACCTGGACAACTTCGGCCCGCTGCAGCGCGCGCTGCTGCGCACCGCGATCGACTCGGTGCGGGTGGGCGGCGTGGTCGGTTACGCGACCTGCTCCCCGCATCTGGCGGAGACCCGGGCGGTGGTCCAGGACGTCCTCAAGCAGCGGCCGGAGACCGAGCTGGTGGACGCGCGTCCGTTGCTGCCGGGGGTGCCTGAGCTGGGGGAGGGGCCGGACGTGCAGCTGTGGCCGCACGTGCACGGCACGGACGCGATGTACCTCGCGCTCATCCGGCGTACCGGTTGACGGCTCAGACCAGAACGGTGCCCAGGGACGCCCCGGTCTGTTTCTTGCCCAGGTACGACTCGGCGCGGTGCGGCTCGGCGCCGTTGTCGACGGTCCAGTCGGATTCCAGGACACCGTAGGGGTCGGCGAAGAGAGTCCTGAGGTCCGGCACCGCCGCTACGAGATCGTCGCGGTCGGCGAAGTTCGCCCATCGCCCGACCCGTGGCGGAATGGTCTTCGCCTCCGGGAGCCGGTCGTACACCAGCGTTCGCAGACCCAGGGGCGAACCCAGCGTCATCAGCAGAGGAAGGGCGTCGCGCACCCGGTGGGCCGCCTGGAACGCGGCCACCGATCCGAGGGAGTGACCCACGATCGCCACCGTCTCGGGGCCCACCTGTTCCGCGATCCGCCGCTGGACCTCCTCGCGGACCGCTTCCTCGGTGAGATAGCGGGTCACCTGGGCGAGAGCCCGGTTCACGAATGTCTGGGCGAATGCCATGCCGGCGGGTGCGAACCAGCGCAGGCGGGCCAGGCCGTTCAGCACCGGACGGCCGGCGGCGCGTACTCCCTGACGTCCTGGGGCGTCAGGGTCCAGTGCGCCGAGCCGTCGGTAGGCCTCGTCCCGGTCCACCTCGTCGGCGGCGCGCTCCTCGGCCCGGTGGAGCCATTCCATCGCCAACTCGGTGGCCAGCTCGCACTGTTCGGGCAACAGGTCCTCGACCGTCTGGCCTTCTCCCATCCGCCCCCCGGCCAGGAACAGGTCGCCGTAGAACACCATCCGGCAGTCCTCGTCCCCCGGGCGGTGGTCACGCCACAGGCGGTCGGCGAGTCCGGGATGGCCGGCGCTTCGCAGACCGCCCGCCAGCGCGGGGATCCACCGGGACTCCAGGGCGTCCGCGGACTCCTGCTCCTGCCCGATCCCGTGCACCAGCACGATTCGACTCACTCGGCCCCCCTGAGGTCCGTCGATGATGCGGGACCCTGGAGTCTAACCGCCGGCCACCCGGGCACGCCGTGCCTCGCGGTCTCTCAACTACGTTCGAAACCGACTGTTTTGACACGACGCGGAGCTGATTCATGCTGTGGTGATGAGCAACAGGGGCGGGCGCTTCTCCTTGGTGATCGGGTCACAGTGTGATGCCCTCGGGGAACGCCGGACACTGGACCGGCTGACGGAGACGACGACCGGGCTGGACGCTGTGCTGCGGGATCCGCTGCGCGGGGACTGCCGCCCGGCCCTGGCCGACGGCCGGTCCCACTTGTTGAACGAGGGCCGCACCGCGACCTATGCGGCTGTCGCGGAGGCCGCCGCCACGGTGGGACAGGCCCGGGGAGCCCTGCTGCTCGCCTGGATCGGCCACGGAATGGCGGTGAACGGCGACTTCTACGTGCTCCCACAGGGGAGCACCCCCGTCCCCGGCCACCCCGAGGGCCCGTACGCACTGACGCAACACCTGAGGGAGCTTCTGGCCGGCCAGCCGGACCTGGAGCTCGTCCTGCTCCTGGACGCGTGCATGTCGGGAGCCGGCGTTGCCGAGGCGGCGGCACGCTGGACCACCCTCAACGACGACCTGCGGCGCCGGATCCAGATCCTCTCGGCGGCCAACATCGACGAGTCGGCCTACGACTGCAGTTTCAGCCGGAGCGCGGTGGCACTGCTGCGCCAGGGCCACATCGCCCTCGGCGAGCGGCTGATGGCGAGCGACCTCAAGCGGGAGGCCGAGCGTCACGAACGCCGGCAGCAGCCCGCCGTCCTCACCCTGGACGGTGTGAAGGCCGGACCCGCTCTCTGGCTGGCGCGCAACGCGGCTCTGACGGCACGGACCGGCTCCCTGCCCGCTCTCTCCCGTGCCGATCTCCCCGCGCTGCGCCAGGCCCTGCGGCACTTCCGTCCCGGCCCCGCGCTCGCCGACGTCGTCCAGGCTTCGCGCACCAGTCGGTACGTCGTGGTGAGCGGGCCCGCCGGTTACGGCAAGACCACTCTGCTGGCGGCCCTGACCCGGCCGGAGGTCGCGCCCGGGACCGTTCCGCACCACTTCGTCCACGGGCTGCGACTCTTCCGACGGCAGGAGACCAGCGATCGTGTGGCCCGTGACCTCGCCATGCAGCTCAGTGTGACCGTGCCGGGGTTCCGCGAGGCCTCGGCCGCCTATGAGGCCTCCGTACCCCGTACCGAATGGGACCGGCTGCCGCAGGCCGAGCGGTTGCTGTTCGGCCCGCTGGGCGGCATGCCCGGCACGCTGGTCCGGCTGGCTCTCGACGGCTTCGACCAGCTCGCCGACAGCTCCGCCGCCGAACTGGCCGATCTGGTCGGGCGGTTGCGGTCGCTGCCTGCGGACGGCGCGGATCTGCGCCTGGTGATCTCGGCACGCCCCGGTGCAGCGCCCGCGCCCGAGGCCACCGTGGAGCTGGGACCGGCGCCGGAGGCCGACGTGCGCAGCTCTCTTGCGGCCCAGGAGGTTCCCGCGCACCTCCTGGACGCGACCGTGGCGGCGGCCGAGGGCAGCTGGCTGGTCGCCTCCCTCCTCGCCGACCAGGTGCGCGCCGACCCGTGCATGGCTGCGGACGACGTTCCGCGAGGCCTGGGAGCCGTCTACGACCTGGTGCTCGACGCCGCGCTGGAAGGCGGCGCGGCATGGGACGCGGCGGACGCGCCGGTCCGGGCCGTATTCACGGTGCTGGCCGCCGCGGGACCGGGCGCCGTCCTTCCCCGGGAGCTGCTCATCGCGGCCTGTGCCGAACTCGGCGCGGTGGGCATCGGCGAGACCTGGCTGACCGACGGCCCGGCGGCGCCGCTGCGGCGCTATGTGGTCCAGGCCGTGGCCGGCGGTGGCGCCGCCGAGACCAAGCTGTACGGGCTCTTCCACCAGTCTCTGATCGACCACCTGTCCGGCGACGTGGGCTCGGCCTACTCCGTGGACCTGGTGGCGGGGCACCGGGCACTGGCCGCCGCTCTCACCCGGCTGGCACCCGCCGAGGAGTACACACCGGCCCTGGCGCAGGAGCCTCTGCAGGAATACGCGAGGCAGGCCGAGGCCGAGCACCTGTGGCGATCCGGTGCGCATCTGGAGGCGCTGGAGAGCCTCGCCGCTCGTCCGTCGCCCGTACCGGCCGACAATCTCCGGCAATGGCGGCACTGGCACGACGTGGCGCGCAGGACGTACGGCTCGGAGCACTTCCTCACGACCATCACCCACCACAACGTGGCAGCCCACACCGGCATGGCCGGCCACCTGCAACAGGCCCTGGAGCTCTACGCCTCCCAGCAGGACGCCTCGGAGGGAAGCGAGCTCGGCCTGATCGCGCGTGCCAACCTCGCCGCGGCCACCGGAGAGGCCGGTGATGCCGAGCGGGCCCTCGAACTGTGCAGCGCCCTGTTGCCGGAGGCCGAGGACGCGCTGGGGCCCGATCACGCTCTCACCCTGACGGTGCGCAGCAACATCGCTCTGTGGAGCGGTCACGCCGGCAACGCCCGGCGGGCCCTGGAGCTCTCCGTCGAGCTGCTCGGCGACCGGACCCGGGTGCTGGGGCCGAACGATCCCAGCACACTGACGACGCGCCACAACGTGGCCTTGTGGACGGCCGAGTCAGGGGACCACCCACGGGCTCTGGCCCTCTTCGAGAGACTGCTGCCGGACCGCGTACGGGTGCTCGGCCCCGACCACCCGGACACCCACGCGGTGCGCAACAACATCGCCCTGCTGACGCAGGAGACCGACCTCGAGCGGGCGTACGAGCTGTTCTCCGAACTGCTGGACGACCGGATTCGCATCCTCGGCCCGGAGCATCCGGAGACGTTGATCACCCACAGCAATCTGTGTCGCTGCATCGCCTACCGCGGCGACCTGGAGCGTGCGCTGGAGGTGTGCGAGGAGTTGCTGGCCGTCCGGGTGGTCGCGTTGGGCCCGGACCATCCCGAGACGCTGAAGAACCGCTGCGACGTCGCGACCATGACCGGCAGGACCGGGCAGGTGCGACAGGAGATGGACCTGCTGGCCGACCTGTTGCCGGACATGGAAAGAGTGCTGGGGCCCGACCATCCCGCCGCCTTGACGACCCGGGCGGCCATGGCCTTCGCGACCGGGCAACTCGGCAAGGCGCGGGAGGCCGTGGAGCTGTGGGCCGCGGTGCTGGCGGACCGGACCAGAGTGCTGGGACCTGAGCACCCGGACACCCTGGAGACCCATGTCTGTCACGCCATGGAGATCGCCGTCGCGAGCAGCCCCTGGCAGGCGCTCCGGCTCACGAGCGCGCTGCTGCCCGTGCACGTGCGTGTCCTGGGCCGCGACCACCGCAGCACGCTCTACCTGCGATTCGCCATCGCCGGGCTGACGGCGCGGGGCAACCAGGACCGGGCGCTCCAGCTCCTGTCCGACCTGCTGAAGGACCAGATCCGCGTTCTCGGCCTGACTCACCCCGATGTCTCGGCCACCAGGCGGCTCATCCGGGCGCTGACGGAGAAGAAGCGGCGCCGATCCTGAGCCGCACCGGCCGCGGCCTGGCTCGCCGACCGGCTTCGGCGGGCTTCCGGGCCGGGACCGGCGCGAACATCCGTGCCCGGACATGGCACGCTTGGGGCATGGCCGTGCAGATCAACCCCAGCATCCTGTCCGCCGACTTCGCCCGCCTCGCGGACGAGGCGAAGGCGGTCGAAGGCGCCGACTGGCTCCACGTCGACGTCATGGACAACCACTTCGTCCCGAACCTCACGCTCGGTGTGCCGGTCGTAGAGTCCCTGGCCCGTGCTACGGACACCCCGCTGGACTGCCATCTGATGATCGAGGCCCCCGACCGGTGGGCACCCCAGTACGTCGAGGCGGGGGCTTCCTCCGTCACCTTCCATGTGGAGGCGGCGGCCGCCCCGGTGCGGCTCGCCCGCGAGATCCGGGCGATGGGCGCCCGCGCCTCCATGGCGCTGAAGCCCGCGACGCCCGTCGAGCCGTACGAGGACCTGCTCCCCGAGCTGGACATGCTGCTCATCATGACGGTGGAGCCCGGATTCGGAGGTCAGGCGTTCCTCGACATCATGCTGCCGAAGATCCGCCGCACCCGGGAGCTGATCGGCAAGCACGGACTGGAGTTGTGGCTGCAGGTCGACGGTGGAGTTTCCGCGTCGACGATCGAGCGGTGCGCGGACGCCGGAGCCGACGTTTTCGTGGCAGGTTCCGCGGTGTACGGGGCAAACGACCCGGCAGAGGCGGTACGTGCACTACGCACCCAGGCGGAGTCGGCCACCGCTCAGGCGTCCTGGGCGTGCGACCACTGAGGTACGGGAACGTGAACGGCTCCGATCAGGGCTGATCAAGTGCGCCGGATCTGCAAGGATGAACGGCGTATCCAGAGTGTGAACAGCAGTGAGGAGATGGCCGTGTCGGGTATGTCGGCGGGCCGGTCAGCCATGCGGATGGGACCCGCAGAGCTGGTGCAGGCGGCGGCCATGGCCCGCCGCTTCTATCTCGAAGGCAAGTCCAAGATCCAGATCGCTGAGGAGTTCGGCGTCAGCCGCTTCAAAGTGGCCCGGGTACTGGAGACTGCCCTCGAAAGGGATCTCGTACGCATCGAGATCCGCGTACCGGCCGAACTGGACGCCGAGCGCTCGGACGCGCTCCGCGCCCGCTACGGCCTGCGGCATGCCGTCGTGGTCGAGTCCCCGGCCGAGGCGGAGGAGACCCCCGACCCCGAGAACCTCGGCGAGGTCGCCGCGGACCTGCTCGGCGAACTCGTCAACGAGGGGGACGTGCTCGGCCTCGCGTGGGGCCGGTCCACCATCCACATGGCGGCCGCGCTGGACCGGCTGCCGCCGTGCACGGTGGTGCAGCTGACGGGCGTGTACGACGCCGGGACCTCCGAGCGCGGCTCGGTGGAGGCCGTGCGGCGCGCCGCGCAGGTTTCGGGCGGCGACGCCCACCCCATCTACGCGCCGATGCTGCTGCCCGACGCGGCCACCGCGGCCGCGCTGCGCAACCAGACCGGGATCGCCCGCGCCTTCGAGTACTTCGACAAGGTCACGGTCGCCTGTGTCTCCATCGGTTCCTGGGAGCCCGGTATCTCCACGGTGCACGACATGCTCAGCGACGAGGAGCGCGCGCACTACGCCACGCTCGGTGTGGCCGCCGAGATGGCCGCGCACCTCTTCGACGCCGAGGGCCGCCGGGTCGGACGGGACCTGGGGGAGCGATGCATCACGGTCAAGGCCGACCAGTTGCGCCGTGTCCCCGAGGTCGTGGCGATCGCGGGCGGGCAGCGCAAGGCGGCCGCGATCGACGCGGTGCTCCGCTCGGGGCTGGTCACCAGCCTCGTCACGGACACCTCGGCCGCCGACTACCTGATGGCGGCGGGCAGCACGCCCAAGCCCGCGCTGAGCCGCGCGGACCCGGACGGCCCCTGACAGGGATCGTGGCACGCCGCGGCAGCACGGGTGACAACGCTGCCGCGGCGGGCGGACCCGTTCGGTGAGTCGGGCTTCGGAAGCCGGGTCTCAGGAGCCGGTGGCCAGTGCCGCGTCGATCAGGACGGCGGCCGCCTCACGGGCCACCGCACCCGCCGACGGGTCGCGGTCCATCCGTGCGGACACCCCGCCCCCGTCGTAGAGCAGGTGCAGCCGGCGGCCGAGTGCCTCCGGATCCGGGGCGCCGGCGTCCCGGGCGAGGTCGGTGAGCAGCGTCCGGATCCAGGCGCGGGAGGTGTCGGAGGCCTCCTCGATGGCGCTGCCGTGCTTGGCCTCCGCGCTGGCCGCCACGAAGGCGCAGCCGTGGTAGCTCTGCTGGGCGAACAGCTCGGCCTGTGCGTCGAAGACGGCCAGCAGCCGGTCCCGCGGGTCCTCGGCGGCGTCGACGGCGCGCAGCAGCCGCTCGGTCAGCCGCGTGTGCCGGGAGTCCAGGTAAGCGCGGATGAGCTGTTCCTTGCCGCCGAAGGTGTTGTACAGCGAGGCCTTGGCGACCCCGGCGTGCTCGATGATCCGGTCGATCCCGACCGTCTGCACGCCTTCCGCGTAGAACAGCTCGTTCGCCGCCGAGAGCAGCCGCTCCCGGGCCGTGGCGGCCTTGGCACCCGACGTCTTCGTCATGCCACTCACCCTTCCGACTCGTCCATGTTACGGCTGACCAGACCGGTCTACTCAGTCACCGGGAGGCGCGTGCGGGCTCGGCCTCGACGGCCGGCGCGCCGCCGGAGGCCACCAGCACGCCCGGCGCGCTCGACGGCTTCCCGCGCAGCAGCAGGGCGCCGAGGGCCAGTACCGCCAGGGCGATGACCACCGCGCCGTACTCCTCGGAGGTCGGGACCAGGCCGCCGCCGTGCACCACCAGCACACCCGCGAGCACGGAGGGGGCGCCCATGCCGAGGTAGGAGACGACGAAGAGCAGGGACAGCACGCCCGAGCTCTCGTGCGGCCTGGTCAGTGGCATCACGGTGCGGATGCCGCCCTGGAAGCCGCTGCCGAACCCGAGGCCCGCCACGGCCGTACCGGCGAAGAACAGCGCGGGCAGGCCCTGGTCGACGGCCACCAGGGTGAGCGTCACCCCGGCGACGAGCGCCGCGATGCCGGTGTACATCACGGTGGTCGCCGCGGCGTTGCGCAGGGCGAGGACCGAGCCCGCCGCCACGATCGCCAGGACGAAGAGGCCGAGGCCGCCGTAGACGGCGGAGGTGGAACCGACCAGGGTGCGGACCAGGGACGGGCCGAGGGAGCCGTAGAACCCGGCCAGCGCCCAGACCGCGAACATGACCGGGGCGGTCGCCAGCACGGCACCGCGGACGGTGCGCGGGAGCCTGATCTCGGGCACCAGGCTGGCCAGCGCGCCGGGCGCCCGGGTGACGGTCTCGTCGATCAGGGTGATGGCGACGGCCTGGGCGGCGAACACGACGAGCAGGCCGAGGTAGATCGTGTGGGTCGGGGCGGGCAGGTACTGCACGACGAATCCGCTGACCAGGGCGCCCGTCGCGGTGCCCACACCGGGGGCGAAGGCGTTGGCGAGGGTGCCGCGGGAGCGGTTGATGTCCATCATCCCGGCCCCGATCGCGCCGAGCGCGGCACCGGTCGACAGGCCCTGCACCACACGGCCGACAAGCAGTTCGTCGACGCCTGCGGCGGTGGAGAACAGCAGCATCGCGGCGGCCTGGGCGGCGATCGCGGCGATCAGCACCGGGCGGCGGCCGACGTGGTCGGAGAGCTTGCCGAGGACCAGCAGGCCGGAGAGGACGGCGATCGCGTAAATGCCGAAGACGATGGTGGTGGTGATCGGGGTGAAGCCCCACTCGGCCTGGTAGGTCGCGTAGAGCGGGGTGGGCGCGCTGGAGGCGGCGAGGAAGGAGACGACGACGGAGGCGAGCAGGTAGAACGCCGCACGCGGCGGGATCGGCTTGCGCGCTGCCTGGGCGCGCTCGGCGGGTTCGGTTCGCTCGGTTCGCTCGTGCGGGGCGAGGTGGTTCATCGGAGATCCTTCGCGGGGGCGGGGCCGAAGATCGTCGGTTCGGAGGTCCTTGGAGAAGCTCTTGGGTAGACCTGTCTGTCTGCTTGTGCTGGTCAACCACATAGACAGGTCTGTCTATTCCGCCGGGGGAAAGATTTTCCACTGGAGCGTCCTCACCCGCTGGACGCCGTCAACCCCGAGGATGTGTACGACAGTAGGACCGGCCAGGTGCCGATCACATCGGGAGGACGCGTTGACCACAGAACCCCAGTCCGTGCCGGGAGCCGAACCGCAGCCGGTGCTCGGTCCGTTGACCACCGCGGCGATCTTCCTGGTGCTCACCGTCCGCCCCGGCGGCGAGGAGACGGCACGGGAGGTGCTCGGCGACCTTCGCGCACTGGAGCGCAGCTTCGGCTTCGGCACCCCGGAGGCCGCGCTGAGCTGCGTGGCCGGGGTCGGCTCCGCCGCCTGGGACCGACTGTTCGACCACCCCCGCCCGGCGGGACTGCACCCCTTCCGGCCGCTGGCGGGACCCCGGCACAGCGCGGTCGCCACCCCCGGCGACCTCCTTCTGCACATCCGGGCCACCCGGTTCGACCTGTGCTTCGGGCTCGCCGCCGAGCTCATGCGCCGGCTGCGCGACGCGGTGACCGTCGAGGACGAGGTGCCGGGCTTCAAGTACCTGGACGCCCGCGACCTGCTGGGCTTCGTCGACGGCACCGAGAACCCGGTCGGCGCCGCCGCCCGCCGGGCGGTCCTGATCGGTGCGGAGGATCCCGGTCATGCCGGCGGCAGCTACGTGATCGTGCAGAAGTACCTCCACGACCTGGACGCCTGGAACGCGCTGCCCGCCGAGACGCAGGAGCGGATCATCGGGCGGACGAAGGCCACCAACCTCGAACTGGAGGAGCCGGCCTCCCACGTGGAGCTGAACACGATCACCGGACCGGACGGCGAGGAACAGCAGATCCTCCGTGACAACATGCCGTTCGGCAGCCCCGGCGGCGGCGAGTTCGGCACCTACTTCATCGGGTACGCCCGGACGCCGGACGTCATCGAGCAGATGCTGCGGAACATGTTCCTCGGCACCGCGGACGCCTCCCACGACCGGATCCTCGACTTCTCGACCGCGGTCACCGGCACGCTCTTCTTCGTGCCGTCCGACGACTTCCTGGACGATCTGCCCGCGCTTCCCGAAGCGGGCGAGAGGGAACAGTGACAGCGCTGTCCGCGCATGTGATCGTGCTGCCCGGCGGCGGCTACGTCGGGTACGCCGAGCACGAGGCCGAGCCGGTCGCCGAGTGGCTCACCGGGCTGGGGCTGGGCCTGGAGGCGAGCGTCTTCCGGTATCCCCTCGACGCCCGGCATCCGGTGCCCCTCGAAGCGCTGCGCGCCGAGATCCGGCGGCTGCGCGCCGAAGGGGCCGACCGGATCGGGCTGGTGGGCTTCTCCGCGGGCGGACACCTCGCGGGGCTGGCGGCCCTGGCCGCGGACCACGACGTACGGACGTCGGTGCAGTTCGCCGTGCTCGGCTACGCGATCACCTCGATGGAGACGGAGACCTGCCGGCCGTCCCGGATCGTCCTGCTGGGCGAGGACGCCTCGCCGGAGCTGCGCCGGGCCACCTCGCTCGACGCGCTGGTGACCCCGTCGGCGCCGCCGTTCTTCCTGTGGCACACGGCGGAGGACCCGTACGTCTGGCCGGAGCACACCTACCGCCTGGCCACGGCCCTGGCCGCCCACGACGTGCCGCACACCGTGCACGTCTATCCGCACGGCCCGCACAGCCTGGGCCTCGCCCACGGCGCGGGGGAGGCCGAGACCTGGACCCGCTCGGCCGCGATCTGGCTGGCCGAACAGACCGGCCCCGTGACCCCGCTCGGACGCCGCTGAGATGACGACGGGCCCGTATCCGGTCCCGCTCGACCTCGCCGGGGCCGCCGACAAGGCGGGCCTCATGGACCGCGTCGCCGCCGCCCTGGGGCTGCCCGGCCGGACGAGTGGGAGACCGCCCGGCGCGTGTTCACCGACGCCTCGGCCGGCGAACCGGCGCCGACCGTCGTCCTCGCGCCGGGCCGACCTCGTCCCCGTAGGTTCCTCCAAGCGGGCTCTGACCTGCCTGGACCTTCGTCCCGGGCATGACGTACCGGTCCGCATGGGAGAATGAAGTACGTGCTCTTCCCCCTGGCCGGCCGGTCCGGGGGTCACCTCTGATCGACCGGGATGTGCGGCACGTGCGTTTCCTCAATGACCTCCAGCCCCCGTACGACCTGACGTACGACGACGTCTTCATGGTGCCGAGCCGCTCCGCGGTCGGCTCGCGTCAGGGCGTGGACCTCGGCTCGCCCGACGGCACGGGCACCACCATCCCGCTGGTCGTCGCCAACATGACCGCGATCGCGGGCCGGCGGATGGCCGAGACGGTGGCCCGGCGCGGCGGGCTCGTCGTGATCCCGCAGGACATCCCGATCGACGTGGTCACCGACGTCATCACCTGGGTCAAGAGCCGCCACCTGGTGCTGGACACGCCGATCGTGCTGGCCCCGCACCAGACCGTCGCCGACGCGCTGGCCCTGCTGCCCAAGCGGGCGCACAACGCCGGTGTCGTCGTCGACGAGGACGGCCGTCCCGTCGGCGTCGTCACCGACCGGGACCTGACCGGCGTCGACCGCTTCACCCAGCTCGCCGAGGTGATGTCCCGCGACCTGCTGCTGCTCGACGCGGACATCGACCCCCGCGAGGCCTTCAACAAGCTGGACGGCGCCAACCGCCGCTACGCCCCGGCGGTCGACCGGGACGGCAGGCTGGCCGGCATCCTCACCCGCAAGGGCGCCCTGCGCGCCACCCTCTACACCCCCGCGACCGACGCGGACGGCAGGCTGCGGATCGCCGCCGCCGTCGGCATCAACGGCGACTTCGCGGGCAAGGCGAAGCAGCTGCTCGACGCGGGCGTCGACACGCTCGTCATCGACACCGCGCACGGTCACCAGGAGTCGATGATCAGCGCGATCAAGCTGGTCCGCGACCTCGACCCGAAGGTCCCGATCGCGGCCGGCAACATCGTCTCCGCGGAGGGCGTCAAGGACCTCGTCGACGCCGGTGCGGACATCATCAAGGTCGGCGTGGGCCCCGGCGCCATGTGCACCACCCGCATGATGACGGGCGTCGGCCGGCCGCAGTTCTCGGCGGTCCTGGAGTGCGCCGCCGAGGCCAGGAAGTACGGCAGGCACGTCTGGGCGGACGGCGGGGTCCGGCACCCCCGCGACGTCGCCATGGCGCTGGCCGCCGGTGCCTCCAACGTGATGGTCGGCTCCTGGTTCGCGGGCACCTTCGAGTCCCCGGGCGACCTTCAGCAGGACGCCGACGGACGGCTGTACAAGGAGTCCTTCGGCATGGCCTCCGCGCGGGCGGTGCGCAACCGCACGTCCGACGAGTCGGCCTACGACCGGGCCCGCAAGGCGCTCTTCGAGGAGGGCATCTCGACGTCCCGGATGTTCCTCGACCCGGCCCGGCCGGGTGTGGAGGACCTGATCGACTCGATCATCGCGGGGGTGCGGTCGTCGTGCACCTACGCCGGCGCCGGGTCGCTGGAGGAGTTCGCGGAGAAGGCGATCGTGGGGATCCAGAGCGCGGCGGGGTACGCGGAGGGCAAGCCGCTGCACGCCAGCTGGAGCTAGCCGCTGCGCGGGCGCGGTGCGGGACGGCGCGCCTTCGGGCTCGTGTTCTACTTCGTATACGGCTGCCGCCGGTCCCGTCCTGCACCACTGAGAGCTGAACGACCCCTTGCTGAACGATCTCGACGAACGCATCGTGCACGCCCTCGCCGAGGACGCCCGCCGCTCCTACGCGGACATCGGGCAACTGGTCGGCCTGTCCGCACCTGCCGTCAAACGGCGCGTGGACCGGCTGCGCGCCACCGGGGCGATCACCGGATTCACCGTACGGGTCGACCCGGCGGCCCTCGGCTGGGAGACCGAGGGGTTCGTCGAGATCTACTGCCGGCGCAACACCTCCCCGGAGACCATCCAGCGGGGCCTGGAGCGCTACCAGGAGGTGGTGGCCGCGTCGACGGTCACCGGTGAGGCCGACGCGATCGTGCAGGTCTTCGCGTCGGACATGCGGCACTTCGAGAGGGTGCTGGAGCGGATCGCGGGGGAGCCGTTCGTGGAACGCACCAAGTCGGTCCTGGTGCTGTCGCCGCTGCTGAGAAGGTTCTCCTCAGGGGCGCCGGGGTGAGAGCGGGCGCCGGGCCGGCGGTGGTACCGCGCCCTGAAGGGGCGCGGGGAACTGCGCGACCAGCCACGAGACACCCGCACCCGGCACACCACCGCGGCCCCTCTACTCCGCGGTCTTCCTCGCCAGCGCGTTGTTGCCGATGGAGTTGTGCACACTGAAGCTCACCGCGTCCGACCGGTAGCGGTCGTCGGACCACTCCACCGGCCGTCCTTCCCGCGTCGTCGTCACGCGCCGCACCCGCAGCAGCGGGCTCGTGCGGCGGATGCCGAGCAGCTCCGCGTCCTGCGCCCCCGCCGCCACCGCATCGATGACGTGCTCGCCGTAGGCGAAGACCAACCCCGTCTCCTCGTACAGCCGTTGGGTGACCGACGGACACTCGGGCTCTATCGCCTCGACCGCCGGGGAGATCCAGTCCGCGTACACCGTCCGCTCCAGCAACACCGGTTCGCCATCCAGGCCGCGCACCCGGAGCACGTGCAACACCCTTGTGCCGACGGGGAGTTGGAGACGGACCGCGTCCTCCTGGGTGGCGGGGCGGTACTCCTGGGACACCACGTGTCCCGTCGCCTCGCGGCCCATCGCCCGCGCCCACTGCGCGAAGCTGCGCAGTTCCGCGAAGCTCTGGCTGCGGCGGCTGGCCAGCACCACCCGGCGGGCGCCCTGGCGGGAGCCGATCAGCCCCTCCGCGGTCAGCGCGGCGACCGCCTGGCGGACCGTGCCGCGGGAGACGCCGTACTCCGCCGCGAGCTCCGTCTCCGAGGGCAGCCGACTGCCGACGGTGTACTCCTCGCGGTCGATGGCGCGCCGCAGCTCGTCGGCGATCTCCTCGTGTCGCGCCGTCATGCTTCCCCTCTGGATAGACCGCTGTGCACAGCGTGACCAGCCTAATCGACGTTCCCGGGTGATTCGTTTCAGCCCCGAACCGGCCAGGACTGTGCAGCGAATTGGGGCTCAGGGTTTTTCCGGAGTTCACAGTCCCGACACCCACGCCGGGCGTACTGTGAGCCAACTTGTTCAGACAAGTTCGCCCGGTGCCATCCGCAGCGCCACCCACCCTCATGTGTACTACCTGGAGAGACCGTGACCGTGTCCCTGCCGAGAACCGCCCTCCTCGGCGGCTCCCTCGCCGCCGTTGCCGCGCTTGCCCTGAGCGCCTGCGGCGCCGCCCCCGACAACACGTCGTCCACCACCTCCGACGGCAAGAACGCCGCCACCGCGACCTCCGCCGCCGACCTCGGCGGCATGGACAAGCTGGTCGCCGCCGCCAAGAAGGAGGGCACGCTGCACATCATCGCGGTGCCCCGCGACTGGGCGAACTACGGCGCCATCATCGACGGCTTCAAGAAGAAGTACGGGATCAAGATCGAGGACGAGAGCCCCGACGGCTCCAGCCAGGACGAGATCACCGCCGTGACCTCCAGGAAGGGCCAGGACCGCGCGCCGGACGTGCTCGACCTCGGTTCCTCGTTCGCGCTCAGCGCCGCCCAGCAGGGCCTGCTCGCGCCGTACAAGGTCGCCTCGTACGACTCCATCCCCACCGGCCAGAAGGACCCGCAGGCGCGCTGGTACAACGACTACGGCGGCTACATCTCCATCGGCTGCGACGCCAAGCGCGTCAAGACCTGCCCGACCACCTTCGCCGACCTGCTCAAGCCGCAGTACAAGGGCCAGGTCGCCCTCAACGGCAACCCGACCAAGTCCGGTTCGGCGTTCGGCGGCGTCTACGCGGCCGCGCTCGCCAACAAGGGCTCCTTCGACGACATCCAGCCCGGCCTCGACTTCTTCGCCAAGCTGAAGAAGAACGGCAATTACACCCCCGTCGAGTCCACCCCGGCCACCGTCGAGAAGGGCGAGACGCCCATCTCGATCGACTGGGACTACCTGAACGCCGGTTACGCCGACGAGTTCAAGTCCAAGGGCGTGGACTGGAAGGTCAGCATCCCGAGCGACGGGCAGTACGCCCAGTACTACTCCCAGGCCATCAACAAGGACGCCCCGCACCCGGCGGCCGCCCGCCTGTGGCAGGAGTACCTGTACAGCGCCGAGGGCCAGAACCTGTGGCTCAAGGGCTACGCCCGTCCGGTCCTGATGTCCTCCCTGGAGTCGGCCGGCACGCTGGACAAGGCCGCCGCCGCCAAGCTGCCCGCGGTCACCGGCACGCCGTCCTTCCCGACCGAGGCCCAGCAGGACAAGGCCAAGACGGTTCTCGCGACGGGCTGGTCGAAGGCCGTCTCCGGATGACGGCCACGCTCACGCGGGCCGACGTGGCGTCCGCCGCTTCCCAGAAGCGGCGGCGCCGCGCCCCCGGCTGGCTCGCCGTCGTCCCGCTCCTCGCCTTCACCGCCGTCGCCTTCGGGCTGCCGGCCGTCGCCATGCTGAACGGCGCCTTCACGGTCAAGGACCCGTCCAGCGGGGTGAGTTCGTACACCGCGAGCAATCTCAGCGACTCGCTCCAGGGGCCGTACCTCACCGCCCTCGTCGGCAGCGTCAAGCTGTCCGCGCTCTCCGCCCTCATCGCCGCCGTGCTCGGCCTACTGCTCGCGCAGGCCGTCGTCAGCTCGCGCTCCCGGGCGCTGCGCGAGGCCGTGCTCACCGCCTCCGGTGTGCTCGCCAACTTCGGCGGTGTGCCGCTGGCGTTCGCGTTCGTCGCGACCCTCGGCAACGCCGGTGTGCTGACCACGCACCTGCACCTCACGGACCACGGCTGGAACCTCTACAGCTTCTGGGGCCTGGTCCTCGTCTACCTGTACTTCCTGATCCCGCTGATGGTCCTCACCATCACCCCGGCCCTGGACGGACTGCGCACCCAGTGGCGGGAGGCCGCGCGCAACAACGGCGCCACCGGCGTGCAGTACTGGCGGTTCGTGGCCCTGCCGGTGCTCGCGCCCTCGCTGCTCGGCGGACTGGTGCTGCTCTTCGGCAGCGCCTTCGCCGCCTACGCCACCGCCGCCGCGATGGTCGGCAGCGCGGTCCCGCTGGTCACCCTCCAGATCGCGGACGCCATCTCCGGCAACGTCCTGGTCGGCCAGGAGAACGTGGCCCTCGCCCTGAGCCTGGACATGGTGCTGGTGGCGGGCCTGGTGATGGCCGTGTACCTGCCCCTGCAACGACGGAGCGCCCGATGGCTCGACGCCTGACCCCGTGGCGCTGGGCCGTCCTCGGCCTGGCCGCCCTCTACTTCCTGGTCCCGCTGGGCGCCTCCGTCGTCTTCACGGTCGACGTGCCCGGCCAGGGCGTCACCTTCGACGCCTACTCCCAGATCCTGTCCGCCGACGGGTTCGTGTCCAGCCTGGTCCTCTCGCTGGAACTCGCCGTCGCCACCATCGCCGTCGTGCTGCTGCTGATGGTGCCCGCCATGGTCGCCCTGCGGCTGAGCGCCCCCAGGCTGCGCCCGGTCGTCGAGATCCTCTGCTCGCTGCCGCTGGTGGTGCCGCCGATCGCGTTCGTCGCCGGCATCGCGACCGTGCTCAAGTGGGGGCCGGACTACCTCTCCAAGACCCCGCTGTTCGAGACGTTCGTCGCCATCCAGAACCCGACCTTCCCGGTCGTGCTCGTCCTCGCGTACGTCGTGATGGCGCTGCCCTTCGTGTACCGGGCGCTGGACGCCGGGCTGCGCGCGATCGACGTGCGCACCCTCGTCGAGGCCGCCCGCAGCTGCGGCGCCAACTGGCCGCAGGCGCTCGTCCGGGCCGTGCTGCCCAACCTGCGCGGGGCGCTGCTCAACGCGTCCTTCCTCACCCTGGCCCTGGTGCTGGGCGAGTTCACGGTCGCCTCGCTGCTGGGCTACCAGCCCTTCGCCGTGTGGATCTACAACGTCGGCGGCTCCCAGGCCCAGATGTCCGTCGCCGTCTCCGTGCTCAGTCTCCTGGTGACCTGGGCCCTGCTCCTCGCGCTCGCCGGTGCCGGCGGCCGTGACCGAACCGCTTCCTCCCGGGGATGACACACCATGACCACCGCCACCCTTGAGAAGGCCGCGACCGTCGAATTCCGGTCGCTGCGGCGCGAGTTCGGCGCCACCGTCGCTCTCGACGGACTCGACCTGACCGTCCGGCCGGGCGAGTTCCTGGCCCTGCTCGGCCCGTCCGGCTGCGGCAAGACCACGGCGCTGCGCATGCTCGCCGGGTTCGAACACCCCGACTCCGGCGCCGTGCTGGTCGACGGCGAGGACGTCACCCACGTCCCGGCGCACCGCCGTGACGCCGGGATGGTCTTCCAGTCGTACAGCCTCTTCCCGCATCTGAACGCCGTCGACAACGTGGCGTTCGGACTGCGCATGCGCAAGGTGCGCACCAGTGAACGGCGGGCGCGAGCCGCCGAGTTGCTGGACCTGGTCGGGCTCGGCGACAAGGGGGAGCGGTTCCCGCACCAGCTCTCCGGCGGCCAGCAGCAGCGCATCGCGCTCGCCCGCGCTCTCGCCCTGCGCCCCCGGGTGCTCCTCCTCGACGAGCCGCTGTCCGCCCTTGACGCCAAGGTCCGGCTGACCCTCCGCGAGGAGATCCGCCGTCTCCAGCAGGAACTCGGCATCACCACCCTGTTCGTGACGCACGACCAGGAGGAGGCGCTGTCCATCGCCGACCGGGTCGCCGTGATGCGCGCCGGGCAGCTCGAACAGTGCGCCGAACCCGCCGAGTTGTACGGCCGTCCGGCCACCGCCTTCGTCGCCGAGTTCGTCGGCACGATGAGCCGGATCCCGGGGACGGTCAAGGAGGACACCGTCGAGGTGCTCGGGCAGCGGCTCCCGGTCGACGGTCAGGCGCCGGGTGCCGGCGAGGTCGACGTCCTGGTGCGGCCCGAGGCGGTCCAGGTGCGCGCGGACGGCGCCGGTACGGCCACCGTCGTCGCCACCGCCTTCCTCGGCGCGGTCGTCCGGGTCACCGTACGGCTCGCCGACGGCACGGAGGCCAAGGCCGACCTGCCCGCCCACGACGCCGCCGAACTGGGTGCCGGATCCGCCGTGAGCGTGTCCCTGCCCGAGCGGCCGGTACTCGTGGCGGAGCGCGCCCGGAAGTGACGCGACCACCCGTCAGCAGCGCATTCACCATCATCAGTGAGGAATGACAACAACGTGACCCCCCACCCACGACACCCGCTTCAGGCCGTCCTGTTCGACATGGACGGAACGCTCGTCGACACCGAGCGACTGTGGTGGGAGGCAGTGGAACAGGTCGCCGGGCGGCCGCTCACCGAGGCCGACGAGCCGGAGGTGCTCGGCCGGCCGGTGGAGCACACCGCCGACTGGCTGGCCTCGGCCACCGGCCGGCCGTCCGCCGATCTCGCGGCCGGCCTGCACCGGGAGTTCGCCGACCGCGTCCGTACCGGCATCGTGCCCCGCCCCGGCGCCCTCGACCTGCTGGACGCGCTGGCCGCGGCCGGCGTCCCCACCGCCCTGGTCACCGCGTCCCCACGCGCGGTCGCCGACCTCGTCCTCGACGCCCTCGGCCCCGGCCGGTTCGCCGTCTCCGTCACCGCCGACGACACCGGACGCACCAAGCCCGCTCCCGATCCGTACCTGGCCGCCTGCCGCGCCCTCGGCGTCGACCCGGCGGCCTGCGTGGCCGTCGAGGACACCGAGACCGGGGTCGCCTCGGCCGAGGCCGCCGGCTGTGCCGTCCTCGCCGTGCCCTCGCTCGCCCCGATCGCCGGCGCGCCCGGCCGGACGGTCCGTGACACCCTGGCCGGGGTCACTCCGAAGGAGCTGAGCGAGATGGCCGTACCGGAACTCCGGGTGATGTCCTGGAACCTGTGGCTCGGCGGCAGCCGGGTCGACGACCACCGGGCCAAGCAGCTCAAGGCGATCATGGACGCGGGCGCGGACGTCGTCGGCCTCCAGGAGACCGGCGGGACCAGCGCCCGGGAACTCGCCGAGGCCCTCGGCTGGCACCACCACACCGCGGGCGAGAACCTCGGGATCATCAGCCGCTTCCCGGTCACGGCCCGCCTCGGCGACCCGGACGTCGGCTTCTACGGCGCCGCCGGGGTGCGGATCGCCGTCCGCCCCGGCCGCGAGGTCGAGATCTGGACCGCGCATCTGCACTACACGCCGTACGGGCCCTACGAGTTCCACTTCGACGGGCTCGACGCCGAGGAACTGGTCGCCCACGAGGAGGTCCGGCTCGGGCAGTTGGGGGAGGCCCTGCGGCGGATCGGGGACGGAGACGTACCCGTGGTCCTGGTCGGGGACTTCAACTGCCCCTCCCACCTGGACTGGCCGGCGGTCGCGTGGCCGGTGACCAGGGCCGCCGAGGAGGCCGGGTTCCGTGACTCCTACCGGGAGGCGCATCCGGACCCGGTCGCCGCGCCCGGCCACACCTGGTCGCCGATCCACCCCGTCCACGAGGACGGCAGCGGGCGGCCGGAGCCACAGGACCGGATCGACTACGTGCTGCACCGGGGGCTGCGCGTGCTCGACTCCCGGACCTGGGTCACCGGCACCCCGGCGGCCTGGCCCGAGGTGGCGGGCAACGACTGGCCCTCCGACCACGCGGCCGTCGTCACCACGTTCGCCGTCGGGCCGTAACCAGGGGTTACCCGGGGCAACCATTGCGGTCGGGGTCGCGATCCCGTAGTTTGTGCGGGCTTCCCTTACTGACTGGTAACACCGGTAGGTAACCCATGCGCTGGCCTGTCGGCCGACCCACCACTGTCCGGGCGCGGATCGTGGCGCTCGCGCTCGCTCCGGCCGTCGCGCTGACGGCCCTGTGGAGCTTCGCCATGGTGTCCGTCACCGCCGAGCTACGCGCGCTGATCCGGCTTCAGGGGGTGTACGACGACTTCGGCACCCCCGTCGACACCGCCGTCGGGCAGATCCAGATCGAACGGCGGCTGTCGGCGGCCTACCTGGGCGGCCGCCCGGACCCGGCGGCCGCCACCGGCCTGCTCGCCCAGCAGCGGCACACCGACCGGGCGGTGCAGGCCATGCGGGACGCGATCCGGGACGGCGACCGCGGACGCCTCAGCGACCGGCAGCGCGAGTCGCTCGCCGCGATGGTGACCGCCACCGCCGGGCTGGAGAGCCTCCGCGGGCAGGTGCTGTCCCGGAGGATCTCCTGGGACGGGGCCGTGGCCGCCTACAGCGCCCTGGTGGAGCCCGGCTTCGACGTCGAGTCCACCCTCACCGCGCTGCAGGCCGGACAGCTGGCCCGGGAGTCCCAGGTCGTCGTCGAGCTGGTGCGGGTGCGGGAGTTCGTCTCGCGCGAGGACGCGCTGGTCGCCGGGGCGCGGGCCGCCGGACGGCTCACCGACGCGCAGTACGACGCCCTCACCGCGGCCATCGAGGACCGGCGGGTCTTCGAGCGGACCTACGTCCCCGACCTGCCGTCGGACTCCCGGGCGCTGTTCGAGACCTTCCGGCGCGGCGCGCTGCACCGCTCGCTGGTGGGCGGCGAGGACGCGCTGCTGCGGGCGGGCGCGGACCGGGCCGGGGCGGCCGTCGCCGCGGACACCTGGCGGTCGACCACCGACCGGGCCGTCAAGCGGTACATGCTCCTGTGCACCCGGTCGGCCGAGAACTCCGCCGCCCGTGGACGGGCCTTCGCCTACCGGGAGTTGACCAAAGCGGCCGTGGTCGGCGCGGCCGGGCTCGCGGCCGTGGGCCTCTCGCTCCGGTTCGCGGTGCGCGGGGCGCGCCGGATCTCGCGCCGCCTGGAGACCCTGCGGGACGCGGCCGATCTGCTGACGGCGCGCCAACTACCCGCTTTGATGGCGCGGTTGAGTGCCGGTGAGGACGTGGACGCGGTCACCGAGGCGCCGCCGCTGGCCGCCGGGGAGGCCGGGGACGACGAGATCGGCGACGTCGGCCGGTCGTTCAACCGGGCGCGGCTGGCCGCCGTCGAGGCCGCGGTCCGGCAGGCCGCGCTGCGGCGCGGCCTGTCCGCGGTCCTCCTCAACATCGCCCGCCGCAACCAGGCCCTCGTCCACCGCCAGCTGAAACTCGTCGACACGCTGGAACGGCGCACCGCCGACCCGGCCGTCCTGGCCGAGCTGTTCCGCATCGACCACCTCACCACGCGGATGCGCCGGCACGCGGAGAGCCTGATCATCCTCTCCGGCGCGGCTCCCGGGCGGCGCTGGCGGGGGCCCGTGCCGGTCGCCGACGTGGTGTCGTCGGCGGTCGGCGAGATCGAGGACTACCCACGGGTCGTGGTGCCGCCGATGCCCGAGGTGGGCGTGGCCGCGGACGCCGTCGCCGATGTCGTGCACCTGCTCGCCGAGCTGCTGGAGAACGCCACCGTGTTCTCGCCGCCGCACACCCAGGTCACCCTGCGCACCGGCCGGGTCGGCCACGGCTTCGCCCTGGAGATCGACGACCGGGGCCTCGGGCTCGACGCCGACCAGCTCGCCGAGGCCCGCCGCACCCTCACCGACCCCGGCGCCTTCGACCCGACCCGGCACGAGCGGCTCGGCCTCTACGTCGTCGGCCGCCTGGCCGCCCGGCACGCCATCGAGGTGACCCTGCGGGAGTCGCCGTACGGCGGGACCACCGCGGTGGTGCTGCTGCCGACGGCGGTGCTGGCGGAGCCGGAGAGCGCCCGGCAGGGCAGCGGGCGAGGGGGACCGGCGTCTGCGGCGGAACCCGGGGGAGACCGGCCGGCACCGGCGGTCGGCGTGCCGCCGACGTCCGGCGGCACGGCGGCCGCGACGCACGGCGCGGACGGTCCGGGCCGCGAGGCGCGGCCGCCGTCGTCCCGGACGGCGGCCCCCGCTCCCGAAGCACCGCCGGCCCTGCCCACCCGCACCCGTCAGACCTCCCTCGCCCCCGAGCTGCGCACCGGCCCGCCGGTTCCGGACCGGTCGGTCACGCGCGATCCGGACGCCGACGAGATGCGGGCGGTCTTCGGCGCCTTCCAGCGGGGCCTGGACCGGGGCCGCAGGGGGATACCGACCGGACCCGAGGAGCCGCACCACACCGAGGAAGGAACGCGTGCAACCAATGACCAGTGACACCCACCCCAAACCCCCCACCCCACCCTCGGCCCCCGCCTCGGCCTCGGGCTTCGGTTCGGTGTCGGGTTCGGCCTCGGCCTCGGCCTCGGGCTTCGGTTCGGTGTCGGGTTCCGTCCCGGCCTCGGGCTCCGACTCGGTGTCGGGTTCTGCCTCGGCCTCGGGCTCCGACTCGGTGTCGGGTTCCGTCCCGGCCTCGGGCTCCGTCCCGGCCTCGGGCTCCGTCCCGGCCTCGGGTTCCGCCTCGGCCTCGGGCTTCGGCTCGGTCTCCGTCGCTGGTCGTGGCTCTGTTTCTGCTGAGGGCGCTGCCTCGGTCCCGGTCTCTGTGCGCGCCCCCGGCTCTCCCTCCGCTCCCGCCCCGCGACCCCCCGTCGGTCCGGAGTCCGTCGACCGGGTCGGGGCCGGGCTCGGGTGGCTGCTCGATGATCTTGTTGCTCGGACCGACCATGTTCGGCAGGCCGTGTTGCTCACCGCCGACGGGCTGCCGCTGAGTCACTCCGAGGGGATGCGGCGGCGGGACATCGAGCATCTCGCGGCCGTCTGTTCCGGCTTCCACAGCCTGGCCCGGTCGGCGGGGGACCGGTTCGGCGCCGGGGAGGTGCGGCAGACCATGGTGATGCTCGACGACGCCTATCTCTTCGTCACTCCGGCCGGGCACGGCAGCCGCCTCGCCGTGCTGAGCGAGAGCCGTACCGACGTCGGCCAGCTGGCCCACGAGATGGCCCTGCTCGTCCGCCGGCTCGGCGGGCACCTGGACGCCGCCGCGCGCTCGGCCCCCTGACGACCGCGGTGAGCGACGAGCACTGGTACGAGGACGAGACGGGCTCGCTGGTCCGCCCCTACACCGTGACCCGGGGCCGTACCGAGCCCTCCGGACGGCATGCCATCGATCTGATGTCCCGGGTCACGGCCGTGGACAGGGGAGAGGACGCGGGCCGACCGGGCGTCGACCACGCCCGAGCCGCCCTGCTCGCCCTGGTGCGCCGAGACGCCCGGCCGGTCGTCGAGCTCGCCGTGGACGCCGACCTGCCGCTCACCGTCGTACGCGTGCTGCTGGGCGACCTCGCCGAGGCCGGCCTGGTGCGGATCGACGCGCCGCGCCGGGTGGAGCCGGCCGGCCCCGCCGCCGACCCCGAACTGCTGAAGGAGATCGTGGAGCGGCTGCGGGAGCTCTGAGCCCCGGCCCCGCGCAACGAATCGCCGCCGGGCCCCCGGCGCACGCAACGAACCGCTCACCGGCACGCAACGGCTCCGCCTTGTCCGGCCCGGCCCGGCGACCGTACGGTCTAAAGGGCCCAGAACCCCCTGCGTACCGGTGAGGATCCCGCATGCGTACCGCCCTGCTCCAGAGCTCCGGCCGCCCCGGCTCGACCGTCGAGAACCTCAAGGTCCTCGACGAGACCGCCGGCCGGGCCGCCGCCGCGGGCGCCGCGCTGCTCGTCGCCCCGGAGATGTTCCTGACCGGCTACTCGATCGGCGACGACGTCAGCCGCCTCGCCGAGCCCGCCGACGGCGACAGCGCGGACGCGATCGCCGAGCTGGCCCACCGGCACGGCCTGGCCATCGCGTACGGGTACCCGGAGCGCGACGGTGACCGCGTGCACAACTCCGCCCAGCTGATCTCCGCCGACGGCACCCGGCTCGCGAACTACCGCAAGTCCCACCTCTTCGGCGGCTTCGAGCGGGACCACTTCACCCCGGGCGACCAGCCGGTCGTCCAGGCGGAGCTGAACGGCCTCACCGTCGGGATCATGATCTGCTACGACGTGGAGTTCCCGGAGCTCGTCCGCGCCCACGCCCTGGCCGGCACCGACCTGCTGCTCGTTCCGACGGCGAACATGCACCCGTTCGAGCTCGTCGCCGAGTCCCTGGTCCCGGTGCGGGCCTGGGAGAACCAGATGTACGTGGCCTACGCCAACCGCATCGGCCAGGAAGGCGAGTTCGAGTTCTTCGGGCTCTCCGCGCTGGCCGGACCCGACGGGGTCGCCCGCGCCCGCGCCGGCCGCGGTGAGGAACTCGTCCTCGCCGACGTCGACCCCGCTCTGCTGGCCGCCTCCCGCGCGGCGAACCCGTATCTGAAGGACCGCCGCCCCGGCCTCTACGGGTCCCTGGCCTGACCTTCCTCTTCCTTCCCCTTCCTCCGCCGTCCTCCCCCGCTCCACCTCACGCATGCAGCAAGGAGTCCGTACCCCATGACGTCCACGGTGCCCAACGCCGTCGAGCACGCCGACGAGCAGCAGCCGCCGATCACCATGTTCGGCCCGGACTTCCCCTACGCCTACGACGACTTCCTCGCCCACCCGGCGGGCCTCGGCCAGATCCCGGCGACCGAGCACGGCACCGAGGTCGCGGTCATCGGCGGCGGGATGTCCGGCATCGTGGCCGCGTACGAGCTGATGAAGATGGGCCTGAAGCCGGTCGTCTACGAGGCCGACGAGATCGGCGGACGGCTGCGGACCGTCGGCTTCGAGGGCTGCGACCCCTCGCTGACCGCCGAGATGGGCGCGATGCGCTTCCCGCCCTCCTCCACCGCCCTCCAGCACTACATCGACCTGGTGGGCCTGGAGACCCGGCCCTTCCCCAACCCCCTTGCGGAGGCGACCCCTTCGACGGTCGTCGACCTCAAGGGCGAGTCGCACTACGCCGAGACGGCCGACGACCTCCCGCAGGTCTACCGGGACGTGGCCGCCGCCTGGAACAAGTGCCTGGAAGAGGGCGCCGACTTCTCCGACATGAACCGCGCGATGCGCGAGCGGGACGTGCCGCGCATCCGCGAGATCTGGGCGAAGCTCGTCGAGAAGCTCGACAACCAGACCTTCTACGGCTTCCTCTGCGACTCCGAGGCCTTCAGGTCCTTCCGGCACCGCGAGATCTTCGGCCAGGTCGGCTTCGGCACCGGCGGCTGGGACACCGACTTCCCCAACTCCATCCTGGAGATCCTGCGGGTCGTCTACACCGAGGCCGACGACCACCACCGCGGCATCGTCGGCGGCTCCCAGCAGCTGCCGCTCAGGCTCTGGGAGCGCGAGCCGGAGAAGATCGTGCACTGGGCGTACGGGACCTCCCTGAAGTCCCTGCACGAGAACGGCGAGCCGCGCCCCGCCGTGACCCGGCTGCACCGCACCACCGGCAACCGGATCACCGTGACCGATGCCAACGGTGACATCCGGACCTACCAGGCGGCGATCTTCACCGCCCAGTCCTGGATGCTGCTCTCCAAGATCGCCTGCGACGACTCGCTCTTCCCGATCGACCACTGGACCGCGATCGAGCGCACCCACTACATGGAGTCCTCGAAGCTGTTCGTCCCCGTCGACCGGCCCTTCTGGCTCGACAAGGCCGTCGACGACAGGGGAAACCCGACCGGCCGCGACGTCATGTCGATGACGCTCACCGACCGGATGACGCGCGGCACGTACCTCCTCGACGACGGTCCGGACAAGCCCGCCGTCATCTGCCTCTCCTACACCTGGTGCGACGACAGCCTGAAGTGGCTGCCGCTGTCCGCGCACGAGCGGATGGAGGTCATGCTGAAGTCGCTCGGCGAGATCTACCCGAACGTCGACATCAGGAAGCACGTCATCGGCAACCCGGTGACCGTCTCCTGGGAGAACGAGCCCTACTTCATGGGCGCGTTCAAGGCCAACCTGCCCGGCCACTACCGCTACCAGCGGCGCCTGTTCACGCACTTCGTGCAGGACCGGCTGCCCGCGGACAAGCGGGGCATCTTCCTCGCCGGCGACGACATCTCCTGGACGGCAGGCTGGGCCGAGGGCGCCGTCCAGACCGCGCTGAACGCGGTCTGGGGCGTCATGCACCACTTCGGCGGAACGACCGACGCGGCCAACCCGGGCCCCGGCGACGTCTACGACGAGATCGCGCCGGTGGAACTGCCCGAGGACTGACCGCCGGCGCCCGGTAGGGGCGCGGGGAACTGCGCGACCAGCCACGACGGCGCCGCACCCGACGACGGCGCCGCAGTCGGCGGACGCTCTGTCGCGGCAGACGGACGGTCTGCCGCGGCCTTGCAGAAGAGCGCGCTCAGACCCCGGCCGCCCGCGCCTTCTCGTACACCTCCGCGGCGACGTCCTTGAGTTCGCGGGCGTCGCGCGGGGTGCTCTGCAGGTCGATCAGGATCTCGTCCAGGCCGACCGCCGCGTGGGCCGCGAGGTCCTCGACGATCTGGTCGACGCTGCCCTGGAAGGGCTGGCGGTCCGGGCCGTCATAAGGCTTGGGCGTGTACGTGGTGTTGACCCGCACGACCGTCTGGATCGGTTCCGTGCGGCCGCGTTCGGCCGCCAGGTCCTGCAACTCGCGCCACTGGGCGGCGAGCTGCTCGACGCCCATGCCCACCGGCAGCCAGCCGTCCGCGCGGTCGACCAGTCGGCGCAGGGCCTTCCTGCCGTGCGCGCCCAGCAAGACCGGAATCGGCCGGGCGGGCTTGGGACCGACCACTGCGGAGGAGATCTTCGTGATCTCCCCGTCGAAACGCACGGGGTCGGGGCCCCACACCGCCCGGCACACGTCGATGAACTCGTCGAGCACCTTGCCGCGCTCCTCGAACGGCCGGACCCCGGCGGCCGCGTACTCGTCGAGGGACCAGCCGGTGCCCAGGCCCGCCACCACGCGGCCGCCGCTCGCCGCGTCCAGCGAGGCCAGGGACTTGGCCAGTTGGAAGGGGTTGTGCAGGGGGGCCACCAGCACACTGCTGCCCAGCCGCACCCGCTCGGTGGCCGCGGCGGCGAGGGTGAGGGTGACCAGGGGGTCCGCCACGTTCCGGTAGTTGTCGGGCCAGGGGAGGCCTTCGATGTTGTACAGGCCCTGGGTGGCGGGCTCAGGGAAGAGGGCCCGCTCGAACACCCAGACACTCTCGTAGCCGATCTGTTCGGCGGTGCGTGCCACGTCGGGGACGTCCGGGCCGAGGGAGTACTGCTGCATCTGGGGAAGAGAGAGGCCGAGCGGGGTGGTCATGCCGGTGCTCCTTTGCAGTCGGGTGCCTGCCGTCAACGTACGGCGGACGTCCGGGGATTCCGGTCAGGGCTCGCGGCCGACGAGATCAGGCCATCTCAGTCGCGCAGCGGGGTGAGCAGCATCCGGCCGGCCAGACCCACTGCCGCGTCCAGCCGTTCGGCGAACTCCTCGACCAGGTCCTCGAACCTGCGCAGCGCCCACAGCGCCCGCGCCGCCGCCCAGGTCGCGTCCCGGGCCCGCTCCAGGCTCCAGGAACCGAGCAGATGGGTCAGCGGATCGGCGACCTGGAGCACGTCGGGACCCGGCATCAGATCCTCGCGGATGCGCTCCTCCAGCGAGACGAGCAGGTCGCCGACGCGGTCGAACTCGTCCTCCAGATCTGCCGGTTCGCAGTCGAGCGTGCGGCAGGCGTCGACCACGGCCAGGGCCAGGTCGTGCCCGATGTGGGCGTTGATGCCGGCCAGCGCGAACTAACTGGAGTAGCATCACACGCTATGACGCTGCCTGTGCCGCGTGGAGAGAGGTTGCCTCTCCACGCTCCGAGAGTCGTTGGCGCTATCCGACTCAGCCGCTATCACGACTCCTCGACGTCGCCCGAAGTCCAAGAGGAGATGATCACGCTTGCTGCACACCGGGTCGGGGGCGTCATCGTCGGGTGGGCGAAGGATATCGACGTATCGGCTCTCAAAACCCCCCCCTGGGAGCGTGAAGAGCTAGCGCAGTGGCTTGACCATCCTGACCAATGGGACGTGCTGATCTGGCAGCGGATGGACCGCGCCGTGCGGTCCATGGCCGACATGGCAAATCTCGGTCGGTTCGCTAAGCAGCATAGGAAGCGGCTGATCTTCGCTTCCGGTCCAGGGGGCGACATGCTTGAACTGGACTTCGGTTCTGCCATGTCGGAACTCATCATGCTGATTCTGGCTTTCGCCGCACAGCTCGAAGGACAGACGATCGTCGAGCGAAACCAGGGTGCGGCTGCACGTCTTCAGTCACTGGGGCGATGGGCGGGCGGCCCAGTTCCATACGGTTTTCAGCCCGTTCGCAAAACCTTTCCCGACGGCAACGAGGGGTGGTGGCTGGGGGAGCATACGGAGACGGCCGATATTCGAAGGGTGGCTATCGCACGCACCATTGCGCATAAGTCGTATAGCTCAACAACTGATTGGCTCAATGACTCCGGAGCTGTCACGCCGGCTAACCACAGAGCACGGCTTGCCGGACGCGACGAGGACCCGGTAAGCCAATGGTCGGCTACGGTCGTACGATCAATGATGCTGTCGGGCATAAACCGGGGTCACCTCGTCACCCGTGAAGGAACCACCATCCGAAAGGGTGACGGCAGCCCCGTACTCCAGGGTGACGCACTGATCAATGACGAGACAGCCAGGCGACTCAAAGAGGCCGCTGAAGAGCTAGCGGTGGAGGTACTGTCGGCACCCCGTCGACGGGATGCACACGAACTCCTCGGCGTCCTCGTCTGCCATCACTGCGAAGGCAATATGCACACCGGAGTCCGTACGATGCCTGATGAGACGCGCGCTGAGGTCTTCCGGTGCAACCGCGACTCACACGGCAAGGGAATACCGAAGCCGACCGTCACAAAGGCTACGACGCTCGCGTGGGTACACGCTGAGTTCGTCAGTCGTTTCGGGTTCATGCGCCGTACTCAGTTGGTTCGTACCGCGGGAGTAGACCACCGACCGGAGATCGCAGAGTTGAAGGAGAACCTCACGGAGCTTGGTGAGCGGCTGCCGACGATGCGCGGTGCGGCTGCTGACGTCGTCGCCGGTCAGATGAACGGCATTGCCGCCCGGCTGGCGGAACTGGAGCAACTCCCCGTCATCCCGCCGCAGGTTCAGGAGATCGAGCTAGACACCACATGGGGAGACGCGTTCGTAGCCGCGACCGACGAGGGCAAGCGGCGGATTATGTTGGACCTGAGCATCCGTGTCACCGTCGGGCCGCCCACCGGATGGCGTCGGCCGGTTGGCGAGCGCCTTGCGATGACGATCAATCGCTCCCACCCTGAGCAAGATGCGCTCGACGACGTGGCCTACCAGGAGAGCCTCTGACGGTGCCGTGTAACAGAGAGCCCCGCCGGGACGTACCCGGCGGGGCTCTTTCACGTCTGCGGAGGCGTGCTCCACGGGCCGGCGGGAGCCCTTGGCGGAAGTTCATCGGTCCGCCCTAGGTAGTAGTCGACCCACGCACGCACGGAGGCTGATCGGTCGCTCTCTCCTGCCTTCGTCGCCTCGTCGAACGCGTCCCATGTCTCGTCGTCGATACCGCGGATGCCGCGGAGCTTGTGCTTGTGAACGTTGGCCATGCGCCCAGTCTGCCAGGGTGGTTGACCACCTGTCGAGCGTGTGCCACTATCGAGGTGGTTAACCACCCTCGACGCAATCAGCGCGGGAGGCTCGCCCAAGTCTTGGCGGACGACGAGCCTCCCGCTACTCCACGGAGGAGCAGCACGATGCTCGCACACACCATCCGTCCCATCCTCGTCCTCGGGAACGTCACCACGGCCGACAACCTTGCCGACGTCACCGCCTTCGCGTCCGACGTCGCGGACCGCCTCCGCTTCCCCGCCGTCGTCGCGACGCACCGGGACTACGACCTGTCGAAGTTCGAGGGTGTCGTTCTGGCCGACGGCTGGTCGGAGTCGTTCCCGTCGGCTGCACTCGGCTGCGAGGCGCTGACCACCGACATGTGCACCATGGAGGCCCGCGACGTCTACGAGTACGCCGTGAACACCACGTGCGGTCACTGCGGGGAGGTCGACCCCGAGGCGGCCCCGGTGTACCGCGACGGGATGTGGACCGTGTCGGTGTGCCCCGGATGCGTCAGCGCCCACGAGAGCCTGCGGTTCCCCGGCATCGTCCTCCCGGTCGCCGCGTGAGCGCCGCGGAGCGCGACCTCCGCGCCCTCCTGGAGGCTGTATGCGAGGCGCTCACGGTCCCGGGTGACGACTTCGGTGACCGGCGCCTGGCCGACAGGGCGCGTTGGGCGCGGACGACGATCCGGGGAGCGCTCGAAGATGATCCGGCTGACGTCGGATGGAACGTCGGCTACCTCCGCAGGAAGATGGCGGCGGAGGAGGAGGCCGCAAGTAAGTGACCGACAGTGACGGAAAGCCCGCGCAGCCCTTCGGCTGTAGCGGGCTTCCGCGCGTTCCGGGGGTGCCGTCGGCGAGGCGCGCAGGTGACGTTACGGGTGCTTCATCCCTTATGTGCGACTCGTGCGCCTCGTCCTCCCGTGCCGCGCCGTCGGAACTGTCCAAACTCCGCATCCCTCCGACCTGCGGTTTTCTCCAAACCGGTGGCCAAAGTGTCAAACAAACCCCCTTCTCAGCTTTCTCCTAAGACGCGTTAGAGAGAAGTTGAAAATGCCGTTTGGTTTGGCACTTTGACCTCAACTCTGGCCGGGAAGGACGTCGGCCCGCTCTGACGGAGGGCGACGGGGAGGGGTGCGACGGACGAGGTGCGAGGAAGCCCACAAAGGCCCCTCTCGCGCCCGTTCGGCGCTTCGGGGTACGGCGGGGAGCCTGGAAGCGCTCACGCGGCCGTACAGGGCTTCGAGCAGGTCACGACTGTCGCTCTCTACCGATCACCGAAAGTAGTCAACCGTCCGAGCCTAACAATGCGTTCGAATTCCCCCATTACCCCTCTGTAACCGCGCACAGGCGCGGCAGGTCTACTGAGGGGCAGAGGCATGTACGACGACAACGGCGCACCGATCCGACGGCGGACGCGGCTGACGGACGAGGCGGATGAACTCCGGTACCTGGCACTGGAGTTGGAGACGGACCACGAGGCGTTTGTCAGCCGTGGACGCGCCCCGTGGCGGGGGCTGAGCGGACACGACCCGCTCGACGACCTCGAAGACGAGGAGTTCGGCGAGCGGCAGTGGGAGGACTGGCATGACGGCATGTACGACGAGGACGACCCGGAGCGTCCGCAGCGTCGCCGGCCGTCGGGCCGCGGAGTCGACATCGTCCCGCCCGTCGTGGGTGATGTCGTCGTGCGCGTGGATCCGGCTATCGCCGCAGCCTTTGCCGCGCGGCAGCCTGACGCGGAGGAGGGTCCGTCGTGGGAGGTCGACGGTGGGCGCGTGACCGTCGTGGGCGACTTCAAGGTCTGGGCCGGCAACTGCGGGCACTGCTCGACTCCCTTCGAGCAGCGACGTCCGGCAAGCCAGCGCCGGAAGTGGCGCAAGTCGTGCAGTCGCGAGTGCGCGAAGGCGGTCGACCGGGCGAAGGCCAGGGAGCGCATGGCAGCGCAGCGGGGTACCGACGCTGCCTGACGTTCGAAATACATGAGGAAGGGGAGGGGCTGCCTCTCCTCTCCCTCTCTACTTCGCGAAGCCTCCGGTTCCGGAACCTCTGACCGTTGAAGGCTCGCGAGCCAGCGTGGCGCCGTACTCTCCTCCGGCGCCACGCTAAGGGCTCCCGCCTGTGTCCCTCCAGGGAGCGCGTTGAGCGCCGGTTCCTTCCTCTGGCCGTGCTGCTCCGCGTCGCCACTCCACGGGCGGGAGCCCTTTCTCATGCCCTCATTTCGAGCTAAAGACCGAACGCCATGGACGGAGACCAATGCGCACCTTTGACGTGCCTGGCCCGACGTCGCGGCCGTGTCTGACGTGCGGGGAGTCGTTCCCGCTCACGCTGGAACACTGGCCGTTCGACGCGATGGGACGAGGCGGCACACGCCCCCACTGCCTTTCCTGCTACAACCGCAAGCGCCGCGACGCGTACGCCCGGGATCCGGAGCCGACACGCGAGCGCATGCGTCAACGCCGTGCGGAGCGTACGGCGCACTTCCGAAGGGCCTTGACCCCACGTGGGCAGGGCCTTTCGTCGTTTCCTGAGACAGAGGACTGATCGTGATCACGAACCCCGAACTCACAGCGGCTCGCGCTGCCGTCCCGGAGATCGCCGACGCTGAGCGGCGACTCCAGGCAGCGGAGAAGCTCCTCGACGGCGCGCCGACCACCGTGGAGCCGCACGCCGCGCGGAATGCCGTGCTCGACGAGGCCGCGGACGCGTTCATGGCTGACAAGCCATGGCCGAAGGACGTCGGCAAGCGCGCTGCGAAGGCCTTCGAGGACGCGGAGGCGACCGAACTGGAGTTCCTGGCCCGAAAGGGCGCCGTGACGCGCGCCGAGTGGGCTCTGTACGAAGCCCTGGACGCCGGTACGGAGGACGTTCTGTCGGCTCTGGGCGCACGGCTGTCGGAACTCCTCGACGAGGCTCGGAGCGACTTCACGGCCCTTCGTGGTGCCAACTCCGCGGAGGCTGCCATCGAGGCGGGAGGCGACGCTGTAGCGGCGTGGAGCCGCCTCCGGGGCATCGTGCAGAGCGTCGGGCACGTCCGCGCCTCGCAGTGGGAGGTACTCCGCGGCCCGACGGCCCCGGGTGAGGGTATGCGCGGCGACTGGCATGGGCGCAACTGGAGGCTTCAGGGGTTCGGCCATGTGCAGCGCACGCACCCTGACGAGGTGCCCGACGCCGTCCGTGCGGTCATGCGCGACGTGTCCGGGCGCGTTGACATGGGATACGTCCGCTGGCTCGTCGCGCAGGAGGACGCCTATGTACCTGCCAGCGTCGACGCGTTGGAGGGCGACATCGCGGTGTTGACCGTCCCCGCCGGCATGGAGGACTGGCCGGACATCTCGCCCCGTGAGCTCCCCACACGGCCCGGACGCCCGGGAGACGTGTACGCACACTCCCGTGCGGCGCACTTGGACATCTCTCAGCCGGCACCGCCCAAGCCCAAGCCCACGGCCGCGCATCCTGACGGCGAGCCGACCACCCGCGACTACTTCTAGGAACAGACATGAGCGAACCAACCATTGAGCAGCAGCTCGAATCATCCCGCGCCGAACTTGCCCGCCTCCGTGCGGGGCTCGCCGCTGGCCTGACGCCAGAACAGAGCAAGTTCCTCCGCGGGTCGACGTCGGAGGAACTCCAGGCTGACGCACGCACTTTGGCCGTGGCGTTCGGGACGTCGACCGCCCGTCCGCCGTCCGCGTCCGGCAGCGACGTCCAGGGCCACGCCGCCGGGAGCCTGGGCGCCGGAGCCGCGCGCTACCAGAGGGAGCACGGTCTCGACGAGAACGGCCAGCGCCCCCAGGATGCGCGCCCTCCGTTCCACACCACCAACTACCACATGGAGAACCACTGATGGCGACCACTGCCGCACAGGACATCAAGAACCGCGCCGTGACGCTGAACGGCCAGACAGCCGCCGTCAACCTCGTCGGAGGGCAGACCCTGACGGGGACGCTGGACTACGCGACGGTTGCTGTCGAGTGGGGCGGCACTGACTACCCCGAGTCCCTCCAGATCACCGTGGACACGATCGTGCACACGGTGCGGCTGGACCACGTCAGCAGCGTCGGCAGTGACTTCATCGTCGTCGACGAGGACGACGACGGCGAGGGCTGACGGTGACTCCGTGGTCCACGTCGCGCAGGCGCGCCACACTGCCGCGGAACTGGGCCACGCTGCGACGCCGGGTGATCCGGCGCGACGGTAGCCAGTGCACGGCCAGGCACAGCGACGGCACGCGATGTCCTGAGCCTGGCACCGACGTAGACCACATCGTCCCTCACTCGCTCGGAGGGTCGGATGACATGTCCAACCTGGCGTTGCTGTGCCCTTGGCATCATCGGGCGAAGTCCGGCAGCGAAGGAGGACGAGCGGCAGCGCTCACGCGCGTGAGTACGCACCGTCCGCGTCAGTCGCACCCGGCACTCGACGACTGACAGCGCTATGACCTTCGAGAATGCAGGGGGGGTAACTTCCTCCGGGTCACCACGAGCACCGTAAAGGTGCTGGAACTCGCTGCCTGTACGGGTCTGGGGATCTGGGACGTAACGCTTCCAGAGGCCCCCGATGCGGGCCTCAGCGCCGTTCTGACGCCCTTTGGCGGCGTCCGGGCGATGGACCGTAGGTACCGGGTGAACGTCAGCCACGCGAAAAATTCCCCCGTCACGCTTTCTGCGAACTGCAAACTTCGCAGGTCAAGGCACCTTTAGCCGTAACACAGCAAACGTCCTGGCGGACTTCGGTCCCTGGGGCGTTCTGCATTCTCCGGAGGAGACGCAATGACCAGCTTCCCCATGTCGCCGTGTCAGCGCCCGTCGTGCCCGTTCCCGCGCAAGCAGCAGACGACGCCCGACGGCAAGTCCAAGCTTCCGCGGTACTGCTCTGCCGACTGCTCGGTCTACATGATTCGAGCTCGGCGCGCACTGCGCCGCAACGACGGGGTAGAGGCTGCGGAGTTGGTCCGGCTGTGGGACGCACTGAACGCCCGCAAGCGGCCTACGGACCACATCGACGAGGTGTTCGCGAGGCCGGATAAGACCGGCTGACGTCGGCGAAACGACACCCTACCCACCAAGCCCTCTGCGGACGCGCAGGGGGTTTTCGCATTTCCCGGGAGAGACAAGATGACCACTGAAACATCGGGGTGCTTCCGCCCGCATTGCCGATTCTCACCGACGCTGAGACTCACGAGATCCGGCAGTCTCGAAATATCGTCCTGGTGCTCCGACGCGTGCCGCGACTGGACCGTTGCAGCGGTTGCCAACGCCCGTTCTGAGTTCACTCCGGAGACAGAGCGCGAGGCCCATAGGCTCTGCCTCATAAGGCAGCTACTTGACATCCGCGACAACGCCGACGATGTCACGTTCTCCGCGCCGACAACGCCTGTTACGGCCCCGGCAACGGACGAAACGGAGGCGTGATGGCTGCGGATATGGATATCGTCGGCTCCGCCGGAGTTGACGTTGTGCCGGTGGTGCCCCAGTTCCATACGAGGCTGAAGGCCGCTGTACTTCCCGCGGCCGACCGCGTGGGGCAGGAAGTCGGCCAGCGCATGGGTGACGCCATCAGCCGGCATATCGTCATCGCTATCCCTGACGCCGTAACCCAGGGTGGGACGAGAGCTCGCGCGGTGGCGGTCCGTGAGGGCGGCAAGGTCGGTGGCGCCTTCGGCCGGTCGGTCAAAGCCAAGTTGGAGGAGGCATTCCGAAGCCTCCCGCGGGCTGACGTCCGACTGGGCGACACCGGCATCAACGCCGATATCGACCGCTTGCGCGCCCGCATTGCCTCGCTGAGCAACAAGACTGTCGGAATCGATCTGGACGCCGGCGCAGCTCTGACGGAAATCGCGGACATCAGTGCGCGGCTTGAGCGTTTGGGTGCGCAACACCCGAGCATTCAAGTGCGCACCGACACGGCTGCCGCTCGCGCTGCGTTGGCGGAAGTGCAACGGGCGATTAACGACGTCGACCGCGACGACGTCAACATTCGAGTGAAGACGAATGCCTCAGGCGCGATAAGCGAATTGAGGGCTCTCGGTATAGCCCTTGGCGTTGTGGCTGCACTTCCCGTCATCCCGGTCGCAGCAGCCGGAATCGGCTCCATTGCTGCCGCAGCTCTCGCAGCCGGCGCGGGAGTAGGAGCGCTCGCCCTCGTCGCGGTCCCCGCCATCAAGTCCGTGACGAACGTAATGCAGTTGCAGACGGCCGCCACGAACGAGGCTTCGCGGGCTACGGACAACTCGGCGGCGTCGAACGTCCGTGCCGCACAGAACGCGCTCCAGCTGGCAGGCGCACAAGCTTCCCTGACGTCCGCGCACCGACAGGCCGCACAAGCCGTCGCACAGGCCAACGCACAAGTCGCCACTGCGGAGCGCTCCCTTGCCGACGCTCAGCGATCGGCGAAGGCTGCGGAACAAGACCTGACGCAGGCTCGAAAGGACGCCACGGCGCAGCTCAAAGCGCAGCATGACGAGCTCCTCGACGGCATGCTGAGCCAGCGTGACGCGGAACTCCGGGTCGAGGAAGCAGCCGCTGATCTGGCCAAGACGCTGGCCGATCCGACGGCCGACGACCTCCAGCGTCAGCGTGCGCAACTCACGCTTGACCAGGCGAAGCAGGCTCTGAAGGAGCAGAAGGAAAAGACCGACGACCTGAAGAAATCGACGGAGGCCGCGTCGAAGGCCGGCGTCGAAGGCAGCGACGTCGTGAAGCAGGCGAAGGACCGTCTCTCGCAGGCCAACGCCAAGGTTGCCGACCAGGAGCGTGCACTCGCTGACGCCCGTGCGAAGGTCCGTGACGCGCAGATCCAGGGAGCGGAGCAAGTAGCCGCCGCTGAGCGCAACTTGGAATCGGTACGGCTCGTCGGTCGACACCACGGCAAAGACCGTGACGGCCGCGGACACCTATCGCGAGGCGCTCGCCAAGCTCACTCCCGAGCAACGCGACTTGTACGACTCCATTGCGGGTCCCAAGGGACTCAAATCCGCATTCACCGCCTGGTCGACGTCGCTACAGCCGGAAGTCCTTCCGCTCTTCACGCGCGGCGTGAACGCAGCGAAGAATGCGCTGCCTGGTCTGACGCCCCTTGTGCACGGCGCTGCCGACGCCGTGGGTGTCCTCTGGGCCAAGGCATCGAAGGAGCTGAACACGCCGTTCTGGCACGGTTTCAAGCGTGATCTCGACGGCGCTGTGAAGCCTGCCATCATCGGACTGGGTACCGCGTTCGGCAACGTCTTCAAGGGAATCGCTGGCGTCCTCGACGGATTCCTCCCCCATTCCGACAAGATCTCCGATCGCCTCATCAAGACGACGAGTCGATTCTCCAAGTGGGGCCAGAATCTCCGGGCAAACCCCGAGTTCGAGAAGTTCCTCACCTTCTCCTCGGAGCACGGCGCCATTCTGGCCCACGTGTTCGGCGAAGTGGCAAATGCCTTCCTGAACGTCGGATCGAGTCTCTCCCCGATATCAGGACCGCTCCTGAAGGTGCTCGGGGGAGTGGCGGACGCAATAGGCATCATCGCCGGAGACGCGCCGTGGCTACTCCAGGGCATTTACGCCGTGATCGTGGGCATGAAGCTGTGGACGCTGGCAATGATCGCTTTCAACTTCGTGGTGGCTGCCAACCCGTTCGTCCTCATCGGAATTGCAGTTGTCGCGCTCGTCGCCGCTGTGGTCTATGCATGGCACCGCTTCGGCTGGTTCCGTACAGGAGTGGAGGCGGCGTGGAACGGGATCAAGACCGTCACGCTCTGGGTCTGGAACAACTACCTGAAGCCGTCGTTCACGCAGCTCTGGCATATCCTCGCGTGGGTCGGCGCTAAGGTCGCGTGGCTTCACGAGCACATCGTAGCCCCGATCTTCGGCCTGATCGGTAAGGCGGCGAAGTGGCTGTTCGACAAGGCTATAAAGCCGCCGCTCCAGGATATTTGGAACGCCCTCGGATGGCTGGGGAACAAGTTCACGTGGCTCAATGACCGCGCCGTTTCCCCCATCGTCGACGACATCGCGGCCGGTGCGAAGTGGCTGTATGAGAAGGGCGTCAAGCCTCCCTTCGACAGCATCCGATCCGCCATCGGTCTCGTGGGCGACGCATTCGGCGACGCGAAGGACGCGATCCGGAAGCACTGGAACGGGATAGCGAGCATCACAGCCCGCCCCGTCAACTTCGTGATCGACATGGTCTACACCCACGGCATCAAGGCCGTGTGGGACAAGGTCGCGAAGTACACCGGGCTGAAGGCACTGCCGGCTGCCCCGAAGCTCCTCGACGAGACCCCGCGCTTCGCGGAGGGTGGGCGGACGTTCGGCGGCACGCCGGGCGTTGACAGCATCCCAATCCTCGCGATGGCCGACGAGTTCATCGTTAAGCGCAGCAGTGCCCGGAAGATCGGGTTCGGTGCGCTGGAGTACATGAACCGGACCGGTGAGATCCCGCGGTTCGCCGACGGAGGCATCGTCGGAGCGATCGGCGGAGCCGTCGACTGGGCGAAGAGCGCCGTCAGCAAGGGAATCGACTGGGCCAAGACAGCCGCGGACCTGATGGCGAACCCCTCGAAGATCTGGGCGAAGCTCGTCAAGCCGATTCTCGACTCCGTGGCGGCCGGCGTCGGCAGCGCCCCCATGGGCAAGGCTCTCGCCAAGCTCCCCGTCCGCATGGTCGACGGCCTGAAGGACAAGATCGTCGACGCCGTGACCGGTGGGGGTTCGGCTGACGTCTGATTGGGCGACCTCGGAGCACACGGGCCGTCGGCGAAGCAGGCGCAGGACATCGCGCGCGCCATGCTGCCGGCGTTCGGATGGGACCCAGCGACGCAGATGCCGCCGCTCATCAAGCTCTGGAACGGTGAGTCCGGGTGGCGTTGGAACGCCCTGAACGCCTCGTCCGGCGCTTATGGCATCCCTCAGGCACTCCCGGCGGGAAAGATGGCTTCCGCTGGCTCTGACTGGCGTACGAACGCCGCGACACAGATCAAGTGGGGTCTCGGCTACATCAAGAACCGACCCGACTACGGGAGCCCCGCGGCAGCATGGTCGAAGTGGCTGAGCCGCTCGCCTCACTGGTACGACGACGGGGGCTACCTCCCGACGGGACTCTCCCTCGTCGCCAACGGCACCGGATCGCCAGAGCCCGTCTTCACCGGATCCCAGTGGGCCGACATCAAGGCCGCGAAGTCCAGCGCCGGCCCGACGTCGCTCCAGGCCGACGTGAAGGTCTACGTCGGCGACCGGGAGATCGCGGACATCGTCCGCACGGAGATCCACACGCACGAACAGGACACCGCGACGGCCATCAACAACGGCCGTTGGGTCTGACGCACGCCGCACACCGCACGCACACCGGGCCGGTTCCGACACGGGACCGGCCTTTCTCATGCCCCGTCGACGTCAGGTCGGCGGGGCTCACGACCCTCAGAGGAGTTCCCATGGATGCCACCAAGCCAGCTAAGCAGCAGCCCGTAGCGTGCCCGCACTGCGGGACGGGGGTCGAACAGACTCAGGGAGTTGGGAGGGTCAAGCGGTACTGCTCTCCGCAGGCCGGACGCGCGTACCGACGACGCATGCGCGCCTTGGGGTTTGACGTGTGACGCGCGCCACTCTAACAACGGAAGCTCATTCCCCCATAACCAATGTGTCAGCACGGTGACACGGAGGAGAGATCATGCTGAAAGCTGAGAACCTGCGGTTTCTGGGGACGCTGGGCGTCGACGGCGGCCTGTTCACCATCATGGATCCGCTGACGGTCGAACAGTCGACAAGGCACATGACTTACGTTGCCGAGCACATGCCGCACGAGCTGTTGGACCACGACTTCGGGTACGCCACCGTCGCTCCAACCCCGCAGGGAGACGGTCTCTTCGAAGTCTTCTCGGTACTCGACGACGACGGGTGCTACGTAGGCGCCTACATCGACTTTACGAAGCAGTTCGCAGACGCAGACATCGACGACATGTTCCCGGTGTCGGCAAGCGACAGCGTCACAGCATGAGACAGAGCCCCTGCCCTCCGAAGAGGGCAGGGGCTTTTTTTTTGCGTTCCTGGGGTTGGCTCCAGGCGCTCTTGACGCTCGGGCCCCGCAGGTATGACGCTCGTAGACGTCTGTAGAACCCACAGGAGGGTTGGAGCGGTCATGGAGCTACGGTTCATCGCGAAGGACCCCAACACCGACGGGGCGAACTGCCCCACGGTCTGGGTGGACGAGGAACGTCAGGAACTGGTTATGCAGGGTTGGACGGTCGACGAGGCGACCCGCGCCAACTGCCTGATGACCGGGCCCATCCCTGACGGCGAAGAGGTCGTGCGGCTCCCCATGCGAATGGTGACCGCCATCCGGGAGGCTTGTGATGTGGCAGAGCGCACCGCCGTTCGGTGAGCTGCTAGCAGGGTGCCAGCGTTCGGCCGTGCATCTTGAGATGCGCGACCACTACGACGACCCCGACGAGGCTCCGCGCGTAAGTGCGTGGAAGTCCGGCTACCGGCCGGATCCTGCCGACCGGTCGACGTGGTGGCGGCCGTGGCTCGACATGGTGTCCGACACGGTGGCCCGGGGCGTCGAAATCCGGCGTGCCCGCGTCGTGTCGGAGCCTGTCAGCGAGTACACGAACTACCTGTACGACGGGACGTTCGCGAACGTCGCGGCCGGCGAGCAGATTCGTTGGCTGGCTCGCCGGAACGCCTCGGATCTCGCTCTCCCCGGCAACGATTTCTGGGTCTTCGACGACCGTCTCGTCCGCTTCGGCTACTTCTCGGGCGAGGGTGCCTACCTGGGGGACGACGTCACCGACGAGCCCGCCGTGGTGAAGCTCTGCGTCGACGCCTTCGAGGGCGTCTGGTCCAGGGCGACGCCGCACGAGGAGTACAGGATCTGACGGACAACCCCGACCATGCCCACGTCGCCATCATCAAGCGCTCACGCTGCCCGCAGGGCAGTAGCTAACCGGCTACGGGAGATCCGCCGGGACGCTGGCCTGTCGGCTAAACAGGTCGCGGAGCTGACCGGGTGGTATCAGTCCAAAGTCTCCCGGCTGGAGAACGCAGTGACGCCCCCGTCCGACGAGGACGTCAGGGCATGGTGCCGGGCCTGTAACGCTGACGGGATGGCCGCGGATCTCATCGCGGCCACCCGCTCAGCCGACTCCGCCTACATCGAGTGGCGCCGGCTACAACGCACGGGCCTTCGACGGTTGCAAGAGTCCTACATCCCGCTCTTCGATCGCACGCGCGTCTTCCGCATCTACTGTTCGAACGTGGTGCCGGGTCTGCTGCAAACGGACGGATACGCGACCGCACTGCTCGGGTCCATCGCAGCGTTCAGGGAGACACCCAACGACGTCTCAGCGGCTGTAGCTGCCCGCATGGAGCGCTCGCAGGTGATTCGCGAGGGAGGCCATAGGTTCGTTCTCCTCGTCGAGGAGGCGGTGTTGAGGCATCGCGTAGGCGGTGCGGAAGTCATGGCCGGCCAACTCGGTTATCTGCTCTCCATCATGGCCCTGCCGTCAGTGTCGCTCGGTGTGATTCCGTTCTCCGCGGACCGGCGCATGTGGATGTTGGAGACGTTCAGCGTCTACGACGAGGAACAGGCACAAGTCGAGTTGCTGACGGCTCAGGTGAACGTCACTGCACCGTCGGAGGTGGCGCAGTACCTCAAAGCCTTCGGTGAGTTCTCCAAACTGGCTGTCTACGGAGCTCCCGCACGAGCATGCATCACGGCCGCTATCGACGCTCTCGGGTGACTCCCGTGGAATTCCGTAGAACTGGCTGGAACCCCTGACCTATTCCTCCTTACCGTCGAACCATCAAAGTCCGGTGGCGGAGGTGCAGGCGTGGCAACAACGGCGGTACTCAGAAGCGTTCAGCTGCCCGACCCGATGGTGTACCGACCTCCCGAACCGGATCCGGGCTGCGCTGTGTGCGCCGAACTTCAGCGACTCATCGACCTTCACGGCGACCCGCATGGGGACTCCTACGACCCGTCGAAGGCAATTGACCACCGCATTGCGCTTGCGCGTCACAAGGCCGGCAAGGGGGCGGAATGAGGACGATCTACGTTGACCCGTTCCCCGTCGTGGCCTCACAAAGCCAGCTGGACGACATCATCCCGCGCGAGTGGGCCGAGTGCGCCAGGTGCATGGCCATCCACAACCGTGCCGTGGACGGAACGACGGACTACGCGGCGTGGGCGAAGGCGCATGTCCGAAGTCACCCCACGCACGACCGATTCCGCCTCGTGACGTCGAAGGGATTCCGCGTCACGTCCAGGTTGACGGAGGCCGAAGTCCTGGCCCGCGCGGACGTCTGCGGGGAGCTGAAGATCCTCCCCGACGCGTACGTTCAGCGCGCGCTCCAGGAGACGGGAACCGACTGGAGCGACATAACGGTCTCCTGCGCCCTGGAGCCGCACGACGGAGACGACCACATGGCGCGCCTGATGCTCGACGGTGAGCAGCATGGCGAATACCACTGGAACGCGTTGTCCGCCCCCTAGACCCGTAGCCGGCGCCTGTGCGTCGGCTACGGAGGGCGCGGCGGGGGTGAGGCCCCTCAGAGCCGGTGAGGTCGGCCCTCTGTGGCAACCGAGCCCCCGCTAGCGTCCAAGCTTCTCGTCCCCCGCAACCTCACAACTCCCTGGGGGACGAGGCGCCGCCCGTCGGAGGAGTCCACTCGCGCGGACTGCCCGGGGCGGTACGGCCCCGTCACCGGTCTGAGCCGACAACGGTGACGGGGCCACACAATCTGCGTCCGCACGCGGCTCTATGGCCATGGATCCCCGCACCGCGGACGCCCCGCCCGGACACTGATCGACTCCTCACCCCCCGCACCGTGGGGAGGTGTCCGGGCACAGAAGCCCCGCCTGACCTGGCGCTCACCGAGCCGCGGAGGGCGGGGCTTCTTCGTATTCGCAGGTCAGCTAGCCAAGCTATGTGATGCATGTCTACTCAGCTCGCCAGCGCGAACTGCAGCGGGCGCACCCCGGGATGGCGGCGGAACTGGAACAACGGCCGCCAGCAGGCCGGGGGCCGACGGCCCGCCGCCTCCGTGTCCACGGCGGCCAGGTAGCGCTCGGCGAACCGGACGTCGAGGGTGGCCGCGGCCCCGGGATCCGTGAACCGGCCCGTGTCCAGGCGCCGTTCGACCTCCTCCGTGACGGTGAGGTACACCCGGTTGAAGACCGCGATCCCGTCCCGCTCGGGCAGCGCCGCGTCCAGCATGCGCATCCGGGACACGACGGTGCCGACCGGGGCGGTGGTGAGGTGTTCCGACTGCGCCATGGGGGAAGGGTCCCAGCCCCGGGCCGGGGCACACGCCGACGGGCCCAGTGCTTCCCCGGAACGGGGGAACGGATCCGCCGCAATGGGAAGCGGGGCGGCCGTACGGGGAAGCGGGGCGGACCGGGTGCCTAGGTCCGGTTGCCGTCGTCGTAGGAGCTGGTGCCCTCGTCGAGGAGCGGTTCCCGTCCCTTGAGGTGGGCCGGGGCCAGGGCGCGCAGGGCGTGGTAGCCGGTGATGACCACCAGGGTGCCGAGGGCGATGCCGCTGAGGGAGAAGGTGTCGGTGAATTTCAGGCTCACGTTGCCGACGCCGATGATGATGCCGGCGGCCGCCGGGACCAGGTTCAGCGGATTGCGCAGGTCGACCCCGGCGTGCAGCCAGATCTGGGCGCCGAGCAGGCCGATCATGCCGTAGAGGATGACCGTGATGCCGCCGAGGACCCCGCCCGGGATCGCGGCCACGATCGCGCCGAACTTGGGGCACACGCCGAAGAGCAGCGCGAAGCCGGCGGCGGCCCAGTAGGCGGCGGTGGAGTAGACACGGGTCGCGGCCATCACGCCGATGTTCTCGGAGTAGGTGGTGTTGGGCGGGCCGCCCACGGCGGTGGAGAGCATCGAGGCGACGCCGTCGGCCGAGATCGCGGTACCGAGCCGGTCGTCGAGCGGGTCGCCGGTCATCTCGCCGACGGCCTTGATGTGCCCGGTGTTCTCGGCGACCAGGGCGATCACGACGGGGAGCGCGACGAGGATCGCCGACCACTGGAAGGACGGCCCGTGGAAGGAGGGCAGGCCGATCCAGTCCGCCTTGCCGACACCGGAGAGGTCGAGCCGCCAGTGGTCGGTGACCTTGCCGCTCGGGCTCGTCGAGTGGATCCTGCCGAAGATCCGGTCGAAGGCCCACGAGACGGCGTACCCGAAGACCAGGCCCAGGAAGATCGCGATGCGTGACCAGAAACCACGCAGACAGACGACGGCCAGACCGGTGAACGCCATCACCAGGAGCGCCGTCCACTGGTCCTGCGGCCAGTAGGTGGAGGCGGTGACCGGCGCGAGGTTGAAGCCGATCAGCATCACCACCGCACCGGTGACGATCGGCGGCATCGCGGCGTGGATGATCCGTGCCCCGAAGCGCTGCACCGCCACGCCCACCAGGAACAGCACCGCGCCGACCACGAAGACCGCGCCGGTCACGGTGGCACTGGTGCCGCCCTGTGCGCGGATGACGGCGGCCACCCCGACGAAGGACAGCGAACAGCCCAGGTAGCTGGGCACCCGGCCGCGCGTCGCCAGCAGGAAGAGCACGGTCGCGACGCCGGACATCATGATCGCGAGGTTGGGGTCCAGGCCCATCAGAACGGGTGCCACGAAGGAGGCACCGAACATGGCCACCACGTGCTGGGCGCCGAGCCCGACCGTGCGCGGCCAGGAGAGCCGTTCATCGGGCCGTACCACCGCTCCCGGTGCGGGCGTGCGCCCGTCGCCGTGCAGTTTCCAGCGCACACCGAGATCCATGGTGGGCTTCGCTTTCTTTGTACGTGAAGACGGTCCGAACCATTGTCACGGCTACCTGGTGGTTCTACGCTCGCACGGTCCTACTCATGAACTGAGTTCACATATCTGATTTCATGTTGATCGGAGTGCTCGATGAGTGGAAGATCCCGCGCGGCCGTCCTGCTGACGGCCCTGGTGGCGTTCGGAGCGGTCCTCGTCCCCTCCGCCCATGCCGCGAGCAGGGCCCCGGACACCGCCGTCCTCGACGGCGCCCGGCTCCAGGACACCAAGGCCCGGCTGGGCGCCGGTGACCCGCGACTGGGGCGCGCGCTGCGCGACCTGACGACCCGCGCCGACACCTGGCTGGACCAGGGCCCCTGGACGGTCGTCGACAAGCCCAGGCCCGCCCCGGGCGGTGACGTGCACGACTACCTCAGCCAGGCCCCCTACTGGTGGCCCACCACCACGCCCACCGCCGACAACCCCTGGGGCTGCCCCTACGTCCAGCGCGACGGACAGCGCAATCCCGAGGTCGACAGCGGCACCGACCGCCAGGACGTCGAGAAGGTCTTCGACTCGACGTACGACCTCTCCCTGGCCTGGTACTACACCGGAAAGCGGGAGTACGCCGAGAAGGCCGGCCAGGTCCTGCGCACCTGGTTCCTCGACCCGGCGACCCGGATGAACCCGAACCTGAACCACGCCCAGTTCATCCCGTGCAAGTACGACGGCCGGGCCATCGGGATCATCGACTTCTCCCAGTCGTACACCAGCGTGGTCGACGCGCTGGCGATCCTCGGCACGGGTGCCCCCGGCTGGAGCGCCGGGGACCGTGCCGGGATGCGGAGCTGGAACACCGACTTCCTCGGCTGGCTGAAGAACAGCGCCTTCGGCCAAGAGGAGGGGGCCGCCGCCAACAACCACGGCACCTTCTACGACATGCAGCTCGCCGCCCTCGCCTACGCGACCGGTGACAAGGCGCTGGCCAGGAGGACCGTGCTGGACGCGCGGGCGAAGCGGATCGACCCGCAGGTCGCGGCGGACGGCAGCCAGCCGCAGGAGCTGGCCCGCACCAGGAGCTGGCACTACTCGACCTTCGACCTGGTCGCCTACACCCGGCTCGCGGCCATCGGCCGGCACGTCGGTGTGAACCTCTGGACCTACCGAGGGCCGGCCGGGCAGAGCCTGTCCAAGGCCGTGGACTACCTGCTGCCCGCCGCCACCGGCGCGGCCGCCTGGCCGTATCCGGAGCTGGAGTTCCACCGCTACGCGGCGAGCGACATCGTGCACGCGGCGGCCGACGCGGGCGACAAGGCGGCCCAGCGGGCGGTCCGACGGCTGGAGGCGCCGCCCGGCGGTGACCTCTGGGCGCTGCGGCCGGCCGCCGAGCAGCTGGACTCGATCGCCGGCTGAGCCCGCCGGACCGGGCTCCTGAGCGATCGCTTAGGGTGGCGTCGTCCCCGATGCTCAGGAGCCCCGCCCGTGACCGCCGAAGCCCTGCCCGCACCTGTCCTCTCCTACGGCCGGCTGCTGCCCGTCAGCGTCCACTTCGACGACCTCGACGCGCTCGGGATGCTGCACAACGCCCGCTATCCGCTGCTGGTCGAGCGCGCCTGGACCGAGCTCTGGCAGGAGCACGGCATCCGCTTCGACGGCGACTGGGCCACCGCCGGGGACGCCTGCAACGTGGTCAGGGAGCTGGTGATCGGCTACGAGGCGCCGGTCACCAGGTCGGGCGCCTACGCCGTCCACCTCTGGCTCGAACGGCTCGGCGGCACCGGCCTGACCTACGGCTTCCGCTTCTGCTCGCCGGACGGCGCGACCACCTACGCCCGAGGCACCCGGGTCCTCGTCCGGCTGGACCCGGCCACCCTGCGCCCGGCGCCGTGGAGCGAGACGTTCAGGGCCGCGGGTCGGCAACTGCTGCGGCCTGCGGACTGACCTCGGCGCGGGCGCCCCGGGTCCCGGCGCGCAGCACGCCCGCGAACACCACCAACCCCAGGGCCAGCGCCGTGACCACGCAGAACGACACCACCAGACTGGTCGCCTGGGCGATTCCGCCGATCAGGCTGGGTGCGACCAGGCCCGAGGTGTAGGTGATCGTCGCCACGCCCGCGATCGCCTGGCTCGGGTTCGGCCCGGCGTGCCCGGCCGCCGCGAAGCACAGCGGTACGACGACCGCGATGCCGAGACCCATCAGCGCGAACCCGGTCATCGCCACCGCCGGCTGCCCGGCGAGGACCACCAGCAGCCCGCCGAACGCGGCCAGCACACCCCCGGCGCGGACGGTACGGACCGCGCCGTAGCGGTTCACCACCGCGTCCCCGCTGATCCTGGCCACCGCCATGGCCAGCATGAACCCGGTGGTGGTGGCCGCCGCGAGCCCGGCCGAGCTGTCCATCCGGTCCCGCAGGAACACCGCCGACCAGTCCAGGCTGGCCCCCTCCGCGAACACCGCACAGAAGCCGACCGTGCCGATCAGCAGCGCGGACCGGGGCGGCAGCGTGAACCGCGGCGGCGGTTCCTCGTCCGCGCCGGGCCGGACGTCCAGGACGAAGCCGGCCGTCAGCACACCGAGCGCGGTGAGCACGGCCGAGGCCAGGGCGAAGTGCACGCGCGCGTCCGTGCCCAGATGGGCGGCGAGGGTGCCCGCGGCCGAGCCGATCAGGGTGCCCGCGCTCCACATGCCGTGCAGCCCCGACATGATCGACCTGTCGAGCAGCCGCTCGATCTCCACGCCGAGAGCGTTCATCACCACGTCCGCCATGCCCGCGCTCGCGCCGTACACGAACATCGCGAGGCACAGCAGATACAGGTTCGTGGCGAGGGACGGCAGGATCAGCGCCAGCGTCCACATCGCGATCAGTCCGCGCAGCGCCGTACGGCTGCCGAAGCGGTGGCTGATCCGGCCCGCCAGCGGCATCGAGCAGGAGGCGCCGAACGCCGTGAACGCGAGCGCGAAGCCCAACTGGCCGGCGCTGAGCGAGGCATGGTCCTGGACCCACGGCACCCGGGTCGCGAACGAGCCGGTGACGGCACCGTGCACGGTGAACACGGCCGCGACGGCGTACCGCGCGCGCTTCACCTCGTGCTGCTCGTGACCCACGTCTCCCATGGTCCTGCCCTCCCCGGACGAGTACCGCCCCGCTGTTCGCCTGTTCGCCGTAAACTATCAGGGACCCTGCATGATAGATAGGGAGCCATGTGGCCGTCCTGGGCCGTACGGATCTGGGAGGATGCCCGTCATGCCCGCATCACCGAGCACCGCCCGGGCCATCAACGACCGGCTCGCGCTGAGCCTGCTCCAGCAGCAAGGCCCGCTGACGGCAGGGCAGTTGAAACACCTGACCGGGCTGTCCAGGCCGACCGTCGCCGACCTCGTCGAACGGCTCACCGAGTCCGGCCTGATCACGGTGGTGGGCGAGTCGGGCGAGCAGCGCCGCGGGCCGAACGCCCGGCTGTACGGCATCGTCGCCGACCGGGCGTATCTGGCCGCCCTCGACGTACGCACCGAGAGCGTCTCGGTGCTGGTCTCCGACCTGGTGGGGCGGGTGCTCGCCGAGGGCTCGGTGCCGGTCGCCCCGGAGGCGGGGGAGGCGGCGGCGGTCGAGCGGGCGACGGAGCTGGTGGAACGCGCGGTGAAGGAGGCCGGACTGTCCGCGGACGGCGGTCAGTTGCACACCATGGGCATCGGGGCGCCCGGACTCGTCGACCCGGCCACCGGTGAGCTCCGCGACTCGGCGGGCCTGCCCGCCTGGCACCGCCGCCTGGTCGCCGCCCTCCAGGAACGCTTCCCGTCGGCCCGGGTGGGCGTCGAGAACGAGACCAACCTGGCCGCCCTCGCCGAACAGCGGGAGGGTGCCGCCCGGGACCGCGACACCTTCGTCCTGCTCTGGCTGGGGGACAGCTGCGGCGCCGCCGTCGTCCTGGACGGCGGCCTGCGCCGGGGCGCCTCCGGCGGCACCGGCGAGATCGGCTTCCTGCCGGTGCCGGGCACGACCGGCCTGCCCACCGCGACGGACTGCTCGGGGGGTTACCACTCGCTGGTGGGGGCGGCGGCGATCGTGGAGCTGGCGCGGGAGTTCGGGGTGGGTCCGGTCGGTGCGACCGCCGCGAGTCTGGTGGCCGGTGTGAACGCGCCCCAAAGGGGCGCGGGGAACTGCGCGACCAGCCACGACGGCGCCGCACCCGACCCCCGACCGGACCCGGCACCCCCCACCGCACACGCCTGCTTTCTCGACGCCCTCGCCGACCGCGTCGCCGTGGGCGTCGCCGCCGTCGTCGCCGTCCTGGACCCCGGCTGTGTGGTCCTCGGCGGCGAGATCGGCCCCGCCGGCGGAGCGGCGCTCGCCACCCGGGTCGAGGCGCGGCTCGGCCGGATGTCCCCCCTGGCCACCGAGGTACGGGCGAGCACGCTCGGCGGCGCGGCCGTCCTGCGCGGAGCTCTGCTCACCGCCCGCGACCGCGCCCAGGACGAACTCTTCGCGGCGCCGGACCGCTGACGCCCGCACCGGGCGGGCCCGGCGACGGGCAAGGGCCGTCGTCACCGCCACCGGGTCCGTCCGAACCCTAAAAGGACTAGACCAGTAGGGTCAATAGATGTGACTCGACGTCAGGAGCCCTGGTCCGGAGCCCGGTTGCGCACACGACGGTCCGCCGGGGAAGTCCAGCGGCAAGCGCTGTGAGGCACCCCACACGGTTCCCCTGTATGGACCACGATCGGGCGTGGCACACTGGCCATGTACCAGAAGCAGCGCACTCCGGGGTCGGTGAAAGTCCGAACCGGCGGTTATAGTCCGCGACCCGTCCGCTTCCAGCGGCCGGTTGACCAGGTGAAATTCCTGGACCGACGGTTAAAGTCCGGATGGGAGGCAGTGCGCGGCGGGCGAGCATGTACGTGTGCGCGCCGCCGTATCTGGTCTCGTCCCTCGCGGACGGGACCTTGTCGGCGTCGCCCTCGGTCTGCTTGTCCGTACATTCTGTCGTCCGTCGACAGGCCCCGGAGTCCGTGCCCTATTGAGGCAGGAGGACCCGGGAAGTGTTCACCGGAATCGTCGAAGAGCTGGGTGAGGTCACCGCCGTCGAGAACCTCGGCGACGCCTCCCGTTTCCGGCTCCGTGGCCCCGTGGTGACCGACGGCGCGCAGCACGGCGACTCCATCGCCGTGAACGGCGTCTGTCTGACCGTCGTGGAGCACGAGGGCGACGAGTTCACCGCCGACGTCATGGCGGAGACCCTCAAGCGTTCCTCCCTCGGCGCCCTGGACGTCGGCTCCCGCGTCAACCTGGAACGCCCCACCGCGGTCGGCTCCCGCCTCGGCGGCCACATCGTGCAGGGCCACGTCGACGGCACCGGTCAGGTGCTGGCGCGCACGCCCTCCGAGAACTGGGAGATCGTCAAGGTCTCGCTCCCGGCCGACCTCGCGCGGTACGTCGTCGAGAAGGGCTCGATCACGGTCGACGGCATCAGCCTCACCGTCGTCGAGGCCGGCCCCGACTACTTCACCGTCAGCCTCATCCCCACCACCCTCGACCTGACCACGCTCGGCCGCAAGCAGCCCGGCGACCCGGTCAACCTCGAAGTCGACATCGTCGCCAAGTACGTGGAGCGCCTGCTCGCCAACACGCAGGGAGCAGGCCGGTGAACTGGCTGAACTCCGAGGCCTTCGTCCTGTTCGGCCAGCACATCCTCTGGTCGGACATGACCGGCAACATCCTCGGTCTGGCCGCCCTCGCCCTCGGCTGGCGACGCAACCTGTGGAGCTGGCCGGTGCAGTTCGCCTCCGGCCTGATCCTCTTCGGCGCCTTCTTCGGCCACCTCACCGGCAGCGCCGGCAAGCAGGTCGTCGTCATGGTCGTCGCGCTGTACGGCTGGTGGCAGTGGAACCGCAACAGGGGCCGGGCCGAGGACGGCGGTGACGGCCACATCGTGCCCCGATTCGCCACGTGGCGGGAACGCGGCGCGATGGTCGCCGCCGCGGCCGTCGGCACCGTCGCCGTCGCCCTGCTCTTCAAGGCCTACCCGTCCCTGTCCTGGGACCCCTGGCCGGACGCCTACATCTTCGTCGGCACCGTCGTCGCCATGTACGCCCAGGCCCGCGGCATGGTCGAGTTCTGGATCGCCTGGCTCCTGGTCGACGTGGTCGGCGTCCCCCTGAACTTCGCCAACGGCTACGCCTTCTCCGGCTTCGTCTACGTCATCTACGGCGCGCTCGTCCTGTGGGGCATGCGCGACTGGTGGCTGCGCTCCCGCCAGGGCACGCGGCCCGCTCTGGAAGGAGCACCCGCATGACCGCGGCACCGATCCTGTACAGCGCCGACGGCGTCGAGGACCTCACCCTCGACCCGGTCGAGCGGGCCATCGCCGACATCGCGGCCGGCCGGCCGATCGTGGTCGTCGACGACGAGGACCGCGAGAACGAGGGCGACCTCGTCGTCGCGGCGGAGAAGATCACCCCCGAGATCGTCGCCTTCATGATGAGCGAGTGCCGCGGCCTGATCTGCGCCCCCATGGAGGGCGAGGAGCTGGACCGGCTCCAGCTGCCGCAGATGGTCGGCGACAACACCGAGTCCATGAAGACCGCGTTCACCGTCTCCGTGGACGCCTCCGGCGCGCACGGCGTCACCACCGGTATCTCCGCCGCCGACCGCGCCACCACGCTCAGGCTGCTGGCGAGCGGTCGGGCCGAGCCGACGGACCTCGTCCGCCCCGGCCACGTCTTCCCGCTGCGCGCCCGGGACGGCGGCGTCCTGACCCGCGACGGCCACACCGAGGCCGCCGTCGACCTCGCCCGCCTCGCGGGCCTGCGCCCGGCCGGCGCCATCGTCGAGATCGCCGGCGAGGACGGCCGGATGCTCCGCCTCCCGGAGCTGATTCCGTTCGCCCGCAAGCACGGGCTGACGATCATCTCCATCGCGGACCTGATCACCTACCGCCGGGCCGCCGAACCCACCGTCCGCCGCGAGGCCGAGGTCAGCCTGCCCACCAAGCACGGCACCTTCACCGCGTACGGGTACCGCTCCACGGCCGACGGCGTCGAGCACGTCGCCCTCGTCCACGGGGAGCTCGGCGACGGCGAGGACGTCCTGGTCCGGGTCCACTCCGAATGCCTCACCGGGGACGTCTTCGGCTCCGCCCGCTGCGACTGCGGCCCGCAGCTCGACGCCGCCCTGGAGCGCATCCAGGACGAGGGCCGGGGCATCGTCGTCTACCTGCGCGGACACGAGGGCCGCGGCATCGGGCTGCTGTCCAAGCTGCGCGCGTACGAACTCCAGGAGCGCGGCCGCGACACCCTCGACGCCAACCTCGAACTCGGCCTGCCCGCCGACGCCCGTGACTACGGCGCCGGTGCCCGGATCCTGGCCGACCTCGGGGTGCGCAGCGTCCGGCTGATGACCAACAACCCCGACAAGAGCGACGCGCTGCTGAGCCACGGGCTCAAGATCAGCGGGCGCGAGCCGATGCCCGTACAGGCGGGTGAGCACAACCTCCGGTACCTGCGCACCAAGCGGGACCGGATGGGCCACGACCTGCCCTGGCTGGACACGCCTCCCGCGCTGTCCACCTGCGCCAACCAGTAGACCGTGGCCGGCTGCGGCCACCCGTAGAGAAACAGCACTGAGGAGAGACGTGAGCGGCAAGGGTGCACCGGAACTGTCCGTACGCAATGTCAGCGACCTGCGGGTCGCGGTCATCGCGTCCCAGTGGCACGAGAAGGTGATGGACGGTCTGGTGGACGGTGCCCTGCGCGCCCTGCGCGACCTGGGGATCGACGAGCCGACCCTGCTCCGGGTCCCCGGCAGCTGGGAGCTCCCGGTCACCGCCAAGGTCCTCGCCGGCCGCGGCTACGACGCGATCGTCGCCCTCGGTGTCGTCATCCGCGGCGGCACCCCGCACTTCGAGTACGTGTGCCAGGGCGTCACCCAGGGCCTCGCCCAGGTCTCCGTCGAGACCGGTGTCCCGGTCGGCTTCGGCGTGCTCACCTGCGACGACGAGGAGTCGGCCCTGGACCGGGCGGGCCTTGAGGGCTCCCACGAGGACAAGGGCCACGAGGCGGTGACGGCGGCGGTGGCGACCGCGGCCACCCTCCGCTCAGTATCTGAACCCTGGCACTGAGCGACGCGGCAATTGGCGTAGTCTGGCGCTCACCATGTCCAACAAGACTTTCGAGGAGCTCTTCACCGAGCTCCAGCACAAGGCCGCCCACGGCGACCCCGCCACCTCCCGCACCGCCGAGCTGGTCGGCAAGGGGGTCCATGCCATCGGCAAGAAGGTCGTCGAGGAGGCGGCCGAGGTCTGGATGGCCGCCGAGTACGAGGGCAAGGAGGCGGCCGCCGAGGAGATCTCGCAGCTGCTCTACCACGTCCAGGTGATGATGGTCGCCCGCGGCATCTCACTGGACGACGTCTACGCCCACCTGTAGAACACCCGTCGTCAACACCCCTTATCCGAGCAAAGGAAGCCGACCTCATGCTGCGCATCGCCGTCCCCAACAAGGGTTCCCTCTCAGGCCCTGCGGCGGACATGCTGCATGAGGCCGGCTACCGGCAGCGCCGGGAGTCCAAGGAACTCCGCATCGTCGACCCGGTCAACGACGTCGAGTTCTTCTACCTCCGCCCCCGCGACATCGCGATCTACGTCTCCTCCGGCCGCCTCGACATCGGCATCACCGGCCGTGACCTGCTCGTGGACTCCGGCGCCAACGCCGAGGAGATCCTGCCGCTCGGCTTCGCCCGCTCCACCTTCCGCTTCGCCTCCAAGCCCGGCGAGGCGACCGGCCTGGCGGACCTCAAGGGCAAGACGGTCGCCACCTCCTACGAGGGGATCGTCGCCAAGCACCTCGCCGACAGCGGCGTGGACGCCTCCGTCGTCCACCTCGACGGCGCCGTGGAGACCGCCATCGAGCTGGGCGTCGCCGAGGTCATCGCCGACGTCGTGGAGACCGGCACCAGCCTGCGCAACGCGGGCCTGGAGGTCTTCGGCGAGCCCATCATGAAGTCCGAGGCGATCGTGATCCGCCGCACCGGCGCGGACATCGAGGAGCCCAAGGTCCAGCAGTTCCTGCGCCGCCTCCAGGGCGTCCTGGTCGCCCGGACCTACGTGATGATGGACTACGACTGCCGGGTCGAGCAGCTGGAGAAGGCCGTCGCCCTCACCCCGGGCCTGGAGTCGCCGACCGTCTCCCCGCTGCACAACGAGGGCTGGGTCGCCGTCCGCGCCATGGTCCCCACCAAGGACGCCCAGCGGATCATGGACGACCTGTACGACATCGGCGCCCGGGCCATCCTGACCACGGCCATCCACGCCTGCCGTCTCTGAGGTCCCGCGCGAGATGTCCGAGCTTCCCTCGTTGCCCGTCACCTTTCGGCCGGGCCACACCCGCGTGATACTCCTCACCGCGGGCGTCGCGATCTTCGCCACCATATCCGGGGTCGCCCTGCTCCTGGAGCAGCTGGGCCCGGGGGAGAAACTCAGCTTCGTCGTCACCGGCGGGCTGATCTTCTGGGTGCTGGCCCAGCTGGCCCGGGTGAAGGTGGTCGCCGACGACTCCGGGGTCACCGTCGTCAACATCGCGAGCAAGCGGCGCCTGGAGTGGGCGGAGATCCTCCAGGTGAACCTCCGCCAGGGTGACCCATGGGTGTTCCTCGACCTCAGTGACGGGACCAGCCTGCCCGCCCTCGGCATCCAGCCGGGCATCGCCAAGCAGCGTGCCATCGCCGACGCCAGGGCCCTGCGCGCCCTCGCCGAGGCCCACACGATCCGCGACCCCGAACAGCATCAGGGCTGAAATCACGCAACTTCGGGGCCGTCTCGGGGCCGTCGCCCCTGCCGCACCGGCCCCTGTCTTGATTAATCTGTTGGCGGAGGCTTTTCACGTCCCGCCTCCACCCCTGTCGCGCGCCCGGCGCACAGGGGTTCCTGCTACCCGAGGAGTGACCCTCTCCGGCGATGGACGGATCGTCCTGTAGTACCTGCGCCGCCCCCTGCCGACATACCGCGGACCGCCTTCTCGCAGTCCGCGCGGGTTCGGAGGCGGCGGCATCATGACCACCCCCCTGCTGCTCCTGGCAGCCGCGCTCCTGCTCATCCTCGCCAACGGCTTCTTCGTGGCCGCCGAGTTCGGCCTGGTGACCGTGGAGCGACCCGAGGCCGAGAAGGCCGCCGCCGACGGTGACAAGCGAGCCGGTACGGTCGTCGAGTCGCTGAAGGAGCTGTCCTTCCAGCTCTCCGGCACCCAGCTCGGCATCACCATCACCTCCCTCGTCGTCGGCATGCTCGCCGAGCCGGCGCTGGCCGAGCTGCTGCGCGGCCCGCTCACCGCGACCGGCCTGCCCGACGGTGCGGTCTCCGGCATCGCCGTCGTGGTCGGCATGCTGCTCGCCTCGGCGATCCAGATGGTGATCGGCGAACTCGTGCCCAAGAACTGGGCGGTGTCCAAGCCCCTCCAGGTCGCGCGGGTCGTCGCCGGCCCCCAGGCCCGCTTCTCCCGCCTGTTCCGGCCGGTCATCGCCGCGCTGAACACGGTCGCCAACCGGCTGGTCCGTGCCCTCGGCGTCGAGCCCGCCGAGGAGCTGGCCTCCGCCCGCACCCCCGGCGAGCTGGTCTCCCTGGCCCGGCACTCCGCCCAGGCGGGCGCGCTGGAACAGGACACGGCCGACCTGTTCGTCCGCACCCTGTCGCTGGGCGAGCTGACCGCCCAGCACGTCATGACCCCCCGGGTGAAGGTCAGCGCGCTCCAGGACACGGCGACCGCCGAGGACGTCGTCAACCTCACCCGGGCCACCGGCCTGTCCCGCTTCCCGGTGTACCGGGAGAAGATCGACGAGATCGTCGGCATGGCCCATCTCAAGGACGCGCTGGCGGTCCCGGTCCACGACCGGCTGCGCACCCCGGTCGGCCGCATCGCCCGCAAGGCCCTGCTGGTCCCCGAGACCCTCCCGGTCCAGCCGCTCCTCGCCCGGCTGCGCTCCGAGCAGCCCATCGCGGTCGTCGTCGACGAGTACGGCGGTACGGCCGGCGTGGTGACCCTGGAGGACATCGTCGAGGAACTCGTCGGCGAGGTCCGCGACGAGCACGACAGCCCGGACGCACCCGAGCTCGCCGCCGCCCCCGCCCAGGACGGCAAGCCCGCCTGGGACGTCGACGGCAGCGTCCGCGTCGACATCCTCCAGCGGATAGGCCTCGACGTGCCCGAGGGCCCGTACGAGACGGTCGCCGGCCTGGTCGCCGACCTGCTCGGCCGCATCCCGGCGCCGGGCGACCGGGCGGAGCTGCCCGGCTGGCGGCTGTCGGTGCGCCGGGTCGGCCACTACCGCGCGGAACGGGTCCGTCTGGTCCGCACCGCCCCCGCCGTCGCGGAGGCCGCCCGATGAGCGTCCTGCAACTGGTCTTCGCCGCGCTGCTGGTCCTGGCCAACGGCTTCTTCGTGGGCGCCGAGTTCGCCCTCGTCTCCGTACGCCGCAGCCAGATCGAACCCCTGGGCACGGCCCGGGCCCGCCAGGTCCTCTACGGCCTGGAACGCCTCCCGCAGATGATGGCCGCCGCCCAGTTCGGCATCACCGTCTGCTCGCTCACGCTGGGCGCGGTGGCCGAACCGACGGTGGCCCACCTGCTGGAGCCGCTGTTCGAGGCCGTCCGCCTGCCCGACGACATGATCCATCCGCTGGGCTATGTGATCGCGCTCGCCGTGGTCGTCTTCTTCCACCTGGTCATCGGCGAGATGGTGCCGAAGAACCTGGCGATGGCGGCGCCGGAGAAGGTGGCGCTGTGGCTGAGCCCCGGCCTGGTGGCGTTCGCCCGCGTCTGCCGGCCGATCACGGTCGCCCTCGGCGCCTGCGCCCAGGGCATCCTGAAGCTCTTCCGAGTGGAGCCGAAGGACGAGGTCGAGGCCGTCGTCACCAGCGAGCAGCTGAACCGGCTCCTGGAGGACTCCGGGCAGGCGGGCCTCCTCGACCCCGAGGAGCAGGAGCGCCTGGAGGACGCGCTGGAACTGGGCTCCCGCCCGGTGACGGACGTGCTGTTGCGGCGCGAGTCCCTGATCACGGTCCCGCCGTCGGTCACCCCGGGCCAGGTCGTCGAGCTCACCGCGCGCACCGGCTACTCCCGCTTCCCGGTCGCGGCCGAGTCCGGCGCCTTCATGGGCTATGTCCATGTGAAGGACGTCCTGGACCTGGAGGACTCCGACCGTGCGGTGCCGCAGCAGATATGGCGGCCGATGACGACGCTGCGGGCCGAGCTGCCCCTGGACGACGCGCTGACGGTGATGCGCCGGGCGGCGACCCACCTGGCACAGGTCGCCGACGGGAAGGGCCGGGTCCTTGGCCTGGCGGCGCTGGAGGACGTCCTGGAGCTGCTCGTCGGCGAGGTGACGGACCCGGCGCACCGGGAGCAGCCGACGGTGCCGCGGACGCCGGAGCCGAGGGGGAGCGGGGAGCCGGAGGAGGTCATGGCCGGGTGAGGTCGTAGTTCGCCTGCGGGCGCGCGGGGGCTGGTCGCGCAGTTCCCCGCGCCCCTTACGGCGCTGTAGTCATGTCAGTTGCTTAGCTGCGGGCAGGCGTGCCGCAGGGCGGCACGGGTGGGCGCGGCGGCACCCGGCCAGCGCCGGTAAGCGACACCCCCCCGCCCCCGCCTACATCCCGGCCGCCGGATCCTGCGGCCCCCTCCCCGACAGCACCTCCCCGTACGCCTGCATCAGGTCCGGCAGCCGCAGGGTCGCCAGGTCGTCCCGGGACAACACCCCCGGATACGCGGACAGCCGCAGATCCCGGTACGCACAGCTCTTCTCGTACAGCGTCCGCAGGAAGCGGCCGTTGCCCAGCTCGTCGATCCAGCCCTGGTCGACCACGTGCCCGGCGATCGACCGCAGCTCCTCCAGCGCCTCCGCGTCCCACACGTCCCCGTTCTCCGCGGCCAGCACCTCGCCGATCGAGGTCAGTTCGAGGGGACGGTAGGAGGGGAAGTCCACGCGGGTCGTGAAGCGGGAGGACAGTCCGGGGTTGGCGGCCAGCAGGCGGTCCATGCCCTCCGGGTAGCCGGCCAGGATCACCACCAGGTGGTCACGGTTGTCCTCGGCCCGCTTCAGCAGCACCTGGAGCGCCTCGTCGCCGTACGCGTCCCCCTTGCCGTAGCCGGAGTTGGAGAGCGAGTAGGCCTCGTCGACGAACAGCACCCCGCCGATCGCGGAGTCGATCAGCTCGTTCGCCTTCACGGCGGTCTGGCCCAGGTACTCACCGACCAGGTCGGCCCGTTGCGCCTCCACCAGGTGGTCGCCGCCCAGCAGCCCCAGCGCGTAGAACACCCGGCCCAGGATGCGGGCGACCGTGGTCTTCCCGGTGCCCGACGGTCCGGAGAAGACGAAGTGGCGCTTGGGCGGCTGCACCGGCAGCCCCTGCCCGGCCCGCAACCGGGCCATGTTCAACTGCGCGGACAACGCCTTGACCTGCCGTTTCACCGGCTCCAGCCCGACCATGCGCTCCAGTTCGGCGAGCGCCTCCTCAAGCAACGCGGGGTCGGTCGGCCCGGCCGGCAGCGGAGGCGACGGCACGATCTTCTCGCGCACCGCCGGGTCGATCACCGACGGCATCGCCCCGGCCGGCGGCTCCGGCTCCCCGAACCGCAGATCGCGCCCCTCGGTGCCGAAGAGCGGGTCGAGCAGGTCGGGCCCGTCCACGACGTCCTGCCCGGCCCCGGTGAGCGTGATCGCCGCGAAGTCGGCCGTGTCGTCGTACCCGTCGCCCTCGGCTATCGCGGCCAGCCGCGCCGAGGTGTCCATGAAGGCGGGGTCGACGCGGTGCACGGCCCGGTAGAGGGGGAGCGCGGCGGCGCTGCGTCCGGTGCCCTCGTGCGCCCGCGCCAGCCAGTAGCGCAGCTCCTTGCGCTGCGGCTGCTCGCTGCGGCAGCGCATCAGCGCGGCGGAGAGCAGCGGTTCGGCCTGGCCGTACATTTCCAGACGGACCCGGGCCATGCCGCCGAACAGGCCCGCCTCGATGCCGAGCATGGGGTCGTCGAGCAGCGGGTCGGTGTGCCGTACCAGCTGCTCCCAGTCCTTGACCAGGTAGGCCCGGCAGGAGTGCAGGAAGCGGACCTGGGGGTCGGCGTCCACCGGCGGCAGCCCGGCGAGGGCCCGGTCGAGCTCCGGGACGTGCCGGCCGTCCAGCCAGTGCGAGGCATGCGCGAGCAGGAGGTCGCGCGGACTCTCCAGGACCGGCTGTACCCACCAGCCGAGCCAGTACCAGGAGTTCAGGGTGCGCCGATGCCGGCCGCGCTGTTCGCCGAACCGGTCCCGGTGCCGGAACATCCGCAGCAGCGCGGTTGTCGTGTCCACGCGCAGCGCGTGCAGCCCGAGCCAGCCGTCGGCCATCCCGGGATCCATCCGCACCGCGGTGCGGAACTCCTCCTCCGCCTGCGGATAGGCGCCCATCGTGTAGGCGTCCACGCCTCGTAGCCAGGCGAGGTCGGCCGGGGCCTCGGGGCCCTGCGTGCCGAAATCCATCACGTCCCCCACAAACCGTGCCCCCGTGGTTGGCCCCCGGGCTCCCCCCGATGGCCGCCGTTGGTCGAACCGCTGTGCCGCGGACCGGAGTTGCAGGTGCGCGAAGCAGCCGTTCGAAGGTCGCACCGAGGGCATCGTACCTGCGGTTCCACCGCCCGCCGAAGGGTGCCGCACAGGCCGTTTGGCGAGGTGGGGGCAGAGCGGGCGCACCCGGGTCGGTGACCGAGGGTGAGCAACGGCACGCGCACGCGGCGCACAAAAGGGGTAAAGGGCAGAACGAAGCCCCCGATCACGGGGGAACAACCGGGGGCTTCGCGTCTCTGGGTCGGCCTGCAAGGGCCGCACAGTGAGAACGTAAGTCCTGTACGGCCCCTCGGTCAAGCCGAGTTGAGGTACTCGGGCAACTTCTTGGAGGCCCGCCTTCACAAGTTCAGCACACAGCGGACGGCCCATCACGCTGGGTGACTTCCTGGTCCGGTCCAACCGTCGTCACCGGCCCCGGCAGCACCTCATATCCCTTCTGTGACTGTGTCACCAGAAGGTCTGCGTACGGTCTGGAGGGGTCCTCGGTGAAGTGTTCGAGTTCCGCCCCGACCCACTCGGCCCAGAAGTCCCGTTGTTCCGCGCCGTCCCGCGTCCTGCCCCGCCTCCAGGACTCCTCGTGCGGCAGCTCCATCCACAGCAGCCGCGCCAGGAAGGGACGCAGTGCCCGGCGGCCGGCGCCGACGCCCTCGACGAGGACCACCGGGGCCGGCGGCAGCGGGCGGGGCGGCCCGAAGCGGCGGGTGTGCCAGTCGTAGGGGGAGTAGTGGGCCGTCCCGCCACGGCCGAGCGGCTCGATCACCTGGGTCAGCAGCCGGCCGGTCCAGGCGAACAGCTCCTCGTGGCTGGCGATGTCGTCGAGGTGCAGCACCGGCGCCCCGCCCAGGGCGCCGGCCAGCCGCCCGGCGAACGTGGTCTTCCCGGATCCGGCGTGCCCGTCGACACCGACGAGGCGGACCGGACCGCAGGAGGGCGGCAGGGACCGGAGTGCGGAGGCTAGGCGGTGAATGGCCGTTCCCTTGGTGTGCGACGGTGCGGGGTGCTTTCCGGAAACATTCTAGCCGTGCGGCGCATAGCGGACGTTTTCGGCCCCGGGAAGGTCTCGGCTTGAACTAATTTCGAGCCGTTCTCCGCCGTGCCCATTAATATTTCCGACCGGCTGACCGATATGTCGACCTCGCGCGTTTCCGGTGCGCCCGGCCCTGAGTAGGGTGCCTTCAGCGTGCACGCGTCGAGCGGGGACGGACAGGGGAAGATGGCCGCGGAGTTATTCGAGGGGCAGTACGTCTGGCATCCTGCGGCCGATGACCGCCTGCTCGCGAGCGTATGCGTGGATGTGCGCGCCGGAAGATATCTGAGCACCCGGGAGGCGCTGGCCGAGACGCGTGCCGACTTCGGCCTGCGGGCCCATCGCTCCCTGGTGCTCGCCTCCGAGGCGGCCGGAACCGACCTGGTGGAGCGGTGGCTGGCGGAGGAGCCGGGCCCCGAGTCCACGCTGATGTGGGCCCGGGTGGCCGTACAGCGGGCGATCCGGGCGGCCGACGCCCGGGACGAGCGGGCCGAGGCGCTGGAGCGGATCGCCCTCGCCGCCTGCGACCGGGCCAGTGCCATGAACCCCGCCGACCCCACGCCCTGGGCCGCCAAGCTGGCCATGGCCCGGCTGCACCGCCCGCACGACCCCGCCCCCGGCGGCCTGCTGACCTCGCCGCCCGGCCCCTGGCGGCTGTTCGCGCACACTCTCGCCCTCGACCCCTGGAACCGCGAGGCCCACCACCGCTTCCTCTCCTTCTTCTTCACCCGGTACGGCGGTTCGGTCAACGCGGCCTGGGACGTCGCCGCCTTCCTCGCCCAGCGGGCCCCGGCGGGCTCTGTGCTTCGGCTGCTGCCGCTGGTCGCGCTGGTGGAGAGCCACAACCCCACCCAGCTGCTCGCCGAGCGGGTCTGGGAACAGCCCCAGTGGCGCAGCACCGCGTTGTCGAACTACCACAACTGGCTGCCCATGGTGGCCGAATACCGCTTCACCCCGGTGCTCGACCTGGCCTACCTCGCGCACGCGCTGGTCATGGCCCGGTGCGAGTTCGAGGCGCGGGCGGTCTTCACGGCCATGGGGCCCTACGCCTCCCGCATGCCCTGGAGCGTCTTCGGCGAACCGGCCGACCAGCTCTCCCGGGCCCGCCGCGCCTGCGGCCTGCCCATCCCCTCCTAGAGTCCTAGAGAAAGGTCGGCACGTGTCAGAACGCACCACGAACCCCGCCACGCTCGACGACGACGCGACCCTGCACGCGATGGGTTATCCGCGGAAACTCACCCGCCGATTCAAGGCCTTCGACAATTTCGCCATCTCCTTCACCATCATCAATATTCTCTCCGGAATTTTCTCGTCCTTCGGATTCGGTATGAACGCGGGCGGCCCCCGCATTCTCGTGTTCGGCTGGATCGGCGTCTGTGTGATGGTGCTCTGCATCGGCGCGGCCATGGCGGAAGTCGCCTCCGCCTATCCGACGAGCGGTGCCCTGTATTTCTCCGCCGGTAAACTCGCCAAACGGCACAAGGGCGCCTGGTCCTGGTACACGGGCTGGCTGAACTTCGTGGGCCAGATCGGCGGCACCGCGGCCACCGGCTACGCGGCGGCCACCTTCGTCCAGGCCTTCATCGCGCTCCAGTGGACCTCGTACACGCCGACCACCCACCAGACGGTCCTGATCACGGCCCTGATCATCGTGGTCCAGGGGCTCGCCAACACCTACACCGTCCAGCTCGTCGCCGTACTGAACCGGATTTCCGTCTGGTGGCTGCTGATCGGACTCGTGGTGATCGTGAGCACACTGATCGTGATGCCGGACCAGCACCGGTCGGCGTCCTTCGTGACGCATTTCGTGAACAACACCGGCTTCACCGACGGCCTTTACGGCGGCCTGCTCGGGCTCCTGGTCACCAGCTGGACCTTCACCGGCTTCGACGGCAGCTTCCACATGTCCGAGGAAACCGTCCAGGCGACCGTCAACGCCCCCAGGGGCATCATCCGTTCCATCGGCTATTCGGCGATCACCGGCCTGATCCTGATGCTCGCACTGGTGTACAGCATCGGCGACTACGCCAAGGTGGCGGGCTCCTCCGCGCCGCCCGTCCAGATCCTCATCGACGGACTCGGCATGGGCTGGGCCAAGGCGATGCTGCTCGTCGTCATCGGCGCCATGCTCTTCTGCGGCCTCGCCAACCTCACCAGCAACACCCGGCAGATCTTCGCCTTCTCCCGGGACGGCGCCATGCCCGGCTCCCGCCTGTGGCACTCGGTCTCGCCCCGTACCCGGACCCCGGTCAAGGCCGTCTGGCTCGCGGTGGCCTGCTCGGTCGTCCTGGTGGTGCCGGGCTGGTGGTCGCACACGGCGTTCACCGCGATCGTCAGCGTCAACGTCGTCGGCTTGTTCCTCGCCTACGCCGTGCCGGTGTTCCTGCGGCTGCGTCTGGGCGACGAGTTCCAGCCGGGCCCGTGGAACCTGGGCCGCTGGAGCAGGCCGGTCGGCTGGCTGGCGGTGGTCTGGATCCTGCTCAGCAGTGTCCTGTTCATGCTGCCGCAGGCCTCGCCGATCACCGTCGACTCCTTCAACTACGCGCCGATCGCGCTGGCCGCCGTCCTGGTCGTGGCCACCGTCTGGTGGTTCGCCACCGCCCGCCGCCGCTTCCAGGGCCCGGTCAGCTACGGCCGCCCCGACGAGGTCGCCGCGATGGACCTCATCTGAGCGGTCCGGACGGATCCCTTCCGAACGGTCCGAAGACGGCCCCGGCGACCGCGCCGGGGCCCTTTCGGCGGACGAGACCAATATTTGGGCGTGGCATGAGCGGAAGTGCTGGCAGGGGCATGGCGCCTGCTCCATAGTTGGCGCACAGCCCTTGCTCCGGATCAGCCGTGACGCGCACACCTGGGGGTCCTCCACCCATGAGCAGAGCCGAACAGCCGTCCCGCAGAACCGTTCTGACGGCCGCCGCCTCCGTCGCGGCGGCCGCCGTGGCCCAGGGCGTGGTGCCCGCGGTGCCCGCGGCCGCCGCGCCGGAGACCGACGCCGACGAGACCGCCTGGACCGAGACCCGTCGGACCGGGAGCGGCCGGGCCGGCCGCCACCGGGCCGACACCCGCCCGATCGACTACCGCTCCTGGACGACCTACAGCGACTGGAAGACCGGCACCGCCAAGGGCGCCGGAGCGGTCGCCGGGGACCGGCCGGGCGTGGTGATCGGCACCCCGGCCGGCACCACCTCCTACACCGACCCCCACACCGGCACCACCGCCAGCTGGGAGTACGCGACCTGGACCGGCCCGGTGCACCAGCCGGCCGTTCCCGCCACCGAGACCATCGCCTCCTGGAACGCGGACACCCCGGCCGGCACCTGGATCAAGGTCGAGCTGCACGGCACCTACTCCGACGGCACCGAGACCCCCTGGTACGTGATGGGCCGCTGGGCGGCCGGCGACCAGGACATCAAGCGGACCTCGGTGGACGGCCAGACGGACGGCAAGAGCACCATCTGGACCGACACCTTCGCGATCGACGACGCCACCACGGGCCTGCGCCTCACCTCGTACCAGCTGCGCCTGACCCTCTACCGGAAGCCGGGCACGAAGCTCACCCCGACCGTCTGGCGGCTCGGCGCCATGGCCTCCGACATCCCGGACCGCTTCACCGTCCCCGCCTCCACCCCCGGCCTGGCCCAGGAACTCAAGGTCCCGCGCTACTCCCAGGAGATCCACAAGGGCCAGTACCCCGAGTACGACAACGGCGGCGAGGCCTGGTGCAGTCCCACCTCCTCGCAGATGATCGTCGAGTACTGGGGCGGCCGGCCCACCGCCGCACAGCTGGCCTGGGTCGACCCGTCGTACACCGACCCCCAGGTCTGCCAGGCGGCCCGCTACACCTACGACTACCAGTACGGCGGGTGCGGCAACTGGCCGTTCAACGCCGCCTACGCGTCGACGTACCCGGACCTCCAGGGCGTGATAACGCGACTGGCCTCGCTCACCGACCTGGAGACGCTGATCGCGGCCGGTGTCCCGGCCATAACGTCACAGTCGTTCCTCGCCTCCGAGCTGACGGGCGCCGGCTACGGCACCTCGGGGCACCTGATGACCGTGATCGGCTTCACTCCGGCCGGCGACGTGATCGCCAACGACCCGTTCTCGGCCGACGACGACGCGGTCCGGCGGGTCTATCTGCGCCGGGAGTTCGAGAACATCTGGCTGCGGACCAAGCGGTACAACGCCAGCGGCAAGGTCGTCTCCGGTACCGGGGGCGTCTGCTACCTGTACTTCCCGGTCTGTCCCACCCAGGCCCAGCTCAAGGCGCTGGCGGCGGTCGGCGTGCGCTGACCTGGTACGAAGGCGGCCCCCGGGTTTCCGGGGGCCGCCTTCCTGTGACCAAGCTCCCAGCCGCAAAAGCCGCAATCGGTGGCATGGTGGACCTCATGACCACGCACTCCGCCACCGCCGCCCGCACCCGTACCGGCGGCCCAGAGAACGACGGCCCCAAGGTTCTGGAACACGTCATGGGCTGGACTCTCGTCGTGGTCATCGCCATGTTGGTCACCCAACTCGGTCTGCTGTGACCTGACCCACGACCCGACCTGCCATACTGCGGATGTCCCGCAGCCCGTTGAGACCAGGGTCGAATTTGAATATCAGTCAACAGCGTGCCGCCGCCCGTCCCCGGGCGCGCGGCACCGAGCGTTCCGTGGCCCGCCGTGCTGAACTCATCGCCATCGGGCGGAAGTTGTTCGCCGACACCTCGTACGACGCGCTCTCCATGGATGACATCGCCAGGCAGGCGCATGTCGCCAAAGGGCTGATCTACTACTACTTCCAGTCCAAGCGCGGCTACTACCTGGCGATCATCCAGGACTCCGTCGCCGACCTGGTCACCTACGCCGCGAGCGGCCTGGAGCTGCCCCAGGCGGACCGCGTCCACCGGACCATCGACAGCTATCTGCGCTACGCCGAGCACCACCAGGCCGCGTACCGCACGATCGTCAGCGGCGGGGTCGGCTTCGACACCGAGGTGCACGCCATCCGGGACGGGGTGCGCGAGGCGATCGTCGCGACCATCGCCGAGGGCGCCTACGGCCGCACCGACATCGCGCCGCTCGCCAGGACGGGCCTGCTCGCCTGGCTGTGCAGTGTGGAGGGCGCCACCCTGGACTGGATCGACCGGCCCGTGCTGTCCCGCGACACCCTGTGCGAGCTGCTGGTCAAGACGCTCGGCGGCACCCTGCGCGCCATCGAGGAACTGGACCCGGTCTACCGCGCCCCGGCCCCGGCCCGCCGGGACACCTGACGTGGAAGGGGCGGAGGGCTCGTGGTCCCCCCGCCCCGAGTCCCCCGTGAAGGGGGCTAGTCGATGGCCTTGACCAGCTCACCGCTCGCGGTGTCGCCGCTCAGCTCCCAGAAGAAGGTGCCGCCCAGGCCCTGCTGGTTCGTGTAGGTCATCTTGGTCCCGATGGTCGCCGGGGTGTCGTAACTCCACCAGTCGCTGCCGCACTTGGCGTACGCCGTACCGCCCACCGTGCCGGTGACCGGGCACTTGGCCTTGAGCACCTTGTAGTCGTCGATGCCCTGCTCGTACGTCCCCGCCGCCGGGCCGGTCGCCGAGCCGCCGGGTGCCGCCTGGGTGACGCCGGTCCAGCCGCGGCCGTAGAAGCCGATGCCGAGCAGCAGCTTGGCCGCCGGGATGCCGAGGCCCCTGAGCTTGGCGATGGTCGCCGAGGTGTAGTAGTTCGCCGTCGGGATGCCGGAGTAGGAGTTCAACGGCGAGTGCGGGGCCGTCGGACCGGTCGAGGCCCAGGCGCCGAAGTAGTCGTACGTCATCGGGTTGTACCAGTCGACGTACTGGGCCGCGCCCGCGTAGTCGGTCGCGTCGATCCTGCCGCCGGCGGTGGCGTCGGCGGTGATCGCCGCCGTGACCAGCGAGCTGCTCCCGAACTTCGCGCGCAGGGCCGCCATCAGCTTCCGGAACGCGTCCCGGCCGCTGGTGTCGCAGGTGTTGCCGCAGGCGTTCGGGTACTCCCAGTCGATGTCGATGCCGTCGAAGACACCGGCCCACCTGGAGTTCTTCACCAGGTCGTAGCAGGACTGGGCGAAGGCGGCCGGGTTCCGCGCGGCCTCGCCGAAGCCGCTCGACCAGGTCCAGCCGCCGAAGGACCAGAGGATCCGGAGATTCGGGTGCTTCTTCTTCAGCTTCAGCAGCTGGTTGAAGTTGCCGCGCAGCGGCTGGTCCCAGGTGTCCGCGACGCCGTCCACGGACTCGGCGGCGGTGTAGGTCCGGTCGGTCGCCGCGTACGAGTCGCCCATCGCGCACTTGCCGCCGGTGACGTTGCCGAAGGCGTAGTCGATGTGCGTGAGCTTCGCGGCCGAGCCGGAGGTCTCGATGTTCTTGACCAGGTACCTGCGGTCGTAGGTACCCCATTCCGTGAAGTAGCCGACGACCTTGGAGCCGGCCTTCAGCTGGGGAGCGGGCGGTGCGGCCGCGGACGCGGTGCCCGCGCCGGCCAGCAGTCCGGCGCCGAGGACGGCGCAACAGGCCGCGGAGAGCAGCGTCCGGAACCGGGAGCGGTGGGAGGTGTGCATCGGGTGTCTCCTCCTGGGGGAGAGGGGAACGCGCGCCGATTGGCATGAACGCGGTAAAGCGTTGGTCATGGACCCTAGGAGGACTAGACCAGTCAGGTCAATGGTTCGGACCAATTCCGCGGGTTTCGAATGTTGTCCTGGAATTACCGGAGTGAGCGGTCGTTAACTGGTGACGAGTGGTCCCTGATCGGGCATACTCACTGCGCAGCCGCAGGTCAGCAGCTTCCGAGACCCGGAACGCCGACCTCGGCCGCATCCGAACGACAGGCGGAACCGCCCCTTATCCCGCGGGCAGTGACCGCTGCTGCCCGACAGGGAGGAGACCGACGCCATGTCCGACCGCGACCCGCAGCCGGTGGAGCGTCAGCTGCCGACGGAAGAAGCGAGGGACCTGCTCGCGCTGGTCCGGGAGGTCGCCCGGCGCGAGATCGCGCCGAAGGCGGCCGAGGAGGAGGACGCCGGGCGCTTCCCGCGCGAGGTCTTCACCCTGCTCTCCGAGTCAGGCCTGCTCGGCCTGCCCTACGACTCCGAGTACGGCGGCGGCGACCAGCCCTACGAGGTCTACCTCCAGGTCCTGGAGGAACTGGCCGCGGCCCGCCTCACCGTCGGCCTCGGTGTCAGCGTGCACACCCTCGCGAGCTACGCCCTCGCCGCCTACGGCAGCAAGCAGCAGCAGGTCGAGCACCTGCCCGCGATGCTCGGCGGCGGCCTGCTCGGCGCCTACTGCCTCTCCGAGCCGGCCTCCGGTTCGGACGCGGCCTCCCTGCGCACCAAGGCGGTCCGGCAGGGCGAGGACTGGGTGATCAACGGCACCAAGGCCTGGATCACGCACGGCGGCATCGCCGACTTCTACACGGTCATGGCCCGCACCGGCGCCGAGGGCTCGCACGGCATCACCGCCTTCCTGGTCCCCGGCGACGCCGAGGGACTCAGCGGCGCGGCGCCCGAGAAGAAGATGGGGATGAAGGGCTCGCCCACCGCCCAGGTCCACTTCGACGACGTACGCGTCCCCGACGAGCGGCGGCTCGGCGAGGAGGGCCAGGGCTTCGCCATCGCCCTCTCCGCGCTGGACTCCGGCCGGCTCGGCATCGCGGCCTGTGCGATCGGCCTGGCCCGGGCGGCCCTGGACGAGGCGGTCGGCTACGCCACCGGGCGACGGCAGTTCGGCCACCCCATCTCCGACTTCCAGGGCCTGCGCTTCATGATCGCCGACATGGCCACCCAGATCGAGGCCGGCCGGTCCCTGTACCTCGCGGCGGCCCGGCTGCGCGACGCGGGCCGGCCGTTCGCCAAGCAGGCCGCCATGGCCAAGCTGTACTGCACCGACACCGCGATGAAGGTGACCACCGACGCCGTCCAGATACTCGGCGGCTACGGCTACACCGCGGACTTCCCGGTCGAGCGCTATATGCGCGAGGCCAAGGTCCTGCAGATCGTCGAGGGCACCAACCAGATCCAGCGGATGGTCATCGCCCGTCATGTGGCGGGACCTGAAAGTCGCTGAAGCCGCCGAACTGCCCGCGTACCACCGTCGGCGCCGCCAGCCTGGCCCACTCCGGGTCGTGGCGGCCCGGCAGGGCACGGCCCCGGTCGGCCCAGATCCGCAACAGGTCGCGGTAGATGGGCGGGTCCTGCGGCACCGGCGGCGCGAGCGACTCCGCGGGCGGGGGTACGAAGATCCGGCTCTGACGGCCGACGGCGGAGTAGATGGTCGTCATGCCTGGCCAACGCGGGCGCGGCCGCCCCGGTCACCGATCCCCCGAATCGTGCGTGAGTTCGTGGACGTCCGGTCCCGGATCTGGCCTCATCCGATTTTCTGACGTACCGTCACCCGGACCGTCTCCAGCCTCCGGGGAGGCCTGCCATGGCCGACGACCGTCCCGTGCCGCTCGACGAGTACCCCGTGCACCAGGTCCCGCTCTCCATGAAGCACGTCGCCACCGGGGACCGGAACGCCTACGACCGCTGCATCTTCCACGTCCTCGACCACGAGGGCCGGGCCCTGCTCATCCTCGGCCTCGGCGTCTACCCGAACGTCGGGGTGATCGACGCCTACGCCACCCTGCGCACCGGGGACACCCTGCACGCGGTCCGCGCCTCGGACGCCCTGGGCGACGACCGGATGCGGCTCTCGGTCGGCCCGCTGCGCATCGAGGTCGAGGAGCCGCTCCGGCGCTTCCGCCTCCGCTGCGACGACGCCATCTCCTACGACCTCACCTGGACCGCCGACTTCCCGGCCCTGTGGGAGCCCCACCACCTGCAACGCCGGGGCGACCGGCTGACGCTGGAGGGCCGCAGGTTCGTCCAGGCCGGGGGAGTGGCCGGGGTGGTCCGGGCCGGCGGCGAGGAGTTCCGGGTCGACCCGGCCGGCTGGACCGGCACCCGGGACCGCAGCTGGGGCGTCCGCCCGATCCCGGGGGAGGAGGGCGGGCGGCTCGCCGAGGAGAACCCGACCGAGGGCTTCCACTGGATCTGGTGCCCGGTCCGCTTCGAGGACCGCTTCCTGATGGTCGTCACCCAGGAGGACGCCGACGGCTACCGCACCCTGAACGACGCCACCCTGGTCCGCCCCGGCCGGCGCGACCGCCAACTCGGCTGGCCGCGCGCCGAGATCGGCTACCGCTCCGGCACCCGCCATCCCGAGCGTGCCGTCATCCACCTCGGTGACCCGCGCAAGCCCCAGGAGTTGGAGGTGGAGACCCTCAACTCCCTGCCGCTCGCCGTCGGCGCCGGCTATCCACCGGCCGACGACTGGCAGCACGGCACCTGGCGGGGCCGCGGCTGGACGGACCGCCGTACCTACGACCTGACCGCACCGCACCCCCGGGCGGCCTACGGCGTCACCGACCACTCGGCCCGCTTCCGCCTCGACGGGCGGATCGGCCACGGCATCTTCGAGCACGGCTCGTTCGGCAGACACGATCCGAGCGGCTTCACCGGCTTCGACTCGGTGGCGCCCTGAAGGAGGAGGCCGGGATGACGACGGCACCGCGCCCGCGCACCACGACACGCGACCCCGAGGACCTCGCGCGCCGGCTGACCGCCTGGCTGGACACCAGGCTCCCCGGCGCCAAGGCCGCCGGTGTCACGGTCCCCGCCTCCAACGGCATGTCCAGCGAGACCCTGCTCTTCGACATCGAGCACCCCGAACCACCGCTGCGCAGCTGCGCGTTGAGGCTGGCGGCGGATCCGGCGGCGTACACCGTCTTCCCGTCGTACGACCTCACCCGCCAGTACCGCACGATGCGGCTGGTCGCCGACCGCACCGACGTACCCGTACCCCGCGTCCTGTGGCTGGAGGAGGACCCCGGACCGCTCGGCGCGCCCTTCTTCGTGATGGAGCGGGTCGAGGGGCGCGTCCCGCCCGACGTCATGCCCTACACCTACGAGGGGAACTGGCTGCACGCGGCGACCGACGCCGAACGCGAGCACCTCGAAGCCGCCTCCGTCGGCCTGCTGGCCCGGCTGCACGACCAAGTCCCCCCGGAGGAGCTGGAGTTCCTGGCTCTCCCCGGGGACGGTGACGCCCTGCACCGGCATGTCGAGTCCCAACGGGGCTACTACGAATGGGTGGTGGCCGGGCTCACCCGTTCACCCCTGATCGAGGCAGCCTTCGACCGGCTGGCGGACCTGTGGCCGCGCGAGCCCGGACCGCCGGTCCTCGGCTGGGGCGACGCCCGGATCGGGAACGTCGTCTACGACGGCTTCGACCCCGTCGCCGTCCTCGACTGGGAGATGGCGGCACCGGCCCCGCGCGAGGTGGACCTCGGCTGGACCGTCTACCTGCACCGCTTCTTCCAGGACCTCACGGCCGCCTCCGGACAGCGGGGACTGCCCGGCTTCCTGCGCCGCGACCGGGTCGAGGCCCGCTACGCCCGCCTGACCGGCCACACCCCGCGGGACATGGACTTCTACACCCTGTACGCGGCCCTGCGGCACGCGATCGTCATGCTGCGGGTCGCCTATCGGCAGGTGTACTTCAACGAGACCGCCGTCCCCGCGGATCCGGACACACTGATCCTGCACCACGGCAGTCTGCGCGCCATGGTGCAGGGCAGCTACTGGGGTGCGGTGCGGTGACTCAGGCGGCCTGACGGCTGACGGCCAGGCCGCCGCCGAGGCGCATCGCCGGCACCCGCATCGGGCGCGAGCTCGGCCCGCCGACGTGCGAGAAGGGCTGCGTCCGCCAGTCCAGACCCTGCGGGAGGGTGAGCAGGAGGGCGGTGTCCTGCTCCTGCGGCTCGACCGACTCGTCCGCGGACGGGATGTCGGCGGCCGCGCGGCCCGTACCGGCACAGACCGTGAGGCCGAACGGGTTCCACGGCGAGGCGCACAGCGCGTGCTCCGGCAGGAACTCCTCGTCCGCCAGCAGCGCGATGGACTGCGCACAGTCCGGGCAGGTCACCCGGAACATCTCGAAGGTGTCGTAGGCGTCCAGCTCCTCGACCTCGTAGAGGTCGGTTTCGACGCCCTCCGGCTCGGGCTCGACGACCAACTGCGGGCGCTTGGACGTGGTACGACCAGGGCGCTTAAGACTCTGCATGGGTAACTCCCCCTCGGGCTGGGCCGATACGGCGCTGCGGCCTCGACCAAAGCAAGCACTTCCCGTCCACCCTCGGCGGTAATCACGAGACCATCACGGAGCCTGTTCGGGGGCTGTGGCGTTCGTCACATGCCGAACGCAGGTGCCCGCTGCGGTCGATTTGTCCCTCAGTCGGCTCACAACCTGCTGGTCGTGACATCACGAACCGGCCATGACCTGCGCCGCTGAGCTACCCGAGGGGATCAAGCGCACTGTAGCTTTTGCGCCATGGAGGAGCTGGACCGTCAAATCGTGCAGCTGCTCGTCAAGGACGGGCGGATGAGCTACACCGACCTGGGCAAGGCCACGGGCCTGTCCACGTCGGCCGTGCACCAGCGGGTGCGCCGGCTGGAGCAGCGCGGCGTCATCCGCGGCTATGCCGCGGTCGTCGACCCGGAGGCCGTGGGGTTGCCCATGACGGCGTTCATCTCGGTGAAACCGTTCGACCCCAGCGCCCCCGACGACATCGCGGAGCGCCTGGCCGGCGTGCCCGAGATCGAGGCGTGCCACAGCGTGGCGGGCGACGAGAACTACATCCTCAAGGTGCGGGTGGCGACCCCGCACGAACTGGAGGAGCTGCTGGCACGGCTGCGCGGCCTGGCGGGGGTGTCGACGCGGACGACGGTGGTCCTGTCGACGCCGTACGAGGCTCGGCCGCCGAAGATCTGAGCGGGTGGCGCGGCCGACAGCTCCGGGGGCCTTGGAAGGTGCTCCGAGTGCAGCCGGGCGCGCCCCTGACGGGGCGCGTTGGGGAGCCCCTCGTTCAAAGTGATCGGTGTGAGGGGAGAGACTGGTCCCCATGAGTGAGCGTGCCCCCGAGCCCAAGACCGTCCTGCTCCGTCGCGGCGAGGTTCACAGCCCCGCCGATCCGTTCGCGACCGCGATGGTCGTGGAGCGGGGGCAGGTCGCCTGGGTCGGGTCGGAGGGGGCCGCCGACGCCTTCGCGGACGGGGTCGACGAGGTCGTCGATCTGGACGGTGCCCTGGTCACCCCCGCCTTCACCGACGCCCATGTCCACACCACGTCCACCGGACTCGCGCTGACCGGCCTCGACCTGTCCGCGGCGGACTCGCCGGCCGCGGCCCTGGCACTGGTACGGGACTTCGCCGCCGCCCGCCCGGACGACCGGGTGCTGCTCGGGCACGGCTGGGACGCCTCCCGCTGGGCCGGGGGCCGCCCCCCGACCCGCGCCGAACTGGACGCGGCCACCGGCGGACGCCCGCTCTACCTCTCGCGTATCGACGTCCACTCCGCGGTCGTCACCACGGCCCTGCTGGACCTGGTCCCGGGCGCGGTCCCGGACGCGGACGCCGCGCTCACCGGTGACGCCCACCACGCCGTGCGCGCCGCCGCGTTCGCGGCCGTGACGCCCGCCCAGCGGGCCGCGGCCCAGCGCACCGCCCTCGCGCACGCCGCCTCGCTCGGCATCGGCACCGTGCACGAGTGCGGCGGCCCGAAGATCTCCTCCGAGGACGACTTCACCGGGCTGCTGCGGCTCGCGGCCGAGGTGCCCGGCCCCCGGGTCGTCGGCTACTGGGCCGAGGAGGACGCCGACAAGGCCCGGGAGCTGGGCGCACTGGGCGCCGCCGGCGACCTGTTCGTGGACGGCGCCCTCGGATCGCACACCGCCTGCCTGCACGAGCCGTACGCCGACGCCGCTCACACCAGCGGGACCGGATACCTGGACGCGGCAGCCGTGGCCGCCCATGTCACCGCCTGCACCGAGGCCGGTCTCCAGGCCGGCTTCCACGCCATCGGCGACGCCGCCGTGACCGCCGTCGTGGCGGGCGTGCGCGCCGCCGCCGAGAAGGTCGGCCCGGCCCGGGTCCGTGCCGCCCGGCACCGCGTCGAGCACGCCGAGATGCTCACGCCCGAGCACATCGCGGCCTTCGCCGAACTCGGCCTGATCGCCTCTGTACAGCCCGCCTTCGACGCGCTGTGGGGCGGCGCGGACGGCATGTACGCCCAGCGGCTCGGCACCGAACGGGCCCGGACCCTCAACCCCTTCGCGGCCCTCCTCAAGGCCGGGGTGCCGCTCGCGTTCGGCTCCGACAGCCCCGTCACCCCGCTCGACCCCTGGGGGACCGTCCGGGCCGCCGCCTTCCACCACACGCCCGAGCACCGGGTCTCCGTGCGCGCCGCGTTCACCGCGCACACCCGCGGCGGCTGGCGCGCGACCGGCCGGGACGACGCGGGCGTCCTGGTGCCGGGCGCGCCCGCCGACTACGCCGTCTGGCGCACCGACGAACTGGTGGTGCAGGCGCCGGACGACCGGGTCGCCCGCTGGTCCACCGACCCGCGCTCCGGCACCCCCGGCCTGCCCGACCTGACCCCGGGCCGCGCGCTGCCGGTCTGCCTGCGCACCGTGGTGGGCGGCCGGACCGTGTTCGTACGACCGGGCGAGTGACCCGCCGCATTCGTACGGCCGGGCGAGTGATCTCCCGGGGTGGCGCGGCCGTGATCGACGGCCGCCGCTCCGTCGCGCGACCTGCGCATCCTCCGCGCTGACCAGGGCTTTGAGGACGTTCCCGCAGGTCAAACGGCTGTTGACAGCCAGCGGCAGCGGGCCGGTAGGTTCGGCCGAGTCCACCACCGGACGTCCGACCGGGGAGCAGTTCGCGCACTCGTCGCAGCGCCGCTGGGTCAGGGACGGTGTGCCGCACCGGGGCACCGTCACTGGGAGCCAGGCTCAGCGCCCGCGCCGACGAGGGAACGTTCCGGCCGGTCGGGAGGTGTGACCCGGGTGGGGCCCGGACGCTCAGTAGACAACGGCTTTCGGTCGACCCGCAGCCAGCGGGTCCCAGGTCGGCCCGAAGGGCGCCGGGCCCCCATCCGCAGGGGAACGAACGGACCCCGCAGGGGAACAAAGTGGCTCCGCGGGGGAACACGGTGGCGAAAGCGCGGATGAGGGGCACTCGAAACGGGCATCCTTACCCCGTTCTTGCGGAATCGACACCACCATACGAATGAGCTGTCACGTCAGTGCAGGCTGTGGCCACTATGGTGGTCCCCTGCGTACGACATGAAGGGGCAGCAGTGAACGACGGCGACGGGACCCCCGCGGCACAGGCCCAGAGGAGGCGGTTCGGCCCGCTCGGCACGGCCTTGGTGATCATTCCCACGTACAACGAGTCGGAGAACATCAAGTCCATCGTCGGCCGGGTGCGCCAGGCCGTCCCCGAGGCGCACGTGCTGGTGGCGGACGACAACAGCCCCGACGGCACGGGCAAGCTCGCCGACGAACTGGCCGCCGAGGACGACCATGTCCAGGTGCTGCACCGCAAGGGCAAGGAAGGCCTCGGCGCCGCCTACCTCGCGGGCTTCCGCTGGGGCATGGACAACGGCTACGGCGTGCTCGTCGAGATGGACGCCGACGGGTCCCACCAGCCGGAGGAGCTGCCACGGCTGCTGACCGCGCTGAAGGGCGCCGACCTCGTGCTCGGCTCCCGCTGGGTGCCCGGCGGCCGGGTGGTGAACTGGCCGAAGTCCCGTGAGTTCATCTCCCGCGGCGGCTCCCTGTACTCCCGGCTCGCGCTGGATCTCCCGCTCCGGGACATCACCGGCGGCTACCGCGCCTTCCGCCGCGAGACCCTGGAGGGTCTGGGGCTGGACGAGGTCGCCTCCCAGGGCTACTGCTTCCAGGTCGACCTGGCCCGCCGGGCGGTCAAGGCCGGCTTCCAGGTCGTCGAGGTGCCCATCACCTTCGTCGAGCGGGAGTTCGGCGACTCCAAGATGAGCCGCGACATCCTCGTCGAGGCGCTGTGGCGGGTCACCTCGTGGGGCGTCACCGAGCGGGTGGGCAAGGTGACCGGCAAGGGCAAGCCCTCCTAGCGGACTCGGGCGAAGCTCACAGTTCCGGTTGATCGTCCCCTTATGCCGCACTGAGCCGGGCCCAGGCACACTGGGGGCATGACGACTGGCGCGCAGACCCCTCCGTACACCGCCCGGCCCCGACGGTCCCGGCTCGGCAGATACCTGCCGCTGGGCGTCGCGGTGTGGCTGGTGCTGGAGATCTGGCTGCTGACCGTGGTCGCCGGCGCGGCGGGCGGCATGACGGTGTTCCTGCTGCTGGTGGCCGGCTTCGTGGCCGGCTCCGTGGTCATCAAGCGCGCGGGCCGGCGCGCCTTCCAGAGCCTCAACGAGGCGGTCCGCGGCGGCGGCTCCCCGGCGCGCGGCGGTGGCAACGGCCTGATGATGCTGGGCGGCCTGCTTCTGATGATCCCCGGCCTGGTCTCCGACGCCCTCGGCCTGCTGCTCCTGCTGCCGCCGGTCCAGAAGGCGGTCTCCCGCCTCGCCGAGCGCACCCTCGACCGCAAGCTCCGCGCCGCCGGTCCCGGGACCCTGGGCAACGCCTTCCAGCAGGCCCGTATGCACCGCCCGGACGGGAAGGTGGTCCAGGGCGAGGTGATCCGGACCGACGGCCCCGGCCCGGGGGACGAGCCGGCGGGGGAGCGGCCGCCGCTGACGCGCTGACCGTCCCCGCACGGGAAAACCGAGGCACGGGAAAACCGAGGCACGGGAAAACCGAGGGCGCCGTACGTTCTGTGAACGTACGGCGCCCTCGGTTGTTGTGTCTGCTTCCGCTGAACGGAACTTGACGGAACTATGCCGACTTGCGGCTGTCCCTGGGATGAATCGCGATGTTCATCGCCCCGGAACGCAGAACCGCCAGACGCTCCTCAAGGACCTCTTCGAGCTCCTCACGGGTGCGCCGCTCCATCAGCATGTCCCAGTGGGTACGCGCAGGCTTGGCCTTCTTCTCCTCAGGGCCGTCGCCGTCCACCAGGAGTGCCTGGGCCCCGCAGACCTTGCACTCCCACTCCGGCGGGATCTCCGCCTCGACCGAGAAGGGCATCTCGAAGCGGTGCCCCTTCTCGCATGCGTACTCCACGGCCTGGCGCGGGGCCAGGTCGATACCGCGGTCCGTCTCGTAGCTGGTCACCACGAGGCGCGTACCGCGAAGAGCTCGCTCACTCATGAATCGTGCCTCCCGGGCTTGTCGCCCACAGGACAGGTGTCGCTGTCGTCGTCATCCGGTCAACGTCCGGTCGGCGGTAAAGATTCCCGTTCCGGGTCATGCGTCACCGTCGTAGCCGCCCCTTGTTGTACCCACCAGCGCCCGGTTTGTCACATCTGCTAGCAGATGTCACCCAGCGTTTCGGCATCTTTGACGCGCAGTAACGGTACGCCTGGCAGGCCAAACGCGTACACTACCGCCCTTCCGCGTTGAACGCTAAATCTTCTGCGGAACCGGGTTGCCGGCCTCGTCGATCGCTCGCCGCACCGGCACTCGCGCGAGCAGCGCGAACCCGATGACGAAGAAGGCCACCAGCGAGATGATCGCCGACCGGTAGCTCCCGGTCAGCTGGTAGGTGATCCCGAACAACAGAGGTCCCAGCCAGCTCATCCCCCGATCGCTCATCTCGTACGCCGCGAAGTACTCGGCTTCTTTTCCGGGCGGTACGAGGTGGGAGAACAGGGAGCGGGACAGGGCCTGGCTGCCGCCGAGCACGAGGCCGATGCCGGCCGCGAGGACGAAGAACCACCCCGGTGCCCCGGCCGGCAGGAAGTACCCGGCCGTCAGGGTCACCGTCCAGGCCACCAGTGATCCCAGGATGGTGCGTTTCGCCCCGTAGGTCCTGGCCAGCCGTCCCATGGTCAGGGCGCCCGCCACGGCCAGCACCTGGACCAGCAGGACCGCGCCGATGAGGGTCGACTGGCCGAGCCCGAGTTCCTCGGAGCCGTAGACGGACGCCTGGGAGATCACGGTCTGGACGCCGTCGTTGTAGACGAGGTAGGCCAGCAGGAAGGAGAGCGTCAACGGATGGCGGCGGATGTCCCGGGCGGTCGCCACGAGTTGGCGCAGCCCCGGCGCCGTCGCCTCGGCCGCCCGGCGGCCCCGGTCGCGCAGCCGCCGCAGCGGTATGAGGGCGAAGGCGCCCCACCACAGGCCCGCCGCGGCCAGGCAGATCCGCACCGCCTCCGTCTCGGAGAGGCCGAAGGAGTCGTGCGCGGAGTAGAGGACCAGGTTGACGATCAGCACCAGCGAGCCGGCCACGTAGCCGAAGGCCCAGCCCCGGGCGGAGACGGTGTCGCGTTCCTCGGGAGGGGAGATCTGGGGGAGGTAGGAGTTGTAGAGCATCAGGCCGACGGACTGGGCGGCGTTCGCGACGATCAGCAGCAGCCCGCCGAGCAGATAGCGGTCACCGTCCAGGAAGAACATGCCGGTCGTCGCCGCGGCCCCGGTGTACGCGGCGGCGCCGAGCAGCTGCTTCTTGCGGCCGGTCCGGTCGGCCGCGCTGCCCACCAGGGGCATGAGCACGACCGCGAGGATCACCGACAGGGAGACCGAGTAGGCGAAGAAGGAGCCCGCCCGGACCGGGACGCCGAGCGGATGCACATAGCCGTCGGCGTCCGCCGCGTGGCCGGCGACCGACGTGAGGTACGGGCCGAGGAACACGGTCAGGACGCTCGTCGAGTAGACGGAGCACGCCCAGTCGTAGAAGTACCAGCCGCGCTGTTCGCGGCGCAGCTCGGTGACCTCGTCGAAGATCCCCGTCCGCACGGTCTCGGTGCCCACCCGTGCCCTTGCCTCTCCCGCAGCAGTACCGCCCGCGCGCCTCAGAACCAGACGCCGCGCTTCTGCATGACCTCACGCAACGTGTCGATGTGATCGGTCATGATGCCATCCACTCCCAGGTCCAGGAGCCGGTGCATCCGATCGGGTTCATTGACGGTCCACACGTGGACGTGCAGCCCGCGCGCGTGGGCCGCGCGGACGAAACGCCGGTCCACCACCGGGAGCCCCGACTGGGACTCGGGCACCTGCGCCGCGACCGCCGACCGGCGCACCGCCGCGGGCACCCCCCAGGACCGCAGCCGCAGCCCGACCACGCCGCGGGTGCCGAACGAGGTGGCCAGGCGGGGCCCGGCCAGCCGCTGCGCCCGCAGCACCCGCGCCTCCGAGAACGACCCGACACACACCCGGTCGTAGGCGTCCGTCCGCTCGATCAGGTCGAGGAGCGGACGCAGGGCGGGCTCCGCCTTGGCGTCCACGTTCCAGCGGACGTCCGGGAACTCCTCGAGCAGTTCCTCGAAGAGGGGGAGCGGCTCGCGGCCCGCCACCCGCGCCTGCCGTACGTCCTCCCACGGCAGGTCGGCGATCCGGCCGGCGCCGTCGGTGACCCGGTCCAGGGTGTCGTCGTGGAAGGCGACGAGCCTGCCGTCCGCGGTGGCGTGCACATCGGTCTCGATGTACCGGTAGCCGAGCTCGACCGCGCGCCGGAACTGCGCCACGGTGTTCTCCAGGCCGTCCGCGACTCCGCCCCGATGGGCGAAGGCGATGGGGCCGGGGTGGTCCAGGTACGGGTGGCGAATCAGCGTGCTCACGAACGCAGTATGGCCCGCGCCGATGACCCCTTGGCAACGACCGTACTGCGACCGGATGCCGCCCGGACGGCGAACACCTTCAGGAACAGCTGTGCGAGCGGGCCGATGGACACGGCGTAGAGCACGGTGCCGACCCCCACGGTCCCGCCGAGCGCGAACCCGGTGACGACCACCGCGACCTCCAGCGCCGTGCGGATCAGCCGGATCGAACGGCCGGTACGCCGGTGCAGCCCCGTCATCAGACCGTCCCGGGGACCCGGCCCGAAGCTGGCCGCGATGTACAGGCCGGTCGCCGCCCCGTTGAGCACGATGCCGGCCGCCATCAGCGGAATCCGCACGGCCAACCCGTGCGCCTCGGGGACCACGGCGAGCGCGGCGTTCATGGCGAGGCCGATGACGAAGACGTTGGAGACCGTGCCGAGTCCCGGCCGCTGGCGCAGCGGGATCCACAGGAGCAGCACGGCCGCCCCCACGACGATGGACACGGTCCCGATGCTCAGCCCGGTGTGCCGGGCGAGACCCTGGTGCAGCACGCCCCAGGGCTCCAGGCCGAGGCCCGCCTCGACGAGAAGCGCGGAGCTCACGCCGTACAGCGTGAGTCCCGCGTAGAGCTGGACCAACCGTCGCCCGAGACGGCCTTGCGTGGACAAGGGATACCCCCCTGGTGGTAAAGGTGGACTGACTCATGTCACTCTGTGGCTTGGCAGGGAAAGCCATCCATGGCCAATCCGGGGAAGGTGGACTGATTCTCATGGCGCAGTGGACCTCGGCGGTGGGGGCCGCGCAGCTCGCCCGGCTGCTCAACTCCCAGCAGGACCGGCCGGCCGGCCCCGGCACCCGGCGTCCGCCCGCCTACCGTGCCCTCGCCGACGGCATCCGGCTGCTGGTCCTGGAGGGCCGGGTCCCGGTCGCCGCCCGGCTGCCCGCCGAACGCGAACTGGCCCTCGCCCTGTCCGTCAGCCGTACGACGGTGGCGGCGGCCTACGAGGCACTGCGCGCCGAGGGCTTCCTGGAGTCCCGCCGGGGCGCCGGAAGCTGGACCGCGGTCCCGGCGGGCAACCCGCTTCCGGCCCGTGGCCTGGAACCCCTGCCCCCCGAGGCGCTCGGCTCGGTGATCGACCTGGGCTGCGCCGCGCTGCCGGCCCCCGAGCCGTGGCTGACCCGCGCGGTCCAGGGCGCCCTGGAGGAACTCCCGCCGTACGCCCACACCCACGGCGACTACCCGGCCGGACTCCCCGTCCTCCGTTCGATGATCGCCGAGCGCTACACGGCGCGCGGGATCCCCACCATGCCCGAGCAGATCATGGTCACGACCGGTGCGATGGGCGCGATCGACGCGATCTGCCACCTCTTCGGCGGCCGGGGCGAGCGCATCGCCGTCGAGTCGCCGTCGTACGCCAACATCCTCCAGCTGATGCGGGAGGCGGGCGCCCGCCTGGTGCCGGTGGCGATGGCCGAGGGGCTGAGCGGCTGGGACGTGGACCGCTGGCGCCAGGTCCTGCGGGACGCGGCGCCCCGCATCGCGTACGTGGTCGCCGACTTCCACAACCCCACCGGGGCGCTCGCCGACGACGACCAGCGGCGCCGGCTGGTGGACGCGGCCCGCTCGGCGGGCACGGTGCTGGTCGCGGACGAGACGATGAGCGAGCTGTGGCTGGACGACGACGTGGAGATGCCCCGCCCGGTGTGCGGCTTCGACCCGGCGGGCTCCACCGTCATCACGGTCGGCTCGGCCAGCAAGGCGTTCTGGGCGGGCATGCGCATCGGCTGGGTCCGGGCGGCTCCGGACGTGATCCGCAGCCTGGTCGCCGCGCGGGCCTACGCCGACCTGGGCACACCGGTGCTGGAGCAGCTGGCGGTGAACTGGCTGTTCAGCACGGGGGGCTGGGCCCAGGCCGTCGAGCTGCGCCGGACCCAGGCCCGGGAGAACCGGGAGGCGCTGGTGGCGGCGGTACGGCGGGAGCTGCCCGAATGGGAGTTCGAGGTGCCGAAGGGTGGGCTGACGCTCTGGGTCCGGGCGGGCGGTCTGTCCGGCTCGCGGCTGGCGGAGGCGGGGGAGCGGGTGGGGGTGCGCGTCCCGTCCGGTCCGCGGTTCGGGGTCGACGGGGCCTTCGAGGGATACGTCCGCCTGCCGTTCACCGTCGGCGGAGCGGTCGCGGAGGAGGCGGCGGCCCGGCTGGCCGCGGCGGCGAGGTTGGTGGAGGCCGGGGTGAGCGGGGGGAACGCGGAGGCGCCGCGGACGTTCGTGGCGTAGCCGGTGGCACTTCGGCCGCGGGTGCGTGGGGGCTGGTCGCGCAGTTCCCCGCGCCCCTTTCGGGGCGCGGCGGCACCCGGCAAGCGCCGGTAAGCGTCCCCACCCCCCGCCTCAGCTCTCGGCGACCGCGGCTTCCAGAGGCACCGCCTGCTCCACCGACTCACTTCTCGGCGGCAACAAGGCGAGCACCGCCTCGCGGTCCACCTCGCTCGTCGCGTCGTCGTACGGATCGGGAGTCGCCGGCACCTGGAGCCGCAGCACCGGTCCGTGTCCCAGCCGTGCGTACCCCCGCCCCGGCGGCACCTGGGACAGCGGCGTCGTGTGCGCCGGAGTCCCCAGCGCCGCCGTCAGCTCCTCCGGCAGGGCCGGTCCCAGGACGACGCGCGCGCGTGTGTGCTGCTGGACCGCCTCGCTCAACGCGTCCGCGCTGTCGAGCTGTTCGGCCACCACCACGGTGACGTTCGCCGCGCGGCCGTGCCGGAGGGGGACCTGGAGGAGGGCCTGCGGGTCCTGGTGGCCGTCCGCCGAGGCCAGGTGGACGAAGGCGCCCGGACGGTCCAGGAGGATCCACAGGGGCCGTCGGCAGTCGTCCGGCGGCGGGTGCCCGGCCTGGCGCGCGCGGTTGAGCGCGATGAGCCGCCGCTCCGTCTCGTTCGCCGCCCACTCCAGGCTGGCCAGTGCCCCGGCCAGCCCGCACTCCACGGCGAGGACCCCGTCCCGGCCGGCGAGGCACAGGTACTCGCCGGTGCCGCCGCCCTCCACGATGAGGACGTCGCCGTACTGGAGGGCCTGAAGGGCGATGGAGCGCAGCAGGGTCGAGGTGCCGCTGCCGGGGCGGCCCAGGACCAGCAGGTGCGGCTCGGTGGAGCGGGCACCGGTGCGCCAGACGACCGGCGGTACGTCGCGCTGCTCGTCGCCGTACGCGAGCGGGAGCGTGCGCTGGACCTCGCTGGGGTCGGTGAACCCGAGGACCGTCTCGCCCGGCGCGGTGACGAAGCGCTGGGCGGCGATGTCGGTGGGCAGCGGGGCGAGGACGGTCACCGTGAGCCGGTTGCCCTCCTCGTCCCACCCGAAGTGGTACTCGCGGCCCCGCCCGGACTTCGCGGTGAGCAGGTTCTCGATCCGCGTGCGGGCCCCGGGCTCGCCGTCCGGGAAGTACGCCGGGTAGCGGAGCAGGAGCTGGCCGAGGCGGCCCGCCTCGTCGAACTCGTGGGCGAGGAAGGCCTTCTCCCACTCCCCGCCGTGTGCGTACAGCGGCGCCGGGTCCTCGGCGGCCGAGAAGTACGGCACCAGGGCCTCGTACAGGGACTGGAGCCGCTGGGTCTGCGACTCGTCGGGGCCCTCCGGCGGGGGTGGGGTGCGCTCACGGCCGTGCCAGGCGCTCGCCGCCATCAGGGTGATGACGGCGAGCAGCGGTCCGTACGGCACCAGAGCCACGACCAGGACGACCGAGGCCACCATGAACAGCAGTGGTCCGCGCCTGTCCTTCGGTGTCTCCGCCCACCTGTGCCGCCCGGCCGAGGCCAGCCGGCTCAGCCCGCGGGTCACGGTGATGAGCGGGTGGAGGACGTCGGTGGCGTTGTCGGCAGCCGTCCGGGCCAGCTCCCGGCTTCGGGCGAGCTGCGCGGTGCCGTTGCTCAGAATGCGGGGGAGAGGGCGCCGGGCCACTGCTGTCTCCTGATGGTGCGTACGGGCGGGAGGACCGTCAGAACTTGATGCCGCCGAGCAGGCTTGCGAGGCTCTCGCCGCCTGCCTTGATGCTCGGTGCGATGGCCGTGCTGGCGAGGTAGAAGCCGAAGAGCGCCGAGACCGTGGCGTGCGACGGCTTCAGCCCGTCCTTGCGGAAGAAGAGGAAGACGACGATGCCGAGCACGATGACGCCTGAGATGGAGAGGATCATTTGAGATCTCCTGGTGTCGAAGGGGGACAGTCACCATGAGTTCTTCCAGGATCACAGCAGGTATCCATACGATTAAAGGTGCAATTGGGTGAAATTCTCAGAATTTCACCCAATTGGTCGATATGTACGTTCGGTGGGGCCGGGGTGATCTTTACCTCGGGCAGATCCGGTCATGTTCACCCTGGGCCAGTACGCTGACGATTCACTCGTACGGCCCCGCGGCCCGCCCGTTGCCGTACGCTCCACCAGTCCGTGAAAGTCCCCGCAGCGCACAGGAGAGGCGGTCCGGCCGATGAGCGAAGCCCCCGACCCCGAGGTCGTGGAGCTGGCGACCAAGATCTTCGATCTGGCCCGGCAGGGGCGGACCGACGCGCTCGTGGCGTACCTCGACGCGGGCGTTCCGGCCAACCTCACCAACGACCGCGGCGACTCCCTCGTGATGCTCGCCGCCTACCACGGGCACGCCGACGCGGTGCGGGAGCTGCTCGCCCGGGGCGCCGAGGCGGACCGGGTCAACGACCGAGGTCAGACGCCACTCGCCGGAGCGGTCTTCAAGGGCGAGACGGAAGTGGTCAAGGTGCTGGTGGAAGCCGGTGCGGACCCGGCGGCGGGCACTCCGTCGGCCGTCGACACCGCCCGGATGTTCGGCAAGACGGAGGTTCTGGAACTGTTCGGTACCTCCTGACCCATCTGTTCTGACCAGCTAAAACACACATAACGGGGGAGGCGGTACAGGGCCGCCGAAATTTCGGTCGCGGCAGGTCGAAGTGCCGAGTCATCATGACGTCGTGATTCACGGACGCGATGGCTGGGCAGGTGTTGCCGCACCGCGCGGGCCGTGATGCGGCCCGCATGGGCCACTGACGAGAGGCAGAGAGAAATGGTCTACAGCAAGCAAGAGACGGCGGGCGCTCCGACGTTGTGTCACGCGGCCAGGTAGTGCGTGTTCTCCGGTTGCGTCGACGCTTGATGTGAGGCTGTTTCCCATGTTCGATCCGGTCATAGCGCCCAGCGGTACGCTGCTCGGCCTGCTTCAGCGGGGCCGTGGCGACGGCACGCTGCACGCGCTCACCGCCCCGCGCGCCGAAGCGCTCGCGGCGCTGAACCACTGTGTGCTCCACGACCCCCGCCACGACTGGCAGGTGGAGAACCGCTCCTTGTACTACGCCCGGCTCTATCTCGACCTGCACGGCGAGCTGGACGCCATCGAGGCGCACCTCTTCGACCCCGAGGACGTCCTGGACGACGAGGAGTCCCGCACCGGCCTCGCGCTGGCCGTGCTCGGGCACCTCGCCTCGTACGGCCGACGGGACGCGCTCGACCTGCTGCGCAGGTACGCCTCGACCGGTTCGAACTGGGCCTGGGCCCTGGACGAACTGGCGCTGCGCGACGACGACGCGGGCCTGCGCGCACTCGCCGCCCCGGTGCTGGCGCGCTTCACCACGGATGCCGAGGGCGAGGCCGAACTGGCCGCCGCCGTACGGGACGCGTTCGAGCCACGGCCCTGGCGGCTGTGGGCCGAGGATCCCCGCGAATCGATCGCCACGCGCGTGCGTGCCGCTCAGGAGACCGGCTGCTTCGACCGCTGGCAGCGCCAGATGCGACCTACCGGGCCCCGTCCGGGGTGGAGCGTGCGGGCCGTCTTCGAATGGGCCCAGCAGGGCGTCGAGCGGGGCGCGGCCCTCCACGTGCCGGCCGCCCGCTGCCTGGTCGCCGTCGCCGGACCCGAGGACCGGCCGGAGATTCTCCAGGCCGCCAAGGACGGCACCGACGGAGCCCGCTGCACCGCCCTGCGCTACCTCGCCGACAGCAACGACGCCGACGCGCTGAACCTGATCGAGGCCGCGGTGGCCGACGGCACGTCCACCGTCGTGGAGGCGGCCGTCGACGCCTTCGAACGCATGCGCAGTATCGCCGCGGTCGACCGCGCCCGCGGCTGGGCCCGCCGGCCCGACGCCCTCGGCGCCGCCGCCGGCCGGATGCTGGCCTGCCGGGGCGGGACCAACGACAGCGAACTGGTCCTCGCCGCGCTCCGGGAGGCCGTACGCGGCGAAGGCCCCGACGCGCCGACGCTGTGGACCCTGGTCGACGGCACCGGACGCCTCGGCATCGTCTGCGCCGCGCCCGTCCTGCGCCACGTCTACCGCGAGACCGCCTCGTCCCACCTGCGAGGCCGCGCCGCCCGCGCCCTGGCCGCCACCGACCCCTCCTTCGCCACCGGCTTCGCCGTCGAATGCCTGTGGGACTGCGAGGAGACCACCCGCGAACTCGCCGCCCGGCACGCCGAGACCGGTGACGCCCGGGTCGTCGAACAGCTCCGCCGGCTCGCCGCCGACCCCGCGGAGGAGGCGGAGGTCCAGACGGCCGTACGCAGCCGCATCGGACCGGACACCGCCGCCATGTGACCCGGCACCGCGGCCGGACCACCGCCGCGGACAACTGCTCCACCACGGGAACCACGGGGGATCCCGCACACGTTCCACACCCGCAGGACCACCCGCCGGGTGAACGTCCGGTGACCGGCGAGGCGGCCGGACATGGACGCGGACTGGCCCGCTCGGGTGTGCGGGGCAACGCTCATGGGACGTTTAACCGTCGGAAAGATCCACTTTGACGCGGCCACGTCCAGCGCGGCGACAACACCGGTATGCGTGTCGTCATCGTGACCGAATCCTTTCCCCCCGATGTGAACGGCGTGGCCCACTGCGCGCTCCAGACCGCCCGACACCTCGTCGACCGCGGTCACGCTCCCCTCGTCGTCGCACCGGCCCCCGCTCCCGGAAACAGGCTCGACGCGTCCGCCGCGCCCTGCCCTGTCGTCCACGTCCCCTCCCTTCCGCTCCCGGGCTATCCCCAGGTCCGCGTGGCGCTCCCCAGCCGCAAGCTCGCCGCCGCGCTGATCGAGCACCGACCCGACGTGGTGCACCTGGCCAGCCCCTTCATCCTCGGCGTCCGCGGCATGGCCGCCGCCGCCCGGCTCGGCATCCCCGCCGTGGCCGTCTACCAGACCGACCTGGCCGGATATGCCCGTACCTACGTGGGTGCCGGCGAGGCGGCCGCCTGGCGGCGGATCCGCTCCGTCCACGGCGCCGCCGACCGCACCCTGGCCCCGTCCACCGCCTCGATCGGCGATCTGGAGGCGCACGGAGTCCCCCGGATCCAGCTGTGGCAGCGCGGCGTGGACACCGTCCGCTTCCGCCCCGAGTTCCGTGACGAGGCCCTGCGCCGCGAGATCGCCCCGAACGGCGAGGTCATCGTCGGCTACGTCGGCCGCCTCGCGCCCGAGAAGCAGGTCGAACTCCTCGCCGGGGTCTGCGGCCTGGAAGGCGTGAAGGTCGTCGTCGTCGGCGACGGGCCCGCGCACGCCCACCTCACCGAGGCGCTGCCCGGCGCGGTCTTCCTCGGCCGCCGCACCGGCCACGACCTCGCCCGGATCTTCGCCTCGTTCGACGTCTTCGCCCACACCGGCCCCTTCGAGACGTTCTGCCAGACCGTCCAGGAGGCCATGGCCAGCGGTGTCCCGGTCGTGGCGCCCGCCGCCGGCGGTCCGATCGACCTGGTCGACCACGGCCGCACCGGGTTCCTGGTCCCGCCGCGCGACGCCGGTGCCGTGCGGGCGGCCGTGGCCTCCCTCGTCGCCGACGGCGGGATGCGGGCCGCCTTCGGGCTGGCCGCGCGCACCACCGTCGAGGGCCGCACCTGGGCCGCGGTCGGCGACCAGCTGATCGGCCACTACGAGGACGTGCTCGCGGCGCGCCGGCCGGTGGTGGCGGCATGAGCGGCACTTCCCCGGGACCCCTGCACTCTCCGGGGCCCCTGCGCATCGTCCGGCTGGCCAACTTCGTCGCCCCCGCCTCCGGAGGTCTGCGCACCGCCCTGCGCGAGCTCGGCACGGGCTTCGTGGCGGCCGGGCACGAACCGATCCTGATCGTGCCCGGCGAGCGCTACTCGGACCGGGTCGAGGAGCAGGGCCGGGTCATCACGCTGCCCGGCCCGCTGCTGCCCGGCACCGGCGGCTATCGCGTCCTCGTCGACCGGAAGCGGGTGCAGAACCTCCTGGAGCACCTCGCCCCGGACCGCCTGGAGGTGTCCGACCGCACCACCCTGCGCTGGACCGGCCGCTGGGCCCGGCGGGCCCGGATCCCCGCCGTGATGGTCTCCCACGAGACCGCCGACGGGGTCCTGCGCACCTGGGGCATGTCCGAGAACATGTCCCGGCGCACCGCCGACGCGCTCAACATCCGAACCGCGCACACGTACGCGCGCGTGGTGTGCACCACCGAGTTCGCCGAACGCGAGTTCGTCCGGATCGGCGCGCGCAACGTCGTACGCGCGCCCCTCGGCGTCGACCTCGTCGGCCGCCACCCCTCGCTGCGCGACCCCGACCTGCGGGCCCGGTACGCGCGCGAGGACGAGGCGCTGCTCGTCATGTGCTCGCGGCTGTCCGTGGAGAAGCGGCCCGGCACCGCCGTCGACGCCGTGGAGGCGCTGGTACGGCGCGGGCGCCGGGTGATCCTGGTCGTCGCCGGTGACGGGCCGCTGCGGGCGCGGCTGGAACAGCGGGCGCGCGAGCGCCGGCTGCCGGTGACCTTCCTCGGGCACGTCTCCGACCGGGACACCCTGGGCGCGTTGCAGGCGTCGGCCGACGTCGCCCTGGCGCCGGGACCCGCGGAGACCTTCGGGCTCGCCGCCCTGGAGGCCATGGCCTGCGGGACGCCCGTGGTCGCCAGCGCCTCCTCCGCGCTGCCCGAGGTGATCGGGTCCGCCGGGTCCACCGCGGCCGACCGCGGGGAGGCGTTCGCCGACGCCGTGGAGACGCTCCTGGCGCGACCCGGTGCCGAACGCCGGGAAACGGCACGCGCGCGTGCGGAGTGCTTCGGCTGGGGGACGGCCGTGGAGGCGTTCCTCGCCGCGCACGACGCGCCGGTGCTGTGCCGTCGTGACGAGAGCGGAACGACGGCACCGGTCCGTCGTGTCGTGCCGGAGGGCGTGGCATGAGAACGGTTCGCTTCGTGGCGCTCGGGGACTCGCTCACCGAAGGCGTGGGCGATCCCGCCGGCGACGGGTGGCGCGGCTGGGCCGCGCTGCTGGCCGGCGGACTCGGCGCCAGGGACGTGGAGTTCACCAACCTCGCGGTCAGCGGGGCGCAGACCCGGGACGTGCTGGAGCGCCAGACCCCGGCCGCGCTGGAGCTGCGCCCCGACATCGTCGCCGTCGTCATAGGCGTCAACGACACCCTGCGCTGCACCTTCGACATCCAGGCGGTGGCCGAACGGCTCGACGAGGTCTACGCGGCCCTGACCGCGCAGGGCGCGACACTGCTCACGGCGTGCCTGCCGGACCCCGGTGCGATGTGGGGACTCCCGGGCGCGCTGGCCCGTCCGCTGGCCCGCCGGGGGCGTGCGGTCAACATGGTGGTGCACGCCCTGTCCGAGCGGTACGGGGCCGTCCACCTGCACGCGGCGGAGGGCGCCTGGCTCGCCGACCGCGCGATGTGGAGCGCGGACCGGCTGCACCCGGGCGAACGCGGGCACCGGCAGCTCGCCGTCCGCTTCCACGCCCTGCTGGCCCCGCTGGGCATGGCGACGGGGAGGGCGCCGTCCCCCGAGCCCGAGTTCCCGCCGCCGACGAAGCAGGCGAGTCTCGTCTGGCTGGCCACCGCCGGCACCGCCTGGGTGATCAGGCGCTGCCGCGACCTGCTGCCCCAGCTGCTGCGGCTGGCCGTCGACGAGATGCGGCACCGCCGCAGGGGCACCAGCGCCCGGCTGGACCTGAGCGCGTCCGCCGCGGTCTCCGCCGCGCTGGCCGCCCTCCAGCCGCCGGAGCGGCCCGCCGACGCCGCGTGATCGGGCGGCGACGGCAGGCCGGCGACGACGGTTCGGTGACCGCGGGTTCGGTGACCGCGGGTTCGGGGGCCGGCGGTTCGGGGGCCGGCGGGTGGTTCAGCGACGGCGTACGGCCACGAAGCGGACCGGGATGCCCGGGACCGCCTGGGCCGCCGCCGGGAGGTCGGCGGCGCGGACCACAGCGATCACCGGATAGCCCCCGGTGGTCGGATGGTCGGCCAGGAACACCACCGGACGGCCGTCCGGCGGAACCTGCACGGCGCCGAGGACCATGCCCTCGCTGGCGAGTTCACCGGGAAGGGCCCGCTCCAGGGCGGGCCCTTCCGTGCGCAGCCCGATGCGGTTGCTCGCCGACGACACGCGGTACGCGCGCGAGGTGAACGCCCGCACGGCCGCGGGCGTGAACCAGTCGGCCCGCGGGCCGAGCGTCACCCGCAGCACGAGTTCGGCCGGCGGGGACGGCTGCGGCACGACGTCCACGCGCGCGTGCGGGCCCACCGGTGTGCCCAGCGGCAGTACCGTGCCGGCCGCCAGCGGAGCGGGACCGAGCCCCGAGAGCAGATCCGTGGCCCGGCTGCCCAGCACCGGCTCGACGGCGATCCCGCCGGAGACGGCCACATAACTCCGTACGCCGGACCGGGCCGAGCCGACCTCCAGCAGTTCCCCGGCCGGCACCGCGACGGGCGCGCCCCAGGGCGCCGGACGCCCGCCCACCGCGACGGGGCACGGCGCACCGCCGACCGCCACCACGACGGCCGAACGGGGCCGCACCGCACACCCGTCGAGCGTGGTCTCCAGGACGGCCGCGTCCGGTCCGTTGCCGGCCAGCCGGTTGACGAGCGCCGCGGCGGGCGCGTCCAGCGCCCCGGAGCGGGGCACCCCCAGATGCGCGTACCCGGGCCGCCCCCGGTCCTGCACGGTGGTCAGCGCACCGGCCCGTACGACGACGAGCGCGCGGTCGGTCATGCCTCCGCCACCGGTACGAACCGTACGCGTGTCCCCGGCGCCAGCAGCGCGGCCGGCACGCGCGTGTGGTCCCACAACACCGCCTCCGTGGTCCCGATCAGCTGCCAGCCGCCCGGCGAGGAACGCGGGTACACACCGGTGTACGGCCCGGCCAGCGCCACCGCGCCCGCGGGCACCACGGTACGCGGGGTGGCCCGCCGGGGTACGTCGTAGCGGGCCGGGAGCCCGGTGAGGTAGCCGAAGCCGGGCGCGAAGCCGCAGAAGGCGACCGTGAATTCGGTCTCCGCGTGGATGCGGGCCACCTCCCGCTCGGTCACCCGCCAGTGGACGGCGACCTCGGCGAGGTCCGGGCCGTCGTAGCGCACGGGCAGCTCGATCGCCGCACGCGTGCCCGGGGGAGCGGGCGGGAGCACGGCGGCGGCCAGCTCGGTGGCCCGGCGGGCCGGGTCGTCGAGACCGTCGAGCAGGACCGTGCGGGCGGCGGGCACGATCTCACGGACCGTCAGTGAGCCCTCCGCGCGGCGGCGCAGCAACTCGGCGTGCAGGGCCTGGGCCTCCGCGCCGGAGCCGACCTCCACGAGGAGGGCGTCGTCGCCGACCGGGTGAACGGTCAGGGGCGTGATGGCCGCGGTCGGCACGGTCCCCCTCACGCGAAGGCCGCCACGGTCACGCCCGCCGCCGCGAGCCGCGCACGCACCTGCCGCGCCAGCTCCACGGCGCCCGGGGTGTCGCCGTGCAGACAGAGCGAGCGGGCGCGCACGGCGATACGCGCGCCGGAGTGCGAAGTGACCGCGCCGGAGCGCGCCAGTTCCACCGAGCGCTCCACGACCGTCTCCGGGTCGCTCACCACCGCGCCCTCGCGCCCGCGCGGGACCAGTGTCCCCTCGTCGGTGTACGCGCGGTCCGCGAACGCCTCCGTGACGGCCGGCAGCCCCGCCTGCTCCGCCCGCGCCAGCAGCCGGGAGCCGGGCAGCCCCAGCACGGGCAGCGCGGCGTCCGCGAGGAGCACGCCGTCGACCACCGCGGCGGCCTGCTCCTCGTCGTGCACGACCCGGTTGTAGAGCGCGCCGTGCGGCTTCACGTACGCCACGCGCGCGCCGGCCGCACGGGCGAAGACCTCAAGGGCACCGATCTGGTAGGCCACCTCGGCCGCCAGCTCGGCGGGCGGCACGTCCATGGCGCGCCGCCCGAATCCCGCCAGGTCCCGGTAGGACACCTGGGCGCCGATCGTCACCCCGCGCTCGGCCGCCAGCCCGCACACCCGCCGCATCGTGGACGCGTCCCCCGCGTGGAAGCCGCAGGCCACATTGGCGCTGGTCACGACGGAGAGCAGCTGCTCGTCGTCGGTCAGCCGCCAGCGGCCGAAGCCCTCGCCGAGGTCGGCGTTCAGGTCGATCGAGGTCATGGATCCGCTGTCTCTCCTGTCAGGCCACGCGGTACTGCTCGTCGCGGGCGTCGCTGATGAACATCTGGCCCGGCGCGTGCGTGATGGCGAACGGCGGCCGGGAGGCCGTCACCACCGCCTGCGGGGTGACCCCGCAGGCCCAGAACACCGGTATGTCGTCCGCAGCGGCGTCCACCGGGTCGCCGAAGTCGGGCCGGCCGAGGTCGGCGATGCCGAGCGCCGAGGGATCGCCGCAGTGCACGGGGCCGCCGTGCACCGCCGGGAGCAGACTGCTCTCCCGGATCGCCGTCGCCAGATGCTGCGGCGGCACCGGGCGCATGGACACCACCATCGGCCCCCGCAGCCGTCCCGCCGGCCGGCACTGCCGGGTGGTCACGTACATGGGCACGTTCCGGCCCTGCTCGACATGGCGGATCGGCACCCCGGCCCCGGCCAGCGCCCACTCGAACGTGAAGCTGCACCCGAGCAGGAACGACACCAGGTCGTCCCGCCAGTACGCGCGTACGTCCGTCGGCTCGTCCACCAGCTCCCCGTCCCGCCACACCCGGTAGCGCGGCAGGTCGGTGCGCAGGTCCGCGCCCTCCGCGAGCACGGTGTCCGTGGCACCGGCGTCGGTGACGTCGAGCACCGGACAGGGCTTCGGGTTGCGCTGGCAGAACAGCAGCATGTCGTAGGCCCAGTCGGCGGGCACCGAGATCAGGTTGGCCTGCGTGTGACCGGCCGCGACCCCGGCCGTGGGTCCCGTGAGGCCCTCCCGGAAGCGGGCCCGGGCACTTCCCGGGCTCCATGCGTGCGCGTGCTCGTCGACGAGGGCGACGGGGCGGTCCGCCGCGGCCAGGGTGAGAACGTGATCTTCCATACGGTTCACGCCAGTTCCTTCCCGCGCGTCTCCGGCAGCCCGAACAGGGCCAGGGCCGCGAGCGCGTAGCCGGCCGCGCCGAAGACCAGCGCGCCGCCCACGCCCCAGCTGTCGGCCAGGAAGCCCACCAGGGTCGGGAAGACCGCACCCACCGCGCGGCCCGCGTTGTACGTGAAGCCCTGCCCGGTGCCGCGGACCGCGGTCGGGTACAGCTCGCTCAGGTACGAGCCGAAGCCGCTGAAGATCGCCGACATGCAGAAGCCGAGCGGGAAACCGAGCACCAGGAGCAGCGTGTTGGCGCTCTCCGGGATGTTCGCGTACGCCAGCACACAGACCGCCGAAAGCACCGCGAACAGCCAGATGTTGCGGCGCCGGCCCAGCCGGTCGGTGAGGTAGCCGCCGGTCAGGTAGCCGAGGAAGGCCCCCGAGATCAGGAAGGTCAGGTAGCCGCCGGTACCGACCACCGACAGTCCGCGCTCGGTCTTGAGATACGTCGGGACCCAGGTCGCCAGCGTGTAGTAGCCGCCCTGGACGCCCGTGGACAGCAGGCCCGCGAAGACCGTGGTGCGCAGCAGCCCGGGAGCGTCGGCCGTACCCGGCCGGAAGATCGCGGCGAACGAGCCCCGCCGCGGGGTCTGTTCGCGCACCGCGACCGCCTGCGGTGCGTCGTGCACCCGGCGGCGCAGCCACACCACGAGCAGCGCCGGCAGCGCGCCGGTCCAGAACATCACCCGCCAGGCCAGGTCGTCGCCGACGAACGAGAAGACCAGCGTGTACACGATCGCGGCGAGGGCCCAGCCGACGGCCCAGGAGCTCTGGACCGCGCCCAGCGTACGGCCGCGGTGGCGGGCGCTCGCGTACTCGGCGACCAGGATCGCGCCGACCGCCCACTCGCCGCCGAAGCCAAGGCCCTGGAGCGCGCGGAACGCCAGCAGGGTCTCGTAGTTGGGCGCGAAGCCGCAGGCCACCGTGAAGACCGCGTAGGTGACCACCGTGACCATCAGCGCGCGGACCCGGCCGACCCGGTCCGCGAACACGCCCGCCGCGGCGCCGCCGACCGCGGAGACCACCAGGGTGACGGTGGTGAACAGGCCGGTCTGGCCGCTGTCCAGGCCGAAGTACGCCGCGAGCGCGACCATGCTCAGCGGCAGGGTGAAGTAGTCGTAGGAATCCAGGGCGTATCCGCCGAAGGCACCGGCGAACGCGCGCCGGCCGCGCGGTCCGAGGGCGCGCAGCCAGCCGAACGCGCCGTCCTCGGCGGTGCGTTCACCCCTGCCCGGGTGCGCGTCGGAGGTCAGGGCCTGCGGTGGAGGAGTCGTGCTCATGGGCACCTCGCAGTTGAGGGACGGAGGGTGCGGGGACTGAGCAGTGCGGGGCCGTGCAGGACGAGCGTGATGAGCACCGTAGAGGATCGTTCAACGATCCTTCAATACCCGCGTTGTTTCGTTCCTGTGTCTGCGGTTGAATTCCGGGCATGGCAGAGCAGCTGACGGGACTGGCCGACGACCGCGCCCTCCTCGGGCGGACGAGTACCGCCGAACGGGTCTCCGACATCCTCAGGAGCCGGATCGCCGACGGCTACTTCCCGCCGGGCACCCGCCTGTCGGAGGACGGCATCGGCGGTGCGCTCGGCGTCTCCCGCAACACCCTGCGCGAGGCGTTCCGGCTGCTCACCCACGAACGTCTGCTGGTCCACGAACTCAACCGGGGCGTCTTCGTCCGGGTCCTGAGCGTCGAGGACGTCGAGGACATCTACCGCACCCGTGTCCTCGTCGAGTGCGCCGTCGTACGCGGCCTCGGCGCGCCCCCGTACCCCCTGGAGCGGCTGTCGGCGGCGGTCGCCGAGGGGCAGTCGGCGGCCGCCGCGGATGACTGGAAAGCGGTGGGCACGGCCAATATCCACTTCCACCGGGAGCTGGTCGCCCTGGCCGCCAGCGAACGCACCGGCGAACTGATGCGCAGCGTCTTCGCGGAACTCCGGCTCGCGTTCCACGTGGTCGACGACCCCCACGCCCTGCACGAGCCGTACCTGGCCCGAAACCAGGAGATCCTGCAGTCACTGCAGCGCGGCGACAGCCACGGCGCCGAACACCTGCTGGAGAGGTACCTCACCGACTCCCTGGAACGAGTGGTCGAGGTCTACCGCCGCAGGGTGGGCGAGGACACCGCCCCGTAGTACCCGGCCCCGCCGACGGAGCCCTCCGCGTCGTTTGGGCCGATGTCAGACCCAGGACCTAGTCTGTGCACCGTGACTTCGCCTGCATCGACGGACAGCGTTCCGCCCCAGCTCGGCGCGGGGCCGCGCCCCGCCCCGGGGCCGGCCGCCGACGAGGGGCTGGCGCGGCGGCTGCGCGCGCTCGCGTGCACCGCGCCGCTGCACGACCTCGACGCACGCAAGGCGAACCTGGCCGGCGAGTACTCGGCGTACGGCATGGCCGAGGTGGCACTCTCCGCCATCGACCTGGTCACCCTGAACATGGACTTCGACACCGGCGCCGACCACGAGCAGATCGTCGCCCGGCTGATCCCGCGCATCTCCGCCCAGACCCCGCACCGCCCCGCCGCCGAGCACGAGCGCGTGGCCCGCTGGGTCCTGGAGAACCTGATCAACGTCGGCAGCGTCGACCGGGGCTTCCGCGCGGTGTACGGCACCTTCGCGCCGGACGGGTCCTACGTCCGTCGGGACTACGACTTCAAGCTCATCGAGGAGGTGCCCGGCCCCGGTGGCACGGTGTACCTCCGGACCACCGACGAGGCGGTCAACGTCCTGGTCGGCGCCCTCGACACGGACGTCACCAGCGCCCAGATCGCCGCCGAGGTCAAGCTGGAGGTGCTGGTCAACCGCGGTCGGCTCGCCGATGCCCAGCTCGCCGCGGAGCAGGCCCGCTACCGGACCGTGCAGTACTCGGAGACCCTGCGCCGGGCCCTGGACGCCACCCGGCGCAACGTGCGGGCGGTGGACTGGCTCAACGCCGTCCCCGACATGATCGCCGAGGCGCTGGACCACGTCGCCGACCGCTACCGGCACGAGAACGCGATCCTCACCAACATCCGCAAGGCCCGTGACGAGACCGAGGAGCCCGAGAACAAGCGGCGCGCCGCCGAGCTCGTCGACATCGTCAAGGACTGCATCCGACGGCACACCCAGTTGCAGTCGCGACTGCTGGAGGCCGGTCCGCTGTTCCGCGCGGAGCAGGACCGGCAGGCCTTCGCGACGCCCATGACGACATCGGGGACGGACCTGTACGGGCACCTCCTCGCGCCGCTGCTGCCGTTGCCGCTGGAGCAGGCGAGCCGGGTCACGGGGGCGTTCTTCGCGCGCGGGACCGGGCTGCGGACCCCGGTGTCGGTGCGGGTCGGCGACCTCGTCGACATACTGCTGACGCCGCCGGTGGAGCGGGAGCACCTGGGCGCGGAGATGCCGGAGCCGGACCTCATCGCCACCCCGGACGACAGCCGGTTCAGCGAGGAGCAGCTGGCGGACGCCATGCGGTTGCTGGACCTGCCGGCCGACGCGCCGCGCCGGCTGTCGGGGCTGCTGGCGGAGGCGCGGCGGATCGGGGGCGCCGAGGGGGAGGAGCTGGCGTACCTCGTCGCCCTGCTGGCGGTGCACGCCGCGAGCCCGGCTGTCGGCACGGCCTACCGGCAGGGTGAGCAGAAGCTGCTGTTCGCGGTGGACGACGGCACGGAGCTGGACGACCCCGGATTCGGGGGTGCGGACCTGATCGTGGGGACTGCTTTGCTGGATGCGGTGGGGATGGCGGCGGATCGGACCGAGGCGGCGTGATGTCGTACGCCGGGTACAGGCCGTCTGCGGCTGATCGCGCAGTTCCTCCCCCAGCCTTCGGCCGGGGGTACCCCCAGCGCCCCGCCAGGGGCGCTGTCGGCCGACCCTGTTTTCAAGATCGAGGAGTTGTCGTGGTGAGCGAGTACGTTGAGGCCGAGGTGCCTGTCGGGTCGGCGCATGCTGCCGTCACCCCGGCCGATGCCGCCGATGCCGCGCGGCTCGTCGCCTTCGGATTGCAGCCCAAGCTGCAGCCCGCGCGGGATCAGGAGTACACCGAGCTGCTGCGGCGGTACCGGGAGGATCCTCCGTTCGCGCGGCTCGCCGATGCCGTGGCGGCCGGGCTGGGGCTCGTGGTCCTCGAGGTGTCGCCCCGCGCGGGAATGGCCGTGACCGCCGCCGAGGACTCGGTGTTCGCCGTTCGCATGGGCGACTACGCACGCCGTACCTCCGCGGACGGCAGCGACCGGTTCCTGCACGGGCTCGCCCACCTCGCCGTCGCCGCGCTGGCGTTCCCGCGCCCCGAGGACCTGGCCGACGACGGCTACATCGGGCGGATCACGGTCAACGGCGTCGACGGCTTCGTCCGGCAGGCCTGCCGGAGGCTGGAGGAGCGGGCCGAGGAGGCGGGGGAGAACACCGACCCGGCCACCGACGCGCCCGGTCTGGAGGCCGCCTGGCGGATCTGGGCCAGACGCAGCGCGACCGGCGCCACCAAGGACGCCCGCCGGCTGGCCGGTTCCACCACCGGCATCATCGGCAAGGCGGTCGTCTTCCTCACCGACTCCGGGTTCCTCCAGCGCACCGGTGACGACCAGGGCGGCACGTACCGCACGACGGCCCGCTACCAGCTCCAGGTACGGGACATGGCCGGCAGCGCCGCCATGGCCGAGCTGCTGGAGCTCGGCGTCGTCCCGGTCACCGACGGCACGGCCAGCCTGCTGCCCGCCGACGACACGGAGGACCTGGACCTGGTCGCCGACGCCGGGCTGCCGTTCCACTCCTGAGCCGCCCGAACCCTTTTCCGAGCCTTACGAAGCCTTCGAAGCCTTACGAGAGTCGCCATGTACGAGCTGTCCCGGGTCCGCCTCTACTCCATCGGGCCCGCCGGTGCGCGCTACGCCGACACCGTGCTGGACCTGCGGGGCGTCGGCGAGCCCGTGCCCGATCCCGCGCCCACCCAGGCGGAGTTCTTCGAGGAGGAGCCGGTCGGCCCGCCGCGCCGGCCCGCACCCGCCGGCGTGCTCTTCCTGGAGAACGGCGGCGGCAAGTCGGTCCTGCTCAAGCTGATCTTCTCGGTGATGCTGCCGGGGCACCGGAACACCCTCGGCGGAGCCAGCTCGGGCGTGCTGCGGAAGTTCCTGCTCGCCGACGACTGCGGACATGTCGCCCTGGAGTGGCAGCACACGCTCACCGGCGAGTGCGTGGTCGTCGGCAAGGTGAGCGAGTGGCGGGGACGCCAGGTCTCCAACGACCCGCGCAAGTTCGCCGAGGCCTGGTACTCGTTCCGGCCCGGTCCCGGGCTCTCGCTGGACAGCCTGCCGGTCGCCGAGTCCACCGCCGTACGGCCGCCCGTCGAGGGCGCCTCCGGCGCGCAGGGGCGACGGCGCACCATGAAGGGCTTCCGGGACGCCATCACCGAGGCGGGCAAGTTCTATCCGCACCTGGAGGTGCACTGGGAGGAGATCCACGACCGCTGGATCGAGCACCTCGGCGAACTCGGCCTGGACCCCGAGCTCTTCCGCTACCAGCGGGAGATGAACGCCGACGAGGGCGAGGCCGCCGGCCTGTTCGCGGTGAAGAAGGACTCCGACTTCACCGACCTGCTGCTGCGGGCGGTGACCGACACCCGGGACACGGACGGACTGGCCGACCTGGTCGGCGGCTTCGGCAACAAGCTGGGCCGGCGCGCCGAGCTGATCGCCGAACGCGACTTCACCGCCGGGTCGGTGGACCTGCTCGGGCGGATCGTGGAGGCGGCCCAGGCGCGGTCGCGGGCCCGTGACATCCACGCGGGCGCCGAGCGCCGTACCCGCACGCTGGCACGCCGGCTGTCCGCGCGGGGCGTCCAGGAGCGGGTGCGCGCCGCCGACCTCGCCCAGCGGGTCACGGCCGCCGCCTACGCCGTCACACACTCCGAGGGCGCCCGCGAGCGCAGCGCGCTGATCGCCGCCGAACTCGCCTACCGGCACGCCTCCCTGGCGCTGGCCGTCGGCGAGAAGTCCGCCTCCGCGCAGAAGCGCGAGCTGGCCGACGCGCGCACCCTGCACTCCGCCTGGCAGGCCGCCGAGGCCGCGCTGCGCCACCGCGCCGCCGCCGACCGCGTCGCCCGCGTGGCCGCCGCCATCCAGGAGGCCGAGCGGGACGCGGCCCCCGCCCTCGCCGCCCGCGCCAGGGCCGCCGTCGAGCTGGTACGGGCCCTGCACACGGCCGCCGGGAGCGCCGAGCACCTCGCCAACGAGGAGGAGGAGCGGTCCGCCGCACTCCAGGAGGTCAGCGACGCCGCGTACCGGGACTCGACCTCCGCCGCCACCGAGGCGCAGCGCGCCCGCAGCGAGGGCGGCCACCTGCGGCAGCGGCTCAGCGAGGTCGAGCAGGAGACCGCCGAGGCGGTCCGGGCGGGCTGGCTCGACGACAGCGCCCCGGACGCCGACCCGGCCCGGGCCGCGCTCGCCGCCAGCGACGCCGAGAAGACGGCCGTGGCCGCCTGGGACACCGCCCGCGAGGCCTCCGGCCGGGCGAGCGAGCACGCGCGCGAGGCGGCCTCCGCCGAGACGCGCGCCGAACTCACCGCCGCCCGCGCGGCGGACGCGGCGACGGCCGCCGAGCGGACCCACGACTCCGAGAGGCGCCTGGCCGAGAGCCTCGCGGCAGAGGAACGGCTCACCGAGCTGCTGGGCCTCACCGGCTCGCGCACCACCATTCCGCGCCCCCGCCACGAGGACGGCGACGACACCCTCACCCCCGAGGAACTCGACCGGTTCGCCGACGAGTTGCGGGAACTGCTCGACGACGCCGTGGGCGCTGCCGAGCGGCACCTGTTCGAGCTGCGGACCGCGGCCGCCGACGACTCCCGGATCCTCGGCGCCCTCGGCGACGGCGGACTGCTGCCGCCCGGCCCCGACGTCCTGGCCACCGTCGAGTTCCTCGGCGAACACGGCATCCCGGCACTGCCCGGCTGGCGCTACCTCGCCCAGGCCGTCGACCCGGCCGACCACGCGCGCGTGCTCGCCGCCCGGCCCGAACTCGTCGACGGCGTCATCATCACCGACCCCGACACGCACGCCCGCGCCCGTGCGGCACTGAGCGAGGCGGCCCTGCTGCCGCGCTCGGCCGTCGCCGTCGGCACCGCCGCCGCCCTGCTCGCACCGACCCCGGCGCCCGACGCCGTCCCGGGCGACGTGTTCCTCGTACCGCCGAACCCGGCCATGCACGACGAGCGCGCCGCCGACGAGGAGCGGCAGGCGCTGCGCGCACGGGCCACCGAGCGGGACGAGGAGATCCGCACCCTCGCCGCCCGCCTCGGCAAGGACCGTGAACTGGCCGCGCGGCTCGCCTCCTGGCGCACCGGCTGCCCGGCCGGGCGGCTCGTGGAGCTGGCGCAGGAGGCCCGGGGCGCGCGGATGTTCGCGCAGGAGTCCGAGGCCGAGCTGACCGAGGCGCGGGCCGTGCGGGCGGAGGCCGAGGAGACCGCCGCCGAGGCCGCGCGGGTGCGTGACGAACGGCAGGAGGCCGCCCAACGGGCCCGGCGCGCCGCCGACGCCCTCGCCGGCCTCGCCTTCCGGCTGCGCGAGCGGGCCGGCTGGCAGGTCAGGCTCCGTGAACTCGCCGACGAGGCCACCGAGTCGGAGGCCCGCGCCCAGACCTGCCTGGAACGCGCCCGCGTCGCCGACGAGGACCGGCGCGGCGCCCAGCGCGCCGCCGACGACGCCCGCCGCACCGCCCGCGCGCTGCGCGCCGAGCGCTCCGAGATCGCCGGCGCCCCCGACGACGTGCCCGACGCGGACGAGGACGGCCCCCGGTCCTCGCTGCCCGCCCTGCGCGAGGCCTACCGGGCCGCCTCGCAGGTGTACGAGAAGGTCGGCGTCGGTGCCGACCTGCGCGCCGAGCAGGCCCGCTCGGAGAGCGACGAGAGCGCCGCGCTCGCGGAGCTGGAGCGGCTCAGCAACAAGGTCCGCACCCGCGCCGAGCAGTTGCTGCAGTCGCCCGACGGAGCCGACGGCCCCTCCCGGCAGGCCGCCGCGGCCCGCGCGGAGGAGCTGGTGCAGCTCCTGGAGGCCCGCATGTCGACCGCGAGCGAGCAGCTCGGGCGGCTCCGCGGCGAGGCCGAGCGGCACGCCCCCGAGGACGGCGACGCGCACACCGAACTGCCCGAGGAGCTCCAGCCGCGCGACGCCGAGCACGCACAGGCGCTGCTGCGCACCGCGACGGCCGAACTGGCCGCCCGCACCGAGGCGTTGGCCCAGGCCAGGGAGGCGCACGCCGCACTGCTGGACGCGCAGCGCGCGGCCGAGGACGCGGCGGGCGGCTTCGAGGAGATCGCCGCCATGCTCCGCGACCTGCTGCGCGAGCACACCGCCGAGGAGGAGCAGGAGGAGCCCGAGCCGTACCCCGGCAGCCTGGAGGAGGCCCGGCAGTCCGCCGCCGAGGCCCGCAGGTCGCTGCGCGGCTGCGCCGGTGACCTGTCCGCCGCCGAGGCCGCCGTCCGGGAGGCGAGCGACGTCCTCGTACGGCACGCCAACGCCACCCGCTACGAGGCGGTACGGACCCCCGCGCGCCAGCAGATCCGGGAACTGCCCGCCTCCGCGCTGCCCGAGCACGCCCAGAAGTGGGCGGACGCCTTCGCGCCCCGGCTGCGGGTGCTGACCGATGAACTGGCGCAGCTGGACCGGAACCGGGACTCGATCGTGGACCGGCTGCGGGGGCTCGTCGAGTCCGCGCTCGCGACCCTGCGCTCGGCCCAGCGGCTCTCCCGGCTGCCCGAGGGGCTCGGCGAGTGGTCCGGGCAGGAGTTCCTCCGTATCCGTTTCGAGGAGCCCGACCAGGCCGTCCTCACCGAGCGCCTCGGCGAGGTGGTCGACGAGGCGACCCGGGCCGCCGTGAAGAAGAACTCCGATCTGCGGCGGGACGGCATGTCCCTGCTGCTGCGGGGAGTCGCGGCCGCGCTCCAGCCCAGGGGCATCGCCGTCGAGATCCTCAAGCCGGACGCGGTTCTGCGCGCCGAGCGGGTGCCGGTGGGGCAGATGGGAGACGTGTTCTCCGGTGGGCAGCTGCTGACCGCGGCCATCGCCCTGTACTGCACGATGGCCGCACTGCGGTCCAACGACCGGGGGCGGGACAAGCACCGGCATGCGGGGACGCTGTTCCTCGACAACCCCATCGGGCGCGCCAACGCGACCTACCTGCTGGAGCTCCAGCGGGCCGTGTCGGATGCGCTGGGCGTGCAACTGCTGTACACGACCGGGCTGTTCGACACGACGGCGCTGGCCGAGTTCCCGCTGGTCATCCGGTTGCGGAACGACGCGGACCTGCGGGCCGGCCTGAAGTACATCAGCGTGGAGGAGCATCTGCGGCCCGGCCTGCCGCAGCAGCCGCAGGCCGGAGAGTCCGTGCACAGCGAGATCACCGCCACCCGGATGTTCCGGAAGCCGTCGGCCTGACGGCCCGACGGCCCCCGGTCCCGCCCGATCCGGCGGCCCTGGGGCGGCCCCAGGGCCGCCCCAGGCCGTCTCAGGGGTGCGTCAGCTGCCCGGCCTGGCCGCCCTGCCGCCGTATCCGCTCCTGCTCACGAGTGGTGGCGCGCTCCTGGCGCCGGGCCGCGCGCCGCTCGCGGCGGAGCGTGCGGGCCGTGCTGCTCGGCTCGGAGACCACGCCGTTGCGCTGGTTCCACACCTGGCGGGTCACCAGGACGTCGACCGCGCTCCAGGTGGCCACCACCGTGCTCGCCACGCTGCTGATCACCATCGGGAACGCCAGCCAGGACTCCGCCATCGTGCAGAGGAACGCCACCATGCCCAGCATCAGCGTGACGGCGACGATGATCACCGCCCGGACCGCCGCCGTCCGCACCGGATCCGGCATCCGGTACCGCTTGGCCGGCTCCTCCACCCACAACGGCCGGTACTGCGGCTGCTGTTGACGCACCGTCGAGCGCACCGCCGCACCGTCCTCGGGCGCCGAACGCCGCTGAGCCGTCCCCATCAAGGTGTCACTCCCCACCGCCGGCAGACCTCGCACCGAGGTCCCACGACCCCGGCTCCCCAGTGGCTGCCCGGCTTGCTGTGTTTTACGCCGCCCGGATGCCGGATGCGGCTCCTGTGGCTGAATCCGCACCCATCACCCATGTACAAGGACGATCGAACTCGCCCGATGATTCCCCAACCGAGGAAAAATTCCGGCCAACTGATCCTTCGTGACGATCCCGCCCCACTCGCGTGAAGCGGGCGCGATCGTGGTGGCAATCTCCCGCAATGCCCGGACAACTCATCCTGTCCGTCCGTCATGTCGGGTCACCGAGGCGGAAGTTCACCGTCCGGACAGTTCTTCGAGTTATCCCTGTGACGGTAGTAGGCTCGCGCCGTTTGTTGACGTACATGTGTACCCCCGGCCGGCGGGGGTCGAGCTGGGGGAGGCCATGCGCTTTCGCGGGAAGTCGATCCGCCGGAAGATCGTGGCGCTGCTTCTCGTGCCGCTGGTGTCCCTGACGGCCGTCTGGGGCTTCGCGGCCGTGCTCACCGGACGTGAAGTCACCCACATGTTCCAGGTGTCGTCGATCGTCGAGGACCTCGGCTATCCCACCGAGGACGCGGTGCGCGCCCTCCAGCAGGAGCGCCGGCAGACCCTGGTCTACCTCGCCGACCCGCGGGCGTCCGACGCGCTCACCGCCCTGAACCGCACGCGTGCCGCCACCGACGAGACAGTGGCCGAACTCCGCAGGAACGCCGGGAAACAGAACGTGCGCGACGGTCTGGGCGCCGACGACGGCGAACGCCTCACCGCCGAACTCGACGCCCTCGACGGCATCGACCCCCTGCGCCGCAGCGTCGAGCAGGGCACCGTGGACCGCGGCCAGGCCCTCGCCCTCTACGACGCCGTCGTCGACCCCTGCTACACCCTGCTCGGCGCCCTCGGCGGGATCGACGACGTCGAGATGGACAAGCAGGCCCGCGCCCTCGTCAACATCACCCGCGCCCGGGAGCTCGTCTCCCGTGAGGACGCCCTGCTCGGCTCCGCGCTGGTGGTCGGGAAGGTCTCCCGCGAGGAGACCCGCGAGATCTCCGACCTGATCGCCCAGCGCACCCTCCTGTACGACATCAGCCTGCCGCTGCTGCCGGCCGGCGAACGCGACCGCTTCGACCGCTTCTGGCGGAGCGCCACCACCGCCCCGCTGCTGGCCGCCGAGAGGTCGGCCGTCGCCGCCGGGTCCGGCATGCCGAACGACGTCGACGCGAAGAGCTGGGACACCACCGCGGGCAATGTGCTCGACGAACTGCGCACCCTCGACGACCAGGTCGGCGACCGCTTCCGGGAGCGCATCCGGCCCGTCGCCGTCAACGTGATCGTGCAGGCGGCCGTCGTCGGTGTCCTCGGCCTGGTCGCCGTGCTGTTCTCGCTGGTCGTGTCGGTCCGGGTCGGCCGCAGCCTCATCCGCGACCTGCGGCTGCTGCGCCAGGAGGCGCACGACGCGTCCGGGGTGCGGCTGCCGAGCGTGATGCGCCGGCTCTCCGTGGGTGAACAGGTCGACGTGGAGACCGAGGTCCCGCGCCTGGAGTACGACAAGAACGAACTCGGCGAGGTCGGCCAGGCCCTCAACACCCTGCAACGCGCCGCGGTGGAGGCCGCCGTCAAACAGGCCGAGCTGCGCTCCGGCGTCTCCGAGGTCTTCGTCAACCTCGCCCGCCGCAGCCAGGTCCTGCTGCACAAGCAGCTCACCCTGCTCGACACCATGGAGCGCAGGACCGAGGACACCGACGAACTCGCCGACCTCTTCCGCCTCGACCACCTCACCACCCGTATGCGCCGGCACGCCGAGGGCCTGGTCATCCTCTCCGGCGCCGCCCCCTCCCGGCAGTGGCGCCGGCCCGTCCAGCTGATGGACGTGGTGCGTGCCGCCGTGGCCGAGGTCGAGGACTACGAGCGCATCGAGGTCCGCCGGCTGCCCCGGGTCGCCGTCACCGGTCCCGCCGTCGCCGACCTCACCCACCTCGTGGCCGAACTCCTGGAGAACGCGACGGTGTTCTCGCCGCCGCACACCGCGGTGCAGGTCCTCGGCGAACGCGTCGCCAACGGCTTCACCCTGGAGATCCACGACCGGGGTCTCGGCATGGCGGCCGAGGCACTCCTCGACGCCAACCTGCGGCTCGCCGAGACACCCGAGTTCGAGCTCTCCGACACCGACCGGCTCGGCCTGTTCGTGGTCAGCCGCCTCGCCCAGCGCCAGAACGTCCGTGTCTCGCTCCAGCCGTCCCCCTACGGCGGCACCACCGCCGTCGTCTTCATCCCCGACGTGCTGCTGACCGACGACGTCCCCGACACCAACGGCGTCGGCTTCCGCCTCGACCGTGGCCGCCCGGCCCGGGAGGCCGAACCCGACGCGAGCCGCGCCCTCTCGCCGGCCCAGTCGCCGGCCCAGCGGACCGGACTCCCGGCCGCCCTGCTGGACGGCCCGGTCGAACTGGAGGCACCCGTCGACCTGGACGCGCTGGACGGCTTCCCGGGCGCCATCACCGACGACGACAGCGAGCGTGGCGGGCTGTTCCGGCACCGCCGCTCCGTCGCCCGCGCCGACACCGCGCCGGCCGTGACCGAACTCCACCAGTCGGCCCAGCAGAGCGCCGACGGCTTCGGGGGCGAGCACCCCGGCGGCCCCGCGCCGCTGCCCGGACGGCGTACGCCCAAGCTGGTCAGCTCGCACGGCAGGCCCGTCACCGAGCAGCGGTCCCGCCGCACCGAGCCCGACAGCCGGGACGACCGGGGCGAGCGGGACCGGGCCGACCAGGGCCGCCCCGAGCCGGGCGGACTCGCCCCGCTGCCCTCCCGCCGCCGCACCGACCCGTCCGCGCGTCGCGCCATCGGCTCCGCCGACCGGGTCGAGGAACGCCCGGCGCCCCGGGCCGGCGGCCCGGACGAACCCCCCGCCCTGCCCCGGCGCACCCGCCGCCCCGCGACCGCCTCCGGCAGCGGCGGCGGCACCGAAGACTCCGTCCCGCCTCCAGGCAGCACACCCCCGGAGGCCGTGTCCGGCACCCGGCCGCTGCCCAGGCGGGTACGGCAGGCCAACCTGGCCCCACAGCTGCGACAGGAACCCGCAGCACCCGCCGCGCGCGAACCCGACCCCGCCGAGCGTGACGCCGACGAGGTACGCAGCCGCATGGCCTCGCTCCAGCGCGGCTGGCAGCGCGGCCGTGCGGAGAACGCCGAGGACGACGGTTCCCGCACCAGCACAGCACGAGGAACGACTAAGGGGGACGGTCGATGACCGATCCGAAGGCGACCGGCCACACGGCGACGAACAAGGGCGAGCTGAACTGGCTGCTGGACGACCTCGTGGACCGGGTCGCCAGCATCCGCAAGGCCGTCGTGCTCTCCGGCGACGGCCTGCCCACCGGTGTCTCCAAGGACCTCACCAGAGAGGACAGCGAGCACCTGGCCGCAGTGGCCTCCGGCTTCCACAGCCTCGCCAAGGGCGTGGGCCGGCACTTCGAGGCGGGCAGCGTCCGGCAGACCGTCGTCGAACTCGACGACGCGTTCCTGTTCGTCACGGCCGCCGGTGACGGCAGCTGCCTCGCGGTGCTCTCCGACGCCGACTCCGACGTCGGCCAGGTCGCGTACGAGATGACGCTGCTGGTCAAGCGGGTCGGCGTACATCTGGGGTCCGTTCCGCGCACCGATCTGCCCTCGGGCGGGTAGTGGGATGACATGAGCGGAGACGGTCAGGGAAGAAGTCACTGGTTCGACGACGAGGCCGGACCGGTCGTCCGTCCGTACGCCATGACACGGGGCCGCACCACCAGTGCGGCCCAGCACCGGCTGGACCTGATCGCGGTGGTCGTCACGGAGCCGCACGCGGACGACACCGAGGACGACCGGACGCTGTCCCCGGAGCACGTGGACATCGTCGAGCTGTGCCGCGACGCCCCGCAGTCGGTCGCCGAGCTGGCCTCGGAGCTCGACCTGCCCGTCGGAGTGGTCCGGGTCCTCATCGGCGACCTCGTCGACGGGGAACTCGTCCATGTCAACCGGCCGGTACCCCCGGCCGAGCTGGTGGACGAGAGTATTCTGCGCGACGTGATCAACGGCCTCCGGGCGCTGTGACCGGCGCGGAAGCGGAGTAGTGACGTGACAGGCTGGCAGTTCTGGGTCGACCGCGGCGGTACGTTCACCGACGTCGTCGCGCGGCGCCCGGACGGCCGGCTGCTCACCCACAAACTGCTCTCCGACAACCCCGCGCGGTACGCCGACGCCGCCGTGGCCGCCGTGGACGAGATCCTCGCCGGCTCCGGCGAACCCGTCGACGCCGTCCGGATGGGCACCACGGTCGCCACCAACGCGCTTCTCGAACGCAAGGGCGAGCGCACCCTCCTCGTCATCACGCGCGGCTTCCGCGACGCCCTCCGCATCGCCTACCAGAACCGGCCCCGCATCTTCGCCCGCCGCATCGAACTCCCCGAACTGCTGTACGAACGGGTCGTCGAGGCCGACGAGCGGATCGCCGCCGACGGCACCGTCCTGCGCGCACCCGACCTGGACGCGCTGGCGGGCCCGCTCCGCGAGGCGTACGGCGACGGGATCCGCGCGGTCGCCGTCGTCTGCATGCACAGCCACCTGTACCCCGCCCACGAGCAGGCCATCGGCGAGCTGGCCGCCCGCACCGGCTTCCCGCAGATCTCGCTGTCCAGCGAGGTCAGCCCGCTGATGAAGCTCGTCCCGCGCGGCGACACCGCCGTCGTCGACGCCTACCTGTCGCCCGTGCTGCGCCGTTACGTCCGCCGGGTCGCCGACGAACTCGAAGGCGTACGGCTGATGTTCATGCAGTCCAACGGCGGGCTCGCCGAGGCCGGGCAGTTCCGCGGCAAGGACGCCGTCCTGTCCGGCCCGGCAGGCGGGATCGTCGGCATGGCCCGGATGTCGCGGCTCGCCGGCTTCGACCGGGTCATCGGCTTCGACATGGGCGGCACCTCCACCGACGTCTCCCACTTCGCGGGCGGCTACGAACGGGTCTTCACCACCCAGATCGCGGGCGTCCGGCTGCGCTCCCCGATGCTGGACATCCACACCGTCGCCGCGGGCGGCGGCTCGGTGCTGCACTTCGACGGCTCCCGCTACCGGGTCGGCCCGGACTCGGCCGGCGCCGACCCCGGCCCGGCCTGCTACCGGGGCGGCGGCCCGCTGGCCGTCACCGACGCCAACGTCATGCTCGGCCGGATCCAGCCGGCCCACTTCCCCCAGGTCTTCGGGCCGGGCGGGGACCAGCCGCTGGACGTCGGCCTGGTCCGGGACCGCTTCACCGGGCTGGCCCGCGAGATCCGCGAGCGGACCGGCGACGACCGCACCCCCGAACAGGTCGCCGAGGGCTACCTGAGCATCGCCGTGGCCAACGTCGCGGGCGCCGTGAAGCGGATCTCCGTCCAGCAGGGCCACGACGTCACCCGTTACGCCCTCACCACCTTCGGCGGGGCCGGTGGACAGCACGCGTGCATGGTCGCCGACTCGCTCGGCATCCGCACCGTCCTGGTGCCGCCCATGGCGGGCGTCCTGTCCGCGCTCGGCATCGGGCTCGCGGACACCACCGCCATGCGTGAACAGTCCGTCGAGGCACCCCTGGACCCCGCCGCCATGCCCGGCGTCCGCAAGACCGCCGACGACCTGGAGGCCGCGGCCCGCGCCGAACTCCTCGCCGAGGACGTTCCGCGGGACCGCGTCGAAGTCACCCGCCGCGCCCAGCTCCGCTACGACGGGACCGACACCACCCTGACCGTCGAGCTCACCGAGCCCGACGCGATGAAACACGCCTTCGAAGAACGTCATCGCGCCACGTACTCCTTCACGCTCGACCGCCCGGTCGTCGTCGAAGCCCTCTCCGTGGAAGCCACCGGCATCACCGAACCCCCCGATCTCTCCGCCCTCGCCCCGTACCAGGGCAGCCCCGGCACACCGGGGACCGTCCGCCTCCACACCGGCGGCACCTGGCGCGACGTACCTCTCCACCGCCGCGAGGAACTACCCCCCGGCGAAACCGTCACCGGCCCGGCGATCATCACCGAGGCCGGTGCCACGACCGTCGTCGACGACGGCTGGCGGGCCGCGGCGACCGACGACGGGCATCTGGTCATGGAACGTGCGACGGTCACGCAGAGTTCCGATCTCGACACGAAGGCCGACCCGGTCCTGCTGGAGGTCTTCAACAACCTCTTCATGTCGATCGCCGAACAGATGGGCGCCCGACTGGAGTCGACGGCCCAGTCCGTCAACATCAAGGAGCGTCTCGACTTCTCCTGCGCCCTGTTCGACCCGGACGGGAACCTGGTGGCCAACGCCCCGCACATCCCCGTCCACCTGGGCTCCATGGGCACCAGCGTCAAAGAGGTCATCCACCGTCGCGGCACCTCGATGCGCCCCGGCGACACCTATGCCGTCAACGATCCGTACCACGGCGGCACCCACCTGCCCGACGTCACCGTCATCACGCCGGTCTTCGCCACGCAGGGTGACCGGATCCTCTTCTACGTCGCCTCCCGCGGCCACCACGCCGAGATCGGCGGCATCGCCCCGGGCTCGATGCCCGCGAACAGCCGCACCATCGACGAGGAGGGGGTCCTCTTCGACAACTGGCTGCTCGCCGAGAAGGGCCGGTTCCGCGAGGCCGAGACGCACCGGCTGCTCGCCGGGGCCCGCTACCCCTCCCGCAACATCCGCACCAACCTCGCCGACCTGCGCGCCCAGATCGCCGCCAACCGCAAGGGCGTCGACGAAGTCGGCCGGATGATCGAGGAGTTCGGCCTCGACGTCGTGCAGGCCTATATGCGGCACGTCCAGGACAACGCGGAGGAAGCGGTCCGCCGGGTCGTCGACGCCCTGGACGACGGCGCGTACGCCTACGAGACCGACTCCGGCGCCGTCATCCGGGTACGCGTGCGCGTGGACCGCGGCAACCGGCGCGCCACCATCGACTTCACCGGCACCTCCGCCCAGCTCGCCACCAACTTCAACGCCCCGTTCGCCGTCGTCAACGCGGCCGTGCTGTACGTGTTCCGCACCCTCGTCGCCGACGACATCCCGCTCAACGACGGCTGCCTGCGCCCTCTCGACATCGTTGTACCGCCCGGTTCCATGCTCGCCCCCGAGCCGCCGGCCGCCGTCGTCGCGGGCAACGTCGAGACCTCCCAGGCCATCACCGGCGCCCTCTACGCGGCGCTGGGCGTCCAGGCCGAGGGCTCCGGGACCATGAACAACGTGACCTTCGGCAACGAACGCCACCAGTACTACGAGACCGTCGCCTCCGGATCGGGGGCCGGCGACGGCTTCCACGGCGCGAGCGTCGTACAGACCCACATGACCAACTCCCGGCTCACCGACCCGGAAGTCCTGGAGTGGCGGCTGCCCGTCCGCCTCGACGAGTTCGCCGTACGCGAGGGCAGCGGCGGCGCGGGCCGCTGGCACGGCGGGGACGGCGCGGTCCGCCGCGTCCGCTTCCTCGAACCCATGACCGTCTCCACCCTCTCCCAGCACCGCCGCGTCCCGCCGTACGGCATGGCGGGCGGCGCACCCGGCGCGCTCGGCGCCAACCGGGTGGAGCGGGCCGACGGCACGGTCACCGGACTCGGCGGCAGCGATGCCGCGGACGTCGGCCCCGGTGACGTACTCGTCATCGAGACCCCGGGCGGCGGCGGATACGGACGCCCCGCGCCCGGCACCCGGTCCCGTCAACTCCCCCCAACCCATCAGGCCCGTCAACAAGGCCGTCAAGCAGGAGAAGAAATCGATGATCTTCGGGAGATCTGAGCGCGGCAAGTCACCGGTCGAGCCGGTCACGCTCAAGATCCTCGTGGCCGGCGGCTTCGGTGTGGGCAAGACGACCCTGGTCGGCGCGGTCAGCGAGATCAGGCCGTTGCGCACCGAGGAACTGCTCACCGAGGCCGGGCGACCGGTCGACGACACCTCCGGCGTCGAGGGCAAGCACACCACCACCGTCGCCATGGACTTCGGCCGCATCACCCTGCGCGAGGACCTGGTGCTGTACCTGTTCGGCACGCCCGGTCAGGAACGGTTCTGGTTCATGTGGGACGAGCTGGCCGAGGGCGCGCTGGGAGCCGTCGTGCTCGCCGACACACGCCGTCTGGAGGACTGCTTCGCCGCCGTCGACTACTTCGAGCGGCGCTCCATACCCTTCCTCATCGGCGTCAACTGCTTCGAGGACGCGGCACGTTACCCGGTGGAGTCGGTCCGCAAGGCCCTCGACCTCGACCCGGAGGTACCGGTCGTGCTGTGCGACGCCCGGGACCGCGAGTCGGTCAAGGAGGTGCTCATCGGCGTCGTCCGGCATGCGATGGCGTACGGGGCGGGCCACCGGCAGTCCGTCACCACCTGAACGGCGGCGGCACGGCCCGTACCCCCGCCGACCGGGGTACGGGCCGTGGTCCAGGGGTGGTTACTCGCCCTCCTCCAGCCAGCCGAAGCTCTTCTCGACCGCCCTGCGCCAGTTCGCGTACTCCTTCTCGCGCACCGAGGCCGCCATGGCGGGTGTCCACTCCGCGTCCTTCTGCCAGTGCGACTTGAGCTCGTCGAGGTCGTTCCAGACGCCGGTGGCCAGGCCGGCCGCGTAGGCGGCGCCCAGGCAGGTCGTCTCGGAGACCCGGGGCCGGATCACCGGTACCCCGAGTACGTCGGCCTGGTGCTGCATCAGGAGATCGTTCCCGGTCATGCCCCCGTCCACCTTCAGGGTGGTGATCTGTACCCCGGAGTCCTGGTACATGGCGTCCACGACCTCCCGCGTCTGCCAGCTGGTCGCCTCCAGGACCGCGCGCGCGAGGTGCGCCTTGGTGACGTACCGGGTGAGCCCGGTGACCACCCCGCGCGCGTCGGAACGCCAGTAGGGCGCGAACAGGCCGGAGAAGGCGGGGACGATGTAGGCGCCGCCGTTGTCGTCGACGCTCGCCGCCAGGGTCTCGATCTCGTCGGCCGTCCGGATGATGCCGAGCTGGTCGCGGAACCACTGGACGAGCGCGCCCGTGACGGCGATCGAGCCCTCCAGACAGTAGACCGGCGCCTCGGTGCCGATCTTGTAGCCCATCGTCGTCAGCAGCCCGTTCTTGGACGGCACCGGCCGGTCACCGGTGTTGAGCAGCAGGAAGCTGCCCGTCCCGTAGGTGTTCTTCGCCGTGCCGACGTCGTAGCAGGCCTGGCCGAAGACCGCGGCCTGCTGGTCGCCCAGCGCGGATGCCACCGGCACCCCGGCGAGCTGGCCCACGGCGGTGCCGTACACCTCGGCGGACGACCTGATCTCGGGCAGTACCGCCTCGGGGATGCTCATCGCGGCGAGGATGGCGGGGTCCCACCGGAGGGTCTCCAGGTTCATCAGCATGGTGCGTCCGGCGTTGGTGACGTCGGTGACGTGGCGGCCGCCGTCGGTGCCGCCGGTGAGGTTCCAGATCAGCCAGGAGTCGATGGTCCCGAACGCGATCTCACCGCGCTCGGCCCGGTCCCGCAGCCCCGGCACGTTGTCCAGCAGCCAGGCCGCCTTGGGCCCGGAGAAGTAGCTGGCCAGGGGCAGGCCGGTCTGCTCGCGGAAGCGGTCCTGGCCGTCGCTGCCGCCGAGTTCGTGGCACAGGGCCGCGGTGCGGGTGTCCTGCCAGACGATCGCGTTGTGCACGGGCTTTCCGGTGGCGCGGTCCCACAGGACGGTCGTCTCACGCTGGTTGGTGATGCCCAGCGCGCTCAACTGGTCGGGGCGCAGCCCCGCGTTGGCCAGCGCCCCGGCCACCACGGCCTGCACCTTGGACCAGATCTCGGTGGCGTCGTGCTCCACCCAGCCCGGCTTGGGGAAGATCTGGCGGTGTTCGCGCTGGTCGACGGCGACGATCGCGCCGCCGTGGTCGAAGATGATGCAGCGGCTCGACGTGGTGCCCTGGTCGATTGCGGCGACGTACTTCTCGGCGGTGTCCGTCATGGCTGCCCCTTGGTCGCTGGGTCGGAAGGCTGCGTGGGTGGGTGGGCCGCGTCGGGCCGGGGCGCGTCGGGCCGGAGGATCGCGCCGAGTCAGAAGGCCGCGTTGTAGATCAGGCCCGCGAGCACCCCGCCGATCAGGGGCCCGACCACCGGTATCCAGGCGTAACCCCAGTCCGAGGTGCCCTTGTTGGGGATGGGCAGGAAGGTGTGCACGATCCGGGGGCCGAGGTCGCGCGTCGGGTTGATGGCGTAGCCGGTGGGGCCGCCGAGCGACAGTCCGATGCCGACCACGAGCAGGGAGACGATCAGTACGGTGGTGCCGGACTCGCCGAGCCCCTTGGTCAGTCCGAACGCGAGGATCGGCAGGACGAGCGCGATCGTCGCGATGATCTCGGTGACGAGGTTGGCGACCGGGTTCCGGATCTCCGGGATGGTGGAGAAGATGCCGAGGGTCGGCGTCGGCTCCTCTCCCGACTCCTCGTCGGGCACGTTGGCCTGGAACTGGGCCAGGTAGACGAGGTACGTCAGGACGGCGCCGAGTATCGCGCCGACGAGCTGGCCGAGCAGATAGACCCAGACCCTGCCCCACTTCCCGGTGTCGACGGCGATGCCGATGGTGACGGCGGGGTTGAGCTGTCCGCCGGAGAGGGGAGCGGCGGTGTAGGCGCCGGCGAGGACGCCGAAGCCCCAGCCGAACGCGATCACCACCCACCCCGAGGCCCGGGCCTTGGAGTGTCTGAGCGTGACCGCCGCACAGACACCGGCACCGAACAGGATCAGGATGGCCGTGCCGATGACTTCGCCGACGAAGATGTCTCCGTTGCTCATGGCGGCTCCTAGGGCGCTGGCCGGGGATCGACCCCGGCGCATTGAGCAGGAACGGTTCCCTTGGCGACGTCAGCCGAAGGCAGGGAAGGTCCCGCGCCCCGCCCGGCGTCAGTGACGAGCGTGCCGTGGCGGCCGAATCGCCCATGGGGGACGGGCCTTGAGATCAGGAGCGGCCCATGGCGCAGTGCCTGAATACGCCGAGAATGTACGGCGATGTCGACCGACACCGGAAGTTTTCACCGGCACCAGGGGAGCGTCAAGGTCGCCGACGGCAACGATGACAGGCAACCCCCCGGAGGACAGCTGTCACGGCTCCACCGCCACGTACCCGGCCTGCGCCGCGCAGCGCCTTGGCGGCCCTCGTCCAGCAGGGCCCGCTGCGGCACGTGCGGGTACGGCGGGACGATGTCGAGGGTGACCGCCCAGGGCCTCCGGCCTGCCTCGCGGACGGCTTCCGGCAGCGGGCCGGCGAGGATGTCGCCGGTCTCGGGGCGGGCTGCGCACGGGAGCATGACGGCGCCGTCGGCGCATGCCCAGGGGCAGTTCATGAGACGTTCGCGCGCCCTGTCGGGGTGCTCGCACGGGGCAGGGCCCGCCGCCGTCGCACCCGTTCCGTCAGCGCACCGCTATCACCGACGAGCCGTGTCCGAACAGGCCCTGGTTGGCCGTGATCCCCACGCGCGCGTGCGCCACCTGCCGGTCGCCCGCCGCGTCCCGCAACTGCCAGGTCAGCTCGCAGACCTGGGCGATCGCCTGGGCCGGCACCGCCTCCCCGAAGGACGCGAGCCCACCGCTGGCGTTGACCGGTATCCGGCCGCCGAGGGCCGTGGCGCCCTCGCGCAGCAGCTTCGCGGCCTCGCCCTCGGCGCACAGCCCCAGATCCTCATACCACTGCAACTCCAGCGCGGTGGACAGGTCGTACACCTCGGCGAGGGAGAGCTCATCGGGGCCGATGCCCGCCTCCTCGTAGGCGGCCCGCGCGATCGACGCCCGGAAGGACTCCGAGGGAGGCTCCACCGCCGCCGCGGAGTCCGTGGCGATGTCCGGCAGGTCCGGCACCGTGCTCGGATAGCGGGGCGTGACGGTGGACACCGCACGGATCCGTACCGGCCGCGCCACTCCGTGCCGGTGGGCGAACTCCACGCTGGAGAGGACCAGCGCGGCCCCGCCGTCCGAGGTGGCGCAGATGTCCAGCAGCCGCAGCGGGTCCGCGACCACCTGGGAGGCGGCGACCTCCTCGGCGGTGACCCGCTTGCGGTAGCGGGCGTTCGCGTTGAGCGCTCCCAGGGCCGCGTTCTTCACCTTGACCAGGGCGAAGTCCTCGGGAGTGTCCCCGAACAGCGCCATCCGGCGGCGCGCGTACAACCCGAAGTACGTCGGATTCGTCGCCCCCAGCAGCCGGAAGCGCAGCCAGTCGGGATCGTCCGGCCGGTCTCCTCCAGCGGGCCGGAAGAAGCCCTTGGGTGCCGCGTCCGCGCCCACCACGAGCACCACGTCCGCGAGTCCCGCGAGGATCTGGGCCCGCGCCGCGGCGACCGCCTGGGCCCCGGACGCGCACGCCGCGTACACGCTCGTGACCCGGGCCCCCTGCCAGCCCAGCGCCTTCGCGAAGGTCGCGCCCGCCACATAGCCGGGATATCCGCCGCGCACCGTGTCCGCGCCCACGATCGAGCCGATGTCCCGCCACTGGAGTCCGGCGTCCGCGAGCGCCGCGCGGGCCGCCGCCGCCCCGTACTCGACGAAGCTCCGCCCCCACTTGCCCCAGGGGTGCATGCCCACGCCGAGCACCGCCACGTCCGCCGTCATGCCGTCACCCCCGTCGGCCGCCAGTGCCAGGTCGTCCAGGTCGTCTCCGCGTCCTCGCTCAGCACTCCGGTGACTGCCTCGACCTCCATGCCCACCGCCAGATCGGCGGCGGTGATCCCGGGAACCGCCTGCCCGAGCACCACGATCCGCTCGGACTCCAGCTCCACAGCGATCAACGCGTACGGCTCCCACGGAAGTTCCGGGTCGCTCACATAGGGTGACGGGGGACGGTACCTGCTGTCGGTGTACGACCAGATCCGTCCGCGCCGGGAGAGCGGGACCTCCTCCAGGCCGCCGCCCGCGCACCCGGGGTTGCGGCAGTGCGCGTCCTCGCGCGGGAAGAAGACCGAGGCGCAGGCCGCGCAGCGGGTACCCAGCAGCCGGAACCCGTCCCCCTCGCCCGTGAACCAGCCGTCGACCGCCGGTGTGCGTGTACGCGGCAAAGCTCCTCCAGGGCACTCGGATCTGACGGAACGTCAGAAGTGTGCCACGGGCCGCCGGAATTGGGCAGGCCGCGCCGCCGGATCCGGCCGCCCCGCCCGCCCGGGGCGCCCGGCCGCCGGATGTCGGTTCACTTCCGGAGGGCGGCATTCCCCTGACCGTAAGACGTCGTTCTCCTGATCGGATAAAGTCCGCGCGTGTCCGAAAATCAGCACCCAATTGCCAACTCCGCTCCGGGCTCGCACTGTTCGAGCTGTGGAGCGGCCTACGGGGCGGGAATCTCCGGCTGGCCCCGCACCTGCCGGGCCTGCGGCCAGGTCGCCTACCGCAACCCGCTGCCGGTGGCGATCGCCCTCCAGCCCGTCTACGACACGAAGGGCACCGCCCTGGTCGTCATCACCCGCACCGTGGCCCCCGCGCGCGGCGGCACCGCACTGCCCGGCGGTTTCGTCGACGACCGCGAGGACTGGCGGCACGCCGTCGTCCGTGAGCTCAAGGAGGAGACGGGCATCGACGCGGCCGCCCGCGACGTACGGCTCGTCGACGCCATGAGCTCACCCGACGGCCACCTGCTGCTGTTCGGGCTCCTCCCGGAACGCCCGGCCGAGGGCCTTCCGCCGTCGGGCGCGACCGACGAGACGGAGGGCTGGCACCTGCTGCGCCGCGCCGAGGAACTCGCCTTCCCGTTGCACAGCGTGGCCGTACGCGCGTGGTTCGAGGGCCGCTACTGAGCCCTCCGGCTCAGCCCAGCCCCCTGACCCGGACGGGACGGGACGGCTTGCTCACGCCGCTCTCGTCGTCGCGCCGGATCACCACCCGCCGGCCCTCCCAGCGGGTGACGTAACGCTCGATCTCCGGCTCGTCCCAGCCGTCGCCCGCGTCCGGCACGAACAGTCCGCCGCCCGTCCGTCCCCGGACGGGCGCCCACACCTCAAGCCGTGTCCCGCCGTCCTCGTCCCGCACGGGCAGGACGGCACCCGCACGCGCCAGCACCGGGATCCGCGACAGCGGGGCGTCGACGAGCACCTGTCCGGGCCCCTCGTACACCTTCTCGGTCACCGTGTCGTACCAGCGCCCCCGGGGCAGCTGCACCGCACGCCGGTCGGCGCCCGGGTCCAGCACCGGGGCCACCAACAGGCTGTCGCCCAGCAGGAAGGCATCCTCGCAGTCGCGCAGCGCCCGGTCCTCCGGCGCACCCCACCACACCGGCCGCACATACGGCGCTCCGGTGCGCCGGGCGAGCTGCGCCAGCGTCATGAAGTACGGCAGCAGACGCCGCCGTTCGAGCAGCGCCACGCGCGCGTGCTCCAGCACCTCGGCCCCGAACTCCCACGGCTCCCGGCGCCCCGCCCGCATGCTCGCGTGGGTGCGGAACAGCGGCAGGTACGCGCCCAGCTGGAACCAGCGCAGAAACAGCTCCGGCGTCGGACTCCCGTCGAAACCGCCCACGTCAGTACCCGAGTACGGCACTCCGCACAGCCCGAGCCCCAGCACCAGCGACAGGGACGCGCGCAGCCCCGGCCAGCCGGTGGCGACGTCACCGGACCACGTGCCCCCGTAGCGCTGCACACCGGCCCAGCCCGAGCGGGAGAACAGGAACGGCCGCTCCCCGGGCGCGAGTCCGCGCAGGCCCTCGTAGGCCGCCCGCGCCATGCCGAGCGCGTAGACGTTGTGCGCCTCCCGGTGGTCGCCGCCGCGCCCCTCCAGGGCGTGCCGTGCCGAGCGTGGCAGCGTCGACTCGCCGAAGGCGCTGAACGACGTCGGCTCGTTCATGTCGTGCCAGAACCCGGCGAAGCCCTGCGCGAGCCGCTCCTCGTACAGCCCGCCCCACCACGCGCGCACGCGCGCGTCCGTGAAGTCGGGGAAGACCGTCTCCCCGGGCCACACCACCCCCTCCACGGTCCGCCCCGACGCATCACGGACGAAGGCGTCGATCGCCACCCCGCTGTCGTGGACCGCGTTGCCCTGCTCGGCCTTGACCGCCGGATCGACGATCGACACCAGCCGGATCCCGTCCCGCCGCAGCTCCTCCGCCAGCGTCGCCAGCTTCGGGAAGCGCTCGTGGTCGACCGTGAACACCTGGTGGGCGTCGAAGTGGTCGATGTCCAGATGGACGGCGTCCAGCGGCAGCCCGCGCTCCTGGTAACCGGCGACGACCCGCCGTACCTCCTCCTCGCTGCCGAAACCCCAGCGCGCGTGGTGATGGCCCAGCGCCCAGGCCGGCGGCAGCGCGGGCGCGCCGGTGAGCGAGGCCCACGCGTGCAGCACGCGCGCGGGGGTGCCCGCCATCACCCAGCAGCGCAGCGGACCGCCGTCCATCCGCAGCTCGCACCGCCCGGTCCGGTCATGGCCGGAACCGGCCCCCTCCTCGCCCTCCCGGAGGCTCACCGTCCCGTCCCAGGAGGTGTCGTGGAACACCAGATGCACGGCGGCGTCCGCCACCACCAGTTGCACGGGCATGGTGATGTACAGCGGATCGTCGGCGGGTCCGAAGGCATGTCCGGGGTCCGTGTTCCACAGCCGGTAGGTGCCGTCCCGCAGCCGCGGCCCCGAGGCGCGCCCGCCCAGCCCGAAGAACCGCGCGTCCGCCGCCACCTCCGACCGCTGCACCCAGCGCGCCGCGCCCCCGCCCACCGGCTCCCACCAGCGCGGCGGCAGATCCCGCCGCAGCATCACGCCACCGGGCGTGCACACCTCCACCGCGCCGTGCCGCGAGACGCTCACCGTCACCCGCTCCGCCACGACCCGCCAGCCGCCGTCCGTGTCCGGCTCCAGGACCGCCCGCGGATCCGGCTCCGGGCAACGGCCCGCGAGCGCGTACGACGGCTCCGGACCGGCCCCGTCCCAGCCCCAGAAGACCGCCCCGTTCACGGCGACCGTGATCCGCAGCTCGGACCGGCTGAAGCGGATCACACCGCCCCCCGGCCCCGGCTCCACGCCCTGCACCAGCCCCGGCACCCGGGCGCGCTCGGCCCCCCGCGGGGGCAGCCCGGCGGCATCGATCCGCTTTCTGCGCCACGCGGCCCGTACGGTACGCAACCCCTGAGCCGCCTTCCCCGAACCGACCACTCTCACCGAACGCACCAGGTCACGACCGTCCATGCTGCTCACCCTGCCACTCGGCACCCCGCGCGCGCGTGCCGTTCAACTGCCGTTCACCCATGCCGGGACCACTTCTTCACGACACGGACCCGGTCGCCCGGAGCGTCCCGCGCGGTTCCGATGATCTAGGTCAGGCATCTTAGGTTCAGGCCGGGGGCCTGTGGGCGAGGGGGGCCGGGAGAGCTCTCGGGCTGAACTACGTATGTGGTTTCAGCCCATATCGTCACGGCTCGAACTATGTGGAGCACACCCTGGTGTAGAAGTCGATCACGTGGCATCGTCCCTGTCAGCCGCTCACGCGCACACCCCAGCCCGTGCGCGTCCGACGCACACCAGCGCAGAAGTCCGGGAGCCGCCCCATGTCGACCGCGAACCCCCAGCCGCTCTGGCGGCCCGATCCGCAGCGGATCGCCCAGGCACGCATCACCAGGTTCCAGTCCTGGGCGGCGGAACGCCACGGCGCCCCCTCGGACGGCGGGTACCCGGCCCTGCACCGCTGGTCCGTCGACCGCCTGGACACCTTCTGGCAGGCCGTCACCGAATACTTCGAGGTGCGGTTCTCGACGCCCTACGCGCGCGTGCTCGGCGACCGGGCGATGCCCGGCGCCGAGTGGTTCCCCGGCGCCACCCTGAACTACGCCGAGCACGCCCTGCGCGCCGCCGCCACCCGCGCGGACGAACCCGCGCTCCTGTACGTCGACGAGACCCACGAACCCCGCCCGGTCACCTGGGCCGAGCTGCGCCGCCAGGTCGGTTCTCTGACCGCCGAACTCCGTGCCCTCGGCGTCCGCCCCGGCGACCGCGTCAGCGGCTACCTCCCGAACGTCCCGCAGGCCGTGGTCGCCCTGCTCGCCACCGCCGCCGTGGGCGCCGTCTGGACCTCCTGCGCCCCCGACTTCGGCGCCCGCAGCGTCCTGGACCGCTTCCAGCAGGTCGAACCCGTCGTCCTGTTCACCGTCGACGGCTACCGCTACGGCGGCAAGGAACACGACCGACGCGAGACCGTCGCCGAACTCCGCCGCGAACTGCCCACCCTGCGCGCCGTCGTGCACATCCCGCTGCTCGGCACCCCGGCCCCCGAAGGCGCCCTGGAGTGGTCGGCCCTGACCTCCGCCGACACCGAACCAGAGTTCGAGCAGGTCCCGTTCGACCACCCCCTGTGGGTGCTCTACTCCTCCGGCACCACCGGCCTGCCCAAGGCCATCGTCCAGTCCCAGGGCGGCATCCTGGTCGAACACCTCAAACAGCTCGGCCTGCACTGCGACCTGGGCCCCGAGGACCGCTTCTTCTGGTACACCTCGACCGGCTGGATGATGTGGAACTTCCTCGTCTCCGGCCTCCTCACCGGCACCACGATCGTCCTGTACGACGGCAGCCCCGGCTACCCCGACACCGGCGCCCAGTGGCGCGTCGCCGAACGCACCGGAGCCACCCTCTACGGCACCTCCGCCGCCTACGTGATGGCCTGCCGCAAGGCCGGCGTGCACCCCTCCCGCGACTACGACCTCACACGGGTGAAGTGCGTCGCCACCACCGGCTCCCCGCTGCCCCCCGACGGCTTCCGCTGGCTGCACGACGAGTTCGCAGCGAGCGGGGCCGACCTCTGGATCGCCTCCGTCAGCGGTGGCACCGACGTGTGCTCCTGCTTCGCGGGCGCCGTACCCACGCTCCCCGTGTTCACCGGTGAACTGCAGGCACCCGGCCTCGGCACCGACCTCCAGGCCTGGGACCCGGCCGGCCACCCCGTCATCGACGAAGTGGGCGAACTGGTCGTCACCAACCCCATGCCGTCCATGCCGATCCGCTTCTGGAACGACCCCGACGGCAGCCGCTACCACGAGAGCTACTTCGAGACCTACCCCGGCGTGTGGCGCCACGGCGACTGGATCACCGTCACCGCACGCGGCTCGGTGATCATCCACGGGCGCTCCGACTCCACGCTCAACCGCCAGGGCGTACGGATGGGCTCGGCCGACATCTACGAGGTCGTCGAGCGCCTCCCCGAGATCAAGGAGTCCCTCGTCATCGGCGTCGAACAGCCCGACGGCGGTTACTGGATGCCCCTCTTCGTCCATCTGGCACCGGGCGCGGACCTCGACGAGGCCCTGCTGGACCGCATCAGGCGGGCCATCCGCGAACAGCTCTCGCCCCGGCACGTCCCCGACGAGATCATCGAGGTCCCCGGCGTCCCGCACACCCTCACCGGAAAGCGCATCGAGGTCCCGGTCAAACGTCTTCTGCAGGGCACGCCGCTGGAGAAGGCCGTCAACCCCGGGTCCATCGACAACCTCGACCTGCTGAGCTACTTCGAGGACCTGGCCCGCAAACGCGCCTGAACTCACCCCAGAGCGCGCTCACCCGACGCAGCCGGCCTCGGACCCGCCCAGACGGCGAAGTCCGGGGCGAGCCCCGCCCGGCCGGCAACCGGAGGCGGGCCCCGCCGCCACCCACCGGTTCATCCGCTCACCCCGTGCGACCCGATCCCACGCCCGGTCAGCTCCCCGGCCAGGACGCCCACCTCGGGGTCCACGGACTCGCCCGGTCCGCCCGGCGCAGCATCGGCCCCCGCGCCGTCACCGCCGCCTTCCACACCCATTGTCAGTGGTGCCGGTTACTGTGAGTGAGCATTGATCGACCGCACACAGGGGGAACCATGGCGCGCACCGACCACCGGACCATGCGACGCGTCCTGCGCCGCGAAATCGCCGGCACCATCGGTCTGTTGACCGACGAGCACGACTTCCGCGCCATGCGGCGCTACCGCACCTTCACCTTCGACGACCACCTCACCTACCTCCGCCAGATGGAGGCCCTCCTCAGGACCCGCGCCGCCGAGGGCACCCAGACCACACTCGCCCTGTTCGACCCCGAGGAGTACGCCGAGTTCTGCACGGTCACCGGACTCGACGCGGACAACCCGGCCAGCCGCACCCGCTTCACCGCCGAACTCGCGGCCACCGGCGCCACCGTCCCCTACGACGGCCGCCCCCTCACCGACCTCGTCCCCGCCCTCGTCGACGAGGCGGTACGACAGGCCACCTGGGAGTACGCCAGTACCCTCCTCGCCCGCCTCGGACCCTGCCCCACCTGCGGCGAGGACATCGGACGCGCCGCCTTCACCCGCGCCTCCCACCTCCTGAGCCGCATCCTCGACACCGCCCCGGCAGGCAACCGGCACCTCGTGTGCAGCGTCTCCGGACCACCCGAAACCCTCGTCACCGTGCTCCACGCCGACCGGAACGACGAGGGCACCACCCACCTCGACGAGGCGGAAGCCCTCGAGTTCACCAGCGTCCTCGCCCTCGGCCTCGCCACCCGCAGCCCCGGCGGGCTCGTCATGCGCACCAGCGCCCCCGCCGCCCCCGACCGCGTCTACGGCTGGCGACTGCGCGGCAACAGCCTCGACCCGCTCACCGCAGGCGAGGTCTTCGACGCCTACTGCACCGACGTCGAGTCCGGAGACCTCGTCTCACCGGAATCGGACGTCGACTACTGCGCCCCGCCCGACCTCGGCGACCAGGGGACGGCACCCGGCCACCACCACTGAAACCACCAGGGGCGCCCCACAGCGGTGGGGCGCCCCTGGACAGACAGCCGGTCACGGCCGCGGCCGACTACTCGCCGGACAGCACCGCCTGAGCCGCCACGCGGGCCTCCTCCGCGCTGTCGGTGGCACGCGCGGCCGCCGCGGCCCGTTCGCACTGGGCCAGCGTGCACTTGGCCAGCATCGACCGTACATAGGGAATCGACGCCGCACCCATGGAGAGCGAGGTGACCCCCAGACCCGTCAGCACACACGCCAGCAGCGGATCCGACGCGGCCTCACCGCACACGCCACAGCTCTTGCCCTCGGCCTTCGCCGCCTCCGCCGACAGCGCCACCAGGTCGAGCAGCGCGGGCTGCCACGGATCCTGCAACCGGGACACCGCGCCCACCTGACGGTCCGCGGCGAACGTGTACTGCGCCAGGTCGTTCGTCCCCAGCGACAGGAACTCGACCTCCTGGAGGACCGAGCGGGCCCGCAGCGCGGCCGACGGAATCTCCACCATCGCGCCGAACTTGGCCCGCAGCCCCGCCTCCCGGCAGGCGTCCGCGAACGCCTTCGCGTCCGCACGGTCCGCCACCATCGGCGCCATCACCTCAAGGTGGACGGGCAGCCCCTCGGCCGCCTTCGCCAGCGCCGTCAGCTGGGTGCGCAGCACCTCGGGGTGGTCGAGCAGCGTCCGCAGACCACGCACACCCAGCGCCGGGTTCGGCTCGTCCGCCGGAGTCAGGAAGTCCAGCGGCTTGTCCGCGCCCGCGTCCAGCACCCGCACGACGACCCGGCCCTCGGGGAACGCCGCCAGCACCTGGCGGTAGGCCTCGACCTGCTTCTCCTCGGAAGGAGCGCTCTTGCTGTCGTCCAGGAACAGGAACTCGGTACGGAACAGACCGACGCCCTCGGCACCGGCCGCCACCGCGGCCGGCACATCCGCCGGCCCGCCCACGTTGGCCAGCAGCGGCACCTTGTGCCCGTCCGCGGTCGCACCCGGGCCGGTCGACGCGGACAGCGCCGCCTTCCGCTCGGCGGCCGCCGCCTGGAGCGCCGCCTTCTTCTCCGCACTCGGGTTCACGAAGATGTCGCCGGTGCTGCCGTCGACGGCGACCACGGTGCCCTCGGCAAGTTCACCGGCACCCGGCAGCGCCACCACGGCGGGCACCCCGAGCGCCCGCGCCAGGATCGCGCTGTGGCTGGTCGGCCCGCCCTCCTCGGTCACGAAACCAAGCACCAGGGTCGGGTCGAGGAGCGCCGTGTCGGCCGGCGCCAGATCCCGCGCCACCAAGACGTACGGCTCGTCGCTGTCCGGGACACCCGGCATCGGAACGCCCAGCAGACGGGCGACGATACGATTCCGCACATCGTCCAGGTCGGCCACCCGGCCGGCCAGGTACTCACCCGCGGCGGCCAGCAGCTCGCGGTACGCGGCGAACGCGTCGTACACGGCACGCTCGGCGGTGCTCCCGACGGCGATCCGGCGCTCTACGTCGGACATCAGCTCGGGGTCCTGCGCCATCATGGCCTGCGCCTCGAGGACCGCCTGGGCCTCGCCGCCCGCCAGATTGCCGCGCGCCATCAGATCGGCGGCCACCGCGTCCACGGCCTGCCGGGCGCGCCCCTGCTCGCGCTCCGCCTCTTCGGCCGGGATCTGCTTGGCAGGCGGCTCCAGCACCGCCGTTCCCATGTGCCGAACCTCGCCGATCGCCACACCGTGGCTCACGCCGACGCCTCGCAGCGTTGTCTCCATCTCACCCGTCTCCGATAGTGCGGCGGGTCCCGCCGCCGCGGTGGTTGTCGTGGTCGCCGCCCTCACCGTCGTAGGACGGCACGGCAGCGGGGTCGTCGGTCCGAGACGCGTCAGCTCCAGGCGAAGAGGATGTCGCCCGCCTTCACGTCACCGTCTTCGTTGACGTCGGAGAGCGAGTCGGCCGTGGCCTCCAGGGCCACGACGGGGCAGACCGGAGACTTGCCGGCGGCCTCGACCTCGGCCGGGTTCCAGCGCACCACGGCCTGGCCGCGGGTCACGGTGTCCCCCTTGTTGACGAGAAGTTCGAAGCCCTGCCCGTTGAGCTGCACCGTGTCGATACCGAGGTGGGTGAGCACGCCGTGACCCTCCCCGTCGACGACGACGAACGCGTGCGGGTGCAGAGAGACGACGACGCCGTCCACGGGCGCCACGGCCTCGGAAGGCTCACGCGCGGGGTCGATGGCGGTACCCGGGCCGACCATGGCCCCGGCGAAGACCGGATCAGGCACGGCGGCCAGTCCGACGGTACGTCCGGAGAGAGGGGACGTCACGGTGGTCATGGGAAGCCTCCCAGAAGTGGTGCTGCGTACGGGCCGTCACTGCGTTCCGGACGGCACTGAGCAGCAGCGTATGTCATATGAAGTGGCGGTTCCGCATGGAAGCTACCAGCTAGTGGTCTAGACCACCAGCCTATTCGATTTGCACGGGCTTCGAGGCTCCGTGTACAGTCGTACTCCTGCTTGAGACCAGGCGGCGCGGTAAAGCGTGGCCACTCGGCAGCACCCAAACTTGTCGGATCCTAACTCGGGATCATCTTCCGCATGCCTGCGGGACGGTGGTCAGGGGGCCGGAAAAACACTGATAGAGTTTGGAACACCGAAGGGAAGCCCGGAGGAAAGCCCGAGAGGGTGAGTACAAAGGAAGCGACCGTTCCTTG
>NZ_BMML01000026.1:79926-154283 GCF_014645815.1 Streptomyces fuscichromogenes | reverse complement strand
CTGCCACACCGCACTCGGCGGCCAGCCACCGATCACCCGTGTGAACAACGCTGCGGGTCAATACACCTAGGCCTTGCGGCGCCCTATCAGGTGCGGCCTGGCCTCCAGGCCGTCCAGGCCGTGCCAGGCCAGGTTCACCAGGTGGGCGGCGACCTCCGCCTTCCTCGGGCGGCGCACGTCCAGCCACCACTGCCCGGTCAGCGCGACCATGCCCACCAGCGCCTGCGCGTACAGCGGGGCCAGCTTGGGGTCGAAGCCGCGGCTCTTGAACTCGCGGCCCAGGATGTCCTCCACCTGGGTGGCGATGTCCGAGATGAGCGAGGCGAAGGAACCCGTCGACTGGGGGATGGGGGAGTCCCGGACCAGGATCCGGAAGCCGTCCGTGTACTCCTCGATGTAGTCGAGGAGGGCGAAGGCCGCCTGTTCGCACAGCTCACGGGGGTGGCCGGCGGTCAGCGAGCTGGTCACCATGTCCAGCAGGCGCCGCATCTCGCGGTCCACCACGACCGCGTACAGCCCCTCCTTGCCGCCGAAGTGCTCGTACACCACCGGCTTGGAGACCCCGGCCTTCGCCGCGATCTCCTCCACCGAGGTGCCCTCGAAACCCTTGGCCGCGAAGAGGGTGCGACCGATCTCCAACAGCTGCTGGCGGCGCTCCGCCCCGGTCATACGGGTGCGACGCGCCCGCCGCTGCTTGTCGGGACTGGGGGTGCTGGAGTCGGTCGCCACGCCGTCAATCATGCCGCCTTCGAGGCCTCCGCCCCCTGCCGGGAGCCGCCTTCCGCGCTGTTACGGCGTGAATCGATACGCGAGCGTGACGGCCAGCGCACGTCGTACGCCCACCCCAGCTGCTCGCACCAGCGGATGATCCGCGCCGACGAGTCCAGCTGCCCGCGCTCCACCCCGTGCCGCGCCGAGGTCGGGTCGGCGTGGTGCAGGTTGTGCCAGGACTCGCCGCAGGACAGCACCGCCAGCCACCACACGTTGCCCGACCGGTCCCGCGACTTGAACGGCCGCTTGCCCACCGCGTGGCAGATCGAGTTGATCGACCACGTCACATGGTGGAGCAGCGCCACCCGGACGAGTGAACCCCAGAAGAACCCGGTGAACGCACCCCACCAGGACATCGTCACCAGACCGCCGATCAGCGGCGGCAGCGCCAGCGACAGCATCGTCCAGTAGATGAACTGCCGGGAGACCGCCCGGATCGCCGGGTCCCTGATCAGATCCGGCGCGTACTTCTCCTGCGAGGTCTGCTCCTCATCGAACATCCAGGCGATATGTGCCCACCACAGGCCCTTGACCAGCGCCGGCACGGTCTCGCCGTACCGCCACGGCGAATGCGGGTCGCCCTCCGCGTCGGAGAACTTGTGGTGCTTGCGGTGGTCGGCCACCCAGCGCACCAGCGGCCCCTCCACCGCCATCGAGCCCGCGACCGCCAGCGCGATCCGCAGCGGCCGCTTCGCCTTGAACGAGCCATGCGTGAAGTAGCGGTGGAAACCGATGGTCACGCCGTGACAGCCCAGGTAGTAGAAGAAGACCAGCAGGCCCAGGTCGAGCCAGCTCACGCCCCAGCCCCACGCCAGCGGCACCGCCGCCAGCAGTGCGAGGAAGGGCACGACGATGAACAGCAGCAGGGTGAGCTGCTCGACCGAGCCCTTCTTCTCGCCGCCCAGGGTGGCGGACACAAGAGCGGAGTCGGCCGGCTTCTGGGCGTCTTCGATCACATCGGAACTAGACGAGGTCATGCGCGTCCCCTGTGGGGTCGAGGGTTGAGAGAGGTGCCGATCCGCGGCGACCGGACGGGACGATAGAGGGTCTTCCCTACGGTTCCGTAACCTACGGCGACGTAAGTATGGCAGCGAGGCGTCTTGCGGCAAGAGCCCCAGAGCCTGCGCGTCCTCATGGACACCTATCCTTGGAGTCGGTCGGACAGCGCGGTCCGCTCTGTTTTCTTCCCGGATGTCCGGCCCGTATGCGGACAGGCCCCGCCTGCCGCCCGGCCGACGGACGGGTTCCCTCCAGACGAGCTTCAACACTGCAAGGAGCCGCACCTGTGAGCAGTGCCGACGACCAGACCACCACGACCGGCAGTGAGCTGCGCGCCGACATCCGCCGACTGGGTGACCTCCTCGGCGAGACCCTCGTCCGGCAGGAGGGCCCCGAGCTGCTGGAGCTCGTCGAGCGGGTCCGCCGCCTGACCCGCGAGGACGGCGAGGCCGCCGCCGACCTGCTGCGCGGTACCGAACTGGAGACCGCCGCCAAGCTGGTCCGCGCCTTCTCCACCTACTTCCACCTCGCCAACGTCACCGAGCAGGTGCACCGCGGCCGTGAGCTGCGCGCCCGCCGCGCCGCCGAGGGCGGCCTGCTCGCCCGCACCGCCGACCGGCTCAAGGACGCCGACCCCGAGCACCTGCGCCAGACCGTGCAGAACCTCAACGTTCGCCCGGTGTTCACGGCCCACCCCACCGAGGCCGCGCGCCGCTCGGTGCTCAACAAGCTCCGGCGCATCGCCGCGCTCCTGGACACGCCGGTCATCGAGTCCGACCGCCGCCGCACCGACACCCGTCTCGCCGAGAACATCGACCTGGTGTGGCAGACGGACGAACTGCGCGTGGTCCGCCCGGAGCCCGCCGACGAGGCCCGCAACGCCATCTACTACCTGGACGAACTGCACGCCGACGCGGTCGGCGACGTCCTGGAGGACCTCACGGCGGAGCTGGAGCGGGTGGGCGTACAGCTCCCCGACGACACCCGGCCGCTGACCTTCGGCACCTGGATCGGCGGCGACCGCGACGGCAACCCCAATGTCACCCCCCAGGTCACCTGGGACGTCCTCATCCTCCAGCACGAGCACGGCATCAACGACGCCGTGGAGATGATCGACGAACTCCGCGGCTTCCTCTCCAACTCCATCCGCTACACCGGCGCCACCGAGGAACTCCTGGAGTCCCTGCGCACCGACCTGGAGCTGCTGCCCGAGATCAGCCCCCGCTACAAGCGCCTCAACGCCGAGGAGCCCTACCGGCTCAAGGCCACCTGCATCCGGCAGAAGCTGACCAACACCAAGCAGCGCCTGGCCACCGGCACCCCGCACGAGCCCGGCCGCGACTACCTCGGCACCGCGGAGCTCCTCGGCGACCTGCGCCTGATCCAGACCTCCCTGCGCGAACACCGCGGCGGCCTGTTCGCCGACGGCCGCCTGGCCCGGACCATCCGCACCCTCGCCGCGTTCGGCCTCCAGCTCGCCACCATGGACGTCCGCGAGCACGCCGACGCCCACCACCACGCCCTCGGCCAGCTCTTCGACCGGCTCGGCGAGGAGTCCTGGCGCTACACCGACATGCCCCGCGAGTACCGGGCCCGGCTCCTCGCCAAGGAGCTCAGGTCGCGACGGCCGCTGGCCCCGACCCCGGCACCCGTCGACGCGGCCGGCGCCAAGACCCTCGGTGTCTTCGAGACCGTGAAGAAGGCCCTGGAGATCTTCGGCCCCGAGGTCGTCGAGTCGTACATCATCTCCATGTGCCAGGGCGCCGACGACGTCTTCGCGGCCGCCGTCCTGGCACGGGAAGCCGGGCTGATCGACCTGCACGCCGGCTGGGCGAAGATCGGCATCGTGCCGCTCCTGGAGACCACCGACGAGCTCAAGGCCGCCGACACCATCCTGGAGGACATGCTCTCCGACCCGTCGTACCGCCGCCTGGTGGCACTGCGCGGAGACGTCCAGGAGGTCATGCTCGGCTACTCCGACTCCTCCAAGTTCGGCGGCATCACCACCTCCCAGTGGGAGATCCACCGCGCCCAGCGCCGGCTGCGCGACGTCGCCCACCGCTACGGCGTCCGGCTGCGGCTCTTCCACGGCCGCGGTGGCACCGTCGGCCGCGGCGGCGGCCCCTCCCACGACGCGATCCTCGCCCAGCCCTGGGGCACCCTGGAGGGCGAGATCAAGGTGACCGAGCAGGGCGAGGTCATCTCCGACAAGTACCTGATCCCGTCCCTGGCCAGGGAGAACCTGGAACTGACGGTCGCCGCGACGCTCCAGGCCTCCGCGCTGCACACCTCCCCCCGCCAGTCCGTGGAGGCCCTGGCCCGCTGGGACGCGGCCATGGACGTGGTCTCGGACGCGGCCCACGGCGCCTACCGCCGCCTGGTGGAGGACCCGGACCTGCCGACGTACTTCCTCGCGTCGACGCCGGTGGACCAGCTCGCCGACCTGCACCTGGGCTCCCGGCCCTCCCGCCGCCCCGGCTCCGGCGTCTCGCTCGACGGACTGCGGGCCATCCCCTGGGTGTTCGGCTGGACCCAGTCCCGGCAGATCGTCCCCGGCTGGTTCGGCGTCGGCTCCGGCCTCAGGGCGCTGCGCGAGGCGGGCCTGGACACCGTCCTGGACGAGATGCACGAACAGTGGCACTTCTTCCAGAACTTCATCTCCAACGTCGAGATGACCCTCGCCAAGACCGACCTGCGGATCGCCCAGCACTACGTCGACACCCTCGTCCCCGACGAGCTCAAGCACGTCTTCGACACGATCAGGGCCGAGCACGAGCTGACGGTCGCCGAAGTCCTGAAGATCACCGGTGAGGCCGAACTGCTGGACGCCACCCCGGTGCTCAAGCAGACCTTCACCGTCCGCGACGCCTACCTGGACCCGATCTCCTACCTCCAAGTGGCCCTGCTCAAGCGCCAGCGGGACGCGGCGGCGGCGGGAGAGCAGGCCGACCCGCTGCTCGCCCGCGCCCTGCTCCTCACGGTCAACGGCGTGGCGGCGGGCCTGCGCAACACCGGCTGACCGCGACCGGACACGACGGTGCCCCCGGGGTTCGTACACCCGGGGGCACCGCTCGTTCCGGGCGCTCGTCCCGCGCGCCCGTCCTGCTCGCCGGGCTCACTGCAACGCGGCGAACGCCGCCGTGAGCAGCGCGATCCCCGAACCTCCCAGCAGCCACGCCACCCGGGTCAGCCGCAGCCCTCCGGCCACCACCACCGACGCCAGCAGCAGCGCGCCGCCCAGCGGTACCCAGGAGTACAGGACCCCGGCCGGACCGGACCGGACCACGTCCTCGGTGCCGGGCTTCACGATCACGTCGTACGTCTGCCCCTTGCGCACCCCGACCGACTTGTCCATGACGACGCTCGCGCGCTTCGACGCACCGGTCGACACGGGTGCGAACGGCCCCGTGCAGGTGTCGTCACCGCACGCCGTCACCGTGACCGTGCCCCGTTCCCTGCCCTTGGTGAGCATCACGTCCTGCGCGGTGCCCCAGGACCCCCACACCCCGGCGACCAGGATCAGCACGGCGACCGCGCCCATCGACACGACACGCAGCGCGGTGACCGGGGCCGTACGGGAGGCGGCGGAGGCAGCAGGCATGGCCGGGATCATTGGCCATTTCCCTACGGTCGGTCAACTGCCGCAGGGGGCAGGCGGGGGACAAGTCAGGAGTTGTACGAGCTTTGCGCCCGCTCCAGTCCCTCGGTGACCAGTGCCTCCACCGCGTCGGCGGCCCGGTCCACGAAGTAGTCCAGTTCCTTGCGCTCGGTCGAGGAGAAGTCCTTCAGCACGAAGTCGGCGACCTGCATACGGCCCGGAGGCCGCCCGATCCCGAACCGCACCCGGTGGTAGTCCGGGCCCATCGCCTTCGTCATCGACTTCAGCCCGTTGTGCCCGTTGTCGCCACCGCCGAGCTTGAGGCGGAGCACGCCGTAGTCGATGTCCAACTCGTCATGGATCGCGACGATGCCCGCGACCGGCACCTTGTAGAAGTCGCGCAGCGCGTTCACCGGGCCGCCGGAGAGGTTCATGAACGACATCGGCTTGGCCAGGATCACCCGTCGGCTGCCCGGACCCGGCGCCCCGAGCCGCCCCTCCACGACCTGAGCCTGCGCCTTCCCGGCCCGCTTGAACTTCCCGCCGATCCGCCCGGCGAGCAACTCCACGACCATGAAGCCGACGTTGTGCCGGTTCATCGCGTACTCGGTCCCGGGATTACCGAGCCCGACGACCAGCCAGGGGGCGTTGGCGGCGGGGGTGCCTGCGGGGGTGGTCACGTCCATCTCTCCTTGATACGCGCCAGCCGCCGTTCCCGGGGGAACGACGGCTGACCGTTGCTTACCGCTTACCGCTTACCGCTTACCGCATGGCTGTGGCGCGGGCGCCTACCGTGTTGCCATCGCTGTGGGCAGGCGTTCCGCAGGGCGGAACGGGTGGGCACAGCCACCAGCGCCGGGTGCCTGTTCAAGCGGACGGTACCTGAACCGACGGCTCAGGCCTCGGCCGCCTCTTCGGACTCGCCCTCCGGGGCCTCCTCGGCCTGCGCGGCCAGGACCTGGAGGACGACCGCGTCCTCCTCGACGGCCAGGGTCACGCCGGCCGGCAGGGTGATGTCCTTGGCGAGGACGGAGGCACCGGCCTCCAGGCCCTCGACCGAGACGGTGACGGCCTGGGGGATGTGGGTGGCCTCGGCCTCGACCGGCAGCGCGTTGAGCACGTGCTCCAGCAGGTTGCCGCCCGCGGCCAGCTCGCCCTCGGCGTGCACCGGGACCTCGACCGTGACCTTCTCGCCGCGCTTGACCAGCAGCAGGTCGACGTGCTCCAGGTAACCCTTGATCGGGTCGCGCACGACGGACTTCGGGATCGCCAGCTCGTTGGACTTGCCGTCGATGTCCAGGGAGATCAGGACGTTCGGCGTGCGCAGCGCGAGCAGCAGGTCGTGGCCCGGCAGGGTCAGGTGGATCGGGTCCGAACCGTGGCCGTACAGGACACCGGGGACCTTGCTGTCACGGCGGATGCGACGGGCGGCACCCTTGCCGAACTCGCTGCGCGTCTCGGCGGCGATCTTCACCTCGGCCATATTGATCACTCCTCGTAGAAGTAGAAACGGACGTGGTCACCCGGCCACGAACGGCCTGCTACGAAGAGCGCGTCGATAACGGACCGCCGACACCTGCACAGAAGCAGGTACGGCCTCCCTCGCCGAGCAACTTCAGCAGTCTACTCGGAGAGGAAGGCCGTACCCAAAAGGATCTTCTGCGCAGGCTAGCGCGGCCTGCGCAGAAACCTCACTGCTCGTCGAACAGGCTCGTCACCGAACCGTCCTCGAACACCTCACGCACCGCACTCGCGATCGTCGGCGCGATCGACAGCACCGTGATCTTGTCCAGATCCCGGCTCAGCTCACCCGGCGTCGGCAGCGTGTTCGTCAGCACGAACTCGCTCACCCGCGAGTTCTTCAGCCGGTCCGCCGCCGGACCGGACAGCACACCGTGCGTCGCCGTCACGATGACGTCCTCCGCACCGTGCGCGAACAGCGCGTCCGCCGCCGCGCAGATCGTGCCGCCGGTGTCGATCATGTCGTCGACCAGGACGCAGACCCGGCCCTTGACCTCGCCCACGACCTCGTGGACGGTCACCTGGTTCGCCACGTCCTTGTCGCGCCGCTTGTGCACGATCGCCAGCGGCGCCCCGAGCCGGTCGCACCAGCGGTCGGCCACCCGCACCCGGCCGGCGTCCGGGGAGACGATGGTCAGCTTGTCCTTGTCCACCTTCGAGCCCACGTAGTCCGCCAGCAGCGGAAGCGCGAACAGGTGGTCCACCGGACCGTCGAAGAAGCCCTGGATCTGGTCCGTGTGCAGGTCCACGGTGAGGATCCGGTCCGCGCCCGCCGTCTTCATCAGATCCGCGACCAGCCGCGCCGAGATCGGTTCACGGCCCCGGTGCTTCTTGTCCTGCCGCGCGTAACCGTAGAACGGCACGATCACGGTGATGGACCGCGCCGACGCACGCTTCAGCGCGTCGATCATGATCAGCTGCTCCATGATCCACTGGTTGATCGGAGCCGTGTGGCTCTGGATCACGAAGCAGTCGGCCCCACGTGCCGACTCCTGGTAGCGGACGTAGATCTCGCCGTTCGCGAAGTCGAAGGCCTTCGTCGGGACGACCCCGACACCCAGCTGGTGGGCGACCTCCTCGGCAAGCTCGGGGTGGGCGCGGCCGGAGAAGAACATCATCTTCTTCTTGCCGGTCGTCTTGATCCCGGTCACAGCACTGTCTCCTCAGAGGTGTCTCAGCCGTACAGCCGGCTCAAGGGTGACCGCCGCGCCAGGCGCGAGAGGTCGAACCAGCTGGTTAGGTGCGGGTGTGCACTTATCACGGTACGACGTCTTCGGCGCACCTGTTTCCGGTCAGTCCTCGTTCGCGCCCCGCCGGGAAGCCGCCTCGGCGGCCGTCGCCGCCGGGCTCCCCGGACGCTTCCGGGCCACCCAGCCCTCGATATTCCGCTGCTGACCGCGGGCCACGGCCAGCGAACCGGGCGGCACATCCTTCGTGATCACGGACCCGGCAGCGGTGTACGCACCGTCCCCGATCGTGACAGGCGCCACAAACATGTTGTCCGAACCCGTCTTGCAGTGCGACCCGACGGTGGTGTGGTGCTTGCTCTCCCCGTCGTAGTTCACGAACACGCTCGCCGCACCGATGTTCGAGTACTCGCCGATCGTCGCGTCGCCGACGTACGAGAGATGCGGAACCTTCGTCCCCTCCCCGATCGACGCGTTCTTCGTCTCCACGTAGGTACCGATCTTGCCCTTCGCCCCCAGCCGGGTCCCCGGCCGCAGATAGGCGTACGGTCCCACAGACGCGTCCGCGCCGATATGGGCGGAATCAGACACCGTGTTGTTCACCCGTGCCCCCGCACCCACCCGGGTGTCCTTCAGCCGGCTGTTCGGCCCGACCTCGGCGCCCTTCGCCAGGTGCGTCGAACCGAGCAGCTGCGTCCCCGGGTGGACGACGGCGTCCTGCTCGAAGGTCACGGTCACGTCGACCCAGGTGGTGGCCGGGTCGACGACGGTCACGCCGTCCAGCATCGCCCGCTCCAGCAGCCGGTCGTTGAGGATCCGGCGCGCCTCCGCCAGCTGCACCCGGTTGTTGATCCCGGCGATCTCCCGGTGGTCGCCGGCCACCGAGGCCCCCACCCGGTGCCCGGCCTCCCGCAGGATCCCGAGCACGTCGGTCAGGTACTCCTCGCCCTGGCTGTTGTCCGTCCGCACCTTCCCCAGCGCGTCCGAAAGCAGCTGTCCGTCGAACGCGAACACCCCGGAGTTGATCTCCCGGATCGCCCGCTGCGCGGCGGAGGCGTCCTTGTGCTCCACGATGGCCGTCACGGCCCCCGAGGCGGCGTCGCGCACGATCCGGCCGTAACCGGTCGCGTCCGGCACCTCGGCGGTCAGCACGGTCACGGCGTTGCCGTCGCCGTGGTGCGTCTCGGCGAGCCGCTTCAGCGTCTCCCCGGTCAGCAGCGGGGTGTCACCACAGACCACGACGACGGTCCCCTCGACCGCCCCGCCCAGCTCCTCCAGCGCCATCCGCACGGCGTGTCCGGTGCCGTTCTGCCGCTCCTGCACGGCGGTGCGGACGGCGGCGTCGACCTCCCCGAGGTGCGCGGCGACCTGCTCACGCGCGTGCCCGACGACGACGACCAGGTTCTCGGGGTCCAACTCGCGGGAGGCGGCGAGCACATGACCCACCAGGGAACGGCCGCAGATCGCATGCAGGACCTTGGGTGTGGCCGACTTCATACGGGTGCCCTCACCCGCTGCGAGAACGACGACGGCTGCGGGGCGAATGGCGCTCACGGATGTGCCCTTCGGCTTTTTGGACGGGTGGGGGTGACATCCGCAGGATACCGGGGCGTTTCGTGGGAGACATGGGAGCGGGCCCTGACGGAGCTGTCAGGGCCCGGATCCGGGTATGGCTCCCCCGCCAGGACTCGAACCCGGACAGATGGCACCAAAAGCCACAGTGCTGCCAATTACACCACGGGGGAAAATTCTCGACCAAACCGGACATTTAGTCAGGTTGCCGAGTGGCGCCTCCTACTATGCCGTACCAGGCGCCTTCCATGCGACGGTACAAGTCGGCGCTCTGCCGGACGTGGACACCTCGACGTTCACGACGTCGGCCCAGTGGCGGGCGGCACCCGCGACGGACGGCTCCCGGTCCGACAACTCTCCGATGGATGCCCCGGCCTCCCGCTTCGTCGCTGCCCGTTCGGGGTCTCGCGAGGCGTGCGGTCGCGCCGGTCCCGCGTTCGTGCGCGCTCGCTGCTCCTCGGGTGTGCGCTCGGGTTCTGGGTGCGGCAGATCGCGCACCCGGAGCGAGACCGAACTCTTCGAGCGGCCCGGTTCGGCTCGGATCTGGTGGTACGTCCGGCCCCGAAGTCGTAGCTCCCGTGCGTGGTTCGGCAGTTCGAGGGATTCCAGCGGGTTTCTGAGCTGTTCGGTTACGGAGTGTGGTGTACGCGAGTAGACGAAACTCACCGGAAAAGCCCACCCCCGCGCCCGTAGGCTGGAGGCATGACCACGACGGGGGCAGACCACGCGACGGCCTTCACCGGGCCGTGGTGGTGGTCACGGTGGCGTAGTGCGGTTCTGGACGTGGGGCTCGCACTGGTGTCGGCGCTGGAGTGCGCCGCGGAGGGGGTTCCGTTCGCGCGGGACGCGGGGATCCCGGTGTCGGCGGGGATCGTGTTCGGCCTGCTGGCCGGTTCCGTACTGGTTCTGCGCCGGAAGTGGCCGATCGCCGTGGTGCTGGTCGCGATCGCGATCACGCCGGCCCAGATGGGCTTCCTGATGGGCATCGTCGGCCTCTACACCCTCGCCGCGGCCGAGCTGCCGCGCCGGATCATCGTGGCGCTCGCGGGGATGTCGCTGCTCGGGACGATGATCGTGACGTTCGTGCGGGTCAAGCAGGACATGGCGCGGGGGGATCTGACGCTGGGGGACTGGTTCGTGCCCTTCGCGGCGGTGACGACCTCGCTGGGCCTGACCGCTCCTCCGGTGCTGCTGGGGCTCTACGTGGGTGCCCGGCGGCGGCTGATGGAGAGCCTGCGGGAGCGGGCGGACAGTCTGGAGCGGGAGCTTCAGCTGCTCGCGGAGCGGGCCGAGGAGCGTGCGGAGTGGGCGCGGGGCGAGGAGCGGACGCGGATCGCGCGGGAGATGCACGACGTGGTCGCGCACCGGGTGTCGTTGATGGTGGTGCATGCGGCGGCCCTGCAGGCGGTGGCGCGCAAGGATCCGGAGAAGGCGGTGAAGAACGCGGCGCTGGTGGGGGATATGGGGCGCCAGGCGTTGACGGAGCTGCGGGAGATGCTTGGGGTGCTGCGCTCGGGGGAGGCCGCCCAGCGGCGGACGGCCCCGGCGTCGGCCTCGGTGCCCGCGCAGGTCCGGGCGGCGGTCCCGGCCTCGGCGTCGGCTTCGGTGCCGCTCGCGGCCGTGGGGGTGGCGGCCGCGGCGGCGGCTTCGCGGGCGGCCGAGGAGGAGGGGCCGTGGCTGTCGGAGCTGGAGGTGCTGATCGGGCAGTCGGCTGCGGCCGGGATGGTGGTGGACCTCTCGGTCGAGGGCGCGGTGCGGTCGTACGCGGCGGCGATCGAGCAGACGGCGTTCCGGGTGGTGCAGGAGGCGCTGACGAACGTTCACAAGCATGCGGCGGGTGCCAAGACGCATGTGCGGCTGGCGCACCGGATGGCGGAGATCGCGATGCAGGTGGAGAACGAGCCACCGCCGGAGCCGGCGTCGGCGGCCTCGGCGGGCCTGCCGTCGGGCGGGAACGGCCTGGTGGGGATGCGCGAGCGGGTGCTCGGGCTGGGCGGGGTGTTCGTGTCCGGGCCGACCGATGCCGGGGGCTTCCGGGTGTCGGCGGTGATCCCGTCGGCCTGAGCGGCCGGCTGAGCGGTTGTCGGACGACTGGCTGAGCGGCGCTGGCTGTGCGGCTGCTTGAGCGGTTGTCGGACGACTGGCTGAGCGGTTTCGGGCGGCTGTCGGCCGGTCGCGGGGCGGCTGCCTGAGTGGCTGCCGGACGGTTGTCGGGTGGTGGGCGGGCGGTTTGTCCGGTGGGCGTCGGGCAGGTGGGCGGGCGGTCGTCGGGTGACGGTCGTCCGGTGACGGTCGGCCGGTCGCGGTCGGGCAGGCGGTCGTCGGGCGGTCCTCGGGTGGTCGTCGGGCTGTGGTTATGCGTGGGTGGTGAGGCGTTGGGGTTCGACGCCCGCGATGAGTGCGGTCAGGGCGTGGTCGATGTCGGGGCCGACGTACCAGTCGCCGGTGTGGTCGAGGGTGTAGACCCGGCCCTCGGCGTCGATGGCGAGCAGGGAGTGGGTGTCGGTCTCCGCGCCGAGCGGGCAGACCTCGGTGTCGAGGGCGCGGCCGAGGTCGCCGAGGGTACGGGCGAGGTGCAGGCCGTGCAGGGGGTCGAGGTGGAGGACGGCGGGGGCGACCTGGCGGCCGGCGCCGGTGGGGTTGATGCGCAGGCCGCCGAACTCGGCCCAGGCCTCCACGGCGGCGGGGAAGACGGCGTGCCGGTGTCCGGCGGGTGAGGCGTGGTCGCGCAGGGCGTCGGCCCAGACCTCGGCCTGTTTTATGTCCCAGCGTCCGGGCTGCCAGCCTGCGGCGCGCAGGGCTGTGTCGACGGGCGCGGAGAAGCGCGACGGGGGTGCCCCCGGTCGGGCGAAGCCGAGACTGGGTGATGAGGTGCGGTCGGCGTGCATTGCCCTTCGATCGTCCTGGTGCGGTTACGGGTGCGGGTGTTCGGTGCCTGTGTGTGGCGGTGGGGTCGGGGCAGGTGTCGGCTCAGGTCTCGGTGGTGGGGTCGACGACGCGGACGCCGAAGTGGGCGGTGAGGGCGGCGCAGGCCCGGCAGGGGGCGGCGAAGCTGCCGTGCAGCGGGTCGCCGTCCTCGCGTATCCGGCGGGCGGTGAGCTTGGCCTGCTTGAGGGACCTGCGGGCTTCGCCGTTGGTCATGGGTTTGCGGAGGGCGCGTTTGCTGCGGGCCGCGTCGGTGGCGCTGATGTGCCGTGAGATGAGGATGGCCTCGGCGCAGCGGCCGGTGAAACGGTCGCGTTGTCCGCTGGGCAGGGTGTCGAGGAACTCCTGGACCAGCGGGTGCAGCGGGGGCGGCTGGTCGCCGCGGGCGGCGGTGCCGGTGAGGGTGGCGCCGCGGACGGAGAGGGCGGCGGCGACGGTCGGCAGGATGCCGTCGCGGCGGTGCTGGAGGGCGGGTACGGGAGGCGTTTCGGCGCTGCTCCAGCCGATGCGGGGGTCGCCCTGGGTGGCGCCGTGGACGGCGCCGGACATGGCGTTGTGCGGTCCTGTCTGCGTGACGTTCATGATCGTCTTCCCCTCCCGGGCATCCCCCCGAAAGTCACAGACTGCCAAATCCGGTGGCGGGTGCGGTAGCTGGGGCGGTGCGACACGCCCGGGTTCGGGCAGGCTGTCACGGCGGGGTGACGGCTGGTCACCGAACCGGAGGGCCGATGACCGGGGTTCGTGTACCGCATAGGCTGTCGCCACCGCGACGGGCGTGGTCGACGCGTCCGGGACGTGGGAGAGACAGCCGGATACGGGCCGTGGCGCGCCGCAGGGGTGTGGTGTCGGTTCGTACAGAGTGCCGCAGGGGGCAACCGTCATGACGACAGGTCGGCTCGGGCAGCAAGCCGCGCCGCCGAACGCGGCCTATGCCGGGCAGGTCGTGCATTTCCCGGATCCGGTTCGGGCGGCACGTCACCCGAGAGGGGTACGGATCGACGAGCGCGGCTACCCCGACTTCTCGCCGTACGCGCGTGCGGCGGTGGAGATCGCCGATCCGCCGGAGGGCTTCGGCGTCGACGAGTTGCGGCTGACGGACTTCGTGTCCGCGAACGCGGTGCAGTCGGCCGCGGGTCATGAGCTGTGGGACACGGTGCCGGAGGTGGCGACGCCGCACGGCTGGACGTGGCACCACGTGGTGGCGTCGCGGCGGCTGGAGCTGGTCCCGGTCGAGGTGAAGGCGCTGCTGCGGCATCACGGCGGGGTGGCGACGACGCGGGTGGACCACGGCAAGCGGGGGACGCGGCCCTTGCAGGAGACGCGTCCGGCGCACTTCGGGCTGCCGAAGTCGGGTGTGGCGGTGTCGGAGTCGCAGGTGCAGGGCGTCGAGGAGGACCTCGGGTACCGGCTGCCGGGTGCCTACCGTTCGTTCCTGAAGGCGGCGGGCGGCTGCGCGCCGGTGGGCACGGCCCTGGACGCCGGCCTCGGACTGCTGGTGGACCAGCCGTTCTTCACGGTCCGCGACGAGGCGGCGGTCAACGACCTCGTGTACGTCAACAAGTGCCTGCGCGACCATCTGACCAAGGACTACCTGGGGGTCGGCTTCGTGCAGGGCGGTCTGCTGGCGGTGAAGGTCAAGGGCGACCGGCCGGGTTCGGTGTGGTTCTGCGCGTACGACGACGCGCGTGACGTGGATCCGGGGTGGTCGCCGGCGGAGCGCGTGGAGCGTCTGCTGCTGCCGTGCGGTGATGACTTCGACGGGTTCCTGTCGCGGCTGGCGGGTTCCCCGCCGGAGTTGGAGACGGTGGCGAACCTGATGGTCGACGGTGGTTTCGCGCGTGCCGCTTCGGTCGGCTCGGGTTCGGGGGAGTGAGGTCCGGCATGGTGACGTTCGCGCAGGCGCAGGAGCGCGCCGAGGAGTGGATCAACGGCGAGGTGCCGGCGTACCAGCATCGTGAGGTGCGGGTGCGGGAGTTCGGCCTCGGGTTCGTGGTGTGGGGCGAGGACCGTGCGGAGGGCCCGCGGTCCGACGCGGGCGGGCAGCGGCTGGTCATCGCCCGTGACAGCGGTGAGGCCACGCTGTGGCCGGCGCTGCCGGTGGGCGAGGTGATCCGCCGGTACGAGGAGGAGTACGGCCGTGAGGCGGAGATCGCCGACGCGGTGCCGGTGCCCGCGGCCCGGGTGGACCTGAACCAGACGTCGTTCCTGCTGAGTCCCCCGGAGTGGCTCCAGGAGGCGGCGGACAAACTGGGTATCCCGGATCGGCGCCCGGGGAACGACGGGGCGCCGGCCGGAGCGGGTGCCGGTGCCGGAGCCGGAGCCGGTGTGGGCTCCGGTTCGGGTTCGGGTTCGGGTGCGGGTTCCGGTGGGCTTGCCGAGACGCAGGCCGGGGTGCCGGCGGGCGGCGGCGGGACTTCTTGGCCGGCGGCCGGGGCGGGTTCGGGTGCTGGGGCGCAGAACGTACCGGCCGGTGCGACTCCCTGGGCCGGCACCGACACGAACGCCGATGCCGGTGAGGACCGTTCCGTCCCGCTGCCCGCGACGGTGTTCGCACCGCCGCTGAGCGATGCCGACGACGGTGTCCTCGGAGATGCCGAGACGGCGCTGATGGCGGGGGGCAGCCAGCTGCCCCGCACGGCGGTGTCCCCGGCGCTCGACGACGCGAGTGCGCCGGGCGTGCAGGGTGTGCGGGGCGTGCAGGGTGCGCCGGGCGTGCAGGGTGGTGCGCCGCAGGGCGGTACACCTTCGCCGCCCCCGCAGGACGCCCCGTCCTACGGCTACCCGCAGGGACCGGTGGCTCCCGGTGCGCCCGTCCGTCCGCAGGCGCCCGCGACCCCGCCCGCGCCCTCCTACGGCTACCCGCAGGCGCCCGCCGCTCCGAGCTACGGCTATCCGCAGGCGCCGGCCGGTGCTCCGGGCGCGCCGCAGCCTCCGACGGGTCCGACGGGTCCGGTGGCTCCGGCGGGTCCGGTGGCTCCGGAACGGCATCTCGCGCCGAACGCCAGTGACATAGCGGACGCCGCGACGAGCAAGGCCGCGCCCCCTCCGCGCCGGGCGCGTGGCGGGGCCGGCGCGCCGCCTCCGCCGCCGGGAGCCCCGGGAACGCTGGGAGTGCCGGGCGCCCACCCCGGGGGCGCGCCTCAGCCGCCCGCGCCGGGTGCGCCGGTGAGCGGGTACGCGCCGACGCAGATGGTGCCGGGACTCGGTCCCAAGAGGCCCGAAGGTCCGGCAGGTGCCCCCAACCCGTCCGCCGCGCCGGGTACTCCGGGTGGCACCCCGCCCGGCGATGTCGACCACGCGGCCACGATGCTGGCCGCTCCGGGCATACCTGGTGCTCCAGGGGGGTCCCCCGCGCCGGGCGCACCGTTCGCCCCCCACGGCGCACCACACGCTCCGGGCGCTCCTGTCACGCCTCCCGCGCCCGGCGGCGCCGGTGCGAGCGGAGCGGCGGTTCACCACGCGGAAACCGTGCTGTCCGCACCCCCCGTCGGCCCTCCGGTCGGCCCTCCGGCCGGTCTCCCCGGCGGCCCCGGCATGCCGCCGGGCGCCGCGCAGATGCCGCCCCCGATGCCGGCCGGTGCGATGCCGCCGCCTCCCGGTCAGCCCGTGCCCGGTCAGCCGGTGCCGGGGCAGCCCGTACCTGGGCAGCAGCCGCCGGCGTACGGCTACCCGCCGCCGCAGGGGCAGCCGACGGTCGGGCCGGGATATCAGGCGGTGCTCCGCTACCGGGCGCAGGACGGCTCGGAGCAGCAGCTGATCCGGCGTTCGGCGCCGGGCACGCCGCACCCGGAGTGGCAGATCTTCCACGAGCTGCGGGCCATGAACGTGCCGCCGGACCAGGTGCTGGAGCTGCACACGGAGCTGGAGTCGTGCGAGCTGCCGGGCGCCTACTGCGCGCGGATGATCCGGGAGCAGTGGCCGCAGGCCCGGCTGGCGAGCATCGCGCCGTACGGGACGGACCACGCGAGCCGGCAGCAGGGGATGCGGCAACTGCTGGCGCACCAGGGCGAGTTGCACCAGGTGGCCGCGGGCCCCGCGCGCCCGGCGCCGGTGCGGGCGCCGTTGCCGCAGGTGCAGGCGGCGCCGCCGATCCCGCCGGAGGCGATCGCGCAGGAGCTGGCGGCGGCGTTCGGTCCGGGCGTGTTCCGGTTCGAGCAGGCGGCGGTGGACCGGCAGGGCGTGCCGCCGATCGTGGCGCACATGCTGGTGGCGGCGGGGCTGCCGCTGGACATGGGGCCGTTCTTCTGGGCGCAGGCGCAGCCGGGCCGGCCGGTGCCGACGCTGGCGGAGCTGGCGCAGGAGCGCGGGTTGCAGCCGGCGCCGGACGCGGCGTCGTACCTCGTCATGGGGACCGACTTCGGCAAGGCGGTCTGTGTGCAGTACGGCACCGCGAACATCGTGGCCGTGCCGGTGGAGGCGGGGCCGGGCGGGGCGTCCGTGCCGCCGCAGTTCGTGAACACCGGGCTGCCGGAGTTCGCGCGCTGCCTGGCGCTGCTGGGCCGGATGTGGCGGCTCCGGTTCGGCCTGAACCAGGAGCAGGCGGGCCGCTGGACCGTCGACTTCCAGGCCCAGCTGGCCTCCCTGGACCCGGCGGCGCTGGGTTCGCCGGAGAGCTGGTGGTCGGTGCTGCTGGAACAGATGTGGGACGGCCTGCTCTAGCGACGCGGGGCGGGACGGCCGTACGGGGGCCGGTCGGGTCGGACGACCTGACCGGCCCCCACGCGCGCGTGCCCGGCTGTCGTACCCCGCGGGCATGATGGGCGGATGGACTTCGAGCCGTACCGGGGCGAGTTGGTGGCGTACTGCTATCGGATGCTGGGCTCGTTCCACGAGGCCGAGGACCTGGTGCAGGAGACCATGCTGCGGGCCTGGAAGGCGCGTGAGCGCTACGACCCCGCGCGGGCGTCGGTGCGGACCTGGCTGTACCGGATCGCGACGAACGCGTGCCTGACGGCGCTCCAGGGGCGGGCGCGGCGGCCGTTGCCGTCCGGGCTCGGGGCGCCCGGTGCCGATCCGGAGGCGCCGCTCACGCCGGCCCTCGACGTGCCGTGGCTGGAGCCGTTCCCGGACGCGCGCCACGACATGGAGGCGCGCGCGGATCTGCGGCTCGCGCTGGTGGCGGCGTGGCAGGTGCTGCCCGCGCGGCAGCGGGCCGTGCTGGTGCTGCGCGAGGTGCTGGAGTTCAGCGCCGCCGAGGTCGCCGACCAGCTGGAGACCTCGGTGGCGGCCGTGAACAGCGCGCTCCAGCGGGCGCGTGCCGCACTCGCGCGCGTGGCCGCCGTGGACGAGGTGAGCGAGCCGGACGACCCCGAGGTGCGGGAGACGGTGGGCCGGTACGTGCGGGCGTTCGAGGCGGCCGATGTGCCCGCGCTGGTACGGCTGCTCACCGACGACGCGACCCTGGAGATGCCGCCGGTTCCGCTGTGGTACCGGGGCCGGGGCGACTACGGCCTGTTCATGGACCGGGTGTTCCGGCTGCGCGGCACCGGCTGGCGTACCCGCTCGGGCACCGCGGGCGGGCAGCCCGCGCTCGTCGCGTACGCCCCGGAGCCCGGCGGCGGGCACCGGCTGCACAGTGTGCAGGTCCTGACGGTCTGCGGTGGCCGGGTCGCGCGCAACGTGGTGTTCACCGACCCGCGCGTGCTGACGGCGTTCGCGCCGGCCGAGGCGCCCGCGCCGCGCGCCTGCTGAGACGGCCGGGAGGAGAAGGTCCGCCGACGGCGATGAGTCCGCCCGGTGCCGCCGGTATGTACCGGTGACCATCGAGCGAAGGGACCACCGTCATGAGCGTTGTCGTCATCCAGTTCACCACCCTGGACGGGATCGTGTCCGACCCGGACGGCTCCGGGGGCACGCCGTACGGCGGCTGGATCTTCCGGTTCGGCCGGGAGGAGATCGCTGGGGACAGGTTCGGGCTGGGCCGCACCCTGGACGAGGGGGTCGTCCTGCTGGGACGGGCCACCTGGGAGGCCTTCTCGCACGTGTGGCCGGGGCGTGACGACCCCTTCTCCGCACGCCTGAACGCCGCACCGAAGCTGGTCGCCTCCCGCACCCTGTCCGACGTGTCCGCGTGGGCGAACTCCCGTCTCCTGGACGGCGATCTGCTGGACGCCGTCAGGACCGAGCGGCGGGACGTGGTCGTGATGGGCAGCATCGGGGTGGTGCACACCCTGGCGACGGCCGGCCTGGTCGACGAGTACCGGCTGCTGACCTTCCCCACCGTCCTCGGCGCCGGCCGGCCGCTCTTCCCGGCCGGCGGCCCGCCCGCCGAACTGGAGTGCCTGTCGGCGGAACACACGGGCGCGACGGTGCTGACCCGCTACCGCAGGGCGCGCGGCTGAGCTTTCACGCCCCCTGACGCGCCGGCGCTCCCCTCGTACGGCGTGCGGTGTTTCGAGCGCGATATGCGGAGTGTCGCGTTATGAACACTTACGTCCGATCCATCAAGATGTCCGCGAAATCATCATTTCGTGCGGGTCCGGCGGAGAGGGGTTCCAGGTGAGCAGCGCATCGGTGTCGCCGTACGACTTCGTGACCGTCCGGGGGCGTGGTTACCGCCCCGATCAGGTCGACACGTTCATGGTGGCGCTCTGCGAGGACCGGGACGCGGCGTGGGAGCGTGCCGCGCGGCTCACCGTGCTCGCCAAGGAGATGGAGGCGGAGTCCGAGCAGCTGCGCGCCGAGGTCGAGCAGCTTCCCCCGCAGACGTACGAGGCGCTCGGGGACCGCGCGCACCGGGTGTTCCGGCTGGTGGCGGAGGAGGCGAAGGCGCTGCGCGAGGGCGCCCGGCGCGCGCTGACGGAGGGGGTCGCGGAGGCGGCGGCCCGCGCCGACAGCGCGCGCTGCACGGTGCAGGAACAGGCCGACGCGCTCCGCGCGGACACCGAGGAACGCGCCCGCCAGTGTCTCCTCGCCGCGCGCGCCGAGGCGGACGACATCCGTATCGGCACCCGCCTGGAGGTGAAGGAGCGGCGGGGCGAGGCCCTCTCGGCGTTGCGCGAGGTGCGGCAGCGCACCATCGCGATGCTCGCCGAACAGGCCAAGGAGCACGCCGAACGCTGGGCCGAGGAGGAGCGTGAGGAGGCCGCGCGCGCCGCCGCGGTCGACGCGCACAACGCCGAGCGCATCGCCCGTGCCGAGGCCGCCCTGACGGAGGCGGAGCAGGCCCTGGTCGAGGCCGAGGGATCGGCGCGCCGCTCCGAGGAGGAGGCGCACGCGCGGGCCGGCGAGGTCCTCGCGGAGGCCCGGGTCCGTGAGGAGCACATCGCGCGGGAGACCGAGCGGGTGCTGCGCGAGCACGGCGAGACCTGGGACGACGTGCAGGCGCACATGGACCACATGCGGGACAGCCTCATGTCCCTGACGGGCCGCGCGGCGGCCGAATAGCCCACCACCCACGAGGATCCGCCCCACGAGGATCCGCCCCACGAGAATCCGCCCCACGAGGATCCGCCCCACCGGGATCCGCCCCATCAGGGTCCGCCCCGCCACCGCCTCGTACTGCCGCCGCTGCCCCGCGGCCCGGCGCCGGCCGGACCGGGGCGGACCGGACCGGGGCGGACCGGGGCGGACCGTCAGTCCTTGAGGACCGGGAAGCGTCGCGGGGCCACCGTCAGGAGCACCAGGAACGCCAGTGCCGCCGCGCACGCCGCCCCGAAGTACACCGCGTGGACCGCGTCCGCGACGGCGTGCCGGGTGGCCTCGGCGGCCGTTCCGTCGTCCAGCGCGCGCGTGACGGAGTCGAGGTCGCCCGAGCCGCCCAGCCGCGCCGCCAGCACCCCGTTGGCGACCGCGCCGAACACCGACGCACCGATCGTCTGGCCGCTCTGGCGGCAGAACAGCACCGACGCGGTCGTCGTGCCCCGCTCCTCCCAGCCCACCGTCGACTGCACGCCCACCAGCAGCGGCAGCTGGAACAGGCCCAGCGCGCCGCCCAGCAGGAGCATCAGCAGCGCCGGCTGCCAGGCCGACCCCGGGTAGGGCAGGAAGGGGAACGCGAACAGGACCAGCGCGGCGGCGCCGATGCCGAGCAGCGCGGTGTCGCGGAAGCCGATCCGCCGGTACACGTGCTGACTGAGGGCCGCGGAGACCGGCCAGCTCAGCGTCCACACCGACAGCACGAACCCGGCGGCCACCGGCGCGAGCCCGAGGACCGACTGCGCGTACGTCGGCAGGAACACCGTCGGCGCCACCATCAGCAGGCCGAGCGCGCCGAGCGCGAGGTTGACGGCCGCGATCGTACGGCGCCGCCACACCCACCCCGGGATGATCGGCTCCGCCGCCCGGCGCTCGATCCACACCACGAGTCCCGCCAGCGCGAACCCGGTGGCGAACAGCGCGCACGACGGCGCGGACCACCACGCCCACGCCACCCCGCCCTGCACGAGCGCCGTCAGCAGCACGCCCCCGCACGCGAAGACCGCCAGCGCACCCTCCCAGTCCACCCGCGGGGGCGTGCGCGGCGCGCGCTTCGGCTCGTGCAGGTGACGCACTATCAGCCAGAGCGCCGCCACCCCGATCGGCAGGTTGACGAGGAAGATCCACCGCCAGTCCGCGTACCCGGCCAGCACCCCGCCGAGCCCCGGACCGGCGACCGCCGACACCGCCCACACCGTGGACAGCTTCGCCTGGATCTTCGGCCGCTCCTCCAGCGGGTACAGGTCGGCCGCGACGGTCTGCACGGTGCCCTGCAGCGCCCCGCCGCCGACGCCCTGCACGATCCGGAACGCGATCAGCGCGCCCATGTTCCAGGCCCCCGCGCACAGCAGCGACCCCAGCAGGAACACCGCGGCGCCCGCGACCAGCACCGGCTTGCGGCCGAAGGTGTCGGAGAGCTTGCCGTACACCGGCAGCGTCACGGTGACGGCCAGCAGATAGCCGGAGAAGAGCCAGGAGAAGACCGAGAAACCGCCGAGGTCGCCGACGATCTGGGGTACGGCGGTGGAGACGACGGTGGAGTCGAGTGCCGCCAGCGCCATGGCGAGCATCAGGGCGGCCACCACGGCCCCCCGCCGGCCGGTCCCGGCCTCGCGCCCCGCCGCGCGTACCGCGGGTCTCGTGTTCTCCGTCGCCACGCCGGATCCCCTCCCGATGTGTTCCTCATGTATCTATCTCGCGTGCGACAGCTTCCCACCCGCCCCCGGACGGCGGGAGTGGGCGTCCACCTGGTGGGAGCCCGCGGCCGCCCCGGCGGCCGGGTGGAGACCGACCCCGAGAAGGACTCCACCCGTCGGTGGACATCCCCTAGGGGGTTCTCCGTACTACGGCTCGGGGCGGGTTCGTTCCGCCGGAGGACGAGACGGCACCCGGGCCGTCCTTAACCTGGCTTTACGCCGCCGGGGGTGGTTGACCGAACCGGCGGGGGTGGGGTTTACCCCCCGGAAAGACGGGGCTTCGCACCAGCGCGGGACAACCCCGTGCGAGGACAGACTCATCGTCGTACCAACCGCCCAGCGGCAAGGCGCAGGACCGCGCTGTCGATTCGCTGACCGACTTAGGAGACATACCGTGACATCGGCTGTGACCATTCCCAGGCACGGGGGTACTGGAGGGCGTACGGCCGTTGCCGCGCGGGCGCGGCAGGTCGTCAAGGCGTACGGGGCCGGGGAGACCCGGGTCGTCGCCCTGGACCATGTCGACGTGGACATAGCGCGGGGGCAGTTCACCGCGATCATGGGTCCTTCGGGGTCCGGGAAGTCCACCCTGATGCACTGCCTCGCCGGGCTCGACACCGTGACCAGCGGTCAGATCTACCTGGACGAGACCGAGATCACCGGCCTCAAGGACAAGAAGCTCACCCAGCTGCGCCGGGACCGGATCGGGTTCATCTTCCAGGCGTTCAACCTGCTGCCGACGCTGAACGCGCTGGAGAACATCACGCTCCCCATGGACATCGCCGGGCGGAAGCCCGACAAGGAGTGGCTGGGGCGGGTCGTCGACACCGTGGGCCTCGCGGACCGGCTCAAGCACCGTCCCACCCAGCTCTCGGGCGGCCAGCAGCAGCGGGTGGCCGTGGCGCGCGCCCTCGCAGCCCGCCCCGAGATCATCTTCGGGGACGAGCCGACCGGGAACCTCGACTCCCGCGCGGGCGCCGAGGTCCTCGGCTTCCTGCGCAGCTCGGTGGACGACCTGGGCCAGACGATCGTGATGGTCACGCACGACCCGGTCGCCGCCTCCTACGCGGACCGCGTGCTCTACCTCGCCGACGGCCGGATCGTCGACGAGATGTTCAAGCCGACCGCGGACACCGTCCTGGACCGCATGAAGGACTTCGACGCGCGGGGGCGTACGTCATGACCGTCATGAAGACCTCGATGCGCAACTTCTTCGCGCACAAGGGGCGCATGGCCCTGTCCGCGGTCGCCGTCCTGCTGTCGGTGGCGTTCGTGTGCGGCACGCTGGTGTTCACCGACACCATGAACACGACGTTCGACAAGCTGTTCGCGGCGACCTCCTCCGATGTGACGGTCAGCGCCAGGAGCGCCTCCGACACCGGCCAGACGACCTCCGACAACGGCAGGCCGCCGGTCATGCCGGCCGCCGTGGTCGGCAAGGTCCGCGCCACGACCGGCGTCAAGGCGGCGGAGGGGACGGTCTTCTCGACGTCCGTGACCGTCGTGGACGCCGAGAAGGACAGCCTGTCGCCGTCCAGCGGCGCCCCGACCATCGTCGGCAGCTGGAACTCCAACGACGCCCGCACCATGAAGATCACCTCCGGTGCGGCGCCGAAGAACGCCGGCCAGGTCATGGTGGACGCCGACACCGCCGACAAGCACCACCTGAAGCTGGGTGACGAGATCGCCGTGATCAGCGCGGTCGGCACGCACACCGCGAGGATCTCCGGCATCGCCGACTTCACCGTCACCAACCCCGGTGCCGCGATCTTCTACCTGGACACGGAGACCGCGCAGCGCACGCTCGTCGGGCAGACCGGCGTCTTCACCAACGTCAACGTGACGGCCGCGCCGGGGGTGACCGACGCGCAGCTGAAGAAGAACGTCGTCGGCGAACTCGGCACCGCCTACAAGGTGCAGACCGCCAAGGAGACCGCCGACGCCAACCAGAAGGACGTCGAGAGCCTCCTGGACGTCATGAAGTACGCGATGCTCGGCTTCGCCGGGATCGCCTTCCTGGTCGGCATCTTCCTGATCATCAACACCTTCTCGATGCTGGTCGCCCAGCGCACCCGCGAGATCGGCCTGATGCGGGCCATCGGCTCCAGCCGCCGCCAGGTCAACCGGTCGGTGCTCGTGGAGGCCCTGCTGCTCGGCTTCGTCGGCTCGGTCCTGGGCGTCGGCGCGGGCGTCGGCATCGCGGTCGGCCTGATGAAGCTGATGGGCTCCATGGGCATGCACCTGTCGACCAGCGATCTGACGGTCGCCTGGACCACCCCGGTGCTCGGCCTGATCCTCGGCGTCGTCGTCACCGTCCTCGCCGCCTACCTGCCCGCGCGCCGCGCCGGCAAGGTCTCCCCGATGGCCGCGCTGCGCGACGCGGGCGCCCCCGCCGACGCCAGGGCGGGCCGCATACGCGCCCTGATCGGCCTGGTGCTGACCGGTACCGGCGGCTACGGCCTCTACCTGGCCTCGACCAGCTCGAAGGCCACCCAGGGCTCGGCCTGGCTCGGCCTCGGCATCGTGCTCTCCCTCATCGGGTTCGTCGTCATCGGCCCGCTGCTCGCGGGCGGCGTCGTACGGGTCCTGGGCGCCGTCCTGCTGCGGATGTTCGGCCCGGTCGGACGCATGGCCGAACGCAACGCGCTGCGCAACCCGCGCCGCACCGGTGCCACCGGCGCCGCCCTGATGATCGGGCTCGCGCTGGTCGCCTGCCTCTCGGTGGTCGGCTCCTCCATGGTCGCCTCCGCCTCCGACCAACTTGACAAGACCGTCGGCACGGACTTCATCATCCAGTCCGACAGCGGCCAGCGGATCACCCCGCAGGCGGTCAGGGCGGTCAAGGACGTGCCGGGCCTGGCCCGCGTCACCGAGTACCGCACCACCACGGCCGACTACACCACCCCCGACGGCAGGACCCTCAAGGACACCGACATCACGGCGGCCGACCCGACGTACGCGACCGACCTGCGCACCAAGACCGTCGCGGGCGACCTCCAGGACGCCTACCTGCCGGACTCGATGTCCGTGCACGACAAGTTCGCCAAGGCGCACGACATCCACCTCGGCTCGAAGATCGCCGTCAGGTTCAAGGACGGCCGCACGGCCCACCTGACGGTCCGGGCGATCACCAGCAGCGACGTCGTCATCGACCAGGGCGCCAAGTACATCTCCATCGCCACCCTCGCCAAGTACGTGCCGGCGGCCAGGATGCCCCTCGACCAACTGGTCTTCGCCACCGCCAAGGACGGGCAGCAGGCCGCCGCGTACAAGTCGCTCAAGTCCGCGCTGCACGACTACCCGCAGTACACCGTGCGCGACCAGACCGACTACAAGAAGGCGCTCAAGGACCAGATCGGCCAGCTGCTGAACCTGATCTACGGCCTGCTCGCCCTGGCGATCATCGTCGCGGTCCTCGGGGTCGTGAACACGCTCGCCCTGTCGGTGGTCGAGCGGACCCGCGAGATCGGCCTGATGCGGGCGATCGGCCTCTCCCGCCGCCAGCTGCGCCGGATGATCCGCATGGAGTCCGTGGTGATCGCCCTCTTCGGCGCCCTGCTCGGCCTCGGACTGGGCATGGGCTGGGGCGCCACGGCCCAGCAGCTGCTCGCCCTGCAGGGCCTGAAGGTCCTGGAGATCCCCTGGCCGACGATCATCGGGGTCTTCATCGGCTCGGCCTTCGTGGGCCTGTTCGCCGCCCTGGTCCCGGCGTTCCGCGCGGGCCGCATGAACGTCCTGAAGGCGATCGCCACGGACTGATCCGACCGAAGAGGCCCCGCATGCGGGGGTTACCGAAGAAGCCACCGCATACGGGGGTTGCGGGGGAACGCCCGGCGCCGGGGAGTCCTGGGGGACTCTTCGGCGCCGGGCACGTCTTTGTCCTTCGTTCGTCTTTCGAGTCCGGCTTCTTTGCCCACCGAGTCGGGTGGTGGGTGGGCATAGGCTTCGGGGGTCCAGGGGGCGGAGCCCCCTGGTACGTCGGCGCAACGGGGGTTGTCCACAGCCCCGGCACACGCGCCCCCGTCGTCGTACGCTGGAGACCCCCCGGCCGCAGCCCGCGCCGGGCACTTCGCGTTGCCCGCCCCCCGACGAAAGCCGCCCCTGAATGAGCCTGCACGGTCTGCTCGACGCCGTCGTCAAGGACCCCGCCCTCGCGGAAGCGATCAAGGCGGCCGCGGACGGCAACCGCATGCACGTCGACCTGGTCGGCCCGCCCGCGGCCCGCCCCCTCGCGGTCGCCGCCCTGGCCCGCGAGGCCGGCCGCCCCGTGCTCGCGGTCACCGCCACCGGCCGCGAGGCCGAGGACCTGGCGTCCGCCCTGCGCACCCTGCTGCCCGCCGAGGGCGTCGCGGAGTACCCCTCCTGGGAGACGCTCCCGCACGAGCGGCTCAGCCCCCGCAGCGACACCGTCGGCCGCCGCCTCGCCGTCCTGCGCCGCCTCGCCCACCCCAGCTCCGACGACCCCGAGACGGGCCCCGTCTCCGTCGTCGTCGCGCCCGTACGATCCGTGCTCCAGCCGCAGGTCAAGGGCCTCGGCGACCTGGAGCCGGTGGCGCTGCGCACCGGGCACACCGCCGACCTGAACCACATCGTGGAAGCCCTCGCGGCCGCCGCCTACGCGCGCGTGGAGCTCGTCGAGAAGCGCGGCGAGTTCGCCGTCCGCGGCGGCATCCTGGACGTCTTCCCGCCCACCGAGGAACACCCCCTGCGCGTCGAGTTCTGGGGCGACGACGTCGAGGAGATCCGCTACTTCAAGGTCGCCGACCAGCGCTCCCTGGAGGTCGCCGAGCACGGCCTGTGGGCGCCGCCCTGCCGCGAGCTGCTGCTGACCGAGGACGTCCGCGCACGCGCGCGTGCCCTCGCCGAGGAGCACCCGGAGCTCGGCGAACTGCTCAACAAGATCGCCGAGGGGATCGCCGTCGAGGGCATGGAGTCCCTCGCCCCGGTCCTGGTCGACGACATGGAGCTGCTGCTCGACGTGCTGCCCAAGGGCGCGATGGCCGTCGTCTGCGACCCGGAGCGGGTGCGCACGCGCGCCGCCGACCTGGTGGCGACGAGCCAGGAGTTCCTCCAGGCGTCCTGGGCGGCCACCGCGGGCGGCGGCGAGGCACCCATCGACGTCGGCGCGGCCTCCCTGTGGTCGATCGCGGACGTCCGCGACCGCGCCCGCGAGCTGGACATGATGTGGTGGTCGGTGTCGCCGTTCGCCGCCGACGAGGAGCTGTCCGCCGACACCCTCAAGCTGGGCATGCACGCCCCCGAGACCTACCGCGGCGACACCGCGAAGGCCCTCGCCGACACCAAGGGCTGGCTGGCCGACGGCTGGCGCACGGTGTACGTCACCGAGGGCCACGGCCCCGCCTCCCGCACCGTCGAGGTGCTCGGCGGCGAGGGCATCGCGGCCCGCCTCGACGTCGACCTGGGCGAGCTCGGCCCCTCGGTCGTGCACGTGTCGTGCGGCTCGATCGACTACGGCTTCGTGGACCCGGCGCTCAGGCTCGCCGTCCTCACCGAGACCGACCTGTCCGGCCAGAAGGCGGCCGGCAAGGACGGCGCCCGGATGCCGGCCCGCCGCCGCAAGACCATCGACCCGCTCACCCTGGAGCCGGGCGACTACATCGTCCACGAACAGCACGGCGTCGGCCGCTACATCGAGATGGTGCAGCGCACCGTCCAGGGCGCCACCCGCGAGTACCTGGTGGTGGAGTACGCCCCCGCCAAGCGCGGCCAGCCCGGCGACCGGCTGTACATCCCGACCGACCAGCTGGAGCAGATCACCAAGTACGTCGGCGGCGAGGCGCCCACCCTGCACCGCCTCGGCGGCGCGGACTGGACGAAGACCAAGGCGCGCGCCAAGAAGGCCGTCAAGGAGATCGCCGCCGACCTGATCAAGCTCTACAGCGCGCGGATGGCCGCCCCCGGCCACGCCTTCGCGGGCGACTCGCCCTGGCAGCGCGAGCTGGAGGACGCCTTCCCGTACGCGGAGACCCCCGACCAGCTCACCACCATCGCCGAGGTCAAGGAGGACATGGAGAAGTCCGTCCCCATGGACCGCCTGGTCTGCGGCGACGTCGGCTACGGCAAGACCGAGATCGCGGTCCGCGCGGCCTTCAAGGCCGTCCAGGACGGCAAGCAGGTCGCCGTCCTCGTGCCCACCACCCTGCTGGTGCAGCAGCACTTCGGGACGTTCTCCGAGCGGTACTCGCAGTTCCCGGTGAGCGTGAAGGCGCTCTCCCGCTTCCAGACCGACACCGAGGCGAAGACGACCCTGGAGGGCCTCAGGGAGGGCGCCGTCGACGTCGTCATCGGCACCCACCGCCTCTTCTCCTCGGAGACCAAGTTCAAGGACCTCGGCCTGGTCATCGTCGACGAGGAGCAGCGCTTCGGCGTCGAGCACAAGGAGCAGCTGAAGAAGCTGCGCGCCAACGTCGACGTGCTGACCATGTCGGCCACCCCGATCCCGCGGACCCTGGAGATGGCGGTCACCGGCATCCGCGAGATGTCGACGATCACCACGCCGCCGGAGGAGCGGCACCCGGTGCTCACCTTCGTCGGGCCGTACGAGGAGAAGCAGATCGGCGCCGCCATCCGCCGCGAACTGCTGCGCGAGGGCCAGGTCTTCTACATCCACAACCGGGTGGAGTCCATCGACCGCGCGGCGGCCAGACTCCGCGAGATCGTCCCCGAGGCACGCATCGCGACCGCCCACGGCCAGATGTCGGAGTCGGCCCTCGAACAGGTCGTCGTCGACTTCTGGGAGAAGAAGTTCGACGTCCTCGTCTCGACCACGATCGTCGAGTCCGGCATCGACATCTCCAACGCCAACACGCTGATCGTCGAGCGCGGTGACACCTTCGGCCTCTCCCAGCTGCACCAGCTGCGCGGCCGGGTCGGGCGGGGCCGCGAGCGCGGATACGCGTACTTCCTCTACCCGCCGGAGAAGCCGCTCACCGAGACCGCCCACGAACGGCTCGCCACCATCGCCCAGCACACCGAGATGGGCGCCGGCATGTACGTGGCGATGAAGGACCTGGAGATCCGCGGCGCCGGAAACCTGCTCGGCGGCGAGCAGTCCGGGCACATCGCGGGCGTCGGCTTCGACCTCTACGTCCGCATGGTCGGCGAGGCGGTCGCGGACTACCGGCGGCAGCTGGAGACCGGCGGGATCGAGGAGGAGCCGCCGCTGGAGGTCAAGATCGAGCTGCCCGTCGACGCGCACGTCCCGCACGACTACGCGCCCGGCGAGCGGCTGCGCCTCCAGGCCTACCGCTCCATCGCCTCCGCCAACTCGGAGGACGACATCAGGGCGGTCCGCGAGGAACTCACCGACCGCTACGGCAAGTTGCCCGAGCCGGTGGAGAACCTGCTGCTCGTCGCCGGGCTGCGGATGCTCGCCCGCGCGTGCGGGGTCGGCGAGATCGTCCTCCAGGGCACCAACATCCGGTTCGCGCCGGTGGAGTTGCGGGAGTCGCAGGAGCTGCGCCTCAAGCGCCTGTACCCGGGGACGGTCATCAAGCCGGCCGTCCACCAGGTGCTGGTGCCCCGCCCGAAGACCGCGAAGGTCGGCGGCAAGCCGTTGGTCGGACGGGAACTGCTGGGCTGGGTCGGGGAGTTCCTCGCCTCGATCCTCGGATCCTGACGGCTGACGGCTGACGGCTGACGGCTGACGGCTGACGGCTGACGGCTGACGGGGGGCGCGGGGCGTGCGGATCGGTGAGCTGGCGCGGGCGACCGGATCCACACCGCGCGTCCTGCGCCACTACGAACAGGCCGGCCTGATCACCTCCGCCCGCGCAGCCAACGGCTACCGCGCGTACGACGCCCGTACCGTCGTACGCGTCCGCAACATCCGCCGGCTGCTGGCGGCGGGCCTCACCCTGGACGACGCGCTGGCCTTCCTGCCGTGCCTGGACGGCGAGGTCAGCGCCGACCGTGCCTCGGCTCGGGGCCTGCGGATCGCCCGGGACCGGCCGGCGGTCCTGGACGCTCGGATCGCGGCACAGACGGAGGTACGGGAGCGGCTGGCGGCGGCGCTGCGCGCGGCGGGCGAGCCGCGCCGGACGGACTGACCGGGCACCGTCCCGGGGTCAGGAGACGACCGCCCCGCCGTCCACCGGCAGCACCACGCCGGTCACGAACGACGCCTGCGGCGAGGCGAGCCGGACGATGGCCCAGGCGACCTCCTCGGGGTGGCCGATCCGGCCGAGCGGGGTGTGGTCGAGCTGCCACTTGCGGAGGGCGGCCCGCTGCTCGGGGGTTGTGAGCAGCTGGTGATCGGCGTCGTTTGAACGCGTTCTGGCGCGGATGAGTGAGTGTGCCGGGCGCTGGCGGGCGTGGTCCGGGCGGGGAACGGGAGTTCTTGCGTCGAATGGGTGACCTTCACGGGTGGTGGTCGTTGGGTGGGGTGACGGATTTCGGTGCCGGCTGTCCCTGCCCCTGGGCGAGAAGGGCAGCAGACATGCCCCGGGCGGCTACCGCTCGCGCAAGGAGTGGCATGCCAAGTCCCGGCGTCTGCACGTCCTCGAAGACCGGCTCCAGGCGGCGCGGGCCCACTGGCAGGCCGGCACCGTGCATGTGGTGCGCGGCGGGAAGCGACTGCTGGCCACCCGCCACCATCTTGACGCTGCCGGGCTCACCGAGGAGCAGTGGCGCACGCGGTGGCGGGCCGAACGGCGGTTCCTCCAGGCGGACGGTGAGTCCGGCAAGCGGTACGGCAACGAGACCCTCCGCGTCACTCCCGACGGCGAGGTCTCCCCCAGACTCCCCGCGCCGCTGGCGCATCTGGCGAACGCCCCGCACGGCCGGTACGTCCTGGCGGCCGCTGGTACCTGACCGCCTCCTGGACCCTCCCACCCGTCCGGGCGATCCCGCTGGAGGCCGCCCGCGCGAACGGCATGGCCGGTGTGGACACCAACGCCGACCACCTCGCCGCCTGGCGCCTGGACGAACACGGCAACCCGGTCGGCGCACCGCTCCGCTTCGGCTACGACCTCACCGGCACCGCCGACCACCGTGATGCCCAGGTGAGGCACGCACTGATCCGACTGCTGCACTGGGCCCGGCGTCACCGTCTTGCCATCGCCGTCGAGGACCTCGACTTCACCGCCGAGACCACCCGGGAGAAACACGGCCGCAGGAAGCGGTTCCGCAAGCTGATCTCCGGCCTGCCCGTGGCCAGACTGCGGGCCCGGCTGGTGTCGATGGCGGCCGAACTCGGTATCCCCGTCATCGCCGTCGACCCCGCCTACACCTCCCGGTGGGGCGCCCAGCACTGGCAGCAACCCCTCACCGGCAAGACTCGTAAGACCACTCGCCACGACGCAGCCGCCGTGGCGATCGGAAGGCGCGCCCTGGGACACCCGATCCGGCGACGGACGGCACCGCCCCGCACCCACCGGAGCGATGGGTGCAGGCATCGGACCGTCCAGGCCGGACCAGGCACCCCGGGGCGTGAGGCTGTGCCCGACAGCGGCCTCCGGCCGCGGGCCGCCCCCGCATCCCCGGACCACGGACACGATCCGTGCCGCCCGGACGCGGAGCGAACGCGGTCGACCAGAACGCCCAACACCGTCCGGGGCGTTCGGCTGAGCACGAATCCTGGCAACAGGACTCACCCCCGCTCAGTTTCTAGGAACGGTGTATCCGGAGTGGTCGGCGATCGGCGTCCCGATCGCGCCCGGGGCCACCGCGACCACCCGGATTCCGCGCGGTGCCAGCTCGACGGCCCAGCTGCGGGTGAGCACTTCGAGGGCGGCCTTTCCCGCCGCGTACAGGGAGTTGCCGGTCGGCCAGCCGCGCTGGCCGACCGCCGTCGTCACGTTCACCACGACACCCCGGCTCTCCTCCAGCGACGCGAGCGCGGCCTGGGTGAGCAGCACGGGAGCGACCAGGTTCGTCTCCAGCAGCGGCCGTACGGCTGCGCGGGTGTAGGTGCGCAGGGAGTCGGCGGTGACGACCGCCGCGTTGTGGACGAGCACGTCGAGGCGGCCGTGGCGCTCCCTGGTGGTCCGTACGACGGTGCCGGGCCCGTCCTCGGCGGTGATGTCCGCGGGCAGCGTGGTGATCCCGGGGTGCCCGTCGGCGGTTTCGGAGAGGGGCCCCGGGCGGCGGCCGACGGCGACCACGTGCGCGCCCTCGGCGGCGAACGCGCGCGCCGTGGCACGGCCGATACCGGTGCCGGCACCGGTGACGACGACGGTACGGGGGCCCTGGGGGCGGAGGTTCTCGCTCATGCCGGGATCGTCGGACCCTGACACCGGCGTCAAGGTCAGGCCCTTCGGCCGCGGCAAGGTGTGAGGTGCGGCATCGGGGGCATTCGGTCGCGGCGGGGAGTGAGCGGGCGCGAGGACGTACGGCCCTGGCTTCGCCCCGGCGTCAATCGGCCGCCGACATGGGCGAGTTATGGGTATGCGTACCTTTGTGCCCTATCTGGGCCGAACCGTACGGCAGTTACCTTGGGACCAGCAGAAATCCGCCCGTGCGGAGGCGGACAGGGCAAGAAAGAGGGGGCGCACGTGGCGCGTCTGAGGGACGGGGCGGTCATGGCCGTCGTCGTGATCTTCGCGGTGGCCGGCTGCAAGGACATGCAGGGCAAGGGGAGTTCGGGAGCCCAGGGCGCGGGAGGCGGTGGTGGGGCGGCCCTGACGGCAGCCGAATCGCTGACCGTCAAGGGCCGGGCGCCGAAGACCGGTTACTCCCGGGAGAGGTTCGGCTCCGCCTGGGCGGACACCGACTCCAACTCCTGTGACACCCGGGACGACATACTCAAGCGCGACCTCAAGGAGGTGAAGTTCACCGACGGCGACTGCAAGGTCTCCTACGGCGTGCTGGACCCGGACCCGTACTCGGGCAAGGAGATCACCTACAGGCGTGGCCGCAGCCTGGTCGACATCGACCACCTCGTCGCGCTCTCGGACGCCTGGCAGACGGGCGCCAAGTACTGGGACGCCGGCAAGCGGATAGCCCTGGCCAACGACCCGCTCAACCTCCTCGCGGTCGACGCGAGCGCCAACCGCGGCAAGGGCGACGGCGACACCGCCACCTGGCTGCCGCCCGACAAGTCCTACCGCTGCACCTATGTCGCCGCGCAGGTCGCCGTGAAGAAGAAGTACGGCCTGTGGGTCACCGCCGCCGAGAAGGCCGCCATGAAGAAGGTCCTCACCACCTGTGCGGGCCAGACCCTCCCCTCGGGCGGCAACCCGACCAAGGCGCCGTCCCGCTTCAAGGCACGCTGAAGCGACGCGCCCCTCCCGGGGCGCGGCCCCGCCGGCGCCCGGCCCGAACCGCCGGGCGCATCGGTGTCCCTCACGGGAACGGAGCGGCTTCCTCGCCAGGATCCTCGCCCGCTGCTTCGGCTGCTGCTTCGGCTGCCGCTTGGGCTACTTCTTCAGTGCCGACAGGATCGTCGTCGTCACCTTCCTCGCGGACGCGGCCCCGTCGTCGCTGCCCGCCGTGGACAGCACGGTGACCACGGAGCCGCCGGAACGGGCCGCGATCAGCGTGGTGCCGTTCTCCCAGGAGCCGCTCGTCAGCGTCATCGTGTAGGCCTCGTCGCCGAGTCCGGCCGTGGACGTGCCGGTGAGCTTCACCTTGGCGTGCGCGTCGGTGTCCGTGAACGTGGCGCACTCGGCGGCCACGGTCCGCAGCGCCTTCATCACGTCGGTCGCCGTGGTGCCCTGGAAGGCGTCTGTCTCCTGGTCCACTTCCTCGGTCTTGTTCGCGTAGCCGTTCTGCGCGAACGACACCCCGCCCTTGTAGCCGGAGACCTGGATCCAGGACGTGGTCTCCAGCCGGGTGCAGTCCGGCTTGCCCGCCTTCCGGCCGGCCGGGGAGAGGAACTCGCCGCCGCTGTCCGCGGAACCGTCGGACTCGAGGGTGAGCCCGGACGGGAAGGCCGAGGCGGGCGCCAGCACCTTCTTCAACTGCGTACCCGTGACCAGACCGGAGTTCGGATCCTTCGCCTTGGCCGGCCGGGCGCTCGCGCCGGTACCGGAGTCGGCGGTGGCGCCGGTGGATCCGGAGGAGCAGGCGGTCAGGGCCAGCGGGAGGGCCGCGACGGCCATCAGCATCATGGCACGGGACGGGAGACGCATCAGGAGTCCTTCTCGGGTGAGTTGGAGTGGTGGGTCAATAACAACAGAGCCTGTGAACCGAGTCAACACGGATCGCGCGATGCGCGGTGTGCACGCTCGTGAAGGGGTAGATCTTGTGTACGTCGGTATGCTCGGTGCACAGATGGCCACCGGGATACCTGGGACGAGGGGAGCGAGGCCGCGTGCAGGACAACGCCACGGAGGTGACCGCGGCCGGTATCGCCCGGCTCGCCGGAGTGGGCCGCGCCGCCGTCAGCAACTGGCGCCGCCGGCACGCCGACTTCCCCAGGCCGGTCGGCGGCACCGAGACCAGTCCGTCCTTCGCGCTCGCCGAGGTCGAGTCCTGGCTGCGCAAGCAGGGCAAACTCGCCGAGGTCCCGCTGCGCGAGCGGGTCTGGCAGCAACTCGTCGGACACCCCGAGGGCGCGCTGACGGCGCTGGTGCACGCCGGCTGCGCGCTGCTGCTGATCCACGAACGCCCCACCGTCTGGCTCGACGTGAGCGCCGGCTCGGACGAGCGCCTGGCCGCGATGCTGCCGGGCGCGCTGGAACCGGTGCTGACCGCGCGCCTCGGCGGGCCGGCTGAGCGCACGGTTCACAGCGGCCGGACCGTGGCCGCCACCGAGGCTGTGAACAGGCCCGGCGGCGCAGCGGGTGTGAACACCGCGGCGACCGCCCGCCCTGTGAACACCCCACCGACGACACCCGGCGCGACCGCCACCCCGGCCCCCGCCACCCCGGCCCCCGCCACCCGGGCCTCCGCCTCCCCGGCCCCTGCGCCCCCCGCCCCCGCCGCTTCCACCACCCCGGCCGTCCGCACCCCCACCGGCCCCCAACTCCTCCCGTCCGTCCCGCTCCTGCGCGGCGCCGCCGAGCTGGCCGCCGAGGCCGGGGCCCGGCAGGCCTTCGAGTTCCTGCTGGGCCGGCACCTGGACGCCAACCCCCGGCAGTACACGCTCACCCCGTCCGGCCTCGCCGGTCTCATGGCCGACCTGGCCGGTCCCGCCCGCACCGTGCTGGACCCGGCCTGCGGGACCGGCGCCCTGCTGCGGGCCGTGGACGTCCGCCCCGGACAGGAGCTGTACGCCCAGGACAGCGCCCCCGATCTCGCCGCGCTCACCGGGCTGCGGCTCGCGCTGCACTCCCGGGCCGGGGTGCACGGCGCGGCCGACGACACCCTGCGCGCCGACGCCTACCCGGAGTTGCGCGCCGACGCGGTGCTGTGCCACCCGCCGTTCAACGAGCGCAACTGGGGCCACGACGAGCTGGCGTACGACGCACGCTGGGAGTACGGGTTCCCCGCGCGCACCGAGTCGGAGCTGGCCTGGGTGCAGCACGCCCTGGCCCGGCTCGCCGACGGCGGCACCGCGGTCCTGCTGATGCCGCCGGCCGTCGCGTCCCGCCGTTCCGGGCGCCGGATCCGTGCCGACCTGCTGCGCCGGGGTGCGCTCAGGGCGCTCGTCGCGCTGCCGGTCGGGGCGGCGCCGCCGTACAGCATCCCGCTGCACCTGTGGGTGCTGCGCCGGCCCGACCGGACGCCGGCCACGCCCGAGGTGCTGCTCGTGGACACCGGGAGGTTCGCCGGGGACGGGCGGGGCGGGCCGGACTGGGCGGCGGTACGGGACGCTGTCCTGGACGCCTGGCGTGCCTTCGGGCGTGCCGGAGAGCCGGTGGAACGGCCGGGGCTGGCGCGTTCGGTGCCGGTCATCGAGCTCCTCGACGACGACGTGGACCTCGCGCCCGCCCGCCATCTGCCACCGGCCGCCGTGGCCGACGGCGCGGAACAGCTCACGGAGGTCCGCGAACGGTTCGGTGCCACCCTGCGCCTGACCGTCGACCTCACCCCGCCGCCGGCCGGCCAGGCGCCGCCCGCGCGGTGGCCGCTCACCACCGTCGGCGAACTCGCGCGCGCGGGCGCGCTGGTGCTGCGCACCGGCGGGAACGGCGGCCACGTGCGCGTGCCGGTGCTCACCGACCACGACGTCCTCGCCGCGGCGGCGCCCTCGGGCACGCTTCCCGAGAGCGACGAGGAGGCCGTGCTCACCGAGCCGGGCGACGTCGTCGTACCGGTGCTCGGCGGGGGCTCGGTGGCGCGCGTGGTCGACGGTGCGACGGCGGGCGCCGCCCTGGGGCGCAACCTCGTGCTCCTGCGCCCCGACCGCACGGCCATCGACCCGTGGTTCCTGGCCGGGTTCCTGCGGGGCACCGCCAACAACCGGCAGGCCAGCAGCTATGCCTCCACCGCGACCCGGCTGGACGTGCGCCGGCTCCAGCTGCCCCGGCTTCCCCTGACGGAACAGCGGCGCTACGGCGCGCGATTCCACGCACTGGACGAGTTCGAGCGGGCGCTGCGCCACGCGAACCGGCTCGGGGAGCACCTTGTCCGTGGGATGTACGACGGCCTCACCGACGGAACCGTCACGCCCGACTGATCCCCGGCCGCCCCCCGCCGACCCCCGACCAACCCCCCCGCCGCCCCCCGGCCGACCCCCGGCCGACCCCGGTCGGTCTCCGTTTGGTCCCCTATTGCCCCTTGATCGATCGCCGCCCGGCGCGTGCCCGCGGTCGGTCCGACAACGGTTCGGTACAACCCGGACCGGTTGTCCGTGCCGGGCCATATGCTCGAAGCGACCATCGCACGACCGATGTTGTCCGCGGGCGGACGGCGCCGGGCGGGTCCGTACGCCCATTTCCGGGGAACTTCAGGCAACACAGGAGCGCTCATGCAAGGCCAGGGCCATGCGCAGCCGGTGCAGCGGCCGCCGCACGAGGCGGTACTGGTCCTGTTGCGCGTGGTGTTCGTGGTGCTCGGGGTGTTCAGCGTCGGCTTCCTGGCATGGGCGATGCTGCTGCGGCTGGCCGTGGTGACCCGCAGGTCGGTCGACTTCGGCCTGCTGGTGGCGGTCGCGGCGGCCGACGTCCTCAGCCTCGTGCTGCTGGGCAGCGAACCCGGCGACGAGGTGCACACCGCCGGCGGCTACCTGGGGATCACCCTGCTGTTCGGCACGCTCCTGGCCACCGTCGTCTACTACCTCGTCGCCGACGTACGCCACTTCCAGCAGCGGCGCGAGGCGTACCGGGCGCAGGCGTACGGCTACCCGCCCGCCGCCTCCCCCTACGTCACGGGGACGACGCCCCTGGGCGCGCGGCCTCCGCACACCCCGCCCCCGCACACCGTGCCCCCGATGTCCCGGCCGCCGCTCGCGCAGCCTCCGATACCCGCGCCGCCCCAGCGTCCGGCACCTGCCCGGATCGACCAGGTGCGCGCCGAGCTCGACGAACTCAGCGACTACCTGCGCAAGCACGACGGCCACCACGACGGCCACCACGAGGGCGGACGGTGACCGTGGCGACAGGACGTGTCGTCGCCGGCCGCTACGAGCTGTCCACGCTCATCGGACAGGGCGGCATGGGCCAGGTGTGGACGGCGTACGACCAGCGGCTCGACCGGCGGGTGGCGGTGAAGCTGCTGCGCCCCGACAAGGTGGCCGGCGCGGAGGCGGAGGAGCTGCGCCGCCGGTTCCTGCGGGAGTGCCGGGTGACCGCACAGGTCGACCACCCCGGCCTGGTCACCGTGCACGACGCGGGCAGCGAGGGCGAGGAGCTCTTCCTCGTCATGCAGTACGTGGACGGTGCCGACCTCTCCGACCACCTCGCGGAGCACGACCCGTACCCGTGGCAGTGGGCGGTGGCGGTGGCCGCGCAGCTGTGCGCCGTGCTGAGCGCCGTGCACGCGGTGCCGATCGTCCACCGCGACCTCAAGCCGCGCAACGTGATGGTGAAGCAGGACGGCACGGTCACCGTCCTCGACCTGGGCGTGGCCTCCGTCATGGACACCGACACCACCCGCCTCACCCACACCGGCTCCCCGATCGGCTCGCCCGCCTACATGGCGCCCGAGCAGGCGATGGGCGGCGCGGTCGGCCCGTACACCGACCTGTACGCGCTCGGTGTGCTGCTGCACGAACTGCTCAGCGGGGAGGTGCCGTTCGCGGGTTCCACGGCGCTCGGCGTGCTGCACCGGCACCTGTACGAGCCGCCGGTGCCCGTGCGCCGGATCCGCGCCGAGGTGCCGGAGCCGCTGGAGAGCCTCGTGCTGCGCCTGCTCGCCAAGGACCCGCAGCACCGCCCGGCGTCCGCGCAGGAGGTCTACGAGGACCTGTCGGCGCTCCTGCCCGCGCGTGGGACGCCCTCCGGGGCGCCCCTGGACCCCACCCGCCCCTTCCTGCGCCCGCACGCTCCCTGGCCGGACCGCGCGCGGACGCCCGCGCCCCAGCCGGCCGCCCCGATCGCCGCCGTACCCGACAAACCCGATGTCGCCGCCGCCGTCGACGAGGTGAAGCGGCTGCTCGGTGAGGGGCGCATCACCCAGGCCGTCGACATCCTGGGCGCGATCCTGCCGGTCGCCGCCGACCGGCACGGCGAGCGTTCCACGGTCGTACGCACCCTGCGCAAGCAGTACGCGGCCACGCTGATGGACGACGGGCAGTACCGGCGCGCGCTGCCCGAACTGCGCCGGCTCGCCGAGGAACGCGCCGCCGAGGCGGGCCAGGCCGACCCGCAGGTCCTGCGTTTCCGCTACGAGACCGCCCAGTGCCTGGAACAGCTCGGCGAACCGGCGGCGGCGCTCGCCGAGTACCGTGCGCTGCTGCCGTACTACGAGAACCAGTACGTGGCCGGCGACCCGCAGCTCGCGCACGACGTACGCCGCCGGATCGGGCATCTGCTGCTCGCGCTCGGCGACCGGCCGGCCGCGCACGACACGCTCGCCCGGCTGCTGATGGACGTGGAGCGGCTGCACGGACCCGGCCACCCGATGGCGGCGGAGGTCAGGCGCACGTTGCAGTGGCTGGGGCAGGTGCGCGGCTAGCTTCCGCGCCGTGCATACTGCACCTACTTTTCGCACAACTTGCCGCACAGCAGAGACACAGGGGTGGGGTTCGGGCATGTCCGGTCATCGGCAGTCGAAGAAGCGTAGATACATCACCTGGGGCGTCGCGGGTGCCGCCGTCGTCGCCGGGGCCGGGATCGCCGCGCAGACCTCGATGGCGGCCACCACCTGGCCCGCCCAGAAGACGTTCACCGGCCGGGCGTTCGACACCTGCACCGCGCCCTCCCTGGCCGCGATGAAGGCCTGGAACACCGGCTTCTACGGCGCCGCCGCCGTCTACATCGGCGGCAAGAACCGCGGCTGCAACCAGCCCAACCTCACCGCCTCCTGGGTCACATCCGTCTCGGCGGCCGGCTGGAAGCTCATCCCGCTGTACGTCGGCTCCCAGCCGTCCTGCGGATCCGGCGGCTCCGTGAAGATCAGCGCGGCCACCGCCGCCTCCGTCGGCAAGTCCGAGGCGGACGACGCCGTGTCCAAGGCCGCCGCCCTCGGCATGAAGGCGGGCAGCCCGATCTACCTCGACATGGAGGCGTACGACACGACGAACACGGCGTGCAACAACGCCGTGCTGACGTATGTCCGCGCCTTCGACAAGGAACTGCGCGTGAAGACGTACCGCGCGGGCTACTACGGCTTCACCAGCTCCAGCGCCAAGGCGATCGCGAACGCCACGGACAAGACGGACCTGCCGGGCAACCTCTGGTACGCGCTGTGGGACAAGAAGAACACCACGACCACGGACTGGCCGTTCGGCTCGACCCAGTTCACCGGGCACAGCCGGGCCCACCAGTACATGGTGAACAGCAAGGAGACGCGCGGCGGTATCACGATCACCGTGGACCGCGACGCCTGGGACGCCCCGGTGGCGATCACGGGCTGAGCGGGCTCGGTACGGGGTTCGTACCGCAAACCCTTGCGGAGGGTGGTGCGGCGGTGCCGGATACGCGTGTGAATCGTTGGTCGAATGGGTTGGCCAGAGCTTGCCCACTGCCTACCATCGATCACCGCAAGACTTTGTGCACCGTCGCACAATCTCCTCGGGAGGCATCCTTGCACCGCCGCCGTCGCACCGCGCTCGTCCTGTCCGCCGCGATCGCCGCCGCGGCCCCCTTCCTCACCGCTTGCGGAAGCGACGCGCATCCGGGCGCGGCGGCCGTCGTGGGCGGCCAGCGGATCACCGTCTCGCAGCTGGAGAACCGCGTGAACGAGGTGCGCCGGGCCCAGCGCGCCGCGGTTCCGGACACGACGCAGTACCAGCAGGTCCTCGCCGCCACCAGCAGCCTCACCCGGGACACCCTGTACAACATGGTCCTCGACCGGGTGCTGCACCGGGCCGCCCAGGACGCGGGCGTCACTGTCAACCGCAAAGAGGTCGAGCAGGAGCGCTCCGTCCTCGAACAGCAGGCCGGCGGCTCCCAGGCGCTCCAGACCACCTGGCTGCAGAAGTACGGCATCGCCCCCGACCGCCTCGACGACAACCTCCGCTTCCAGGTGGAGGCCAAGAAGCTCGCCCAGGCACTCGGCACCGACCCCTCGCAGCCCGCCTTCTGGAAGGCCCTCTCCAGCGCCTCCGAGGAACTCCACGTCGACCTCAACCCCCGCTACGGCTCCTGGGACGTCCAGAAGAGCAGCCGCGTGGACGCCAAGACGCCATGGGTACGGGAGGTCACGGCGGCGGGGACGCAGGTGTCGGCGTAGCCCGGCCGAGGGCAGGGCGAGCCGTCGCGAGGCGCCACGAGCCGTCGCGAGCCGCCAGGATTCGTCGCGAGGTGCCGTGAGCGGTCATACGATCACTTGATCGTCCCTGCCCTGTGGACAGACCGCGAAGCCGACGGCGGCGGTGCGTTACGTTCGGAGCGTGAACACCACCAGGCCCGAACCCACCACTCCGTCGTCCGACACCGGCCGCGTCGTCCTGCTCACCACCAGCCACCGGGTCGCCCCGGGCCTGCTGTCCTGGCCCGCCTGGCAGGCGCTGCGGGCGGCGGACCGCGTGCTGTGCGCGGATGGCGCGCATCCGCAGCTGCCGTATCTGCGGGAGGCCGGGACAGCCGTGGACGAGGCCGCCCCCACCGCCCAGGAGCTGGTCGACGCCTGCGCCGGCGGCCGGACGGTGGTGGTCGTGGCGACCGGCGACGGCGAACCCGCCCTCACGGACGGCCTGGCCCGCCTGGCCGGCTCCGGCCGCGTCCGGATGCCCGAGCTGGAACTGCTCCCCGCCTCCTACGACCTGCCCGGCGCCCGTCTCCTCGACCTCGTCCAGGTCATGGACCGGATCCGGCTGGAGTGCCCCTGGTCGTCCCGGCAGACCCACCAGGGCCTCGCGAAGTACGGCATCGAGGAGGCGTACGAACTCGTCGAGGCCATCGAGGACGGCGACCGCGACGAACTGCGCGAGGAACTGGGCGACGTGCTCCTCCAGGTCGTCTTCCACGCGCGGATCGCCCAGGAGGACCCGGACGCCCCCTTCTCGATCGACGACGTGGCGGGAGGCATCGTCACCAAGCTCATCCACCGCCACCCGCATGTCTTCGGCGAGGAGACCGCGTCGACCCCGGAGGAGGTCAAGGAGCACTGGCTGCGCACGAAGGCGGTGGAGAAGCGGCGCGCGTCGGTGACCGACGGGATACCGCTCGCCCAGCCGGGTCTCGCCCTGGCGGCGAAGCTGGCCTCCCGGGTGCGGACGGCGGGGCTGGAGGTACCGCTGCCGCAGGCGCAGGGCATCGGCTACGAACTGCTCGCCCTGGCCGCCCGCGCCGAGGCGGAGGGCGTCGACCCGGAGTCGGCCCTACGGGCGGCGGCGCGGGCCTACCGGGACGCGATCAGGGCAGTGGAAGAGCGACTCTGATCAGAGGGCGGTGAACTGCACGGGGAGCTCGCGCAGCCCGCGCATGATGAGCCCACCCCGCCAGCGCAGGTCGGCGGGGTCTGCTGCGAGCCGGAGGTCGGGGAGGCGGTGCAGCAGCGTCTTCAGGGCTGTACGGCCTTCGAGACGGGCCAACGGCGCGCCGAGACAGTAGTGGATGCCGTGGCCGTATCCGAGGTGCTGGTTGTCTCCGCGGGCGAGGTCGAGTGTGTCGGGTTCCGAGAATCGCGCGGGGTCGCGGTCTGCGGCGGCAAGGACGACGAGTACGGGGTCACCGGTGGCAATACGCTGCCCGCCGATGGTGAGGGATTCGGTGGCGAAGCGCCAGGTGGCCAGCTCTACCGGTCCGTCGTAGCGGAGCAGCTCTTCGACCCCGGTGTCGAGCAGTCCGGTGTCACCGCGCTCGATCGACTTCTGGAGTCGGTCCCGCTGCGCGGGATTGCGCAGAAGCGCGTACATGCCGTTGCCGATGAGATTGATGGTGGTCTCGAAGCCCGCGAACAGAAGTACGAAGCACATCGCGGCGGCTTCGTTCTCGGTGAGGTGTTCGCCCTGGTCGGAGGCGCGGATGAGTCCTGAGATCAGGTCCTCGCCGAGGTCGCTGCGTTTGCGGTGGATGAGTTCGGCGAGGTAGGCGCGGATCTTCTTGACGGAACGAGCGACGCCGCCGCGCGGGCCTCCTCCGTGCCGGATCATCATCCCTGCCCATTCGCGGAACTTGTCCTGATCCTCGGATGGGACGCCGAGCAGGTCGCAGATCGCATAGATGGGCAGGGGGAAGGCGAAGTCGTGGATGAGGTCGGCCTTGCCCTGTGGTGCGAACCGGTCGATGAGATCGTCCGTCAACTCCTGTACGCGTGGCGCGAATTGCGCCACACGGCGGGGGGTGAACGCCTGGGAAACGAGGCGCCGCAGCCGGGTGTGGTCCGGTGGGTCGATATTGAGTAGATGCGTCATGAGGTTAGCGCTGCGCTCACCGGGAATGCCGGTCCTGCTCTTGCCGTGCGCTTCCTCGGCGTGATGGTCGGGGTTCTTCGAAAGCCGCCCGTCGGCGAGAGCCTGACGTGCGTCGGCGTAGCGGGTCACCAACCAGGCCTCCACCCCACTGGGGAGCTTTGTCCAGTGGACCGGGGAGTGCTCGCGCAGCCAGGCGTAGGCGGGGTACGGATCGGCTGCGAACTCCCAGGTGAAGAGTTCGGGGGCGGTGTTCGGGACGTTCACAGGGAAAACCGTAGCGGGAGTCGACCGGCGGGTGCCCTGCCACAGAAGCACCGTTCCTGGGCCTGATATGTGGAGGAAAAGACCCTCACGAGGGAGTTTCATCTATTTCCCGACGCTATGTGCTGCCGCGCGTTAAATTCCCGACAACGCAAGAGGTCCCAGAGCCGGCCAGGGCTCCGGGACCTTGCCAGCCGTGAAGGGGCTGACGTGGTCAACGCTACAGCTGTGTCCGAGTCCGCGGTCAATCGTGGGCCGGAACCGGTTCGTACTGTTCGAGCAGCTTTGATGTTGCGGGTCTCGACGCAGGAGCAGACGCAGGGATACGGACTCGATCTTCAGGAGCGGGCGGGATGCGCCTATGTCAGCGGTCGGCCCGGGTGGGTTCTCTCCCCTGGACTGATCTTCAGGGACGTGGGAGTTTCGGGGGCGATCATCGAGCGCCCTGCCATGCTGCGGTTGGAAGAGGCCGCTCGCCAGGGCCTCATCGATGTGATCGTGGTCCACAAGTTCGACCGCATCGGACGTACTGGTGCTGTGTTCTGGACCTGGATCTGGGCCATGGAAGACCTCGGCGTCAGCTTCGTCTCGGTCACCCAGGACATCGATACCACTACGGATTCCGGTCGACGGCAATTGCAGTTTCATGCCCTGATGGCCGAAGCCGAGCGGAACCTTTTCCGCGAGCGGACTCAGAGCGGGCGCCAGCGAGCTGCTCTCGAAGGGGGTTGGCCAGGGGGACCGCCACCGTGGGGGTACGCCATCGAGAAGACCGGCAGGCATGGGTCAAGGCTTGTCATCGCCGAGGCCGAGGCCCGCGTTGTCCTCAAGGCGGTGAGTCTCATCGTGGACGAGAAGAAGAACGTGTCCGAGACGGCCCGGGAACTCAACGCACACGGCTGTCTCTCACGCAGCGGTCGGCCGTGGACTGCTTCCAATGTTCACCGGCGCCTCAAGAGTTCCGCGCTTTTCGATGGGGAGGTCGTCTTTCGCAACCCGGCCAGAGGAGGGAAGAAAGGCACCAGGCTGGATGAGGAGGGGGTCCCGCTGCGCGGGGACAGCGTGACCATCCCGGTTCCCCGCATCCTTTCCGAAGAGCGGGCGAAAGCCCTCGCGAAGGCCCTCGGGGAGCTGGGCCACTCCTCGCATGCGGCCGCAGAGCACTACCCGCTGACCGGCCGCATCCGCGGCATGTGCGGACATGGCTATGTCGGCAGCTACCACAACTCTCAGGGAGCCCGGTACTACCGGTGCGGTGGCGGCAACAACGGCAGAGCGAAGGAGACGGGTTGCGCTGACCCCTGTCTGACCGCCGACGACGCCGAGGCGGCTGTCCGGAAGGAGGTCGTGAGGATCCTGTCCGGCCCGGAGTGGCCTGCCGGGGTGTCCTGGCACAGGCCGAACGCCTACCCCCGGGGACATGGGTAAGCAGCGTGAGCGAGTGACCGCCTTCGAGAACTCGCTCAGGGAGAGGGAGGCGGCCGTTGCCCGTGCCACAGTCGAACTGGCACGTATCCGTGACCTCGACCAGACGGTGAAGGAAGCGGCCCTGCGGCAGCTCGCGGAGGACGTGCGGGATGCCATGGCGCAGCTCGCCATGGGGAGGGAGGTGCTTGCCGAGCAGGAGAAGGCCCATCGAGCCGCCACGGCTGTCTCGGATCTCGTTCTGATGGCCAGAGCGGGGCTGTTGCAGGGCTTGGCGGCGGACCGGATGAGTGAAGTCATCCACCTTCTGGACATCACGGTGAGGCCGTTGGGAGAGGTGCGGAAGCGATCCGGGGTCTCATGCAAGGTGACCGAGTGGCACGTGCGGACCGGGACACCGGTTCCGGCGGAAGTGACCGAGTCGGTGTGGCCCGCCGTGGAGGAGCTGACGACCACTCACTTTCAACGCCGGCAGTTCGCGCGTGGGACGGTGGACGTCCGGACTCAGGTGAACGGAATTCTCTGCAGACTGCGCACCGGGTGCCTGTGGGCCGAACTGCCCGCGCGGTACGGGCCGTGGGCACTTGCCAAGGACAGGCAGAACACATGGTTCAAGAAGGGCTTCTGGCCAGTCCTCGTGAACCATCTGAACCTTCTCGGGGACAGTGTGCCGATCCGGCGCGAACCGTTCGTCCCGTCCTTCGAGGTCCTCGTGGGCGTCACTGGAGGGCTGAGCAGAACGTGAGAATCACTCAAGTCTGTGATCTTCACGTGATCTGCGCGGCATTAACTTGTGACAAGTGATCGTCTGCCGATACGTTCACCCATCAGCGCGGCGCCCCTGCGGGACCCGCCGCGCCGGTCATCGCTGTCGCTCGAAAGGTTTCCGCATGCTCTCCGGGAACGGTCGTCACCGTCGCCCCCGCCAGGCTCCGGCTCTTCTCGTCGCGGCCGGGGTGACCGGCTCCGCCATCGCCATCCCGCTCCTCGGCGCGGTGAGTGCCCACGCGGCCGACGGCTCCACCTGGGACCAGGTGGCCGAGTGCGAGAGCGGCGGCTCCTGGAGCGCCGACAACGGCACCGGCTACTACGGCGGCCTCCAGATGTCCCTGGACGACTGGAGCAAGTACGGGGGGCTGGACTACGCCGGTACGCCCGACCAGGCGAGCCGTTCGCAGCAGATCGCGGTCGCCGAGAAGATACTCGCCGACCAGGGCACCAAGCCCTGGCGGACCTGCGCGCTGCTCGCCGGGCTGTCGTCCGACGACGCCTCGGTGAACGTCGACACGGGCCTCGGTGACTCGGGCGACTCGTCCGGTTCCGCCGACTCCTCGGACTCGTCCTCCGGGCTGTCGGACTCGTCGTCGTCCTCCTCCGACTCCGACTCCGGATCCGCCTCGGACTCCGGGAGCGATTCCGCGACTCCCTCGCCGAGCGCGACCGACGACTCCAAGACGGACACCCCCAGCAAATCCACCAAGACGGACAAGTCGGAATCGTCCGGCTCCGACTCCGGCTCGGGTGCCTCGAAGGCGAGCGAGAGTCCCGTCGTCCCCAAGGCTGACGACTCGGACAATTCCGGGCAGACCGAAGGTTCTTGGAGCCTCGTCGACACGGGGGCCGTCAGCGGTGGCGGCAAGCACCGCGGTGGCTCGGCGAACGAGAACGAGACGAAGAGTCAGGGCGCCACCGCCTCCGGCCGGCACGCCTCCCCCGACAGCGGCACCTATACCGTCCGCGTCGGCGACACCCTCGCCTCGATCGCCGACTCCCTTGACCTCGACGGCGGATGGCGCGCGCTCTATGCCGCGAACAAGGCGGACATCGGCGCCGACCCGAACGACATCACCGCCGGTCAGACCCTGAAACTCGGTAGCTAAACGGACGAAAGGCGGCGGGAGTTGGCGTACTCGACTGCCCCGCTTGGGAATTAAATGTCCGTTTTGGTGAAAGTGTGGGATGAGTCTCAGAAGCCCTGATCATCTTTGAAATTCACCTGATCGCCTGTTTACGGTCAAGGCCGCTCGTCACCACGAGCCCCGGCCGTCGCAACGCCGAGTCCTGCCAGCGGCCGTCCGGGAACAGTCGTCGCGTCATGCGCCGTAGGCAGGAGCGGGGGACCCAAGGTAAGTGCCGGGACCGGTGGTCGAGACCGCCGATCCGGCTCGGGGTGAAGCCGCGCACCGACACACGGTGCGCGGCCGGGCAACTCAACCGGCCCGAACCCGACAGCTCACCTCGCAGGCGTCGGTGAGGGGATCGATCCATGCTGTTCTCCGGCAAGGGCAAGCACCGTCGTCCGTCCAAGGCCGTCCGCGCCATCGCTGTCGCCGGTGTCACCGGCGTCGCCGTCGCCGCTCCGCTGATGGCGGCCGGCAGCGCTTCCGCCGCCACCGCCTCCGAGTGGGACGCCGTCGCCCAGTGCGAGTCCGGCGGCAACTGGGCCATCAACACCGGCAACGGCTACTACGGCGGTCTCCAGTTCTCCGCCTCCACCTGGGCCGCGTACGGCGGCACGCAGTACGCCGCGCAGGCCAACCAGGCCACCAAGGCGCAGCAGATCACGATCGCCGAGAAGGTCCTCGGCGCGCAGGGCAAGGGCGCCTGGCCGGTCTGCGGCACGGGCCTGTCCGGCGCCGCCTACACCGGCAGCGCCGGCACCTCGTCGAGCGGCACCGGCACCAGCACCCGCTCGACGGACACCCAGGCCGCCTCCCGCTCCGCCGAGCGCCCGGCCGCCAAGAAGACCGTCACCACCCCGACCGGCAAGAAGGTCAAGAAGGGCGACGGCGAGTACAAGGTCGTCAAGGGCGACACCCTCAGCTCGATCGCCGAGAAGCACAAGGTCAAGGGCGGCTGGCAGGCGCTGTTCAAGCTGAACAAGGACATCGTCGACGACGCCGACTTCATCTACCCGGGCCAGCAGCTGCACTTGAAGTAGTACGCCGCGCGGTCGCCGTAAGTACTAAGCGGCGCCCAGCTGAACCACAGCTCCCACACAACCGTGGTCCTCATAGTGGAGACCACGTGAGGGTCACCCCCCGTCCCCCACGGGCCCCCGCTCCGGTGCGTTTTCCCCCGTACGCACCGGGGCGGGGTTTCTCTTTGCGGTGTCGCGGCCCCCTTCTTGACCCGCTCTTCTCCCGTTCTTCATCGGGACCCCCTTTGTTCCGCGCGTGAACAATGAGTACCGTCTGTGTGTCCACGGGCCGGTCGGTCGTGCCGGCCGACGGGCCCGGGACGGTTAGGCTCTAGTCGCAAGGCTGAGCAAGGGCCGACGAGGCCCGCGTGCGCCCCGCACAACCAGCGTCACATCCCAAGAAGGAGATGCTCGTGCCGTCCATCGACGTCGTCGTAGCCCGGGAAATCCTGGACTCCCGAGGCAACCCCACGGTCGAGGTCGAGGTCGGCCTCGACGACGGCAGCACGGGTCGTGCCGCCGTCCCGTCCGGCGCCTCCACCGGTGCCTTCGAGGCCATCGAGCTCCGTGACGGCGACCCCAACCGCTACCTGGGCAAGGGTGTCGAGAAGGCCGTCCTCGCCGTCATCGAGCAGATCGGCCCGGAGCTCGTCGGCTACGACGCCACCGAGCAGCGCCTGATCGACCAGGCCATGTTCGACCTGGACGCCACCGACAACAAGGGCTCGCTCGGCGCCAACGCCATCCTCGGCGTCTCCCTCGCCGTCGCGCACGCCGCCTCCGAGGCGTCCGACCTCCCGCTCTTCCGCTACCTGGGCGGCCCGAACGCGCACCTGCTGCCGGTGCCGATGATGAACATCCTCAACGGCGGTTCGCACGCGGACTCCAACGTCGACATCCAGGAGTTCATGATCGCCCCGATCGGCGCGGAGTCCTTCTCCGAGGCGCTGCGCTGGGGTGCCGAGGTCTACCACACCCTCAAGAAGGTCCTGAAGTCGAAGGGCCTGGCCACCGGCCTCGGCGACGAGGGCGGCTTCGCGCCGAACCTGGAGTCCAACCGCGCCGCCCTCGACCTCATCCTCGAGGCGATCAAGCAGGCCGGTTACGTCCCGGGCGAGCAGATCGCGCTCGCGCTCGACGTCGCCGCGTCCGAGTTCTACAAGGACGGCAAGTACGAGTTCGAGGGCAAGTCCCGCTCGGCCGCCGAGATGACCGAGTACTACGAGGAGCTCGTCGCCGCGTATCCGCTGGTCTCCATCGAGGACCCGCTGTTCGAGGACGACTGGGCCGGCTGGAAGGTCCTCACCGACAAGCTCGGCGACAAGGTGCAGATCGTCGGCGACGACCTGTTCGTCACCAACCCGGAGCGCCTGGCCCGCGGCATCGAGGAGGGCACCGCCAACGCCCTGCTGGTCAAGGTGAACCAGATCGGTTCGCTCACCGAGACCCTGGACGCCGTCGAGCTCGCCCAGCGCAACGGCTTCAAGTGCATGATGTCGCACCGCTCCGGCGAGACCGAGGACGTCACCATCGCCGACCTCGCCGTCGCCACCAACTGCGGCCAGATCAAGACCGGCGCCCCGGCCCGCTCCGAGCGCGTCGCCAAGTACAACCAGCTGCTGCGCATCGAGGAGATCCTCGACGACGCGGCGGTGTACGCCGGCCGCTCCGCGTTCCCGCGTTTCAAGGGCTGACCCTTACGGAGCCAAGCCGCAGCCAGTCGTACGTACGTCCCCGTACCCGGTCCCGTACCGTGTCCGGGGACGTACGCACGTATCAGGGTGACCAGGGTGACCAGGGAGGCGGGGACATGGCCGTGAAGGACCGGGACCGGTTCTCCACCGCGACCAGGCTCAAGCTGCTCGGCGAGCAGACGGCGGCCCGGGTCTACCGCTCCCAGACCCGGCGCCAGGCCCGCCGCTCCCGGCTCACCGGCCGCGCCGCGCTGCTGGCGATCGTGCTCTGCACGATGATCGTCGCGCTCGCCTACCCGATGCGGCAGTACGTCTCCCAGCGCGCCGAGATCTCCGACCTGGAGCGCCAGCAGCAGCAGGCCCTGCAGCGGGTCGGGCAGCTGCGGGACCTCAAGGCGCGGTGGCAGGACGACTCCTACGCCGAGCAGCAGATCCGGCAGCGGCTGCACTACGTGATGCCGGGGGAGACCGGGTACATCGTGATCGACCCCGGTACCGCCAAGCAGGCGCACGCCTACCTCGGGGCGGCCGACCGGCCCTGGTACGCGAACGTCTGGGACGGCGTCGACAAGTCCGACGCGTCCGACCAGTGAACCGACAGAAAGCCACACAGAACACAGTCATGGAAACGGCTCCTCCTTCCACCCCGCGTACCGAGCCCACCGACGCGGACGTCGAGGCCTTCAAGCAGCAGCTCGGGCGGCCGCCGCGCGGACTGCGGGCGATCGCGCACCGGTGCCCGTGCGGGCAGCCGGACGTCGTGGAGACCGCGCCGCGGCTGCCGGACGGGACCCCGTTCCCGACGCTGTACTACCTGACGTGCCCCAAGGCCGCGTCCGCCATCGGCACCCTTGAGGCCAACGGCGTGATGAAGGAGATGACCGCCAGGCTGGAGAGCGATCCGGAACTGGCGGCGGCGTACCGGGCCGCGCACGAGGACTACATCCGGCGCCGGGACGAGATCGAGGAGCTGACGGGCTTTCCGAGCGCGGGCGGGATGCCGGACCGGGTGAAGTGCCTGCATGTGCTGGTGGCCCACTCGCTGGCGGCGGGGCCGGGTGTGAACCCCCTCGGCGACGAGGCGATCGCCATGCTGCCGCAGTGGTGGGCCAAGGGGGCGTGTGTGGTCACCGGCGAGTGACGCACCCCCAGGGGGCTCCGCCCCCTGGCCCCCCGAAACCCTCGCCCACCCACCACCCGACTCGGTCGGTTGAATGGGTACCGACCCGACTCGACCAGGTGAGCGGACATCGATCCGGCTCGGTCGGTCGGGCGGGTGTCGATCCGGCTCGGTCGGTCGGGCGTCGGCCTGGCTCGGGCGGTCGGGCGGACATCGATCCGTCTCGGTCGGTCGCTTGGGCGTCGGCCTGGCTCGGTCGGGCGGGCAGGTGAAGGTGCTGTTCCGGTCCGGTCGAGTTGGTCGGAGCCGTCGGGTCGGTAGATTGCCCGGTTGCCGCCGTCGTCCCGGCTCGGCCGGCCGAGAAGTCACCAACAGACAAGGAACCCACCGCCATGACCCGCGTCGCCGCCATCGATTGCGGTACCAACTCCATCCGGCTGCTCGTCGCCGACGCGGACCCGGAGACCGGGGAACTCGTCGATCTGGACCGGCGGATGGTGATCGTGCGGCTCGGGCAGGGGGTGGACCGCACCGGGCGGCTGGCGCCGGAGGCGCTGCAGCGGACCTTCGCGGCCTGCCGGGAGTACGCGGCGGTCATCAAGGAGTACGGGGCGGAGCGGCTGCGGTTCGTTGCCACCTCCGCGTCCCGTGACGCCGAGAACCGGGACGAGTTCGTGCGCGGGGTGCTAGACATCCTCGGCGTCGAGCCCGAGGTCATCAGCGGTGACCAGGAGGCGGAGTTCTCCTTCACCGGTGCCACCAGGGAGCTGAGCGGCCGTGACGACCTCGCCAAGCCGTTTCTCGTCGTGGACATCGGCGGCGGTTCGACCGAGTTCGTCGTCGGGGACGAGCACGTGCGGGCCGCCCGGTCCGTGGATGTCGGCTGCGTGCGGATGACCGAGCGGCACCTGGTGCACGAGGGACACGTCAGCGACCCGCCCACCGAGGCCGAGACCGCCTCCATGCGGGCCGACATCGAACGCGCCCTCGACCTCGCCGAGGAGACCGTGCCGCTGCGCGAGGCGCACACCCTGGTCGGTCTCGCCGGGTCCGTCACCACCCTCTCCGCCATCCACCAGGACCTGCCGGAGTACGACTCCGCCGCCATCCACCACTCCCGCATCCCCTACGCCCGGGTCCGGGAGATCACCGAGTGGCTGCTGCGCTCGACGCACGCCGAGCGGGCGGCGGTGCCCTCCATGCACCCCGGGCGCGTGGACGTCATCGGGGCCGGTGCCCTCGTGCTCCGGTCGATCATGGAGCGGGTGGGCGCGACCGAGGTCGTGGTGAGCGAGCACGACATCCTCGACGGCATCGCCTGGTCCATCGCCTGAGCCCGTTCAGGACTCCTCGCCCGAGCCTGTTCAGGGCCCCCGCCCGAGCCTGTTCGACGCCCTCTGCTGAGCAGCTCAGGTCCACGGATGAGCGGGTTTTCGGGCAGTGACACGCCGTGCCACGACACCCCGCCGGGAAACTTCGTGAAGTTCTTCACAAGGAATTCGACGCAGGTGAGGGGTCCGGCGCGGGATCTTGGGCCGTTCGGGGGCTCAACGGGCCCGAGCGCATGCTCAGGAGAGCGTCGGGAGGGTGTTCCGGGAGGTGCGCACGAGGGTGACACGGGGGTCCTGGCGGTACCCCCGGAAGCCTGGAGCAGCAGCTCACGCGGCATTGACAACGGGTCGTATCGGAAGCGGGTTCCCGTCGGTGACCATGACCTGCGTCACGTGAGCGGCGGAGTGTAGCACGGGCCCTGTGGAAGCTTGTGAAGGGGCGCACGAGCGGCCCCCCTGGGGCGGGTGGATACTCGATGCCATGAGCACCACGGAGCGTCCCAGGATCCTCGTAGTAGGCGGTGGGTACGTAGGCCTGTACGCAGCTCGGCGCATCCTCAAGAAGATGCGCTACGGCGAGGCGACCGTCACGGTCGTCGACCCCCGGTCGTACATGACCTACCAGCCCTTCCTCCCCGAAGCCGCCGCCGGCAGCATCTCCCCTCGGCATGTCGTCGTCCCGCTGCGACGCGTGCTGCCGAAGGCGGAGGTCCTCACCGGCCGGGTCACCACCATCGACCAGGACCGCAAGGTCGCCACGATCGCGCCGCTCGTCGGCGAGTCGTACGAGCTGCCCTTCGACTACCTGGTGATCGCGCTCGGCGCGGTCTCCCGCACCTTCCCGATCCCCGGCCTCGCCGAGCAGGGCATCGGCATGAAGGGCATCGAGGAGTCCATCGGGCTGCGCAACCACGTCCTGGAGCAGCTCGACAAGGCCGACTCCACGACCGACGAGGAGATCCGCCGCAAGGCGCTCACCTTCGTCTTCGTCGGCGGTGGCTTCGCGGGTGCGGAGACCATCGGCGAGGTCGAGGACATGGCCCGCGACGCGGCCAAGTACTACAAGAACGTGTCCCGTGAGGACATGCGCTTCATCCTCGTCGACGCCGCCGACAAGATCCTTCCCGAGGTCGGCCCCAAGCTCGGCGTGTACGGCAAGGAGCACCTGGAGAGCCGCGGTGTGGAGATCTACCTCTCCACCTCGATGGACTCCTGCGTGGGCGGTCACGTCGTGCTGAAGAACGGCCTGGAGGTCGACTCCGACACGATCGTGTGGACCGCCGGCGTCAAGCCGAACCCGGCGCTGGCCCGCTTCGGTCTCCCGCTCGGCCCGCGCGGCCACGTGGACACCGCCCCGACCCTCCAGGTCCAGGGCACCGACTACATCTGGGCCGCGGGCGACAACGCCCAGGTGCCGGACGTCGCCGCCCGCAAGGCCGGCGTCGAGAACGCCTGGTGCCCGCCGAACGCGCAGCACGCGCTCCGGCAGGCCAAGGTCCTCGGCGACAACGTGGTCTCCGGCATGCGGGGCTTCCCGCAGAAGGAGTACAGCCACGCCAACAAGGGCGCGGTCGCCGGTCTGGGTCTGCACAAGGGCGTCGCGATGATCGTCCTGGGCAAGACGAAGATCAAGGTCAAGGGCCGTCTGGCCTGGTACATGCACCGCGGCTACCACGGTCTGGCCATGCCGACCTGGAACCGCAAGATCCGTATCTTCGCCGACTGGACGCTCGGCATGTTCCTCAAGCGCGAGGTCGTGTCCCTGGGTGCCATGGAGAATCCCCGCGAGGAGTTCTACGAGGCCGCCAAGCCGGCGCCGGTCGCCGCGGCGAAGGCCGACAAGACCGAGGCCAAGGCTTCCTGAACCCGGCCACCGGCCACCGAACCGACCGAGGGACCTCCCGCCATCCGTGGTGCGGGAGGTCCCTCGTCGTTTCCGGACCCGGGCCCGGGTCCGGGGCGGGCCGGGCCGGGGGGGGGCGCGGAAGGGTGTGTGGTCGGTACATCTTTTTTGCCCAGTCGTAACTCCTTTGCGGGACTGCGCTGCTGCCTTCACGGTGTTTACGTGGTAACCGGCATCCGGGATCTACGTCTTGGAGGTGTGCGCCATGGCCGACGCCGCGTCGCGGCTGAGGAGAGTTGCCGAGCAGGTACTGGGAGCCCCGCTCCCGGTCCGCCTGCGGGCCTGGGACGGATCACAGGACGGGCCGCCGGACGCGCCGACGCTCGTCGTGCGCAACCGCCGGGCCCTTCGCCACATGCTGTTCAAGCCGGGGGAACTGGGCATGGCCCGCGCCTGGGTCGCCGGCGACCTGGACATCGAGGGCGACCTCTACAGCGCCCTCGCGGGGCTGTCCGGCCTGATCTGGGAGCGCGGGGAGGGCGGCCGTACGGTCCTCCAGGCCCTGCGCGACCCCGCCGTACGGGCCGCCGTGGGCGAGCTGCTGAAGCTCGCCGGGCCGCCCCTGCCGCCCGCCCCGCCCCGAGAGGAGACCCGCAGACGGCGGCACCTGCACACCCGCCGCACCGACCGGCAGGCCATCAGCCACCACTACGACGTGGGCAACGACTTCTACGAGCTCGTCCTCGGGCCGTCGATGGTCTACTCGTGCGCATACTGGGGGACCATCGACGATGCGGCCACCCTGGAGGGCGCCCAGCGCGACAAGCTCGAACTCGTCTGCGCGAAGCTCGGCCTGACCCCCGGACAGCGGCTTCTCGACGTCGGCTGCGGCTGGGGTTCCCTGGCGATCCACGCGGCCCGGGAGCACGGCGTGAGCGTCGTCGGGGTCACCCTCTCCCAGGAGCAGGCCGCGTACGCCCGTAAACGGGTCGCGGACGAGGGTCTGACGGACCGGGTGGAGATCAGGGTCCAGGACTACCGGGACGTCAGGGACGGGCCGTACGACGCGATCTCGTCGATCGGCATGGCGGAGCACGTGGGCGCCGACCGGTACCTGGAGTACGCGCGGGAGCTGTACGGGCTCCTGAGGCCCGGCGGGCGGCTCCTCAACCACCAGATCGCGCGGCGGCCGCAGCGCGACGAGTCGGCGTACGACCTGGACGAGTTCATCGACGCCTACGTCTTCCCGGACGGCGAGCTCGCCCCGGTCGGCACCACCGTCACGCAGCTGGAGCGGGCCGGGTTCGAGGTGCGGGACGTGGAGTCGATCCGCGAGCACTACGCCCGCACCCTGCGGCAGTGGGTGGCCAACCTGGAGGCCGGATGGCCGCGGGCCGTGCGGCTGACCACCCCCGGCCGGGCCCGCGTCTGGCGGCTGTACATGGCCGCCTCCGCGCTCGGCTTCGAGCACAACCGGATCGGCGTCAACCAGGTGCTGGCCGTCCGGACCCCGGAGACGGGCGCCTCCGGGCTGCCGCTGCGCACCCGCACCTGGAACTGACCGCACCCGAAAGGGGCCCCACAGCGGGCGTGGGGCCCCTTCGCCGTACCTGCCGCCGACTGCCGACTGCCGACTGCCGACTGCCGACTGCCGACTGCCGATCGCCGACTGCCGATCGCTACTCGGACTTGATCGCCGCCAGCACGTTCAGCTTCGCCGCGCGCCGGGCCGGCCACAGGGCCGCCAGGACGCCGACCGTGCCGGCCAGCAGCAGGAAGACCGCCATCCGGGCCCACGGCAGCACCAGCTCGTACGTCGGCATCTTCGCGCCGACCAGCTGACCGGCCGCCCATCCGAAGAACACGCCCAGGCCGATGCCCAGCACCCCGCCGAACAGGGAGATGACCAGGGACTCCAGGCGGACCATCCGCTTGACCGCCTTGCGGTCCAGGCCGATCGCGCGGAGCATGCCGATCTCCTGGGAGCGTTCGAACACCGACATGGCCAGGGTGTTGATGACCCCGAGGACCGCGACGATCACCGCCATCGCGAGCAGCCCGTAGACCATGTTCAGGATCAGCGTGAACGCCTGGGCGATGGAGTTCGACAGGTCCTGCTTGTCCTGGACCTTGATCGCCGGGTTGGAGCCGAGGGCCTTCTCCAGCCGGTCCTTGGTCGCGCTCGACGCGCCGTCCGCCGTCTTGACCATGACCTGCATGTCGGCGGGATCGCTCTGGTGCGGGGTGAGGGCGGCGCTGTCGAGCATGATCCCGCGGATGAGCTGGTTGCCCTCGTAGACCGCGGCGACCGTCAGCCGCTGCGCCTTGCCGTCCTCGTAGTGCACGGTGAAGGCCGAACCGGCCTTCCAGCCGTGCGACTTGGCGGTGTCGTCGTCCACCACGACGTCGGAGCCGGCGACCCTGAAGGTGCCGCTGTCCACCGTGAGGTCGGTCAGCTTCCCGATCGCCGAGCCGTTGACGCCGGTCAGGAACTCGGTCTTGCCGTCGATACGGGAGGGCGAGTTGCTCAGCGGGCTGGAGGCGGTGACACCGTCGGTCGCCGCGACCTTCTTCGCGACGTCGGGGGAGAGCGCGTTGCCGTTGGCCATCGAGACGACGTAGTCCGCCCGGATCGCCGCGCTCGCCATCCTGTCGATGGACTTCTGCAGGCTGCCCGCCATCACCGTCATGCCGGTGATCAGGGTCAGACCGATCATCAGCGCGGACGCGGTGGCCGCGGTACGGCGCGGGTTGCGCACCGAGTTCTGGCGGGCGAGCTTGCCGGCGACGCCGAACCCGCGCAGCAGCGGGGCCGCGGCCGCGATCAGCGGACGGGACAGCAGCGGCGTGAGCACGAAGACGCCGATGATGAGGAGGACGGCGCCCAGGCCCATCGGTGCCTGGCCGTCCGAGCCGCTCATCGTCGTGGCCGCCACGATCACCGTCGCGCCCGCCGCCGAGAACAGGGCGCCGATCGTGTTGCGCAGCACCAGCGACCTGGTGGTCGGGGCGGAGTGCAGGGCGCTCATCGCGGCGACCGGCGGGATCCTCGCGGCCCGGCGGCCGGGCAGCCAGGCGGCCAGCATGGTGATGACGACGCCGACCGCGAGCGCGGCCGCGACCGTGCCGGGGGTGATGACCAGCGGGCCGTCCGGGACGGTCGCGCCGAGCGAGCCCAGCAGCGAGCGCAGTCCGGCGCCGATGCCGATACCGGCGACCAGACCGGTCACCCCGGCCACCGCGCCGACCACGAACGCCTCGATCAGCACCGAGCGGGTGACCTGGCGGCGGGAGGCGCCCACCGCCCGCAGCAGCGCGAGCTCCTTGGTGCGCTGGGCGACCAGCATGGTGAAGGTGTTGGCGATGATGAACGTGCCGACGAACAGCGCGATGCCGGCGAACACCAGCAGGCCCTGGCGCAGGCCGCTCATGCTGCTGGAGATCTGCTCCGCCTGGTCGTCGGCGAGCTTCTGGCCCGTGGTGGTCTCCACGAGCTTCTTCGGCAGGGCCGCGTCCAGCTGGGACTTGAGGGCGGCCTGGCCGGTGCCCGCCTTCGCGGTCACGTCGATCTCGTCGTACGCGCCCTTCTTGCCGAACAGCTGCTGCGCGGTCGCCGTGTCGAACAGGGCGAGGCTGCCGCCGGCCGTGACGTTGCCGTCGTCGGTGGTGAAGATGCCGGCGATGGTCGGTTCGAGGACCGGACCGTCCACCGAGATGCGCACGGTGTCGCCGACCTGGTAGCCGGCCCGCTCGGCGGTCCTGGAGTCGATCAGGACCTCGTTCCTCCCGCTGGGCGCGTGGCCGCTGACGAGCGGGTAGCGGGCGTCCTTGGTGCCCCAGTAGTTGCCGCCCTCGGACTGCCAGCCGCCGCCGATCAGCTTGCCGTCCTTGTCGGCGATGGCGGTGAAGCCGGAGACGACGCCGGTGGCGGAGGCGGCCCCGGGGACCTTCGCGGCCTTGTCGAGCACGGCCTGGGTGAGGTCGGGCACCTTGCCGACCTGATCGCCCTTGGAGTCCTGGTACCTGGCCTGGACGGCGACGTCGACGCCCTCGAAGCCCTTGGCGGAGCTGTTCTGGTAGGCGTCCGAGATGGTGTTGGTGAAGACCAGGGTGCCGGAGACGAACGCGACGCCGAGCATGACGGCGAGCACGGTCATCAGCAGCCGGGCCTTGTGCGCGAGTACGTTGCGCAGGGCGGTGCGGAACATCAGCTGGTACGGCCCTTCGCGTCGAACTGCTTCATGAAGTCGAGGACCGTCTCGGCCGTGGGCCGGTACATCTCGTCGACGATCCGGCCGTCGGCGAGGAAGACGACGCGGTCCGCGTACGAGGCGGCCACCGGGTCGTGGGTGACCATGACGACGGTCTGGCCCAGCTCGCGCACCGAGTTGCGCAGGAAGCCCAGCACCTCGGCGCCGGAGCGGGAGTCGAGGTTGCCGGTCGGCTCGTCGCCGAAGATGATCTCCGGGCGGGAGGCGAGGGCGCGGGCCACGGCGACGCGCTGCTGCTGGCCGCCGGAGAGCTGCGAGGGGCGGTGGCCGAGGCGGTCCCGGAGGCCGACCATCTGGATCACGCTGTCCAGCCACTGCTTGTCCGGCTTCCGCCCCGCGATGTCCATCGGGAGCGTGATGTTCTCCAGGGCGGTCAGCGTCGGCAGCAGGTTGAACGCCTGGAAGATGAAGCCGATCTTGTCCCGGCGCAACTTGGTCAGCTGCTTGTCCTTGAGGGAGCCCAGCTCGGTGTCGCCGATCCGGACGGAACCGGAGGAGAAGGTGTCGAGGCCGGCCACGCAGTGCATCAGCGTGGACTTGCCGGAGCCGGACGGCCCCATGATCGCGGTGAACTCGGCCTGCCGGAACTCGACGGTGACCCGGTCCAGGGCGACCACCTGGGTCTCGCCCTGGCCGTAGATCTTCGAGAGGTCCGTGGCGCGTGCGGCCACGGAGGTGGTCCGCCGGTCGGCGATAGGTGTGGTGGACACGGAAGGGTGCTCCTGTCGGGACGACGGCGTCATGGGGACCGCACCATCGTCTCGGCCGTTCGGGCCCGTGTAGTCAGCCGCAGTTCCGGTTCCGGGGGGCGACTCGGGGCGGACCGCGGGGGCGCGGAGTCATACCTGGGGATGACGGCGGACCCTGAGGCCGACTATCCGGAATCACAGACTCCCGATCGTCGAGAACAGGTGGAGCCCCCTTGTTCGGACGGTGAAATTCCGTCATTCCACGTACGCGCCGACCCACCGCGCGTAACGCTACTGGCAAGTGCGGATGGCTAGTTCCGGGGGCTGATGCTCCCTCAGACCTCAATAAAATAAGACAACATCGGGTCGCCCGTCCGCTGTTCGGGGGACGCCTCCCGATAGGCTCGGAACCTCGTAGCGGAGCCCATGGCCTGCCCGGATGGTGGAATGCAGACACGGCGAGCTTAAACCTCGCTGCCCCTCGCGGGCGTACCGGTTCAAGTCCGGTTCCGGGCACTTCCCGCACCACGGCCGACCCGACGGAGCGGCCGGGTCGGCGCCGTCACATCCTCGGCCCGGCCCGCTCCCGGGGGAATCCGGCCGACCAGGCGACCGGCCGTGGGCCGAGCACGGCCGTCACCACGAAACCGGCCGCCAGGACCACCCAGCCCGGCGGACACATGGCCACCGCCCAGCCCGGCCGACCCGTGGCCACCGCCCAGCCCGGCACCGCGGGGCCCGCCAACGCCTCCCCGATCGCCGCGCCCGCCCGTCCGCCCGGAGCGCGCAGCAGATCTCCGTGACGCAGAGCGCGGCCAGCGCCCTGCGTAAGGCCGGCTCCCTCCGGACTCCGCCCCCGGACGAGTCCTGACGAGTCCTGGGGCTCACCCCTCGTAGACGGTCAGGACCGCGCCGTCGATCTCGATCCGGCGGCCGGCGCGCATGCCGTTGTGGCGCAGGGTGCGCATGCACTCCTCGAAGAGGGCGAGTTCGCCCGGATCCAGGATGGCGGCGGCCAGGTCCAGCAGTTCGGTGACCGACGCGTCGGTGAGCACCTCGGGCAGTTCCCCGGACAGCAGGACGACGGACTCGCCGTCGGGTTTCCGGACCACGGCCGTCGCCGGTCCGCCGTGCACGAACAACACATGTCCCCCTGAGAGCCCGTGGTCGTGCGGCTCTCGCGTCCCGGGCAACGAGAGACTAACCCTGGATCTTGACGCTTTCGTGCGGAGTTGGATTATTTTTCCGACTTGACGGAAGAACGTCCGGGTGCGGTCCGGCGTTGGTCACTTCTCCCCGGTGGGCCCGGCGGGCCCGGCGGGTCTCGCGGGTCTGGCGGGCTTCGCGGGGCCGGAGGAACGGTCCAGCAGGGACTCCACGAGCGCGGTGACATGCCGGCGGTCGTCCGCCGACAGTTTCTGGACACTCGCGATGAGCAGCGCGACGTCGGGGTCGGCGGTGCCGTTCGGTTCCGCGGCCGGCGAGGTGTCGTACACGTGGATCCCGCAGGCCTCGGCGGCGGCGCGGCGGATCGCCTCCAGCGGCAGCTCCAGGCCCTTGGCCAGGCCTTCCAGGGTGGTCGCCTGGGGCATCCGGACCACGCGTTCGGTGGTGGCCAGGTGGTGCACGGTGGAGCGGGGGATGCCACCGCGGCGTGCCACGTCGCCGTAGGACCAGCCCTTGCGGTCGAGGTGCTCACGGATCAACTGTTGCAGCGCGTTGGTCACTGACCGTCACTTCCTGCTCGCCACCTGCGGAGTCCGCCATGTCGCGGCCGATTCTACGGGCGGGTCCGCGATAGGCCGAGAGGGTGATTTGCGGAAGGGGTTGCGCGAGGGGTTCCGCAGGGCCTAGTGTCCAATCTCGTTGGACAGAACGTCCGACCAGATTGGACAGAGTCCGGGGGGAACCTGACTCGGTCCGATCGGAAATGTCTATCCCTGAGGGGGAACAGATCATGATGGACGCCCACGAGCTGGAGAACGAGTCCGCCGAGCTGCTGCCGGGCCGTGAGGCCCTCGGCCGTCTGAAGTTCGGCTTCGGCAAGACGGTCAACGTCACCAAGCACATCGCGAACATCGACGCGTCCAACCAGTCCGCCGCGCTGAACGACCACTCGTCGTGGTCGGTGGCCGACTCCGGCGCCGGTCAGACCATCAGCGTCCACCAGTAGTAACGCCCTGGCGCACGGCGCCGGCGCCGAGATCGACCCCAACCTCATCGCACACGAAACGAAGGGACATCCGTCATGAGCATGGACATGAACGAGCTGGAGAACGAGTCCGCCGAGCTGCTGCCGGGCCGTGAGGCCCTCGGCCGTCTGAAGTTCAGCTTCGGCAAGACGGTCAACGTCACCAAGCACATCGCGAACATCGACGCGTCCAACCAGTCCGCCGCGCTGAACGACCACTCCGCCTGGTCGTCCGCCGAGTCGTCGGCCGCGCAGACCATCAGCGTCACCCAGTAGTACCCCGGGGCGCCGCCGCCGTCGCCCCGGCGGCGGCGCCCCCGGCTGTCGGGGGGAAACACCGGGCGGAACACCATGGGGACTCGGGGGGAGACCACATATGACGGTTCTCGGAGACGGGGCCGCCGCGCTGTACGAAACGGGCCCGGTGCCCGGACCCGGCGGCTGGCCGGTGACCTACGAGCAGGTGGCGACGGGCAACCTGCCGGTGGTCGAACAGCCGTCGCCGGTCCCGAGGCTGAGCGCGGGACTGCGGTTGCACGGCGAGTACCAGGGGTCGGGTTTCACCGAACCCAAGTACATCGCCCGTCGGGGGGACGGGCAGGTCGTGCAGCTGTCCAGGCTGCTGTACCTGGTGGCGTCGTCGGTCGACGGCGTGCGCGACGCCGAGGCCATCGCGCACCGGGTCAGCGCCCGCTTCGGGCGCGAGGTCAGCGGGGAGAACATCCGCTACCTCGTCGAGAAGAAGCTGGAACCGCTGGGTGTCACGGTCCCGGAGGGCCAGGAGGACGACGAGGTCGACGCCCCGCGCTCCGACCTGCTGCTCGCCCTCAAGGGCCACCGGGTCATCTTCAACGAGCGGCGTACGGCGAAGATCGCACGGTCGCTTGCGTGGCTGCACCGGCCGGTCGCGGTCGCGCTGGTGCTCGGCTCGGCCGTCGCCATGGACGTCTGGCTGTTCGGGTTCTTCGGGGCGATCGAGCCCGTCCTGGAGGTGCTCGACCAGCCGGTCCTGATCCTCGTCGTCTTCGTGCTCACCGTGGCCTCCCTCGTCTTCCACGAGTTCGGACACGCCTCCGCGTGCAGATACGGAGGTGCCCGCCCCGGCTGCATCGGGTGCGGGCTCTTCCTCATCTGGCCGTCGATGTACACCGACGTCACCGACGTCTACCGGATCGGGCGGGGCGGCCGGCTCCGCACCGACCTGGGCGGCGTCTACTTCAACGTCGTCTTCATGCTGGCCATGGCCGGTGCCTACTTCGCCACCGGGGCACAGTTCTTCCTGGCCACGGTGTATCTCGGGCACTTCGAGATCATGGAACAGCTGATGCCGGCCGTACGGCTGGACGGCTACTACATCCTCGGCGACCTGGCCGGGGTCCCGGACCTGTACGGCAAGATCAAGCCGATCCTGCTGGGCCTGGTACCGGGGCCGAGGGGGGACCGGGCCCGCGAGGAGGTCGCCGGGCTGAAGAAGTCGGCGCGGGCGATCGTCGCCACCTGGGTGCTCACGATGGTCCCGCTGATCATCGGCGAACTCGGGTACGCGCTGTGGAACCTGCCGCGCATCCTCACCACGATGATCCGCTCGCTGACCGAGCAACTGGTCGGCACCGGCGCCGCGTTCGTGGACGGGAAGATCGTCGAGGGGCTGGTCGGGACGATCGGCTGCGTGATGCTGCTGTGCCCGATGGCCGGTGTCGTCTACCTGTCCGTGAAGATCGGCGGCCGGATCGTCCGGGCCGCCAAGCGCGCCACCGCGGACCGGCCGAGGCTGAGGCTCGTGATCTGCGCCCTCGCCCTCGCCGGACTCACCGGACTCAGCTACGCCTGGATGTCCGGGGTGACCCCGAAGCCGCTGCCCAAGCAGCCGCCGATCGCACCGATCCTGCAGCCGGGGGTGCCGACCGAGGAACCGCCGCCGGCCCGGCAGGCCTCGACCCCGGACCGGCCGACGGACTCCGGTGCGCCCTCGGACACGGTGCCCGGCGGGCCGTCCGGCTCGGCCGGGGCGAGCGCCGTGCCCTCGGCCGGACAGACGTCGCGCGGTGCGTCCGCCTCGGCGTCGCCGTCCGCCTCCGCGTCGGCCAGCCCCGGGCGGGGCGCCACCAGGTCACCGGCGCCCGCCAGCGGGGGACCGGTCACCGAGCCGGTGTCCTCGCCGCCGGAGAGCGTGCCGGCGTCCCCGACGCCCACCCCTTCGGAGAGCGTCCCGGTGTCCCCGACACCCAGCCCGTCCCCGCCGCCGGCCAGCGACTCGGCGACCCCGGCCCCGGCCACGTCCTGACGGGCGGCCGACGGGCGCCCGACGGGCGGCACCACCACTTACCGCAGCAGTACAGGAGCACAGGAGAACTCCATGAGCAGTCATCGGAAAACACGCGTCACCGCAGGTCCGCTCACCCGGCGGGCGGTCCGGATCGGCCTGTTCGCCGCCGGGGTCGCCGGCGCGGCCACCGCCGTGCCCGCGCAGGCGGCCACCTTCGCCCCGCACGCCGCGGTCGTCTCCGACCACGTCTTCAGCCACGCCGACCGCGCGCACCACACCCAGGCCAAGGACTCCTTCACGGTCCGCCAGTTCGGCACGGTGAACGCCACCGCCGTACGCAACCAGGCCAACGCCGTCTCGGCCGGCTGCTCGGCGGACGACCACTGCCGCTCGGTGGCCCTCTCCTTCCAGATCGTCACGGTCGCCGGGAACGAGCGCACCCACCTGAACGCGGTGAACCTCAGCGACGCGGCCAACAAGGAGTGCACGGGCTGTCAGACCCTCGCCGGGGCCTACCAGTTCGTGGTCTCCACGCCGACCGAGCTGCGCTTCGACAGGGCCACCCAGGACAAGCTCGCCGACATCCACCGCCGGCTCGACGCGCTGACCCGCTCCACCCTGCCCGCCGCCGACCTGCGCACGCGGGCCGACGGGCTCGCCGCCGAGGTCACCGCCGTCCTGCACGACGCGGTCGCGAGCGCCCCGAAGGGCGACCCGCAGAAGGACGTCACCCTGCACCGTCACCTGGACGGCTGGCCGGGCCACTGACCCCTTCCGCCGTCCTCTGAACCGGCCGCCGGGCCCGCGACCGTCTCCCGCGGGCCCGGCGGCCTGCCATGTCCCGCCTCCATTGACAGGGGATACGACCGGACGGACACTCGGGGGAACTTGGTGAAGTAAATTTCACCAGGCGAACATACCTCGATCTGAGGCGCCCCCCGCTCGGGATCCCGGGCGCTGACGCCCGTCCACGGAAGGGAACGACCGATGCGCACCACCGTCGGCATCATCGGAGCCGGACCCGCCGGGCTCCTCCTCGCACGGCTGCTGCACAACGCCGGCATCGACTCGGTCGTCCTGGAGAGCCGTGACCGCTCCTACGTCGAGCACCGCCAGCGCGCCGGGATCCTGGAGCAGGGCACGGTGGACGTGCTGCGCGCGGCCGGCGCCGGGGAGCGCATGGACCGCGAGGGACTGCGCCACGACGGCATCGAGCTGCGCTTCGCGAGGCAGCGCCACCGAGTCGACTTCCCCGGCCTCACCGGCGGCCGGTCCGTGACGGTCTACGCCCAGACCGAGGTCTGCAAGGACCTCATCGCCCTCCAGCTCAAGGAGGGCGGCCCGCTGCTCTTCGAGGCGGAGGCGCTGGCGGTGGAGGACGCCGAGAGCGAGCGGCCCCGGGTGCGGTTCCGGCACGAGGGCCGGGAGGACGTCCTGGAGTGCGACCACGTCGTCGGCTGCGACGGCTTCTGGGGCGTCGCCCGCACCGCGTTCCCCGAGTCCCTCGCCCGGGTCTTCGAACGCACCTACCCCTACGCCTGGCTGGGCGTCCTCGCCGACGTCGCCCCCTCGCACGACGAACTGGTCTACGCCCGCCACGACCGCGGCTTCGCCCTTCTGTCCATGCGCTCCCCGTCCGTCTCCCGCCTCTACCTCCAGGTCCCGGCGGACACGGACGCCGAGGACTGGACCGACGAGGCGGTCTGGGACGAGCTGGAGCGGCGCTTCGAGACCGCCGACGACTGGCGCCTGGAGCGCGGCCCGATCACCCAGAAGTCGGTCACGCCCATGCGGTCGTACGTCCACGAGCCCATGCGGCACGGCCGGCTCTTCCTCGCCGGGGACGCCGCCCACATCGTGCCGCCGACCGGCGCCAAGGGGCTGAACCTGGCGGTGGGTGACGTCGTGACCTTCGCCCGCGCCCTGGTCCACGAGCGGGAGACGGGCTCACCGGAACTGCTCGACGCCTACTCGGCGACCTGCCTGCGCCGGGTCTGGCAGGCCGAGCGGTTCTCGTACGACATGACGAGCATGCTCCACCCCGGCCCCGGCGACAGCCCCTTCGACGCCCGGCTCCAGCTGGCCAGGCTCGGCCGGATCGCCTCCTCCCGGGCGGCCGAGACCGACCTCGCGGAGGCCTACACCGGCTTCCCCTGGGAATGAAACCCGCCGTGGCCGGGAATCAGGGCTCCGCGTAGCGTGTTGCGCAGCACGGCGAGGGAAAGATCCTCCGCAGGTAGTAGGGTCAATCTTTTGCCAATCCATTACTCTTGACGCCAAGGCCACGCAGGGTGGCCATGGAGGAGTGAAATGAGGAGCAGCAACCCGGTCTTCTCGCGACGGGGCTTCAGCCGCGACAACGGCTACGCGGGCTTCAACACCGCGCCGCAGGCCGGGTACGCACAGGGCAACCCGTACGCGCAGAACCCGTACGCGAACAACCCCTATGCCCAGCAGGACCTCCAGCAGGGCGCTCCGCCGCAGGCCCCGGCCGCCACCGGCCGGATGACCATGGACGACGTCATCACGCGCTCCGCGATGACGCTCGGCACGGTCGCCGTCGGCGCGGTCCTCGCCTGGGCGCTGCTGCCGGTCACCACGACCAGCTACGGCCTGGCCGTGGGCTCCGCGATCATCGCGTTCGTCCTGGCCATGATCCAGAGCTTCAAGCGCACCCCGGTGCCCGCGCTGATCCTGGGATACGCCGCCTTCGAGGGCGTCTTCCTCGGCGTCATCAGCGAGATGTACAACAGCCAGTGGAGCGGCGCCCCGTTCCAGGCGGTGCTCGGCACCATGGCGGTCTCGGCCGCGACGCTGCTGGTCTACCGGGCCGGCTGGATCCGCGTCACCGCCCGCTACGCCCGCATCGGCATGGCCATCGCCATCGCCTTCGTGCTGGTCATGGCGGTCAACCTGCTGCTGGTCGCGTTCGGCGTCGCCGAGAACGGCGGACTGCGCAGCTTCGGCCCGCTCGGCGCGATCGTCGGCATCATCGCGATCCTGCTCGGCGCGTTCTTCCTGACCCTCGACTTCAAGCAGATCGAGGACGGCATCGCCTACGGCGCCCCGAAGAACGAGGCATGGCTGGCCGCGTTCGGTCTCACCATGACGCTGGTGTGGATCTACATCGAGATGCTGCGTCTGGTGGCGATCTTCAGCAGCAACGACTAGCCGCCAGGCCGGAGAAGAGTCCGAGCCGACAAGGGCCCCGGGGCCGTCGCCCCGGGGCCCTTCGCCGTCTGTGTGTGCGTGCGCGCCTAGAGAAGTTTGCGCGCGGCCCTCCTCAGGTCGTACTCATGGATCAACGCCTTCGCGTGGCCGTACGCGAGGTTGTGCTCGTGGCGGAGCCAGCTGACCTTCTCCTCGAAACAGAAGAGGGACGGGCCTTCGTCGACGGTACGCAGCCAGTCGGACACTTCACGACCGGTGCAGTGGGGGATGCGGGCGAGCAGGTTGCGATGGGTCTCCATGGAGAAGACTTGGGACATCGGCGCCTCCGGTGCGCAAAGGGGGTTGTAGCCGGTCCTTCACGTCACGGTGCCTGAGTGTTGGCGTGTTGGCAACAGTCGTGACAGGACAGCCCGTGGCAGGCGTTACGCTCACGGCGTGGTTGATACGACGCCTCTGACCCGTGCCGTGGAGCACTTCGCCGACAAGCTGAGGGCGGCGCCGCAGAGCCGGTTGCAGCGGGGCGCCGCCGCGGAGGCGCTGGGCCTGGCAAGGGAGTTGGCCCGCTGGTCGCAGGCGGTGGAGGAGCCGGGTGCGGCGAGCCGCGAGATGCCGGACGCCGGGATGTTCGCGGTCGCCGACCAGATCACGGTGGCCGGGAACGATCTGGCGGTGGTGCTGAAGAACGACGCCGAGGTGGGGGATGCGGTGCGCTTGGTGGAGGAGGCGCAGAAGAGGGCGGGTGTCTGAGGAGCGTCGGCGGGTGCGGCACCGTCGTGGCCGGTCGCGCAGTTCCCCGCGCCCCTGAAAGCATAAAGAAGGGGCGCCTCGATGAGCGCCCCGCAAGGGGCGCGGGGAACTGCGCGACCAGCCCCCACGCACCCGCACCCGACCACGCATCGCCGCCTCAGAGCGACGCTATGACCCGGTCCGCCAGGATGTACACGTTCTCCTCGCCGCACGCGAACGTCAGCGTGTACGCGCCGGAGATGCCCGACCCGCCCAGCAGGTACGGCGTCTCACCGGCGCCCAGGGCGGCGGCCAGCCGTTCCGCGGTCTCCCGGTGCCCCGGCGTCATGCACAGGGTCGTGCCGTCGGCGAAGACGTAGACGTCCAGCGTGCCCAGCGGGCCGGGACGGACGTCGGAGAGCTCGACCTGCGACTCGGCCAGCTGCTCCAGCGTCGCGACCGTGCGCTCGTGGTCGTTCACCACCGGCGACTGCACCGGCACGAAGTCCGGGTGGGACGGGTGGCGTCGGCGGGCCGCGGCCAGTTCCGGGGACTCCCCGGTGAACTCGTCGGTCTCCGCCGCCGGCTCGGCGACCGGCTCCAGACCCACGAAGTCCGTCTGCCGGGGCAGGAACGGCTCGCCGTCCGCCAGCCCCAGCAGCGACGGCGCGTCGGAGGCGTCACGCGCCTCCTGCGCGGCCCAGAAGGCGCGCGCCTCGGCCAGCTCCCGCTCCCGCTCCTCGGCCAGTGCCTCCGCCACGGCGGCGCGTATCTCCTCGGCGGCCGCGTGGCTGCGGGCCGCCGGCAGGAGCGCGCGCATCGTCGCGGCCTGGTTCTGGGCGAGCTGGGTGTGCAGCTCGGCGACCTGACGGCGCAGCTTCAGAACGGTGCGCAGGACAGCGACGCCCACGGCGCCCGTGGCGGCCGTGGTGAGCAGCAAGGCGATCGGCATGGCGCTCACTGACGTACTCCCGGTTCAAAGTCGACCCCCGACTTCCTACATCAGCTTGAAGGGTGGACTATCAAGCTGTCAGTGCGTAACGTCACGAAAAGGACAGGACTTTGACCCTGGGGTTTACCGGGACGGCGGCTCTGACCTGCGGCGATACCTCCACGGAGGGAGATAGGTCACATCCTGGGGGAGATTGGATCACAAATCGGCCCGGTGTTCGGGGTTTTCTCGAACACCGGGCCGTGGTGTCACGGTGGGTTCCGTGACGGTCACTCAGAGGTTCAGCTGAGGCGCTCGATGACCATCGCCATGCCCTGGCCGCCGCCGACGCACATCGTCTCCAGGCCGAACTGTTTGTCGTGGAACTGGAGGGAGTTGATGAGCGTGCCGGTGATGCGGGCGCCGGTCATGCCGAAGGGGTGGCCGACGGCGATGGCGCCGCCGTTCACGTTCAGCTTCTCCAGCGGGATGCCCAGGTCGCGGTAGGAGGGGATCACCTGGGCGGCGAACGCCTCGTTGATCTCGACCAGGTCGATGTCGTCGATGGTGAGGCCGGCGCGGCCCAGGGCCTGCTTGCTCGCCTCCACCGGGCCGAGGCCCATGATCTCGGGGGAGAGACCGGTGACGCCCGTCGACACGATGCGGGCGAGCGGGGTGAGGCCGAGTTCGCGGGCCTTGGTGTCGCTCATGACGACGACCGCGGCGGCGCCGTCGTTCAGCGGGCAGCAGTTGCCTGCGGTGACCAGGCCGTCGGGGCGGAAGACCGGCTTCAGACCGGCGACGCCCTCCAGGGTGACGCCGGCGCGCGGGCCGTCGTCCTTGCTGACGACCGTGCCGTCGGGGAGGGTGACCGGGGTGATCTCGCGCTCCCAGAAGCCGTTCTTGATGGCTTCCTCGGCGAGGTTCTGCGAGCGGACGCCGAACTCGTCCATGTCCTGGCGGGTGACGCCCTTGATGCGGGCCAGGTTCTCCGCGGTCTGGCCCATCGCGATGTACGGGTCGGGGAGCAGGCCGTCCTCGCGCGGGTCGTGCCAGGTCGAGCCCTCGGACGCGGCGGTGGCGGCGGTGCGGGCCTGGGCCTCGTCGAAGAGCGGGTTGGTGGTGCCCGGGAGGCCGTCCGAGCTGCCCTTGGCGTAGCGGGAGACCATCTCGACACCGGCCGAGATGAAGACGTCGCCCTCGCCGGCCTTGATGGCGTGCAGGGCCATCCGGCTGGTCTGCAGGGACGAGGAACAGTACCGGGTGATCGTGGTGCCGGGCAGGTGGTCCATGCCCATCTGCACGGCGACGATCCGGCCGAGGTTGTAGCCCTGCTCGCCGCCGGGCAGGCCGCAGCCGAGCATCAGGTCGTCGATGTCCCTCGGGTCCAGCTCGGGGACCTTGGCGAGGGCGGCCTGGATGATCGTGGCGGTGAGGTCGTCGGGGCGCAGGTCCTTCAGGGAGCCCTTGACGGCGCGGCCGATCGGGGAACGGGCGGTCGAGACGATGACGGCTTCGGGCATCACGGCTCCATTGGCGTACGAAGGTTGGCAGGGCCGCTTCGGAAGTTACCTGTACGTATGTCATCGGTCACCGGTGTCGGGGTGTGACACTGACCGCACTTTCTAAGCGCTTGCTTTTCGGGGCGCCGGGGGTGAGGACGCTCACCGGCGCTTGCGGGGTGCCGCTGCGCCCACCCGTGCCGCCCTGCGGCACGCCTGCCCGCAGCTGGGTGGCTGTGAAGCGCCCCGTAAGGGGCGCGGGGAACTGCGCGATCAGCCCCCACGCACCCGCACGGACCTCCTGGCCCCGGCCGTGCCCAGCTCACCGTCTCCCTACTCGGTCGTGCCGGCCCTCGACCTCGCCTCCTCGGAAGCCGGGTCGGCTGGGAGGGTGGGCGGTTCCACGTGCTGGCGCCGGCGGCGTTTCAGCAGGGCCCACGGCCCCCGCGGACCCGTCGGCATCGCCGCCGTGACCTCCGTGCCGGGCTCGGCCGCCGCCTCCGCCGCCGCTCGGGCGACCGGCAGGAAGCCCTCGCGACGGGTGACGTCGGGGCGTTCCTCCTCCGCCGGCCACAGACCGAGGGCCGCGCAGACCGTGGGAAGGACCGCCATGGCCGCCGTGGCATAGCCCTCGGCCGAGGGGTGGTAGTTGTCGGGGCCGAACAGCTCGCGCGGGTTCGCGGCGAACTCGGGGCCCAGCAGGTCGCCCAGCGACACCGTGCGGCCGCCCTGTTCCACCGTCCCGATCGTCTGGGCCGCCGCCAGCTGCCGGGACGCCCGCCGGGCCAGCCAGCGCAACGGCTGCCGTACCGGCTCGATCGTGCCGAGGTCGGGACAGGTGCCGACGACGACCTCGGCGCCCGCCGTGCGCAGGCGGCGGACGGCCGCCGAGAGGTGACGCACCGAACGGGTCGGCGGCATCCGGCGGGTGACGTCGTTGGCGCCGACCATGATCACGCAGACGTCGGGGACCGGCGCGGCCGTGCCCAGCACCAGGGCGACCTGGCGGTCCAGGTCGTCGGACTGGGCGCCCGGGAGGGCCACGTTGCGGAACTCCACCGGGCGTTCCGCGACCGCGGCGAGGCCGGACGCCAGCAGCGCGCCCGGTGTCTGGGCGGCGCGGTGCACGCCCTGGCCGGCCGCCGTGGAGTCACCGAGCATCGTCAGGCGCAGCGGCGGCTCACCAGCGGCGGAGGCGGACGCGCCGTAGCCGTCGCCGTAACGGCCGTCCGCCACCGGCACCCGGCCGCCGCTGTTGCCGTTGTGCACCGCCGTCCTGGCCATCCGCACCTCGGCCAGCACCAGGCCCACGGCGGCCGCGCCGACCAGCCCGACCCCGCCGCCGCCGTACGCCGCCCCGGCCGCGATCCGCCGGGCCACCCGCGCCCTCGACATGTTCGTCATGCGTCGCCGCCACCTCCTCGTTGCCGCTCACCCACTCCTTGCCCCGTACAGCCCGTGCGTCAATCTCAACGGGGAGTGAACCTCGGAAGCGGGGCCTTAGGCTGGCGTCACCACTAGGACCACACCTTTTGCAAGCAACCGGAGACAACGGTGCGATTCCACGACTCGATGATCAGCCTCGTCGGCAACACCCCGCTGGTGAGACTCAACAGCGTCACCCAGGGCATCCAGGCCACCGTGCTCGCCAAGGTCGAGTACTTCAACCCGGGCGGGTCCGTGAAGGACCGCATCGCGCTGCGGATGATCGAGGCCGCGGAGAAGAGCGGGGAGCTGCAGCCGGGCGGGACGATCGTGGAGCCGACCAGCGGGAACACCGGCGTGGGGCTGGCGATCGTGGCCCAGCAGAAGGGGTACAAGTGCATCTTCGTGTGCCCCGACAAGGTGAGCACCGACAAGATCAACGTACTGCGGGCGTACGGCGCCGAGGTCGTGGTCTGCCCGACCGCCGTCGACCCGGAGCACCCGGACTCGTACTACAACGTCTCCGACCGGCTGGTCCGCGAGACCCCCGGCGCCTGGAAGCCGGACCAGTACTCCAACCCCAACAACCCCCTTTCGCACTATCACTCGACCGGCCCCGAGCTGTGGGAGCAGACGGAGGGGAAGATCACCCATTTCGTCGCCGGCGTGGGCACCGGCGGCACCATCTCCGGCACCGGGCGCTACCTGAAGGACGCCAGTGACGGCCGGGTGCAGGTCGTCGGCGCCGACCCGGAAGGGTCCGTGTACTCCGGCGGATCCGGGCGGCCCTACCTCGTCGAGGGTGTGGGCGAGGACTTCTGGCCCACCGCCTACGACCGGACCGTCGCCGACGAGATCGTCGCCGTGTCCGACAAGGACTCCTTCCAGATGACCCGGCGGCTGGCGAAGGAGGAGGGACTGCTCGTCGGCGGCTCCTGCGGGATGGCGGTCGTGGCCGCCCTGCGGGTGGCCGAGCGGCTCGGCCCGGACGACGTGGTCGTCGTACTCCTGCCGGACAGCGGCCGCGGCTACCTCAGCAAGATCTTCAACGACGAGTGGATGGCCGACTACGGCTTCCTGGAGGACGAGGGCCCGAGCGCCCGCGTCGGCGACGTGCTCAGCGACAAGGCCGGCGCCACCATCCCCTCCCTCGTCCACATGCACCCGGACGAAACCGTCGGGCAGGCCATCGAGGTGCTGCGCGAGTACGGCGTCTCCCAGATGCCCGTCGTCAAGCCGGGCGCCGGCCACCCGGACGTGATGGCCGCCGAGGTCGTCGGCTCGGTCGTCGAACGCGAGCTGCTCGACGCGCTGTTCAACAAGCGGGCCTCCCTGGAGGACCCGCTGGAGAAGCACATGTGCGCCCCGCTGCCCCAGGTCGGCTCCGGCGAACCGGTCGGGGACCTGATGACGGTGCTGGGCTCGGCCGACGCCGCGATCGTCCTCGTCGAGGGCAAGCCCACCGGCGTGATCAGCCGGCAGGACCTGCTGGCGTTTCTCGCCAAGGGCGGCAAGCAGTAGCGAACGTCCGGTGAACGGCCCGTGACACGGCGGAACTTGCCGTTTCCCATCCAAGTGGTGGACTTCGCGGAAGTGGTACGAGCGTGTCACGTGCACGCAGCACACGCTTAACACGGGTCCGGCAGATTAGTGGGTGTCGGCAGGGCGGGAGCGGCTCCCCGCCCCGGCCGACACCGAACGTCCAAGGACCTCCGGAGCGGCTCCCGGACCTCCATGGACGCCCGGACGTGAGACCCGGCCCTGACCCGGTCCATGTCCCTCGCGGGGACCGCCGTCGTCCCGCCCCTCGGTAAAACGGGGGTGCGGCGGTCCCCGCGCCCCTTTTTGCGCCTGAACCGGCGCCGCTCTCGCGGACCTGGTTGCTCGCCGTCGTGGTCGCTCAATTGTTGGTTGCGGCCGTCGTCGCTTTCCAACTGCCCAGCAATGTGAGCCGTTCCGCCGTCTCCGAGCCCGGTTCCGGGGTGTACGCCACGATCGTCTGGTCCGGGTCCGCCGGGACCGTGAGGGTCTCGTAGGGCAGGGTGAGCAGGCCCGCCACCGGGTGCTGGATGCGCTTCGTGCCGTACGCACACTCCTTGACCTCGTGGTCCGCCCACAGCCGGCGGAAGTCCGCGCTCTTCAGCGAGAGTTCGCCGATCAGCATGGCCATCCGGGGGTCGTCGGGGTGGCGCCCCGCGTCGATGCGCAGGTTGGCGACGGTCTGGGCGGCGACGGCGGCCCAGTCGGGGTAGAAGCCCGGGGCGGCCGGGTCGAGGAAGACCTGGCGCGGGATGTTCCGCTCGGCCGGGGCCAGGGCACTGAACCCGTTCACCGCGTCGCCGAGCGCGTTCCAGGCCAGCACGTCCATCCTGCGGCCCAGCACGAACGCGGGCGTCCGCTCCATGCCGTCCAGCAGCAGCTGTACGCCGGGGCGGACGCGGGGGCGGGCCGGGCGCGCGGTGTTGCCCTTCTTCTGCGGGCGGGCCACCGTCAGCAGGTAGGCGTGCTCGGTCTCGTCCAGGCGCAGCACACGGGCGACGGCGTCGAGCACCGCGTCCGAGACGCTCGGACCCCGACCCTGCTCCAGGCGGATGTAGTAGTCGACGCTGACCCCCGCCAGCTGCGCCACCTCCTCGCGGCGCAGGCCCGGCACGCGGCGCCGTCCGTGCGAGGGCAGCCCCACCTCCTCGGGCCGGATGCGGGCACGGCGCGAGCGCAGGAAGTCTCCGAGTTCCCCGTCCATGGGTTCGATCGTAGGGGAGTCGTGCCCGCCCAGCCTGGTTCTGCCAGACCCAGGAAAAGCCCAGCCCTGGGTAGGCCGCCCGGTCCCGGCGAGTGTGGAGACACGCCACCGGGGCGGTCCCGGCGGCACTCACCAGGGAGTACCTCATGTCGTACGACAACCTGTCCGGCCGTACCGCCGTCGTCACCGGCGCCGCCAGCGGGATCGGGGCGGCCGTCGCCCTGCGGCTCGCCGGGTCGGGCGCCCGGGTGGCGCTGCTCGCCCGGCGCGCGGACCGGCTGGAGACGGTGGTGGCGAAGATCCGGGCGAACGGCGGGGAGGCCCTCGCCGTCGTCGCCGACGTCACCGACGACGCGTCCGTGCGGGCCGCGGCCGACGCCGTGCACGCGGCCTACGGAAGTGTCGACCTCGTCGTCAACAACGCCGGCGTCATGCTGCCCAACCCCGTGGACGACGGCCGTATCGACGAGTGGCAGCGCATGCTCGACACCAACGTGACGGGTGTGCTGCGGGTGCTGCGGGCCTTCACCGGGGACCTGGTGGCGGCCGCGGCCGAGGGCCGCAGCGCCGACCTCGTCAACGTGTCGTCCATCGGCGCGCACGTCGTCTTCCCGACCTTCGCGGTGTACGGCGCCACCAAGGCCGCCGTCACCTTCCTCTCGCAGGCCCTGCGCGCCGAGTTCGGGCCGCGGGACGTGCGGGTCACCAACGTCGAGCCGGGTCTGACGGACACCGAACTCGGCACCCACATCGACGGCGAGGAACTGCGCGAGCAGGTGGCGGGCATGTTCGAGGGGATGGGCGCACTGGCCGCCGAGGACCTCGCCGACCTGGTCGCCTACGTGGCGAGCCGTCCCCGGCACGTCAACCTGCGGCAGGTCGTCGTCCAGCCGACCCGGCAGGTGTGACCCGGCCCGGTCCGGCCCCGGGTCAGTCCTCGTGGCCGCGGTCGCCCCGCTGGAACAGGCCGGGGTTGAGGCGGACGGCCTGGGTCATGTTGACGCCGACGATGCCGACCCAGGTGACGACCACGCCCGTCATGCCGCCGAACGCGCCGCTGATCGCCGAGAGCGGGATCGCCAGCACCAGCGACACGATGCCGAAGCCGAAGCGCTCGCCCCAGGAGTCGGAGCCCTTCGGCCTGCGTGCCCCGCGGGCCGCCTGCATCTGCTGCTCGGCCAGGCCCCGGCGCAGCCGGCGCTCCACCGCGTTGTCGATCCGCTGGTCGATCTTCTCCAGGAAGGAGTCGACCAGTTCCGACTCGTACTCCGGCCCCAGGTCCCTGCGCACGTGCAGGGTGGCGGCGAGGTCCTTCTTCAGGTCGGTGTCATGAGCGTCCGTCATGACGTCCACCGT
>NZ_BMML01000026.1:0-79815 GCF_014645815.1 Streptomyces fuscichromogenes | reverse complement strand
CGGGCCGCCACCACCGACGCCCCCGCGAACCCGGAGTCCGCCCGGATGGCGTCCCTCGCCCACACCGTCTGGGCCCGCATGGTGTGTTCGGCCCAGTCACCGGGCTCCGCCCTGGTGCGCAGGGCGGCCGGTGCGATCTCGGCGGCGAGGAGTTCCAGGTGGCCGGGGACGGGCGCGCCGGTGCGCAGCAGGTCGAGGGTGGCGGCGACGGCCCCGCAGCCCTCGTGGCCGAGGACCACGACCAGCGGAACCCGCAGCTCCTGCACGCCGTACTGGAGGGAACCGAGCACCGCCTCGTCCAGCACCTGCCCGGCCGTCCTTATGCACAGCAGGTCACCGAGGCCCTGGTCGAAGACGAGTTCCGGGGCGGCCTCGGCGTCGACGCAGCCGAGCACCACCGCGAACGGCCGCGGTGCGGCGGGCCGGCCGCGGCGGGCGCGGCCGGTGGCGTACCGGCGGTTGCCCTGGAGCAGTTCGTCGAGGGCCGCGCTCGCCGACGCGGGGACGACGGCCGCCGGCGCGAGGGCGACGGCCGGCGCGCCGACGGCGGTGGCCGTCGGAAGGGCCGTGGGGTTCGAGGCCATGACGCTTCCTCAGGTGCTGGCGCTGATGGTTCTCATCACTGTACGCGGCGGAAACGTTACGCTCGGTATCGGTTTAACGGCTCTTGGCCGGATCATCGCCCGCGCGATACCGAGACGGTGGCCGGTGCTCGACAGGTGGGCGGTCAGGCCAGCCCGTGCTGCTTCGCGTACGCGGCCGCCACGTCCTCCGGGTCCTTCTTGTCGTTGTCGACCTGGCTGTTGAGCTGGGTGAGCTGGTCGGTGGTGAGGACGTTGCCGAGCCGGGCGAGCGCCTTGCGGACCGTGTCGTCGGCCTTGCGGTCGGCGATCAGCGGGACGATGTGCTGGCTCGGGATCAGGTTCTTGGGGTCGGTCAGCACCACCCAGTCGTTGGCCGCGATGTCGGTGTCCGTGGTGAACAGGTTCGCCACGTCCACGTCGCCCTTCTTCAGCGCGCCCTTGACCAGCGGCCCGTCCGAGTCGAGCGACTTGAACTCCTTGAACTCGACGCCGTACACCTCCTGGAGGCCGACCGCGCCCACCCGGCGCTTCTTCACCTCGGGCGCGGCGCCGATGACCAGCTTGCCGTTCTGCCCGGCCAGGTCGGCGAGGGAGGTCAGGCCGTACTTCCGCGCGGTCGCGCGGGTGACGACGAAGCAGTCGGAGTCGGCGGCCTGTCCGTACGGCAGCACCTGGAGGCCGGCCGGCAGGGCCAGGGTGAGCGCGTTCTGCATGGTGCCCGGCTCCGCCGAGGCGTCCTTCGGGGCCAGGTAGTTGAGCAGGGCGCCCTGGTACTCGGGGAGCAGGTCGATGTCGCCGGCCTTCAGCGCGGGGATCACGATCTCCCGGGTGCCGAGGTTCGGGCGGACCTTCACCTTCACGCCGGCCTGCTGGAGCACGGCCGCGTAGAGGTAGCCGAGCACCTGGTTCTCGGTGAAGTTGGCGGTGCCGATGGTGATCCCGCCCTTGCTGGAGCCGCCGCCGGCGGTCGAGCCGCTGCTCTCGTTCAGGGAGGTGATGCCGCCGGAGCAGGCGGCGAGGGCGGGGACGGAGGCCGCTGCGAAGAGGCCGCCGAGGAGAGTGCGTCGGTTCATCGAGGGTCCCTAGGCAGTGCGGTGGCGGAAGAGGAAGCGCTGGAGGCTGCTCAGCAGCAGGTCCAGGACGACGGCGACGACCGCGACCAGGACCGCGCCGCCGAGCACCTGGACGAGGTCGCGCTGGGCGAGTCCGTCGAAGACGTAGCGGCCGAGGCCGCCGAAGGAGACGTACGCGGCGATGGTGGCCGTGGCCACCACCTGGATGAGCGCGAGGCGCAGGCCCGTCATGATCAGGGGGAGCGCGAGCGGCAGTTCGACCTGGAGGAGGACCTGGTGGCCGCGCATGCCCTGGCCGCGGGCCGCGTCCTTCACGTCCGGGTCGACGGCGGTCATGCCGGCGTAGGTGTTGGTGACGATCGCCGGGACGGCGAGGGCGACCAGCGCCACGTACACCGGCAGCATCGACAGGCCGCCGGCCAGGAAGACCAGCACCACCAGGCCGACGGTCGGCAGCGCGCGGCCGAAGGACGCCAGGTTGATCGCGACGAACGCGCCCTTGCCGGTGTGCCCGATCAGCAGGCCCAGCGGGAGGCCGATCGCGGCCGCGATGAGGGTCGCGAGGAGCGAGTACTGGAGGTGCTCGCCGAGGCGATGGGCGATGCCGTCCTGTCCGGCCCACTGGGAGCCGCTGGTCAGCCAGGTGCCGAGGTTCTTGAAGAGTTCGAACATGTCAGGCTCGCCTCCGCCGCCACGGGGTCAGTACGTACTGGAGGGCCACCAGCAGGGCGTCCGCGACGACCGCGAGCAGGATCGTGAGGACCACGCCCACGATCACCGGGGTCGGGAAGTCGCGCTGGAAGCCGTCGGTGAAGAGCTGGCCGAGGCCGCCGTCGCCGATGTAGGTGGCGACGCTCACCAGCGAGATGGACATGACCGTGGCGATCCGGACCCCCGCCATGATCACGGGGAGGGCCAGCGGGAGTTCCACGGTGAGCAGGGTGCGCAGTGGGCGGGTGCCCATCGCCTTCGCCGCCTCCTTGGTCTTCGCGGGGACCGAGTCCAGGCCCTCGACCGTGTTCCGGAGCAGCACGACCAGCGTGTAGACGGTCAGGCCGATGACCGTGGTGGTGCGGGTCAGGCCGCTGATCGGGAGCAGCAGCACGAAGATCGCGATCGAGGGGATCGTGAAGAGCACGTTGGAGAGGCCGAGCAGGAAGCCGCGCAGCGGGCGGACCCGGTGCGCGACCACCGCGAGCGGCAGCGAGATCAGCAGGCCGAAGAAGACAGCGGTCATCGCGGCCTGGAGATGGGAGAGGGTGAGGCTGGCGAGGTCGTCGGTGTGGTCGCCGATCCACGACCAGTCGATGGTCATGCCGCCACCACCCGGGCCGCGCTGTGCGCCTGACCGGCGTGCACGTGGATGTCGTCGCGGGAGGAGACACCGGTGAGGACGCCGTCCGCGTCGACCCGGGCGACCAGCCCGGACGGGGAGGCGATCGACTCGTTCAGCGCCGCGAGCAGCGAGTCGCCGTCCTTGAGCGGCCGGACCGGGAGTTCGGTCTCCTTCGAGGACCAGTGCAGGGGCTTGCCCGCCGGGTCCAGGACGAGGGTCCAGTCGCCGCCGCGGGGCGCCGGGCCCTGCGGGACGGCGGCCAGGGTCTGCAGGGACAGCAGCTTCAGTCCCCGTTCCGCGCCGAGGAAGTCGGCCACGAAGTCGTCCGCGGGCCGGGCCAGCAGTTCGGCGGGCGGGGCGCACTGGACCAGGTGGCCGCCGGTGCGGAAGATCGCGATCCGGTCGCCGAGCCGGACCGCCTCGTCGACGTCGTGCGTGACGAAGACGATGGTCTTGTTCAACTCCTTCTGGAGCCGGAGCAGTTCGTCCTGGAGCTGGGTGCGGACCACCGGGTCGACGGCGCCGAACGGCTCGTCCATCAGCAGTACCGGCGGGTCGGCGGCGAGCGCGCGGGCCACGCCGACGCGCTGCTGCTGGCCGCCGGAGAGCTGGTGCGGGTAGCGCTTGCCGGCGTCGGCGGCGAGGCCGACGGTCTCCAGGAGTTCGGCCGCGCGGGCGCGGGCCCGCTTCCGGTTCCAGCCGAGCAGCAGCGGGACCGTGGCGATGTTGTCCAGCACCGTGCGGTGCGGGAAGAGGCCGGCCTGCTGGATGACGTACCCGATGGAACGACGCAGCTCGGCGGCGTCCTGCTGGGTGACGTCCTTGCCGTTCACCTTGATCGTGCCGGAGGTCGGCTCGACCATCCGGTTGATCATCCGCAGGGTGGTGGTCTTGCCGCAACCGGAGGAGCCGACCAGGACGGTGACCCCGCCCTCCGGCATCTCCAGGGAGAGATCGTGGACTGCTGTCGTGCCGTTGGGGAAGCGCTTGTGGACCGCGTCGAACTGGATCATGAGATGTCCCTTGCCCGGCTGTATAACGTCATGCAGAGTTCTCGTTAGGTGAATAGGTTGTCAACGGTCTCGCGTTAATCCGAGGTAACGGATGACCGCAACGCAAGATCGAGTGTCCGGATTGAGGGGAGTTTGGGCGTGATGTCGTCTCGAATCGTGGACGCTCCCGGAACAACGCATTCCGGCCTGGTGGTCCTCGACGGCATCGGCACGGGTGTCGAGGACGTCGTACGCCTCGCCGACGGCACCGCACGCCCGGTCCCGGGCACCGAGGCGATGCGCCGCGCGGAGGAGTCCTGGAACGCCGCCCGGCAGATCGCCGCGACCGGCCGTGTCTACGGCCGCTCCACCGGCGTCGGCGCCAACCGGAACGAGGACGTGCCCACCGAGGCCGCCGCCGGCCACGGACTGCGGCTGCTGCGCAGCCACGCCGGGGCGATCGGGGACGAGCTCCCCGCCCGGCAGGTCCGCGCGATGCTCGCGGTGCGGGCCAACCAGCTGCTGGCGGGCGGCGCGGGCCTCAGACCGGCCGTCGTGACGGCCCTGTGCGAGGCGCTGGAGTCGGGCGCGTACCCGGTGGTCAACGAGTTCGGCTCGGTCGGCACCGGGGACATCGCGGCGCTCGCCCAGGTGGGCCTCGCCCTGGTGGGGGAGCACCCCTGGCGGGGCTCCGGGGCGCCGGCGGCCCAGCCGCTGGACAACAACGACGCCCTCGCCCTGATCAGCAGCAACGCCCTCACCCTCGGCCAGTCCGCGCTCGCCCTGCACGAGCTGCGCGGACTGATCGAGGCCACCCAGGTGGTGGCGGCCCTCTCGCTGCTCGCCGTCGACGGCTCCCACGAGGCGTTCGCGGCACCCGTGCACGCGGCCCGCCCGCACCGCGGCAGCGTCGAGGTCGCCCGCCGGATGCGGGAGCTGACCGGCGCCGCCGACCGGCCGACCCCGCCGCTCGGCCGGATCCAGGACCCCTACGGCTTCCGCTGCCTGCCCCAGATCCACGGCCCCGCCCAGGACGCCGCCGACGCGCTGGAGCAGGTCCTCGCCATCGAGATCAACGCGGCCGCCGAGAACCCTCTGATCTCCGTCGAGGACCTCGCCGCCTACCACCACGGCGGCTTCTACCAGGCCCAGCTCGCCCTCGCCCTGGACCACTTCCGGCTCGCCGTCACCCAGGTCGCGCGGCTGTCCACGTCCCGCCTGTCCACCCTCAACGAGCCCGCCTACACCCGGCTGCGCCCCTTCCTCGCCGACCAGGAGCCCGCCTCCTCCGGTGTGATGATCCTGGAGTACGCCGCCGGCGCCGCACTCGGCGACCTGCGCGCCTTCTCCGCACCCGCCTCCCTCGGGCACGCTGTACTCTCCCGAGGCGTCGAGGAGCAGGCCAGTTTCGCCTCGCTCGCCGCCCGTCAAACGCTGCGCGCCTGCCGTGCGTACCGTCTGGTGGTCGGCTGCGAACTCGTCGCCGCCGTACGGGCGCTGCGCCAGCGCGACCTGAAGCCCGAACCCGGGCTCGGGGCGGGCAGGGCGCTGGAGCTCGCCGAGGCGGCGCTGGAGGCGGACCAGGCCGACCGGCCGCTCACGGACGACGTCACCGCGGCGGCCGGGCTGCTCGACCGGTTCACGGACATCTGGAGGGGGAGCACGTCATGAACGTGACCGACAGCCCTGCGACTCGCTTGCAGGCGCTCTTCGAGGGGCACCGGCTCACGCCGACCCAGCGGCGCATCGCGCACAGCATGGTGCGGCGCGCCGCCGACGTGCCCTTCCTGTCCAGCGTGGAGCTGGCCGACCTCGCCGGGGTCAGCCAGCCCTCGGTCACCCGCTTCGCGGTCGCCCTCGGCTTCGACGGCTACCCGGCACTGCGCAGGCACCTGCGCGAGGTCGTGCCCGCCGAGCAGGCGGCCGGCAACGGGTCGTACAACGAGTACCAGCAGGCCGTCGAGGCCGAGATCGAGAACCTGCGGCACCTCGCCGAGGTGCTCGCCGACCCGCGCCCGGTGCAGCAGGCGGGACGGCTGCTGGCCGCGTCCCGGCCGCTGCCGGTGCTCGGGCTGCGCGCCGCCGCCTCGCAGGCGTACGGCTTCGCCTACTTCGCCGCCAAGGTGCACCCGGACGTCCGGCTGCTCAACGAGGGCGGCACGATGATCCACGACCGCATCGACGCGGCCGTCCTGGCCGGCGCCACGGCCCTGCTGTGCTTCGCGCTGCCCCGGCACCCCCGCGAGGTCGTGGACACGCTCGGCTATGCGAAGGAGGCCGGGCTGGCCGTGGTCACCGTCGCCGACTCCGCCTTCGCGCCCGTCGCCAAGGTCTCCGACCTGCTGCTGCCGGCCGCGGTCGGCACCGGGCTCGCCTTCGACACGGCCTGCGCGCCGATGCTGCTCGGCCGGGTCCTCCTGGAGGCGATGTGCGACGACCTGCCGGACGCGCAGGCCCGCCTGGAGGAGTTCGACACCCGGGCGGCGGCACGGGGGCTGTTCGTCGAGTAGGCGGCTTTAAGACTCGTCTCACGTTCGCTGGTTAGCGTCCCGCCGTACGGACTGGGCCGACACCGGCGAGGAGGCTGCGGACATGGCGCGTGCGGGACGAGGGGTGCGAGGCGGGCAGGGCCTGGCCCGGGTGGCGGTGGTCGTACGGGCCGGGGCCGCGCCGCTGTGGTGGTCCGGGGTGTTCGCCGCCGGCGTCGGGGTGCTGCCCTCGGGGATCACCGGACGGCGGATCGGGGTGCTGGCCGGGGCCGCGCTGTTCCTCGTCGGCGCCGCCCTGGTGGCGCTCACCCGCCGCAGGCGGTACACCGCGCTGGCGCACGGGGCCGCCCGGGCCGGCAAGCACGACGTGCTCCAGGACCGGGCGGTCACGGTGCGGAACTGGCGCCGGGGGCACCGCTGGTGGCTGCTGCTGGCCTTCGCCGTCGCGCTCGGCTCCGCCTTCGCGATCCCCGCGGCCGGGGGCATGCTGCTCGCCGGAACCGGCACCGGGCTGCGCCTGAAGGCGGCCTGGCTGGGCCGCCGGGAGAAGGCCGGCGAACAGCTGCTGTGGCTGCGCGTCGACTGGCTCGACCAGCGCGGCGGCCGCCCGGCCGGCAAGGCCGTCAGGGCCTTCCGCGGTACCGGCATCGCGGCGGGCGACGCGGCCCCGGGCGGAGCACGCCGCCGCACCGCGGTGCTGGTGTGAGGTCCTGTCAGACCTCCAGGTCCTCCTCGATCCTCTTCAGCTGGTGCCGGGCCATCGCCAGGTTGGCGCGGGACTGGTCGAGCACCAGGTAGAGGAAGAGGCCGTTGCCGCCCCGGCCCTTGAGCAGCCGGATCAGGTGGTACTGGTTGGAGAGCGTGATCAGGATGTCCTCGATGTCGCCCTTGAGGCCGAGGTGCTCCATGGTGCGCATCTTGGCGCGGATCACGTCGGTGTTGCCTGCCGCGGCCACGTTCAGGTCGAAGGTCTTGCTGCCGCCCATCGTGCCCAGCGCCATTCCGCTGGTGTAGTCGACGAGCGCGACGCCGGTCGCGCCCTCGATGGAGGTGAGGCACTCTTTCAGGGCGGTTTCGGTGTTGGCCATGACTTTCTGGTTCCTTTCAACTGTCGGTTGCGGTGCGCGCGTCGGTGGTGGTGGTGCTGGTCCGTGGCGTGCGCGTGGTTCTGGTCCGTGGGGCCGCGCCGCGGGCCGGGCGCAGGGCCTTGGCGGCGGCCTCGGCGGCGTCGACCGTCTCGCCGATCCGGGCGGCGGCCCGGCGGCCCTCCAGATGGAGCCGGCCGACGTTCACCCGGTCCTCGGCGAGCAGGGTGAGCACGGCACTGCGGCCGGCCGCGTAGGTGGCGACATAGCCGTCCTCGCCGCGCACCAGCAGTTCCCTGAGCTCGCCCTTGCCGGTGGCGTCGGAGACCCGGACGGCGACACCGAGCTCGGCAGCGGTGAGCGCGGCGAGGCCCTCCGGGTCGACGCCAGGGCAGTCGTGGGCGACCACCAGGCCGTCCACACCGGCCGCGAGGGCGCCGGTGAGCTGGGGCATCCGGGTACGCAACCGGCGCAGTTCGTCGAGGACGGTCTCTCTGTCGGAGCTGCCGGCTTCTGCCGCCATCAGCTGTCTCCTCTCGGCGGGGCGGTGCCGTTCAAAGGGCCTCCAGCGCATCCCTGAGCCTCTTCAGCAGCGCGATGTCGGGGTCGGTGACCGGGGGAAGCAGGGGCGGGACGAGCGCGGGACTCCTCGGGGCGAGAAGTCCGGCCGCCGCCAGCCGTCGTACGTCCACCAGCGTGTGGAAGGCCGGCCGGCCCAGCTCACGGGCGATCTGCGGGGCCGTGCGGACCCCGTCCACCCGGTCCAGGACCGCCCGTTGCCGGGGGGTGACCGGCGGGGGCGCGACCGGGTCGGCGCGGATCAGCGGGGCGCCGTCCGCCGTCGGGTCGGGCCAGATGCGGTGCAGCAGCTCGCGGCGGCGCAGGGTCTCGCGCTCCAGGTCCATGACGGGCACGGCGGGCAACGGTCCGGCGGCGGCCGGGTCGCCGTACCGGAACCGGCCCGGGGTGCTGCTGGGCGCCAGCGCGAAGTACCCGGCGTCGTACAGGGCGCCGAGCCGGCACAGCTCCAGGGCGCCTCTCGGCAGCAGACCGGCGGCGAGCAGCCGGTGGAGGGCGGCGGGTATGTCGTCGGTCCAGGGCCAGGCCGCCGCGTCGAGCGTGCCGCGGGCCGTGAGGAGCACGTCGAGTCCTGGGGCGAGCGGGCTCTCGGCGTGCACCACGCGGCCCTCGGCCAGGTGCAGGGTGCCGTGCTCGCGGACCAGGACTCCGGTGGCCCGCTCCTCGGCGAGGCGTATCAGCATCGGTGAGAGCGCGCCCGGAGCTCTCTCGTGCAGGGCCGCCCGGTCCCGGACCGGCAGCGGCGGCGGCGTCTCGACCACGGTCATCCCAGTACCAGCCGCTCGGCCATCTCGCCGAGCCGGATCCGGGCGAGGGCGAGATTGCCGTCCTCGCGGGTCAGCCACAGATGCAGGAACACCGTGGCGTCGAAGGACGTGACCACGAACCGCAGCAGGTGGTAGCTGTCCCGGTTGCTGACGATCAGGTCCTCCACCGGAGGGCTCACCTCGGTGTCGTCCTCCGTGCTGAACGCCCCGTGCTCGGCGGCCAGCCGGGCCAGCTCGGCGGCCTCCGCGGCGGTGGTCTCGTGGTCACCGCCGGGCGCCTCCCCGACCGTGCCCAGGGCCAGCCCGCTGGTCCAGTCGACCAGCGCGGCGCCCCGGGCACCGGGCAGGCGCATCGCTTCGAGTAAGCACTCGTCGATTCCGGGCACCGTGGGGCTCCCCTCCCGCCGCGTGGCTCTCCGGTTGAGTGACGCAGACACTACGCAACGTGTGCGTGAGGGGTGAGGCGTTTGGCATTTTCCAGTGGAACATGCATCCGGCAGGCTAGTGTTGGTCAACTGAGCTGCTTTTCGCACCAGTTGATCCCCGCTGTCCGGGGCGTCTCAACGGCTCCCGGTTGCGCGCAGGGTGGTGAGCGCGTCGGCGTGCGCCCCTCCGGATTCGGCCACGACCTCGGCGACCGTCTGCGGCTCCCGTACGACGGCGAACGCCACGCCCCCGTCGCCGTCCGGCGCGAAGCCGTAAACCCCCGGCCGGGCAAGGGAGTTGTAGGAGTAGTGAGAGCCGAAGTAGTACGCCCCGGTGTCCAGGGCCGCCGCGAAGTCCCCCTGCTCCAGCGGGGGCAGCGCGCGGCCCTCGGCGAGCAGGTCGCCCGAGAAGCAGGCGGGCCCCGCCACGTCCTGCACCACCGGCGCCCCCTCCTTGGGGCGTCCCTTCGCGTCGTACGCGGCGATCCTGAGCGGCCACGCCCCCGGCACGTACACCGTCCGCGGCGCCACCTGCACCCCCGCGTGCGTCACCGCGATCCGGCGCCCGCCGGAGTGCTTCGCGTACTCCACCCGGGCCACCACCGTGCCGTGCCGGGCCAGCAGCGACCGCCCGAACTCGGTCACCAGCCCGTACCGTCCGTCGAACAGCCCCGGCACCGCCTCCGCCAGCAGCCGCGCGTACTGCGCGAACGTCGGCTCCGCCGCCTCCGAGGCGAAGTCGACCGAGAGCCCGCCCCCGATGTCGAGGGTGTCGACCTGCCGCCGCCCGGCGCGCGCGTTGATCTCCTCGGCCAGCGCGTACGTCTCCGCCACGCCCCGCGCCAGCAGCGACAGCGGGATCCCCTGCGACCCCACGTGCGCGTGCAGCCGGGTCAGCCACGGCCGCTCCGTGAACGCCTGCACGACCCACTCCCGGGCCCCCGCGTCCCGCAGCCCCACCCCGAACTTCGAGGTCGCGGTCGCGGTCGAGGTGGCCCCGATCGTCCCGGCCCCGATCTGCGGGTTCACCCGGATCCCCAGCGGGGAGGAGGCGGGGCCGCCCGCCCCCACGAGGGCGTCCAGGCGCCGGAGCTCCTGCGGGTTGTCCGCGTTCACGGCGACGCCCAGCGCCAGCGCCTCGCGCAGCTCCGGCCCGGTCTTCGCGGGCGCGTCGAACACCGTCCGCGCGGCCGGCACGCCGGCCGCCCGCGCCAGCGCCAGCTCGCCCGCGCTGGCTACCTCGGCGCCCAGGCCGGCCTCCGCCAGCAGCCGCAGCACCGGGACCAGCGGGGTCGCCTTCACCGCGAAGGCGTGCAGCACCGCGGTGCCGGGCGCCGCGACCGCCTCGAACGCCCGGCGCAGCTCCGCGGCCGACGCACGGATGCCCGTCACGTCCAGCAGGCCTACGATCGGCGCGTCCGGCCCCAGCAGTCCCCGCTCCACCGCCGCCCGCACGGCGTCGTCGCGCCGCCCGATCCGTTGGCCGCCGTCCTCCGACATGTCATTGTCCGCACCCTTGAGACCCATAAGTCCAGCGAAACATCCGGAACGCGGCCGCGCTGGCGGACCGGACGTATTGACTAGTTCTATTCAGCGAGCGACGATATGAATAACAGCAGGAACACTTCGCCGGCCGTTGATCACTGATCCGCCAGGAGGCAGACCATGTCAGGACCCCGCCCCGTACGAGCAGCGCGCGGTACGGAACTGAGTGCCCTGGGATGGCAGCAGGAAGCCGCCCTGCGGATGCTCCAGAACAACCTCGACCCCGAGGTCGCCGAGCACCCCGACAAGCTCGTCGTCTACGGCGGCACCGGCAAGGCCGCCCGCGACTGGCGCTCCTTCGACGCCATGGTGCGCACCCTGCGCACCCTCAAGCAGGACGAGACCATGCTGGTCCAGTCCGGCCGCCCGGTCGGCGTGATGCAGACCCACGAGTGGGCCCCGCGCGTCCTCATCGCCAACTCCAACCTCGTCGGCGACTGGGCCAACTGGGAGGAGTTCCGCCGCCTGGAGGCCCTCGGCCTGACCATGTACGGTCAGATGACCGCCGGCTCCTGGATCTACATCGGCACCCAGGGCATCCTCCAGGGCACCTACGAGACCTTCGCCGCCGTCGCCGCGAAGAAGTTCAACGGCACCCTCGCCGGGACCATCACCCTCACCGCCGGCCTCGGCGGCATGGGCGGCGCCCAGCCGCTCGCCGTCACCATGAACGACGGCGTCGCGATCTGCATCGACGTCGACCCGCGCGCCATCGAGCGCCGCATCGAGCACCGCTACCTGGACGTGAAGGCCGACTCGCTCGACCACGCGCTCCAGCTGGCCACCGAGGCCCGCGACGCCCGCCGCCCGCTGTCCATCGGCGTCCTCGGCAACGCGGCCGAGCTGGTGCCGCAGCTGCTCGCGATGAACGCCCCCATCGACATCGTCACCGACCAGACCTCGGCGCACGACCCGCTGTCCTACCTGCCGGTCGGGGTGGCCTTCGAGGACATGGCCGACGCCGCCGCCAAGGACCCGGCCGGCTTCACCACGCGGGCCCGCGAGTCCATGGCCCGGCACGTCGAGGCCATGGTCGGCTTCATGGACGCCGGCTCCGAGGTCTTCGACTACGGCAACTCCATCCGCGGCGAGGCGCAACTGGCCGGATACGAGCGGGCGTTCGCCTTCCCCGGCTTCGTCCCCGCCTACATCCGCCCGCTCTTCTCCGAGGGCAAGGGCCCCTTCCGCTGGGCGGCCCTGTCCGGCGAGGCCTCCGACATCGCCAAGACCGACAAGGCGATCCTCGACCTCTTCCCCGAGAACGAGTCCCTGCACCGCTGGATCAAGCTGGCCGGCGAGCGCGTCCACTTCCAGGGCCTGCCCGCGCGCATCTGCTGGCTCGGCTACGGCGAGCGGGACAAGGCCGGCGAGCGGTTCAACGACATGGTGGCGAGCGGCGAGCTGGCCGCGCCGCTGGCGATCGGCCGCGACCACCTCGACTGCGGCTCGGTGGCCTCCCCCTACCGCGAGACGGAGGCCATGCTGGACGGCTCCGACGCGATCGCCGACTGGCCGCTGCTGAACGCCATGGTCAACGTGGCGTCGGGCGCGTCCTGGGTCTCCATCCACCACGGCGGCGGGGTCGGCATGGGCCGGTCCATCCACGCCGGGCAGGTGACCGTCGCCGACGGCACGAAGCTCGCCGGCGAGAAGATCCGCCGGGTGCTGACGAACGACCCCGGCATGGGCGTCATCCGGCACGTCGACGCGGGCTACGACATCGCCGAGTCGGTCGCCGACGAGCGGGGCGTCCGGGTGCCGATGCGTGAAGGTGAGTCCGCGTGACGAAGAGCGGGGACTCTTCGGTGGAGGCCGAGCTCTCGTCGCCGGGTGCGGGTGTGCCCACCCTCCCACAGCCTGTACGGGGTGACCGCGTGCGGCCCGGCGGGGGTTCCTCCTTCCACTCCATGTGGCGGGAGCTGCTTCCCGTCGGCCGGCACCCCGACTCCCGCGGCTACCGGCGTTTCGCCTGGACCGGGGCCGATGCCGAGTGCCGGGACTGGTTCCGGGAGCAGGCCGAGGGACGCGGGCTGGGCTACGAGGTCGACCGCAACGGCAACCAGTGGGCCTGGCTCGGGGATCCGGCCGCCGGGAACGCCGTCGTCACCGGGTCGCACCTGGACTCCGTGCCGGACGGCGGCGCCTTCGACGGCCCCCTCGGCGTCGTGTCCTCCTTCGCCGCGCTCGACGAACTCCGCGCCAGGGGAGCGGGGTTCACCCGGCCCCTCGCCATCGTCAACTTCGGTGACGAGGAGGGCGCCCGGTTCGGGCTCGCCTGTGTCGGGTCCCGGCTGACCGCGGGGCACCTGACCGTCGAGCAGGCCCACCGGCTCACCGACGGGGACGGGATCACGCTGCCGCAGGCCATGGCGGCCGCCGGTCACGACCCGGACGCCATCGGGCCCGACCCCGAGCGGCTCGCCCGCATCGGCGCCTTCGTCGAACTGCACGTCGAACAGGGCCGGGCGCTGGACCTGTCCGGGGACCAGGTCGGCGTCGCCAGCGCCATCTGGCCGCACGGACGCTGGCGGTTCGACTTCCGGGGCGAGGCCAACCACGCCGGCACCACCCGGCTGGTCGACCGGCGCGACCCCATGCTGTCGTACGCCGAGACCGTGCTCGCCGCCCGCCGCGAGGCCGAACTCGCCGGCGCCGTCGCCACCTTCGGCAAGATCGCCGTCGAGCCGAACGGCGTCAACGCCATCCCCTCCCTGGTACGCGGCTGGCTCGACTCCCGCGCCGCCGACCAGGCCACCCTCGACACCGTCGTCGGCGGCATCGAGAAGGCGGCCCGGGAGTACGCCGAGGCGCACGGCATCGACCTGGCCGTGGTCCGCGAGTCGTTCACACCGGTCGTGGAGTTCGACCACGCCCTGCGCGACGAACTCGGCCGGATCCTCGGCCGGGACACCGGTCTCACCGTGCCGGTCCTGGGCACCGGTGCCGGACACGACGCCGGGATCCTCTCGGGGAGCATCCCGACCGCCATGCTGTTCGTGCGCAACCCCACCGGCGTCTCGCACTCCCCGGCCGAGTTCGCGGCCGAGGACGACTGCGTGGCCGGGGTGGAGGCGCTCGCCGACGTACTGGAAGGGCTGGCCTGCGCGTGACGACACGGACGACGTACTGGTTGGAGTACGCCTGGCTGGACACGAACGTCGAGCCGGGCGTCGCCGTGGAGGTGGCCGACGGCCGGATCACGGCGGTCCGCACCGAGGTGCCCGCGCCGCCGCCCGGGGCCGAGGTGCTGCGCGGCCTCACCCTCCCGGGTCTGGCGAACGCCCACTCGCACGCCTTCCACCGCGCCCTGCGCGGCACCGTCCAGGTCGGCTCCGGGACCTTCTGGACCTGGCGCGAGCTGATGTACTCCTTCGCCGACCGGCTGACCCCGGAGACCTACCACGCGCTCGCCCGCGCGGTGTACGCCGAGATGGCGCTGGCGGGTGTCTCCTGCGTCGGCGAGTTCCACTACGTCCACCACGCCCCCGGCGGCACCCCGTACGCCGACCCCAACGCCATGGGCGAGGCGCTGATCGCGGCGGCCGCCGACGCCGGCATCCGGATCACCCTCCTCGACACCGCCTACCTGTCCTCCGGCATCCTCAGCGAGCACCGCGGCGAGCCGCCCAACGCCCACCAGCTGCGCTTCTCCGACGGCAGCGCGGAGGCCTGGGCCGATCGCTGTTCAGTTCTCAAGGAACGGGATCACGCTCGGATCGGGGCGGCGATCCACTCCGTACGGGCCGTGCCCGCCGGGCAGTTGGCGACCGTGGCCGGCTGGGCCGAGGAGCGGCGGGCCCCGCTGCACGTACACCTGTCCGAGCAGACGGCGGAGAACGACGCCTGCCTGGCCGCCCACGGCGTCACCCCCACCCGGCTGCTCGCCGACCACGGCGTCCTCGGCCCGCGCACCACGGGCGTCCACAACACCCACCTCACCGACGAGGACATCGCCCTGCTCGGCGGCTCCGGCACCGGCACCTGCATGTGCCCCACCACCGAGCGGGACCTGGCCGACGGCATCGGACCGGCCGTCGCCCTGCAGCGCGCGGGCTCCCCGCTCTCCCTCGGCTCCGACAGCCACGCCGTCATCGACCTGCTCGAAGAGGCGCGTGCGATGGAGCTGAACGAGCGGCTGCGCACTCGCACCCGGGGCCACTGGACGGCCGCCGCCCTGCTGCGCGCCGCCTCCGCCGACGGCCACGCCGCCCTCGGCTGGGAGGACGCGGGCGGCATCGGGACCGGCATGCTCGCCGACCTCACGACGATCGCGCTGGACTCCGTCAGAACGGCAGGGCCGGTACCGCGGCTCGGCGCCGAGACGGCCGTATTCGCCGCGACGGCGGCCGACGTACGGCACACGGTCGTCGGGGGCCGTCATGTCGTACGGGACGGTGCGCACACCCTCGTACCCGATGTGCCACAGGCCCTCGCGCGGGCCGTCGAAGCCCTTCGCGCCTGACGACCACCCACGAGGACACCATGAGCAGCAGCACCGTCATCACCAACATCGCCACGCTGGTCACCAACGACCCCTCTCTCGGTGACAACTCCCCTCTCGGTCTGATCCAGGACGCGGCCGTCGTCATCGAGGACGACCGCATCGCGTGGACCGGTGAATCCAGCAAAGCACCCGCCACTGACAATCGGGTCGACGCGGGCGGCCGGGCGGTGCTGCCGGGCTTCGTGGACTCCCACGCGCACCTGGTCTTCGCGGGCGACCGCACCCAGGAGTTCAACGCCCGGATGTCCGGCCGGTCGTACACGGCGGGCGGCATCCGCACCACGGTCGCGGCCACCCGCGCCGCGTCGGACGAGGAACTGGAGCGGAACCTCACCCACTACCTCGCCGAGGCCCTCCGTCAGGGCACCACCACCTTCGAGACGAAGTCCGGCTACGGACTGACGGTCGAGGACGAGGCGAGGGCGCTGCGCATCGCCGCCCGCCACACCGACGAGGTCACCTACCTCGGCGCCCACATCGTCTCCCCGGACTTCGCCGGTGACCCGGCCGCCTACGTCGCCCTGGTCACCGGCGAGATGCTGGACGCCTGCGCCCCGTACGCCCGTTGGATCGACGTCTTCTGCGAGAAGGGCGCCTTCGACGGCGACCAGGCCCGGACGATCCTCACCGCGGGCAGGGCCAGGGGCCTGACCCCGCGGATCCACGCCAACCAGCTCTCCTACGGCCCCGGCGTCCAGCTCGCCGTGGAACTCGACGCGGCCAGCGCCGACCACTGCACCCACCTGACGGACGCGGACGTCGACGCCCTCGCCAACAGCCGGACCGTGGCCACCCTCCTGCCCGGCGCCGAGTTCTCCACCCGCGCCGAATGGCCCGACGCCCGCCGCCTCCTCGACGCCGGCGTGACGGTCGCCCTCTCCACCGACTGCAACCCCGGCTCCTCCTTCACCTCCTCCGTCCCGTTCTGCGTCGCCCTGGCGGTGCGGGACATGCGCATGACCCCCGACGAGGCCGTCTGGTCGGCCACGGCGGGCGGCGCGGCGGCCCTGCGACGCGACGACATCGGCCGCCTGACCCCAGGCACCTACGCCGACCTGCTCCTGCTGGACGCCCCGAGCCATGTCCACCTGGCCTACCGGCCGGGGGTTCCGCTGGTCAGCGGGGTGTGGCGGAAGGGCGTCCGGGTCGCCGGCTGAATCAGCCCGCCCCGGCCCGCCAGCGCTGGCCGGTGCCGTCGTCGGCCGGGGCCAGGGAGAGCTCGTCGTCGCCGGCCGGGGTGAGGGTCGTGCCGAGGGCGATCTCCGGGCGGATCTCGCCGTCGGGGGTGACGGTGAAGCGGAGGTTGTCGCCGTGGTCGCCGTCCACCGAGGAGCAGCTCCAGATGCCGACGCCCTTGTCGACCGAACCCCGGCTGTCCAGGCAGAAGTCCGGGTCGGCGGCGGACTGCAGGACGCCCCGGTCCGGGTCGACCCGCCAGCGCTGGGTGGCCGAGGCGGTGCAGGCGGCCGTGACGACGTCGGTGCCGTCGTCGAAGTCGCCGTCCTGGACGTCCAGGCAGCGGGCGGTGGCGAGGTTCACGACCTGGGCGTAGGCCGTACCCGGGGGATCGGGGGCGGGGCTGGGCGAGGGGCTCGGGCTCGGGGAGCGGGTCGGGGCGCGCGAGGTGGCACCGGCACCGGGCGCGGTGGACACGGTGGACGGCGTGGGCGACACGGTCGTCGTCGCCGTCACGGTCACCTGCGGGCTCGGCGGCAACGGGGTCGCCGCGGCGGGGTCGGGGGTGTGCGTGCCCCGGTGGGCGAGAAGGAACAGCAGCAGCGGCACGAGGGCCACGCCCAGGGCCGTGGAGGTCAGGAGCAGGCGCCGGGACGGCGGACGGCGCTGCCGGGGCGGGGCCGGGTCGGCGGCGGAGGCGGAGGCGAGCGGGGTCTCGTGGCGTGCGTACGCCGTTCCGGCCCACGGCAGCAGGCCGTCCGCCAGGGTCTCGCGCGGAGCGTCCCGGAGCGCCGTGAGGTCCTCGAACGCGGCCGTGCAGTGCGGGCAGCGGGCCATGTGCGCGTGCAGGTCGGGGCTGTGGCGGGGGTTCTCCGGGCGGACCGACTCCTCGATCAGGCGACGGAAGTCCGCGCAGCGCGGGTCGTCGGAGGCGGCCAGCCGGCCGCGCAGACAGGCCTGGGCCAGGGATTGGAGGGCGGGCGGGGTGTCGTACCGGACGTCCTCCGGGGTCAGGCCGAGGTGGGTGGCGGTCCGCTCGGCGGGCTCCCGCTCCAGCACGCCGTACCAGATCAGACCCTGGGTGCGGGAGGGCAGCGACTGGAACGCCGGGAGCAGGGGCGGGGTCGGGACGCCGGAGGAGTTCAGGACCAGCAGGAGGGTGGGGTCCAGGGCGGCGGAGTGTTCGTCGCCGGACCAGTCGGCGGCCAGCCGGGCGGTGAGCAGGAGCAGGTGGTGGCGGAGCGGCACGACGGGCTCGGCGCCGTGGGCGATGTCGCGGGCAGCGGTGGTGAAGGTCTGCGCGGTGAGCCGGCGGGCCGCCGCGTCGCCCGCCGAGCAGAGGCGGGCGTAGGCGAGGACCGCCGGGTGGTGGCGGGCCCGGAGCTCCTGGAGGGCGGGGTAGGCGGTGGCGGTCGGGGTGCGCAGGAGCTCGGTCAGGCGAGCGTCCGAGGGCGGGTCGCCCTGGATGTCCTGGACCATCGTGCACCCCTTCCCGCGGGCCGTCCTTCCTGACGTACCGGCCAGTTTGGGGTGTGACGTGCGGTAGCGGGGGAGCTTTGGCCAAAGACGTGGCGGGCCGTGGCGGAGGGACCGCCGTCGCTCCGGCGGCGGGGCGGTCCGGCCGGGCCTATTCCTCCAGGGTCAGCGCCTTGCGCAGCTGTACGAGGGTCCGGGACAACAGGCGGGACACGTGCATCTGGGAGATCCCGAGTTCGTCGCCGATCTCCGACTGGGTCATGCCCGCGACGAAGCGGAGGGAGAGGATGGTGCGGTCCCTGGGCGGGAGTCCGGCGATGAGGGGCTTCAGGGACTCGATGTACTCGATGCCCTCCAGGCCGTGGTCCTCGTAGCCGATGCGGTCCGCCAGGGCGCCCTCGGACTCGTCCTCCTCGGGCTGTGCGTCCAGGGAGGAGGCGGTGTAGGCGTTGGAGGCCGTCATGCCCTCGACGACCTCCTCGGCGGAGAGGCCGAGGCGTTCCGCGAGTTCCGCGACGGTGGGGGCGCGGTCCAGCTTCTGGGCGAGTTCGTCGCCCGCCTTGGCGAGGTCCAGGCGGAGCTCCTGGAGGCGGCGCGGGACACGTACCGACCATGACGTGTCGCGGAAGAAACGCTTGATCTCACCGATGATCGTCGGCATCGCGAAGGTGGGGAACTCGACGCCGCGGGAGAGCTCGAAGCGGTCGATCGCCTTGATCAGGCCGATGGTGCCGACCTGGACGATGTCCTCCATCGGCTCGCTGCGGGAGCGGAAGCGGGAGGCCGCGAACTTCACCAGGGCGAGGTTCAGTTCGACCAGGGTGTTGCGGACGTACGAGTAGGCGTGGGTGCCTTCCTCCAGCGACTCCAGCCGCGCGAAGAGGGTCTTGGACAGGGCCCGCGCGTCCACCGCGTCGACCTCGTCGTACGGGGGGATCTCCGGGAGTCCGAGCTCGTCGAAGAATCCCTGGATGGCATCCAGTGGTTCCGGTGGGGGTGTCGACGTCGTCGTCGGGGCGTTCGAGGCGTCGAGCCGGGGTGACATGGTGTCCTCCGTCGTTCTCGGCAATCAGGCTGCCGAAGCCGTGCGTGCACTGCGGTGTGCGGCGCCTCCAAAGCCGGCCGTGGTCGGTTTTCGTGTCCCTACTAGCCCTACCCGCTCCGCCGAGCCACTCGCAAGTCCGTTCTATTAGCATATGTCCTGTTCCGAGAGGTTGTTCGGGTGTCGGGTTACGTGCAGAAGGCGTAATGTTCGAGGGCGTCGGCACGGCGTTCGGCGGACATCGGTGGGCATCGTCGGACAACGGTCGGACGGTGGCGGAAGCGGTCACGACCTCGGGAGAGAGACGGCAATGGACCACGGGACGGTCGGCAGCGCACAGTCGGGCCGGCTGCTGGTGGAGGTGCGGGAAGCGGGCTCCAGCGCCGTTGTGACTCCGGCGGGTGAGCTCGATCACCACACCGCGGACCTGCTGCGCGAGCCGCTCGACGATCTCCTCGACAAGGGGTTCGCCCGCCTTGTCGTCGACTGCTCACGCCTTGAGTTCTGTGACTCCACCGGGCTGAACGTGCTGCTCGGCGCCCGGCTCCGGGCCGAGGCCGCCGGAGGCGGGGTACACCTCGCCGGGATGCTGCCCGTCGTCGCCCGGGTCTTCGAGATCACGGGGGCCGACGCGGTCTTCACCGTCCACGACTCCGTCGAGGCCGCACTGGCCGACGACGACGGCACGGCCGGCGGCGAGGGCTGAGCCCCGGCCGGCGCCCGGAACCGGGGGGTGTTCCTGTGGATCGCTCGGGCAGGAGAGATCCTGGATCTGTCGGCGCCCGCCCCGGCCCCTGGCCGAGTCGATCGTGCCGACCGGCACGTACAGATTCCCGTACGGACCACGGCAACGCGATTTTTTCCATGTGAACCGGTGAAACGGTGAGGTGAAGCGCTGATGAGCACCACCCGGCCTTACCCGCCGGGCGACCGCGGCCCGGAGCCCAGCGGCGCTTCGGGGATGTCCGAGGGGGCGGCGCCCGACGGGCCGTCCGCCTCGACGGGGGGTCGTCAGGTCCGCAGGCTGCGCCTGCACGGCGAGAGCGGGGTGGTGCCGCTCGCCCGCGACTTCACCCGCCAGGCGCTGTACGCGTGGGGGTGGCTGCCGGCCGCGACCGCCGACCGCAGGGCCGCCGCCGAGGACGTACTGCTCGTCGTCTCCGAACTCGTCACGAACGCGTGCCTGCACGCGGAGGGGCCGGACGAGCTGTTCCTGGCCTGCGACAAGAAGGTGATCCGGGTGGAGGTGTCCGACCGGGGCGGCGGGCAGCCGGCGCCGCGGACGCCGCACCGGGCGGGACGGCCGGGCGGCCACGGCATGTTCATCGTCCAACGGCTCTGTCTGGACTGGGGGGTTGTGCGGACGGCGGGGGCGGCCGGCAAGACGGTGTGGGCGGAGTTGGGGGCGCCGGCGTAAGGGGGGCGTCGGCGTAAGGGGGCGCCGAGTTGTTTTCGGCTGACGGCCGGTGCGGGCTGGTCGCGCAGTTCCCCGCGCCCCTTACGGGGCGCTTCGGTATCCCCACAGTTCCGCCACGCCCTTTCTCTTCCCTCCTCATGGGCCCCGGCGTACCTTGACGGCCGAATCTGATACCTCGTCAGTAACGAATGGGGTGGACCGACCGTGTCGTCGTACCCGAAACGTACCGCCGTGCTCGCGTCCGCCGCCGCCCTGGCCGGGTCGGCGGTGCTGCTGACCGCCCCCGCGGCGCACGCCACCGTCGTGAACGTCAACTACCAGTGCAAGACGCCGATCGGCCCCAAGAGCGCCGTCTCCCCGATCGACATCAAGGGCGTCAAGAGCGGCAGCGGCTACAAGATCACGATGTCCTGGCAGAAGGGCGTCTCCTCCAGCCCCGTCGAACTCGGCAAGGGCGCGATGACCCCGAGCGCCACCGTCCAGCTCGGCGGCGCCGACAGCGGGACCGTCAAGGTCACCGGCGCCGCCAACCAGGCCGCGATCCCCGCCAACACCCCCATCAAGATCAACGACTTGAGCGGCACCTACACCCCGGAGAAGTCCGGCAAGGTGACGTTCACGGCGGGCACGCTGACCATCAAGGCGCTCGGTACGACGACCACCTGCACGCCCACCAACAGCCCCGGCCCGTCCCTGACCCTGGACGTGACCGCGGCGAGCGGTGGTTCGAGCGGTTCCGGCTCGTCCTCGTCCGGCAGCACCGGCACCGACTCCGGCGGCACCCTCCCCAAGACCGGACCCGAGGACTCGTTCGTCGCCCTCGGCACCCTGGGCGGCACCGTGCTGCTCGCGGGCGCGGCCGGCACGCTCTGGCTGACCCGGCGGAACCAGACCGCACGCCGCTGACCTTCCGGGACCTTCCGGGTCCGACCGCTGGGAGCCGCCCATGCCGTCCGTCGCGTCCGTCGCCCAGGTGCTGGGGCCGACCCTGCTGACCCTGCTCGCGACCGCACCCCGAGCCGCGGCCGCCGAGAGCTGGTCCCTCGCGCCCGCCGGCGGCCGCCCCGCCTGCTACGCCGAGGGCGCCCCCGGGGCGGTCCTCCAGGACATCGTGTCGGTGACGAACCCCGGCGGGCACCCGGTCACGGTCCGGCTGACCGGTACCGGGGTCCCCGTCACCTTCGCCGAGCCGACCGTCCGGGTCCCCGCCCGCACCCGCGCCGACGTGCCCTTCACCATCACGGTCCCGACCGGCGCGGCGCCCGGCGACCGCCCCGGCGAACTCGTCGCGAAGGCCACCGACGGCCGCACCGTCACCGCCCGCGTCCGGCTGCGCGTCGGTGGCCCCGCGCTCTTTGCGCTGACCGTCGAACACCTCGCCGTGCACGGTGACCGCATCACGTACGAGCTGGTCAACCGGGGTACGACGGTGCTCGTGCCGAAGCTCTCGGTGCGCGCCCAGGGGCTCTTCGGCCGGGTCCTGCTGGACCGGGGCCCGCGCGTTCTCCCGGTCCGCCTGGCCCCGGGCACCCGCACCGAACTCAGCGAGCCCTGGCCCGGCCACCCCGCGCTGGACGCGGCCGACGTCCGGCTGACGGCGACGGCCGCGGGCGGCGCCCACGGCACGGCGGACACCGAGGCACGGTTCGTGCCCCGGGCCGCGGTCCCGGGGGCCATGGGCGCGCTCGTCGCGGGGGCCGCCCTGACGGTCGTACGACTGCGCGGGCGGCGGGCCGAAAAGGCGGCCGAACCCCGTTCCATGGACGTCGAGCCGACAGGAGCAGCGAGGTGAGGGTGCGTGCGGTCCCGAGACCGGTCCCGGTGCTGGCGGCACTGACGGCGCTGGCGGCGGTGTTCTCGCTGCTCCTCGTGCCCATGGCGGCAGCCGCCGACGGCCCGGCCGTCAAGGTGTCCAAGTCCCAGGCCGGCACCGGGGACACGGTCACCGTCAGCGGCACCGGCTGGCGGCCGCACACCCTGCTGATGATGCTGATCTGCGGTCGGTCCAGCCCGTCCCGGGGAGTGATCGGCGGCACCAACTCCTGCGCCAACGCCGACGGACGGGCCGTCACCACCGACGCGAACGGCGGCTTCAGCAAGCAGCTCCCGGTCGCCGAACCGCCGGCTCCCTGCCCCTGTGTGGTGCACGTGGCCACCGTGACCGGCGCCGGTGCCGCCGCGGACGCCGCCTTCGAGGTCGCCGGACACCCCGTCGAGGCGCTGCCCGCAGAGTCCACCGGCGGTCGCCTGTCGATGCTCACCGACATCCGCCTCGACGGCTCCTCGGGCCTGCTGACCTGGTTCGGCGCGCCCCCGTCCCGCACCCTCGTCTTCACCATCGGCAACGCGGGCACCTCCACCCTCAAGGACCCCGTCTTCCAGGTCGGCACCGCACACGGCGTGTTCGCGCCCCAGTGGGACGAGCAGCAGTGGCACGGCACCCTCGCGCCCGGCAGGAAGGCCCAGGTCGAACTGCCCGTCGAACTCTCCGCCGGGGCGCACGGCGACTACACCGTCTCCCTCAGGTACGACGGCAGGTCGCTCGCCCAGGAGCCCTGGGGCGTCGGCCGCCCCTGGGGCGTGACCGTCTTCTGGATCCTGCTCTGCGTGGTCGTCCCGGCCGCGGTCTTCCGCATCGGCATGGCCGTGGTGGACCGGGTACGGCCGCCCCGCGCCGGCGGCATCCGGCACCGGGGGGTACCCCGCCCGGTCCTGCGCGTGCCGCACCTGCGCACGCCGGAGCCCGCGCCCGCGCCCGCGACGACCTCCACCCCCTCGACCCTGCCGTGGTTCACCCCGGACTCGGATCCGGGCGCGACGGCCGGCCGGCTCTCCGCACCGCACGACGACAGTTCCACGAGTCCCACGACTCCGACGACGAAAGGACCCACGTGATCATGCGAAGGAGAGTGACACCGGTACCGGCCAGAGCGGGCGCGGCGGCGGCCGCCCTGGTCCTCGCCGGGGCGGGCGCCCTGCTCGGCGCGACCGCGGGGACCGCCCAGGCGGCCGAGGTGTCCTACGCCACCCACTGCGTACCGCCCGCGGCGGTCGCCGACCCGGTCGACGGCACCACCAAGGTCGAGATCACCGCGCCCGCCGCCGCGAAGGTCGGCGACACCGTCGACATCACCTGGAAGTTCGTGCAGGCCGCGTCCAAGAACCCGGACATCATCGTCATCGAGAAGAACAAGGTCCAGCCGTCCGGCACGCTCAAGGCGGCCGGTGCCCAGACCGCCGACATCGCCATGCAGGGGCCGCGCGAGAACCCGGAGATCCCCAAGGGCGGCGCCATGGTGCTGTCCGACATGACCGGCAAGCTGAAACTGACGTCGCCCGGCGAGGTGACGCTCACGCCGGACGCGTACACGGTCAACGCGTACTCGACGGACACCGTGTGCACGCCGACGCAGACGGTGCCGAAGGCGGCGACCATCGAGGTCACCGGAACCGGTTCGAGCGACTCGGCGAGCCCGTCGGACAGCACCTCGGCCTCGGCCTCGGCGTCCCCCTCCGACTCGGCCTCGGCGTCGGCGTCGGCCTCCGCGTCCACGTCGGCGTCCGCGTCGGCCTCCGCGTCCGCCTCCGACGGCACGGGCAGCGACCAGACCGACTTCACGGGCAAGGAGGTCAAGATCCCCTACGCCTGCAAGACGCCCCTCGGCGACAAGAGCGCGACCTCGCCGGTGCAGATCAACGCCAAGAAGGACGGCGGCAGCTTCGACCTCACCGTGAAGTTCAACGGGTCGGTGATGGACAGCCCGGCCCCCATCCCGGCGGACTCGGTGAAGCCGTCGATGGAGGTCGTCCTGGGCGGCGCCGACAAGGGCACGGTCCATGTGGAGGGCCCGACCAACTCCTCGGCCATCAACACCGGCGACCCGATCACGATCCCCGACCTGACGGGTACGTACAAGCCGGGGGCGAGCGGCGAGTCGACCCTGTCGCCGGGCGTCCTGACGGTCAAGGCCCTCGGCACGACCACGACCTGCACACCGACGAAGACGGCGGTCTCCCTGACCCTGGACACGACGCAACAGGCGAGCGGCGCGTCGGGTTCGTCGAGCAGCAGTAGCAGCACCAGCGGTGGCCTGGCCGAGACGGGCGACAACAGCCATGGCGCGCTGAAGGCGCTCGGACTGGTGGCGGGAACGGCGATCCTGTTGGGTGGCGCCGTGTTCACCTTCATGCCTCGAAAGGGGACACGGTGATCCCCTGCCTTTGCCTTTAGGGGCGCGGGGAACTGCGCGATCAACCCCCACGCACCGTCAGTCGAAAACGCACGAGGGCCACCGGGATCCGAGAATCCCGGTGGCCCTGCGTCGAAGACGTCAGTGCACGTCGCCCATGAGCTCCCGCACCTTCTTCCGGTACACCCACACGGCCACACCGGCGAGCACCGCGAGCACCGCCTGGAACGTCACGATCCCCGTCTTGTTCAGGTCGACACCCGCGATGGAGAGCAGACCGGTCGTCGCGTCGCCCGCGGTGACCGCCAGGAACCACACGCCCATCATCTGGGACGCGTACTTCGCCGGAGCCATCTTGGTGGTGACCGACAGACCCACCGGGGACAGCATCAGCTCACCCACGGTCTGCACGAAGTAGATCCCGACCAGCCACATCGCCGCGGCCTTGTGACCGCCGTCCGCGATCGACAGCGGCGCGAGGAACAGGAAGAACGACGCACCGATCAGCACCAGGCCACCGGCGAACTTCACGGCCGTGCTCGGCTCCTTGCCGCGCCGCGCCATCGCCAGCCACGCCCAGGCGAACACCGGCGCGAACGCCATGATCATGACCGGGTTGACGGACTGGTACCAGGAGACCGGGAAGTTCCAGCCGAAGATCGTGTTCTTCGCGGACGCGTCGGCGAACAGGGAGACGGTCGAGCCGCCCTGGTCGTAGATCATCCAGAAGACCGCGGCGGCCACGAAGAACCAGATGTAGGCGCTCATCTTGGACTGCTCGGCGCGGTCCAGGTCCCTGTCCCGCTTGATGCGCGCGATGACGACGACCGGGATCAGCAGACCGGCGATCGTGATCGGGACCAGCAGCCAGTTCAGCGTGTAGACGCCGGAGACACCGACGACGAGGTAGAAGACCGCGGCGACGGCGGCCCAGAAGCCGGCCTTCGTCAGCGTCGCCTTCTTCTCCGCGGCGGACAGCGGCGTGGGGACGATGTCCGAGCGCGAGCTCAGGTGGCGGGTGCCGAGCAGGAACTGGGCCAGGCCCAGCGCCATGCCGACCGCGGCCAGCGCGAAGCCGAGGTGCCAGTTGTAGTTCTCGCCGACCGTGCCGATGACCAGCGGGGCGGCGAACGCGCCCAGGTTGATGCCGATGTAGAAGAGCGTGAAGCCACCGTCACGGCGCGGGTCGTCCGGGCCGTCGTACAGGTGGCCGACCATCGTGGAGATGTTGGCCTTCAGCAGACCTGAACCTATGGCGACCAGGCCGAGGCCGGCGAAGAAGGTGCCGGAGCTGGGCAGCGCCAGCGTCAGGTGACCGAGCATGATGACCGTGCCCGCGACGGCGACCGTCTTGCGGGGGCCGAGGACACGGTCGGCGAACCAGCCGCCCGGCAGGGCGAGCAGGTACACGAGCGACAGGTACACGGAGTAGATCGCCGTCGCCGTGGCCGCGGTCATGTGCAGGCCGCCGGGAGCGACCAGGTACAGCGGGAGCAGGGCCTTCATGCCGTAGTAGGAGAACCGCTCCCACATCTCGGTCATGAAGAGAGTGGCCAGTCCGCGGGGGTGGCCGAAGAAGGTCTTCTCGGAACCGGGGGTGCCCGGTCGGACCGAGTCCTTCGTCAGGCTGGACGCCATGGTCGTTCCTTGCTGGTCGGAGCGCGCGGTGGGGCTCTGCGCACCCGTGGGGGGAGCGGCCGGCACCGGCAGGGTCCGCCGGTATCCACGCCCCGTGACGCTGTGTCGCGTCCGGAGCCCGGCCAGAGGTCATTCCTTTCGGGGCTGGCCGGGCCAACCCGCACACAAAAGAGACCTTCAGCGTCTATATGCCCGCCAAAGGTCACTGGGTGTACTACAGGCGTTCACATCACTGTACGTCAGGACACTGCCGGATATGGAAGGACTTGAGACACGGATCACAGGTGTCGATGGAACCTCGCACCCGGTTTCGAAGGTCCTTCCTACGATCGCACCTTTCGCCCGTAGGTTCGTACCGCTGTGCCCCAAGGTAAGAATCCCTGGTGCCGATCACACTCCAGTACTGCGCGTAATCGGACTACCATCACCCCATGACCCGTGTACTGCTCGCCGAGGACGACGCGTCCATCTCGGAGCCGCTGGCCCGCGCACTGCGCCGGGAAGGTTACGAGGTCGAGGTGCGCGAGGACGGACCCACCGCGCTCGACGCCGGAATGCAGGGCGGCGTCGATCTGGTCGTGCTGGACCTCGGGCTGCCCGGTATGGACGGCCTGGAGGTGGCGCGCCGGCTGCGTGCCGAGGGCCACACCGTGCCGATCCTCATCCTGACCGCGCGGGCCGACGAGGTGGACACCGTCGTCGGTCTCGACGCGGGTGCCGACGACTACGTCACCAAGCCGTTCCGCCTCGCCGAACTGCTGGCCCGGGTACGGGCGCTGCTCCGCCGCGGTGCCGCGGAGCCCGCGCAGCCGCCGGCCACCCACGGGGTGCGGATCGACGTGGAGTCGCACCGGGCGTGGATGGGTGACGAGGAACTCCAGCTCACCGCGAAGGAGTTCGACCTGCTGCGGGTGCTGGTGCGGGACGCGGGGCGGGTCGTCACGCGGGACCAGCTGATGCGGGAGGTCTGGGACACGACGTGGTGGTCGTCGACCAAGACGCTCGACATGCACATCTCGTGGCTGCGCAAGAAGCTCGGCGACGACGCGGCGAACCCCCGGTACATCGCCACCGTGCGTGGTGTCGGGTTCCGTTTCGAGAAGAGCTAGTCGGCTCCGCGCGTCGCGCCGTGGTGGCTCGGGCAGGTGTGCGGCCTGCTGTCGTGTGTGGCTGGTCGCGCCCACGCGGCGGAGCCGCACATGTTCAGGGCCCCGCGCCCCCGCAGGGGCGCTGAAGTCGCCGTTTCCCGGAGAGTGCCGTGCGCCGTCGTCTGATCCAGTCCACCCTCGCCGTCGTACTCGTCGTGATCGCCGTCTTCGGCGTCTCTCTCGTCATCGTCGAGTCGCGCACCATCAGCAACAGCGCCCAGGAGCGCGTCGACTCCGAAGCCCTTCGGCTCGCCAGCATCGTCGACAGCCGCATCCTCGAGAACGAGGACATCACCGCCGAGATACTGCGCAGCCAGGTCGGCAAGGAGCAGTACGCCGTCATCCGGATCCCCCGGAAGCCGCCGATCGAGCTGGGTGTGAAGCCCGAGGGCGATGTCATCCACTACACGGCCGACGGCGAGGAGGGCGAGACGGTCACCGTGCAGGAGCCGCGGTCGACCGTGACCCGGGAGGTCGGCCGTACGCTCCTGATCATCGGGGCGGTCGCGCTGCTCGCCGTGATCGCCGCCGTGCTGCTCGCCATCCGGCAGGCCAACCGGCTCGCCTCCCCGCTCACCGATCTCGCGGAGACCGCCGAGCGGCTGGGATCCGGTGACCCGCGGCCCCGGCACAAGCGGTACGGGGTTCCGGAGCTGGACCGGGTCGCGGACGTGCTGGACTCGTCCGCCGAGCGGATCGGGCGGATGCTCACCGCCGAGCGGCGGCTGGCCGCCGACGCCTCCCACCAGCTGCGCACCCCCCTGACCGCGCTGTCCATGCGCCTTGAGGAGATCACCCTCACCGACGACCCGGACATCGTGAAGGAGGAGGCGAACGTGGCGCTCACGCAGGTGGAGCGGCTCACGGACGTCGTCGAGCGGCTGCTGACGAACTCCCGGGACCCGCGCACCGGCTCGGCCGTCTCCTTCGACCTGGACGAGGTCATCCAGCAGCAGCTCGCCGAGTGGCGGCCCGCCTACCGCAGCTCCGGCCGGGCGATCGTCAGCTCCGGCAAACGGCACCTGCGGGCGGTGGGCACGCCGGGCGCGGTGGCCCAGGTACTGGCCGCGCTGATCGAGAACTCGCTGATGCACGGGGGCGGCACGGTCGCCCTGCGGACCCGGGTGACCGGCAACCAGGCGGTGGTCGAGGTGACCGACGAGGGCGCCGGAGTCCCGGCCGACCTCGGCAACCGGATCTTCGAGCGGACCATCAGCGGCCGTAACTCCACCGGGATCGGGCTGGCCGTCGCGCGTGACCTCGCCGAGGCCGACGGCGGCCGTCTGGAGCTGCTCCAGGCCCAGCCCCCGGTGTTCGGCCTGTTCCTGTCCCGTACCCCGCCCGCGCACAAGCCGGACGCCGACCAGCCGATGGTCAGGTGACGAAGCCCCGGCGGACCCGCCCGCCGGACCCGCCTAGCGGACCCGCTGCCTGGGCTTCTCGGTGTCGGCGGCCCGCTCCAGGATCGCCTCCGCGTCCGCGACCGTCTCGCGGGCCGGCAGCGTCTTGAAGACCCAGGTGCGGTACGACCAGAAGCGGAACAGCGTCGCCACGCCGATGCCGACGAACTTGAATACGTTGCTCTGCAGCGGGCTGTCCCAGCCGAAGCCGTAGGTGGCGAGATACAGCAGACCGTTCTCGATCACCAGGCCGACCGCGCTGAACAGCAGGAACAGGGTGAGTTCCTTGGTGCGGCCGCTCTTCTCGCGGTCCCGGTACGTCCAGTAGCGGAAGCCGAGGTAATTGAAGATGATGGCGACGACGGTCGCTATGACGCTGGCCCGCACCACCGGCAGGTCCGTGACATGCCGGACCACGTTGAACACGCCGAGATTGACGAGAATGCCGGCCCCGCCGACCGCGCCGAATTTGGCGACCTCGCGTACGAGCCGTTGCAGCCCCGAGGAACCACGTTCCATGGTTGTGCGGGCTCCTGTCCGTAGGTATTGCGACCCAGCCACTCTAACGACCCAGTATGTCCTGCGCCTGTGGATGGCGACACAGGTCGGGAACGGCTTGGAAAGAGCACCGGAAAAGCGGGGCAAGAGACGGCGAAGCGGCCGGTAAGAGGCCTGGTCGAGGGCGCGGAATCAGGCCACCCTGGCGCGGCCGATACCCTAGGGGCGTGACGTTCCCGGTAGTCGGCATGGTCGGCGGGGGTCAGCTCGCGCGTATGACGCACGAGGCGGGCATCCCGCTGGGCATCAGGTTCAAGCTCCTCAGTGACACTCCGCAGGATTCCGCGGCCCAGGTGGTGAGCGATGTCGTCGTCGGCGACTACCGCGACCTGGAGACGCTGCGTGCCTTCGCGCGCGGCTGCGACGTGATCACCTTCGACCACGAGCACGTGCCCACCGAGCACCTGCGGGCCCTGGAGGCGGACGGCATCCCCGTGCGACCCGGCCCCGACGCGCTGGTGCACGCCCAGGACAAGGGCGTGATGCGGGCCAGGCTCGACGCGATCGGCATCCCGTGCCCGCGCCACCGCATCGTGGCCGACCCGGAGGATGTCGTCCGCTTCGCCGCCGAGGGCGACGGCTTCCCCGTCGTCCTGAAGACCGTGCGCGGCGGCTACGACGGCAAGGGCGTGTGGGTCGTCGAGACCGCGGAGGAGGCCGCCGACCCCTTCCGGGCCGGCGTGCCCGTCCTCGCCGAGGAGAAGGTCGACTACGTCCGCGAGCTCGCGGCCAACGTCGTGCGCTCCCCGCACGGCCAGGCCGTCGCCTACCCGGTGGTCGAGTCCCGGCAGGTCAACGGCGTCTGTGACACCGTCATCGCGCCCGCCCCCGACCTGGACGAGTCCCTCGCCCTGCGGGCCGAGGAGATGGCCCTGCGGATCGCCAAGGAACTGGGCGTGGTCGGCCACCTGGCCGTCGAGCTGTTCCAGACCCGCGACGGCCGCGTCCTCGTCAACGAGCTGGCGATGCGTCCGCACAACTCCGGCCACTGGAGCCAGGACGGCGCGATCACCAGCCAGTTCGCCAACCACGTCCGCGCGGTCCTCGACCTGCCCCTGGGCGACCCGCGCCCGCGGGCGAAGTGGACGGTCATGGTCAACGTCCTGGGCGGTGACTACCCGGACATGTACTCCGCGTACCTGCACTGCATGGCCCGCGACCCCAAACTGAAGATCCACATGTACGGCAAGGACGTGAAGCCCGGCCGTAAGGTCGGCCACGTCAACACCTACGGCGACGACCTGGACGACGTTCTCGACCGCGCACGTCACGCTGCCGGCTACCTGAGAGGCACGATCACCGAATGAGCCCCGTTGTTGGCATCGTCATGGGTTCGGACTCCGACTGGCCCGTGATGGAGGCCGCCGCCAAGGCCCTCGACGAGTTCGAGATCGCGTACGAGGTCGACGTCGTCTCCGCGCACCGCATGCCGCGCGAGATGGTGACGTACGGCGAGCAGGCCGCCGAGCGCGGTCTGAAGGTGATCATCGCGGGCGCGGGCGGCGCCGCCCACCTGCCCGGCATGCTCGCCTCCGTGACCCCCCTCCCGGTCATCGGCGTGCCCGTCCCGCTGAAGTACCTGGACGGCATGGACTCCCTGCTCTCCATCGTGCAGATGCCGGCCGGTGTCCCGGTCGCCGCGGTCTCGGTCGCCGGTGCCCGCAACGCGGGCCTGCTGGCCGCGCGGATCCTCGCCACCCACGACGAGGACCTGCTCGGCCGGATGCGCGACTTCCAGCAGGACCTCAACGACCAGGCCACCGAGAAGGGCAAGCGGCTGCGGGCCAAGGTCGAGGGCGGCTCGAACGGCTTCGGCTTCGGCAAGTAGGACTCCGGGAAGTAACAGGCAATGACGTCCCTCGATGAAGCCCGGTCCCTGCTGCGCGAGTTCCCGGTCGTCGACGGCCACAACGACCTGCCGTACGCACTGCGCGAGCAGGTCCGCTACGACCTCGACGCCCTTGACATCGCCGCCCACCAGAACGCGCGTCTGCACACCGACATCCCGCGGCTGCGCGAGGGCGGGGTCGGCGCGCAGTACTGGTCGGTGTACGTCCGCTCGGACCTGCCGGGCGCGGTCCCGGCGACCCTCGAACAGATCGACTGCGTACGGCAGCTGATCGCCCGTTACCCGGCCGACCTGCGGGCCGCCCTGACCGCCTCCGACATGGAGGCGGCGCGCGCCGAGGGCCGTATCGCCTCCCTGATGGGTGCGGAGGGCGGCCACTCCATCGACAACTCGCTGGGCACCCTGCGCGGTCTGTACGAGCTGGGCGTGCGCTACATGACGCTCACCCACAACGACAACAACGACTGGGCGGACTCGGCGACGGACCAGCCGAACGTGGGCGGTCTGTCGGCCTTCGGCCGCGAGGTCGTGCGGGAGATGAACCGCCTGGGCATGCTGGTGGACCTGTCCCATGTGGCGGCGACGACCATGCGCGCCGCCCTCGACACCAGCACCGCCCCGGTGATCTTCTCCCACTCCTCCGCGCGGGCCGTCTGCGACCATCCCCGCAACGTCCCGGACGACGTCCTCGAACGCCTCTCCGGCAACGGCGGCATGGCCATGGTGACGTTCGTACCGAAGTTCGTGCTCCAGGCGGCGGTCGACTGGACGGCGGCGGCCGACGAGAACATGCGCGCCCACGGCCTCCACCACCTCGACACCACCGAGGAGGCGATGAAGGTCCACCGGGCCTTCGAGGAGACCACCCCGCGGCCGGTCGCCACCGTCTCCACCGTCGCCGACCACCTCGACCACATGCGCGAGGTGGCCGGCATCGACCATGTCGGCATCGGCGGCGACTACGACGGCACGGCCTTCACCCCCGACGGCCTGAACGACGTCTCCGGCTACCCCAACCTCGTCGCCGAACTGCTGGACCGCGGCTGGTCCCGCCCCGACCTGGCCAAGCTCACCTGGCAGAACGCGGTCCGGGTGCTGGGCGCGGCGGAGGACGTGGCCCGGGACCTCCGGGAGACGCGGGGTCCGTCGAACGCGACGATCGAGTCCCTCGACGGCTGACCGCACGGCTCGAAGCGACCTTGGCCGATGTGCGTCCCCGCGGCGCCATCGGCCACGCCGGGAGAGCGGCAGTCTGTTGAACGTCCGCCGTCATGGGTAAACCTCCCACGAAGTCCAAGGCGAGGTGCATCTCCGCGGAGGAGGGGGGAACGGCGTTGGCCGGAGACCTTGGTGCAGTCGTCTGGTGGAAAAGCAGCCACAGCGGGAACGACGACGACAACTGCTGCGAGATCGCTGTGTCGTCCGGGCGGGTGCGGGTGCGTGATTCCAAACATCCGGAGGCGGCCAGGCTCTCGTTCGCCCCTGCCGCCTGGCTGTCGGCGCTGCCCATGTTCTTGACCCCGTACGGTGCCGGGCAGGACCATGGGTGACCCGCATCCAGCCGGACGGACGATGAACGGTCAGAGTGGACGGTCGACGACCAGGGAGCCCGGTGTCCTCGGGTACTGCCTGGTGACCGGTGTGTTCGCCTCCGCCGCGGGGGCGGGCGCGTCCCTGCTGGGCGGGAACCTGTGGGTACGCCTGGCGACCTGGGTGACCGTGCTGGTCGCGGTGACCGTCGGTGCGGGCTGGTGGTGGGTGAGGTCACCGGTCAGGGCCCGTCGATGGACGGTCGGTCTTCTGGTGCCTTCGGCAACGCGGGACGCACCGACTCGAAAAGCCTGATGAAGCTCCGGACCAACACCGGGCCGCTGCCGACGCTGCCGACCCAGCAGACCTCCGGTGACACGCCCATCCTGATGCCGGCGTAGGCCACCAGGGCGGAGGACGCCGAGAAGAACAGCAGCATCGCGGCGACCGCGCGCAGGACGCGTAGAACGTCGTCCACGTGGGTGCTGCGGCGCCGGATGTCGCTGTCGGTCACCGCTGTGTTCAGCAGGAGGAAGCGGGCACAGGCGTCCCGGCTCTCGAGCGCCGCGCGGCCGAGGACCGTGCTCCTCGGCCGCCGAGCGGGCCCGGGGCCCGGGACAGCGGCAGGACGCGAGGGGTCCCCCGGCGTACCGTCGGCGTTCGGCTCGGGGCCGCGTCGCCTGTGCCTGCTGTTGTCCGTCCTCATGACTCCCCCCGGGCCCCCTGGCACGCCGTGTAGGTCAGGCGGGCTGCAACTGTTCGATCAGTTCGTCGAGCATCGTCAGGGTGTCCTCCCTGCCGAGGGACTTGCTTCGAAGATCCTCGAAGCACTCCTGGTAACGGGCGACCACCGCACGGTCGTCGCGCACCGTGTCCACACCCCCCGGACCGGCCTTGTAGAGCACGTCCTCGTCATCCTTGAAACCCAGGAGGAAGAAACTGCCGTCCAGGCTGTCGTGCGCGCCCGCCGTGAAGGGCAGCACCCGCAGGACGGCCTTGTTCTCCGTGATGAGCTCCTTCAGGAACCCGAGCTGGCGGCGCATGACGGCGGGCCCTCCCAGCTGACGGCGTACCGCCGCCTCGTCAAGGATCATTTCCAGTTCGGGGCCGCCCTCCTGGAAGGCCCGGTCCTGCCGTGCCATGCGGAGGTCCAGACGGCGCTGGATGCTGGCCGGACTCCGCCCGCCCTCGAAGATGGCGGTGATGTAGTCCGCGGTCTGAAGGTGTCCGGGAATCAGACTCGGGTGGTATCCCCGGATGTTGGTCGCCGCGCTCTCGTACCCCAGGTACTGGGCGAACGGTGGACTGATGACGTCGTTGTACTCGGTCCACCACGACTGGCCCTTGCTGCCGCGGGCGGCCTCCTCCAGTTCGGCGACGACGTTCTGGTCTTCGACCCCGTACTCCCGGAGCAGCGCGCGAAGATCCGTGACGGACAGGCTGACGGTGCCCGCCTCGATACGGATGAGCTTCGACAGCGACCACTCCAGCGCCTCCGCGGCCTCCCGCTGGGTCAGCCCGCGTTTGTCGCGGGCCGCCTTCAGGGCGAGGCGTAGCTTGCGGCGGTTCAGGCTCGGGTCGACGGCCGTGGGCATGATGCTCCTCTTCTGCGTGACGGTCGATGGCGGAAGACGCGAGTCCTCCACATCGACCATCGCCATCGGCGAGGCGGCGTTACGGTGTTGCTCAATTGCAGCCGTCCGCTGGCCATGGGCGTCAAGCCGGGCGCGCATCGATACCGTCATTCGGGTGACTACCCGAATGACATGTCTCTAATCGCCATAGTCCGGAGTGAGCCGCAGATATTTCCATGTTCGAGGGATAGGGGAGAAGGAATTGCTGAGAGATGGGGGATTTCGCTGAAGTTCTTCGGGGTGGGCGGGTGTTCTGTGAGTGCCGGACACGCGGACGGTCACTCGTGAGGTGACGGGCGGCAGCCGTACCCCGAACGCCCCGTCCACCAGGAACCCCCAGGCCAGGCGTGCGACGGTGAGCTACAGCCGCATTTCGACGTAGCTCGCGACGACGTACGGAGCCGCCATGGCCGACCTCCAGGACCACATCCCCACGACGACCGAGGTCGGCGAGGACGGCGGTTTTCTGGACGCCCCGCTCCCGGTGGCGTCCGGCGCCGAGTTCCTGGCGCGGGCCCGTGCCCTGCTGGCCCTGCATCCGGTCGCGGACGGGTACAGCGGGCTGCCCCGGGCGCTCGTGCCGTTGCCCTGGTACGACCTGGAGCTGGGAGAGGCGGCCGTGGACACGGATGTGCCCCGGCTGCGCGAGGGGCATGTGGGCGCGCTGTTCTGGTCGCTGGACCTGCCGGCGGCGGAGCGCGGCGACCGGGCCGTGGGAGCCACGCTGGAACAACTGGACCTGGCACGCCGGGTGGTGGAGGCACACCCGGAAGGGCTCCGGCTGGTGCGCACCGCCGGGCAGGTCATCGACGCCCGCAACTGCGGCCGGGTGGCCGTGGTGCTCGGCCCGGCCTCCGTCAGCGCCCTCGGCGACTCCCTCGGCATCCTGCGCGTGCTGCAGTCCCTGGGCCTGCGCGTGCTCAGCCTGGCCGGTGCCGCCTGGGCCGGGCATGAGGGGCTGACCCGGTTCGGCGAGGAGGTGGTCCGCGAGATGAACCGGCTCGGAGTGCTGGCCGACCTGTCCGGCGCCCCGGAGGCTGTGCTCGCCCGGGTGATCGCCCTTTCCAAGACGCCGGTCCTGTGCACCCGCTCCGCCGCCGCGGCCGTACGCCCCCACCCCGCCAACCTCTCCGACACGCTGCTCGTGCGGCTCGGCGAGCAGAGAGGCCTGTGCATGGTGCCGCTGAGCGCCGAGCAGAGCGGGCCGACCGTCTCCGACGTCGCCGACCACCTCGACCACGTCCGTATCGTCGCCGGCCCCGAGTGCGTCGCCCTGTCCGGTACCTATGACTCCGGCGTCGCCCACCCCCGCGACCTCGCCGACACCTCCTGCTACCCCCACCTGATCGCCGAACTGCTCCGGCGCGACTGGTCCGAGACCGAGCTGTCCATGCTGACTTGGGGAAACGTCCAGCGGGTCCTGCGCAGCGCCGACTTCACCGCCCGCGCGACCCAGCGCCGCCGCGAGCCGAACCCGCCTCGGCCGGCCGACACCGAGCCCTGACCGGCCGGGGCGGGTCCGGCCGGCGCTCGATCGGCCGGGACGTGACCGGCCGGGGCCCGATCAGTCGATCCGGCACAGGCAGAACGGGTGGCCGGCCGGGTCGGTGTAGACCCGGAAGTCCTCGGCGACCGGGTCCTTCTCCCGTCGCAGCAGCCGGGCCCCCAGCGCCAGCACCTTCTTCTCCGCCACGTCGACGTCCTCCCACGTCGGCCCCGCGTCGAAGTCCAGATGGAACTGCTGGGAGTTGTGGTCGGCCCGCGGCCACTCCGGCGGCGTGTACCCCTGCGCCAGCTGGAAGCCCAGCCGCAGCCCGTCCGGCAGCCTCAGCACGACCCAGTCGTCCTCCTCGGCCACCAGGGTGCCCCCGGCGACGGCCGCGTAGAAGGCGGCCAGGGCATGCGGGTCGGGACAGTCGATCACCACGTTGCGCAGACGGGCGACGGACGCCATGAGCGGTCCTCCTTGTCTCAGCCTTGTCTCAGCAGGCGCAGAGACAGAAAGGGTGCCCCGCCGGGTCGGCGTACACACGGAAGGAACGCGACCGGTCCGCCGCGTCCAGCGGCTTCGCGCCCAGCTCCAGCACGCCCTTCTCGGCCGTGTCCAGGTCGTCCACCACCAGGTCCAGGTGGAACTGCTGCGAGTCGTCCGGCGCGGGCCACTTCGGCGCCACGAACCCGGGCGCCTTCTGGAACGCCAGCGCCTGCCCGCCGGGCACCGCCAGGTCCACCCAGTCGCCGTCCCCGTCCCCCTCGACACTGCCGCCCAGCACCCCGGCGTAGAAACCGGCGAGCGCGGACGGGTCGGGACAGTCCAGGACGACGACACCGAGCTTGGCGAGAGCCATGACTTCCTCCTCTTACCTCTTAGGCGGAGTTACCCTTTGAACGGGTCAACCAGTAACTTCGGTTACCGCATGCTCCCGCACAGGGAGTAACGCCGCAACCGGATTCCGGGAGGTAACTTGCAGGGATGAGTGAGAGATCGCCCGCGCCGGGCGGCCTGGCCCTGGTCGAGGCCCTGGTGAACACGCTGGACGTGGAGTCGGGCGCCGACGCGCTCGACACGGCGGACGGCAGGGCACGCCTCGGCGTCACGGAGGCCGAACTCCCACCGGCCCGCGTCCTGCGCGAGTCCCTGCGCGCCGCCCTTCTCGCACACGCCGGGTACCCCGCGCACCGCGAGGTCACCCCACTGGGCGAACTGCTCGCGCGCGCCCCCCTGTACGCCGCCGTCGACCCTGCCGACGGCTCGGCACGCCTCCTGCCGGGCGACGAGGACGCGCTGGTCTCCCGGGTGGCGGCGGCCGTCGCCACCGCCGCGATCGAGGGCACCTGGACCCGCCTCAAGGCCTGCGAGGCCGACACCTGCCACTGGGCGTACTACGACCGCAGCCCGGCCGGCCGCGGCCGCTGGTGCTCGATGCAGGTGTGCGGGGCGCGGGCGAAGATGCGCCGCTACCGGGCCAAGGACCGGTAAGGCACAGCCGGTTCACCGCTCACAGCCGTGCCGCGTGGTGCAGAATGCAACAAGACACCGGTTCGGCCGACTGAGCCTCGGCCGAACCGGTGTCACCTGTTGATCTCGGACAGATGCGGTGCCATGCAGTTCCCCGCACCGGAGCGTCCCTTCAGGGGCGCGGGGAACTGCGCGACAAACCCCCACCGGCCCGCAGTTTCAGGCGGTGGGACGCCCCATGGCGCGATACGTCCACCCCGCCCGCCGCCAGATCTCGGGATCCAGAGCGTTACGTCCGTCGAGCAGCACCCGAGCCGCGGCCACCTCTCCCAGCGCCGCCGCATCCAGCTCCCTGAACTCCCGCCACTCGGTCAGGTGCAGCACCACATCAGCCCCCCGCACACACTCCTCGGCGCTGTCGGCGTAGCCAAGCGTCGGAAACAGCCGCCGCGCGTTCGCCATCCCCTTCGGGTCGTACACCGTCACCTGGCCGCCCTGGAGATGGATCTGCCCGGCGACGTTCAGCGCCGGCGAGTCCCGCACGTCGTCCGAGTCCGGCTTGAAGGTCGCGCCGAGCACCGCGACCCGCTTCCCGAGGAAGGACCCGCCGCCGAGCGCGTCCCGGGCCATCTCGACCATCTGCCCGCGGCGCCGCATGTTGATGGAGTCGATCTCGCGCAGGAAGGTCAGCGCCTGGTCGGCGCCCAGTTCGCCCGCGCGGGCCATGAACGCCCGGATGTCCTTCGGTAGACAGCCGCCGCCGAACCCGATGCCGGCACGCAGGAACTTCTTCCCGATCCGGTCGTCGTACCCGATCGCCTCGGCCAGCTTGACCACGTCACCGCCCGCGGCCTCGCAGACCTCGGCCATGGCGTTGATGAAGGAGATCTTGGTCGCCAGGAAGGAGTTCGCGGCCGTCTTCACCAGCTCGGCGGTCGGGAAGTCGGTCACCACGAACGGCGTGCCCTCGCCGAGCGGCGTCGCGTACACCTCGCGCAGCAGTTTCTCGGCGCGCTCGCTGCGCACGCCGACCACGACCCGGTCCGGGTGCAGCGTGTCCTGGACGGCGAAGCCCTCGCGCAGGAACTCCGGGTTCCAGGCCAGCTCGGCATCGGCCCCGGCCGGCGCGTGCTCGGCGAGGTAGGCGGCCAGCCGGTCCGCCGAACCGACCGGCACCGTCGACTTGCCGACGACGAGGGCGGGCCCGGTCAGATGCGGGGCCAGCGACGCGATCGCGGAGTCGACGTACGACATGTCGCAGGCGTACTCGCCGTGCTTCTGCGGGGTGTTCACACAGACGAAGTGGATGTCACCGAAGGCGCCGGCCTCGGCCCAGTCGGTGGTGAAGCGCAGCCGCCCGGAGGAGCCCTCGAAGCCGGTCACGTGCCGGCGCAGCAACTCGTCGAGCCCCGGCTCGTACATCGGGGTCTCGCCGCGCTCCAGCATCGCGATCTTCTCGGGCACGACGTCCAGCCCGAGCACCTCGAAGCCCAGCTCGGCCATGGCCGCTGCATGGGTGGCGCCGAGATAGCCGGTGCCGATCACGGTGATCTTGAGGCTCATGAATGCTCCAGCTCGGGGACGTCGGTGCGGGCTGCGGCCCGAGCATAACCGGGCCGTGTTCCGGGCAACTTTCCCGCTGTCGCCAAGCTCACGTGACCTATCCGTGGGCCACGTTCTAAACTTTGAGTTACTTAACAGTAATTAGTGTCAGCACCACTGCGTCTGGAGTGAGAGACCTTGGCCGGATCGGCTGACTTCGACCTGTACCGCCCGTCCGAGGAGCACGACATGCTCCGTGACGTCGTCCGTGCGCTGGTCGAGGCGAAGATCGCCCCGTACGCCGCCGCGGTCGACGAGGAGGCCCGCTTCCCGCGGGAGGCGCTGGACGCGCTGGTCGCGAACGACCTGCACGCGGTGCACGTCCCCGAGGAGTACGGCGGGGCCGGTGCCGACGCGCTCGCCACCGTCATCGTGATCGAGGAGGTCGCTCGCGCCTGCGTCTCCTCCTCCCTGATCCCGGCCGTGAACAAGCTGGGCTCGCTCCCGGTGATCCTCTCCGGCGGCGAGGAGCTGAAGAAGAAGTACCTGACCCCGCTCGCCAAGGGCGACGCGATGTTCTCGTACTGCCTCTCCGAGCCGGAGGCCGGCTCGGACGCGGCCGGCATGAAGACGAAGGCGGTCCGCGACGGCGACCACTACGTCCTCAACGGCGTGAAGCGCTGGATCACCAACGCGGGCGTCTCCGACTACTACACGGTCATGGCCGTCACGGACCCGTCGCAGCGCTCGAAGGGCATCTCCGCCTTCGTCGTCGAGAAGGCCGACGAGGGCGTCTCCTTCGGCGCCCCGGAGAAGAAGCTCGGCATCAAGGGCTCCCCGACCCGCGAGGTCTACTTCGACAACGTCCGCATCCCCGCCGACCGCATGATCGGCGACGAGGGCACCGGCTTCGCCACCGCGATGAAGACGCTGGACCACACCCGGATCACCATCGCCGCCCAGGCCCTCGGGGTCGCCCAGGGCGCCCTCGACTACGCCAAGGGCTATGTCCAGGAGCGCAAGCAGTTCGGCAAGCCGATCGCCGACTTCCAGGGCATCCAGTTCATGCTCGCCGACATGGCCATGAAGATCGCCGCCGCCCGCGCCCTCACCTACCAGGCCGCGGCCGCCTCCGAGCGCGGCGACGCCGACCTCACCTTCCAGGGCGCGGCGGCGAAGTGCTTCGCCTCCGACGTCGCCATGGAGGTCACCACCGACGCCGTCCAGCTTCTCGGCGGCTACGGCTACACCCGCGACTACCCCGTCGAGCGCATGATGCGCGACGCCAAGATCACCCAGATCTACGAGGGCACCAACCAGGTCCAGCGCATCGTCATGGCCCGCAACCTGCCGTAACGGCACCCGCATTCGGCGGAGAGGCGCCCCTCGGGGCGCCTTTTCCATGCCCGTCCCGAATGGCACTACCGGTCGGTCGGGCTTAGGAACGAAAGCGAACGGGGCCCACCCCGGGCCCTCCCCCTCCCCTGGAGGAGCCATGACCCAGACCGGACCGATGACCGCCATGTCCAAGCAGATGCAGGACTGCGTCAACATGTGCATGGCCACCCACACGATGTGCGAGGAGACCATGAGCTCCTGCATGTCGATGGAGGGCGGCCAGGCCCAGATGCGCATCATGCGCGCGCTGATGGACTGCTCCGAGGCGACCCGGATGTGCGCCGACATGATGATGCGGCGCTCGCCGCTCTCGCCCGAGATGTGTGCGATGTGCGCCAAGGCCTGTGACATGTGCGCCGAGGCGTGTATGACCATGCCGGACGACCCGCAGATGAAGCGCTGCGCGGACGCGTGTCGCCGCTGCGCGGAGATGTGCCGCTCGATGGCGGGCATCGCCATGTGATTCCCCGGGAAGGAGAGCGAGGGCACCCAACGGGGTGCCCTCGGTTCCGCAGCGGATCAGCTCGGTCGGATCAGACCATGTTCGTGCAGTTGGCGATCTGTTCGTCACCCTCCATGACCGCTACCTGGATGCCGACCCCGTTCATGTGACCGGTCGAGTCGTCGGCGCTGAGCGTCCAGCTCTTTGTGGTCCCTTTGCCGTCGTAGAGGTGATGCCACTTCCAGTACTTCAGGTTGTACGCGTTGTCCTGTGAGACGAAGCGGATCGCCACGTGATGGCCGTCCGCGGCGTCGTCGTTGACCTTCAGAATCATGTCGACGTGCTTGGGCGTCCAGTCGCTGAACCATCCGTTGCCGAGCACGCCAGGCGTCTCGCAGTCCGTGTAGAACGGATACGACACGGCGTGAGCGGGCTCCGTGGCCCCCACGATCATGAGCAGGGCCCCGACGCTGGTCCCCAAAGCTGCGAGTCTCTTACCCACAAACCCTCCCCGTATGGAATTGGTAAGAAGCAGGAGCATCTTTGGATGATCTTGGCGGCGCGTCAAGTCGGTTTCCGCGCAGCGAAGTTGAACGCGGCGCTCCGTCTCCGGAGCGCGTCACGTCAATTCCCGGACACGGTGACCTTCTCGTCGTTCTTCAGCTCGTCCACCAGGGTCTTCACCTTCGCCTTGTCCCAGACCAGGTTCCCGTTGACGGAGCCGGAGATCGGCATGTTCATGGAGACGCCGTCGCCGCCGTTGACGTCCTTCATCGCGAAGAACATCGACGCCAGGTCCCACAGACTCATGTCCTTGTCCACGGTCAGCGAGTCGAGGCCCGCGCCGAGCGTGGGGTAGAGCTTGAAGGGGTTCAGGACCGTCGACGGGGTCGCCACCTGGTGGGCCAGGGCGGCCAGGAACTTCTGCTGGTTCTTGGTGCGCTGCAGGTCGGAGGTGGCGAAGGCGTGCCGGGTCCGGACGAAGGCCAGCGCCTCCTCGCCGTTCAGGGTCTGCTTGCCGGCCTTGAAGTTCGCGCCCGAGTAGCTGTCCTTGAAGCCCTTGTCGATGGTGATCGTGACACCGCCGACCGCGTCCACGATGTCCGCGAAACCGGCGAAGCCGATCTCCACGTAGTGGTCGATGTGCAGACCGGTGTTGAACTCGACCGTGCGGACGAGGAGGGTCGGGCCGTCCTCGGCGTAGGCCGCGTTGAGCTTCGTCTGACGGCCGGTGCCCTGGTAGACCTTGCCGGACGTGGACCCCTTGTAGGACGGGATCTCCACGTTCGAGTCACGGGGGAGCGAGACCAGCGTGTCGCCGTTGTCGCCGACGTGCAGGATCATCATCGAGTCCGTGCGCTGGCCCACGGCCGACCCGGTGTGCAGCTTCTTCTTCTCCTCGGCCGACATGCCCTTGCGGCTGTCGGAGCCGACGATCAGGTAGTTGGTGCCCTTGCCTGCCGCGGGCCGGTCGATCACCTTGGACAGGTCGACGTCCCGGTGCAGCTTGGAGTCGGCCCAGAAGTAGGTCGAGACGGATGTGACGATCAGCACGCTGAGCACCACGATCGCCGTCCACTTGATGCGCTTGCGCCAGTTGGCGGCCGGGCGCGGACCGCGCTCCTGCGTGCCGCCGGGTCCCCCGCCGCCGGGGCCGCCGCCGTAGACCTGGCCGCTGTTGTAGCCGCTGTCGTAGCCGTCGTACCCGCCGCCGCTGTCTCCGTACCCGCCGCCGTACGACGGCTGCTGCGGGACCCCGGCGTATCCGCCGCCGCCCTGCTGCGGGGCGCCGTACGGCGGTGCCGACGGCTCGCCACGCCGTACCTGGCGCATCACGCGGGCGCCCTCAGGCTGCGCGCTTGCGCTACCGCGGCCGTACTGGTTGCCACGGTTGTCGTCCGACCATCCCTCGGGCCATTCGCTCATGGGCCCCAGTGTGCAGGCAGCGCCCATGTCTCTTACAAGGGTCGTCGGAAAATCAGGGCACCGCTGTTGCGAAGCCGACACAAATTCCGCGATTGTCGCATCGGCATAAGGTGGGGGCCATGACAGACCAGGCCCCCGAGGCGGAATCCGGTATACCCGGCAAGCCGACGTCCGCGTCCCGGACCACCCTGAGCCACATCATGACCCACAGCGACACCAACCTCCTGGGGACGGTGCACGGCGGCGTGATCATGAAGCTCGTGGACGACGCGGCGGGCGCGGTCGCCGGCCGGCACTCGGGCGGTCCCGCCGTCACCGCGTCCATGGACGAGATGGCGTTCCTGGAGCCGGTCCGCGTCGGCGACCTGGTCCATGTCAAGGCCCAGGTCAACTGGACCGGCCGGACGTCGATGGAGGTGGGGGTGCGGGTCCTCGCCGAGCGCTGGAACGAGTCGACCCCGGCCACCCAGGTCGGCTCGGCCTACCTGGTCTTCGCGGCGGTGGACGCCGACGGCAAGCCGCGCCGGGTGCCGCCGGTCCTGCCGGAGACCGACCGCGACCGCCGGCGCTACCAGGAGGCCCAGATCAGACGCACGCACCGGCTGGCGCGGCGCCGGGAGATCAGGGAGCTGCGCGAGCGCAGGGCGGCCGAAGGGTACGTGGACTAGGACGGCCGGTGCGTCGTCGGCCGCGGGTGCGTTGGGGGTTGCCCGCGCAGTTCCCCGCGCCCCCAAAAGAAGGGGCGCCGAGCAACCCCCTGTTTTTTTAGGGGCGCGGGGAACTGCGCGACCAGCCCCCACCGGCCCGCAGCCGAACCACGACCCTCAGCAGACCTTCTCATCCCCCCGGATAACGGAAGACTCCACCGGCGGCGTCGCCGGCGCAGCCACCCGCACCGGCCGCACCGCGCCCGTGAAGTCCGCCCCCACCGTCACCCGCAGCACCGGCCCCAGCCCCGGCACGGCCCGCAGCTCGCTGCCCGGCAGCGCCGCCGCCAGTGACCGCGCCGAGCGGTCCCAGCGCGGGTCGAAGGAGACCACCGTCCGCCGCACGTCGTGCCGGGCGGCGCTCACCGGCAGGTGGTTCGTCGCGAAGCCCGCCGCCGCCAGCGCCGCGTCCATCCGCCGCGCCAGCCCCGCCGTACCCGTGCCGTTCTCCGCCTGGACCCGGATCTGGCCCGGTGCCACCTCCACCGTCGCCGGCACCGGCCCCCGCGGCTCCGACGCATGCGTGGGCGTGGGCGTCGGCGAGGGCGTCGGCGTGGGCGCGTGCGCCGACGAGGTGGCGAGCGGCTTATCGTCGCGCAGGGACCGGAACAGCCGGTCCGCCCCGGCCCGGTCCCACTTCAGCGTCGAGCCGATGCCCTTCACGGCGAACCCCAGCTGTCCGACGGGGACGGTCGTGAACTCGGACGAGGACGGCGAGAAGTTGCGCATCGCCCGGCCGAGGTCCAGCAACTCGTCCGTGCCGAAGCCGGTGTCGGCCCGCACCGACCCCAGCACCGCCCGCGTCACGTCCCGGAACCTGATCGGGTTGAGCAGCACCCCGCTCGACGTCGCCCGCTCGATCAGCGCCGCCAGGAACCGCTGCTGCCGCTTCATCCGGCCCAGGTCGCTCGCCGCGTCGACGTGCCGGGAGCGGACGTACTGCAGGGCCTGGCCGCCGCCCAGTGTGTGCGAGCCGGCGGAGAGGTTCAGGCCGGTGTAGGAGTCCTTGAGCGGCTGGGCGGTGCAGATCCGGACCCCGCCGAGCACGTCGACGGTCCGCATGAACGTGATGAAGTCGACCTCCAGGTAGTGGTCGATCTTCAGATGGGTCATGTCCTCGACCGTGCGGACGGTCAGCTGCGGGCCGCCCTCCGCGTACGCCGCGTTCAGCTTGATGGGGTGCGCGGCGTGCGGCCGGCCGGTCGTCCCGTCGAGGTGCGCCGGGACCTCGGCGTACGAGTCGCGCGGCAGGCTGACCACCGTCGCCCGCTCCCGGTCCGCCGAGATGTGCACGATCATGATCGTGTCGGTGCAGTGGCAGGGCGCCCCGCCCAGCCGGTACTTCCGCCGCTCCCGCTCGGTGATCTTGTCGCGGCCGTCGGTGCCGACCAGCAGCACGTTCATGCCGTGGCCCGCGGCGGGACGGTTCTTCATGTCCTTGAAGGGGTCGACCCGGGCGATGTCCGCGTCCAGGCCGGCCATCACCGAGTGCCCGATCCCGGCCGATGCCAGCACCACCACCGAGAGCGTGGTCACCGCCCGCATGGCCCAGCGCGGCCGCCGGGGCCTTCTGGGTCGTACCGGCGGCCGCGGGGCCTGACGGGTGGGCTGCGGTCGGCGCTGCGGCCGGGCGGGCCGGGCGGGGGACCGGGGCGGGCTGGCGGACAAAGGACACCTCCGGACGAGGCCGTACGTGGGATCCGTGAGCACGGTAGGCCGATACGACCTTCAGCCCGCGGCGCCGCCCATGCGGCGCGCACCGGTGTCCCCCGTTCGCGGTAACGTGAGCCCCCTATGAACGCCAAGCCCGACGTGCGGCACCCCGCAGTTTCTGTGATCATGCCCGTCCTCGACGAGGAGCGGCATCTGCGCGGGGCCGTCCAAGCGATCCTCGCGCAGGAGTACGCCGGAGAGCTGGAGGTCGTCATCGCCCTCGGTCCGTCCACGGACCGCACGGACGAGATCGCCGCCGAGCTCGTCGCGGAAACTGCATCATTCAAAAGCAAGCGCGTGCACACCGTCCCGAACCCGACCGGGCGCACCCCGGCCGCGCTGAACGCCGCGATCAAGGCCTCCCGGCATCCGATCGTGGTCCGCGTCGACGGCCACGGCATGCTCTCCCCGAACTACATCGCCACCGCGGTACGGCTCCTTGAGGAGACCGGCGCGATGAACGTCGGCGGCATCATGCACGCCGAGGGCGAGAACGACTGGGAGCACGCGGTCGCCGCGGCCATGACCTCGAAGATCGGCGTCGGCAACGCGGCCTTCCACACCGGCGGCGCGGCCGGCCCCGCCGACACCGTCTACCTCGGTGTCTTCCGGCGCGAGGCGCTGGAGCAACAGGGCGGCTACAACGAGGAGTTCATCCGCGCCCAGGACTGGGAGCTGAACTTCCGGATCCGGGAGGCCGGCGGGCTGATCTGGTTCTCGCCGGAGCTGAAGGTGTCGTACCGGCCGCGGCCCAGCGTGCGGGCGCTCGCCAAGCAGTACAAGGACTACGGCCGCTGGCGGCACGTCGTCGCCCGCTACCACGAGGGCTCCATCAACCTACGCTACCTCGCCCCGCCGGTGGCGGTGTGCGCGATCGCCGCGGGCGTCGTGGCGGGGGCGCTGGTCACCCCGTTCGGGTTCCTGATCCCCGGCGGCTACCTCGCGGCGATCGTCGCCGGGTCGCTGCCGGCCGGCAAGGGGCTGCCGCTCGGTGCCCGGCTCCGGATACCCGTCGCCCTCGCCACCATGCACATGTCGTGGGGGTGGGGCTTCCTGACCAGCCCCAGGTCGCTGGCGAAGCGGGTCATCGCGTCCCGTCGCCCGGCCGTGCTCAGCCCCGTGTCCGACTGAGCACCGCCCGGCGCTCCCGCTACCAGGTGTAGTCCGGGTCGACGTGCATGCACGCCTTGGTGTCCGAGGCGTTGAGGGCGTTCGCCGACGTCGGGGTGGTGTCGTCGTCGGCGGTGTACTTCGTGCCCGAGCGCCAGTCGGCGCCGACGACCACCGTGACGCCGTCGACGGCCGTGGACTTCTTCACCTGCGCGGCCGGGATGCCCAGGACCTTGGCGACCCGCTGGGCGTCGCCCGCCAGGTCCGCGCTCGGATAGCGCACCAGGGTCTGGTCCGCACTGAGCAGCGCCGAGCTGTCGGCGGCCGCCTTGGTGAAGCCCTTGCCGACCAGCAGCTGGGTGACCGCGGCGGCCCGGCCGGTGACGGCGGACTCCGCGCTGCTCTTCGTGCCGTTCTGCACCTGTACGGCGATCCTGTCGTCGGCCGCCGCCTTGTCGGTGACCTTCGCGGCGGTCGCGGTCTTCTTCTTGTCCTTGCCGTCCAGGGCGATGTCCTCGCGCACCAGCCGCCACAGCTTGGCCGCGTCGGTGGGCTTGGGCAGCACCCGGTTGCCGTCGGCGGAGTACACGAACGGCATCGTCGTCATGGTGATGCGGGCGGTGGGGACCTTCTTCAGCTCCTTGCTCAGGGCGTAGAGCTTGGTGACCGAGCCGAGGCCGGTGTCGACCGTGACCGCCTTGGTGGCCGTCTCGGCGAGCCCCAGGAGCTTGTCGGGGTTGCTGAGGGTGGCGTTGGAGCGCAGCTGGCGGACCATCGAGTTCATGTACATGTGCTGGGCCTTGGTCCGGGCTATGTCGCTGCCGTCCTCGAAGCCGTAGCGGGTGCGCAGCCACTGGAGGGCCTGCTTGCCCTTGACGGAGGTGGTGCCCTTCTTCAGCTTCAGGCCGGAGCCGTGTCCCGAGGAGGTGTGCGAGTAGATGTTGGCGTCCACACACACCGGCACACCGCCGATCGCGTCGGCCATGGACACCACGCCCGAGAAGTCGACCATCATGAAGTGGTCGATGTGGATGCCGGTGAGCTTCTCCCAGGTGGCCACCGTGCAGCCGGGGCCGCCGCGTTCCAGGGAGGCGTTGGTCATCGTGTCGGCGGTGGCCGGGTACACCTTGCCGGTCTTGGCGTCGGTGCACTTCGGGATGGAGACCAGGGTGTCGCGGGGCATGGACACCACCGACATGTTGGTGCGGTCGGCGGAGACGTGCAGCAGCATCTGGACGTCGGCGCGGGCGGCGGTGCCGATGTCCCTGGCACCGCCCAGCTTCACGTTCTCGGCGGAGTCCCGGGCGTCGGAGCCGATCAGCAGGATGTTCAGCGGGGTCTGGCCGGCCGCGTTCGCCCTGGTCTTCGTCGCCCGGTCCTTGGAGTCCCCGATGTTCAGGGACTCCTTCTTGATGTTGTGGTTGAGGTGCTCGTAGTACAGGTAGCCGGCGGTGGCGGTGCTGGCCATGGCCAGCGCCAGGACCGAGGCCGACCAGCGCACGACCCGGCGTCTGCGGCGTCTTCTGCGGTCGTCGTCCGTACCGCGTCCGGAGCCGTCGTCCGTGCCGGGTCCGCCCGGTCCGCCGTCACCCTCCTGGAGCGTGAGAGGCATGGTGTCCTCGACCGCGGACACCACGTCGGACACCTCCCCCCGCACATTGCTGCGCACCACCTTGCCCGCCCTCCCGCTCACACCCGCCACCACACCCGGAACTCCCGGGCACCTGGGCACGGCGGCAGTGTCGTGCAGGCGTATAGGAGTTGCCTGTGCCTACCTGTGCGGACCTGTGTGTTCCCGCTACCAGCGATAGGGCGCGTACACGTCCATGCACTGCTTGGTGTCCGAGCCGTTGATGGCGTCGGCGTTGTCCGGCAGGTCCCCGGCCTTCGGCGCGCTCTGCTTCGGGTACGCCGTACCGGTTCGCCAGTCGGCGCCGACGACGAGCGTGACCCCCGACACGGCGGTGGTCTGCTGCACCTGGTCGGTGGGTATCCCCAGCGCCTTGGCGACCGCCTGCGCGTCGCCCTCCAGGTCCGCGCTCGGGTACCGGACGACCGTCTTCTCCACCGACTGCGAGGCCGCCGAGGTGTCCGCCGCCGCCCTGGTGTAGCCCTTGCCGGCCAGTTCCTGGGCGAGCGCCCGGGCCCGGCCGCCGACCGCGGCCTCGGTGGCGGTCCCCGTGGCGTTCTGCACCAGCACGCCGAGGCTGCCCGCGGAGAGGGACGGCTCCTTGGCCGGCTGGGCGCTCGCCGTGGTCTTCTTCTTGTTCTCCGCGGCGCTGCCGTTCTTGTCGAACGCCACGTCGTCGCGGATCATCCGCCACATCTTGTCGGCGTCCGTGGCGGCCGGCACGACGTGGTCGGAGTTCTGCGGGTCCTGGACGTTCGGCATCGTGACGCTGGTGATGCGGTTGGTCGGCACCGACTTCAGCTGCATGGCCAGGCCGTACAGCTTGTTGACCGTGCCGATCTCCTCGGACACCCCCAGCGAGTCCGTGGCCGCCTCGGCCAGGTCCATCAGCCGTGGCGTGTCGGTGAAGACGTTCTGCCCCTTCAGCGTCCGGATCATCGAGTTGAGGTACATGTGCTGGGCGCGGGCCCGCATCAGGTCGCTGCCCCAGGCGTGCCGGGTGCGCAGCCACTGCAGGGCCTGCTTGCCCTGCACCTTGTGGGTGCCGGCGGTCAGCTTGAGCCCGGAGCCGCCGGGCACCGCGGGGGTCGGGTGGTCCCACACGTTCTGCCTGACACACACGTCGACACCGCCGATCGCGTCGGCCATCTTCACCACACCGGAGAAGTCGATCGTCATCCAGTGGTCGATGTAGACACCGGTGAGGTTCTCCCAAGTGGCCAGCGTGCAGCCGGCACCGCCCCGGGCCAGCGACTCGTTGATGATGGTGTTGGTCGCCGGGTACACCTTGCCGGAGTCCGGGTCCGTGCACTTGGGTATGTCGACGCGGGTGTCCCGGGGGATGCTCACCAGCGCCGCGCTCTTGCGGTCCGCGGACAGGTGGATGAGCATCTGGACGTCGCCGAGCGGCGGGCTGCCCCGGTCGTACTTGGCGCCGCCGAGCTTCACGTTCTCGGCGGAGTTACGGCTGTCGGAGCCGATCAGCAGGATGTTCATCGGGGTCTGCCCGGCCGAGTTCGGCGCGGTCTTCCTCGCCTTGGAGTCGCCGCCGCTGTCGCGCTCGCCCTTGTGGATGTTGCCGTTCAGGTGCTGGTAGTAGAGGTAGCCGGCACCGGCCGTACCGAGGACCACCACCGACAGCACGGCCGCCGACCAGCGCAGCACCCGTCGTCCGCGCCCGCCCCGCCCGCTTCGACCACTGTTCGGCCCGTCGGACGAGTCACCGCCCGAGCCGCTCTTCGCACCGTCCTTCGCGCCGTCCTTCGCGCCGTCCTTCGGGCCGTCCTTCGGGCCGCCTCTGCGAGGTCTGCCGTCGGGTCTGCCCGGCGCCCGGGGTGCCTTCGGTGCGAGGGACATCGTGTCCTCGACCGCAGGCACCTCCTCCCCCCGCACATCGCTCTGCGTCAACTCCCTGCCCTCCCCACCCTGCGCCCTGCGCACACAGGCCCGCCGCCACGCCCCCCGTCGGACGCCACACGGACCACACGGGTCCGCCCCGCGCCCGGTTAGACGCGCGACGGACCCATAGGGTTACCTGCTTTTTCGCGGTTACTTGACGCTCGTCCGGCGTAACTCTTCGTGGTGGCGCCCTACTTGGCGCACGTCACCTTGTCCGCCGTCGTCTTGCTGTCCACGTCCGGCGCCTTTGTCGGTGTGGTGAGGGAGACTCCCGCCCCCTGGAAGTCCTTGCCCAGCGTCAGCGTGATCGCGGGCAGGCCCTGGGAGTTGACCACGCTCTTGCCGGGCTTCATCGCGGAGCCGGACAGCCCCATGAGGCTGGCCAGCTTGCGCGCCTGATCGGCCTGGTCGGGGGCGTACTCCAGGGTGGTCTTGCTGAGTTCGGCGTCGGCGTTGCCGGCGTTCTCCGACTTCAGGACGCCCTCCTGGTTCTGGAGCCAGCTGAGGGTCTCCTGGGCACTGCCCGCCGGGGCCCCGCCGTTGAGGATCCGCACCCGCACCGCGGAGGCCGCCGACTTGGTGCCCTCCAGACGGGCCGCCGCCGCGTCCTTGCTGGCCTGCGCCTGCTTCTTCTTGACGGCCGTGAAGGAGACGTCGTCCTTGATCGCCTGGAAGACGGCGGGGGCCTTCGTCTCGTTGAGCACGACGGTCACCTTCACCTTCTCCGCCGGGTTGTCCAGCACCGGGATGGTGGTGAAGGTCAGGTTCTTCGGGTTGAGCTTGCCGAGCTCCAGACCGAGGTCCTTCAGCTTGCCGATGCTGTCCAGCTGGGAGTCGACGGTGAGCGCCTTGGTGCCGACCTCGGCCAGCTTCAGCAGCTTGGTCGGGCTGGTGAGCGTCGAGTTGGAGCTGAGCTTGCGCATGAGGGCGCTGAGGAACTGCTGCTGGAGCTGGATCCGGCTCAGGTCGCCGCCGAAACCGACCGAGTGCCGGGTGCGCACGAACGCCAGCGCGGTCTCGCCGGAGATGTTGTGGGTGCCCTTGGACAGCTTCAGGTGCGAGTCCGAGTCGTCGATGTCCTTGGCCAGACACACCTCGACCCCGCCGACCGCGTCGGTCAGCGTCTTGACCGCGTTGAAGTCGGCCACCATGAAGTTGTCGGCCTGGATCCCGGTCAGCTCGGTCACCGTGCGCACGGTGCAGCTGGCGGTACGGCCGTCCTGGCCGAGGCTGGTGTTGAAGCGGACGTTCTCGGTGCCCGCGATGACCTTCTCGCTCCCGTCCGACTGCTGTGTCTGGCAGTCGGGCACATCGACGATGAGGTCACGCGGAATGCTCAGCGCGGTGGCGTTCGAGCGGTCCTTGGAGATGTGCAGCAGGATCGTGGTGTCGGCGTGCCCGACGCTGCCGGTGTCGCCGTAGCCCTCGTTGCCCGCGCCCGTCCGCTTGTCGGTACCGATGATCAGCAGGTTGATCGCCTTGTCCTTGCTGAAACCACCGGTGCTCGCGCCGTCGTCGGAGACGGACGTGATGTTGTCGTTGAGGTGCTTGATGTACAGGTAGCCGGCGGCCGAGGCGGCGACCAGCACGAAGGCCATCGTCCCGCCGGTCCACAGCAGGATCTTCTTGGCCTTCGACTTCTTCTTCACCGGCTGCCGCCGCGAGCGGCGTCCGGGCGGCGGCTCGGGCTCGGCGCGCCGCCTGCGCTGTCCCGGCACCTCCGGGCTCACGGTCTCCCGGGCACCGCCCGCGGCAGGACCCGGCGAGGCCGGTCTGCGCGGCCCGGGTACCGGCGACGACTGCGGTGCGGAAGGTGCCAGTCGCAGTTCGTATTCACCGGTGTTCGGATTGAGCACCCACTGGTCTGCGGGATCGATGTTGTCCGCCCGCCCACGGCCTTGCGCGTCCACGGTTGTCCGAATCCTCCGTCGGGGCCACGCGGCGCCTTCCCCCCACCAAGACGCTCGGTCACGTTTCGCGGTGCGCGACCCCAGGACGGACCTCGCGGCCGGGTGCACCGGAGCGCTCACACTATCCGCCCAGTTCAGCGTCGAGTGACGCCAGTGACAAATTCGTCGTCCCTACAACCGGGCAATCCATCTCATTTAACTGACAACGAACGGAGCGGAAGTTCGCCGCCTTGGCACGTGCTTTACGCGCAACTGTCCTCGGCGGCGGTGTTACCGCGAAACGTGGGCTCCGCGGAGTTCTCGGAAGAGGGGTCGTCCTTCTCGCCCGTGACGTAGTCGGCGACCTTCACGGGGGCGTCCGCCCGCAACAGCGCGAACAGCGCGTCCGCCTTGCCGGCCATCAACTGGTCGCGGTTGGAGTCGTACACATACGGCTCCCGCGGGGCGGTGAGGAACTGCACATGGTCCGTGGGGACGTTCCGCAACCCGCGTACCAGCTGGTACAGACCGCGCAGACTGGCCAGTTCGGGATCGGTGGTGAGGGCGGAGGTCGCCGCGTCCAGCAACGGATAGAGCTTCGCCGGGTTCAGCAGTACGTCACTGCTCTGCACCTTGTTGACGAGCGCCCCCAGGAACTGCTGCTGCCGGTCCATCCGCCCGGTGTCGCTGCCGTCCCCGATCGACTTGCGCGCCCGTACGTACCCCAGGGCCTGCTCCCCGTCGAGCGTGACCCGCCCGGCGGGCAGCCGCAGCTTCGCCGCCTTGTCGTCGATGGGCTTCTTCAGACACACCGTCACCCCGTCGATGGCGTCGACCATGTCCTTGAACCCGCTGAAGTCGACGACGGCGTAGTGATCGACGCGGATGTCCGTGAGCTTCTCCACGGTACGCACGGTGCAGGCCGAACCACCCACCTCGAAGGCCGAGTTGAACAGCGTGAACGAGGGCTCGCTGCGCCGCCCGTCGCCGCGCAGGCAGTCGGGCACGTGCACCATCAGGTCCCGGGGCAGCGAGACGGCGGTGGCACTGCGCCGGTCACGGGCGAGATGCAGCAGGATCGTGGTGTCGGACCGCTGGGTGCCCGAATCCTTGCCGTAGCGGCGGTTCCCGTCCCCGGCCCGGCTGTCCGACCCGATCAGCAGGATGTTCTGCGCGCCCCGCACCAGCTCGGTGGGCCGCTCCCGCTCGTACCGGGCGAGCTCGTCGGCGGCCGCGTCGTCGGCGGTGATGTTGTGACTGAGCTTGGCGTAGAGGGCCCAGCCGCCGCCGACGGCCCCGACCAGCAGCACGCCGGCACCGAGCGCCGCCCCCCGCAGCCAACGCCGCCGCCGCGACCGGGCAAGCCCGTACCCGGTGGCGGATGCCCCTACGACGTCGGTCACTCCTCAACAGTGCCTCGGCCCGACGCGCAAGGGCGTGACAACTGACCCAGACGAGTGACCGATCCGAGCAAGGGCCCACAGCGGCTTACACGGGGCGTCTGGTCCCGCCTTCTTACGCGGGGCGTCTGGTCCCGCCTTCTTGGGGGCGCGGGGAACTGCGCGAACGGCCCCCACCGGCCCGCGGCCGACGAACGGCCTCACCACGCCCGCAGCCGATGAACGCCCTCACCGCGCCCGCGCCGAAGCAGTCACCCGCTCACTCTCGATCCGCTTCGCGACCCCTTCCTCCGCCAGCTCCCCCAGATGCCGGCACAGCACCACCGACCCCCCGACCGCGAGCGGCGCGTACAACCCCGCGCTCAACCCCTCCCACGTGTCGTACGACAGCCCCGACAACAACCGCGACCCCGGCCCGGTCAGATCCAGCCCCGCCGCATCCCCGAGCGCCCGCTCCACGACCTCGGCCCCGCTCAGCTCCGCCCCCGCCACGATCAGCGCGGGCTCGTCCGGATCGACGGGCGAGAACGCAACGAACCGGTCCCCCTGGCTCGGCACCTCCACCGCGTAGTCCACGAACCCGTCCGGGACCGCCGGGAACCGCCCGCCCAGCGGCCGCAGCGCGAGAGCGACCCGCTCACCCCGGCACGCCCTGGCCGCCTCCAACGAGTCCGGCCCGCTGACGACGACGTCGGCCGCCGCCGGGTCCCCGGCCACGTCGGCGATCGCGCCCACCGACGAACACGCCAGCAACCACACCGCCGTCTGCCAGTGCGCGGGCAGCAGCAGGGCCACCCGGTCACCCGGCCCCGTACCGAGGTCGCCCTGCAGCAGATTCGCCGTCTTGGCCACCCAATTGGCCAAGGTGGCCACGGACAATTCGACGCGCTCGCCCGTCGCGTCGTCGTAGAAGGTCACCAGGGGGCGTCCGGGGTCCGCGGCGAGCGCGGAACGCAGCAGGTCGGCAGGGGTGCGATCGGTGGCGTTCACCCGCGCAAGGGTACGCCGCGCCCGGCGTCCGCACCGGCCGGAGGCGCCACCGGTTCGGCGTAACCGGACCCGACGGGACGTCAATTCCCCGCCGGGCAGGTCTGTCTGACTGTGTTCAATATCGGGGGCATGCGTGGATTCCTGACTTGCTCGATCGGCGTCACCTGCGCGGCGGCCCTCACCCTCCCGGCCGCCGTGCTGAACGCGCCCTCCGCGGCCGCCGCACCGGCGGACCCGGCCACGACGACCACCGGCCGCCCCACCGCAGCGGCGGCCCTCGCCGGCAGCACCCGGTCGCTGCCCCTCACCCCCCGCACCCGCGAGCGTGTCCTCGGCCAGGCCCCCGAACAGGGCGCCTACAGCGTCGGTGGACGGCACTTCTCGCTCGTCGGCGTCGTCTGGGACAACCCCGGAACCGAACTGCACGGCCGGGTCCAGGTACGCACCCGGTCCGCCGCCACCGGCCACTGGTCGGGCTGGCAGGACGTCGACACGCACACCGCCGACCACGGCGCCGACCCGGACACGGCGGAGGCCGCCTCCGGCCGGGTGCACGGCGCCACCGCCCCCCTGTGGGTGGGCGACTCGGACGGAGCCGAGGTACGCGTACGCGCCGAACCCGAACCCGGAACCGAGCCGGGAGCGGAACCCGAACCCGAACCCGAACCCGAACCCGAGGCCGGGGCCGGGATCGGGTTCGAGCCTGAAGCAGAACCCGCGTCCGAGGCCGAGGCCGGGACCGGGGTCGAGCCCGAAGCCGAACCCGAGTCCCAAGCCCAAGCCCAACCCGAGTCTGAGGCCGGTGCCGGTGCCGGTGCCGGTGCCGGTGCCGGTGTCGGTGTCGGGGTCGAGCCTGAAGCAGAACCTGCGGCCGAAGCGGAACCCGCGTCCGAGACCGGTGCCGGGGTCGGGGTCGAGCCCGAAGCCGAGTCCGAGGTCGGGACCGAGTCCGGGGCCGGGGCCGCCGACGCCCCCGGGGCAGCCGACGCCCCCGGCTCCCGCGGCAGTGGCGGTGTCGGCATCGGACGCGACCTGCTCCCGGCAGGCCTGCGCCTCGAACTCGTCGACCCCGGCGACGAGTCGCCGTCCCAGGGCCCGCCGGCCAACGACCCCCGTACCGACGTCGCGGCCGACCCCGCGGCCGCGGTCAACGCCGGCCTCGTGTCCTTCGGCGCCACCGAGATCCCCGCACTGAGCCGGGAGGACACCGAACGCGAACTGCGCGAGCTGACCGCCGCCGGCGCCGCCGCCCCGCTCGGGAAGCCGTACATCGGGCCGCGCCCGAGGATCGTCACCCGCCACGGCTGGGGCGCCGACGAGGCGCTGCGCGAGAAGGGGTTCGTCTACACGGGGAAGATCAAGGCGGCCTTCGTCCACCACACCGCCTCCGGCAACGGTTACCGCTGCTCCGAGGCCCCGTCCGTCATCCGCAGTATCTACCGCTACCACGTCGTGAGCATGGGCTGGCGGGACATCGGCTACAACTTCCTCGTGGACAAGTGCGGAACCATCTACGAGGGCCGTGCCGGGGGCGTGGCGAAGGCCGTCAGAGGCGCCCACACCCTCGGGTTCAACAACCACAGCATGGGCATCGCGGTGATCGGCACATACGGCTCGCGCAAGCCGTCCGCGGCCGCCGTGACCGCCGTCGCCAAGCTCACCGCATGGAAGCTCGGGCTCTTCGGCGCCAATCCCAGGGGAAAGACATATCTGAAGTCCGGGGGTGGCAATCTCTACCCAAAGGGGAAGAACGTACGACTGAACGTGATCTCCGGCCACCGGGACGGGTACGCCACCGAATGCCCAGGCGCCAAGCTCTACGCCAAGCTCGGCTCGGCCCGGACCAGCTCCGCGCACCTGCAAGGGCGCTGAGAACGGGGGCCGCGTTCAGCGCCGTCGGGGGCAGTCGGGGGAAACCGCACACCCATGCCGCGTGGCACCACGCGGCTGTCGAGGGCGCCGTCGCACGGTCTGCATACACTGGCCGGCCGACAGAGAGTTCGGCCGGTCCCGGCAGGAAGCAGAGACGACAGGTGACAGAAGCGATCCTCCTGGTCGGCGGCAAAGGCACCCGGCTGCGCCCGCTCACGGTCCACACGCCCAAGCCGATGGTCCCGGCGGCCGGCGTGCCGTTCCTGACACACCAGCTGGCCAGAGCCAGAGCGGCGGGCGTGGAGCACATCGTCCTCGCGACGAGTTACCTGGCGGAGGTCTTCGAGCCGTACTTCGGCGACGGCGCGGCACTCGGCTTGCACATCGAGTACGTCACCGAGGAGGAACCCCTCGGCACCGGCGGCGCGATCCGCAACGTGGCCGCCCGGCTGCACTCCGGCCCCGACGACCCGGTCCTGGTCTTCAACGGCGACATCCTGACCGGGCTGGACATCGGTGCCCTGGTGGCCACGCACGAGTCGACCTCGGCGGACGTCTCCCTGCACCTCACGCAGGTGACGGACCCCCGTGCGTACGGCCTCGTCCCCACCGACGGGACGGGCAGGGTGCTGGCCTTCCTGGAGAAGCCCCAGACCCCCGAGGAGATCGTCACCGACCAGATCAACGCGGGGGCGTACGTCTTCCGCCGCTCGGTCATCGACACGATCCCGGCGGGCCGCCCGGTGTCCGTGGAGCGCGAGACCTTCCCGGAACTGCTCGCGGCCGGCGCCCACCTCCAGGGCATGGTCGACTCCACGTACTGGCTGGACCTGGGCACGCCCGCGGCCTTCGTGCGCGGCTCCGCCGACCTCGTGCTGGGCCGCGCCCCTTCCCCCGCGGTCCCGGGCCGCTGCGGCGACCGCCTCGTGCTGCCCACGGCCCGGGTCGCGGCGGACGCGAAGCTGACGGGTGGCACGGTGGTGGGCGAGGGCGCGTTCGTGGCGGAGGGCGCACGGGTCTTCGGCTCGACGATCCTGCCGGGTGCCGTGATCGAACCCGGCGCCGTCATCACCGACTCCCTGATCGGCAACCGGGCCCGCGTCGGCGAACGCTCGGTCCTCACGGGCACGGTGATCGGCGACGGCGCGGTCATCGGCGCCGACAACGAACTGCGGGACGGCGCGAGGGTGTGGTGCGACGCGAGGATCCCGGCGGGAGCGGTGCGGTTCTCGTCGGACCAGTAGGGGTGGTGCGGTAGTCGCTTCGGGCGGCGGGCGCGTGGGAGCTGATCGCGCAGTTCCCCGCGTGTCCTGCACAGCTGCGGGCAGGCGTGCCGCAGGGCACCACGGGTGGGCGCAGCGGCACCCGGCAAGCGCCGGCAAGCGCCGGTAAGCGTCCCCACCCCTCGGCCCTCACCCCCGCCCCCGCCCGGCCCTCACCCCCCGCACATCACAACCGGCCTATATCCCCTCGCGGCATCCGCGGTGCCCGCCTCGCAGGCGTCTGCCCACTCAGCAGGATCAACCGAGCCGCCCGATGCCGCTGCCCCGCATAGGGTTCGAGCAGCCGCAGCATCGCCTCGTCGTCGGCGTCCCGGTCCCCGGCCAGCGCCCACCCCACGATCCCCGGCAGATGCAGGTCCCCGACCGTCACCGCGTCCGCCGCCCCATGACTGCGCTGCACTGTCTCCGCCGACGTCCACGGCCCCACCCCCGGCACCACCTCCAGCCGGGTCTGCGCAGCCTCCGCCGCCATCCCCACGGCCTGTTCGAGCCGCGCGGCGACCCGTACGGCCCGCAGGATCGTCGAGGCCCGCTTGTCGTCGACCCCGGCCTTGTGCCACTCCCACGACGGGATCAGCGCCCAGGTACGCGGTGCCGGCATCACCCACATCGGCCGCTCACCCACCCCCGCGGGGCCCGGCGCCCGCTCCCCGAACCTCCGCACCAGCGACCGCCAGGCCCGGTAGGCCTCGTCGGTGGTGACCTTCTGCTCCAGCACCGACGGGATCAACGACTCCAGCACCAGCCCGGTCCGTGTCAGCCGCAACCCCGGCCGCCGGTGCCGGGCCGCCGCCACGACCCGGTGTCTGGGCACGAACGCGGACGGGTCGTCGGCCGCACCGAGCAGCTCCGGCAACTGCCCGAGCAGCCACTCGGCCCCCGGGCCCCAGGCCTCCCCGCGCACCTCACCGCCGTACACGGCGACCCGCAGGGTCCCGGGTCCGGCGGGTGTCAGACTGGCCCGCCACACGGACCCGTCCCGGCCGGCCCGGAACGTGGGATCCCCGGGTCCACGCCGCAGCGGCCCGAGCACGAGTCCCAGATCAAGAGCCCCGTCGGGCTTCCACAGCCGGACCCGCCCGGGCGCGGCAGCCTGCCGAGGCATCCCGGCAGGCACGACAACCTGCCCACCCCGCACGGTCGCACGCGTGGACTTCGGAGCAAACCGACCAGCCATCCAAGGAATCCTAGGCGTCAGCGCCCCGTCAGGGGCGCGGGGAACTGCGCGATCAACCCCCACAACCTGCACTCGCCCACGAACCAGCGGACCCCGAACCGAGGGCGTCAAGAACTCACCGCACCTCGATGAAGTCCCCGACATCCCTCGGCGCCCGCTCCTTCGGCTCCTCCGCGGCCTTCCCCACCGCGACCGCCCCCATCGGGTCCCACTCGGCGGGAAGCGCGAGCGCATCCCGCACCACGTCTCGGCAGAACATCGTCGACGAGACCCACGCCGACCCCAGCTGCTCCCCGGCCAGCGCGACCAGGAAGTTCTGCACCCCGGCCCCCGCCGCGACCACGAACATCTCGCGCTCCGCGGCATCGCGCCGCGGATCCCCGTACGTGTGCGCCCCGTCCGTCACCAGACAGGGCACGACCAGGTACGGCGCGTTCCGCAGCACATCCCCCCGCCGCACCCGCTTCGCGACGGACTCCTCCGACTTCCCGTCCCCGCGCAGGTCGGCGAGCCACGCGTCCCGCATCGCGTCCAGCAGCCGGACGCGCGCCTCCTCGGACTCCAGCAGCACGAACCGCCACGGCGTCGTGTGGTGCGGCGCCGGCGCGGTCACGGCCGCGGCGACCGCCCGCCGTACCGCCCCGGGGTCGACGGGGTCGTCCGTGAAGGCCCGTACCGTCCGCCGCAGCGTCACCGCCTCCCGGACCGCCTCGGAGGTGCCGAGCCGGAACAGGTCGCTGGCCGCGTCCCGGACCAGGGCCCGTGCGGCGTCCCCGTCGTCGTCGGCGTCCGCCACGACATGCGCGAGGCCTCGCACCACGGCGACCGGCATCCCCGTCGCCTTGCCCTTTACCAGGTCGCCGGCGGCGGCCAGTTCGTCGGCGGTGGCGACCACCGTCGCGACCAGCGGATTGCCGTGCGCGTCCACGCCCCCGCGCAGATCGTCGAGAACCATCACGCCGGCGGCGCCGATGGTGACGTCCGTGAGCCCCGCGCGCCAGGGTCGCCCGAAGGTGTCCGTGACGATCACCCCGACGTTGACGCCCAGCGTGTCCCTGAGGCCCGCGCGGACGGCACGGGCCGAGGCGTCGGGATCCTCGGGCAGCAACAGCACCGTCCCGGACGGGGTGTTGGACGCGTCCACCCCGGCGGCCGCCATCACCAGCCCCTGCCGGTTCTCCACGATCCGCAGGGTCCCGCGCCGGGCCACCACCCGTACGGTCTCGGCGTCGATCGCGGCCTCCCGGTCGGCCGCCTCGACGATCCGCCCCTCGGCCTTGGAGACGATCTTGGAGGTGACGATCACCACGTCCCCGTCGGCCAGCCCCGGCTCGGCCGCGGCGATCAGCTTCGCCAGGTCGTCGCCCTGCTGGACCTCGGGGATCCCGGGCAGCGCCCACACCCGGTACGCGGGCACCGCGTCGGCCGTGCCCGTTGTGCCCGTCGTGGCAGTCGCCTCGGTCGTGGCCGTCGTGGCCGTCGTGCCGGTCGTGTCCGTCGTGTTCGTCGTGCCGGTCATGCCCCGCGCACCTCCTCGGCCAGCGCCAGCGCCTCCCGGGCCATCTGCGCCGCCGTGTCCGGGTCGGTCATCATCAGGGGCACCGCCCGGCAGCGGATGCCGGCCGCCTCCACGCGCGCGACGCTGCCCGCGTCCACGGAGTCGACCAGCCAGCCGTCCAGCAGCCCGGAGCCGTAGTGCTCGGCGACCGCCGCCGCCGTCGACTCCACGCCCACCGCCGCGAGCACCTTGTCCGCCATCCCGCGCACCGGCGCGTCCCCGACGATGGGGGAGAGGCCCACCACCGGCACCCCGGCGTTCGCGATCGCCTCCCGGATGCCGGGCACCGCGAGGATCGTGCCGACGGAGACCACCGGGTTGGACGGCGGGAAGAGGATCACGTCCGCCTCGGCGATGGCCTCCAGGACGCCGGGCGCCGGCTTGGACTGCTCGGCGCCGACGGGGACCACCGCCTCGGCGGGGACGCCCGCCCGCAGCCGCACCCAGTACTCCTGGAAGTGCACCACCCTGCGCTCGCCGTCGGTCTCGACGGCCACATGGGTCTCGACCCGGTCGTCGGTCATCGGGATCAGCCTGACGCCCGGCTTCCAGCGGTCGCACAGCGCCTCGGTCACCGCGCTCAGCGGGTAGCCGGCGCCCAGCATCTGCGTGCGCACGACGTGCGTCGCGAAGTCCCGGTCACCGAGCCCGAACCAGTCCGGCCCCACCCCGTAGGCGGCGAGCTCCTCCTTGAGACGGAAGGTCTCGTCGGCCCGCCCCCAGCCCTGCTCCTCGTCGATACCGCCACCGAGTGTGTACATCACCGTGTCGAGGTCCGGGCAGACCTTCAGCCCGAACAGGTGGATGTCGTCCCCGGTGTTGCCGATGACGGTCACGTCGGCGTCCGGCACGGCCTGCTTCAGACCGCGCAGGAACCGGGCACCGCCGATGCCGCCTGCCAGAACCACAATGCGCATGCGCCAAGTCTTGCAGGCGGGTCCGACAACGCGGCCACGCGTCCCGTGCGACGGGTCACGCGGTGACGGGACGCGCTGCCGCGCAGCTCTGCGTGGTGTGCATCGGCATCTCGGTCAGGCCCGGGTAGTAGACGTGCAGGCTCACCGCCGGCTCCAGCGCGTCGTTCACCACCTCGTGCACGTACCCCGGCGCGAACACCCGTTGTGCACCGGCGCTCAACGCGCGCGTGCCGCGCTCGGTGCGTTCGGCGAGCGTGCCCTCCAGGACGGTCAGCACGCCGGAGGAGCGGCCGTGGTCGTGCAGCCCGCTGCCCTGTCCGGGCACCCAGGACAGCAGCCAGACCTCGTAGCCGGGGCCGGTGCGCAGCCGGTGGTACCAGCGGCTGGTCGCGTCGTACTCGACGAGGTGCTCCCACTGCGCGCGGTCGGCGGCGATCGCGCGGGCCAGGCCGACGAACTCGGCCACGGTCACCGGGTGCTCGCGCCGGGGCTGCAGCAGGTGCTGGACCTCGAGGATGTCGCCGGCGATCTGGAGGTCGTTGTCGCTGTTCATGGGGGTGCGTGGTTCCTCAGTGAAGAAGGTCAGCGGGGAACGAAAAGCGAAAACCGAGCCCGGGGGACTCGGTCTGCAGCTGGAGCGGGAGCGGTCGGATACGGCTACGGCTCAACAGCTGGAACAACAACAGCTACAGCGAGCACGGGCAGCACCGTGGGACCCGGCGGTGCGGGTCGAGGTGAGTGCCAAGTTCGCGAGCATGCCCACAAGGACATCGGTTCACACTTCCCGTGTCAACTCGACGCCCGGTATGTGGGACACGGTTCACCTCATCCGGTTCATCTCGCTGCCGAAAGGTTTGTGCAGAGAGCACCCGGGACACATGGCGCACAACCGGGCGCGTGAGCCACTTCGGAACGCGATCGAACATCTGGGCGTCTTTCTCCGTACAAGCTCTGTATGGGGTCGGAGGCCCGCGCGGGGCCTCGTCTGCATGTCAAGGTTTATGGCGATTTGAACACTTTCCGCACGGCCTTGGTTCCGCAGAGTGAATAACGGGCCCAATAGCAGATCTCGGCTTGACTCGCCCGGAGCAGCACACTTGTAATTTCACTCGTGTCGTTCAGCCGAAATCGGTAACGGCCGGGCACGGGGACGTGGAAGACAGACGAGGGGCGCACATGACCGAGCTGGTGCAGCAACTGCTGGTCGACGACGCGGACGAGGAACTCGGCTGGCAGGAGCGCGCGCTGTGCGCCCAGACCGATCCCGAGTCCTTCTTCCCCGAGAAGGGCGGCTCCACCAGGGAGGCCAAGAAGGTCTGCCTCGCCTGCGAGGTGCGCTCCGAGTGCCTCGAGTACGCCCTCGCCAACGACGAACGGTTCGGTATCTGGGGCGGACTCTCCGAGCGGGAACGCCGCCGCCTCAAGAAGGCCGCCGTCTGACCGGACGTACCCGGTACGTACAGATCTGAGCTGCGCGAACGGCCCGTCGCCGGTGGGTTATCCACAGGCGGCGGGCCGTCGACATGCCCAGCCGATAGTGTGGTCGCTCGTCCGAGACGTCTCGCCGCCACCAGCGGGCGCAGGAGTCCACCGCAGTCCATCGAACCGGGGCCCGTACCTCGATGTCCGTGCACAGCCACATGGCAGCCCAAGAGACGGCTGCCACACCAGAGTTTCCGCGTCATGTGGTGACCGCGGTCCTCGTCTCCCACGACGGTGCCCGCTGGCTGCCCACCGCGCTCGCCGGGCTGCTCGGCCAGGAGCGCCCCGTCCAGTACGCGGTGGCGGCCGACACCGGCAGCGCGGACGAGTCCGCCCAACTGCTCACCGAGTCCCTCGGCGACGCCAACGTCCTGCACCTGGCCCGCCGCACCGGCTTCGGCCAGGCCGTCGAGGAGGCGAGCCGCACCGCGCCCCTCCTCACCCCGGACGAGCTGCCGTACCTGAAGCGGCCCAGCGGCTGGGACCCGGTCACCCGCCAGTGGCGCGACGACGCCTACGACATGCCCGAGCTGCCGTACGGCGAGCCGGTCCAGTGGCTGTGGCTGCTGCACGACGACTGCGCCCCGGAACCCGACGCCCTCGCCCAGCTGCTGCGGGTCGTCGACAACGAGCTGGAGCTGGGCCGCGACGACGTGGCGGTCGTCGGCCCCAAGCTGCGCGGCTGGTACGACCGCCGGCAACTGCTGGAGGTCGGCGTCACCATCGCCGATTCCGGGCGCCGCTGGACCGGCCTGGACCGCCGTGAGCAGGACCAGGGCCAGCACGACCACGTGCGGCCCGTGCTCTCCGTCTCCACCGCCGGCATGCTGATCCGCCGCGATGTCTTCGAGGAACTCGGCGGCTTCGACCGCCGGCTGCCCCTGATGCGCGACGACGTCGACCTGTGCTGGCGCGCGCACAACGCCGGACACCGCGTCCTGGTCGCCCCCGAGGCCGTCGTACGGCACGCCGAGGCCGCCTCCCGCGAGCGCCGCGCCGTCGACTGCGCCGGCCGCACCACCGCCTCCCCGCACAAGGTCGACAAGGCCGGCGCCGTCTACACCCTGCTGGTCAACGCCCGTACGGCAGCGCTGCCCTGGATCCTGCTGCGCCTGGTCCTCGGCACCCTGCTGCGCACGCTCGCCTACCTCGTCGGCAAGGTCCCGGGGCAGGCCCTCGACGAGATCCGCGGTCTGCTGGGCACCCTGCTGCGGCCCGAGCGGATCATCGCCGGGCGGCGCAGGCGCGGCCGCTCCCAGCTCGACAAGGGCGAGCTGCGCCCGCTGTTCCCGCCGCCCGGCGCCACCGTCCGGGCCACCGTCGAACAGGCCGCGGGCAACTTCTTCGGCGGCGACGACGAGATCTCCGCGGCCGGCCGGCACGGCGGCGCGGTCGAGTCCGGGCCCGGCGGCGACGACGCCGACTTCCTGGAGATCGAGCAGTTCGCCCGCCTCAAGCGGATCGCCCGCAAACCGGGCCCGGTGCTCTTCCTGGTGCTGCTGCTGATCTCGCTGGCCGCCTGCCGCGCCCTGCTCGGCTCCGGCGCGCTCGCGGGCGGCGCCCTGCTGCCCGCCCCGGGCACCGCGAGCGAGCTGTGGTCGCGCTACCTGGACGCCTGGCACGCGGTCGGCGCCGGCGGCACCCCGGCCGCACCGCCGTACCTCGCGATCGTCGCCGCGCTGGCCTCCCTGCTGTTCGGCTCGACCGGGCTCGCGGTCACCGTGCTGCTGGTCGCCTCGGTGCCGCTGGCCGGATGCACCGCCTACTTCGCCTCCCGCCCGCTGGTCACCTCCCGCCTGCTGCGCGCCTGGGCGGCCATCGCCTACGCCTTCCTGCCCGCCGCCACCGGCGCCCTCGCCGGCGGCCGCATCGGCACCGCCGTCCTCGCGATCCTGCTGCCGCTGATCGCCCGCGCGGGCATCGCGGCCGGCGGCCTCGCGGACCCCTCCGGAGCGCGCGGCAGCTGGCGCGCCACCTGGGCGTACGCACTGCTGCTGACCATCACCACCGCGTTCACACCGATCATCTGGCCGATCGCCCTGGTCCTCGGCCTCGCCGTGCTCGCCGTGCGCCGCTCCGACCTGGTCGCCTCCGGCCTGCGGCTGCTGGTCCAGCTCGGCACCCCGCTGCTGATCCTCGCCCCCTGGTCGCTGACCCTGCTGCCGTTCGGCTTCTTCAAGGAGGCCGGGCTGGAGTACGGCTCCTCGGCCGCCTCCGCCCTCGACCTGCTCGGTGCCAGCCCGGGTGGCCCCGGCACGGTCGACGGGCTGATGCTCATCGGCGTCGTCCTGGCCGCGCTCGCCGCCCTGCTGCGCTCCGAGCGCCAGTCGGCGATCCGCACCGCCTGGGCGGTCGCCCTGATCGGCCTGGTCTTCGCGGTCCTGTCCAACAAGTCCACCTGGGCCGGACCCGCGACCCTCGTCTACGGCATCGCGATCCTGTCCGCGGCCGCCCTCGGCGCCGACGGGGCACGCTCCCGTGTCGCCGAGCAGAGCTTCGGCTGGCGCCAGCCGGTGGCCGCCCTGATCGCCTTCGCCGCCGCCGCCGGCCCGCTGCTGCTCGCCGCCGGCTGGATGCTCGCGGGCGCCGACGGCCCGGTCGAACGGCGCGACCCCTCCCAGGTGCCCGCCTTCGTCGCCGAGGACAGCACCACCACCGACCAGGTGCGCACCCTCGTCCTCGACAGCGACAGCACCGCGCGCGTGTCCTACATGCTGGTGCGCGGCTCCGGCGCCCGGATGGGAGACGCCGAGGTGGCCGCCGCCGACGGCGAGAACGCCACGCTCGACAAGGTCGTCGCCAACCTGGTCGCCGGCTCCGGCGCCGACCAGGCCGACCAGCTCGGCGGGTTCGCGGTGCGCTACGTCCTCGTCCACAAGGGCACGCCGCGCGACATCACGCGCGTGCTCGACGCCACCCCCGGCCTGTCCCGGCTCAGCCAGCAGAACGGCAGCGCCCTGTGGCGCGTCGACCAGCAGGTCTCCCGGGCGACCATCGTGGCGGCGGACGGCTCCGGCACGCCCGGCTCGGTGCCCTCCGGCCCCGTCGACATCCACACCACCATCCCGACCGGCGGCGAGGGCCGCGTCCTGCGCCTGGCCGACTCGGCGTCCCCGGAGTGGACGGCCACCCTGGACGGCAAGCCGCTCACCCGAACCACCGTCGACGGCTGGGCCCAGGGCTTCCGGCTCCCCTCCTCCGGCGGGAAGCTGGACGTCACCTACGACACGCCGTTCACCCACAGCGCCTGGCTGTGGGCGCAGGGCGCGCTCGCCGTCGTCCTGGTCGTCCTCGCCCTGCCCGGCCGCCGCCGCGACGTCGACGACGACCTGCCCGAGGAGCAGCCGATCCCCGCCCAGGCCGTCGAGGGCGAGGGCCGCCGCGCCCGCCGCCTGCGCGCCCAGGCGGAGGCCGAGGAGGAGTCCCAGGAGGCTCAGCAGTACGAGGAGCACCCGGAGCACCTGGAGACTCCGGAGGGCACCGACTTCCCGTCGGCGGCTCCACAGGCTCCGCAGGCCTCGCAGGAGGATCCCCCGGCCGCGGTCCCGCACCAGCCGTCGTACGACGAGTGGGACCCCGCCTCCTACCCGGCGGCCGACGGCTACGACACCGGCTACGCCGACCAGTACCAGGACGCCGGCCCCGGCCCGTACCAGACCGGCGGCTACGACCAGCAGCAGCAGACGTACGACCCGTACCAGAGCGGCCAGTACGACCCGTACGCCTACGGCGGGCAGCAGGGACAGGCCGGGTACGACCCGACGTACCAGCAGGGCTACGACCCCGCCTATGACCCGGCCGCCCAGCACCAGCAGGGCACCGGCGGCGAGCACCACGACGGGAGCCAGCAGTGAACCGCACCACCCTGTCCCTGCTCGCCGGTACCGCGGCCCTCGCGGCGGTCACCGGGTTCGCCGCGCTCGACCCGCCGGCCACCGCCCCCGCGCACACCGCCGAGGCGGCCGCCCAGCTGCCCGTGGAGCGCACCACGCTGCTGTGCCCGGCACCCAGCCTGTCCGACATCGCCGACACCTCGTACACGTCGTTCACGCCCGTCACCCAGGGCACCACGAGCGACGGCAAGGCAGAACTCCAGGCCGCCGCCGAGCAGTCGGCGGACGGGACGGGCAGCGCAGGCGGCAAGAAGAAGGCCGCCAAGCCCGTCCTCACCCCCAAGACGCCCGGCACCCCGGCCACCGGGGACACCTCCGGTGCCGACGGGCCCGCCTACGTCGGCACCGCCGAGGGCAAGTACGCCCCCGGCTGGACGCTCCAGGAGACCACCGAGGTCGCCGCGGGCACCGGGCGCGGCCTCCAGGGGGTCAGCTGCACCGCGGCCGACACCGACTTCTGGTTCCCCGGCGCCAGCACCGCCGCGAGCCGCACCGACTACGTGCACCTCACCAACCCCGACGACAGCGCCGCCGTCGTCGACATCGAGCTGTACGGCAAGGACGGCCAGCTCAAGTCACCCGTGGGGGAGGGCATCACGGTCCAGCCGCACGCCAGTGAGCCGGTCCTGCTGTCCACGCTCACCGACGAGCGGCAGACCGACCTGACCGTGCACGTGAGCGTGCGCAGCGGCCGGGTCGGCGCGAGCGTGCAGGCCCTGGACGACAAGTCGGGCGGCGACTGGCTGGCCGCCTCCGCCGACCCGGCCGGCAGCCTGGTGCTGCCCGGCATCCCCAAGGACGCCACCGACGTCCGGCTGATCGCCTTCACCACCGGCGACAGCGACGCGGACCTGAAGGTGCGCCTCGCCTCCCCGGACGGCACGATCACCCCGGCCGGCAACGAGACGCTGCACGTGAAGTCGGGCATGACCACCGCGACCGACCTCGGCGACGTCACGCGCGGCGAGGCGGGCTCGCTGATCCTCACCCCCACCGACCAGTCCGTCCCGGTGGTGGCCGCGCTGCGCGTCACCCGCGGCAAGGCCGGCAACCAGGAGACCGCGTACATCCCGGCGACCGCGCCGGTCGGCACGCGCGCGACGTCCGCGGACAACAGCGGCAAGGGCACCACCCTCTCCCTGACCGCGCCGACCGGGACCGCCCAGGTCAAGGTCACGGCGTCGGCGGGCAGCGGCGGCGGCACGGCGGTGTCCAAGACGTTCACGATCAAGTCCGGCACCACCCAGAACGTCGACGCCCCGGTCCCGTCCGGTCTCAAGGGCACCTACGCCCTGACCGTGGAGACGGTCTCCGGCGGCCCGGTCTACGGCGCCCGCACCCTGGCGGCCACCGAGGAGGGCGTCCCGGGCTTCACGATCCAGACCCTTCCGGACGACCGCGGCACGGTGGCCGTACCGGAGACGGACCAGGACGTGTCGGTGCTGCAGAAGTAGGCGGGTGGCGCGGGGTCGCCGGGGGCTCAGTCCTCGCCGTAGCGGGGATCGACGGTCTCCGGGGTGAGGCCGAGCAGCTCGGCGACCTGCTCCACGACGACCTCGTGCACCAGCGCGGCCCGCTCGTCGCGCCCCTTGGTGCGGATCTCGACCGGCCGCCGGTAGACGACCACCCGGGCCCGGCGTCCCTCGCGCGCGGGGATGATGCCGCCCAGCGGCACCGCCTCGTCGTCCCAGCTGTCACCGTGCCGGTCCTGGAGCCGGGGTACTTCGAGGACCAGGAAATCGATGTCGGCGAGCTGCGGCCAGCGCCGCTCCAGACGCTCCACGGAGTCCTGCACCAGATCCGCGAACACGTCGGCGCGACTCGCGGCCAGCGGCACCTGAGGTGGCGCGATCGGCCCGCGCATGCCCCGACCGTGGCGATCGCGTCGACGAGGCCCGGGGCCGGCGGCACGGGGCGGTACAGGGTTGTCCATCACTGGTGAAGCGTAGTCCTCGCGGGCTCCGGCCGTGCCGCTCCACGCACCCACACCGCCCGGCCCGGCATGTCGCATGATGACCATTCCAGCCAACGTTGGGCTCGTTTCCGTATCTCCACAAGACCGGCGAGCTCAAGGCAATTGACGGTGTTTGTACCGACCCGTGACCGGATGCGGTGCCGACCATGACTCCGGGCCGCCCCTTCCGAGCAGGTCAGCGGGGCGTGTCCGGAGGGGTGTGTGGGGCGTTTCACAGTACGACACGGTGGGGTGACCTGGGGGAGAGTCGTCGCGGCCCGCTCAAGAGTGCGGTACCGTCCAACGTCGTGAGCCCTGTACGTCGCTGTTCGCGAACCGCCTGCGGCCGACCCGCCGTCGCGACGCTGACGTACGTCTACGCCGACTCGACCGCGGTCCTCGGCCCGCTCGCCACCTACGCCGAACCCCACTGCTACGACCTGTGCGCCGAGCACTCCGAGCGCCTCACCGCCCCGCGCGGCTGGGAGGTCGTCCGACTCATCGACGGCTCCGCTCCCGCGCGTCCGAGCGGGGACGACCTGGAAGCCCTGGCGAACGCGGTCCGCGAGGCGGCCCGCCCCCAGGAACGGGCGGCCGGAGCGGGCGGCGGCGGCCGTGGCGCCGACCCGATGGAGGTCGCACGACGCGGCCACCTGCGGGTCCTGCGGTCACCGGACAACTGACGTCTCACCGCCCCCTGTCCCTGGCGCTTCCCGCGGCGCACGCCGCACGCCCGACCGCCGGCGGAGAACCACTCGTCGCGGCCCTCTCGAACGTCCGGATCCCACCGGTCGAGGACTGACCACTGGCGATGGCGAACCGGGTCCACGACCGGTCCACGACCGGTCCGCGACCGTCCCTTCCCGGACATCGTCAACCAGACGGCCGAACCGGTCGGAGGAAATCTCCGCACCCGGCCGAACATCTCCCCGTCCCCCTGACGGCATCACAGCGCGACGGACTCGGCCGCCCCGCGTCCGAGCCGGATCGCCGCAGATCACAGCGAGGAGTCGGCGGGGGGACCCACCGGGTGATCCACCGGGGGATCCCGCATCGGCCCCTTACCGGGGGCAGGTAGTTTGGGGCGACCGAGAGGATTTCAGGAGGGTTGGCCAGTGGCTGTTGCTGATCTGTCGCAGATCGTGAAGGCGTACGACGTGCGCGGGGTGGTTCCGGACCAGTGGGACGAGGCGCTCGCCGAGCTGTTCGGCGCCGCGTTCGTGCAGGTGACCGGCGCCGCGGCGATCGTCGTCGGCCACGACATGCGGCCGTCCTCGCCCGGCCTGTCCCGCGCCTTCGCGCGCGGTGCCGCGGCCCGTGGCGTCGACGTCACCGAGATCGGCCTGTGCTCGACCGACCAGCTGTACTACGCCTCGGGCGCCCTCGGCCTGCCCGGCGCGATGTTCACCGCCTCGCACAACCCGGCGCAGTACAACGGCATCAAGATGTGCCGCGCGGGAGCCGCGCCGGTGGGCCAGGACACGGGCCTGTCGGAGATCCGCGAGCTGGCGGAGCGCTGGTCCCGGGAGGGCGCCCCCGAGCCGGCCGCCACGCCGGGGACCATCACCTCCCGCGACACGCTGTCGGACTACGCGGCCTACCTGCGTTCGCTCGTGGACCTCACCTCCGTCCGCCCGCTGAAGGTCGTGGTCGACGCGGGCAACGGCATGGGCGGCCACACGGTCCCGACGGTCTTCGAGGGCCTGCCGCTGACGCTGGTCCCGATGTACTTCGAGCTGGACGGCACCTTCCCGAACCACGAGGCCAACCCGCTCGACCCCGCCAACATCGTCGACCTCCAGCAGCGCGTGCGCGCCGAGTCCGCCGACCTCGGGCTGGCCTTCGACGGCGACGCCGACCGCTGCTTCGTCGTGGACGAGCGCGGCGAGCCGGTCTCCCCCTCGGCGATCACCGCGCTGGTGGCCGCACGCGAGCTGGCGAAGAACGGCGGCAAGGGCACGGTCATCCACAACCTGATCACGTCCTGGACCGTCCCCGAGGTGGTCCGGGAGAACGGCGGCACCCCCGTCCGCACCCGCGTCGGCCACTCCTTCATCAAGGCCGAGATGGCGACGTCCGGCGCGATCTTCGGCGGCGAGCACTCGGCCCACTACTACTTCAAGGACTTCTGGAACGCCGACACGGGCATGCTGGCCGCCCTGCACGTCCTCGCGGCCCTCGGCGGCCAGTCCGCCCCCCTCTCCTCCCTCGTCGACCAGTACGACCGCTACACCGGCTCCGGCGAGATCAACTCCACGGTCGCCGACCAGCAGGCCAGCATCGCGGCGATCCGCGCGGCCTACGGAGACCGGGACGACGTCACCCTGGACGACCTCGACGGCCTCACCGTCACCGCCGCCGACTGGTGGTTCAACGTCCGCCCCTCCAACACGGAACCGCTGCTGCGCCTGAACGCGGAGGCAAGGGACGAGACGACGATGACGAAGATCCGCGACGAGGTCCTGGCCATCATCAGGGCCTGACGCCGCTCCGGCCTCCCGACGCTCCCGACCGAGTCACCTCGTACCCCTGGCTCCTCTCGACCGACCGAGTGGCCTCGCCCCGCCCTCGCTTCTCAACTCACCGAGTCGGGTGGTGGGTGGGCGAGGGCCTCGGGGGTCCAGGGGGCGGAGCCCCCTGGACGGTCACCCCGGCGGACGGTCACCGGTCACGGGCGGTCAGCCCGACCCACCCCACCGGCGGTAACCTGACCGCACGCGAACACCCACCCCCGAAGGGAACCCCCATGCCGCTCGAAGCCGGCCTCCTGGAGATCCTCGCCTGCCCGGCCTGCCACGCCCCCCTCAAGGAGCAGGACACCGAGCTGATCTGCACCGGCCAGGACTGCGGCCTGGCGTACCCCGTCCGCGACGACATCCCCGTCCTCCTCGTCGACGAGGCCCGCCGCCCGGCGTAGCCAGCGGACCCCACAACCGCCAGACCACAGGACCCCGGCAACCGGAGGCCGCTCCATGCTCGACGAATCGCTGCTCGACACCCCGGAGGAGCTCGCGGCGGCAGACCGCCGAGGCCTGCTGCGCGGCGCGGCCGAGGCCGGTGCCCGCGTCCGTACGGCAGCCCGGCAGGCCACCGAGGCCGGTGTCCAGGAGCTGAAACCGGACGGCCGCCCGCGTGCCGTCCTGATCGCCGGCCCCGGCGTCGCCGCCACCCACGCCGCCGACCTCCTCGGCACCCTGGCCGGCCCCGGCAGCCCCGTCACCCGCCTGGCCCCCACCGGCGTCGCCCCGGCCGCCGGCGCCCTGCGCTGGGAGCTCCCCGGCTGGGCCGGCTCCGTCGACCTGCTGCTGATCGCCACCCCGGACGGCACCGAACCCAGCCTCTCCCTCCTCGCCGACCAGGCCTACCGGCGCGGCTGCTCCGTCGCCGCCGTGGCCCCCGCCGGCACCCCGCTCGCCGAGGCGGTGGCCGGCGCCCACGGCCTGTTCATGCCGATGGCGACCGCCCCGTACGACCACGGCGAGCCGCTCGCCGGCTCCTCCCCGGGCGTGCTGTGGGCGCTGCTCACCCCACTGCTCACGCTCCTCGACCGCATCGGCCTGGTCACCGCCCCGCCGGACGCCCTGGAGAAGGTCGCCGACCGCCTCGACCACGTCGCCGAGCGCTGCGGCCCGGCCATCGTGACCTACAGCAACCCGGCCAAGACCCTCGCCTCGGAACTCGCCGACGCGCTCCCCGTGGTCTGGACGGAGGGCGAATCAGCAGGCCCCGCCGGCCGCCGCTTCGCCGCCGCCCTCGCCGAGCTGGCCGGCCGCCCCGCCCTGGCCGCCGAACTCCCCGAGGCCCTGGCGGCCCACACCGCCCTGCTCGCCGGCCCGCTCGCCGCCAGCGCCGACCCCGACGACTTCTTCCGCGACCGCGTGAACGAGCCGCCCGCGCTGCACGCACGCGTGGTGCTGCTCCGCGACCGCCCCATCGGCGGCCTCACCGCCGCCCCCGCCGCCCGCGACCTCGCCCTCGGCCACGACACTCCGATCAGCGAACTGGAGCCCGAGGAGGGCGACGAGCTGGAGACCCTGGCGGAACTGATCGCCGTCACGGATTTCGCCGCCGTTTACCTGACGCTCGCTTCGAGGGCCTGAGGTGGACACCGGCACCGGTCCCGTCGTACGAAGGACGCCCTGAGGGTCGTACCGAAGGCGAACCGGTGGGGAGGCACACGGTGAACACGTGAGCCGTGTCACGCCGTTGCCCACGCCCACCTCCGTACGCACAGAGAACCGGCAGAGAGAAGTCATGGACCGCCTCGACAACACCGTCCGCCCCTACGCCTGGGGTTCCCCGACCGCCATCCCGAAGCTCCTCGGGGTCGAGCCGAGCGGCGAGCCGCAGGCGGAGATGTGGATGGGCGCCCACCCGGGCGCCCCCTCGCGCACCGCGCGCGGCACCCTCGTCGAGGTCATCGACGCGGACCCGAAGGCCGAACTGGGCGAGGCGGCCGTGGCCAGGTTCGGCCCGCGCCTGCCCTTCCTGCTCAAGATCCTCGCCGCCGGCGCCCCGCTCTCCCTCCAGGTGCACCCCGACCTGGAGCAGGCCAGGGAGGGATACGAGGACGAGGAACGGCGCGGCATCCCGGTCGACGCCCCGGACCGCAACTACAAGGACGCCAACCACAAGCCCGAACTGATCTGCGCGCTCACCGAGTTCGACGGCCTGTGCGGCTTCCGCGACCCGGAGCGGACGGCCGAACTCCTCGACGGCCTCGGCGTCGACTCCCTCAAGCCGTACGTCGACCTGCTGCGCGCCCGCCCCGAGGACGCGGCCCTGCGCGAGGTACTCACCGCGATCCTCGCCGCCGACCGCGAGGAGATGGCCCACACGGTCGCCGAGGCCACGGCCGCCTGCACCCGCCTCGGCGGCGACTACGCGCCCTACGCCGACATCGCCCACCACTACCCGGGCGACCCCGGCGTGATCGCCGCCATGCTCCTCAACCACGTCCGCCTGCAGCCCGGCGAAGCCCTCTTCCTCGGCGCCGGCATCCCGCACGCCTACCTCAACGGCCTCGGCGTCGAGATCATGGCCAACTCCGACAACGTCCTGCGCTGCGGCCTGACCCCCAAGCACGTCGACGTCCCCGAACTCCTGCGTATCGTCCGCTTCGAGGCGGGCGACGCGGGCGTGCTGCGCCCCGAGGCGGCCCCGGACGGCGAGGAGGTCTACGAGACGCCGATCGACGAGTTCCGGCTCTCCCGGTACGTCCTGCCCGAGGGCACCGCAGCCCACGACCTGACCGTCCCCACCCCGCAGATCCTGCTCTGCACGGCCGGTACGGTCCGCGTCGGCGCGTACGACCTGACCGCCGGCGCGTCGGTGTTCGTCCCGGCGGGCGAGAAGGCGGAGGCGTCGGGCGCGGGCACGCTCTTCCGTGCCACGGTGATCGTCTGAGGGCGGCCCGGATCTCTCGCTGAGGGGCTGCAAGAATGGCCCACCGGCAAAGCACGGGCAAAGACGCCTGCCGGTGAGGACGAGTACCGGCGAAGACGGGTACCGGCGAAGACGAGAACGAGAAGGGACCACGCGAACTCATGAGCGCGTCAGGCGGCACCAGGGCGATCGTGGCGGCACTCGGCGCCAACCTCGCGATCGCGGTATCGAAGTTCGTGGCGTTCGCGTTCAGCGGCTCCTCGTCGATGCTCGCCGAGGGCGTCCACTCGCTCGCCGACTCCGGCAACCAGTTCCTGCTGCTCATCGGCGGCAAGAAGGCCCAGCGCGAGGCGACCCCGCAACACCCCTTCGGCTACGGCCGCGAGCGGTACATCTACGCCTTCCTCGTCTCCATCGTGCTCTTCTCGGTCGGCGGCATGTTCGCCATCTACGAGGGCTACGAGAAGATCAGCCACCCGCACCAGGTCGAGCACTGGTACTGGCCGGTCGGCGTGCTGCTCTTCGCGATCATCGCCGAGGGCTTCTCGTTCCGCACGGCCATCAAGGAGTCCAACGAGCTGCGCGGCAAGCTGTCCTGGTCACAGTTCATCCGCCGAGCCAAGGCCCCGGAACTGCCGGTCGTCCTCCTTGAGGACTTCGGCGCCCTCATCGGCCTCGTCCTCGCCCTGGGCGGTGTCGGCCTCGCCCTGCTCACCGGCGACGGCGTCTGGGACGGCATCGGCACGGTCTGCATCGGTGTCCTGCTCGTCCTGATCGCCCTCGTCCTCGCCGCCGAGACCAAGTCCCTCCTGCTCGGCGAGGCCGCGGGCGTCGAGGAGGTCAAGAAGATCGAGGCCGCGATCGTCGACGGAGACACGGTCACCGGCATCATCCACATGCGCACCCTCCACCTCGGCCCCGAGGAGCTCCTCGTCGCCGCCAAGATCGCCGTCCAGCACGACGACACGGCCGCCGAGGTCGCCAAGGCCATCAACGCCGCCGAGGCCCGCATCCGCACCGCGGTCCCCATCACCCGCGTGATCTACCTGGAACCCGACATCTACAGCGAGGCGGAGGCCGCCAAGGGCCCCGACCCGGCAGCCACCCCGGGCGGCCCGACCCCGCACCCCGCCGACCACTGAATCCCCCGTCGGCCACCCCTCACCCCCTCGAACGGCGTGATCTGTCCGGAGGCGGACTGGGGACGGCCCGCTCCTCCGGTGTAGCTTGGGACGGAGCCAGACGTCGCTGCTGATGGCGGTCGGGCGGTCCCCTACGGACCGTCCGAGGGAGAGAGGGCCTCCGACGGACTGCGCTGCGCGTACGTGGGCATGCCTGTGTCCTTTTCTCGGGCACCCCTTTGTCCGCCGCCGCGCAGACCAGCCGTACCCACCCTCGACCCAACCCGAGGAGCAGTTCGCAATGACGACTGTCGACAACCGACAGGACTTCAAGGTCGCCGACCTCTCCCTGGCCGCCTTCGGCCGCAAGGAGATCACCCTCGCCGAGCACGAGATGCCCGGCCTGATGTCGATCCGCAAGGAGTACGCGGCGGCGCAGCCCCTGGCCGGCGCCCGCGTCACCGGCTCCCTGCACATGACCGTGCAGACCGCCGTCCTGATCGAGACCCTGGTAGCCCTGGGCGCGCAGGTCCGCTGGGCGTCCTGCAACATCTTCTCCACCCAGGACCACGCGGCCGCCGCCATCGCCGTCGGCCCGAACGGCACGCCCGACAACCCGCAGGGCGTCCCGGTCTTCGCCTGGAAGGGCGAGACCCTGGAGGAGTACTGGTGGTGCACCGAGCAGGCGCTGACCTGGCCGGACAGCCCCACCGGCGGCCCCAACATGATCCTCGACGACGGCGGTGACGCCACCCTCCTCGTCCACAAGGGCGTCGAGTACGAGAAGGACGGCAAGGTCCCCTCGGTCGACACCGCCGAGTCCGACGAGCACCGCGTCATCCTCGAACTCCTGCACCGCACCATCACGGACGGCTCGCAGAAGTGGACCCAGCTGGCGTCCGAGATCCGCGGCGTGACCGAGGAGACCACGACCGGCGTCCACCGCCTGTACGAGATGCAGCGCGACGGCGACCTCCTGTTCCCGGCGATCAACGTCAACGACGCCGTCACCAAGTCGAAGTTCGACAACAAGTACGGCTGCCGCCACTCGCTGATCGACGGCATCAACCGCGCCACCGACGTCCTGATCGGCGGCAAGACCGCGGTCGTCTGCGGCTACGGCGACGTGGGCAAGGGCTGCGCGGAGTCCCTGCGCGGACAGGGCGCCCGCGTGATCGTCACCGAGATCGACCCGATCTGCGCCCTCCAGGCCGCGATGGACGGTTACCAGGTCACAACCCTCGACGAGGTCGTCGACAAGGCCGACATCTTCGTCACCACGACCGGCAACAAGGACATCATCATGGCCTCGGACATGGCCAAGATGAAGCACCAGGCCATCGTCGGCAACATCGGCCACTTCGACAACGAGATCGACATGGCCGGCCTCGCCAAGGTCCCCGGCATCGTCAAGGACGAGGTCAAGCCGCAGGTCCACACCTGGACCTTCCCCGACGGCAAGGTCCTCATCGTGCTCTCCGAGGGCCGCCTGCTGAACCTGGGCAACGCCACCGGCCACCCCTCGTTCGTGATGTCCAACTCCTTCGCGGACCAGACCCTGGCCCAGATCGAGCTGTTCACCAAGCCCGACGAGTACCCGGTCGGCGTCTACACGCTGCCCAAGCACCTCGACGAGAAGGTCGCCCGGCTGCACCTGGACTCGCTCGGCGTGAAGCTGACGACGCTCCGCCCCGAGCAGGCCGCGTACATCGGCGTGGAGGTCGAGGGTCCGTACAAGTCGGACCACTACCGCTACTGAGTCCGAACTCCGGTCCGCCGGGACAGGCCCCCGCACCCCCGTGCCGGGGGCCTGTCCCTTTGGCCGGCGTGGCCCGTCGACCGCCCGCGCCGCCGTACCGCAGGTCCGAGCGCCGGACCCACACCCCCGTCAAGCCCCAGGACCCCCATGCCCCGCGGCCGCTATTCGCTCCACGATCCGCACGATCACACCCCCCTCGGCGAAGAACACTTCCAGTGCGCCCCCGGCCCCTCCGGCTGGCGCTACGTCTCCCAGGTGACCACCCCCTCCGGCGACCACCACGGCTCGGTCGATCTCGCGCTCGACGACCTCGGCCGCCCCATCCGCCTCGAACTCCACGCCGGCGGCTGGCAGGTACGTGGCGCCGCCCTCGACGGCGTCACCTGGGTCCGTACGGATCCCACCGGCACCCATGCCACCGAAGGCAATGTGCGCGCCCACGCCTTCACCGGCACGTCCCCCGCGTTCCTGGTCGCCACCGCTCGTCTGCTGCGCCTCACCCCTTCCGCCGCCGGGACCCGCGTACGCCTCGTGGCCTTCACGGACCCGGTCCTCGCCCCACGCACCGTGGACCAGTCCTGGGCCCTGCTGAAAAGAGAAGCACACGCCACTGACAACGGCCCTCTGACCGTGGACGAATACCAGGTCACAGCCCTGGACACGGGCGAACAGCACTCCGTGCACCTCGCCGGCGACGTGGTCCTGGCAGCCCCCGGAATCGAGCTGGAGGACCTGAAGTCACCGCCGTCGGTCTTCACGGACCCCGACGACCATGCCGACGACCGGCACGACGACCGCTCCGACGACCGCTCCGACGACTGAACAACGGGCGGGCAGACCGGACCGCGCCTAGGCCGGTGGCACGAACCCGGTGGCGGGCCGCTCGGCCGCCGCCGCGGGAGGGACGACGGGCACAGCCGACGGCGCTGGGGCTGGCGCTGGGGATGGGACAGGCAAAGGCGCAGGCAAGGGTGCGGGGACAGGCGCAGGCACCGGAGCAGCGGCAGGGGGCGCACCGGGTGCCGGAGGCGCGTACGCGTCAGTGACACCGGGGGACGGAGGCACCTGGCCGGCGAAGGCCCGCCGGGCTTCGCGGGCCTGCCGCTCCTGCACCACCGCCGCCAGATACGCGGCCGGCGGAATGTCCGGAGGCGCCGGAGTCCCCGTCCGGGCCGCGAGATCACCCGCCAGCTGTACGGCCATCGCCCACGACACCTGCGGATCGAGCTGCTGCATCCGCGTCAGGTACTGCCGGACCCCGAGCCACAGCGCGTCCGGAACGGCCGACAGGTCCAGCCCGGCGAACCGTCCCGCCAGCCAGGGCGGAGGCGGCGGAACGAAACGGGCCGGCCCGACGGGCACCCGCTCCCGTACGACCAGGGTCCCCGCGAACACATCCCCCAGCCGCCGCCCACGCGCCGAGACCAGCGAGGCGATACAGGCGACGACCCCGAACGTCATCAGAATCTCGACCACGCCGAGAGCCCCCCGCACCAGCGCATGCCGGAACCGGATGGGCCCGCCGTCGTCCCGCACGACCCGCAGTCCGCACGCCATCTTCCCGAGCGAGCGCCCGTGGCTCAGCGTCTCCACCGCGATCGGCGCACCGACCAGCACCAGCAGAAAGGCCGCGATCGTCAGGGCGATCTGCGCGGCGTCGTCGAGCGAGGCCGTGGCCGCCGCCAGGCCTATCGAAATACCGATGTACACGGTGAAGGCCACGATCAGGTCGAGCAGCACGGCCAGCGCCCTGCTGGGCAGCCTCGCGGGACGCAGTTCGAGCGCCACCGCCTCGCCCGTCACCAGCTCACTCACGCCCGCCGCCTTCCCCTGGTCTGCCCTGTACAGAGCAAGTCTGCCAAGCTGAGGGCGGATCGCGCCGCAGTACGACAAGCTGACAGCCGCGACATTGCTACGACAGGCAGTCGACGACCAGCCGAGGAGCAGGCAGACCCGATGGACCTCGACGTCTTCGTCTCCGCACACCGAGCCGAGTGGGACCGTCTCGACGCGCTCCTCCGCCGCCAGCGGCGCCTCAACGGAACCGAGGCCGACGAACTCGTCGCGCTCTACCAGCGCACCGCCACCCACCTCTCCCTGATCCAGTCCAGTGCCCCCGATCCCCAGCTCACCGGCCGTCTCAGCCAACTCGTGGCACGCGCGCGTGCCGCCGTGACAGGCACCCGTCGCGCGTCCTGGCGCGATGTCGCCCGATTCCTGGGGCAGGGATTCCCGGCGGCCGTCTACCGCTCCCGGCACTGGTGGGTCCCCACCGCGCTGATCTCCACTGCCGTCGCGATCGTCCTGGGGTGGTGGATCGGCAGCCACCCGGACGTCCAGGCGACCATCGCGGCCCCCAGCCAGCTCCGCGAGCTGACCCGCCCCGGCGGTGAGTACGAGACCTACTACTCCAGCCATCCCGCGGCTTCCTTCGCGGCCCAGGTGTGGACGAACAACGCCAGGGCCGCCGCGATGTGCCTCGTCCTGGGCGTCTTCCTCGGTCTTCCGGTCCTCCTGATCCTCTTCGAGAACATGCTCAACCTGGCCGTCGGCTTCGGCCTGATGTCCTCGGCCGGCCGCCTGGACACCTTCCTTGGCCTGGTTCTGCCGCACGGACTGCTGGAACTCACCGCGGTCTTCGTGGCCGCGGGAACCGGGCTCCGACTCGGCTGGACCCTCGTCGACCCGGGTCCGCGCAGCCGCCGTACCGCCCTGGCCGAAGAGGGGCGCGCCGCCGTGGGCATGGCGATCGGACTGGCCCTCGTCCTGTTCGTCTCCGGTGCCATCGAAGGCTTCGTCACCCCCTCCGGCCTGCCCACCTGGGCGCGCATCGGCATCGGGATCGCGGCTGAGCTGGTCTTCCTGCTCTACGTCTTCGTCGTCGGCGGCAGGGCCGCTCGCGCCGGCGAGACGGGTGACCTTGAGGAGACCGAGCGCAGCGCGTTCGTCCCGACGGCCGCCTGATGTGCGGAGACCTCCTGTGAGCTGCTAGTCTCCTCTTCGCCCCGGAAAACCCGTTGACACGGGTGGGATGGGGAGGTAGATTCAAACAGTTGCCTAGAACTGGACAGGTTCAGGGCCGATCGTTAGAATCGATCTGCTTCATAACGGAGAGTTCTCTCCGAACATCGAAGCCACCCCCGATTTACTCAGAAATGAGTGGCCGGTCAGACCGGCCAAGAACTTCTGATAAAGTCGGACTCGCCGAAAGAAAGCCGGAAGGCAATCAAATAGGCAAAGGCCCTCCAACGGCCACCGGAAATGAATTCCGACCGGAAACGGAACGGAAAACGGATCTGGTAAGGTTGGAAACACCGAAGGGAAGCCCGGAGGAAAGCCCGAGAGGGTGAGTACAAAGGAAGCGACCGTTCC
>NZ_BMML01000025.1 GCF_014645815.1 Streptomyces fuscichromogenes | reverse complement strand
TGTCGAGGTCCCTGTAGTCCCGCACGAATCCCGGAGGGGTCAACGCGTCGTCGGCGGCGGAGAGTTCGAGAACCACGATGTAGTTGTGGCCGTGCATGCGCGCGCACGGGTGCCACGAGGGCAGTTGGTCGAGCACGTGGCTCGCGGAGAAGTGGAACTCCTTGGTTATGGTGAACACGGTTTCCGCCTCCCTCTAACCCTGTGTCTGTGAATCACCCTGGTCCCGCACTGTAACGGCGAGTCCAGCGGACTCCGACGGCACGTCCGTGAACAGGGCCTGGTTGAGCGGTACGGCGTTCAGGAAGCGTGCCCGCTGACGTGGGTCGCCGATGCTGTCCGCCTTGCGGCGTACCTCAGCACGGGCCCGCTCCAGCAGGTCGGCGGCCTCCTCCTCGGCGTCTGCGGCCGCCAAGGCACGCGACACGTCGTACAGCACCTCCTCCGTACGCAGGGCGGGCATCGCGCCCCGCTCTTCGAGGATCGCGTAAGCAGCCCGGGCGTCCACGACCGCGCTCCGGGCATCGCCCTGCGCGAGCCGGAGACGGCTGCGCAGGCAGAACGCCGCGATGCGGCTGCGCTCCATCTTCGTGATCTCGGTCTCGACCAGGGTGTCCCCGATCAGCTGAAGCGCCAGCCTGGAGTTCTCCCCCACTGCCATGAGCACGTCCACATACAGGTTGCGGACGATGGGCACCAGGTTGACCAGCCAGGTCTCCTGAGTCTCCAGCCATGCCGCCTGGATCCGCCGGAGCGCCTCTGGTGCGCGCTCGGGTGTGCGGGAGGCGATCAGGGCCAGGAGCGCGTGGTTGTACGCGTGCCAGCCGCTGATGGTCTCGCGCTCCTCCTGGTACTCCTCCTCGAAAGCCAGCGCCCTGGTGAGAGCGGCCTCCGCCGCCTCCGTGTCGCCCATGGCGATGTGCAGTTGAGCGAGATAGTTCAGCGCTATGGGCAGTTCGCCGCGCATCGCCTCACGATTCAACCGCTCCACGCAGCGCAGCAGCCGTTGCAGGGCCTCGTCGAAGCGGCCGGCGTCGAAGAGGTTGACGCCGATCTGCATCTCGTTGAGGTTGCGCGCGTGCTGAAGGAGCGGGCTCGCGACATCGCCGAGCTCGGCCGCGGAGGCATACAGTTCCTCGGCCTCGAACAACACCCTCAGACCGGCTTCCAAGTTGCGTTTGGGCAGCTGGCGACCGTATTCGACAAGCGCCACGTAGAGCGCTTCGGTGCCCTGCGGACCGCACTCGCGGGCAAGTGCGACGGCCTCCTGGTGCTTCTCCAACGAGGGATCGAGGCCGTGCACCGCCAGCAGTGTCTTACCGCGCAGCAGTGCGGTGCGGGCCATCAGCAGCGGGTCACCGAGACGTCGGGCGGCTTCCTCGGCCTCGGCCGCGAGCGAGTCGATGCCCGGGGACGCCGCTTCGCTCCCGCTGCCCTTCCAGCGCACCTCGGTCAGGCTCAGCAGCAGTTCGGCCGCCTCCACCAGCAGGCGGTCGCGTTCCGGTTCGCCCAGGGGCAGCTGCCGGGCGGAGTCGAGGGCCGTCCGGCAGTACTTCTCGGCCTGTATGAAAGCCAGTTCGTCCACGGCCACGGACCTGGCGAGCCGGTAGTGGGCACCGGCGCTCGCGGCAGCACGGGAGGGTCCGGCCGCGCGCAGGTGGTCAGCGATCATGACACGGACCTCACGCGGCAGATCCTCGCCGGCCCGCGGCAGTCTCTCCAGTGCCTCGGCCACTTGGGCGTGCCTCAGCAGCCGCGCCCCCTCGTTCTGCTGCCCTTCGCGGATGCACGACTGGAGGGCTCGGTGCTCGAAGTCGTACCAGTCGATGTGCAGTCCGTCAGCCCAGCGGGGCATGTCCGCACGGCGCCGTTCGCGCACCAGCCCATGCTCGTCCGCAACACGGTGCAGCAGGTCCTGAACGCGGACCTGGGGGATTCCGGTCACCTCGGCGAGCGTGTGCGAGAAGAAGAACTGGCCCGCGGTGGCGCCGAGGACAAGCAGTTCCTGGACCTCGGGGTCGATCCCCCGGAAGCGTTCCCGCACCGCGTGGGGCAGTTCGTGCGGCAACGGTACGTCCGTCCCGTAGCCGGGGCGCCACAGTTTCAGGACCTGGTCCACGAAGACGGGGCGGCCGCCGGTCACCGAGTGCACCTGTGCGGCGAAGCCGGCGGGTACGTCCTGGCCCCGCAGCCTGGCCGAGACAAGGTCGCTGACGGCCCAGTCCGGCAGGGCCCCGATCCGGTGCCGGGCGATCAGCAGGTTGTGTCTCGTCTCCCACATGCGGAGCAGTTGCGCTGTCTCCGCGCCACTCGCCGTCGTCGACGTATAAGAGCCAAGACCCAGCACGAGGCTGAGCGGCTGGCCTGCGAGCTTGCGCAGCAGTATGTGCAGGAGCTCACGGCTCCCCTCGTCGAACAGCTGGACGTCATCGATCAGCAGCAGGAGCGGTGCACCGTCGCGCGCCTCCGCCAACAGCGCTTCACTGATCTGGTGGGCCATGATCGTCCGCACCGACCCTAAGCTGTCCGCCGGAATGGACCCGGTGGCGAGGGCCGACTTGACCGCCGCGGTTCCCGCGTCGACCACTCCGCCGATTCCGGGGATCGCGAGGGACACCAACGCCGGCGCGGCGGAGACAGCGCCTCGTCCCAACGCGCGGGCCCACATCGACCTGCGCTTCCCGGCACGCGAGGATGAGCTCAGTTCGGCGAGGGCATCGAGGAACGGTCCGTACTCGCCTCCCCTGCCGAGCCCTGGCACACAGCTGACCAGCACCACACGGCAGGCTCCGCCGGACGACGTCCGGTGCACCTCGGCCAGCAGGGACGATTTGCCCATGCCCGAGTCGCCCTCGACGACCAGAACACTGCTGTCGCCCTCCTCCAGCCTCCTTGCGATGCTCCCGATCACGGCCAGGCTGTCCTCACGGTCGACGAACACCGCCGCCACTGCGCGCCCCCTCATCTCGCCGGCTTCACCATGCACCACGTCAACAACGCGCGAGATCAGGGTATTTGACGCATGACGATCTACGAAGGCTTTCCGGAACCGAGCCCAGAAACCCGGCCGCCGACAGAGACATGGCCGCCCCGCCCCTTCCCGCCCCCAATGGTCGAGGCCGGCAACTCCGGGAACACGGCGTCCTGGGGACGGCCCCAGGCGGCCTCCGCCTCGTCGTCGTCAAGTGTCCTTCGCCCGACGACCAGCAGCCGGGCTCCGTACGCGGCGAGGAGGTGCTGGGCCAGTTCGGCATACCCGAGGTCGAGCAGGTCGACGTCGTCACCGGATCCTCCGACCTCCAGGTCCGCCTGCGGGTCAGGGACCAGGCCCACTTCGACGAGGTGTACTGCGAACGGCTGCTCGCCTTCGAGGGCATCCGGCACACAGCACGAGAGGCGAACAGCGCCTGCTGGTCGGGCAGGACAGCCCGATGCGGGCTCCCTTCGGTCGCCGATGAGTTTCGGTGTGCCGGACGGTCCAAGCCGGCACACCTGACAAGAGGAGAACCCGATGGGCAACACGCGCTCGCACCCGACGACTCACCTCGCCCGTCGCATGTTCGAGCTCCTGGAGCCGATCTGCCTGGTCACCTTCCTCGCCGACGAGTGCAACGAGGAACTGGCCGCACTCGGCCACCGCACCTACTGGGACGGCTACTTCGCCAGCCGCGCCGCACCACTGGGCCGCGTGCCGGCCCACGTCGTGCACGCGGCCTTCTACAACTTCGCCGACGGGGAAGTCGCACGGCACATCCCCAAAGCCTGGGAGACGATCCCGCCCGAGGCCTCCGTCGCCGCCCGGGAGCGGGGCAGCGCGGCCTCCCTGCGGCGCATCCTCGGCGACGAGCTGGCCGGCTCCCCGGGCCTGGTGCGCGCCGCGGACCTGACCACCAAGGCCGCGACGAGCGCCCCCACCGAAGGCCGGGTGATGTACGCCGGCATGCGCACCCTGGAGGTACCCGGTGATCCCGTCGCCCGGCTGTGGCATTCCGCGACCATGCTGCGCGAGCACCGCGGCGACGGGCACATCGCCGCTCTCGTCGGCGCGTGCGTCGGCGGCACGGAGGCCCACGTGCTCTCCGCCCTGGAACAGGGCATCCACCCCGCGGAGTCGTTCGGACGCATCCATCACCTGCCGAAAGCACGCCTGACCGCGGTCATGGACGGCCTGCGCGCACGCGGACTCGTCGACACCGACGGCCACTTCACCGACGCCGGCCGCGCGACCAGACAACACATCGAAACCCTCACCGACGAACTCGCCGCCCCGCCCTACGACGCCCTGTCCCCCACCGAACTCGACGAACTGATCACCGAACTCGAACCCATCACCGCGACCCTGGTGGCCACAGGCTCGCAGTGACACGGAGAGACTGCCGCAGATCCTCATGATCACAGAAGGCACAGAGCACCGACGACCTGCGGAGGACGCGGGTGTCATCGTCTGGGATCGGGGCGTACGGCGGATGACGCGACCGGAACCACACCCACCCGTCCTGCTGACGCGGCACTTGCACCGTGGCTTCGTCGCGCTGTCCGCAGCCGAGGGCCTGATCAGGGTCGTCATGTTGCAGATGGGTGTTGGCAAGGACGGCCGTACGCAGGCCGCTCCGTCTGCCCCGACCCCTCACGGCGGATCGACGAGGCCGCCGCCGACCCGCCTCCCACCGGCAAGCACGGCCGCCGCTGCTCCTTCCTCCGCACCACGGACGAGCCGGCGCTGAGAGCGCCAGCCCGCTGACCTGCACGCCCCGGGCCCACTGCCCCGCCCAGGGCTCCCACCACGCGCCGAGTCAGGGATGGAACCGCCACCGGCCTTCAGAAATGACCTCCACCGTGCCGTCCCTGACCCGAACGGCCGTCTCGTCGTCGATGAAGTAGATCGGGAAGTCCGCCCGCGCCGCGATGCGGTCGGCCCAGGCATCGTCCCGCTCGGGGAAGTCCGGCGAGTACAGGTGGGGCTTGAGATACCAGTCGAAGAGGCCGAACGGAGGCTCCACGGTCGTCGCGCCGAGCACGTGCAGGTCCGCGGTGTCCCCGATGACGTCGGCAGAGTGCTCGGTCAGGTTCCGGCTGAAGATCATTGATCCGGCGCTGACCCCCACGTAGACCCGGTTCTCCAGCGACTGCAGGAAGCCCTCGGCCAGGCCGTTGCCGGTGATGCTGCGTGCGAGGTGATAGTGGTTGCCGCCCTCGACATAGATGACGTCGGCGTTGAGCAGCCGGTCGAGCACCATCTGCCGGGGCAGGCCGTTCAGCTCCAGGACGTCGAACTCGCGCCAGCCGAGGCCGTGCAGTCGGTTCAGGTCCGCCACGAACCAACCGTGGTCCCCGGGCTCGGCGACCGACGCGGTGGGAACGTACACGACGTTCGCCGATCCGAACGGCTTTCCCAGCATGTCCCGCAGCGCATCCCGAAGTGTCTCGTTGCGCAGGCCGCTCGCCGTCAACAGAAGCTCCATCGGACGAGCCAACCACGGCGGACAGGCGCCCGCAACGAAAGCAGGCCGACGCTTCCGAGCCTTGGGAAGTGAGGGGTCACGACGGAGCACCCCTCCGCGCCCCCGAACTGCCGCCGGTGCCGCTGAAACCACGGGGTCGAGTGCGCTGAGCAGGGACTTCACCGTCCGTCGCACGCAACACCGGGCGAGGCGAAACACACCCCGCCCAGGTCGGACCGACAGGCGGAGCAGACCGGACATCGTCCGGGAACCAGGTCACCCCCGACCGGGACCGGGCGGCACCGCTGGTGCGGTGTCGCCCGGTCCCGGTGACTCCTCAGGCCCCCGTGACAGCCGTCGGGCTCTGGGCACCCGCTTCGGCCGGGGTCACGCCCTCGCGGACCCAGAGGGGCCTGAGTCGGTAGGTCAGCAGGTACAGGACCGCTCCGGCACCGGCCGCGACGAACATGCTCAGGTCGCCCGCGCCCGGGAACGCCTTGGAGAACGGTCCGGTGTAGAAGCTGGACTGCCAGAACGGGACGGAGGCGGCGACCCCGCCGGCCCAGGCCACGAAGCCCCAGTCCAGCACCCGGCGGCGGTCGTACAGCTCCGCGATCCGGGACGGGTCGGAGCGGCCGCCGAGGTAGAAGTCGAGCAGCAGTACGGCGGCGAAGGGAGCGATGAAGTAGGCGGTGAGGTTGAGGAACACCTTGAACTTGGCCTCCGTGCCCGACTCGCCCCACAGGCTGATGGCGTAGGCCAGCAGACAGATCACGGTGACCGCCTGGGCGCGGCTGACCGGGATCTTCAGGGTCTGGACGGAGATCGCGCCGCCGTAGACGTTGAGGAAGTTCTGCGCGAGCGCGGACAGGCCGACGGCGAGCAGGGCGGGGACGGCGAAGGGGCCGGCCAGTTGGTGCAGGGCGGTGATGGAGTCGGAACTGGTGGCGCTGCCGCCGACGATCACGCCGAGAACGCCGAGCCAGCAGATGGTGACGAAGTTGCCGAGGCCGGTGTACCAGGCGGTGCGGGAGACGACCTCGGGGGTGTCGGGGAGGTAGCGGGAGTAGTCGGAGGCGAACGGGGCCCAGGCGACCAGGAAGGAGAGGAACCAGCCGCCGAAGGTGATCCAGCCGCCGGTGGAGCCGATGTATCCGGAGGCGTGCGGGTCGGCGTGGAAGAAGCTGCCGCCGCGCACCACGGCCACCACGGTGATCAGCAGGAACAGCGGGGTCAGGACGTAGGTGAGCACCCTCTGCAGGTAGTTGATCATGTTGTAGCCGTAGATCGCGACGACCAGTTGGATGGCGGTGAGCAGCCCCGCGCAGAGCCAGAACGGCAGATGTGTGAGCTCGGCGAAGGCCTTGCCGCCGAGGATGACGGTGACGGCCGCCCAGCCGATCCCGGCGAAGACGTTGATGTACGCCACCGGAAGGAAGTTGCCGAAGAAACCGAGCGGACCGCGGGCCTGGATCTGCTGCGGCACCCCGAGCCGCACGCCCATGCGGGACATCACGGCCATCAGCAGCGAGCCGACCGCCGCGCCGATGACGATGGCGGTGGCGGCCGTGACGAAGCTCAGGCCGAACCAGGCCGCGCTGAAGCCGAGCAGGATGATCGGGAAGTTCAGGCCGGCCGCGAACCAGACGAAGAACTGCGAACTCGGCTTCCCGTGCCGCTCGTTGTCGGGGATGTGGTCGACACCGAAGGGTTCGACCTTGGTGACCGCGCTGCCGTACACCGGCGCCGAGGCATCGTGGGACATGACGTGCTCCTGGGGACGGAGAGAAGAGGATGCTTCAGTGGGGGGTGGGGCTGTGGGGCGCGCTGTCGGCCTACTGGAACGCCGGTACGACTTCCTTGATGAACAGCTCCAGCGACTTGCGCTTCTCCTCGTGCGACAGGCTGGTGTCGATCCAGAAGCTGAACTCGTCGACGCCGAGTTCCTGGTAGGCGCGCAGCCGTTCGATCACTTCGGCGGGGGTGCCGATCATCGCCGTCCTGTGCAGTGACTCCGGCGTGAACTCGGGGCGGCCTTCGAACTTCGACTCCGGGCTGGGGTCGAGGAACCCGTTCGTCGGGGTGGTCCGGTTGCCGAACCAGGCGTCGAAGGTGCGGTAGAACCGTCCGATCGCCTCCGCGGCCGGGCGCCATCCCTCGGGCTCGTCGGGCGAGTGCACGTGGGTGTGCCGCAGCACCATCAGCTCGGGACGCGCCACCTCGGGGTGGTTGGCCACCGCGGTGTCGAACTTCCGCTTCAGGTCGACGACTTCCTCGTCGCCCTTCATCAGCGGGGTGACCATGACGTTGCAGCCCTGGGCGACGGCGAAGTCGTGGGAGTCCGGGTCCCGGGCGGCTATCCACATGGGCGGGGTGGGCTGCTGTATCGGCTTGGGCACGCTGGTCGACGTCGGGAACTGCCAGATCTCGCCGTCGTGGGCGTAGTCGCCCTGCCACAACGCCCGGACCGCGGGCACCAGTTCGCGCAGGTGCTGACCGCCCTCGCGGGCCGAGAGGCCGCCCGCCAGCCGGTCGAACTCGAACTGGTAGGCGCCCCGGGCGATGCCCACCTCCATCCGGCCGTTGCTGATGACGTCGAGCAGCGCGCACTCACCGGCGGCGCGGATCGGGTTCCAGAACGGGGCGACGATGGTCCCGGCGCCGAGCCGGATGGTGGAGGTCCGCGCGGCCAGGTGGGCGAGGAGCGGGATGGGGCTCGGGGAGATGGTGTACTCCATCGAGTGGTGCTCGCCGATCCACACGGTGCCGAAGCCGCCGGCCTCGGCCATCAGGGTCAACTCGGTGAGATTCTCGAAGAGTCGGCGGTGGCTGACCTCCTCGTCCCAGCGCTCCATGTGCACGAACAACGAAAACCTCATGACTGCTCCTCGTCCTGCGGGCCGGCCAGGCGTCGGCTCCTGTCCTGGCCGGGGTGTTCGTCGGTGGGCGCGTCGGACGGTCCGTTGCCGGCGGCGTCCGTCTCGGTGAGGGTGACGTCGCCGGTGGCCCAGTGCGACCTGGGCACCTCGTGGACGACGACACGGATGTGTTCGGGGCGGGTGTTCGTGGTGCGCAGGACCGCGGCGTGCACTTCGTGCAGCAGGGCCCGGATCTGCTCCGGGGTGCGGCCCTCGGCGAGGGTGATGGCGACCTGCGGCATGTCGGCTCCGATCAGCTGCGCATGGTGAACGGGTCGGCCACCGGCTCTTCGCTGGTGTTGATCCACACGCTCTTGAGGCGGGTGTATTCCTTGATCGTCTCGGTGCCGTGCTCGACGCCGACGCCGCTGGTCTTGAAGCCCTGCCGCGGGGACATGGGAGACATGGCCCGGTAGGTGTTGACCCAGATGGTCCCGGCGTCGAGGCGCGCCGCCATCCGGTGTGCCCGGGCGAGGTTCGTCGTCCAGACGCCGGCCGCGAGTCCGTAGTCGGTGTCGTTGGCCAGCCGGACGACCTCCTCCTCGGTGTCGAACGGCATGACGGCGAGCACCGGACCGAAGATCTCCTCACGGACGACGCGCATGTCGTTGTCGACGTCCACGAGGATGGTGGGCTCGTAGAAGTAGCCGCCGAGGCCGCCGTCGGTGGCCTTCCCGCCGGTCAGCACCCGGGCGCCCTCGCTGCGGCCGAGGTCGACATAGCCGGCGACCTTGTCACGCTGGTCGGCGAAGGCCAGCGGGCCGAGCTCGGTCTGCGCGTCCAGGGGGTCACCGATCCGGATGGTCCTGGCTCGCTCGGCGACCCGCTCCAGCAGCTCGTCGTAGACGGACCGGTGGGCGAAGACGCGGCTGCCCGCGATGCAGGTCTGTCCGGCGGCGGCGAAGATGCCGGCCACGACGCCCATCGCCGCGTTCGCGATGTTCGCGTCCTCGAAGACGATGTTGGGGGACTTGCCGCCGAGTTCGAGCGTGGAGCCGATGAACCTGCTCGCGGTCGCCGCCGCGATCCGGGCCCCGGTGGCGGTGGAGCCGGTGAAGGAGATCTTCGCGAGATCACGGTGGTCGACCAGGGCCTGTCCGGCCTCGGCCCCGAACCCGGTGACGACGTTGACCGCGCCCGGCGGGAACCCCGCCTCCAGGGTCAGTTCCGCGAGCCTGACGACGGTCGCCGAGGTGTACTCGGACGGCTTGACCACGACCGTGTTGCCCGCGCAGAGGGCCGGTGCCAGCTTGCTGCTGGTCAGGGTCAGCGGGGAGTTCCAGGGCGTGATCGCCCCTACGACGCCCAGCGGCTCCCGGGCCGTGTAGTTCAGCACCTGGCGGTCGGAGGTCGGGATGAAGTCGCCGTGGATCTTGTCTGCGAGCCCCGCGTAGTAGTGGTAGTACTCCGGCAGGGCGGCCAGCTGTCCGCGCATCTCGCGCAGCAGTTTGCCGTTGTCCAGCGTCTCCATCCGGGCCAGGTCCTCGGCGTTCTCGGCGATCAGCTCACCGAGACGGCGCAGCAGGTGGCCCCGGCGGGTCTGGCTGAGGTCGCGCCAGCGCGGGTCCTCGAACGCGCTCCGCGCGGCGGCGACGGCCCGGTCGACGTCGACGGCGTTGCCGCGCGCCGCCCGGTAGAGGACCTCGCGGGTGGCCGGGTTGGTGCTCTCGAAGTACTCGCCGGACGCGGGCTCCACCGAAGCCCCGCCGATGAAGTGCTGCAGTGCGGTGAGGTCAGACATGAGCACACTCTCCGAGGAAGGTGGTGAGGGGGTCGACCAGCGCCTGGGGACGCTCGACGGGCAGCATGTGACGCGCCCCGGGGACGATCACCGCACGGCAGTCGGGAAGGGCCGCGGCGAGCCGCCGGGTCATCTCCGGAGTCGAGCCCGGATCGTTCTCACCCGTCACCGCGAGTGCGGGTACGGCGATGGAGCCCAGGCCCGGTCCGAGTTCCACGTCCGCCGTGGCGAACACGCGATAGCAGCCCAGGAAGGAGCCGACGTCGTTGGCGAGGAGCGTGGCCTCGGTGCGGGCCACCCGGCCGGCGTCGACGTCCGTGCCCTCGTACCACCGCTTCAGGGACGCGGCCGCGCTCGCCGCGAAGTCGGCCTCCGCGGTGCGCAGCCGGGCGAGGACGGAGGTCCGCTCCTCTTCCGTACGCTCGCACACCGAGCTGACCGAGGTCAGGGTGGCCACCAGCGCGGGCCGGTGCAGCGCCAGATGCTGGGCGACCAGCGCCCCCAGGGAGAATCCGACCAGGTGCGAGCCGGCCGGGATCTCGCCGGCCACCCCGTCGGCCAGGTCGGCGAGGGTCACTCCGGCGCCGACCGGCGGACGGTTGCCGTGGCCCGGCAGGTCGGGGGTGATCACGGTGAAGCGGTCGGCCAGCAGCGCGGCGGTGGGCTCCCACATGGTGTGGTCGAGCCCGACACCGTGCAGCAGGACCACGGTCGGCTTGCTCATCGAGCACCTACTGTTCGGTCGTGAGCGGCGCCAGGCGCTGCTGGGGGCGTCCCTGGGCCGCGGCGGCGAGCGCGATGACGATCTCGCCCGGGTGCGGTGCGTCGCTGATGCGGACTTCGAAGCTCTGGTGGTGCGAGCGGATCGTGGCGTCGGTGATGTGCTTCAGCGGGATGTCGAAGACCACGCCGGCGGGGCCGCGCTTCTCGACCGCGGGCAGCAGCGTGGTGGCGTTGGCCGCCTTGCGGAAGTGGTCGCCGAACCTGAGGGTGTGGATCAGCGCCGAGCCGTGCTCGATCTCGCCGTCCAGACCGACGATGGCGGCCTTGCCGTACGCCTCGGCGGGGGCCCCGAGGGCGTCGAGGACCGCCGGGGCCAGCAGCGCGCCGAGGTCGGAGGCGTTCGCCTCGATGCCGGGGCCCAGATCCTCGACGAAGCCCTGACCGGCCCAGGGGTTCTCGATCACCGCGGCGACGACGGCGATCCGCGCGGGACGGGCGAGTTCGCGGCCGCCCTCGGCGTGGATCTCCTCGACGACGGTGACGATCCTGCGGACGCTCATGAGGGAACAACCTCCAGGGTTTCGGTGGTGACGACGGGGTCCGTCAGGCGGTCCCCGATCCGGGGATGCGGGCGCGGCCCCGTGGACGCGGCCGCAATGACGACGATCTCGTCCGCGCGCGGCCCGTCGGACACCCGGGCGCTGATGGTCTGGTAGTGGCTGCGCGTCGCGGCATGGGTCTTGTGCCACAGGGGGATGATCAGTGACTCCCCGGCCTCGGCACGCGTGTCGGCGAAACAGATGATCGACTCGCCCTGGAGGAACTCCCGCACCAGGTTGCCGAAGTACGGGGTGTGGATGAGCGCCCCGGCGTGCTCGATCTCGCCTGCCGTGCCGACGATGGCGGCCTTTCCGAACGACTCGATCTCGTCCACACCGCCCAGGCACTGGATCAGCCGGTCGGTCAGCAGCTTCGCGAGCGCCGGGGCGACCCGAGCCTGCTCCAGGGTCAGGTCGGTGGACGGACCGGAGCCCAGCCATGGATTCCGCACGACCGCGGCGACACTCGCTCGCCACGCGGGTCGCGCGGGCGCCTCCCCCGCCTCTGTCAGGACGACGTCACGGTAGAGCACGAGCTTGCGGAGACCAATGCTCTCGTCAGTGTGTTCCAAGCTCTCTTGCATGGCACGGGACGATAGACACACACGCGGAATCCGGTCAAGGGTTACGCCCGAACAGCCTTCGCGCACCCTCCAGATCCTCCACTCGATGTCGCCAAATGGCATCTGAACTGCACACTGTTCCATTCGGTGAGCGTCGGGGCACGGTCCGCAGCCACTGGACTATTGACGCTCCTTCACTGGCATGCCTTACTGCTTCTTGTATGCCAGAGCCGCCGGGGAGGCAGCACTGTGGAAGGGAAAGAGATGGCGCACACCGACGCCCGTCGAGAGCTGATCGAGAAGGTATGGGCCGATGCCTGGCGGCAGGGCGACGTCGACGCACTGGACGCGCTGCTGAGCCCTGCCTACCTGCGCCACGGGGCGGACCCGCACCCGGAGAACCTCGATGCCTTCAAGGCGGCGATCGTCTCCACTCGCGCGGCGTTCCCGGATCTGACCACCGTCATCGACGACATCGTGATCGAAGGTGACAGGGCCGCGATCCGCTGGCACAGCAGCGGAACACACGAGAACTCCTTCCTCGGTGTCCCGCCCACCAAGCGCCGCGTCGACATCAGCGGCGCCACGTTCGCCCGCTTCGAGGGGGACCGGATCGTCGAGGAGCACGTGACCTGGGACCCCCGGGCGCTGCTCGCGGCGCTGGGCATCATCAGCGTGGGACAGGACTGACGTTCAAGATGACAGGGAGCACCCTCATGACCGCGATCGCCCCCACGCCCGACATCGACGTGATGAAGCGGGTGAACCGCCAGTTCGTCACCGGCGTCACGGTCGTGACCGCCATGGACGGCGAGATCCCGAGGGGGCTGGCCGTCAACGCGTTCTCCAGCATCTCGCTCGACCCGCCCACGGTGATGGTGTGCGTCCAGCACACCTCGTCCACCCATGACTGCCTGTTCCGGGCGGATCACCTCGCGATCAACATCCTGTCCACCGACCAGCTCGACGTCGTCGGAAGGTTCGCGAGCAAGGCCGCGGACAAGTTCCAGGACCTGGACTGGGAGAGCGGCCCGTTCGGCAGCCCGCTGATCGCCCGGAGCAGCGCACAGATGGAAGTACGGATCCGCGAGCGGCTCCGGGCCAGCACCCACACCATCTTCATCTGCCGAGTGGTGCACGCCGCGGTCACCGAACTCCATCCCATGGTCTACAGCGCGGGCAGGTTCTTCGACGGCGGAGCACTCACGACTCTGGGATGATCCAGCGAGCAGCACGGCAGATGGAGGAGGACTCGGTGAATCGCGCGACAAGCGAACCGGAGGGGGGGTCCCCCCGGCCGAAGGCCGGGGGAGGATCGATGCAGGCCACGGTGATCGCCGAAATGCGCAGGCGCATCATCAAAGGCGATGTCGACCCCGGAGCCTCCCTGTCGGAGACCGCCCTCGCCGAGGAGTTCGGCGTGAGCCGTACGCCGGTACGCGAAGCCCTCAAGCAGCTGCAGACCGAAGGGCTCGTCGAGATCCGGCCCCGCGTCGGGACATTCGTCACCGTCCCTTCCCGCCGTGAGATCACGGAACTCTTCGAGATGAAGGAACTCCTGGAAGGCGCGGCCGCCCGCCTTCTCGCCCAACGCGGTCGGGTCCCGGAGATCGACTCCCTCGAACGAAACCTGCGCGAGGCCGACGCAGCGGTGGCGAAGGACGACCGGGAACGGTACGCGGTGCTGGTCCAGGAGTTCCACGACCTGCTCATAGCCGGCTCCGACAACAGCAAGCTGCAGGCCCACTACCGGATCCTGATGAACCAACTCGCGTACTCCCGGCTGGTGAACACCTCGTTGAGCCAGCCGGGCCGCGCCATCCAGTCCGACCGTGAGCACCACCTCGTCCTGGAACTGATCCTGGAGAAGGACGGCGACAGCGCCGAGCGCGTCATGCGTGAGCATGTGCGGGCCAGCCGGAGCGCCCTACTGGCAGGCCTGCCCATCGCAGGCCGGCACGAGGGGTTCGAGGGGAAAGGTTCCTGATCGACCAGACAGCCGGCCGGCCGGCTCGACGTCGGTCGAGCGATGCGTCAACCGGCCCCGTCAGTGGCCCGGTTCGGTCGTGCGCACGGGCGAGGTCACGATCGGCACCGTGCTTGCGCAGTCACCCGCCGAAGCACGACTCACGTCGACATCACGGCCAAGGGCGTCGAGGCAACGGACCTGCCGGTGCCCGCCCGTACGCCGAGTGCACGCCTCGTGGCGGGGCCGGTTGCCTCCCTCACGTCGGCCACCCTGTGGGGCCCTGTTCGAAGACGGACCCCACAGGGTCACGGCCCGCGGCCGGTCTGTCGGGCTCCGCGGCGGTCGTCCGGCCTTCGGCGCCGTTCCGTCAGGCGCTGTCGGCCGGGCGGCGTGTCCGGCGTGGGCGCCGGCCCGGCCGGGGGACGGAGCCCAGCAGAGCCCGGGTGTACGGATGCCACGGTGTCGTGAGGATCTGGGCCTGGACGGAGACGTCGAGGGCGGCGACCGCCTCGTCCAGGAGCAGGATGTCGGGTTCCACGGCCGGCGCGCGGGCGATGGCGGCACGCTGGCGCTGACCGCCGGAGAGCCGGGCGGGCCGGGCGTCGGCGAGCCCCGGCAGCCCGACCGTGTCCACCAGTTCGGTGACGCGCGCCGCCGTGGCCGAGCCGGCGGGCGTGCAGGCGCAGCAGTTCGGCCAGTCCGGCCCCGATGGTCTGGCGGGGGCGAGGGCTTCGCCCCGGCGCACCCGGAAGGTGACGTCCTCGCAGGCCGTCACGTGGTCGCGTCGTACGGCACAGCGTTTGGTCAGGCCGCTGACCTCCAGCAGAACGGTCACACTTCCTCCCTCGTCCGGTCGAGGTCACCGGCGAGTTCGTCGGCGCGGTGGCAGGCGACGGCGACCGGCACGCCCACCGGCGCGCGCCGACTGTGAGACAACTCGGGCGGATGTCTTCGTCGCACTCGTGGACAGTCTCCAAGTCGGCGAGTACCTCGGGGGTCAGTTCGTCCCCGGCCTGTAAGCGAAGGCGGCCGCATCCTGCACTCGGGCGACCTCCTTACGCTCGGGACCGGTCGTCAGCACGATGTGATAACGACCGTCGATGAGTAGGGCCATATTCTTTGCGAATACGTCCTTCCCGTCTTCGGCTTGCCAAGTGAACCGCCCCACGGCTTCGATGCGCTTGCCGACTGTGGCCGTACTCAGCCCTTCCGCAGTACTCCAGCTCGTCTCCCGATAGGGCTGCAGTTCCGGTTCGACCTCGCGCTGATAGGCCATGGGGTCCTTGGAGCCTGCCGTGGCGAGGTCACGGCCGGGGACGACAGTGAGCGTGTAGGCGCCCTGGGTGTATCGATATTGCCCGGAAGCATTCTTGGCATGTTGCTTCCAACCCGCCGGAACGGCCGTGCTGAACTCGGGCTGCTGAACATGTACGTATCCGCTACTGGACGAGGGCGACGGCGTAGGCGTTGTGGCTGAATGTGTTGAGCGTCCCTGCGACAGGCCATGCGCATGCTGTCCAGCGGCGTCCAGGTATCTCGCTCCGAGAGGAGCGGCCGCAAGAAGCACCGTGGCCGTCAGCCAGCTCCAACGCCTCCATCTCCCGACCCCTGGGTCCGGTGACTCGCCGGGCAGTTGCCGTCGACCCGATGTCGAGCCGTCGTCCGGTGCCCGTACTGGGAGCGTCCCCCTGTGCCTGCCGCGCGACCGGTTCCCCGACCGCCGACCCGGCAGATCAATGACGAGTGGTCCGGGATCGACCGGCAGAGGCGGCGGTCCCTTGCCGATCACCACCGTTTCGGCACCACCGTCCATCAGGCCTTCCGATGAGGGGGGCGCACCGTGAGCGCCGCCCATGAGCTTCGGCAGCGGGGAGTCGAGCTGGTGCGAGGGCTCGTGTCCGTCCGGTCCGCGGGTCGACGCCGTCTTCGCGCGGTTGCGTACCAGGGCGATGACGTGTCCGGCGTTGCGTGCCCTCTGCTGCGGCAGCGGCCGGGACTTTGCCTCCAGTTCCCTGCGCACATGCCAGAACAGTGCCTCCATCTCCAGTGGATCCGAGGCGCCCGGGACCCCGAACTCCAGGGCCTTGAGCAGCTCGCCAGTGAAGGCTGTATAGGTCTCACCTTGGGGCGCCCAGGCGAGTTTGGTCTCAGCGGAGGCCGTTATCAGGTAAGTGCCCTCGACCAAGGCGTGGTTGGCCACATCCACGGCGGGTCCCATGTGGCCGACCAGCGCACGGCCGCTGTAACAGCAGTCCAGAATCACCACCTTCCGGGTTGCTGTACAGGTGTCGACCAACTGTTGGCGCACGCCCTCATATGCCACGGCGCGATAGAGGCGCTCGGCGTGTGCGGTGGGCAAGGCCAGATGGAGCTCACCGCTGGCAGAGACCAGCCCGTGTCCCGCGAAGTACACGACGAAGGCGTCTTGCGCCTCGGACGCGGCATCGTGCACCGCGTCCAACACCGCCTCGGGAGAAGAGGGATTGAGCAGGACCGTGCACTGCTCGGGGTTTCTCAGTCCCCACAGATCCGGGTCTCCCAGAACCTTCGCCAGACGGCTGATGTTGTTCGTCACCGACGGAAGATCGGGCAGTACGGCGTAGTCGGCCACTCCGACGAGCACGGCACGGGATCTGGCCGGGTCGGGTAACCGCCTCACCGACCGCCCTCCGTTCCATCACCGGCTGCCCCCGGTTCCTCGTGCCGGTCTCTACCGGGCGTCGGCTGCAGCGCCTGCACAATGCGCCGGATGGTCTCCTCCGACGCGTCGTCCACGGTGAGTGGCCTGTCGACGGCCGTGACGGTGATGGTGATCGGCGGCGCGGCCGGACGCGCCGTGCGCCAGGCGGCGTACGACATGGCCAGGTTCAGGGCCGAGAACCCCTGGCTGACGACCATGTCGATGATCTCGACTGCCCCCATGGCCCCGCCCGGCCGGCCACTCGGCATCAGTTCCACCGTCGCGTGGCGTCGCACATCGGGATCCTGCCTCAGCCACCGGTAGAGGTCGGATACGGTTTCTTGGCCGTCTTCGGCCGTCGTCGCCACCCGGATGCGCATGTTTTCCCCCTGCCTTTCCTTCTCGCCCACGATAGGGAAGGTTCGGCCGACCGGGAGCGAAAACGTCCGCGAGGCCCGGGTTCTCCTGCCGTTGGTCTACGACGGTCAGCACAATGAGCTGAGTTGTCGGTGTGCGAACAGGCAGCAGGCGAGTTCGGGGAATGCCTCATGGATGTCGGCCCCGCGTTCCCAGCAGAGGCACAGACGTCGGAAGCCGTGGAGCCACGCGCAGCTACGCTGCACGACCCGGCGGCAGCCGCCCGGTCCCGTGCCGCGCAGTGCGCCGCGGCGGGCGACAGCCGGCACGATGTCGCGGGAGCGAACCTGGTTCTCGGTAGACGTCATGGTCGTAGCCTCGGTCGGCGAAGAGGGGGTGCGGCTTGCGGCGGGGACGCCCGCCGCGGCCACAGACCGGCGCGATCGCATCGAGCGGCGGCGGCAGTTGGGCGACGTCGTTCCGGCGTGGTTCAACCGCCACGAGGGCTACCGGCGCCTGGCCGGCATCCTCGCCTACGGTGCCGTCCCGGTCGCCGTCGCCGCTGCTCCGCCTGGTGCCGTCGGTGTGGCGAAAGATTGGCGATCTGCTGGTCTGTCTCTCTCGGTTTGCTGGGCTGCCTCTCAACCGCGCGTTCCTAGGGTCGTCGTTGTCCCTCTCCCCGGGGGTCGGGCTCGACAGACCCCGAACCCGCAAGTGATTCACCAGTGTTTGGAGACACCCTGATGCGTGCTCTGCCCCGTCGTGCCCTGCTCGCCGCTCCCGCCGCCGTGCTGATGTTCGCACTGGTCGCCTGTGGCGGCGCGTCCGATTCCGACTCCGGCAGCCCGAAGGCCGCGGACACCCGGCAGTCGGCCCAGAGCGCGGGTGCCGCCGCGGGCGACACCGATGACGAGACCGAGCCGCCGCTGACCGGTGACATCAAGCAGAAGGCCGAGGCCGCCGCGCTCGCCGAGTACCCGGGCACCGTCGTGAAGTCCGAGGAGGACGCGGAGAAGCCCGGCATGTACGCGGTCGAGGTGAAGCAGCAGGACGGCACCTCCATCGAGGTCTACCTCGACAAGTCCTTCAAGGTCACCGACACCAAGAAGGAGGGCACCGAGGAGACCGACGACGCCAGTTGACGGACCCGGCCCGAGCTTCCGGAAAGGACGGACCGATGCCGGCCGAACCCGAGCACACCTCAGCGCACCCCACGGACGTGGCCGGGACGGCGATCCCGCGAACGGAGCCGGACGCGCAGGCACCGGGTGGCTACGGTGGCCGATTCGCGGACGACGCCTTCGACTGTCCGTCACCGTCGGCCGGGCACGCCTGGTCCGCCGTCCCGGCGCCGGCCGCGGAGACCGGTGAGTCCGTCGCTCCGCTGCCGGTGCCGCTGCCGCTGCCGGTGCCGGGCACGGACAGCGGCACCGCCCGGGGGCGGGCGCGAAAGGCCGGTGACCGGTGGCTGGCGGCTGTCCGGCACCGCTCCGCTCTGACCGCCACCGTCGCGCTGATCGCCCTGGCGGGCTTCGGGTTCGCGCTGTTCACGGTCGGCGACACGGTCTCCGCCACCCCCACGCCCGGCGGCACCGCCCAGGTCTCCGCGCCGAAGGCGCCGCCCGAACAGCCGGTGCAGCCGGTGCAGCCGGTGCCGTTCAGGCTGGCCGGGTCGGCCGTCTCTGCCGCGCCGCCCGCGCAGACGAGCCCGCTGCCGGGCGCCGACAACGGCCGGGAGCAGGACGGCGAGCACGGCGGGAGGAGCAGGGACGCGAGGACGGTGCCGGCGACGGCGACGGCACCGACGACTGACTCCCGGGTCGGCATCTCCCGCCGCCCCGCCATCACCGTCCCGCCGCCGCCCGGCCATCGCCGCCCGCCGTCACCACCCAGCCATCACCACCCCGCCCACACCCCCCGGCCATCACCACCCCACCCTCACCACCCGGCCGACTGCCACCACCCGTCCCTGTCGGCCGGACGGCACGGCCGGGTCCACCTCGTCCCGTACGTCTCCCTGGTCCCGGGCGGCTTCCCATGAACGCTTCAACTCACCTGGCACAGCTGTGCGAGCCTTGCGCCATGCGGCTGCTGCTCATCGAAGACGACGACCGAATCGCCGGCCCCCTCACCGAAGGACTGGGGCGCTACGGGTTCACCGTGGACCACGTCCGCACCGGTGCCGCCGGGCTCGCCGACACCGTGGCCGTGCCGGATCTGGTGCTGCTGGACCTCGGCCTGCCCGACATGGACGGTCTGGACGTCTGCCGCAGCCTGCGGGCCCGCTCCGCCGTCCCCATCATCATGATCACAGCGCGGGGCGAGGAAGCCGACCGCATCGTCGGCCTCGAACTCGGCGCCGACGACTACCTCGCCAAACCCTTCGGCGTACGGGAGTTGATAGCCCGGATCCGCGCCGTCAACCGCCGGGCCGGAGCCCCCGCCTACCTGCCCGGCGGACCGCCGGCGGAGTCGGACGCGCGTCAGCCGGCCGACGCGGCCCGACGGCCGGGCCCGCTCGGCCCGCTGGTCATCGACCGCCGTACGCGCGAAGTCCGCCTCGACGGGCGGGAGGTGGCCCTGACGCCGAGGGAGTTCGACCTGCTGGCCTACCTCGCGGAGGATCCCGGGACGGTGCACTCGCGTCAGCAGATCATGGACACGGTGTGGGATCCGCACTTCTTCGGCCCCACCAAGACCCTTGACGCCCATGTCGCGGCCCTGCGCCGCAAGCTCGGCGACGCAGGCTGGATCACCACCGCCCGCGGGGTCGGCTTCCGGCTCACCGTCCCCCGCGAGCACGGCGACGAGGCGGCCGGATGACGCGGCGCCTGCTGCTCAGCTACCTCGGCCTGGCCCTGCTCGTGCTGGTGGGCCTGGAGGTCCCCCTCGGCTTCGTCTACGCCCGCGGTGAGACCTCCCGCTTCTCGCAGAGTGTGGAGCGGGATGCCGCCATGCTCGCGGAGGTGACCGAGGAGAACATCGAGAAGGGCAACCTGGACGCGCTGCCCGACGTGATCGGCGACTACGCCGAGCGCACCGGCGGCCGCGTCGTCGTCACCGACAGACGGGGCATCGTCCTGGCCGACTCCCATCCCGCCGCTCCCGTCGGCGGCGATCTCGCCGCCCAGCGGGACATCGCCCGCGCGCTGCGCAACCAGCCCACCGTCACCACGACCACCGACGCCGACGGCGACGACGTGCTGTCGGCCACCATGCCCGGTGCCTCCGGTACCACCGTGCGCGGCGCCCTGCGCCTGACCTACCCCCTGTCCGAGGTGACCGCCCGTGTGCACCGCATCTGGGGCGCCCTCGCCCTGGCCGGCGGCTGCGTCCTGGCCGTGGTCGCGTTGGTCGCCTTCAGCCTGGCCAGGTGGATCACCCGCCCCCTGCGCACCCTGGAGGCGGCCACCGCCCAGCTCGCCGACGGCCGGCTCACCGACCCGCCCGACGCCACCGTGGGACCGCCGGAACTGCGCAGTCTGGCCGCCTCCTTCACCCGTACCGCCACCCGGCTGCAGCACCTGCTCGGAGCCCAGCAGGCGTTCGCCTCGGAGGCCTCCCACCAGCTCAAGACCCCGTTGACCGCGCTGCGGCTGCGGCTGGAGAACTTCGAGCCCCACCTCGACCCGCGTGCCCACCCCAGCCTCGAAGAAGCCGTCGGCGAGGTCGAACGCCTGGGCCGCATGGTGCAGGGCCTGCTCGCCCTCGCCCGGCTGGAGAACACCGCCACCACCCCTGAACCCGTCGACCTCGACGCCGTGGTGACCGACCGGGTCGCGATGTGGGAGCCGCTGGCCGCCGAGCAGTACGTCGCCATCGACATCACCGGCCCTGCCGTCGGACGTGTGTGGGCGATCCCGGGAGCCCTGGAGCAGGTCATCGACAACCTTCTCGCCAACGCCCTGCGCGTCTCCCCGCCCAGCACCACCGTCACCCTCCACCGCGCCCCCGGTACCGAGCTCCACGTCATCGACCAGGGACCGGGCATGAGCGAGGCCGACCGCGCACGAGCCTTCGACCGCTTCTGGCGTGCCTCCGGCTCCCACCACGACGGCACGGGCCTCGGCCTGCCCATCGTCCGCCATCTCGTCGACGCCTCCGGCGGCACCATCACCCTGCGCCCCGCGCCCGGTACCGGCCTGGACGCCCATGTCCGGCTGCGCCCCGTCACCCCGCACCCGCGCGGTCCGCGTACGACGGGTGGCGGATCCCCCCTTCTGCGTCCGGTGCCGAGAACGCGTGCCGTCACCCGCGGCCCGCGACCTGACCGAAGCCGGGCATGGCCGACAGACGAAACGGCACGGGGCCGGCCATGACGATCGCGGGCCGGATCGCCGGCCGGCAGGGCCCGATGCGCGGCGGCCGCACCGACCGCGGTGCCTGTCAGCGTGCCAGGATCAGGCTCATCGCCTCCGCGCGCGTGGCCGGTCTGCGCAGCTGCCCGCGTACGGCTGATGTCGTCGTCCGTGCGCCGGGCTTGCGGATGCCGCGGGCCGACATGCACATGTGTTCCGCTTCGACGACCACGATGGCGCCGCGCGCGTCGAGGATGCGTATCAGAGCGTCGGCGATCTGTCCGGTGAGCCGTTCCTGGATCTGAAGGCGGCGTGCGTACACCTCCACCAGGCGGGCCAGTTTGGACAGTCCGGTGACCCTGCCGTGCACGGCGGGGATGTAGCCGATGTGCGCCGTCCCGCGGAACGGCAGGAGATGGTGTTCGCAGAGGCTGACGATTTCTATGTCCTTGACCAGCACCATTTCGTCGTGGCTGAGTTCGAATGTGGTGGTCAGGACGTCCTCTGGCTGCTGCCACTGCCCGGCCAGGAGTTCTCGGTAGGCCTCTGCCACGCGTAGTGGCGTGGCGCGCAGGCCTTCGCGGTCGGGGTCCTCGCCGACGGCGAGGAGCAGTTCCCGCACGGCGTTCTCGGCCCGCTGCGCGTCGAACTCGCCGGTGCGAAGGCCGACTACGGGCATGTCGAGGTCGGTCATGAGTGTCTGCCTCGTCTCTGCGATCGGGTCCGCGGCGCCGGAAGGCTCGCCGCGTCGCGGACCCGTGCGCGGTGACGGATCACCGTGGCTGAGACCGTCTGCCAGGTGATTCGCCGCGTCGGTCAGGGCGGTCGGGGTCGGCGTACGGTCAGTGCTTGTCGCCGGCGAAGGGCCTGCGGGAGACGGTGGCGCGGATCTTCGTCTGGGAGTGACGCTCGACGGTGGGGTTGGCGGAGCCGCCGTTCGGTTCGCCCCACACCAGCTCGACCTCCTGGCCGTAGGTGAGTTCGTCCTCGTCGATCATGCAGACGGAGATCCAGCCCCGGACGTTGGCGGTGTAACTGCACAGGGTCGACACGCCGATGAGGCGGCCGTCGCGCTCGATGCGGTCGAAGTGCGAGGCCGCGTAGAAGGCGGCGGGCATCTCGATGTGCTTGAAGCGCCGCTCACCGTGCTCGTACTGGCTGGCGAAGATCCGCGCGACGTCGTCGCGGTGCCAGGACAGCCACGCCTTCCTGCGGTGCTTCTGGCCGCGCCGCGCCTCCAGGGCCTCGCGGCCGATGAAGTCGTGGTCGAACTTGAGGATGTGACCGTAGCCGAGGTCCCAGGGGGTGACGTAGTAGTCCTCGACCCGGTCCGAGACGAAGCTGCCGCCGAGGGAGAGACTGGCCTCGAAACTCCTGGCGTTCGCCCACTCGCGGTAGGGCTTCTGCTTCTCGCCGGAGTAGACCGCGGGGACGGTGTTGGCGATCCAGCCGGACTCCGTCGCCACCGACGCGTACGCGCGGCCGCCGACCTGACGGACCCCGAAGGACTCGCCGGCCTCCAGTATGGTGTCGCGGACGTCGTCGATGTGCTCGTAGGGACCGAAGAACTCCAGGCCGGGGAAACCGGACATGCGGTGGTTGAGGGCGGTCACCTCGTGCTTGCCGATGTTGAACCTCCCCATCGAGAAGAACGGGATGTCGGGCATGGGGCCGCCGTTGACCTTCTCGAAGATGGCCGCCGCGTGCGGGCCCTGGAGCTGGAGGCGGAAGAACTCACGGCCGTTCGGGTTCTGCGCGGTGCGCTCGTCGCGGCGTAGGGTCACGTCGTAACCGCCGGTCTCGGCATGGAACTGGACCCAGTTCAGGGCCGGCGGCCGTCCGACGAGACGGACCAGGTTGTCGGCCAGGCAGAACAGGATGCAGTCGCCGACCATGTAGCCGTCGTGGTTGACGGCGACGAACTGCTTCGCCTTCATCGGCCCGAAACCGGCGAAGGTGTTGGCCCCGACGTCCGACAGCAGGCGGTAGCAGTCCGGTCCCTCGACCGTCAGGTCGGTCATGTGGTGGGAGAGATCCATCAGCGCCGCCGACGTACGCCAGGACTCCTGCTCGTCACGCCAGTTGGTGAACTCGGCCCGGATCGGGAACGGGTAGGCGCCGGAACGGCCGCTCCGCAGGAGTGCCAGCGGGCTTCCGCTCGCCTGGATCTGGTCTTCGAGGTGTGCCATCGGTTTCTCCATGTCGTCGCGCGATGCGCTGGAAGAGCGGCAGAGGGGCGGTGGCCGTCGTTGTGCGACGCGAGCGGTCAGCAGGGCGCACGGCGTCGTGGGTGGACCGGCGCGAGTGGCGTCTGGTTGTGGTCTCGGCAACCCGCGCACGGGCCGCGCCGACCAGCGGGTGCCTGCGTCAGCGCAGTGGACCGTACCGTACGGTACTGCTCTTGGAGCTCACAAGAGACGTACCCCGATGACAGGTGCCGGTCCGCCGATCCATTGGCCACGGCTCCGCTGTTCACCGGGCTTTCCGGCTTCTGAGCTGCCCGGATACCGCAGTCTGCACGCCGCGCAGGCTTACCTTGCGCTCCGTGCAGAGGTCGACGTGGGTCAGACCGAGTGGCGTACGACGACTCGCGCGGGCGGTGGGCGGAGGCCGCCGGTCTCGAGACCCAGCGCGAGGCGCGCGGCGATACGGCCGTGCACCTCGGCGTCGACGTGGACCGTGGTCAGCGTGGGACTGACGTACTCGCCGTACCCGTTGTCGTCGAAGCCGATGACGGCGATCTCGTCCGGCACCCGGCGGCCGAGGTCGCGCAGGGCCATGAGTACCCGCAGGGCGACATCGTCGTTGAACCCCGCGACGGCGGTCACCTCGGGTGCCTCCAGGAGGAACTCCTCGACGGCTTCGGCGCAGGCGGCTCGATCCCGCGGGGCGGCGAACGAGGCCGGGACCGGGACGTCCATGTTCGTCGCGGCGTGGGCGGTGAATTTCAGGCGGGCCGCGATCAGGGGTGACTCGGTGTCGGGCAGTGCCACGGCGACACGGGTGTGACCGTGATCCACCAGATGACGGAGCTGCAGCGCGGAATGCGCCGCGAGTCCGGCACGCCAGCCTCCTCCGAGGTCGTCGAGTTCATGGCCGGTCAGATAGGTCTCACCGAAGCGGAGGACGGCGCGTGGAGCGATGGCGTCGAGGATCCGCCGGGTGGACTGAGGCGTGTGGTGGCCGTGCCGGACGAGCAGGACATGATCGTGGGCGGCGAGTTCGGCATCGAGACCACGGACATAACTGCGGGAGTAGTTGCCCTCCATGCCCGCGTCGATGTTCAGCACGACAACACGGGAGGCCCCCTCCCGCAGGGCCCTGGCAACGCCGTGCGGGACGTAGCCGAGATCGCGGGCGGCCCGCTGGACGCGGTCGCGGGTCGCGGCGGAGATCGTCTGGCCCGGATCGTCGTTGAGGACGAAGCTGACGGTGGCCCGGGAGACGCCGCTGGCCGCCGCCACGTCCTTCAGCGTCACTCTTCGGGAAGCGCCCATCACCCCTGCTCCGGTGCCGTCGGCGCACCGCGTCCTCCTCCGGGCCGGCGCCTGGTCATTCTAGGGATCCCCTCGCCGCCACGAGACGGGCCCGAACGCCGCGCCGGCCTCGCGGGCCCGCCGACGGCGACCGCCGTCACCGCGCCGGAAGTGCTCCTCGCGCCCGTCGCACCCACCCCGTCCGGGAAGGATGCGGGGGCGCGTCACCCTCGATCCCGGTCCGGGCTTCGCCGACCGCGCCGACCACGGCCGGCGGTTCCTCGCACGGCCGCCGGCCCGCGATCCGCCGGCGCCCCCGCGCTCATGGACGCTTCCGGGGCAACGCCTCGATCGGCGCCGCCCCGAGGGATGGCACGGATGCCGCGACGGAACCCGTGGGTGCGATGTCCGGCCAGGTCCGCACGCGGTGCGCGGGGCGGGAGCCCGGATCGGCGCCGGACCGACGCCCTGAGCTGCGGGAAGCCGGCCCGCCGGGTGGGCCCGGCGAGAAAGACACGTCACTCGCCTCGCCAGGGAAGCGGCCTTCTGCTAACTTGCGCTAGATCGATTTAGTTCTCTTGATCCGGGCCCGCTCCTGCGCTGGACGACCGCACTCGGCCTGTCACTAGATCGATTTAGCTATTCGCTTGGATCTCCAGTGGATCTCTGTGGAAGAAGGAGTCGCATGGCAATCCCCAGCCTCCAGGACGGCATCGACAAGGCCGGTTCGCCCATCGAACTGCTGTGGAAGCCCGGCGCCGAGCCGTGGACGCCCGAGGTCGTCGCCCGCGAGTACACCGGGTGGCGGCAGGAGCAGCGGGCCTGGCACGAGGGTGTCGCGCTGCTGAACCTGTCGCACCACATGTACGACCTGTGGATCGAGGGTCCCGACGCGACCCGGCTGCTGGCCGACCACGGCGCCAACAACTTCGAGAAGTTCGCCGTCGGCCAGGCCAAACAGTACGTGCCGGTGACCCGCCAGGGGCACATCGTCACCGACGGCATCCTCGCCCGCGAGGCCGAGAACGCCTACCTGCTCAGCGGCATCCCGGCCGCCCAGCACTGGGTGCGCCACCACGCCGAGAAGGGCGGCTACGACGTCGCCTTCGAGACCGACGCCTCCAGCGCCTTCCGGCCCGGCGGCGGCGATCCGAAGTTGTTCCGCTATCAGATCCAGGGGCCGCTGGCGCTCGAACTGATCGAGAAGGTCTTCGGCGGCCCGATCCCGGAGACGAAGTTCTTCCACGCCACGCCGGTCACCCTGGACGGGCGGGTCTTCAAGGCCCTGCGCCACGGCATGGCGGGACAGGCCGGCTACGAGTTCATCGGCCCCTGGGAGCACGCCGCCCACGTGCACGAGGCGTTCCTCGCGGCGGGCGAGCCGCTCGGCCTGATCCAGGTCGGCGCGCTGGCGTATGCGACGCCGAGCGTGGAGAGCGGCTGGATCCCCTCCCCCGTTCCCGGGATCTACTCCGACCCCGACCTCGCCGAGTACCGCAGGTGGCTCCCGCTGTTCGGCATCGAGGGCAAGCGCCCGCTGAACGGCAGCTACTTCTCCCAGGACATCGAGGACTACTACGTCTCCCCGTACGAGCTGGGCTACGGGAAGATGATCCACTTCGGTCACGACTTCCAGGGCCGGGACGCTCTGCTGCAGGCCAAGGAGGACGAGAGCCTGCGCAAGAAGGTGACGCTGGTGTTCGACCCGGACGACGTACGCCGGGTGGTCGGCGACGGAGAGGTCCCGGGCTTCGTGCTCAGCTACGCCCGCCACCGGGTGGAGACCTCCGCCGGTCTGGTCGGCGTCACCATGCAGACGGCGTCCATCGACCCGGTCGGCACCCTCCTGTCCCAGACACTGATCGACGCCGCGCACGCCGCGCCCGGCACCGAGGTGTCGGTGGTCTGGGGCGAGCATCCCGGCGCCGGTACCGACCCCGAGGCCGACCTCGGGTTCCCGCGCGTCCGCGCCACGGTCCAGCCCAGCCCGTACGACCGCCACGCCCGCACCGAGTACCGCCGTAACGCCTGACGCGAAGCGCCACCGGTGCGGTCCGGGCCCGTCTCCGCCCCGTGCGGCGGCCGGTGCCCGGACCCGGCCGGTCCGGTCCGCCCGTCCCTCCGCCCCGCCCTGGACGGACCGGCCGTACCGCGTCCGCAACGACTAGGAGCACGCAGTGAACCACCTCAGCACGGTCTCCGCGGCGGTCAGCACCTCGCTGCTGGACGACTTCTCCCTGGAGATGACCGGCAAGGACGTACCCAAGCTGGAGGAGGCCGCCGGTCTCATCCCGCAGGGTACGCGCATCAACGTCACCTTCCTCGGCAACGAGAACCTGCGGATGCGGCTCGACGCCGCCCGCGCGGTCAAACGGCTCGGCTTCGTGCCGGTGCCCCACTTCTCCGCCCGGCGCCTGGGCTCCCGGGCCGACTTCGAGCAGTTCCTCGGCGGACTCCGGGCCGACGGGACCGGAACCGACGTCTTCGCCATCGGCGGGGACCCCACCCGCCCCGAGGGCCCCTACGAGGACTCCCTCGCCCTGATCGAGTCCGGCCTGCTCCGGGAGTACGGCGTACGGCACGTCGGCATCAGCGGCTACCCGGAAGGCCACCCCGCCATCAGCGGGGAGGCGTTGTGGTCCGCGCTCCGCGACAAGAGCGCGGCCATGGCCGCCCAGGGCCTGGACGGCGGCATCATCACCCAGTTCGGCTTCGACGTCGACCCGGTCCTCGCCTGGATCGAACGGGTTCGCGACGAGGGCATCGCGCTGCCGATCCGTATCGGCGTCCCCGGCCCGGCCGGCGTACGCCGGCTCATGGGCTACGCGGCCCGGTTCGGTGTCGGCACCAGCGCCTCCATCGCCAAGAAGTACGGGCTCTCGCTCACCAACCTGATGGGCACCGCGGGCCCCGACAGGTTCCTGCGCGCCCTGGCCGATGCCTACGAGCCGGTCCGGCACGGCACAGTGAAGATCCACTTCTATACGTTCGGGGGGCTCAGGGCCACCTCCGAATGGATCGTCCAGTTCAGGAAGGAAGCTCTCGCATGACGATCACGCAGACCGCGGCCGCCGCGAAGAAGGGCGCGGAGGCGGACCACCAGGCGTCACTGATCGTCCAGGGCGCCGACGCCACCGGCATCGTCGCCGCGGTGACCACGGTGCTCAGCAGGCACGACGCGAACATCGTCTCGCTCGACCAGTACTCCGACAATCCGCAGGGCGGCGCCTTCTTCCAGCGAACCGTCTTCACCCTCCCCGGCCTCCAGGCCGCCCTCCCCGCGCTGCGCACCGACCTCGACGAGCATCTGGCCGAGCGGTTCGGAATGCGCTACACCCTACGGGACATGTCCGCGTCCAAGCGGGTCGCGATCTTCGCCTCCAAGTCGGACCACTGCCTGCTCGATCTGCTCTGGCGGCACCGGCAGGGCCAACTCCCGGTCAGCATCCCCATGGTGATCTCCAACCACCCCGATCTGGCCGAGGAGGTCCGTTCGTTCGGGATCCCGTTCTTCCACGTTCCCTGCCAGGGCGCGGACAAGTCGGCGGCCGAGGCCGAGCATCTGCGCCTGCTCAAGGACAACGTCGACTTCGTGGTGCTGGCCCGCTACATGCAGATCCTGTCCGGCGGCTTCATCGAGCAGGCCGGAGTGCCGATCATCAACATCCACCACTCCTTCCTGCCGGCCTTCATCGGCGCCGGCCCCTACGCCAAGGCCAGGCAACGGGGCGTGAAGCTGGTCGGCGCCACCGCCCACTACGTCACCGAGGACCTCGACGAGGGCCCGATCATCGAGCAGGACGTCGTCCGTGTCACCCACGCCCACACCGCCGCCGACCTCACCCGACGCGGCGCGGACGTGGAACGCGCGGTGCTCTCCCGCGCCGTGCTCTGGCATGCCGAGGACCGGGTGATCCGCGACGGCAACCACACGATCGTCTTCGCCTGAGTCTCCGTTCGTCTCGCGACACCCCCGACAGGGAAACCCGCCCGGAACAGGGACAGGTGGTCTTGTCGTGCGCCGGAACAGGTCGTCGGGGCGGCGGACGCGGCGGATCCGCGCAGGGTCCGCCGCGGTGCTCACCGCCGCCCCGCCTCCGGCGCCGTACACCGCGGTCGGACTCGGCCGCGATCCCCGGACGCAGTCCTCCACACCGGGCGAATCGTTCACCGACAGAAAGCGGTTCGCCACCATGACACACACGATCAAGGGCGCGGAGATCGCCCGCAGCATACGGACCCGGGTCGCCGAGCGGGTGGCCGCGGCCGGCGGACAGGTGCCCGGTCTCGCGACCGTCCTGATCGGCGACGACCCCGCGAGCGCCGTCTACGTCGCGGCCAAACGACGTGCCGTCCGGGAGGCCGGAATGCGCGACATCCACCGTCATCTGCGGCACCAGGCGACCCAGAACGAGGTGGCGGCGGTCATCGACGAACTGGCCGGCGACCCGGACGTCTCCGGCATCCTCCTCCAACTGCCGCTGCCCGCACAGCTCGACGCCGCGCCCCTGATCGACCGCATACCCGTCACCAAGGACGTCGACGGTCTGACCACGGCCAGCGCCGGCCGGCTGGCCCGCGGCGAACGCGGGATGCGTCCGTGCACACCGAACGGCGTCATCGAACTCCTCGATGCCGAGGGCATCGAACTGCAGGGGGCCCACGTCGCCGTGGTCGGCTGGGGTCAGCTCGTGGGCCGGCCCCTGAGCCAGTTGCTGCTGCGGCGCGGGGCGACGGTGACCGTCGCCCACGAGTTCACCGCCGACCTCACCGCCGTCACCCGCCCGGCCGACGTCGTCGTGGTCGCCACGGGCGTTCGCGGGCTGATCGGCCCGGAGCACGTCAAGCCCGGCGCCACGGTCGTCGACGTCGGCATCCACCGCACTCCGGACGGACTGGCCGGCGACGTCCGAGCCGCGGAACTGGACGGCATCGCAGGCCGCATCACGCCCGTTCCCGGCGGCGTGGGCCCGATGACCATCGCCATGCTGCTGGTCAACACGCTCCAGGCCGCCGAGTGGGGTGCCGAACGCGATGCCGTCCCCGCGTAGCCGCCGCACACCCGCGTGCCCCCGGTGGCACGCGGGACCACCGTGTCCCTCCCCCCGCCGCAGGAAAGGCGCCGGCCATGAAGGACTTGCCACCGCTGGCCCGGTTCGGAGGCCGTGTCATGAGCGGGCTCCTCGATGTCACCTCCGACCCGGAGGCCCTCGACTCCCGGGGGCTGTGGACCGTCGTGGCCGGTTTCGAAGGGGAGTTGACCTGCGCCCGCTTCCGTGACGTCCGGCCTCGGCCGTACCGCGCGGCTCCCGGATCACGTTGGCACGGGCCCGGACCTGACCGGTGGACGACGTCGCTCGACCGGGCCGGTTACACCGCCGGAGTACGGCGTATCCGCGAGCACATCGCCGCCGGTGAGGTGTACCAGGCCAACCTGTGCCGCGTCCTGTCCGCCCCCGTCGCCCCCGACGCGGACATCGAGGCCCTGGCCGACCGGCTGGCCGCGCGCCACCGGGCGCCGTACGCCGGGATGATCAGACTGCCGGAGCACGGCGTCGAGGTGGTCTCGGCCTCCCCCGAGCTGTTCCTGCGGCGGACGGGGCGGGTGATCGAGTCCGGTCCCGTCAAGGGCACCGGACGCACCGAGGCCGACATCCTCGACAAGGACCACGCGGAGAACGTCATGATCGTCGACCTGGTCCGCAACGACCTCGGCCGCGTCTGCGCGACCGGCAGCGTCACCGTCCCCGAACTGTGCGCCGTCGAGAGGCATCCGGGGCTCGTCCACCTGGTCTCCACCGTCCGAGGAGAACTGCGCGAGGAGGCCGGCTGGGCGGGACTGCTCGCGGCCGCGTTCCCGCCCGGGTCGGTCACCGGCGCGCCGAAGGCGAGCGCCCTCAGGATCATCGAGGCCCTGGAGACCGCCCCGCGCGGCCCGTACTGCGGCGGCGTCGGATGGGTCGACGCGGACCGCCGCACCGGCGAACTCGCCGTGGGCATCCGCACCTTCTGGATCGACCGCGCCCGAAGCCGGCTCCTGTTCGGGACCGGAGCGGGCATCACCTGGGGCTCGGATCCCGAACGCGAGTGGGACGAGACCGAACTCAAGGCGGCCAGGCTCCTGGCCATCGCGTCCCACGGCCCCTCCGCTCCGGACGACGCCGGCGAGTCCCCGTCAGTCCTGAGCGGAACCTGACCGCCGATCTGGTGGGCCGGACCTGAGGGGACCAGGGCGGTGGCACACGACACCACCGGGTCGTACGGCGGTCCACGAGGGCCCCGTCAGCCCCATACGAGGCGTGCCGTCTCGGCCACGACTTCCCGTCTGCGGCGCTGGTCGTCAGCGGTCAGCGGGTTCCCCCGGCTCGTCGCGGCGAACCCGCACCGCGGACCGCGGGCCGGCTGTTCCAGGGGGATGTACGGGGAGGCCTCGTCGATACGGCGGCGCAGCGTGTCGGCCGACTCCGGCTCCGCCGCCTCGGACGACACGAGCCCCGGCACCACGGTCCTGGAGGGGGCCCCTCCCGCCGTGCGCTGCCCGATGCGCGCGTGCCGCCGTCCGCCCATGGCGGCGAGGACCGTACGGTACGGTTCAGTACGCTTGGCGGGCAAGGGGTCCGACCGGAGGTACGGCATCAGCCCCGGTCACCGGCGCGCGGACCGGACACCCCGCGGAGGAAGATCCGCACCGCCTCGACGATGGAGGCGTGCACCTCGGCCTCCGTGAGCTTGCGCGGAGCGTCGGTGAGCAGTCTCATCTGGGCGTCGCCCAGCATGGCCTGGTACAGCTGCGCCGCCGCGCGCAGCGGGTCCTCGATCTCGATCAGGCCGTCGTCGCAGGCCGGCCGCAGACAGCGGGCGAGCACCGCCTGCCCCGCGGCCGGGCCGTGCGTGAAGAACACGTCCCCGATTCCCGGGATGCGTCCGGCCTCGGCGGTGACCAGCCGGTGCAGGGCGATGGCCTCCGGGGTGAGGACGATCGACGCGAAGTGCTCGCCCAGGGCCACCAGGGTGTCGGAGAGGCTCCCGCCGCTCGGCGAGAACCTGTGCAAGGGGTCCGACCACTCGTCGCACAGGGACTCCACGGCGGCGCGGAAGAGCGCGCTCTTGTCCGAGAAGTACCGGTAGAGCGTCCCTTTCGACCCGCCCACCACGGCCAGGACATCGTCCATGGAGACGCCGCTGTAGCCACTCACGATGAACAGCTCGCCTGCTGCCCGCACGATGAGTCGCCGCCGGTCCGTCGCGGTCATTCTCCGCTCGCTCGCCATGTCCTGGATGGTAGGGGACTCCTGGGCACCGACTCGTTGCGGCCCGGACCGCGTCGGCACGGGCAGCCGGCCCACGGCCGGGCCGCGCCGGACAGGGCGCAGGGAGCGAGAACACGACCGGACGCATCGACGCGGGGGCGGGGGCGAAATCCGCGGCAACTAATGTTGCGCCGCCTGAAGGGCCGATTCGTACCGGGCCGTAGACACATGCCTGGCCAGTGGACACCGTGGCACAGCGCAGGAGAGACCCCAGAGGTCCCCCGTTCCGTCATGACACACCGTGAGCCCCTCTCCGTCCTCGCGCCCGCTCCGGTGAGTCGAAGAAAGGTGCCCCTCATGTGCCGAGCCGCAGCCGCTGACTCGCCGAGCAACCGTGACGCCGCCGACGCGAGCCGTCCGCTTCCTCAGACACCCACTCGCCGGACCATGCTCGCGGGACTCGCCGCCACGGCCGCCGTGTCCGCTGCGCAATGGAGCGGCGCCCAGACCGCGGCCGCGGACCAGGCGCGTCCGGCGTCCCGATCCGGCGCACCGCTGTCCCTGACCCTGCTGGGCACCAACGGCGGTCCGGCACCGCTGGCCACGCGGTACGGCATCTCCTCCGCCCTGGTCGTCGACGGCAGGACGTACGTCGTCGACTGCGGCCGCGGAGCGGTCAGCCAGTACCTGCGGGCGGGCCTGTCCATGCCGTCGCTCGCCGGCGTCTTCCTGACCCACCTGCACTCCGACCACGTCGTGGACTACTTCGCCTTCCCGCTGCTCGCCGCCGGCACCCCGGGCACCACCGGCTTCACCACCCCGATCGACATCTACGGGCCGGGCCCGGCAGGAATCGACTCGACCGTGGCCGTCGCCCCGGGCACGGTTCCGGGCACCGCGGAGATGACGGAGCTGGCGGCACGGGCCTACGCCGCGTCGCCCACCTTCTTCATGAGCGAGCACACAGGCACGGACCCCATGACACTGCTGCGTGTCCACGACGTGCTGCCGCCGTCGGACACCGGCGCGTCGGCGACACACACCGCACCGGACATGGCCCCCTTCACCGTCATGGAGGACGACAGCGTGAAGGTCACGGCCGTGCTGGTCCCACACGGCGCGGTGTACCCGGCCTACGCCTACCGGTTCGACACCGCACACGGCAGTGTCGTCTTCTCCGGAGACACGGCCCCCACCCCGAACCTCGTCACACTCGCCCGGCACGCGCACGTCCTGGTCCACGAAGCCATCCACCCGGCCGCGCTACTGAGGATGGGACTCCCCCAGGCCCTGATCGACCACATCCTGGCCACCCACACGGACGTCGCCGACCTCGGGCGGATCGCCGCGCAGGCCGACGTGGGCACACTGGTCGCCACCCACCTCGGCCCCGGCGACCCGGCGGTGGTGTCCGACGCGGCCTGGCGCAGGCTGCTCAGGGACAGCGCACGCCGAGGCGGCTTCGCCGGCTCGACGGTCCTGGGCACGGACCTGCTGCACCTTCCCGTACGAGCCTGAGACGACGAACCCGTGCACGGCGGCAGAAGCGGTGAACGGACCCTCCGGCCCGGCAGCCCGGCCGTCGACGACGTGCGGAGACACGGCAGGACGTCCGGAACGTGGCCGCGCCCTGGCGTCGCTCACCCTCCAGCCCGGGACCCGGCCGGTCCCATGGCACCCGCGGCGGCCCGACCGGGCGGCCCGAGACTGGATCGGTCCAGCCGCGTAAGGTGAGGCACAACCGCTTCATCGCCCTGACCGGACGACATATCGCCGGCACCGCTCGGGCTCGATGTGCGGTCCGTCGCGAGGGGAGTATGGGGCATGGCCCGTTCCGGCCGGGTGACGTTGACCGATGTGGCCAAGGCGTCGGGCGTGTCACGGGCGACGGTGAGCTTCGTACTGAACGACGACCCGCGGCAGACCATCTCCACCGCCACCCGCGAGCGGGTCATGGCAGCCGCCCACGAGCTGGGATATGTCCCGCACGGGATCGCCCGAGCGCTGCGCGAGGGGTCGTCGCGCATCGTCGTGCTCAACGTCGACCACGGTCTTGAGGGCAACTTCTCCCGGAGCTATGTCCGGGGCCTGGACGAGGAACTGGCCGAACACGACCATGTGCTTCTCGTACGGCACGGTCATGCCGCACCGGAGAGCCTGCAGAAGGTCCTCGACGCCATCGCCCCGCGGGCGGTTCTCCGGCTCGGCGAGGCCTACATGGCGGGACACGAACCCACCGAGGAGGACTGGGAGAACGGGTTCGCCTTCAACGCCGCCCTGCAGATCGCCCACCTCGTCGGGCATGGTCACCGCCACATCGCCATGACCATGCCCGACCACGACTTCCCGCTGACCGAGGCCCGCCTCGGTTTCGCCCGGAAGGCCGCCCACCGCCTGGGGATCCCGCCCCTGGAGTGTTTCGTCGTACCACGGCCGCGGGCAGCCGGTGAGGCCGCCGTCCGGGCCGCCCTGACGGCGTGCCCGGACGTCACCGCCCTGGCCGCGTTCGACGACGACATCGCGTTGCGCAGCCTCACGGCCCTGCGCGACCTCGGACGGCGGGTGCCCGACGACGTGGCGGTGATCGGCTTCGACGAGACGGAGTACGGCTCCCTGTCCACGCCCGCACTCACCACCGTGCATGTGGACGCCGAGGTCCTCGGACGGATCGCGGCGCGCAAGGCTCTCGGCCTGGACACGGCGGGCATGGCACCGGTACCCGGCCGGATCGTGGTGCGCGAGTCGGCCTGAGCCCCCCGAGGGGCCCGGCACGGCGGTCAACCGCCCCTGAAAATGATCTGCTTCGGCTCTGTCGCCGGCCGTCGGAACGTCTGCTACGGTCTCACTAAACCGATCTAGTAGCTTCTTCCTCACGGACGAGCGAAGAAGCCATGCCGGATTCACCGAACGTCACAAGCGCCCGCGAGCAGGAGGATCCATGGGTACGGCCGACACGCAGCGCAGCACGTACGACGCGGTCGTGCGACTGAGGGACGCCCCCTTCGTCACTCGGCGACCGGCGTACTTCAGTCCCGCCGCGGCCGCCCAGGATGCGAGCAACTCCCATGGCTGTTTCGGCGAGTTCGCACAGACCCTGCTGCCCCTGGAGTACACGGACTGGGTCGAGGAGAGCGGCGCGCATGTGAGTGCCTGCTACCTCGGCGACTGGTCCAGCCTCCACAAGGTCGTCGTCCGCGGGCGGGAGGCGCTCGGATTCCTCGCCTGGCTGGGCATGCGCGACCTGTCCCGCTTCGAGCACGGGCAGATCAAGCATCACGTCCAGCTCGACGAGAACGGCTGGGTGGCCTCCGAGGGGATCCTGTGCCGCCTGGCCGAGGAGGAGTTCCTGTACACGGCCGGCAGCGGTGACTGGCTGCTGTGGCAGCTGAGCCAGGGCAGTTGGGACGCCGAGGCCGAGGACGTCAGTCCCGACCGGTTCATCTTCGGTGTCCAGGGACCGGCATCCCTGGCGACGCTGGAGAACCTGACCGGTGAGAGCCTCCGCGACATCGGCTTCAGCCGGAGCCGGACGACGCGGCTCGCCGGGGCCCCCGTACGGATCCTGCGCACCGGGATCTCCGGTGAGCTCGGTTACGAGATCCATGGTCCCGCCGAACGGGCCGCTGAGATCTGGGCGGCCACCGTCGAAACCGGCCGCCGGTTCGGCCTGTGCCAACTGGGGCTCAGGTCCCAGCCGGTGCAGCACATCGAGGCGGGCATCGCCACGAACGGTCTCGACTACCTTCCCGCCTCGATCCTCACCCCCGGTGCGCCGACGCAGTTCCGCAGGGGCAGGCCGGGAGGCAGCTTCGTGCCGGAGAACGGCATCACGGACTACTTCCGCAAGCCCGGCGAGCTGGGCTGGGGCTTCCGCAAGGGCACGCCCGGCCGGGACTTCCTGGGCCGGGACGCGCTGGCCGCCGACGCGGCCGAGGGAGAGCCGCGGCGGACCCTCGTGGGACTGCGGTGGAACACCACGGACGTCGTCGGCGTCCTGGCGGCGTCCATGAGCGCAGGCGACCTGCCCGACCCCATGGAGCTTCCGCGCGGCCGTGGACCCGTCTTCGACCAGGTCCTGGTCGACGGACGGCCGACGGGCGTCTCCACCGGACGGACCGTCAGTGTGAGCCTGCGATCGACGATCTCCCTCTGCGTGATCGACGAAACGCACGCGGCACCCGGAACCGAGGTGGTCGTGCTGTGGGGCAGGCCGGGGACGGCACAGCGTGAGATCCGGGCGACCGTCACCACGCTCCCCTTCAAGCCGGACCGCCGGCGAACCGACGTGTGCACGCTGTGAGGTGAGGGCCGGACGGCGCCGGACTCCGCCGCCCAGACGCTACGGCTGCTCGACGTACGCCTCCCGGAACGGGCCTCGCTGGGCCCGGCTCCCGCGTCCGGCCCGCCGTGGGTGCGTCACGGCAGCTCCGTCTGCCAGGGGGCGGAGGCGGACCGCTACCTGGCCGGCGATCGCCACGCCCCTCGTCTGCCCGGCCGCCGAGCGACACCCCGGCCCCACGCTCGTGAACCGCGACGGCACCGTCCACACCGTCGGTCTGCACCCGGACGCGGCCGGCCAGGCCCGTATCGCCGAGCGTTTCCTTCCGCCGGTGTTCGGCGCGAGAGGCGTGTTCCGGTGAGCGGCGAGCGCGCCTCGCCCGTCTCGGCCAGGACGTGTCGGCCATGGTTCCGCCCCCGCACCGATCCGGGTCACGGGGCAGGTCGGCGGGCCGGGTGGCCACGGCGGGCAGGGTCCGCCGGTGAACCGTGCAGCGGGGTCCGGCCCTGCCCTGCCGGATGTTCGGCCCGTCTCACTGTTCGGCGGCTGCCAGTGCCGCCTGGGCCTTCTTGCGGTAGGTGGCGAGCTTCTCCGCGGGGGCGATGACCTGGCGGCTGCGGGACTTGACGGACACGTCGTGGCCCTCGGCCGCCCTGCGCAGCGCGCCGACGGTGGCCTGGGCACGCGGGATGTGCGCGAACGGGTCGAAGGAGTACCAGCGCATCGCGTTCCCGTGCGTCATCTTGTCGGTCTCGTCGTCCGTCACGGAGTTGGCGGTGAGCACCTCGTGCAGTTGCTCCGGCGCGTTCGGCCACATGGAGTCGCTGTGCGGGTAGTCGGCCTCCCAGCAGATGTTGTCGATGCCGATCTCGTTGCGCAGCCGCACCCCGATGGGGTCGCTGATGAAACAGGTGAGGAAGTGCTCGCGGAAGACCTCCGAGGGCAGCTTGCCGCCGAAGTCCTGGAGGGTCCACGTGGCGTGCATCTCGTAGGTGCGGTCGAGCCGTTCCAGGAAGTACGGGATCCAGCCGGTGCCGCCCTCCGACAGGGCGATCTTGATGGTGGGGTACTCCTTGAGCACCCGGGACCACATCAGGTCGGCGGCGGCCTGGACGAGGTTGATCGGCTGGAGGGTGATCATCACGTCCGGCGGGGCGTCGGGGGCGGTGACGGCGAGACGGCCGGAGGAACCGATGTGCAGGTTCATCACCGTGCCGCAGTCGGTCAGGGCACGCCATACCGGATCCCAGTACTCGGTGTGGAAGCTGGGGTAGCCGAGCGGAACCGGGTTCTCGGGGAAGGTGAGCGAGTGGCAGCCCTTCTCGGCGACCCGGCGGATCTCCTGGGCGCACAGTTCGGCGTCCCAGATGGCGGGCAGGGCCATCGGGATGAACCGGCCGGGATGGGCGGCGCACCACTCGTCGATGTGCCAGTCGTTGTAGGCACGGACCAGGGCGAGCGAGAAGTCGGAGTCCTCCGTGGCGAACAGGCGGGCCGAGAAGCCCGGGAAGGAGGGGAAGTTCATCTGGGCGAGGACGCCGCCGGCGTTCATGTCGGCGACCCGCTCGTCGACGTCGTAGCAGCCGGGCCTGATCTCCTCCAGGCCCTGCGGGTCCATGCCGTACTCCTCCTTGGGACGCCCGGCGACCGCGTTGAGCGCGGCGTTGCCGATGCTGTTGTCGCGGAACTGCCACACGTCGCTGCCGTCCTCGCGGTGGACCAGGCGCGGGGCGTCCTTCTTGTACCGGTCCGGCAGGTGGTTCGCGAACAGGTCGGGCGGCTCGATGATGTGGTCGTCGACGCTGATGAGGATCATGTCGTCGCGGTTCATGCGGGCTCCTTGGGGCTTGGGTCAGTCCGAGGCGGGCAGTGCCTTGGGTGCCTTGATCTGCAACGGCTGTCCGCCGTAGGTGAGGAGGCCGGCGCCGGAGGCGGTGCAGAGGAGTTCGAGCGTGTCGGCGGCGTCGACGTAGCGCTTGCCGATGAGCGTGCCGGACGGCTCGTCGTCGGGCCGTCCGGCGGGCGCGTCCCGGGCCGGGACCATCGGTGTGCCGCCGCACTCGATCCGGCCCGCCATGCCCGCCGGGGCCCGGATGACGATCACCCGGGTGCTGGAGGTGGCGGAGGCGAGCTGGTCACCTGGGCGAGGAGGCAGCGCCATTGCGTGGTTCCCCTTCTGGTGCGGGTGGGTTGGCCGGCTCCGCGGCGTCGGTGGAATCGCCGAGGCGCTCCCCCAGCCGGTCCAGGTCGTAGGACTGCCGGGCGAGCCAGAAGCGCAGGAAGCCGGTGAGGGAGTAGCGGAGAAAGAGCGCGGCGCCCACCACGGCGGCCGTGATGCCGCCGAGGCCGAGGGAGAGCGCGTCCCCCTGCGCGAGCGAGTCGTCCGTGGCGTGCGCGAGGGGGAAGGCGAGGGCACCGAGCACGAGGCCCGCGGTCATGAGCAGTCCGCCGAGGCGGAGCCAGAGGGCGGCGCGGGCCGCGGCGGGGTCGGGGATCTTCAGTTCGGCGAGTTCGCGGACGAACCGGTCCGCCCGCGAGGCCGGTACGGGGGTCGACGTCATGGGGGGCTCCCCAGGTAGTAGGAGGACAGTTCGGCCTGCAGGGAGCCGTCGGGGTGCCCCTGCCACTGGATCCGGCCGCGGACGACGACGGCCGCGTGGTCGGCGATCTTCAGTACGGCGGCGGCGAACTGCTCCACGACCAGCACCGCGACGCCCTGCCGGGCGATCTCGGCGACGAGTTCGTACAGTTCGGCGACGACCAACGGAGCGAGCCCCATGGAGAGTTCGTCGAGGAGCAGCACGGCGGGGTCGGTGGCCAGGCCGCGGGCCAGGGCGAGCATCTGCTGCTCGCCGCCGGAGAGGGTGCCGGCCTGCTGGCCGCGACGGGCGGCCAGGACGGGGAAGCGGCCGTACGCGGTCTCCTCGATCTCCTCCCGGCCGCGGCCGCGGCCGCAGAAGGTCATCATCAGCAGGTTGTCGCGGACGGAGAGGTTGGGGAAGACGCCACGGCCCTCCGGGATCAGGCAGACCCCGGCGCGGGCCAGGCGGCTCGGGCGGATCCCGGTGACGTCCCGGCCGCCCATCAGCAGGTGCCCGGCGTCGGGCGGATGCAGTCCGGCGGCGACCTTCAGGACGGTGGTCTTGCCCGCGCCGTTGGGTCCCAGGAGGGCCACCACCTGCCCCGCGGCGACGTTCAGGTCCACCCCGTGCAGCACGGTGATGCCGTGGTAGGCGGCGCGGACGCCGCGGAGTTCCAGCAGCGGACCGGAGTTCTCGGTCATGGCTCCCCCAGATAGGCCGCGAGGACGGTCTCGTTCTGCTGGATCTCGGCCGGCGGGCCGCACGCCACGACCTGGCCGAGGTCGAGGACGTACACGTCGTCGCAGACGGCCATGACCAGGCTCATGTCGTGCTCGACCAGGACGACCGCCGTGCCCTCGGCCGCCAGGGAGCGCAGCAGGTCGGCGAAGCGCTCGGTCTCCTCGGCGTCCTGCCCGGCCGCGGGTTCGTCGAGGAGCAGCAGGCGGGGGTCCTGGACCAGGGCGCGGCCGACCTCGACGAGACGGGCGATGCCGGTGGGCAGGGCGTCCGCGGGGGCCTCGGCGGTGTCGGCCAGGCCGAGGCGGTCCATGACCTCGTCCGCCGTCCGGGCCGCGTGCCGGCGTCGGGGACCCAGTTCCGCGGCCACCAGCAGGTTGTCGCGGACGGAGAGCCGGCCGAAGAGTTCGAGGTGCTGGAAGGTCCGGGACAGGCCGCGCCGTGCCCGGCGGGCGGGGCCCTCGCGGGTGATGTCGCGGCCGTCCAGCCGCACCCGGCCGGCCTGCGGGCGCCGGAGCCCGGAGACGGTGTCGAACAGCGTGCTCTTACCGGCCCCGTTGGGGCCGATCAGGCCGGTGACCCGGCCCGCCTCGGCGGTCAGCGACACCCGGTCCAGGGCGCGGCGGCCGCCGAAGGCGACCGTGATCCCCTCAGCCTGCAGCAGCGGTGGCACGGCTCAGCACCTCCCCGTCCTCGGGCCGCCATGGGCGTCGCAGGCCCCACCACTCCGGCGGGATGCCGGCGGGGGCGGCCGCCCGCGCGGCGGCACGGCCGCGCAGTGTCACGGCCGCCAGCAGGGCGGCGGCGACGGCCGGCGGCCCGCCGTCCGGGACGAGGGCGGCGAGCGCCCAGCATCCGGCGAGCGCCCCGAGCAGTGCGGTCAGCAGCGGCCGGTCGCGGCCGAGCGGCGCCCAGTCGGTGCGCAGCCGCGCGATCACACCGCTCGGACTGTGCGCGAAGCCCATGCCCGCGAGGGCGATGAGGAGCGCGGACAGGTTCTGCGCCCAGGGACCGAGCCCGTCCAGCAGTTGCGTGGGCACGACGTACGCGAGCCCGGTGAACAGACCGGTGCCGACCGAGCCGAGGCCGCCGACGACCGCGATCAGGAAGACGGGCAGGCCGGCGACGAGACCGAACTGGTCGGCGGTGACGGTCTGCAGCTGCATGCCGTAGAGCGCGCCGCCCAGTCCCGCGATGCCCGCGGAGAGGGCGAAGACCGCGACCTTGGCGACGAGCAGGCGGCCCCCGAGGGTGGCGTAGGCGGCCTCGCTGTCGCGCAGGGCGATCAGCCGGCGGCCGTGGCGGCCGCGCCGCAGCCCGGCCACCGCGACCGAGGTGACGGCCAGGCAGACGGCGGCGAGGACGAGCAGTTCGGCCGGCGAGGTGAGGTGCAGGCCGAACAGGTCGGGGCCGGTCACCGAGACCGAGCCCTGGTCGAACAGGGCGATGTGCACGCCCAGCACGTCGAAGGCCGGCAGGGTGAAGATCCACCGGTCGAGGACGGTGGCGAAGGCGACGGTACCGAGCGCCAGGTAGATGCCCGACAGGCGCAGCGCGGGCAGTGCGACCAGGGCGCCGACGGCCGCGGCGACCAGGACGGCGACCGGCAGCGCCCACAGCTCGCCGTGCGCGCCGAGGTGGCCCCAGACCGCCGCGCCGATTCCGGCGATGGAGAGCTGGCAGAGGGAGACCTGCCCGGCGTATCCGGCGAGCGGCACATAGGACAGGGCGACCACACCGAGCGAGAACAGCGTGCCGTACGAGATGACCTGGTCCTCGGTCAGCACGCTGACCAGGAACAGCGCGAGCGCGAGGACGCAGCCCGCGAGGACCAGGCTGCCGCGCCTGCCCGGCAGCGGGACGCGGACGACGGTACGGTCGCGGCCGCGCAGCCGGTGGTGCGGGAAGGCGAGCAGTGCCAGGAAGAGCAGCAGGGCGGGGGCGGCGAGGCGCAGGCCGGGCAGGTAGTCGTTCTGCGGCAGGTAGCCGGCGAGGTAGGCCTCCAGCAGTCCGACGACGACCGCGCCGAGGAAGGTGAGGGGCAGGCTGCGCAGCCGCCCGAAGACGGCGGCGGTGTAGGCGCTGACGATGAGCAGGGAGAGCTGCTGCGCGTCGAGCGCGACGGTGGGGGCGATGAGGATGCCGCCGACGGCGGCGAGCTGGATGCCGAGCACCCAGGCCAGGCGGCCGGCGCGCAGCGGATCGGCACCGGTCAGAACGGCGAGGGCGCGGTCGTCCACGCAGGCGCGCATCTCCGTGCCGGCCCGGGTGCGGTGGAGCAGGGACCACAGGCCGACGGCGATGGCGAGCGCGGTCGCCATGGTGATCACCTGGTGCCAGGTGACGACGGCCGGGCCGAGCCGGACGGCTCGCTCACCGGCGAGGAACGGGCTCAGCGGGCGGGGTGTGTCGGGATCCCAGACCCAGCGGGCGAGTGCGATGCAGCCGGCGAGCAGCGCGACCGTCATGACGAGCCGTTCGGCCTCGCCCAGGGCCTGTACGGGGCGCATCAGGACCCGTTCGACGAACAGGCCGAAGGCGGGCGCGAGGACGAGGAGCACGACGGCCAGCGCGGCCGGTACCGGCCAGCCCCAGCCGACGGCGAGCTGCCAGTAGGCGAAGGCCGCGAGCATTCCGGCGGCGCCGTGGGCGAAGTTGAAGACCCCGGCCGTGGTGTGGGTGAGCACCAGGCCGCTACCGATCACGGCGTAGATGGCGGCGGTGCTCAGGCCGACCACCGTGAAGGCCAGGAACTGATCCATGGGTTGGAAACTAGCTTCTCGCTAATGGAGAATCAACCTTTCGGACAAGGGGAGGTTGCTCCGCACGGCATCGGCGTTGACGGCGGCCCGCCCTCATGGAAGCGTGATACTCGATTTCGAGAATCACGTTCTCATCGAGTGACCGTGGAGGCCCCTTGAGCGCCACCGACGACCTGATCGAGATCCAGCAGCTCCTCGCCCGGTACGCGGTCGCCATGACCCGTGGGGACGTGGACCGGGTGCTCGGCGTCTTCACCCCGGACGGCAGCTACAGCGCGTTCGGCGACACCTACCCGCTGGACGAGTTCCCCGCGCTGATCGACGCCGCTCCCAAGGGCCTCTTCCTGGTCGGCACACCGGAGGTGGAGCTGGCCGGCGACACCGCCACCGGCACCCAGCCGCTCTGCTTCGTCGAGCACTCCGAACACCGGATGCGCATCGGCTACTACGACGACACCTACGCCCGCACCCCGGAAGGCTGGCGGCTGCGCACCCGGGCCATGACCTTCATCCGCCGCAGCGGCGCCCATGACTCGGGCCGCCCGCACGCCTTCGACCGTACCCGGTCATGAGGACCGCCGAGTTCCGTCAGGGTGTGCGCGCCTGGCTGGACGGCAACGACCTGACGCCTCCGCCCGACCACTCCCTCGACGCCCAGGTCGCCCAACTGGCCCGGGTGCGTGCGGCGTTGTGGGACGCCGACTGGATGCGCCACGGCTGGCCGCGGGCGGTCGGCGGACTCGGCGGCGACGGCACCCTGCGCGCGGTGCTCGGCGAGGAGGTCGCCTCACGGGCGCTGGCGGAGCCCGGCATCTGGTCGATGGTCGAGGTGCTGGTGCCGACCGTCGTCGACTACGCGCCGCCCGCGCTCGCCGCCGAGATGGTGCCGCGCCTGCTGTCCGGCCGGGAGCAGTGGTGCCAGGGCTTCTCGGAACCGGGCTCGGGCAGCGACCTGGCATCGCTGTCCACCCGGGCGGTGCCCGACGGCGACGGCTGGGTGGTGTCCGGCCAGAAGGTGTGGACGAGCCTCGCCCAGTACGCGGCCCGCTGTGTCCTGCTGGCCCGCACCGGAGGGCCCGGCCACGCCGGTATCAGCGCCTTCCTCGTCGACATGGACAGCCCCGGCGTCACCGTACGGCCGCTGCGCACGATGCACGGCGTCGACGAGTTCGCCGAGGTCTTCCTCGACGGCGTGCGGGTACCGGCGCACCGCATGCTGGGCGCCCCCGGCGACGGCTGGCGCCTGGCCATGGATCTCCTGCCGCACGAACGGTCCACCTGCTTCTGGCACCGCGTCGCCCACCTCTACGGCACCCTGGACCGGCTTCTCGCCGACGGCTGCGAGCCGGACCCCGACGCCCTCGGCGCCGTCTGGCTCGACCTGCACTCCGTGCGCTGCCGGTCGGCCGCGACCCAGCGGAGGCAGGCGGAGGGCGGACGGCTCGGCCCGGAGACGTCGGTCGACAAGATCCTCCTGGCCACCGCCGAGCAGCGGCTGTTCGACACCGCGCGCGAGCTCCTGCCGGGCACGGTCGAACTGGCCGAGGACGCCACCTGGCGCACCGGCTACCTGTACGCGCGGGCCGCCACCATCTACGGCGGCACCGCCGAGATCCAGCGCAACATCGTCGCCCGTCGCCTGCTCGGCCTCGGAAAGGAGTGACACGCGGTGGACAGCGCCGAACACGGACTTCTGGAAGAGGCCCTGCGCAGGACCATGACGACCGCCGAGCCCGGCGCCGGACTCGACTCCGCGCTCGCCGGCCTCGGCTGGACACAGATGCTCGCCGAGGAGCCGGACACCGCCGTCCCGCTGGTCTTCCGGCTGCTCGGCGAGACGGGGGCGCGGGCCGCCGTCCTCAACGACGTCGTCCTGCGGGCGGCCGGTCGGCCGGTCGGAGGGACACTGCCGCTGCCGTACGCGGGCGGGGTGTGGGTGGAGTGGGCGCGGGACGGCTCCCCGGCGGGAAGCGCTCTGGATCCGGGGCTGCCGCTGCGCAGGGTGGACCCGGGCGAGGCCGTGCCGCTCGCCGCGGGACGGCGGGCGCTGGGCTGGTGGCTGCTCGGCACCGGCCGCGCCATGCTCGAACTCGCCCGTGAACACGTCCTGGACCGACAGCAGTTCGGGCGGCCCCTCGCCTCCTTCCAGGCGCTGCGGCACCGGCTCGCCGAGGCCTTCGTGGCGTTGGAGGGAGCCGAGGCAGCCCTGGCCGCCGCCGAGGACGACACCGGCTCGCTGCTCGCCAAGGCCGTCGCGGGGCGGGCCGCGCTCACCGCCGCCCGCCACTGCCAACAGGCCCTCGGCGGCATCGGCTTCACCGCCGAGCACGCGCTGCACCGGCACGTCAGACGGGCTCTCGTCCTCGACGGACTGCTCGGCTCGACTCGTGAACTGACCCGGGAGGCAGGTGCGTTGCTGCTGCGTGAAGGCAGGGCGCGCCGCCTCGTCGACCTGTGAGGAAACACGTGACCACGGATCCCTGGCAGGACCTCCTGGGCTGCCTCGACCTCACCGCTCACGGCACCGGCACCGGCACCTATGAAGGCCGCTCGCAACAGCTGTCGTACCGGCGGCTGTTCGGCGGGCAGTTCCTCGCCCAGTTCGCGCGTGCCGCCTGTCTCGCGGCGCCCGGCAAGGCCTTGAAGTCACTGCACACGCAGTTCCTGCGCGAGGGCCGCACCGGGGAACCGGTGCGCTACGAGGCCGACGTGCCGCAGCACGGCCGTACCTTCGCGACCGTGCGGCTCACCGCCCGCCAGGAGCACGGAGTCGTCGCGGTGGCCAGCGCGAGTCTGCATGTGTGGGAGGAGGGGCCGGACCGGCAGACGACGGAGCCCGCGCCGGCGCTGCCGGGCCCGGAGCGCGCCGTCGAACTCGGGCTGCTGCCCTGGGAGTCGCGGGCGGCCACCGACCTCGACACCGTGAAGTCCGGGCCGCCCGCCTACGAGTTGTGGACCCGCGTCCCGGCCGCGCCGCCGGATCTCGGTCCCGCGCTGCTCGCCTACGCCACCGACCTCACCCCGATCGGCACCGCGCTGCGCCCCCTGGACGGCCTCACCCAGGCGGACGCGGGCCGGGCGTTCGCCTCCGCCGTGACCGCGCACACCGTGTGGTTCCACCGCCCGTTCACCACCGGGCGGTGGCTGCTGCTGCGCCAGCACAGCCCGCTGGCCGCACACGGGCGGTGCTTCGGACGCGGCGACGTCCTCACCGAGGACGGGACACTGCTCGCCTCCTACGCGCAGGAGGCGCTGCTGAGGTTCGGCGGCTAGGCCGCCGCCCGCCGACCGGTCAGGGTGCGGGCACCTCCAGGACCAGGGCGGAACCCATGCCGCCGCCCGCGCACATCGCGGCCACGCCCACGCCGCCGCCCCGGCGGCGCAGTTCGTGGACCAGGGTGACGACCATACGGGCCCCGGTGGCGGCCACGGGGTGGCCGAGCGAGCAGCCGCTGCCGTTGACGTTCACCGCGTCCGGGTCGAGGCCGAGGCGGCGGATCACGGCGACCGGTACGACGGCGAAGGCCTCGTTGATCTCGAAGAGGTCCACGTCGGGGACGGACATCCCGGCCCGCTCCAGCGCCTTGGGGATGGCGAGAACGGGGGTCAGGCCGGTCTCGGCCGGGTCCAGGGCGACCGAGGCCCAGGAGCGCACCCGGGCCAGGGCGGGCAGTCCGAGCCGCTCGTCGGCGACCGCCACGGCGGCCGCCGCGTCGTTGGCGCCGCAGGCGTTCCCGGCCGTGATCGAGAACCCCTCGATCTCGGGGTGCAGCGGTCTGAGCGCGGCCAGGCGTTCCGCGCTGGTGTCGCGGCGCGGGTGCTCGTCGGCCTCGAAGGGCCCGTAGGGCGTCGCCACGGGCACGATCTCGTCCTTGAAGCGGCCCTCGTCCTGGGCGCGTACGGCGTTGCGGTGCGAGCGCAGCGCCCACGCGTCCATCTCCTCGCGCCCGATGCCCTCTTGTACGGCCGTGTTCCAGCCCACCGTGATCGACATGTCGAGGTTGGGTGCGTCCGGGCGGTCGGGATGCGTGGGCGGCACCCAGCGTTCGGTGTCCTGGAAGGACAGCCTGGGTGCGGTGGAGGTCGAGTTGACGCCGCCGGCCAGAACCAGGCGGTCCATGCCGGCCCGGACCGAGGCCGCGGCGGTCTGTACGGCGGCGAGCCCGGCGGCGCAGTGCCGGTTCAGGGCGAGGCCGGGGACCTGGGGCAGTCCGGCGGTGAGGGCCGCGTGCCGGGCGACGACCCCGCCGCCGTAGTGGGACTCGGCGAGCACCACGTCGTCGACGAGCGCGGGGTCGAGTCCCTCCGCGGTCGCCGAGACGATGCGGTCGGCCAGATCGTAGGCGGTGGTGCTGCGCAGGGTGCCTTTGAACGCGGTGCCGATCGGTGTGCGCAGGGCGGTGACGAGGACGGCCTCAGGCATCGGCGGTCTCCTCCAGTTCGGCGACGAGGGTCCGGCGCAGGAGCTTGCCGGTGGCGGTGCGGGGCAGTTCGGGGCGGAAGACGACGAGGTCGGGCGTCTTCGAGGAACGCAGGTGGCGCAGGACGAAGGCCCTGATGTCCGCCGGGTCCCCGGAGCCGACCAGGACGGCCACCAGCCGCTGACCCCACTCCGGGTCGGCGACCCCGAGCACGGCGGCCTCCCGTACCCCCGGGTACTGGAGGAGCACGTCCTCGATCTCGGCGGGTGCGATGTTCTCGCCGCCTCGGATGATCGTGTCGTCGGCGCGCCCCTCGACGAAGAGGTAGCCGGCGGCGTCGAGCCGGCCCCGGTCGCGGGTGGCGAACCAGCCGCGGTCGTCCAGCGCCCGCCCTGCGGCGTACTCCCCCGAGATCTGCTCGCCGCGCACGAAGACGAGCCCGGTCGCCCCCGGTTCGAGGAGCGTGCCGTCCTCGTCCCGGATCTCGACCTCGATCCCGGGCAGCGGGCGGCCGACGGAGCCGAGCCGGGCCCGTACGGCCGGGTCCTCGGAGGCCAGGGCCTGCCAGTGGTCGTCGGGGCCGAGGACGGCGACGGAGGACGCGGTCTCGGTCAGGCCGTAGGCGTTGACGAAGCCGGTCTCCGGGAACTGCCGCAGCGCCCGCTCCACGACCGGGCGCGGGGTGCGCGCACCGCCGTAGGCGAGGCTGCGCAGGGAGGGCGTTTCGGCCTGGTTCTCGCCGAGTTCGGCGGTGACGCGGGCGAGCATGGTCGGCACCAGCATGGCGTGGGTGACGCGCTCGCCGCGTACCGTCGCCAGCCAGTGCGCCGCCTCGAAGGAGGCCTGGTAGACGATCCGGCGGCCCGCGTAGAGGTTCGTGAGCAGGTTCATCAACCCGGCCACGTGGTACGGCGGGAGGGCCACCAGGGTGGCGTCGTCGGCGTCGGCCGAGCCGAAGTCCTGGGTGTTGAAGACGTAGGCGAGCAGGTGGCGGTGGCGCAGCAGTGCCGCCTTGGGTGCCGAGGTGGTGCCGCTGGTGTAGAGGGTGACGGCGGTGGCGTCCCGGTCGTCGGGGGCCGGCCGCCACGCGGCCTCGCCGGCGGGCGCGAGAAGGGGATCGAGGTCGTCGGGACGTAGCACGACCGCGCCCGGGTGCCGCTCCAGCAGGGCGGCCGACTGCTCCTCCCCCAGACGGTAGTTGAGGGGGACGAAGGGGACGCCGGCCAGGGCCGCGCCGAACAGGGCGACGGGGTAGGCGAGGTGGTTCACGCCGAGGTACAGGACCGCGGGGCGGTCCCGGAAGCGATCGGCCGCATGACGTGCGAGGCGCTGGAGTTCGGCGGCGGAGAGCGAACGGCCGCCCTCGGTGACGGCCGGCCGGTCTCCCGCGGAGGCGGCCATTTCCAGGATCACGGCTATGTTCATGAGAATGGCATTCTCATACACTAAGAGGCCTACTCGCAAGAGAGGGGAACGGCGATGCTCGTCGAGGGTTCCTCGGCCCTGGTGGTCGGTGGCACGGGCGGACTGGGCGAGGCGACGGTGCGACGACTGCACGCTGCGGGCGTGCGGGTCGTGGTCGCCGACCTGGCCGACGACAAAGGCAAGGCCCTCCAGGAGGAGCTGGGGGTGCGGTACGTGCGCGCGGACGCCACCGACGAGGAGTCGATGGCCTCGGCGGTGGACGTCGCCTCGCGGGAAGGGGAGTTCCGTGCGGCGGTGGACTGTCACGGCGGTCCCGCGCACGGCGGGCGGCTCGTCGGCCGGGACGGGTCGCCGCTGGACCTCGCCGGGTTCCGCACCACGGTCGACGTCTATCTGACCGGGGTGTTCAACGTCATGCGGCTGGCCGCCGCGGCCATCGCCCGCACCGCGCCCGCCGGGGCGGACGGTGAGCGCGGTGTGATCGTGACGACGTCGTCGATCGCGGCCTACGAGGGCCAGATCGGCCAGTTGCCCTACGCCGCCGCGAAGGGCGGAGTGAGTGCGATGACCCTGGTGGCGGCCCGTGATCTGTCCCCGCTGGGCATCCGGGTGGTGTCGATCGCGCCCGGCACGGTCCTCACGCCCGCGTACGGCAAGGCCGCCGACCGACTGGAGGCGTACTGGGGACCTCAGGTGCCCCACCCGCGCCGGATGGGGCACCCCGAGGAGTTCGCCGCCCTCGTCCAGCACCTGTGCGAGAACACCTACCTCAACGGCGAAGTGATCCGCCTGGACGGGGCGTTGCGCTTCCCACCCAGGTGACGCGCACACCGGCGCGCCCCAAAGGGGCGCGGGGCCGCACCGATCAGCGGCTCCGCCGCGGGGCGCGACCGGCCACGGCAAAGCCGCAGACGACCGGCGGCACGCACCGCCCGCGCTTCACGCCGCCATCTCCTGACGCGCTTTCTCCCACAGCCACCCGGCATACGCGTGGAACGCGTCCCCCATCCTGCGGTTCAGCTTCCCCGCCAGCGCACGCGCATGGCTGCCCTCCAGCAGCGCGGCGAGCCGGAAACAGGCCAGCACCTGGTACCAGCGGAACGCGGACACGTCCCGGCCGGTCCGCTCCGCGTAGTACGCGACGAGCTCGGCGCGGGAGGGCATGCCGTCCCAGGGCTGGAGCTGCGGGTCGCTGCCGGGCGGGTCGCCGGGCTCGCGCCAGGCGGTGAGGATCCAGGCCAGGTCGAGCAGCGGGTCCCCCAGGGAGGCCATCTCCCAGTCCACGATGGCGGCGAGGCGCGGGGCGTCGTGGGCGAACATGACGTTGGCGAACTGCAGGTCACCGTGGACGATCCCGGTCGCGCCCTGCTTCGGCGCGTGCCCGACCAGCCAGTCGGCCACGGCGTCCACGTGCGGGTTCTCGCTCTCCGCATAGGCCGGGTCGGCGCGGTAACCGTGCAGCATCTTCAGGTACTTGGGGGTCTGCCGCTCCAGCCAGCCCTCCGGACGGCCCAGGTCGGCCAGATCATGCGCGCCGGGGTCCACCGCGGCCAGCAGTGCGGCGCCGTCGACCAAGGCGAAGGCGACCGCGCGCCGCCACTCCGGGTCCTCGGCATAACGGCCGGGGAGCCGCCCCCGGGGCATGAAGCCGTCGATCTTCTCCAGGACGGAGAAGGGCGCCCCGAGCACCGACTCGTCCTGGACGCCGGCGTACAGGTGCGGGTGCGGTACGTCGGTGGCGGCGAGGGCGCCCAGGACGCGGCCCTCGCGGCGGAAGGCGTCGGAGGCTCCGGCCTTCAGGTGCCGGCCGGGGCGGCGCAGGACGAGTTCGGTGCCGTCGGCCCGCCGGAGGGTGAACAGGAGGTTCTGCGCGCCGCCGGTGAGGGGTTCCAGGGCGGTGACGAGGCCGTCGCCGGGGAGGTCGGCGAGGCCGGGCCAGGCGTTGAGGCGGTCGAGGTCGGGTTCCGTGTCGTCGGGGTCGTGCGCCTCACGCGTGCTCACCAGGTCACCGCCGTTTCCTTCAGGCGGTCCGCGTACTTCGCGCGGGCCGCGGCCAGCCGGGTGGGCAGATGGGCCGAGCCGAACAGCTGGTCGTCCGCCGCAGTGGCGTCCTTCAGCAACAGCCGGGCGATGACGTCCTGGTGGGCCTCGGTGGGGCCGTCGGCGACACCGAGGGTCGGGCCGGAGTTCCACATCTTCGCCAGCGGCAGCTCGTTGGAGACGCCGAGGGCGCCGTGCAGGTGCAGGGCCCGGTAGGCGACGTCGACGAGGACCTTGGGCGTGGCCACCTTGACGCCGGAGACGTGCAGCCGGGCCCGGCGGGCGTCGGCCGGGTCGCCGGTCCCGGCCGCCCGGTCCGTCTGCCAGGCGGCGTGCAGGACCTGGAGGCGGAACTGCTCGATCTGCACCCAGGTGTCGGCCAGTTGGTGGCGCACGGCCTGCTGGTCGGAGAGCGGGCCGCCACGGGTACGCCGGGAGGCGATCCGCTCGGTCATCATCTCCAGGGCGCGCCGGCACTGGCCGACCGAGCGCATGGCGTGGTGCAGCCGGCCGCCGCCGAGGCGGGTCTGTGCGATGCGGAACCCGGAGCCGGGCTCGCCGAGCAGGTTCGCGGCCGGCACCCGGCAGCCGGTGAACCGCAGGTAGGCGTGGACGCCCTCGCCGAGCGGCTCGCCGGCCATGCCCGTGCCGCGCACCATCTCCATGCCGGGCGTGCCGGCCGGGACCAGGATCATGGACGCGCCCTTGTGCACGGGCACGTCGGGGTCGGTCACCACCATGGCGATGACGAAGGCCGCGTGCGGGTAGTTGGAGGCGAACCACTTCTCGCCGTCGATCACCCACTCCTCGCCGTCGCGGACGGCACGGCAGGTGAAGCCGCCGGGGTCCGCGCCGCCGGTCGGCTCGGTCATCGCGAAGGTGGAGACGATCCGCCCGTCGAGCAGCGGCTCCAGGTACTCCTTGCGCTGTTCCTCGGTGGCGTAGTGGGCGAGGATCTCGGCGTTGCCGGAGTCGGGGGCCTGGGTGCCGAACACCATCGGCGCCCAACTGGACCGGCCGAGGATCTCGTTGAGCAGTCCGAGGTTCACCTGGCCCATGCCCATGCCGCCGAGCGAGGGCGGCAGATGGGCGGCCCACAGCCCCTGTTCGCGCACCTGCCGCTGCAACGGGCGGACCACTTCCCGGAAGACCTCGCTGTCGCGGTCGTAGGGCTCGGCGTTGCCCGGGAACAGCACGTCGAGCGGCTCGATCTCCGTACGGACGAATCCCGCGGCCCAGTCGAGCCTCTCCTGGAACGCGGCGTCGGTACTGAAGTCCCACATGACGCATCCACCTTCCTTCAGAATGGCGTTCTGAAATTAACAGAATGGCATTCTCGCGTCCAGCTACGGGACGTGCCCCCTGCGGGGGTCGGGAGCGCGTACTCCTGCGAGCAGGAACCCGACCAGGTGCTCGGTCTCCGCGCGGCCGGGCACCTCCTCGGTGAACAGCCAGTACTGCAGGGCCGCGACGACCGCGCCCGCCGCGGTCCGGGCGGAGCGCATCGGGTCGCCGGACCCCAGTTCGGCGGCCGGCTGGGCGAACAGCGCGGCCAGGGCGTCCACCAGCGCGACGGTGACATGCGGGGCCCGGGGCGCGTGTCCGGTGGCGTTGGCCAGGACGGCCCGGGTCTGCCGGGCCAGGGTCACGTCGGCGGCCTGCCGTACGACCGCTTCGAGCCCCGCCCGCAGCCGGGCCTCCGGCCCGCGCCCGGCCGCCCGCGCGATGCGGTGCCGGACATACCCGACGAGCGTGCGCGCACCGCGCTCGACGATGGCCTCGACCAGGGCGTCCTTGCTCGCGAACGAGCGGTAGAAGGCGTCGTTCGACAGTCCCGCGGCGGCCACGATGTCGGCCACCCGGGGCCGGCGCCCGCCGGCCGACACCATCAGCGCCAGCCCGGCGTCCAACAGCGCCTCGGCCTCGCGATCCCGAATGCTATTCTGCATATCGGAGAACGCTACTCTCACATCCGAGAACGCTCCAGGAGGCGGACATGGGCTACGCGGACGAGCTGTTCGACCTCTCCGGCCGGGTGGTCCTGGTGACCGGCGGCAGCCGGGGACTGGGGCGGGCCATGGCGTTCGGAGCGGCCCGCTGCGGCGCCGACGTCGTCGTCGCCAGCCGGAAGTACGACGCGTGCGCCGCGGTGAGCACCGAGATCGAGAAGGAGACCGGGCGTTCGGCGTTCCCGTACGCCGTCCACGTGGGCCGCTGGGACGAGCTGCCCGGCCTGGTCGACGCCGTCCACGCGCGCTTCGGCAGGCTCGACGCGCTGGTCAACAACGCCGGCATGGCTCCCGTCTACGACGATCTGGCCGACGTCACGGAGAAGATGTTCGACGCGGTGCTGGGCCTCAACCTCAAGGGCCCGTTCCGGCTGTCCGTGCTGGCCGGGGCCCGGATGGCCGAGGCCGGCGGCGGCACCATCGTCAACGTCGGCTCCACCGGCTCGGTCCGGCCGCGCCCCGCGATCGTGCCGTACGCGGCCGCCAAGGCGGGGCTCGACGCGGTGACCGTGGGGCTGGCGCAGGCGCTCGGCCCGACGGTGCGGGTCAACACGCTGATGTGCGGCCCGTTCGACACCTGGGCCACCCGGGGCTGGCAGCAGGACCCGGAACAGCTCGCCGAGGGGGTCCGCGGACACGCCCTGCGACGCATCGGGGACCCGCGCGAGGTCGTGGGCGCCGCCCTCTACCTGCTGTCGGACGCGTCCTCGTACACCAGCGGGGCGACCCTGCGGGTGGACGGGGGGATGCCGTGAGGTTAGGGAGCTTCGTTGAAGTCCGGCGGGGGGGCGGCCGTGCCCTGAAGGGGCGCGGGGCTGTACCGGATACGCGGCTGCCGCCGTGTGGGCGCGACCAGCCACGATGGCGCCGCAGACGATCGACAGCGCAGCACCGCCCATCCCGCAGCGGTCAGGGCGCGCCGCCATGCTCGCCCAGCCCCGGCGGCGGCCCGTACGACGGCTCGTAGCCGCTGACCCGGAAGGGACTGCCGACCAGCCGGAGGCCGCCTGAGTCCACCACCGCGTCCGGGGCCTGGGCCAGCGCCTCGGGCAGGGTGCGGACAGCGGCGGCGGGGACTCGGAGCGGGCGCAGCCGGGCCTCCCAGCCGACGGCCGTGTCGGCGGCCAGCGCCTTGGTCACCGCGGTGATCACCGCGTCGCGCCGCGCCGCGCGTTCGGCCATCGTCGCGAAGCCCTCGACGCCGGCCTCGGCGGCGAAGGCGCGCCAGAAGCCGTCGTGGGTGATGAACAGGGCCAGATGGCCGTCGGCGGTCGGGAAGAGCTGAGCGGGGACGTAGTAGGAGTGCGCTCCGCCCAGGCGGCGCGGGGCGACCGCGTCGTTGAGCCAGCCCGAGGCGTGGTAGTTGAGCTGGGAGAGCATCACGTCCCGCAGGGAGACCTCGATCTGCCCGCCCCGCCCCGAGACCACCTGCGCCAGCAGGCCGAGCGCGGCGGCGAGTCCGGCGGAGTTGTCGGCGGACGAGTAACCGGGCAGCAGCGGCGGGCCGTCCGGGTCGCCGGTGAGGGCGGCGATGCCGGTGGCGGCCTGGACGACGTAGTCGAAGGCGGGTTCGTCGCCCGCGTCCATGCCCCAGCCGGTGAGGGCGACGCACACCAGGCGTTCGTTGTGGGGCTTCAGGTCCTCGTAGGTGAGGCCGAAGCGGCGGATGGCGGACGGCTTGAGGTTGACGAGCAGCGCGTCCGACTCACGCACGAGGTCGTGCAGCCGGTCCTGTCCGCCGGGCGTGCCCAGATCCAGCCGGATCGAGCGCTTGCCCCGGTTGAGACTGGCGAAGTACGCGCCGGACACCTGCCGGGACAGGTCGCCACCGGGCGGTTCCACCTTGGTGACCTGTGCCCCGAGGTCGGCGAGCAGCATGGTGGCGTAGGGGCCGGCCAGGATGTGGCCGACCTCCAGGACGCGCAGTGCCGCCAGCGGGCCCGGCCCTGCGGTCACCGGAAGTCCGCGGCGAGGGCGGCGACCGTGTCCCGGGTGCGGAGCTTGGAGGCGACCAGTTCGTCCCGGCCGGTGCCGAGGGGCAGCAGGCGGACGGACAGGTCGGTCACGCCCGCGTCGGCGAAGCGCCGGAAGCGGGCCGCGATGGCCGCCTCGTCGCCGGCCGCGCACAGGTCGCCGACGTCGCGTGCGTCGCCGTACTCCAGGAGCCGTTGGTAGTTGGGCGAGACCTCGGCCTCGCCGAGGATCCGGTTGGCGCGCTCCCGGGCCGCGTCCACCTCGTGCGGTGCGCAGAGGCAGACCGGGATGCCCGCGACGACGCGCGGGGCCGGGCGTCCGGCCGCCTCCGCCGCCTTGGTGAGGGTCGGTACGACATGCTCGGCGACGGCCCGCTCGTCCGCCATCCACAGGACGGTGCCGTCGGTGTGCTCCCCCGCGATGCGCAGCATCAGCGGGCCGAGGGCGGCGACCAGGACCGGCAGCGGGGCGACCGGGGCGAGGGTGAGCGGATTGTGCACCTGGAAGCGGTCGTTCTCCACGTCCACCGAACTCGCGCCGCTGAGTGAGGCGTTGAGGACTTCGAGGTAGGCGCGGGTGTACGCGGCCGGCTTCTCGTAGGGGATGCCGAGCATGTCGCGGACGATCCAGTGGTGGGAGGCGCCCACGCCGAGGGCGAGCCGCCCGCCGGCGGCCGCCTGGGCCGAGATCGCCTGCCGGGCCAGGGCCACCGGGTGCTGGGCGTGCACCGGGACCACCGCCGTGCCCAGTTCGATGCGCGAAGTGGCCTGCCCCATCAGGGAGACGGCGGTCAGGGCGTCGAAGTCGGTGGGCACCTGGGGCACCCACACGGTGTCGAAGCCGGCCTCCTCGGCCCAGCGGGCGTCGTCGACCATGCGCGCCGCCTTGTGCGCCGCGTCGCCCCGCTCGGGACCGCTCATCACTCCGACTCGCATGTCAGCCCTCCTGGGCGGTGAGTGCGCGGATGTCCGCGACGATGGCGTGCAGCGGGGTGCCGGTGGGGAACACGGCCGCCGCTCCGGCCTCCCGCAGCAGCGCCACGTCGGCGGCCGGGATCGTGCCGCCGACCACGACGGGGATGTCGTGCGCCCCCGCCGCGCGCAGCCCGCCGACGGTGCGGCGGGTCAGCGTGACATGGGCGCCGGAGAGGATCGACAGTCCGACCACGGCCACGTCCTCCTGGACGGCGGTGGCGACGATGTCCGCCACCCGCCACCGGATGCCCGTGAACACCACCTCGAACCCGGCGTCACGCAGGCCGCGCGCCACCAGCTTGGCCCCGCGGTCGTGCCCGTCGAGCCCGGGTTTCGCGACGAGGATCCGCACCGGCCCGGTCATCAGAACACCACCGGCTGCCGGAACTCGCCCCACACCTCGCGCAGGGCTCCGGCCGTCTCGCCGACCGTGCAGTAGGCGTTGGCACAGGCGATCAGGGGCTCCATGAGGTTGGTGTCTCCTTCGGCGGCGCGTCTCAACTCGGCGAGACGGGTGCGCACTTCGGTGGCGCTGCGCTCGGCCTTGACCTGGGCGAGCCGTTTCAGCTGCCGCTCCCGTCCCTCGGCGTCGAGCTCGTAGGTGGCCAGGTCGGGCGGGGGCTCCTCGGCGGTGAAGCGGTTGACGCCGACCACCGGCCGCCGCCCGGAGTCGACCTCCTGGTGCAGCCGCCAGGCCTCGTCGGCGATCAGCCCCTGGAGGTAGCCGTCCTCGATGCAGCGGACCATTCCGCCGTGCGCCTCCAGATCGGCCATGATCGCGGCGATCCGCTCCTCCGTGGCGTCGGTGAGCGCCTCCACGAAGTACGACCCGCCGAGCGGGTCGGCCACCCGGGCCACCCCCGTCTCGTGGGCGAGGATCTGCTGGGTGCGCAGGGCGAGCGTGGCCGACTCCTCGCTGGGCAGCGCGAAGGGCTCGTCCCAGGCGGCGGTGAACATCGACTGCACACCGCCGAGCACGGAGGCGAGGGCCTCGTAGGCGACCCGCACGGTGTTGTTGCGGGCCTGCGGCGCGTACAGCGAGGCTCCGCCGGCCACACAGCCGAAGCGGAACATGCACGCCTTGTCGGTCCGCGCGCCGAACCGCTCGCGCACGATCGTCGCCCAACGCCGACGTCCGGCACGGTACTTGGCGATCTCCTCGAAGAACTCGCCGTGCGTGTAGAAGAAGAAGGAGATCTGCGGGGCGAACTCGTCGATGGTCATGCGGCCGCGTTCCAGCACGGTCTCGCAGTACGTCACCCCGTCCGCGAGCGTGAACGCCATCTCCTGCACGGCGTTGGCGCCCGCGTCCCGGAAGTGCGCGCCCGCGACCGAGATCGCGTTGAAGCGGGGCACCTCGGCGGCACAGAACTCGATGGTGTCCGCGATGAGCCTGAGCGACGGTTCGGGCGGCCAGATCCAGGTGCCGCGGGAGGCGTACTCCTTGAGGATGTCGTTCTGGATGGTGCCGGTCAGTTTCGCGCGCGGGATGCCGCGCTTCTCGGCGGCGGCGACGTAGAAGGCCAGCAGGACGGCCGCCGTGCCGTTGATGGTGAAGCTGGTACTGATCCGCTCCAGCGGGATCGCGTCGAAGAGGATCTCGGCGTCCGCGAGGGTGTCGAGGGCGACGCCCACCCGGCCGACCTCGTCCGTGTACTCCGGGTCGTCGGAGTCGTAACCGCACTGGGTGGGCAGGTCGAGCGCCACCGACAGGCCGGTGCCGCCCTGGTCGAGAAGGTAGCGGTAACGGCGGTTGGACTCCTCAGGGGTGCCGAAGCCGGAGTACTGGCGCAGGGTCCAGGTGCGGCCCCGGTAACCGGTGGGGTAGTTGCCCCGGGTGAAGGGGAAGGTGCCGGGGCCGGGCGGTGCGACGGGCAGGTCGGCGGGGCCGTAGACCGGCTTGAGGGGGATGCCGGACGCGGTGCGGGGGTCGTCGGTCATGACAGCTGGTCCTTCATCACCTTGCCGGTGGCGTTCAGCGGCAGCTCCGTCCGGAACTCGACCTGCCGGGGCACCTTGAAGCCCGCCATCCGCTCCTTGGCCCAGGCGATCAGCCCGTCCTCCGTCACCGTGCCGCGGGGCACCACGAACGCCTTGCCGACCTGGCCCAGGCGGGCGTCCGGCACGCCGATGACGGCGGCCTGGGCGACGGCCGGGTGCCGGAGCAGGAAGCCCTCGATCTCGGCCGGGTAGGCGTTGAAGCCGCCGACGACGAACATGTCCTTCTTGCGGCCGACGATCCGGAGCCGCCCGTCGCCGTCGATCTCGCCCAGGTCGCCGGTGTGCAGCCAGCCGTCGGCGTCGACGGCCTCGGCGGTCGCCTCGGGGTCGTCGAGGTAGCCGAGCATGACGGAGTAGCCGCGCACGAGGACCTCCTGGTCCTCGGCGAGGCGCACCTCGAAGCCCTCGCAGGGCTTGCCCACGGTGGTGGCGACGGCCTCGTACGGGTCACCGGGCCTGGACGCGGTGACGGTGCCGGCCTCGGTGAGGCCGTAGCCGGTCATGAGGTGGGTGAAGGGCAGTTCGGTGGTGATCCGGCGGACCAGTTCGACGGGGATGTCGGCGGAGCCGGTCACCGCGACCCGCAGCGAGGACAGGTCGTGTCCGGAGCCCGCCTGGAGCAGGGAGTGGTACAGCGTCGGCGGCCCCGGCAGGACCGTCACCCGCTCCCGCTCCACCAGGTCCAGGACGCGGTCCAGGTCGAAGACGGCGAGCGGGAGCACGGTCGCGCCCCGGATCACGGAGGCGACCAGGCCCGCCTTGTAGCCGAAGATGTGGAAGAACGGGTTGACGATCAAATAGCGGTCGCCCTGACGGAGTTGTGCGAGGTCGCACCACTCGGCGTACAGCCGGAGGGTCTGGCCGTGGGTGGTCATCACGCCCTTGGGACGGCCGGTCGTGCCGGAGGTGAAGATGATGTCCGCGAGGTCGTCCGCGCCCACCTTGTGCTCCAGTGGCTCCCCGGAGCCGAGGAACCCGTCCGCCCGCAGGTCGATGACGGGGACACCGGGCGGCCCGGTGAACTCCCGGTCCAGGAAGCCGTTCTCGACGCACAGCACCTTGGCGCCGCTGCGGACGACGATGTCGTGGGCCTCCTCGTCCCGGAACCGGGTGTTCACCGGGACCAGCACGGCTCCCGCGGTGAGCGCGCCGAACGCGGCGATCGCCCACTCGGCCGAGTTCGGCGCCCACACCGCGACCCGGTCGCCGGGCCGGACGCCCACCGAGGCGAACGCCCCTGCGGTGCGCCGGACCTGCGCGGCCAGGCCGGTGAAGGTGAGCCGCAGGTCTCCGTCGACCACGGCCTCCGCGTCCCCGAACCGGTCGGCGGCGTCGCGCACCAGTTCGGGGATGCTGCGCCACGGCATCGGCGCGGTCATGCGTCGATCAGCCGGGCCAGGTTGCCGCCCATGACCCGGGCCTTGTCGGCCTCGGTCAGCCCGGCCAGGTGATCGACGTAGGTGACCGGGTCGGCCAGGCCCTCAGGGTGGGGGTAGTCGGAGCCGAACAGCACGCGTTCGATGCCGATGAGGTCACCCAGGCGGGCCATGTCCTCCTCCCAGAACGGGCTGATGTGGATGTTCCGCCGGAAGACGTCCACCGGGTCCTCGTGGAACTCGTGGGGCATCTTCTTGTGCACGTCCGCGAGCCGGCCGAGCAGCGGTTCCACCCAGGAGGCGCCGTTCTCGATCACGGCCACCTTCAGCTCCGGGAAGCGGGAGAGCGTGCCGTGGCAGATCAGCGACGAGACCGCGTCCTCGATCGGCCGCCACTCGATGACCTGGCGGAACGCGTTGGGCCTGAAGGGCAGGAACTCGCGCCGGTTGCCCTCCCAGTCGCCCGCGTAGCGGGCGTAGCCGCTGTCGGAGGAGTGGAAGGCGACCAGCACGCCGGTCTCGACGACCCGCTTCCAGAACGGGTCGAACTCCGGCAGCGCGAACGAGCGCGTGGCACCGAATCCCGGCACCGGCGCCGGCCGGACCAGGATGGCCCGGGCTCCGCGCTCCACCACCCAGTTCAGTTCCTCGATCGCCTTCTCGACGATCGGGAGGGTGATGACGGGCACGGTGAAGATGCGGTCCTTGTAGGTGAAGGACCAGGTGTCGTGCAGCCATTCGTTGAGGGCGTGGATGACCGCGTGGATCAGCTCCGGGTCGTCCTTCATGCGCTCCTCGATGAGGCTCGCGAGCGTGGGGAACATCAGGCTGCGCTGGATGCCGAGCTCGTCCATGAGCTCCAGGCGCGGGGCCGGTTCACGGAAGGCGGGCACGGAGCGCATCGGCTCGCCGAATATCTCCCGCCGGGTCTTGCCGGTCGGGTTGCCGACCTTGAAGTACTCCTCCATGGCCCCCGGGCGGGCGACCACGTCGAAGGTGGGGTTGGGGATGTACTCGCTGATCTGCCCACGGATCGCGATCTTCGTGCGACCCCGGACGGTCACGTACTCGATGGCCCCGTCGTACTCCTTGGGCAGGTACTTCGTGAGCGCTTCCGGCGTCTCGTAGAGGTGGTTGTCCGCGTCGAAGAGCGGGTACGCGAGTGCGCGAGAGGGCATGAGATCCTCCTTCACCAATCTTGAGAATCGTATTCTCACTGTGCGGAAGTGGCAATATTCCGACGGAGCTCGAACTTCTTCACCTTCCCGCTCGGCGTACGCGGGAAGTCGTCGACCGCGCGGATCTCCTCGGGCCACTTCTGCCGGGCCAGTCCGGACCGCTGGAAGTGCACCCGCACCTCGGCCAGGACCGGTACGGACCAGCCCGGACGCATGCGCAGTACGGCCGCCGCCCGCTCCCCCAGGCGTGCGTCCGGGACGGCGACCACGGCAGCCTCGGCCACCCCGGGCAGACCGAGCAGGACGTCCTCGACCTCCAGGGCACTGATGTTCTCGCCGCCGCGGATGATGACGTCGGACTTGCGGTCGGTGACGGTCAGGTATCCGTCGGCGTCGAGCACGCCGATGTCGCCGGTGCGGTACCAGCCGTCCGCGTCGAAGGCGGCCGCGGTCAGGGCGGGTTCGGTGTAGCCGAGACAGAGGTCGGGACCCCGGGTGAGGATCTCGCCGTCCTCGGCCAGCCTCAGCTCGACGCCGGGCAGCGGGAGTCCGTCGGTGTGCAGCCGTTTGGCGGCGGGACCGTCGTAGGGCGTGCAGGTCACGGACGGGTGCTCGGTGGATCCGTAGGCCCGGAAGACGCCGATGCCCAGGGACTCCAGCCGGGTCGTCACCGCGGAGGCGACGGAAGCACCGCCCAGACCGGCGTACCTGAGGTGCGCGATGTGCTCGGGCGTGCAGTCGGGGTGGTCGAGCAGGCTCGTCATGTAGTACGTCGCTCCCCCGCCGACCGCGAGTCCCTCGGCCCGCATCAGCGCGAGCGCCTGGGCGGGGTTCCAGGTGTCCCCGAGGTTGACCGGGGTGCCGTCGAGGACGGGGATGAGAAACGCGTTGATCATGCCGATGAAGTGGCCGACCGGCGCCACGGTGAACTGCCGCCCGCGGTCGGGCGGGTAGCTCGCGGCCAGCTGGCGCGTCTCGTAGCCCAGGGTCCGGTGACTGTGGATCACACCCTTCGGGTCCCGGGTGGTGCCCGAGGTGAAGGCGATGAGCGCGGGGGCGCCCGGGTCGGCGGGCACCACGCCGGCCAGGGGCTCGTCCGCCAGCAGTGCGCCGAAGTCGCGGCCGACGACGCCGAGGACCGGGACGTCCTTGCACAGCTCCGGCCGGAATTCGGACCGGCCGAAGCGCCCGGCCGCGAAGAAGGCCTTGGGCCGGGTCGCGCCGAGGATGTAGCCGACCTCCCTGGGTCCGTAGAAGTGGACCACCGGCACGACCACCGCACCCAGGAAGGCGCAGGCCCAGAAGACCGCCGCGGCCTCCATCCAGTTGGGCAGCTGCATGGCGACCGCGTCGCCGGGGCCGACCCCGCGCGCCCGCAGCCCGGCGGCGAGCCGCCGCGCCACCCGCTCGACGTCGGCGAAGGTCCCCGCCCACGGCCGGACCTCGGAGTGCACCCGGAACTCCACACCGCCCGCGGCGGCCAGCCCGGCGGTCAGCAGCTCACCGAGGGTCTCGCCGGTCCACCAGCCCTCGGCCTCGTAACGCGCGGACAGTCCGGGCGGCAGCTGCCGCAGCGCACCGGGAGAAGTCGTCGTCATGACAGGAGTTCTCCTCGTCACGGTCACCATTTCACCTGTAGGAGAATTGCACTCTCCCATAGCGAGAAGGTAAGTTCCATACATGGCACGGGATCACGGCTTCCATCCGGTGCGGATCACCCGGATCGTCGACGAGACGCCGGACACACGCACCTTCGCCCTCGACGCGCCGTTCCCCTACCGGGCCGGGCAGTTCCTGACCTTCAAGGTGTGCGGGACGTTGCGCAGCTACTCGATGTCGTCCTCGCCCGACACCGACGGCGAGCTGTGCGTCACCGTGAAGCGAGTGCCAGGCGGACTCGTCTCCGGCTGGATGCACGACCACCTGCGGGCGGGCGACACGCTTGAGGCCACCCGGCCCGGCGGCTCCTTCTGTCTGCGCGGGGACGCGACGGACCGGCCGTTGGCCGGTTACGCCGGCGGGAGCGGCATCACGCCGGTGTTCTCCCTGGTGAAGAGCGCACTCGCCACAACACCGCGCGACATAAGGCTGTTGACGGCCCATCAGCACCGGGGCTCGGCCATCTTCCGCGAGGCACTGGACGCCCTCGCCGCACACCACCCCGGCCGGCTCCGCCTCCACGACCACCTCGACGACCGGGACGGACTGGTCGGCGCCGACGCGATACGCGGCCTCGCCGGCGACGACGCGGATCACTACATCTGCGGGCCGGAACCGTTCATGGCACTGGTCGAGAGCACGCTGCTCGCCGCCGGGACGCCCGCCGGGCGGATCTTCGTCGAACGGTTCACGCCGGTGGCGGCCGCCGAGCCGCCGGCCGAGCCCGTCCCGGGCACCGTCACCGTCGCCCTGCGCGGTCAGCGCCGTACGATGCCGCAACGCGCGGGCGAGACGCTGCTGCAGAGTGCGCGCCGGGCCGGATTCACCCCGCCCTTCTCCTGCGAGTCCGGGGACTGCGCCACCTGCATGGCACGGCTGACCGACGGCGAGGCCAAGATGCGCGTGAACAACGCCCTGGAACCCGACGAGATCGCCGAGGGCTATGTGCTCACCTGCCAGGCCGAACCCACCACCGCCGAGGTGACCGTCGTCTACGAGGACTGACGCCCGCCGGACCACCGGCACCCGCCCGCCCGACCGGAAGGCCCCGCATGGTTGACCTGGAGATCGAGGACGGCCTGGCCGTCGTCACCATCGACCGCCCGCACGCCCGCAACGCCATCGACCCGGCCGCCATGGGCGAGTTGGACAAGGCTCTGGACGCGGCCGAGGGGGCGCGGGCACTGGTGGTGACCGGCGCGGGCGACAAGGCGTTCGTGTCCGGCGGCGACCTCAAGGAGCTGGCGCGCCTGCGCACCGAGGAGGAGGCGGCCGGGATGGCGCTGCGGATGCGGGCGTTGTGCGACCGGATCGCCGCCTTTCCCGGCCCGGTGGTGGCCGCGCTCAACGGGCACGCCTTCGGGGGCGGCGCGGAGGTCGCGGTCGCCGCCGACATCCGTGTCGCCGCGGCCGACATCCGCATCGGCTTCAACCAGACGAAGCTCGCCATCGTGCCCGCGTGGGGCGGCGCCGAGCGGCTGGCCCGGCTCGTCGGACCGGGCCGGGCGCTGCTGCTGGCGGGCACCGGACGCGTGCTGGACGCGGGCGAGGCCGAGCGGCTCGGGCTGGTGGACCTGGTGCTGCCGCGCGCCGGGTTCGCCGATGGCTGGCGTGCGCTGGCGCGGTCGCTCGCCACCCCACAGGCCGGCGAGATCAAAAGCCTGACCACCCGGTCCCGTCCGCCGCGGGAGGCCGCGGCGGCCTTCGCGCGGCTCTGGGTGTCCGACGAACACTGGCAGGCGGCGGAGAAGGTGATGTCCCATGGCAGGTGAGATCCACGTCGAGGAAGGGCCGTTCGGGCCGGAGGTACGGCCGGTGGGCGCGGCCGTCGAGCGGACCGTGCTGTATCTGCACGGCGACCCCCGGCTCGCGGGCACCCCGCAGGACGCCGTGCCCACGGCCCGCGAACTGGCCCGGCACACCGGGTACGCGGTCGTGTGCGCCCGCTACCGGCTGCACTTCCCCGAGGCCCTGGAGGACGTGTACGCCGCCTGGGAGCACTGTCGTGACCGGGGTCCCGCGGCCGTGGCCGGCAAGCGGCTGGGCGGTGGCCTGGCCGCCGGTCTGCTGCTGCGGCTGCGCGACGAGGGGGCGACTCCGCCGTCCTGTGCGGTGCTGTCGTCGCCGGTGCTGGACTTCACGCTGGGCGCGTCCAGTCTGCTGCTCAACGCGGCCGCCGACCGCACGCTCGACGCCGAGGCGCTGCCCGTGCGGGCCGCCGCGTACGCGGGCACGACGCCGCGCAGCCAACCCCTGCTGAGCCCGCTGCACGGCAACCTCCACGGCCTGCCGCCGATCCAGCTGCACGCGGCGGGGACGGAGATGCTGCTGGACGACACGCTGTCCCTCGCGACCCGCGCGGCGCACTCGGGGGTCGAGGTCGACATGCGGATCTACGAGGACTCCTCCGCACAGGGCCTCAGGCAGCTGGAGGCGACGGCGGCGTTCCTGCGCACCTGGTGCTCGACGGCCCTGGTGACACCGCAGCGAACCTGAACGACACCGCCGACAAGCACGACGAGGGTGGCCCGGACACACATCCGGGCCACCGCCATCCGCTCCTCCCCGGACCGACATCCGACAGCCGACCCCGGACCGCTCCAGACCCGAATCCCAGGCCGACACCCCACAGCCGAACCCGGACCGGGGCATGGACAAACCCCCGGCCGGTCGGGCACCCGGCAGTCGGCCCGGGGCGTTCGGGGGGTGAGTCGGCGGTCGGTGCCTGGTGGGCGGGTGCGGTCGTCCGTGGCGTGACGGGACCGCCGGTCGGCCGCGCGCCGTCCCCCTGGATCAGCGCGGTGCCGACCGGCGGTCCCGGTCCCGGTCCCGTACGGCGGTCAGGATCCCTGGATGTCGTCGCGGTACACCCGGCCCCCCTTCATCACGAAGCACACCCGCCCCGTGACGGACAGATCGGCGAGCGGGTCGCCGGGGACCGCGATGACGTCGGCGAGCAGGCCCGGCCGCAGCCGGCCCCGGTCGTCGGCGCCGATCAGCTCGGCGGCGACGGTGGTGGCGGCCCGCAGGGCCTGGAGCGGCCGCATGCCCCGGTCGACGAGCGCGAGCAGTTCCAGGGCGCCCTTGCCGTGCGGGATGGCGGGCGCGTCGGTGCCGAGGGCCACCTTGACCCCGCGCCGGATCGCGCGGGCGGTGGACTCACGGGCGCGGGGGAAGACCTCGGCGGCCTTCGCCCGCAGCTCCGGGTCCGCGTGCCCGGTGTTCATGCCCTCGGTGAGATACGTGGTGGCCACCAGGAAGGTGCCGCGTTCCACCATCAGGTCGAGGGTGGCGTCGCTCGCGAGGAAGCCGTGCTCGATGCAGTCGATGCCGGCCTCGACGGCGGACCGGATCGCCGAGTCCCCCATGCAGTGGGCGGCGACCTTGAGGCCCGCCCGGTGCGCCTCGTCGACGACGGCGCGCAGTTCCTCGTCGGAGTACTGCTGCGCGCCGGCCGGGCCGGTGTGTGACATGACACCGTTGGAGGCGCAGACCTTGATGACCTTCGCCCCGTACTTGATCTGGTACCGGACCGCCTTGCGCACCTCCGCCACGCCGTTGGCGATGCCCTCCTCCACGGTCAGGGGCAGCACGCCGGGCGCGAACGCCTGGAACATGGTCGGGTCGAGGTGCCCGCCGGTCGGCGCGATCGCGTGCCCGGCGGGCACCACACGCGGTCCGTCCACCCACCCCAGGTCGATCGCCTTTTTCAGGGCCACGTCCAGGAGCACGCCCCCGGTCTGCACGAAGAGACCGAGGTTGCGTACGGTCGTGTACCCGCGGTGCAGGGTGCGGCGGGCGTTGGCGACCGCGCGCAGGGTGCGCAGTGCCGGGTCCTCCTGTACCGGGATCAGCGGGCTGCCGTGGTCGGGGCCGCCGAGGAAGAGGTTGACCTCCATGTCCATCAGGCCCGGCATGAGGGTGACGTCCCCGAGTTCGTGGACGACCGTGCCCTCGGGCAGCCTTTCCGGTTGCGTCTCGGCGATGTGCTCGCCGACCACCAGCACCTCGCCCGGCTCGACCAGTTCGCCCTTGTCGACGTCGAGGAGCCGGGCCGCCCGCAGGAGCACGGGCGGCCGTGGCGTGGTCTCCCGGCCCGCCATCACACGGCGGGTTCGACGACGGCGTGGATGCCGGCGGGACCGCTGTCCGGGACCCTCGGCTGGCCCCACGCCTCCACCGGGAAGGCGACGGTCACCAGCGAGCAGAACGCCCACAGGAGGTTCCTGTCCTGCTCGCCGATCCCCTCCATGCCGACCTGCTCCAGATACACGGTGCCCTTCTGCAGCAGCGGGAACGCCACGTCGTAGAAGGCCTGCAACTCCTCCATGGTGGAGGCGACACGCTTGGCGTAGCGGGCGCGCTCGCCCTGGATCGCCCAGTGCGCGAACGGCTCCAGTTCGTGGAACCCGGCGGGGAAGACCGTGGTCATCTCTGCACTCTCCAAGTCTGCTCGGTGGACGTCTCAGGACGTGGGGGCCGGTGCCGCCGGCTGCTCGTGGGCGCGCACGAACCGCTGTGCGGTGGCGTGCAGATGGCGCAGCAGGACCTCCTGGTCGCAGAGCGGGAACTCGTCCACGGTGCGCGACTCCAGCATGGTCTGGGTGGCCTCCAGGGTGTTGCCGTCCTGGAGGCCGTACTCCTTGAAGGACACCACCGCGAGTTCCTGCTGGAGCCGTTGGAAGGCGTTCTCGGGCGGGACGAAGTAGCAGGTGCCCTCGAAGATGTGGGTGTTGTAGGACGTCGGCCAGTAGTGGTAGGTCAGCACCCAGTTCGGCCGCCAGACGAGCAGCATGAAGTTGGGGAAGAAGACGAAGGAGTCCATGCCCCAGACCTTGCTGCGGGTGGGGTTGATCGCCGGGGGCAGCTGTTCGGTGGTCAGGCCGATGTCGGGGGCCTCCCAGGGTCCGAACAGGCCGCTGCGCAGGGCCCGTTCGACGGGTTTGACCATCGCCCGCTCCTTCGGCGGGGCGATGCCGCCCCAGGAGGAGACCATGCTGTGCGGGCCGTCGATGTCGTAGGACAGCGCCTCGTAGCCGTACTTCTTGATCTTGGCGGCCTCTTCGGAGACGTATTGGCCGGAGTGCAGGATCGGCGCGTGGTAGAACTCGGCGAACGCGTCGATGAACAGCTTCCAGTTGCTGCCGATCTCGGCGCGGTACTTGTGCACCTGGGTGAGCTTGTGGAAGGGGTAGCCCTCGATGCCGTGGGCGAACCGGCCGAGGTACTCCCGCAGCGGCGTGGTGTTGTCGGGGTCGAGGTTGACGAAGACGAACCCTTCCCACACCTCGGTCTGCACGGCCAGCAGCCCGTACTTCGACTTGTCGACGCCGAAGAACTCCGACTCCTGCTGGACGAAGGCGAGCTTGCCCTCCAGGTCGTAGCGCCAGGCGTGGTACTTGCAGGTGAAGGCACGGCAGGTGCCCTTGGTCTCCTCGCGCGGGTAGTCGTCCCACACCAGTTTGTTGCCGCGGTGGCGGCAGACGTTGTGGAAGGCGCGCACCTCGCCGTCGGTGCCGCGCACCACGACGACGGAGGCGCGGGCCGCGTCCAGCTCCTTGGTGAAGTAGCTGCCCTTGCGGGGCAGTTGTTCGACCCGTCCGACGTTCAGCCAGGTCCGCCGGAAGATGGCGTCCCGCTCCAGTTCGTAGAACTCCGGTGAGATCGAGTCCGCGTAGGAGACCGGTTCCGTACCGATCTTGAAGTGCTCGGTCCAGCTGCCCTCTGCGGGCTTCGGGAAGTGCGCCATGAGTGGGAACCTCCGGTCGGTTGACAGCCCTACGATAACAATCGTCTCTGATTTGGAGAATAGCGTTTCCGTATTCTGCATACGGAACCTATGGTCGAGTCATCGGTCCCGCGCTTCTCACGAGTGGAGGACGCCCTTGACGACACGCCACGACCACTGGATCGACGGCCGCCCCGAGGCACCGGCGGGCGGCACCTGGCTGGCGACGCTCGATCCGGCCACCCGGCTGCCCGGCGACGAGGTTGCGGCGGGCGGCCCGGCCGACATCGGACGCGCCGTGGCCGCGGCGGAACGGGCGCGGCACGGCTGGGCCGCCCGCTCCCCCGCCGAGCGCGGCACGGTGCTGCACCGGATCGCGGACGCGATCGAGGCCGACGCCGGCACCTTGATGCGGCTGGAGCGCGAATGCACCGGGAAGGTCCCCGCGCAGCTGCGGCTGGAGGCCGACATGTCGGCGGCCTACTTCCGCTACTACGCGGGGGTAGTACGGGCCGCCGGACACGGGAGGGTCATCGAGCAGGGGGCGGGCGCCCACACGTACACGCGGTACGAGCCGTACGGCGTGGTCGGTGTGATCACCCCCTGGAACCTGCCCCTCAACCAGGCCTGCCGGGCTCTGGCGCCCGCCCTGGCGATGGGCAACGCGGTGGTGGCCAAGCCCTCGGAGTTCACCTCGGCCTCGACGCTGCACCTGGCCCGGCTGGCCACCCGCGCCGGTCTGCCGGACGGGGTGCTGAACGTGGTCACCGGCACCGGACCGGACGCGGGTGCGGCGCTGGCCGCCCATCCGGGCGTACGACGCCTGTCCTTCACCGGGTCGGTGGCCACCGGCCGGTATCTCGCGGGCGTGGCGGGCGGTCGGCTGGTCCCGGTCACGCTGGAACTGGGCGGCAGGTCACCGCTGGTGGTGTTCGCCGACGCGGACCTCGACGGGGCCGTGGCCGCCGCGGTGACGGCGGTCGCGGCCAACTCCGGGCAGGTGTGCTCGGCCACCGCCCGGCTGCTGATCGAGGAGTCCGTGCACGACGAGGTGGTGGACCGGGTGGTCACGGCGGTGGAGAAGCTGCGCCCCGGCGTGGACTTCGGCCCGCTGATCACCGAGGCGCAGTACGCACAGGTGCTGGACCTCCTGGCCGGCGCGCCGGTGCCGCCCGCCACCGGCGGCGGCCCCTACCCGCGGGGGCCAAAGGCGCGCGGCCTGTTCGTCCGGCCCACCGTGTACGCCCGGGTGGACCCGCGAGCGCGCATCGCCCGAGCGGAGGTCTTCGGACCGGTGCTGGTCACGCTGCCCTTCCGCGACGAGGCGGAGGCGCTGGCCATGGCCAACGACACCGACTACGGGCTGGTGGCGGCGGTGTGGAGCGGCGACCTGGCGCGCGGGCTGCGGCTCGCCGAGCGGATCGAGGCGGGACAGGTGGCGGTGAACGGCGGCCCGCTCACGGTCGAGACACCGTTCGGCGGCTACCGGCACAGCGGCTACGGCCGGGAGAAGGGCCTGGCGGCACTGTACGAGTACGCGCAGCTCAAGACCGTCAGCGCGAGCCTGGGCTGACCACGGAGGGGATGACGATGGACGACGAAGCAGGGCTGCGGGCCGCACGGGCGGTGCGCCGTGAGGTGATCGGCGACGACGGCACGGCGGCCGCGGACACCCTGCCGGCCGGGTACCAGGACTTCGTGACGGCGACGGCCTGGGGCGTCTGGGCCCGTGGCGGGCCGCTGAGCAGACGCGACCGCAGTCTGCTGGTGCTGGCGATGACGGCCGCGACGGGCCGGCTGGGTGCCTTCCGCGTCCACCTGGAGGCGGCACCCCGCGCCGGTGTCACCGACGCCGAGATCGACGAACTCCTCTTCCAGCTGACCGCCTACTGCGGCGCGCCGGCCGGGAGCGAGGCATCGGGGATCCTTCGCCAGGTGCGTGCCGCGCGGGAGGCGGGGTGAGCGGGAACCGGGTGGTGGGCTTCATCGGGCTGGGCAACATGGGCGGGGCGCTGGCCGCGAACCTGGTGCGTGACGGCTTCGAGGTGATGGCGTACGACGCCGCCGGTCCGGCCCGTACCCCTGACGGCGCCCGCTGGGCACCCAACCCGACGGACGTGGCCCGAGCCGTGGCGACAGTGGTGCTGAGCCTGCCGGACGGCACGGCCTGCGGGAACGTCATGGGCGAGCTCCTCGCCGCGCGGGACCGGCGGGTCACCCATGTCGTGGACACCTCCACCGTGGGAGTGGCGGCCGCCCGTCACCTGGCCGCCACCGGACTGTCGTACGTCGACGCGCCCGTGTCGGGCGGAGTGGCGGGGGCGCGGAAGCGCACCCTGATGGTCATGTACTCCGGCTCCGACGACGACTGCGCACGGGTGGAGCCGGTGCTCGCGGGGCTGAGCGACCGCAGGCGCAGGGTCGGTGTCCGCCCCGGGCAGGCACAGGCGTTGAAGCTCGCCAACAACTTCCTGTCCGCGAGCGCGCTCGCGGCGGCCAGCGAGGCGGTGGCCTTCGCACGGGCCGCAGGAGTGGACATGGCCGTGCTGCTGGAGGTACTCAACGCGTCCAGCGGTCGCAGCGGGGCCACGATCGACAAGTTCCCGCAGGAGGTGCTGACCGGTCGCTACGCCTCGGGATTCAGCAACTCGCTGATGGCCAAGGACCTGCGGCTGTATCTGCACGAGGTGGACGAGACGGACGGGCCCGCGGCGCTCGGCGCCATCACGGAGGCGGTGTGGGAGGCGTTCGCCACGGCCGAGCCGGGCGTCGACTTCACCCGCATCTATCCGTTCGTCAGCGGCAGTTGAGCTTCCGGGGCGCTCTCCGTGCCGAGCAGCACGGACAGCGCCTCGCGCACGATCCGGGGGTAGCGCCCGGCGTCCTGGTCGACGAGCCAGAGCTGGTGGACGCCTTCGATGAGGGCCAGGACGGCGGCCGCCGCGGTCCGCGGGTCCAGGCCGCTGGGCAGCCGCTCCCCGTACCGTTCGACGAGATGGGCGGTCAGGTGCTCCTGGAGGGACCGGCTGCGTTCACGGGCGTAGCCGCAGGCCGGTTCCTGACCGGTGACGGCCTCGGCGAGGACCACCGTCTGCACGGTGGCGAGCGTGGGATGGCGGAGTTCGAACGCCACGGCCTCGGCGAAGTCGCCGGCCCAGTCCTCCCCCAGTCTGCGGCCCGCGAGGTGTTCCCGGTTGAGCTGTTCGCGGAAGTCGAGAAGGTCGAGCAGGAGCCGCTTCTTGCTGGGGAAGTAGTGCAGCACGCCCTGCCGGGTGAGTCCGGCGCGCTCGGCCACCGAGTCGATCGACGTGCCCTTGAACCCGCGTTCGGCGAAGACCTCCAGGGCCGCTTCCAGGATCTGCTGACGCCTCGCGGACACCACGTGGGGCCCCTTCCGCCGTTGGAGAGGTGCCCGCCCACACTATGCAGGCACGGCTCGCAAGGGCGAGAGGGCGTCCGGTAGTCCCCCTTAATTACCCATCGAGGCCAGGGCGGCGCGCGCGGCCCCGCGGAGTGTTGCCGCCGTGCCGGCACCGGCCGCGTCCGCGAGGTCGGCGAACAGCCGGACGTCCTTGGCGAGCAACCCGCCCGCGTGGGCGGCGATGCGGTCGAGGGTGCCGCCGGCGTCCGCCACCCGGTCCAGCGCGAAGCCGGCCGCGCTTGCGCAGGACAGGACCCGGGAGAGCTCGGCACGGTCCAGGCCGAGGGCGGCAGCCACCCCCAGCGCATCGGCCGCGAGCCCCAACTGGGCGGTGAACAGCACGTTGTTGAGGATCTTGGCGAGTTGTCCGGAACCGGTCGGCCCGAGGTGGACGACCGGATCGCCGTACGTCTCGAACACCGGTCGGCAGTAGGAGAAGACCTGCGGGTCGCCGCCCGCCATGACGACCAGGGTGCCCTGCTCCGCGGCCCGGCCGCCCCCGCTGACCGGAGCGTCGAGGAGGGCGACACCGGAGGTCCGGGCCACCGCCGCCAACCTGCGGCAGGTCTCGGGGTGCACGGTGGAGTGGACGGCGATCACCCCGCCCCGGCGCAGCCCGGCGAGGACGCCGTCCGGGCCGGTGACCACCTGCTCGACGTCCGCGTCGTCGACGACACACAGGCACACCAGGTCGCTCGCGGCGGCCAGTTCGGCGGGCGAGCCGGCGGTCCTGGCGCCGCTGTCCGTGAACGGGGCGAGGGTGGCGGGTCTGCGCGCCCACAGGGTGGTCCGGTGTCCCGCCCCGGCGATCCGCCGGGCCATGGGGCCGCCCTGGCTGCCCAGTCCGATGAAGCCCACGCGCACGGGTGTCCTCCTCACGTCAGGTCGTCCTCCCCGGGCGCCAGAACAGCGCCAGCAGCCCGGCGGTGGACACCATGCCCACCACGAGCACCGCACCGGCCCCGGTCCATCCGGTGACCGTGATGTCCGCCGCCGTGTCGAGCGCGTACCTGCCCGGTCCCCAGGCGCCGAGCGCGACCGCGAGGACACCGAGGACGAGGACGTACTCGTAGCCCTCCTTGAACACGAAGAAGCCGTGCGGCCGGTGCGCGAGCAGTCCCGCGACGAGAGTCACCGACAGCACGGCCGCGCAGGCGAGCGGGGTCAGCAGGCCCAGCGCGAGCAGGCCGCCCGCCCCGAGTTCGGTGAGGACGCTCAGCCAGGCCTGCAGCCGGGGCCGGGTCAGGCCGAGGCCGCCGAACCAGCCGGCGGTGCCGTCGATCCCGCCCGGACCGCGCCAGTGGTTCCAGCCGTGCGCCACCATGACCGCGCCCAGCACGAGCCGTACGGCGAGCAGTGCCGTGTCCGAGGCCTCACCCATCCCGGTACCGCCGCTCCGCGGGCAGCGCCTGGACGGCGAGCGCGCACTCCTCCACGAAGGCGAGGACGTGCAGGTGGTAGGCGAGGGCGGTACGGCCGACGCTGGTGTTGTGGCCGGCGCCCGCCTGCTCGTGCACGACGACGCGGGGCGATCCGGTGAACATCGAGGCGAGGTCCGCCAGCCCCTCGGGGCCGTTGGCCCACACCTGCTCGTGCTCGGCGAGGGTGATGTGGACGGGCACCGGCACCTGTGCCGAGAGCCGGGCGAACTCCTCCTGCCAGCGCTCCCGCCGGCCCTCGTAGGCGGGCGAGGGGGAGCCGATGTGCCGCCCGCCGTACACGTCGGGCGGGTAGGCGTGCGGGGGATCCCACAGGGCACGGCGGAGGTTGGGCCGGGTGCGCGTGGGATCGCGCCGCCACTCCTCCATCGCCAGCACCGAGCGGGGGTGGTGGACGCGGCCCATCCCGGCGAGCTCCACGCCCAGCAGGTCCGTGCCACGCCGGTCGCCCGCCATCCGGACGGTGAGTTCACAGCCCGCCGAGTGCGCCCAGAGGAACACGCCGAGGCCGCGCTCCACGCCGTCCAGCAGCGCGGCCACGGCCTCGTAGGCGAATTCGGTGCGCTGCTCGGGGGTGCCCATCCGCTCCTCGTACCCGGCCGAACTGCCGTAGCCGGGGCGGTCCAGGGCCAGCACGCTGAAGCCCGCGGCGGCCGCGGTGCGCAGCAGGGAGAGCCGGGGGTGGCCCGGATGGTCGAAGTAGGCGGAGGTGGTGGCGCCCCCGTGCAGGGCCACGATCACGGCCCGCGGGTTCGGCACCTCGGCCAGCAGCCCGGAGGCGGGCACTGCGTGCACGTCGGCCACCAGCCGCCGTACCGCATGGGTGAGTTCGGGTTCGAGCGAGGTCATACGACCGTCCTGGGGATCATCCGTCCGTCCTGAGCAGGAGTACGCCGCTGGGGGTGAGGCCGCCGCTGGAGACCACCGCGGTGCGCGCGCCGGCCACCTGGCGGGCGCCGGCCTCGCCGCGCAGCTGGAGCACCGCCTCGTGCACCAGGCCCATGCCGTGGGTGCGGCCGTGCGAGAGCTGGCCGCCGTGCGGGTTGAGGGGCAGTACCCCGTCGGGGGCGATGTTCTTGCCGCCGTCCAGGAAGTCCCGGGCCTCACCGATGCCGCAGAAGCCGAGCGCCTCGATCCAGGACAGGCAGTTGAAGGTGAATCCGTCGTAGAGAAGGGCCACGTCCACGTCGGCGGGGCGCAGGTCGGTACGGGTCCACAGGTGGGCGGCCTGGCCGAGCACCTGAGGTTCGTGGGTGAGGGTGGACTGGTCCCACTCGGGGCGTTCGAGGATCTGCGTCCCGACCGCCTCGAAGCGGACCGGCGGCCTGGGGAGGTCGGCGGCGGTCTCCGCGGCGGAGACGACGACGGCCGTGGCGGCGTCACAGGGGACGTCGCAGTCGTACAGGCCGAAGGGGGTGGTGACGGTACGCGCGGAGAGGTAGTCGTCCATGGTGAGCGGCTCGCGGTAGATCGCGTCCGGGTGGCGCGCCGCGTTGGCGCGCTGGTTGAGGGCGATCCAGCCGAGGGTCTCGCGGGTGGTGCCGTGGCGGTGCATGTGCCGCTGCGCGTTCATCGCCAGCATCGTCGCCGGGGACACGGCGCCGAAGGGCTTGAACCAGCCCTCTGGGCCGGCCGGTCGCGCGGCTCGGATCCTGCCCTGCTTCAGCAGTTCCGCGTGGGTCGACTCCCAGACCGTACGGAAGCACAGCACATGCCGGGCCAGGCCGCCCGCGACCGCGAGCATCGAGGCGATCAGCGAGCCGCCGGGGCCGAAGGTCTCCCCCGCGCCGTTGTGCCAGACGGGGTGGATGCCGAGCGCCGACTCCAGTGCCGTGATCCCGCCCTCGGCGAAGCCGCCGTAGGCACCGCCGCCCGGGTAGGTGGCGAGTCCGTCGATGTCGTCGAAGGCGAGCCCCGCGTCGGCGACGGCCTTCTCGCAGGCCTCCACGGTGAGTTCGAGCGGCGGGACCATGAGGCGGCGGCCGATCCGGGAGGCTCCGGCGCCGCTGATCACCGCGCGCTCCTCGAACCGGTGCGGTACGGGGGCCGCGCGGACGTGTTCCCGCACGCGTTCGGGTGCGGGTTCGTCGGTGGGCAGCGGCGCGGGCGGGGGCTGCTCGGCGCACGGCCGGAACAGGGGCAGCCAGACGTCGTCGGCCTGCTCGAACACGACCTCCATGCGCATGCCCAGCCGCAGTTCCTCCGGCGTGCAGCCGACGACGTTGGTGGTCAGCCGGACCCGTGGGTCCTCCTCGATCGCCACCTGGGCGACGACGAACGGGGTGGGCAGACCGGGGAAGGGGAAACGGTGGTTGACCGAGAAGCCGATGAGGGTGGCGCGGCCCGAGACCTCGCGGAGGCCGCCGGTGCGGCTCCGGCAGTACCGGCAGACGGGCTGCGGCGGGTGGATCAGGGCCGAGCAGGAGCCGCAGGTACGGAAGCGGAGCCGTCCGTCGCGGCCGGACGTCCAGAAGAACTCGGTCTCCGGGGTCGTCACGGGCCGGGGGCGGACGGCTCCGGGCTTCTCGTCGGGCGTGCTCAACGGAGCTTCGCCTCCGCCTTGCGAATCGTCACCGGTTCAGCCAACCCCTGCTCGTCACAGGCACGTTGGAGGGTCTCCAGGGTCTCCGCGAGGCCGGGGCCGAGCCGGCGGCCGGGGGTGAAGGTCGCCGGGAGCCGGCGCATGCCCTGGATGACACCGATGGTCTCGTAGTGGACCGTGCCCTCGGGATCGCAGACGAAGTCCGGGACGCGGTCGAGGACATGGACCAGCATCCGCTTGAAGACCGCACGGGCCACGTTCGATCCGATGCAGCGGTGGATGCCCAGGCCGAAGGCGGTGTGCCGGTTGCCGCCGCGGGCGAGGTCGACGCGGTCCGGGTCGGCGAAGACCGCCGGGTCCCGGTTGGCCATCGCCCAGGACAGCCAGAGCCGGTCGCCCTCCTTGAACTCCTTCCCGGAGATCTCGCAGTCCTCGGCGATCGTACGGCCGTCCCCGGGCGCCGGCGTGAAGTAGCGCAGGAACTCCTCGGTGGCCGTGTCGAGGAGGGTGTCGCGCTCACGGCTGAGGCGCTCCCGTTCCTCCGGGTGCGCGGAGAGCCACTCCAGGGCGTGCGCGGTCAGCGCGGTCGTGGTGTCGAAGCCACCGCCGATGAGCAGGGCGAGGGCGCCGACCAGGTCCGTCTCCGCCGGGGCCGTGCCGTCGAACTCCATGCGGACGAGGGCGTCGACGAGGCCGGGGCGCGGGGACTCCCGGACCTCCTGGAGGGTGTCGCCGATGTCCTTGAGCATCGCCAGGTGGGCCTCTATCACCCGGGCCATCTCGGGGGAGGTGGGCGGGGTGTAGACGCCGGCGTGGGCCGGTTCGTTGTACAGCTCCCACTTCTTCAGCGGGATGCCCATCATGGCGAGCGTGAACACGGCGGGGACGATGTTGGCCAGGTCGTCGACGAAGTCGATCCGGCCGCTCTCGATCCGTTCGTCGAGGCAGGCCCGGGTCACCTCGTCGACGAAGGGGATCCAGCGCTTGATCGCGGCCGGGGAGAGATAGGGGTTGAGAGAGGTGCGGTAGGCGCGCTGCTCGGGCGGGTCCATCTCCAGGAAGCCGCCGCGGATGCCCCTGCCGCGCGCCGGGGCCGGGATGTTGATGCCCTGGTAGCCGCGGCGCTCACCGTGCACGTCGTGGTCGTTGGAGAGCTTCTCCCCGGCCCGGGCGAAGGCGAGCAGTTCGCGGTTGCCGGCAGCGACCCAGTGACCGCCGTAGGTGTCGGACCAGGCCAGCGGGCAGCCGCTGTGGAACTCCTGGGTCTTCTCCTCGAAGTGATGCCGGTACTCGGGGGCGTGCCGGTCGAAGTGGACCCGCGGCTGTTTACGGGCCTCGTCGCCGGTGTCGTCCGGTGCGGTCGTCATGGGGTGGATTCCTCTCGGTCCGCCGGGTGCGGCTCAGAACACGCCGATGGCGCGTTCGGGGCAGGAGCGGACGGCCTCGACCACCGCGTCCTCCTGGTCGGCGGGGACGTCCTCGGTGACCGGTGAGGAATGCCCGTCGATCTCGCTCAGCTCGAAGACCTTCGGCGCCCTCATGGCACACAGGGTGTGGCCCTGGCAGCGCTCGGGGTCGACCCGTACCTTCATGTGTCTCGCCTCCGGTTTCACTTCAGGTCGGCCATCGACTTGCCGACGCTCGCGAGGGTGGCCGGCTTGCCGTAGTCGGCCTTGTACTTGTAGACGGGGGCGTCGCAGCGGTAGGCGCCCTGGTCCGGCTGGAAGTCGGCCGCCTGCCAGCCCTTACCGGTCGCCTCGACGATGGAGTAGCACTTGGTCGGCTCCTTCGCGGTGAGGTCGTACGGGGCCTGCAGGCCGCCCGCCGTCCAAGCGGTGTTCTTCACCGCGTTGTCGTACACGCAGGTGCGGGTGAGGGTGGCGCAGTCGCGGGCCGCCGTGGCGAACAGCAGCCAGGCGGAGAAGGCGCGCAGGGCCGGGTAGGTGACCTGCTTGTCCGGCGCGTACTTCTTGTAGAGGTCGATGACCTGCTGGGTGGCCGGGTTGGAGGCGGCGCTCTCCAGTGGTGCGGTGGCGAACAGTTCGGCGTAGTTGTGCTGCTTCGCCAGGGCGGTTCCGGCGAGTTGGAGGAACGCCGGGCCGTAGGCGTTGCTGTTGGCGTCGATCCAGTCGGGTGTGTAGCCGATGTTGGTGAGGGCCTGTTCGAGTTTGGCCAGGGAGGCGAAGTCGCCGAGGAAGACCAGGCCCTTGACGCCCTTGTTCTTGATGGACTGGGCGTACGGCGTCCAGTCGGAGACACCGGCCGCGGGGTAGAGGTCGCTGTACGAGACGGTTCCGCCGAGGCCGGCCACCGCCTCCTTGAACTGGGCGGACATCACCTTGGTGACGGGCGAGTCACCGGCGATGATGCCGACCTTCTTCGCCGAGTCCGGGTACTTGTCCTTGAGCAGCCACGTGTAGTAGCCGGCGTACTGGAAGTACCCGGCGACCGGCTGGGAGGCCATCACCTGGAGGTCGGAGCCGATGGCGCCGATCTGGCTGGACTGGCCGGGGAAGTTGGGCAGCAGGCACTTCAGGCGGTCCTGCACGCCGAGGCTGTCCAGCGCGGAGCCGCCGCCGACGAGGGCGAAGTCGGACTTGCAGGCCTCCAGGACCGCTTGGCGGACCTGGGTGAGCCTGCTGTCCCGGGTGACGGCGACGAGCTTGCGGCCGTCGATGCCGCCCGCGTCGTTGCACCACGAGGTGAACACCTTCGCGGCGTCCACGAATTCGGAGTTCTTGGTGAAGCCGATGTCGGACATCACGCCCACCTGGATCTTGTCGGTGGTGACGCCCTGGGAGGTGGAGGACTTGGCGGTGCCGGGACCGCACACGTCCTTCAGCGTGCCGAAGTCGGCGCTCGCCGCGCCCGAACCGCTCGTGGTGGGGCTCGCGTCGTGTGCGGCGTCGGAGCCGGTGGTGTCGTCGGAGCGCGTGGAACAGCCGGCCAGCAGCACCGCGGTCACGGTGACCGCGCCGATCAGCAGCCTGCGCATGGTGCCTCCTCGAAGGGCTCGGACGCCTTCGTCCGAGGGAGGTGCGGGAGTGCGGGGTCAGGTGACCGCGCCGCTCGCCTTCAGGGCGAGGACGCGGTCCCAGTCGTAGCCGAGCTCGGCGAGGATCTCCTCGGTCTGCGCGGCGAACTCGGGTGCGGGGCCGAGGCGGGTGTCCTCGACGTCGAACTGGACGGGGCTGGCGACGAGTTCGAGGTCACCGGCCTGTCCTAGGTAGCCGTTGGCGCGGGCCTGGGAGTCGGCCGCGGCCTGGAGGGTGTCCTGGACGGGGGCCCAGGGGCCGTCGAGGACGGCGAACCGCTCGGACCACTCGGCGAGGGTGCCGCCGGCGATGATCTCCCGGAGGATCTTCACCGCCTCCTCGGTGTGTTCGGCGATGGACTCACCGGTCGCGAACCGGGGGTCCTCGGCGAGGTCCGGCCGGCCCAGGCAGCGGCACACTCCCGGCCAGAACCGCACCGGCTGGAGCATGACGAAGGAGATGTAGCGGTCGTCGGCCGTCCGGTAGAGGCCGGAGAGCGGGTTGCGGGGCGAACCGTGGGCGCTGGGCCGGACGCCTTCCCAGGCCCGCTCCAGGTGCAGGGAGAGCCCGATGGCGTGGCCCATCGCCCACAGGCCGCTGCCGAACAGGGAGACGTCGACCACCGCCGTCTCCCCGGTGCGTTCGCGGCGCAGCAGCGCGGCCGCGACGCCGCCGGCCAGGTTGGTGCCGGAGATGGTGTCGCCGTAGGCCGGTCCGGGCGGGCTGATCAGGCCCTCGGTGCCGGGCGGGGTGATGCTGGCGGCGGTGCCGGCGCGGGCCCAGAAGGCGGTCATGTCGTAGCCGCCCTTGTCCGCCTCGGGGCCGCGCGGGCCCAGGGCGCTGCCCCGGGCGTAGACGACGCGGGGGTTGACGGCGCGGATGTCGTCGACGTCGATCCCGAGGCGGGTCCGGGAGGCGGGCATGAAGCTGGTGAGGAACACGTCGGCGTCCTTGGCCAGTTCGTACAGCACCTCGCGGCCCTCGGGCCTGGCGATGTCGAGGCCGATGGACCGTTTGCCGCGGTTGGCGTGCGCGACGTTGGGGTTGGGGTCGCCCTCGACCCTGAAGGTGCCGGTCTGGCGCAGTCCGCGCTGCGGGTCGCCGTTCACGGCGTGCTCGACCTTGACGACGTCCGCGCCCCAGTCGGCGAGCACGGCTCCGGCCGAGGGCACGAATCCGTACATCGCGACTTCGAGGACCCGGATGCCCTCCAGTGGCCTCATGCCTGCTCCAGGGGTACGACGACCCGGGCGAAGGACTTCTCCTCCAGGAACTCCTCGAATCCGGAACGCCCGCTCTCGCGGCCCACGCCCGACTGCTTGTAGCCGCCGAAGGGCACGTCCGCGCCGAAGTAGTTGCCGCCGTTGATGGAGAAGGTGCCGGTGCGGATGCGCCGGGCCAGGCGGATGGCGCGCTCCTCGTCGGCGCTGTGCACGGCGCCGGACAGGCCGTAGCGGGAGTTGTTGGCGATCCGGACCGCGTCGTCCTCGTCGTCGAAGGGGATCACCGCGAGGACCGGGCCGAAGACCTCCTCCTGGGCGATCTCGCTGTCCGGGTCGACGTTCGCGAGGAGGGTGGGTTCGTAGAAGTAGCCCGGCTCGATCCGGTTGCCGCCCCGGACGAGGGTCGCGCCCGCCGCCACGGCCCGCCGCACCATGCCGTCGACCTTGTCGCGCTGCTGCTCGCTGATCAGCGGACCCATGGTGGTCTTGGCGTCGGTCGGGTCGCCGACGTTCACGCGTGCCATGCCCGCGGCGACCAACTGCACGATCCGGTCGTGGTGTTCACGCGGTACGAGCAGGCGTGAGGTGAGCGCGCAGCCCTGGCCGGAGTGGGAGCAGATGGTGAACGCGGCGAACATGCCGGCCTTCACGAAGTCCGCGTCCTCCAGGACGATCATCGCCGACTTGCCGCCGAGTTCGAGGAAGACCCGCTTGACGGAGTCCGCGGCCGCGGCCATGATCCGGCGGCCGGTGGTGGTGGCGCCGGTGAAGGTGACCACGTCGACGTCGGGGTGGGTGGTGAGCAGCTCGCCGACCTCGGGGCGCGAGGAGCTGAGCACGTTGATCACGCCGGGGGGTATGTCGGTGTGCTCGGCGATGAGTTCACCGAGCGCGAGGGTGGTGAGCGGGGTCTGCGGGGCGCCCTTGAGAACGACGGTGCAGCCCGCGGCGAGAGCGGGGGCGATCTTGGCGAGGGCCAGCTGGTTGGGGTAGTTGTACGGCAGGATCGCGGCGACGACGCCCGCCGCCTCCTTCTCCACCCAGCGCTGGTGGCGCTGGCCGCGCGACTCGATCTCACCGAGGTCCTCGGCGAACTCGTAGGTCTCCAGCAGGTCGGCGTAGAAGTTCACGATGCCGATGGGCTCGTCGAGCTGTGGTCCGTGGGTGAGCTGGCGGGGGGCGCCGACCTCGGCGATGGTCAGTTCGCGCAGTTCCTCGCGGTGCTCGTCGAGGGCCCGGTGGAGCCCGCGCAGGCAGCGCACCCGCAGGTCCCGGTCCGTGGACCAGTCGGTGGTGTCGAAGGCGCGGCGGGCGGCGGCGACGGCGGCCTCGGCGTTGGCGGTCGTGCCGTCGGGGGCGTGGCCGAGGAGTTCACCGGTGGCGGGGTTGTGGGTGGGGAACGTGGTGTCGGCGGTGACGAGTTTGCCGTCGATCAGCTGGGACCTGCCGGCGGGCGCGCTCACAGCCGCACCAGCGATCCGCCGTCCACGGCGAGCACCTGCCCGGTGACCCAGGACGCGTCGTCGGAGAGCAGGAACAGCAGCGCACCCGCCTGGTCCGCTGGGGTACCCATGCGCTTGAGGGGGAAGGACTGCACCATGGCCTTGCGGTATTCCTCCGGGATGATGTCGCGGGCCGCCTCGGTGTCCGTCGGTCCGGGTGCGATGGCGTTGACGCGGATGCCGCGCGGGCCGAGTTCGGCGGCCAGCGAGATGGTGAGGTGGTTGATGCCGGCCTTGGCGAGTCCGTAGAAGCCGGTGGCCTGCCAGGCGGCGGTGGAGGACTGGTTGACGATCGCCGCGCCCTCCTTCAGGTGCGGCAGCACCGCGCGGGTGACGTGCAGGGCACCGAGCAGGTTCACCTTCAGGAACCGGTCCAGGTAGTCGTAGTCGACGGTGACGACGCCCTCGCGGCGCATCCCGTGGAAGATCGCCGCGTTGTTGACGAGGTGGTCGATCCTGCCGTACTCGCCCATCACGGTGGCCGCGAGCCGCTCGGCGGAGGAGGGGTCCGCCACGTCGACTCCGACGAAGAGCGCGTCGCCGAGGTCCTTGGCGACGCGGGTGCCCTGCTCCTCGTTCAGGTCCGCCACCACGACCCGCGCGCCCTCGGCGGCCAGTGCCCTGGCGTATCCCTCGCCGATGCCCTGGCCGGCCCCGGTGACGATCACCACCCTGTTCTGCAAGCGCATCCCAGCCTCCTTGCTCGGTTGGGCTGGAAACTACATTCTCACTTTGCGCGAATCAAGGACTCGAACACGAGAATCTCATACTCTTCACTTCCCGCCCCACACCGATGAGAATATGATTCTCGCAAACGAAAGGGGCGTTTTCATGATCGACTCCAAGGCGGTGAGCCCGTCGCTCGGCGTGGAGTTCACCGGCGTGGCGGACCCGCTCGACGACACCTTCGTGCATCGCTGCGTCGAGGCGCTCAAGTGGCGCGGTGTGCTGGTCGTGCGCGGGCTGCACCTCGACGACGCGCAGCAGCTGGCGTTCAGCCGACGGCTCGGCGAGGTGGTCGCGCTGCGCGGTCAGGAGATCTTCCCCATCTCGATCAACCCGGAGAAGAGCACCAGCGCCAGGTACCTCAAGGGCGCCTTCTTCTGGCACCTGGACGGCACCAGCGACGACGTGCCCGTCAGGGCGACCACCCTGACCGCCCGGCACGTGGCCACGGTGGGCGGCGGCACGGACTTCGCCAGTACCTACGCCGCGTACGAGAACCTGCCGGACAAGGACCGCGAACGCTACGAGACCCTGCGGGTGGTGCACACCTTCGAGGCGGCGCAGCGGCTGGTGACCCCGGACCCCACGCCAACGGAGCTGGCCGGCTGGCGCACCCAGCCCGCCCACGAGATGTCCCTGGTGTGGCGGCGCCGGGACGGCCGCCGTTCCCTGGTCGCCGGAGCCACCGCCGACCACGTCGTCGGAATGGACCCCGAGGAGAGCCGTGCCCTCCTCGACGACCTGCTCGACTGGACCACCCAGCAGCGGTTCCGCTACACCCACGACTGGGAGGTCGGCGACCTGGTCGTGTGGGACAACACCGGGATCCTGCACCGGGCGCTGCCCTACGACGAGAGCTCCGAGCGGCTGCTGCACCGGACCACCGTCGTGGGTGACGAGGCCTTCGCATGACCGGGGCAGCCCCCGTCCCGGTGCGCACGGCGGTCGTCACGGGCGGCGCCTCCGGCATCGGCCTGGCCGTGGCCCGCCGGCTCGCCGCCGACGGGCTGAAGGTCGCCGTACTGGACCTCGTCCCGGCGCCGGAGGCCTACGGGCTCACCGTCGACGTCACCGACCGGGCCCAGGTCGACAAGGCGATGGACGCGGTGCGCGAGCGTCTCGGCCCGGTCTCCGTGCTCGTCAACGCGGCCGGCAAGGACGGCTTCACGCGCTTCGGCGACCTGTCCTTCGCCGACTGGCAGCGGGTCGTCGACATCAATCTGAACGGTGTCTTCCACTGCGTGCAGTCGGCGCTGCCGGACATGTGGGAGGGGCACTGGGGCCGCATCGTGAACATCTCCTCCTCCAGTACCCACTCGGGGCAGCCGTTCATGGCGCACTACGTCGCCGCCAAGTCCGCGGTGAACGGGCTGACCAAGTCCCTCGCACTGGAGCTGGGCCCGCGGGGCATCACCGTCAACGCGATCCCGCCCGGCTTCGTCGACACCCCGATGCTGCGCACCGCGGAGCGCGAACAGCGCCTCGGCGGCACCGTCGAGGACCACGTCGCGCGCACCCCCGTCCGCCGCGTGGGCCGCCCCGAGGACATCGCGGCGACCTGTTCCTTCCTGGTGAGCGAGGAGGCCGGCTACATCACCGGCCAGATCATCGGCGTGAACGGGGGCCGCAACACGTGACGAGGCTGCCGCCCGTACCGTACGAGGACTGGGACGCCGAGGTCCTGCGGCCGCTGACGGGCGGCCGCACCATACCACCCTCCAACGCGCTCGGCCTGCTGCTGAACCATCCGCGCCTGGCCAGGGCGTTCCTGACCTTCAGCACCCAACTGGTCTACCGCGGCACGCTCCCGGACCGGATGCGCGAACTGGCGGTCCTGCGGGTCGCCTGGCGCAACCGCTGCCGTTACGAGTGGGCGCACCACGTACCGATGGCGCGGGCGGCGGGGGTCACGGACGAGGAGGTGGAAGGGGTGCGCCGGGGCGCGGACACCCTGGTGAACCGGGCGGTGGACGAACTGGACACCGCCTCCTCGCTCTCGGACGCGCTGTACGCGGAACTGGCGAAGGAACTCGACGAACCGCAGTTGATGGAGTTCGTGTTCGTCGTCGGCGCGTACCGCCTCCAGGCCATGGCGTACAACACCTTCGGGGTGGAACCGGATGCCGGTACGGACGACGCGGGGATGGCGGGCGAGGGATGAGTACACGGCATCCCCGGGATCCGGAGCGGCGCCTGCGGGTCGTGCAGTGGGCCACCGGGAACATCGGTTCGCGCTCGCTGCGTGCCGTCGTCGACCATCCGCGCATGGCTCTGGCCGGTGTGTACGTCAGCGGTCCGGACAAGGCCGGCCGGGACGCCGGCGAGCTGTGCGGAAGCGGTCCGACCGGGGTCGTCACCACGTGCGACCCCGACGAGATACTCGCGCTGGGCGCCGACTGCGTGCTCTACATGCCCCGCGCGACCGACCCCGGCGAGTTGTGCGCCCTGCTGGCGTCCGGTGCGAACGTGGTGACCACGGCGGGCGGCTTCCACCACCCGCCTGGTCTGGATCCCGGACTGAGGCTCCGCATCGAGGAGGCCTGCGCGCGGGGCGGCACGTCACTGCACGCCACGGGGAGCAGTCCGGGTTTCATCACCGAGGCCGTACCGCTCGTCCTGGCCTCCGTGCAGCGGCGGCTGGAGAAGCTGACCGTCCACGAGTACGCCGATCTGTCGCGACGGAACTCTCCGGGGCTGCTCTTCGACGTGATGGGCTTCGGAGAGACACCGGCCGGCGCCTTCGACGAAGGCCGCCTGGCACACGTCCGGTCGGGTTTCGGGCCGTCCCTGCGGCTGGTGGCCGACGCTCTGGGCCTGCCCCTCGAATCCGTCGAGGCCCGGGGCCGGACCGCCACCGCCGTGCGCACGACCGCCATCGCCGCCGGCGTGCTGCGCGCGGGGACGGTGGCCGCGCAGCGGGTCACACTCTCCGGCCGGCACGGCGGGCGCACGCTGCTGGAGTTCGACGCGACCTGGTACTGCACCACGGAGCTGGACGTGGACTGGGACCTGCGTGCCACCGGCTGGCATCTGACGGTCGACGGCGACACGCCCCTGGACATCGACATGCGGTTCCCGGTGCCGCTGGAGCGGCTCGCCGCCGTCTCCCCCGGATACACCGCACACCGGGCGGTCAACGCCGTCCCCGCGGTCTGCGCGGCCGCACCCGGTATCCGTACCACCGTGGACCTCCCCCTGTTCACCGCGGTACTCGGCTGAGGCCGGGGCCGGGAGGGGGCCCGGACCCCCTCCCGTTCAGGACCGCCGCAGACGGCTCTTCATCTCGTCCAGCCCGGTCAGGATCGGACGGCCGTCCACGCTCAGGGCGTTGCCGTGCCCGGTCTGGTGGATGTCGAAGACGGACTGGAGGGCGGCGTAGAAGCCCTGGACGTCGAGGGTCTGGTTGACGGCGCGCTTGGCCTGGCGGAGTCCGAACGACGGCATCCGCGCTATCCGCCGGGCCAGTTCGTCCGTCGCGGGACCGAGTTCGGCCGGCGGGACGACCCTGTTGACCATGCCGGCCTGTTCGGCCTCGTGCGCGGTCAGGGGGCGACCGGTGAAGAGGATCTCCTTGGCCTTCCGGGGCCCCAGCTCCCAGGTGTGGCCGTGGTACTCGACCCCACCGATGCCCATGTGGACCACCGGGTCGGAGAACTCCGCGTTCTCCGCGGCCACGATCAGGTCGCACGGCCAGCACAGCATCAGCCCGGCGGCGATGCACTTGCCCTGGACGGCCGCGATGGTGGGCTTCGGGATGTTGCGCCATTTCAGCGAGTACTCGAGGTACCGGCGCGTCTCGACGTCGTAGATCCACTCCAGGGTGATCTCGCCGGGCCCCGGCCAGCGGTCCTTCAGGTCGTGGCCCGCGGAGAAGTGCCGGCCGTTCGCCCTGAGCACGACCACCTTCACCGCCTCGTCCCGGGCGGCGCGCGTCCAGGCGGCGTCGAGGTCGTCGAGGAGCGCCATGGTCTGGGCGTTGGCGGCCTCGGGGCGGTTCAGGGTGATCGTCGCGATGCCGTCCTCGGCGTCGTACAGGATCTGCTCCATGGCGGGTGTCCTCTATCGCGGGAGGCCGAGGATGCGCTCGGCGACGATGTTGCGCTGGATCTCGCTGGTGCCGCCCGCGATGGTGCCGGCGAAACTGCGCGCGTACCGCTCGAACCAGCTGGCGATGAACGCCTCGTTGTTCATGTGGTGGTAGGGCCCGGTGCGGGCGGGGTGCGGCAGGGCGTCGGTGCCGTGGGCCTCCAGGGCGTGCAGCGAGGCCGACTGGACGGCCTCGGAGCCGAGCAGCTTGAGGACGGACAGCTCGGCGGGGTCCCGGTCCGGGCCGAGTTGCCGGTAGCCGAGCAGCCGCAGCGCCTGGAGGTCCATGAGGAGGGTGGCGTACCACTCCTGGCCGGCGCCGACGTCGGCGGCGTCCTGCACCAGGTCCTCCAGGCGTTCGGCGAACGACAGCCACAGCAGGGTGCGTTCGTGCCCCAGGGAGCCGTTGGCCACCCGCCAGCCCTCGTTCAGCGGCCCGACGAGGTTCTCCCGCGGTACCCGGACGTCCGTGAGGAACACCTCGTTGAAGTCGAGGTCGTCCTCGGCGGCGATCGAGCCGAAGGGACGCCGTACGACGCCCTCGGCGGCCGTGGGGATCAGCAGGGCACTGATGCCCTGGTGCCTGGGTGCGTCGGGGTCCGTGCGCACGAAGGCGAGCAGGACGTCGGCGTCGTGGGCGCCGGAGGTCCAGATCTTCTGGCCGTCGACGGTGAAGGTGCCGCCGTCGAGAACCGCCCGGGTGCGCAGGGAGGCCAGGTCGGAGCCGGCCTCGGGCTCGCTCATCCCGAGCGCCGCGGTGATCTCGGCGCGCAGGATCGGCACCGCCCAGCGGCGCTTCTGCTCCGCGGTGCCGAAGGTGATCAGCGACGCGGCGATGATCCCCAGACCCTGCGGGTTGAAGCTGTGGTAGATCCGGCGGTGCGCCAACTCCTCCAGATGCGCGAGCTGTTGCGGCAGCGTGGCGTCGCGGCCCCCGAACTCCGCCGGCTGGCCGGGCAGCAGCCAGCCCGCGTCGAACAGGGTGCGCTGCCAGCGGCGCGCCCAGTCGGGGACGTGGGCACTGGAGCGGGAGCGTTCCCGCGCCTCGGCCTCCGCGGGCAGGTGGGCGTCCAGGAAGGCGGCGAACTCGGCACGGAATGCGTCCACTTCGGGATCGTCGGCGAGTCTCATGAGGCCAGCAGGGCCTTCCTGTGCGCGGACGCGGTGCCGAGCAGCAGGTCGCAGGCCTGGGCTCGCTTCAGGTGGTGCTGGAGTTCGTTCTCCCAGGTGAAGCCCATGGCTCCGAAGAGCTGCAAGCCGTGCCGGAAGACCACCCGCTGGCATTCCCCCGCCGCGGCCTTGGCCATGTGGGCGGCCCGGGTGCGTCGGGGGTCGTCCTCCGCGATGGTCAGGGCGGAGAAGTGGGTCAGGGCGCGGGCCCGTTCGATCGCCACGTGCATGTCGGCGGCCTTGTGCTTGACGGCCTGGAAGGAGCCGAGCGGGCGGCCGAACTGCACCCGCCGCCTCACATGCTCCAGGCTCAGGTCGAGGATCCGGCGGCAGGCGCCGACCGCGGTGGCCGCGAGCCCGGTCAGCGCCAGGTCGGGCACGCCTTCGGCGAGGGCGCCGGTCTCGACCTCGGCCACGTGCAGGTTCGCGTCGAGCACGGGTACCCGGCGCGCGGCCAGTTCGGCGCCGGGTACGACGACCACGCCGTCCGGCGTGAGCAGCGCGACCTCGTCGGCCCGGTCGGCGTCCAGGACGTACCGCCCGGTGCCGTCGAAGACCGCGGTGCCACTGCCGTCCGGCAGCCGGCCGGTCAGCGGGGCGAACCAGGTGGCCGTGGCCAGGAACGGGGTCGGGTCGGCCGCATAGCCCAACTCCTCCAGGATCAGGGTGAGTTCGAACGGCGGCGCCTCCAGCCAGCCGAGCCGGCGGTAGGTGCTCCACTGCTGGTCCCCGGGCCGGTCGCGCACCTTGGCGACCGTCTCGCGCACCGTGCGCCGCAGCAGTTGCTGGTCCTCGTCGAGTTCGAACTCCACGCCCGCCTCCGCCCTGTCCGTACCCGGTGGCCGCACACCGAGCGTGAGCCCGGATCGGCGAGAATATCATTCTCGCTCTGCGAAAGTAATACTCTTGTTTCTTACGGAGTGCGATTCGGTAGGGGGAGCGCCCCTCCTTTTCACATACGTGGAGTACCGTTCTGCTCATGAGTGCCGTCCCCGCAGAACCGGTCGAGACCCCCGAGCCCGCCTGGCGGCAGCGCGCCGTCGAGCGGTCCACCCGGGCCGCGAAGCTCCGCGCCGAACAGCGCGTCCAGCGGTTCCTCGACGCCGCCCAGGAGCTGATCGCCGACAAGGGCACCACCGACTTCACCGTGCAGGAGGTCGTGGAACGCTCCCGGCAGTCGTTGCGCAGCTTCTACCAGCACTTCGACGGCAAGCACGAGCTGCTGCTCGCGCTCTTCGAGGACGCGCTCTCGAAGTCGGCGGCCGAGATCCGGGAGCGGGCCGCCGCGGGGCGGGACCCGCTGGACCGGCTGAAGATCGCGGTCGACCTGCTGTACGCCTCCTCCACTCCGCGGGCCGGCCAGCAGTCCCCGCTCTTCACCGACTTCGCGATCCAGCTGCTGGTCACCCACCCGGACCAGGTGGCCTCCGCCCACCTGCCGCTGCTCGCCTACTTCACGGAGCTGGTCGAGGAGTCGGTGGAGGCGGGCCAGGCCGTGACCGCGAAGCCCCGGCGCACCGCGTCCCTGATCATGCAGACGGCGATGTTCACGGCACAGGCCCCCGCGGCACCGGTCGGCGCCCACCCCTCCCCCATCACCGCCGAGGAGGTCTGGGCGTTCTGCCTGGGCGGACTCAGGGGGCCCGGCGCCGCGCAGAGCCCGGCCGCGGCGGCACCGGACCAGGGAGCGCCCGCCGCGAAGGCGACCACGCCGACACGCAAGGCGACCGAGGCGACACCCAGGACGGCCCCGGCGAAGAAGGCCACGGCCACGCCGCAGAAGCGGGCTGCCGCCGCGAAGAAGGCCGCTCCGGCGAAGAAGGCCGCCACGAAGGCCACCACGAAGGCCACCACCTCGAAGGCCACCCGCTCACCGTCCTGACACGGCCGGACCAGGACCTCCGCGGGTTCGTCCGCGGGGGCCCCTCGTCGTGCCGCGGGCCCCCGCCGCGCCCCGGGCCACAACCTTCTGCCGCCCGGACCGGCGCGCGGCCCCTGTCGTGCCGGTCCTCACCTCCCGCCTTCTTCCGTCGGCCCTCGCGCCCCCTTCCGTCACCCGCTGAGCCTCGCCGCCGGTTCCCCGGCAGAGCCTGAGCTCGATGTCCCGGCCCTCTTGACGGACCCTTTCGGTCTGACCTTTGATATGTCTCGCCATCAGCCGCCGGCAGAGGGGTTCCCCGCCGTGGACTTCGAGCTGACCGAGGATCAGGAGACGATCCGCAAGGCCGTGACCGGTCTCCTGCGCGATTTCGACGACCGCTACTGGATGGAGAAGGACCGCGACCACGTCTTCCCCCAGGAGTTCTACGACGCCGTCGCGGGCGGCGGCTGGCTGGGCCTCACGATTCCGGAGGCGTACGGAGGCCATGGCCTCGGCATCACCGAGGCGACCCTGCTGCTGGAGGAGGTCGCCCGCTGCGGCGGGATGAACGCGGCCAGCGCCATCCACATGTCGGTCTTCGGCATGCACCCCGTCGTCGTGCACGGCTCCGAGGAGTTGAAGCGGCGCACCCTGCCCCGGATCGCGGACGGTGACCTGCACGTCTGCTTCGGGGTCACGGAACCGGGCGCGGGCCTGGACACCTCGCGCATCACGACGTACGCCCGCCGGGACGGCGATCACTATGTCGTCAGCGGCCGCAAGGTGTGGATCTCCAAGGCGATGGAGTCCGAGAAGATCCTGCTGCTGACCCGGACGTCGAAGGCCGACGAGGTGGCCAGGCGGACGGACGGAATGACGCTGTTCCTCACCGACCTCGACCGTGCCCGGGTCGACATCCGCCCGATCCCCAAGATGGGCCGCAACGCCGTCACGTCGAACGAGCTGTTCATCGACGAGCTGCGGGTACCGGTCGAGGACCGGGTCGGCGAGGAGGGGCAGGGTTTCCGCCACCTCCTCGACGGCCTGAACCCCGAGCGGATGCTGATCGCCGCCGAGGCGCTCGGCATCGGCCGGGTTGCCCTTGACCGGGCGGTGCGGTACGGGCGGGAGCGGGAGGTCTTCGGCAGGCCGATCGGCATGAACCAGGGGATCCAGTTCCCGCTGGCCGACTCCCTCGCCCGGCTCGACGCGGCCGAGCTGGTGCTGCGCAAGGCCACCTGGCTCTACGACCGGGGCCGGTCCTGCGCCCGCGAGGCGAACACCGCCAAGTACCTGTGCGCGGACGCCGGTTTCACCGCCGCCGACCGGGCGCTGCAGACCCACGGCGGCATGGGCTACTCCGAGGAGTACCCGGTCGCCCGCTACTTCCGCGAGGCACGGCTGATGCGGATCGCGCCCGTCAGCCAGGAGATGGTCCTGAACTATCTGGGCTCGCACACGCTGGGCCTGCCCAGGAGCTACTGAGGAGCTGGGGATGACCGACCGTACGGATCTGTTCGACCTCACGGGGCGCTCGGCACTGGTGACCGGCGCCGCGGGCGGTATCGGCTCGGCGGTGGCCGAGGCGCTGGCCCGGGCCGGGGCGGCGGTGCTCGTGACCGACGTCGACGAGACGGCCGCCGCGGCCGTCGCCGGGAAGCTCTCGGCCGCCGGGCTGACCGCCGACAGCACCGGACTCGACGTGACCGACCGGGCGAGCGCCGACGCCGCGGTGTCCCGGGCGGCCGCACTCGCCGACGGCACCCTGCACATCCTGGTCAACAACGCCGGGGTCACCGCGCCCGCCATGTTCGCCGAGATGGAGGCGGACGCCTTCCGGCGGCTCCTGGACATCCACGTGCTGGGCAGCTTCCACTGCGCCCGGGCCGCCTTGCCCCACCTGCCGGAGGACGGGCGCGGGCGGGTCATCAACGTCACCTCGTCGGCCGGGATCGTGGGCACCCTCGGGCAGGTCAACTACTCCGCGGCCAAGGCGGGGATCATCGGTCTCACCAAGTCGCTGGCGCGCGAACTGGCCCGCCGGCGCATCCTGGTGAACGCCCTCGCCCCCCTGGCCGCCACCCCGATGACGGAGACCATCCGGACCAACCCGAAGTTCGCCGCCCAGATGCTGGCCAGGATCCCGCTCGGGCGGTGGGCGGAGCCCGCGGAGGTCGCGGGAGCCTTCGTCTTCCTCGCCTCCGACGCGGCCTCCTTCATCACCGGTCAGGTGCTGCCGGTCGACGGGGGCATGGTCATGTGACAGCCCCGGGCGTCCCGTGCCCGAAGGCGTCGGACGTGCCGGCGGCGGAGTTCCGCGAGCGGATCCTGGAGATCGGGCCGGGGCGCGGCGGCGGGGCCTTCGTGCACCGGCCCGGACGCGAGTCCCCGGCGAACACCGTGCGGTTGGCGCTGCGCGTCCGGCGGATCCGGCCGGAGGCGCTGCACGAGACCCGGGAGGCGATCGAGCCGACGTGCGCCGGCCCGACGCGGTGGCGCGGGCGGGCGACAACGAGCTGCTCATCGGGTTCATGAGCGCACTCCCGCAGTCGATCCGCACGGCCACGAACCTGCAGCAGTCCACGGGAGCGGACATCCGTCAGGTCACCGCGCGGCCGCACGCCCGGATCACCGACGCGATCCGGGCCGGACGAGAATCTCATTCTCATATTCGCGCAACACCATTGACAGTTACGGACTGACCTTTAATAGCATCGCTGGCATGAGCGAGGTGAGTCCCGTACTGACCCTGGCCGCCGACGGCGACGTCCGCATCGTCACCCTGAACCGTCCGGAGCGTCTCAACGGCGTCTCCGAGGAACTCCACCGCAGGCTGTCCGAGGTGTGGCGCGAGCTGGCGGACGACACGAAGGCCCGTGCCGTCGTCCTCACCGGCGCCGGCCGGGCGTTCAGCGCGGGCGGCGACTTCGATCACCTGCGCCGCCATCATGACGATCCCGAACTGCGCGAGCGGTCGATCCGCCTCGACCGGATCATCCAGACGGAGCTGATCCGTTTCCCGCTGCCCGTCGTCGCGGCCGTCAACGGCCCCGCGGTCGGGCTCGGCTGCTCCCTGGCGCTGGGCTGCGACCTGGTCCTGATGGCCGAGGACGCCTACCTCGCCGACCCGCATGTCTCGGTCGGCCTGGTGGCGGGCGACGGCGGGGTCACCCTGTGGCCGCTGCTGACGAGCCTGCTCCGGGTCAAGGAGTACCTGTTCACCGGGGACCGTGTCCCGGCCGCCACCGCGGTCGGGCTCGGCCTCTCCAACCGGGTCGTGCCCGCCGCCGAGCTGATGCCCGAGGCGCTGGCGCTCGCGCACCGGCTCGCCGCGCAGCCCGCGGAGGCGCTGCGCGCGACGAAGGCGGCACTGGCCGCGGTGGTCGAGCAGGTCTCGCGCGGCGGCATGGAAGCGGCACTCCTGGCGGAGCGGTCCACGATGACCAGCCCCGACCACATCCGCATCATCGGCGACCTCGCCGCCCGCACCGGCCGCCGCCCGGCCGCCCCCGAGGAGGACTGAGTGTGCGGCCCGAGGAATTCACGCTCGTCCGTGACCTGCTCCGGACGTTCGCGACCCAGCACGCCGTCGGCTCGGCCGACGAGGTCGAGCCCCGGTCCCGCGCCGCGGCGCAGGAGGAGCTGGACGGACTGGGCCTCGCCGGACTGCGCGGTACCGCCCTGCCCGCCGCCACCGTCCAGGAGTGCGCCCTGCTCGCCGAGGAGCACGGCCGGCTGCCGCTGACCACCTCGCTGCTGGGCACCACCCTGCTGGCTCCGGAGTTGCTGCGCCTCCTCGGTGCCGACGGGCACGAGACGCGGTTCACGGTGGCCCTCGCCTCCGACCTGCGGCTCCCCGGCCCCGGCGCACCGGACCTGCGGGCCTGGGACTGCGACGGAGCCGGCGCGGCACTGTACGCCGACACCGAGGGGAACGTGACCCGCGCCCGGCTCGGGCCGCCGGCACCCACCGCCGACCTGCTGCGCAGCGTGCGGCAGGCCTCCGCGGTGGGCGCGCCCCTGGGCCGGCTCGGGCCGCAGGACCGACAGCGCTGGCAGGCGTACGCGCTGGTGGTCGTGGCGAGCGAACTCGTCGGTGCGGCAGGCTCGTTCGTGGAGCAGAGCGTGGCGTACGCGCGTGACCGCCGGCAGTACGGCCGGCGGATCGGCTCCTTCCAGGCCGTCCAGCATCTGCTCGCCGACGCGACCGTGCTGGTGGCGGCCGGGACCAGCGCCACCCGGTACGCCGCCTGGTGCGTGGACCAGGAGCCGCCGGACCGGGCGCTCGCGGCGGCCCGCGCGGCCAAGGCGGAGGTCAACACCTCGGCCGTGGAGGCGGTGTACGCCGGGATGCAGGTGTTCGGCGGGATCGCCCAGACCTGGGAGCACCTCGCCCACCTGTATCTGCGCAAGGTGCTCGTGGGCGCCACCGTGCTGGCCACCACGGCGGACCTGCTGCCCGCCCTCGCCGTGCCGGAGGTGACCCGATGACCGAGGGCCCCCTCGACTTCGGCGACCCGGCGGACCTGGAACGGCTGCGGCGGGACTTCCGCGCCTGGCTGGCCGGCCATCCGCTGCCCGCACGACGGCCGGACGAGCCGGTCCCCGCCTTCCTGCACCGCTGGCACCGCATCCTGCACTCCGGCGGCTGGGTCGGCCTCGACGTGCCGCGGGAGTACGGCGGGCGTGGCCTCACACCGCTTCATCAGGTGGCCGTCAGTGACGAGTTGGGGGCCCGCGGCGCCCCCGGCGTACCCCGGATCGGCTATCTCGCCCACGCCCTGCTGGAGTTCGGCGACGAGGAGCAGCGCCGACGCCTGCTGCCCCGGATGCTCTCCGGCGACGACGTCTGGTGCCAGGGCTTCAGCGAGCCGGGCGCGGGCTCGGACCTGGCCGGCATGAGCACCCGCGCCGAACGCCGGCAGGACGGCGGGTATCTCGTCAACGGGCAGAAACTGTGGACGAGTTACGCCCAGTACTCCGACCTCTGTCTGCTCCTGGCCCGCACCGGCCGTACGGCGTCCGCGCACACCTCCATCTCGGCGTTCGCCGTGCCGCTGGACCGGCCCGGCGTGACCGTGCGACCGCTGCGCGCGGCCAGCGGCGACGCGGAGTTCTGCGAGCTGTTCCTCGACGACGTCCGCGTCGAGGAGTCCGAGCGGGTCGGCGCCGAGGGCGACGGCTGGCCACTGGCGATGACGACGGTGTCGTACGAACGCAACGCGCTCGACACCGGGCACCTGTCGAAGTACGGGCTGCTCGTCGAGCGGCTGCGCCGCACCGCGTACGACCGGCGCGGGAACCTGCCGGACGGGCTCCTCACCCGGATCGGACAGTGTGTGGTCGACTACCAGGTCCTCGTCGCCCACGCCCGGCGCCGTACCGCGCAGCGGCTGGCCGGCCAGGCCGCCGGACCGGACTCGTCGGTCGACAAACTGCTGATGACCCGCGCCGAGCAACGCCTCTACGAGACCGCGCTGTCGGTGTTCCCGGAAGAGCTCCACGCGGAGGGCGGCGAGGTGTTCGGTGACTACCTGTACTCCCGGGCCGCCTCCGTCTACGGGGGAACCTCCCAGATCCAGCGCAACATCATCGCCAAGCGGCTGCTCGGCCTGCCGGCCGACGACCGCGCCTGAACAACGGAGCCCGCCGATGCGACACGACCAGGAGTTCCGCAGCATCCCGAACGTGATCAGGATCGCCGCCCGGCGGTTCGGCGACGCCCCGGCGATCGTGGACGGTGCGGTGCGGCTGACCTTCCGCGAGCTGGAGGAGCGGATGGTCCAGGCGGTGCGCGGGGCGCTCGCGCTGGGCATCGGACCCGGTGACCGGGTGGGCCTGTGCGCGCCGAACTGCGTGGAATGGATCGTCGCGGCCCTCGGCATCCAGGGCGCCGGAGGTGTCCTCGTCCCCCTCAACACCCGCTTCAAGGCCCGGGAGACCTCCTACATCCTGCGCAGGTCGGGTGCCCGAGCCCTGTTCGCGGCGGCCTCCTTCCTCGGCACCGACTACATCGGCGACCTGCGCCGGGAGGACCCCGGGCTGCCCGCGCTCGCCACCGCCGTCTCGCTCCTCGGGCCGCCGGGGGCGGCCACCCTGGGCTGGCAGGACTTCCTCGACGCGGGAGCGGGGACGCCACCCCCGGCCGCGCACGCCTCGATCGACCGGATCGCCCCGGACGACCTGTCCGACGTGATGTTCACCTCCGGCACCACCGGCCACCCCAAGGGCGTGCAGCTCACCCACGGACAGTCCCTGCGGGCGTACGGCTGGATGTCCACGGAGTACACCTTCGACGCCTCCGACACCTTCCTGGTCATCCCGCCGTTCTTCCACTGCTTCGGCTACAAGGCGGGCTGGCTCGCCTCCCTGATGCACGGGGTGACGGTGGTCCCGATGGCCGTCTTCGACGCGGAACGGGCCCTGCGGGTCATCGCCGACGAACGGGTCAGCATCCTCCTCGGCCCGCCCACCATCTTCCACGACCTCCTGGGCCACCCCGGCCGGCCGGCGTACGACCTGTCCTCGCTCCGGGTGTCCATGACGGGCGGCACCACGGTGCCGGAGGCCCTGATCCGCGCCATGAAGAAGGAGCTGACCTTCGACATCGTGCTGAGCGCCTACGGGCTGACCGAGTCGAGCGCGCTGGTGACCAGCACCCGCGTCGGCGACCCGGAGGAGACGGTGGCCCGCACCACCGGCCGGGCCGTGCCCGACGTCGAGGTCCGCATCGCCGACGACGACGGCCGGGACGTCGCTCCGGGCCAGGACGGGGAGATCCTGGTGCGCGGCTACAACGTCACCCGCGGCTACTGGGACGACCCCGAGGCCACCGCCGCCGTGATCGACCCCGAGGGCTGGCTGCACACCGGCGACCTCGGCCGCCTCGACGCGGACGGCAACCTCGCCGTCGTCGACCGCAAGAAGGAGATGTTCATCGTCGGCGGCTTCAACGCCTATCCCGCCGAGATCGAGAAACTGCTGCTCGGCTGTGCGGCGATCGCGCAGGTCGCGGTGGTCGGCGTCCCCGACGAGCGGCTCGGCGAGGTCGGGTGCGCCTTCGTCGTGCCGACGCCGGGGGCGGACACGACCGAGCGCGAGATCATCGCCTGGGCCAGGGAGCACATGGCCAACTTCAAGGTCCCCCGCCGGGTCCGCTTCGTGGACGGACTCCCGCGCAACGCGAGCCAGAAGATCCTCAAGCACGAACTGCGCGCCCGGCTCGGGGAGTTCTGAGATGGACGGACCGCTGACCGGTGTCACGGTCGTGACCCTGGAGCAGGCCGTCTCGGCCCCCATGTGCACGCGCACGCTCGGCGACTTCGGCGCCCGCGTCATCAAGGTGGAGAACCCCGGGGGCGGTGACTTCGCCCGCCACTACGACGACGTCGTGGGCGGACTGGCGGCGCACTTCGTGTGGGCGAACCGAGGCAAGGAGTCGGTGGCCCTGAACCTCAAGTCGCAGGCCGGCCTCGCGGTCCTGCACCGGCTGCTGGACCGGGCCGACGTGCTCGTCTCCAACCTCACCCCCGGCACCACCGCCAGACTCGGGCTCTCCCCGGCCGACCTGGAGGTACGGCACCCCGCGCTGATCCCCGTCGAGATCGACGGGTACGGCCCCGGCGGCCCGCTCTCCCACAAGCGCGCCTACGACATGCTGGTCCAGGCGGAGTCGGGTGCCTGCTCGGTGACGGGTCGTCCCGGCGCCCCGGCGAAACCCGGCCCGCCGGTGGCCGACGTGTGCAGCGGGCTGTACGCGGCGCTCTCGGTCCTGGCGTTGCTGTACGGCAGGGGCCGGGGTGGTCCGCCGTCGTCCGTGGCGGTCAGCATGTTCGACACCATGGCCGAGCTGATGGGGTACCCGCTCACCTACACCCTGCACTCGGGGATCGAGCAGCAGCCGCTCGGCATGGGCTCGCCCGCCGTCGCGCCGTACGGCGCCTACCCCACCGGCGACGGGCAGACCGTCGTCCTCGGCACCACCAACGACGCCGAATGGCAGCGACTGGCACGGGAGTTGCTGGGCCGTCCGGACCTGGCGGACGACGCGCGGTTCCGAACGAACGCCGGCCGGGTCGAGCACCGCGCACCGCTGGACGAGGCGATCGGCGCCTGGTGCGGGCGGCACGACCTGGCATACGTCCAGGCCCGCGCGGACGCCGCCGGGATCGGCAACGCCCGCTACAACACGGCGAAGGACGTCCTCGCCCATGAGCAGCTCACGGCCCGGGAGCGCTGGCGGGAGATCGGCACGCCGTCCGGGCCGGTGCCCGCGCTGCTGCCGCCGCCCGTGATCGCCGGATACGACCCGCCGATGGGCAGCGTGCCCGCGCTCGGCGAGCACACCGACGCCGTGCTGGCCGAACTGGGCTTCGCGGCGCCGGACATCGCCGCGCTGCGCGAGCGGGGAGCGGTGCGGTGACCGTGCTGCTGGCGAGCGACGCCGCGGACGGCGTACGGACGCTGACGTTGAACCGCCCCGGCCGCAGAAACGCCATCGACGCCGAGCTGTGGGACGCGCTGGCGGCGGCTCTGCGGGAGGCCGGTGCCGACCGTGCCGTCCGGGCGCTGGTCCTCACCGGGGCGGGCGGGGCGTTCTGCTCCGGTGCCGACATCTCCCGGCCTCTGACCGACCGGCATCCGCTGCACCGGATGCGGACCCTCAGTGAAGTGACGCTGCTGCTGCACGAGTTGCCCTTCCCGACCGTCGCCAAGGTGACCGGGGTGGCGGTGGGCGCGGGCTGGAACCTGGCGCTCGGCTGCGACCTGGTGGTGGCCACCCCCGAGGCGCGGTTCTCCCAGATCTTCGCGCGGCGCGGCCTGTCGCTCGACTGCGGCGGCTCATGGCTGCTGCCGAGGCTCGTCGGACTCCAGCAGGCCAAGCGGCTCGCCCTGCTGGCGGAGACGATCGACGCCGAAGAGGCGCGGGCGCTGAACCTGGTGACCTGGGTGGTGGCCGCCGACAGGGTGGACGCCTTCGTCGACGACCTGACGGCGCGGCTGGCGTCCGGCGCGCCGGTCGCGCTCGCACAGACCAAGGCGCTGCTCGACGAGGGCGCCGACCGGACCCTGCGAGACGCGCTGGCGAACGAGGCACGCGCACAGGCGGTCAACTTCGCCACCGCCGACGTGTGGGAGGCGTACACCGCGTTCGCCGACCGACGAGAGCCGCTGTTCACCGGCCGCTGGGCGGTGCCGAGACGAACGGAGAGCGATACATGACGCGGGAAGCGGTGATCGCGGCGGCGGTCCGTACGGCCGTCGGCAGACGGAACGGCGGACTGGCCGGCATTCATCCGGCGGACCTGTCCGGGGCGGTGCTGGCAGCGCTCGCCGACCGCTCCGGGATCGATCCGGCGGTCGTCGACGACGTGATCTGGGGGTGCGTGTCCCAGGTCGGCGACCAGTCGAGCAACATCGGCCGCTATGCGGTGCTGGCGGCGGGCTGGCCCGAGAGCATCCCGGGGACGACGGTCAACCGGGCGTGCGGGTCGAGTCAGCAGGCGATGGAGTTCGCGGTCCAGGCGGTGCTGTCGGGGCGGCAGGACGTGGTCGTGGCGGGTGGCGTCGAGGTCATGAGCCGGGTGCCGCTGGGCTCGGCGAAGGCGGGCGGCATGCCGTACGGTCCCCAAGTCGGCGCCCGTTACCAGGACTTCTCCTTCAACCAGGGCGTCTCGGCGGAGCTGATCGCACAGAAGTGGGGCTTCACGCGGGAGCGGCTCGACGGGTACGCCGCGCTGTCGCACGAGCGGGCCGCGGCCGCGCAGGACGGCGGGGCCTTCGACGGGCAGATCGTGCCCGTGGCCGGGGTAGCGGCGGACGAGGGCGTCCGGCGCGGCACCAGTGTGCGGACGCTGGCGGGGCTCAGGCCCTCCTTCCAGGAGGACGGTGTCCTGCACGCCGGGAACGCCTCGCAGATCTCCGACGGCGCGGCGGCCCTGCTGGTCACCACCCCGGAGCGGGCCCGTGCGCTGGGCCTGACCCCTCTCGTGCGGTTCCGGGCGGGCGTGGTCGTCGGCTCCGATCCGGTGCTGATGCTGACCGGACCCGTCCCGGCGACCGAGAAGGTGCTCCGGACAGCCGGGGTGGCGTTGTCGGAGGTCGGGGTGTTCGAGGTGAACGAGGCCTTCGCGCCCGTCCCGCTGGCCTGGCTCGCCGAGACCGGCGCGGACCCCGGGCGCCTCAACCCGCTCGGCGGCGCGATCGCGCTCGGTCATCCGCTCGGCGCGTCCGGGGCGGTCCTGATGACGCGGATGATCCATCACATGCGCGCCCGCGGGATCCGCTACGGCCTGCAGACCATGTGCGAGGGCGGCGGCACGGCCAACGCCACCCTCGTCGAACTCGCGGAATGACAGGGGCGGACGGCATGCGGCGGGATGTCTTCACCGACGACCACGAGGCGTTTCGGGGACTGGTGCGGGAACTCGTGGCGAAGGAGGTGGTGCCGCACTACGGCGAGTGGGAGAAGGCGGGGCGGGTACCCCGCGACTTCTTCACGACGCTCGGCTCGCTGGGCCTGCTGGGCATGGCGGTCCCGGAGCGGTACGGCGGGGGCGGGCGGCCCGACTACCGCTACAACGTCGTCCTCCAGGAGGAGGCCGCCGCCGCCCTGGTCACCCTGGGCACCGTACGCACCCAACTCGACGTCGTACTGCCCTACTTCCTCGCCTACGCGAACGAGGAGCAGCGCGAGCGCTGGTTCCCCGGGCTGGCGTCCGGGCGGCTGCTGACCGCGATCGCGATGACCGAGCCGGGTACCGGTTCCGACCTCGCCGGCATCCGGACGACCGCCGTGCGCGACGGCGACAGCTATGTCCTCAACGGCGCCAAGACCTTCATCACCGGCGGGCTGCTGGCCGACCTGGTGATCGTGGTGGCGCGTACGGCGAGCGATCCGGGTGACCGGCGGGCGGGGCTGACCCTGCTCGTCGTGGCGGACGGCATGCCCGGGTTCACGCGCGGCCGGGTGCTGGACAAGATGGGCATCAAGGTGCAGGACACGGTCGAGCTGGCCTTCGACGACGTGCGGGTGCCGGTGGCCGACCGGCTCGGTGAGGAGGGCGCGGCCTTCCGGTACCTGGGCCACAACCTCCCGCAGGAGCGGATGACGGTCGCGGTCGGCTCGGTGGCACAGGCACGGGCGGCTCTGGACACGACGATCGCCTACGTCAAGGAACGCGAGGTGTTCGGCTCGCCGGTCGCCGCCTTCCAGAACACCAAGTTCGAACTGGCCGCCGTCGCCACCGAGATCGAGGCGGCGCAGGCCCTGCTGGACCGGGCCGTCCTGGAGCTGGTCGACGGCCGGCTCTCCGGCGCCGACGCGGCGAAGGTGAAGCTGTTCTGCACCGAGGCACAGGCCCGGGCCGTGGACCGATGTCTTCAACTCTTCGGCGGATACGGCTACATGCTGGAGTATCCGATCGCCCGGCTGTACGCGGACGCCCGCATCACCCGGATCTACGCGGGGACGAGTGAGGTCATGAAGGTCATCATCGCCAAGTCACTGGGGTTGTGAGCCATGTCCGTGGAGGACTTCACCGGCCGGCCCGGGACCGCGTTCGTCGCGGGCGGCACCGGCGGCATCGGCACGGCGGTCGTACGGACGCTGGCGGAACACGGCAGCGACGTCACGTTCTCCTACCGGTCCGGCCACGAGGCGGCCGGTGCCCTGGCGGACGAGGTCAGAGCACTGGGCCGGGAGGTCCGCTCGCTGCGGGTCGACCTGACCGACGAGGCGGCGACCGCGCGGGCCGTCACCGCGGCCGCCGAGACCTCCGGCGGCCTGCACACGCTTGTGTACGCCGCCGGGCCCCATGTGCCCATGACCCATCTGAGCCAGGTCACCCCCGCCCGGTACCGCGCCCAACTGGAGGCGGACGCCGTGGCGTTCTTCTCCCTCGTCCATCCGGCGCTGCCCTCGCTGCGGGCGAGCCGGGGCAGCGTCGTCGCCGTCACCACCGTGGCGACCCGCCGCTACCCGGTCCGCGACGGGCTCTCCTCGGGGACCAAGGGCGCGGTCGAGGCGGTCGCCCGCGCCCTGGCCGCGGAGGAGGGCCGGTACGGGGTCCGGGTCAACTGTGTGGCCCCCGGCATGCTGAACGACGGCATCGCGGCCCGGCTGATCGAGACCGGAGAACTCGGCGAGACCGCCCTCGCGATCACCCGGCGCAACATCCCGCTGCGCCGGTTCGGGTACGCCCGGGACATCGCGGAGGCGGTCTGCTTCCTCGCCTCGGACCGGGCCGCGTTCATCACCGGACAGGCGCTGGGGGTGGACGGCGGCTACAGCGTCTGAGCTCAGGCGTTCTCCCCTCCCGGCTCCGTCGAGGCCGCCTGGCCGACTCGCACGCCGTCGCGGTACTCGTACCACTCCGAGGGGTGGGAGCCCGCGACTTCGATGCGCGCGCTGTCCACGGTGGTGACGAGCGTGAGGTGCTCAGCGTAGTCGTGCGGCGCGCCCTCGAAGAACTCCACGTTGTAGGTGTCGTCCGTGTAGCGGACGATGAGCTTGGCCGGATACCGCTGGGGGTCGGGGCTCGCGGAGTCCATGTCGTACGCGCCTTCGTACCTCTTCTTCAACATGCCGGACATCCTCTCAACTAGACCCGGTCAAAAGCCTGGAGTTTTCCGAGGCCGAGGTCGCCGGGCGGCTCTCCTCCGGACGGGCTGAACCTCTGGGTGGCGCTGGGCACGCGGGCTTCGCCGCCGTCCTCCCGGTCCGCCCCGGCTGACGCGCCCCGGCCGTGCCACCGGTGGTGTGAGCCATGATCATCGAGGAGCGCGCACACTTCGACGCCGCCGCGGAGAGGGCCCTCATCTCCTCCTGTGTCGAGGTGGACAGGGCGGTCATCGGTATCTGCCTCGGTGCTCAACTGGTCGGTGAGTCACTCGGTGCCGCCGCCACGTCTGCGGCTTCCAGTGCCGCATGGAGTTCGCCCCGGAGTGCGTCGAGGCCCTGATCGAGCACGACGAACGCCAAGCTCATGACGTTCCTCGACCGGCTCGTCGCGGACTGCACCGCCCGCTGACGGGACGCGTTCAGGGGGTGATCGGCTGTCCGGCCACGTAGGCGGCGCGTACGAGATCGGCGGACAGGGTGCCGAGCGCCTCGCGCAGCGGGACGTGCAGCAGGCACAGGTCGGCCGGGCCGCCGACCGCCAACCGCCTTGTACGGGAGGGATGTTCGGGAGCGCCGAGGAACAGCCGCAGGGCCGCCTCCGCCGTGACGGCCTCCCCGTCGTCCCGCGTCAGCGCCGCCCGCATCACGGCCCACGGGTCCGGTGGACCGTACGGTGCGTCGGTGCCGGCCGCCAGCGGGATGCCGGCCTCGGCCAGGCTTCGGCAGCGGTAGAGGTGGGGCAGGTCGTCCGGAGCGACGTCGGTGGCGTACTCGGGGCCCCGCAGGACGGGGAAGTGCGGCTGGGTCACCACCGTCACGCCGAGCCGCCGCAGCCACGGCAGAACGTCGTCCGGGATCACCGCTCCGTGCTCGATGCGGTCGCCCTCGACCGGTCCGGCCCGCTCCAGGGCGATCAGGGTCACCAGCAACTGCACCCGGGTGACGCAGTGCACGGCGACCGGGCGGGGCCGCGCCCCGGCGACGGTGACCGCGAGGCCGGCGGGCGTGGGGAGAGTCGGGTCGTCGAGCATGATCTTGACCGGGGCGGTCCCGTGCGCTCCCATGACGACCACCTGCTGGGGCAGCACCGCAAGGGTCCGTGCGAGGCCGGGCGCCGGGCGCGGATCGGCGTTGGTGAACCCCGTGACGCCGTACCGTGCGGCGCGCCGCCCCAGGCCGGCCAGGTCCAGCGGGACCGGGGGGACCAGGCGGCGCAGCCGCTCGTCCGCTCGCCAGAGCCGGCCGTCCTGGTCCTCGCCGTCGTCCAGGCCGGCCGATCGAAGCGCCGGGCTGTTGAGGAACCACATGACCCCGCTGCGATGCTGCACCCGTACCGGCCGGTCGGGCACGATCGCGTCCAGCGCCCACCGGTCGAGCTCCCCGGCCACGCTCTCGTGGTAGCCGACGGCCCGCACCCACTCCCCCGCCGGCCCCGCGCGCAGCGCCGCCGCGAGTTGGGTGCGGCCCCGCACCTCGCGGGGCCCGACCGGTACGGAGGCGGTCGCCGCCGCGAGCGCGGTGAGGTGGACGTGATGGTCGTGCAGCCCGGGCAGCAGCGCCCCGCCGCCGCCGTGCACGTCCGCCGGGCCCGCGAGGCGGGGGCCGATCTCCGAGATCCGGCCGTCGGCCCCGACCCGTACGTCCACCGGGCCGTGCCCCGCGACCTCCACCGCCCTGATCAGCACGGCGCCGTCCGGCTCGCCGCGAGGGCGTTGGCGCAGGCGGCCATGGACACGCACAGCAACTCGCCGCCGCCGCGCGCCAGGGAACGCACGGCCGCGTGGGCGGCGTACAGTCCGGTGACCGGATCCGCGAGCGCGTCGCCGAGGAACACCGGGGATCCGTGCTCGTCCAGGCCGGTCAGGCCGCCGGCCACGGCCGCGTCGTCGCCGAACGCGACCCGGTCGTCGTCGCGCCCGTACCCGGTGCTGCCGGCCCACACCCGGCCCGGGCGGGCGGCCAGGAACTCCTCGGCGCGTATGCCCAGTCGCCGCAGGGCCCGGGGCCGGGAGGCCTCGATGACCACGTCGGCCTCGGCGACCGCGGCGGCCAGGGCACCGGACGTGAAGTCGAGCACCAGACTCTCGTGGCCGTCGTGCAGCCAGTCGTAGAAGGCGGGATGCCCCGAACGCGCCCCGTCCGGCCGTTGCCTGCTCTCCACCTTCACCACCCGTGCTCCGGCCAGTCCCAGCTGCCGCGCGCAGAGCGGCCCGGCCCACAGCGCGGACAGGTCGACGACCCGCAGCCCGTCGGGGCCACGTGGGGAGCTCGCGCCGAGGCGTTCCACCCGTACCGGCCCGCGACCGTCCGCGGCCTCCGCGTGCACCGCCGCCGGGATGCCGGGTGACCGCGCGGCGCGGGCCGCCCGGACGGCGGACGAGCGCAGTACGGCGGTGCGCAGTGCGGTGCCGGGCGCGCTGTCGAGGAGCCCGAGCAGCGCGGGCAGGGCGGCCTCGCCGTCCGGCCGGGCGAGGTCGATCGCCACCCAGCCGTCCGCCGCGGCCATGAGGTGGCAGGAGCCCCCCGCCGAGACCTGCCCGGGAGGTCGAACGCGGCCGACCGGTCGCGGCGGAACAGGACCTCGGGCAGGTCGACCGGAACACCGGTGAGCCGGGTGAAGTCGTCCACGACCCCGGACAGCGGGCCCAGGCAGGGTTCGACGCCGGCCGCCCATCGATCGAGAACCGACTTCTCCATGAAGCGAACGCCCTTCTCCTCAAGGAGACGCCAGATTACACTTCGGGACCGTGGAGTCGCCCTTCTCCTGCGTCGACCTGGACCGCAGCCGGTGGTCACCGGCCGGGACGGACCACGTGCGGGTCGCCGTCGCCCCCCGGCCGAGGGATACGGACGAGGAGTTCGACGTCCTGCGCACCGCCGTGACACGCCATCCGGCCGCCGGCGTGAGCCTCGTGCAGGTGCTGCGGACGGGCCGCGCGCTCTGCGGCCGCGACCGTCTCGTTCTCGAATCCCTCGCCTACTCCAATCAGCGTGCTCTCGCTGGTGCTGCCCGCCGGGGACGGCCGGGCCCACGCGGTTCTCGTCAGTGGACGGGCGACGTCGCGGCGGACAAGGAGCCCACGGGGCCGTCCGCCTGGGGCGGCCAGGCCGCGACCGTCATCTCCGACGCGACGTCAGGGGCCCGCCGGTCGGGCGCTGTCGTCACCACGGACATGAAGCCCCGGCCCGTCTTTTCCGGCGCACCGGGTGAGGGCCGCCCTCGGCTCCGGTGCCCGGTACGCCTGGCACACGCGACAGCGCGACGGGCAGGGACTCGCCCCCTGCCCGTCGGTCGAAGGAGGACGCGGTGTGCGGCACGGTCCGCGACCACGCAACCGTGCCGCACCCGCTCACGCGCTCATACCTCGGTGTCGGCGTCCGCCTGGAGCTGGGCGAGTTCGGCTTCGAGGTGGGCCATCGCCTCGCCGCCGGCCATGAGGTCGGTGATCTCCTCGCGGGTGCGTTCGCCCTTGCGGAAGTCGTCGGCCTTCTGGCCGCGGATGAGGACGGCGAAGTGGTCGCCGACCATCATGGCGTGGCGCACGTTGTGGGTGACGAGGATGACCGCGACGCCCTTCGCGCGGGCCTGCATGACGATCCGCAGGACGTGGGCGGCCTCCTTGACGCCGAGGGCCGCGGTGGGCTCGTCGAGGATGAGGACGTTGGCGCCGAAGTAGACGGCACGGGCGATGGCGAGGGCCTGGCGCTCGCCGCCGGAGAGGCTGCCGACGAGCCGGCTGCCGTCGGTGACGCGGGTGATGCCCAGGGACTGCATCTCGCGGACCGCGATCTCACCCGCGAGCTTCTTGTCGAAGAGCTTGAACGGGCCGAAGCCCTTGGTGGGTTCGGCGCCGACGAAGAAGCAGCGGCCGACGCCCATCAGCGGGAACGTGCCGCCGAACTGGTGCACCGTCGCGATGCCTTGTTCGCTGGCGTCACGCGGGCTGTCGAACTCGACCGGCCTGCCGTCGAGTTCGATGGTCCCGGTGGTGGGCTTGTGGAACCCCGAGAGGATCTTGATCAGGGTGGACTTGCCGGCGCCGTTGTCGCCCAACAGACACAGCACCTTGCCGGCCTCGACCTCCAGGGAGATGTCCGTGAGCGCGTGGGTGCCGAGGAACGACTTGTTGACGTCGGTCAGGCGCAGAAGGGGGGTGGTCATCGTCAGGCCTTCTTCGCGGTGCGGGGCTTGTAGGACAGGGCGAGCCGGCGGAACGTGTTGTTCATCAGCACCGCGGCGAGGATGAGGATGCCGAGGATCAGGCTGGCCCAGTCGGAGTTCCAGCCGGTGTAGTAGATGCCCTGGTTGACGATGGCGAACGTCAGCGTGCCGAGGACGATACCGAAGACGGAGCCGTAGCCGCCGGTCAGCAGGACACCGCCGACGACCACGGCGATGATGGAGTTGAAGACGAAGGACTGGCCGTTGGCGACCTGGGCGCCGTTGTAGAGGATCGTCTGGATCACGCCGACCAGGGCGGCGCCGAAGCCGCTGGCCATGTAGAGGGCGATCTTGACCTTGTCGACCGGGATACCGGTGGCCCGCGCGCTCTCCTTGTCGCCGCCGATCGCGAAGATCCAGTTGCCGTACTTCATCAGCTGCAGCAGCACCGTCACCACCACGGCCAGCCCCAGCCACCAGAAGATCGCCACCTCGAACTGCCCCGCGACCAGGGTGCCGAACAATGCCTTGGACAGCGGGTCCGGGCTGACGGGGACGCTGGTGGTGCCGGTCGTGACACGGGACAGGCCGAGGGTCAGGCCCGCCATGCCGGAGAGCGTGGCCAGGGTGATGACCAGCGAGGGCACGTTGGTGCGGGTGACGAGGACCCCGTTGAGAAGGCCGACCAGCAGGCCCAGGCCGAGCGCGAGGACGATGCCGACGATCATGGGGGCGCCCCAGTACCCGGAGACGATGGCCAGCGTCATCGAGCTGCCGGCGAGCACCGAGCCCACGGAGACGTCGAGTTCGCCGGCGATCATCAGCAGGCCGACGGGGATGGCGATGATGCCGAGCTCCGCGGCGATGTTCAGCCAGCTCGCCGCGCCGGCGGGGGCGAGGAACTTCTCGCCTCCGAAGATCGCGAAGAAGACGAAGACGGTGATCGTTCCGATGAGCGCGCCCGCCTCGGGGCGGTGCCGCAACTGCCCCAGCACGCTCTCGGACTGCTTCGGTGGGGCGACGGCGGTCTCTTTCTCGGCCGTCGTGTGGGGAAGTGAGGTAGTCATCGGAATGAAGTCACCTTTGGAATCCGGTTGTGCTGCGAAGCGGGTGGAGGGGTGCCGGGCCCCGGGGAGGCGGGCCCGGCACCGGTGGGTGGGTCAGCGGACGCCGGCCTTGGTGCCGGAGATCGCCGAGCCGACGTTGTCCTCGGTGACCAGGAGCGGGCCGGTCAGCAGCGGGTTCTGCGGCGGGATCACCCCGTAGGACAGGTACTGGTTCGCGATCGACACCGCGTAGAAGCCCTGGAGGTAGGGCTGCTGGTCGATGGCGAAGAGCTGCTTGCCCGCCTTGATGCGCTCCAGCTGGGTCTGCGAGAGGTCGAAGGTGCCCAGCTTGACCTTGGCGGCGGCCTTGGCCTGGTCGATCGCCGAGGCCGCGCTGTCCGCGTCCTGGACACCGATCGTCACCAGGGCGTCGACGCTGCCGTCCTTCAGCAGCGCACCCTTGATCGCCTGGGTGACGGCGGAGGGGTTGCCGAAGTTGGAGGACGGCAGGGCCAGTTGCTTGGACTTGGCACCCTTGCTCTTGGCGCCGTCGGCGATGCCCTTGCAGCGGGCCTCCGAATTGGCCGCGCCAGGCACGGTGTTGACGCACAGGATGTTCTTGGCGCCGGACTCGGCGAACTTGACGCCGCCGGCCTTGCCGGCCTGGTAGTCGTCCGAGCCGATGTACTTGATGCCGCCGGTCCTGTCGGCCTGCTCGACGCCGCCCGAGTTGTAGATGAACACCTTGACGCCCTTGGCCACGGCCTGCTTGATCGCCGCGTTCTGGCTGTCGGGCACCCAGTCCGGCACCACGATGGCCGAGGGGTTCTGGGAGAGCGCGGTCTGGGTCAGCTTGGCCGCGTCCGGGCCGAGGTTGTCGTAGTTCTGCGGGCCCAGGAAGGTCACCGTGCCGCCGTTCGCCTTCACCAGCTTCGCCGCGTCCTCGCCGCCGCGCTTGATGGTGGACCAGAACGGGTCGTCGGCCTTGCCGCCGATGACGACGATGGAGACCTTGCCACCGGTCGTCGTACTCGACGTCGATCCGCCGGCGGACGCCGTCGCCTGGCCCGTGTCGTCGCCGGTGGCCTTGCCGCTGGCGCACCCGGTGAGCGCGGTGGCCGCCAGGGCGAGCAGGCCCACCGCGGTCAGACCACTTCTGGAGAGACGGCGGCCGGCGGGCCGCCAGGTCTGCGTGCGTTCCATGTGCTGGGGTGCTCCTTCGTGTGGTGCCGGGCGGTGCGTGAGCGGGGCCGGGCATGGCTCGGGGTGTGCTGGTGTGCGAAGCGGGTCGCACGCGGGCCCGGGGAAGCCCGGCGCGTTCGCGGTACCGGACGTTTCGCCGGGTCGGGCCCGGAGGTGCCGGCGGTCGGTGGAACGGCTCGTCGCGGGGGTGCCCCGGCACCGCTTCACGGCGACGCCGGGCTGGGTGACGGGTGGCGGATCCGCGATGTTTAAATCGCTTTAAGCGGTGGCCAGAGCATGCTTGTGTTTCGGATACGTGTCAAGGGTTTGTTCAGACATGCACACCGTCCCGTTATCCGCCCGGGAAAAGCTGTATTCGCCACGCACTCCGGCCCCCGACGACCGCACCCACACCCAGGGCCAGCGTGGTGCCGGCCTCCTCGGTGCGGTCCCCGCGGAGGATCCTGATCCACCCGCCGGGACCGCGGCGGCGCATGGCGGCGCGGTGGCCGCGGCGGCGGTCGATGGTGATGACGCCCTTGCCGCCGCCGACGTGGGCGATCGCACGATGACCGAGGCCCAGCAGGTGGTCGACGACCCGGCCGACACCGACGTCGTCCGCGCTGCGCACGACGTCGAGACCGGCCCCGGCGAGTCGGCGGCCCACCGAGACGACCGGTGCCCTGCGGTCGAGGCCGGCGAGGGTGGCGGCGGGGGCGACCGGGCCGAGCAGGATCAGCGCCTCGCAGCGGAACGCCAGCAGCGTCTCGACGGCCGTGTTCTCGTCCCGGGTCCTGGTCAGGGCGCTCAGGACGAGGTCGTACCCGACCTCCTCGGCGGCGGCGTGCAGATGCTCGACCAGCTCGGCACGGAAGGGCTCGAACAGCTCGGCGCGGAAGGGGCTGTGCACATCGACCATGACGCCGAGCAGCCGGCCCGCCTGTCGGCGAGGGCGCCGGCGGTGCGGTCGGGGCGGTAACTGAGCCCGGCGGCCGCCTTCAGGACCCGCTGCCGGGTGCGCTCGCCGGGGCCGGGCGCGCCCCGCAGCACCAGGGACACCGAGGCCGTCGAGAGACCGACGCGGGCGGCGACGTCCCCCAGCCGGAGCCGCGGCGCCGCACCGTTGCCGCCCACCGGAGCAGCAGGGCCGCGCCCGTCCACGCGACCTCCTGCGATTTTGCGGCAACACCCTTGACATCTGCTCGTGACGCCGCCGATAGTACCAGCAATTAAAACGCTTTAAGAAAGGTCTTGGTCGATCCGGGCCCGCAACGGAGCCCGAGATCCCACGACGTCAGGTCCCCACCCCCCAGTCACGGCGCGCCGTCGCGCCGGAGAGGAAGCACGATGAGCACACGGCCGATCGGGGTCGCGGTTGTCGGAGCCGGAATGGCGGGCCGGGCCCACCTCAACGGGTACCGGCAGGCCGCCACGCTGTACGGTGCCGGGCTGCCCGAGGTGCGGCTGGTCGCCGTCGCCGACGCGCACGAGCCGTTCGCACAGGACGCGGCCCGCCGTTACGGCTTCGAGCGGGCCGTGACCGACTGGCGGGCGATCGCCGAGGCCGACGACATCGACGCGGTCAGCGTCGTGGTCGCCAACCACCTGCACCGCGAGATCGTCGAGGCGCTGCTGGCGGCCGGCAAGCACGTGCTGTGCGAGAAGCCGCTCGCCCCGTCGGTGGCCGACGCGCAGGCCATGGTGGACGCGGCCGAGGGCACCGGCCTGGTCGCGGCCACCGGCTTCACCTTCCGCCGCTCCCCCGCGATCAACGCCGTACGGCAGCAGGTGCTGGACGGCTCGCTCGGGGCGGTGCAGCACTTCAACGGGCACTACTGGTGCGACTACGGCCACAACCCCGACGCGCCCATCAGCTGGCGCTACCGGGGACCGCTCGGCTCCGGCGCGCTCTCCGACATCGGCAGTCACCTCATCGACCTCGGCGAATACTTCTGCGGCCCGGTGCAGAGCGTGCAGGGCGCCGTGCTCTCCACCCAGGTGCCCGACCGTCCCGTACCGCTGGGCACCGCGGTCGGACACTCGGCCGACGTGGCGGTGGGCCAGGAACGCGAACGGGTCGGGAACGACGACATCGCCACCTTCACCGCGGCCTTCGCGTCCGGTGCAGTCGGCACCTTCTCCGTCTCGCGCATCGCCCGGGGCCTGGCCAACTCCCTGGGCTTCGAGGTGTTCACCAAGGGCGGCGCGGCGACCTTCGAGCTGTCGCGTCCGGCCGAGTTCACCATCGCCGACTCCGCCGCCGCCGACCCGGTGGACGGCTACCGGCGGGTGGTGGTCGGCCCCGGCCACCCCTACGTCGCCGGCGGCCTGCCCATGGACTTCCCCAGCGTCGGCCACGGCCAGCACGAGTTCTTCGTCTGGCAGGCCCGCGCCTTCCTGGAGCAGATCGCCGGCCTGGACCGGCTGCCGTCCTGCCCCACCCTCGCCGACGGGCTGCACAACCTGCGCGTCATCGACGCGATCGTCGCCTCCGCCGACGCGGGCGGCAAGGCCGTCACCGTCCAGTAGCCCGAGCCCCTGGCCTCACCCGCCCCCTGAAGGCACCCGCACCGCCACCCCGAGAAGGACCGAGGAAACACACGATGAAGCTGGGCCTCTACAACGCGATCCTGCACGACCGGCCACTGCCCGAGGCGATCAAGGTCATCGCCGATCTCGGTCTGACCGGCATCGAGATCAACACCGGCGGCTTCCTCCCGGCCGTGCACGTACCGGCCCTCGACGACATCCTGGTCAGCGACACCGCCCGCGACGACTTCCTCGGCCTCTTCGAGGGCACCGGCGTCGCCATCGCCGGCCTCAACGCCAACGGCAACCCGCTGCACCCGAACCCGGCCATCGGAGAGAAGCACGCCGAGGACATCCGCCGCTCCATCCGCCTCGCCGAACGCCTCGGCCAGCACCGCCTGGTCACCATGTCCGGCCTGCCCGGCGGCGAGGCGGGCGCCACCCGCCCCAACTGGATCGTCAACGCGTGGAACTCCGCCGCCCTCGACGTCCTGGACCACCAGTGGAAGATCGCCGCCGACTTCTGGCGCGAGACCGACCGCCTCGCCGCCGACCACGACGTCAAGGTGGCCCTCGAACTGCACCCGCAGAACGTCGTCTTCAACTCCGCCGACATCCACCGGCTCATCGACCTCACCGGCGCCACCCACGTCGGCGTCGAACTGGACGCCTCCCACCTGTTCTGGCAGCAGATGGACCCCGTCGCGGTCGTGCGCCACCTCGGCGCACTCGTCTTCCACGCCGCCGCCAAGGACGTCCGCGTCAACCCCGAACACGCCGCCCTCAACGGCGTCCTCGACAACAGCTTCCGCCGTCTGTCGCCCGAGGAGCCGCGCACCAACCTCGGCGGCGACGAATGGGCCAACGAGTGGCCGAAGAACTCCGCCTGGGACTTCGTCGCGCTCGGCAAGGGCCACGACGTCGGGTACTGGACCGAGTTCCTGCGCGCCCTGCACGAGGTCGACCCGGACATGCTGGTCAACATCGAGCACGAGGACACCGAACTCGGCCGCGTCGAGGGCGTCGCCGTCGCCGCCGGGGTCCTCAAGGCCGCCGACGCCGCGCTCCAGGAGAGTCTGCGGGCGTGACCGCCTGGGCGGCCGGGCGACCGCGCGCGTACCCAAAACCGGGAGCGGGCGTGCCGGTCCCCGGCCGCCGTCCGCAGGCGCTGCGGGAAACCGTGGCCGGCTGCGACGCCGAGCGCGTCCGGACACCGGCCGCCGACGTGACGGCCACGGGTGCACTCGCGTGCGCGTGGCCGCCGGCACCGGGCGCTTCGGCCGACCCGACGCCGTCGTCGCCGGCACCCGCGAACCCAGCCACATCGACACCTTCGGACACCTCGCCCCGGGGCGGCGACGTCCGCCGCCCCGGGAAAGAAGGGGCTCCGGCGACCTCGTCCGGACCCACGCAGACCTCGAACGCCAAGGAGCACCCACCCGCCATGAAGATCGCCCTCGACCCGTACATGATCCGCCACGTGCCGCTGCTCGAACTGCCCGCCGTGGTGGCGGAGCTGGGCTACGAGTGGATCGAGCTGTCGCCGCGCGAGGACTTCATCCCGTTCTTCCGCCATCCGCGCGTCGACGACGCCACGGTCGCGAAGTTCCGCAGGTCGCTGGCGGCCGCCGGGGTCGGCATCTCCTCCCTGCTGCCGCTGTTCCGCTGGTCAGGGCCGGACGAGGACGCCCGGCAGGCGGCCGTACGGTACTGGAAGCGCTCGATCCGGATCGCCGCCGACCTCGGGGTCACCAGCATGATCTCGGAGTTCAACGGCCGGCCGGAGGACGCCGATCGCAGCGAGGCCCAGTTCTGGAAGTCCCTCGACGAACTCCTCCCGCTGTTCGAGCGCGAGGGCATCAAGCTCGCCCTGGAGCCCCACCCCGACGACTTCGTCGAGAACGGCTACGACGCCGTCAACCTGATCCGGGGCATCAACCACCCCGACGTCAGCTTCCTCTACTGCGCCCCGCACACCTTCCACATCGGCGACGACGCCCCCGGCATCATCGCGCACGCGGGCGACCTCCTCACCCACGTCCACCTCGCCGACGCCCTCGACCACACCGCGTCCTCCGGCAACCGCTACATCCTCAACCCGCCCGGCACCCAGGCCCGTATCCACCAGCACCTGAACATGGGCGAGGGCGAGGTCGACTTCGACGAGCTCTTCCGCGCACTGCACGCGAACGGCTTCGACGGCACCCTCACCGCCTGCGTGTTCGCGTGGGAGGAGAAGGCCAGGGAGTCCTCCCTCTTCATGCGGGAGAAGATCGGCGAGTACCTGGCGGCTGCGAGGCGGTGACCCCGCGCCGGGGACCCGGCCCGGACGACCCATGGGCCCCGCGGGTGCGGGGCCAGGTCATCCATGGTGTGGATGAGCGGGATAGCGGATCCGGATCGTGTGGTGGATGGCGGCGGGGTGCCCGGCGCCCCCATAGTCGTGCCTACCCGCACGCCGCTGTCCGGACCAGCCGCCGGTGTGCGGCCCCGGCCGGCATGCCGTGCGCCGCAGGCGCCCGTGACAGGCATGCCCCGCTCCCGTACACCGTCCCCTGGAGTCGCCATGCCCGGATCCCCTCCGTCGCCGTCCCCCGCCGAGGTCGACGACACCGCCCCGTCCCCCGTGGTCGTCTCCGGCCCGGCCCACCTGCTGCGCGTCACCCTGTTGATGGCGGGCAGCTGTCTGCCGATCCTGGGCGCGGTGCTCATCGCCCCGGTGCTGCCGAGGATGCAGGACCACTTCGCGTCCGTTCCCGGCGCCAAGGCGCTGGTGCCCCTCGCGCTGACCGTCCCGGCGCTGGCACTCGCACTGCTGGCCCCGTTCGCCGGGGTGATCGTGGACCGGCTGGGCCGCAAGCGCCTGCTGATCGTGGCGACCCTGCTCTACGCCGCGTTCGGCACCGCCCCGCTCTGGCTCGACTCACTGGGCGCGATCATCGCCAGCCGGGCCCTGGTCGGGGTCGCCGAGGCCGCGATCATGACCTGCTGCACCACGCTGATCGGGGACTACTACGCCGGCCGGCAGAGGGTGCGGTACCTCGCCCTCCAGACCATGTGCGCCTCCGCGTCCGCCACCGTCTTCTTCGTGCTCGGCGGCGCCGCGGGATCGGCGGGCTGGCGCGTTCCCTTCTGGGTGTACGCCGTGAGCCTGGTGCTCGCCCCGCTGATGGCCGTCGCCCTGCCCGGCCCGGCGGCAGGCACGGCCACGGCGGCCGGCGGTACGGGCGCCGCCACCGCGGGGAGCCAGGCTCCCACCGGGACTCGACGGCCCTTTCCGGTAAGGCAGTTGGCGGGTGTCTGTGCTCTCACCTTCTTCGGCGCGATGGTCTTCTACACCGTCCCGGTCGAGATGTCGTACCTGCTCGACGGCCTCGGGGTGGAGAACTCCGGTGTGATCGGACTGGCCACCGCGATCGCCAGTGCCGCGACCGTGGGCGGAGCGGTCGCCTTCGCACGGCTCGGGCGTGCCCCCGAACCGATGCTGCCCGCGATCCTCGCGCTCTGTGCCGTCGGCTTCGCGATGATGTCCCTCGCCGGGAACGCCCCGCTGCTCGTCGTCGGGGCGGTCGTCAACTGCGTGGGCACCGGCATGCTGTTGCCCGCCCTGCTCACCGGCGCGATGTCCCGGCTGGCGTTCGAGGACCGCGGCCGCGGCACGGGGCTGTGGACGGCGGCCTTCTTCGGCGGCGAGTTCGTCTGTCCGCTGGTGCTCCTCGCCGGGGAGTCCGCGGTCGGCGGTCTGGCCGGTGCGGTGGGAGTGCTGGGGCTGCTCGCGGCGCTCGTCGCGGCCGGGTTGTGGGCGTCCCGGAGCACGGCGGGGCGGCGCGCCTAGGGGCGTTCAGGCCATCAGCGTCGCGCCCACTTCGGCGGCCTTCCGGCGGAACCAGATGTGGGCCGCGTCCTGGGTGTGCACGGGGTGCCACCACATCGCCTCCTGCACGGGTACGGCCTCGAAGGGGCAGGGCAGGACACGTACCGCGGCCGACCGCACCGCCTTGCGGGCCAGGCGCTCCTGGATCATCGCGACCCGGCGGGTGCCCTCGACCATGTGGGGCAGCAGTTGGAAGGTCTGCACGGAGACCTCCACCCGCGGGCTGATGCCGATCATGCTGAGCTGGCGGGCGGCCGGGGCGTCGTAGGGACGCTGGTAGACGGCCCACGGCAGACGGGCCAGCTGGTCGAGGGTGAGTTCGTCGCCGACGTCCGGGTGGTCGTCGGCGACCATGCAGAGCCAGCGGTCCCGGTGCAGGTCGACGGCGGGGAAGCCGTCGATGATGCCGTGCGGCAGCAGCAGACCGTCGACGGTGCTCAGCACGGTGGCGGTGTTCTCCACCGCGGCGGGCGTCGAGTGCTGGAAGGCGAGCCGGATGCCGGGCGCCTCCCGGTGCAGGGCGCGGGCGAGCTCGGCACCGAACACGGCCGCCCCGTAGTCGGAGGCGAGCAGGGTGAACTCACGGCTCTCCGTGGCCGGGTCGAAGTCGGCCTGGCTGGCGAAGACACGCTCCAGCAGATCGCACGCGGTGGCGCTGCGCTCGCGCAGGGCGGCGCCGAGCGGGGTCAGTTCGTAGGCGTTGCCGGTGCGGGCGAGCAGGTCGTCGTCGAAGTGGCGGCGCAGCCGGGCCAGCGCCGCGCTCATCGCGGGCTGGCTCAGCCCGACCCGCTCGCCGGCCCGGGTGACGTTGCGCTCCTCCAGCAGCGCGCGCAGGGCCAGGACCAGATTGAGGTCGAGTCGGGACAGGTTCACCAGGGACCGCCTATGCGAGCAGGTGCCATCCACACCATGGATCGGGCACATCCACAGGATTGATTTCCGTGATTCGTGGATCACGGCCAGAGTAGACCGCATCCCAGCAGAAGGACATCTGATGGCAACACTCGCGCAACCTGTCGGCCCGTTCGCGCTCGGCACGTTCTCCGCTCCGGACGGGGATCCGTTCCCCGGTCTCCTGGCGCGGGAGCGCGTCCTCGACCTGGGCAGCGCCCTGGACTGGGCGCCGTCCGGGGTGCGCGACGTGCTGGAGCGCTGGGAGGAGACCCTCCCCGTCCTGCACGCCCTCGCGGCCGACGACGGCCTCGCCTGGCAGCCCCTCGACGGCCTGCGGGTGCACGCCCCGGTCGAGCCGCGCCAGGTCTTCCAGTCCGGCGCGAACTACCGGCAGCACGTGATCGACCTGGAGGTCGCCCACCGCTCCCCCGACGACCCGCGCACGGTGGCGCAGGCGCGTGCCGAGGCCGCCGCGATGATGGACCGCCGGGCCGCCGAGGACATGCCCTACGTGTTCATCGGGCTGCCCAGCGCGATCACCGGCCCGTACGACGATGTCGTCCTGCCAGCGTGGGCCCGGCAGCCCGACTGGGAACTGGAGTTGGCCGCGGTGATCGGCAGGCCTGCGTACCGGGTGTCCGTCGAGGAGGCCCTGTCGTACGTCGCCGGGTACACGATCGCCAACGACCTCACCGACCGGGCCGGCGTCTTCCGCCGGGACATGAAGGCCATCGGCACCGACTGGCTGCGCAGCAAGAACGCCCCCGGCTTCACCCCGCTCGGCCCGTGGCTCGTCCCGGCCGGGTCGATCGCGGACCCCGGCGACCTGCGGGTCACCCTCACGCTCAACGGCGAGACCATGCAGGACGAGTCCACCAAGGACATGCTCTTCGACGTCGCCCGGCTGGTGTCGTACGCCTCCGCGAGCGCTCGGCTCCTGCCGGGCGACCTGCTGTTGACCGGCAGCCCGGCGGGCAACGGGATGCACTGGGGACGGCTGCTGCGGGACGGTGACGTCATGGCGGGGACCATCACCGGTCTGGGCGTACAGCGCACCCGCTGTGTGAAGGAGACGCCGTGAACCGGCAGGATCCCGAGGGCGCGATCGCCGAGGCCGCCAAGGCGTTCTCCAACTGGGGGCGTTGGGGCGAGGACGACGTGCTCGGCACCCTCAACTTCCTGGACGGGGCCAAGCGGCGCGAGGGGGCCGCACTGGTCCGCCGGGGCGTCAGCTTCTCGCTCTCGCAGCGCTTCGACATGAACGGCCCGCAGAAGGGCTGGCGACGGCGTACCAACCCGGTGCACACCATGCTGGACACCGGTACCGACGCGGCTCTCGGCAACCAGGGCTTCCCGCACGGCATCGGCGGCGCCGACGACGTGATCGCCATGCCGTTGCAGTGCTCCACCCAGTGGGACGGGCTCGGGCACATCTTCGACCACGGCAAGGCCTGGAACGGACGGGCGGCCGAGCGGGTCGTCACCTCCGACGGCGATCTCGTCACCGGCATCGAGCACATGGCGCCGTACGTCGCGGGGCGCGGCGTGCTGCTCGACGTGGGCGAAGTGATCGGCACCGAAGGGGAGTTGCCCGACGGCTTCGCCATCACCGAGGAGCACCTGACGGCGACCGCCGAGGCCCACCGGGTGGCCGTCGGCCGCGGGGACATCGTCCTCGTCCGCACCGGCCGGCTGGCCCGGGCCCGGCGTGCGGGCTGGGGCGACTACGCCGGCGGTGACTCGCCCGGCCTGTCCTTCACCACGGCCGGCTGGCTGCACCGCACCGAGATCGCCGCGATCGCCACCGACACCTGGGGTTTCGAGGTGCGGCCCAACGAGTTCGAGCACGCCTTCCAGCCGCTGCACCAGGTCGCCATCCCGAACATGGGCCTGCTCATCGGTGAGATGTGGGACCTCGACGCCCTCGCCGCCGACTGCGCGGCCGACGGCGGATACGACTTCTGGCTCACCGCCGCTCCCCTCCCGATCACCGGCGCCGTCGGCTCCCCGGTCAACCCCATCGCCGTCAAGTAGCCCGCGCCGACCGTCCGTTCAGGCCTCGCACCCGCCTTCGGCGTCCATCCGGCCCGCACCGACGCCCCTGCTCCTGGCCCGCGCTCCCAGCGGCGGGCCGCACCACAGCCGCCCGAAGTCGCGCGGCCCGACCCGGGAGGTATCCCCGACATGGCTGACAGCCGCACCCCTGCCCAGTCTCCGGCTGGGGTGAACCCCCTCGTCCTGGTCGTCGGCGGGGGCGCCGCCGGCAACGCCGTCACCGTCCTGCTGCGCCGCGCCGGGATCGCCGTCGACCTGATCGAGGCCCGACCCGACTGGAACTCCACCACCGGCTCCGGCATCACCCTCCAGGGCAACGCCCTGCGCGTCCTGCGCGAACTGGGCGTCTGGGAGCGGCTGGAGGCCTCCGGACACGCCTTCGGCTCGCTCGGTGTGACGGCCCCGGACGGCACCGTCCTGTTCGTCGCCGAGGATCTCCGGACCGGCGGCGATGACCTGCCTGCCACCCTCGGCATGCAGCGGCCCCGGTTGCAGCAGATCCTCATCGACGCCGTCCGGGCCTCCGGCGCCGGTGTGCGTCTGGGTACCACCGCCGACTCCCTGGACCAGGACGCCGACGGTGTCTCGGTGCGCTTCAGCGACGGTACGACCGGCCGCTACGACCTGGTGATCGCCGCCGACGGACTCAACTCCGCCACCCGTGCCGCGATCGGGATCACGGACAGGCCGGAGCCCACGGGCATGGCCATCTGGCGCGTCGCGGCCCCGCGGCCGGCGAGCGTGATCCGCACCGACCTCGCCTACGGCGGCCCCGCCTTCATCGCGGGCTACTGCCCCACCGGTGCGGACACCCTCTACGCCTACGTCGTCGAGGCGTGCCGCGACCGCGCGTCCGTCGACCCCGCCGCGTACGCCGACGAGATGCGCCGTCTGGCGCAGGGCTACGGCGGCGCCTGGCCGGAGATCACGGAGCACATCACGGACCCGAAGAAGGTCAACTACACCTGGTTCCACCATCTGTTGGTCGAGGGGTCCTGGCACCGCGGCCGGGTCGTGCTCGTCGGCGACGCCGCCCACTGCTGCCCGCCCACCCTGGCCCAGGGCGCGGCGATGTCCCTGGAGGACGCCCTCGTCCTCGCCGAACTGCTCAGCGCCGGACGGGACTGGGACGACGAACTGTTCCAGGCCTACTACGACCGCCGCATCCCCCGGGTCCGCACCGTCGTCGAGGCGTCCCTGCAGATCGGCCGCTGGCAGCTGGACGGGGTGCGGGATGCCGACATGGCCGGGCTGGTCGGCCGCACCATGAGCCTCCTCAGGGAGCGCCCGTGAACGGCACCGGGTCCGCCGCCCCGACCATCGACGTCCACGCCCATCTGCTGCTCCCGGAGGTCGAGGAGGCGGTCGCCGGTCACCCCGGCCTCGCCGAGGCCCGCGCCCTCGACGCCCGCCGCAACGGCCCGGCGGCGCTGGCCGTGAACGGCCCGATGGTCGGCAAGCGCATCCCCGAACTGACCGACGTCGCCGTACGGCTGGCCGCCATGGACGCGCAAGGCGTGGACATCCAGCTGGTCAGCCCGTCCCCGTCGCACTACCACTACTGGACGGATCCGCAACTGGCGACCAGGGTCTGCCGGTTGGCCAACGAGGGCACCGCCGCGCACTGTGCGAAGGCTCCCGACCGGCTGCACGGTCTGGGCCTGGTCCCGCTCCACCAGCCGGACCTGGCTGCCGAGTTGCTCGACCACGCGCTGGAGTCGGGGCTCAGGGGCGTGGAGATCTCCTCGCACGCGCCCGGCCGCGAACTGTCGGACCCGGCGTACGAGCCTCTCTGGTCCCGGGCACAGGAGACGGGAGCCCTGCTCTTCCTGCACCCGTTCGGCTGCACCCTCGACGAGCGGCTGGACCAGTGGTACCTGTCCAACACCGTGGGCCAGCCCACCGAGAACGCCGTCGCCCTCTCCCACCTGGTCTTCTCCGGTGTCCTGGACCGCCATCCGGGCCTGAGGCTGATCGCGGCGCACGGCGGCGGCTATCTCCCCACCCACCTCGGCCGCTCCGACCACGCCTGGCGGGCCCGCCCCGACGCGCACGGCTGCGCCCGGCGGCCCAGCAGCTATGTACGGCAGCTGTACTTCGACTCCCTCGTCCACGACCCCGGCGTGCTGCGGGAGCTGATCCGCGTCGCGGGCGCCGACCGGGTGCTGCTCGGCTCCGACTTCCCCTTCGACATGGGCACCGACGACCCGCTGGCCGCGTTGCGCGCCGCCGGCCTGTCCGGCCCCGACCTCCAGGCCGTACGAGGCGGCAACGCCGCCGCTCTCCTCCGGAAGGACTGACCTCATGCGCCTGCTCACCCACCTCCGGCACGTCGACCTCGCCGTGCCCGACTACGACAGGCAACTCGACTTCTACGCCGGCGTCTGGGGCCTGACCAAGGTCGCCGAGGACTCCGGGATCTCCTTCCTGACCGCCGAGGGCAGCCCCGAGCAGTACGTCGTGCGGCTGCGCAAGGCGGACGAGAAGCGCCTCGACCTGGTCTCCTACGGCGCCGCCTCGGCCGCCGACGTCGACATTCTGGCCGAGCAACTCCTCGCCGGTGGAGTCACGTTGCTCTCCGAGCCGGGCAAGGTGGACACGCCCGGCGGCGGTCACGGCTTCCGCTTCTTCGACGTGGACGGCCGCACCGTCGAGGTCTCGGCCGACGTGGCGGTTCGCCGGCACCGCAGGATCGAGGAGAAGGAGTCGATCCCGGTCAAGCTGTCGCACGTCGTCCTCAACTCCCCCGACCTGGACCGGACCCGCGCCTGGTACGAGACCCACCTCGGCTTCCGGCACTCCGACACGCTCAGCTCGCCGTACGTCGGCGACGTCATGCACTTCATGCGGATCAGCAACCAGCACCACTCGATGGCCATCGCCAAGGGTCCGCACACCTCGCTGCACCACGTCTCCTTCGAGATGCGTGGCCTGGACGAGTACCTGCGCGGCTCCGGCCGGGTGATGCGGGCGGGCTTCCAGAAGGTCTGGGGTCCGGGCCGGCACCTGGCGGGCGACAACACCTTCACCTACTTCCTGGACCCGCACGGCAACACCGTCGAGTACACGACGGAGCTGGAGCAGCTGGACGAGGACACCTGGCACCCGCACGTCTACGACTTCTCGCAGCCCGAGGTCACCGACCAGTGGGGCACCGCCAACCCGATGAACGAACTGGTCGCCAAGGAGTCCTTCAACGACCCCGACCGCGGCTGTTTCGTCGCCCCGCCGGTCTGATCCGCCTCCGGAGAGGGACTCCCCCATGCGTTTCGCCACGTACGAGTACCGCGACCGGCGCCAGGTGGCGGCCGTCGACGAGGACGGCACTCTGCACCCCCTGCCCGGTGTCGGCTCGCTGACCGGACTGCTCGCCGGGGGCTGCGGCCTGCCCGGACTGCTGGACGCGGGCTCCGCCGCCCTCGGCGCCCCGGCCGGCCCCCACGTCCGCGACGTACGCCTGCTGCCGCCGCTCCAGCCGCCCACCGTGCGGGACTTCGTCACCTTCGAGGAACACGTCGAGGGGGTCCGGCGATCGGTGGACGGGGCCGCCGGTGTGCCGGAGCAGTGGTACGCGGCCCCGACGTTCTACTTCACCAACCCCTATGCGGTGTACGGCCCGTACGACGACATCCCCGTGCCGCCGGGCTCGCGCCTCCTGGACTTCGAGCTCGAAGTCGCCGCCGTGGTCGGGCAGGAGGGGCGCGACCTGACTCCGGAGCAGGCCCGCGACCACATCGTCGGCTACACCGTCCTCAACGACTGGTCCGCCCGCGACCTGCAGTCCGCCGAGATGAGGGTCGGCCTCGGCCCGTGCAAGGGCAAGGACACCGCCACCACCCTGGGCCCCTGGCTCGTCACCGCCGACGAGCTGGAGGAGCACCGTGACGCCGACGGCTTTCTGCGCCTCGCGCTCACCGCCTCGGTGAACGGCGAGGTGGTCGGCAAGGACCTGTTGTCCAACATGAGTTGGACCTTCGAGGAGATGGTCGCCCATGCCTCGCGCGGTACCGTCGTCCGGCCCGGCGACGTCCTCGGTTCCGGAACCTGCGGCAACGGCGGCTGTCTCGCCGAGCTGTGGGGCCGACGAGGCGAACAGGACCCGGCGCCGCTCCGGCCCGGCGACACGGTCGCCCTCACCGTCGAGGGCATCGGAACCGTCTCCAACACGGTGGTGCCCGGCTCGGTCCCCGTCCCCCTTCCCCCGGCTCGCCGCCGCCCCCGGGAGCGGCCCTGACCGAACCGGTCGCCGCGCACCGGCCGGCCTGCTCCTTGATCGTGGCGCCCTTCGCGGCGAGGATCGGCATCGGGCCGCGGATCTCCGCCACGGTACGGTACGGGGTGTCCCGGAGCGCACCGGCGAGGCGGGAAGGGGCGGGCGACGATGAAGGTGCCGGAGGTCCGGCGTGCGGTGGAGGCGGCCGTGTCGATCGCCTCGGCGCTCGGCCTGGCCGTCGACGACGCGGTCGTCCTGCACGACTCCAACAAGCTGACTCTGCGTCTGCTGCCCTGTGATGTCCTGGCCCGGGTGGCACCGGCCGGGCATCAGGTCGCACGGTTCGAGGTCGAGCTCGCCCGGCGGCTCGCCGGGACCGGGTGTCCGGTGGCCGCTCCGGAGCCCCGGACAGAGCCACGCGTCCATGAGCGGGACGGCTTCGAGGTCACCCTGTGGACCTACTACGAACCCATCACTCCGCGTCGGGAGATCCCACCGGCCCGTTACGCCGACTCCCTCAGACGGCTGCACGCCGGCATGCGCGAACTCGACGTCCCGACGCCGCACTTCACCGACCGGGTCGCGCAGGCCCGGCGGCTCCTGGCGGACCGCGACCGCACTCCGGCGCTCTCCGACACGGACCGGGACCTGCTCGACGACACGCTGTTCAGCCTCGGCGGGACTGTCGGCCGGTACGGCGGCACCGAGCAGCTGCTGCACGGCGAACCGCACCCGGGCAACCTGCTCACCACGGAGAACGGGCTCCTGTTCATCGACTTCGAGACGTGTTGCCGTGGCCCCGTCGAGTTCGACCTCGCCCATGCGCCCGAGGAGGTCGGCGAGCACTATCGGGGTGTCGATCAGGGCCTGCTGCGCGCATGCCGGATCCTCGTGCTGGCGATGATCACGACATGGCGCTGGGACCGGGACGACCAACTCCCCGACGGGCGCCGACTGGGCGCGGAGTGGCTCGGCCGGATCCGCGCCGCACTCGACGACGACACCGGGACCGGGCGCAGCCATTCGCCTGCACGACCCTCAGGACCGTGACCACGGACAGCCACGACAACCCCGGGGCGACCTACAGAGCGGTCGACGTCAAGCAGCCCGCCGTGACCACCGTTTCCGGGGCCGCCTGCCGCGCGGTCCCCTGAGTACGACTACTCATGCCGCCCCGCGCCGCGGCAGGGACGATGGGCCGTGTCGGCGTGCGGCCGCAGACCGGGGGGAGACGGGGCATGGGCAGATTTCTGGGAGCGGTGGCGGCCGTCGTGGCGGCGGCCGCCGCGCTGGTCCTGGTGTACGTGGCGGGGGCACCGCCCGCGGTGGTGTTCGCCGTGGTGGCGGGGGTGCTGAGCCTGCTGTGGCTGCTGCTCCTGCTCACCCTGCCCTGGAACCTGTACTTCCGCGCGCATGCGGTGCTCGCCGAGATCGCGGTCAGCCGGGAGAAGGGCATCCAGGTCCCGGCGGTCCGGGACGCCGAGGCCGCGCGTATCGCCCGCGCGATGCTCCGGGCGGCGGTCGCGGGGCACGTCCTGACGGCGGCGGTCGTCGTCGCGGTGACCTGGGCGACGGGCGGGTTCACGGGGTACTGGTTCGCCGCGTTCTTCCTGCTGAGCACCTTCTTCCGGCCGGCCGGCGCGTACTTCGGCCAGCTCCGCAGGCGCCTGGGCGCCCTTCTGAAGGACGTCACGTATCCGCGGGACGACGTCGTCGAGCTGCACGCCCGGCTGAACCGTGCCGAGGCCGGAACGCGGGTCCTGGAGGAGAAGGCGGAGGAACAGTACCGGGCCCTCGCCGAACTGCGCCGGACCGTGGACGCGTTGGCCATGAGCACGTACGAGCGGGCCGAGCAGGCGGACCGCGGGATCGCGGCGCTCGGCAGGCAGTTCGAGTCCACGGTGAACCGTCTCACCGACAACCAGGAGATCATCGCGGGCGTCAAGGCGTTCCTGCGGCTGCTGCACTCCACCGACACACCCGACGGCACCCCGGCTGCCGACGCCCCCGCTCCCGGCACCCCGGCTTCCGGCTGACCGGCTGTTTCCGGCCGCGGGCCGACCGGATCCCCCGGCCCGCCCATGGCCGAACGCCGCGCTCCCGAACGCGTTTCGGCCACCGGGCGATCGACTGTCGGGCGCCGACGGTCAGGGAGGTATCGGGAGCGTGCGGGTCCCGGCCCGCGCTGTCTAGGGTTGAGGCATGGACGCCCGTACAACACCCCCCGCCCCGGCCGTCGTTGACCCCGCGGAGCTGCTCGCCGACCCGTACGCCGGATACGCCGCGCTGCGGGAGGCCGGGCCCGTGCACCGGATCGCCGGGACCGACGGGCTGCCGGCCTGGCTGGTGACCCGGTACGAGGACGTGCGGCAGGCCCTGGCCGACCCGCGGTTCTCCCTCGACAAGGCCAACGCCGAGCCCGGCGGCTACCGCGGGCTCGCGCTGCCGCCCGCGCTCGACGCCAACCTGCTGAACATGGACCCGCCGGACCACACCCGGGTCCGGCGCCTGGTGTCCCGGGCTTTCACGCCCCGCCGTGTCGCCCTGCTGCGCGAACCGGTCCGGCGGACCGCCGACGCGCTGCTCGACGCCATGGCGCCCCTCGGCCGTACCGATCTGATCGCCGCCTACGCGGCGCCGCTGCCCATCGCCGTGATCTGCGAACTGCTGGGCGTGGCCGAGGAGGACCGGCCGGACTTCCGGTCCTGGACCGACGCGCTCGTCGTCCCGGACCCCGCGCGGCCCGAGCGGACCAAGGAGGCCGTCGGGGCGCTGCTGGCCTTCTTCGCCCGGCTGCTCGCCCGCAAGCGTGCCGAACCCGCCGACGACCTGCTCTCCGCGATGATCGCGGTACGGGACGAGGCGGACCGGGAGGACCGGCTCAGCGAGGACGAGTTGATGTCGCTCGCCTTCCTGATCCTGTTCGCCGGGTACGAGAACACCGTTCATCTCATCGGCAACGCCACTGTGGCCCTGCTCCGGAACCCGGCCCAGGCGGCCGCGCTGCGCGCGGACCCGGACCGGCTGGGACCGGCCGTGGAGGAGCTGGCCCGCTTCGACGGGCCCGCGCCGCTCGCCATCCGCCGCTTCCCGACCGAGGACGTCACCATCGGCGGGGTCACCGTCCCGGCGGGCCAGACGGTGCTGCTGTCGCTGGCCGCGGCCCACCGCGACCCGCGCCGCTTCCCCGACCCGGACCGGCTCGACCTCGGCCGCGACGCCACCGGGCATCTGGCCCTCGGCCACGGCATCCACTACTGCCTCGGCGCACCGCTCGCCCGGCTGGAGACCGAGATCGCCCTCGGCGCGCTGCTCGGACGCTTCCCCCGGCTGGAACTCGACGTGCCGGCGGACCGGTTGGAATGGCGGCCGTCGATGCGCACCCGCGGGCTGCTCGCCCTCCCGGTGCGCTACTGAGCGCGGGCACGCCGCGGCCCCCCGGGTGCTGCCGCGCGGGCAACTCCGAGGGGCTGCGCTTCGGCGTGGCCTGCCGGCCTGCCGTCAGGTGCTGCTGCGCCGGCGGGCCGGTGCGCGGGAGGCCGACTTGGGCTCCCGGGGCAGCGGCTTCGACGGTGCGGTGTCCCTGACGTCGAGCACCTCGTCGTCGTCCCCGGTGACGGGCAGCGGGTTGCCGTCCTCGGTGGCGAGCACCTGGTCGCCGTACAGGTCCTGGAGCCAGTTGGTCTGGTAGATGGTGTCGAGGTAGCGCTCGCCGAGGTCCGGTGCGATGGCCACCGCGGTGAGGTCACCGGCGTCGTGCCGGGACAGCCAGTCCGTCGCGCCGCTGACCACGGTCCCGGTGGAGCCGCCGAACAGGAAGCCGTGCCGGGCCATGCGGTGGCACATCCGGATGGTGTCCGGCTCCTCCACCCGGATCACCTCGTCGACGAAGGACTCGTCGAGCAGCGGCGGGCGCATGCTCATACCGAGGCCCGGGATCATCCGGCGGCCGGGTTCGCCGCCGAACGCCACCGAGCCCGCCGCGTCCACGGCGACGATCCGCACCGGCCGGTGCCACTCGCGGAAGTAGCGGGCGCACCCCATGAGGGTTCCGGTGGTGCCGGCGCCGACGAACAGGACGTCCAGTTCGGGGAACCGGCGGGCGATCTCCGGGGCGGTCGTACGGTAGTGCGCCGTCCAGTTGCCCGCGTTGGTGTACTGGCTGAGCCAGACGTACCGGTCGTCCGACGCGCACAGCGAGCGGACGTACTCGATCCGGGTGCCCAGGAAACCGCCGTTCTCGTCCTGGTCGGCCACGATGTGCACCTCGCTGCCGAGTGCCTCCATCAGGAGTCTGGTCGACAGGTTGCAACGGGAGTCCGTCACACACAGGAACCGGTAGCCCTTGCTCGCGGCGATCATGCTCAGCGCGACGCCGAGGTTGCCGGAGGAGGACTCGACGAGGACGGAGTCCGCTTTGAGGATTCCGTCCCGTTCGGCGTTCTCCACCATCTCGTTGGCGGCCTTCAGCTTGATGGATCCGGCGAAGTTGAAGGCCTCGCACTTCAGATAGAGCGGGTGTCCGCAGATCGACTCCAGGTCGACATAGAGGTCGCCCTCGTTGAAGGCGTAGGGAGCGGAGATGACAGGCACGGCGGGCCTCCTGGTGCCGGGCCGAGGACGACGGCCTCAGCCGTACCGGCGCAGTTCGTGGAAGAAGTCATCGATGAGACAGAGGTCCCCGGCCCGGGACACCTCGTCGTGGACGTACTTGCCGACGGCGAGGTCGAGGACGCCGAGTCCGAAGGGCGAGAAGACCACCGGGCGGTCGGGCGGCGGGGCGGCCCGGCCCGACATGACGTCGCCGAGGGTCCCGTTGAGGAAGTCCCGGCTGCCGGTGAGCTGTTCGACCAGATGGGGTGACGTGTCGGCCTTGAGGCAGTGGTCGACGTCGTCGACGAAGTTGGCCGCACCCAGCAGGACCTCGGGGGCGAGGTCGCGCAGGGACACGTGCAGGACCAACGGGTTGTGGGTGAACCAGGCCGGGTCCGTGACATGGGGCTTGCCCGCGATGGTGGCGAAGACCACGAGGTCGCTGTCGCGGATCAGGTCCTCGGCGCGGTCGTGGACGGTGATCCGCGCGCCTGTGCCGGTCTGCTCCAGATAGCCTCGGAAGCCGCCGGCGCTGTCGGCGGACAGGTCGTGCACGCCGATCTCCTCGAAGTCCCAGCCGGTGCCGGCCAGGAAGGTGTGGATGTAGCGGGCGATCAGGCCGGTGCCGAAGAACCCGACCCGGGTGGGGCGGGTACGGCCGCGGCTGAGCCAGTCGGCGGCCAGTGCCGCGGAGGCCGCGGTCCTGGTGGCGCTGATGATGGAGCTCTCCAGGCAGGCGAACGGGTAGCCGGTGTCGTGGTCGTTGAGGACGAGCACCGCGGAGGCCCGCGGCAGCCCGGTGCCCACGTTCTCCGGGAAGCTGGAGACCCACTTCAGGCCGTCCACCCGGACCGTCCCGCCGAGGGAGGCCGGCAGTGCGATGATCCGCGAGGTCGGCCGGTCCTCGAAACGCAGGAAGTACGACGGCGGGTTGACTGAGTCCCCGGCGTCGTGCAGCCGGTAGACGGCCTCGACCAGCTCGACGAGGTCCTTCTCACGGCCGCGCAGCGCTCGTTGCACCTGACCGCCGGTGATCACCGCGAAGGTCGGCGCGGCGGCCCGCTCGGGCGAACCCGCCGGGGCGGCCGACGACAGTACATCGGTCATCGTTCGCTCGCCTCCAGGGCCGGGCAGTCCTCGGCCGGCCGGACGGGTTCGCCCATGCCGACCAGCACCTGCCGTTCGCCGGTGAACGCCTCTCTGCTGTGCGCGGTACGGATGTTGTCCACCAGCAGCAGGTCACCGTGGTGCCAGGGCTCGCGCCGGGTGTGCGCCTCGTAGGTGCTGTTGATCAGCTGGACGACGTCCTCGCCGATCGGACTGCCGTCGCCGTGGCGGGTGTTGAACGGCAGTCCGTCCGCGCCGTAGACGTCCACCAGGTACTCGCGCACCTCGGGTGCGAGGGTCCACTCGTTGAGGAAGGCGATCTGGTTGAACCAGCAGCGCCGGCCGGTGAGCGGGTGGCGGACGACGGCGGTACGGCGCTGTTCGGTGCGCAGGGAGCCGTCGGGCTGCCAGTCGAGTTCGATGGCGTTGGCCCGGCAGTAGCGTTCGATCTCGTCGCGGTCGCCGGTGCCGAAGGACTCGGTGAGGCCGGCGCCGATCTCGTCGTTGTAGGTGCGGGTCAGGATCCAGCCCTCCCGCTCGAACCGTTCGGCCAGTCCGGCGGGCAGTGCCCGCAGCACCTCCTCGGCGTCGGCCACCGCGGTCGCCCCGCCCTGTTCGGGCGCGGTGAGGCAGGCGAACAGCATCAGGCCGGGCACCTGGAGCCGGTAACTCAGCTCGTGGTGCATGCACATGGGCTGGTTGGCCGGCCAGGGCGTGGACGCGTAGACGCCGGGGCGGTGGGTCTCCCGGGGGGCGAACGCCTCCCGTTCGGCGATGAGTTCGCCCGCGAGCTGTCCGAAGACGGCGCCGGCCCGGTCCGGGTCGCGCAGTCCGAGACCGCGGACGACCAGTGCGCCGTGCTCGGTGACCTGTGCGCGCAACGCCTCGCGGTGCTCGGCCGCCCACTTCGGGGGGTCGTCGGGTGGATCGACGTGCAGCAGTGCCGGCTTGTCCGGCCGCAGCTCCACGTCGAGCGGTGATGCCAGGGAGGAGAACGGCATCTCGGGTTCCTTTCGGTCGACCGCCTGGGGTGTGACGGGTCAGGAGGAGGCGAGGGGAGGACGGTGGTCAGGACGGCGTGCCGGTTGCCTCCGCCAGGGTGAGCACCGGCTCCGGGCGCTGCCGGGCCGGGCCGTCGAGGAGAGCGGCCAGGTCGGCGAGGACCGGGTTGCGGGTGATGTCCTTCAGGGACACCGCGCGGTCGAGGGCCAGGCTGAGCTTGACCGCGGTCAGGGAGGTGCCGCCCGAGTCGAAGAAGTGGTCGGTGCGGCCGATCTGTGTTTCGGGCACGCCCAGCAGTTCGGCCCAGGCCGCGGCCACTCGCCGCTCGCTCGCGCCGAGTCCGTCCCCCGCCGCCCGGTCCATGGCGGCGGCCGCGCGGTGCGGGTCGCCGGTCGGCGCGGTCTCGGCCAGCCTGGTCAGGGCCTTCTTGTCGATCTTCCCGTTGGCGGTCAGCGGGAGGCTGTCCTGCCGGTGGAAGGCCGAGGGGACCATGTAGGCGGGCAGCGCCGCGCCGAGCGCCGCGCGCAGCGCCTCCGGCTGCTGCGGGCTGCCGGAGTAGAAGGCGATGAGCTGCTTGCCGCCGCCGGACCGCTCGGCGACGACCACCGCGCCGTCCCGTACGCCGGCCACCCGCAGCAGGCAGTTCTCGATCTCGCCGATCTCGATGCGGAAGCCGCGGATCTTGACCTGGCTGTCCCGGCGGCCGAGGAACTCCAGCTTGCCGCCGGGGTGCCAGCGCCCCCAGTCGCCGCCCAGGTAGAGGCGCTCGCCGGGCCGGTACGGGTCGGTGCGGTACGCCTCCCGGGTGCGCTCGGGATCGTTGACGTAGCCCCGGCCCACGCAGACTCCCGAGAAGGCGATCAGCCCCGGGGCACCCAGCGGTACCAGCGACAGGTGCTCGTCGACGACGTGGACGCGGGCGTTGTTGACGGCCCGGCCGAGCAGGATCCGGTCGGGCACCGCCCGGAGGAGTTCGTGGTTGGTGTCGTCCGACGTCTCGGTGAGTCCGTAGGCGTTGAGCAGCGCGATGCCCGGCTGGACCGCGAACCAGCGCTGGACCAGCTCCCGTTTCAGCGCCTCGCCGGTCACCGACACGCACCGCAGGTCGGGCAGGGTGCGCGGGTGCTGCTCCAAGAAGGAGACCACGACCTCCAGGTACGACGGCACCAGCTGGGCCACGCCGACCCGGGCGTGCTCCAGGGTGTCGGTGAACCGTGCCACGTCCGTGATCACGTCCTGCTCGACCAGCAGGGTCCGCCCGCCCACCAGCAGCGGGGCGACCAGCTGCCACAGGGAGATGTCGAAGCACTGGGGGGCGGTCTGTGCCACCACGGTGCCCTCGCCGATCGCCAGGTCGTCGATCTTGGCGTGCAGGTGGTTGAGCATGCCGGCGTGTTCGCACATCGCGCCCTTGGGCTCGCCGGTGGAGCCGGAGGTGAAGTAGATGTAGGCGAGTTGGCCGGGTTCGACGCGGACGCCGGGATCGTCGTCGGCGTGCGGTTCGGCGTACGCCGTGTCGAAGGGCAGCTTCTCGACGTCCGGCAGGGCGGCCAGTGCCCGGTCCAGGGTGCCGGTGCTGCCGGACTCGGCCAGGACCAGGCGGCAGCCGGCCCGGGACAGGGTCGCCTCGATACGGCCGGCCGGGAAGTGCGGCTCGACCGGCAGGTACACGCCGCCCGCCTTGAACACCGCCAGTACCGCAGCCAGCCAGTCGAGGGTGCGCTCGGAGACGACGGCGACCACGTCCTCCCGGCCCGTTCCCCGGGCCAGCAGGGCACGCGCCAGCCTGTTGGCGCGCCGGTTGAGCTCGTCGTACGACCACTCCCGGGAGCCGTGTACGGCCGCAACGGCCCGCGGATGCGCCCGCACCCGCTGTTCGAAGAGTTCGTGCGCGCGGGCGTCGGGCAGCGGGCGGCGCGGCCCGGCGAGCTCTTCCAGCTGCTCGCGCAGTTCGGCGGGCGACAGCAGGCTCTGCCGGCTGTGGTCGGCGTCGGGGTCCGCGGTCATCAGCCGCAGCGCGGTCAGGTGGTAGCCGCCGACGCGGGCGGCGGCCCCGGCGTCCAGGACGTCCGTGCGGTACCGCAGACGCAGTGTCAGCCGGCCGTCCCGGTCGGACCAGCGCACCTGGAGGACGCTGTCGTCGGCGGGACTGCCCGCGGCGCCGAGGGGACCCCAGTCCACCTCGAACGGTGGCTCAGTCAGGCCGAGTTCGTGGCGCAGCCGGGCCACCGGGTGGTCCTGGTGGGCTCGCACCCGCGCCTCGGCGTGCCCGGCCGCCGTGAGCAGGGCGGCCCAGCTCCCCGGGGGGACGGGCACCCGGCACGGCAGCGGTTCGGCGCCCGCGCCAAAGGCATGCCCGGTGACCACCTCGGGCTCGCCGGAGAGCACGGCCAGCACCTTGAGGTGGGCGGCCAGCAGCAGGACATCGGCCGACAGGCCCTGCCGCGCGGCCAGTTCACGCACCGCCCGGGTCACGTCGTCCGGCACCGGTGCCTCGTGATCGGCCGTTCCGGGCACCGGTTCCCGCACCCACCGGGGCACGGTGGTGGCACCACCGGCGGTCAGTGTCCGGGTCCAGAACTCCCGGTCCGTCTCCACGCGCGTTCCCATCGAATGGCCTTCCTCAGCTCACGGTCGCCGTGGCGGCGTCAAGTGCGGTCGCGACCCGGCCGACACCGGCGGACCGGCTGTCGCGGTCCGGTGTGTCCACCGCGGGATTGCCGCCCCACTCGGCGTTCGGGGGGACTTCCTCGCCCTTCATGAGGAAGGAGTCGGGCGCCAGCACGGAGCCGTCGCCCATGGTCACGCCGTAGTGCACGTGGGCCGCGACGCCCAGCGTGCAGCCGGCGCCGAGCGTGGTGACGTCGGACTTGAAGGTGCCGTCCTCCTGGGAGTGGCACTGGATCTTGCTGCCGGCGTTGAGGGTGCAGTCGTCACCGATGGTGGCGAGGGTCCGCTCGGTCAGGTAGCAGCCGTCGTCGAACACCCGGCGGCCGATGCGTACCCCCAGCAGCCGCCAGACCAGGCTCTTGAACGGGGTTCCGTTGAAGATGTTGAGGAAGTGGTCCGGCACCTTCCACAGCCGCTCGTGCCACCAGAAGTACGGGTCGTAGATGGAGCACAGCCGGGGGCGCAGCGCGCGGAAGGCGCCGAGGCAGCGCTCCACGAGGATGAAGTAGCCGGTGGAGAAGGCGAGGGTGAACGCCAGGTAGCCGGCGATCACCACGTGTCCGAGCACGCCGTAGAGGTCCACGGAGGCGAGACCGAAGAGGGTGAGCGCGAAGGTGTGCAGCCAGCGCACCATCAGCATGAGCGCCATGGAGCGGAGGTTGTAGCGGTTCTTCGCGGCCAGCCGCTGGCGAAACGTTTCTCCAGTGCGGAGATGGTCGAACCGGGTGTCGCGCTCCACCGAGCGGGGGATCTCGAAGCACGGTGAGCCGAGGAGACCCACGCCCTCCCGGATCTCGCCGTCCAGGGGGACCATCACCTTCGTCGCGAGCAGGCAGTTCTCCCCGGTCCTGGCGCCCGCGGGATAGGCGATGTTGTTGCCCAGGAAGTTGTGCGCCCCGATCGACGCCCGGGACAGCCGGAAGGAGGTGCTGGAGAAGTCGGCGTTGAGGACGGAGAGGCCGTCGGCCACCATCGTCCCGCTGCCGACGCTGACCAGCAGCGGTGTCTCGTGCTGCACTTCGGTGCCGAAGTTCGACCCGGTCTGCTCCACCTGCGACAGGTCGTATCCGATGCCGCGGAGGTAGCCCACGATGTAGGAGCTGTCGCCGAAGAGCCAGGCGAAGAACTTGACGTTCGTCATGCGGGCCGTGGTGCGCTGCAGCGCGTAGTGGAAGCCGTAGAGCGGGTAGACCTTGTCGGGCCTGACCAGGAGGCCCACCAGGCGCGGCAGGGTGCACAGGGCCGCGAGTCCCACGGCGAGGAACCCGAAGAACAGCACGGCGGAGAGCAGCAGCGCGTCGGGGAGCAGTTGCGACCAGCCGAGCGCTGCCGTCGTCGGGTCGAGTCGCTTGCCGATCGCCGGTACCTCGGTGAACAGCATGTAGACGCCGCCGACGGCCAGCGGGATGTACAGGAGGATCAGCTGGAGCAGGGTGCCGAGGCCGAACCAGGCGCGGCGCGCGGTGCCGCAGTTCGCCGGGGCGATCCGGAGGTAGTCGGTCCGGGTGCGCTCCGCCGGGGATCCGTGCCAGTGCTGGTCGTCCGGGACGGCCTGGCCGCGGTGCAGGGCGGAGGAGTGGCCGAGCTGGGCGCCGTGGCCCAGTGAGGTGTCGATGTCCAGGACGGTCTTCTCGCCCACGAAGGCGTCCGCGCCGAGGGTGATGCGGCCGGTCTGGATGTGTCCGGCACAGGCGCGGTAGCCGAGGAAGAAGGAGTCCTTGCGGATCACCGTGCCCGCGCCGATCGTCAGCAGATCCGTGCAGACGGGAACGGAGTGGGAGAGGATCGTGACGCCCTTGCCGATCCGTGCGCCGAGGGCGCGCAGGTACAGCACGTAGAGCGGGGTCCCGGTGAGGAAGACCATCGGGTTCGCGTGCAGCAGCACCTTGACGAGCCAGAAGCGCAGATACGTCAGGCCCCAGACGGGGAACTCACGGGGGCGCCAGCGTCCGACGAGCACCCATTTCGCCACGACGGGGAACGCGCACAGCGCCACGAACGCGGCGCTCCCGAAGAGCAGCGACCGCAGATAGACGTCGGCCAGCCCCTTGCCGGTGGCGATCCACTCGTAGCCGGCGGCGGTGACGAAACCGGAGACCAGGGAGTAGCCCAGGAACGCCAGCAACTGGAGCGTTCCGCAGAGCAGATGGGCCCACCGGTTCGCGTCCGGGGCCGGTGCCGGGGTCGGCACGGGCGGCTGCGGGGTGTGCACCGGTTCGGCGGGAGCGGGGACGCTCTCGCCGAGAGCCGCCACCAGGCTCTGAATGGTGGGGTACCGGTAGATGTCCCGCATGGACGGCGACGGCAGGTCGGGTGTCTTGCGTATTCGCGCGCAGAACTGGGCCATCACCAGGGAGTTGGCGCCGAGGTCGGCGAAGAAGTGGCCGTCGGCCGGGACGGACTCGGCGTCGAGGAGGTCCGCCAGTGCCTGCGCGAGCCTCCGCTCGGTATCCGCCCCTGTGGGGTCGGCGCCGGTCACGGCGACGGCAGGTCCATCCGGCTCCGACACCACCTCGGAGGACTGTTCCACCATGCGATCTCCTGGAGAACGTGGATGTTCCTGATCACGAACCGGCGGATTCAGTCTGTCCGGATAAAGGCACCATCTGCCACTTGTCCCGTTGATTTGGGCGAGCGCCCGTCATGAGCCGTCAGGCCTGTATTCCCTTGGTTTCACGCCGGGAAGAGGAGTGCGCGAATCACCCGAACGGCGGCCCCCCGGGCGGCGGCCTCACACGGATCCGGGCCCCGCGCCGAAGGGAGTGCTCACCTACGGCGCGGGGCCCGGATCCTCAGGGCGGGTCAGTCGTCGGCGTCGCCCGCCGCGGCGGCGGCGGTCTCCTGTGCCGCGATGCCGACGAAACGGCGTACGGCCTCCACGGGCATGTCGAGCCCTTCGGAGGCGGCGCGCTCGTCACCGAACACCTGCACTGCCTCGGCGACGGCCACCGCCAGCTCGGCTTCCGCCTTGCGGACCTTCACCTCGGCCTTGTCCACCATGTCGACCACCGCCAGCTGGCGGCGCTGCTTCTCCTGGAGTCGCTGTTTGCGAGAAGGCGCTCTGTCTGAGTTCTGCACAGTCACGACCAAGATCATATGCAGGCCGACGCACCCGCACGAAATCGGCAACTCAGGTTCCCCGAAGCCCTGTTCACTCCCCCGTCGGCTCCGGCGTCAGGCCGTCAGCGTCGCCCACACCGCGTGGCCGCTGGTGAGCCTCGACCGGTCGACACCCCAGGAGTCGGAGAGCTGCTCGACGAGCAGCAGCCCCCGGCCGCTCTCGTCGTCGGGACCGGGCGCACGCCGGGGCAGGCCGCGGCCGGAGTAGTCGTGGTCGTGGACCTCCAGCCGCAGGCATCCGTCGGCGACCAGTCCCATACCGCACAGGATCCGCACACTCAGTGTGTGGATGACGGCGTTGGTGGCCAGCTCGGAGACGAGCAGCACCGCGTCCTCGCACAGGTCCCGGGAGAGTCCCCACTCACTGAGCCGGGCTCTCACGGAGCGGCGGGCGACTCTGACGCTCGAGCGGTGCGAGGGCAGCTCGATCCAGTGCGCGCGGTCGGGCGCGACGACGTCTAACAGGTCATGGGGGGAGGTCACGTGGGGGGACACGATGGCTGCCTTCCGTAAGGCGGGCACGGCGGAGAGCGGACGGAACGGGCAGAGCAGGCAGAGCGGGCAGGGCTCGGCAACGGCCGTACGGGGAGCGGGACATGCCCCGTGTTCGTGACCGCGATTTACTCAAGTAATCATGCGCGTAAGCAAGTTCAGGCTGCAACCGACTCCCTGATAATTTCAGAATGCCGGTATCGGTCTGGCTGCTTCAGCAAGTGCCTGTCACACTCGTCGGGGTGACAGACCCTCAGGAGGTAGGGCGTGAGCGAAGGCCGTTCGAACGCGGGTAGCGCCAGTGCGCCCACCGTGCTGCGCATGATCCTGGGCCGCAGGCTCCAGGAGCGGCGGCAGGGAGCGGGCGTGTCACTGGACGACGCGGCACGGGCGCTTCGGGTCACCCCCCTGACCATCCGCCGCCTGGAGAAGGCGGAGGTGGCACTCAAGCCGCTCTACGTGGAGAAACTCCTGGAGACCTACGGCGCCGACCGGCAGGAGCGCGACGAGTTCGTCGCCTTCGCCGAGCGCGCCAACGAGCCCGGCTGGTGGCACACCTACCGGGATGTGCTGCCCACCTGGTTCAGCGCCTATGTGAGCCTGGAGACCGGCGCGAAGACCCTGCGCACCTACGAACCGCACTACACCACAGGGCTGTTGCAGACCCGGGAGTACGCCCGCCACGTGCTCAGCGGCGGCTTCCCGAACGACAGCGACGAGGACCTGGAGCGGCGGGTGAACCTGCGGCTGCGCCGGCAGGCCCTGCTGGAGCGCTCCGACGCGCCGACGCTGTGGGTGGTCATGGAGGAGGCCGTCCTGCACCGGGTGGTCGGCGGGCCCGAGGTGATGCGGGAGCAGATCGAACGGCTGCTGGAGGTCTCGGAGCTGCAGCATGTCAGCGTCGACATCGTCCCGTTCACCGCGGGTGCCCATGTCGGCGCGTGCGCCCCGTTCACCTACTTCCGGTTCGCGGAGCCCGAGCTGCCGGACGTCGTCTACACCGAGATCCTCTCCGGCGCGATGTACCTGGACCAGCGCTCCGACGTCGTCGCCCACCTGGAGGCGCACAGCCGCATGTCCCTGCTGACCTCCGACGCGCACAGCAGGGCGCTCCTGAACCGCATGCGCAAGGAGTACTCATGACCACCTTCGACGCCTCCTTCGACACCTCCTTCGACGGCAGCGCCCGCGACGTGTACAACGGCATGCCCGCATCGGACCTGGGCGAGCAGGGCTGGGAGTCGCCCTGGAGCGGCCCGAACGGCGGTCAGTGCGTGCAGACGAAACAGCTCGCCGACGGCCGGATCGCGCTGCGGCAGTCGACGGATCCGGCCGGCCCCGCGCTGATCTACACCCCGGAGGAGATCACCGCGTTCGTCGCGGGGGTCAAACGGGGCCTCGCCGACCATCTGACCACCGGCTGACCTCTCCCCCACGCACCCCCTCTGAAAGGTTCAGGATGACCAACTCGCACGCGGCGCGGGACATCGACACCAGCAGGCCCCACTCCGCCCGCATGTACGACTACTACCTGGGCGGGAAGGACCACTTCGACGTCGACAAACTGGCCGCGGAGACGGTGGCCTCCGCCTATCCGGGCATCTTCGTGTGCGCGCGGGAGAACCGTGCCTTCATGCACCGGGCCACCCGCGTCCTCGCCCGGGAGCACGGCATCCGGCAGTGGCTCGACATCGGCACCGGCATCCCCACCGAGCCCAACCTGCACCAGGTGGCCCAGTCCGTGGTCCCCGAGGCCCGGGTGGTGTACGCCGACAACGACCCGCTGGTGCTCAAGTACGCCGAGCGTCTGATGCGCAGCACCACGGAGGGCCGTACCACCTACATAGAAGCGGACGTCAACGACCCGCAGACGCTGCTCGACGCCCCCGAACTGGCCGAGGTCCTGGACCTCGGCCGGCCGGTGGCGCTCTCGCTCAACGCCCTGATGCACTTCGTGACGGACGCGCAGGATCCGTACGGCATCGTCGGGCGGCTGCTGGACGTGCTTCCCTCGGGCAGCGCGCTCGCCCTGAGCCACTGCACGCCCGACTTCGACCCGGCCACCTGGCAGAAGGTCACCGACATCTACAACAACGCCGGTACGCCGGTGCAGTTCCGCTCACGGGCGGATGTGACGCGGTTCTTCGAGGGGCTGGAACTGCTCGACCCCGGCGTGTCCGTCGGGCACCGCTGGCGCCCGGACGCCGAGCCGACCGCCACCGACGCGGAGGTCAGTCTGTGGACCGGGGTGGGCATCAAGCCGTAGGACCACTGCGAGGGGGGAAGCGCTCCTGGGCTGTCGTACCGCATGGGGGTGCGGTACGACAGCCCGGGGGTGTCAGCCGATGTGGTAACTGTCGCCGTACACCTTCCAGTTCAGCGGGGTGTTCAGGCACAGGTTGCCGTTGCGCAGGAAGACCCGCTGCTCGGTGTCGACCCGGGTGGTGTCGCTGTGCGCCTCCTCCTGTTTCATGGCCCAGACCCGGGCGTCCAGGAAGGCGTTGAGGTACGTCGTCTCGTTGCCGCCCTGGGCCGGCGGCTTGGCGTGGCCGAGGGCGCGCTTGCGTATGTTGCGGAAGCTGGTGGCGTCGTCGCCGTCGCCGTGCATGACGATGGCGTCGTAGTAGGTGAACTGCCCCAGCGTGCCCAGCCCATCCGTCTTGCCCTGCTGCACGGCCGGGTTGAAGTACACCCGGTCGCGTTCGTCGTTCTGGGCCTGCTGGAACGCGGTGTCCTGGGCGGCCTTGCGCCAGTCGGCGGGGAAGTTCGGGTCGAGGCCGCTGTGCGAGTCGGTGCCGTTGACCCGGCGCAGCGCGGGCAGGTACTTGGCGAGCACGTTGGAGGGCTTGCGGTCGGTGTAGAGCTGGACGAGGTCGAGCATGTCGCCGGTGCCGGAGCAGAAGCCGATGATCCCGGCGGTGTAGCCGCGGCCGTCGCCGATGTCCTCGATGTACTTGTACTGCGCCTTCCAGTCGAGCGAGGAGTTCTCCGCGCTCGACACCAGCTTCATGGCGATCTCCTTCTTCGCCGGGTCGTCGAGGCCGACGCAGCTCGCGGCCGCCTGGGCGGCGGAGGCGTGCCCGGGGCGCAGCAGCACGGCGCCGGCGCCTACGGCGGACGCGCCGAGCAGGGCCAGCAGGGTGCGGCGGGAGGTCAGGACGGGGTTCGTCGTGGTGGTGTCGTTCGGATTCCGCACAGGGGCTCCAGTGGGGGGCTGGGACGAGCTTCCGATAGGAAGGTTTCCTATCAGTAGAGCCCGGTGTTGTGTACCCGTCACACGTAAAGTTCGTAGAGTCGAACAAGGCCGCCGACGCGGCGCGGGTCACCCGGTGGCGGTCCAGGCCTTCGGTCCGGGGCCGCGCCACTCGATCAGCTCGGGGTCGTCGACCGTCGTACTGGCCTCGGGCAGGCCCGCGCGGCGCAGGAACTCGACGATGTCGAGCAGGTGGTACGCGATGCCGACGTACTCACCGCGAATGGTGACCCGCCGGCCGCCGTCGGGGCCCGGCGGCTGCACGATCACAGGCGCGCCTTCCATAGTGTCCGGATGCCCCCTGACGGCACGGATCATGCCGGGGACAGGGCCACCCGGCGGATGCCCGCGAGCGACGACGAGACCCTCCGACCATTAGTGGAATATTCAACCAACTGGATCCGTTGTGCGCGTCGAAGGAGGTCAGGAGTGGACACGACGTACGAGACGGGCTACTACGACCGGGGAACCGCGGCCGAACGCTGGGACCGGGCGCAGCTGTTCTTCGACGCCAAGGACTACGCGGGCGCCGCGCGGGTGCTCGCCGGGCTGGTCGAGGAGGTGCCGGAGCAGACCGGACCCCGGCTGCTGCTGGCGCGCGCCTACTACCACTCGGCCCAACTGCGCAGCGCGGAGGCCGAGTTGCGCAAGATCGTCGAGCGCGACCCGGTGGAGCACTACGCCCGGCTGATGCTGGGCCGCACGCTCCAGCGGCAGGCCCGGCACGCGGAGGCGGAGCCGCACCTGCGGATCGCCTCGGCGCTGGCCGGGGACTTCCCCGAGGACTGAGCACCGGTGCCGAAGGGCCCCTGGAACCACGGCGTTCCAGGGGCCCTTCGGCCGTCACAGCGGGGTGGCCGCGGACAGGATCAGGAACAGGGTGACCGCCGAGTTCGCCGAGGACATCGCCGACACGAGGGTGCCCGCGGCGGCGCCCCAGACGGCGAGGCCGGCCGCGGTGAACGTGGCGGGCCAGCTGCGGGTCACCGGGGCGGGGCCGAGCAGCGCCGCGACCCGGCGCGGCACCGGACCGGTGGCGGCCAGTGCGGCCAGCGTCGGCGCGGGGGTGCCGCGCGACAGCAGCGCCGCCTTGCCGATGGCACGGGCGACCGTACGCCGGTCCCCCACCGCGCGGGCCGCCGCCTCGTCAGCCCACCGCTCGGCCGTGTAGACGACGGCGGTGCGCAGGGGCCGCAGAAAGGGGTTGGCGCGTGCCGCCAGGTGGACGGCGAGCAGGTGCCGGTGGTGCCGGGCGACGAGATGGGCGCGTTCGTGGGCGAACAGGGCCCGGCGCTCGCCGGGGGTGAGGCCACGCAGGAGCGCGGTGGTGACGACGATGCGGTCGGGGAGCGCATAGGCGTAGGGGGCGCTGTCGGGCAGGACCGAGACCTCCCGGCCGGGCAGTCCGGTCAGCGCCCGGCGGGCCAGCCGGGTGACCCGGCGGTGCCGGCGGAGGGTCCGGCCGGACAGGACCGCGACCGCGGCGAGGGCGGGAATGGCGGCGCGGCCGGCGACCTCGTCATGCGGGACGGCGGCCCGTACCTCCGGGTCGGACCAGCCGTCCGGGAGGGGGTTGCCGGGAAGCTGGGCGGTGCCGACGACCATCAGCAGGGCCAGGCAGAGCGTGCTGCACCCGGCCATGACCACGGCCATGGCGGTGAGCAGCCGGGTGGCGGTACGCGGATGCAGCCGTCCCTCGGCCAGCCGGGCGACCGGCCAGGCGGTCAGCGGCAGGACCAGCGGCAGCAGGACGAAGACCCCCATGGACGGTCAGTCCTCCGTACCGCCGTGGTCCGCGGGCGGGGCGCTCCCGGTGTTCACCCGGCCCGGCCCGGCGGCCTCCAGCAGGGCCCGCAGCACCTGCTCGTCGCCGGGCGGCAGGGCGGTGACGAAGCTGGCGAGCACCGCCTCACGGTCCCGTTCGCCGTCGAGCAGGCGGCGCATCCGCAGCGCGGCGAGCCGGGCCACGTCGGCGGTCGGCGTCCACAGGAAGGAGCGGCCCTGCCGCTCGCGGGCGACGACGTCCTTGGCGAGCAGCCGGGTCAGGATGGTCACGACGGTGGTGTAGGCCAGGTCGCCGCCGAGCCGCTCCTGCACCCAGGCGGCGGTGACGGGACCCTCGGCCTCGCGCAGCGCACCCAGCACCTGGCCCTCCAGCTGCCCCTGCCCCCGCCGGGCCCGCTCCATAGTCCCCGTCCCCCTCCGGCGTCGGCGTGTGGTGACACGCTCGTCCGCGTGTCCGACCACGCTACTTCACGTCGGCCCGGCCCCCGTACGTCCGCCCGCCGCGACGGTGCGCGATCTCCCCGAGCACGATGTCCACGGCGAGGAAGGCGGCCAGCGGGATCCCGAGCAGCGGCACGAACCAGCCGAGGACCGCGATCACCGCCATCGCCGGGACGAGGAGGTACGGCGGGACCTCCGCCCAGGCCCCGCGCGGGATCGGCCGACCGAAGGAGGAGCCGCGGCCGCGCTGCCACCACATGCGGTAGCCCCACACGATCAGCAGGATCAGGGCGAGCGCGAGCAGTGCCAGGGCGAGCTGGTTGACGAGGCCGAAGAGGATGCCGGTGTGCAGGTCGATGCCCCAGCGGGTGAGTTTGGCGAGGACCGGGTAGTCGGCGAAGCGCAGCACGTCGGTCACCTCGCCGGTGCTCGGGTCGACGGCGACGGCGTCCTGCTTCTCGGGCCAGCTGCGCTGCACCTGCCTGACCACGTACGCGCTGTCCGCGTCGGCGGGCGGGACGATCTCGACCGGGTCGCCGAGCCCCTCGGCACGGGCGGCCGCGAGCACCTTGTCCAGGCCGACGCCGTGCTCGGCGTCACCGCCGGTCCCGGCAGCCGTACCGTGCCCCGCGTGGTCGCCGCCGCTCGCCGCCGCCGAGACGGCGGGGGTGGCCTGGCCGAGGGAGGTGCGCAGTTCGTCGATGTTGGCGCCGGCGTAGGCGGACCAGGTCAGGCCGGTCGCGGAGAGGAAGACGAAACCGGCGGCGGCCCACACGCCGACGGTGCCGTGCAGGCCCAGTGTGCGCCGCCGCCCGCTGGTGCCGCGCACCGTGCGCAGGGCCCGCCGGCGGGCGAACCACAGGACCAGGCCGCCGCCCGCGATCACCCACAGCCAGCTCGCCGCGAACTCGCTGTAGAGCCGCCCGGTGTCGCCGAGGTGCAGGTCGCGGTGGAGTTCGTCGATCCAGGTGCGCAGCGGCAGCGCCCCCGTCGAACCGTACTGTTCGAGCGCGCCGCGCACCTTGCCGGTGTACGGGTCGACGAACACCGCGAGGGTGTGGTCCGGGTTCACACCCGCGACGCCCGACAGCAGCACCCTGGTGGTCGCGTCCGCCTCGGGCGACGGCCGTATCGCGGAGACCGTGCCCTCGGGGTGGGCCTTGCGGGCGGCGGCGACCTGTTCGGAGATCGGCAGCCTGGACTCGCCCACCGGGACGGTCAGTTCATGGGCGTACACCAGTTTCTCGGCCTGGAAGGAGAAGGCGTACAGCAGGCCGGTGACGGCGGCGACGAGCAGGAAGGGGGCGACCAGCACGCCGGCGTAGAAGTGCAGGCGCAGGACGAGGGGGCGCAACGGGGCCCAGCGGCTCGGGGACGCGGCCGGGACGGTGGGTTGCGGGGCCTCGCCTGTGGTGGTCGAGGAAGCGGTGGACATCGGCGGGCTTCTCCGGGGAGTCGTGGCTGAGCGGTGACGGTCCAGTAGTCGGGGGGTGCGAGGACCGAGTTCCCGACAGCCGAAGTGACCCGCGTCACACTCCACTCCATGGCATCCTGGCGCGATGGCATCTCCTCACGGTCACGCACCACTTGCCGCCCGGGTCGAGGAACTCCTCGGCCTGGGCGGTCCGTTGCCCATCGTCGCGGCGGGCGACCCGGTCCTGCGACGCGGCACCGAGCCGTACGACGGCCAGTTGGCCCCGGCCCTGCTGGCCCGGTTCGTGGAGGCGCTGCGCGTCACCATGCACGCGGCCCCGGGCGTGGGCCTGGCCGCACCCCAGGTCGGCGTCCCGCTCCGGATCGCGGTGATCGAGGACCCGGCGCCGGTGCCGGAGGAGGTGGCGGTGGCCCGGGGCCGGGTCCCGCAGCCGTTCCGGGTGCTGGTCAACCCGGTCTACGAGCCGGTCGGCACCGCCCGTGCCGCGTTCTTCGAGGGCTGCCTGAGCGTGCCGGGCTGGCAGGCGGTGGTGGCCCGGCACGCCACGGTACGACTGCGCGGCCAGGACGAACACGGCCACCCGCTGGACGAGGAGTTCACCGGCTGGCCGGCCCGCATCGTCCAGCACGAGACCGACCACCTCGACGGCATGCTGTACCTGGACCGGGCGGAGCCGCGCTCGCTGTCGTCGAACGAGGCGATGGCACAGCGCTGGGCCCAGCCGACCCCGGCGACGGCGGCGGAGGAGCTGGGCTTCACCCTGCCCTGAGCGCGCAGCGCCCCGAAAGGGGCGCGGGGAACTGCGCGACCAGCCCCCACCGGCCCGCAGACGACCCACGCCCCGCACCCCCCTTCGGCCCTACCCCCGGTACGCCTCCAGCAGCCGCAGCCACACCTCGCTCAACGTCGGATAAGACGGCACCGCATGCCACAACCGGCTGATCGGCACCTGCCCGGCGACGGCGATCGTCGCCGAGTGGATCAGCTCACCCACCCCCGGCCCCACGAAGGTGACCCCCCGCAGGATCTCCCCGTCCAGGTCGACGACCATCCGGGCCCGCCCCTGGTAGCCGTCGGCGTACAGCCCCGCCCCGGCGACGGAGGAGAACTCGACGTCCACGGCCCGCACCCGGTGCCCCGCCTGCTCGGCCTCCGCGAGGGAGAGCCCGACGGCCGCCGCCTCCGGTTCGGTGAAGACGACCTGCGGTACGGCGCCGTGGTCGGCGGTGGCCGCGTGCGCACCCCACGGCTCGTCCAGGACCGGCGTGTCCGCCGCGCGCGCCGCGATCGCCGCGCCCGCGATCCGGGCCTGGTACTTGCCCTGGTGGGTGAGGAGCGCCCGGTGGTTGACGTCTCCGACGGCGTAGAGCCAGTCGGTGCCCTCGACCAGGAGGGTGTCGTCGGCCGACAGCCAGGAGCCCGGTTCCAGTCCGACCGTGCCGAGGCCGATGTCGTCGGTGTGCGGGACGCGCCCCGTGGCGAAGAGGATCTCGTCGGCCTCGATGCGGTCCCCGGCGTCGGTCACGGCCACCACCGTGCCGTTCTCCCTGGTCACCGACTCCACCGAGGTACCGGTGCGGACGTCGACGCCGGCCTCCGCGAGCGACGCGGCGACGAGTTCGCCGGCGAACGGCTCCATGCGGTTGAGCAGGCCCTTGCCGCGCACCAGCAGGGTGACCCGGGAGCCGAGGGCCTGCCAGGCGGTCGCCATCTCGGTGGCGACCACACCGCCGCCGACGACGATGAGCCGACCGGGTGCCTCCTGGGCACTGGTGGCCTCGCGGCTGGTCCAGGGCTTCACCGCGGCGAGACCCGGCAGGTCGGGCAGTTGGGCGCGGGTGCCAGTGGCGACGGCCACCGCGTGCCGGGCGGTGAGGGTGGTGAGGGTGCCGTCGGGGCCGGTCACGGTGACCGTGCGGGGTCCGGCCAGGCGGCCGTGGCCGCGGTAGAGGTCGGCGCTGATGCCGTCCAGCCAGGCGACCTGGCCGTCGTCCTTCCAGTTCGAGGTGAAGTAGTTCCGGCGGGCGAGGACCGCGGGAGTGTCCAGGGGGCCCTGGACCGACTGGGCGAGGCCGGGCAGGCGCCGGGCGTCGGCCTGCGCGATGACCGGGCGCAGCAGCGCCTTGCTCGGCATACAGGCCCAGTACGAGCATTCGCCGCCGACGAGTTCGCTCTCCACGACCGCGGTGGTGAGGCCGGCCGCACGGGTGCGGTCGGCGACGTTCTCCCCCACGGGCCCGGCCCCGAGCACCACGACGTCGTAAGCGATGGATTCCGTTTCCGTCATGGGGTCAGTCTTGCCGGTGGCGTGCGCCCGGGCCACACGGGTAGGGGGCGGAATACCTGCCCGGCCGGACATGTTGTGCGGACGGTTCCGCCCCGTCCAGGGGCGCCCCCCCCACGTCAGGAAGAGGGAAGCGCGCATGAGCAGCACCGTGGAGCTCACCAAGGAGAACTTCGACCAGACGGTCACCGAGAACGAGTTCGTTCTCATCGACTTCTGGGCGTCCTGGTGCGGCCCGTGCCGGATGTTCGCCCCGGTCTACGAGAAGGCCGCGCAGGACAACCCCGACCTGGTGTTCGGCAAGGTGGACACCGAGGCCCAGCCGGAGCTGGCCCAGGCCTTCGGTATCCAGTCGATCCCGACCCTGATGATCGTCCGGGACCAGGTCGCCGTCTTCGCCCAGCCGGGCGCCCTGCCGGAGGCCGCCCTGACGGACGTCATCGGCCAGGCCCGCAAGCTGGACATGGACGAGGTCCGCAAGAGCATCGCCGCCGAGCAGGGCAGTGCACGGGCCGAGTGAGGCTCCCTGACGGACGCCAGGGCTCCTGACGGTCTTCAGAACGGGTACGGCGCCACGTCCCCGCGTACGGTCGTCCACCGTACGTCCGTGAACGCCTCCAGGTTGGACTCGCCGCCGAACCGGGCCCCCGTGCCGGAGGCGGCGACGCCGCCGAAGGGAGCGACCGCCTCGTCGTTCACGGTCTGGTCGTTGATGTGGACGATGCCGGTCGGGATGCGCTCGGCGAGGTCCAGGCCGCGCGCTGTGTCCCGGGTGACGATGCCGAGCGAGAGTCCGTAGGAGCTGTCGGCCGCGAGGGCGGCGGCCTCGTCGGCGTCGGCGAAGGCGCGGACGGGCGCGACCGGCCCGAAGACCTCCTCGGCGTAGACGGGTGTGCGGTCGTCGACACCGGTCAGGACCGTCGGCCGGTAGAAGAGGCCTTCATGGGTGCCGCCCGCGGCCAGTCGCGCCCCCTGGGCGGTGCTGGACTCCACCAGGCCGTGGATCTTGGCGAGTTGGCCGGCGTCGATGACCGGGCCGAGGTGCACCTGTTCGCGGTGCGGGTCGCCGACGGCGAGCGAGTCGGCCTTGGCGGCGAGTCGTTCGGCGTACTCCTCGACCAGTGAGGCGTGCACCAGGTGCCGTCCGGTGGTCATGCAGATCTGGCCCTGGTGGAAGAAGGACCCCCAGGCGGCCGTGGAGATCACCGCGTCGAGGTCGGCGTCCTCCAGGACGATCAGCGCGGAGTTGCCGCCGAGTTCGAGATGGGCGCGCTTGAGGTGGCGGCCGGCGGCCGCACCGACCGCACGGCCGGCCGCCGTCGAGCCGGTGAAGGAGATGACCGGCACCAGCGGGTCCTCGACCAGCGCCGCGCCGACGTCGGCCGCGCCGGGCAGCACGTGCAGCAGCCCCTGCGGCAGTCCGGCCTCGGCGAACACCGCGGCGAGCGCGAGCCCGCCGCAGACGGCGGTACGCGGATCGGGCTTCAGGACGACCCCGTTGCCGAGGGCGAGGGCGGGCGCGACCGAGCGGATGGACAGGATCAGCGGCGCGTTGAACGGCGAGATCACCCCGACCACCCCGACCGGGACCCGACGGGTGTACGACAGCCGGGGCGCCTCGCTGGGCAGCACCTGGCCGGCCGGGCGGGAGGCGAGGGCGGCGGCCTCGTAGCACTCCTGGGCGGCGACGTGCAGTTCGAAGTCCGCCTTGCCGGGTACGGAGCCGGACTCGCGGACGATCCACTCGCGCAGTTCGTCGGCGTGCTGGGTGAACAAGTCACCTGCGCGGCGCAGGACTTGGGCGCGCACGAAGTGCGGTGTGCGGGCCCAGTCGCGCTGCGCGGCGCGGGCGGCCGCGGCGGCCGTGGAGACGTCCGCGGGGGCGGCGAGGCTGACCGTGCCGAGCGTGTCGCCGGTGGCGGGCTCGATGACGGTGTACTGCGGGCCGGACAGGGCGCTCGCCTGCCAGGTCTTCGGTTCGAGCAGCGGCATGACGGCTCTCCGATCGATCACCGGGGTTGCGCGGCTCACGGCACACCCATGAGCCGTTTGGTTGAGCGCGCAACATCATAGTCGGGGCGCCCGGAACAGCACCGACCCCGACCAGCGTGGCCCATCAGCTGGAGTCGCGCTGCACCACCGCGGCGCCGAGCATCCGGTGCGTCTCCGTCGCGGCACCCGGATCGCGCACCAGGCGGTCGACCAGTTCGGCGAGGTCACGGCCGGAGGGCAGGTCGATGTGGATCGTGGAGAGCCGGGGCCGCAGCAGCCGGCCGAGCATCAGGTCGTCGGCGCCGAGCACCGCGGTGTCCTCGGGGATGCGCAGGCCCTCGTCCTGGAGGGCGCGCATGATCAGCATGGCGTACTCGTCGTTGTACGCGAACACCGCGTCGATACCCAACTCCGGCCAGCGCGCCGCGAGTTCGGCCGCCGACTGCTCGGTGTAGCCGAGCGACAGCCCGGTCACCTCGGCATCGGTGCCGTGCAGCGCCTGACGTACGCCTTCGAGACGGGGCCGGGAGTACGTCTCCAGGCCGGCCTCCTCGGGGACGATCACGCCGATCCGGCGCCGGCCGCGGGCATGGAGGTGGCGGCCGGCGCAGTGGCCGACGGCGTGGTGGTCCATCAGCAGGGCGTGGGCGCCCTCCACGCGCTCGGGACCGAAGGTGACCACGGCACGGGCGCCGGCCCGCTTGAGGACCGCGACGCCCTCCGGGCCGAGCTCGGCGCCGGGCACGAGCACGGCGACCGGCCTCAGCTCGGCCCAGGCGCGGGCGGCTTCGTCGCTGCGCAGGCCGGCGGTGCCGTACTGGACGACCGTGTAGTCGAGGCGGCTGAGGGCCCACTGGAGATCGGTGATGAACTGCCCGTACAGCGGGCCCATCGGGATGGCCGGGGCGGGCATCAGGACCATCCGGCTGTGTCCGGCGCGCAGGCTGCGGGCGGCCGCGTGCGGGACGTACCCGAGCTCCTTCGCGGCCGCGTGGACCCGGCGGCGGGTGGGCTCGCTGATCCGGACGGCACTGGTGTTGTTGAGGACGTAGGAGACGGTCGCGCGGGAGACGCCGGCCAGGCGGGCCACATCGGCGCTCGTGGGGACCGAGCGCTGGACCGGCGACGCTGCCGAGGGCGGTTTCGGGATGTGCACCATGACGTACGGCATCTTGGCAGAAGCCCGGACAGGGCGGACGGGCGGGGCAAGGTGGTTGACTGTTCGACGAGTTGGGCTCCGGACAGCCTGGTCCGCAGGACCACCCCACGGCCACACGGGACCACCGCACGGTCGCACGCGACGGGCACGAGCGCCTGCGTACGCACGTGCGGCCGCCCTGTCCGCCTACGAGGAGAAGCTGCTCGCGCCTGCCGAGCGGTCCGCGGCGGACTCCGTCCGGCGCGGCGAACTGCTGTTCCGCGCCGACTCACCGCAGGACCTGGTCGACATGTTCACCGGCGGCCTGCCGGAGGTCAGCGGGCCGGCTCCGTCCGCGTGACGCGGTCGACCAGGTCGACCCAACCGGCCTCCAGGCGCTCCATCGGCATCCCGCACTGCCGGGTCAGATGGTGGATCTGGGCGGGGTCCAGGTACGCGAGGAGCGTCTGGGCGAGCAGTTCGCAGTCGGCGGCCGGCTCGATCTGCCGCAGCAGCATCGTGATGTGCGTGCGCAGCGCCCGGATCGGCGGGTTGGCATAGCGCCGGGTGGGCTCGGGCTGGGCGGCCAGCTGGAGGTCCAGCTGCTCGGCCGAGCGGTAGAGCACCGCGACACCGAACGCCCGGAGCCGGTCGACCGGCGGGGCGCCGGGGCCGAGGGGCGGCGGGCCGCCCAGAAAGTCCGCCTGGAGCTGCCGCGAGGAGTGGTCGAGCAGCGCCATCAGCAGGCCGGTGCGGTCGCCGAAGCGGCGGAAGACCGTGCCCTTGCCCACCTCGGCCGCCGCGGCCACCGCTTCCATGGTCACGCCGGCCACCCCGTGCTCGGCGATCAGCCGGGCGGCGGCCTCCAGCAGCCGGGCGCGGTTCCGGGCCGCGTCGGCACGCAGGCACGGCTCCTGCGGAGCGGGCCCGACCTCAAGCAACTGCGGGGCGTCGAAGGGCTCCTGTGGCTGCGGGAAGGGCGGCAGGACGCTGGACATGAAGACAGCGTAAAGCATCGGGAACAGAACTGGACCGGAGTCCGGTTATGCTGATAGAAATTAAGCGGACCTCGGTCCGGATTCGTAACAGCATTGTTTCAGCCCCCCTCTGGAGTTCCCCATGTCTGTCCGCATCCTTGCCCTCGTCGGCAGCCTCCGCGCCGGTTCGCACAACCGCCAGCTCGCCGAGGCGGCCGTCAAGCTCGCCCCCGAGGGTGCCGAGGTCGAGGTCTTCGAGGGCCTGGCCGACATCCCGTTCTACAACGAGGACATCGACGTCGCGGACAGCCTCCCGGCCGCCGCCGCGAAGCTGCGCGAGGCCGCCCAGGCCGCCGACGCGTTCCTGCTCTTCTCCCCCGAGTACAACGGCACCATCCCGGCCGTCCTGAAGAACGCCATCGACTGGCTGTCCCGCCCGTACGGCGCCAGCACCTTCGGCGGCAAGCCGGTCGCCGTCATCGGCACCGCGTACGGCCAGTACGGCGGCGTGTGGGCGCAGGACGAGGCCCGCAAGGCCGTCGGTATCGCCGGCGGCAACGTGATCGAGGACATCAAGCTCTCCATCCCCGGCTCCGTGGTCCGCTTCGCCGAGACCCACCCGGCCGACGACACCGAGGTCGCCGCCCAGCTGACCGAGGTCGTCGCCCGCCTGCACGGCAACGTGGGCGTGGCCGCCTGAGGCACCCCCCGCAAGGGGCCGGAGCACACCCGCTCCGGCCCCTTTCCCGTGCTCCGCGGCCCGCTCCCGGCCTCGTCACCCGATCCCGGCGAGGCGCTCGACGGCCGGGGCGACGAAGGTCTCCATCCATCCCGAGGTCTCGCCCAGGCGCGGGGACAGGATGACGGTGTCGAGGCCGAGCCCGGCGTAGCCCTGGATGTCCCGGGCGAAGGCGTCGAGCACGCTCGAAGTCAAGCGTCGATCATGGCCGCCCGAGCGTGTCCGCGGACGATTCCGGACACGTACCCGCCGGATGGCGGGGAGCTTCCGCCGTCCGGCGGCCTCCGGGGAGCACACGACCGCGCGGATCATTGGTGCAAGAGCCGCAGCGCACCACCGCGAGGAGCCGCCATGACCGCCGTACCGCCCCCGTTCGACCCCGAACTCTCCGCCGCCCTGGAGCTGATCAAGGACGTGATCTCACCGGCGTTCACCCTGGCGGACCTCGCCACGATCCGGCAGGGGGAGGGGATACGGCTGCTCTCCGAGCTGGACCTCACCATGGACGGGGCGTTCGAGGTCGACGAGCGCACGGTGCCCGGCCCCTCGGACGCCCCCGAGATCTCCCTCCTGATCTGCCGCCCGACCGCCCCGGCCGGCCCCGGTCCGCTCCCGGTGATCTACCACGTGCACGGCGGCGGCATGGTGCTCGGCAACAACCGGGTGGGCCTGGACGTCCCGCTGGCCTGGGCGCGGGAACTGGGCGCGGTGGTGGTGTCGGTGGAGTACCGGCTGGCGCCCGAGCATCCGCATCCGGCGCCGGTGGAGGACGTGTACGCCGGACTGCTGTGGACGGCGGAGCACGCGAAGGAGATCGGCGGCGACCCGGACCGGATCGTGATCGCCGGCGCCAGCGCGGGCGGCGGCCTCACCGCGGCCCTGGCACTGCTGCTGAGGGACCGTCAGGGTCCCTCGGTGATCGGCCAGATGCTCATGTGCCCGATGCTCGACGACCGCAACGACACGCCGTCCAGCCACCAGATGAAGGGCCTCGGCGTCTGGGACCACACGTCCAACGAGACCGGCTGGACCGCCCTGCTGGGCGAGCTCCGGGGCGGCCCCGACGTCTCCCCCTACGCGGCCCCGGCCCGCGCCGCCGACCTCACGGGCCTTCCCCCGGCCTTCCTCGACGTCGGGTCCGCCGAGACCTTCCGCGACGAGACCGTCGCCTACGCCTCCCGCATCTGGCAGTCCGGCGGCATCGCCGAACTCCACGTCTGGCCCGGCGGCTTCCACGGCTTCGACGGCTTCGCCCCGCAGGCCGCCCTGTCCCAGTCGGCACGGGCTGCCCACCTGGACTGGCTGCGCCGGCTGCTGGCGCGCTGAGGGCTCAACTCCCGTTCTTCGCCGCCTTCTTGATCGCCTCCCTGATCCTGGGGTAGGTGCCGCAGCGGCAGACGTTCTCGATGGCGTCGATGTCGGCGTCCGTGGGGTGCGGGGTGCGGGCGAGCAGGGCGGCGGCCGCCATGATCTGACCGGGCTGGCAGAAGCCGCACTGGGCCACGTCGCCGTCCAGCCAGGCCTGTTGGACGGGGTGCAGGGTGTCTCCGTCGGCGAGGCCCTCGATGGTGGTGACCGCACGGTCCGCGCAGTCGGCCACCGGGACCGTGCACGGCTGGATCTCCGCGCCGTCGAGGTGGCTGGTGCAGGCGCGGCAGACGCCCACCCCGCAGCCGTACTTGGGGCCGGTGACACCGAGCAGGTCGCGCAGGACCCACAGGAGGGGCATGTCGGCGGGGGCCTCGACCGTCACCGGTCTGCCGTTGAGGACGAAGGAGTACGAACGCATCGGTGCCTTCTGGAGGTCGGGGGCGGTGGGGTCAGAAGTCGAGGGGGAAGCTGCGGGGTTTCCTGCCGGTGGCGCGGACGTAGGCGTTGGCGACCGCGCCCGCCGCCGCGGGGACGCCCAGTTCGCCGGCGCCGCCTGGTTCCCCGCCGGAAGGGATGATGTGGGCCTCGAACACCAGCGGGGCGTGCCGCTGGCGGGCGTAGTGGAAGTCGGCGAAGCTGCCCTCCCGGACCGCCCCCCGGTCGATGTGCAGCCCGGCGCGCAGCACGGTGGAGATGCCGTCCACCGCGGTGCCCATGAGCTGCGCCTCCAGACCGCGCGGGTTGACGGCCGTACCGACGTCGGCGGCCATCACCACCTTGGTGACCCGGGGGTTCTTCGGGTCGGTGGCGTCGATCTCGGCCAGGCAGGCCACGGCGGACCCGTACTCCTCGTGGACGGCGACGCCCTGGGCGGTGCCCGCGGGCATCGTGCGGCCCCAGTGGCCGGCGGCGGCCGCCTTGGCGAGGACGGCCTTCACCGTCCTGCTGCGCAGGGTGGTCCGGCGGAAGGCGACCGGGTCCCGGCCCAGCGCGCGGGCGATGTCGTCGACGACGATCTCCTCCGCCGTGCGCATGGTCCCGGAGTCCACCGAGCGCCAGGCGCCGAGCGGTACCGGCAGCTCGATGCCTCCTGAATCGCCGCCCACCCGGCCGAAGTCGTACAGGCCGCTGTCGCTGGGCAGCGGCCGTACCGCAGCGGACCGGGCGGTCAGGCCCTTTTCGTCGGACGACTCCGCCACCGAGGCCGACATGTGCCGGAAGGCCACCACCCGGCCCCCGGCCACACTGGCCCGGATCCGGTGGTGGTCGGCGGGACGCATCCGGCCGTGCCGGATGTCGTCGCCGCGGCTCCACATCAGCTTCACGGGCCGATGGGCCGCCTTGGAGACGAGCGCCGCCTCGATGGCCGCGTCGAAGGTGAGCCGCCGCCCGAACGAACCGCCGCCGCGCAGCACATGGACCCGTACCGCGGTCTTCGGGAGCCCCAGCAGGCCGGCGAGGGTCTCCCGGGCGTCCATCGGTGTCTGGGTGGCGAACCACAGCTCGGCCCGGTCGGCGCGGACGTCGGCGACGGCCGTGAGCACCTCCATCGGGGCATGACTGACGAACGCGAACGCGAACTCGCCCTCGATCTGCGTCGATCCGTGCGGCGGGGCGGCGAGCCGGGGCACCGCGGCCCGCAGCCGGGAGCGGATCTGCCGGTCGGACAGGGGCACCAGCGGGCCGTCGGCCCAGGTGATCCGGAGCGCGTCCCGGGCCTGGAAGGCGTGGTGGAAGGTCTCCGCCACGACGGCGACCCCGCCCGGGAGCTTCACGACCGCGTGGACGCCGGGCAGGGCGCGGGCCGCCGTGTCGTCCAGGGAGACCAGCCTGCCGCGCAGGGTCGGCGGCCGGGCCACCACGGTCGGCTTCGCGCCCTTCACCGCCAGGTCACCGGCGTACTTCGCGGCGCCGGTGACGATGTCCCGGGCGTCGATCCTGGTCGTCGGCTTCCCGATCACCCGGTGCCGGGAGGCCGGCTTGGGCTTGCTCGACACGTCCGGGACGCGGATCCGGGCGGCGCTCGCGGTGAGGGAGCCGAAGGTGGCCGTCCGGCCGTCGGGGGCCACCACCTCGGTGTTCCTGGTGCGCAGGACGTGCGCGGGGAGCCGCCAGCGGCGGGCGGCCGCGGTCACCAGCCGGGCACGCGCGGTGGCGGCGAGCTGCCGGGCCGGGCCGTAGAGCGAACTGACCGAACTGGAGCCGCCGGTGTACTGGTTGCCCTTGCTTCGGGCATCGGCGAGCGGAATCCGGACGTCGGCGAGACGGGCGTCCAGTTCCTCCGCGATCATCATGGCGACGGCGGTGGTGATGCCCTGGCCGACCTCGACCCGGGGCAGCCGTACGACGACCTCGTTGGCGGCGGTGACCTCCAGGACGAGCATCTCCTCGTCGGTGCCGGTGACCAGGACGTCGGACGGCGGAGTGGCACCGTCGGCCCGCGATGGGTCGCAGCCGAGCGGGGCGGCGACCGTGAGGGTGGTCGCGGCGACCGTGTACACCATGAATCTCCGGCGGGACGGCCCGGCGGCCGCCTGCCGGGGCTCTCTGCGGTCCAAGCGGGGGCTCCTGTCCGTGGGGCTGCGTATCGGCGCTGTGCCTCGACAGCTAGGAGGGGCGGGCGGGCGCGGGGGTTGCCTGCCGTGCCGGGCTCTCCTCGCGGAGGGCCGGATGGCGCATCATGGCCGTATGAAAGAGCTGGCGGGGCGGCTGGCCGCGGTGGACCCGGATGCCGGGGCCGCCGTCGCGGTCATCGCCTACTTCGACCGGCTGGTCGAGACCCGGGCCGGTCTGGAGGCGCTGGTGCGCGGGGCCGCCGTGCTGGCGGGCTGTGCGGCGCGGCTGGTCGACGAGGAGCGGTGGGTGCGGCTGCGGGTGGAGCCGGACGGGCGCCGGACGGACACCGTGGGCGGGCCCGCGCCGGGCTGGCCGGGCGCGCCGCTGGTACCGGGCGGTCCGCCCGCGCTGTGGCTGGAGCGGGAGGGTGCCGACGGCCCGAGTGTCGTCGACGCGGTGATCCTGGAGCGGGCCTCGGCGGCCGTACGATCCGTGCTCGACCGTACCCGGGGGCGGGCGCCGGGGCCGCCGGTGGACGACCCCGCGCTGGTCGAGACGGTCCTGGAGGCCGGCGCGCCGCTGCCGGCCCGGCTGCACGCGGCCCGCGGGCTCGGCCTGGACACCGCCGACCCGGCCGCGCGGTTCCGGGCGGTGGCGGTGGCCGACGGCCCGCCCCGGATCGTGCCGGACGGGCCCCCACCGGTACTGCCACCGGTACCGGCACCGGGGCTGCCGACGGGACGGGCGGGGGTGGGCCCGGCCGTGGCCGTCGCGGACCTCCCCCGGTCCTGGGCGGCGGCCCGTACCGCGCTGCGGTTCACCGCCGACGGCGGCTCACCGGAGCCGGCCGGCCCGCCGATCGTGCACGCCGACGAGCTGGGCGGGGTCGCGCTGCTCGCCGGTCTGGTGGTACCCGGTGCGGAACCGGCGCCGGACGTCCGTGCCGTGCAGGCCGCCGCGGCCGACGCCCCCTGGATGCTGCGCACGCTGCACGCGGTCGCGTCGACGGCGAGTCTGCGGGCGGCGGCCGCCGAGATCAACGTCCATCACTCCACGCTCCAGGACCGGTTGACGCACGCCGAACATCTGCTGGGCTGGTCGGTGCGCACCCCGCAGGGCCGGTTCCGGCTGCAACTCGCCCTCACCATGCGGCACCTGATGGAAAGTCAGTAACCGGACGACAGCCGGTCAGTCGGCCGGTCAGTAGACGTCACGGACGTAACGCCGTTCCGTGGCCAGCTGCTTGACGTACACCGTCGCCTCGTCCGCGCTCAGTCCGCCGTGCACGGTGGCGATGTCCTTCAGGGCCCGGTCGACGTCCTTGGCCATCCGGGAGGCGTCGCCGCAGACGTAGAAGTGGGCGCCGTCCTGGAGCCAGGACCACAGCAGCGGCCCGTGTTCGCGCATCCGGTCCTGGACGTAGACCTTGGCCCGCTGGTCACGCGAGAAGGCGGTGTCGAGGCGGCTCAGGGTGGAGTCGGCGAGCAGTGCGGAGAGCTCCCGCTCGTAGTAGAAGTCGGTGGCCCGGTGCTGTTCGCCGAAGAACAGCCAGTTGGGGGCGCGGTGGCCGCGGGCGCGGCGCTCCTCCAGGAAGCCGACGAACGGCGCCACACCGGTGCCGGGGCCCACCATGACCATGGGGGTCGCCGGGTCCGCGGGCGGCCGGAAGTGCGGTGCGCGCTGGACGTGCACCGGGACCGGTGTGCCGGGTTCGGCGTCGGCGAGGAACGGCGAGCAGACGCCCTGCCGGGACCTGCCGTGCAGGTTCTCGTAGCGGACCACGGAGACGGTGAGCGAGACCTGGTGGGGGTCGGTGAGCGGACTGGACGAGATGGAGTACAGGCGCGGCTGGAGCCTGCCGAGGACGCCCGCCCACTCACCGGCACCGGCGCGGATCCCGAACTCCGCGACGACGTCGACCGCCTGCCGGCCCCAGGACCACTTGGCCAGCTCGTCCTTGTTGTCGGGACGCAGCAGCTTGCGCAACTCGCGCGGGTCACGGGTGCGTTCGGCGGCGAAGCGGAGCAGGTCCGGGGTGACGCGGGTGATGTCCAGATGGCGGGAGAGGGCTTCGGCGAGGGGGACTTCGCCGACTCCGCCGATCTGCACGCCGGTGGTGGCGTCGAGGCCGGTGACGGTCAGCCATTCCGCCACCAGGTCGGGGGAGTTGAGCGGCCGGACCCCGAGCGCGTCGCCCGCCTCGTAGACCAGCGGGGTCTCGCTGTCACGGCTGTCGAAGGTGAAGCGGCGGACCTCCTTGCCGGCGCCGGGCAGGCTGAGCAGCTGGTTGCCGACGAGCCGGGCGGTGACGGGGGCGGGACGCCGGGACCTGGCGGGTGCCGGGGCCGGGACGGCGGCCGGGGCCGGCTCGTCCTTGAGGGCCACGAGCACCTGGTCCAGCCAGGCCTCGGCCTGTGTCTCGTAGTCCGGTTCGCAGTCGGTGCGCGGTGCGAGCCGGACCGCGCCGAGTTCGTCCATCCGGCTGTCCAGGCGCCGTCCGTGTCCGCAGAAGTCGTCGTAGCTGGAGTCGCCGAAGGCCAGGACGGCGAACCGGCGGCCCGCCAGGCGCCCGGTGTCGAGTGTGGCGAGGCCGTCCCAGAAGCCGGCGCCGTTGTCGGGGGCGTCGCCGTCGCCGAAGGTGCTGGTGATCAGGAGCAGGTCGGCGCCCGTGGGCAGGGCCGCCGGGTCGGCCTCGTCCATGGCGACGAGGGAGGCCGCGTGGCCACCCGCGGTGAGCCGCTCGGCGGTGGTGGTCGCGAAGTCCTCGGCGTTGCCGGTCTGCGAGGCCCAGAGGATGACCACGTGGCGACCGGGCGTCCGCGCCGTCACGGCGTCCTCGGCCGTGCCCGTGCCCGTGGCCGTGACCGATCGGGAGTACATGCCGGCGAGGGTGCCGTTGACCCACAGGGCGTGCTCGGGGCTGAACGGCGCGTCCGGCGGCAGCACGGGGACGCCGGGGGCGCCGACCGGGATGCCGGCGAGAAAGCCGACCAGGTACTGCCGTTCGCGATCGGTGAGGACCGGCGGCGGGACGGGGTCGAGGCCGAACACGGCGGCGGCGGACGGCAGTACGGCCGTGGGCGCGACAGCGGCGGCGACGGGTGCGGCGAGGGCGGCCGGGGTTTCCTCGGCTCCCGGCACCTGCACGCTCACCGGTGTGGACACCTTGGTCAGCGACACCGCGCACACCTTCAGCTCGGGCTGGAAGGAGAGCGGGTCGACCGCGTCGCTGGTCACCGCGTTGACGCTGAGGTACTCGCCGAACAGGTCGTTCCAGTGGAACGGCGCGAAGCAGGACCCCGGCAGCACCCGGTCCGTGACGACCGCCGGCAGCACCGCCCGGCCGCGCCGCGAGGCGACCTCCACGGAGTCGCCCTCGGCAAGCCCGAGCGCGGCCGCGTCCTCGGGGTGGACCTCGACGAACGGGCCGGGGTTGAGCCTGTTCAGCTTGGCGACCTTCGCGGTCTTGGTCAGGGTGTGCCACTGGTGCTGGAGGCGGCCCGTGTTCAGGACGAACGGGTAGTCGTCGTCGGGCATCTCGGCGGGGTCCACGTGCGGGCGGGCGTGGAAGACGGCGCGTCCGGAGGCGGTGGCGAAGGTGAGGGAACCGTCGGCGCCGACGTAGCGGACGGGGTTGCGGTCGGGGCCGTCGGCGGTGGCGGCCGGCCACTGGACGGGGGCGGTGCGCAACCGGTCGTAGCTGACGCCCCGCAGGTCGTAGCCGGTCTGCGGGTTGTGGAAACGCTTGATCTCCTCGAAGATCTGCTCCGCGCTGTCGTACGAGAATCCGTCCTCGAAGCCCATGGCGCGGGCGACGCCGGCGATCAGCCGCCAGTCGGCGACGGCCTCGCCGGGCGGGTCGGCGGCGGGCCGGGCAAGGGTGAGGTTGCGCTCGCTGTTGATGAGGACGCCCTCGGACTCGGTCCACAGGGCGGCGGGCAGGACGACGTCGGCGTAGGCGTTGGTCTCGGTGTCGGTGAAGACGTCCTGGGTGACGACGAACTCGGCGGCCTCCAGGCCCTCGATGACCGTCCTGCGGTTGCCGACGGAGGCGACCGGGTTGGTGCAGATGATCCAGCAGGCCTTGATCTCGCCGTCGGCCATCTTCCGGAACATCTCGACCGTGCCCTTGCCGACGCCGTCGGCGCGGATCGTGCCGGGCTCCAGGCCCCACCGCTCCTCGACGAAGGCGCGGTCGGCGTCGACGAGTACCGACCGCTGGCCGGGCAGCCCCGGTCCCATGTAGCCCATCTCCCGGCCGCCCATGGCGTTGGGCTGGCCGGTGAGGGAGAGCGGGCCGCTGCCCGGACGGCAGATCTTTCCGGTCGCCAGGTGCAGGTTGACCAGCGCGTTGGTGTTCCAGGTGCCGTGCGTGGACTGGTTGAGGCCCATGGTCCAGCAGCTGGTCCACTCCCCCGCCTCGCCGATCAGCCGGGCGGCCGCGCGCAGGTCCGCCTCGGGGATCCCGGTGATCTCGGCGACGGTGGCCGGCGGGTAGTCGGCGAGGAACTCCGGCATCGCCTCCCAGCCCTCGGTGTACGAGGCGATGAAGTCGGGGTCGGTGTGCCCGTTCTCGTACAGCAGGTGGAGCAGGCCGTTGAGAAGGGCCAGGTCGGTGCCCGGCCTGACCTGGAGGAAGAGGTCGGCCTTGGCGGCGGTGGCGGTACGGCGCGGATCGACGACGATCAGTTTCGCGCCCGCCTTCACCCGGTCCATCAGGCGCAGGAAGAGGATGGGGTGGCAGTCGGCCATGTTGGCGCCGATGACCAGGAAGACGTCCGCCCTGTCGAGGTCCTGGTACGAACCGGGCGGGCCGTCGGCGCCGAGGGAGAGCTTGTATCCGGTGCCGGCGCTGGCCATGCACAGCCGGGAGTTGGACTCGATGTTGTTGGTGCGCAGATAGCCCTTGGTGAGCTTGTTGGCGAGGTACTGGGCCTCCAGGCTCATCTGGCCGGAGACGTAGAGGGCGACCGCGTCCGGGCCGTGCTCGTCGACGATCGCGCGCAGCCGCCGCGCGGTCTCGGCGACCGCCGCCGCCACGGCCGACGGCACCGCCTCCTCGCCCCGCTCGGGCCGCAGCAGTGCGGTGGTCAGGCGGCCGGGCGCGGCCAGCATGTCGGCGGTGGTGGCGCCCTTCGTGCACAGTCGGCCGAAGTTCGCGGGGTGCTCCTTGTCGCCGGACGCCTTCAGGACGGTACGTCGGCCGTCCGGGCCGGTGCCGATGTCCAGGACCATGCCGCAGCCGACCCCGCAGTACGAGCAGACGGTCCGCACCCTGGTGGTGTCGGTGCTGCGCGAGTCCGGCGCGGCCACGGGCGCCCCCTGTTCCTGCTGGTCAGCCTCTTCCATCCGACTCCGACCGTAAGCACGGCTGATTACGCCGGCGTCACCGCTCCTGATCAACGGGGGTTAAGGCCGCCGCACAGACCGCCTTCGGCCGGTGTGAGCGCCGACGCCCGGCAGCCCCGCCGGCAGGCCCCCGGAATGCCAGGCACCCACCCCGGCGACCGCCGCACCGGACGGCCCGGAACGGTCCCGGGGACGCCTGCGGGCAGCCGCCCGGACCGGTTTCCGGAGCGCCGCGCACGGGAGTCCGGACGGAGTCTCGGAGCGTCCCCGCACAGACACCCGTGCCGGTCCCGGGATGCGGTGTGCCGGGACCTGGGGCACGATGAGGGCGGCCGAGGGAGGGGCAGGCGAGGAGGACCGGGTGGACAGGGACACCTCCTCTCGACGACCGGCCGCACCGGCCGGGCCGGCCGCGTCGGGGCTCACGGCCGCACCGGCGGCACCGGTCGCGCGGGGCACCTCGACGGCGTCGGCGGCTTCCGCGGCGGAGGGCACGCCCCCCGTCGACCTCGGCTACATCGACATGCTGCGCGGCATCGTCGAGGGCGCGGCCGTCGGTTTCGCCGTCCTCGACACCCGGCTGCGCTACCTCTACGTCAATCCGCACATGGCCCGGATGACCGGCCTGCCCGCCGCCGCCTACCTCGGCCGCACCCAGCGCGAGGTGCTGCCGCACATCCAGCGGCCCGACCAGGTGCTCCGGGACGTCATGCACGACGGACGGCCGCGCGAGGCCATCGTCACCGGACGGACCTGGGTGGACTCGCCGTACCAGGTCCGCGAGTGGCGGTGCGTGTACCACCGGCTCGTCGACAGCACGGGCAAGGTGGCGGGCGTCGCCGCGGTGGGCCTGGAGATCAGCGAGCCGCAGCAGTACCTGTACGAGCTGGAGCGCGCCCACCGCCGGCTGGCGTTGCTGGACTCGGCCGCCTCCCGGATCGGCACCGGCACCGACGTCGCCGGGACCTGCCGGGAGCTGGCGGAGTTCGTCGTACCCGAGCTGGCGGACGCGGCCGGGGTGGAGCTCAGTCCGCCGGACACGGCGTCGGCGCGGCGGGCGCCGACCCGGCTCGCGGCGTACGCCACCCGTCCGGGGCTGGCCACCGGCCTCGCGGCCCTGGACGCGCGCGGTGAGCTGGTCGGCTGGCCGCGCGGCACCGGGACCCGGCGGAACCTGGCGGCGGGCCGGATCTGGCGGCGCAACGCGATCACCGCGGCGCAGTGGCGGTCGCTGATCCCGCGCTGGCCCCCGGCTCGGGCGTGTCTGACCGCCCGGGTCCACTCGGTGCTGCTCGCCCCGCTGGTCTCGGACGGCCGGGTGCTCGGCATTCTGCTGCTGGCCCGTGCCGGCGACTCCGGGTCGTTCTCGAACGAGGACGCCACGGTGGCCCGCGAACTCGCCGCCCGCGCCGCGCGTGCCCTGGACCGCGCGGTCCGCTTCGAACGCGAGCACACCATGGCCCTGGAACTGCAACGGGCCCTGCTGGCCGAGCCGGGCCAGCTCCAGCAGCACGCCGGGGTGGAGACCACCGCCCGCTACCGGCCCGCCGACGACGGCTCCATGATCGGCGGCGACTGGTACGACGTCCTGGCGCTGCCCGACGGTCGCACGATGCTGGTCATCGGGGACGTGATGGGCCACGGGGTGGACGCGGCGGTGGCGATGAGCCACTACCGTTCGACGCTGCGCGCCCTCGCCCTCGCCGGGCTCTCGCCGCGCCGTATCCTCCAGCACGCGGACCGCATGGTCGCCGACTCCGGCTTCGAGCGGGTGGCCACCTGCTTCCTCGCGCTCGGCGACTCGGACGTGGCCACGCTCACCTATGCCAGCGCCGGGCACCTGCCGCCGGTCTGGCTCACCCCGCAGGGCGACATGGAGCTGGTGCCGGTGCCGGTCGGCCCGCCGCTGGGCAGCGGGCTCGGCCGGTACGAGCAGCGCGTCACCCCGGAACGCGGCGGGGTGCTGCTCCTGTACACGGACGGGCTGGTGGAGCGGCGCGGCGAGGACATCGACCGGGGCCTGGCGCGGCTGACGGGACTGTCGCTGTGCCCGACCGACCCGCTGGACAAGATCCTCGACACGGTCCTCGCGCGTCTCGCCGGCGGCTCCGAGGACGACATCGCGCTGCTCGCGGCCCGCGCGGTACGAGGCTGAGCGCGCCCGCGTGCGCCCGCGTGCGCCCGCCGCGCCGCCGGCCGCCGGGTGGCACCGCCGAGGCGCGGCTCGTGCACCGCCACGAAAACGATCAGCGACGATCAGCGGTGAGGACCGGGGACGCGGCACGAGGAGAACGGCACGGCGGCGGCCGTGGAGCGGGGCGCTCGGGGACCGGCTGCCCCGGGGCTCCGGGGACCCGATCGGTGAGGTGCACCGCTGGGCGCCGCACCCGCCGGGCAAGCCGCTGCGGCCGGCGTCGGACCGCGTTGTGCCGGGCGGCCGAGGCACCGGCATGCGGACCGGGGCGCACGGGCGGCACGTGCCGTGCGGGCGGTCCGCTCAGTCGTAGGTGAGGACCATCCGGAAGCGCGCGGCCCCGGTGACCATCTTCTGGTAGGCCTCGTCCGCCTGCTCCAGCGGTACGGTCTCGATCGTCGGGCGGATCCCGTGCAGGGCGCTGAACTCCATGGTGTCCTGCACCTCCCGCGCGGTGCCGGACGGATGGCCGCGGACCACGCGCGCCGTCCCGACCAGCTGGAACGGGCTGATCCCGAGCGGCTCGGGGTCGATGCCGACCACCACCAGCTCGCCCCTGGGGGCCAGCCCGTCCATGGCCGCCGAGATCGCCCGGGAGTTGCCCGCGGTGGCCAGCACGGCCTTGGCGCCGCCGAGCGACTGGAGGGCTTCGGCGACCGGGGTGGCGGCCGTGGAGTCGACGTAGTGGTGGGCGCCGAGCTGCTTGGCGAAGTCGGCCTTCTCTGCTCCTCGGGCGATGGCCACCGTCTCGAAGCCCATGGCCACCGCGTACTTCACCCCGAGGTGGCCGAGTCCGCCGAGCCCGACGACGGCGACCAGGTCACCGGGTTGCGCCGGGCTGCGCCGCAGGCCGTTGAAGGTGGTCACGCCCGCGCAGCCCATCGGGGCCGCGTCGGCCGAGGTCAGCCCGTCGGGGATGCGGGCCAGGGCGTCGGCCGGCGCGATCACCTGCTCGCCGAAGCCGCCGTCGTAGCTCCAGCCGGGCGTCTTCATGTTCTCGCAGACGATGAAGTCGCCCTGGCGGCAGGGCTTGCAGTGGCCGCAGCTGCCGCCGAACCAGCCGACCGCCACCCGGTCGCCGAGCTGCCGGCCCCAGCCGTCGAGGCCCTCGCCGAGTTCCTCGATCCGCCCGGCGATCTCGTGCCCGGGTACCACCGGGAACGTGACGCCCGGCAGCGCGGCGGTGACGAAGAAGGTGTCGCTGTGGCAGATGCCGCACGCCTCCACCGCGATCCGCACCTGTCGGGGGCCGGGCCTCGGCACCTCCCGCTCGACGATCTCGAACGGTCCGCCCAGGGCGGTGACCTGCGCGACTCGGTAGATACTCATGCGTCTCTCCCGGAACGGGTACGACGGGTACGGTCCGAAGCCCCCTCACCCAGCACACCAGCTCCGGCCCGATCGCGCGCGTCGAGCCCCGCGCCGGTGCACCTGGTGATCAGGAAGTGATGCCGTTGTACTGGTCCCAGGTGTAGGCGAGGTCCGGCGCGGAGGGCTTGCCGGACCAGTCGAAGTAGTCCCAGACGAGTTCGGCGGGGTTGGTGGCGAGGTAGCCCCGGCCGGGCAGGTCGTTCGAGTCGTCCCAGGCCCAGGGCGGGTTGGCGGCGTCGGTGTCGCAGGCGCCGTTGGCGGGGCCGAGGACTCCGCCGGCGCCGCACTTGGCACCGTAGGGGTCGGCGCTGTCGTCGCCGGCGAAGTTGTCGGGCGTCGCGAACAACGTTGTCAGGGTGCGGTTCGCCCACATGCCGTTCGCGGCGAAGACGTCGGTCAGCGTGTACTGCACGTCACGGTCGTCGGAGCCGGACGGCACCTCGGCGGTGGCGCCGGGGTAGTAGACGATGCCGTCGCCGCTCGCGTACTGGCTGCGCTCCTGGGACAGGTAGCCCTCGGCCCATGCGGCGTGGGTGTTGGGCTGCTGGGTCGTGAACGGGCGTCCGTGGCCGTCGTCGTGCGGGTCGCCCTGGAGCTTCAGCGTGCCGTCGACGGTCTCCTGCCCGCTCGTGAAGTCGCTGCCGGCCGGCACCCAGGAGTAGAAGTTGCTGTGCGCGACGGTGACGGCGGCCTTCAACTGCCCATGCGCGGACCCGTCGTCGGCCACGACGACGAGCACGCCCTCGGCGTCGTTCTCGTGCTCGGTGAGGTCCTCCTGGTAGTTGTCGAGGACTCCGTCCGACCAGTCGCGCGGGTGGAAGTACATGTACAGGAGGTAGGAGAAGGACGGGGTCTGGACGACCGAGTAGTAGACGTGCGCGGCGAGCGGGAACTGGCTGGTGTTCTCCCAGTTGTTGCGGCCGTTGAGGTCGCCGTCGTAGTCGTACGACGTGATGTAGTCGGACTTGCCGCCGAGCGCGGTCTCGCCGGTGGAGTCGACGTCCTGGAAGTTGACCGGCGCCCACCACTGGGCGAGGGCGGCGCGGTCGGTGGCGGAGTCCGCGCGGGCCGGGGTCGGCCGGCCGAGGCCGGCGCAGCAGACGGCGGCGAGTACGGCCGTCACGGCGAGGGATCTGCGTCGGTTCAGCGGCACACGAGACAGGCGGGGACGGCTGGTTGCCACGGTTCCTCCGAGGGGGTGGCGAAAGGAACCGGCACGTCGGTGAAGTCGACGTGCCGGTAAGGGAGTTGATGCCGTGTTCAGGTGGTGCGGAAGGCGCCGCGGGTACGATACAGCGCGGCTCCGCACGCTGGAACGCCTGTGTCAGCAGGTGATGGTGCCCCTGCGCAGCGCGTGCCCGCTGTCGTTGCTGTCGTCGGACCAGTACACGGGCTTGGTGCCGCCGCTGCACGCGTCGGAGCCGGATACGGCGAAGCCCTCGTTGTTGAGGTTGTCCATGCCGGAGGGGCGGTTGTAGATCGCGGTGGTGGCGAGCACGCCGGAGGAGTCGACCCGCATGGTGCGGTGCTGGCCGGAGCAGGTGTCGTCGCAGACCACCCAGAGGCGGGAGGCCTGCGGTTCCCACTGGAGCTCCATGACGCCGGCCATGCCGCTGCTGACGGCCGCGACCCGGGTGAAGGTGCCGCCGTCCTTGAGGACGTAGCCGTAGATCATGCCGGTCCCCTCGACGCCGACGAAGAACACGCCGCCGGTGTGCGAGCCGTAGTTCGCCGGGTCGTAGGCGGCACCGGTGGAGGCGTCCTTGAATCCGGCGGCGGTCAGGGCGGCGTCGGGGACCCAGGTGATGCCCTCCAGGCCGAGGTTGGAGCCCACCGCCGGCAGGTCGGAGGTCAGGTTCCACTCGGTGGTGGCGGTGAGCGTGGTGGCGGTGCCGCTGACGTCGTACCTGAGGACGGAGAGCCGGCTGGTGCCGGACGAGTCCGCGTCGCGCTCACTCGACACGTAGACGCCGCCGCTGGAGCCGGCGCCGGTCAGCGTGACGCCCTCGTCGTCGGGCGTGCCCGAACCGCCCGGGAACCTGAGCGTCTTGCCGGAGGTCCAGCCGCCCGTGGTGTCGGCCTTCCAGGCGGTGGAGCCGTTCGGCACCAGCCGCCAGAGCTTGCCGCTGTTCTGCGCCGCCCACAGCACGCTCCCCTCCTGGTAGAGGCCGCTGAGGTCCGAGCCGAAGGCGTTCTTGGTGTCGGCGGTGGCGACCGAGCCGCCGCCCGGCCAGGCCGTCGCCGAAATGCCCCCGGAGCCGCAGTCGTTGGCGGCGCCGAGGGTCACCGCGGCCGAGCCGAAGGTTCCGGTGCCGTCGGGGCAGCGCGACCACGACGGGTCGGAGTGCGCGGTCCAGCTGAAGCTGTCGACCAGGGTGGTGCCGTCCGCGAGGTAGAGCCGTGCCTCGTCGTCGGAGCCCAGGCCGAAGGCGTTGTGCACGTCGAAGGCGACGAAGCCGCCGGGGGCGAGCGTGGTGCCGGAGGCTATCGCGTACGTGGAGCTGTCGTTGTCGTCCCGGAGGATCCAGCCGGAGAGATCCACCGTGGCGGTGCCCTTGTTGTAGAGCTCCACGGAGTCGTTGACGTCCCCGGTGGTCACCACCTCGTTGATCCGGATGTCGTCGGCCGCCGCCGCGTGGGCGGGGGACACCGTCAGGGCGCCGACGGCGAGCGTCGGTCCGGCGACGGCGACGAGCAGAAAACGGAGGCTGCGGCGCCACCGGCGAACGCGTGATTCGGTCACCAGATCCGTCCTGGGGTTTCGTTGTGACAGGCCGCCAGGAACATTCCGGCGCGGCTCGAACGGCCGCCTTCGTGCAGGTGAGGACGTTATGAACGGTGAGCGAACCGCCAGGACCGTCGGGACCGGCGGGACATGCCGGGCCCGCGCGGGGCCACCGTCCAGAGCACGGCGAGCACGGCGCCGATGACCAGGACGAGACGAGAATTCTTTCCGGTCCCTTCGGAAATGGTGCGCGGAATTCCGGAAGTGGTTCCCGTGGACGCGGCCGCCCGGTTTCCCTGCCCGTTGCCTGAGGGACATGAATCGACCGGCCGCCGCTGTGGATGCCATCGAGCGGTACTCGGATACACCTGTGTCTCGCTGTGGGAAACAGCCGAGAATGTCAGTTTCGTCACCGGTCGGCGGCGGCATCGTCGCCGGAGGGTGTCCCGGGTCTGGTGTGCAGGACTTCCCGGGCCTGCTCGGCGGCGCGGGCGATGCTCTCGCTGACGAAGTCGAGGAAGCGGGCGATGTTCTCCAGGCGGTCGGCGGCGGGCGTGCGCGGGCCGAGGACGGCGACGCCCTGGCGTGCGGTCTCGGCGACCTGGGCGGTGCCGCGGGCGCTGGCCATCATCGACTGGTACCAGACGTCGTCGTCGACGAAATAACGCTCGCGACGGCGTTCGTCGCGCTCCCGGCGGACGAGACCCTGCTCCTCGAGGAACGCGACCGCCTTGGAGACGGACGCCGGGCTGACCTGGAGCCGCTGGACGAGTTCGGACGCGGTGAGGCTGGCCGCGTCGCTGACACAGAGACAGGCCAGCACCCTGGCCATCATCCTGGGCGTACCCGACTGCATGAAGACGGTGGTGAGCGTCTCCTCGTACTCGGCGACGGCCTCGGCGTCGCGTCCGTGCGGCTGGGGCAGCACCCCCGGCCCCCCGGAGGAGGCCGGCCGGCGCCGGTGGGCGCGGCGTTCGGTGGCGTGGTGGGCCAGGTCGGCGCGGTAGGCGGTGGGGCCGCCGTTACGCATCACCTCGCGCGTGACCGTCGAGGTCGGACGGTCGAGGCGACGGGCGATCTCGGCATAGGGGAGGCTGTCGGCCAGCCCCAGCGCGATCTGCCGGCGTTCCTGCTGACTGAGCCTGCCTCCCGGCATCACGATCTCCCGGCTGTTCCCTCGGCGACGGTCCCTGACTCCCCGAGCATAGCGTTCACTTCCTGTTCATTGCAACGAACGACAACCTGACGTTGCGTTACGTCGAACTCCATTGCAACACTTTCTCGGCTTTGAACTGCAGTTATATCCATGCAACGCAACGAACTCGTTGCCGAGACATCGAAGGCAACGTAGCGTTTCCAATGTCAGAAACGATGAACGACCACGGGAGACCACGATGCAGAAGTTCGACACCCCCGCCCCGATCTCCGCCGTCCTGGACATCCCCGCCGGACGCGTCCAGTTCATCGCCGCGGACCGCACCGACACCACCGTCGAGGTCCTGCCCGCCGGCCCCGCCAAGAGCCGCGACGTCAAGACGGCCGAACAGACCACCGTCTCCTACTCCGACGGCGTCCTGCGGATCGCGGCCGGCACCCCCGGCAGCCAGCTCTTCGGCCCCTCCGGCTCCGTAGAGGTCACCGTCCGACTGCCCGCCGACTCCCGCATCGAGGTCAAGGCCGCCGGCACCGAACTGCGCGGTGTCGGACGCCTCGGCGACGTGGTCTTCGACGGCGCGTACCGCCAGATCAAGATCGACGAGGCCGCGAGCCTCCGCCTCACCGCGACCGACGGCGATGTGGAGGTCGGCAGGCTGGGCGGCCCGGCGGAGATCAGCACCGCACGGGGCGACATCCGGATCAGCGAGGCCGTACACGGCACGGTCGTACTCCGCACCCAGGACGGCGACATCTCGGTCGCCGCCGCCCCCGGCGTCTCGGCCGCCCTGGACGCCGGCACCGGCCACGGCCGTATCAGCAACGCCCTCAAGAACGACGGCAGCACCGACCTCGACATCCGCGCCACGACGCCTCGGGGCGACATCACCGCCCGCAGCCTCTAGACCCGCCGATCGACACTCCGCCCGGAGGGGCCCGGCGACCCGCGCCGGGCCCCTCCGGGCGGTCGCCGGCCGGAACCGAACGAACCTCCCCCACAATTCATGTACTTGAACCTTGCGCACATGTATGTACGCACGTGTGCCGGCATGCGAGACTCCTTCAACTCCCTCACGCAGCAGCCCAGTTGGAGAGGAAGGCACCCATGCACATGTCCCGCAGGGCCGTGCTGGCCACCGCAGGCGGCGCCGCGGTGGCGTACGCCGCCGTACCTCAGTCCGCGCAGGCGCTCACCGGCCAGGTGCCCACGGCGACGGAGGCGGTGCTGCGCGACGCGGCCGACTACGCGGTGGCGAAGGTGCGTGCCGTCGCGCCCGGGGTGACCGCCTTCCCCGTCGGGACGAAGTTCGAGAAGTGGGTCTACTCCCAGAACGGCGACTGGGTCGGCGGATTCTGGCCGGGCGTCCTGTGGCTGAGCTGGCTGCACAGCGGGGACGACAGCCTGCGCGGCCTCGCCCTCGCATCGGCCGCGCGACTTGCCCCCCGCCAGTACGACACCGGCACGCACGATCTGGGGTTCCTCTTCACGCCGTCCTGGGTCACCGCCTGGCGGCTGACCGGCGACGAGTCCTGGCGGGACGGCGCCGTGCAGGCCGCGCGGTCACTGCTCCAGCGCTACAACCCCCGCGGCCGCTACCTGCGGGCCTGGGGCGCGCTCAACACCCCCGACAACGCGGGGCGCATGATCATCGACACGATGATGAACCTCGACCTCCTGGTCTTCGCCGCCCGGCAGACCGGCGACAGCGCCTTCATGGACGCGGCGGTGGGACACGCGCAGACCGCCGGGCGCCTCTTCCCGCGACCGGACGGATCCACCCCGCACGTCTACGACCTCGACCCCGTGACCGGCACCCCCATCGGCCCGAACACCGTCCAGGGCTACAGTCCCACCTCCTGCTGGGCCCGCGGCCAGGCCTGGGGCGTCTACGGGTTCACCACCATGTACCGCCGCACCGGCGACCACCAGTTCCTCGCCACCGCCCGCGCGCTCGCCGACTACGCCGTCAGAACCCTCGGCCCGGACCACGTGCCCGTCTGGGACTACCGCGCCCCGCAGCAGCCGTACGACATCAAGGACGCCTCCGCCGCGACCGTCATGGCCTGCGGGCTGCTCGACCTGGCCGCCGCCACCGGTGCCGGCACCTATCGCACCACCGCCCTGCGGATTCTGCACGCGCTGTGCACGACCTGCCTCACCACCCACTCCACCCGCGCCGAGGCCGTCGTCGCCCGCTGCACCCGCAACCGCCCCGCCGAGGACGGCATCGAGATCTCCCTCCCCTACGCCGACTACTACCTCCTCGAAGCGATCCTGCGCGTCCTGCGCCCCCACGACCTGGACCGCGCCATCGACCTGTCCGTGGTCTGACGGAGGGATGGACGAACGGACGAACGGACGGCCGGTGCCGCCGCCGGAGCCGACTGCGCCCTGGCCCGTCCGCCAACCAGCTGCCGACCGCCCGCCGACCGAGTCCGTCCGGGGTCGGCGACCCCGGGGGTGGGCCGGGGCGCGTCGACGGGTCCTAGGGTGCGGCGTCCGCCGTCCCCGGTACGTCCGTCGCGGGCGCGGTGAGGGGAGACGACGGTGGCGGGGAGGCCTCCCCCGAGTCGGCCTGCACCACGAGGACGACCGCGATGACCGCCGTGGTCAGGGCAGCCATCGTGGCCAGCCACCAGATACCGATCGCTTTCGCATGAGCGGCCATGGCACCCTCCTTCGACGCGGAGCGTACGCCGTTGCCTGTAGACGGAACTCTCTTCTCACAGCACGCGACAGCCGGCGCCCCACACCACCGGCCCGCACCGCCACATTCTGGCCGTCTTTCACGTTTGTCGCGCCGAATTGAGAAATCCGCAAGGTAATTGACCCGGTGTCACAGGAGCCGACCGGCAGGACGTCAGTCGTCGGGGAGGCCGGCTCCGCTCAGCGCGGGGACGGTCTGCTCGGGGTGGAGGAGGGAGCGGGCACCGAGGCGGAACTGGTCGAGCCTGTCGATGATGGTCTGGCCGACCGGGGTGTGGCCCCAGTCGCTGATGCCCTGGTGGGTGCGGGGTTCCCAGGTCGTCTCGTCGACGACGAGGGGGTTCCAGCCGACCTCCCACTCGAAGCCCGAGGGGGTACGGGCGTAGAAGGAGAGTTCCTTGTCGTTGGTGTGCCGGCCGATCGACAGGGCCATGTCGAAGCCGAGTTCGTGGACGCGGGCGTAGCTGCGGGCCAGGTCGTCCAGGCCGGCGCACTGGATGTTGAGGTGCTGGACGCGGGTGCGGACCGGGTCGATCGGCAGGCCGCGGACGGCGGCGATCGCGATGGAGTGGTGGCGTTCGTTGACCCGCAGGAAGCGGATCCTGAGCTTGACGCCGCTGATGGTCTCCTCGATGCAGTCCGTCAGGCGGGCGTCGAAGACGGTGCTGAAGTAGCCCCGCATCAGGGCGGGTCGGGCCGAGGTGATCGCGACATGGCCCAGCCCGGAGGCTCCGGTGACCCAGCCGGAGCCGAGCATCCTCAGGGGCTCCGAAGAGATGACCGGGGTGGTGCAGATCTCCTGCGTGATGCCCTTGGGGCCGGGGAAGCGGAGCAGGCGTTCGACCCCGCGCAGTTCCGCCTCCTCGGCGCTGCCCTCGACGGCGGGGACGCCGTGGGCACGCACCCTGGCCTCGATCTGCTCGAAGGTGGTGTGGTCGTCGAGGTGCCAGCCGACGGCGACGACATCCTCGGCCGGACCGCGCCGCAGCAGGAAGCGGCACTCGTGGTCGTCGAGGCGGAAGCGCGTCAGATCGTGGGAGAGGTCGTCCCGGTGCATGCCGATGGCGTCCCGGCCGAAGCGTCGCCAGTCGGCGAACCTGTTCGTCTCGATGACGAGGTGGCCGAGGTGGACGGCTCCGAAGACCGACGCGGCAGGACTGCTCATCGCCGGCCTGCCAGGAAGTCCGCGCACAGGCTGTTGAACAGTTCGGCACGCTCCCACTGCACCCAGTGCCCGGTGTTCGCCACCATGTACAGGTCGCAGTCGGGCATGCGCTCGGCCAGCATCCGGCCGCCGGCGGGCCGGTTGACCTGGTCCGCGGCACCCCACAGCACCAGGGTCGGCACCGGAAGCCGTGCCAGGCGCCGGTCGCGGGTGAAGTCCGTCTTCCACACGGTCCGCAGGGACGCCGGCCGGGTCAGCGGCGGGTTCGCGACGACCTCGGGATCGATGCTGTCCCGGTAGCGGGAGTCGATGACCGACTCGGGCACCTCCGCCGCGTTGAAGACGAGATGGGTGCGGATGAACCTCTCCAGCTTCGGCCGCGAAGGGCCGTCCCCGCCGTAGTAGTCGAGAAGGCTGTTGAGACCGGGGGTGGGCAGGGTGCGGGTGGTGCCGATGCCGCCGGGGCCCATCAGGACCATCCGGTCGACCCGGTCGGGGGTGTCCAGGGCGAGCCGCAGTGCGCAGGCCCCGCCGTAGGAGTTGCCGACCAGGTGGGCCTTGTCCAGGCCGAGTCGGTCCAGCACGCCCCGGATGTGGTCGGCGAGGAAGCCGAACGGGTCGCTCCCGTCGACGCCCTTGCTGCTGCGGCCGTAGCCGGGCAGGTCGGGGACGATGACCCGGTACTCCTTGGCCAACTCGGCGATGTTGCGGCTGTAGTTGGCGACGCCGGAGGCGCCGGGGCCGCCGCCGTGCAGGAGCAGGACGGGCGGGCCGTCACCGGTCTGAGCGACGAAGATCTTCCTGCCCGCGACATCGAGCAGGCAATCGTGCGTCGACGGCGGCTGGTTCTGCGTGGTCATGGGGGTCCTCACTGGGCGGAGACGACGGCGGGTCGCGAGGCGGGCTCGAACCCGGCCGGCGGCGGGGGGAGTTGGGCACCGGCGGACGCGGCGGCGTAGACATAGGCGTCGGGGCGCAGGACGACGGTCGTCACGTCTCGCTCCGCCAGCCAGGCCGGCAGCACGCCGTCACCGTCGACCACGGCGCCCTCGGCGGGCCGTGAGCCCGCCGGGAGGACGGCCAGGGAGGGCACACCGGCCCGCTCCCAGGCCTGCTGCGGGCAGGGCGGGCCGAGGCGCAGCAGCAGCCAGCGGCCGTCGAGCACGTCGTCCAGCCGGACTCGCTCCCCGTCGGAGCGGATCACCCAGGGCTGCGGGATCTGGTGTCCGGAAGCCTTGGCGCTCGGGCGTGCCTGGAAACCCTTGGCGTAGGACGCGACCGGTATCCAGTTCGAGTCCACCAGCCTGGAGGTGAGGCTCGACACCGGGCGGATCGCACGCAGTGCCGTGTCCCGGACCCGGGCCACCGGGAGCCGGCGTTCGGTGATGATGCGGCCCACGAGCACCGCCCGCCGCGTCACCTCCTTCACGTGCGGCTTGCGCTCCGCCTCGTAGGAGTCCAGGACCGGCTCCGGCAGCTCGCCGCGCAGCACGGCGGCGAGCTTCCAGCACAGGTTGGCCGCGTCCCGCACCCCGGCCGCCATACCCTGCCCGATCCACGGCGGCATGGCGTGCGCGGCGTCCCCGGCCAGGAAGACCCTGCCCACCCGGAACCGGGCGGCGAAACGGACGTGGTGGCTGTACACCGTCGCCCGCAGGATCTTGATCTGGTCCCGGCCGATGCCGTACCGGGACACCATCGCGTAGATGGCGTCGTCGGTGGTCAGCCCTCTCTCGTCGTCGCCGGGGAGGATCGGGAACTCCCACCGGTGGTGTCCCAGCGGAGTCGGGCAGTCCACGGCCGGGCGGGCCGGGTCGCAGCGGAAGCGCAGGCGGTCGTGGTCCGGCCACGGCTTGAGCATCTCGGTGTCGATGACGACCCAGCGGTCCTCGTACGTCCGCCCCTCGTACCCCACGTTCAGCTGGGCCCGGGTGAGGCTGGAGCCGCCGTCCGCCGCGATCACGTACCGCGCGCGCAGCCGCCGTACCGAGTCCTCGCCGGTCCGCGCCACCGTCAACTCGACACCGTCCGCGTCCTGCCGTGTCCGCAGGCACTCGTGGCGCAGCAGTACCGTCACGTTCGGGTAGCGCTCGACGCCCTCGCGCAGCACCTGCTCCAGCGCGGGCTGGTAGAGGAACATCTGCGGCGGATGCCCGTGTCCGCGCGGGGCGGGGCGGGCGCTGAGGAAGGTGCGGCCCCGGGCGTCCACGAAGTCGAGCGGCCGCTCGGCGAGCATGTCCTGCTTCAGTCGCTCGGCCAGACCGATGCGCTGCCAGATCCGGATGACCTCCTCGTCCGTGGAGATCGCCCGCGCCCGGGAGAAGATCTCCGCGTCCCGTTCCACGACGACGACCCGCAGCCCCATGCCGCCCAGCAGGTTCGCCGCGGTCACCCCCGTGGGCCCGTAGCCGATCACCGCCACGTCATGGGCGCCGTCGTCGGCTCCACCCCTGGCACTTGTTCCGCCCACCGAGCCACCTCACTGTCGTCCCTGCCATTGACGTAACGCTCACTCCAATTGGAGCATGCGCTACGGTAAGGTGGGTGTCAGCACGGGTCAAGTAGTCGTGGCGACGGACGGCGGACCGCCCGGCGGAAGACCTTCCGGGTTGTCATGGGGGCCACCGCCGCACCCCCGGACGGCCTCATCAAGAACGCGATACCGCGCCTCGTGCGGACCCGCTCACGTCCGCCCCGACCCGCGTCCTGGAAGCCGGGACCCGCCCACGGCCGGCGCCGGACGGGAGGAGCCGCTCCTCGACGTCACCCCGCGACAGGAGTGTGGAGGTGTGGTGCGGGCATACGGGATTCACCCCTTCGAGAGGAGCCTGTTCATGATCGGCATCGTGGCGGCCGTGCTGTTCTTCATCGCCTTTCTGGTCAACGCGGCGGACATCAGCACCAATGACACGTTCACCTCCACGAACATGATGCTGCTGGGACTGACCGCCCTGGCCCTGCACGTGGCGGGAATCGGCAGCGGCTGGTCGTACCGCAGGCGGCGCTGACCACGCGTTCAGCGACCGCGCGGCGTCCGGCGATTCCCACCCCCACCACATGGCGTCTGACCGGCGCGTGCTCTCCGGGCGCCGGCACGGCGATGTCCGTCCCGCATCGCCTCGGCCTGTCCATGGCCCTGGTCAACATCGGCGTACCGCCCCACGAGGTCGCCCTCCGGGCGGACCCCGTCCATCGGTGGAGCCGAGGGTGGTACCCCGTTTCGCGTTCTCGGACGGTGGTCGACCGGGCTGCCGGTCAGGCGCGTCGGCTGCCGGTCGGCGGTGGCGGGACGGGCAGGCCCGCGCGGAGCGTGTCCAGTTTGGACTCGTGGGCGGTGTCCTGGTCAGCGGTGTAGGCGGCGACGCGGAAGTCGGTGCCGGCGACCGTCAGGATGTCCAGTTCCAGCTCGATGTCGCCGACCAATGGGTGCACGACCGTCTTGCGGTCGCCGCCCACGGCGCCGGCGGACCCACCGGACCACAGCCGGGCGAAACGCGGATTGGCACGGATCATCCCGTCGACGAGGGCGGCCAGCCGGACGTCGGCGGGATAAGCGGCGGCGGTGACGCGCAGGTCGGCCACGAGCGCCTCCTCCTCTGCGCGGTCGCCCAGACAGGACCGGACGGGCCAGGCCGCGATGGACTCGGGTCTACGGCCGCCGACCGACCGGAACATCCCGGCGACGAGGTTGCGCCCCGCCCAGCCGTACACGCCCGGCTCGCCGATCGTGGCGGTCCACATCGCGTTCCAGCTCACCAGCGTCCAGTCGGCGGCGAAGACCGCGACCGGGTTCCCGCCCATGCGGTGCGCGAGCCGTTCCACCCGTGACGGTACGTCGAGGGGGATGTTCCCCGAGGAGGGCGGCATGAGGTCGGCGCAGCGGAAGAGATGGTCACGTTCGGCGGCGCTCAGTCTCAGGACCCGGGCCAGCGCGGCGACGACCTGGGGTGAGGGATGGCGGGCGCGGCCCTGCTCCAGCCGTACGACGTAGTCCACCGACAGCCCCGCCGCGGTGGCCAGTTCGGCGCGGCGCAGCCCACGCACCCGCCGGCCGGTCTCGGCGCCGGGCACGACCGCCAGGCCCGCCTCCGACGGCGACACCCGCTCACGCCAGCCGCGTAAGGCGATGCCGAAGCTGCTGACCGTACCTGTTGTCATCGATGGGAGATGTTACCGGCGGCGGCGAGCGGCCGAACGCGTCACAGCTATGCCGCCGGCGTCGCGGTTCGCTGTTCAACTCCCCTTTCGAGCAGGCCTCTTCGTCGGTGGCCATCGCCGCCCTCCCCCGACCGCCAAGGCAACGCCGACGATTTCCCCTGCTCGCTCACGGAGGCTGGTGATCAGAGCATCGGGGCCCGTTTACTGAGGAGGGCGATGACGGCGTGGGGGCGACGGCGACGGCTGCCTGCGCAGCCGACCTCGGTTCCGGCGGCCGGGCGCGTTTCACGGGGGGGAAACATGCAGATCATCGAGGTGAACGGATATTCCGTCCGATCCGCTGCCATCACCATGAGACGGAGCGGAGCGCCGCTTGAATTCGTGATCTTCCCGATGCTGCACGTGGCTTCGCCGACGTTCTACTCCCAGGTCCGCATCAGGCTCAGAGCATGCGACCTCATCGTGATGGAGGGAATCCGAGGGAGATCGGCAGGCGTGAGCGCCCTCACGCTCGCCTACCGGTTCGCCCCGCGGCGGCGCCGCAACGGTCTGCAGGAACAGCGCGACGAACTGCTGCTTCCCAAGGACGTGCCGGTCATCAACCCCGATGTCACCGCGGCGGAGGCGATGGCGGACCTGAGGACACTGCCGCGGTGGATGTACGTGCTGCTCATGATCAGCGCTCCGGTGATGGGTCTGGTGTTCGCGCTGCGCGGTCCGCGTGCCTTCTTCGACGAGGATCTGGAGGTCGAGGACCTGCCGTCGACACTGCGGGCGGAGATGCTGGCCGACCATCCCGTGGACCACGCGATGAGCGATCGGCGCGACCAGCGGTTGCTCGACGCGCTCGGTGAGATCCACACGGAACGCGGCAGCGAGTCGATCCGGGTGGCCGTCGTCTACGGAGCCGGCCACGTCCCGGCGATCGTGTCGGGGCTGTGGGACCGCTACGCCTACCGGCCACGGGAAGCGGAATGGCTGACCGTCTACGTCCAGTCCTGACTCACCGGCCGTCTCCCCGCCACGCGCGTCATGATCTCCGTGCTATCTTCGGCGTCGCTGTGCACCACTGCGAGTTCAAGGAGGTGAGACCGATCAACGCTGTGACAGGTCGGGACTCCCTCCTTCGCATGGCCTAGGGAGCGCCCGCACAAGGCATCCCGAAGGGCTTGGAACGCTGATGCGCTTCACCTCCCAGACGTCGTCGGACGGCGTCACCGAACAGTTCTTCCACCTCGACGAGATCCCCGGCGTGCTCTGGACGCCGGAAGACGCCCGCGGCACCCGTCCCCTGATCCTTCTGGGCCACGGCGGCGGGCAGCACAAGACGGCCCCCGGCAACGTGTCCCGTGCGCGCCGCTACGCCGCCGGGGGTTTCGCCGTTGTGGCGATCGACGCGCCCCACCACGGCGACCGGCCCCAGGACGACGAGTTCGGCAGGATCGCTGCCGGGCTGCGCGCAGGCCTGGCCGCCGGTGAGGATCCAGGCGCGCTCGTCGCCGGCATGCACGGCTGCCTGGCTCCCCGGGCCGTCGCGGACTGGCAGGCGGTCCTGACCGCGGTCCAGCGCCTCGACCAGGTCGGCGTCGGCCCGGTGGGTTATTGCGGCATGTCGATGGGCTGCGGTCTGGGCCTCCCGCTCATCGCCGCGGAGCCCCGGATCCGCGCCGCGGTACTGGGCCTGCTCGGCGTGCACGGACTGGCCGAGGACGCCGCGCGGATCACCGTGCCGGTGCGGTTCCTGGTCCAGTGGGACGACCAGCTGGTGCCACGGGACCAGAGCCTGGCACTGTTCGACGCGCTGGCCTCGACCGAGAAGACACTGCACGCCAACCCCGGCGGACACGGGGACGTGCCGCTCTTCGAAGTGGACAGCTCGCGGCGGTTCTTCGCCCGGCATCTGGGCTGAATCCGAGCTGACACGACGTCACCACACGGTGCGCCGAAGGGAACTCCTTCGCGCGGGCGTGCCTTCGGTGCCGGCCGGGGAACCCACTGCGAACCGGACCACCGTCCCGTGCAGTTCCACGGGGCGTGCCGACCTCGCCCCGGCCGGCTGCCGCTCCTCGGTGCCTTCCCCGACGCGACGGCACCACCGGCGTCGTCGGAGACCGGGGCAGTGCCGCTCCCCTCCCCGAAGCCACGTCCGCCCCGCTCTGACCCTCTCGGCCGGAACTCCCGGTCACGTCGGCCGATCCCCCTCCGGCCGCACCGTTGCACGTACCGGCCGACGCGACGAGACGTGCGGCGCGGATCGAGCTATGCGCCCTCGTCGGCACCGCGCAGGGAATGGATCATGCTCCGCAGGATCCGGAACGCCTCCGACTGCTCGGTCCCGGTCAGGCCGGCCAGCATTCCGGCCTCGACGGACCGGACGGCCGCGCTCGCCTTCTCCAGGCTTCGTCGGCCGCGAGGCGTGAGCCGCGCGGGAAGCGCCTTCCCGACGGGCGCCTCCGCGGGCCTGGTCACGTAGCCGTCTCGCTCCAGTGTCTGGAGCAGCACGTTCATCGTCTGCCGTGTCACGAACGCGCCCCGCGCCAGCTCCGAGTTCGACAAGCCCGGCCGCTGCGCCAGCAGTTCGAGGCAGGAGTAGTGCGTCACGCTCATCCCGAGCGGCCGCAGCACTTCCTCCATGGCCACGCGGAGGGCGCTCGACGCTTCTTTGAGCAGGTAGCCCAGTGACGTCTCCAGGTCGACGCCGACACCTTCTTGACTCATGTCAGCATTCTGACATAGCTTGCCGCGTGTCAGAAAACTGACACACGACGAAGGAGCATCACCATGCCTGCCACCGGCCCCGACTTCATCTCGTTCCAGGTGCGCGACCTCGACGCGTCGCAGGCGTTCTACGAGCAGTACCTGGGCCTCGTCCGCTCGCCGGCCGGACCTCCGCACGCCGTCGTCTTCGAGACGAAGCCGATCGCGTTCGCACTGCGCGACGTCATTCCCGGCACCGACCTCGCGTCCGTCGGCCGGCCCGGCATCGGTACCGCGATCTGGCTCCACGCCACCGACGTCCAGACCATCCACGACGCGCTCGTCGCCGACGGCCGCACCATCGTCTCCGCACCGGTCGACGGCCCCTTCGGCCGGACCTTCACCTTCGCCGACCCCGACGGCTACCAGGTCACGCTCCACGACCGAGCCTGACCGACGGGACGCGGTCCTCGGTTCTGCCGCGAAGGGAGTCAGGCGGGGCGCCGGGACATGTCGGGGCGGCCTGATCCGCGCGTGCAGCAGGGTCCGAGCGTGAGGTCGGCGGTACAGCCGGTCCGATCAGCGGGGTGGGTCGAGCCGATGGCACCCAGGGGCCGGCGTTGGTCGACCTTCGCGAACCGCCAGTAGCCGATGGCGATCGCCCAGGCCGCGACGAACAGCGCGACGATGACGAAGCCCACGTTGTCGAGGCTGATGCCGGAGATCCAACCGGTCACCGGGTCGGCCAGGTCGAGCTGATCGTGTACGAGGCCGACGAGTTCGATGCTGCCGATGAGAAAGGCGACCGCGACGGAGAGACCGGTGATACTGAGGTTGTAGTAGACCTTGCGGATCGGGTTGGAGAACGCCCACTGGTAGGCGAAGTTCATGAACGTTCCGTCGATCGTGTCGAACAGGCTCATGCCGGCGGCGAAAAGCAGCGGAAGGCACACGACTGCGTACCAGGGAAGGCCCGCGGCGGCACCGGATCCGGCCATCACCATCAGGGTGACCTCGGTGGCCGTGTCGAAGCCGACGCCGAACAGGAACCCGACGAAGTACATCTGGCCGGGACGTCGTACGGAACGGGTCAGCGGCCCGAGGATCCTGCTCATGAATCCGCGACTTTCCAGGTGCTTCTCGAGTTCGCTCTCGTCGAGGACACCCGCCCGCATCTGCCGGAACACGCCCCGGATCCCGAACAACGCCACGAGGTTCAGTGCCGCGATGAGGTAGAGGAATCCGCCTGACGCGAGGGTGGAGACGATGCCGAGATCGTGGCGCACGGCGCCGCCGTCCTCGGTCAGCGTGGTCGTGAGCCTGACCCCGGACGCGATGCCTGCCGCCAGGAGGATCACGATCGTGGAGTGGCCGAGCGCGAACCAGAATCCCACCGATATGGGCCGCCTGCCGTCCGACATCAGTTTGCGGGTGGTGTTGTCGATCGCCGCGATGTGGTCCGCGTCGAAGGCGTGCCGCATCCCCAGGGTGTAGGCGGTGATGCCCAGGCCCAGGCCGAACACCTGTGAACCGACGTGGAAGTGATGTGGCATCACCAGTGCCGCGAGGATTCCGAACCCGACGACATGGAAGGCCACGATCACGGCCAGGAGTCCTGCCGTCCTCCAGGTGTCCTCTCGTCGCCAGGTGAGGGTCGAGGGCGGCACGACACCGGCTCGAATCACGGAGACATTGACGTCGGCCATCGTCTTCACTCCTTGAAATGCGTCTGACAGGACGAGTTGACGGGCGTTCTGCAACGAACGGCTTGAGATCCGACGGGCATCCGACCGTCAGCGCTTCAGTTCGGGGAAGTCGTCGTCGCGGTACTCGCCCGCGGGGCGGTTTCCGTCGGCCTCGTTCTCGCGCCGGCGCAGTTCGACCCGGCGGATCTTCCCGGAGACGGTCTTCGGCAGGTCGTAGAACTCGATCCGCCGTACGCGCAGGAAGGGCGCGAGGTGGTCGCGGGCGTACCGGAGGATCGACCGCGCGGTCTCCGCGTCGGGCTCGTGCCCCTCCACCAGGGCGATGTACGCCTTCGGCACGGCCAGGCGGACCGCGTCCGGAGCCGGAACGACCGCGGCCTCCGCCACGGCCGGGTGCTCGATGAGTACCGACTCCAGCTCGAACGGGCTGACCTTGTAGTCCGACGCCTTGAAGACGTCGTCGGTACGGCCGACGTACGTGATGTAGCCGTCCGCGTCACGGGAGGCGACGTCACCCGTGTGGTAGAGGCCGCCTTCCATCGCCGCGGCGTTGCGCTCGGGATCGCCCTGGTAACCGGTCATCAGGGTGAACGGGGACCGTGCGAGGTCGAGGCAGAGCTCGCCCTCCCCGACGCCCTCGACCTGGTCGCCCATCGAGTCGGCGAGCACCACGGGGACGCCCGGCAGCGGGCGGCCCATGGAACCCGGCTTCACGGGCTGGCCGGGGGTGTTGGCCACCGCGGCGGTCATCTCGGTCTGCCCGAAGCCGTCGCGGATGGTGAGTCCCCAGTGTCGCTGGACCTGGCTGATGACCTCCGGGTTGAGCGGCTCACCCGCGGCGATCGCCTCCCGCAGGCTGCCCGGTCCGCCGCTCAGATCCGCGTTGATCAGCATCCGCCAGACGGTGGGCGGCGCGCAGAAGGTCGTCACCGCCTCGGTCCGGATCTGTTCGAGGACGGCCTGAGCGTCGAAGCGCGCGTAGTTGTGGACGAAGACCGTGGCCTCGGCCAGCCACGGCGCGAAGAAGTTCGACCACGCGTGCTTGGCCCAGCCCGGACTCGATATGTTCAGGTGGACGTCACCCTGCTGGAGACCCAGCCAGTACATCGTCGACAGGTGGCCGACCGGGTACGACAGGTGGGTGTGCTCGACCAGTTTGGGCCGGCTGGTGGTGCCGGAGGTGAAATAGAGCAGCAGGCGGTCGGTGCTCGCGTTGCCCGGGTGGGGCACGGCCGCCCTGGCGGTGTCGTCGGCGAGGTCGTGCGCGTCGGCGTAGCGGAGCCATCCGTCCGGCACGTCCGCCTGCCCGACCGCGAACCTGAGGTGATTTCCCGGGACTTCGTCGAACTTCGACGCGTCGGCGGGGTTGCAGACGACGGCACGGGCGGCGCCGCGGTCGAGGCGATCGATCAGCTCCGCGGGCCCCACGGCGGTGGTCGTCGGCATGATGACCGCGCCGAGCCGGATGAGGCCGAGCATGCTCTCCCACAGTTCGACCTGGTTGCCGAGCATGACGACGACACTGTCGCCGCGGCCGATGCCCCGGGCGGCGAGGTGGGCCGCGGCCCTGTCGGAGCGCCGGGCCAGGTCGTCGAAGGAGTACGAGGCGCGGGTGCCGTCCTCCTCGACGATCACCAGTGCGGGCCGGTCGTTGCCGCGCGCGTAGGTGTCGAACCAGTCATGGGCGAAGTTGAACGTCGGGCCGACATCGGGCCAGGAGAACGAGGAGAGTGCGTCCTCGTACGCGGCGCGCAGTCTCTGCAGCCGGTCGCGGGCTGCGCGGAGCGCGGTGGTCGTCGTGCTCATCGTTGAGGCTTCCATCTCCGGCGGGAACTCGGACAGGGGTGTTGCGGTGCCGGGCCGGGCCGGGCCTGGCGCTCGGCCCGGCGACGGGGTTCGTGCGCTCACTCAGACGGCGGCCGGGACCACGGCGTCGCGCATCATTCCGGTGCGCGGGTGGCAGTTGATGTACTCGAACATCTGGTCCTTGCCGTCGGAGACCGAGACCTCGTGGTACAGCCGCAGCTTCTCCAGGCCGGTCACCACACGGAAGAAGGTGACGAAGATGCGCAGGTGTGTCGGGTGCGATTCGGCCCACCGCTCCAGCAGGTCCAGCGACCGCCAGTGGCCGATGTTGTAGCTCTCGTCGAGTTCGTGGCCGTCGATGTCGATGCTGCGCACGAATCGGTTGCTGTAGCAGCCGAGCGTCTCGCCGTGGTCGCGCAGGAAGTCCATGCCGTCCTCAAGACTGGGCAGGATCTCGTCCAGGTAGAGGGCGCGCTCGTCCTCCCCCGCCGCCATCCAGTCCTGGCCGGACCTGATGAGGGCGATGTTGTCGTGGCCGCGGACGACCACGCGGCCGCCCGCGGCCGGGTTGCCGGAGACGACGGTGAGTTCCGTGCCGGCCTCCAGCCAGTCGGTCTGGGAGAGCGGGATGCGGTCGCGCATCGAACCCCAGTAGCCGTGCTCCTCGATCTCGCCGCTGCACTCCCCCATCAGGCTGCCGACACCCGGAAAGTCCTCGGTGAAGGCGTACAGGGTCTCGAACTGCTCCACCCGCGGAGCCACGGTCTCCCGGAAGTAGCCCAGGCCCTCGGCCAGCCGCTCGTCCGAGGCCCACCAGCCCCTCACCTCGTCCAGGCGCAGCCAGCGGCAGTACGCGGCCGGGTCCGCCCAGTAGGCGACGACCATCAGGTTGTGGTGGTCCTGGTTGTCCACGTGGTACGTCAGGTCGTGGCGCACCGGACCGTCGGCGAGGCCGAAACTGTCGACCATGTGCCGCAGCGCGGCCAGCGCCTGCGGACGCCTGCCCTCGTCGGCGTACTGGACTCCGAGGTAGGCCATCACCACCTGCTGCAGCGCCTTGTCACCGCGGGCGACGAACATGGGGAACGGCGGGGCGTAGCCGTCGGAGACACGCCGCGACAACGTGCGCGGGCACTGGAGGTGCGTGTCGATTGCGGATTCCATAGTGGTTCCTTCTGCGAGGTCGGGTGAGGGTGCCGTCACCAACCGGCGTTGCTGGTCCGTGCGATCTCCGCCCCGGTGCGGATCCGGCCGAGTTCCGGCGGGGGTTCGGCGATTCCGGGGCCGCCGGCACGCACCCAGCCGGCCAGGGCTTCGGCGCGCTCGACGGTGTTCACGTGGGTGATCCAGGCGGGCCTGGCTCCCGCGTGTCGTGCCTCGGCGGTCGGGTTGACGACGACGACGTTGGAGAGTTCGCATGCCCACAGGCACTCGGTACGCACCAGTTCGGTGTCGGGGCCGCTGTGGTGGGTGAGGATCTCGGCGATGCCGTCGTGATCCACGTCGGGATGTTTGCGGGTGGTGCCACAACAGCAGCCCCGGCACATGCGGATCCGTGGGGTGACGCGCCTCGGCCCTGGCGTCGTCGGGGCTGCTGACGGGGTCACGGGCGGCGCCTGTGCCGGCCACGTGCCGGATCGATCGCGATGGGCTCGGTGTGGGCCTCGTGGTGGTTGCGGTTCGGCGGCTCGGCGAGGACCCGTCGGGTCTTCTCGTCGAGGGCGCTCGTCGCCAGGAGGCAGTGGGCGGCCAGCACGGTCTCGAGCGCGGCGACCCAGTGCTCGTAGTACGACCACGGGACGCCGCCGGTCCCGGTGTTGCCGTTCTCCCAGTCCTGGATGGAGGCGATGAGGGCGTCCTGGAACTGCGACCAGTCGAACTGGAGCGCCTTGTGCGCCGCGACCGCCATCGCGAAGGCCCGGATCTCCCACGGGAACTCGAAGCCCGTCCGGCTCGGGTCGGCGCCCGGCAGGCCGCAGACGAGCTCCTCGATCCGGCGCCGGGACGCACCGAGCGCCTCCGGGGAGGTGTACGGGGCCGGGAGGGTGTCCGCGCCGTTCATGAGGCGACCGCGGCGACGGGACCGACACCGATCATGGAGTCACGGGTGACGAGTTCGGCGAGCCGCTCCTCGGTCCAGCCCTCCGTGCCGCCGGGACGCTGCGGCAGCACCCAGTAGCGCATCTCGCTGCTGGAGTCCCAGACACGCACCTCGACGTCCTCGGGCACCGTGAAGTCGAACGAGTCGTGGAGCACCTTGCGCGGTTCGCGGGTGATGGCGGCGCGGTACTGCGGGTCCTTGTACCAGTTGGGCGGAAGGCCGAGCACCGGCCACGGGTAGCAGGAGCAGAGCGTACAGACGATGATGTTGTGGACGGTGTCGGTGTTCTGCACGACGACCATGTCCTCACCCTGGAGGCCGCTGATGCCGAGTTCCTTGCAGGCCTCGGAGGCGTCCTCGACGAGACGGGCCTTGAACCGCGGATCGCTCCAGGCCTTGGCGACGACCTTGGCGCCCAGCTGCGGGCCGACCTCGTGCTCGTAGATCTCGACCATCCTGTCGATGGCCTGGGTGGTCATGATGCCCTGCTCGATCAGCATGGACTCAAGTGCCTTGACCCGAGCGGCGATCTGCTCCTGGGTCCGGATCCTCGCGCTCACGCGGCTGCTCCTTCGGTGTGGGCGGACACGGGGGTGACGAGTTCGATGTAGGGGTCCCAGACGTCGAAGCAGACGGAGCCGCCCGGCTCGGCGTGCTCGGCGCCCCACAGTTCCTCGTTGGTGAACCGGAGCGTGTAGACGTGCTCCGGGTTCTCGCCGAGGCCGTTCCCGGCGGTGTCGGGATAGATCATCGGACCGTGGTGGAGCACCACCTCGCCGATCGCGCCACGGATGTACCGGGCACGGCGGGTGTGGCCCTTGGGAGCCGAGCGGTCGACCCGGACGATGTCGCCGACCTTGAAGCGGGCCGCCTTGTCCGAGGGCCGCCTGGCCGGGGCGCCGGCCGGAACCACGGCCTCGACGAAGGCGAGCAGCGCCGGGTCGTCGGCGTGCTCCGGAAGCGGGGCATCGGGGTTCGCGAGGTAGTGCTCGGTGCGGCGGTCGAGTTCGGCCATGTCGAGCCTGCCGAGCTTGTCACCGAAGTGTTCGACGGTGTGGACCCAGTGCTCGTAGTACGGCGACTTCAGGTAGACGGCCGGATCGATCAGCTCGATGCCGTGCCGGAACTGGTCGACGCCGAAGAAGCCCGCGCGGAAGCACATGGCGAACATCGGGAAGACGGCCTTCTCCCACTCGGCGCGGAAGACCGGCTCCGCGTCGGGGACGACGACCGGTCCGACGCCGTCGGTGCCGGCGAGGTCGAACACTCCGTTCATGCGGTGAACTCCTTCTTGTCGGGGGCGGTGAGGGTTCCGAGCGTCTGCTCGAAGCTGTGGGCCGCCCGCAGGACGCCGGCGTCGTCGAACCGCTTGCCGATGACCATCAGACCGACGGGCAGGCCGTCGGCCAGGCCGGCCGGGACGGTGCACGCGGGGTGACCGGTCACGTCCAGCGGCGCGGTGTTGGAGAGCATCTCCAGGGCCCGTCCGAGGACTTCCTCGACCGGGGCGTCCGCCGGCGGGATGAGGCTCGCGGTGATGGGCAGCGTCGGCATGACCAGGACGTCGTAGGTGTCGAGCGCGCTGTCGTAGGCGGCGGTCAGGACGCCTTCCAGGTTCCGCGCCTTGGCATAGCCGGCGCCGTAGCCGTTGCGCAGTGCGTAGGTGCCGCCCAGGGCGACCAGCTTGACCGTCTCGGAGAACGCCGAGGGATCGCGGCGCCACCGCTCGCCGAAGAACGCGATCTGCGCCGGGTCGTAGGAGCCCTTCCAGTTCATGCCGTAGGCGTTGCCCTGGACCATCTGCCAGGTCGCGCCCTCGACGGAGATGACATCCCAGAGCGCGGCGCCGTGCTTGTGCCACGGGATCGACACCTCTTCGGCGACGTGCCCCGCCGCCGTCAGCTTCTCGACGGCCCGCCTGACGACCGCGTTGACGCCCGGGTCGGAGTCGGCCTGGTCGAACCCCTCGGTGACGACACCGATGCGCAGGCCCCGCCCGAGGTTCTCCAGCCCGGCGAGATAGTCCGTGCCGGCGACACCGGTGGGCTGGCGGGGGTCCTTGCCGTCCGCACCCGCGATCACCGTCAGCATCGCGGCGGCATCGGCGACGGTCGGCGCGATCGGGCCCAGGTGGTCCAGCGACTGCTCGATGGGGAAGGCCCCGGTGTACGGCACCAGGCCGAAGGTGGGCTTGAAGCCGACGACACCGCAGAACGCGGCCGGGATGCGGATCGACCCGCCCTGGTCACCGCCGAGCGCGAGATCGACCTCACCGGAGGCGACCAGAGCGGCGCTGCCGCTGGACGAGCCGCCGCTCGTACGGTCCCGGTCCCAGGGGTTGCGGACCGGACCGGTCCTGGAGGTGTGCGAGGCCCCGGAGAAACAGAGGTCTTCACACACCGCCTTGCCGGCGATGGTCGCTCCTGCCTGGAGCAGGCGGGTCACGACGGTCGCGTCCACGCCGGGAACGAAGCCGCGCACGGTCTCCGATCCGTTCATCATGGGCACGCCCGCGACCGCCACGTTGTCCTTGACGGCGATACGGCGACCCGACAGCGGGCCGTCGGCGCGTTCGCGCAACTCGGTGGTCACGTACCACGCGCCGAGCGGGTTGCCGACCGGCTCGGACCACTTGCGCACCGGCGCTGTCGGCGCCACATGGCGGTCATACAGCTCGTCGACCACCGCCCAGGAGCCGAGCAGGCCCGATGCCACCGCGTGGTACACGTCCAGGTGCTCCGCGGGAACACCGAGCCGCAACTCGTCCGCCAGGTCCTCGACGGCCCTCCGCGAGGGAAGCTCCATGCCGATCCTCCGATATGTCAGGACTCATTGACGCGTGCGGAGACACCGAGTCAGCACGCCTGCAGCCGTGACGACCGCGCTCCGAAACGCGCGAGCCGAATCTCCGTGACGCCCTCGGGGCAAGGCCGAACGCAGCGGGAAGAGCGGTTCGGATGTGCTTCACTCGGGGTGGCGGGGCATCTCGGCCTCCCGTGCGCGTCGGTGAAATCCCGGACCGTTCCCCTGCGGGTCCGGCGGGTAACCATGACCGTACGAGTCGCCCCGGCGGCGCGCTTGTCACACAGGGACAGCCGCCTTGACCGTCTGTGCCAGCCTCGCCGCGGGTCGCCCCTCCACATCGCCCGGCCCGAAGACCGTGTGTGGGCCTCATCACGCGGCGACAAATTACTAGGACGTCCTACTATCTTTTGAGACGCCACTTGTCTGCCCTGCCGTGAGGACCTCCATGCCTGATCTGCACCGGCCCCAGCACCCGGTCCGCCTGCTCACCGCCTCGGCCCTGTTCGACGGCCATGACGCATCGATCAACATCATGCGGCGCATCTTCCAGACCCAGGGGGCGGAGGTCATCCACCTCGGTCACAACCGATCGGTGCGGGAAGTGGCCGAAGCGGCACTGGAGGAGGACGTCCAGGGAGTGGCCATCTCGTCCTACCAGGGCGGGCACGTGGAGTACTTCGAGTACCTCGTCCAGTCGCTGCGCGAGCGCGGCGCGGACCACATCCGCGTGGTCGGCGGCGGCGGAGGCGTGATCGTGCCCGGCGAGATCGCCCGGCTGCGCGAGAGCGGTGTCACGATCTTCTCCCCCGAGGACGGGCAGCGCATGGGCCTCACGGGAATGGTCAACTCGGTGCTGAAGGACTGCGACTTCGACGTCTGGAACCGTGCGCCGGTCGAGGCCGCGCAGGTCCTCGCAGGTGACCGGCAGGCGATCGCGCGGTCCATCACCGGTGCGGAACTCGGCGCGCTGCCCGCGGACTTCATGGAGAAGCTGCGCGGTGCCGGCACCGGGTCGACGCCGGTGCTCGGCATCACCGGCACCGGCGGCTCCGGCAAGTCCTCCCTGACGGACGAGCTGTTGCGCCGGTTCCGGGTGGACCAGCAGGACAGGCTGAGCATCGCCGTACTCGCGGTCGACCCGACCCGCCGACGAGGCGGCGGCGCCCTGCTGGGCGACCGGATCCGCATGAACTCCCTGGACGGCGACCGGCTCTTCTTCCGCAGTCTCGCCACCCGGGGCAGCCATGAACTGCCCGAGCGCCTGACCGACGTGATCGACGTGGTCAAGGCCGCCGGATTTGACCTGGTGATCCTGGAGACGCCGGGCATCGGTCAGGGCGACGCGGCGATCGTGCCCTTCGTCGACGTCTCCATGTACGTGATGACGCCCGAGTTCGGCGCGGCCTCCCAGCTGGAGAAGATCGACATGCTGGACTTCGCCGACATCGTCGCGATCAACAAGTTCGAGCGGCGCGGCGCGAAGGACGCACTCCGCGATGTGGGCCGCCAACTGGTCCGCAATCGCGAGGCGTTCGACAGGAGGCCGGAGGACATGCCGGTGTTCGGCACCTCCGCCGCGACGTTCAACGACGACGGGGTCACCGCGCTCTACCAGCACCTGCGGTCCGTCCTCGCCGACAAGGGGCTGCCGCTGTCCGAGGGCACGCTGCCCCCCGTCCACCTGCGTCACTCCTCCGGCATCCGGCAGGTCGTCCCGGCTCACCGGGTGCGCTATCTCGCCGAGATCACCGAGACCGTCCGCAGGTACCACACCGAGACCGAGCAACTGGCCGACGCCGCCCGGCGTGTGCAGCGCCTGGACCTGGTCCGCGACGATCTCGCGACAGCCGGCGCCGAGGCGGGCAACGTCGAGGCGCTGCTCCAGGACGCCCGCAGGCAGCTGCCGGGCCAGGTCACCGAGCAGATCGAGGGCTGGCCCGCCGTCGTCGCGTCCTATGCCGGCGACGAGCAGCGGGTGGAGATCCGGGGCAGGGAGATACGCACCCGGCTGACCCGTGAGTCCTTGTCAGGTCACCGCATTCCCCGGGTGGCGCTGCCCGCGTTCACCGACCACGGCGAGCTGGTGCGCTTCTGGCGCCGGGAGAACCTGCCGGGCCACTTCCCTTTCACGGCCGGGGTGTTCCCGTTCAAGCGGGACGGCGAGGACCCGGCGCGGATGTTCGCCGGCGAGGGTGACCCGTTCCGCACCAACCGGCGCTTCAAGCTGCTCTCCGAGGGGCAGCCGGCCACCCGTCTGTCCACCGCGTTCGACTCGGTCACCCTGTACGGCCGTGACCCGGACCAGCGCCCGGACATCTACGGCAAGGTCGGCACCTCCGGCGTCTCGGTGGCGACCCTGGAGGACATGAAGGCGCTCTACGACGGATTCGACCTGGCCGCCCCGACGACGTCGGTGTCGATGACGATCAACGGTCCGGCGCCGGCCGTGCTGGCGTTCTTCCTCAACACCGTCATCGACCAGCGGACCGACGCCTTCCGCACCGCCGAGGGCCGCGGTCCCTCGCCCGCGGAGGCGGCCGAGCTGCACGCACACGCGCTCGCGAACGTGCGCGGCACCGTGCAGGCGGACATCCTCAAGGAGGACCAGGGCCAGAACACCTGCCTGTTCTCCACCGAGTTCTCGCTGCGGATGATGGCCGACATCCAGGAGTGGTTCATCGCGAACGGGGTCCGCAACTTCTACTCGGTGTCCATCTCCGGCTACCACATCGCCGAGGCCGGGGCGAACCCGATCAGCCAGCTCGCCTTCACCCTCGCCAACGGCTTCACCTACGTCGAGGCCTACCTGGCGCGCGGCATGCACATCGACGAGTTCGCACCCAACCTGTCGTTCTTCTTCTCCAACGGCATGGACCCCGAGTACACCGTGCTCGGCCGGGTGGCCCGCCGGATCTGGGCGGTCGCCATGCGGGAGAAGTACGGCGCGGGCGAGCGCTCGCAGAAGCTGAAGTACCACGTGCAGACCTCCGGTCGCTCGCTGCACGCCCAGGAGATGGACTTCAACGACATCCGCACCACCCTGCAGGCTCTCACCGCCATCTACGACAACGCCAACTCGCTGCACACCAACGCCTACGACGAGGCTGTCACCACCCCCTCCGAGGAGTCGGTGCGCCGGGCGCTGGCCATCCAGCTCATCATCAACCGCGAGTGGGGCCTGGCGATGAACGAGAACCCGCTGCAGGGCTCGTTCATCGTCGACCAGCTCACCGACCTGGTAGAGGAGGCCGTCCTGGCCGAGTTCGACCGGATCAGCGAGCGTGGCGGCGTGCTGGGTGCGATGGAGACCGGCTACCAGCGGGGCCGTATCCAGGACGAGTCGATGCTGTACGAGCAGCGCAAGCACGACGGCACCCTGCCCATCATCGGGGTCAACACCTTCCGCCGGCCCGGCGGCGACACCGAGCCCACCGAGCTCGCACTCGCCCGCGCCACCGAGGAGGAGAAGACCTCCCAGCTCGGGCGCGTCCGCGAGTTCCGCACGGCGCACCGTGAAGCGGCCGCGCAGGCCATCGCCCAGCTCAAGGACGCCGCCGTCGGCGACGCGAACGTCTTCGCCGTCCTCATGGAAGCCGCCCGGGTCTGCACCCTCCAGCAGATCACCGAGGCGTTCTTCGAGGTCGGCGGCCAGTACCGGAGAAACGTATGAACCGCCGGCCGGCGCACACCGACGCCGAGGACACGGTGCCGACCGGCACCGGAAGGCGCCCGGTGGCGGATCAGCCGGCTCGTGTCCGTCGCTCGGAGCCGGTCTGTTCGACGCTCCGCGCCACGATCGGAACGCGAACGACAGCGGGTGATCGTCCAGGGGCGGCAGCGCCGATCACCCGCCGATTTCATGGAGGTAAAAGCCACTCGAATGTATTGACCAGCGCTTTCCGGCCTCCTAAGTTGCGATCCACAGGGGAGGTGGAGCCTCGTGTTCGACTACGGGCCCCCGGAAGATCGGCCGGCTACTCCCGACCGGCGACTCCGGATCTGTCTGTTCCCTGACGCGACCGCGGCGGAGCCCGCGACACGGTGGTGCCAGCGGTGAGGGCGACGACGTCCGCGGTGAACGAGCCGGGTGCCGCACAGCCGGAGACGGCCGACACCGGCCGACGCCTCACGGAGATCGTGCGGACCACTTCCCTGGGCACCTGGACCGACGCCATCCGGGACACCTTCGTGGCCCTCGACATCAAGCCGGCCGAGTCCGCGCCCTTCACCGGAACCGTGCGCACCCGGCGGCTGGCGCATCTCCTGGCCGCCGATGTCCTCGCCACGTCCCAGACCTTCGACCGGACCGGCCGACTGGCCTCCCGCCAGCCTCTCGACCTGATGCAGATCGGCATGGTCGTCGCCGGCGAAGGCGAACTCGTCCAGGACGGGCGGACCTGCGCACTGCGCCCCGGAGACTTCGCGATCTACGAAAGCGCCAGGCCGTTCACCTGGCACCTGCGTCCGGAGTGGCATCTTCGCGTCTTCACCTGGCCGCGGGAGTCGATACCGCTCAGCGAGACGCGGTCACAGCAGTTGACCGCGCGAACGGTCCGAGCCGATTCCGCGGTCGGACAACTGATATCGCCCTTGCTGTCGGGCATTCTCACCCACGAACGGGACGTGTCCTCCGGCGGTGCGATCAGGCTGGCCGACGAGATCGCCGAACTGGCGATCACGGCTGCGCTGGAGGAAGGCGACCCGGGCGACCCGGATTCCCGGGCGCAGGAATTCCGCGAGACCATCCTGCGGTACATCGATGCCCACATCGACGACGCCGATCTGACACCTCAGCAGATCGCCCAGGCGTTCTTCATCTCGCCCAGGACCCTGCACCGGCTGTTCGCCCGTTTCGGCGAGACCGTCGCGACCACGATCCGACTGCGCCGACTGCAGGCCTGCCGTCAGGCCATGCTGTCGCCGCAGAACGCCCACCAGCCCCTCACCGACATCGCCTCGCGCTTCGGATTCGCCGACCTGGCTGTCTTCAGCAGGGCCTTCAAGGCGATGTACGGAGTGAGCCCGAGCAGATACCGCGAACTCAACAGATAGGGCACACCCCGCTCACCACGAGGGCGAAGGTCACCAGGCCGAGCGGTTCGCCGCGGGGCGGCATGCGGCCGGGCGTCGGCTTCGGTGGCCGACGAGCCGCATGCCGGCCTCGTGGAGGCGGTCACCGGAAGCCGGACCGAGGTCGTCGAGCCGGTTCAGCTGTCCGCGGTCAGCTCGACGTCGTCGCCCTGGGCGAGCAGCCAGGCCGGGGCCACCTGCGCCGAGGTGGCGCCGACCAAGGTGGCGACCGCCGCGACCTCGTCGACGATGCGCAGGTCGCGCTTGAGGTTCTCCTCGGTGAAGCGGGGGTTGTCCGCCCGCCGGTCGCCCTCGGCATAGTGCTCGGTGGAGCGGATCGTGCCGGTCGGGAAACCGTGGCCGAGCGGTGACCAGGGCACCAGTCCGATGCCCGGCTCGCGCAGTACCGGGCGGGCCTCGGTCGCCGCGTCCCGCGTCCACAGGGAGTACTCCGACTGCAGCGCGGCGGCGGGGTGGACCGCGTGAGCGCGTCGGACGGTGTCCGGGGCCGCCTCGGACAGGCCGATCTGCCGGATCCTGCCCTCGGTGACGAGGTCGGCGACTGCGCCGACGGTCTCCTCGAACGGGATGCCGGGGTCGACGCGGTGCTGGTAGTACAGCCGAGCCGCTTGAGGGATCCCTCCAGCGCGATGCGGAGGTTCTGCGGGCTGCCGTCGATGCGGCCCATCGGGAGGCCGGCCTCCTCGGGCGTCAGCCGGGCCCGCCGGGCGCGCCGGGCCCGCGGGAAGCGCCCCAGCTCGGTGCCACCGGTGCCGCCCCTGCGCTGCTCACGTGCCACGACCCCCGTGTGACGGCGCGCCCCGCGCTGACGCGCCGGGGATCGACGCGCCGTCCGAAGAGATGCCGCTGCCCTTCCTTGGGCGAGCGCTCCCCCGGCCGCGACGTGATCATCCCGATGCCGGGCTCCCGAAGGTCACTCCGGGGTGCCGGAGACGCCGGACACGGGCTGTTGATCGTGGAGTGCGGCCAGCGCGGCGGCGAGCTTGCCCCGGCCGGTGATGCCGAGGCGTGGATAGATGCGGTACAGGTGCGCTCCGACAGTGCGGTGCGAGATGAACAGGCGCTGGCCGATTTCCCGGTTGCTCAGCCCCTGCGACGCGAGCACGGCGATCTGCGTTTCCTGGGCGGACAGTTGCTCGCCGGTGTTCGTGTGCCGTCGACCGCTCGACTCGCCGGTGGCGCGCAGCTGCTCGCGGGCCATCTCGGCCCAGGGCCGTGCGCCGGCCCGGTCGAACTCGTCGCGGGCGAGTCGAAGCGGTTGCCGTGCGTCCACGTTGCGGCGTTGGCGGCGCAACCAGCGGCCCTGGTGCAGATGCAGCCGGGCCCGCGACAGCGTCCAGTCGGGCGGCAGGGCGGTAAGGGCCGCGGCGTAGCGCTCCTCCGCGCTGTCGTCCGGAGCCAGCACCGCGTCGGTGTAGGCGTGAGCCACGACCATCATTTCCGAAGGCAGCCGTCCGGCAAGCTCGGGAAGGTCGGCCAGCAGTTCCCGGGCCTGCTGCACCGTGCCCGCCGCGACCGCGGCGTCCGCCAGGTCCGGTGCGAGCAGCCAGCGGCTCACCGAGTGGTAGTGCGGGTCATCGGGATCGAACGCGCGCGAGAGAACGTCGTATGCCTCCGCCGCGCGGCCGTCGAAGAGAGCGAGCAGGCCATCGGTCTGCTGCGCCATCACGGTGACGAACGGCATTCCCGGAAACAGGCTGTGCACGCGTAGTTCGCGGGTCGTCCGCGCTGCCTGTTCGGTTTCTCCGCGCAGCGCCGCCACCAGACCGGCCGTGGCCTTCAGTCCCAGCCAGACGATCCGTTCCCCGGCGTCCTCGGCCAGCGTGAGCGCCTCGGCGGACTCCTCACGAGCTCGTTCGAGCTGCCCGAGGTACACCTGTGGCCAGCTGGCGGCCAGCGAACGGGCGAGCAGTCCGAGCCGGCCCTGCGACCGCCACGCCGCGGCCGCCAGCGAGAGGTACTGGGCGGCGCGGCCGATGTCGCCGATGACCATGGCGCCGCTACCGAGAAAATGCAGGATCCGGGCGTCGTGACGGTTCGCTCTGACTCCGTCGAGGCGCGCGATCAGGTCCGCCCCGTACCGGTACGGCTCGGAGTACGCCCGCACCGCCAGCACGTGCGGGGCGTCCGGATCCGGATTCCATCGATCCAGTTCTGCCGCGGCCCGAGCACGCACCTGTGCGTCGCCGTCCTGGAAGAAGCATCTCGCGCTGGCACGCCACAACAGGTTCTCCGCGACGTCTCCCGCTCCCTCGTCGAACGCTCCGGCCGCCGCGGTGACCATGTCCTGGATCCAGCGGTGCGGCTCGTCCGGTTCGAATGCGGAGCTGTCGGAGACCACCATGAGGCGAGCCCGCTCCACCCGGCCGAGCGCCCTGGTGTCGATGCGGTTCAGCAGCGTCTGGACGCTGGTGCGGTCATTGATCTCGCTGGACAGTTCGGCCGCCCGGACCAGGATGCCCGTCCGGCGCTGCCCGTCGAGGACGAGGTCGGCCGCCTGACGCAGCGCCGGGACGGCCACCGCCGCCTTCCCCCGGGCCAGCGCCGCATCGGCGAAACGCTCCAGTCTGGCGGCCAGTTCCTCGTCCGGCCCGATGGTGGCCGCTGCCTCGTGGGCGAGTTGACGCTCGGGGGTGTCGTCCATCGCCGATGCGAGGGCACGGTGGGTGGCCAGCCGATCGGCGATCGTGGCGTGGGTGTAGATCGCCGTGCGCATCAGCGGATGGCGGAACTCGGGGGTGTAGCCGACCAGCGTGACCAGATCCGCGTCGACCGCCTCCTGCACCGCGTCGACGGAGACCGCCGAGCCGGCGAGACGACTCGACACGTCCAGCAACAGGTTCAGGGGCGAGGCCGGCTCGGCGGCCAGGACCAGGAGCAGGGTGCGACACTCCCGGCTCACCGACTCGGTACGCGCGGAGAACGCGTCCTCCAGCCGCTGGGTGAGCGGCAGGTCGTCCATCTGCGCGGTCGCGCCCTGCACCGCCTTGGGCAGTTCCACCAGGGCCAGCGGATTGCCCTCGGCGCGCTCAAGGATGAGCGCCCGCAACGGCGCGGGCAGGTCGGGCGCGCCGGCATCGAGCAGTTCGGCGGCGGCCGGCGGGCCGAGCGGCTTCAGCGGGAGGTCCAGGTGCACGTAGGAGTCGGAGTACTGGATCCGGGCGGCAGCGATCACCTGTACGGCGAGGTCGCGGTTACGTCGGGCGACGAACTTGAGCACGTCCCGGCTGGAGGAGTCGATCCACTGAAGGTCGTCGACCAGCAGCAGGAGCGGCTGCCTGCTGGCCGCGTCGGCGAGCAGTTCGAGTACGGCCAGTCCGACCTGGTACATCTCGGGCTCGGTGTCCCCGGCGCTGAACGCGCCGGTCAGCGCCGACCGGTGCGCAGCCGACAGGTCTTCGACACCACCGGCCAGTGGTTGCAGCAGCAGCTGCAGCCCGGCGAACGGCAGCCACTGCTCGGGCTCCACCCCGGATGTGCGGAGCACCCTGAAGCCGCTTTCGACGGCGTCGGCCCCGACCGTGCGCAGCAGTGCCGACTTGCCGACACCAGCGGCGCCGTGCACCAGTAGCGTGCTGCCGTGCCCGGCCGCCGTGTCCGCCAGCAGCTCACGCAGGGTGCGCAGCTCGTCATCCCGCCCGATCACGGCACGCGTGCGGATCCCGCCTTCTGCGGCGCGAAGGCGATCCCACTCATCGGCGCAGCAGGCATCGGGCACGGCACACGGAGCTTCTCTCCATCAGGGGGTTGTACGACCGTCATCGTACCTGTCAGGTGCGCTACCTGATCGGTGGGGCTCGACCATCAGTCGAACGACTTGATGACGGCACAGCGCACGGCGGCGCCCTCCCCTGAGCGTGTCCGACGGCCGACGGCCTTCCGCCGGGTCACCCGGTACGACACCGGCAGCTGCGCCAGGGCCTCGGGCGGGCCGACAGACTCGACGGCATCACGCTTCGCCGGGCAACTGACCGACGAAACTCTCCATGGCCAGAAAGCCCCCTTCTTCTCCATGAGAAACGGCCTCGACGGCGCGTTTCACGAATTCGTCGATCACCACCGCCGATGCGGCCACGACGAACTTTTCGCCGCCCGACCGGAACGACATGTACACCAGCCCATGACCACGGATCTCGGCGGGCCAGATCTGAACATCACCGTGACCGGCGAGCCGCCGTCGGCCGGAAGTCAGCAGTTCGCGCCCGAATTCCCACTCGACCACCATGTCCGTGCCCGCGTTGAACGCCACGAACACCGAATACGGATGCGTGCTGTCGTATCGGAGATCCGTTACGACCGGCAGAGTCTCCTCCCCCTCAAAAAGGGCCACGACCGTGCGGCATGTCACCGGCTCGGGCTCGACGTCCCGCCGCGCGTGGCCACCCTGCCGGTGTCCGCGACCTTGGCGAGCACATCCGGGCTCGTCATCGGTGTCGAAGACCCTCCCGCTCATGATTCGTCCTCTCTCGTCTTCCCTCCACGAGCCTGGGACCGGCTGTGACCTGATGCATCAGTCAAGTGACTACGAGCGGGCAGGCGCGCCGGCATCACGACCTCGCACACATCCAGTTTCAAGTGAAACCGTATCGAATGCACATATGACTGTAATGTGATCCCGTGACCACCCGTGCCCCTCGCATCTCCACCCCCGCCACCGCCTCGCGTGCGACCGACCGCCCGGGGGACACCTCGCCCTTCGCCCTCGGTCTGCTGCTGCGGCGGGCGCACTGGCGTGCGGCGGCGGTGATGACGGAGGCGTTGCGCCCGCTGGGTATCGAGTTGCGGCATTTCGCGGTGCTGATGGTGCTGGTCGACCGGGGGCCCACGGTGCAGCGGGACCTGGCGGCGGCGACGGGGTCGGACAAG
>NZ_BMML01000024.1 GCF_014645815.1 Streptomyces fuscichromogenes | reverse complement strand
CGTGAGCTCCCGGACTTCACCTGGGAGAAGACGGACCGCGTGGACGCCCTGCGCAAGGCCGCGGGGGCCTGACATGCGGATCGCCGTCGCGGGTTCCATCGCCACCGACCACCTGATGACCTTTCCCGGGCGCATCGCCGACCAGCTGCTCGCCGACCGTCTGGACCGCGTCTCGCTGTCCTTCCTGGTCGACACCCTGGAGATCAGGGACGGCGGGGTGGCCGCCAACATCGCCTACGGGCTCGCCCGCCTCGGGCACCGGCCCCTGCTCGTGGGAGCGGTGGGTGCGGACTTCCACGACAACGGGGCCCGGCTGGCGGGCCTCGGTGTCGACATCTCCGGCGTACATGTCTCCGCCACCCGTCACACCGCCCGCTTCCTGTGCACCAGCGACCCGCACGGCAACCAGCTCGCCTCGTTCTACCCCGGTGCGATGACCGAGGCGTCCGCCATCGACCTCGTGGCGGTCGTCCGTCGCCACGGCGGAGCCGACTTGGTGCTCGTCGGAGCCGACGACCCGGCGGCGATGCTCCGGCACACACGGGCCTGCCGCGAACGGGGCATCCCCTTCGCCGCCGACCCCTCCCAGCAACTGGCCCGGCTGGACGGCGCCGCCATCGGGGAACTGGTGGCAGGCGCGGACCACTTGTTCACCAACGAGTACGAACGCGGGCTCCTGCTCGCCAAGACGGGCTGGACCGAGGCGGAGGTGCTGCGCCGGACCGGTACCTGGGTGACCACCCTGGGCGAGAAGGGCTGCCGTATCGACCGGGCCGGCCGCCCGTGCCTGCGCGTCCCCGCGGTGACGGCCACCCGGGTGGTGGACCCCACCGGGGTGGGGGACGCCTTCCGCGCGGGCTATCTCATGGCCCTGGCGGACGGCCTGGACCCGGAGCGATGTGCACGGCAGGGCGCTGCTCTGGCCGTACGGGCCCTGGCGGTGGTGGGCACCCAGACGTACCAGGTCACCCCGGGCGACTTGCCCGCGCTGCGCGCGGCGGCTCCCGGCCAGGACGCGGCCGCCCCGGTTCGCCCGCCTTCCGAGGCGGGCTGCCCATGACCACCGCCGCCGTGTCCACCGCACGGGCCCGCCTCGGCCGCGCGCGCCGCACCTACGGCCGGACGCGGCGCGGCGACGGCTGGTCGGGTGCCGCCGGGCCGGAAGCCCGGGTGGAACTCGCCGCCCCAGGCGCCGGCCGCGAAGGGGGGCTCCGTGGCATCTCCATGGCATCTCCGCTCATGACGCTGACACGCCGGTGACGACGTTGCGGCGGCGCGGCGGCACCGCGCACCCGGCGTGACCGCCCGGCGTTACCGCTCGACGTAACGGCCCTGCGCGATCGCCCGGTGTGACCGCGCTGCGCGACTGCCTGGCGTGACCGCTCGGCGTGACTGCCCTGCGCGATCGCCCGGCGTGACCGCGCCCCCGGCGCCCGCCCCGGGTGTCCGCCGCCGCGGGCCTGACCGTCACCGGCGTTCAGAGGTTCCCGTACCCGGTGGCCCTCGGTACCGGTGGACGGCGCCCGGTCGTCACCCCGACTCGCGGAGTCGTAGTTCCGCTCCCACCGTCAGTTCGTCGGTGTGCAGCGGGCCGCTGCCGGTCAGCAGGCGGGCCGCCTGTTCCACGGTGAGCGCGCCGAGGCGGCGGGTGTCGAGGGCCACCGTGGTCAGCGGGGGGTCGACGAGCGTGCCCAGCTGCAGACCGTCGAAGCCGATCACGGCGAGGTCCCGGGGGACCTGCCGGCCGGACCGGCGGGCGGCGCGCAGTGCTCCTATGGCGATGATGTCGTTGAACGTGAACACGGCGGTGGTCTCGGGATGCCGGCCGAGGAGTTCGCGCAGCGCGCTCTCGCCGCCCTCGACGCTCTGGTCGGCGTGGGCCACGGAGCCGGAGTCCAGTCCGCACGCGGACATCGCGGCGTCGAACCAGCGGTGCCGGATGCTGGGTTCGGACCGTTCGGCGTGGTCGAGCATGCCGATGTGCCGGTGTCCCGCCGCGGTCAGATGCCGGATCGCCGCGTGCACGCCGCTCTCGCCGTCGATCCGGATCGAGCTGAACCGCTGGGTGCGGTGCTCGCGGTCGATGAGCACCACGGGCAGTCCCCGGGTCAGCTTGTCGATCTCGTCCTCGGGCAGGCTGAGGTAGCCCACGACGGCGTCGACCTGGGAGGCGATCACCTCCAGCGTGCCCCGCTCCTCCTCGGTCCGGTCGCCGGTGTCGTACACGACGACGTGCCAGCCACGGTCCCGGGCCGCCTCCAGCGCGGCCGCGGCGACCTCGGTGAAGAACGGGTTGAGCAGGTCGGGGATCACCAGTCCGACGCTGACGGTGTCCTGCCGGACCAGTCCCCGGGCGAACCGGCTGGGCCGGTAACCGAGCGCCTGGGCGGTGTCCAGCACGCGCTGCTTGGTGGAGGCGCCGATCTCGCCCTTGTCGTTGAGCGCCCGTGACACGGTCTGCCGGGACACGCCCGCGGCCTCGGCCACATCGTCGATCGTGACCCTGCGGGGTCCGGTCCCCGACGACGCCATCACTCACCTCCGCGCAATTGCCGACGCGCCAGCGTCGCAGGGACACCGAGTATGCCCCGATGCGTAGAAACCTTGACACTCCGGGGTTCGGAAGCACACACTCCCAATCGCTTGCCGTTACCGCTCCCGTGAGCGCTCACGGTATCGCTCACGGAACCCTGATTCCAACCAGCGGGGGCGCTGCCACCCCCTCTTCGAGAAAGTTGTGACGCTGTGCCCTCCGCTCTCTCCGCGTACGTATCGGACCCCACCCCCTGGCACGGCGCCCTGCGTCCGGCACGCTCCTGGCTGCACTCCGACGCCCCGTCCCGCTCGCTGAACGGCTCCTGGCGCTTCCGGCTGTCGCCCACGGCGGCCGTCGCCGCGGAGTTCAGCGCCGAGGACTTCGACGACCGGGGCTGGGACAGCATCCCGGTGCCCGCCCACTGGGTGCTGGAGGGCGACGGCGCCCACGGCCGGCCGGCCTACACGAACATCCAGTTCCCGTTCCCGATCGACCCCCCGCACGTCCCCGACGAGAACCCCACCGGTGACTACCGCCGCCACTTCGATGTCCCCGCCGAGTGGTCGGACGCCGAGCGGGTCGTGCTGCGGTTCGACGGCGTCGAGTCGCTGTTCCGGGTCTGGGTGAACGGCGTCGAGATCGGCACCGCGAGCGGCAGCCGGCTGGCCCACGAGTTCGACGTGACCGCCGCGGTCCGCCCCGGGGACAACGTCGTCGCCGTACGGGTGCACCAGTGGTCGGCGGCCAGCTACCTGGAGGACCAGGACCAGTGGTGGCTGCCCGGCATCTTCCGGGACGTCACCCTGCTCGCCCGGCCGGCCGGGGGCATCGAGGACGTCTGGCTGCGCACCGGCTACGACGGCGGGCGCGGCCGCGTCGAGACCGAGGTCACCGCCGGCGCGGCCGCCTTCCCGGTCACCCTGCGCATCCCCGAACTGGGCGTGGAGCGGGTCTGGGAGACGGCCGCCGACGTGGCGCCCGTCGACGTCCCGGAGGTGGCGCCGTGGTCGGCCGAGCAGCCCCGGCTGTACGACGTGACCGTCTCGTCGGCCGCCGAGAGCATCGCCCTGCGCATCGGTTTCCGCACCGTCGAGATCCGCGGCGACCGGTTCCTCGTCAACGGCCGCCGGGTCGTCTTCCACGGCATGAACCGGCACGAGGCACACCCCGAGCGCGGCCGGGTCTTCGACGAGGCGCACGCCCGCGCGGACCTGGCCCGGATGAAGCGGTTCAACGTGAACGCCATCCGCACCAGCCACTACCCGCCGCACCCCCGGCTGCTCGACCTCGCCGACGAGCTCGGCTTCTGGGTCGTCCTGGAGTGCGACCTGGAGACCCACGGCTTCGACAAGGTCGGCTGGGCGGGCAACCCGACCGACGACCCGGCCTGGCGCGCGGCCTGCCTGGACCGCATCGAGCGCACCGTGGAGCGGGACAAGAACCACCCCGGCGTCGTCATGTGGTCGCTCGGCAACGAGGCCGGCACCGGGGCCAACCTCGCCGCCATGTCCGCCTGGGTGCACGCCCGCGACCCCGAGCGCCCCGTCCACTACGAGGGCGACCACACCGGCGACTACACCGACGTGTACTCCCGGATGTACTCGACCGTGCCGGAGACCGAGCAGATCGGCACCGACGGCTCCACCGCCCCGCTGCTGGGCTGCACCCCCGCCCAGGGCGCCCGGCAGCGCACCAGGCCGTTCCTGCTCTGCGAGTACGCCCACGCCATGGGCAACGGCCCCGGCGCCCTCGACCAGTACGAGGAACTCGTCCACCGCCACCCGCGGCTGCACGGCGGCTTCGTCTGGGAGTGGCGCGACCACGGCATCCTGGCCACCGCCCCCGACGGGACGCCGTACCACGCCTACGGCGGCGACTTCGGGGAGGTCGTGCACGACGGCAACTTCGTGATGGACGGCATGGTGCTCAGCGACGACGTGCCGACGCCCGGCCTGTACGAGTTCAAGGCGGTCGTCCAGCCGGTCAGGTTCGCCTTCGACGGCGACCAGCTCGACATCACCAACCTGCGGCACTCGGCCGACACCTCCGACCTGCGCTTTTGCTGGCGCGTCGAGTTCGACGGCGTCCCCGTGGAGGCGGGGGAGCTGGACACCCCGCCGCTCGCGGCGGGCGAGTCGGGACGGGTGCCGCTGCCCGCGATCGCGGTGGCCGCGGACGCCGAGACCTGGCTGACGGTCGAGGCGGTGCTGGCCACGGACACCGCCTGGGCCCCCGCGGGCCACCAGGTCGCCACCGCCCAGCTGGACCGCTCGGTACGGCGGCCGGTGCCCCCCGTCCGGCCCCGCTCCGGCTGGCGGCCGGGCGAGGGGACACTCACCCTCGGCATCGCCGAGTTCACCGGCGGCTCCCTCACCCGGCTCGCCGGGCGGGCCGTGACCGGCCCGCGGCTGGAGCTGTTCCGCGCCCCGACCGACAACGACGAGGGCACGGCCGACCGGCTGGAGGGCAGCGACGCCAGCGCCGAGGGGATCTCCAGCGCCGAGCTGTGGCGCCGGGACGGACTCGACCGCCTCGTCGCACGGCGGATCGGCGTGGAGCACGCGACGGACGCCCTGCGCACCGTCGACCGGGTCTCCGCCGCGGACTCCGCGCTCTCGGTGACCGTGGAGTCGGTCTGGTCGATCGAGGACGGCGAGCTGGAACTGCGCGTCGAGATCGAGCCCGCGCGCGGCTGGCCGACGGTGTGGCCGCGGATCGGGGTGCACTTCGGACTCCCCGACGGGGCGGCCCCCGTGGACGGCGCCGACTGGTTCGGAACGGGCCCGCTGGAGTCCTACCCCGACAGCCTCCGGGCGGCCCGCACCAGCCGCTTCTCGGCCACCGTGAACGACCTGTCGGTCGACTACGCGCGCCCCCAGGAGACCGGGCACCGCTCCCGGTTCCGCCGCCTCACCCTGACCAGCGGCGGCACCGGGGCCCTGCGCATCGACGCCCTCCCCGACACCCGGGGACGGCGCCCCGGCTTCACCCTCGCCCGCCACACCCCGCAGCAACTCGCCCGCGCCGCCCACCCCTTCGAACTCCCGGAGTCCACCACGAGCCACCTCTTCGTCGACGCCGCCCAGCACGGCCTCGGCTCCCGCGCCTGCGGACCGGACGTGTGGCCGGAGTTCGCGCTGCGCCCCGAGGCCCGCACGATCAGGCTGCGCATCACGGCCGGCGACTGAGCGACAAGGCGCCGGACGACCGGATCCGACAGTCCGACAGCTCTTTCACAGTCCGCACCCACGCGTCTCACGGCCGGGAGGTGGACGGTCACCGGCCATGAAGTTATCCACCGGTACCCCACGGATCCTGGTCGTGGACGACGAGAAGGACCTGACCGACCTGCTGGTCACGGTGTTGCGGGCGGAGGGCTGGCGGACCGAGCCGGCACCGGACGGCACGACGGCTCTGCGCGCGGTCCGCGGCTTCCGGCCCGACGCCGTGGTCCTGGACCGCGGGCTGCCCGACCTGGAGGGCCTGGAGGTGCTGCGGCGGCTCCGGGCCTACCGGCCGGACCTGCCCGTGCTGTTCCTCACCGCCCGGGAGAGCGTCGAGGACCGGGTCGCCGGCCTGTGCGCGGGCGCCGACGACTACGTGCCCAAGCCGTTCGACCTCGACGAGGTCGTGGTGCGGCTGCGTGCCCTGCTGCGCCGCTGCGACGCGGCAGGGGCGGGCGGTTCGCTGCTGGCCGTCGGCGACCTGACACTCGACGAGGAGACCCGGCAGGTGCACCGGGGAGGCGCCCAGGTCCGCCTCACCGCCCGGGAGTTCGAGCTGCTGCGCTACCTGATGCGGCACACCGGCCGGGTCCTCGGCCGGGCGGAGCTCCTCGACAACGTCTGGGCCGACGAGGCCGACCGGCACCTGAACATCGTCGAGAGCTACGTCAGCTATCTGCGCCGCAAGATCGAGCGCGACCGTTCCGTCCTCATCCACACAGTGCGCGGCGTCGGCTACCTGATGAAGCCCGCCGCGCCGAAGCGATGAGACGCGGCCCGCGCAGGCCGCGCAGCCTGCGCTCCCGGATGATCATCTCCAGCAGTCTGCTGCTGGCCGCGCTCTCCGTCGTGATCATCGCCATCACCGGGCTGACCATGCGCACCTACCTGATGACCGGCCTGGACCAGCGCCTGGACGCCCTCGCCGAGCACTCGTCGGCCGCCCGCGGCCAGATCGGCGCCCCGACCAGCGGACTGCCCTACCTCAGGGCGTTCGGGGTCCCGGCCGGCACCATCGGCGTCTCCGTGGCCGGCCGGCACGACGCGGCCACGGTCCGCCACGCGGCGGTCGCGGACGGGACCGGGAGGCTGACCGCCCCGACCGCCGGGCAGCGCCGGATCCTCGCCACGGTCGAGGCCGACGGCCACCGCCACACCCTGGACCTGCCCGGCCGCGGCACCTACCGGGTCAAGGCCGTGCGCGCCGACACCCCGAACACCGAGATCACCGTCGTCACCGCGCTGTCGGTGCGGCCGGTGAACCAGATGCTCGGCCGGCTGCTGGCCGCCGAGTCGGCGATCGCGGCCGCCGCCCTCGCCGTCGCCGCGCTGACCGCGGCCACCGTGATCGGCCGTCAGCTGCGGCCCCTGCAACGGGTCGCCGCCACCGCCACCCGCATCTCCCGCGAACCCCTCGGCCACGGCGCGGTCCGCGCCCTGGAACGCGTCCCGGAGGCCGACTGCGCCACCGAGACCGGCCGGCTCGCCGAGGCCGTCAACCGGCTGCTCGGCCATGTCGAGGACGCCCTCGCCGACCGCTACGCCACCGAACTGCGCATGCGGGACTTCCTCGCCGACGCCGGCCACGAACTGCGCACGCCGCTCGCCTCCGTCGCCGGCCACCTCCAACTGGTGCGCCGCGCACCGAAGTCGGCGGCCCCGCAGGCCGAGTACGCGCTGGGCCGCATGGAGTCGGGCATCGGCCGGATGCGCACCCTCGTCGACGACCTGCTGCTCCTCGCCCGTCTGGACACCGGCCGACCGCTGGCCCACGAGGAGGTGGGGCTCGGCCCGCTGCTCGCCGAGGCGGTGGCCGACGCCCGCGCCGCCGGGCCGGACCACCGCTGGGAGTTCCTGATGCCGGGCAACCTGGTGCTGGTCGAGGGCGACCCGGACCGCCTCCACCAGGTCGTCGCCAACCTCCTGGCCAACGCCCGCGCCCACACCCCGGCCGGCACCAAGGTCACCGTCACCGTCCGGACCACGGACGACCAGGCGCTGATCCGCGTCGCCGACGACGGTCCCGGCATCCCGCCCGACCTGCTGCCCCGCATCTTCGAACGGTTCGCCCGCGGCGACGCCTCCCGCTCCCGCGCCACCGGCAGCAGCGGCCTCGGCCTCGCGATCGTCGCCGCCGTCACCGCCGCCCACGGCGGCTCCGCCGAGGCCAGCAGCCAACCGGGCCGCACGGTCTTCACCGTACGACTACCGCTCTGCACCGCCTACGCCGGCGAGGTGAACCCGCCCCGGAAACCCATGAGACGTGAACTCCCCTTCGGGTAGCGGAGGTTGGCCGAGCCAGTCACGAGGGACGGGAGGACGTCGTACGAGCGAGGTCTGGCGGACCGGCGCACCTGGCCGTCACCGCCCCCGGCGGCGATCGAGCCCACCCCGCGAAGCCCCCGCGGGCAGACGGGGGTCTCACCGGAGCGTCCCGTCAGGGGCGCGGGGAACTGCGCGACCAGCCCCCACGCACCCGCGGTCGAACGACCACGGCCCCTCCGGCAGAGCTCAGCCCGCCACCGTCGGCTCCGTCACCCACCCCGCCGCCAGGATCAGCCGCGTCTCGCGGTGCACGGCGAGGAAGCCGAACGGCCGGTCGAAGGTCGCCCGCACCACCGTGGACTCGTGGCGGTGCTGCGGCGGGCCGCCGCCCGGCGCCGCCACCACCGCCGTCACCGCGGCGGCCCGGAATCCCAGCGGACCGAACTCGGCGACCGCGGACTGCCCGGCCGCCCCGATGGCGAGCGGCGCGGCGCTGATCCCGGGGAAGTGCCCCTCGCGGGCGTCCGCGGCCGTGGAGAGCCCGAACAGCCCGTGGAGCTGGAGCAGATCGTGGTCGGCGCGGACCGTGAAGCCGGGGGTGGTCACATCGAGCCGGATCGGGTCCGGGGCCTCACACGGCTGCCGTTCCACGACCACACCCGGCCCGGCGGGCCCGTAGGGGAGCTGTCCGCCGGTCGTCACCGGCAGGGCGCGCTCCAGGACGCCGATGCCCGTGTGCAGCACCTGCCCGGGAGCCATCCCCTCCGTGCCGAGCACCAGGTGCACGTCGAGCCCGTTGTCCCCGAGGACCTTGAGCGTGGTGACGGAGCCGTCCGGTCCCGCCGCCACGCCTATCCGGTCCAGGCGGACGCTGCTGCGCCGCAGACCGGCCAGCGTACGGCCCTGCCAGGGCCCGGAGCCGGGCCGCAGCACGGTCTCCCGGAACGGGTGCTGCCAGTCCGTGCGCAGCGCCAGCGCGGTCGCCAGCAGCATCCGGGCGCCCTCGGCCGGCTGGACCGGCATCCGCTCCACCAGCCCCTCGGTACGCTTCGCCGCCCACGCGTCCAGCGCCTCCCGGGAGGCCGCGAGATCGTCGCCGAGCACCCCGAGCGCGTCGGCGGGCAGTCCCGCCGCCCACGGCTCGCGCAGTTCCAGCGCCCGGTCGGTCCACAGCCCCAGAGCCGCCCCGACGCCCGGCATCGAGCCGAGCCCCGTGAGTAACTCCCGGGCACCGGCGGTGGCTTGGTCGGCTTGCATCCCCACGGCCCGGGTCAGTTCGTCCCGGGCCGGGCCCGCGGCGCCGTCGGCGAGGAAGGCCAGCAGCGGCCACACGCCGGCGGCCGAGAAGACCGTGCCCTGTCTGGTCTGCCGGGCCCAGCGTGCGGTGAGCGCGTTGACGGCGCTGACGGTGTCGTTCATTCGTCGTCCTCCCATGGGTACTCGGGGAAGGGCAGGGGATCCGTGACCCAGCCCGCCGCGAGGACGAGCCGGGAGTGCCGGTGCAGGGCGAGGAAGCCGAAGGGCCGGTCGAAGGCGGCCCTGATCTCGGTGGTGACATGCCGGCGTGCGGGCCGGGGGCCGGCCCCGACCATGCCGAACGCCGTCACCGCCGCCGCCTCGAAGCCCAGCGCGCCGAACCTCGCCGTCGTGGCCTGCTCGGCCGAGCCGACGGCGAGCGGGAAGTCGCCGACCCCGGGGAAGTGGCTCCGGGTGACGTCGCTCGCCGTGGTGAGCCCGAACAGCCGGTGCAGCTCCAGCAGATCGTGGCTCGCCGTGATGTCGTACGCCGCCGTCGTCACGTCTAGCCGCGGCGGCCGCGGTCTCTCGCACCGCACCTTCTCCACGGCCAGCCCCGGTCCGGGCGCCCCGAAGGGGAGCCGGTCGCCCGGCACCACCCGGTGCGCGCCGTCCAGGGCGCCGATGCCGGCTCCCAGCACCTGCCCCGGTGTCATCCGCTCCTCGCCGAGCAGCAGATGGACGTCCAGGGCGTCGCCGCCCAGCACCTTCAGTTCGGTGACGAAGCCGTCCGGGGTGTCCGCGACGCCGATCCGGTCCAGCAGCGCGCTGGTGCGGCGCAGACCGAGCCGTTCGACTCCGGTCCAGGGCTCGTACGCGGTCGCCAGCGGCCACTCCTCGAAGGGCGCGAGCCAGCGGGTGCGCATCGCCAGCGCGCTCGCGAGGACCAGTTCGGTGTCCTCGGTGAGCCGGACCGGCATCCGGTCGACGAGCCCGCCGGTGCGGTCCGCCGCCCAGGCGTCCAGCGCCCTGCGGTCCGCCGCCGCGTCACCGGTCAGTGTCCCGTGCGCGTCGGCGGGCAGCCCCGCCGCCCAGGCCTCCCGCAGCGTCACGGTCCGCCCGGTCCACACCCCGACGGCGGTGTCCAGACCGCCGGTCCCGGCCATCCCGGCGAGCAACTCCCGTGCCGCACCCGCCGCTTCCTCCGCCGGCAGACCGAGGGCCGCCGCCAGCTCGTCCCGCGCCGCGCCCTCCGCCCCGTCCGCCAGGAAGGCCAGCAGCGGCCACACCCCGGCCGCCGAGAAGACCGTGCCGCCGTCCGCAGCGGCCGCCCAGCGCGCGGTCAGCCCGTTCACCGCGCGCACGGTCGCCTTCTCCACCCTCATTCCGCCCCCGTTCACGGCGCGCTTACGATGCGCGCAGTCGTACGTCAGTCCAGCCGTCCGTTTCCGCGCGGCCCGACGCCCCCTCAGGAGCACGGTACCGGTGTCCATACCTCCGCCCCCCGGCCCGCACCAGCCGCAAGGGCCCTACCCGCCACCCCAGTCGGGCCAGCCGCAGTACCCGCAGTACCCGCAGGGACCGTACGGGCAGCAGCCGCCGTACCCCGGGCCCTACCAGCCCTGGGGGCAGGGCTACGGCCCCTACCCCGCCCAGCCGCCCGTCAACGGGCTCGCGATCGCCTCCCTCGTGCTCGGGCTGCTGTGCTGTCTGCCGGGGGCGGGCCTGGTGCTGGGGCTGGTCGGGCTCGGCCAGATCCGCAGGCGGGGCGAGCGCGGCAAGGCCATGGCGGTCACCGGGTCGGTGTTCTCCGGGCTCGGGCTGGCCCTGTGGGTGCTGCTGCTGGCCTCCGGCGGGGCGGGCGAGTTCTGGGACGGCGTCAAGGAGGGCGTGAACGAGAGCTCCAGTCTCTCGCTGTCCACCGGCGACTGCTTCGACACCCCGGACGGCGAGCTCACCGGCGACCTGGTCTCCGACGTCACCGTCGTGGACTGCGGGAAGGCGCACGACGGCGAGGTCTTCGCCACCTACCGGCTCAAGGGCTCGTCCTACCCGGGCGACAACGGTGTCGGCGACTCCGCGGACCAGCGCTGCTACGCCCTGGAGGACGGCTACGCGATGGACGGTTGGGCGATCCCCGGCGACGTCGACGTGTACTACTTCACGCCCAGCGAGGACAGCTGGCGGTACGGCGACCGGGAGGTCGCCTGCGTCTTCGGCAACACGACCGAGGGCCGGACCCTGTCGGGCTCGCTGCGCAACGACGAGAGCGTGCTCGACGCCGACCAGGTCGCCTACCTCGACGCCGCGCACGTCCTCGACTCGGCCCTCGGCACCGCCCCCGACGCGCAGTACGTCGAGGACGACCTGCCCGGCTACCGGCGGTGGGCGGGCCGGATGACCACCGCCCTCGGCAGGCAGACCACGATGCTGCGCGCGCACGGCTGGGACCCGGACACCGAGAAGCCGGTCAACGACCTGGTCGCGGGGCTCGGCCGGGCTAGGGCGGAGTGGGCGAAGGCCGCCAAGGCCACGGACGCGGACACGTACTACACCCACTACGAAAAGGGCTGGGCGCTGCTCGACCCGCAGCGGTCCGTCACCACGCGCAAGGCTCTGGGCCTCGCCACGACCCCGCCCGGGGACGGCGACGAGGGCGGCGGCTCCGGCCGCGGAGGAAGCGGCTCCGGCGTCGAGGTGTGATCGCGGCTATAACGGGGAGAAAGTGCCTGCGTAAAGCCTCCCTGCGCCGTATGTCATCACATCGAGTGATTCTCTGGCCTTTGCTTGCACCGCTCAACCCACGGTTGCCACGCTGTTGCTGTCTGTACAACCTGATGGGAGCGGCCAGTGACTTTCGGTGAGCAGCCGGCGTATCTGCGTGTCGCGGGTGATCTCCGCAAGAAGATCGTCGACGGTTCGCTGCCGCCTCACACCCGGCTGCCCTCCCAGGCCCGCATCCGCCAGGAGTACGGCGTCTCGGACACCGTCGCCCTGGAGGCCCGCAAGGTGCTGATGGCCGAGGGGCTGGTCGAGGGCCGCTCCGGCTCCGGGACCTATGTGCGCGAGCGGCCCGTGCCCCGGCGGGTGGCCCGCTCCGGGTTCCGCCCGGTCGGCGGCGCCACCCCGTTCCGGCAGGAGCAGTCCGACGCGGCCGCGCGCGGCACCTGGGAGTCCAGCAGCGAGCAGGCCGAGGCCGGCGCCGCGATCGCCGACCGGCTCGGCATCCACCTCGGCGACCGCGTGATGCGCACCCGGTACCTGTTCCGGGACGCGGGCGATCCGATGATGCTCTCCACCTCCTGGGAGCCCCTCGCCGTTACCGGCCGCACCCCCGTGATGCTGCCCGAGGAGGGCCCGCTCGGCGGGATGGGCGTGGTCGAGCGGATGCGCGCCATCGACGTCGTCGTGGACAACGTCACCGAGGAGGTGGGCGCCCGCCCCGGCCTCGCCGAGGAGTTGCTCACCCTGGGCGGGGTCCCGGGCCATGTCGTCCTGGTGATCCAGCGGACGTACTACGCCTCGGGCCGCCCGGTGGAGACGGCGGACGTCGTCATCCCGGCCGACCGCTACCGGGCGTCCTACCATCTGCCGGTGAAGTAGCGCGGGGTACCACCTCGCCGTGAAGTAGCGCACACCCTTGCGGTGGTTGACGTCTCCACCACCCCGGTCCGGACCTGTGGCCGAACGCCGGAATCCGGCCGTTCTCCCAGGTGGACCCGGCTCTCCCCGGTATGCCCGCGACCCGAAGTGCGGGGCGCGCGAGCGGCGCGTTCGTTATCGTGCGCCCCCACCGTTCTGGCTGGTTGCGTACCTCTTTGTGAAAAGGCGTATTCGCTGCGTAAAGGTTAGGCGTACGCTCGGGCATATGCGGAGTGCGGTTTCCTTAGCGGGGCGGGGATGGACGGGAGCCGGGAGATGCGGAGGGGCGCGATGACGGAAGGCACGGTCTCTCTCCCCTGGCTCGTCATACGGCAGGACGACAACGGCAATCGCTACCGCGTCGGCCGGTACGCGACCCGGGCCGAGGCGCAGAAGATCGCCGACAGTCTCGACGACCGCGGCCACAAGCAGCTCTACTGGGTCGAGCGCATCGGCCACGCCAACGGCAACGGGGACGGCGGTACCCGTAACTGAGCCTCCCGTAGGCTCCGGCCCATGAGCGAACGGATCGTGGTGGTCGGAGCCGCCCTGCTCGACGCCGGCCGCCTCCTCGCGGCCCGCCGCAGCGCACCCCCCGACCTGGCCGGCCGCTGGGAGCTCCCGGGCGGCAAGGTCGAGCCCGGCGAGACCCCCGAGCGCGCCCTGGTGCGCGAACTGCGCGAGGAGTTGGGCGTCGAGACGCGGACGCTGACGCGGGTGCCGGGGGAGTGGCCGCTGAAGGAGCCGTACGTCCTGCACGTCTGGACCGCCCGCCTGCACCCCGCCTCGCCCGCCCCCGAGCCGCTCCAGGACCACGACGAACTGCGCTGGCTGGCACCGGCGGAGCTCTGGACGGTCCCCTGGCTGGACCAGGACGTACCGGCGGTGCGCGCGGTGGCCGCCCTGGTGGGACACGGGGCGTAGCCCCGGCGAACAGGGGCGCGGGGGCGCGACAAGCCACCACGCATCCGCAGCCGCCCCACAACCGCACCTCCCGAGCTCGTAGGCGCACGGCCCCCGGCGTAAGCCGTTCGCACCACAGTGCGCCTTCTTCCGCGGTACTGCCCCCTGGTAATCGGGTATGTGCCCATTAACCCCGCGAAACCGGACAGGGGTCGGCCGGCAGCCAGGTGAACGACTGGGAAGTGATCGGTGTGATCGACACCGAAGGTGACACCGCCGAGTGGACCTTTCCCGCGGAACCGGGCGCCGTGCGCACCGCCCGTACCGCGGTCCGTGACCAACTGCGCGGGTGGGGCCTCGACACCCTCGCCGACATCACCGCCCTGCTGGTCAGCGAGCTGGTCACCAACTCGCTGCGGCATGCCACGGGCCCCATCGGCGTCCGCCTGGTGCGGCCCGCCGGCCTCGGCGACACGCTCCGCGTCGAGGTCTCCGACCCGCTTCCGGACCCGCCCCGCGAACGCGCCGTCGGCCCCGACGACGAGAACGGCCGCGGTCTGCAACTCGTCGCGGGCTCCTCGCGCAGCTGGGGCACCCGGCCCGGGGACAACGGCAAGACGGTCTGGTTCGAACTCGCCGTACCCGGGTGAGCGGGATACGGGGGGTGTACACGCGGTGCTGCGCCGTCCACCCGCGGGAGTGGCTGATCAACACGTGCCGGAGTACGTGATTCGACGGCGTGTTCCCTGGTTAGAAGACTGGAAGTGTTGTCACGGTGCGGTCCGGAAATCGTCGGGACCGTGCTGTGATCGTGAACACCGTGTCAGGCGGCGCCGTAGTGCTGGATACTGCGGGCAGCCGCATCCGGTGACCGGTGCCGGGCGCGGTGAGCTGGAGGGGACGGTTCGCGTGAGCGAGATACCAGCTAAGGCCACGGAGTCCGAGGACCCGTCGGACGGCGCGAGGGCGGGGACCGCGGAGCCAGCCGCGGCGGCCCCTGGCGACGCCATGTGGCAGAGCAGCCCGCCCGGCTCGATCTACGACTACATCAAGGTCGCCTCGTTCGCCATCGGCGCCGGCGGCCTGGTGGAGCAGTGGAGCCTGCGTGCCGAGCAGATCTTCGGCGTCCCCGCCGAGCGCGCCGTCGGCATGGACCCCATCGAGGCGTTCATAGACCCGGACCTGCGCGAGCGCGGCCAGCGGAAGATGGCCGAGATCCTGGACGGGCGGGAGTGGACCGGCGTGGTGCCGTTCCGGATGCCCGGCCCGGCGGACGGCGGGCGCGGCGAGGAGGGCATCGCCGAGGTCTACGTCATGCCCACCCGCACCGCCGAGGGCGAGAACGCGGCCGTGTGCATCGTGGTCGACGTCCGTACCCTGCGCAGCATCGAGACCGACCTCGCGGCCTCGCAGTCGATATTCGGTCAATCTCCCTTCGGGTTCCTGCTGATCGACACCGACCTGCGGATCCGCCGCGCCAACGTGCGCTTCTCCTCCATCTTCGGCGGCACCCCCGACGACCACCGCGGCAAGGACGTTCACGACTATCTGCCGCGCTCCGAGGCCGAGCGGGTCGCGGCCACCCTGCGCCGGGTCCTGGAGACCGGCAACTCCATCACGGACATGCACGTCACCGGCTTCGTGCCGGGCTCCGAGGAGCGCCGGCACTGGTCCATCAACCTGTACCGGGTGCACAGCGGCACCGGCCGGCCCATCGGCATCGCCTGGCTCGGCCTCGACATCACCGCCCGCCGCGCCGCCGCCCGCGAGGCCGCCGCAGCCCGGCGCAACCTCGCCCTCCTCAACGAGGCCGGTGCCCGCATCGGCAACTCCCTCGACCTGGAGACCACCGCCCGCGAACTCCTCGACGTGGTCGTGCCCGGCTTCTGCGACCTGGCCACCGTCGACCTCTACCAGGGCCTGCTGGCCGGCGACGAGACCCCGCCCGGACTCGCCGACGGCAGCGCCGAACTGCGCCGGGTCGCCTTCGCCAGCGCGGTCTCCGACGCCCCCTTCGTGGGCGGCGGCGTGCCGGTCGCCGTCGGCGCCGTCCACCACTACCCCTTCAACTCCCCGTGCGCGGACGCCCTGCGCACCGCCCGCCCGCAGTACGTGCCGGCCGCGGAGGGCGGCGGCCTCGTCCAGTCCACCCTGGCCGTGCCGATGGTCGCCCACGACACGGTCGTCGGCCTCGCCCAGTTCGCCCGCACCAAGGGCAGCGAGCCGTTCGGCGAGCGGGACCGGGAGCTGGCGGTCGAGCTGGCGGCCCGCGCGGCCGTCTGCATCGACAACGCGCGCCTGTACCGCCGCGAACACGAACGCGCGTTGATACTGCAACGGTCCCTGCTGCCGCCCGGCGACCCGGAGGCCTCCGGGCTGGACATCGCCTGCCGCTACCTGCCCGGCAACGCGGCGACCGAGGTCGGCGGCGACTGGTTCGACGTCATCGAACTCCCCGGCCACCGCACGGCGCTGGTCGTCGGCGACGTGATGGGCCGGGGACTGCGCGCGGCGGTCGCGATGGGCGAACTCCGCACGGCGGTCCGCACGCTGGCCCTGCTCGACCTCGAACCCGCCGAGGTCCTCTCCGCGCTGGACGAGATCGCCCGCGGTCTCGGCACCCCCGGCGGGGTCCAGCAGGCCACCCGCACGGCCCGCCAGCCCCGCGACGCCGACCTCTCCGAGGTCTACCTCGCGACCTGCGTGTACGCCGTCTACGACTCCGTCACCAGGCGCATCACCTTCGCCAACGCCGGCCATCTGCCGCCGGTCCTGGTCGAACCCGGCGAGGACGCCCTGATGCTCGACGTCCCGCCCGGCATGCCGCTCGGCGTCGGCGGCGAGCCCTTCGAGGAGGTCGAGGTGGACCTCCCCGAGGGCTCTCTCCTCGCCCTCTACACCGACGGCCTGGTCGAGTCCCGCGACCATCCCCTCGACGAGGGCCTGCAAGCCTTCGTCGGCGCCCTCACCGACCCCTCCCAGCCCCTGGAGGACGTCTGCGACCACGTCCTCAACACCCTCGACACGCACCACGGCGAGGACGACATCGCGTTGCTGATGGCACGTGTCCAGGGGCTGCCGGCCGAGTCGGTCGGCGACTGGGCGCTGCCGCGCGAGCCGCGCAGCGTGGGCCGCGCCCGTGAGTACGCGCGCGGCCAGCTGGTCACCTGGGGTCTGGAGCCGCTGGTCGACACGACGGAGCTGCTGGTCAGCGAGCTGGTCACGAACGCCCTGCGGTACGGCGAGGGCGAGATAAGGCTCCGCCTCCTGCTCGACCGGACCCTGGTCTGCGAGGTGTGGGACTCGGGCCTGGTCCAGCCGAGGCGCCGCCGGGCGCGGGACACCGACGAGGGCGGGCGCGGACTGCAACTGGTCGGTCTGCTCAGCGCGGCGTGGGGCTCACGCCGGACACCGCGGGGCAAGACGGTGTGGTTCGAACTCCCGCTCCCGGACGGCGAGACGGGGCTGACCGACCCTGCGGAGGCGCTGCTCAGCCTGTTCTGAGGGCCGCCGTTGTACGGTGCGGCGCCGCGGGGGTTGCTCGCGCAGTTCCCCGCGCCCCTTCAGGGGCGCGGGGAACTGCGCGAGAAGCCCCACCGGCCCGCAGCCGCCCGGCGACCCGACCCGGCACCCCCTGACGCGCTACCCCAGCCTCCCCCTGCTCTCCGGCCCCCCGAACGCCACCACCGGCCCCCCGTCGGCCTCCTCCCCCAGCAGCACACCGCCGAGCACCGCCCCCGCCACGCCGATCCCCTGCGCGGCCTCCCCGGCGAACGGATTCCCGTGCGCCCGCACATCCCGCTCCGCCAGCTCCCGAGCCTTCCGCGCGAGCCTGTCGGCGTCGGCGGGCGCAGCCCGCCTCGCCCCCGCCAGCAACGCCCGCGCCTCCGCCCCCACCGCCGCCCGATGCGTCCCGACGAAGTCGTCCGCCGCCCCCACCGCACTCCGCGCCACCAGCTCCGCCCCCGCCGCGATCACCCCGGACCGGCCGCCCCCCGTCCCCTCCACCGCCCGCACGACCCGGCGCAGCGCGTCCAACGGGTCGTACGGCCCCCCGGTCAGCTCCTCCCGGACGCCGGCCAGCACGGCGTCCGCATGTCCCAGCCGCGCCGGCAGCGCCCTCGCCCGCAGACCCGTCAGTTCCGCCTCCGCACCCGTGAGGGCGGCCGGCACCAGCCCCGCGGCCGTGGTCAGCTCCCGCACCAGCCGTTCCGCCCCGCCCAGCAGCACCCCGGCCTGTGCCACTGCCCCCTCGGCGGCCCGCACTTCCCGCCAGGACCGGTCATCGTCGCCCGAATCGGCGTCCTGGCGGGCCTGGTTGAGCCGTCCGGTCGCGAACACCAGCCGGTCCTTGGCCTGTTCGACGTATCCGACGACGGAGGCGACCGCGGTCACGCCGTACCGCTCACCCGCCCCGGCCAGTGCGCCCGCCACCCCTCCGGTCCGCCCCGCCAGCCGCCGGAACCGCCCCTCGGCCACCCCCAGCGCATCCCCCGCGTGCCACTCGGCGTCGAACTCGGCGGCCCCCGCGTCCAGTTGCCGCCCCGCCTCGGCGCACCGCCCGACCACCCCCACCAGTGCCTGACGCCGGCCGGCGTCGTCCCCCGGTGCCCCCTCCTCGTACCGCCGCCATATCGCGAACGCGGCCGCCAGCTCGGTCTCGGCCGCCCGCAGGGCCCGTACGACGGGCTCACCCCCGTCGACGTCTCCGAGGGCCTCCCGGCTGGTACGCACGCAGTCGTCGGCGAGGACCAGGGAGGCGCGGGCCTGCCGCTCGACGTCGACGGGCGACGGAGTCGGCGGGGCGGGAGAGAGGATCGCCGGCGTGGTGCGGGAGCGGGCCCGCCGTGTCCGGCGTACGTATCCGTAGCCGCCGAGGGCGCCGGCCGCGGCGACGGCGACGAGCGGCAGGACGTAGTCCGTGGCCGAACCCCCGTCCGCCGTCGGGGCCGCGGCGACCGTCTCGCCCCGCGCCACGGGAACCGGCTCCTGAGCTGTGCTCGTCATCACCGGCAACACCAGCCAGACCACCCCGGCCACCCCGCCCAGCACCGCGTGCCCCACCCGCACACCTATGTGCCCGGTGGCATGTCTCGGCCGACCCCGGATCAAGGATGACGTCACATTTCGGAGCGTATGGGCAACTGGTCGGCTTCGCGACCGGGGCGGGGGCGGCCGGGGGACGACAGGAAGAGGGGGACAGAACATAAAACGGAGCCCAGACCCAGGACCCCGCCCCACAGGCCGCGACAACCCGAACCCCACCGACGGCGGACCTCCTGCACAGACGCCACCCGCCTCCACCGTCGGCCCGGACACCACGCCCCCGTCCGCCGCCCCTCCCGACGCCCTTGACCCTGCGCAGGCGTCCCCCGAACCCGTCGCCGAACCGGCCTCCGCATCCGAGTCGCCGGCACCCGTCGCCGAACCGGCCTCCGCGCCCGCGGCCGGTCCCGCCTCCGGGCAAGCGCCACCCGCCCCGGTCGGCGGACCCGATTCCGCTCCCGCCCCCTCCGGCGGACCCGACTCCGCACTCTCCTCCACCGACGGACCCGACCCCACGCGGCTCTCACCCGCGGTCGCCGACGCGTCCGCACCCCCGCAGGGGCCACCCGCACCCGACGGTGCAAGGCGCACGGGACGGGCGGGTGGGAAGAAGATCCCGAGATGGGGCCGGCGGCTGGGGCTCGGGGTCGTGGTGCTGCTGCTGGTGCCCCTCCTCATCGCCGAGACCGCCCTCCGCGTCAACTACACCGGCGACCCGAAGGCCGGTACCTACAGCCGGAGCCGGGACGCCCTCTGGCTCGGGCACGCCTGGGTCGACGGCCGTAGGACCGACGCCGACGTCACCGCCCTCGCCGCCCGGCTCGCGGACACCGGCATACGCGACCTCTACGTGCATGCCGGACCACTGGAGCACAACGGCACGCTGCCCAAATCGGCCTATCCCAAGGCCCGTTGGCTGATAACAGCCGTGCATCGAAAACTCCCCGGCGTCCGGGTGCAGGCCTGGCTGGGCGACGAACTCGCGCCCGAGAAGCCGAACGCCATGCACCTGGAGAAGAAGGCGACGCGGGACGCCGTCGTCGCGTCCGCCCGGCAGGTCGTCGGGGCCGGCTTCGACGGTGTGCACTTCGACCTGGAGCCCCTGCACTCCGGCGACCGGAACTACCTCGCCCTGCTCGACGCCCTGCGCCCCGCGACCCCGCTGCTCTCCGTCGCCGCACACCAGATCGATCCGCTCCCGGCCTTTCACTCCTTCTGGGGTACTGCCACCGGTCACCCCAAATGGTGGTCACAGGAGTACTTCGGACAAGTCGCCCGTCGGGTGGACCAGATCGCGGTGATGTCCTACGACACCATGCAGCCACTGCAGAGCCTGTACGGCGGGTACGTCGCCCAGCAGACGAGCCTCGCGCTGGAGGTCACGCCCAGGTCGACCGACCTCCTGATGGGGCTGCCCTTCTACCACGAGAACCGGTTCGGGCACTGGGCGCACGCCGAGACCGTACCGGCGGCCGTGCGCGGGGTTCGGCTGGGACTGTCACGGACGGACCCCGATCGCGCTAACTTCGGCGTCGCCCTGTACGTCGACTTCGCCGCCACCGAGGCTGACTGGACCTCTTATCGGAAGGACTGGGTCCGTACGTCATGACAACCGCTCGTGCCCACCTCACCCGTGACGACCTCGCACCGCTCGCCCGCGAGGCCCTCGGCCGTGCCCCCGCCGCCGTCACCCGGCTGCGCGGAGGAAGCAAGAAAGGCGTCTACCGGCTCGCCCTCGACAACGGCCGCAGCGCGATCGCGTACGTCTGGTCCCCGGAGGAGGACTACTGGGGGCCCGCCGACGCCGACATCCGCGACCCCTTCGCACACGCCTCGGGTCTCGGCCTCTTCCTGTCCGCCCACGACCTGCTGACCGAACTCGGCGTGCGCACCCCGCGCCTGCTGTTCGCCGACGAGGACGCCGAACACCTGCCCGCCTACGCCGCGGTCGTCGAGGACGTCCGCGGCGGCAGCCTGGAGGTGCTGCTGCGCAGCGACCCGGGCGCCGCACGGGTGCCGCTGGCCCGGCTGGCGGGAACGCTCGGCGTGCTCCGTGAGTGCGTCTCCACCGGGTACGGCAAGGCCGCCCTCGTGGAGGAGGGCGGGAAACCGCGCGGCAGCTCCTGCGAGCAGGTCGTCGCCGACCGCGCGATGCGCGACATCGCGGAGGTGGCCGAGCGGGATCCCCGGGTGCGCGCGGTACGGCGGGCGCTGGCCGAGCGGGTGCACGAGCTCTACGACGCGGTCGAGCCACGCGACCACGCCTCCCTCGTGCACGGCGAACTCGGTCCGGACCACGTCCTGGTGACCGAGGAGGGGGATCCCGCGCTCATCGACATCGAAGGCCTGATGTACTTCGACGCCGAATGGGAGCACGTCTTCCTCCAGCTCCGCTTCGGGCCCGCCTACGACGTACTGCGCACCGCCGACCTCGACGAGGACCGGACGGCGCTGTACCGGCTCGCGATGCACCTCAACCTCGTCGCCGGCCCGCTGCGGCTGCTGGACGGCGACTTCCCGGAGCGCGAACAGATGCGGGACATCGCCGAGTCCAACCTCCGGCGGGTGCTCAGCCTCCTGCGGGGCGCCTCCTGATCTTCGAGCCGAGCCACACGAGCGGGTCGTACTTGCGGTCGACCGCCCGCTCCTTCAGGGGGATCAGGGCGTTGTCCGTGATGTGGATGCCCTCCGGGCAGACCTCCGTGCAGCACTTGGTGATGTTGCAGTAGCCGAGGCCGTGTTCGTCCTGGGCCGTGCGCTTGCGGTCCAGGCCGGACGTCTCCGCCGCGTCCAGCGGGTGCATGTCGAGTTCGGCGACCCGCATGAGGAACCGCGGTCCGGCGAAGGCCGTCTTGTTCTCCTCGTGGTCGCGCACCACATGGCAGGTGTCCTGGCACAGGAAGCACTCGATGCACTTGCGGAACTCCTGCGAGCGGTCCACGTCCTCCTGGAACATCCGGTACTCGCCGGGGCCGAGGTCGGCGGGCGGTACGAAGGCCGGGACCTCCCTGGCCTTCTGGTAGTTGAAGCCGACGTCCGTGACCAGGTCGCGGACGACCGGGAAGGCGCGCAGCGGGGTGACCGTGATGGTCTCGTCCTGTTCGAAGACGGACATCCGGGTCATGCACATCAGGCGCGGGCGGCCGTTGATCTCCGCCGAGCACGAACCGCACTTGCCCGCCTTGCAGTTCCAGCGGACGGCCAGGTCGGAGGCCTGGGTGGCCTGGATGCGGTGGATGATGTCCAGGACCACCTCGCCCTCGTTCACCTCGACCTTGAAGTCCTCCAGGCCGCCGCCCTCGGCGTCGCCCCGCCACACCCGGAAGTGGGCCGTGTAGCCGCTCATTCGTACAGCTCCTCTTCGGCGAGGTACTTGACCAGCTCCTCCTTCTCGAAGAGGGCGAGCAGGTCGGCTCGGATGGGGTCGGTGCTCTCACGGGTGAGGTCGATCTGGCCGCGCTCCGGGTCGGTGGCCGCCAGGCCGCCGGTGGGGTCGGCCAGCCGGCAGAGCAGGTTGACGGGGCGCCACCTGCGGTCCATGACCGGATGGTCCTCGCGGGTGTGGCCGCCGCGCGACTCGGTGCGCTCCAGCGCCGCCCGGGCCACGCACTCGCTGACCAGCAGCATGTTCCTGAGGTCCAGGGCGAGGTGCCAGCCCGGGTTGAACTGCCGGTGCCCCTCCACCCCGGCCCGGCGCGCCCGCACCCGCAGCTCGGCGAGCTTCTCCAGGGCCTGCTCCATCTCGCCCTCCCGGCGGATGATGCCGACCAGGTCGTTCATGGACTGCTGGAGCGCCTGGTGCAGGGTGTACGGGTTCTCCGGCGGGCCGGAGTCCGGTTCCTGGCCCTCCGCGGAGAAGGGCCGCAGCGCCTCGGCCGCCGCCGCGTCGATCTGCGCGTCGTCCACCTCCGGCCGGGCCTCCGAGTCCGCCGCGTGGTCGGCGGCGTGCCAGCCCGCCCGGCGTCCGAACACCAGCAGGTCGGAGAGGGAGTTGCCGCCCAGCCGGTTGGAGCCGTGCATGCCGCCGGCCACCTCGCCGGCCGCGAACAGCCCCGGCACGCCACGGGCGGCTGCGGTGTCGGAGTCCACCGCGACCCCGCCCATCACGTAGTGGCAGGTCGGCCCGACCTCCATGGCCTCCGCCGTGATGTCGACGTCGGCCAGCTCCTTGAACTGGTGGTACATGGAGGGCAGCCGGCGCCGGATGACCTCCGCGGGCATCCGCGTCGACACGTCCAGGAAGACCCCGCCGTGCGGGGAGCCGCGGCCGGCCTTCACCTCGGAGTTGATCGCGCGGGCCACCTCGTCGCGGGGGAGCAGCTCCGGGGGACGCCGGTTGTGGTCCGGGTCCTCGTACCAGCGGTCGCCCTCCTCCTCGGACTCGGCGTACTTCTCCTTGAAGACGTCCGGGATGTAGTCGAACATGAACCGCTTGCCCTCGGAGTTCCTGAGCACCCCGCCGTCGCCGCGCACCGACTCGGTGACCAGGATGCCCTTCACGGACGGCGGCCAGACCATGCCGGTCGGGTGGAACTGCACGAACTCCATGTTGAGCAGGGGCGCCCCGGCCAGCAGGGCGAGCGCGTGCCCGTCACCCGTGTACTCCCACGAGTTCGACGTCACCTTGAAGGACTTGCCGATGCCACCGGTGGCGATGACGACGGAGGGCGCCTCCAGGACGAAGAAGCGGCCGGTCTCCCGCTCGTAGGCGAAGACCCCGCAGACGCGTGTGCCGTCCTTCAGGATCCGGGTGACCGTGCACTCCTGGAAGACCTTGAGCCGGGACTCGTAGTCGCCGGTCTCCTTCTCGTCCTCCTGCTGGAGCGAGACGATCTTCTGTTGCAGCGTCCGGATCAGTTCGAGGCCGGTACGGTCGCCGACGTGCGCCAGGCGCGGGTACTCGTGGCCGCCGAAGTTGCGCTGGGAGATCTTGCCGTCCTTGGTGCGGTCGAAGAGGGCGCCCCAGGTCTCCAGCTCCCAGACCCGGTCCGGTGCCTCCTTGGCGTGCAGCTCGGCCATCCGCCACTGGTTGAGGAACTTGCCGCCGCGCAGGGTGTCGCGGAAGTGGACCTGCCAGTTGTCGTGCTCGTTGACGTTGGCCATGGCCGCCGCGATACCGCCCTCGGCCATCACCGTGTGCGCCTTGCCGAACAGCGACTTGCAGATCACCGCCGTACGGGCGCCCCGCTCGCGCGCCTCGATCGCGGCGCGCAGTCCGGCGCCGCCGGCGCCGACGACCACGACGTCCCACTGCTGCCGCTCCACCGCTGTCATCAGATGGCCCCAGTCATTTAAAAGAATCGCGGATCGTCGAAGACACCGGACGCGAGCAGATAGACGTAGAAGTCGGCGAGCGCCACGCTCACCAACGACGCCCAGGCGAGCTGCATGTGGCGGGCGTTGAGCCGGCCCACGAACTGCCAGGCCTTGTAGCGCACGGGGTGTTTGGAGAAGTGCTTGAGCTTGCCGCCGACGATGTGCCGGCAGGAGTGGCAGGACAGCGTGTACGCCCAGATCAGCACGATGTTGACCAGGAAGACGAGGGTGCCGAGGCCCATGTGGCCCCAGTTCTCGTGCGTGTCCCGGAACGACAGGACCGTGTCGTAGGTCAGGACGCCGGCGACCAGCAGGGCGAAGTAGAAGAAGTACCGGTGGACGTTCTGCAGGATCAGCGGGAAGCGGGTCTCACCGGTGTACTTCGCGTGCGGCTCGGCCACCGCGCAGGCCGGCGGGGAGGCCCAGAAGCTGCGGTAGTACGCCTTGCGGTAGTAGTAGCAGGTCAGGCGGAAGCCCAGCGGGAAGATCAGGATGATGATCGCCGGGGAGATCGCCCACCAGCTGCCGAAGAGGTCGGCGTTCGGGCCGGACGGCATGGCCTTGCAGTTCTCGGCCAGACACGGCGAGTAGAACGGCGAGACGTACGGCGCCGAGTAGTAGTGCGCGTTCGAGAAGGCCCGCCACGTCGAGTAGACGACGAACGCGAACAGACCGGCCGCGGTGACGGCGGGCGCCAGCCACCAGCGGTCGGTCCGCAGGTGCGGGGCGGAGATCGCGGCGCGCGTACGGGCGCGTACGCCGCCGCTGTTCTGATGTGGTTCCGTACCAGTGGCCAACGGATGACTCCGGTCGGGTCGGGGGTCGGGGGCCTGCGGGCGGCGCTCCTAGGGGGCGTGCCGGTCGCGGGCGCCGAGACCCTCGTCGTCCGTGTCCGTCCACAGGTTGATGTCGTACGGGTCGTCGGAGATGGTGACGAGTTCGGGGCGTTTGCCCGGGGTGCCGGTGTTGGCCGCCTCCCGCAGCAGTGCCACGCTCTCGCGCAGGTGATCGGCGTCGGATCGGACGCGGCGCATCTCCAGTCCGCCGCTCCCGAGCTGCTGCTCCAGGCGGCCGACGGACCGGTTCAGGTCTTCTAGGCAACGCTGGACTGACGTCAGGTCGTCGTGCACGGACATGACGTGACCTCACTTCCGCGGACTTCATGGTCCAAGGCGGCAACGTTCATGCGCCTGCGAGTGTTGCGCGTCACACCTGCCGATGTGAAGCCATGTGCAGCGATTGGCGGATTGCATGCCTCCGTCGCACGCCCGCACGCGCTCTGTGTGCGCCGGGATTGCGCCGCACGGGTGGGGTTTGGCAGCCCCCGCCGCCGTGTCGTCCCCGGCGGGCGGACCCCGTCCATTTCAGTGGGGTCCGTACTTCTGACGTACATGTGATCAACTCCAAAATACCCCCAAACGTGAACAGACCGCACCCGTGTCACGGGGCCTCCCGGAGGTAAGCAGAGATGTCTCACCAGGGCGTCAGCCGTAGCGCCCCCTCAGGGGCGCGGGGAACTGCGCGAGCAACCACGACGGAGCCGCAGCCGAAGTGCGGCCCATCGCGGCGCCACCAGCGGAGCGCCCTCGCCTTCCTCGCCGCGGGCGCCCTCGCCGTGCCCCTGCTCGCCGGCTGCGGCTCCGACGACGAGGGCAGCAAGCCGCTCGCCGCACAGGACATCGCGGCGGTCGCCCGGGCCTCGGTCGCCGAGGGCGGCACGCTCAGGATGGCCGTGGACGCCGTACCGGAGACCCTCAACACCTTCCAGGCCGACGCCGACGCCGGCACCACCCGGGTCGCCCAGGCCGTCCTGCCGTCGATGTTCACCACCGACGCCGAGGGCCGACCGGTCCGCAACCCGGACTACCTGGAGTCCGCCAAGGTCATCGAGACCGAGCCCCGCCAGGTCGTCCTCTACAAGCTCAACCAGCAGGCCGTCTGGAGCGACGGCCGGGAGATCGGCGCCGCCGACTTCGCCGCCCAGTGGCGCGCCCTGTCCGGCAAGGACTCGGCGTACTGGACCGCCCGCAACGCCGGCTACGACCGCATCGCCCAGATCGAGCGCGGCGCCAACGACCTGGAGGTCCGGGTCACCTTCGACCGGCCCTACGCCGACTGGCAGTCGCTGTTCTCCCCGCTGTACCCGAAGGACGTCATGGGCACCCCGGACGCCTTCAACGACGGTGCCCGCCGCAAGCTCACCGTCACCGCGGGCCCCTTCCGGGTCGACAGGGTCGACACCGCCAAGAAGGACGTGATCCTCACCCGCAACCCGCGCTGGTGGGGCCGCCCGGCCAAGCTCGACGAGATCGACCTGCACGCCGTGGACCGCGCGAAGCGGGCCGCCGCGCTCGCCGCCGGCACGGTCGACGTCGCCGACATCGACGCCTCCGAGGCCGAGCGGATCACCATCGCGGGCCGCGAGAAGGGCACCGGCCTGCCGCTGCAGGGCGCCGGGAAGACCTCCGCCAAGAAGCTGCGGTCCTGGGCACTGACCCTCGGCATGGACGAGGAGAAGCTGCCCGACGGGCCCAAGAAGCTCCGCCGGTCCATCGCCAAGTGGCTGGAGCAGCAGCACGAGCTGCGCGACTTCGACGTCCGCAAGTCGCTGGAGCCCGCCTACACCCAGCTCGCCCTCAACGGCTCCGAGGGCCCGCTCGCCGACGAGCGGGTGCGCCGGGCCGTCGCCCGCGCCCTGGACCGCCAGGCGCTCGCCAGGCTGGTGCTCACCCCGCTGGGGCTGCCCGCGGTGCCGGTCGGCAGCCATGTGGCGCTGTCCGGGCAGGCCGCCTACACCGACGGCAGCGGCGCCATCGGCGGCCTCGACACCCACGAGGCGCAGGCGCTGCTCGCCGACGCCGGCTGGGTGGCCGGCGGGCCGGTCAAGGCCGGCGGCAAGGCGGCCGGCGCCGAGGACGAGAAGAAGGGCGACAAGGGAGACAAGGGGGTCAAGGGAGACAAGGGGGAGCAGGGCGACGAGTCGGACGGCGGGCACGACGGGCAGTACATCGTCGGCGAGGACGACAAGGGCTCGAACGACAAGGACACCCGCGACCACCAGAAGGACCACGCCCACGGGGCGCCGGGGGCGTACGCGCCCAAGGGCACGGCGGCACCCAGGGGCGCCGGGGCGCCGGCCGGACCACTGGCCAAGGACGGGAAGGCGCTCTCGCTGCGGTTCGTGCTGCCCTCGGGGCCGGGCTCGGAGACGCTCCAGACGGTCGCCGGCCAGATCTCGGCGATGCTGGACAAGGTCGGCATCGCGACCGAGATCCACAAGGTCCCGGACGACAGCTACTTCAAGGACCACATCGCGTCCGGACAGTACGACCTCGCGCTGTACTCGTGGCCGTCGTCCGCGTTCCCGGCGACGGACGCGCGGCCGATCTACGCGAAGCCGGTGGTGGCGGCCGACGGGTCGCTGAACGTCGAGCAGAACTACACGCGGGTCGGCACCGACCAGGTGGACCAGCTCTTCGACCAGGCGCTGGGCACGCTGGACGAGGACGAGGCGGACGGGCTGCTGCGCAAGGCGGACTCCAGGATCTGGGCGTCGGCCGGGTCGCTGCCGCTGTACCAGCGGCCGCAGATCGTGGGCGCCCTGAAGAGTCTGGTGAACGTCGGCGCCTTCGGCTTCCAGACGCCGGTCTACCAGGACATGGGCTTCCTGAAGAAGGGCGCGAAGGTGTCTCCGAGCCCGAGCAAGGGGTAGAGGGAGCGGATTCGCTGCCGGGTGCGGGTGCATTGTGGCTGGTCACGCAGTTGCCCGCGCCCCATGGAGGCGGCCCGGCGAGCCTCAGTTACAAAGGCCACGTAACATGGGGTGAGGCCGTGGCGTGTCAAGCCCGGCAGGCCCGCGTCACACGGACGTACGCACAGGGCCTTCTCAACACCCCGGGAGTACGCCGCACCATGGCCACGCGCCACGACATCCGCAACGTCGCCATCGTCGCCCACGTCGACCACGGCAAGACGACCCTCGTCGACGCCATGCTGAAGCAGGCCGGTGCCTTCGCCGCGCACGCCGCCGAGTCGCTCGACGACCGAATGATGGACTCGAACGATCTGGAGCGTGAGAAGGGCATCACGATCCTGGCCAAGAACACGGCCGTGAAGTACCACCCCAAGGATGGCGGCGACGTCATCACCATCAACATCATCGACACCCCGGGCCACGCCGACTTCGGTGGCGAGGTCGAGCGCGGTCTGTCGATGGTGGACGCGGTGGTCCTGCTGGTGGACGCCTCCGAGGGCCCGCTGCCGCAGACCCGCTTCGTGCTGCGCAAGGCCCTCCAGCAGCGCCTGCCCGTCATCCTGTGCATCAACAAGACGGACCGTCCGGACTCCCGGATCGACGAGGTCGTCAACGAGACCTACGACCTCTTCCTCGACCTGGACGCCGACGAGGACCAGATCGAGTTCCCGATCGTCTACGCGTGTGCGCGTGACGGTGTGGCCTCGCTGACCAAGCCGGAGGACGGCACCGTCCCCGCCGACAGCGACAGCCTGGAGCCGTTCTTCTCCACCATCCTGTCGCACGTCCCGGCCCCCGAGTACGACGAGTCGGCCCCGCTCCAGGCGCACGTCACCAACCTGGACGCCGACAACTTCCTCGGCCGTATCGCGCTGCTCCGCGTCGAGCAGGGCGAGCTGCGCAAGGGCCAGACCGTCACCTGGATCAAGCGTGACGGCACGATGTCCAACGTGCGCATCACCGAGCTGCTGATGACCGAGGCGCTCACCCGCAAGCCCGCCGAGATGGCCGGCCCGGGTGACATCTGCGCCGTCGCCGGTATCTCGGACATCATGATCGGCGAGACCCTCGCCGACACCGAGAACCCGATCCCGCTGCCGCTGATCACGGTCGACGAGCCGGCGATCTCGATGACCATCGGCACGAACACCTCGCCGCTGGTCGGCCGCGGCGGCACCGGCAAGGGTGCCGACAACAAGGCCGCGGTCAAGGACCGCAAGGTCACCGCCCGCCAGGTCAAGGACCGTCTCGACCGCGAGCTGATCGGTAACGTCTCCCTCCGGGTGCTCGACACCGAGCGTCCGGACGCCTGGGAGGTCCAGGGCCGTGGTGAGCTGGCGCTCGCCATCCTGGTCGAGCAGATGCGCCGCGAGGGCTTCGAGCTGACCATCGGCAAGCCGCAGGTCGTCACCAAGCAGGTCGACGGCAAGACGTACGAGCCCGTCGAGCGCATGACGATCGACGTGCCCGAGGAGCACATGGGCGCGGTCACGCAGCTCATGGGCGTCCGCAAGGGCCGGATGGACAACATGTCCAACCACGGCTCGGGCTGGGTCCGCATGGAGTTCGTGGTGCCGTCCCGCGGTCTCATCGGCTTCCGTACCGAGTTCCTCACGCAGACCCGTGGTACGGGTATCGGCCACTCCATCCACGAGGGCCACGAGCCCTGGTTCGGTGCCCTGCAGACCCGTAACAACGGCTCGCTGGTCGCCGACCGCTCCGGTGCCGTCACCGCGTTCGCGATGACGAACCTCCAGGAGCGCGGTGTGCTGTTCACCGACCCCGGCACCGAGGTGTACGAGGGCATGATCGTCGGCGAGAACTCGCGCTCCGACGACATGGACGTGAACATCACCAAGGAGAAGAAGCTCACGAACATGCGGTCGTCCTCGGCCGACTCGTTCGAGGCGATCGTCCCGCCGCGCAAGCTCTCCCTGGAGCAGTCGCTGGAGTTCTGCCGTGACGACGAGTGCGTCGAGGTGACCCCGGAGGCCGTTCGCATCCGCAAGGTGAACCTGGACGCCCGCGAGCGGGCCCGCGCCGCCAGCCGCGCCAAGCACGGCTGATCCCAGGACATCCCGACCCGGGCACCCCCATGATGGGGGTGCCCGGGTTTTTTGCAACCCTTTTTAGAGCGGACGGATGTCGGCCACTTTCGCCACCGTGTCCGAAATGCGGAGATCCTCGCCCGATACCCATGTAACAAGTCCGTTTCGCGGCCTTCTCCCGTCGAACGCTTTGTCCATTTTTCGGAAGAACTACGCGCCAGCTGTGACTGAATTGAGATTTAAAGACAGTGGTCGGCACCTGGCTCATGGCAGATAGTTAGCCGCGTAGCGCTCGGGTCAATGGGTCTCGCGCTGTGGGGACAGCGCCCGACTCACGAGCATCAGGGGGTGTCTGACCCTCCGTCAGGGGTGTCGGAGGGTATGGACGGAAACCTCCTGCTGATGAACACGTGAAGTCATGAGGAGAAGTCCCATGTGCAGTGTCACAGGCACCAGGTGGGTTCCACCGGCTGTTCCGGCTCTACCGGCCGTTCGGTCCGACTGCCCTTGTTCGTCCGGCGGTTGGTCCTGAAGCAGCGGTCGGCCGCGTAGCGCCGTCGCTCGCCTACGCGCGTCCGGCTGCGGCATTCCCGCTCACCCCGGGGATGTCCTGACGCTTCGTCGGATCATGCCTCATCGGATCATGCCGCAGCGACCGCGCACCCGCGTCGGCCGCCGGTTCGGCACACCCACACCTGTGAATTGGACGAACTGTGACAAGTCCTACGGACATTGAGGGTGGCGGAAGGTCTGCCGTCGTGGACGGCGGACCGCAGCCCGACCCGAACACCGCGACGGTGAAGGTCGAAGGCCGGTCGCCGGGCCAGCTGATGTGGATCCGCTTCAAGCGCGATCGCACCGGCGTCATCTCGGCGTTCGTCGTGGCCTTCTTCTTCGTCGTCGCGGCGGCGGCCCCGCTGATCTCGAAGCTGTACGGCAAGAACCCGTACACCGTCTACGCCGACGAACGTCCCGAACTCTTCGACAGCGCGGGTGTGCCGGTGCAGCCCAACGGCGGCATCAGCAGCGAGTTCTGGTTCGGTCTCGAACCCGGCAACGGCTACGACGTGTTCACCAAGCTGATCTACGGCATCCGTACCTCGCTGCTGATCTCCCTGGCGGTCACCGTCGCGGTCGTCCTCACCGGAATCCTCCTCGGCGTCACGGCGGGCTACCTCGGCGGCAAGACCGACTTCTTCATCGGCCGGCTCATCGACTTCCTGCTCGCCTTCCCCTCGCAGCTGTTCTTCATCGCCAGCATGCCGGTCGTGGTCTCGCTGTTCGTCTCCCCGCGCGACGAGACGCCGACCTATGTGCGCGTCGTCGCACTGATCGTCGTCCAGTGGGTGCTCGGCTGGATGAGCCTCGCCCGCATCCTGCGCGGCACCACACTCGCCCTGCGGGAACGGGAGTTCATCGAAGCGGCCAAGGTGAGCGGCGCCTCGCCCTGGCGGATCATCCGCAGGGAGATCCTGCCGAACGTGGTGACACCGCTGCTGGTGCAGGCCACGTACATCCTGCCCAGCTTCGTGACGATCGAGGCGGGTCTGTCGTTCCTCGGGGTCGGCATCGTCGAGCCCACGCCCGACTGGGGCCAGATGTTCTCCAAGGCCTCCACCGAGCTCGTCCTCCAGAACGACATCACGTACATGTTCTTCCCCGGCGTCTCGATGGTCGTCTTCGTCGTCGCCTTCAACCTGCTCGGGGACTCGGTCCGGGACGCCTTCGATCCCAAGACGGCGCGCTGACCGGGAGCTTGTGGGCGTCCTCGCCCGGATACCGCACGGCCATTTCCTTCGCACCGGCGTACACACAGATGGGTGGAGACTTCAGTGATGAGTAGGGGCGGACGCCATGCATACGCCGCTTTGTCAGTATTCGCGGCCGGGGCACTCGTGCTCAGCGGTTGCAGCAAAGGCGGCAGCAACGCCAGCGACAACGAGAAGAAGGACCAGCAGAACGCCAAACGGCAGCAGGCGTCGATCAAGTTCGGCGATGCGAAGGACTCGACAGGACCCGCGGCCGCCGTGCCGGGCGCGAAGACCGGCGGCACCCTGGAAGTGCTGCAGCGCGACTCCTACGCGCACCTCGACCCCGGGCAGATCTACGTCTCCGACGAGGGCTCGCTCGCCACGCTGATCCACAGAGGCCTCACCGGCTACAAGTCCACCAACAACAAGGGCAGCGGGCACGAGGTCGTCGGCGACCTGGCCACCGACTCCGGTACCACCACGGACGGCGGCAAGACCTGGAAGTACACGCTCAAGGACGGCATCAAGTTCTCCGACGGGACGCCGATCACGTCCGCGGACTTCCGCCAGACCTACGAGCGGCTCTTCGCCTCCTTCATCAACCAGGGCCCCACGTACCTCCAGCAGTGGCTGGCCGACACCAACGGCGCCGACTACCGCAAGCTGCTCCCGGACGGCCCCTACAAGGGCAAGCACCTGCCGAACAGCATCCTGGAGACGCCCGACAGCAAGACCATCATCTTCCACTTCAAGACCGCGCACCCGGACCTGCCGTACGCCCTCGCCATGGCGGGCTACGCCGTCGTCTCCAAGAAGGGCGACACCAAGGAGAAGTACGACAAGGCCCCGCTGACGACCGGCCCGTACAAGATCCAGTCGTTCAAGTCCGGCAAGTCGATGGTGCTGGTCAAGAACCCCGACTGGGACCCGAAGACGGACCCGATCCGCAACCAGTACGTGGACCAGATGGACTTCACGTTCAACGTGCAGTACGAGGACTCCACCAAGCAGCTGCTCGCCAACAGCGGCGCCGACCAGGCCGGCATCAGCTTCAACAACTCGGTGGACGCGGGCAACATCTCCCAGGTCCTCGGCGGCGACGCGGCCCTCAAGGCCCGCACGGTGGCCGGCTACCAGCCCTACGTCGGCCAGATCAACATCAACATGAAGCACTCGGCGCTGCAGGACAAGACGGTCCGCGAGGCCATCGCCTACGCCCTGCCGATCACCCCGATCATCCGCGCCTTCGGCGGCAGTTCGGCCGCCGAGGTGGCCGGCGGCTTCATCAGCCCGACCGTCAGCGGCTACGACGCCTCCTTCGACCCGTGGGGCAAGAAGAAGAACCCGGGCGGTGACGCGGCCAAGGCCAAGGCGCTGCTGAAGAAGGCCGGCAAGGTCGGTCTGAAGCTGACCTACGGCTACCAGAACACCCCCGAGGGCCAGCAGTACTCCACCGCCATCGCCGCGGCCCTGGAGAAGGCCGGCTTCAACGTGCAGCGCCAGGACATCCCGGCCGAGACGTACTACGACCAGGTCGGCAAGGTCGACAACAACTACGACATCTACGCCTCCGCCTGGGGCGCCGACTGGCCGTCCGCCTCGACCGTGATCCCGCCGCTGTTCGACGGCCGCGCGATCGCCGACGGCTCGCCGAACTACTCGCACGTCAACGACTCCAAGGCCAACTCCGACATCGACGCGGCCAACGCGATCAGCGACCCGGTCAAGTCGGCCGCCGCGTGGGAGAAGCTCGACCAGTACCTGGTCAAGGACGTCATCAACGCCGTTCCCACCATCGACTACAAGCAGGTCCAGATCGCCGGTTCCAAGGTCGGCGGCCTGGTCTACGACGACGTGATCGGCGGCATCGACCCGCGTCGTCTCTACATCAAGTAACCCCCTCGCCCGCCCGGTACCCGGTGCGTGCGCCCCTCGGGGCGACACCGCACCGGGTACCGCCCGGCCCGCCGACGTCAGAAAGCCCCTCGCATGCTGCGCTTCCTCGTCCGCCGGATCCTCGGTGCCGTCGTCATCCTCTTCCTGTTGAGCATCGTGACGTTCTTGCTTTTCTTCGGGATGCCACGCGACCCGGCTCTGCTGATGTGCGGCAAGACCTGCAATCCGACCAGCCTCGCCAACATCCACCACGTGCTCGGCCTCGACAAGTCGATCCCCGAGCAGTACTGGATCTTCCTGCACAACCTGATCCTGGGCAGCAACCAGTTCGCCCAGGGCCCCTGCCCCGCCCCCTGCTTCGGGTACTCGTACCACACCAACGACCCGGTGTGGTCGACCATGATGGACCGGCTGCCCACCACCGTCTCGCTCACCCTCGGTGCCGCGGTGGTCTTCCTCTTCGTGGGTCTGGGCACCGGCATGCTCGCCGCGTGGAAGCGCGGCACCATGCTCGACAAGACGGTCACCGCCGGCTCGATGGTGATCAGTTCGATGCAGATCTACTTCCTGGGCCCGCTGGCACTGGCCGCCCTGGTCTACCAGTCGCACATCTTCGACAAGCCCGCGTACAACGACTTCACCGCGGACCCCGTCACCTGGTTCACCGGGCTGATCATCCCGTGGGTGGTGCTCTCCACGATCTTCGCCTCGCAGTACACCCGTATGGCGCGCTCGTCGATGATCGAACAGCTCCAGGAGGAGCACGTCCGCACCGCCCGCGCCAAGGGCATGTCCCGCAGATACGTCTTCTTCCGTTACGCCTGGCGCGGCTCGCTCATCCCGATCGTCACCATCTTCGGTATCGACCTCGGCTCGCTGCTCGGCGGCGCCATCATCACGGAGTACACCTTCGGACTGCCCGGCCTGGGGCGCCTCGCGGTGGAATCCGTGCAGTTCAGCGATCTGCCGCTGCTGCTCGGCGTCATGTTGTTCTCCGCCAGCATGATCCTGCTGTTCAACATCCTCGTCGACGCGACCTACGCGTTCATCGACCCGCGCGTCCGGCTCGCCTAGGCCGGCAGGAGGAGAACCGTCGTGACCACTCTGACCAAGGACGCCGGCACCCCCGCACCGGCCGACGCGGGTGCCTTCCTCTCGGTCCGGGACCTGCACGTCAGTTTCAGGACCGAGGACGGCGTGGTGCGGGCCGTGGACGGGCTGTCCTTCGACGTGGAGCGGGGCAGGACCCTCGGGATCGTGGGCGAGTCGGGCTCCGGGAAGTCGGTCACCAACCTGACCGTCCTCGGCCTGCACAACCCCCAGTTCACCACGGTCGAGGGCGAGATCCTCCTGGACGGCCAGGAGTTGATCACCGCCCGTGAGTCCGAGCTGGAGAAGGTGCGCGGCAACAAGGCCGCCATGATCTTCCAGGACCCGCTGACCGCGCTCTCCCCGTACTACACGGTCGGCCGCCAGATCGCCGAGCCCTTCATGAAACACCGGGGCGCCTCCAAGCGGGCGGCCTGGGACCGGGCGGTCGAGATGCTCGCCAAGGTCGGCATCCCCAACCCGAAGGAGCGGGCGAAGGACTACCCGCACCAGTTCTCCGGCGGTATGCGCCAGCGCGCGATGATCGCCATGGCCCTGGTCTGCGACCCCGACCTGCTCATCGCCGACGAGCCGACCACCGCCCTGGACGTGACCGTCCAGGCACAGATCCTGGACCTGCTCAAGGACCTCCAGCAGGAGTTCGGAACCGGCATCATCTTCATCACCCACGACCTGGGGGTGATCGCCGACATGGCCGACGACATCATGGTGATGTACGCGGGCAGCGCGGTGGAGCGCGGTACGACGGACGAGGTCCTGCGCGCCCCCCAGCACCCGTACACCTGGGGTCTGCTGAACTCGATGCCGCGCCTGGACTCCGACCTGGACACGCCGCTGCACCCGATCCCCGGCGCCCCGCCCTCCCTGCTGACCCCGCCCTCCGGCTGCCGCTTCCACCCGCGCTGCACCTTCCAGGACCGGGTGACGGGCGCCGGCCGCTGCGTCGGCGAACGCCCGCTCCTGGCCCCCGACCGGGCCTCGGCATGCCACCTCACGGCGGACCAGAAACGCACCATCTTCCTCGAAGAGATCAAACCCCGACTGGCCTAGGTCCTGGAGGACACGTCATGACAGAGGACATGGTCCTCCCGGCACAGCACCAACCGGTCACCGTGGGGGAGCCTCTCCTGGAGGTCTCCGGGCTGACCAAGTACTTCCCGGTCAAGGGGGGTTTCCCGGTCCGGCGCACGGTCGGTCAGGTCCAGGCCGTGGACGGCATCGACCTGACCGTACGGGTGGGGGAGAGCTTCGGCCTGGTCGGCGAGTCCGGCTGCGGCAAGTCCACGACCGGCCGGCTGATCACCCGCCTGCTGGAACCGACCGCCGGCAAGGTCAGCTACCGCGGCCAGGACATCACCCACGCCTCCCGCAGGGAACTGGCGCCGATCCGGTCCGAGATCCAGATGATCTTCCAGGACCCGTACTCGTCGCTGAACCCGCGGCAGACGGTCGGAAAGATCATCTCGGGTCCGATGGAGATCAACGGGGTGGAGCCGGAGGGCGGCCGCGAGAAGCGCGTCCGGGAACTCCTCGAAATCGTCGGCCTGAACCCGGAGCACTACAACCGCTTCCCGCACGAGTTCTCCGGCGGCCAGCGCCAGCGCATCGGCGTGGCCCGCGCCCTGGCCCTGGAACCGAAGCTGATCGTCGCCGACGAGCCGGTCTCGGCCCTGGACGTCTCCATCCAGGCCCAGGTGGTCAACCTCCTCCAGGAGGTGCAGCGGGAACTGGGCATCGCGTTCCTCTTCATCGCCCACGACCTCGCGGTGGTACGGCACTTCTCGCAGCGCGTCGCGGTGATGTACCTCGGCAAGATCATCGAGGTCGGCGACCGGGAGGCGATCTACACCCGCCCCCGCCACCCCTACACCCACGCGCTTCTGTCCGCGGTCCCCGAGGTCAGCCTCACGGACGACGGCGACTCGGCGGGCCGCGAACGCATCCGCCTGGCCGGCGACGTTCCGTCCCCCATCTCCCCGCCCTCCGGCTGCCGCTTCCGCACCCGCTGCTGGAAGGCCCAGGACAAGTGCGCGACGCAGGAGCCCCCGCTGCTCCGGATCTCCGGCAACCACGAGGGCCACCTGACGGCCTGCCACTTCCCGGAGGACCCGACGACGCAGGCCCGCGACGAGGACATCGTCCTGGACCCGGCGCTGGCGGCGCTGGAGGAGGAGGGGTAGGCGGCGCTCCGCCGGAGGTGCGGCGATCTGCTGGCTGCCGCTGGCTGCCGCTGGCTGCCGCCGTCTGCCGCTGTCTGCCGATTCCCGTCTGCGGCGCCGTCGTGGCTGGTCGCGCAGTTCCTCCCCCAGCCTTCGGCCGGGGGTACCCCCAGCGCCCCTTCGGGGGCGCCGGCGGCCGGCCGGCCCGGTCAGGGCGCGCGGTGAGCCTGAGCCCTGCTGTCCGCCGCGCCCGCCGCCTCGGCCAGGATCCTGGCGAGTTCGGCGGGCCGGGTGAGCATGGGCCAGTGGCCCGAGTCGAGGTCGGTGAAGTCGACGTGCTCGGCCCGCGCGAGCTCCGGAACCTCCCCGTCGGCGATCCACTTCCGTGCCTGCGCGGGCGTGAACTCCGGGCACACGACGACGACCGGGACGTCGAACCGCCGTTCGTCGGTCAGCCGCACCACCCCCTTGGCGACGCCCTCGGGCACCGGGATCGCGGCAGCCGCCAGCGACCGCCGGGCGGCCTCGTCGAGGTCCGCGGCGTCCGGCCCCTCGAAGGGCTCCCAGCCCGGGAAGGGCATGACCCCGTCCCGCACCTCGAAGAAGTCGGCGTACGGCCGGCCGTCGGCGGACGGGAAACCGCCGACGAGCACGGCCGCGGCCAGCCGCTCCGGCCGCCGGTCGGCGGCCAGCCAGGCCAGGGTGCAGGCGGCGGAGTGCCCCACCACCACGGGCCTCCCGCTCGCCGAGTCCACCGCGGCGAGCACCGCGGCCACCTGGTCGTCGAGCGTGGCGGCCGCGGCCCCGTCCCCCTGGCCCGGCAGCGTGAGCGGCACGGCACGATGCCCCAGCGGCTCCAGCGCGGCCGCGACGTCGTCCCACACGGATCCGCTGAGCCACAGGCCGCCGATGAGCAGTATGTCCATGATTACTTCCCCTTCTCCGGCTTCACGCGCCTCACCGTAGGAGGAGATCCGGACGATCCGCTGCCGGATTGTCCAATGGCCCTCGACAGTGCCCCGGCAGCGCTCCGAAGGGGCGCTGGGGGTACCCCCGGCCGAAGGCTGGGGGAGGAACTGCGCGAGCAGCGCCCACGGACCCGCAGGCGAACCACGGCGGCCCATCGCGGCACTTCCAGCGGAGCGCTTAGCCTGCTGCCGTGCCGAACGATCTCAGCCCCACCGCGCGAGCCATCCGCACCCTGGAGATACTCCGGGCCCGCCCCGGTACGACGGCCGGTGAACTCGCCGTACGGCTGGGCGTCACGGAACGGGCTGCCCGCCGGTACGTCGGGATCCTGCGCGAGGCCGGCATCCCGGTGGAGTCGGCCCGCGGGCCGCACGGCGGGTACCGGCTGGGGCGCGGCACGCGGCTGCCCCCGGTGCATTTCACCCAGGCCGAGGCGCTCGGCCTGGTGATGGCGGTGCTCGGCCGCCAGTCGGCCGGGACCGACGCCGACGACCTGGTCGGCACCGCCCTGGACAAGGTCGTCAGGGCGTTGCCGGAGAGCGTCGGCCAGCAGGCGGCCATGCTGCGCGAGCACGCGTCGGCCGCACCCGACCCGTACTCGACGCGCCCGGACCCGGCCGTCACCGGCGACCTGGTCGACGCCGTCGCGGCCCGGCGCCGGATCGCGGTCACGTACCGCAGCGAGGCCGGCGACGAGTGGGAGGAGGAGGTGGATCCCTGGTCCCTGGTCGTCCGCCACGGCCGCTGGTACCTGCTCTGCCATTCCCATCGGGTGGACGCGATCCGCACCTACCGGGTCGACCGGGTCCGCACGGTCCGGCCGACCGGACGCGGCTTCGATCCGCCCGGGGGTCTGGACCCGGTCACGGTGCTGGAGGAGAACCTGGGCCTCGGCTGGGAGTTTCCCACCCGGGTACGGTTCGACGCCGCCCTGGCCGAGGTGGCTCCGTGGATCCGCCCGCCCATGGGACGGGCCGAGCCGCTCGGGGAGGACCGGTGCGTGCTCGTCGGCAGCACCCGCAACCCCGACATGTACGCGCAGGAGTGGCTGGCGAGGGTCCCGTTCGCCTTCCGCGTGGAGGGCGGGGCGGAACTGCGTGCCGCGGTCGCGTCGCTCGGGGCGCGCTTCACCGCGGCGGCGGGGCCGTCGTGACGGCTCCTAGACCTGCCGTGCGACGGTGATGATCTCGGGGCTGGCGGAGCCGACCGGGCCGCGTGCCCAGTCGCCGTACTGCTCGACTACCTCCAGGCCGGCGGCGCCCAGGAAACCGGCGAGGGCGTCGGGGCCGAGGAAGCGGAGGGTGGAGCGGCACACCTGGGGCTGCGCCCAGGCCCCGCCCTCGTAGGTCTCGGTGAACGTCACCCGCTCCCCGCTCGGCGGCGCTTCGACCTCGTGCCAGACCCGGACGGCGCGGCCGTCCGGGCCGGTGACATGCCGTACGCGGTCGGGGGTCCAGCCCTCCCAGGCCCGAGCGGCGGGGTTACGGGTCTCGAACACGAAGCGCCCGGTCGCGGACAGCGCACTGCGCACGGCGGTCAGCGCCGCCCTCAACTCCTCGTCCCTGAGCAGTTCCTGGAAGGCGTGGCCGGTCATGACGACGAGGTCGAAGTCGGCGGTGTCCCAGCGGCGGCTGCGCAGATCGCCGAGCACCCACTCGACACCGGGTTCGGCGCGACGCGCCTGTACGAGCATCGCCGCGGCCGGCTCCAGCCCCGTCAGCCGCCCGTCGTGCCCCCCGGTCCGCGCCCCGCGCAGCAACCGCCCGGTACCGCAGCCGACATCGAGCACGGACCCGGCGGACATCATCAGGTCCAGGTAGAAGTCGTCACCCGGCCCCCACGGGTTGAGGCTGTCGTAGAGCGCGGCGAGCGAGAGATCCGCGTACGAATGATCGACCACCGCGGCAGTGTGCCACACGATGTTGAACGGGGGGTCGGGAACGGGCTCCTTCTTGAACTTCTATCAACTGGCTGTGGAGCGGGCACCTTTGATCGCCCGGAGAAAGGACGCGAAGGCGACGGAGGGGAAGGTGAGGGTGGCTGCGCTGGGGGCTTTCGAGTCGCGGAGGGATATGCAGGTGGGACGGTGGGCGACCTCGACGCAGTTGTTGCCGTCGCCGCTTCCCGAGTAGGACGACCTGCGCCAGTTGTCAGGGGCCACGGTGTGCCTCACAGCTCTTTCGTCAGGTTGTGGATGAAGTCGCGCGACCGCTCGGGACTGAGGGACGCTGACTCCACCTTACGGAAGAGTGTTCGAAACGCGGCGAGTTGAGCTTCGGAGTCGATGAACCCCGCACCCTGTGGCGCGTCGCGTACCGCCGTGTCCAGCTTGGGAACGGCGCCACCCGCGTACATCATGGCGTTCGTCGCTCCGGCGAAGCCGTCCAAGTCGAACGGGATCACCCGTACGGAGATGCGGGGTGCTTCGGAGAACTCCAGGACGCGGTCGAGCTGGGCACGTGAGGCTGCCCGGTCGCAGACCCTGATGCGCAGTGCTGCCTCGTGGATCACGGCCTCGTAGGGAACGCGGGCCGGCTCATCGATGACCGCCTTGCGTGCCATGCGGTGACGGACGCGCAGCTCAAGGTCGCTCGCCGGTAGTTCGGGCACTCGGTACGAGAAGACGGCGCGGGCGTAGTCCTCCGTCTGAAACAGGCCGGGGATGTGCAGGAACTCCGCGTCGAGCCGATACGAGGAGTGGTGTTCCAGTTCGGCGAGGTCGAGGAACGACGTCGGCAGTAGACCCCGGTACTCCTCCCACCACCCCCGGGTGCGGTCGGTCGCCACTGCCACCAACGCCTCGACCAACTCCACGTCCGTACAGCAGTAATGGGCGGCGAGGCGGCGTACCCGCTCCTCGCTCACGCCTGCCGTACCGAACTCGATCTGGCTGATCTGAGCCGAGTCCGTCCCCAGCAGTACGGCGGCCTCCAGTCCCTTGAGCCCTGCGGCCTCGCGGAGTTTGCGCAGCTCGGAACCCAGCCGCGCCTGGCGTGCGGTGGGTTGCTTCCTGCGCGTCATGTCTTCCTCCTCGCTGGGAACTGCGGCGCGGCAGAGCCTCGTTCGAGGGGAAGATTACGGCAGCGACTTGCGCCGTCCCAAATTGTGACTCTACCGTCGGTGACGTAACGGACACGCAGCGGAAGTGCACCGCACCTTCCTCGTGCGGCGATGCCACCGTGCGTGAAATCCCCCTCACCTGACCGGAGTTGATGACGCATGTCCGAGACCTGGGACTACACGCTCTACGTGCCCAACGACCTGAGAGCGGTGACGATCTCCCGTCGCACCCTGCGTCTGATCCTGACGATGCACGGCCTGATCGGTCTGGTGGACACCGCAGAGCTCCTCGCCGCGGAGTTGGTCTCGAATGCCGTACGTCATACGAAGGGTCCGGCCGCGTTGAGGGTGCGGCGTTCCCCTGGGGGCGTGGTGTGGATCGGGGCGTGGGACGCGGATCCCGTGCCTCCGGAGCCGCCGGGATCGTTGGGAGGGGTGACGGAGCTCGAAGAGGCGGGGCGGGGGCTGGGGTTGGTGGTGGCGTGTGCGGACGGCTGGGGGTGGCAGCCGTCGGCCCGGTTCGGGGAGCGGGGCAAGTTCGTGTGGTGTGAGCTGGAGGTGGCGTGATGGTGGGGTCGTCGCATGAGGCGTTGCATCGGATCTTCCAGAAGGATCCGGCGCTGCTGACCAGGGCCTTACGGAAGGTGCTGTGTCTGCCGTTTCCGGAGCCTCGGGAGGTCGTGGCGCTGAACGTGGACCTGACGGAGGTCGAACCGGTCGAGCGTCGGGTGGACACGTTGCTGCGGGCGGAGACGGAGGAGGGGACGTATCTCCTGGTTGTGGAGTCGCAGGGGAAGATGGACGGGCGGAAGCGGGGGAGCTGGCCCTACTACCTGTCGTATCTCTACGAGAAGTACCGGTGTGAACCGGTACTGATCGTGATCACGCAGAGCAGGACGACGGCGAAGTGGGCATCGGAACCGATTCGGCTCGGAATCCCGGGGTGGGAGTCGTTGACGGTGCGGCCCCTGGTGCTGGGCCCGGACAACGTTCCGGTGATCGCGGACGAGCGGCAGGCGGAGGCGGACGTACCTCTTGCGGTGCTGTCGGCCATGACACACGGGCGAGGGCCGAACGCTGCGGCCATACTGGAATCGCTGGCGGCCGCCTTGAAGACCATCGATGCGGACAGCGCCGCGATCCTCGTGCAGTTCGTCGATTCGTGCCTGGTCGATCCCCGGGCGAAGCAGATGTGGAGGGACCTGATGACGGCGATCCAGTACTTCTGGCGGCACCCGCTCGCGGAACAGGTGCGTGAGGAAGGTCGCGAGGAAGGTCGTGAGGAAGGTCGCGAGGAAGGTCGTCAGGAAGGTCGTCAGGAAGGTCGTGCGGAAGGGCGGGTCGAGGCCAAGGCCGAGGCGGTTCTCCTGATCTTGCAGTGGCGTGGCATTTCGGTCGGCTTCAGCGTTCGCGAGCGGGTGAGGGCCTGTACGGACCCGGACCAGCTTGAGGCCTGGGCCCAGCGTGCGATGCACGTTGCGGATGCTGCGGAGCTGTTCGCCGGAGAGTGAGCATCGGGGCCGCCTGCCTCTCAGCCCTGACATGACTCACTGCCACACGGGAAGGCGAGCGGGCGAGAGGCCCAGAGCGAGGGCTGGGAAGCAGGATCCTGACAGGGGCGCCTTCGGGAGCGTCACCAGATGGTCGTGAACGTCTTGGAACGGCGCGGCATCTCGGTTGCTGCCGATGTTCGTGCGCGGGTGAGCGCCGGCAAGAGAAGGGCCCGCACCCGGGAAGGTGCGGGCCCCTGCTCCCCTGGAGCGGACGTTCAGGGCTCGGGTCAATGGGCCGGTGAAAGTCCGTCCGCGGGCGGCGGCTGACGGAAAGGGGTGTGTCAGGCCGCTGCCTCGGGGTCCTTGGAGAGGCGCGGGGCGGGAACCGTGTCCCGCATCTCGGGGTAGTGGCAGGCGGTCAGGTGGCCGGGCTTGTTGCCGTCGGCCTGGACCAGCGGCGGGGCCTCCGTCGCGCACTTCTCGGTCGCCTTCCAGCAACGGGTGCGGAAGCGGCAGCCGGACGGCGGGTTGATCGGTGACGGCACGTCCCCGACGAGGCGGATCCGCTCGCGCGGCGCCGCGTCCACCGTCGCCTCGGGCACGGCGGACAGCAGGGCCCGCGTATAGGGGTGGCGCGGGTTGTCGTACAGGTCCTCGCGGTCGGCGATCTCGACGATCTTACCCAGGTACATGACCGCGACGCGCTGTGAGAAGTGCCGCACGATCGCGAGGTCGTGGGCGATGAACACGAACGCGATGCCCAGTTCCTTCTGGACCTTCTGCAGCAGGTTCACGACCTGGGCCTGGATGGAGACGTCCAGGGCCGAGACCGGCTCGTCGGCGACGATCAGCTTCGGTTCCAGGGCCAGGGCGCGGGCCACGCCGATGCGCTGGCGCTGGCCGCCGGAGAACTCGTGCGGGAACCGGTTGTAGTGCTCCGGGTTCAGGCCGACGATCTCCAGCAGTTCGCGCACGCGGTTCTCGCGGCCGCCGGGCGGGTTGACGTCGTTGATCTCCATCGGGCCGGAGATGATCTTGCCGACCGTGTGCCGGGGGTTCAGCGAGGCGTACGGGTCCTGGAAGATCATCTGGATCTCGGACCGGATCGGCGCCAGTTCCTTGCGGCTGGCGTGCGTGATGTCCTGGCCGCGGTAGCTGACCTTGCCGGCGGTCGGTTCCAGCAGGCGGGTGATCAGCCGGCCGGTCGTCGACTTGCCGCAGCCGGACTCGCCGACCAGGCCCAGGCTCTCGCCCTCGGCGACCTGGAAGTCCAGGCCGTCGACGGCCTGGACCGCGCCGACCGTGCGCCGGATCGGGAAGCCGCCCTTGATCGGGAAGTGTTTGGTCAGCCCGGAGACGTCCAGGAGGGGAGTGGTGCTGCTCATGGTGGTGAAATCCCGTCTCTTGTACGTCAGTGGTGCTTGGCCGCGGTCAGGTCGGCGAGGTACTCGGTCCGCTGCTCGTCGGTCAGATGGCAGGCACTGCCCCGGCCGTTCGTGATCTCCAGGACCGGGCTCTCCTTGGCACACCGGTTGCCGTCGACCTTCTCGGCGAAGGCGCAGCGCGGGTGGAAACGGCAGCCGGAGGGCGGGTTGAGGAGCGAGGGCGGGGAACCGGGGATCGGGTTGAGCGGGACGTCCACCGGGCCGTCCAGGCTCGGCATGGAGCTCAGCAGGCCCCACGTGTACGGGTGCCGCGGGCTGCTCAGCACCTCTTTCTTCGTGCCGCGCTCCACGCACCGGCCGCCGTACATGACCAGGACCTCGTCGGCGATGTCGGCGATCACGCCCAGGTCGTGGGTGATGAAGATGATCGCGGTGCCGAACTCCCGCTGGAGGTCCTTGAGCAGGTCCATGATCTGGGCCTGGACCGTCACGTCGAGCGCGGTGGTCGGCTCGTCGGCGATCAGCAGCTCGGGGTCGCAGACCAGGGCCATGGCGATCATCGCGCGCTGGCGCATACCGCCGGAGAACTCGTGCGGGTAGTTGTCCACCCGGCTCTCCGGCTGCGGGATACCGACCCGCCGGAGCATCTCGACGGCCCGCTCCCGGGCCTCCTTCTTGGAGGCGCCCTTGTGCTTGCGGTACACCTCGCCGATCTGCGCGCCGATGGTGTGGTACGGCGACAGCGAGGCCAGGGCGTCCTGGAAGATCATCGCCATCTTGTTGCCGCGGAGGTGCTCCAGCGTCTTCTCCGGGGCGCCGTTCAGCTCCTGGCCGTCCAGCTCGATGGAGCCCTCGACCGAGGTGCTGTCCGGGTTGTGCAGGCCCAGGATGGTCAGGTTGGTGACCGACTTGCCGGACCCCGACTCACCCACGATGCCCAGCGTCTTGCCGCGCATGAGGTCGAAGGAGAGGCCGTCGACGGCCTTGACGACGCCGTCCTCGGTCGAGAAGTGCACCTTCAGGTCCTTGACGGACAGGAAGGGCTGCTGATCGGTGCTCGTCACGGGGACGCTCCAGAGGGGGTGATGCGGGGTAGCTGGTAGGGGCGGGCGGCGTCAGGCGAGCCGGATACGCGGGTCGATGAGGCCGTAGATGGCGTCCACCACGATGTTGGCGATCACCACGAAGGACGACGTGATCACCATGATGCCGAGCAGCATGGGCAGGTCGTTGGTCTGTACCGACTTCACGGACAGCAGGCCGATGCCCTGGAGGCTGAAGGTGTACTCGGTGATCATCGCGCCGCCGAGCAGCGTGCCCAGGTCGATGCCGAAGATCGTGATGATCGGGGCCATCGCGCCGCGCCAGGCGAAGCGGAAGAAGACGTTGCGCCGCGACATGCCCTTGGCCCGGGCGGTGCGCACGTAGTCCTCGGTGAGTGTCTCGACCAGCTGGGAGCGCGTCATACGCGTGTAGTTGGCGGTCCAGATCAGGGCCAGCACCAGCCACGGCACCAGGAGACCGTTGGCCCAGGAGAGCGGGTCGTCGAGGAAGCCGTTGTACGACGGCTGGTCGAGGATGTGGAACTGGTACACGAGGAAGTACAGGGCCAGCGGGCCGACGAAGTAGATCTGCATCGACGAGGCGATCAGGGACGCGCTGCTGGCGATCTTGTCGAGAGCCTTGCCCTGCTTGACCGCGGCGAGCATGCCGGCGCCGATACCGAAGATGAGGAACACCACGGCGGAGCCGAGAGCGAGCGAGACCGTCGTCGGGAAGCGGTCCGCGATCGTGGAGAGCACGGGCTCGCGGTTGACGAAGGAGTAGCCCAGGCACGGGGCGTTGCAGTGCCCGAAGCCCGGGTATTCGCGCCCCAGGAAGATGCCCGTGATCCAGTGCCAGTACTGGACCGGCAGGGCCTCGTCGATTCCCATGTTGTGGCGGATCAGCTGGAGCGTCTCCGGCGTGCAGAGCTTGCCGCACGCCATCCGCGCCGGGTCACGAGGCACCGCATAGAAGAGCATGAAGGTGATCGCGCTGATGATGAACAGCGTGATCACGGCGCCGAGGACTCGGCGGACGAGGAAGCGAAACATGGGGAGTGGCTTTCCTGGGAGGGCCGTCGTGCGGATCGGGCCGTGCCGGGGTGACCGGAGGTCCGGTGGACGAGCCGAGGGTGGGGCGGCCGGTGACCGCCCCACCTCTCAGGTGATGGATCAGGCCTTGACGTACAGCTTGTAGAGCATGCAGCCGTCGAAGTTCGGGTCCATCTTCACGTTCCCGAGCTTGGAACCGTGCAGGTACAGACGGCGCATGTAGACGTCCGGGATGAACGCGGCGTCCTCGGTGACCTGCTTGTCCAGGGCGGCCCACATGGCGTTCGCCTTGTCGTTGTCGGTCTCGGCGGTGGCAGCCTTGATGGCGGCGTCGACAGCCGGGTCCTTGAGGTGCGAGTAGTTCGAGCCGCCGTCGGCGATCGCCTTGCTGTCGAACAGCGGCTGGAAGACCGAGTAACCGGTCGGCCAGTCGGAGGACCAGCCACCCCAGTAGATGTCGTACGGGTTGGCGACCTTGCCGGTCTGGTCGTACCAGGTGGTGGAGTCGATGCCCTTGGAGACGACGTCGAAGCCGGCCGCCTTGAGGGCGTTCTCCACGACGACCTTGATCTTCGCCTGGGTCGGGTCCTGCTGGTACGCGTAGACGATCTTGGCGCCGGTCTTGCCGGCCTTCTGCAGGATCTTCTTCGCGGCCGCCGGGTCGCCCGCCGGGTTCTTCAGCTTGCCCCAGACGTCCTGCGACTTGTAGCCGGCGACGAGCGGGCTCATGATGCCGGTCGCGTAGTCACCGCGGACCGAGCCACCCTGGAGCTGACGGATCGCGGCGGTCGGCCAGGCCTTGATGATGGCCTCGCGGACGTCCTTGTCGTCGACCCGGGTGGTGTTGATCCAGTAGACGCTGACGCCGCTGCTCAGACCCTGGAAGATGCGGTCCTTGGCCTCGGACTGGGCCTTCTGGACGCGCTCCTGCGGGATGGTGCGCCACGAGACGGCGTACTGGTCGTTGCCGGAGTCGGCCAGCAGCCGGTCGATCGCCGTGAGCTGCTCGATGCCGAAGGAGAAGTCGAACTCGTCCGGGTAGGCGTTGCGGATCGGGTCCGTGCTCGCGTCCCAGTGCTCGTTGCGGACGAGCACCATCGACTTGTCCGTGTCGTGCGACTTGACCTTGTAGGGGCCGTTCGAGAACGGCTTCTTGTCGTAGTTCTGCTTGGTGTCGTGCTTGACCGGGGTCGGCGCGTACGACTGCATCGCGACGACGTAGTTGAAGTCGGGGCGAGCCTCGGAGAGGTGGAAGGTGATGGTCTTCCCGCTCGTCGTGATCGACTTCAGGTGCTTGCCCGAGTACGGACCCGAGTAGGACTTGCGGTAGTCGGTGGAGCCCGTCAGCCACGACTGGACGTACATGGCGCCCTCGGTGATGTAGCTGGCGAAGGCACGCTCGAAACCGTGGCGGACGTCATCGACGGTGACGTCGGAGCCGTCCTCCCACTTGACGCCGTCCTTCAGGGTGAAGGACCAGGTCTTGCCGCCGTCCTTCATCGTGCCCGTGTCGGTGGCGAGGTCGCCGACCAGGGTCTGGGAACCGTCGTCCGCGACCTTGTAACCGGTCAGGGCGCGGTTGATGACGACGACCGCGAGGGAGTTCCAGGCGTAGTAGACGCGCTGCGGGTCCAGGTGCGAGAAGTCGTCGTCGTTCAGAAGGTAGACCTTGCCGCCCTTCTTCGCGCCGGAGACCTCGGGAGCCGGGCCCTTGGAGTCCTCCGCCGTGCCGATCTTGACCGTGGTGGTCTGGGCCTTGGCGGCCTCCTGCTTGCCCCCGCTGGAGCCACCGCTGGAGTCACCGCTGCTGCACGCGGTCAGCACGGAGCCCGCCGCGGCGGCGACACCGGTGGCTATCAGGAAGTTTCTGCGCGAGAAAGACATCGCATCCTGCCTTGAGTGGGTTGATGAGAGAAATCCGGCACCCGGCGCCTTTGCCGTGGTCCTGAAGAAGCCGGAGATCAGCGCTTGGTCTTCGGGTCGAGCGCGTCACGCATCGAGTCACCGAGAAGGTTGAACGCCAACACGAAGATCACCATGGCCACGCCCGGGAAGAGCAGGAAGGTGATGTCGTCCTGGTAGAACTTGGCGGCGTATCCGATCATGACGCCCCAGTCGGGCGTCGGGTCCTGAAGACCGACACCGAGGAACGCGAGACCTGCCTCCGTGGTGACCATCGCCGGGAGGGTCAGAGTCCCCTGGATCAAGATCGGTGTCCACAGGTTGGGCAGCAGTTCCTTGAAGATGATCCGCGCGGGAGACGCACCCGTGACCTTGGCGGCCTCGACGAACTCGCGTTCGCGCAGCGCCAGTACCTGACCGCGCAGCAGTCGGGCGATGGAGGCCCAGCCGAAGGCCGTCAGGAGGCCGACGAGGCAGACGACGACGAGCCAGGTCGGGGTGTTCTCGTTGTCCGGCACGAACAGGGAGACGACCACGGGGGTGAAGGCCACGAAGAACAGCTGCTGCGGGAAGGCGAGCAGGATGTCGATGACCCGGCCGAAGAACCAGTCCGTCTTGCCGCCCATGTAACCGGCGGTCACACCGACCACCACACCGAGGACCACGACGAAGAGCGTGATGGCGACGGAGATCAGCAGGGAGTTGCGGATCGCGTAGAGCAGGAAGGTGAAGACGTCACGGCCGAGCTGCGGGTCGATGCCGAACCAGAAGTCCGGGCTCATGCCGCCGTTGGGCCTGACCGGGAAGCCGTTGTCCCCGAGCAGGCCGGGCGTGTTCAGCCCGTACGTCGTGTAGGGGTCCTTCCCGTACAGCTTGGCGATGAGCGGAGCGGCCAGCGCGATCACGAAGAAGAAGATCACGATGATCGCCGATATGACGCCCGTGCGGTCCCGCTTGAAGCGGCGCCACGCGAGCTGTCCGGGCGACCTGCTCTCGCTGCCCTTCGAGCCGTCCGAAGTGATCGACTTCTTCTCGGTCTCGTCGGTCACCTCGAGCGGGGCAGCCGCGGATGGAGTTGGGGGGGTCATGGTGCTCCTGGCCCAAGGGAGGGTCTGATGACTCCGCAAGGGCACACTCCCCTACGGGCTACGCCGGACTTTTTCAACGCAATTCATTCAAGGTCAATAAATTCTCGGGCGACTTGGGAGTCTCTTTACTTTCTTTGCCTGGGCTTGACCGTTCCGTAGCTACGCGGGTAGCGCCTCGTAATCGCACCGTGCTTTAGTTCGGGCGAACTGGGCGAAACGGGCAAGGAGTTCGTTATGCGGACGCGTGGGTGCCGAAATGCGTACATCGACGGGTCGCAATCCAACGTTTCGGCATCGTTACGCGGAGATCCGTTGCATGGCCTTCACAAGATCCCCGAGGGGCTTCTGGAGGGTCGGGCGCAATCGGGTGACGTGTCCCTCTAAAGGTCGTCATGGGCCCCTCGGGGGCCTCCGTTCGGGGCAGTGGGTGAGCGATATCGACCTGTTTCGTCGATATTGACCGATAGCAGTTCATTTATCGGTCGACCGATCGGCGGGTCGACGGATCACCCTTCACGGAGGAGGCACGCCATGCGTTCAGCCATGCACGCCCGAGGGGCGGCCTGCGCGGTGGTGGTGGCGCTCGCCGCCACGGCCTGCGGGGGCGGCGGCAGCAGCGGTGGCGGCGGAGGCGAGAGCGGCGTGCTCAGCTCCTCCTGGGGCGACCCGCAGAACCCCCTGGAGCCGTCCAACACCAACGAGGTCCAGGGCGGCAAGGTCCTCGACATGATCTTCCGGGGACTGAAGAAGTACGACCCGAAGACCGGCAAGGCCGAGAACATGCTCGCCGACAAGATCGACACGAGCGACTCGCAGAACTTCACGATCACCCTCAAGGACGGCTGGACCTTCTCCAACGGGGAGAAGGTGACCGCCAAGTCGTTCGTCGACGCCTGGAACTACGGGGCGAGCCTCAGGAACAACCAGAAGAACGCCTACTTCTTCGGCTACATCCAGGGCTACGACAAGGTCCACCCGGACACCGGCTCACAGACCGCCGACAAGCTCTCCGGTCTGAAGGCCGTCGATGACAGGACCTTCACCGTGGCGCTCAACCAGAAGTTCTCCAGTTTCCCCGACACCCTCGGCTACGCGGCCTTCGCCCCGCTGCCGCAGTCATTCTTCACCGACCACGCCGGCTGGCTGGAGCAACCGGTCGGCGACGGGCCGTACCGCATCGACTCCTACACCAAGGGCTCGCAGATGGCCCTGAAGAAGTGGGACGCCTATCCCGGCGCCGACAAGGCGCAGAACGGCGGAGTGACCCTCAAGGTCTACACGGACAACGACACCGCCTACACCGACCTCATCGCCGGCAACCTGGACCTCGTCGACGACGTTCCCGCCGCGCAGCTGAAGAACGTCAAGAGCGACCTCGGTGACCGCTACATCAACACCCCGGCCGGCATCATCCAGACGCTGGCCTTCCCCTATTACGACAGCGCCTGGAACAAGAGCGGATCGGAGAAGGTCCGCACCGGCCTCTCCATGGCCATCAACCGGAAGCAGATCACCGACACCATCTTCCAGAACACCCGCACCCCGGCCACCGACTGGACCTCGCCGGTGCTCGGCGCGGACGGCGGTTTCAAGGAAGGGCTGTGCGGGAGCGCCTGCGACTACGACCCCGCCCAGGCCAAGAAGCTCATCCAGGAGGGCGGGGGACTGCCCGGCGGACAGCTCAAGATCACGTACAACGCCGACACCGGCTCGCACAGGATGTGGGTGGACGCCGTGTGCAACTCCATCAACAACGCGCTCGGCAACGACAAGGCGTGCGTGGGGAATCCGGTCGGCACCTTCGCCGACTTCCGGAACCAGATCGGCCAGCACAAGATGACCGGGCCGTTCCGCGCGGGCTGGCAGATGGACTACCCGCTCATCCAGAACTTCCTCCAGCCGCTCTACTACACGAACGCCTCCTCCAACGACGGCAAGTGGTCGAACAAGGACTTCGACGGACTCGTCGACCAGGCCAACGCCGAGACCGACACCGCCAAGGCCGTGTCGACCTTCCAGCAGGCCGAGGGAGTCGTCCGCGACAACATGGCCGCCATTCCGCTCTGGTACCAGAACGGCAGCGCCGGCTACTCCGAGCGGTTGTCGAACGTGGCCCTCAATCCGTTCAGCGTCCCCGTCTACAACGAGATCAAGGTCAGCTGAACCGGCATGGGGCGCTATGTCGTCCGGCGGCTGCTCCAGATGATCCCGGTGTTCGTCGGGGCCACGCTGCTGATCTTCCTCATGGTCAATGTCATGGGCGACCCGATCGCGGGGCTGTGCGGTGAGCGGGCCTGCGATCCGGCGACCGCCGCCCAGCTGAAGAAGGAGTTCGGTCTCGACAAGCCGGTGTGGCAGCAATACCTCACCTATATGGGGAACGTCTTCACCGGGGACTTCGGTACGGCGTTCAACGGACAGCCGGTCACCGAACTGATGTCGACCGCGTTCCCCGTCACCATCCGGCTGACCGTCGTGGCGATCCTCTTCGAGATCGTCATCGGCATCACGCTGGGCGTGGTGACCGGCCTGCGGCGCGGACGGCCCGTCGACACCGGCGTGCTGCTCGCCACCCTGGTCGTCATCTCCGTACCGACCTTCGTGACCGGTCTGCTGCTCCAACTGCTCCTGGGCGTGGAGTGGGGCTGGATCAAACCGTCCGTGTCCCCGGACGCCCCCTTCGGCCAGCTGATCGTGCCGGGGCTGGTGCTCGCCTCCGTGTCGCTCGCCTATGTCACCCGGCTGACCCGGACCTCCATCGCCGAGAACAAACGGAGCGACTACGTCCGTACGGCCGTCGCCAAGGGGCTGCCCCGGCGCCGGGTCATCACCCGGCACCTGCTGCGCAACTCCCTCATCCCCGTCGTCACCTTCATCGGCACCGACATCGGCGCGCTCATGGGCGGCGCGATCGTCACCGAGCGGATCTTCAACATCCACGGCGTCGGCTACCAGCTCTACCAGGGGATCCTGCGGCAGAACACGCAGACGGTGGTCGGCTTCGTGACCGTCCTCGTCCTCGTCTTCCTCGTCGCCAATCTCCTCGTCGACCTTCTCTACGCCGTACTCGACCCGAGGATCCGCTATGCCTGAGCAGCCGTTCGAGCCCGACCGGGTGATCGCGGGGACCGGGGCGGGCGGGGCGATGGACCTCGCGACGAGCGAGGCGCAGACGCTGGAGAGGACACCGGGCGGACCGCTGGGCACGGGGCCGGCGGCCAGGCCGCGCTCCCTCTGGTCCGACGCGTGGCGGGACCTGCGGCGCAACCCGGTCTTCGTCATCTCCGCGCTGGTCATCCTCTTCCTCGTCGTCATCTCCCTGTGGCCGTCCCTGATCGCCTCCGGCAGCCCCCTCCAGTGCAACCTGGCCAAGGCCCAGGAGGGCTCCCAGCCGGGCGCTCCCTTCGGCTACGACGGACAGGGCTGCAACGTCTACACGCGGACCGTCTACGGGGCCCGTACGTCCGTCACGGTGGGCGTCTGCGCCACGCTCGGGGTCGCGCTGCTCGGGTCGGTGCTCGGCGGCCTCGCCGGGTTCTTCGGCGGGTTCTGGGACTCGGTGCTCTCCCGGATCACCGACGTCTTCTTCGCGATCCCGGTCGTCCTCGGCGGTCTCGTCCTCCTCTCGGTGGTGACCAGCAATACGGTCTGGCCGGTCATCGGGTTCATGGTGCTGCTCGGCTGGCCCCAGATCTCCCGGATCGCCCGCGGCTCGGTGATCACCGCCAAGCAGAACGACTACGTCCAGGCCGCCCGCGCCCTCGGCGCCTCCGACTCCCGCATCCTGCTGCGGCACATCGCGCCGAACGCGGTGGCCCCCGTGATCGTCGTGGCGACCATCGCGCTCGGCACCTACATCGCCCTTGAGGCGACCCTGTCGTACCTCGGCGTCGGGCTGAAGCCGCCCAGCGTCTCCTGGGGCATCGACATCTCCGCCGCCTCGCCCTACATCCGCAACGCCCCGCACGCGCTGCTGTGGCCCTCAGGGGCGCTCGCGCTCACCGTCCTGGCCTTCATCATGCTCGGCGACGCGGTGCGCGACGCCCTCGACCCGAAGCTGAGGTGAGCGCCGCCGTGCTGCTCGAAGTGCGTGGCCTGCACGTGGAGTTCCGGACCAGGGACGGCGTCGCGAAGGCGGTCAACGGCGTCTCCTACGCCGTCGACGAGGGGGAGACGCTGGCCGTGCTGGGCGAGTCGGGGTCCGGCAAGTCGGTGACCGCCCAGGCCGTGATGGGGATCCTCGACATGCCGCCGGGGCGGATCGGCGGGGGCGAGATCCTCTTCCGGGGGCGCGATCTGCTGAAACTGAAGGAAGAGGAGCGACGCAAGGTCCGGGGCGCCGAGATGGCGATGATCTTCCAGGACGCGCTGTCGGCGCTCAACCCGGTGCTGAGCGTGGGCGACCAGCTCGCCGAGATGTTCGTCGTGCACCGGGGTGCGTCGAAGAAGGACGCGCGGGCGAAGGCGGTCGAGCTGATGGACCGGGTGCGGATCCCGGCCGCCGCCCAGCGGGTGCGGGACTACCCGCACCAGTTCTCCGGAGGCATGCGCCAGCGCATCATGATCGCCATGGCGCTGGCCCTGGAACCCGCGCTCATCATCGCCGACGAGCCGACGACCGCCCTGGACGTGACCGTGCAGGCCCAGGTCATGGACCTGCTCGCGGAGTTGCAGCGCGAGTACCGCATGGGACTGATCCTGATCACCCACGACCTGGGCGTGGTCGCGGACGTCGCCGACCGGATCGCCGTCATGTACGCGGGACGGATCGTCGAGTCCGCGCCCGTGCACGACATCTACAAGGCGCCGGCGCACCCCTACACGCGCGGGCTTCTCGACTCCATCCCACGCCTCGACCAGAAGGGCCAGGAGCTCTACGCCATCAAGGGTCTGCCGCCCAACCTCATGGACATCCCGCCGGGGTGCGCCTTCAGCCCGCGCTGCCCGATGGCCCAGGACGTGTGCCGCACCGACGAACCCCCGCTGTACGAGGTGGACCGGCACCGGGGCAGTGCCTGTCACTTCTGGAGGGAGTGCCTCAATGGTTGACGCGGTGGTTGAGCCGATCCTGGAAGTGAGTGGACTGGTCAAGCACTACCCCCTGACCCAGGGAATCCTGATCAAGAAACAGATCGGTGCGGTCAAGGCTGTTGACGGTGTTGACTTCACACTCGACAAAGGAGAGACCCTCGGCATCGTCGGGGAGTCCGGCTGCGGCAAGTCGACCGTCGCCAAGATGCTCGTCAACCTTGAGCGGCCGACGGCCGGGTCGATCAAGTACAAGGGCGAGGACATCACCCGGCTGGGCGGCCGTGCGCTCAAGGCGGTCCGCCGCAACATCCAGATGGTCTTCCAGGACCCGTACACGTCCCTCAACCCCCGGATGACCGTCGGGGACATCATCGGGGAGCCGTACGAGATCCACCCCGAGGCGGCCCCCAAGGGCGACCGGCGCCGGCGGGTCCAGGAGCTGCTGGACGTCGTCGGGCTCAACCCCGAGTACATCAACCGCTATCCGCACCAGTTCTCCGGCGGCCAGCGGCAGCGCATCGGCATCGCACGGGGGCTGGCACTGCGCCCCGAGGTGATCGTCGCCGACGAACCGGTGTCCGCGCTCGACGTCTCCGTGCAGGCCCAGGTGATCAACCTGCTGGACCGGCTCCAGAACGACTTCGACCTGTCGTACGTCTTCATCGCCCACGACCTGTCGATCGTGCGGCACATCTCGGACCGGGTCGGGGTGATGTACCTCGGGCGGATCGTGGAGATCGGCAAGGACGAGGAGATCTACGACCATCCGACCCATCCCTACACCCAGGCGCTGCTCTCCGCAGTGCCGGTACCGGACCCGGAGGCGCGCGAGCGCCGGGAGCGGATCATCCTGAGCGGGGACGTCCCGTCGCCGACGAACATCCCGTCGGGGTGCCGGTTCCGCACGCGGTGCTGGAAGGCGCAGGAGCGCTGCGCGCTGGAGGTGCCGATGCTCGCGGTGCCCGCGGAGTTCCGGCTGGCGCCGGGGCCCGCGGCGCATGACTCCGCCTGCCACTTCGCGGAGGAGAAGCGGGTGGTGCCGCCGGACGATCTTGGAAACCGGGGTGCATAACGGGGCGAATGTGCATCAATCGCGTTAACATGCAGGCAACTTCGCTGACCCGGTCTCGATATACGGACGCGGCACTCTTTTCAGCGTACGGCCGTGCGGGTGCCGTAAACGGGCCGGAGCGCGCCATGTCGCTCCGGCCCGTTGCCGTGCGCTCCGCCGGGTGCGGCCGCAAGGGACCTGCGGGCCGGTGGGGGCTGATCGCGCATTCCCCGCGCCCCTTCGTGGCGCGTTACGCCAGGCCCAGTGACCTCTTCAGGAACTCCAGCTGGAGCAGCAGCAGGTTCTCCGCCACCTGCTCCTGCGGGGTCATGTGGGTCACGCCCGACAGGGGGAGCACCTCGTGCGGGCGGCCCGCTGCCAGCAGGGCGCTGGACAGGCGCAGGGAGTGGGCTACCACCACGTTGTCGTCCGCCAGGCCGTGGATGATCATCATCGGGCGGTGCGGGCCGGCCGCGTCGACCAGGCCGGTGTCGTCGATCAGCGAGTTGCGGCGGTAGACCTCCGGCCGCTCGCCGGGGTGGCCGAGGTAGCGCTCCTGGTAATGGGTGTCGTACAGGCGCAGGTCGGTCACCGGGGCGCCCACCACCGCCGCGTGGAAGACGTCCGGGCGGCGCAGGGCCGCGAGGGCGGCGAGGTAGCCGCCGAAGGACCAGCCGCGGATCGCCACCCTGGTCAGGTCGAGGGGGAAGTCGGCGGCGAGCGCCTGGAGCGCGTCTACCTGGTCCTGGAGGACGACCGCCGCCAGGTCGTCCTTGACGGCCTTCTCCCAGGCGGGGGAGCGGCCCGGTGTGCCCCGGCCGTCGGCGACGATCACCGCGAAGCCCTGGTCGGCGAACCACTGCGAGGTCAGGTGGGCGTTGTGCGCGGCGACCACCCGCTGGCCGTGCGGACCCCCGTAGGGGTCGAGCAGAACCGGCAGGGGAGTGTCCCCGTGGTAGTCCCGTGGCATAAGCACGGCGCACGGAATTCGGCGTGCGCCCCCCTCGGTAAGCGTCACGCGCGGGGACAAACCGGGGTCTTCGGCGTACGACGTGACAGTCGTCAGGTGCTTTCCGTCGCGCAGCACCTGGACCCGGGCGCCCGGGGTGTCCAGCGTGGCGGAGACCAGTACGGTCACGCCCCCGGCGCGCACCGCCGTGTGCACGCCGGGCTCCTGCGACACGCGCTCCACGCCGAGCTCGTTCACCCGGTAGACGTGCACCTCGCCGGTCTCGGAGGAGTCGGCCTCCTCGCCGGCGGACGCGGAAACCAGCACGTCATCGGCGGTCACGTCGAGAACCGCACGGATGTGCAACTGGGCTCCCGTGAGCGGTCGTTCACCCACCGCGAGCACCCGGGCGCCGCCCTCGTCGGCGATCCGCACCAGCTGTCCGGAGGGGCTCCAGCAGGGCACTCCACCGAACAGTTCAAGCCATGTTGGATCTTCGTCCGCGTGCACCATCCGGGTCGCCCCCGACTCCGGGTCCACGGCCAGGAACAGCTGGCTGCGCTGGTCGCGCGCCTGTACGAGCAGCAGTGGGGCGCCCGCCTCTGACCAGTGCACATGCGCCAAGTACGGGTAGCGCGCCCGGTCCCAGGAGACCTCCGTGCGCCCGCCGTCGAGGTCGTGCACGAACAGGCGCACGTCCGCGTTCTCGGTGCCCGCCGCCGGGTAGGCGACATGATGTGGCTCACGCTCCGGGTGTGCCGGGTCGGCGATCCACCACCGCGGTACCGGCGTGTCGTCCACGCGCGCCACGAGCAGCCGGTCGGACCGCGGCGACCACCAGAAGCCGCGCGAACGGCCCATCTCCTCGGCCGCGATGAACTCGGCCAATCCATAGGTGACCTGTTCCGACTCCGGCTCCGCGAGCGCCCGGTCGCCGTCGCCCTCGGCGCCCACCACCCGCAGGGCGCCCTCCGTGACGTACGCGACATGGCGGCCGTCGGGGGCCGGGCGCGGGTCGATCACCGGTCCGGGAACCGGGAGTTCGCGGGTGGTGCCGGCCCTGAGCTCGGCACTGAAAAGCCGCCCTGACAACGCGAAAGACGCCAACTCCACGGTCGCGTCGGTGGCATAGCCGACGATGCCGGCGCCGCTCTCGCGGCTGCGTTCGCGGCGGGCCCGCTCCTGGGGCGAGAGGTGCTCCTCGGCGCCGCCGAGCAGGACGCCCGGGTCCGCCGCGAGGCGCTCCTCACCGCTCGGCACATCGAGAATCCACAGGGAGTTGGCGCCGTCCGTGCCGGAAGCGGAGCGCAGAAACGCCACGCGGGAGCCGTCGGGGGCCACGGTGAACGCGCGCGGCGCGCCGAGCGTGAAACGCCGGGTGCGGGCGTGCCGGCGGGGGAATGAGACAGCCTCGGTCGTCATGCCCCGACCATATTGGCCATGCGCCCCCTTGTGCGGCCGTGCGCCGAGCGATGCGCGAGCACGCATAGTTATGATCACTACCGCTGGGTGGGTATGAACCTGCTGGCTGGGGCATGTCATTGCTGTACTCGGCTGTACTGATCTACAACTCCCATAGTCCGAACCCCCCTCGTCCCTGGGACCTTTGGAGGTGAGCCGCCGTGGCACTCTCGATTTCGGCGGTGGTGCTGCTGGCGATCATCGTCTTCTTGTTGATCAAGAAGTCGGGTCTGAAGGGCGGTCATGCCGTGGTGTGCATGCTGCTCGGTTTCTATCTCGCCTCCTCCACCGTCGCGCCGACGATCAGCGACCTGACGACCAACGTCGCCAGCATGATCGGCAGTATCAAGTTCTGACGGGCGCGACCGCGTCTCCGGCGCCCGCAGGCGGCCGGAGACGCCCTTCGCCCTGTCCTGTTCCGCTGCTTCCCCGTCTCCTTCTCCGTAAGCTTGTCGAACCTGGGACGAGCGATGGCTGAGGCGGGGGCGCGTGGACGGGCAGAACATGGACGACCGGCTTCGGCAGCTGGCGAAGGCATCACCCAACTTCGGCCGTCTGTACAGCTATCAGCCGCTGCTGGCCATCTACGGTTCGCAGGCGGAGCTGACCGTCTTCACCAACCCGAACGCCGCCTACGTGAGCGCCGGCCAGTTCGGCGAGGTGCTGGCCGAGGAGTTCGTCACCCGCACCGGCACACGCGTCCAGGGCACGACCCAGTTCGACCGCCTCAACGCGCTCACGCGGGCGGGCGTGCTCGTCGGCTGGAGCCGTGAGGCGTTCGACAAGCTTCGCCGGGGACGCAACCATGCCGCGCACAACCACCTCTTCGACACGACGAAGGCGCTCGAAGCGCTTGAGTTGTGCTGGCAGTTGGGCGACCACTTCGACCGCGTGTTCGGTGGCAAGCGGACGGTGTCCGCGTTCGTCCCGCCGACGCTCGTGGCGGACGCGCAGCCGGTCGATCCGGAGGAGATCGCGGAACTCCAGGAGGCGCTGGACGGGCACCGGCGCGCCCTGGCGGAGTCCCGCGTCAAGCTGTCCGAGACCAGCGACCGCCTTGAGGCCGAGCGCCGGGCCCGCGCCGAGGCGGAGGAGCTGATCGCCAGCGCGCAGCGGGCGAAGTCGGCCTACGCCGCCCAGATCGAGGACCTGAGGGCCCAGGTCGCCGAGCTGCGCACAGCGCACCAGCAGCGGTACGACCGTGAGCGCGTCCAGCCCCGCAGGATCGCCTCCGCGGCCCGCGAGGCGATCGTCGAGCGCGCGCAGAGCCCCGCGCCGCTCAACGAGGTGCAGGCACGCAAGAAGATCGACGCGATGCTGAGGAAGTCGGGCTGGCTGATCCAGAGCAAGGCGGAAGCGAACCCCCTCGCGGGCAAGGGCGTCGCCATCGAGGAGTTCACGCTCGCCACCGGGCGTGCCGACTACGTCCTCTACGTCGACGGAAAGATCGTCGGAGTCATCGAGGCGAAGCGCGAAGGCACCGCGCTCTCCGGCGCCCTCGCCCAGAACGAGCGATACGCGGCCGGCGTCCTCAAGGAACACGCGATGGCGGTATGGCGCCGCGACGAGCCCTTCGCGTTCCGCTACGCCAGCACCGGCGCCGAAACGTACTTCCTCAACCGCGTCGACCCCCACGCCCGCTCCCGAGAGGTCTTCACCTTCCACCGCCCCGAGACCATCGCCGCCTGGATGAAGCGCGCCGACGAGGAACCGGACGTCCCCACCTTCCGCGCGGCACTCCGCACGAGCATGCCGCTCCTGGAGACCCACGGCCTGCGCATGGCCCAGGTGGACGCCATCACGGGCCTGGAAGGCTCCCTGGCGACCGACCGGCCCCGCGCCCTCATCCAGATGGCCACGGGCGCCGGAAAGACCTTCACAGCCGTCACAGAGACCTACCGCCTCCTCCGTCACGCGGGCGCCCGCCGGGTCCTCTTCCTCGTCGACCGCAACAACCTCGGCCGCCAGGCCCACGCCGAGTTCGACAAGTACCGCACACCCGACGAGAACCGTAAGCTCACCGACCTCTACAACGTCGACATGCTGGGCCGCAGCGGGCTCCAGGACACGTCGGCGGTGGTGATCTCCACGATCCAGCGGATGTACGCCCTCCTCAAGGGCGAGGAACTCCAGGATGGCCAGGACGGCCAGGACGGGGACGAACCGGAGCCGAAGGAGACGCCTGAGGAGGCGTCCGCGGAGGCAGCCGCGCAGGAAGGTGAGACCCGTCCGAACGCCTCGAACCTGGACGAGACCTACACGGCGGACGAGCCGATCACGGTCGAGTACAACGCGGACGTCCCGATCGAGTCGTTCGACGTGATCGTGATCGACGAGTGCCACCGCTCCATCTACGGCCTCTGGCGCGGCGTCCTGGACTACTTCGACGCCCACCTGGTCGGCCTGACGGCGACACCCACCCGCCAGACCCAGGGCTTCTTCGACCACAACATGGTGGCCCAGTACACGTACGAGCAGGCCGTCGCCGACGGCGTCAACGTCGACTTCGACATCGTGCGCCTCAACACCACGATCCGCGAGGACGGCGGCGCGAAGATCGAGAAGGGTACGACCGTCCGCATCCGCGACCGCCAGACACGCGCCCAGCGCTACGAGCAGCTGGACGAGGACTTCGAGTACACCGTCGCGCAGCTCGGCCGCTCGGTGATCAACCCCGACGAGATCCGTGCGGTCCTGTCGACGTACCGCAACAACTGGAAGCGCTGGTTCCCGGGTCGCGCGGAGCTGCCGAAGACTCTTGTCTTCGCGGCGAGCGACGACCACGCCGAGGAAGTGCTGAAACAGGTCAAGGAAGTCTTCGGCAGGGGCGACGAGTTCGCGAAGAAGATCACCTACCGCTCACGCCAGAACGGCGACGACCCCGACGAACTGATCAACGATCTGCGCAACTCACACAGGCTGAGGGTGGCGGTCACGGTCGACATGATCGCCACGGGTACGGACGTGAAGGCACTGGAGTGCGTGATCTTCCTGCGGTCGATCAAGAGCCCGGTCCTCTTCGAGCAGATGAAGGGACGCGGCGCCCGTTCCATCGACGCGGACGAACTGAAGGCGGTCACTCCGGAAGCGGCGCCCGACCTGGCGAAGGACCACTTCGTCATGATCGATGCGGTGGGGGTGACCGACTCGCCTCTGGTGGACGCCCGCCCGCTGATCCCGGCGGGGGAGAAGGGCATCTCGCTGGCGAAGCTGATGGACAAGGCCGGCACGCAGTCACTCACGGCGGACGAGGCGGAGACGCTGGCACGTCGGCTGGCCCGTATCGACCGGCAACTGGACACGGAGGACCGAAAGCTGCTGTCCCAGACGTCCGGCGGCATGAGCCTGGCGGGCATCGCCCGCCGGATCACGGACGCGGTGGACGTCGACACCCAGGACCAGGCACGGCACGACGGCGGCCCCGAACTGGCGAAGAAGCTGGTCCAGGACGCGGTGGCACCGCTGACCACACGCCCCGAGCTGCGAAAGCTGATCCTGGAGATCAGACACCAGCAGGACCTGACGTACGACGAGACGACCGAGGTCCGCGTCACCGACATACGCGAGATACCGCGCACGGAACGGGCGACGAAGGAACTGGCCGAGTGGAACTCGCTCCTCACGAAGGAGCAGCGCGACAAGAACGTGGCGATCCGCGTGGCGCTGGGCAGCGGGGCCCGCGTCAGCCCGCGCGAGGCACGCGACGCGCTGAAGGAGCTGGCGGGCCGCATCCGCGCGACGAACCGGGCATGGACGACGGGCGTCCTGTGGGACCACTACGAGCAACTGGGCCGGGCCGCGTCCAGCCCTGGCAAGGAGGCGGGCCTCGGCGACCTGGTCCGGCTCATCCGCTTCGAGCTCGGCGCCGACGACGAGCTGCGTCCGTACCGTACGGTGGTCGAGGAGCGCTTCGAGGGCTGGCTGCTTCGGCAGGAGCAGGCGGGCGTGGAGTTCACCGACGACCAGCTGTGGTGGCTGGAGCGGATAAAGGACGCCATTGCCGTCGACGTCGGCATCGAGCCGGGAGACTTCGGAGTCGCACCGTTCACCGAGCGGGGCGGCGGACGGGGCTTCATGCAGGCGTTCGGGGACAAGGACGCGGCGCTGGAATTGCTGGATGAGCTGAATCGGGAACTGGGTTGAGCGTGGGTGTGGATGGGGAGAGGGAGCTTCCGGCGGGGTGGGTTTGGGTGGCGCTGGGGGACTTGCTGCACCGGATCGAAGCCGGTAAGTCGTTCACTTGCGAACCTCGGCCTGCTGGGCCTGAAGAGTGGGGCATCGTCAAAGTGAGCGCCATGACGTGGGGCGAATTTGACGCTAATGAGAACAAGGCGGTTCCCGAGGGCCGAAAATTCGATCTCGCTCACGAGATTCATCAGGGCGACGTTCTATTGAGCAGGGCGAACACGAAGGCCTACGTTGGTGCTCCCGTGCTAGTGGGAGCATGTCGGCCACGGCTTCTCCTCTCGGACAAGAGCCTGCGGCTTATTCCGCGAGACTTCGTCAGCAAGCGTTGGCTGGTCCACTTCCTGCGCTCTCCGCAGGCCCGAGTGCATGTCGAAGGCAATGCGAGCGGTACGAAGGACGCGATGCGTAACCTTTCTCAAGAGGCACTGCGGAGGATGCCGGTGCCGCTGCCGCCGCTCGCGGAGCAGTATCGTACCGTCGAGGCTCTCGAAGAACAGTTGTCGAGGCTCGACGCAGCTGTCGATAATTTGATCACTGGACAGCGGCGTGCGCGCGGGCTCGGATCGGCGACACTGGCCGCTATCTTGAAAAAGGTCGGAAATGTTCCGACGAAGCGTCTTGGTAATCTTCTAGGCGAGCCGTTGCGTAACGGGCACTCTGCCAAGGCGACCACAGATCTGACCGGTATCCGAACGCTCAACCTGACGGCTGTCACGCAGGGCAACTTCAGTGATGACAACACCAAGCTGACAGTCGCTGATCCCTATCGAGTGCGGGACCTTTGGCTCACTAAGGGAGACATCCTCGTCCAACGCTCAAACACCCCCGAACTCGTCGGTACGACCGCGATGTATGAGGGGTCGGATGGCTGGGCGATTTTCCCGGACCTGTTGATTCGGGTCCGGGTGAACGACGAGGTGCTCCCCGAATTTGTGACGCTGGTATTGCAGAGCCGTCGGGGTCGTGAGTATTTCAAGTCGCGCGCCAAGGGTCTTGCTGGATCAATGCCGAAGATTGACCAGGCCGCGATTGAGGATTTCACGGTTCCTGTACCGGAAGTCGATGTGCAGGAGCGTATCGTCGCTGAGCTGCGTGACGAGCTGGATCGGGTTTCCCGAGTCTCCTTCGAACTCGACCGTGCTCGAAAGAGGGCGACTGGCCTGCGTAACGCTCTCCTACACAAGGCTTTCACCGGTGAACTCGTACCGCAGAACCCGAACGACGAGCCTGCTCAGGTCGCACTGACTCGCATCGCGGCCGAGCGGTCCGCACAACTGAAAGCGAAGCGCCCCCGCAAGGTCACCGCCAAGAAGCCTGCCATCCCCAGAGCTGCCTCTCCCTCCGATCCCGCTCCCGAACCGACCGCCGCCCCCGCCCTAGCCGTACAGCAGGAGTTCGAACTGTGACCGCCGCCTCCGCAGACGCGCAGCAGCCCGCGAACGAGTCGGCCGAGAAGACCGCCAAGGCCGTCGCGCAGACGAACACGCTCGTTGCCAAACTCTGGAACTACTGCAACGTCCTCCGCGACAACGGCATGTCCACCATCGAGTACGTTGAGCAGCTCTCCTACCTGCTCTTCCTCAAGATGGTCGACGAGATCGAGAACGACCCGTGGGACGGGCAGGACCTCAGCGCGATCGTGCCCGCTGACTACAACTGGAAGTCGCTCGTCGGTAAGCGAGGCGCCCCTCTGGAGTCGCACTACCGCGACATCCTCGAACACCTTGGCCAGCACCCCAACACCACCATCGGCACCATTTTCGCCGACGCCCAGAACCGGATCACCAAACCGGCTCTTTTGGAGAAGCTGGTCGTCGAACTAATCGGTCGCCAAGACTGGAACATGACCGGCACCGACCTCAAGGGCGACGCCTACGAGGGACTGCTCAACAAGGGTGCCTCCGACACCAAGACCGGCGCCGGTCAGTACTTCACCCCCCGCGCTCTCATCGACGCCATGGTCGACGTCACCCGGCCCAGCCCTGATGACACCATCACCGACCCGGCCTGCGGTACCGGCGGCTTCCTCATCGCCGCTCACGCGTACATCCGCGACCACCACATGAAGAAGATGTCGCTGGAGGAGCGCAAGGCCTACGACGAGGGTCGCAAGATCTGGGGCAACGAACTCGTCACCGGCACCGCCCGTCTCGCCGCCATGAACATGCTTCTCCACGGCATCGGCAAGAGCGACGGACCGAGCCTCATCCACGTCGGTGACGCCCTCGCCGACAAGCCCAGCGGTAAGCACGCCACGCTCGTTCTCGCGAACCCGCCCTTCGGCCGTAAGTCGGCGATCACGGTCATCGGTCAGGACGGCGAGGTCGAGAAGGAGGACATCCAGTACGACCGCGACGACTTCACCGCCACGACCACCAACAAGCAGCTGAACTTCCTGCAACACATCATGTCGCTCACGGCAGTTGGCGGCCGGGCCGCGGTTGTCCTTCCCGACAACGTGCTCTTCGAGGGCGGCGCCGGCGAGAAGGTGCGGCGCAAGCTGCTGGACGAGTTCGACCTCCACACCGTCCTGCGACTGCCCACCGGCATCTTCTACGCCGGTGGCGTCAAGGCCAACGTCCTCTTCTTCGACAAGAAGCCCCCACGCGCGGACGGCAAGCCCCACACCACCGAGACCTGGGTCTACGACTTCCGGACCGGCCAGCACTTCACCCTCAAGCAGCGTCCGCTGACCCGAGCCCACCTCGACGACTTCGTGACGGCCTACCGGCCCGGAGAGCCCCGCTCTTCCCGCATCGAGTCCGAGGACGACAACGGGCCCTTCAAGAAGTTCAGTTACGACGACCTGATCGCCCGCGACAAGGTCAACCTCGACATCACCTGGATGAAGGACCCCGCCCTCGACGACGCCGACAGCGGCCTGCCGCCCGAGGTCATCGCCGAGGAGATCGTCCGCGACCTCCAGGCCGCCCTGAACGAGTTCACCGCCATCGCCCGCTCACTGGGTGGCGAGGTCGACGTACCTGAGGCCGAGGTCGAGTAACGGCCGTCAGTTACCGGACGCGTACGGTACGAAGTCGGCCCAGGCCTTGAGCGAGAGCGCGAGGCGGGGGCTGACTTCGGCGTGCTTGGAGTCGCGGACGTGGATGGTGGTGGGGGCGGCGGCAATCTCCACGCAGGAGTCGCCCTCGGTGCCGTCGCTATAGCTGCTCTTGAACCACGACAGCTCGTGAGCATCCCCAACCGACGTCTTGCGGATCATGTTTCTCCCAGCACCTGCTCGATGAAGGCAACCGACTCCCCTGGAGTGAGAGCCTGGGCCCGAATGGTCCCATACCGCAGTTCGAGGATGCGAAGTTCCTTCGGGTCCGAAGTCGGACGGCCGTTGAAAGCACCGTCGGACCGTCCCACTGCCGTGCCATCTGCGAACTTCAGCAGCTCGATCTTGCCATCGACGCCAGGATGAGCCACGGTGTCTGTGAGCATCACCTGGAACGTCACGTTGCGCAACTGCGCCACTTCCAGAAGGTGTTCCAGCTGTCGGCGCCGGACCATTGTGCCTCCGACTCGGCGGCGTAGGGATGCCTCCTCCTGGACAAAACTGAGTGCTACGGCCGGTGACTTCTCGAAGATCGCCTTGCGAGCCATCCTGGCCGTCACCAGACGTTCAACCTCCTCCTGCGAGTACGGCGGCTGGCGTGCCTCGAAGAGGGCACAAGCATGTTCCTCTGTCTGCAGAAGCCCGTGGACACTGAGACCTACGTAGACCCCGATCTCAACCGCCTGCCCCTCCAACTTCGCCAGATCCCGAACCTTCTTCGGATACCGGACCTTCTCCACGTCCTCCTTCATCGCGACGATCAACCCGTCGGCCCTCAACACCTGCTCGGCCTTGTCCAGGAACTCCGGCCTGGGAATTCGCTTCCCCGACTCGATTTTGTAGATCAGGTCCTCGCCGTACCCGACCGCCTTGGCGAAGTCGGGGACTCGCATCCCCCTTGCCTCCCGCCGCAGCCGCAACTGCCGCCCCACCGTTGCGATGACCGCGAGTCCCCACTCGTCGTCCGGGTCCACCTCCCACCCCGGTTCGTCGGCCTCGCTCACGACCTCGACGTCCGTCGCCATCCCGCACCCTCCGTCGTACGAACTTGCAACGACGCCTTACCCGTACGGTTCCGGGCGACAGCGTGGACACCACTGGACAGCCGCTGGACAGTGACCCTACGCAACAGCGTCGTCACTGTTCACGGTAGGCGAGTGTCGCCACGCTGAGTGACGTGATTCGAGAAACCGCCCCCACCGAGGCCCGCCCCGCCACCCCGGTCCGCAACTTCAGCGTGCTGCTGTCACCCACACCCCGCGGCGCGCGTCTTGCCAGGCTGCTCGCCACCGAACAACTTCGCTCCTGGGGTCTTCCCTTGGATCCGGCTGCGCACCTCGTGGGTGAACTGGCGGCCAACGCCGCGCACCACGGCCGCGTACCGGGACGAGACTTCCGGCTCGCCCTCTACGTCGTCGGCGACACCCTCCGTATCGAGGTCACCGACACGTGCGGTGACCGGCTTCCCCACGTCCGACATCCAGATCCCGACACCGAATCCGGCCGAGGCCTCCTCCTGGTCGACGCACTCGCCAGCCGCTGGGGCGTTGCTCATGGCCCCTACCCGCGCAAGACCGTCTGGTCCGAAGTGACGGTCTCACCGTGACTCCGAGGCGCGCCTGAGCCGCCCCACATGGCTGAAACCCTCACACCCCGTTGAACGCTTCTGCCGGGCCCCGGAAGATGGTCATGGACGAGTCCGGGGCGACGGGGGTGGGCGGTACTCGATGAGGAACCGTATGCAGGTCGTGCTCCAGATCCTGCTGGCGCTGGTCGCCTGTCTGCTCGGGATCGCCACCAACTACGCGACCAGCACCGACCGGGCTCCCTGGGTGCTTGAGGTGATTCGCCGTTTCTCCGTTCCGGCCATCGCCGTGCTGATCGTGGCCCTCGTGGCCGGGCAGGTCGTCGCCCACCGGCTGGAGAACCCGCTACCGCCCCGGATCGAGTGGCCGCGGGATCGCGTGCCGTACCCGGGTCTCGATGCCTTCGGTGAGGACGAGGCCGCTGTGTATTTCGGCCGGGAGGCGCAGGCAGTCGAGCTGACCCGCAGACTGCACGCGAGCGCCCCCCGACCGGCAGACCGGTTCCTCGTGCTGGTCGGGGCTTCCGGGAGCGGTAAGTCCTCGCTGGTCAGGGCCGGGGTGATGCCGCGGCTCCGGGAACGTCGCTGGACCGTCGTACCGGCCTTCGCTCCCGGCGCCAGTCCGATGGGCGCGTTAGCGGGTGCGCTGGTGGCCGCCGGCGGAGGACAGGAGCCCGCGAGCGCTCTACTGCGCAGGCTGCGCCAGGGGCCGGGCGCGCTGCGAGCCGAGTTGTCGAAGCTGCGGGGTGGCCGGTTCCGACGACTACTCCTCGTCGTTGACCAGTTCGAGGAGATCGTCACCCTCGCGGGGGAGCGGGAACGCGCCCAGTTTCTGGATGCGTTGCGTACCTGCGTGGAACAGGAACCGGCGGTCCGCGTACTGGCCACACTCCGGGTAGACCTGTTCGGCAGGCTGCTCTCCACTGGTCATGCGGACCTTCTCCAACATCCTGTGGCCCTCGGCACATTGGGCAGGGAGCAACTCGTCGAAGTCGTAGAGCGTCCGGGCGCCGTTGTCGGCCTCCGTTTCGAGCCCGGGGTCGTGGATTCGGTCGTGAGCGAGACCGGCGCGGACGACGCCTTGCCGCTACTCGCCTATCTCCTCCAGGAGCTGTACTTCGCCTCCGGTCCCGGCGGCACGGTGACTGAGGAGCTGTACCGGCGGCTTGGTGGTGTCCCCGGTGCGCTGGCGCGCCAGGCCGACAACACCGTGACCGCGCTTGGGGCGGGCGTGGGAATCGATTCCGTCCTTCGTGTGCTGCTCCGGTTCGTCACCGTCGAGGGCCAGGAGGTGGCCCGGCGTCGGGTGCCGCTGTCCGAACTCGACGAGCGGGGCCGCCAGGTCGTCGACGCTTTCGTCGAGGCGCGGTTGCTGCGTACCGATGTCACGGGAGGCGGACTGGCGGCGGACGGCGGTGAGCCCTGTGCGCAGGTGACGCATGAGGCACTCTTCCGTCAGTGGGCCCCGCTGCGGCAGGAGGTCGAGGCGCGCGCGGAGCGGCTTCGCGAGCGTGCCGAACTGGAGCGGTGGGCCGTCGACTGGGAGCGGGCCGGACGCAGCGACGACTATCTCCTCACCGGAGAACGTCTTACCGCGGCCCGGCGCTGGCTGGAAGCGCTGGAGGAGACGGGCCAGGCGTCGGAGCCCGCTCGCGCACTCGTCGAATCGTCGCAGCGCCGTGACCTGACCTTCTTGAGGCAGGTCTCGGACAGCATCGGTCGGCAGGTTGTCGGGAGTGCGGAAAGCGAGCCCGAACTTTCCCTTCTGCTTTCGCTTGCCGCGCTGGGCGAGTGCGCCCCCACGGCCTCGGCTCGCCGCGGGCTGATGGCCGCACTGGCAGCGAGTCACCTCCGTTCACGACTCGACGGGCACACGGACTCGGTGCGACACATCGCATGGTCCCCGGACGGGCGCATGCTGGCCACGGCGTCCAGGGACGGTACGAGCCGGGTGTACGACGCGCGGTCCGGACGCCCGCTGCTGGTGTTGCCGTGCGATGGCGTCATGGTCGAGTCCGTCGCCTGGTCACCGGACTCGGCCAGGCTTGCGACCACCGGTCGTGACCGTGTCGTACGGATCTGGGACGCGGCCTCGGGGGAGACGGTCCACCTGCTGAGCGGCGCGGAAGACATCAACAGACAGGTGGCTTGGTCCCCGGACGGCCGGTACATCGCGGCAAGCTCAAAGGACCGGACCGTGCGGGTGTGGGAGGCCGGTACCGGATCGCTCCTGCACGAACTGCGCGGCCACACCGAGGACGTGTGGGGCGTGGCCTGGGCGCCGGACGGCGATCGCCTCGCCTCCGCGTCCCACGATCAGACCGCGATCGTGTGGGATCTGACGACGGGGACGGCGGCCACCACGCTCGCCGGGCACTCCGACTTCGTCGAGGGCATCGCCTGGTCGCCTGACGGCCGGCGGATCGCCACCGGGTCGGGTGACCGCACCGCCCGTATCTGGGACTCCAGGACCGGAGACCTGCGTCTGTTGCTGAGAGGGCACACGGACTACGTGTGGAACCTGTCCTGGTCGCCGGACGGGCGGATGCTGGCCAGTGCCTCGTCCGACCGCACCGTCCGGATCGTCGACGCTGTGAACGCCGAGGTTCTGACTGTGCTGCGCGGCCACGCGGACACCGTGTGGGGCGTTGCTTGGTCACCTTGCGGGACGATGCTCGCCAGCAGCTCCACCGACGGCACCGGAAGAGTATGGGATCTGCGTCCCCGGGGTGCCGAGGTCGTCATGGCAGACGGGCACCGGGGCCCGGTGAACCAGGCCGCTTGGTCCGGCGACGGCAGCCGTTTCGCCACGGCCTCGGACGACGGCACCGTGCGAGTGTGGGACGCGGCCACCGGCGTGCCCGCCGGACCGGTGACCGAGTTGGGGGACCGGGCCTGGACCGTGGCTTGGGCTCCGCAGGGAGAACGGCTCGCATGTGGCACGAACGACGGTCTGTTCCGCGTGGTCGACGGGCGCGGAGACACACTGTTCGAAAAACAGGGAGAGGTATTGGAGGGGTGTGCTTGGGCGCCGAACGGCGGGCGGATCGCTACCGGCGGCCATGACGGCGCCGTGACTGTTCTGTCCGCGCCGGACGGGACCGAGCTGATCAAACTCGCGGGACATCAGGACTGGGTGGGGCGCGTGGCCTGGTCGCCGAGCGGACGGCTGCTCGCCAGTTGCTCGGACGACCGTACGTGCCGACTCTGGGACATCGTGGAGGCACAGCAGCTCACCGTGCTGCGCGGACACGACAACTACGTGGAGGACGCGTCCTGGTCGCCGGACGAGACGCGGATCGTCACCGCTTCCGGTGACTGGACGGCTGCCGTATGGGACGTCGCCACGGGGCGGCGCATCGAGGTGCTGAAGGGGCATGAGGGGCGGCTGCGCGCCGTCGCCTGGTCACCTGATGGCCGGCGCATCGCCACGGGCGGTGACGACCGGACCGTACGGGTCTGGTCCGCCGCCACCTTCGAGGAGGTCGCCGTCGTCGCTGTGCACCAGGACAAGGTGAACTCCGTGGCATGGTCCCCGGACAGCGCACGGCTGCTCACGGGATCGGCCGACGGGACGGCTCGCGTGTGGCAGGCCGAGCCGGACTACGACCGGTTGGAGGCGACCGCCCGGGGAAGGGTCTTCCGCACCCTGACGCGCCAGGAACGGCGGCAGCACCTGTTGCCGCTCGACCCCGCGTGACCGGATGATCAGCGGACGGACTCAACCGTGCGTTCCTCCGTGGTAACGAGGTAGTCGTCCGGGTTCAGTCCCATGGCCGATCGCTCGGGCGACGACCAGTACAGCGCGTTGCGCTCGGCGAAGGTCTCCGGGCCGTCGTACGAGATCAGCCAGATGAACTGGTTGTGCTCCCGGTCCGTCCAGGCATGCCCGATCGCGAACCCCAGTTTCAGTCGCAACGGAACGATCTCCTCCCGCCACCGCTCCACCCACTCGTCGAGCAGGCCGTCTCGGACGGTGTACGTGCGTAACTGTGTCGTCTTCGGCATGGCAGACATCCTCTCCGAGCCCGCGGTTGAAGAGGGCCGGATTGCTTCAGCTCGCCGGAACTCGATAGCCCATGCTCCGGTAGCAGGGGCGCCTTCTTTTCCAAGGACCATGACGGCGGGAAAAGCACCCCTCCAAGCCCCACCCCTCCCGCCCGCCGCGCACGTTCACCCGCTCTCACCCGCGCGGGTGAACATCGTGAACTCCGCTGGATTCGTGGCCCCTTGCCTGCCCTACGCTCAGCCCAACACAACCGCAGACATGCGACGGCCCCCGCCGGGACGGCAATCCCAGTGCGAGGGCCTGACCACCGAGGAAGTAGGAGCTTCCCGATGGATACGCAGCACCCTAGCGCGCCTCCGCGCGCCCAGTCCCGGCTTGCCGCCGACAACCACCCGAATCGACGGCTCCACACCGGTGGCGGGCTCATTCACGAGAACACCCGCCACACTGAGCGCTTCGTGGTGATCGGCAACCACCTCACCCAGCACCCGGAACTGTCCCTCCTCGCGATCGGCCTCGGCTGCCACATCCAGTCCCTGCCCAGGGGCGCCCGCGTCGACATCAAGTCCCTCACCGCCCGCTTCCAGGAGGGCGCCACCCGCATCGCCGCCGGCCTGCGCGAGCTGGAGACCCACGGGTACCTGCGCCGCGAACGCGAACGTGTCTCCAGCGGCCGTATCGTCACCCGCACCATCTCCTGCAACCAGCCGGGAAGCCGTCGGCCGACCGCCGGCCACGCTCCCGCACGATCGGCGCGCCCAGGACACGGAACCGCCCCGGTACCGGCGACTGCCCCGGTATCGGCGGCCGAATTCGCACCGGCGATCGCCCCGGTACCGGGAGCCGAGCCGGTAGCCGCCCCCGCGAAACGGCAGGCAGCCCGGAAGAAGTCACTCCCCGAGGTCCCACAGCCCGCATGCCCCGCCCCGCTCCTCCTCCGGCAGGCCGCGGACCTCCTCGCCGCCCTTCACCGCCACGACCCCCGCCTCCTGCTCTCGACCTGCGACACCGCTCACCTCGCTCCCGGAGTCGCGGCCTGGCTGGAGCGCGAAGTGAGCCCTGCGGCTGTACGGCATGCGCTGACCGCTCACCTGCCGGACGCGCCCCTGTGCCGTCCGGCGGCTCTTCTGGCGCACCGGCTCGCTGCCCAGCTGCCCCCGCCACCGCCGTTCCGGGCGCAGGCGTCACCGTCATCGGCCGCCCGTCATCCCCTCCGGAACTGCGACGGCTGTGACCGCGCCTTCCGCTCTCCCGCCCCAGGACGTTGCCATGACTGCCGTACTCCCGTTGCCGCCTGAATCCGTTGGGTCCCGTGTGCCCGGTTCGCTGTCCCCGGCCCGGATACTCTGGTCCGGGCACCCTCTGGAGGACGTCATGAGCACTCAGGCCGAGCACGGAAACGAGTTGATTCCCCGTCCCGGGCTGACGCCGGATGCTCTCCGCGCGGCCCTCGCTGTCGTCGCTCCGGAGCGTCTTGACGAGATGCAGGCCAGGAAGGACGAGGCCTTCGCCAAAGCTGTCGAATGGCGGTCTCTGAGTCCGGTGCAGAGCTGGGTTCTGATCTGGGCCAGGGACATCGAGATCGCCCGTCGGCCGGACCTGTCCGCCCGTTACGCCTGGGCGCAGGACCACCTGGAACACGAGGATCCGGCCCTCGCGTGGGAAGCGCTTCGCGAGTTGAGTGCGGTACTCGACAAGGCGATGAAGGCAGTTCAGGAGTGAGTTGGAAGTGGGAGTACGCCTTCGGCGCCGAAGAAGCTGCCCGTACTGCTCCCGCAGACTTCCTCGCCGCCGTGGCACGCAAGGCCGATGAACTGGTCAGGGCGGCAGAAACTCGCCACGTCCATGGCCGGGCCCACGAGGGGGTCGACCCGAAGGGTGGCAATGTGGACGTCGCTGGGGGCATGTTCACCTACCAGGTCGTCGTACGCAGCGAACGCGTCTATGTCGTCCAGATCACTTGGCTGGGCTACTGACGTACGAGGAAGGCCAGAGGGGCGCGATCCGGAAACGGAGCGGCCGGAACCGGTCACCTTGTGCGGGGCTGGTTGGGTTCGGCTTGACTCGACCCGGCCGGGCTTGGGAAACGTGATCCCTGAGATCGTGACGGAGAGTTCGACGGGGGTTACCCATGGCCGTTCCCAGACCGCAGACGCGTCAGTTCGAGGCGTTCATGACGAACCTGTCGTACGCCCGGCGCATGGTCGAAGCGGGCCGCATGCTGACGCCGTTCAACTCGCCGACGATCGACATCGACGACTTCTACCGCGCGGCCTGGGTGCAGGCGGTCGCCGCTATCGACCACTGGCTGCACGAGGAGGTGCTGCGCCGGGTCGCCGAGCTGGCGGCCAAGGACAGCCCCGACATGCCCTACCAGCTCCGTGTCTATGAATTGCCGCTGCACACCGTGGAGGCGGTTCAGAAGGGTGACGTCACCCTGTCCGACGCCGTGGTCGAGCATCTGCGGGACAAGCTCGCGGCCCAGTCCCTCCAGCACCCCGGAAAGATCTCCGAGGTCCTCAAGCTCGTCACGGACAGGAAGGTCTGGTATCTGTCCGCCGGATGGATCAACAAGACGTTCTTCCAGGGGCGCACCTCCCTGAACGAGAAGACGCTTCGCAGTCGCTATCTGGAGATCACGCAGCGGCGCAACAAGATCGCGCACGATGCCGACCTGATCGACGGGGATCTCAAGCAGCGCCGCCCCATCGACGAGGCGTCCGTGAACGACGCCATCGACTGGATCGAGCGCATCGCGCTTGCCATCGCTCATGTGCTCGACGAGGAAGGGTGACGCCCCTGCGGGGAGGTGGCACGGCTGTCGGTGCCGTTTCGTAGGGTGTGGGTATGACGGAACTGCCCGCCCGACGGATGCTGCTCGTGCACGCGCACCCGGACGACGAGTCGATCAACAACGGCGCCACCATGGCCCGCTACGCGGCCCAGGGCGTCCATGTGACGCTGGTCACCTGCACCCTCGGCGAGGGCGGCGAGGTCATCCCGCCCGCGCTGCGGCATCTCACCGGCCCCGCCCTGGGCGAGTACCGGCTGGGCGAGCTCACCGCCGCCATGCGCGAGCTCGGCGTGGCCGACTTCCGGCTGCTCGGCGGCCCCGGCCGCTACCGCGACTCCGGGATGATGGGCCTGCCCGAGAACGACGCGCCCGACTGCTTCTGGCGGGCCGACGTCGACGAGGCCGCCGGGCACCTGGCCGAGGTCGTCCTGGAGACCCGCCCCCAGGTCCTCGTCACCTACGACGACAACGGCGGGTACGGCCACCCGGACCACATCCAGGCCCACCGCGTCGCCATGAGAGCGGTCGAACTGGCCGCCGAGGCCGGCCACCGCATCCCCAAGGTCTACTGGAACCGCGTCCCGCGCACGGTCGCCGAGGCCGCCTTCGCCCGGCTGCGGGACGACCTGTCCGGGCTGCCCTTCGCCGAGTCCGCCGCCGTCGACGACGTGCCGGGCGTGGTCGACGACCGCCGGGTCACCGCCGAGATCGACGGCGCCGCGTACGCCGGTGCGAAGACCGCCGCGATGGCCGCCCACGCCACCCAGATCGAGGTGGCACCGCACGGCGCCCGCTACTTCGCGCTCTCCAACGAGCTGGCGCAGCCCGTGTTCACCACGGAGTACTACGAGTTGCCCGGCGGCGAGCCGGGCGCGGCCCGCGAGACCGATCTCTTCGCGGGCCTCGGGGAGGCGTCATGAGTTCCGGTGGACGTGGGTCGATGCTCGCGCAACCGCTGCAAGCACCCTCGGCCGGACGGGCCGTGGCTCTCCTCGGGCTGGTCGTGCTCGGAGCCGTGGTCGGCGCCGCCGGGGCCCTGGTGCAGGCCGGCTGGTTCCCGGGCGGGCTGCTGCTCGCCCTGGCCGGTGCCGCCGGGCTCTTCCTCGGCGGGGCCCGGGCCATGACGAGCCGCTCCGGGGCCCTCGCGCCCGCGTTCGGCTGGGTCGTCGCCGTCATCTTCCTCACCGCCAGCAGGCCGGAAGGAGACTTCCTGTTCGGCGCGGGAACCGGCTCGTACCTCTTCCTGCTCGGCGGCATGGCGCTGGCTGTGATCTGCGCCACAATGGGTTTGGGGCGGCAACCTGACGCGGACGGTGCCCGACTTGGCAAGTGACGTACTACTTCGCCATGGGGCGCCCGTGCGAGTCCGGTGTGGGTTTCCCCGGCGGTCGTGGGATAAGCGTCAGAAGTGGCCAGTATGGTGGTGCGCGCCGCCGAGCCGCCCCAGCAAGGTCGTCACCGGCGGTGGAGCCAACCGGGAGAACCTGCCTTGAGTCGTGAAACTGACACTCCGTCCTCCGGGCCCAACGGGCGCGGAGGATCCGCATACCCCTCGGGCACGCCGCCGTACGGGACCCCCATGGCTTCCGACGACGGTACGGACGCGGCCCGTTCGGCCGCCCAGCCGGAGGAACGCAAGACCGAGACCACGCTGACGACCCGGATCCGGATCAACATCCCCGGTTCCCGGCCGATTCCCCCCGTGGTCGTCCGCACTCCCGTCGCCGACGTCGAGGGCGGTGCCGCGGGCGTGGCCGGTGTGCCCGGCCTGGGCGGCACGGGTGAGGAGACGGGCTCGCACGCGATGCCGGCGGGCGCCGCCATGTCCACCGGCACCGTCGAGCCGTCCGCCGCCGAGCAGGCGCCCGCGCCCGCCGCGGGGGAGAAGTCCAGCGACTGGTTCGCGCCGCGCAAGTCCGGCCCGGCCAAGGGCGGTCCGCGCGGCGGCGCCGCCAACGGCAACGGGACACCCGGCGGTTCGCCCGCCGCGGCGCCGAACACGCCCAACACGCCGAACGGCCCGGCGACCCAGGGCGGTGCGCGAGGCGGCGGCCGTCCCGGCGGTGTCGTCGGCTCCATGAGCGTGCCCGGCACGCCCCGGCCCGGCGCCACCAACGGCGCGGGGCTGCCCACGGGCGCGACCGGCGGCCCGGTGGCTCCCGGGCACGGCGGCGGCACCGGCTCCTTCGACGTGACCGAGGCGCTCGCCGCGGGTCCGCTCGGCGGCTCCCGGGGCGGCGCGAAGGGCGGCGGCGACGCCCGGCGTGACGACCTGCCCTACTTCTCCGACAACGGCGGCCAGAACGGCGCCCAGGGTGGTCCCGGCGCGCCCGGCGGCGGCCCGGCCGGTCCCGGCGGCCCCAGCGGCTTCAACGGGCCGGGCGGTGCCGGCGGCCCCGGCGGCCCGCAGGGCCCGGCCGGCCCCACCGGAGGTCCGGTCACCGGCGACGGCCCGTTCGTCCCGCCGGTCAACGGCGGCGAGCCGTTCGGCGGCCCCGGCGGCCAGGCCTTCAACGGCAGTGAGTCGTTCGGCGCCCCGAGCGGTCCCGGTGGCCCCGGCGGTCCCGGTGGCCCCCGTGCCCGTGCCGCGCAGGCCCGCCCCGGCGCACGCACCGCCCCGGGCGGCCCCGGCCTCCCCGGCGGCGGCCTGAGCGACGACACCGCGATCCTCACCCCGCAGAAGTTCGCCCCCGAACCGGGCATGCCCGGCTACGGCGCCCCGGCGGACAACGTCTCCGGACACACCGTCACCAGCGGCATCCCGGTCGTCCCGCCGGGCGCCAACTCCCGGTTCGCGCCGGGCGGGTCCCCCGACGGACCGCTGCCGCACACGCCCCCGAAGCTGCCCGAACCGGTCTCGCCGCCCCCCGCCGAGGCCAAGGGCAAGGGCAAGGCGAAGGCCAAGAAGAAGCGCGGCAAGCTGCCGCTGCTCGTCGGTGTCGTGGTGGTGGCCGGCGCCGGGGTCTACGGCGCCGGGCTGCTCATGAGCCACTCCGACGTGCCCAAGGGCACCACCGTGCTCGGCGTCGACATCGGCGGCGGCACCCGCGACGACGCCCTCAGGAAGCTCGACGGCGCGTTCGGCACGCGGGTGAACAAGCCGCTGAAGCTGTCCGTCGACGGCAAGACCGTCTCGCTGCCGCCGGACCAGGCGGGCCTGCAGTTCGACATGCAGAACACCGTCGAGGCGGCCGCCAAGAGCGACTACAACCCGGTCTCCGTGATCGGCTCCCTGTTCGGCCAGAAGCGGGTCGTCGCCCCCGTCATGCCGGTCGACGAGGAGAAGCTCCAGGCGGCCCTCAAGGGCCTCGGCGCCAGCTCCGGCACGGTCACCGAGGGCACGATCAAGTTCACCTCCGGCAAGGCCGTCGCGGTCTACGGCAAGGCCGGCAAGGGCATCGACGCGGCCGGCTCCACGAAGGCGGTCGAGCAGGCGTACGAGACGATGGTCGAGACCGGCACCGCCGCCGCGGTGAACGTGCCGACGACCACGGTGCAGCCGACGGTCTCCAACGCGGAGGTCGACCGCGAGATGAAGGCGTTCGCGCAGCCGGCGATGTCGGAACGGGTCACCATCCAGACCGACGCGACGCACAGCATCCAGTTCGGCTCGCTCTCCCTGCCGAAGATCCTCGGCTTCAAGGCCGTGGACGGAAAGCTGGTGGAGACCTACAACCTCAGCGCGCTCAAGGAGGCGTACGGCAGCACCTTCAACGGCGTCCTGATCACCCGGGGCACCGGACAGAAGACGGCCGTCACGCCACAGGACGTCGCCTCCGCACTGCGCAAGGCCCTGGTGGGCAAGACGGCGGCGCAGCGCATCGGAGTCATCGACACCAACCCGAGCTGACCCGTGGCGAAGGGGCGTCCGGTGTGCACCGGGCGCCCTTTCGCGTTTGTCAGGCGCTGTGCATGACATCTGTCATGCGGCTCTCCGGACGCCCGACACTGCCGTCGGTCGGGGGCTCGCCGTCAGCATGGAGGCATGACGACGACAGCGGCGACGACGGCCACCGGAACCCCGGTGGTGGTCGGGTTCGACCAAGTGAGCAAGACCTACGGGAACGTGCGGGCCGTCGACGGGCTCTCGCTGCGGCTGCACCCGGGGGAGACCGTGGCCCTGCTCGGGCCCAACGGCGCGGGCAAGTCGACCACGCTCGACCTGCTGCTCGGCCTCAAGCAGGCCGACGCCGGCACGGTGAGCGTGTTCGGGCTGAACCCGCGCGAGGCCATCGTCGCCGGACGCGTGGGCGCGATGCTCCAGAGCGGCGGCCTGATGGACGAGGTCACCGTCCGGGAACTGGTCAAGCTGGCCTGCGACCTGCACCCGAAGCCCTACAAGGTCACCGACGTGCTCGCCCGCGCGGGCATCTCGCAGATCGCCGACCGCAAGGTCAACAAGCTCTCCGGCGGCCAGTCCCAGCGCGTCCGCTTCGCCCTCGCCACCGCCGGTGACAGCGACCTGATCGTCCTGGACGAGCCCACCACCGGCATGGACGTCTCCGCCCGCCAGGCCTTCTGGGCCACCATGCGGGAACAGGCCGACCAGGGACGGACGGTGCTGTTCGCCACGCACTACCTGGAGGAGGCCGACGCCATCGCCGACCGGGTGCTGGTGCTGCACCGCGGCCGGCTGCTCGCCGACGGGACGGCCGCCGAGATCAAGGCGAAGGCCGGGGCGCGAAGGATCTCCTTCGACCTGGAGGGCGAGATCGACGAGGCGCCGCTGCGCGCGCTGCCCTTCCTGACGGCCGTGGACGTGTCCGGCCAGACGATCCGCATCCAGTCCTCCGACGCCGACGCCACCGTCCACGCGCTCTACGGCCTGGGCGTCTACCCCCGCAACCTCGAAGTCGCCGGGCTCGGCCTGGAGCAGGCGTTCGTCGCCATCACGGAGGCCGAAGAGGCCAAGGAGGCCCCGCAGTCATGAACGCCCTGATCAAGCTGGAGCTCGCCCGCGCCCTGCGCAACCGCAAGTTCCTGTTCTTCTCGGTGATCTACCCCTCGATCATCTTCCTGCTGGTCGCCAGCCAGGGCGGCACCGGCGAGACCGTCGACAACTCCGGCCTCTCCGTCGCCGCCTACGTCATGGTGTCCATGGCCTCCTTCGGCGCCCTCACCGCCGTGCTGATGGGCAACAGCGAGCGCATCGCCAAGGAGCGCGAGAGCGGCTGGGTACGGCAGCTGCGGCTGACCACCCTGCCCGGCCGCGGCTACGTCCTCGCCAAGACCGCCAGCGCCGCCGTGGTCAGCCTGCCGTCCATCGTGGTCGTCTTCCTGATCGCCGCGTCCGTGAAGCACGTACGCCTCGACGCCTGGCAGTGGTTGGCCCTCACCGGCGCGATCTGGGCCGGCAGCCTGGTCTTCGCCGCGCTCGGCGTGGCCATCGGCTATCTCGCCTCCGGGGACGCGGTCCGCCCGATCACGATGATCACCTACTTCGGCCTGTCGATCCTCGGCGGCCTGTGGTGGCCGTCCTCCTCCTTCCCGACCTGGCTCCAGGACATCGCGAAGTGGCTGCCCACGCACGCGTACGCTGCACTGGGACGGGCCATCGAGCAGAGCCAGGCCCCGAAAGCCCAGGACATCGCCATCCTCGTCGTCTTCTTCGCCCTCTTCGTCGGCGGCGCGGCCTGGCTGTACCGGAAGGACACGCTGAAGGCGTGAGCACGATGACGGAAGACCTGCGGCCCGACGAGGAAGCCCGCGCGGACCGGCTGGTGCGTATCGGCCAGCCGCCCCGCAGCCGGGGCGAGGCGATGCGCAAGCTGGTGTGGGTCCTGCCGTGGCTGGTCTTCCTGGCCTCCCCGGTGAGCGACCTGGCCGCCGGGCACCACACCCTGGGTGCCACGGTGGCCGGCTGGGCCGGCCTGGCGGCCTTCGTCACGATCTACCTGACCATCGTCTTCCGCCAGATGGGCCGGACGTTCCGCGGCGGGATCGTCAGCGCCGCGGTCGCCGTGCAGTGGGTACTCGCGGTCGTCCTCGCCTTCAGCCTCGGCGGCTCCTGGCTCGGCCTGTTCGTGTACGTCTCCGTGATGTGCGGGGTCACCTTCCCGCTCCGCGTCGCCTACTGGACGATCCCGGCCACCACCGCCGCGATGATGCTGGCCGGCTGGCACGCCCACGACCTGGACGAGGCCTGGGGCCTGTTCCTGGTGGTGCTCCTGGTCGGCTACTCCATGACCGGCATCCGACAACTCGTCGCCACCACCGTGGAGTTGCGCAAGGCCCGTGCCACTGTCGCCCAACTGGCCGCCAACGAGGAGCGGTTGCGCCTCGCCCGGGACCTGCACGACCTGCTGGGACATTCGCTCTCCCTGATCACCCTGAAGAGCGAGCTGGCCGGCCGGATGCTCCCCGACCACCCCGCCAAGGCGGCCCAGCAGGTCTCCGACATCGAACAGGTCAGCCGGCAGGCCCTGGTGGACGTCCGCGAGGCGGTCACCGGCTACCGGCGGCCCCGGCTCGCCGCCGAACTCGCGGGCGCCCAGGTCGCCCTGACCGCGGCCGCGGTCACCGCCGAGGTCCCCGCCGACCCCGACCTCACCGACGTACCCGAGGACGGCGAGGCCGCCCTCGCGTGGGCGTTGCGGGAGGCCGTCACCAACGTCGTCCGGCACAGTGGCGCGACCCGCTGCACGGTCGAACTGCTGCGCCGCCAGACCCTGGACGGCCCGGTCCTCGAACTCGCCGTCGAGGACGACGGTTCGGGCGGCTCCGGCAAGGGTCCGGGCAACGGCCTCACCGGGCTCACCGAGCGGCTGGAGAAGGCGGGCGGCACGCTGGAGGCGGGCCGTCTGAAGCACGGCTTCCAGCTGGTCGCCCGGGTCCCGCTGGCCGCCGGCGTGGCCGTAGGATCCGGTGCATGAGCAGCACGATCAAGGTCCTCCTCGCCGAGGACCAGTCGATGGTCCGTGAGGCACTGGCCGCCCTGCTGGGCCTGGAGGACGACATCGAGGTCGTGGCCCAGGTCGCCCGCGGCGACGAGGTGCTGCCGACGGCCCGGCAGCACGACATCGACGTCGCCCTGCTCGACATCGAGATGCCGGGCTGCACGGGCATCGAGGCGGCGGCCCGGCTCCACAAGGCGCTGCCGGCGGTGAAGCTGGTCGTCCTCACCACGTTCGGCCGCCCCGGCTACCTCCGCAGCGCGATGGAGGCGGGCGCCGACGCGTTCCTCGTCAAGGACGCCCCCGCCGCCCAGCTCGCCGAGGCGGTCCGCAAGGTCCTCGCCGGCGAACGGGTCATCGACCCCACGCTGGCGGCAGCGGCCCTCGCCGAGGGCGCCAACCCCCTGACCGACCGCGAGCGGGAGGTCCTGCGCGCGGCGGCCGACGGCTCGACCAACGCGGAACTGGCAGCCGCGCTGCACCTCTCCCAGGGGACGGTGCGGAACTACCTCTCGACGGCCATCCAGAAACTGGCGGTGCGCAACAGAGCGGAAGCGGTCCGGATCGCGCGGGAGAAGGGCTGGCTGTAGGCCGGTTCACGGGTCGCGGCCGACCGGACACCGGCGGCTCGGCGGCGGTCGGCGAGGGAGCGGTGCCGTGTCGGCGCCGGGCGGAGCGGCCTGCCAAGGGGCGCGGGGAACTGCGCGTCCAGCCCCCACGCGCCCGCACTCGCGCCCGCACTCGCGCCCGCACTCGCGCCCGCGCTCTCACTCGCGCCCGCGCCCGCACTCGCGCTCTCACTCGTGCCCGCGCCCGCGCCCGCACCCGCGAGCGCACCCGCCCTTACGGCGAAGGCGAACAGGCCCCCGATCCGGCTCAGTTGAGACGAGCCCGCGCCGCCCGCGCCTCCCCGCGCACCTTCTCCGCCGCCCCCTCGTCGACCACGTCGATCAACCCCGCGTACTCCTCCAACTCCTCCGCCCCGTCCACGAATTCGCCCCGCTCCACCAGCAACCGCGCCCGCTCGTACCGCAGTCGCGCCGGATGCGACGGCATCAGCAGCGAGAGGTCCACCCCCCACAGGCCCACCTCCGACCGCTCGGGACGGGCCGCGGCCCACGCCCGCACGTTGTTCAGGATCCGCCGTACGACATCCAGGGCGCCGGCCGGCTCCAGCATCCCCGGCTCCAGCGGCACCCCCGCCGCCCCCGCCACCAGCAGCTCCGCGTCCGTCCCGGTCAGCACCCGCCCGCCGTCGAACGGATCGGCCAGCACCTGCTCCTCGGCGGCCCCGAACCCCACCACGAAGTGCCCCGGCAGCGCGACCCCGTACACCGGCGCCCCGGCCCGCCGGGTGACCTCCAGCCACACCACGGACAGCAGGATCGGCAGCCCGCGCCGCCACCGCAGCACCTCGTGCAGCAGCGAGGACTCCAGCCGCTGGTAGTCGGGAGCGGTGCCCCGGAAACCGAACCGCTCGCCCAGCACCCGGTGCGCCGCCGTGGCCCAGGCGTGCGGCCCGCCCGGCCGGTACGGGAGCTGCCCGGCCAGCCGGTCCAGTTCCATCTGCGCCGCGTCGATCCCGGCCTCGTCCAGCGACCCGTCGGCCGCCGCGCCCAGCAGCAGACACAACGTCGCCAGATCGGGCTGCTCGGACCGCACCTCCTCGGCGAACCGCCGTCGTACCTCGGCGGCCCGTCCCGACGACGGCGGACGCGGCTGGGGATGCGGCTGACCGGAAGCCATAGCTCTCTCGTGCCCCTTCGGAATGATCGGTACCGTCTCGTCTCCGGGATTCAGGAGCCGTCCGCCTCCGGCGCCCGGTAGTGGTGGTACGTGTGATGCGCCGTGAAGCCCAGCCGCCCGTACAGCGCCCGCGCCCCCTCGTTGTCCGTCTCCACCTGGAGCCAGGCCGCCGACGCGCCCTCCGCCAGCGCCCGGCGCGCGAGCGCGGCCATGACCTCGGTGGCCAGCCCCCGCCGCCGTAGCCCCGGATCCACCTCCACGGCGGCGAACCCGGCCCAGCGTCCGTCCACCACCAGCCGCCCGATGGCCGCGGGGACGGCTCCGGAGGCCTCGCCGGGGTCGGCGGGCACGGTCGCGAACCACACGGACGGCCCTGCCCCGCTCTCGGCTTCGCCCGAGCGTTGGGACCCCCCTCCCAGCACCTTCGCCGCCACCTCGCTCACGCCCTTGCGCTGGTACCGCGCCAGCCAGTTCTCGCCGGCCTCCCGGGAGAGCAGCACACCGGCTCCCTCGGCCCGGTCCGCCACCGGCGCCAGCGCCCCGGTCCACAGCTCGGCGCTCACCTCGCGCACCCAGCCGCGCCGCTCCAGCTCCGCGCAGAGCAGCTCCTGGGTGCCCTCGGCGCCGGTCGCGGTCTGCACGTACGCGGGCAGCCCCCGCTCGCCGTACCACCGCCGTACCGCCGCCAGCGCCGCGTCCAGCGGCAGCCCGGGATCACCGAGCGGCAGCACGCTGTTGGCCCGCCGCGTGAACCCCGCGGCGGCCCGCAGCTCCCACTCGCCGAGCGGCTCGCTCTCCACCGGCCGCCAGCCGCGCGCGGCGACACGCGCGAGTTCCCGGTAGGTCGCCGCGGGTCCCCGGCGGCGGGCCGGAGCGGCCGGCACCACCTTCGCCGCCACCAGTGCGGACTCCGCCATCCGGACTGTCTCCCCGTCCCGCCGGGTGATCGTCAGCATGCCGTCGTCGTCCCATGATGTGAGAACACCCACCGTGTCGGTGAACTTCTCCGTGGTGACGCCATTTCCGGTCAAACGGCGCACAGAGACCCGTTTGCCCACGTCAGCAGCGGTGATACGGACCTCGAAGCGTCCTGTGGCAGAGATTTCCACTGGTCAGTTCACCCCTCCTGTTCGGATCATGCCCCGGAACGGAGATACTAGGGGCGGGCATCGACGACGCCGCGCTCCCGCGCGCCAGGCGGCGGAGCCTACGGAGGCCCGCCGGCGCCCAATCGAGGAGGAACGACAGCGTGACCTACGTCATCGCGCAGCCTTGTGTCGACGTGAAGGACAAGGCGTGCATCGAGGAGTGCCCGGTCGACTGCATCTACGAGGGCCAGCGGTCCTTGTACATCCACCCGGACGAATGCGTCGACTGTGGCGCCTGTGAGCCGGTCTGCCCGGTCGAGGCGATCTTCTACGAGGACGACACTCCGGAGGAGTGGAAGGACTACTACAAGGCCAACGTCGAGTTCTTCGACGACCTCGGCTCCCCGGGCGGCGCCAGCAAGCTGGGTCTCATCGAGCGCGACCACCCCTTCATCGCCGCGCTGCCCCCGCAGGCCGAGGCCGAGTAACACCCGCACCGGCGCGGCCCCGCCGCAAGACCGTGCCGCCTCGGTCCCGTACGGCCTGATCACGCCCGATCAGCGCCTGCGGGACCGAGGCGTTTGCCGTACCGGATGCACCGGACGTACCAGTCGTACCGGTCGTACCGAAGAAAGTGAGCAAGGAACCGTGTCCGCAGTCTCCGACCGTCTGCCCACCTTCCCCTGGGACAAGCTGGAACCGTACAAGAAGACGGCTGCGGCACACCCGGACGGCATCGTCGACCTGTCGGTCGGCACCCCGGTGGACCCGGTCCCCGACCTGATCCAGAAGGCCCTGATCGACGCGGCCGACTCGCCCGGCTACCCCACGGTCTGGGGCACCCCGGCGCTGCGCGACGCGATCACCGGCTGGCTCACCCGCCGCCTCGGCGCCCGCGACGTCACCCACCGCCATGTGCTGCCGATCGTCGGCTCCAAGGAACTCGTCGCCTGGCTCCCCACCCAGCTGGGTCTCGGCCCCGGCGACAGGGTGGCCCACCCGCGCCTCGCGTACCCCACCTACGAGGTCGGCGCCCGCCTCGCCCGCGCCGGGTACGAGGTCTACGACGACCCGCGCGACCTCGACCCGGCCGGCCTGAAGCTGCTCTGGCTCAACTCCCCGTCCAACCCGACGGGCAAGGTCCTGTCCCGGCAGGAGCTCACGGAGATCGTCGCCTGGGCCCGCGCGCACGGCGTGCTGCTCTTCTCCGACGAGTGCTACCTCGAACTGGGCTGGGAGGCCGACCCGGTCTCGGTCCTGCACCCGGACGTCAACGGCGGCTCGTACGACGGCATCGTCGCCGTCCACTCCCTCTCCAAGCGCTCCAACCTCGCCGGCTACCGCGCGGCCTTCCTGGCCGGTGACCCGGCGGTCCTCGGCCCCCTCCTGGAGATCCGCAAGCACGGCGGCATGATGACGTCGGCCCCGACCCAGGCGGCGGTGGTGGCGGCCCTGTCCGACGACACCCATGTCCACGAGCAGCGGGAGCGCTACGCCGCCCGCCGGGGCCTGCTGCGCGAGGCCCTCCTCGGCCACGGCTTCCGCATCGAACACAGCGAGGCGAGCCTCTACCTGTGGGCGACCAGGGGCGAGTCCTGCTGGCAGACGGTGTCCCACCTGGCGGACCTGGGCATCCTGGTGGCCCCCGGCGACTTCTACGGCGAGGCCGGCCAGAACTTCGTACGCGTCGCCCTGACGGCGACGGACGAACGCGTCCGGGCGGCGGTGCAGCGGCTTTCGTAGGGCCCCGCGAAGCGCCCCGCAAGGGGCGCGGGGAACTGCGCGACCAGCCCCCACCGGCCCGCAGCCGAAGCACAACGGAAGGGACCCGGGGAGAACCCCGGGTCCCTTCCGAGCGGCGGCTGGGCGACTCACCCCAGCGGCAGCCCCTTGACCGGCAGCCCACCCTTGGCGAGCCCCTCCGTCGGCAGCCCGCCCTTCGTCGCGGTGGACGCCGTGTCACCCAGCAGCCCACCGGCGGAGCCCGCCGCCTCGCCCGCGGTGCGCTGCACCGCCGGCGTCGCCTTCTTGACCGCCTTGCCGCCGGTGTGGCCGACCACCCCGGTGACGTTCTGCGCCGCACCCTCGGCGGTATGGCCGACGGTCGCCCCGTCCAGCGCGGTCAGACCGCCCAGGTTCGGGGTGGCCGGCAGAGTCGGGGCCGCGCCGGCGGAGCCGGCCGCACCGACCCCGGCAGCCGCTCCCGCTGCGACGAGCAGCGCGGCACGGGCGATCCGGCGGGTCAGAGGGAGGGACATGATGCTCCATTCGACGGGAGGGAACGTGATCGCCGTGACTACCGCTCGAAGCCCGCGAAGGTTGCGGAGACGCAAGGTAAAGAATTGATAACGCATCGCATTATCGGGTGTGGAGAAAAGCGGGCGAACGGTGCCCTGCCGAAGCTCCCGCAGAATCCTTACGGCCCGGTGCCCCCAAGGGATTTCCCGCATGCGCGAGCGGCCGTGCGAAAACCTGCGCACGGCACGGATGCGTCGCGCCCCGGCTGACCCGCCGGAGGGAACCTCCGAACTACTGCCCGGTCACGATCCGTACCGAGCCCGCGGACTTCTCCGCCCCGCCCGTGCTCTGCGTGCCGGACGCCGTCTCCCACTGGCTGTCCGTGCTCCCGGCGGCCCACTCCCGGCCCGCGTACGACACCCGCTGGATGTGCAGCGCCGACGAGTTGGCCACCGCCCAGTGCGCCAGCTGCCAGCCCCGCTCGCTCTCGGTGCGGCCCGACTTGTCCTTCTTCTTCCCCTCCGGCACCGGCACCGTCACGGTCCGCCCGTGTGCCGTGGCGGTCACGCTCGGCGTCGGTGCCGGCGAGCTCGCGGACGAGCCGCTCACCTCCGCGGCGGCCTCCTCGACCGCGTCCCGCCCGAAGTCCCGTACGAGCGCGGTCCGTACCGCGTCCGTACCGGTGCCCGTCACCGTCGTGGCCGCCTGCGTGCCCGTGCCCGCGGTGGTGGCGGCCGGACGCCCGTCGCAGGTCAGCGTGGCCGCCGCCTGCCCGGTCAGGGCCGCCGCGAGCAGTGTGGCGTCGGTCTCGTGCTTGGCGTACGCCTCCGGGTAGCCGCTGCGCTGCACGCGCTGCGCGGCCACCGTCAGCGGCAGGGTCTCGTAGTGCGGCACCTTGGCCAGGTGGGCGTAGAACATGCCCGCCGCGTACGCCGGGTCCAGGATCTGCTTCGGGGTGCCCCAGCCCTGCGAGGACCGCTGCTGGAACAGGCCCAGCGAGTCCCGGTCGCCGTGCTCGATGTTGAGCAGCCCCGACTCCTGGATCGCGGTGGCCAGGGCGATGGCCACCGCCCGCTCGGACATGCCGCGGCCGGTACCGACGGCGGCGATCGTCGCCGCGTTCACCGCCTGCTGGGGCGTGAACTCGTACGACTCGCCGTCGTCTCTGCCCGAGACGACCTTGCAGCCCTCGGCGCCACCGCCGCCGGTGACGTACTGGACGACGAGGTAGGCCGCGACGGCGCACAGGATGACCAAGCCCGACACGAAACGCAGGATGCGGCCGCGACGCTTGGGGCGGATGGGGGACGGCTCTGGCACGCGTACAACATACTGGAGAGTACGAGTCGATCACCCCCGGGTCCACAAGCCTGTGAACCCGACCGCGGGATGGCGCGCGCTAGGGTCGAGCGCATGGCCGACACCTCGATTGACCTCACGCTGGACGCCGCCGCGCTCACCGCGCGGCTCGTCGACCTCCCCTCCGAGAGCGGCACCGAGAAGCCGCTCGCGGACGCGATCGAGAGCGCGCTGCGCGCCCTGCCGCACCTGACGGTCGACCGGTACGGCAACAACGTGATCGCCCGGACCGACCTCGGCCGCCCCGAGCGCGTGATCCTGGCCGGCCACATCGACACCGTCCCCATCGCGGAGAACGTGCCCTCCCGCCTCGACGAGGACGGTGTGCTGTGGGGCTGCGGCACCTGTGACATGAAGTCGGGCGTCGCGGTGCAGCTGCGCATCGCGGCCACCGTCCCGGCCCCCAACCGCGACCTGACCTTCGTCTTCTACGACAACGAGGAGGTCGCCGCCGACCTCAACGGCCTCAAGCACATCGCCGAGGCCCGTCCCGAGTGGCTGGCGGGCGACTTCGCGGTCCTGCTGGAGCCGTCGAACGGCGAGGTCGAGGGCGGCTGCCAGGGCACCCTGCGGGTCCTGCTGAAGACCTCCGGGGAGCGGGCCCACTCGGCGCGCTCCTGGATGGGCGCCAACGCCGTCCACGCGGCCGCCCCGATCCTGGCCCGCCTCGCCGCCTACGAACCGCGCTACCCGGTCATCGACGGCCTGGAGTACCGCGAGGGCCTCAACGCGGTCGGCATCGCGGGCGGGGTGGCGGGCAACGTCATCCCCGACGCGTGCGTGGTCACCGTCAACTTCCGGTACGCCCCCGACCGTTCCGAGGCCGAGGCCGTCGCCCACGTGCGCGAGGTCTTCGCCGACTGCGGGGTCGAGGAGTTCGTGGTCGACGACCACAGTCCCGGCGCGCTGCCCGGCCTGTCCCACCCGGCCGCGGCCGCCTTCATCGAGGCGGTCGGCGGCACGCCGATGCCCAAGTACGGCTGGACCGACGTCTCCCGCTTCTCGTCCCTCGGGGTCCCCGCGGTGAACTACGGCCCCGGCAACCCGCACTTGGCGCACAAGCGGGACGAAAGGGTGGAAACCGCAAAGATCCTGGCGGGTGAGGAGCGGCTGCGCAGCTGGCTGACCGCCTGAGCCGCACGGCGGCGCTTCGCACCGGACATGCCGACGTCCCGCGCCTGTAACCCACGCGGATCTACGCTGGGGCGGATACACCTGCAAGCGGAGGGAGCGCACATATGGCTACCGGGAATCCCGAGGGGAAGAAGGTGCCGCCGGACGAGCAGCGCCTGGGACCGGTCCTCCGACGGCGCGGCCAGGTGACCGCGAGCACGACGGACCAGCGCCTCCTGGACGCGGGCGGCCCCTCCGACTGGGTCCACACCGACCCCTGGCGGGTGCTGCGCATCCAGTCGGAGTTCATCGAGGGCTTCGGCACGCTCGCCGAACTGCCGCCCGCGATCAGCGTGTTCGGCTCCGCACGGACGCCGGTCGACTCGGCCGAGTACGACGCCGGCGTGAAGCTGGGCCGCGGCCTGGTGGAGGCCGGCTGGGCGGTCATCACGGGCGGCGGGCCCGGCGCCATGGAGGCGGCGAACAAGGGCGCCCTCGAAGCGGGCGGGGTCTCGGTCGGCCTCGGCATCGAGCTCCCCTTCGAACAGGGCCTCAACCCGTACGTCGACATCGGCCTCAACTTCCGTTACTTCTTCGTGCGGAAGATGATGTTCGTCAAGTACGCACAGGGCTTCGTGGTCCTGCCCGGCGGCCTCGGCACCCTCGACGAACTCTTCGAGGCGCTCACCCTCGTCCAGACCCAGAAGGTCACCCGCTTCCCGATCGTCCTGTTCGGCAGCGCGTACTGGGGCGGCCTGGTCGACTGGCTGCACAACACGCTGGTCGCCCAGGGCAAGGCGGCCGAGAAGGACCTCCTGCTCTTCCACGTCACGGACGACGTGGAGGAGGCCGTGGGCCTGGTCTCGAAGGAAGCGGCCCGCTAGGACCGGCAGTTTCCCGCCCGCCCACCCAACTCGCTCTGCCGAGAGGCGGGGGTCGAGGGCTCCTGTGACCGCGCCCGCCCGACCGGGCCGGCCCATGCACTCCTCGACCCACCGAGCCGGTCCGCACACTTTCCGGCTCCCGTCCTGCCGATCCGATCCATGCACTTCTCGACTGACCGGGGCGGTCCGTGCGCCGTGCGCCTTTCGGCTGACCGAGTCGGGTGGTGGGTGGGCGAGGGAGTCGGGGGTCCGGGGGCGGAGCCCCCGGGGTGCTACGCCAGCCCCCGCCGGGCCACCGCCGGAGGCCGGTGCCCGGCGATCGACGCCACCATGTCCAGTACCTGCCGCGTCTCGGCGACCTCATGGACCCGGTACACCTGCGCCCCCAGCCAGGCCGACACCGCCGTCGTCGCCAGCGTCCCGATCACCCGTTCCTTCAGCGGCCGGTCCAGGGTCTCGCCCACGAAGTCCTTGTTGGACAGGGAGACCAGCACCGGCCACCCCGTCTCGACCATCTCCCCGAGCCGCCGCGTCGCCTCCAGGCTGTGCCGGGTGTTCTTGCCGAAGTCGTGCCCGGGATCGATCAGCACCGACTCCCGAGGCACCCCCAGCGCGACGGCCCGCTCGGCCAGCCCCAGGGTCACCCGCAGAATGTCGGCGACCACATCGTCGTACGTCACCCGGTGCGGCCGCGTCCGGGGCTCGGCCCCGCCCGCATGGGTGCACACCAGCCCCACCCGGTACCGCGCCGCGACCTCCGCCAGCCCCGGGTCGACCCCGCCCCACGCGTCGTTCAGCAGATCCGCCCCGGCCTCGCAGGCGGCCTCCCCGACTGTCGCCCGCCAGGTGTCCACGCTGATCACGACGTCCGGGAAACGCCTGCGCACCTCCGAGACGAACCCGAGGACGCGCCGCGCCTCCTCCTCGGCGGTGACCTCCTCGCCGGGCCCGGCCTTCACCCCGCCGATGTCGATGATCGCCGCTCCTTCGGCGACCGCCTGCTCCACGCGCGCGAGGGCGGGCTCGTCGCGGAACGTGGCTCCCTGGTCGTAGAAGGAGTCCGGCGTCCGGTTCACGATGGCCATGATCACCGGTTCGTCCGGCGCGAATTCCCGCCTGCCCAGCCTGAGCATCGCCTGTGACCTCTCGTAGTAATTCCCTCGGTAAGACCGCCTGCGACCCTAACTGTCGGACGCGCATGGCACGATCGGACGCAGACACATTCGACACCGAGCACACTGAGCACGACGAGTGCTGCTGCACCGAGCTTCATCGAGCCTGGGGGCCCACCGCGATGGTTATGTTCCTGTTCCTGGTCGTCGCGCTCGCGATCGTGGTCGCCGCGGTCACCCTCTCCGTGGTGAGCGGCGGCGAGAGCGGACCGCTGCCCGAGGTGGCGCCCGAGCGGCTCCAGGACCCGCTGCCCCCGGACCGCCCGGTGAACCGCGCGGACGTGGAGAGCCTCCGCTTCCCGCAGGTCCCGCGCGGCTACCGCATGGCGGACGTCGACGACGCGCTCAGCCGCCTCGGCGCCGAGCTCGCGGAGCGCGACGCCCGCATCACCGACCTGGAGTCCGCGCTGGCCGGCGCCCAGGCCGCGCCGCACGCCCCGCACACCGCGCCGGCCAGGCCCGAGCCGGAGGACCGGCCGTGACCGAGACGCCCGACGTCGTCGAGGGGGCGGCGCTGGCCGGGCCGGACGGCCGGCTGCGCTGCCCCTGGGCGCTGTCCACCGAGGACTACGTGTCGTACCACGACGAGGAGTGGGGCCGCCCGGTCCACGGCGACGACGCCCTCTACGAGCGTCTGACCCTGGAGGCCTTCCAGTCCGGCCTCTCCTGGATCACGATCCTGCGCCGCCGCACCGGCTTCCGGGCCGCCTTCGCCGGCTTCCGTATCGAGAAGGTGGCCGCGTTCACGGACGAGGACCGTGAACGCCTGCTGGCCGACCCCGGCATCATCCGCAACAGGGCGAAGATCGACGCCACGACGGCCAACGCGCGGGTCCTCGCGGACTGGGCCCCGGGCGAGCTGGACCAGCTGATCTGGTCGTACGCCCCGGAGCCGGGCACGTATCCGGTCCCGAAGACCCTCGCCGACGTCCCGCCGGTGACAGCGGAGTCGACGGCCCTGTCCAAGGCCCTGAAGAAGCGCGGTCTGCGCTTCGTCGGCCCCACGACGGCATACGCCCTGATGCAGGCCTGCGGTCTGGTGAACGACCACTTGGAAACATGCGTGTCGAGAAGCGCCCTCTAGGGGCGCGGGGAACTGCGCGACCGGCCACAACGCACCCGCAGTTCCCCGCGGCGCGTCACCGCCCCAGGTACTTCGGCTTCTCCTTGTTCACGAAAGCCTGCACGGCGATCCCGTGATCCTCGGAGGCCCCGGCCCGAGCCTGCAGCTCGTCCTCCTTGTCCAGCGTCTCGTCGAGGGAGTGCGTGAGCCCGTAGGCCACCGCCTCCTTCAGCGCCGCATAGGCAACCGTCGGCCCGTCGGCCAGCACCCGGGCCACCTTCTCGGCCTCGGCCCGCAGCTCCGCCGCCGGCACGACCTTGTTGGCGATGCCCCACTCGTACGCGTCCTGCGCACTGATGCTCCGCGGGAAGAGCAGCAGGTCAGCGGCGCGCCCGGGTCCCACCACCCGAGGCAGCGTCCAGGAGACGCCCGAGTCCGCGGTCAGCGCCACCCCCGCGAACGACGTGTTGAAAGCGGCCGTGTCGGCGACCACCCGGTAGTCCGCGGCGAGCGCGAACCCGAGACCGGCGCCGGCCGCCACCCCGTTCACGGCGGCGACAACCGGCTTCGGCGCCGACACCAGCGCCCGCACGATCGGGTTGTAGTGCTCCCGGACCGTCGTCATCGTCTGCCCCGCCCCGGTCTCCCGGTCGGACGCGAGCAGCGTGATGTGCTCCTTGAGGTCCTGGCCCACGCAGAACGCCCGGTCCCCGGCGGCGGTCAGCAGGATCGCCCGGACGGCGGTGTCCGCCGCCGCTTCCTGCGTGACCTCCCGAAGGGCCACCTTCGTCGCGATGTTCAGCGCGTTCATCGCCTCGGGGCGGTTCAGCGTGATCGTCGCGAGCCCGTCGCTCACCTCGTAGCGCACGGTGTCGGTCATGGTGCGTCCCCTCCGTCGTCTCTGCCCTCGCGGCTGACGTACCGCTCAGTACGTAGCTGTCCGAAGGACAGCATGGCGGAGATCGCCGTCGGGCGACCGGACCCGGCGTGTGACCTGCGTCAAAGAAATCCGGAGCCGACTCGGTCGGCGTAAGCACGCGCGGTGGCGAAGTATCGCAGCCACATCGCCGAATTGAGTGGTTTTGCTCGCGTGCGTTGCCCAAGCGATGCCGACTGATGTTGGTCATCGGGTCCTGAGATGCGGGATAATGGCCTGGAAGCAATGTGTTCGATGCCGGTGTCGCGTGTCCCCGTGAGGATCACGCGTGCCCTCCAGGGCCGTCGGTAGACGATGAGCTGTTTTCAGGAAGGGGAACGAGCATGGCGGCCATGAAGCCGCGGACGGGTGATGGCCCGCTCGAGGTGACCAAGGAGGGGCGGGGCATCGTCATGCGCGTTCCGCTCGAAGGCGGCGGTCGGCTCGTCGTCGAGCTGACCCCTGACGAGGCCGCGGCGCTTGCCGACGCCCTCAAGAACGTCGTCGGCTGAGGCGTCAGCGACCATACCCTTTCGGCGGCCCCGGCACCCTGAGCGGTGCCGGGGCGCTGCCGTCTCCCGGACACCTCTCCACGAGGGCGCGGCTCCTGCCCGCGAGGGCCCGGCCCCGGCCCGCGACAGCTAGCGCTTGACCGCGCACAGCAGCCCGTCGCCCACCGGCAGCAGCGAGGGCACCAGCTCCGGGCTCTCCCGGACCGTGCGCAGCAGTTCGCGCAGCCGCAGCACCTCGGTCGGCTGCGGCCCCGAGTCGACGGTGCGGCCGTTGGCGAAGACGCCCTCGAAGACCACCAGGCCACCGGGGCGCAGCAGGCGCAACGATTCAGCGAGATAGTCGGAGTACTCCTGCCGGTCACCGTCGCAGAAGACCAGGTCGTAGCCGGCGTCGGCGAGACGGGGCAGCACGTCGAGGGCGCGGCCGGGGATGAAGCGGGCCCGGTTGCTGGCGAAGCCGCAGGCGCGGAAGGCCTGCCGGGCGAACTGCTGGTGATCCGGCTCGGGATCCACGGTGGTCAGCACGCCGTCCGGGCGCATGCCGTGCAGCAGATACATCCCGGAGACCCCGCACCCGGTGCCGATCTCGGCGACCGCCTTGGCGTCCACGGAGGCGGCGAGCATGCGCAGCGCGGCGCCCGCGCCGGGCGACACCGAGCGCAGCCCTGCCTCGCGGGCCCGGTCGCGGGCCCAGCGCAGTGCTTCGTCCTCGGCGACAAAGGCGTCGGCGAACGCCCAGCTCGTCTGCCGGTTGCCGGTAATGACCCTCTCCTGTCCCCGCGGTTGCCTGGGCGTGACTGTATCCGTTGGCACCGGGAACCCGCAGATGGGACCGGGCGTTTAGAGGGGTGTGGGACGACACGGGGGGACACGAATGGATCACGATGACGAGACGGCGGTCGGTCACCTGCTGTTGCGGCCGCGTGAGCAGTATCAGCAGAGATCAAATTCTCGTAAAACCGCTTATCCGGTGCTAACGGGCGAGGTGGTTATGGTAGGGGCTCCACTGGACACCACCAGAGCCGACAGGGGAGGTGCGGCCGCGCCTGAGGACCGGGGAGGAGTGCTACGGCGCTTTCTCGGATCGGCAGGCAGGCCGAAATCCGTGAACGACACCGTTGCTGACCCGAGCCACGCCGACGTCCTCGCCACGGGCGAGGACCGGACCGCGACCTTCTCCACCGACGTGGACGGGCAGGCATGGACTCCGCCCACGTGGGAGGAGATCGTCAGCACGCACAGCGGCCGCGTCTACCGCCTGGCCTACCGTCTCACCGGTAACCAGCACGATGCCGAGGACCTCACCCAGGAGGTCTTCGTCCGCGTCTTCCGTTCCCTGTCGACCTACTCCCCGGGCACCTTCGAGGGCTGGCTGCACCGCATCACCACCAACCTGTTCCTCGACATGGTCCGCCGCAAGCAGCGCATCCGCTTCGACGCCCTCGGCGACGACGCGGCCGAGCGCCTGCCCAGCCGCGAGCCCACCCCCTCGCAGGCCTTCAACGACGCGCACTTCGACGCCGACGTCCAGCAGGCCCTGGACACCCTGGCGCCCGAGTTCCGCGCCGCCGTGGTGCTCTGCGACATCGAGGGACTGTCGTACGAGGAGATCGCCGCGACCCTCGGCGTCAAGCTCGGCACCGTCCGCTCCCGTATCCACCGCGGCCGCTCCCAGCTGCGCAAGGCCCTCGCGCACCGCTCCCCGGAGGCCCGCAAGGCCGAGCGCCGTTCCTTCGTGCCCCGTGTTCCCGCACTGGGAGGAGGGGGCGCGACCGCGTGAGTGGATCACGACCGAAACCGGCCGAGCGACAGCTGGCCGAGCAGCACCTGGGAGACCGGCTCTCCGCTCTGGTGGACGGAGAGCTCGGTCACGAGACGCGTGAGCGCGTCCTGGCCCACCTGGCGACCTGCGCCCGGTGCAAGGCCGAGGCGGAGGCGCAGCGCGCGCTGAAGAGCGTCTTCGCGGCGGCCGCCCCGCCCCCGCCCTCGGAAAGCTTCCTGGCCCGTCTCCAGGGGCTGCCCGCGGGTGGTGACCCGGACGGCGGTGGCTCGCCGTTCGCCGGGGGAGACCCCTCGGGACACGGATCCGACAGCGGGGTCTTCGGCGTGAGCCGGGACGACCGCTTCGAGTTCGGCTACGTCCCCGCCCGCCCGCACGACCCGGCCGCGGTCGCCGGCCGCGGCTTCCGCATCCACCCCGTCGGCCGTCCGGACACCGACCGCTCCGCCTCCCGCAGCATGCGGTTCGCGTTCGTCGCCGCCGGCGCGGTCTCGCTGGCCGCCGTCGCCCTCGGCGGGGTCACCGCAGGCCTGCCCGGCGCCCCGGCCGCCGACGCCCGCAGCGGTACCGGCGGCGGCAGCGTCGCCCCGGCCGGCACGGCGGGCTCGGGCACGACCGGAGCCGCCGACACCCAGCGTCGCCGTCTGCTCAGCCCGCTGCTGTCGTCCGGGGCGCTGTTCGGCGGCGCCCCTGCCGTGCCCACCTCGGTGTCCGCGCCGCTGCTGCCGGGAGTGCCCTCCCCGGCCGCCGGACAGCAGATGCTGCGCGAACTGACCGCACCGGTGATGGCCGGCGCGGCCGCGGTCTCCCCCTTGATACGGCCGCTGAGCACCAACCCACCGTTCGCCCTCACCTCGTGGACCACCGCCCCCGAGGTGACCGGCCCCGGCCTGCTCGCCGCACCCGTCCCCGACGCGACCTCCGCGCCCTCCTCCCCGTCCCCGTCCCGCTCCTCCCGCGCACCCCGCTGACCGGGCCCCGTCGGCCGGGCGCTGCCCACCTGCTGAACGACCCTGCGCGGCGCCTCGCGAACCTGGTTGAATCCTGTGAGCCAGCCATGCCCGTGACACCGCTCCGGGCAGGGAGCCGACCTTCCGCGAGCCCGCCCGTGCACGGGCCGCGGCGAGCCCGCGAGGAGACCATGGACGAGGGGATACCGACGTCACCCGACGCCCGGCGGCGGTCGCGGAGCCGGCGCACGCTCGTCGCGGGGGCTCTGGCGCTCACCGTGGTCTCCGGTGCGGCCGGCGCGCTGCTCGGCGGCTATCTGGAGCGCACCGGCGGCGTGGAGACCGTACAGCTGGCCCAGCCGGGCCCGCCGCCCGGTCCGCCGCCCGGCGACGTCGCCGGGACCGCGGCACGGGCGCTGCCCAGCGTCGTCACCCTCCAGGTCACCGGCACCGGCGAAGAGATCACCGGCACCGGCCTCGTCCTCGACACCCGCGGGCGCATCCTGACCGACAGCCGCGTCGTCGCCCCCGCGGTCTCCGCGGGCGGCCGGATCACCGTGACGTTCAACAGCGGAGCCACCGCCCGGGCGACCGTCGTCGGCCGGGACACCGGATACGACCTCGCCGTCGTCCAGGTGCACGGCGTGCAGGGCCTCACCCCGCTGCCGCTCGGCCCTTCGGACAGGAACTGACAGAAACCTCACAGCTGGGACCCCACTCGTGCCCCGACTAGGCAAACAACCCGGAAAACCGGTCGTACACACGCAGTCGGACACCGCGGGCAGTACCGGTCGGACAGGTCCGCCGGGTACCGTGGACCCGGCCCGGACCACGGAACACCCGCAACAGCGACCGGAGGGCCGAGGACCGAGGACATCGCAAGGAGCTTCAGGTGTTCAATGACATAGGACCACTAGAGCTGGTGACGATCGTCGTCCTCGCCGTGCTCGTCTTCGGTCCGGACAAGCTCCCGAAGGTCATCCAGGACGTCATGCGGACCATCCGCAAGATCCGGGAGTTCTCGGAGAGCGCCAAAGAGGACATCCGGCAGGAACTCGGCCCGGAGTTCAAGGACTTCGAGCTGGAGGACCTCAACCCCAAGACCTTCATCCGCAAGCACCTGGACAGCGACGAGCTGGGGCTGAAGGAGATCCGCAACGGCTTCGACCTGAAGAAGGAGATGGCCGAGGTCACGGACGCGGTGAACAGCCGTGAGTCCGACTCCTCGACCTCGTCCTCCGGGAGCGGTTCCGCGGGGAGCGGCCGGATCGACATGAGCAAGAAGCCGGAGGACCCGGGCAAGGAGGACCGTCCGCCCTTCGACGCGGACGCCACCTGAGTCGGGATCGCCGACCCGCGCATGAGCGGCGCACGTGACGCGTTTCATACCGCGTGTGCGCCGCTCATACGTCTTTTACAGCCCGAACCCGCCGCCCGTGCGACCCACGCACCGGGCGGTTTCGCTGCTGTTCGCGGCGGTGTCGATATGCTGCCGAGTTGTTGTGCGGACCGGACGAGTGCGCCCGAAGGGGGGCGGGCCGCCCCGGACCGACTGGAACTAGGAGGCGTCCGGGCAGATGGAGACGACAAGTCGGGTGGACGGACAGGCGCCGGTCGTGGCGGGCGAACAGCAGCTCCTCGCTGCCCGCCGCACGGTCGACGGATACCTGGAGGCGCCCTTCCCCTGGTACGGCCTCGACGAGGCGTTCACGGGGCCGCGCTGGCTGATGCAGGTGGGTTCGGCGGCCGACGGTGCGGTGGAGCACGGGTCGATCGGGCACGGCGACGAGCCGTCGGTGCGCAACGAGCATCTCGCCTCGGCGGTCGGTGAGCCGCGGGAGAAGTTCGCGGTGGTCGTGACCGTCGCGGCGAGTCCGTCCCGGCGGAGCGCCGACGGGACGGGGCTGCTGGAGGCCACGTCGGTGTCGTCCGCCGCGTGGCTGGCCGGGGTCGGGCTGCTGTCCTTCACCTGGCCGGGGCAGATGGACCACAGCCTGCGGGACGACTGGCTGGAGCAGCAGACCGAGACGGCGTGGGAGCTGGCCGACGAGCTGGCCGGGCCGGAGTGGTCGACGCTGTCGCTGCCGGTGGACGGGGTGTCGACGCCGTTCCACTACCGGGAGTCGGAGTTCGGGTGGGTGCTCGCGGGGTCGACCGAGGAGGGGGTGCACCTCGGTGCGTACGGCCGGGGGATGTCGGCCTACGGGCTGGGGTTCGCGATGATCAAGGACATCGCCGCGTACGCGTGACAGGAAAAAGGGGCGCCGGTGGTTTTGGCGCCCCTTCGCCGTAGGGGTTGCGGTTGGGGCGCGGCTGCGGGTGCTTCGTGGCTTGTCGCGCGGTTCCCCGCGCCCCTTTCGGTGCGCTGTGGATCCCCTCTAGAACTTGTTGCGCGGCGTGATGCCCAACGACATTCCCGAGAGGCCCCGCTGCCTGCCGCCCAGCTTGCCGGCGATGCCGCGCAGGGCCGCGCCCGCCGGGCTGTCCGGGTCGGTCAGGACGATCGGCTTGCCCTCGTCGCCGCCCTCGCGCAGGCGGACGTCGATGGGGATGGAGCCGAGGACGGGGACCGTCGCACCCGTCGTACGGGTCAGGCCGTCCGCGACCGTCTGGCCGCCGCCGGTGCCGAAGACGTCGACCATCTCGCCGCAGTGCGGGCAGGGCAGCCCGGACATGTTCTCGACCACGCCCACGATCTTCTGGTGGGTCTGGACCGCGATGGAACCCGCCCGTTCGGCGACCTCGGCCGCCGCCTGCTGGGGCGTCGTCACGACCAGGATCTCGGCGTTCGGGACCAGCTGGGCGACCGAGATCGCGATGTCACCGGTGCCCGGCGGAAGGTCCATGAGCAGGACGTCCAGGTCGCCCCAGTAGACGTCCGAGAGGAACTGCTGGAGGGCGCGGTGCAGCATCGGGCCGCGCCAGACGACCGGGGTGTTGCCCGGGGTGAACATGCCGATGGAGATGACCTTCACGCCGTTCGCCGACGGCGGCATGATCATGTTCTCGACCTGGGTGGGGAGGCCGTCCGCGCCGAGCATGCGCGGGACGGAGTGGCCGTAGATGTCCGCGTCGACCACGCCCACCTTGAGGCCGTCGGCGGCCATCGCGGCGGCGAGGTTCACCGTCACCGACGACTTGCCGACGCCGCCCTTGCCCGAGGCGACGGCGTAGACGCGGGTGAGGCTGCCGGGCTTGGCGAACGGCACCTCCCGCTCGGTCTGGCCGCCGCGCAGCGTGGAGGCCAGCTCCTTGCGCTGCTCGTCGCTCATCACGTCCAGGGTGACGTCGACGCGGGTGACACCCTCGACCCGGGAGACCGCATCGGTGACCCGCTGGGTGATCGTGTCCCGCATGGGGCAGCCGGAGACGGTCAGGTACACGGTGACCGCGACCGCCCCGTCCGCACCGATCTCCACCGATTTGACCATCCCGAGCTCGGTGATGGGCCGGTTGATCTCGGGGTCGTTCACCGTCGCCAGTGCCTCGCGCACCGCGTCTTCGCTAGCCATACAGACGATGGTACGGCGAGGCACAGGCCCCCTATAACGCCCCTCAGCGGTCGTCTACGTCACGCCGGGCCGACCGTTCTGCCGGGAATACGACCTGACCGTCCCGCCGCTCGTCCGTCATCTCCCTGAGCAGGTCCTGGAGCTCGGAGCGGATCCAGTCCCGGGTCGCCACCTCGCCCAGGCCCATGCGCAGGGCGGCGATCTCCCGGGTCAGGTACTCGGTGTCGGCGATGGACCGCTCGTTCTGCTTGCGGTCCTGTTCGAGGTTGACCCGGTCACGGTCGTCCTGCCTGTTCTGGGCGAGCAGGATCAGCGGGGCCGCGTAGGAGGCCTGGAGGGACAGGGCCAGGGTCAGGAAGATGAACGGGTACTCGTCGAAGCGGAACCTGCCGGGTACCGCGATGTTCCAGATCACCCAGAGGATGATCACGAACGTCATCCAGACGATGAACCGTCCGGTGCCCAGGAAGCGGGCGATGCGCTCGGACAGCCGTCCGAAGGCCTCCGGGTCCCACTCGGGCACGATCCGCCGCCGGGGCGGGCGCGGCTGGTCCAGCCGGGTGCTCCGGGACCGGGTGGCCGCGGTGGCGCCCGACGGCGTCCGCTCACGGCCGCTCTCACGTTCAGGCGCCATGGGTCCCCGCCCCCTTCTTCTCCGCCTGCTCCTCGTCGTCCAGGTGGAACTCGGTCTCCCGCCAGTCCTCCGGCAGCATGTGGTCGAGCACGTCGTCCACGGTCACCGCGCCGAGGAGCGATCCCGCCTCGTCCACCACGGGCGCCGCGACCATGTCGTAGGTCGCGAAGAACCCGGCGATGACCGGGAGCGTGGCGTCCGGGTCGAGGGGCTGCAGATCGTCGTCGGCGACCAGCGAACTGACCAGGGTGTACGGGGGATCGCGGAGCAGCCGCTGGAAGTGGACGGTGCCCAGGTACTTGCCGGTCGGGGTCTCGTCGGGCGGCCGGCAGACGTAGACCTGGGCGGCGAGGGCCGGGGAGAGGTCGGCGTTGCGGACCCGGGCGAGGGCGTCGGCGACGGTGGCGTCGGGACGCAGGACGATCGGCTCGGTGGTCATCAGACCGCCCGCCGTGTGTTCCTCGTACGACATCAGGCGCCGCATCTCGGCCGCGTCCGCCGGCTGCATCAGGCTCAGCAGCCGTTCCTTGTCCTGTTCGGGGAGTTCGGCGAGCAGGTCGGCCGCGTCGTCCGGGTCCATCGCCTCCAGGATGTCCGCCGCCCGCTCCTCCTTCAGCTTGCCGAGGATCTCGATCTGGTCGTCCTCGGGGAGTTCCTCCAGCACGTCGGCCAGGCGGTCGTCGTCGAGGGCCGCGGCCACCTCGGCGCGGCGCTTGGGGGAGAGGTGGTGCAGCACGTTGGCGAGGTCGGCGGGGCGCAGCTGCTCGAAGGTGGCGAGCAGGCTCTCGGCACCCTGGCCGTGCTCCTCCAGGGAGAACCCGGTGACCTGGGACCACTCGACGGTGAGCGTCTCGCCCCTGGTCCGTCGGAAGGTGCCGGTGCGGCCCTTGCGGACGAAGACCCGGTCGACCTCCCAGTCCCGGCGGGCCGGCAGCTGCTGCACGGCCAGGTCCAGGACGGTGACCTCCTCGTCGGTCTCGACCAGCTGGACCCGGCGGTCGAGGAGTTCGCCGAAGACCAGGCGCTCGGTGGGGCGCTGCTCGAAACGCCGGACGTTGACCACGCCGGTGGTGATGACCTGGCCGGACTCGATGCCGGTCACCCGGGTCATGGGCAGGAAGATCCGGCGCCGGGTGGACAGTTCGACGACCAGGCCGAGCAGCCGCGGGGGTTTGCGGCCGACGCGCAGCATGACGACGAGGTCCCGGACGCGGCCCACCTGGTCGCCGTTGGGATCGAAGACGGGGACACCGGCGAGGTGCGAGACGAAGATGCGGGGAGCGCCGGCTGCCATGGGGTTGCTTCCTTTGCCTGCCGAAGTGCTGCTTGCGTGGTTCTCGGTCCCTTTTGCCCGCTCGGTGGGCTTCAGGCTAGCCCGTACCGATCGGATACGCCCTGGTGAGCGGTCCGGACGGACCGGCTCCGCCGGGCGGCCGGGGCACCGGTACGCTGCGGTACGCCGTGCCGGACCCGTCAGAAAGGTGGCTCTGTCCGTGACCTTGATCGCGCCGGGCCGTACTCGCCGCGCCGCACTGGTCACCACCGTGTGCGCACTGGCCGTTCTCACCGGATGCAGTGAGGATCCGGACGCCGGCACGAACGGGGTGGGCAAGCTCTCGCCGGCCGAGATCCAGTCGAGGACGCGGACGGCGGCGTCGTCCGTGGCGACCGTGCGGATGGAGGGGACCGTGGTCACGAGCGGGCGTACGTACCAGCTGGACATGCGCCTGAACAAGGACGGCGGGACCGGGTCGGTGACGTCGAAGGGCTCGACGTTCCAGCTCGTCCGGGTCGGCGGCACGCTGTATCTGCAGGCCGACGCGGGGTTCTGGAACCACGCCGACGGCAGTGACACGAGCGCCGCGACCACGCTCGACGGCAAGTACGTCAAGGTGCCGCGGACGGACCCCGCGTACAAGAAGTTCAGCGGCTTCACGGACAAGGACCTCCTTCTGTCGGGCCTGCTGACCCTGCACGGCACGCTCTCGGCGGACGGGCACCACGAGCAGTCGGGCACCCGCACGATCCGCATCACCGGCGACGACGGCTCGGGCGGCACCCTCGACGTCTCCCTCGAAGGCAAGCCGTACCCCCTCCGCCTGGAACGCGGCGGCGGCGCCGGCACCCTCACGTTCTCCGACTGGGGCAAGGGCTTCTCGGTCGCCGAACCGGAGAAGAACGAGACGGTGGACTACGGGAAGCAGCTGCCGACGTCGTAGGAGTCGGCGGGGTGGGGTCGTGACGCCTTCGGCGAGTTCGGCACCCCCGACGAGCGCCGCGACGGCCTAACACCGTTGTTCGGCCGATTCGGAGGCCCGGCGGGTCTTGGAGGCCCGGTCGGTCCAGAGGTCCGGCGGGTCCGGAGGTCCGGCGGGTCCGGAGGTCCAGTGGGTAGCCTGCGAGGCCACCGGCCCACAGGCGCGCACCGACCCGATCGGTCTGTCGGTTCCGGCGAGCCCGCAGATCCGATGGATCGATCCACCGATCCCGCGGGGCTTGTCGGTCTCACGGATCCGTCGGACCTCCGGCAGCGGGCTCAGCGAACCGGCCGTTCGGGAAGCCGACCGGTGATCCCCGATTCCGCCGCAACGGTGATCCGCCATGACGGTCCTGCCCGGCGGTGCCGAACCTGGCCCGGCTGTCCGCTACTTGTGCTTCCGGCGTCTCGAAAGCAACCGTGGCAGGGCGGCCGGGACCGGGCGCCGGGTCGTTGCCGGGGAGGGGAGCGGGGCCGCTGCCAGGTTCTCCTCCGGCAACGGCGATGTCACTCCCGTCGGGGTCAGGCGCAGCACTCTGGACTCCCTCGCCCAGCGGGCCGTCATCGCCTCGCCGTCGGGGGCGTTGAGGCGTTTGCCCTTCAGTTCCGCCACCGCCGCGTCCCACTCCGGGGTGCCGGCGGCCAGTTCCGCGACCGTCGCCGTCCAGGTGACCAGCCGGCCGCCCTTGTCCTTGCTGCGGACGGTGACCTCCGCCGACCCCCCGTCGGCCAGGCCGCCCAACGGCTGCTCGGCGCCGTCGCCGACCAGGCACACGCCTCCGTCGGCCCACGCGTGCCACACCGCACGCGCGGTCGCCGCCCCAGCGCCCCGCACCCAGATGAGGCCGGACTTCTTCGTGGCCTCCTCGACGAGGGCCTGGTCGAGCAGCTCGCTTGTCATGGCGCCCACCCTAGAGCCAGCCGTTGCGCTTCAGGGTGCGGTGGATGCCGAGGCAGATGCAGACCGTGATGCCCATGATCACCGGGTAGCCGTACTTCCAGTGCAGCTCCGGCATGTACCTGAAGTTCATCCCGTACACACCGCAGACCATCGTCGGTACGGCGATGATCGCGGCCCATGCCGTGATCTTCCGCATGTCCTCGTTCTGCGCGACGGACGCCTGCGCGAGGTTGGCCTGGAGGATGGAGTTGAGGAGTTCGTCGAAGCCGACGACCTGCTCCTGGACCCGGGCGAGGTGGTCGGCGACGTCCCGGAAGTACTTCTGGATGTCGGGGTCGACCAGCCGCATGGGGCGTTCGCTCAACAGCTGCATGGGGCGCAGGAGCGGAGAGACCGCGCGCTTGAACTCCAGCACCTCGCGCTTGAGTTGGTAGATCCGTGCCGAGTCGACGCCTCGGGAGACGCCGCCCCTGCGGCCCGGCGTGAAGACCTCGGTCTCCACCTCGTCGATGTCGTCCTGCACCGCGTCGGCGACCGCGACGTAACCGTCCACGACGTGGTCGGCGATGGCGTGCAGCACGGCCGAGGGGCCCTTGGCGAGCAGCTCGGGGTCGTCCTGGAGCCGGTGCCGCAGCGCCCGCAGCGAACCCTGTCCGCCGTGCCGGACGGTGATGAAGAAGTCCCGGCCGGTGAAGCACATGACCTCGCCGGTCTCCACGACCTCGCTGTTGGCGGTGAGCTGGTCGTGCTCCACGTAGTGGATGGTCTTGAAGACGGTGAAGAGGGAGTCGTCGTACCGCTCCAGCTTGGGGCGCTGGTGGGCCTGGACCGCGTCCTCCACGGCCAGCGGGTGGAGCCCGAACTCGCTCGCGATACCGGCGAATTCGGCCTCGGTCGGCTCGTGCAGGCCGATCCACACGAAGCCGCCGTCCCGGCGCACCAGCCGCATCGCCTCGTGCGGGGTGAGCGGCTTGCCGGTCTGGATCCGGGCGCCGTCGCGGTAGACGGCGCAGTCGACGACGGCCGACGGCGTACCGGGGTCGCGAGTGGTGTCGTACGCGCCGTTGTCCGGACGCAGGCTCTTGCGCAGCGAGGGGCGGGAGGGGCGGACCACGGCACGGAGGTCGCGGATCATCGACATGGGCAGGCTCCTTCGCGACAGGCAGCGGAAGACCGCGGGCGAACGGGTGGAACTACCCGGAATGGGGACGTCCTGACTGCGGATGTTTGGCACGTCCACAAAGCGGGGAGCACCGCACCGTTGCGGTGGTGACTTCGCTACTGATTCAGATCAGACGAACGGATCCCGACAGATCCGGAACGGACCGGTCAAAGGGATCAGGCAAGCGAAACGAAGTGCTCTTCCGAACGACAACGCGCACAAGAAGGCGGCAGCCAGCCAGAGAAGAAATTTCAGAGGCCGGAAGAGCGAGTGGTACTGCACGGGTGACTTCGATCCATGACAGCCCCACCTCCTCCAGCCGGTCCCTCGTAAGGGAGTCCTGTCGGCGTCGGGGTCTGACCGCGACGCACTGCGTGCTGCCCCGAACCGCCGCGGCCAGAGTAGCAGTAGCCCTCAGTGTCAAGGCGCCGCTTTGCCCGGTACTGACGAGTTCTATGCTCACGACATGGCTGAAGTTCTTCCTCTGGTCGAGGCCCGGTTGACCACCGCACTGGGTGAACCGGACGCGCGCGCGGCGGTCACCTTCCTCGGTACGGACCGCATCGAGGTGCTCCGGTTCCACGAGGACCTCCAGGGCGAGAACGTCGTCCGCTACGCGACGCTCGGCATGTCCGCGCACCCCATGGCCGACCCCACCGCGATGGTCGCGGACCCCGTCGAGGGACCGCGTGCCGAACTGGTCCTGTCGGTCCGGGCCGGGCTCGCCGAGACCGACAAGGTGCTCCGCGCGCTCGCCGTACTCGCCGCGTCCCCGCAGGTGGAGGGCCTGGTCGTGACGCCGGGCGGGTCGCTGGACGTCGGCGGCCCGCTGTGGCCGGGCGCGCCCTTCACCTCGGTCCTGGTCGGCGAGCCGGGCGGTCTCGTCGAGGATCTGCAACTGGACGAGCCCCTCGATCCCGTGCGGTTCCTGCCGCTGCTGCCGATGACGCCGAACGAGGCCGCCTGGAAGCGGGTGCACGGCGCCGGGGCGCTCCAGGAGCGCTGGCTCGTGAACGGGACGGACCTCCGGGACCCGCACCGCGGTTCCGTCCCGCTGGACTGACCGGGCAGGTGAGCAAGCTCACCAAGCGCCGCGCGGAGGACGTCAGTTGGCAAAGTCCCCCGGGGCGGGCGTCGCACCGGCGGAACGTGGGCGGTGGCGGCGCCCGCGTACGGGATCCGTGCGGGACCCGTACGGGATCCGTGCGGGAGGGGCGCCCGCCGGCGCGGAAGGTCTCGCACGGATGGCTGTGCATCCGGGAGATCACGTGCGCTGGACGGGTGATCGTCCTTGACGTGGGCGATTCAGGGTAGGACCGTGGGGCTCTATGAGGGGCGAACCCAGTTGCCCGAAGTGTGGTGGCCGGGTCAGGGCTCCCGGACTCTTCGCCGACACCTGGCAGTGCGACGTGCACGGGACCGTGCATCCGGTACAGCCCGTGATCCCGCCCAGCGTCGAGGCCCTCGGTGTGGTGGTGCACCGCACCCAGGTCCCGGTGTGGATGCCCTGGCCGTTGCCGGTCGGCTGGCTGTTCACGGGTGTGGCGTGCGCCGGTGACGACCGCAGCGGGGGGCGCGCGACCGCCGTCGCCTGCTCCGGACCCGCGCCGCTCGGCGGCATAGGGGAGATGATCCTGGTCGCCGAGGAGCTGGGGGTCGGACTCGGGGCCCGGTACGCGGGGATCGACGGGCCGGATCCGGGACCGTACATGAGCGTGGAGAAGCCGCCGCAGGCGAAGGTGCTGGCCGCCGGGCGGCCCACACCGCTGTGGCATGTCTCCGGTGCGCCCGACGACCGGGCCGTCTTCGCGGGCGAGGCCCGGGGGCTGTGGCTGTGGGCGGTGGTCTGGCCCGAGCAGACCGGCTTGCTGATGTACGACGAACTGGTGCTGACGGATCTGCGGGACGCGGGGGCCGAGGTGGACCTGGTGCCCTGCGGGGCGCTGTCGCCGCGTCTGCTGGAGCCGTAGGGGGTGTGCCGTACGTGGGCGGCTTGGGCGGCTGCGGCGCCGTGGGGGCTGGTCGCGCAGTTCCCCGCGCACCTGGGTGGGACCTGTGCTGTGCCTGTATGGGGCACCCCCCGCTTTGGGGTGTGACAAGGGCACCCCCTGCCGGCCGTTATCCTTGACGCGTCCCCTTCCGTCGCGTCCCGCTGGAGTCCGTGTCGTGCGCATCGATCTGCACTGCCACTCCACCGCCTCCGACGGTACGGACACCCCGGCCGAGCTGGTGCGCAACGCCGCCGCCGCCGGTCTTGACGTCGTCGCGCTGACCGACCACGACACCACCCGGGGGTACGCCGAGGCCGTCGCCGCGCTGCCCGAGGGGCTCACCCTGGTCACCGGGGCCGAGCTGTCCTGCCGTGTCGACGGTGTCTCCATGCACATGCTGGCCTACCTCTTCGACCCCGAGGAGCCCGCTCTGCTCGCCGAGCGCGAGCTGGTCCGGGACGACCGGGTGCCGCGCGCCCAGGGCATGATCGCCAAGCTGGACGCGCTGGGGGTGCCGGTCACCTGGGAGCAGGTGAAGCGGATCGCCGGGGACGGTTCGGTCGGGCGGCCGCATGTCGCCTCCGCGCTCGTCGAGCTCGGCGTCGTGCCGACCGTGAGCGACGCCTTCACCGAGGAGTGGCTGGCCGACGGCGGCCGGGCCTTCGTGGAGAAGCACGAGACCGATCCCTTCGAGGCGATCCGGCTGGTCAAGGCCGCCGGTGGAGTGTGCGTGTTCGCGCACCCCGCGGCCGCCAAGCGCGGGCGTACGGTGCCCGAGTCGGCGATCGCCGAGCTGGCCGCGGCCGGGCTCGACGGCATCGAGGTCGACCACATGGACCACGACGAGGACACCCGGGTACGGCTGCGGGGGCTCGCCGGGGACCTGGGGCTGCTGGTCACGGGCTCGTCCGACTACCACGGCAGCCGCAAGACGGTGACGCTGGGCGAGTACACCACCGACCCCGAGGTGTACGGCGAGATCACGCGCCGGGCGACGGGCGCGTTCCCGGTGCCGGGGACCGGCGGGATCTGAGGCTCCGACCTCGCACGCCCACCTCCGCTTTCTCCCGCAAGGCCAGTAGCACACCCATGTTCGATCTCGCCGTCTTCGGCTCCCTCTTCCTGACCCTCTTCGTCATCATGGATCCCCCCGGGATCACCCCGATCTTCCTCGCCCTCACCGCCGGCCGGCCCGGCAAGGTGCAGAAGCGGATGGCCTTCCAGGCCGTGTGCGTGGCGGCCGGTGTGATCACGGTCTTCGGGCTCCTCGGCCACCAGATCCTCGACTACCTGCACGTCTCCGTGCCCGCGCTGATGATCGCGGGCGGGCTGCTGCTCCTGCTCATCGCCCTTGACCTGCTCACCGGCAAGAACGACGAGCCGAAGCAGACCAAGGACGTCAACGTGGCGCTGGTGCCGCTGGGCATGCCGCTGCTGGCCGGTCCCGGCGCGATCGTGTCGGTCATCCTCGCCGTGCAGAAGGCCGACAGCGTGGCCATGCAGGTGTCCGTGTGGACCGCGATCCTCGCCATCCACGCCGTGCTGTGGCTGGTGATGCGCTACTCGCTGCTGATCATCCGGGTCATCAAGGACGGCGGCGTGGTCCTGGTGACACGACTCGCGGGCATGATGCTCTCCGCGATCGCCGTGCAGCAGATCATCAACGGTGTCACCCAGGTGATCAAGGGCACGTGACGGGCGCGGGCGCGGGTCCCGCAACGCAGAGCCCCCGTACGGCATCGGTGCCGTACGGGGGCTCTGAAGACTGTGCGGTGCTCCGCGTGTCATGTCGTCGTGGTTGCTGTCCGTCTTCTCGTGTCGCGTCGTCCTGTTGCGAAGCCTCGTGAAGCCCGCGTCACGCGGCTCTCGTCACGAAGCCTGGGTCTCGGCCGGTCGGATCCACAGGCGCTGCCCCACGGCGGCGGCCTGCTGGACGATCCTGCTGACGGAGGCGGCGTCCACGACAGTGCTGTCCACGGTGGTGCCGTCGACCTCGTCGAGTCGCATGATTTCGAAGCGCATGGCCTCTCCCTTCGTCGTCGTGTTCCGTCTGAGTCAACGACTTGCGTGTTACAAACATTCCCTACGCTAAAGAAATTTTTCGAACGTCTAATTACCGACTGGTACCAGTCTCAGGGAGACTGACCGGGACCGGTTGTGTTCGCAGCGTGACCGCCGGGACAATGGAGGCGATGAACGACGACCTCGCTCCCCTCCAAGCCCGTATCGACCGCACGAACGAGCTGCTCACCCGCATGCTCGCCGAAGTGGCGAAGACGCCCTCGACCCATGCGATCTTCGTCGACGCGGGCTACCTCTACGCGGCCACGGGCCGGCTCGTCGCCGGGACGGAGGACCGCCGTGCCTTCGACCTCGACGCCGAGGGACTGATCGAGGCGCTCATCGACAAGGCGCGCCAGATCTTCGCCGACAGCCGGCTGCTGCGCGTCTACTGGTACGACGGCGCCCGCCGCCGCATCCACACCGCCGAGCAGCAGACCATCGCCGAACTCCCCGACGTCAAGGTCCGCCTCGGCAACCTCAACGCCAACAACCAGCAGAAGGGCGTCGACTCCCTGATCCGCACGGACCTGGAGTCACTCGCCCGGCACCGCGCCATCAGCGACGCGGCCCTGCTCGGCGGCGACGAGGACCTGGTCTCGGCGGTCGAGGCCGCCCAGGGCTACGGCGCCCGCGTCCACCTGTGGGGCATCGAGGCCCCCGAAGGCCGCAACCAGGCCGAGCCGCTGCTCTGGGAGGTCGACAGCCAGCGCACCCTCGACCTCGAGTTCTTCAAGCCGTACGTCTCCAGGCGCGCCGCCCCCGCCTACGAGGCCGGCACCACCAGACCCACCCGCGAGGACGTCCGTTTCATCGGCGCGCAGATCGCGGCGAAATGGCTGTCCGCACGGGGCCGCGAGGCGCTCGTCGAACTGCTGCCCGGCCACCCCTACCTGCCGGGACCCGTCGACCAGGACCTCCTCGTCGAGGCCGAGGGGATGCTCCAGTACTCCCTGCGCGGCCAGGCCGACCTGCGCCGCGCCCTGCGGGACGGCTTCTGGGAGCACCTTCAGACGCAGTACTAGTGACTGTCCCAGAAGGTGGCGATCGCCTCGGCGGTGGGGGCCGGCCGGTCGGTGTTGGGCGAGTGCTCCGCCCCCTCGATGACGGTCCGGCGGGCCCGCAGCCGCGACGCCATGTCGTCCAGCAGCGGTACCGGCCAGGTGTCGTCCCGGGCGCCCGACAGGACGTGGAACGGCAGCGGTACGGCGGCGAGTTCCGCGACCCGGTCCGGCTCGGTGCACAACTGGCGGCCGGTGGCGATGAGTTGGGCCGGCTTGTTGCCCAGCCAGCGGCGCCGCAGATCCTCGCCGTCCTCCGCGCCCCCGTCCGGCGCGTCGGGCTCCTCCAACTCCTCCGGCGCCTCCATGGCCTGTATGGCCTCCCACACCTCGGCCATCGACATCACGGCGAGCCCGTCCCGCAGCAGCTTCACGCGCTGCTGCTGCGAGGAGGAGATCTGCGCCGGGCCTGAGGACATCAGCGTCAGTGAGCGGAACGGTGTGCGGTCCAGGAGCACGGCCGCGCGCGCGATCTGGCCGCCGAGGGAGTGCCCCAGCAGGTGCACCGGACGGCCCGCGCCGACCACCGCCGCCTGTGCGAGCACGTCCCGCGCCAACTCCTCCTGGGCGTACGCCGATTCGTCGTCCGCGGGCCCGTCCGACTCGAACTGCCCGCGGCCGTCCACGGCCACCGTCCGGTACCCGCGCCGGCCCAGCGCCTCGTGCAGCGGGTTGAAGTCCTCCTTGCTCCCGGTGAACCCGGGCAGCAGCAGCGCGACGCCCCTGGACCCGACCCCGTCGGCCACGGGCGCGTCGACGACGGCGAACTCACCCCGGTCGGTGGCGAGCGCATACGCACGGGCACCGGCGGGCGGGACGAAGGTACGAGGCCTGCTCATGGGGGAGAGGGTATCCGCAGCGAGGTGACCGACCGGGAGCCGGTGGGTGAATCCCGGCACCGGGACGAGCCGAGCGCCGCCCAGGGGCGTCGGCTCGGGTTGTGCCAGGTGGGGAGGGGCGCGGCGGGGCTGCCGGGAGGGCGAGACGACGGGCGGTGCGACGGCGGGCGACGGGGGGAGCCCCGCGGAAACGCCGACGGCCCGGACCACACGAGGTGGTCCGGGCCGTCGGCGTGGCGTGCTCAGGCCTCGGGGGCCGCGGCGGTCGCCTTCCGGGTGCGGCGGGTCTTCGGCTTCGCCTCCGCGTCGGCCGCCGTCTCGACGGACTCGGCCGCCTTGCGGGTGGTACGACGCCTCGGCTTGGCCTCCGGCTCCTCGGTGGCCTGCGCCGGGATCTCCGCGGTGACGGCGGCCGCCGTCTTGCGGGTGCGGCGGGGCTTGGCCTCGGTGCCCTCGGCGGTGTCGACGGCGGCCTCGGCCACCTTCCGGGTCCGGCGCGGCTTGGGCGCGGCCTCGGCCTCGGCGGCCTCCGGAGCGGCCGCAGCCGTCTTCCGGGTCCGGCGGGGCTTGGGCGTGGCCTCGGTCTCGTCGGCCTCGGGGGCGGCGGCTGCCGTCTTCCGGGTCCGGCGGGGCTTCGCCTCGGCCACTGCCTCGGTCGCCTCCGTCTCGGCGGCGGCTGCCGTCTTGCGGGTGCGGCGCGGTTTGGCCTCGACCGCCTCGACGGTGTCCAGCGCGGCCTCGGCGGCTGTGGCTGCCGCCGTCTTCCGCGTGCGGCGCGGCTTCGGCTCGGCCACGGTCTCGACGACCGCTTCGACGACCGCCGCGGGGGCGGCCGCCTCGGTCACCGGCTCGGCTGTCTTGCGGGTGCGGCGGCGGGTCGGCGCCACCGGGGCCTCGACGGCTTCGACGGCTTCGACGGTGTCCAGCGCGGCCTCGGCGGCTGTGGCTGCCGCCGTCTTCCGCGTGCGGCGCGGCTTCGGCTCGGCCACGGTCTCGACGACCGCTTCGACGACCGCCGCGGGGGCGGCCGCCTCGGTCACCGGCTCGGCTGTCTTGCGGGTGCGGCGGCGGGCCGGCGCCACCGGGGCTTCGGCGGTCTCGGCGGTGGCCTCCGCGGCTTCGGTCACCGGCTCGGCCGTCTTGCGGGTGCGGCGGCGGGTCGGCGCCACCGGGGCCTCGACGGCCTCGACGGTGTCCAGCGCGGCCTCGGCGGCTGTGGCTGCCGCCGTCTTCCGCGTGCGGCGCGGCTTCGGCTCGGCCACGGTCTCGACGACCGCTTCGACGACCGCCTCGACGGCTGCCGCCTCGGGAGCAGCGGCCGTCTTACGGGTGCGACGGCGGGCCGGGGCCGCCGGTGCCTCCTCGGCCACCGGGGCCTCGACCACCGGCGCGGCCACCTCCGCCACCGGCGCGGTCTCCGCGGACCCGCGGGTGCGACGACGGCGCGGCTGCTCCGGCGCGGCCGGTTCGATCACGGCCTCGACCGTCTCGACGACGGCCTGCGGCGTCACGGTCACCGGGGCGGCGGCCGCCACCGGCTCCTGGGACGCCCCGTTGCGCGTACGGCGACGGCGGCGCGGGGTCCTGGTGGCCGTCGGCTCCGACGCCGCGACCGCGTCGTCGGCGGAGACGGGCGCCGCGGATCCGGCGGACGGCGCCGTGGACGCCGTACCGGACGCCTGCTCCAGGGCCGTACCGCCGCGCGTGCGACGGCGGCGGCGCGGGGTGCGGGCCGGGCGCTCGCGCTCCTCGGAACGGGCCTCGGCGCGGGGCTCGGGGCGACCGCCCCGGCCACCGCGACCGCGGCCACCGCGGCCACCGGTCTCGCCCAGGTCCTCCAGCTCCTCCGCCTCCAGCCCGGCGCGGGTGCGCTCCGAGCGCGGCAGGACACCCTTGGTGCCCGCGGGGATCTTGAGGTCCTCGAAGAAGTGCGGGGAGGTCGAGTAAGTCTCCACCGGGTCCGGGAACTTCAGGTCCAGCGCCTTGTTGATGAGCTGCCAGCGCGGGATGTCGTCCCAGTCGACGAAGGTGATCGCCGTACCCGACGCGCCGGCGCGGCCGGTACGGCCGACCCGGTGCAGGTACGTCTTCTCGTCCTCGGGGGACTGGTAGTTGATGACGTGCGTGACGCCCTCGACGTCGATGCCGCGCGCGGCGACGTCGGTGCAGACGAGGACGTCCACCTTGCCGTTGCGGAACGCGCGCAGCGCCTGCTCGCGGGCGCCCTGGCCCAGGTCGCCGTGGACGGCCCCGGAGGCGAAGCCGCGGCGTTCGAGCTGCTCGGCGATGTCGGCGGCGGTGCGCTTGGTGCGGCAGAAGATCATCGCGAGCCCGCGGCCCTCGGCCTGCAGTATGCGCGCGATCATCTCCGGCTTGTCCATGGAGTGCGCGCGGTAGACGAACTGCGCGATGTTCGCGACGGTCGCGCCCTCGTCGTCCGGCGCGGTGGCGCGGATGTGGGTGGGCTGGCTCATGTACCGGCGCGCGAGACCGATGACCGCGCCCGGCATGGTCGCCGAGAACAGCATGGTCTGGCGCTTGGCCGGAAGCATGCCGATGATCTTCTCGACGTCGGGCAGGAAGCCCAGGTCGAGCATCTCGTCGGCCTCGTCGAGGACGAGCGACTTGATGTGCTTGAGGTTGAGCTTCTTCTGGCCCGCGAGGTCGAGCAGGCGGCCCGGGGTGCCGACGACCACGTCGACGCCCTTCTTCAGGGCCTCGACCTGCGGCTCGTAGGCGCGGCCGCCGTAGATGGCGAGAACGCGTACGTTACGGACCTTGCCGGCCGTCAGCAGGTCGTTGGTGACCTGCGTGCAGAGCTCGCGCGTGGGGACGACGACGAGCGCCTGCGGGGCCTCGGTGAGGGCCTCGGGGGCGGCGCGGCCGGCCTCCACGTCGGCGGGGACGGTGACGCGCTCCAGGAGCGGCAGACCGAAACCGAGGGTCTTGCCGGTGCCGGTCTTGGCCTGGCCGATGACGTCGGTGCCGGACAGGGCGACCGGGAGCGTCATCTCCTGGATGGGGAAGGGGTTGATGATGCCGACGGCTTCCAGGGCCTCGGCGGTCTCGGGAAGGATTCCGAGTTCACGAAACGTCGTAGTCAGGGTGCTGCCTCTTCTGTGTGTCGCGGCGCGAGGCGAGCGCGGGGGTCTTTGACGGACCGTGCCGGGGGACGTCGGCTGCCTTACGTGCGGGCCGTGGGGGGCACGCCGTAGTGCACGGGACCTCTGCCGACGCTCTAGCGCTCGTACCGCTGAGGGTGTGTCCCTCCGGTCGTCGTACGCACAGTGCCGTACGAGCCGGGAGGGCTGTCGGGTCGGAGCCGATCGGGCCACCGACCGGGCATCCTCATACGTGCAGCCTGTCGAGGTACGTCGAAAATCGACGGCGTACCAGCAGGCGCATTACCACCATACCCCGGAATCGTGCACATGCGATGGCCGATTTGGTCACGTCGTGGTAGTCACAGTGGTTGACCAGGGGCTTCGCGGAGACTTCCCTCGGCTTCTCCGGGACTTCTCAAGGCTCCGGTGGGCTCTGGCGGGGCTCCGGTCGGGCGTCGGCGGGGCCCAGGCGAGGCTCCGGCGGGACTTTCCCCAGGGTTTCGGAGGGCTCCCCCGGGGTTTCCGAGGGCTTCCGCGGGGTTTCGGAGAGCTTCTGCGGGGTTTCTCCCGGAATCCCTCGGGCTTTCCCTGCGCTCCTCCAGTGTCTGCTCAGGGTCTGCTCAGGGTATGCCCCAGGGGTTGCCCAGGGCTTCCCCGGGACGGCGGGCGGGCTATTGTGCGCTTCATGACGAGCTCTGACAAGCCTGAGACCGCCTCCGCCGAACCGACCGGTGTCGCCGCCCAGGACTGGGCGCAGGCGGCCGCCGACCCGCACTACCGTGCCGCGGTCGTGGACCTGCTCGGCGCGCTCGCGTACGGCGAGCTCGCGGCGTTCGAGCGGCTCGCGGAGGACGCCAAGCTGGCGCCCTCACTGGTGGACAAGGCCGAGCTGGCGAAGATGGCGTCGGCGGAGTTCCACCACTTCGAGCGGCTGCGGGGCCGGCTGACGGAGATCGGCGAGGACGCGACGCAGGCGATGGAGCCGTTCGTCGCGGCCCTCGACGGCTTCCACCGGCAGACGGCGCCGTCGGACTGGCTGGAGGGCCTGGTCAAGGCGTACGTCGGCGACTCGATCGCCAGTGACTTCTACCGGGAGGTCGCGGCCCGCCTCGACTCCGACACACGCGAACTGGTGCTGGCCGTCCTCGACGACACCGGGCATGCCGGGTTCGCGGTGGAGAAGGTGCGGGCGGCCATCGACGCCGACCCGCGGGTGGGAGGCCGACTGGCCCTGTGGGCGCGGCGGTTGATGGGCGAGGCGCTGTCGCAGTCGCAGCGGGTGGTCGCGGACCGGGACGCGCTGTCGACCATGCTGGTCGGAGGCGTGGCCGACGGGTTCGACCTCGCCGAGGTGGGGCGGATGTTCTCGCGGATCACCGAGGCGCACACCAAGCGGATGGCTGCGCTGGGGCTGGCGGCGTAGCGCTCTGCGGGGGCGGTTCGGGAGTTGCGCTGCGCGGTTTCAGGCCGGTGGGGCTGGTCGCGCAGTTCCCCGCGCCCCTTACGGGGCGCTTCAGCCGGGGTCTCGCAAAATTCGAAGGCGCCTGACCGACTACGCCGGGATCGATCGTCGCCGGAGTCGGCGGCCCGCCGGGCGGAGCAGCAGGGAGAGCGACGCCGCCGAGACGATCGCCGCGCCCAGCAGAGTGACCAGGACCGCGCCGGGGCCGAGTGCGCTGTGGGTGACGAAGTCGCCGAAGAGGGCTCCCGCGACGCCCGTGGAGAACACCAGGGGGCGGGCCGGGAGCCGGTGGGACAGGCGACTGGTCGCGGCCCACGACAGGACCACGCCGAGCAGGGCGGATCCGAGTACTTCCAGGAGCATCACGAGGGGTCCCTCCCACGGCCTGCCGGTGCTTCACGGTCGTAGCCCGTCATACCCGTGACCTGCGGAATGCAATCCTCCTCTGTGGACGACTTGTGGGCCACATGTGGAGGGCCCCTCCGGCGGGCCCGGCAAGCCGGAGGGGCCGGGCGGACACATGTCCACCCGGCCCCTCCGTGCTGCTGCGCCGCTGCGGTCAGACCGCGCTGAAGCCGACCTTGCGCACCGTCGGCTCACCGAGCTCGATGTACGCCAGGCGGTCCGTCGGGACCAGGACCTTGCGGCCGCGCTCGTCCTCCAGGGACAGCACCTGTGACTTGCCGGCCAGCGCGTCGGCGACGAGGCGCTCGACCTCCTCGGCGTTCAGACCGCTCTCCAGAACGATCTCGCGGGGCGCGTGCTGCACGCCGATCTTGACCTCCACGGCTATGTCCCTCCGACGGTCATTGAAGTGCGCGACCTTCCGCGCCGTACGCTGCACACATTAGCCCGGTGAGGGGACGTACACGCTGCGCGCGTGCACGCCAGGAGCGAACAGCGAACGGGAATTCCCCGCGGTGCCGTCAGTGCGAGGAGTCGAGCGCGTGCAGCGGGAAGCCCGCGATGCCGCGCCACGCCAGCGAGGTCAGCAGCTGTACCGCCTGGTCGCGCGGGACGGTGCGGTCGCTGTGCAGCCAGGAACGGGCCACCACCTGGGCGAGGCCGCCGAGGCCGGAGGCCAGCAGCATCGACTCGGCGCTCGGCAGGCCGGTGTCCTCGGCGATCACCTCGCAGATCGCCTCGGCGCACTCGTTGGTGACCTTGTCGACGCGCTCGCGCACCGCGGGCTCGTTCGTCAGGTCGGACTCGAAGACCAGGCGGAACGCCCCGCCGTCGTCCTCGACGTACGCGAAGTACGCGTCCATGGTGGCCCGCACCCGCTGCTTGTTGTCCGTCGTCGACGCGAGCGCGCCGCGCACCGCCTGGATCAGCGCCTCGCAGTGCTGGTCCAGCAGGGCCAGGTAGAGGTCGAGCTTGCCCGGGAAGTGCTGGTAGAGGACCGGCTTGCTGACGCCGGCCCGCTCGGCGATGTCGTCCATCGCCGCCGCGTGGTACCCCTGCGCGACGAACACCTCCTGGGCAGCGCCCAGCAACTGGTTCCGTCGGGCACGGCGCGGCAGGCGAGTGCCCCGCGGGCGTGCCGCCTCTGTCTGCTCGATGGCTGTCACGCCGCGCCTCCCAAAGTTTGTCCACGTGCGGATCGCTCCGCGCGGCCATCGTACTTTTCGGTAACCGTGCTGTGCGCGGTGCGAGCGCAGAATTTCACGTACCGGACGACGGCGAAAGCCGCACCGGTAAACGCGGACAGGCCAGGTGGGCCCGCCGGAGGCCGTCGCGGTCAGCGGTAGTCGTCCTCGTCGAGGGAGACCACCCGTGCCTGTTCGATGAGATCGGCCTCGTTCGCGCGGTCCGCGTCCACCCCGGTGAGCGGGTCGTCGTGGGACGGCGTGACGTCCGTGTGCTGCTCGGCCGCGTCGCCCTCAGGGGCCTCGACACCGATCTCCGGGGCGTCCTCCGCCTCCAGATAGCCGAGTACGTCGGGGTCGGTGGGGTCATGGCTCATGGTGGGCTCCCTTCCTTCGAACATCCCCGGCGGAAGCGGGGGGCCACAAACGGGTGCCCTGCCTACGAGCGTAGGAGACACCGGAAGCGGACGCTATGCCGTCCGGCGCGGTCCACCCTTCGCCCCGCCCCTCGCCCCGCCCTTCGGCTCGCTCAGCCGCGGCTCGCCGGGCGATCCTGTGATGGCGAACACATGAATCACTGTGTGATCGTCTCGTAACATTGGCGCATGTCTTCGACCGAGCTGCCCGCCGTGCCGCCCACCAGCGTGCTCCCCGAGGCGGCGGCAGTCAGAGTCGCGGAGGGCGAGCGGCTGCGGTCGGTGGGACTGCCCGGCGTCACTCTCTCGGTCCGTTCGCGGCCGCCCGCGCGCGCGGGCCTGCCGCCCGCGCTGTTCATCCACGGGCTCGGCGGTTCCTCCCAGAACTGGTCGCAGCTGATGGAACGGCTCGAAGGCGTCGTGGACGGCGAGGCGGTCGACCTGCCGGGCTTCGGCGACTCGCCGCCGCCGGACGACGGCGACTACTCCGTCACCGGGCACGCGCGCGCGGTGATCCGCTATCTCGACGCGGCCGGCCGCGGACCCGTCCACCTCTTCGGCAACTCCCTCGGCGGTGCCGTCGCCACCCGCGTCGCCGCCGTCCGCCCGGATCTGGTCCGCACCCTGACGCTGGTCTCGCCGGCCCTGCCGGAGCTGCGCGTCCAGCGCACTGCCGTGCCGACGGTCATCCTCGGCGTCCCCGGCATCGCCGGGCTCCTCACCCGCACGACCGGCAAGTGGACCGCCGAACAGCGGGTACGGGGCGTGCTGGCCCTCTGCTACGGAGATCCCGGCCGGGTGACGCCCGAGGCGTTCGAGCACGCCGTGGAGGAGCTGGAACGGCGGCTGCGACTGCCGTACTTCTGGGACGCGATGGCGCGCTCCGCGCGCGGGATCGTCAACGCGTACACGCTGGGCGGCCAGCACGGGCTCTGGCGCCAGGCCGAGCGCGTCCTCGCCCCGACCCTGCTGATCTACGGCGGCCGCGACCAGCTCGTCGGCTACCGCATGGCCCACAAGGCCGCGCGCAGCTTCCGCCACTCCCGGCTGCTGTCGATGCCGGACGCCGGGCACGTGGCGATGATGGAGTACCCGGAGGCGGTGGCCGGGGCGTTCCGTGAACTCCTCGCGTCTGCCGACGCGTCGGGCGGCGGCCCGGTCGTACCGGGCGCGGGGAGCTGAGGGGCGGGTGGGGCGTCACAGCCGCCGCGGTCCGGCACCCAAGGACGACCCCGCGGACATAGCCAACGTGCCCGCGGCCCGGCAGCGGGCCCCGGGAGACGCGCAGCGCGGGCCTGCGGTGCCCGCGGTGCCGCGTCCGGCCGACGGGACACCCACGGGCGGGTCCCCGCGGCTCACGAACGACACACCGGCCCGCGGCGTACCTCACCACCCGGACGGAACCCCTGCGCACGGCGTTCCCCGTTTCCCGGACGGGACCTCTGCGCACGGCGCTCCCCGTTTCGCGGACGGAACCCCTGCCCACGGCGTCCCCCGCCTCCCGGACGGAACCCCTGCCCACGGCGTCCCCCGCCTCCCCGACGGGACCCCCGCGCACGGCGTTCCCCGAGTTCGTGGCGGGCACCCCCAGCAGCGTGAAGCGGGCGGTGGCTGGGGCGGCCTGGGTGGGTCGGACGGGGCTGCCGGTCCTGCCGTACCGCGGCAGCGGCAGGGTGGGCCCGGAAGGCCGCGACAGGACTACGTCGACGCCTTCGACGAGGACGTCGACGTCTTCGCGCCGCGCCCCGGTATCGGCGCCCAGCGGGCGGAAACGTATCCGCCCGGCCCTGGTCCGCACACGTCCGCGCTCGCGTCCGGCGCCGTCGGCGGTACTGCCGACGGCGCCGCCGCGCCCGTCGGCGGGCCCGCGCAGCCCAAGGGCGGCAAGGGCCGGACCTTCGCCGGGATCGCGGCCGCCGCCGTCACCACCGTGCTCGCGGTGATCGTCGCCGGGCAGGTCGTCGACGGCCGTGACGGCGGCGCCGCGGGGTCGCAGTCCGCCGCGGGCGGGACCCGGGCCACCGAGGGCGCCGCCTCCCGCGGAAACAGCCGGACGACACCGTCCGCCTCCTCCGCCGCCGCCTCGCCGAGCGTGGCCACGCTGTCGTACGAGCAGGCGATGGGCGAGAAGTACCCGCTCAGCGCCAAGCTGGCCGGATCCGGGAAGTTCACCACCGTGCCAGGGAGCGCGAAGGCGCCGGGCAAGGGGCGCAAGTACACCTACCGCGTCGACGTGGAGCAGGGGCTCGGACTGGACGGGAAACTGTTCGCCGAAGCCGTGCAGAAGACGCTCAACGACGAGCGCAGCTGGGCCCACGACGGCGCCCGTACCTTCGAACGCGTCTCCTCCGGCAAGCCCGACTTCGTGATCACGCTCGCCAGCCCCGGCACCACCGCGAAGTGGTGCGCCAAGTCCGGTCTCGACACGACCGAGGACAACGTGTCCTGCGACTCGGCGTCCACGGAACGCGTCATGATCAACGCGTACCGGTGGGCCCAGGGCAGCAAGACCTACGGTGACAAGATCCACGCCTACCGGCAGATGCTGATCAACCACGAGGTCGGCCACCGGCTCGGCTACGGCCATGTGACCTGCGACAAGGACGGCGAGCTGGCGCCGGTCATGCAGCAGCAGACGAAGTTCCTCGACCACGACGGAATCCACTGTCTGCCCAACCCGTGGCCCTACCCCAAGAGTTGACAGGTGGCTCATACATCACATTGACATGGGCAGAAAGTTCGTACATATTTCTGGGCATGTCGTCCCTTCACGCCTCCGCGCGCGCCGCCATCGAGCTGGCGCTCATCGGCGTGACCGCGCTCTGCGTGGCCGACATCCACTGTCGCTGACGCCCGCCCTCAGGCGTTCGCGTCGCGATCTCCTTCTGTTGCCGTGACTTGGGTCACGGCTCTTTCGACGACCTGACGCCAGGGCAGACGTCTGTTCACTTTCGTCTCACTCCTCGTCAATCTGTCTCATCAGTCGAGACTTGCCTTCCGAGAGGTCGTCATTCCGATGCGTCACCCGTCCGTGAACAGCGCCCGCGCGGCGTACGTTTCGCTCGCCCTGGTCGTGGCGGCGGGCGCCGCCGCCTGCGGGCCGAAGGACAACGATGCCAACGGCTCCAGTGGCGACTCCACGCCGCACAAGGGCGGCACGCTCACCGTCCTGAACTCCGACCCCCAGACGGACTTCGACCCGGCCCGCCTGTACACCTCCGGCGGCGGCAACGTGCCCTCCCTGGTCTTCCGTACGCTCACCACCCGCAACCGCGCGGACGGCGCCGCCGGCACCAAGGTCGTCCCCGACCTGGCCACCGACACCGGGCGGGCCAGCAAGAACGCGACCGTGTGGACGTACACCTTGAAGACGGGCCTCAAGTACGAGGACGGGACGCCGATCACGTCCGCCGACATCAAGTACGGCATCGAGCGTTCCTTCGCCCCCGAGCTCTCCGGCGGCGCGCCCTACCTGCGGGACTGGCTGGTCGGCGCCGCCGACTACCAGGGGCCGTACAAGGACAAGAAGGGCCTGTCGGCGATCGAGACGCCGGACGACCGCACCATCGTCTTCCACCTGAACAAGCCCGAGGGCGAGTTCCCGTTCCTGGCCACGCAGACGCAGTTCACGCCGGTCCCGCAGGCCAAGGACACCGGCACCAAGTACGAGGAGCACCCGGTCTCGTCCGGCCCCTACAAGGTCGTGAAGAACGAGAACGACGGCGAGCACCTGGTCCTGGAGCGCAACAAGTACTGGTCCGCCTCCGTCGACGACCAGCGCAAGGCGTACCCCGACAAGATCGACGTGCAGTCCGGTCTCGACTCGTCCGTCATCAACCAGCGGTTGTCGGCGTCCCAGGGCACGGACGCCGCCGCGGTGACGACGGACACCAACCTCGGTCCGGCCGAGCTCGCCAAGGTCACCGGCGACAAGGAACTCGCCGCACGCGTCGGCACCGGCCACTTCGGCTACACGAACTACATAGCGTTCAACCCGAAGGTCAAGCCGTTCGACAACCCCAAGGTGCGGCAGGCGATCTCGTACGCCGTCGACCGGTCGTCCGTGATCAACGCGGCGGGCGGCAGCGCCCTCGCCGAGGCCGCGACCACCTTCCTGCCCGACCAGAAGTCCTTCGGCTACACGCCGTACGACCTCTTCCCGGCGGGTGCCACCGGCAACGCGGCCAAGGCCAAGGAGCTGCTGAAGGAGGCCGGTTACCCGAACGGGCTCACCGTCACGCTGACCCACGACAACGCGCAGAACTTCAAGACGAGCCCCGAGATCGCCACCGCGATCCAGGACGCTCTGAAGAAGGCCGGCATCACGGTCAAGCTCCAGGGCCTGGAGGACAACAACTACTCCGACACGGTCCACAGCGTGAAGACCGAGCCGGGCTTCTTCCTCGCCGCGTGGGGTGCCGACTGGCCCTCCGGCGGTCCCTTCCTCGCCCCGATCTTCGACGGCCGGCAGATCGTCAAGGACGGCGCCAACTTCAACGCCTCCCAGCTCAACGATGCTTCGGTCAACTCCGAGATTGACGCGATCAACAAGTTGACCGACCTTGACGCGGCCGCCAAGCGGTGGGGCGCGCTGGACAGGAAGATCGGCGCGCAGGCCCTGACCGTGCCGCTGTTCCACCCGGTCTACAAGCGGCTCGTCGGCAAGGACATCAAGAACGTCGTGATCAGCGACTGGACCGGTGTCCTGGACATCTCCCAGGTCGCGGTGAAGTAGCGCCGTGAGCGAGGCACTTGTCGCCACCCAGGCCCCCGAGGCGTCCGCCTCGGGGGCTTCGGGGGCTCGTCGGTTCTGGCGCCGGCTGCGCACGCAGCGGGCCGCCACGGTCGCAGCGGGCATCGTCGCGCTGCTCGTCCTGGTCGCGCTCGCCGCGCCCCTGCTCACCACCCTCGAGGGCCAGGACCCGACCACGTACCACCCGTCGCTCATCGACTCCGCGCGCGGCGGTGTGCCGACGGGCTCCCTCGGCGGCATCTCCGGCCGGCACTGGCTGGGCGTGGAGCCGCAGACCGGGCGTGACCTGTTCGCGCGGCTGGTGTACGGCGCGCGGGTCTCCCTGGGCGTCGCGTTCTCGGCGACCGTGCTCCAGGTCGTCATCGGGTTGGTCGTCGGGGTGGCGGCCGCGCTCGGTGGTGGATGGATTGATCAAGTGTTGAGCCGGATCACGGACATCTTCGTCGCGCTGCCCCTGATGATCATGTCGCTGGCGCTGCTCGCGATCGTGCCGCAGAGCTTCCCCCGGCCCGTCCTGGTCACCCTCGTCATCGGACTCATCTCCTGGGGCAACATCGCGAAGATCGTGCGCGCCCAGACGCTCACCCTGAAGGGGCTCGACTACGTCGCCGCCGCGCGGCTCAGCGGCTGGGGTGCCTGGCGCATCGCCCGCCGTGAACTGCTGCCCGGGCTGGCCGCGCCGGTCATCACGTACGCCTCGATCCTCATCCCGGTCAACATCAGCGTCGAGGCGGCCCTGTCCTTCCTCGGCATCGGGGTGAAGCCGCCGACGCCCTCCTGGGGCCAGATGCTCACCGCCGCCGACGTCTGGTACCAGGCGGCCCCGCAGTACCTGCTGCTGCCGGCCGGCGCGCTGTTCGTGACCGTGCTCGCGCTGACCGTCCTCGGCGACGGCGTCCGCACCGCCCTGGACCCGCGCGCCGCCTCCCGGCTCGGCGTCGGCACCGGCCGCACGCGCGCGGCCGTGACGACGTCGACCGCGACGTCGACCGCGACGTCGACATCGACGGCGACGGCGACCGCGGCGGCCAAGGAGGAGTCCGAGTGAACGGCTTCGGCGGCTTCCTGATGCGCCGCACCATCGGCACCCTCGCGACCCTGCTGGCCATCTCGGTCATCGTCTACGTCGTCTTCTACGTCACCCCGGGCAACGTCGCCCAGATCACCTGCGGCCCGCGCTGCTCCCCGGAGCAGGTGCACCAGGTGGCCCAGCAACTGCACCTCGACGACCCCCTGTACGTGCGCTACTGGCACTTCCTCCAGGGCCTGGTCGCCGGCCAGGACTACTCCACCGGCACCTCCGTCGAGCACTGCTCGGCGCCCTGCCTCGGCCTCTCCTACCAGACCGACCAGCAGGTCCTGAGCATCATCCTGACCAGGCTTCCGGTCAGCCTCTCGCTGGTGTTCGGCGCGATGGTGCTGTGGCTGGTCCTGGGCGTCGGCACGGGCGTGCTCTCCGTCTGGCGGCGCGGCCGGCTCACCGAGCGGGTGCTGACCGGCCTCACGCTGGCCGGCTGGGCCACGCCGGTCTTCGTCATCGGCCTGGTCCTGATGATCGTCGTCTGCGGCGAACTGCAACTGCTGCCCTTCCCGCAGTACGTGAAGTTCACCGACGACCCCGAACAGTGGGCGTGGAACCTGCTGCTGCCCTGGCTCTCCCTCGCCCTCATCGAGTCCGCCTCGTTCGCCCGGATGACCCGCGCGTCGATGCTGGAGACCCTGGCCGAGGACCACATCCGCACCTTCCGCGCCTATGGCGTCGGCGAGCGTTCGATCGTCGGGCGGCACGCCCTGCGCGGGGCGCTCGCGCCGGTCATCGCGCTGAACGCCAACAACTTCGGCTCGGCCGTCGGCGGTGCCGTGCTCACCGAGACGCTGTTCGGACTGCCCGGCCTCGGCCAGGAACTCGTCCACGCCGTCAGCGTGGTCGACCTGCCCGTCGTCGTCGGCATGGTCCTGGTCATCGGGTTCTTCGTGGTCCTCGCCAACGCCGTCGCCGACGTGCTGTACGCGGTGGCCGACCGACGGGTGGTACTGACGTGAGTCTCGTCCGAGTCACTGATCTGACCGTCGAGTTCGGCGGCCTGCGGGCCGTGGACGGGCTGTCGTTCACCCTGGAGCGCGGCGCCGCCCTCGCGCTGGTCGGTGAGTCCGGCTCCGGCAAGTCCACGGTCGCCTCGGCGCTGCTGGGCCTGCACCACGGCACCGGGGCGCGGGTCGGCGGCTCGATCGAGGTCGCCGGCACCGACGTACAGGCCGCCTCCGACGGCGAACTGCGGCGGCTGCGCGGCGCGAAGGCGGCGATGGTCTTCCAGGACCCGCTGTCGTCCCTCGACCCGTACTACGCGATCGGCGACCAGATCGCCGAGGTGTACCGCGTGCACACGCGCGGGTCGCGCAGAGCCGCACGCGCGCGTGCCGTGGAGGTGCTCGACCGGGTCGGCATCCCGGATTCCCCGCGCCGGTCCCGGTCCCGCCCGCACGAGTTCAGCGGCGGCATGCGCCAGCGCGCGCTGATCGCCATGGCGCTCGCCTGCGAGCCCGAGCTGCTCATCGCCGACGAGCCCACCACCGCTCTCGACGTGACCGTCCAGGCCCAGATCCTCGACCTGCTGCACACCCTGCGCGAGGAGACCGGCATGGGCCTGCTGCTCGTCACCCACGACGTGGGCGTCGCCGCCGAGAGCGTCGACGATGTGCTCGTCATGCGGCACGGGCGCGTGGTCGAACAGGGGCCGGTCGTCGGCGTGCTCGGCGCGCCCGCGCAGCCGTACACCCGGGAACTGCTCTCCGCCGTCCCGCGCGTGGACGCGGTGCGCGCGCCCTCACAGGTGTCCGACGAGGTCGTCCTGGAGGCGTCCGGCCTGCGCCGCGAGTTCGGGCGCGGGAAGCGCGCGGTCACGGCCGTGGACGACGTGACGCTGACCGTGCACCGGGGCGAGACCCTCGGTGTCGTCGGCGAGAGCGGCAGCGGCAAGACCACCCTCGGCCGGATGCTGGTCGGACTGCTGGAGCCGACGGCGGGGGAGGTCCGTCACGACGGACACGCGCGCGTGGGCGTGAACCCGGCCGTCCAGATGGTCTTCCAGGACCCGGTGTCCTCCCTCAACCCGCGGCGCAGCGTCGGCGAGTCGATCGCCGACCCGCTGCGCGCGCGGGGTGAACGCGACGAGGGGCGCATCCGGGAGCGCGTGACAGAACTGCTGGAGCGCGTGGGGCTCGAAGGGGCGCACTACCAGCGCTATCCGCACGAGTTCAGTGGTGGCCAGCGCCAGCGCGTGGGCATCGCGCGGGCGCTCGCGGCCGACCCGCGCGTCATCGTCTGCGACGAGCCGGTCTCCGCGCTGGACGTCACCACCCAGGCCCAGGTCGTCGCCCTGCTCGGCGAACTCCAGCGTGAACTCGGGCTCGCGCTCGTCTTCGTCGCCCACGACCTCGCCGTCGTACGCCAGGTCAGCGACCGGGTCGCGGTCATGCGCCGCGGCCGGATCATCGAGACCGGGCCCGCCGACGAGGTCTACGACCATCCGCGGGACCCGTACACCAGGCAACTCCTGGCCGCCGTACCCGCCCTCGACCCCGAGGCCGCGGCCCGGCGGCGGGCGGCGCGCCGGGAACTGGCGTCGGCGTGACGTTTCCGCAGATCTGCGCGCCGATCCGGGCGTGACGTTCCGCCGTCACATGATTGCCTAGCGCGACCGAACGCGTCCTGCACGGGAAAGTTACGACCGTTCACCCCTTTTGGTGGCGCGATGGACAACCGTCCATCGCGCCACCGCCTTGTCCGCATACGTTCGTCCCGCTGCGAGCCACCGAGCCACGGTGGCTCCCATACGGGAGATCGATCGGGGGTGCACGCGTGCGCATCGGACTGCTTACGGAGGGTGGTTATCCGTATGTGAGCGGTGACGCCAGACTCTGGTGCGACCGGCTCGTGCGCGGGCTCGGGCAGCATGAGTTCGACCTCTACGCGCTCAGCCGCACCCGGCGCCAGGAGGACGAGGGCCTGCTGCCGCTGCCGCCCCACGTCAGCCGGGTACGGACGGCTCCCCTGTGGACCGCCGAGGAGAACGGGACCACGTACGGACGGCGCGCGCGCCGGCGCTTCGCCGAGAGCTACGGCGAGCTCGCGGCGGTGCTGTACGCCGGTCCGGGCGCGACCGGCGCGGAGGGCTCGACCGGCGCGACCGGCGCGGAGGGCCCGCACCGCTCGACCGGTGCCGGGGGAGCTGACGGCGTGGGCGGCCCGACCGGTGCGGGCGGTGAAGAAGCCGCGGGCGGCTCCGGTGCCGGGTCCGGATCTCTGGCGGACCGTTTCGGCACCGCCCTCCGCGCACTCGCCGAACTCGCCCGTGACGAGGGCGGCCTGGTCGGCGCACTCCGCTCCGACACCGCCGTACGCGCACTGGAGCGCGCCTGTCGCGCACCCGGCGCGCTCGCTACGGCGCGCGGGGCGCGCGTACCCGATCTGCTCGTCGTCGCCGCACACCTCGAACGCGCCCTGCGCCCCCTCTCCCTGGACTGGTACGGGGGCGACGGCCTCGGTGCGGCCGACCTCTGCCACGCCACCGCCGGCGGCCCGGCGGCCCTGGCCGGCCTGCTCGCCGGGCACTTCTTCGGCGTGCCGCTGCTGGTCACCGAGTACGGCGTGCAGCTGCGCTCGCACTACCTCGCCTCCGGCCCCGACGTCGCCAACCCGGCGGTGCGTGCGCCGCTGGCCGCCTTCCACGGCCGGCTGGCCGCCGAGGTCTACCGCCGCGCCGCGATCATCACCCCGGGCAACGCGCACGCCCGCCGCTGGCAGGAGCGCTGCGGCGCCGACCGGGCCCGTATCCGCACCGTGCACCCCGGCATGGCGGCGGACCGTTTCACCGAGGTGGGCGAGGCCCCGGACCGTGCCGACCCGGACATGCTCGTGTGGGTCGGCCGAATCGAGCCGACCAAGGACCTGATGTCCTTGCTGCACGCCTTCGCCGAGATCCGCAAGGAGGAGCCCAAGGCGCGACTGCGGATCGTGGGCGCCCCGGCGGGGCCGGAGGGCGCGGCCTACCTGGGGCACTGCCGGGCGCTCGCCGCACAGCTCTTCCCGGACGAGGCCGAGGGCGTGCACGCGGTCGGTGACAACCCGGTCGCCTTCGAGGAGATAGGCGGCCCGGAGGCACCGACCCTCGCCGACGCCTACGCGTCCGGCGCGGTAGTCGTCCTCTCCAGCGTCGTCGAGGGCTTCCCGGTGGGACTCGTCGAGGCGATGTTCTGCGGCCGGGCGACCGTCTCCACGGACGTCGGCGCCGTGGTGGAGGTCATCGGCGGCACCGGACTGGTCGTACCCCCGCGCAATCCGCGGGCGCTCGCGCAGGCGTGCGTGACGCTGCTGCGCGACCCCGAGCGCCGTGAGCGCCTCGGGGCCGCGGCGCGCGCCCGGGCACTCGAACTGTTCACCGTCGAGCAGAACGTCGCGGCGTTTGACTCCATTTACCTGGAGATCGTCTCGCACTGCCCGGTACGCAGGGTTGTCCTCGACCAGGCGGGCGAGCCCCTGCCGTTCGCCGTCCCGGCCGAGGCCCATATGCCCGGCCGCTGGACCGGCCCCGCGGCCCGCGTCGCGCATCGCGCCGGGCCCGGCTGGGCCCCGGGCGGCTCGACGCGACCCACCCCGGTACGCGCCACCCCGCTCGCCGCCCCCGAGGGGGCGCGGTGAACAGCGACGAGGGCGGCCCGGTGAACGGCGGCCTGGGGGAGCTGGACCGGCCCGGCCGGCCCGGCGCGGCCGACGCCTGGGACACGCGGTCGCAGGAGTGGCTCCTGGGAACGGACGAGCCCGGTGCGGCAGACGTCTTCCCCGAAGACGGGCCGACGACATCGGGCGGGGCCTCGCCGGGCGCCCGGACCGCCGCCGGGGACACCGCGGGCCGGCCCGGATCCGCCCCCCGCCGGGGCGCCGCCGACCCCGTGAAAGCGCTGATGCACCGCCACCGCGCGCTCTGCGAGCAGGCCGTGGATCCGCTGGAGATCGCGGCCGGCCTCGAAGCGCACGGCGTCACCGACCGCACCGCCGCCCGCTTCCGGCACCGTGACGTCTTCTCCCTCGCCGAAGAGCTCTATGCGCGCGTGCCCCGCGACGGCGACCGGCACCCGCCCGCCGAACCGGCGCCCGCGCCCCGCATGCGCGCCGACCGAGCGCTGCTCACGCTCCTCCCGGGAGCCGTGTGCGCGGCGGTCGTGACCGGCGTACGGCTCACCGAGGGCCGCCCACGCCTCGTGGTGGCAGCCGTCGGCGTGCTCGCCGTCGCCCTGGCCGCCCGCCCGGCCCTGCACCACGGCCCCCTGGCCATGCCGGCCCGTACGCCCGGCCGGCGCCCCGCCTCCGGCACGCGCGCGTGGACCTGCTGGCTCCTCGGCTACGCCGTGCTCGGCGACGGCCTGCTGCGGGCCGTCGTGGCCGGCGGCCCCGACGGCCCCCCGACCGGCGCCGCCCACGGCCCCTGGCCGGTGACCACCGTCCCCGTCCTCGCCCTCACCCTGGCCTTCGCCCCGGCGGCCTGGAGCGCCCACCTCCTCACGGTCGGCGCCCGCCGCAGGCTCGTGGGCAGCAGGGCGCTGGAGGAGTTCACCGGCGCCCTGCGGCCGTTGCTGCTCGGCACGCTCGCCCTCTTTCTCGGCGCCCTCACCGCCCTGCTCGCCCTGTGCGGCGCGGCCCTCGGCGAGCCCGTCGGCTACCCGGCGGCCCTCACCCTCGGCGCCCTCCTTCTGCTCGCCCGCCTCCTCGCCGTCCACCACGTCCCGCAGGGACCCGCCCTCGCCGCCGCGGCCCTCACCGAAGCGGCGGCCACGGCCCTCGTCCTGGCGGGCCGACTGCCCGGCTGCGCCGTCCTCGCCGCCCCCGTCGACGCCCTGGTCGACGCCTGGGGCGCGAGCAGCGTCCCGGCCCTCGGCTGCGCCGCCGCAGCCCTGGCGCTGCTGTTCCGGGCCACCCGCACCCTCACCCGGGCCTCGGCCCACGCGCCGCCCGGAGACCCGCAGTGAGCAGAACCGCCGATGTCCTCGCCTACCTCGCCGAGCCGTCCCGGCGGCAGGCGCCCGGCACCCCGCCGGAGGCAACCGCACGATTCCCCGAAGGAGACCACCAGATGACCACCTCCCGACCCGGACCCGGAGCGTCCGGAACCACCGGAAGCGCCGGAACCGCCGGAGTCGCCGGAGCGCACACCCCGGGAGCCGCGCGATGAGGGTCCTGCTGATCGGAGCCAACGGATACCTCGGCCGCTTCGTCGCCGACCGGCTGCTCGCCGACCCGGCCGTCCAGCTCACCGCGCTCGGCCGCGGCGACGACGCCGACGTCCGCTTCGACCTCGCCACCGGCAGCCCGGGCGCGCTCACCCGCTTCCTCGACGCGGTCCACCCGGGCGTCATCGTGAACTGCGCCGGCGCCACCCGCGGCGGCGCCCGGGAACTCACCCGGCACAACACCGTCGCCGTCGCCACCGTCTGCGAGGCCCTGCGCCGCAGCGGCTGCGGCGCCCGCCTGGTACAGGTCGGGTGCAGCGCCGAGTACGGCCCGAGCCAGCCCGGCTCCTCCACCGCCGAGGACGCCGTGCCGCGCCCCGGCGGCCCGTACGGCGTCAGCAAGCTCGCCGCCACCGAACTCGTCCTCGGCTCCGGCCTGGACGCCGTCGTCCTGCGCGTCTTCTCGCCCGCCGGACCGGGCACCCCGGCCGGCTCACCGCTCGGCCGCCTCGCCGAGGCGATGCGCCGCGCCATGCAGTCCGGCGACGGCGAACTCAAACTCGGCGGCCTCGGCGCCCAGCGCGACTTCGTCGACGTACGCGACGTCGCCCGCGCCGTCCACGCGGCCTCGCTCTCCGCTGCCCAGGGCGTCATCAACATCGGCTCCGGCCGCGCCGTCCGGCTCCGCGACGCCGCCGGCGTCCTCGCCCGGGTCGCCGGATACGGCGGCGCCCTGCACGAACTGGACGGCCCGCCCGGCCCGCTGCGCGGCGCCATCGGCCACCCCCGGATCGACGGCGAGCACACCGGACCGGTCGCGTACCCGTACCCGGACGGCTGCGGCAGCTGGCAGCAGGCCGACGTGCGCTGCGCCCGCGACCGGCTCGGCTGGCGGCCGCGCATCAACCTCGAAGAGTCCCTCGCGGACATCTGGATGGAGGCGGCGTGCCGCATCTGACCAGCAGCCGGGCGGGCGCCGCGACCACCGGCGTCCGCACCGCCGTCGGCGTCCCCGGCTATGTCCACCCGCTGCTCGCCCCCGCCCAGTGGGCCGAACTCACCCGCCCCGGCACCCCCCTGCACTGGGTCGTCCTCGACGTGGCGAACGGCCCCGGCAGCCGCCCCGACCCGCACTGCCTGGAGGCGGCCGGGCGGCTCCGCAACGCGGGCGTCCGCGTCCTCGGCCACCTGGACACCACCTACGGCGCCCGCTCTCACGGCGACCTGGTCACGGACGCCCGCCACTTCCACGACTGGTACCGCGTCGACGGCTTCCTGCTGGACCGCTGCCCCACCGAGCGCACCGCGCTGCCCGAGATCCGCCGCGCGGTCGCCGCGCTCCGCACCATCGGCGACGACCCCCACATCGTCCTCGGCCATGGCACCCACCCCCATCCGGGCTATGCCGAGAACGCCGATCAGCTGGTGACCTTCGCCGGGCCCTGGAGCGACTACCGCTGGTCGCAGGCCGCCGAGTGGACCGCCGACTACCCGCCCGACCGCTTCTGCCACTTCGTGCACGGAGTGCCCCTCGGCCACCTCGACGAGGCGCTGCGCACCGCCCGCTGGCAGGGCGCGGCCACGATCTACTTCACCGACCGGACCGATCGCTGGGGCCGGGCGAACCCCTGGGAGACCATGCCCGGCTACTGGGACGAGATCGTCTCGCGGATCGGAACAGGTGTCTCGGAATGAAGAAGCGCGTGGCAGTGTTACGGGAAGAAAGACTGTAGTGATTGACCGATCAACGGAGTCCCCGTGTCGCTGCCACCCCTGGTCGAGCCAGCTGCTGAGCTCACCGTAGACGAGGTCCGCAGGTACTCCCGCCACCTGATCATCCCCGACGTGGGGATGGACGGGCAGAAGCGGCTGAAGAACGCCAAGGTGCTCTGTGTGGGCGCCGGCGGCCTGGGCTCGCCGGCGCTGATGTACCTGGCCGCCGCGGGCGTCGGCACCCTTGGCATCGTGGAGTTCGACGAGGTCGACGAGTCGAACCTGCAACGCCAGATCATCCACAGCCAGGCCGACATCGGCCGCTCCAAGGCCGAGTCCGCCCGCGACTCCGTCCTCGGCATCAACCCGTACGTGAACGTGATCCTGCACGAAGAGCGGCTCGAGGCCGAGAACGTGATGGACATCTTCAGCCAGTACGACCTGATCGTCGACGGCACGGACAACTTCGCCACCCGCTACCTGGTGAACGACGCCTGCGTGCTGCTGAACAAGCCGTACGTCTGGGGCTCCATCTACCGCTTCGACGGCCAGGCCTCGGTCTTCTGGTCCGAGTACGGCCCCTGCTACCGCTGCCTCTACCCGGAGCCCCCGCCGCCGGGCATGGTCCCCTCCTGTGCCGAGGGCGGCGTCCTGGGCGTGCTGTGCGCGTCCATCGGCTCCATCCAGGTCACCGAGGCCATCAAGGTCCTCACCGGCACCGGTGAGCCCCTCGTCGGCCGTCTGATGATCTACGACGCCCTGGAGATGCAGTACCGCCAGGTCAAGGTCCGCAAGGACCCGAACTGCGCGGTGTGCGGCGAGAACCCGACCGTCACCGAGCTCATCGACTACGAGGCCTTCTGCGGCGTCGTCTCCGAGGAGGCCCAGCAGGCGGCCGCCGGCTCGACGATCACTCCCAAGCAGCTCAAGGAGTGGATCGACGAGGGCGAGAACATCGAGATCATCGACGTCCGCGAGCCGAACGAGTACGAGATCGTCTCCATCCCCGGCGCCAAGCTGATCCCGAAGAACGAGTTCCTGCTCGGCACCGCCCTGGAGGGCCTGCCCCAGGACAAGAAGATCGTCCTGCACTGCAAGACGGGTGTCCGCAGCGCGGAGGTCCTCGCGGTCCTGAAGTCCGCGGGCTTCGCGGACGCGGTTCACGTCGGCGGCGGCGTGATCGGCTGGGTCAACCAGATCGAGCCCGAGAAGCCGGTCTACTGAGCACAGGCTCCGCGCAGGGCGGGGGCTCCGGGCGGCACGACACGCGCCCGGACCCCCGCCCTGCGTCATGAGCAGACCTTGCCGTCCTTCGGGACCGTGCCGTCCAACAGGTACGCGTTCACCGTCGAGTCCACGCAGTCGCTGCCGCTGCCGTACGCGCCGTGGCCCTCGCCCTTCCAGGTCAGCTCGACGCCGACCCCCTTGCCCAGTTCGTCGGCCATCTTCCGGGCGCCCTCGTACGGGGTGGCCGGGTCGCCGGTGTTGCCGACCAGCAGGATCGGGGCCGCGCCCGGTGCGCTCGCGTCCGGGGTGTCCCACTGCCCCGCCACCGGCCAGTCGTGGCACCAGCCCGCCGAGTCCCAGCCGAGGAAGTCCCCGAAGACGGGCGAGATCTTCTCGAATTCCGCCAGCCGCTTCTTCGTCTGCGCGAGCGTCGGCCGCTCCTTGTCGTCGAGGCACGATATGACCCGTTGGGAGTGCGTGGTCGTGCCGTAGTGCCCCGAGGAGTCCCGCTCGTTGTACTGGTCGGCGAGTGACAGCAGCTCCGAGCCGTCGCCCTCCTCGGCCGCCTTGAGCGCGCTGGTCAGCGTCGGCCAGCTGTCCTGGCTGTACAGCGGCAGGACGATGCCGGTGATGGCGAGGGTCTGGGTCAGCTTCCGCCCGGACGACGTGGGCAGCGGCGTGGCGTCGAGCCGGGTCAGCAGGTCGACGATCTTCTGCGAGCCCTGCTCCGGGTCCTGGCCGGTGGACTTGAGGTAGTCGTCCAGGGCCCGCTGGAAGCCGGCGGCCTGGTTCTTCTCCTGGCCGACCGAGTCGGCCGTGGGGTCCACCACCGCGTCCAGGATCAGCCGCCCCACGTTCTTCGGGAACAGGTGGGCGTAGACGCCGCCGAGTTCGGTGCCGTAGGAGATGCCGAAGTAGTGCATCCTGCTGTCGCCGAGGACCTGGCGCATCAGGTCCATGTCGCGGGCCGTGTCGGTCGTCGAGACATGCGCGATGAGTGTGCCGGCGGCCTTCTCGCAGCCCTTGCCGAAGTCGGCGGCGTCCTGGAGGTACGCCGTCTCCTCGGCCGCGGTGTCCGGTGTCGCGTCGATCGACTCGGCGCTCTGGATGTCCTTGTCGCTGCGGCAGCGGATCCCCTCGCTGGCCCCCACCCCGCGCGGGTCCCAGCTCACCAGGTCGTACCGCTCGCGCAGTGCGGAGACGGTGGAGGCGTAGTACGGCATCGTCGAGACGCCGGAGCCGCCCGGTCCGCCGAAGTTGAACAGCAGTGAGCCGATCCGCTTTCCCGAACCCCCGCTCGCCTGCTCCCGGATCAGCGCCAGCCCGATCGTCCGCCCGTCCGGCTTCGACCAGTCCAACGGCACCCTGAGCGTCGCGCAGCGCCACTCGTCCCCGGGCGCGGCGGAGTCCGAAGTGGCCTTGCAGCGGCTCCAGTCGAGCTTCTGGGAGGTGAGGGAGGCCGGCAGGGCCGCCGAGCCCGTCGCGGTGGACGTGGCGGCCGAGGGCTGCCCGGCCGAGGCCTTCCCCTCGTCCTGGCCCCCGCCCGACGAACCGCTGCTGCACCCGGCCACGAGCAGCCCCGCGGCAACAGCGGCCGCCCACCGTACATATCGCGACATGCGCGCACACCCCCCACACAGGCTCTCCGCGCATTCGTTGCGGGAGAGCGGTCAGGCCATAGTAGGCGGATCGGGCCGAGGCCGTTTCAGCCTGTGGATAACCTGCTGACCTGCGTGTTTACAGTGCCCCGTCAGGGGCGCGGGGCTGTGTTCGACATGCGGCTCCGCCGCGGGGCGCGACCAGCTACGACGAAGCCGCAGGCGACTACGCACAGACCGTCCCCGCCTTCGGCACCGTCCCCTCCAGCAGATAGCCGTTCACGGCACCCTGCACGCACTTGTCCTTGCTGTCGTACGCCCCATGCCCCTGGCCCTTGTACGTCAGCTCGACCCCGACGCCGTTCCCGAGCGCCTCCACCATCTTCTGCGCGCCCTCGTACGGCGTGGCCGGATCACCCGTGTTGCCCACGACCAGGATCGGCGCCGACCCGGGCGCGCTGACGTCGGGATGGTCGGCGGCGCCCGGCACCGCCCAGTCCGTGCAGCTGACCATGGACCAGGCGAGGTAGTCGCCGAACAGCGGGGAGGCGGCGCGGAACTCGGGCAGTTTCTGCTGGACGTAGTCGGCGGTGTACCGCTGCTTCTCGTCGGCGCAGTTGATGGCGATGTTCGCCGCCGTGATGTTGCTGTACTCGCCGTTCTGGCTGCGGCCGTTCATCGAGTCGGACAGCAGCATCAGGATCTTCCCGTCGCCGTCGTACGCCTCTTCGAGCCCCTCGGTGAGGTACTCCCAGAAGTCCTTGGAGTACAGGGACTGCGCGATGCCGTTGGTGGCGGCGGACTCGGTGAGCTGGCGGGGCAGGATGCCCGGGATCGGCTTCTTGCCGAGGTCCGCGAGGAGCTTGGCGATACGGTCCTTCACGTCCTGCGGGGTGTCGCCGATCGGGCACTCCGTCGTCTTCGACGTGCAGTCCTCGGCGAAGTTGTCGAGCGCGAGCTGGAAGCCCTTCGCCTGCCCGAGCGAGCTCTGCTCCGGGTCCTGGGTGGGGTCGACGACGCCGTCGAAGACGGCCCGGCCCACGTTCTTCGGGAACAGGTGGGCGTAGACGCCGCCGAGTTCGGTGCCGTAGGAGATGCCGAAGTAGTGCATCTTGCTGTCGCCGAGGACCTGGCGCATCAGGTCCATGTCGCGGGCCGCGTCGGTGGTGCGGACGTGCGGCAGGATCGTCCTGGAGTTCTTCTCGCAGGCGGCGTTGAACTGCTTGGTGCGGTTGATCAGCTGGGTGCGCTCGGCGCTGGTCTCGGGCGTCGCGTCCTGCTGGAAGTAGTCGTCGAGCTGGGTGTCGTTCTCGCACTCCACCGGATCGCTGCGGCCGACACCGCGTGGGTCGAAGCTGACCAGGTCGTAGCGGGTGCGCAGGGCCGCGTAGTCGTCGCCGAACGCGGGGAGCGTGGTGACGCCGCTGCCGCCGGGCCCGCCGAAGTTGAAGATCAGCGAGCCGATCCGCCTGCTCGCGTCGCCGCTGGCCCTGGCCCGGATCAGGGCGAGGCCGATGGTGGCGCCCTTCGGCTTCGACCAGTCCAGGGGCGCCCTCATGGTCGCGCACTGCCAGGTGGCGCCACCGGGCAGCGGTGACGGCGAGTCGCCGCCGCCCTCGGCCTCGTCGGGCGCCGGGCAGTTCTTCCAGTCCAGCTTCTGCGCCGTCAGATCCCCGTCCTTGGAGCCGTCGCCGCACCCGGTCGGCAGGCAGGACAGTGCCAGAGCGGCGGCCAGGGCTGCGAAACGGATCCGGAAGGGGTTCGGCATGATCCCATCCTGAGGTCGCGCACGGTCACGCGCGCGGGGCGCGAGCCGTCCGAGGTACGGCTCTAGAGCGCGCCCTTGCGGGAGAGGTGGTTGAAGGCCAGCCAGCCCGGCAGGACCGGCAGCCACAGGGTCAGCAGCCGGTACAGCAGGACGGCGGGCGCCGCGACCTCCTTGGGGAGGCCGATGGCGATCAGGCCGACGGTCAGGGTCGCCTCGACCGCGCCGACGCCGCCCGGGGTCGGCGCCGCGGAGCCGAGCGCGTTGCCGGCGAGGAAGACGACGGCGACGCTGGCGATGCTGAGCGAGGTCGACTGGTCGCCGAACGCGCGGATGGAGGCGTCCAGGCACATCACGAAGCAGGCGGTCAGCAGCAGCATGCCGCCGATGCCGGTGACGAGCTTCTGCGGCCGCTGGAGCACGTCCAGCATGCGCGGCACGACACCCGCGAAGAGCGACCGCACGCGCGTGCTGACGAACTTCCGCAGGAACGGCACCGAGGTCACCACGAGGACCAGGACGGCGACGGTCAGCAGGCCCGCGATGACCGTGCGGGACGGCGACAGCGAAGGCGTCTTCTCGGTGCCCGTCAGATAGCCGAACGACAGCAGCATGAGGATGTGACAGCCCAGCCCGAACAGCTGTGAGGCGCCGACGCTCGCCACCGCGAGCCCGGGGCGCACGCCCGCGCGTTGCAGGAAGCGCGTGTTGAGGGCCACCCCGCCGACCGCGGCGGGTGCCACGATCTTCACGAACGACCCGGCGACCTGCGCCGCCACGGTCCGTACGAAGGGCACCCGCTCGGGCACGAACCCGAGTAGCGCCATCGCCGCGGCGACGTAGCTGAGCGCCGAGAACAGCACCGCGGCGATCACCCAGCCCCACTGGGCGTTCGCGACCAGGGGGCCGAACTCGATGTGGGTGAGCTGGGTCAGCAGGTAGTACCCGCCGATCGCGCCGGCGAAGACGCTGATCAGCGTGCGCGGTCGCACCCGCTCCAGCCGGGCCGGCTCGACGGGCGCCTGCGGTCTGATCCGCAGCACCTGGTGCCGGATCTGGGTGAGCAGGTCCTCCTCGCGGGCTTCCTCCAGCGCGTCGTCCAGGGCGCGCTTCTCGGCCCGCTGCTCGGCGCGCACCGTCTTCTTGTCGGGCTTCTCGGCCTCCTCCGCGCGGGCCTGCTTGGCCTGCCGGGACGCCTCCAGGACCGCGTCCCGCTCGCGCTGGGCACGCTCCCTGGCCAGTCTGCGCAGTGTCGCGCGCGTGGAGCGGGTCAGCGCGATCGGCTGGAGCATCGGCAGACAGTCGGCGACGGCGTCGGGTCCGAGGACGCCGACCGCCGAGGCCACCGCCCGCTCGGCGCCCACCCGCAGACCGAGCGTGGTGACCAGCTGGGCGATGTCCATGCGCAGCAGCAGTTCACCGGCCGCGATCTCGCCGCCGCGCAGGTCGGTGAGGATCACCGTGCCGGAACGATCCACCAGGATGGCGTCGCCCGCGAGCCTTCGGTGCGCGATCCGGCGCGACTGCAGCGCCTGCACCTGGTGCCAGGTGTGGCGCAGCAGTTCGTCGGTGATCTCCTCGTCGGCCAGCGAGTCGAGCGTGCGGCCACCGGTGTGCTCGTAGACGAGCATCACGGCGTCGGGGCCCAGCTCGGAGGTGGCGATCAGCTTGGGCGCGTTGGCGCCGGCCGCGATCGCCGCGTACGCCAGCAGTGCCTCCTGCTCCAGGGCCTGGCGCAGGGACTGCAGGCTGGAGCGGGTGGCGAAGCCGCGCAGGGTCAGGTTGCGCCACGCGCGGTAGAAGAAGCCCTGGGCCTGCTGTTCCCGGTCGACGACCGTGACGTCCAGCGGCGGGCCGTCCTCCAGGGTGACGAAGTAGCGTCGGCCCCGGTCGCCGTTCTCGGTGTCCAGGGCCTCCTCGCGGGCCGCGCCGACCGGGTGGAAGCCGACGTGCCTGAGGCCGGCCAGCAGGGTCCGTCCGGTGGGGCGGACGTTGGGGGAGCCGACGGCGTACAGGGTGCCGTAGGCGACGGTCCAGCCGATCAGCACCGTGAGGATGATCGAGAACGGTGTCGTGTAGCCGGTGACGAGCATGGAGAACGCGTCGAGCAGCAGCACGATCCACAGCACCGAGCGCCATCTCGGCCGCCGGGACATGCCGACGGCCGTCATGTAGGCGATGACGGGCGCGAGATAGCCGTGCACCGGGTCGGTGAGGGCGTGGATGTCGCCGGGGGAGGGCTGGGTCAGCGCCTCCTGGATGGAGCCCGGGGCGGCTCTGGCCACCCACAGGTCGGTGGCGAGGGTCACGCCGTGCGCGAGGACGGCCGCGAGCACGCCGTCGGCGATGCGCAGTCCGTCCCGCTTGATCAGCCGCTCGATCGCGAACGCCACCGGGACCAGCAGGATCGCGATGCTGGAGGCCAGTCCCGCGAACCTGATCAGCAGGTCGGGGGCCTGTCCGGTGCCCTTGTTGATGTCCTGTTCGAGTCCGGAGGTGGTGCCGTGCGCGAACGCGGCGATGCCGAGCAGCACGGCGATGCCGAGCACCCCGACCAGGAGCCGCATGAGGTCGGAGGGGCGGTGCACGCGCGCGGGGAGCAGCGGTTCGTCGCCCTCCACCTCGTCGGTGTGCGTTTCGTCGCACACGTGTTCTGCCTCGGTCTCCGGCTCCGCTTCCGCTTCGACGGCGTCAGGGGCGGCGACGGCCGGCTGCGGGGTGTCCGTGCGTCCGGTTTCCGGGCGTGCGGTGTCGGACTCGGGCGGGTCCGGGCGTGCGGCGGCGCCAGAGGTGCCCGCCCCGCTCTCGGGGGGCACGCCCTGCTGCTCGGTCGTCTCTTCTTGATCTCGTATCACCAGTCACCGCCCGCACGATGGTGGCATGCCCCACCGACACCCGGGGGCATCAGGGTGCAGATGCGGGGGCGCACAGTCTGCCCCAAGCACCGCGAGAGGGCGAGGCGGAGCCCTGCCGCGGACCGCGCGGACTGTCGGTGAGGTGCGGCAGGATGAGGCGAATGAGCGAGCAGAGCCTTCCCGAGGACACCCGAGAGGGGTACGCGGACGAGTTGCCCGAGTACGCCGAGCGGGTCCTGGAGGTCGCCGAGCGGATCCCGCCCGGTCGCGTGATGACGTACGGCGACGTCGCGGAGTGGCTGGAGGAGGGAGGGCCGCGCCAGGTCGGGCGGGTGATGTCCCTCTACGGCGGTGCGGTCCCGTGGTGGCGGGTGGTGCGCGCCGACGGGGCGCTGCTCCCGGGGCACGAGCTGGGCGCGCTGGAGCACTACCGCGCCGAGGGCACCCCGCTGAAGGAGGCGAGCAGGGCCGCGGAGGGCCATCTGCCGCGGCTCGACATGAGGCGGGCGCGGTGGGACGGCGACGCGGACGCGGGGGCTCACACCTGACAGCTTCCGCCATCGGAGGCCCTCGGGGGGAACCTGTGGCCCGTACGAGCGACATCGGGGACGTCCGTGGCATGACGTACGTTCGTGAGATGTGCGGTGCGCGTGCCGCACGTGCCGCCAGGGGCGGACGGGAAGAATCGGAAGCCCTGCTTCCGTCCGGTTCGTGGGCGTAGCGTCGGCTGCGCGTGTCCCGCTCACCCCGTGGCCACCTCTGCGCACGCGCGACCGCGAACCGACCAGCACACCCACCAGGACCGGCGAACCACGTGAGCTCCTCTTCCTCCACCAGGCGCCTGCCGCACCCCCAGGTGCGGCAGGGGACCCGTGGCGCTTACCGCCTGGTCCGTACCCCGCCGGCCGACGTGGATCCCCCTCGTCTGGACGCCGCACAGCGCGCCGTGGTTGACCACGGATCCGGCCCGCTGCTCGTCCTCGCGGGCCCCGGCACCGGCAAGACCACCACTCTGGTGGAGTCCGTGGCCGCGAGGATCGCCCGCGGCGAGGACCCCGAGCGGATCCTGGTGCTGACGTTCAGCCGCAAGGCCGCCGTCGAACTGCGCGACCGGATGGCCCTGCGGGTGGGCGCGGCCCGCGCGCCGCGCGCGACCACCTTCCACTCGTACTGCTACGCCCTGGTCCGCGCCCACCAGGACAGCGGGCTGTTCGTGGACCCGCTGCGGCTGCTGTCCGGCCCCGAGCAGGACGTGGCCGTCCGCGACCTGCTGGCCGGTCAGCCCGACCTGGAGCGGCTCGGGCTGGACCACCTGCGCTGGCCCGACGACCTGCGCGCCTGCCTCACCACCCGCGGCTTCGCCGACGAGGTCCGCGCGGTCCTCGCCCGCAGCCGTGAACTGGGCCTGGACCCGGCCGCCCTGGACGCCTTCGCCCGCCGTATCGGCCGCCCCGACTGGCGGGCGGCGGCCGCCTTCCTCGCCGAGTACCTCGACGTCCTCGACCTCCAGGGCGTCCTCGACTACGCCGAACTCGTCCACCGCGCGGTGCTGCTCGCCCACCGCCCCGAGGTCGCCCTTGACCTGGCGGGCCGCTACGACGCCGTGTACGTCGACGAGTACCAGGACACCGACCCGGCCCAGGTACGTCTGCTGCATGCCCTGGCCGGCGGCGGCCGCACGCTGGTCGCGTTCGGCGACCCGGACCAGTCGATCTACACGTTCCGGGGGGCCGACCTGAACGGCATCCTGGACTTCCCGTCGGCCTTCGCGCGCGTGGACGGCCGCCCGGCCCCGGTGCAGGTGCTGCGTACGGCCCGCCGCTCCGGGGCCGGCCTGCTGGCCGCGACCCGCCTGCTGACCCAGCGGATGCCGCTGACCCGGCTGCCCGCCGACAAGGTGCGCGCGCACCGCGAGCTGACCGCCGCGCGGGACGGCGGCCGTGTCGAGGCGTACACGTACCCGACGTCCGGCACCGAGCTGGACAACATCGCCGACATCCTGCGCCGGGCGCACCTGGAGGACGGCGTCCGCTGGAGCGACATGGCCGTCCTGGTGCGCGCCGGGTCCCACACCATCCCGACGGTCCGCCGTGCCCTCACCGCGGCCGGCGTGCCCCTGGACATCGACGGCGACGACATGCCGCTGCGCCACGAACCGGCGGTCGCGCCCCTGCTGACCGCGCTGCGGGCGGTCGCGGAGGCGGAAGCCGCGCGCGACGGGGACGCGGCGGAGGGTGCCTGCTGGCTCGGCACCGAGACCGCGCTCACCCTGCTCGGCTCCCCCCTCGCCGGCATGGACGCGGCCGATCTGCGCCGCCTGGGCCGCGCCCTGCGCGACGAGGAGCGGACGGCCGGCAACGCGCTCCCGCCCCCGTCCGACGAACTGCTCGCGCGGGCGCTCGCCGAGCCCGAGCGCCTGGCCGTCCACGACCCCGGGTACGCGCGCGGGGCGCAGCGGCTCGGCGCGCTGCTCGGCCGGGCCCGGGAGCGCCTGACGGACGGCGGTACGGCCGAGGAGGCGCTGTGGGTCCTGTGGAACGGCACGCCCTGGCCCTCGCGCCTGGAGCGGGCGGCCCGCCGCGGCGGCGCGGCCGGCCGCAACGCCGACCGTGACCTGGACGCCGTGTGCGCCCTGTTCGCCACCGCCGCCCGCGCGGAGGAGCGCAGCGGCGGCCGGGGCGCGCTGAACTTCCTGGCGGAGATCGAGGCCGAGGACATCGCCGCCGACACCCTCGCCGGCCGCGCGGTACGCCCCGACGCCGTCCGTCTGCTGACCGCGCACCGCGCCAAGGGGCTGGAGTGGCGGCTGGTCGTCGTGGCGGGCGTCCAGGAGGGCCGGTGGCCGGACCTGCGCCGCCGCGGCTCGCTCCTGGAGGCCGACCGCATCGGCCGCGACGGACTGGCCGAACCGCTCACCCCGGGCGCGCTGCTCGCCGAGGAGCGCCGCCTGTTCTACGTCGCCGCCACGCGCGCGCGTGAACGCCTCGTCGTCACCGCCGTGAAGGCCCCCGCGGACGACGGCGACCAGCCCTCCCGGTTCCTCAACGAACTGGGCGTCGAACCCCAGGACGTCACCGGCCGGCCCCGCCGCCCGCTCGCGGTGGCCGCCCTGGTCGCCGAGCTGCGCGCGACCACCGTCGACCCGCGCGCGTCCGACGCGCTGCGGGAGGCCGCCGCCCGCCGCCTGGCCCGGCTGGCCGCGCTCGCCGACGAGGACGGCCGCCCCCTGGTGCCGTCCGCCCACCCCTACCGCTGGTGGGGCATGTTCGAACCGACCGAGAGCAAGGTGCCGCTGCGCGACCGCGACCAGCCCGTGGTGCTCTCCGGCAGCGCCCTCGACCAGCTCGCCAACACCTGCTCACTCCAGTGGTTCCTGGGCCGCGAGGTGAAGGCCGACGCGCCCGCCACCACCGCCCAGGGTTTCGGAAACGTGGTGCACGTCCTCGCCGACGAGGTCGCCTCCGGACGCACCCCCGCCGACCTCGCCGTCCTCATGGAGCGGCTGGAGTCGGTGTGGAACGCGCTCGCCTTCGACGCGCCCTGGAAGTCGGCGCAGGAGAAGGACAACGCGCGCGTGGCGCTCGAACGCTTCCTGAAGTGGCACGTCCTGGACGGCACCGCACGCACCCCGGTGGCCAGCGAGCAGGACTTCGACGTCACCCTCGAAGCAGGCGACTACGAGGTACGCATCCGCGGCCAGATGGACCGTGTGGAGGCGGACGGCGAGGGCCGCGCGTACGTCGTCGACTTCAAGACCGGCAAACAGGCGCCCAGCGCGGCCGAGGTGGCCCGCCACCCCCAGCTCGCCGTCTACCAGCTCGCGGTCCGCGAGGGCGCCGTCGACGAAGCCTTCGACGGCGTACGGCCCGAGCCCGGCGGCGCCGAACTGGTCCACCTCAGACAGGGCGCCGCCCAGCGCGACGGCGGCGAGACCCTGCCCAAGGTGCAGGCACAGGAGCCGCTGGAGGGGGAGTGGGTCGGAGAACTGCTGGCCGACGCCGCCGGCAAGGTCCTCGACGAACGCTTCGCGCCGACCACCGGCCAGCACTGCACCCACTGCGCCTTCCGCGCCTCGTGCAGCGCGCGGCCGGAGGGGCGGCACGTGGTGGAGTGAGCGCTGTGTCATCGATTGCGCCGTTTCGCCGATTGTCAGTGCCCGCCGCTAGCCTCTCTCCTCATGTCCGCCCGTATCACCGACCCCGAGCAGCTCAAGGAGCTCCTGGGCATCCCGTTCACCCCGGAGCAGACGGCCTGCATCACCGCGCCGCCCGCCCCGCAGGTGATCGTGGCCGGGGCCGGATCGGGCAAGACGACGGTGATGGCGGCCCGCGTGGTCTGGCTGGTCGGCACCGGACAGGTGGCCCCGGAACAGGTCCTCGGCCTGACCTTCACCAACAAGGCGGCCGGTGAGCTGGCCGAACGCGTCCGCAAGGCGCTCGTCAGGGCCGGTGTCACCGACCCCGACGTCATCGATCCGGACAACCCGCCCGGCGAGCCGGTCATCTCCACCTACCACGCCTTCGCGGGGCGGCTGCTGACCGACCACGGCCTGCGCATCGGCCTGGAGCCGACCTCCCGGCTGCTCGCCGACGCCACCCGCTACCAGCTCGCCGCGCGCGTGCTGCGCGAGGCCCCCGGCCCCTACCCGGCCCTCACCCGCTCCTTCGCCGACCTGGTCAGCGACCTGCTCACTCTCGACTCCGAGCTCGCCGAACACCTGGTGAGCCCCGAGGACCTGCGGGCCTGGGACGCCGGTCTGCTGAACACCCTGGCAGCGGTCAAGCTCGGCAACGCCGACCTGCGCAAGGTCCCCGAGGCGGCCGCCGCCCGCCGCGAACTGGCCGAACTCGTCGTCCGTTACCGGGCCGCCAAGCGCGAGCGGGACCTGCTCGACTTCGGCGACCAGATCGCGCTGTCCGCGGCGCTGGCCGGCATCGCCGAGGTGGGCCGGCTGCTGCGCGACGAGTTCCGGGTCGTGCTCCTCGACGAGTACCAGGACACCTCGGTGGCCCAGCGGGTGCTGCTGGCGGGCCTGTTCGGCGCCGGCACCGGGCACCCGGTGACCGCGGTCGGCGACCCCTGCCAGGCCATCTACGGCTGGCGCGGCGCCTCCGTCGCCAACCTGGACGACTTCCCCGAGCACTTCGCGCACGCCGACGGGCGCCCGGCCACCCGCCAGGCGCTCAGCGAGAACCGCCGCAGCGGCGGCCGCCTCCTCGACCTCGCCAACGGCCTCGCCGAGCCGCTGCGCGCCATGCACGCGGGCGTGGAGGCCCTCCGCCCCGCCCCGGGCGCGGAACGCGACGGCATGGTCCGCTGCGCCCTGCTGCGCACCCACGCCGAGGAGATGGAGTGGATCGCCGACTCGGTCGCCCACCTCGTCCGCACCGGCACGGCGCCCGCCGAGATCGCGGTCCTGTGCCGTACGGCGACCGACTTCGCGGAGATCCAGGGCGCCCTCGTCGCCCGTGACGTCCCGGTCGAGGTGGTCGGCCTCTCCGGGCTGCTGCACCTGCCAGAGGTCGCCGACCTCGTCGCCGTCTGCGAGGTGCTCCAGGACCCGGGCGCCAACGCCTCCCTGGTCCGGCTGCTGACCGGCCCGCGCTGGCGCATCGGCCCGCGTGACCTCGCCCTCCTCGGCCGCCGCGCCCGGCTGCTGGTGACCCACGCGCGCGTGGGCGACGCCGACGCCCCGGACCGCAGGCTCGCCGAGGCCGTCGAAGGGGTCGACCCCGCCGAGGTGATATCCCTCGCGGACGCCCTGGACACGTTCCTGGAGCTGCCGTTCGACGGCGACCGGCTCGGACAGGGGGACGACGGGCTGCCGTTCTCCCCGGACGCGCGCGTGCGGTTCGCCCGCCTCGCCACCGAGCTGCGCGAGCTGCGCCGCTCCCTGTCCGACCCGCTGATGGACGTCCTGCACCGGGTCCTCGCGGTCACCGGCCTGGAGGTGGAGCTGTCGGCCTCCCCGCACGCGCTGGCCGCCCGCCGCCGCGAGACCCTGTCCAACTTCCTGGACGTCGCCGCCTCCTTCGCGGCCGGCGACCAGGAGGCGACGCTGCTCGCCTTCCTCGGCTTCCTGCGCACCGCCGCCCAGTACGAGAAGGGCCTCGACAACGCCCTGCCCGGCGGCGAGAACACCGTCAAGGTCCTCACCGCGCACAAGTCCAAGGGCCTGGAGTGGGACGTCGTCGCCGTCCCCGGACTGGTCAAGGGCACCTTCCCGAGCAGCCAGGGGCGCGAGAAGTGGACCGCCCAGGCCAAGGTGCTCCCGCACGCCCTGCGCGGCGACACCGCCACCCTGCCCGACGTCGAGGCCTGGGACTCGCGCGGCATGAAGGCCTTCCACGAGGCCATGAAGGACCACCAGCACACCGAGGAACTCCGCCTCGGCTACGTCACCTTCACCCGCCCCCGCTCGCTGCTCCTCGGCTCCGGTCACTGGTGGGGCCCCAACCAGAAGAAGCCGCGCGGCCCGTCCGACTTCCTCAAGGACCTGTACGGCCACTGTGCCGCCGGCTACGGCGAGATCGAGGCCTGGGCCGACGAACCGGAGGACGGCGAGGAGAACCCCGCCCTGCACACGGCGGGCGCCGACCAGGTGTGGCCGCTGCCCCTGGACGCGGCCGCCCTGGCCCGCCGCCGCGCGGCCGCCGAGACCGTGCTCGCCCACCTGGACGCGCTCACGGCCGGAACCGGGGGAGACGCTCCCGCCGCACACGACCCGGCCGTCGTCGAGGACCCGGACTGGCCCCCGCCGCCCGAGGACGAGGAACCCGACCCCTACGAGGACGCCCTGCCGGACACGGACTCCGCCGACTGGGACTCCTGGAGCAGCGACCGCCCCACGGTCCCGCACCAGCTCACGCCCGCCGAGCGCACGCCCCCACGCACGCCGGCGCACGAGCACATCCCGGAACCCGACGCCGAATCCGTACCCGGACCCGGACGCGCGCGCGTGCCGGACGCCGAGGGCACCCTCCTCACCCCCGAGGAGGCCCGCGCGGTCGCGTCCTGGGACCGCGACCTCGACGCGCTCACCGGCGAACTGCTGCGCGCCCGCCGGAACGTCACCGACGTCCCGCTGCCGGCCACCCTCTCCGCCACCCAGCTGATGCGGCTGGCCGAGGACCCGGACGGGCTCGCACAGGAACTCGCGCGCCCCATGCCACGCCCTCCGCAACCGGCCGCGCGCCGGGGCACCCGGTTCCACGCCTGGGTCGAGGCGCGCTTCGAGGAACTCATGCTGCCCATGCTGGAGCCCGACGAACTGCCCGGCAGTGACGCCGAGATCGCCGACGAACGCGACCTCGAAGCACTCAAGGAGGCCTTCGAACGCACCGAGTACGCGCACCGCACGCCCTACCGTGTCGAGGCCCCCTTCCAGCTCGCCCTCGCGGGCCGGGTCGTCAGAGGCCGTATCGACGCCGTCTACCGGACGGACCACGAGGACGGCGCGACCTACGAGATCGTCGACTGGAAGACCAGCCGCACCCGCGCCGCGGACCCGCTCCAGCTGGCGATCTACCGGATCGGCTGGGCCGAGCAGCAGGGCGTGCCGCCCGAGTCGGTCACGGTCGCGTTCGTGCACGTGCGCACCGGCGAGGTCGAACGACCCGACAGTCTGCCGGACCGGGCCGGCCTGGAAAGACTGATCGTCGGACAAACCGAGTGTGACGAATCGCCCGCCGAGGATGTCGGTCCGGGCCGATAGGCTCGTGACCATGAGCCAGACCCCGGACAGCGCCGTCCGTACGTACATCGAGCAGCATCGCGCCGCCTTCCTCGACGACCTCGCCGAATGGCTGCGCATCCCCTCCGTGTCGGCCCAGCCCGACCACGCCGCCGATGTACGCCGCAGCGCCGACTGGCTCGCCGCCAGACTCACGGAGACCGGCTTCCCGACCGCCGAGGTCTGGGAGACACCGGGCGCCCCGGCCGTCTTCGCCGAGTGGCCCGCCGACGACCCCGAGGCACCCACGGTCCTCGTCTACGGCCACCACGACGTCCAGCCCGCCGCCCGCGAGGACGGCTGGGACACCGACCCCTTCGAGCCCGTCGTCCGGGAGAACCGCCTCTACGCGCGCGGGGCGGCCGACGACAAGGGCCAGGTGTTCTTCCACACACTCGGCGTCCGCGCCCACCTCGCCGCCACCGGCCGCACCGCCCCCGCGGTCAACCTGAAGCTGCTGATCGAGGGCGAGGAGGAGTCCGGCTCCCCGCACTTCCGTGCCCTCGTCGAGGACCGCGCGGACCGGCTCGCCGCCGACGCCGTGATCGTCTCCGACACCGGTATGTGGTCCGAGGACACCCCCACGGTGTGCACCGGCATGCGCGGGCTCGCCGAGTGCCAGATCGTCCTGCACGGCCCCGACCAGGACATCCACTCCGGTGCCTTCGGCGGCGCCGTCCCCAACCCGGCCACCGTCGCCGCCCGTCTCGTCGCCGCGCTGCACGACGAGCACGCGCGCGTGGCGATCCCCGGCTTCTACGACGGCATCGTGGAGCTGAGCGACCGCGAGCGGCAGCTCTGGGCCGAGCTGCCCTTCGACGAGGAGAGCTGGCTGCGCGAAGCGCACTCGTACGCCACCGAGGGCGAGGCCGGGCACACCACCCTGGAGCGCGTCTGGGCCCGCCCCACCGCCGAGGTCAACGGCATCGGCGGCGGCTACCAGGGCCCCGGCAGCAAGACGATCATTCCGTCCTCGGCGCTGCTGAAGCTGTCGTTCCGGCTGGTCGCCGGGCAGGACCCCGACCACGTGGAGAAGATCGTCCGCGCCTGGGCCGCCGAGCGGATCCCCGCCGGGATCCGCGCCGAGATCACCTTCCTGCCGGCCACCCGCCCGTGCCTGACCCCGCTCGACCACCCAGGTCTCCAGTCGCTGGCCCGAGCCATGGGCCGGGCCTTCGAGGGACCGGTCCGGTTCACCCGTTCGGGTGGCTCGGGGCCCGCCGCGGACCTCCAGGACGTCCTGGGCGCACCCGTCCTCTTCCTGGGCATCTCCGTCCCCTCCGACGGCTGGCACGCCCCGAACGAGAAGGTCGAGCTGGACCTCCTCCTCAAAGGCGTCGAGACCAGCGCCTACCTGTGGGGCGACCTCGCCGAGAACTGGCGCCGTGCGCCCTGAGCCACCGACGTCGTCCGGGGCGCCATCGCCGACGGGGCACACTGGAAGGACCGCCCCGTCCGCCCCGCCCCCGTCCGACCCGGTCTCCTGCCGCCCTACGTCCCGCTGAACCGCCCGTTGAAACATCCGTTGCACTGGGGGAGTTGGAAGCACCCGTGACCACCTGGACCGACCACACCGCCGACCGCCCGATTTCGCTCACCGCCCCGAGCGGCATCGACCGCGCCGCCCACCACCGGCTCGACGAGGCCTGGCTCGCGGCGGCGTGGAGCCACCCCGACACCCGCTGTTTCGTGGTCTCCGGCGGCCAGGTCCTCATCGACGAGACGCCCGACGGCCGCACCGAACTCGTCATGACGCCCTCGTTCGAGGCCCCCCTCACCGAGGCACACCGCTACTTCCTCGGCACCGACGAGGACGGAGTCAGCTACTTCGCGCTCCAGAAGGACGCCCTGCCCGGCCGCATCGACCAGTCCGCACGCCCCGCGGGCCTGCGCGAGGCCGGACTGCTGCTGTCACCGCGCGACGTGGGCCTCATGGTGCACGCGGTCGGCCTGGAGAACTGGCAGCGCACCCACCGCTTCTGCTCCCGCTGCGGCGAGCGCACGGTCATCGCCGCCGCCGGCCACATCCGCCGCTGCCCGGCCTGCGGCGCCGAGCACTACCCGCGCACCGACCCCGCCGTGATCATGGCCGTCACCGACGAGGACGACCGCATCCTGCTCGGCCGCCAGGTGCACTGGCCCGAAGGCCGCTTCTCCACGCTCGCCGGTTTCGTGGAGCCCGGAGAGTCCATCGAGCAGGCGGTGCGCCGCGAGGTCTTCGAGGAGGCCGGGATCACCGTCGGCCCGGTCGAGTACGTCGCCAGCCAGCCCTGGCCGTTCCCGTCCAGCCTGATGCTCGGCTTCATGGCCCGCGCGACCTCGACCGAGATCGACGTCGACGGCGACGAGATCCACGAGGCCCGCTGGTTCTCCCGCGACGAGCTGGGTGCCGCCTTCGAGTCCGGCGACGTCCTGCCGCCGTACGGCATCTCGATCGCGGCCCGGCTGATCGAGATGTGGTACGGCAAGCCGCTGCCGACGAGGAGCTTCGTCTGAGAAGACGGCCGTCATGACCGCGGAGGAGTACTGGAACCACAACGTCCACTACCACCCCGTGGTGCTGGACGCGGTACCGGAAGGCTGCCGCACCGCCCTGGACGTCGGCTGCGGCGACGGCGTGCTGGCCGCCAAGCTCGCGACCAGGGCGGAGTCGGTGACCGGCGTGGACCGGTCGGCGGAGATGATCAGGCAGGCACGCAGGCGGGCCGCCGGGAGCGTCACCTTCCTGGAGGCCGACTACCTCGACGGCACCGCCCTCGACCAGGAGGGCTACGACTTCGTCAGCGCGGTCGCCGTCATCCACCACGCCCCCTTCGACGACGCGATCGACCGACTGGTGGCGCTGCTCGCGCCCGGCGGCCGGCTGGTCGTCGTCGGCATGGCCTACAACCACACCCCGCTGGACTGGGTGATCAGCGGCTGCGGAGTCCCCGCGAGCCGGTGGAACACACGTCTGCGGGGCGGCAAGCGGGCTCCGCGGGGGATGCCCGTCGAGGACTCCGCCATGCACTGGGGAGAGGTCCGGCGGGCCACCGCGCACCTGCTCCCCGGCCGCCGGTTCCGGCGCCGGCTGCTGTGGCGCTACACCCTGGTGTGGGACAAGCCGGGCGGAACGCGCGAAGGCGGTCCCTGAACAGGATCAGGAACCGCCTCGTGCGAGCGAGACCTACGCGCTGACCTTCTGCTTCACCTGGGCCAGCGACGGGTTCGTCAGCGTCGAGCCGTCGGCGAAGAGCACCGTGGGGACCGTCTGGTTTCCGCCATTCGCCTTCTCCACGAACGCGGCCGACTCCGGGTCCTGCTCGATGTTGATCTCGGTGTACGCGATGCCCTCGCGGTCCATCTGGCTCTTCAGCCGGCGGCAGTAGCCGCACCACGTGGTGCTGTACATCGTCACAGTGCCCTGCATCTCGCTCGCACTCCTTCGGCAGGTCGGGGGAAGGTCGTCCAGGAAGGGAACGTAGCGGACCCGTCCGCCATTCCCGCGGCACCGGCCCCGAGGGACGCCTGCCGCGCAAGCCGGCCCCGAGGGACGCCTGCCGCATAAGTACGACTGCGTGGGGCTGCCTGTGGACAACCGGCGCAGCCGTCTCCGGCGACCTGGCAGCATGGCCATGTGACAGCAGCAACGCACTCCTCCCTCTTCCCGCCGGTACCGGACTCTGCCGACGCGGTGCTCGAAGGGCTCGACCCCGAGCAGCGCGCGGTGGCGACCGCCCTGCGCGGTCCCGTGTGCGTGCTGGCCGGAGCCGGTACCGGCAAGACCCGGGCGATCACCCACCGGATCGCCTACGGGGTGCGGGCAGGCATCCTCCAGCCGTCCAGCGTGCTCGCCGTCACCTTCACCAACCGCGCCGCCGGGGAGATGCGCGGCCGGCTGCGCCAGCTCGGCGCCCAGGGCGTGCAGGCCCGTACCTTCCACTCGGCCGCGCTGCGCCAGCTCCAGTTCTTCTGGCCGAAAGCGATCGGTGGATCCCTGCCTCGGCTCGTCGACCGCAAGATCCAGCTCGTCGCCGACGCGGCCGCCGCCTGCCGCATCCGCCTCGACCGGGGCGAGCTGCGGGACGTCACCGCCGAGATCGAGTGGTCCAAGGTCACCCGGACCGTCCCCGCCGACTATCCCCTCGCAGCCGTGAAGGCCGGCCGGGAGGCCCCCCGCGACCCCGCAGAGATCGCCCAGCTCTACTCGGTCTACGAGGATCTCAAGCGCGACCGCTCCGTGATCGACTTCGAGGACGTCCTGCTGCTGACCGTCGGCATCCTCCAGGACCGGCACGACATCGCCGAACAGGTCCGCGCCCAGTACCAGCACTTCGTCGTCGACGAGTACCAGGACGTCAGCCCGCTCCAGCAGCGGCTGCTGGAGCTGTGGCTCGGCGACCGCGACAGCCTGTGCGTCGTCGGCGACGCCAGCCAGACCATCTACTCGTTCACGGGAGCAACCCCCGACCATCTGCTGGACTTCCGCACCCGCCACCCCGGGGCCACCGTCGTCAAGCTGGTCCGCGACTACCGCTCCACACCCCAGGTCGTCCGCCTCGCCAACGGTCTGCTGGCCCAGGCCAGCGGCCGCGCCGCGGACCACCGTCTGGAGCTGGTCTCCCAACGCCCCGCCGGACCCGAGCCCGTGTACACCGAGTTCACCGACGAGCCCGCCGAGGCCGAGGGCGCCGCCCGCCGCATCCGGGAGCTGGTCGGCGCCGGGGTGCCGGCCGCCGAGATCGCCGTGCTGTTCCGCACCAACGCCCAGTCAGAGACGTACGAGCAGGCCCTCGCCGACGCCGGAGTGCCCTACCAGCTGCGCGGTGCCGAGCGGTTCTTCGACCGGCCCGAGGTCCGCAAGGCGGGCGTCGCCCTGCGCGCCGCCGCCCGCTTCGGCGGCAACGACGCGCTGCTCGACGACACCGTGGACCTGCCCTCCCAGGTACGCGCGGTCCTCTCCGGGGAGGGCTGGACCACCGAGCCCCCGGCCGGCTCCGGAGCGGTCCGGGAACGCTGGGAGTCGCTGGCCGCTCTGGTCAACCTGGCCCATGACGTCGCCGTGGGCCGACCCGCCGCCACCCTCGCCGACTTCGTCGCCGAACTCGACGAGCGCGCGGGGGCCCAGCACGCCCCGACCGTCCAGGGCGTCACCCTCGCCTCCCTGCACTCGGCGAAGGGCCTGGAGTGGGACGTCGTCTTCCTGGTCGGCGTCGCCGAGGGCATGATGCCGATCACCTATGCGAAGACCGACGAACAGATCGAGGAGGAGCGCCGTCTCCTCTATGTGGGCGTGACCCGCGCCAGGGAACGGCTCCATGTCTCCTGGTCCCTCTCCCGCACCCCCGGCGGCAGACCCGGCCGCAGACCCAGCCGCTTCCTGGACGGTCTGCGCCCCGGTTCCACCGGCACCGTCGGCCGGGCCGGCAACGCCGGTGGCGGAGGCGTCGAACGCGGCTTCACCGGCGGCCCCGCGGCCGCGCCCCGGCGCACCCAGCGCACCCCCGCCCGCTGCCGGGTCTGCGGGCGCACGCTGACCGACGCCGGCGAGATGAAACTGATGCGCTGTGACGGCTGCCCGTCCGACATGGACGAGGGACTCTACGAACGGCTACGCGAGTGGCGTGCGGACCAGGCCCGGCTCAGCGGTCAGCCCGCCTTCTGCGTCTTCACCGACAGGACGCTGATGGCCATCGCCGAGAGCGCCCCGGGCGACGACCGCGAGCTGGCCCGCATCCCCGGTGTCGGGATGCGCAAGCTCAACCGTTACGGAGCCGATGTTCTGGCCATCTGCGCAGGCCAGCACCCCGAGGGAGAAGAAAAGGGGGACTGAGGCGAACTCGTCGAAAAAATAGTTTGCGCATGCCCCAGCAATCCCCATAGGTTCTAGGCACGGAAGCGGCGGCCTTCTCGAAGGCCCGGTTCCGTGTTGTACTTGCATATCCAAGCGGATCGGCTCAACACCGGTCCCCTAGACGCCGAGAGGAGGCGAGTCCAGTGATCAGCATCAAGACCAACATCAGCGCGGCCAAAATGACCGATCTCTCGGCCGTCTCCGTGTGCCTGCTCGGCGTCTCGAACCTGGGCACCGGTCTGTCCGGCATTTCCGCCGTGCGTCCGGCGTCCTCCGTTTCTCTCGCGGGTCTTCCTGTCCGTGAGCGCAATGAGCGACCGACGAAGGCACTGGAAGCAGTAGCAGCAGAGGCCAAGGCCTATGCCTTTACCGCGACCGGTGCCGGAAACCGGCAGCAGACGACGCAGCACCACCTGATGTGGGCCTTCCGTGGGCCAGAACCCTGGAGTGATCCAGCCTGATTGATCAGGCCGGCGCCTTCAGGGCCGCGGAACCCCATCCGGGATCCGCGGCCCTTCTGTTTTCCCTCGACAGGGAGAGCGGAGCGAAGGGGCCTCGGGGCAAGAGCAGAACCCGGTACCAGCCGCCAACCGGTCCAACCCGACCGGCACGACCAGACGAGGAAGACCAACCGTGCAACTCGAAGCGCACGCCCCGTCCGTACCGCCTTCCGAAACGATCCCCCCGCCCGGCCTCACGGAGGACTCCACCTTGATCCCGCTCACCGCGCTCACCGCGCTCGACGACGCCATCGAGAACCTCGGCGTACCCGTCCCCTGCCGCTCCTACGACCCGGAGGTCTTCTTCGCCGAGTCGCCGGCCGACGTCGAGTACGCCAAGTCCCTCTGCCGCACCTGCCCGCTGATGGAGGCCTGCCTCGCCGGCGCCAAGGAGCGCCGTGAGCCCTGGGGCGTCTGGGGTGGGGAGCTCTTCGTCCAGGGTGTCGTCGTCGCCCGCAAGCGGCCGCGTGGCCGCCCGCGCAAGAACCCGGTCACGGCATGAACATCCACGGAACGATCGACCGCCCCCTCACGCACGATCCCAAGAAGCAGGCCCCGATGAAGCCGACCACCAGCGAGCCAGTGGGCTCCGCGATCCCAGACTTCACCACCGCCGGTACCGCCACCGGCGTGCGTCAGAACAGGACCCGAGAGATGCAACTCATCCCAGAAGCCTTGGCTCGTGCGCATATGCACGACCGACTGCACGAGGCCGAGCGGGAACGCCGGGCCATGCGCCTGGCGACCGCCCGCCGGATGCAGCGCAGGGCCGAGCGCGCCTCGATGCGTGCCCGCCGTGCACTCGCCATGGCCGTGATGCAGTAACCCAGTACACCTGAAGCGGTGGCCTCCCGACCCTGGGAGGCGAAAGCTCCCCGCGGGGGCCGGTCCGGCCGAACGGACCGGTCCCCGCGGTGCGTTGTACCGTCGGATCCGCGCCGTGGAGTTGTCGTCGGCCGTGACGAGTCCTCCCGGAGGCAGTGATCACGGCGGCTCCGGCAAGGAGCCCCAGCCGCTGCGACACGCCCCCTACTGAGCCTCGACAGCCTCTTCGACCTCTTCGGCCTCTTCGACCTCCTCGGGCACGAACCCGGGCAGCCATGCCTCCAGTTCCTCCCGCAGCCGTACCGTCGCGCCCAGCTGGCACAGCACCCCGATGGTGCTCAGGGTCACCCGGTGTATCAGGAGGTAGGACGGCGGCAGGTTGAGCTGCTTGCCCAGCTGGTGGGCGGGGTTGCGGGGGTCGGCGATGCGGGCCGCCTGGCTGCGCATCCAGTTGCGGGTGAACGTGAACTCGTCGACCTGGGCCGGTTCGATGATCGGCAGCAGATAGTCCAGGACGGCGTCGGGGTCCAGCTCTATGGACTCCTTGACGAACCCCTCCGTGCACAGCAGCTCGTAGACCGCCTCGGCGTCACCGTCCAGCGTCATCCGCAGGGAGTCACCGATCGGACCGGGCAGGCCACCGGAGAGACGGTCGACGGTGCCGAAGTCCAGCACGCCCAGGCGCCACTCCTCCTCGTCCTCCGGCGCACCGGGCAGCAGACGGAAATTGCCGGGGTGCGGGTCGGCGTGCAGCAGGCCGGTGCGGGCCGGGCCCGAGAACAGGAACCGGGCCAGGAGCTGACCGGCCCGGTCGCGCTGCTCCTGGGTACCTCCCGAGATGATCTCGGAGAGCGGTATCCCGTCGATCCACTCCGTGACCAGGACCTGGTCGCACTGGTGCACCACCGCGGGCACCACCACATCGGGATCGTCCGCGAACTCCTCCGCGTGTGCCGCCTGGGCCTGCGCCTCCAGGGAGTAGTCCAGCTCCTCGGAGACCCGGTCGCGCAGCTCAGCGATCAGCGGCTTGATGTCCATACCGGGGATCAGCGGCCCCAAGAGGCGTGCGAAACGGCTCAGTTGCCCCAGGTCGGACAGCAGGGCCTCGCCCGCTCCCGGGTACTGCACCTTGACTGCCACCACCCGGCCGTCCTGCCACACCGCCCGGTGCACCTGGCCGATCGAGGCCGCCGCCGAGGGCTTGTCCTCGAACTCCGTGAACAGCTCACGCCAGTTCTCCCCGAGGCGCGCGGCGAGCACCGAGTGCACGGTGCGGGTCGGCATCGGCGGCGCGGCGTCCTGGAGCTTGGTGAGAGCCGCCCGGTAGGGGCCGGCGACCTCCTCGGGGAGGGCCGACTCGAAGACGGACAGCGCCTGCCCGAACTTCATCGCCCCTCCCTTCAGCTCGCCGAGGACCTTGAACAGTTGCTCCGCCGTGCGCTGTTGCAACTCCCGGCCGACGATCTCCGCGGACTCGCCCACGATGCGCTTGCCCAGACCCCAGGTCGCCCGGCCGGCGAAGCCGAGCGGGAGCGCGGCGAGCTTGGCGGTACGGGTGACCGCCTTCCGGGGAAGATCAGACATGCGCCCTCCAAGTCCCAGTCGGCCGTGCCGCGTCCGCGTGCTCTCGTCGCTCCGCCGACGGCCGTTGCACCACCATTGTCGCGTGTGGATCCCCGTTGGTTGAGGAGTGTTCCCTCTCAGCTTTCTCCGCCGCTCCGCACGGGCATGCGGGGTGCGGCCAGACCGGCCGCGCGTGCCAGTGCAGAACCGGCACGGACGCCTCCCAGCGCACTCCCGCACCGGCCGGCGACTCCCCGTCGAGAAAGGCCAGGGCGTGCGCGGCGGCCAGCCCGGCCACGGCCGCCGCCAGTGTCAGATCGCAGGCGCCCACCCGACGGGCCTGCCCGGACCGCCACTGGGCGATCAGGCGCGGCCAGGCCGGATCCCGGTCCGTGCGGTGCTCGTGCAGACAGCGGGCGCAGCCCGTCCCGCCCGGCAGGACGAGGGGGCCGACCACTCCCGTCCCCTCCACGACACCCGTGTAGAGATGCGGGGTCCCCGAGGCCATGAGCGGTTCGGCGGCGCGCGCGTCCGGGGCGTGCACCAGCACGTCGTCGCGCGGGGCGATGATCACCAGTGCGAGGCCGGGCTCCTGCGCCGAAGGGTCCGGGCGGCGGGGCGGACGGTCCGGGGCCGCCCGGCGGACGACTCTGCGCGCGGCCTCGTCGCGGCGCTCGCCGATCGCCTCCGTGGTCAGCCCGCCCGGCGCCACGTCCCATGGCTGAACGCGGCCCACGTCCCGTACGTCGACCTCGCCGACGCCCGCGCCCGACAGCAGCGCGGCCAGCGTGACACCGACCCGGCCCGCGCCCTGCACCCGCACCCGCAGCGCACGCCGGGCCGCCAGCCGGCCGATCGCGCCGCCCGGCTCCGGAGTGATCAGGGAGAGCGAGGCGAGATCGGGGCGCAGCCGCTCCAGCACCTCCTGCTTCTCGCGCAGCGCCTGCGCCGGTGGCCCGCCGCCGCGTGCGTCGTCGACGAGCCCGGCGCGGGACAGCCGCTCCACCAGCGCGTCGACATGCCCGTCCGGCAGGTCCATGCGGCGCGCCTCCTCACGCAGCAGCGCGAGGCCCCGGGTGCCGTTGAGCAGGTCCAGGAAGCTCCCGGTCGCCGTGTCCATCGGTCCCAGTGTCATCGCGTGCGCGGGAGTCATCCCGAACTGAACGGTGTTGAGATCGCGCCAGCCGCGCCGCAGCGCGGGCTTCACCAACGGATGCATGACGGGCCCCCGTAGCTGTCGAAAGGTCACACAACGTCCCCGTGTGCCGGTGGAGCCGGTCACGCTCCGCCGACGAGTGCCAGCATGCCCGGCCTGCCCGGCGGGCGCCGAAAGTTGTCCACAGGCAGTGGGTATTCGTCGTACAAATCAAACGCATGGTGGGGGATCGGCACCGAACCGTCCCGGACCCGGGACTTCCCGCATGTGCAGCGGGTAACGTCGGGGCGTGCCCGCCGACCCACTGCACCGCGCCGGAAAGCCACAGCGCAGCACGACGAGCCAGCCGCCCAGCGGCTCGGGGGCGAGCGCGATCGAGGTTCGCAGAAGCGCCCGGCGCCGCCGGACCGTTTCCGCGTACCGCGAGGGCGATCGCACCGTCGTGCTGATCCCTGCCCGGATGTCCGAGGCGGAGGAGAAACGCTGGGTGACCGTCATGCTCAACAAACTCGCCGCCCAGGAGAGCAAGCGAGTGCTGGGCGACGCCGAACTGGCCGAGCGCGCCGAGCGGCTGTCGGCCCAGTACTTCGGCGGCCGGGCGCGCCCCGCCTCGGTGCGCTGGGTCACCAACCAGAACACCCGATGGGGCTCGTGCACCCCGTCCGAGGGCAGCATCCGCCTCTCGCACCGGCTCCAGGGTATGCCCGAGTACGTCGTCGACTATGTGCTCTGCCATGAACTGGCGCATCTGCTGGTGCCGGGGCACGGCCCCCGGTTCTGGCGGCTGCTGGAGGCGTATCCGCGGACCGAGCGGGCCCGCGGCTACCTCGAAGGGGTGGTCGCGGCAGACCGGTTGCCCCACGCCCCCGGCGCGCGTGATGAGTGACACACTCCGGGAGCGCTCCCTCCGGGACCGCTGAGCGCCGTTGTGTACCGGGTCTGTACCGACTTCTTCCGATGTCCGAGTTAGCCGTTAGCCTGGCGCGACGCACTCGCATTCGGGATGGGGGACGGTCGTAACGCATGGCCAGGGAATTCCAACGCGGCCACAAGGCCAGGATCAGTGACCTCACGGCGGGCACGGATCTGTACGTAGGTGTGCAGATCACCGGCCCCGGACTGACCTTCGACATCAGCTGCTTCGGCCTCGACGCCGACGAGCGGCTGTCGGACGACCGGTACTTCGTCTTCTTCAACCAGCCGAAGTCGCCCGAGGAGTCCATCCAGCTGCTGGGTGAGCAGGCGGGCGACACGGAGTCCTTCCGGGTCACGCTGGACCGGATCCCGCCGCAGATCCAGAAGCTGGCGTTCACGGCGACCGTCGACGGCGCCGGGCAGATGTCGCAGGTCGCGCCCGGATACATCCGGATCGTCGCGGGCGGCGAGGAGGTGGCCCGGTACTCCTTCAACGGCTCGGAGTTCTCCACCGAGCGCGCTGTGATGCTCGGCGACTTCTACCTGAAGGACGTGTGGCGCTTCGCCGCCGTCGGCCAGGGCTTCGACGGTGGTCTGGAGGCGCTGCTGAAGAACTTCGGCGGCGAGGTGGCCGAGGAGGAGGCGCCCGCCGCGCCCACGCCTCAGCAGCCGCAGACCGGGGCCGCGCCCGGATTCGCGCCGCCCGCCTTCGCCGCCCCGTCCGCGCCGGCCCCTGCCGCCCCGGCAGCTCCCGCGCCCGTGCCGGCCTCCCAAGGCTTCACCCCGCCCCCGGCCCCCGGTCCCGGGTCGGCTCCGAACGTGCATGCCGCGCCCACCCTCATCGCCCCGATGACCCCGCCCGCCGCCGGTACCGTGCCGCCCCCGGGCCCGGCGCCCGCGCCCTACGGCCAGCCGCCCGCCCCGGGCGCGCCCATGCCCCCCGGCTACGGCCAGCCCCCGGCGCCTCCCCAGGCCCCGGGCTCGCCGCCCGGATACCCCCAGGCTCCACCCCCGCCCCCGGGCTACGGCCAGCAGCCGCCGTTCGGGCAGGTCCCCGGCCAGCAGAGCTACGCGGTTCCGCAGGGTGCTCCCCAAGGTGGTGCCGGAGTCGGCGCCGCGCTCCAGAAGTTCAAGGAGACGCCCACCGGGCAGCGCTGGACACCGCAGAACAGCAAGCTGATCCGCGCCGACCTCGGTGTCGGCGGCCAGCCGGTGCTGGCCCGGCAGGGCAGCATGGTGCTCTACCAGGGCAAGGTCGACTTCAGCTACAAGGGCGCCGGATTCGCCGGCCGGATCGTCGGCAACGCCACCGGCCAGGAGATGCAGCTGATGCGCTGCACCGGCAACGGCCAGGTGTTCTTCGCCGAGAACTCCGCGAACCTGCACCCCGTCGAACTCCAGGGCGACGCGATCTGCGTCTCCGCCGAGAGCGTCCTCGCCTTCGACGAGAGCCTTCAGTACGAGGTCCGCCGCATCGAGGGGCACGGCATCCCCGGCGGCGCGCTGTTCACGATGCAGTTCCAGGGCACCGGCACGATCGTGGTCAAGACACACGGCACCCCCGTGGTGCTGCCCGTGACCCCGACGACCTTCGCCGACTGCAACGCGATCGTCGCCTGGTCGGCGGCCTCGCAGGTGATCGTCTCCAGCCAGGTCCGGATGCGGCGCAACGCCTACCCCGGCGACACCGGCGAGAGCGTCAACCTCCAGTTCCGGGGCGCGCCCGGCAACTTCATCGTCGTCCAGCCGTACGAGGTCTGAGGGAGCCCGTCATGAACCAGCCGCTCGCGGGCTATGCCCCCGCACCCGTCACCGCCCGTATGGAGAACCACGGCGACCACATGCTGAAGGTCGCCATGCAGACCGGGAACGACCTCCTCGCGCGCGTGGGGTCGATGGTCGCCTACGAGGGCTTCGTGCAGTACGAGCCCAACCCGCCGGCCGTCCGCCAGATCGCCCGGGACTGGATGACCGGCGAGGGCGCCCCGCTGATGAAGTGCTCCGGGGACGGACTGCTGTACCTCGCCGACTACGGCGCGAACGTCGTCGTCATCAACCTCAACGGCGACGGCATCTCCGTCAACGCCACCAACCTGCTCGCCTTCGACGCCCACCTCACGTGGGGTGTGGAGCGGGTGAAGGGTCTTGCCAAGTTCGCCGGGCAGGGCCTGTGGAACACCAAGATCTCCGGGCAGGGCTGGGTCGCGCTGACCTCCCGGGGCAAGCCGATCGTCGTCGACTGCGGCGGCGGCGAGGACGAGACGTACGTCGACCCGGACGCCCTGGTCGCCTGGTCCCCGAACCTCAAGGTGAAGGGCAAGCGCAGCTTCAAGGCGCAGTCGCTGATCGGCCGGGGCAGCGGAGAGGCCTTCCAGATGGCCTTCTCCGGGCAGGGCATCGTCGTCGTCCAGCCCAGCGAGGACAGCACCGACCGCCTCCGGTTCCGGGGCTGAGGGGGAGTCAGGAAATCATGCAGAGCCCGCTTTTCGCCTTCAACGACTCCCAGGCCCCAGGCCGCTACAGCCTCCAGAACAAGCAGATGCTGCGGGTCGTCCTGGAGGGCCACGACGACATCCTCGCCCGCAAGGGCACCATGGTCGCCTACCAGGGGCTCGTAGAGTTCGACGCCGAGTACCAGGGCGGCAACCAGGCACGCGCGCGTGCCTACACCGGCGAGGGCCTGGACCTGATGCGCTGCCACGGGCAGGGCACGGTCTACTTCGCCAACCTCGCCCAGCACATCCACGTCCTGGACGTCGACCAGGACGGCCTGACCGTGGACAGCAGCTACGTCCTCGCCATGGACTCGTCGCTGCACCACGAGGTCGTCGCCGTGGACAGCCTCTACGGCATCTCCGGGTCCGGGAAGTACCAGCTGAACATCACCGGACACGGCAAGGTCGCCCTGATGACCTCGGGCGCGCCGCTGCTGATGCAGGTCACGCCCGACAAGTACGTCAACTGCGACGCGGACGCGATCGTCGCCTGGTCCACCGGGCTGCGGGTCCAGATGCAGGCCCAGACGCACTCCTCGGGCGTGTGGCGGCGCCGGGGCAACACCGGGGAGGGCTGGGAGCTGAGTTTCATGGGAAGTGGCTTCGCGTTGGTCCAGCCGAGTGAACTGCTGCCGCCGCAGCACGCCCAGATCGGCCAGGGCGTCGCCGCCCAGTTCGGCATGGGCCAGCAGGGCGCGCGTGGGATGAACCAGGGCAACGTCTGGAGCTGACCGGCCGAGCGGTAAGGGGCGCCTGCCCGTGCGGGCGCCCCTTACACATGCGCGGAGATTCTTGGAAACCGCAGGTCAGATCCGTGCGCGGGTCCCTTCCAGCAACCGTACGACCGAGTCGTCGGCGACCTTCGGTACCTCGTCGTAGCCGAACCAGCGCAGGTCGAGGGACTCGTCGCTGATCGCGTGGGCGGCGCCCCGCGGGGCGAGGGCCGCGTACTGGACGTCGAAGTGCCAGTGGCACGGCGCCGGGATCGCGTGCCGGTCCAGGCGGACGGGGCCGCCCGGCAGCAGCGTCAGCCCGGAGATGCCGGACTCCTCGGTCGCCTCCCGCAGGGCCGCTGCCGCCAGGGTGGCGTCGCCGGGCTCGCAGTGGCCGCCCATCTGCAGCCACATCCGCAGCTTCCTGTGGAGGGTCAGCAGCACCCGGCCGTGCTCGGGGTCGACGACCAGCGCGCTCGCCGTGACATGACCTGCGTGACAGGCCTTCCAGACGCCGTCCGAGTGCTCCGCGAGGTGGTCCAGGTAGGCCTGGCGCAGCTCGTCCTGGCCCTCGTGCCCCTTGAGGACGAGGACCACGTCGTCGTACAGGCTCACTCGGTGTCGTCGCCCTTTGCCTGGTCCTCCTGGCCGTCCTTCTTGTGCAGGTCGGGCCTCTGCGCGGCCTCGCCGAGCATCTTGTCCAGCTCGGAGAAGTCCAGCTGCTCGCGGTGCACGAAGCCGTCCGGGTCGTCCAGGTCGCCGGCCGTCGGCAGCATGTCCGGGTGCGCCCAGAGGGCGTCACGGCCGTCGACACCGCGCGCGTCCGTGAGCGAGGCCCACAGGCGGGAGGCGTCGCGCAGCCGGCGCGGGCGCAGCTCCAGGCCGATCAGCGTGGCGAAGGTCTGCTCCGCGGGGCCGCCCGTGGCACGGCGGCGGCGCAGGGTCTCGCGCAGCGCGTCGGCGGTCGCCAGACGCGGTTTCGCGGCCGCGTGGACCACCGCGTCGACCCAGCCCTCGACGAGCGCCAGAGCGGTCTCCAGACGGGCCAGGGCGGCCTTCTGCTCGGGCGTGTCCTCCGGCTGGAACATGCCCTGCTGAAGGGCGTCCTGGAGCTGCTCGGGGTTCTGCGGGTCGAACTGGCCGACCACGTCCTCCAGCTTGGCGGTGTCGACCTTGATGCCGCGCGCGTACCCGTCGACCGCGCCGAACAGGTGCGAGCGCAGCCACGGCACGTGCGAGAAGAGGCGCTGGTGGGCCGCCTCGCGCAGCGCGAGGTAGAGCCGCACCTCCTCCTTGGGCACGCCGAGGTCCTTGCCGAACGCCTCGATGTTCACCGGCAGCAGCGCGGCCTTGCCGGCCGGGGTCAGCGGCAGGCCGATGTCGGTCGAACCGACGACCTCGCCCGCGAGCACGCCCACGGCCTGCCCGATCTGGGTGCCGAACATGGCGCCGCCCATCGAGCGCATCATGCCGATCAGCGGGCCCGCCATGGCCTGCATCTCCTCCGGCAGGACGTCGCCCATCGCGGCGCCGACCCGCTCGGCCACCGGGTCGACCAGCTCCTGCCAGGCGGGCAGCGTCGCCTCGACCCACTCCGCGCGCGACCAGGCCACGGCCGAGCCGGAACCGGACGGCAGCGACGTCGCGTCGTCCAGCCACAGGTCGGCCAGCCGGACGGCCTCCTGGACCGCGGTGCGCTCGGCGGGACCGACGCTCGCGTCCTTGACGCCGTCCGAAGTGCCCTGGGAGACCGTCTGGCGGGCGATCTGCTTGGCCATGTCCCAGTTCACCGGGCCGCCCTCGTACGAGAGCATCTGGCCCAGCTGCTGGAACGCCGCGCCCAGGTCGGTGGGGTTCAGTGAACCGAACATGGCAGCGAACGGATTGTCGGCGCCGGGACCGCCGAAGCCGCCGGCCCCGGGTGTGCCGAAACCGAACGGGTTGGCCGGTCCCTGCCCACCACCGCTCTGCTGGTCCTTCTTCTTGCCCTCGTCGCCGTCTTCCGGCTCCTCCGGCGGAAGGCCGAAACCGAATGGGGTGTCACTCACGGGAATCCTCGGCTGGTAAGGCCACCGGTTCTCTCCGGCGGCGCGGCTGACCGACAACACCACCCAGCGTAGACACCCTGACCCGATCGGGCCTCGGTGCTTCGCCGACAGTCGGCCTGCGGCAGGATGGATGCCACCTGGTACGTACGCGTCACTCACGCTCGTACTGAAGACAACCGCTGGAGACGCCCGGTGAGTTCCCCAGATCCGCAGGTTCGCGCAGCGCGAAACCCGTCAACCCCTGCCGCCGTGCGCGGGCCCGTCGTCGCCGTGACCGGCGCCGCGACCGGGGTCGGCGCGCTGCTCACCGAGCGGCTGGCCGCGTCCGAGGAGATCAGGCAGGTCATCGCCATCGACGAGCGGCGCGGGGAGTGCCCGGATGCCCAGTGGCACATCCTCGACGTGCGGGATCCGGCCATCGCGGACAAGCTCCGCGGGGCCGACGTGGTGGTGCATCTCGCGCTCGACCTGGATCTGGAGACCGATTCGGCCGCCCGGACGGCGTACAACGTGCGGGGGACGCAGACCGTGCTGACGGCGGCGGCCGCGGCCGGTGTGCACCGCGTGGTGCTGTGCACCTCGGCGATGGTCTACGGCGCGCTTCCGGAGAACGAGCTGCCGCTGTCCGAGGACGCGGAGTTGCGGGCGACGGCGGAGGCCACCGGGGTCGGCGACCTGCTGGAGATCGAGCGGCTCGCGCGCCGGGCGCCTCGCGCGCACCCTGGGCTCAATGTCACCGTCGTGCGCCCCGCGGTGCTGGTCGGGGGTACCGACACCGCGCTGACCAGGTACTTCGAGTCGCCTCGGCTCCTTGTCGTGGCCGGGTCGCGGCCGGCCTGGCAGTTCTGTCACGTCGAGGATCTGTGCAGTGCGCTGGAGTACGCCGTCCTGGAGAAGGTCGACGGGGAGCTCGCGGTCGGGTGCGACGGGTGGCTGGAGCAGGAGGAGGTCGAGGAGCTCAGCGGGATCCGGCGGATGGAGCTGCCGTCGGCGGTGGCGCTGGGGGCCGCGGCTCGGCTGCACCGGATCGGGCTGACGCCGTCGCCGGCCGGGGATCTCGCGTACACGATGTATCCGTGGGTGGTGAGCGGGAGCCGGTTGCACGACGCCGGGTGGCGGCCGGGGTGGACGAACGAGGAGGTGCTGGCCGAGTTGCTGGAGGAGGTGGCGGGGCGGCACACGGTGGTCGGGCGGCGGCTGGGGCGGAAGGACGCGACGGCGGCGGGGGCGGCGGGGGCGACGGTGGCGTTGTTGGGGGCGGCGGCTGTGGTGCGGCGGGCTCGGAAGGCGCGGCGGCGGATCTGAGGGCGGGTTCTCGCCCCCGCCGCCCCTACCCGTCCCGTCCTCCAGGGGGTGGGCCCCCTTCGACCGCCCGATTCGGGGGCTGCCGCCCCCGGACCCCCGCATCGGCCTTCGGCCTCGTCCTCAAACGCCGGACGGGCTGACAGATGTCATCGAACGCCGGACGGGCTGAAAGACAGCCTCGAACGGCGGACGGGCTGGAGAGCGGTGCGGACCGGCTGTCGTCCTCAAAGGGGGCTTGCGGCACCATGGGGGTATGGCTGCTGTGAGTGATCATCCTGGGGAGCGGGGCGCTGACGATCCCGTGAAGTTGGTCGGGATTCGGGAGGGTGCGCTCTCCGTGGACGAGGTCTTCGCGGCCGTGGGGGACGACGCGGCGGGCGGGATCGCGCTGTTCGTGGGGACCGTGCGGAACCATGACGGCGGCGCCGACGTGGACGCGCTCGGGTACTCGTGCCATCCCAGTGCCGAGAGCGAGATGCGGCGGATCGCCGAGAAGGTCGTCGCCGAGTACCCGGTGCGGGCGCTGGCCGCCGTGCATCGGGTGGGCGACCTGCGGGTGGGTGATCTCGCCGTGGTCGTCGGCGTGTCGTGTCCGCATCGGGGCGACGCCTTCGAAGCCTGTCGGAAGCTGATCGACGACCTCAAGCACGAGGTGCCCATCTGGAAGCATCAGAAGTTCTCGGACGGGACGGAGGAATGGGTCGGGGCCTGCTGAATGACCCCTGTCCGGCCTCCGCTTGCGTAACCGTACCCCTCGCGTGAGCGTTGTCAGTGCGGGTGATTAATCTGCTGATCGGTCAGTCGCGGATGCTCATGGGGTTGGAGGTCGGCATGGCAGCGCTCGTCTGGTTGCTGATTCCGCTTTTGGCGGCGGTCGGTGCCGGTCTGTGGGGCAGCTGGGCCAACCGGACCAGGAGAGCGCGCAGCGACGGGCCGGAACTCGACGGCTACGCGCGCTTCCGCGAGGCCATGGAGAAGTCCCGCTCCGGCAGCTGAGCCGCGTGTGGGGGGTGGCCCTGACGGTGCGCTGACAGACCCGTCCCGTACTGTCTTCGCATGCCACGCCGCACCGCGACGATGCTCGCCTCCACTCTGATGCTGATCGCGCTCCTGTGCGCCGGAGTGCTCATCAACGTGCCGTACTCGGAGATGTCTCCCGGCCCGACCGTGAACACGCTCGGGGACCACGACGGCGAGCCGGTGCTGCAGATCTCCGGTCACAAGACCTACGCGACCTCCGGGCATCTGAACATGACCACGGTGCGGGTCACCAGCGCCGACTACAAGATGAACCTCGTCGAGGCGGTCTACGGGTGGCTCTCGCACGACAACAAGGTCGTGCCGCACGACACGCTCTACCCGGACGGCAAGACGGAGCAGCAGTCCACCCAGGAGAACGCCGAGGAATTCAGCGAGTCCCAGGAGAGCGCGAAGGTCGCCGCCCTGAAGGAGCTGGGCGTCCCGGTGAAGTCCTGGGTGATCGTCTCCACGGTCCTCAAGGGCTCGCCGTCCGAGGGCAGGCTGCACGCCGGTGACGTGATCAAGGCCGTCGACGGCACGGCGATCAAGGAGCCGGCCGACGTCGCCACCCTGGTGACCAAGCACAAGCCCGGCGAGAAGGTCGTCTTCACCGTCGTCCCGGCCAAGGAGCAGGCCGCCGCCGAGAAGGCGAACAAGACGGCCACCAAGACCCAGAACGTCACCATCACCACGGCCACGTCGGACGACAGCGGCACGAAGCGCGCCATCGTCGGGATCTCCGCCGGGACCGATCACACGTTCCCGTTCTCCATCGACATCAAGCTCGCCGACGTCGGCGGGCCGAGCGCCGGGCTGATGTTCTCGCTCGGGATCTACGACAAGCTCACCCCGGGCAGCCTCACCGGCGGCAAGTTCGTCGCGGGTACCGGCACGATCGACGACGACGGCACCGTCGGTCCGATCGGCGGCATCTCGCTGAAGACCATCGGTGCGCGCAGCAAGGGCGCCCAGTACTTCCTCACCCCGGCCGACAACTGCGCCGAGGCCGCCAAGGACACCCCGAGCGGGCTCACCCTGATCAAGGTCAAGACCATCGACGACGCTCTCGGTGCCCTCAAGGACATCCGCAGCGGAGACACCGGCGCCCTGCCGAAGTGCACCACCAAGGGCTGAGAGGGCGGGTACGAGGCCGGGGGCGCCCTTCCTGACGAGGGACGCCCGCGGCGGCGGTCTCAGTCCTCGAACGTCGCCTTCAGGGCGTCCGCCAGGCCCGGGACCAGCTCGGGGCCGGTGAGGACCTCCGTCGGCGAGTCCTTCTCGCGCAGGCGAACCGCCGAGTCGCGGCTGCCGTCGCGCAGCACCGCGACCGTCATCCGGACCTCCTGGCGGTCGGGGTGGCTCGCCACCCACTTGGCCAGCCTGGCGTCGCTCAGTCCCTCGGGGACCTGGGACTCGGCGGACGGCGGCAGCATCAGGCGTTCCACCGTGAGCGCGCAGCCGACCACCGCGTCCGGCCAGGCGATGGTGCCCAGGAACTCGTCCAGCGCTTTGTCCGTTGGCACTTCGTCCTGCTCGATCGGAGTGAGCCCGGTGGTCGTGGACTCCTCGTCCAGACCGAGCTGGGCGGCGAGAGCCGGTTCCTGAGTGCGCAGCCGCGCGGTGTCGACGAGGGCGAAGAGGCGAGCGGGCTGGTCCCAGCCGAGGCCGGAGGCGTACTCGTCGATCTCGAGTACGGCCCGGGTGAGCGGGTTCGCTGCCATGGGAGTGTTGGACATGGTCACAATCCTGCCTCGTTCATGGCCGGAATCGGGAACCGAGTAAACCGTGAGTAAGTTGCATAGGTGTGGCCCCGCGATCACGGGGGGCCACGGAGGGCCCCGGGACCCGGGGTTCTGATGGAACAAAAGCGGATCAACAGCCGATCTGTGAGCAGATCTACGGCGACAACAGCGACTTCGAGGTGCGCACCTTGGCTTTCCAGATGCCGGACCGCGGCGGAGGCCCGACGGGGCCACGGATCAGAGCGGCGGGCCGACCGTCCCGGCGTGTCCGGACCCTGCTCCTGACACTGGGCGTCCTTGCCGTGCTCGGCATGGCGTTCACCATGTTCGCGGGCTTCTGGACGGACTGGCTCTGGTACCGGTCGGTGCACTACTCCTCGGTGTTCACCACCACCCTGTGGACCAAGATCGGGCTGTTCTCCGTCTTCGGCCTGCTGATGGCGGCCGCTGTGGGCTTCAACATCTGGCTCGCGCACCGGTTGCGGCCCCCGCTGAGCGCCATGTCCATGGAGCAGCAGAGCCTCGACCGCTACCGGATGGGCATCGCGCCGTACAAGAAGTGGCTGCTGCTCGCGGTCACCGCGCTGGTCGGGCTGATCGCCGGCGCGTCCGCGGCCGGCCAGTGGCGTACCTGGCTGATGTGGGTCAACGGCGTGCCCTTCCACCAGCAGGACCCGCAGTTCCACCTCGACGTCTCCTTCTACGCCTTCGACCTGCCCTGGTACCGCTTCCTGCTGGGCTTCGGCTTCGCCACCGCGATCCTCTCCCTGATCGCCGCCGCGCTCACCCACTACCTGTACGGCGGGCTGCGCGTCACCAGCCCCGGCGCGCGCGCCACCGGTGCCGCGACCGGACACCTCTCGGTGCTGCTCGGCCTCTTCGTCGCGCTCAAGGCGGTCGCCTACTGGCTCGACCGTTACGGACTGGCGGTGAAGTCCAGCGACTTCAAGGCCACCGACAACTGGACCGGCCTGAGGTACGTCGACGCGAACGCGTACCTGCCGGCCAAGACGATCCTGTTCTGCATCGCCGTCATCTGCGCGCTGCTGTTCTTCGCCACCCTGTGGCGGCGCACCTGGCAGCTGCCCGTGATCGGCTTCGGCCTGATGGTCCTGTCCGCGATCCTCATCGGCGGCCTGTATCCGGCGATCGTCCAGAAGTTCCAGGTCCAGCCCAACGAGCAGGCCAAGGAAGCCCCGTACGTCCAGAAGAACCTCAAGGCGACCCGCGAGGCGTACGGCATCGACGACACCCAGGTCAGCGAGTACACGGGCAAGAGCACCACCACGGACAAGACCAAGCTCCGGGACGACGTCGACGACACGGCGAGCATCCGGATCATGGACCCCAACATCGTGTCGCCCACGTTCCAGCAGCTCCAGCAGATGCGGAACTACTACGCGTTCCCGACCAACCTGGACGTGGACCGCTACACCAAGGACGGGAAGGTCCAGGACACCGTCCTCGGGCTGCGCGAGCTGAACCTGGCCGGCATCCCGAAGAACAACTGGATCAACGACCACTTCCGCTACACCCACGGCTACGGCGTGGTCGCCGCCAAGGGCACCGAGGCCGACGACCAGGGCCAGCCGGTCTTCACCGAGTCCGACCTGCCGTCCACGGGCTCCCTGGGCACGTTCCAGCAGCGTGTCTACTACGGCGAGAAGACGACCACGTACTCGATCGTCGGCGGTCCCCAGAAGGAGATCGACTACTCCGACGACAACGGCGAGAAGACCACCAGCTACCAGGGCAAGAGCGGGGTCAGCCTCTCCAGCCCGATCAACCGGGCCGCGTACGCGGTGGCGTTCAACGAGCCGCAGATCCTGTACTCCGGCGCGATCGGCGAGGGTTCGCGGATCCTGTACAACCGCACGCCCAAAGAGCGCGTGGAGGCGGTCGCCCCCTGGCTGACCATCGACGGCGACGCCTACCCGGCCGTGGTGCAGGGCCGTATCCAGTGGATCGTCGACGCCTACACGACGTCGAACGGCTACCCCTACGCCTCCCGTACGACCCTCGGTGACACGACGGCCGACTCGCTGACCGCGACCAACAACTCCCGTGCGGTGGTCGCCCAGCAGAACCAGGTCAACTACATCCGCAACTCGGTGAAGGCGACCGTCGACGCGTACACCGGCGCGGTCAAGCTCTACCAGTGGGACACCGAGGACCCGGTGCTGAAGACCTGGATGAAGGCCTTCCCCGGCACGGTGCAGCCGAAGAGCGCGATCTCGCAGGACCTGATGGACCATCTCCGGTATCCGCAGGACCTGTTCAAGGTCCAGCGCGAGCTGCTCACCCGCTACCACGTGACGGACGCCCAGACGTTCCTGACCGGCAGCGAGGTGTGGCAGGTGCCGGACGACCCGACCAACAACTCGGGCGACGCGGTGCCGCCGTACTACCTGAGCATGAAGATGCCCGACCAGAGCGCGCAGGCGTTCTCGCTGTCGACGACGTTCACCCCCAACGGCCGGGACAACCTCAGCGCGTTCATGTCGGTCGACTCCGAGGCCGGTTCCAAGGACTACGGCAAGATCAGAATCCTGAAACTGCCGACCAGTACGACCGTCGACGGACCCAAACAGGTCCAGAGCAAGTTCAACTCCGAACAGGAGATCGCCGCCGCCATCAAACTCCTCAAGGGCGGCGACTCCGAGGTGGAGTACGGGAACCTGCTGACCGTGCCACTGGACGGCGGCCTGCTGTACGCGGAGCCCGTCTACGTACGCGGTGCCGGTGTCAAGTACCCCTTGCTGCGCAAGGTGTTGGTGACCTACGAGGGCAAGACCGCGTTCGAGAACACCCTCGACCAGGCACTCGACAAGATCTTCGGCTCGGACGGCACGGACACCGGATCCTCGGACACCGGGACCACCACACCGCCGACGTCCGCGAACCCCACCGTCCAACAGGCGCTGGACGACGCCCAGAAGGCCTTCGAGGCGGGCCAGGAGGCCCTGAAGAAGGGCGACTGGACGGCGTACGGCAAGGCGCAGGACGAGCTTCAGGACGCGCTCAAGCGGGCCGAGGAGGCGCAGTCCAAGGCGGGGAAGGCCGGCGGCGGCACGACGGCGAGCAGCAGCCCGAGCCCTGCCGCCAGCAGCAGTCCGAGTCCCAGCGGCAGCCCGAGCCCCGGCGCGAGTGCCAGTCCGAGCGGATGACCGGGGCACGGCCGGAGCGGGATGACCCCGATCAGGGTGGTCCCGAGCCGGTGATGCCGCACGGGTGATCCCGCACTGGTGATCAAGCCGCCCCGCCCCGTGATAAGGTTGCATCACAACGGCGCGGGGTGGAGCAGCTCGGTAGCTCGCTGGGCTCATAACCCAGAGGTCGCAGGTTCAAATCCTGTCCCCGCTACTGAAGTCGAAGGCCCGGATCCTCTTGGGATCCGGGCCTTCGCGCATGTCCGCGGCCGGACGGCGGTGCCCCTCCGGACGGCTCCCGGTGTCCGGACGGGCGGCGAACGCATGTACCGGTAGCTGGGTCGCCGTGCCGCTGTGGGGAGTTGGCGGAGATGTGTTTGACTTGTCGTTCTGTGGGCATGTCGACAAAACGCTGAAGTGACCTCACGGTCTGCGGTATACGTGGTGTACCCAGGTTGCAGGTGGTGCGACGATGAACGTTATGGGGGACAAGGCAACTCTGTTCGAGACAGGGCGATTTGTGCAGCCTTCGGGCGAGGAGCCGACCCGCGACGAGGCCGCCGAGGCCGCTGAGGAGGCACGCCGTCGACTCCGGGCCGAGGCCGGTGACGTCGAGTCGATGAGTGTGCTCGGCGCCATGCTGCTGCGCCGTGGCGACCTCGACGGAGCCGAGCCGCAACTGCGCGCGGCCACCGCCGCCGGAGACCGGGCGGCCGCCAACAACCTGGGTGTCCTGCTGCACCAGCGCGGCTACCCCGAGGAGGCCGCCGGCTGGTGGCGGATCGCCGCTGTCGCCGGATCCGCGGCCGCCGCCCATGCGCTCGGCCGCCACCACCGCGAACGCGGCGACGAACCCGCCGCCGAGTACTGGCTGTGCCAGTCCGCCGAACAGGGTCACGCGCTCGGCGCCTACGCGCTGGCCGACCTGCTGGAGCACCGGGGCGACGCGGACGCCGCACCGTGGATGCGGGCCGCCGCCGAGCGCGGCCACCGGGAGGCGGCGTACCGGCTGGCGCGCGCGCTCGACCGCAGGGCCGCCGTGGGCGAGGGCGAGATCGGGCCCGACCCCGGCGTCGACACGGAGACCCCGGCCGGGGCCCAGGACGCCGACGAGGCCGAGCAGTGGTATCGGCAGGCCGCCGCGCGCGGGCACCGGCGCGCCGCGCTGCACCTCGGCGCGATCCTGGAGAAGCGCGGCGAGCTCAAGGAGGCCGGGCGCTGGTACCTGACCTCCGCCAGGGACGGCGAGGCCCGGGCCGCCTGCGCGCTCGGCTTCCTGCTGCGCGACGCCGGGGACACCGAGAGCGCCGCGGTGTGGTGGCTGCGGGCCGCCCAGGACGGCGACGGCAACGCGGCGAACGCGCTCGGCGCGCTGCACGCCGAGCGCGGTGAGACACAGACCGCCGAGCGCTGGTACCGGGCGGCGATGGACGCCGGTGACGACAACGGGGCGTACAACCTCGCCCTGCTCTGCGTCGAGCAGGGGCGGACCGCGCAGGCCGAGCAGTGGTACCGGCGGGCCGCCTACGCGGGGCACCGCGAGGCCGCGAACGCGCTCGCCATCCTGCTGCTCCAGGTCGGCGACACGAGCGGGGCCGAGCCGTGGTTCTCCAAGGCGGCGGAGGCGGGCAGCGTGGACGCCGCGTTCAACCTCGGGATCCTCTACGCCGGGCGCGGCGAGGACCGGGTCGCGCTGCAGTGCTACGAGCGGGCGGCCGCCGCCGGGCACACGGAGGCGGCCCTCCAGGTCGGCATCGCCCGGCTGCGCGAGGGCGACGAGGCCGCCGCCGAGCGCCATCTGCGGTGCGCGGCGGGCGGGGGCAGCGCCGAGGCCGCCTACCGGCTCGCCGCCGTCCTCGACGCACGTCGGCCCGCGGTGTCCGAGCACGAGCTCGGGGAGTCGTCCCTGAACGTGAAGACCGAGTGCGAGGAGTGGTACGAGCGGGCCGCGTCGCAGGGGCACCGGCGCGCCCAGGTCCGGGTCGGGATGCTGGCCGCGGCGCGCGGGGACGTGGTGGAGGCGGCGCGCTGGTACCGGGCGGCCGCCGAGGCCGGGTCGCGCAACGGCGCGTTCAACCTCGGGCTGCTGCTGGCCCGGGAGGGGAGCGAGCCGGAGGCGGCGGTGTGGTGGGAGCGGGCCGCCGACGCCGGGCACGGGCGGGCGGCGTTGCGGCTCGCCCTGGTCTACGCGCGTCGTGGTGAGCTGGCGGAGGGGCAGCGGTGGGCCGACCGGGCGGTGGCGCTGGGGCCGGCGGAGGTGAGCGAGCGGGCGGGCCGGCTCCGGGACGCGCTGCACGAGGAGCTGTCGGCGTAAGCCGCTGCCGGTCGATGCGTTCCCGCAGGTCAGGTGGGTTGCCGGGTATTGATTTGCTTCCGTCCGGGTCCCTCACGTAGTGTTCTGTTCATCGACGCGGGGTGGAGCAGCTCGGTAGCTCGCTGGGCTCATAACCCAGAGGTCGCAGGTTCAAATCCTGTCCCCGCTACTGAAGGCCGAGGGCCGGAATCCGGAAACGGGTTCCGGCCCTCGGTTTTTGTTTCCGGGGTCCGCCGTGGAGGCCCGCGGGGCACGACGAAGGCCCCGGCGCTCCTCGCGGGTGAGGAGCGCCGGGGCCTTCGGGACGTTCGTCAGGCGGCCGCCGCGCAGTCCGGGCACAGGCCGCGGTAGGTCACCTCGACGTCGGAGACCGTGAAGCCGAACCGCTCCGAGCTGGGGAGGTCGGCCAGCGGGTTGCCGGTCGGGTGGACGTCGCGGATCGAGCCGCAGCGGGCGCAGACCAGGTGGTGGTGCGGCCGGTGCGCGTTCGGGTCGTACCGCTTGGCGCGCTTGTCCGTCGAGACCTCTAGGACCTCGCCGAGCGAGACCAGCTCACCCAGCGTGTTGTAGACGGTCGCCCGGGAGATCTCGGGCAGCTTGACGACGGCCCTGGAGTGCACCTCGTCGGCCGTCAGATGGACGTGTTCGCCGTCGAGTACCTCGGCCACGACGCGACGCTGCGCGGTCATCCGCCATCCGCGTCCACGCAGCCGCTCCAGAAGGTCACTCATGGAATTCAGCCTAACAGCCGGGGCACCTTTTTCCGAACAGGTGTGACTTTGGAGCCCTGCTTGACTTGGACGTAATCCAATTTGGGATCGAGTTCGGGGCCGGTGAAGTGAGCCGGATCCCCGGGAGGGCGGGGTCCGGCCCGTTCGGCAGGTCGGTGCGGGCCGTTACGCGGGCTGCGGTGCGCGGGCCGGGGCCCAGCAGCGGATGATGTCGCGGACCGAGACGATGCCGGCCGGCTCGCCGCCGTCCAGGACGATCAGATGGCGGAAGCCGCCGTGGGCCATCGCCCGGGCCGCCTCCTCCAGCGTCCAGGTCGGGGTGGCGAACACGACGTCGTTGGTGGTGTGGGCGTGGATGGGCTCGGTGTCCGGGTTCTGGCCGAGGCCCACGGAGTTGAGGATGTCGCGTTCGGTGAGGATGCCGATGCCGCCGGCGTCCGGGTCGTGGACGATCGCCGCGCCCACGCGGCGCGCGGACATCAGGGCGGCTGCCTGGCGGAGGGTGTGGGCGGGGCCGACGGTGAGGACGACCGTGCTCATGGCGTCACGGACGAGCATGGAAGGTGCCACCTCCTGGGAGATCGCCGGGATAGTTCGACGATTCACAAACGCACAAGTGAGGGTTCTCTCAGGGTGGCAGGTAAAGCGAGGGTCAACAAGGGGGTGCGCGTATCCAATTGAGGGCGCACGCGCTCATATGTGCTGGGGTCGGTGACCCCGCTCAGCCCCGTCGCGCCCCAGAAGGCCGTTTCAGTAACGCTGGGCGAGGTACGACAGCAGCTCGTCGTGGAGCAGGCCGTTGGACGCGGCCGCGTTGCCGCTGTGCGGACCCGGACGGCCGTCGAGGCCGGTGAAGGTGCCGCCGGCCTCCGTCACCACGATGGCGTTGGCCGCCATGTCCCACAGGGACAGCTCCGGCTCGGCACAGATGTCCACGGACCCCTCGGCGACCATCATGTACGGCCAGAAGTCGCCGTACGCGCGCGTGCGCCACACGTCGCGGGTGAGGTCCAGGAACCCGTTCAGGTGCCCCCGCTCCTCCCAGCCGCCCAGCGAGGAGTACGCGAAGGACGCGTCGGCCAGCTTCGAGACCTTGGAGACACGCAGCCGGCTCGCCGAGGACAGACTGCGGCCGGTGAAGGCGCCGTGTCCCTTCGCGGCCCACCAGCGCCGGCCCAGCGCGGGCGCGGAGACCAAGCCGACGACCGGCTGGTAGCCGCCCTCGGCCGCCTCCATCAGGGAGATCAGGGTCGCCCAGACCGGGACGCCGCGCACGTAGTTCTTGGTGCCGTCGATCGGGTCGATCACCCAGCGGCGCGGGCCGGTGCCCTCGATGCCGTACTCCTCGCCGAGGACCGCGTCCCGCGGGCGCGCACGCTGCAACTGGCCGCGGATCAGTTCCTCGGCGGCCTTGTCCGCCTCGCTCACCGGGGTCATGTCCGGCTTGGTCTCGACCTTGAGGTCGAGGGCCTTGAAGCGGCCCATGGTCGCGGCGTCGGCCGCGTCCGCGAGCACATGGGCGAGACGCAGGTCATCAAGGTAGTCCGGCATGTGACGAACGGTATCTGCAGGGGCGGGCGCGGGGCTACCGGGGGAGGGCGGGTGATGCCGGTAAGTGATCGGGCGGTGACCTCGGCACGACCGTGGCGCGCCCGCGCGTGTTGGCCGAAGGGCGCCCCCCGATGCCTTCGCGAACCCTTGACAGTCGATTCGTGCGCGTCAAATCTGGGCGCAGAGTCGCTCGCCCCAGGGAGGCGATGATGCCGGCAGCCCGGGAGTCCCTACTGGACGCCGCGTACGCGGCACTTGCGCGCAGGCCGTGGGCTGCCGTGCGGATGGTCGACGTGGCGGCGGCGGCCGGGGTGTCCCGGCAGACGCTGTACAACGAGTTCGGCAGCAAGGAAGGCCTGGCGAGGGCGCTGGTGCGCAGGGAGGCCGACGGGTATCTCGCGGGGGTCGAGCGGGCGTTGGGCAGCCATGCCGAGGCGCGCGAGCGGCTCACCGCGACCGCCGAGTGGATGGCGGTGGCGGGCCGGGAGAACGTGCTGGTGCGGGCGATGCTCACGGGGTGCTGGAGCGAGCGGCTGCCGTCGCCGACGCTGTCCGCGGTGCCGTCCTCCTCGGCGGTGCCGGCCCAGCGGAGGGCGGACGGGCCGTTGCCCTCTCCCGGGGACTTCGTGCAGATCGTGCGGGACCGGGCGGTGGCGGTGCTGTCCGGGGCGGGGGCCGGGAAGGGGAACGGTGAGCTGGCCCGGTCGTGCGAGCTGGTGGTACGGCTCGCGCTGTCCTGTGTCGCGGCACCGCCGGGGGAGGGCGGGGTGGCGGAGCTGGTGCGCGGGGCGCTGTATCGGCAGCCGGTGTGAGGGGTGCGGGCTGTGTGCCGGCCGCGGGTGGGTGGGGGCTGGTCGCGCAGTTCCCCGCGCCCCTTTGGGGCGCTTGAGTACGGGCGCTTCCTTGAGTACGGGGCGCTTCAGTGGGCGGAACCCGAGAGTTGGAGGCCGATCACGCCTGCGATCACCAGGCTGATGGAGACGATCTTCAGGGTCGAGACCAGGTCGCCCAGGAAGACCATGCCGTAGATGGCCGTGCCGGCCGCGCCGATGCCGGTCCAGACCGCGTACGCCGGGCCCACGTCCAGCTTCTTCAGGGAGAGGGTCAGGAGGCCGAAGCTGCCGAGGGCGAAGGAGGCGAAGGCCACCGTCGGCCATAGCCGGGTGAAGCCGTGGGAGAGCTTGAGGCACACGGCGAACCCGGTCTCCAGGATCCCGGCCACGATCACCAGCAGCCACGCCATGTGCTGTCCTCCCGTATGTCCAGCTCGGTGCGATTATGCACTTACCGAACTCGGGTCATGACAAACACCCCGGTGGTCAGTCGCCCTCCGTGCGCTCCCGCGTCGCCAGCAGCCGGCGCAGCGAATAGAGGCGGGCCGGGTCCGCGTGCCCCTCGGCGACCCACTCGTCCAACGCGCAGTCCGGCTCGTCGTGGCTGCACGCGCGCGGGCAGTTCTCCGTGCCGGGCTCCAGGTCGGGGAACGCGTGGATCACCCGGGACGGGTCGATGTGGGCCAGACCGAAGGAGCGGACGCCCGGGGTGTCGATGACCCAGCCCTCGTCGCCGGAGAGCGGGAGGGCGAGCGCGGAGGTCGTGGTGTGGCGGCCGCGGCCGGTCACCGCGTTCACGTGCCCGGTCGTACGCCGGAGGTCCTCGGGGACCAAGGCGTTCACCAGCGTGGTCTTGCCGACGCCGGAGTGGCCGACGAACGCGGTGACCCTGCCGTCGAGCTGTTCCCGGACCCGGTGGGCCGCGTCGCCCGCCGCCAGTTCCTCGCGGCTCGTGACCACGTACGGGATCTCCAGGTCGCCGTACAGCTCCAGGAGCTTGTCCGGTGGGGCCAGGTCCGACTTGGTCATGACCAGGAGCGGGGTGAGGCCGCCGTCGTAGGCGGCGACCAGGCAGCGGTCGATCAGGCGGGGGCGGGGCTCGGGATCGGCCAGGGCCGTGACGATCGCCAGCTGGTCGGCGTTGGCGACGACCACCCGCTCGAACGGATCGTCGTCGTCGGCGGTCCGGCGGAGCACGGACGTGCGGTCCTCGATGCGCACGATCCGGGCGAGGGTGTCCTTCCGGCCGGACAGATCGCCGACCAGGGCCACCCGGTCGCCGACCACCGCCGCCTTGCGGCCCAGCTCGCGGGCCTTCATCGCGAGGATCGTGCGGTCCTCGACCAGACAGGTCAGACGGCCCCGGTCGACGGTGAGGACCATCCCCTCGGCCGCGTCCTCGTGCTTCGGGCGGATGTGCGTCCGCGGCCGGTTGCCCTTGCGGTTCGGGCGGGCGCGGATGTCGTCCTCGTCGGTGTGCTTGCCGTAGCGGCGCATCGTCGTACGCCCCTACGCTCCGTCGCTCCCGAGCATCCCGGTCCACAGGTCGGGGAAGTCCGGCAGGGTCTTCGCCGTCGTCGCCACGTTCTCGATCTGCACGCCGTCAACCGCCAGGCCGATGATCGCACCGGAGGTCGCCATGCGGTGGTCCTCGTAGGTGTGGAAGACACCGCCGTGCAGCGCGCGCGGGCGGATGCGCAGCCCGTCGGCGGTCTCGGTGACGTCACCGCCGAGCTCGTTGATCTCCTTGGTGAGCGCGGCCAGCCGGTCCGTCTCGTGCAGTCGGAGATGGGACACCCCGCGCAGGGTGGAGGGGGTGTCCGCGAGGGCGGCGACCGCCGCGATGCCGGGGGTGAGCTCGCCGACGTCACCCAGGTCGACGTCGATGCCGTGGATCCGGCCCGAGCCGGTGAACTCCAGGCCGTACTCGGTCAGTTCGCAGGAACCGCCCATCTCGGTGAAGATCTCGCGCAGCCGGTCGCCCGGCTGGGTGGTGCGGGACGGCCAGTCCGGGATCAGCACCTTGCCGCCGGTCACCAGGGCCGCGGCGAGGAACGGCTGGGCGTTCGAGAGGTCCGGTTCGACCGTGAGGTCCCGGCCCAGCAGGGCCCCCGGGGTGACCCGCCAGACGTTCGGCTCGCCGCCCGACTCGGGGGTGTCCACCTGGGCGCCGACCGCGCGCAGCATGTCGACGGTCATCCGGATGTGCGGGAGCGAGGGGAGGCTCGCGCCGGTGTGACGGACCTCGACGCCCTGGTTGAAGCGCGGGCCGGAGAGCAGGAGGGCCGACACGAACTGGGAGGAGGACGAGGCGTCGATCGACACCGGGCCGCCGTCCAGGGCACCGCCGCCGTGCACGGTCAGCGGGAGCGCGCCCCGGCCGTCGTCGTCGATGCGGGCGCCGAGGGTGCGCAGCGCGTCGATCACGCCGTGCAGGGGGCGCTCGTAGGAGCGCGGGTCGCCGTCGAAGCGGATGTCACCGGCGGCGAGGGTGGCGACGGGCGGGAGGAAGCGCATCACGGTGCCGGCGTTGCCGACGTCGACGGTGGCGGGGCCGCGGAACCCGGCGGGGATGACCCGCCAGGCCTCGCCGGAGCCGTCCGGGCCCACGCCCTCCTCGATGCCGACGCCCATCGTGCGCAGGGCACCGGCCATCAGCAGGGTGTCGCGGGAGCGCAGGGGGCGGCGCAGCCAGCCCGGCTCGGAGGCGAGGGCGGCGAGGACGAGGGCGCGGTTGGTGACCGACTTGGACCCCGGCACGTGAACCGTGGCGTCGACGGCTCCGCGCGCGTAGGGGGCGGGCCAGAGGGCGGTTGGTGCGGTGGGGTTTGCGGCCATGGGGTCACTTTAGTGGCAGGGGGCGGTGTGAGCCGGTGGACGGGCGGCCGGTGGGCGGGTGCGGTGCCGCTTCGAGGATGGGCCGGTGGGCGGGTGCGGCGCCGTGGGGGCTTGTCGCGCCCGCGCGGCGGAGCCGCATATCGGTACAGCCCCGCGCCCCTGTGATGCCGCCCCTTCGGGGCGGGCATCACATGCCGAGCAGCCAGCGGCCGCCGCCGATCAGCGAGCACAGCGACACCGTGTGGAACAGGAACAGCCATACGCCCGCCGGGAGATGTGTCAGCCTCGACAGCTGGTCGGCGTCCGAGTCGCCGGCGCCGCCGCGGGAGCGCTTCGCCTGGAGTTCGAAGGCCGGGCGGACCCCGCCCAGCAGCAGGAACCAGACCACGGCGTACGCGAACGCCGCCTGTACCTGGGGTCCGGCCAGCCACGACACCAGCAGGAAGGTGCCGCCGGTCAGGAACACCGTCAGGACGCCGTAGGCGTTGCGGATCATCACCAGCATCACGACGAGCAGCGCCGTGGCGGCCCACAGCAGGAGGGTGATGCGGCCGGCGCCGAGCAGGGCCGCGCCGCCCAGGCCGAGCAGCGGGGGAGCCGTGTAGCCCGCCGCCGCCGTGAGGATCATGCCGATGCCGTGCGGCTTGCCCCGGCTGAGCGTGAGGCCGCTGGTGTCGGAGTGCAGCCGGATGCCGGTGAGCTGGCGGCCGGTGAGCAGGGCGACCAGACCGTGGCCGCCCTCGTGGGCGATCGTGATGGCGTTGCGGGATATCCGCCACAGGCCGTGCGGGACGATCACCGCGAGCGCGGCGACCAGAGTCGCGAGGACCACCCACAGGTCGGGGTCGGACTGGGTGCCCGTCAGACGGTCCCAGAGGTCGGGCAGCGCGAGGGCGGCGATGCTGTCCATGGTGCGGCGGTTGCTCCCTCTGGTGGCGTGGAGTCTGGCAGTGTTGCACGTATGTGCGGACGGTATGCATCCAGTCGTGGGCCCGAGGATCTCGCAGGAGTCTTTGAAATAGAGAAGTGGGAGCCCGAGGAGACCCTGGAGGCCGACTACAACGTGGCTCCGACCAAGGAGGTCTACGCCGTTCTGGACCGTCCCTTGAAGGACGCCGACGACCGCCGTCCGGTTCGCCAGCTGCGCAGGCTCAAGTGGGGGCTGGTGCCCTCCTGGGCCAAGTCGCCCGAGGGCGCCGCCCGGTTGATCAACGCGCGCGCCGAGACCGTGCACGAGAAGGCGTCGTACCGCCGCGCCTTCGCCGCCCGCCGCTGCATCGTGCCCGCCGACGGCTACTACGAGTGGGTCACCGCCAAGGAGGAGCGGGACCTGGAGGTCGAGGGGAAGAAGAAGCGGCCGCGCAAGCAGCCGTACTTCGTGCTCCCGGCCGACGGCTCGGTGTTCGCGATGGCCGGGCTGTACGAGTTCTGGCGGGACCGCACGCTGCCCGACGACCATCCGCTGGCCTGGTGGGCGACCTGCTCGGTGATCACCACGGAGGCGGAGACCGCGCCGCTGGCGGTGGCGCCCGCCGAGGGGCCGGGCTCGCTGTCCGACATCCACCCCCGGATGCCGCTGATGCTGACGCCGGACCGCTGGGACGCCTGGCTCGACCCGGCCCGGACGGACGTCGAGGACCTGCGGTCGCTGCTCGCCCCGCCGCCGGAGGGCCTGATGCGGGCCTATCCGGTCTCCACGGCCGTCAGCAACGTCCGCAACAACGGCCCGGAGCTGCTGAAGGAGCTGGAGGGGCCCGAGGAGGGCACGCTCTTCTGAGCGCTCCGCCGGACCTGCCGTGATCCGGAGTGTCGCGACGTGGAGTGCCGCGATCCGGAGTGTCGCGACTTGGAGTGCAGTGATCTGAAGTGCCGCGGTCTGTCGTCTCCCGGCCGTGGCGCCGTCGTGGCCGGTCGCGCGGTTCCCCGCGCCCCTGCGGGCGCCGTTTTCTAGTCTTCTCCCGTGACCACAGCGAAGATCGTCGGTACGGAGGCGGGGGACGCCCGCATCACCTGGTACGAGGCGGAGAAGGCGCGGCTGGTGCTCGCCGTCGGCCACGGAGCGGGCGGTGGCATCGAGGCGCGGGACCTCCAGGCGCTCGCCGCGGTCCTGCCGGAGCACGGCGTGACCGTCGCCCTCGTCGAGCAGCCCTGGCGGGTCGCCGGGAAGAAGATCGCGCCGGCGCCGAAGACCCTGGACACCGGCTGGCGGGGCGTGTGGCCCGCGCTCACCGCGCCGGGGCCGCCGGTGGTGTCGGGCGGGCGCAGCGCCGGAGCCCGGGTCGCCTGCCGTACGGCGACGGAGCTGGGCGCCGCCGCCGTCCTCGCTCTGAGCTTCCCGCTGCACCCGCCCGGCAGGCCGGAGAAGTCGCGGGCCGGGGAACTGCTGGGCGCCGGGGTGCCCACGCTCGTCGTACAGGGCGGGAACGACCCGTTCGGGAAGCCGGCCGAGTTCCCGGCGGGCGAGTACCAACTCGTCGAGGTACCGGGCGGCGATCACGGGTTCGCGGTGCCCATGAGGGTCCCCCCGCGGGAGCGAAGCCGGGCGGGGGCGAGGGCGGAGACCGGCCCGGAACAGGCAGTGAGACTCATCACGGACGCGGTCCTCGCATGGACCGCGTCACTCGGGTGACGCCCGGGAATGCCGCGCGACCGACCACTGTTGTGGCGGACAGAAGTGCTGGGGCACCAGCGCCGACGCCGAAGGAGAGGAAGTCCGCCGCATGGGTTCGACCATCTGCCCGAGTCGCAGCAGCAGTGCTGACCTGGACTGGGCAGTGCTGCACGCGGCCAAGACCGCTCCTATTCGAGCGGCGGCAGGCACGGGTCGTGTTCTATCCTCCGAGACGAGTGGGATCGGTTTCGGTCCTGCCCGGGATCTTGAGGAGGTGGGTCCGGTCACCGGTACCGACGCAGGGACCGACAACGGCCAGGCGGAGCTGCCCGAGGGCCAGGGCGTCAGCGCGGAGTCGACCTCGGAGCGCACCGCGCGCTTCGAGCGGGACGCGCTCGAATTCCTCGACCAGATGTACTCGGCCGCGCTGCGCATGACCCGCAACCCGGCCGACGCCGAGGACCTGGTGCAGGAGACCTACGCCAAGGCGTACGCGTCCTTCCACCAGTTCCGTGAGGGCACCAACCTCAAGGCGTGGCTGTACCGCATTCTCACGAACACCTTCATCAACTCGTACCGCAAGAAGCAGCGCGAACCCCAGCGCTCCGCGGCCGAGGAGATCGAGGACTGGCAGCTCGCCCGTGCCGAGTCGCACATGTCGACCGGTCTGCGCTCCGCGGAGTCGCAGGCGCTCGACCACCTGCCCGACTCGGACGTGAAGGAAGCGCTGCAGGCGATCCCCGAGGAATTCCGCATCGCCGTCTACCTCGCCGACGTAGAGGGCTTTGCCTACAAGGAGATCGCGGACATCATGGGGACACCCATCGGCACGGTGATGTCCCGGCTGCACCGGGGCCGCCGTCAGCTGCGCGGCATGCTGGAGGACTACGCGCGTGAGCGCGGGCTCGTCCCGGCGGGCGCCGGAGAGTCGAACGAAGCGAAAGGCTCGGGCTCATGAGCTGCGGAGAGCCGCACGAGACGGACTGCAGTGAGGTACTCGATCATCTGTACGAGTTCCTCGACAGTGAGATGCCGGACGTCGATCGCGTCAAGTTCAAGCAGCACTTCGACGAGTGCTCCCCCTGCCTGGAGAAGTACGGGCTGGAGCAGGCCGTGAAGAAGCTGGTCAAGCGGTGCTGCGGGCATGACGACGTGCCCAGCGACCTGCGGTCCAAGGTGCTGGGGCGGCTGGATCTGATCCGCTCCGGGCAGGTCGTCCCGGACCACGACGTCACGGCCGCCCAGACCGCTTCGGCGGCACCGGTCGCACCGGCCGCGCCGGAGAGCTGACCGCGGCGGCGCCGAGCGGTTCCCGCTTCGGTGCCGAGTGGTTCCCGCCCCGGTGCCCCGTCACCCGAACGTGCTAATCCTCCGGTCATAAGCCTCAGACCCTCCGGTTTCCGCCCTAGGCTCCGGAGCCTGGACAGGCATGGTCGGGGGAGGGCGAGATGGATGCGGTTCCGGCACGGGTGCGCGCGTATGTGACCTGTGTCGCCCTCGCCGCGCTGCTCTGCCTGCTGCCGCTGCCCGGCCTGCGGACACCCTGGTGGGCCGTCGCCCTCCTGGCCGCGCTGTACGCGGCCTGCGAGCACGTCGTACGGCGCCGTCTCGGCGGCACCTTCTACCCGGTGCTGCTCGCGGGCGCCTTCCTGCTGCCGCCGCCGGCCGCGGCGCTCGTACCGCTGCCGGGCGCGCTGCTCTCACGCGCCGAGCAGCGGCCGCAGGCGCTGCGCCGGACCTGGCGGGCCGCCGAGCTGGCGCTCGCCGTGTGGGCCGCGGGACGCGTGCACTGGGCGCTGGGCGGCCGGGACGCGGTGGTGGACTCCGACTTCCCGTACGCGCTGCTGCCCTGCGCCGCGGCCGTGCTGGCCTTCTGCGCGGTTCTCGCCGTCCTCGACGGCGGGATCCTCGCGGTCGCGGAACGTGTTCCGGTACGACGGGCCTGGCGGGGCCTGCTGTCCCGCTCGCTCGCCCCGGTCGGGGTGCACGGGCTGGCCGGGCTGATGATGGCCGTGCTCTGGCGCAGCCCCTACGGTCCCGTCGCCGGGCTGCTCGTCCTGCTGCCGATGTGCGTGTCCGGGTGGGTGTTCGCCCAGTACCACCGGGAGCGCGCCGCCCACCAGGCCACCATCCGCGCGCTCGTCCAGGCCGTCGACATCAAGGACGGGTACACCCGCGGACACAGCGAGCGGGTCGGACAGGCCTCCGTGATGATCGCGCGCGAGCTGGGCATGGACGACGACCGGGTGGAGGTCCTGCGCTTCGCCGGCATCCTCCACGACGTGGGAAAGCTCGGTGTGCCCACGCGACTGCTCCGCAAGAACGGGCCGCTCACCCCGGAGGAGCGGCGGATCATCGAACTGCACCCCGAGTACGGCCACGAGATGGTGCGCGGGATCTCCTTCCTCGGGGAGGCCCGTGCGGCGATCCTCCACCACCACGAGCGCATCGACGGCAGCGGCTACCCCTACGGACTGGCGGGCAGTCAGATCCCGGAGTCCGCCCGCGTGGTGGCCGTCGCCGACGCGTTCGACGCGATGACGTCGACGCGCTCCTACAGCCGGGCCCGGCCGGTGTCCGCCGCGGTCGAGGAGCTACGACGGTGCGCGGGCCGGCACTTCGACGCGGGGGTGGTCGACGCCCTGGCGAGCGCCCTGACCCGGCACGGCTGGCACCCCGCGGTCACCGCGGACGACCCGCCCGCCGTCCTGGCCGCGGCGACTGCCCCGGCCGACCACGCCCACCTGGCCGACCACGCCCACCTGGCCGACCTTGCGGGTCCTTCCGGTTCCGTGGGTCCCGTCGACCTGGCCGGTCCCGTGGGTCCTGCCGTCCTGCCCGGTCCCGCGGGTTCCGTCGACTCGGCCGACCTTGCAGGTCCTGCCGGTCCCGCGGGTCCCGTCGACCTGGCCGGTCCGGCGGGTCCCGTCGACCCGGCTGGCCCCGCTGATCCCGCCGCTCCCGGGCCGTCGGGTGGTGGGCGTGAAAGCGTCGGGCGGGGTGCTCGGTGACCTTCGGCGCGTCGGCGTTCGCCGCGGGACCGGCCGGCCGTGGCTCCGCGGGCCCGTCGCCGGCACCTCGCTCCCGCCGCGCCGCCGCGCTCGGGTGCATCCGCCTCGCGGCCCTGCTGCTCGCCCTCGGCTGTCTCGCCGGCACTCTCTGGGCGGGCCTCGACGACCGCGGCACCGCCCTCGCCTTCGGAGTGCTCGTCGGCATCGGGGAGTGGGCCCGGTGGACCGGCGCCGAGGTACGGGAGGCCGCCCCGCTCGGGGCCGCCGGCGGGCTCGCCTACGCCCTGCTCGGCGCCGACGCGGGGGCCGCCACGCACGACGGGGCCTGCCAGGTCGTCACCGTCGTCTGCGCGGCCTCGCTGCTCGGCAGTGTCCCGCACATAGCCGCCGGGCGGCGGCCCACCCTCGACCACCTCGCCCGCCGCGTCCTGACCGTCGGTTTCGCCGCCGTCTGCTTCCAACCCCTCTACAGCAGGGGCGTGTTGGAACGGTGGGGTGGATCGGCGTACGCGCTGCTGCTGGTCGCGCTGCTCGTGCTCACCGCGCTGTGCGACGCCGTGCTGGCCGCCGCGCAGGCCCACGCGCGGACCGGGTGGCCGTTCGGACCGCTGCTGCGGGACGAGCTGCGCGGGCTGCTCGGCATCGGGTCCGCCGTCTGCGCCACCGGCGCGGTGATGGCGCTGGCCGTCGCCGTGGCCGGCCTGTGGGCGCTGCCCGTCTTCTGCCTGCCCCTGCTCCTCACCCAGCTGTCCCTGCGCCGGTACGCCGCCGTCCGGGCCACCTACCGGCAGACCATCGCCTCGCTCGCCCGCGCCACCGAGATAGCGGGGTACACCCCGGCCGGGCACGCCCGCCGGGTGGCCACGCTGAGCCAGGCCGTCGGGCGGGACCTGGGGCTGTCCCAGGCGGAGCTCACCGTGCTGGAGTACGCGGCGCTCATGCACGACATCGGCCAGCTCAGCCTCGTCGACCCGGTGCCCTCCGGTGCCACCGCCGGACTGCCGGCGGCCGAGCAGCGCCGGATAGCGCTGCTCGGCGGGGCCGTCGTACGGCAGACCGGGGTGGACCCGGCGGTCGCCGTGGTGGTGGAACGGCAGGCCGACCCGTACCGGGAGCAGCCGCTCGCCGCCCGGATCGTGCGGGCCGTCAACGCGTACGAGGAGAAGGCCCGGGATTCCGGGCCCGGCGGGCCGCTGACCGCGCTCGAGGAGTTACGCCTGGCCACTGCCGGGGACTACGCTCCCGACGTCGTGGAGTCGCTGGCACGCGTGCTCTGGAACCAGGGGTGTGGCACGGAGCGCCTCGGGCAGGGTGGTGACGGCCGACGGGCGGGACTGTCTGACCTTGCGCGCGGCTGGGTAACCCATGGGTAATGAGCGGCCCTCCCGGCGTACGTGGTTGGATGCGAAGGAGAGGGTGATGTCCGGGGGCACAAGCCAGCCCACTGTGCGGAAATGGAACTGGCAGGCGGGAATCGTGAGGATCTTCGGCAAAGGACGGCACCGGCCCTCCGCCTCCTGGCGGCAGGCCACCGACCGCGCGTTCACGCTGATCGGCGACGGCCGGTACGAGGACGCGGGCGAACTGCTGACCCGCGCCGCCGACCTGGAACCCTGGCTGTCGGAGTCCTGGTTCAACCTCGCCCTGCTGCACAAGTTCCGGCACGACTGGGAGCAGGCGCGGGCGGCCGGGCTGCGGGCGGTGGCCCTGCTGGACCGGGAGACCGGGGCGCCCGACTGGTGGAACGTGGGCATCGCCGCGACCGCGCTGCAGGACTGGCCGCTGGCCCGGCGGGCCTGGCAGGCGTACGGGCTGCGGGTGCCGGGCGGTGCCACCGTGTCCGGTGAACCGGACGGCATGGACCTGGGCAGTGCCGCGGTACGGCTGTCTCCGGAGGGGGAGGCCGAGGTGGTGTGGGGGCGACGGCTGGACCCGGCCCGGATCGAGGTGCAGTCCATTCCGCTGCCGTCGTCCGGGCGGCGCTGGGGCGAGGTCGTCCTGCACGACGGGGTGCCGCACGGTGAGCGGACCACGGCGACCGGGCACGCGTACCCCGTCTTCGACGAGATCGAGCTGTGGGCGCCGTCGCCGGTGCCGACGTGGGTGGTGCTCCTGGAGGCGGCGACGGAAGCCGACCGGGACGCGTTGGAGCAGCTGGCCGGGGACGCCGGGTTCGCGGCGGAGGACTGGTCCTCCTCGGTGCGGTTGCTGTGCCGGATGTGCTCAGAGTCGCGGATGCCGTCCGACGAGGGGGACGGGGTGCACCTCGATCCCCACGACCACAGTGAGCCGGGGCATCCCGGGCCGCTCGGGCACCGGACCGACGGGCAGCTGTGGGTGCCGGAGCGGGAGTGCGGGGTGGCTGCGCCGGCCGCGCTGGTCAGGGGGTTGCTGGACGGGTGGGTTGCGGACAGCCCTGATTCTCGGGATTGGCGTGATCTGGAAGAGGTCTGCTGAGCGTCGTTCGTCGGGTGCGGGCCGGTGGGGGCTGATCGCGCAGTTCCCCGCGCCCCCAAAAACCGACACGTACCCTGTACCTGCAACATCACCCCTTGTTTTACCTAGGAAGGCTTACCGCGGTCATGGCGCAGCAGGACACCGATCAGCAGCACGCGGGCGTGCTCCCCGTGGACGACGAGGGGTTCGTCGTCGACACCGAAGGGGCCGAGGAGCGCGAGAACGCCTGGCGTGAGCGGGGGACCTCGCGGCCCATCACCGTCGTCGGGAACCCGGTGCTGCACAAGGAGTGCAAGGACGTCACCGAGTTCGGCGCGGAGCTGGACCAGCTCGTCGCCGACATGTTCGCGAGTCAGCGGACCGCGGAGGGCGTCGGGCTCGCCGCCAACCAGATCGGCGTCGACCTGAAGGTCTTCGTCTACGACTGCCAGGACGACGCGGGCGCCCGGCACGTGGGTGTCGTCTGCAACCCGAAGCTGGTCGACCTGCCGGCGGACAAGCGGCGGCTGGACGACAGCAACGAGGGGTGCCTGTCAGTGCCGACCGCCTACGCCCCGCTCGCGCGGCCCGACTACGCCGAGGTCACCGGGCAGGACGAGAAGGGCAACCCGGTCAAGGTGCGCGGCACCGGCTACTTCGCTCGGTGTTTGCAGCACGAGACCGACCACCTGTACGGCTATCTGTACATCGACCGGCTCTCCAAGCGCGAGCGCAAGGACGCGCTGCGACAGATGGCCGAGAACGAGCCACGCTACCCCGTGGTCGCCAACGACTGAGACGCAGAAGCACGGGTGTGACGCCTGGTCGGGAACCTTCCGACCAGGCGTTCGTCGTATTCGGTCAGACTCGCTCATCTGTGCGTCGCACATTCGATCCTTTGTGCACCCCTAGCGATCCTTAATCAGTCACACAAGGGGAGATTCTCGGCACTGTGGGGTAGTGAGTGAAGCAAATCCGTTCCCAGACTGGTCAGTTGTGGTGCTGAATGGGGACTGCGGGGATACGCAACGGCGCACGCCCGGCACAGCGGGAGGGGCGTGCGCACCTGGCTCGGCTGAGAGGGGTTTGTTCGTGCATGCTTTCTCACGCAGCACCGCATCGACGCCGACGGCGGTCGGGGTTCCACCGCAACTCGCGCTCCCGGTGGTCGAGGCCGAGTTTCCCCGGCAACTGCATCCGTATTGGCCGCGGCTACAGGAGAAGACCCGCCTCTGGCTGCTGGAAAAGCGACTGATGCCGGCGGACAAGGTACAGGAATATGCCGACGGCCTTTGCTACACCGACCTCATGGCGGGGTACTACCTGGGCGCGTCCGACGAGGTCATCCAGGCGATCTGCGACTACAGCGCCTGGTTCTTCGTCTGGGACGACCGGCACGACCGGGACGTCGTGCACCGCAGGCCGGGCGACTGGCGGCGACTGAGGCTCCGGCTGCACGCGGCCCTCGACGCGCCCCTGCACCATCTTCACCATCCGGACACCCTGGTCGCGGGGTTCGCGGACAGTGTCGCGCGGCTGTACTCCTTCCTGCCCCAGACCTGGAACCAGCGGTTCGCCCGGCACTTCCACGAGGTGGTCGAGGCGTACGACCGGGAGTTCCGCAACCGCACCTCGGGATATGTTCCCCGGGTCGAGGAATACCTGGCCCTGCGGCGCCTCACCTTCGCCCACTGGATATGGACGGACCTGCTGGAGGCGAGCGCCGGGGCCGAACTCCCGGACGCCGTAAGGAAAGACCCGGCGTACCGCAGGCCGGCCCTGCTGAGTCAGGAGTTCGCCGCCTGGTACAACGACCTCTGCTCGCTTCCGAAGGAAATAGCGGGCGACGAGGTGCACAATCTCGGAATCAGCCTCGTCACCCATGAGGGGATGAGTCTGGAACAGGCGGTCGAGGAAGTCAGGCGACGCGTCGAGGAATGCGTCAGTGAATTCCCGGCCGCCGAGCGGAACGCACTGCGGTTCGCCGGGGAACTCGACGACGGCACCGTGCACGGAAAAGAACTCGGCGCCGCCGTCACGGCCTGCGTCGGCAATATGCGGAACTGGTTCAGTTCCGTCTACTGGTTCCACCACGAATCCGGCCGTTACATGGTCGACAGCTGGGACGACCGGTCCACGCCCCCGTACGTCAACAACGAAGCGGCAGGTGAGAAATGACCGTCGAGTCCGTGAAGCCCGCGACCGCGGAGGCTTCCGCACACGGTGAACTGCGCGAACCGCCCCTCGCCGGCGGCGGGGTGCCGGTCCTGGGGCACGGCTGGCGGCTGGTCCGCGACCCGCTGGCCTTCATGTCCCGGCTGCGCGCCCACGGCGACATGGTGCGCCTGAGGCTCGGCCCCAAGGAGGTGTACGCCGTCACCACCCCGGAGCTCACCGGCGCCCTCGCCCTGAACCCCGACTTCATCATCGCCGGTCCGCTGTGGGAGTCGCTGGAGGGGCTGCTCGGCAAGGAGGGGGTGGCCACCGCCAACGGACCCCGCCACCGCCGCCAGCGCCGCACCATCCAGCCCGCGTTCAACCTCTCCGCGATCCCGGAGTACGGGCCGGTCATGGCGGAGGAGGCGCATGCGCTGACCGAGCGCTGGCGGCCCGGCGCCACGGTCGACTGCACCGCGGAGTCCTTCCGGGTCGCGGTCCGCATCGCCGCCCGCTGCCTGCTGCGCGGTGAGTACATGGACGAGCGCGCCGAGCGGCTCAGCGTCGACCTCGCCAGCGTCTTCCGCGGTATGTACCGGCGGATGGTCATACCACTCGGCCCGCTCTACCGGCTGCCGTTGCCGGCCAACCGTGAATTCAACCGGGCGCTGGCCGATTTGCATCTCCTCGTCGACGAGATCGTCGCCGAGCGCCGGTCATCTGGTCAAAAGCCGGACGATTTGCTGACGGCATTGCTCGCGGCGAAGGACGAGAATGACGAGCCCATCGGGGAACAGGAGATCCACGACCAGGTGGTCGCGATACTCACCCCCGGCAGCGAAACAGTCGCCTCCACGATCATGTGGCTGCTCCAGGTGCTCGCCGAACACCCGGAACACGCCGAGAAGGTACGGACCGAGGTCGAATCGGTGACGGGCGGTCAGCCGGTTGGTTTCGACCACGTTCGGCGGCTCACGCACACCAACAATGTCGTCGTCGAGGCGATGCGTTTGCGGCCCGCCGTATGGATATTGACGCGGCGCGCCAAGGCCGACACCGAGCTCGGCGGCTATCGCATTCCGGCCGGGGCCGACATCGTCTACAGCCCCTACGCCGTCCAGCGCGACCCGGACTCGTACCCGGGGCACCTGGACTTCGACCCGGACCGCTGGCTGCCGGAGCGGGCCAGGGACGTGCCCAAGTACGCCATGAGCCCCTTCAGCGTCGGCAACCGCAAGTGCCCCAGCGACCACTTCTCCATGGCCCAGCTCAGCCTGATCACCGCGGCCCTGTGCGCCCGGTACCGCTTCGAACAGGTCGCCGGGTCGAACGACACCACCCGGGTGGGCATCACCCTGCGCCCGCACCGGCTGCTGCTCACACCCGTGCCCTGGTGACCCGCCGACCGGCGGGTCACGCCTGATACCGGCGCGCGCTCAGGCGGCCTCAGGGCCCCGGAACGCGCGCCGGTAGGCGTTCGGCGTGGTCCCCAGCGACTTCACGAACTGGTGCCGCAGCGCGGCCGCCGTCCCGAAGCCGGCCCGGCCCGCGATGGAATCCATGGTCTCGTCCGTCCCCTCCAGCAACTCCTGTGCGAGCAGCACCCGCTGCCGCAGGATCCAGCGGTACGGCGTGGTGCCGGTCTCCTGCTGGAAACGGCGGGCGAAGGTGCGCGGGGCCATCAGCGCGCGGGCGGCCAGCTGCTCGACGGTGACCTCCTCGTCCAGGTGCTCCGTCATCCAGGCCAGCACCCCGCCCACCGTGTCACAGCGGCCCTCCGGCAGAGGCCGCTCGATGAACTGGGCCTGGCCGCCGTCCCGGTGCGGGGGCACCACCATCCGCCGGGCGATCTTCCGGGCCACCTCCGGGCCCTGCTCCTTGCGGACGATGTGCAGACAGGCGTCGATACCGGCCGCGGTGCCCGCCGAGGTGAACACCGGGTCCTCGTCGATGTACAGCACGTCCGGCTCGACCCGGGTCCGCGGGAAGCGGCGGGCCAGCAGGTCCGCGTGCCGCCAGTGGACGGCGCACCGGCGCCCGTCCAGCAGCCCGGCCGCGCCGAGCACGAAGACGCCGGAACAGACGCTGAGCACCCTGGCACCCCGGTCCACCGCCCGGCGAAGCGCGTCGAGCAGCTCGGGCGGATAGTCCCGGGCGACATTGGCGTCCGAGGCCGGCACCGCGACCAGGTCCGCCTCCTCCAGGCGGTCGATGCCGTACGGCGTGGAGACGGTGAGGCCGGGCACATGGGTGCCGAGTGCCGGACCCTCCGCCGAGACCACCGCGAAGTCGTACACCGGCAGCCCCTCGTCGGAGCGGTCCAGGCCGAAGACCTCGCAGACCACCCCGAGTTCGAAGGGATGCACACCGTCGAGAAGCACCGCGGCCACGTTCGTCAGCATGCTGCCAGTGTGCCTCGGAGCTGGCAGTAATTCGAGGGTGTATGGCAGTGCTGCCACTCACGGTAAGGGGCGTCCGGCGCGAGAGTGGTGTCCATGAACGGAAACCAGCTCGAAGGTCTCATCGGAATGGTCCTGGTCCTCGGCATCCTGGTCCTCATGGCTCTCCCGTCCGCGCTCGGCGTGCTGCGCGACCGGCGCATCGACCGGCAGATCAGGGAGGCGCGACGGGTCGAGGGAGCCGGGCGCGGCCGGGAAACCCGCTCCGGCGGGAGGTCCCTGATCGCTTAGCCTCTCCTGGTATGCGCACGACAAGGGGAGGAACATGAGAGGCAGAACGGCCTGGGCCGCGGCCGGCGGTGCGGCGGCCCTGGTGCTGACGACGGCGACCGGAGCGCACGCGGAGGGACGGGGCGACATCCGGGTGGTGAAGACGGTCGTCAACAACGGCGGCAACGTCATCGTGGGGACGTCGAAGACGATCCGGTACCCGGTCGACATCACCGTCAAGGACGACTCGGGGGTGAAGAAGCTCACGCACGTCTCCACCTTCAACAAGACGAACGCGTACACCTTCGCGACCTGGGACGGCGACTCGTCCTGCACGAAGAAGAGCGCGACCACCTCGGTGTGCCGGGCCACGATGACCATCGACCCCGCCTGGATCGCCGACAGCGACGACATCGACAGCAACCGGGTCGCCGGTGTCTGGCGGGTCGACGCCACCGTCCAGGCGAACGACGGCGACTACTGGATCTCCGACGACATCGCCGACTACAAGGTCAAGCGGGCCGTCCAGCTCCCCACGGTGATCGCGCCCGAGAAGGTCGCCAAGGGGGCCACGGCGACCGTCACCGGCAAGCTGTCGCGGGCCGACTGGGAGGACCTGAAGTACCACGGGTTCACCGGGCAGCAGGTCAAGCTCCAGTTCAGGAAGAAGGGCGCCGCCCACTACGGCACGGTCAGGACCGTGGTGACGGGCGACGCCGGAAAGCTGAGCACCAAGGTGACCGTCACCGCGGCGGGCAGCTGGCGCTGGTACTTCCCCGGCACGACGACCACCTCGCGGAAGGTGTCGGCCGGGGAACCACTCGGCCTGAAGTAGCCGGCGGACGGCGGCTCAGAAGTCCTCGTCCAGGTCGACGGTGCCCTCCACCGCCACCTGGTACGCGGACGGCCGCCGCTCGAAGAAGTTCGTCAGCTCCTGGACGCCCTGCAGCTCCATGAAGGAGAACGGGTTCTCCGAGCCGTACACCGGGGCGAAGCCCAGCCGGCCGAGCCGCTGGTCGGCGACGCACTCCAGGTACTGGCGCATCGAGTCCGTGTTCATGCCCGGCAGCCCGTCACCGCACAGGTCCCGGGCGAACTGCAGCTCCGCCTCGACGGCCTCCCGCAGCATGTCGGTGACCTGCTGCCGGAGCTCGTCGTCGAAGAGCTCCGGCTCCTCCTTGCGTACGGTGTCCACGACGTCGAACGCGAAGCTCATGTGCATCGTCTCGTCACGGAACACCCAGTTGGTGCCGGTGGCGAGACCGTGCAGCAGACCCCGGCTGCGCAGCCAGTAGACGTACGCGAAGGCGCCGTAGAAGAACAGGCCCTCGATGCACGCGGCGAAGCAGATCAGGTTGAGCAGGAAGCGGCGGCGGTCGGCCTTGGACTCCAGCCGGTCCAGGTTCTCCACCGAGTCCATCCACCTGAAGCAGAACTCGGCCTTCTCACGGATGGAGGGGATGTTCTCCACGGCGGCGAACGCGGCGGCGCGGTCCTCCGGGTCGGGGAGGTAGGTGTCCAGGAGGGTCAGGTAGAACTGGACGTGCACGGCCTCCTCGAACAGCTGCCGGCTCAGGTAGAGCCGCGCCTCGGGGGAGTTGATGTGCTTGTACAGCGTCAGCACCAGGTTGTTCGCCACGATCGAGTCGCCCGTCGCGAAGAACGCGACCAGCCGGCCGATCAGGTGCTGCTCGGCGGGCGTGAGCTTGGCGAGGTCGGCGACGTCCGAGTGGAGGTCGACCTCCTCCACGGTCCAGGTGTTCTTGATGGCGTCCCGGTAGCGCTCGTAGAAGTCCGGGTAGCGCATGGGGCGCAGGGTCAGCTCGAAGCCCGGGTCGAGCAGGTTCTTGTTCACGCTGGTCATCACTGGCAGGCCTCGCAGGACTCGGGGTTCTCAAGGGAGCAGGCGACGGCGTCGGTCGTCTGCTGTACGGGCAGGGTCGCCTGCGCGGCGCGGGCGATCCGGGTCGCCGGGCGCGAGCGCAGGTAGTACGTCGTCTTCAGGCCCGACTTCCAGGCGTACGCGTACATCGAGGAGAGCTTGCCGATGGTCGGCGTCTCCAGGAACAGGTTCAGGGACTGGGCCTGGTCCAGGTACGGGGTGCGGGCCGCGGCCATGTCGATCAGGCCGCGCTGCGGGATCTCCCACGCCGTGCGGTAGAGCCGCCGCACGTCCTCCGGGATCCAGACGAAGTCCTGCACCGAGCCGCTCGCGTCGCGCAGCGCCTCGCGGGTGCGGGCGTCCCAGACGCCGAGGTCCTTGAGGTCCTGCACCAGGTAGGAGTTGACCTGGAGGAACTCACCGGACAGCGTCTCGCGCTTGAAGAGGTTCGAGACCTGCGGCTCGATGCACTCGTACACGCCCGCGATGGACGCGATGGTGGCGGTGGGCGCGATGGCGAGCAGGAGGCTGTTGCGCAGGCCGGTGGTCGCGATCCGCGCGCGCAGCGCCGCCCAGCGCTCCGGCCAGGTGAACTCCACGCCGTAGTGGTCGGGGTGCAGTACGCCCTGCGCGGTGCGGGTCTTCTCCCAGGCGGGCAGCGGGCCGCCGCGCTCGGCGAGGTCGGCGGACGCCTCGTACGCGGCGAGCATGATCCGCTCGGCGATCCGGGTGGAGAGCGCCCTGGCCTCCGGGGAGTCGAAGGGCAGCCGCAGCTTGAAGAAGACGTCCTGGAGGCCCATCGCGCCGAGGCCGACCGGCCGCCACTTCGCGTTCGACCGGCCCGCCTGCTCGGTCGGGTAGAAGTTGATGTCCACGACCCGGTCGAGGAAGGTGACGGCGATGCGGACGGTCTCGTCCAGCCGCTCCCAGTCGATGTCGCCGGTAGCGGTGTCGACGAACGCGCCGAGGTTGACCGAGCCGAGGTTGCAGACCGCCGTCTCGCCGTCGTCCGTGACCTCCAGGATCTCCGTGCAGAGGTTGGAGGAGTGGACGACATGGCCGGGCACGGCCGTCTGGTTGGCGGTGCGGTTGGCCGCGTCCTTGAAGGTCATCCAGCCGTTGCCGGTCTGCGCGAGGGTGCGCATCATCCGGCCGTACAGGTCCCGGGCCGGGATGGTCCTGCGCGCGAGCCCGGCCGCCTCGGCCTCGCGGTAGGCGGCGTCGAACTCCTCGCCCCACAGGTCGACCAGTTCGGGCACGTCGGAGGGGGAGAACAGCGACCACTGCGCGTCCGCGTTCACCCGGCGCATGAACTCGTCCGGGATCCAGTGCGCGAGGTTCAGGTTGTGGGTTCGGCGGGCGTCCTCGCCGGTGTTGTCGCGCAGCTCCAGGAACTCCTCGATGTCGGAGTGCCAGGTCTCCAGGTAGACCGCGGCCGCGCCCTTGCGCCGGCCGCCCTGGTTCACGGCGGCGACCGAGGCGTCCAGCGTCTTCAAGAACGGCACGATGCCGTTGGAGTGCCCGTTGGTGCCGCGGATCAGCGAACCCCGGCCGCGGATCCGGGAGTACGACAGTCCGATGCCGCCGGCGTGCTTGGAGAGCCGGGCCACCTGGTGGTAGCGGTCGTAGAGCGAGTCCAGCTCGTCCTTGGGGGAGTCCAGGAGGTAGCAGGACGACATCTGGGGGTGCCGGGTGCCGGAGTTGAAGAGGGTGGGGGAGGACGGGAGGTAGTCCAGGCGGCTCATCAGCCCGTGGAGCGCGGCGACCTCGTCCACCGACCGCGCGGTGTCGTCCTCGGCGAGACCGGCGGCGACCCGGAGCATGAAGTGCTGGGGGGTCTCGATGACCTTGCGGGTGATCGGGTGCCGGAGCAGGTAGCGGCTGTGCAGGGTGCGCAGGCCGAAGTAGCCGAAGCGGTCGTCGGCGGCCGGGTCGACGAGGGCGTCGAGGCGGTGGGCGTGCAGCCGTACGAACTCGGCGGTCCGGTCGGCGATCAGCCCCTCCCGGTGCCCCACGGCGACGGACTCGGTGAAGGTGGTCACGCCCTGCGAGGCGGCCTCGGCGCGGACGGAGACCGTCAGCAGCCGGGCGGCGAGCCTGGAGTAGGCGGGGTCCTCGGAGATGAGGCCGGCGGCGGCCTCGGTGGCCAGTTCGCGCAACTCCGACTCGTCGGCCCGCGCGGACCGGCCGCGCAGCGCGGCGGCGGCGACCCGGCCGGGGTCGGCGTCGGGGAGGTCGGCGGTCAGCTCGGTCAGGGTCCGCAGCAGCGCGGTACCGGGACCGTCCTCTGCCACGGAGATGGTCGCTGAGGCCGGGTCGGCTGGCGCGATGGTCACGTGGGGCTCTCCCTCGCTGGGCTCGGGGCCTGGCGGAGGGCAGCGGGCAGCGCGGGTGCACGTGGGCACGCGTCGAGACCCTGGCCCACTCCACGAGGCCCGGACGTCAGAACGCCCTCGCCGGGTGGCTGGGCGTGCTGTCGGCAGGTCCTCGGACTGACTCCTGTGCACGAACATGCACAAGTACACCGTTGCGGGACAGTTCCGGATTCGCACCGGATTCCCCTGTGGCGACAGCGAGCATGAGCATACATCTAGTGCCGGGTTGTCGCGTCACCCCCAGATGTTGTGTCGTGGCGGTGTCAGAGCGTCAACTCGTAGGTGAGGAGAGTGATGTCGGCCAGCTCCGGCAGGGGACTCCAGTCCCGGTCGGGTGTGCGGACGAAGCCCAGACGTTCGTAGATGCGGTGGGCGGTGTGCATGCTGCGCTGGCTCGACAGGACGACGGCCGTGCAGCCCTGCGTGGCCCGTGCGCGGTCGATACAGGCGCGGACGAGGGCTTCGCCGGTGCCGTGGCCGCGGGCGGCCCGGCCGACGGCGAGCATACGGATCTCGGCCTCTCCGGGGGCGGCGAGGTCGGCCATCGGGCCGGGGCCGGGGACGAAGGTGACGCCGCCGAGGAGGGCGGTGCCCCGGACGGCGACGAGAACGGTGGCCGCGGCTGCCCGTTTTGCCACGTCCTTGAGTTCGGTGAGATATGAGTCGCTCTCGCCGAAGTCGAGGAGGCCGTCCTGGAGGTAGGCCAGCGCGGTTATGTCGCCGAGCGGATCGTATTCGGCGGGCTTCGCTTCCCGGATGACGATGTCCATGCGGGTGAGTGTGTACGACAGCGGGCCGCCGTTGTGCTTGATTTTCGGCGGCCCGCTGCGGGTTGTGGTGGGTTGCTCGTGCAGTTCCCCGCGCCCTAAAGGGGCGCTACGGCCGGGGGCAGTTCCACCTCGACGTCCGGGTCGCCGGCGTCTGCCGTGTAGTCCTCCGGGCTGGTCTGGTCGATGCCCTCGGGGGCCTTCAGGGCCTTGAGAGCGAAGGTCAGGAGCACCGCGACCACCACGTTCAGCACGAACGCCGTCAGGCCGATGTAGCCGATCTCGCCGATGCCGGGGATCTCCTTCGAGGAGCCGCCGAAGTGCGCCTGGGTGGGGGAGGCCACCCCGTACGCCGCGGCCGTGCCGTAGACCATGCCGACCGCCCAGCCCGCCAGCAGGGCCCAGCGGTGGAACCAGCGGGTGAACAGGCCGCCGACCAGGGCCGGGAAGGTCTGCAGGATCCAGATGCCGCCCAGGAGCTGGAAGTTGATGGCGACCGTCTTGTCCATGGTGAGGACGAAGACCAGCGCGCCGACCTTCACCAGCAGGGAGACGAGCTTGGAGACCTGGGCCTCCTGCTTCGGCGTGGCGTCCGGCTTGATGAAGTCCCGGTAGATGTTGCGGGTGAAGAGGTTCGCGGCCGCGATGGACATGATGGCCGCCGGGACCAGGGCGCCGATGCCGATCGCCGCGAAGGCGACGCCCGCGAACCAGTCCGGGAACATGTTCTCGAACAGTTGCGGGATGGCCAGCTGGCCGTTGGTGACCTTGACGCCGGCCGCGATGGCCATGAAGCCCAGCAGGGCGAGCAGGCCCAGCATCAGGGAGTACAGCGGCAGGATCGTGGTGTTGCGGCGGATCACGTCACGGCTCTTGGAGGAGAGCGTCGCGGTGATCGAGTGCGGGTACATGAACAGGGCGAGTGCGGAGCCCAGCGCCAGGGTGGCGTACGTCCACTGACCGGCCTGGGCCGGGACCAGCGCGCCGCGCGGTTTGCCGGTCGCCGGGTTGGTCTGGGTGAACGCGGCGCCCGCCTTGGCGAAGACGTCGTCGAAGCCGCCCAGCTTGATCGGGATGTAGATGATCGCCACCGCGATGACGATGTAGATCAGCGCGTCCTTCACGAACGCGATCAGGGCGGGGGCACGCAGGCCCGAGGAGTAGGTGTAGGCCGCCAGCACACCGAAGGCGATGAGCAACGGCAGGTCCTTGACGAACCAGTTGGTGCCGTCGCCGCCGCCGACGCCCATCACGTCGAGCACCGCCTGGATGCCCACGAGCTGGAGCGCGATGTACGGCATCGTTGCCAGGATGCCGGTCACGGCGACGGCGAGCGAGAGCCCCTTGGAGCCGAAGCGGCCGCGCACGAAGTCCGAGGTCGTCACATAGCCGTGCTTGTGCGAGACCGACCACAGGCGGGGCAGGAACGTGAAGATCAGCGGGTAGACCAGGATCGTGTACGGAACCGCGAAGAAGCCGGCCGCGCCGGCCGCGTAGACCGCCGCCGGTACGGCGACGAAGGTGTAGGCCGTGTACAGGTCGCCGCCGAGCAGGAACCAGGTGATCCAGGTTCCGAACGACCGGCCGCCGAGGCCCCATTCGTCCAGGGAGTGCTCGTTCTCGGCCTTGCGCCAGCGCGCGGCCCAGAAGCCGATGGCCGTGACGGCCAGGAAGAAGAAGACGAAGACGCCGAGCGCGACGCCGTTCACACCGTCCTTCACTTCGCCGCACCCCCGTCCGTGCCGCCGGCGGCCTTGCGGCCGCGCTGGTCACGCTGCCACAGCTGGTACGCGGTCATGGTGAGCGCGGTGGAGAGCAGCACCCACAGCATCTGGTACCAGTAGAAGAACGGGATCCCGATGAACACCGGGTCCGTCTTGGCGTACGAGCCCACCCACAGCATCGCCACGAAGGGCGCTATCAGGCAGAGGGCGATGGCGACGCGCAGAGGCGTCACCACCGCCGCTTTGGTCACTTCGGACGCATCTGACATCTCGCGGCTCCGTCCCCTCACTGACCGCACGGCGATCACCGTTGTTCACCTGTGTAATGCGCAGGCAATCATGGCGAACCCGTGAGGTCAGTGGAAGACCTCATCCGCATATCGGCATGTCGATTTCGTGGAGAAGGGTGACGGACCGTCAGACGGCACGGGGCGTGAACAGCCTCAGTCCTGGGGCCGCTTGAGCCGGGCGACGAACTTGTAGCGGTCGCCGCGGTACACCGAGCGGACCCACTCCACCGGCTGGCCCTCGCGGTCCAGGGAGTGCCGGGAGAGCATCAGCATCGGCAGGCCCACGTCGGTGCCGAGCAGGCCGGCCTCGCGCGGGGTCGCGAGGGAGGTCTCGATGGTCTCCTCGGCCTCGGCGAGATGCACGTCGTACACCTCTGCGAGGGCGGTGTAGAGGGACGTGTACTTGACGAGGGAGCGGCGCAGGGCCGGGAAGCGCTTCGCGCTGAGGTGCGTGGTCTCGATCGCCATCGGCTCGCCGTTGGCCATGCGCAGCCGCTCGATGCGCAGCACGCGCCCGCCCGCCGTTATGTCGAGGAGGCCGGCCAGCCGGTCGTCGGCGGTGATGTAGCCGATGTCCAGCAGCTGCGAGGTCGGCTCCAGGCCCTGGGCGCGCATGTCCTCGGTGTACGAGGTGAGCTGGAGCGCCTGCGAGACCTTGGGCTTCGCGACGAAGGTGCCCTTGCCCTGGATGCGCTCCAGACGGCCCTCGACGACCAGCTCCTGGAGGGCCTGGCGGACGGTGGTGCGGGAGGTGTCGAACTCGGCGGCCAGGGTGCGCTCGGGCGGGACCGGGGTGCCGGGGGCCTGTGTCTCGGTCATTTCGAGCAGGTGCTTCTTCAGGCGGTAGTACTTGGGCACGCGCGCGGTACGGACGGCTGTCCCGCTCTCGTTCTCCGCACTGCTGACGTCGGTGCTCATGCTCCGCCTTCCCGGCTTCTGGTCCTGCTCGCCCCGCGGCTCGGCAGCGTACCGGGATTTCCCCTGCACGCTGCGTGATCCCTTCTGTATACCGTCGTCGGCTCTTCTGGTCTAGTCCATAGCTGGAGTGGTCTACCGGAATTGTCTCGTCCGCGCCGTCGATTTTCGAGGGGTTCTTACTTAAAGGTTCCTGCATATGTAGGTCGCATAACAGCTGGTCGGGGCCTATTCGGCCACCCTTGACAGGCCTGCTGGTCTGGGCCAAGCTTCCGGCACTGGTCTACACCATTGGTCCAGGTCCCGGCCCAACGCTCGTGCGGGGAGGCAGGGGGGTTTGTGGCATCCCTGAGGAGGGTGGCGTGAAGCGCAAGCTGATAGCCGCGATTGGTATCGCGGGCATGGTCTTCTCCATCGCGGCGTGTGGCAGCGACAACAAGGACGACAACAAGTCGCAGGGGTCGGACGCCAAGGCGCTGACCGTCTGGCTCACGGTGGACGCGCAGAACAACTGGCCCGACCTGGTGAAGGCCGCCGACGCCGCGGTGCAGAAGAAGCACCCCGGCATCAAGATCAAGCACGAGTACTACGGCTGGCCGGACAAGAACACCAAGCTGGACGCCGTCCTCGCCACGGACAAGGCCCCCGACGTGGTCGAGATGGGCAACACCGAGATGCTGAGCTACATGGTCAAGGGTGCCTTCGCCCCCGTCGACGCCTCCCAGTTCAGCAGCTCCGACCAGTGGCTCGACGGCCTCAAGGCCTCCGTCACCTACCAGGGCAAGACCTACGGCGTGCCCTACTACGCCGGTGGCCGCGTCGCCAACTGGCGCAAGGACATCGCCGCCTCGGCCGGCATCAAGACCACCCCGAAGACCTACACCGAGCTGACCGCCGACCTGAACAAGATCCAGAAGAAGGAGGGCGACAAGTTCAGCGCCTGGTACCAGCCCACCCGCGACTGGTACGCGGCCATGTCCTTCGTCTACGACGCGGGCGGCTCCATCGCCGTGGAGAACGGCGGCAAGTGGCAGGGCAACCTCGAGTCGGCCGAGTCCATCAAGGGCCTCACCGAGTTCAAGAGCGTCATCGACAAGTACATGCACGGTGACAAGACCAAGGACGAGTCCGACCGCTACATCGTCTACGGCCAGGGCAAGTCGGCCATGATCTTCGGTGCCGCCTGGGAGGGCGCGACCGCGGCCGACCCGAAGAACGACAAGACCGGCGGCAAGCTGAAGAACAACCTCGTCAACTTCGTGATGCCCGGCCCGTCCGGCAAGAACATGCCGGTGTTCCTGGGCGGCTCCGACCTCGCCATCCCGGTGAAGTCCAAGGCGCAGGCCGTCGCCGCCGAGTGGATCAACGCGTTCACCGGCCCTTCCGGCCAGAAGGGCCTGATGGCCAAGGGCAACCTGCCCAACAACAAGACCGACCTCGCCACGCTGAAGAGCGACCCGGCGACCGCGGTGCCCGCCGAGGCGGCCGAGTCCAACTGGTTCGTGCCGATGGCGCCGGGCTGGGGCCAGGTGGAGAAGGCGCAGGTGCTCCAGACGATGCTGCAGAACATCGGCACCGGCAAGGAGTCGGTCCAGGCGGCGGCCAAGGAGGCCGACGCGGCGATCGACAAGGTCATCAACACCCCGTGACGGTCCGCGGCCGGGCCTGACCGACGGGGGCGGGTCCGGCCGGTGGATTTCAGAAGACAGTGCCGCGTCGGGTCGCGGGGCCGCTGCGGGTGCGTTGTGGCTGGTCGCGCCGTTCCCCGCGCCCCTTCGGGGGCGCGGCACCTGACGTTTCTTGAACTGCTTAGGAGCGCACGATGAGTGCCGTTGACACGACCACACCCGCCAAGGTGCCGGCACCTCCACCGGACTCCCCGCAAAGACCGCGTGCGAACCGGCGCTCGGGCGGGCCCGCCGTTCCCTGGCTGCTGCTCGCCCCCTGCCTGCTGATCCTGGGACTCGTCCTCGGATACCCCCTCTACCGGCTGGTCACCCTCTCCTTCCAGGACTTCGGGCAGTCCCAGCTGTGGGGGTTCAAGCCGGCCGAGTGGACCGGGTTCGGGAACTTCTCCAAGGTGCTCGACGACAGCGAGTTCTGGCAGGTCGTGCTGCGCACGATCATCTTCGCGGCCGGCTGCGTCATCTTCACCATGGTCGTCGGCATGCTCGTCGCCCTCCTGCTCCAGCGCGTCTCCGGCTGGGTCAAGACCCTGGTCAACATCGCGCTGGTGGCCAGCTGGGGCATGCCGGTCATCGTCGCCACCACGGTCTTCAAGTGGCTCTTCGACTCCGACTACGGCGTCCTCAACGCCGTGCTCAGCAAGCTCCCCGGGGTCGAGATGGTCGGCCACAACTGGTTCGCCAGCGGACCCGAGGGACTCGCGGTGATCATGCTCCTGGTGGTCTGGGGAGCGGTCCCCTTCGTGGTCATCACGCTCAGCGCCGGACTCACCCAGGTCCCGCAGGAACTGGAGGAGGCCGCCCGGCTCGACGGCGCCGGTCCCTGGGGCGTCTTCCGCTACGTCACGCTGCCCATCCTCAAGCCGGTCATCGTGATGCTCACGACCCTCTCGGTCATCTGGGACATGGGCGTCTTCCCGCAGGTCTTCGTGATGCGCGGCGGCCACCCCGAGGCCGACTTCCAACTGCTGACCACCTGGTCCTACGACCGCGCCTTCGTGGTCAACGACTACGGGCAGGGCTCCGCGATCGCCCTGCTCACCGTGGTCCTCCTGCTCGGCGTCGTCGCCGTGTACATGCGTCAGATGCTGAAGATCGGAGAGGTCGAATGAGTACCGTCGCCACCCCCGGCCGCAGGAAGTCGAAGGCCGGCTGGAACCTGCTCGGCCTCCTCGTCTTCGTCGTCTCCGGCTTCCCCGTCTACTGGATGCTGAACACGGCGTTCAAGCCGGCGAAGGACGCCATCGACCCGGACCCCAGCCTGCTGCCCACCGGCATCACCCTGTCCAACTTCAGCCGCGCGCTCGACATCGCCGACTTCTGGGGCCCGGTCGGCCGCAGCCTGATCGTGTCCCTCTCCGTCGTGGTGATCGGCATGGTCATCGGACTGCTGGCCGCCCTGGCCATCTCCCGGTTCGCCTTCCGCGGCCGCAAGGTCGTGATCGTCGGCATCCTCGCGGTCCAGATGATCCCGCTGGTCGCCATGATCATCCCGGTCTTCCTGCTCCTCAACGACCTGGACCAGTACGACAAGCTCAGCGGCCTGATCATCACCTATCTGACCTTCATCCTGCCGTTCACGGTGTGGACCCTGCGCGGTTTCATCGTCAACATCCCCAAGGAGCTGGAGGAGGCCGCCATGGTCGACGGCTGCTCCCGCACCGGTGCCTTCGTCCGGGTGGTCTTCCCGCTGCTCGCCCCCGGTCTGGTCGCCACCTCGGTCTACGGCTTCATCCAGGCCTGGAACGAGTACCTCTACGCCCTGATGCTGCTCAGCCAGGACCACCAGACGGCGACCGTCTGGCTGGCCAACTTCACCACGCAGCACGGCACCGAATACGCCCCGATGATGGCCGGCGCCACCATGCTCGCCGTGCCCATCGTCGTCCTGTTCCTCCTCGTCCAGCGCAAGATGGCCGCGGGCCTCACCGCGGGCGCCGTGAAGGGATAACCCCATCCGATGACGACATTCGCCAGCGGTACGGACACACTCACGCGCGACGCGCTGACGGTCCTCCAGCCGGGCTTCACCGGCACCACCGCCCCCGACTGGCTGCTCCGCCGCCTCGGCGAAGGCCTCGCCTCCGTCGGTGTGTTCGGCCGCAACATCATCTCCGCCGAGCAGCTCTCGGCGCTCACCGCCCAGCTGCGCGCCGAGCGCGACGACGTCCTGGTGGCGATCGACGAGGAGGGCGGTGACGTCACCCGCCTTGAGGTACGCACCGGTTCCTCCTTCCCCGGCAACCACGCCCTCGGCGCCGTCGACGACCCGGAGCTGACCCGGCGGGTCGCCCTCGAACTGGGCCGCCGCCTCGCGGCCTGCGGGGTGAACTTCAGCTGGGCCCCGGTCGCCGACGTCAACTCCAACTCAGCCAACCCGGTCATCGGAGTCCGCTCCTTCGGCGCCGACCAGGACCTGGTCGCCCGCCACACCGCGGCCTACGTCACCGGCCTCCAGACGGCCGGGGTGGCGGCCTGCACCAAGCACTTCCCGGGCCACGGCGACACCGCCGTCGACTCCCACCTCGCCCTGCCCCGCATCGACGCGAGCGCCGAGCTCCTGCACGCCCGCGAGCTGGCGCCCTTCCGCGCCGCCATCGCCGCCGGCACCCGTGCCGTGATGAGCGCGCACATCCTGGTCCCCGCCCTGGACCGGACCCGGCCCGGGACACTGTCCCACCGCGTCCTCACCGAACTGCTCCGCGGCGAACTCGGCTACGACGGCCTGATCGTCACCGACGGCATGGAGATGCGGGCCATCGCCGGGACCTACGGCATCGAACACGGCAGCGTCCTGGCGCTCGCCGCCGGAGCCGACGCGATCTGCGTGGGCGGCGGCCTCTCGGACGACGAGACGGTACGACGGCTGCGCGACGCCCTGGTCGCGGCGGTCCGCTCCGGGGAACTCCCCGAGGAGCGCCTGGCGGACGCGGCACAGCGGGTGCGGGCGCTGGCGCACTGGACGTCCACGGCCCCGGCGGTGCAGCCGGACCCCGCCCTGGCCGACATCGGCCTCGTCGCCGCCCGCCGCGCGCTTCATGTGACGCGCGTCGACCCTTACACACCACCGGCCGAGCCCCCCTTCGTGGCCTCCCTCACCCCCGAGACCAACATCGCGGTGGGCACGGAGACCCCCTGGGGCATGTCCGCCGAACTGAACCGCCTCCTGCCCGGCACCGAGAGCGGCAGCTTCGCGGGCGAGGACGCCGGCCACGCGGCGATCGTGGCGGCGGGGGAGCGCCGCATCGTCGCGGTGGTCCGCGACGAACACCGCCATCCCTGGATGACCAGGGCCCTGGACGTCCTGCTCACGGCCCGCCCGGACACGATCGTCGTGGAGATGGGCGTACCCCAGGCCCCGCCGCGAGGCGCCGTCCACATCGCGACGCACGGCGCGGCGCGGGTGTGCGGAGCGGCGGCGGCCGAGTTCATCGCGGGCGTGAGCGCGTAGGAACGTGCCGAGGGCCTGGTCCCCGGCCCGGCGTTCTCACCGGGCCGGGGACCACACGCCGAACCACTGCTCGGCGTCGTAGGCCTCGAATCGCTCCAGCTCGGTGAACCCGAGTCTGGCCGCCAGGCGCATGGAGCGCAGGTTGGCGGTCTGGGTGTAGAGCACCACCGGCTCACCCGGCAGCACACCGGAGAACCAGCCGAGTGCCGCCGCGCACGCCTCGGTGGCGTACCCGTGTCCCCATGCCTCCGGCAGGAACAGGTAGCCCAGCTCGGTCTCCCCGGCCTCCCGGCGGCGGGGCGCCCGCTCGGGGTCGTGCGGGTCGAGCTGGAGGGTGCCGATCGCCGCTCCGTCGAGCTCGACCACGAAGAAACCGGGGCGCTGCCCGGGCACCGCGGGCACCCTGCGTTCGAGCTCGGCACGCGGCCGGGGGCCGCCGAGGTAGGTGCCCACCTCCGGCGAGGCGTCCAGCTCGATGACCACGTCGCGGTCCCGTGCCTCGCACTCGCGCAGGACGAGCCGCTCGGTCTTGATCGGGGCGGGTGGCCAGCTGTCGGTTCCCAACACAGTCATGCCGGGCAACCTATCCGACACCCCACGCCCTGACGCCCCGCGCCCCAACGGGGCGCGGGGAACTGCGCGAGCAACCCACCACGACGGTCAGTCCGCATCGAACCGGACCAGGCA
>NZ_BMML01000023.1 GCF_014645815.1 Streptomyces fuscichromogenes | reverse complement strand
GCCCGAAGCTACTTGGGTAGGTGGCATGCGCTCATTGTGCGCGCCCCAACCCATCTATGGGAGTCAGCAGCGCCGTCGCGCCCCACGGCACCAACTCGGAGAAGTGGCGGAGGCCGTACGCGCCGGGTCGGTCGAGGAGGGCCGACAGGTCGGGGCCGTACCAGAGCCCGTATGCACTGCCACTCATGAACAGGGCGATCACCGCGACGTCGACGGCCACGCTCACGAACAGGATCGACAACACTTCCTGGAACGCGGTGTGGACACGCTCGGGCACGTGTCGGTCGACGGCGCGGTGGTAGACGTAACCGGGCAGCGCCAGGGTGATGAGGAGGACCAGACCGGCCACGTTCGTCGGCATGCACTGTCCTCCCCCCCCCGGAGTGAAACAGCACCCTGGGGTGCTCAGTTCACCAAGCGCCCTGATGTTACAGTCCCGTTGAGTGGTATCTGCGGTATTTCGGCACATCGGAGGCCTGGGTGGGAGACAGTCGGGACGGCGGGTCAGGGGGACAGGACCGGGCGGCCGAGAAGGGCTTGGAGGAGGGCCGTTCGCCGGCGGACGCCGTCGATGACCCGACCGACGAGACCGCGGACGACGACGAACTGGGTTCGCCCCTCGGACAGACCCTGGCACCCGGGAACGAGAAGCCGCCGCGGGCGCCTGCTCCGCCACCGCCGCCACCGCCGAGCCCGCGCTGACGGCGCCGCTCTTCGTACGCGGCCCGGCTGTGTGCGTCGCCGCACGGCGGAACTCACCTCGCGGCGGAGGAGGTTGTCCCGCAGGCGGTTCGCATGAGGTCCGGCGAAGCGGCTCGTGGGCGGTGCGTTCGGGTTGAATTCTCCGGTCCGGCTCCGGCGGTCCGTCCTTCGAAGGCAGCGAATGGTCCCGGCTCGCAGGGAAGCCGATGAACAACCTCACGCGCTTCCTGGCAGGCCAGGCTGATCTGGCCGTCGTCGACGGACGGGCAGATACTGCTGGCCTCCCAGGGCATGGGGGCGACCATCGCCTGCGGGGCAAGGGCGGCGAAGGCGGCGGCCACGGCACGCCTGCGCAGAGACATTCCGACTCCTTCAACGACGATCTTGCTGGTCCGGCTGTGAGGGGCTGCCGCGGCACTGTTCGGCGGACGTACACCCGGCCCCGCCTCACCACGTAGTGCACCGGCTCGGAGCAGTCGATGGGCGGGGTGATCAGCAGGCTGACGATGCGGGGCGCGGGCTCCGTGCTCGCGGTCGATCCACTGCCCGCTCCGGGCGAGTGCCTGGTGCAGCGCTGCTGTCGCCTCCTCATGGTGTCCGAGCACAAGCACGACGTAGGCAAGGCCGGGGAGGCGATGGGTGAGGGCCGGGGCGCCGGTGTCGGGCAGCTGGCCCGTGGAGTCGTCCGCGATCCGGCACACGGTGAGCTGGTCGCACCAGTGTCCTCGTCGGTGGCGGAAGTCGTGGAGCGTTCAGACCAGTTGCCAGGTCGTGGTGCGTGGGGCTTGTGCGACGGCAGCGCTTTGGGCGGTGAGCAGGTTGCGGTGCTCGGCGTCCAACCCGTCCGTCACAGCCGGGATATCGGCCGGCGCCTGGGAGCGGCAGCCGGGGATCAGCGGGGCGAGCTCGATGGGCGCGCGATGGGAATCCAGCAACTGGTCCGCGGCGTGGGCGGTGTGGGCGAAGCGGTCGAGGACCCGTAGGAGCGCCGCCTCGCGGGTGCGTGCCGTCCACTCCTGGTGGGTCATGCGCGACCCGGCCGACCTGCTCGTCTGCGTCGTCCCGCGTCCCTCGGCAACCTCGACGACCGCAACGCGCCGCGGTGGCCATGACGTCCCCGCCGCGGACTTCGAAACGGCCGCGCAGGGGATATCTGTGCCGGCCGGCGCTCAGGGCACGCATAGGATGGCCCCGATGCGCCCCACCGAGCAGCCCGCCCCGCGACCGCCGTACCGGCGGTGGCGCGCCCTGCTCGTGCTCGGGCTGCTGACCGGGCTGCTCGGCATGCACGCGCTGGCACCCGGCGGTGTCCTGGGGCCGCACGGCGGGCACCAGCAGGCCGCTTCCGCCACCATGGTCATGGCCACCGCGTACGAGAGCTGCTCGGGCCACGACGGCCACTGCGGCGACCACCACGCGCACCACGCCGACGCGACCTGCGTCTCCGGTGCGGTGAGCGGCGGACCGGCGCTGCCCGTCCTGGTCCCGGACCCGGTCGCGGCGCTCGCGGGCGACTGCCTGGCCCCCTCCCGCCCGGCCGCGGCCCCGGACGGCGCACGGGCGCCCCCCGACCTGGCCGAACTCCAGCTCCTGCGGATCTAGAGGCACCCGAGCCGGCCGTGCGCGGACAGCGCGGCGGTCGTGCTCCCGCGCGCCCAGCAAGATCTATCGCAGGAGATCCAGCATGACCACCACGCGTACCCGTGTCGTCCTCGTCGCGCTCACCGCGACCGCCGCCCTCGCCCTCACCGCGTGCGGCAGCGGCGACGGCAGCGCCGGCAGCGCGCACGCCTCGCACTCGGCGGCGGCCGGCGCCACCGCCGGCGCGCACAACGCGCAGGACGTGTCCTTCGCACAGACCATGATCCCGCACCACCAGCAGGCCGTGGAGATGGCCGGGCTCGCCGCCGACCGTGCCTCCTCCGCCCAGGTGAAGGACCTCGCCGCCCGGATCGAGAAGGCCCAGGACCCGGAGATCGAGACCATGACCGGCTGGCTGAAGGCCTGGGGCGAGGAGGTGCCCATGGCGGGCATGGAGCACAGCGGTCACGCCGGCATGGCCGGAATGATGTCCGACAAGGACATGACCATGCTGAAGCAGGCCGAGGGGACGGACTTCGACACGATGTTCCTGACCATGATGGTCGAGCACCACCGGGGCGCCGTCGAGATGGCCGGCACGGAGAAGGCGAAGGGCGACTACGCCCCGGCCACGAGCATGGCCGCGGACATCGTCACCGGCCAGAACGCCGAGATCAAGGAGATGAACAAGCTCCTCGGCAAGGGCTGACCGGCACCGGGGTGGCCGCGCCCACCGGCGCGTCCACAAGCGCGCCCACCGGCACACCCACCGGCGCGCCCACGGACGCGGCCACCCCGGGCTCAGACCGCCAGCACCTTCTCCAGCGCGCCCAGCGCCGACCGCAGTTCCTCCGCCGTGATGGTCAGCGGCGGGGCCAGCCGGATCGTGGAGCCGTGGGTGTCCTTGACCAGGACGCCCTCGCGCAGCAGCCGTTCGCCGATCTCCCGCCCGGTGCCGATCGCCGGGTCCACGTCGACGCCCGCCCACAGCCCGCGCGAGCGGAAGCCGACCACGCCCCTGCCGACCAGCTCCGTCAGGCCGTCCCGCAGGATCACGCCCAGCTCGGCGGCCCGGCGCTGGAAGTCACCGCTCTCCAGCAGCTCGACCACCGCCGTGCCGACCGCCGCCGCGAGCGGGTTGCCGCCGAACGTCGACCCGTGCTCGCCGGGGTGCAGCACTCCCAGCACCTCCCGCCGGGCCACCACCGCCGACACCGGCACGATCCCGCCGCCCAGCGCCTTGCCGAGCAGCAGCACGTCCGGGACCACACCCTCGTGGTCGACGGCGAGGGTACGGCCCGTGCGGCCGAGGCCGGACTGGATCTCGTCGGCGATGAAGAGGCAGTTCTCGCGGCGGGTCAGCTCCCGGACCCCGGTCAGATAGCCGTCGTCCGGGATGAGCACCCCGGCCTCGCCCTGGATCGGCTCGATCAGTACCGCCGCCGTGGTCTCGTCGACCGCCGCCTCCAGCGCGGCCAGGTCGTTGTACGGCACGATCCGGAAGCCCGGCGTGAACGGGCCGAAGCCCGCCCGCGCGGTCTCGTCGGTGGAGAAGCTGACGATCGTGGTGGTACGGCCGTGGAAGTTGTCCGCGGCGACCACGATCGTGGCCCGGTCGGCCGGGACGCCCTTCACGTCGTACGCCCACTTGCGGGCCACCTTGATGCCGGACTCGACCGCCTCGGCGCCCGTGTTCATCGGCAGCACCATGTCCAGGCCGGTCAACCCGGCCAGTCGCTCGGCGAATTCGGCGAGCCTGTCGTTGTGGAAGGCACGCGAGGTGAGGGTGAGTCGGTCCAGCTGGCGGTGCGCGGCCTCGATCAGCGCGGGGTGGCGGTGGCCGAAGTTGAGGGCCGAGTAGCCGGCCAGCAGGTCGAGGTAGCGGCGGCCCTCGACGTCCTCCACCCAGGTGCCCTCGGCGCGGGCCACGACGACGGGCAGCGGGTGGTAGTTGTGCGCGAGGACCGGTCCCTCCGCCTCGATCAGCTCGGCGGAGGTACGTGCGCGTGCGGGTGCGGTCATCAGGGGGATCTCCTGGTCCTCAGCGGATTTCCTGGGTGCAGCACTTGATGCCGCCGCCTGCCTTGTGGAACTCCGACAGGTCGACGGGAACGGGCTGGTAGCCCTGCTCGGCGAGCCGGGCCGCGAGCGCCTCGGCCTGCGGTGCGATGAAGACGTGGCGGCCGTCGGAGACGGAGTTCAGACCCCAGGTCAGGGCGTCGTCGCGGGTGGCGAGCACCGCGTCCGGGAACAGCCGGCCCAGCACGTCCCGGCTGCCCGGGGAGAAGGCCTCGGGGTAGTAGACGATGTTTCCGTCGTGCCCGCCGTCCAGGACGAACAGCGCCGTGTCCAGGTGGTAGAAGTACGGGTCCACCAGGGTCAGGCTGATCACCGGGTGGCCGAAGAACTCCTGCGCCTCCCGGTGCGCCTCGCGGCTGGTGCGGAATCCGGTGCCGGCGAGCAGGTACCGGCCCGTCCAGACCAGGTCGCCCTCGCCCTCGACCACCGACCCCGGACGGTGCACGTCATAGCCCGCCGTCTTGAACCAGAGGTCGTAGTGGGTCGACTCGGGACGCCGCTCGGGCGCGTGGAAGAGCGAACCGAAGACGCGGCCGCCGACGACGACCGCCGAGTTCGCGGCGAACACCATGTCGGGCAGGCCCGGCACCGGATCCAGCCGCTCGACGCTGTGGCCATGGGCGCGGTAGGCGCTGATCAGCGCGGTCCACTGCTCCTGGGCCAGGTCGACGTCGACCCTGGTGTCGGGGTTCATCCAGGGGTTGATCGCGTACTGCACGCCGAAATGTCTGGGTTCGCAGACAAGGAAGCGCCTGAGGCGCGGCACACGGCTTTCGGACACAGAGGTGTTCCTCCGCTTTCCCGCGGTGTCGACTGAGGGTTGACACCACGGTAGAAAGCGACGGATACGGACGACAAGAAATAAATGTTGCGCGTTCACGCAGGAACACTGCGTCTCCGGTCGTACAAACGCAGCATCGATGCGTTTACTCCGGTACGGGGTGGGTGGCACCCGCCTCCGGGCTCTCCGGGAGCAGATGCGACAGCACCATCACGCTGATCGTCTTCCGGATGAAGGGCTCCACGCGGATCCGCTCCAGCACCTCCTCGAAATGGCCCACGTCCCGGGCCCGCACATGCAGCAGGGCGTCCGCGCCGCCGGTCACCGTCATGGCCGCGGTGATCTCCGGATGGTTGCGGACCACCTCCGCGAGCCGCCGGGGCGGCGCCGCGCCCTCGCAGTACACCTCGACGTACGCCTCCGTGCGCCAGCCGAGGGCCGAGGGGGTGACGGTGGCCGTGAACCCGGTGATCACACCCGTCTCGCGCAACCGGTCGACCCGCCGCTTCACGGCCGTCGCGGAGAGCCCGACAGCCGCGCCGATCTCGGCGAAACTGGTCCGCGCGTTCGCCATCAACGCGGTGGTGATCTTCCGGTCGAGATCGTCGAAGGAGGCGGTGCCGCTGTTCATGCCCGCACTGTAACCACGGGCGAAGCCGGTCCGGGCACACCACTTCGTCCGGCGCGGACGGCCACGTCCGGCACATGTCCAGCGCCGCGTTCCGCCGCCTACACTCCGTTCATGCTGCGCGCCCTCGCCGTCGACGACGAACGCCCCTCGCTGGAGGAACTGCTCTATCTGCTGAACGCCGATCCGCGCATCGGAAGCGTCGAGGGCGCCGGGGACGCCACCGAGGCGCTGCGCCGCATCACCCGGGCCCTGGAGTCCGGACCCCAGGGCCCCGAGGCCATCGACGTCGTCTTCCTCGACGTCCAGATGCCCGGCCTGGACGGTCTGGACCTGGCCCGGCTGCTCACCGGCTTCGCCCGGCCCCCGCTGGTCGTCTTCGTCACCGCCCACGAGGACTTCGCGGTGCGGGCCTTCGACCTCAAGGCCGTCGACTACGTCCTGAAGCCGGTCCGCAAGGAACGCCTCGCGGAGGCGGTACGCCGGGCCGCCGAACTGCGCGGCACCGCACCGCGGATACCCGTGCACGAACCCGACCCCGACCACATACCCGTCGAACTCGGCGGCGTGACACGGTTCGTGGCGGTGGACGACATCACCCACGTCGAGGCCCAGGGCGACTACGCCCGCCTGCACACCGACCGCGGCAGCCACCTGGTCCGCATCCCGCTGTCCACCCTGGAGGACCGCTGGCGCTCCCGGGGCTTCGTCCGCATCCACCGCCGCCACCTCGTCGCCCTCCGCCACGTCGGCGAACTCCGCCTGGACGCGGGCACGGTGAGCGTCCTGGTCGGCGCCGAGGAGCTCCAGGTCAGCCGACGCCACGCCCGCGAGCTGCGGGACCTCCTGATGAGGAGGGCCTGACGATGCCCGCCGACCCCGCCGAGCGCCGGGTCACCGTCACCGGCCCGCCCCGCCGCAGCCGCCGTGCCTCCGGCTACTACCGGCCGCGCACCGAGATCGACGAGCAGACCACCCTCGGCCACACCTACGTCCGCTCCCTGATGCGCAGCCAACTGCGGGTCGCCCTGGTCGTGTTCGCCGTCCTGGTGCTGCTGGTCGGCCCGCTCCCGCTGGTCTTCGCCGCCGCCCCCCAGGCGCGCCGCCTTGAGTGGCTGGTGCTCGGCTTCTGCCTGTACGCCCCGCTGATCCTGCTCGCCCGCTGGTACGTGCGCCGCGCCGAACGCAACGAGGAGGACTTCGTCCGCCTCGTCGAGGACCGATGAACTCCAGCCCCGACGACGCCGGACCAACTCCGACGAGGCCAGATGAACTCCAGTTACGCAGTCCCGGCCGTCGCCCTCGTGGTCGTCGCGACCGTCCTCGTCGGCGCCTTCGGCCTGCGCATCTCCCGCACCACCTCCGACTTCTACGTCGCCTCACGCACCGTCGGCCCCCGCCTCAACGCGGCCGCGATCAGCGGCGAGTACCTTTCGGCGGCCTCCTTCCTGGGCATCGCGGGCCTGGTCCTGGTCCAGGGGCCCGACATGCTCTGGTACCCGGTCGGCTACACCGCCGGCTACCTCGTCCTGCTCCTCTTCGTCGCCGCCCCGCTGCGCCGCTCCGGCGCCTACACCCTCCCCGACTTCGCCGAGGCCCGGCTCGCCTCGCAGCAGGTACGACGGCTGGCCGGGGCGTTCGTCGTCGGCGTCGGCTGGCTCTACCTGCTGCCCCAACTCCAGGGCGCGGGACTCACGTTGTCGGTTCTCACCGGCGCCCCCGACGCACTCGGCGGGCTCATCGTCGCCGTGGTCGTGGTGGCCACCGTGGCCGCCGGCGGCATGCGCAGCATCACCTTCGTGCAGGCCTTCCAGTACTGGCTGAAGCTCACCGCGCTGCTCGTCCCCGCCCTCTTCCTCGTCCTCGCCTGGCAGCGCGCCGGCGCCCCCGTGCACGCCTTCGACGAACCGGCCACCTTCCGCACCCAGCGCGCGGTGGACGTCAGAGACACCCTCTCCCTGCGGCTCGACCGCCGGCTCACGGTCACGGTCACCGGCACCGTCGACGGCCACCCGCACCGGGACGCCCGGGTCACCCTCCCCGAGGGCACCCACCGCATCAGCGCGGGCACCCGCCTGACCTTCGCCCAGGGCACCCGCGTCCCCGCCACCGACCGGGGCACCAACGGCGGCATGTCCACCTCGCTCACCGAGAGCCGCGAGGAACGCCCGCTGTACGCCACGTACGGACTGATCCTCGCCACCTTCCTCGGCACCATGGGCCTGCCGCACGTCGTCGTCCGCTTCTACACCAGCCCGCACGGTGTCGCCGCCCGCCGCACCACGGTCGCCGTTCTGGCCCTGATCGGCCTGTTCTACCTGCTGCCGCCCGTCTACGGCGCCCTCGGCCGCCTCTACACCCCCGAACTCACCCTCACCGGCGAGACGGACGCCGCCGTCCTGCTGCTGCCCGACCGGGTCGTCGGCGGCCTCGGCGGCGACCTGCTGGGCGCGCTGGTGGCGGGCGGTGCCTTCGCCGCGTTCCTCTCCACGGCCTCCGGCCTCACCATGGCGGTCGCCGGGGTCCTCACCCAGGACGTCCTCCCGGCGCGCGGAGTACGGCACTTCAGACTGGGGACGGTCCTCGCCATGGCCGTACCGCTCGCCGCGAGCGTGCTGGTGGGCGGCCTGCCGGTCGCCGACGCCGTCGGGCTGGCCTTCGCCGTGTCCGCCTCCTCCTTCTGCCCGCTGCTGGTCCTCGGTATCTGGTGGCGCCGGCTGACCCCGCCCGGTGCTGCCGCCGGGATGCTCGCCGGGGGCGGCTCGGCGTTCTGCGCGGTGGCCGCGACCATGGCCGACCTGCCCGGCACCGGTGATGCGCACGCCCTGCTCGCCTGGCCCGCGCTCTGGTCGGTGCCGCTGGGCTTCCTCACCATGATCCTGGTCTCCCTGGCCACCCCGGGCCGGGTGCCGCCCGGCACGGCCGCGATCCTGGCCCGCTTCCACCTGCCGGAAGAGCTGCGCGCGGAGGTGAAGGCGTGACCGGGTTCCTGGCCGGCCTCTGCGTGGCCGTACTCCCGCTGCTCGCCGCCGGCTTCTGGCTCGGCCGCCGCACCGCACGCCCCGAGAGCCTCGGCGGCCTCGGCACCCCCGTCGAGCACGCCACCTTCGAGACCCTGCACACCGCCTCCCTCGCCGCGCCCCCGCTGCGCGCCGGACTCACCGAGGAGACCGCCCGCCGCTCGGCCCGCCGGCTGCGCACCCTGCTCGGCACCGACGCGCTCTGCCTCACCGACCACGAGAACCTGCTGGTCTGGGACGGCGTCGGCGACCACCACCGGGCCGAGCTCATGGAACGGCTCGCCGGGCCGCTGGAGTCCGGCCGCGGCGAGGCCTTCCGGCTGCACTGCGAGACCCCCGACTGCCCGGTCCGCTGGGCGGTGATCACCCCGCTCACCGTCGACGACCGTGTCCACGGCACCCTGGTCGCCTGCGCCCCGCGCGAGTCCGCCGTCCTGGTCCGGGCGGCCGGCGAGGTCGCCCGCTGGGTCAGCGTCCAGCTGGAACTCGCCGACCTGGACCGCTCCCGGACCCGTCTCATCGAGGCCGAGATCCGTGCCCTGCGCGCCCAGATCTCCCCGCACTTCATCTTCAACTCGCTCGCGGTGATCGCCTCGTTCGTCCGCACCGACCCGGAGCGGGCCCGCGAACTGCTGCTGGAGTTCGCCGACTTCACCCGCTACTCGTTCCGCAGGCATGGTGACTTCACCACCCTCGCCGACGAACTCCACGCCATCGACCACTACTTGGCGCTGGTCCGGGCCCGCTTCGGCGACCGCCTCACGGTCACCCTGCAGATCGCCCCCGAGGTGCTCCCGGTCACCCTTCCCTTCCTCTGCCTCCAGCCCCTGGTGGAGAACGCCGTCAAGCACGGCCTGGAGGGCAAGACCGGCACCTGCCGTATCCAGATCACCGCCCAGGACGAGGGCGCCCAGGCCCTGGTCGTCATCGAGGACGACGGCGCCGGCATGGACCCGGTCCTGCTGCGCCGCATCCTCGCCGGCGAGACCAGTCCCTCCGGGGGCATCGGCCTTTCCAACGTCGACGACCGGCTTCGCCAGGTGTACGGCGACGACCACGGCCTGGTCATCGAGACCGCCCCGGGCGCGGGCATGAAGATCACCGCCAGGCTGCCCAAGTACCAGCCCGGGGTGCACTAGCGCTTCGCTGGAAGGGCCGCTTTGTGTCGTCGTTCGTCTGCGGCGCCGTCGTGGCCGGTCGCGTGGTTCCCCGCGCCCCTTCGGGGCGCTTCACCCGGGGTGCTGTGTCAGTTGTTCTGGGTGAGCACCATCGCCAGTGTCAGCAGGCCCAGCACCACCCATCCGAACCAGAGCCAGCCGTTGCTGCCGAGCGCCACCGTGTAGGCGGTCACCACCACGAGTCCGCCGACGGTGAGCACCCCCATCGTCTTCGTGGCCCCGTTCGAACCGTTCGCAGATCCGGGCATCGCGACACCCTCCTCATGGTCCGTGTCCCTCCATGGTGCCCCCGTTCTGCTTCCTCCTGATACTGATACTGATACTGATACCGAGTACTGACGGTGCACGCCACGACGGCTCGCGCCGTGGGGCTTTCCGCTTCGTCACCGACTGCCTGCCCGGAGTTCTCCGTTGAGGGCCGTACCGCAGCGGTCACACGTCCACGTGAGGAGGGGAAGAAGCGGTCCACCACCTGGCGCCGGGCTCTACGGCTGTTGGCGCCGTCTCCCTTGGCCTTGCGGGACAGCTTCCGCCGTGCCGAAGCCGCGTCCTGCGACACGGTCACGGTGGACGGCTGCGCCCCTTCGGGCAGCGGCCGGGACCACACGATGTCCAGCGGGGCCGTCAACTTCGCCGGCGTCACTGCTCCGTCCCGGAAACGGAAACCGCTGGTGGTGTACTCGGCGGACCTGCGCGACCTCTTCCGCGACGTGAAGCGCGGGTACTTCGCCCGCTTGGCGAAGAAGTCGGTGAACGCGGTCTGCAGATACCGCAGGGTCTGCTGCAACGGCACCGAGGAGACCTCGTTGAGGAACGCCGGCTCCTCGGTCTTCTTCCACGCCGTGATCCGCAGCCCTGGGCCCGTGCGTCCCGTGCACACGCCGAGTCCTGCTGTCCCCCCTCGCCGGTGTCAGGACGGATCCTGGCCGCGTGAGCCCGAGCCCCCCCTGCCGTGCGGCCCCGAGCAGGGCGGTCCGGGCGGGCGGCAACCGGAGTCGGTTCCGCTTCGGCGTGTCCACGGGTCCGGCGGGCTCCTTCCCGCGCGACCGCGAAGCGCGTCCTGCTGGACCAGTCCGCGGCGAGTCGGTTCCCGTCCCCGGACCGCGGCCGATCACGTGTGAGAGAGCTGTCCGCCCGGCTCTGCGAAGGACGTGCCGGCGACGTCGGGCATGGCGTGCGCCGCCATCACCGATCTCCCGGCGGTCTCCCGGCGGTCTCCCCGACGCCGGTCAGCTGTTGCGTGCGTTCAGTGAGGCCAAATAGGCGTTGTACGCCTCGAGTTCCTTGTCGCCGTCCCGGTCGGCGGCCCGGTCGTGGCGCCGGGCCTGGCGCTGTTCGGAGCCGTACCACTGGAACAGCAGGGCGATGAGCACGAGTACGGAGGGGACCTCGCTGAAGGCCCAGGCGATTCCGCCGGCCGCGTTCTGGTCGGTGAGCGCGTCGATGCCGAGCGAGGCCGGCGGATTCCTGAACGTCTCGACCATGGGCTCCGACGCCATCATCAACGCGATGCCGAAGAAGGCGTGGAACGGCATGCCGGCGAACAGCTCCAGCATGCGCAGGAGATACCCCGGCCGGTGCGGCCCCGGGTCGACGCCGATGATCGGCCAGAAGAAGACGACACCGACGGCGAGGAAGTGCACCATCATCGCGATGTGCCCGGCCCTGGAGCCCATCAGGAAGTCGAAGAGCGGGGTGAAGTAGAGCGCGTACAGGCTCGCGATGAACAGCGGGATGGTGAAGGCGGGGTGGGTGACGATCCGCATGTACCGGCTGTGCAGCAGGGCCAGCAGCAGCTCACGCGGCCCCTTGCGGCCCTTCCCGGCGACGGGCAGCGCGCGCAGCGCGAGCGTGACCGGGGCACCCAGCAGGATCAGGATGGGCGAGAGCATGCTGATGATCATGTGCTGCACCATGTGCACGCTGAACATGACCATCCCGTAGTCGTTCAGCCTGGTGCACATCACCGCCATGATGGTCAGCACCCCGACGACGAACGACACGGTCCGCCCCACGGACCAGGCGTCCCCGCGCCGCCGCAGCCGCACCACACCCCATCCGTACAGCGCCAGCCCGGCGAGACAGGCGACGAGGAAGAAGGGATCCGCCGACCACTCCAGCCCCCGCCCCAGCGTGAACGGCGGCAGATCCATGGTCATGCCGTGCCCGCTGTGATCCATCCGGCGGCTCCTGATTCGTGGGGGGTTGTACGTTTACAGCCGCACCCAGAGTAGAACCGCCGCCGACGGCACCCGCGACCGGGGTGAGTGTCCCTGCCTCCAGGGGCGCGGGGAACTGCGCGAGCGACCACGCACGACCCGCACCCGGCGACGCATCGGCACCCCCTACGGCGCTGCCCCTTAGAGCACGGTCTCCGCTTCCTCGTACCGCTCGTCCGGAACCGTCTTCAACGTCTCCACCGCGTCCGCCAGCGGCACCATCACGATGTCCGTCCCCCGCAGCGCGGTCATACGACCGAACTCCCCCCGGTGCACGGCCTCCACCGCATGCCACCCGAACCGCGTCGCCAGCACCCGGTCGTACGCCGTCGGCGTGCCACCCCGCTGCACGTGCCCGAGGATGACCGGCCGAGCCTCCTTGCCGAGCCGCTGCTCCAGCTCGATGGAGAGCTGCCGGGCGATCCCGGCGAACCGCTCGTGGCCGTAGATGTCCTTGCCGCCCTCGTCGAAGGCCATCGTGCCCGCCCTCGGCTTGGCCCCCTCCGCCGCGACGACGATCGCGAACCGCTTGCCCGCCTCGAACCGCTCGCCGACCCGGCGGGCCAACTCCTCGATGTCGAAGGGCCGTTCCGGTACGACGATGGCGTGGGCGCCGGCCGCCATGCCGGAGTGCAGGGCGATCCAGCCGGTGTGCCGCCCCATGACCTCGACGACGAGCACCCGCTGGTGGGACTCGGCGGTGGTCTTGAGCCGGTCGAGCGCGTCGGTGGCGACCCCCACGGCCGTGTCGAAGCCGAAGGTCACGTCGGTGACGGCGATGTCGTTGTCGATGGTCTTCGGCACGCCCACGATCGGCAGGCCGGCGTCGGACATCAGCCGGGCCGCCTTCAGCGTGCCCTCGCCGCCGATCGGGATGATCGCGTCGAGCCCGAGCTCGGCGACATGGCCCCTGGCCCGCTCCACGCCGTCCCGCAGGTGCGAGGGCTGGACCCGGGACGACCCGAGGATGGTGCCGCCGCGGGCCAGGATGCCGGCCACGGCGTCGAGGTCGAGCTTGAGGTAGTCGCACTCCAGGAGGCCCTTCCAGCCGTCCCGGAAGCCGATGACCTCGTCGCCGTGGTCGACGACGGCACGGTGCACGACGGACCGGATGACGGCGTTCAGGCCGGGGCAGTCGCCGCCGGACGTGAGGACACCAATGCGCATAGCCCGAAACAACCTTCTCCACGTGGGCCGGAGACCGGACCACGCTGTCCGGCTGACGTCGCGGCCACCCTACCGGCGCAAGGGGGTCATTCCGCACCGGGCGTCCGCCTGCTGGACGTGCCCGCACATGTGAGCGGACACCCTGTCAGGCGGGCCCCGGAACCGGTCGTTCCCGAAGGGTCACGCGGGCTGCTGAGCGGCGGCGATCCGCTCGTTGCGCAGCGCCTCGTACCAGCGGTCGTCGATCGGCGGCAGCGCGTTCACGTCCAGCGCCAGCTTCAGCAGCAGGTCCGCGATGAGCGGGTTGCGGGCGAGTACCGGTCCGTGCATGTACGTGCCGAAGACGGTGTCGTTGTACGCGCCCTCCGTGCCGTCCCCGGTGCCGTTGCCCTTGCCCAGCTGGACCCGGGCGAAGGGGCGGGCGGTGGGGCCGAGCTGGGTGACGCCCTGGTGGTTCTCGAACCCGGTGAGCGGGGGCAGCCCGAGGCGCGGGTCGATGTCGGCGAGGACGTCACCGACACACCGCTCGCCGGTGCCGCGCACGGTCGTCACGTCGAGCAGGCCGAGGCCCGGCTCCCGCTGTCCCAGGTCGTTGATGAACTCGTGGCCGAGGATCTGGTAGCCGGCGCAGACGGAGAACACGATCGCGCCGTTCTCCACCGCCCGGTACAGGTGCGCGTCACGGCGCAGTCGCTCGGCGGCCAGCCGCTGCGGACGGTCCTCACCGCCGCCGATCAGGTAGATGTCGCCGGAGGTCGGGATCGGCTGGTCGCTGCGCACGTCGAGCCGGGCCACGTCGAGACCGCGCTGCCGGGCCCGCCGCTCCACGACGAGCGCGTTGCCCTGGTCGCCGTAGGTGCTGAGCAGGTCGGGGTAGATCCACACCAGCCGCAGTTGGTTGTCGCTCATGAAGGGATCGTCACTCCGTTTTCTGGTGCTGTCAGTTGCCGACGCGGCGGCGCAGGTCCTGGAACGCGGTGTAGTTCGCGATGACCTCGATCCGGCCGGGCGGGCACATCTGGACGGCCTGGTCGAGGGAGTCGCAGACCTGGAAGTGCTGGTTCGCGACCTCCAGGCGCACCGCGAGGTCGAGCTTGCGGTCGCCCAGCACGAAGATCGGGTGGCCGGTCAGGCGCGTGTAGTCCACGTCCCACAGCCAGGAGGTGTCGGTGCCGTCGGCGCCGCGCGCGTTCACGGAGAGGATGACCGGCGTCGGCGGCGGGTCGATCAGCGAGAACGTCTCCAGCCAGCCGGCCGGGTTCTTGGCCAGCAGCAGACGCAGGTCGCGCTCCTGGAACTGCACGACGTCGTAGCGTCCCGCGACGGCCTGCACCTGGTACATCCGCTCCAGGGCGACCTGCGGCGGCACTCCGAAGACGGCGGCGACCGCGGCCGAGGAGGCCGCGTTCGCCTTGTTGGCGCGGCCCGGCAGCTGCAGGTGGATCGGCCAGGCGGACCCGTGCGGGTCGAGCACGTGGTCGCCCGACAGCACCCAGCTCGGGGTCGGCCGGCGGAACCCGCACTCGCCGCAGAACCAGTCGTCGCCGGGCCGCTGCATCACGCCGCCGCAGGACGGGCAGGACCAGGCGTCGTCCTTCCACATCTGCCCGGCGGCGACCCAGATCACGTTGGGGGAGGAGGACGCGGCCCACACCACCAGCGGGTCGTCGCAGTTCGCCACGATGACGGCCTTGGTCCCGGCCAGGCCCTCGCGCCAGTTCTCGGCGAGCATCCGGGTCTCGGCGGCGCGGTCCAGCTGGTCGCGGGAGAGGTTGAGCAGCGCGATGCACTTGGGGTCGGTGTCCCGGGCGACCCCGGCCAGGTACTTCTCGTCGACCTCGATCACACCGAACTTCGACTCCGAGCCGCCCGCCAGCGCCGACGTGATGCCGGCCGGCATGTTGGCCCCGAGCGCGTTGGACACGACCGGCCCCGCGGCCTTCAGTGCCTCGGCGATCAGCCGGGTCGTGGTCGTCTTGCCGTTCGTCGCCGAGACCAGCGTGACGTCCAGGTTCTGGGCGAGCCGGGCGAGAAGGTCGGGGTCGAGTTTGAGCGCGACCCGGCCGCCGATCACGGATCCGCTGCCGCGACCCGCCGCCCGGGATGCCGCCGCGACCGCCTTGCCCGCGGTCACGGCCAGCTTGGCCCGCGGCGTGAGCGGGTCCGAGGTGCCTGCCATCAGTTCTCGATCCTCCTTGCGTACGCGCCGCGCCTGAGCCATCCGGCAACGTGGTGTGAGGTCAGCCTATCGAGATCCATTCGCACACCCGAATTCCGGCCCTTGCCTGCGCGGCGGGCAGGGGCTGATCCGAACCGTACCCTTGCGCCCATGCGACACGGTTCCATTCCGGGCGCCCGCGGGCGGGTCCGGCCTCTCACTCTGCTCGGCGACCCCGTTCTGCACGCCCGTTGCACGGAGGTCACCGACTTCGGCCCCGAACTCTCCCGGCTGGTGGAGGACTTGTTCGCGACGATGTACGCGGCGGAGGGCGTGGGCCTGGCGGCGAACCAGGTGGGGGAGCCGCTGCGGGTGTTTGTCTTCGACTGCCCCGACGACGAGGACGTCCGCCACCTGGGCCATGTGGTCAACCCCCGCCTGGTGACGGCGGACGGCGTGACACTCCGCGGCCCCGAGGGCTGCCTGTCCCTGCCGGGCCTGGAGGCGGGCACGGAGCGGTACGACCACGCGGTGGTCGAGGGCCTCACGGCGACGGGTGAGCCGGTCACGATCCACGGCACGGGCTTCTTCGCGCGATGCCTCCAGCACGAGACCGACCACCTGGAAGGCCGTGTGTACGCCGACCACGTCACGGGCTGGCGCGGGCGCCGGCTGATGCGACAGGTGGCGAAGTCCTCCTGGCACCGGTGAGGACATCTCCCTGCTTTGAGGGGCGCGGGGAACTGCGCGATCAACCGCCACGGGCAGTCAGCCGAAACCCAACCCGTCAGAACCCCGGACCTCCCACTTTGTCCCCTGCCGCAGCAAGCCGCCCCCACAGAAGATCCGCCAAGCTCTTCACCAGTTCCGCACGAGAACAGGGCCGTTCCCCCAGCCACCAGTCCCCCGCCGCATGCATCATCCCGACGATCCCGTGCCCCCACACCCGGGCCAGCTGCTGACTGTTCGGCCCCAGATCCAGCCGGTCCCCGATGACCTGCGCCAGCTCCTCACCCATCCGCCGCAACAGCGGAGCCGAGTGTTTCCCCACGTCGAACCCCTGGTCGGTGCCCGTGCTGCCCTCCGCGGGATGCATCAGGAACCGGTACACCTGGGGCCGCGCCTCGATCGCCGCGAGGTAGGTGTCCAGCGTCGCCTCGACCCGCTCGCGGCGCTCCGCGGGAGCGTCCAGCGCGTCCCGCAGCGAGTTCAGCAGGGCGTCCGTGTGCCGCTTGGCCAGCGCGGCGTAGAGCCCGCCCTTGTCGCCGAAGTGGCGGTAGAGGATCGGCTTGGTGATGCCGGCCTCCGCCGCGATGGCGTTCATGGAAGCCTGTGGGCCGTCCCGCAGCACCACCCGGTCGGCGGCCTCCAGCAGCTCGCGCCGTCGGCGGTCGGCGGCCCGTTGCTGTTCGGTCCGCTGCGTGGTGTCCATGTGCTCTCCCCACCCCGTGCTGTTTTCGTGACGCCTGCGCAAACTAACACCTGACGGCCATCTCTCATCGAACTGGCTGCCGAGGTGACCTTGGGAGTTGACTTTTCCTACCGACCAGTAACAGACTCGGGTTACCGCTAGTAACACATTATGCGCCGCCGCTGGAGGAGTCATGGCCGAGTTCACCATGGAACTCAACGACGAACAGAAGGAGGTCCGGGACTGGCTGCACGGTTTCGCCGCCGACGTCATCCGACCCGCGGCCGCCGAATGGGACGAGCGTGAGGAGACTCCCTGGCCGGTCATCCAGGAGGCCGCGAAGGTCGGCATCTACTCCCTCGACTTCTACGCCCAGCAGTACTTCGACCCCACCGGCCTCGGTATCCCGATGGCCATGGAGGAGCTGTTCTGGGGCGACGCGGGCATCGCCCTGTCCATCGTGGGCACGGGCCTGGCCGCCGTCGGCGTCCTCGCCAACGGCACCGAGGAGCAGATCGGCACCTGGATCCCCCAGATGTACGGCGACGCCAACGACGTCAAGGTCGCCGCGTTCTGCTCCTCCGAGCCCGACGCCGGCTCCGACGTGGCCTCCATGCGCACCCGGGCCGTCTACGACGAGGTCAAGGACGAGTGGGTGATCAACGGCACCAAGACCTGGGCGACCAACGGCGGCATCGCCAACGTCCACGTCGTGGTCGCGGTCGTCGACGCGGAGCTCGGCTCCAAGGGCCACGCGTCCTTCATCGTCCCGCCGGGGACCCCCGGGCTCTCCCAGGGCCAGAAGTTCAAGAAGCACGGGATCCGTGCCTCGCACACCGCCGAGGTCGTCCTGGACAACGTCCGGGTGCCCGGCTCCTGCCTGCTCGGCGGCAAGGCGAAGCTGGACGAGCGACTGGCCCGGGCCCGGGAGCGGGCGAAGTCGGGCGGCGAGCGGGTGAAGAACGCGGCGATGGCCACGTTCGAGGCGAGCCGCCCTGCGGTGGGGGCCATGGCGGTGGGTACCGCGCGGGCCGCCTACGAAGTCGCCCTCGACTACGCCATGACCCGTGAGCAGTTCGGGCGGCCGATCATCGACAACCAGGGCGTGGCCTTCCAGCTCGCGGACATGCGGACGGCAGTCGACGCGGCCCGGCTGCTGGTGTGGCGGGCGTCCTGGATGGCGATCAACGGGAAGCCGTTCACCGCGGCCGAGGGGTCGATGTCGAAGCTGTTCGCGAGCGAGACGGCGAAGAAGGTGACCGGCCAGGCGATCCAGATCCTGGGCGGCAACGGGTACACGCGGGAGTACCCGGTGGAGCGGATGCACCGGGACGCGGCGATCTACACGATCTTCGAGGGGACCAGTGAGATCCAGCGGCTGGTGATCGCCCGTACGTTGTCGGGGATGCCGATCCGGTAGCGCCGTGGGGGTGCGGGTGCCTCGCGGGCCGACGGTGCGTCGTGGTTGCTCGCGCGGTTCCCCGCGCCCCCCAGAAGGTGGGCGAAGTCACCGGTGTTTCAGAGGTGTGAGTTGTTCGATGTCGTAGCGCCTGCGTAGTTCCTCGATCGCCGTGTGGTCCGGGGGGCCGTCGGTGCCGAGGATCTCCAGGAGTTCCTCGAAGTAGCGCTCGTGGTCCGGCGGTGGCGACGCCTGGAAGAACATCCGCGCCGCGGTGTCCGTCGGGTTGGCGAACGCGTGGGGGCAGCCGGGGGGTACGACGATCACCGTGCCCGGGGTGGCCCTTACCACCCGCGTGCCCGAACTGGACTCCCACTTCTGCCAGTTGTCGGGCGTGCGGATGCGGGGCTCGAAGGCGAGGACGTCCAGTTCGCCTTCGAGGACGTAGAACAACTCCTCGCTGCGGGTGTGCACATGGGCGCCCACGTCGAAGCCCGGCGGTACCTCCACCTCGAAGGTGGAGGCCGCCCGTGAGTGCGTGCCCGTCACCTTGAAGGTGACACGCTGGGCCGGCGTGTGGACCACGCGTCCGTGTCCCGGTGGTACGAGGAGTCCCTCGGTCGTGGTCATGGGCCACTCACCAGGTCACCGGAAGTGCCTCGGGACCCCGGATCAACGCGCCCTTTCTGAAGGGGACCTGCTCCGGGGGTACGGCGAGCCGCAGTCCGGGCAGCCGGTCGAGAAGGGCGTCCACCAGCAACTCCTCCTCCAGCCTGCCGAGTTGGCCGCCGGGACAGTAGTGCGGGCCGAACCCGAAGGAGACGTGCGGGTTGGGGCTGCGGGCGAAGTCGATCGTCTCGGGGTCCGGGAAGACCATCGGGTCGCGGTTGGCGGCCAGGTACGAGACGTAGATCGCCTCGCCCGCGCGGATCCGGACGCCCTTGATGTCCACGTCCTGCCTGGCGATCCGGGACAGGCCGACCGCGCTGCGGTGCGGGATGTAGCGCAGGAGCTCGTCGATCGCGCGGGGGCGGATCGCCGGCTCGGTGCGCAGCCGGTCCAGGAGGTCGGGACGGGTCAGCAGCAGGTAGAACATCTGCCCGCTGTTGTTGGTGACCGCCTCGCCGCCGATCTGGAGGAGGACGGCGAGACCGACGGCCTCCTCCAGGGACACCTCGCCGCGGCCCACGGCCGCGCCGAGCAGGGAGGCCACGTCCTCGCCCGTACTGCCCTCGCGCAGGGCGACGAGGTCGGCGAAGTAGGCGCTCATCTCGCGCTTGGCCCGCTCGCTGACCTCCTTGCCGTGACTGGAGGACAGGATCAGCTGGGTCCAGAGGTGCATGGTGTGCCGGTCGGCGGCCGGGACGCCCATCACCTCGCAGATCACCGCGATGGGGAACGGACTCAGGACCGCCGCCGTGAGATCGGCCGGCGGGCCGTCCTGGACGAGCTCGTCGACGAGCTCGTCCAGCATCCGGCGCGCCTTCTCCCGGACCCGCTCCACGCCCTTGGTGGTGAGCGCGGCGGCCACCGAACGGCGCAGCCGCGTGTGGTCGGGCGGATCCAGGAAGCCGACCGCGCCGCGGTCCGGGATGAAGTGCGGGGCGAGCCGGGTGACCGGCTGCTCCATCACCGCCTCACGGCTGAACCGGGGGTCGTTGGCCACCATCCGTACGTCGTCGTACCGGGTGACCAGCCACGCCCAGCCCTCGCCGTTGGGGAGCTGGATCCGGGTGACCGGACCCTCCCGCATCAGCTCGGCCAGGGTGGGGTCGAAGTCCACCCCCGTCAGGTCCGGCACTTCCCAGTGCCGGACCGGACAGGCGGCCTCACCGGGTGCCTCGCCGGGTGCCTCGTCGGCGGGGTCGAGCGGTTCGGTGAGCGTCATCTCGGTCAGTCCGTCTCTTCGTCCGAACGCCGCCAGCGACCCAGCGACATCTCCGCGGTGATGCCGGGACCGAACCCGGCCAGCAGGCCGCGTGCCTGGTGCTCGGCACCGCCCTCGTCGAACATCCGGCGCAGCGCGTCCAGGACGACGGCGCTGGCGATGTTGCCGTACTCGGTGAGCGTGGACCGGCTGAACCGGAAGGCGTGCGGGTCGACCTTGAGGAACTTGCTCAGGTCGTCCAGGATCCGCGGCCCGCCCGCGTGGACTATGTAGAAGTCCAGGTCGGAGGCGTCCCAGCCGTGCAGTCCCGCCAGGTCCTGGAGAGCCGGCGCCAGCGGCTCCATGGTCGCCGGGACCCGCTTGTCCAGCAGGAAGTGGAACCCGGTGGCCCGCACGTCGTACATGATCCATTCCTCGGTCTTCGGGATCAGGTACGAGCCGTTGCGTTCGAGTTCGACGCCCGTGCCGCCCTTGCCGCGGACCACGGCGGCGGCGATGCCGTCACCGAAGAGGCCGTTGGAGAGCAGCGAGCCGACGCCGAGGTCGGTCGGCTGGTAGCACAGCGAGCAGAACTCGCAGGCCACGATGAGGGCGTTGGCGTCCGGGTACGCCGAGCAGAAGTCGTGCGCCCGGTTGATCGCCGCTCCGCCGGCCGCGCAGCCGAGCTGCGCGATGGGGAGCTGGCGGGTGGTGGAGTCGAAGTCCATCTCGTTGATCAGCCACGCCGTGAGCGAGGGCATCATGAAGCCCGTGCACGAGACGTAGATGATCACGTCGATGTCGGTGGTGAGCAGCTCGGCGTCGTCGAGCGCCCGCTGGATGACTGCGGGGACCCGGGCCTTGGCCTCGACCTCGTAGAGCTTGTTGCGCTCCTCGAAGCCGGGGTGCTTCAGGGTTTCCTCGATCGGCTGCACGATGTGCCGGGTGCGAACGCCCGTGTTCTCGATCAGTCTCAGCGCCAGCGGCAGCTGCGGGTGGTTCTCGTGGTGGGAGCGCGCCAGTTCCAGCGTCTCCTCCATCGTGATCACGTACTCCGGGACCGACACTGAGGGTTTGCACAAAGTCGCCATGAACCGTGCCTGCTTTCAGCCTTCCGGCGGGTTTTGGCCCGGCCGGTCAGAGAGGTGGTTCACCTCAGGAGGTGGTTCCCTCACGATCACCCGTGAGGGCGACGATCTCGCGTCGGACTACTCCGAACCGGTGACCCCGTGTCAGGGTCGGATCAGCACAGAGGTATCCGGACGAGGAGGGAGCGATGCCCGGCACGGCCGCGGAAATCCTGAGAACGACCAGGTCAGAGCTTGCCCCGGACTCGAACGCCGACCCGTGAGTCCCTCTCGTCGCCGGCGGCCGGGCGAGCCTGGAGACCCTCGCCGCTCCTGCCCTGGAACAACACCGGGTGGTCCCCGCCGACTCACGCGCGTTCCTGCATCTGGCGCAGCGCGCCACCGAGCAACCGGCGGCAGAGCGGCTGGGCGTGTTCACCGCGGCGTGTGCGGTGGACGAAGAGCGCCTGCGGGCGTACGAGCCCCTGCCGGGCCGCCAGGCGTACCCGGCGTACAACTCCTGGCTCGCCCTCAACGCCGACCCGACGGACGCGACCCTCGCACTGGGACCGCGCACGCACTACGCCCAGGCACACGAGCAGATGTTCTGGGGCGCGCCCAGGTGAACTGGCCTGTCCTTCAGGGGCGCGGGGAACTGCGCGAGCAACCCCCACTCACCCGCACCCGCCGAACGACCGCTACTCCCCACTGCTGTGGGCGATACAGGCCACGTCGATCCGGTCGGCGAGCTTCGCGAGCTCGATCGTCAGCGCGGCCACCGTGTCCTCGTCCAGCCCGCCCTCGTCGGCCTCCACCAGCCGCAGCCACCGCGCCCCCAGCGTCCGCAACAACTTACTCACGTCGGCCGCGGCCACCTGCAAGGTACCGCGGTCGTCGACGATCAGGGGCAGAGTCACTTCGCGGTTCACACCCGGGATCGTAGCCGTGCAACCCTCACGCACCCTGCCAAACGGTGGTGATGTTGCAGAACTCCCGGATTCCGTGCCCGGACAGCTCACGGCCGTATCCGGACCGCTTCACACCGCCGAAGGGAAACGCCGGGTGGGAGGCGGTCATGCCGTTGACGAAGACGCCGCCGGCCTCCAGGTCCCGTACGAACCGGTCCACCTCGGCCTCGTCCCGCGTCCACACGTTCGAACTCAGCCCGAAGGGCGAGTCGTTGGCGATGAGGACCGCCTCGTCCAGGTCACCGGCCCGGTACAGCGTGGCCACCGGCCCGAACGCCTCCTCGCGGTGGATGCGCATGTCGCGGTGGATCCCGGCCAGCACGGTCGGCGGATAGAACCAGCCGGGCCCGTCCGGCCGCTCCCCGCCGCACAGCACCTCGGCGCCCGACCGCCTCGCGTCCTCGACCAGCTCCTCCAGATCCTTCCGCCCCTGCTCGCTCGCGAGCGGCCCGACGTCCGTCCCCTCGTCCATCGGGTCGCCGGTCCGCAGCGCCGCCATCCCCGCCACGAACCGTTCGGCGAACGCGTCGTAGACGTCCGCGTGCACGATGAACCGCTTCGCGGCGATGCACGACTGCCCGTTGTTCTGCACCCGCGCCGTCACCGCGATCCGCGCGGCCCGGTCGATGTCCGCGGAGGGCATCACCACGAAGGGGTCGCTGCCGCCCAGTTCCAGCACCGTCTTCTTGATCATCTCCCCGGCGGTGGAGGCGACCGCGCGGCCCGCGGGCTCGCTGCCGGTGAGCGTCGCCGCCCTCACCCGCTCGTCGCGCAGGACGTCGTCGACCGCGCCGGAGCCGATCAGCAGGGTCTGGAAGCAGCCCTCCGGGAAGCCCGCCCGGTGGAACAGGTCCTCCAGGTACAGGGCGGTCTGCGGGACGTTGGAGGCGTGCTTGAGCAGGCCCACGTTGCCCGCCATCAGCGCGGGCGCGGCGAAGCGGACCACCTGCCAGAGCGGGAAGTTCCACGGCATCACGGCGAGCACCGGCCCGATCGGGCGGTAGCGCACCCGTACCCGGGACGCCCCCGAGTCCTTCACGTCCGTCTCCGCCGGCTCCTCGTCGGCCAGCAGCTCCGCGGCGTGGTCGGCGTACCAGCGCATCGCCTTCGCGCACTTGGCGGCCTCCGCGCGGGCCTGCTTGATCGGCTTGCCCATCTCGGTGGTCATGGTGCGGGCGATGTCGTCCAGGTCCGCGTCCAGCAGGTCGGCGGCCCCGTGCAGCAGCCGGGCGCGCTCGGCGAAGGCGCTCCTGCGGTACGTGCGGAACGTCGCCTCGGCGAGTTCGAGCCGGCGTTCGAGCTCGTCCTCGTCCATGGCCTCGAACGTTTCGAGCGTCTCGCCGTTCGCCGGGTTGACCGTCGCGATGGGCATGGCTGACCTCCCTGGGAGCGGGCTTGCTACGACCTTCCCGCGCGGCCGGGCCGATCGCAACGTAGGAGGCTCCGTTCAGCCCGAGTGCTCGGCCAGCCGGTCCACAAACGCGGCCTGGGCCCTGACGATCAGCTCGCGGGCCCGGTCGGGGGTCAGCCAGGCCACCCGGTCCAGCTCGGGGAACTCCTGGATCCGGCCCGACCTCGGCGGCCACTCCATCGTGAAGGTGCCGGGCTCGATCGCGGCCGGATCCAGGTCCGCCTCGATCGCCCACGCCGTCACGATCTTGCCGTTGGTCTGCCGGACCTCGCCCAGCCCGATCGCCTCGCCGTCCGGCGGCGGCAGGCCCAGCTCCTCCTGGAACTCGCGCCGGGCCGCCTCCCAGGCGGTCTCGTCGGGCTCGTACTCGCCCTTGGGGACGGTCCACGCCCCCGCGTCCTTCTTCGCGAAGTACGGCCCGCCCATATGGCCGAGCAACACCTCAAGGCCCTCGCCGGTATGCCGGAACAACAGCAGTCCGGCGCTTCGCTTCGGCTCGGTCAAGGCCGTACCTCCGGGTGCGCGGCCAGCAGGGTCTCCACCGTATCGGCCTCCTCCGGCCGCTTGTCCCCGCGGTGGCGGACCACCCGGGCGAAGCGGAGGGTGACGCCGGCCGGGTAGCGGGAGGAGCGCTGCAGGCCGTCGTAGGCGATCTCGACGACGAGTTCGGGGCGTACCGTCACCACCCGGCCGTCGTCCGAGACCGCCAGCTCCTGGAGGCGGGCGGTCTGCCACTCCAGCATCGCGTCGGTGAGACCTTTGAAGGTCTTGCCGAGCATCGCGAAGCCGCCGTCCGGGTCGCGGGCGCCGAGGTGGAGGTTGGAGAGCCTGCCGGTGCGGCGGCCGTGGCCCCATTCGGCGGCCAGCACGACCAGGTCCAGGGTGTGGACGGGTTTCACCTTCAGCCAGGAGGCGCCCCGGCGGCCGGCGCTGTAAGGGGCGTCGAGAGCCTTGACGACCACACCTTCGTGGCCGCGGTCCAGGGTGGCCGCGAGGAACTCCTCGGCGCCCGCGGTGCCGTCCGGCCCGGACACCGGTGCCCGGCGCACCCGCATCGGTTCGGGGACCAGCCGGGCCAGTTCCGCGTGCCGTTCGGCGAAGGGGAGGTCGAGCAGGTCGCGGCCGTCGACGGAGAGCGCGTCGAAGAACACCGGGGAGACCGGCACCTCCCGCGCCGCCTTCGCCACGTCCGTACGGGAGCCGACCCGGCCCGCCGTCTCCTGGAAGGAGCGGGGGCGGCCGGCCGTGTCGAAGGAGATCACCTCGCCGTCCAGGACGAATCGCTCGCCGCGCAACTCCCGTGCGGCGGCCACCACTTCCGGAAGCCGGTCGGTGATGTCGTCCAGCGTCCGGGTGAAGATCCGCACCGTGTCGCCGTCCCGGTGGACCTGGACCCGGATGCCGTCCAGCTTCTCCTCGGCCACGCACGCGCCCAGCTTCGCCACCGCCTCGGCGACCGAGGATGCGGTGTGCGCCAGCATCGGCAGCACCGGGCGGCCGACGGTGAGCCGGAAGCGGTCCAGGGCGGGCGGGCCGTCCGCCAACAGCGCCTCGGCCACCGTCTGGAGGGACCCGGCGAGCATCACCGCCCGGCGGACGGCGGCCGGGTCCGCGCCGGTCGCCTGCGCGAGCCCCTCGACGGCGACCGCGTCCAGGGCGCCCTGCCGTACCTCCCCGGTGATCAGCCCCAGCAGGAAGCGTTGCTCGTCCGCCGTCGCCGCGCCCATCAACTCGCCCGCGATCCTCACCCGTTCGGCCTGCGAGCCGGGTCCGGAGACCTCGCCCAGCTCGGTCAGCAGGGCGTCGACGCCCCGGACGGTGAGGGACGGCGCGGCGGCCGGCGGCACGGACCGGCCCAGCACCTTCCAGCCGACACCGAGCCGTCCCTGCGGGAGCCGCCCGGCCAGATAGGGGATGACGACCGGCACGTCGTCGGGGTCCGCCTCCCGGAAGAGCCCCGCGAGCAGCGCGGTCTTCCGGGACCGGGCCGCGGTGGCGGCAATCTCCCGGGACACGTCGACAAGCCGACTCAGCAGCATGCAGCCATGGTGCAACGGGCGGGCCGGGCCCACACGGCAGCGGGCGCACCGGACCGCGTGACAGCGGGCGCGGACCATATGGCTGTGGGTGTGCCGGGCTACACGGCGGTCGGCGCCGGACCATATGGCTGTGGGCGCGTCGGGCCACACGGCCGCGGGCGCCGGACCGTACGGCAGCGGGCGCGTCCGGACCGCAGTGGGCGCGTCCGGACCGCGGCGGTGCGGTCGTCGTCGGTTTGCTCGGGCATCGTCGGCGTGGTCCGTTCCCGCGTGGCCCGCGCACCGTCGTCGTGGTCCGCGCTCGCCCGGACCGGCTACGCCCGCGCCGCGGGGGCCGCGTCCAGGTCCGCGAAGAGCAGCTCGCCGTTGATCGCGGCGCCGGCCCGGTAGCCGCGGCTTGCCGCGTTGATCACCTGTTCGGCGAATCCGCTCGCGTTGCCGGCCGCCCACAGGCCGGGCACGGTCGTCAGGCCCCGTTCGTCGATCACGGGATAGCTGCCGAAGGGGGTGCCGGCGAGCTCCGCGCCCAGCGCGACCAGCAGGTCGTTCCGCGGGACCGGGCGCGGGGCGACGAACAGCGCCTCCCGCTCGTGCACGTGCCCGTCCGCGAGGCGTACGCCCGTCAGCCGGTCGTGCTCGATCCGCAGTCCCGCGACCTCGCCGGGCACCACCCGTACCCCGGCGGCGGCCAGCCGGCGCACGTCGTCGTCGGTGAGGTCGGCCTCCGCCACCTGGTGCAGGAAGAGGGCCACGTCCTTGGACCACTGGGTGACCATCAGCGCCTGGTGCACGCTCATCGGGGTCGTGGCCAGCACACCGAACGCCTGGTCGCGGACCTCCCAGCCATGGCAGTACGGGCAGTGCAGCACATCCCGGCCGAAGCGTTCGGCCACTCCCGGGACGGGCGGGAGCTCGTCCTTCAGGCCGGTCGCCACGACCAGGTGCCTGCCGTGGACGGTCCGGCCGCTCGCCAGCGCGACCGTGAAGCCGTCGTCCCCGGTCGCGCCCACCACCCGGTCCCGGACCAGCTCCACGCCGTACCGGGCGATCTCCTCCCGGCCCACGGCCAGGAACTCCGCCGGCGGCATACTGTCCCGCGACAGGAAGCCCTGCATGTGTGCCGCCGGGGCGTTGCGCGGCTCGCCCGCGTCGACGACCAGGGTGCGGCGCCGGGCCCGGCCCAGGACCAGCGCGGCGGAGAGCCCGGCCGCGCCGCCTCCGACGACGACCACCTCGTACGTATCGGTCATGGTGACCACCTCCGCGGCCGAGAGTCGCCCGACCGCTGCCGGATTGACAAACGTCTTTGCCGAAACTGCAATGCAGGCATGACTACGGACGACGTCCTCGCAGGCGTGGGCCCCCGGCTGCGCCGGCTCCGCAAGGAGCGCGAGGTCACCCTCGCCGCCCTCTCCGAGACCACCGGCATCTCGGTCAGCACCCTCTCCCGGCTGGAGGCCGGGCTGCGCAAGCCCAGCCTGGAGCTGCTGCTGCCGATCGCGCAGGCCCACCAGGTGCCCCTGGACGAACTCGTCGGCGCCCCGCCGGCCGGCGACCCCCGGGTGCGGGCCAAGCCGATGGAGCGGTACGGCCGCACCTTCCTGCCGCTCACCCGGCAGCCCGGCGGCCTCCAGGCCTTCAAGGTGCTGGAACCGCAGCGGAAACTCGACCCCGAGCCGCGTACCCACGAGGGCTACGAGTGGTTGTACGTGCTGTCCGGGAAGCTGCGGCTGGTGCTCGGCGAGCACGACGTGGTGCTGGCGGCGGGCGAGGCGGCCGAGTTCGACACCCGGGTGCCGCACTGGTTCGGGTCGACGGGGGAGGGGCCGGCGGAGTTCCTCAGCCTGTTCGGACCGCAGGGGGAGCGGATGCACGTACGGGCCCGGCCGAAGAGGGCGTGATGAATCCGGCGTTCCCCGGGAGGTTGTTCCCTCGATGGCAAGCGACCGCTTAGTATGCGATGGACCCGGTCAGACGACGGTCGGACGACGCAGTCGACGCAGTCCCGTGGAGGCACCGCATGCAGGCATGGCAAGTGCACGAGAACGGCGAGCCGAGCGAGGTGATGCGGCTCCAGGAGGTGGAGCGGCCCACGCCCGGCGACGGCCAGGTGCTGCTCAGGGTGCGTGCCGCCAACATCAACTTCCCCGATGTGCTGATGTGTCGTGGCCACTACCAGGTGCGTCCGCCGCTGCCGTTCACCCCGGGCGTGGAGATCTGCGGCGAGACCGAGGACGGCCGCCGGGTGATCGCCAACCCCGCGCTGCCGAACGGCGGTTTCGCCGAGTACGCGGTCGCGGACGCCGCCGCCCTGCTGCCCGCCCCGGACGCCCTGGACGACGCGGAGGCCGCCGCGCTGCACATCGGCTACCAGACGGGCTGGTTCGGCCTGCACCGCCGGGCGGCGCTCCAGGCCGGCGAGACGCTGCTGGTGCACGCCGCCGCGGGCGGGGTCGGCAGCGCGGCCGTACAGCTGGGCAAGGCGGCCGGGGCGACCGTCATCGGTGTCGTGGGCGGCGCCGACAAGGTCGCGGTGGCCCGTGAGCTGGGCTGTGACGTCGTCATCGACCGGCGTGCCGAGGACGTCATCGCCGCCGTGAAGGAGGCCACCGGCGGCCGGGGCGCCGACGTGATCTTCGACCCGGTCGGCGGCGAGGCCTACACCCAGTCGGCCAAGGTCGTCGCCTTCGAGGGCCGGATCGTGGTCGTCGGCTTCGCCAGCGGCACCATCCCGAGCCCGGCGCTCAACCACGCCCTGGTGAAGAACTACTCCATCCTGGGCCTGCACTGGGGCCTGTACGCCACCAAGAACCCCAAGCTGATCGCACACTGCCACGAGCAGCTCACCGAACTGGCCGCGAGCGGAGCCATCAAGCCGCTGGTGAGCGAGCGGGTGCCGCTGTCCGAGGCCGCGGCGGCCGTGCAGCGCGTCGGTGACGGTGTCACCACCGGTCGCGTCACGGTGGTACCGAAGGGAGCCGCAGCATGACCGACGCTGCCGAACTGGGGCGCCGCACAGCAGAGTTGCTGGCCGCGTACCCGCCCGCCTCGACCGAGAAGCTCGACTTCCTCAAGGCCCGGTTCGATGCCGGGCTGGCCTGGGTGCACTACCCGGAGGGACTCGGCGGCCTCGGCGCCCCGCGCTCCCTCCAGGTCGTCGTGGACGCCGAGTTGGAGGCCGCGGGCGCCCCCGACAACGACTCGCGCCGCAACGGCATCGGGCTCGGCATGGCCGCGCCGACCATCCTCAAGTACGGCACGGAGGAGCAGAAGCAGCGCTATCTGCGGCCGCTGTGGATCGGCGAGGAGGTCTGGTGCCAGCTGTTCAGCGAGCCGGGCGCCGGCTCCGACCTGGCCGCGCTGGGCACCCGGGCCGTCCGTGAGGGCGACGACTGGGTGGTGAACGGGCAGAAGGTCTGGACGTCCGGCGCGCACAACTCCCGCTGGGCCATCCTCATCGCCCGCACCGACCCGAACGTGCCCAAGCACGCGGGCATCACCTACTTCGTCTGCGACATGACCGACCCGGGCGTGGACGTCCGGCCGCTGCGGCAGGTCACCGGCGAGGCCGAGTTCAACGAGGTCTTCCTCACCGACGTCCGCATCCCCGACTCCCGTCGCCTCGGCGAGATCGGCGACGGCTGGCGGGTGGCGCAGACCACGCTGAACAACGAGCGCGTCGCCATCGGCGGCATGCGGCTGCCCCGCGAGGGCGGCATGATCGGCCCGGTCGCCAGGACCTGGCGCGAACGGCCCGAACTGCGCACCCACGACCTGCACCAGCGGCTGCTGAAGCTCTGGGTCGAGTCCGAGGTCGCCCGGCTCACCGCCGAACGGCTGCGCCAGCAGCTCGTCGCCGGACAGCCCGGCCCGGAGGGCGCCGGCATGAAACTCGCCTTCGCCCGCCTCAACCAGGAGATCAGCGGCCTTGAGGTCGAACTCCGTGGCGAGGAAGGCCTGTTGTACGACGACTGGACCATGCGTCGGCCCGAACTGGTGGACTTCACCGGCCGCGACGCCGGCTACCGCTACCTCCGTGCCAAGGGCAACAGCATCGAGGGCGGGACCAGCGAGGTCCTGCTGAACATCGTCGCCGAGCGCGTCCTGGGCCTGCCGGCCGAGCCGCGCACCGACAAGGACGTCGCCTGGAAGGACCTGGCCCGATGAGCACACAGCCCGATCTGCTGTACTCGGAGGAGGAAGAGGCGCTGCGGGCCGCGGTGCGGGATCTGCTCGCCGACCACTGCGACGCGCCGGGCGTCATCGCCCGCACCGAGTCGGACGTCCCGCACGACGCGGCCGCCTGGAAGGCTCTCACCGAGGGCATGGGGCTCGCTGGGCTGCTGGTACCGGAGAAGCTCGGCGGCCAGGGCGCCTCGCATCGCGAAGCCGCCGTCGTCCTGGAGGAGCTGGGCCGGGCGGTGGCGCCGGTGCCTTATCTGACCAGTGCCGTGGTGGCCACCGAGGCGCTGCTGGCCTGCGACGACGCGGAACTGCTCGGGAAGCTGGCGTCCGGGCGGACCGTCGGGGCGCTGGCCGTGGGGCTGCACACCGCCCCGGGGTCCGCGTTCCCGGCCGTACGCGTCGAGGACGGGCGTCTGCACGGTGAGCTGACCGGCATCGCGGACGCGGTCGCCGCGGACGTGCTGCTGGTGCCCGGCGACGACGGCGGGCTGTACGCGGTCGAGGCGGGCGCCGTGACCGTCACCCCGCAGGTGTCCTTCGACCTGACCCGGCCGCTCGCCACGGTGAGCCTGGACGGGGCGGCGGGACGTCGCGTGGGCGACGCGGAGCCCGCGGTACGGCGTGCGCTGCGGGCCGGGGCCGGGCTGCTGGCCTCGGAGCAGTTCGGGGTGGCCGAATGGGCGCTGACCGAGACCGTGCGGTACCTCAAGGAGCGCAAGCAGTTCAACCGGCCGGTGGGCGGGTTCCAGGCGGTCAAGCACCGGCTGGCGCAGCTGTGGCTGGAGGTCGTCAACCTTCGCGCGGCGGCCCGCGGTGCGGCCGACGCGCTGGCCTCCGGCGGGGACGCCGACGTTCTGGTGGCCGTCGCTCAGGCCTACGCGGCGCCGGTCGCCGTGCACGCCGCCGAGGAGGCGTTGCAGTTGCACGCGGGGATCGGGATGACCTGGGAACATCCGATCCATCTGTATCTGAAGCGGGCCAAGGCTGATTCGATCGCCTTCGGGACGGCGGGGGCGCATCGGGTGGCGCTGGCCGGGCTGGTCGATCTTCAGGCGCCCTGATTTCCGGCTTGTGGGCGCGGGTGCGTGGGGGCTGGTCGCGCACCCGCGGCGGAGCCGCATATGCGAGACGGCCCCGCACCCCTTACGGGGCGCCCGTGTCGGGGTCCGCATGAAATGAACCGAGGGTGGCAGTCCGGCCAACTCCCTGTGCAGGTACATCAATTGGGCTCTGCTCGAACGCATACTCCCTTGGGTCACTCATGGCCCTACAAGGGAGGCAGAGCACATGGCCCTCACCACCCGTCGCAGAGCCCTCACCACCCTCGGCGCCGCCCTCGCCGGTGCCCTCGTGCTGCCCGGCGCGCAGGCCTGGGCGGGCGGTGGGCACCGCGGTCGGCGGCCGCTGTGGCGTGCCCACGCCCACAACGACTACGAGCACACCCACCCCCTGTACGACGCCCTCGACCACCGCTTCGGCAGCGTCGAGGCCGACATCTTCCTCGTCGGCGACCAGTTGCTGATCGGCCACACCGTGGACGACCTCGACCCGACACGTACCCTCGAATCCCTCTACCTCGACCCGCTGGCCGCGATCGTCGAGGCCAACCACGGTTCCGTGTACCGCGGTCGGCGCAGGCCGCTGCAACTGCTCATCGACATCAAGACCGAGGGCTCCTCCACGTACCTGGAGCTCGACCGGCATCTGCGGCGCTACCCGCACCTGTTCACGACGTACCACCGGGGCAGGGTCGTCCCCGGCGCGGTCACCAACGTCATCTCCGGTGACCGCGCGGCCCGCACGCCGATGGAGGCGCAGGCCGTGCGCCGGGCCTTCTACGACGGCCGGCTCACCGACCTCGGGACCTCGGCGCCCGCCTCCTTCGTGCCGCTGATCAGCGACAACTGGCAGCTCAACTTCACCTGGTTGGGCGAGGGCGGGTTCCCCGACGCCGAGCGGCAGAAGCTGCGCGCCATCATCGGCCAGGCGCACGCGCACGGCCGGACCGTGCGCTTCTGGAACACCCCCGACGCGGCGGGGCCCGCCCGCGACGCGCTGTGGAGCGAACTGCTCGTCGCCGGCGTCGCCTACTTCAACACCGACGACCTGGCCGGCCTGGAGGCCTTCCTGGACGCCCACCCGGCGTCGTAACACCACTCGAACGGGGGCCGTGTCAACCGCACGGACCCACCCTCCGCTACGCCACACTTACGGCCGAACGCCCCGAAACGGGCGTGGCGGAGGAGGTTCGCGATGGCCGTTTCCATCTCTGTGGTGCTGCTGCTTCTGCTGCTGGCCGTGATCTTCATGCGCCAGGGCTCCCTGAAGATCTCGCACGCCCTGGTCTGCATGCTGTTCGGGTTCTTCCTGGCCAGCACCAGCATGGCGCCCACCATCAGCAGCGGGCTCACCACGACTGCCGACCTGGTCAGCAGTCTGAAACCCTGAGCGGCCCGCTCAGGGTTTCCAGAAGACCCCGATCCCGTTCGCCACGGCGCGCTCCGGGCTGTCGGTCGGGTGGTTGAGCACACTCACCGCCTTCGCCCCCGCGGTGCGGGCCACCATCGTCGTGGAGCCGCCTCCGTCCAGGCTGAACGCGTCCGCCGCCCCCAACCGCCGCATCTCCGAAGCCACTTCGGCGATGGTCATACCGCTGCGGTAGGCCGCCGCGCCGTCCAGCGCCAGCAGCAGAAGCCGGTGCCCGCCGTTCGCGTAGCCGACAGCCGTGCGTACGGCCGAGGTGCTGTCGTTCAGCCCGGGCAGCGGCCTGCCGTCGCGCAGCACCGGATAACCGCCGACCGCGAAGCGGTACGGGATCCTGGTGGCGGACGCCACCAGGTGCTCACGCACCGAGACCCGTTCGCCCTTGGCGAGGGCGCGCAGCCTGTCCGCGCCCGCCTCCCGGCCCAGCAGGACGGTCGTACCCGCGGCGATCGCACCGCTGCCCGGGGTGGCCGACGAGGCGACGACCCTCCCGGCGCGGATCCGCACCTCGTAGGTGTCCCTGCTGCACCCGGCGGCCCGGTCGGTGTCCGAACCGCAGGTGGCCCGCTTGCGGGAGGTCCTGCCCCAGGCGGCGGTGTAGGCGCCGACGGAACCCTGCGCCAGCGCGTACTGGTTGAGCCCCCGCAGCGTGAGGGTGGCGTCGGGGGTGCGGACCGAGCCGGCCAGTGTCAGCCGGTCCAGCCGGGCCCGGCGGTCCACGCCGACGCCGAAGACGTCGGTGGTGTCGGTGTCCGGCGGCAGTGCCGGCCCGAACCGCTGGGCCGTCGGCACCGCCGACTTGAGCACCCTGCCCTGCGCGATCGCCGGGCCGACGCTCGCTCCCGTCGCCTCGACGCCCGGGTGCTGGGTCTCGGTGATGTTGAAGAAGTCGCCGTTCACGCCCGCGACCGCGCCCGCCGCGGCCGCCATTGTGGACACCCGCGACCGGGCCGCCACCGCGCCCGGCGAGAGCAGGTCCACCTGCACGTGCGGGTCGGTCAGGTCGACGGTCAGCAGATGGGCGTGGACCGTGCCCTTGGCCGCCGGGACGTCGAACTGCCGGTAGGCGACGCCGGACGCGATCCGCCCGGCGGCGCGCGACACGGCGTCGGCCGGTGCCGCCCCGGTGAGGGCCGCACCGGCCAGCAGGCCGGACGTCGTGAGAATCGTGCACAGATGTCGGGTGGTCGCCGCGAACCGCCTCTGACGACGCGTCATCGCTCCCCCTGATGTCTCGTCAAGTTGCTCGGGAATCAGGGGAAGTGCAGCAGACGTGTGTGACCGGTGGGGCCGCTAGCCGTCGACTACGCGAGAACGGGTGAGAAAACGCACCCCCTCGGGTGCTTCCAGGGAGAAGCCGCTCCCTCGTCCGGGTACCACGTCCACGATCAGCCGGGTGTGGCTCCACACCTCGTACTGGCTGCGGGACATCCAGAAGGTGACCGGCTGCTCGACCCCGTCCACCGCCAGCTCGGCCAGCAGCACGTCCGAGCCGCCGGTGCGGAACTCGCCGTCCGGGTAGCACATGGGCGCGCTGCCGTCGCAGCAGCCGCCGGACTGGTGGAACATCAGCGGGCCGTGCTCGGCGTGCAGCCGGCGCACCAGCTCGGCGGCCTGCGGGGTGAGTTCGACGCGCGGAGGCGTCGCTGTCGTGTCGGCCATGGTCACCCTCCTGGGGCCGGGGCGGCGGACCCCCTCAGTCTCATGCCTCGTCACCGGCGCGTCCAGAACCGGTCGTCGGACTACTCGGTGCGCAGCGCGGTCGCCGTCCGGACCCGGGCCGCCCAGCCCGCCGGGAGCAGTGCGCCGAGGATCGCGAGCGCCGTGCCGCTCAGGGTGAGGAGGAGCAGTTCGGGTGCCCGGTAGACGTCGAGGACCACGTCGGGCAGGCGCAGTCCGGCGCTGTCACCCATGGCGGGCATGACCACGCCGTGCACGGCGAGGCCCAGCGGGACGCCGAGTGCCCCACCCGCCAGCCCCGGCAGGACCACGGAGGCGATCACCAGCGTCACCGTCTGCCGGGGTGTCATCCCGAGCGCCTTGTGGATGCCCAGGTCGCGGATGCGCTCATGGGTGTCGAGGACGACCCCGCCCAGCACTCCGAGTCCGGCCACCGCCGTCAGGATCAGGGTGAGCGTCGCCGCCAGCGTGTCGAGGGCGACCGCACCGTCGCTGCCGTTGACCGACTTGGTGTCGGTGGCCGAGACGCCGAGCGGCTTCAGGACCGCGTTCAGGTGTTTCACGTACCCGGCGACGTCGGTGCCCCGGGTGAGCCGCACGGAGTGGTCGGTCGGGTGCAGGTCCGGGTCGGCGGTGCGGAGCGTCGAGAGGTCCGTGAACACCCGGAGGCCTTGCTGGCCGACGTCGAAGACCTCGCCGACGATCCGGATCCGCACCGGCGAGCCGTTCACGGTGAGGGTGACCGTGTCGCCCACCTCGGTCCCGCTCGCGGTCAGGAACGGGCTCGCCACCACCGCCTCGCCCGCCGTCCGGACCCAGCGCCCCGACACCATCACGAACCCGCCCCAGGAGGCGTCGCCGGCGTAGGCGATCACCGGCACGCTCCCCGTCACCCCGGCGACCCGGGCCTCGGCGGTGACGCTGCCGTACTGGTCGCGGGTGCCCGGCCGGGCGGCGATCGCGGCCCGCACGGCGGCTGCCTCGGCCGCCGTCACCCGGGTGGCCTCCGGGGGGACGGGCCCCGGCTCTCCCGGCCGTTCGGCGCTCACGGTCACGTCGGCCGCGTTGTGGTTCTTGGCCGTGATCACCTCGCCCAGGGAAGCGGCCATCCCGGTGGCGAAGGTGACCGCGGCCGTACCGAAGACGACCGCCGCGACCATCGAGGCGGCGCGGGCGGGCCGGTGGAAGGGCCGGGCCAGGCCGAGACCCACCGGCCGTGGCACCGGCAGCCGGGCCGCCAGCCGGGCCGCCCCGCGGCCCCGGCCCGTCACCGGGGTCCGGCCCACGGCCAGCGCGTCGACCGTGCGCAGCCGCCCGGCCCGCCAGGCACTCAGCCACGCCGTGCCGGCCACCACGCCGAGCACCCCGCCCACGACCGCCAGGTCGACCCCGGCGGAGACCCCGAGCCCGACCGACCCGTACACGGCCGAGGTGTCCGCCAGCAGCGGTGCGGCCAGCAGGTGCCCGGCGGCCAGGCCCAGTCCGGTGCCGATCGCGGCCGGCACCAGCGCCTGCGCCACATAGGCCCGGACGACCTGCCCCGGAGTACAGCCGACCGCCTTGAGGACGCCGATCCGCCGCAGCCCGGTGCCCACCGAACCGGCCACCACGTTCCCGACGACCAGCGCCGACATCACCAGGCCCAGCACCCCGAAGGCGACCAGGAACGGCACGTACAGGGCGGTCTCCCGGGTCGCGAACAGGCGTACGGAGAGCCAGGACCGGGCTCCCGAGAAGGCGCCCTTCGGCACGGCCGCCGCCAGCGCCGCACGGTCCCGGGCGACCTGGGCGTCGGTGGCCGCGTGGGCGAAGCGGTACAGCATCTGGTAGCTGTCGGCCCGGCCGGACCGGGTGAGTCCGGCGATCTGCGCGGGCACCACCCAGGCGTCGGCGGTACGGCTCACCGAGCGGGCGGTGCCGACCACGGTGAGCGTCGGACCGCCGGGCAGGCCGGGGAAGTCGAGCTGTCGCCCGAGCCGTACGGGCGGTCCTTCCGGGTCCACCGCGAGCACGATCTCGCCGGTCCGGCGCGCCCACCGGCCCTGGGCCACCGTGAGCCGGTCCACCGCCCCGCCGGGATCGGCGCGCCCGACGACCGACAGCGTGCCCAGCGCCGCCGGCGTGACGGTCGTCGTCGGGAACGGGCCCGACGATCCCGTCACCCCGGACGCGCGCGCGGAGGCCGCGACCTGGGCCGTGGTGGCCCGGCGCGCGTCGAACTGCGCGGTGAGCTGGGCGCCCCGCTGGCGGGCGAAGGCATGGTCGAAGGGTGCCCGGGAGGCCACCAGCAACGCCCCGGCCAGCACGGACGCGGTCACCGCCAGCAGCGTGGCCAGGGTGATGACGAGGGTCTGGGTTCGGCGCCGGGTCATGCCCGAGCGGACCACCCGGAACAGGACGCTCATCGGACCGCCTCCGTCGTGACGTCGGCGGTGATCCGGCCGTCGGCGAGGTGGACCGTGCGCCGGGTGCAGGCCCTGGCCAGGTCGTGGTCGTGGGTGACCAGGACGAGGGTCTGGCCGTCGGCGTTCAGCTCCTGGAGCAGCCGGGCGACGTCGGCGCCGGACGCGGAGTCCAGGGCGCCGGTCGGTTCGTCGGCCAGCAGCAGCGCCGGGCGGTTCATCAACGCCCGTGCCACCGCGACGCGTTGCCGTTCACCGCCGGACAGCCGGCCGGGATACGCGCTGGCCTGTGCCGCGATGCCCAGCGAGTCCAGCAGCTCCGCGGCCCGGCGGGCGGCCTCCCGCCGTCCCGTTCCGGCCAGTTGGGCGGGCAGCGCCACGTTGTCGGCGACGGTCAGGTCGTCCAGCAGGTTGAAGAACTGGAACACCATCCCGACGCCCGCCCGCCGGTAACGGGCCGCGCCCGACTCGCCCAGCCCGTCCACCCGGACGCCGTCCACGGTCACCGTGCCCTCGTCCGGCCGGTCCAGACCCGCGATCAGGTTCAGCAGCGTCGACTTGCCGCTCCCGGAAGGCCCCAGCACGGCCACCGCCTCCCCGGGGGCCACGGTCAGGGTCACGTCCAGCAGCGCGGGCGGTCCGGCGTCGTAACGCCGGGTCACGTCCCGTAGTTCGATCAGCGGTGTGGTCATCGGTGGGTCTCCGTCCCTCGGTGGCCGCCGACGCTAGGGAACGCGCCGGGCCGGGTACGACGGCCGCCGGGGGTAATCCCCGTACCGTGCCGGAGGTACGGGGCGCCGGGTCATCCTTGAGATGTAGTCGGAGGAGGGATGCCCGGGAGCCGCGGGACGCCGAGAATGGGGCGATGACGACGACCTGGGTGTCCGGCCTGCTGTCACGACTGCGCGCGCCGGCCGGGCCGGGCGGTCCCGCGCCCGAACAGACCGCGCGCGGGCGGCTCTTCGACACCGGCCTCGCCCTGCTCGTCCTCGTCTCCGAGATTCAGTACGCGGCTGACCCGGACGGGCCGACCGGGCGGCACCGCATGACGGTCCTGGTCTGTCTGGCGGCCCTCGCCTCCGTGCCGCTCGCCTGGCGCCGCCGCTACCCGCTGGCCGTGCTCTGGATCGTGCTGGCGGCGAACATGCTCACTCCCGGCGACGTCACCCGGCTCACCTTCTACGCCTGTGTCATCGCCGCCTACAGCGCGGCCGCCTACAGCCCCCACCGGATGGCGGCGACGGCCACGCTCGCCCTGGCCGTGCTGGTCACCGTCACGATCGGGAGGTCGGTCCCGCACACCCCCTTCGGCGTCGAACCCACCGTCCCCACCCAGTACGTGCCCCTGCTCATCGCCGCGCCGCTGGTCATGGCCACCCTCGGACTGCGCACCTGGAAGGTCCGGGCGGGCGAGAGCCGGCTGCGGCTGGCGGAGGTGGAGCGACGGCAGGCCGAGGCGCTGCGCAGCGCCGTGGAGCACGAACGGGCAAGGATCGCCCGGGAGTTGCACGACGTCGTGACGCACAACGTGAGCGTGATGGTCATCCAGGCCGGTGCCGCCCGTAAGATCATGGACAGTTCACCCGAGCGGGCCCGTGAGGCGCTGCTCGCGGTGGAGGAGGGCGGCCGTACGGCGATGGGGGAGCTGCGGCAGGTGATGGGGCTGCTCACGATGGACGACCCCGAGGAGACGGAGCTGGAGCCGCAGCCGGGTCTGGAGCGGCTCGGCCCGCTGGTCGAACGGGCCCGGGGCACCGGTACCCCCGTCGAGCTGTCGGTCTCCGGAGCGGTCCGGCCGCTGCCCGGCGGGGTCGAGCTGACCGCCTACCGTGTGGTGCAGGAAGCACTGACCAACGCCCTGAAGCACGCGTCCGGTTCGCGCGCCGTCGTGTGCGTCGACTACGGCAAGGACGAACTGCGCGTCGAGGTCACCGACTCCGGGGGCACCTCCGGGTCGGCCGCCGCGACGGGCAACGGGCGCGGACTGATCGGACTGCGCGAGCGGCTCGCCGTGTACGGAGGCACCCTGGCCAACGGGCCGCGTCCGCTGGGCGGTTACCGGGTGCGGGCCCTGATCCCCTTGGAGCGCACGTGAGTTCACCGGCCGTTCCGCCCCGGGTCGTCGTCGCGGACGACCAGGCCCTGGTCCGCACCGGCTTCCGGCTGATCCTCGCGGCCGACGGCATCGAGGTCGTCGCCGAGGCCACCGACGGCCAGGAAGCCGTGGAAGCGGTACGGCGCACCCGGCCCGACGTCGTCCTGATGGACATCCGGATGCCCGGGCTCGACGGCCTGGAGGCGGCCCGCCGGATCCTCGCCGCCCCCGACCCGCCGCGCATCCTGATGCTGACCACCTTCGACCTCGACCGGTACGTGTACGCGGCGCTGTCCGCCGGGGCCAGCGGCTTTCTGCTCAAGGACGTCACCCCCGAACACCTGACGGCCGCCGTCCGCACGGTCCGCTCCGGCGACGCGCTGCTGGCGCCCGCCATCACCCGCCGCCTCGTCGAACGGTTCGCCCGGTCCGGTGCCGACAGCGCCGCCCTCCACCGCGACCTGGCCCGTCTCACCCCCCGCGAACTCGACGTCCTGCGCCTGCTCGCCCAGGGCCTGTCCAATGCCGAGATGGCCGCCCACCTCCACCTCTCCGAGGCGACCGTCAAGACCCATGTCTCCCGCGTCCTCGGCAAACTCTCCCTGCGCGACCGCGCCCAGGCGGTGGTCGTCGCCTACGAGACGGGGCTGGTCACTCCGGGCGGCCGGGAGTAGCCCCGTCCGGATCCGCAGTGGTTCCGATCCCTGGCCATCGTCTTCATATGTAGATACTGTCTCCGTATGAGCCAGCCCTTCGTCACCCGTTTCTCCGTCTACCCGGTAGCGGGCCGGGACTCCATGCTGCTCAACCTCTCCGGTGCGCACGCCCCGTACTTCACCCGCAACGTGGTGGTCGTCGAGGACTCCGAGGGCCGGACCGGGCTCGGCGAGGTGCCCGGCGGGGAGGCGATCACCCGGACCCTGCGGGATGCCGAACCGCTGGTCGTCGGCTCCCGGCTGGGCGACCACCAGCGGGTGCTGCGGGCCATGGGGGAGGAGTTCGGCGGGCGGGACGCGGGCGGCCGCGGGGAGCAGACCTTCGACCTGCGCACCACCGTGCACGCCGTGACCGCCGTCGAGTCCGCCCTGCTCGACCTGCTCGGCCAGCACCTGGACGTGCCCGTCGCCGCCCTGCTCGGCGACGGCAAGCAGCGCGACTCGGTACGCGTCCTCGGCTACCTCTTCCACGTCGGCGACCCCGACCGCACCGACCTGGACTACCTCCGCGAACCCGAAGCGGACGTGGCGTGGTACCGGATCCGCCGCGAGGAGGCCCTCACCCCGGAGTCGATCGTCCGGCAGGCCGAGGCGGCCTACGACCACTACGGCTTCCGTGACTTCAAGCTCAAGGGCGGGGTCCTGGCGGGCGCCGAGGAGGTCAAGGCCGTACAGGCCCTCAAGCAACGCTTTCCCGAGGCCCGGATCACCCTCGACCCCAACGGCGCCTGGTCCCTGCGCGAGGCCGTCGAGCTGTGCCGGCCGCTGGTCGGCACCCTCGCCTACGCCGAGGACCCCTGCGGGGCCGAGGACGGCTACTCCGGGCGCGAGATCCTCGCCGAGTTCCGCCGGGCCACCGGACTGCCCACCGCGACCAACATGATCGCCACCGACTGGCGGCAGCTCACCCACGCCCTCGCCCTGCAGTCGGTGTCGATCCCGCTCGCGGACCCGCACTTCTGGACCATGCGCGGATCGGTGCGGGTGGCCCAGCTCTGCCACGAGACGGGGCTGACCTGGGGCTGCCACTCCAACAACCACTTCGACATCTCGCTGGCCATGATGGCCCACTGCGGTGCCGCGGCCCCCGGCGACTACAACGCCCTGGACACCCACTGGATCTGGCAGGAGGGACAGGAGCGCCTCACCGTGGAACCGCCGCGGATCACCGGCGGCGAGGTGGCGGTGACCGACACCCCCGGCCTGGGCGTCCGTCTCGACATGGACCGGCTGCTGGCGGCCCACACCCTCCACGAGGAGCAGGGCCTCGGCGCGGGTCGGGACGACGCGGCCGGGATGCGGTACCTCGTGGAGGGCTGGAGCTTCGACGCCAGACGGCCCTGCCTGGTGCGCTGACCCGGCGCCGCCGTCAGGCGTCCTGGGTGGCCGAGGCCTTCCCGGCCGTGGTGCGTCCCGCCGCCCGGAGCGTCGGCCGCTGCCGGGGCGTGCGCAGCAGGACCGCCGCGACCAGGGCGGCCAGCAGCGTCAGGCTGCCCGCGGTGATCAGGCACAGGCGCATTCCGTCCAGGAAGGAGTCGCCGAGCGCACCCATCGTCTGCCCGGTCCGCGCGCCCAGGTCCAGCCCGGCGACCGCGCCCAGGCCTTCCGCCCGTGCGACCGAGACGACCTGCTCCTGCGTGGCGCCGGTGACCCCGGCGTCGGTGAGCCGGCCCGGCAGCGCGTCGAGCGCCCGGGTGGTGAGCAGCGCGCCCAGGACGGCCGGGCCGAGCGCGCCGCCGACCTGACGGAAGGCGTTGTTGCCGGCGGCGGCCATGCCGGCCAGCTGGTACGGCACGGAGGCCACCGCGGTCGCGGTCATCGGCGTCATGACGAAGCCCATGCCGAGGCCCAGCAGCGCGAGCCGCCAGGCCACCGAGGCGAACGAGGTGTCGGCGGCCAGGCCGGTCAGTGCGAACTGGGCGGCGGCGACCAGCAGCAGACCGCCGGTGATCATCACCCGTGCCGATATCCGGTGCATCAGCCGCCCGGCCGGCCCGCCGACCAGCAGGGCCGCCCCGGTGACCGCCAGCAGCCGCCACGCGGCCGCCATGGTGTCGAGCCGCTGCACCATGCCGAAGTAGAGGCTGAGCACGAAGAAGAACCCGATGAGCGCCAGGAAGCTGGTCATCGCGACCAGCGTGGTGGCGGTGAACGCCGGGCTGCGGAACAGGCTCAGGTCCAGCATCGGGCTGTCGCTGCGCCGCTCCACCAGCACGAACGCGGCACCGGCGACCACGGCCGTGAACAGCGCCACCATCACCTTGACGTCCGTGAACGAGTCCGCCCCGCCCTCGATCACGCCGTACACCAGCGCGGTGACCGCGAGCGTGGCGGTCAGCTGGCCGGGCCAGTCCAGGCGGCGCCCGTGCGGCGCCCGGGAGTCGGGCAGCCGCACGGGCCGCGACGGCGACCGCCAGCAGCGCGACGGGAACGCTCGGCAGATAGACCCAGCGCCAGGAGAAGTGCTGGACGACCACACCGGCGATCAGCGGGCCGACCGCCAGGGCCGCCATCAGACAGGTGGCCCAGACACCGATGAACTTGCCGCGCTCCCGGTGGTCCGGCACCGCATGGCTGATCAGCGCCAGCGTGGTCGGCAGCAGCGCGGCCGCGCCGACGCCGGCCAGGGCCTGTCCGGCCCAGACGACCCCGATCGACTGCGCGCACAGGGCGGTGACGGCGCCCGCCGCCGAGAACAGCAGACCGGCCTGGAACACCTTCTTGCGCCCGTGGACGTCCCCGAAGACCCCCGCGGTCAGGATGAACGCGGCCATCGGCAGTACGAACGCGTCCTGCACCCAGGACAGTTGGGCGGTCGAGGCGTTGAGCGCGGCCTGCAGCGCGGGCAGGCTCACGGCGACGGTGGTGACCGGAAGATAGGCGACGAAGACGCCCAGGCAGGCCATGACGATGGTGGCCGCCCGCCGCTCGACCGGCGTGCTCGCCGGTGTCGTGACGTTCACGGAGATGCTCCTTCGCGGCGCACCGCACCGCGGTCGAAGGCCACCGGCGGGTCCGGTGGCCTGTGTCTGCGGGCTCCCGAGGGGAGACCCGCCGGCACAGCATCCGGTCTGCACACCCACAACCACCAACCAAGTGGCCTTCCGGCTGCAAAAACCTCCATTGAACCCGCGATCGCGTGACAGACTTCCGCCATGCTCGACATCGTGGACAGAAAGATCCTCCGCGCCCTCCAGTGCGCCCCCCGGCTGCCGTTCCGCCGGATCGGCGAGGTGGCCGGCGTGTCCGAGCAGACCGCGGCCCGCCGCTATCAGGCGCTGCGCCGCAGCGGCACACTGCGCGTGCTGGGGCTCGTCAACCCCCGGGTGTACGGCTCCGCGCAGTGGGTCGCCCGCGTCCGCTGCCGCCCCGACCGGGTCGGCCCGCTCGCCGACGCCCTGGCCCGGCGCCCCGACATCGCCTACGCCCATCTGGCCTCGGGCGGTTCGGAGATCTTCTGCGTGATCCGCTCGCCGCTCGACACGGAGCGCGACGACGCCCTGTTCCGGCAGCTGCCGAAGTCCGCCTCGGTCCTGGACGTCAGCGTCGATCTGCTCCTGCACGAGTACGGCGCTCCCGGGACTGCCGAGTGGACCGGCTACGGCGACAGCCTCGACGCCGAGACGGTACGGCTGCTCACGGCCGAACGGCCGTCGCCCGCCCCCGCGCCCCCGCCGCCGCCCGCGGACGAGGACGCCCCGCTGCTCGACGCCCTCGCCGAGGACGGCCGTACCACCCACACCCGGCTCGCCGAGCGCACCGGCTGGTCGTCCGCCCGGGTGGCCCGCCGGCTGGAGTCGCTGGAGAGCTCCGGCACCCTCGAATACGAGGTCGAACTGCTGCCGGAACACCTGGGCTATCCCCTCAACGCCACCGTGTGGCTGCGCGTGGCCCCCGCCCATCTGGAGCGGGTCGGCGAGGAGTTCGCCCGCCACGAGGAGGTCCCGTTCGTCGGGGCCGTCACCGGCGAGTACAACCTGCTGGCCAGCGTCGTCAGCCGGGACCCCGACGACTTCTACCGCTACCTGACCACCCGTGTCGCCGCCACCTCGGGCATCGACGGCTACAGCGTCAGCATGCGGGCCCGCCCCCTCAAGAAGGCGGCATCCCTCATCTCCCGCGGCCGCCTGGTGCCACCGGTGTCCTTCTAGCCGCTACGAAGGGGCCGCCCGCGGCGCGCGCGGAACCCCGGCCAGGGTCAGCGGTCGCGGTGTGCCCGGCGCGCCTCCGCCAACAGCGGCAGCAGGGACAGTGCGACGATCACACCGACCACCGGCAGCAGATAGCGGTCGATGTGGGAGACCGAGGAGCCCAGGGCGTACCCGGCGAGGACGAAGCTCTGCGACCAGAGGACTCCGCCGACGGCCTGCCAGAGGGTGAACGGCCGTACCGGCACCCCGAGCGCCCCGGCCGCCGGATGCAGCACCGACCGGAGCATCGGCACGAAGCGGCCGATCACCAGCGCCTTGCCGTATCCGTAGCGGGCCAGCAGCCGCTCCGCCCGGGCCGCGCTCTCCCGCACCCGCCGCCGGGAGGTCCGGGCCAGCAGCGGCCGCCCGCCGTGCCGGCCGATCAGATAGCCGACCTGCCCGCCCGCCACCGCACCGACGGCCGCGCACACCAGCACCTGCCACAGCTCCAGCCGGGGCGGCCGGTCCGCGGTCGCCGCGCACAGCACACCGGCCGGGAAGAGCAGCGTGTCCCCCGGCAGGAAGAAACCGAAGACCAGCAGCGCCGACTCGGCGAAGATCACCGCCAGGACGCCCAACGCGCCGAAGGCGGCGAGCAGCGAGCCGCTGTCCGTCGGATTGACGGCGATCACCACGCTCGCCTCCCCGCCCTGTTCGCCGGCCGTCTCGTCCCAGTGTCGCGTGACGACGGCCGGGTACCCGCCCGCAACACCGTGCATCCCGACGTCCGATCTCCAGGGCCGGCCGGGCGGTGCGGGAAGCCTCGCCGGACCCGTCACCGGGCGCCGCGGGTGTCGGTGCTCACTCGGTGCTCACTCGGTGCGGAAGCGCGGGACGCGGCCCGCGGGCGGCCCGTCCGCCCCAGATCCTCCGGTACGCCTCACGGTAGCCCGGCGGGTCCCAGGCCGTGGCCCCGGCGCTGTTGGCGGCCGTCGAGACATGGGTCGGGGCGACGTAGCCGCTGGCCGGACGACCGGAGAAGGCGCGGTTGAACTCGTCGGTGATCTGCCAGCCCTGCTGCGACAGCGGCTCGGGAACGGTGGCGGCCTGGTACTGCCGGCTGTTGATGCGCTGGAAGGCGGACGGATCGCCGTCCCCGGCACCGATGTTGAAGGGCGGGCCCGCCCCCTTGCGGCCGGCCGCGCGGAAGGCGGGGGCGGCGTCGGCGAAGTACAGGTCGTTGATGGCGGCGGAGTGGGTCCAGGTGTCCGGGAAGCGGGCGAGCAGGGAGGAGATCTCGCGCGGGGTGCGGCTGCTCGCGTCCGGGATCGGGATGTTCTCGTACGCGAGCAGCCGTACTCCGGCGCAGTCGGCGAGGTTCGCCCTGATCAGCTCGGACTTCCGCTTCGCGAACGGGACCGAGGCGTCGGTGAACAGGACGACCCCGGCCCGGCCGCCGGAGTGCGCGATGATCCACTGCGCGGTGATGCCGGCCACGTCCTCGACCCGGGTGGTGACGTTGGTGAAGAGCGCGGGCCGCCTGCTCGGGCCGGGGGTGGCGACCGCGTGCCAGCCGACGAGCGGGATGCCGGCCGCACCCGCCGCGGCGACCTGCCGGGAGGTGGAGCCGGGGTCGAAGCCGCCGATGACGATGCCCGAGGGCCGCAGGGCCACGGCCTCGCTCATGGCCGCCTGGATGCCGGCGGGGCTGCCGCCGCCGTCGATCACCCGGACCTGCCAGCCGATCACGCGCACGGCCTCCCGCAGACCGTTGGCGACGCCCGCGACCCCGGGGTTGGTCATGGTCTGCGCGACGAACACGAGCGTCCTGCCGGACACCGCGACGGGCCCGGTGGTCGGTCCGTTCCAGACGGTGTCGGTCCGCTCCGCCCGCGCGACGGCGGCCCGTGCTCCGGCCAGGACGGCGGGGCAGCCGCCCGGACCGGTGGTGGCGGGCGCGGGGGTGTTCGACGGACCACGCTGACAGCCGCTCAGCGCGACCGCCACGGCCACCACCACAAGACCGACGGACCTGCCCCGCCCACCCCGGCGGACACCGACCTTACCGACGCGGCACCGGACAGCACCTCGCGACGGAACGACCACCGGGGCACGGCCGGGGGCGGCGGCGGGTACGGGGGAGGGGCGGCGGCCGGGGCCGGGGCCTGGTTCGGAATCGGGCGTGGGCCCGGATCCGGGGTCGGGCGAGATGCGGGTGCGAGGTACGGGTTCGGTGCGGGGTTCGGGTTCGGGTTCGGAGCCGGGGGCCCTGGTGCGGGTCATGGCGGGGGGTCCGGGGGGCCGTTTCCGGGTTCGTGTGCGGGCTTGGGCGCGGGCGGCGGGTCGTGGGCCGCGTCGGCCCCGGTGCGGAGTCGGCGGGCGGAGTAGCCGGCCAGGCCCACCGCGAGCAGCAGCGTGCCGCCGTAGAACAGGGGGACCGTCCAGAACGCGGCGCCGAGTTGCCCGATGCCGGTGAGGCCGACGGCGAGCACGGCGACGGCGACGAGCGTGCCCAGGGCGTTGGGCCGGCCGGGCCTGATCGCGGTGGAGCCGAGCAGGGCGCCGACGAACGCGGGCAGCAGGTAGTCGAGACCGACGCTGGGATTGCCGATCTGCTGCTGAGCCGCCAGCAGGACCCCGGCGAAGCCGACGATCAGCCCCGACGCGGCGAACGCGTGGACCGTGTACCTGCGGACCGGGATGCCGACCAGTTCGGCGGCGCGTGGATTGGCCCCGATGACGTACAGGCACCGGCCGAACGGCAGTCGCTCCAGCATCACCCAGAGGACGGCGGCGAGGGCGAGTACGTAGAACGCGGGCAGCGGCAGGCCGAGGAACGTGGCGTCGTAGAGGTCGGTGAAGGCCGTCGGCAGACCCTGCGGGCCCGGGACGATCCTGCCGCCGCCCGTGATCCAGCCGGTCACGGCGTAGAGCATGCTGCCGGTCCCGAGGGTGGCGATGAAGGAGTCGATCCGGCCGAACTCGACGACCACCCCGTTGAGCAGGCCCGTCACCCCGCCCCCGGCGATCACCGCGAGGCAGGCCCAGGGCCAGGGCCATCCGGCGTCGACGACGAGGTGCAGCACCATGACGTGGGCCAGGCCGAGACCGTAGCCGAGGGAGAGGTCGAAGGAGCCGGTCACGACCGGGACCATGGCGGCGAGCGCGAGGACGGCCGGGATCGACTGGTTGGACAGGATCGAGTCGACGGTGTCCCGGGTGGGGAACGTACGCGGCAGCATGAGGGAGAAGACCAGGACGAGCAGCGCGGTGAGGACCAGCAGACCGTAGGCGCCCGCGAGATGCCAGGCCGGCCCCCGCCGCAGCGGCCGGGAGCGGGGGGCCGGGGGCGGCGGGGCCGTCATGAGTCCGTGGTCGGGCCGGGCGCCGGCAGAGCCGAGGCCGCCCGGGCGAGCCCCGTGACGGTGAGGTCCGCGCCGCTCAGCTCGCCGGCCACGCGGCCGCGGACGAACACCAGCGCGCGCCGGCACACGCCCGCCACCTCCTCGAAGTCCGTCGAGACGAGCAGGACCGCGAGACCGCCGGCCAGCGCCTCGTCGAGCAGCCGGTGGACCGCGGCCTTGGCTCCGACGTCCACGCTCGCGGTCGGCTCCTCCAGGATCAGCAGGCGCAGGTCAGCCCGGAGCCACCGGCCGATCAGCACCTTCTGCTGGTTGCCGCCGGACAGCGCGGCGAGCGGGGCCTCGCCGTCGCGGGGGCGCACCGCGAACCGTTCGATCAGTTCCGCGGTCCGGGCACGTTCCCGGCGGGGCCCGATCCAGCGCAGCGCGGGCGGACCGCCCGCCCGGGGGTTGGCCAGCAGGTTCTCGCGCACGGTCAGCCCCATGGCACAGCCCTCCCGCTGTCTGTCCCCGGGCACGAGGCCGACCCCGACGGCGACGGCTTCGGCGACCGTGCGGGGCCGGTAGGGCCGGCCGTCCAGCAGGACCCGCCCGCCGAGGAGGGGCCGGGCCCCGGCCAGCGCACGGCCCAGCTCCCGGTGCCCGGCGCCCGAGAGACCGACCAGGCCCAGTGCCTCCCCGGCCCTCAGCTCCAGGGTGACCGCGGCCGTGCCGGCGGTGCGCGCGTCGTGCAGGGCCAGCACGGCAGGGCCGCCCCCTGAGGCGGTCGCGGGACGCGGCGGGCGGGCCCGTCGTCTCTCCGGTTCCTCCAGCCCCGCCGCTCCGTCGTGTTCCTCGCCGACGATGTCATGGACCAGCTGTTGGGGGCTGTGGTCCGCCAGCGGGCCGTGGCTGACGAGTCGGCCGTCGCGCAGGACGGCGAAGGCGTCGGCCACCTGGTACACCTCGTCCATGCGGTGGGTGACGTAGAGGATGCCGTGCCCCCGGTCCCGCAGGGTGTGCAGCACACGGAAGAGCCGGGCGCAGTCCGCGGCGGGCAGGCGGGCGGTCGGCTCGTCGAGCACGACGAGCCGCGCGCGGGCCGCCAGGGCCCGGCCCACGGCGACCAGCGACCGCTCGGCGGGACCGAGCCGGGCGACCGGGGTGTCCGGATCGAGGTGCCCGGCGACCGTCTCCAGGGCTTCGGCGCAGCGCTCCCGGGTCCGCCGCCAGGAGATCAGCCCGGCGCGGCGCGGATATCCGGCGGTCAGGGCGATGTTCTCGGCGACGGTCATCCACTCCACGAGCCCGAGGTCCTGGTGGATGAAGGACATGCCGCGGGCGGCGGCACGACTGCCGAGCGGGTGCCCGGCCACCGTCACCGAGCCCGCGTCGGCACGATGGACCCCCGCGAGCACCTTGATGAGCGTGGACTTCCCGGCACCGTTGGGGCCGAGCAGGGCGAGGACGCTGCCGGCCCGGACGTCGAGGTCGACCCCGTCCAGCGCACGGGTCCCGCCGAACCGCTTGACGAGCCCGCGGATCCGCACCAGAGGATCGGCTCCGAAGGCCGGGACCGCGTTCGCAGGGGTGCCGGGAAGGTCGTGCACGGACATCTCCGGGGGTCGGCCTGGCGTTCTCTTCCCGACTCTCACCAGCGATACTAATGGTACAAATAATTACATTCAGGATTTGGCGCCCGCGATGACACCAACGGGTCAGCCGCGCTCACGGCTTCAGGCGGCGTCGAGCCCGCACTCGGCCCAGATGACCTTGCCCTGCCGGATGTAGCGGGTGCCCCAGCTCTGCGCCAGCTGGGCCACCAGGAACAGTCCGCGGCCGCCCTCGTCGGTGCTGGCCGCCCGGCGCAGGTGCGGGGCGGTGTTGCTGCGGTCGGAGACCTCGCAGATCAGGGTGCGGCCGTGCAGCAGTCGTACCCGCACGGGACCGGAGCCGTGCCGGATGGCGTTGGTGACCAGCTCGCTCAGCATCAGCTCCGCGGCGAACCCGGCCTCCTCGAGTCCCCAGTCGGCCAGCTGGCGGAGCGCCGCGGCGCGGACCTCGCTGACCAGGGCGGGGTCGGCGGGCAGGTCCCAGCTGGCGATCCGCTCGGGGGCCAGGGCGTGGGTGCGGGCGACGAGCAGGGCGATGTCGTCATGGGGGTGGACCGGCGCCACGGTGTCCAGGACCGTCTCGCAGATCTCCTCGGGGGTGCGCTCCGGGTGGGCGAGGACGCCCCGCAGCCGGTCGAGGACCACGTCGACGTCGCGGTCCCGGCCCTCGATGAGCCCGTCGGTGTAGAGGACCAGCCGGCTGTTCTCGGGGAGGTCGATGTCGACGGCTTCGAAGGGCAGGCCGCCCAGGCCCAGCGGGGGTCCCGCGGGCAGGTCGGGGAAGGAGACGGTGCCGTCGGGGCGGACGAGCGCGGGGGGAGGATGTCCGGCGCGGGCCATGGTGCACTGCTGCGTGGTCGGGTCGTAGACGGCGTACAGGCAGGTCGCGCCGAAGACGCCCGCCCCGCCCGCGATGGGATCCTCCCGGTCGAGGCGGCCCACCAGGTTGTCGAGGTGGGTGAGGACCTCGTCCGGGGAGAAGTCGAGCTCGGCGAAGCTGCGGGCGGCGGTGCGCAGCCGTCCCATGGTGGCGGCCGAGAGCATGCCGTGGCCCACGACGTCGCCGACCAGGAGACCGACCCGGGTGCCGGAGAGGGGGATGACGTCGTACCAGTCCCCGCCGACGTCGGACTCCGCCGGCAGGTAGCGGTGCGCCACGTCGACGGCGTCCTGGTCCGGCAGCCCCTGTGGGAGCAGGCTGCGCTGGAGCGCCAGGACCATGGTGCGCTCACGGGTGTAGCGCCGGGCGTTGTCGATGGACAGGGCGGCGCGGCCGGCGAGCTCCTGGACGAGCGAGCGGTCGTCGTCGTCGAAGGGCGCGTGGTGCTGCCCGCGGTAGAACACGGCCACGCCGAGGATGACGCCGCGGGCCACGAGGGGGACCGCGATGAGCGAACTCAGCTGGGCCAACAGCGTCTCGGCGCGCAGCGGATCGTGGCCGATCCAGCCCATGGCGCTCCGCAGGTCCGGTTCCAGCACCGCCTGCCCGCTGGTCAGGCAGCGCTGGTGCGGAGTGGCCGGGCCGTAGTCGGTACGTTTGCCGACCGGGTCGAAGGGACAGTCGTCGCGGATGCCGTGGACCACTGTGCGGTAGAGGTCGGAGAAGGGGTCGGTGGCCTCCTCGCCCCGCAGCACGGCCTCGGGCAGGTCGATCGTGACGTAGTCGGCCAGCCGGGGCACCGCGGTCTCGGCGAGCTCCTCGGCGGTGCGGCGCACGTCCAGGGTGGTCCCGATGCGCGTGCTGGCGTCGGTCAGCAGCTCCAGGCGGCGGCGCGCGGCGAGGGCGTACCGCCCCACATGCGCCTCTCCCACCAGCACCAGCCCTCGCGCCGGGGGGTTCGCCGGGGCCGCCGAGCCCCGCCGACCGCCTGCCGCGGCCCTGGCCCCGGCCCCGGACTCCGACCTGCCTGCGGGTTCGCTGCCGGGTTCGCCTACGGCTTCGGCTTCGCGCGCCTCTGCCCGGAGCGGGACGAGACCGGTCGCTGCGGGGACGGGAACCGCCGCGGACGGCGGGACGGCGGGAACGACGGACATCGCCTGGACGACGGGGGAGACGGGGGAGACGGGGGCGGGCGCGAGGGCGGAGGCGGCGGAGGCCACGGCGGCTGCGGCTGCGGCGGACGTGGTGGGTTCGGCGGAGGCGGCGGAGCCGCCGGACGTGGCCGTGTCGCGGGTGAAGTCGGTGGGGACGAGGGTGAGGCGCACGGGCTCCTCGGCCGCCCAGGGGACGAGAAGGGGCTCGTACGGTGCGGGGCCGGGCAGGATGGCCTCGGTGACGAAGCCCTCCACTCCGGTGGCGGTCGTCATCGGTCGGCTCACCAGCGTGACCCGCCGGCCGTCGGACAGCGCGACGCGGACCGCGGCGCGCTGTGCGCAGGAGATCAGCTCGACGGCCTTCTCCATGAGGATCGCCCGGTCGCAGGGGCGCATGCCGAGCGTCAGTTCGCCGACCCCGACGCTGTGGTGCGGTTCGGCGGCGGTCTCGGCGCTGGTGTCCAGGTACGTCCGCAGCAGGGCGCGCTCACGTTCGGAACTCTGTCCGAGCAGCCGTCGCTCGATGGCGCGGGCCGCCCGGCGTATCACGCCCGCCAGCGCCGGGTCCTCGGCGCTGCGCGGGTAGCCGAGGCACAGGACGCCCTCGATGCGGCCGCTGATCGGGTCGCGGACGGGCAGCGCCCGGCAGGCGTTGCCCTGCGCGCGCTCGGCGAAGTGCTCGGCGCCGTAGACCTGGACGAGCTGCCGTTCCGCCAGCGCCAGCCCGATGCCGTTGGTGCCGGCGTACTGCTCGGCGAACACGAACCCGGGGACGCGCTGGAACGCCGGGAGGCTCCTGGCCAGGGACGTCTCGCCGAAGCGGCGCAGCAGGACGGTGCCGTCCCCGTCCGCCAGGGAGATGTTCATCCTGCTGCCGGCGAACCAGGACTGGAGTCGGTCGAGCACCGGCCCGGCCGCGCGGACGATCCGGGCGTCACGCTCGAAGTCGTCCCGGAAGGGGAGTCCGGGCTGGTCGGGGGAGAGTCCCAGGGCCCGGCAGCGCTGCCACGAGTTGGAGATGGGGACGCGTACGCCGGCCTCGACCGCCTCGCCCTGGAGGAAACGCTCACGCGAGCGGGTGGGTCCGTTGCCGTCCGTCGCACGCCCCATCTCCATCGCTTTCCCGCCGCCCCGAACCACGCTTCGCCTCATTCGCGCCCGCAGAGTCCGTTTTCTGAAACAATACGATATATAGGAGGTTACGGGCATTTCTCGCCCCGCGTCACAGCACGGCGACCGGGTTGACCGGCGAGCCCGTCCCGCCCGGGATGTTCAGCGGTGCCACGACGAGCAGGAACTCGTGGCGTCCCGCCCGGTCCGTCGCGGCCGACAGGGCCTCCAGGTCGAGGTTGTCCAGGAGTGGCACCCCCATCGCGGCCACCACCAGGGCATGGACGGGCGAGTGCACACCGTCCACCGGCGAGGGCCGTACGTCACTGTCGCCGTCTCCGCCGAGCAGGGCGATGCCGCGCTCGGCGAGCAGCGGTACGGCGTCCACATGGAGGCCCGCGGACGCCGTGTCCGGGTCCCAGGCGCCGAGTTCCGTACGGCGACGGGTCTGCCCGGAGCGCAGGAGCACCGCGTCGCCCTCGCCGATCCGCACGCCGAGTGCCTGTTCCGCGGCGAGGAGGTCCTGCGCGTGCACCGCCCGCCCCGGCTCCAGCCAGCGGATCCCGAGCACGGCGGGGAGGTCGAGGAGCACTCCCCGGGTCACGAGGGGGCCGAGCGCCGACACCGCTCCGAAACGCGCCCCGGCCGCGCCGACGACGTCCTTCGCGGTGCGGCCGTCGTAGAGCCGCCCCCGGTAGGAGACATGGCACAGGGCGTCGAGGTGGGTGACGGCCTTGCCGTGGTAGTCGGCGGCGATGAAGTCCTTGTGGGTGGCGGGCTCCGGGCTCTGCACGTCTCCGAGGTCGGTCATGTGGTGCAGGGCGGGCCTGGGGTTGTCGGGGCCGGGCACGGTGTTCCAGGGCAGCGCCAGCGGCACCACCCGGCCGGACCGCACGGTCCCCGTGGCCCGGCGTACCCGGTCCTCGGTCACCCGGTTCCAGGCGCCGCGGTCGGCCGGACTCCAGCGGCCCCAGGTACGCACCGCGTCGAAGAGGGCGTCGAACTCCCGACGGGAAACAACCACCCCGTCCCCGACCGCCCCTGGCCCCGGCTCCGGCCCTGGCTCCGGTTCCGCCCTTGGCTCCGGTTCCGCCCCTGGCTCCGGCTCCGGCCTCGGTTCCGGCCCTGGCTCCGGTTCCGCTCCTGGCCCTGGTTCCGGCCCACGCCTCGGTTCCGGCCCTGGCTCCGGCCCCGGCCCACGCCCCGGCCCCGGCTCCGGCCCCGGGCGGTCCGTGGGTCTCGTGTTCATCCGTACTCACCGTTCCCAGTGTCGGCGCCCGGCCTCGGCGGCACCCCGTGGGCCCGTCGGCCGGATTCTCAGCCTGGCACGGCCCGCGCGGTCCCGCCGGGTCACGCGTGCGTGCCCCGGCGGGCCGACCGGGGCGGTCCGTGATGGCACACGGCGGGCAGAGCCCCAGGACGGACCGTAGATTGAGGATGAAGCCGTTGAGGCGGGAAGGAGCGTCAGCGGTGGCATCCCGGGTTGATCACGCGGCGCTGTTCGCCGCGACGCCGAGCCCCTATCTGGTGCTCGGTCCGGACCTGGTCATCGTCGACGTGAACCGGGCCTATCTGGCGGCCACCGGACGCACCCGGGAGGACCTGCTCGGGCGGCACATCTTCGTCGCGTTCCCGGACAACCCCGCCGACCCCGACGCCGACGGGGTCAAGAATCTCGGCGCCTCCCTGCACCGGGTCCTGGTCACCGGCCGGTCCGACACCATGGCGCTCCAGAAGTACGACATCCCCGTCATGGGCCGGCCCGGGGTCTTCGAGGAGCGCTGGTGGTCCCCGGTGAACACCCCGGTGGTCGACCCGGAGGGGCAGGTGACCTACATCATCCACCGGGTGGAGGACGTCACCGCGTTCGTCAAGGAGTACCGGGCCGCCCACCCCGACGGCGCCGGGCGGGCCGGGGTCTCGAAGGAGACGCAGGCGCTGGAGGCGGAGCTGTACGCCCGGGCCCGGGAGCTGCAACGGCTGAACGAGGAGCTGCGGCAGGCCCACACCCGCGAACGCGAGGTCGCCGTCATCCTCCAGGAGGCCATGCTGCACGCCCCCGACCTGGCCCACCACCGTGACATCGCGGTGCGCTACCTGCCCGCCACCGGCTCCCTCAACGTCTGCGGCGACTGGTACGACGTCGTCGACATCGCGCCCGACCGGCTCGCTGTAGCGGTCGGCGACGTCATCGGCCACGGCCTGGAGGCGGCGGCCGTCATGGGCATGCTCCGCAGCGCCCTGTCCGCCGCCATCCGGGCCCTGGAACGGCCGGCCCAGGCCCTGGAGGTGCTCGGCCTGTACGCCAGGTCGGTGGAGGGGGCGCTGGGCACCACCGCCGTCAAAGCGGTCATCGACATGCGCAGCCGCCTGATCACCTACAGCAGCGCGGGCCACCCGCCGCCGATACTCGTCCACCCCGACGGCAGCCGCGAACTGCTGGACCAGGCCACCGACCCGCCGCTGGGCGCCCGTCCGCAGCACGTTCCCCGCCCGCAGGTGAGCCTGCCGTACAAGCCCGGTGACACCCTCGTCCTGTACACCGACGGGCTGATCGAGCGACGGGACCAGGACATCGACGTCGGCCTGGATCAACTGGCCGACATCCTCTGCGAGTTCGTCCACCTGGGCACCGAGGAACTGGCCGACACCGTGCTGGCCCGGCTGGGCGTCGCCAGCGGCGGCCGGGACGACGTCGCGCTCATCGTCGTAAGGCTCTGACGCGGGACTCTGACGCGGGACTCTGACGCGGGACTCTGACGCGGGACTCCGACGCGGGACTCCGGTCGAAGGCCGGCGGTCCCGGTCCTATCGGGCGGTGCGTACCCCGTCCAGGGCGATGCCGAGAACGCGGTTGCGCTGGGCGTCGTCCTCGAAGGCCGTCGCCGTGATGCCGGAGACCATGCGGAGCAGGTCGCCGATCTCCATGTCGGTGCGGACCACGCCCGCCTTCTGGGCCCGCTCCATCAGCGGGCCGCCGGCCGCGTACATCGAGTCACGGCACGCCTGGAAGATCTCCGACTCGTCGTTCAGCGCCTCGCGCACCGCCCGCTTGGTGACCATGTAGCCGGTGAAACGGTCCAGCCACGAGGTCAGCGCCTCCCACGGCTCCAGCGCGGCCAGGTCCAGGGCGGTCCGGCACAGCGCGTTGACCTCGTCCGCGTAGACGCTCTCGAAGAGGTCGCGGCGGGTGGGGAAGTTCCGGTACAGGGTGCCGATGCCGACCCCCGCACGGCGGGCCACGTCCTCCAGGGAGACGTCCGCGCCGCGCTCGGCGAACGCCTCGCGGGCGGCCGTGATGAGCGCGTCGTAGTTGCGGGCCGCGTCCTTGCGGTGCGGTCTGCGGGCCGCGACGATCCCGCTGACCGGGAACGGGGTGTCCGTCACTGCTGCCTCCCGTGTGGCAAGGATGAACCGGAGGGGCTCCTCGACTTCGGTTGAAGCGGAGGGTTCCCTCCAGTAGAGTGGAGGGGTACCTCCACTTTAGCAGTGCGGAGCGGTACCGCCATGGCCGGACGCGGCCCGGTGTGCCCTTCCCGCACGTTCGCAGACATCTCTCGCACCGTTTCCCTCCGTTCCGATTTCGGAGAGGCTCTTTCATGCCCCGGAAGTCCACCCGCCTCACCTTCGCGGTCCTCGCGACCGGTGCCGGCGTGTTCTCCATGCTCCAGTCGCTGGTCGCGCCGGCCCTGCCGACCGTCCAGCACGCCCTGCACACCTCCCAGTCCACCGCGACCTGGGTGATGACGGCCTATCTGCTGTCAGCCTCGGTCTTCACCCCGATACTCGGCCGGGTCGGCGACCTGATCGGCAAGAAGCGCACCCTCGTCGCCGTCCTGCTGGCCGTCCTGGCCGGCTGTCTCGTCGCCGCGCTCGCGCCGAACATCGGCGTCCTGATCATCGCCCGGGTCGTCCAGGGCATCGGCGGCGCCCTGTTCCCGCTCTCCTTCGGCATCATCCGGGACGAGTTCACCCCGGCCGAGGTCAGCGGCAGCATCAGCAACCTGTCCGCGGTGATCGCGGCCGGCGGCGGCGTCGGCATCGTCGCCGCGGGACCGATCGTCTCGGCGCTCGACTACCGCTGGCTGTTCTGGATCCCGGTCGGTGTGGTCGCGCTGACCGTCCTGATCGCCGCCCGGTACGTCCCCGAGTCGCCCAAGCGGGCCACGGGCAGCGTCAGCTGGCTCGGCGCCGGACTGCTCTCCGCCTGGCTGGTGGCGCTGCTGCTGCCGCTGAGCCAGGCCGGGCAGTGGGGCTGGGGTTCGGCCAAGGTGCTGGGCCTGTTCGCCACGGCCGTCGTCCTGTTCGCCGTCTGGCTGCTCACCGAGGCGCGCTCCGCCAGCCCGCTCATCGACCTGCGCGTGATGCGGCTGCCCGCCGTCTGGACCACCAACACGGCCGCCCTTCTCTTCGGCGCCGGCATGTACGCGATCTGGTCCTTCCTGCCCGGCTTCGTCCAGACCCCCGCCTCGGCCGGCTACGGCTTCGGCGCCACCGTCACCGAGTCCGGCCTGCTCATGCTGCCGATGCTCATCGCCATGTTCCTGTCGGGCGTCATCGGCGGCCGCCTCGAACCCCGCGTCGGCGCGAAGGCGCAGCTCACCGCGGGAGCCGCGCTGGGCGCCGTCGCCTGCGGCTTCCTGACCCTCTGGCACGACCAGCAGTGGCAGATCGGCGTGGTCGCGGGCCTGTTCGGTCTCGGTATCGGCCTGGCCTTCGCCTCGATGGCCAACCTCATCGTCGGCAGTGTGCCGCCCGAGCAGACCGGCGCCGCGACCGGCATGAACGCCAACATCCGCACCATCGGCGGCTCCATCGGCGCCGCGCTCACCAGCGTCCTGGTCACCGGGCGGCTCCAGTCCTCCGGGCTGCCGTACGCCTCCGGCTACACCCACGCCTGGGCCCTGCTCGCCCTGTTCTGCCTGACCGCCGCCGCGGCCGCCCTCCTCGTCCCGGTCCGCCGCGCGAGCCGCGTCGCCGGCCCGGTCACGGAGCGGCCGGCGGCAGCACCCGTACGCGTGCGGTAGTGTTGACCTGCGTGATCACGCGGAACCAACCGCGTGACTCCGCAGCGGGACGTGGCGCAGCTTGGTAGCGCACTTGACTGGGGGTCAAGGGGTCGCAGGTTCAAATCCTGTCGTCCCGACTTTACGAAGTCGCAGGTCAGAGGTCATTCCAGAGAGGTTCTGGAGTGGCCTTCGGCCGTTTTCGGGGACCGGTTCGGGCTAGTCGTGGTCGGTGGAGAGAGCGACGTGCCGCCAGGCGTCCAACTCCTTCTGGAAGGCGCTCAGTTTGGCGTCGAAGGCCTGAAGGGTGTCGGCGCCGAGCGGCAGGCGCAGGGGCGGCTCGGGGGCGGCTGCCATCTCCACGATGGCGCGCGCGGCCTTGGCGGGGTCACCGGGCTGGGTGTGGTTCAGGCTCGCGGCGGCCGTACGCATCGCGCCGACGGTGGCCGCGTAGTCGTCGATGGTGTCCAGGCCGGTGCGCAGGTGGGCCGGGTCGAGGAAGTCGGTGCGGAAGAACCCCGGTTCCACCAGCGTCACATGGATGCCCAGGGGGGCCAGTTCGGTGTGGAGGGTCTCGGTGAAGCCTTCGACGGCGAACTTCGTGGACGTGTAGATGCCCCAGCCCGGCGCCGTGGCGAAGCCGACGAGCGAGCTGATGTTGATCACGTGGCCGGAGCGCTGACGGCGCAGTACCGGCAGTACGGCGCGCTGGACGGCGAGCGGACCGAACACGTTGGTCTCGAACACCGCGCGCACCGCGGCGTCGTCGGACTCCTCGACGGCGGCGAGCAGGCCGGTTCCGGCGTTGTTGACCAGGACGTCGATCCGGCCGAACCGTTCGACCGCGGCGGCGACGGCCGCCTGGATGCTCTGCGGGTCGGTCACGTCCAGCGGGACGGCTAGCAGCGTGTCGCCGGCGTCGGGGAACCGCTCGCCGACGGTTGCGGCCTTCCTGGCGGTGGCGACCACTTGGTGGCCTGCGGCGAGGGCGGCACGGGTGATCTCCAGGCCGAGGCCGCGGGACGATCCGGTGATGAACCAGACGCTCATTGTCTTCTCCGGTGTTCAGGTGGTGGGCAGGTCGAAGGCCGCGCGGTTCTGGGCGATGAAGGTCTCGACGTCGAGGGGGTCGCTGCCGCCGATCGTCCTGACCAGGTCGTTGGTGCCGGCGAAGACGCCGTTGCGGTAGTCGACGGCCACGGCGAGCAGGTGCTGGATCAGGTGGTCGGGCGCGCCGCGCCCGCGCAGGATGGCGGCGAACTCGTCGAGTTCGACGGGCACGTAGGTGACCTCACGGTCCAGCGCCTTCGACATCTTCTCGGCGATCTCGTAGTGGTCGAGTTCCTCGGCCCCGTAGAGCGGGTAGATCTGGCCGGCGTGCGGGGCGGGGTCCTCCAGGACGGCCGCGATCACCTTGGCCTGGTCGCTTTCGGCGATGGGGGCGTGGCGTCCGTCGGCGAACGGCAGGCGCAGTTCGCCGGTTCCGTCCGCCCAGGTGTCGATCAGCCACTGGGCGAAGAAGGTCGGGCGGATGTGGGTGACCGGGACCGGGGCGTGGTCCAGGACGCGTTCGGCGACCCAGTGCTGGCGGGCCGCGTTGCTGGCGGTGTGGCGGCGTGCGGACACCTGGGACATGTTCACGATCGCCTGGACCCCGTTCTCCTCCGCCGCCTGGGCCACGTTCGCGGTGGCGTCCATCAGGCCGGGGCGGATCGGATAGGTGAAGTACAGGGCGTCGATCCCCTTGGTCGCCTGGGACAGGGAGTCCAGGTCGAGGACGTCGCCTTCCGCGATGTCCGCTCCGAGGGCGGCGAGCCGCTCGGCGCGTGCGTCGCGGCCGCGGACGAGTGCGCGGACGCGGTGTCCGCGCCGGAGCAGGAGTTCGGTGGTCTGGCCGCCGGTCTTGCCGGTGGCTCCGATCACGAGCAGGTTGCGTTCCATGGGGGATGATCTCCGTTTCCTGAGTTGTCCAGGGAGAAGCCGGCGGTAACTCCAGCGTCAGCCGTTCGAGGAGGCTTCGCAGAAGACGGGCGTGTGGCGGGGCCGGGTCGGCATCCTGTCCACCTCCGAAAGAATGGGCTTGGGAGCCCTTTTTGCTGTCTCCAGGGAACACCTCGAAGAATGGGTTGTCAAGCCCTTTTTTGTGGTGCGGCGGTCCGCGGGCCGGCCGTGAAGGGCCTGGCCGGCCGCGAGCGCATCGTCCGGGCGGTCGCCGGGGCTGTCTTTCGGGGTCGACCCCGCGTCCGGGGGGCGGGTACCGGCGGCGGGTCGGGCGCGTCCCCTCGGTGGGGCCGGCCGCCGTGCGGTGAGGCCTGTCGGGATCGCCTTGTGCGGATAGCGTCGGCTTCACGGCCTGTGCGCCCTGGTTCCGCCGGAGTTCGGCCGGTGTCCCGTGGGCGGTCGTCGGTGCGCGGGTGGCATCCGATTTCTTGACATCTCGTTCCACAATTTCATACGGTTCATGACAGGTCGGTCCAGAACGCGGGTGTCCGCTGCTCGCGCGATCTCGACCGGCGGGGCAAGCAGTGGATTGCGTGCTATTTCTGTCTAGTGATCGGGATATGCGTAGATGAGCATCACGTCAGGAACCGGCGATGCGGCTACGGGTGACAGCAACCCTGTCGCGGCGCGAGGCAGCCGGACGGCGACCGATGTGGTCACCCCTGAACTGGTGTCCCGACTCACTCGGGGTGTCGAGGGCAGCGGCCGGACCGTGAGCCGTACCCCTATGACGGGCGAGATCGTCGCGGAGCTTCCCGAGTCGAGACCGCACGATGTGGAGGAGGCCTTCCGCAGGGCACGGGAAGCCCAGCGGGAATGGGGCTCGCTTCCGGTTCGAAGGCGTGCGGCGGTGCTTCTCCGATTTCATGACCTCCTCCTGGACCGACAGGCCGAGGCGATGGACCTGATCCAGGTGGAGACGGGGAAGGCCCGTCTGCACGCACACGAGGAAGTGCAGGGGGCCGCCGTGGTGGCCCGGCACTACGGGCGCAAGGCCTCCGCGTACCTCCGGCCGCAGCGGCACCTCGGCGCGTTTCCGGTGTTGACGAAGGTCACCGAGTGGCACCACCCACGAGGCGTGGTCGGGCAGATCGTGCCCTGGAACTACCCCCTCGAACTCTCCCTGGGGGACGCGCTTCCCGCTCTCGTCGCCGGCAATGCCGTGGTGACGAAACCGGACACGCAGAGCGCCCTGACGCCGCTGTGGGCGCGCGGGCAACTGATCGAGGCCGGGCTGCCGGCCGACGTCTGGCAGATCGTCGTCGGTGACGGCCGGGTCGTCGGGTCCGCCGTCGTGGATCAGGCCGACTACGTCACGTTCACCGGTTCTGTCCGCACCGGCCGGGATGTCGCGGCCCGCGCGGCGGCCCGTCTGGTCGGCGCGTCGCTCGAACTGGGCGGCAAGAACGCCCTGCTCGTGCTGGCCGACGCGGACCTGGACAAGGCGGCCGAGGGCGCGGTGCGCACGTGCTTTACCTCGGCCGGTCAGTTGTGCCTGTCGGCCGAGCGGATCTTCGTGCACGCGTCGGTCGCCGCCGCGTTCCTGGAGCGGTTCGTCCGAGGCACACGGGCGCTCTCCCTCGGTACGTCGCTGGGCTACGGGGTCGGCATGGGTTCGCTGGCGGGCCCGCGTCAACTGGACACGGTGTCCCGGCACGTCGACCAGGCCGTCGCCGAGGGGGCCACGGTCCTCGCCGGGGGAAAGCCGCGTCCTGACGTCGGCCCCTTCTTCTACGAGCCCACCATCCTGGACGGCGTGCGGCCCACGATGGCCGTGCATGCGGAGGAGACGTTCGGACCGGTCGTGTCGGTGTACCGCTTCACCGACGAGGACGAGGCGATCGAGCGGGTGAACGCCACGCCGTACGGCCTCAACTCCAGTGTGTGGACGAAGGACACCCGGCGCGGCGAACGCGTCGCGGCCCGGCTGCAGAGCGGCACCGTCAACGTCAACGAAGGCTACACATCGGCCCATGGCAGCGTCCGGTCTCCGATGGGCGGCATGAAGGACTCCGGGCTCGGCCGCCGGCACGGCCGCGAGGGCATCCTCAGCTACACGGAGCCGCAGACCGTCGCCACGCAGCGGATCCTCCCCCTGGCACCGTCCCTGGGCATGGACGATCAGCGGTACGCGGCTTTCATCAGCCTGAGCCTCCGGGCCATGAAGACGCTGAGGCTCCGCTGATCCGACCTCTCACCGGTTCCCGGTGGCACCGCCGCTCTGCTGCGGCGGTGCCTGCTCGTCCTGACCGGCGATGATTTCCTGGCCGGTCCGGGAGACCGGGTCCGCTGTGGGCAGTGCCAGCACCAGACGGGCGCCGGTCCGGCCCGGCAAGGGCTCCCGTGCGAAGAGACTTCCGCCGTGGGCGACACACACGTCGCGAGCGATGGCCAGTCCGAGACCGCTCCCGCCGCTCCTGGCCGTCCGGGCGTCGTCCAGGCGTACGAAGCGGTCGAAGACGCGCTCGCGGGCCTCTTCCGGAATGCCGGGGCCGTCGTCGCGGACCTCGACGACCACCTGGTCGTCACCGACGAGGACTTCGACCTGTACGTCTCCGGCCGCATGGGCGAGGCCGTTGTCGATCAGGTTCTTCAGCGCCCGGGTCAGCGAGCTGGGACCGCCGAAGACGGTGTCGGGCCGGTCGGGCACGGGTGCGGCCGCGATCAACGAGACCGGCTGGTCGGCGTAGAGGTCACCGATGACGTCGCGGACGAACTCGGTGAACGGGATCGGCTCCCCCTTCAACGGCTGATGGGCGTCCAGGCGGGCCAGGAACAGCAGGTCGTGGACGATCTCCTCCAGGCGGGTGACATCGGCGAGCGACTCGTCGACGATGTCCGGCCAGTCGGTCTGCTCCGGAAGCATTCTGGCGATCTCCAGCCGGGCGCGCAGCGTCGTGAGCGGTCCGCGCAACTCGTGTGACGCGTCCGACGTGAAGGTCTCCAGCCGGTTCACGGCCCGCTGCAACTGATCCAGGCCGGTGTTCATCGTCGCGGCCAGCAGGGCGACTTCGTCGTCCGACGACCGCACCGGTACCCGGTGGTCGAGGCGGCCGGCGGTGATCTTGGCGAACTCGGTGCGGAGGGATTCCACCGGACGGAGGACCCGGCCCAGGGCGTACCAGATCAGCCCGGCCATGAACACCAGCTGGAGGACAGCCGCGAGGACCAGGGCCCAGGCGATGGAACCGATCACCGTGCGGGTGGACGTGAGCCGGGGATCGGCCTCGATCGTGTAGACACCCGTGTCCGTCCGCACCGTCACCCTGCCGCTGTTCGGACCGGCCGGTGTCGGCCGCGCGGAGGGGCCGGGGACGACCTGTCCTTCCGGTACGAGGCTCAGGCTGACGTCGGGGGCGTCGTGTCTGACCGTCTCGACGCTGGCACCTTGCCGCAACTCGCGCTCGGCGACGCGGAGTTGTCTGTCGGCGGCTTGCCGCGCCGAGCCGGCGAGACCGGCATGGACGAAGAACAGGAGGACGGCGGCCGACACCGTCACCGCGACCATGGTCAGGAAGACCAGCGCCGCGGTGGTCCGGCCGCGCACCGTGCGGGGCAGCAGCCCCGTACGGCGCCGGCCCGGCTCAGGCACCGTCGGAGCGCAGCCGGTAACTGCCGCCCGCGACAGTCTCGATGCTCGCCCGGCCGAAGGGGCGATCGATCTTCCGGCGGAGCGCGCTGACGTAGACCTCCACGAGGTTCGCACCGCGTCGATCCGCGCTGTCCCAGACGGCGTCGAGGACGGCCGTCTTGTGCACGGCGGTGTCCGGGCGCTCGGCCAGACAGGCGAGTACCGCGAACTCGCGCCCGGTCAGCGGGACTTCGGTGCCCGCGCGACGGCAGCGCCGGGCCGCGCGGTCTATCTCCAGATCGCCCAGGTGCTGAACGGCCCGTACCTCGGGCCGGCTGCGGCGCAGCAGCGCGAGCAGTCTGGCACCCAGCACCACGAAGGAGAACGGCTTGATCAGGTAGTCGTCCGCTCCGGTCTCCAGCCCCTCGGCCTGGTCGTAGTCGCCGTCCTTCGCCGACAGCATGAGGATCGGTGTGCGGTCACCGGTGGACCGCAGGTGCGCACAGACCTGGTAACCGTTCATCCGCGGCATCATGACGTCCAGGATGATGACGTCGTACGCCTCCGCCGCCGCTCGTTCGATGCCTTCCAGGCCGTCGTGGGCGGCGTCCACCGCGTAGCCCTCGGCACGTAGTCCCCGCTGCAGAAGGGCCACGAGACGGGCGTCGTCGTCTATCACAAGTACTCGCATGGGCATCTCGTCCTGTACGGCAGCGGAGGGCAACTCGGGCGCGCGGTCCGTGGATTCGACGCCACCCGTGCCGGGAGCCCGGTCGGGCTCCCGGCATCCGAGGCCTACCTGGACGGCCTGACGGGGTGCGAGTGCACCTGCGACGGACCGGCATGCGGATGCGAGTGCACCGTACACGGGGTCAACTCGACCTCCGACACGGCCGACTTGACGGCCTTGCCGCGGTGCGGACCGGTCGCCGAGGCCGAGGCGGCGGCCGGTCCGTGGGACATCACCGCGAGTGCGGCGAGGGTGGTGACGGTGAGCGCGCCCGCCCGGCGCAACCGGCCGTGCTTCAGAAGCGGTGCCATGAGGAACTCCTCCATCGTCCGCGTCGTGAGCCGCCGCGGACTGCTCCGCTTCGCACCCGACGCCTGTGCAGAACGGGAACACCATGGCGGGGGCGCGCTGAAGAGCCGCTGAAGGTTCTGAAGGGACCTTCAGCCCCGCGTACGAGGCCTCCAGGGGCCCGCCGGGGGCGCGAACGCTGCGGGCCTACGGCGTGGCGGCCGACCGGGGCACCCACAGGGACCGGGCCCGCGCCGTGAGCGGGAGTCCTTGGAACGCGTGATCGCAGACGCGGTCCAGTGCGGCCGTGTCGAGCCCTGCCCTGGCCATCACTTCCATGCCGCGATTGACGGCCATGAGGAGGTGGGCGACTTCGGCGGCGTCCGCCTCGGGGTCGAGGTCGCCGTGGCGCTGGGCGGCCCGGACGCATTCGGTCAGTGAGCGCCCGATGCTCGCGAGGGCCTGCCGCACGCGTGCCTCGGCCCGCGGATCGTGGTCGACTCCCTCGACGACGAAGCCGGTGACCATGCAGCCGAGTCCGTCCGGGTCTTCGTGGACGAACCGCGCCGACTTCACGAGATAGGCCCGCAGCCGTTCCAGCGCGGTGTCGTCGGGGCCGTCGAGTACGGCGGCCCAGCCGGCCTCGTTGCGGTCGCAGTAGGCCGACAGCGTCTCCAGGTACAGCGTGTTCTTGTCCCCGAAGGCGGCGTAGAGGCTGCCGCGGCCCAGCCCGCCGGCCTTGGCGATGTCGTCGACGCTGGTGCCCGCGTAGCCGGTCCGGCGGAACTTTCGCTCGACGGCCCGCATGACCTGGGCCCTGTCGAAACCTGGTGGACGTCCCATGGGGCCACCCTACAGGCCGCGCAAGCATTCTTGACATGTCGTTCCAGAAATTCGTAGGGTTTTTGACGAAGCGGTCCAGAACTGTGCCGCGCGCCACTCACGGCATCCCCCGAAGCCCACGGAACGGACGAGACGCATGTCTTCGCAAGATCAGATGGCCCCTGCGCGAGCGCAGACCGAAGGCGGGGCAACACCGAGAGCACGGCCCGCTCTCATCCTCGCGGTGCTGGCCATGGCGAGTTTCCTCGGCCAACTCGACGTGTGGATCACCAACGTCGGTCTGCCGAACATCGGGCAGGGCCTGGGTTCGACCTCGCTGTCGGACCTGAGCTGGGTGCTCAACGGCTACGCGATCGTCTTCGCCGCCCTGCTCGTCCCCGCGGGGCGGCTCGCCGACCGCTTCGGACGCAAGAGCGGCTTCCTGCTCGGCATGGCCGTCTTCGTGGCGGCGAGCCTGGGCGCGGCCCTGTCCGACGACGTGTGGGTGCTGGTCGTCTTCCGCGCCTTTCAGGCGGTGGGCGCCGCCCTGCTGACCCCCGCCAGCCTCGGTCTGGTCCTGACCAGCGCCCCCGCCGACAAGGTGGAGCGGTACGTCAAGATCTGGTTCACCGCGGGCTCGCTGTCCGGGGTGTGCGGACCGATCTTCGGCGGGCTGCTGGTGCAGCTCTCCTGGCGTTGGCTGTTCCTGGTGAACATTCCCGTCGGGCTGCTCGCCATCGCGATGGCCGCCCGGCTCGTGGCCAACGTCAAGCACGAACAGGACGCCCGCATCCCCGACCTGCTCGGCGGTGTTCTGCTGATCGTGGTGGTCGGCGGCCTGGCCCTCGGTGTGGTGAAGGCGCCCGACTGGGGCTGGTCGGACACCCGGGTGGTCACGTCCCTGGCGGTGGCAGCGGTCGGGTTGCTGGCGTTCCTGTTCCGCTCGTCCCGGCACCGGGTGCCGGTGGTCGACCTCTCGCTCTTCCGCGACCGGATCTTCGCCTCGGCGAACCTCGCCGGCCTGCTGCAGGTGGCCGCGTTCGGCAGCCTCCTGCTGTCGACGATCCTCTGGCTGCAGACCCACTGGCACTACTCCGCCATCAGGACCGGATGCGCCAGCCTGCCCGGCCCGATCGGCTTCGCGGTCGCCGCCACCGCCAGTGAGACCCTCCAGCGCCGGTTCCGGATCCCGGCCGGCGTCATCGCGGCGGTCGGCAGTGCGATCGCCTCCGCCGGCATCCTTCTCTTCGCCGTTCTGCTGCACAACGACCCGAACTACGCCTCCGGGGTCCTCCCGTGCTGGCTGCTCTTCGGGTTCGGCGCCGGCCTGGCGCTCCCGACCGTCGTCTCTTCCGCGACCGTCGGCCTGCCTCCCGAGCAGGCCGCCACCGGCAGCGCCATCGTGACCATGTCGACCCAGATCGGCTCGGTCGTCGGCATCAGCATCCTGGTCGCCATGCTCGGCACCGCCTCCGGCGGCGCCTCCCTGGCGACCTACCGGCACGCGTGGCTGGTCACGATGGCCCTCATGGCCGTCGCGGGCGTGGTCTCACTGGCCGTGTCGCAGAAGAGGACGGTGGCGGTCCGATGACGGCGTCCGTTCCGGACCGGGCCGCCCAGGCCTCGGCGCCCGGCGGCGGGCGGGCCCGCTGGCTCGGCCTTCTGGTGGTCTGCCTCGGCGTGATGATGGCCTTCGTCGACGTCACCTCCACCATCTCGGCCCTGGGCGACATCCAGAGCGACCTGCACGTCACCGCGAGCACGCTGGTATGGATCACCAGCGCGTACAGCCTCGCCGTCGTGAGCTTCGTGATGTCCGCCGGGACCTTCGGCGACCTCGTGGGACGTCGACGCGTGTTCAGCCTGGGTGCCGCCGTCTTCCTGGCCGGCAGCGTGCTCGCCGTCTTCGCCGACAGCGCCGGCACGCTCATCACCGCACAGGCCGTCGCGGGCCTCGGCGGCTCGGCGGTGCTGCCCACGAGCCTGGCGATCGTCAGCGCCACCTTCACCGACCCGCGCGAACGCACCTCCGCGATCGGCATCTGGGCCGCGTGCTCGGGAGTGGGCCTGGCCGTCGGCCCGATCCTCGCCGGAGCCCTGCTCGAACACTTCTCCTGGCACGCCGTCTACATCGCCAACATCGTCATCGCCGCCGCGGCCCTCCTGCTGGCCCCGGTCTTCGTGACCGAGTCCAGACACCCCACCCGCAGGCCCGATCTCGCCGGCCTCGTGCTGGGAACGGTGATGACGGCCTCGGCCACCTACGCGATCATCCAGGGCGGCTCCACCGGATACACCAAGGCGCCGATCATCACCATGTACGCGGTCTTCGCCGTGTCCCTGTTCCTGTTCGTACGCGCGGAACTCCGCCACCCCGACCCCATGCTGGACCTGAGGCTCTTCCGGAGCGCGGCCTTCTCGGCCGTCATGGGCGTGGCCGCCGTCAGCGTCTTCGGACTGGTCGGTGTCGCCCTGCTCAGCGTGCTCTACATGGAACGCGTGGGACAGACCAGCCCCGTCGACGTCGGCGTCCGCCTGCTGCCGCTGTTCGGAACGTTCCTCCTGGTCACCGTGGTGTCCGCCCGTGTGCTGGTGCACCGGGTCGGCCTCACACCCCTGATCACGGCGGGTCTGGTCCTCATCGGAGCCGGGTCTCTCGCGCTGCTCGCGACCGATGCCTCGGGACGCTACGGCGCGATGTGGCCCGGACTGCTCATCGCGGGAGTCGGCGCGGGACTGCTGACGGCGCCTTCGACGGCCGCCGCGGTCAACAGTGTCCCGCCGGCGCAGCAGGGCATGGCGTCGGCGGCGGTGAACATGGCCCGCCAACTGGGAACCGTGCTCGGCCCCAGTGTGCTCGGGACGATCGTCACCAGCCGCTTCCCCCGCAACCTCCACGACCGTCTCGTCGAGGCAGGCATCCCCGCGCGGCAGGCGGACCGGATCGTGGAGGGCGCGTCACACGGCGGCGGCGCGACGGGCCTCCCCGCGTCCTTCGCCCGTGTGGTGGGCGCGGCGGTACCGAGGGCGTTCACCGACGCCGTGCACCTGGGCAACGTCGTGGGCGGAGTCGTACTGATCGTCATGGCCGTGCCGGCGGCGCTGTTCGTCCGCCGGAAGGCGCACGGTCCCCGGACGCCCGCCGAAGCGTGATCGGACACGCCAACGGGACGGTCCGCGGCGCCCCCAGGACTTCTGGCCGCGGAACGTCCCCGGCAGCGGCCGGTGTTGACCGCGCCGCACGGACATCGACACCCGCACCACCCATGAACCGACCATCGGCCGGGCACCCGACGGGAACCTCCGCGCGACACCGTGATCGGCCGTCGGCCCGGTTCGAGCCAGACCGAGACCGCGCGCCCGACGCCCCGCGTCGGATCCCTGCGTGCGAAAGGGAGACACAGGCATGGCCAAAGTCCTGCTCAGCATCCACGTGCTGGCGGCGATCCTGCTCATCGGACCGGTCACCATCGCGGCGAGCCTGTTCCCGCGCTTTGCGCGCCAGGCACTGGCCGACGGACCCGCGCGGCAGCCGGCCGAGGGCGCGGTCCGGCTGCTGCACCGGATCTGCCGGGTCTACGCCGTGGCCGGCGTCTCCGTCCCGGCGTTCGGCATCGGCACCGCGGAGGTGATGGGCGTGCTGGACAGCGCCTGGGTCGTCGCCTCCATGGCGCTGACAGCGGTGGCCGCCGTCCTGCTGGGCATCGCGGTGCTCGGCACCCAGGACGACGTGGTCACCCTGCTCGACACACCCGAACGGACGTCGGCCTCCGTGGAGTCGCTCGCCGCCCGGCTGCCCCGCCTTTCGATGACCACCGGCCTGTTCGCCCTCGCCTGGCTGATCGTGGTGGTCCTGATGATCGTCCGCCCCGGCTCGACGACCGGGGCATAGCTGCTCGCCGTACAGGGCTTCTGGGCGAGCGTCCTGACCTGTGGTTTCGGCGAGGCCGACGGTGCAAGCGTGACCGTGCACCCGGATGAGTGAACGGCGCTCACGGGTCTTGACGACGTCAGCTGACGCGGCCGGCATGCATAGCTTGCGGCCCCCGGTACGGCGCCGCACCCCCTGCCCGGACGTAGCGTGGGCCTGTCACCCATGCCCGCCCCCGCAGCACCAGGAGTCCCCGATGGCCCGCTCCGAAGCCCGCGTTCCCACCGACCGCCCCGCCCGCTACGCCAAGCAGCTCGCCTCGCATCTGGGCCGCCGCTCGCAGACCAGCTGGGACGAGGAGACCGGCACCGGAGGCATCGTCTTCCAGAACGGCACCGGCACCCTCACCGCGGCCGAGGGCGCCCTGCTGCTCACCGTCGAGACGGACCCCGAGAACCTCGACGTCCTGGAGGGTGTGGTCGGCCGGCACCTGGTCCGGTTCGGCACCCGTGACGAACTCGTCGTCGCCTGGCACCGCGACAACGGGGAACCGGGCACCACCCAGAGCAACCCGGGGGACCCGATGCCCCACTGACCTGGGGCCTGTCCAGTACGAGGGCCTGCGCCCGGCACGCCGAGAGCACGCACCTGACGCCGCGAGGCCGCCCTCCGGGCGACGACGGGAACTGTCGGACAGGCCCTAGTCGAACTGGCTGGGCAGTGGTGCCGGGGTCTTGCCGGCCAGTACGTCCTTGAGGCGCTGGGCGCCGTTCTGCAGGGCCAGGGCGGTGCTGTCGTGATCGGCGCCGGACAGGCCGCCGTTGGTGACCGCAGCCCCGGAGGCGCCGACACGAAACGCCGCGACGTCCAGGGTGGTGGTGGCGGGCTGCCCGTTCGAGGTGCCCTGGACGGTGACCGTGAGCGCCGCCAGCGCGTCGGCCACCTTGGGCGGTTCCTTGTACTCGACGACCTGCACGGTCCGCTTGCTGCCGTCCGAGGCGGTGGCCGTGAACTGGTTGCACTTCTCCGGCAGGCCCTTCAGCCAGTCGATGGTGGCGTCCATCTTGACCTGGCCGTAGTCCCCGACCTGGTACAGCAGCCGGGAGTCCTGGGAGGTGAAGCCGCGCAGCCCCGAGGCGCCGGTGGCACGGCCCAGCAGGGTGTCGGAGTAGAGGCTGTCCAGCAGCCGCTGGCAGTCGGCGGCGGCGGCCTTGGCGGTGAGGAACTCGGCGACGTCGACCCTGCCGACCAGCATCTGGTTGCGCCAGGTGGCGGCGTCGGCGGCCAGCTGCCAGTCGTCCTCGATGTCGGCCGGCGTGATCAGCGCGGCCTGCGCTCCGGCTCCGGTCAGGGCGGGGGTGCGCGAGGGGGCCGGGGGCCGCTCGGCCGCGGGGGAGACGGGCGCGGCCTCGGGGGAGCCGCTGCCGTCCGAACATGCCGCCGTGGCGAACAGGGTCCCCGCGGCCAGGGCCGTGGCGAGAACACGCGCGGGTCGGGACGGACGGGTCATCGCGACTGCCTCCTCGGGAACGCGGTACGTCCCTCCACGCCACCACCGGCCACCGGCGCCGACCACTCGCACGGGCCGTTCGGGTGAGCGTCATGATCCGGCCGCCGCGATCCGCACCCGCCGGCTGCCGCAGCGCGGGCACACCGCGTCGGTGAGCGGCGACGGTACGGCCCGCCCGGCCTCGTCCACGTACTCCAGGGTGCTCTGGAGATCCGGGTCGGCGACCGGGTCGGTGAAGAACACCGCCTGGAAGGTGGCCTCCCAGCCGTGGTCGCACCGCCCGCAGCGGAACGCGAAGGTCTCGGGCACGGCACCGGGCACCGGCCCGGGTCCCGGGGGCTCGGTCATCGGCTCCGGCTCCTGTCACTCGGCCTCCGGCACCCAGCGCACCGCCCCTTCCGTCCGGCGGCAAGTCGGGGCCGGGGCGGCGCCGGGTGTCCCAGGCGTGGACGCCCCCTTGACGCCGGGCGGAGGCCGATCGACACTCCAGAAAGGAATCCTAGTGAAAAGGTAGGGAAAGATGGGCCGCCTGCGCACGCCCACCGGCAGACAGCGCCGCGAGAGCCCCGCGCCCCGGACCGGCCCCCCGCTCACCTCCCGCCGCCACCTCGACCTGCTCCGGATGTGCGGCGCCACCGGCCGCAGAGGCTGAGCACCCCCTTCAGGACCCGCCGCCGCTCGCCGAGCACCCACCGACGAACGCTTCCGCCGCGCGTACGTCCGCGCGCCCGCCCCGGGGAGACGCATGTCCATCACTCCACTCGCCGCCGTCCCGTCCGTCCGTACCGCCCCCGCCTTCCGGGGCCGCATCGGCCGGGACGCGCGCAGCGGCCACTACGCCGTGCCGCGCCGCTACCGGCTCCACCTCTCGACCGCCTGTCCGGACGGCCTGCGCATCGCCGTCGGGCACGGCCTGCTGGCCCTGGACGACTGTTGTCCGGTCACCTACCTGCCCGCCGTCCCGGACTGTCCCGACGGCAGCCACGCGGCACTGCGCCCGCTGTACGAGGCCAGCGCCCACCACTACTCGGGACCGGCGCTCGCGCCGGTGTTGAGCGACGACTGGTCCGGCCGGATCGTCAGCACCCACAGCCGGGACATCCTGCGCGACCTGGACCGGCACTTCGCGGACGGCGCCACCCGGCTCTACCCGGGCGGCGCCGAGGCCGAGATCGAGGCCGTCGAGCGGCTGTGCGCCGAGGGCATCGAGCAGGCCGCGCAGCGGGCCGGCCGCGAGGGCGGCGACCCGCAGGCGCTGGCGATGCTGCTCGCCTCCCTGGACGCACTCGAACTCCGGCTGACCGGGGTGGAGTTCCTGGTCGGCGGGCAACTCACGGCTGCGGACGTCGAGTTGTGGGTGACCCTGGTGCAACTCGACACCGTGCACCGCAACCACCTGGACGCCGCCGCCGTGCACGCCATCGCCGGCCACCCGGTGCTGTGGGCCTACGCCCGGCGGCTGGCCGCCCATCCGGCCTTCGGCGCCCACCTCGACCTCGACGGCATCGCCCGCCGCCACCACGGCCGTTGCCAGGGTCTGGAAGCCGCCGGAGCGGCCGTCCAGATCCTGGACTGGGCAGGCCACGCGGCGGACGCTCCCGGCGTTCCCCGCAGGTGAGAGCGGTCCGAACCGTTTCGCCAGTCGGACAGGCGTTGACATTCGTTCGGGCAACTGCGTTACTTGCGGACCAGAACGGTCAAGAGCGTCAGCGTCAAGCCCTGGCTTGCTGACCGGCAACCCTCGCTTCGCGGTGGGGTGCCCCAGGTGACGACCGGACCGATGACGTTTCGGCAAGCGACGATTCGGTAAGCGCGAGGCCCCCGGGGCCGGCTCGACAGTGACAGGTGACGGACATGTACGCAGCATCCAGGACGGCCCAGCGCCGCGCCGAGGACTGCGTACGCCCGTACCCGAGCCCGCTCGTCGCCGACCGCGCCGTCGACCTGCTCCGTGTCAACAGCGCCCTGTGTAGCGCGTGTACCGCACCGGGCTGTGCCCGCTGTCGGGTCTGACCAGGCCTTTCCGCCGGTTTCCCGCAGCTCCGCACCCCAGCGTCCCCGTCGAAGCACCGGCCGCCCGGTGTGCCGCCGTCCGCCCAGCCCCGTGCCCCGCGCGCCCCCGCGCACCGTGCCGTGCCCGAACACGGCGCGGTGCGCGGCCTCCGCCGTGGGACACGTGGGTGTCCGACTCCGCCGGAGCCCGCCATGAGTGAACCCCCAGGCGCCACGATCGCCCCCGAGGCGCCTCCCGTCGCCGACGAACCGTCAAAACCTCTCGCCGCCCAGCGAGTTCTGCCGCTGCGCAGGCCGGGACGGTGGATCGCCACCGCCGTCGTCCTGGTCCTGGTCGCCCAGTTCGTGCACGGACTGGTGACCAATCCCTTCTACCAGTGGGACCGCTGGGGCTACTGGTTCCTGCGGCCGACCATCCTCGACGGGCTGGTCATCACCCTCGAAGTCACCGCCTACAGCGCCGTGTTGGGCCTGCTCGGCGGCATCCTGCTCGCCCTGGCCCGGCTCTCGAAGAGCCCGGTGCTGCGCGCGGTCAGCTGGACCTACGTCTGGGCGCTGCGCTCCATACCGCTCATCGTGGTGCTGCTCTTCCTCTACAACTTCAGCGCCCTCTACAAGACGTTGAGCGTCGGCGTCCCGTTCGGTCCGGCCTTCTTCTCCTTCGACGAGTCGAAGCTCGCCACCGACATGGCCATCGCCGTCATCGGCCTCAGCCTCAACGAGGCGGCCTACGCGGCCGAGGTGGTCCGCGGCGGCATCCTCTCCGTGGACCAGGGCCAGCACGAGGCGGCCGCCGCGCTCGGCCTGCCCAAGGGCTACCAGTTCCGGAGGATCGTCTTCCCGCAGGCGCTCAGGTCGATCATCCCGAACTACGTCAACCAGCTCATCGGCCTGATCAAGAGCACCTCGCTGGTCTTCTACGTCTCGCTGCTCGACCTCTTCGGCACCGCGCAGAGCATGGGCTCCACCTACCCCGGCGACATCGTGCCCCTGCTGCTCGTGGTCACCGTCTGGTACCTGATCCTCACCAGCGTCGTCTCCGTGATCCAGTTCTACGTCGAGCGGTACTACGGCCGGGGCGCCACCCGCAGCCTGCCGCCGACCCCCCTGCAGAAACTGCGGGCCGGCCTCACCGACCTGCGTGCCCGCATCCGCCGGGAGGCCGCCGTATGAGCACCACCGACACCCTGGAGACGGCCCCCGCCGCCCTGGAGATCCACGACGTCCACAAGTGGTACGGCACCCACCGGGTCCTCGACGGCGTCGACCTGACCATCCGTCCCGGCGAGGTCACCGTCGTCCTCGGCCCGTCCGGCTCCGGCAAGTCCACTCTCCTCAGGGTCATCAACCACCTGGAGAAGCCCGAGATCGGCTACGTCAGCATCAACGACGAGCTGGTCGGCGTGAAACGGCAGGGCGACCGGCTCAAGGAGCTGAGCGAGCGCGCCATCCTGGCCCAGCGCGGCCGGATCGGCTTCGTCTTCCAGAACTTCAACCTCTTCCCGCACCTGACCGTGCTGGACAACGTGGCCGCGGCCCCGGTCGCCACCGGAAAGCTGACCAAGCCCGAAGCCCGGGCACTGGCCAAGGAACTCCTCGAACGCGTCGGTCTCGGCGAGCGCGTCGGCGCCTACCCCCGGCAGCTGTCCGGCGGTCAGCAGCAGCGTGTCGCCATCGCCCGCGCCCTCGCGCTGCGTCCCGGAGTCATCCTCTTCGACGAGCCCACCTCCGCCCTGGACCCCGAGCTCGTCGGCGAAGTCCTCTCCGTCATCAGGGACCTGGCCACCAGCGGCACCACGCTCGTCATCGTCACCCACGAGATCGGCTTCGCCCGCGAGATCGCCGACCGGGTCGTCTTCATCGACCACGGCAGGATCGTCGAACAGGGTCCGCCCTCCGAGGTGCTCGACAGACCACAGCACGAACGGACCAGGGACTTTCTGAGCAAGGTCCTCTGACCTCCCGCCGCACCCCTCGACTTCCCCCCACGCCACCCTCATCACTCGCAGCGACAAGGAACGGCCATGTCTACCCACATCACCCGACGCAGCCTGATCAGAGGCATCACCGCGGCCACCGCCGTCGCCTCCCTCGCCACCGGGCTCGCCGCCTGCGGGGGCAACAGTGACGCGGCCACCACCACCGGCGCCGCCAAGTCCGGCGAGGTCGTCGTCGCACGGGTCTCCAACGGCGCCGGCACCCAGACCACCATCAAGGTCTCCGAGGTCAAGTCCATCAGCGCCGAACTGCCGGCGGCCCTGCGCAGGAGCGGCAGGCTCGTCATCGGCGAGGGCGCCCTGCCCGCCGGGTTCCCGCCGCTGGCGTACGTCGGCGACGACCAGAAGACCCTCACCGGTTCCGAGCCCGATCTCGGCCGCCTGATCGCCGCGGTCTTCGGACTCCAGCCGGAGATAAAGAACTTCACCTGGGAGAACATGTTCGTCGGCATCGACAGCGGCAAGGTCGATGTGGCCCTCTCCAACATCACCGACACCGAGGAGCGCAAGAAGAAGTACGAGTTCGCCTCCTACCGGCAGGACAACCTCGCCTTCATCGTGCCGAAGAAGAGCACCTGGAACTTCGACGGCGACTACGAGAACCTCGCCGGCAAGACGATCGCGGTCGGCTCCGGCACCAACCAGGAGAAGATCCTCCTGGAGTGGAAGGACAAGCTGGCCAAGGAGGGCAAGAAGCTCACCGTCAAGTACTTCCAGGACAGCACCAGCACCTTCCTGGCCCTGAACAGCGGAAAGATCGACGCCTCCTTCGGCCCCAACCCCGGCTTCGCGTACCACAACCGCCAGGTGGCCAACACGCCCAACGCCACCCGCACCGCGGGCACCTACTCCGGCGCGGGCGCCAGCCTCCAGGGCCTGATCGCGGCCACCGCGAAGAAGGACAGCGGCCTCGCCAAGCCCCTTGCGGACGCCATCAACTACCTGATCAAGAACGGTCAGTACGCCGAGTGGCTCAAGGCCTACAACCTCTCCAACGAGGCCGTCGCCAAGTCCGAGGTCAACCCGCCCGGACTGCCGCTCGACAACTCCTGACCACCTGTCAAGAAGCAACCTGCAAGGCGAGAAAGGACCGCGCCTCCGTGACGCTGCAGACCCACCTCCACGGAGGCCGGGCCCCGCTCGCACCCGATCCGTCCCCGCTCGACAACGCCGTCTGGCCGGCCCTCGCCGGCCCGGGAACGACCGTCAACCCGCCCCCGAGGCGATCCGGCTGTACGAGTCGACCGGCTTCCCCGAGCGGCTGCGCGGCCGCACCCTGCTGGTGCGCAGCCCGGGAACAACCACGGAAACCGGTCTGTTGTGACTCACGACGAGACGTACGCGGAGCCGGCCGGGAGGTATGGGACATGCCGTCTGTCCTCAGCCCCAGCCGCCGTACCGTCCTGCACTCCCGGCCGCACATCGACCTCCAGCGCGTGGCTGGCGCGCTCTGTTGCTCCTGACCAGTCGTCCCCGCAGCGCCCCCGTCTCCGGCGCGCCCTCGTACGGACCCTCAGGAAGGCACCACTGTGTCCTCGTCTCCCGCTTCCCACCTTCATCTCGCCGTCGCCCTGGACGGCACCGGCTGGCACCCCGCCTCCTGGCGCGAGCCGGTCGCCCGGCCGCGTGAGCTGTTCACCGCCGGCTACTGGGCCGGCCTGGTCGCCGAGGCCGAGCGCGGTCTCGTCGACTTCGTCACCATCGAGGACGGCCTCGGCCTCCAGTCCTCGCACCACGGCGAGCCGGACGGCCGCACCGACCAGGTCCGCGGCCGCCTGGACGCCGTCCTGATCGCCTCCCGGATCGCACCCCTGTCCAGCCACATCGGCCTGGTGCCGACGGTGATCGCCACTCACACCGAGCCGTTCCACATATCCAAGGCGATCGCCACCCTGGACTACGTCAGCACCGGCCGCGCCGGGCTGCGGGTGCAGATCTCCGCCCGCCCGCACGAGGCGGACCACTTCGGCCGGCGCGCCTTCCCGCCGATCGACCTGGCGGAACTGCGCTCCCCGGCCGGCCAGGAGCGGCTCGCCGAACACTTCGACGAGGCCGCCGACCACGTCGAGGTGGTGCGCAGGCTCTGGGACAGCTGGGAGGACGACGCCGAGATCCGGGACGCCGCCACCGGCCGCTTCATCGACCGCGACAAGCTCCACTACATCGGCTTCGAGGGCCGCCGGTTCAGCGTCAAGGGCCCCTCCATCACCCCGCGCCCGCCGCAGGGCCAGCCGCTCGTCACCGCCCTCGGCCACCAGACCGTCCCCTACCGGCTGATCGCCCGCCAGACCGACGTCGGCTACGTCACCCCGCAGGACAGCGCCGACGCCCGCGCGATCGTCGCCGAGATCCGTGCCGAGCAGCAGGCCGCCGGACGGGCCGGCGACACCGTGCACGTCTTCGGCGACCTCGTGGTCTTCCTCGACGACACCCCGGCCGCGGCCGCCGCCCGCAAGGAGCGCCTCGACGCCCTCGACGGCGGCGCGTACACCGGCGATGCCCGGATCTTCACCGGGACGGCGGCCGAACTCGCCGATCTCCTGGAGGAGTTCGCCGCCGAGGGCCTTTCCGGCTTCCGGCTGCGGCCCGCCGTGCTCGGCCACGACCTGCCCCGCATCACCGCCGACCTGGTCCCCGAACTCCAGCGTCGCGGCCGCTTCCGCACCGCCTACGAGGCGGACACGCTGCGCGGCCTGCTCGGGCTCGCCCGCCCCGCCAACCGCTACGCCGTCGCTGCCACCGCCTGAGCCGGAAGGACCGCACTCCCATGAGCAAGCCGCTGAAGCAGATCCATCTGGCCGCGCACTTCCCCGGTGTCAACAACACCACCGTGTGGAGCGACCCGGCCGCCGGCAGCCACATCGAGTTCAGCTCCTTCGCCCACTTCGCGAAGACCGCCGAACGCGCCAGGTTCGACTTCCTGTTCCTCGCCGAGGGCCTCCGGCTGCGCGAACAGGGCGGAAAAATATACGACCTGGACGTCGTCGGCCGCCCCGACACCTTCACGATCCTCGCCGCTCTCGCCGCCGTCACCGAACACCTCGGACTGACCGGCACCATCAACTCCACCTTCAACGAGCCCTACGAGGTGGCCCGCCAGTTCGCCAGCCTCGACCACCTCTCCGGCGGCCGGGCCGCCTGGAACGTGGTCACCTCCTGGGACGCCTTCACCGGCGAGAACTTCCGGCGCGGCGGCTTCCTGCCGCAGGACGAGCGCTACTCCCGGGCCAAGGAGTTCCTCGCCACCGCCAACGAGCTCTTCGACTCCTGGCACGGCGACGAGATCCTCGCCGACCAGGCCACCGGCGCCTTCCTGCGCGACGCCGGAGCCGGCTCCTTCGTGCACCAGGGTCCCCAGTTCGACATCCACGGCCAGTTCAACGTGCCACGCTCGCCGCAGGGCCGCCCGGTCATCTTCCAGGCCGGCGAGTCCGACGAGGGCCGTGAGTTCGCCGCGTCCAGTGCCGACGCGATCTTCAGCCGGTACGCCACCCTCGACGCCGGCCAGGCCTTCTACACCGACGTGAAGTCCCGCCTCGCCAAGTACGGCCGCGCGCCCGGCGAACTGCTGATCCTGCCCGCCGCCAGCTTCGTCCTCGGCGACACCGACGCGGAGGCCGAGGAGATCGCCCACCAGGTGCGCCGTCAGCAGGTCAGCGGCGCCACGGCCCTCAAGCACCTGGAGTTCGTCTGGAACCGGGACCTGTCGTCGTACGACCCGGAGGGGCCGCTGCCCGACGTCGACCCGCTGGTGAGCGAGGAGCACATCTCCCGCGGGCGTGCCCAGGTCAGGATGTACCGCGACCCGATCGCCATCGCCCGCGAGTGGCGCGAGCTCGCCGAGGCCAACAAGTGGTCCATCCGCGACCTGGTGATCAACACCGGCAACCGGCAGACCTTCGTCGGCTCCCCGGCCACCGTCGCCCGCACCATCGACGACTTCGTGCAGGCCGACGTCTCCGACGGGTTCATCCTGGTCCCGCACATCACCCCCGGCGGCCTCGACACCTTCGCCGACACGGTCGTCCCGCTCCTCCAGGAGCGGGGCGTCTTCCGCACCGAGTACGAGGGCACCACCCTGCGCGACCACCTGGGCCTGGCCCACCCGGACGAGAAGCGGAGCGAGCGGGTGGCGTCGTGAGATTCCTGGCGATCACCCTGATCGTGCACCGGCCGGATCCGGTCACGGGGAGACAGAAGTCCACCCATGACCGGTTCCGTGAGGTCCTCGACAACGCCGTGCTCGCCGAGGAGCTGGGCTTCGACGGCTTCGGGGTGGGGGAGCGGCACGAGCGCCCGTTCATCTCCTCCGCGCCCACCGTGGTGCTCAGCCATGTCGCCGCGCTCACCCGGCGGATCCGGCTGTTCACCGCGGTGACCACGCTGAGCCTGCTGGACCCCGTCCGGGCGTACGAGGACTACGCGACCCTCGACCATCTCTCCGAGGGCCGCCTCGACCTGATCATCGGCAAGGGCAACGGCACCGCCCAGCGGGAGCTGTTCCAGGTCACGCCCGAGGACCAGTGGGACCGCAACGCCGAGAGCTACCAGGTGTTCCGGCAGCTGTGGCGGCAGGACAGGGTGACGGCGAGGACCCGGTTCAGGCCGGAGCTGACGGACGCCGAGGTCTGGCCACGCCCCTACCAGCGGCCGGTCCGCGTCTGGCACGGCAGCGCCACCAGCAAGGAGTCCGTCGACCTCGCGGCCCGCTACGGCGACCCGCTGTTCTCCGCGAACGTCACCAACCCCGTCGAGCCGTACGCCGAGCTGATCCGCCACTACCGGGAACGCTGGGAGTACTTCGGCCACGACCCGGCGGACATCGCGATAGGCGCGGGTACCGCGGGCCTCCTGGTGGCGCCCACCACCCAGCAGGCACTGGCCGCCTACCGCCCGGTGTTCGAGGCGAACCTGGCCTTCTTCCGCCGGGCCGGACTGCCGGTCGTCTTCGAGACCCTGGAGGACTTCGTGGCGCGCAGCTCGGCGCTGATCGGCAGCCCGCAGCAGGTCATCGAGAAAGTGCACCGCTACCACGAGCAGTTGGGGCACACGGTCCTGCACCTGCACGCCGACGCCGGCGGACTGACGGACACCCAGCACCGCGACTCGCTGGAGCTCTTCCAGTCGGCGGTGGCCCCGGTGCTGCGCAAGGACATCCCCGACCCGCCGTTCCCGTGGGCACCCGTACACCCGGCCGCCGAGGAGCCCCCACATGTCTGACATCCCGCTCGGTGTCCTCGACCTGGTGCCGGTGCCGAGCGGTGCCACCGCCGCCGACGCCCTGCGCAACTCCGTCGAACTCGCCCAGCGCACCGAGGAGTTCGGCTACGCCCGGTACTGGTTCGCCGAGCACCACCTCAACCCGGGGGTGGCCGGCACCTCCCCCGCGGTGGTCCTGGCGGCCACCGCCGCCGCGACCTCCACGATCCGGCTCGGCTCCGGTGCCGTACAGCTCGGACACCGCACCGCGCTGTCCACGGTCGAGGAGTTCGGCCTCCTCGACGCCCTCCACCCGGGCCGCCTCGACCTGGGCCTGGGCCGCTCCGGGGGCCGCCCGCCCGGGGAGAAGGCGGCCACGCCGACCGCGACTCCGGTGATCGACGGCCGGGCACCCAACGGACTGGTCGTCCCGCCCCGGTTCTCCTTCGCCCGGCTGCTCGGCTCCCCGCGGCTCGCGCTCCATCGCAAGCTGCTCCTGCTGCCGAACGCCGAGTCCCAGGACTACGCCGAACAGATCGACGACATCCTCGCGTTGCTGGCCGGGACCTACCGCACCGAGGACGGCGTCGAGGCCCATGTCGTTCCCGGCGAGGGCGCCGAGGTCGAGGTGTGGATCCTCGGCAGCAGCGGCGGCGAGAGCGCTCGGGTCGCGGGTGAGCGAGGCCTGCGGTTCGCCGCCAACTACCACGTCAGCCCGGCCACCGTGCTGGAGGCCGTGGACGGCTACCGCGCGAGCTTCCAGCCCTCGGACGTCCTCGACAAGCCGTACGTCAGCGTGTCCGCCGACGTCGTGGTCGCCGAGGACGACGCCACCGCCCGTGAACTCGCCACCGGCTACGGTGCCTGGGTCCGCAGCATCCGTACCGCCGAGGGGGCCATCCCCTTCCCGACCCCCGAGGAGGCCCGGGCGCACGTCTGGACGGACGAGGACCGGGAACTGGTCCAGGACCGCCTCGACACCCAGTTCGTGGGCAGCCCGCGGCATGTCGCCGACCGCCTGGAACAGCTCCAGGAGGCCACCGGCGCCGACGAGTTGCTCATCACGACGATCACCCACGACCAGGCCGACCGGGTCCGGTCGTACGAACTCCTCGCGCAGGAGTGGCGTCGGCGCTGAGGCTCATACCTGGGCGGCCACCAGCTCCAGCAGCCGGTGGCCCGCCGGTCCCGCGAACCACTCGGCATGGCCGACGTAGTACTCGTACGCCAGCCGGGCGTTGGCCGGTGACCGGGTGACGCCATGGAAGTAGTCCAACTCGGACAGGGCGAACTCGGCGTGGACCAGCGGGAGAAGGGCGGGCAGCGCCTTCGACTCGGCCGCGGTGAGCGGGCGTACCGACTGATAGCCCCGGAGCAGCGCGATCGCGTGTTCCTCCTGCACCGGACGGCCGGGGTCCAGCCACTGCACGGTGTTCCGCTCCAGCGCCGTGGCCAGGTCGTGCACGGCGGTGGTGCGGTCGCTCATGCCGAAGTCCAGCACGGTGGCGACCTCGCCGTCCTCGTCCCAGAGGAGGTTGGAGGCGTGCCAGTCGTTGTGGGTCCACAGGGGACCGAGCGCCGGGAGGTGCGGAGCCAGCCGCTCATGGTGCGGCAGCAGCACGCGGCGGGTGTCCTCGCGCCAGGGGAGGTCCGCCAACGCCGTTGCCAGCCGCGGTCGTTCGGACAGGTACGTGTCCAGCGCGGCCCAGGGGTCCGGGGCCGCGAAGACGGTGAAGGAGGCGACCAGCGGCTGCGGTGCGCGGCGCGGAGCGGCGAAGTCCGCCGCCGCCAGGTGCAGCCGGGCCAGCGCCTCGCCCGCCGACCGGGCATGCGCCGTACCGAGGAACGGCGACCAGGACAGCGCGTCCCGGTACAGGTCCCTGCCGGTCCCGGCCGAGTGGACCTCGTAGGTCCACTCGCCGCGCTCCACCAGGTCCAGGACCTCCACCACGGGCGCCCCGCGCTCCCGCAGATGACGCAGGAAGGCGTGCTCCTCCGCCAGGCCCCGCGGGGTGCGGACGGTGACGTGGTGCCGTTTCACGAACAGCCGCCGCTCCTCCCGTACCACGACGGCCGCCGCGGACAGCGGGCGCGGACTGCGCCACACCACCCGGGCCGGGCCGGTCACGGCCGTGACCTCGGCGTCGGTCAGCGGCGGCCAGTCCGGCTCCACCGGCTCGCTGCCCAGGCCGTGGGCCAGATGCGCGCTCACGCCGCCCCCACCGCCGCCGTGCCGCGCAGGGAGTCCAGGATCCGGCGTTCCGTGGCCGCGAACTGCGGTGCCGTGAAGTCGTCGGCGCCACGCGGCCGGGGCAGGGGGACCTCGACCCGGTCCACCACGGTGGCCGGGCGCGGGGACAGGACGTGGACGGTGTCGGCGAGCAGGACCGACTCCCGGATGTCATGGGTGACCAGGACGACCGTCCAGCGGTGCCGCTGCCACATGCCGGCCAGCCACAGCTGCATCTCGGTGCGGGTCAGCGAGTCCAGCGCGCCGAACGGCTCGTCGAGCAGCAGCACCGGCCGCTCCAGGACCACCGTGCGCAGCAGCGCGGCCCGCTGCCGCATGCCTCCGCTGAGCTGCGAGGGATACGCCTGCTGGAAGCCGTCCAGGCCGAAGTCGGCGAACAGCGCGTCGGCCCGTGCCCGCGCCTCCTTCTTCCGCACCCCCTGTGCCTCCAGGCCCAGCGCGGTGTTGTCGAGGACCGTCCGCCACGGGAACAGCAGGTCCTTCTGCGGCATGTAGGCGACCTTGCCGGACGCCACCCCGGCCGGCTCGCCCTCCACCAGCACCCGTCCGGAGGTCGGCCGGTCCAGCCCGGACACCAGGTTGAACAGGGTGCTCTTGCCGCTGCCGCTGGGTCCGATGACGGCGGCGAACTCACCCGGCTCCACTATGAGTTCGAGATCGCGCAGGACGTCGAGGTCCCCGAACGACTTGCTCACCCGCTCGACGGCGAGACCGCTCATGACCGCCGCTCCTTCCGCTCCCAGGGCAGCACCAGCCGCTGCAGCAGACAGGTCGCCCCGAACAGGGCGATGCTCAGCGCGGCGGTCACGGCCACCGCCGCGAAGACGAGGTCGGTGCGGAACGCGCTCTTCTGCGCCTGCAGGTAGATCCCGAGCCCCGACTCGGCGCCCGCGTACTCGGCGAACACCGCGCCGACCACGGCATAGGTGATGCTCACCCGGAGCCCGGCGAAGAAGTACGGCATCGCGCTCGGCACCCGCACCAGCCGGAACGCCCGCCACCGCCCGGCGCCGAGCGAGCGCAGCAGCCGCATCGCCTCCCGGTCGGTCGCCGCGAACCCGGCGGCCAGGTTGGCGGCCAGCGGGAAGAACGTCGTCAGCGTCACCACCAGCATCTTGGGCAGCAGCCCGAACCCGAACCAGATGATCAGCAGGGGCGCCACGGCGACGACCGGGATCGTCTGCGAGGCGACAAGGAGCGGGTACAGGCCCCGGCGGGCGGCGGCGGAGAAGTCCAGCACCACCGCCACCAGCCAGGCCGCCGCGAACGACAGCGCGAAGCCGAGCAGTGTCTCCTGGAGCGTGGGCAGTGTCTGGTCCCACAGGTCCCGGCGGTTCAGCCAGCCCTGCTCGGCCACCCGGGCGGGGGAGGGCAGCGTGGTCGGGTCGACGCCGGCCGTCGTCACGTACAGCTGCCAGCCGCCGACGACCACGGCCAGCACCAGCAGGGGCGGCCACAACGACCGCAGCACGGGCCTCACCTGGCGGCCGGGAGGTAGGTGTTGGTGAAGAACGCCGAGGTGTCCGGCGCCTTGGTCAGCTTCCTGCCGTTCGCGTCGACGAGCAGCCCGGCGCCGTACTCGAAGTCGGCGAAGGCCTTCCAGCGGGCCGCGCTCTGGGTGCCGATCGAGCCGTCCGTGCCCTTGTAGTACTCCTTGGCCAGCAGCCGCGAACTCTCCTTGACCAGCTTGGTATTGGTGAGCACGCTCTTGTTGGCGGCGATGAGGAGACCGGCGGCCCGGTCGGGGTTGGCGGCCGCGTAGCGGTAGCCCTTGTCGACGGCCGCGAGGAACTTCCGTGCCACCGCCGGGTTCTTCTTCAGGAACCGGTCGGAGGACGCGATCAGTGTGGAGTAGATCGCCGGGAAGCCGTAGTCGGAGAGCTGGAAGTCCTTCAGCGGCTTCCCGCTGAGCTTCGCCTCCAGTCCCTCCCAGGTCGGCATCGGCATCGCGAAGTCCGCCTTGCCGGCGTACAGCGCCGCGTACGCCGAGGTGTTGAGGGTGACCTGCCTGAAGTCGCCGGTGCCGCCCGCGTTCCTGATCACCTTCTGCAGCAGCGGCTTCTCGTAGGGGGCGCCGAACCCGGCGTACGTCCTGCCGTCGAGGTCCTTGGGCGAGGTGATGTCGGTGCGGTCGGCGCGCACGGACACCGTCACGTCCGTCTTCTGGGTGACCGCGTAGACGGAGGTGATGTCCTGGCCGGCCGCGCGGGCCGTGGTGACGCCCTCCTGGTAGGAGATGCCGAAGTCGGCCTTGTGGCTCGCGATCAGCGTCTCGGGCGCGGTCGAGCCGTAGGGGACGATCTTCAGGTCGATCCCGGCGTCCTTGAACCAGCCCTTGGCCTGGGCGACGTAGATGCCGGTGTGGTTGGTGTTCGGGGTCCAGTCCAGGGCCAGGGTGACCGTGGTGGTGCCGTCCTCGGCGGCGGCCGTGGAGTCGGCGTCGGCCGAGCAGGCTGTGGTGACGGCGAGCAGTGTCAGGGCGGCGAGGGCCGACAGCGCGGTGCGGCGGAGCATGGTGGAGGGTCCTTCTTGCGGGGGAACGGAGCCGGGCGGCGGTGCGGAGCGGTCAGGCCCGACACAGCGCGCTGTCCACCCGCTTGAAGTCGACGGCGAGCCGCCGGGTGAGCAGGGTCATGCGGCCACGTCCAGCAGGCTGTTGGTGAAGGACCGCTGCCAGCCGTGGTCGTGCGCGATGGCGCCGTTCTCGGCGAGCCAGTGCGCGTAGGGACCCATCCGGCCCTCGTCGATCACGCCCCAACGGCCCTGCGGGTCCGTCCACGTCGGCGCGATCAGGGCGAGGGAGCGGGCGATGAGCGGCCGCGGGAAGTACGGGATGACCCGCTCCAGCATCTCCAGGGTGGCCTCGGGCCGCCCGGCCGCGGTGGCGTATCCACGGGCCGTCACGGTCAGGAAGTCCCGCACCAGGGACGGCTGTTCGTCGCGCAGCCGCTCGCTCGTACCCAGCAGGTAGCTGTGGTAGCGGGGCGCGCCTATCTCGTCGACCGGCCAGGTCAGCCGGCTGTCCTCGGGCAGGTCGCCGCGCAGGGCGTCCCAGGACCAGTAGTTGCCGAAGGTCGCGTCCGCCTCGCCCGCCTCGATGTCGTCCACCGTCAGCTCGCGGCTGCCCGCGTCGACCGTGACCACCGCGTCGGGGTCGCCGCCGTCCGCCGCCACCAGATGACGGACCATGGCCCGCCCGCGCGGGGTCGGGTTGTAGGCGAGACGCCGGCCGGCCAGGTCGCGGGGGCGGATGATGCCGGTCGAGGTGGTGGTCTGGATCGCCTCCAGTCCCCGGTGGTTGACCGCGGCGACCGCGACCAGCGGCTGACCGAGCGCCGCGCGCCGGGCGAGCAGGCGGTTGGGCGGAAAGATCCCGAAGTCCACCTCGCCTCGGGCCAGATACTCCAGCGTGTCCCCACGCCCCGGATCCTGCACCACCAGTTCGACGTCCAGACCGGCCGCCGCGTACCAGCGTCGGGCACGGGCGACGTACAGACCGGCAGAATTGGGCCATGGGTGGAAATAGTCGAGCATGACCCGTATATGCGGCATGGGGGTACTCCGGAGGCAGTGTGCGCGGGGGCGCGAGGACGAGCGGGGTGCGGAAGGCGGGGGAGGTCGCGGTCAGCGGGACCGGCGACAGCACGTGCGACGACAACAGGAGCGGGCAGCGTGGTGCTCCACCGTGGGCTGCGGCTCGACTGCTGTGGACACGTGGACTCCTACGCGGGGCGCAAAGCGCTGCTGGTGCGGTCGGCGTCCCCATGGGGACCGTGCCCGCCGGAGCGGCACACGGATCCCAGACGCCCTCTCAGCCCGGTCGGGGAGGGGCTCCCGCGTAGATGGCCGAAACCATAACCGCAGCTCCCGCGTCCCGCGCAAGCAGGGTCCGCAATGTGGGACGCCGTTGACCGGCAAGTGAGACGTCCGGTTCGCGAGCCACCGGAACGGCCCGCCGCCGGGTGCGGGTGCGTCGTGGCCGGTCGCGCGGTTCCCCGCGCCCCCGGGCAGGTGTTCCGGCGTCTCCGGCGTGGTCGTGGCACGTATCCCTCCCCCGAAGGCTACGTGCCACGACCTCTTCCCCCGGTGCCGGACAGTGGTCGTCCGACCTCCGCGTCGCGGCCGTGCTGTCACCAGCACATGACCGCTGTCTCCCCGGATCCCCATGCCGAGTGGAGACGGACGCGGACGAAGTAGCGGCGGCCCTTGACGAGCCGGACCCTGATCCCGGTGTTGTGCGGGGTGCCTCCGTCGTCGTGGCCGGCGAGGTAGCGCGGTTCCCCGTCACGCTCCTCGAAGACCACGACGACGGAGTCGCTCTCCCCGAAGGTGCCCACGTTGTAGACGCGGGTCTCCGGCGGCTCCACGGCGAAGTCGGCCTGCTCGCCGGGGCCCAGACCGAGCGGCGCCGAGCGGAACGGCACCAGCGCCGCCGGCGGCCCGGCCGGCGGATACCAGCGGAGCACGAACTCCTTGTCGGCCGGGGACAGCGACCCCGGCGGGTGAAGACCGTTGTGATAGTGCTCCGGCTCCAGGATCAGCCCCGGACCGAAGGGGTACTGCATCACGGACCGCGGGTCCCACACCGCACCGTTGGCCTCCGACGGGTCCAGCCTGCGCAGGATGTTGAGGTCCGTGCGGTCCCGGCTCCAGTGGTTCGGCGGTCCGGCGAGGTCGGCGTAGACCGCCTCGTCGTCCCAGTGGACGCCCGCGAACGGGCTCTGGTGCTCGTGCCGCATGCCGAGCGCGTGCCCGATCTCGTGCAGGGCCGTCCAGCGCCCGTCGGGTTCCGTCAGGTCCCAGCCCAGGTTCATCGTGCGCTCGCCCAGGCCGACCGAGAGCGCGTCCCGGCCCACCGCCGACCAGGATCCGTCTCCCTGCTGGAAGCCGATCCGCAGCTCCGCCTCGCACCGGTCGGGGACCTCGGCGAACACCACCCCGATGCCCAGGTCCTGCCACTCCCGGAAGCACTCGCGCACCACGTCCCGCTGCTCCTTGGCACCGGCCCACGGCACCCGGCGGGTCTCCGCGGTCCCCGGGACCGGGATCACCGAGGCGTCGGTGTCGGCGTCGAAGAAGTAGTAGTGCAAGGTCGTGCCGTTGACCCACATCCGCCGCCCGCCGACGAGCGCGCCGAGCCGCTCGGCGGCCAGTCCCGGTGCGAACTCCGGGGCCGACTGCCGCGGAAGCGAGCAGTAGCGTCGGGTCATGCGCCCAGACTGCCGTTCGACCCGGCCGGGCACCTGAGTCGGAAGCTACTCAAGTCCCCCTGTATCAGAGCTGAGTAACGCGACTCATACTCACGTGACGACTTACGAACGGGACGCGCGAACCCTCGAACTGCCCTGGCCGTTCACCGGCCGGGCGGACGAACTGGAGCTGGTCAGGCGGTCGTCGGTGGCCGGCCGGCAGGGTGTCGTCGTGACCGGCCCGGCCGGCATCGGAAAGACCCGGCTGATCACCGAGGCCGTCCGGGGCACCGACTGCGTCCGGGTGACCGGCACCCCCGAGACCAGCGCCCTTCCGTTCGCGGCGTTCGCGCACCTGCTCTCCGACCGGGCCTCGCTGCCCGGCGCGGTCCGGCACCTGTCGGGGGTGCGGCTCCTGGTCGTCGACGACGCCCACCATCTCGACGAGGCCTCGGCCGCCCTCGTCCACCAGCTCGCCGTGCACGGCCGCCCGCGCCTCGTGGTGGCCGCCGCCGACCCGGCAGCCGTCCCCGGAGCGGTCTCCCGGCTGTGGACCGGGGAACTCCTCACCCACCTCGCCCTGGAACCGCTGCCGTACGACGAGACGGCCCGACTGCTGGCCGGCGACGGCCTGGAACCGCTCACCGTGCGCCGGCTGCACCAGGTGTGCCGGGGTGATCTGCGACTGCTGCGCGACCTGCTCGGCGCGCTGCGCGAGTCCGGCGCGCTGACCCGGGTCCCGGGCACCGCTGAACGGGCCTGGCGCGGCCCGCTGCCGCTCACCCCGACCGTACGGGACCGCATCGCACCGCTGCGGGACGGGCGGGGCCCCGAAGAGCGCGACACCCTCGAACGCCTCGCCCTCGCCGAGCCGTTGCCGCTCCACCTGGACGACGGCCTGGACCTGGCCGTACTCGAACGGCTGGAGGCCGACAACCTGATCCACGTCGACGAGCGAGGAGCGGTCCGCCTCGTCCACCCCCTGCACGGCCCCGCGCTGCGGGCCTCGGCAGGGCGGCTGCGGGCCCGGCGGCTGGCCCGCACCGCCGACCGGTGCGAGCCCGCGCTGAAGGACGAGCAGAAGCAACTGGAACAGCTCATCGAGCAGTTGGACGTACGGGAGGTGCCGGCCCCGGTGGGGGAGTGGCTGGCGTCGGGAGACCTGCCCGTACCAGCCGGGTACGCGGCCGTGCGTGCCCGGTACTCGCGGCTTCGGGGGGAGCTGCGAGAGGCGGCGGCATGGGCGAGGGAGGGACTGCGGACGACGCCGGGCGACGTCTCCTGCGGTACCGAACTCGCCCTGGCCGCCGCCGACTCGGGGGAAGGTGCCGTAGTGCGCGGGGACGGGGGTCTCGCGCACTACGGCACCGTACGGCTGGGGGAGCCCGAAGCGGCGGTGGGGGCCGCGGGGCGGCTGGACGGCGTGCTCGCCCGGCACGCGCGGGCCCTCGCCCGCGGCGACGGGCCGGCCCTCGACCGGGCGGCCGAGGCACTCGCGGAGCGCGGTCTGCTGCTGTTCGCGGCGGAGGCCCATGCCCAGGCCGTCCGCGCCCACCGCGACCCGCGCGCCGCGCGGATGTCCCGCACCCGCGCGGTCGCCCTCGCCCGCCGCTGCCAGGGCGCCCGCACCCCGGCCCTGTCCGGCCTGGTCCTCGGTGAACTCACCGCCCGCCAGCGCCAGATCGTCACCCTCGCCGCCACCGGCCTCAGCAACCGGCAGATCGCCGAGCAACTGACCCTGTCCGTGCGGACGGTGGGCAACCACCTCTACAGCGCGTACACCCGCCTCGGCGCGAGCGACCGGGCGGCCCTGCCCTGGCTGACGGAACAGCCGGACCGGCAGACGGCGTGAGCGCTCCGCTGCAAGCGCCGTGATACGTCATGTGCCGAGTGCCGCGCCGTCGTGGCTGGTCGCGCAGTTCCCCGCGCCCCTTCGGGGTGCTCAGGCCGCTCCGAACGCCGCGAACGCCCAGCCCGTCGCCTGGTGGAGGGCGTCGCCGGGGAGGGCGGCGCGGGCGTCGCGCAGGGACTCCGCCAGCGACAGTCCGGCGCCCAGGCCCTTGTGCAGGGCCAGCATCAGCGGGACCACGGCCGCGTCGTTGACCGGCGCACTGCTCGCCACCACCCCGGCCGTGCCCAGTGGCAGCAACGCCGTGACCAGGCCGAGGAGTTCATCGGCGCCCACCGAGGCGAGGCGGGCCGTGTCGCAGCTGGAGAGGATGATCCGGTAGGGGCTGCGGGCGAGGCGCTCGAAGTCGTGCACGATCAGCGGGCCGTCGGTCATCCGCAACGAGGAGAAGAGCGGACTGTCCGCCCGGAACGTACCGTGCGCGGCGATGTGGGCCAGTGCGGATCCGTCCAACTCCTCCAGTACGCGGGGCACTTGCGCGCCCTCGTGCTCCAGGATCCGCGCCGTCGCGTACTGGCCCGCCACCTCGGGCACCTCCGCACCCCCGGTCGCCAGCCCCGGTCCCCGGACCAGCACATGACGGCCGCCCGGCGGCGGCTCGGTCTCCCGGGCCCGCAGCCAGCTCCCCGCCGACGGCGACACGCTGAGCACCCGCTCCCGGAGGGACGGAAGCAGGGCCCAGGGCACCCGGTGCAGCGTGCCCGGCGGGACGATCACCACCGGACCGGAGCCGAGCCGGCTCGCCGCCGCGCCCAGCAGCAGCTCCTCCAGCCGCTTCCCGGCCGCCTCCACCACCGGCAGCCGCGCCTCCGCCCCCGGGTGCGCGAGCCGGCGCAGTCCCGCCTGGACGTGCTCCGCCTCGGCGACGGCCTCCGCCAGCGCGCCGCCCGCGAACCGCCGTACCCGGCCCTGTCCGCACAGCAGGATGTGCACCCGGCCGTCCAGGACCGTGAGTTCGACCAGCCGGGCGTCGCCGAGCCGGTCCAGCAGCCGGGCCGGGTCGAAGCGGTCGCCGCCACCGGGGGCCGCACCCCGGGTGTGGTGGGTGCGGGCGCGGATCTCCCGTTCCAGGCGCCGCTGTTCACGCTCCAGGGCGGGCACCGGACGGCCCTCCCGGCGCGCCTCCTCCGCGCGCGAGGCGATCTCCCGGAACGCGGTGAGCGAGGCGAGCAGCGCCGGGTCCGCGGGCGGCCGGGTCGGAGGAGCGGCCAGGACCGTGGCCCGCAGCCGCTCGCTCCACTCCAGCAGCCGGCGCGGGCCGCCGTGCGCGAGGCTCGCCTGCTGGGCCAGCGCGGCGAGTTCGGCGCCCTGCGCGGTGGCCCGGGCCCGCAGCTCCGAGGCGCCCAGCGTCATCCGGTGGTCGTCCAGGACGTCGAGGCCGCGCCGGCACGCCTCCAGGACACCCCGGCCCGAACCGGCCGCCCGAGCCCGCAGCGCCTGTGCCGCCCAGCCCGTCATCCGGGCCAGCGGCGGACCGACGTGCCTGCCGCGCGCGGCCACCCCGAGATGCCGTTCCGCGTCCGCCGTCCAGCCCAGCGCCAGCGCGATCCGCCCGGCGAGCAGCGAGGCCTCCGACGCGGCAGGCGCGCCGAAGGAGGCCAGTTGGTCGGCGACCGCCGCCGCGTCCTGCACCAGCCGCCCCGACGCGGCCCCGCCCGCCACCCGCGCCTCGATCAGCACCAGCCGCGCATGCGTCTCCCACCAGCTCCGCCGCTGCCCCGAGAACAGCCGTACGGCCACGGCGGCGCGGGCGACCGCGGTCTGCGCGTCCCCGGTCGACAACGCGCAACGGGCGGCGGTCAGCAGCAGTTCGGCCTTGCGGGTGGACTGCCCGCCGATCCGGTCCAGGGTCGCGATCGCCGTGTCCGCCTCGGCCAGCGCCTCCGGGGCGAGACCGGCGGCCATCAGCACGTCGCAGCGCGCGATGTACAGCATGAACGGCGGCGTGCCCAGCTCGTCGTAGCGCTCCTTGGCCGCGGCCAGCAGCCGCAGCGCCGCCGGGATGTCGCCGGACCGGTACGCGGCCAGACCCCGGTTCTCCACCGCGACCGCCTTGTCGTGCTCCTGGCCCGTGGTCTCCCACAGCAGCTCCGCCGCCGTGAAGTCCGCGTCCGCCCGGTCCACCGCGCCCATCGCCAGATGCACGGTGGCCCGCACGCTCAGCGCCCGCGCGGTCCAGATGACGTCACCGGCCTGCCGCAGCACCGGTATCGCGCGCCGCAGGTCCTCCAGGGCCTCCTTGTGCCGGCCCAGCACCCACCAGACGTACGCCCGCCGGTACAGCACCCGGGCCCGGGTGTGCCCGTTGCCCCGGGCCACCCCGCGCTCGAACGCGGCCAGGCCCTGCCGGGTGCGCCCCGCGTGCACCAACGCGACCCCGAGGGTGCCCAGGACGTCCGCCTCCCGCTCCGCCGAGTCCGCGCGGGCCGCCCGGTCCCTGGCCTGCCGCAGATGGTCCAGGGCGACCCCGAGGTCCCCGAAGTCGCGCTGCCAGATGCCGATGACCTGGTGCGCGACGGACGCCTCCAGCGGTGACGGATCGGACCGCAGGACGCGCTCCGCCCGCGCCAGGGCCTCGCCGGGGGCGGCGAACACCATCGGCAGGAGTTCCGTAACCGAATCGCTTCGCGCAGTCACCCCTCGGATGGTAGTGGCCTGGGCATACATGCCCCACAGGTTTGACGCTGTATCAAGCGGCGGCCTGGCGACTCTGACTGAAGAACGCCGTTTCCGGGGGAGGGACAGGCCATGGCACCGCAGCGATTCCATGAGCAGTTCGATCAGATCCAGCGTTCCATGCCGGACGTACCACTGGCGATGGGACCGGACGACGCAGCCGAGTTCCTCTACGAGAAGGGCGTCGTCCTCGCCCGCGCCGGCGCGGAGGCACGGGTCGTCGAGGACACCGTGCGCGCGCACTTCACCGCCACCGACGGGCTCATCGCCGACCAGGTGCGCAGGGCGGGACCGGAGACCGGCCGCACCGGCGTCACCCGTATCCGGGTGGGCGACCCCGACCACGGCGACCGCACCGGCGACCTCGCCGTCGGCCACGCGCTGCGCGCCCTGCGGGAGGCCGAGGGCCGCGCCGGCCGCCGCCTGGTCAGCCGTAACCACGTCGTGTCCACCACGGGCAACGCCAACGCCTGCAACCCCTGCGAACCGCTGCCCGCCCTGCTCACCCAGACCCCCAACCCACGTCCCGTGGCCGGGAGTCACGACCCGGACACCGCCGTCAGCGTCCTGGTGATGGACACCGGTCTGGTGCACGACTACCGCTCCTACCCGCTCCTCGACCGGGTCCAGGGCGATCCGCAGCTCGCCGAGACCGACGCCGACGGCGTCCTGCAGCAGTACGTCGGCCACGGCACGTTCATCGCCGGGCTGATCGCCGCCCTCGCGCCCAACACCGACATCACCGTCACCAACACCCTGAACGACGCGGGCGCCATCCTGGAGTCCGACTTCGGGGCCAGGCTCTTCGAGGCGGTCGACGAGCACGGCTGGCCTGACGTCATCAGCCTCTCCGCCGGCACCTCCAACGGCAGCGCCGACGGACTGCTCGCCGTCGAGGCCTTCATGGACGCCCTGCGCGACCAGTCCACCCTGCTGGTCGCCGCCGCCGGCAACAACGGCAGCGCCACCTCCTTCTGGCCCGCCGCCTGCGCCGGTCTGCCCGGCTACGAGAACACGGTCCTCTCGGTCGGCGCGCTGCGCAGCGACGGCGAGTACGGCGCCTGCTTCACCAACCACGGCGGCTGGGTCAAGGTCTACGCCCCCGGCGAGCAGCTCATCGGCGCCCTGGCCGGCTTCGACGCACCCGTGCCGTACGTGTACCAGCACACCACCTATGACGCCTGCCGGTTCGGCTTCACCTACGCCTGCACCTGCCAGTACCCGCGCCACACCGGCGTGTTGACCGACACCGGGACGACCGGCCCCGGCAAACCGGACCAAGTGATGTTCGAAGGGTTCGCACAGTGGAGCGGAACATCGTTCGCCACCCCCATCGTGGCCGGCCTCGTCGCCGACCGGATGACCACGCACCAGGAGCCCGACCCGCGCACGGCGGGCAGTCGGCTCCTGGCGGACATCTCGGAGTACGCCGAGGTGCGCGGCACCCCTGTACCGGCGCTCCGCCCGGCGAGCTGGCAGCCGGTCCCGGTCGTGGGACTGGCTACGACGGCCTGAGTTCCGGAACACTCCCCTCCACGGCGTACGATGACTTGCCGTACACGAGGGGTGGGACCGTGGACCGAGCAGAGGTCGGCGCGCTGGTCCAGTCCGCCGTCGACGGCGACGCGGCGGCCTGGAAGGCGCTCGTGGAAGGGCTGAGCCCGCTGGTGTGGTCCGTGGTGCGCGCACACCGGCTCTCCGACGCCGACGGGCACGAGGTCTACCAGACCGTGTGGTTCCGGTTCGCCCAGCACCTGGGCCGGATCCGGGAGCCGGACAAGGCGGGCTCCTGGCTGGCCAGCACGGCACGCAACGAGTGCCTGAAGGTGATCCGGGGACTGACCAGGCTGCTGCCGACCGACGATCCCCAGGTCCTGGACCGGATCAGCGAGGACCGTACGCCCGAGCAGTCCCTGATCGACGCGGAGGACCAGGCCGACGAGGCCCGGCGGATCCGCATGCTGTGGCAGGAGTTCGAGGAACTCGGGGACCGGTGCAGGCAGTTGCTGCGTGTCCTGATGGCCTCGCCGCCGCCCAGCTATGTCGAGGTGTCCGCCGCGCTGGGCATCGCCGTGGGCAGTATCGGCCCGCTGCGCCAGCGCTGTCTGCGCCGGCTGCGGGCCCGGCTCGACGCGAGGGGTGCGGTATGAGCGACGACGACTTCCCGCCCGACGACGGCCTCGACGCGACCGCCGAGGGCGCCGACGGGTTCGACGCGGACCTCCTGGAGCAGGAACTGCGCGGCGCCGCCGCCGTGCTCGACCCGCTCCCGGCCGAGCTGCTCCAACTGGCCATGGACGCCTACGTGCTGCACGACCTGGAGGCCCGGGTCGCCGAGCTGACCTTCGACTCCCTGGTCGACGCCATCCCCGTCAGAGGCGTCGAGGACCCGCCCCGGATGCTGACCTTCCAGGCGGGCGCGCTGACCGTGGACGTCGAGGTCACCGGCGACGGGCTGCTCGGCCAGCTGCTGCCCCCGCAGACGGCGCGGATCGAGGTGCTCGGCGGTCCGGCGGCGGCCCGCCCGCTCACCGTCGACGGCATGGGCCGCTTCGCCAGTGACACGCCGCCCACCGGTCCGTTCGCGCTCCGGCTGCGGACGGGCCGGGACGTGATCGTGACGGAGTGGCTGCGGGCCTGAGGCCGCGCCCGCACCCCCGACCGGCCGCGCCCGCACCCCCGACCGGCGGCGCCCGCACCCCGGTCCGGCGGGGCCCGCACACTTGGCCGCGCCCCGGACCGGCAGGAGCAAGCCCCGCCGCCGGTCCGGGACCCTCGCCCGGACTCCTGGCCGCCGCGCTTCGTACGGTCGTGGACAGGCCGGACGGCCGGTGGGACGGCCCCGGTGGTCCGGTCCCGGTCCGGCCGCCGGTCACCAGGTGACGGGCAGTGTCAGCGGCCCCCGGATCATCGTCCTGCGGCGCCATTCCACCCCCTCGGCGGGCACCGTGAGGCGCAGCCCCGGCAGCCGGTCGAGGAGCGTGTCGACCAGGAGTTCGGTCTGGAGCCGGGCCAGGACCGCGCCCGTGCAGTAGTGCGTGCCGTGGCCGAAGGCGAGGTGCGGGTTGGGGTCGCGGTCCGGATCGATGCGGTCCGGACCGGGGAAGACCCGGGGATCGCGGTTGGCCGCCAGGTAGGAGACGTACACCGGGTCGCCGGCCGCGATCTTGGTGCCGTCGCCCAACTCGACGTCCTCCAGGGCGATCCGGGCGAGCCCGACCGTGCTGCGGTGCGGGATCCAGCGCAACAGCTCGTCCAGGACCGGCCCGCGCTCCGCCGGCCGGTCCCGCATCCGGGCCATCAGCTCCGGCCGCGTCAGCGTCAGGAACAGCATCTGCCCGCAGTTGTGGGTGACCGCCTCGCCGCCGATCTGCAGCGGACCGGCCAGTCCGACGGCCTCCTCCATGCCGATCTCGCCACGGGCCACCGCGGTCCCGAGCAGCGAGTACACGTCGTCACCCGGACCGTCGGCACGCGCACCCACCGTTTCGGTGATCCACCCGTACAGCCCCTGCTTGGCCGCCTCGGCGGCCTCCACGCCGCCCGAGGTGGAGATGATCTGCCGGGTCCAGGCGTGCACCCGGTCCCGGTCCGCCTCCGGCACCCCCATCACCTCGCTGACCACGGTGACCGGGAACGGCTCCAGCACCCGCGCGACGAGATCGGCGGGCGGCCCGTCCCGTACGACCCCGTCCACCAGTCCGTCGAGGATCTCCTGCGCCCGGGGCCGCAGCCGCTTCATCGCGCCGACCGTGAAGGCACCGGCGAGCGGCTTGCGCAGCCGGTTGTGGTCGGGCTGGTCGGCCCAGGCCAGCGAGCCCGGCCGGGGCCTGAAGTGCGGGGCCAGCCGGGTCACCTGGCGCCGGGTGACCTCGGCACGGCTGAACCGCGGGTCGTTGGTGACGGTCCTGACGTCCTCGTACCGGGTGGCGAGCCAAGCCCAGCCCTCGCCGTACGGCAGCCGGATCCGGGTCACCGGACCCTCCGTCATCAGGGCGGCGAGGACCGGGTCGAAGTCCGTCCCCGCCAGGTCCAGCGCGGGCCAGTCCCGTACCGGCGGCGCGGTCCCGCAGACGGCCGGGATCGGCTCCGTCGCCGCCGGCGCGGCCGTCTCCGTGGTCGTGGGCGCGGTCGTCTCCGTGGTCATGCCTCCACGGTCGTACGGCCCTCCCCCCGTGTCCTGCCGGAATGCTCCAGCCGGAGGGTCAGCGGCCCGCGGCGTCCACGAGCGCGGCCAGGGCGGCGGCGAGCCGGTCCGCTCCCGGGCCCGCCGGACCGCCGGGCTCGGTCATGTAGAGGTCCCGCCGGATCTCCACCATCAGCGCCTCGACCCGCGGGTCCGTCCCGTGGAACTCCAGCGGCACATAGGCTCCGCCGAACGGGCTGTCCAGCCCGGTCTCCCCGCACCCCGCGAAGGCCGCGCGGGCCGCCTCGGCCAGCCCGGCCGGGGTGTGGAAGGCGTCCGTGCCCAGACACACCGGCGGCCGCGGTCCCGCCCCGTGCAGCTCGTAGGGCAGCGCCCGGCTCGGATAGGAGTGCACGTCGATCACCACGGCCCGGCCGGTCGCCGCCAGCCGCCCGGCGACGGCCTCCGTCATCGCCCGGGCGTACGGCCGGAAGTACCGCTCGACCAGCGGCCCGGGGTCGGCGGACTCGTCGCGGAGCACACCCCGGTGCGTGGTCCGCGTGTACACCGCTCCCATCCCGACGGCGAGCATCTCCTCCCGCTCGTCCGGGAACCGCTCCGGGTCCACCACCAGCCGCGACAGCCGGTTCACGAACCGCCAGGGGGTCACCCCGGCCAGCCCGGCCGCGGCCCCCGCGAGCTCGGCGGTGTGCGCGTCCGTGATGTGGTCCAGCTCCCGCTCCAGCGCGGGGTCGTCGAGGACGATCCCGGCCCGTACCCCGGCCGGGATCGTCCGTGCCGAGTGCGGCACGTGCAGGATCACCGACGACCCGGCGGCTCCGGACAGGAGTTCGAACGACGGCTGGGACACGGGCGGCTCCGCGGGCGTTGTCAGTGGCAGGGTGCAGGATCAAGGTGTCACATCGACGACCGACGAGAGTGGGGCGGCCGCATGCCGATCAGCAATCCCGGGATCACCGGCCACGCGTTCCTGGCGGTGCTGTACAAGGACGGGTACTTCCCCGATCACCTGGTGGACCGGGGCCGCGCGATCCTCGTCCGGCTCTGCGAGCGCATCGAGGCGGACCGTCCCGCCGGCCTGCCCGCGCTGTACGCCCTCACCCACGCGGCGACCGAGGAGTTCAACGCCCTGGAGGCCGAGTTCGAGGCGGCCGGCAGCGAGTTCGAGACCGTGGCCCGCGAGGAGATAGCCGGCGACTTCTGGATCGTCGCCCGTGCCTACGGCTTCGAGGACGCGGACGTCGAGGAGCTGATCGCGCCCCGGGAGTGGTGAGCTCCCGGGGTCCGGCGGCGGTGTCCTCTCAGCGCAGCAACTCCCGCACCAGTGTGCCCACCTGTTCCGTCTCGATCAGGAAGCCGTCGTGGCCGTACGGCGACTCGATCACCCGCAGCCGGTCGGCGGACGGGATCAGCGCCGCCAACTCGGCCTGCTGGACCGGGGGATAGAGACGGTCGGAGTCCACGCCCGCCACCAGGGTGCGGGCCGTGACCCGGCCGAGGGCCGCCCGCACCCCGCCCCGGGCGCGGCCGACGTCATGGGCGTTCATCGCCTCCGACAGCACCACGTAACTGCCCGCGTCGAACCGCCGTACCAGCTTGCCGGCATGGTGGTCGAGGTAGGACTCGACCTGGTAGCGGCCGCCGTCGAAGGGGTTCTCGGTGCGCTGTGCGGTGCGGCCGAAGCGGATCGCGAGCTCGGGTTCGCTGCGGTAGGTGACATGGGCGATCCGGCGGGCCAGGCCCAGGCCGGTGTGCGGGGCGCGTCCGGTGCCGTGGTAGTCGCCGCCCTGCCAGTCGGGGTCGGTGCGGATCGCGGTGAGCTGGGTGGCCGTCCAGGCGATCTGCTCCGCGCTCGCCGCCGCCGTCGTGGCGAGCAGCAGCAGGGCCCCGACCCGCTCCGGGTAGGCCACCGCCCACTCCACGGCCCGCATCCCGCCCATCGAGCCGCCGACGACCAGCGCCCACCGCTCGATGCCCAGGGCGTCGGCCAGCCCGGCCTCGGCGGCGACCTGGTCGCGCTGGGTCAGGAAGGGGAAGGCACCGCCCCAGCACCCGTGCCCGTCGGGCCGCTCCGAGGCGGGCCCGGTGCTGCCCCGGCAGCCGCCCAGGACGTTCGGGGCGACGACGAACCAGCGGTCGGTGTCCAGCGCCAGCCCCGGCCCGACCAGCCCCTCCCACCAGCCCGGGGTCGGGTGCCCCGGACCGGCGGGCCCGGCGAGATGGCTGTCACCGGTGAGCGCGTGCAGCACGAGCACGGCGTTCGCGGCATCGGGGGCCGGCCGGCCCCAGGTCTCGAACGCCAGCCGTACGCCGGGGAGTTCACCGCCCGCCTCCAGCGGGAGCGGTTTCTCCGCCGCGTGCCACTGCCGGTGACCCGGCGGATCCCCCTTCCGCCAGACCGCGGCCGGCGGAAGGGAGAGGGGAACCTCGGGATGCGGTACGGCGTTCAGGACGCCGCACCCTTGGCGGCGCGGAATCCGGCCTCCAGGTCGGCCTTGAGGTCGGCGAGGTTCTCGATGCCGACCGACAGGCGCACCAGGCCCGGTGTGGTCCCGGTCGCCGCCAGCTGCTCCTCGTCCAGCTGGCTGTGCGTGGTGGAGGCCGGGTGGATGATCAGGCTGCGGACGTCACCGATGTTGGCGAGGTGGCTGAACAGCTCGACCGCGTCCACGAACCGCCGGCCCGCCTCGGTCCCGTCCCGCAGCTCGAAGGAGACGATCGCGCCGGCGCCGCGCGGCAGGTACTTCTGCCCGGCCTCGTACCAGCGGCTGGACGGCAGGCCCGGATAGTGGACGGCGGCGACCTCGTCGCGCTGCTCCAGCCATTCGGCCAGCGCCTGGGCGTTGGCGGAGTGCCGCTCCAGCCGCAGGCTGAGTGTCTCCACGCCCTGGAGCAGCAGGAACGCCGAGTGCGGGGAGAGCGCCGGGCCGAGGTCGCGCAGCAGCTGCACCCGCAGCTTGATCGCGTACGCGCCCGGGCCGAGCGCCGGCCAGTACCGCAGGCCGTGGTAGCTGGGGTCGGGCTCGGTGAAGTCGGGGAAGCGGCCGGAGTGCGCGCCGAAGTCGAAGCTGCCGCCGTCGACGACCACGCCGGCGATCGCCGTGCCGTGCCCGCCGAGGAACTTGGTCGCCGAGTGCACCACGATGTCCGCGCCGTGCTCAAGGGGCCGCAGCAGATAGGGAGTCGGGACCGTGTTGTCCACGATCAGCGGCACGCCCGCCGCGTGCGCCACGTCCGCGACCGCGCGGACGTCCAGTACGTTGCCGCGCGGGTTGCCCAGGGTCTCCGCGAACAGCGCCTTGGTGTTCGGGCGGACCGCCGCGCGCCAGGCCTCGGCGTCGTCCGGGTCGTCCACGAAGGACACCTCGATGCCGAACCTCGGCAGCGTGTGCCGGAACAGGTTGTACGTGCCGCCGTACAGGGACGTGCTGGACACGATGTGGTCGCCCGCGCCGGCCAGCGTCAGGATGGCCAGCGTCTCGGCGGCCTGCCCGGACGACAGCGCGACCGCCGCGACCCCGCCTTCCAGGGCGGCGATCCGCTGCTCGAAGACGTCCTGGGTGGGGTTGTGGATGCGGGTGTAGATGTTGCCGGGCTCGGCGAGGGAGAACAGGTCGGCGGCGTGCTGCGTGTCACGGAACACGAACGACGTCGTCTGGTAGATCGGCGTCGCGCGGGCACCGGTGGTCGGGTCCGGCACGGCTCCGGCGTGGATCTGCCGGGTCTCGAACGACCAGGCCGAGGTGTCGGGCCCGGCGGGCGGCTCCTCGGGCGTGTGACCGGCGGTGACGGAGTCGATGGGCTGGCTCATGGTGCTGCTCCTCGTGCGGGAAGGCATGACGGCGTGCGCGCAGGGGCACGCGTCGGCAGAACGGGGGGACGGGGTCGGGCCGGAGCGTCAGCTCACGGCGGGACAACCCATGGTGGTGACACGCACGAAGTCCACGTGGCGTCGGCTCACAAGCACCGTCATGCGCTGAGCGAACCACAGGGGATCCGGACGGACCAGACACCCGGCGCGCGTGACATGCAGACTTCACGAACGGGACACACACCGCCCGCCACGGTGGCCGCGTGACGGGGCCGGACATGGCTCCGCCCCGGCGGGCGGGGTGCCTGCCGGGGCGGAGACTTCAGGAGGTGCCCAGGGAGCCCTGAGGCGTCAGAGCGCCGCGAGCGCCGCGTTCCAGGTGGCCGAGGGGCGCATGACCGCGTCCGCCTTGGCCTTCTCGGGCTGGTAGTAGCCGCCGATGTCGGCCGGGGAGCCCTGGACGGCGAGCAGCTCGTCGACGATCTTCTGCTCGTCGGCGGCGAGCGACTCGGCGAACGGCGCGAACGCCTTGGCCAGGTCGGCGTCGTCGGTCTGCCGGGCCAGCTCCTGCGCCCAGTACAGCGACAGGTAGAAGTGGCTGCCGCGGTTGTCGATGCCGCCGACCCGACGGGTCGGGGACTTGTCCTCGTCGAGGAAGGTCGCCGTGGCGCGGTCGAGGGTGTCGGCCAGCACCTTGGCGCGGGCGTTGCCGGTGAAGTCGGCGTACTGCTCGAAGGACGGGACGAGCGCGAAGAACTCACCGAGGGAGTCCCAGCGCAGGTAGTTCTCCTTGACCAGCTGCTGGACGTGCTTCGGCGCGGAGCCGCCGGCGCCCGTCTCGAACAGGCCGCCGCCCGCCATCAGCGGGACGACCGACAGCATCTTGGCGCTGGTGCCCAGCTCCAGGATCGGGAAGAGGTCGGTCAGGTAGTCACGGAGCACGTTGCCGGTGACGGAGATGGTGTTCTCGCCGCGGCGGATGCGCTCCACCGACAGCTTGGTGGCCTCGACCGGGGAGAGGATCCGGATGTCCAGGCCCTCGGTGTCGTGCTCCGCCAGGTACTGCTCGACCTTGGCGATCAGCTGCGCGTCGTGGGCGCGGCCCTCGTCCAGCCAGAAGACGGCCGGGTCGCCGGTGGCGCGGGCGCGGGTGACGGCCAGCTTCACCCAGTCCTTGATCGGCGCGTCCTTGGTCTGGCAGGCGCGGAAGATGTCGCCGGCGGCGACCGGCTGCTCGATCACGATGTTGCCGGCGGCGTCGACCAGGCGGACCGTGCCGGCCGTGGCGATCTCGAAGGTCTTGTCGTGGGAGCCGTACTCCTCGGCCTTCTGCGCCATCAGGCCCACGTTCGGGACCGAGCCCATGGTGGACGGGTCGAAGGCGCCGTTGGCGCGGCAGTCCTCGATCACGGCCTGGTAGACACCGGCGTAGGAGGAGTCCGGGATCACCGCGAGGGTGTCGGCCTCCTGGCCGTCCGGGCCCCACATGTGGCCGGAGGTGCGGATCATGGCCGGCATCGAGGCGTCGATGATGACGTCGGAGGGCACGTGCAGGTTGGTGATGCCCTTGTCGGAGTCGACCATCGCCAGCGCCGGGCCCTCGGCGATCTCGGCGTCGAAGGAGGCCTTGATCTCGGCGCCCTCGGGCAGGTTCTCCAGGCCCTTGAGGATGCCGCCCAGACCGTCGTTCGGGGACAGGCCGGCCGCCTTGAGCGTCTCGCCGTACTTCGCGAACGTCTTCGGGAAGAAGACGCGCACCACGTGACCGAAGATGATCGGGTCGGAGACCTTCATCATCGTGGCCTTGAGGTGCACGGAGAACAGCACGCCCTCCTGCTTGGCGCGCGCGATCTGCGCGGCCAGGAAGTCGTTGAGCTGAGCGACGTGCAGCACGGAGGCGTCGACGACCTCGCCCGCGAGGACCGGTACGGACTCCTTGAGGACCGTGGTGGTGCCGTCCTCGGCGACCAGCTCGATCTTCAGCTTGCCGGCCTCGGAGATCACCGCGGACTTCTCGGTGGAGCGGAAGTCGTTCTCGCCCATGGTGGTGACGTTGGTCTTCGACTCGCCGGACCAGGCGCCCATGCGGTGCGGGTGGGTCTTGGCGTAGTTCTTCACCGAGGCGGGGGCGCGGCGGTCCGAGTTGCCCTCCCGCAGGACCGGGTTCACGGCGGAACCCTTGACCTTGTCGTAGCGGGCGCGGATGTCGCGCTCCTCGTCGGACTTCGGGTCGTCCGGGTAGTCCGGCAGCGCGTAGCCCTTGCCCTGGAGCTCGGCGACGGCGGCCTTCAGCTGCGGGATCGAGGCCGAGATGTTCGGCAGCTTGACGATGTTGGCCTCGGGGGTCTTGGCCAGCTCGCCGAGCTCGGCGAGCGCGTCCGGGATGCGCTGGTCCTCGTTCAGGTACTCCGGGAAGACGGCGATGATGCGCCCGGCCAGCGAGATGTCGCGGGTGTCCACGGCGACACCGGCCTGCGAGGCGTACGCCTGGATCACCGGCAGGAACGAGTGCGTCGCGAGGGCCGGGGCCTCGTCTGTGTAGGTGTAGATGATGGTCGAGTCAGTCACCGGGTGCTCCGCTCCACGTCTGCAACATTGCTCGACATCAAGATATCTCGTGATCGACCCATGCTCGACAGGGGTCCGCGACTCGGAGGGATCCGTTTGTCATACGACAGGCAACCGGATCGGTCAAAAGGGTGGTCAGGACGAACGAGCCACCATCGACCGGCGGCCGGACCGACCGACCGGCCGCCCGAGCGAAAGCGGACCATGAGATATCGCACCAGAGTGACGGCCCCGGCGGCCGCCCTGCTCGGCACCGCGACCGTACTGGCCACGGGGGCCCCGGCCCTCGCGCGTCCCTTCTCCGCGGGGGAGAGAAGCGGCGCGGCGAGGGCCGGGGGCAGCACCCCGGCCCCGGGCCCGGAGACCCTCGGCGACCCCGTCTACCCGGCCCTCGGCAACGACGGCTACCGGGTCCTCGCCTACGACCTCGACCTCGCGTACGACGCCACCACCCGGCTGGTCGACGCCACCGCGACGCTGCGCATCCGCACCACCCAGGACCTGTCCCGCCTCTCCCTGGACGCCCTCGGCCTGGACATCTCGGCCGTGCGCGTCGACGGCCGGGACGCCGCCTTCGAGCAGGCGGACGAGAAGCTGCGGATCACCCCGGCCCGGCCGCTGTGCGAGCGGGACGACGCCACCGTGTGCGTGACCTACACGGCCGACCCGCGCCGCACCCTCCCGCACACCGCCTGGGTGCCGACCCCGGACGGCTTCGCGATCTGCCCGCAGCCGAACTCCGCGCACACCGTCTTCCCGTGCAACGACCACCCCTCGGACAAGGCCGGCTTCACCTTCCGCGTCACCGTCCCGAACGGGGTGCGCGGAGTCGCGAACGGCCTGCTCACCCGTACCGAGAGCCTCCCGGGCGACCGGACCGCGTACTCCTACCGCTCCCGCTCGCCGATCGCCACCGAACTCGTCCAGATCACCGTCGGCGACTACCTGGTCAGGGACCGGCCGGGTCCGCACGGCCTGCCGCTGCGGGATGTCGTGCCCACGGCCCGCGCGGCCGCCCTGGAACCGGCGCTCGCCCTCACCCCGGGCCAGGTCGGCTGGCTGGAGGACCGGCTCGGCGCCGCCTTCCCGTTCGAGACGTACGGCCTGCTGCCCTGCAACTCCGACGACCCGAACGCCTTCGACTTCACCGGGCTGGAGACCCAGACCCTCACCCTGTACAAGCCGAACTTCCTGCTCCAGGAGGAGGCGAAGATCGGCTCGCACATGATGCACGAGCTGGTCCACTCCTACTTCGGCAACCTGGTCTCGCCCGCCACCTGGGCCGACCTCTGGCTCAACGAGGGCCACGCCGACTTCTACGGGCTGCTCTACCGCTACGAACGCGGCTGGCCGGACTCGCTGGGCATGACCACCATGGAGGCCCGGATGAAGGACACCTACGCCCGCGGCGACCAGTGGCGCCACGACTCGGGCCCGGTGGCCGCCCCGAACGACGTCAACCTCTTCGACAGCCAGCGCTACCTCGGCGGCGTCCTGGTCCTGTACGCGTTCCGTGAGCTGGTCGGCGAGGACGCCTTCCACTCGGTCGAGCGCACCTTCCTGGACCGCTTCCGGCGCGGCTCCGCCTCGACGGACGACTACATAGCCGTGGCCACCGAGGTCACCGGCCAGGACCGGTCCGGCTTCCTGCGCGACTGGCTCTACGGCACCACGACCCCGCGCATGCCCGGCCACCCCGACTGGACGGTCACCCCGGTGACCTCGTCCCTGGCCGCCCCGCACAGCCTGCGGGGCGGCCACCACCACGACAACTCGGCCACCCTGTAGGCGCGACCGGCAGGGGGCCGGGCGACGGCGTCCCGGCAGGTTGCGGTGGTTCGCACGTCAGGAACAATTGGGCTGTCTCGGAGCGGCTGTTGTCTCAGCGGAGTTCGCAGATCTGCGTCCCCCCACCTCTTCTGATCTCCGAGCGGCCTGCCTCAGAGATTCTGGGGCGAGTTCATCCGTTCGTAGCTTTCACCGAGGTGTCGGAGCGATTCCGCCCAAGCGGTCGGTGAGGGCTTGGGCTGTGTCGATGACCTGCCTTCCGATCTCTGCGAGGCGGTCGGGCGTCACGCGGGAAGCCGGGCCGGAGATGCTGACTGCCGTGACGACGGCCCCGCTGTGGTTGAAAGCCGGTGCGGCTACGCAGCGGATGTCGAGTTCGTTCTCCACATCGTCGATGGCGTAGCCGCGCTCGCGGATGCGGGCGAGTTCGGCGTGCAGTTGCTCGGGCGAGGTGATGGTGGCCGGTGTACGGGCGGGCATGCCGGCCGCTATCACCTTGTCGAGGACATCGTCGGCGGCGTGGGCGAGGAAGGCCTTTCCGGTGGCGGTGCAGTAGGCGGGCTGGCGCCCGCCGACCCGGGAGTGCATGCGTACGGCCTGGGGGCTCTCGACTTTGTCGATGTAGACGATCTCGGGGGGATCGAAGCTGACCAGGTGCACCGCTTCGCGCACATCCTGGGCGAGCTGGTGCAGCAGGGGGGACGCCGTGCGCCGGATGTCGAGGCGCTCCAGGTAGAGCTGCCCGAGCAGGGCGTTCTGCGGCCCGAGCCGGTAGTGGCCGCTTTCCGGATCTTGGTCCACCAGCCTCGTCTCACGCAGAGGCCCGACGAGCCGCAGCACGGTGGATTTGCTCATCTGGAGCCCGGCGGCGAGGTCGGTGAGCGAGGTCCCCTGCGGATGGCCGTCGTCTTCGGCCAGGTACATCAGGATGCTCAGCGCACGTCGCAGTGATGACGAGGAGTTGCGACGGGCCCCGGGCACGTCAGGGGTCTGGTTCGCGCTGTCGGGCGAAGGCACGCCGGTTCCTCCTGCGGAGATGCGTTGCGAGGGCGATCAGCCCCTGCGGGCCCACTGCGGGGACCCAACCGGCACCCTACCGTACTGCATAGCAAAACGAAATGTCACATGTTGAAATCGGTCGTTGACGGTCATGGAGCGCCGGGCTAACTTCTCCCCAACGTTATGCGAAACGCGATTTTGCATCGCAGAACGTAGCTGGCGATCGATGGTGATCACCCCCTTCTCCGGCCGCCCCGGCTCACCCTCAACCCCTCCCGGAAGGGAATGCGTGTGATGAGATTTCGTCACGGTACCCGCAATCTGATGGCGATTTGTATCGGTGTGACCGCTGTCGCATCGCTGGCCGCCTGTACTTCCAGCAGCGGCACCTCGGCTGCGGGCCAGCAGTCGTCGACACTCCAGGACGTCATCAAGCGCGGCACCCTGAACGTCGCCAGCTGCCTGACGTTCCCGCCGTTCGGCTCGATGGACAAGAACAACAAGCCGCAGGGCTTCGACGTCGACGTCGCCACCGCCATGGCCACCGCGCTCGGCGTCAAGGTCCACATCGTCGACACCACGTCCGCCAACCGCATCCCCAACCTGCAGACCAAGAAGGTCGACGCGGTGGTCTGCAACTTCACCACCACCGCCGAGCGGGCCAAGCAGGTCGCCTTCAGCGACCCCTACATCGTCGCGGGCGAGGTGATGCTGGTGAAGAAGGCCAGCGGCATCGCCACCCTCAAGGACCTCTCGGGCAAGACGGTCGCCGTGACCAAGGGCTCCACCAACGGCGACGCCGTCAAGGCCGGAAACCCCAAGGCGAAGATCCAGGAGTACGACACCTCCGCCGCCGCCGTGCTCGCCGTCAAGCAGGGCCAGGCCGACGCCATGGTCGAGGACTCCAACTTCCTCAACTACCAGGCCAAGCAGGACTCCTCGCTCAAGGTCACCAAGGACTCCGTCGTACCGCTGGAGTACAACGGCATCGGCGTTCCGCTGGGCGACGCCACCTGGCTGCAGTGGGTCAACACGTGGCTGCGGGAGTTCAACACCTCCGGACAGGCGAACGCCCTCTACAAGAAGTGGTTCGGCGTCGACCGTGTCTTCCCGCTCAACCCGTCCTACTGAGCCCGGTCGGGCGGCGGCCCCCGCCGCCGCCCGTGGAGGAGTCCCATGTTCGTTGACTGGACCTACGCCCTGAGGGACTGGGCCACCTATCTCGACGCGGCCTGGCTGTCCCTGAAACTCTCGCTCGAAGCCTTCGCGCTCGCCTTCGCCCTCGGCCTGCTCGGCGCCCTGGCCCGCAGATCCCGCTACGCGGTCCTGCGCGCGCCCGCCGCCGTGTACGTCGAGGTCATCCGCAACACCCCTGTGCTGCTGCAGATGTTCGTCGCCTACTTCGCGCTGCCTTCGGCCGGTCTGCGGCTGAGCCCGGTGCAGGCGGGTGTGCTGGCCCTCGGCGTGAACGTCGGCGCGTACCTCACCGAGATCTTCCGCGCCGGCATCCAGGCCGTGCCCCGCGGCCAGCGTGAAGCCGCCCGGGTACTGGCCCTGAGCCCGTTGCGCACCTTCGCGCACGTGGTGTTTCCGCAGGCCCTGCGCAACGTCTACCCGGCGGTGGTGAACCAGCTGGTCCAGATCATCCTGGGCTCGTCGCTGCTGTCCGCCATCTCCGTTCCCGAGCTGACCGGCACGGCCATGGTCATCAACTCCCGCACGCTGCTGACCGTGCAGGTCTTCGGTATCGCAGCGGTGCTCTACCTGGTCCTCACCAACGCGGTCGTCCTCGTGGCCGGGCTCATCGGGAGAGTCGCCTTCAGGCCTCCCCTGCGCCCCTCGGAGCGGCCCCGTCCGCTCAGCGCTGTACGCCGTCTGCTGCCGGCGCGCTCCACCCGTCCCGTCCAGAAGGAGGCGTGATGGACTGGTCCGTCATCTGGTCGAACCGTGAACTGTATGTCTCCGGCCTGTGGGCCACCGTGCTGCTCTCACTCGCGGCGATCGCCACCGGCACCCTGCTCGGGCTGGTCGTCGCGGCCGTGCGCACCAGCCGCATCCCGGTCCTGGCCCAGCTCGCCCGGGGCTACCTGGAGGTCTTCCGCGGCACCCCGCTGCTGATCCAGATGCTCTTCATCTACTTCGGCGCGGCCTACCTGGGCCTCGTGGGCATCACCATCTTCGGCGCCGCCCTGCTCGCCCTGACCCTCTACCAGGGCGCCTACATCGCGGAGATCTTCCGGGCCGGCATCGAGGCGGTCCCCCGCGGCCAGTGGGAGGCGGCGCGTGTCCTGGGCCTGCCGCGCATCCAGACGTTCCTGAGCGTCATCCTTCCCCAGACCCGCGCGATCGTCCTGCCCCCGCTGGTCGGCCAGTACCTCTCCCTCATCAAGGACACCTCGATCGCCGTGGTGATCGGCTACGTCGAGCTGGTCCGCCAGGGCCAGGCCGTCATCGACCGCGTGGGCGACCCGGCGACCTCCTACCTCGCCGTCTCCGTCCTGTACTTCGTCATCTGCTACCCGCTGTCGCTGCTCGTGCGGCACATGGAGCGAAAGGCTGTCACCGCATGATGATCACCGACCCCGCCGCCCAGCAGAAGGCGGTGACCACTTCGCGGATCTCCCTGTCCGGCGTGCACAAGCGCTTCGGCGACCTGGAGGTCCTCAAGGGCGTCGACATCGACGTCGAGCCGGGCGAGGTCGTCGTGCTGATCGGCGCCAGCGGCTCCGGAAAGAGCACCCTGCTGCGGATCATGTGCGACCTGGAGCGTGCGGACAGCGGCGAGGTGTGGGTGGGCGGCGTCCCGCTGCACGACCGCAAGCGCGCTCCTGAGATCTTCGGGCACGTCGGCATGGTCTTCCAGCAGTTCAACCTCTTCCCCCACAAGACCGCGCTGGGCAACGTCACGCTCGCCCTGCTGAAGGTCAGGAAGCTCTCCCGCGCCGAGGCAGAGGAGCGCGGCCGGGCCGCTTTGAAGCGGGTCGGGCTCGCCGACAAGGCCGACTCCTACCCCGCCCAGCTCTCCGGCGGCCAGCAGCAGCGCGTCGCCATCGCCCGCGCGCTGGCCATGGACCCCGCGATCATGTTCTTCGACGAACCGACCTCCGCCCTCGACCCCGAACTCGTCGGTGAGGTCACCGGCGTCATGCGCTCCCTCGCCGAGGACGGCATGACCATGGTCGTCGTCACCCACGAGATGCGCTTCGCCAAGGACACCGCCGACCGGGTCGTGTTCATGGACGGCGGCGTCGTTCTCGAACAGGGCTCGCCCGAGCAGGTCTTCGGCAACCCGGCCGAACAGCGCACCCAGCAGTTCCTGCACCGTGTCCTGGACACGTGAGAGGCATTCCTTCCGTCCCGACACTCCTTTGTGAAAACCCGCAGAAGGAACCCTCGTGCTCATCCCACCCACCTCGCCCCGCGCGCCCTCCGGCTCCGAGTCCCAAGCCGACGTGGTGTGCATCGGGGAAACCATGGCCGTTCTCAGCCCCCCGGACGCCCGGCCGCTCGCGCACCAAAGAGCACTGGAGCTGGCCGTGGGCGGAGCGGAGTCCAACGTGGCCAGCGCCCTCGTCGCCCTGGGGCACAGCGCCGCCTGGCTGGGCCGCGTGGGCGACGACCCCCTCGGACGGCGCGTCCTGGAAGACCTGACCGCCCGCGGCGTCGATGTCTCCGCCGTCGAGACGGACCCGGTGCGGCCGACCGGTGTCTACTTCAAGGACACCGGCCCCGAGGGAACGGGCACGTACTACTACCGCCAGAACTCCGCTGCAGCCGCCATGGACGCCGGCCTGGTGGACCTTCCGCTGCTGCACCGGGCCCGGGCGTTGCACCTCTCCGGCATCACCGCCGCACTCTCGGACAGTTGCGCCGAACTGGTCACCCGCATCATCTCCCGGCGGGCCGTCCCCGGCCCGCTCATCTCCTTCGACGTCAACCACCGCCCGGCTCTGTGGCGGGACCGCCCGGCCGGGGCCGCTCCGGCACTGCTCGAGCTGGCCCGCGGCGCCGACCTCGTGTTCGTCGGACGCGACGAGGCCGAGACCCTGTGGGACACCCGCACGGCGCAAGAAGTCCGCGAACTGCTCGGCCCCGGCCCCGTACTGGTCGTCAAGGACGCCGGGCACGGAGCCACGGCGTATGGCGCCGACGGTGAGGAAACCTTCGTCCCCACCCCCGCCGCCCAGGTCGTCGAACCCGTCGGAGCCGGCGACGCATTCGCCGCCGGCTACCTCGCAGCATTCCTGGAAGGCCGCACCCCGGCGAACGGACTACGCCTGGGCCACCTCGTGGCCGCCGCGACGCTCGGCACCCGACAGGACGTCCCCACGGTCCTGACCCGCGACACACTCGACCGCCACCTCGCACTCGACAACGCGGCCTGGTCCGCCCTGCGCCTGACCTGACACCCCCCATTCCCCCACCAGGAGCACCACGATGAGCCAGACCGCGATCCCGACGAGCGAGATCCGCACCGACCGGGCCCCCGCACCGGCCTGGGTCTTCTCCCAGGGCGTGCGCAAGGGACCGATCCTGCAAGTCTCCGGCCAGGGACCCCAGGACCCGGCCACCGGCGCCTACCTCCACGAAGGCGACGTCAGGGCCCAGACCCGCCGCACCCTGGAGAACGTCCGCGCCATCCTCGAAGCCGGCGGCGCCCAGGTCTCCGACGTGGTGATGTTCCGTGTCTACCTGACCCAGCGCGCGGACTTCGCCGCGATGAACGAGGCCTACGCCCAGTTCATCGAAGAGCACGTCGAGGGCGGCCCGAAGCCGTGCCGCACCACGGTCTTCGTCGAGCTGCCGCACGAGGTCATGCTCGTCGAGATCGACGCCCAGGCCGTCGTCGCCTGACGAACGGGACACCCAAGCCCATGAACACGACGACACCGCACACCCCCGGCATCGACACCGAACGGATCACGGACCTGGCCGGCGAGGTCCTGGACTGGCGGTTCAAGGCCGTACCCGCCCACGCCTGGGGCAGCACCGTGGCGGAATTCCTGGCCACGAAGCCGACGCTGGACGACCTCGGCACCCCGCTGCTCACCCTCGACGCGTCCGCACTGGAACACAACCTGCACACCATGGCCGCCTGGTGCGCCGCGGCCGACGTGGACCTCGCCCCGCACGGCAAGACCACCATGGCCCCCGCGCTCTGGCAGCGCCAACTGGCCGCCGGGGCACGGGCCATCACCCTCGCCAACCTCGCCCAGGTCCGTGTCGCCCGCGCCTTCGGCGTACAGCGCATCCACCTGGCCAACTCCCTCCTCGACCCGGCCGGGCTGTACTGGATCACAACCGAGCTGGACCGCGACCCGCTCTTCTCCTTCACCTGTTGGGCCGACTCCGTCCTCACCGTCGACCTCCTCCGGCAGACCCTCGCCCACCGGCCGACGAGCGCGCGACCGCTCGACGTGTGCGTGGAACTCGGCGCCGCCGGCGGCCGCACCGGAGCCCGCACCCTGCACAAGGCATGGGCCACGGCTCAGGCGATCCACGCAGCCCCCGGCCTGCGCCTGGTCGGCGTGAGCGGCTACGAAGGCGCACTCGCCCACGACGCCTCACCAGGTTCTCTCACCGCCGTCGAGAACTACCTCCGCAAGATGGCCGCGCTCCATGACCAGCTGCGTGACGAAGGAATGCTGGACGCCGCCGACGCTACCGCGGACTCAGTGATCACGGCGGGAGGCAGCGCGTACTTCGACACCGTGGTACGCGAATTCGCCCCTGCCCGGAGGACGGGCACCCGGATCCTCCTGCGGTCGGGCGCCTACATCGTTCACGACGACGGCTTCTACCGAACCCTCTCGCCGCTCGCCCGAGGCGCGGGTCCTGTACCGCTGGGCAGCGCGATGCACGGCTGGGCCCGGGTGATCTCCCAACCCGAACGGGCCCTCGCACTACTGGACGGAGGAAAGCGGGACTTCCCTTACGACGAAGGCCTGCCCGAACCCCAACTCGTCCGAGGAGACGGCCGGTTGCGTGATCGCGGCCGTGTCACTGCCCTCAACGACCAGCACACCTTCCTGCGCGACGCCGACGTCCGGGTCGGCGACATCGTCCGCCTGGGCCTGTCGCACCCGTGCACAGCCTTCGACAAATGGAACCTCATCCCCGTCGTCAACGACGCGGACGCCGAGCAGCCTCACCTCGTCGACATGGTGAGGACCTTCTTCTGATGACCCACCGAAAGCAGTCAGCCGCCGTGAGTTCCTCCTTCCTGCCCGCGCTGTCCGCGGACCGCGTCATCGCCGTGATCAGGGCCCCCGAGATCCCCGACGCCGCGGCCCTCTGCGCCGCCCTCGCAGAAGGAGGAATCCGCTGGGTGGAGTTCACCTTCACCACTCCTGACCTCACCACCCACCTGCAGCGCGCCGCAGCACACAACGAATCCCACATAGGCGCCGGTACGGTCATGACGGGCGTTCAGGCCCAGGCGGCGATTGAGGCGGGAGCCACCTACCTGGTCACTCCCGGCTGCCGCCCTGAGGTCGCCGAGGCCGCGGTCCGAGCGGGTATCCCCGTGGTCATGGGAGCGCTGACCCCGACGGAGGTCGCTCACGCTCTGGACCTCCACGCCGCCGCAGTGAAGATCTTCCCGGCCCATTCCCTGGGCCCCCGCTACTTCGAGGACCTCGCCGGCCCCTATCCCGGCGTCCCCCTCGTCGCTTCCGGCGGTGTCAACAGCGCCAACGCCGCCCAGTTCCTGGCTGCCGGAGCACAGGCCGTATGCGCCGGGTCCGAAGTAGTCCCTGCCTCCGCCATAGCCGCCGCCGACTGGTCCACCATCACCGAGCGCGCCAAGCGCTTCATGGAAGCGCTGTCCCTGACAGACCCGCTTCCGTGAACGTGCTCACTTGAAGGAAGGCAGAGGGGCGAGTCTTCGGTCGCTGGCGCACTTCTTCAGGGCGAGGTTCTCCTTGGTGAGGGCGCCGTCGGTGTGCAGGGCCTCGCCGGCCAGCAGCCCGCCCATGGCCTCGCGGAGCTAGGTGGCGGTCTTGGCGGACACCGGCATCAGGGGGTGACTCCTGCAGCATCACCTCAACCGGGGAGGCGTCCCGACGCGGCGGGCCGACCTCGATGTCGAGCAGGCAGCTGCACTCACCCGGAAGGTCAGGTGGCGCATGTCCAGCTCGGTCGTGGCCCCCCCAGGCCAACACACCCCGTCCGTTACTGCGGCGAAAGACGGCCGCTGATCGAGCAGCCTCGCATCGACGGCCCAGTCGTAGAAGTTGTTGATCAGCGACCGGCGTCTTCGCCGTGTGGCCGGCTCGTCCGGCGCCTCACGGTGCTCGGTGCAGTCCTCCCGGTAAACCACCAGAGGAAGAGGGGCGTGTGTACGTACGCCGCCGCATCGAGATCGACTCCCGGCGGTGCCTCGTAGAACCGACGCGCCCTGCCGTGAGACACAAAGAGGTGATCCACCCCAACTCCCTCTGAGACAACACGAGGTCAGGGAACCTGACGGTCTTCCCGCTCTCCCGGTGTCGCCTCAGACGGCACATGAGACAGCCAGAGTTACTTGTCCTCACCCGCGGAGCGCCTAGTCGGTGTGCGGCAGGCCCGCGGACATCTCGTCCGTGACGCGCTGCTGCGGGATCACCACGGCCCCCTGCTGGAGCGCCACCGTCCGGGCCGGAGCCGGGATACGGATGCCCTCCTCGCGGTAGCGGCGGTGCAGGCGCTTGACGAACTCGTGCTTGATCCGGAACTGGTCGCTGAACTCACCGACGCCCAGGATCACCGTGAAGCCGATCCGCGAGTCCCCGAAGGTGTGGAAGCGGATGGCGGGTTCGTGGTCCGGGACCGCGCCGGTGATCTCGGTCATCGTCTCGGTGATGACCTCGTGCGTGACCCGCTCGACATGGTCCAGGTCGCTGTCGTAGCCCACCCCCACCTGCACCAGGACCGTCAACTGCTGTTCGGGGCGGGTGTAGTTGGTCATGTTGGTCTTCGCCAGCTGGCCGTTGGGGATGACCACCAGGTTGTTGGAGAGCTGGCGGACGGTCGTCTGACGCCAGTTGATGTCCACGACATAGCCCTCCTCACCGCTGCTCAGCTGTATGTAGTCGCCCGGCTGGACGGTCTTGGAGGCGAGGATGTGGACGCCCGCGAAGAGGTTGGCCAGGGTGTCCTGGAGGGCCAGCGCCACCGCCAGACCGCCCACGCCCAGCGCGGTGAGCAGGGGGGCTATGGAGATGCCCAGCGTCTGGAGCATCACCAGGAAACCGATCGACAGGACCAGCACCCGGGTGATGTTCACGAAGATCGTGGCCGAACCGGCGACCCCCGAGCGGGACTGGGTGACCGACTGCACCAGCCCGGCGACCACCCGCGCCACCGACACCGTCACCGCGAAGATGAGCAGTACCTTCAGGCACTGGTTCGTGTGGTGCTGGACCGTCTTCGTCAGCGGCAGGACCGCCGCCGCGGCCGCCGCGCCGCCCGCGATCGCCGCCCACGGGACCACCGCGCGCAGCGCGTCCACGAGGACGTCGTCACCGCTCCAACGGGTCCGCTTCGCGTGCCCCGCCAGCCAGCGCAGCATCCCGCGTGACAGAAAGGCCAGCAACAGGCCGGCCGCGAGGGCGATTCCGGCCAGGACCAGGTCATCGACGGTGAGCGCTCGGTCCACCGGTCACCTCCCATTCGTTCGTGCAACCGCTCATCCTGCCGTATCCGCACGGAGGTTCGTGCCACCTGCACCCGGGTGTGCTTGTGCTGCCCCTCACCACTGCGGCAGGCTGTCGCGCAGTGATCGTCAGGGGAGGCTCTATGACAGGTCCGGTGCTCGCGGTCGACCAGGGCACGTCCGGCACCAAGGCCCTGGTGATCTGCCCCGAACGGGGCGTCATCGGCACCGGATTCGTCGCCGTACGGACCCGGCACCTGCCCGGAGGCCTGATGGAGGCCGACCCCGTGGAGCTCTACGACTCGGTGCTCGTCGCCGGCCGCCGGGCGCTCGCCGAGGCCGGTGAACCGGTGACCGCGTTCGGCCTGGCCAACCAGGGCGAGACCGTCCTCGCCTGGGACCCCGGCACCGGGCGTCCGCTCACCGACGCCATCGTCCGGCAGGACCGCCGGGCCGAGTCCCTCTGTGCCGGACTCGGCGAGCACGCCGAGGAGTTACGCAGCCTGACCGGTCTCCCGCTCGACCCCTGCTTCGCGGCGCCCAAGATGGCCTGGATCCGCCGCCACCTCACCACCGAGGGAGTCGTCACCACCACCGACGCCTGGCTGGTCCACCGGCTCACCGGTGCCTTCGTCACCGACGCCGCCACCGCCGGCCGCACCCACCTCCTCGACCTGGACCGGATGCAGTGGTCCGCCCGCGCCCTCGACCTCTACGGGCTGTCCGCCGAACACCTTCCCGGGATCGTCGACAACGCCCAACTCGTGGGAACCACAAAGGAGTTCGGAAGCAAGATCCCGCTCACCGGGCTCGCCACGGACCAGCAGGCCGCCCTGCTCGCCCAGCGGGTCACCGGGCCCGGCGGCGCCAAGTGCACCTATGGCACCGGGGCGTTCCTGCTCGCGCACACCGGTGACACGCCCCGGCGCAGCACCTCCGGACTGGTCAGCTCGGTCGCCTGGCGCCTCGCCGGAGAGCCCGGCTACTGCCTGGACGGCCAGGTGTACACCGCCGCCTCCGCCGTGCGCTGGCTCACCGACCTCGGCGTGATCTCGGGACCCGCCGACCTGGACCGGGTGGGCGGCGCCGTCCTCGACGCCGGCGGGGTCACCTTCGTCCCGGCCCTGGCCGGGCTCGCCGCCCCCTGGTGGCGCGGCGACCTGCGCGGTTCCCTCACCGGGCTGGGCCTCGACACCGGCCCCGGGCACCTGGTGCGGGCCCTGTGCGAGGGACTCGCCGCCCAGGTGACGGAGCTCGCCGAGGCCGCCGAGACCGACCTCGGCGCCCCGCTGACCGCGCTGCGCGTCGACGGCGGTCTGACCCGTTCGGCCCTGCTCATGCAGACCCAGGCCGACCTGCTGCAACGCCCCGTCGAGGTGTCCACGCTGCCCGACGCCACCGCCCTGGGCGTGGGCGCGCTGGCCCATCTCGGCAGCGACCCCGTCGACTTCCTGCCGGACGGCAGGCCCTCCGCCGTCTACGAGCCGCGCATCTCGGCCGCCGAGGCCGCCGACCGTCTGGGCGTCTTCCGGACCGCCGTCGCCACGCTCCTCGAAGGGCCGGTGGCCGGCTCCGGAGCCGGAGCACCCGCGTGACGGTCACCGCCGAGGCCCCCCGCCCTTGGGGCCGTACGACGTGACGGTCGTCGGCGCCGGGGTCGCAGGCAGCGCGATCGCCCGCGAACTCGCCCGCCACCCGCATCTCAGGGGCGCTCCGGCGGAGGCCCAGGACGACGTCGGCCAGGGCACCGCGAAGGCCGACACCGCCATCCTGCACACCGGTTTCGACGCCCGCCCCGGCACCCTGGAGGCCCGCCTCGTCCGCGAGGGCTCCCGCCTCCCGGCCGCCTGCGCCGCCGGGTCCGGCATCCCGGTCGAACCGGTGGGGGCGCTGCCGGAGCGGCTGGTCAGCCGCCCGTGAACGACCCGTGCCGGCCCGCCCCCGACGCGAACCGCGCGGCCCCCTCCAGACCTTCCGCCAGCACGCCCATGCCGTGCCGGATCTCGGCGCCCAGCGCCGCCGTCTCGTCCAGCCCCTCCTGGTCCAGCACCGACGCGCGGTCGCTGCGCAGGCAGGCCTGCGGGAAACCCGCGATGGACGCGGCCAGTTCCTCGGCCGCCCGGCGGGAGCTTCCGGTGGGGACGACCCGGTTGGCCAGCCCCATCTCGTACGCCTCGGCGGCCGGTACCGCGCGGCCGGTGAGGATCAGGTCCATCGCCCGGCTCGTGCCGATCAGCCGGGGCAGCCGTACCGTGCCGCCGTCGATCAGCGGCACACCCCAGCGGCGGCAGAAGACGCCGAACACCGCGTCCTCCTCGGCGACCCGCAGATCGCACCACAGGGCCAGCTCCAGGCCGCCGGCCACGGCGTGCCCGGCGATCGCCGCGATCACCGGCTTCGACAGGCGCAGCCGGGTCGGGCCCATCGGGCCGTCGCCGTCCTCCGCCACCCGGTTGCGGTGCTCGCCGCCCATCGCCTTGAGGTCCGCGCCCGCGCAGAACGTGCCGCCCTCGCCCCACAGCACCGCCACCCGGGCCGCGTCGTCCGCCTCGAACTCCCGGAAGGCCGCGACCAGTTCGGCCGCCGTCGGCCCGTCCACCGCGTTGCGCACCCCGGGCCGGGAGAGGACCACCGTCGTGACAGGACCCTGGCGTTCCAGGCGGACCGGCATGTGTTTCCTCCGCGGCGAGTGCTCAGATGACCTTCAGTCGTACCAGCGCTCCCAGTGTCAGTGCTCCCGGCAGCAACGGCACCCACACGGTGATGATCCGGTACGCGAGGACGACGGCCGTGGCCACCGCCACCGGGCCGCCGGCCGCCACCAGCGCCACGATCAGCGCCGCCTCCACCGAACCCAGGCCGCCCGGCGTGGGGACCAGGGCGACGGCGACCGTGGCCGCCAGGTACGCCAGCGCCATGTGCGCGGGCGGCACGTCGAGGCCCAGCGCCTGCCCCACCGCCACCAGACCGGCCGCCTGGAGGGCGGGGAAGGCGAGCGAGCCGCCCCACAGCGCCAGCGCCCGGGACGGACGGGTGTGCACCGAGCGGGCCTCGCCCAGGGCGCTGCGCACGAAGCGGAGCACCGGCTCGCGCACCCGTCGTACGAGGAACAGCGCGGTCAGCGCGGCGGTCACCAGCGCGCCGGCGACGGCGAGCAGCGGTCCGACGTCCGCGCCGGGCAGCAGGCCGTCGAGCCGCAGCGCGTCCGGGAAGGCGACGAAGAACACGGCCATCAGGCCCACGCGGGCGATCGACTCGGCGAGCAGATAGAGGGCCAGCGCGGCGGAGGAGGTGGCGAGCGGCACTCCGCACACGGCCATGAACCGCAGGTTCACCGCACCCGAGCCGAGTCCCGTCGGCAGCAGATGGTTGGCCGAGCCGGCCGCGAGCTGGGTGGCCAGCAGCCGCCAGCGGGGCAGCGGCTGGACGACCGCGCCCTGCCGGGTGAACGCGGCGGCCACCCAGGTCAGACAGGTGGCACCGCCCGCCGCCAGCAGCCAGGGCCAGGAGGCCTCGCGCAGATGGCCGAAGCCCTCGACGAGGACCTGCCGGTGCTGCACCGCGATGACCGCGACCAGCACGAGCGGAATCAGGGTGAGGACATGCCGCCAGGGGACGCGGCGGGCGAGCCGGGTCGGACGGCTCTCACGGAAGCCGGGGATTCTTACCGCTGTCACACCGGGAGAGGTTCTCCATGCCGCCCCAACTGCGGGTGGCGGAAGAGGAGACACCGGATGTCGGACGGGCAGCGGGTGGGGGAGGCCCGCGGGCCGCGCACGGACATTGACCTCAACGACGCTTGAGGTCCTACCGTCTCCCTCATGAGTATGGAGACCACCGCCTGGATGCAACTGCACAGCGTGATGACCGCACAGCAGGAGCGGCGCCCGTTCGAACGGGCCACGCTGCGTCGCATCGCCGCCTTCGCCCGCCCGTACCGGGGCGGCATCGTCCGGTTCGTGCTGCTCGGGGTGGTGACCGCCCTGCTCGCCGTCGCCACCCCGGTGCTCGCCGGCCATGTCGTCGACGCGATCGTGTCGGGGCACGACACCGGCGCGGTCGTACGGCTGTCCCTGCTGATCGCGCTGGTCGCGGTCGCCGAGGCGGCACTCGGGGTGCTCGGCCGACGGCTCTCGGCGACGCTCGGCGAGGGCCTCATCCTCGATCTGCGCACGGCTGTGTTCGATCATGTGCAGCGCATGCCCGTCGCGTTCTTCACACGTACCCGTACGGGAGCGCTCGTCAGCCGTCTCAACAACGACGTGATCGGCGCCCAGCGGGCCTTCGCCGGCACCCTCTCCGGCGTGGTCAGCAACCTGGTCACGCTGGTGCTCACGCTCGCGGTGATGCTCACCCTGTCCTGGCAGATCACCCTGCTCGCGCTGGTGCTGCTGCCGGTGTTCGTGGTGCCCGCCCGTCGGATGGGCGGCCGGATGGCCCGGATGCAGCGGGAGGCCGCCGCGCTCAACGCGGACATGGGCACCCGGATGACCGAGCGCTTCTCCGCGCCCGGCGCCACCCTGATCAAGCTCTTCGGCCGCCCCGAGGAGGAGTCGGCCGAGTTCACCGCCCGTGCCGCCCGGGTCCGGGACATCGGTGTGCGCACCGCCACCTCCCAGTCGGTGTTCATGACCGCGCTGACCCTGGTCTCCTCGCTGGCGCTCGCCCTGGTCTACGGCCTCGGCGGCTGGTTCGCGCTGCGCGGCAGCCTGGAGCCGGGCGCGGTGGTCTCCCTGGCCCTGCTGCTGACCCGCCTCTACGCCCCGCTGACCGCGCTCGCCGGCGCCCGTGTCGAGGTGATGAGCGCGCTGGTCAGCTTCGAGCGGGTCTTCGAAGTGCTCGACCTGAAGCCCCTGATCGAGGAGAAACCGGACGCCCGCGAGGTCCCCGAGGGCCCGGTGGCCGTCGAGTTCGAGGACGTCCGCTTCGCCTACCCGGCCGCCGACCAGGTCTCGCTGGCCTCGCTCGAAGAGGTCGCGGTCCTCGACTCGCGCGGCGGCAGCGAGGTCCTGCACGGCATCTCCTTCCGCGCCGAGCCCGGCCAGACCGTCGCCCTCGTCGGCTCCTCCGGCGCCGGCAAGTCCACCATCGCCCAGCTGCTGCCGCGCCTGTACGACGTCGACGAGGGCGCCGTCCGCATCGGCGGCACCGACGTCCGCGACCTGACCGCCGGCTCGGTGCGGGCCACCCTGGGCATGGTCACCCAGGACGGACACCTCTTCCACGACACCGTCCGCGCCAACCTGCTGCTCGCCCGGCCCGCGGCCACGGACGAGGAGCTGTGGGACGCCCTGGGGCGGGCCCGGCTCGGTGAGGTGGTCCGGGCGCTGCCCGACGGCCTGGACACGGTGGTCGGCGAGCGCGGCTACCGGCTCTCCGGCGGCGAGCGGCAGCGGATGACCATCGCCCGGCTGCTGCTGGCCCGCCAGCGCGTGGTGATCCTCGACGAGGCCACCGCCCATCTCGACAACACCTCGGAGGCGGCCGTGCAGGAAGCCCTCGCCGAGGCGCTCCAGGGGCGTACGGCCGTCGTCATCGCCCACCGGTTGTCCACGATCCGGGCCGCCGACCAGATCCTGGTGGTCGAGGCCGGCCGGATCGTGGAGCGCGGCACCCACGAAGCCCTGCTGGCGGCGGACGGGCGGTACGCGGAGCTGCACCGGACGCAGTTCGCGGAGGCGCCGACGGTCTGAAGGGGACTCGCCGTAGGGCTGCGGGCCGTTCCCGGGTGCGGGATTCGATGTGGCTGGTCGCGCCCACGCGGCGGCAGCCGCACATCGACGCAGCCCCGCGCCCTTCGGGGCGCACCCCCTTGACGCTGGTGGTCCGGACCTTTAGTTTCACGCCTTAAACAAAGACTCACGGATGCGCTCAACGCTCAGTGTCAACAAGGGCGTTGAGTGCAAACCGTGCTGCATCCCCCCGCGTGAAAGGCCACCCCCCGCATATGGCCAGGTCCCTCCCCACGGCTGTCTCCATAGCCGCGTTGACGCTCTCCGCAGGCCTGCTCACCGCCGCTCCGGCGCAGGCCGCCACCGGCACCGTCACCGGCCTCGCCGGCAAGTGCCTCGACGTCGCCGGCGCCAACTCCGCCGACGGCACGGCCGTCCAGCTCTACGACTGCAACGGCACCGCCGCCCAGCAGTGGACCGTCGGCAGCGACGGCACCATCCGCGCCCTCGGCAAGTGCCTTGACGTGACCGGCAGTTCGACCGCCGACGGCGCCAAGCTGCAACTGTGGACCTGCTCCGGCGGAGCGAACCAGCAGTGGACGGTGTCGTCCGCGCACGACATCGTCAATCCGCAGGCGAACAAGTGCATGGACGTCACCGACAACAACTCCGCCAACGGCACCCGGACACAGATCTGGACCTGCGCGGGCACCGCCAACCAGAAGTGGACGGCCCCGGCCGCCGGCGGCACCACCACCCCGTCCTCGCCGATGGCCGTGGCGCCGTACCTGTACAACGGCTGGGGCGACCCGCCGAGCCCGACCACGATCACCGACGCGACCGGTGTGAAGTACTACACGCTCGCGTTCGTCCTCAGCAACGGCTACTGCAACCCGCAGTGGGACGGCAGCCGGGCGCTGACCGGCGGGGTCGACCAGCAGACCGTCAACACCGTGCGCGCGGGCGGCGGTGACGTCATCCCGTCCTTCGGCGGCTACAGCGGCAACAAGCTGGAGAGCTCCTGCTCCAGCGCGGGCGAGCTGGCGGCGGCCTACCAGAAGGTCATCAACGCCTACGGCGGTCTCAAGGCGATCGACATCGACCTCGAAGCCGACGCCTACGGCAACGGGACCGTGCAGCAGCGGGTCGTGGACGCGCTGAAGACGGTGAAGGCCGACAACTCCGGTCTGAAGGTGTACATCACCATCGGCACCGGCCAGAGCGGCCCCGACACCAGCCTCATCAACCGGGCCGCGTCCGCCGGGCTGACCGTCGACGCCTGGGCCGTCATGCCGTTCGACTTCGGCGGCGCGGGCCAGAACATGGGCAACCTCACCACCCAGGCGGCCGAGGGGCTCAAGAACGCGCTGAAGAACGCGTACGGCTACAGCGACGACACCGCGTACCGGGACATGGGCATCTCGTCCATGAACGGGATCACCGACAACAGCGAGACCGTCACGGTGGCCGACTTCCGGACCATCCTCGCCTACGCCCAGCAGCACCACCTGGCCCGGCTCACCTTCTGGTCCGCCAACCGCGACCGGCCCTGCACCGGCGGCTCCGCCGACAGCTGCTCCGGCGTGAGCCAGTCCGCCTGGGACTTCACGCGCGTCTTCGCCGGATACACCGGCTGACCCCGCCACACGCCGCCTCCCGAGGAGAACCCGTGCCTTCCCTTCCCCGACGCCGCAGATCAACGGCCGCCGCGGCGGTGGCCGTCGTGGCCGCCTCCCTGCTCACCGCGGCGGGCGTGTCCTCGCCCGCGTCCGCCGCCACGCCGCCCACCGGCAACACCACCCTGCTCAACGCGGCCAGCGGCAGGTGCGTGGACGCCAAGGCCGCCGCGACCGCCGACGGCACCGTCGTCCAGCAGTACACCTGCAACAACACCACTGCCCAGCAGTGGAGTCTGGCCGCCACCAGCGACGGCTACGTCCGCATCAACAACGCCAACAACACCAGCGAGGTGCTGGACGTCACGGGCGTCTCGACGGCGGACAACGCGCCCGTCCAGATGTGGACCTACGGCGGCGGCAGCAACCAGCAGTGGCTGCCGGTCGACGACGGCGGCGGCGCGTACCACTTCGTGAACCGCAACAGCGGCAAATGCCTGGACGACCCCGCCGCCTCGACCGCCGACAGCGTGCAGTTCGTGCAGTACACCTGCAACGGCACCGCCGCCCAGCGCTTCCAGGTCGTCCCGGTGACCCAGGCGGGCAACCCGGACCTCGGATCCAACGTGGTCGTCTTCGACCCGTCGATGTCCGCGTCGACCATCCAGACCAGGCTGGACTCGATCTTCGCGCAGCAGCAGACCGACCAGTTCGGCTCCCAGCGCTACGCCGTGCTGTTCAAGCCCGGCGCCTACAGCGCGGACGTCAACGTCGGCTTCTACACGCAGGTGTTGGGCCTCGGCCTGTCGCCCGACGCGGTCTCGGTCAACGGCGCGGTGCACGCGGAGGCCGACTGGTTCCAGGGCAACGCCACCCAGAACTTCTGGCGCGGCGCCGAGAACCTCTCCGTCAACCCGACGGGCGGCAGCGACCGTTGGGCGGTCTCGCAGGCGTCCGCGTACCGCCGGGTGCACCTGCGCGGCAACCTCGCGCTGGACGACGGCGGCTGGTCCAGCGGTGGCCTGATCGCCGACAGCCAGATCAACGGCCAGGTCAACTCCGGTACCCAGCAGCAGTGGCTGACCCGAAACTCACAGCTCGGCAGCTGGACCGGCGCCAACTGGAACATGGTCTTCGTGGGCAGCACGGGCGTGCCGTCCACCACCTTCCCGAGCCCGCCGGACACCACGGTCGCACAGAGCCCGGTGACCCGTGAGAAGCCGTTCCTCTATGTCGACGGCTCCGGCACCTACCAGGTGTTCGTGCCGTCCACCCGCTCCAACACCTCCGGCACCAGCTGGAGTTCCGGCTCCGCCGCCGGTACCTCGCTGTCGCTGGACAGCTTCTACGTGGTGAAGCCGGGCGCCACCGCGTCCCAGATCAACGCGGCCCTGACGGCGGGCAAGAACCTCCTGGTCACCCCGGGTGTCTACCACCTCGACCAGACCCTGCAGATCAACCGCGCCGACACCGTCGTGCTGGGCCTCGGCCTCGCCACCTTCGTCCCGGACAACGGCATCACCGCCCTGAAGGTCGCCGACGTCGACGGAGTCGACATCGCGGGCCTGCTCTTCGACGCCGGCACCACCAACTCCGCCACCCTGGTGGAGGTGGGCCCCAGCGGCTCCACCGCCTCGCACGCCGGCGACCCGACCTCGCTGCACGACGTGTACTTCCGCGTCGGCGGCGCGGGCGTCGGCAAGGCCACCACGAGCCTGGTCGTCAACAGCGACAACGTCATCGGCGACCACATGTGGATCTGGCGTGCCGACCACGGCACCGGCGTCGGCTGGACCACGAACACCGCCGACACCGGACTGGTCGTCAACGGCGACAACGTGACCATGTACGGCCTGTTCGTCGAGCACTTCCAGAAGTACCAGACCATCTGGAACGGCAACGGCGGCCGGACGTACTTCTACCAGAACGAGATGCCGTACGACCCGCCGAACCAGTCGTCCTGGACGAACGGTTCGACCAAGGGCTACGCGGCCTACAAGGTCGCCGACTCGGTCACCAGCCACCAGGCGTACGGCCTCGGCAGCTACTGCTACTTCAGCTCCGATCCGAGTGTCGTCGCCGATCACGCCATCGAGGCGCCGGCCAACTCGAACGTCAGGTTCACCAGCATGGTGACGGTCTCCCTCGGCGGCACCGGCACCATCACCCATGTCATCAACAACAGCGCAGGACCGTCGAACTCGTCGGCCAACGTCGCGAACCTCACCTCGTACCCGTGACCGTCGCCCGGTGAGCGGACGGCGGGTGCCCCGGCGGATCTCCGCCGGGGCACCCGCCGTTCACGACGGCGCGTTGTGCCGGGACCGCGCCGTACGCGCCGCGGTCCGGTCCTCCGGCTTCCGGTGGTCCGGTCCGGGCCGGTGGGAGCCGCGCAGGGCGGAGGCCACGGCGGACACCAGGGCCATGCCGGCGGCCACGCCGAAGACGATGCCCAGGCCGTGGTGGAAGGGGCCGGAGACCAGCTGCGGGAAGAACGTGTGCCCGGTCAGCACCGACCGCTGGGCCCGGGTGACATGGTCCAGGACGCCTTCCGAGGCGAGCAGGTGCTGGACGGGGTTGTTGCCGAGGAACGTCGCGAACAGCGTGCTCACCGGCGGCAGCGACGCGGCGTGCGCGGCGGAGGCGGCCGGCACGCCGTGCGCCACGAGGCCGCTCTTCAGCGTCGCCGGGAGCGAGGTGGCGAGCCCGGACACCATCAGGGAGAAGAAGACGCCGATGGACAGCGCCGTACCGGAGTTCTGGAAGGTCGAGCGCATGCCCGAGGCGACACCCCGGTACTCGGCCGGCACACTGCCCATGATCGAGGAGGTGTTCGGGGCCGAGAACATGCCCTGGCCGATGCCGTTGAGCAGCAGCAGCGCCGCGAACAGCCCGTAGTCGAAGTCCACGGGCAGCGCGAGCAGCCCCAGGAAGGACACGGTGACGACCAGCAGCCCCGCGGTGGAGAAGAGCCGGGCGCCGAACCGGTCCGACAGATACCCGGAGACGGGCCCCGCGACGAGGAAACCGAGGGTGAGCGGAAGCATGAAGATGCCGGCCCACAGGGGGGTGTCCTCGAAGTCGTAGCCGTGCAGCGGCAGCCAGATGCCCTGCAGCCAGATGATCAGCATGAACTGCAGACCGCCGCGCGCGATCGAGGTCAGCAGGGCGGCCACGTTGCCCGCGGCGAACGCCCTGTTCCTGAACAGTGCCAGGTCGAACATGGGCTCGGCGACCCGCGTCTCGATGACACAGAACGCGAGCAGCAGGGCGAGGCCACCGATCAGGCCGGTCAGCACCCACGGGTTGCCCCAGCCGGTGGCGCTGCCGCCGTAGGGCTGGATCCCGTAGGTGATCCCGGCCAGCAGGATGCCGGCGCCGGCCGCGAAGGTGAGGTTGCCCAGCCAGTCGATCCGGCCGGGCCGGCCCGTCGAGGTCTCGCGCAGGCTCAGGTACGACCAGATCGTGCCGGTGATGCTGACCGGGACGCTCACCCAGAACACGGCACGCCAGTCGACCACGGCGAGCAGACCGCCCGCCAGCAGGCCGAGGAACTGGCCCGCGAGCGCGGTGATCTGGTTGATGCCGAGGGCCATGCCGCGCTGCCGGGCCGGGAAGGCGTCGGTGAGGATGGCGGCCGAGTTGGCGGTGAGCATGGACCCGCCGAAGGCCTGCACGATCCGCCACAGGATCAGCCACAGGGCACCGGCCCCCGCGCGGAACGGATCGAGCGACAGCGCCACCGAGGCGCACGCGAAGATCAGGAAGCCGAGGTTGTAGATCTTCACCCGCCCGAACATGTCGCCGAGCCGCCCGAGCACGACGACCAGCACGGCGGACACCAGCAGATAGCCGAGGATCATCCACAGCAGATAGCCGATGTTGCCCGGCGCCAGCGGGTCGAGCCCGATGCCGCGGAAGATCGCCGGCAGCGAGATGATCACGATCGACGCGTCCATCGTGGCGATCAGCACGCCGAGCGTGGTGTTCGACAGCGCGACCCACTTGTAGCCGGGCCCGGCCGGGGTGTCCTTGCGGCGGGCCGAGCGCAGGGCGGCGGACCATCCGCGCCCGGTCACAGCCGCTCCGCCAGCCGGTCGAGGAGCGGCAGGGCGGCCCCGAGCGTCGCCCGCTCCTCGGCGGAGAACCCGTCGACGACGGCCGCGAGCCGCTGCACCGACTCGGAGCGCCGCTCGGCGAGCACGGCCCGCCCCTCGTCGGTGACGGCCAGAATGCTCCGCCGCCCGTCCGTGGCATCGGGGGTACGACGGACCAGCCCGCGCTGTTCGAGCTGGGCGAGGGTGCTCGCCATGGCCTGTGGCCGTACCCGCTCCAGCTCGGCGAGCGAGGTCGGCGAGTCGGGGCCCTCGGAGGCCAGCCGCGCCAGCACGGACACGCCCGACAAGGACACGTCCCCCACGGCGTGCGCCTGCCGCAGCCGCCGGGTGACCCGGCCCACGGCGAGCCGGAGCTCGGAAGCGAGCCGGGTGGCATCGCTCAGATCGCGTATGCCGCCGCCGTCGGCGGTCATGTCTGTCTTCATATGTACTAACAGTAGGTTTATCAGTCTGAACTGTTCAACCAACCGGTAGTAAATCCGGGCCACGGCACCGTGCGCCGTCCGGGCTGCGTTCAGCCCGGTCGGTGGTGGAGCAGGGCGGCCCGAAGCTCGTCCGTGGTGATCTGTTCGGCGGGGCGGTGGAGCGTCCAGCGATGGGCCTCGCCGTGCATGGGCAGCACCCCGACGACGGTCTCCGGCGCCGGGCGGCCGGCTTCGCCACGGACGAGCCGGCGGATGACGACGGCGGTGTCGTCGTCCAGACCGAGCAGGGCCCGCACGGCATTCCTCAGTTCGCGCAGGCGTGGGCTGGGCCAGGCGATTCCCGGGCGTGGTTCCAGGTACATGACGGCACTCCTTGGTTCCGGGAGCAGACGGGGGCGGGGGTGTGGGCGGGGGTGCGGGCGACGGCGCTGATCGGCGGGACTCAGGCGGTACGGGACCGCCTGGTCAGGGTCGCCTGCCAGGCCGCGAGGAACAGCAGCGTGCAGGTTTCGGCGAGGAGGGTGAGGACGGCCTGCGGCTCGGGCCGCAGACCGCGCTCGGTGAACCCGAACACTCCTACGGTGCGGGAGGCGGCGAAGCCGCCCAGGGCGCCGAGCGCGGTGCCTGCCACGGCGGCCCTCAGGGCCAGGGGCGGTGTCCCGATCGACAGCAGGGCCGCGAGGGCGAAGGAGGCAGCGGCCTGGAGCAGGAACAGCGGGCCGATGACGTGGATGAAGCGATACCCGTCGAGGTAGAGCCGGGCGTGGACGTATCCACCGACGGCGAGGGTCGCGGCGGTCGCCCACCGCAGGGCGGGAGCGAGCAGGCCTCGGGTGTTCATGCCAGCCTCTGGTCCGTGACGGCCAGTTCACGGTCACCTCGGCGGTAGCCGACGCTGCGGATGCCGAGTGCCTCCCTGAGCTGGCGGGCGGGGACGACCTGCGGGGTGGGAGCGGGGGCGCGGCCCGGTCTGGGCAGGGGGTAGGCGGTGGTGGTGGCGGAGTGGAAGGTGATGTTCCCCTCCGTCTTGGTGAACAGCTGGTGGACGTGCCCGTTGAGACAGGTGACGGAGGAGAAGCGGCGCAGCAGTGCGATGACCTTCAGGGCGTCGTCGGTGCTCCAGCCCCACTTCGGGTACATCGCGAACAGCGGGATGTGGCTGAAGACCACCACGGGGGTGTCCGACGACAGTCCCGCGAGGTCCTTGCGGACGAAGTCGATCTGCTCGGTGCCGAGGTGGCCGAGCTTCTCCAGGCTCAGCGTGTTGACCAGGGCGATGAAGTGCACACCGTGGGTGTCGAAGCTGTACCAGCCCTCGCCGAGCGTGCCCATGCCGAAGGTGCGCCGGTAGGCGCGGCCCGCGTCACCTATGGAGTCGTGCTCGCCCGGCACGGTGAAGACGCGGTCCGTCCTCATCCCGGTCATCATCTGCTTGACCTGGTCGAACTGCCCGGCCGTGGACAGGTGGGTCAGATCGCCGCTGTGCATGACGAAGTCAGGCCTGAAACCGAGCGAGTTGACCTGCCTGATCGCTTCGGCGAAGGAGCCGGCCACGTTCGTGTTCGCCGGGCCCTGGAAGCCGATATGGCTGTCGGAGACCTGCACGAACCGCAGCGGGCCGCCTCCCGCCACGGCGGCCGCGGCCGCGGTGTCGGTTCCGGCGTCGGTGTCGGCGCCGGTGTCCCGGGAGTCCGCGACATGGCTCAGCACCTCGCCACCGGCCACGGTCAGCACCACCGCGCCGCCGAACCATCCGGCATGCCGCATGAGTTGACGTCGAGTCATGCCGTGCTCGGTGTCGGGCCCGGGGGCGTCGTCGGCCGGTGTTCCGTCGTGACTGTCGTGGTAGCCGGTCATCGGGTCACCTCCACGGTGGCGGTCATGAACGGATGGATGGTGCAGAGGTAGGCATAGGTGCCGGGCCTGGTGAACGTGTAGCTGTAGGTGGCACGGGTGGTCAGGGCGGCCGAGTGCAACGGGCCGCCCGGTCCGGCGCTGGTGACGGTGTGGGCGTCGGTGTCCTGGTTGGTCCACGTCACCCTGGTGCCCGCCCTGACCTTCAGCGCGGCGGGGGAGAAGGCGAAGTTGCTGATCGCCACCGCGTTCGCGGCCACCGGCGCGGCCGACGCGGCCCTGCCGGTGCCCGAGGGGTCCATCGGCATGCGCATACCGGGCATGGCCGAGGCGCCGGGAGCGGTCGAGGCGCCGTGCGTGGTCGAGGCGCCGGGCATCCCTGCCGTCCGGTGCTGACCCGGTCCGGGTGAGAGTGCGGCGGTCGCGCCGGCCGGTGAACGCGGTGACTGACCGCACGAGCTGAGGAGCCCCACCGCGCCGGTGGTGGCGAGGACGGTGACGGCCAGTCCGGCCGCGACGCGTGATCGCCTGCCAGGTGTACGGAAGTTCAGGTGCATGGTGTCCGGTCCTCACTGGTCGGGCGGAGACGTGGACTGCGCCGGCTCGGCGCCCGTCACCGCGGGAAGGTGTGGTGGATGCCGCGTTCAGGGGGTGCGCCCCGCGCGGATCCGGTGACCGCGCTCGGCCCTCGGTCGCTGTGCGCGGGGAGAGGGCGAGGAACTGCGAGCGAGTCGGGTCCTGTCCGGTTCCACGGACGGCGGGGGCTCCGCGGTTCGATGGATATGCACTTTTTGTGAGACTTCTCGGTGGTGCGGGACCCGGCGGGGCGCGCCTCCCGCGGCGCGGTCGGAGTGTCATGGGTGGTACGCGTAGCGTTACAGGACAAAGCGGTACATGTGCGCGATGATCGGCCTATGCCCTGGAGTTCCCGAAAACGTGGTCCGCGGACGGATCCGAATCGCTCCGCGCACCGTGAATCCGGTAAAGGGACGCTTTCGACCGCGGACGAGGAGCTGCTCCGCACGCTGTACGCGGAGCACGCGGGAGCCCTGCTCCACTACGTGCTGCGACTGACTTCGGGAGACTGGCAATGGGCGGAGGACGTGGTGCAGGAGACCCTGCTGCGGGCGTGGCAGCATCCCGCCGCGTTCGACCCCGAACGCGGCCCGGCCCGAGCCTGGCTGTGCACGGTCGCCCGGCGTCTGGTCATCGACGCCCACCGGGCCCGGCAGGCCAGACCGGCCGAGGCCGGCGGCGAGGCCCTTCAGCGGGCCGCCGAGCAGACGCCGGGCGAGGACCGGATCGAGCAGGCGCTGCAGAGCTGGGCGGTCGCCGACGCGGTCCGCTCGCTGTCCCCGGAGCACCGTGCCGTCCTGCTGGAGACCTACTACCGGGGCCGGACCATGGCGGAGGCCGCGAAGGTGCTGGGCATCCCGCTGGGCACCGTGAAGTCGCGGACGTACTACGCCCTGCACGCCCTGCGGCTGGCCATGCAGGAACGGGGCATCGAGCCATGACCGTGGCGGCCGGGAGGTGACGACCATGAGTGCGGAGCACGACGCCCTCCGGCTGGCGCTCGGGGGATACGTCCTGGGCACGCTGCCCCCGGCGGAAGCGGAACGGGTCCGCGTCCACCTGGCGGAATGCGCCGACTGCCGGGCCGAACACGCCCGGCTGGCGGGGCTGCCCGCGCTGCTGGCGACGGTGACCGAAGCCGAGGCCTCCGGTCAGACGGTGCCGACCGCCGACGAGGAGCTTGCCGACCGGCTGGTGGCACGGGCCGCCGAAAGCGCTCAGGGCTCCCCGCTCGAAAGGCCTGCCGTGCCGGCCGCGCCTGCCGCGCCCGCGGTGCCGGAGGTGTCGGCAGGGGGTGTGCTGGAGAGGTTGCTGCAGCGGGCCGCGGCCCGGCACCGCAGGCGGGTACGTCTGCAACTGGCCGGTGCCGCCGCCTCGCTGACGTTCGTCGCGGCGGCGGTCGGCGGCACCTGGCTGGCGGCCGTCGGGTCCGTGAGCAGCCAGGCGAACCCGCCCGGCCCGACCGCGCCGACCGCCTCACGCACCTTCTCCGGAAGCGATTCCGCCACCGGCGTCTCCGCCTCCGTGAAGGTCTGGCCCTCCTCCTGGGGCAGTGTCCTCCAGGTCTCCGCCAGGGGGGCGCCCGCCGGAATCACCTGCCGGTTGCAGGCGGTCGGGCCCGGCGGGGTCAGGACCGACGGCGCCACCTGGCGGGCGGGCCAGTACCCGCGCGGCACCACCGTCCCCGGGGCGGTCGCCATGTCCCCGGGGGCCATCGACCACTTCGAGATCCTCGCGGGCGACGGTCGGAAGCTGGTCACCGTCCAGGCGTGAGGCGAGGCCGGGGACCGGACGGCCGCATGGACGTGACCGGCGAGAAACAAGGCCAAAAGGTTCGAATCGCTTGAACCGGCCGGCATGCGGCATCCGTGGAACTGGATGAGCGCGCCTCTTCGGGATCCGGCGTCACCGACAGCCCCCGAAGACGCTGGTGATCTTCCCCCCCCGTTCCGCTCTCCGTACCTCCACAGAAGAGCCACAGGACCATGTTCGTGACCGATTTCCCCAGCCCGAGTTCACCGCCCGGCCGGCCCTGCCGCCACGAGGCACTGCTCACCCTGCCCGCGCAGGAGGCACACGTCTCCGCCGCCCGTCACTTCGCGGCCGATCTGCTGGAGACCTGGAGCGTGCCCGCGGGCCAGCGGGACTCCGCCGTTCTCATCGTCGACGAACTCACCGCCAACGCCGCCCGGTACGGCCGCGAGCGCATGACCCTGCTGCTCGTCCTGGACGACGGCACTCTGCACATCGTGGTCACCGACTCCGGCATGGCGGTGGAGCGCCGTCGTCCGGCCCTCGCCCCCGAGGAGCACGGCCGCGGCACCGGCATCGTCCAGTACCTCGCCCAGTCGACCGAGGTCCGTCAGACCCGAGGCGGCCGTGAGGTCCGCGCCTGCCTCAGGTGCTCGTCATGACCGGGCCGGGCGTTCCGCCGGAACCGCGGCCCCCTGCCGAGGCCGGGGCGCCCTTCGCGACCCACAAGCCGTGCCCCGTCGACGGCTGCCCGGGTCCGGCCCGGGTGCCCGTGCGGTCCGCGGCCCACCCGCCGGTCGTCGTTCCCCGCGACCCCGGCCGGGACGAGCCGTCGTGCCGACGCTGTGGCGCCGGCCCCCGCGGACCGATGGAGGGGTGAACGTGGACGCCGTCCCGGACAGTGCCGCCGCGGCCGCCGCCCCGCCCCCGCACGAGGCGTACGCCGACGCGCCGGACCTGCGCCACGAGATGCACCAGGTGCTCGCCCTCGGGGCCGAACGTGACGGCCGCCAGGCCGGGCCCGCCACCGGTGCCCTGACCGGCGGAAGGGCCGCCGAACGCGTCTGGCTGCTGCGACGAGCCGCCCTCATGGACCGGATGGCCCTGGGTGACCCGGGCCCCGGCCCGGTCGCGGCCGCCGCGGAGACGGCCGGGCAGTTCGTCCTGCACGACCGCCGGCATCCCGACCTGGCGACCGGCCCGTACCTTCCCGACCCGGTCACACCCGCCCACGGCCACCGCCACTACGTCCGCCAGGCGTACGCAGCCTGGACGGCCGCCGGGCGCCCCGGAATCTGAATCGGCGTTCTGCCGGTTCGGCACTTCCCGCAAGAAGAGGTGCGCCCAATCCATCAGGCAATGCCATGGGGCCTCAAGGGCACGTCCGAAGTCCGTACCTGACGGCATCGGCGTTTGTTCGTTCTCAACTCGCCTGTCGAGTGGTGGTGTTGAGTTCCCGTGTGATCAGATGAATCCGAGCAGGACGGTTCCGGACGCCTTCGGCCGCAGGTCCGGCCAAGAGGCCGGTTACGCGCCGAGCCGCACATACCGGTCAGTGGTGCGCGGACATCGGGTTCCCGAGGCACATTCCAAAAGGCTCCCTCGAACCGCCTCTTGCTCTCGGTCCCGTTGGATGATCCCAGGCTCTCGACCGCTCTGGAGCACTTATGCACGTCGCGTTCGTTCACACCCCGATCCCGCTGCGCGAGGTGAAGAACCGAGGGGATTACTGGCACAGTTTCGACACCCGCTACATAGCCGCGCATCCCCATGTCCGACCGATGCGGAAAATCCTCTGGGAGTTGCCCCACTGGGTGCCGTGGCTGGCCGGTGTTCTCGCGGAGGCCGGTTTCGACTCGCTGGAGGCTCTGGACTTCTACGGCGACTGCGCCGTCGTCGACGGGATCGACGAGGCGAAGATCACCGAGCGGCTGCGGAGCCATCCCGCGGACGTGTACCTCTTCTCGCCGATGACGGTCAACCTGCCCCAGGCGCTGCGCATGGCGGAGATCGTCAAGGAGCTGCACCCACGTGCCGTCACCGTTTTCGGCGGTGTGGTCGCGACCCCCCTGTACGAGGAGGTCGCCAGGAACCGCAGCGTGGACTACGTGGTCCGGGACCGCGGTGAGTACGCGCTGCCCGAACTGCTGCTGGCGTTACGGGACAGGACCGACCTCTCCGGCATCCGTAATCTCGTCTTCGAGAGGCCCGGCGGTGAACTCGCCGTGGGCAGGCTCAATCCCTACATGCCGGTCGAGAAGATCCCCTTTCCCAAGGTCGACATATTCCCCGAGGACACGGGTCTCGATCTGCGGTACATCCGGCAGAACTACGCGCTGGGATGTCCGTTCACCTGCGATTTCTGCACCATCCAGACCATCGGCCGCAAGCCGGAGTACTTCACGCCCGACCGGGTCATGGCCGAGGTCGCCGCGTACCGGGCGCGGTTCGGTGAACACCATCACGTCTACTTCGGAGACGAGACGTTCACCGCCAACACCCAGCGGACACTGGACATCTGCTCGGCGCTCGAGAAGGCGGGGAACATCACCTACGACTGTCAGACCCGTCTCAACTGCCTGCGCGACGCGCGTCTTCCGGCGGCTCTGTACGACAGCGGCTGCCGATGGCTGGAGATCGGCCTGGAGTCGTCCAACCCCGACACGCAGCACGAGTTCAAGCAGCACACGAAGCTCGACCCGCTGGAGGAGACCCTCGCACGACTCCGTGACGCAGGCCTGCCCACCTGCTCGTACCTGATCGTGGGGCTGCCGAACGAGAAGCCCGACGACATGAAGCGCACCGTCGACTGGGCCGCCTCCCTCATCGACCGCGGCCTGCTCCACGCCTCGTACCTGTCGCTCTTCGTCCCGTACCCCGGCACGCCCATGTTCTCCCACCCGGAGCGCTACGGCATGAAGTTGCTGCACCGCCGGTTCGACCTCTACAACGAGGAACTGGCTCCCGTGGTCGACACCAGGTACGCCAGGAGCGACGAGGTGTACGACATCTTCGTCGACGGCGTCGGAGTGCTCGCCGAGGCGATGTCGCGGACACCTTCCCTCACCTTCGACCGGGCCGAACGGGTTTCGCCCCACCGCGCCTACGGCGAGTTCTGGCGCACGGGCTGAGGACCGCCCCCTCCCGTCCACGACCAGTCAGAAGAAAGGGCGCTGATGATACGACGACTCTCGCGCGTGCTGCCGGACCTGACCCCGCTGCGCACGCTCCGCGACTTCCGGCTGCTGTGGTTCGAGGGCCTGGTGATGGGATTCGGCAGCTCCATCGCCCTGGTCGCCATGCCCCTGCAGATCAAGGAACTGACGGGTTCACCCTTCGCGGTGGGTCTGACCGGGGCCGTCGAACTCGTGCCGCTCGTCGTCTTCGGCCTGTACGGGGGAGCGCTCGCCGACCATGTGGACCGGCGCAGGATCATCGTGCTCACCGAGTCGGGGCTCGGCGTGCTCGCCTGTGGGCTGCTGGTGAACTCCCTGCTGCCGCACCCCGCGTTGTGGCCGCTGTATGTCACCGCCGCGCTGGTCTCCGTGCTCTCCGGCCTGCAGCAACCGGCCCTCAGCTCGCTGATCGCCAGGATCGTGCCGCACGACCAGCTGACGGCGTCCGCCGCGCTGAACTTCGCCTCCGGACAGGTCTCGGGCATCCTGGGCCCGGCGCTGGCAGGCATCATCGTGGCCTGGGGCGGAACGTCCCTCGCCTACGGGGTGGCGCTCGCGGCGCTCTGTGTCGCGGTGCCGCTGTGTCTGCGGCTCTCGCCGAGTCCGCCCGCCCGTGAGAACGGACGCCCGTCCTTCGCGAGCCTCGTCGAGGGCGCGCGTCACGCGTTCGGCAAGCCGGTGCTGATCGGCACCTACGCGATGGACATCGTCGCCATGTTCTTCGCGTATCCCGTCACGCTCTTCCCCTTCCTGGCCAACGATCTGCACGCGCCCTGGGCGGTCGGCATGCTGTTCGCGGCGGTTCCGCTGGGCGCGATGCTGGTCACGGTCACCAGCGGCTGGGTGTCGAAGGTCCGCAGGCACGGCCGGCTGGTGGCGCTCGGCGCCGCCGGCTGGGGGCTCGCCGTCGCCCTGTCCGGTCTGACGGACCGCATATGGCTCGTGTTCGCCTGCTTCGTGCTCGCGGGCGCCCTGGACATGATCAGCGGGCTGGCCCGGCACACGATCTGGGACCAGACCGTCCCCGACGAACTCCGTGGCAGGCTGGCCGGGATCGAGGTCCTGTCGTACAGCTGCGGGCCGCAGCTCGGCCAGCTCCGGGCCGGTACCACCGCCAGTCTGATCGGTACCCGCGCCTCGATCTGGAGCGGTGGCGTGCTGTGCGTGGCGGCGGTCGGTGCCCTGGCGCTGGCCCTGCCCCGGCTGCTGAGCTACCACGCGGACACGGACGAGGACGCGCTGCACCGCAAGGCCCAGAAGGAGGCGCCGGCGGGGGCCACCGGCGCGGAGCCGCGCGACGCGGTCGGCGGCATGGAACGCCAGGAGGCGGCAGGCCCGCTCTGAGCGGCTGTCGCCCCGTGCCGTCCATCTCCGGTCCGCCCGCTCTGAGGTGAGCGGGCGGACCGCGTCTTCCTCAGCCCTCGGCCTGGACCTCCAGCAACAGGTCCTCGATGACCGAGTCCTGGGCCGGCCGGTTCTTCAACTCCGCTATCTGTGTGGCCAGTTCGTCGAGCGAGTCCCCTGTCAGCAGGAGCGCGACAGGCACTTCCACGCCCAGCGTGTCCTCGATCCGGCTGACCAGGTGGACCGAGCCCATCGAGTCGCCGCCCGCGGCGATGAAGGACAGACCGAACTCGTCCGGTCCGACCCCCAGGGTGTCGATCAGCAACTCGACGACCTGTGCCCGGACCGGGTCGGTGTCCTGCCTCTTCTCCTCCCTCTTCTCCTCGGCCTTCTCCTCCGCCGTGTCGACCGGCTTCGCCTCGACCGCCGGGGTGGTGTACGCCGGACCGCTGCCGTCGTGCTCGAAGAGCCGGTACGCACCGTACGACTTACCGTCGAACACGTATCCGGGCAGGTGGGCGCGCCGGAAGCCGGACGCCGGCACGGACCAGGTCACCGGGTGACCCCCGGCCCAGAGGGCGCCGAGCGCGGCGAGGGTGCCCGACGTCTCCTCGCCCTCGCCGAACACGGTGTGACAGGGCCGGTCCGGCAGCGGGGCACCCGCCGGTCCGCCGCCGATCCACAGGAGAGCGCCGTCCGAGATCCGGGCGGCGGCCTCGATCGCGTCCGAGAGGCGCAAGGTGCCGCGCAGGTGGTCCCGCCAGTAGCCGGCGGTCACCATACGGCTCGCCGCGACGCGAGCGCCGTCGACGCCCGAGACATGGGTTCCCGAGGGCGTGCCGAAGCGGATCCCGGCGACCTTCGCCTCGAACTCGTCGAGTACGGGATCCATGCAGGGCGAGTTCAGCGCGTGGCGCTCCTCCCCGGCCGTCCACAGGGTCCCGGCGGCGGTCAGCCGTGCGGTGAACTCGTCCATGGCCCGGACGGGCCCGGACACCACGCATGCGCGGGGGCCGAGTACGGCGGCGAGTGCCACGCCGTCCGCCAGGAGTGGCGTGGTCCTGGACGCCGGGAGGCCGACCGTCACCATGCGGCCGGGCTCCGTGCGGGCGATGAGGTCGGCGCGCGTGACCACCAGGTCCAGGGCGTCGTCGAGGCCGAGCAGGCCGGAGGTCACGGCGGCCACGTACTCACCGATGCCGTGCCCGACCGTGACGGACGGCGTGATGCCCCAGTCGCTCCAGAGCCGGGCCGCGGCGTACGCCAGGCCGAACAGAGCCGCGTGCCGGTCCCGGACCGTGCCCTGTTCCCGGCTGTGCGCCGCCGGGGGTTCCAGGTCGATGCCGTGCCGGTCGGAGAGGCGCTTGACGCAGTCGCCGAACGCCTCGCGGAAGGCGGCGAACGTGGCGTACAGCTCGGTGCCCGTGCCGTGGTGCGGGGTGCTCGCGTCCGCGAGGACAAGGACCGGGGCGGCGGCATTCCGGGTCGGCGCGGCCTTGAGAGAACGCAGCTGACGCGCGGCGTCCGCCCGCCCGTTCGCGACGACGTACCCGCGGGTCTCCAACGGGGCGCGGCCGGTGCGGAGGGTGTGGGCGACGTCGGAGAGGGGGACGTCGTCGGCCTGCTCCAGCCGGGCCGCGAGCGCCTCGCCGGCAGCGGTCAGACCCCGTTCCGTCAGGGCCGACAGGACCAGCAGTTCGGGCCGGTCGCCGGTGGCGGACCGCTCCTCCTGGCCGGGCGCCTCCTCAAGGACCACGTGCACGTTGGTGCCGCCCATGCCGAACGAGCTGACACCGGCCAGCCGGGCTCCGCCGTCCGGGCGCGGCCACGGTCCGGTGCGGTCCACGACGTGGAAGGGCGTCGCGTCCAGGCCCAGCGCCGGGTTGGGGGCGGTGAAGTTGACGGTGGGTACGAACTGCCGGTTCTTGAGCATCAGCACGGTCTTCAGCAGACCGGCCACGCCCGCGGCGGTGTCGAGGTGTCCGATGTTGGACTTCACGGAGCCGATGCCGCACCACCGCGGTGTGCCGGCGGACGCCCCGAACGCCTCGGTGAGGGCGCTGACCTCGATCTCGTCGCCGAGCGCGGTGCCCGTGCCGTGCGTCTCGACGTACTGGATCTCTCGTGGGGCGACCTGGGCGGTGTCCAGCGCCTGGGTGATCGCCGCGACCTGGCCCGCCGTTCCCGGCGCGGTGAAGCCGATCTTCGCGGAGCCGTCGTTGGTGACGGCGGAGCCCCTGATCAGGCAGTACACCCGGTCGCCGGCCCGCAGGGCGTCCTCGTGGCGGCGCAGCACGACCAGGCCCACGCCGTTGCCGGCGACGGTGCCGCTGGAGTCGGCGTCGAACGGCCTGCACCGGCCGTCGGCGGAGGCGATGCCGCCCTCCTGATGGAGGTAGCCCCGCCTGGCCGGCGTGTCGATGCCCACCCCGCCCGCCACGGCGATGTCGCACTCGCCCAGCAGGAGGCTCTGGACGGCAGTGTGCACCGCGGTCAGCGAGGTCGAGCAGGCCGTGCTCACGGCGACGCTCGGTCCGCCCAGGCCCAGGCGGAAGGAGATCCAGGAAGCGAGGGTGTCCCGGTCGGTGAGCAGCGCGAGCTGGGTCTTCCCCCGTTCTCGGTGCAGCCGGGGATCGCTGAGCACGGCCACGGCGTGGTCGGTCAGACCGCCGCCGACGTACACGCCGGTGAGGTCGGGGACGGCCCGGGGGTCGTAGCCGGCGTCCTCCAGCGCCGACCAGGCGCACTCGAGGAGCAGACGGTGCTGCGGGTCCAGGATCTCGGCGTCCTTGGGGCTGAAGCCGAACAGATCCGCGTCGAAGCGGTCCGCACCCGACAGCACGCCCTTGGCGGGTATGTAGGTGCTTTTGGCGACCTCGGCGGGGTCCGCGCCGTCCGCGACGAGTTCCTCGGGGGAGAAGTCCGTCACCGAACCGGTCCCGGTGCGGAGGTTCTCCCAGAACTCGTCGAGGTTGCCGGCGCCGGGGAACCGCCCGCTCATCCCGACGATCGCCACCGCCGATGCGTGCCTGTCGTCGATCACACCATTCCCTTTCCTTGAGCCTCACCGGCGCGCGCGCCGCGCAGAGCGGCGAGACGCCGTCTGCGGTCCTCACCCCGGGGGGACGTCCCCGCCGGTTCCGGAGCGGTGCCGGGGCCGGACCGTCCGTCGAGGTGATCAGCCAGTTCGGCGATCGTGGAGTGACCGAACAGGTCCGCCACGGAGACGTCGCCGAAGGTCGTCGCCTGTTTGAGCCGCTTCCTGACCGTGAGGATCAGCATCGAGGTGCCACCGAGGTCGAAGAAGCTGTCGTGCACGCCGACCCGGTCCCAGCCGAGCGTCTCGGCCCACACGGCGGCCAGGGCCTTCTCGGTGTCCGTGCGCGGGGCGACGTACGCCTGGGCCAGACGCGGCCGGCCACTGGCGGGTTCGGGCAGCGCCCTGCGGTCGAGCTTGCCGGACACGGTGACGGGGAACTCCGCCAGCGCGACGAAGACCTCGGGCACCATGTACGCGGGCAGTCGCGTCGCCAGCCAGTCGCGCAGGTCCTCGTCGGACGCCGCGGGCCCGCCGTCGAGGCCGCTCACGTATCCCACCAGCCGCCTGCCGGTGCCCTCGCGGTCGGCGGGGGCCGTCACCACGGCCTGCCCGACGCGGGGGTGCGTCAGGAGGGCCGCCTCGATCTCGCCCGTGTCGACGCGGAAGCCGCGGATCTTGACCTGGCCGTCGGCGCGGCCGATGAACTCCAGGACGCCGTCGTCCCGCCATCGGGCCAGGTCTCCGGTCCGGTACATGTAGGCGCCGGGGGTGGTGAAGGGGTCGGCGACGAAGCGGGTGGCGGTGAGTCCGGGTTGTCCTGCGTAGCCGCGGGCGACGCGTGGTCCGCCGAGGTGGAGTTCGCCGGTCACGCCGACGGGTACGGGTTGGAGTGTTGCGTCGAGTACGTAGGTGCGTACGTTGTCCAGTGGGCGGCCGATGACCGGGCGGCGCAGTGCGTCGTCGGCGTGCATCTCGAGCATGGTGGCGGTGACGGTGGCCTCGGTGGGGCCGTAGCCGTTCATCAGGCGTGCTTTTACGCCGAGTTCGTGCCAGACCCCGACCAGCCCGAGGTCCACGGACTCGCCGCCGATCACCACCAGTCGGACCGTGTGCGGCAGCGGGACACCGCCATCGAGGGCGCGGACAAGGTGGTGCCAGTACGCCGTGGGGAGGTTCAGGACCGTGATGCCGGCCGCCTCCACCAGGGCGAGCAGGTCCTCGGGGGCCAGCTTCGCCAGGCTGGGGCCGATCTCCAGACGGGCTCCGCGCAGAAGGGTCGGGAAGATCTCCTCGACGCTGACGTCGAAGCTGAGCGACGCGATCTGCAGGGCCCGGTCGGCCTCCACGAGCTCGAATGCGCGTACCTGGGTGCGGGAGAAGTCGGCGAGGCAGCGGTGCTCGACGGCGACGCCCTTCGGAGTGCCGGTGGAACCGGAGGTGTAGATGACGTAGGCGAGATCGGAACCCGTCACCACCGGCAGATCCACGGGTTCGGCGGCGGCGACCGCCGACGCGTCCGCACCGTCCAGAACGACCGTACGCGCACCGGGTGTCGCCTCCCCGGCGGAGGCGACGTCCGTCAGTACCACCCGCACACCACTGTCCGAGACCATGAACTCGGCGCGCCCCGGCGGAAGTCCGGGATCCAGCGGCAGATAGGCCGCGCCCGCCTTCAGCACACCGAGCAGCGCCACCGCGACCTCGGGCGACCGGCCCAGACGCACCCCCACCGTGTCCCCACGGCGGACCCCGAGACCCGCCAGATGCCAGGCCAACCGGTCCGAACGGCCGATGAGTTCACCGTAGGTCAGCACGGCCCCGCCCGCGCCCACGGCAGGACGCTCCCGGTCGGCGACGCGGTCCACCAGCTCGTGCACCGGGCGCGTCTCGACGGGACGCTCGGTCCCGTTCCACTCCGAGACCATCGACTCCCGCTCCGCGCTGTCCAGCAGAGTCACCTCGCCCACGCGACCGCCGGCCGGCAGCGCGTCGAGGACGGTACGGAGCCAGGCCAGGGCGCGGTCGAGGCCGGCCCGGTCGAAGAGGTCCGCGCTCCCGTCGAGGCGTACGGCGAGTCCGGCGTCGTCCGCGCCGATCTCCAGCACGAGGGGGGCGGCCCGATGACGGCGGACGTGCCAGTGGCGTGGGCCGGGGCCGCCCGCGACCGATTCCAACGGTGCCGGGAGGTGGTCGACGACACAGGGGCGGGCCGGCGCGGACGCGTCGGAGGGCCGCTCAGGCCGGGGACGGGCCCAGTGGAGCCCGCGCGCCGAGCCGCCCTCGTGGAGGGCACGCACCCAGTCGTCCAGGTCCGCCCGGTGCGGGACGGGCACGTACAGGGGCAGCTCCGCCAGGGCGGGACCGTACGGGCCGGGGGTGCTGCCGACGGCCGGCTCGGGCCGTGTGCGCAGTGTCTCGCCGAGCACGACATCGCCTCCGGCGCCGGTGCGGCTCAGCACGAGGGCCCATGCGGCCGTCAGCAGCAGGCGTCGCGGGACGCCGGTCCGGGCGGCCTGCGCCGCGAGGCGGTCGCGCAGCCCCGCGTCCAGGACGAGGGTCGCGGACACCCTGCGGGAGCCGTCCTGCGGTGCCTTCGGACCCGTGCGCGCGAATCCCACCTGGGTCTGCGGCTCGGTGGCCGCCAGGTACGCGGTCCAGTAGGCGCGGTCCGCCTCCGGGTCGCCCGGGTCGCCCGGGTCCGTCTCGGCCTCCGGGCCGGTGGCGTGGGCGGCCGGGTCCGTGGCCTCGGCCCGCGTGGCGGCCACGCCGGTGACGGCGTCGTAGTGGCCGAAGACGTCGGCAAGGACCGTCGCGGCACCGTGTTCGTCGACGGCCGCCGGGTGGACCGACCAGACCATGGTGCCGTGTCCGCCGTCGCCGGCCAGCCAGGAGACCCGGTACGGGTGGCCCGTGCCGAGCGCGAAGGGCCGTGCCGCGTCCGCGGTGAGGAACTCCTCCAGGGCCCGCTCGGGGTCCGCGCCGCTCCCGGACGGAGGTAACTGTTCGACGAGCGCCCGAGGACGGCCCTCCGACGGCGGACGGACCTCGGCCGTCCAGCCCTGGGGACCCTCCGTCCATGCGGTGCGCAGTCCGGGGTGGCGGTCCGCGCCGAACCGCCACCCCGCCTCCAGGGCTTCGAGGTCGACGGGGCCTTCGAAACGGCACACCACCTGGAGGCACTCCGGCGTGGGGTCGTCCGTCGACGCGGTCGACAGGAGATCCGCCTGGTAGGGGGTGACCGACGGGGGACCGGCGCTGTGCGGTGTCTGGTGCTTTTCCACTGTTCGCTTTCGGAGTCGATTCGGGATGGCGGGAGCGGAGGTCACCCCTCCGGGACGTCCTCGGGTGCCTCCGCGGCGTCCGCGGCGGTGGTCGCTGTCCCGGCCAGTGCCCGGACCGTCTGCAGGGTGAAGACGTCGACCAGTTGGATCACAAGACCTGCCGCTGCCGAGCGGGCCACGAGTTCCACCGCCAGCAGGGAGTCGCCGCCCAGGTCGAAGAAGGCGTCCTCGGCGCCGACAGGGCCCTGGCCGAGCACGTCGGCGAAGACGCCGGCCAGCAGTTCCTCCCGGCCCGCGGTAGGCGCGACGGTGCTGCGTCCCGCCGTGGCGCCGGTGAACTCCGGTGCGGGCAGCGCCCGTTGGTCGAGCTTCCCGCTCGGGGTGAGCGGCAGCTCGGTGAGTTCCACGATCAGCGCGGGCACCATGTGTCCGGGCAGGCGGTCGGCGGCCGACGCCCGGAGCGCGGCCACGTCGAGCGGGGTGCCGTCCGTCCCCCTCGAAAGGACGTAGCCGACCAGGCGCCTGACGCCCTGCCGGTCCTCGTGCGCCACGACAGCCGCCCGCGCCACCTGCGGGTGGCTCACCAGCACGGCCTCGATCTCGCCGAGTTCGACGCGCATGCCGCGGATCTTGACCTGCTGATCGGTGCGGCCGAGGTACTCCAGGTGGCCGTTCGCGAGCATGCGGACGAGGTCACCGGTCCGGTACATCCGGCTGCCGGCCGGTCCGCACGGGTCGGCGACGAAGCGCTCGGCGGTCAGCCCCGGCCGGTTCAGGTACCCCCGGGCGAGTTGGTCGCCCGCCAGGTACAGCTCACCGGGCGTACCGACCGGGACGGGTGCCAGGTTCTCGTCGAGCACCTGTACGCGGGTGTTCCGGCCGGGGCGGCCGATGGTGACCGGACCGCTGCCGGACACCTGGGCCGAGGTCACGTCGACCGAGGCCTCCGTCGGGCCGTAGAGGTTGTGCAGGGGGACGTCGAGAACCTCGCGGAACCGGTCCGCCAGCTCACGGGTCAGGGCCTCGCCACTGCACAGCACACGGCGCAGGCCCCGGCAGTCGGCGGCGGCCGGTTCGTCCAGGAAGAGGTCCAGCATCGAGGGGACGAAGTGGACCGTGGTCACACCCGCGCCGCGGATGAGCCCGGCGAGGTACGCCGGGTCCCGGTGGCCGTCGGGGGCGGCCAGCACAAGGGTCGCGCCGTTGACGAGGGGCCAGAAGAACTCCCACACGGACACGTCGAAACTCGACGGGGTCTTCTGCAGCACCCGGTCGTCGGCGGCCAGCCCGTAGTCGTCCTGCATCGACGCCAGCCGGTTCACGATGCCCCGGTGCGGCACCACGACGCCCTTGGGCCGGCCGGTCGAGCCGGAGGTGTAGATGACGTAGGCGGCGCGGTCCGGGTGGTGGTGCCGCGGAAGCGGAGCGGACGGCTCGCCGTCCAGCGCGTCGACCAGGACGCGCGGCACACCGTCGCCGAGCGGCGGCGTCTGCGAGGACGTCACCAGGCAGGCCGGGGCGGCGTCCGCCAGCATGAAGGCGAGCCGTTCGGCCGGGTAACCCAGGTCCAGCGGCAGGTACGCCGCGCCTGCCCGGTGCACGGCGAGCAGGGTCACCACCAGGTCCACCGACCGGGGAAGCGCCACCGCGACCACCGCGTCGGGGCCGACCCCGCGGCCGGCCAGCACCCGTGCCAGGCGTTCGACCCGGCCGTCGAGTTCGGCGTAGGTGAGCCGTTCCGGTCCGGACACGACCGCGGTGGACAGCGGGGTGCGTGCGGCCTGCTCGCCGAACAGCTCGGCCAGGGTCGCCGCCGGGACCTGCCCCGCGGTGTCGTCCACCGCCTCGGACAGGTCCGGGTCGGTGCCGGTGAGCAGCGCGTCGGTGTGGTGGCCGGCGTCGGGCCGCGTCGCGAGGGCCTCCAGTACGGCCGTGTAGTACGCGCCGGCCCGTTCGATCTGGACGGGTGCGTAGCGCCGGGTGTCGTAGCCGAGGTCCACGGTGAGCCGTTGCGAGGCGACGTCGACCGCGAACTCCGCCTGGAAGGGGAACTCGGTCTCCACACTGGCCTGGTGGTCGTGTATCTCGACCGCGCCCGCCGTGGTGTCCCGGTCGAGTTCGACGTGGAAGTGCGTGTAGTTGAAGTAGCTCTCGATGAGATGCGGCCGGCCGGCGATCCGCGCCACCTCGCTGAGCGGGTAACGGCGGTGCTCCTGAACGCGGTTGTCGAGCGCGCCGACATGACGTACCAGCTCGGCCCAGTCTCCCCGGGGCAAAGTGGTGTGCAGGGGCAGGGTGTTGAGGAACAGCCCCAGCACCCGGTCCCCGTCCGTCTCCTCGGTGCGTCCGTTGTAGACGGCCCCGGTGGTGACCTCCCGGCTGCCGGTGAGCAGGCTCATCACCCGCAGGTGTGCCGTCAGCAGCACGGTGCGCAGCGGCACGCCGAGACGGCCGGCCAGCCGGGTCAGCCCGGCGTGGACGGAGGCGTCGACGCCGAAGGCCACCGTGCCGCGCGCCGCCGGGGACGTGGGTGCCCCGGCACCGGCCTGCGTCGGCACACCGCGGTCGTGTCCCGACTCGGCCGCCGTCGGCAGGGAGGGGTACGTGGCGCCGGCGAGCTGGTCCGCCCAGAACGCGCGGGCCCTGTCGTCGTCCAGGGACTTCAGTTCCAGTTCCACGTAGGACCGGAACCTGCTGGCCGGGGGTGCGGCGTGATGCGCGCCGCTGTGGCGGTTGAGCAGTTCGACGACCAGCGAGCGGTCGCTCCAGCCGTCGAGCACGGCGTGGTGCTCGGTGACGAACAGCATCGTCTCCGTGTCGGAGAGCCGCTGGAGGTGGAACCGCACGAGCGGAGGCCGGGCGACGTCGAACGGCCGTGCCTGCTCGCGTGCTTGGTGGTCCCGCACCTGGGCCTGCCGGTCGGCCTCGGACAGGTCGCGCAGGTCCTCGGTGGTGAGCGGGGCGGGGACCTGCGCGTGCACCAGCTGGACCGGCCCGCGGTAGCCGGTCAGGGCGAACGAGGTGCGCAGGATCTCGTGGTCGGCGAGGAGACCGGACACGGCCTGGTGCCAGCGTCCGGCGTCGAAGTCGCCGCGCAGCAGGTATCGGGCCACGGCGTGGTAGGTGCCGGGTGACTTCTCGTTCTCCAGCACCATGCCGGTCTGCAGCCGGGTCATGGGGTAGGCGTCGAGCGCCCCGGTGCGCCGGGCGGCGGCCGCGTCCCGCGGCGACAGCAGGCCGAACGGTTCGGCGGCCGCCTCCGCGGATTCCGGGGACGCGTCGAACCGGGCCGTGACCGCGGCCAGTTCGCGGATGGTGCCGAGCCGCATGAGGTCGTCGACCCGCAGTTCGACACCGCGCCGCCTGGCCAGCGCCACGGCCCTGATGCCGAGGATCGAGTCGCCGCCGAGGGCGAAGAAGTTGTCGTCGGCGCCGACCCCCGTACGCCCCAGCACGCTCTCCCAGATCTCGCGCAGGACGTATTCGGCGTGTGCGGCCGGTCCCGTGGGCTCGGCCGGGGCGGTCCCGTCAGCGGCGGAGCGGTCCGCGGCCGCGCTGCCGGGGTGCGCCGGAGTGTCCTGGGGCGCGGCGGGCCGGACCGGGGCGGGCAGGGCGGGGGCCGCGGCGAGGAGGTCGCCGACGGTGCCGTCCAGCCGGTCGGCGAGCGCGGTCATCAGCCCGCGCACCGTCGTGGCGAGCGCCTCGACGGTGGCCGTGTCGACCGCCTCCGGGTGGTAGAGGAGGCGCATCTCCAGGCGGTCGCCCGGTGCGACCATGAGTGTCAACGGATAGTGGGTGCCTTCGAGATGACGGACCCGGGTCAGTTCGAGGCCGCAGCCGGTGAGGAGTTCGGCGGGTCCGGCCGTCCGGAAGTTCTCCACCACGACGAGGGTGTCGAACAGTTCCCGCAGGCCGGTCAGCCGCTGGATCCGGGCCAGTCCGACGTGCTGGTGCCCGAGCAGGGCCGACTGCTCGTCCTGGACCCGTGCGAACAGGTCGGGCAGCGCCTCGGTGCGGTCGAGGGCGATCCGGACCGGCACCGTGTTGATGAACAGGCCGATCATCCGCTCGACGCCGGGCAGTTCCGGGGGGCGGCCGGAGACCGTCGTGCCGAAGACGACGTCCTGCTCCCCTGTGTACAGGGCCAGCATCAGCGACCATACGGTCTGGACGACCGTGTTCACGGTGATGCCGCGGGCCCGGATCACGGCGTTGAGCCTCGCGGTGATGTCGGCGGGAAGGCCGGCGTCCACGCTGGACTGCCGTGCGGGATCCGGCGTCGCCCCGGACGCCGGTGCCACCCGCGTCGGTGCCGTGACCCTTTCGAGGGCCCGGCGCCAGGCGGTGTCGGCGAGCTGTCCGTCCTGGTCCGCGAGCCAGCCGAGGTAACCGGAGAAGGGGCTGACGGCCGGCAGGGAGGCGGCCACGCCCCCGTACCGGTAGATCTCGAACAACTCGGAGACGAAGACGCCGGAGGACCAGCCGTCCCAGAGAATGTGATGGTTGGAGACCACGAGGACGTGGCGGTCGGCGGAGAGCCGCAGAAGGGTGAACCTGCACAGCGGTCCGGCGGTGAGGTCGAAGGGGCGTACCCGCTCGGCGGCGAGGAACCTCTCCACCTCCCGGTTCCCGTCCTCCTCCGTGGCCCCCCGCACCTCGATCGTCCGCCAGGGCACGTCCGCCGTACGGGGTACGACCTGCACGGTCTGCCCGGAGTCCAGCGGGACGAAGCTGACCCGAAGGTTGGCGTGGCGTTCCATCATCTGGACGGCCGCCGCCCGCAGGGCGTCCGGGGACAGCGGGCCTCTGATGTCGAGGGCCGCGTAGACGGAGTAGACGTCCGTCGTGTCACCGCCGCTGAGCGCGTGGAAGAGCATGCCCTCCTGGAGCGGCGACAGCGGCAGTACGTCCGCGATCCCGCCCTGTACGGCGAAGGCCGCCTCCAACTGCTCGATCTCGTCCTGCCGCAGGTCGACCAGGGGGAGGTCGCCGGGGGTGAGCCCGCTCGCGGCGGTGTCGCGGACATGCGTGGCGAGCGCCTCCAGGGCCGCGCACCACGCGTCGGCGCGTTCCCGTACCTCGTCCTCGGTCAGGTGGCCGTCCGCCCAGGACCAGCGGGCGGTCAGCCTCGGGCCGTCGGGAGCGGTCCGCGGCATCGCGTGGACGGCGAGGGGAGCGCCCAGCGGAGTGTCGTCCTCGGGCAGGAAGCCCAGCAGCCGGTCGGCGTCCGGGGCCGTCTCCCAGCTGCCGGCGGTCCGGGCGGACGGACCGTCGAGACAGGTGAAGGCGAGGCCGGGGCCCGGCAGGGCGGCGAGTTCCTGCTCAGCCCAGGCGTTGAGGTGACGTAGCAGGCCGAAGTCGGATCCGGGCGGCGCCGACCGCAGTTGCTCTTTCACCGCCTTCAGCGCGCGGACCATCGCGGGACCGTCCGGGCCCGCCGGGACGCCGGGTACGAGACGCACGGGGTGCTCGCCGTCGAAGCGGCCGACGGTGCGGGACAGGTCCGTTCCGGGCGGGGCGGTCCGGCGGCCGTCGTCCCGCAGGGCGATGACCACGCCGTCGTCCGCCGTGGCCCCGGTGGTGTGCGGGTCGGGTCGCGTCCGGGCGGCGGCCGTGACCGCGAGGGCGGTCAGCAGTACCGTGCCGACGTCCGTACGGAACGCGTCGGGCACCCGCGTGAGCAGGGTGTGCGCCACCTCGTCGGGTACGACGACGTCCAGGGCGCCACGCCGTGCCGCGGCGTCCGCGACCGGTGCCGGGCCGGTCGGCGTGGGCCGGGGGGCCCGGAGCAGGCCGGTCCAGTGCGAGAGCTGTGCGATGCGGCGCGGGTCGGCGGCCTCGCGGGCCAGCGAGGTGGACCAGGTGCGGTACGAGGTGGCCACGGGGGCGGGACGGAAGGGGCGGCCCTCGACGAGGTCGGCGCACGCCTGTGCCAGGTCGGTGACGAGCAGACGCAGGGACGTCTCGTCGGCCGCGAGGGGATGCACCATCAGCAGCAGGCGGCCCGCCGTAGTGGGTCCGGCGTGGAACCAGACGGCCTGGACCAGCCGGGCCTCGTCCGGTGCGAGCCGCTGGTACGCGGCTAAGGCGTGTTCCTCGATCAGGCTGTCGCGCCGCGACTCGTCGAGCCCCGACGTCTCCACGCAGACCAGGCGGTCACCGGCGTCGGTGTCGCCGGCCGGCAGGGTCTCCAGGACCCAGGCGCCGTCCCGGCCGGTGCTCCGGCGCAGCCGCAGCGTGTCATGACGGCTCTCCAGGAGCCGCAGCGCCTGGACCAGATGGTCCCGCTGCAGACCGTGGGGGGTCGTCAGCAGGGTACGCAGGGGAGCCGCGGGGGCACCGGACGCCTCCAGGGCGCGCAGGGCCGGTACCGCGCCGAGGACGCCGATCCCGGCGTCCTGGTTCTCCGGCACGACGGCCGCGGAGTCCACGGCGACCTCGGCGAGGGCCGCGACCGTACGGTAGGCGTAGACGTCGCGCGGGGTGATCACGAGACCGGCCCGGCGGGCCTGCGAGACGACGTGGATGGCCGCGATGGAGTCGCCGCCCAGGGCGAAGAAGCTGTCGTCGATGCCCACGCCGTCGAGGCCGAGGACATCGGCGAAGGCCTCGCCCAGCACCTCTTCCCGGCGGTCCCGCGCAGCCCGGCGGCCGGAGAGCGACGAGAAGTCGGGGGCGCGCAGAGCGGCCCTGTCGACCTTGCCCGAGGTGGTCAGCGGGAAGTGCGGCTCGATGAGCACGGCGGCGGGCACCATGTAGTGCGGGAGTTCGGCCGCGACCGCTCCGCGCAGGTCGGCACCGACGAGCGGCGGGGCGTCGGGCTCGGGAACGACGTATCCGACCAGGTGTCTGACACCCGGCTGGTCCTCGCGGACCGTCACCAGAGCCTCGCGGACGCCGGGTTGCCGGGTCAGTACGGTCTCCACCTCGCCGGTCTCGACGCGGAAGCCGCGGATCTTGACCTGGCCGTCGGCGCGGCCGATGAACTCGAGGACGCCGTCGTCCCGCCATCGGGCCAGGTCTCCGGTCCGGTACATGTAGGCGCCGGGGGTGGTGAAGGGGTCGGCGACGAAGCGGGTGGCGGTGAGTCCGGGTTGTCCTGCGTAGCCGCGGGCGACGCGTGGTCCGCCGAGGTGGAGTTCGCCGGTCACGCCGACGGGTACGGGTTGGAGTGTTGCGTCGAGTACGTAGGTGCGTACGTTGTCCAGTGGGCGGCCGATGACCGGGCGGCGCAGTGCGTCGTCGGCGTGCATCTCGAGCATGGTGGCGGTGACGGTGGCCTCGGTGGGGCCGTAGCCGTTCATCAGGCGTGCTTTTACGCCGAGTTCGTGCCAGACCCCGACCAGCCCGAGGTCGATGACCTCGCCGCCGAGCATCACGAGGCGGACGGAGTCGGGCATCGTCGCGCCGGCCCTGAGGGCGCGGACCAGCTGGTGCCAGTACGCCGTCGGGACGTCCACGAGCGTGATGCCCGCCTCGCCCGCCAGGGCCAGGAGATCCTCGGGGGCGAGTCCGGCGAGACCGGGACTGATCTCCAGAAAGGCGCCGTGGGCGAGAGTGGTGCAGATTCCCTCGATGCTGGCGTCGAAGCCGAACGACGCCGTCTGGAGGAACCGGTCAGACTCCGTCACCTCGAACTCCCGGGCCTGACCGGCCACGAGGAGCCCCAGGGAGCCGTGCTCGACGGCGACGCCCTTCGGAGTGCCGGTGGAACCGGAGGTGTAGATGACGTAGGCGAGATCGGAACCCGTCACCACCGGCAGATCCACGGGTTCGGCGGCGGCGACCGCCGACGCGTCCGCACCGTCCACCACGACCGTGCGTACCTCCGGAACCGAAGGCACCCGGCCCGCCGACACCGCGTCCGTCAGCACCACCCGCACACCACTGTCCACGACCATGAACTCGGCACGGCCCGTCGGCAGTTCCGGGTCCAACGGCACATGGACGGCGCCGGCCTTCAGCACGCCCAGCAGTGCCACGACCGCCTCGGGCGTACGGACCTGACACACCCCCACCGCGTCCCCGCGCCGTACCCCCAGACCCGCCAGGAACCACGCCAACCTGTCCGAACGATCGGCCAGTTCACCGTAGGACAGCGTGCTCCCGCCCGCGCCCACGGCAGGACGCTCCCGGCCGACGACAGAGCCCACCAGCTCGTGCACCGGACGCGCCTCGACGGGACGCTCGGTCCGGTTCCACCCCGACACCACCGACTCCCGCTGCGCACCGCCCACCAGGGCCACCTCGTTCACCCGCCCGCCCGCCAGCAGGCCGTCGAGGAAGACGAGGAAGCTGCTGCTCAGGTGGGCGATCGTGGCCGGTGTGAACAGGTCCCGGCGGTATTCGAACGACGCCGTGATGCCGTCGCCGACGTTGTCCAGGATGAGGGCGCCGTCCTGTTCCTCGGAACCGGACAGGACGCGGCTGCCCCTCGCCCCTTCCGGGAGGGAGGCACCGGCGCCGTTCTCCGGGAGGTGCATGAACACCCACTGGAAGAGAGGTGCCCGGTTGTGCAGGCGGTCGGGGTTGATCTCCTTGATGAGGCGGCCGTTGGGGACGTCCGCGTTGGCCTGCACCTCACGGAACGACTGCCGGAACGTCCGCACCATGGCGCGCAGGTCCGCGGCCGGGTCGATGTGCCACCTGGTCGGCAGCACGTTCATGAAGTAGCCGACCAGCGGCTCGCTGCCCCGTGCCGAGCGCTGTGCCGCCGGGGTGCCGATGACCAGGTCCCGCTCGCCGGATATGCGGTGCAGGAACGCCGCGAAGGCAGGCATCAGCGCGGTGAAGAGCGTGCTGTCGGTCTCCCGGGCGAACGCCCGCACCCGGTCCACGAGTTCCTGCGGGAAGTCGAACTCGTACTGGCCTCCCGCGAGAGTGACCTCCGCGCGGGGACGCAGCGGCGCGGCGATGGCCGGCGGCTGCGGGAAGTCCGCGAGGTAGCCACGCCAGAACTCCAGCTGCTGGTCGTGGACGCCCGCCGCCTCCAGTTCCCGCTGCCAGCTCGCGTAGTCGGCGTACTGCCGGTCCGGGCGGGGCGGGGGCGTCACTTCCTCGGTGGTCAGGGACCGGTAGGCCTGGTCGAAGTCGCGGTTGAAGACGGCTGTCGACCACCAGTCGGTGACGATGTGGTGCATGTCCATCAGCATCTTCGACGTGTCGTCGGTGAGCCGGATGAACTGGGCCCGGACCGGGAGTTCCTCGGTGAGGCGGTAGGAGCGCCGCCGGAAGCGGTCGGTGAGCTCCTCGACCGCTCGCGCCCGCTCGGGGGGAGGCAGGTGGCGCAGGTCCAGGCGTTCCATGTCCCATCGGCCGCGGGGTCCGGGCGCGAGGAGCGGTCCGTCGGGTGTCTCGACCACCAGGGAGCGCATCACATCGTGGTTGTCCATCACGATGTTGAGGGCGGCGACGAGCGTGTCCGGGTCGACGGGGCGGTCGAAGTCGTAGGCGAAGCAGAGGTTGATGGCGGAGGAGTCCGGGTTCATGGACTGGAAGACCCACAGGTCCTGTTGCGCGGGACTCATGGGCACCGGGGCCCGGGGGTCGCCCTGCCGGAGCGGCAGCACGGCGGGCTTCGCACGGACCTGTTCCCCGATTCCGACCATGCGCCGCATCAGACGTACGCGTTGATCACTCGTCAGATCGGCGATGCGCTGGGCGAGGGAGTGCTCTTGGGACATCATCAGCTCCGGGACGGTGCGGGGCGGGGGACGGGTCAGGCGACCGAGCTGCCGATGTCACTCAGCGTCTCGAGGGAGTCGAGGATGAGTTCTCGCTCCAGGCCGAAGTCGACGAAGCAGGCGATCTCGTCGACGCCGCAGTCCCTCATCTCGGACATGGCCTTGCGGCACACGTCGGGGGTCCCCAGCAGCGAGCCCTGTGCCAGGTAGCGCTCGAAGGCGAAGTCGACCATGCGCTGCCGGTCGGTCTCGGTCAGTTCGGCCATCGCCCGGTCGGCGGCGTCGCTCCGGTTGCTGGACACCTGGCCGACGTAGGAGCGGATGTACCGGCCGAGCGGCTCACGCACCCGTTCCCGGACCTCCGACATCGACTCGCCCACGTAGGCGTGCATCATGAGGGACACCGTCCCGCGGCCCGCGGGGCCGTTGGCGGTCCGGGCCGTGGCCTCGGCAAAGGCGTGCCGGTAGGTGCCGATGTTCCGTTCGAGGTCCTGTCGCCTCAGGCCGATGCCGGCCGCGAGGATGCCGGTACGGAGTTCTCCGGCGGTCACCCAGGTGGCCGGCGAGCCCGACGTCGTGATCCAGATGGGGAGTTCGGGGCTGTAGGGGCGGGGGTGGGGCAGCACCTCGGCGGGCTGTCCGGCGCCGTCCGTGAACGTCCCCGGCTCTCCGCTCCACAGCCGCCTGACCGTCTCGATGTCCCGCAGCGCGTGCGCGCGCCGGTCCTCGTAGCGCTCGGGAGCCAGCACGAAGTCCCTGGCGTGCCAGCCGGTCGCCACGGACATGCCCACCCGGCCGCGGGAGAGGTTGTCGATGACCGACCAGTCCTCGACGACCCGCAGCGGATGGTGGAGGGGAAGGACCACGCTGCCGGCCCGTATCTCGATGCGCTCGGTGGCCAGCGCGAAGGCGCTGCCGAGCACGGCCGGATTCGGGAAGACCTGACCGAAGTTCTGGAAATGGCGCTCCGGTGTCCAGACGGCTTTGAACCCGAGCCTGTCGGCCGCTCGTACGATCGCGAGTATGTCGTCGTATTTGTCAGCCGGGGCGACATCGGTCTCCGAGCCGAAGAACATCACGCTGAGATCCATGCGTCAACCTTAGGGATGAGGAGAGAATTCTGGCGCGCGGGTGCATACGGGAGAACCAGCTACGCGGCAGAGCGCGAGCGTTGTGACACTCACAGCGACGGGAACAGCCGGCCGGGCAGTGGACGTGCCGTATTTCCGGCACTGAAGACGACGAATCGCGCGAAGAGGCTACTCGAATGCGATTGCCTCCGGCCGCGCGCTTCACCGGCAAACCGGAGAGTGGCCATCAAGGCCTCTCCACTATCTCCCCTTTGTCCGTTGTGGCTCAAAAAACTCATTGCCGGGTGCGCCCCGCCCGGAGCTTCGAGGTCGCAGCAGCGGAGGATAGTATGATCTCAAATCCCTTGCTGGGCAGGTGAGTTGGAGTGAACCATGAACCTGACAAAAATGCAGGTCGGGGGTATCGCGCACAACGACACGCCGAAAGGCGGCGGCCGTTCCTCGAGAATGCGAACGGGCTCCGCCGGTTACCTGCCCTTAAGGGCAGCAGGCTTCCCCGATAACTCTGCCCCTGCGTCTGCCCTTTAGGGCAGCGGGCTTGCCCGATAACTCTGCCGCCTGGAGTGAAATCACGTGAGCAATCCCTTCGACAACCCGGACGGAACCTTCCTGGTGCTGGTCAACAAGGAGAACCGGCACTCGCTCTGGCCGTCCTTTGCGGCTGTTCCCGCCGGCTGGGAGATCGTGCACCCCGAAGACAGCAGACAGGCGTGTCTCGATTTCATCGAGGCCAACTGGACGGATATGCGCCCGCAAAGTCTTGTGGACGACATGCGATGACGACGCCTCTGTTGCCGGAAGGGGACGCGGCGGGGAATCGTACGATCGCCGAACGCGGTGGCAGCCCGTGGTTCCGGCGCTACCTGTCTCCCGCCCCGGCGCACCGGCTCGTCTGCCTTCCGCATGCCGGCGGTGCCGCCGGGTTCTTCCATCCGTGGGTATCGCGGCTTCCCGCGGACATCGAGCTGGTGGCCGTCAAGTACCCGGGACGCCAGGACCGGCTCGGCGAGCCCGTCCCGCCCTCCATCGAGGACCTCGCCGACACCGTCGCCGGGGAGCTGACCCCGCTGCTGGACATTCCCCTGACACTGTTCGGCCACAGCATGGGTGCCAGCGTCGCCTACGAGGTGGCCCGGCGCATCGAACAACGTGCGGCCCTGAGCGCGGTGTTCGTCTCCGGCAGCGGCGCCCCGAGCGGCGGGCCGCCGGGTGAGGAACACCTCCTGGACGACGACGAACTGGTGCGCAGCACGGTGCAGCGCGGCGGTCCCGGCGGGGACGCCTTCCAGGTCCCCGCCCTACGGTCCATACTGCTGCCCTCGCTGCGCGCGGACCGGCGCCTGGTGGACACCTACCGCCCCGAGCACCTGCCTCCTCTGAAGACACCGGTGATCGCCTTCGGCGGCGACGCGGACGAAGGCTGCCCGCCCGGGGAACTCGGTTCCTGGCAGGCGGTGAGCGCCACCCCGCTCACCACCCGGGTGTTTCCCGGCGGACACTTCTACCTCCACGGCCAGGAGGACCAGGTCGTCGGCGCGATCCTGGAACTCTGGGCGGCCAGACCCTGAAGACCCCCGTCAAGAAGGACGGCTCCATGCCCGTAGCACGGGGCACCCGCAGGCCCCTCGACTCCGCGCAGTTCGGCATCTGGTTCGCCGTGCAGCTCGCCCCGCACTCACCCTGGCACAACCTGGCCGAGGGCATGGAGATCCACGGCCCGGTGGACGAGGTTCTCTTCGAGCAGGCGTTCCGCCGCGTCATCGAGGACCACGACGCACTGCGGGTGGTCTTCAGGGAGGACGAGGAGGGCATGCCCGAGCAGACCGTCCTCGACCGGCTCGACTGGTCGCTGGACGTCATCGACATGAGCGCAGAGGACGACCCGCGGGAGAGCGCGCTCGCCTGGATGGACGACGAGGCCGCGACCCCCGTGGACCTCGCCGCCGGGCCGCCGTTCACCTCGGTGCTGCTTCGGCTCTCCGCGGACGCGTACATCTGGTACAAGCGGATGCACCACATCATGGTGGACGGCCACGGCATTCACGTCGTCACCCGGCGGGCGGCGGACGTCTACAGCCGCCTCGTCGCGGGTGAGCCGGTGCCCGAAGCGGACCCGGGCGGCGTGGCCGAACTCGTCGACGAGGACATCGCGTACCGAGCCTCCGGCCGGTTCGAGGCGGACCGCGTCTTCTGGAACGAGCGTCTGCACGGTCTCGGTGACCCGCCGACCCTGTCGGACCGCGCCCCCGGCCCCGAGACGTACCACTGCCTCAGATCGGTGCGGCTGGTGTCCCAGGAACAGGTCACCCGCTACCGGTCCGCGGCCCGTGCCTGCGCCACGACCTGGGCGGCCCTCGTCAACGCGGCCACCGCCGCCTACCTCCACCGGTGCACCGGCGCCACGGACATCTCGATCGGCAACCCCGTCTCCGGGCGCAAGGGGCAGCGGAGAACCGTCGGTATGACGTCGAGTTACGTGCCGCTCAGGCTCTCCCTCACGGAGCGGACCACCGCGGCCGAACTCACCAGGTCGGCCACCCGTGGACTCCGCGACATCATGAAGCACCAGCGGTACCGGTACGAGGACATCCGCCGCGATCTTCGTCTGACCCAGTCCGCGCGGCCCGTGATCGGACCGACCATCAGTTTCCTGCCGTTCCGTGACTTCGAGATGTCCTTCGGCGGCCACCGGGTCACGGGCCACACCGTGTCCTTCGGCTCATCGGTGCGCGACATGGCGGTCAACGTCTTCGAACGGGGCGGCGACAGGGGGGCCGAGTTCTTCTTCGACGCCGATCCGGCCGCCTACACCCAGGAGGAACTGGACCAGCACGCGGACCGTTTCATCCGCTTCGTCGACGCCTTCGCCGCCGCCCCGGAGACGCCGATCGGCGCGCTCCCGGTCTGAACGACGACCACCGGTGCGGACGGCGGGCCCGGGAGCCTTCCCGGCGGAGCGGGGCGACGTTCCTCACAGCCGTCGGGTCCGACGTGCCGGTGTAGAGTGCGGAACGCCCTTGACCTGCAGAAAGCAGGCAGGGAGCCGTCCTTCAGGAGTCCAAAGTGCTGCGTACTCTGTTCAAGTCGAAGATCCACCGAGCCACCGTCACCCAGGCCGACCTGCACTATGTGGGATCGGTGACCATCGACGCCGACCTCCTCGACGCCGCCGACCTGCTCCCCGGCGAGCTGGTCCACATCGTCGACATCACCAACGGCGCCCGGCTGGAGACCTACGTCATCGAGGGCGAGCGGGGATCCGGGGTCGTCGGGATCAACGGGGCCGCCGCCCATCTCGTGCATCCCGGCGACCTGGTGATCATCATCAGCTACGCTCAGGTCACCGACGCCGAGGCGCGTACGTTTCGGCCGCGGGTCGTGCACGTCGACCACGGCAACCGGATCGTGGCCCTCGGCGCCGACCCGTCCGAGCCGGTACCGGGCTCGGACCAGGAGCGCAGCCCGCAGGCCGTATCGGCCTGACCGGCGGACCAGGAGGGCGACATGAGCGACATCGAGATCCGCGACGACCGGGCGGCGGGCCGCCTGGAAGCGGTCGCCGGCGACGAAGTCGTCGGCCACATCGAGTACTTCGTCCTGGAGTCGCCCTCCCGGGCCCTGGTGCCCGTCCACACCATCGTGGAACCCGAGCACGAGGGGAAGGGCATCGCGGGCTCCCTCGCCCGCGAGCTCTACGCGATCTCCGAGCGCGAGGGGACCCCGGTGGCCCCGCTCTGCCCGTACGTCGTCGTGTGGGCCGAGCGGCACCCCGACGTGGCACCGACGCCGGACCCCGAGCTGCTGCGCGCGGCGAAGGAATGGCTGGTCGCCCACCCCGGCCGCTTCTGAGCATGCTCGCCCTCCTGCACACCTCGCCCCTCCACGTCCCCGTCTTCGACGCCCTGCGCGACGAGCACCACCGGGGCCTGGAGCTACGCCACTCCGTCGCTCCGGACCTGCTGTCCCGGGCTCGCCGGGAAGGTCCAGACGCGGTGGCACCGGACGTCACGGTGGCCCTCCGGCAGGCGGCGGCGGACGACGGTGTGCGGGCCGTGCTGTGCACCTGCTCGACGATCGGGGAGGTGGCGGAGCGGGCCGCCGCCCGGGTCGGCGTGCCGGTCATCCGCGGTGACCGTCCGATGGCGGCAGCGGCGGTGGCGGCCGGCCTCCGCATCGCCGTACTGGCGACGGTCGAGAGCACCCTGCCGCCCACCCTGGCCCTGCTGGACGACGAGGCCCGCCGCGCGGACCGCCCGATCCGCGCCCGCGCCCAGGTCGTGGCGGACGCCTGGACCTGCTTCGAGGCCGGTGACGTCGAGGGCTGCGCCCACCTGGTGGCAGCCGCGGCGGACGCCGTGACCGACGCCGACGTGATCGTCCTGGCCCAGGCCTCCATGACCCCGGCACAGCCGCTGACGACGACACTCCTGCCGGTCCTGTCCAGCCCCCGCCCGGGCCTGGCCGCGGCAGCGCGTGCGGTCCGCCCACCCGGGTGAGTGCGCGTGCCCCGGCCGGGTACGCGGGGCAGTAGACCCGCAGGACCACATCGCTCCACCGGCCGGAGAACACCATGACAACCCCACCCCCGGGCCCCCACCCTCCGGACCCCTACCCCAGCCCGGTCCCCACCCCCCAGCCACCCCCGACCCCCGAACCACCCCCCACCCCACCGTCACCCCCACCCCCGGGCCCCACCCCTTCCCCGATCCCCCCGGACCCAGACCCAACCCCCACCCCAGAACCAGGCCCACCCCTAACCTGACCACCCCCAGCCCGCCTCCCCCCAGGGGCGCGGGGAACTGCGCAAAACCACCAACGCACCGGCACCAACCCACCAGCGCCAGCCCGCCTCCCCCCCCAGGGGCGCGGGGAACTGCGCAAAACCACCAACGCGCCGGCACCGGACCATCACGCCCAGCCCACCCCCCGGCGCAAACCCGCAGCTCACCCACGCCCCTCAACGGCGGTCGAGGCTACTCCGTGACCTCCGAGCGGTCCCCGCCCCACAGCGTGTGGAACGCCCCCTCCCGGTCCACCCTCCGGTACGTGTGCGCCCCGAAGAAGTCCCGCTGCCCCTGCGTGAGCGCCGCAGGCAACCGCTCCGCCCGCAGCGCGTCGTAGTACGCCAGCGCGGCCGAGAAACCAGGCACGGCGACCCCGTCTCGCGTCGCCGCGATGATCACCTCACGCCAGTCGTCCTGCGCCTCCGCGATCTCCCGCGCGAACGTCTCGTCGGACAGCAGGCTCGGCAGGTCCGCCCGCGCGTCGTACGCCGCGCGGATCCGGTCCAGGAACGCCGCCCGGATGATGCAGCCGCCCCGCCAGATCGAGGAGACCGCCCCGAGGTCGATGTCCCAGCCGTACTCGTCGCTGCCCGCCTGGATCTCGTGGAACCCCTGCGTGTACGACACGATCTTCGACGCGTACAGCGCCTGCTCCACCCGGTCCGCGAACGCCGCCGCCTCCGCGTCGGACAGCGCGGTCGGCTTCGGGCCGGCCAGCCCGCGGGACGCGGCCCGCAGATCGGCGTGGCCCGACAGGGACCGCGCGAACACCGCCTCGGCGATCCCCGACACCGGCACGCCCAGGTCGAGCGCGATCTGGACCGTCCAGCGGCCCGTGCCCTTCTGTTCCGCCTGGTCCACCACCACGTCCACGAACGGCTTGCCGGTCGCCGCGTCGACGTGCGCCAGCACCTCCGCCGTGATCTCGATCAGGTACGAGTCCAGCCGGCCCGTGTTCCAGGTCCGGAAGATGTCCGCGATCTGCGCGGGGGAGTACCCGGCGACATCGCGCAGCAGCTGGTACGCCTCGCCGATCAGCTGCATGTCGGCGTACTCGATGCCGTTGTGCACCATCTTCACGAAGTGCCCGGCACCGTCGGGGCCGACGTGCGTCACGCAGGGCGCACCGTCCGACGCCGCCTTCGCCGAGATCTTCTCCAGCATCGGGCCGAGGGAGTCGTACGACTCCCTGGGGCCGCCCGGCATGATGCTCGGGCCGTGCAGCGCGCCCTCCTCACCGCCGGAGACGCCCATGCCCACGAAGTGGATGCCCTGCTCGCGCAGCGCCTTCTCACGGCGCCGGGTGTCCGCGAAGTGCGCGTTGCCGCCGTCGATGATCATGTCGCCGGGCTCCAGGAGCGGTGCGAACTCCTCGATCACCGCGTCCGTCGGACCGCCCGCCTTGACCATGATGACCAGCCGGCGCGGCCGCTCCAGCGCCTCGACGAACTCCTTGGCGGTCTCGGCCGCGATGAAGTCGCCCTCGTCCCCGAAGTTCTCCACCAGCTCGTGTGTCTTCGACACCGTGCGGTTGTGCAAGGCCACCGTATAGCCGTTGCGCGCGAAGTTCCGGGCGAGGTTGCGGCCCATGACCGCGAGACCCGTGACGCCGATCTGCGCCGAAGTGCTCATACCGCCTGCTCCTCAAGAATCAAGTCGATCCCGTAGCACGTGCAAGGGATGCTGCCGCCGCTCATGCCCGCCAGTATTGCCCAAAGGCCATCCTGACCCGCCGTCCGACCGGCCGCACATGCAGATACGGACGACATGGGCCCGACGGCTCAGTAACCTCGTGAAACGCTTTTCGGGGGTGCCGCAGGAGCCCCTCGGCTGACGACGCGTCACCGTGCGGCGGTCCGCCCCGCTTCGGGGCATGAGGGCCGTGCCCCGCGGGGCGAGAGGCGGCTGATTGCCGTCTTGTCATGGCCTGTTCGGGGCGCTTACTTTTGGCCTTCCTGACGCGTGTGGCGAGGGGGGCTCCAGACATGGCCGAACGCGGCCGGCACCGCCGGTACCAGCCGAACAGGATCAACCGCGCCTCGCTCACCGTCACGGCGGGCGGCGCCGGCCTGGCGCTTCCGCTCGCCGCCGCCGGCAGCGCCGACGCGGCCTCCGTGTCCACCTGGGACAAGGTGGCCGCCTGCGAGTCCAGCGGCGACTGGAGCATCGACACCGGCAACGGCTTCTACGGCGGGCTGCAGTTCACCCAGTCCACGTGGGAGGCCTACGGGGGTACGAGGTACGCGCCGCGCGCCGACCTCGCCACCAAGGACCAGCAGATAGCCGTGGCGGAGAAGGTCCTCGCAGGCCAGGGGCCGGGCGCCTGGCCGGTCTGCTCGGTACGGGCCGGACTCACCCGCGGCGGCGACACCCCCGACGTGCACACCGAGAGCGCCGCCACCCGCCCCGCGACGGGCAACGCGAAGAGTTCCGCCAAGAGTTCCGCCAAGAGTTCTGTACGGGATGTACAGCCGCAGACGACGCCGCAGTCGCGGGCCGGCAAGGCCGAGATGTACACCGTGGTGCACGGCGACACGCTCTCCGGGATCGCCGAGGACCACGACGTGGCCGGGGGCTGGCACCGGCTGTACGCGGCCAACCGTACGACGGTCGGCGCTGACCCCGACCTGATCCTGCCGGGACAGCGCCTCAGCCTGACGGGCGAGGCCGCCAGGGCCCACCGGAAGACCGAGGCCAGGACAGAGACGAAGACAAAGGCAAAGACGAAAACCAGGACCGAGACCAGGACCGCGAAGAGTGCCGGCCGCACCGGTCACTCCCTCGTCGCCCCCGTCGACGCCCCGATCGGCACCGCCTACCACGCGACCGGTTCGCACTGGTCGAAGGGCTACCACACCGGCGTCGACTTCCTCGCGCCCACCGGCACCTCCGTCAAGGCGGTCGAGGCCGGCCAGGTCGTGACGGCGGGCTGGGGCGGCTCCTACGGCTACCAGGTGGTGATCCGGCACGCCGACGGCCGCTACACCCAGTACGCCCATCTCTCGGCGATCTCCGTGCGGGCCGGGCAGAGCGTCTCCACCGGCCAGCGGATAGGCCGTTCGGGCTCCACGGGAAACGCCACGGGCCCGCATCTGCACTTCGAGGTGCGGACGGGGCCCGGATTCGGCACGGACGTCGACCCGGTCGCCTATCTCCGGGCCGGCGGCGTCAGTATCTGACCCGCGTACGGCGCCGGTCCAGCAGCGGGCCGTGGACGTAGTCGGCCGCGGGCAGCAGCACTTCGGCCACGTCCGGCGCGGCGGACCCCGACCGCTGCTGGGGCATGGCGATCAGGGGGACCGGCGCGGGACGCGCGTCGTCGCCGCCCGGCGGGCGGACTCCCGCCGAAACGCCGCCCGCCGACAGACCCTCCATCGACGCAACCTCCGCCGACAGAGCCTCTGTCGAAAGGGCCTCGGTCGACAGAACCTCCGTCGACAGAACCTCCGTCGAAAGGGCCTTGGCCGAAAGGGTCTCGGTGGAAAGGGGCTCGGTGGAAAGGGCCTCCAGACCCGCCTCGGCCAGTTCCACCAGCGCCTCGACCAGCGGCTCGGGCGACGTCTCGACCACGGCGGACTCCGGTACCGGCACCGGCACCGGCTGGGCCGGGTGCGGGGTGCGTTCGAGGCGCTCGGTCGTCAGCAGGATGAGGCCGCCCGCCGCCACCACACCGCAGCCCAGCGCCAGCAGGGTGCCCGTCGCGCCGTAGCGGAACGTCTCGCCGAACATCGTGATGCCGACCGCGGCGGCCAGCACCGGGTTCACCACGGTCAGCGTGGCCAGCGGCGCGGCGAGGCCGCCGCCGCGGTAGGCGGCCTGGGAGATCATGACGCCGGCGACGGCGTAGGCGCCGATCACGGACAGCCAGAGCACGTCGGCCGTGGCGATCCCGCCGTCCCAGTCGATCGCCACCACCTTGGTGAACACCGAGGACATGCCGAAGGCTATGCCGGACGCGGTGGCGAGCAGCACGCTGCGCACCGCCGGGTGCCGGTGCGCGGCCCGGCCCGCGATCATCAGCGCGACCACCGCCCCGCCGGTGACCAGCGCGACCCCGATCCGCCCGGCGGAGTCCAGGGAGTGCGCGTCGGAGGAGCCGACCAGGGAGAGCAGACCGGCCAGACCGGCGGTGGCCATGATCGCGCCCCGCCAGGCGGTCGCCCCGGCCCTGCGGCCGACGAAGAGGGCCGCCATGGGCAGCGCGAACACGATGGTGAGCGCGCCCAGCGGCTGGACCAGGCTCAGCGGGCCGTAGGCGAGCGCCACCACGTGCAGCAGGCCGCCGAGGCCGTTCAGCGCCATCGCGCCCCACCAGCTCGGGCGGCGCAGCGGCGCGTACTGTCCGTCGGGGGAGGAGACCGCCACCTGCTCCTGCACGATCGCCCCGCCGGCGTAGGCGACGGCGGAGACGAAGGAAAGCAACACGGACAACGCGAGGGCACTCATACTCGGCTCCTCTGCGTCAGGCCGGGCCGCTTGGCCCCGCGCGGTGATCGGTCGGCTTCCATGAGCAACACTCTGCCCGCCCGTCTGCTTCCCGTCGTCGTACCTGAGCACCCAATGGGTCCTACTACCGATGGAGTACGAAGCAGTTCCGATCATCCCCAGGGTGGGGGCCGCCGGGTGGAGGCGGCGTGCGCAGGGATTCCGGGAACCCTGGTACTACTGCTGTTCGTGGACCCGTTCGCCGACCTGGACCCCGACCTCGCCGCGCTCCGCCCGCTCGGCGGCTTCTTCGTCCTGCGGACGGTCCGAGCGCTGGTCGCGGGCCCCGACGCGGCGCGGACCGACGAGCTGACGACTCTCGCGAAGGCCTACGGAGAACTCGGACCGGACGGTCACGGAAATGCCCTGGGTACCCGTGTCGAGACGGTCGCGGGGCGTCTGGGCACCACCGAACCGCGGGTCGCCGCCTCCATCGCCCACCAGGCGCTGGCCGCCCGGCTCTGGTCCGTCGCCCTCGGCTGCGCCGTCCGCTACGGCCGCCTTCCCGACCTCGACCCGGGCCTGCTCCGCTGGGACCCCGCCGCAACCGCCCCCGACGACCTCCGGCTCACCGAGGTGCGCGCGCTGCCCGGGGGCGCCGGCCCGGCCGCACTCGCCGACACCGTCGTGCAAGCCGTCGTACACGGCCATCTCGAACCCCTGGGGGAGGCCCTGAGGGCCCGCTACGGTGTCGCGGCCGGTCTGCTGTGGGGAAACGCCGGCTCGGCGCTGGCCGGAGCCGCACGGGAACTGGGCCGCTGGGCGCGCGCGAACAACCGTCCGGACGCGGCCGCCCGGACCCGCCACCTCGCCGACACCCTCTTCGCGCACCCCCTGCTGAGCACCACCGGTACCCGCACCGGCCCGGCCTTCCGGCGGCGCAGCTGCTGTCTGTACTACCGGGTACCGGGCGGCGGGGTCTGCGGTGACTGTTGTTTCACACAACCACCGCGCTCTTCCCCGCGCGCCGCATCTGGGTGACCATGGAACAACCGGCCGTGGAGAGCGAGGGGTTGCGGGTGCGAGTCGGACTGCTGACCCGGGAGTACCCCCCGGACGTCTACGGCGGCGCGGGTGTTCACGTGGAGTTCCTCGCCCGTGAGTTGCGGCCCCTGGTGGACCTGGAGGTGCACTGCTGGGGCGAGGGCCGCGGGGTCGGCGTCGTCCGGCACCGCCCCTGGTCCGCGCTGGACACCGCCAACGACGCGCTGCGCACCTTCTCCGTGGACCTGGCCATGGCCGCCGGTCTCGAAGGGCGTGAGCTCGTCCACTCCCACACCTGGTACGCCAACCTCGCCGGCCATGTCGCCAAGATGCTGTACGGGGTCCCGCACGTGGTGACCGCGCACTCGCTGGAGCCGCTGCGCCCCTGGAAGGCCGAGCAACTCGGAGGCGGCTACGCCCTGTCGAGCTGGGCCGAGCGCAGCGCGATCGAGGCCGCCGACGCGGTGGTCGCCGTCTCCGGGGCCATGCGCGAGGACATCCTCGGCTGCTACCCCGCCCTGGACCCGGCGAAGGTGCACGTCGTGCACAACGGCATCGACACCACGCTCTACCGACCGGACCACGGCACCGACGTCCTCGCCCGGATCGGTATCGACCCGGGCCGCCCGTACGTGCTGTTCGTCGGCCGTATCACCCGCCAGAAGGGCGTGCCCCATCTGCTGCGCGCGGTACGGGACATCGACCCGGCGGCGCAGGTCGTGCTCTGCGCGGGGGCGCCCGACACTCCCGAGATCGACCGGGAGTTCCGCGACCTCTTCGAGGAGCTGAGCCGGGTCCGCGAGGGCGTGCACTGGATCCCGCAGATGCTGCCCCGCGCCGACGTCATCCAACTCCTCACCCGTGCCGCCGTCTTCGCCTGCCCCTCGGTCTACGAACCGCTCGGCATCGTCAACCTGGAGGCGATGGCCTGCGGCACGCCCGTGGTGGCGTCCCGGGTCGGCGGTATCCCCGAGGTCGTCGAGGACGGCAGGACGGGCCTGCTGGTCGACCTGGACGACGACTTCGAGGGGGGCCTGACGCGGGCGCTGGACGCCGTCGTCGGCGACCCGGAGACGGCCCGGCGGATGGGCGAGGCCGGACGGGAGCGGGCCGTGGGGGAGTTCGGCTGGGACGCGGTGGCCCGGCGCACGGTCCGGCTCTACGAGGAGATCCTCAAACAGGCGTAACGACAGGCGTAACGAGCATGCCGCCTGTTCGACGTGATCGCGGTGCAGGCTTAGCGGGAGTGCTCCCAGGGCAGGCATGGAGCACCAGGGTGAGGGGAGCGGCCATGCGTCGTGGTGGACCTTCGGTACTCGGTCTCGTACTGGCCGGCGGGGAGGGCAAACGCCTGATGCCGCTGACCGCGGACCGGGCCAAACCAGCGGTCACCTTCGGCGGTACCTACCGCCTGGTCGACTTCGTGCTGTCCAACCTGGTCAACGCGGACGTGCTGCGCATCTGCGTGCTGACCCAGTACAAGTCGCACTCGCTGGACCGGCACATCACCACCACCTGGCGGATGTCCAGCCTGCTGGGCAACTACGTGACGCCGGTCCCGGCACAGCAGCGGCTCGGCCCGCGCTGGTACCTGGGCAGCGCCGACGCCATCCTGCAGTCCCTCAACCTGGTCCACGACGAACAGCCCGACTACGTCGCGGTGTTCGGCGCCGACCACGTCTACCGCATGGACCCGCGGCAGATGCTCCAGCAGCACATCGAGGGCGGCGCCGGTGTCACGGTCGCCGGTATCCGCATCCCGCGCGCGGAGTCCTCGGCGTTCGGTGTGATCACTCCGGGCTCGGACGGACAGACGATAGAGACCTTCCTGGAGAAGCCCGCCGACCCGCCGGGCCTGCCGGACGCCCCGGACTGCGTCTTCGCCTCCATGGGCAACTACATCTTCACCACCAAGACCCTGGTGGAGGCCCTGCACCGGGACGCCGAGGACGAGGAGTCCGTGCACGACATGGGCGGCTCGATCCTGCCCCAGCTCACCGCCCGCGGCGAGGCCCAGCTCTACGACTTCGGCACCAACCACGTCCCCGGCGAGACCAGCCGCGACCGCGGCTACTGGCGGGACGTCGGCACCCTCGACGCGTACTACGACGCCCACATGGACCTGATCGCCGAGCGGCCCGCCTTCAACCTCTTCAACCGCAGCTGGCCCATCTACACGCACTCGTACCAGCTCTCCCCGGCCCGCTTCAACGCGGGCGGCATGGCGAGCGAGTCCATCATCAGCGCCGGCTGCCTGATCCGGGGCCAGGTCACCCGGTCCGTGCTGTCACCGGGCGTGCGGGTCGACCCGGGCGCGGTGGTCCAGGGGTCGGTGCTGCACGACAACGTCGTGGTGGGCCGGGGCGCGGTGGTGCGCGGTGCGGTCCTGGACAAGAACGTCGAGGTCCCGCCGGGCGCGACGATAGGCGTCAACCCGGACCGGGACGCGGAGCTGTACACCGTCTCCAAGGGCGGGGTCATCGGCCTCGGCAAGGGGCAGCTGGTCTCCTGACCCTCGGGCGCGCTTCAACTCGGGCGCGACGCGCTGCGAGTGAATAACCCTCATTTGCCGGAATTTGCGGTCCTCTCCCCTCACGATGCAGACAGCAATGTCGAAATTCGGAGGTCATCCGACATGAGAGGGACCAGTGGTGTGTCACATACCACCATGGCTCTCCGGCGCACACGGCTGTGCCTCGCCGGAGCACTGACAGCGTCCGCGCTGTTCACGGCCCCCGCCGCGGGAGCCGCCGAAGCGACCGACGGCCACCTCGCCGACCTGGTGAACCCCTTCATCGGCAGCCAGGACGACGGCAACACGTTCCCCGGCGCGGCCGTGCCCTTCGGCATGGTGCAGTTCTCCCCGGACACCGGGCACAGCACCGGCTACGACTACTCCCAGCACCGGATCCGCGGCTTCTCCCTGGTCCACCTCTCCGGCGTCGGCTGCGCCATCGGCGGCGACCTGCCCGTGCTGCCCACCACCGGGGACGTCACGCGCACGGACTACGCCCGGTACGCCGCCGGGTTCCGGCACGCCGACGAGGCGGCGAGCCCCGGCTACTACCGCGTCGGCCTCGACTCGGGTGTGACGGCCGAGCTGACCGCGACCGCCCGCACCGGCGTCCAGCGCTACACCTTCCCGGCCACCGGCAAGGCCAACGTCCTGCTCAACGCCCACCAGGCGCTGCACAAGCCGGTCAGCAGCGATGTCGAGATCCTGGACGACCGCACCGTCCGCACCCGGATCACCGGCCACGGCTTCTGCCGCGACTCCGCCCCCTACACCGTCTACACGGTCACCCGCTTCAGCCGCCCCTTCGCCGCGTACGGCACCTGGAACGGCACCGCCCTCACCCCCGGCTCCCGAGCCGGAGCCGACGGCGCCTACGTCCGCTTCGACACCACCCGGGACCGTACGGTCGAGGCGACCACCGCCCTGTCGTACGTGGACGCGCGGGGCGCCGAGGTCAACCTGCGGGCCGAGGGCGGCCGTTCGTTCGACGCGGTACGACGGCAGGCCCGGGACGCCTGGGAGCGGCGGCTGGCCGGCGTCCGCGTCCAGGGCGGCTCCCCGACCCTGCGCCGTACCTTCTACTCGTCGCTGTACCGCACCTTCCTCGCGCCCAACGTCGGCGGGGACGCCGACGGCCGCTACGCCGGCTGGGACCGCCGGATCCATCGCGCGCAGGGGTTCACCTACTACCAGAACTGGTCCCTCTGGGACACCTACCGCACCCAGGCCCAGGCGCTCGCCCTGCTCGCCCCGCGCGAGGCCCGGGACATGGCGCTGTCGGTGCTGAGGATCGACGAGGACGGCGGCTGGCTGCCCAAGTGGGGCTACGGCCCGGTCGAGACGAACATCATGACCGGCGACCCGGTCACCCCGTTCCTGACCACCGCCTACCAGATGGGCCTGCTCAAGGGGTACGAGGAGCGGGCCTACCGGGTGCTGAGGAGGAACGCCGACGGCGTGCCGCCGGCCGCCAACGCCGGGGTCGGCCGCGAGGCCAACGCCGAGTACCTCGCCGACGGCTTCGCGCCGTACCTCAAGGGCCGCCCGCACACCAAGGTGGGCGACTCCGACTACGACCACGGCGCCTCCGTCACCCTGGAGTACGCCCTGTCCGACGCGATGCTCGGGCAGATGGCCCGGGACCTCGGCCACGGCGCGGACGCGGCCCGCTATGCCGCCCGAGCGCAGAACTACCGCAACGTCTTCGACCCCTCCACCGGCTTCTTCCGGGCCCGCGACGCCGCCGGCGCCTTCACCGGCGACCCCGACCCGGCCCGCGGCATCGGCTTCCACGAGGGCACCGCCTGGCAGTACCAGTGGCTCGTCCCGCAGGACCTGCCCGGGGTGATCTCCCTGATCGGCGGCGAGCGCGCCGCCAACGCCCGGCTCGACTCGTTCTTCGCCTACGACAGGCTGCTCGCCGACCCCGCGAGGACCGCGCGCCAGGTCTGGGTGCACGGCAACGCGTACGCCTACTACAACGCGGCCGTCTACAACCCCATGAACGAGCCCGACCTGATCGCCCCGTACACCTACCTCTCCACCGGCCAGCCCTGGAAGACCACCGACGTGGTGCACGCGGCGCTCACCCTGTTCACCGACGGGCCGACCGGGATGACCGGCAACGACGACCTCGGCACCATGTCCGCCTGGAACGTCCTGTCGTCCCTCGGCCTCTTCCCGGTGCAGCCCGGCTACGGCACCTGGGGCCTGTCGACGCCGGTCTTCGACCGGGCCGAGGTGCGCCTGGACCGCCGTTTCTGGCCGAGCGGCGGGTTCACGGTGACCGCGCCGGGCACCTCGGCCGCGCGCCGGTACGTGCAGTCGGCCCGGACCGACGGATCGGACTACCGCCGTACCTATCTGACGACCGGTGCGCTGCGCTCCCTGCGGTCGCTGGCGTTCACGGTCGGCTCGCACCCGTCAGAGTGGGGTACGTCACCCGAGGCGGGGCCACCGGCGCTGAAGTGACCTCAGGTGTCGCAGGAGTCCCGCCTCTTTCGGAGGGGGCGGGACTTAATCTGCTGTTAACTGAGCGTAGCGTGATCGTACTTGACCGTAATCATGAGTCGGCGTTTGACTGCTGATCCACCCTCCGTCGACGCGAGGCACCCCCTTAGATGACTGAGACTGCTGACCTGCTCGCTCCTCTCGACCTGGCGTTCTGGAACATCGAGTCCGACCAGCACCCGATGCACCTCGGCGCGCTCGGCGTGTTCTCGGCGCACTCGCCGACCGCCGGCGCGCACGCCGCCGACCTCCTCGCGGCCCGGGCCGCCGCCGTGCCCGGACTGCGCATGCGGATCCGGGACGTCTGGCAGCCGCTCGCGTTCGGCGGCGCCGCCCGCGAGACCGACCCGGACTTCGACCCCCTCAACCACGTCAGGCTGCACGCCCCGACCGCGGACTTCCAGAGCGTGGCGGGGCGGCTGATGGAGCGTCCGCTGGAGCGCGGCCGGCCGCCGTGGGAGGCGCACGTGCTGCCCGGCGAGGACGGGGTGTCCTTCGCGGTGCTGTTCAAGTTCCACCACGCCCTCGCCGACGGGCTGCGCGCCCTCAAGCTCGCGGCCGGTGTCATGGACCCGCTGGACCTGCCGGTCCGCGCCCCCCGCTCCATCGAGCCGCCGCGTGCGCTGCCGGCGCTGCCCGACGTGCGCAGGCTGCCGGAGCTGGTGCGCGGCGCCCTCGCGGACGTGGGCCGGGCCCTCGACATCGGCGCCTCGGTCGCCCTGTCCGCCCTCGGGGTGAGCTCCTCGGCCGCGCTGACGTCCGAGCCCACCGGCACCCGGAGCATCGCCGGCGTCGACCTCGACATCGACGACGTGCACCGGGTCCGCAAGGCCGTCGGCGGCACCGTCAACGACGTCCTGATCGCCGTCGTCGCCGGCGCCCTGCGCCGCTGGCTGGACGCGCGCGGCGACGGCACCGAGGGCGTCGCCCCGCGCGCCCTGATCCCGGTCTCCAAGCGCCGCCCGCGCACCGCGACCCCACAGGGCAACCGGCTCTCCGGGTACCTGATACGGCTCCCGGTCGACAACCCGGACCCGCTCGCCCGACTCGACCGCGTCCGCACGGCGATGGTCCGCAACAAGGACGCCGGCCCCAACCGGGGCGCCGGTGCCGTCGCCCTGCTCGCCGACCACGTGCCCGCGCTCGGGCACCGGCTCGGCGGGCCGCTCGTCGGCCAGGCCGCCCGGCTCTGGTTCGACATCCTGGTCACCAGCGTCCCGCTGCCCGGCATCGGCCTGCGCCTCGGCGGCCACCCGCTCACCGCCGTCTACCCGCTGGCCCCGCTCGCCCCCGGCCAGTCCCTGGCCGTCGCCATCTCCACCTACCGCAACCACGTCCACTACGGCCTCGTCGCCGACGCGACCGCGGTCCCCGACCTGGACGTACTCGCCCGCGCGGTCACCGACGAGGTGGACTCACTGATCTCGGTCTGCGATCCGTGACGACACGGTGACCGCCCGGTGGCCGGCGGGATCCGTCATTCGGGCGGGTTTGGTCCCCGGGGCCGGCGCTCCGTAAAATTCCCCCTTCGAAGGCGGGCGTGAGACGGAGCGCCGCTGGTGGACCAGGGAAGCGGCAGCGCGATGACGGTGACACAGGACGGCTCGACGGCCGAGGACGCGGTGGAGGCCTTGGTCCACGGACCCGGCATCGCCCCCGAGCGGCTCGCCGTCTGCCTCGGCGTGCTCGCGGAGCTGGACGAACTGGACGTCGACCACCCCGACGCCATCGCGGTGCGCCGGGCCACCGCCGGCATCTACCGCACGGTGAAGCAGCGCCGCCGCCAGGAGCGCCGGGCCGCCAAGACCGCCCACGACAAGGCGGTCACCGAGGCCACCGCGACCGGCTCCGCCGAGCGCATCGACGACGAGACCGAGGGCCTGCTGCCCTCGTCCCGGACCGAGGAGGGCAGGGTCGCGGGGATACTCCAGCGCCCGCGCTCCTGCTACACCTGCAAGACCCGCTATGTCGAGGTCGACTACTTCTACCACCAGCTCTGTCCGGACTGCGCCCGGCTGAACCGCGCCAAGCGTGACGCCCGCGCCGACCTGACCGGCAAGCGCGCCCTGCTCACGGGCGGCCGTGCCAAGATCGGCATGTACATCGCGCTGCGGCTGCTGCGCGACGGCGCGCACACCACGATCACCACGCGCTTCCCGAAGGACGCCATCCGCCGCTTCAAGGCGATGGAGGACTCGGCGGACTGGATCCACCGCCTGGAGGTCGTCGGCATCGACCTGCGCGACCCGGCACAGGCCGTCGCCCTGGCGGAGCAGGTCAGCGCGGCCGGCCCGCTGGACATCCTGGTCAACAACGCGACCCAGACCGTCCGCCGGCTGCCCGCCGCGTACGCGGCGCTGGTCGAGGGCGAGAGCGCCCCGCTGCCCGCCGGTGAGCTCCCCGCCCACCAGGTCATCGGCGCCTTCAACTCGGGCGCCGTCGACGGCCTCGCCGCGCTGCCCCTCGGCACCAGCGGCCTGGACGCCCAGCAGGTCGCCGACCTCGCGCTGGTCGCGGGCAACGCCAGCGTGGCCCGGCACCTCGACGGCACCGCCATCGACGCGGGCGGTCTGGTCCCGGACGTCGTCGACACCAACACCTGGGTGCAGACCATCGACCAGATCTCCCCGGTGGAGCTCCTGGAGACCCAGCTCTGCAACTACACGTCGCCGTTCATCCTGATCAGCGCGCTCCGGCCGGCGATGGCCGCGGCCGCGAAGCAGGCGGCGCGCGGCCGGTCGTACGTCGTGAACGTGTCGGCGATGGAGGGCGTCTTCGGCCGCGGCTACAAGGGCGCCGGACACCCCAACACCAACGCGGCCAAGGCGGCCATGAACATGGTCACGCGGACCAGCGCGGTGGAGCTGTTCCAGACCGATGGCATCCTCATGACCTCGGTCGACACGGGATGGATCACCGACGAACGCCCGCACTTCGACAAGCTGCGGCTGGCCGAGGAGGGCTTCCACGCCCCCCTCGACCTGATCGACGGCGCGGCCCGCGTCTACGACCCGATCGTGCTCGGCGAGCAGGGCGAGGACGTCTACGGCGTCTTCCTGAAGGACTACGCGCCCGGCAAGTGGTGAGCCCCGCCTGACCGGGGGCGGGTGCGGGCCCCGGGTGGCCGTGCGCGCCCCTTCAGGTGGGCAGGTGGGCCGCTCGTACCCGGGTGCCGCCGTCCACCACCAGGTCCGCTCCGGTCACCCAGCGTGCCGCGTCCGAGGCCAGCCACAGCACCGCCTCCGCCACGTCCTCCGGCTCCCCGATCCTCCCGAGCGGCAGGCCGGCGGCGATCTCGTCCTCCCGTGGCTCCCACATGAAGCGGGCCATCTCCGTGCGCACCAGACCCGGTGAGACCGAGTTGACCCGGACCCGGGGTGCCAGTTCGCCCGCCAGCTGCTCGGTCAGGTGCAGGAGCGCGGCCTTGCTGGTGCCGTACGCGCCCACGTCGGGGCCGACATGGGCCGCGCCCTCCGTGCAGATGTTGACCACCGAGCCGCCGTGCTCCCGCATCCAGCCGCGCCACGCGCACTGCGTCAGCCGCAGCGGAGCCTCCACGTTGACCGTGAACGCCTCCCGCCACAGGCCGAGGTCCGCGTCCATCAGCGGGCCGTACGGGCGGTTGGTCGCCGCGTTGTTGACGAGGATGTCCAGCCGTCCGAACTCGCTCAGCGCCAGCCGGGTCAGCTCCCGGGCGTGCTCCGGCTCGGCGACGCTGCCGGCCAGGCCGACCCCGCCGAGCTCCGCGGCCGTACGCCGCACCTCGGCCGCGTCGCGCGCGCTCACGCACACCAGCGCGCCCGCCGCCGCGAGCGCCGCGGCGACCGCGCGCCCGATCCCGCGGGTGCCGCCGGTGACGACGGCCGCCCGGCCGCGGAGGCCGTACGGCAGCCCGTGCGTTGACGTCATCGCCGTACCGTCTCATGACGGAACGTCAGTCGACAGCCCCCAGACGGGAGTTGCGGGCGGCGACCAGTTCCAGCACGGTCCGCCAGTCCTCCAGGACGCCCGCGTCGAAGCCCGCGGTGCGGCTCTCCTCGTCGGCCTGGCGCAGTCGCAGTACGTCGTCCTCGGTGGCGGCGCCGTCCCCGCGGACGAGGTGGTAGACGCGTTCCCCGAGCAGGTGGCGCACCGCGTGCGCGGGGCCGCCGGCCGGGTCCGGCAGTCCCTGGATGCCGCGCACCAGACCCGCCACCTGGAGCTCCTTGTCGGCGGGGCGGCCGCGGCGCAGCAGTGCCGCGGTGCGCAGTGCGCGCTGGTGCCGGCAGGCGTACAGCAGATCCATCAGCTCCTCGACGCTGCGCAACTCCATGCGTCAGTCCTTCCGCGAGACAGCCGTTGTCCTGGGCCATCGGATCATGCGGAGTTTTCGACCCGGCCAACGCCACCTGAACTGCACAGCCTGTGAAGGGAGCGGCGGCCCGTGTATTCGAAGACGCGTTCGCATGAAGAGGTCGAGCGGATGGGGCATAAACGGGGAATAATGTAACGAACAGGTGCATTTGCCGGTCATCGAAGTGCGCAAAGACTTGCGATAGTTACACCTTGTTTGCAGTCCCTATCGAGCGGACCCCTGCTCATTTGGTTAATCTGTAGGGGACGGACAGCAACAAGGGGTCCCACCCACACCCACGGTCCGTCCCGGGGCAAGCCGGTCGACAACGGCCTGCTCTCTTGTGAGTTACCGGCGCCACCGCGTCCGAACTGGCCTTAACCCAGACCCAAGCGGGCGCCAAGCACCGGACCGCAGGCTGTCCGGTACGCCCCGAGGGTGACCGACACAAAAGGAGTGCGCGGTGACACCTGAGAAGACGAATCGCGAGCAGCGCCCCAAGGAACGCACGGAGCGCGCGGGCAGTCGGCCCGGACAGCTCGGCAGCCTGGACGTGTGGGCCCGGTCCGCCCCGATCCGCCTCGCGGGTTACGAGGAGGATCTGGCCGAGCCCCACATCCTGCCCAGCGTGGACTGACCGACCGGTCGGTCCCGTCGCGATCGTTCGACGCGCATGGGCGTGCGAGACTCACGCCCATGTGATCAGAGGAGCCACCGTGGGGGCCCCGACGCCTCGCAGGAGGCCACCCGCCACGAAAAGACCGCCGCCACCGTCCTAGGAGTCGAGTGGCGCCGTCCGCTGCCACGGGCGCAGTTCCTCCAGTTGCCGGGCCACCTCCAGCAGGACCGTCTCCGAGCCCGGCCGGCCCACCAGCTGTACGGCGCAGGGTGCGCCCGAGGGCAGGGTGCCGAACGGGACCGACATCGCCGGCCAGCCGGTGAGGTTCCAGGCCGGGGTCAGCGGTGAGTAGTGGGAACCGGCCACGGCGTTGCGCAGCCAGCCCCGCTCGTGCCAGGGGGCCGCCTCCGGGGCGTGGCGGGCCAGCGCCGGGGTGAGCAGCACGTCGTACTCGGCGAAGAACGGGGCGAGCCGGGCGCGCAGCCGCTCGCGCGCGTCGCCGGTCTGCACCCCGTGCAGGAAGCGGCGCCCGATGGCCGCGTGCACCCGGGTCCGCCGGGTCAGCCGGGCGGGGTCCAGACCGGCCGCGTCCACCGCCGTCCCGGCGGTCCAGTGCCGGAGCGCGGTGACCCCGATCGAGGCCGGGTACGGCGGGTCCGCGCGCCGCAGCTCGTGCCCGCTGCCCGCCAGCAGCTCCGCCGCCTCCTTCGCCGCGTTCGTATACGGTCTGCTGACGGTCACCCCGACCAGCGGGCTGCGCAGCGAGACGGCGATCTTCCGCGGGGTGCCCGGTCCGGCGCTCTCGAACTCCTTCTCCGCCAGTACCGAGAGCATCAGCCGGGCGTCGGCCACGGTGGTCGCCAGCGGCCCGTTCTCCGACATGCCGAACCAGTCGCCGTTGCCGATCCCGGCCGGGACGACCCCGAATCCGGGCTTGATGGTGACCAGGCCGCAGTTGGCCGCCGGGATGCGGAGCGAGCCCATGCCGTCGTTGCCGAGGGCGATCGGCGCCAGCCCGGCGGCGACCGCGGCCGCGCTGCCGCCCGAGGAGCCGCCCGCGCTGCGCCGGGTGTCCCAGGGATTGCGGGTGATGCCGTGGATCCCCTCGGTGGTGCCGAAGACGCACAGTTCGGGCACGTTCGTCAGCCCGACGACCACCGCGCCCGCCGCCCGCAGCCGTGCCACGGTGACATGGTCCGCGTCGGCGGGCGTGTCCGGCATCGCGGCCGAACCGTCCAGGTGCGCCTCGCCGCGTACCGGCAGGTTGTCCTTCACCGCCAACGGCACCCCGGCGAGCGGGAGTCCGGCGAGGCCGGCGCGGGCCGCGACCTCGTCCGCCTCCGCCAGCGCCGCGTCCGCCCGGACCGTGCGGAAGGCGCCTATCCGCCCGTCCAGCCGGGCGATCCGCTCCAGGTGCGCGGCGACCACCTCCCGGGGGGTGACCCGCTTCTCGCGTACGGCGGCGGCGATCTCGGTGGCGGTCCGGCCGGCCCAGTTGGTCACGGGCACTCCTCGGGGTGCGGAAAAGCGGCTTACTCGTCGGTACGAAAGGGCACTCTGCCCGGCCGCGGGCTCCGCGTCGAGAGCATCCGCTCCCGGAGCCGTCGGCCGGGTGTGCCGCGGGCCGGTCGCCGAGGTCGGCGCTCTTCTCGCAGGTCATCCGACGACTGACTCAACTCCCGTCTGAGCGTGCCCCATTGACAGGTCTCCGAGCCCGCTCGATCATCAGACATCCGATGAATGGAGCCGCGCAATGAGCATGTCTCCGTATCCAAGACGTCAGGTCCTGGGGGTCGCGGCGGGGGCCGCCGCGGCGGCGGCCCTGCCCCTCGCCGCACCGGCCGAGGCCGGTGCCGCCGAACAGGCCGGGGAACCGGCGGATGCCCGGACCGCCGACGAGCAGGCCGCGTCGCCCTGGGTGCCCGTCCCCGACCCGGTTCCGGTGCCGCTCGACTCCCTCTACGACAACGACGGCATCGACACCGCCGCCGCCCGGGGCGGTGACTTCGACGGCTCCGGCTACACGTTCCCGGGCGAGGAACTCCCGGCCGGCCGGATCGTGGTCGACGGCATCCCCTTCGACTTCCCGGCGGCGACGGCGGGCGCCAGGAACAACGTTGTCGCGCTCGGCCAGCGCGTCGACCTTCCCCGGGGCCGCTACCTGTCGGCCGTCTTCCTCACCTCCGGCAGCTACGGCAACGCCGCCGGCACGGCCACCGTCCACTACGCCGACGGCACGACCAGCACCGCCGGGCTGAGCGGCGGCGACTGGTACGCGGTGGGCGGACCGCTGTCGGCGCCGTACCGCTACCAGCCGGACGGCGGCAAGGACGCGCACAGCGTCGGCATCGGCACCTGCGAGGTGTGGCTCGACCCGCAACGCGAGGCCGTCGCCCTCACCCTGCCGGTCACCGGCCCGGCCGAGGCGGGCAGGACCGCCCTGCACGTCTTCGCGCTCTCCCTCCAGCCCGTCGCCCAGGGACGGGCGCTGGCCCTGCGCGAGGCCCGGTCCACCCACTCCCTGCTCGACGAAACCGGCGCGCAGAGCGTCGAGGCCACCGTCGTCAACGCGGGCACCGTCACGATCCTGGCGGGCGACCACGTGTCCGTACGCGTCGACGTCCCCGGCGCCCGCACGGTGCAGCCGGCCCGCATCCGCCGCCTCGACCCCGGCGAACAGGCACGCGTCCGCGTCGGCATCCGCAGCCGCACGGGCACCGCGCCCGGCACCGCGCGGGACGGCACGGTGAGCGTGCGCGGCCGGGGCACTCAAGTCGCCGCCAGCCACGCAACGTTGACACTCGGCACCGCCGACTACCAGCCCACCGAGACCTCGTTGGCCGGCCACCGGGCGCCCTACTGGTTCAACGACGCCAAGTTCGGCATCTTCATCCACTGGGGCGTCTACTCGGTGCCGGCCTGGGCGCCGGTCGGGGTGCAGTACGCCGAGTGGTACTGGGACCAGATGCAGGACCCGAACAACCCGACGTACGCCCACCACCGGGACACCTACGGCGCGGACTTCGCCTACGACGACTTCATCCCGCGTTTCACCGCCGAGAAGTTCGACCCGCGTGCCTGGGTGGAGCTGTTCCGGGACGCCGGTGCCCAGTACCACGTCCTGACCTCCAAGCACCACGAGGGCTTCGCCCTGTGGGACACCAAGGTCTCCGACCGCAACGCCGTCCGGCTCGGCCCGAAACGGGACCTGGTCAAGGAGCTGTTCGAGGCGTCCCGGCGGTACACCCCCGAACTCCACCGCGGCCTCTACTTCTCCATGCCCGAGTGGTTCAACCCGGACAGCCCCTGGATGGGCCACGCCCCGCGCAACCCCTACACCCTGGATCCGCTGCCGTACACCGGCTACACCGCGGGCAAGGACTTCGTACGGGACTACCAGGCCCCGCAGCTGCTCGAACTGATCCACGGCTACGACCCGGAGATCATCTGGTGCGACATCGGCGGTGACAACGACAGCGTCCATGTCCTCGCCGAGTACTTCAACCACGCCAAGAACCGCGCCCGTCCGATCGACGTGACCGTCAACGACCGCTCGGGCATCGGCTTCCACGACTACACCACGCCCGAGTACACGACGTACGCCGACACCGTCGTCGCCAAGTGGGAGGCCAGCCGCGGCCTCGACCCCCGCAGTTACGGCTACAACCGGGAGACCCCGGACGACGCCTACATGACCACCGAGGAGGTCGTGCACAGCCTCGTCGACATCGTCTCCAAGAACGGCAACTTCCTGCTCGACATCGGCCCGCGCGCCGACGGCACCATCCCGCAGGTCATGCAGACCCGGCTGCGCGAGACGGGTGCCTGGCTCGCCGTCAACGGCGAGGCGGTCTACGGCACCACGTACTGGTCGCGGATGCCCCAGCTCGGCGACGACCTGCGCTTCACGGTCCGCACGGACGAGGCCTTCTACATCCACTCCCTGACCGAGCCCGGCGCCAGGCTCACCGTCGAGGCCCCGGTGCCGGTCCGCACCGGCGACCGGGTGACCATGCTCGGCCACGACCGGCCGCTGACCTGGACCACCGCCGACGGAGCCCTGGTGATCGACGTGCCCGCGGCGGCCCGCCGGGCGGGACGGCACGCCTGGGTGTTCAAGGTGGAATGGCATGCCTGAGACCAGGAAGAGACTCGTGCGGCTCCTCGGGGCCGCGGCGGCGCTGACCCTGCTGGCGGCCCCGACCTCGGCGGTGGCGCAGCAGCGCCGCCCGGTCACACCGGTCACCGTGCCCGCGCTGGCCGACTGGACGCCGGAACAGGGGAGTTACGCGTTCGGCGCCGGGACGCGCCTGGTCGCGGACGACGCGGCCGGGCGCAGGGTCGCCGACACCCTCGCCGACGATCTCCGGGCGGCCGGACACGGCGTGGTCCCGGTCACCACGGGCGCCTCCCGCCCCGGCGACATCGTCATCGACGTCCGCCCCTCGGCCGCGCCCGCGCTGGGCGCCGAGGGCTATCAACTCACCTCCGGCCGACGGCTGTCGATCACCGGCGCGACCGGGACCGGCGCCTTCTACGGCACCCGTACCCTCCTCCAGCTGCTCGCCCAGGGCGACCGGATCCCCGCCGGGCACACCACCGACGTACCGCGCTACCGCGAGCGGGGTGTCGGCGTCTGCGCCTGCTACATCCACGTCTCCCTGCCCTGGCTGGAGAACCTGGTCCGCGAGATGGCGTACCACAAGCTCAACCAGCTGCTCCTGGAGCTGAAGGTGAAGAGCGACGTCCATCCCGAGGCCAACACCTGGGGCTACTACACCAAGGACGAGATACGCCGGCTGGTCGCCCTCGGCGACCGCTACCACGTCGAGATCATCCCGGAGATCAACTCCCCGGGCCACATGGACCCCTGGATCGAGAACCGCCCCGACCTGCAACTGACGGACTCCGACGGCAACAAGCAGCCCGCCCGGCTCGACGTCACCCAGCAGGCCGCCTTCGACTACTACACGAGCCTCATGGACGAGTACGCCCAGGTCTTCACCGCGAAGTCCTGGCACATGGGCGCCGACGAGTACATGCTCGGCTCCGACTACGCCAAGTACCCGCAGATGCTCGCCTTCGCGCGGCAGAAGTACGGTCCGGACGCCACCCCGCAGGACGCCTACGTGGACTTCATCAACCGGGTCCAGGCCTACGCGGCGGGCAAGGGCCGGCAGCTGCGCATCTGGAACGACGGCCTCACCGGTGCCAACACCGTCCCCGTGGCCGCCGGCACCACGGTCGAGCACTGGCTGGACGTGGCGGTGAAACCGAGCCGGTTGATCGCCCAGGGCTATGCGGTGATGAACGCCTCCTACTCCCTCTACCTGGTTCGCGGCGGCTTCCACAGCGACACCGAGGCCCTGTACGACCAGAGTTGGGACCCGCGTTCCTTCGAGGGCGAGAAACTCGCCTCCGCCGACGGCATCACCGGAGCGAAGATCAGCCTCTGGCCCGACAACGGCAGCGGCGAGACCGAGAACGAGGTCGCCACCGAACTGTGGCCCGCCCTGCGGCACATCGCCCAGGCCACCTGGGGCGACCCGCATCCCGACGCCACCTACGCGGAGTTCACCGCGCGCGGCACGGCCGTCGGACCCGCACCGGGCGTGCGGGACCTGACGAAGGTGCCGGTCCCGGACGGGACGTACACCTTCCGGGCGGACGGAGTGTCGTTCCGGGCGGACGTCCTTCGCACTCCCGACGGCTACGCGACCCTGCGCGGCACCGACGGCTGCCTGGAGATACGTGGCGGCAAGCTCACCCTCAACGCCCCGCTCCAGCCCGGCGTGCAGGCGACCTGGGAGCCGTGCGACAGCCAGAACACCGTGCAGCGGTGGGAGTTGGAGCCCGCGGCGGACGGTTACCACCTGTTCGACGCGATCACCCGGATGGCGCTGACCGTGACGGACGACGGCCGAGTGGTCCAGTATCCGCCCGACCAGCACACCCCCGCCCTCTGGCACCTCACCTGACCCGAGGAGCACCCCCATGGATCTCTCCCGACGCGTCCTGCTCACCTCGGCGGCGGCCCTGGCGATGACGGCCGGACTTCCGGCCCTCCCGGCCACCGCCACCACGGACACCGACCGGTCCCGCATCCCGGTCGACCCCGCCGACACCGAGGCCGACCTGGTCCGCAAGGCCTCGCAGGTCCGCCCCACCGCACGGCAGATCAGCTGGCAGGCCCTGGAACGCACCGCCTTCCTCCACTTCGGCGTCAACACCTTCACCGGTCTGGAGTGGGGCACCGGCGACGAGGACCCGGACGTCTTCCAGCCCGCCGGCCTCGACACCGACCAGTGGGCCCGCGCCCTGCGCGACGGCGGCTTCCGGCTCGCCATCCTCACCGTCAAGCACCACGACGGCTTCGTCCTCTACCCGTCCCGCTACACCGACCACACGGTCGCGTCGAGCAGTTGGCGGGACGGGCACGGCGACGTGCTGCGCTCCTTCGCGGACTCGATGCGCCGGTACGGCCTGAAGGTCGGCGTCTACCTCTCCCCGGCCGACGAGAACCAGTACCTGCACGGCGTCTACGCCAACGGCAGCGCCCGCGGGGAGCGCACCATCCCGACCCTGGTCGACGGCGACGACCGCAGCCCCGACCGCTTCCTCACCCTCGACGCCACCGACTACGGCGCCCACATGCTCAACACCCTCTACGAGGTGCTCACCGAGTACGGCCCGGTCGACGAGGTCTGGTTCGACGGCGCCCAGGGCCACATCCCGCCGGACAAGGTGGAGGACTACGACTGGGACAGCTGGTACACGCTGGTCCGCACCCTCGCCCCGGCCGCGGCGATCGCGGTCACCGGCCCCGACCTGCGCTGGGTCGGCAACGAGGGCGGCCTGGCCCGCGAGGACGAGTGGAGCGTCATCCCGGTCAAGGAGAACCAGTACGGCCGCACGGACTGGGCCCTGTCCTACGACACCGCCGACGAGGGCAGCCGGGCCGCCCTGGTCACCGCCCGGCCGAAGACCGACTACCTCCAGTGGTGGCCGGCCGAGTGCGACGTGTCGATCCGGGACGGCTGGTTCTACCACCCGGACCAACTGCCCAAATCCGTCGACGAACTGACCGAGATCTACTTCGGCTCGGTCGGCCGCAACGCGGTCCTGCTGCTCAACGTCCCACCGGACACGGACGGTGTCCTGCACGCCACGGACGTGACCCGGCTGCGCGAGTTCCGTGACCGGGTGGACCGGGAACTGCCCGAGGACCTGACACGCGGCGCGCGGCGCTCGGTGACGCCGGCCGGGGTGACCGTCGATCTGGGCCGCGAACTGGAGGTGGACCGGGTCCGGCTGGCGGAGGACATCCGCTACGGGCAGCAGGTGGAGGGGGCCGTGATCGAGGCGTACACGGCGGGCTCCTGGACCCAGGTGGCCGAGGCCGGGACGATCGGCGCGAGCAGGATCCTGCGACTCGCCGAGCCGGTACGGGCCCGCCACTGGCGGATCCGGATCACGGCGGCACGCGGGACGGTGCGATGGGCGGAGTTCGCGCTGTTCCGATCGTCGCTCTGAACGGAGCTGGTGGAGAACCGCGCCCCACAGGGGCGCGGGGCTGTATCCGATATGCGGCTTCGCCGCGTGGGCGCGACCAGCCCCCACCGGCCCGCGGTGAACGAACCGCGTGGTCTGCGGAACGCTCACCCGCGGGCGGCTGCCGTGCTGCCCCGGACCGTCAGCCGGGGCACCGGCACCCGCACCGCCCGCGCCGCACCGCCGTCCAGCAGGGCCGTGAGCTCCCGGGCCGCCGTACGGCCGAACTCCGCGCTGTCCCGGGACAGCGCGGAGAGCCAGGGCTTGACCATGCGGCACAGGGCCGAGTCCTCCCAGGAGACGACGGAGACGTGGTCCGGGACCGCGTAGCCGAGTTCCGCCGCCGCCGCTACGCCGGCCACCGCCATCACGTCGTTGTCGTAGATCAGCGCCGTCGGGGGCGGGGTCGCGCGCAGGACGCGGCGGGTGACGGCGGCGCCCTGCGCGTCCGAGTAGTCGGTGGTCACCGAGTGGACCTCGCCCAGGCCGCGCCGGTCGGCCTCGGCGCGCAGGGCGCGGATCCGGCGCTGGGTGTGCGCGAGGCCGGGCAGCCCCGCGATGTGGACGACGCGCCGGTGACCCAGTCCGGTCAGCTCGTCCACCACCGACGCCATCGCGGCCGCGTCGTCGGCCCAGACCGTGGAGAGTCCGGGGTGGCGGTCGTCGGGGGCACCGCCGATCACCACGGCGGGCAGGCCGAGTTCGTCCAGGAGGTCGGGGCGGGGGTCGTCGGCGCGCGGGTCCACCATCAGGATCCCGTCGACGCGGTGCTCGGCCCACCAGCGGCGGTACACCGCGCACTCGTCGGCGACGTCCTCCGCCATCTGGAAGAGCAGGCCGAGATGGCGCTCGGCGAGCACCTCCTGGATGCCCGAGACCAGTTGCAGGAAGAAGGAGTCCACGCCCAGGGAGTGCGCGGGGCGGGCGAGGACGAAGCCGACCGTGGCCGCGCCCTCGCCGGACAGCGCGCGGGCGGCCGTACTGGGCCGCCAGCCGAGCTGCTCGGCGACCCGGTGCACCCGCGCCCGGGTCGTCTCGGAGACCCCCGGGCGGCCGTTCAGCGCGAAGGAGACCGCGCTCTCGGAGACTCCGGCGCGGCGCGCGACGTCCTTCATCGTCGGCCGCCGCGCGGGGACGCGTTTCTCCGCCAACTCAGTTCCTCATTCGGTCGGGACGGCGATCTGCTAATGCGCTTGAGTCCAAACACCCTAAAGCGTATTAGTGATAGACCGCAATACGCTCGTAACACCTTGCTGAGCAGGGGATTTGAGCCACTAATGACTTTAGCTCCGCCGAATCCATTGACGCGGTGCCAAAACGGCGTGCAAGGTCTGGCCCGGCACCTTCGGCCGACCCCGCTGCAAAGGAGCAACGGACCATGCGTATCTCCCGCAGAGCCTTCGCCCTCGCCACTGCCGCCGTCCTCGCCCTGCCGCTGAGCGCCTGCGGTTCGGGCGCAGACGACGGCGGTTTAACCGATGCCTCGGGCAAGGTCGAGGGCGACATCACCTTCCAGACCTGGAACCTGCGCGCGAACTTCAAGTCGTACTTCGACGGCCTGGTCGCGGACTTCGAGAAGAAGTACCCGGGCACCCACGTGAAGTGGATCGACCAGCCGGCCGAGGGCTACGCCGACAAGATCAGCGCGGACGCGGCCGGCGGCACCCTGCCCGACGTCGTCAACGTCTCCCCGGACCTGGTGGCGCCGCTCGCCAAGGCGGGCCTCGCGCTCGACCTCGACAAGGCCGCGGCCAAGTACCGGCCCGAGTACCTGGCGGGTGCCTGGGCCAGCCACCGGATACCGGGGACGAGCGGCACGTACGCCTTCCCCTGGTACCTGAACACCGGGCCGCTCTTCTACAACAAGACGCTGTTCACACAGGCCGGACTCGATCCCGACCAGCCGCCGACGACGTACGACGAGCTCTTCGCCGACGCCCTGAGGATGGCGAAGCAGAGCGACGGCAAGGTCGCCACCCTCGCCAACGTCCCGACCATCGAGGACTTCGGGCGCTACGGCGTGGAGCTGATGGACAAGGCCGGGACCGGCTTCGCCTTCAACGACGCCAAGGGGGTCGAACTGCTCACCAAGTACAAGGAGTTGTACGACGCGAAGGCGCTCGACCCGCAGGCGCTGACCGCCACCCCCGAGTCCACCGGCAAGAAGTTCCTCACCGGCGCCGTCGCCATGAACCCCGGCAGCGCCCTCGACCTCGACAACTTCAAGAAGCAGGCGCCCAGCCTGTACAGGAACATCGGCATCACCGACCAGATCACCAGCACCGGGCACGTCAACATGTACGTGATGGGCGTGATGGTCAACGCGAAGACCAGGCACACCGCGGCCGCCGTGGCCTTCGCGCACTACGTGACCGACGCGCAGAACCAGATGTCGTTCGCCAAGCAGGTCGCCATCTTCCCGAGCACGGCCGGCTCCCTCGACGACCCGTACTTCACCAGGGAGGACGGCACCGACGTGACCCGGGTGCGCATCGCCGCCGCCAAGTCCCTGAAGAACGCCGTGAACTACACCCCGGTGCTGTTCAGCGACCAGATGAAGACCGCGCTGCGCAACGAGGTCGCCAAGGCCCTGCAGGGCAGGCAGAGTCCCAAGGCGGCCCTCGACAACGCTGTCAGGGCGTGCGACCGGCTGCTGCGGCAGGAGGGCTGAGGACCGATGGCCGGCGTGTCCCGCGTGCGGCGCCAACTGCCCACCAGCCCCTGGTTGTTCGCCGCCCCCGGGCTGCTGGTCGTCGGTGCCTTCGTGCTGTACCCGTTCGTCTCCACGATCGTCGACTCGTTCACCGACCGGCGCACCCTGATCCCCGGGCACTTCGTCGGCCTCGCCAACTTCCGCGAACTGGTCCACGACGACATGTTCTGGACCGGCCTGCGCAACAGCACCCTCTACATCGCCGGAGTCGTACCCGCCCTCGTCGTCCTGCCGCTGCTGCTCGCCCTGCTGGTGCAGAAGAACATCCCCGGCATCACCTTCTTCCGGTCCGCCTTCTACACCCCGGTGGTCGCCTCGATCGTCGTGGTCGGGCTCATCTGGGTGTGGCTCCTGGACGAGCGGGGCCTGGTCAACTCCCTGCTGGAGACGGTCGGGATCGGCCGGGTCGGCTTCCTCAGCGACCAGTGGCTGCTCCTGCTGAGCGCGATGGCGGTCACGGTCTGGAAGGGCCTCGGCTACTACATGATCATCTACCTGGCGGCCCTCGCCGGCGTGCCGCGCGAGCTGCACGAGGCCGCCGCCGTGGACGGCGCCGGAACGGTCCGGCGCTTCCTCACCGTCACCGTGCCCGCCGTACGCTCCACGATGATCCTGGTCGCCGCGCTCTCCTCGGTCGCCGCCTTCAAGACGTTCTCCGAGGTCTACCTGCTGGCCGGCCCGGACGGCGGCCCGGCCGGCGAGGACACCACCCTCGTGATGCTCGTCCAGCAGACCGGCACCGGTCTGACCGGCCGGGTCGGCTACGCCTCCGCGCTCTCCGTCGTCGTCTTCGTCGTCACCGTCGCGCTGATGCTCCTCGTGCTGCGCGCCGACCGCAGGGAGCGCCCGTGAGCACCGCCCCGCCCGTGCGTGCCACCCAGGAGCCGCGGATCGCCGACGAGCACGGGCGCCGCATCCGCGTCGGCGAACTGGTGCTGCGCTACGCCCTGTTGCTGCTGGTCCTCGCGATCACCGTCGGCCCGTTCCTGTGGCAGCTGTCCACCTCGCTCAAGGGCCCGACCGAGGACGTCTTCAGCTCGCCGCCGAGCTTCCTGCCGGAACACCCCACCCTGCACAACTACCGGCGGGTCGCCGACACCATCCCCGTCTGGGACTACGCCCTCAACTCGCTGAAGGTCGCGGGCGCGAGCGTGGTGACCAACTGCGTCGGCTCGGCACTCGCCGGGTACGCGCTGGCCCGGCTGCGCTACCGCGGCCGCCGGGTCGCCACCCTCGTGTTCATCCTCGCGATGCTGGTGCCGGTGGAGGGCATCATCATCGCCCAGTTCACCACCATGCGCGAACTCGGCCTCAACAACACCCTGATCGGCGTCGTCCTGCCCGGCTCGATCGGCGCGATGAACGTGCTGCTGATGCGCAACGCCTTCCTCAACGTGCCCTACGAGATCGAGGAGGCGGCCTACGTCGACGGCGCCAACGCCTGGCAGCGGTTCCTGCGGATCGCCCTGCCGTCGGTCAGGGGCACTCTCGCCGTGGTCGCGATCTTCGCCTTCATGGGCGCCTGGGACGACTTCCTGTGGCCGCTCATCGTGCTGAGCGACCCCTCCAGGTTCACCCTCACCATCGGCCTCAACTACCTGCACGGCACCTTCGCGAACGACGAACGCCTCGTCGCCGCCGGCACCGTGATCGCCGTGGCCCCGCTCATCGCCCTGTTCGCCTGCCTCCAGCGGTACTTCTTCCGCGGGGTCGGCGAAGGCGCCGTCAAAGGCTGAACACCCCGTTCCCGCAAGGAGACCGCATGCCTGAGGCCGTGCGCTTCGGCGTCAACTACACCCCCAGCGAAGGGTGGTTCCACCACTGGCTCGACTTCGACCTCGACTCGGTGCGCGCCGACCTCGACTCGGTCGCAGCGCTCGGCCTGGACCACATCAGGGTCTTCCCGCTGTGGCCCTACTTCCAGCCCGACCGCACCCTGATCCGCCCCCGGGCCGTCGAGCAGCTCCTCGCCCTCGCCGACGCGGCCGCCGAACGCGGCCTGGACGTCAACGTCGACGGTCTGCAGGGGCACCTGAGCAGTTTCGACTTCCTGCCCGCCTGGACCCGCACCTGGCACCGGCGCAACCTCTTCACCGACCCGCAGGTCGTCGAGGGCGAGGCCGCCTATCTGCGCACCCTCGCCGCGGCCCTCGCGGACCGGCCCAACTTCATCGGGATGACCATCGGCAACGAGGTCAACCAGTTCGCCGCGGGACCGCACCCCGATCCGGACCGGATCAGCGAGGCGGAGGCCGAACAGTGGCTCGGACGGCTGCTGGCCGCCTGCGCCGAGGCGGCCCCCGGCGGGCTGCACCTGCACGCCTCCTACGACGCCGCCTGGTACCAGGACGACCAGCCCTTCACCCCCGCCCACTCGGCCCGCCTCGGAGACGTCACCGCCGTCCACTCCTGGGTGTTCAACGGCACCGCGCAGCGGCACGGCCGCACCGCCCCGCAGACCGAACAACATGCCGCGTACCTCGTCGAGTTGAGCAAGGCCTGGGCCGAGGACGCGCACCGGCCCGTCTGGCTCCAGGAGGTGGGCGCGCCCGCGCCGCTGATCCCCGCCGAGCACGCGGCCGCCTTCGCCGAGGCGACGATCGACGCCGTACTGGACTGCCCCGACCTGTGGGGCATCACCTGGTGGTGCTCCCACGACGTCAGCCGGAACCTCGCCGACTTCCCCGAACTCGAATACGGACTCGGCCTGTTGACCAACGACCGCAAGCCCAAGGACATCGCCCACGTGCTCGCGGCGGCCGAGTCCAAGGCGGCCGCGCCGCGCTCCACGGCGCTCGTCGTGCCCTCCGCACCGGCGCTGCGCTCCCGGTGCGCGCCCGGCGGACCCGTCTTCGACGCCTGGTTCCGGCTCGCCGCCGACGGCGCCCGCCCCACCACCGTCCTCGACACCCGCACGGCCGACCACGACCATCTCACCGCGCGCGGCATCACCGAAGTCGTCACACCCGACCAGGTTCTCCCCACCCCACAAGGAGGCACCCGCTCGTGAACCCCAGCAGACGCACCGTCCTCATCGCCGCCACCACGGCGGCCTTCTTACCCACCCCCGCCCTGGCCGCCACCCCGAAGGCCGCCGCGGCCGCCGCCACGGCCACCCCGCCCCACGCGTCGTACTTCTACCCGGACTCTTTCCCCTCCGGCAGTCCGGGCACCGGTATCACCTGGCGCAGTCTGAAGACCTGGACGGCGGCCGGCGACCCCGACCTGGCCTTCAACACGGCCTCCGTGCCGCTCGCCGCCCGCTTCACCCCGACCCCCGCCAACACCACCGCCCGCTCCGGACAGGCCCGCGTCCAGTCGCTGGTGTCCTTCGGACCGACGTCCAGTAACCCCTCCCAGGGCTCCGCCACCGCCGACTACTACGCCCTCACCCACTGGGCGTACCTCGACGAGCTGGTCTTCTGGGGCGGCTCGGCGGGGGAGGGGCTGATCCTCGCCCCGAACGCGCCGATCGTCGACGCGGCCCACCGGCACGGCGTGCCCGTCCTCGGCAACATCTTCCTGCCGCCCACCGCCTACGGCGGCCAGCTCCAGTGGACCCGCGACCTGGTCCAGACGGACACCACCGGGCACTACCCCCTCGCCGCCCAGCTCGTCGCCCTGGCCGCCGCCTACGGCTTCGACGGCTGGTTCGTGAACGCCGAGACCGGCGGCGGCAACACCGCCCTCGGCACCGCCATGCTCGGCTTCGTCACCGAGCTGGGGTCCCTCGCGGCGGCCCGCGGACAGCGGATCACCTGGTACGACGCGATGACCGTCAACGGCACGGTCAGCTGGCAGGGGGCGCTGAACAGCCAGAACCAGTCGTTCTTCCAGGCCGCCGACGACATGTTCGTGGACTTCCGCTGGAGCGCCTCGACCCTCGCCTCCTCGGGCACGAAGGCGGTGCAACTGGGCCGTAGCCGCTATGAGTTGTGGGCCGGGGTCGACGTCGAGTCCAACGGCTCCAGCACCTCCGTGAACTGGGACGCGATGGTGCCCAGCAGCTCCGCGCACGTCACGTCCGTCGGCTTCTACCGGCCCGAGTGGACCCGCAACCACCTGCCCGCGAGCCGTACCCCTGGCGACTTCCACGCCGCCGACGACCGGTTCTGGACCGGGCGGTCACTCGACCCGTCCCGGCCCGACACCACGGATCCCTGGCGGGCGCCCGCCGTGTGGGTGGCGGACCGGTCGACGGTGTCGGCGGTGCCGTTCGCGAGCGTCTTCAACACCGGGCACGGACTGCGCTGGTACGAGGACGGCGTGGTCACCTCGGACGCGGCCTGGAACCACCTAGGGCTGCAGGACCGGCTGCCGTCGCGGCGCTGGGCGGTGCGGACGGCGGGCACCCGGCCGGCCGTGACCTTCGACTTCGCGGACGCCTGGCGGGGCGGCAGCAGCGTGCTCGTCGACGGCGCGCTGGACCAGCCCGTCGTCCTGGACCTGTACGCGACCCAGCTGCCGATCACGGCAGAGACGGTCGTCGAGCTGACGTACCGGACCGACGCCGGAAGCGTGGACATTGAACTCGCCGTGGCCACCGCCGAGCCGGGCAGCGCCGGTACGGCGCCGCCGTACACCTATCTGCCGCTGGACGCGGGCGACGGCTGGTCGACCGCGACCGTCCCGCTCACCGGCCTCTCCGGCACCGTCCACGCCCTCGGTGTCCGCCTCACCGCGACCGCGGGGCCCGTCCGGTGGCGGCTCGGCGGCATCGCCGTACGCGAGGCGCCGAGCACTCCGGCGGCGCCCGCCGCCGCACAGATCACCGCGGCCGACGGCGGCAGTCTGCGCCTCGCCTGGGACGCCGCCCCCGGCGCGGTACGGCACTACTCCCTGCACCGGCTGCTGCCCGACGGCACCCGGCGCTTCCTCGGCGCCACCGGTCAGCGGGCCTCCTTCCTGACCGGCCTCCAGCCTGAGCAGGGCGAGGCTGCGGCGCGGTTCGAAGTGCGTGCGGTAGGGGAGCTGTACACCTCGTCGGACCCCGTCACCGTCACGCACACCTGGTAACCGGTAACCAACCAACGGAGCACCCCACATGCATGACGACCGCAGCCTCGTCGAAGCCCGCCTCCGGCGCGTCCTCGACGAGCGCATCCGCCCCGCCGTGTACCCCGAGTCCGTGCCGCTCGACGTCGCGGTGTGGCACGCGCCCGGCGAGCCCGTACCGGTCGCCGAGGGACTCGCGGCCGAACCCGAGCCGATCGCGGTGGGCGCCCGGTGGGGTGCTCCGTGGGGCACCAGCTGGTTCCGGGTGACCGGAACCGTCCCCGAGGAATGGGCCGGCCGGACCGTGGAGGCCGTCCTGGACCTCGGGTTCGACGAGAACATGCCCGGTTTCCAGTGCGAGGGCCTGGTCTACCGGCCCGACGGCACCCCGGTGAAGGGCCTCAACCCGCGCAACCAGTGGGTACGCGTCGGCGCCCCGGTGGCGGGCGGCGAGGAGGTCCGGCTGCACGTCGAGGCCGCCTCCAACCCCGTCATCCTCGACTACCACCCCTTCCGGCCCACCTGGCTCGGCGACAAGGACACCGCCGGCCACGAACCGCAGTACACGCTCACCCGGATGGACCTCGCCGTCCTCGACGAGACCGTGTGGCAGCTCGTCGTCGACCTGGAGGTGCTCGGCGAGCTGATGGCCGAACTGCCGGCCGACGCCCAGCGCCGCTACGAGATCCTGCGCGCGGTCGAGCGGGCCCTGGACGCCGTCGACCTCCAGGACGTGAACGGCACGGCGGAGCGGGCGCGTGGCTGTCTCGCCGAGGTCCTCGCCGTCCCCGCCGCGCCCTCCGCGCACCGGATCAGCGCGGTCGGGCACGCGCACATCGACTCGGCGTGGCTGTGGCCGCTGCGCGAGACCGTGCGCAAGGTCGCCCGCACCACCGCCAACATGACCGCCCTCATCGAGGACGAGCCGGACTTCGTGTTCGCCATGTCCCAGGCCCAGCAGTGGGCGTGGGTGAAGGAGCACCGGCCCGAGGTGTGGGCGCGGGTGAAGAAGGCGGTCGCGGAGGGGCGGTTCGTACCGGCCGGCGGCATGTGGGTGGAGTCCGACACCAACATGCCGGGTTCCGAGGCGATGGCCCGTCAGTTCGTGCACGGCAAGCGGTTCTTCCTCGACGAGTTCGGCATCGAGAACGACGAGGCCTGGCTGCCCGACACCTTCGGCTTCGCGGCCGGGCTCCCGCAGATCATCAGGGCGGCCGGCTCGACACGGCTCCTCACCCAGAAGATCTCCTGGTCCCAGACGAACAGGTTCCCGCACCACACCTTCCAGTGGGAGGGCATCGACGGCACCCGGATCTTCACGCACTTCCCGCCCGTGGACACCTACAACTGCTCCATGAAGGGCAGCGAACTCGCCCACGCGGCACGCAACTTCAAGGACAAGGGCCGCGCCCGGCACTCCCTCGCGCCCACCGGGTGGGGGGACGGAGGCGGCGGCACGACCCGTGAGATGGTCGCCAGGGCGGCCCGGGTACGGGACCTGGAAGGCTCACCGAGAGTCGTCTGGGAGACTCCCGCCGACTTCTTCGGCAAGGCCGAGGCCGAATACCCGGACCCGCCCGTCTGGGTGGGCGAGCTCTACCTCGAACTGCACCGCGCCACCCTGACCAGCCAGGCGAGGACCAAACAGGGCAACCGGCGCAGCGAACACCTCCTGAGAGAGGCCGAACTGTGGGCCGCGACGGCGGCCGTGCGCGCCGGATCCCCCTACCCCTACGAGGACTTGGACCGCATCTGGAAGACGGTCCTGCTCCACCAGTTCCACGACATCCTGCCGGGCTCGTCGATCGCCTGGGTGCACCGGGAGGCCCGCGCGACCTACCAGCGGATCGCCGCCGAGCTCGACGGGATCATCGAGGCCGCCCAGCGGGCACTGGCGGGCGAGGGCGACCGCACGCTGTCCTTCAACGCGGCACCGCACGGCCGGGGAGGCGTCCCGGCCGGGGGCGCGGGGCAGGAACAGCCCTCCGGTGAGGTGACGGTGACGGACCGGCCCGGCGGCGGACACGTCCTCGCCAACGGCCTCCTGCGCATCGAGATCGACGCCCGGGGTCTGGTCGTGTCCGCCCACGACCTCGACGCCGACCGCGAGACCGTCGCCCCCGGCACGGCCGCCAACCTGCTCCAGCTCCACCCGGACTTCCCCAACATGTGGGACGCCTGGGACGTCGACGCCTTCTACCGCAATGCGGTCACCGACCTCACCGACACCGACGAACTGACCCGCGGCGAGGACGGCCGGTCCGTCCGGATCGTACGGTCCTTCGGCTCCTCCAAGGTCACCCAGGTGCTGTCACTGCCGCCCGGGGAGCGCCGCCTGCTGATCGACACAGAGGTCGACTGGCATGAGACGGAGAAGTTCCTGAAGCTGGCGTTCCCGCTGGACCTGCACGCCGAACGGTACGCGTCCGAGACCCAGTTCGGGCACTTCCACCGCCCCACCCACACCAACACCTCCTGGGAATGGGCCAAGTTCGAGGCCTGCAACCACCGCTTCGTCCAACTGGAGGAACCGGGCTGGGGCGTGGCGATCGTCAACGACTCGACGTACGGCCACGACGTGACACGCAGCGTCCGCACGGACGGCGACCGGGGGACGACGACCACCGTGCGGGTCTCGCTGCTCCGAGCCCCGCGTTTCCCGGACCCCGAGACGGACCAGGGCATCCACCGCTTCCGGCACGCGCTGGTGCCGGGCGCGGGCATCGCGGACGCGGTGCGGGAGGGCTGGCGGATCAACCTGCCGGAGCGCCGGATCGCCGGCGCCCACGATGTCGCCCCGCTGGTGACGGTCGACAGCGACGCGGTCGTCGTCACGGCGGTGAAGCTGGCCGACGACGGCAGCGGCGACGTGGTGGTCCGCCTGCACGAGGCGCACGGCGGCCGGGCGCGCGCCACGCTGACGGCGGGCTTCGCGACGGCGGAGGTCACGGTGACCGACCTGCTGGAGCGGCCGTCGGACGCACCGGCCCCGGACCGGGCGGGTGCCGCGGTGGCGCTGCGGCTGCGCCCCTTCGAGCTGGTGACCCTGCGGTTCCGGCGGGCGTGAGCCGGCGAGGCGGAGCGCACGGCAGGCCGTGCGCTCCGCACCCGCTTCCACCCGCGCCGTGCCGCCCGCGATGATGTGGCGATGACACGAAGAACGGTCCCCGACGACTCCTGGGCCGCCGAACCGGATCCCCTGCTGGCGCTCGCCCGACGGGAGTTGGGGTTCTACGCGAGGACCGGCAGCCGGGCCCGGCGGCTGCACTACGGCACCGAGGTCGGCGCGCTCGCGGCCACGTCGGTGACCGTGGTGGCCGCCGGACTGCATGCGCCGGCCTGGCTGACCGCGGTCATCGCGGGCGGTGCCGTCTTCTTCACGGGGGTACGGCAGTTGTTCGCCCCGGGGGCGCGCTGGGTGCTGGCCGCGCGGGCCCGGGAGACGCTGCGCCGTGCGGTCGACCGCTATCTGCTGGTGCCCGAACCGGACCGGGGCGCGGCGGACCGCCAGGCGCTCCAGGCGGTGATCGAGGAGGTCGGCGACAACGAGCTGCGCGAGTGGTCCGAGGGCCAGGGACGCAGGCCGGACCCGCCCGCACCCGCGGCCGGTGCCTGAGCCGGCCCCCCCGGAGCCGCCCTCCGACCGCGGGCGGGCACCTTCCGCGACGCCCGGCGCCGAACACCCGTCGAGGACCGGGCCGGCTCCGTCGAGGACCGGGCCGGCTGCGCGGGACAGGACAGCGCCCCGCCGCCGAGGCCGGAAGGCCCCTCGGGATGATTCGCCCAGGCCGGCCGGCCCCTCGGGCTGACCGTATCCGGGAGCGGCCCGCTGTCCGGGGGCATCGAGCCGAGCCGCCGGGGCAGCCGGGGCTGCCCGGGACGAGCCCTCAGGTTCCCAGCTGACTCCGCAGCCACTCCTCCACCTCGCCCACGTGCGCGGCCGCCGCGGCCCTCGCCGCCTCCGGATCCCGGGCGACCAGGGCCCGGTGGATCGCCGCGTGCTCCCGGCGCGTGCGCGCGAACGCCCCCTCCTCCTCGTACCCCCGCCACACCCGGGCCCGGAAGGTCCGCGACGACAGCCCCTCCAGGATCGCGGCCATCGTGTCGTTCCCGGCCGCACCCGCGATCACCCGGTGGAACGCGAGATCGTGCGCGAGGATCTCCTCGGGATCGTCGGTCGCGTTCATGGCCGCCAGGTGCTTCTCCACCTCCGCCAGCTGGTCGGCGGTGATCCGCGCCGCGGCCAGTGCCGTCGCCGTCGACTCCAGCACCCGCCGCACCTCCAGCAACTCCACCAGCTGCGGCCCACGGGACAGATCGGCGACCACCCCGAACGTCTCCAGCAGGTCGCCCGCCTCCAGCTGGGTGACGTAGATGCCGGAGCCGTGCCGGGCCTCCAGCACGCCCAGTACCGTCAGCGCGCGGATCGCCTCGCGCATGGAGCTGCGGGACATGCCCAGCTGCGCGGCGAGGTCCCGTTCGGTCGGCAGCCGCTGGCCCGGCTCCAGACGGCCCTCCGCGATCATCGCCTTGATGCGCTCGATGGCGCGCTGCGTCACCGTGCCCTTCTGCGGGACTGTCTCGTCCACACCGCTCCTCCTGTCGCCGGTGTGCCGCAGTCTAATCAGCGATGTGGTCCGACCACTACAGCTGATTCGACCCCTCATCGACGGGAAATTAGCGTCTGTGGGGTGTTGGATCGGTCGAGTGGTCTGATAAGTATGCGGTCATCTGCTCGAACACGCTCGATGAGGAGCTGCCAAGATGCCCGGCAGAACACTGAGAAAGCGGAACAGGTCCCGGATCATCGGTGCGACGGCCCTGGCCGTCGGAACCGCGCTCGTACTCGCCGCCTGCGGCAGTACGAACGACACCGGCAGCGACAGCGCCGGAGGCGGTGGCACCGGCAAGGTCGGGGTGATCCTGCCCCTGCTGACCTCGCCGTTCTGGCAGTCGTACAACGACTACGTGCCCAAGATGGCGAAGTCCGAGGGCGTGGACGCGCTGAAGACGGTCAACTCCAACAGCGACCCCTCGCAGCAGATCACCGACATCAACAACGAGCTCAACCAGGGCGTGAAGGGTCTCGTCGTCGCGCCGCTGGACAGCGCGGCCATCGAAGCCGGCCTCGACCAGGCCGAGCGCAAGGGCGTGCCGGTCGTCGCCGTGGACGTGGCGCCCGACAAGGGCAAGGTCGCCATGGTGGTGCGCGCCGACAACGTCGCGTACGGCACCAAGGCCTGCGACTACCTCGGCGCGCACGTCACCAGCGGCAAGGTCGTGCAGATCATGGGCGACCTGGCCTCGGTCAACGGCCGGGACCGCTCCGAGGCGTTCCGCTCCTGCGTGAAGCAGAAGTACCCGAAGCTCAAGGTCCTGGAGATCCCCGCCAAGTGGGAGTCCGACACGGCCGCCGCCCAGCTGAGCACGCTCCTCAACGCCAACCCCGACATCAAGGGCATCTACATGCAGGCCGGGGGCGTCTACCTGGCCCCGACGCTGCAGACCCTGAAGTCCAAGGGCATGCTCAAGACGGCCGGGCAGAGCGGGCACATAGTGATCGTCTCCAACGACGGCATCCCGCAGGAGTTCGACGCCATCCGCAAGGGCGAGATCGACGCGACCGTCTCCCAGCCCGCCGACGCCTACGCCAAGTACGGCATGTACTACATCAAGGCGGCGATGGCGGGGAAGACGTTCAAGCCCGGCCCGACCGACCACGACTCCACGATCGTCAGGCTGGCGAGCGGGATCCTGGAGGACCAGCTCCCGGCCCCCCTGGTCACCAAGGCCGACGTGGACGACCCGAAGCTGTGGGGCAACACGGTCAAATGATCACGCCACTCGTTGAGGCCCGGGACATCGTCAAGCGGTACGGCCCCACCGTCGCCCTCGCCGACGGCCGGCTCACCGTGCTGCCCGGCGAGTCCCACGCCCTCGTCGGCCGCAACGGCGCCGGCAAGTCCACCCTGGTCAACGTCCTCACCGGCCTCCAGGCCCCGGACGAGGGCACGGTTCGCTTCGACGGCGAACCGGCGCCCCCGCTCGCCGACCGGGACGCCTGGCGGCGCCGCGTCGCCTGCGTCTACCAGAAGCCCACGGTCGTACCGGAGCTGACGGTCGCCGAGAACCTCTTCATCAACCGGCAGCCGCTGCACCGGGGTCTCATCAGCTGGCGCCGGCTGCGCCGCGAGGCGACCGCGCTCCTCGACACCTGGGACGTCCATGTCGACCCCGAGGCGCGCACCGCCGACCTCAAGGTCGAGGACCGCCAGATGGTCGAGATCGCCAGGGCGCTGAGCTTCGGCGCCCGGTTCATCGTCCTCGACGAACCGACCGCCCAGCTCGACAACCGGGAGATCGAACGGCTGTTCAGCCGGATGCGGGCGCTCCAGGACTCGGGCGTGACCTTCCTGTTCATCTCGCACCACCTCCAGGAGGTGTACGAGGTCTGCCAGACCGTCACCGTGCTCCGCGACGCCCGCTGGATCACCACCGCCCCCGTCGCCGACCTGCCCAGGGCCGCCCTGGTGGAGGCGATGGCGGGGGAGGCCGTCAGCCGGCAGGAGCAGACCGCACGGGACGTGGTGGCCGCCGGAGCCCCCGTCGTCCTCAGCGTCGACGGGCTCACCTCCGAGTCGTACCAGCGCGTCGACCTCACCGTCCGCAGCGGTGAGGTCGTCGGGCTCGCCGGGACCAGCGGCAGCGGCAAGGTCGAACTCGCCGAGACCATCGCCGGGTTGCGCACCCCGACCGGCGGAACCGCACAACTGCAGCAGAGGCAGCTGCCGTTCGGCGATGTGCGGGCCGCGCTCAGGGCCGGCGTCGGCTTCGTGCCCCGGGACCGGCACGAGCAGGGGCTGGTCCCCGGCATGAGCATCGGCGACAACGCCACCATGACCGTGCTGGACCGGCTCGGCCGGGGCGGGTTCGTCGGCACCGACCGCAGGCGCGGCTTCGCCACCGCCCTGATCGAGCGCCTCGACATCCATGCCGAGGGCCCCGAGCAGCCCGTCTCCGACCTCTCCGGCGGCAACGCGCAGAAGGTCGTGATGGCCCGCGCCCTCGCCTCCGACCCCCGACTGCTGGTCCTGGTCAACCCCACCGCGGGCGTCGACGTGAAGTCCAAGGAGTCCCTGCTGGCCCGCGTGGACAGCGCCCGTGAGGACGGCACCGCCGTGCTGGTCGTCTCCGACGAACTGGACGACCTGCGCCGCTGCGACCGCGTCCTCGTCCTCTTCCACGGCCGGATCGTCGCCGAACACCCGGCCGGCTGGCACGACCACGAGCTGATCGCCTCCATAGAAGGAGTGGACTCGATGCCCGAAGGAGTGGACCATGGCTGAGACCAAGGCCCCGCCGCTCACCCCGGTGCGCTCCCCGGACCCGCGCGCGGCCCGTACCGTCCTGCTTCGCCGGGCCCGTGAACTCGCCCTGGTCCCGGCCCTGTTGCTGCTGATGGTGCTCGGCGCGGTGGTCAACGACTCGTTCCTCACCGAGCGCAACCTGATCTCCATCCTCGGCGCCTCCGCCGCCCTCGCGATGGTGGTGCTCGCCGAGTCGCTGGTCCTGATCACCGGCAAGTTCGACCTCTCCCTGGAGTCGGTCGTCGGTATCGCGCCCGCCGTCGGCGCCCTGCTGGTGCTGCCGTCGGCCGAGTCCGGCTGGGGCACCGAACTCCCCGCCGCCCTCGCCATGGTGGCGATCCTGGTGGTCGGCGCGGCGGTCGGCGCCTTCAACGGGATCCTGGTCGTCAAGTTCAAGCTCAACGCGTTCATCGTGACGCTCGCGATGCTGATCGTGCTGCGCGGTGTGCTGGTCGGCGCCACCAAGGGCAAGACCCTGTTCGGGATGCCCGACAGCTTCTTCACCCTGGCCACCTCCACCTTCCTCAGCGTCCCCATGTCGGTGTGGCTGGCCGCGGTCGCCTTCGCGGTCACCGGTCTAGTGCTGAAGTACCACCGGGTCGGCCGCGCCCTCTACGCCATCGGCGGCAACGCCGACGCGGCGCGCGCCGCCGGCATCCGCGTCGACCGGGTGATGCTCGGGGTGTTCATGGTGGCCGGGGTCCTCGCCTCCGTCGGCGGGATCATGCAGACCGGGTACGTGGGCGCGATCAGCGCCAACCAGGGCAACAACATGATCTTCACGGTCTTCGCCGCGGCGGTGATCGGCGGCATCAGCCTGGACGGCGGCAAGGGCACCATGTTCGGCGCCCTGACCGGCGTACTCCTTCTGGGTGTCGTGCAGAACCTGCTGACCCTGGCGCAGGTGCCGTCGTTCTGGATCCAGGCCATCTACGGCGGCATCATCCTCGTCGCCCTCATGATCGCCCGTGTCACCACGGGACGGGCCCAGGACTGACCGGTCCGCGCCCCGCACCTCCCCCGACGGAAAGGCAATCCGTGTCCCCGAGCCCCGGCCCCTCCTCCCGCGTCACCGCGCTCGAAACCTACGACATCCGCTTCCCCACCTCGCGCGAGCTCGACGGCTCCGACGCGATGAACCCGGACCCCGACTACTCGGCGGCCTATGTCGTGCTGCGCACCGACGCGGGCGACGGGCACGAGGGGCACGGGTTCACGTTCACCATCGGGCGGGGCAACGACGTCCAGGTCGCCGCGATCGACGCGCTGCGGAACCATGTGCTCGGCCGCCCGGTCGACGAGATCTGCGACGACCCCGGATCCCTGCACCGGGACCTGATCGGCGACAGCCAGCTGCGCTGGCTCGGCCCCGAGAAGGGCGTGATGCACATGGCGATCGGCGCGGTGACCAACGCCGTCTGGGACCTCGCCGCCCGCCGTGCCGGAAAGCCGCTCTGGCAGCTGCTCGCCGACGCCGAACCCGAGTGGATCGTCCGCCAGATCGACTTCCGCTACCTCACCGACGCCCTCACCCCCGAGGAGGCCCTGGCGATCCTGCGCCGGGGCCGGGAAGGCGCCGAGGAGCGCCGGGCCCGGCTGCTGGAACGCGGCTTCCCGGCCTACACCACCTCCGCGGGCTGGCTCGGCTACGACGACGAGAAGCTCACCCGGCTCGCCGCCCAGGCCGTCGCCGACGGCTTCCGGCAGATCAAGCTCAAGGTGGGCGCCGACCTGGCGGACGACATGCGGCGCTGCCGGGTCGCCCGCCAGGTCGTCGGCCCGGACATCCGCATGGCCGTGGACGCCAACCAGCGCTGGGACGTCGACGAGGCGATCCGCTGGACCAAGGCCCTCACGGAGTTCGACCCGTACTGGATCGAGGAGCCCACCAGCCCCGACGACATCCTCGGCCACGCGGCGATCCGCCGGGCGGTCGCCCCGGTCAAGGTCGCCACCGGCGAACACGTCCAGAACCGGATCGTCTTCAAGCAACTGCTCCAGGCCGGCGCCCTCGACATCGTCCAGATCGACGCGGCCCGGGTCGCCGGCGTCAACGAGAACCTCGCCATCCTGCTCCTGGCCGCCAAGTTCGGCGTCCCGGTCTGCCCGCACGCGGGCGGCGTCGGACTGTGCGAACTCGTCCAGCACCTCTCGATGTTCGACTACCTGGCCGTCTCGGGCACCACCGAGGACCGGGTCATCGAGTACGTCGACCATCTGCACGACCACTTCCTCGACCCGGTGGTGATCCGCGAAGGTCACTACGCGGCACCCACCGCGCCGGGCTTCTCGGCCGCCATGCGACCGGAGTCCGTCGCGGAGTACACCTACCCCGGCGGCGCCTTCTGGGCCGCCGACCCCGAAACCCAGAAGGGACAGGCGGCATGACCGACTTCGAGGGTCTGAAGGCCCTGGTCACCGGCGGGGCCTCCGGGATCGGCCGGGCCACGGCCGAACTCCTCGCGGAGCGCGGCGCCCAGGTCGCCGTCCTCGACCTCGACCCGTCCTGCGTCGAGAAGCCGCTGCTCGGCTTCCGGGCCGACGTCACCGACGACACCTCCGTGCGGGCCGCCGTGGCGGGCGCCGCGGAAGCACTCGGCGGCCTCGACGTTCTCGTCAACAACGCCGGCATCGGCGCCCAGGGCACGGTCGAGGACAACGACGACGACGAATGGCGCCGCGTCTTCGACGTCAACGTCCTCGGCATGGTCCGCACCGCCCGCGCCGCCCTGCCGCACCTGCGCCGCTCGGCGCACGCGGCCATCGTCAACACCTGCTCCATCGCCGCCACCGCGGGCCTGCCCCAACGCGCCCTGTACAGCGCGACGAAGGGCGCCGTCCACTCGCTCACCCTGGCCATGGCCGCCGATCACATCCGCGAGGGCGTCCGGGTCAACTGCGTCAACCCCGGTACGGCGGACACCCCGTGGATCGGCCGGCTGCTCGACAGGGCCTCCGACCCGGCCGCGGAACGCGCCGCCCTGGAGGCCCGCCAGCCCGCCGGCCGACTGGTGTCGGCCGCCGAGGTCGCCGGGGCCATCGCCTACCTGGCGAGCCCGCTGTCCGGCGCCACCACCGGCACCTCCCTCGCCGTCGACGGCGGCATGCAGGGCCTGCGCCTGCGGCCGGTGGGACAGTGAGCGCCCTCGGCCGCAGCGGCGTCCGGGTCAGCCCGCTGGGCCTCGGCGCCGCCGTGATCGGCAACCTCTACACCGAACTGCCCGACCGGCAGGCGCACGACACCGTCACCGCCGCCTGGCAGCAGGGCATCCGGTACTTCGACACCGCCCCGCACTACGGCCTCGGGCTGTCGGAGCGGCGGCTGGGCGAGGCGCTGCGGGAGTACGACCGGGACGCGTACACCCTCTCCACCAAGGTCGGCCGCCGGCTGGAGCCGGGGCCCGGCGACGGCGACGACCTCGCCAACGGCTTCGCCGTGCCCGACACCCTCCGCCGGGTCTGGGACTTCACCGACGACGGCATCCGCCGCACGCTGGAGGGCAGCCTGGAGCGGCTCGGCCTCGACCGGGTCGACGTCGTCTACCTGCACGACCCCGACGACCACGCCGAACAGGCCTTCCGCGAGGGCTACCCCGCGCTGGAGAAGCTCCGCGCCGAGGGGATCGTGGGCGCGATCGGCGCCGGCATGAACCAGACGGCCATGCTCACCCGGTTCGTCCGGGACACCGACGTCGACGTGGTGCTGTGCGCGGGCCGCTACACCCTCCTCGACCAGAGCGCCCTCACCGACCTCCTGCCGGCGGCCGAGGAACGCGGCACCTCCGTGGTGATCGGCGGAGCCTTCAACTCCGGCCTGCTGGCCGACCCGAAGCCGGACGCCACCTACAACTACGTCCAGGCGCCGGACGAGTTGCTCTCCCGCGCCCTGCGGCTGAAGGCACTCGCGGAACAGCACGGCACCACCCTGCGCGCCGCCGCCCTCGCCTTCTGCGCGGCGCACCCGGCCGTGGCGAGCGTCCTGGTCGGGGCCCGCTCGGCGGCCGAGATCGAGGACGGCGCCGGGCAGTTCGCCACCCATGTCCCCGCCGCCTTCTGGCAGGAGCTGCACGCCACCGGCCTGCTGCCCGCCGACGCCCCCGTGCCCTCGGAGGACCCGTCATGAGAGTGGCCCTGCACACCAAGGTCCGCGCGGACCGCATCCCCGCGTACGAGGCCGCGCACCGCGAGGTCCCCGCCGAGCTCACCGACGCCATCCGCGCGGCCGGGGCCACCTCCTGGACCATCTGGCGCAGCGGCACCGACCTCTTCCACCTGGTGGACTGCGCGGACTACGGCCACCTCCTCGCCGAACTGGAGAAGCTCCCGGTCAACGTGGCCTGGCAGGCCCGGATGGCCGAGCTTCTCGACGTCGTCCACGACTACTCCGAGGCGGGCTCGGAGGCCGGACTGCCCGTCGTCTGGGAGCTGCCGTGACCGTCGATGCCCACCACCACGTCTGGGACCTCTCGGTACGGGACCAGGACTGGCTCTCTGGCCCCGAACTCCAGCCGCTCAGGCGGAACTTCACCGTCGAGGACCTCGAACCCGAGGCGGCGGCGGCCGGGGTCACCCGCACGGTCCTGGTCCAGACGGTCACCGTCCCCGAGGAGACCCCCGAGTTCCTCCTCCTCGCCGACACCCACGACCTGGTCGCGGGTGTCGTCGGCTGGACCGACCTGACCCGCCCGGACGTCGCCGACGAGCTCGCCCGCCTGGGCGAACTCCCCGGCGGCTCCTGCCTCAAGGGCATCCGCCACCAGGTCCAGGGCGAGCCGGACCCGGAGTGGCTGCTGCGCCCGGACGTGGGCCGGGGTCTGACCGCGCTCGCGGACGCGGGGCTGGTCTACGACCTGATCGTCCTGGCCCGTCAGCTCCCGTCCGCCGTCAAGGCCGCCGAGTCCCACCCGGACCTCACCTTCGTCCTGGACCACCTGGGCAAGCCCCCGATCGCGTCCGGCGCCCTCGAACCCTGGGCCACCGCCGTCCGCACCCTCGCCGCCCTGCCCAACACCGTCTGCAAGCTCTCCGGCATGGTCACGGAGGCCGACCCCGCCTCCTGGACCGTCGACGACCTGCGCCCGTACGCCGAGACGGTCCTGGACGCCTTCGGCCCGGACCGCCTGATGTTCGGCTCGGACTGGCCGGTCTGCGTCCTGGCCGGCACCTACGCCGAAGTCTTCGACGCGGCGGCCGAGTTGATCGCCCCGGCCGACCGCACCGCGGTCTTCGGGACCACCGCGACCCGCGTCTACGGCCTCTGAGCGGATCCGGCCAGCCGCGTCGGCGGCAGGAACTCCCGTACGTACGTCCGTTCCCAGCACGCGCCCGTCTCCCGAAGCTCCCGCCAGCTGGTGTAGCGGTAGCGGAAGAGGCGGGCGCGGACGAACCGCGGGGGCGCGTCGGGCGGGAAGGGGGAACGGCGCAGCAGCCGCAGGGTGTCGCGGTCGTTCTCCAGGAGGCGTTCCACCAGACCGCCGAACCAGTCGCCGGCGTACGCGGGGGAGAGGGCGGCGAACCACATCAGCCAGTCCAGGCGGAGGTGGTAGGGCGCGAACTGGCGCGGCCAGTGGCGGGGATCGCCCGGCTTGCCCCTGAACTCGTACTCCCGCCAGTCCGAGTCCTCGCGCGGGCTGCCGTCCAGCGTGCCCTCGACCACCACCTCGTACCGGATCCGGCTGACGCTGCCGAAGGCGCCGTAGGTGTTGACCAGGTGCAACGGATCGAAGGAGCGGTTCATGACCTGGCGCCGGGAGACCATGTTCAGCACCGGGTGGTAGCTCAGGTAGAGCAGCAGCGCGGCCACGGCGAGGACCACCACCTCGTACCAGAGCGGGGTGGGCGGCGCGGTGGTGCGGTCGGTGGGCAGCCGCAGGGCCGACAGGGCCAGCACGATGGTGATCCAGTTCAGCCAGGAGAAGTTGCCGGAGAGCACCAGCCACAGCTGGGTCAGGATCATCAGCGACGCGGCCGCCGTCGCGACCGGCTGCGGGGTGAACAGCAGGACGGGGACCAGTAGCTGGGTGACGTGGTTCGCGGCCACCTCCGCCTTGTGCACCGGCCCCGGCAGATGGTGGAAGAACCAGCTCAGCGGACCCGGCATCGGCTGGGTCTCGTGGTGGTAGTGCAGGCAGGTCAGCTTGCGCCAGCAGGCGTCCCCGCGCATCTTGATCAGACCGGCCCCGAACTCCACCCGGAACAGGATCCAGCGCAGCAGGAAGAGCACGACCACCGGCGGGGCCACCTCGTCGTTGCCGAGGAGGACGGCGAGGAAACCGGTCTCCAGGAGCAGTGACTCCCAGCCGAACGCGTACCAGGTCTGGCCCACGTTGACGATGGAGAGATACAGCGCCCAGGGGATCAGCCAGAGCACCATCGCGGCCCACAGCGGGAGTTCGGCGTCCGCCCCCGCCAGCAGCGCCGCCGACACCACGCAGCCCGCCCAGGCGCAGCCCGCGAAGAAGCGGTCGGAGTAGTGCAGGTGGAAGAGGCTCGGCGCCCGCCGGAAGGGGACCCGGGCGACGTACCTCGGGATCGGCAGCATCCCGCGCTCGCCCAGCAGGGCCCGGAACTGGAGCGCCGCCGTCAGGAACGCGACGAGGTACACGCCGGCCAGAGCCCGCTGGAAGACCAGCCGGCTCAGCCAGTACCCGGGTGCGGTGAACCAGTCCACGGCCGTGCGCTCCTGCCTCTCTCCAGTGTGCGGCCCCGGATCCGCCGGGCCTGTCACCCTGTGTACCGCGCTTCCCCGCTTGCGTAACCCGAGCGAGTGAAGCAGACAATAAGGGAGGAATTGCCGGTAATCGGTTCCCCTGGCATGGTGGCCCCATGGCTGATCGGGGAGCGCGCGCTCCGTCTCTCCCGGACGACTGGCCCGCCCACCCGGACCACCCGATCCTGGCGCTCAACCACATGGGCACCTTCGACTGGGACCTCGACGCCGGCCTGTTCCACATGGACGCCCCGGCGTACGAGGTGTTCGACCTGACCCCCGAGGAGTACGACGGCCGCCCCGAGACCCTCGCCGCCCGGGTGCCCCCGTCGGAGTCCAGCCGACTGGACGCGGTGGTGTCCCAGGCCATCAAGGACGGCAGCGAGAACTACGGGACGTACTTCCGTATCCGGCGCCGCGACGGCACCTCGCGCTGGACCCACACCCAGGGCTACATCCGGCGCGACGAGACGGGCCGCCCGCGCCGGGTGGTCGGGATCGTCCGGGACGCCACCCAGGAGCTGGAGGACGGCGAGGCGCGCAACCTGCGGGACGCCCAGGGGAAGGCGCTGCGCCGGCAGACTGGGGTCGTCCAGGCGGTCACCGCGGCCCTCGCGCACGCCCGCAGCGTCCAGGAGGTCATCGACGTCCTCAAGGACACCCACGGCATCCCCAACCTGGGCGCCACCAGCCTCGTGATGGGCCTGGTCGAGGCCGGCCGGATCCGGCTGGTCGCCGAGGGGCCGGCCGGCAGCTTCGTACCCGGTACCCGGATCACCCGGATAGAGGAGCCCTACCCGATGGGCGAGGTGGTGCGGACCCTCAGCCCGCGCTTCATCGAGTCACCGGAGGAGTTCGCCGAGGGCTACCCCATACTGTGGCCGCACATCACCGACCTGCAGATCACTTCGGCCGCCTATCTGCCGCTGATCGCCCAGGCCCGCCCGATCGGCGCCATGGGCCTGCTCTACAACGACCGGCACGGCTTCTCCTCCGAGGAACGCGCCGTCCTGGTCGCCCTCGGCAGCAGCATCGCGCAGAGCCTCCAGCGGGCCATGCTCTACGAACAGGAGAAGGACCTCGCCCAGGGCCTCCAGCAGGCGATGCTGCCCCGCACCATCCCCAGCGTGCGCGGCGCCGAGGTCGCCGTGCGCTACCGCTCCCCGACCGCCGGCGGCGTCCTCGGCCGGGACATCGGCGGCGACTGGTACGACCTGATCCCGCTGCCCGGCGGCCGGGTCGGCGCGGTCATCGGCGACGTCCAGGGACACGACACGCACGCGGCGGCCGTCATGGGCCAGCTGCGCATCGTGCTGCGCGCCTACGCCGCCGAGGGCCACGCCCCGGCCACCGTGATGGCCCGCGCCTCCGTCTTCCTGGACGAGCTCGACACCGACCGCTTCGCCACCTGCCTGTACGCGGAGGCCGACCTGGCCACCGGCGTCCTCCAGGTGGTCCGCGCCGGGCACATCGACCCGCTGGTCCGCGCCGCCGACGGGAGCTGCCGCCGGGTCCCGGTCGAGGGCGGACTGCCGCTCGGCCTGTCCGCCGAGTTCCAGAGCCTCGAATACCCGGTGTCCACCCTGGAGCTCGACCCCGGCGAGACGCTGCTGCTGTGCACCGACGGGCTCGTCGAACAGCCCGGCACCGACCTCGGGGAGGGCATGCGGGCCCTGACCGAGCAGGTCGCCAAGGGGCCGGAGGACGTGCGCGACCTCGCCGACCGGCTGATCGAGATCGCCGAGGAGCGGGGCGGTGACGACGACGTGGCCCTGCTCCTGCTGCGCCGCCGCGGCTCCGACCCCGCGCAGGCCGTCGGCCGCCTCCAGCAGCACGTGGCCTCCGGCGACCCGGAGGCGCTCGCCCTGGCCCGGCACATGGTCCGGGCCGCCGTCCGCGCCTGGGGCGCCGGGGACCGCGCCGACGAGATCGAGCTGGTCGCCGACGAGCTGATCACCAACGCGCTGATGCACACCGAGGGCTCGGCGATCGTCACCCTCCGGGTCCTCGGCGGCGGCGACCGCCGGCTGCGCGTCGAGGTCGAGGACTCCTCCAGCGCCCTGCCGCGCCGCCGGGAGGCGGGCGAGGACGGGGTGTCCGGCCGCGGGCTGCTCCTCGTCGACCGGATCGCCGACGGCTGGGGCGTGGAGGCACGCGGCGGCGGCAAGGCGGTCTGGTGCGAGTTCCGAATGCCGGAGAAGGACGACGGCAGCGCCCCGTGAGGGGCGCGGGGAACTGCGCGACCAGCCCCCACGGCGCCGCAGCCGCAGGACGACCCGATGCGGCACATCCGGCGGAGCGTCCGGGCCCCGGGGTGGCACTCTGGACGCATGCCCGAACTGCCCGAGGTCGAAGCGCTCAGGGAATTCCTGACCGAGAACCTGGTCGGTCACCAGGCCGTGCGTGTGCTGCCGGTCGCCATCAGCGTCCTGAAGACGTACGACCCGCCGGTCGACGCCTTCGAGGGCAGCGAGGTCGTCGCCGTGCACCGGCACGGCAAGTTCCTGGAGATCGAGGGGGACCGCGGGCTGCGGTTCGTCACCCACCTGGCCCGCGCGGGCTGGCTCCAGTGGAAGGACCGGCTGCCGGACGGGCTGCCGCGCCCCGGGAAGGGCCCGCTGGCGCTGCGGGTGGCCCTGGAGACCGGTGCGGGTTTCGACCTCACCGAGGCCGGCACCCAGAAGAAGCTGGCCGTGTACATCGTCCGGGACCCGGCGGACGTCCCCGGTGTCGCCCGGCTCGGCCCCGACCCGCTCGCTCCCGGCTTCGACGAGGACCGGCTGGCGGCCCTGCTGGCAGACGAGCGGCGGCAGCTGAAGGGCGCCCTGCGCGACCAGAGCCTGATCGCCGGGGTGGGCAACGCCTACAGCGACGAGATCCTGCACGCGGCGAAGATGTCCCCGTTCAAGCTGGCCGCGTCCCTGACCCCCGAGGAACTGCACCGGCTGTACGCGGCGCTGCGCACCACCCTCACCGAGGCGGTGGAGCGCTCCCACGGCCTGGCGGCGGGGCGGCTCAAGGCGGAGAAGAAGAGCGGGCTGCGCGTCCACGGCCGGACCGGCGAGCCCTGCCCGGTCTGCGGCGACACCGTCCGCGAGGTCTCCTTCAGCGACTCCTCGCTGCAGTACTGCCCGACCTGCCAGACCGGCGGCAAGCCGCTCGCGGACCGCCGGATGTCGCGGCTGCTCAGATAGCCGGCGCTCACTTGGGGTCCAGGGTCACCAGCCGCTGCCCGTCCGCGTTGCGCACCTCGTAGCGGTCGATCTCGTCCGGGTGCATCGAGGAGCCGCCCGTCATGGTGCTCATCCGGCCGTCGTCGTCCGGCGCCGCCCAGGTGGTGACGATCTGCTCGGAACCGTCGTCGCCGACGGCGATCAGGCGGCAGGAGTGCGGCCCGTTCGGATCCTTCACCTTCAGCTCGATGGTGCTGCCCGAGTCCGTGTCCTCGGACTTCACCTGCGCCCACACCCCGGACTGCGCGTCGGTGGCCGCGGTGACCTGCACGGTCGGTGCGGCGTCGTGACCGACGTAGGCCGCGATGCCGGGGCCGGCGACCGCGAAGACCACGGAGGCGGCGAGGCCGTACAGCAGCCTGCGGCGCTTGGCGCGGTGCCTGCTCGCGACCTCGGCGAGCAGCCGGTCCAGCAGCCGGGGGCCGGGCTGTGCCATGGGGTGCACGAAGCGCGGCGTGGCCCGGCGGTACAGCATCAACTGCCGTGCCGCGGGGCCGAACTCGGTCACGTGTGCCGAGCAGCTGGGGCACTCCATGAGATGGTCCTCGAAGCGGAAGGCCTCCGCCTCGTCCAGCACGCCGAGCGCGTACGCGCCGACGTCGCGATGCCTTTCCAGGGACCTCATGACGAATCCTCGTGCCGATGGGTGCGGGTGGGGGTCACTCGTTGTTCCTTGCCCCCACCCGTACGCAGTCGGCAGCCGTTTCACTCAAGCCACGTACAGAATCGTAATCAACGGATTCGGAGCGGCCGGGCCCGCGGATTGGTCCTGAATCAAAAAAGATGGATGGCGAGATGTCCGAGGGGCAGACCGAGCCGCCAGGCGGGGGTCCACACCTTCGGTCCGTCGTCCTCGCCGAACACCGAACCGCCGCCCGGCACGGCGTCCAGGTCGGGTGCGAGCAGTTCGGTCTCCTCCAGCCAGCGCCAGGCGTCCGCGGCCAGATCCAGGTCCGGTGACGGACCGCCCGCGCGGAGCGCCTCGGCCCCCAGTACGGCCATACGTTCCCTGACCCAGTCCTGCCACGGCTGGTCGTACGCCGTCAGCGAAAGCCAGTTCTCCAACTGGGACACGACCCGGATGCCCGACAGTTCGCCGTCCGTGTCGGAGAGGAAGATGGTCAGCGCCAGCGCATCGCGGCCGGCCCGGAACTCGAAGGACGTCGGTGGCATGAGATCGCCGGTGCGCAGCAGCTCGTCGGCGATGTACTCGGCGTACAACCACGCCATCGGGACCGCCAGTTCCCCGCTCCCGGCCCCGCCCGTGCTCTCTTGACCTCTGTGCAGCATCCCGTCCTGCCTTCCTCCGGTGCGCGCGTGGCCCCGACCCCGGGTCCGTCCCTCTCCCGGTGCGGAACACGGATGAAGACAGCTGATGGCCCAAACACGGTCCTCAGCAAGGCGCTTTACCGAGGTTTGACCTGGCTCACGGTTTCATCGCAGGTCGGGTGCGTAACCCGGCAAAACCCGGCGCAGGGCACGCAGCGCGTAGTACGCCCGCGATTTCACGGTACCGGGTGGGATCCCGAGGGTCTCGGCGGCTTCCGCAACACTCGCCCCCTGGAAATACACCAGCACCAGGACTTCACGGTGTTCGGGGGTGAGAGTCTTCACAGCCTCCCGGACGTCGAGCGTCGCGGCGGCGCGTTCGGCGTGGTCGTCGCCGATCGCCCGGGTGTTCTCCAGGACGGCGTCGTGCACCTCGGCGGGGCGCGCCTGCCGGGCCCGCCGCGCGTCGATGGCGAGCCGTCGGCCCACGGTCAGCAGCCACGGCAGCACGGAGTCGAAGGAGTCGGCGCGCAGCGCCTCCGGGTGCTGCCAGGCGCGTACGAGGGTCTCCTGGACGAGGTCCTCGGCCCGCTGCCGGTCCCCGTCGCTGAGCCGCAGCAGCAGCGCGAAGAGCGGTCGACCGTGCTCGCGCTGGAGTTCGACGAGCTCATGCTCGGCGGTCGTCGTCCCGTGGGGAAGGGTGGTTCCGGCCGTCATGGCCGTATGGCATCGCAGGGTCCGGCCGGGGGACAGGGGGCGCACAGCGGCGGTGCGACGGACGGTCGATCGGGTCGGCGAACGGTGCGACGAACGGTCCGTCACACCCCTTACCCGACCCGGATGGGTCAATCGGGGCGCCTGAGTTGTTTGCGCGCGCCCCGACCTTCGTACCCATTGATCTGTAAATCGGACAAGGCTTGCGACTCTGGGGTGCTCCTGATGATCAATCGCAGACGCCAGGCGGCCCTGGCCCTGACCGCCCTCCTCGCCGCCGCTGCCGCCTGTCAGAACCATGTACGGGAGGAGCGTGCGGCTCCGCCCGGTCACCCGGCGCCGGTCGTGCCGGCGGCCGGCGGCTTCACCCTCGTCGCCTCGGGTGACGTCATGCCGCAGAAGTCCGCGGTCGACCACGCGAACTTCGACGCGGGCGGCAACGGCCACGACTTCCGCCCGATGCTCGCCGGCGTCGAACCCGTCGTCTCGCGCGCCGGTCTGGCGCTCTGTCACCTGGCGACCGTCACCGGCACGGACGGCGGCCACGCCGGTCTCACCTCCCCGCCGCAGCTCGCCGAGGCCCTCGCCGCCATCGGCTACGACAGCTGCTCCACCGCCTCCGACCGCGCCCTCGACGACGGCGCCGCGGGAATCCAGCGCACCCTCGCCGCCCTGGACCGGGCGGGCCTGCGGCACTCCGGCACCGCCCGCACCGACGCCGAGGCCGGCACCCTCACCCTGCTGAACGCGGGCCGCGCCAAGGTCGCCCAGCTCTCCTACACCTACGACGTCAACGGCAACTCGCTGCCGCCCGGCCAGCCCTGGGCGGTCGGCCTGCTCGACGAGAACCGCGTCCTCGCCGACGCCCGCGCCGCCCGGCAGGCCGGTGCCGACGTGGTCGTCGTCTCCGTGCACTGGGGCACCGAGGGCACGGACGCCCCCGACCAGCAGCAGCTCACCCTCGCCAAACGGCTCACCGCCGCGAGCACCGGCGGCCGCCCCGACATCGACCTGCTGCTCGGCACCCACGCGCACATCCCGCAGGCGTACGAGAAGGTCAACGGCACCTGGGTGGTCTACGGCCTCGGCGACCAGCTGGCCGGCGAGATGAACAACGCCCAGGGGCAGCAGGACCCGCGCGGCAACCAGTCCACCCTCGCCCGCTTCACCTTCACCCCGCCCACCCGGCCGGGCGGGCGCTGGGAGGTGGCCAAGGCCGAGTTCATCCCCCAGCTGTACGACATCGACGCCGGCCGGGTGGTCGACCTCAACGCCGCCATCGACCAGGGCGCCGACTACACCGCCGCCCGGGACGCCATCCGGGACGTCGTGCTCAGCCGCGGGGCCGCCAAGGACGGACTGGTCATGGGCGAGTAGCGGTGGTCACTCCACGTCGACATGGTCGAACGTCGCCAGCAACTGCTTCAGCACCCGTACGCACGCCGTGATCTCGGCGTCGGTCAGGTCGCCGCCGACCTGCCGGTTCAGGGCGTGCTCGCGGGCGAGGACCGTGGTGATGGTCGACCGCCCCTCGTCCGTGAGCCGGATCAGGGAGGAGCGCTGGTGCGCCGGGTTGGGGGTGACCTCGGCCCAGCCGTGCGCCACCGCGTCGTTCACCATGCGCTGCACGAACTGCCGGCTCAGCGCCATGATCCGGCCCATCTGGGGCACCGTCATGGGCTCGTACCGGCGCAGCAGGTCCAGCACCGAGCGCACCCCGACCGAGGCGCCCTCGATCTGCTCACCCTGCTCGACCTTGCGGAAGGCCCGCCGGTAGAGCGGGCCGATCAGATCGAACACCTCGGTGATGCGCTCGCCCAGCTCGTCGGGGGCGAGGGGCCTGTCGATGTCGTTCACCCGGCCATCATGCCCCGAGCCGCCATGGCACCCGGGGTGTCACCGGCATCATGACAACCGGGTTGTCAAAGCTCCCCGAAGATGACACCTTGGTTGTCATGAATGACGCCGCGAACGTCCGCCTCTTCCCTTCCTCCGACGGCGACCTCGCCTATCTCGACACCGGCTCCGGCGACCCGGTGGTCCTGCTCCACCCCGGGTACGTCGACCACCGCTTCTGGCACCGGCAGATCCCTGCGCTCGCCGCCGGCCACCGGGTGATCGCGCCGGACGTGCGCGGCCACGGCTGCTCCGCCAACGCGACCGAGCCGTTCCGCTGGGCCGACGACCTCGCCGCCCTGCTGCGCCACCTCGACACCGGACCGGCCGTCCTCGTCGGCGTCTCCATGGGCGGGGTGATCGCCACCGACACCGTGCTGGAACACCCCGGGCTGGTCCGCGCGGTGGTCACCTGCGGCGCCGCCACCGGCGACTTCCGGATCACCGACCCCTGGCACACGGAACTCCGGGCCGAGTACGCCCGGACCCTGGGCGCCGGTGACATCGAGGGCTGGCTCGACGCCTTCGTCAAGGTGGTGGCGGGCGAGCACCGCACCCCGGACGCCGTCGACCCGGAGATCCCGCGGCGGCTGCGGGAGCTGGCCCTGCACTCGATCTCGAAGCACACGCCCGACGAGCCCGACCGGCTGGTACCGGTGACCGATTCCTGGGCCCGGGTGCCGAAGATCGACGTCCCGCTGCTCACCGTCAACGGCGGCCTCGAACCCGCCGCCCTGCTCGCCGCCGCGGACCGACTGGCCCGGGAGGTCCCGGACGGCCGCGCCGAGATCATCGAAGGCACGGGCCACTACCCGAACCTGGAGCGGCCCGAGATCTTCAACTCGATCCTGCTCGACTTCCTCCGCGGCCTCTGACGCCGACCACGAACCGGCCGGGGACCGGCCGGGGACCGGCCGGTTCGGCGAGAGCGAAGAGGCCCGCGCCGGATCCCGCTGCTCGACCCGGCCTCGGTCTCCTCGAAGTGCGCCTGTTCACCGGTCGCGAACGGCCGACGGCCGATCACGACGGTCCAGGGGTGTCACGGACGGAAGGCGCCACGCACGGTCTCGGCCCAGCCCGGGGTCCAGGTGCGGGCGGTGGTGCGCGGTGGGCGGGCGTCCGCGAGATGGATGCGCAGGGCGGTGAGCGCCGGATGCGGGTTGGCGGCGGCCCACAGCAGCGAGTGCGGGTAGACGGGGGTCGGGTCCAGCAGCGGGATCCGGCGCAGGCCGTGGCCGTCCGGCCAGGTCAGCCCGGTCTCCTCGCTGACCAGGGTCGCCAGGTCGGCCGAGCCCGCGAGCGCGTCCTGCAGCGCCCCGCTGAAGTTGGGGCCGGAGGAGTCGATGGTGAGTCCGAACTCGGCGGCGAGGGAGGCGTAGTACGCCGCCCACTCGGTGCCGTCCACGATCCCCGGGATCCAGATCCGGTGCCCGGCCAGCTCACCGGGCGTGACCGAGGTGCGGCCGGCCAGCGCGTGCCCCGGGCCGGTCAGCAACTGCACCGGCTCGTCGTACACCCGGGCGGCCTCCACGCCCCTGGGCTGCGGCCGGCCGGGCATGGCGACGGCCCGGAAGGACGCGTCGACCGCACCGGAGCGCAGCGCGGTCAGCGCCGAGTCCACGTCGAAGAGGGTGACGACGTCCAGCGGGAGGTCCGGATGCGCCTCGTGGAAGCCGCGCAGCAGCGCCGCCGGGGCGAGCCGGGCGCCGACCACGTCGACCCGCAGGGGGCGCCGGCCCCGCCGTACGGAGGCGGCCGCCCGCTCCTCGGCCAGCAGCAGCTCGCGGGCGTACGGCAGGAAGGTCCGGCCGTCGGCGGTCGGCTCGGCACCCCGCGCGGTCCGGGTGAACAGCCGCACCCCCAGCTCCTTCTCCAGCGCCGCGATCCGCTTGGACACCGCCTGCTGGGTGACCGCCAGCACGGCCGCCGCCTCCTGGAACTGTCCGCAGTCGGCCACGGTGACGAAGGTGCGCACGGCGGTGAGGTCCACGTCCACACCGTACAACCGCTGGTTGTGGCAATGGGTCCGCGGGTTGTTTGATTCGGCGGCCACCTGCACGTTTTCATGTCCCGGGGCAACGGGAGGTTGTGCATGGGTCGGCGGTTCGGGTGGCTGTGGGCCGCGTACTCGGTGAGTGCGCTCGGCACCTGTCTGGCCTTCGACGCGTTCTCGGTGATCGCCGTCATCGCGCTGCACGCGGGGCCCGCCGAGGTGGCGCTGCTCGCCGCGACCGGGCCCGCGGTGGGCGCGGTGGCGGCGGTGCCGCTCGGACCGTGGGTGGAGTTCCGGCACAAGCGGCCGGTGATGATCGCGATGGACCTGATCAGGTTCGCCGCACTGCTCACCGTCCCGGCCGCCTACGCGCTCGGCGCCCTCGGCCTCGGCCAGCTGCTGCTGGTCTCGGTGGTCGTCGCGGCCGCCGACATCACCTTCAACGCGGCCTCCGGCGCTTTCCTGAAGTCCTTGCTCCCGGCCGACCGGCTGCTCACCGCGAACGCCCGGTTCGAGTCCGCCAACTGGACCGCGCTGGTCCTCGGCCCGCCCCTCGGCGGCGCCGCGATCGGCCTGTTCGGCCCGGTGACGACGGTCGCGGCGAACGCGGTCAGCTTCCTGCTGTCGGCGCTCGGCATCCGGGCCGTCGGCGGCGGCGAGCCCCGCCCCACGCCGAGGGACACGCAACGCCTGCGCGCCGGAGACCTGCTCGACGGCTGGCGCCACATCCTCGCCAGCCCGGCCCTGCGACCCCTCTTCTTCAACAGCCTCGCGGGCAACGCCCTGATCATGGTCGCCGCGCCGCCCCTGGCCGTCCTCATGCTCGGCCCGCTCGGCTTCGCCCCCTGGCAGTACGGCCTCGCCTTCGCCGTGCCCTGCCTGGGCGGCCTCCTGGGCGCCCGGCTGGCCCGGCCGCTGGTCGCCCGGTACGGGCAGTGGCGGGTGCTGTGCGCCGCGAGCGCCCTGCGCGCCGTCTGGCCCCTCGGGCTGGCCTTCGTGATGCCCGGACTGCCCGGACTGCTGCTGGTGATGGTCCTGGAGTTCGGCGTGATCACCTGCTCGGCCGTCTACAGCCCCGTCTCCGCCACCCGCCGCCTGGAGCACACCCCCGACGACCGGGTCGCCCGCACCCTCTCCGCCTGGTCGATCACCGGCAAGGCCACCACGGCCGCCGCGACCGCCCTGTGGGGCCTGCTGGCGAGCCTCACCGGGCCGCGCACCGCGATCGCCGCGGCCGGGATCCTGCTCCTGGCGACCCCGCTGCTGCTCCGGCGGGAGACCGCTACGGCACGACCGTCACCGGCCACCGTCCCGCCTTCACCAGACGGATCGCGACCGAGCCGATGAAGCGGTGGCCGGCCTGCTCGGAGGCGCCCACCACGACCGCGTCGGCCTTCAGCTCGTCGGCCGCCTTCACCAGTCCGTTGTAGGCGTCGCCGCGGAAGGTGTGGAACTCCCAGCGCACCTCGAATATCCCCTTGAGCCGCTCGGCCGCGTCCCTGATCTGCGCGACCAGGTCCTCCGCGATCTCGTCCGTGGTGTCCGCCACGGGTGCGCCGAGCGCCGCCCCGGCCGCCAGCACCGGCTGGACGTACACGACGGCCAGCAGCGCGTGCTGGCGCCGGGCCAGACCCGCGGCATAGGAGGTCGCGCGCCACGAGGAGTCCGAGCCGTCCATGCCGGCCACGATGACCTTGGGACCGTCCGTACCCCGCTCGAACTGGTGTTGTTCCGCCACGGTCCGAGGCTATCGGAATACGCAGGTCCGGTGGGGGTTCGGGGCGGGCCGACGTTCGGCTGCGGGCCGGTGGGGGCTGGTCGCGCAGTTCCCCGCGCCCCTAAGAGGCCATCTCATTTGGAGAGTCTGCG
>NZ_BMML01000022.1 GCF_014645815.1 Streptomyces fuscichromogenes | reverse complement strand
GTCCCCCTGATGCCGGTGTGGCGCAACTTCTTCCTCGGCTCCGAGATGACCAAGGGCCCCTGGCCCGTGCGCCGTCTCGACATCGCGAAGATGAAGGAGACCGCCGACCGCGAACTGCGCAACATGGGCATCGTCCTGGACGACCTGGACCAGCCCATCGGCACGCTCTCCGGCGGCCAGCGCCAGTGTGTGGCGATCGCCCGCGCGGTCTACTTCGGCGCCCGCGTCCTCATCCTCGACGAGCCCACCGCCGCCCTCGGCGTCAAGCAGTCCGGTGTGGTCCTGAAGTACATCGCCGCCGCCCGTGACCGCGGCCTCGGCGTCATCTTCATCACCCACAACCCGCACCACGCCTACATGGTCGGCGACCACTTCAGCGTGCTGCGCCTCGGCACCCTGGAACTCTCCGCCGAACGCAGCGACATCACCCTGGAGGAACTCACCAACCACATGGCCGGCGGCGCCGAACTCGCGGCCCTCAAGCACGAGCTGTCCCAGGTGCGCGGAGTCGACACCGAGGAACTCCCGGAAGAGGAGGACCTCACCGCACCCGTCGCGACCGGTTCGGAGGGAAAGTCCTGAGTACGTGACCGACGCTGTCGACCGCACCCAGGTCGGCCCGGCTCCCGGCTCCCGGGGGCGTCCGGTTCCCGGGCGACCCCGGGCAGGTGCCCTGGGCGTCGACCCGTTCGCGATCGCCGAGCAGGACGTCCACCCCTGCGAGCCGGACAAGCCACTGCCCATCGCGGTGCGCACCCGGAAGTACCTGCGGTCCTGCGGCGCCTGACGGCCGCATCCCGGGACCCGCGGAGAGATCCGCGGGTCCCCGCGCGCCCCGGCGGGTTCGGGAACACCCGCCGGGGCGCGCGCGTTCCCATCGCAGTGGGGTGATGTCCGCGACGACGGGGAGGGCGAGCATGAGCCACGAGGAGACCGCGGCCGAGGCCGTGACACGCAAGGAGCGGTTCGGCACGCTGCCGGAGCGGATCCGCCCGGAGGACATGGTGGAGACCCTGCCGGCGGTCGGGCACGACCCGGACCGGGACGCCTACGACCCGGACGAGTTCGCGGTGCGCTACGGCCTCTGAGCCGCCGCCGGGACGGCCACCGCGCCGTGCGCGAGCAGGCTCTCGGCGCGGTCCGGCACCGTCCGGCACCGACCTCGGGGACGTGCTCCGCCGGCTCGGCGCCCGGTGGCGGATCGGCCGGTACGCGGCGACGCCGAGGCGCGCGGCGCGGATCCTGGCGCTGATCGTGGACGGGCCGCTGGCCTGACACGACGGACGGCGGGGCGGGGACCGTGTCTCCGGTCCCCGCCCCGCCGTGGCAGGAGTGTCCGCGGGTGTCAGGCGCCGCGGACCTCCGCGATGGTGACCGGCCGGTGCTCGTGCAGGGACAGCGTGCAGGCATCGGCGATCCAGCCGGCCTCCAGGGCGTCCTCGACGGTGCAGGGCGAGGGCCGGGTGCCGGCCACGACCTCGGTGAAGGCGGTGAGTTCGGCGCGGTAGGCCGCCGTGAACCGGTCCATGAAGAAGTCGTGCGGGGTGCCCGCCGGGAAGGTCACGCCGGGCTCGACCGAGCGCAGCGGGAGCTTGTCCTCCAGGCCGACGGCGATCGAGTCGGCGAAGCCGTGCAGCTCCATGCGGACGTCGTAACCCCGGGCGTTGTGCCGGGAGTTGGAGACCACCGCGATGGTGCCGTCGCCCAGGGTGAGGATCGCGCCGGTGGTGTCGGCGTCACCGGCCTCCTTGATGTAGTCGGCGCCCCGGTTGCCGCCGACCGCGTACACCTCGGTGACCTCGTGGCCGGTCACCCAGCGGATGATGTCGAAGTCGTGCACGGAGCAGTCCCGGAAGATCCCGCCGGACGCGGCGATGTACGCGGCCGGCGGCGGCGCCGGGTCCAGGGTGGTGGAGCGCACGGTGTGCAGCTTGCCCAGCTCGCCGCCCTGGACGGCGGCCCGGGCGGCGACGAAGCCCGCGTCGAAGCGGCGGTTGTAGCCGATCTGGATCGGCACGCCGCTGCCCTGGACGGCCTTGAGGACCTCGACGCCCTCGGCCATCGTCCTGGCGACCGGCTTCTCGCAGAAGACCGGGACACCGGCCTCGACACCGGCCAGGATCAGGGCCGGGTGGGCGTCGGTGGCGGCGGCCACGACGATGCCGTCCACACCGGCGGCCAGCAGCGCCTCGGGCGAGTCCACGACCTCGGCACCGAACTTCTCGGCGGCGGCCTTGGCCGCGTCCGCGAACGGGTCGGTGAAGACCAGCGAGTCGACGACGTCGAGCCCGGAGAGGGTCTCGGCGTGAAAAGCACCGATACGGCCGAGGCCGAGAATTCCGATACGCATTGAGTGTTACTCCTTGATGTTGGTATGTCCGGTGCCACCAGGCGCCCCGACAGGGGCGCGGGGCTGTATCGATATGCGGCTGCCGCCGCGTGGGCGCGACCAGCCACGACGAACCCGCGGACGACCTCCGGCCGGTCGGCCCCTAGCTCTCGCGCCGCGCCGACGCCGCCCGCAACCCGTCCCTCAGCACCCGCGGCACCCACCCCTCGCGCAGCGCCCGCCGTACGAGGTCCGCCTGCGAGGGCGGGGCCATGCCGTCGACCGGCGGATCGCTGTCGAGGTTGGTCGGGAACGGGTAACCCTCCGCGCTCGCGGCGATGACGTGTTCCAGCCAGGCCTCACCGGCCCCCTCGGACCGGCGCCGGCGCAGCACCGGGTAGACCGCGTTGGCCACCGCCTCCCGGTCCACGGTCTCCATGGCCCGCCCGAACGCGGAGGACACCTGGAGCAGGTTGGCCATCCGGCGCACGTCGAGGGTGCGGTTGGTGCCGGCCGCGTGGAACACCGCGGGACTGAAGAACACCGCGTCGCCCTTCGCGAGGGGCAGCTGGACGTGGCGGGCCTTGAAGTACGCCTGGAACTCCGGCCGCCGCCAGGCCAGATAGCCGGGCTCGTAGGTCTGCGAGTAGGGCAGGTACATCGTCGGCCCCGACTCCACCGGCATGTCGCAGTGCGCGACCGCGCCCTGGAGGGTGAGCACCGGGGAGAGGCGGTGCACATGGGCCGGATAGTCCGCCGCCGTCTCGTCGGAGAGGAATCCGAGGTGGTAGTCGCGGTGTGCGGTCTGCGCCGCACCGCCCGGGTTCACCACGTTGACCTGCGAGGTGATCTGGTAGCCGGGGCCCAGCCAGGCCCGGGAGACCAGAGCCACGATGTCGTTGGCGTAGTAGTCGGCGAACACCTCGGGGTCGTACAGGGCCGCCTTCTCCAGGGCGTTCCACACCCGCTCGTTGGCCCCGGGCGTCGCGAAGTGGTCGCCGGCCCCCGCACCCGACTCGTGCTGCTCCGAGATGAGCGCCTCGAACACCGCGGTGGCCCGGTCCACCACCTTCGGGTCCGGGAACGCGCCCTTGAGGACGACGACGCCGGGACCGTCGGCCAGGGCGCGGACGAGTTCGGTCCTCACCTGACGGGCCGCGTCGGCGGTGCGCAGCCGGGCGCTGTCGTAGACCAGGACGTTGTCCGCGACGGCCGAGGCGTGCGGGTAGTCGGCCGGGTCCGTGGTCCGCTCGACCAGGGCACGGAAGGCGTCCAGGTCGCAGTCCTGCTGCGAGAGCCAGGGACGGCCCTGTTCGGCGGCGAGGGACATCGACGTCCTGCTTTCGGTCACGGCCACGGTCACGGCCACGGCGGGGCTCTGTCATTCTTGTCAGCACAAACCCCTCGAACAACCAGCAGCGACCCATCAAAATCCCCTCAAGGAGGCAGCCCGTGGGCCACCCCTTCCCCATCCGTGAGATCGCTCGTCAGGCAGGGCTCAGCGAGGCCACCGTGGACCGGGTGCTGAACGGCAGGGGCGGCGTCCGGGAGAGCACCGCCCGCGAGGTGGAGCGGGCCATCGCCGATCTGGACCGGCAGCGCACCCAGGTCCGGCTGGTGGGCCGGACCTTCATGGTCGACATCGTGATGCAGGCGCCCGAGCGGTTCACCACGGCCGTGCGCGGCGCGCTGGAGGCCGAGCTGCCGGCCCTGCACCCGGCGGTGGTGCGCTCCCGCTTCCACTTCCGGGAGACCGGACCGGTGGAGGAGCTGGTGCGGACGCTGGACCGGATAGCCCGGCGCGGCTCGCAGGGCGTGATCCTCAAGGCCCCGGACGTCCCCGAGATCACCGCCGCCGTCGGCCGCCTCAGGTCGGCGGACATCCCGGTCGTCACCCTCGTCACCGACCTGCCCGCCAGCGGCCGGCTGGCGTACGTCGGCAGTGACAACCGGGCCGCCGGCGCCACCGCCGCGTATCTGATGGGCCAGTGGCTCGGCGACCGGCCCGGCAACGTCCTCACGAGCCTGAGCAGCGGCTTCTTCCGCAACGAGGAGGAGCGCGAGATGGGGTTCCGCAGCGCCATGCGGGCCAGGCACCCCGAGCGCACCCTGGTGGAGATCGCCGAGGGACAGGGTCTGGACGCCACCCAGTACGACCTGGTCCGCGCCGCGCTGGAGCGCGACCCGGAGATCCGCGCCGTGTACTCGATCGGCGGCGGCAACATCGCCACCCTGCGCGCCTTCGCGGATCTCGGCCGGGAATGCGCCGTGTTCGTCGCCCACGACCTCGACCACGACAACACCCGGCTGCTGCGTGAGCAACGGCTGTCCGCCGTCCTCCACCACGACCTGCGCCAGGACATGCGCGAGGCCTGCCACCTGGTGATGCGCGCCCAGGGAGCGCTGCCCCCGGCGGGCCCGACCCTGCCGTCGGCGATACAGGTGGTCACGCCCTACAACATGCCGGCGCCCGCGACCCGCTGAGCGCCCGCGACCCGCTGAGCGCCCGCGACCTGTTGAGCGCCCGCGGACCGGCCGGGCATGCGCGCGCTGGTCGGGCGCGTCCACGACCGGTCCGGCCTGTCCACGGCCGGGTCCGTTCCGTCCACGACCGGTCCGGGCGTGCCCCCGACTGTCCGGGCGTGGCCCCGACTGTCCGGGCGTGGCCCCGACCGTCCGGGCGTGCCCCCGACTGTCCGGGCGTGGCCCGGACCGTCCGGGTGCCTGGGCGTGTTCACGACCGTCCGGCGCGCTCACGACCCGTCCGGCGGTGCTCACAGACTGATCGCGTACGCCTTGCGCAGTGTCTCGTGCACCGTCCATGTCGTACGGTCGCCCGCGCGCAGTACCGCCATGTCCCCGGGGCCCACGGTGAACGTCGCGCCGCCCTCGACCTCGATCGTCGCCGAGCCGCTGACCACCACGAACAGCTCGTCCGCCTCGGTGTCGGTGACCACGCCCGGGGTGATCTGCCAGATTCCGCGGAGCTGCTTGCCGTCGGCCGACTCCCAGACCACCTTCCCGGTGACCTCGGGGGTGCCGGAGAGGATCTGCGCCGGGTCGAGCGGGTCGGGTTCGAGTTCGGCGTCGGGGATGTGCAGGGCGAAGCTGTGCGTCGTCATACGGCGACCCTAGCGAGCCCACCGGTGTCCGGCCGCGGACAGGGTGTAGGGCATCCGGCCTGGTGGGAGGACACTTCGTCGGGCCGAGCCCCGGTGGCGGCCGGCCCCGGCCCAGGTGATCGTGGAGGGCATGCCCGACTCCCCGCCGGCGGTGGCCCGGCCGCGCGCCCACGACACCCGCGAGGCCGTCCTGTTCGGTGGGGTCTACGGCGCCGTGCTGGCCTGCTCCATGGTGGCCGCGCTCACCCAGTACGGGCACACCTCCGCGGCCAGCCGCCGCTACGACGCCCTCTGGCTCCTGGTCACCGCCTGCGCCTCCGCCCTGGCGCACGGCTACGCCCACTACATCGCCGAGCGGGCCCCGCACCAGCGCTGGGACGCGCTGCGCACCCTGGCCGAGGAGTGGCCGCTGGTCGCGGCCGTCCTGCCCACGGTCTTCCTGCTCGCGGGCGCCGGCTGGGGCTGGTGGCCGCCGAAGGGCGTCGAGTATCCGGCCTTCGTCCTGAACATCGTGATCCTGTTCGGCCTGGGACTCGTCACCGCCCGCTGGTCGACGCGGCGTTGGCTCGTGGCCGTGCTCATCGGCGTGGTCGACGCGTTCCTCGGGGTGATCGTGGTGATCGCCAACGCGCTGATCAAGTAGGTGCCGAGTCGATCCGGTTCATTGAACGGTAAACGGGATTACGATCACTCAAGGTCACTGTTCCTCCGGGCAAGGAGCCGGCATGACAACCGAAGACGTGGTCACCACCGAGGCCGTCGACAGCCTGCGGGGCACCGACGACCCCCGGCTGCGCGAACTGCTCACCGCGCTGATCCGCCATCTGCACGCCTTCACGCGCGAGACCCGGCTGACCCGGCAGGAGTGGGAGACGGCGATCGCGTTCCTCACCGAGACCGGGCAGACCTGCACCGACACCCGGCAGGAGTTCATCCTGCTCTCCGACGTCCTCGGCCTGTCGATGCTGGTCGAGACGGTCAACGGACACAGCGACCCCGGCAGCACCGAGTCGACCGTGCTCGGCCCCTTCCACATGACCGAGTCCCCGGTCCGGGAACTCGGCGCCGACATCGACCTGGCGGGCACCGGCGAGCCCTGCGTGGTCAGTGGTGTCGTCCGCGCCGCCGACGGCACCCCGCTGCCCGGCGCGGTCCTGGACGTGTGGCAGGCGGACCCGAACGGCTTCTACGACGTGCAGCAGCCCGACGTCCAGCCGCCCGGCAACGGCCGTGGTCTGTTCACCGCCGACGACGAGGGCCGCTTCTGGTTCCGGACCTGTGTGCCCAGCGAGTACCCGATCCCGACCGACGGCCCGGTGGGCGCCCTGCTGAAGGCCACCGGACGGCACCCCTACCGCCCCGCCCACATCCACTTCATCGTCTCGGCCGCGGGACACGCGCCGGTCACCACGCACATCTTCGTCGCCGGCGGCGCCTACCTGGACTCCGACGCGGTGTTCGCCGTGAAGAAGGGCCTGGTCAAGGACTTCACCCCGACCGACGACCCGGCCCTGGCCGGCGAGTACGGCGTGCCGAACCCGTTCCGGCACGCCCGCTTCGACCTGGTCCTGGAGCGCTCGTGAACCCGTTGGACTTCGTGTACGAGACCCGTCCCTCCCGGGTGGTCTTCCGCCCCGGCGCCGCGCGCACCGCACCCGCCGAGGAGGCCCGGCACCTGGGTCTGCGGCGGCTGCTGGTGCTGAGCGGCGAGCGTGGCGCGGGGACGGCGCGGACGGTCGCGGACTCGCTCGGAGACGCCTGTGCGGGCCTGCACACCGGGGCTCGGATGCACGTCCCCGTCGAGGTCGCCGACCGGGGCGTGGCGGCGGCCGGGGCCGCGGGCGCCGACGGCTGCGTGGCCGTCGGCGGCGGTTCGGCCATCGGCCTCGGCAAGGCCATCGCCCTGCGCACCGGACTCCCGCTGATCGCGGTGCCCTCGACCTACGCCGGCTCCGAGATGACCCCGGTCTGGGGTCTGACCGAACACGGCGTCAAACGCACCGGCCGCGACCCCGTCGTCCTGCCGCGCAGCGTCGTGTACGACCCCGAGCTCACCCTCGCCCTGCCCGTCCCGCTCTCGGTGACCAGCGGGATCAACGCCCTCGCCCACGCCGTCGAGGCGCTCTACGCACCCGACGGCTCGCCACTGGTCGCGCTGATGGCCGAGGAGGGGGTACGGGCGCTGGCGGGCGCGCTGCCGGAGATCGCCGCGGCCCCGGACGCGGTACCGGCCCGCTCCCGTGCCCTGTACGGCGCCTGGCTGTGCGGGGCCTGCCTCGGCGCCACCACCATGGGCCTGCACCACAAGCTGTGCCATGTGCTCGGCGGCACCTTCGGCCTTCCGCACGCCGAGACCCACACCGTCGTCCTGCCGTACGCCCTCGCCTTCAACGCGCCCGCCGTCCCGGAGGCGGCCGCCTCCGTGGCCCGGGCCCTCGGCGTGGACGACGCCCCGGCGGCGCTGCGGTCACTGGCGGGCCGTCTCGGCGCACCGCACTCGCTCGCCGAACTCGGCCTGAAGGAAGCGGACCTGGCGGTTGCCGCGACCCAGGTCGCCGGAGAGCCGTACGCCAACCCGAGACCGGTCACGTTCGACGACGCGCTGAGCGTGCTGCGGGCGGCGTACGAGGGCGGACCGGCCCGGTAGAGCCGCGGGGCCCGCGCGCGGTCGCTCGCTGTTCAGATCGCCGTGGGCTTGCGGGCGAGGAGCTGGATTCCCGTCGACTCATGGCCGTTCATGGTGGTCACCGGGATCGTCCGGGTGCCGATGGTCTCGAACCCGCCGAGCAGGGTCGTGAGCCGCTCGCGGGAGTGATGGCGGCAGACCGCACCGTCGCCCGTTTCGAACACGCCGTAACTGCCGTAGCGCTCGGCACAGCGGTCGTAGCGGCGGCGGTTGCGTTCGTCGTCCTGCAGCAGAAGGTCGCTCACGTAGAGGATCCCGCCGGGCCTGAGGACACGGGCCAGTTCGCCGATCAGGCGGTGCTGGGCGTCGTCACCGGGGACGCAGGTCAGCACGGCGAAGAGCAGGACCGCGGAGAAGCGGGCGTCGGGGCAGGGCAGGGCCGGTGGCGCGTCCAGGACCGCGCATCGCATGGCGGGGTGCAGGCGACGGGCCCGTTCGATCATTCCCGGTGAGGTGTCGACGCCCGTGAGGTCGTCGAAGCCGGACTCTTCGAGCCTCGCCATGGTGCGGCCGTAGCCGCATCCGTAGTCGAGGATCGCGGCGTGCCTGTCGATCCCGTCGAGCCAGGGCGGATGGAGCGGATGGGTGAACGTCCTGGTCGCCGCGGCGGCGTCCCAGTAGGGAACCTGGCTGTCGAGGTCGGACACGGCGGACGCCTCCCGGTGGGCTCGGCGGAGAGGCCGGTCATACTGCCACCCGGCGGCGTTCCCCGCCGAGCGGGCCGCGTCCGCGGCGGGTGCCTGTGTGAGGTGTCCGTGCAGCCGCGGCCTGACATCGATGTCGGCTTCATCGGCGTCGTCGATCAACCGGCCGAGCCCGCTTCGGAGTTGCGTCCGCTGGACAGCGGCTCGGCGTGCGCGACGCCGGACCGGGAAGAAGGGGAAGCGCACAGCCTGCGCACACGTGGCCTCGCCTTTCGTGAAGCCGGGAGCGGTCGCTCCCCGGTCTCATCGTCGGCAGGAAGGGCTTTCTTGAAGTGCCGGAGGCCCGGCACGCAAGGGTGCGGGCGCACGGATGTGGTGGACGGGGTGTCAGGGCCGCTTCATGTGCCGACGTCCGATGTCGTCGGTCACCGGCCTTACTCCGGCCGCTGTTCAGGACCCTGCCCGAACGGGCATGTCCGCGAGGGGAGTTGACTCGGAGGACCACGGCAACCAGGGCGCGCTGTCCGGAACGGCGACAGCAAGCGCTCTCGGCGCCGCCCGACTCCTCGCCCTCCTTCTTCACGCACCGGGACGCCAGGAGCGCCGCCCCGTCCGGGCCCGGACCGACGGCCTCCGTGTGGCGGCCGGTGCTCCACGGACCCGGTCGCGGGAGGTCGAGGCGCACTTCGACCACGACGCGATCACGCGCGGGACCGTCACCGGCCCCGGCGGCCCGGCTGCCTGCGGGCCGGGTGCACGCGTGAGGCCCGCGGTCGCGGAAGGGCACGGAGGGACGCGGAAGGGAGTCGACGGGGGTCGACGGGGGTCGACGGGAGTCGGAGGGCGTCGAACGGCGTCGAAGGCGCCCGGGGTGTGGCTGTCGGCCGGCTGCCGGAGGTTCGCCTGGCCGAACTCCTCGTGCCGCTGGGTCCTCGCCCCCGCCCGGAGCGAAGTCGGCTCCGTGGGCGCGCTGTTGGGAAGACGGGCGGTGACTCCGGTGAGGCGGTGGTGAGTGCGGCTCGCGGGGGCCGTGCGCGCCGTGCCGGTGGGCACGCGTGATCACGGAGTCGACGGCGGCGGACCGGCCGAGGGTGCCCTCGATGTCTGTCCGCGTGAGCGGAATCGTGAAGATCTGTTCGCTTGTGTCGTCTACCGCCCGCCTTCACGACCACAGACTCTGCTCATTCGACAGGAATCGGCCTAACAGGCATTGATTGTGGCCCATTTGGCAATGTCGGGACGCCTCGGTGTGGCAGGTGCCCGCGGCCCGGAGAACTCGCGTCGTCCGAGGTCACAGGGTGTGCCTTCGGTCGCGGAGGCGCCTGTGGACGCCCGTTCGGCCGTTGACCCGGCTTCAAAAGATGACCACGAATTCCACACAACCCTCTCTTCAGACGGCCCTTCATGGTCTAGATTGACCGTGCTTCGCATGCTGGGACACGAGGCGACAAATGATGATCTATGGGGCCGTCGATGCGGACGGCCGGTAGCCGCGTCTCCGGCGCCAGACGTGGGGGTGATCAACTCCTGGGTTCCGAGAGGGGCTTCGGGTGCGGGGAGCACTCGGGGTTTCGAGGGGTTCCCGCGCAGTTCGGGAGCCTGGCAGGGCATGCGAGTCCGCTGCGGCAAGGGCGGGTTGTTCAAGTAGCGCTGAAGTAGCCGGGATGTCTTGTGCGGGGGGCGGGGGCCGCCCGCGGGAGGAACAGCGCGGCGCGGGGAGCCGGGGGGCCTCCCGGGGCGGAAGCGTGCGGGAGGCGGGGGCCTTCCGGGGGAGGAAGCGTGTCAAAGCACCATGTCGAACCACTGGGGACCGGGGGGTTTCTGTGCGGCAGGGGGGACTAGTCGACCCTTTTCCGCCGGCGCGCAGGCGTCTGGCGGACGGGGCAGTCAGCAGACCGGCGATCGAGTGGGAGCAGCGGTATCGCCGTACCGTGATCATCAGCGATACCGCGGCCACGGCCTTCGTGGTGGCGGGGATCGGCGAGTTCTTCGGGGCCCGGGACGCGGCCAACTGGCACGAGAAGTGGGGGATTCTCGCCTTCGGCACCGAGTTGCTGGTGCTGTCGTCGCTCGCGGTGGGCCGGTCGTGGGCTCCGGCCGTGCTCGGCCAGGGGGCCGAGGAGTTCCGCCGGCTCGGCCGCTCGCTGTTCGCGGCGACCGTCGTACTCGCGCTCGGCGGGATCGCCCTGACCTCGCGCAACATCAAGCTCTGGATCTTCGTCGCGATCCCGGCGATCGGGCTCGTGACCATGTCCGCGCGGTATCTGCTCCGCCTCTCCCTGCACAGACGGCGGAAGGACGGGCGGTGCCTGAGACCGGTGCTGGCCGCCGGAAGCCCGTCCACCGTGTGCGACCTGATCAGCCGGACCCGCAAGTACCCGCACATCGGCTGGCGGGTGGAGGCGGTGTGCACGACGGACGGCCGCGGCCTCGACGGTGACGAACTGGACGGAGTGCCGGTCGTCGGCCGCCTGACGGACGTCGCCAAGTACGTCCGCCACGACGGCTTCCGCGTCGTCGCGGTCACACCGGACCCGCACTGGACGCCGGACCGGCTGCAGCGGCTGGCCTGGAACCTCGAAGGCAGCGATGCCGAGATGGTCGTCGCCCCGGTGCTGATGGAGGTGGCCGGTCCACGGCTGCACGTCGACGCGGTGCTCGGGATCCCGCTGCTGCGGGTCAGCCTGCCGACCTTCACCGGGGGCCGCCGGGCGATCAAGGAGGTCGTCGACCGGGTGGGCGCGGCGGTCCTGCTGATGCTGTTCGCCCCGCTGATGATCTCCGTCGCGCTGCTCGTGCTGCTGAACAGCCGGGGCGGGGCCTTCTACCGCCAGCGCAGAGTGGGCAAGGACGGCCGGGAGTTCACGATCCTCAAGTTCCGCACCATGGTCGTCGGGGCCGACCGGGCACGTGCCGGGCTCGCCGACCGCAACGAGGGCGCGGGACTGCTGTTCAAGCTCCGCCGGGATCCGCGGGTGACCCGGGTGGGGGCGGTGCTGCGCCGGTACTCGATCGACGAACTCCCGCAACTATTCAACGTGCTCACCGGATCCATGTCGCTCGTGGGTCCGCGGCCTCCGCTGCCGGAGGAGTGCGCCGAGTACGACCCGGACATCCGGCGGCGGCTGCTGGTCAAACCCGGGCTCACCGGCCTGTGGCAGATCAGCGGACGCAGCGACCTGCCGTGGGAGGAGGCGGTCCGCCTCGACCTTCGGTACGTGGAGGACTGGTCGCTCGCCCTCGACACGGTGATCTTGTGGAAGACGATGCGTGCGGTGCTCCACGGGCAGGGGGCCTACTGATGCGCGGGGGGCTGCGACTCAGAGGTTCCGCCGACGCGCGGACCGCAGGCCACAAGGGCCTGCCTGGGGGGAGAGACGGGTCATGAGAGTCAGCGTTTTCGGCCTCGGCTACGTGGGCTGCGTGTCGGCCGCGTGCCTGGCCAGCATGGGGCACGAGGTCATCGGGGTGGACGTCAACCAGGTGAAGGTCGACCTGGTCAACGACGGCAAGGCTCCGGTGGTGGAGGAACGTATCGGCACGCTCATCGCCGAGGTCGTACGGACCGGAGCGCTACGCGCCACCGGCGACGTGCGCGAGGCGATCACGGGCAGTGAGGTGTCGCTGGTCTGTGTGGGCACGCCGTCGGAGCCCAACGGCAGCCTGTGCACCACGTATCTGGAGCGGGTCACCGAGCAGATCGGTGCCGCGCTGGCCGAGAGGGGCGGGCGGCAGACCGTCGTGTTCCGCAGCACCATGCTCCCGGGCACCTGCCTGAACCTGCTGGTGCCGATCCTGGAGAAGAGCGTCGGCGGCACGGCCGGGGTGGACTTCGGGGTCGCGGTCAACCCGGAGTTCCTGCGCGAGGGCACCAGCGTGCGGGACTTCTTCGACCCGCCCAAGACCGTCGTCGGCGAGCTCGACCCGGTGAGCGGGGACACGGTGACGGCGCTGTACGACGGCCTGCCCGGCGAGGTGTTCCGGGTGCCGATCCCGACCGCCGAGGCGATCAAGTACGCCGACAACGCGTTCCACGGCCTCAAGATCGGCTTCGCGAACGAGCTGGGCGCGGTCTGCCAGGCGCTCGGAGTGGACTCGCACCAGGTGATGGACGTGTTCCTGGCCGACCGCAAGCTGAACATCAGCCCCGCCTACCTGCGCCCCGGCTTCGCCTTCGGCGGCTCCTGCCTGCCCAAGGACCTGCGCAGCCTGGTGCACGCGGCACAGCGGGCCGACGTCTCGGTGCCCATCCTCTCCCACGTGCTGGCCTCCAACGCCGACCACCTCCAGCGCGCGGTGGACCTGGTCGAGCGCACCGGCAAGCGCCGGGTGGGGCTGTTCGGGCTGTCCTTCAAACCCGGCACCGACGACCTCCGCGAGAGCCCGCTCGTCGAACTGGCGGAGCGGCTCTTCGGCAAGGGGTACGACATCAAGATCTACGACGCCCATGTGAGCCTCTCCCGGCTGCTCGGCGCGAACCGTGAGTACATCGAGAGCCGGCTGCCGCATCTCGCCCAGCTGCTCGCGGACTCCGTCGACGAGGTGCTGGAGCACGCCGAGGTGTGCCTCGTCGGGACCAGGGACCCTGCCGTGCTGTCGTCGCTGCCTCACGACGGCGGCCCGGTGATCATCGACCTCATCCGCCTTCCCGACGCCGAGACGCGCCGGACCGAACCGGGGTACATGGGCCTTGCTTGGTAACGAGACCAGTGGCGGCGGTCCGGACCGCCGCGCGCTGATCCTGGTGGAGAACCTGTCGGTGCCGTTCGACCGGCGGGTGTGGCAGGAATGCACGACGCTGCGCGACGCGGGCTGGACGGTGCACGTCATCTGTCCGCAGGGCAGCAAGCGCGACACGGAACCGGAGGCCGAGATCGACGGGGTGCGCATCCACCGCTACCCGTTGCGCGCGGCCACCGGAGGCCCGGCTGGCTACCTGAAGGAGTACGGCTCGGCGCTGTGGCACACCGCCAGGCTGGCCCGCAAGGTCGGCCCGGTCGACGTGGTGCACGCCTGCAACCCGCCCGACCTGCTGTTCCTGCCTGCCCTGTGGCTGAAGCGGCGCGGCGCGCGGTTCGTCTTCGACCAGCACGACCTGGTACCCGAGCTGTACCTCTCCCGGTTCGGCCGCGGCAAGGACCTGCTCTACCGCGCCGTGTGCGCACTGGAACGGCGGACCTACCGGGCCGCGGACATCGTCCTCGCCACGAACGAGAGTTACCGGGACGTCGCGGTGCGCCGAGGCGGCCGGCGACCGGAGGACGTCTTCGTGGTGCGCAGCGCGCCCGCGATCGAGCGTTTCCAACCGGTCCCGGCGGAGCCGCGGTTGAAGCGCGGCAAGCCCCATCTGCTCTGCTACCTCGGCGTCATGGGACCCCAGGACGGCGTCGACTACGCCCTGCGGGCCCTCGCGAACCTCCGCGACGAGCTCGGACGGACCGACTGGCACGCCGTGTTCGTCGGTTCCGGCGACGCCTTCGACGCGATGGTGGAGCTGTCCCGGCAGCTCGGGCTCGGTGAGCAGGTGGAGTTCACCGGACGCATTCCGGACGCCGACCTGGTGCGCTACCTGTCCACCGCGGACGTCTGCCTCTCTCCCGACCCCCGCAATCCGCTCAACGACGTGTCGACCATGAACAAGGTCCTCGAATACATGGCGATGGGCCGGCCGATCGTCTCGTTCGACCTGAAGGAGGCGCGGGTCTCCGCCGGCGAGGCCGCGGTGTACGCGCCCGCCAACGACGAGGCCGAGTTCGCCGAGCTCATCGCGCTGCTGCTGGACGATCCGGACAAGCGGGCCCGGATGGGCAAGATCGGCCAGGAGCGGGTGAGCGGGCCGCTCTCCTGGCGGCACTCGCAGGCGTCGCTGCTCGCCGCCTACGCCGCTGCCTGCCGTGACCACGCTCCGGTCCCGGCGGGGGATCAGGCAAGAACAGGGAAGAGGCAGCGCAGTTGAGCGAAGACACGATACGTCTGGTCACCATCGGACGGATATTCCGACGGCGCTGGCGGCTTCTCGTCGTCCTCGCCGTCGTGGGCGCACTCGCCGGCTACGGCGCCTCGGTGCTGTTTCCGCCGCAGTACACGACCTCGGCGTCCGTCCTGCTGCCGGGGCAGTGGGAAGACCGTGAACTGCTGACCCAGGTCGACATCGCGACCAGTTCGACGGTGGTCGACCGCGCGGGCGCCACGCTCGGCTGGAAGGACGTCAGCGACGCCGAGCTGCGGGACCGGGTGACCGCCACGGCCGCCGACGGGAACATCATCAAGATCTCCGGCACGGCCGACACCCCGAAGCGCGCACAGCAGCTCTCCGACGAAGTGGCCGCGCAGTTCGTGAAGTTCGCCGCGCGGATCGCGGGCGGCGGCACCGACTCCGCCGCGTCCACGGAGGCCGAGACACTGCGCAACCAGGTCGAGGAGACCAACCGCCGCATCACCGAGCTGGCCGACGCGGCCGACCCGGGGCAGACCGTGGAGGGCGTACAGGCCCGGACGGAGCTGGAGAAGCTCAGCACCTCGCTGGAGGAGGCCATGACGAAGCTGGACGAGGCCGACCCGGCGAGCAACAAGGCCGGCATGGTCGTCATGGGACCGGCCCCCCGGCCGACCGGTGAGGCACCGCCCACGAGGGTGCAGCTCATCGGCGCGGGAGCGCTGCTGTTCTTCCTGCTCGCGGTCATCGGCCATCTCGTCGCCGCCCGGATGAACCGCCGGCTGCGCACCGAACCGGAGATCACCGCGGCGCTGGGCTCGGCGCTGCTGGGCACCGTCGAGGTGGCCGACGGCCGGCGCGGCACGCACCGGCCGCAGAACGGTGGCCGGCCGGGCCTGCTCCGCCGCCTCCTCGGCACCGACACCCGGTGGGACCTGCCGACCCCGCGAAGAGCCGACGACGAGGCCGGCCGGCGGATCCGCTACCGGCGGGTGTGCGCCCGCCTGCGGGACCAACTGCCCACCCCCCGACGGCTGCTGGTGGTCGTACCGGAAGGCGACGAGCTCGCCCGCCGGGCCGCCGCACAGCTCGCCGCCGAGGCCAAGAGCGATCCGCAGCTACGGGTGGTGGAGGTCTCGGTGGACCGGCCGATCGTGCCGGACCGCGGCACCGAGTCCGGCGCCCTGGTCGTCCTCAGCGCGGGCAGCTGGACCGCGGAGGAACTCGCCGGCATCGCCGAGTCCTGTGCGGACGGACGGCACGAGGTCGTCGGCATCGTCGTCGCCGACCCGGTCCGCGCCCGCGAGACCCGCTCTGCCCCACCTCCTCCGGACGACGCCACGCTCGCGCTCGCGGTCCCCGGCCACACGACGGGAGGCCAGGCGTGATGACGAACACGACCCCGGAGCCGTCGGCCGCGGCTCCGCTTCTCGATCTCCAGGCCCTGGTGGTGGCGGTGCGCAGGCGCCGCCGTCTCTGGTACTCCATGGCGCTCCTCGGCCTGCTGGCCGGCACCGCGCTGGCGGTCCTGAAGCCGCCGTCGCCGACCGCGGTGACCAAGGTGCTGGTCGCGCACGCGGAGGACCAGCCGAACGACACCGGGACGCTGATCCGCACCGACGTCCAGGTGCTCCAGACCACGCAGATCGCCGACAAGGCCCTGAAGTCCCTCAAGTCCCCGGAGAAACCCGAGGACTTCATGCAGGAGTACCGGGGCACCGGGCTGACCAACAACCTGCTCCAGATCACCGTGACGGGCGACACCGACGCCCAGGCGGTGGCCCGGGCCAAGGCGCTGGCCGACGCGTTCGTGGCCGACCACGTGCAGCGGATGAAGGACACCGCGAAGGCCGAGGCCCAGGCCCTGCTCGACCAGCGGGACCGCATGCGGGTCGAACTCGCCCAGGTCAACAAGGAGATCGGAAACCAGTCCGCGGACACCGACCCGAAGGCGTCGGCGACCCTGGAGTCGCTCTTCGCCCGCCGCGCCGAACTCGACTCCCGCATCTCCGATTTCGACGAACGCGCCGCGGAGGCACGGACCGGCACGCCCGCGGTCGTCGCCGGCACGCAGATCGTGGACGCCCCGCGCGCGCTGCCGCAGTCCCTGCCCAAGGCCGTTGTCACCGACGCCGTGGTCGGGCTCGTCCTCGGCCTCTTCCTCGGGCTCGCGGTGGCCGCGGTCGGCACGGTGGTGGCGGACCGCCCCGTGCTGCGCCGGGACATCGCGGCGAACCTGGGCGCCTCCGTCATCGCGGAGCTGCCCCGCCGCAACGGAAGGCCGTGGCAGCGCCGGCGCACCCGGCTGACCCGCGAACGGCTCACCGCGACCCTGGCCCGCACCACGCGCGGCTCCGCCGAACCGGTGTCGCTGCTCGAACTGGGCTGTGTGCGCGCCACCGGCGCGATCGCCCTGGACCTCGCCAGGTCGATGGCGGCGGAGGGCCCGGTGACCGTCGTCGACGGCCTGCCCGGCGCGCAGCTGGCCCGCCACCGCCAGAAGCCGGGCGACCCGACCGTGGTCGGCGGCGAGCGGGCCGCGACCCTGCCGCCTCAGGAGCGCCGGATCGGTGTCGGCTCGGTGGCGCCCGGCACGGCGTGGACCGACCTCCAGTACCTCGGTGCCCAGACCGTGCTCGTGGTACGGGCCGGGCACGGCAGCGCCGCCTGGCTGCACACCGTGGCACGGCAGCTCGCGGACCAGCGCATCCCGGTGATCGGTGTGGTGCTGATCGACCCCGATCCGCGGGACCGGACCGACGGCACGCTGTGGGACGGGCTGCAGACCGCGCTGCGCGGCCGCAGCGAGCGGCCGGCCCGGCAGGTCGGGACGGGCCAGCGGCGCTCGGAGCGGCAGCCGGTGTGGGCCGCCCGGGGCCCGGAGAACGACCAGGAGGTGCGGTAGCACGTGTGTGGCATCGCAGGCACTTACCGCTGGCCGGACGGAAAGGCGGTGACCGACCGGCTCACCGACACCCTCGCCCACCGCGGTCCGGACGGGGCGGGCCGGTACAGCCACCCCGCCGGGGACGGCGAGGTGCACCTGGGGCACCGCCGGCTGGCCATCATCGACCTGTCCGAGACCGGCGCCCAGCCGATGGTCTCGGACGGCCTCGTCCTGACCTACAACGGCGAGCTGTACAACGCGCCCGAACTCCGTGCCGAGTTGGAAGCCACCGGGGTCCGCTTCCGCGGCACCTCCGACACCGAGGTGCTCCTGGAGGCCTGGCGGCGCTGGGGCACGGACTGTCTGCCCCGGCTGCGCGGCATGTTCGCGTTCGGCGTCTTCGACGAACGCACCGGCGACCTGGTGCTCGCCCGCGACCAGCTCGGCATCAAGCCGCTGTTCCTGCTCCGGCGCGGCGGGGGCCTGGTGTTCGCCTCCGAGCTCAAGGCGCTCTCCGCCGCGACCGGCAGGTCCTTGCAGGTGGACGATGCCGCGCTGGTGGCCTCGCTGCTCTACTACTGGGTGCCGGACTCACGGTGCGCGTTCCGCGAGGCGGAGAAGCTGCCGCCGGGGAGCTGGCTGAGGGTCCGGCCCGACGGCCGCGTGCAGCGCGGCCGGTTCTGGAACCTGAAGGACGTCGCCGCCGAGGGCCGGGAGCGGGCCCGCGCCGGCGAACAGCCGGACCTGGCCGCCATCGTCGAGGAGTCGACCCGGCGGCACCTGCTCTCCGACGTACCGGTGGCGACCTTCCTCTCCGGCGGCCTCGACTCCAGCTGGCTGACCGCGCTGGCGGCCCGCCACCAGCCCGGGATCTCCGCCTACACGATCGGGTTCCGCGCCGAGGACGCGAAGTTCGAGGCGATGCCGGACGACCTGCGCTACGCCCGGCAGGTCGCCGCGCAGTTCGGCGTCGAGCTGCACGAGATCGAGATCGCGCCGAACGTGCTCGACATGCTGCCGCGGATGACGTACCACCTGGACGAGCCGATCGGCGACCCCGCCGCCATCAACACGTACCTGATCTGCATGGCCGCACGCGAGGCCGGGGTGAAGGTGATGCTCTCCGGGATGGGCGCGGACGAGCTGTTCGCCGGGTACCGCAAGCACCTGGCCAACCTGCTCGCATTGCGCTACCAGCGGGTCCCGCGGCCCCTGCGGCGCGGGGTGTCCGGGGCCGTGGACCGGCTGCCGGTCGCGACGAGCCGCCGGGGGTACCGGTCGGTGCGCTTCGCGAAGCGGTTCCTCTCCTTCGCCGACCTGCCGGAGGAGACCGCCTTCCGGCGCAGCTACACCATGTACGACCAGGACGAGCTGCTCGCGCTGCTCGATCCGGACCTGGCCGGGACGGTCGACGACGTACTGACCGAGCACGCGGACGTCTACCGGGACAACGACCTCGACGACTTCGTCAACCGCATGTGCCTCACCGACGCCCGGATGTTCCTGCCGGGCCTGAACCTCGCCTACACGGACCGCTCCAGCATGGCCGCCTCCACCGAGGTACGCGTGCCGTACGTGGACGTCGAGGTGGTCAGGGCGGCGTTCGCGGTGCCAGGCGACCGCAAGATCGTCGGACGGCAGGGCAAGGCCGTCCTCAAGGAGGCGGCCACCTCGGTCCTGCCCCGGGAGATCGTGTACCGGCCCAAGGGCCTGTTCAGCGCCCCGCTGCGGGCCTGGATGAGCCGGGACCTGGCACCGCTGGTGCGCGAGGTGGTCAACGACGGCGAGCTGGTCCGCTCCGGGTTCCTGCGCCGTGACGCGCTGCAGCGGCTCGTCGCCGAGGACGCCGCCGGGCAGCGGGACTACTCCAAGCATCTGTGGCACGTACTGACCCTCGAGTACTGGTATCGCGACGCGACCTCCGGGTCCGGCCAGAGCACTCGGTTGACGGCTTAGGAATCAGGGGACTTCGGTGAAGCAGGTCGTACAGAACTACAAGAGCGGCGAGCTGGCGGTGCTCGACGTTCCGGTGCCGGGGTGCAAGGCGGGCGGTGTGCTGGTGCGCAGCGCCTACTCGCTGATCTCCACCGGTACCGAGCTCATGAAGGTGTCCGAGGCCGGCATGTCGATGCTGGGCAAGGCCCGCTCCAGGCCGGACCAGGTGGCCAAGGTCATGCAGAGCGTGGCCACCAACGGACTGCCCGCCACCTACCGCAAGGTGATGGGCAAGCTGGACTCCTACACCCCGCTGGGCTACTCGCTGTGCGGGGTGGTCGAGCAGGTCGGCGCCGGGATCGACGATGTGAAGGTCGGCGACCTGGTGGCCTGCGCCGGCAACGAGCACGCGCTGCACGCCGAGTTGAACTGGGTGCCGAAGAACCTCTACACCCCGGTGCCGGACGGCCTGGCGCCGCGCCACGCGGCCTTCGGCACCGTCGGGTCGATCGCGATGCAGGGCGTCCGCCAGGGCGAGCCGCAGCTCGGCGAGGTGGCGCTGGTCATCGGCCTCGGACTGATCGGGCAGCTGGTGGTGCAGCTCCTCACCGCGGCGGGCGTCCGCGTGGTCGGCGCCGACCCGGACCCGGCACGCTGCGAACTCGCCGCGCGCCTGGGCGCCGCGGCCTGCGGCGACCCCGCGTCCCCGGCCGTGGAGGCCGCCGTCGCCGAACTCACCGACGGCCACGGCGTGGACCAGGTGTTCCTGGCCGCCGGCGGTGGCAGCAACCAGCCCGTCGAGCTGGCCGCCCGGCTCGCGCGGGACCGCGGCCGGGTCGTCGACATCGGCAAGTGCCGCCTGGACCTGCCGTGGAACGCGTACTACGAGAAGGAACTCGACGTCCGCTTCTCGCGCTCCTACGGCCCCGGGCGCTACGACCCGTCGTACGAGCTGGAGGGCCGCGACTACCCGATCGGCTACGTCCGCTGGACCGAGCGCCGCAACCTGGCCTGCTTCCTGGACCTCGTCGCCCGGGGCAGGGTCGACGTGGAGCCGCTGATCTCCCACGTCGCCGACTTCGAAGACGCGGTCGAGACGTACCGGCGGCTCAAGGACGGTGAACTCAAGGCCGTCGCCGTGCTGTTCCGGTACCCCGAGCAGGAAGCGGAAGCGGGGGAGACCGAGGCCTCGGCGGTGGCCGTGCCCGCGGTGCCTCGCACCGCCAGGGTGTCCGCCCCGGCCCGGTCCGCCACCTCCGCGGTGCGTCTCGCGTTCGTCGGCGCCGGCAACTACGCGACGTCGATGCTGCTGCCGCACCTGGCCCGGCGCGAAGGCGTCGAGCTGGCGACCGTCGTCACCACGACGGCGCTCTCCGGGGCCAACGCGCAGCGGAAGTTCGGCTTCGCCGAGGCGACCACCGACCTCGACGCGGTGCTCGGCGACAAGTCGATCGACGCGGTGTTCGTGGTCACCCGGCACAGCTCGCACGCCGAACTGACCCGGCAGGCACTGCTGGCAGGCAAGACCGTGTTCGTGGAGAAGCCGCTGGCCCTCACCGAGGACGAGCTGGCCGGAGTGCTCGCGGCGGTGCAGGAGTCCGGCAACGACCGCCTCCAGGTGGGCTTCAACCGCCGGTTCGCACCGCTGCTGACGGAGGCCAGGGAGCGGTTCGGCACCCGGACCGGTCCGGCGAACCTGCGTTACCTGGTCAACGCGGGCAAGCTGCAACACGGCAGCTGGTACCTCCAACAGGCCGCCGAGGGCTCGCGGTTCGCAGGGGAGGGCGGCCACTTCATCGACACGGCGAGCTGGCTCCTCGAAGCCGACCCGGTCTCCGTGTACGCGACGGCCGCGCCCGGCAACGAGGACCTCCAGGTCGTGCTGCGCTACCCGGACGGATCCACCGCCACCATCAGCTACGTCACCACCGGCGCCCCCGGCTTCCCCAAGGAGACCCTGGACCTGGTCGCCGACGGCAAGGTGCTGCGGCTCGACGACTTCGTCCGTGCCTCGGTCCACGGCCCCAGGAAGTGGGTCAGTTCGCGGTTGCCCAAGGCCCGGGACAAGGGGCAGAACGCCGAACTCGCCGCGTTCGTCAAGGCCGTGCGGACCGGCGGGCCGATGCCGGTACCGCTGGAGTCGCTGGTCGCCACCACGGCGGCCACGCTCGCCGTGGGGACCGGCCTGGCCGGCGGCGCGCCGGTGACGTTGGCGAGGACGCCGTGACCATGAGCGCGGGCTGGTACCTGCGCCGGCTGTCCCGGATGGGTCCGCGCGAGGTCGCGGGCCGGGCGGGCGACACGGTGCGCAGACGGCGGTGGCGGTCGGCGCGGCCCGACTGCCCGAGCGTGAGCGGCGCCCGCTTCACCGCGGTCCTGCCCGCGGGCACGATCGCCGAGGTCCCGCCGGACGCCGTGAAACGGCTCGTCGCCGAGGCGGACCGACTGATGGCCGGACACGCCGAGTTCTTCGGGGTGGTCCGTGACGACCTCACCGACCCGGACTGGGCGTACGACCCGAAGACCGGGCGCCGGGCCCCCTCGGGCCACGCCTTCGACGTGCCGTACCGCGACGAGGACGTGGCCGGCGACATCAAGCAGATCTGGGAGCCGTCCCGGCACCAGTACCTCACCGTGCTCGCCGCCGCCTACGCGGTCACCGCGGACGAGCGGTACGCCGAGCGGGTGGCCGGGCATCTGCGGTCCTGGTGGACGGCCAACCCCCCGCTGCGGGGCGTGCACTGGATCAGCGGCATCGAGCTGGGCATCCGGCTGCTGTCCTGGGTGTGGATCCGTCGGCTGCTCGACGACTGGCCGGGCGCGGCCGGGCTGTTCGAGGACAACCCGGTCGCGCTGAACCAGATCTGGCACCACCAGCGCTGGCTGGCCGCCTTCCCCAGCCGGGGCTCCTCGGCGAACAACCACGTCATCGCCGAGACCGCCGGGCAGTTCGCCGCGGCCTGCGCCTTCGGCTGGTTCCCCGCCTCGGCCCGCTGGCGGTCCGCCGCGCTGCGGTCGCTGGAGCGGCAGTTGCGCGCCAACACCTTCGACTCCGGTCTCAACCGCGAGCTGGCCACCGAGTACCACGGACTCGTCCTGGAACTCGGCCTCGCGGCGGTGGCCGAGGCGGACGCCGCCGGCGTGCCGGTCCCCGCGTCGCTGCGGCGGGTGCTGCTGCGGATGACCGACGCGCTCGCGGCCGTGGTGGACGACCGGCTGCGACCGCCCCGCCAGGGGGACGCGGACGACGGGTACGGCCTGGTCGTCGACGGCGCCGGCACCGACCGCTGGGCCTCGCTCCTGGCGACGGGCGACGCCGTGTTCGGCCGCCTCGACTGGTGGCCGGAGGTGACCGCCACCGATGTGCGCACCCCGCTGCTGGCCGCGCTCATCCGGCCGTACCCGAAGGACGGGACCGCCCGCCCGGCGACCAGGCCCGCCCACTTCGCCGACGCGGGGCTGACCGTCCTGCGCGGTCCGGGAGGGATCTGGTGCCGCTGCGACGGCGGTCCGCACGGCTTCCTGTCCATCGCCGCGCACGCCCACGCGGACGCGCTGTCCGTGGAGGTCCGGCACGACGGGGTCGACGTGCTCGCCGACCCGGGGACGTTCTGCTACCACGGGCAGCCCGAATGGCGGCAGTACTTCCGCTCCACCCTCGGCCACAACACGCTGCAACTGGACGGCGGCGACCAGTCCGTCTCCGGCGGCCCGTTCCTGTGGACCCGGCACGCCCGCACCCGCGTCCTGACCGCGGACGCCTCCGGTGCGGACGCGGCCCGCTGGTGTGCCGAGCACGACGGGTACCAGGGCTCCGTGCACCGCCGCCGGGTGGAGCTGACGGCCGCGAGCCAGGAGCTGACGGTGGTCGACGAGGTGCGCGGCCCGCACCGGACCGTGCGACTGGCGTTCCACCTGGGCCCGGAGATCGCCGCGGACCTGGTGGGGAACCGGGCGGTGCTCACCTGGATCCGGGACGGCGAGGGGCGTTCCGCGGTGCTCGACCTGCCCGGACAGCTGTCCTGGCGGGCGCATCGGGGCGAGACCGCCCCGCCGCTGGGCTGGTACTCCGCCGGATTCGGACGCAAGGAACCCACCACCACGCTGGTCGGCACCGGTACCACGGACGGCGCGGACGGGTTCACCACCGTGCTCAGGTTCGGCGGCTAGGGGGGCACGTGGGGATCAAGAGACGGCACTGGGCGTTGGCGGCGGCACCGCTGGCGCTGGCCCTGCTGACGGCGACCGGCTGCGAGAGCACGTCGGGCACCCCGGCGGCGAAGCCGAGCACCGCGCCGTCCACGGCCACGTCCGCCGCCCGGTCCATGGCCCGGGTGTGCGCCCACCCCGCGGCCGGGCCGGCGAAGGCGCCGGCGGGCGCGGTGACGGTCGACCCCGCGGTGGTCGGCGACCTGGCGTCGAAGACCAAGAGCAGTCCCGCGAACACCACGTTCTGGCTTCGACCGGGCAAGCACCGGCTCACCCCGGACCGCTACGCCCAGGTCATCCCCAAGAAGGGGGACCGCTACCTCGGCGCGCCCGGCGCGGTGCTCGACGGCGGGAAGAAGAACCAGTACGCGTTCGCGGGCACCGCCCGTGACGTCACCATCCGCTACCTGACCGTGCAGCACTTCGTCGCACCGCAGAACGAGGGCGTGGTCAACCACGACTCGGCCGACGGATGGGTGATCGAGCACACGACGATCCAGGACAACTCCGGGGCGGGCCTGATGGCCGGAGCCCGTCAGCAGGTCCGCGCCAGCTGCCTGCGCGACAACGGGCAGTACGGAATGAACGCGTACAAGGGCGGCGGCGGTATCAGCGGCCTGGTGGTCGAGGACAACGAGATCGTGGGCAACAACACCGACAACTGGGAGCGGAAGCAGGAAGGCTGCGGCTGCAGCGGAGGCATCAAGTTCTGGGCCGTCAACGGCGCCGACGTACGCGGCAACTGGGTGCACGACAACCGCGGAGCCGGGTTGTGGGCGGACACGAACAACAACGACTTCCTCATCGAGAACAACGTGCTGGAGAACAACGACGGTGCCGCGCTGATCTACGAGACCAGCTACAACGCGATCATCCGGAACAACACGATCCGGCGGAACAACTGGGTCGAGGGCCGCAGGTACGCGGACCGCGGCGACAACTTCCCGTACGCGACCGTCTACCTGTCCGAGTCCGGCGGCGAACCACGGGTCAGGGCCCGCACCGACAAGATCGAGATCTACCGGAACGTGCTGGAGAACAACTGGTCCGGGATCACCCTGTGGGAGAACGCCGACCGCTTCTGCAACAGCCCGGCCAACACCTCGTCCGGTGACTGCACGCTGCTGGTGAAGGACCCGCACCGCTGCGTGGAGCCGGCGATCGCCAAGGCACCGCTGTACTCCGACTGCCGGTGGAAGACCCAGCGCGTGGACATCCACGACAACCGCTTCGTGCTCGACGAGTCCGTGGTCCAGTGCACGGAGATGTGCGACCGCATGGCGGTGCTGTCCAACTACGGCACCTATCCGGACTGGTCGCCGTACAAGGGCGAGAAGGTGGCCGAGGCGATCACCCACGAACAGGACAACCGCTGGCACCACAACGTCTACGTCGGACCGTGGGAGTTCGTCGCCTACGACCCGAGCCGGGTGTTCGACTTCGACGAGTGGCAGGGCACGGACTACCGGCAGGACGCGGGCAGCACCCTCGACCCACGGGCCGGTGGCTGAGATGGACAAGCAGATGAACACAGAGACGGACACGCAGGCGGACACGCGGTCCGGCGCCGGACCGCGCTCCGCCGGCACCCCGAGGATCGTCGGGATCGTCTGGGGGCTGCTGGTCCTCAACACGCTCGGCTCCGCCGGGGCGAAGACCATCGTCCCGCTGCCCCGCTCCCTCATCCAGATGGTCACCATGGGGGCACTGGTCGCCGCGTTCGCGCTGGCGCTCGTGGTCAACGTCCGGCTGCGCATCCGGCCCAGCGCCTACCTGCTGGTGCTCACCCTGCTGCTGGTGTCGAGCGTGATCTCCAGCGCGAACCTGGAGTCCGGGTTCGGCGCGCTGTTCCGCTGCTTCCGGCTGACTCTCTTCGTCGGCACACTGTGGCTGCTCACCCGCTGGTGGGACGGCAGCCTGACGTTCGTCCGCCACCACATCCGGGCCTACTTCGCGGTGCTCGGGTCGGTGGCCGCCGGCCTCGTCGTCTCACCGGGCGCGGCCCTGCCCGACCTCTACGGCGGACGTCTGGTCGGCGCTCTGTGGCCGCTGACCCCGCCGCAGATCGGGCAGTACGCGGCGGTGATCATCGGGCTCGCCGTGCTGCTCCTGCTGGGCCACCGGATCGACCGGACGAGCGCCGCGGTGGTCATCGTGCCGTCCTTCGTGCTGCTCGCGCTGACCCATACCCGGACGGCCACGCTCGGCCTGCTCCTGGGGCTGGCGCTGGCGATCGGCTCGCTCATCCTGACCAGCGCGGCCGCCCGCCGGTTCTTCACCTGGGCGGTGCTGTGCTCCGCGGTGGCCGCGGTGGGGTTCGCCGGCGCCCTGCAGACCTGGTTCCTGCGCGGACAGAGCAAGGAGAACTTCTCCAGCCTCACCGGCCGGGCCAAGGTCTGGGACGCCCTGCTCGCCGCGCCCCGGTCGACCTCGGAGAAGTTCCTCGGCGTGGGCCTGGGCGACAAGTCGTTCGGCGGGCTGCCGATCGACAACAGCTGGCTGGCCGTCTACAACGAGCAGGGTCTGGTCGGCGTCACCCTGGTCGCGGTGATCATCGTCGTGCTGGGCGGTGTCGCGTTGCTGCGGCCACCGTCGCTGGAGAGAGCCTGCGCCATCTTCCTGATCAGCTACTGCGCGATCGCCTCGTACACCGAGGCCGGTCTCGGCGACGCCTCGCCGTATCTGCTGCATCTGGCCCTGGCCGCCTCGCTGCTGGCGGTACCCGCCGCGACGCCCGGAGCCCCTCGACAACTCGCCCAGGGACCGGAGGTGGCCTGAGCATGCACGTCCTCGTGGTGCACAACCGCTACGGCTCGGCGCAGCCGAGCGGGGAGAACAAGGTCGTCGACCAGGAGGTGGAACTGCTGCGCGCGGCCGGCCACCGGGTCGAGGTGTTCGAGCGGCGCAGCGACGACATCGCCGGCCGGTCGCTGCTCGGCAAGGTCGCGGTGCCGCTCCTCGTGCCGTGGAACCCGGCGGTCCGCACGGAACTCGCCGCCCGGCTGCGCACCGAGCGGCCGGACGTGGTGCACGTCCACAACGTCTTCCCGCTCCTGTCGCCCGCGGTCCTCGCCGCGTGCGCCGACGCCGGGGTGCCCGCCGTGGCCACGCTGCACAACTACACCCAGGTCTGCCCGCCCGGCACGCTGCAGCGGGACGGCCGGCCGTGCACCGAGTGCGTCGGCACCGCACCGCTGCCCGCCGTCCGGCACGGCTGCTACCGGGACTCCCGCCTCGCGACCGTGCCGCTCGCGGTCAGCATGTCGGTCAACCGGCGGCGGTGGTGGTCCGGCGTGGAGCGCTTCCTCTGCATCTCCGCGGCTCAGCGCGACGTCCTGGTGCGCTCCGGCATGCCGGCCGAGCGGCTCGCGGTGAAGCACAACTTCGTTCCCGACCCGGGCAGTTGCCGGGAAGGCGAGGGCGAGTACCTGCTCTACCTGGGCCGGCTCGCGGAGGCCAAGGGGGTACGGCTGCTGATGGCCGCGTGGGACGAGGCCGCGGCGGCCGGCGGTGTGGGCGTGCCGCTCGTGATCGCCGGCACGGGGCCGCTGGAGCGAGAGGTGACCGCCTGGGCGGCCGACCGGGACGACGTCCGCTACGTCGGCCTGCTGGACCCGGCGGAGTGCCGCAAGGCCGTCGCGCGGTCGGTCGCCGTGGTGGCTCCCTCGACCTGGCTGGAGGCGTTCGGCCTGGTGGTCGTGGAGGCGATGGCGGCCGGGGTGCCGACCGTCGCCGCCGGCCACGGCGCCTTCGTCGAACTCGTCGAGGACGGCGTCACCGGGCTGCTGCACCGGCCGGGCGAGCCCGCCTCGCTCGCGTCCTGCATACGCCGGATCGCGGCCGACCCGGCCCGCAACCGGGAGATGGGCCAGGCGGCCCGCCGCCGCTACGAGCAGGGATTCAGCCCGGCCGTCGGCCTGGAGCGCCTGCTGGAGGAGTACCGCACCGCGATCGCGGGGCGGTCAGCACAGGCTCGTGCCGGGGAGACCCGCGCGAGCAGGGGGGATGGGGACAGCAGATGACACGATGCCGACTCTGCGGCTCGGAAGCGATGGCGAGCGTCGTCGACCTCGGGGCGACGCCGCCATGTGAGAGCTTTCTCGCCGCGGACCAACTGGACGAGCCGGAGCCGGCCTACCCGCTGCACCTGCGGGTCTGCACCGACTGCTGGCTCGCGCAGATCCCTCCGCTGATCACACCGGAGGAGACGTTCAAGGAGTACGCCTACTTCTCCTCCTTCTCGACCTCCTGGGTGGAGCACGCGCGCACGTTCGTCGCCGACGCCGTACAGCGGCTGCCGCTCGGCCCCGACGCCTTCGTGGTCGAGGTGGCGAGCAACGACGGGTACCTGCTGAGGCACGTGGTGGACCGGGGGATCCGCTGCCTCGGCATCGAACCGTCGGTGAACGTCGGCGCGACGGCACGGGAGGCGGGCGTGCCCACGCTCACCGAGTTCCTGTCACCGGAAACCGGTACCGCCGTCCGCGCGGAACACGGCCCGGCCGACCTGGTCGTCGCCAACAACGTGTACGCGCACATCCCCGACGTGGTCGGCTTCACCCAGGGACTGCGCGCGCTGGTCGCCGACGACGGCTGGGTCTCCATCGAGGTGCAGCACCTGCTGACCCTGATCGAGGAGAACCAGTACGACACGATCTACCACGAGCACTTCCAGTACTACACGGTCGCGTCCGCGATCCGGGCGCTGGCGAGCGGCGGACTCACGCTCGTGGACGTCGAACTGCTGCCCACGCACGGCGGCTCCATCCGGCTGTGGGCCCGCCCGGCCGAGGCGGCCGGCGAGCCGACCCGGCGGGTGGCGGACGTACTGGACCGGGAGAAGGCCGCCGGGCTCCAGGAGCTGTCCGGGTACGCCGAGTTCTCCGCCCGGGTGGCCAAGGTCCGCCGCGACCTGCTGCGGTTCCTCATCGACGCGGCCGAACGCGGCGAGACGGTCGTCGGCTACGGCGCCCCGGGCAAGGGCAACACCCTGCTCAACCACTGCGGCATCCGCCCCGACCTGCTCGCCTACACCGTCGACCGAAACCCCTACAAGCACGGCAGGTTCACCCCGGGCACCCGCATCCCGATCCTGTCGCCCGAGCGGATAGCCGCCGACAGGCCGGACTACGTCCTCGTGCTCCCGTGGAACCTGCGGGCCGAACTGGCCGAGCAGCTGTCCTTCGTCCACGAGTGGGGCGGCCGGCTGGTCTTTCCCATCCCGGAACTGAGCATCGTCGAGGCCGCGAAAGAGGTCACAGCATGAAGGTCGTCCTGTTCTGCGGCGGTTACGGGATGCGCATGCGCAGCGGTGCCTCCGACGACGTGCCCAAACCGATGGCGATGGTCGGCCCGAGACCGCTGATCTGGCATGTCATGCGCTACTACGCGTACTTCGGGCACACCGAGTTCATCCTCTGCCTCGGGTACGGCGCCCACCACATCAAGGACTTCTTCCTCAACTACGAGGAGACCACGTCCAACGACTTCGTCCTGCGGCGCGGGCAGACCGAGTTGCTCTCCACCGACATCGCCGACTGGACGATCACGTTCGCGCAGACCGGCATCGAGTCCCCCATCGGGGAGCGGCTGCGCCGGGTACGGCACCACCTGGACGGCGACGAGATGTTCCTCGCCAACTACGCCGACGTGCTCACCGACGCCCCGCTGCCGGAGATGATCGACAAGTTCGCCGCGCGCGACGCCGGGGCGTCGATGATGGTGGTCCCGCCGCAGTCGTCCTTCCACTGCGTGGAGTTGGGCGAGGACGGCCTGGTGGGAGGCATCACCGCGGTCAGCGAACTGCCGCTGTGGGAGAACGGCGGCTACTTCGTGCTCCGCCAGGAGATCTTCGACCACATACCGGAGAACGGCGACCTGGTCGCCGACGGCTGCGCCCAACTGGCCAAGCGGGGACGGCTGGTGGCGCACCAGCACCGCGGCTTCTGGAAGCCGACCGACACCGTCAAGGAGCGGGCCGCGCTCGACGAGGCCTACACCCGCGGCGACCGCCCGTGGGCCGTGTGGGAGCGGGACACCGCCGGAGCCGAAGCGTGATCCGGCTCGGGGCCGGACCCCTGGACCGGATCGTCGCGGTGGGCGCGCACTGCGACGACATCGCCATCGGCGCCGGCGGCACGCTGCTGACGCTGTGCCAGGCGCGGCCGGGCATCCGGGTCGACGCGCTGGTGCTCTCCGGCGGCGGCAGCGAGCGCGAGCAGGAGGAGCAGGCCGCGCTCGCCGCCTTCTGCCCGGGTGCCGACCTGCGGCTGACCGTGCTCAAGCTGCCCGACGGCCGGCTCCCGGCGCACTGGGAGGAGGCCAAGGCCGCGGTCGAGGAACTGCGCGAGCGGACCGACCCGGAGCTGATCCTCGCGCCGCGCACCGACGACGCGCACCAGGACCACCGCGGCCTGGCGCGGCTGCTGCCCACCGCGTTCCGCGACCACCTCGTGCTCGGCTACGAGATCGTCAAGTGGGACGGTGATCTCGGCCGGCCGGCGGCCTACCAGCCGCTGACGCCCGAGACCGCCGAGCAGAAGGTGCGGCTGCTGCAGGAGCACTACCCCTCGCAGCGGCACCGCCCCTGGTACGACCGGGAGGCCTTCCTGGGCCTCGCCCGGATCCGCGGCATCGAATGCCACACGCGCTACGCCGAGGCGTTCTCCGTCACCAAACTCACGCTCAACCTGGGGGGTTGAACCTTGCGCGTACTACTGACCGGACACCAGGGCTATCTGGGCACCGTGATGGCCCCGGTCCTCAAGGCCGCCGGGCACGAGGTCGTCGGCCTCGACTCCGGCCTGTTCGCCGACTCCGTCCTCGGCCCGCGGCCCGACGACCCGCAGGGCCATCAGGTCGACCTGCGCGACGTCACGGCCGAGCACGTGGCCGGGGTGGACGCCGTGATCCACCTGGCCGCCCTCTCCAACGACCCGCTCGGCTCGCTGGCGCCGGAACTCACCTACGACATCAACCACCACGCGTCCGTCCGCCTCGCCCGGCTGGCCCGGGACGCCGGGGTACGGCGCTTCCTGTACGCGTCCACCTGCTCGGTCTACGGCGCCGCCGGCGGTGACGACCTGGTGACCGAGGACGCCCCGCTGCGCCCGGTGACGCCGTACGCGGAGTCCAAGGTGCGAGTGGAGGACGACCTGCACGCGCTGGCCGACGACGACTTCACCCCGGTGTTCATGCGCAACGCCACCGCCTTCGGCTTCTCGCCCCGGCTGCGCGCCGACATCGTGCTGAACAACCTGGTGGGGCATGCCCTGCTGTCCGGCGAGGTGCTTGTGCTCTCCGACGGCACCCCCTGGCGCCCGCTGGTGCACGCCGCCGACATCGCTCGGGCCTTCACGGCCGCGCTGTCGGCCCCGCGCGAGGCGGTGCACGACCGGGCGTTCAACATAGGCAGCGAGACCAACAACGTCACGGTCGCGGAGATCGCCGAGCAGGTCGCCGAGGCGGTGTCCGGCTCCAAGGTGGTGATCACCGGGGAGACCGGTGCCGACCCGCGGTCCTACCGGGTGGACTTCGCCCGGTTCCGGGCCGCGATCCCCGGCTTCGACTGCGCGTGGACGGTGCAGCAGGGCGCGCTCGAACTCGCCGACGCCTACCGGAAGTTCGACCTCACCAGGGAGGACTTCGAGCAGCGCTTCACCCGCCTTGCCGTGCTGCGCGCGGCGTCCGAGGCCGGCACCGTCGACGACACCCTGCGGTGGCGCCGGTGACCGACGTGAGCGAGGAGATGTACGCGCTGGTGGAGCGGATGTACCCGCTCTGCCGGAGCATCACCGGCGACGGCGTGCGCGCCACCCTGGACATCGTCGGTGAGTACATCCCGCTGCAGGTGCACGAGGTGCCGACCGGGACGCAGGTGCTCGACTGGACGGTGCCGCAGGAGTGGAACATCCGCGACGCGTACATCGCCGACCCCGCCGGCCGGCGGGTCGTCGACTTCGCCGCGTCCAGCCTGCACGTGCTCGGCTACAGCGTGCCGGTGTCCGCGACCATGCCCCTCGCGGAGCTGCGCGGACACCTGCACACCCTGCCCGACCACCCCTCCTGGGTGCCGTACCGCACCAGCTACTACAAGCCGGACTGGGGGTTCTGCCTGGCCCAGGAGACCCTCGACGCGCTGCCGGACGGCGACTACGAGGTGCGCGTCGACTCCACCCTCGCGGACGGCCACCTCACCTACGCCGAGCACGTGGTCCCCGGGCAGGTCGCCGACGAGGTGATCGTCTCCTGCCACGTCTGCCACCCCTCGCTGGCCAACGACAACCTGGCCGGCATCGCGGTGGCGACGTTCCTGGCCAGGGCGCTGGCGCGGGAGACGCCGTACTACACCTACCGGTTCATCTACGCGCCCGGCACCATCGGGGCGATCACCTGGCTGGCCCGCAACGCGGAGCGGATCGAGCGGGTCAGGCACGGCCTCGTCCTCGCCTGCGCCGGGGACCCGGGGCACCTGACGTACAAGCAGAGCAGGCGCGGCGACGCGGAGATCGACCGGGTGCTGCGGCACGTGCTGACCGCCTCCGAACGCCCGCACCGCGTCACCGAGTTCACCCCGTACGGCTACGACGAGCGGCAGTACTGCTCGCCCGGGTTCAACCTGGGCGTGGGCTCGCTCACCCGGACCCCGTACGCCGGCTACCCCGAGTACCACACCTCGGCGGACAACCTGGACTTCGTCTCCCCGGCGGCCATGGCGGACACGCTCGCGGTCTGCCGCGAGGCGTTCGCCGTCCTCGACCGCAACCGGCGGTACCTGAACCTCAGCCCCTACGGCGAACCGCAGCTGGGCCGGCGCGGGCTCTACGACGCGCTCGGCGGCCGCAGCGACACCAAGCAGGCCCAGATGGCCATGCTCTGGGTGCTCAACCTCTCCGACGGCGAGCACAGCCTGCTGGACGTCGCCGAGCGCTCCGGGCTGCCGTTCGACACCGTCGCCGCCGCGGCCGACGCCCTGCGCGGCGCCGACCTGGTCAAGGAATGACGCCGATGACCACCCAGGGGGAGAACCCGCAGAAGACGGCGCCACCGGCCGGGTCCGCCAGACGGGCCCTCGTCGGCCGGCTGTCCTGGGGACTGGCCGACCAGGCGGCCTCCAGCATCAGCAACTTCGCGGTGGGCATCTACGTGGCCCGCTCGCTGGGGGTGACCGCGTTCGGCGTGTTCAGCCTGGCCTGGGTGACGTACGGCGTGGTGCTCAACGTCTCCCGGGGCCTTGCCACCGACCCGCTCGTGGTGCGCTTCAGCGGCGTGCCGGACGGGTCCTGGCGTGCGGCGACGGCCCGCTCGACGGGAACCGCGCTCGGCGTCGGTACGACCCTCGGCGTGGTGTGTCTGGCGGCCGGGCTCGGCCTCGGCGGCCGGGTGGGGCCCGCGTTCGCCGCCCTCGGTCTCATGCTGCCGGGGCTGCTGCTCCAGGACGCCTGGCGGTTCTCGTTCTTCGCCGCCGGCACCGGGCGCAAGGCGTTCGTCAACGACGTCGTGTGGGGCATCGCGCTCGTCCCGGCCATGGTGGTGGCGGCCCACGTGGACACCGTGGCGGCCTTCGTGCTCGCCTGGGGCGCCTCCGCGACGGTGGCGGCGGGGTACGGCTGCCTCCAGTCCGGCATCCGGCCCGACCTGGCACAGGCCCGCGGCTGGCTCAGCGAGCAGCGTGACCTCGGCTACCGGTACCTGGTCGAGAACGTCAGTCTCAGCGGTGCGAGCCAGCTGCGCGCCTACGGGCTCGGCGCGATCGTCGGGGTGAGCGCGGTGGGCGCGGTGCGGGGCGCCGAGCTCCTGATGGGTCCGTTCCTCGCCGTGCTGATGGGGCTTTCGCTGGTCACCGTCCCGGAGGCGGCACGGGTGCTGCGGCGGGCCCCGCACCGACTGGGCAGGTTCTGCCTGCTCCTCGGCGGCGGGCAGGCCACCGGTGCGCTGCTCTGGGGCTCGGCGCTGCTGCTGATGCCGGGCCGGCTCGGCGACCTGGTGCTCGGCGATGTCTGGCACTCGTCCTCGCACCTCATCGTGCAGATCACCCTCAGTGTCGCGGGAGCGGGCCTCGGTACCGGCGCGGCGGCCGGACTGCGCGCGCTCGGCGCGGCCCGGCGCAGCCTGCGCTGCCAGCTGTTCGCCTCCGCCTGCTACGTCGGCGGCGGACTCGGCGGGGCGGCCGTCGCCGGTACGGCCGGCTCGGCCTGGGGCGTCGCCGCCGCGACCCTCAGCGGCTCCGCCGTGTGGTGGCTGCAGCTGCGGTCCGCCCTGCGCGAGCACCACCACCACCGCATCCCCGAAGTGAGGACCCCATGACCGCCCGACCCAGGCTGAGCATCGGCCTGCCCGTGTACAACGGCGAGGAGTACCTGGCCGAGTCGTTCGACGCCCTGCTCGGCCAGACGTACGAGGACTTCGAACTGGTCGTCTCCGACAACGCCTCGACCGACGGGACCGAGGACATCTGCCGCAAGTACGCCGCGCAGGACTCCCGTATCCGGTACCAGCGGCTGCCCCGGAACATCGGCGCCACGCCGAACCACAACCATGTGTTCGCCGAGTCCCGCGGCGAACTGTTCAAGTGGGCCTCGCACGACGACCTCTACGGCCGTGACCTGATCCGGCGCTGCGTCGAGGCGCTGGACGAACGTCCTGACGTCGTCCTCGCCCACACCGACCAGGCGGTCATCGACGGCGACGGCCAGGTGACGGTCCCCTACGAGTACACGCTCGCCACCGACTCGCCGCACGCCCCGGAGCGCTTCCGCAGCCTGCTGTTCGAGCCGGGCGGCGACGACTTCTACGGGGTGATGCGGGCCGACATGCTGCGCCGGGTCAAACCGATGGACAGCTACCACCACGCGGACCGCACGTTCGTCGCCGAGATCACCCTGCACGGGCCCTTCCACCAGGTGCCGGAGCTGCTGTACTTCCGCCGTGACCACCCCACCCGCGCCGAGCGGGCGAACCCCTCCAAACGCTCCCGGTGCGTCAACCTGGACCCGCGCCGGGCAGGTCTGCTGCACCCGACGCCGCGGCTGCTCGCCGAGTACGTCTGGGGCTTCGCCTCGGCGGTCCGGCGGGCGCCGCTGTCCCCGGCCGACCGGCGGGAGTGCTACCGCCACCTGGCATCGTGGCTGACCAGCCGGGTCCGGCCGGGCGCCGGCGAGCGGGTCGAGGACCGTGCCCCGGTCGACCCGGCCCTGCTCACGGTCTCCGTCGACGCCCTCGTCGCCGGCCGTGAGGGGAGGCGGCGGGCATGACGTCCACGGAGGGAACCCCGCCGCGCGTCGGGGTGTTCGGCCTGCTCGGCTCCGGCAACCTCGGCAACGACGGGTCGCTCGAAGCACTCCTCGGACACCTCCGTGCCGAGCACCCGGAGGCGGTCGTGGACGCGCTGTGCGGCGGGCCCGAGGCCGTGACGGCCCGGTTCGGGATCCCCGCCACGCGGCTGCACTGGAACCGCGCGGAATACCGGACCGCGTCCCGCGTGGGCGCGATCGCGGCGAAGGGGTTCGGCAAACTCGTCGACGTCTTCCGCACCGCCGCCTGGGTGCGCCGGCACGACGTGGTGATCGTGCCGGGCATGGGCGTCCTGGAGGCCACCCTGCCGCTGCGGCCGTGGGGCTTCCCGTACTCGCTGTTCCTGCTCTGCGCGAGCGGCCGGCTGCTGGGCACCCGGGTCGCGCTGGTCAGCGTCGGCGCCGCGGAGATCGGCAACCGGCCCACCCGGGCCCTGGTGCGCTGGTCGGCGCGGCTGGCCGTGTACCGGTCGTACCGGGACGCCCAGTCCCGGGACGCGATGCGGGCGATGGGCGTGGACACCGCGCGCGACGAGGTCTACCCGGACCTGGCGTTCGCCCTGCCGACACCGACGGCGCACGCACCCTCGGGGACGCCGGGCCCGGTCTGCCTCGGCGTCATGGACTTCCACGGGGGCAACGACGACCGGGCGCGGGCCGAGGAGATCCACCGGCGCTACCTCGACGGGACGATCAGGTTCGTCCGCACCCTGGTCGAGGAGGGCAGGCCCGTGCGGCTCCTCACCGGCGACCAGTGCGATCTGTCGGTGGTGGCCGCCATCCTCGACGCGGTCGACTCACCGCTGGTCACCGCCGCCGAACCGGCCTCACTGGCCGACCTGATGAACGAGATGGCGGCCGCCGACACCGTGGTGGCCGTCCGCTACCACAACCTGATCTGCGCGCTGAAGACCGGAACGCCCGTGCTCGCGCTCTGCTACGCGGCGAAGAGCGACGCGCTCATGGACCGGATGGGCCTCGGCGCGTACTGCCACCCGGCCCGCGAGGTCGACGCCGACCGGCTGCTGGAGCAGTTCCGGGCGCTGGAGAAGCGGTCGGCCGAACTGCGGCGGATCCTCGCCGAGCGGAACCTGGACGCGGCCCGTCGACTCGACGACCAGTTCGCCGCGTTGACCACGGTCCTGTTCCCGGCGAAGGACCACGCCCACGCCCCACGGAAGGTCTCATGAAAGCGACCGAAGTCCCCGAGATCGCCGGCGCGTACCTCTTCGAGCCGACGCCCTACGCCGACGAACGCGGCTTCTTCTGCCGTACCTTCGACGCCGACGTGGTCCGCTCGGTGGGCCTCGACCCGCACGCCTTCGTCCAGGACAGCGTGTCCCGCTCGGTCCGGGGCGTGCTGCGCGGCCTGCACCTGCGCTCCGGCGCCGGCGAGGCCAAACTGGTGCGGTGCTCGTCCGGGCAGATCTTCGACGTCGTCGTGGACCTGCGGCCGGACTCGCCGACGTACCTGGGCCGGGCCTTCTTCGAGCTGTCCGGCGAGACGCAGAAGACCGTGTACATCCCGGCGGGATGCGCGCACGGCTTCCAGGCTCTTACCGAAATCGCGGACACCTCTTACCGTATTGACCGTCAGCACGATCCGTCCGAGGACGTGACGATCGCCTTCGACGACCCGGAACTCGCCATTCCCTGGCCGCTGCCGGTCACGTCGATGTCCCAACGGGACCGGGAGGCGCCTAGCCTCGCCGAGGTCCTGAAGCACCAAGAAAGATGAGGTCGGCGTGCACACCCAAGACACCGAGGGGTTGCTCCTGCCCCGCTCGCGGCAGGCCAACGAGCGGCTGCACGCTCTGATCCCAGGAGGCGCGCACACCTACGCCAAGGGCGACGACCAGTACCCCGAGAACCTGGCCCCGGTCATCAGCCACGGCAACGGTGCCCACGTGTGGGACGTCGACGGCAACCGCTACATCGAGTACGGCTCCGGCCTGCGGTCGGTCAGCCTCGGCCACGCCCACCCGCGCGTGGTCGAGGCGGTACGGCGGGAACTCGGCCGCGGCAGCAACTTCGTCCGGCCGTCCATCGTGGAGGTCGAGGCCGCGGAACGCTTCCTGGCCACCGTGCCGACCGCCGAGATGGTGAAGTTCGCGAAGAACGGCTCCGACGCCACCACCGCCGCGGTCCGCCTGGCCCGCGCCGCCACCGGCCGCCCGCGGGTGGCCATCTGCGGCGACCACCCGTTCTTCTCCGTCGACGACTGGTTCATCGGCACCACACCGATGTCCGCGGGCATCCCGGCGGCGACCAACGAGCTCACCGTGGCCTTCCCCTACGGAGACCTGGCCGCCACGGAGGAACTGCTCACCCGGTACCAGGACGAGGTCGCCTGCCTGATCCTGGAGCCCGCCACCCACACCGAGCCGCCGCCCGGGTACCTCGCCGGCCTGCGCGCGCTGGCCGACCGGCACGGCTGCGTCCTGGTCTTCGACGAGATGATCACCGGCTTCCGCTGGTCCGAGGCGGGCGCCCAGGGCCTGTACGGCGTCGTCCCCGACCTCTCCACGTTCGGCAAGGCGCTGGGCAACGGCTTCGCCGTCTCCGCGCTGGCCGGGCGCCGCAGCCTCATGGAACGGGGCGGACTGCGTGATTCCGGCGACCGGGTGTTCCTGCTGTCCACCACCCACGGCGCGGAGACGCACTCCCTGGCGGCCGCGATGGCCGTGCAGACCACCTATGTCGAGGAGGGCATCACCGCGCGGCTGCACACCCTCGGCGAGCGGCTGGCGGCCGGTGTCCGCGACGCCGCGGCCGCGATGGGCGTCGGCGAGCACGTCGTCGTCCGGGGCCGGGCCAGCAACCTGGTCTTCGCCACCCTCGACGGGAACCTGCGGCCGTCGCAGCGGTACCGCACCCTGTTCCTGCGCCGGCTCCTCGCGGGCGGGGTGCTCGCCCCGTCGTTCGTGGTGAGCAGCGTACTCGACGACGCGGACATCGACCGCACCATCGACGTGGTGGCCGAGGCCTGTGCGGTGTACCGGCAGGCGCTGGACGCCGACGACCCCACCCCCTGGCTGGCCGGACGGGCGGTGAAGCCCGTATTCCGGCGCCTGGCGTGACATGACGTCAGCGGCGCCGGCCTAGGCCGGCCGGCCGGGTGGCCCCGCGGCCGTCCGGTCGGCCGTCCGGTCGGCCGTCCGGTCGACCAGCCACGCGGTCGCCGGTACCACCGCCAGCGCGGTGCACCAGCCGCCGAGGGCGTCGGTCGGGTAGTGCGCGCCCAGGCCGACCTCCGCCCAGCCCATGACGGCGCCGGCCACCAGCGCCGCGGCGAGCACGAGTGACGTGCCGGCCGTCCTGCCGAGGCCGAGCCGGCCGGCCGTGGGCAGCGCCGCCATGAGGGCGAGCGCGGTGAAGAAGGCGGTGTGCCCGCTCGGGTAGGACAGGTTGCCGGGGCCGTGGATGGTGCGTCCCACCACGTGCTTGAGCAGCGTGGTCGTCCCCACCGTCAGTCCGGCGCCGGCCACGACGAGCACCGCCGCCCGGGGCCGCAGCAGCAGCAGGCAGCCCGCCACCCCGGCCACGATCACCAACGCCGACCCCACGGGTTCCCCCAGGAAGTCCAGGACCAGGGCGACGTGCCGCCACGGCGGCCGCACACTGTCCGCCGTCGGCGGGAAGAGCCAGCTGTCCACCCTGCCGGGCTCGCTGTGACCGGCGTACCTGACCCCGAGAGCGAGGACCACCAGCGAGGCGAGCACCGCGACCAGCCCGAGAGACCCGCGCAGCACCGGGGGGAGCACCGCGCGCGCCGCGGACCGTGCCGGGCCGACTTCCGGGTCCGCTCCTGCCAGGCGATCCAACGCGAGCCCTCCCCGCCGTCTCCGCCCACCCCGCCGCTGCCCGCCACCCGGAGGGCGGCTAGAGAAACGGCGTCCCTGCGTCGAGCCCCGACAGTACCCTGCCGTACAGCTCCAGGTTGGCGGTGGGGTTGACGAACGAGTGCAGGCTCAGGGCGTTCAGGTCCCGGACGATCCGCTGGACCGGCACCTCGCGTTGCAGGGACGAGGCACCCGAAGCCGACCCGATCAGGTCGGCGGCCTCCTTGCACAACCGCGTCACGTACCCGCACTGCGCCCTGGTACGGGCCCGCTCCTGCGTCGTGAACGGCTCACCGGCGGCCACCCTGGATTCGATCAGCCGCACGAAGTCGGCGGTGAGCAGTTCCGCGGAGGAGATCTTCAACGCGGCCTCGGCGAACTGGAGATGGGTCACCGGGGCTTCGTGCTGGCGCTCGTAGAAGGTGTACGTGATGCCCCGCTGATGGATGCGCCCGCTGAACTCGGTCAGGGCCGCGCGTGCCAGACCGAGGGCGTTCGCGGCCGTCCAGACACAGAACAGCAGGAGCACCGGCATCCGGTAGAAGGGGTCGGTGCCGTTGCGCCGCGACGGGAACGTGCCCCCCAGCAACGGCCCTACCGGCAGGACGCGATGGGCGGGCACGTGAACGTCCTGGGCGACGACGGTGTTGCTGCCGCTTCCGGCCAGACCCGAGACGTTCCAGTCGTCCAGCACCTTGAGGTCCGTCATGGGGATCGCCAGCCACAGCATCTCCGGCGGGCCGTCCCCGGTGTCGTCCAGCGCGGTCAGCAGATGCCAGTCGGCGTCCTGACAGCCGGTCGCGAAGGGCGAGTTCCCGTTCACCACATAACCGTCGTGCACGGGAGCGGCTTTCGAGCCCGGGACGAGAGTGCCACCGATCCGTACCTCGGGACGGGTGAAGATCTCGTCCTGGGCGTCGTCGGGGAACAGGGCCGCGATGAACGCGCACCCGGCCTGGATCAACGCCATGAATCCGGCCGACCCGCACGCGGCGGAGACCTCGCTCAGCACGTCGACCTGAGTCCGTAACGAGGTCTGGTGACCCCCGTAGTGGCGGGGAACGTTCATCCGGTGGATCCCGGCGCCCGTGAGCGCCTCGACGACCTCGCCCGTCACCCGCCGCTGCTGCTCCGCGCGCAAGGCGTGCGAGCGGATGAGCGGCTGGAGCTCGCGTACGCGTGCGACGAGGTCGGTGTCCGACCGAGGTGCTGACGAACCGGGCAAGGGCCGACCTCCGGTCTCGGAGCGGAGCAGAACCCTCACCCTCGCGCCGTTCCCGGTGCCTGTCAACGGTGCTACGGCGCGGCGGTCAGCTGCGGGGAGCGGAGTACGAGCAGGGTGATCTCGCTGGGGGCGAAGACACGGAACGGCGGGCCCCAGAAGCCGGTGCCGCGGCTGGTGTAGAGGAGGGTGCGGGCGCCGTGCCGGCTGAGACCGGCGAGGGCCGGCTGGTCGATGCGGACCAGGTGGTGGAAGGGCCAGATCTGGCCGCCGTGGGTGTGGCCGGAGAGCTGGAGGTCGATGCCGCCGGCTGCCGCCCGGTCGACGAACTTGGGCTGGTGCGCCAGGAGCAGGACGGGCAGGTCGGGGTCGGCACCGGCCAGGGCTCCGGCGAGGTCGGTGCGGTGGCCCGCCAGGCCCGAGGACTCGGCGGTGACGTCGTCCACCCCGGCGACGACGAGGGTGTCGCCGCCGCGTTCGAGCAGCAGATGGCGGTTGCGCAGCGGCTCCCAGCCCAGCTCGTCCATCAGGTCGACCCAGCCCTGGGCCTCGGTGTAGTACTCGTGGTTGCCGGTGACGTAGACCCGGGCATGGGTGGCCCGCACGGTACCGAGGGGGAGGGCCTGGGCGCGGCGGCGTTCGGCCGTGCCGTCGGCGATGTCGCCGGTGTGGCAGACCAGGTCGGCCTCCAGCGAGTTCACCGTCTCGCACACCCGCGCCGACCACCGGGCGCGATCGAGCGGGCCGTAGTGGGTGTCGGTGATCAGAGCGACCCGGATGCCGTCCAACCCGGCGCCCAGCCGCGGGAGTCGCACGTCGAGCCGGCGCACGCGCGGCACCCGGCGGGCTTCGGCGTACCCCCAGCCGAGCAGCACGGCGGCGGTACCGAGGACCGCCCAGGTGACGGTCCTGGCCCGGTCCTGGCCGTCGCCCACGCCACTCACGGCCAGGGCCGGCCGCAGCAGGACCCCGAGCAGGACGGACCAGGTGAACAGCACCCAGCTGGTGCCCAGCAGGGTGTCACCGACTATCGCCGCCCGGTCCTGCTGGCGGCGGCCGTGGCCGCGCACCATCGCGAGCGGCATACCGCACAGGCCGAGGACGAACAGCGCGGTGCCGGTCAGCGAGACGGGCAGCGGCCAGTGCTGGCCGGTGTACAGGAGCACCCAGCAGGGCACGGCCCACAGCAGGACGGGGGCGATCAGGGGGATGTAGCGCATCAGGCGGAGCAGCGGGCTCTGCCCCGGATCCTGCGCTTCGCTGTCGGCGCGTCGGGTGTTGCTGGTGTCGGTCACGCTTACCCTCTCTGACCGGGCTGCCGTCTCGCGCACTGTATCCGGTCGCCCGTGGCGCGGCCGGACGGGCCGGTTCCCTTCGGTCTCGTCCCTCCCTCCGCCACGGCGCTCCCGGGCCCGGCGGCCGGCCGACCGTATATTCCGCGGTGAGGCCGGCTCGTACGGGACCACGAGGGGAAGGCGGACGCATGGAGCGGCTGTTGCGACCGGGCGCCCGGCGCCCCCGGCTGCGCTTCGACGGCTGGATCGCGGGCCTGGGCACCACCTCCGGCACCCGCGTCGTGGTGGGCCACTGGCCCCGGTCGCCGTTCGGCCCGTTCAGCGATGTGATGCTGGAACGGAGCGACGGGGAAAGGCTGTTGTTCGCACCGACCCGGCCAACGGCCGAATTCGTCAGCGGTACCTACGACTTCGACACGGTGCATGTCGTACCGGTCGCCGTCGCCGTCCTCGCGGACACCTGGACCGTCACGGCGGATCCGCTCCGCCTGCGCTTCACCACCGGGCGCCGTACCCTCCTCGGCCACCTGCTGCACGCCGTTCCCGGCCCGCTCGCCCGCCGCCCGGCGTGGTCCGTGATCACGGACGGGGTCGCCCGCGTACTGCTGCCCGGCGTACGGACCCGCGGCAGCGCGGGCAGCGGCCGCAGGGAGTGGTACGGCGCGCGGGACCTGCTCGCGATCCGTGAGCTGTCGGGCGTCCACGACGGTGCGGACCTGGGCGCGCTCGCACCGGTCGAACCTCCCGTGCGGTTCGGGTTCGGCTCGGTCCCGCGCCGGCCCGCTCTCACCCGGGTCACCACGACGGTCGAGGTGGAGCGATCCCTTCCGCTCCCCGGGGCCACCGGATGAGCCCGCCACGGCACCCACCCTGCGCGCACCGCGGGCACGCCGGGCGCGAGCCGGTACTGCCCGGGACCGCTCACACGGCGCGCTCCATGCACACCAGTCGGCCGCGCTCGTCCCATGACTCGGTGACGGCGAAGCCGAAGCGCTCGTACAGGGCGATGGCCCCGGCCCGCCAGTCCCACACCGACAGCCGCACGGTGTCCGCGCCGCCCGCAGCGGCATGCGCGAGTGCGGCGGCGAGCAACTCGGACGCGATGCCCCGGCCCCGGAACGCGGGGTCCGTCCACACCCTCTTGATCTCGGATCGCCCGTCCGCGGGCGAGGTCACCACCAGACAGCCCACCGCGGTGTCCCCGCACCGGGCCACCAGCACGGCGTCGTCGGCGTACGCGGTCCGCGGGTCGACGATCTCCGCCCGGTAGCGCTCCGGCAGCGCGTCCGCACCGGCGACGGCCACGCCCTTCTCGGCCTCCGTCCGCAGGTGGTAGTCCGCAAGCAGCGCGGGGAGCCCGTCCACGGCGGAGGAGTCCAGGTCCGGCCGGCGAACCACGGCGACCACGCATCCCTCAGTCATGACGCCAGCATCACACGACCCGGGCGACGCCCCGCTCCGCCCCCGCACCGTCCTCACACCGTGCTGCTCGCGAGAACCTCCGCGGCCCGACGTAGCGCCTCCTGGTGGCCGAAGAGCCCGAGCAGCCCTCTGGTGTGGACGAAGACGGTGCGCTCACCCGGACGGATGTCCCCCTCGCGCACGGCCGCGACGAGCCCGGCCATGGCCCGCCCGGTGTAGACGGGATCCAGGACGAGTCCGTCCATCGTGCCCATCCGACAGCCCTTTCGTCTCCGTGCCCGCGTACCGGTCCCGGTGCACCCCGTACTTCCGCCAGGACGCGCCCTGCCCGGCATGGACCCCGGCCGTGTCCGACATGGCGGTGCGGCGGGGCAGGGTGCTGCCGAGGGCCGGTCACCTGCGGCAGGCCCCGGAGGGAACCGCGGCCGCCGAGGAGCCGGCTCATGCTGATGAGCTTCGCGGCACAACCCTTCTCGTACCCGGCCGCGTCGGGGTGGAAGGCCGACCTCAGGTCGGTCAGGTCGAGGCCGTCGACCCACGGGTCGCCGCCGCACGCCCCGTGACCGCTGAACTGCTCACGCCACGAGTTGTCACCAGGCCGCGGAGTCATTCCTCGGAATGACACCGAAGCCGGACGCCGTCGGTCGGGGGAGTGACGGCGCCGCGGAAATCGGCCGCCAACGAGTGACGATCTCGCCCGTCCGTCCTGACTGAATGAACTCCGCGCGGCCAACTGGCGCCCGCCGACACCGAGGAACCGAGGAGACACCAGTGGAACGCCGGATGATGACGGTGCGGATCGCGCGATGGAGCGCGACACATCCGTGGCGGGCGATCTGCGCCTGGGCGCTGTTCGTCGCGGTCTGCGTCGGGGCGGGCGGCGCGGTCGGGACCAGGACGAGCGACGCCGACTTCTCGTCGGGGGAGTCGGGCCGTGCGGCCGAGATCGTGGACAGCGGCCGGTTCCCCGCACCCGCGGTGGAGAACGTGCTGGTCAGCGCGCGATTCGGGGCACTGGACGAGGCGGCCGCCCGGCGTGCCGCCGCGGGTGTCGTGGCCCGCTTCCGGACACTTCCGGAGGTCGCGGAGGTGGACCCGGCCGAACTCGCGCCGGACGGTTCGGCGTTGCTGGTCCGGGCCGAGATGGCGGGTCCCGGCGACGACGCGGCAGAACACGTCCGGGCGCTGCTGGACGCGACGGCCGCCGTCGCGAAGGGCTACCCGGGGCTGCGGGTGGAGGAGGTCGGAGACGCCTCGATGGACGAGGCCCTGACCAGCCGTATCCAGGGAGACTTCCACAAGGCGGAGCTCATCAGCATTCCGGTCACGCTGGTGATCCTGCTGGTGGCCTTCGGGGCGCTGGTCGCCGCCGGAGTGCCGGTGCTGCTGGCCCTGTCGTCGGTGGGGGCGGCGATCGGGCTGTCCGCGCTCTCCTCCCACCTGGTGCCGGCGACCGACGCGCTGAACAGCGTCATCCTGCTGGTCGGGATGGCGGTCGGGGTCGACTACTCCCTGTTCTACCTGCGGCGCGAACGCGAGGAACGGGCCAAGGGCCGTACTTCCGCGGACGCGGTCGAGATCGCGGCGGCCACCTCCGGGCACGCGGTCGTGGTCTCCGGGCTGGCGGTCACGGTCGCCATGGGCGGCCTGTTCATCGCGAACGGCTCGACGTTCCACTCGCTGGCGATCGGCGCGATCCTGGTGGTCACCGTGGCGGTGCTGGGCTCGGTCACGGTGCTGCCCGCACTGCTGGCCGGGCTCGGCCGCCTGCTCGACCGGCCGCGCGTGCCGCTGGTGTGGCGGCTGACCGCCCGTCGGGAGAGCGAAGGCCGCTTCTGGCCGACGGTGCTGCGGCCCGCTCTGCGACGCCCCGGGCCGACCCTCGCGGTCGCCGTCGTCGCTCTGCTCGCGCTCGCCGCCCCGGCGCTGAGCATGACACTGAAGCTGCCCGATGACGCCGACCTGCCCCGTTCGATACCGATCATGCGGAGCTACGACCGGCTCCTCGACGCGTTCCCGAGCACGGGCTCCTCGCTCCAGATCGCCGTCCGCGCGCCCGCCGACCAGGCGACCCGGGTACGCCGGGCGCTGACCGGCCTCGGCGGGCGCGTCCGGCAGGACCCGCTGTTCGCCCAGGACACCCGGCCGCGGCTGCGGACCTCGCGGGACCGGACGGTGTCCGTGCTCGACGTGGGCGTGCGCTACCAGGCGGGCACCGACGGGGCGAGACGGTCCGTGGACGAGCTGCGGCAGCGGCTGGCGCCGGCGGCGCTGTCGGGGCTGCCCGACGCCCGGTACGCGGTCGGCGGGTGGATCGCGATGAACGCCGACTTCGGGTCCGACGTGGCCGACGCGATGCCGTGGGCGATCGGCTTCGTGCTCGTGCTCACCGTCGCCGTGCTGCTGGCCACCTTCAGGGCGCCGGTCGTCGCGCTCACCGCGATCGTGCTGAACTCGCTGTCCGCGGCGGCCTCGTACGGACTGCTGACACTGGTCTTCCAGCACCACTGGGCTGAGGCGGCGCTGGGTTTCCGGTCCAACGGCGGGATCGTGACCTGGCTGCCGCTGTTCCTGTTCGTGGTGCTCTTCGGGCTGTCCATGGACTACCACGTCTTCGTGGTGAGCCGGATCCAGGAGGCCGTCCGCGACGGAATGCCGACCCGGCAGGCCGTGGCGCACGGCATCACCGGCTCGGCCGGGACCGTGACCAGCGCCGCCGTGGTCATGGTCGCCGTCTTCTCGATCTTCGGCACGCTGTCCACCCTGGACATGAAGCAGCTCGGTGTCGGGCTCGCCGCGGCCATCCTGCTGGACGCCACGATCATCCGGGCCGTGGTCCTGCCCGCCGCGATGATCCTGCTCGGCAGGTGGAACTGGTGGACGCCACGGCCCCTGCGCCCCGGTCGGCGGACGGAACCGGAACGGCTCGCCGTGACCGCGGCCGGTCCCTGACCCGATGCCCGGAACCGGCCGGCCCGATGCCCGCGGGTACCTGACGAGGTGCCCGGAAGTATGCCGGTCCGGTGCCCGGTGACAGCCGAGGAGCCCGGCGAACGCCGCTACGCTCGGACGGGTGACGAAGGACTCCGGTCGGTGGCGCACACGATGGCGCCCGTGGGCCGTCGATGCCGGGCTTGTGGTGCTGACCCTGTGCCCGGCGCCGCTGATGCAGCAGAACACGGACGGCTCGGCGCGGGGCTGGTGGCTGCTGGCCGGCTGCGAAGCGGTGGTCGCGGTGGCCCTGCCGCTGCGGCGCAGAGTGCCGGTGACCGTGTTCCTGGTCATCGTCAACACCCTGGTGGCCGCGGTCGTCTGGGGCGCGGCCGACGGGGTACGGCTCTCCTCGCTGGTCTTCCTGTCCCTCGCGGCCGCCCTGTACGGCGTGGGCAGCCACTCGACGAGCTGGGCGGGCACCTGGACGGCCCTGCTCGGCGGCGGCGCGGTGGTCGCCGCGGGGCTGTGGACCAACCACCTGACCGCCGCCTCGCCGCAGTACCGGGGCGGTTCGGACGTACTGGCCGTCGTCGCCCCCATGCCGTTGGCCTGGGCCACCGGGTTCGCCGCGCGCACCCACCGCGCGAACCTGGCCGCGACCGCGCAGCGCGTCGAGGACGTGCTGCGCGCACAGCGGGTGCGGGAGCAGCAGGCCGCGCAGCAGGAGCGGGTGCGGATCGCCCGCGAGATGCACGACGTGGTGGCGCACTCGCTGACCCTGCTCGTGGTGCGCGCGGAGACCCTGCGCGCCCGGGGCGGCGAGCTGCCGTCGTGGTCCCGCACCCAGATAGACGGACTCGCGGTCGCGGGCCGCCAGGCCGGCGGCGAGTTACGGGACCTGCTGCGCGTGCTGCGCGGCCCCGACGAGGCGGTGCCGCCGGGCCCCGTGCCCGGCCTTGACGACCTGTCGGAACTGCTGGACCGCAGCCGGGACGCGGGCGCGCGGGTGGAGGCGCTGATCGAGATCCCGGCCGAAGGGGAGGTACTGCCGCGGCTGGTACAGCTCGCCGTCTACCGCATCGTGCAGGAGTCGCTCACCAACGCCCGCCGGCACGCGCCGGGGGCCCCGGTCCGGGTCACCGTCACCGCGGACGCGGGACAGCTGCGCTGCGAGGTGGTCAACACCCGGCCGACGGAACCCGGCACGGCCGGCTGGGGCTCCGGTCTCGGACTGGTCAGCATGCGTGAACGGGTCGACGCGCTGGGCGGCGAACTGCGCGCCGGCCCGACCGAGGACGGCGGCTTCCAGGTGGTGGCCGCACTGCCGGTGAGTACCGAGTCGCTGGACGCCGCCGGTGTCTGAGCCCATCACCGTACTGGTCGCGGACGACGAGCGGATCATCCGCGACGGTCTGGCCGCCATTCTCGCCGCCCAGGACGACATCACCGTCACCGGGACCGCGGGGGACGGCGAGGAGGCCGTCGCGGCGTGCGTCCGGCTGAGACCCGACGTGCTGATCCTGGACATCCGGATGCCGCGCCGCGACGGGCTGTGGACGCTGGCCGAACTGAACCGCCTCGGCCTGCTGGGGCCCGGCCGCACCCGGGCGCTGGTGATGACCACGTTCGGCCTCGGCGAGTACGTCGACCGGGCGCTCGCCGCCGGCGCGGCGGGGTTCCTGCTGAAGACCAGTTCCCACGAAGAGCTGACCGCCGCGGTGCGGGCCACGGCCGCCGGGCACAGCGCGCTCAGTCCCGCGGTCACCCGCCGGATCATCACGAGCCACCTCGCCACCCGGCGGCGGCCGGACCACGGCGACCTGGCCCGGCTGGCCGAACTGACACCACGGGAACGCGATGTGCTGCGCCTGGTGGGCGAAGGGCTGAGCAACGCGGAGATCGCCGAGCGGCTCACGGTCAGTCTGCACACGGTGAAGACGCACGTCAGCCGCACGCTGGCGAAAACGGGATGCCAGAGCCGCGCCCAGGCCGCCGTCCTGGCCCGCCGCGCTCTGAACGGACCGTCGTCCGGGGCCGGGTGACGCCACCTGGGCCCCATCACTCCTTGGAACGACCTCGGGTCGGAGGGACTCGTCCGCAGGGGTGAGGGGCGGCGTGGAAACCGACCGACAACGAGTGACGATCCTGCCGGGCGTTCCTGGCTGAATGATGCCCGTGCGGGTTCAGCGCATCTGACAAGAAGGAGAAGGTCTGTATGACGGTTGTCCCGATCAGGGAACTCGGCGACCCGGTGCTGCGGGAGCCCGCCAAGCCGGTGACCGATTTCGACGGTGAGCTGCACACCTTGGTCCGCGACCTGCGCGAGACGTTGGGCGACCGGCAGGGAGCCGGGCTTGCCGCGCCCCAACTCGGCGTCGGGCTCCGCGTGTTCGTCTGGAGCCCGAAGCTGATCGAGGGCGACCTGGACCATCTGGTCAATCCCGTCGTGGACTTCCCGGACGAGGAGACGCAGGACGGCATGGAGGGATGCCTGTCCATCCCGGGCGTCTACCTGGACACCAGGCGCCGGATGAACGTCGTGGCGAAGGGCTACACGATGAAGGGCGACCCGGTCCAGGTCGTCGGCGACGGGTTCCTCGCCCGCTGCATCCAGCACGAGACCGACCATCTGGACGGCGTGCTGTTCATCGACAGGCTCACCCCCGTACAGCAGGAACGGTGGCTGGCCACGCTGCGCGAGGCCGCCTGGTTCGACGAGAACGCGCTGGCGAAGGTCAAGCGCTCGCCGCACGGGTAGAGCGCGACCGGCAGGTCCCCGGCCGCGGCCGGGCGGCCGGTTCCCCGGTCCTCGGGCTGCCTGGAGCGCGAAGGTGCCTCCAGGCAACCGATCCGAGGCCGTGGGCGGTCAGCCGCGTGCCGGGGGTGTGTAGAAGTCGCCGACGGACGTCCAGACGCCGTTCTTCACCACCACCTTCTGCACGCTGCGGGTCCCCAGGTGACTGCTCGCGCTGAAGCTCATGACCGGGGACACTCCCGTGTCCACCTTCGACGCCTTCTGGTACGCCGCGGTGAGGGACTGGGCCGTGACCGGGCCCTTGACCGTCTTCGCGATCTCGGCGAAGACCTTGGCGTTGCTCCAGCCCCACAGGGCGAGGAAGCCCGCGGTCTGACCGGGCTCGTACTTGGCCATCGCGGTCCGGAACTCCTTCACCGCGGGGTCGTCGTCCGAGGGCGCCTTCACCAGCTGGACGGCCTTGAGGCCCTCGGCGGCGTCCTTGGCCAGCGCGATCGTCGACTCCGCGGCCACCGGGGCGTAGGCATAGGTGGGCAGGGAGAGGCCCTGCAGCTTGGCCTCCTTGAGGAAGGCGGCCGCCTCGGGTGAGGTGAGGATCAGGATGACCGCCTGCGGTTTCGCCGCCTTCACCTTGCTGATCACCGGTGTGTAGTCGGTGGTCTGGTACTTGACCGGCAGCCGGTCGACCTCGACCGAGGGGTCCGCCTTCTTGGCGACGGGCGCCACCTGCTCGGCCACGTTCACGAACGCGGCCGGGTCGCTGTGCACGACGAGGATCTTCTTCGCGCCGTCCTGCACCGCCCACGCGGCGACCGCCGCGGCCTGGTCCTCGTACAGGGTCTGGGTGCCGAACAGGCCTGCGCGCGGCGGCTTGTACCAGTTCTCGGTGCCGCCCACCTCGTTGAGGACCGGCACCTTCGACTGGTTGAGGACGAACGGGAAGGCGGCCTCCGCCTGAGCGGTGCCGTTCGCGTTGACGATGGCCACGACCTTGTCCTGGCCCACGAGTTCACGTGCGATCTGCACGGTCTGCTGCGGATCGGCCGCGTTGTCCTTGACGGTCCACTCGACCTTGCGGCCGTTGATGCCGCCTTGGGCGTTGAGCATCTTGAAGTACGCGTCGGCACCCACCTTCTCGGCCACGCCGTACGTGGCGGTGGAGCCCGTCAGGGGCAGCCACGCGCCGATGTGGATCTCGGCGGAGCTGCTACTCGCCGACGCCGAGTCCTGACCGGCGCACGCGCTTGCGGTCAGCGCCAGCGCGGCGAGCACGGCTGTCGTTCCCGCCACCCGGCGGAATCTGCTGATTGTTCGGAACACGGTCCACCTCGTTCACAACGTGCACAACGGGATTCACTTCACTTGGGAGGTCCGGGCGGCGGCCGACGCGGTCGTGGCCGGCACCGGGCCGCCGCTGAAATACGCCGATTCCGCCAGCGCCGCGAACTGCCGGTCGCCCGGCCGTCCTTGAGCGGCGACGACGCCCTCGTGCAGGACGGCCACCTCGTGGCAGACCGCCATGGCCCGGCTGAGGGACTGTTCGAGGAGCACCACCGTCAGGCCGTCGTGGGTCAGCCCGATGAGCCGGTCGTAGACCTCGTCCACCAGGGCGGGGGCCAGCCCGAGGGCCGGTTCGTCGACGATCAGCACGTCCGGCCGGACGATCAGCGCGCGGGCGACGGCGAGCATCTGCTGCTCACCGCCCGACAGCCCGGCGGCCGGGACGGACATCCGGTCACGCAGCCGTACCGGCAGCCACTGGACGGTCTCCTCCAGCCGTTCGCGCAGCGCCGCGCCCGTGATACCGGCCGCGTACGCCGCGACCTCCAGGTTCTCGCGCAGCGACAGCGTCCTGAACAGTCCGCGGCCCTCGGGTGCGAGGCTGGTGCGGACAGCGCCGGACGACTCCCGTACGCCGTGGGCGGGCCGGAGCGAGCCGTGCAGGATGCCGGCGAGGGTGCTCTTGCCCGCGCCGTTGGCCCCCGCGACACCGAGCACGCTTCCTTCCCGGACGTCGAGGTCGATGTCCCGCAGGGCGACCACACCGCCGTACGAATGACCTGTCCCGCGCAGCCGGATCAGGCTCCGTTCGCCCACGGTGTCGGGGAGCCGGGCCCGGCTGCCGACCGTTCCCAGGTAGGACGACCGCACCTTCGGATCCTGGAGCACGGTGTCCGGGGTGCCGTCACCGATGGTGCGGCCGAAGTCGAACGCGAGCACCCGGTGGGCGACGGAGAAGAGGTCGTCGAGGACATGGTCGATGACGACCACGGCGGTGCCGTCGGCGTTGAGCCGCCTGATGTGCTGTGCCAGCAGGGCCCGTTCGCCCGCGTCGAGCCCGCCGAAGGGTTCGTCCAGGATCAGCAGCCGGGGCCTCTCGGCCATCGCCCGCGCGAGATCGAGGCGCTTCTGCAGGCCGAACGGCAGCTCCGTGGGGCGACGGTCGGCCACCTCCGCGAGGCCCACGGAGCGCAGCAGCCGTGCCACGGCGTCCCGGTCGCCGGCCCTGATCCGGCGGCGGGTGCACAACACGTTCTCGGCGACGGTGAGTTCGGAGAACACCTCCGCGTGCTGGAAGGTACGGCCGATCCCCAGCCGGCGACGCGCGGTCGCCCTCGTCCTCAGCAGCGCCCGGCCGGCGAGGTCGGCCGTCCCGCTCACGCGTCCATTGCCGGTCAGCCCGGACAGCACGTTCAACAGCGTGGTCTTTCCAGCCCCGTTGGGACCGATGACGGCGAGGATCTCGTCCTGCCGCACGGACATCGAGGCGTCCTCCAGGGCCTTGAGTCCGCCGTAGGAGACGGACACGTGTTCCAGGTGGAGGAGCGCCGGACCTTCCGCCGGGGGCCCGAGCGCCGGGAGCGGCTCGGGCGGCTCGGATGGCTCGGGCGGCTCGGGGGACGGCCGGTGCCCCGCCGCCGGCCGTCGCAGTACGCCCCTCAGGACCCGTCGCGCCGGCCCGGCGAGGAACGGCACGACCCCTCCGGGCAGGAAGAGGAGGATCGCGATCAGCACCAGGCCCTGCACCACCGGCTGGGGCACCCCCACGGCGGTGGAGAGCGAGGGGCTCCAGGTCAGGTAGATGCCGCCGGCCACGGCGCCGAGGACCGAGCCGACCCCGCCGAGTACGCACGCCGCGATCAGGGAGATGCCGAAGGAGAGCGAGAACGGGTCCGGGCTGACGAACCCGGTGATCAGGCCGAGCAGCACCCCCGCGAAGCTCGTGCACGCGCCGCTCACCGCGAACGACAGCGACGACTGGGCCTCCGGCGCGATCCCGACCGTACGGGCCGCCATGGGATGCGACTTGGCGGCCACCAGGCGCATCCGCAGCGCCGAGGCACGGGCGGGCACGGCCAGGGCGAGGACCACGGCCGCCGCGCCCACCGCGAGGTACTGCGGCTCGGTGCCGCCGCCCGGGAAGACGCCGAGGCCCAGGGCGCTGCGCAGTTGGAGGACGGGGACTCCCTGGTCGCCGCCGGTCACGCTGCTCCACCTGTTCACCAGTTCCAGGGTCACCGTGGTGAAGGCGAGGGTCAGCAGGGCGATGTAGAGCACCGAGAACCGGGCGCCCGCGTACCCGAGGAAGGCGCCCAGGGCGGCGCCGGCCGTCACCGCCCCCGCGACCACCGCCTCCAGGGCCCAGCCGTGTGCGCTGCCGTACGCGGCGAAGTAGGCGCCGATGGCGAAGAACGCGGGATGGCCGACCGACCAGATGCCGGACCAGCCGGCGAGCAGGCCGACCGACAGCACGACGATCGTGTACACGGCCGCCAGCGCCACCGAGTACATCTGGTACGCCGGGATCGCGCCGGCGGCCATGAACACCATGAGCACCGCGCCGGCGGCCGGTCCCAGGGCGGCCCTCGCCAGGACGGAACGGTTGAAGACCATGGAAGCGACCCCTCAGACGCGCTGGAAGGTGCGGGTGCCGAACAGGCCCTGGGGCCGGATCAGCAGCACCAGCACGGTGAACGAGAACACGAACGTGTCGCGGAAGCTGGCGGAGACGTAGTTCGCCGCCAGGTTGTCCAGGACACCGATGGCCAGTCCGCCGACGACAGCGCCGTACATGCTGGTCAGGCCGCCCAGGAAGATCCCGGCGAAGGCCCGGAACAGCGGTGCGGTCAGCGCCGTGGTGGCCAGGCCGGAGCGCGGCGCGTACAGACAGCCGGCCAGGGCGGCGAGGCCGAGGCCGAGGGCCCAGGAGATCCGGGCGAGACGCTGGGCGCCGAGGCCCACGACCCGCGCCGTCGCGGGCGACTCGGCCACGGCGCGCATGGCCGAACCGAGCGTGGTGCGGGCGAACAGATAGCCCACCAGGGCCATCGCCAGCGCGGCGACACCGATCGTCACCAGGCTCTGCACCGGCAGGGCCGCGCCCGACCAGCGCACCGTGCCGTCCACCAGGCTGGGGAAGTCCCGGGGTTGTTCGCCCCAGACCGATCCGGCCAGGTTCTCGGCGATCAGCGAGACTCCCATGGTCACGACCAGCGCGGAGAACAGCTGTCCCTGGCCCAGGGGCCGGATCACGGTCTCGCGCACCAGCAGACCCGCCGCGACGGTGACCGCGACCGCGGCGAGGAGGCCGAACACCGTCGCCACCCCGCGGTCGTGGAGCGAGACCGCGACATACAGGCCCAGGGTCGCGAGCGACGCCATCGCGAAGTTCACGACATCCGTGGCCCGGTAGATGATGACCAGCCCGAGGCCCATGAGGCCGTACACGGCTCCACTCGCCACACCGCTGACCAGGACAAGCAGGAACTGACTCACAGTCCCTCCCTCGGGGAAGAGCGCGTTTCACGCCACACGTGCGGAACTCACCGGCACGGCAGGCAACGCTAAATCAAAGTGAACTCAATTCAGTACGCTAGGCACTGCGGTGCCGGACGGGCAAGACTCGTGCACGGGATTTGTGCCGGGCCCCGCCCGCGCCGTCTCAGCGGCCGTCGGCGGTGGGCCTGCCGGCGAGCGCGGTACGGGCCGCCGCCAGCCCGAAGACCAGGGCGGGGGCGAGGCCGCCCGCGTAGCCGCGCCGGTACAGCCCGCCCGCGTCCGCGCCTGCCGCGAGCAGTCCCGGGACCGGACCGCCCCCGTCGGCGCCCCCCTCGCCCGGCGCCGCACGGACCCGGGCCCCGGCGTCGATCAGCAGGCCCGCGAAGGTGAACGTCACCGCCGGGGCGGCCTCGACGACGTAGAAGGGCGGTTCGTCCAGCGGGCGGGAGTCCAGCAGGCGGCCGGGGGCCGGGGTGCCGCCCGCCGTCGCCGTGGCGTTGAACTCCTCGACGCGGTCGCGGATCACGGCGCCGGGATAGCCCCACTCCTCGGGCATCGACGCGAAGTCCTCCAGGTCGTCCGCCACCGCGCAGCGGGCGCCGGCCCGATGGCACAGCTGGAACTTGTCGACGCCGGGGATCCCTTCGACGTACGAGGCGCTGATCCACTCCCGGTGCACGCGGGCGTCCGCGACCAGCAGACCGCGGGCCCGCGGCCGGTCCAGCAGGGCCATGGCGGTGAGGTGGTCGCCCACCGTCTCGTCGACGAAGCGCTCGCCCGTGACGTCGAACAGCAGGGCGTGCTCGCTGTAGTAGAGCGCGAGGTCGACGAAGCGCGCCGGGTCGGCGAGGGAGACGCCCGCCGGCATCAGATGGCCGTAGAAACCGGCGTCCTTCCCGCCGAACCCCGCTCCCGCGGCCCGGCCGAGCGCGAGTCCGTCGCCGCGGCTGTGCGGGTTGGCCCGCAGGCCGACGTCCGCGGCCTGCGGGTGGAGGTGCTGGGCGCGCAGGCCGGGGTCGCCCTGGAAGCCGCCGGTCGCGAGCAGGGTCCAGGCGGCCTCGATGCGGCGCGCCGAGCCGTCCGGCAGCAGGCACTCGGCTCCCGTGACCCTGCCGTTCTCCGTCAGGAGGGTGCGGGTCCAGGTGCCGGTCAGCACCTCCTGGCCCCGGTCCCGGACCAGCCGTTCGCAGGTGTCGAGGTAGTGGTCGGTGTCGACCTGGTGCCCGCGGCCGAAGCCGAGGACCGGCACCGGCGGTCTGCACTCCACGCCGAGCGACCGCACCCAGGCCACACCGTCGGCGAACCCGTCGACCAGGGCCGCGGCCAGCTCCGGGTCGCCGTCGGGATTGACCCGCCGCAACTCCTCGACGCTCGGGGCGGTCCAGATGAAGCCGGCGAAGCGCGCGGAGCCGCCGGTGCGCTCCGCCTTCTCCACCAGCACCACCGAGCCGCCCTCGGCCGCCACCCGGGCGGCCGCCGAGAGCCCCGCCATGCCGCCGCCTATCACCAGCAGATCCACTGTGTCCGCGCCCACGGGCAGTCCACCGCCTTCGCTTCGCTGAGTGGTACAAGACGCTAATTGAACTCACTTCTGTAGTCGAGGGGTCGGTGCGGGTGTGCTGCGGCGGTACGGTTTCGGCCGGGCCGGAGCCTTGCTCGGGAACCCGCTCCGGTGCGCGGCCGGGAGAACTCAGTCGGGAACGACGACGGCGCGCCCCCGCACCGCGCCCGCGCGCAGCCTCTCGAACGCTTCCAGGGCGCTCGACAGCGCGTACCGCTCCACCTCCACCCGCACGGAACCCTCGCGGGCCAGTGCGACGACCTGTTCCAGTTCCGGCACGGTTCCCCAGAAGGGCAGCGAGATCCGCGTCCCGGGAGGCAGGACCCCGGGCTTGCGGACCGTCAGTTCGCCGCCCCCGCTCCCGACCACGGCCAGCTCCCCGCCCGCCCGCAGTACGGCGACCGCCAGCTCCAGACTGGAGCGGCTGCCGACGAAGTCGAGCACGGCCGCGGCCCCGGCCCCGCCGGTCCGGGCCCGCAGGACCTTGGCGGTGTCGGGCCGCGACAGCGTCCCGAAGTGCGCGCCGCAGCTGTCGGCCAGGGCCAGCGCCTCCTGCCGTACGTCCACGGCCAGCACGTGCGCGGTCGTCGTCGCCCGCAGGATCTGCACCGCGAGGTGGCCCAGCCCGCCGACGCCGAGAACGGCCACGCTCGCGCCGTCGGTGAGCGAGTGCGCCACGGCGGTGACGGCGTGGTACGCGGTGAGCCCGGCGTCGGTCAGCGGCGCCGCCCGGACCGCGTCCAGGTCGCCCACCGGGACCAGCAGCCGGCCGGAGGGGACGAGCAGCGTGTCGGCCATGCCGCCGTCGCGGCCCAGTCCCGCCCCGGTACCGGTCAGTTCCTGGTCGAGAGCCGTTCTCCGGTCGCAGTAGTTCTCCGCGCCCGACGCGCAGCGCGCGCATCGCCCGCAGCCCCAGGGCCCGTACACGACCACGCGCTCGCCGACGGCCGGACCCGTGGCCCGCGGGCCACGCGCCGCCACCCGGCCGGCGACCTCGTGCCCGAGGGTGAACGGAATGCGGTAGGGGAGGCCCCCGGGCGGGCTGTCGATGACATGGAGGTCCGACCGGCAGAGCCCGGCCGCCTCGACCCGGACCAGCACTTCCTCGCCCGTGGGCACGGGTCGCGGCAGCTCGGTGAGGACGGCCGGACCGCCCCACCGGGTCAGCCGGACCGCCCTTGTCCTGTCTGTTGACATGGCCGAGACGGTAACAAAAATGAAGTCAGTTCAGTATAGCGGGAGACGGGAGAGGGGTGGCGCTGTGGGTGACGAACGCGGTGACGGGAGGACCGGACGCTTCGGCGGACGGGTCGCCCTGGTCACCGGTGCGGGCTCCGGCATCGGGGCGGCGGTCGTCCGGGCTCTCGCCGGGCAGGGCGCGGAGGTCTTCGCGGCCGACATCGACGGCACCGCGGCTCGGGCCGTGACCGCGGAACTGCCCGGCGCGCACGCGCTGACCGTGGATGTCGCGGACCGCGCGCAGGTCGACCGGGCGTTCGCGGCGGCCGCCGGGGAGCACGGGCGGCTGGACGTGGTGGTGCACGCGGCCGGGGTCGACGACCCCGTCGCGAAGGAGTGGATCGCCGAGGCGCTGCTCGACGACCGGCCGCCCGAGGTGACCGCGCGGCTGGACGACGACACGTGGCGGCGCGTGCTGCGGGTCAATCTCGACGGCACCTTCCAGGTGCTGCGCGCCGCCCTGCGCGTGATGGTGCCCCGCAGGTCGGGCGCGGTCGTCACGGTCGGTTCCTCCTCGGCCTTCGACACGGTGGCCGGCTATCCGCACTACGCGGCGTCGAAGGCGGGCGCGCACGCGCTGAGCCAGGCCGTCGCCAAGGAGGCGATCGCCTTCGGCGTCCGGGTCAACACGGTCGCGCCGGGGCCGACGGAGACGGGTATGGCGGCGCGCACGCCCGCGCCGCTGAGGCGGGGCTTCGCCGACCCGCGGGTCCGGCCGTACGCGACGCCGGAGGAGATCGCGGACATCGCGCTGTTCCTGGCGAGCGAGGACGCGGCGAATCTCGTGGGCGCGGTCCTGCTGGCCAACGGCGGCCGGTTCACGGTGTGAAGGAGGCTTGGATGATGCGGCTCGATGTCGATCCCGCGCTGCTGCTGGAGACCGAGGAGCAGCGCCAACTACGAGCGGTTCTACGGGACGTGCTCACCGCTGCGTGCGGGCCCGAGCGGGTCCGCGAGCAGGCCGCGAGCCCGCGCGGATTCGACCGGGTGCTGTGGGACAGGCTCGGCGGCGAGATCGGAGTGCACGGCCTCGCCGTCCCCGAGGAGTACGGCGGCGCCGGCTACACCTTCGCCGAACTCGCCGTCGCCCTGGAGGAGACCGGACGCGTCCTGTGTCCCGCGCCGCTGCTGCCGACCGTCGTACTGGCAGGGGAGGCCCTGCTGGCGAGCGGCGACCGGCGGGCCTGTGAACGCTGGCTGCCGGGCATCGCCTCCGGAGCCCGTACGGCCACCGTCGCCGGAGTGCTGCACCCGGCGCGGGTGGCGGCCGAGCGCGGTCCCGGCGGCTGGTTGCTGCGCGGCGAGGCGGACTTCGTGCCCGACGGCGCGGGCGCCGAGCTGCTCCTGGTCGCCGCCCGTGCCCCGGACGGCACGCGTCTGTTCGCCTGCGTCCCGGACGCGGCGACCTGCCGCCGTACGGCGCGCCGGGTGCTCGACCCCACCCGCCGCCAGGCACACCTCCGCTTCACGGGCGCCGCGGCCGAGCCGGTCGGCGAGCCGGGGCAGGTCCCGGCGACGGCCGCCGCCGTACTGGACGCGGGACGGGCGGCACTGGCCGCCGAACACGTGGGAGGCAGTGCGCACGCCCTGGACGCCACCCTGGACCATGTGTCCCACCGAACTCAGTTCGGTCGGGCCATCGGCTCCTTTCAGGCGATCAAGCACCGGCTGGCCGATCTCCTCGTCGCGATCGAGGGCGCCCGCTCCGCGGCATCGTACGCGAGCGCCTGCCTGGCCCTGCGACGGTCGGAGCTGCCCGTCGCCGCGAGCGCCGCGGCGGTCGCCTGCACCCATGCGTATCGCCTGGCCACCACCGAATACGTGCAGCTCCATGGCGGAATCGGCTTCACCTGGGAGCATCCGGCCCACCTGTACGTGCGTCGGGCCCGGGGCGACGAGGCGCTGTTCGGCACGGGGGACGACCAGGCCCTGCGGCTGGCCGGACTGCTCGGCCTGGCCGGCCGCGGTGGCTGAGCGCTCGCCGTCACTCGCCGGGCGGCCAGGTCCCAGACCATTGACAGGGGCATCTACCGCCCCCAGAATCGAACTCAATTCAGTTCAGTTTGGAGGCGTTCTCATGGCAGTGGAAGACGAGATCCAGTTCGAGCGGGACGGGCATGTGGCACGGGTGTGGCTGAACCGCCCGCACAAGAAGAACTGCGTGACCGTGCCGATCCTCAACCGCCTCGACGAGATCATCACCGAGGTCGACGCGGACCCCGGACTGCGCGTGCTGGTGCTGCGCGGACGCGGCAACACCTTCTGCTCCGGGTTCGACCTGGACAGCCTCAAGGCCGACTTCGTCGGCAGGTCCAACGCGATCGACGTCGCCGTGCTGTCGGCCAAGGTCTGCGACCGGCTGTACTCGATGAGGACCCCGTCGATCGCCGTCCTCGAAGGGCATGTCACCGCCGGCGGTTTCGAGCTGATGATCTCCTGCGACTTCGCCATCGCCGCGGACGACGCCCTGATCGGCGACTTCCACATCCGCCGCGCCCTGTTCGGCGGCGCGGGGCCGATCTACCGGGTGCCGCGGATGATCGGCGTCCGCAAGACCAAGGAGCTCATGCTCACCGGCAAGCTGCTCACCGGCGTCGAGGCCGCCGAGTTCGGGCTCATCAATTCCTCGGCGCCCGCGGACAAACTCGACGCCACCGTCGAGGAGTTCGCCGACCAGCTCGTCGACAAGAGCCCGTTCACCATGTGGATCACCAAGATGACCATCGACCGGAGTCTCGACGCGGACATCCAGTCCCTGATGGTCATGGAACACCTCGCCGTCGGCGTGATGCTCAACTCCGAGGACGCGGCGGAGGGCGTGGCGGCCTTCCTGGAGAAGCGGGAGCCGCAGTGGAAGGGCCGCTGAGCGCCGCGGCGGAGACCGGGAGCCGGCTGCGCGGCTCCCGGTGCGCCGACTGCGCGGTGGCCGCCTACCCGGCCCGCCCGGGGTGCCCACGCTGCGGGGGGCCGGCCGAGCCGGTCGTGCTCTCCGCCACGGGCACGCTGTGGACCTGGACCGTGCAGCGGTACGCGCCCAAGTCGCCGCCGTACGTCCCGCCCGCCGCCGGATTCACGCCGTACGCCGTCGGATACGTCGAACTCCCCGAGGGCGTCCGGGTGCTGGCCGCCCTCGACATCGGTCCCGAGGACGCCGAGATCGGCATGCCGGTCACCGTCACGGCGGGGGACGGTGTGCCGAGGGCCGTGGGAGCCGTCGGATGAGCGGCGAGGACGTGCTCGTCTGCGGGGCCGGGATCACCTCCTTCGCCCGGACGCGGGCGAGCGGCCGGGAACTGGCCGTGCAGGCCGTATGCGCGGCCCTCCACGACGCCGGACTTCCCTGGTCGCGGGTGCGGGCCGCGTACGGAGGCAGCGACGCCGCCGGCAACGCCGACACACTCGTCTCCGAACTCGGCCTGACCGGCGTACCGTTCACCAACGTCAGGAACGGCTGCGCGACCGGCGGCAGCGCACTGGTGTCGGCCGTCCACGCGATCCGGTCGGGGGCGGCGGACGTGGCCCTCGCCGTCGGCTTCGACAAACATCCGCGCGGTGCCTTCGACCCGCGGCCCGCCGACTGGGGGCTCGACGAGGCCTACGGCCGCGACGGGCTGATGGTCACCACGCAGTTCTTCGCCCTGAAGATCCAGCGGTACATGCACGACCACGGCATCAGCCCCCGCACCCTCGCCCTGGTCGCCGAGAAGGCGTACGCCAACGGCGCGCTCAACCCGCTCGCCTGGCGGCGCAGACCGCTCGACGCCGACGAGATCCTCGCGTCCGGCATGGTCAACGACCCCCTCACCCGCTACATGTTCTGCTCGCCCGGCCAGGGCGCGGTCGCCCTGGTCCTGTGCGGCCGTGCCGTGGCCCGCGAACTCGGCGGCACACCGGTCACGCTGCGGGCGGCGGTGGTCCGGACCCGCCGGTTCGGCTCCTTCGAGGTCTTCAGCCCCTGGGCGCCGCCCGGGAACCCGCTCAGCGTCAGTGCGGACGCCGCGCAACAGGCCTTCGAAGAGGCCGGGTTGGGCCCGACGGACATCGACGTGTGCCAGCTCCAGGACACCGAGAGCGGCGCCGAGGTGATGCACCTGGCCGAGTGCGGGTTCTGCGCACACGGCGAACAGGAGTCGCTCATCCCGTTCGGGGCGACCGGGATCGGCGGCTCGCTGCCGGTCAACACCGACGGCGGCTGCATCGCCAACGGCGAACCCGTCGGCGCCTCCGGGCTGCGCCAGGTCCACGAGGTCGTCCAGCAGTTGCGCGGCCGGGCGGGCGAGCGCCAGGTGCCGGGTGATCCGGCGGCCGGCTTCACCCATGTGTACGGGGCGCCGGGCGTCAGCGCCTGCACCGTACTGACCCGCTGACCCGCTGACCCGCTGACCCGTTCGCGGAATCGAGGAGAGGAAGGGAGGTCGGAGCACCATGAGCGGCATTCCCGAGCCCGCGGAGTTCCGCGCCGAGGCCCGCGACTGGCTGACCGGCGTGGCGAAGGAGCGCACCGCGCACCGGCACTGGGGCCGCGGCGACGACTCGGTGGCCGTCTTCGAGAACTGGACCGAGCCAGAGGAGCGCGCCCACACCGACCTGACACGGCAGTGGGAACGCACCCGGTACGACCAGGGCTGGGGCGCCCTCGGCTGGCCGTCGGAGTACGGGGGCCGCGAACTTCCTTCGTACTACGAGCAGTTGTACCGCGCTGAGGAGGCGGCCTTCGAGGTGCCGCGGCGCACCGAGGTCTTCCCGGTCACCCAGCAGCTCGTCGCCCCCGCCATCCGCATCTGGGGCACCGACGAACAGAAGCGGCGCTGGCTGCCTCCCATGCTGCGCACCGACGAACTCGCCTGCCAGCTCTTCTCGGAGACCGAGGCCGGGTCCGACCTGGCCGGCGTCCGTACCCGCGCGGTACGGGAAGGCGACGGCTGGGTGGTGCGCGGCCACAAGGTCTGGACGTCCGGTGCCCGGGTCGCCACCTGGGGCGTGGCCGTCTGCCGCACCGCCCCCGACGCCCCCAGGCACGCGGGCATCACGGTCCTCCTGGTCCGGATGGACGCGCCGGGCGTGACCGTACGGCCCATCCGCCAGATGACCGGCGGCGCCAGCTTCAACGAGGTCTACCTGGACGACGTGTTCGTGCCCGACACCGACCGGCTCGGTCCGGTCGGCGAGGGCTGGCGGGTCACCCTCACCGTGCTCGCCGCCGAACGCCTCGACTCCGGCGGGCTCGGCCTGGACAACGCCGAACGCGCCCTCGACCTGGCCCGGCACCTGCCCCGCCCGCTCACCGACGGGGAACAGCAGCAGGCGGCCGGCCTGTACGTCCGCGGCCTCGTCCAACGGCTCACCGGACTCAGGGTGACGGCGGCCCTGGCGGCCGGCCGTGAACCGGGCGCCGAGGCCTCGGTCGGCAAGCTGTGCGCCACCGCCACCATGCGCGCCACCACCGATCTCGTCCAGCAGCTCCTCGGACCGCGGCTGGCCGCCGACACGGGGGAGTGGGGCACGTTCGCCTGGACCGAGCATCTGCTCGGCGCCCCGGGCTACCGCATCGCCGGCGGCAGCGACGAGATCCAGCGCAACATCCTGGCCGAGCGCGTGCTTGGGCTGCCCAAGGAACCGAAGGGGGAGCGGAGTTGAGCACCACGACCGAGGTGGCCGAACTCGGGCGGCGGGTCCGTGCCCGGCTCGCCGACCGGCATCCGCACGAGCCGCCGGGTGACCTGCGGACCCTGCCCGGCGGGCACTCGGGCCTCACCTACTCGCTCACGGCGGGCGCGGTCTCGTACGTCGTGAAGGCGGTACCGCCCGGACAGCGTGCCGTCGGCCGCAACGACGTGCTGCGGCAGGCCCGGATCCTGCGGGCGCTCGCCGGTTCACCGGTGCCCGTCCCGGCCGTCGTCGCCGTGGACGAGTCCGAACCGGCCTGGTTCGCCATGGAGTTCGTGGACGGCGAGGCCGTCGAGCCGGTTCTCGACGAGCACCGCCTGGATCCGGGACTGTGCCGGACCCGCATGCTGGCTCTGGCCGGAGTGCTGCGGGAGCTGCACGGGACGGCGAGCGGGGAGGTCCCCCGGTCCCTCGACCCGGCCGGTGAACTGGCGCGGTGGAGCGCCACCATGCGGGCGGTGCCGTCCGGACTCCGCCCCGGCGCCGAGGAACTGCTGAGCACCCTGGCCGCACACGTCCCCGACGGCACGGCACCCACCCTCACCCACGGCGACTTCCGCCTCGGCAACGTCCTGTGCCGGGGGGAACGGCCGGCGGCCGTCGTCGACTGGGAGATCTGGGGGTACGGCGATCCGCGCATCGACCTCGCGTGGTTCCTCCTCTTCACCGACCACCGCAACTTCCCCCGCCTCGGCCGCGCGGTCCCCGGCCTGCCCACCGAGGAGGAGCTGCTCACCGCCTACCTCGACGGCCGTCCCGAACCGCCCGCCCTCGACTGGTTCCGCGCCCTGGCCCGCACCAAGATGGCCGCGATCATGGGCCACAACCTGCGCAGGCACCGCGAGGGCAAGCACCACGACCCCGACCAGGAGCGCCTGCCCCCGACCATCGCGGCGATGATCCGCACGGCCGGCGACCTCCTCGCCCAACGGTCCCGACGGTCCTGAAGGAGCCGCACCATGGATTTCGGACTCTCTCCGAGGGCCGAGGAACTCCGCTCGCGCATGGCCGCGTTCATGGCGGAACACGTCCTGCCCGCCGAAGCCGTCCACGACCGCCAGCTCGCCGAAGCCGACGACCCGCACCGACTCCCGCCGGTCATGCGGGAGCTGAAGGAGAAGGCGCGTGCCGAGGGGCTGTGGAACCTCTTCCTCGCCCACGGCGACCGGGGCGCGGGCCTCACCAACCTGGAGTACGCGCCACTCGCCGAGCTCGCGGGCCGCTCCGTCATCGGCCCCGAGGTCTTCAACTGCTCGGCCCCGGACACCGGCAACATGGAACTCCTCGCCCTCTACGGCACACCGGAACAGCAGGACCGCTGGCTGCGACCGCTCCTGACCGCCGAGATCCGCTCCTGCTTCGCCATGACCGAGCCGGAGGTGGCCAGTTCCGACGCACGCAACATCCGTACCCGCATCACCAGGGACGGTGACGAGTACGTCGTCGACGGGCACAAGTGGTACACCTCGGGGATCCTCGACCCGGACTGCCGACTGATCATCCTGATGGGGGTCTCCGACCCGGAGGCGCCCGCCTACCGGCAGCAGAGCATGCTGCTGATCCCGCGCGAGACCCCCGGCATCACGGTCCTGCGCGATCTGCCGATGTTCGGCTACACCGACCGCTGCGGCCACGGCGACGTCCTGTTCGAGGACGTGCGGGTGCCCGGGTCCGCGCTGCTCGGCGGCGAGGGGGAGGGATTCGCCCTGGCCCAGGGGCGGTTGGGGCCGGGCCGCATGCACTACGCCATGCGCGCGGTCGGAATCGCCGAGCGGGCCCTGGAGCTGATGTGCCGCCGGACCCTGACCCGCAGCGCCTTCGGCGGGCCGCTCGCCGAACAGGGCGTCGTACGCGAGTGGATCGCCCGCAGCCGCATCGAGATCGAGCAACTGCGCCTGCTGGTCCTGAAGTCGGCCTGGCTGATGGACACCTCGGGCAACGCTGCCGCCCGTACCGAGGTCGCCGCGATCAAGGTGGCCGCGCTGGAGGTGGCCCACCGGGTGGTCGACCGGGCGGTGCAGGCACACGGGGCGGCCGGGGTCAGCGACGACACCGTGCTGGCGCGCCTGTACGCCATCACCCGGGCGCTGCGGATCGCCGACGGACCGGACGAGGTGCATCTGCGCACCGTCGCCCGGCGCGAACTGGCCAGGTACCCGGAGGAGTCGGCATGAACGCACAGGCACCGAACGCACCGGCACCGAACGCACAGGCACCGAGCGCACCGGCACCGAAGGCACAGGCATCGGACGCACGGGCACTGGACGGGCGGGTGGCCGTGATCACCGGCGGCTCCCGGGGGATCGGGCTCGGCATCGCGAAGGCGTACCGGGAGGCGGGCGCCCATGTGGTGATCGCCGCCCGCAAACCCGACGGACTGGCCGCCGCGCGCGAGGAGTTGCTGCGGGTCGAGGGCGACGGCGAGGTGCACGAGGTGGTCGCGCACGCGGGCCGGCCGGAGGACGCCGAACGGTGTGCCGAGGAGACCATGGACCGGTTCGGCCGACTCGACGTGCTCGTCAACAACGCGGCCACCAACCCGTACATGGGCCCCCTTCTCGACCTCGACCCACCGCGTGCGCGGAAGACCGTGGAGGTCAACCAGTACGGCATGGTCCTCTGGACCCGGTGCGCCTGGCGGGCGTGGATGCGGGAGCACGGGGGAGCCGTCGTCAACATCGCCTCCGTGGGCGGCCTGGTCGTCGATCCGTACATCGGCTGGTACAACGCCACCAAGGCGGCGATGCTCCACCTCACCCGGCAGCTCGCCTACGAACTCGGGCCGCACGCCCGGGTGAACGCCATCGCGCCCGGCCTGATCAAGACCGAACTGGCGCGGGCCGTCTGGGAACCGCGAGAACCGATCCTGACCGCGAAGCTCCCCCTGCGCAGGCTGGGAACGGTCGAGGACGTGGCGAACGCGGCCGTGTTCCTCGCGTCCGGGGCCTCGTCCTGGATGACCGGCCAGACGCTGGTCCTGGACGGCGGGGCGACCGCGCTGCCGATCGGGGTGGAAGGATGACCGGCGCGGGCGCGGACCTGTTCTCGCTCGAAGGCCGGACGGCCGTGGTCACCGGGGCCTCGTCGGGGCTGGGCGCGCGTTTCGCCGCGGTGCTCGCGGCCGCGGGGGCCACCGTGTTCGCGGCCGCCAGGCGACTGGACCGGCTGACGGAACTGGCCGCCGCCGACCCGCGCATCCACCCCGTCGTCTGCGACGTGGCGAGGGAAGCGGACCGCGTCCGGCTGACCGAGACCGCCTTCGAGCACACCGGCAGGCTCGACGTGCTGGTCAACAACGCGGGGGCGGCCGGTGCCGTACGGGCGCGGGACGAGAGCCCCGGTGACTTCGCGGCCGTCCTGGCCGTCAACCTCGTGGCACCGTTCCACCTGGCCCGGCTGCTCGCCGAGGCACGGCGCGGTCATGACCGTACGAGATCGGTCGTCAACGTCTCGTCGGTCCTCGGGCTCGTCTCCGGTGCCCCGCTCGGCGGGGCCGCCTACGCCGCCTCCAAGGCCGGGCTCCTCGGGCTGACACGCGAGCTGGCCGGGCAGTGGGGAGGGGCGGGGGTACGGGTGAACGCGCTCGCCCCCGGCTGGTTCCGCTCCGAGATGACCGACGGGCTGTTCGCCGACGAGCGCTCCCGGCGCTGGGTGGAGCGCGGCACGATGCTCGGGCGCGGCGGCGCACCCGGCGAACTCGACGGCGCGCTGCTCTACCTGGCCTCGGACGCGTCCTCGTACTGCACCGGCCAGGTGCTCACCGTGGACGGCGGGTGGACGGCGCGATGAGGGTCACGGTCGGGATCGACGACGACGGGGTGGCCCACGTCGAGATGTGCCGGGGCTCGGGCAACGCGATCGACCTGGCGATGGCCAGGGGGCTGCTGGCGGCCGCGCGGGAGTGCGAGGCGGACCGGGTGCGGGCGGTGCTGCTCACCGGGCGGGGGAGCTCCTTCTGCGTGGGCGGCGACCTGAAGGAGTTCGGCGCCCTGCCCAGGGAACTGCTGGCCGGGCATCTCACCGAGGTCACCGACGCGCTGCACGGGGCGCTGCGGATCTTCGCCGGGCTGGACGCGCCGCTGGTCGCGGCCGTACAGGGAGCCGTCGCCGGGGCCGGACTCGGGCTCGCGATCGCCGCCGACCTCGGGTTCGCCGCCGCGGACGCCGGATTCACGGCCGCGTACACCGCGATCGGGTACTCGCCGGACGCCGGGGTGAGCTGGCTGCTGCCCCGTCTCGTCGGCCCCAAGCGGGCGCTGGACCTGCTGCTGACCAACCGGCGGGTGCCCGCCGGGGAAGCACTGGAGATCGGGCTGGTGAGCAGGGTCGTCGCCGCGGAGCGGCTCCGGGAGGAGGCCGCGGACGCCGCGAGGACCCTGGCGCGCGGGGCCACCGGGGCGTACGGCGTGACCCGGCGCCTGGTCGCCGGCGCGTTCTCGGCCGGGCTGGACGAACAGCTCGACGCGGAGGCCCGCCGGCTGGCCGCCGCCGCGGTGTCCGGGGAGGGGCAGGAGGGCATGACCGCGTTCTTCGGCCGGCGGCGGCCGGACTTCGCGCGGGCCGCGACGCGATGAGGAGCGGGGGCGCCCACGGGCTCGCGTCCCGTCGATTCGAAGCCAACCTGAACTTGGGTCTACTCTCGGACGACCGGACGGCGACCGGAACCGGCCGGGGAAGAGAGGGAGTGGCGATGGCAAGGGCACGGATCGTGGATCCGGAGGAGGGGCCCAGGTCGAAGCGGGCGGCCATCCTGGTGGCGGCGGTGGAGCGGTTCGGGGAGGACGGCTACGAGAGCACCAAGTGGTCAGAGGTGGCCGACCGGGTCGGCATCGGGCAGACCGCGCTCTACCACTACTTCGAGTCGAAGGCCCACTGCCTGCTCACCATCATGCGCCTGGAGCTCCAGCGCTCCCACGACCAGTTCGTCGAGGCCACCAGGGACCTGACGGAGCCGGTCGGGGAAGTGCGCGTGGCGGTGCGCGCCGCCTTCGCGGTCAGCGAGCAGGAGATCCGCCAGATGCGCATCCTCCAGGCCAACATGTCCCTGCTGGCCAACCCCCGCAAGTCCAAGCGGGAGGAGACCGAGCGGGTCGCGGCCCGCCAACTGGTGCAGATGGTCGAACGGGACTGGACGAACCTGCTGATGCGGGGCATGTCCAAGGGTGCCTTCCCGCTGCGTGACGCCCACACCCTCGGCCTGTCCGTGCTCGGCATGATCGTCAGCGTCTGGCGCTGGTACCGCCCGACCGGAGCGATCCCCCTCGCCGAGATCAGCGAGATGATCGAGGGATGCGTGGTGCGCATGGTCGCCGAATAGTCTCCGGCTCCGTCCCGCCTCTTGTCGGGGCCGGGGCGGTCGTCCTACAGTCAAACTGAACTGAACTCAGGTTGCTTCAAGGGGTGCGAGGGAGAGGGATCGGCAATGGTGCTTCGCGCATACATGGCCCGTATGGACGGCCAGGATCCGGAGAAGGCCCTGGAGTTGGTGGAGCCCGGCTTCCGTTTCCTCATCGCCCTGCCGGGCGGCGAGCGGAGCGGGACCTCCCGAGAGGAGTTCGCCGCGTACATAGCGGGGCGCCAGGCCGTGGACCGTACCCATGACATCAGGAGGTTCGCGGTCGACGGCGATGTGGAGACGGCATACGGCTTCGTCGTCGAGAAGGGCGTCACCACGGGGGCGTTCCTCTCCGCCGCGCGGATCTCGCCCGCCGGGCTGATGGCCCGCTACCAGTCCTTCTTCACCACCGACTTCGACCTCGTGGACCGGCCGTGACCGCCCCGGCCGCGCAGTCCACCGCGGCGTTCCTGACCCGGTGGTTCGCCCTCCTCGACAGCGAGGACGCCGACCGCGTCCTGGACCTGATCAGCGACGACTTCTCCTTCTCCATCCTCTTCTCGACCGGTGGCGGCGGCGCGACCGACTTCCACGGCGGCCGGGCCGAGCTGGCGGGCTACCTCGCCCAGCGCGAGGTGGGCGTCCGCACGCACCACCTGCTCACCGCGAGCACCGCGGGCCGCGACGAACTGTTCCTCGGCGAGGTACGGCGCTCCGGGGTGCCGGAGGCCACCTTCGTGGCGGGCGCCCGCCTCGACGGCACCGGCCGGCTGCGCCGCCTGATGATCGGACGCTCGCCCGAGGTGCTGTTCACCTGAGAAGCCCGAGGAGGGCGCCATGTACAACCTGATCCTGCTGGCCGCCCGGCCGCCCGAGTGGACGCACGAACGGTTCATCGGCTGGTGGCGCGGCGAACACGCCGAACTCACCCGGGTCCTGCCCGGACTGCGCTCCTGGCGGCACACCGACATCGACACGGCCCTCGAACCGCGCTCCGAGGGCTGGGACGGGGTCTCCGTCCTGGGCTTCGACACCGCCGAGGACCTGCGCACGGCACTGGCCAGCCCCGAGTGGGCGGCCGCGGTCGCCCAGGTCGGGGACATGCGGGGCCGGCGGATCGCCGTCATGGGCGGCGAGACGGAGCTGTACCCGGGCTGAACACGCCCGTCCGGGACCGGACATTCACCACCACCTTTCGCGCGAAGAGGCGAGGAAGCAGCGGATGCGACAGACAGTGCGGGAGTTCCAGGAACGCGCGGAGAACGCCGACTTCACAGCCGTCGTCGACGACTTCGGCCGGCACGGCGCGCGTGACCTGCTGGCGCGCGCGGCCGAACTGGCCGAGGCCATGGCACCGGACGGAGCGCCCGGCGGGACCGTACTGCTCCAGGCCGACAACTCCTGGCGCACCGTCGCCGCGACCCTCGCCGTGGGGCTGACCGGCGGGGTCCTGGCCCTGGTCAACCGGCACACGACCGAGGCCGAGTTCGCGGCGGCGCTGGAGGACATCCGCCCCGACGCCGTCGTCGCCGAACCGTCCGCGGCCAAGGCATGGCGGGCCCGGGACGGCGTCGCGGCTGCCGGGACGGGTGTCGCGGACGTGCGGACGGCCAGCGCCCTGGACGGCTGGGAGGTGCTCGCCGGCCACGGCCCGCGCGATGTCTCCCGCTGGTCCGGCGGCACGTTCATCGGCCTCACCTCCGGCTCCACCGGGCGGCCCAAAGGGGTGGTCCAGTCCGAGGGCGCCCTGCGCTACGCGTGCGCCCGTACCGCGGAGATCAACGGGCTGCGCGACGGCGACGCGGTGGCCGCGATCGTGCCCCTCTCCTCGACCGCCGCCTACTGCTTCGGCGTGGGCATGGCGCTGATGCTGGGCGGCCCGCTCGTCCTCAGCGGCCGCTGGGACCGCGAGGAGGCACTGGCGCGGATGTCCGCGAACGACGTCCGGTGGACCATGTGCGTGCCGACCATGGCACTTCAGATGGGCTCCGCGGCCGCGGGATCACGGGTCCTGGCAGGCGTTCGCTCCCTCACCGTCGGCGGCGGTCCCATGGACCGCGGCGCCCTCGCCCGTGCCGAACGCTCGCTCGGGACCCGGATCCTGCGCGTCTTCGGCATGTCCGAATGCCTCGGGCACACCTCCCCGAGCCCCGGCGACCCCGAGGAGATCCGGCTGGGCCGGGACGGACGTCCCTTCCCCGGCACCGAGTTGCGCGCGGTCGGCGCCGACGGCAGCGTCCTCGGCCCTGGCCTGACCGGCCGGGCCGAGGTCCGCGGCCCCTCCCTGTTCGTGGGGTACGCCCGGGACGGCAAGGTCGAGCCGCCCGCTCTGACCCAGGACGGTTTCCTCCCCACCGGGGACCTGCTGGTGACCGGCGACGACGGGACGGTCACCGTCATGGGCCGGGAGAAGGACGTCATCATCCGGGGCGGCCGCAACCTCGACATCACGGAGATCGAACGCGCCGTCGCCGCCCACCCGGGGGTCGCCCGCGCATGTGTGGTGCCCGTACCGGACCCGCTGCTCGGCGAACGGGCGGCCGTGCTCGTGGTCACGGAGGACGGCCACGACGGCATCGGCCTCGGCGACATCACCGCACACCTCGACCGCACCGGCCTGTCCAAGGCCAAGTGGCCCGAGTTCGCCTTCACGGTGGCCGAGCTGCCCCAGACCACGGTGGGCAAGCTCGACCGCCCCGGGGCCCGCAGACTCGCACACGAGCTGCGCACCGGGCTCTCCCCGGTGCCGGCCCCGCAACCGCACCGGCAAGGAGACGCATGACCACCCCCACGACCCGCACCTCCCGCTTCGACCGCGGCCGGTGGGCGGAGGCGGGAGCCGAGACCGTACGGCCCGGCGTCCACCGCATCCCGCTCCCGCTGCCGGACGACGGACTGCGGGCGGTCAACGTGTACGCGCTGGAAGGCCTCGCGGACGGGCTGGTCCTGATCGACGGGGGCTGGTCGATCCCCGAGTCCCGCACGGCACTGGAGGAGGCGCTCGCCGGGATCGGCCACGACCTCGGCGAGATCAGCCACATCCTGGTCACCCACATCCACCGCGACCACTACACCCAGGCCGTGACGCTGCGCAGGCTGCTCGGCTCCCGGGTCTACCTGGGCTCCGGCGAACGCCGCGGCCTGGAACTGCTCGGATCACTGCGTACGACGCAGCCGGCCGGTTCGCTGGAGACACTGACGCGGGCCGGCGCGGGCGAACTCGCCGAACGGGTGGCCGCGATGGACCACGGTGACTTCGACCCGAGGGTGTGGGAGGCCCCGGACCGCTGGCTGGAGGCGGAGGAACTCCGGTTCGGCGACGCGAGGTTGCAGGTCATCCCGACCCCGGGCCACACCCGGGGACACGTCGTCTACCTGGACCGGGCCCGGGGCCTGCTGTTCTCCGGGGACCACGTCCTGCCCCACATCACCCCGTCGATCGGCTTCGAACTCGGCCCTGCCGAACTGCCGTTGGGCGACTACCTCGACTCGCTGCGCATGCTGACGACGCTCACGGACGCCCGGCTGCTGCCCGCGCACGGCCCGGTGTCCGACAGTGTGCACAGCAGGGTCGGGGAGTTGCTGGCCCATCACGACGACCGGCTCGCCCAGACCCGGGCGGTCCTCGCCGACCGTACGCTCGACGCCCACGACGTGGCCGGCGAGTTGGGGTGGACGCGGCGCAAGGTGCCCTTCACCGACCTGGACGCCTTCAACCAGATGCTCGCGGTCAACGAGACCGCGGCTCACCTCGACGTACTGGCGGCCCGCGGCCACGCCCGGCGCACCCGGTCGGCCGACGGCGTCGACCGCTACACCGCGTCCCCGCGGACCGCCGCCGGTTAACGTGCCGTCCAGCCTCCGTCGACGTACAGCTCCGAGCCGGTCATGAAGCTCGCGTCGTCGGAGGCCAGGAACGCCACGGCCGCCGCGACCTCCTCGGGCGTACCGAGCCGGCCGAGCGGCGTGCCGTCGAGCATCGCGGCCAACCGAGGCGTACCCCGCCACAGTTCACGGGACCGGGGTGTCTCGATGAAACCGGGATGCAGGGAGTTGACCCGGACGCCGCGCCCCGCCCAGTGCAGCGCGGCGTTCTTCGTCATGAGACGCACGGCGCCCTTGGCCGCGTGGTACGAGAACTGGGAGCCGAAACCGCCGACCGTACCGAAGATCGACGCGACGTTGACGACCGAGCCGCCCCCCGAACGCTCGATGGCGGCACCGGCGTGCTTCATGCCGAGCCAGACACCGGTCTGGGTCACGCCGATCACCTGGTCCCAGGACTCCCGGGTCTCCGTCTCGACGGAGCGCATCGCGGCGATACCGGCGTTGTTCACCAGCACGGAGAGAGAGCCGAGCCGACCGGTCACCCGGTCCACGACCGCCTCCCAGGCCGACTCGTCACTCACGTCCAGCGCCAGCCCGACGGCCCCGCCCGCGACCTCGTCGGCGAGCTTCTCGCAGCTCTCCGCGTCGACGTCCGTCACCACCACCGTGGCGCCCTCGGCCGCGAGCCGTCGTACGACGGCGTCTCCGATGCCTCCGGTCGCACCGGTGACCAGGGCCACCCGGCCGCCCAGTCTCGCCTTCATCACACCCGTCCCTTCCTCAGCCCTTGACGCCGCGCCAGGCCAGCGCGCCGCCGTCGACGACATAGGCGGCGCCCGTGATGAAGGCCGCGCTGTCCGAAGCCAGGAAGCAGACGAGCCGCGCCACCTCCTCCGGCCGTCCCAGGCGGTCCACCAGCTGTGGAGCCACCAGTTCCCGTGCCATCGCCTCGCGATCCTCCGCCGCGGCGAAGTACTCCTGCGTCAGCTGTGTGTCGATGACGCCGGGGCAGAAACAGTTGCAGCGCACCGGGGCCAGGTCGACCGCGGTGACCTTGGTCAGATGGATGACACCGGCCTTGGTGACGCCGTAGGCGGGGCAGTTGGGGAAGCCGACCAGGCCGGAGACGGAGGCGGCGTTGACGATGGCCGGGCCGCGGGTGGAGCGGCGGAGGTACGGTGCCGCGAACCTGGTCGTCAGCCAGACGGCCTTGAGGTTGACCTCGTAGACGGCGTCCCACACCTCCTCGGGAAGCGAACCGACACCGTGGTCGTGGCCGGTCGTGAACGCGGTGTCGATCACTCCCGCGTTGTTGACCAGCACATCGAGGCCGCCGAAGCGTTCCGCACACCGTGTCACCATGGCCTCGATGTCGTCGCGCACCCGCAGATCGCAGCCGACGGCCTCGGCCTTCGCCCCCTCGGCACGCACCAGGTCTGCGGTCTCCTCGACCGCCGTTTCGTCCAGGTCGGCGACGGCCACGGCCGAGGTGCCCTGCCGGGCCAGCTCCACCGCGATGGCCCGGCCGATGCCCCGGCCCGCGCCGGTGACGAGAGCGACCTTGCCCTTGAGGGAACCGTCCATGGTTCGCTCCCTTCCGCCGCGGATCCAGGACTGAACCGACTTCAGTTCATGGTCGGAGTCTAGATTCCCGCGGTGAGGGCGACAAGGAGTGCGCACCGGCGACTCTTCGGGAGCCTGGTGCCTTCCGGTCGGCGCCCTCGCCGGGAGGCGCCCCGTGGCGGGCGCCTACTTGAACTCGACTCGTCCGGCCGGATCCGTCCCGGTCGTCAGGTCCTCGCAGGCCGCCTGCCAGGAGTGGTCGCCGGGCGAGAGCTGGGTGCGCAGGTAGGCGGAGGTGAGCCGCCCGAGGGCGGCGACCCGCTGCGGGTTCTCGTCGGTGGTTTCGTCGGCGTCGTATCCGGAGATCCCGCCGAGCAGGTGCTCGGCGCCGAACAGGGTGAGCAGGGTCTTGGGGGCGGGGGCGAGGCGGTAGGGGTCGGCGTGCCAGTCGGGGCCGATGTCGGTGAAGTGCGAGGAGTCGTCCTTGTCGCCGGCGACCACCAGGGTGGGCGTGGTCATCGTGGCGAAGTCGGTGGTGTCGAAGAACGACACCATCTCGGCCATCGGTCCGTTGAGGACGTCGCCGCCCCTGCCGGGTGCGGCCAGCAGCACGCCCGCCTTGATCCGGGGCTCGCGCAGGTCCAGTTCCGCTCCGGTGTCGGGGTCGGTGGTCCGGGCGCCCAGCAGGAGGCTCGCGGTGTGGCCGCCGAGGGAGTGCCCGGCGACCGCGATCCTGTCGTGGTCGAGGCGCCCGGCGAGCTGGGGCACGGTCATCTCCAACGCGTCGAGCCGGTCGAGGACGTGGCTCATGTCCTCGGCGCGTGAGCGCCAGAAGAAGGGGGCTCCCGGAGCGTTCGCGAGCCGGTGGCTCAAGGTCCGGGAGCTGAGGTGGGTCGGCTGGACGACGGCGAATCCGGCGGCGGCCCAGAGGTTGGCGAGGGGGGCGTACCCGTTCAGCGAGGAGAGGTTGTTGGAGCCGCCGTGACCGTGCGAGAGCAGGAGGACGGGCAGCCTGGTGCCGGTGGCGGGCACCGAGACGCGGACCTGGAGGTCGACGGGGCGTCCGGGCACGGCCAGAACCACCGGGCTGTACGACAGGACGGGAACGGGCGAGCCGGAGGTGGCATCGGTGTCGGTGGAAGAACTCACGAGAGGGATTCCCTTCTGGAGCCTGCGCGGCCGCCGGTCCCGGCTGGGTGGTGGCGGGTGCGCAGGCGCGGGCCGGCCTCGGCCAGGACCGAAGCGGGACAGTGCTCCGTTTATATTCGGGACAGTGTTCCGCTTTGTCAAACGGTGCTGGGAAGGGCGGCTCCGCGCCCGCCGGGAGCCGGGCCGGGACGCGTCGGTCTCTTCGCCGGCTTCCCGGCACCGGGCACGGGCCCGCGGGAGAAGGGGTTCCGTGCCCGGACGGGCGTACGGTCTAGGCGGTGAACTCGTGGGTGCCGGAGCCCACGCGGTACACCGCGCAGCCGTCCTCCCGGCGCAGGAACGTGCCGTGGCCGTGGGTGACCGCCGCCGGGCCGGAGGCCGGGATCCAGACCTCGGCGGTCGTGTTGGGCGGCACCTGGCAGGTCAGGGTGAAGCGGCCGGACCGCAGCCGCCACCGGGTGGAGACGGGACCGTGGACCGAGGTGAAGGTGGCGCGGGCGGTGGTGACGGAGCCGCCCGGACGGGGCCGGACGACGATCTCGCGGTAGCCGGGCCGGCCCGCCGCGATGCCGGCGATGTTCGCGTACATCCACTCGCCCACCGAGCCGTAGGCATAGTGGTTGAAGGAGTTCATGCCCGGGTCCTGGAAGCTGCCGTCGGGCCGGATGGAGTCCCAGCGCTCCCACATCGTGGTGGAGCCCCGGTCGATCTGGTAGCCCCAACCGGGGTACGAACGCTGCTGCAGCAGACGGTAGGCGACGTCGGTGTGTCCCGTGTCGGTGAGGACGGGCAGCAGCCGGGGGGTGCCGAGGAACCCGGTGGACAGGTGCCAGTCCCGGCCTTCGATCAGCGCCACCAGCCGGTCGGCCGCCGCCTTGCGGGAGGCGTCCGGCAGCAGGTCCATCGACAGGGCGAGGACATACGCCGTCTGCGTGTCGCCCCGTACCCGGCCGTCGGAGGTGACGTAGGCGTTCTGGAAGGCCGTTCGGATCCGCCCGAAGAGGCCGCTGTACGGCGTGGGGTCCTCGCCGAGCTCCCCGGCCATCCGGGCCGCGAGGTCGGCGCCGTGCGCGAAGTAGGCGGTGGCGATGACGTCCTTGGGGGTGTCGTCGTCGACGTTCAGCCAGTCGCCGTAGCCCTCGGCCGGGCGCAGCAGTCCGTCGCTGTGCTGCTCCAGGTAGGTGAGCCAGGCCTGGACGGACGGCCAGGCGTCGGCGAGCACCTGCCGGTCGCCGTAGGCCTGGTAGAGGGCCCAGGGGACCGTGACACCGGCGTCGCCCCAGCCCGCCGTACCGCTGCCGAGGGTGCCGACCGCCGGTGCCACGTCCGTGAAGGCGCCCGCCGAGGTCCGCGAGTCCCGCAGGTCGACGAGCCACTTGGACAGGAACCTCGCCGACTCCATGGTGTAGGCGGCGGTCGGCGAGAAGACGTTGATGTCGCCGGTCCAGCCCAGCCGTTCGTCGCGCGCCGGGGTGTCGGTCGGTACGGAGAGGAAGTTGCCGCGCTGCCCCCAGGTGATGTTGTGGTGCAGCTGGTTCAGCATCGGCACGTCGGTCTCGAAGTCGAGGGTGAAGGGGGCGTCCGTGTGCATGACCCGCCCGGTGACCGCCCTCGCGGTGGGCGTGCCGGGGAACCCGGTCACCTCGACGTACCGGAACCCGTGGGAGGTGAATCGGGGTTCGTAGATCTCCTCGCCCCGGCCCCCGAGGGTGTACGTGTCCGTCGCCGCCGCGCTGCGGAGGTTGGCGGTGTAGACGGTGCCGTCGGGGTTGAGCACTTCGGCGTGCCGCAACCGGACGGTCGTCCCGGCATCGCCGGAGACCCGCAGCCGCACCGAGCCGACCATGTTCTGCCCCAGGTCGAACACGTGGACGCCGGGCTTGGGCCGGGTCACCGCCTTCGGCGTCAACTCCCGTTCCACGCGCACCGGTCCGTCCACCTGGGCGACGATCAGGCCCGGCCCGATGTCGCCCTCGTCCCGTACCACGAGCCAGCTCCCGTCGTCGAAGCCGGGCGAGGTCCAGCCGGGGGTCTCCCTGCGCGCGTCGTACGTCTCGCCGTTCAGCAGGTCGGCGGCGACGATCGGCCCGGCGGCGGCCCGCCAGTCGGTGCCCGAGGTGACGCGCTCACTGGTCCCGTCCGCGTACACGACCTCCAACTGGGCGAGGAGCGCCGGGTGCGAGCCGTACTGACCGGGTCCGAACATGCCCACGTTGCCCGCGTACCAGCCGGGAGCGAGGTAGGCGCCCAGCGCGTTGGCGCCCGGTCTCAGCAGGTCGGTGACGTCATACGTCTGGTACTGCACCCGGGTGCGGTAGTCGGTCCAGCCCGGGGCGAGTTGGTCGGTGCCCACCCGGCTGCCGTTGAGATGGGCCTCGTACAGACCGAGCGCGGTCGCGTACAGACGGGCGCGGGCCACCTTCCTGCGCGGCAGCCGGAACTCGCGGCGCAGTTGGGTGACGGCGTACGACACCGGAACGACCTGCCCCCAGGGGCCGCCGCCCCAGGCCGCCGCCACCCTGGCCGCCGGCCAGTCGCTGTCGTCGAAGCCCGACTCCGTCCAGCCGTCGGCGGGTTGCTGGTCGACGGCCCGCCAGGAGGCGTCCGTGAACACCTTCCGCTCACCGGTGGCGGTACGGACCACGAGGACGGCGAGGAGCCCGGCCGGGCCCACGGTCGCATTGGTGGCGGAGACGGCGACAACGTTGTCTCCCGCGCGCACCTGGTCCAGTACGTCGATGACGGCCGGGCGGCGCCAGTCCTCGTTGTCGGTGTCGAGGTCGGTGTGGGCCACCTCGACCCCGTTCACGGAGACGGTGTAGACGTTGTCGGCGGTGATGGCGAGCGTCGCCGCCGTGATCCCGGCGGGCAGTTCGGCGCCACCGCGGAACCAGCGGGTGGCGGCCGGCACGCTGCTCGTCGGGTCGCCCTCGGGAAACCAGATCCACGAACCGCCCGCGAAGGACGGCGCGTCGGTGAGGCTCGCCGGGGCGGAGATCCAGTCGGCGGTCCACTGGCCGGTGTCCATGAGCCCGGTCTCCCACCACGAGGGCTCGCTCCAGCCGGAGGCCCGGCCGTCGCCGTCCCACACCCGCACGGACCAGTGATACCGGGTGCGGGGCTTCAGGGCGGGGCCGGCGTACGGCACCAGCGCGGACTCGGCGGACGTGACCCTTCCGCTGTCCCAGACGTCCGGACGCGCCAGTGCGGACCTGCTGGTGGCGACCCGGACCTGGTAGGCGCTCTGCCGCACATCCGTCCCGTCGGCGGTCAACGGCCAGCTGAGGCGGGGGTGCTGGGCGTCGAGGCCGAGAGGGTGCCGGACGTACTCCACGCTCGGCCCGGCGATGCGCGGTCCGGCGCCCCGCGCCTGGCTCCGCACCGGTCCGGACCCGGGCACGGCCACCGCCGACCCACCGTCGACCGCCGCCGCCATGACGGTGGCGGCGGCGGTCGCGAGAATGTTCCTCCTGCTGATCACTACGGCTCCTCACGCACGGGGATGGTAATGAATCGATTCAGAACGAAGAGGCGTGGAAAACGTAGAGCCGGGCGAGGCGGGGGTCAATCGTCGTGCAAGGGTTTTTCTCGCGTGGTCAGTTCGCGGCGTCGAGGCGCCTGCGGGGCCGGGGGGCGGCGGCGGACGAGTTGAACGGTTTCAATCCGACTGGGGCGCGGGCTCGGTCACCAGGGGTGCCGGACGGCTCCGGGGCGGCCGGCCGCCGTGAACCTTCAGTTCGTCAGGATGCCGTGCAGCAGCAGGTCGATGAGTGGCGCCGTGAGGTCCGGTCGGCGCTCGGTGTCCGCCATGACGCTGATCCCGCCGAGCGCCATCAGGACATCGTGCGCTTTCGCCTGCGGCCGGACCGCGCCCTCGCTGTCTCCGGCGGTGAGAAGCCGGCCTACCGCCGCGGCGAGGTGGGCGCGGGTCTGCTGCCGCTCATCGTCGTCGGTCAGCACCACGCGCAGCGCGTCGGCCATGCCGTGCTTGGTGGTCATGAAGTCGACGAAGCGCTCCATCCACGTCCGCAGCGCCTCCTCCGGGGGGAGGGCGGCCGCGAGTTCGGGGGCCGCCTCGCACAGGATCCGTACCTCGTGCCGGTACGTCGCCTCGATCAGCAGTTCTTTGGAGGGGAAGCGGCGGTAGAGCGTGCCCACGCCGACCCCGGCCTCGCGGGCGATGTCCTTGACCGAGGCGTCCGCTCCCTCGCGCGCGAACGCGGCCGCCGCGGCCCGCAGCAGCCGGTCCTCGTTCCGCTGCGCGTCGGCTCGCAGCGGCCTGTGCCGCTGCCCGGTGTCGCCCTCGTCGTCGGTGGCCAATTCCGGCTCCCTTCCCTCGCGCTTGCAAACGGAACCGGTTCCGCTTATCGTTCCGATGTAACCGGAACTGGTTCCGGTTGTGAGGCTACCGTGCCTGCCGCCGCCGGGCGAGCGGTCACGCACGGTCGTCCGCAGTGACCACCGCGGAGGGAAGGAAACCCTTCTGCGACGACGTGACGGTGCCGGTCAACGGCGGTGGAGCCGACGTCGGTGTCGGTGTCGGTGTCGGTGTCGGTGTCGGTGTCGACGTCGGCGTCGGCGTCGGTGTCGGCGTCGGCCGGATCCGGGCACTCGTGCCGGCCGCGACGGCCACGCCGTTGCCCTCCCGCCGGCCCGGGACCCGCTTCGTCCACGGCGCCGACACCGACGGGCAGCCCCGTCCACGTACCGCACAGCACAGGCCGACCGGGCGTTGCCGTACGGCTCGCGCCGCATATCGGTCGCCGGCGCATCCGGGACCTCCTCGTGAAGGGACGGGCGGGACGGAGCCGGGCGGGACCCCTACGACCAGCGGCCGGTCAGCGGCCGCGACCACACCACAGGGAGAAGGAAACATGACCGCACGACTCAGCAGCACCGTGGCGCTCGTGACCGGCGCGAGCAGCGGGATCGGCGAGGCGACGGCCCGAAGCCTCGCCGCCGAGGGCGCCGCGGTCGCCGTCCTGGGACGGCGCCGTGAGCGGCTGGAGCAGCTCGCCGACAAGATCCGGGCCGACGGGGGCACGGCACTCGTGGTGGAGGCGGACATCACCGACCAGCGGCAGGCCGCCGCCGCGGTGGGCACGGTGGTGGCCCGGCTCGGCCGGCTGGACACCGTCGTCAACAACGCGGGCTTCATGGGCGTCGGGCAGTTCGCGGACTCGCCGATCGAGGAGTGGGAGCGGATGATCGGGGTCAACGTCCAGGGGCTCCTCCACATCACCCACGCCGCGCTGCCCCATCTCCTGCGCGCCGCGGAGGACCCGCCGCGACGCGTTGCCGACCTGGTCAACATCAGCTCCACGGCCGGCCGGGTCGCACGGCCCGGCACGGCCGTCTACAACCTGACGAAGTTCGGCGTCAACGGGTTCACCGAGGCCCTGCGGCAGGAGGTCATGCACAAGCGTGTGCGGGTGAGCGTGGTAGAGCCCGGCACGGTGGACACCGAGCTCGGCACACACCTCCGCGACGGTGTGCGGCAGGCCGTCGAGCGCCAGATCGAGGGCATGGAACTGCTGCGCCCCGAGGACATCGCCGACGCCGTGTCCTACATCGTCACCCGGGACCGCCGGGTCGCCGTCAACGAGGTCCTCGTACGCGCCGGCGAGCAGACCTGGTGACAGCCGACGAGCGGCGTGCCCGACCGCCCACCCCTGCGCGGGCCGAGGGCCGCCGAACCGGTCGACGAGCGGGCCGCGCGAGGGACGGCCGCGCCGCGTCGGGTGCCGAGGTCTGGCGGCCCGGCGGCCGCGCAGGTGGCGTCATGTCAGATGTGGTCCCGTCCCTCGCGCATGGCCGCGAGCCGGGCCATTTGCTCGCCCATGCCGCGGGCTCCGGCCAACGGCGTCCGGACGTGCGGCCAGACGGAGCGTACGAGGCTGACGTGTCGTGCACCGCCGAGGGCCACCACCGGGTCGAGGCCGACGATGTCACGCAGGGTCGCCTGCTCCAGAAGGACCTGGCTCGTCACCGCGTCGGCCGCGCCATGGGGTGTGTCGTACGGCTCGATGACGTCGTCGAGGTCGAGGAGCCCGTGGCGCGCGGAGAGAATGAGCAGCCGGTCGGGTCGCAGCGCGTCGGCCGCCTTGCGGCATGCCCGGTGATAGGAGCCGACGTACATGTCTGCCGAGCGTGCGGGCGAGCCCAGTTTGCGGCTGCCGCACGGGATGACGACGAGTCGTGGCTCGAAGGAGCCGAGATGGTTGTTCGCGGTCATGTGTGTCGTCCTGTCTGTGCGTACGGCCCAGGTGGTTGTCCGAAGTTCCCGCGTGCGCGGGGGCGCGGGTGCGCGGAAGCCAGGGGCGTGGGGGCGCGGTGTGGTGGGACCGGCGTCGTCCCGGCCATGAGAAGGGCGGGCGCCGTTTTCATGGCCGGGACGACGCCGCCGCCCCTGCGGGTCAGACCACGCGTTGCCGGGTGTCGGCCGGCATCGTCGGAGTCTCGGCCGGTGCCGGGCGGATCCCGACGAAGCCGAGGAACGCGCCGAAGGCCGTCACGCCGGCCGCGATGGCGAAGCTGAAGGCGTCTCCGTGCGCGGCGGCCGTCATCGGGTCGGCGCCCGCGTGCTGGAGCGCGGCGGCGTGGTCGGTGCCCAGGGAGACCAGGGCGGCCAGCCCGATGGCGCTGCCGATCTGCATGGAGGCGTTGTTCATGCTGGTGGCGATGGCGGCGTCCTCCCCGGTGGCGCCGTCCACTCCGGCGACGGTGGATCGTGTCCGGCCCCTCGTACGCCTCCACCTCGGTGATCCGCACGACCGTCACGCCGCGCCGTGAGCGCGAGACCACGAGAGCCCCCAGCAGTTCCGGAGCGACCTCCAGGGCGCGCCGGTCGAAGAAGTGCTCGCGCAGGGCGGGCCGCCCTGGCGACACCGCCTCCGGCTCGTCGAACGCCCGCAACTGCTCGTGATCGGCCCCGGCCACGTCCGGGACCGCCCAGTTCTCCGCCAAGCCGCTGCCTCCTGTAGAGGTTCGGGGGCGCGGGATCCCGCACCCCACCGTTGCAGCGCTCGCCTCACGTCACCCCATGGCCCGAGAAACGGCCCTGAGGCACTCGGATATGGACGTGACCCGCCGCCGGGGCGGTCCATGCGGCCGCCGACGGTCAGGTCGGCTCCGCCGGCCGGCACACGACAGCCGGCCTGAGTCCCGACGCCCGAAACGCAGTGAAATGCGCGGACACGTAAAATGCTGCCATCGCGAGAGCGGCCGGAGGATGCGCCATGGCCGAGATCACCTGCCGCAGGATCGGTGAGCAGACGCCTGCCGAGGCACGCCGGGTCGACAAGCGGGTGCTGGTCGACCGGATCTGGCCGGACGGCATGCGCCGACAGGGCGCGGCGCTCGACGAGTGGCTCCGGGAGGTCGCACCCTCCGCCGAACTCCAGCGCTGGTACGGCCGCAACCCGCTGCAGTTCGACGAGTTCCGCCGCCGCTACCTCACCGAACTCGGCGATCAACGGCACCGGCACGCGGCCGCCCGGCTGCGAAGTCTGGCCGAGCACCGCAGCCTCACCCTGCTGACCGCCACTCAGGACACGGGCCACAGCCACGCCGCCGTCCTCGCCGAATGGCTCACCGAACCGGGCCCTCGCGACGAACAGCGTCCGGTTGCCGTGCCTCCCGAGCCCGGACACAGCGGTTCCGGCCCGGCCGAGCACAGAAGTTCCCGCCCGCCCGGACAGCGGGCCGCCGTCTCCGCCGCCGTGACCGACCTCAACGCGGGCGCGCTCGCATTCGTCATGGGTACCGGCATCGTCTCCACGGCCCTGTACGTCATCGGCGCCGGAACCGCCTCCGCCGTACTGCTGTGGGTGGCCCTCGTCGGCTTCGCGCTGCTGGTGCCCGCCTACGGCTGGCGGCTGCTGCGCCGCCGCGAGCGGTTCGTCGCGGACCTCGTCGGGCCGCGCGGCTTCGCCTTCCTCACCCTGGCCATCTCCGCCAACGTGCTGGCCGCGCGTCTCGTGCCGGACGGCCACACCGCCGTCGCCGGGGCGTTCCTGGCCTTCGGGACGCTGGGGTGGCTGCTGCTGGACTACGGTGTTCCGCTCGCGCTGATCACCACTTTGAAGCGAGGTCCCTCGCTCGACCAGGTGAACGGCACCTGGTTCCTGTGGGCGGTGGGATCGGAGTCGGTGGCGGTCGCGGCGGCCTCGCTGGCCCGGGTGACCCAGGGGCACCTGCTGCCCGTGCTGGCGGTGGTGTGCTGGGGTGTCGGGCTGATGCAGTACCTGCTGGTCGCGGCCATCGTCCTGACCCGGCTGCTGGCCCGGCCGGTGCAGCCGGAAGGCCTCATGACATCCGTCTGGATCTTCATGGGGGCGGCGGCGATCGCCGTGCTCGCCGGTGTGCGGCTGATCGCACTTCCGCCGGGCAGCACGATGCTGTCCCGCCCCCTTGTCGTCGGGTCGTCCGTCGTCCTGTGGTCGTTCTCCAGCTGGCTGATCCCGCTCCTGCTGGCGCTGGGCGTGTGGCGGCACGCACTGCGCCGCATTCCGCTGCGCTACGAGCTCGGCTGGTGGAACCTCGTCTTCCCGGTCGGTATGTACGCGGTCACCACGCACGAGCTGGGACGCGCGACCGGAACCTCGTGGCTGACGGATGCGGGCCGCTGGGAGGCCTGGGTCGCCGCGGCGTTCTGGGCCGTGGTGTTCGCCGCCATGGTGGCCGCCAGGCTCCGGCCCCGCCGCAGCACCGCCCATGGCTCCGCTGCCGGGACGGGACCCGCGGCCCGCCCGCGGAGCGCGGCCTCGGCACCGCCTCCGCCTCCGCCTTCGCCGTAGATGCCGGTCCCGGCACGTACGTCAGCGCCCACGCCGCCGGACAGCCACGTGGCGCAGGGAGTGCCAGGCGACCACCGCCCAGGCGGCGACGAGCAGGACGTACAGGACGACGGCAGTCCAGACGAACAGCTGCGAGCCGGTCCGGGTGGCGAGCGCGCTGGTGCCGGTGACGGCGGCGCCGAGGGGGAAGATGAAGGACCACCAGGTGGGTGCGAAGGGCAGCCCCCTGCGGACCTCCCGCACGGTCAGCGCCGTGGCCAGTACCAGCCACAGCAGGGCGAAGCCCCAGATCCCGAGCCCGCCCAGGAGCGCCGCGACCGCGGTCCCGCGCGCGTACGGGGCGGGCAGCGCGCTCGGTGCCGCCGTGGCCAACGTGCCCAGCGCCGTGACCGCCTGGTCCAGCGCCCCCACCCCGATCCACACCGTGGGCACCACCGCACCGCCGGGCGCCTCGTGATGCACCAGTCGGCTGTACACCATGGCCAGCACCAGCAGGACCGCGACCAGTCCGAGGCCGAGCATCGCGTAGCAGCTCAGCACCAGGGCCAGCCGTACCTGTCCGGCCGGTGCCCGCGGGACGAGCAGCGCGCCCGTCGCGGCGGAGACCAGCGGCGGTACCACCGGCAGCAGCCAGCCGCCGAACGCCGCGTCCGGGGTGAAACGGTGCCGCGTGACCATCAGGTACGGGACCGTGCAGGCGGTGGCGAGGCCCAGCACCGTACCGGCCGACCACAGCACCCAGTCCACGTCCACCGCCGCCCGCTCCCCGATCAGCCGTCGGCCGAGCAGCAGTGTCCCGGCACCGACGGTGAGCAGCGCCATCGGCGGCGCCCCGAAGAACTGGGCCAGTACCGGATCACCGGCATGCACCCGGAGCCTTTGCTGCGCGACGTAGTTGCCGGCCAGCACGGCCAGCAGCAGCGCGGCCCCCGCCCAGACCGCGGTGGCGGCCCCGCCGAGCCCGGGGAATCCGCGGGGCAGGGTGGCGGCCGCGGCCGCCACGATTCCGCTGCCCATGACGGCCGCGAACCAGCTGGGAGCGAGATCGCCCCGTCGCCTGCCGTGCGCCCCGGCCGGGCGGTCACGGGCATGTACGGACCGGCTCGGAACCGGGTCGCCCTGGGACAGGATCGGCCGGCTGGTACTGGAGTGGGGTGCCACGGTGCGCGGTGCCTTCCCTTGTCGTGTCGGATTCGCCACCGCCCACCACTGGTGACGGTGACCGGCCGACCGGCCGGACCGCACCCGGCAGCGCACGGGGACACGGCAGGGACCGTCGGCCCGTCTGTGCCTGCGACGCTATGGCGCGGCCCGGCTTCCGCCACAGAACAGCGCGCGCCATGACACCCTCACACCAGGACATCGCGACACCGGGCGGGTGGCACCGTCGTGACGCCCCACCTCGGGTTTGAAAATCAAACCCGTGAAGCCTAGGGTGGGAGCCGGTCCCTCCGGGAGGCGCACGATGAAGGACATGCCGTCAGGCAGGAAGCCGCTGCTGGTGACCGTGCTGGTCTTCCCCGGCGTACGACTGCTCGATGTCACCGGTCCGATCGAGGTGTTCGCGACGGCCAACGAGTTCGGCGGTCGTTTCCGCGTCCGCATGGTCTCCCCGGACGGCGCCGACGTGGTCACCGCGGCCGGCACCGGACTGCACGTCGATCTGGCTGCCGCGCAGGTGCAGGAGGCCGGTGACGTGGTCGTCATCCCCGGTGGCCCCGAGTGGCCCTCCCTCATGAAGGACGACGCCCTGCTGGACGCCGTGAAGGCGCTCGACGCACACAGCTGCCGTACCGCGTCCATCTGCACCGGCGCCTTCCTTCTCGCCGCGGCCGGGCTGCTCGACGGACGCAGGGCCACCACGCACTGGCGCTTCGCCGACCAACTCGCCCTGCGCTACCCGCAGGTGACCGTGGAAGCCGATGCCCTGTTCGTACGCGACGGCCACATCATGACCTCCGCGGGCGTCAGTTCGGGCATCGACCTCTCGCTCGCCCTGGTCGAGGAGCACCTCGGCGCCGATGTCGCCCGCGCCGTGGCCAAGGACATGGTCGTCTTCATGCAACGGCCGGGAGGCCAGTCGCAGTTCAGCGTCCGCACCCACACTCCACGCGCGAGACAGGAGATGCTGCGCCGGGTCCTGGACGCGGTCGCCGAAGATCCGTCTGCCCCGCACACCCTTGCCGCCATGGCGCGCCGGGCGGGTGTGAGCCCCCGTCACATGACGCGGCTCTTCCACGACGAGATGGCCACGACCCCGGCCCGCTACGTGGAGCAGGTCCGTATGGAGGCCGCCCAGGCGATGCTGGAGGGGAGCGACGACCCCATGGCCACGGTGGCGCGGCGCACCGGCTTCGGCTCGGCGGAGTCGCTGCGCCGGGCCTTCACACGCAACCTCGGCGTCACACCGGGGGCCTACCGGGCACGCTTCCGCACCACGCACACCGCGGCCGACGACAAGGGCGCCTGACGACAAGGGCGCCTGACGCCCCGGAGACATCCTGCGAGCACAGGCCGTTCGGGCCCGGCTCGGAGATGTCACTTCGGGCAAGCACGGCCGGGTCGAACCGGGCTTCGCCGCCGCCGATGTCCCTGGTGACGGTGACGCTGGTCGCGCGCACCCCCGTTCCCGCGAGACGGACCCTCCTCGCGGGAGGCGGCTCTCGGGGGCACCCTGGTCAGCCGCGCTCCGGGTGTCACTCTCTGCGGTGAGTCCGGTCGTGGGGCGGATCCCCGGCCCGTTCCGCGCTCGGCGGCGCCGACGGACGCACACGGTCCGAGAGGGGGCCGTCCCTAGGGCGCGGTGCGATAGAACTCGGCCGCGGTGACGGCGGCGGGCACGCCGAGTTCGGCGGCGACCGCGGTGATCGCGGCCTCCCCGACCGCGAGGTCCGCCTGGCCGTCGGTGGTGTAGTGCGGTGCGATGAACGTGTCGTAGTGCGCTCTGATCTCGTCCGGGGTGTGTCCGCCGAGGAACGTCTGCATGTGGCGCACCGTGGTGTCGGGGTCCTCGTGGATCACCTTCAGGGCCCGCCGGTGCGCCCGCAGCACGGCCTGCACCGCCGGGTCGTCCGGGTCGGTGCAGGTGGTGTCGACGGCCAGGCCCACGGTGGGGATCCGGAAGTGGTCGCCCACCCAGGCCAGCACCTGCCAGCCGTGCTCGGCGGCCACCGCCTCCGGCGCCATGGTGCTGCCGACCAGCGCGGCGTCGATCTCGCCGGTGCGGAGCCGGCGCAGGTCCATGCCGTAGTCACCGGGAGCCCGGACGATCGTCCGGATGTCCCGGTCCGGATCGAGACCGGCCCTGCGCAGCACGATCCGGGCGAAGCACCCGGGGGCCGTGTGCGGGGCGTGTACCGCCAGCCGCCGGCCGGCCAGGTCGGCCAGGGAGTTCAGACCGGGGCGGGCAAGGAACCAGAACAGCGGGCGATGGGTGTTGACCGTCAGTCCGACCCAGGGAGTGCCGTCGGTCAGCCGGGACAGCAGTGCCCGGCCGAGCCCGATGGTGGCGCCGCCGCGCAGTCGCTCGTCGCCCCAGGTACAGCCGTCGCGCAGCGCGACATGGACGCCCTCGTCGGCGTAGAGGTCCTCCTGGTCGGCGATGTACGCGGCCAGTTCCTCGTGCAGGCCCCGCCCGACGTAGGCAAGATCGATCATGTGCATGAATACGTTCCCTTGCTCGTGTCACCGGCACCCGCCCGTGACGGGCACGGACGCAGCGACGGCGAACCGTCAGTACATGGCCATTCCGCCGTTGACCGCGGCGGTGGTGCCGGTCATGAACGCGTTGTCCTCGTCGGCGTAGAAGGCGACCGCCAGGGCGACATCGGCCGGGTGTGCCAGGCGCGCCAGGGGAGTGGCGGCCACCTGCCGCTGCCTCGTCGCGTCGTCGAGCACGTCATCGGCGGTACGGGACTCCACCGGTCCGGGCGAGACGACGTTGACCGTGACGCCCTGCGGCCCCAGTTCCTGGGCGAGGTACCTGGCGAACTGCTCCAGCGCCGCCTTGGCCGTGCCCAGAGCGATCATGCCCGCCCGGGGCCGGCGGCTGAGGCCGGTGCCGAGGTAGATGATCCGGCCCGAGCCCCGTTCGGTCATGTGGGGCAGGACGGCCTTGGTGACCGCGTACGCCGCGTGCATCTCGGCGTCGAGTTTGCCGCCCAGTTCCTCCCAGGTCATGTCCTGGAACGACTTGACCGCGTACGGGATGAGCGCGTTGTGCACGAGCACGTCGACGCCGCCCCACGCGCCCTGGACCTGCTCGACCATGGCGTCGACCGCCGCCGCGTCGCGGACGTCGGCCGGTACGGCCATGGCCATGCCGCCGGCGGCCTCGATGTCGGCCACGAGTTCCTCGGCCGCCTTGGTGCTGCTGAGGTAGTTGACCACCACGCGCATGCCTCGCCCGGCGAGAACACGTGCGGTGGCCGCGCCGATTCCGCTGCTGGCCCCTGTCACCAGGGCCACCCTGCCGGCTGTCCCGGTCATGGGTTCACCTCCTTGTCATCGTCACGGGCTGCCGGAATGGCCGCCCCGAGTCGAACGTCCTCGCCGCCGGTGCGGGTGGGGCGGATCGCTCCGTAGAGCACCGTGTCGACGGTGGCCCGCAGCAGTTCAGCCGCGGTCCAGTCCAGATCGTGCGGCAACCGGGAGGTGAACAGGCGCTCCAGCGCGCCGCGGGTGATCTCGAAGAGCAGTTCGGGAGGCGCGAGCAGCAGCCCCTCCCGGTGCCCGAGGCGGAACAGTTCGTCGATGCGCCGGTAGATCACCGTGTCGACACGCTGCTCCACGTACTGGCGCAGCATCGCGTCGCCGCCGCGTCCGGTGGCGAGCTGGGCCGCGCCGATCCGGCCGAGCTCGGTGCCCGCGGCGACCAGGAATCGCTGGACCCGCACATCGAAGGGCTGCCCTTCCGTGTCCTCGGCCGCGGCCAGCAGCGTGTCCTCCACCGCCGCGAACTGCCGGTCCAGCACCGCGGCCAGCAGGCTGCGCTTGTCCGGGAAGTGGCGATAGATCGTCTTCTTGCTCATCCCGAGCTCGCGAGCGAGTTCGTCCATGCTCACGGGCGCGAGGCCCGGCGCGAAGAACAGCCGACCGGCCGCCTCCACGATCACATCGACACGCCGCTCGCCACCCTCGGAAACTTTTGAAACTGAGTTAGTTTCCATATTTTCTCATCCTGGATACCCGCCTCTGTGCTGTCAAGACATGCCATTGCCTGCGCCCTCGGGCCAGCCGACGGCGGGCTTGAGGCCGGTACCGGCGGCGATGCCAAGGAATCGCGTCAGCGTTGGAGAACGAGGGCGAGTCCTTGGCCGACGCCGATGCAGAGGGTGGCGGCGGAGGCGCTGGGCCTGGGCTGGTCGCTGCCCCACTGGCACGCCGCCCGCGTATGCGCGCTCCTCGAACAGGGCGCGCTGGACGACGCGGCGGTGGAGGCCGAGGCCAGTCTGACGGTGGCGGACGAACTCGAGATCACCCTGCCGAATCCGCAGGCCCGCGCGATCCTGGCGCTGGTGGAGATCAGACGCGGCTTCCTCGCCAGGACCAAGGAGCACCTCGGCACCGCGGACACCGGCTCCGGCGCGCTCACCCAGCGGTACGGCCCCTGGGTGTCACTGGCCCGCGCCTGCCTGGCGGACGCCGAGCGCGAATCCGGCGCGGCGGCGGTACTGGCGGAGAGCTTCGCGCGTCACGAACCCGCGCGCCTGCTGGCGCTGCCCCCGTCCCACTGGCCCGAGATCGTACGCATCGCCCTCCGCGGCGGGGACGCGGCCCTCGCCCGGACCGTGTCGGACGCACTGCTCGACCTGGCCGAGCAGGACGGCAGCCGGCAGATCATCGGGGCCGTCCACGCCCACCTGGACGGCCTGCTGCACCACGACTCCGGCGCGCTGGCGTCCGCCGTCACCGGCTACCGGAACACCGGCAGACCGCTGGCGCCGGCGGCGGCCTGTGAGGACCTCGCCGAGCTGATGACGGAAGCGGGCGACACCGCGTCGGCGATCCGGTACTTCGAAGAAGCGGGCCGCCTGGCATCGGACTGTGGCGCCGGACACGACCAGGAGAGGATCAGAGGACGGCTGAGCCGGCTCGGTGTGCGTACGGCCCCCGTGCGCACCCACACGGTCGGCCCCCAGGGGTGGGCGAACCTGACCGAATCCGAGCGGAAACTCATCCCGCTGGTCGTCGAGGGCCTGACCAACCGGGCCATCGCCGACCGGCTCTTACGTGTCCGTGCACACCGTCAGCACCCATATGAAGCACATCTTCACCAAGCTCGGCATCAACTCACGGGTCGAGCTGACCCGGGTGGCGATCGAGCGGCCGACCAGGTCACCAGATCACGCGAGGTGCGGGTATCCCTCCAGATCAACACTTTTCGTACTGGCGATCGCCGGTACAAGGAGGAACGGCAAGGGAAAAGCCCGCACGGCGCATCGCAACCGCGGTCGCTTCTCTCGCCGTCGTCGCGGAGACGCACGATCCCTGGAGCCGGGGCGGAGGAACCCCGGGTCCGCATCGGCGGCCCGGACTCCACCAGGCCCTACGACAGGTCCTTGCTCAACGTCTCGGCGATGAGCTTCGGTTCGCTGTCCGCCGACGCCGTCCTCGCCCTCAAGCCGGGGGCGGCTCACCGCTTCCGCCCCTGACCTGCCCCGCGGGCGAACGATCGCCCGCGCTTTCGGCGACCGCCGCACAGGGAGTGAGCTGCACGATGAACGCCATGCGTACCGCCCCTGCCCACCCACCGGCCGCATCGGAGCCCGGAACCCTGGCGAACCGGCGTAGGAATCCCGGCGCCCGCCGGGCGGTCAGCCGGGTTGCAGGACGAAGTCGTACTCGGCCCGCAGGTACGCCACCTCGATCGTGCCGCCGTCCGGAGCGGCGCCCGCCGGCCGTTCGGCGAAGGGGGTGATCAACGCGTCCTTGGTGCCGAAGACGACGTCGGACTCCAGGTACTGGCCGCCCTCCTGGAACAGGTGGGTGGTCAGCTTCCGGTAGCCGGGCTCGTCGATGAGGAAGTGGACGTGCGCGGGCCGGAAGTGGCTGATGTCCGTCTTGCGCATCAGGTCGCCGACAGGGCCGTCCATGGGGATGGCGTAACCGCGCGGCGCGATGGTGCGGATGCAGTACGTGCCGTCCTCACGGGTGCGGTACTTGGCCCGAAGCCGGGCCTCGTCGATCTCCGGGAGCTGGGCTTCGTAGGCGCCGTCGGCGTCGGCCTGCCAGACGTCGAGCACGACGCCCGGGAGGGGCTTGCCCTCGGTGTCGGTCACCTTGCCGGTGAAGAACAGCGGTATGCCCTCGATGCCGTCCGACATGTCGAAGCCGTAGGGCGCGGTGGGCGAGCCGTCGACGTGGAACGGCCCGAGCACCGTGGCGGGAGTCGCCTGGGGCGCGAACCTGTTGTTCAACTGCACGACAAGGGTGCTCAGTCCGAGCACGTCGGAGGTGAGGATCAGCTCCTGTCGCTTGTCGTCGCAGGTCTGGCCGGCCGCGGTCAGCCACTCGATCGCGGCCATCCACTCGGCCTCGGTGAGCCGCACCTCACGCGCGAACTCGTGCAGGTGACGGACGAACGCGGTCATGAGTTCGCCCAGCCGCGGCGAGTGCGCGGTGGCCCAGCGCTGGACGGCCAGCTCGGTGATGTTGTCCTCGTCGACGAACACGGTTGCGGCTCCTTGGTCTGCGGGCGGTTGCGGCGTGGCGCGGCGGGCGGCGGGCGGTGCGGTGGTGCCGCGGTCGCGGGTTCAGTCCTCGCGTCGTCCTTGTGCGAGGGGTTCCGGGGCGTAAGGGTCCGGCGGGACAGGGGTGTTGTTGAGGTCGACGGACAGGAAGACGTCCTGTGCGACCGGGTGGCGCAGCTCCTCGGCGAGCTGCCCGATCAGCCCGGCGGTACGGGCCAGCAGCGCGAAGCCGCGCAGCAGCGGCAACGGGAGACCGAGGTCCGCGAGGGCGGCGCCGCAGACCCCCGCTCCGTTGAGCGGAAGCGTTCTGTTCAGCACGGCCGGGTGGACTCGGCCGATGGCGGCGAACAGGCTCAGATGCGGCCCGAAGACGCCCTCCTCCTGAGCGATGCGCATCAGCCGCGGCGTACGGGGATCACCCTCCTTGTGCACGTGGTGCCCGAGCCCGGGGACGAACTTCCCGGCCTGGCGCTGCTCCTGGACCGTACGCAGGGCGACCTCGTCCCAGCCCGCCTCGTGGGTGGGCAGGGCGCCGTCCAGGGACTCCAGTACGTCGTGCAGGAAGCGGCCGGTGTCCTCGGTGACACCCAGGAAGCGGGAGCCGCCGCCGAGCAGACCGGCGGCGAGCGCGCCCTGGACCGAGTCCGGCGCGGAGAGGTAGGTCAGGCGGGTGACGATGGCCGTGGGGGTGAAGCCGTGGTCGGCCAGCGCGGCGAGCACGGCCTCGAAGACACGTGTCTCGCCGGGGGTGGGCCGCCGCTGGGTGGCCAGCCAGAACGCGAGCTCACCGAAGCCGACCGAGCCCATGATGTCCTCGGCCAGATCGTGCCCGAGCAGGGTGATGGTCCTCAGGTCGGAGGCGCCCAGCGCGGTGGGGTAGGCGGGTCGGGGTGTCGGCTCAGCCATGGTCGGTCCCCTCGACTCCCGATTCGGCTTCCTCGACTCGGGACAGCCACTTGCGCAACTCCTCGCCGTGTTCGTCGAGTTCCGGCGGCGGCAGCCGGTAGGCGGCGGGAGTGGCGGAGAACCGGATCGGATGCCGGGTGGTGGGCACCGCGCGGTCCCCCTCTCCCACGATGACGACCGGGTCGAGTCCGAAGCGCTCGGCCATGGCGAACCCGCCGTCGATGGTGTTGATCGGTCCGCTCGGTACGCCGGCCTCCACCAGTGCCTCGAACCATTCGGTGGCGCCGCGCGTCACCAGCCTCTCGACCAGCAACGGCCGCAGCTGTTCGCGGTGGGCGGTGCGGTCGGCGTTGCGGGCGAACCGCGGGTCGTCGGCGACCTCCGGTATGCCGAGCACCTCGCACAGCTTGCGGAACTGGCCGTCGTTGGCGGCGGTCACGATCAGGTCGTTGTCGGCGGTGGGCAGGGGCTCGTAGGGGAAGACGCTGGGGTGGGCGTTGCCCATCCGGTACGGGACGGTGCCGCCGGCGACGTAGGCCGAGCTGTGGTTGACCAGTCCGGTCAGCGCCGAGGACAGCAGGTTCACCTCGACGAGCTGGCCCGCGCCCGTGGCGTCCCGGTGCCGCAGCGCGGCGAGGATGCCGATCGCGGCGTGATTGCCCGCCATGACGTCGAACACGGATATCCCGGCCCGATAGGGCGGCCCGTCCGGGTCGCCGGTCAGGCTCATGAGCCCGGAGATGGCCTGCACCATGAGGTCGTAGCCGGGGACATGGCGGCCGGGCCCGGCACCGAAGCCGGTGATCGACGTGTAGATCAGACCGGGGTTGTCCCGCCGGAGCGAGTCGAAGTCCAGGCCGTACTTGGCCATGCCGCCGGGCTTGAGGTTCTCGATCAGGACGTCCGCCCGGCGGGCGAGCCTCCGGGCGACCTCGGCGCCGTCCTCGTCACGCAGGTCTAGGGCGATCGAACGCTTCCCCCGGTTGATCCCGAGGTAGTAGGTCGAGACCTCGCCCCGGGTGGGGGGCATCCAGGTCCGGGTGTCGTCGCCGTGCGGTCCCTCGACCTTGACCACGTCGGCCCCCAGGTCGGCGAGCAGCATCGTGGCGTACGGCCCGGCAAGGATCCGCGAGAAGTCCGCGACCAGCACCCCGGAAAGCGGTGCCGCGGTGCCCTGCCGAACGGGCTTGGCGCTCTGTGACATCGTTCTCGCCTCCTCGTCCGCACAGCGGACGATCGTCCGGAAAGCGATTCTGTGTCCTGGACGGAGAAGGCGTCAAGCCTTCACGCCCACGCCCGACGGCCGGACGGCGTGCGGTGCGGACTCCAGGCGGGCGAAGTCCACACTGATCTCGCCGGCGGCCTGGAGGAGCAGCGGCAGGTGGTCATTGAGGAGCACCTCCACCGAGGTCTCGGCGGCATGCGCGTTGACGTTGACGCTCGCGACGACCCGGCCCGAGCCGTCCCGCAGCGGGGCGGCCACCGAACGGATGCCCCTGGCCAGCTGCTCGTCGGTCATCGCCCATCCCCGTGCGCGCACTTCGCGCAGCTCCGCCTCCCACTCGGCCCGGTCCGGGTGCCACACCGAGTCCAGGCCGGAGCGGCTCGGCTCGGCGAGGACCCGGGCCGCGTCGTCGGGCGGCAGGGCGGCCAGCAGGACCTTGCCGAGCGAGGTGGGCAGCGCGGGGAAGCGGGTGCCGATCTGCACCGCCAGGGTGACGATCTTGGGCACCGAGACCCGTGCCACGTAGACGATGTCCGAGCCGTCGAGCTGGGCGATCGAGCAGGACTCGTTCGTGCGCTCGACCAGCCACTCCAGGTGCGGACGGGCCACGTCCCACAGCCCCATCGAGCGGACGTAGGCGACGCCGAGTTCCAGGACGCGCGGGGTCAGGGCGAAGCCGCCGGCCTGCGGGCGTACGTATCCCAGCTCGGCCAGGGTGAGCAGGATCCGGCGCGCGGTGGGCCTGGCCAGTCCGGTCGCGGTCGCCACGTCGGTCAACGACATCACCGGCTGCCGGGGCCGGAACGCGGTGATCACCTCCAGGCCTCGGGCCAGCGCCTCGATGAAATCGGGCCCGGTTCCTTCACGCGGCATGGTGGCTCCTCTGGACGTCGTCGACTTCACTCCGCGCATGTCCGCCTCACGGACAGTGCACCGCGGGCACTCTACGCAGGAAAACAGGCTCCTGTGTCCATGGTCCGGCGTCAACGGCTGCGGTACGACCGTAGAGCGGACGCTCACCGGCACATCCGGGTGGAGCTCGGAATACGCACAGTATTGACAGCGATCGGCAGCCTGATGACCATCAGACAGCAACAACGAGCCGCCATACGGACACTCGTCCGATGCAGAGTGGGAGATTCAGTGATGAGCCAGTCCACCCCATTCCAGGCGGGACGCCCCGTCGTCTTCCGCGGCGGCACGGTGCTGCCCATGGACCGCGCGCGACGGGTGCTCACCGACACCGACGTGCTCGTGACCGGCGACCGGATCACCGCGGTCGGCCCGCACCTCGCCGTCCCGGAGGGCGCGACGGAGATCGACGCGTCCGGCGGCATCGTGATGCCCGGCATGATCGACACGCACCGGCACATGTGGCAGACGGCGATGCGCGGTTACGGCGCCGACTGGACCCTGACCCAGTACTTCGTCTGGTACTACCTCGAACACGGCAGGGCCTTCCGGCCCGAGGACGTGCACGCCGGAAACCTCCTCGCCGCCGTCGAAGCGCTGGACGCCGGTGTGACCACGGTCGTCGACTGGTCACACGGACTGCAGACGGTCGACCACGCCGACGCGGCCGTGGACGCGCTCCGGTCGGTGCCCGGACGGTTCGTCCTCGCCTACGGCAACATCCAGCAGGCCCCGGCGGAATGGACCGCGGCACCGGAGTTCCGGGACTTCGTCCGCCGCCGCATCACCGGCGACGACATGCTGGGCTTCCAACTCGCCTTCGACGTCACCGGCGACCCCGCCTTCCCCGAGAAGCCCGCCTTCGAGGTGGCGCGCGACCTGGGCGTCGCCGTCACCACCCACGCCGGCGTCTGGGGTGCCACCAACGACGACGGCATCCGGCTGATGCACGAGCACGGATTCATGACCCCCGAGACGGTCTATGTGCATGCCTCCACCCTGTCGGCCGACTCCTACCACCGCATCGCAGCGACCGGCGGCTCGGTGTCGGTGTCCACGGAGAGCGAGCAGAGCGCCGGCCAGGGCTATCCGACGACCTGGGCGGTCCGCTCCCACGACATCCCCGTCTCCCTGTCGATGGACACGAGCGTGTGGTGGAGCGGCGACCTGTTCTCCGCCATGCGCACCACCCTCGGCGCGGACCGCGCCCGCGAGCACCTCGAAGCCCACGCCGGCGGCGAGACCGTCACCCACTGCGCGCTCCGTGCCGACCAGGTCGTGGAGTGGGCGACTCTCGGCGGCGCCAGGGCACTCAGCCGCGAGCAGGACCTGGGCAGCATCGAGCCGGGCAAGAAGGCCGACCTCGTGCTGCTGAAGAACGACCACTCGCCGGTCTCGTTCCCGTTGCTCAACCCCTACGGCCATGTGGCGTTCCAGGCCCAGCGCGGCGATGTGCACACCGTGGTCGTCGACGGCCGGGTGGTCAAGCACGAGCACCGGCTGCTCGGCGTCGACCTGGCCGCGGTGCGGCGCACGGTCGAGCAGACCGTGGAACACCTGCGGTCGACCATGGGCGAGGAGGCATGGGCGAAGGGCATGAACCCGGACGTCCCCGAGACGAAGGTCCTCGACAACCCCTACACGTACACCGACTACCGCAGCGCTTCGACACACGGCCGCTGACCGGCCGGACGGCGCCGGGCCACCCCGACGGACCTGTGCGCCGCCTCCCGCCGACGCCGACGCCGACGTCGGTCGTCGAGCCCGGTCCACCAGGGACCGGGCTCGACGGTTTTCATCGCCGCCGGACCGGCGACCGCCACACGCACGAAGCGGTCCGGGGTGCCGAACGGCCTGCGCAGCTCCAGCCGCCGGACGATCAGGGGCACCATCCGCGATCACCTGTCATGGCTTCCGCGAGACCATGGACCCATGCGACAGGAGGCCCTGGGCATCTTCCCCGTCCCGTCACCGTCACCGTCACCGTCGGCATCGGCATCGGCGTCCGCGTCGTCCGGCTCAACGCATTCTGAACGGCACAAGGAGAACAGTCCGTTGACCCATGGCATCACCGTCCCCGTCGGCTACTACGAGCGCATCGACGAGCACCGCTACAAACCCACCGTCCACGCGGGCGGTGCCTGGGATCCGGACGAGCAGCACTTCAGCCCGCTCGGCGGTCTCGTGGCCCACGCCATCGACCACCACTTCGCCGGACGCCCCGGCAGCGACGCGCTGGTCCTTGCCAGGATCAGCTACGACATCCTCGGACGCCTTGCCCTCGACGAGTGCGAGATCCAGGTGGCGACCATCCGCTCGGGCCGCACCATCGCACTCGTGGAAGCCACCGTACGCATCGCCGGCCGCCCCGTGGTCCAGGCCCGTGCCTGGCTGCTCGTCACCCTCGACACCGCCGACGTCGCCGGCGGCCCCGGTGTCCCGCTCGCCCCGCCCGACTCGCTGGCCTCATGGCCGATGACAGAGACATGGCCCGGCGGCTACATCGCCTCCCTCGACGTACGGCCCCTCGCTCCGCCCGGCCCCGGCCGTACGACCGCCTGGGTCTCCACGTCGCTCGACCTGGTGGCGGGCGAGCCCAGCAGCCCGCTCGCGTCGTATCTCGCCCTGGTGGACACGGCGAACGGTATCGCCGTACGACAGCCGCCCACCGCGTGGATGTTCCCCAACGTCGACCTGACGGTTCATCTCCACCGGCAGCCGGTGGGCGACTGGGTCGGCCTGGACACCACCGTCACCTTCGGCCCCACCGGCCAGGGCCTGACCAGCACCGTCCTGCACGACCTGACCGGACCGGTGGGCCACGCGCAGCAGATCCTCACCGTCCGCCCGCTGCCGGGCTGGTGACCCGGGGCGGGGCCGGGACGCCTCAGGCCGGGCCGCAGGAAGAGGAGTGCCTGCTCACCCGGTCGGACGAGGAGCGGCCGGAGTCGCTAGGAGTTGCTCCACCCGGTCGTGCTGGAATACGAGTCCAGCAGGTCCACCACGAAGAGCAGGGTCGAGCCGGCCGGGATCAACGGCGAGGGCGACTGATTGCCGTAGCCGAGACGCGGGGGGACGGTGATCTCGCGCCGACCGCCGACCTTCATCCCCCTCACTCCCCGGTCCCAGCCCTTGATGACCTTGCCACTGCCCAGGGCGAACTTGAACGGCAGGCCCCGGTCCCAGGAGGCGTCGAACTCCTTCCCGGACTCGAAGGTCACCCCGACATAGTGGACCCTGACCACCATGCCCGGCTTCACCTCGGCCCCGTCGCCGACGACCAGGTCCCGGATGGTCAGCTCGGTAGGAGCCTCGCCCTCCGGGACGTGGACCTCGGGCTTCGTCGGTTCACTCATCGCAGCCTCATCACTCTCCGCCGGAAGCCGTCGCACGGACCAGCCGGACACCTGGACACTCCCTGCCAGATGGTCACGCTACCGAGGATGCCGGTCCCCGGAGCGCACGGCGGGCGGCCCAGGCGACGCACCCTCCCGGATGGGCCAGAAAGGCGGGATCGCGTACGGCGACCCGTCGGCGCCCAGGAGTTCGAGCCGGGCGGCGACGGGTTCCGTGAGCGACGGCCATGCCATCATGCTCATACGAACCGGCCGCAACCCGCACCCAAGCCGTGTCCACCCTGGAAGAGGTGACTGTCGTCAGCGAGACCTCGGACGCGGCGCGGGTCGAGACGCTCTGGTTCACATATGGCCACGACCCGGATTCCGGGTACTACGACGTTTTCGAGCGCACCGCCTTCGTCCTGGTCAAGCGGACGAAGGGTGGCGCCTGCACTCCAAGGAAGAACTCGGCTACGAGTGACAGCTGACTGACGTCTCCGGCCCCGGATTCCCCGTCCGTCACCTCAGCCCGCCAGGAAATGGACCGGTCGTCATTCGGTCACTCACGAGGTGCGGGTGATCGCCTTCTCTTGTCGCCGCATGTCATCAGTATGCGTGAACAGCCCACGGCACCTCGAACACGGTGGGGGCGGGAAGGCCGCTGTCGCGGGGCCGCTCCTTGGCCTCGGAACGAAACGACTCCCAGGCGTCGCGGACGAGCCGACCGCCCCGTCAAGCACAGCGGCCCCGGCGTTGCGGTCGTGGACACGTCCGTCGAGGAGGGAACTCATGGACGACGCGGCCAACCGCGATTCGGCGTCTATGGGGGCGCGGGGTGCCCTCGCCGCAGCGGGTTCGCCGACCGCGACGAGCCCGGCTCCGGCACCGAATCCCACGGCGGCGGTCAGCCGGATCGCGGTCCTCGGCGGCGCGGAACGGCGTGCGCGACCTGCGGCGGGCGAGCCGCGCGGGCCGGACCGGCATACCACCCATCCCCAGGCTCGATGACTGGGGACCTTGTACGTCGTTTCGGGCACTTCTTACGCTGCCGTGCAATTTAGTCGGGCCGTTTCGCTCCGTGACCCGGCACCGACTCGCACAGGCTCAAAGGAGAGTCCCCACGATGACCGCAAGACCAGCGACCGCGGCCACCGCCACGACGCGCCGCAACCGCACCGTCCGGATCTCGGGCGCTCTCTGTGCCGCGGCCCTGCTCACCGTCACCGCTGCGGGCTGCAGCAAGAAGAGCTCCGACAGCACGAGTGCCGGCGCCGACTCGTCGTCCTCGTCCTGCGGCACCGTCCCGGCGGCGAAGTTCAACGACACGGCCGGCCTGATCAAGGCCCTGGGCTCGGACTACACCGCGGCGTACAGCGGCTACTCCGGCACGGTGCAGATGAGCGCGTGGGCGAACTGGGAGGGCAAGAAGTCCGGGACGATCACCGTCGGCATCTCCGAGTCCCAGCTCACGAACCCCTACCAGACACTGATCAACAACGCGCTGCAGAAGTACCTCAAGGCGCAGGGCTACAAGGTCATCGACCTGGTGTCCACCAACGAGGTCACCAACCAGATCTCGCAGTTCAACCAGTTGATCACCGACAAGGTCGACCTGATCATCTACCAGCCGCTGGCCGCGGGCTTCGAGTCGGTCGTCGACAAGGCCGCCAAGGCCGGCATCCCGTCCATCTCGGTGCTCAACAACGTGGCCGACGCCAACACCGTCAACGTCGTGCCGAACGCCTTCGCGGCGGGTGAGGCGCAGGCCGCCGCCCTGGCGAAGTCCATGGGCGGAAAGGGCACCATCCTCGGCGTGCACGGGATCAAGGGCGTGCCGATCGACACGGACACCTTCAAGGGCGCCAAGGCCGCACTGGCGAAGTGCTCCGGCATCACGCTGGACGACTCGATCTACACCGACTTCTCGCCCACCACCGCCCAGACCAAGGTCCAGCAGTACCTGGCGGCGAACCCGACCAAGACCATCGGCGGCGTCCTGGAGGGCGGCCCGATGACCACGGGCATCATCTCGGCCTTCCAGAAGTCCAACGTCACCGTGGCGCCGGTCGCCGACAACGGTCTGACCAAGGGCGGGGTGGCGTACTGGGCGGCCAACCAGAGCAGCTACAAGGGCGTCGGCCTGTTCAACCCGGCCGACGGACTGGCCAAGGCCGTCGTCCAGGTGGCCAAGCACATGCTCGACGGTGACGGGATCAAGGCTTCGGACATCGTCATCAATCCGCCGCTCGTGACGAGCGACAACCTGTCGAACTTCTCGAAGTCGAGTTTCAAGACCGGTGACGCCTCCACCATCACGGTGGGCGACGTCGGCCAGACATTCGCGGAGACGAGCTACATCGACGGCTTCTTCGGCTCGTAGGGAGCAAGTACGTTGAGCGAGCAGAGCCAGGTGGCCCTCGAAGTCACCGGTCTCGCCAAGTCGTTCGGGGCGACCAGGGCCTTGCGGTCCTGTTCGCTCCGGCTTCTGGCGGGCGAGGTCCATGCCCTGATGGGCGAGAACGGGTCCGGCAAGAGCACCTTGGTCAAGATACTCACCGGGGTGCACGCCCCGGACTCCGGCGGCTACCGGGTCGGCGGCCGTGCGGTCCGCCTCGGCGGGCCCGCGGCGGCGATCGCGGCCGGTGTGATGGCCGTCTACCAGGAGGTTCTGGTGGTCGGCCCCCGCTCGGTGCTGGAGAACGTCTGGCTCGGCGCCGACGGGGTCTTCCGGCGGAAGATCTCCGAGGCGGACAAGCGGGCCAGGGCCGCCGCCGTACTGGGCGAACTGCTCGGCGAGGCACCCGACCTGGACACTCCGGTCGAACAGCTCTCGCTGAGCGACCGGCAGGCCTGCGGCATCGCCCGCGCGCTGGTCCGCGAGCCCCGGGTGCTGATCCTGGACGAGGCCACCAGCGCGCTCGACGTGGCCACCCGGGACCGGCTCTTCGAGGCTCTCGCCCGGCGCAGGTCGGCAGGCATGGCCGTGCTGTTCGTCTCCCACCGCATGGACGAGGTCGACGCGATCTCCGACCGGGTGTCCGTCCTGCGCTCGGGCGAGTCGGTGGCCACCCTGGAGGCCGCCGACGCCACCACGGCCGAGCTGGTGCGCCTCATGACCGGCGCCGAACACCTCACCGACATCCCCGAGGGCGGCGCGCCGGCGCACCGCAGCGGCCCCGCCGCGGACGCGCCGGTACTGCTGCGGGTGCGCGGGCTCAGGCTCCGTCCGGACGCCGACCCGGTCGACTTCGAGCTCCGGGCCGGAGAGACGGTCGGCCTGGCCGGGCTTGAGGGCCACGGCCAGGACGCCTTCATCAACGCGCTGTGGCACGGTCCCGCGGGTGCGGGGTCCGTCGCACGGGTGGAGGTGGGCGGCGAGACCGAGATCCGCTCGGAACAGCGGGCGGCAGCGGCCGGCATCGGGTACGTACCGCGCGACCGGCGCGGCGAGGCCCTGTTCGGGACGCTCTCCATCCGGGAGAACTTCTCGGCCGCGACCCAGGACAAGGACACCCGCTTCGGGCTGCTGTCGCGGGCCTCCGCGCTGGGCCGCTTCGCGGAGTACCGGTCCGGCCTCAAGGTCCGGATGGGCCGCGAGTCCGACCCCATCACCACCCTGTCCGGCGGAAACCAGCAGAAGGTCGTCATCGCCCGCTGGCTCGCCCGCCGCCCGGACGTACTCCTGCTCAACGACCCCACCCGGGGCGTGGACATCGGCGCCAAGCGCGACATCTACGCCCTCCTCGACGAGCTGACCGCACGCGGTGTCGCGGTCGTCATGCTCTCGACGGAGGTCGACGAGCACATCGAGCTCATGGACCGCGTCCTCGTCTTCCGCGAGGGCTCGCACTCCACGACCCTCGACCGCCCGTCCCTGACCCGTCAGTCCCTGGTCGCCGCGTTCTTCGGCCGCACGGTCACCTCATCGGTCGCCGGCTCCGCCTCCCCGGATGGTGACTCATGAATGCCCTCGACTTCCTGCGGGGCCTGCTCGGCAAGCGCCCGTACGCGTTCGCCGGGCTGCTCGCACTGCTCCTGCTGGTGGTCAACACCGCCCTCCAGCCGGCGTTCCTGGCCTTCGGCAACTGGGCGGCGGTGCTCGCGTCCTTCGCACCGCTGGCCGTCGCGGCGATGGCCAGCACCCCGGCGATCCTCTCGGGCGGCGGCGGCATCGACATCTCGATCGGCCCGCTGCTGACCCTGATCGACATCGTCATCGTGGCGAACCTGCTCCCGAACGGACTCACTTCGCCCTTCGTGGTGATCCCCGTCTGCCTGGCGATCGGCGCCGCGATCGGCGCGGTCAACGGCGTGCTCGTGGCCGTACTGCGCTTCCAGCCGGTCGTGGCCACGCTCTGCGCCAACATCGTCATCGGCGGCCTGGCCACCCAGGTCCAGGGCGACACCGTCCCCTCCGGCAGCACCTCGTGGACCAAGGACCTGGCCGGTTCCTTCGGCCCGGTTCCCGGCGCGCTGCTGACCATCGGCGCCCCGCTGGTGATCTGGTGGGCTCTGTCCCGGACGCCGTTCGTCAAGGCGCTGTACGCGGTCGGCGGCGACGACGCCACCGCCTTCTCCGCCGGTGTGAACGTACCGAAGGTCCGGATCGCCGCCTACTCCCTCGGCGGGCTCTACGCGGGCATCGCCGGAATCGCCCTGATGTCCCTCATCAGCGAGGGCGCGGCCAGCATGTCCGCGCAGTACACCCTGCTCGCCATCGCCGCGGTGGCTTTGGGCGGCACCTCGCTGGCCGGCGGCCGGGGCTCCCTGCTCGGCTCGCTGCTCGGCGCCGCGAGCATCTACCTGATCAACAACCTGCTCAACGTGGTGAGGGTGTCCACCCTGTGGTCCACCGCGATCTACGGCGCGATGCTGCTCTTCGCCGTGGTCGTGGGCGCCGTGTTGACCAACGCCCGCAGGAGGGCCGTCGCATGACCACAGACACCGCGGTCGCGGACCCGACGACGGGAGAGGGCGGGGTTCCCCTGCTCCACACGCTCAACGAGTGGCAGCGCCGGGTCCCGCTGCTCCAACTGCTGGCCCTGGCCGCGCTGTACGTCTACGGCCTGAGCACCATCGAGGGCTTCGGCTCGCAGCGCGTGCTCTACGCGATCCTCGTCAACGCCTCCCTGCTGGGGCTGGCGGGCGCCGGGCAGACCATCGTCGTCCTGGTGGGCGGGATCGACTTCTCCATCGCGGCGTTCATCTCGGCCGGCAATGTCATCATCGCCGAACTGTGCGGCACCGACCACTGGTCCACCGGGGCCGCGGTGGCGGTCGCGCTCGCCGTCGGCGTGCTGGGCGGACTCGTCAACGGAGTGCTGTCGTACCGCTTCAAGGTCGAGCCGCTCATCGTGACGCTGGGCGTCAGCGCGCTGCTGTCCGGTCTGGTGCTGAAGTGGATCAACGGCTCCGCCACCGGCGTCGCCCCGGCGTGGCTCGGCACGCTGACCGCCGCCAACGGCACCACCTTCGGCATCGGCATCCCGCCGGTGGTCGTCATCTGGGCGGTGGTGGCGATCGTCATCGGCCTGGTGCTCACCCGCACCCGGGCCGGCCGGAACCTCTACCTGACCGGCGTCAACCAGTCGGCGGCCCGGCTCGCCCTGGTGCGGGTCAACCGCACCTGGATCTACGCGTACGTAGCCAGCGCGGTGCTCGCCACCTGCGTGGGCATCCTGCTGGCGGGCTACTCGGGCTCGGGCAACGTCACGATCGGCGACCCCTATCTCTTCCAGTCCCTGGCGGCGGTCATCGTCGGCGGCACCATGTTCGGCGGGCGCGGCGACTACTGGCGTACGGTGCTCGGCGCGCTGGTGCTGTCGGTGGTCGCCCTGCTGCTCAGCGCCAACCAACTGTCGTCGGCCGCACAGGACATGATCACCGGTGGGCTGATCCTGGTCGTCGTCGGGCTCTACGGCCGGGAAAGGCGGCTGCGCGACCGCATCTGAAACGCCGAGGGCCCGCACGCGCGCGTCGCCGGTCGCGTTGCCCGCGACGTGTCAGGACTCTCTCCGGGCGGTGGGATACTCCCTGCACCGGCGACGGCGAGGGCAGAGGGACCCGACCATTCCGGTTCCCGCCGCTCTCCCGGACGGCGCCAGGAGACCACCCTCAGATCCGATCGCGGGTGTGCGGCCGGGGCGGCGTCCCCGGCGCCGGTCTCCTGCGGGACCGCGTATGCGGAGACCTGCATCACCCGCCGTCGACCCCGGATCCCACCCACCCCGAGGTCACCCGCAACACGCCGATCAACGCGGGCCAGGCCCCCTACGTGCTGGAAGCGGCGGTACACGCCCTCGGTACATGGTCGAGGACCGGCGTGGCACCGGCGCCGGCGCCAAGGCTGGAGATCGGCACGAGCGGCTCGACCCCGGCGCTCGTGCTCGACGCCGACGCCGACGGCAACGTCAAGGGCGGTATCCGCACGTCCTCGGTGGACGCCCCGGTGGCGACCCTGTCCGGCCTGGGGCAGGAGGGCTCGCTCAACTGCACCCTCTTCGGCCCGCCGACGCCCACGCCCCCGTCAGGGCCGCGGGCGGCTCCGCAGCGGGTGGCTGACACCGGGTGAACGGCGCCGCGCCGGCCCGAGCAGCCGGCGCGGAGGCCGGACGGTGTCCGGCACGGCCGCGCCTCTCGTGTGCTCGTCCGCTGTCCCGTGACTTCATTCGGTCTTCACTGGCCTGGGCCGGCTCATGAGGAGCACGGCGTCGCGGCGGCGCAGCGAGCCCAGTGGAGAGCCGCCGGTCGGGTCGGCGCTGCCATGGATCCAGACGGGACCGTCGGCCAGGTGGTCCAGCGCCGTCTCGGCCACGTCGTCCGGGTCGGCGAGCCCGCCGGACGCCATGTCGCCGTCGACGTCCATGGTCCTCCGCAAGGAGGGGGTGTCGGTCCGGCCGAGCACCAGGCCCAGGACGTGCACGCCGGCTTCGTGCCACTCCGCCCACAGGCTCTCGGCCAGGATGAGGTCGAACGCCTTCGTCGCCCCGTACACGGACAGCGCCGCGCCACCGGCCCAGGCGGCGCCGGATGTCACGAGCACCATTCCACCGCGTCCACGTGCCGTCATGGGGGCACCGAAGCGGTGGGCCGCCTCCATCACCGCGGTGCAGTTGCGCTGGACCAGTGAACCGTGGGCCTCGACGGGCTTGTCCAGGAACGCACAACTGGTGTCGTCGGCGCCGGCGTTGAACACGAAGAGTCCGACCTCGATACCGGAGGTGGCCTTCACGAGTGCCGAGACGGCGTCCGGCGCGCTGAGATCGAGTGCCGCCGTCCTCACCTCGACCCCGTATGCGTCCCGGATCTCGGCGGCGGACTCCTCCAGCACGGGTACGCGCCGGGCCACGAGCACGACGTTCAGGCCCCTGGAGGCGATCTTGTGCGCGAAGGCGGCGCCCACTCCGTCGGATCCCCCGGCGATGACGGCCCATGGACCGTATGCGTCCTGGAAAGGTGTTGTCACGTCTTCCTCCTCGAAACATGGTGGTGGGCCCGCCGACGGCATGGGCACTTCGAGGCCGATCACGACGTTCCGGGGCAGCGCCGCGAGGATCGCCGCCAGCGGAAGCCCACCACGGCCCGGCACCGTCCGGTCCACCGAGTCCTCCCGGTACGTCGGACCGCGTCCGAGGTCCGGGTCAAGGCGCACGGTGTCGATCCGGGCCACGCCCAGCCGGGCCATGATGTCGAGGTCGGCACCGGAGTGACGAAGATCGGTGTCGGGCCGGACAACGAATCGTTCGCCGACTGAGGTCGAGACGCATCGCTCGCGCATCGCTCGCGCATCGCCGTCGACAGCCGTTCCCTGTCCGTCTCGCCGCCGGGGTGGGGACCCGGGACGCGCCGGTCGCGCGGGGCGAGAGAGGCACCTGTCACCGCACGGTCCGTGCCCGGTCGAGCACCGTCTTCTCGACCGCGTCCGAGGACAGGACGGTTCCGATGATCCCGAGGTCGGCCCCGGCGTTCCGGGCGACTTCGCGTACCACGGTCACGTCCTTGCGCATCAGATCCCCGAGGCGGTCCGCGAGCGCCTGGACTCCCCCTTCTCCGTGTGCGACGACACCGAGCGCCCGGCTCGTCCCGCTGCCGTGCCGTACGGCGGCCAGCAGGGTCTGTTCCGGAAGCCCCAGTGAGTCCGCGAGGCGTACGGCGTCGACCACGAGCCCCAACTGCGCCACGAACAGCGCGTTGTTGACGAGCTTGACACGCTGGCCGTTGCCGACCGGCCCCACGGGCAGGATCGGTGACGCGTATGTCTCAAGCAGCGGACGCACCTCGTCCAGGGCCGTTTCGTCGGCGCCCACCCACAAGGTGAGCCGACCCGCCACGACATCGTGCGGACCGCCCGAGAGGGCGGCATCGACGACTTTGATCCCACGGTGTACGCCCGCGTCGGCGAGGAGTCGAGCGGTCGCCGGGTCAGATGTCGTGTGCTGAACGAGGGTTGCCGCCGGCTTCATGGCCTCGATCGCGCCGTCCGGTCCGAGACACACCGAGCGCACCTGTTCGTCGGTCAGGACGACGACGAACACGACGTCCGCGTCGCGCACGGTCGCTGCCACGGTGTCGGCCCAGTCCAGCCCGGCCGCCTCGGCCGCTGCCCGAGCCTGCGGGCGGCGTACCAGGACAGTGGCCTCGTGCCCCGCGGCCGTCAGATGTTCGAGCATCGGCCGGCCCATGCGGCCCGGACCGATGAATCCGATCCTCATCGTCCCGCCGGATGACGAGAGGGGCCGCCGGTCTCCAAAGGCGCCAGCATCGCGCGGTGATCGGCGGTGCCGTCCAGGTTGGCGTTGACACGTTCACGGATCCGCCAGCCCTCTGGAGTGCGCACCCAGCGCCAGGTGTTGGCCGAGACCCGGGCCACCCAGAAGCGGTCGGCTTCGGCGTCCCAGCGGATGTTGAGCGCGTAGCTGCGGCCGGTCGCCTCGTCACCGTCGACGGTGATGTGCGGCACGGTGAGGACATGGCCGCAGCCGTTGTTGATCAGGCTCTGGTGACCGCTGCCGTGCACCATGCCACTGATGTCCTCGCGTCCGCGCATGCGGAGCTGGGGCACCGCGTCGAACGTACCGCCGTCGGTCCACAGGTCCGCAGCAGCGTCTCCCGACCCGCTGTCCACAGCGGGCCCGTACTGGGCGACGAGCTGCGTGATCTCCAAGTGGTCCTCCAGGGCGCGGACCTTCGACGCCAACAGGTCGACCATGGTGCGGAGTTCGTCCGTCTCGCTCACGAGGACCCAGCCTTTCGACACGTGTTGCGTTGCGCGGCGCGTTTCAACCGGGGACGACGACGATGCGGACCGGGCCGTCGGCGTCGCGTGCGGCGTCGAGCGCGGCGGGTACGTCGTCGAGTGCCACGGTCCGGCCGAGCATGGGCGTGACGTCGAGACTCCCCGAGCAGACCGCGTCGAACGCCTCGTCCCAGTGGACGGGCGACGGGCCGCCGCCGAACTGGATGTTGAGCCCTTTGCGTTTGGCGGTGAGCGTGTGGAGACGCTCGCCCTCCGGCGGTCCGCCGACCGAGAAGATGCGGGTACCGCGCTCGCACCCCCTGATGATCGAGTCGAGAACCCCCGGGACGCCGACGCATTCGAACACCACGCAGCCCGGTAGACCGGCCGCTCCCACTCCCCGCGCCGCCGACTCGGCCGGTGCGCGAGCCAGGTCACGCCATGCCTGGAAAGGGGAGGCCTCGGCAGGATCGACGACGGCGTCCGCCCCCATGGCCAGCGCCGTCTCGCGTCGCGAGGCCATGAAGTCGACCGCAATGACAGGGCCACGGCCGAGGTGTCTGAGGTGAGCGATCACTGAGAGGCCGATCGCGCCACAGCCGACCACCAGTGCCATTTCCCTGGTGGTCACCCGAGCCCGGGCCGCGGCCGACCAGCCGACCGCGATCGCGTCGGCGACGCACACCACCTCGCTCGGCAGATCGGAGACCACCGTCCGGGCGGCGGCCTCGGTCAGCAGGAAGTACTCGCCGAACCCGCCCGGTGATTCGGGGTTCTGACCGATGATCTTCCGGCCGCCCGGCGTGGTCAGGACCGGCAACGAACTCACCCTTGTGCCGAGCGGGATCCGGCGCTCGGTACCTGGGCCGTAACCGACGACTTCGGCGCAGTACTCGTGGCCCATGACGATGTCGACGTCCTGGTCGTACGTCGACATTCCGCTGTCGTCCTCGGCGCCTGCCTCCGGATGATCCATGAAATGGAGATCCGATGCGCAGATTCCACAGGCGAGCGCTCGCACCAGCAACTGTCCCGGCCCGGGGACCGGATCACCGATCACACGCGTCTCCACAGCGCCTGCGCGGAGTACCGCAGCACGCATGTCTCTCCTCTTTTCGCCTCTCGCCATACCGCCTCGGAGGGAGTGCCGTGAGGGACTGTACCGAGGGCAGGGCCAATATGAGAAGCCGGTTTTCAAGACTGAGAGGTCGATTAACTTCAAAAGAGAAGTTTATTTCCGACGAATGGGTGGGTACCTCCCGTGGCACGTGAGAGCGGGGCGCGGAGCGCGAGCAGGGCCGGTGGGAACGAGGTCTTCGTCGCTGCCGGGGCTCGGGCCCCGGTGCCGCCCGTCTTCCAGCGGCTGGGGGCTGGTCGACCTCAAGGGCGGCGTTGTCGCTGCGGGCAAGGAACGGACGGACGACGGAGCGGTCCACGGGACTCACTGCCTGCAGCCAGGACTCAAGGGGCCAGGGTGAGATCGCCACTGTTGGACTTGGCGAGTGACCGGCCGATGACCATACGCTGGATCTGGTTCGTGCCTTCGAAGATCTGAGTCAGCTTGGCCTCACGCATGTACCGTTCGACCGGGAAGTCGCGCGTGTAGCCGACCCCGCCGAGGATCTGCACCGCATCAGTGGTGACACGCATCGCGTTGTCGGTCGCGACGAGCTTCGCGACCGACGCCTCACGACTGAACGGCAGCCCCGCGTCCTTCAACCGGGCGGCATGGAGGGTCGCGGCACGCGCCGAACAGACCGCGGCCTCCATGTCGGCGAGCAGGAACGCGACTCCCTGGTGGTCGATGATGCGTGATCCGAACGTCTCGCGATCGCGTGCGTAGGCGACCGCGTGGTCGAGAGCGCCCTGGGCGAGACCGACCGCGACGGCCGCGATACCGAGACGGCCGGAATCCAGGCCCGCGAGAGCGATACGCAGGCCGTCGCCCTCGGCACCGATACGCCGCTCGACCGGGACACGGACGTCCCGGAGGACCATGGTCGCCGTCGTGGACCCGGTGAGGCCCATCTTGCGTTCGGGCACATCAGCGGTGAGGCCCTCGGTGTCCGCGGGGATCATGAAGCACGAAATACCCGTGCGGTCTTCCGAGGTGCGGGCCATGACCTTGTAGTAGTCCGCGTGGCCGCCATGGGTCGTCCATGCTTTCGCGCCGTTCAGGACGTAGTGGTCGCCGTCCAGACGGGCCCGGGTCCGCAGCGCTGCCGGGTCCGAGCCGGCGTGCGGCTCCGAGAGACAGTAGGCGCCCAGCAGCTCCCCACCGAGCATCGCGGGCAGCCACTCCTGCTTCTGCTCCTCGCTGCCCGTCGTCGCCAGGCCGAAGCACGACAGCACGTGCACGCAGACACCTACGCCGACTGTTGCCCACACGGACGCGATCTCTTCGACAACCTGCAGGTACACCTCGTAGGACAGGCCGCTGCCGCCGTATGTCTCGGAGTACGGCAGACCGAGCAGGCCGACGCGTCCGAGGAGCCTGAAGACGTCACGAGGGAACGCCTCGTTCGCCTCATCGACATCCACGCGCGCCGCGAGTTCATCGGCTGCCAGCTTCCGGACCAGCCTGATGAGGGCAACGGACTCATCGTTCGGTAACAGACGACGCGCGCTCATGGCACCTTCCAGCTGTCGGGGGCGAAACATCGTTCGGAGACATCTGCGGGCCGGGGCACCGCACGGCGCTCCTCGTGGCCAGACATCGAAACGCTCGGGTGAGGCCGGCCGCCGCGTGGGTCTCGGTGCCGGCGCGGGTGGTGTCCCTCAACCCCGGACGTACGCGACCCGGGAGCTGTCCGCCCGCCCGCTGTGACAGGAGGCCTGCCGCTCCCCGAACAGCCGCAGCACCTCAGCACAGCCCATCCGACCCGCCTCCCGCGCCAGCTGATCAACCTGCTACGGCAACGAGACGGGCATCACCTCGGACACGGGCGACCCCGCCAACCTCACCCGACGGGGAAACGCACCCGAGGCGAGGAACGTCCCAACTGGAGTACCGACAGGTTCGACCTCACCCGGCAACCCAGCGTTCGAGCTGTTCGTGCTGGCTGAGGAATTGGGAGTGTCGTCCACTCGAAAGGGTGAAGTTCTATCAGTAGCTCGTAGATTCCAGGAGCTGCTTCCGTAATTTGCGTTTCCGTGGTGGATTCCGATACCCGCCGCTTCTCGCTGATCAGCGGGCGCGGCTTGCCAGGCCAGCCTCCCGGGCAGGAGGAGGGCCTGGCCGACGTCCTGACTCTGCAGCGTCGCGGTGTTCACCCGTCGTCGCGGGAGGCGGAGCAGGCGCTCTATCAGGACACGCTCGCGGAGTACTGCTGGGCGCGGGATGTGGCGGGGCTCGCGCCGACGACGCTGAACCGTCTGGTGCAGCCGGTGATCGAGGTGTGCACCTTCTATGACGTCCTGCCCTGGGAGCTGTCGTCGCGGCAGCTGGACCAGTACTTCGCCGGGGCGGGCAAACGCGGTCACACCACGGTCCGCAAAAAGATCACCAGCATCGATCTGTACTTTTCGTTCCTCGAACAGCGGTACGCCGGGGAGATCCGGCGGCGGTTCGGGGCGGTGGTGGAGTCGCCGGTCGATGCCTTCAACCGGCCTCGGCACCGCGGGGACTTCGGGCTGCGGATCCCGCCCTCGCGCGCGGAGATGACGGCGTTCTTCGCCGCGTGGCGCCAGGAACTGGGCTCGGCGCGCAAGTATCCGGTCGCGGTCCGCAACTACGTGATGGCCAAGATCGCCTACATTTCCGGGATGCGGGCAACGGAGTTGTGCCTGGTGAGGCTGGGTGACTTGCACTGGGACAGCGGCCAGTGGGGCCGCTTCCTCGTCAAGGGCAAGGGCGCTCGCGGGTCGGGCCCGCGCGAGCGCGAGGCGTTCATGTTCGCGGAGGGCCGCGAGCTGCTGTGGTGGTACATCGAGGAGATCCGGGGCCTGTTCCCGGACGATGCGCTGGACCCGTACGCTGCGCTGTTTCCTTCCGAGCGGCTGCCGACCGCGCTGGGTGCCGAGGTGGCCATCGCGCCGCCGATCTGCGCCGACACCTTCCGCCGGTCGCTGCGCCGGGCTTCGCTCGCCCATCTGAAGGGCACGGTGACGGTGCTGTTCCCGCATCTGCTGCGGCACGCCTGCGCGACGCACAACTACGAGTCGGGGATGCCGCTTTGGGACATTCAAGTGCTGCTTAGGCATACCTGGCCGACCACGACGGTCGGTTATCTGGCGAGTGCGAAGGCGGACCCGGAGCGGGCCAGTCTGGAGTCGTCCCGGCGCACGGTGCGCCGGCTGAGCGGGGAGACGTGAGGGCGTGAAGTGGAATCTGCGCTGGGTGGCGGCCAGGCAGGACATCTGGCGGCCCAGTGACCTGAAGACCGCGTTTGAGGCGGTCGGGTTCACCCCGTCGCTGAGCAAGGTGTGCGCGCTGTGGTCGGCCCAGCCGGTGACGGTGCGGCTGGACGATCTCGACATGATCTGCGCTGCGCTGACGTGCACGGTCGCCGATCTGCTGGAGGCCGAGCCGCTCGCCGGAAGCGAATTGGGGGAGCAGGAGGGGCAGCGGGTGGTCGGCCAGGGCCCGGGTGCGGGAAGCGGCGGGCGGCCGGTGCCGAAGCAGAGCGGCGGCAAGGGCGCGGTGCGGCGCCTGCCGCCGAACTGAGCAGGAGGGCACGGGTGAACAGTCCCGGCTCGTGCGGGCTGTGCGCGACCTGGGGCACCATCACCGGCTCCGGCCTGTGCTACGAGTGCCGCTGTGGCCGCTACCCGAGGGCTCAGGGAGGGCTGCGCGAGGCCGTCTGCCGCCGGTGCGGCTGGGCGGGGATCGTCGGCGCGGACGGTACCTGCCGGGGATGCCGGATCGCGGTCCGGCTCGGTCAGGACCCGGCGTGGATGCATGCCGAGTTCGAACGGCGCGACCTGCCCGCCGGGCGGCCGCTGCAACTGGCCGTGCGCATCGAGGGACTGGCGCTGAACAGCAACCCGCTGCGCAACAGCGCCGTCACCGGCCCGCGGCACGGGCTCGCGCCGTGGGCCCGCGGCCGGGTACCGGCGGCCCTCGACGACCCCGCGGTGTGCGTGGAGGAAGTCCCCGGCCAGCTCGGGCTGTTCGCACCCTGGCCCAGGACCTTCACCCGCGCCCACGGCAAGCGCATCCGGGGCCGGACCATCCCCGACTTCCTCGCAGTCCAGGCGGTGCTCGATGAGATGGCCGCGGAACGCCGCGTGGGGCAGACCTGGCACTTCCACACCGAGGAGGGCGCGCGGCTCGCGCTGGCCGCCAGGACCCCGGATGGGCGCCTGGTGCGCCCCGAGACGCTCGCGGATCTTCCGCAGATGGCACCCACCCTGCACGAGGCGTTGAAGCGGGCCGGGCTGCTCGCGCCGCCGCGGCTGCGGCTGGTGCCCTCCTGGATGTCCGCCAGTCTGGGTAGCTGCCGCGAGTGCCTGGCCTGGACGAACGAGCGGGACCAGCGGTGCGCGCCCTGTCTGGACTGGGGCGCCGGCCGCCAGGCGGCCCCGTGTCACCGGTGCGGCCGGCTGCTGCCGTTGCGCGACGACCACTGCCGGCGCTGCGTGCTCACCGTCGCGGAGACCGACTACGACCTCGACGGCATCCGCCTGGACGGCGGCGACCAACTCTGGTTCGGCGGCCCCCTTGCCCCGCGCAGCAAGCGAGGCGGCCTCTACGGACGCCGCCGTCTCCAGCGCAAGTGCCGCGAAGCCATCCGTGCCTCGCGCGCCGCCCGCCCTGTCTCCGAACATCTCGTCCAGCCGGGCCAGCTGGAGCTCTTCCACCTGCCACGCGACTGGACCCGCCTGGACCAACGACATCTCCCGGCTCTGACCCCGGCCGCCCGGATCCTGCTGAACGAGTTCGTCGCCCACATCAAGAGCCGCGGCTGGGACGCCGGCCGCATGAGCGGCAGCATCCGCACCCTGCGCGTCCTGCTCGCCCACCTCGGAGCCGACGCCCCGCTGCCTGAGGAGGACGTGCGGCTGATCGCCCGCCGCACTCACTTCCATGGCGCCCGCGTCATTAACTACCTCCTGCTGACCGGACGCCTGGCCCCAGACCGGCGCTCTGATGCGGCTCTGGCCCGAGCCCGGCACTTCGCCGACGCTGCCCCCGTCCCGTTCCGCGGCCCGCTCAACCGGTGGATCGACGTCCTGTGCGGCACGGCCTCACGCCCCAGCCGGCCGCTCGCCCCGTCAACCGTCTATTCCTACCTGCGCCTGGCCGCACCCGCGCTGCAGACCTGGTATGAGGACGGAGTCACCGATCTGCGGGCCGTCACCCGTGCCCACATCGAGCAGACCCTCGAACCGGTCCAGGGAGAAGCCGTCAAGTCCCTGGCCACCGCCCTGCGCTCGCTGTTCCGCGCCCTCAAACGGGAGAGACTCATCTTCCGCGACCCGGCCCGCGCCGTCTCCCTGACCGCAGTTGTCGTGCTGCCGCGGCCGCTGGCCGACGACATGCTGCGCGGCGCTCTCGACCGCCTCCCCCGCGTCCGCGACCGGCTCAGCTTCGTGCTCGCCGCCGTGCACGCTCTGAGCACCCACGACCAGCGCCATCTGCTGCTGGACGACCTCGACCACAGCCGCGCCACCCTCTTGGTGCGCCGCACCGGCAAGCCCGTCCATATCGTCTACCTGGACGAACTCACCTACCGCCTGGCACGCCAGTGGCTGGCCGAACGCTACCGACGCTGGCCCGCCACCACCAACCCCTACCTGCTGGTCACCACCCGCACCGCCACCGACGACACCCAACCCCCAGTGTCGATCCAGGCGATCAACAAACCCCTGCGCGCCCACGACCACCAGACCGGCCGCCTGCGCGTGGACCGCATCCTTAACGAGGCCCAGCACACCGACGACCCCCTCCACATCATCCGCCTCTTCGGCCTCTCTCCCCGCACCGCCATGAAATACATCCACGCCGCGCACCCGCACCGCAGCCAGCCCGACCCAATCACGCCCTGAGCTTGTGGGCCATGATCCGCGACGGAGAGCGTTATGAGGCTTCACGAACCGTAGCGACGACGGCTTGACAATCGTCATTGGGAAGCCAGACAGCTCCGACTCTCAAGAGTTGACAGATTGGCTGCAACTAGCCTTCCTTTGAGGCTGGTTGAGGGTGTGCGCGTGCTTTGGTCAAAGCTGCCCGGCGGGGGCACGCTATAGGCAAACTCCTTGCCCCTGTAGTGGGCAACTTCCGCCCGTGGACCCAAGCGTGGAGTCCCGTGGCGCTTCGGACGGGTGTCGGAGTGATTGATTCGTGCAGCTCAGAGCCCTTCACACGTCGCAGTCTTTGCACTTCCTTGAGTTGATGATCATTGACCGTTCAAGCAAGATCCTTACGCTCCGCTGAAATCGGACATGATCCATCGTCGGGATGAGGTCCACGAAAGCGTGGGGGGTTCATAGATGTTTCAAGCCAGACGTACCCGGCACAGACCTTTGGCACTGGCCGTCGTACTCTTCTCGGCACTCGCATGGCTCGGCCTGGGGAGCCTGGCGCACGCGGGTGCCAGTACCGTCTCCAATGGTGGGTTCTTCCCCGTCTCGCCTTCTTCGAAGATCGTCGACACTCGCTCATCCCTCGGCGTCAGCGCGACGCTCGGCGCGGCCTCCACCACGTCCTTCCAGGTGGCGGGCGTGGGCGGGGTTCCGTCCTCCGGAGTCTCGGCGGTGTCGCTGGTCGTCAAGGCCGTGAACGCCACGGCCAACGGCAGCTACCTGGAGCTGTGGCCCGACGGAACGACCAGGCCCACTCCCGGCTCGACGGTCAACTACTCAAGCGGCGACACCACGAGCAACGCAGCGATCGTCGCGGTCGCACCGAACGGGAAGGTCGACGTCTACAACAACAGCGGCACCGTCGATCTGGTCGTGGACGTCAGCGGATACTTCACCTCTGGTGACGGCGCCACCTCGCCCGGCGGGTACGTTCCCATCTCGCAGAGCCGGCTCCTGGACACCCGCAACGGAACCGGAGCGCCGGAGGCGAAGATCGCCCCCGGCGGAACACTGAACGTCCAGATCGACGGCATGGCCGGTGTCACCGGTGAGGCGTCCGTCTACGCGAACCTCATCGTCCCCGCATCGGGAGACGACGGCAGCCTGTACGCCTACGCGTCCGGCGGTTCGACCGGGCAGCCGGTCATGGACTACAAGAGCGTCACCACTTCGCAGGGTGCGGTCATCCCGGTCGGAAGTGACGGTCAGATCACCCTGAAGAACGGGTCGACCACGCAGTCGATCGATGTCGTCCTGGACGTCTACGGCTACTTCACCCAAGCCGCCTCGGGCGGCGGCGTCTTCACTGCCGTTCAGGACCGCTTGCTTGACACCCGCTCGTCCACTGCCATCCCGGCCGGCGGCAGTGTCAGCGTGACGGTGGCCGACCACGACGGCATCCCCACGTCCTTCGGCGCGGCAGCGCTCAATCTGACCACGACCGGCCAGCAGAACCCCGGTTACCTGCGGGTGTGGCCCACCGGGCAGCCCATGCCGACCGACACCTCCGTGGACTCCTTCCAGGCCAGTACCTCAACCTCCGACCTGGTGATCGCTCAGCCCGGCGACCAGGGCGCGGTCAGCATCTACAACGGCAGCACTGGAACCATCCAGCTCATCGTCGACCTGGAGGGCTGGTTCTCCATCGACGGCAACGACGACAGCGGTGCCCTGACGACAGTCCCCCCGGTCGATCCCTCCGAGACGGACCTGACCGACGAGCCTACGGACCCTGCCGCTGCCAGCTCCGAGCCGGCGGCCCCTACAGACGAGCCGAGCGGCAACGACCCCAATGGTCTGTACTGCGACCGGGAGAGCATCTACAAGCCCACCTCTCTTGGGGGCAGATACATCCACGCCATCGGCCCCTACCAGTCCAACTACAACGGCACCAGCAACAACGAGACCACCACGTTCAGCGCTGAAGCCACAGGAACCGTCGGCATCAGTCTCAGCGGATCACTGAAGGTCTCACTCAACGAACTCGTCTCGCGTCAGGAAGCCACGTACGGCATCAACTTCTCCGCGTCACTGACCGCGAAACTGGGCAACTCGATAACCGCCACCATCCCGCCGCACAAGACCGTCAGCGCCAAGTACGGCGTCTGGCGGCGCAAGATCACAGGCACGAGCTATATCCTGTACAGCAACTGCACCACCAGCGCGAAGTCAACAATCATCTCCTACACCCCATACACGGTCGGCTGGTACACGTGGCAAAGCTGACGAAGGCCCACGCGGCCTTGACGATCGCCCTGGCTGCGGGCATTCCACTCAGCTCGGGTTGCACGGCACAAAAAAGCCAGGACTCACCGAAGAAAGCTTCCAGCGTCTCCGCAACCCCATCTGATCGCGACCCTGTCGTTGATGTGACGAAAACTCCACCCGACATCTCCGGCTCGGCCAAGGCCCTCGTCCGCCTGGCCAACCGGACAGGGCCGCAAGAGGTGGCCGTGATCGAGAACATCAAGGCCGGGACGGTCGCTGTAGCCACCGAATGCAACGGTGAAGGGAAAACAACCATAGTCATCGGAAAACTGGCCACATACACCGTCCCGTGCGCGGCCACACCCGCAACGACCTACAACGAGATCGGTCTGGGCAGCAGCAAGAAAGACGTGAAAATCACGATAACGGCCAGCGCCGGAGTCCACTGGGGCCTGTCCGTCGGATGGCGCCCGGAATATCAGCCGCCTCGCAGCTAAACACGGCAATCCCATAAGCCGGGGCCCCCGGGGAAGTCATCGTGGATTCCCCGGGGCCCCGACAGCTTCGCCCGTACGCGATGAGGTCGCGTGGGCTTCGGAGGCCAAGGACCGGACCATCTGAAGGGCCCCGCCGCACTCGTCGAGATCAAGGCCCTGCCTCGCGTCGCCGCTCATCTTCAGGTACGAGATAGAGCGGCTCGGGCGGGACGCGACCGAACTCGCGCCGGAGCCTGACCATCGGCCGACCTGAACCCTTCCGAGCGCCTGGTGCGTCAACCGGCTGGACGATCGCCATCTCGACCTTCAGATGGCCGACCAGTTCGCCGCCTTGGGCCTTCAAGAATCCGCGAACCTGTCGGCTTCTGGTCGGCCCGAGTCCGACTGGCTGGATGCGGTCTGGCCGGGCAAGGTCGCTGAACGGGGTGTTCTCCGCGGCGCGTTCGTCCCCTTGCCGCAGGGTGAGCAGAGCAGACCGCCAAGGGCGTTCGGACCTCTTCGGTGGCAGCCTGTGGGCGGTCATGGCCCGCCGAGTCCACGCCGACGGATCCGCGCTGCCGTGACGAGCCGTGATCGCAGCGGTGGGAGGATCACGGGCTGAGCCGCGCGGCATCGGGTCATTGCGGTGGTCGGGTCGATCGAGCGTGCGGCTGGGACAGTCATGTTCTGCGCCCGTCGAGGGACCGATCAGCCTGCCGTATCCGTTGGTACGTGATCGTCAAGGTCGTGGATGCCCGTATCGACGTCGTTCGGGTGGTTCTGTATGCCGAGCGGTGGCACAAGGTGCGCCGCGGCTGCCCGGCGGCACCCTGCGGGACTGGGATCGGGGGACACCTCGGCCTTTGCGCCGGTCAGCGCGAAGGCGGCAGGCGGGCCGCGCACCGTTCAGCGGGTGCGGGGGTGGCTCCGGAAGTGCATAGAGTGCGGCGTGGAGGGAGTCCAGGTCAGGCGTCACAGCCGACCTCTGGACTCCCTCGCTTCATCTCGTGCGGGCCGGCAAGCCCGCGGCATCGTCCCTCCAGTCGGACCGGGAGTTCACACGTGAGGCCTCAGACCACCGACGTGCGCCAGATCGCCGAACCGCGTCGGACGGCCGACCATGGCAGAACCGGCCACCGCACCCCGACCGCGCCGGCCACCGCGCACACGTCCGCCCCGTCCGTCCCCGACCGGCACGACCACCCCGCCCTGCGCGCCGCGCTCGCCGCCGCCGTCGAGGACACCATCATCTACGACCTGGACGGCATCGGCCGTCAGTACGCCGCGCTGTGCGCCGAACTGCCCGGCGTCGCCGTCCGGTTCGCGATGAAGGCCTGCCCGGTGGACGAGGTGCTCGGCCACCTCGCCCGGCTCGGCTCCGGCTTCGACGCGGCGAGCCCGCAGGAGATCGCCCAGGCGCTGCGCACCGGGGCGGACCCCCGGCTGATCCACTACGGCAACACCGTCAAGTCGGACCGCAACATCGCCGAGGCCTACCGGCTGGGCGTACGCGACTTCGCCACCGACTGCCTGGAGGACGTCGGCGCGATCGCCGAACACGCCCCCGGCTCCCGGGTGTTCTGCCGGCTGGCGACCACCGGCGAGGGCGCGCTGTGGGGCCTGAGCCGCAAGTTCGGCTGCTCGCCGGAGGACGCCCCGCGGGTGCTCGGCGCCGCCCGGAGCGCCGGGCTGGTGCCCTCCGGCCTGTCGGTGCACGTTGGCTCCCAGCAGATGACCCCCGAGGCCTGGGTCACGGGGATCGACATGCTGGCGGCGGTCCTGGAGGCGCTCGACCGGCGTGGCATCACCCCGGACCGGATCAACCTCGGCGGCGGACTGCCGGCCCTCGGCGTTCTCGACCGGCGAGGCCGGCCGCTGGAACCGCCGCTGGACAAGATGTTCATGGTGATCCGCGAGGGCATGGAACGGCTGCGTGCCGTCAACGCCGTTCCCCTGGACTTCCTGCTGGAGCCCGGTCGCCACCTGGTCGCCGACCACGGCGCGATCCGCGCCCATGTCGCCCGGCTCTCTTCCCGACGCCGGCTCGACGGCACCCGCGAGGACTGGCTCTACCTGAGCTGCGGCAAGTTCAACGGCCTCTACGAGATGGACCAGTTGCAGTACCGCCTGGAGTTCCCCACCCGTTCCGGCGGGCAGTTCGTCGACGCCGTGGTGGCGGGCCCGACCTGTGACAGCGACGACGCGTACGCCCAGGAGGGCCTGGTACGGGTCCCGGGCGCGATCGCCTCCGGCGACCCGGTGTGGGTCCACTCCTGCGGCGCGTACGCCAGCGCCTACGCCACCCGGGGGTTCAACGGCTTCGCGCCGCTGCCGTACACCTGCGTCGGCGGCCCGGCTCCGGACGGAGCAGGCGCATGACCGACACCCGGATCCGGCGGTTCCGGGAGGAGGACTGGAACGAGGTGGTCGCGCTGGAGGAACGCGCCTACGCCGCGAGCGGCCTGTCCGAGGGCCGGGAGGCGCTGCGCTCCCGGCACCGCGCCTCGCCCTCGACCTGCTTCGTGCTGGAACACGCGGGCGGCCTCGGAGGCTACCTGCTCGCACTGCCGTACCCGCTGTTCCGCTGCCCGGACCTGAGCGTGGCCGAGGACGGCGCGGTACCGGAGGGCGACCAGGGGAGCAACCTGCACACCCACGACCTGGTGATCGCCGAGCGGGCGCGCGGCCGGGGCCTGGCCCGCCGGATGCAGCGCCATCTGGAGGAGACGGGGCAGGCGGCCCGCTACCGGACCCTCTCACTGGTCGCCGTGCGCGGCTCCGAGGCGTTGTGGTCCCGGCTGGGTTACCGTGCCCGGCCCGAGATCGTGCTGCCCGCGAGCTACGGCACCGAGGCGGTCTACATGGCGAAGCCGCTGGAACCCGCTGCCGCCGGACGGCCGCAGCAGCACCGCTGATCAGAATGCCGGGGCCGTCGCCGGTCCCGGCAGCAGTACCGCCTACGCCACCTGGGGCACGGGTATGGCCAGGTATCTGCCCCACACCTTCCGGGGCCGCAACGCGTGGACGGGGAGCCGGAGGAACAGAGCCGATGCTCCTCAGTAACGCCAGCGAACGGCCTCGATGACGTCCGCATCCGTGTGCATCCCGAACAGCTCCGCCTCCGCCCGCCGTACGGCCAGCACCGCCTGGTACAACTCGGGACCGAGCGACTGCCGCAGCAGTGCGGACTTCTCGTACGCGTCGATCGCCTCCGGCAGGCTCGCCGGGAGGCGCTCGGCGGCGCCGAGGGCGGCGGGGTCGTTCGAGGTCTCGGGCGGAAGGGACAGGCCGGCGTCCAAGCCCGCGAGTCCGGCGGCCAGCACGCCGCCGATCTCCAGGTACGGGTTGGCGGCGGCGTCGAAGCACTTGAACTCCGCGTTGGCCTGCCCGGCGGCGGAGCCGGTGATCAGGCGCAGTGCCGCCTCACGGTTCTCCAGCCCCCAGCAGCGGTGGGCCCCGGCAAAGCGGGAGGGGACCAGCCGCAGGTAGGAGGCGACGCTCGGCGCTCCGAGGGCGAGCAGGGCGGGCAGCTCGGCCAGTACGCCCGCGAGGAACTGCTCGGCGTCGGGGTGCAGTCCGTGGCGGCCGGGGCCGCCGTGCCCGAGGTTGCGGCCCTGTCGCCAGAGGCTGAGGTGCAGGTGGGCGCCGTTGCCGACCGAGCCTTCGGTGAAGACGGGCGCGTACGAGACCCGCAGGCCGTGCCGGGCGGAGACGGCCCGGATGGTGTGGCGCACCAGCATCGTGGTGTCGGCCGCCTCGACCGGCCCCTCGGCGGCGACCGAGACCTCGAACTGCCCGGCGGCGTACTCGGGATGGAGCTGGAGCACGGTCAGTCCCTGGGCGGTGAGGGCGCGCAGCACCTCCCGCAGGTAGTCGGAGTGCTCGACGAAGCGGGTCATCCCGTACCCGGGCCCTGCCGTCGCGGGGGCCCCGGCAGCGTCGGCCACCACCCACTCGACCTCGATCCCGGCCCGCACCGAAAGCCCGCGCCGCTCGACGGCCTCGGTGACCTGGCGGGCGAACTGCCGCTGGCAGCCGGGGTGCGGGGTGCCGTCCTGGGTGTAGCGGTCGGCCGGGGCCCAGGCCCAGCCGGGCTGGGCGGCGAGCGGCGTGAGCCGGTCGAGGTCGGGGACGAGCCGCAGGTCGCCCACCGGCCCGGTACTCGAAGGCGCAGCGGTGAAGGAGTCGTCCACCAGGGAGACGTCGAAGCAGGGCACGGCGCCGACGCCGTACTCGGCGGCGTGTTCGAGCTGGGCCAGCGGGACGGACTTCACCCGGGTCAGCCCGGCGTTGTCGACCCAGCCGAACACCACCCCGTCGATTCCGTCGGCGGCGAGCTGGACTTCGACCTCCCGGGCCTGCGCGGCCCGCTCAGCTCGGGGGTACGTGGTGACCATGCCGGCCATGCTGGCGTTCGCGGCAGCCGGTGCGCCAGCGCCCGGCCGGGAGTTCACTCGTCCGTGAAACGGCCGGACCGCGGTGCGTGCCGGGTTCGGTACGCGAATGCGGTAACCAGTAATAAGTAAATGGGAAGAGCACTCTGCTTGGTGGGTGCATCTACTGTAATCCGTAGCGGTCTGGACGTGGATAGCACTCGCATGAGTGAAACCCGCCGAGACCGTTTGGTCCCGATGGTCATGACTGGGCTACCGTGATCGATGAGCGGATGGTTTACCCCATCGACAAGGAATTCAACCCGGCGGGAGTCCGGCACGGGATTATCGAGAATTCCGGAAACGGGTGCCTTCGCCTTCCCCGCTGTGCGTGCTCCGGGGTGCGCAGTGCCCTGGGTCCCCTGTCATACGTCTGCGTAGAGAAGTTGGAGCATCATGCCGCCCGTCGTTCCGCCGTTTCTGATCGGTCTCATCGTCGCGCCACTGGCCAAGCGTGTCCTCAAGCCGCTGGTGCGCGGTGTGGTCACGACGTCCGTGGGTCTTGTCATGGAGGTGAAGAAAGCGGCCCAAGAGGCCGGAGAGAACATCCACGACCTCGCGGTCGAGGTGGCCGCCGACATGGTGGCGGCGCAGATCGCCGCCGGTGAGGGCCACCGGCCCACCGAGGGCGCGGCCTCGCACGGCGAGAAGGACGAGGCCAGGACTCCCAAGATCCGTGCCACCGCCACCGCCGGTGCCGCGAAGGCGTAGTGATGTCCTGATGCGCGGCCCGGCCCGCCGCCTGAGCGCGTCTTCCCGCCGACCTGGGGAGACGGGTCCTCGCGGCGGTCGGCCGTGGGCCCTTTCGGCCGCTCCTCCGCCCTCCTTCGGGCTTTCCGTTCCGTCGCAGTGATCCGCCGTGCGTCGAATTCCGCCGCGCCCACCGACGGATTACCCGCGACCTCCGCAAACAGGTGATCGTACACATGTCATCGCTACTGGGTGCCGTGGCCGGATTCCGCTCCGCTGAATGGGACGTGAGTCCGCGCTCGGTCACTCCGGGCCGTCAGCGCTGGGACGTCAAGCTGGTGCTCGGACGGCCGCGGACGGCCGAGATCCTCGCCGCCGCGCTGCGCCGCATTCCCGGGATCACCGAGGTCCGGGCCAACCCGGTCACCGGCGGGGTGCTCGTCCGGCACGATGCTCGGGTGCGTGCCACGGACGTCGGCCGGATCGTGCGCAGAGCCGTCACCCTGGTCGCGGCGGATCCGACCGGAGCGGGACGTCCGGCACCGGCCCGACCCGAGGCCGCACCGGCCTCCCAGGTGGACCGCGGCCTGGTCGTGCGACCGGTGCTCGCCGTCGGCGGCGGGGTCGCGGCCGGGATCGCGCTGGTCAAGGGGTCGGCGCTGAGCAGGCAACTGGTGGCAGTGGGCGGGGTGGCCGTGGCGACCGCGGCCGTTCTCCGGAAGGCCTGGCGCGGAACGGGCGACGCGTCCCGGGAGGCGGCCGGGCCCGGCGTCGAACGCCACCCCCTGGCGGAGATCGTCGGACCGCACCGGCGCCGTCTCTACGAGGCCGTTGCCCTGTCCGTCGCCTGCCAGGCCTCGGAGATCGCGCTCGGTACCTTCCTCGGCTGGACCGGACTGGTCCTCATCAAGGGGCAGGCAGCTCCGCTGGTCCGCCTCGGCCTGACCACCGCGTCCGCCCAGCTCTTCGGGCTGGCGGGGCTGATGACCGCCGCCTGTGCCGCCGTGGCGGGCCTCTCGTACGCCTCGAACCTCCAGTGGCGCCGACTCGGCCAGGACATCGAGCACGACTGGCGCAACCGGACGTACGGCCACGTCCAGCACCTCGAACTACGGCACCTGGAAGGCGAGCGGACCACCCGGATCGCCGGCGCGCTCACCGACGACGTCCGCCAACTGGGCACCTTCTTCGCCACCTCGGCGGGTGACCTGCTGCAGCTCGGCACCAGTCTGGCCCTCCTGGTGCCGCTGTTCCTGGTGCTGGCACCACAGATCGCCTGGATCGCGTTCCTGCCCATCCCCGTCATCGCCTGGCTGTCGTTCCACTACCAGGACAAGGTCGCGGCCGACTACGCCGTCTCCGGCGAACACCGGGCCAGGCTGCACAGCCAGTTGGTGAACACCCTGGAGGCCGGTGCCACCGTCAAGAGCTTCTGCACCGAGGACTACGAGGCCGAGCGCATCGACCGGCTGAGCGAGGAGGTCCAGGACAGCAGCCGGCACACCGACCGGAGCACGATCCGCCACGCCGAGATCGTCCGGGTCTGTACGACCGGTTCGATGGCCGGGACCCTGTTGATCGGCGGCCGGGCGGTGCTCGACGGCAGCCTGCCGTTCGAGGTGTTCAGCCCGCTGATCGGGCTGCCCCAGATGGTCCTGCTGCGGATGAACCGGCTCGGCGGCATCGTCGACCAGTACCAGCGCACGATCACCGCCTACGACCGGGTCCAGCGGCTGCGTGCCCTCCCCGTCGAGACCAACGGCACCGGCGGACCGCTCGACGCCGGGAAGGTGCGCGGGGAGATCGTCCTCGACAAGGTGACCTTCGCCTACCCCGACCGGCCACCGGCGCTGGCGGACCTCTCGATGACCATCCCGGCCGGGCAGGTCACCGCCCTGGTCGGCGCCACCGGCTCCGGCAAGACCACGATCGCCAAACTGCTGATGCGATTCCAGAACGCGGACACCGGCAGCGTGCTGCTCGACGGGCGGGACGTGCGCGAGCTGTCGCGGCACGACCTGCGCCACGCGATCGGGTTCGTCGCCCAGGACCCCTTCCTCTTCGACGGCACCGTCGCCGACAACATCCGTTACGGCAGCTTCGGAGCATCGGACGAGGCCGTGACCGAGGCGGCGATGAAGGCCGAGGCACACACCTTCGTCGCGACGCTGCCGGACGGCTACGACACGGTGATCGGCGAACGCGGTGCCGCGCTCTCCGGCGGCCAGCGACAGCGGATCGCGCTGGCCCGCGCGATCCTCAAGAACGCGCCGGTCGTGATCCTCGACGAAGCCACTTCCGCCGTGGACAACGAGACCGAGGCCGCCATCCAACGCACGCTCCGCGCCTTCGCGGCCGACCGAACCATGCTGATGATCGCCCACCGGCTGTCCACGGTCCGCCACGCCGACCGGATCTACGTCATGGACAAGGGCGGCGTCCTCGCCGAGCAGGGCACCCACGAGGAACTCCTCGCCCGGCACGGACTCTACGCATCCCTCTGGCAACTCCAGGCCGGCGAACCCGCCGCCTGACCGCAGCAGCCGTCCCCCCCCGGCCGACCGACCGTGTGACGACACCACGGTCGGTGCGGTCCTGCGTGCCCCGCCACCACGCCTGCCCACACCCTCGGAGGTCCCCCATGTCCCGTCGCGATGGTGACGCCCTTCCCCTGACAGCGGCCCAGCGCGAGATCTGGCTGGCCGAGCAGAGTTCCCGGACGCCGATTCCGGGCTACCGCGTCGGCGAGTGCCTGGAGATCCACGGGCCGGTGGACCGGGAGCTGTTCGAGACCGCGCTGCGCCGGGTGGTCGACGAGGTCGACGCTCTGCACGTGACCTTCGTCGAGGACGGCGAGGGCCCGCGCCAGGTCCTCCGGGAGAGCTGGGACTGGGCTCCGGCCCACCTCGACTTCAGCGGGGAGCCCGATCCCCGGGCGGCGGCCGTGGCCTGGATGGAGCGGGACCTGCTGCGCCCGCTGGACCTCGCCCGGGACCCGCTGTTCGGCCACGCGCTGATCAAGGCGTCGCCGACGGAGTACCTCTGGTACCTGAACTACCACCACGTGGTGCTGGACGCGATCAGCAGCTCGATGCTCCGGCAGCGGGTCGGCGAGGTGTACTCGGCGCTGGCCGAGGGCGGCGCCGTGCCGCCCTGCCCGTTCGGCTCGCTGCGGGACCTGGTCGACAGCGACGCCGCCTACCGCGCCTCCGCCGACTTCGCCGCCGACCGCGCCCACTGGGCCGGGCGCTTCGCCGACCTGCCCGCCCCGACCCGCCTCACCCACGCCTCCGCGACCGACCCGCACCGCGCCCTGAGGGTGGCCGAGGAGCGGGAACTGCGCCGCCCGGACGCCCTGCGGGCGGCGGCGGGACGCTCCGGCGTCCGGTGGTCCCGGCTGGTGGTCGCGGCGACGGCGCTCTACGCCCACCGGCTGACCGGCAACCAGGACGTGATGCTCGCCCTGCCCGTCACCGCCCGTCGGGGCGCCGACCGCGACCTGACGGCGGTGCCGGGCACGACGTCCAACGTGGTGCCGCTGCGGCTGACGGTCCGGCCCGACATGCCGTGGCGCGAACTCGTCGCCCAGGCGGCGCGGGAGGTCGAGACGGCCGTCGCGCACGAGCGCTACCGCAGCGAGGACCTGCTGCGGGACCTCGGGGCCTCCGGCGGCATCGGGACGGCGTTCCCGCTGATCGTCAACATCATGGCCTTCAACTCCAGGCCGAGCTTCGCCGGGCACCCGGCCTCCGTGCACCACTTCGTCTCCGGGTCGACCACCGACCTCGCCGTCTGGGTCTTCGACTACCGGGACGGCAACCCGCCGCTGCTCCGGCTGCACGGCTCGCCGGAGGCGTACGGCCCCGACGACCTCGCCGGCCACCAGCAGCGGCTGCTCACGCTCCTTGACACCCTCGCGGACTGCGACCAGGACGAGCCGGTGGGCCGGGTCGAACTGCTCACCGCCGAGGAGCGCCGGGATCTGGCGGAGCTCGGCGCCGGACCGGTGGCCCCGGCCCCGGCCACGAGCCTGCCGGAGCTGTTCCGGGAGCACGTCCGGGCGACCCCGGACCTGGTCGCGCTGGTGTGCGGCGACGTCTCGCTGACGTACGCGGAACTGGACGCGCGGGCCAACCGGCTGGCGCATGCCCTGATCGCCCGGGGAGCGGGCCCGGAGCAGCGGGTGGCGGTGGCCCTGCCGCGCTCGGCGGAGCTGGTGGTGGCGATCCTCGCGGTGCTGAAGACCGGGGCGGCCTACGTGCCGGTCGACCCCGAGTACCCGGCCGCCCGGACCGCGTACCTGCTGGACGACGCCCGGCCGGCCCTGCTGGTCACGGACTCCCGCAGCGGGTGCCGGGTGCCCGAGTCCGGGCCCGTCGACCGGCTGGTGCTCGACGACCCGGAGACGGCGGCCCTGGTGGCCGGCTGCCCGGCGGCCGACCCGATGGCGGCCGTCGACCCGGGGCACCCGGCATACGTCATCTACACCTCCGGCTCCACCGGCAGGCCCAAGGGCGTGCTGCCGACCCACGGCGGCCTGCTCGACCTGATCACCGACCTCCGGCAGGCGCACTTCGCGCCGCTGCTGAAGAAGCGGCAGCGGCTGCGGGTGGCGCTGACCACCTCGGTGTCCTTCGACGCCTCCTGGAACCAGCTGTCCGCCCTGTTCGCGGGGCACGAGCTGCACGTCCTTGAGCACGCGACCTTCACCGACCCCGACGCCCTCGTCGGCTACGCGGCGCGCCGCGGTCTCGACTACCTCGAAGCCACCCCGTCCTACCTCCAAGAGCTGGTGTCCCATGGGCTGTTGAGTGATCCGCAGGGGCGAGTGGCCGTGCTCGGGGCGGGCGGTGAGGCCGTCCCGGAGCCGCTGTGGGAGCAGCTGCGGGCGGCGGAGGGCGTGACCTGCCTCAATCTCTACGGCCCCTCCGAATGCACCGTCAACTCGGTGGTAGCTCCGCTGGAGTCGAGCCCCCGCCCGGTCATCGGCCGGCCGGTCACCAACGCCCGGCTGTACGTGCTCGACGGCGCCCTGCGGCCGCTGCCCACCGGTGCGGCGGGGGAGCTGTACATCGCGGGTCCGGGGCTGGCCCGCGGCTACCTGAACCGGCCGGGGCTGACCGCCGGGCGGTTCGTCGCCGACCCGTTCGGGCCGGGCGGGTCGCGGATGTACCGCACCGGGGACCTGGTGCGCTGGGACGCGGCCGGGAACCTGGAGTTCCTCGGCCGCACCGACGACCAGGTCAAGATCCGGGGCTTCCGGGTCGAACTCGGCGAGATCGAGGCCGTGCTCGCCGAGCACCCGCAGGTCGCCCGGGCCGCCGTGACGGTACGCACCGAGGAGGAAGCCCGGCTGGTCGCCTACGCGGTGCCCGAGCCCGGCGCCACCGTGACCGGCACCGCCCTGCGCGACCACCTGCGCGACCGGCTGCCCCGGCAGCTGGTGCCGGCCGCGTACGTGCTGCTGGACGCGCTGCCGATGACCCCGAACGGCAAGCTCGACCGGCGGGCCCTCCCGGCGCCCGAGCGGCAGCCCGCCGGGCCCGGCCGCGCGCCGCGCACCGCGACCGAGCACCTGCTCGTCGGGTTGTTCGCCGAGGTGCTCGGGGTGGCCGAGCCCGGCCCTGACGACAGCTTCTTCGACCTCGGCGGGCACTCCCTGCTGGCCACCCGGCTGGTCGCCAGGGCCCGTTCGATCCTCGGCGTGGAGCTGCGGCTCGGCGACCTGTTCGACGCGCCGACACCGGCGGAACTGGCGGCGGCCGTGGACGTCGCGGGCCGGGCGCGTCCGGCGCTGGGGCGGCGCGAGCGGCCGGAGACCGTCCCGCTGTCCTTCGCGCAGCGCCGGTTGTGGTTCCTGCACCGCATGGAGGGCCCGAGCGCCACCTACAACATCCCGTTGACCCTGCGGCTGTCCGGGGACCTGGACCGGCGGGCCCTGGAAGCCGCCCTGGCGGACGTGGCCGAGCGGCACGAGAGCCTGCGCACCGTCTTCCCGACGGTCGACGGCGTGCCGTGCCAGCGGGTGCTGGACCCGGAGGAGGCCCGGCCGCGGCTGCGGATGACCGAACTCGGCGAACGCGAGCTCCCCGAGCGGCTGGCGCGGGCGGCCCGGTACGGCTTCGACCTCGCCGAGGAGCCGCCGCTGCACGCCGAGCTCTTCCAACTGGCGGCCGAGGAACACGTGCTGCTGCTGGTGGTGCACCACATCGCAGGCGACGGCTGGTCGACGGGGCCGCTCTCGCGGGACCTCACCGCCGCCTACGCGGCCCGCGCCGAGGGCGCCAAGCCGGAGTGGTCGCCGCTGCCGGTCCAGTACGCCGACTACGCCCTCTGGCAGCGCGAGCTGCTCGGCGACGGCTCGGACCAGGACAGCCTGCTGAACAGCCAACTCGACTACTGGCGTGGCCAGTTGTCCGATCTGCCCGAACAGGTCGAGCTGCCGTTCGACCGGCCCCGGCCGGCCGCGATGTCCTACCGGGGCGCTCACCTGCCGGTGCGGATCGACGCCGAGCTGCACCAGGGCCTCGGCGCGCTCGCCCGGGACGGCGGGGCCAGCCTCTTCATGGTGCTCCAGGCCGGACTGGCCGCCCTGCTGGGCAAGTTGGGTGCGGGCACCGACGTACCCGTGGGCGCCCCGATCGCCGGACGCACCGACGAGGCCGCGGACGACATGGTCGGCCTCTTCGTCAACACCCTGGTGCTGCGCACCGACCTCTCCGGCGACCCGTCGTTCACCGAACTGCTGGGCAGGGTGCGCACCGACGCGCTGGCCGCGTACGCGCACCAGGACCTGCCGTTCGAGCACCTGGTCGAGGCGCTGAACCCGGCCCGGTCGCTGGCGCACCACCCACTGTTCCAGACCATGCTCACCCTGCAGAACGCGCCCCTCGCCACGTTCGACCTGCCTGGGCTGCGGGTGGCGACCGGCCTGGTCCACACCGGGACGGCCAAGTGCGACCTGACCTTCATCCTGGCCGAACAGCCCGGTGCGGACGGCCTGTCGGGCGTGGTGGAGTACAGCACCGACCTGTTCGACGAGGCCACCGTCACCGGGATCGTCGAGCGGTGGCTGCGGCTGCTGCGCGCCGTCGCCGCCGACCCCGCACGGCGGATCGGCCAGGTGGACGTGCTGTCCGCCGACGAGCTCCGCGCGCTGCTCCCGGCGCCCACCGGCCTGAGCGAGGCGCCGTCGGAGAGCAGCCTGACCGCGCTGTTCGAGCGGCAGGTACGGGCGAACCCCGCCGCCGTCGCCCTCACGGACGGCGAAGTCACCCTGACCTACGGCGAGTTGAACGCCCGGGCGAACCGGCTCGCGCACGCCCTGATCGACCGGGGGGTGGGCCCGGAGCAGCGCGTGGCGCTGGCCCTGCCGCGCTCGGCGGACCAGGTCGTGGCGGTGCTCGCCGTGCTGAAGGCGGGCGCCGCCTACCTCCCGGTGGACCCGCAGTACCCGCCCGCCCGGATCGCCTACCTGCTCCAGGACGCCCGCCCCACGCTCCTCGTGACCACGAGCAAGACCGGCGACCTGCCGGGCGCGGACCCGGTGGACCGGCTGCTGCTGGACACCGCCGACCTGGACGGGCTGCCGGACACGGACCCGGAGGTCCCCCTCGGCCCAGGCCACGCCGCCTACGTCATCCACACCTCCGGCTCCACCGGCAACCCCAAGGGCGTCGTGGTCACGCACCGCAACGTGGTGCGGCTGTTCGACGCCACCGAGCGGCAGTTCGGCTTCCGCGCCGACGACGTCTGGACGCTCTTCCACTCCTACGCCTTCGACTTCTCGGTGTGGGAGCTGTGGGGCCCGCTGCTGCACGGCGGCCGTCTGGTGGTCGTGGACCACGAGACCAGCCGCTCGCCCGGCCGCTTCCTGGAGCTCCTCGCCCGCGAGCGGGTGACCGTCCTCAACCAGACGCCGTCCGCGTTCTACCAGCTGATGCAGGCGGATGCCGAGCACCCGCGCGAACTCGCCCTGCGGACCGTCGTGTTCGGCGGTGAGGCGCTGGAACATGCCCGGCTGGCGAGCTGGTACGAGCGGCACCCGGACGACGCGCCGCGGCTGGTCAACATGTACGGCATCACCGAGACCACGGTGCATGTCACGTACGCGGCGCTCGACCGGGCCGGAACCGCGGGCGGCGACATCGGCACGGCCGTCGCGGACCTGCGGACATATGTCCTGGACGCCCACCTGCGGCCGGTGGCCCCGGGCGTCCCCGGCGAGCTGTACGTCGCGGGCGCCGGCCTGGCCCGCGGTTACCTGAACCGGCCCGGCCTGACCGCCGCACGCTTCGTCGCCGACCCGTTCGGCCCGCCGGGGTCGCGGATGTACCGCAGCGGCGACGTGGTGCGCCGCGCGGCGGACGGCGGCCTGCGCTACGTCGGCCGGGCCGACCAGCAGGTGAAGGTGCGCGGCTTCCGGATCGAACTCGGCGAGATCGAGGCGGCGCTGGCCGCGCATCCCGGTGTCGCCCAGGTCGCCGTCCTGGCCCGGCAGGAGCGGGCCGACGACACCCGGCTGGCCGCGTACCTGGTGCCGGCCGCCGGTACCGCACCGAGTCCGACCGAACTACGTGCGCACCTGCGCGAGCGGTTGCCGGAGTACATGGTGCCGTCGGCGTTCGTCGTGCTGGACGCGCTGCCGCTGACCGCCAACGGCAAGCTGGACCACCGGGCCCTGCCCGCCCCCGACCTCGCCCCGGCGGCCACCGCCCGCGCGCCGCGCACCCCGCAGGAGCAGATCCTCTGCGAACTGTTCGCCGAGGTCCTCGGCGTGGCCTCGGCCGGCGTCGAGGACGGTTTCTTCGACCTGGGCGGCCACTCGCTGCTCGCCACCCGCCTGGCCGCCCGGATCCGCGCGACGCTCGGCGTGGAAATGCCGCTGCGCACCCTGTTCGAGGCGCCGACCCCGGCCGGACTGGCCGCCGCCCTGGTGGCGGCCGGACCGGCGCAGACCGCCCTGGCACGGCGCGAACGCCCCGAGGCGATCCCGCTGTCGTTCGCGCAGCGGCGGCTGTGGTTCCTGCACCAACTGGAGGGCGCCGGCGCGAACTACCACATCTCGCTGGCCTGGCGGCTGTCCGGGGATCTGGACCGGCGGGCCCTGGAGGCCGCCGTCGCGGACGTGGTGGCCCGGCACGAGAGCCTGCGCACCGTCTTCCCGGCGGTCGACGGGGTGCCGTACCAGCAGGTGCTGGAGGTCGAGGCAGCCCGCCCGCGGCTGCTCGTGAGCCGGACCACCGAGGCCGAGCTGCCGGCCGTCATGGCGGAGGCGAAGGCCCGCCCGTTCGACCTGGCGGTCGATGTGCCCCTGCGCGCCGGGCTGTTCGAGCTGGCGGCGGACGAGCACGTGTTCCAGGTGGTGCTCCACCACATCGCCGGTGACGGCTGGTCGCTGGGCCCGCTCGCACAGGGCCTGACCACCGCCTACACGGCGCGCCGCCGCGGCGAGGAGCCGCAGTGGACGGAACTGCCGGTCCAGTACGCCGACTACACCCTGTGGCAGCACGAGCTGCTCGGCGACGCGGCCGACCAAGACAGCCTGTTCGCCCGTCAGGCGTCCTACTGGACGCGGCAGTTGGCCGGCGTGCCTGAGCAGCTTCAACTGCCCGGTGACCGGCCCCGCCCGGCGGTCGCCTCGCACCGGGGCGGTTCCGTGCGTGCCGGGCTGGACGCCGAACTGCACCGCGGGCTGCGCGAGCTCGCGCGTGCACACGGCACCAGTCTGTTCATGGTGCTCCAGGCCGGTCTCGCGGTGTTGCTCGGCAAGCTGGGCGCGGGCGACGACATCCCGGTCGGCAGTCCGGTCGCGGGCCGGACCGACCAGGCCCAGGACGAGATGGTCGGCTACTTCGTCAACACCCTGGTGTTCCGTACCGACACCTCGGGCGACCCGACGTTCGCCGAACTGCTGGGCCGGGTCCGGGAGACCGCGTTGGCCGGGTACGCCCACCAGGACGTGCCGTTCGAGTACCTGGTCGAGGCCCTCAACCCGGTCCGGTCGCTGGCGCACCACCCGCTGTTCCAGATCATGCTGGTGCTGCAGAACGCCCCCCGCGCCGACTTCGCGCCGCCCGGTCTGCGCGTCGGCGACATGCCGTCGACGTCGACCACCGCCAAACTCGACCTGATCTTCACCATGTCCGAGCGGCACGCGCCGGACGGCACCCCGGACGGGATCGACGGCTCCGTCGAGTACACCGCCGACCTTTACGACCCGGCCACCGTCGAGACGGTGATCGAGCGGTGGGAGCGGCTGCTCCGCGCCGTGGTCGCCGACCCGGAGCGCAGGCTCAGCCGGTTCGGCCTGCTCACCGCCGAGGAACGCGCTGAGTTGACGGCGCTGGGCACCGGCCCGGCCGCCCAGGCCTTCACCGAGAGCCTGCCGGAGCTGTTCCGGACCCAGGTGCGTGCCACCCCGGCCGCCGTCGCGCTGGTGGGGCCGGACGCCTCGCTGACCTACGCGGAGCTGGACGCGCGGGCGAACCGGCTGGCCCATGCGCTGATCGCGCGGGGCGCGGGGCCGGAACGGCTGGTGGCGGTGGCGCTGCCCCGCTCGGCCCAGCTGGTGGTGACGATCCTCGCCGTGCTGAAGACCGGCGCCGCGTATGTTCCGGTCGACCCGGAGTACCCGGCCGTGCGGATCGCACACATGCTCGAAGATGCCCGACCGGTCCTGACAGTGACCGATGTCCGCACCCGGGGCCGGCTGCCGGACGCTCCGGCCGGGTGGCTGGTGGTTGACGACCCGGAGACGGCCGCTGTGGTGGCGGGCTGCCCGGCGACGGACCCCGCGGTGGCCATCGATCCGGACCATCCGGCGTACGTCATCTTCACCTCAGGTTCCACCGGCAGGCCCAAGGGCGTGGTGGCGACGCACGGCGGCCTGTCCAACCTGTTCGCCAACCAGGGTCCGCTGATGTTCCGGACGGGGGAGCGGGTGCGGGTGGGGCTGACCACGTCGGTGTCGTTCGACGCCTCCTGCGACCAGATGTTCGCCCTGTACGCCGGCCACGAGCTGCACGTGCTGGACGAGGCGACCTGGACCGACCCGGACGCCTACCTTGACTACGCCGCGCGGGCCGGGCTGGACACGGTCGGCGGCACGCCGTCCTACCTGCAAGTCCTGGTCGACCACGGCCTGCTGGACAACCCGCGGTGGCGGCCGTCGCTGGTCGGGCTGGGCGGCGAGACCGTTCCGGAGCGACTGTGGGAACGGTTGCGGGCGGCCGACGGGGTGTCCGCCCTGAACTACTACGGGCCGGCCGAGTGCACCGTGGACTCGACCTGCGCACCGCTGGAGTCGAGCCCGCGCCAGGTGATCGGCCGGCCGCTCGGCGGCGTCCGGCTGCACGTGCTCGACGCCGCGTTGCGGCCGGTGCCCGCGGGGGTGCCGGGTGAGCTCTACATCGCCGGTGCGGGGCTCGCACGCGGCTATCTCCACCGGCCGGGCCTGACCGCGGGGCGGTTCGTGGCGTACCCCTTCGGAACGGCCGGCACGAGGATGTACCGCACCGGCGACCTGGTGCGGTGGGGACCGGACGGAAACCTGGAGTTCCTCGGCCGCACCGACGACCAGGTCAAGGTCCGGGGATTCCGGATCGAACTCGGCGACATCGAGACGGCATTGGCGGAACACCCGCAGGTCGCGCGAGCCGCCGTGATCGTCCGGCAGGACCGCGCGGGGGACACCCGCCTGGTCGGCTACCCGGTGCCCGCCACCGGGGCGGAGCTTCGGCCGGAGGACCTGCGGGCGTACCTGCGCGAGCGGCTGCCCGACCACATGGTGCCGGCCGCGTTCGTCTCCCTCGCCGCCCTGCCGCTGAACGCCAGCGGCAAGCTCGACCGGCGCGCCCTGCCCGAGCCGGAGTACACCGCGTCGCGGGCCGGCCGGGCCCCGCACACCCCGCAGGAACAGGTACTGGCCGAACTGTTCGCCGAGGTACTGGGTCTGCCTCAGGTCGGTGTCGACGACGACTTCTTCGACCTCGGCGGCCACTCCCTGCTGGCCACCCGGTTGGTGGCCCGGGTCCGTGCCGCCCTGGGCGTGGAGCTGGCGCTGCGCACCCTGTTCCAGACCCCGACGGTGGCCGGGCTGGCCGCCGGGCTGGGCGGCGCGGACCGGGCCCGGCTCGCCCTGGGGCGGGTGCGGCGGCCCGAGCTGGTGCCGTTGTCGTCCGCCCAGCGGAGGCTGTGGTTCCTGCGCCAGCTGGAGGGCGCCGACTCGGTCTACAACATGCCGCTCGCGTGGCGGCTCTCGGGGCCACTGGACCTGGCGGCCTTGGAGGCCGCGCTGGGCGACGTCGTCGACCGGCACGAAACCCTGCGCACGGTCTTCCCGGCCGCGGACGGCGTGCCCTGCCAGCAGGTGCTGGCCACCGGAGAGGCGCGCCCGAGGCTGTCGCTCACCCCGGCCGATGGGCAGGCCCTGCCGGAACTGCTGGCGGGGGCCGCCGCGCGCGGATTCGACCTCGCGACCGAACCACCGCTGCGCGCCGAGGTGTTCGAGGTCTCGGCGGACGAGCACGTGCTGCTCCTGGTGATGCACCACATCGCCGGTGACGGCTGGTCGCTGGGCCCGCTCGCCGCCGACCTGGCCACCGCGTACGCGGCACGCCGCCAGGGCGAGGAGCCGCAGTGGGCGCCACCGCCCGTGCAGTACGCCGACTACACCCTCTGGCAGCACGAGCTGCTCGGCGACCCGGCCGACCAGGACAGCCTGTTCACCCGCCAACTGACCTACTGGACAGGGCAGTTGGCCGACCTGCCGGAGCAGATCCGGCTTCCCGCAGACCGCCCTCGCCCCGCGACCCCCTCCCACTCCGGCGGCCACCTCGCGATCGAACTGGACGCCGAACTGCACGCCGGGCTGGTCCGGCTGGGCCGGGAGCACGGCGCCAGCGTGTACATGGTGCTGCAGGCCGCCCTGGCAACGCTGCTGGCCAAGCTCGGTGCGGGAGAGGACATCCCGGTCGGCAGCCTGATCGCGGGCCGGACCGACGAGGCCCTGGACGACCTCGTAGGGTTCTTCGTCAACACCCTGGTGCTGCGCACGGACACCGGTGGCGACCCGACCTTCGCCGAGCTGCTGGGCAGGGTCCGCGAGGGCGCGCTGGCCGCGTACGCGCACCAGGACCTGCCCTTCGAACATGTCGTCGAGGCCCTCAACCCGTCCCGGTCGCTCGCCCGTCAGCCGCTGTTCCAGGTGCTGCTCGCGCTGCAGAACGTGCCCCGCACCGAGTTCGCGCTGGACGGTCTGGCCGCCGAGATCGTCCTGGTGCGGACGCCGACGGCGATGTTCGACCTCGGCTTCCACCTGCTGGAGCGCGGCGGTACCGGCGGCCCGGCCGAGGGCGTCGTCGGGCGGGTCGAGTACAGCACCGACCTCTTCGACCCCGCCACGGTGGAGGCACTGGTGGCCCGGTGGCTGCGGCTGCTGGCGTCGGTGGTGGCCGAGCCGGACCGGCCGCTGAGCCGGATCGACGTCCTCACCGCCGGGGAACGGCACGAGCTGCTGGTCGCGCGCAACGACACCGCCTGCCCGGCTCCCGATGCCGCCCTGCCCGCTCTGTTCGAGGCACAGGTCCGGGCGACCCCCGAGGCCCCGGCGGTGGTGTTCGAGGACACCGTGCTGACCTACCGGGAGCTGAACCGCAGGGCCAACCGCCTGGCGCACGCGCTGATCGCGCGCGGGGTGGGGCCGGAGCAGGTCGTCGCCCTGCGGCTGCCGAGGTCGACCGAGCTGGTGGTCGCCGTCCTCGCGGTGCTCAAGACGGGCGCGGCCTATCTGCCGGTCGACCCCGACTACCCGGCGGCCCGGATCGCGTACATGCTCCAGGACGCACGCCCGGCCGTGGTGCTGGACGACCTCGCGGCCGTCACGCCGGACGGGGAATGGCCCGAGCACGACCCGGCCGTCGCCGTGGACCCGCGGCACCCTGCCTACGTCATCTACACCTCGGGCTCCACCGGCCGGCCCAAGGCCGTCGTGATGCCCGCTGCCGGGCTGCTGAACCTGCTGGCGTGGCACCACGGTTGCGTCGGTGGCGAACCCGGCACGCGTACCGCGCAGTTCACCGCGATCAGCTTCGACGTCTCGGTGCAGGAGACCCTCTCCGCACTGCTGTACGGCAAGACCCTCGTGGTGCCGACCGAGGAACAGCGCCGCAGCGCCGAACTGTTCGCCCGCTGGCTGGACCGGCACGCCGTCGAGGAGCTGTTCGCGCCCAACCTGGTGATCGAGGCGCTGGCCGAGGCCGCCGAGGAGGCCGGGCTGGAACTGCCCAGCCTGCGGCTGATCGCCCAGGCCGGTGAGGCGATGCGCCTCGGCGGTGCCGTACGCCGCTTCCAGACCCGCCGACCGGGCCGGGAGCTGCACAACCACTACGGCCCCGCCGAGACCCATGTGATCACCGCCTACCCCGTGCCGGCCGACCCCGCCGACTGCCCGCAGCCGGTACCGATCGGCCGCCCGATCGCCAACTGCCGGGTATACGTGCTGGATTCGGCGCTAAGGCCGGTCGCCCCCGACGTTCTGGGGGAGCTGTACCTCGCCGGGTCGGGCCTCGCCCGCGGTTACCTGAACCGTCCCGGGCTCACCGCCACGAGGTTCGTCGCCAACCCGTACGGTCCGGCGGGTGCGCTGATGTACCGCACCGGTGACCTGGTCCGCTGGCGTGCCGACGGCGAGCTGGAGTTCGCAGGTCGGGTGGACCACCAGGTGAAGGTACGCGGGTTCCGGGTCGAACCGGGCGAGATCGAGGCCGAGTTGGCCGCCCACCCAGGTGTCACCCAGGTCGCGGTGCTCGCCCGGGAGGACCGGATCGTCGCGTACGTCGTCCCCATGGCCCACGCCGGGGCGACCGCGGCGGCGCTGGCGGCCTACCTGCGCGACCGGCTGCCGGACTACATGGTCCCGTCCGCGTTCGTGCTGCTCGACGCGCTGCCGCTGACGCCGAACGGGAAGCTGGACCGGGCGGCGCTGCCCGCGCCGGAACCGGGCGCGACCGCCGGCGGCCGGGCGCCGCGCACTCCGCAGGAGCAGATCCTGTGCGAGCTGTTCGCCGAGGTGCTGGGTGTGCCGCGGGTCGGGGTCGACGACGGCTTCTTCGACCTGGGCGGGCACTCCCTGCTCGCCACCCGGCTGGTCTCGCGGGTCCGGGCGACCCTCGGGATCGAGCTGGAACTGCGCAGCCTGTTCCGGGCGCCGACACCCGCCGGGGTCGCGGCCGGGTTGCGCCACGCCCGCACCGCGCGGCAGGCCCTGGTGCCCCGGCCCCGCCGTGAACCGATGCCGCTGTCGTTCGCCCAGCGCCGGCTCTGGTTCCTCCAGCAGTTCGGGGCGCCGAGCGCCACCTACCACATGCCGCTCGCCCTGCGGCTGTCCGGCGACCTCGACCGGGCCGCGCTGAGCGCCGCGCTCGCGGACGTGGCGGCCCGCCACGAGACCCTGCGCACGGTCTTCCCGCACACCGGCGGAGTCCCGTACCAGCGGGTGCTGGACCCCACCGAGGCCACCGTCCCGCTGACCGTACGCGCCGTCGGCGAGCCGGAGCTGCCCGCCCTGCTGCGCGAGGCGGCGGTACGGGCATTCGACCTGACCTCGGAAGTACCGCTGCGGGCAGAGCTGTTCGCGCTCGCCCCGGACGAGCACGTACTGCTGCTCGTCCTGCACCACATCGTCGGGGACGGCTGGTCCATGGGCCCGCTCGCCCGCGACCTCGCCACGGCCTACACCACCCGGCAGGGGGGCGCGGCGCCGGCCTGGCCGCCGCTGCCGGTGACCTACGGCGACTACACCCTGTGGCAGCACGAGCTGCTCGGCGACGAGCACGACGCGGACAGCGTGTTCGCCCGTCAGGTCACCTACTGGACCGAGGCGCTGGCCGGGCTGCCCGAGCAGCTGCGGCTGCCCGCCGACCGGCCGCGCCAGGCCACCATGTCGTACGGCGGCGACCTCCTCGAACTCCGGATCGACGCCGAACTGCACGCGGCACTGGTGGAGTTGGCGCGACACTCGGGCGCGACCCTGTTCATGGTGCTGCAGGCCGCGCTCGCCGCGCTGTACACGCGGCTGGGCGCGGGCACGGACATCCCGATCGGCAGTCCGATCGCGGGCCGCACCGACGAGGCACTCGACGATCTGGTCGGGTTCTTCATCAACACGCTGGTGCTGCGCACCGACACGAGCGGTGATCCGAGTTTCGCGGAGCTGCTGGGGCGGGTGCGGGAGACGGCGCTGTCGGCGTACGCGCACCAGGACGTGCCGTTCGAGCACCTGGTGGAGGCGCTCAACCCGTCCCGCTCGCTGTCCCACCACCCGCTGTACCAGACCGGGCTGGTCGTGCAGAACGCGCCGGGCGGCGCCTTCGAGCTGCCGGGTCTGCGGGTCTGCGGGGTGACCGTGCTCACCGGGACCGCGCGGCTCGACCTGACCTTCGGGTTCGCCGAGGAGTACGGGCCCGACGGCGCGCCGGCCGGGCTCAGCGGTGCGGTCGAGTACAGCACCGATCTGTTCGACCGCTCGACGGTCGAGGCACTGGTCGCCCGGTGGACCAGGCTGTTGGCCGCGGTCACCGCCGCGCCCGACCAGCCGATCGGCGGGATCGACCTGCTGTCCTCCGAGGAGCGCCGCGAGCTGCTGCCCGCCGTCGAGGGCGGGGCGACCGGGGTGAGCCTGCCGGAGCTGTTCGCGGCGCAGGTGGCGGCGACGCCGGACGCGGTCGCGCTCGTGTGCGGTGACAGCGAACTGACGTACCGTCAACTCAATGCGAAGGCCAACCGGTTCGCGCATGCGTTGATCGCCCGGGGGGTCGGTCCCGAGCAGGTCGTGGCGGTGGCCCTGTCGCGCTCGGTGGAGTCCGTGGTGGCCGTGCTGGGCGTGTTGAAGGCCGGGGCCGCGTACCTGCCGGTGGATCCGGCGTACCCGCAGGCCCGGATCGCGTTCATGCTGGACGACGCACAGCCCACGGTGGTGATCGACGACCCGGTGACAGTGACCGAGGGAGAGTGGCCGGACACCGACCCGCGGACCGCGTTCGACGTCCGGCACCCGGCCTACGTGATCTACACCTCGGGTTCGACCGGCCGGCCCAAGGGCGTCATGGTGAGCCACACCGGTGTGTCGGGCCTGGTGGCGACGCAGGTCGACCGGCTCGACGTGGCGCCGGGTAGCCGTGTTCTCCAGTTCGCCTCGCTCAGCTTCGACGCGTCCTTCTGGGACCTCTGCAGTGCCTTGCTCACCGGTGCCGCCCTCGTCCTGGCCCCGTCCGAGGCGCCGCTGGCGGCCCTGACGGACCGTCGGCTCGACGTCACCCACGTGACGCTTCCGCCCTCGGCCCTGGCCGCGCTGGAGCGCGCCGACCTCACGGCCACCACCCTGGTGGTGGCGGGCGAGGCCTGCACGCCGGAACTGGTGGCCCGGTGGGCGCCGGGCCGGCGGATGATCAACGCGTACGGTCCGACCGAGACCACGGTGTGCGCGACGATGAGCGACCCGCTGTCCCCGGGGGCCGGTGCACCGCCGATCGGCCGATCGGTCGCGGGCTTCCGGGTGTACGTCCTCGACGAGCGGCTGCGCCTCGTACCGCCGGGCGTGACGGGGGAGTTGTACGTCACCGGCCCCGGTCTGGCGCGCGGGTACCTGAACCGGCCGGGTCTGACGGCCGGGCGGTTCGTCGCCTGCCCGTTCGGTCCGGCGGGTGCGCGGATGTACCGTACAGGGGACGTGGTGCGCCGCCGGGCCGACGGCGAGCTGGAGTACGTCGGCCGCGCTGACGACCAGGTCAAGGTACGCGGCTTCCGCGTCGAACTCGGCGAGATCGAGGCAGCGCTGGCCGAGCACCCCGCCGTCGCCCAGGCCGCTGCCCTCACCCAGGACGACCGGCTCGTCGGCTATGTCGCGGCGCGTCCCGACACGGTCGTACGTCCGGCGGAACTGACGGCGTATCTGCGTGACCGTCTGCCCGACTATCTGGTGCCGTCGGCGCTCGTGCTGCTGGACGTGCTGCCGCTGACGCCGAGCGGGAAGCTGGACCGGGCGGCGCTGCCCGCTCCCGCTCCCGCTCCCGGCCCCGGCTCGGCCGAGGCCGGCCGGGCGCCGCGCACTCCGCAGGAGCAGATCCTGTGCGAGCTGTTCGCCGAGGTGCTGGGTGTGCCACGGGTCGGGGTCGACGACGGCTTCTTCGACCTGGGCGGGCACTCCCTGCTCGCCACCCGGCTGGCCGCGCGGGTGCGCTCGGTGCTCGGTGTGGAACTGGGGCTGCGCGCGCTGTTCCTGGCGCCCACCGTGGCGGGCCTCGCCGAGGCGCTGGCCGGAGCCGGTCACGCCCGCCCGGCGCTGACCACACACGAGCGGCCGGAGGCGGTGCCGCTGTCCTTCGCCCAGCGACGGCTCTGGTTCCTGCACCGCATGGACAGCACCGCCGCGACCTACCACATCCCGCTGGCGCTCCGGCTGACCGGGACGCTCGACCGGACGGCGCTGGACGAGGCGCTGGCCGATGTGGTGGCCCGGCACGAGAGCCTGCGGACGGTCTTTCCGGAGGTCGACGGCGTACCGTGCCAGCTCGTCCTGGACCCGGCCGAGGCCCGGCCCCGGACGGGGCTGACAAGGGTGTCGGAGGCCGAACTGTTCGAGCGGCTCGCCGGGTTCGCCCGACACCCCTTCGACCTGGAGGCCGAAGCGCCCCTGCGTGCTGAGCTGTTCGCGCTCGCGCCGGACGAGCACGTGCTGCTGCTGGTGATGCACCACATCGCCGGCGACGGCTGGTCCACCGGCCCGCTGGCCCGCGACCTGGCCGAGGCGTACGCCGCCCGGTGCGAGGGCCGCGCGCCGCACTGGCCGGTCCTGCCGGTGCAGTACGCGGACTACACACTGTGGCAGCGCGACCTGCTCGGCGACGCCGCCGACCCGGAGAGCCGGTTCGCCGAACAACTCGACTACTGGAAGCGTCAGTTGTCCGACCTTCCGGAGCTGCTCCAGTTGCCCGCCGACCGGCCGAGGCCTGCCGTCGCCGGCTGGCACGGGGACCACGTCGGCCTGGAGCTGAGCCCCGAACTGCACGCGGCACTGGTGGAGTTGGCGCGCCGCTCGGGCGCGAGCCTGTTCATGGTGCTGCAGGCGGCGCTCGCCGCGCTGTACACGCGGCTGGGTGCGGGCACGGACATCCCGATCGGCAGTCCGATCGCCGGGCGCACCGACGAGGCGCTGGACGATCTGGTCGGGTTCTTCGTGAACACGCTGGTGTTGCGCACCGACACGAGCGGTGATCCGAGTTTCGCGGAGCTGCTGGGGCGGGTGCGGGAGACGGCGCTGTCGGCGTACGCGCACCAGGACGTGCCGTTCGAGCACCTGGTGGAGGCGCTCAACCCGTCCCGCTCGCTGTCGCACCACCCGCTGTTCCAGACCATCCTGGCGGTGCAGAACGCTCCGATGGGCAGGTTCTCGCTGCCCGGCCTGGATGTCGCCGCCTACGCGGTGGCCACCGGGACCGCCAAGTTCGACCTCGGTGTGAGCCTTGTCGAACAGTTCGGCCCCGACGGCGGTCCCGCGGGGATCGTCGGCGCGGTGGAGTACGCCACCGACCTGTTCGACCGCTCCACGGTCGCGGCCCTTGCCAGGCGCTGGACGCGCCTGCTGGAGGCGGTCACCGCCGACCCGGACCGGCCGATCGGGGGTATCGAGCTCCTCGACGCCGACGAGCGGCACCGTTTGCTGGAGCAGGGCGACGCGACCGCCCGGGAGGTGGCGGCCGTGCCGGTGCCGCAGGCGTTCGCGGCGCAGGTGAGGGCGACTCCGGACGCGGTCGCGCTGGCTTGTGGCGATGCCGAGTTGACGTACCGTCAGCTGAACACCCGGGCGAACCGGTTCGCGCATGCGCTGATCGCCCGGGGCGTCGGCCCGGAGCAGACTGTGGCGGTGGCCCTGCCGCGCTCGGTGGAGTCCGTGGTGGCCGTGCTGGGCGTGTTGAAGGCCGGGGCCGCGTACCTGCCGGTGGATCCGGCGTACCCGCAGGCGCGGATCGCGTACATGCTGGCGGACGCCCGGCCGGCCCTGGTGGTCGACGACCCGGCGCTGGTGACCGAGGTGTCCGCATGGCCGGAGACCGACCCCGTGGTCGCGCTCGACGTCCGGCATCCGGCCTACGTCATCTACACCTCGGGCTCGACCGGTCGCCCCAAGGGCGTCGTGGTCGCCCACGGCGGCGTCGCGAGCCTGGTCGCCGGACAGATCGAGCGCTTCGCGATCCACCCCGACAGCCGGGTGCTCCAGTTCGCCTCGCCCAGCTTCGACGCCTCGGTGTCGGAGATCTGCACCGCCCTGCTGCGTGGCGCGGCCCTGGTGCTGCCCCAGGCGGCGGACCCGGTCGCCGCGCTGACCGACCGGGACCTCGCGGTCACCCACGTGACCGTGCCCCCGTCCGTCCTCGCCGCCGTGCCGGAGGGCTCGGTGCGGGTGTCGACCCTGGTGGTGGCGGGTGAGGCGTGCCCGCCGGAGCTGGTGGACCGCTGGGCGTCAGGGCGCCGGATGGTCAACGCGTACGGTCCGACGGAGACGACGGTGTGCGCGACCATGAGCGATCCGCTGTCCCCGGGAGCGGGCGTACCACCGATCGGCCGTCCGATCGCGGGCGCCCGGGTGTACGTGCTGGACGAGCGGCTGCGGCCGGTACCGACGGGTGTGGCGGGGGAGCTGTACGTCGCGGGTGCGGGGCTGGCCCGCGGCTACCTGAACCGGCCGGGTCTGACGGCCGGACGGTTCGTCGCCTGCCCGTTCGGGACCGGTGAGCGCATGTACCGCACCGGAGACCTGGTGCGCTGGCTGGGAGACGGCCAGCTGGAGTTTGTCGGCCGTGCCGACGACCAGGTGAAGGTGCGCGGCTTCCGGGTCGAGCCCGGCGAGGTCGAGGCGGCGCTGGCCGAGCACCCCGCCGTGGCCCGCGCCGCCGTCCTCGCCCAGGACGACCGGCTCGTCGGCTATGTCGTCCCGCACCAGGACGAGGCCCGGGACAGCGGCCTGGAAGCCGACCACGTCGGCGAGTGGCAGGACATCTACGACGCCCTGCCCATCACCCCCGAGGAAGCAGGCTTCGGCCAGAACTTCGTCGGCTGGAACAGCAGTTACGACGCGAGTCCGATCCCGGTCGAGCAGATGCGGGAGTGGCGGGACGCCACCGTGGCCCGCATCCTGGCCCTGCGCCCCCGCCGGGTGCTGGAGGTCGGCGTCGGCACCGGACTGCTGCTCTCGCAGATCGCACCGCACTGCGAGACCTACTGGGCGACGGACTTCTCCGCCACGGCGGTCGACGCGCTGACCGCGCAGGTCGCCCGGCAGGACGGGCTGGCCGAGCGTGTGGTGCTGCAGACCCGCCCGGCGCACGACACCGACGGTCTGCCGGCCGGGCGGTTCGACACCATCGTGATCAACTCGGTGGTGCAGTACTTCCCGTCCGCCGACTACCTCGCCGACGTCATCGGGAAGCTGATGCGGCTGCTCGCCCCCGGCGGCACGCTCTTCGTCGGCGACGTCCGCAACAAGCGGCTGCTGCGCCCGCTGGCCACCGCGGTCCAACTGCACCGCACCGGTGCCGACGGTGACCTCGCGGCGGTGCGCCGCGCGGTGGAGCAGGCCGTCAGGGTGGAGAAGGAACTGCTGGTCGACCCGGACTTCTTCGCCGTCCTGCGGGAGCGCGGCACGGACATCGGTGCGGTGCAGGTGGAGGTCAAGGGTGGCCGCCACCACAACGAACTGACCCGCTACCGCTATGACGTGACGCTGCACAAGGCCCCGGTCGTTCCGGCGGCCCTGGGCCGGACGGCGGTCGAGCTGGAGTGGGGCCGCCGGCTCGCGGGACTGGCCGAGCTGCGCGAACTCCTCGCCCAGCCGCCCGCCGACGTGCTGCGGATCACCGGAGTGCCGAACCGCCGGGTGCTGCGCGAGGCCGCCCTCTCCCGGGCGGTGCAGAACGGCGACGGCTCGCTCGCCGAACTGCTGGAGCGGCTGCACGGACCGGAGGAGAGCACCCCGGAGGGGGCCGAACTCCCCGACCCGGAGGACTTCCGGGCCATCGGGCTGGAGTTCGACCGCTGGGTGGGCGTCACCTGGTCGGCCACCGCTGCCGACACCCTGGACGTCGTCTTCGCCGACCCGTCCGACCCGCAGGCGCAGCACGCCTGCCCGGTCGAGCCGTACCGGTCGGCCCGGACCGCCGACGGACCACTCTCGTCGCTGACCAACCGCCCGACCGGCAGCCGGGGCACCGGCGCCCTCATCGGCGAACTCCGCGAATGGCTGCGCGGGCGACTGCCCGACTACCTGATCCCGTCGGCGTTCGTGGCCCTGGAGACGCTGCCGCTGACGGCCAGCGGCAAGCTCGACCGCCGCGCGCTGCCCGCGCCCGAACTCGGCTCGGCCGGAGCCGGGCGGGCGCCGCGCACCCCGCAGGAACAGCTCCTCGCCGAGTTGTTCGCCGAGGTGCTGGGCCTCGCCCAGGTCGGCGTCGAGGACAGTTTCTTCGACCTGGGCGGACACTCACTGCTGGCGACCCGCCTGGCCTCCCGCGTCCGGGCGACCCTCGGCGCCGAGCTCGAAGTCCGGACCCTGTTCGAGACGCCGACCGTGGCCGGACTGGCGGCCCGCCTCGACGGCTCCGGCTCGGCGCGGCCCGCGCTGACCGCCCGGCCGCGGCCCGACCACGTGGAGCTGTCCTTCGCCCAGCGACGCCTGTGGTTCCTGCACCGGATGGACGGGCCGAGCGCCACCTACAACATGCCGCTCGCGCTGAGCCTGACCGGCGAACTCGACCGCCCGGCCCTGCACTCCGCGCTCGCGGACGTGATCGCCCGGCACGAGAGCCTGCGGACCGTCTTCCGCGAGACGGACGGAGTGCCGTACCAGGTCGTGCTGAGCGCCGCCCAGGCGCGCCCGGAGCTCCCGGTGGCCGAACTCGACGAGAGCGGGCTGGCCGAGAGGCTGGCGCGGACGGCCCGGCGGGGCTTCGACCTGGCGGCGGAGCCGCCGGTCCGGGCGGAGCTGTACGCACTCGCGCCGGACCGGCACGTGCTGCTGGTCGTGGTCCACCACATCGCTGCCGACGGCTGGTCGATGGGGCCGCTCTCCGGCGACCTCGCGGCCGCCTACACCGCGCGCTGCCGAGGCGAGGAGCCGCAGTGGGCCCCACTGCCGGTGCAGTACGCCGACTACACCTGCTGGCAACGCGACCTGCTCGGCGACACTGACGACCCGGACAGCCTGTTCGCCCGGCAACTGGCTTACTGGAAGGAGGAGTTGACGGGTATCCCGCAGCAGGTGCAACTGCCCGCCGACCGGCCCCGGCCGCCGGTGGCCTCCCAGCGGGGCAGCCGGGTCGTGGTCGGCCTCGACCCCGAACTGCACCAAGCGCTACGGGACCTGGCCACCGAGCGCGGCGCCAGCATGTTCATGGTGCTCCAGGCCGGCCTCGCCGCACTGCTCACCCGGCTCGGCGCCGGCACCGACATCCCCGTGGGCAGCCCGATCGCCGGCCGTACCGACCAGGCGCTGGACGACCTCGTCGGTTTCTTCGTCAACACGCTGGTGCTGCGCACCGACACCAGCGGCGACCCCGGCTTCGCCGAACTGCTCGACCGGGTACGGCAGAAGGCGCTCGCCGCCTACGACCACCAGGACGTGCCGTTCGAGTACCTGGTCGAGGTGGTCAACCCGGCCCGTTCGCTGTCGCACCACCCGCTGTTCCAGATCATGCTGGCCCTGCAGAACGCGCCCGTGGGCGAGTTCACGCTGCCGGGCCTGTCGACCGGTCACCTGGAGGCGTCGACCGGGACCTCACGGGTCGACCTGACGTTCAGCCTGACCGAGCAGTTCAACTCCGACGGCGGCCCCGACGGCCTGGCCGGCGCCGTGGAGTACGCCACCGACCTCTTCGAACCGGCCACCGTGGAGCTGCTGTTCGCCCGCTGGGCACGGCTGCTGCGCGCGGCGGTCGCCGACCCCGGCCGGCCGATCGGCCGGATCGACATCATGTCGGACGAGGAACGCGACCGGCTGCTGTCCGAGTCCACCGGCGACACGGTCGAACTGCCCGCGGCCGCGCTGCCGGAGCTGTTCGCCCGCCAGGTGCGCGCCACCCCGGACGCGGTGGCCGTCGTGGCGGGCGCCACCGAGCTGACGTACCGGGAACTCGACCGGCGGTCCAACCGCCTCGCACGCGCACTGATCCGTCAGGGCGTACGGCCGGAGGCACCGGTCGCCGTGCTGCTGGACCGCTCGGCGGACCTCGTCGTGGCGCTCCTGGCGATCATCAAGGCGGGCGGTGCCTACACACCCCTCGACGCGCGCTTCCCGCGGTCCCGGATCGACCTGATCCGCCAGGAGGCCGGCGCCGCCCTGGTACTCACCGAGGACGTGCTGACCGCGCTGATCGAGGGCGAGCCCGACCCGTCCGATGTCGAAGTACGCTGCGATCAGCGGCAGTTGGCGTACGTGATGTACACCTCCGGCTCGACCGGCCGACCGAAGGGCGTGGCCGTCACCCACCGTGACGTGGTGGGCCTCGCACTCACCCCCGAGTACCGCGGCGGCGGACACGAGCGGGTGCTGATGCACTCCCCGACCGCCTTCGACCTCTCGACCTACGAGCTGTGGGTGCCGCTCCTCAACGGTGGCCGGATCGTGGTCGCACCGCCCGAGCGACTCGACCTCGACCTGCTCCAGCACACCGTCAGCACGCACGGGGTCACCGGACTGTGGCTGACAGCAGGCCTGTTCCGCCTGGTCGCCGAGGAACGCCCGGCCCTGCTCGCCGGGGTGCGCGAGGTGTGGACCGGCGGTGACGTGGTCTCCCCGGCCGCCGTCGCCCGGGTGCTGGACGTCTGTCCCGGCATCGAGGTGGTCAACGGCTACGGGCCCACCGAGGCCACCACCCTGGCCACCTGCCACTCCGTGGACAGCCTCCCCGAGAACGCCGCGACCGTGCCGATCGGCGGACCGATGGCGAACATGCGCGCCTACGTCCTCGACGAACGCCTCAGGCCGGTGCCCACGGGTCTGGTCGGTGAGCTGTACCTCGCGGGGACGGGTGTGGCCCGCGGCTACCTCGGCCGGCCCGGCCTGACGGCGGAGCGCTTCACCGCCGATCCGTACGGGCCGCCCGGGAGCCGGATGTACCGCACCGGCGACCTGGCGTGGTGGCCGGCCGAGGGCACACTGGAGTTCGCCGGACGCACCGACCACCAGGTGAAGCTCCGCGGCCTCAGGATCGAGCCCGGCGAGATCGAGGCGATTCTCGCGAGCTGTCCGGGCGTCGCCCAGGCGGCCGTCGTCGCCCGCGAGGACCGGCCCGGCGACAAGCGACTCGTCGCCTACCTGGTGCCCGCAGCCGAGGGCGTGCCCGAGACCGGCGAGCTGTCCGGGCGACTGCGCCGTGACCTGCCCGACTACATGGTGCCGTCGGCGTTCGTCACCCTCGACACGCTGCCACTGACCGCCAACGGCAAGCTGGACCGGGCCGCCCTGCCCGCCCCCGAGTACGGGGCGAGGGGCACCGGACGCGGCCCCCGGACGCCGCGGGAGCAGCTGCTGTGCGACCTCTTCGCCGAGGTCCTCGGCCGCGAACAGGTACACATCGACGACAACTTCTTCGACCTGGGCGGGCACTCGCTGCTGGCCGCCCGCCTGGCCTCCCGCGTCCGTGAGACCCTCGGCCTGGAGCTGGGCCTGCGCATGCTGTTCGAGGCACCGACCGTGGCAGGGCTCACCGAACGCCTGGTCATGGACGACCCCCGGGACGCGCTGGACGTGGTGCTGCCGCTGCGCTCGACCGGGGAGGCCACACCGCTGTTCTGCATCCACCCCGGCGGCGGCATCAGCTGGTCGTACAGCGGGCTCCTGAACCACGTCGGTCCCGAGCATCCGGTCTACGCGATCCAGGCGCGCGGCCTCGGCCGCCCCGAGCCCCTGCCGACGTCCTTCGAGGAGATGGCGGCCGACTACGCCGACCAGATCCGCAAGATCCAGTCCGAGGGCCCGTACCTGCTGCTCGGCTGGTCCGCCGGCGGCCTGATCGCCCACGCGATCGCCTGCGAGCTGCAGGCACGCGGCGAGCGGACCGCGCTGCTGGCCATCCTCGACGCCTACCCGGTGAAGGACGTGCGGTTCGAGGAGATGCCCGTGCCCACCGAGCGGGACGTGCTCGTCGGCGTGCTCGACGTCGACCCGGACGAGCTGGGCGACCGGGAGCTGACCTACGCCGAGGTCGCCGAGGTCCTGAACCGGCGGGGCAGCGCGCTGCAGGGACTGACGGAGCAGCAGATCGAGGTCATCGTCCACATCATGATCAACAACGCGAAGCTGGCCGTCGACTTCGTCCCCGCCGCCTTCGACGGCGACCTGCTGCTGTTCAACTCGACGATCGATCGCGACGGGGACGACGCCGGGCCCGCGACCTGGCGCCCGTACATCGCGGGCCGGATCGAATCGCACGAGATCACCACCCGGCACAACCGGATGACCGAAGCCGGCTCGCTGGCCCAGATCGGCCCGATCCTGGCCGCCCGCCTCGACGCGGCCACCGATGACACCACCCTTTCCCACCAGGAGGACTGACCCATGACCAACCCCTTCGAGGACGAGAACGGCACCTTCCTCGTGCTCACCAACGACGAGAACCAGCACTCGCTGTGGCCGCAGTTCGCGGACGTCCCCGACGGCTGGAGCGTCGCGCACGGACCCGACACCCACGCCGCCTGCCTGGAGTACGTCGAGCGGTCCTGGACCGACATGCGGCCCAGGAGCCTCGCCGACGCCATGAACGCCCAGCAGTAGCAGGGCGCGCAGTGAACCTGACCGACACCGCCGACGAGGCCCGCGCCGGCGCGGGCCTCGCCCGGTCCGACGACCTCGCCGCGGCCCTGCTCACGCCCGAGGCCCGCCGGGACCCGTACCCCTTCTACGCCCGCATGCGCCGCGAGGACCCGGTCCACCGCAGCGCCCAGGGCATCTGGTACCTCACCCGGTACGCCGACGTCGAGGCGGCGCTGAGCGACCTCAGGCTCTCCAACGACCGGGACCGGATGACCCGCGCCTACAGCGCGCTCGGCGGCGACCTCAAGGCCTTCAGCCGGCTCACCGACCGGCTCGGCCGGGTGATGAGCAACACCGACCCGCCGGACCACGCCCGGCTGCGCAAGCTGGCCAACCGGGCGTTCACCGCCCGGCGCGTCGAAGCCCTGCGCGACGGCATCCAGCGGATCGTCGACCGGCTCATCGACGAGGCGGTCGCGGCCGGGCCGGCCATGGACCTGATCGAGGCCGTCGCCTCGCCGTTGCCGATGTCCGTCGTCTGCGAGCTGTTCGGCATCCCCGCCGAGGACCTCCCGCAGGTCAAGACGTGGTTCCACCGCTTCGGCAGGCTCAGCGAGGACATCGACAAGTCCGAGGCGGCGATCGAACAGTACGAGGAGTACCTCGCCCGGCTCGTCCGCCGCCGCCGGGCCGACCCCGGCGACGACCTCATCAGCGCCCTGGTCGCCACCCAGGCGCAGGACGACCGCCTCACCGACTCCGAGCTGCTGGCCACCTGCTTCGTCCTGATCACCGCGGGCGACGAGACCACCACCCACCTGGTCGGCAACGGCATGCTCGCCCTGCTGCGCCACCCCGGCCAGCTGGCCCGGCTGCGCGCCGAGCCGACGCTGATCCGCACCGCCGTCGAGGAACTCGCCCGCTACGACACCCCGACCCAGGCGATCGTCCGGGTCGCCGCCGAGGACGTCGCGATCGGCGGGCGGACGCTGCGCGAGGGCGAGCTGGCCTACCTGTTCCTCGCCGCGACCAACCGGGACCCCGAGCGGTTCGAGGACCCCGACCTGCTCGATCTGACCCGCCCCGGCAACCGGCACCTCAGCTTCGGCAACGGCCCGCACTTCTGCCTCGGCGGCCCGCTGGCCAAGCTCCAGGCGGAAGTGGCCGTGAGCACGCTGGTGCGCCGGCTCCCGCACCTGCGGCTGGCCGACGACGCGGTACTCGACTGGCGCCCCAACCCGTTGCAACGGCGGCTCACCGCGCTTCCGCTCACCTACTGACCCATGAACGACGAAGGAGAAGTGACCATGGCCCGAGAGTTCGAGGTCCGCCGGGAACAGGATCTGCCCGCCACGCCCGAACAGGTCTGGGACGCGGTCGCCACCGGCGCCGGCAACCTCGGCTGGCTGTACCCGATGGAGGTCGAGCCGCGCGTCGGCGGAAAGGCCACGCGCGGCGACAGCACCGTCGTGGCGTGGGAGCCGCCGCACCACTTCGCGGTCCGGGCGACCCAGGACGGCGGGTTCTCCAACACGCTCACCTACCGCATCGAACCGGCCGACGGCGGCACGAGCCACCTGCGGATGGGAATCCACTGGGTGCACACGGGCGTCGTCGACGACACCTGGAACTGGGACACCAAGTCGGACGCGGCGGAGAAGCACGTCGACTTCTACCAGCACTCCCTTCCCGAGTACCTGAGGCACTTCGCCGGCCGCCCCGCCGTCTACGTCAGGGCCGCCCGTGGCGAGTGCACCGAGGACCCCGCCGACTTCGCCGCTCTGCGTCGGCGCCTCGGCCTCGCCGACGACGCCGCCGTCGGCGACCGGCTGTCGCTCGACCTCCCGGGCTCGGACGGCGGCTCGACGGAGGTGGTCGTGGACTGGCTGAGCCCCGACTTCCTGGGCCTGCGCGGACCGGACGCGCTGTACCGGTTCTTCAACGGCAGTTCCTGGAACTGGCCGATCTGGCTGGGGCACCACCTGTTCGCCGAGGAGGCGGAGGAGAAGCCGGCCGTCGAGGCCTGGGACGCCTGGCTCAATGGTTCCTGAACCCGACTGAACCCGCCGCACGACACGACCGAAGGACCTCTGGTGGAAAAACTGCTCTATGCCGCCGAACTCGTACGGGAAGACGGCACCTACAAACTCGTCGTGCAGGACGTGGTACGGGACACGGTCCAGGTCACCCCGGTCCCCGAGTCCGCGGTGGCCAGGCTCCCGGCCTTTCTTTCGGTGCTGAGTTCCAAGCTCGGCTCGGCGTCGGCACGCGGTCGCTGGTAGCCCGGCCTCCGGCGGCGCCGGGCTGGTGCCCTTCGGCACGTCACCCGCCGGAGGGCACCGGCACAGGTCGTACGTCAGCCCAGGACGCTCTGGGCGGCGGCGCCCTCGGCCAGGGGCCGTCTGCGGGAGAAGGCACCCAGGTCGACGACGAGGCCGGTGTGTTCCCCCGTGTACCGCAGCGGATCGCGGTCGTGGTCGTGGCCGGCCTCGATCCGGTCGACCAGGGTGGCGAGGAACCGGCCCGCCAGCGGAGCGTTCTTGAACTGGTTGCCGCTCGTGCCCATCGCGACGTAGAAACCGGCCAGATCGGTGCGGTCGTAGATGGGGGACCAGTCGTCCGCGGCGTCGTAGACACCGGCGACGCCGGCCGGCCGGTTCGGGACCCCGAGGAGCGGGAAGCGGCGTGCGGCCCTGGTCACCTGGGTCTCGAACCGGGCGGGCGTCGGGTGCGGGTTGCACGCGTCGGGATCGTCGAGCCACTCCCTGGGGTCGCAGGCGGGAAGCGTACTGCCGATGAGGAGATGCCCTCCGGAGGGGCGCAGATAGGTCCCGAGGTCGACATCGGCCACGATCGGGCCGAGCGTGGTCCCGGCGCCGCCCGGTCCCGACGAGCCGGTGTCACGCCGGCCGACCGGTGCGGCCACCTGATGGACCTCCTGGCGCAGCGGGCGCACTCCGACGGTGAACTCGGCCCCGACCCCGGCCAGCCGGTTGAACGCTCCGGACCAGGGCCCGGCGGCGTTGACCACCACCGGCGCCGCGATCGCGGTGCCGTCGGCGAGCCGGACGCCGGCCACCCGGTCCTCGCGACGCAGGACACCGACGACCGCGCGGTGGAAGAGGAACCGCGCCCCGAGGCGGGCCGCCGCGTCCGCGAGGTTCTGTGCGGCGAGCTGTGGATCGTCGACGAAGCCCGCGTCGGGTGTGAACAGCGCACCGAGTTCACCCTCGGGGCCGCGGAAGAAGGCATCGTCGAGCAGGGACCTGGGAGGCCCGTAGCGACCCGTGTCGATCCCGGGGATCCGGTTCCGCAGCGTCGCCGCGTCCCAGCGCTCGTAGGGCACACCGGCACGCTCGAACAGCGCGACGACCTCCGACGCCCCGGAGCCCGGTGCGTCGAGGAGTACCCCTCCGGTCCGCCGGAACGCCGCCTGACCGGGGCCGCGCACGGTGCCCAGGTGCTCCGCCCAGCGTGCCCAGCAGTGCCGGGACTCCCATGCGGTGGCGACACCGTCCCAGGTGGAGTAGTTGAAACGGATGACCGCGCTCGACGCGCTGGTGGATCCGTGGCCGACGCCGCCGGACTTGTCGACGACCACCACGCGCCTCCCGGTGCGAGCCAGTTCCAGTGCCACCGCGGCACCGATCACACCGGCCCCCACGACGACCGCGTCCGCGCCGGACGGAGGCGCGGCCGTCTCCCCGGCCGTCATGACGGCAGGTCCTCGGGGGTTCGCGGAGTCCGGTCACCGTCGCCGTCCGGTGGAACGTGACGGGCCTCGGGCGGGCGGTCGTCCGTGCCGTACGGGAAGTGGCAGGCGGCGCGGTGCGGCCGACCGGTCGCCTCCCGCTGCGGGTCCCGTACGGCGCAGACGTCGCGTCCGGGATGCCGGTCCGGTCCGACGGGGCAGCGCGGATGGAAGCGGCAGCCGGCCGGCGGCGCGGCGGGGTCGGGCACCTCACCGGCGAGAAGGGGCTCCCCGGCCGGGCGTCTGCCGGCGTGCAGACTCGGCACGGCCGACAGCAGCGTCCGGGTGTAGGGATGCCGTGGGCCGCTCAGCAGGCTCTCGGCGGCGGCGATCTCCACGATCCGGCCGAGGTACATCACGGCGACGGCGTCCGACACATGGCGGACGGCGGCGAGGTCATGGCTGATGAACAGCATGGCGAAGCCCATGCGGCGCTGCAGATCCCGGAGCATCGTGAGCAGCGCCGCCCGGACCGACACGTCGAGAGCCGAGGTGACCTCGTCGGCGATGAGCACCGCCGGATCGACGGCGAGCGCGCGGGCGACGGCGACGCGTTGACGCTGGCCGCCCGAGAGCTGCCGGGGCAGCCGGTCGGCGCAGCCGGTGTCGAGGCCGACGAGGTCCAGCAGTCCGCCGATCCGCTGATCGCGGCTGCGGCGGTCCAGCCGGACGAAGGCCCCGGCCGATTCGGCGAGCGACTGACGGACCGTCATACGCGGATCCAGTGCCGTGTCCGGATCCTGGAACACCAGTTGGACCTGCTGCCCCAGCCGACGCCGGTCGGCCACCCGGCGCCCGCCGTACTCCCGCCCTGAGACGGTGATCCGCCCGGCGCACAGAGGGGCAAGACCGACGACCGCTCGTGCCAGAGTGGACTTTCCCGACCCGGACTCGCCCACCAGGCCGACCGTCGTGCCCTGGGGAACGTCCAGCGACACGCCGTCCACCGCCGTGATCGGCCCGAGGGGTCCGTGATGGCGGACGGTGACGTCGTACAGCGCCAGCCCCGACCCTGTGCTCACTTCTGCGCCTCCTCGTTCTCACGCCGCCCGTGGGACGGTGCCGCGGCCGGCGGCTGCCAGCAGGCGACCTCGTGCCCCGGGCCGAGCGGGGACAGCACCGGGCTCTCCACCGCACACCGGTCCAGCCGGTGCGGACAGCGGTCGTGGAACGGGCACCCCGGGGCCGCTCCGGAGGGATCGGGCGGTCCTCCCTCGATGGAGTGCAGGGGGTGGTCACGCTCCGCGGCCAGGTCGGGGACCGAGGCGACGAGCATCCGCGTGTACGGATGCCGTGCACCGGCCGCCAGCTCAGGGGCGGGAAGGCTCTCCACGATCGTTCCCCCGTACATGACCAGAACCCGGTCGCAGGCGTCGGCCACCAGGGCGATGTCGTGACTGATGAAGAGGATCGCGGTGCCGTCGTCGCGCCGGATCCGGCGGAGCAGGTCCATGATCTGCCGCTGCACGGTCACGTCCAGGGCTGTCGTCGGCTCGTCGGCGATGATGAGGCCGGGCCGCATCATCGATGCGGAGGCGATCGCCACTCGCTGGCGCTGACCGCCGGAGAGCTGGAAGGGCCGGGAGCGCAGCAACCGGCGCCCGCCCGGCAGCGCGACCCGCCGAAGCTGGGCCAGCGCCTGCTCGACGGCCTCGGCACGAGGGGTGCCACGGTGTGCGCGCACGGCCTCCGTCAGCTGCGTTCCGATGCGCAGCGACGGGTTGAAGGCCGAGGCCGGGTTCTGGAAGACCATCGCCATCCCCGTCGCCAGTTGCCTGCGTCGCTCCTTGCCCGACAACGACTCGGTGTCCGTGCCGAGGAACCGGTGTCTGCCCCAGGTCGCGCGGGCGCCGTCCGGCAGCAGGTCGGCGATGGCGAGCGCCGTCAGCGACTTGCCGGAACCGGACTCGCCCACCAGGCCGACCATCTCACCGCGCCGCAGGGCGAGGGTCACACCGCGGACGGGCCGGACCACCCCGTCCGCGGTGGGAAGGGCGACCCGCAGATCCGCCACCTCCAGCACGTGGTCCACGGACGCCGGCCGGTCGGTGCGCACCAGGTGTGCCACGGGCTCCGGGTGTGCCACGGGCTCGTCCACCGGGTGCGGTCGGGCTTGCCGTGCGGCGGCTCCGGCCAGCATCTCGCCGAGCAGCTGGAACGCGACGGCTGCGTAGACGATGGCGATACCGGGCGCCACGGCGGGCAGCGGTTCGGTGTAGACGCGGTCCAGCCCCTGGCTCAGCAGGAGTCCCCAGTCGTACGACGGGGGCTGCGTCCCCAGTCCGAGGAAGCTCAGTCCCGACAGCGCCACGAGTGAAGAGCCTGCGGCGACCGTGGTGTTGAGCATCAGCGGTTCGGCGATGTGGGGCAGGACATGGCGCAGCAGGAGCCGGTGGCGGCGCAGGCCCAGCACCCGCGCGGCGGCCATGAAGTCGGTACCGGCCACCTGGGCGGCGAGGGTCTGCGTGATCCGCGCGAAGCCCGGTGCGCAGGCGACGGCGAGTGCGCACACCGCACCGCCCGTGCCCGCTCCGAAGAGGGCCGCGAGGAACATCGCGACGAGGAGCGCGGGAAAGGCCAGCAGAAGGGTGATCAGCGCCCCCAGCAGGCGGGCGGCGCGCCCGTCGACCACGGCGGTGAGCGCGCCGAGCGTGATGCCGGCCGCCGCCCCCAGGAGCGTGGCCGCGACGGCCGGCAGCAGGGAGGGCCAGGTCGCCGCGAGCAGCCGGGCGAGCAGGTCGCGGCCGAGACGGTCGGTGCCGAGCGGATGACCCGTGGTGGGCGCGCGCAGCACCGCCGACGGGTCGGCCCGGCCGGCCTGCTGCCCCCACAGCACCGCTCCGGCGACAGCCAGGACGACGAGCGAGCCGAGCATCACCAGGGTGATCACGCCCATGGGGGTGGCCCAGCCCGACCGGGACGCGCGAGAACGGCCGCGGGCGGCACCCGGTGAGGACGGGGGAGAGGATGCGGGGGAAGAGGACAGCGCCATCGGATCACGTCTTCCGGATGACCGAACGGGGGTCGAGCAGCGCGAGGGCCAGATCGACCAGGAAGTTCACCAGGAGGACCGACGAGCCGAGCACCAGCACCGACGCCTCGACGACCGCGTAGTCCTGCGCGACCACGGACTGTGCCATCGCCGAACCGATGCCCGGCCAGGCGAACACCTTCTCGACCAGCACGGTCCCCGCGATCAGGGCCGGCAACAGGTTCCCGGCGAACGTCAGCGACGCGGTCAGCGCGTTCGGTGCCACGTGGCACACGTGGAACCGGACGGCGGGCAGCCGTTTCGCGCGGGCGGCACGCACATAGTCCGTGGCGAGGACCTTGAGTGTCTCCACCCGCACGATCCGCAGCAGGACCGCGGTCGGGGCGAGCGCCAGCGCGAGGACGGGCAGCACGTAGGACCGGGAACCGAGGTCGCCGGCGGCGGGAAGGATGCGCAGGGCGACCGCCAGCCCCGCGGTGAGACCCGCCGCCAGGACGAAGTCCGGCACGCCCGCCAGGACCGAGGTGGTGGCGGTGAACACCAGTTCCGTCCGTGGGCGTCGCCCTCCGCGCGTCCACACCGCGGCGAGCACTCCCCCTGGGAGGGCGACGACGAGTACGCAGCCGAAGGCCAGCACGGCGAGCAGCAGAGTGGCCGGCAGACGGGCCCTGACCAGCTCGGCCACCGGCTCGCCGGTCACCAGTGAGACCCCGAGGTCGCCGTGGGCAAGCCTCGGCAGGTACTGCACGTACTGTTCCGGCAGGCTCCGGTCCAGACCGAGTTCGTGCCGCTCCGCCGCCACCAGGTCCGGCGGGGCGTCCACGCCCAGCGCGGCGCGGACCGGGTCCCCGGGGATCAGCCGGATCATCGCGAAGGAAGCGGTGACGACAACGAAGAGCGAGACGACCAGGCGCGCCGCGCGTCGGCAGCAGAACACCACCCACGGGTGGTACCGGGCCGGGGCACCGGGCCGCGCGGACACGGTCGTCATGGGAAACCTCCTCGACGGGCGGGCTGCAGCGGCCGGTCCGCCGCGCCGCGTGCGTTACGGCTACCTGTGCAGGCGGATGCTGGTCGGTACGATCCGGCCGCCGGGCACGACGGCGAAGGTCGTCCGGTAGCCGTACACCGTGCTCGTGCCGTCGGCGACGGGCAGCGCGTCGGCCGACCGGAGCAGCGCCGCGGCGGCCCTGTTCCAGTCCGCGCAGCTCGCCGAGCCCGGCGACCGCAGGGCCTGGGCGACGAAACGGTCGTAGACGGGGTTGGCGACATGCGCGAAGTTCAGTCCTCCCGACGACGGCGTGCCGGAGAAGTACGGGACGAGCTGCGCGGGCAGCGGCGGCCCCGGCGAGCTGCCGACCACGACGTCGAAGTCGCCGCTTCCGTACATGGCCTGGACCACCGCGTTGCGGCTCTCGCCGACGAGGTCGACGGCCACGCCCAGCGTCTGCCACGTCACGGCCATCAGTTCGGCGACCGACGGAAGGGTGGAGCCGAAGTCGGCGCTGCTGAGCACCCGCAGCCGCAGCGGCCGGCCCTGCCTGACCAGCCTGCCTCGCGCGTCCCTCGTCCAGCCCGCGGCGCGCAGGTCCCGCACGGCGCTGCCGCGCGAAGGCAGGTTCCCCGCGGCCACGTCGGAGTAGCAGAGGGAGTGCGGGGCGGTGAGAGCGCGCGCGGGCGTACCGTCGCCGCCGATCGCCACATTGGCGAGGCCCTTGCGGTCCAGGGTTCCCACCAGCGCCCGGCGCAGCACCGGATCGCTCAGGGGCCGGTCGGACCGCTCGTTGAAGAAGGTCAGCCCCACCACGGTCGGCACCTGGGCGGTCGCCAGCCCGTGGCCGGTCAGCCGCGCCCGGTCCGGGCCGGTCACCATGGCGATGTTCACTCCGCCGGTGAGCAGCAGATTCGCCACGGTGGACTCCTGTGGAACCACTGTCACCACAATGCGCTCAGGCTGCCCCGGAGCCGCGTTGCCCGCTCCACCCGGCCCCCACGCGTACCCCCTGCGACGGGTGAAGAGGTAGGGACCCCCCGAGGCGTAGCCGCTCAGCACGTACGGTCCGGTGCCCTGTGACCTCCTGTCCAGCGCGCCGGGATCCGCCAGCCCGGCGGGGCAGACGACGGGCAGCAGACCGATCGTCCGCACGATGAAGCTGTACGGCGATGCCGTCCGCACCGACACCGTCCGCTCCGCGTCGTCGGCCGACACCGTGAACGGCACACCCGGCAGGGCGGTCCGGGCACCGACGAGCCGATGGCGGGGATCGCCGGCGTACCGCAGCGACCGGGCCACCCCGGACGCCGTCAGCGTCGTGCCGTCGGAGCAGGTCACCCCCTTGCGCAGGGTGAAACCCGCCGTACTGGCTCCCGCCCGCCAACGCTCGGCCAGACCGGACACCACGCGCCCGTCCCGTGCCACATCGACCAGCGAGTCGTAGGCATAGGGAGCCAGTGAAAGGCCGAACTGCGCGTACGGATTGAAGCTCGGGGTCTCCGCCGTGGTGGCGATCGTCACGGTGCCGCCCTCGACCACAGGAGTGCGCGTCGACGACACGTCGCCGCCACAACCGGTCAGCACGGCTGACACGGCGGCGGCCGCCGCCACGACCGACCGAGCCCTGGGAGACGACACGGTTCGGCGGTGCATGGCGCTCATCGTGCCATCGCGATCGACGGCGTCGGCCGGGCTTCCCCGGGCCGGACGCGAACATGCCGGACTATTTCCCCCGTCCGAGTGAGGCCGTCCGACGCGCGGTCCGCCTTCCCGTTCCTGATGATGCGTCACCTCAAGGCGCACACTGGCGCCATGGTCATCAATCCAGGGGGCTCCCCGGACGGCTCGACGGCGCGCGAGATCGACCGACTCGCGACCTCGTACTGGGAGTTCCTGCTCGCACGCGAGCCGTCGCTGCGCACGCGCCGCGGGCTGCCGGTCGAGTCGCTGCCGGGGGTGTCCGCCACGGAGACCGACGAGCGTGCCGGGTTCGCGGCAGAAGTGCTGAGCCGGCTGGGTGCGCTGCGACCGGCGGAGCTGTCCGGTACCGCCGCCGACACCGCGGGCTTCCTGCGGGCACTGGCCGAACAGGAGGCGGAGGCGGGACGTTTCCACTGGCTCACTCCCACCGCCACTCCGTACCAGCTCTTCCGCCTCCAGCAGTACGGTGACGCCGTCTTCCGCCCGTTCCGCTTCGAGCACCGAGCCGACGCGGACCGGTACGCGACCCTCGTACGGGACCTGGCCCGCTGCGTCGCGACGATCGGCGACAAGGTCGTCGGTCAGGCGGAGCGGGGCATTCGCATCCATGCCCCCGCCCTGACCGGTGTCCGGACCACGCTCGCCCGGCTGCGGGATTCGGCGGCAAGGTACGTCCGCGCGGACGCCGAGCGGCTCACCCGGCTCGACGCGGCGAGCCGGGGTTACCTGTCCGACACGGTCGAACGGCTCGTGGTCACCGAACTGGAGCCGGCGTTCGACCGCCTCGTCGCCCTCGTGGGCGACCCGGACTACCTCCGGCGGGCACCGCGGGCCGTCGGCTGGGCCCGCCACCCGGAAGGCGAGGCGGCGTACCGGGCCTTCGTCAGGACGTACACCTCCGGCGACACACCGCCCGAACGTCTCCACGAACTCGGCCGGGAGCACTGCCGCGAACTCGGCGAGCGGATGCGGGAGATGCGCGACACGCTCGGTTTCGCGGGGACGGAGGCGGAGTTCCACCAACGGCTCGCCACCGAGCCGCGCCTGTACGCCGCCACTCCGGAGGAGGTCGAAGCCCGCTACCGCGGACACCTCGACCGCCTCACGCCACTGCTGCCGCGCTGGTTCGCGGTCCTGCCCCGCGCCCCCTACGACGTGGCCCGCCTCGACCCGGCGCTGGAGGGGGCGATGACGTTCGGCTACTACGAAGCGCCGACCGCCGCGCAACCCGTGGGACGCTACCGCTACAACGCCTCGGACCTGGCCCACCGCTCACTGCTCGGCGCAGCCGCGCTCATCTACCACGAGCTGTCGCCCGGACACCACTTCCACCTCGCCCGCCAGGCCGAGAACACCGCACTGCCCGACCTGCGACGCGAACTGGCGGCCTTCAGCGGGTTCGAGGAGGGCTGGGCCGAGTACGCGGCAGGGCTCGCCTGGGAGATGGGACTGTACGACGACCCGTGGGACGCGTACGGACGCCTGGCCCATGAACGGTTCACCGCGCAGCGCCTCGTCGTCGACACCGGCCTCAACCTCGGGACGATGACACTGGAGGAGGCGCGCACCTTCATGCGTGCCCATGCGGCAGCCGAGTCGGAACAGCAGATCACGACCGAGTTGTTGCGCTACGCGACCGATCTGCCGGGGCAGGCGCTGACGTACCGGGCGGGCCATGCGGAGTTCACGGCATTGCGGTCGGCGTGCGAACACGGCGCCGACGGCGCGTTCGACGTACGCGCCTTTCACGAGAGCGTGCTGGCCGGTGGCACCCTGCCGTTTCCCGCCCTGCGCCGACGGGTGGCGAGAGAACTGCGCGGAGCGCACGGCCGCGGAGACTTCCAGGGAAGGCCGCTCTACTCGAACGAGTGAAGGCCACCGGGAATTCGTCACCACGTGCGGCGACTCGGATACTCTCTGTGACGGCGGGTGTGGGTCCGCTGAAGCGGAGTGTGTCCGTCTGATCATCATCTCCTCGACAGAAGAGAAGGATGTTGTGCCATGCCGCCTGTAGTACCTCCTTTCCTGATCGGTCTGATCGCGGCATCCCTGGTGAAGAGGCTGGGCAAGCCCTTGGTGCGAGGGGTCGTCAAGGCCTCGGTGGGCCTGGGACTCGAGGTCAAGCGGGCCGTCCATGAGGCCGGCGAGGGCATCCATGATCTCGCTGCGGAGGCGACCGCCGGGGCGCTCGCAGCCCAGACGCCAGCCCAGACGCCACCAGCAGCGCGACTCAGCGTCGGCGCCCCGGAGAGCGGCACCGCGGGCCGGACCGGAGCGGCCGCCAAGTCGGCACCCGCAGCGGCAGGGGCCCACGAGGGACGCACCGGCGCTCAGGACAAGCCCGCCGGCAAGGCCCGCGGCGCCGGGACGGCCGCCGCCAAGGCGCGCTGAGTCCGTCGGCCGGCTCTCCCTGTCGGCCATCACGACACTCTGATGGAGGCAGGTCCCATGGCTGCGACCGGAACCCCCCTGAACTGGTTCCGTGTTCACCGGCGTGCGTCGGACCCCAGGCTCCGACTGGTGTGCTTCCCGCACGCCGGCGGCACGGCACAGCTGTTCCACGGTTGGCCCGCACTGCTGCCGGCGGACGTCGAGGTGCTCGCCGTGCGGTATCCGGGCCGCCAGGACCGGCTCGCGGAACCCTGCATCGAGGACATGGCCACGCTGGCCGACACGATCGAGGACGCACTGCGGCCCTGGCTCGACCGGCCGCTGGCGCTCTTCGGGCACAGCATGGGCGCCTGTGTCGCCTACGAGGTGGCCCTGCGGCTGGAGACCCGCGGCAGCATCCCCGAGCACCTGCTGGTCTCCGCGCACGAGGCGCCAGGATGGGCCGAACGCGTCGCGTTGCACGACGCCGACGACGAAACCCTGATCACCCACGTCCGGCACCTCGGAGACCTGCACTCGGAGGCCTACGACATCCCGGAACTGCGTGACCTGCTGCTGCCCGCGCTCCGTTCGGACTACCGGCTGATCGAGGGCTACCACCCTCCGGATCCGGCTCCGGTCAAGGCGCCGATCACCGCGTACGTCGGCCAGGACGATCCGAGTTGCGCGCTCGACGGGGTCCTCGCCTGGTCCGGCCTCGCCGCCCCGGGCTCCTTCGAACTGCGCGCGTTCCCCGGGGATCACTTCTACCTCGTGGACCGGGAAGCCGAGGTGGTCGCGGACGTGGCGGCGCATATCGCGCGCGGGTGAGACGCCGGTCAGGCCTGACGGCGGGTGCCCGTAGCCAGAACCTGCCCTGCTGTGACGGAAGGCAGGGCCCCGGCACCGCGATGGCGCCCGCGGGGTTCCCAGGGGACGATGGCCGTACCGGTCGCTGAGACGTGCGGTGTCCCCGGCAGCGGCCGCGAAGGCCGGGACGGAGAAGGGACCATGCGACCGGGAACACGTGCCGCCGACGCGATACTCCGGCCGCTCAGCCGGGACTGGGCCGGGCTGGGCATCGCCCTGCTACCGGCGGCCGCGGGTGCGCGGTGTGTGTCCAGGGGTGCCGCCCGACGGATTCCCGGCGGTGTGCTGTGCGCCGTGGCCCTCGCACTCGGTCTGGGGTCGCTCCGCCATCTGGTGCACGTGGGCCGCATACAGGTGCGGTATCCGGCCCCCGGACGCATGGTCGACGTGGGCGGCTACCGCATGCATGTCCTGGCCGAGGGAGACGCCGGACCGAGGCCCACCGTGGTCTGGATGCCGGGCGGCCATGCCGGAGGGTATGCCATGTACCGGCTGCACGCGCTGGCGCGGGAACAGATGCGTTCGGTCCTGGTGGACCGTCCGGGGTCCGGCTGGAGCGACCCGGGCCCGTTCCCGCGCACGACGGCGGCAGAAGCCGTCGAACTGCTCACGGCGCTGGAACGGGCCGGCGAACAGGGGCCCTACGTCTTCGTGGGCCACTCCTTCGGAGGGCTGCTCATGGCCAACGCCGCCAGGCGCCGCCCCGACCTGATGGCCGGTCTGGTGTTGCTCGATCCCACCCCGCCCGATGCGGTCGCCTTCGGCCCGGCGCTTCCGGCCCTGCGACATGCCCCGAGGGACCAGACCGCCCTCGCGCTGCGTCACCTCTTCGGTCTCCACCCTCTCGCGGGCGGGAAGGAGACGGACACCTCCGACGACCCTACGCAGGTTCTCACCATGATCGAGCTCAGGACCAGGGCGAGCTGCGCGGCGGCATCCATCCTGCGGGAGCTGTCGCCGGACGGCATCACCAGAGACGGTTGGCAGACGGCCGTACACGACGGTGAGCTCGGCTCGCTGCCGCTCCTCCTGGTGGCGCCACGCGATCTGACGGGCGGCGGCGAGATCTTCGACGCGGTCGACGATCCGGAGGAGAGCGCACGGGTACGGCATTTCTTCCTCACCGTGCGAGAACGGTTCCTCGCGGCCTCCAGCAACGGCAAGAGGGTCTACACCCCGGAGGGCACCGGCCACGATTTCCCGGATCGCGTACCCGAATTCGTTGTGCAGGTGGTGGGTTCGCTGCTGGACCGGTGCGGGCCGGGGGCCCGGAAGCCCCTGTGATCCCGTTGCGCAGCCACGGTCCGCTCCGGCGGGCCTCCGCCCGACCGAATGAACCGCGTAGGCCTCCACGGGCGTATCGGCCGAGGTCCGACTACCGTGTTCTGGGTGGGGGTGAAATTCCTGCCCAGCCTTGTCGACCGGCCGTTGTCGGCTCGTGTGGCGCCGGCAGCCGTGCTGTGTACACAAGAAGAGGGTTGACACATGCTCCCTGCAGTTGCTCCCTTCGCCGTCGGCGTGATCACGGCCCCGCTGGCCAAAAGAGTGGCGAAACCGCTGGTGCGAGGCGTCATCAAGACGTCGGTCGGCCTGGCCCTGGAAGTCAGGCGTGCGGTCGTCGAGGCCGGGGAGGAGATCCAGGGCCTCACCGCCCAAGCGGCTGCCGAGAAGTTGGCGAGTTCGGCTCGCACACGTGGTGTGGAGTCTGCGGCGAGGTGATGGCGCACGCTGCCACGGCCGACCGAAGTCCGTCGGCCTCGACCTCGCCGCGCAGCTGCGCGACTGGGCGGCCGAGAGGTACGAGGGGTGCGTCGACACCTTCCACACGCTCGTTCCCGGCGGCCATGTCCGGACGGCAGCATGGCGCAACCGCCGGGGCAGCGCCACCTGGCGCCGCGTGCAGGCCTGGGGCGACGGACCGAGCCTTCGTGGGCGGACGGTTTGGCCCGCAGGTCAACGGTCCCTCCAGGCAACCGTCGGCAGCCGCTGCCACCCCATGTGCGTGCCCCTCCGTGATCTTCGGGTCGTGCAGGTTCACGGCCGGGACAGCGCCACGGGCGATGACGAGGGCAGCATCGTCTCCTGTCCCCGGCCGCGTCGGACGTGCCACTCATCCGCATGGTCAGGTCCTTCGCGCTCGGCTTCGACCTGCGGCGCGAGCAATGACTGGTACCGAGCGGGTTGAACGGGACGTGGTACAGCACCAGCAGCGCCAGCGCACTGGGGCTGATGACGGACAGCAGGCGCACCGGTTGCCGTGACGTCGAAGAACGCGCCGGATGTCGGGCCCCTGCCGAGCGGTCCGGGCGAGGGCTGCCGCAGGCTGTGGCGTGGCCGCTGCCCGCGCGGTCGGCCCGAGGACCGCGCGGGCAGCGGCGATGGCCGCAAGGTCAGCCGACGGGTTGCGTCGTCTCGTCGAGCGGTTGCGAAGTGCCGGGCCGGGGCAGCGGGATCCTCTGCGCGAGCTTGTCGCCCTCGACATCGAGGTCGGGCAGCAGACGGTTCAGCCAGGCGGGGATCCACCATGCCTTCTCCCGCGCGAGTGCCATGGTGGCCGGTATGAGGGTCATCCGGATGACGAAGGCGTCGACGAGGATGCCGGCGGCGAGCGCGAAACCGGCCTGCTTGATCATGGGCTGGGCGTTGAAGACGAATCCGGCGAAGACGGAGACCATGATGGTGGCCGCCGCCACGATGACCGAACTGGCGCGGGCGAAACCGGTGACGGTGGCCTCCAGTGCGCTCTGCCCGTGGACGTGTGCCTCCCGCATGGAGGTCACCAGGAACATCTGGTAGTCCATGGCGAGCCCGTAGAGGACGCCCGTGATGATGATGGGCAGCAGGCTCACGACCGGTGCGGTGGCGTCGATGCCGATCAGGCTCTGCAGCCAGCCCCACTGGAAGACGGCCGTGGTGAGGCCGAACGCGGCGGAGACGCTCAGCAGGAATCCCAGGGTGGCCATGACGGGGACCAGGAGCGAGCGGAAGACGAGGAGCAGCACGATCAGGGAGAGTCCGAGCACGACCGCGACATAGAGGGGCAGGACGTCGGCGAGCCGGTCGGAGACGTCGATCGCGAGGGCGGTGAAGCCGGTGATGCCGAGGGTGGCGCCGTGGGCCCGGCCGATCTGCGCGCTCTTGTCCCGTACGGCGGTGACGAGGTTCTTGGTCGCGTCGTCGTTCGGCCCGCTGGCGGGCACGAGGCTGAGGATGGCGGTCGTACCGGCCTTGTTCATCCCGGCGAGGGAGACCGAGGTGGTGCCCTTGGTCTCCCGCAGTTCGGAGGTCACCGCGGCGAGCGTCCCGGGGGTGAGGGACCCTCCGCCCGTGGAGTCGACGGCGACCAGCAGGGGGCCGTTGTAGCCGGGGCCGTAGGCGTCGCTGGTCAGCTCGTAGCTGCGACGCTGGCCGGTGTCGGGGTTGTAGCTGGCGCCGGAGGGCAGGCCCAGTCTCATGCCGGCGGCGGGCACGGCCAGGATCGCGGGGATGAGGATCGCGGCCGTGAGGGCGGCGTACCGGTGGCGGACCAGGCGCGCTCCCCAGCGGGCGGCCCGGCCGTGCTCGGCGGCCGACGTGCGCTGCCGCGCGCCGCGCCGGACACGGGCGGGGCAGATCCGTTCCTTGACCAGGCCGAGCAGGGCGGGCAGCAGGGTCAGGGCGAGCAGCACGGCGACGGCGATGGTGGCGGCTGCGACGACGGCCATGGTGGAGAGCAGGGCGATCCGGATGACCAGGAGTCCGGCGAGGGCGATGATGACGGTGCTGCCGGCGAAGAAGACCGCGCTCCCGGCGGTGCCGATGGCCCGGGCGGTCGCCTCGTGTGCGTCCAGACCGTCGTCCAGGATCAGCCGGCGTTCCCGGTTGACGATGAACAGGGCGTAGTCGATGCCCACGGCCAGGCCCAGCATCAGGGCCAGCACCGCGGCGAGGGAGTGGATCTCGAACACGGTGGAGAGGGTGAAGGCGCCGCCGACCCCGACCGTGACCCCGACGAGGGCGATGGCCAGGGGCAGGCCCGCGGCCACCACCGAGCCCAGGGTGATCAGCAGTACGAGGGCGGCGACGGCGACGCCGACGATCTCCCCGACGCCGACGATCTCGGGAATCTCCATCATCGACGCCGAGGGCAGCACCTCCAGACCGCCACGGGCGGCGCGCTGTTCCGCGGCCTTGACGGTGCTGTCGACCGTCCCGGAGGGCAGCTCGTAGGTCTGCTCGTCGAACTGGAACTGCATCAGCGCCGTCTTGCCGTCGGCGGAGACGGCCACGCCCGGGACGGGCTGACCGTCCGACCGGAGGGGAGCGGGTGTCCGGCCGCCGGCCTTGGCCACGGCCGTCTGGGCCTGGAGCAGCGTGCTGTCCGCGCCCTTGGCGACTTCCTTGGCCAGGGCCTTGCGGACGTCGATCACGTGGTCGTGGCGGTATACGGCGTCCACCGCCGCCAGTACCGCCGCGTGGACCTTCTCGTCGTTGATCCGGGCACCGTCCGGGGCCTTGAAGAGCAGCAGGCCCTGACCGCCGGACGCCTCCGGCAGAGTCCTGGCCAGATCGTCGATGACCTGCTGGGACGGGGTGCCGTCGATGCGCACCTCGTTGCTGAGCCGGACGGGATTGACTACGAGGAGTGCCAGTACGGATGCCAGCACGGCCAGCCAGCCTCCGATGACGTACCAGGGTTTGCCGTAGGCGAACCTGCCCAGGCGGTACAGCAGAACGGACACAGAGCTCTCCCTGTCTGTCACGGCCTGGTGGGCCAGGCCACGTGATGAAGCGAGAGACTACTATCAAACCGATAGGAGACTATCAATGCGATAGAGTTCTACCGGTCGGTGGGGTGGCCGCCATCGGCTTTCGTCGCAGAGCAGGGAAGATTCACGGATGGCAATCACGAATGACCGCGTACCCCGGCGGCGGGTCGACGCGCGCTCCAGCGTGGAGCGCATCACCGCCGCCGGACGCATCGTGCTGGGCAAGGGTGAGGGCTCGCTGGAACAGATCGCGGCCGAGGCCGGCGTGGGCATCGCCACGCTCTACCGGCACTTTCCCAACCGGGAGGCCGTGGTCCGGGCGGTCCTGGACGACATCCTCGAATCCGACCTGCTTCCGCTGGTCGAGCGTGCGGCCGATGCCCCCGACACGCGTCAGGCGTTGCAGGACATCGCCACCCGGCTGCTCGACCTGATCACCGAGGAACGAGGTCTGGTCACCTTCGCGAGCAACTTCGCGGACGTGGCGGTGGATGTTCTCCAGCACTTCAGTGCCTCGCTCCACCCGCTTCTGGTGCGCGCGCAGGAGGCCGGGGAGATCCGGTCCGACCTCACCGCCGAGGACATCCCGCACTTCCTCGTCATGGCTGTCGCCGGTCTCGCACTCCCCAGCGCCGCCCCCTCCTTGCGGGCCCGCTTCATCGCCCTGCTCTTCGACTCGCTCGACCCCGCCAGTGCAACCCCGCTGCCTCCGCTGCTCGCCGACGAGGAGGACCTGCGGGCCGCGGTCGGCAACGTCAGCCCGGATCGGCGTCGCGGTTGAGTCGTGCCGACGGGCCTGAAGGTGTGCCGGCCGCCCGGCTGCCGCGTCCTTTGCGCGGATGCGGCGCCCGCGACGGCGCGAGGAAGGCCGGCCCCTCCGGTTGACGATCCTTTCCCGGGGTGCGCCGCAGGGGCCCTACCGCCGTGTTCCGGCGGCCGGCTCCGTGATCGACGCGACCAAGAAGTGCCGCGGCTGTGTCCGCGCCGTTGTGGCGGCCGGAGCGGTCGTCGGCGCCTGCTTCCGCGCGGGTGGTGACCTGACGAGGTCCTCCGTTGCCGCTCGTGCCCGGGGCGGCCAGGGTCCGGCGGGCGAACTGCTCGCACGTGAGACGCGCGGTCTCGCAGGCGACCTTCCCCGCCGCAGGCGGACATGCCGCTCCGGTGCTCGGTCCCGCCGGGCCTGAGCTCCCGGCACGGCGCCGTTCTCAGGCCAGGGAGAGGAACAGTTTCTCCAGGCGGGCGCGCATCTGCTCGCGGTTCTCGCCGGGTGCCGCGCCGTCCACGGCGTTCGTCAGGCACTGCTGCAGGCCGGTGGCGATGATGGCGAACCCGGCCCGATCGAGCGCCCTGGACGCTGCGGACAGCTGCGTCACCACGTCCTCGCAGTCCTGTCCCTCTTCGATCATCCGGATCACCCCGGAGATCTGGCCCTGCGCCCTGCGCAGACGGTTCAGTACGGACTTCATCTCCGCACCCTCGAGTTCCAGACTCACCGTCACTCCTCACCCACAACCCGGAAAATACCCCTAGGGGTAATGTACCTCGCTCGCGGGCACAGGCGGCCGCTCAGTCCTCGGGGCCCAGCGCGCGGTCCAGGTCGCTGGCGCCGCGACCGCCGAAGGGCGAGTCGGAGTCGTGGCCGCAGGCGTTGACCCCGATGGTGCCGTCGCCAACCCGGCCGGCGACGGAGACGGCACGGTCCCGGTCGGCGGTTCTGGCGGCGGTGCCGAGACCGAACTCGGAGCCGTGGGCGAGAGCGGCCGCTCTGCCGTCCCAGGTGTACGGCTTCAACGATTTCGCCGACCCTCACGGGGAGTGCACAGAGTGCGCAAGGCGAGTCTTCGGCATCGGTGACCGTCGAGATTCATTTGCCAGAGCGAACCTTTCTGGCCGGCGTGGTGTCGGCTTGCGTACTCGCGCCCGTTGTCATGGATACCCCCCGGGGTATGTCTGCTACCGTGCCCATATACCCCAGGGGGTAATTGCAGCAGGAAGGGAGCATCGCTGTGTTCTTCATCGACGCCATTGACCTTGAGGGCCTCGGCAACCGCAGCTACCTCGCCGGTGGCGGGCGGACGGCTGTGGCCGTCGATCCGCCGCGTGACTTCGACCAGGTGCTGGCGGTGGCCGCGCGTCGCGGGGTCCGGATCTCGCACGTGGTGGAGACCCACATCCACAACGACTACGTCACCGGAGGTCTGGAGCTGGCCCGGGTGACCGGCGCGGCCTACCTTGTGCCGGCCTCGGCGCACGTCTCGTTCGCGCGGGTGCCGGTGGCCGACGGCGACACCGTCACCGTCGACACCGGGTTGGAGCTGCGCGCCGTTGCCACGCCCGGTCACACCCCGCACCACACCTCGTACGTGCTGCGGGAGGAGGGACGGCCGGTGGCGGCTTTCACCGGAGGGTCACTGCTGATCGGCACCGTGGGCCGACCGGACCTGGTGGAGCCGCGGCTGACCGAGCAACTGGCCAGGGCCCAGCACGCCTCCGCGCACCGGCTGGCCGCGGAGCTGCCGGACGAGACCTCCGTGCTCCCGACGCACGGGTTCGGCAGCTTCTGCTCCTCGGCCCAGGCCGAAGGGGACGCGACCACCATCGGCAAGGAGAAGTCCGTCAACGCGGCGCTGACCCAGGACGTGGACTCCTTCGTCACACGACTGCTCGCCGAACTCGATGACATCCCCGCCTACTACACCCACATGGGTCCCGCGAACGCGGTCGGCCCCGCCGCGCTGGACCTCACTGCTCCGGCCGTCGCCGACGCCGACGAGATCGCCGCGCGGCTCGCGGCCGGCGAGTGGGTGGTGGACCTGCGCAATCGCGTGGCGTTCGCCGACGGTCACGTCGCCGGATCCTTCAACTTCGAGGCCGCGGGCAAGATCGCCACCTACCTGGCCTGGATGATCCCGTGGGGCAAGGCCGTGACCCTGCTCGCCGAGTCCCCCGAGCAGCTGGCCGCCGCCCAGCGTGAACTCGTCCGGGTGGGCATCGACCGGCCCGCCGCGGCGGCGACCGGTACACCGGGGGAGTGGGTGCGCGAGGGCGAGAGCCCCGTCTCCTTCCCGCGCTCCACGTTCGCCGCTCTGGCCGAGCACCGTACGGACGACATCGTCGTCCTGGACGTGCGCCGTGAATCCGAGCGGGCCGGGGGCTACATCGAGAACTCCGTCCACATCCCGGTCCACCAGCTGCACAAGCGCCTCGGCGAGGTGCCGGCGGGCACCGTCTGGGTGCACTGCGCCGGCGGCATGCGGGCCGGGATCGCCGCCTCGCTGCTGGACGCCGCCGGCCGGGATGTCATCGCGGTCGACGACGGCTTCGATGCCGCCGAGGACGCCGGGCTGACGGTCGTGACCGGCTGACCCACCTCGGGCGACCGACCCCAGAACTTTCCGAGAGGCAATGTGATGTCCCTTTTCCGTCGCGGCACGGATCGTCTCACCGTGAACGAGGCACACCAGCGCACCCAGGGTGCCGACGCTCCAGCCGTCCTGTTGGACGTGCGGGAGCAGACCGAGTGGACCGCCGGGCACGCGCCGGGCGCCGTCCACGCGCCCCTGTCCCGACTGGCCGCCGGCGGGGCACTGCCCACGAGGGCCCAGGCCAGGCCGCTCGTGGTGATCTGCCGGAGCGGGCACCGCTCGCAGCAGGCAGCCGAACTGCTGGTCGCGCGCGGCGCGGACGCCGTCGATGTGAAGGGCGGCATGCAGGAGTGGGCCGCCGCGGGGCACCCGGTCGTCGACGAACGCGGGAACAACGGCTCGATAGCATGACCACTCTGATTCTCGCGCTCGTCGCCGGTGGCGTCATCGGCCTGGCCCTGGGCGGTCTCGGCGGGGGCGGCAGCGTCCTCGCCGTGCCCGCCCTGATCTATCTGCTGCACTTCACTCCCGCGGAAGCGACCACGGCGAGCCTGGTCATCGTCACCGTGACCTCGGCCACGGCACTGAACGCCCATGCCCGGGACGGCCATGTGGTCTGGCGAACCGGGCTGCTCTTCGCCGCCGCGGGCATCGTGCCGGCGATGATCGCCGGAATGATCTCCAGCCATCTGCCGGAGATGGTGCTGACGAGCGCCTTCGCCGTCATAGCCGCCCTCGCCGCGCTGCGCATGCTGCGGCCCGCACGCACCGAGCCCTCCGGCCAGGTCCGCCTGGGCAGGGCAGGGGTGGCCGGTGCCGGACTCGGTGCGGTCACCGGGTTCCTCGGCGTGGGCGGCGGCTTCCTCGCCGTGCCGGCGCTGGTGAGCGTGCTCGGACTGACCATGCGCCGGGCGGTCGGGACAAGCCTGCTGGTCATCACCATCAACTCCCTGGCCGCGCTCGCCGCCCGGACCGGCTCGGGAACGCACCTGGACTGGGCGGTCATCGCCCCGTTCACCGGGGCGGCGATCCTGGGCGCCTGGGACGGCAAACGCCTGGCGCACCGGATCAACGGCGGGACGCTGCAGCGCATTTTCGCCTACGTCCTCCTCGCGGTCGCCGCCTTCATGCTCGTCGACGTGCTCGTCTGACCACGCCGACGCGGTCCGCGGCCACGGGGTGACCGGTCGCCGTCAGGCCGTCGAGAGGAAGAGCTGCTCCGGCCGGCCGCTCGACCGCCCGCGTTCCGCACCGGGAACCCGGGGCCGTCCGCCTCGACCAGGCATCGCTGAAGGCGGCCGGCGACGACGGCGTCCCGCGCGGTCGCGCCCACGGGACGCAGCGGCCGTCGGCCGGTTCGGTACGGACCGCGGCTCCCCGCCCGCCGGATCGAGTTCCGCAGCCACTTCCACTGACAGGTCCCCGGGCGCAGGCATCCGTGCGCCCTGATCAGTTTCCGACACACAAGGACGAGATTCGCCATGAGCACCCCCACCACCCTTCACCCCGCCGAGGCCGACGGACGCCTGCACGAACTCACCGTCATCGACGTCCGTACCCCGGGCGAGTACGCCGGTGGCCACATACCCGGCGCCTTGAACGTCCCCCTGGACGCGCTGGACCGGGCCCTGCCCGACATCCGTACCGCCGCCGGACGCGGCGAGGTCCTCGTCGTGTGTGCCTCGGGCGCCCGCTCCGAGAACGCGTGCCGCATTCTCGCGGAGAGCGGCGTCCACACGGCCACGCTCGCCGGTGGCACCGGTGCCTGGGCCGCCCAGGGCCATGACCTGCACCGACCCGAGGGAACCACGAAGGCCACCTGGGGCATGGACCGGCAGGTCCGTCTCACCGCGGGCTCGGTCGTCCTGCTCGGTCTGGCACTGGGCGAGCTGGTCCACCCGGCCTTCCGGCTGCTGTCCGCGGGCATCGCCGGTGGCCTGGTCCTCTCGGCCGTGACCAACACCTGCGGTATGGCCGCCATGCTCGCCAAGCTGCCGTACAACCGGCCCCGCAAGGCCGACCTGGACGCGACGCTGGCCCGCCTGCGCAACGGCTGACCCGCAGCCGCGGCGGCACGGACGTCGCCCCGGCCTTGGCGAACATGGTCCAAGGACGGGGCGACGATCGTGGGAGGTGGGCATGTGCAGGTTCCGGAGTGGTACGGCTGGTCAGGTGGCGACCGTCGGGGTGGGATTCAGAGCAGGCGTGAGCTTCGTGATCAGTGTGGTGTCGCGCTGAACCTCCAGGTCATGAACGAGGTCGTGGCCGCCACCGAGGCGCTGGACCGGGACCCGGACTACGGCTGCATCGTGATCACCGGGTCCGAGAAGGCGTTCGCGGCCGACGCCGACATCGAGGAGATGCAGCAACAGAGCTGCATAGGGTGCGCGGATTGGTTTCTGGTCGCCACAGAGGCATCATGCCGGGGTGGATCACACCCTCAGCGGGTTGAGTACCCGAGAGTTCGGGCAACGCCTTCGGGGACGGCAAGGACCACATGGCTTCAGCCGGAGAAGACCTGCCACAGCAGGTACACGTTGATCGCGGAGACGAGCAGGGCCGCCACCCACCCCACGAAGGTCGTCTGGGCCCGGTTGACCAGATCACCCATCAGGTCCACGCGACGGCTGATCAGCACCAGCGGGACCAGCGCGAAGGGGATGCCGAACGAGAGCACCACCTGGGACATCAGCAGCACCGTGTCCGGCGACACGCCGAGCGCGAGGACGGTCAGCGCGGGCGCCATGGTGACGGCCCGGCGGAGGAACAGCGGAACCCGCATCCGTAGGAAACCGTCCATGATGATCTGGCCGGAGTAGGTTCCCACGCCCGACGAGGAGAGGCCGGACGCCAGCAGCGCGGCGGCGAAGGCCAGCGCGGCGCCGCCGCCGACCAGCCGGCCGAAGCCGTCGTGCGCGCTGCTCAGACTGCCGTCGAAGTCTCCGCCCGTGCCGTGGAAGACTGCGGCCGCGACGCAGAGCATCGAGAGGTTGATCAGCCCGGCCAGGCTCAGTCCCAGCGTGGTGTCGACACGCAACGTGCGCAGGACGCGCCTGCGCTCGGCCGGGTCCTCCGGCCGCTGTCGCTGCGCGGTCAGCGCCGAGTGCAGATAGATGACGTGGGGCATGACCGTCGCTCCGATGATGCCGATGGCCAGCACCACCGAGTCGGTGCCGTGGAACGCGGGCAGCATGCCGGCCGCCAGATCCGACGCGGACTGGTCGCCGACGGCGACGACCGTGTACGCGAAGCCCAGCGCAATGACGCCGAGCATAAAGACGATCGCCAGTTCGAACGGGCGGTAGCCGCGCCGTTGGAGGGCCAGGATCGCGAAGCTCGCCACGGCGGTGATCAGGGCGGCGGGCAGCATGGGGACGCCGAAGAGCAGGTAGAGGCCGATCGCTGCGCCTACGAACTCCGCCAGATCGGTCGCCATGGCCACGATCTCGGCCTGGGCCCACAGCCCTACGGCGACCGGGCGGGGAAAGCTGTCGCGGCAGAGCGTCGGCAGGTCACGGCCGGTGGCCAGGCCGGTCTTGGCGGACAGGTACTGGATGAACATCGCCACCGCGCAGGCCGAGACGAGGACCCATACGAGCAGATAGCCGTGCCGGGCCCCCGCCTGGAAGTTGGTGGCGAAGTTGCCTGGGTCGACGTAGGCGACGGCTGCGACGAACGCGGGGCCGTAGAAAGCGAGCCGACGACGCCGGTCGGCCCTGCGGAAGGCGGGGGTCGGTGCCAGTGTCGTGACTGCTGAGGAGGTGCCGGTGCTCATCGGGAGGCTCCTGCGAGTCGAGGAACGGGACGGTACGCCTACCGACCGCGCGAGTCAGCGTCTGACGGTGTGTGCGTATGATTGTCATACAATAGAGCGCCGTGCGTGTGCAGACAAGAGATCGTGCCTGGTTGAGTGGCCGAAGTGGTCAGTCCCGCGTGTTGCCGGACTCCGTGTCGCTCAGCCCGGCCAGCGCCCGGAAACCCGCCTCGTAGGAGCGGTCCACATGCGTGCAGCAGGCCTGGACGGCTCGATCGGCGTCGCGGTCGGCCAGGGCCTCGTAGATGTCGCGCAACTCCTGTGCGGCGGTCTGTGGCCGGCCCGGCGAGCACAGTGAAGCGCACATCAACACGACGATACGTGCCCGCAGTGCGACGAGGGCGTCCAGTGTGGCCATGACGCCCGCGGCGCGCAGCACCAGGCCGTAGAAGTTGTCCCTGGCCTGCAGCAAGGCGGACGGGTCCGGCGGGAGGTCCGCCAGGTCCTCGAACGCGAGGAGGGCGCCGTGCAGCGCCCTCAGCTGGGAGTCGGAGGCCTGCGCCACGAAGCGGCGCACCGTGACCTCCTCCAGGGCGCGCCGGACCTCGTCGATCTCGGCGGCCTCTTCAGGGGAGGGTGCCCGCACGACACAGCCCTCGCCCGGGGCGGTCAGCCAGCCCTGTTCCGCGAGGTCGCGAAGGGCCTGGCGCACCACGCTCCGCGAGACGCCGGTGCGCAGCACGACAAGGTTCACGTCGAGCGGCTGGCCGGGTGCCAGTCGGGACCGGCAGATGTCCTCGCGCACCGTCTGCAGGACGCGCTCCCTCGAGTCGGCCAGCACCGCGGCCGACTCAAGGCGTGAATGGGGCCACTTCGCCCACGTGCCGTCGTGCTCCACGCCAGCGAGGCTACGGCCACTTCGTCATACGATCAATGCCTCATGTTGCGTGATTTCGATGGATCCGCGGCAGGATCCGCAAGGGGATCCGCCGCCGGGGCGTGGTCCTCGGTCACCACCTCGACCCGTTCCAGCAGGCGGGTGCGGAGCATACGCCGCAGTCGCACGATCGAGTCCTCGTTGAGGTGGTGGAGCGGATCGTCGTACGTGGTGAACTCGACCCTCGCCCCGAGGGAGGCCAGGGCGCCGGCCGTCTGTTCGGCGCGGGCGAGCGGGACGAACTCGTCCTCCTCCGCGCACAGCAGCACGATCTCGGTGCCGGGCAGTCCGCCTTCCGGCGCGGCGGGCCACGGCGCGGCCTCCGGCCCCAGACGGCCTCCGGTGTGCAGGAAGGCGCCGGCGCACGGCGGTTGGTCCCGCAGCAGGTACTCGGAGAGCAGACAGGCCCCCTGGGAGAAGCCGAACAGGACCACGTCCCGGGATGCCCAGCCCGCGCGGGCGAGGTCGGCGAGGTGCGTCCGAACCGTGTCGAGGGCGTGATCCAGGCGTGGCCGGTTCTCCTCCAGGGGAGCCATGAACCCGTGTGGGTACCAGGTGTCGTCGTCGGCCCCGGGAATCACCCAGGCCACCCCGGGAAGGCCGACGCGCTCGTACTGCTCGGCCATGAAGTCCGGGCCCTGCCCCCGTCCGTGCACCGCGTAGACCACCAGTCCGGCCTGGTCGAGGGGTGCGCCGCGCAGGAGCGGAGGACCGGCCAGGTGGGGATTGCCGGGTCTCGCGGTGAAGGATGTCGCGGTCATTTCAGGTCGCCTCGCTGTCCTGGGGGGACTCCCCGGCGTACGCGCGGGTGAGCAGGTCGGTCAGCTCCTCGGCGCCGACCGGGACGGGGTTGTCCGCCGGCACGTACGGCAGGATCAGCCGGGCCGCCTCGGGGATGTCCGTGCGCCGCATTCCGTGGTCGGCCAGTGCGCGCGGGGCGCCGAGTTCCTCGCGCAGCGCGTTCAGCCCCCCGACCGGTGCGGCGCTGCCCAGGGCGGCGGCGATCCTGCGCGCGGCGTCCGGGGCGCCCGGGGCGTTCAGCGCCAGGACGTACGGCAGCACGGTGGCGTGGGTCTGGGCGTGCGGGAGATCGTAGGCGCCGCCGAGGACATGGCAGATCTTGTGGTGGAGCCCGGAGCCGGCGGAGGCGAAGGCCACCCCGGCCAGGTAGCAGCCGTAGAGCGTGGCGTCCCTGCCGTCGATGTCGTCCGGCTCCCGGACGATCCGGCGCAGCCCGTCGGCCACGGCCCGCAGGCCCTCCATGGCGAAGGCCTGGTTGACGGGGTTGGTGCGGGGGGCCCACATCGAGTCGACGCAGTGGGCGATGGCGTTGAGTCCGGAGGCCACTGACAGACCCACGGGCAGCGACAGGGTGAGTTCCGAGTCGTACACGACGGCGGCCGGCAGGACGGCGTCGTCGACTCCGGTGGTCTTGCGGGAGGCCTCCGTGAGCCCCCAGACGTTGGTGGCCTCGGAGCCCGCGTACGTCGTGGGCACGGCGACGATCGGCAGCCGGGTGGTCAGCGCCACCGCCTTGGCCAGGCCGGTGGTGGACCCGCCGCCCACGCAGACGACCAGGTCGGCGCCGCTCTCCTTGGCCGCTGTCCGGGCGGCCTCGGCCTGCTCGACCGGAACGTGGGGCCGTACGTCGTCGTGGCGCAGCGCCACGGGCAGGCCCGCGGTGATCCGGTCGGCGATCCCGCTCTCGGCCGCAGCGGCGATCACCATGACGCGGCGGGCGGACAGCCGGTCGACTTCGGCGGCGAGGTTGTCCGCGGCGTGGCCGTACCCGAAGCGGACGCGCTGGCCGAGCGTGATGTTCTCGAAGGTGAGGGTCACTGTTCGTTCCTGGGGTCGGTCGTGGGCCCGGGCGTGGTGGCCGCGCCCGGGCCGGTACGGCAGGGCGGGCGTCAGTCGGTGGTGACCGGCTCCAGGCGCGACAGGATGCTCTCCCGCTCGCTCTCGAACTGCGGCGGGAGCATGAAGTTCTTGCCCAGTTCCTCCGGCGACTCGTCGCAGTCCCAGCCGCCCGCGTCGTCGGTGACCGCCAGCTCGAACAGGGCGCCGCCCGGGGTTCGCACGTAGTGGGACTTGAAGTAGGTGCGGTCCTTGAGCTCGGAGATGTCGGTGTAGCCGGCGCCCTCGATGTCGAACTTCACCGCGGACTGGTTCTCGAGGGTGTCCAGGTTCCAGGCGAAGTGGTGGTAGGTGCCGGCGCCGAAGGTCCAGGTGCCCTGGTCGTCGGACCGGTTCCCGCGCAGCTCGATGAAGTTGCCGTAGCCCTGGGTGCCGACCTGGAAGGAAGCGACGTCGCCTTCCTCCGAGACCTTGCCCTGGGAGAAGAACGCGTCGTTGCCGAAGTCGACCATGCGGTCCTGGTCGTAGACGTGGATACCGACGCCGTGGATGCCGTGGACGGCGGCCTCGGCGGCCACACCGCTGCCGGTGAAGCCCTCGCGGGGGTCGTCCTCGTTGCCGACCAGGACGTACTCGATGCCGGACGGGTGCTCGAAGGCGACCCGGCCGGTGCCGAGGGACTCGAAGCGCCTGGTCTGGATGTCGTGCTCACCGAGCCGGTTCACCCAGTAGTCGAGGGAGCCGGCCGGGACGGAGAGGAGAACCTCGCGCGCCTGGTTGGTGCCGCGCTTGCCGTACACCCCGGCCTGCGCCCACGGGAACGTGGTGACCACGGAGGACGGGTCGCCGTTCGCGTTGGAGTAGTAGAAGTGGTAGATCGGCGCGGAACCGTCGTACAGCACGGTCTTCTTGATGAAGCGCATGCCCAGGACTCGGGTGTGGAAGTCCACGTCCTCCTGCGCACCGCCCACGGACAGCGTCACGTGGTGGGAGCCGACGAGATACGTCATTGCTCGGTTCTCCTTGTCTGAGGATGCCAGGCCTGTGGAGCCAGCCGTATGATTGTCATACGATATGACGGCTCGATGTCAAGAGAGTGACGGGAAACGGTGCGGAAGGGGCCGGGGCTCGATTCGGGCGGCATTGTCAGGGGCTCCTGATCTGCGCTAACGTGCCCCACTGTATTGTCCGACAATCATACGGGGTTATCGTGAGTCAATTGCCCGCTGACGACACGGCTGACGACACGTACGAAGTGCTCATCGTGCGGTACGCCTCCCGTACGACCACGCGAGGCCTGGTCTTCCTCAACCACCACCTGTACGGCGAGCCGGACGGTCCGATCGGGATGGACTACTACGTCTGGATCGTGCGCAACGAGCGGCGCACGATCGTCGTCGACACCGGGTACAGCGACCTCGGCGGGCGCAACCGGCAGCGCGGCCATCTCATCCACCCCGGGGAGGCCTTCCGGCGGCTGGGCGTCACGCCCGCCGAGTCCACCCTGGTCCTCACCCACGCCCACTACGACCACGCGGGCAACGTCGACCTGTTCCCGGACTCCAAGGTGATCGTGCCGCGCACGGAGTTCGACTTCTGGACCGGCGACTGCGCCCGGCGGCTCCAGTTCCACCACAGCGTCGAGGACACCGATCTCGACCATCTGCGGACCGTGCACGAGCAGGGCCGCATGGTGTTCCACCGCGGCCACGAGGAGATCGCGCCCGGGGTGGAGCTGATCGAGCTGGGCGGCCACTCGCCGGGCCAGGCGATTCTCACGGTCAGGACGGACGAGGGCCTGGTCCTGCTCGCCTCCGACGCCACGCACTACTACGAGGAGCTGGAGCGCGACCTGCCGTTCCTCGTGGTCGCCGACCTGGAGGCGATGTACCGGGGCTTCGACTACATGAACGGGCTCGTCGCGGACCGCGACGCGATCCTCGTCCCCGGCCACGACCCGGCCGTACTCGACCGCCACCGGCGGCTCGACGGCCCCATGGGGGAGTTCACCGCGGTGATCGGCGGTCCGCGAAGCGAAGGAGCAGCAGTATGACCAGCACCGCAGCGTCGCCGGTGGGCTTCGTCGGCCTCGGCAACATGGGCGGGCGGATGGCGCGCCGTCTGGTGGACGCCGGACACGAGGTGCTCGGCCACGACACCCGCCCGGAGAACGTCACCGGATGCGGCGCCACCCCCGCCGCGTCCGTCGCCGACCTGACACGGCGGTGTGACGTCGTCCTGCTCTCCCTGCCCGAGAGCAAGGTCGTCGAAGCGGTCGTCCTGGGGGAGGAGGGCGTGCTGGCCGGCACCAGGCAGGGGCAGGTCGTCGTCGATCTCAGCACCTCCGCGCCCGCCTCCACCGCGCGCCTGCACGACGAACTCGCCCAGCGGGGCGCCACCCTGCTCGACGCCGGCATCTCCGGCGGCGCGGCGGCGGCCGAGAAGGGCACCCTCACCCTCATGGTCGGCGGGGACACCGCGACCCTCGACCGGGTGCGCCCCCTGCTCGACGCGTTCTCCGTCAACGTCTTCCACTGCGGAGCCGTCGGCGCGGGCCACACCGCCAAACTGCTCAACAACTTCCTCAACGCGATCGCCCTCTCGGCGACCGCCGAGGTGATGGTCGCGGGGCGCAAGGCCGGACTCGACCTCCAGGTCCTCCTCGACGTGCTCAACACCAGCTCGGGGGTGAACTTCGCGACCCAGAACCGTTTCCCGAAGATCATCCACGGCGACTACCTCAAGGGCGGCCTGACCAACGCGCTGATGATGAAGGACGTCCTCGCCTACGTCGACCTCGTCACCGGACTCGGTGTCGCCAGCCCCAACTCCGCCGCCCCGCTGGCCTCCTTCGGCCTCGCCCTCCAGCTGGGATACGCGCAGGACATCAGCAACACCGTCGTCGACGCGATCGGCGACCTCTCCGGACGCGTCCGCGTCCACGACGGCGCGCACGACGCCGGAAAGGACAAGCCGTGAAGCTGATCCACGGAACCGCCCAGCACGGCGTCGGCACCAAGACCGGCTCCCGCTTCACCGGCACGGTGCACGCCTACCTCACGATGCCCGCCACCGACGGTGTGACCATCAACACCGTCACCTTCGCACCGGGCGCCCGCACGTACTGGCACACCCACGAGCACGGCCAGATCCTCCAGGTACTGGCCGGGAGCGGCTTCGTCGCGACCGAGCAGGACGGCGTCCGGCCGCTGCGGGCCGGAGACACCGTCTGGTGCCCGCCGGGCGAACGGCACTGGCACGGCGCCGCCCCCGACTCCTGTCTGACCCACACGGCCATCTCGCTCGGGACCACCACCTGGGCCGAGGAGGTCGCCGCCGAGCAGTACACCGCCCCCGTCACCGCAGAGGACTGAGACCCCATGACCGTCGAACCGCTCATCACCGACATCAGCTCCCACGACACCACCCACCGCGACACCTACGAGGCCGGACTCGCCATCCGCAAGGCGGTGCTCGGCGCCGAACACGTCGAGCGCTCCCTGGCGGGCGTCAGCGACTTCGCCCGGCCGATGCAGGAACTGGTCACCGAGTACTGCTGGGGCGCCGTGTGGAGCCGTCCCGGACTCGAACGCCGCACCCGCAGCCTGGTCAACCTCGCCATGCTCACCGCTCTGGGCCGCAACCACGAGCTCGGCGTCCACGTCAGGGGAGCCCTCACCAATGGGGTGACCACCGAGGAGATCCAGGAAGTGCTCCTGCAGACGGCCGTCTACGTCGGCGTCCCGGCGGCACTGGAGTCCTTCCGCGTCGCCGAGCAGGTGATCGGAGAGGTCAAGGGCGATGACTGAACACGCTGAGACCCTGCCCGCGGTCGCCTTCGTCGGGCTGGGCAACATGGGCGGGCCGATGTCGGCACGCCTGGTCGGCGCCGGATACACGGTGACCGGCTTCGACCCGGTCCCGGACGCCCGTGCCGCGCTGGCCGATGCGGGCGGCCGAACCGCCGAGAGCGCGGCCGACGCCGTCCGGGGCGCCGAGGTCGTCGTCCTGATGCTCCCCAGCAGCGCGGTCGTCGAGGCGGTGCTCGGCGACCCGGCCCTTCTGGACGCGCTGGGCGAGGGCGCCACGGTCGTCGACATGAGCTCCTCCGACCCGATGTCCACCCGGCGCCTCGCCACCGGCCTCGCGGCCCGCGGGGTCACCCTGGTCGACGCCCCCGTCTCCGGCGGGGTCAAAGGCGCCGAGAACGGCCAGCTCACCATCATGGCGGGCGGCGCCGAGGACGCCGTCGAGCGGCTCTCCCCACTGCTCGCGGTCATGGGCACCGCCCGGCGGGCCGGCGAGGTCGGCGCGGGACACGCGCTCAAGGCCGTCAACAACCTGCTCTCCGCCACCCACCTGCTGGCCACGGCCGAGGGCGTCCTCGCCGGAGAGCGGTTCGGGCTCGACCCGGCGGTCATGGTGGAACTCATCAACTCCTCCAGCGGCCGCAGCGGTTCCACGGACAACAAGTTCCCGAACTTCGTGCTGCCCGGCACCTACGACTCCGGCTTCGGCCTGAGGCTCATGGTCAAGGACATGCGCATCGCCGTCGGCCTGGCCCGTGAACTCGGCGTCGCGAGCCCCCTTGCCGACCGCGCCGTGGCCCTCTGGGAGGACGCGCTCGCCGCCCTGCCCGACACCGCGGACCACACCGAGATCGCCCGCTGGACCTTCGCCGCCTCCGCCGACCGCGACCGGGAGCCGGTGACCGGATGAGCACGCCGACCGAGACCGAACTCCACGATGCCGTCGTCGCGTTGCACGGCGCCTGGGACGAGCAGTGGCAGGCCGTGCTCGAACTCGCGCCCCAACTGCTCGCCGCCTACGTACGGCTGGCCGGCGTCCCCCAGCGCAAGGGCCACCTCGACCCCAGGACCCGCGAACTGATCTACCTCGCCGTCGACGCGGCGGCCACCCACATGTACGCCCCCGGAGTGCGCCGCCACATCCGCCGGGCCCTCGACCTCGGCGCCACCCCCGGTGAGATCACCGAGGTCATCGAGCTGACGACGACCCTGGGCATCCACGCGATGAACATCGGCGTTCCGCTGCTCGCCGAGCTCCTGGAGGAACGCGGGCTGCGCGACGGTCCGGCCGCACTCGACGCGTACCGGAAGGAGCTGAAGGCGCGGTTCACCGCCAACCGCGGCTACTGGCACGTGTTCTGGGACGAGATCCTGGAACTCGACCCGGAGATGTTCGAGGCCTACACCGACTTCTCCTCGGTGTCCTGGCAGCACGGCTCCCTGGAGCCGAAGGTCAAGGAATTCGTGTACACGGCCTTCGACTGCGCCTCCACCCACCTCTACGTGAAGGGATGGAAGGCGCACATGGACAACGCGCTCGGCCACGGGGCCACCGTCGGCGAGCTGCTCGAGGTCATGGAGATCGCCGCGGTGATGGGCATGCAGAGCGCGCTCCAGGCGCTGCCCGTGCTGCGCGAGGAACTGGCCGCACCCCTACGACAGAACCAGACGTGAGGCGGAAGAAGATGACACTGCGCGGACTGGCCGGGAAGGTGGCCGTCGTCACCGGGGCCGCCGGCGGCCTCGGGCGGGCCACCGTGGAGCGGCTCGCCGAGGAGGGTGTGAAGGTCGTCGCCGTCGACCTCGACGCGGCAGCCGCCAAGGAGGTCGCCGCGGCGGTCGGCGGCGAGACCGTCGCCGTCGGGGCGGACGTGACCACCGAGGACGGCGTCGACTCCTACATGCGGGCCGCCCTGGACGCCTTCGGCCGGGTGGACCTGCACCATCTCAACGCCGGGATCGCCGGCTCGCTGGCCGACCTGGTCGATGTGACCGTGGCGGAGTGGGAGAAGGTGATGGCCGTCAACCTGCGCGGCCCGTTCCTCGGGGTACGGGCGGCCTTCCGCCACTACCTGGACCGCGGCAGCGTGGGCTCGATCGTCGTCACCGCCTCCATCGCCGGGCTGCGCGGAAGCAACGACCTGCTGGCGTACACCACGTCCAAGCACGGCACGGTCGGGCTCGTGCACGGCGCCGCCGTCTACGGCGGACCGATCGGCGTACGCGTGAACGCCGTCGCGCCGGGCATCGTGCCCACCCCGATCTTCGGCGAGGCCGGCATGGCCGACATGCGCCGCCGCGCGGGCACCTCGCCGCTGCGCCGGGCGGGCCGTCCGCAGGAGGTGGCCGCGACGGTGGCGTTCCTGCTCAGCGACGAGTCGAGCTATGTCACCGGCGAGATCTTCTCCGTCGACGGCGGCGCCAGTGTGCAGAACACCAACCGGCGGGGCGGGGGAGCGGGACTCTGGGACGTCGCGGTGACGGACGAGGCGATCCTCGCACGGCACGGGGCCGCAGCCGCGGACGCGGGAGGCACCCCGTGACGACCATGCGGGCCGCCCTGCTGCGCGCCTTCGAAGTGCCCTTCAGCGTCGAGGAGGTGGAGCTGCTCGACCTCGCGCCGACCCGGGTGCTGGTCCGCACCAGGGCGACCCCGTTCTGCTCCACCGACGTGACCAGCTTCCACGGGCGCCTCGGCAAGGTCCCCCCGACGATCCTGGGCCACGCCTCCACCGGCGAGGTGATCGAGGTGGGCAGCGAGGTGCGCGGCGTCGAGGCCGGGCAGCGGGTCGTGGTCCCCGGCACCCCCGAGTGCGGCAGCTGCTTCTACTGCGGCATCGGCCGCCCCGACCAGTGCTCCGAACTCTTCGACCTCGGCGGCGTCTACCCGGACGTGGCCCGCACCGCCGACGGCCTGCTGGTCAACGCGGCCGGGTGCGTGGGCGGATACGCCGAGATCATGAACGTCTCGCAGAACCAGGTGTTCCCCGTCGACACGGACCTGCCGTGGGAGGTGCTCTCGCTGCTCGGCTGTGGCATCACGACCGGGGTGGGGGCCGTCCTGAACGTCGCCCGGGTCCGGCCCGACGAGGTGGTGGGCGTGGTCGGAGCGGGCCACCTGGGCCTGTGGGCCGTCCAGGCCGCGCGGCTGGCCGGGGCTCGCGAGGTGGTCGTGGTGGAACCCCGCGAGGAGCGCCGCGCGGTCGCGCTGAAGGCGGGGGCCACGGCGGCCGTCGCGCCCGAGGACGCGCTGGACGCCGTACGGGAGGTGACGCAGGGACGGGGAGCCGACAAGGTCATCGAGGCCGCCGGACCTCCGGCCGCCCAGCGTTTGGCCCTGGAGATCTCCCGCCGGGCGGGCACCGTGGTGCTCTCCGGCCTCAAGGACGTGTCCGGCGAGGTCACGCTCCCGCAGATCCCGCTCGCCGTGCAGAGCCGGCAGGTGGTCAGCACGCAGAACGGCAACGTCCGGATGCGGCGCGACCTCCCGGCGTACGTCCGCCTGCTCGAACGGGGCGCGCTGGACGCGGCGCCGGTCCTCACGTCGACCTACCGGCTCGACGACATCGACACCGCGCTGCGGCGGTCCGAACGGTTCGAGGATCTCTCGGGCGTCTTCGTCTTCTGACAGAGGAGTGAGCCGGGATGAGAGCTGCGGTGCTGGAGGCGTTCGGCGCTCCGATGCCGGTCCGGGAACTGGACCTGCGCGAGCCGTCCGAGCGCGAGGTGCTGGTGCGGACGGTCGCCGCGCCGTTCTGTGCCACCGACTGGCTCGGCTGGCGCGCGATGCGCGGCAAGATTCCGCCGGTCGTGCTCGGCCACACCGCACTGGGCGTGGTCGAGCGGTGCGGCGGCCGCGGTGGCACCCGCGACTACGGTGTCGGTGACCTCGTGATCGTCGCCGGGACTCCGCAGTGCGACGAGTGCTTCTACTGCGGGATCGGCCGTCCGGACCAGTGCGCCCGTCTCTTCGAGAGCCCGGAACCGGTCATCGCCACCGACCCCACGGGCCGGCCGGTGCGGGCCGCCGGCGGGGTCGGCGCGTACGCCGAGCTGGTCGTCGCCGACCGCAGCCAGGTCTGGCGGGTGGACAGTTCGCTGCCGGCCGCGCACCTGAGCCTGCTGGGCTGCGGGATCACCACCGGTCACGGCGCGATCGTGAACGTGGCGGAGGTCCGGCCGGGCCAGTCCGTCGCGGTCGTCGGGCTGGGACACATCGGACTGTGGTGTGTGCAGGCGGCGCGGGTCGCCGGGGCCGGCCGGATCATCGGCGTGGACCCGGTGCCCGGCCGCCGCGCCACGGCCGCCGGGCTCGGCGCGACCGACGTCGTGGACCCGTCCGGGCACGACCCGGTCGAGCAGGTGCGCTCCCTGACCGACGGGCGGGGCGCGGACGTGGTCGTCGAAGCCGCGGGCCCCGAGCGGGCCGTGCAGCACGCGGTCGCCATGTCCCGGCGTGCCGGGACGGTCGTGCTGACGGGTGTGCAGTGGGCGGACGGGCAGGTCTCGCTGCCGCAGAACGCCATCGCGATCCACGGCCGCAGGATCGTCTCCTGCCAGAACGGCCAGAGCGTGATGTCACGCGACCTGCCCCGCTGCGTGGGGCTCCTGGAGAGCGGGGCGTACGACGCCCGGCCGATCGTGACGGCGGAGTTCCCCTCGACCGGATCGACGAGGCGCTGTGTGCCTCCGGGGAGTTCCGTGATCTCAGCGGCGTCCTCACGAGGTTCCGCTGAGATGCCCTGAGATCCCCTGAGATCCCCTGAGATCCCTATGGGGTAGATTTGTATGACGCTCATACCATCATTCGAATACCTAGGAGTGGGGATCATGCCAGCGGCCGCCAAGCCCACGACCTCGAACGCGAACTCGCTCGCCTCGGCCTGGACCACGAGTCCCGTCGGCCGGGTCGCCGCGCCGCTGCGCGAGCAGGTCGTCACGGCGCTGCGCGAGGCGATCCTCGACTTCCGCCTGGAGCCGGGCCGGCGTCTCGTCGAGCGGGAGCTCGTCGAGCAGCTCGACGTCTCCCGCACCACGGTCCGTGAGGCGCTGCGGGAGCTGACCTCGGAGGGGCTGATCAAGGTCGTGCCCCAGAAGGGAGCCGTCGTCGCGGCACCCACCCACGACGAGGCACGCGATCTCTACGACGTCCGGTGCGCGCTGGAGACCCTGCTGGTGAGGCGGTTCGTCGAGAAGGCACCCCGCTCCAAGGTGTACGCCCTCGAAGCGGCGGCGGAGCACTTCGCCGAGGTCGCCTCGCAGGAGAACGTGGAGCCCCGGGACGTCCTGGAGGCCCGCCGCGCCTTCAACGCCGTCCTGCACGACGGCGTGGGCAGCGAGGTGCTGAGGCAGCTCGTGGACGGTGTCCAGGCCAAGGTGCGCGTCCTGGTGGTCAAGGGCATGTCGACGAACCACTCCGAGGCGATCCAGGAGCTGCGCGACATCGTCGCCGCCGTCAGGGAGCGGGACGCGGACGGAGCGGTCGAGGTCTACACCACACACATGCGACGCGTGTCCGCCAACGCGCTGAACGGCCTGAAGGGGATACAGGAGCGGTGACCCGAACCCACTGCGGTGCACATGCCGGGCCTTCGAGCCGTTGATCGCACCGGTGCCGGTCCGCAGCGGGTCTCCGTCGGGCAGGATCACCTCCAGCCCGCACACGCTCGCCGCGTGGTCCGCGCGCCTCGTTCGCGTACTTCCCCCGATGTCCGTCAGGAGTCCGGGAGTCCGGGCAAACTCCTGGGCCTGGACCCCGGGCAAACTCCTGGGCCCGGACCCCGGGCGGGAGCCTGCGCCGCATCTGTCTGGTTCAGCTGTCCGACGGGGAGGTCACGGCCGCGAACGACCGTGCCATGTGCTGTGTGTCCATGTACTCGCGGAGGGTTCTCACCCGGTCGCCGGCGACCTCGTACACGTTCGCGTAGCGGTTGTCGTAGCTGCTTCCGTCGCGGAAGGAGCCGTTGCCCACCGCCTCGGCGACGACCCAGGACCCCTCGCCGACGAGACGCGAGATCTCGATCTGGGGACCTGTCGCGTCGAAGAGGGCGAGCATCTGCGGGAGGATCTCCAGCATGGTCGGCCCGTCCATCGGTTCGCCGGCGCCCGGCAGGTCGTAGGCCTGGATCGTGTAGGTGAAGTCCGGGGTGATCAGGCCTTCGATCCGGTCCCAGTCCTGCCGGTTGAGCGCGTCCACGAAGGCCCGGACGACATCTTTGGGGTCAGTGGCCATCTCGGCTTCTTTCTTGATCAGGCGGCGGCTCCGAGGCGGGGCGGCGGCCGCGTCAGAACGTCAGGGGCCCGCCGAAGTGGTAACGGGACATCGATCCGTAGGTGACGTCCCACTTGGCGGCGATGTGCGTCTTGAACATCGCCACGTCCCGGTAGTACTTCTCCATCGGCGACCCGAGCCGCGCGGAACTGGACCCGGCGGTGGAGAACGCCAGGTCGACGGCCTGGTTCGCGAGCTGGGCGCCCTGCAGGATGACACCGCGCAGCCGGCTGTCGTCCTCGGGGGTGAACTCCTGACGGGTGCGCTCCCAGCGCCGCCCCAGCTCGGTGTACTGGCGCATCGCGGCGAGCAGCAGGGTCTCGGCGGCGTCGATCCGGGCGAGCATCTTGCCGTACCAGCGGTGGAACTCCGGGGAGTCGGTACGCGGCATCATCGGCGGGAAACTCGTCGGGCGGGCGGTCATCAGCTCGTCGAAGGCGTCGAAGGCGGCCCAGGCGGCGCCGATCTGGGTGGCGACGAGCTCGCAGTTGAAGAAGGCGAGGGTGCGGCCCAGGTACATCGGGTTGCCGTGCAGCCGGTAGCCGATCGTGCCCTGCTCGCCCAGCGTGTGGTCCTTGAAGTCGTAGACCACGCTGAGGTGCTCGGGCACCAGCGCGTCCTCGACCCGGATGGAGTTCGAGCTGGAGGCCCGCATGCCCAGGACGCGGTCGGCGCCCCAGTCGTCGAGGATCTCGTAGTCGCGCCGCGGCACGAGGTACGCGCGCAGCCCGAGCGGTTCCTCCTGCTCGGTGAAGGTGGGGGCGACGAGCATCGCGTGGGTGCTCCACATCGAGCCCGAGCAGTAGTCCCAGGTGCCGGAGAGCCGGTAGCCGTCCGCGGTGCGGACCGCACGGCCGCGCGGGATGGTCCGGCCCGGCGCGATGACGTCCCCGGCGAAGAGCTCCTCCTGGGCCTGCTCCGGGAAGAAGGACGCGATGTGCCACGCGTGTCCGGCGCCGAGGACGAACGACCAGCCCACGCCCGGGTCACCGCGCGATATCTCGGTGGCGACCCGGAGGAAGTCCTCCAGGGGCAGCTCCAGGCCGCCGTACCGCTTCGGATGGAGCATCCGGTAGAAGCCGGCGTCGAGAAGCTGTTTGTGGATCGTCTCCGCGTAGCCGCCCAGCGCCTCGTGCTCTGCCTGCGCGGCTCGCAAGACCGGGCGGAGCCTGGTCGCCACCCCGAGGAGATGGTCGACCGTGCCCTCCGCCGCAGACGGGGGCGCGGAGTCTGCGGCGTACAGGCTTGCGCTCATCGGAGCTCTCCTCTCGACACGTAACTTTGTATGACGATATTATAGGCAGGCAGAGAATGGCGCTAGATGGGATCGCCGACCAGGGTGATGTCTCTGGTGGCGAGCTACCGCCACCCTCTTTACGTCATTGTGCGATCGTCATACAGTCCCCATCGATGTGCGCATCGACGCGTCCGTCCATGTGCCCCTCGATGTGCTGGGACCTCAGAGGAGTTGGTTGTGATGTCCACGCCGTCCCCCGTCACCCCGCTCGACTCCCGCGCGGTCACCGCGCGGGAGTTCCGCGATGTCATCGGGCGGTTCGCCACCGGTGTCACCGTCATCACGACGGAGCACGACGGCGTCCGGTACGGCAGTACCGCCAGCGCGGTCAGCTCCCTCACGGACGATCCGCCGATGCTGCTGGTCTGCCTCAACCGGAACTCGGCGACCGCCGCGGCGGTGCGCGACAGTGGTGCCTTCGCGGTGAACGTCCTCGCCGAGGACCACGTGGACCTGGCCACCCGCTTCGCCTCCCGTGTCCCCGACAAGTACGAGGGCGTCCCCACCGAGGCAGCCTCGAACGGCTCGCCCCTGCTGGTCGGTGCCATCGCGCACCTCATCTGCCGGGTCGCCGAACAGGTCGAGGCCGGCACCCACTACGTCTTCCTCGCCCATGTCGAGGAGGCGATGTCGTACCCCGGTCATCCGCTCGCCTACTTCCGCGGCCGCTTCGGCCGGATGGAGACGGCACCGGAGGCCTCCGTGCTGCGGGAGGTCCGTGCCCGCGTGCTCGACGCCGGAAGCGACGTCGAGGAGGTCATCGACACCGCCCGCTGGGCCGAGGAGTTCGGGATCGACGCGGGCCGCGTTCACCGCGCCCTGGTCGCCCTCGCCGACGAGGGGCTCATCCGCCGCCAGTCGGGGGAGTACCTCATCACGCCCGTTCCCGACTCGATCATCGACGAGGTCTACAAGGCCAAGCTCGCCATCGAGACGGGCGTCGCGGAACTGACCGTCGGCCACACGACCTCCGAACAGCTGGTCCGGCTGCGCGAGCTGATGGAGGACACCCTCGGTTTCGTCAAGGACGGCCGGTTCACCGACCCCGAGGGCTGGGTGCGCGCCAACGAGCGCTTCCACGAGTACATGGTCGAACTCGCCGGCTCGGCGATCCTGCTCGACACCTACCGCCGCCTCTGCCTGCCGGGACTCAACCTGCGTGCTCTCGACACGGCCAGCTACGCCTCCAGCTCCCTCCTCGACGACCACCGCCGGCTCGTCGAGGGCTACGAGGCGGGCGACCTGACCCAGGTTCTCGCGGTGCTCCTGCAGCACGCGCAGCGCCCGCTGGAGATGCGCCGCGAGGACCGGCTGCGCCGCACCGCCGACGCGAACCCCGTCGGCTGAACCCGTCCATGACCCGTTCCGCTCAGGAGACGAGATGACCACAGCACAAGCCACCGCGCAGACCGGCCCTGGTGCGCTCACCGAGCCCTCGGAGGAGGAACTCGTCGGGCGGGCCCGGGGGATGCGGGAGGAACTGCTCGCCCGCCAGGAGGAGGCGGAGCGCCTGACCCACCTCCCCGACGACATCCACGAACAGTTCGTCGCCCACGGCTTCTACGACATGTTCGTACCGAGGACGTACGGTGGCCTCGAGGTCTCGCCGAGGACGTTCTTCAAGGTCTGCAAGGAGCTCGCCCGCGGCGACATGGGCAGTGCCTGGTGTTTCACGCTCGCCGCCAACCACGCTCTGCACGTCGCCTCCTGGTACCCGAAGGAGGTCCAGGACCGGGCGTTCGCGGGCCGCGACTTCCGGGCGGCGTCGGTCTCCGCGCCCACGGTCAGGGCGGAGAGGACGCAGGACGGCTACGTCCTCAACGGCGTGGTGGACTACTGCTCCGGCATTCCCCAGTCCACGTGGTACCTCGGCCAGTGCATGGTGGAGCAGGAGGACGGCTCGGCCCCGGTCATGGGCATGTTCCTGGCACCCAGGGACACCTTCGAGCGTCTGCACAACTGGGGCGAGTCGACCGGTCTCAAGGCCACCGGCTCCGAGAGCATCCGCTTCACCGACGCCTTCCTGACGGCCGACCTCGTCATCGAGGACGCCAACATGATCGACATCCCGGTGAAGGACGGCACGGTCGGCACCCGGCTGCACGGCAACCCCATGTACGCCGGCCGTGGCCTGCTCACCTTCACCGTCTCCCTGGCCAGCCTGGCCGTGGGCGGCCTCTACCACGCCCTCGACGAGTTCGAACGCCTCATGCGCACCCGCAAGACCCCGCTTCCGCCGGTCCAGCTCCGGCTGTACGACGTCGACTACCAGCGCCACTACGGCGCCGCCTGGACGAAGATCAGGACCGCCGAGCTGGCCCTGGACGGCGTCATCGCCCAGCACGCCGAGTACTGCCAGGCCACGGTCGACGGCACCCGCGAGTACACCTTCGTCGACGACTGGAGCCTGGCCTGCGTGGTCCGGGAGATCATCATCCAGCTCTGGGAGACGCTCCAGCACGACCTGCTGCGCGTCGTCGGCTCGGGGTCCATGCGGCAGGGCGAGCGGTTCGACCGGATCTTCCGCGACATGACCTCGCTCCTCACCCACCGCAATCCCATGCTGCGCGAGCAGGCGTTCCGCAACACCGCCAACCTGCTCCTGGAGATCCCGCCGCCCGAGGCCCGCTGAACCGCGCCTCCCTCCTCCCCTCCTCTCTGTTGGGCCGCCGTGAGACAGGAAGACCGACCATGACCGACACCCCACCCCATCTCGACGACCGGGTCGAGCCGATCACCCTGCGCACCGGTTTCTTCTGGATACCCGGTGAGCGGATCGCCACCCCGCACGGCACCCTTCCGCGCGGGCCGCTCTACGTCGAGTGGCTGGCGCCCGTCGAGATCACCCGCTCTCACCCGCTCGTCCTCGTCCACGGTGGCGGCGGCCAGGGCACCGACTGGCTGGGCACCCCGGACGGCCGGCAGGGCTGGGCCTACGACCTGGTGCGCGCCGGATACGCCGTGTACGTCGTCGACCGCCCCGGCCACGGGCGCTCCCCGCACCACCCGGACGGACTGGGCCCGATGGCCCCGCCGCTGCCGCTGGAGTTCGCGAGCTTCCTGTTCGCGCCCCCGGAAGCCGCCGAGTCCCACACGCAGTGGCCCTGGGACCGCACCTTCGACGGCCCCGAGTTCCAGCAGCTGACGTCGGCGATGGGCTTCTTCCTGGCCGACTTCGCCGAGGGCCAGCGACTGGACGGAGAACGCATCGCCGCCCTGCTGGACCGGATCGGCCCCGCAGTGCTGATCACCCACTCGGCCGGCAGCCCGGGTGGCTGGCTCGCCGCGAACCGGCGCCCCGACCTGGTCGAGGCCATCGTCGCGATCGAACCGATGGGCCCGCCGTACGCCGACTTCCCCGGCCTGGGCGAGATCACCTACGGCCTGACGTACGCCGAGCTCACCACCGAGCCGGCCATCGACTCCCCGGACCGGCTGAAGGCCGACCCCGCGGGGCACCGGATCCCCGGCCTCACCGGCATCCCGGTCGCCGTCGTGACCGCCAGTGCGTCCGGCAGCGCGGCCCAGTCCCCGCCCCTGGTCGACTTCCTGTGCGCGGTGGGCGCGAACGCCGAACTGCTCCCGCTGGCCGACGTCGGTGTCGTCGGCAACGGCCACGGGCTGATCCTGGAGGCCAACTCCGCCGAGACGGTCAAGCCGGTCATCGCCTGGCTGGACGGGCTGGTGAAGACACGATGACGCCCCTCACGCCCGAAGCCGTGCGCCGTCTGACCGAGGTGGTCGGCGCGGACGCCGTCCTGCTGACCGACGCCGAACGCGACACCTACCGCGACCCCTACTGGTTCCAGGGCGACCGCACCTACGACTCCTCCGCCGTCGTGTTCCCCACCCGCACCGAACAGGTGCGGGACGTCCTCCGCCTCGCGAACGAGTACCGCATCCCCGTGTGGACCTCCTCCCAGGGCCGCAACAACGGTTACGGCGGCCCCTCGCCCCGCGTCCGAGGCTCCCTCCTGATCAGTTTCCGCCGGATGAACCGGGTCCTGGAGATCAACCGCGAACTCGCGTACGCCGTGGTCGAGCCGGGCGTGCGCTGGTTCGACCTGTACGAGGCGCTGGAGGCGTCCGGCAACGGCGACCTGTGGTGCTCGATCCCCGACCTCGGCTGGGGGAGCGTCATCGGCAACTCCCTCGACAACGGCGTCACCTACGGCCCGAACGGTTCCGACTTCCAGAAGCTGTGCGGGATGGAGGTGGTCCTCGCGGACGGCGAGATCCTGCGCACCGGCATGGGCGCCATCCCGGACAACCCCGCCTGGCACGTCTACCAGCGCGGCCTCGGCCCCGTCCTCGACCCGCTGTTCATCCAGTCCAACTACGGCGTCGTCACGCGCGCGGGCGTCTGGCTCCAGCGCCGCCCGGAGGCGTACGCGCCGCTGTACCTCACCGTCCCGCGGGACGACCAGCTCGCCCAGGCCGTCGACATCATCCGTGAACTCCGCCTCGACGGAGTGATCCGCGGCGTGCCGAACCTGCAGAACACCATCACCATGGCAGCTCAATTCCCGGAGCTGCTGGGTGAGTTCGCGGGAGCCGAGGGCCCGGCGAGCGAGGAGACACTGGACGCCCTCGCCACGCGCACCGGCATCGGACGCTGGGGCCTGCGCACGGCCCTGTGGGGAGACGGACCGGTCGTCGAACACCACCTGCGGCGCATCCGGGCGGCGTGGTCGGCCATCGAGGGCTCGCGCGTCGACCATCACCGCACCTTTCTGCGCCACGAGTGGGGCGAGCTGACCACGTTCATGGAGAAGGTGCAGGCCGGCGTCCCCAGCATGGACCTGATGGAGGTGATCCCGGACTTCGTCGGCCACATCGGCTTCTCGCCGGTGGTGCCCCTCACCGGGGGAGAGGTCCGCAAGGTGGTGGACGTGATCCACCGCCTCGTGACCGACCGGGCCGGAACGAACTTCGTCTGCGCGGTCTTCCCGATCAACGACCGCAGCGCCATCGTCGTGAGCAGCATCAGCTTCGACACCCGCGACGAGAAGCAGGTGAGCGCTGCGGTGAACACCGCGAAGATGCTGGTGAGAGAGGTAGGGGCGCTCGGGTACGGCGAGTACCGCGCGCATCTGGACTTCATGGACCTGGCGGCCGACCAGTACTCCTTCAACGACCACGCGTACCGGCGCTTCGTCGAGCGGATCAAGGACGCGGTGGACCCGAACGGGATCCTGTCCCCGGGCCGGCACGGTGTCTGGCCGTCCCTCTACCGGAAGGCCGACTCATGACGGTGATCAAGGAGGTGAGCGGGCTCGTCGCCGTGGTGACCGGCGGCGCGTCCGGCATCGGCAAGGGCATCGCGCGGCGGCTGGCGGAGCGCGGCGCCCAGGTGGTGATCGCCGACATCGAGGAGGGCCCGCTGGCGGCCGCTTCCGAGGAGGTCGGGGCGGTGGGGATCCGTACGGACGTCTCCGACGCCGCGAGCGTGCAGGCGCTGGCCGACCACGTCGTCGAGCGGTTCGGCAAGGTGCACCTGGTGTTCAACAACGCCGGTGTCGGTCCCGAGTCACGGATCGCCGACATGACCCTCGCGGACTGGAAGTGGATCCTCGGGGTCAACCTCGACGGTGTCGTCCACGGCGTCCACGCCTTCCTGCCGCTGCTGAAGCGGCACGGCGAGCCGGCGTACCTGGTGAACACGTCCTCCATGGGCGGCTTCGTCGCCGACATGCCCGGCCTGGGCGCGTACGCCACGACGAAGTTCGCGATCATGGGCCTCACGGAGGCGCTGGCGCAGGAGCTGAGGCGGGAGGGCTCGAACGTCGGGGCGGCCGTACTCGCGCCCGGTACGGTCCGCAGCAACATCGCCCGCAGCCTGCGGACCAGGCCGGAGGGGGCGGCGGACAGCGCCTTCGTGCAGAACGACATCGCCGAGGACCCGGAGGTGGCGAAGCTGCGCTGGCTGGACCCGGTGGAGGTCGGTGACGTCGTCCTGGCGGCCCTCGCGCGCGGCGAGACCCACATCGTCACGCACCCGGAGTGGTACCCGATGGTGAGCGAGCGGATGGCGCGCATCGAGGCGGCGTTCGAGAGAGCGGCTCCGCGCGCCTGACCCACCGGCCCCGAGCCACTGACCCTGAAGCCGCTGACAAAGCCGGAGGCCCCGACTCGCTTTCCATGAGTCGGGGCCTTTGGCGTCGTCCGCCGAGATCTGGGACCTCAGCCGCGGTCCGCCAGATGCCGCAGCCGCTCCGGCCAGATCCCGTGCCGTCCCGGCGACAGGATCCCGTTCGGGTCCACCGCGTCCTTGACCGTCTCGCAGAACCGCCGGTAGGCGTGGTCGTTGAAGGAGTACTGCGCCGACGCCAGGTCCATGAAGTCCAGGTGTGCGCGGTACTCGCCGTAGCCCCGCCTGCCGGCCTCGGCCACCAGAACCCTGACCGCTTCGTACGCCCGCCGGCACTGCTCCGCGTCCCGGTAGTCGTAGTTCAGCCCGGTGACGTACAGCGCCGTCCGCTCGTTGATGATCAGCAGCCCGCCGGCCACGTTGACCCCGACCTGCTCGCGCACGATCCGGTCGAAGAGGTCGACGACCTCCCGCACGTCACTGCCGACCAGCGGGATGGCGGGGGAGAAGCCGATGTGCGCGACGCCCTCGGGGATGGCCTCGATCAGTTCCAGACCGGGCAGACCTCCCTGGCACTTGTCGGGGATCGAGCGGATCTGGTCGTACTCGTCGGGCCCGTACGTCCGCTCGAACAGCACCTGTCCGCCCGGGATCGCACTCCACGCCGCCCGGATCTTCGCCAACCGGTGCTCCACCACAGGGCCGTCGCCCCACAGCGCGCCGCGCAGCGCCCACCGGCCGAGCCCGGTCGCGTCGGCCATCGCGTCCAGGGTCTCCTCGCTGAAGGCCCCTTCGGCGCCCGCGAACCGCCCCATCACGTCGGGGAACTGGGCCGCCAGCGTCACGGTGTTGTACATGCTCGGCACCCCGCGCAGGGTGCCGTCCAGGCGGAGCCTGCGGATGATGTCGACGGCCTGCTCCAGGTGCTCGTCCCGCGGCACCGTGAGGAAGAACGGCGCGTACGCCTCGGGGCGGGGCATCAGCCAGTAGCCCATCCGCGTCACGATGCCGAAGTTGGACTGCACGAACAGCCCGTCGAGGACCGGCCCGAGGCCGCGCTTGTAGGTGTGCCAGGACTTGTTGTCCGGGATGGCACCCATCCCCGTGCGCAGCAACTCCCCGTTGGCCAGGACGACTTCCATGCCGCACGGGGCCATGAAGTCGGCGCCGTAGGGCTGGTAGGTGATCCCGCAGTCGAGGGAGTTGCCGATGACACTGCCCCAGCCGAGGTCGGGCACGGTCACCATCAGGTCCTCGTTGCCGGACTCCTTCAGCGCGTCGTACAGGTCGAACCAGCGCACGCCCGGCTCCACCACCGCGTACGCGAGGTCGCGGTTGATCTCCAGGACGCGGTTCATCCGGGTCAGGCTGACCACGACGGTCGCCTTCAGCCGGGGCGAGGAGCCGCCGTAGCCGTAGTTGCGGCCCTGCGAGGAGGTCCAGATCGGCACCCCGAACTCGTTCGCGATCCGGACGACCGCCTGTACCTCCTCGGTGCTGCGCGGCAGCAGTACGGCGGCCGGGTCGTAGGTGTCGTCGTCGCGGTGCCAGTACTTGTCCCGGTACTGCTCGTGGAACCGGCCCTCGCCGAGGACGACCCCGTCCTCGCCGAGCAGGTCGACGAAGGCCTGCAGGGCCTTCTCGCCGAGGTACGTGTGGTCGTCCGCTGCGTTCGTCTCCGTGCTCATCGCGCGGCCTCCACCCCTGCTGGGGCGGGCGGCCAGGTCGCCGCCGCCTCTTCCAGAACCGACCGCATCGAGCGCGGCGCCCGCCCGGCCAGCGTCAGGACGGCATCGCTGAGGGACGCCATGTGCCCGATCCGGATCGCACGGCTGAACGACACCATGTCGTCGCTGTTCCACGGGATGGGAGAGGCGGCGAGCGCGTCGGCGTCGTATTCCCGGGGCACGCCGAGGGAGTCGAAAATGGCGTACTGCTCCTCGTCACCGATCGGTTTGTAGGACACGTCCGTGCCGCTGATCTCGGTGATCAGCGCGCAGATTTGACGGTACGTCAGCTGTTCCGGGCCGGTGATCTCGTAGGCCCGGTCGTCTTCGCCGCGGCCGAGCAGCGCGCCGACGGCGGCGGCCGCGCAGTCGTCCCTGGACACGAAGCCGACACCGCCCTCGCCCCAGGCGCCGACCATCTCCCCGGCGGCGATCGCGCCGGGAGCGATGAAGTAGGCCACCGCCTGCGCGTACTGGGAGTCGCGCAGAACGTTCCAGCGCAGTCCCGACTCGCGCAGTATGGCCTCCGTCGCGCGGTGCTCGACACAGACGACGGCGTCGTTCTCCTCGATGCCGGCGCCGACGATCGACGTGTACGCGAGGTACCGGACTCCCGCCCTCCCGGCCGCCTCGATGGCCGCGCGGTGGAATCCGATGCGTGAGCCGACCTGGGCGGTGGAGACGAGCAGCATCCGCTCCGCGCCGGTGAAGGCCGCCTGGAGACTGCCCGGTTCGGCGAAGTCGGCGTAGCGCACGTGGACGCCACGGTCGGCGAAGGACCGCAGGTTGCCGGGCGCCCGCGTGGTCAGGACGACCTGGTCGGCGGGGACCGACTTCAGTAGCAGCTCTGCCGCGGTCTGGGCCAGCCCTCCGCTGGCACCGGTGATGAGGTACACGCGCACTCCTTGGGTGCTCGCCGCCCCGGCCCGCCCGGGTGTCGGTTTCGAGAAACCGTACTCTTTGTATGACGAGACGACAATCAGGCATTACCTGTGGCGTTACCTCTGGACGTCGCATTCCCTGCACGCTACGGTCCTCCTCGCAGTCCAAGCATTGTATGACCAGACGACAATCACACAGTCTGGTTCCCTGCCTCACCCAAGTCAGGAGGGGGTCAGTGCCGACCCACCCGCTCACAACCGGGCCGGAAGCCGTCCTGGCGGTCGACGGCCTACGGAAGCACTTCGGTCCGACGGTCGCCCTGCAGGATGCCGCCCTGCGCCTGTTCCCCGGCGAGGTACACGCCCTGGTGGGGGAGAACGGCTCGGGGAAGAGCACCCTGGTCAAGATCCTCAGCGGAGTGCACCGCCCCGACACCGGCTCCATGACGGTCGGCGGCCGGGCCTTCGCCCCCCGCAACCCCGCCCAGGCGCTCCGCGCGGGCATCGACACCGTGTTCCAGGAGGTACTCGGCGTCGAGAACCGGACCGTCCTGGACAACCTGTGGCTCGGCGCGGACCGTCCGCTGCGCCCGGTGGCACGGGACGCCGGCCGCCGCGAGAAGGCGGCGGAGGTCCTTGCCGCGCTGCTGGTCACGCCTCCGCCGCTCGACGCCCCCTTCGGCTCGCTCCAGCTCAGCGACCGCCAGGCCTGCGGCATCGCCCGGTCGCTGCTGCGCGACCCCAGGGTGCTGATCCTCGACGAGGCGACCTCGGCCCTCGACCTCGACACCCGTACCCGGCTGTTCACCCTGGTGAAGGAGCGGGCCGCACAGGGCATGAGCGTCGTCCTCATCACGCACCGGATGGACGAGATCCGCGAGATCGGTGACCGCGTCACCGTGCTCCGGTCGGGCCGTACGGTGGGCACCCTCGGCGCCGACTGGGACCACGACGAGATGATCCGGCTGATGACCGGCGGCGCCCACCTGGTTCCGCCCGCGGACAGCTCGGAGCCCGCCGCCTGCGACCCGGCCGAACGCCCCGTCGTCCTGCGGGTCACGGGCTCCCGGCTGCGTCCCGGCGGTCAGCCCTGCCACGCCGAGTTCCGCCGCGGCGAGATCGTCGGGCTGGCCGGCCTGGAGGGGCACGGCCAGGACGAGTTCCTCCGGCTCCTGCTCGGACACGGCGACACCGAGGGCGTGGTGCGGACCGAGGGGGACGGCGAGCACCGCGTCACCGATCCGCGCCGGGCGCGGGACCTGGGCATCGCCTACGTCGCCCGGGACCGGCGCGGGGAGTCGATCCTGCCGTGGATGTCCATCCTGGACAACTTCGCCGTCGCCACCGCCGACCGGGACGTCCGCGGGGGGCTGCTGTCCGAGGCCGCCGCCGAGCGGCGGTTCGCCCACTACGTGGAGCGGCTCGCCATCAAGTACGGCCGTTCGTCGGACGCCGTCACCACACTCAGCGGCGGCAACCAGCAGAAGGTCGTCATCGCCCGCTGGCTGGCCGCCGACCCGGAGATCCTGCTGCTCAACGATCCTACGAGGGGAATCGACGTGGGAGCGAAACGCGACCTCTACCGGCTGCTGCGCGAGCTGTCGGCACAGGGACTGACCGTCGTCATGCTGTCCTCGGAGGTCGACGAGCACGTCGAGCTGATGGACCGCGTCCTGGTGTTCCGGGAGGGCTCCCTGGCCGCCGGACTCGCCCGGACGGAACTGGACCGGGAACGGCTCGTCGACGCCTTCTTCGACGGAGCGGCGGTGACCGCGTGAGCGCCGTCGACCAGCGGGCTCCCGCGATCCGCCGCAGCCCCGGCGCCCACTTCACCCGGCACACCTGTCTCTTCGCGCTGGCCCTGGCGACGGCGCTCCTGATCGCCAACCTCGCCCTGCAGCCCCGTTTCGGCGTCACCGCCCAGCTGGCCGCCGTGGCCCCGCTCGGCATCGCCGCCATGGCGAGCGTTCCCTCGATCATGAGCGGGCGCGGCGGCATCGACCTGTCGGTCAGCCCGCTGATGACCCTGAGCGGACTGCTCTACGCGACCCGGCTCCAGCCGGGCGGCCTCGGCGGCTACGTCGCCCTGCCCCTGCTGATGCTGGTGGGCGCGGTCGTCGGTACCGTCACCGGGCTTCTCGTCGTCGTGGGCCGGCTCCAGCCGATCGTCGTCTCCCTGGCGATGTTCTTCGTCCTCACCGGGCTCGACCTCAAACTGTCCCCCAGCCCGACCACCATCTCGGGCAGCTGGATGGCCGGCTTCGCGGGCTCGATGGGGCCGGTCCCCGGCGGGCTCGTCGCGCTGGCGGTGCCCGCGGCCCTCTGGCTGCTGGTCAGCAGGCTGACCACGTACGGAAGCCTGCTGCGCTCGGTGGGCGGCAACGACGTCACGGCGTTCACCAGTGGCGTGCCCGTCGGCGCGGTCAGGGTGCTCGCCTACGCGCTCGGCGGCGCGATGGCCGCGGTCGGCGGCCTGGTCCTCATCGGCCTCGCGTCCACGGCCGAGGCCGGCACCAGTGGCTCGTACACCCTCATCGCGATCGCCGCCGTGGCGCTCGGCGGCCTCCCGCTCCAGGGCGGGGCCGGCGGCATCGCCAACGCGCTCGCCGGTGCCGCCGCCATCTACCTGCTGCAGAGCCTGCTCGGAGTGCTCCAGGTGTCGCAGACCTGGCTGCAGGTGATCTACGGCGCCCTGCTCGTCGGCGCGGTGCTGTTCGGCGCGATCGCGGCCCGCGAAGTGAAGAAAGGCCGATGATGACCACCCAGCAAGGCTCCCTCGACACGGCCGCCCCCCTCGCCCCGGACATCACGGCACCGGCGCCCCCCGAGGGCCTGTCCGCCGCACAGCGCCTCCTCTCCCTCCAGCGGCGGTTCCCGCTCGTCCAGCTGCTGCTGACCGTGGCCGTGCTCGGCTGGGGCGCGGCCGCCATGCCGGGCTTCCTCGACCCGACCAGCCTGCGGTCGGTGCTCGTGCTCTGCGCGCTCACCGGCCTCGCCTCGATCGGCCAGACGCTCGTCGTCCTCATCAGGGGGATCGACCTGTCCCTCGCCGGGTTCATCGTGGCCGGCGCGGTCACCGTCACCCAGTTCGGCGACGTCCCCGGAGTCCCGCTGCCCGTGATGCTCGTCCTGGCCGTCGTCTGTGGCGGCGCGACGGGCGGCCTCGTCGGCTATCTGTGCCACCGCTTCGCCATCCACCCGATCATCGTCACGCTCGCCGCGGGCTCGATCGCCGTCGGGGTCACCGCGGTCCTCAGCGGTGGTGGCACGGGCGCGGGCGCACCGGGCTGGGTGGTCCGGCTCAGCGCCCCCATGTCGTCCACCTTCGGTCTCCCCGTGCCGCCCGTCGTGGTCATCTGGGGGCTCGCCGTCGTCGCCGTCTCCGTGCTGCTGCACCGCACCCGGTCCGGCCGGCGGCTGCTGGCCACCGGGGCGAGCCCGGTGGCCGCGGAGCTCGCGCACATCAGCACCCGCAAGGTCTGGGTGACGGTGTACGCCGTCTCGGCGGCCCTCGCGATCCTGGCCGGTGTCGTCCTGGCGGGCTTCGCCGGCAATGTCGACAACCGGCTCGGCAACCCCTATCTCTTCCAGAGCATCGCGGCGGTCGTCCTCGGCGGCACCGCGTTCGGCGGCCCCGGCAGCTACACCCGTACCACCGTCGGTGTGCTGCTGCTGACCACCGTCTCCACCGTGCTGGTCGGCCTCGGCTTCCAGGAAGCCGACCAGCAGATCCTCAACGGCGTGGTCATCCTCGCCGCGATGGCCCTCTACGGCCGGGAGCGCAGGCTCCGTGACCAGGTCTGAACCCGTCTCCCCGCTCCTCCGGCCCTCCCTGAAAGGCACCCTCATGAACAGAGCCACCTACCGCCGCGCCCGTACCCGCGTCGTGGCGTCCTCCACCGGGGTCGTCCTCACGGCCCTGCTCGCCGGCTGCGGTGGGTCCGGCGGCACGGTCGCCGCCGGCGCGAGCGGCGCCGCCACCGACGCCGAGGGGACGGCGTCCGCGGCCTGCGGCCAGGTGCCCACCATCGCGCCCAAGGACCCCGACGGCGCCGTCAAGGCACTGCCCGCGGATCTGCAGAAGGCGTACAACGCCTACGGCGAGGAGGTGTTCGCGAGCGCCTGGCAGAACAAGAAGGCGCTCGGCCGTGCCGCCAAGGTCGGCTTCTCCTACCTGCCGGCCTCCAACGCGTTCGCCGGCGCCGTCATCAAGCAGGTGGAGACCAGCTTCGCCGCGGCCAAGGCCGACGGCCTGGTCCAGGGCAAGCTCGTCAAGCGGATCATGACCGACCCGGCCACCATGACCCCGGCCGAGCAGATCCGCGGTTACAACGAGCTGGTCGACTCCGGCGTCGACATCATCTACATCACCCCGCTCTCGGGCGACGCGATGGTCTCGGCGGTCGACGCGGCCGGAAAGAAGGGCGTGGTCACGGTCGCGCTCGGCTCGACCATCCGGTCCAAGTACGCGGTCAACGTGGCCGAGAACGCCTACCTGAACATCGCCGCGCCGACGGCCCTGGTCGCGGGGCAGCTGAACGGCAAGGGCAACGTCGTGATCGTCCGCGGCTTCCAGGGACTGTCGACGGAGACGATCGGTTACCAGGCCGTCAAGGACGTCCTCGCCGCCTGCCCGGACCTGAAGGTGCTCGGCCAGGTCAACGGCGCGTTCGTGCCGCCGGTCGCCAAGGCCGAGCTGCTGAAGTTCCTCGCCAGCCACCCGCAGCAGATAGACATGGTGGCGCAGCTCGGCGTCATGGGCTCCGGCGTGTACGCCGCCTTCGACTCGACCGGCCGGGACACCCCCAAGGTGGTCGACGCCGGCGCGTCCGCCTCGTCGCTCGCGTCCTGGAAGAAGCTGGAGACGGCCGACGGCTACGAGACCGCCGGTACGGGCGGCAACGGCACCCAGGAGGCGAAGGCCTGGTTCACCGTCGGGATGATGGTGATGGCCGGTGACGGCCCGAAGGTCGGCACGATCACCCGCGAACCGTCGGTGATCACCAAGGCGAACCTGGCCGACTACCTGCCCGCGGGCGCCAAGGTGAGCGACCTCGGTGAGGTCGAGGACGGCGAGGCGTGGATGCCGCAGTCCTACCTCGACCAGTTCTTCGACAACCCCTCGCAGAGCTGAGGACCGGGCACGCATGAGCGTGACCACGAGTGGTGGCCGCCGGCAGTGCGCCGGCGGCCGGCTCGCCGGGAAGGTCGCCCTGGTCACCGGCGGGGCCTCGGGCATCGGGCTGGCCACGGTCCGCCGGTTCGCCGAGGAGGGCGCCCGGGTCCTGGCCGTGGACCTCGACGCCGAGCGGACGGCTCGCGCGGTCGCCGGGTGCGAAGGCGCGGTCGCGGTCGGCGCCGACGTACGGGACAGCGCAGCGGTGGACGCCGCGTACGAGCGTGCTCACGCCGAGTTCGGACGGCTCGACGTCGCGGTGAACGCCGCGGGTGTCGCCGGGGCGCAGGCCGACCTCTGCGACCTCACCGACGAGGACTTCGCGGACGTCGTCGCGGTGAACCTGACCGGCACCTTCTACTCCGTGCGGGCCGCCGTGCGGCTGATGCGCCGGAATTCCCCGCCGGGCGGCAGCATCGTCAACGTCTCCAGCACGGGCGCGCTGGCCGACTTCCCCTTGCCGGCCATGTACCCGGCCTCCAAGGCGGGGGTGCTGGGGCTGACCCGGGCGGTGGCGGCGCTCGTGGCGACCGACGGGATCCGGGTCAACTCGGTGGCCCCGGGGGCGACGGACACCCCGATGCTGCCGGGCGACGAACGGATCCGCCGGGCGGTGGTGGATCTGGGCGTGCTGCGCCGGGCCGCGTCCGCGGAGGAGATCGCGCACACGATTCTGTTCCTCGCGAGCGAGGAGTCGGCCTTCTACACCGGGCAGACGCTCTCACCGAACGGCGGATACGTCATGCGATGACAGCGGGTGGATCTCCGCACCGAACGGCGGTCGAAGCTCCTTGTTCAGCGTGAGACGTTGCTGAACGGCAGTCCGCTGGGGGCGGACAGTCCCTCCAGCCCGGCCCGCTTCGCCTGCTCGACGTGGTGGTTGCACGCGCGCACGGCCGTCTCGGCGTTGTGCGACTCTATGGCCTCGACCATGGTGCGCAACTCCTGCACGCTGCGAGCGCTGCGGCCGGGCTGGGCCAGCGAGGTGGCACGCAGCAGGCTGAGACGGGCCTGGACACCCCCCAGCGTCGAGTGCACCGAGCGGTTGCCGCAGCCGCGGAGCAGGACGTCGTAGAAGTGGTCCTTCGCCTTGAGGATGCGCAGCGTGTCGCCGTCGCCGCTCACGGCCTCGGCCAGCTGCTCGAACGCGGCACGTAGCTCGGCCACCTGCTCGGCCGACGCGACCTCGGTGAACCTGCGCACGGCGAGCGCCTCCAGGGCGGCGCGCAGTTCGTAGAGCTCCAGGGCTTCCTGCGGCGAGGGCACCACCACGACGGCGCCCTTCTGCGGGATCGTCCTGACCAGGCCCTCGGCCGCCAGCTCGCGCAGTGCCTCACGGATCGTGGTGCGCGAGACGCCGATCTCCTCGATCAGCTCGCGCTCGATCAGCCGCTGACCGGGCGCGTAGTGGAAACTGAGGATGGCCTGCCGCAGCACATCGAGCACCTGTTGCCGCAGAGGCGCGGCGACCCGGCCCACCTGGGCGGCCAGATCGACGGATTCGGTGGAGCTGCGGGGTCCAGAGCTGCCTGATACGGTCACCCGACCAGGATACGGTAAGGCGATCGTACAACCCAGCGGTCCTCGGTGGTTCGGGGCCGAATTCATCCGGAGTTTTCGCGCCGGCGACACACGGCGGCGCGCTCCGCTCTTCCGCGCCCGAGCATGGACGCCGTGTTTCCCCGTGATTGTATGACGGGTCTACGGGCTGTCGGGACGACTCAACGCCGGGACAGCGGGCCGTCGAGGCGCTCGGCGAGGTCGGCGAAGGAGATGCCGAAGGTCTCCAGGACGGTGGCGCCCCCGGAGCCGACCTGGAAGGTCGCGAAGTCCGTGTAGACACGGTCGACGCAGCGGAGTCCGGTGAGCGGGTAGGTGCACTCCGGGACCAGCTTGGGGGCGCCGTCCCTGGTGAACAGGCTCATCATCACGAACACGCGCTTGGCGCCGATCGCCAGGTCCATCGCTCCCCCGACGGCCGGGATGGCGTCGGGGGCGCCGGTGTGCCAGTTGGCGAGGTCACCGGCCGCGGACACCTGGAAGGCGCCCAGCACGCAGATGTCCAGGTGGCCGCCGCGCATCATGGCGAAGGAGTCGGCGTGGTGGAAGTAGGCGGCTCCGGGCAGTTCGGTGACCGGGATCTTCCCCGCGTTGGTGAGGTCCGGATCGATCTCGCCCTCCTGGGCCGCCGGTCCCATGTTGAGCATGCCGTTCTCGGTGTGCAGCACGACCCCCGCCCCGTCGGGAAGGTGGTCGGCGACCAGGGTCGGCTGGCCGATGCCCAGGTTGACGTAGGAGCCGTGCGGGATGTCGCGTGCCACCCGGGCGGCCATCTCGTGCTTGGTGAGCGGCCCGCGGTCGAGGTGCTCCACGACGGGGTGCGGTGGGGGCGTCGGGTTCATGCCGCGGACACCGCCCGGACGACGCGGTCGACGTAGATGCTGGGGGTCACGACTGCCTCCGGATCGAGTGCTCCGATGTCGACGATCTCGTGCACCTGGGCCACGACCGTGGTCGCCGCAGTGGCCATGACCGGCCCGAAGTTGCGGGCGGTCCTGCGGTAGACGAGGTTGCCCATCCGGTCGGCCCGGTGGGCGCCGATCAGCGCGACATCGCCCTTGATCGGGTACTCCAGGACATGCGTGCGTCCCGCTATCTCCCGGGTCTCCTTGCCCTCGGCGAGCGGAGTACCGGCCCCGGTGGGCGAGTAGAACGCGCCGATCCCGGCCCCCGCCGCGCGCAGCCGTTCGGCGAGGGTGCCCTGCGGAACGACCTCCAGCTCGATGCGTCCCTCGCGGTAGAGCCGGTCGAAGACCCACGAGTCGGACTGGCGGGGGAACGAGCATACGATCCTGCGCACTCGGCCCTTGTCCAGCAGCGCCGCCAGCCCGGTGTCACCGTTGCCGGCGTTGTTCGACACCACGGTCAGCTCGGTCGCGCCCTGCCGGATGAGGGCGTCGATCAGCTCGACCGGCATACCGGCCATGCCGAATCCGCCGACCAGTACGGTCGAACCGTCCTCGATCCCGGCCATGGCCTCGTCGGGATCGGCGCACACCCGGACGCTCATGCCGCACTCTCCAGGACCACGGCCAGCGCCTGTCCGACGCCGATGCAGATCGCGGCCAGCCCCCACCGGTCCCCCGACTCGCGCAGCCGCGCGGCCAGCGTGCCGAGGATCCGGCCGCCGGAGGCGCCGAGCGGATGGCCGAGGGCGATCGCGCCGCCCTTGGTGTTCACGATCGCCGGGTCGATCTTCCAGGCGTCCACGCAGGCCAGGGACTGCACGGCGAAGGCCTCGTTGAGCTCGACCGCCGACACGTCCGACCAGGAGATCCCGGCCCGCTTCAGGGCCCGTTCGGCCGCCTCGACCGGCGCGAACCCGAACATCTGCGGTTCAAGCGCCGACACCCCGCGGCCGGCGATCCGGGCCAGTGGCGCGACGCCGACACGGGACGAGGCGGCCTCGGAGCCGATCAGCACGGCGGACGCACCGTCGCTGAGCGGCGAGGCGTTGCCGGCGGTGATCACGCCGTCGGGACGGAAGGAGGGCTTGAGGCCTGCCAGCTTCTGCGGAGTGGATCCGGGCCGGATCCCCTCGTCGCGGTTGAGGAGGGACTCGCCGCCGGCCTCGACCCGTACCACCAGGTCGTCGTAGAAGCCGGAGTCCCAGGCAGTGTCCGCGAGGGTGTGGGAGCGGGCGGCGAACTCGTCCTGACGCTCTCTGGGGATGGTGAACCGCTCGGCGAGCTGTTCGTTGGCCTCGCCCAGGGAGACGGTCCACTCCTTCGGCATGCGGTCGTTGACCAGCCGCCACCCCAGGGTGGTCGACACGGCGGTGGTGTGGCCGGCGGGAAACGCGCGGGACGGCTTGGGCAGCACCCACGGCGCCCGCGTCATCGACTCCACCCCGCCGGTGAGGACGAGGTCGGCGTCGCCGCTCTCCACGGCGCGCGAGCCGATGATCGCCGCGTCGAGCGAGGAGCCGCAGAGCCGGTTGACCGTCGTGGCGGGCACCGTCGTCGGCAGGCCCGCCAGCAGGACGGCCATCCGGCCGACATTGCGGTTGTCCTCACCCGCGCCGTTGGCGTTGCCCCAGACCACGTCGTCGATCGCGGCGGGATCGAGCGCGGGCACCTTGTCCAGCAGGCCCGTGACGGCGGTGGCCGCGAGGTCGTCGGGCCGGATCTCGGCGAGCGCCCCGCCGTACCGGCCGAAGGGCGTGCGTACTGCGCTGTAAACGAAGCTGGCAACCATGGATCGAACGTAGGCTCCGGACATTGATCTCGTCCAATACCTATTCCTTCATGATTGATCACTGAGTCAGATAAAATGGGTCCATGGAGCTCCGGCATCTCCGCTACGTCCTCGCCCTCGCCGAGGAGTGCCACTTCGGCCGCGCCGCCCAGCGGCTGCACGTGGCGCAGTCCGCGCTCTCCCAGCAGCTCAAGCAGTTGGAGCGGGAACTCGGCACGACGCTCTTCACCCGCTCCACGCGGCGGGTCGAGCTCACCGAGGCCGGCCGCCATCTGGTCGCGTACGCGCGCTCGATCCTGGCCGAGGTCGAACGGGCCGACGAGCAGATGGCACTGCTGGCCGCCGGCCGGGCGGGCCGCGTGTCGATCGGGTTCGTCGGCACGGCCACGTACGACCTCCTGCCGCAGATCGCCCGTACGGTACGGGCGCAACTCCCCGACGTGGCCCTCGAACTGCGCGGTGAACTGCTCAACCCCGAACTCGTCGAAGGCCTGCGCAACGGCACCTACGACCTTGCCCTCCTGCGCTCCGACACCCTGACGGACACCACCATCGCCTTCACGCCGCTGCGGACCGAACGGCTGGTGGCCGCCCTGCCCGCCGGCCATCGGCTGGCGGCCCGGAGCCGGATCCCCCTCGGGGAACTCGCCGACGAGCCCTTCGTCGTCCATCCGTCCCGGGACCGCTCGTCCATGCACGGCCGGGTCCTCGACGCCTGCGCCCGCGCCGGCTTCGTACCGGCACCGCTGATCGAGGTGGGCGAGACCTCCACTCTGGTCGTCTTCGTCGCGGCCGGCCACGGGGTCGCGCTGGTCCCGGAGTCGGTGCAGAGCCTCGCCCTCGACGGAGTCGCCTACGCGCCGCTCACCGAGACCGAGACCGTCACGCTCGGACTCGCCCGGCGGGCCCAGCGGCACTCGCCGGTCACGGAACGGGTCGCGGCGATCGTCAAACACAGCATCAAGCGCTGACCACGCCCCGTTGTTTCGTCCCGGATTGCCGGATCGGGGTGGTTCAGGTGCCCCGCAGCCAGTACCCGTGCCTCCCGCCGCAGCGAAGCCGTCCGCGCCGCCATGCTCGGTGTGAACCGCCCCGCGGGTGCGGGTACCGTCTTTCGTGCTGCGGGAGGTCCGGACCGGCGGCTGGAGGGCCCGGCCATGTGGAGACCTACGTCATGACGTTGTGCAGCTGCGGTGCGGACCTGCCGGACTCTCCCCGGGAGAGCCGTCCTCAGTGGCGGCAGTGCAGTGAAGCCCGCCGCCGTGGGCTTCACGCTGAGTGACTTGAACGGCGCGCGGCCGGCGAGGATCCTCCGGGGTTCATCACAGGACCGTGACGACCGCTGCTTGTAGGGGCGGGGTGGTTGCCCTCCCCTGCGGTGCGGGGTGGGGCTGATGATGAAGTCCTCCGGCCAGAGCGTGAGTTGAATGTCCTGGCCCGCGGCTTCGATCACGTCGTGCAGGTTGCCGTACTCGCCCCGGTCCAGCAGGAAGAGGGGATCGTCGCGGTGGACCGGGTCGCTCCGGAGCCAGGCGTCGAAGCCGTTGACGTCGGTGGCTCCCGCCACGAGGCAGGGCACGATCCGCCGGAACAGCTTGGGCCGCATCGCGAACTGCTGCAGCGCGTCGAGATCCGGGACGTCGGCCTTGCCGTCCGGGTCGGCCGTCGAGCGGGGTCACACCCCCGCCCCCGCTGTCCGCGCCGCACGGGACGTCGTCGTCAGGTGGGTGCGGAGCGAGGCGGGCAGGGTCGCGTAGCACGCAGGGTAGGCCGAGGCCCTCGGTGAGGCAGTGTCGCGTGGGCGGACCGGTCCACCCGGGTCTCGTCCAGGAATACGTCCGTCCCGTCGGGCTCGGCGGGGTCGCCCCGGTAGGCGAACCCGATCACGCGGCCGTTGGCGTCGATCCCGTCGGAGAGTACGTATCCGCGGATGCTGTCCTGGCCGGCCGACTTGACCTTGTTCGGATGATCCTCGAAGAAGGTGACGTTGCTGAACCCGAGGAGCCGCGGCAGCCTGTCACGGGCCTCGTCGGCGCCGGCCGGTTCCTGGCGGGTCTCGCCGAAGTGCGTCTCCAGCGCGTCGAACGCCTCCAGCCGCACCGAGATGCCCCGGGCGTTGCCGTCCGGCGGCGTACCCGACGGCCGGCGCAGGCCCTCGACCAGGGCGGGTGCATCCGGCTTGAACTGTGATGAGTGGGCCGGTCGTGCTTCCGTGTGCCTCCCTCCGCACCGGTACGCCGACGCCCGACGCCTCGTTTCACCTGGGACGGCGGAGCGCGGACACGGGGCAGGCCATGTGGACACCACTCGGCGAGGCACGAGTGCGACGGCGCGTCGGACTCGGGGTGGTCGCGGCGGCACTCGTCGCGCTCACCGCGGTACTGGCGAGCGGGGACGGCGACAACGACGAAGCGTCGATGTGGATCTCCGCGATCTCGGCGTTCGTCTCGGTCTGTGCCCTCGTGGCCGACCTGCTGCGGGCCCCCGCGGGCGACGGGACACCTGGCGAACGGCGGCGGAGAGCCGATGAACTCGCCGAGGCGGTTCAGGCCCAGTGGGCGGCCGAGGCCCGGCTACGGCGGCTGCAGGACCCGGAGCCGCTGAGCGTCCGCTGGTCCCGCGTGGGCCCACCGCTCGCGGACCACCGGCGGAACGTGCGGCGCGGGCCTGTGCTGCCCGAGCCTCGCGACGGCGACCAGCGTCTCGAGCGGATCGTCGAGACGTTCAGGAGCGTCCCCTCCCGCCGACTGGTCGTGCTGGGCGGTCCGGGGGCGGGGAAGACCGTCCTCGCCGTGCGGTTCGTGCTGGGGATGCTCGCCGTGCGGCGGCCGGGGGACCGCGTGCCGGTGCTGTTCGCCCTCGCGAGCTGGGACCCGTGCTCCGCCGGGCTGCGCGAGTGGCTGGCGGAGCGGCTGGCCACGGAGTACCGGCCGCTGGGTACCGGCGGAGGGGCGTGCACGTCGGCCCGTGAACTGCTGGAAGCCGGTCTCGTACTGCCCGTGCTCGACGGCCTCGACGAGCTTCCCGAGCGGGTGCGGGGGGAGGCGTTGCGGCGCCTGAACGCCGAACTGGACGACCGGTTGCCCGTCCTGCTCACCTGCCGCACCACTGACTGGGCCCGAGCCGTGCAGGCCGGCGACGTCGTGACCGCCGCCGAGGTCGTGGAACTGCGCCCGCTGGACTTCACGACCGTGCGTGCCTATCTGGAGTGCACGACACCCTCGCGCGGCGACGGTTCCACCGTCTGGACGCCGGTTCTGGCGGCTCCCTCCGTGCCGCTGTCCGAGGTCCTCCGCTCGCCGCTGATGGTGGCCCTGGCCCGCACCGTGTACGGGGACCGGTGCCGCGATCCCGCGGAACTCCTCGACGCCGGGCGGTTCGCCACCGCCGAACACATCGAGGAGCACCTCCTGGACGCCTTCGTGCCGGCTGCCTTCGGCGATGCGCGGGGCACCTGGCATCCGGAGGCGGCGCACCGCTGGCTGCGCTGTCTCGCCCGGGACGTGGGCGGTCGCGACCGGGTGCACGGCATCTGGCGGCTCGCCTGGTGGGAGCTCCCGACGGCGATGCCGAGGGCGATGCGGGTGATCGGGCCTGCCGTGCTGACGCTGCTCACGGCGTTCTGGCTGGTGCCGTTGGCCGGTTACGGGGACGGCGCCACCCGTGACTGGCGTCTCTCACCGTCCGTCCTCGTCCATCTGACGGGTCTTCTCCTGGGCCTCTGTTTCGGGCTCGCCTTCCTCCTTCCCTCCAGGCCGGGCGTCGGGCGGGGTCCACGTGAGCTGGGTCGTACGGCGGTGACACTGACCGTGGCGGTGACCGCAGTCGGCGTCGCGTACGGGCTGGTGGTGCCGCCCGTGGTCGGCCTGCGATTCAGCGATGCGATCACGCCGAAGCCCGTCTGGTTCCTCAACGGATGTTTCTTCGGGCTGATCGTGTCGATGCTGTTCGCCGTCGCGGGCCTGTCCGGCCGCCCGTCCCCCATGGCGCTGCCCTGGAGCGGCGGCCCGAACAGGCGGGGAACCTGCCGTGCGCTGGGCATTGCGCTCGCCCTCGTCGGCCTGGTTCCGCTGGCGGTGGGCCGGCGGCATGTGCTCCTGGCCGTGACCGGCGTCGTGGCCGGGACGATGCTGTGCCTGGCGGCGCAGCGCTACGGGAAACGGGCAACGGCCCCGTACAGGGTCCCGACAGCGGTACTGCGGAGCTTCGGCAGCGGGCTGCTCCGCGGCCTGTTCCTCTGTCAGGCCTTCGGCGTCCTCGCCTCCGTGGTCTTCGGCGGCGTCATCGGGGCTTTCGCGGCCCACGAGATCCGGTCGGTGGCCGCGCCCGCGAGTGAGCGGGTGATCGGCGACTGGCACGTCCGGATGTCGGCCGACGGCATCCGAAGCGCCACCTCCACGAAGCCGTACCCCTTCCTGCTGCTGCACGACGGGGAAGGGGCCGAGCCGCTCGCGATCCCCAGGAACGCCGACATCGCGTACAAGGGGCGGGTGCCCGAACCCGTCTACGACAGGGTCCGGATCCGTATGGAGAGCGAGGGGCCGGTGCTCACCTCACCGGGCCGTCCCCCTGCCGACGCCTGGAACGTGGTGCTCACCCTGCCGCAGCCGGTCCGGCTGTGGCTCGCGCAGCGGCCCACGCTCGTCGTCGTCCGGGACGCCGTCGTCCCCTTCGCCGCGTTCGGTCTGCTGATCGGGGCCGTCGGCGGCTGCGCGGCCGGGGTCCACCGTGCCCTGAGCGTCCCCTCCGACAACATGCGCGCCACCGGCCCGCGGGGCACGCTGCGCACCGATCGCGCGGCCGCGCTCGCGCGCAGCGCACTTGCCGCCGTGCTCGCCGGCGGGACCTGCCTGGCACTGGCCTGGGCCGTGCCCACGGGCAGCCTGTGGAACACCATGCCCACCGAGCTGTGGACGACGATCGGTCCTGCCGCCGCCGCGCTGAGCGCCTGGGGCCGACTCGGGGTGGCCCGGGTCTGGCTGGCGGTGACGGGGCGCGCGCCGTGGCGGCTCATGCGGTTCCTCGACGAGGCGCACCGGCGCGGGGTGCTGCGCCAGTCGGGCGCGCACTACGAGTTCCGCCATCTGTGCCTCCAGCAGCGGCTCGCGGCGCGGAACGCCGACGCCGGCGGAGCCCGGCCCGCGGCACGGAGTTTGCGGTGACGGCGGGCAGGGCTCGCTCAAGAGACGAACGGCCCGCACCTGACGCAGGCAGACGACGACGTCGTACGAGCGGGTGACAGTCCAGGACGTAGCGGAGGTTGGCACAACCGGACCGGGACGTACTTGTTGCCGCGCGGCTCCGGAGGGCCGACCGTCTGGGTGAGCAGCATGGTGTCGCCGAACACGTGAACGCGATGGCCGCGTACCCGCTGCCGAGCCGGTCGCGGCGAAAGGCTTCCTGGGTCTTGGGCTGATTCCGCGGACCGTCGCGTGGATGGAATCGCCGTTCGGTGGCCTGCTCGCCGCTCGTGCGATCCGTCACGGGCTGCCGGCCGGCGATCTGCGCCGGTCGGCTGGCGGCGCAGCCGGTGGCCGATGAAGTAGGCCGTGGTGCTCACCGACCGCCCGATCGAGCTGCACCTCGCCAGGTCGGACAGGCTCCTGCACGTGGAGTACGCCGACGGCTGCCGGGTGGCGGTCTGAGAGTTCTCGCCTCGGCGGGGTCGCGACTGAGGTGCCTCACCGTCACCTCGCCGCCGCGTACACCGGGGGATGCCGGCCGTGGGAAGACCCGCTGCCCCGTGCTTTCGAGGCTCTGCTCGGCCGCCCGCAGCTGATCGTGGTCCGCGTGCCCGGGTAGCAGCCGGTGGTGCGGTACACCGTGGCGGAAGCCGGCCCGCCGGACCTCGTGCCGCTGGAGACCGTCGGGCTGAGGCTTGAGACGCTCGCGCACCCGGTACGGCTGCGGCCCGCCGCGTACCCTGGCCCGCGGCCCCCACACCACCGGCGAGCTCGCCCACGCCTGGGAGCCTTCGCCCCCGGAGGTCTCCCGCCATCTCGCCGTGCCGCGCCGGACCGCTCACGGCCCGGCGGCGCGGTCGCCACGTCCACTGCGCCCTGTACCTGCCCGCGATGACGATGCCGGGCACGGACCTGCTGTCGGCCGTGCTGCGCTGAACCCGGCGGCAGTCGATCACTGCTGTCGACGGTCAGCCAGTTGGGCTCTGTGGCCAGTGCCCCCACAGGGGCGCCGTCTGGCCCGCGGTTCGGCCCGGCGGATTCACCCGGAGTCCATTCGGTCCCGCAAGTCGTCGGGATGATTGCACAGCGTGGTTGTCGTGTCGGGTTACCTGGAGCACGACGATGGCTCCAGGTAACCGACTTCGGGCTCCAGAAGAACCCGAGCTTCTTGGGGCTGTACGAACAAGGAATGTTCTTCGTCTGCTGGTGGTACACGCCGTACATGGCTCTGACCAGTACGAATGCGGGCTTTGAAGCAGGGGCGGCGGGCTCTGGCCCGTATACGGTCCGGATCTTGGTCGTGAGCAGGGCGAAGCCGGATTCGGAGAGGGTCCCGCTCGAGACGGAGTGTGATGCGCGAAGCCGGGAGGACGACGAGATCTCCTTGAAGTTGTCTACCTGGGTGCGCTGAGCTGCAGTGATGAGGTAACTACCGCCTCTTGCACACGCAGATGAGTCTTTTGGTGTCTTTCGGGATTGTGCACCCTCATCTGCCTGCGGCGCGTCACTCGCTGATGTGCCGCTGCAACAGCTTGACTGCCAGGTCATGGTCGTAGTGAAGGGCGAGGTCCATGGGCGTCTGCCCGTCGGGGTCCGGGAGCTGCGGGTCAGCACCGAAGGCCAGGAGCACTGCGGTGGTATGCACAGTCAGCGAGCTGCCGCTTTGGAGGGCTCCATCCCCTTCCATGTCGATGGCGTGTGTCAGGAGCGTCATGTTGTCGCATACCTCATCGGGGTCGGCTCCCATGGCCAGCAGCTGAGCCAAGGACTGTGCGTCCTCGTCCTCCACCGCTTGATGGGCCGGTGTCCAGGTGTTCCCCATGGCGGCATTCAACCGTTGCCGCACCAGCCCGGCCACCGCGTGGTCGTTGTCCACGTAGATGTAGGGACACCAGGAAACCGGCCTGTCCTGCCAGCAGGCGTCCGGCAGGACGAAGAACTCCCGGTACTGGCTCCGCGCGGCGTCGAGGTACTCGTCCCGGCTGCCCGAGAACTGCCAGTCGATGAACAGGACCGTCCCGTGTCCCGCCGAGTACGGGTCGGGTGTGAGGCCCTCCGGGAGGGTCGCCGCCGCGGCGGCCGGATCGGTCCAGAACTCCGCCCCGACGACAACACCGGCGTAGTGCCATGGAGGCTTCGTCGCCAGATTCGCGACGCCACGCGGGGACAACGGGACTGTATAACCCTGATGCATTCGTCTCTCCTGGCGGACTGTTCTCGGAGCGTCGATGTGCTCCGACGCAATTCCATGTCCAGCGACAAGCAGTCTTCTTCGATGCGTGCGGGACCGACAATGTGCGGCTACCCAAAAGCCGGTGTGGTTCTTCGGTCCCGCAACCAACGGCTCGCCTGTGACGACGACCGACGTGACGAGCGAAGCACCGCTCTCCAGTTCATGCAGAGGGCCGGCCGCCGGGCCGCCGACGTGCGCGAGGCGGGGGTCCACCACGGATGAACATCACCCGGATCCGACAAGGCCACTGACACACAATCCCGTTGTGCACGGGCACAGCCGTGCCCCGGAGATGTGGTGCCCGTGCACATGTCCTGCGTGCCGTACGCGTTCGAAGATGTGCCGGTGATCCGTTTATTCGCGACCGCTGTTCGCCGTCCCCGTCACGGGACGGCCGACGTCCGCGCTGCCATAGCCGCCGTTCTCGTTCTCGTATCGCTCACCACGCTGGTCGGAACCGCCGCCGGTGCCCAGGCGCAGTCCGGGCTGCCGCGCCTGTCACTCGGCCGCTCGTTGCCGGCCGGGATGACCCTGGCGACCACCGACTCCGACATCGTGATGAGTTTCGATATCGATGTCACCTATGACCGGGCCACCCTGCAGCAGGAGGTCGACGCCGTCACACAGTCCGGCGAGACCCTGGGCGAGCAGGTCCGTGACCAGATCGCGTCAGCGCCGACCGGGCTGCCTGAGGGCGGCCTCGCCGACTTCAACGACTTCGACGGTACGGTCGCGCTGACCGCCACCGGGCTGACCGTGACGATCCCCGTGGATCAGGTGCACACGGCCGCGAACTGGAAGCAGCAGTGGGTTGCCGCGGCGGTCGGGGTCGGCGTCGGGTTCGGCACCCGGGCCATCTGTATCGGCTCCGCCGTCCTCGCCAGTGGGGGAGGGGCTGCCGCCATCGGAGTCCTGATCAAGACGGGATGCGCCGCCCTCGGCCTCTTCGCCGCCACCATGGGCCGAGCGATCGTGCTGATGGCCTTCGACAACAAGCTCGGTGACAGCAAGGAGTGGGGGGCGGCGATCTTGAACGCGAGCATGGCCGCCGTCGGCGGGGTCCTGTGGGAAGGCGGCGGCAACATCTGGGCGCTGAACCGGCTGCCCGGCATGCTGGTGTGGATCGGGCAACAGTTCGTCAGACTGGGAAACTGGATCGGGAGCCAGGCCGCCGCCGTCGGTGAGTGGTTCGGTGACGTCATCACGTGGGTGCGGCAGCGGCTGGCCGCCAACCCGCCGCCGGCGCCACCGCCCAGCCCGGCGACACTCATGGCGCTCGGCGACTCGATCACCTACGGCCTCGGCAGTTCGACCGGGGCGGCCTACCGGGCCGAGATGCACGACGCGCTGACCACGGTCGGGTTCACCTACGACGCCGTGGGCTCCGAACAGTCCGGGTCGAACCTCGCCGACCCGGACAACGAGGGACACTCCGGTTGGCGGATCGACCAGATCGCCGCCGCCGTCGACGGGTGGCTGACCGCCTACCATCCCAACGTGGTGACGCTGCACATCGGAACCAACGACATGAACCAGAACTATGCGGTGGCGACCGCCCCGGACCGGCTCGGCGCGCTGATCGACCAGATCGTCCGGGACCGCCCGGGCGTGCTGCTGGTGGTCTCCACCCTGGTCCCCTCGAAGGACGCGGCCGTCAACGCCCGTATCTCCGCGTACAACGCGAGTATCCCCGCCGTCGTGGCGAGCCGGCACAGCGCCGGCGACCACGTGTACCTGGTCGACCAGGGCGCCGTGACCACCGCCGAGTTGTCCGACACGCTGCACCCCGACGACGAGGGCTACCGGCGGATGGGCCGGGCCTTCGCCGCCGGGGTGAACGCCGCCTACCTGCAGGACGGGCTGACGGTCATCGCCGGCTCACCTGAAGACGGCGGTGGGGCCGATCCGCACGCACCGGGATGCGAGTCGGGCGCCGGCGGGTGGAGTGCGCTCGGGCAGATCGCGTCCGGCGTCGGCCAGCCTGGCGCCAGTGTGCGCTTCGCTGACTACAACGGTGATGGCAGGGCTGATTATTGGGTGCTTAATGACAACGGGTCGGTCGA
>NZ_BMML01000021.1 GCF_014645815.1 Streptomyces fuscichromogenes | reverse complement strand
GGTGGTGATCAACGTCTCGACGGCGACCCGGGAGGTGCGGTCCTCGCGCAGCAGCGCGTCGAGAACGGTGTCGCTGATCTGGTCAGCGATCTTGTCGGGGTGACCCTCGGTCACGGACTCCGAGGTGAACAGGCGACGGGACACAACGCTCCCTCAGGTTGCAACGGCTGTTGGCTGATCGGTGCGAAGGGCTGATCGGTGCGAAGGCAGAGCAGACGGAGACGAGACCGGCCGGAGCCGCTCAGCCGCAGTCCGGCCGGGCACCGCCACGCCGGGCCGAGACCTCGGCCGCCGTGGAGCCCACGTAGCCGCCCTGCGCGTCGTAGATCTTCGAGATCCCCGAGCTGTCGAACGTCCCGGCGTCCTGTACCGCCTGCTGAGCGATGTCCACCGAGCCCGTGAGCACACCGGACGCGTCGAACAGCCGCTCCGTCACCAGGTACGAGAACATGTCCGGCCCCAGGCGCCGCCAGCTCCCCCGGCCCTCGGCCCTGCCGCCGTCGGGGGCGTCGGTCACGGCGAGGCACACCGAACCGTCGGCGTGGAACGACAGGCTCAGGCCGTCCGTCCCCGCACCGTGCCGGACCGTTCCCTGCCACACTCCGACAGGCGTGGAGCGGACGGCCGCGGGCGCCTCCGCCGCGCCCGCCGGTACCGTCATGCCCGCCATCGCCGCCAGCCCGGGAGCGGCGAGAACCAGCGCACGGAACGCCCCGCCGGATATTCGGCCCGCCATGGCTCAATCCCCTCTCGTCACCGTCGAAGGCGCCGAAGGTAGCCTCGGGCCCTACAGAACCGGTCGAGTGTGCGAGCGGGCGGCGAGCACTGGTCCAGCGGCCCTCCAGTTCCCGGGCTCAGAGTTCCGGCAGCCGCCGGGACGGACCCGGCGCCTGGCAGGAGCGGTGACGAGATGGCCGATGCGGCATACCCGTCGTTCTGGTCCGACCCACTGGCCGGTGCCACGCTGGACGAACTCCTCGTGGGCATCCTTGAGCGCACGCGCCGGACGCTCCCGGGTGAGGACCGAGATCAACCGGCATTTCCCGGCCGTACTATCGTGGCTCCGCCGTGGATCAGTACCGACCGGCCTTCGGGGACCTGGGACTGGCCCGGCAAGAGGGAGAATCGTGATACGAGTTCTGATCGCCGACGACGAACACTTAATACGGGGAGCGCTCATCTCCCTCCTGGGCGCCGAGGAGGACATCCGGGTCGTCGCGGACACCGGCGAGGGCCGGGCGGTGACACCGCTCGCGCGTGAACACCGGCCGGACGTGGCCGTGCTGGACGTCAACCTGCCCGACATGAACGGGCTCGAAGTGACCGCCCGGCTGCAGGAGGCCCTTCCGCAGTGCCGCGTCCTGCTCCTCACCAGCCTCGACCGGCCGGGCACCGTGCGCCAGGCCCTGGACCAGGGGGTCGCCGGTTATCTGCTGAAGGACGCGTCGCCCAGCGCCCTGGCCACCGCGATCCGCAAGGTGGCGGCAGCGCAGCGCGTCATCGCACCGGAGTTGATGCTCGCCGCGTGGCAGGCCCGGAGCAACCCGCTCACTCCGCGGGAGACTGAGGTGCTCGTGCGGGCCTCGGAGGGACTGGACATCGCGGGCGTCGCGGAGGCGACCAGGCTGTCGCCCGGAACGGTCCGCAACTACCTGAGCCGGTGCGTCATGAAGCTCGGGGCACGGGGTCGAGTGGACGCGGTGCGGATTGCGCGAGAAGCGGGGTGGCTGGTGAGCTCGTCCGCTTCGGCCGCGCACCTGCCGGACACGTCACCGTGAGCGTGTACCAGCCGTCGCGGGAGATCGAGGCCGTGCACGAACCGCCCACGGCGGCGGCTCGGGCGGCCAGGTTGCCCAGACCGAGACCACTGGCCGGGCCGGCCTGACGAGTGGGTTTCTCGGCACCGTCGTTGCGGACGCGGAGTTCCGCCTTCTCACCGCCGCGGAAGGTGATGTGACAGCGGGTCGCCGTGCTGTGCCGCAGCAGGTTGACCATGGCCTCGCGGAGCGTCACCGCGAACAGGAGCCCCGCCTCGCCGTCGGCGACGTCCTCCTCGCCCGCCACGGACACCTCGACGCCGACACCGCTCAGGACGCGGCGGACGTTCTCGAGTTCCTCGCCCGGACTCAGGTCCCAGCATTCGTACGCCATCGACCGCACATCGCGCAGCACTTCACGCGTCAGTCCCATCATGTGCCGCAGTTCGGAGCGCGCGCGGTCGTCCTGCTCGCCGACGTAGCGGTCGACCATCTCTCCCCTGAGGGCGACGATGGTGAGGCGGGAGGCCAGCAGGTCGTGCAGGTCACGTGCGATGCGTTCGCGCTCGTCCTGCGCCGCTCCGCGTACGATCCCGGACTCCATGCGGCTGATCCGGCCCAGCCGCCAGGCCATCTGGATCAGAGCCGAGACCCCGAGCCCGATGACCACGGTCACGGCGGTGACGCACGCGGTCTCGCCGAACGACAGGCCGCTGTCCCGGCCCAGGGCCCAGGCGCCCGCCACGTTGGCGGCGAAGACAACGTTACCCGGCCAGCCTCGCAGCACGACCAGGGCACAGGCCGCGGCGAACCCGGGCATACCCGGCCACTGCACACCGAAGGCGAACGACGGCAGATAGATGAGCACTTCCTGCAGACCGACCGTGCACAGGCCCCAGCGGAGTCCCAGGCGCGGGCCGACGGTGGAGCTGTGCAGCATCTGCAGGGCCACGATGCCGGGCAGGAACGCGAGCCAGGCGGTGACGTCGGGTCTCGACTCGACGTCCAGCATGACGAACAGGCCGATGAGCCCGATCCCGCATTGGACGGTGGTCATTCCGAGAAATAAGTACAACCACCCGGTCGTCTCGCACAGTCGCTTGTACACCCGTCCAGCCCCCGTAGCCCGTTGGTGTCTCGCAGACGATTGAGCTTAAGAGGGTTCCGTTTACAGATCAACGGCGGCCGGACGCGCCGGTCGCGAAGGATGGCGTGAACTGACCGCCGGTCCGCCAGCTGCGCCTACAGGAGCGGAACAGTGGTCGCGAAGCGGTCGACGAACTCTTGAGCGGGAGTCGAGGGCGCCCTGTGAGCATTCCGGGCAACCGTACCCGGCCAGCACTGACGATCCTGAGGAGCACCGGCCATGAACGACCTGGTAGTTGATACGACATCGGGACCGGTACACGGATTTCTGGACCGCGAGGTGCCGAACTGGCGCGGCGTGCCGTACGGACGGATCGAGCGGCGGTTCCGTCCGGCGGCACCGGTCGGCCCCGGCCCCCGCGCGGATGCCACCCGGTGGGGGCCGATCAGCTGGCAGGTGCCCATCTACTCCGGCATGTCGTGGCAGGTCGTGTACGAGGACTCGGTCGAGCAGGAGGACTGCCTCAACCTGAACATCTGGTCGCCGGCCGCCGACGGAGGGGCCCGGCCGGTCCTGGTCTGGCTGCATCCGGGCGCCCACGTGTACGGCAGCGGCAGCTCCCCCTCGATGGACGCCTGGGTCTACGCCGCCCGGCACGACGCGGTCATCGTCACCGCGAACTACCGGCTCGGACCCTGGGGTTGGCTGTATCTCGGCGACCTCGACCCGGATTTCTCCGACAGTGCCAACCTGCCCGTTCTCGACCAGATCCGGTTGCTGCGCTGGATTCGGGACAACGTCGCCGCGTTCGGCGGTGACCCGGGCAACGTGTGCGTCTTCGGGGTGTCCTCGGGAGGCTCCGACGTGGGCACGCTCCTGGGCGCGCCGTCGGCCCGGGGCCTGTTCCACAAGGCGGCTCTCTACAGCGGAAACGCCGAGTCCCTGGTGTCCGGGGACGAGGCGGCACGCCGGGCGGAACGGTTCATGACCGCGGCGGGCTCGCTGGCGACCACCCCGTCGGCGCTCGCCGCGGTACCCAACGTGGGTGTCCGGCACATCCACCGCAAGCTCCTGCGAAGCGACGGACGCGTGCACTACGAGCCGTTCGTCGACGGCACGGTCGTGCCACGGCCACCGCTGGAGTCCGTCGCCGACGGGCTCATGGCCGATGTGCCGCTGCTGCTCTCGGTCACCGCGGACGAGGCCCGGGCCTATGACATCTTCTCGCCGGACACGGTCGACAAGATGTACGCGGAGCGCTCCGGTCCGGACGTCGGCTCGGACCACGACAAGAAGGTGGAGTTCCTCACCGAGAAGCTCTACTACGAACCGGCGGAGCGCCTGCTCACCGCGGCGCACAAGGCCGGCGGCCGCGGCTGGTGGCAGATGTACGACTACAGCCCCACCGTCTCGCCGATCGCCCAGAACCCGCTGTTCGCCGGGAAGGCGGTGCACGGGGTCGACCAGCCCACCCTGTTCATCGACCCGCAGGGCTCGGAGGGCACCGACGTCGACCGCGCGGTGGGCGCCCAGCAACAGGCCGCGCTGATGGGACTGGCGAGGGACGGGCAGCCGGGCTGGACGCCCTGGTCACCCGCGGCGCCCGTGCCGCACCGGATCGGGCCGTGACCGGAGCTCCGTCGGGGCGGGGCGCGCGGGCCCGCTCCCCGACGGAGCCGCGGATCAGTAGATGCCCTCGATCACCCGCTCGCCACCGAACCGGTCGACGGGCTTCGGGCCGGCCACCGAGTCACCGATCTGACCCGGTCGGCCCTCGACCCGGACGGCGCTGTCCCGCTCCAGGTTGTTGGGCAGGAACATGCCCTTGCTGATGTGGTTCATCACCACCTGTCCGCGCTCGCCGTACCGGACGGGCTGCCGGGTCCCGGGATCGACCACCCGGAAGGTCACCACGGGACTGCGCGGGTCGTAGGTGATGTCGCTGTCGGCGCCGAGCCCCTCGCGCTCCCGTGCGCCCTCCAGGATCAGCGCGCTGTTGTACCTGCTGATCATGCGGACGTTCGGAAAGTGCTCGTGGGCGAGCTGGAACCGCTCGTCCACGGTCATGTGGGCGCCGCCCCAGAACACCACCTCGATCTTGGAGTTGATCAGCTCGACGAGCCGTGGCCGCCCCGCGCACGCGCGCAGCAGCGGCGGTGTGGTCACGAGCATGCCGACGTGCTGGCTCTCCAGTACATGCTCGATCTGGTCCAGCACATGCTCGACGTACGCCTTGACCTCGTCGTCCTTGCCCTGACCGATCAGCTTCTTGACCCATCGCGGGTCGATGTCGATGGCGAACTTGACCGTGTTCTGCCGCGCGACGACCCAGTCGTACTGGGAGCCGATCTTGTGCGGTCCGGTCGGCGCGGCCACCAGGATGTTGGCCGCCTCCCGCCCGGCGAACACCGGGCCGGCGAGCATCCGGTCCAGCGCGGCCTCGATCCAGTCCGGCATCAGGATGACGCGCTTGGGTGCCCCGGTGGTACCGCCGGTCTCGAACACCCTCGGCATCGGGGGGTTGGGCCCGTAGCCGCGCGGGATCAGGTCCTCCACGGCGACCTGCCGCAGCTCGTCGACGACGTTGGGGAACAGAGCCAGGTCCTCGTAGCCGTGCACGTCCCGCAGCGGGTCGAAGTCGAGCTTCTCGGCCCGGCGCAGCCAGAAGGGCGAACCGGTCTCGGCGCCGAAGTGCCAGTCGAGGGCGGCCCTGAGGTAGGCGTCGGGGTCGGTCGGGTGGACGGCTGGGTCCAGAACCGCCCATTTCGGGTCCGTACTGAGGCCGGTCACGACATACCTCCACAGTGGTGCGTTCTGAGCAGTTTCATGGTCGGTCGAACGTCCGGGGCGGTGGCCAGCCGGCGGATCTCCCGGCTGATCGCGGCCACGTCGGCGGGGTCGTAACAGGTCCCGGTGTTGAGGGAGAACTTCAGGTCCAGCTCGGCGTCGGTCAGCGGCCGGGCCGGGCCGCCCCTGTTGGTGAGGCAGGACACCTGCTCCGTCCGGCCGCCGGTGAGGTGGGCGGTCACCCGGGACGGCAGCTGGTCGGGGAAGATTCTCGTGCATTCGGGGTCGGCGTGGCAGCGTACTCTGCCGGCCAGTTCGAGTACGTGGGCCCGGCGGACCGCGGCGTCGCCGAAGTCCTCCGTGTGGACGCCGAGTCCGCCGCCGCCGGCCAGGGCGGCGGCGAAGGCGTAGGGGCCGGAGAACGCCGCCGCGTACCCGGTCCTGGGGGCGGCCTTGTCGGCGGCCGGTTCGGCGATGGTCCGCAACACCGGTTCCGCTACGCCCAGTTCGACGGCGAGCACGTCGGCGGGGCGCACCCCGCGGCGGCGCAGCTCGATCGCGGCGTCGATGACGGTGTGCGTGAAGTGGTTGGAGGGGTAGGGCTTCACGTGCAACCGGTCGGTGTGCCAGCGGTCGCCGAGCCCTGCGGTGACCCGCTCCGGCCAGGCGCGTTCCCCGCAGAAGGCCCGGAAGAACCCGAAGCGGCCTTCGAGCACGGTCGGCGGCCCGGTGAGTCCGGCGACCGCCAGCTGGGCCGCCGTCACCCCGCAGTGCGCCGCCCATCCGGTCTGGATCCGCTTGACCGTGCCGCCGGTCCGGTTGGCCTCGATCAGCCCGCTGGACATGCTGGCCGCGATGCTCCCGGCGGCGGCGATCGCGGCGGCCTCGCCGGACAGCACCATCGCGGCCGCCACGGCCGATCCCACGGCACCGCAGATGCTGGTCGCGTGCTGGCCGCGGTCGAAGAAGACCGAATTGCGGCGCTCCTCGTCGTACCCGGCCATGCCCAGCCGGATGCACACCTCGGTGCCCACCGCGACGGCGTCGAGCAGGCGCGGGCCACCGGCACCGACGGCCTCGGCGACGGCCAGCGCGGCCGGCACCACCGAGGCGCTGGGGTGCAGCACCGACGGCAGGTGGGTGTCGTCGTAGTCCATGCAGTGCGCGAGGGTGCCGTTCACGAAGGAGGCCGAGGCGCCGGGCAGGCGTTCCGGGCTCCCGATCACGGTGGCCTCGGGCAGCGCTCCCCACTGGGCGGTCACGGCGAGCACGGTGTGCAGGACGGGCTGCGCCGAGCCCAGGACCATGACACCCACGGTGTCGAGCACGGCGCGCGCCGTCGCCTGCCGCCGCTTCGCCGGCAGGCCGTGCCGTGCCGTGTGCCCCGCGAAGGCGGCCACGTCCTCGATCAGTCCCCGGTCGGCGCCGCTCATCGCGCACCGCTCACGAGGGCGAGCGGACGCAGCGGGGAGCCGGTCGCCCCGACGATGTTCAGCGGGGCCAGGACGAAGGCGAACTCCGCGACACCGCGGGCGGCGAGCTCGCCGAGCCGGAGGTGCTCGATGATGTGCGTACCGTGTTCGACGAGCAGGATCCGGTGGACCGGCAGCGTGGCGTGGCCGCGGCCCGGATGCACCTGCTCGAACGCGGACGTGTCCGCGCCGGCCGCCACGATCTCGTGCCGGACCAGCCAGCCCGCACCGTCCGGGGTGACCCCGGGCACGCCCGAGTCGAGGCCGAGATAGCGTCCGGGATCCGGCCAGAGTGTGCTCCAACCGGTGTGGACCAGGCAGACCCCGCCCGCCCGAGGACGCACCGCCGCCCGGTCGGCGGCCGCGGCCAGGTCTTCGGCCGTGATCCCGTAGCCGCCCGGAAGACGCTCCACCCCGTGCAGCTTCGCGACGTCCAGGAGTACGCCGTGGCACAGCCGCGGCCGGATGGCGTCGACTCCGTGGACCGTGAACGCGCCGCCGGTCTGGGCCTGTGCGCCGGCCACGCCCCCGTGCAGCAGGCCGTCCTGGGAGACATGGGCGAGCGCGTCGATATGGGTGCCGACGTGACCGCCGGTCACGATCACCTCGTTGGCCGCGGATCCGCCGTCCTCGCGGACCATGTCCCCGTGGCGGCGCGAGAGGATCATGCGAAAGCCGGGATGGTTCGGTGAACAGGGCATTCCGTTGGCGAGCGGCTGCGCCAGGTCGATCGCCTCGACGCCCGCCGTCACCGCCGCCAGCAGCAGGTCGCCGGCCGGCCCCGGACCGTCCGCCGCGTCCGCCGTGTTCGTCGTGTTCGTCGTGCCTGTCACATCCGACATGCGTGTCACGTCGCGTTTCCCACCAAGTCCAGGGCGTTGGCCAGCCGAAGGGTCTGCTGTGCGTTGGCGACCGCGGGCGGCCCCACCATCTTTCCCTTGCCGTTGATCACGATCGACCGGTTCTGTTCCCTGGCCAGCGCGGCTGCCGCGCAGATCTCCATCGCCTCCTCGATCTCGTGCGGTTGCGGGGTGTACACCCGGTGGATGACCGGCACCTGTGCCGGGTGGACGGCCATCCGGCCGATGAAGCCGAGCCGCTTGCCGTGCCTGCTCGTGGCGAGCAGTCCCTCGGGGTTGCGCGGATCGGGGAACACGCTCTGCAGCGGGTTGGGCAGGCCCGCGGCCCGGGAGGCGATGATCACCCGGCTCCGGGCGGCGTCCATGGTGGCGCCGTCCATGTCGGCGTACAGATCGGCGCGCAGATCGGACTCGCCCAGTCCCAGCATGCCCACCGAGGGCGAGGCGGTGGCGAGGCGGTAGGCGTTCTCCAGCCCGCACGCGGTCTCGATGAGCACATGGACGACGGCCGGGCTGCCCGCCTGCCGCAGCAGGTCCGCGACCTGCCGGATCTCCTCGGGCCACTCGGTCTTCGCCATCCGCACCCCGGCCAGACCGATACCGGCCACGGCCACCACGTCCTGCTCGCACAGCGTCGAGCGCGTCGAGTTCAGGCGGACGAAGGTCGGCTTCGGGGTGGGTCGCGAGGTGATCGCGGCGGCCGTCTCCCGGGCCGACGGCTTGTGCGAGAACGGGACGGCGTCCTCCAGATCGATGATGACGGCGTCCGCCTCGGACTCGTAGGCCCGTGCTATCCGGTCCGGGTGGTGGCCCGGCACGTAGAGACAACTCCGGTAGACGGGGTGTTCCGCCCTGACATCGCTCATGCGTCCGCCTCCTCCTTCCGCGAGCGGGGAAGCAGTTCCTCGGTGTGTTCGCCGAGCCGCGGGCCGGCCCACCGGACGCTGCCGGGTGTCCGCGACAGCCGGAAGGGCACCGTCGGCATGGTCACCGTGCCCAGGTCGGCGTCGGGTACCCGGGTCAGCAGTGACCGTGCGCGGAACTGCGGGTCCTCGGCGATGTCGTCGACCTCGTAGACGGGCGCCACCGCCGCCTCGGCCCGCTCGAACTCGGCCAGCACGATGGCGCGGTCGTGCGCCGAGATCCAGCCCCCGACCGCCTCGTCGATGATCTCCCGGTGCCGTGCGCGGCCGGCACCCTGGGCGAACCAGGGCTCGTCGCACAGCTCGGGCCGCCCCACCAGCCGCATGACGCGTTCGGCCACCGACAGGGCCGGCGCCGACACCGCCACCCACCGGCCGTCCGCGCACCGGTACACGCCGCGCGGGGCGTTGTTGTGGGAGCGGTTGCCCAACCGGGCCGGTTTGACGCCGAGTTGGTCGTACTCGGTGAGCTGGGCGCCCAGCGAGCCGATCAGTGTCTCGGTGATCGCGACGTCGGCGGTCTGCCCGTGCCCGAACCGGTCGGCGGCACGCAGCGCGATCAGGGTCGCACAGGCGGCGTGCAGTCCGGCGACGGCGTCCCCGAGCGGAAAGGGCGGCAGCAGGGGCGGTCCGTCCGGTTCGCCGGACATGGCCGCGTAGCCGCTCATCGCCTCCGCGAGGGTGCCGAATCCCGGTCTGCGCCGGTACGGCCCGTCCTGGCCGAACGCCGTGACCCGGGTGAGGACCAGCCTCGGGTTGGCCTCGGCCAGCACCTCCGGACCCAGTCCCCAGCGTTCCAGCGTGCCCGGGCGGAAGTTCTCGATGACGGCGTCGGCGCCGGCCGCCAGTTCCAGGAACCGTGCCGCGTCGTCGCTGTCGGCCAGGTCGAGGACCACGCTCTTCTTGTTGCGGTTGAAGACCTTCCACCACAGCGGGACCCCGTCCCTGGACCGGCCGAAGCCACGCAGCGGGTCTCCCGACGGGTGCTCGACCTTGATCACCTCGGCCCCGTAGTCGGCCAGCAGTCTCGCGGCGAACGGCCCGGCAAGCAGAGTGGACACGTCGATGACTCTGACATCGGCCAGCGGAAGTCTCGTACCGGTCACAGGGCACCCTCTCGTCCCGGCGAAGGACAACATCCAGTGAGCCCGATCCTCGTGACGCGGCCTATGGGGATGCTCGAGGATGTATCGAGCAGGCTCTGAAGGGCCGCGACCGCCGGGCCCCGGTCCGTGGCGGCACCGACTGCCACAACTCCGCGCCGTTTAAGGCGATCTGACCGTAATCTTCCTGTGCGAGCCGCCAGGACCCCGGTGTATAAGAAACGAGTCCCGTCCCCGCGGCGCCCCGGGCGGCACCGCATCCGCCGCGACCCGCCGGACCCGCACGCCGACCACGGCCCGGTCGGGCTCCGTCCCGTTTCCACCGAACGTCGCCACAGCCATGCCGTCCTGCTGTGGATATCTGGGGGTATGAGCGCACATGTCAGTCGATGGCGACCTGGTCGCCGGCACGCTGAGGATCGGCGGGAGGCACCGCGACTTCGCGGTCCGGCTGCCGCGGGCGGTACCGGCCGGCCGGCCGATGCCGCTCGTCCTCGTGCTGCACGGTCACCAGTGGAACGTCACCGGACAGATCATGCGCGAGTGGACCACCTTCGACGAGCAGGCCGATGCCTGGGGGTTCGCGGTCGCCTACCCGGACGGCCTCGGCGGCGGCTGGGCGGACGGCCGCGGTGTGACCGGGGCCGACCTGGCCGGGGTGGACGACGTCGCCTTCCTCCGCGCGATCATCGACTGGTCCGCCGAGCGGTACGGCACACCGGCCGACCGGGCCGTCGTGACGGGCATCTCCAACGGCGCGTTCATGGCCCACCGGCTGGCGCTGGAGGCGAGCGACCGGGTGGCCGTCCTGGCGGCCGTCGCCGGCGGACTCCCCGCCGCCCTGCTCGGCACCCGGCCGACACACGCCGTCTCGGCGCTGCTCATCCACGGCACCGCCGACATGATCACGCCGATCGGCCCCGGACACTCCCGGCGTCGCGGGCCCCGGGGCCGGCTGCTGGGCCGGACGCTGTCGTTGCACGAGACGGCCGAGCACTGGCGCGCCACGAACCGGTGCCCGTCCGGGGCCGACAGCAGGCGCACCACGGAACTCTCCAGCCGTGTCACCACCCCGGGCGGTGTCGGTGGCACCCAGGTCGTCGCCTGGACGGTGTTCGGCGGCGGCCACAACTGGCCGGGCGCACCCGTCGGCGACGACTGGGACGAACCGACCACACAGGAGTTCGACGGAGCCGAGGAGATCTGCCGCTTCGCCGCCCCCCTGCTCTCCGCCGCGGACACCCGGCGGCTGTGACGCACCCGAAGACCACACGGACCCGACAACAGCACCACAAGGAGTCAACTCATGGCAGTGATGGGCAAGTTGCTGAAGAACAAGCGAGCAGGGGACGAGGGGCTCGCCTGGCACGCGCCGAACCTCGCGGGCGCGAACACGCTGCAGCTGAGCAGCCCCGACTTCGCACACGAGGCGACGATCCCGACCCTGCACGCCGGCAAGCGCCTGGGCGGGCAGGACCTCTCACCGGCCCTGGCCTGGGACGCCGCGCCCGCTCAGACGGCACAGCTGCTGCTGGTCATCGAGGATCCCGACGCTCCGACGGCCCTGCCGTACAACCACGGCATCGCGCTGCTCGACGCGGCCCTGACCGGAGTCCCGCAGGGCGGCCTCGACGCCGAGACCCCCGCGGACGGCGTGCGGCTGCTCAGCTCGGGCTCGCGCCGCGGCTACCTGGGCCCCGCCCCGATCAAGGGCCACGGCCCGCACCGCTACGTCTTCCAGCTGTTCGCCCTGGGCAAGCCGCTGACCATCGGCAAGAGCGACACCGTGCCCGACTCCGCGAAGCCGCGGGCGGTACTGGCCGCCGCGGGTGACGTGCTCGCACGCGGCCGGCTGGACGGCTTCTACGAACGCGTCTGACGGGTGAACGGCGGAGCCTGACGGCACCGGCGGCGTCGGGCGGCGGAGCCCGGCGCCCGTCCTGGGCCGGATCCGCCGGGCTCCGCCGCGATCGGCCGTCGGCCGCCGACCGCGTATGTCCCACCGTGACCGACCGGAAGTGAGTACGCATCATGGCTGACCGTCCCCCCGAGCAGACCCCCGAGGCAGCGCCCGCGGCACTGACCCATCGGCAGATCCTGTACATCGTGTCCGGACTGCTCATGGGCATCTTCCTGATCGCGATGGAACAGACGGTCGTCGCGACCTCGATCCGGGTCATAGCCGACGACTTCGGCGGCTACTCCCAGCAGGCCTGGGTCACCACCGCCTATCTGGTCACCTCGACCATCGTCACACCGCTGTACGGCAAGCTGTCCGACATCTTCGGGCGCAAACCGTCCTACCTGTTCGCGGTCACCGTCTTCATGCTCGGCTCGACCGCCTGCGCCTGCGCGACCTCGATGTACGAGCTCGCGGCCTTCCGAGCCGTGCAGGGCATCGGGGCCGGCGGACTGAGCGTGCTGGCGTTCACGATCCTCGGCGAGATCGTGGCTCCCCGGGAACGCGCCCGCTACCAGGGCTACTTCCTGGCGGTCTTCACCGGCTCCAGTGTCATCGGCCCGCTCATCGGCGGCGTCCTGTCCGACTCGCACACCATCGCGGGCATCACCGGCTGGCGCTGGGCCTTCCTGATCAACGTGCCGCTCGGTCTGGTGGCGCTGCTCGTCGTGTACCGGGTCCTGAACATCCGGCACGCGCGCCGCGAAGGCGTCCGCATCGACTGGATCGGCAGTGCGGCTCTCACCGTCGCCCTGACCCCGATGCTGGTCGTCGCCCAGTTCGGCCAGGAATGGGGCTGGGGTTCGGTCCGGTCGGTCGCCTGCTTCGCGGTGTTCGGCGTGGGCGCCCTGTTGTTCCTGTGGGTGGAGAAGCGGATGGGCCAGAGCGCGCTGCTGCCGCTGCGGGTCTTCAGGAACACGCGGTTCTCCCAGGGCGCCGTGCTCGCCTTCGTGCTCGGCGTGCTCATCCTCGCCCCGTTCAGCCTGGTGCCGCAGTACTTCCAGGTGGTGCTCGGGGCGGGGCCGACCCGCGCCGGTGCCCTGCTGCTGCCGATGATCGCCGGCACCATCGCGGGCGCCCTCACGTCGGGTCAGATCATCTCCCGCACCGGCACCTACCGGGTGCACTCGATCGCCTCCGCGATCCTCACGGTGGTCAGCATGTTCCTCCTGTACGTCCTGTCGGGGACGGAGAGCCTGCCCGCCCTGTTGCCGGTGACCTTCGCGTTCGGCCTCGGCATCGGCTGTTTCAGCCAGCCGATCACCCTCGTGATGCAGAACATCCTGCCCGCCCGGGAGCTGGGCATCTCCACAGCGGCGGCCACCTTCTTCCGGCAGATCGGCGGCACCGCCGGCGTGGCGGTCCTGCTCTCCGTCTGGTTCGCGCTCACGCCGTCGGCCATCACGCACCATGTGAGCTCCGCGCTCCGTGACACCGCCTACCGGCAGGACGTCGCCCTGGCCGCGCGGCACACCCCCGACCACACCGCCCGACAGCTGGTCACGGCCCTGAACTCCGGGGACACCGGGGCGGCGCAGGACGTCGTGCACAACACCTCGGCGCTGCAGACACTGCCCCGCTCCGTCTCCTACCCGCTGCGGCAGGCGTTCGCCGACTCGATGAGCACGGTCTTCCTGATCACGTCCGCCATCGCCGTCGTCGGCCTCGTGGTCCTGGTCCTCTGGAAGCCGGTGACCCTGCGCGCGAAGGCCGGCGCCCAGGAGGCCGCGAAGGAACGGGCGGCGTCCAAGGGCTAGGGCCGGGCGGCCCCTCGGTCACGAAGTCCGGGCACGCACCTGACGTGGTGGAGGTGAAAAACTCACATGCCGGTGCTGAGGGATTCCCACGGCATCGGTGTCCCATGCTCTGGGTTCAGCGGTGCTCAGATGGAACGCTCCGGTGTATGCCACAACCGGATCGGAGAGTACTCGTGAAGATAGGGGTACTGGGACCGCTGTCCGTCGACCACAACTGCTCGTCCATCGTCCCCACCGCAGGCAAACCGCGTCAGGTGCTCACGATGCTCGCGCTGCGGGCAGGCCACACCGTCGCCGTGAGCACCCTCATGGAGGAGGTCTGGGGGGACGCGGTGCCACGCAGCGCCGCCACCACGCTCCAGACGTACATTCTGCAGTTGCGCCGCCAGATCGCCGGGACCCTGCCCGCCGGGTCCGCCCTCACCCCGAAGGACGTCCTCGCCACGTCCTTCGGCGGCTACCGGCTGACACCCGGCGTGGAGAGCCACGACTCGGCCGAGTTCCAGCGCCTGGCGTTGCGGGGCGGTGCGGCGCTGGAGGCCGGCGATCCCCGCGCCGCGGCCGACCTGCTCACAAGAGCGCTGAACCTGTGGCGCGGACCGGCGCTGGGAGACGTGCCGCGCGGGGTGGTGCTGGAACTCGAGGCCATCAGCATGGAGGAGTCCCGCATGCAGGTGCTGGAGCAGCGCATCGAGGCAGATCTACGGCTCGGCCGGTACTCGTCGCTCATCGCCGAACTGCGCGTCCTCACCGCACGGCACCCGCTGAACGAGAACCTGTGCGCCCAGCTGATGACGGCCTTCTACTGCTCGGGCAACACCTGGCGGGCGATGGAGGAGTTCCGCAGGCTGCGCGACTGCGTGCGCCGGGAGCTCGGTGTCGAGCCGAGCCCCCGGCTCCAGCGCATGCACCAGGCCGTTCTGAACGCGGAGTCCCTGCCCAGGACGTTGCGGACGCAGCTGCCCTTCGCCGTGGACTGACCGGTCCCGGCCGGCGGCGCCGGACGTGCGTCACTGCGGGGCGGTTCGCTCCAGCACCAGGGTGTACACGTTCGGGTCACTGCCGGCGAGCGCGCGCAGGGCCTTGGCGTGCGGCCCGAACTCCGGGTGTGCAAGGGCCTGTTCGAAGTGCTCGCGGCTCTCCCAGTCGGCGATGTTGACGTATCGTCCCGGCTGGTCGGCGTGGCGGAGCATGCGATGCCCGAGGAAGCCGGGCCGGGCGGTGAAGAACGCCGAGGTTGCGTCGAAGGCCCGCTCGAACTCCTCGACGGAGCCGTGCACTTCGAAACGGTTGACAAACGTGATCATCGATGCGGCCTCTCCAGGCGGGGATCGGGGCACGAACTTCGGTGCGTGCCCCGATCCTGTCGCCGGTCGCTCGACGACCACTCGAAGGACCGGCGCGCTACGTCCCCTGCGCCAGCCGGTACGCGTATCCGGCGGCGTTCTCGACGACGGTGGCGAGCGCCTCCGCCTGGGCCGGTGTGCAGCCGGGCGGCGGGCACCGGCGGCGCAGCCGGCCCGCGGGGTCGGCCGGCTGCTGCGGGTGCAGCGGTACGGCGAAGAAGTCCCCGCCGGCGAAGAACGCCTCTCCTGCGGGCAGTTCGGCCACCGGCACACCGGGCGGGCCCGCGGTGCCGCCCGGGACGCCGCCGCTGCGGGCCGCGCGCAGCTCCGCGAGCAGTTCCTCCCGGCTGCGGCCGCGCAGGGCGAGCAGCAGGAAGGGGTTGTCCTGCAGTGCCTCGGCGAAGGTGTAGTGCACGGCGGCGCCGTGGACGCAGGGATCGCCGTTGTCCCGGCAGTCGCAGTGGGAGGAGAGCTCACCGCGGCGCGGGAAGGCGGTGAGTTCCGCCCGGCCCAGGGTCTCGTCGAGGTTCTCCGGCATTCGGCCCTCCAGCAGGCTCGCCGCGTGCTGGAGCTGCCCGGCCAGGGCGCGGACGCCGGCCGCCCACTGGTCGTCGGAGAACACCGGCAGGACCAGTTTCACCTCCCAGGCCCCCTTGGGCTGCTCCACACGGGCCGTGACCTCGCCCGGCCGGACCGCGAGGCCCTGTACGGCACCGCCGCGCGCGAGCGTCCTGCCGCGGGGCAGGCGGGTGTTGGGGTAGGTGGCGCCGAGCGATTCCAGGGCGCGGATCCACCGCCGGCTCCACGCGGCGGCTCCGGCCGCCGCGGGCTGCCGGCGACTCCGGGACGGGGTACGGGCTGCTGCCGGGCTCACTGGTCCACTCCTTGGTCCGAGAGCTGGACAAGGTCACGGAGGGCCGCGTCATCGAGTTCGGAGAGCCAGGTCTCGCTGGTGCCGACGACCGCGTCCGCCAGTGAGCGTTTGCTCTCCAGCAGCGCGTCGATGCGCTCCTCGAAGGTGTCCGCCGTCACGAGCTTGTGCACATGGACGGTTCTGGTCTGGCCCAGTCGGTGGGCACGGTCGCTGGCCTGTTCCTCGACGGCGGGGTTCCACCAGCGGTCGTAGTGCAGGACGTGCGAGGCCCTGGTGAGGTTCAGGCCGAAGCCGCCCGCCCTGAGGCTGATGACGAGGACCGGGGACGCGCTCTCGTCGTGCTGGAACGCGTCGACCATGCGGTCCCGCTCGTCCACCGGGACGCCCCCGTGCAGGAAGGGCACCTGGTCCAGCCCGAGCTCCGCGGCCAGATGGCGGCTCAGCAGCTCGCCCATCACCCGGTACTGGGTGAAGACCAGTACGCGGTCCCGCGCGGCCACCGCCTCGGAGAGCATCTCGGTGGCCCGTGCGAGCTTCCCCGAACGTCCCCCGAGCCGCTCCTCGCCCGGCTGCGCCCCCCGGCGCAGGTACTGGGCGGGGTGGTTGCAGATCTGCTTGAGCTCGGTGAGCAGGCGCAGCACGTTGCCGTGCCGGGCGAAGCCGCTGCCGAGCCCGCCGTCCGCGTCGAAGGCGGCGGCGACCGCGGCCCGGTAGAGCGTGGTCTGTTCGGCGGTCAGCGTGCAGGCGACCGTCGACTCCAGCTTCGGCGGCAGCTCGTCCGCCACCGCGCTCTTGAGCCTGCGCAGCACGAACGGGGCGATGACCGCGCGCAGCCGCTCGGCGGTCGCGGTCTCCCCCGCGCGTTCGATCGGGTCGGCGAAGCGCTCCTTGAAACGGCGGTGCGAGCCGAGCAGGCCGGGGTTGGCGAAGTGCATGATCGACCAGAGTTCGGAGAGCCGGTTCTCCACCGGCGTGCCGGTCAGGGCGACGCGTTGCCGCGCGGTGAGCCGGGACGCGGCGCGGGCCGTCTGCGCGGTGTGGTTCTTGATCTGCTGCGCCTCGTCGAGGACGACGAGGTTCCAGTCGACGGACGTGAGCAGTTCGGCGTCCAGACGCAGCAGGGCGTAGCTGGTGACGACCACGTCGCCGGCCCGGAACTCGCCCGCGGAGCCGGCGCGCCGGGGGCCGTGGTGCCTACGCACGCGCAACCCCGGTGCGAACCGGGCGAGTTCCCGTTCCCAGTTGCTCATCACGGAGGTGGGACAGACCACGAGATTCGGCAGTTCGCCCGTACGGCTCGCGATCAGCGCGATGGCCTGGAGGGTCTTGCCGAGGCCCATGTCGTCGGCGAGCAGCGCGCCGAACCCGATCCCGGTGAGGCTCTGCAGCCAGGCCACGCCGCGCCGTTGGTAGTCGCGCAGCTCCGCGCGGACCCCGGCCAGCTCGGGTTCGTCCCGGCCCGCCTCCCGGAGGGCGGCGACGAGTTCGGTGACGGAGCCGTCGGCCAGCGCCGGCACGTCGCCGAACTCCTCGGTGTGGTGGCGGCCGCACAGGACGACGGACAGCGCCTCCGCCATGGCCAGCCGTCCGCCGCCGCCGGCCAGGGCGGCGAGCCGGTCGACCCGTTCGCAGTCCACCCGCACCCACCGGTCCCGCCACCAGGCGAGGGGTTCGCCGCGCTCGGCCAGGGCGACGACCTCGTCGGGGGGCACCACCTCGTCCCCGACGACGGCCTCCCACCGAAACGTGACCGTACGGCCGGGCCGGGCCGGCGCGTGCGGCCGTTCCGGGAAGCCACCGCGGCGGGAACCCACGCGCAGCCGCGGGCCGAGGACGTTGTCCGGCGCGTCCAGTCCCTCCGGGACGAGCACGCCGATCCCCGCCGTGCGCAGCGCGGTTCCGCCGTCGCCGAGCAGTTCGGCGGCCTCGTACGGAGTCAGCATGACCCCGTCGGGACGGCTCCGGGACAGGGCCTGCGTGAGCGGCCGGAAGGTCCGCGCCGCCAGGGCCAGTCCCTCGGTGAGGGTTTCCTGCGGCCGGTCCAGGACGCCGGCGCCGAGGGCCAGCGTGTCGGTCCGCGTCGTCCACACGCGTCGCGCGGGCACCAGGGGCGCCGGCTCGCCCACCGTCTGGAGGTGGAACGTCAGCGGCCATCTCTCGTCCGCCCCGGCGGGCAGCCCGAGCCGAAGGCAGAGCCGTACGGCGATCCGCTCCCCGGCCGCGGCGGCGGCCCACTCCTCCAGCCGGCCGGCCGCGGGGGTGTCGGGCGCCTCCACGGCGGCCGCGTCGGCCCCTGCGGTGAGGGCCCCCAGCCAGGCCTCCGCCCAGGTGCCGGTGCGCACGGCCGCCACCCGCCCCCGCGCGTCGCCGGCACCGGCGGCGGCACCGGCGGCGGCACCGGCGGCGGCACGGGCGCAGACATCGGCGACGGCGTCGCAGAAGGCGGCGAGCAGGCTGTGCGGGGCGCGAACCCGCACCTCGTCGGCCCCGTCCGGTGCCCTCGTGCCGGGCGCGGGGACCCGCAGGGCGTGCGCGGCGGTCGGCAGCGCCTCGGCGAGGGCGGCCAGCCGCGGGTCACCGCCGCAGTCGGCGCGCCAGTGCGCGTGCGTCCGGCCGCCCGTCCCGGCGGCCAGCACCGGGGTCAGGTGTCCCGCGACGACGTGTTCCAGCGCCAGCCTCGCCGCGACGGCCCAGGCGTACACGGAAGCACCCGGCCGCCGGCCGCCGGACGACGGGTCCGCGGGATGCAGGCCCACCAGGGCGGCCAGCGCCTCACCCACCGGTACCAGCAGGGCGGGCACCTCGGCACCGACCAGCAGGTCACCGGCGGGCAGCACCACGGGGAGCGCGGCGCCGGGTCCGGCGCCCGGCCCGCGGTCCGGCACGCGCAGTCCGAGGGCCGCCGCGTGGACCGCCGGATCCGGCGTTCCCCAGAAGGCCATTCTCCCTTTCCCGGGCACCTCGGGGTCGGGCACGAAGGTCGCCTGCAACTGACCGGGAAGCTCGGGTCCGCCCATATGCGATCCTGTCTCCTCGAAATCGCGGATTCGGAAAAGCGCTGTGCAGGATACCCCGAGAACCGCTCCGATTTCACAGTGGGCGGTGACCGCCCGGACCCGGGCGGGATACGTGACCGGAACTAATTGTTTTTCGCCGCGTCGGTGTACCAGCTTTCCGGGTCGGTGTCGCGCGGCACCCAGGAAGGCGCACCCTGCTCGGCGTTGACCGCCTTCTCGATCACCACCAGATTGTGGTGGACGTGGACCCCGGCGATGTTGCGGTCGGTGTACGAGGGACCGGCCGCGTCGGCGGCCGGCCGCCGCTCCTGGTGGTTGAGCCCGTCCAGCAGGCCCTTGACCAGGCCCATGGAGGTGCCGGGGTCGTCGAGGTCCGAGTCGTTGCCGCCCCAGCCGGGCCAGTAGGCGGTCTGGACGTCCTCGATCACGTAGAGCCCGCCGGGCCGCACATGCGGCAGGAGGGTCCGGAAGGACGTCAGGACGTGGTGGTTGAGATGGCTGCCGTCGTCGATCACGATGTCGAAGGGGCCGCTGTCCCGGGCCAGTTCCTCCAGGTACCGGGCGTCTGCCTGGTCCCCCTGCAGTGGCACCAGGCGGGGTTCGGCGATGCCGTGCTTCTCGTGGATGTCCAGGCCGTAGACCGTGCCGCGCGGGAAGTAGTGCTTCCACATGCGCAGCGACGCGCCGCCCTGGTCGGGCGCGTCGTAGCCGCCGATGCCGATCTCCAGCACGGTCACCGGGCGGTTCCGCAGCGGGGCGAAGTAGCGGTCGTAGTGCGGGGTGTACCAGTGTCCGCCCCACTTGTCGGAGCCGAAGCGCACCGCGAGTTCGTCGAGCGAGTGCTCCCGGCGGTTGATCACGGCGGCCAGCTGGTGCAACGCGGTGACCGCGGACGCCCGCTGCGCGTGGGCCGGGTCGGCCGGGTCGAAGAGGGGCCGGTCCGGCTCCGCCACCTGGAGGTCCAGGGTCGCCGTGTGCCGGCCGGGCGCTCCGTGGAGCGAGCGCAGCAGCTCCACGAGGTCCTGGGTGAGGCTCGCGACCGCCGTCTCCGGGGCGCCGGTCACCTCGTGGACCCCGCCGCCCAGGGTGATCCCGTACCGGAGCGGCTCGCCGCCCAGGAGCAGGGTGACCAGGACCGTCGTCTTTCCCGCGGGCTCCGGGAACAGGGCGGCGCGGGAGGCCAGTTCGCGCAGCAGCACCCCGGCACAGCGGGCGGCGCCGATCTCGGCCAGCCGGGCGGCGGCCTCGCCGTCCGGGCGGTCGGCGAGGCCGATGAGGGTGTTCTCCAGTGCGCGTGCTTCCGCCGACATGGGCGCTCCTTCGTGGCCGGGTGGACAGGGGCCCGTTCCGCCGGCGCGGACGAGCGGTGCCGACGTTAGGAGCGGCGGGTCGAGGCACGCTCGACCTGCGGTGGCAGTCCCCGCACGAAAGACACCGCGCCTTTCCCGTGCCCCCCATACCGCCAGGACCAGATATCCGGGGAAAAGTCAAACCACTATTCCCCGGCAATTCCAGGACCAGGAAACCGGCATTCTGTCAAGCCGCCGCAGCTCCATGTGAAGCGATCTCCCGAATGGTGTACGGTCCCGGCGGTCCGCGCGTATTTCCGCGTATTCGGCGACATCACGAGGAGAAGGTATGTCGGCTCATTCGGCGTCCGGCAGGGCACCGGACGCTGCCTCCGTCACGGGCGGTCCGCGGCCTGGCGGGCGCACCGGCCCGGCCCTGGCGGTCATCGTGCTGTGCCAGCTCATGCTGGTCCTGGACCTGATGATCGTGCAGATCGCGCTGCCGGACATGGCCCGGAACCTGGGACTGACCACCGGTTCCATGTCGTGGGTCGTCAACGCCTACGCGCTCGCCTTCGGCGGACTGCTGCTGCTGGGCGGCAGGGCCGGTGACATCCTGGGGCGCCGTGCCATGTTCCTCTCCGGCGTGGCCCTGTTCACCCTGGCCTCGCTGCTCGGCGGTCTGGCGACCGAGGGCTGGTGGCTGCTCACGGCCCGCGCGGTCCAGGGCGTCGGAGCCGCGATGGCCTCGCCGAGCACCCTGGCCCTCATCGTCTCCGTCTTCGAGGAGGGCCCGAGGCGCGCCCGGGCGATCGGCGTGTACTCCGTCGTCGGCGGGGCGGGCGCGGCGCTCGGACTGATCCTGGGCGGCGTTCTGACGGATGTCGCGTCCTGGCGGTGGGTGCTGTTCGTCAACGTCCCGGTCGGCGTCCTCGTCCTGGCGCTCACACCGTTCCTCATCGGCGAGACGCCCCGGCGGCCGGGCCGCTTCGACCTGCTGGGGGCACTCACCTCGACCCTCGGCATGGCCGCGCTGGTGTACGGCGTGATCAGCGCCTCGGACGCCGGCTGGGGCGCCACGGCCACCCGGGTTTCCTGCGGGGCCGCCGTCGTGCTGCTGCCGCTGTTCCTGGTCGTGGAGTCCAGGGCCCGACAGCCCGTCCTCCGGCTGGGCCTGTTCCGCGGACGCACCCGGGCCGGTGCGTACGTCGCCGTGCTGCTCGTCCAGGGCAGCATGATCGGCGTGCTGTTCTTCCTGTCCCGGTACGTGCAGCAGGTCCTCCACTTCACGCCACTGGAGGCCGGCCTGTGCTTCCTGCCCGTCACGGCCGTGGTCGTGCCGCTGGCGAAGGTGGTCATCGGGGCCTTCGCGAGGTTCGGCGGCAGGCCCCTGGTGGTCTTCGGCGCCGGCCTCATCGCCCTGGCCGACCTGTGGCTCTCGCGGCTCGGTCCGGACAGCGGCTACCTCGGGGGCGTGCTGCCCGCGCTGCTCGTCTACGGCTGCGGTATCGCCTTCTCCACCATCCCGCTCACCATGCTCGCCGTCTCCGGCGTCCCCCCGGAGGAAGCCGGAACCGCCTCCAGCGTGCTCAACTCCCTTCAGCAGGTGGGTGGTTCTCTCGGCCTCGCGATCCTGGTCACGGTCTTCGACCAAGGCGAACGGCGCGCCGCGCGGAACGCGCCGCACCGGGCAGGCACCGAGACGGCCGCCGGCCACCTCCTCACCGCCGGCATCGACCGGGGCTTCACGGCGGCCGCCTGCTTCGCGGCGGCGACGGTCCTCCCGGCCCTCCTCGTCCTGCCGGGCCGGCCGAAGGACGGGCGGGGCACCCACCGCCCGGAAGACCGGTCCGGGCCGGATCCGGCCGAGACCTGAGAAGCCCTTCCGCCCTCGCCCCGCACAGCGAGGTTCCAGGGGTCTTCGAGCGCTCCGGGCCAGCCTGGCCCGGCCACGTCAACCCCGTCGGAGAGGCACCCATGCGCGTACTGATGGCGGCGCCCGCCCTGGACGCCCACTTCAACGGCTGCGTGCCGCTGGCGTGGGCCCTGCGCTCAGCGGGACACGAAGTGCGGGTGGCGGCCCAGCCCCCGCTGACCGACAGCATCACCCGTGCCGGGCTCACCGCCGTTCCCGTCGGCCGGGACCCGGAGCTCGCCCGGGTCATGGCCGAGGCCGGCCCACGGATCTACGCCCACCACGAGGGCCGGGACCTCATGGCCGGCCCGGACGGAACGGTGGACCCGGAGTTCCTGCGCACCAGCAACGAGCTGATGACAGGGGCGTTCTACGCACGGATCAACGACGAGGAGACGATCGACGAACTCGTCGCGTTCTGCCGCTCCTGGCAACCCGACCTGGTCCTCTGGGAGACCTTCACCTTCGCGGGCGCGATCGCCGCCCGGGTCACCGGTGTCCCGCACGCGCGGCTGCTGTGGGGGCCCGACCTCTTCCTGCACATGCGCCAGGCACTGCTCGGCCAGTACGCCCGGGACGGTGCACAGGCCGCCCGCGCTCCCGGCGCGGACCCGGTGCGGGACTGGCTCACGGCACAACTGGCGCGGTACGGGCTGGATTTCACCGAGGAGACGGTCACCGGCCAGTGGCGCGTCGACCAGATGCCGGCGAGCATGCGGCTGGCGCCGGGGCAGCACACCGTACCCATGCGGTACGTCCCGTACAACGGCCCGGTGCCCGCCACCGTGCCGCCCTGGCTGCGCACCGCGCCCGAGCGCCCACGGCTCGTCCTGACCAAGGGTCTGAGCGTGCGCACCATCGACTCGCCCGACGGGCGCGCCGTGACCGCGGACGACTTCTTCACGGCCGTGGCCGACCTCGACGCCGAGATCATCGCGATCCTGGACGACGCCGAGCGCGACCGGCTGACTGCCATACCCGGGAACACCCGGGTGGTCGACTTCGCCTCGCTGCACGTCCTGTTGCCGACCTGCGCGGCGATCGTGCACCACGGCGGGGCCGGCACCTGGGCGACCGCGGCGATCCACGGCGTGCCGCAGCTCGTGCTGGCCTCGATGTGGGACAACATCCACCGGGCCCGCCGCACCCAGGAGCTGGGCGCCGGAGTGTTCGTCCCGCCCGCCGAGCTGGACCCGGCAGCGCTGCGGTCGGCCCTCGACCGGCTGCTGCACGAGCCGTCGTTCGCGAAGGGCGCGCAGGCGCTGCGCGACGAGATGACGGCCGAGCCCGCGCCCAACCAGATCGTGCCGGTGCTGGAGCAACTGGCCGCACGGCACCGCACGACCGCCGCATGATCAGGCGAACCCCCCTTTCCGGACACTCCCAGGAGGACGAACTCCCATGGCTCTCTTCGCCGTTCTGGCCACCCAGGCACCCGCCGGGATCAGCGCCGACGAGTTCCGGGCACGACTGCCCGAGGGCTTCGCGTACACCCGCAAGCTCGTCGGGCAGGGAGTGATCCGGCACAGCTGGGTCCGCGTGGGCGCCGCGGGGGGCCTGCTCGTCTACGACGTGGACTCGCACGAGGAGCTGCTGACCCGCCTCTACGACAACCCGATGAGCCCGCACCTGTCGTTCGAGGTCATCCCGCTCGCCGAGCCCGGCGCGTTCGACTCGACTTCGTACAACGAGAACAAGGAGAACAAGGCGAACAAGGAGAACTGAGCAGTCGGCGAGCCGGCGGGAGGAGTTGCGGGCAGCAGCCGGTCCGGTGCACCGGGGAGTGCACCGGACCGGCCCGCTCCGCCCGGCCGGTCAGGCCTCCGGCAGCCGGACGGACAGCGCGTGCCGGAAGACGTCCCGCGGGTCCCAGTGCGCCTTGGCCCGCTGGAGCCGCGGGTAGTTGTCCTTGTAGTAGAGCGCGTGCCACGGGACGGGCGACTTGTTCCACTCGGGATCGGCCAGGTCGGTGTCCGGATAGTTGATGTACGTGCCGTCGCTCTGCCCGTCCGGCACGGGCACGCCGCCGGTACGCGCGTACACGTCCCGGTACAGCTCCCGTATCCAGGCCAGATGCCGGGCGTCCTCCGCCGGGTCCTGCCACAGGTCCACGTAGAACGCCTTCATCACGGCCCCCCGCTGTGCCGTCGCCGTCGCGTGCGCCGGCACCTCGGCCACCCGGCCCCCGTACGACATGAAGAGCACACCGGCGCCGGGATGGCCGTGGTCGGCATCGGTCAGCGCCCGGTGCAGCACGTCCAGCTGTTCGTCGTCGTACCCCTTGAGCAGGTAGGCGGCCTTGCCCTTGGAACGCATGCCGGTCACCGTGTCGGGCAGGGTGGGCTGGAGCATGGACCGCAGCCAGGGCCGACGCCGCACGAGGTGCGCGGGGTGCGGGCCGGTCCCTTCGGCGAGCGCGTCGACATACCCCTGCAGCAGCGCCTCGGCGTCCGGCACGGTGGCGTCCGTCTGGGTACTCATGACGATGACGCCGGACGCGCTGTGCATCACGCCCAGCACGCTGAACAGACCGGCGTAGCGGGAGTCCGGCGCGCTGTTGCGCTCGTGCCATTCGGCGTGGTTCCTCATCAGCCGCCGGAAGCGGTCGCCGGTCATGTCCTGCCACGACCACGTCACCAGACTGTCCAGGACGGTGGCCGGCGGCCGCGGCAGCAGCGTGCCGGGGGCGGCGCCTGCCGGGGCGTCCCGGGCCCGCAGCCAGTAGCGGGTGACGACACCGAAGGTGCCGCCGCCGCCTCCGGTGTGGGCCCACCACAGATCCCCCAGGGCACCCTCGTCGTCGCGGCTCGCGACCACACGACGGGCCGTGCCGGCGGCGTCGACGACCACCACCTCCACCGCGTGCAGATAGTCGACGACACAGCCGTGCAGCCGGGTCAGGGGGCCGTATCCGCCGCCGAGGATGTGTCCTCCGGCGGCGACCGTGGGGCAGGAGCCGCCGGGGACGGTGACGTTCCAGCCCTTGTACAGGGCGCGGTAGAGCGCCCCGAGCTGAATGCCCGGTTCGACGGCGAAGGCCCCCTGGACGGGGTCGTGGTACACCGTGTCCATCTGCGACATGTCGATGAGGAACCGGGTGTCCGGTCCGTCGACGAAGTCCTCCAGACAGTGCCCGCCGCTGCGGACGGCGACACGCAGCCCGGCGTCGACGGCGTCCTGTACGGCACGGACGGTCTGCTCGGCGTCGCCGACCACGCGGATGTGCTCGGGGGTGCCGGTGAAACGGTGGTTGACACCGTTGACCAGGTCGGCGTAGCGGGGGTCGCCGGTGCCGATCGCCACCGGGCCCAGCGGCGGCCGGTGCCGCCTGCCATGGTTCATCTCGTCCCTCTTCCCTCCGTCGGACCGGCCCTCGGGCGGGCCTGCCGCCCCGCACACCCCACACGTCCGCGCTCGATTCCGGCTGGACCGGCCGGGCTCGCGCTCGTCAAGCGGCGTTCGAGCGGGCCTCCCTACGGTTCGACCGTGACCCAGGAGACGAAACACACGCAGCGCAGGACCGTCGTCGTCACCGGCGGCGGAAGCGGCATCGGACGGGCCACGGCCCGGGCCTTCGCCACCGAGGGCGCGCACGTCCTCGTGGTGGGCCGCACCCCCCGGCCGCTCCGGGAGACCGCCGAAGGACACCCCGCCATCAGCACCCTGACCGCCGACATCACCACGGACGACGGCCCCGACGCCGTCGTCACCACCGCACTGGAGCGGTACGGACGCCTCGACGTCCTCGTGAACAACGCCGCGCTCGGCATCCACGGCGAACTCGAGGACCTCGGCGCCCCGGACCTCGACGCCCAGCTGGCCACGAACCTGCGCGCGCCGGTCCTGCTGACCCGGCGTGCCCTGGACGCGCTGTCCGCGCACTCCGGCACCGTGGTCAACCTCAGCACCGCCGGCTCGCTCGGGCGCCGCGCCTGGCCCGGCATGTCCGTGTACGGCGCCACGAAGGTCGCGTTGGACTTCCTCACCCGCACCTGGGCCCTGGAGTTCGCCCGCCGCGGGGTCCGCGTGGTGGGCCTCGCGCCCGGCGTCATCGACACCGGCATGGCCACGCGCAACGGCATGCCCGCGGAGCACTACGCGGCCTTCATCAAGGACATGCAGGACCGCATCCCGGCCGGCCGCGTCGGCACTCCCGAGGAGATCGCCTGGTGGATCGTGCAACTGGCCTCGCCCCAGGCGCAGTACGCGAACGGCACCGTTGTGGCGGTCGACGGCGCCCTCTCCGTCCAGTGAGCGGTACGAAGGAGCCGGTGCCGTGCGGGCCCTGAGCATTCCGGGAGCCTGGGTGGTGGAGCCGGCGGTGTCCGGCGACCACCGGGGCACCTTCCACGAGCTGTTCCGCGCCGAGACCTTCGAGGCCGTCACCGACGAGGCCACGGTGGTGTACCTCTGCTCGACCGGCTACGCGCCCGGACACGAGCACGGCGTACACCCCTTCGATCCGGAGCTGGGCATCGCGTGGCCGGACGGACCGGGACCGCCGGTGCTGTCCGCGAAGGACCGGCGCGCCCCCTCGCTCACCGAGGCCCGCGCCCGGGGGCTGCTGCCCTCGTACCGGCGATGCGCGCAGCTGCGCCCGGCGGGCCGCGCCACCGGACCGGCGACCAGGACCAGCCCGTCAGGAGGGACAGGACAACCGTGAAGGCTCTCGTACTGTCCGGAGGCGTGGGGTCGCGGCTGCGCCCGATCACCCACACCTCCGCCAAGCAACTCGTCCCCGTGGCCAACAAGCCGGTCCTCTTCTACGGGCTGGAGTCCATCGCGGCGGCCGGCATCACCGAGGTCGGCCTCGTGGTGGGCGAGACCGCGGCGGAGATCCGCGCGGCGGTCGGGGACGGCTCCCGGTTCGGGCTGCGGACGACGTACATCCCGCAGGAACGGCCGCTCGGCCTGGCCCATGCCGTGCTCGTGGCGCGCGAGTTCCTCGGCGACGACGACTTCGTGATGTACCTCGGCGACAACTTCGTCGTCGGCGGCATCAGCGCGTTGGTGGACGGGTTCCGCACGCACCGGCCCGACGCGCAGATCATGCTGACCCGGGTGACCGACCCGTCCGCCTTCGGCGTCGCCGAACTCGACGCGGACGGGCGGGTGCGGCGCCTGGAGGAGAAACCGGAGTTCCCGAAGAGCGACCTGGCCCTGGTCGGCGTCTACCTGTTCACGCCGGCCGTGCACGAAGCCGTACGGGCCGTACGGCCCTCCGGCCGCGGCGAACTGGAGATCACGGACGCCGTGCAGTGGCTCGTCGACACCGGCCGCGACGTGCGTCCGGTGGAGATCTCCGGCTACTGGAAGGACACCGGCAACGTCGCCGACATGCTGGAGGTCAACCGGGCCGTGCTGGAGTCGGTGACCTCCCGCGCGGAGGGCGAGGTGGACGACGGCAGCGAGATCGTCGGCGCGGTACGGATCGCGGAGGGTGCCAGGGTCGTGCGCTCTCGCATCGTCGGCCCGGTCGTCATCGGGGCGGGCACCGAGGTGACCGACTCCTATGTCGGCCCCTACACCTCCGTCGGCGACGACTGCCGCATCGTCGGCAGCGAGCTGGAGTTCTCCATCGTGCTGCGCGGATCGCTCATCGAGGGCACCTCCCGCATCCAGTCCTCGCTCATCGGCCGGAACGCGCGGGTGGTGTCCGCGCCCCGGATGCCCGACACGCACCGGCTGGTCCTCGGCGACCACAGCAGCGTGGAGCTGGTCCCGTGACCGGCCCGGCCACCGCGCCGCCGCCGCGTCTGCTGGTCACCGGGGGCGCCGGCTTCATCGGCTCCCACTACGTGCGTACGCTGCTGGGTGCCGAGGAACCCGCCGCCGCCGATGGCGGCGTCCACGTCACCGTCCTCGACAAACTGACCTACGCGGGCGTCGCCGCCAACCTCGACGCCGTACGCGGCTCGGACCGGTTCGAGTTCGTGCACGGGGACATCTGCGACGCGGACCTGGTGGACGCGCTGGTCGCCGAGCACGACCAGATCGTGCACTTCGCGGCGGAGTCGCACGTCGACCGGTCGGTGGACGACGCCGGCACGTTCGTGCGCACCAACGTGCAGGGCACCCAGACCCTGCTGGACGCGGCACTGCGCCACCGTCCGCGGGTCTTCGTCCACATCTCCACGGACGAGGTCTACGGCTCGATCGACGCGGGCTCGTGGACCGAGGACTCCCCCCTCGCGCCCAACTCGCCCTACGCGGCGTCCAAGGCGGCGGCCGACCTGCTGGTCCTGGCCGGCCACCGGACGCACGGCCTGGACGTCCGGATCACCCGCTGCTCCAACAACTACGGCCACCACCACTTCCCGGAGAAACTGATACCGCTGTTCATCACCCGGCTGCTGGACGGCGAGGAGGTCCCGCTCTACGGCGACGGCCTCAACGTGCGCGACTGGCTGCACGTCGACGACCACGTGCAGGGCATCGAACGGGTGAGGACCGGCGGCCTGGCCGGCTCGGTGTACCACATCGGCGGCGGCGAGGAGCTCGCCAACCGCGACCTCACCCGGCTGCTGCTGGACGCCGTCGGCGCCGACCCGGCGCTGGTGCGGCGGGTCGAGGACCGCAAGGGCCACGACCGCCGCTACTCCCTCGACTGGCGCCGGATCCGGGAGGAACTCGGGTACCGTCCGCGCCGCGGTCTCACGGAGGGCCTGGCGGCGACGGTCGACTGGTACCGGAACAACCGCTCCTGGTGGGAACCGCTCAGGTCCCGGGCCGCCGTGCCGGGTGCGCCGGCCGCCGGGGTGCGGCCGTGACGCGCGGCCCCTGGCTGGTCACCGGCGCGAACGGCATGCTCGCGCGGGACCTGCGCGGCGCGCTGGACGCCACCGGCACCCCCGCCGTGACCCTGGCCAGAGCCGAACTGGACATCGCCGATCCCCGGGCCGTGCACCGGGCGGTCCGCGCGATCCGGCCGGACGTCGTCGTCAACTGCGCGGCCTGGACGGCGGTCGACGCCGCGGAGGCGGCGGAGGCCGAGGCGCACCGTGTCAACGCCCTGGGCCCGCGTCACCTGGCACGGGCCTGCGCCGCGCACGGGGCACGGCTGCTGCAGCCGTCCACCGACTACGTCTTCTCCGGCGACGGTCCGGCCCCGTACCGGGAACAGGATCCGACGGGTCCGCGCACCGCCTACGGCCGCACCAAGCGCGCCGGCGAGACGGGGGTGCTGGAGGCACTCCCCGCGGACGGCTACGTGGTGCGCACGGCCTGGCTGTACGGCGTCCACGGGACGAACTTCGTCAGCACCATGATCGGGCTGGCCCGGCGGGGCGGCACCGTCGACGTCGTCGACGACCAGCGCGGCCAGCCCACCTGGACCGTCGACCTGGCCGCCCAGCTGGTGCGCCTCGGCCGGGCCGCGGAGCGCGGCTTCGCGCCGCCCGGGGTCTACCACGCCACCAGCGCGGGGCAGACCACCTGGTTCCGGCTGGCACGCGAGATCTTCCGGCTGCTGGGCAGCGACCCCGGACGGGTACGCCCCACGACGTCCCCGGCGCTGTCCCGAGCCGCCCCGCGGCCCGCGTACAGCGTCCTGGGGCACGACCGGTGGCGCGAAGCCGGTCTGCGGCCGATCCGGCACTGGCGCGAGGCCCTGGCCCAGGCCCTCCCGGCGCTGGCGGCCGCCGCCCCGCCCGCCGCCCCGAGCCGGCGTTGACCCCCCTTCAAGCAGCGACCCCTACGGTCGCCCGCGTATTCGTCTGGTTTCGACCGCAGAGAGGGTAACCGTCAGATGACCACGGAGAACCTTGCCGAGCGCCTCACCCTGTACGGGACCGCACCTGATACCGAGATAGCCGCACTGGTCAAGGAGACCGGTCTGGAGCGGGTCGTCGCGGCCCTCGTCGACGAGGTGCTGTTCCGCTGCGACGATCCCGTGAACACCACTCCCGTCGACATCGCGCTGGAGGTCGGCCACGGCGAGGAGACGCACCGCACGGTGCTGCGCATGTCCCGTGGCGAGCCGATCAGGGTCATCGGCGGCGACGATCCCTCGGTGGTGATCCGCCGCCATCTGCAGTTCGCCCTCACCGATCTGGTGCGCCGCCTGTACGGCCCGCTGCACGCCCAGCACAGCGGTGACTTCACGGACGTCTTCCTGCCGGACCGGCCGGACGACCTCAGCCGGCTGCGGGACATCCTCGACTCCACCCACCAGGCCGGCGGGACGCTGCTGTCCGGCTGCACCGCCCAGGCGCCCGGCCTCGGCGCGCTCTCCGTGCGGTACGGCTCGGACAAGTGGGCGAGCTTCCACTGGTACACGCAGCACTACGAGAACCACTTCGCCAAGTACCGCGACCGTCCGGTGCGCATCCTGGAGATCGGCATCGGCGGTTACGCGGACGACCTGGGCGGTCCGTCGCTGAAGATGTGGAAGCGGTACTTCCACCGCGGCATGGTGTTCGGTCTCGACCTGTTCGACAAGTCCGCGCTGGACCAGAGCCGGCTCCGGGCCCTGACCGGTGACCAGGGCGACCCCACGGCCCTGCGGGAACTGGCCGCGGAACACGGCCCGTTCGACATCGTCATCGACGACGGCAGCCATGAGAACGAGCACGTGCGCGTCTCGTTCGACGCGCTCTTCCCGTACGTGCGGCCGGGCGGGCTGTACGTGATCGAGGATCTGCAGACCTCGTACTGGCCGCGGTTCGGCGGCACATCGGGGCCGGTGACCGCGCCGGACACCTCCGTGGGACTGCTCAAGCGGCTGCTCGACGACATCCACTACGCGGAGTTCGACCCGAAGCCGGACGAGCCCCGGACGATCACCCAGTCGGAGGTGATCGGGGTGCACACCTACCACAACATCGCCTTCGTCGAGAAGGGCGTGAACGGCGAGACCAGCATTCCCGCCTGGATGGACGACGAGGCGTGGAAGGCGCTGGGCGCGATCACCCCGGAAGAGGGGCGCGAGGAGGCTCAGTCACGATGACCGTCACGACCGGCCCCGCCGCCGTCCGCACCGGCGACACCGCCGAGGTGCTGGCACAGCTGCTGGAGTACCTCGCCCCGGTGCCGCCCCGACTGAGCATGCCGCCGAAGGCGTTCACCGATCCCGGCCTGTACGAGCTGGAACGGGAGCGGATCTTCCACCGGTCCTGGGTGCTGGTGGGCCACGCCGACCAGTTCGCCTCGCCCGGGGACTACACGGCCCTGGACATCGCCGGCGAGGCCGTCCTCGTGGCCCGCGGCAGGGACGGCGCCCTGCACGCCACCTCACCTGTCTGCCGGCACCGGCTGATGCCGCTGGTCGCGGCGGGGCAGGGCAACGCCAAGGACCTCACCTGCCCGTACCACCTCTGGCGCTACGAGGTGGACGGCAGGCTCATCGCGGCGACCCACATGCGCGGCAATCCCGACTTCGACCCGGCGTCCTGCCGCCTGCCCGGCTTCGCCGTCGAGGAGTGGCACGGCTTCGTCTACGTCAACCTCGACCCGGGGGCGCGACCGCTCGCGCCGGAACTGAGCGTCGTCGAGAAGGAGATGGCGAACTACCGTCTCGACGACATGGTCCAGGTCACGAGCTGGACCGAGGAGTGGCACTGCAACTGGAAGGTGGCCGTGGAGAACGGCCACGAGAACTACCACGCCATCGGTTTCCACCCGGAGACCGTGAAGCCGCTGATGACCGGCGGCATCGACATGCAGGTCCACTACGACTCGCCCGTGGTCTCCCGGCTGCTCAGCCCGGCGGGCAACCCGGTGCCGCCGACCGTGCTGCCGCTGACCGAGGACGAACAGAAGGTGCTCTACAGCTTCCGGGTCTTCCCCTGCGGCAGCGTCGCCACGTTCGGCGAGACGATCGCCTGGCTCAGCCTCGTCCCGGCCGCCCTGGACCGCACCGTGGTGCGGGGCGGCACGCTGATGCCGCGGCAGATCGTCGAGCAGGCCGGCCCGGAGAACCTGCGCGGACCGCTGGAGGAGTTCACCGCGCGGGTCAACACCGAGGACCGCACGGGCCTGGAGGCCGTCCAGCGCGGGGTCGGCTCGCGCTACGCCCGGCGCGGTCACCTCAGCCCCAAGGAGCCGGGTGTCCTGGCCTTCTACCGCTCGCTCGCCGAAGGACTGAGGGACTAGCCGGCCGGCGCGTGCGAAGGGGCCCCGAAGACCTCGCCGAGGTCTTCGGGGCCCCTTCGCACGCGTGCTATGCCGTATGCACGTGCAGTGGCAGCCTGCTGGCCGCCAGCAGGCCCTCCGGGTCGTGGAACTCCACCTCTTCGGTGCCGGGGACCCGGAACGACTCGTAGCGGGTCAGCAGCTCGGTCAGGGCCACCCTGGCCTCCAGACGGGCCAGCGGGGCACCGAGGCAGACGTGCGCGCCCTTGCCGAAGGACAGATGGCGGTTGGCGCGCCGGCCGATGTCGAAGGTGTCCGGGTCGGGGAACGCCTCGCCGTCCCGTGCCGCCGACACCAGCGCCACACTGACCAGCGCGCCCTTCGGGATGCGGTACCCGCTCAGCTCGGTGTCCACGGCGGCCCGGCGGTCCAGCCAGACCAGCGGCGAGCGGTAGCGCAGCACCTCCTCGATGGCCGCGGGCAGCAGCGCGGGGTCCTCGCGCAGCTTGGCGGTCACCTCGGCGTGCTCGTCGAAGCAGAGCACCGCGTTGCCGATGAGCGCGCTGGTGGTGAGGAACCCGGCGATCAGCAGCAGGCCCAGGAAGCCGACGATCTCCACGTCCGCCAGGCGCCTGCCGTCCAGTTCGGCCCGGATCAGGTCGTTGATCAGGCCGTCGCGCGGCTCGGACCGGTGCCACCGCACATGCCGGGTGAGGTAGTCGTTCATCTCACGGATGTACGGGGCCATGGCGGCCACGCCCGCCTCGCTGCGGATGGCGTCCACCCCGTTGTCGACGAGCAACGCGTAGGCCCAGCTGCGGAACAGCTCACGGTCCGACCTGGGCAGGCCCATCACCTCGGCGATGACGGTGACGGGCAGCGGGTGGGCGAGGTCGGCGACCACGTCCAGGGTGTCACCGCGCGCGTCGACGGCGTCCAGCAGGTCCCGGGTCACCTCCAGGACACGCGTTTCCAGCCCGGCCACGAAACGCGGGGTGAACGCCTGGCTGACCAGCCCGCGCAGCTCACGGTGGCGGGGCATGTCCATGTTCTGGAAGTTGCCCTTCTGGAACGCGATCAGCTCCTCCACGGGGGGCATGAACTCGCTCATGTCGTTGGAGAACGTCTCCGGGTCCTGCATCACCTTCAGGCCGTCCGCGTAGCGGAAGACCCGCCAGCGCCCGGACGCCGGGTCGTGACTGACCGGTTCGTCCCGGCGCATGCGCTCGTACCAGGCGAGCGTCTTTCGCATGTCGTCCGAGAAGTGCGGACCACCCATGAGTTCTCTCCTCGTGTCTGCCGGGCCGTGGGCCCCGCTGCCGGGGCGTCGTCACCCAGCTCAACAGGGGCCGCTCGAACCCGGATCGAGCCGTGCACGACAGCGGAACGGCCGGCCGGAGGTGTCCTCCGCCCGGCCGTTCCGCCGTCCGGCCCGGTCCGTACCCGTCGGGTCAGCCGCGCGGACCCTCCGCGTACTCCTTGGCGTGCCCGAGCGTGGCCCGGCTGTTGGTGCTCAGCGCGTGCCGGACGTACGCACGGGCGTCCGCCACGGTCCGGCCGGCGCCCAGCACCTTCTCGACGGCCTCGGGCCTGACGATGACGGTGTGCTGCGAGGTGACGTCGACACCGCCGTCCTTCGGCACGATCGTCCAGCGCCCGGTGTGCGCCGTCATCAGCGCGGGGACCGTGGTCTGCTTGTAGACGATCCGGTCGGTGCCGAAGACCACCCGCACGGACTCGGTGGTGTGCACCGAACCGTCCGCCGCCTTGGTGTCCATCGCCATGACCTGCACCCCGGGCGCCACCTCGGTGAAGTCGAGGCGGGCGACGTGCGGCAGCCGCTCGGGCCACAGGTCGGCGCGGTTGAGGAAGTCGAAGACCCGGTCGCCGTCCGCCGCGACGTGCACGGTGTCCTCGAAGGCGAACAGCACCTCGCCGAGCCCGGCGGCGCCCTCGGCGACCCGTTTGACGCCGGCCAGTTCCGCCGCGCTGTTGCGGTCCAGCGCGCTGTCGACCCATGCCACGCCGTCGGGGTCGTCGTCGACGACGGTGAAGTCGTGGTGCAGCTCCAGCCGGCAGCGTGCGGCACCCTCGGGCAGCACCGCCCAGGTGCCGCCCATCGAGGCGACGGGCGGTGCGGAGATGTCCTGCCGGAAGGTGACGGTCAGCCGTTCGCGGTCCAGTTCCCGGCGCGAGGTCCAGTTCTTGACCGAGCCGTTGGCCGTGGCCCAGATGTGGATGTGTTCCGTGCCCTCGCCCTTCGCGAGGTGCTCGACGTGCACGTTCGGGGTGAAGAACTGCGGCCAGCGGGTCACGTCGGCGACGATCTCGTAGACCGTCTCGGCCGGCGCGTCGATCTCGGCCGTGTGCAGGGCAGCGTGCCGTTCGGACACGTGAACCGTCCCTTCCTGGTCGATGGTCAGTAGTTTCCGAGGCCGCCGCAGACGTTGAGCGCCTGCGCGGTGATGGACGCCGCGGTGTCGGTGGCGAGGTAGCCGACGAGACCGGCCACCTCCTGCGCGGTGGAGTAGCGGCCCAGCGGGATCTTCGCCCGGAACTGCTCCAGCACGTCTTCCTCGGTGGTGTTCCAGGCGGCCGCGTAGCCCGAGCGCACCCGCTGGGCCATGGGTGTCTCGACATAGCCGGGGCACACCGCGTTGACGGTGATCCCGGTCTGGGCCAGTTCCTTGCCGACGGCCTTGGTGAAGCCGATCACGCCGTGCTTGGACGCCGAGTAGGGCGCCGCGAGCACCACTCCCTGCTTGCCGCCGGTGGAGGCGATACTGATGATCCGGCCCCAGCCGCGGTCCTGCATCCCGGACTGCCCGAGCACCTCCCGGGTGACCAGGAAGACGCTGTTGAGGTTGGTGTCGATCACGTCGTACCACAGCTCGTCGGCGAGCTCGGCGGTCACACCTCCGCCGTTGCGGCCCGCGTTGTTCACCAGCACGTCGAGGCGGCCGTACGACTCGACGGCGGAACGCACCAGCGCCCGCACCGAGTCGAGGTCGCGCACGTCCGCCGGCGTACCGTCCGCCTCGAAGCCCGCGGCCCGCAGTTCCTCCACGGTGCGCTTGACCGCGTCCGCGTCCCGGGCGCAGACGAAGACGGCCAGGCCGCTCCTCGCCAGGTCCCTGGCCACGGCCAGCCCGATCCCGCTGGTGGCTCCCGTGATCAGAGCGACCCGCCGTTCCTCTGCCGCCATCTTGAGCACTCCCCTTTGGACGTCGTCGGCGTCCACCGTGGCCGGAGGGCCTCGAACGGGGGTCGAAGAGCACTGGACGCCCCCGGAGCGGACGGCGGCCGCTCCAGCGGACGTCGAGGGAACGTGGAGGCCGCGGCCCCACCATCGTCGGAACCGTCGCCACGTCGTTGGTATGTCTCCGCCCGGAAGGGGCCCGCACATGACCGTCACCGGCACGACCCCCGTCGACCCCGGTTTCGCCATGCTCTACCAGCACATCCAGCAGTTCTACGCGCGGCAGATGCAGTTGCTGGACGACGGCGAGGCCGAGAAGTGGGCCGAGACCTTCACCGAGGACGGCGTCTTCGACGGCAACGCGTTCGACAAGCCCGCCGTCGGACGCTCCGCCGTCGGTACGGCGGCCCGCCGGGCCGTCGACGGCTACACGGCCCGCGGCATCCAGCGCCGGCACTGGCTGGGCATGCTGTCGGTGGAGCAGCGGGACGCGGACGAGGTGCTGGTGACCTGCTACGCGCAGGTGCTGGAGACACCGCGCGGCGGCCGCCCCGAACTGCGCGCCAGCACCGGCTGCCGCGACCTGCTGGTGCGCGACGGTCAGGGGTGGCTGGTCAAGCACCGTTTCATCCACCGCGACGACCTCGGCTGACCCGGTCCCGCCCACCACGACGCCGTCCGCCCGGAGCTCACCGCGCTCCGGGCGGACGGCGTCGTGCGGGCGCCGGGGTCAGGCGGCGGCCGACGGCGACTCGTTGACGAAGGCCAGCAGCAGCCGCGGCGTGGTGGCCTCGGCGATGGTCTCGTCGGGAAGGCTGATGCCGAACTCGCGCTCGATGAGGCCGGCGGCCTGGAGGACCGCCAGGGAGTCGTATCCCAGATCGGTGAAGGGGGTGTCGAGGACGTCGCCCTCCAGGTCCACCCCCTCCTCCTCGCCCGCGCACTCGCGCAGCAGACGGGTCAGCTGGTGCAGGGTCATCTCAGCCATGGCAAGGCCCTTCGGTCAGGTGTGCGGATCGGATTGCGGATCAGTGCGGTGCGTCGGCGCCTTACTGCGTCACCACCACGGCGGCGTTGAACCCGCCCTGGCCGCGGGCGAGCACCAGAGCGGCTCGGACCGGCCCGGGGCGCGCGGCCGTGACCAGGTCGAGCGCGTACTCGTCCGCCGGGCGTGCGACGTTCACGGTGGGCGGTATCACCGCGTGCCGCAGGGTCAGCAGAGCCGCGCCGAGGTCCAGTGCCGCGCCACCCGCGGCCAGCCGCCCGGTCATCGTCTTGGGCGCCGTCACGGGAACCCCGTGCGGGCCGAAGACACGGCCGATCGCCGCCGCCTCCTGACGGTCGGGCTCCGGCAGACCGGCCGCGTCGGCGAAGACCACGTCGATCTCCCGCGGGGCCAGCCCGGCCTCGTCCAGGGCGAGTTCGGCGGCACGGCGCAGCCCCGGCTCGCCCTCGCGGCCCGGTTCCGGGTCGAAGGTGGACGCGTACCCGGAGAGCCGGCCGTAGACCCTGGCGCCGCGCTCGCGGGCGGCACCGGCGTCCTCCAGCACGAGGATGGCACCGCCCTCACCGGGCACATGGCCGCGGGCCGCGCCGCTGAACGGCAGGTACGCCCGCGCCGGATCGGCCACCGTGCTCAGCCGCCCGCCGGAGAGCTGGGCGGTCCAGCCCCAGGGACAGATGGCACCGTCCACGCCGCCGGTGACCATCATGCGGCTGCCCCGGCGCAGCTGGCGGCGGGCCTGGGCGACCACGTCGAGGCCGCCCGCCTGCTCGGTGACCAGCACTCCGCTGGGGCCGCGCAGCCCGTGCCGGATCGAGATCTGACCGGTGTTGACGGCGTAGAACCAGGCGAACGACTGGTACGCGCTGACGTACTGGCCGCCCTGGCTGCGCAGTGCCTGCAACTCGCGCTGGCCGAACTCGAAACCGCCCGCCGACGCCGCGGTGACCACGCCGACGGCGAACTCGGGCAGCTGCTCCGGGTCCGCCTTGGCGTCGGTCAGCGCCTCCTCGGCAGCGGTGAGCGCGAGCCGGGTCATGTGGTCGGTCTGCGGCAGCAGCCGACTCGGTATGTGCCGCTTCGGGTCGAACCCAGGGACCTCGCCCGCGAGCGTCGCCGGGTATCCGGAGGCGTCGAAGCGGGTGACGGGGGCGATGCCGCTGCGCCCCTCCAGGGTGGCACGCCACCAGGCCTCGGTGCCCAGGCCGTTGGGCGCGGCCACGCCCATGCCGGTGAAGACCGGCGGCTCGGTGCGGGAGTCGGTCATGACGCGGGCCTCCGTTCGGGCCGGGTGAGGACCATGGCGCTCTGGAAGCCGCCGAATCCGCTGCCGACGCTCAGCACCGTGTCGACGCGCGCCTCACGGGCGACCAGCGGGGTGTAGTCGAGGTCGCACTCGGGGTCGGGCTCGTGCAGATTGGCGGTCGGCGGGATGAGGCCGTGCTCCATCGCCAGGGCCGAGGCCGCGATCTCCAGCGATCCGATGGCGCCCAGGGAGTGCCCGATCATCGACTTCACGGAGCTGACGGGCGTCCGGTAGGCGTGGTGTCCCAGACTGCGTTTGAAGGCGGCCGTCTCGTGCCGGTCGTTCTGCTTGGTGCCGGAGCCGTGTGCGTTGACGTAGTCCACCTCGGCCGCGTCGATCCTGGCCTCGTCGAGGGCCACGGTGATCGCCTCCGCCATCTCGGCGCCGTCCGGGCGGAGACCGGTCATGTGGTAGGCGTTGCTGCGGGAGGCGAAGCCGGCGATCTCCGCGTAGACGTGGGCCCCCCGGGCACGTGCGTTCTCCAGCTCCTCCAGCACGAACACCGCCGAACCCTCCCCGAGCACGAAGCCGTTGCGGGTGCGGTCGAAGGGGCGGGAGGCGTGCTCGGCGTCGTCGTTGCGCGGTGTGGTCGCCTTGATCGCGTCGAAGCAGGCCACGGAGATCGGGGAGATGGGGGCGTCGGTCGCCCCCGCGATCATCACGTCGGCGCTGCCCTCCCTGATCAGCTCCACGGCGTGTCCGACGGCGTCCAGCCCCGAGGTGCAGCCGGTCGACACCAGCGCGGTCGGGCCCTGCGCGTGCACGGCCCAGGCCACCTCGGCGGCGAAGGAGCTGGGCACGAAGTAGCCGAACAGGTGGGGCACGGCGTACTCGTGGTCGACGTGCCAGCGCGCGCCGCCGTCGCTGACCACGTCGTACTCGACGTCCAGGCCGGTGGTGGCGCCCACCGCGCTTCCGATGGTGACCCCGACCCGGTGCGGGTCCAGCGCTCCGGTGTCCAGACCGCTGTCGAGGACCGCTTCCCGGGCACTGACCACGGCGAACTGGGCCGCCCGGTCCATACGCCTGACCTGCTGAGGGGTCAGGCCCGCCGCGGCGGCGTCGAAATCCACCTCGGCCGCGATCCGGGAGCGGAACGAGGCGGCGTCGAACAGGGATATCGCCCGGGTGGCGGTACGGCCCTCGGACAACAGCGACCAGAAGGCCTCGGTCCCTCCGCCGCCTCCCGGCGCGACGACGCCGATGCCGGTGATGGCCACCCGCCTGTTCATCGGCGACCGCCTGTCCGCCCGGCCTGCGGCCTGGCCGCCCGACTGTGCCGACGGACGCGCGCTGTCTTCACGGGCCTTTCCCCTCTGCTCGGTTCTCTGTGGGGTCGACGGTGCGCCGAGACCCTCAATTCGTGCTCGACCCGCAGCGGAACCCGCCTGTCAGGCGCTGGATCTCTCCCCGGAGCAGCTCCGGCACCTGCCGTTCGCGGAGGAACAGATGGCCGCCGGGCACCGTCCGCAGGGCGAATCCCGTGGGCGCGTACCGTCGCCACTCCGCGACCCATGCGGCGGGTGCCACCGTGTCCCGGGACCCGGCGACGGCCAGCACGGGCGCGGTGAGCGGGCCGGTGCCGCGGGTACGGAGCGCCTCGGAGAGCCTGAGGTCGTCCCGGAGTGCGGGCAGGGTGCTGCGCCGCCAGATCCCTCCCGCGGACGCCTCCAGCGCGGCCGGCGGCAGCATCCCGTGCGCCACGAGACGCCCCAGCAGTTCCTCGTCGGACGGCGGGGCGGGCGAGGGGGGCAGCAGCGGCGAGGGCCGGTGCGGCGGCAGTACGGCGCCCAGGACGACGCGTTCGGGCAGGGCGAGGCCCGAGGCCGCCACCGCCTGTGCGAACGCGTGCGCGACATGGCCGCCGAGGCTGTGCCCGTACAGCATGAAAGGGCGGTCGAGGAGCGGCCCGAGCCGTTCCAGGAGCAGGGGCAGGAGCCGCTCGGGGGTGGTGATGCGGGGCTCGCGGGCTCTGCCGCCCCTGCCGGGCAGCGGTACCGGCACGATCTCGGCGACGTCCCCGAGCACGCCCTGCCAGCGGACGAAGCAGGAGCCCCCCGCGCCGGCGTGCGGGAAGCAGAACAGCCGTAACCGCCCGGTGCCGGCCGTCCGCCGGGACGAGCGCAGGTGGCCGGGTCGGCTCATGCGTCCACCAGCGCCACGGCCCGGGTCCAGCCCGCTCCGCCGCGTTTGATCTTCACCGGGAAGCAGACGACCCGGAAGCCGCTCGGTCCGGGCAGAGTGTCGAGCCGGTTCAGCCGCTCTATCTGGCAGTACTCCCGGCGCCGCCCCGCGAAGTGGGCCGGCCACAGCACCGCGGGGTCGCCCGTCTCCCGGTACTTCTCGATCATGTATCCGAACGGCGCGTCGAGGCTCCAGGCATCGGTTCCGATCACCCGCACACCGAGGTCGAGCAGGAAGTCCGTGGCCGGGCCGTCCAGGCCGGCGAACCGGGTGAAGTAGTCCGGGGTGCCCGCGTACCGGTCCGCGCCGGTACGCAGCAGGACGATGTCGAAGGGCTCGGGCCGGCAGCCGGTCCGGGCCAGTTCCGCCTCGATCCGGTCGACGCCGATGACGCCGGTGCCGACGTCGCTCACGTCCAGCAGCAGGCCGGGCCGGAAGAACCAGTCCAGCGGCATCTCGTCGATGTTCCGGGGCGTGCCGTACGCGCCGACCGAGCCGTAGTGCGAGGGCGCGTCCACGTGGGTGCCGGTGTGGCTGGTGAGCGTCAGCGTGTCGAGCGAGAGCAGTTCGCCCCCGGGCAGTACGGCGGGATCGAATTCCAGCGCGAAGTGCTTCTTCATCTCCTCGCTCATGTGCACGGCGCCCTCCGCGGGCGTCATGATCTCGTGGCGGATCGGGTCGGGTTCCCAGCCGTCCGCGTCGATCGGCGACGACAGGTCGATGATGCGCAAGGTGCCCCCAGGTCCGTGACTCCGCTCCGGCCTCCGGGCGGCGCAGCGGTGTGGGGAACTGTGCGCGCGCAGCCTCGAATCGGAATCGAGGCCCGCCCCAGCGGGCCCCGGGAGGCGGTTGCCTCCAGACCACCGAAAAAGGGGCCCGCCCTGGCGGACGAACCCCTTCTGACCTGAACTCTCCAAAAGCCCGGCGAGCACTCGGACTTTCGACTAGACGTTGAAGCGGAACTCCACCACGTCGCCGTCCTGCATGACGTAGTCCTTGCCCTCCATGCGGGCCTTGCCCTTGGCGCGGGCCTCGGGGACCGAGCCGGTTTCGACCAGGTCGGCGAAGGAGATGACCTCGGCCTTGATGAAGCCCTTCTGGAAGTCGGTGTGGATCACGCCGGCCGCCTCGGGGGCCGTGGCGCCCTTCTTGATGGTCCAGGCGCGGGACTCCTTGGGGCCGGCCGTGAGGTAGGTCTGGAGGCCGAGGGTGTCGAAGCCGACGCGGGCGAGGGTGGCGAGGCCGGGCTCCTCGGCGCCGACCGACTCCAGGAGCTCCAGGGCGTCCTCCTCGTCGAGCTCGGCGAGGTCCTGCTCCAGCTTGGCGTTGAGGAAGATCGCCTCGGCGGGGGCGACCAGGGCGCGCTGCTCGGCCTTGAAGGTGTCGTCGGTCAGCTCGTCCTCGTCGACGTTGAAGACGTAGAGGAACGGCTTGGTGGTGAGCAGGTGCAGGTCGTGCAGGAGCTCGGCGCGGTCCGAGCCCTGGAGGATGCCCTGGGAGAACAGCGTGTCGCCCTTCTCCAGGATCTCCTTGGCCTCCTCCACCGCCTTGACCTTGGGAGCCACGTCCTTCTTGATGCGCGACTCCTTCTGGAGACGCGGCAGGACCTTCTCGATGGTCTGGAGGTCGGCGAGGATCAGCTCGGTGTTGATCGTCTCGATGTCGTCCTTCGGCGAGACCTTGCCGTCGACGTGCACGACGTTCTCGTCCTTGAAGGCACGGATGACCTGGCAGATCGCGTCGGACTCACGGATGTTCGCGAGGAACTTGTTGCCCAGGCCCTCGCCCTCGGAGGCACCGCGCACGATGCCCGCGATGTCCACGAAGTCGACCGTGGCCGGCAGGATGCGCTCCGACTTGAAGATCGACGCCAGCTGGGCGAGGCGGGCGTCGGGGACGCCGACCACACCCACGTTGGGCTCGATCGTGGCGAACGGGTAGTTGGCCGCCAGCACGTCGTTCTTGGTCAGGGCGTTGAACAGGGTCGACTTGCCGACATTGGGCAGGCCGACGATTCCGATCGTGAGCGACACGTTGCGACTTCCCGGAGTGAGAGGGTGAGTGGGCCAGGGGCTGCCAGTGCCGGCGGGCCGGCCGATCCACCAGTTTACGGGGTTCACGGCCCTCGGCCGGCGGCCGCGTCGAACACCTGGACAAGCTCTGCTCTTCGGCTTGGTTTCGGCGTGTCTGGGCCCCGACTGGGCACATAAACCGACCTAAGTTGGTCCGATGGAGCAACGCAGGACCCGACCCCGACAGCACGGACCGAGCCGTGGTGCCCCCCGCGCGCCGCTGCCGCCGCAGGCGACCCGGCGGCCGGCGACGGCCGAGCGCCGGCCCGCTCCGGGACGGCCGCGTCCGGCGCCGGTGGCGGGGCCCGCTCGGCTGCCGAACCCCCGGCTCACGGGGCTGGGCTGCGGCCTCTTCTGCATGGCCGCGATGCTCGTGCTCGGCCTCCTGGACGACCTGCTCTTCGGGGCGTCCCTGACCGTGTACGGCGTGCTGTCCCTGCCGGTGTCCGCGCTCACCGCGGTGTGGGTGCGCGGGGGCGACCTGCTGACCGCCCCCGTCGTCGTCCCGATCGCCTTCGCCGTCGGTCTGGTGGCGGTCGCCGACGACGGCGGCGGCGGTTTCCTCGGCGAGGTGATGGGCCTGGTGACGGCCCTGTCCACGCAGGCCGGCTGGCTCTACGGCGGGACGCTGATCGCCGGAGCGGTCGTCGTCGTCCGCCGGATCCGGCTGATCCGGCGCCGCCGCAGGGCCTGATCCGGCGCCGCCGCAGGGCCTGACCCCGGCCCGCGGGCCGTGTCCTCGGTGCCGTCGGCTATCTGGCGTGGTGGGCCGCGCGCATCGCGGCGCCCACGATCCCCGCGTTGTTCTGCAGCTGGGCCGGGACGATCTCGGCCTTGATGCCGCCGATGTACGGCAGGAACTTGTCGGCCTTGCGGCTCACCCCGCCGCCGATGATGAACAGGTCCGGGGTGAAGAGCATCTCGACGTGCGCCAGGTACTTGTCGACCCGCTGCGCCCACTGCTCCCAGCTGAGGTCGTGGTCCTCCTTGGCCTTGCTGGAGGCCTTCTTCTCCGCGTCGTGCCCGTCCAGCTCCAGGTGGCCCAGCTCGGTGTTGGGGACCAGCTCGCCGTCGACGAACAGGGCGCTGCCGATGCCGGTGCCGAAGGTGAGCAGGACGACCACGCCCTTGCGGTCCCGGCCGGCGCCGAACTCGATCTCGGCCACGCCCGCCGCGTCCGCGTCGTTGACCACGGTCACCGGGAGGCCGCCGAGCCGCTCGCTGAACAGCGTGCGCGCGTCGGTGTCGATCCAGCTCTTGTCGACGTTCGCCGCCGTGCGGATGTGCGTGCCGTCGGTGACCACTCCCGGGAAGGTGAGCCCGACCGGGCCACGCCACCCGAAGTGGTCGACGACCTGCTTGACCCCGTCGGCGACGCCGTCCGGCGTCGCCGGGTGCGGGGTGAGCACCTTGCACCGCTCCTGGGCCAGGTCGCCCTTGTCCAGGTCCACGGGAGCGCCCTTGATCCCTGAACCACCGATGTCCACACCGAAGATCTGCATGGCTCCACGTTACGTCGTACGACTGACAGTCACGACGTCGGACGGCGCCGCGGTCACACCGTCGTACGGACGGACCTCATGCCCCGGCGCCGCTGCCGCCGCGCTCGGCGACCAGGGTGGCGGCCTCTTCGCGCAGGTCACGGCGGAGTTCCTTGGGGAGCGAGAAGACGATGGACTCCTCGGCCGCCTTGACGATCTCGACGTCGCCGTAGCCGCGCTCGGCGAGCCACTCCAGGACCTGCTCGACCAGCACCTCGGGTACGGAGGCGCCGGAGGTGACGCCGACGGTCGTCACGCCCTCCAGCCATGCCTCGTCGATCTCGCTCGCGAAGTCGACCAGGTAGGCGTCGCGGGAGCCGGCCAGCTTGGCGACCTCCACCAGCCGCTTGGAGTTGGAGGAGTTGCGGGAGCCGACCACGATGACCAGCTCGGCCTCGGCGCCCATCTGCTTCACGGCGAGCTGGCGGTTCTGCGTGGCGTAGCAGATGTCGTCGCTGGGCGGGGAGATCAGCTGCGGGAACTTCTCCTTCAGGGCGTCGACGGTCTCCATCGTCTCGTCCACGGAGAGGGTGGTCTGGGAGAGCCAGACGACCTTGGACTCGTCGCGGACCTCGACCTTGGCGACGTCCGCCGGGCCGTCGACCAGCTGGATGTGGTCGGGGGCCTCGCCGGAGGTGCCGATGACCTCCTCGTGGCCCTCGTGGCCGATCAGGAGGATGTCGTAGTCGTCGTTCGCGAAGCGGACGGCTTCCTTGTGGACCTTGGTGACCAGCGGGCAGGTGGCGTCGATGGTGGCGAGGCGGCCGCGCTCGGCCTCCTCGTGGACGACGGGGGCGACGCCGTGCGCGGAGAACATCACGATGTTCCCCGGCGGGACCTCCTCGGTCCGCTCGACGAAGATCGCGCCCTTCCTCTCCAGGGTCTGCACGACGTACTTGTTGTGGACGATCTCGTGCCGGACATAGATCGGGGCCCCGTACTGCTCCAGGGCCTTCTCGACGGCGATCACGGCGCGGTCCACACCCGCGCAGTAGCCACGGGGGGCGGCGAGCAGGACACGGCGGCCAGGCGAAGCGGTCATGGCACCCATCGTAAGGCCGCGTCATGCCGCCCCCGGACCCCCGCTTCGGACTGGACGGCCTCGTCCTCGAACGCCGGACGGGCTGGTGAGTGGCGGTCCTGTCAGTGCGCGCCGTTAGTCTCGCCGCATGGCTATGAACACGTCCGCCGAGGCCCCCGTTCCGGTGGGGGAGGTCTCGCGGCTGATCGGGGGGTGGATCGACCGGCTCGGGGCCGTCTGGGTCGAGGGGCAGATCACGCAGCTCTCGCGGCGGCCGGGGGCAGGTGTCGTGTTCCTGACGTTGCGGGACCCCTCGCACGACATCTCGATCGGCGTCACCTGTTATCGGCAGGTGTTCGACGCCGTCGCCGACGTGGTCGGCGAGGGGGCCCGGGTCGTCGTCCACGCGAAACCGGAGTGGTACGCGCCGCGTGGGCAGCTGTCCCTGCGGGCCGCCGAGATAAGGCCGGTCGGGGTCGGGGAGCTGCTGGCCCGGCTGGAGATGCTCAAGAAGGCGCTGACCGCCGAGGGGCTGTTCGCCGCCGCGCGGAAGAAGCCGTTGCCGTTCCTGCCGCAGTTGATCGGGCTGGTGTGCGGGCGGGCCTCGGCGGCCGAGCGGGACGTGCTGGAGAACGCCCGGCGCCGGTGGCCGGCGGTGCGGTTCGAGGTGCGGAACGTGCCGGTGCAGGGCGTGCACGCGGTGCCGCAGGTCGTGCAGGCCGTGAAGGAGCTCGACGCGATCGAGGAGGTGGATGTGATCATCGTCGCCCGCGGTGGCGGCAGCGTGGAGGATCTGCTGCCGTTCTCCGACGAGCAGTTGGTACGGGCGGTCGCCGGGTGTCGTACGCCCGTGGTGTCCGCCATCGGGCACGAACCCGACAATCCGCTGCTCGACCACGTCGCCGACCTGCGCGCGTCCACCCCCACCGACGCCGCGAAGAAGGTCGTACCGGATGTGGGTGAGGAGCTGGAGCGGGTGCGGATGCTGCGGGACCGGGCCCGGCGGTGTGTCGACGGGCTCGTGGCGCGGGAGGAGCGGGGGCTGGCGCAGGCGCTCGCGCGGCCGGCCATGGAGGATCCGCACCGGATGGTCGACGAGCGGGCCGATCACGTCGCCGCGCTGGTCGACCGTTCACGGCGCACGCTCGGGCATCTGCTCGACCGTGCCGACTCCGAGCTGACGCACACGCACGCACGCGTGGTGGCCCTCTCCCCCGCCGCCACGCTGCGGCGCGGTTACGCCGTGCTGCAGAAGGGCGACGGCCATGTGGTGCGGCACCCGGAGGACGTCGGGCCGGGCGAGGCGTTGCGGGCGCGGGTCGCGGACGGGGAGTTCACGGTGCGGGTGGACGGCTAGAGCCATGTCGTACGGGCGGATGAGAGAGGTGGGCGCATGAGCATGAGCGGCAAGACGGAGGAGACGCTCTCCTACGAGCAGGCGCGGGACGAGCTGATCGAGACGGTGCGGCGGCTGGAGGCGGGCGGAACGAGTCTCGAGGAGTCCCTCGCGCTCTGGGAGCGGGGCGAGGAGCTGGCCAAGGTGTGCCGGCGATGGCTGGAGGGGGCGCGGGCCCGGCTGGACGCCGCGCTCACCGAGGAGGAGGAAGAAGAGGAGGCGGGAGAGGGCTGAGGAACGCCGCCCGTGTGAGGCGGATCACCACGGTCCGGTTTTTGTTGAATGTTGAATCTCGTCGCGCGTATGGTCGTGCCGTCAACCTATCCGGACCATGGTCCGGATGTGTATCGCGACGCGACCTCTAGGAAGTTCAAGATGTCTCTCGTTCTCGACCCCACCGCTCAGGACCTGCTGTTCCGCGAGGCCCGCACCGCCAACACCTTCACCGACGAGCCGGTGACCGACGAGCAGGTGCAGGCGATCTACGACCTGATCAAGTTCGGTCCGACCTCCATGAACCAGTCGCCGCTGCGCGTGGTCCTGGTCCGCTCCCCCGAGGCCCGTGAGCGCCTGGTCCGGCACATGTCCGAGGGCAACCAGAAGAAGACCGCCACCGCCCCGCTGGTCGCGATCCTCGCCGCGGACAACGAGTTCCACGAGGAGCTGCCGGAGCTCTTCCCGCACTTCCCGCAGGCCAAGGACGCGGTCTTCGGCGACCGCGCGGTGCGTGAGGGCAGCGCGGCCCTGAACGCCGCCCTCCAGGCCGCCTACTTCATCATCGGCATCCGCGCCGCCGGTCTCGCCGCCGGCCCGATGACCGGCGTCGACTTCGCGGGCGTCCAGAAGGAGTTCCTGGACGACGACCACACCCCGTTCGCCGTCGTCAACATCGGCAGGCCGGGCCCGGACGCCTGGTTCCCGCGCGGCCCGCGCCTGGCCTACGACGACGTCGTCACGACCGTCTGAGCCACGCCGCACAGCTCGCCGCGGAGTGCGCCGCGGAGCTCAGGCAGAGCCACGAGAGGCCCCCGGCGTCGGGGGCCTCTCGTGTTCGCCTCGCGACGCGCGCGTCAGGACATCTTCAGCGCCGCCGCCATCTTCGTCAGCTGGGTGAAGGAGGCCGTGCCGGCCACCACCGTGGTCGAGCCGGAGGTGCCGTCCAGCACCAGCGCGTCGTAGCGGCCGCCCGTGTAGTGCGTCCAGGTGCGGTCGCCGATCTTCTCGGTCGTCTTCGTGGCCGACGCACCCTGGCTGGCGTCGTCGATGAAGTCCGCGCGCTTCTGAGTGGACTGCTCGATCTGGACGTACTGACCGTCGGGGGTCTGGTAGCCGAGGTGCCAGCGGTCCCCGTCCTCGCCCTGGAAGCGGACCGAGGTGGCCTTCCAGCCGCCGGACAGGCCCTCGGGCGCCGCCACCGGGTAACTCGCCGCGCGTCGTGCCGTCAGCAGCTCGACCCGGTAGTCCACCCTCGGGAGGTCGGGAGCGTGATCGTCGTGCGGGACCAGGAAGTAGATGAAGCCCGCCGCGAGACCGATCAGGGCCAGGGAGAGAATCATGTCCCGGACCGTCTTCTGCTTGCCGTTCGTGCCTGCCACGTCCCCTATCGTCGCAGGTGCCCGCTGCGCTCATCCGTGGGGTCCCCTGCTCATTTTGTCAGCCTGGCGATAGAGTCGACGGGAAACCCTCATCCGGCCGTCGTCGTATCAGAAAGGTGCGCTCCGATGACCGAGAATCATCATCACCTGCCGTCCGAGCTCGATGTCCCCTCCGAAGCCCCCGACCGCAACCTCGCCCTGGAGCTCGTCCGGGTGACCGAAGCCGCCGCGATGGCCGCGGGACGCTGGGTGGGCCGCGGCGACAAGAACGGCGCCGACGGCGCCGCGGTGCGCGCGATGCGGACCCTCGTCTCCACCGTGTCGATGAACGGCGTGGTCGTCATCGGCGAGGGCGAGAAGGACGAGGCCCCGATGCTCTTCAACGGGGAGCGCATCGGTGACGGCACCGGACCCGAGGTCGACATCGCCGTCGACCCGATCGACGGGACGACGCTGACCGCGAAGGGCATGCCCAACGCGATCGCCGTGCTGGCCGCGGCCGAGCGCGGGGCCATGTTCGACCCGTCCGCCGTCTTCTACATGGACAAGCTGGTCACGGGCCCGGAGGCGGCGGACTTCGTCGACATCAACGCGCCCGTCTCCGTCAACATCCGGCGGGTCGCCAAGGCGAAGCGGGCCACGCCGGAGGACGTGACCGTCGTCATCCTCGACCGGCCGCGGCACGAAGGGATCATCAAGGAGATCCGGGAGGCCGGCGCGCGCATCAAGCTGATCTCCGACGGTGACGTCGCCGGGTCGATCTACGCGCTGCGCGAGGGCACCGGCGTCGACATGCTGCTCGGGATCGGCGGCACGCCCGAGGGCATCATCTCGGCGTGCGCGGTGAAGTGCCTGGGCGGGACCATCCAGGGCAAGCTGTGGCCCAAGGACGACGAGGAGCGGCAGCGGGCGCTCGACGCCGGGCACGACCTGGACCGGGTCCTGACCACCGAGGACCTGGTGACCGGGGAGAACGTGTTCTTCGTCGCCACCGGCATCACGGACGGCGAGCTGCTGCGGGGCGTGCGGTACCGGTCGGAGACCGCGCTGACCGAGTCCATCGTGATGCGGTCGAAGTCGGGGACGGTGCGGCGGATCGACTCCGAGCACCGGCTGCGGAAGCTGCGCGCCTACAGCACGGTCGATTTCGACAAGGCGAAGTAGCGCCCGGGGGAGGAGGGACTGCCGGTCGTGCGCGGCTGCGGGTGCGCGGGGGCTGGTCGCGCAGTTCCCCGCGCCCCTTGAGGGGCGCGTTGCCCCCCCAGGGCAGCACGAAGGCGCCCTCTGTGCGGAGAGGGCGCCTTTTCGTCAGCCTGCCTGGGCTATGCGGTTGGCGGCCGCCGCCCTCGCCGCCTTCTTCAGTTCCATGTCGCGGCGCCTGCGGCGGGCCAGGACCACACGGCGTTCCGCTGCCGTGAGGCCGCCCCAGACGCCGTAGGGCTCGGGCTGGAGCAGCGCGTGTTCGCGGCACTCGACCATCACCGGGCAGCGGGCACAGACCCGCTTGGCCGCCTCCTCCCGGGACAGCCGGGCGGCGGTTGGCTCCTTGGAGGGTGCGAAGAACAGGCCTGCCTCGTCGCGCCGGCACACCGCCTCGGTGTGCCAGGGGGCGTCTTGGTCCCTGTCCCGCACTGGCACCCGCTGGGCCGGAACGGCAGCTACCTGCGGGGACGAATGCGGCGGTTGCAGCACGGGTCTACTCCTGACGACGGCTTCGCGAGCGAGAGACGATGCAGCAAGGCCTACCCGCTGTGCGCAGGCCTATGCACAGCGTCCTCAACAGCCGTACCCCGTCGGCTTGTTCACGACCCCTGAGGCCGCTGGGCAAGGAGTGATTCGCGACCGTCAACGGTCCAGGTGTTTGCGCAACTTCCGGTCGACCTTGTCCTGAACCCGGTCCAGGATGTCCTCGATGAGCTTTCCGCGCTTGGGCCGCGCCTCCACGTTGCCGAGGACGGCCCACCCGTCGATGTAGACGACCGGCGCGTCGGAGTCGACCGAATCCAGTGTGTCCGCCTCGAAGTTGCCCAGCACGCCGCCGCCGGTGCCGCGCAGCGACACGTTCTCCGGGACGCGGATCTGGACGTCGCCGAAGACCGAGATCGCCTTGATGACGACCTGCTGGTACTCGAAGATCGCCTCGGTGAGGTCGATCTCGATGGAGCCGAAGACCGCGTAGGCGTGCAGCCTGCGGCCGGCCCGCCAGCGCCCCCGGCGGCGGGCGCTGCTGAAGACGGCCACCACGTTGCTGTCCGCCTCGACGGGGATCGAGCCGGGCGTCGGCCGGGGCGGCACCGGGGTGTAGGCCGGGCCGGCCGGGTGGGCGTGGGCCGCGGGCAGGTCCCGTATGAAGACCTCCAGCTCGCCCACCGTCTTGGCGTTCAGCACCCCCTCCACGCGCTCGGCGTGCTCGTCCGCGGTCAGGCGCCCCTCGGCGAGGGCCTCCCGCAGGATGTCGGCGATGCGGTCACGGTCGGCGTCCGATGCGCGCAGCTCGGCGACCGGTGCCCCGGCGTGCTCCTGAACGGTCTGCTTCTGAAGGTCCACGGCAGCAGCGTACCGAAACGCGATAGATCGCGACTACCCTTCGTCGCGACCTGTGGAAAACCCGTACGGCCCCGAACTGAGCCTTACCTCACAGGCTCCCCGTCAGTGGCAGGTTCTACGCTGGAGAGCGCCCGCCAGCGTCGGCGGGCGGCCGTCCGTCAGAGTGAGGAATGGGCTGAGATGCCGAGTAGTTCCCCCCCGCCCCGCCCAGCGTTCGCGTACACCGATCTGCTCCCCCAGGGCGAGGACACCACCCCGTACCGGCTGGTGACCTCCGAGGGTGTGTCCACCGTCGAGGGACCGGACGGGCGGACGTTCCTCAGGGTGGAGCCGGAGGCGCTGCGCAAGCTCGCCGAGGAGGCGATCCACGACATCCAGCACTACCTGCGCCCGGCCCACCTCGCACAGCTCCGCCGGATCATCGACGACCCGGAGGCGTCGGGCAACGACAAGTTCGTCGCGCTCGACCTGCTGAAGAACGCGAACATCGCGGCGGCCGGCGTACTGCCGATGTGCCAGGACACCGGCACGGCGATCGTCATGGGCAAGCGCGGACAGAACGTGCTCACCTCGGGCGAGGACGAGAAGCACCTCTCGCACGGCATCTTCGACGCCTACACCCGGCTCAACCTGCGCTACTCGCAGATGGCTCCGCTCACCATGTGGGACGAGAAGAACACCGGGTCGAACCTGCCGGCCCAGGTCGAGCTGTACGCCACCGACGGCGGCGCCTACAAGTTCCTCTTCATGGCGAAGGGCGGCGGCTCCGCCAACAAGTCGTTCCTGTACCAGGAGACGAAGGCCGTCCTGAACGAGGCCTCCATGATGAAGTTCCTGGAGGCCAGGATCCGTTCGCTCGGGACGGCCGCGTGCCCGCCGTACCACCTGGCGATCGTGGTGGGCGGTACGAGCGCCGAGTACGCGCTGAAGACCGCCAAGTACGCTTCCGCGCACTACCTGGACGAGATCCCCGCCGAGGGCTCGGAGCTCGGGCACGGCTTCCGGGACAAGGACCTGGAGCAGAAGGTCTTCGAGCTGACCCAGAAGATCGGCATCGGCGCGCAGTTCGGCGGCAAGTACTTCTGCCACGACGTGCGGGTGATCCGGCTGCCGCGGCACGGCGCGTCCTGTCCGGTCGCCATCGCCGTCTCCTGCTCCGCCGACCGGCAGGCCGTCGCGAAGATCACCGCCGAGGGCGTCTTCCTGGAGCAGCTGGAGACCGACCCGGCGCGGTTCCTGCCGGAGACGACGGACGAGCACCTGGAGTCCGACGGCGACGACGTCGTCCGCATCGACCTCAACCAGCCGATGGACGAGATCCTCGCCGAGTTGACCAGGTACCCGGTCAAGACCCGTCTCTCGCTCACCGGCCCGCTGGTCGTCGCCCGTGACATCGCGCACGCCAAGATCAAGGAGCGGCTGGACGCGGGTGAGGAGATGCCGCAGTACCTGAAGGACCACCCGGTGTACTACGCCGGCCCGGCCAAGACCCCCGAGGGGTACGCGTCCGGTTCCTTCGGTCCGACCACGGCCGGGCGGATGGACTCCTACGTCGAGCAGTTCCAGGCGGCGGGCGGTTCCAAGGTGATGCTCGCCAAGGGCAACCGCAGCAAGCAGGTCACCGACGCGTGCGACGCGCACGGCGGCTTCTACCTCGGCTCCATCGGCGGGCCTGCCGCGCGTCTCGCCCAGGACTGCATCAAGAAGGTCGAGGTCGTCGAGTACGAGGAGCTCGGCATGGAGGCCGTCTGGAAGATCGAGGTCGAGGACTTCCCGGCGTTCGTCGTCGTGGACGACAAGGGCAACGACTTCTTCCAGGATCCGGCTCCGGCTCCGACGTTCACGTCGATTCCGGTGCGGGGTCCCGGGCTGGCGTAGCGCGGCGGGGGCGGCGGGGACGCTTGTCGCCCCCGCCGCCCCTGCCCGTCCCGTCCTCCAGGGGGTGGACCCCCTTCGACCGCCCGCTCCGGGGGCTGCCGCCCCCGCACCCCCGCATCGGCCTGAACGGCCTCGTCCTCAAACGCCGGACAGGCTGAAAAGAGTGGGGGTGCGGGGGCGGCTGTCGCCCTCGGACGGAAGGTGTCCTCAAGCGCCGGACGGGCTGAAAGACAACCTGAACGCCGGACGGGCTGAAAAAAGCCGGGTGACCTGTCGGCCGGTGTCAGTCCGGGTGACCTGTCGGTCGGTGTCAGTCCGGGTGACCTGTCGGTCGGTGTCAGTGGGGTACGCAGCCGAACCAGTTCACCGTGTGGGCGTCGGTGGTGTAGCCCATGCACTTGATGGTTCTGTCGTGGAGTTTCCCGGTGTGGTCGACCGGACCGTTCAGGTACTCCGTGTTGTGGTGGGGTTCTGTCAGGTTCTCGACCTCGACGCGGTACCAGCGGCGCTCGGTGGACGGCAGGGTGCAGCCGTGGGCGGTCATGTTCCGGCTCGGGTCGCCGCTCCAGACGGGCCGTTCCGCGCGGTCGCAGTGGACTCTGCCGTTGGCGGCGGCGGGGCCGGCTCCCATGCCCAGCAGGGTCGTCGCGCCTATGGACACCGCCGCGATGGCGCCGAGCAGGCTCTTGGGAGTGAAGTTCATCGGTTGGTCCTCCTGCCAGCCGTGGTGGCGGCGGGGAATCGCCCTGCCACCTTGGGGTGATCGTCACATTTGCCGACGATGTGCGGCTCGGTGAGCGAAGGCGGCGTCCCCCGACCCGGTGACGGCTGTGGTGCCAATGCAGCAGGCACCGGCCACGTCCGGAACAACCGTCGTGCCCCGGTCGCTGACAAGGACATGAGCGACTACCGCATCGAACACGACTCCATGGGTGACGTCCGGGTGCCCGCGCACGCGAAGTGGCGGGCCCAGACCCAGCGCGCCGTCGAGAACTTCCCCGTCTCCGGGCAGCGGATCGAGCGCGCGCACATCGAGGCGCTGGCCCGGATCAAGGGCGCGGCGGCCAAGGTGAACGCCGCGCTGGGGGTGGTGGACGAGGACGTCGCACGGGCGGTCCAGGAGGCGGCCGGGGAGGTCGCCGACGGCAAGTGGGACGAGCACTTCCCGGTGGACGTGTTCCAGACCGGGTCGGGGACGTCGTCGAACATGAACGCCAACGAGGTCATCGCGACGCTGGCGACCGAGCGGCTGGGGCGGGACGTCCACCCCAACGACCATGTGAACGCCTCGCAGTCCTCCAACGACGTCTTCCCGTCGTCCATCCACATCGCCGCGACCGCCGCCGTCACCCGGGATCTGATTCCGGCCCTGGAGCACCTCGCCGACTCGCTGGCCCGGAAGTCCGAGGAGTTCGCGGATGTGGTGAAGTCCGGGCGGACGCATCTGATGGATGCCACGCCCGTGACCCTGGGGCAGGAGTTCGGCGGGTACGCGGCGCAGGTGCGGTACGGCGTGGAGCGGCTGCGGGCCTCGCTGCCCCGGCTGGCGGAGCTGCCGCTCGGGGGGACGGCGGTGGGCACCGGGATCAACACGCCGCCCGGGTTCTCCGCCGCCGTGATCGAGGAGGTCGCCCGGGTCACCGGGCTGCCGTTCACGGAGGCGCGCGACCACTTCGAGGCACAGGGCGCCCGGGACGGGATCGTGGAGACCAGCGGGCAGCTGCGGACCATCGCGGTCGGGCTGACGAAGATCGCGAATGATCTGCGGTGGATGTCCTCGGGGCCGCGGACCGGGCTCGCCGAGATCGCGCTGCCGGATCTGCAGCCGGGGTCCTCGATCATGCCGGGGAAGGTCAACCCGGTCGTTCCGGAAGCCGTGCTGATGGTCGCCGCCCAGGTGATCGGGAACGACCAGACGATCGCCGTGGCCGGCGCCGCCGGGAACTTCGAGCTCAACGTGATGCTGCCGGTCATCGCGAAGAACGTGCTGGAGTCGGTCCGGCTGCTGGCCAACGTCTCGCGGCTGCTCGCCGACCGCACCGTGGACGGGATCACCGCGCACCGCGAGCGGGCCCGGGAGTACGCCGAGTCGTCGCCGTCCGTGGTCACCCCGCTCAACAGGTACATCGGGTACGAGGAGGCCGCCAAGGTCGCCAAGAAGGCGCTGGCGGAGCGGAAGACGATCCGCCAGGTGGTCGTCGAGGGCGGGTACGTCGAACGCGGCGACCTGACCGTCGAACAGCTGGACGAGGCGCTGGATGTCCTGCGGATGACACGTCCGTAACCGCCCGCGAACGTTTCGCGCCGCCCGGCCAGAACCGTGACGTCCGCCGCAGCGTCGTATGCCTGTGGCACCTAATATCTGTGCATGGCAGACGGTGGAGCGGTGAGACGCGTGAAGCGCGGGGAAACGGGCGGTGCGACCGGAAACGGGACCGGTTTCTGGACACCGGGGAGCCAGATCCTGTGGCGGTACCGGGAGAACGCCGGGGACGGCTTCCACATCGCGCGCCCCGTCACCGTCGTCCGGGACGACGAGGAACTGCTCGCCGTCTGGCTGGCCCCCGGCACCGAGTGCGTCAAGCCCGTGCTCGCCGACGGCTCGTCGGTGCGCGAGGAGCCGCTGGAGTCCCGGTACACCAAACCGCGGTCGGTCGCGCACGGCCACTGGCTCGGCACGGGTGTGCTGAAGCTGGCCAGGCCCGGCGAGCCCTGGTCGGTGTGGCTGTTCTGGGAGCCGGGCTGGGAGTTCAAGAACTGGTACGTCAACCTTGAGCAGCCGCTGATCCGTTGGGGCGGCGGGGTGGACTCGGAAGACTACTTTCTGGACATCTCCGTCCACCCGGACCGCAGTTGGTACTGGCTCGACGAGGACGAGTTCGCGCAGGCGCAGCGGGACGGGCTGCTGGCCGCGGAGACGGCCGCTACGGTACGCACAGCGGGCCTCGCCGCGGTGGCCGCCGTCGAGGCCTGGCAGGCGCCTTTCTCGGACGGCTGGCAGCACTGGCGCCCGGACCCGTCCTGGGCGGTACCGTCACTGCCGGAGGACTGGGACCGTACGTCCGCGCACGTGTCCTCATGAGACCCTTGATGCGCCCCGGGTGCACAACCGTAGGATCGTCCTCCGCAAGGAAGCGTGAGCACAACTCCCGGCGCTTGCGCCAGGCTTGACCGAACGTCACCGAGGGGCGGCAGGACGTGAGCGAGGGGTACGAGGGCAACACCGGCGAACGGTGCGCGGGCCGCAGATCGTCCGCCGGTGGCACAGGAACAGCCTCCAGCCACGCCGAAATTCCGTTCCTGGGACACGTAATCCGGGTATCGGCACTTCGGCGGGACCACCTGCGCGCCCGGCGCGCAGCCCCGGACGGACGGATTCGACACGCGTGACGGAGCACCCCACCTCCTACGAACGCCCACAGCCGGGCGTCGACCCCGCGGAGGCCCGCGGGGCGCTCCTGCGTTCCCCGCAGTCACAGACACAGGCGCAACCGCAGCCCTGCCCACGGGGCGGCACCGCCTTACCGGCACAGGCCCGTGCGGGCGAGACGCCCTCCGGTCCCGGTACCAGCACGTCCAAGGAGCACTCCGTCAACGGCCCCGAGCACGCCCAGCCCACCAGCGCTGAGCCCGATCCGCACCGGCCGCGCCCCACCCCGGAGGGCATCCCGCCACAGCCCGGCGCCGACCCGGAGCGGGCGGTGGCCGCGCAGGAGCGCCGGAGCGGACGCGGGCTGCCGCCCGGCCGGCCGATGCCGATGCGCCGGGACGGCGACCGGCTGCGCTTCGTGGGCGCCGCGACCCGGCGGATCGCCCGGGGCATCGACCTGGACGAGATCGTGATGGGGCTGTGCCGGGCGACCGTGCCGACCTTCTCGGACGCGATCCTGGTCTATCTGCGCGACCCGCTGCCGGTCGGCGACGAGCGGCCGGTCGGCCCGGTGGTGCTGCGGCTGCGCCGCACCGACCGGATCCCGGAGGAGCGGGACACCGACGGCGGTTTCCTGCCGGTGCCGGTCCCGGAACCGGATCCGGTCGACATCGGCCTGGCCGCGCTCACCGCGGAACTCTGCGAGGTACGGCCGGGCGGCGCGCTCAACGAGGTGCTGCGGGGCGTACGGCCGGTGTTCGCCGACTCCCCGGCCGCCCGCGCCGCCCTCCCCGAACTCCTCGGCGAGGGCAACGAGTCCCTCGTGCCCGGCGCCCAGCACGCGATCCTCGCCCCGCTGCGCGGCCGGCGCCGGGTGATCGGCGCGGCCCTGTTCCTGCGCCGCCCGGAGCGGCTCGCGTTCGAGGCCGACGACCTGCTGGTCGCCGCCCAGCTGGCCACGCACAGCGCGCTGGGCATCGACAAGGCGGTGCTGTACGGCCGGGAGGCCTACATCGCCGACGAGCTGCAGCGGACCATGCTGCCGGAGAACCTGCCGAGCGCGACGGGTGTACGGCTCGCCTCGCGCTATCTGCCGGCCGCGGAGACCGCGCGGGTGGGCGGCGACTGGTACGACGCGATCCCGCTGCCGGGCAGCCGGGTGGCGCTGGTCGTGGGCGACGTCATGGGCCACTCGATGACCTCGGCGGCGATCATGGGCCAGCTGCGGACGACCGCGCAGACCCTCGCCGGTCTCGACCTGCCCCCGCAGGAGGTCCTGCACCATCTCGACGAACAGGCCCAGCGGCTCGGCAGCGACCGGATGGCGACCTGCCTGTACGCGGTCTACGACCCGGTGTCGCACCGCATCACCATCGCCAACGCCGGCCATCCGCCGCCGGTGCTGCTGCACCTGGGCGGGCACGCCGAGGTGCTGCGGGTGCCGGCCGGGGCGCCGATCGGCGTCGGCGGGGTCGACTTCGAGGCGGTGGAGCTGGACGCGCCGGCCGGGGCGACGCTGCTGCTGTACACCGACGGTCTCGTGGAGTCCCGGCTGCGGGACGTGTGGACCGGCATAGAGCAGCTGCGGGAGAAGCTCGCCGCGACCGCGCAGCTGACCGGGCCGGACCATCCGCCGCCCCTGGAAGCACTGTGCGACGAGGTGCTCGACATGCTCGGGCCGGGTGACCGGGACGACGACATCGCGCTGCTCGCGGCCCGCTTCGACGGGATCGCGCCGAGCGATGTGGCGTACTGGTTCCTGGAGCCGGAGGACGCGGCGCCGGGGCGCGCCAGGCGGCTGGCGCGCAGGGCGCTGGCCCGCTGGGGCCTTGAGGAACTGACCGACTCCGTCGAGCTGTTGGTCAGCGAGGTCGTCACGAACGCGGTGCGGTACGCGTCGCGGCCGGTGACGTTGCGGCTGCTGCGGACGGATGTGCTGCGCTGCGAGGTCGGCGACGACGTGCCGCAGCTGCCGCGGCTGCGGCAGGCGCGGGCGACGGACGAGGGCGGCCGGGGGCTGTATCTCGTGAACCGGCTGGCGCGGCGGTGGGGGGCGACCCGGTTGAGCACCGGGAAGGTCGTCTGGTTCGAGCTCAACCGATAGCGCCGGAGAGCTTGAGGTCGTCGGGGACCTGCGGACCGGCTGTGGCTGGTCGCGCAGTTCCCCGCGCCCCTCACAAGCGCCCCGTAGGGGCGCGGGGAACTGCGCGCTCAGCCCCCGCGCACCCGCACCCGGGCGACTACTGATCGTCCCCCGGATCCAGCGGATTGTCCGTGTTGCCGTCCGTCGGGGACTCCGCCGGGGTCGACGGGGCGCTGGTCGTCGGGGACGGGGACTTCGTCGGGGTCGAGCTCGGGGTCTGGGACGGGGTCTGCGACGGGGTCGCCGACTTCGTCGGGGTCGAGCTCGGGGTCTGCGAGGGCGTCTCGGACGGGCTCGCGCTCTGGCTCGGCGTCTCCGTCGGCTGCACGGCCGCGCCCAGATCGGTGTTCAGGTCGAACTTGGCCTTCTTCGTGACGCCGAAGGTGTAGGCCGCCCAGATCTGCGCCGGGTAACCGCCACCGTTGATACGGCCGGTGCCGGGAATCAGGCCCGTCGCGCCGGTGAGGGAGACCTGGGCGTGGGACTTGGCGTCCTCGCCGAACAGGCCGACCGACGTCACCAGGTCGGGCGTGTAGCCGGTGAACCAGGCCGACTTGTTGCTGTCGGACGTACCCGTCTTGCCGGCCACCTCCTGGCCCTTGCGCAGCGGGTTCTGGGCCACCGACACCTTGGCCGTACCGTCGTCGACCACGCCGGTCAGCACCGAGGTGACCTGGTCGGCCGCCTCCTGGCTGACCACCTGGTCGCCGATCGGGTCCGGCAGGTCGACCTGGCGGCCGGTCTTCTCCGCCGACGCGAGGATGGTCGGGGTGACCTTCTGGCCGTGGTTGTCCAGCGTGGCGTACACCCCGGCCATCTCCAGCGGGCTCGCGCCCATGCTGCCCAGGGTCATCGCGGGCACCGCCTGGAGGTTCTCGGTGTCCAGACCGAGGTCGTCGGCGGTCTTCAGCACGTTCTTCATGCCGACGTCCACGCCCATCTGCGCGAACACCGAGTTGACGGACTTGTTCATGGCCGTCTGCACGGTGATGTTGCCGTAGTCGGCGTCGTCCTCGTTCGGCGGCGAGAAGGCGATGTCGCTGCCCTTGACCGGACGGCCGCTGGTGCCGTCGTAGATCGTGTTGGCGTTGATGTCCTTGCCGTTCTGCGTCTTGGCGTCCTGGTCGAGCGCGGCGGCGAGGATGATCGGCTTGAAGGTGGACGCCGGCTGGTAGTCGGCGCGGGTGGCGTTGTCGGTGTAGTGCTTGTAGTAGTCCACGCCGCCGTACAGGGCGACGATCTTGCCGGTCTTGGGGTCGACGGAGACGGCGCCGGCCTGGACGTTCTTGTCGACCTTGCGCTTCTTGCCGTCCAGCTTGCTGGTGAGCTGGCTCTTGACGGCCGCCTCCAGCTTGGTCTGCTTCTTCGGGTCGATGTTCAGGGTGATCGTCCAGCCCTGGTCGACGACCAGCGCCTCCGCCTCGGACCGGGTGACGCCCTGCGACTTCATCAGCTGGTTCTCCAGCTGGGTGTTGGCCAGTTCGACCAGGTAGCCCTTCTGGCCCTCCAGACCGGAGGCGGCCTTCGGCTCCTTGGGGATCGGGAACGTCATGGCGTCACGCTTGGTCTTGTCCAGCCAGCCCTGGCCGACCATGTTGTCCAGGACGTAGTTCCAGCGTGCCTTCACCAGCTTCTTGCCGATGGGGCCCGCCACCGCCCAGTCGTACTGGCTGGGCGCCTGGAGCAGCGCGGCCAGATAGGCGCCCTGCTGGACCGAGAGCTTCTCGGCGTCGACGCGGTAGTAGGCCTGGGCGGCGGCCTGGATGCCGTAGGCGCCGCGGCCGTAGTAGCTGGTGTTGATGTAGCCCGCGAGGATGTAGTCCTTGGACTTCTCGCGGTCCACCTTCAGCGAGATGACCAGTTCCTTCAGCTTGCGCGTGACGGTCTGGTCCTGGTCCAGGTAGTAGTTCTTGACGTACTGCTGGGTGATCGTCGACCCGCCCTGGGTGCCGCGGCCGCGCGCCGTGTTGTAGAGGCCGCGGGCCATGCCCCTGAGGTCGATGCCGTTGTCGCCGTAGAAGCCCTTGTTCTCCGCCGCGACGAAGGTGTGCTGGACGTCCTTCGGGACCTTGGAGAGGTCGACTATCTCGCGGTTGACGGTGCCCTTGCGGGCCAGGACCGAGCCGTCGCTGTACTTGTAGACGTTGCTCTGCGTCTGGGCGAGCGCGTTGCCCGCGGGGATGCTGACCGTCATGTACAGCGCGATGAAGGCGCCGATGCCGAGCAAGCAGCAGGTGAGGAAGGCGCCGAGCATCTTCTTCCAGGTGAACAGCCTGCGTATCCGGCCCTTGGCGGGCTTGCCGGGCGCACCGGGCTTCCCCGGCGGACCGGGCTTGCCGGGTTTCCGGCCGGCGGCCCGGCGGCGCTCCGCGCGGGTGGCGCCCTCGGCCGCGGAGTCGTCCGGGGACTCGACCACCGTGGTGGTCCCGCCCTCCGCCGCCGTCGGCGTGCCGGGCTCGGCCTGCTCGGACGTGCGGTGCCGCGGCGCGGCGCGGCGGCCGCCACGCTGTCGCGCTCTTCTCTCGTCCGCTCGTCCCATGAGTCCGTCTGCTCCGCTTCGTCTCGGCTGTCACACGTGTGTACGGGTGTCACACAGGTACGTGGCTCAGGTCAGTCCAGAAAGCTAACACCGCTCTCTATGACGAAGCGCGCACGATCTGCCCCTTTTCGGACGTGACAATCAGCACCCCGTCCAACGGAACCGACGAGCGGAGAAGAGGCAGGGTTGCCCGGTGCGGTTAAGTGATATCACTTGGATACGTTCGGGTAGGACCGAAAACGGCAGGACCGACCACAAACAGGACCGCACTGCCCGGAGGTGCCCATGCCCGCATCCGACGCCTCGTCACGGCGGCGCAAGCAGGTGCCGCTGCGGCTGGACCCGGCGGTGTACGAGGCGTTGACACGGTGGGCCGGGGACGAGCTCCGGTCGGCCAACGCGCAGATCGAGTTCCTGCTGCGGCAGGCGCTGGCCGACGCGGGACGACTGCCCGAGGCCCCGGGCCCCCTGCCGCGCCGCGGCCGCCCTCCCCACGACACCGCCCACGGGCCCGCCCCGGAGTGACCGGCGCCGGGCGCCGGGCGCCGGACGTCACGCCTGTCGCAGAACCGTGACAATCAGCTCCCACCTGCATGTCCGCACGGTGGGCCAGGCCCCGCACACGGCATGTATACACACTGCGTATACACCGTGTGTAGAGTGCTCGGCATGTCCATCGGTCACACCCTCCTGGGGCTCCTGGAGTCCGGCCCGCGCCACGGTTACGACCTGAAGCGGGCCTTCGACGAGAAGTTCGGTCACGACCGGCCGCTGCACTACGGCCAGGTCTACTCGACGATGTCCCGGCTGCTGAAGAACGGGCTCGTGGAAGTCGACGGCATCGAGGCCGGCGGCGGACCCGAGCGCAAGCGGTACGCCATCACCGACGCCGGGATCACCGACGTCGAGCAGTGGCTGGCGACGCCGGAGAAGCCGGCCGAGTACCTCCAGTCGACCCTGTACACCAAGGTCGTGCTCGCGCTGCTGACGCACCGCGACGCCGGCGACATCCTCGACAACCAGCGCTCCGAGCACCTGCGCAGCATGCGCATCCTCACCGACCGCAAGCGCCACGGCGACCTCGCCGACCAGCTCGTCTGCGACCACGCGCTGTTCCACCTGGAGGCGGACCTGCGCTGGCTGGAGCTGACCGCGGCACGGCTCGACAAGCTCCGGGTGGAGGTGGCCAGGTGAACGCCCCCGCCGCACCGGCCGGTTCGCTGCTCACCGCCGAGGACCTGCGCAAGGCCTACGGCCCGACCGTCGCCCTCGACGGGGCCGGGTTCTCCATACATCCGGGTGAGGTCGTCGCCGTGATGGGCCCCTCCGGGTCCGGCAAGTCGACGCTGCTGCACTGCCTCGCCGGGATCGTGCCGCCCGACTCCGGGTCGATCCGGTACGCCGGCCGGGAGATGGCGACCATGAACGACGCCGAGCGCAGCTCGCTGCGCCGCAGCGAGTTCGGGTTCGTCTTCCAGTTCGGGCAGCTGGTCCCCGAACTGACCTGCGTGGAGAACGTCGCGCTGCCGCTGCGGCTGAACGGCACCTCCCGCAAGGAGGCCGAGAAGACCGCGCTGGGCTGGATGCAGCGCCTGGAGGTCGACGACCTCGCCAAGAAGCGGCCCGGCGAGGTCTCCGGCGGTCAGGGGCAGCGGGTCGCGGTGGCCCGCTCGCTGGTGACCGGGCCGCGGGTGCTGTTCGCGGACGAGCCGACCGGCGCGCTCGACTCGCTCAACGGCGAGCGGGTGATGGAACTGCTGACGGACGCCGCCCGCTCCACCAACGCGGCCGTCGTCCTCGTCACGCACGAGGCACGGGTGGCCGCCTACTCCGACCGCGAGATCGTCGTACGGGACGGCAGGTCCCGGGACATGGAGCGGGCCGTATGAGCGCACGGCGCTGGGCCGGGGACCTGGCCATGGGAACGCGGTTCGCCTTCACCGGCGGACGCGAGGGCTGGGTCCGGGCCCTGCTGACGGGCGTCGGCGTCGGGCTCGGGGTGGCGCTGCTGCTGCTCACGGCGGCGATGCCCAGCATCCTGGACACCCGGCACGCGCACGAGGCCGCCCGGCAGGACTACTCGTTCTCCTCCACGGACATCAAGCCGGCCGACGACACCATCGTGGTCGCCCACACCGACACCGTCTGGCACTCCAAGGACGTGCGCGGCCGGCTGCTCCAGCCGGAGGGCGCCAAGGCGCCCCTGCCGCCGGGCATCGACCGGCTCCCGGCCGCGGGCGAGATGTACGTCTCCCCCGCGCTGGCCGACCTGCTGAGGTCCCCCGGCACCGCGCTGCTGCGCGAGCGGCTGCCCGGCAAGGTCGTCGGCACCATCGGGGAGTCCGGGCTCATCGGCTCGCGCGAACTCGCCTACTACGCGGGCTCCGAGAAGCTGGTCCCGCTGCTCGGCAAGGGCAACGTGGAGCGGATCGACCGCTTCGGGGACACCACCTCCCAGGGGTCCGAACCGCTGGACCCGGTCCTGCTGCTGCTCGTCCTGATGGTGTTCGTGGTACTGCTCACCCCGGTCGCCATCTTCGTCGCCACCGCGGTGCGGTTCGGCGGCGAGCAGCGCGACCGGCGGCTCGCGGCCCTGCGCCTGATCGGCTGCGACGGCGGGACGGCCCGGCGGATCGCGGCGGGCGAGGCGCTCGCGGGCTCCGTGCTGGGGCTGGTGTTCGGCGTCGGCTTCTTCCTGGCCGGTGCCCAGCTCGCCTCGTCGATCGAGCTGTTCGACGTCAGCATCTTCCCGGACTACCTCACCCCGTCGCCCGTCCTGGCGCTGCTGGTGGCCCTCGCGGTCCCGGCGACCGCCGTGCTGGTCACCCTGTTCTCGCTGCGCCGGGTCGTCATCGAACCGCTGGGCGTGGTGCGCACGTCCGGACCCGGGCGGCGCCGGCTGTGGTGGCGGCTGCTGCTGCCGCTGCTCGGCCTGCTGATGCTCACCCCGATGATCGGGAAGGGCAACGGCGGCGGCGACTTCAACCCCTATCTGGTGACCTTCGGCGTGCTGGCCCTGCTGGTCGGCATCACCGCCCTGCTGCCCTGGCTGGTGGAGCGGGCCGTCGGCCGCCTCGACGGCGGCCCGGTCTCCTGGCAGCTGGCGGTCCGCAGGCTCCAGTTGAGCAGCGGTACGGCGGCCCGGATGGTGAACGGCATCGCGGTGGCGGTGGCCGGGGCGATCGCGCTCCAGATGCTGTTCGCCGGCGTCGACGCGGACTACACCAAGTCGACCGGGAAGGACCCGTCCCGCACCCAGCTGGAGGTCGACCTGCGCGCCGCCACCACCCCGGACGCCACCGTCCGCGCCCTGCGCGCGACCCGGGGCGTACGGCGGACCGTGACGCTGTCGGAGACCTCGTTCGGGGCCCGGCCCGAGACCACCGAGGACACCATCCAGATCATGGTCGGCGACTGCGCGGCCCTGCGGGAACTGGCCAGGATCTCCTCCTGCCACGAGGGTGACGCCTTCGTCTCCAGTGGCGCGTTCACCGATGCCGCCTCCCGCAAGCTGATGACACCGGGGCACACGGTCTGGGTCGACCCCAGCTACCCCGGCAACACGAAGGGGGCCGAGGCCCGCTGGACCCTGCCGGCCGAGCTCGGGCGCGCACAGGTCCGCAAGGACGCCCTGCGCGGCGACCTGACGGGCCTGCTGGTCACGCCGTCCGCCCTGCCGGCCAAGGCCCGGCCCAGCCTCGGCAGCAGTGTCTACGTCATGCTGGACCCGAAGGTCCCGGAACCGGAGGCCACCGAGGAGATACGGACCACCGTCCAGGCGGTCGACGTGCTCGCCGACGTGTCGATCTGGCAGTCGACCGAGCGCTCCACCCGCTACGGCGCCATCCGTACCGGCCTGTTCGCGGGTGCCGCCGCCGTCCTCGCCCTCATCGGGGCGAGCCTGCTGGTCTCCCAGCTGGAGCAGCTGCGGGAGCGCAAGAAGCTGCTGTCGTCGCTGATCGCCTTCGGCACCCGGCGCCGTACGCTCACCCTGTCCGTGCTCTGGCAGACGGCGATCCCCATCGCCCTGGGGCTGCTGCTGGCCATGACGGTCGGGCTGACGCTCGGCGGGGTGCTGATGAAGATGACGGCCGTACCGCTGCGCGTGGACTGGCCGAGCGTGCTGTCGATGACCGGGGTCGGCGCGGCGATCGTCCTCGCCGTGACCCTGCTCAGCCTGCCGGCGCTGCTGCGGCTGATGCGCCCGGACGGGCTGCGCACCGAATAGCAGGTCCGAGGTCAGGACCCGGCGCCGAGGACCCGGACGGGCAGCGGCCGCAGCGCCTCGCGCAACGCGGCCGCCAGCTCCCGGTACTCGGCGCCGCGCGCCGCCCCGGCGCGCATCGCGAGGGCCACCCGGCGGCTCGGGGCGGGCTCCGCGAAGGAGCCGGTGCGCAGCTGCTCGCTGCGGCTGGTCTCGACCCTGACGGCGGTGTGCGGCAGCAGGGTGCAGCCGAGCCCGCCGGCCACCAGCTGCACGAGGGTGGCGAGGCCGGCGGCCGTGGTGGTCACCGGGACGTCCTCCCGTCCCGCCTCCCGGCAGATGTCGAGGGCCTGGTCGCGCAGGCAGTGTCCCTCGTCCAGGAGCAGCAGGTTGAGCTCCCTGAGCGCCTCGCGGGCGATGCCGCTGCGGCCGCCGAGCGGGTGGCCGAGCGGCGTGACGAGCACGAAGTCCTCGTCGAACAGGGGGAGTTCGACGACACCGGGGATGCCCAGCGGGACCGCGAGCAGCAGCAGGTCGAGGCGGCCGGCGGTGAGCCCGTCCAGGAGGCTGGCGGTCTGCTCCTCGTGGACCTGGAGGTCGAGGTCCGGATAGCGGTCGTGGACCAGGCCGAGGACGGTCGGCAGCAGATACGGCGCGACGGTGGGGATCACCCCGAGCCGCAGCACGCCGGTGAACGGCGCCCGCACCGCCTCGGCCTCCGCCAGCAGCGCCTGCACCTCGTCCAGCACCGCGCGCGCCCGTACGGCGAGCCGCGCGCCGGCGGGCGAGAGCAGCACCTTGCGGGTGGTGCGCTCCAGGAGCGTGACGCCGAGCGTCTCCTCCAGCGCGGCGACCGACCCCGACAGGGCGGGCTGGCTCATGCCTATCGCGGCCGCCGCGTCCCGGAAGTGCAGGTGCTCGGCGACCGCGGCGAAGGCACGCAGCTGCGCGAGACTGGGCTGCCGCCGCTTGCCCGCGGCGCCGCTCCCCAGGGGATTACCCAGAGCCACTAATAGCCACCTCCGATCAACCCTGCCGAGTGTAGCTATTTCAGGAATCAATGCACCTTGTGCCGCGATCAGCGGCGTCCAACCCGTCGGAGCAGGCCCCGCGATCCGGGGTCGCTCCGCGCTGCAAGGAGAGTGTGGACTCACTGTCGGTGACAGGTTCCCCGGGTTCGAACTGCGGGATGTGCCTGGACTCCCACGAGCGGGTGCTGCGCAGGGCCGGGGTCGACCGGGAGGTGATCCAGGAGGCGTTCGAGATCGCATCGGTGGTGGGGTGTCACGCTGGAGGCCGAAGCCGTCCTGGCCGGGGTGGAGTAGGCGCCGTGACTCCGGGAACCCTGCTCACCTCCCGTGGGCGGCGACTCCCGCACTCCTGGGGGCTGCGCCCCCAGACCCCCCGTTCGGCCTGAACGGCCTCGTCCTCAAACGCCGGACAGGCTGATTGCTATGGCTGATCGCCGTCGTCAAGTGCCGGACGGGCTGATTGCTATGGCTGATCGCCGTCCTCAAACGCCGGACGGGCTGGAGGGTGTGGCTGATCGCTGTCGTCGCGTGCGGACCGGCCGAAGAGTGTGGCTAATCAGCTTCGTCAAGTGCCGGACGGCCCGAAGAGTGTGGCTGATCGGTTTCGTCGGGGGTGGGAGGGGGCGGTTCGTGGGGCTGGTCTGGGGCGGCGGGGTCGGTGGTCGCGTATCGCTCGTTCGAGTACTGGTGGAGGTAGCTGACCACCGTGTTGGCGACCGCCACCAGCGGTACCGCCACCACCGCGCCGCCCAGGCCCGCCACCAGGCTGCCGGCCGTGACCGTGAGGACCACGGCGAGAGGGTGGACGCGGACCGCCCGGCCGAGGATGAACGGCTGGAGGATGTGGCCCTCGATCTGCTGGACCGCGAGCACCACCGCCAGGGTCAGCACCGCGGTGACGACGCCCTGGGTGACCAGTGCCACGATCACCGCCAGCGCGCCGGAGGCGACGGCGCCGACCAGCGGGATGAACGAGAACAGGAAGATGAAGACGGCCAGCGGCACGGCCATCGGGACATGCAGGAAGTAGATGCCGATGCCGATGAAGATGGCGTCGATGAGGGCGACCAGGACGGTACCCCGGACGTAGGCCGTGAGCGTGCGCCAGGCGCGCGGGCCGGCGCCGGCCACACCCTCGCGGGCGGCGGCGGGCACCAGCTTCAGGAACCAGCGCCAGATGCGGTCCCCGTCGTACAGCAGGAAGAGCGTCGAGAAGAAGACCAGCAGGATGCCGGTGAGGGCCTCCACGACGACCTGGACGCCCTCCAGGCCGAACGACGTGATCTGGTCGGTGTTGGCGCCGATCGCCTCGCGGAGGTTCTTGGCGATCTGGTTGATCTGCTTGTCGGTGACGTGGAAGGGGCTCTTCAGCAGCCAGTTGCGCAGATCGTCGATGCCGCTCTGGATCTGGTCGGAGAGCGTGTCGATGTTCTCCATGACCTGCCAGGTCACGAACCAGCCCATCAGGCCGATCACCACGAACCCGGAGATGGCGGTGAGCGTGGTGGCGAGGCCGCGCGGCACGCCGTAGCGGCGCAGCCGGGCGACCGTGGGCTGGAGCAGGGCGGTGATCAGCAGGGCGATGACGAAGGCGAAGACGACCAGTTGGACGGCGCTGATGACCCGCATCAGCATCCAGACGGCACCGGCCAGCACCAGCAGCCGCCAGCTGGCCTCGGCGGCGACCCGCACGCCCCAGGGGACCGCGGTCACGGGATCGGGGCGCGGCAGCGGCTTGCGGACGGGCGCGGGGGCCTGCGGGACGGGGGCGGGGGCCGGGGCGGGCACGACCGGAGGGGGTGGCGCCGGGTCGGCGTGCTCCCGCTCCACCTCGGCCCGGCGTTCGTCCAGCCGCTCGCCCATCTCGGTCAGTCCGGCACCGATACGGCCGAGCCACTCAGGCACGCTCGACATGATCCGCCCTCTCCCCACCACTCCCCCCTGGAGTCGTCCGGTCCGACCGTACAGGGCAACAGCCCCTCCCCCTAGGACGGGGAGGGGCTGCCAAAGGGTTGAGAGGGGCTCACTACAACGCGCCCGTCTTTGTCTTTTCGCTTTTCAGGGGCGCGGGGAACTGCGCGACCAGCCACCCTCGGCCCGCGGCGAACCACGGACCGCGAGGCGTCTTGTCGGCCGCACCCCAGCGGAGCGCCTAGTACCAGTGGTTCGCCTGCCAGAACGTCCAGGCCTCACAAGGGCTGCCGTACCGGGAGTTCATGTAGTTCAGGCCCCACTTGATCTGCGTGGCCGGGTTGGTCTGCCAGTCGGCGCCGGCGGACGCCATCTTGGAGCCGGGCAGCGCCTGGAAGAGACCGAAGGCACCGGAGGAGGCGTTGACCACCTGGTAGTTCCAGCTGGACTCGTGGTCCACGATGTTGCTGAAGCACTGGTACTGGCCGCTGGCCACCATCTGCTGCGCCATCGCCTGGATCTGCGCCACGGTGTACGAGCTCTGGACCGGGAAGCTGGAGGACGAACGGCTGGCCGTCGTCTTCGCCTCGGCGCGCTCCTTGGCCTCCTTGGCCGCCTTCTCCGCTTCGGCCTTCTTGGCCTGGGCGGTCTTGGCCGCGGCCACCCGGGCCGCCTGCTCGGCGTCCTTCTTGGCGCTCGCGTCGGCCTGGATCGCCACGGCGTCGGCCTGCTGCGTCAGGGACGCGGTCTGCACCTGGGCCTGCTGCCCGGCGGGCAGGTCAGCGAGGAGCGTGGTGTCGGCTGCCGTAGCCTCGGCGTCGTTGTTCGGCTGGGCAACACTGCCCGATGCCACGCCCACGACGCTTCCGACGGCGGTGACCGCGGTGGCCGAGGCCACTGCGAATCCCCGGACCGAGATCCGGCTCACACGGTTTCCTTCCAGCATCGCCCGCTTCGGTGACCCTGGCGGACGCAATCGTGCCCCCGGCACTGGTCTCCTCACTACTGGGTCACGGGAGACACGGGCCCGGTGGGCAACTCCCGGAAGGGAGCGCCGCGTGGTGCTCGGGCGGCATACGACGTCGCTATGGAATTAGCAGTGCTGCTTCTGTTGTTCTGTACCGCTGGGGGTACAGGTGTGTCGTATGCGGGGCCTGACAGGAGTGAGACTCTGCCGTACCCCGACGCCGGGTGGCAATTCAGAGTTGCGTGTGAAAGCTCACATCCGGTTTCTCCCAGGGGATTTCAGGAAACCGCCACACGCGAAGGTGCCGCCCGGCTAGGCTCGGGGCCTTTGCCGGACGGCACCAACGGATGGGTTATCAGCCCAAGTTGGACACAGCGAACAGATGGCTCAGATGTGCCCGTCCTCCAGCATTTCGGTCACAAGTGCGGCGATCTGGGACCTCTCGGACCGGGTGAGGGTGACATGCGCGAACAGCGGATGCCCCTTCAGCTTCTCCACGACCGCGACCACACCGTCGTAACGCCCCACCCGAAGATTGTCCCTCTGCGCCACGTCATGGGTCAGAACCACCCGTGAGTTGGCGCCGATCCGGGACAGAACGGTCAGCAGGACGTTCCGCTCCAGCGACTGGGCCTCGTCCACGATCACGTACGCGTCGTGCAGGGAGCGGCCGCGGATGTGGGTGAGCGGCAGCACCTCCAGCATCCCGCGGGCGGTGACCTCCTCGATGACCTCGCGGCTGGTGACCGCCGAGAGGGTGTCGAAGACCGCCTGCGCCCAGGGGCTCATCTTCTCCGACTCGGAGCCCGGCAGATAGCCGAGTTCCTGCCCGCCGACCGCGTAGAGCGGACGGAAGACCATCACCTTCTTGTGCTGGCGGCGCTCCAGGACCGCCTCCAGGCCCGCGCACAGCGCCAGCGCGCTCTTGCCGGTGCCGGCCCGGCCGCCCATCGACACGATCCCGACGTCCGGGTCGAGCAGCAGGTCGAGCGCGATGCGCTGCTCGGCGCTGCGGCCCTTGATGCCGAACGCCTCACGGTCGCCGCGCACCAGCCGGATGTTGCCCTCCGCCGTGACCCTGCCGAGCGCCTTGCCGCGCTCCGACTGGATGGTCAGACCGGTGTGCACGGGGAGGTCCGAGGCCTCCGGGACGTACACATGGCCCTCCTCGAAGAGGATGTCCACCTGTTCGCCGGCCAGGGTCAGTTCGGACATCCCGGTCCAGCCGGAGGCGCCCGTGATGGCGAGTTCGGCGCGGTACTCCTCGGCGAGGAGGCCGACCGACGAGGCCTTGATCCTGAGCGGCAGGTCCTTCGAGACGACGGTGACGTCGTATCCCTCGGCCTGGAGGTTGCGGGCGACCGCGAGGATGCGGGAGTCGTTGTCCCCCAGGCGGTAGCCGGAGGGCAGCACGCTGGGGTCCGAGTGGTTGAGCTCGACACGGATGGTGCCGCCGAGTTCGCCGATCGGGATGGGGGCATCGAGGCGGCCGTGCCGGACCCGGTAGTCGTCCAGCAGGCGCAGCGCCTGCCGGGCGAAGTAACCGAGCTCCGGATGGTGCCGCTTGGCCTCCAGTTCCGTGACCACGACGATCGGGAGCACGACCTCGTGCTCCTCGAAGCGGGCCATGGCGTTCGGGTCGGCCAGCAGGACGCTGGTGTCGAGAACATAGGTGCGCCGGTCGGACTTGCGGCGCGTTGTGCTGGTCACCACGGAAGGACGTACCCCCTCGGATGAGGTCGGGGAGCGACGAAGGCAGAGCTGGGCCGGGAGGGCGAGAAGAACACGGCCGGTTGACGGCCGCCCTGCACGGGCCGAAAACCGGCCCCCCGCTGCTTCTTCCGTGCCGTGACCGCACGGTCGGGCTGGTGCAAAAGGGCCTCCCGGGCGGACGGCCCCGAGCCGCCCGCTGAGAACCGATGCCCGTGGTTCGGGCATCGACCTGCTTGGCTTATGCCCTCGAACATGCGCCGCCATGCCACGGTCCGCAACGACGCGCAGGTGAACTCCGTGTTACCCGCGCCCCAATACGGGTGATTTACGCCTCATGGGTGAGGTGGGGTCATCCCCTGTGACGACGCGGTTATCCAGCGTGGCGCCGGTGACGGTGGCCGTATGCCGCGTTGACGTCCGCCGTCACGATCACGTCACCCGCCGTAGCGGCGGTGCCGGGCCGCGTAGTCACGCAGGGCGCGCAGGAAGTCGACCTTGCGGAACGCGGGCCAGAAGACCTCGCAGAAGTAGTACTCGGCGTGGGCGGTCTGCCAGAGCATGAATCCGGACAGCCGCTGCTCGCCGCTGGTGCGGATCACCAGGTCCGGGTCGGGCTGGGCGCCGGTGTAGAGGTGCCGGCCGATCGCGTCGACGGTGACGGAGTCGGCGAGGTCCTCCATCGCGACACCCTTGTCGTGGGCGTCCAGGATCATCGAGCGGACGGCGTCGGCGATCTCCTGGCGGCCGCCGTAGCCGATGGCGACGTTCACCAGTATTCCGTCGACGTGCGCGGTGGCCTCCTCGGCCTCCTTCAGCGCGGTCTGCATCTGAGAGGGCAGCAGGTCGGGGGTGCCCACGTGGTGGACGCGCCAGCGACCGTCGGCGGCGAGGGTGCGGACGACGTCCTCGATGATGCCGAGCAGCGGGACCAGTTCCTCCTGGGCGCGGTCGAAGTTGTCCGTCGACAGCAGCCAGAGGGTGACGACCTCGACGTCGGTCTCGGAGCACCAGCCGAGGAACTCCTCGATCTTCTCGGCGCCGGCGCGGTGACCGTGCACCGTGCTGGATCCCGCGGCCTTCGCCCAGCGGCGGTTGCCGTCCATGATGACGCCGATGTGCTTGGGCACCTGAGCGTGGTCCAGGTGGCCTTCCACCCGGCGCGCGTAGAGCCTGACGAGCAGGCCGCGCAGCTTGTCGCGCAGGTTCACTTGAGGTCCGCCCCTCGTGATTCGGATGCGGGGGTCCACGCGATCGGGACACGCGAGTCCACGTGACCGGGATGCGGGAGTCCGCGGGATTCGGATGCGGGAGTCCGCCCGCCGAAGCCTACCCCGCGGGGAGTTGAGGGAGGCCCGGCAGGGAGGGTGCCCCGTGGGGCGGGAGGTTCCGGTCGCCACCCGGCCGCGGGTCGGTCGTGGCTGGTCGCGCCGTTCCCCTCACCGCTTCGGGACGCCTTCGGGGCGGCGCCCCGAAGGCGCTTGAAAACTGGGTGAGAACTGCGGACAGAAAAACGGGCCGGTCCGTGGGGGGGAGACGGACCGGCCCGAGGGGGGGTTTCCACCATAACCCTTCGTAAGTGATGCTGCGTACATTGGCGCGCATCAACTACTCTCCGGAGTCGTCCGACGACGCCCCGGTGGGCCTGGAACGGTGGATTCAAGGGTCCCGAGTGGCCGATTCACGGCGGAATCCCAGGAAAACCAGCCGCTCACGGGGAGATCAAGAGGGTTTGAGCCGTCCCGGGGGCGCCCCGGCGAGTCGTTCACCCGTCCCCCCGACGGGCTACCCCGGGTGCGAACGACGGCTTGACGGGAGCGGGTGGGGCGTCACGGCACCGCGCAGCCCCCTCCACTGCGCGGTGCCGCCCGCGCAGCTTTGCTCACGCGAATTACCTTGGTCTGAACTTACGCGACCCAACCGGGTGACATGGAGCCAAATGGGTAACGATGTGAGAACGCTGTGAAAATGAGGGATGAACGAAGCGATTTTGCGTTCACTTATGCGTAGGTCGGCGCCCTACCGCACGACTTGACCGTATTGGCAACTCACGTCACGACATGCCCCACACTGATCGTTTCCCGTCCCCCGCGGCCGAGCAGGCGTCCGGAGGCCCGAACGACGCTTCTTGGCCATTCTTCGCGGCCTGGCATTGCAAGGCGGGTGCATCATGGCCGGCGCACCGGCTTCCGGGCATCGAGAAGATGCCGGGAGCTGTGCGCGACGAAGGCACCCTCCGTCTCGATCCGCCGGTGCAGGGCACGGAGTTGGGGCTCGTACGCCTCGACCGTGAAGCCGGGGACCATCCACACGACCTTCCGCAGAAAGTGCACGACGGCGGCGATGTCGTGGAACTCCATCCGCAGCCGCTCCGCCCGCAGAGCGACGACCTCCAGCCCGGCCGCCTCCGCCGCGGCGCGCTCGCCGTCGGGGTGACGGCCGCGCCGGACCGCCTCCGGCTGCGGGCCGAGGAAGAACTCGACGAGCTCGAAGACGCTGGCGGGCCCGACGTGCTGCGCGAAGTACGTGCCGCCCGGACACAGCACACGCGCGATCTCGGCCCAGTGGGCACGCACCGGATGCCGGCTGAGAACCAGGTCGAAGACCCCGTCGGCGAACGGCAACGGAGCGTCCTCGGCCGACGCGACGACCACGACACCACGAGCCCCCAGCCGGTTGCTCGCCTTCACGGCATTCGGCGCCCAGCCTTCGGTGGCGACAAGCAGCCGGGGCCGGTGAGGGGTGACCGGGGTCGAGGAACGGTCCGTGGAGCCGCTCCCGGCCGCCACGCCCAGGGCGAAGTCGAACACCTCGCCGCCGCCGGTCTGGATGTCGAGCACCGCGGTGGCGTGGGCGAGACGCCCGCCTGCCGTGCGGGCGTACCCCCAGGAGGGGCGGGCCTCGGTGGCCCGCCCCTCGAACCAGGAGAAGTCCCACCCCTCGGTCGGCACGGCGGCCCCCTCGGCGACGAGGTCCTCGAAGGTGCGTTCGTGTGCCCGCTGCTCTGCCATGGCCCGCATGATCGCAGCGGGTTGTCGGTGCCTGCTGCTAATTTCGCCCGCCATGACGACCGATGAGACGTACACCGCCGGCGAGAAGGAAATCCTGCACGCGAGCCTGGACCGGCACCGGGACGCGGTCCTGTGGAAACTCCGGGGCCTCGACGACGAACAGCTGCGCCGCCCGATGACCCCGTCGGGGACGAACCTGCTGGGGCTGGTGAAGCATCTGGCGTCGGTGGAGTACGGGTGGTTCGTGTCGAGCTTCGGCGGTGAGGTCGAGCCGCTGTGGTTCGACCCCTACACCGACGACGACCTGTCCGTCGCCCCCGGCGAGACGACCCCGCAGATCACCGACTTCTACGGGCGGGCGCGCGCCGCGGCCGACGCGGTGATCACCGCACGCCCGCTGGACGCGCAGGGCCGCCCGGACTGGCGGGACCACTCCGTCTCGCTGCGCTGGGTCCTGGTGCACATGATCGAGGAGACGGCGCGGCACGCGGGGCACATGGACATCCTGCGGGAGCTGATCGACGGGACGACCGGAGACCATCCGCGCGACACCGAGACGACGTGACGAGGCGGTGGCCGACGCTGCGGAGGGGGGATCAGGACTCCTCCGTGGCGTCGTCGCCGAGCACGAGCAGTACATACCCCTCGTCCACGGGGTGCTCGGGGTCGTCGTACGGCACGAAGCCGCTCTTCTCCAGCAGCCGTACCGAGGCGGTGTTCTCGGCGAAGGGGTCAGCGAACAGGGGCCGTACGGTCTCCTCCTGGAGGAAGAGGGCGAGGGCGCGGCTGCCGACGCCTCTCCCCCAGTAGGCCCGCCCGAGCCAGTACCCGGTGAACCGGCGCTCGCCCTCCCACCAGGCGACGATGTTCCCCGCGACCTCTCCGTCCGCGACGACGGTCCGCACCAGGCCGCTCGGATCCCCGAGCACGCGCTCTCGCCAGTGCCGCAGGAAGGCCTCCCGCGGCCGGGGCGTGAACCTCGACCGCCGGACGGCCTCCGGGTCGTGCTCGTAGGCGAGGAAGACCTCAAGGTCTTCGTCCAGTACGGGCCGCAGCCGAACATCATTGGTCGTCATACCGGCGAGTGTGGCACCCACCACTGACAACGACGGCCGACCGACCTCAGGCCACGACGCACACCGGGCTTGAGGACACGACGGTCACGGCACGACCGTCAAGACGCGACGGTCACGGCACGGTGGTCATGACACGACCGTCACGGCACGACGATCACGGCACGGTGGGTCACGGCACGACGGTCATGACACGACCGTCATGACACGACCGTCACGGCACCAGTGGCCGGACCTCCTCCGCGGTGAACCGTACGAAGCCCTCGGGGTCGGCCTCGTCCGCCGTCGGCTGGAGGATGACGGTGTCGGCGCCGGCCTCCACCAGCCGCTGCACCGCCTTGGCGACGGCACCCGCGTCGCCGGCGACACCGAGGTCGGGGACGGCTTCCAGCCCCTCCGCGACGAGTTCGGCACGGAGCCTGGCGGGGGCGTCGGGTCCGGTGGCGGTGAGCAGATAGACGACGACCTTGTGCGGCTCGCCCGCGCCGCGCCGCCCCGCGGCCGACCGTCCCTCCTCGACGAGCCCGAGGGCCCGACGGAGGCGGTCGGGTGAGGTGGCGGCGGTGAGAACGGTGCCGTCGGCGGCGGCACCGGAGAGGCGCAGCGTACGGGGCCCTTCGGCACCGGCGAGGATCTCGACGGGGCCGGCGGGCGGCCAGTCGAGCGCTACGTCGTCGAGGTGGACGTACCGCCCGTCGACGGTGAGCCGCTCCCCGCGCAACAGTGCGCGCAGGGCGTCGAGATGCTCGCGCAGCAGGGTCAGCGGGGACTCGGCGCGGGCGCCGACCTGGCCCATCCAGTCCTGCACGCCGTGCCCGACGCCGACGATCGGGCGCCCCGGGAACATCCGGTGCAGCGTGGCGATCTCCATGGCGGTGACGGCGACGTTCCGCAACGGCACGGGCAGCAGCCCGACCCCGACCCGCAACCGCTCCGACCAGGCGAGAGCGGCAGCGGCGGCAGAAACCCCGCCCTCCCGAAAGCAGTCCTCCCACAACCACAACTCTTCGAGCCCCACCCCCTCGGCAACCCGAACGACATCCCGCAACCGCTCAGGAGAAAGCTGGGGACGAAAGACGGCGCCGAGTGAGGTCATGGGGGAGGTCTTACCCGGGGCAGGCCACCCTCACAACCGAATTCAGCGCCGTCGCTGCTCCCTCAACCACCCACGGTCGGCCCAAGTCACCGAAGAGCTACGTCGGCCCGAGCCAGGGATGCGGTGAGGTCCTTGCGCAGGGCCAGCCGGAAGGGCCTGGCGCCGCCCGGTTCGGAGACCACGGCGCCGGGGCCGGGAGGGCCCGCACACCAGACGTGGGTGAGCCGCACGCTCATATGACGTTTGAAGGGGGTGGATGTCAGCACGTCCTGCCCGATGCAGAGGATCGCGGGGACCCTCACCTCACGTCCCGTGGCAGGGTCGCACTCCCTGAGCCGCCACCTGTGTGTGCCGGGTACGACGATCTCGCACTTCACCGTCCGCCAGGGGTGCGCGCTCAGTCTGCGGTGCATGCGCAGGGCCGTGACAGCACCCCAAATATTGTGGGGCAGCAGGACCGGCGTGACGAAGACACCTCTGACCAGAATCGGTATGAACTGTTGGGCATCGGTGTCCGCGGCCAGGGCGATCGCCAGGAAGAAGCCGGGCCATACGACGAGGAGAAGCACCGCTTGGCGGATCAGTCGACGGTGGATCGCGCGGCGGGTGGACGAGTGCTTGACGGCGGGCTGGGAGGCCCAGGGAAGCGGCGGAGAGGGGGCGCTCACGAACGCTCACCACCAGCGGCGGTCGCGAAGGGATCCTCGAAGGTGACGGTGTGGGCGATCTGGCGGAGGATCGCACGGTATTGCTCGCGACGGCGAACAGCAGTGGTGCTCAAGGTGAGGAGCGCGATGGCGGTGCCGTCGGGATGCGGGAGGTAGCCGTGAATCTGCAACAAGGGCTGCGGGGGAAGAACTGACTCGGCGGCCGCCGTACGGAGCGTCTCGCTGAACGCGACCGGGCCGCAGGGCACTTCCGTGAAGTCGATATCCGTGTGCCCTTCCGCCGCCAACAGCACGCGGGCAGCGGTGACTGCGCGCGGGGCCCAGGCGGTATCCACCCAGGTGATGGTGAAGAGCGAGAGCAGGAAACTTCCCTCCGGGTCTGCTGTGCCCTCCGCGTCGTCCCGGTGGAGGCCGACCGCGCAGTGAGCCGTCCCGTTCGTGCACAAGCTGTGCAGCATGCGCTGGACCGCGGCCAGGGTTGCGACGAATTCCTGCCGGCACACCTCGTCGGGGGCTGCGTCGAGGATGGGTGCCAACGCCTCGCCGAGTCGCTCCGCCTCGGGGGCACCTGCCGACGTGACGAGGGCCGGTAGGGGAACGGTGGTGAATCCGGCGGGTACGCCGAACCAGATGCCGTCGCCGGATTCCTCGGCGCTGGGGATGGCTGTGACGTTCGAAGCCGATGCGGTGGTCATGTTGGAGCGCTTCTCATCCCTGCGCGGAAGGTTGTGACGGCTCTGGGAGGTACCGGGCACCGGCGCGACCGGCACACTCCACGGCGCCCAGGTCTGTACCCCAGCCCTCCCGGACGCACCTGCTGTCGAAGACCGGCCGCTGGTAGAGCAGATGCAGCCGCTTCGGTGCCTGACCGCCACGGCCGGGCGCGGCGACCACGCCGAGAAAGCGTGGGTCGCCCGCGAACCAGAGCGGTTCGATCTGTGCCCTGCGCTCAGGCTTCGTACGCGGTCCGTCCAGTCGGCGCAGCCACCAGTACGAGCGGTGGTGCTTGAGAAACACCAGCGGGATCTTCTCCTCCGGTGCGGACGGGTTGCGGAACTCGAACCAGATTCCGTCGTCACGGGCACCGGGGTGTCTGCCCAGCCCGCTCGGCACCTTGTCGACGATCTGCCAGTGGTACGCGCGCAGGACGCGTCGGATGCCCAGGGCCGCGGGGAAGTAGGTGAGCTGGATGAAGAATCGGTAGAAGCCATAGAGGAAGTACGGCATGAAGATCCAGACAAACCAGTTCGGTGTGTACGTGGAGATGCCGATGAGCACTACCCATCCGGCGGGCCATCCGATGAGTCCGACCGCGTTCATGGCCATGTGCCGTGCCCACGCGGCACGGGTGGGGGCGTGGTCCCAGGCTGTGAGGTGATCGGTGGGATTCATGAGGGATTGCCTTCTCGTCGGGAGAGGGAGGATGGACGACTCGGCCTCAGGCGGTTCTCACAGGGGCCTGAAGAGACGCCGGAGCAGATCGACGGTCTCGGCCGTGTCAATCGGCCCCAGGAAGAAGCCGTCAATGCCGGTGCCGACGTTCGCCGCGGTGTCGTTGTCCAGCGAGTCGCTCAAACTCGCGGTCAGGCCGTAGGAAGCTGTGGTGAAGCCGGCCCACGGGGCAGCTTTCTCAGCGACCTCGACCGTGTTGGTCAGGCGTGGTGCCTTTGCCACCACCCATTCCGTGAACGGGTTCTTCAGTTCGGCAAAGCCTCTGGCCGATTCCATGGTCCGGCCTCCGGCTGCGGCAAACCGCTGACCCACGGTAAGCACTTCACCGGCTTCGCCTACCGACCTGAACAGCACGGGGGCGCCCTTTGCTGCGGCGCCGAGGCCGGGAAGCATGCCAAGTCCGTCCGCTGCCACGCCGATCGCGTTGCTCCAGAAATCGGCGTCGAACTCTCCGTGCCGAAAACCGTCCCACAGCGAGGCGCGCACGGCAGGATCCGCGAGCCGGGTCGCGACCGCGCCAGCGCTCAGTGCCGTCGCGGCCAAGAGCAGCACCGCCGCTGCCGTACCGCCCGTGACCACGAACAGAGCGATGATGCCGAGGACCGCGGCTGTCCAGCTGAGGATGTCCGGCAGGTTGTCGGTGATCCAGTCGAGTGCCTCGTCGAAGAGGCCGGGCTCGTTCGGTGCCAGTTTCTGTGTGGCGTCAGTGATCCTGCCGGCCCGGTAGCGGGCCTTCTCCTCGTGCTCTTCGGCGAGCTTCTTCGCCCTGCGGATGATCGCGTCGAGGTCGGTCTCGGCCTCCTCCACGGCTGCGTTCGCATGGGTGAGCGTTTTCTGGGCCGCTTCGTGCTGCGAACCCTTCTTCTGCAGATCTGGGGCGCCCTTCGCCTGGCCCGCCCGCCCCTTCGCCGCAGCCAGCGCATCCCGCGCGTCCTTTGCGTCGCTCTCCAGTTTCTTCGCACGGCGCTGGAAATCCTCCAGTTCTCCTTCCCAGCCGTCGAGTTGACGAGCCGCCTTACGGATGGAGTGTGCGGCGTTCTTCAGGTTGAGCGGCAACGACCCGCCGTCGAGTTCCTCCCGGAAGGCGACAGCGGCGTCACCCTTCCAATAGCTGCCGTCCATCATCTTGGTGACCAGGCCATGGGACTCTTCGAGGACCCTGGCACAGTTCGTGAGCTTGACGCAGAGGTCGTGGACGGTGTCCGTGCTGCCGGGTGCGGGATTGAAACCCAGGTTCGGATAGTCCGCGCTCGAAACACCCGAGCATGATTTGAGACCCTGCGGTTTGTCATAGTTCGCGCGGGTCTGCGTGTCGAGAACGCCAGCTGGCCGCTCCGTGCCGGGGGGATAGGTCACTTCGCTGTCTCCCCCTTACCCGACCCGGCCTTCTTCAGAGCTTCTTCCAGCGCCTTGTCCACCTCGTTGTAGCTGTCACGGCTCTTCCCGATGATTTCGGCAAGGCCATCCGCCTGCTCGCCGATCTGCTCGGTGCCGTACTTCCACTCCTCCTGGAAGTACTGACACGCGCCGTCCAGGTCGTCCGTACCGAGTCCGCTGACCGTGGCATCGCTCAGCGCCTTTCGCAGTCCGTTCAGCGAGCTGCTCGACTTCTTCAGCAACTTCATGAAGTGCGCGAGCTCATCGCCGTCAACGACCAGCCGGTCGGCCACGCGCCGCCCCCTCTTCCTCTTCCTCTTCTTTCGAGTCCGGCCCCTCGCCCGCACCCCAGCCGGCGGCACGAGTAAGAGACCAGTAAAGAACTGTAACGGTTCCACTTGTAAATCACCGGATGGCAGGGGCGCAGCACCCGAAAGAGCGGTCATTGAATCTCGTACGTCCCTGTGCCGGTACGTTCGTTCATGTCATGCGGCAGCGGGCGGGGCGGGCGGAGGCAGCTGAGATGGCGCGTTGGCGAGACGGGCGTGGGACGTTGCTCGTGCATGGAGGTGGGGGTGGGGCGAGGGCCGTTCCGTTGGAGATCGCCGTCTCCTATCGGGCGCGTACCCGTGGGCTGTTGGGGCGTGATGCTCTTGACGGGGCGATCCTGTTGTCGCCCGCCAACGGGATCCACACCTTTCGGATGCGGATGGCGATCGACGTCGCGTATCTGGATCGCCGGTTGAACGTCATCGCCGTGCGCACGATGCGGCCGGGGCGGCTCGGCCGGCCGCGGCTGCGGTCGCGGCATGTGCTGGAGGCGGAGGCCGGGGCCATGGCGGGGTGGGGTGTGGAGGTGGGGGCGAGGGTGAGTGTCGAGGAGGACTGAGCGGGGGTGTACGCGCGCGCGGGCGGGACCGGTGTTCCGCCGCCGGTCGGGGGGAGGGAGACGGCGGAAGTCCGGGGGCAGGCGCTGGAGGAGCCTCAGGAAGCGGTCCGCGGGAACGTGACCTCCACCCGACGGTTCTTCTTCCTGCCCTCCTCCGTCGAGTTGTCCGCGATCGGGTACTGCTCGCCGTAGCCGCGCACGTCGAAGGTGATGTTCGGGTCGTTCAGGTCCTGGTCCAGGACGCCCTGCACGGCGTTTGCGCGCTGGCGGGAGAGGACGTCTCCGTGGGCCGAGGTGCCCAGGTTGTCGGTGAAGCCGAAGACGCGGACCTGGGTCGGGTTCTGCTTCCTGATCTCGTCCGCGATCGCCCCGATCCGTGCCTTCGCCGCCTCGCTCAGCTTCGCGCTGTCCTTGCTGAACAGCACCTCGGCCTGGAGGGCGAACGTCACGTCCGTGTTGGTGTCCGTACGGCGCTCGTCACCGCTCTGGTCCTCCACGACCGACTTGATGTCCAGGACCTTGGGCGCGGCGAGGGTGGCGCCCTCGGGGAGCTTCAGGTCGGGGTCGGTCGGGTCGATCTTCACCGGGGCACTGGCGGAGGGTTCCGTGCCCGGTGGGACGCTCGGGTCGTCGCCGTCGGCACGGGCACTTGTCGCGCCGTAGAGGTTCGTGACGAGAAGGAGCGTGGCGGCGCCCAGGGCGAGGGGCAGTCGTGGTGTGGTCACTTCGGCCTCACCCGGAGATCTTGATCGTGCCGCTGGAGAAGGTGGGGAGTTGGAGGGTCACCTCGGTGGTGTCGGCGGGTGGGGCGGGGAACTGCATGAAGACCGCGAGGGTTTCGCCGGATTGGAGCGTAGAGAATCCAGTCGTGGTCAACGGCCGGCCATCCGTGTCGCGCAGTACGTAATACCGCTTCTTTCCCTTGGAGTCGACCAGCGTCGCGCCCCCCAGTGACCTGCCGTTCCTGATGATCTCCGTTTCATTCCCACTCAGCGCGGCTGGGATGACGACGAGTTGGGAGCCATCGTTCTTCAGGACGCCGTTCACTGTGACGAATCCGCCTGAGTCACGCTGGGCGGAGGTGATCTGAAGGAGAAGACCGTCCGAGCCCTGCAGCTCCGCGAGAGGGGCGGCCGACTGCCCCTCCTGAGTACTCGGGTCAGCCTCGCTGCTCTTGGACGCCGACGCCTGCGGTTTGCTGTTACCGCCACCGTCACCACCACCGCAACCGGCCGCGCCCAGAGCCAGACCAGCCGCAACGGCCAGAGCGACCAAACCCTTGCGGGTCTTCGTAGTGAACCCAACGCTCATCGCTCCTCTTCCTTCTTCACTCGTCGATTCGCTTCTCAGTCGGCCAAATGGACGTCGAAGAGGTCCTGAGGTCCCGGGAGATCCGTGAGATCCCCCGGGTCCAGTTTCCAGTTCCGATCCCTGCAGATGAGTTCGGGCAGGACGCTGTCATCACCGGAAAGTGTGAACGTGCAGAGCGACTCGATCACGGCGGTGGCGTGCGCCGTCGACCTGACGTTCTCTGTACCAGGTACGACGGAGTCACCCACTGTCTTGTTGGTCCTCGCGTCAACCACATATCGCAGCGGATCAGGCTCGCTGCACTGCACATTGGCGTCGTTCTGTGCCCCGAGTTGGTCTGCGCGCCAGCACGAGTCGGTGACGGCCACGTTTCCGTCGAATATCTCCTGCCACTTGGTCGGGTCGAGTACGTCCTGCACCCACTGGTCCGCAAGTTGGTCACGGGTGTTCATGGCCGCCGCCAGGGCCGCCGCATCAGCAGCAGTCTGGGCCCCATTGCGATTCACCGCGGCTTGGCCGACAGCCAGGTAGGCGAGCGCGAGAAAAAGCAGACCCGCCACCACCGTGATGTAGATGGGGAAGGCCTGCCCTGCGTCTGTGTAACTGTGGGTCTTGGTCAACCGGCGATCTGAGCAATCTTCCGGGTGATCGCGTCGTAGATCGACTGACCGATACTCGTACCCGTGATGGCCAGCACAATAGCCACCACCACCGCGATGATCCCCAAGTACTCGACCGCGGTCTGCCCCCGGTCGTCGGTGCGGCGCTGCATCGCGACAAACATCCTCAGCATCAGGTCGCTCATGGTGCTCCCCTCCGGGTTCGGTTCCGATCCTGGCAGCGTAAGGCGGAACATACCCTTCGGTGGAGGGTCCCAGGGCCCAAATGCGGACCCAGTTCATCCTGTTCATCTCAGGCCACCCCCAGCCACTTGGCCGTCGCCTGGGCGCGGGTGGTGGTCTGGAGCTTGGCGAAGATGCGGTTGATGTGGTTCTTGACCGTCTTCTCGCTGATGAAGCAGACGGCGGCGATCTGCTGGTTGTTCATGCCGGACGCGATGAGGTCCATGATCTCCGCCTCCCTGCCGCTCAGTTGAAACCGGGACTGTGTCGACTGTCCCACATGCGGTTGCATTCGCGAAAGGTTTGGTGAAGAAATTTGTGGTGACAGGGAGCGGAGTCTCGGTTTTGCGTGTGCAGTTGCATGGTCTCTGATATGTGCCAGCAACGCGTTCGTCGCCGTCGGTGTGAAGTGCGGGCGGCCGTCGCCCACGTCCCGTACCGCCTGGGTGAGCTGTTGGGTCGTGAACTCGCCGTGGACCAGGTAGCCCCCGGCGCCCAGCCGGACCGCCTCCTGGACGAGGTCCGTCTCGTCGCTGTACGTCAGCATCATCACCGGGGCGACGCGGACCAGGTGGGGCAGGGCCGCCATGCCGTCCACGCCGGGCATGCGGACGTCCAGGAGGATGACGTCGGGGCGGTGGTGCAGCGCCGCCTCGTAGGCCGCGCGGCCGTCCTCCGCCTCCGCCACCACCGTGAGGTCGTCCGCCGCGGAGAGGACGGCCGTCAGGCCCGCCCGGATCACCGGGTTGTCGTCGGCCACCAGGACGCGCAGTCCCCGCAGTCCATCAGCCGTGTCGGTCATGTCAGTGGCACCTCCACTCGGACCTTCGTGCCCTTGTCGGTGGTCAGTTGGATACGGGCACCCACCGACGCGGCCCGTTCCGTCATGCCGAGCAGACCGAAGTGGCTGGTGCGGCGCAGGTCTTCCAGGGTCGTGTCCGCGGGGAGGCCCCGGCCGTCGTCGTGGATCGTCACCACCAGGTGGGTGGGGGTGGCGGCGGCCCGCACGTCGACCCTCGTCGCGTGCGCGTGGCGGTGCGCGTTCTCCAGGGCCTCCGCCACGATGCCCAGCAACTGGCGGACGGTGGGGGGCGGGAGCGGGACCGGGGCAGCCGGTCCTTCGTACTCCGCGGGGAGCGCCGTACGCGCGGTGAAGTCCGCTGTCAGCGCGCGCAGTTGGGGCAGTACGTCGTCCGCATCCGCCCCGGCGCGCAGGTCCGTCAGGAGTTCGCGGGACTCCGCCGCCGCCCGGCGTGCCGCCCTCGCGAGCAGTTCCGCCTGCTGTCGGATCAGGGCCGGGTCCAGGCGGTCCGGGGACGCGGCCGCCGAGGCCGCGAGGCCGTCGGCGACCAGCGCCACGCCGTACAGCGTCTTGGTCACCGAGTCGTGCATCTCGCGGGCCAGCCGGGCGCGTTCCGCGCTCGCCGCCGCGCTCGCCGCCGCACTCGCCGCCTCGCTCGCGGCCAGGCGGGCCCGGGTCTCGGTCAGGGCCTCGGTGGCGGCACCGAAGCGGAGCATCAGGTTGCGCAGGGCCGAGCCCATCGCGCCGGTGATGACGCAGAGGCCGGGCAGGAGGAGGGACTCGGCCAGCGCGGAGTGGTGCTTCAGCGTCTCCTGCGCCACGAGGAGGATCAGCGACTGGAGGGACGCGAAGACCGCGGCTCCACGCCAGCTGTAGAGGAGGCCGGCGAGGAGGGGGGTGCAGACGCTGACGTACGCGAGGGTGGTGTCGGGGCCCGCCGAGATCAGGAGGAGGGACCCGAAGAGGCTGTCGGCGGCCAGCAGGGTGGGGTGGCGCAGGAGGAGGGGGCCGAAGCGCTGCCAGTCGCGGAAGAGGACGTACGAGACCATGAACGTGACGACCACGGCCGAGCCGACCAGGCGGGCGCCCAGGCCGGGGCTGGCGTTGAGGAGGGCGGCGGGGGTCGCCACGGCGATCATCGCCAGGCGGAGGCCGAAGACCTGCCGGCACATCGCCTGAAGGGCACGGATCTCGACCTTCTCGCCCACTTCACCCACCTCGCCGGCCCCGCCCACCTCGCCGGCCCCGCCCACCTCGCCGGCCACGTCCGCCGCGTCGGACACCCCCGCCACCCCGGTGGCGCGGAGCGCGGGCTTCTCCGTGTTCTCGCTGGTCGTCACCGTCATCGCCTTCGTCTTCGCCTCCGCCTGCTTGCCCTGCTTCCCCTACTTCCCCGTGACCGACCCGAAGTCGACGCCCGAGCCCAGCAGCAGGCCCGCGGCCAGCAGCAGCAGCGTCGCCGGGACCATGAACGTGGTGATCATGAGGGTGGCCCTCGGTACCGCCCGGGCCGCCTTGCGGCGGGCGTTCTGGGCGTCGGTGCGGCGCATGTCCTTGGCCAGGGCGACCAGGGTGTCGACGATCGGCGCGCCCAGCTCCTCGCCCTGCTGCAACGCCGTCACGAACATCGCCACCTGTTCGGAGTCGTTGCGGCGGCGGAGTTCCGTGAACGCCTGGCGGCGGCTCATGCCGAGGTCCATCTGGCGCAGCGTGATGCGGAGTTCGTCGGCCCAGGGGCCCTCGTAATGCGTGGCGACGCGGTCCAGGGCCTGGCGGAAGCCGAGGCCGGCGCCGACCACCACCGCGAGGACGTCGAGGAAGTCCGGCAGGGTGCGTTCGATGACGTCCTTGCGGACGCGGATCGCCGACCAGATGCCGACCTCCGTCCAGAACGCGCCGAAGAGGAGGAGCAGAACGGCGACCAGCCACTGGCCGCGGAGGAGGAAGACCAGGAAGCCGGTGCCGCCCAGGGCGCCGTAGACCGCCCGGCGGGCCGCGTAGCGGTCGATGGTCAGGCCGCCGGGGTTGCCCGCCAGGTCGATCCTGCGGCGGTACTTCGCGACCTGGCGCGGGCCCATCAGGCGCAGCACCGCGGGGGCGTACCGCATGCCCATGCGGTCGATGAGGGAGTTGGCGGCGCCGGTGCGGGTGGCGCCCACCTCCAGGGCGATCGCCAGGTCGGCGGGGAGCTTCGCGTCGGCGCGGTACATCCGGATGCCCGCGAAGACGCCGTAGACGGCGAGGGCCATGAGGAGGGACAGGAGGAGTGCCATGTGATCCACCACCTCTACCTATACGTCGATGCGGCTGAGGCGGCGGATCAGGACGAAGCCGATCACGTACAGCCCGAAGGCGATGATGACCGCCGCCTGGCCGAGGCCGGTGCCGGTCATGCGGGCCAGGGTGTCGTCCTTGACCCCGTTCATCAGGAACAGCGCGCCGACGCCGAGCACCGGGACGGCGTACGACGTCATCGTCACCTGGGAGAGCTGGGTGCGGATCTCCCGGCGGGTCTCCTTGCGCTCCTCCAGGGTCTCGGTCAGGTTGCGCAGCGCCGAGACCACCTGGCCGCCCGCCCGGTTGGAGAGGACGAGCGTGGTGACGAGGACGACCAGTTCGCGGGACGGGAGCCGGTCGGCGAGCTCGCCGAGCGCTTCGTCCATGGAGTGGCCGATCGCCAACTGGTCGGCGACCCTGCCCAGTTCCTCGCCCGCCGGGGCCTCCAGCTCCTCCGCCGCCATCCCGATCGCGGTGCGCAGGGCGAGGCCGGCATGGGTGGCGTTGGCCAGGATGCGGGCCAGTTCGGGGAGTTGGGCGATGAACCGCTCGATGCGTTTCTGCCGCTGCCAGTTGAGGAACTGGACGGCGGCGAAGACGCCGAGCAGGCCGGCGATGGGGCCGAAGAAGGGGGCGAGGGAGGCCTGGCCGACCAGCCAGAGCGCCACGACGGTGGCGAGCATGTAGACGAGGAACTCGCCGGGCGTCACGTCCAGGCCGGTCGCGGCCAGCCGGAGTTCCAGGCGACGGCCGACCGACGTGCCGCGCAGGCGCCGGTCCAGGTTGCGAAAGCGTCGCCGGCGGCCGGTGAGCGGGGCCTGGCCGGTGTAGGAGAGGCGGTCCACCAGGGCGGCGCGCTGGGCCCGGCCGGAGGCGTAGGCGTGCAGGCCCACCACGGCCAGGACGCAGGCCAGCAGGGCGACGCCGGTGGTGAGGGAGACGAGGTCGTGGAGGGACATGGGCCGCCTACCGGGCTTCTCGGGTGGTGAGCTGGTCGAAGTGCTGGGCCACGCCGAAGGCCTGCGGGATCGGCTGGCTCGCCATGTAGAGGCGGTCGGCGGTGCGGCGCGGGAGCGGGAAGTACTGGAAGGCGCCGTGCACCCGGCCGTCGTGGGTCATGGGCTGGGCGTCGAAGCGGGCCACGGTCGCCAGCCGGTACGGCTCGCTGCCGTGGCTGTCGAGTATCGCGATCTCGGTGATCCGGCGGGCACCGTCGGCGAACCGGGTGAGCTGGACGATGACCTCGACCGCGCTGTTGATCTGGTCGTGCAGGGCGACGAAGGGGACCTCGACGTCGGACATGGAGGCCAGGGTCTGGAGGCGGGTCAGCGCGTCCTCGGCGCTGTTGGCGTGGACGGTGGCGAGCGAGCCGTCGTGGCCCGTGGACATGGCCTGGAGCATGTCCAGGGACTCGCCGCCGCGGACCTCGCCGACCACGATCCGGTCGGGGCGCATCCGCAGCGAGTTGCGGACCAGGTCACGGATGGTGATCTGGCCCTTGCCCTCGACGTTCGACGGCCGGGACTCCAGGCGGACCACGTGCGACTGCTGGAGCTGGAGTTCGGCGGAGTCCTCGATGGTGATGATGCGTTCGTGGGCGGGGATGAGACCGGAGAGGGCGTTGAGGAGGGTGGTCTTGCCGGTGCCGGTGGCGCCGGAGACGATGATGTTGAACTTCGCCTGGACCAGCCCCGCCAGCAGGAACACCATGTGCTCGTCGAGCGAGCCGAAGCCGATCAGCTCCTGGAGGGTGAAGGAGCGCGGGAAGCGGCGGATGGTGAGGGTCGGGCCGGTCAGGGAGAGCGGCGGGATGATGACGTTGACGCGTTCGCCGGACGGCAGGCGGGCGTCGACCATCGGGTTCGACTCGTCGACGCGGCGGTTGACCGTCGAGACGATGCGTTCGATGGTCTGCATCAGCTGGTCCGCCGAGACGAAGCGGAGCGGCAACTGCTCGACGCGGCCGCCGCGTTCGACGAAGATCGCGTCGGGGCCGTTCACCATGATCTCGGTGATCGAGGCGTCTTCGAGGAGCGGCTCCAGGATGCCGAGGCCGAGCGCCTCGTCGACGACCCGGCGGATCAGCTGGGAGCGTTCGACGGTCGACAGAACCGGGCCCTCACGGCTGATGATGTGGCCGAGGACGCGTTCCAGCCGGGCCCGGCGCTCGGCGGCGGCCAGCGCGCTCATCTCCGCGAGGTCGATCTCCTCCAGGAGCTTGGCCCGGTAGGAGGAGACCAGGTGGCCGTCCTCACCCCGGCTGCCGTTCTCCTCGGGGGAGTTGATGCGTGCCCGCAGGCTCATGTGCCGTGCTCCTCGTTCAGTGCTCGACGTTCAGTGGTCGACGGGCATCGTGGCGGACTTGGTGGCGTTGCCGAGATCCCAGACGATCTTGGGGATGTGGACCGTGGCGGTGACGGTGACCGAGTCGCCGCCGCCGGAGGACGCGCAGCTCACGTCGATCCCGCCACTGACCGCGGACGAGCAGGCGGCGCCGACGTCCTCTTCCAGCGAGGCGGCGCGGGCCCCCGCCCGAGCCGCCGTACCGGCCTGCTCGGCGGCGTAGGCGACGGCACCGAGCTGGATGCCGGCCAGGCCGACGAGGAGGAGGATCGGGAGGAAGCCGAGGTACTCGATGGCGACCTGGCCGCGGTCGCGGGGGTGCCGACGTGGAAGACGGGGGCGCATCTCAGTTCTTCACCTCCTCGACCGTGCCGGCGTGGCCGTGCACGGTGACGGGGAAGTCGATGGAGCCGGGGAACAGCACCGGGACGCGGAGCGAGACGTCCGCGGTGACCGTGCCGGTGCCGCCGCACCGGTCCACCCTGGCCCCCTCCCGCCAGGCGCTGGAGAGGTCCTTCAGGGCGGCCTGCTCGCAGACGCCGAAGCGTTCCCCCTGGGGGACGGCCGTGGCCGCCCGCACGCCCTCGTCGGCGGCGTTCCCCGCGAGGGTGAAGGCGTATCCGACGAGGACGGCCTGCCACATCAGCACCAGGGTGAGGATGATGACCGGGGTCATGCCGAGGAGCTCTATGGAGACCTGGCCGCGGTCGCGGTCGCGGGTGCGCCGTGGGTCGGGTGCGGGTGCGTGGGGGCGGGCCGCGCAGTTCCCCGCGCCCCTGAAGGGGCGCTCACGGTGGTGCCCTGCTTTCAGGGGCGCGGGGAACTGCGCGAGCAACCCCCACCGGCCCGCACCCGGCCCACGGCCCACCCCCCTCGAACCCACCCACCAACCCACCGCGCCCGAACCCACCCGGCGGCCCACCACACCCGAACCCACCCGGCGGCCCAGCGCCCCCGAACCCTCCCGGCGGCCTCTCACGGCAGTTCCTTCCGTCGTCGGAACCCCACCGCCGCCCGCTCCCCGCCCCGGGCCCGTGTCCCGGGGCGGCGGGGCGGTGTGCCCTCTGCCGACCGCACCAGCCCCAGCTCCCCGGCCAGCCCCCACAACGCCTGCTTCACCGTGCTGCGCGCGTCCAGTTCGTGCATCCGGCCCGCGTCCACCGCGCCCTGGAGCTCCTTGAAGTTCGCCGGGATCGGGGTGCCCGCCAGCGCGGTCCCGGTGATCCGCTGGATCAGCGCCGGCTGGATCTCCGTGGCGCGCGTGTACCGGTTGACCACCACCGTCGTCTCCTCGGCCTTGCGGATCTGCAGCCGGTCCCACATCCGCACCGTCCGCTTCGCCGCCCGTACGGCGACCACGTCCGGCGTGGTGACCAGCAGGGCGAGGTCCGCGGTCTCCACGGCCGCCGCGCCGGCCCCGCCGAGCTGTGCGCCGCAGTCGACGACCACCACCTCGTAGCGGGAGCGCAGGGCGCTGAGGATCTGGCGGGCGGCGCGGTCGGTGACCTCCTCGCCGCGTTCGCCCTCGGCGGGTGCGAGGAGCAGCGCGAGTCCGGAGTCGTGGCGGAAGACGGCCTCGGCCATGACCCGCGGGGAGATGTCGTTGACCGCGGCGAGGTCGGCGACCGAGCGGCGGAACTGGACGTCCAGGTAGGAGGCGACGTCCCCGGTCTGGAGGTCGAGGTCGACGAGGGCGGTGGAGTGGCCGGAGGCCTGTGCGGCGAGGGCGATCTGGACCGCGACGAGGGTCGCGCCGGTGCCGCCCTTCGCGCCGCTGACCGTGACGACGGTGCCGCCGACGCCGGCGAACACGTCGGCGCCGTGGCCGAGATGGCGTCGTACGCCGGTGGACCACTGGGCGACGGCCTGGACGCGGCCGGCCAGCTCCTCGTAGCTCAGCGGCAGCCCGACCAGGCCGCGGGCGCCGGAGTCCATGGCGGCGGCGAACAGGCCGGGGCTGGTGTCGGTGGTGACCAGGACGACGCCCACGGCGGGGAAGCGCAGGGCGACCTCGCGGATCAGTTCCAACGCCGGGACGGGGCCGATGCGTTCATGGACGACGACGACCTCGGGGAGTTCGTCGACGGACTCGGCGGCGGACCGGGCGAGGGTGTCGACGAGCCCGGTGGAGTCGACGACGGGGGCCAGCGGCTCGGCGTCCGGGAGCTGGCTGAGCAGGGAGACCAGGGAGCGGACGGCGTCCGGGTCACCGACGGCGGGGAGGATCCTGATGGGCATGGAGGGCGCCTCTCACTTGTCCGTCGCGAGTTCGTAGGTACGGTCCTTGTCCGGCACGGTGGTCGTGGTGCCGGGCGCGACCAGGGCGAGCCGGACCCGCTGGGCGAAGGACTCCGCGTAGGTGAGGCGCTGGGCGTCGAGCGTGGACAGGGCGAAGGTGATCGGGACGGCGTCGGTGGGCTGCTGGTTCTTGCTGTCCGGTTCCAGTGCGGTGATCTTGCCGACGTCCAGGACCCGGGCGTTGGTGACGATGATCTTCGACTCGTCGGGGTCGGTCTGCTGCTTGCCCTCGAAGGTGGCGTAGACGTTGACCAGCGAGCCGGGGGTGATCTTGCCGGCCACCCCGGTGGCCGCGTCGATCATGATCGCGACCTCCTGCTGGCCCGCCTTGAGTTCGGGCTGGTCGACGATCATGTCGGTCTGGAGCAGGGAGCCCTGTTTCAGGGTGGTGACCGCGATCTTGCCCTGGATCTGGGCGAGGCTGGTGACGGCGTTCGCGGACAGCCACCGCTCGGGCATCGAGATCTTCTTGAACTGGCTCGCGCTCAACGTGGTGTACGGCGCGACGTCGGAGCGGAGTTCGTACGCGGTGACCTTGGGGCCGACCTCGGACTTCGCGTTGTCGATGACCGACAGCACGCCGGCGAACGCGCCGAGTGCGCAGATCACCGACAGGATCAGGAGTATCACGCCGCGGCGCTGACGGGAGTTCATGGACCGTGCGACCTCATCGGGGAAGCGGGGGAGAGTGGGGGAAGCGGGGAGAACCGGGCGGTGGCGGTGGGCGGTGCGGGTCAGGCGGGCGTCCGCTGTTCCAGCGCGCGGGGCGCCGGCGGGTCGTAGTCGGGCGGGGTGGCGGAGCAGAAGACACAGCGGTCGCCGATGACGTCGATGCCGCACCAGTGGCAGCTGGTCTGCCGTACCGAGGTGACCAGTTGGTAGAGGACCGACAGGTCGGCGAGGTAGCTGGTGAACTCGATCATCCGGCCGGTGCCCCACCACACGGACGACTCGGCGGGCAGCGGGGTCTCGCGCAGCCCGTGCGCGCCCCAGGCCTTGGCGAGGCCGCCGATCCAGTCCGACTGCAGCTGCCCCTTGGCGACCAGCATCCAGGTGCCGAACTCGGGGCCGTTCAGGACGGCTTCCGGGGCGACCCGGACCAGTTGCGGCTCGGGGTGGGCGACGACCCCGAACTGGGTGCCGGGCATCCAGGACTTGGCGTGCGCCTTGAGGCCGACCGGGACGCGGTCCAGCTTGGCCACGGAGCCGAGGACGGCACCGGAGTGGATGTAGTGGGTGAGCAGCCGGCCGGCCGAGGCGAGCACGCCGGGGCTGAGGTCGCAGGAGGCCAGCTGCCGCAGCTGCCGGGCCAGGACGGCGATGCCGAGCGGCGGCAGGTCGGGGCGGAACAGCGCGATCCGGTCGCTCTCCAGGAGGGAGCGGAGGGTGTGCAGGCGCCGGACCACGGCCTCGGGTACGGCGTCCGAGTAGACGACGATCACATGGCCGTGCTGCTCGATGAGGGCGACGAACTCGGCGAGGGTCTGTTCGAGCGGGCGCTGGTCGAGGTCCCGGAGCACGACCGCGGGCATGGTCCGCTCGTCCTGGATGGGCAGCGCCATGTCGGCACTGGTCACGGCAATGGCAGTTGGCACGCGCAGCTCCCCGCTCTTCACACCCGGCGGCCCACCGGTGTTACTCCAATGAGCCGGGACGACTTCATTGCGTGACTTCCTCAGCACTGTATCCACGCCTCTGTGACCGGAGAACAGCGTTTGTGTAGCTGTCTGGGATCCGTGACCGCACAAGTGGCGCCAAACCGGGACAGGTTGAGCATATGACCGGGGCCTGAGCCACCCCTCTGCCACGCCCCCACCCTCCGACCCCCGCCTCTGAATTTGGTCTGGACCTATTGACAGGTGAATTGGTCTGGACCACCGTGATTGTCATGCTCAGACTCATCCCCCGACTGGCGTCCCCCCACACCGGACGGCGACGCATCCGCACCTGGTCGGCCGTGGCCACCCTCGCCACGGCACTCGCGATGGCGGGCCTGGCCTCCGCGCCGGCCTCCGCCGCCGACGTCAACAACGCGAAGAACCCCGGCTTCGAGTCGGGCCTGTCCAACTGGACCTGCTCCGCGGGCAGCGGTACGACCGTCTCCTCCCCCGTGCACTCCGGTGCCGCCGCGCTCAAGGCGACCCCGGCCGGGCAGGACTACGCCCAGTGCAGCCAGACGGTGGCGGTGAAGGCCAACTCCACGTACACGCTGAGCGTATGGGTGCAGGGCTCCTACACCTACCTCGGTGTCACCGGCACCGGCACCACGGACGTGTCGACCTGGACGCCCAACACGTCCTGGACGCAGCTGTCGACGACCTTCACCACCGGCGCCTCGACCACCTCGGTGACGGTCTGGACGCACGGCTGGTACGGCCAGCCCGCCTACTACGCCGACGACTTCTCCGTCTACGGCCCCGACGGCGGAGGCGGCTCCGACCCGGCCCCGACCGTCCCGGCCACCCCCACCGGCCTCGCGGTCTCCGGTACGACGTCGTCCTCGGCATCCCTGTCCTGGGGCGCGGTGTCCGGCGCGACCGGCTACAACGTCTACCAGAACGGCACCAAGGTCACCGCGGTCACCGGTGCCTCGGCGACGGTCACCGGACTCGCGGCCTCGACGTCGTACTCCTTCCAGGTCACCGCGACCAACTCGGCGGGTGAGTCGGCGAAGTCGACGGCGGTGACGGCGACGACCACCGCGACCGGCACGGGTGGCGGCGGCTCGCTGCCCAAGCACGCGGTGACCGGTTACTGGCAGAACTTCAACAACGGCGCCACCGTCCAGAAGATCTCGGACGTGCCGTCCTCGTACGACATCATCGCCGTCGCCTTCGCGGACGCGACCGGCACACCGGGCGCGGTGAGCTTCACCCTGGACTCCGCCGGGCTCGGCGGCTACACCGTCGACCAGTTCAAGGCCGACATCAAGGCCAAGCAGGCAGCCGGCAAGAAGGTCGTCATCTCCATCGGCGGCCAGAACGGCACGATCTCGGTGAGCGACTCGGCGTCCGCGACGAACTTCGCCAACTCCGTCTACTCGCTGATGCAGACGTACGGCTTCGACGGCGTCGACATCGACCTGGAGAACGGCATCAACGCGACGTACATGAGCCAGGCGCTGCGCTCGCTGTCGTCGAAGGCGGGCTCCTCGCTGATCATCACGATGGCCCCGCAGACCATCGACATGCAGTCGACGTCCAACGCGTACTTCCAGACGGCCCTGAACGTCAAGGACATCCTCACGGTCGTCAACATGCAGTACTACAACAGCGGTTCCATGCTGGGCTGCGACGGCAAGGTGTACAGCCAGGGCTCGGTGGACTTCCTCACCGCGCTCGCCTGCATCCAGCTCCAGGGCGGACTCAGCCCCTCGCAGGTGGGCCTCGGCCTGCCGGCGTCGACCAGCGCGGCCGGCAGCGGCTACGTCTCGCCGACCGTGGTGAACAACGCCCTGGACTGCCTGACCAAGGCCACCAACTGCGGCTCCTTCAAGCCCTCGACCACGTACCCCACCCTGCGGGGCGCGATGACCTGGTCGACCAACTGGGACGCGGCGGCCGGGAACGCCTGGTCGTCCTCGGTGGGCGCCCACGTGCACGCCCTGCCGTAACCCGTGGGTGGGTCCCGGCGGCCGGGCCGGCCGCCGGGACCCGGGCTGTGGGGTGCTACGGCTGTCGCCGACCGCAGCCGTGGCACCCGCAGGTACCGAGCTCGAACCACACGGTCTTGCCCGGTCCGTCCCGGTGGCAGCCCCAGCGCCGGGCAAGCGCATCCACCAGGTACATCCCTCTGCCGCCCTCCGTGAGGCCCGCGTCCAGCACCCGCGGCGGGCGGCGGTCCCCGTCGGCGACCTCGCAGCGCAGCACCCCGTGCGAGGCCGCCAGGGTGAGCCGGAACCGGGTCGCCGCGTGACACAGGACGTTCGCGGCCAGCTCGCCGACCAGCAGCTCGCACACGTACGCCACCTCGTCCTGGTCCGCGAGCCCCCACTCCTCCAGCTGCCGCCGCACCGCCGCGCGCGCCTCCCCGGCCGCCGTGGGCCGAGGGTCGTACTCGACGCTCAGATGGCCCGCCCGGGTCGGCGGCTGCGGGTACGCGGCGTACTGAGGGTCGGGATCCGGGAACCGGCTCCCGGAGGGTTGCAGCATGCCTTCCAGCGTGCCCGTACCCGTCTTCCCGCACACGGGGAGGAATACCTGATCCGGTACCCGCGTATGCGCCGTCGCGGGGGTACGCGCGTACGGCGTCTCGCTCACGCGTACTGGACGCGGATCTTCGCCCCGTCCCCCGGCACCCCGTCCCGGACATCGACGTACGAGCACACCTGGCGGGTGAACCACAGCCCCTGCCCCGGCTCCGGCTCCCGGCCGGGCGGCGGCACGAACCCGGCCAGCGGATCCGCCACCGCCCGGCACAGCCGCAGCTCGCAGACGCAGGCCGGGGCCTCGCCCCAGGCGAGGATCTCGACCACCGGCCCGTGCGCGGCCGCCGCCGCCACGACGGCGCGGCCGAACCGCCCGGCGTCCACGGCCGGCAGCCCGCAGTCGGCGGCCCAGGTGCCGACCGACTCCGGCGCGGGCAGCCGGGCCGCCGACTGCGGCGGCGGGGGCAGCGGCACGGCGTCCAGCTCGCGCACCAGGACCGGCGGCTGCTCGTAGACCCCGGTCCCCGGGTGGGCGCGGCGGGCCGCGTCGACGACGGCCGGGCCCGCCGTCCGGGTGTCGTACGCGCACAGGGCCGTGGTGGCGAAGGGGGCGAAGAGGAGGTTGGCGAGGGACTCGTAGCGGATCCACTCGGCGCTCTCCCGCGGCGAACGGCCCGCGCGCCCCGCCCAGTCGGGTTCCATGAGGAGGTGCACCCGGCCGCCCGGCCCCGCGTTCGCCGCGAGGTAACCGGCGCCCTGAGCCACGGCGTTGGCGGCCGTGCCGGTGTACCAGTCGGTGTGGTCGATGAAGCCGACGTCCCGGGCGTCGGTGCCGAGCGCGTCGCGCAGGACGGCCAGCAGGCCGGGGGCGGCGATGGCGACGGGCGGCGGCTCGTCGGGGGCGGCGAGGCCCTCGGCGAGGAAGGGCAGGGCGGCGGCGACGAACCCGTCGTCCGAGCCGAACACGGCCATCCGGTGGTCGAACTGCCCCTGGGCCGCGGCGGGGCGCGGGCCCGTACTGGTACTCATCGGGTCTCCTGTGCGTCAGCGCCGGGCGGTCACCCAGGCGGCGATCTGGCTGCGGTTGCTGAAGCCGAGCTTGCCGAGGATGCGTTCCACATGGCCCTCGGCGGTACGGCGGGCGATGACCAGGCGGTCGGCGATCTGCTGGTTGCCCAGCCCCTCGGCGACGAGTTCGGCGACCTCGGTCTCGCGACGGGTGAGCCGGACGGGTGTCGCCCGCAACTCGGCCGGTCGGGGCGGGGGTTGTGGGTCCTCCCCCAGGGCGTACGCCATCACCTCGGCCAGCGCGAACGCCGCGCCCCGGGCGTACGCCCGCTCGTACGGCCCCGGTCCCAGGACCGCCCGTGAGTGGCTCTCGCACCGCACGCGGGCCGAGTTGAGGGCGGAGGAGCCCCAGCGGTCGCGGTCGATGTCGGACCAGACGCGGTCGGCGCCGCCGAGCAGGACGGCGGTGCGCTCGGCGGCGCCGAGGCCGTCGGCGATCCTCGCCAGCAGGTCGAGGGTGAGTCCGATGCCGATGACGTCGTGGACCTCGCGCTTGCGGCGCAGCGCCTCGCGGGCGCAGGGCTCGGCGCGGCGCCAGTCGGCGCGGACGGCGTGGGCGAGGGCGAGGACGCGCAGGACGTAGGAGCGGACCCAGTCCTCGCCGTGCGCCTCGCACAGGCCGAGGGCCCGCTCACAGACGGCGGTGGCCCGGTCCGGCTGGCCCAGGAAGGCGTATGCGCAGGCCAGTTCGACCAGGTCCAGGCCGTGCAGGCTGAGGTGCTGGCCGGGGACGGGGCCGCGGGCGACGGTGGTCTCGTAGTGGGCGCGGGCGGCGCCCAGGTCGTCGGCGAAGAGCTGGACGACGCCGATGACGTAGTCGGCGTGCGCGGCCTCCGCCGGGTCGCCGAGCCGCTCGGCGAGGGCACGGGCCTCGCGGGCGCGGCGCAGGCCCCGGGTGAGGTCCTCGGGGCTGCCGGCGAGCAGGGCGGAGACCCAGAGGGCGCGAGCGCGGCCGACGGTCGGCTCGGGGTTGGCGTCGAGGGCGCGGTCGAGCCAGTAGCGGCCCTCGCGCGGGGCGCCGCAGGCGTGCCAGTGGAACCAGAGGGTGCCCGCGAGCCGCAGCCCGGCGCCGGCCTCGCCGGGGGTGGTGAGGCTGAAGTCCAGGGCGGCGCGCAGGTTGTCCCGGTCGGCGCGGAGCCGGGCGACGATCTCCCGCTGGCCGGGCCCGAACCAGGCGGCCTCGCAGGCCGCCGCGTGCCGCTGCACATGGTCCCGGTGCCGGCGCCGTGCGGCGGCCTCCGCCCCGGGCCGCGCACGGAGCCGGTCGAGGCCGTAGTGCCGGAGGGTGTCGAGAAGCCGGTACCGCACCCCGCCCCCGTCCGCCGACTCCTCCCGCACCAGCACGGACTTGTCCACCAGCCCGGCAACAGCTTCGAGAGCATCGAACAACTCCACCCCCTCACGACCAACGCCGAACACCCCACCGCCGAACTCCCGCTCCCACCCGACGGTTTCCGGATCCCACACGGCGGCTTCCGACTCCCGACCGACGGATCCCACCTTCCGGTCGGCGGCTTCCGCCTTCCGGTCGGTGGCTTCCGACTCCCAACCGACGGGTACCGCCTCCCGGTCGCCGGATCCCGACTCCCGACCGCCGGGTCCCGCCTTCCGGTCGGCGGATCCCGACTCCCGACCGCCGGCTTCCGACTCCCGACCGACGGATCCCGACTCCCAACCGACGGATCCCGACTCCCGGCCGACGGATCCCGGCTCCCGGCCGACGGCTTCCGACTCCCGACCGACGGATCCCGGCTTCCGGTCGGCGGCCGCCGGCTCTCGACCAGCCGGCCCCGTCGCCCCGCCGACGGCCTCCGGCTTCCGGTCAGCGGAGCCCCGCTCCCACTCGGCGGATTTCGGTCCCCAACTCGTCGCTTCGGATGGGGGGTTGATGGGTTGGCGGTTGTCGTGGGGGGTCTTGGGGTCGTGGCAGACCGACTCGGCTGTCTCCAGGTCGAAGCTGCCGGCCAGTACCGACAGGTGGGCCCATGCCGACTGTTCGCGTTCGGTGCAGAGTTCGTGGCTCCAGTCGATGGCCGCGCGGAGCGTCTGGTGGCGGGGCAGGGCTGCCGGGCTGCCGGCGGTCAGGAGGCGGTAGCGGTCGTCGAGGCGGGCCAGGAGCTGGTCGAGGCCGAGGACGCGCATCCGGACGGCGGCGAGTTCGATGGCGAGCGGGAGCCCGTCGAGGCGGCGGCACAGGCGGGCCACGGCGGCCCGGTTGGCGGGAGTGAGCCGGAAGCCGGGGAGTACGGCGGCGGCACGGTCGGCGAAGAGGGCGAGGGCAGAGTGGGACTCGGCGGCGGAGAGGTCGCCGTCCGGGTCGGGGACCGGCAACGGCCGTACCTCCATGAGGTGTTCCTCGGTAAGGCCGAGGCGGTGCCGGCTGGTGGCCAGGATGCGGACGCCGGTGGTGCCGTGCAGCAGGGCCGCGGCGAGGGCGGCACAGGCGGCCAGCAGATGCTCGCAGTTGTCGACGACGAGGAGCAGACGCCGGTCACGGAGCTGCTCCACCAGCGTGTCCAGCGGCGGCCGCTCGGAGTGGTCGTGCAGGCCGAGGGCGTCGGCGACGGCCAGCGGGACGAGGGCCGGGTCGTACAGACCGGCGAGGGCGACGTAGCGGACGCCGTCGGGGAAGGCGCGTTCGACGCGGGCCGCGACATGCGCCGCGAGCCGGGTCTTGCCGACCCCGCCGGGGCCGGTGAACGTGACGAGGCGGGCCCTGGCCAACAGCTCCCGGCCCGCGGCCTGTTCGTCTCTCCGGTCGACGAAGCTGGTCGTCTCGACCGGCAGATGGCAGCCCCCACGTGGCGCCGATCCGCCCATGATCAGCCAGCCCTCCCTCTTGGCCGTCCGACCACCGTCTCCCGCCCGACCCGGAGAACGCACACGGACGTCACGCGCGCGGGTGCACTTCGGCGAGGGCCGCGTGCGGTGGCGGGTACGCGCGTACACTGCGCGGCCGGTTTTACTATCTTGACCTGTTCATGCCATTACTTGGACGATGGGCGGCACTCGCACGGACCGCACAGCCCGCACACAACATCCGCACAGGCACGTCGCACTGAACCACCCCCACCTCTCCCCCAGGAGACTTCATGCGACTTCGCACCCGTGGCTCCGGCACCCGCGGCGGCAGACGGACCGCCGCGCTCGGCGCCCTGCTGGCCCTCGCCCTCGCGGCCCCCGTCTCGGCGACCGCGACCCACGCGACCGCCGACAGCGCCCGCCCCTCCGCCCCCTCGGCCGACGACGTCCGGCAGTACGAGATCCACCAGAGCACCACCCCGGTGACCCGCGCCGCGATCCAGCGGACCGGCGTCTCCGTGGACGAGGCCGACGAGGAGACCGTGGTCGTCTCCGGACGGCCCGCGCAGATCACCGCGCTCAAGCGCCTCGGCTACGAGGTCACGCCGCTGGGCGCGGCCCCGGACCGGTCGTCCGCCGCCGACCAGCTGCGGCTCTTCGACTTCCCGACCGCCGACGCGAAGTACCACAACTACGCCGAGGCGAACGCCGAGATCGACCAGCGGCTCGCCGCCTACCCCTCGATCATGAGCAAGCAGGTGATCGGCAAGTCGTACCAGGGCCGGGACATCGTCGCGATCAAGGTCAGCGACAACGTGGCGACGGACGAGAACGAGCCCGAGGTCCTCCTCACCTTCCACCAGCACGCGCGCGAGCACCTCACGGTGGAGATGGCGCTGTACCTGCTGCGGGAGCTGGGCGCCGGGTACGGATCGGACTCCCGGGTCACGGACATCGTCAACAGCCGGGAGATCTGGATCGTCCCGGACCTCAACCCCGACGGCGGGGAGTACGACATCGCCACCGGCTCGTACCGCTCGTGGCGCAAGAACCGGCAGCCCAACTCCGGTTCCTCGTACGTCGGTACGGACCTGAACCGGAACTGGAACTACAAGTGGGGCTGCTGCGGCGGGTCGTCGGGCTCGACGTCGTCCGAGACCTACCGGGGTGCGGCCGCCGAGTCGGCGCCGGAGGTCAAGGTGGTCGCCGACTTCGTGCGCAGCCGGATCGTCGGCGGCAAGCAGCAGATCAAGGCGGGGATCGACTTCCACACCTACAGCGAGCTGGTGCTGTGGCCGTTCGGGTACACGACGGCCGACACGGCGACCGGGATGACCGCGGACGACGCCGCCGCGTTCAAGGCGGTCGGGCAGAAGATGGCGGCGAGCAACGGCTACACGCCGGAGCAGTCGAGCGACCTGTACATCACCGACGGCTCGATCGACGACTATCTGTGGGGCACCCAGAAGATCTTCGACTACACCTTCGAGATGTACCCGACGTCCAGTTCCGGGGGTGGCTTCTACCCGCCCGACGAGGTGATCGAGCGGGAGACCTCGCGGAACCGGGACGCGGTGTTCCAGCTGCTGGAGAACGCGGACTGTATGTACCGGTCGATCGGGAAGGAAGCGCAGTACTGCGGCTAGCCGGCCGGGGCGTCGGCGGAAGAGCCGAATGCCGCTCCGGCCCAGGGGGCAGCCACCTGGGCCGGAGCGGCAGGACGGCGACTACTCCTCGTCGAGAACCTTGTCCTCGGGCTTGTCCTCGGGCTTGTCCTCGGCGTCCGGCTCCGGGGCGGCTTCCGCTTTCTCGCCGTCGTCGAAGTACGCGTCGAGGACCTCGTCCAGCTGCTCCTCCCACTCCTTGAAGCGGGAGCGGGACGTCGCCTCGATCTCGATGGGGTACCAGCGGCGGTCCGGGGTGTGGACGGTGATCGTGAAGCGCTTGCCGAAGCGCGGTGCCTCGGTCTCGATCGCGCCGATCTCGTCCCAGCGGAACTCGCACTTCTCCTCGTCGAGGCTGAGGCGCACGCCCTGGTGGTCGGCCACTATCCGGGCACGACGGTCGGCGGCCTCGAAGGCGGGCCCCTCGGGGGTCTCCTCGGAGGTCTCCTCGCCGTCCGCGGCTTCGTCGGCGGCCGCGTCCGCCGTGGCTTCCGCCTCGGCCACGGCCACCGGTTCCGCCGCCGCCTCCACGTCCTCGGCCTTCTCCTCCGGCCGGGCGTCCTTCGGCTCGGCGGCCGCGGGTGAGGTGAGCCCGGGGATGAAGGCCGGGTCGAATCCGGCGCCTTCCAGGGGCTGGCTGTTGGCTCCTATGCGCTGCTCCACAGCGGGCAGTATGGTCCAAGAACCTGTGCCGGACACAGCCAGCCCCGACTTCGTTATCAGACGCCTACACGAACACGCTCAGCACACCCGCCACCCCGAACCCCGCCACGGACAACACCGTTTCGAGCACGGTCCACGTCCTGAGGGTGTCGCGCTCGCTGATGCCGAAGTACTTGGCGACCATCCAGAAGCCGCCGTCGTTGACGTGCGAGGCGAAGATCGAGCCCGCCGAGATGGCCATGATGACGAGGGCGACGAAGGCCTGGGAGTGGTCGCCCCCGGTGAGGAGCGGGGCGACGATGCCGGCCGTGGTCACGATCGCCACCGTCGCGGAGCCCTGGGCGACCCGCAGCACCACCGAGATCAGGTACGACAGGACGATCACCGGCAGCCCGACGCCGTGGAAGGTGTCGGAGAGGGCCTGGGCGACGCCGCTGGCCTTCAGTACGGCGCCGAAGATCCCGCCCGCGCCGACCACCAGCAGGATGTTGCCGACCGGCTTGAGCGACGCGGTGGACACGGTCTCCAGGGACCTGCGGGACCAGCCGCGCCGGATGCCCAGCAGGTAGTAGGCGAGGACCAGGGCGATGGTGAGGGCGACCATCGGCGTGCCGAAGAACTCCAGCACCGAGCGGCCGGTGGAGGGGTCCAGGGCGATGGAGGAGAAGGTCGCGGCGAGGATGAGGACGAGGGGCGTGCCGATGATGGCCAGGACCGTCGCGAGCGGGACCGGCCGCTCCTGGGGTGTCACCCCGGCCGCCCGCTGCTCCGCCAGCACCGCCTGCCTGGCCTCCTGCGCGGCCTCGACCATGTCCTGCGGTACGGCGACGAAGATCCGCCTGCCGATCCACGCCGAGTACGCCCACGCGGCCAGCACCGCGGGGATGCCGCAGACGACGCCCATCAGGATGACCCAGCCGAGCTGGACGTGCAGCAGCGCGGCGGCGGCCACCGGGCCGGGGTGCGGCGGCAGGAAGGCGTGGGTCATGGAGAGGCCGGCGAGCAGCGGGAGGCAGTAGAGGAGGATCGACTTGCCGCCGCGCTTGGCCGCCGCGTAGACGAGCGGGGCCAGCACGAAGATGCCGACGTCGAAGAAGACGGGGATGCCGAAGACCAGGCCGGTGAGGCCCATCGCGAGCGGTGCCCGCCGCTCCCCGAAGAGGTTGAGGAGTCGCGAGGCCAACACCTCGGCACCACCGCTGACTTCGAGGATCGCGCCGAGCATGGTGCCGAGGCCGATGATGATCGCGACATGGCCGAGGATGCCGCCCATGCCGGACTCGACGGTGGAGACGGCGTCGGAGCGCTGGACCGTGCCGAAGAGTTCGGTGACGGAGAGACCGGCGAGCAGGCCGACGGCTATGGAGACGGCGAGGAGGGCCACGAAGGGCTGCAGCCGCACCTTGATGATGAGGAAGAGGAGCAGGGCGATGCCGATGCCGGCGACGGTGAGGAGTCCGGCGGTGCCGTCGAGGAGGAGCAGCAGCCCTCCGGTGTGGGGTGGCGCGGCAGGTGCGGTCGCGGCGAGCGGTAGCGACATGTGGGGGGCCTCTTCGGGGACGTCGTGCTTTCGGGCAGGGGGGATCGCGGCACGGCCCCTGGGCGGGCGCCGTGCCGTGACAGCCGTACGAGGTGCGGAAGTCGGGGGGGGAGTCGGGGGGGAGTGCCGGGCTCAGCCGAGGACGGCGAGGGCGTCGATCTCGATGAGGAGGCCCGCGGGCAGACCGACGTACACGGTCGTGCGGGCGGCGGGCGGGGCGCTGAGGCGCTGCTCCTCGAAATAGGTGTTGTAGATGCCGTTCATCTCGGCGAAGTGGTCCACGTCGGTCAGATAGACGCGGATCATCATCACGTCGTCCCAGGAGGCGCCGCCCTCCTCGAGGATCGCCTTGACGTTGGCGAGGGTCTGGAGGGTCTGCTCGCGCAGCGTGGGGCCGGCCGGGGTCGGGGGCCTGCCCTCCTCGGCGGGCAGGAAGCCGACCTGGCCGGCGACCTGGAGGATGTTGCCCTTCTTCACTCCGTGCGAGAACTTCGCGGGCGGGGTGGTGTGGGTCGAGGGGGTGAGGGCGGTCTTCTCGGTCATCGGGTGCCGGCTTCCTTGATCGGGGTTCTGCCTGAGTACTCGCCGCTGATCGCGTCCGCCGTACGGCGCACCTGCGGGAGCAGGGTGAGGAGTTCGTCGGCGGTGACGACGACGTTGGGCGCGGAGACCGACATCGCGGCGACGACCCGCCCGTCGGCACCGCGGATCGGTGCGGCCACGCAGTTGATGGACTCCTCGTGGCCGCCGAGGTCGGTGGCCCAGCCCTGTTCGCGGACCTTGGCCAGTTCCCTGCGGAAGGCCTCCGCGTTCGGCGTCGAACGGGCCGTGTACATGGGGTAGTCGAGCTTGTCGGCGAGGGCCCGCCGCTCGGGCTCGGGCAGGTCGGCGAGGAGCAGCTTGGCGACGGCGGCGACGGTGATGGCGACGGGCTTGCCGATCCGGGAGTACATGCGCACCGGGTAGCGGCTCTCGACCTTGTCGATGTAGAGGACCTCGCCCTCCTCGAACACGGCGAGGTGCACGGTGTGTCCGCAGGCCGCGTTGAGGCGGGCCAGGTGGGGGTGGGCGATCTCGCGGACGTCGAGGTTCTCCATCGCCTCCTGGGCGAGGGCGAAGAGCCGGGCGCCGAGGCGGTAGCGCTGGTCGGACTGGCGGTAGACCAGGCCGTGTTCGTGCAGGGTGCGCAGCAGCCGCAGCGCGGTGGACTTGTGCACACCGAGGCGGTCGGCGACCTGGCCGAGGTCGGCGGGGCCCTCGGCGAGCAGGGGCAGGATGCTGAGCGCTCGGTCGACGGTCTGGCTCATGGGGTGCGTACCTCCTCTTCGGCCGCGTCGGCTTGCGTCCAGCCGGGGCCGAGTCGAAGTCTCTCCCACCCGTTGTCGTCGAGGGCGGTCAGGCGGTCGGTGGTGTCGGGGCCGGGAGGCGGGGCGAGGTCGGCGGGGGTGGTGAGGGCGGCGGCGGCGAAGAGGTGGCCGAGCCTGAGCGTCCGTCCGACCGGCAGGCCGCGCAGGAGGCCGGAGAGGAACCCGGCGGCGAAGGCGTCACCGGCACCGACGGCCGCCACGACGTCGACGACGGGGGCGGGTTCGAAGGTGCCGTGGGTGTCGTCCGGGGGCGGGGTTTCACTCGCCCGCGCTCGCGGGGTGCCGCCGCGCCCGCCCTCCCCCACTCTCGGCTTCGCGCGAGCGGGGGGACCCCCATCGCCCTGCGGCACGCCTGCCCGCGGCTGAGTAGCTGTGCGGCTGCCCGCGGCCGGGGAGACGCGGCGACTGCAGCGCCCCGTGAGGGGCGCGGGGAACTGCGCGAGCGGCCCCCACCGGTCCGCGGCCGACACGAATGCCGTCGCTCCCGCCCCGCCCTGCTTCACCACCAGCACCTCCGGCTCCGGCAGCAGCTCCCGGACCGCCGACGGCCCTCCCGTCACCCCCCACGCCAGCTCCGCCTCGTCCTCCCCCACGAAGACGATGTCGGCCCGGCGGGCCAGCTCCAGCAGGACGTGCGGGCCGTCGCCCGAACCCCACAGCCCCGGCCGGAAGTTCACGTCGAACGACACCACCGGCCGCCCCCCGGCGGGAGCCGTCAGCTCGCGCAGCAGCCCCAGGCACCCTTCCGACAGCGCCGCGGTGATCCCCGACAGGTGCAGCACCCGGCCCGCACGCACCGCGCCGAGGTCCACGTTCGCCACCGACATCGCGGACGCCGCCGACCCGGCCCGGTAGTACGCCACCTCGTGCGCGTCCGTCGCCCGGTCCCCCGCCGTCCGGAAGTACACCCCCGTGGGCCGCACCGGATCGCGGCCCACGTACGAGACGTCGACGCCGTGCGACGCGACGCTCCGCACCAGATGGTCGCCGAACCCGTCCGCGCCGACCCGGCTGACCCACCGCACGGCGTGCCCGGTGGCGGCCAGCGCACACACCGTGTTCGACTCCGCACCGCCGATCGCGCGGTCGAAGGACGGCACGTCCGCGAGGCGCCCCGGCCGGGTGGGCAGGAACGTGACCATGGACTCGCCGAGCGCGACGACGTCCATGACGTCCGCGGAGTCCGTGGAGTCCGTGGAGTCGACGGCGTCAACGGCGTCAACGGCGCCGGTGGCCTTCACGATGGTCGTGGCTCCTCGTCGTCCCGGGGCGCTGCGGGCTCCATTGACCCGGCGTTGGCGTGGATGTTAGACAGCGGTAAGCGATATACGCAATGAACGTTGCAGCCTGTGCAACCGACCTGAACAGGGAGGCTCCGTGTCCCTCGACACCGGCACCGAAGCACTCGCCCGGCTCGCGGAGGAACGCGTCGACCACCGTTTCAAGGGCCTCCCCCCGGACGCCGAGGGCCTCACCGTCGGCGAACTGGCCGCACAGCGCCGCAACCTGTTCACGGACGGCTTCCCGACCCCGGTGCTGGTCCTGTCCGCCGAGCGCCTGGAGCACAACCTCGCGCTGATGGAGACGTACACCGAACGGCACGGCCTCGCCTTCGCCCCGCACGGCAAGACCTCCATGGCTCCGCAGCTCTTCCACCGGCAGACCGAGCGCGGGGCCTGGGGCATCACCCTCGCCGTGCCGCACCAGGTGCGGGTGGCACGGGCGTTCGGCACCCGGCGGGTCTTCCTCGCGAACGAACTCGTGGACGCGGCGGCGCTCCGCTGGATCGCCGCCGAACTGGAGCGGGACGCGGACTTCCGCTTCGTCTGTTACGTCGACTCGGTGCGCGGGGTCGGCCTGATGGACGCGGCGCTGCGGCCGACGGGGGTCTCGCGCCCGGTGGACGTCGTCGTCGAACTCGCCGCCGGGGAGGGTGCCCGTACCGGCGTCCGTACCGAGGCGGAGTGCACGGCGGTCGCCGACGCGGTGGCCGGGACGCGGACCCTGCGGCTGGTGGGGGTCGCCGGGTACGAGGGCGAGGTCCCGCGGGCGGACCCGGACCGGGTGCACGCCTATCTGCGCCGGCTGGTCGCCCTCGCCGTCGAGTTCGACAAGGCGGGCCGGTTCGCCGGCCTGGACGAGGTCGTCGTCACCGCCGGCGGCAGCGCCTGGTTCGACGCGGTCGCGGACGTCTTCGCCGGGATCCCCGAACTCTCGCTCCCGGTCCTGAAGCTGCTCCGCTCGGGCGCCTACGTCTCGCACGACGACGGCCGCTACCGCGAGGTCACCCCCTTCAACCGGGTCCCCGAGGAGGGTGCCCTGGAGCCGGCCTTCCGGCTCTGGGCGCAGATCGTCTCCCGTCCCTCCCCCGGGCAGGCCTTCGCCAACGCGGGCAAGCGGGACGCGGCCCACGACCTCGACCTGCCCGTCGCCCAGGTGATCCGCCGGGGCGGCACGGAGCGCCCGGCGACCGGGGTCTCGGTCACCGGCCTGTCCGACCAGCACGCCTGGCTGAGCACGGACCCCGGGGCGGATCTGGAGGTCGGGGACTGGATCGGCCTGGGTCTGTCGCATCCGTGCACGTCGTTCGACAAGTGGCAGCTGATCCCGGTCGCCGAGGCGGACGGAACGGTCGTCGACTACATCCGCACCTACTTCTAGATCCGGCCCCAGGGAAGACTAGGGAGACTGTCGTGGAGGATCTGGTCATCCGGGACGCCGACGTCGTGGACGGCAGCGGCGCGCCCTCCTACCGCGCGGACGTGGTCGTCGACGGCGGCCGGATCGTGTCGATCGTGAAGGAGGCAGCGGCGGCGGGCTGCCAGCGTCCGCGTGCGGTGCGCGAGCTGGACGCGGAGGGCCTGGTCCTCTCCCCCGGCTTCATCGACATGCACGCCCACAGCGATCTGGCCCTGCTGCGCGACCCCGACCACAGCGCCAAGGCCGCGCAGGGGGTGACCCTGGAGGTGCTGGGCCAGGACGGGCTGTCGTACGCCCCGGTCGACGACCGCACGCTGGCTGAGGTCCGCCGGGCGATCGCCGGCTGGAACGGCGCGGGCGACGACATCGACTTCGACTGGCGGTCGGTCGGCGAGTACCTGGACCGCCTCGACCGCGGCATCGCCGTCAACGCGGCCTATCTCGTCCCCCAGGGCACGGTCCGCGCGCTCGCGGTCGGCTGGGAGGACCGCGAGGCGACCCCCGCCGAACTGGACCACATGCGCCGGCTGGTGGCCGAGGGCATGGCACAGGGCGCGGTCGGCCTGTCCTCCGGGCTCACCTACACCCCCGGCATGTACGCGCCGGACGCCGAACTGACCGAGCTGTGCCGGGTGGTGGCGGAGTACGGCGGCTACTACTGCCCGCACCACCGCTCCTACGGCGCGGGCGCCCTGGAGGCGTACGCGGAGATGGTGGCCCTCGCCCGGGAGGCGGGCTGCCCGCTCCACCTCGCCCACGCCACCATGAACTTCGGCGTGAACGAGGGCCGGGCGCCCGAGCTGCTGTCGCTGCTGGACGAGGCGCTGGCCGCCGGCGCGGACATCACGCTCGACACCTACCCCTACACCCCCGGCAGCACGACCCTCGCGGCGATCCTGCCGAGCTGGGCGAACGAGGGCGGCCCGGCGGCGGCCCTGGCCCGGCTGGCGGACGACGGGACGGCCGAGCGCGTGCGCCACCAGCTGGAGTCCGTCGGCTCCGACGGCTGCCACGGCGTGCCCGTCGAGTGGGACACGATCGAGATCTCGGGCGTGGCCGACCCGGCCCTGGCGGACCTCGTCGGCCGTACGGTCCGGGAGTCGGCGGACGCCCGCGGGGAGTCCCCCTGGACGACGGCCCGCCGCCTCCTGCTCGCCGACCGGCTGGCCACCACGATCCTCCAGCACGTGGGCCACGAGGAGAACGTCCGGACGATCATGCGGCACGCCGTCCACACGGGCGGCTCGGACGGCATCCTCCAGGGCACGAAGCCCCACCCCCGCGCCTACGGCACCTTCCCGCACTACCTCGGCCACTACGTACGGGAGCTGGGCGTCCTCTCGCTGGAGGAGTGCGTCGCCCATCTCACCGCCCGCCCCGCGGCCCGGCTGCGCCTGCCGGACCGCGGCCTGGTGCGCGAGGGCTACCGGGCCGACCTCGTCCTCTTCGACCCGGAGACGGTGGCGGCGGGCTCGACGTTCGAACGCCCGCGCACCCTCCCGACGGGCATCCCGCACGTCCTGATCGACGGCCGGTTCGTGATCGAGGACGGCCGAAGAACCCTCGAACTGGCCGGACGTGCCGTCCGACGCGCACCCCGATGCTCTTAGGGGCGCGGGGAACCGCACGACCGGCCCCCACTCACCCGCACCCGAAAACCGACCACCAGCACCCCCTACGGCTTGGGCAGGGCGCAGCCACTCGCACTCAGGCTCAGCACGTTCCCCGTCGTGAAGCACGCCGGAATCAGGTAGGTCTCCTCGGCGTAGTTGATCCCCTGCCGGACCGTCACGGTCCCGTTCTCGTCCACCTCGCACGGGTTGTCGACGGTGCACCGCTCGCCGTCCTCGTTGCCCGTGTTGTTGACGGCGACGACCTGGCCCGTGGTGGTGTCGATGACCGGCGACCCCGACGTTCCCCCGATCGTGTTGCACGCGGAGGTGTAGCGGACCGAGTCCTTCCAGGTCCAGTCGCCCTCCTTCAGCCGGTACACGAACCCGTCGATGTTGCAGCTGTAGATCGTCTTCCAGTAGCCGGAGACGACCTTGATGGCGGTGCCGGCGACGGGGTGGGTGGCGCTGACGGTCAGCGGGCTGATGCCGTAGGAGCTCTTGATCGCCGCGTACGTCGTGGTGGTGCGGTAGATCGTGATGTCCGTGTCGGTCATCGTCGAGTAGACGACCTGGTTGGCGCGGAGCGTGGCGACCTTCGTGCCGGCGGAGTTCAGCAGGCCGAAGGTACGGCTGGAGGACTGGCCGGTGATGACCTCGCCGGGGTCCGGGAAGCCGGTCTCCAGGCAGTGGCCGTTGGTGAGGACCAGGGCGGGGTCGCTGTCCGCGGAGTTCGGGAAGCGGATGACCGAGCCGGAGCAGTTGCTGAGCGAGACGGTGCCCGCGAAGTCGACGGTCACCGCCGCGGCCTGTCGGGGCGCGGCGACCGCCGGTGCCACACCCATCCCGGTGATGGCCAGGGAGGCGAGCGCGGCGACGAGAGGCTTGTTCATGTGGGGGTCCCCTCTGTACGACGAGGTGACCGGAGATCTTCCGGTCACCTGTTTTTGTCATGCACATTCTCATCACAAGCGCACGCGTGGGCAAGGAGCTGTTTCCGGTCGGTGTGATGGCGCGATCCCGCGCCGGTGGAGTGCCGCGCACGCCGGCGCGCCGCCCGCACACCTCGCGCCCCGACGGGCCGTGCCGCCGATGGGACCCGCTAGTGGGACCCGCTAGTGGGACCCGCCGCCGCCACCTCTTCCGTGCCCCCACCCGTGCCCCCCGCCCGTGGGAGTCGGCGTCGGCGTCGGTGTCGTACCGGCGGTGGCGGTGGCAGTGGCGGTCGGCGATGGTGTCGGGCCGGTCGCGCGGGTCTCGGTGACACTCGGGGAGGCGCCGGGCAAGGCGCTCGCCGACGCGCCGGTCCCGGCCGACGGCGATGTCGTCGCCGGTGCGGCCGGGGCGGCCGACTCGGGCGAGGCGGTGACGGACGCGGCGCCCGCACTCCGCTCCGGCGCCGCCGCGGCCGACGACTCGCCGGCCGTGCGCTTCGTGCGGTCCTGGCCGCCCTGCGCGCCGCCGCCCGGAGAGGAGGCGAAGGGCAGGCCGGTGATCAGCGCGAGCGCGGAGGCGGCACCCACCGCCCCCACCGCGGCCACCACGTACGTGCCACGCCGGCCGCGCGCACCACGGGCCGCCCGCCGCCGGTCCGCCCGCCCCGCCACCGGCACGGACGCGGCCACCGGTGCGCCGGGCGCGATCCGGGGCAGTTCACGCGTCTCGTCGTACGCGTTGAGCCAGCCGTGCGCGGTCGCCGGATCCCGGTACTCCTCGTACGCGGGGGCCGGCGCGCCCTCGGGTCGGTAGACGCTGGGCGCCCCGGTCTCGTCCTCGGCAGGTCTCGGCATGGACGCGGATTGTAGGGAGCGGAGGCACCTTTGAGACAGCTACCGGCGATAACAGGCCAAATCACCGACCCCGGGCCCGACCTCACCCCGACCCCGGTTCCGCCCCCGGGTGTCCCCCACATGTGTCTCACGTGGCGGAAAACACCGTCCGGCGGGCATTACCGCCCCGTAAGCTCACCGTCATGCAGGTGATCCAGTCGACCAAGCTCGCCAATGTCTGTTACGAGATCCGGGGGCCGGTTCTCGAAGAGGCGATGCGGCTCGAGGCCGCGGGGCACCGCATCCTCAAGCTCAACACCGGCAACCCGGCCGCCTTCGGCTTCGAGTGCCCGCCGGAGATCCTGGAGGACATCCTCCGCAACGTCTCCACGGCACACGGCTACGGCGACGCGAAGGGCCTGCTGGCCGCCCGGCGCGCGGTCGTCATGCACAACCAGACCATCGGCATCGAGACCGACGTCGAGCACGTCTTCATCGGCAACGGCGTCTCCGAGCTGATCGTGATGGCGATGCAGGGCCTCCTGGACGACGGGGACGAGGTCCTCGTACCCGCCCCGGACTACCCCCTGTGGACCGCGGCCGTCTCCCTGTCCGGCGGTACGGCCGTGCACTACCGCTGCGACGAGCAGTCGGACTGGATGCCCGACCTCGCCGACATCGAGCGCAAGGTCTCCGACCGCACCAAGGCGATCGTCATCATCAACCCGAACAACCCGACGGGCGCGGTGTACGACGAGGCGGTGCTGCGCGGGCTGACCGACATCGCCCGCCGCCACAACCTCCTGGTCTGCTCGGACGAGATCTACGACAAGATCCTGTACGACGGCGCCACGCACACGCCGACCGCCGCCGTCGCCCCGGACCTGCTCACGCTCACCTTCAACGGCATGTCCAAGGCGTACCGGGTGGCCGGCTACCGGGTCGGCTGGATGTCCGTCTCCGGGCCCCGGGCGCACGCCGACTCCTACATCGAGGGCCTGACAATCCTCGCGAACATGCGGCTGTGCGCGAACATGCCCGGCCAGCACGGTGTCGTGGCCGCGCTCAGCGGACGCCAGACGATCAACGACCTGGTGCTGCCGGGCGGGCGGCTGAAGGAGCAGGTGGATCTCGCCTACGACCTGCTCACCCAGATCCCGGGCGTGAGCTGTGTCCGCCCCAGGGGCGCGCTGTACCTCTTCCCGCGCCTCGACCCCCAGGTCTTCAAGATCAAGGACGACCGGCAGATGGTGCTGGACCTGCTGCGGCAGGAGAAGATCATGGTCGTCCAGGGCAGCGGCTTCAACTGGCCGGAGCCGGATCACTTCCGGGTGGTGACCCTGCCGACGGTCGGGGACCTGCGGGACGCGATCACCCGGATCGGCCGGTTCCTGGACGGGTACGGCCAGCCGTAGGCAGCCGGGTGCGGGGCCGTCCGTGAGCCCGGTCAACTTTAGACGGAATCCAAGCTAGGATGGTTTCCTGTCAGAGCACAGGAGGCCATCTCCCATGTACGAACCGATCCGCACCCCTGCTCCCCGCAAGGGTTCTGTCCACAGCACGATGGCCGGCACGCCTTCCGACTTCCCTCACCGGACGCGCGAGGAGGAGCTGGACATCCAGCTCGCGGGACATCTCGCGGCGCTGCTGGCCGTCACCGACGAGCTGCGCGCCCTCACCCCGTCCACCGACCTCGACGCGGCCGCGACCCGGCTGGCCGAGCAGGTGGCCCGACTGCGGGGCGGACGCACACCGGTCCGCGCGTCGCTGACGGCGGTCCAGAAGCCGACCGCGCTCCACGATCGCGCCCACGCGCTCGCCGGCCGCGCCCTGGTGGTCGCGGCGTCCCGCGCGGACACCGCGGCGGCCATCCTCGCGGCGGAACGCATGGACGCGCACGCCGCACTCACCACGGCGAGCTGACCCACCCCCGAACGGCCCCGGTCCGCGCGCTCCCGCAGCGACGCGCGGACCGGGTTGCCACATGCCGGTACGCGGGTGAAGACCCCTGCCTTCCGCCGTCACGGCGAGGCCGGGAACGCCCCCGTCCGAGGGCGCCCGGCGGAGCTCAGCGCTCCGGTTTCGTTCCGGGGCGCCCCCTTCACCCCCCGTTCACCCGTTCCACCCAGGACTGAGGGATTCCGGGAGCACTCTCCACCTCGTGAGACGTATCGCGGGAATCGTCCTCGCGGTGCTGCTGATCGGTGGCGTGGTGGCTGCCGTCGTCGCAGGCCGGCAGGGGGACGACAAGGGCACGGCAACGAAGACCGTGCGTGGTGTGATCGGTTCGGAGAAGTCGGACTTCTTCGCCGATCCCGATGTGGTGAAGGCCCTCGCCGCCAAGGGCTACACCGTGAAGACGGAGGCGTCGGGCTCCTGGGCCATGGACGGACTGGACCTGAAGGGCTATGACTTCGCCTTCCCGTCCAGCTCGGCGCCCGCCGACGCGCTGGCCGAGAAGTACCACGCCCGCCAGCCCCTCCCCCGGCCCTTCTACTCTCCCCTTGTCGTCGTGGCGCACCGCAGCGCCGCCCAGGTGCTGGCCGCAGGCGGCCTGGCCGTGCTCGACGGCAAGGGCAAGGGGACCCTGAAGATGGCCGCCTACCTGGACGCCGCCCGGCACGACCGGACCTGGCAGCAGCTCAAGGGGGCCGCGGCGCACGGGGAGTTGACCGGGACGCTGTACATCACCAGCACCGATCCGGAGACCTCCAATTCCGGCGCCCTCTACCTCGCCGCCGCCTCCTACGTCGCCAACGGCGGCCGGGTGGTCGCGAGTGACGCCGACGTCGCCCGGACCGCGCCGCTGCTGCGCAAGCTGGTCAGTGTGCAGGGAGCTCAACAGCCCAGCAGCGACTCGGTGTTCAGGGACTTCATCAGCGGCGCCGGCAACCCGCTGGTGTGCCTGTACGAGTCGCAGGTCGTGTCGCTGCTCGGCGAACAGAGCGGGCGGCACGGCACCGACAGCGACCTCGTGGTGCTCTACCCGGACACCACGGTCAACAGCGACCACACCATCGTGCCGCTCGACGACGCCGGCCGGGCACTCGGCGAACTCCTCAGCACCGACCCGACCCTGCGCGGGCTCGCCGTCAAGCACGGCTTCCGGCCCCAGGGCGACTCCGCGGAGTTCGTCAGGGCCACCGCCGACCGCGCCGCCTACCTCAACCAGACACTGACCGGCGTCCGGCAGGCGCCCGTGCCCACCTTCGCGGTGCTGCACGAGATGGCCCGCCGGGCGCGCGGCTGACGGGGGGATCCTGTGAGCAACTTCGACAAGACGGTGCCGGGCGGCGGTGCGCACCCGCCCACGCTCAGCGGTGAGGACGTCTTCACGCTGACCCCGCCGGAGGCGGTCGCGCCGGTGCCACGGGAGCGGGCCGGGGGCCTGGTGCCCGTCGACGACGGTGTCCGCACGGACATGGCGCGCAAGGCCTCCGACTACGTCCGGGATCTCGCCGCCCTGGACGCCCGGTCACCGGAGTTCGCGAGCAAGGTCGGCGAGATCACCGGCCTCGGCGCCGGCGAGATGCGCACCGCCGCCTCGCAGTCCAACCGCATGCTGGAGCGCGCGGTGCGCAGCCTGCCCGACAAGGGCGGTGACGCCCAGGCCAAGGTGGCCGGCTCGCTCGTCGAACTGCGCCGGGTCGTCGAGGACCTGGACCCGCGCGACCTGCCCGCGGGCAAGGGCCGCAAGTTCCTCTCCCGGCTGCCGGGCGGCAACAAGCTCCGCGACCACGTCGCCAAGTACGCCTCCGCGCAGGGCACGTTGAACAAGATCGTGGGGTCGCTGCGCGGCGGCCAGGACGAACTCCGGCGGGACAACGCGGCCTTGCAGACCGAGCGGGTACGGCTCTGGGAGACCATGGGCAAGCTCCAGGAGTACGTCGTCCTCACCCAGGCGCTGGACACCGCCGTCGAGCAGCACGCCGGCCGGCTCGCGGACCCCCAGGAGGCCGACGCGGTACGGGCGGACGTGCTCTTCCCGGTCCGGCAGAAGCACCAGGACCTGCTCACCCAGCTCGCGGTGTCCGCACAGGGCTACCTCGCGATGGATGTCGTACGGCGCAACAACGACGAGCTGATCAAGGGCGTCGAGCGCGCCGCCACCACCACCGTCTCCGCCCTGCGCATCTCGGTGATGCTGGCCTCCGCGCTCGACCATCAGAAGAAGGTGATCGAGCAGGTCAACGCGTTGCGCGGGACGACCGAGGACCTGATCCGGGGCAACGCCGAGATGCTCGCGACCCAGAGCGGGGAGATCCAGCGCATCGCCGCCGACCCGGCGGTGGGCGCCGAGACGCTGCGCGCCGCGTTCCAGCAGATCTACCGGACCCTCGACGCCATCGACACCTACAAGGTGCAGGCGACCGAGGCGATGGCGAACACCGTGCAGTCCCTCACCGACGAACTCCAGCAGGCGAGCGCCTACCTGGAGCGCAGCCGGGCGAAGGGCGCGCTGGAGGGCGGTCCGGCATGAACAGACGTCCGCTCCTCGCCCTCCTCGCCACGGCGGCCGTCGTCCTGACCGGCTGCACCTCCGAGGGCCACGGCGACGACGACTCCACGGCCCCGAAGGCGGGCACCCTGCGGGTCCTCGCCTCCTCCGAACTCAGCGACATGACGGCCGTCCTCGACCGGGTCCGCAAGGACACCGGGGTCACCGTCCGCCCCACCTACATGGGCACCCTGGACGCCATCGACCTGGTGGCCCGGGGGAAGGCGGACGGCAGGTACGACGCGCTCTGGCTGTCCTCCGACGACTACCTGCGGCTGCGCCCGGAGGCGGCGAAGAAGGTGGTCTCCGAGACGTCGATCATGTCCAGCCCGGTCGCGATCGGGGTGCGGACGGCCGCCGTCCGGTCGCTGGGCTGGAAGCCGGCCGACGTCACCTGGTCCCAGGTCGAGCAGGCCGTCGAGGCGGGCCGGCTGACGTACGGCATGACCGACCCGGCCCGCTCCAACTCGGGCTTCGCCACGCTGGTCTCGGTGGCCTCCGCGCTCTCCGGGGCCCAGTCGGCGCTCACCGACGCCGATGTCACCAAGGCGACTCCCCGGCTGAAGAAGTTCTTCAAGGGCCAGACCCTGACCTCCGGTTCCTCCGGCTGGCTGGCCTCGGCCTACCAGCGGCGCGGCAACGTGGACGCCCTGCTCAACTACGAGTCCGTGCTCCAGGGCATCCCCGGTCTCACCGTGATCCGCCCGAGCGACGGCGTGATCACCGCCGACTACCCGTTCTCCTCGCTGGCCTCCACCTCCGCCGCCACCCGCGAGGACGTCCGCAGGGTGACGGAGGACCTGCGCACCACAGCCGTGCAGAAGCTCATCACGGACACCACGCACCGCCGCCCGGTCGTGGCCTCCGTCGCCCCGGCGGCCGGTCTGGACACCAGCCGCCGCCGCGAACTGCCCTTCCCCGGCAGCCGGTCCGTGGCCGACGGGCTGATCTCGGCCTACGAGAACGACCTGCGCCGGCCCTCCCGCACGGTCTACGTCCTGGACACCTCGGGCTCGATGGAGGGCGACCGCCTCTCCCGCCTGAAGGCGGCCCTCACCGGCCTGACCAGCGACTTCCGCAACCGCGAGGAGGTCACCCTGATGCCGTTCGGCTCGGCCGTGAAGAGCGTCAGCACCCATGTGGTCGACGACAAGGCCGACCTCGACGCGATCCGCAAGGACACCGACGCCCTGCACGCCGACGGCGACACGGCCGTCTACACCTCACTGGAGAAGGCGTACGCCCAGCTGAAGCCCTCCCAGGAGACCTTCACGTCGATCGTGCTGATGACCGACGGTGAGAACACCACGGGCGCCAAGGTCGGCGACTTCGACGACTTCTACGACAAGCTCTCCGCCGACCGGCAGCAGATCCCGGTCTTCCCCATCCTCTTCGGCGACTCCTCCCGTGCCGAACTCCAGCACATCGCCGACCTGACCGGCGGCCGTCTCTTCGACGGCCGGCAGGGTTCCCTGGACGGCGCCTTCGAGGAGATCCGTGGCTACCAGTAAGGCCCTCGCCTACCTCGAGTCCCGCAAGAACCTCACCGGTTCGGCCGGCGGCCTGCTGGGCCTGGTCCTGACCTTCACCGGTGTTGCGGGCCCGTACTGGCCGGTAGTGGTGGCGGGCCTGTACGGCGCGGGCGCGCTGATCGCCCCGCCGGAACGCCCGCCGCTGCCGGAGTTCCCGACCCCGTCCGCCCAACTGGAGGAGGTACGGGCCGACTTCGGCCGGCTGGAGACCTACCTCGCGGAGGTCGGCCTGCCCGCCTCGACGGAAGCCCGGCTCGCCGAACTGACCGACCTGCTGACGGCGTTGCTGGACCCCGGCCGGCCCGCCGAACTCCTGGCCCAGGACCCGGAGGGCGTCCATGTCCTGTCGCGGACGGTACGGCAGGACATCCCGGAGGCGGTCGACAGCTTCGTCCGCACCCGGTGGTGGACGCGCCTGGCCCCCGGGCAGGAGCCGCCGGAACGGCACCTGGAGCGCCAGCTGGACCTCCTGAAGGAGGAGGCGGAGCGGCTGGCGGCCGGCCTCAGGGACGCCGAGGCCTGCCGCCAGGAGACGCACACCCGGTATCTGGAGGACCGGAACAACTGAGCGGGTCCTGTGCCCCCATAGGGGCGCGAGGCCCCGTCCGATGAGCGGCTCCGCCGCGTGGGCGCGACCAGCCACGACGGCGCCGCAGCCGAACGACCGCCCCATCCCGGCCCCCCCTTCCCCCGGGGAGACTCAGGGGCAGCTGATGCGGCTGTCGCCCGGGTCGGTGGTGCAGGTGTCGAAGCCGATGCCGCCGTTGGCCGTGTCGTTGCCGGAGACGCCGTCGGTGGTGACCACCCGGTCGTTGCCCGCGGAGCCGTTCACGGTGTCGTTGCCCGGCCCGCCGTAGAGGGTGTCGTTGCCGTTGCCTCCGTCGATGGTGTCGTTGCCGTAGTCGCCGTAGACGGTGTCGGTGCCGTCGACGCCGCGGAGGGTGTCGTTGCCGCTCAGGCCGCAGATCACGTCGGTGCCGCTGGTGCCGGTGAGGGTGTCGGTGCCACTGGTGCCGATGATCGTGCAGCCCCGGGAGTTGGTGGCGGTGCCGGTGGCCGTGGCGGTGTTGTTGCCGGTCGCCGGGTCGGTCTGGGCGGCCGTGACCGTGGCGGTGTTGCGGAGGGTGCCGCCGGCCCGGGGTTCGGCGACCACCGTGACCGTCGCGCTCGCGCCCGCGGCCAGGGTGTTCAGGGCGCAGGTGGCGCCGGTGGCGGTGGTGGTGCAGCTGCCCTGGGAGGGCGTGGCCGAGATCAGGGTCGCGCCCGCCCCGGAGAGGGTGTCGGTCAGGGTGACCCCGGTGGCGGTCGCGGTGGAGGCGGTCGCGTTGGTCACGCGGACGGTGTAGGTGGCGCGGTCGCCGAGGGTGACGGAGGCCGGGCCGCTCTTGGTGACCGAGAGGTCGGCGCTGGGCGGGGGCGGGGGTGTGCCGCCGCCGCCCAGGTAGCCGGCGAGTGCGAAGTCGTCGCCCGGTCCGCCCTGGCCGGCGGCGACGATCCTGCCGTCGGACCGGATCGCCACGCCGTGGGCGACGTCGGTGCCGCCGAAGCCCGTGGCCACCCGGCCGCCGGTGCCGAAGCCGCTGTCCAGGCCGCCGTTGGTGTTGTACCGCCAGACGTTGAACCCGCCGGTCCCGCTGCCGGCGACGACGATCCGTCCGTCGCTCTGCAGCTTCACGTCCTGGCCGGACCCGCCGGGGGTGACGGCCAGGCCGTTGCCGTCGAAGCTCGGGTCCAGGGTGCCGTCGGTGTTGTAGCGGGCCAGCGCGACCCCGCCGCCGCCCCCGCCGGCCGCGACGATCTTGCCGTCGGGCTGGACGGCGAGCGCCTCCGCGGTGTCGTAGTCGCCGAAGTCGGTGCGCTGGATGCCGCCGTTGCCGAACCCGGTGTCGAGGGTGCCGCCGGCGTTGTAGCGGACGAGCACGAAGTCGAAGCGGGTCTGTCCGACCTGGCCCGCGACCACGATCTTTCCGTCGGGCTGGAGGGCCAGGGCGCGCACGTCGCCGCCCTCCTGCGAGGAGGTGCCCAGGGCGGTGGTGACCATGCCGTCGCCGCTGAACCCGGTGTCCGGGCTGCCGTCGGGGTTGTAGCGGGCGACCGCGGCCTGGCCGCCGACATAGCCCGCGGCGACGATCTTGCCGTCGGGCTGCACCGCGACGTCCATGGCCTCTTCGGGGGTGCCGAAGTCGGTGAACACCCGGCCGTCACCGCCGCCGAAGCCGGTGTCCAGCGTGCCGTCCGTGTTGTAGCGGGCCACGGTGAACCAGCAGCAGTTCTCGTAGCCGCGCCAACTGCCGCCCGCCACCACGATCTTGCCGTCCGGCTGCAGCGCCACGGCGTGGGCCTCGCTCCACTGGAGGTCGCCGTCCGTGATCATGTTGTTGACGGGGGTGGTGACCTTGCCGTCGCCGCCGAAGCCCGGGTCCAGGGTGCCGTCGGGGTTGTGCCGGGTCAGCGCGAAGTCGCTCTCCGGCACCGAGTCGTCGGCGGAGGAGCCGACGGAGACGATCTTGCCGTCCGGCTGCACCGCCACGTCGTTCGCCGCGTCCGTGCCGCCGACGTCGGTGAGGACCGTGCCGCCGCTGCCGAATCCCGTGTCCAGATCGCCGGGGGCGGCGACCGCGGTGCCGGGCAGGGCCAGGACGAGCGCCAGGAGGGCGGCCGTCACGGCTCCGGCTCGGACCGTGAGCGATCGAACACCTGGTGTGATCGATCGAACATTAGGTGTGAACATGGGCGCCAGCGTTCCGGCACCGGTCCCCGGGTCGCCTCGCCACGAGCCGCCTTGCGCCCACCGGCCGCAGGAAATCAGCCCGTCGGGCGACCGGGACCCCACCCACACAGGCGAAGGCCTGCCGTCCCCGCCGCCGTCGGGGCGGACGGAGGCGGGTGACGGCAGGCCTGTGGCCGCACACGCCGTTGTGCGCGGCCTCGCCGGTTCACACCGCGGCCGGTCGTGACGATCGCTGGTCAGGGCACATCCCCCAACCGGCCGCGGAGTCTTTCGGAGGGGGGCCTATCCCAGCCGCTCCACCAGCGCCCGGTACTCGGCCCACAGCTCCTTCGGCGTGTGCTCGCCGAACGTGTCGAGGTGGCCGGGGACCAGCGCGGCCTCCTCCCGCCAGACCTCCTTGTCGACGGTCAGCAGGAAGTCGAGGTCGCTGTCGTCGAGGTCGAGCCCGTTGGTGTCGAGGGCGTCCCGGGTCGGCAGCACACCGATCGGCGTCTGCACACCGTCCGCCTTGCCGTCCAGCCGCTCCACGATCCACTTCAGGACCCGGGAGTTCTCGCCGAAGCCCGGCCAGACGAACTTGCCCTGGTCGTTCTTGCGGAACCAGTTGACGTAGTAGATCTTCGGCAGCTTCGCCTGGTCCTTGTCCTTGGCCACGTCGATCCAGTGGGCCATGTAGTCGCCCATGTTGTAGCCGCAGAACGGCAGCATCGCGAACGGGTCGCGGCGCAGTTCACCGACCTTGCCCTCGGCGGCGGCGGTCTTCTCGGAGGCCACGTTGGCGCCCAGGAAGACCCCGTGGTTCCAGTCGAAGGACTCGGTCACCAGCGGTACGGCGGTGGCGCGGCGGCCGCCGAAGAGGATCGCCGAGATCGGCACGCCCTTCGGGTCCTCCCACTCCGGCGCGATGATCGGGCACTGGGCGGCGGGCACGGTGAAGCGGGCGTTGGGGTGGGCGGCCGGGGTGTCGGACGCCGGCGTCCAGTCGTTGCCCTTCCAGTCCGTCAGGTGGGCCGGAGTCTCCTCCGTCATGCCCTCCCACCAGATGTCGTTGTCGTCGGTCAGCGCGACGTTGGTGAAGACGGCGTTGCCCCACAGGGTCTTCATCGCGTTGGCGTTGGTGTGCTCACCGGTGCCGGGCGCGACGCCGAAGAAACCGGCCTCGGGGTTGATCGCGTAGAGGCGGCCGTCCGCACCGAACCGCATCCAGGCGATGTCGTCGCCGATCGTCTCGACGCTCCAGCCGGAGACGGTGGGCTCCAGCATGGCGAGGTTCGTCTTGCCGCAGGCGCTCGGGAAGGCCGCGGCGACGTACTTCGACTCGCCCTGCGGCGGGGTGAGCTTGAGGATCAGCATGTGCTCGGCGAGCCAGCCCTCGTCGCGCGCCATGACGGACGCGATGCGCAGGGCGTAGCACTTCTTGCCGAGCAGGGCGTTGCCGCCGTAGCCGGAACCGTAGGACCAGATCTCGCGCGACTCGGGGAAGTGCGAGATGTACTTGGTCTGGTTGCACGGCCAGGGGACGTCGGCCTCGCCCGCCGCGAGCGGGGCGCCGAGGGTGTGCACGGCCTTCACGAAGAAGCCCTGGTCACCGAGTTCGTCGAGGACGTCCTGACCCATGCGCGTCATCGTGCGCATGGAGGCGGCGACGTACGCGGAGTCCGTGATCTCCACGCCGAGCGCGGACAGCGGCGAGCCGAGGGGGCCCATGCAGAACGGGACGACGTACATCGTCCGGCCCTTCATCGAGCCGCGGAACAGGCCTTTCCCGCCCGCGAAGATCTCCCGCATCTCGGCGGGGGCCTTCCAGTGGTTGGTCGGGCCGGCGTCCTGCTCGCGCTCGGAGCAGATGAACGTACGGTCCTCGACCCGGGCGACGTCGGTCGGGTCGGAGGCGGCGTAGTAGGAGTGGGGGCGCTTGATGGGGTCGAGCTTCTTGAAGGTGCCCTTCGCCACGAGCTCCTCGCACAGGCGCTCGTACTCGGCCTCGGATCCGTCACACCAGACCACGCTGTCCGGTTGCGTCAGTTCGGCGATCTCGTTGACCCACGAGATCAGTTCCTGATGGTGGGTGGGGATGACGGTGGGAGCCGCGTTGTCGCGCGCCACGATTGCTCCTAAATGAGGGATTTTTTGATCTTGTGGCCCTGATTCAGGCCTTGTTGCCCCGTGGGGGCCGCGACCCGGATGCTTCGTAGCCGCTCATCCGGTGCCGACCGCACTCATTTGATCCTCCGACTCGATCACCCATCTGTCCAGAGGGAGTCACAGATGAGCGACGTGAGGAAGGCCACGGTTTCTGCGCCCACCTGCGTTTCTTTGCGTCCACATTGAGTTCGCCTCAAGGTCTTTTTGCCACCCGCCGCGAGCGCGACCGGGGCTCGTGAGACGATGGCCACTCCGTGACGGTCATCGGGCGAGACTGATCCGTAACTTACGGTTCCGTAGGTACGATGCCCTTCATGACTGCGTCCGCCCCCGACGAGCCCACGGACCCGCCGGCCGCCGGCCACACCCCTGCCGCGCTCTCCGCCCTGTCGCAACAGGTCAAGCCCAAGCTGCGCGGCTGGCTGCACCTGGGCATGTTCCCGGCCGTACTCGTCGCGGGCCTGGTCCTGACCGCGCTCGCCGACTCACCGCGCGGCCGGATCGCCTGCGGGATCTTCGCCCTGACGGCATGTCTGCTGTTCGGCGTGAGCGCGCTCTACCACCGGGGCAACTGGACCCCGCGCATGGACGGCATCCTGCGCAGGCTCGACCACGCCAACATCTTCCTGATCATCGCGGGCACGTACACACCCCTGACCATGCTGCTGCTGCCCGGAGCGAAGGGGCAGTGGCTGCTGTGGGGCATCTGGGGCGCGGCGGCCGCGGGGATCGTGTTCCGGGTCTTCTGGGTCGGCGCACCGCGCTGGCTGTACACGCCCTGCTACATAGCGATGGGCTGGGCGGCGGTCTTCTTCCTGCCCGACTTCATGCGCACCGGCGGTATCGCGGTCCTGGTCCTGGTGATCGTCGGCGGTCTCCTCTACAGCGCCGGCGGCGTGATCTACGGCATCAAGCGACCGAACCCGTCACCGCGCTACTTCGGGTTCCACGAGGTGTTCCACTCCCTCACGCTGGCCGCGTTCGTCGTGCACTACGTGGGCATCTCCCTGGTGGCCTACCAGCACGCGTAGACCCGGCACCGCTCACCCGAGCGGCCACGGCTTCCGAGCCGTGGCCGCTTTTTTCATGCCCTCCAACATGTTACGACATCGCCTCGCTATTGACAGACACTAGATTTTGAGAGCTACTCTCATTTCATGGCTACTGTCACTCACCTCGATGAGACACACCAGAACCCCCGCCGCTGGTGGGCCCTGGGCGCCCTGGTCGCGAGCATGCTGGTGCTCGGCTTCGACACGACGATCCTCAACGTGGCGCTCCCGACCATGGCCGGGGAGCTCGGCGCCACCACCAGCCAGCAGCAGTGGATGGCGGACGCGTACGTCATCGTCTTCGCGTCGCTGATGCTGCCCGCGGGACTGCTCGGCGACCGCTTCGGCCGCCGCCGGATGCTCGTCGTCGGCCTGCTGATCTTCCTGGCCGGGTCCGCACTGGGCTCGCTGGCCGGCGACGTGAACTGGGTGATCGCCGCCCGCGCGGCCATGGGGGTCGGCGCGGCGCTGGTGATGCCGCTCGCGATGTCCGTGCTGCCCTCGCTGTTCGGGCCCGGCGAGCGCACCCGGGCCGTCGGTATCGTCTCGGCCGCCTCGGCGCTCGGCCTGCCGCTCGGCCCGATCATCGGCGGCTTCCTGCTGAACCACTTCTGGTGGGGCTCGGTCTTCCTGATCAACGTGCCGATGGCCGCCATCGGGGTCGCCGCCTGCGTCTTCCTGCTCCCCGAGACCAGCGACCCCGCCTCCCCCAAGGTCGACGTCCTGTCCACCGCGCTCACCGCGATCGGCCTCGGCTCCCTGGTCTACGCGATCATCGAGGCCCCCGACCGCGGCTGGGGCGACCCGCTGGTGCTGGCCCTGTTCACCGTCGCCGTCGTCCTCGTCACCGCCCTGGTGCTGCGCGAACGCCGGGCCCGCCGTCCCATGCTCGACATGGAGCTCCTCACCCACCGCGGCTTCCTGCTCAACACCCTCGCGGCGACGCTCGTGATGTTCGTGCTCTCCGGCCTGCTGTTCGTGCTGCCGCAGTACCTCCAGGCGGTCCTCGGCAACGACGCCTTCGGCACCGGCCTGCGCCTGCTGCCCATGATGGGCGGCCTGGTCATCGCCGCACGCACCGCCCAGCCGGTCGTCGCCCGCTTCGGCGCCCGCGCCGTGGTCGCCGCCGGCCTGGTCGTCCTCACCTTCGCCGCCCTGCTCGGCAGCCGTACCTCGGTGGGCGACGGCTACGGCTTCACCGCGCTGTGGCTGTCCATCGCCGGCCTCGGCTTCGGCTTCTCGGTGGTCCCCTCGATGGACGGCGCGCTCGGCGCCCTGCCCGCGGACCGGGCGGGCAGCGGATCCGGGCTGCTGATGACCACGCGCCAGGTCGGCGGCGCGATCGGCATCGCCCTGCTCGGCAGCCTGCTGGCCGGTGCCTTCCGCGACCGCCTGGACGTGACCGGCCTGCCCGCCCCGCTCGGCCACACCGCCGGTGAGTCGGTGGTCGCCGCCCACCTGGTCGCCGGGCAGACCGGCTCCGCCCACCTCGCCGCCTCCGCGAACGCCTCGTACGTGCACGGCATGGGCCTGGTCCTGATGGTCTGCGGGGTCGCCGCGCTCGCCACCGCCCTGCTGGCCGCCGCGCTGCTGCCCAACGCCCCCGTGGAGCGCCGTACCGAAGGGAACGAGTCCCCGGCCGTGGCCCCCGCCACCGCCGATGCCGGACAATGACCGGCATGACGGCACCGCACACCTCCTTCTCCCCCGCCGACAACCCCCGGCTCGGCCTGCGCGAACGCAAGAAGATCAAGACCCGCGAGGCGATCCGCACCGCGATGTACGCGCTGGTCACGGAGCAGGGGTACGACGCGACGACGATCGAGCAGATCGCCGAGCGGGCCGAGGTGTCGCCGTCGACGGTCTACCGGTACTTCCCGACCAAGGAGGACATCGTCCTCACGGACGAGTACGACCTGCTCATCCTGGAGGAGCTCCGGGCACGGCCCGCCGACGAGCCGTGGCCGGTCTCCCTCCGCCATGTGATGCACCGGGCGATCAGGCTGGGCGCGAAGGACGACCCCGTGGTCTCCCGGCTGCGCACCCGGCTGATGGTCGAGGTCCCGGCGGTGCGCTCACGGATGATGGAGAGCATGTCGAGCACCGGCCGCATGCTCCGCCGGGCCATCGGCGAGCGCACCGGCCGCGACCCGGACAGCCTGGAGGTACGGGTCTACGCGATGTCCATCGTCGGCGGACTGATGGAGACCTCGATGTACTGGGCGGAGCAGGAGCACGAGCCCGACTTCAACGCCCTCGTCGACCGCGCCCTGAACGTCATCGAGCACGGCCTGCCCCCGGAAAACCACTGAGGTCACGGCCCTCTCCCGTGCCATCCTGACCAGGTGAACACCGCCGAGATCCACGTCGAAGTCGCCCCCGAGCTGGCCCTGTTCGTCGCGCACGCCCGCCGCGTCGGCGTCCACCCGCTCGCCGTCGACGGCGTCTCGACACTGGGCCACGTGATCGAATCCCTGGGTGTCCCCCTCACCGAGGTGGGCGCCCTGGTCGTGGACGGCCGCGAGGTCCCCGTCGCCCACGTCCCGGCACAGGGCGAGCGGGTGACCGTACGCCCGGTCGCCCGCCCCCAGCGGGTGCCCGGCGCTCCGCTGCGCTTCCTCCTCGACGTCCACCTCGGCACCCTGGCCCGCCGGCTGCGCCTCCTCGGCGTGGACACGGCGTACGAGTCGACGGACATCGGCGACCCGGCCCTCGCGGCCCGCTCGGCGGCCGAGCGGCGCGTGCTGCTGAGCCGCGACCGGGGCCTGCTGCGCCGCCGTGAAATCTGGGCCGGCGCCTACGTCTACAGCACCGGACCCGACGAGCAGCTCCGCGACATCCTCGACCGGTTCGCCCCCGAGCTGCGCCCCTGGACCCGCTGCACGGCCTGCAACGGCCTGCTGCAGGAGGCCACCAAGGAGCAGGTGGCGGACCAGCTGAAGGGCGGGACCCAGAAGTCGTACGACGTCTTCGCGCGGTGCGCGGAGTGCGGTCGCGCGTACTGGAAGGGCGCGCACCACCAGCAGCTGGAGGCCATCGTGGCGCGCGCCCTCGCCGAGTTCGCCTGAACGGCCCGTCCGAACCGGCCCCGTTCCCGGGTCAGTTGCGGCCCAGCGCCCGGTACTCCCAGCCGGCCGCCCGCCACTGGGCGGGGTCGAGGGCGTGCCGGCCGTCCACGACCCGGCGCCGGTTCACCACGGCGCCCATCACCTCCGGGTCGATCTCCCGGAACTGCGTCCACTCGGTGAGCAGCACCACCACGTCGGCGCCCGTCGCGGCCTGCAACGCGTCCGTCCCGTAGGTCAGTTCGGGGTGGACGCGGCGGGCGTTGTCCATCGCCACCGGGTCGTAGACCGTCACCAGGGCGCCGGCCCGGTGCAGGGCGGCGGCGACGTCCAGCGCCGGGGCGTCCCGGATGTCGTCGGAGTCGGGCTTGAAGGCCGCCCCGAGCGCGGCCACCTTCGTCCCGGCCAGATCGCCGCCGACCAGCTCACGGACCAGGTCCACGGTGCGGGCCCGGCGGCGCTGGTTGATCGCGTCCACCTCGCGCAGGAAGGCGACCGCCTGGGCGACGTCCAGTTCCTCGGCACGGTGGATGAACGCCCTGATGTCCTTGGGCAGGCAGCCGCCGCCGAAGCCGAGACCCGGCCGCAGGAACCGGCCCCCGATCCGGTCGTCGTAGGCCAGCGCCTCCGCCAGCAGGTGCACGTCGGCGCCGGTGGCCTCGCAGACCTCCGCCATGGCGTTGATGTACGAGATCTTCGTGGCCAGGAACGAGTTGGCGGCGACCTTGACCAGTTCGGCGGTCGGCAGGTCGGCGACCACCACCGGGGTGCCCTGCGCGATGACGGGCGCGAACGCGGCGCGCAGCTGCTGCTCCGCCCACGCGGACTCGGTGCCGAACACCAGCCGGTCGGGGTGCAGGGTGTCGTCCACCGCGAAGCCCTCCCGCAGGAACTCCGGGTTCCAGGCCAGCTCCACGGCGTCCCCGGCCGGCGCGGTGTTCCGGACCAGCTCCGCGAGACGGGCCGCGGTACCCACCGGAACCGTCGACTTGCCGACCACCAGGGCCCGGCGGCGCAGATGCCGGGCCAGCTCGGTCACCGCGCCCTCCACGTGGCTGAGGTCAGCGGCATAGGAACCGGGCTGCTGCGGGGTGCCCACGCAGACGAAGTGGATGTCGCCGAACTCCGCGGCCTCCACGAGGCTGGTCGTGAAGTGCAGCCGGCCTGACTCCTGCGCCTTGACGAGGAGTTCGGGCAGCCCTGGCTCGAAGAACGGCACCTGCCCGGATCTCAGCAGCTCGATCTTGCCGGGATCGACGTCGACGCCGAGCACCTCGTAGCCGAGCGCCGCCATGCACACGGCGTGCGTGGCGCCCAGGTAGCCGGTGCCGATGACCGTGAGACGGGGAGCGGCGGTGCCGTCGAGAAGAGTGTCCATGATGCCTCCGAGGGGATTCCCGAGCGGAAGACGCGCATGCCGAAGAAGCGCGTGTGGGTGGGTGGAAGGAGCGGGAACTGCGGCCGCGTGGGGCCCGGGTGCGGCCGGGCCCCGCGGCGTCAGGAGGAGCAGGCGACGTTGGCGAGGCCCTTGGCCGCGTCGGTGGCCTTGTTGTCGCAGGTGACCTTGTTGTTCTCGGCGGGCGCGAAGTGGAAGCCGTAGCCGGGGCCGTCCACCTGGGCGGTGTTGCCCTGGAAGACGTTCCCGGTGCCCCAGCCGTCGAGGATCTGGTGGGTCTGGAAGCCGTCCTCACGGGAGTGGCGGCCGACGTTGCCCTTGATCAGCCAGTCGTTGCCCTTGATGTCGACCCAGGAGTCGTTGTGACCTCCGCTGAGGGCTGCGCCGTCGAAGGTGTTGCCGAGCAGGGAGCCCCCGGTGGTGCCCTCCTTGACGTCGACGGACTCGGCGGTGGTGTCGCTGACATGGTTGCCGCGGATCACGTTGTCGTCGCTCTTGTCCGGCTTGCAGTCGGTGACGGTGCACCAGTTGGACTCCGCGGACCCGACGTAGATGCCCTCGCCGAAGGTCTCCTTGCGCTTCCCCGTGGCGCGGACGGTGTTGTCCTGGACCACGTTCCCGGAGCTGAAGTCGCGCAGGTGGATGCCCTCGTCGCCGATGTTCTCGACGGTCAGGCCCTGGATGACGGTGCCCTGGACCGCGTCGGCCATGACCCCCTTCTGGCCGTTGCGGACGGTGAACCCGATCAGCCGCCAGTGGCTGGCGCCGTCGAGGTGGAAGGCGTAGCCGCCGTCGACGTCCCCCGCGTCGATCACCGCGCCGGGACCGCCGCACAGGAAGATCGGACGAGCCGCCGTACCGGGGGTGGCGGCGGTGAAACGGTCCGCGTAGACCCCGTCCCGCATCTGGATGACATCGCCGGGCCGGGCCTGGTCCAACGCCGTCTTCAGGGACTTGGCGTCGCCGACGGTGACGGTGGCGGCCGGGCACTTGACCGGCCCGGAGGCCACGACGGCGGCCGAGCCGGTCGCGGTGGCGGTGGCAGTGGGCGAGGCCGGGTCGCCGGAGGCGGTGGCACCGGGGTCGCCGGTGCCGTCCGCGCCGTCCGCGCCGTCCGTTCCGTTCGTTCCGTCCGTGTCGTCGGTCGGCTCGGCGACCGGGATGGTGGGACCGGCGGTGGGACCGGCGCCGTACACGACGGGCCGGCCGTCACCTGCGGAGACCCCCGCCACGATCAGCGCCACCACCGAGATCACCAGAGCGGCCGAGGCGATCCAGACCGGCGGCCCACCGGTGACCCACCCCCTGCGCAACCGCTCCACAACGGACTCACCCCCCGGACCACCACCCTCCGGTCCACGCCCACCCCCGGGCACGCTGCCACTCGGTACACCGCCGCCATCCGGGCCGCCACCAGTGCCTGGCACACTGCCGCCGCCCAGGCCACCGCCATCGCGGGGCGCGCCGTCGTCGTGGGGCGCGCCGGGGTCTTCGGCGGCCGGTGTCGTCGGGGTGTCGTCGCTCATTCGCTCATCACCGGCTCCCGTCGGCGGCCTGCCACGGCGATCTCGTCCGGCGGCGGAGCGGGCAGCGGGGCCTTGTCGGAGTACGGGTGGACGATGCCGGCGCCCCGCCCGCTCGCCCGGCGCCGGCGCCGGCCCATGGCGGCCGAGAACAGGATGAGCAGCAGGATGCCCGTCCACAGCAGGGTCATCGGGCTCGCGTAGTGCTTGACCTTGACCCAGAAGGAACTGGTGTCGTACCAGGCGAAGGTCTGGTTCTCCTTGATGGAGGCACCGCCGTGCGAGCGGCTGGAGTCCAGCGCGCTGGGGCCGACCCCGGCGATCACGTTGAACGAGACCGTGGTGCCGTCCACGCCCCCGACCAGGCTGACGCCGTGGTTGGTGGCGTCCTGGACGGTGTTGCCGCGTATCTCGGCGGCGGAATCGCGGACGTACACGCCGGTCTCCGGGCCGTCGATGATGTTGCCGGTGACCGTGGCGTCGCTGACGCCGTCCCGCACCGAGATGCCCTGCCGGTTCTGGCCGGTCAGGCGGTTGCCGGTGATGGACACCTTGTCCGCGGCCAGGCGGGCCACGATGCCCATGTCACCGCCCTCGATGCGGTTGTTCTGGACCCCGACGTCGAAACCGCCCAGCACCTCGACGCCGTACCGGCCGTTGTCCTTGGCCACGCTGTTGGCGACCGAGTTGGAGCCGTAGCTGTCGACGGCCTGCCCGGAGGCGGAGGGGCCGTCGGCGAGCGGCTTGCCGCTGAGCGTGTAGCCGTTGCCGCCGTTGCCCTCGGCGGTGGAGCCGCTGATCCGCACCTGCTGGGTGGCCCGGGAGAGGATGAAGCCGTCGCCGCCGTTGTCCTTCGCGACCGTGCGCTGCACGAGCGAGCTGGAGACGAACCGGTGCAGCACCACCCCGTCCTCCAGGCTGTCCGCCACGGTCGTGTCGCTGATCTCGATGCCGGTCGCGCTGGAGATGAAGATCCCGAACGCGTTGCCGGTGATGGTCGAGTGCGTGATCGACCCGGAGACGTAGGAGAGACCGGCGGTCGAGAAGCGGGCGTCGGGCGTGGTCAGCGCGCCCGAGGGCATGGCCATGACGTCACCGCTGCTGGTGCTCCGGTCGTCCTGTGCGTCGGCCCGCTCGCGCTCGCGCGCGGTCTTGCCGTGCACCTGCCCGGTGTCCTCCAGCGAACCGGTGTTCGGCCGGTCGGTGCCGGTGAGGCTGAGCCCGCCGGTGCGGCCGCTCCAGAAGCCCAGGTTCGAGAGTTTCGCGTGCGTCATCTCGAACTGCCCGCCGATGGTGCGGATGTAGGCGCGGCCGTCCCGGACGTCGGTGTCGGCCTTGTTGGCCTGCGGGTCCCAGCTGGTGACGGTCAGCGGGGCCTGCGCGGTGCCCTGGAGGGACAGTTCGCCGCCGAAGGAGACGATGGAGACGAAGCCGCTGCGGTTGCTGGCCATCCGCAGGGTGAGGCCGCCCGGGTTGGACAGCTTCAGCTTGGCGCCGACGTTGAGGTAGATGTTCTCGGTCAGCACATACGAGCCGTCCTTGCGCCGCACGAAGGTCTGCGGGGCGAGTCGCAGCAGGTCGGCCACCGTGTAGGCGGCTCTGCGCTCGGTGAGGACCAGGGTGTACCCGTTGTCGGTGTCCAGCCGGTACGGCACGGTCCACTTGGTGCTCTGCAAGGGCGCCACCGAGGTGAAGGCCCGTACCTGGTTGAGCCGGTGGTCCTCGTCGGCGACCAGCGCGGCCTGGGTCTCGGCGTCCTGGCCGGCCAGTTTCTGCTTCCTGTCGCCGTCCCCGTCGGCGTGGGCCGTGGCCGAGGCGCCCAGCAGCAGCGTCGCCGCCACCGCGAAGGCGCCGAGCACGGCCGCCGCTCCGGCACCGGCCCGGCGCAGCCGGGTGCCGGCGCCGGGTCTTCTCTTCGTGGCCAGATCAGTCAGGGGATCCGTGAGGGGATCCGTGAGGGGATCCGTGAGGGGATCCGTGAGGGGATCCGTGAGGGGATCCGTGAGGGGATCCGTCGTGCGGGGGGTTGCCATGGCGTCAGATCACCTCGGGCTGGAGGGCGGAGTGGCTCTGACCGCCGCCGGCGGATCCGGAGAGGGTGGCCGCGCTCTGGCCCTCGCCCCCGATGCTGGTGCTGCTGCGGGTGAGCCAGCCCTGCTTGTTCATGGTGACGAAGGCGTACAGCTTGATCGGCAGCGAGATCATGATGATCACGAGGGCCGTCAGCGGCAGCAGGAGGATCTCCTGCGGGTGCCTGCGCAGGTGCGAGTAGCCCCGGACGGCACGGCCCAGCAGCAGCCAGATCAGGGTGAGGACGATGCCGCGGCCGCTGAAGTCCAGCCGGCTCAGCAGCAGATAGCCGAGGGCCATGCCCATGGTGACCGGGGTCAGCAGGATCTGCAGGACCGTGATCTTGGTGACCAGCGGGACCCGCCATAGCCAGCCCTTGTACACCGCGGTGAGGTAGCACCGGTAGGAGTTGCGGCTCCACCGGACGCGCTGCTTCACGAAGGCCCGGAAGGACGACGGGAACATGGAGATCGCCCGCGCGGAGGACTGGTGCACGGTCTTGTAGCCCGAGGCGAGCACCAGCCAGGTCAGCCTGCCGTCGTCGCCCGCCACACAGCGGCGGCCGAGGAAGAACTCGTTCTCCAGGTTCTCCAGCACGGGCATGACCGCCGCGCGGCGGTAGGCGGCGGTACGGCCGGACAGACAGGCCACCGCACCGGCCCGGCCCATGGCCGGAACGTAGTCGTAGTAGCGGAGGTTGACCAGCCAGTCGGCGATACGGCGCCAGACGCTGGTCGTGCGCTGGTGGACGTTCTGCTGGGTGCCGACCCCGCCGACGGTCGGATCGGCGAAGGGCATCTGCACGGCGTCCAGCAGCCCCGGCTCCCAGCGGGTGTCGGAGTCCGCCAGGACGAGGACCTCGCCTGTGGCGGCGCGCATGCCGACGCCCAAGGCGGAACGTTTCCCCCTGTGCTCGAAGGCGAGCACCCGGACCCGGGGATCCTCCACCAGCGACAGCCGGTGCAGTACCTCGTGGTCCTCCACGTCGGGAACGATGATGATCTCAGCCGGATCCTGGGCGAGCCAGCTCTCCAGGCACTCCAGCAGGATCTCCGGGTCTTCCCGGTAGGCCGGGACCACGACGGAGACGGTGGTACGGAAGTCGTTGACGACCGGCTTGGCGAATCGGGAGAGCACTGCCCGGTACAGCCAGAGCGCCCAGACGAACAGTCCGGCAAGCCCCAGCGGCATCAGCTCTCGCCACGATGTTTCCCCCACAGCCTCGACGATCCACGACCAGACCTGGTCGAAGAACTCGGACACTGTTGCGTTCTCCCCCCCCACATAACATGACTGCCACGGCCCGAAACAAGACAGAACCGGGCACTGCTCCAGCGATGCTAGGGGCCCTTGGGTGAACAGCGATCACACATGACGCTAACTTCACTCACGAAGTCTTCACGCCTACCCCGCCCCAACTGTGATGGTGCGTCACACCCGTCACAGCACGAGGTGGATCCTATGAGGACTATGTGAAGAGTGTGAACTCTTCTGATCAATGACATGTTTCAGGACGACGATCGCCCCGCCGGACGGGCGCTGTCAGACACGCCCCGTCAGACGCGCCCCGAAAGGGGCGCGGGGAACTGCGCGAGCAACCCCCACCCACCCGCAGCCGGACAACGTACCCCCCTCGGACTTCCGCGGGCATCAGCCCCCGAGTGCCGCCCTCAACCGCTCCGGATCAGTGGTCGGCGCGTCACACGTGAAGTTCCGGCATACGTACGCCGCCGCCTCCCCACCGACCAGCGGTCGGCCGGCCAGCAACGGGAACTCATCGCTCTCCGGAGTCCCCACGGCGACGACCGCACCGGGTGCGGTACCGAGAAGCGCCGTACGGTGCAGGGCGATCGCACCGCCGTCCCGGTCGCCCGGTCCGACGATCGCGACCTCGCGCGGACCGTCGAGCAGCGCCTCGGCGACCGCGAGCCCCCAGCCGACGAAGCGCGGCACGCGCGGTCCGAGCGTCCGGACGATCCCCAACGCCCTTTCCGCGGCGGTGCGATGGGGTTCGGAGCCGGTGTGGGCCGCATAGCCGAGCAGCGCGCCGGCCGCGGCGCTCCAGCCGGAGGGCGTGGCGTTGTCGGTCGGGTCCTGCGGCCGGCGGATCAGCCGCTCGGCGTCGGCGGCGGTGTCGTAGAGGGCACCGCTCTCCGGGCTCTCCCGGTCGGTGAAACGGGCCAGCACCTGGTCGAGCAGGAGCCCGGCGAACTCCAGCCAGACGCCCTCGCCGGTCACGGACGCGAGCGCGAGGAAGCCCTCGGCGACATCGCCGTAGTCCTCCAGCACACCCGAGTTGGCGCCGGCCCTGCCGTCCCGGCTGGTGCGGGTGAGCCGCGCATGGTCGTCGAGATGGAGCCGTACGAGGAGATCGGCGGCGCCGACCGCGGCCTCGACCAGGTCGGGGCGGTCGAAGTAGGCGCCGGTCTCGGCGAGCGCGGCGACGGCGAGGCCGTTCCAGGCGGCGACGACCTTGTCGTCACGGCCGGGTGCGGGGCGCTCCGCGCGGGCGGCCAGCAGCCGCCGCTTCGCGGACTCGATCCGCTCGGCGTCGAACACGCCTTCCTGCTGCGGGAGTTGCAGGACCGACTGGCCGTGCTCGAAGGTGCCTTCCGCGGTGACGCCGAAGTACTGGGCGGCGAGGTCCGCGTCCTCGCCGAGGACCTCCTGGAGCTGGGCGGGCGTCCACACGTAGTACGCGCCCTCGACGTGCCGCCCGCTCCCGTCGTCGCTGTCGGCGTCCAGCGCCGAGGCGAACCCGCCCTCGGCGGTGCGCAGTTCGCGGACCATGAAGTCGGCGGTCTCCAGGGCGACCCGGCGGGCGAGCTCGGACCCCGTCGCCCGCCACAGGTGGGCGTACACCCGGCAGAGCAGGGCGTTGTCGTAGAGCATTTTTTCGAAGTGCGGTACGACCCAGTCGCGGTCGACGGAGTAGCGGGCGAAGCCACCGCCGAGCTGGTCGTAGAGGCCGCCGCGGGCCATCCGCTCACAGGTGTCCACGGCCATCTGCAGCGCGCCCTCGGAACCGGTCCGGGCGTGGTGGCGCAGCAGGAACTCGATGACCATGGACGGCGGGAACTTGGGGGCGCCGCCGAATCCGCCGCGCTGCGGGTCGTACTCGCGGGTGAGCCCGAGCAGCGCCTGCGCGAGCTCCCCCTCACCGGGCGGCCGGCCGCCCTGGTGCCCGAGCTCCCGCTGGGCCAGATCACGGACGATCTTCCCCGCGACCTCGGCGACCTCGTCCCGCCGGTCGCTCCAGGCGGCCCGGACCCCCTCCAGCACCTGCCGGAAGGAGGGCATGCCGTGGCGGGGAGCGGGCGGGAAGTACGTGCCGAAGTAGAAGGGTTCGGCGTCCGGCGTGAGAAACACGGTCATGGGCCAGCCACCCTGCCCGGTGGCGGCCTGCACGGCCTCCATGTAGACGGCGTCGACGTCCGGCCGTTCCTCACGGTCGACCTTGACGCTGACGAAGTGCTCGTTGAGGTAGCCGGCGGTGGCCTCGTCCTCGAAGGACTCGTGGGCCATCACATGGCACCAGTGGCAGGAGCTGTACCCGACGCTCAGCAGGACGGGCTTGTTCGCGGTCCGCGCGGCCTCGAAGGCTTCGGCCGACCAGGGCCACCAGTCGACGGGGTTGTCGGCGTGCTGGAGGAGGTACGGGGACGTCTCATGGGCCAGTCGGTTCACCCTCCCACTCTCCCACGGGGTCCGGCGCCGCATAGAAGCGCAGGTTGACCCGGCGCGCCCCGCCGGGGGCGGTCTCGCCGGGGTGGCCGTAACGGTCGAGGAGTTCCTGGTAGCCGCGGACGAAGGCGTGCAGTTCGTCCATGGTCATCCAGGTGCCCGCGCGCCGGACCTGGGCCCAGCCGTCCGGTCCCCGGTACTCCCGGTGGGCACGGCGGAACAGGCGGGTGTCCAGCTCGATCTTCAGCAGGGCGAGTTGCTCGGCCGCCGCGTACTCCTGCGGGGCCATCGTGGCCGGGTCGGGTGTGGTGTGCCTGAACGGCAGGCTCCGCCACCAGCGTTCCCGGCCGCCCGACTTCTCCGGGATCTCCTCGATGAGCCTCTGCTCGGCGAGTTTGCGCAGGTGGTAGCTGGTGGTGCCGGAGCTCTCGCCGAGTTCGCGGGCGAGCACCGTGGAGTTGGCCTCGCCGTGCCGGCCGAGGTAGTCGAGGATCCGGCGGCGCAGGGGGTTGCCGAGGGACTTGTAGAGGGCGGTGCGCTCCAGGCCGGTCAGCTCGCCGGGTACGTCGGTCAGCTCGGCGGGTGCGGCGGGCGTCTCGGGGTCTGCGGCGGGGTCGGGCGCTCCGCCCGTCGGGGGCGTGCCGTCGGTCATGCGGCCACCGTAACCCTGAGAACCCTGAGACATCCCTGAGCCTCCCCCGATGTTCGCCGAATTTCCTTTGCAGAATTTTCTCTGCGGTCTAGCGTGAAAGCAATGGCGCGTGATCCACGGCATCCGCGCATCCGGAACAGGACGAGGGGGCTCGGATGTTGAGGTGGTTCGCGGGGAGGCCGACGACGAAGGCGCACGGGATGAAGCGGACGAGGCTGCTGAAGAGGTGGGCACTGATCCTTCTCGGATCGTCCGCCGTGCTGCTCGTGCCGTGGATGGTGGTGCTGGCGCTGACCCTGCCCACCAGGACCGAGGTGCACAACTGGTCGGTGGCCTGGATCGGGCTGGACGTCCTGATGGCGGCGGGCTGCGCGGCGACGGCCGTGCTGGGCCTGCGGGGCGACGCCCGGGCCCGCCTCACGGCGTCGGCGACGGCATCGGTCTCACTCCTGGACGCGTGGTTCGACATAACGACGTCCGCGGTGGGCACGGAGCTGCTGGAGGCGTTGGCCAGCGCCGTGGCGGAGGCGGGGCTCGCGGCGGCCTGCGTGTACCTGGCGCTGTCCAAGGGATGGGGCCGGATGACCGGCCGCCCCGGCGAGACCGCCCGATAGCCGGGACGTCCGGCGGCCGGCACCACCACCGAACCCTCACCGATCGCCTGATCGTCGCCCCCTCGCCATCGGAACCCTTCGCAAGGACACTTGTAGACAAAGGAGTTGCTGCCGGAGGGGGACGGGACATGCGGGACGCCCATCGGGCGGAAGCCGATCGGCTGCTGGTGCGGGCCGTGGAGGAGGAGGTCCGCCGTTCGGGCGGCCGTGTCGACGGACAGGTGCTGCTGTCCCGCGCGCGCGGCGGGCTGGAGGAGATGGAGCGGACGGCCGCCGAGGAGTACACGGCGTACACCCACGCACTCGACGAGACGGAGGCGGGCCGGCCGAGCTTCGGCCGCCGCTACGCCAAGGAGGGCGCCGGAACTCCCCTGCTGGTCGCGGCCGTCGCGGCGGTCGCCGCCACCGTCGCCGACCTCTCCCTGGGCACCGGGGCGGCCACCGCCCTGGGCGCGGGCGTGGCCGTCGGAGTGATCGGCGCGGCCGCCACGGTCGTCAAGGTCGCCGGTTCCCATCTGCCCGCCGCCCATCACCACGCGGGCGCGGCCGGTCAGCCCGGCGGTCCCGAGCAGCTGCGGCTGCAGTGGCTGACCGCGCTGGAGGTGCGGGGCATCCGGCCGTTCCTCGACCAGCAGCGGATGCTCAGCGCCTCCACGGGCCCCAAGAAGCAGAGTCCCGGGCTGCGCGGCGCGGACAAGAGCGCGGCGGCCCGCAGGCGTACGGTCCTGCAGCAGTCGTTCGGCCAGCTCCCCGACGCGGACGGTCCGTTCGCCGGCCGGCAGCAGGAGCTGGCGCGGATCCGGCAGTGGGCGCAGGCGGCCCGCGCGGCCACCGAGACCCGTCCGACGGTCGTGGTCCTGCACGGCGAGTCCGGCTCCGGCCGCACCGCCCTCGCGGTCCGGGCCACCCACGAGCTGAAGGACCTCTTCCGGGGTGCGGTCGTCGTGGACCTGCGCGGCGACAGCCAGGACGAGCCGCCGCTGCCCACCCGGGACGCCCTGCTGCACCTGCTCAACCGGCTGGGCGCGCCGCGCGAGCAGTTGCTGTTCCGTGAGCGCTCCTCCGCCGACCAGCAGGTCAAGCGGCTGAGCGAGCTGTACCACCAGCACCTCACGGGTCTCGCGGTGACGATCGTGCTGGACGACGCCTCGGACCCCGAACAGGTGCGCACCCTGGTGCCGGAGCGCTCCGACAGCCTGGTCCTGGTCACCGCCCGGGACCGGCTCGACCTCCCCGCAGACCTGCCGGCCTGGGTGCACCGGCTGCCGGTCACGGCGCTGGACGCGGCCGGCGCGGAGGAGCTGCTGGACGCGGCGGCCCAGGACACGTCGGGACCGTACGACGCGCAGTCCACGGACCGGATCCGGGAGTTGTGCGGCGGGCTGCCGCTGGCGCTGCGGGTGGCGGGCTCGTCGCTGGGCTCGCGTTCACCGCTCCGGCTCGCCACCGACCTGGGCGCGTACGGTCCGGTCGGGCCGGTGGAGCGGGTGCTGTGGCTGCGGTACACCGACCAGCCGGAGACCGGGCGCCGGCTGCTGAGAAGGCTGGCGCTGGCGGGCCGGGCCTCGATGGGCGCGGCGGCCGCGGCCGCCCTGCTGGGCGCGGACGAGGCGGAGGCGACCCGTCACCTGGTCACGCTCAGCCGGGCCGGACTGGTCGACCACGTCCGCGGCAGCCGCTACCGCCTGCACGACCTGGTCCGCTCCTTCGCCCAGGCCCGTCTCCTGGACGAGGAGACCCCGGCCGAGCGCACGGCGGCGCAGGAGCGGCTGATCGTGAACTACGCGGAACTCGCCGACTCCGTGCTGCGCCTGGTCGACGGCAACATGTCGACCCGTTCGGACCGGTTCAGCCCGCACGGGTTCACCTCGCTCGACGAGGCGCTGCGCTGGCTGGACGACGAGTCGAGCTTCATCACGGCGGCCCTGCGGCACGCGGACGGCGTCGACCAGGCGGCCGTGCAGAACCTGCTGGGCGCGCTGTGCGACTACTGCCTGCTGCGCGGCGACCTCTACCGGCTCGGTGAGATCAGCGAGCTGGCCCAGACCGTCGACCAGGGTCTCCTGGTCCGCTCGGTGCAGTGGCGTACCGGTATCGCGGCCCGTCAGCTGGGCGAACTGGACAAGGCCCGCACCACCCTCACCTCCGTCGTCGACCTCTACCTGGAGGCGCATCACGACGCCGGCGCGGCCCGCGCGCTGTGCTCGCTCGGGATCACCCTGCACCACCAGGGCAACCTCACCGAGGCGGCGGCCAAGCTCCAGGAGGCCCTGGACCTCCAGGCCGTCCCCGAACTGGCCACCGACCGGGCGTGGACGATGCACGCCCTGGCCGCGGTGCAGCGCGACCGCGCCCGGCTGCCGGAGGCCCTCGACCTGCTCACCCGCTCGCTCGTCCTGCACCGGGAGGGCGGCTCGGTGCACGGCGAGGCCTGGGCACACTTCCAGCTCGGTCAGCTGGTGCTGCGCATGGGCGACGTACCGCGCGCGGAGCGGGAGCTCGCAGCCGCGCTGGACCGCTACGGCCGTACCCGCGACGCCCGGGGCGAGGCCTGGGCGCTGACCCAGCTGGCCCGGGCCCGGCTGGTGGACGGTGACGCCTCGCCCGCGGTCGACGGCCTGCGCCGGGCGGCTGCGCGGCACCGCGAGAACGAGGACGCGCGGGGCGAGGCCTGGACGGTCTACTACCTGGGCCAGGCCCTGGAGGAGACCGGCACCCTGGACCAGGCGGTCCGCGAGCTGGAGCGCTCGCGCACGATGTTCTCCCGGATGCGGGACGTCTACGGCCTGGCCTGCGCCCGCCATCACTCGGCCCGTGTCACCCGCGACCAGCGGGCCGCCCAGACCGGCTCGCTGCGCAACTCCGGTTTCGCCCGCCAGCTCCTGGTCGACGCGCGTACCGACTTCCAGCGCATCGGCGTGGTGCACGGCGAGGCCTGGACCTGCCTGGAGCTGGCCGTCGTCGACGCCGGCAACACCCGCACCCAGCAGGCCCTCACGCTGTGCGACGAGGCGGTCGCCCTGTTCACGTCGTACGGCGACCTGCGCGGCGAGGACTGGGCCCGTTTCCTGCGCTGCACCCTGTTCCCCTACGCCGCGCCCGGCGGCGTGGAGGTGGGCACCGCCGTCGCCCAGGAGGAGCTGGCCCAGCTCGCCCGCGCCGCCCATCCGCTGCGCGACGAGAAGCTGACCGAGTACGTCACCGCGTACGGCGTGCTCCTGGAGCGCGGGGTGCACCTGGAGTCGGGCTGGCAGGCCTGGCGGCTGGGCATGGTGCCGAACCGGCACGCCCGCGAGGTGATGGGCGTGCCGGTACCGGCCGGGGCGTGACGCCGGTCAGCCCCTGCGGTCGGCCCCTGCGGTCAGCCTTTGCGGTCGGCCGGGGTCCCGGAGTCCGCCCCGCTGCGGGCGGACTCCTTGAAGTCGACCTTCTGCATGTGCTTGTTCATGGACTTCATCAGACCCCAGACCGCCAGGGCCATCACCGCGAAGACGATGAAGCCGAGGACGCCGGGGGTGACCTTGTTCTCGTCGACCTCCTTGGCCAGGGGGACGAGGTGCGTCAGTGCCAGGCTTGCGCTCATGTCAGGCATTGTCGCGGATGCCCGCAAAGAGGTCGTCCTCGGGGAGGGAGGTATCGACGAGCGACTTCGCGAGCTCGTACTCCTCGGTCGGCCAGACCGCCTTCTGGAGGTCCATCGGCACCTTGAACCAACCGCCCTCCGGGTCGATCTGCGTGGCGTGCGCGATGAGCGCCTTGTCCCGGATCTCGAAGAAGTCCGCGCACGGGATGTGCGTGGTCAGCGTGCGCTCGGTGCGCTCGAACTCGCTCCACCGCTTCAGCCAGTCCCCGTACGGGGACTCCAGGCCGCGGTCCAGCATGGCGTGGTGCAGCGCCTCGGTGCGCGGGCGGTTGAAGCCCTGGTTGTAGTACAGCTTCCGCGCCTGGAAGACCGGCCCGAACTCGGCCTCGGGGTACTTCTCGGCGTCCGCCGCGCCGTCGAAGGCCACCATCGAGATCTTGTGGGTCATGATGTGGTCGGGGTGCGGGTAGCCGCCGTTCTCGTCGTAGGTGGTGATCACCTGCGGGCGGAACGCGCGGATCTTGCGCACCAGCTCGCCGGCCGCCTTGTCGACGTCCTCCAGGGCGAAGCAGCCCTCGGGCAGCGGCGGCAGCGGGTCGCCTTCGGGCAGACCCGAATCGACGAAGCCGAGCCACTCCTGCTTGACGCCGAGGATCTCCCGGGCCTCGTCCATCTCCTTCTTGCGGACCTCGTGGATGTGCTCCTCGATGTACTCGTCGCCCTGGAGCTTGGGATTGAGGATGGAGCCGCGCTCCCCGCCCGTGCAGGTCACGACCAGCACGTCCACCCCCTCGGACACGTACTTCGCCATGGTGGCCGCGCCCTTGCTCGACTCGTCGTCGGGGTGGGCGTGGACGGCCATCAGTCGCAGCTGGTCAGTCAAGACTCAATCCTCGGTAACTCGGCGCCCCGGTAGCTCGGGGGCGATCGGCGGCTTCTATAGTGACCGAATCGGGGGGCGAATAATTCCGGGGTCCGGAGGACGATCATGAGTACCGCGAGCACGCGGCTGCCCGAGGGCCGTTACGGCAGCTCCTCGGACGAGCGCGCCGACCGCAGACTCAAGGTCGCCGGCGCGGTCCTGGGGGCCCTGCTGGTCGTCCTGGTCGGCTACCTGGCCTACCACTACGTGGTGCAGAACAAGATCAGCGCCCAGGTCATCACCTTCGACGCCTCGGACAACGCGGTCAAGGTACATCTGGAGGTCCACAAGGACTCCGGCGCCTCCGGCTACTGCACGCTGCGCTCCCAGGCCGCGGACGGCTCCGAGGTGGGCCGGGCGGACTTCCACTTCACCGGTTCCGCGACCGAGATCGACCGTTTGGTCACGCTCCGTACGACGGCCCGGGGCACCACGGCGGAGCTGCTCGGCTGCCACGCCGACTGACGTCAGCCTGAATACGTAGGCACTGACCTGCGTTGACGTGATTCTGATGGCTTATGTCCTCCCCCTTCCGCCGTTGAATTGTTAGGCTCGTGGTTTCGCCCATCCATGAAGGAACATGCTTCTGGGTAGGGCGATGCTTTGTATTCCCAGTACCGACGAGGAGCACCTGTGACCCAGACCAGCGAGAACGTCACCTGGCTGACCCAGGAGGCGTACAACCAGCTCAGGGCCGAGCTGGAGTACCTGTCTGGTCCTGCGCGCACGGATATCGCCGCCAAGATCGCGGCCGCGCGCGAGGAGGGCGACCTGCGCGAGAACGGCGGGTACCACGCGGCCAAGGAGGAGCAGGGCAAGCAGGAGCTCCGTGTGCGCCAGCTGACCCAGCTCCTGGAGAACGCCAAGGTCGGCGAGGCCCCGGCGTCCGCGGACGGCGCCGTCGCGCCCGGCATGGTGGTGACCATCGCCTTCGACGGCGACGAGGACGACACCATGACCTTCCTGCTGGCCTCGCGCGAGTACGCGAGCGCCGACGTGGAGACGTACTCCCCGCAGTCCCCCCTGGGCACCGGGGTGATCGGCCACAAGGTGGGCGAGGACGCGGAGTACGAGCTGCCGAACGGCAAGAAGGCCTCGGTGCGGATCCTGAAGGCCGAGCCCTACTCGGGCTGACCCGGACAGAGACCTGCCCCCGGCGTCCACGGGACGCCGGGGGCGTTGTCGTACCACGGGGGTAAACTGGGGCAAAGGTTTCGGTGCCCGTCTGTCCCGTAGGTCAGGGTTCCCATGGACCTCAACACCATCACCGAAGTCGTCCGGCGACCGCCCGAGCGGCCGGGCACGCAGTGGCGGCAGGGCGACGCCTGGCTCGCGGGCGGTACGTGGCTCTACTCCACGGAGCAGCCGGACCTGCGACGGCTGCTCGATCTGACGGCCCTGGGCTGGGAACCCCTTGTCCCGAGGGACGACGGACTGGAGATCGGCGCCACCTGCACCATCCGCGAGCTGTACGCCTTCCCGTGGCCCCTGAGCTGGACCGCCGGGGACCTCTTCCGGAGAAGCTGTGAGGCGTTCCTGTCCTCGTTCAAGGTCTGGAACGCGGCGACCGTCGGCGGCAACATCTGCCTGTCCCTGCCCGCCGGTCCGATGATCACGCTGACGGTGGCGTTGCAGGCGCGGTACGAGCTGTGGGCGCCCGACGGCTCCGTGCGCTTCGTCGACGCCCTCGACTTCGTCACCGGCGACCACCGCAACGTGCTCGCCCCCGGGGAGATCCTGCGGCGCGTCGTCGTCCCCGGGCACGCCCTGCGCAGGCGCACCGCGCACCGCCGTTTCACGCTGACCCGGCTCGGCCGTTCGACGGTGTTCCTCGTCGGCACGCAGCGGCCGGGCGGCAACGACCTGCTGCTCACCGTCTCCGCCGGCACCGTCCGACCGGTCCGCATCGCCTACGGCTCCCTGCCCGATGCCCGGACCCTGCGGCAGAGCATCGACGACCTGCCGGCCGACGTCTGGTTCGCCGATCCCAACGGGACCCCTGACCACCGCCGGCATCTGACCCGGCACTTCGCCGAGGAGATCCGCCACGAACTGATGGCCGGGGACCTGTGAACCGGAGGCTGGGGACCTGTGATGAGCTATCTCGTGAACGGCGCGGAGTTCGACCGGGAGCCGGCCCCCGGCCAGTGTCTGCGCACCTTCCTGCGCGAACTCGGCCACTTCGGCGTCAAGAAGGGCTGCGACGCCGGCGACTGCGGCGCCTGCACGGTGTGGCTGGACGGTGTCCCCGTCCACAGCTGCGTCACCCCCGCGTTCCGCGCGGCCGGCCGGCCGGTGACCACGATCGAGGGGCTCGGCCGGCCCGGCGCCCCGCACCCCGTGCAGCGGCGGTTCGAGGACGCCCCGGGGTTCCAGTGCGGTTTCTGCACCGCGGGGATGATCATGACGTCGGCGGCCCTCACCGAGGAGCAGAAGGCCGATCTGCCCCGGGCGCTGAAGGGCAACCTGTGCCGCTGCACCGGGTACCGGGCGATCGAGGACGCCGTGAAGGGCGTCCGCGGGGTGGAGACGGCGGCACCCGGCAAGGCGGTCGGGACGAGCGTGGGCGCGCCCGCGGGCCGTGACGTGGTGACCGGGCACGCCGAGTTCACCATGGACACCCGGATCGAGGGCATGCTGCACCTGAAGGTGCTGCACTCCCCGCACGCGCACGCCCGGATCCTCTCGGTCGACAAGCTCGCCGCGCTCGCGGTGCCCGGCGTGCACCGGGTCTACACCTGGGAGGACGTGCCGCGCAGACGCTTCACCACGGCGATCCACACCGACCACCTGGTCGACCCGGACGACACCTACATCCTCGACGACACGGTCCGCTTCGTCGGGCAGCGGGTCGCCGCGGTGCTGGCCGACACGGTCGCGGCGGCCGAGGAGGGCTGCCGGCGGCTCGCGGTCGGGTACGAGGTGCTGCCGGCGGTGTTCGACCCGGAGGCGGCGATGGCCGACGGCGCGCCCCAGGTGCACGGCTCGGACGATCCGTTCGTCCGCGACCCCGTCCACAACGTCCTGCTCGAACTCCACTCGCACATCGGCGACGTCGACGCGGGGTTCGCCGCGGCGGACGTGATCCACGAGGGCACGTACTCCTCGCCGCGGGTGCAGCACGCGCATCTGGAGACCCATGGCTCGATCGCCTGGCTGGCGGACGGCCGGCTGCACGTCCGCACCAGTTCGCAGTCGCCGTCGATCGCGAAGGTCAAGCTGGAGTACCTGTTCGCGCTCCGCCCGGACCAGGTGCGGGTGTTCTGCAAGCGCGTCGGCGGCGGGTTCGGCGGCAAGCAGGAGGTGATCACGGAGGACCTGGTCGCGCTCGCCGCCCTGGACACCGGGCGGCCCGTCTGTCTGGAGTTCACCCGCGAGGAGGAGTTCACCACGGCCTCGCCGCGGCATCCGATGACCCTGACGGTCAGGCTCGGCGCGAAGGCCGACGGCACGCTCACCGCGTTCCAGGTGCGCAACGTCTCGAACACCGGCGCCTACGGCAACCACGGCGGCGAGACCCTGTACGCGGGCGGCGCCGCCGTCATGATCTACCGCTGCCCCAACAAGAAGTACGACGCGTACTCCGTCTACACGAACACCGTGCCGAGCGGGGCCCTGCGCGGCTACGGGATGACACAGCCGGCGTTCGCCGTGGAGTCGGCGATGGACGAGCTGGCCCGTGCCCTGCACCTGGACCCGCTGGAGCTGCGCCGCCGCAACATCGTGCGGCCGGGCGAGCCCCTGGTCGCCCTGCACGACGGCCCCGACGACGTGGTCTTCACCGAGGACGGACTGGCCAAGTGCATCGACCTGGTGGCCGCGGCACTGGCCCGTACGGCCCGCCGGCCGCCCCCCGGCCCGGAGTGGTTCGTCGGCGCCGGCGCGGCGAGCTCCCTGCACGAGACCGCACCCCCGACGGAACACGTCTCCGAGGCCTGGGTCACCCTCGGCGACGATCTCGTCTACGAACTGGCCGTCGGGACCGTCGAGTTCGGGGAGGGCACCTCCACGGCCCAGGTCCAGATCGCGGCCGGCCAGCTGGGCACGACGCCGTCCCGGATCCGTCTGGTGCAGTCCGACACCGACCGCACCGGCTTCGACACCGGCGCCTTCGCCAGCGCGGGCCTCTTCGTGGCGGGCAACGCGGTCCTGCGGGCGGCAGGCGCCGTGCGCGACCGGATCCTGGACTTCGCCGCCGCGTACACCGGCGTCCATGTCGTGCTGTGCACCCTGGACGACGACGGTGTCGTCTGCGGGGACCGGCGGGTGTCGCTGGCCGAACTGGTCGCGTCGGCCCGCGCGCGCGGCATCCGTTTCACCGCCGCCCGCAAGGCGTACGGCTCGCCCCGGAGCGTCACCTCCAACACCCAGGGGTTCCGGGTCGCCGTGCACCGTGTGACGGGTGAGATCCGGATCCTGTACAGCGTGCAGGCGGCGGACGCCGGGGTGATCATCAACCCGGCGCAGGTCCGGGCCCAGATAGAGGGCGGTGTCGCGCAGGGGATCGGCTTCGCGCTGACCGAGAACCACCACATCGACGGCAACGGCGTCATGACCAACCCGAACCTGCGCAACTACCGCATCCCCAGCTATGCCGACATCCCCCGTACCGACGTCCTCCTGGTGGGCTCGACGGACTCGGTGGGCCCCATGCGGGCGAAGGGGATGGCGGAGTGCTGTATCAACCCGGTCGCCCCCGCCCTCGCGAACGCGGTGCACGACGCCACGGGCGTCCGCTACCGCGCGCTGCCGCTGACCCCGGAACGCGTGTACGGCCGACTCCCTGCGGAGCAGTCGGTGTCGACGGGCTGACGACCATGAACACCGAGAAGAACGTGGCCTCCGCGGCGACGGCGATCATCGGCCAGAAGGTCCTGCCGGGACGGGAGCGGGAGTTCGAGTCGTGGCAGGAGGACCTCAACACCGCGGCCGCCTACTACCCCGGGTTCCTCGGCGCCGAGATCTCCCCGCCGACCCCGCTGCAGCCCGACTGGGTCATCGTGTACCGGTTCAACTCGGTGGCCCATCTGCAGGCGTGGATCAACAGCGGGACCCGGCAGACGTATCTCGACGCCGGCGCCCAGTACTTCGACGGCCCGGCGACCCAGCAGGTGGTCAGCAGCGGCACCCGGTCACTGGATCCGCTGGTCACCGTGGTGGTCACGCACCGCGTCCGCCCGAACCAGGTAGACGACTTCCTCGACTGGCAGCGGCGCATGGTCCAGGCGGAGAGCAGGTTCGAGGGGTTTCGCGGGACCGAGCTGTTCCGGCCCATCGAGGGTCTCCAGGAGGACTGGACCACGCTGTACCGCTACGACAGCGCCGAGCACCTCGAAGCCTGGCTGACGTCGCCCGAGCGGCAGGAGGTCCTGGCCGAGGGCGAGAAGTTCAGCGACTTCGAGCTCCGGACGATCGACAACTCGTTCGGCAGCTGGTTCGCCTTCGAGGGCAACGGCAGGGAGAAACCGCCACCGCCCTCCGAGACCAGGACCTCCCTCGCCATCTGGGTCGGCCTCTACCCGACCGTCGTGCTGCTGACGCTGGCCCTGTCCCCGCTGCATCTGCGGCTGTGGATCGGCCTGCTCGTGGGAAACCTGCTGTCGAGTTTCCTCATGAGCTTCCTGACCATGCCCTACTACGTGAACCCGCTGCTCGGGCGCTGGCTGCGGCGACCGCCGGACGAGGCGCCGGTCCGGAGCGATCTCCGCGGCCTGGGTGTCGTCGCGGCGACGATGGTCTTCTGGGCCGTGGTCTTCTACCTGGTCACGGTGCGGTTCTGGACGCTGCCCTGACCGGCGGCGCCCGCGGATCGTCCCCCTGGCGCGGCCGGCCCTGCCCGATGTCGTCTTCAGACGGTGAGGACGAGCTTGCCCTGGAGGTGACCGCCGTCGAGCAGCCGGTGCGCGTCGGCGACACGCTCGAACGGGAACGTCTCCTGCACGTGGACCCGGAGCCTGTCCTGTTCGACGAGTCCGACGAGACCTCGCAGGGCGACCGGATCGGGGTCGACCCCGATGCCGCTGAAGCGCATGCCGGCCGCCTCGTACCTGGCGATGAGTGCCGCGTCCTCCTCGGCGACCGCCGTCACCAGGTGCCCGCCCGGTCGGAGCACTTCGAGCGACCGCGCGACGGTGTCGCCGCCGATCGTGTCGAGCACGACGTCGACGTCGCGGACCGCCTCGGTGAAGTCGACCGCCGTGTAGTCGATCACCTCGTCGGCGCCGAGTTCCTCGACGAACTTCCGCCTGCTCCCGCGGGCGGTCGTGATCACGTGCGCGCCGAGCGCCTTCGCGATCTGGATGGCGACATGACCGACCCCGCCGGCACCGCCGTGGACCAGGACACGGTCTCCCTCCCCCACGCCGCCGAGGTCGACGAGGCCCTGCCACGCCGTCAGCCCGACGACCGGCAGCGCCGATGCCTCCACGTGCGAGAGCGACGCCGGCTTGCGCACCAGGTGCAACGCCGGTGCCGACACGACCTCGGCGTACGCGCCCGCCGCCCGCGGGAACAGCGGCATCCCGAACACCTCGTCGCCGGGGCGGAACCGCCACGTCCCCGCCGCGTCCTCGACCACGCCGCTGATGTCCCAGCCGAGCACGAACGGCGGCCGGCCGATCAGCGGGAACTCCCCGGCGCGCAGACGCGCCTCCAGCGGGTTCAGCCCGATCGCCCGGACCCGGACGAGGACCTCGGTCGGAAGGGGCCGGGGCTCGGGCGCGTCCACGACGGTGAGCACCTCGGGACCGCCGAGCCTCTCCTGGGTGATGACTCGCATGACTCTCCTGGATTCTGTGGAGTTCGCGGAGGAAGACGAGAACCCAGGCTATGAACCCGACAGGCACCGGCAGGTGCCTCCGGCGCGGGTACCTTGGGCGCCATGAGCGGTTTCGGTCCCGGTGATCCGTTCCTCGCCGACTGCCCGGCGCGTCTGGCGGTCGAGCTGATCGCCGACAAGTGGACGGTGGTCGTGCTCTACGGCCTCAGCGAGGGCCCGGTGCGCCATGGCGAGCTGATCGAGCTGATCGGCGGCATCTCCCGCAAGATGCTCACCCAGACGCTGCGACGGCTCGAAGCGCACGGCCTCGTCCGCCGCCACGCCTACGCCGCGGCGCCGCCCCGTGTCGAGTACGAACTCACCCCGCTCGGGGCGACGCTGATCGATCCGATCCACATGCTGACCGAGTGGGCGAGGGCGCACGGCGACGCGGTACTCGACGCGCTCGATGCGCGCGACGCCGCTCCGGAGCCGGTCGCCCACGACGACTGAGGCACCACCGTCAGTGGCAGCGGCTTCTCAGGAGAGTTGTGCTCAGCCGGCCGCCCGACGGTACTTGCGGACCGCGAGCGTGCGGAAGGCCAGGATGATCACGACCGACCAGATCAGCGAGGCCCAGACCGGGTGCTGCATGGGCCAGGCACTGGACGCGTTGAAGCCCGGCGGAAGGTTGCCGAACAGCTCACGGCACGCCTGCACGGTGGCGCTGAACGGGTTCCACTCCGCGATGTGCCGCAGGAAGGTCGGCAGGTGGCTCGCGTCGACGAACGCGTTGGAGATGAACGTCAGCGGGAACAGCCAGATCAGACCGCCCGAGGTCGCCGCCTCCGGGGTGCGCACGGTCAGGCCGATGAGCGCACCGATCCACGAGAACGCGTACCCGAGCAGCAGGAGCAGGCCGAAGCCGGCGAGCACCTTGCCGATGTTCTCGTGCGTGCGCCAGCCGACTGTCAGCGCGACCACCGCCAGCACCACCAGGGTGAGCGCCGTCTGCACCAGGTCGGCCAGGGTCCGCCCGGTCAGCACCGCACCACGGGCCATCGGCAGCGACCGGAACCGGTCGATGAGGCCCTTGTGCATGTCGTCGGCTATGCCCGCGCCGGCGCCCGCCGTGGCGAAGGTGACGGTCTGGGCGAAGATCCCGGCCATCAGGAACTCACGGTAGGCCTGGGTGGAGGTGGACGAGCCGACCGTGATCGAGCCGCCGAACACGTAGGTGAACAGCACCACGAACATGATCGGCTGGATCAGCCCGAAAATGAGCATCTCAGGGATCCGGCCCATGCGAATCAGGTTTCTGCGGGCCACGACCATGGAGTCGTTCACTGCGCTCACTTCGCGGTCTCCTTGCGGGTGTTCTTCTTGTTGCCCTGCTTGTTGCCCTGCTCGCCGTTGCCCTCGGGCTTCTCCTCGGCCACGTGACCGGTCAGGGAGAGGAAGACGTCGTCGAGGGTGGGGCGGCGCAGGGCGATGTCGTCGATCTCGATGCCCCGGGAGTCCAGCTCGCGGATGACCTCGGCGAGCAGCTTGGCGCCGCCGGTGACGGGCACGGTGAGTCTGCGGGTGTGCTCCTCGACGGTGGTGTCGCCCTTGCCGAAGCCGCCCAGCACCTCGGCGGCGGTGCTGATGTGCTCGCGCTCGTGCACCACGACCTCGACGCGCTCGCCGCCGGTGCGGGCCTTGAGTTCGTCGGAGGTGCCCTGGGCGATGACCTTGCCGTGGTCGACGACCGCGATGTCGTGGGCGAGGTGGTCCGCCTCTTCCAGGTACTGGGTGGTGAGCAGCAGGGTCGTACCGCCGGAGACCAGCTGCTTGATGACCTCCCACAGCTGCTGGCGGTTGCGGGGGTCGAGGCCGGTGGTCGGCTCGTCCATGAACATCACCGGCGGGGAGACGACCAGCGCGGCGGCCAGGTCGAGGCGGCGGCGCATGCCGCCGGAGTAGGTCTTGGTGGGGCGGTCGGCGGCGTCGGTGAGGTGGAACTGCTCCAGCAGCTCGACCGCGCGGGCCTTGGCCTGCTTGGCCCGCATCTGGTACAGCTGGCCGACCATCTGGAGGTTCTCGCGGCCGGTGAGGTACTCGTCGACCGCCGCGAACTGTCCGGACAGGCCGATGGAACGGCGCACGGCGTCCGGATGTCCGAGCACGTCCACCCCCGCGACGACCGCCCTGCCGCTGTCGGGGCGCAGGAGGGTCGTCAGGCAGCGGACGGCCGTCGTCTTGCCCGCGCCGTTCGGCCCGAGCAGTCCCAGGACCGTGCCTTCGGGGACATCGAGGTCGACGCCGTCCAAAGCCCTTACGTCACCGAAGGTCTTGACCAGGCCTTCGGCATAGATGGCGCCTGGCATATGGGTCTCCACGTCGTCGGGGTCTCTGCGAGAAAGGGGTAGATGTGCGGCCCTCGGCCCGCCTATGGTTTTCCGCCGGAGCAGTGGCGGGCGGAGGCGTGGGCGTGGGCAGCCACGACCACGCGACACACCATAACGCGATGTATCGCGTCCGTCGACAGGTTTTCTCGAACGAGTGAATGAACAGGGACCGGCCTGGACGTGCCCCTCAGTCGATGACCGTGTATCCGGCCCCGCGCAGAGCCTGCTGGACCTCGACGCAGTGCTCCGGTCCCTTGGTCTCCAGGAGCAGCTCCACCTCCGCCTCGGTGAGCCCGAGCCGGGGGTCGGTCCTGACATGGCCCACGTCGAGGACGTTGGCGTCCGCCACCGACAGCACTCCGAGGAGCGCGGCGAGGGCGCCGGGACGGTCGGTCAGCCGCAGCCGCACGGCCAGGTAGCGGCCCTGCGCGGCCATGCCGTGCCGCAGCACCCGCTGCAGCAGCACCGGGTCGACGTTGCCGCCGGACAGCACCGCGACGACCGGTCCGGCGAAGGCACCGGGCTCGCCGAGCAGCGCCGCGACCGGGCTGGCCCCGGCCGGTTCCACGACCATCTTGGCCCGCTCCAGGCACAGCAGCAGCGCGGCGGACAAATGGTCCTCGCTGACCGTGCGGACCTCGTCGACCAGTTCCTCGACGATCGCGAACGGCACGTCACCGGGCCGTCCGACCTTGATGCCGTCGGCCATCGTCGCCGGGTGCGCCACGGTGACCGGGCGCCCGGCCGCCAGCGAGGGCGGATACGCGGCCGCGCCCGCCGCCTGGACGCCGACGATCCGCACGTCCGGCCTGACCGCCTTCACCGCGACCGCGATCCCGGCCGCGAGTCCGCCGCCGCCGACACCGACGACGATCGTGCCGACCTCGGGGCACTGGTCCAGGATCTCCAGCCCGACCGTGCCCTGGCCGGCGATGACGTCCGGGTGGTCGAAGGGGTGGATGAACACCGCGCCGGTCTCGGCCGCGTACTCCTGGGCGGCGGCCAGCGTCTCGTCGACCACCTGGCCGTGCAGCCGCACCTCGGCGCCGTACTCCCGGGTTGCGCTGATCTTGGGCAGCGGGGCGCCCTGGGGCATGAACACCGTCGAGTGCACACCGAGCAGCGACGAGGCGAGCGCCACGCCCTGCGCGTGGTTCCCGGCGCTCGCGGCCACGACTCCGGCGGCGCGTTCCTCCGGCAGCAGGCCGGCGATCCGGACGTAGGCGCCGCGCAGCTTGAAGGAACCGGTCCGCTGGAGGTTCTCGCACTTGAGGTGCACCGGCGAGCCGACCAGCCGGGACAGATGCCTGCTGCCCTCCATCGCGGTCACCCGCGCCACGCCCGTGAGCATCTTCTGGGCACCGCGCACATCGTCGAGGGTGACGGGACGCAAGGAGTCAGCCGTGCTGTAGCTCATGACTCAAGTCTCGCAGTTCACAGGCCGATGGCGCGGGTGTGACCAAGCTCCGAGACCGGTTTGCGCAGCGCCGGTACGGCTCGCCCCCTGTCCGCGTACTCTGTCCCCCACATCAGCACTCCTTTCATGAAGTGAGCCCCCCGCCATGCCCACAACACCTGAAATGTCGATGGACATGACGACCGTCGGTGACAGCGGTCTTCTCGACACGCTTCAGCACGAGGTGGCGGTGTTCGCCCGACGTGCCGAACAGACCCGGCTCGGCGGCGTCGGCCAGGTGCGCAACTCCATGGACCGCGCCGCGTATCTGCTGCTCAACCGTCTCGACAAGGAAGGCCCCATGGGGGTCAAGGCGCTCGCCGCGAGCATGGGGATCGACTCGTCCACGGTCACCCGGCAGGTGGCTCCGCTGGTCGACACCGGGCTCGTCAAGCGCACCTCGCACCCCGAGGACGGCCGGGCCGTGGTGCTCCAGCTGTCCCCGCGCGGGCTGTCGCGACTGGAGGAAGTGCGGTCGTCGCGGCGCCAGTTGATGGCGGAGCTGACCCAGGACTGGGAGCCGGCGGAGCGCGAGACGTTCTGCGCGCTGCTCACCCGCTTCAACAGCGCGCTGTCCGCGCGGATGGCCGTACCGCCGAGCCCGGACACCACCCCGGCCTCCTGACCGGCCCTCCACGCCGCCTCGGGCTTTCCGACCCTCCGGCCCCCGGACTTCCGGTCCCCCGGCCTCAGTCCCGGCCTGCCGGCCCTGAGGCCCCGGTCCCGGCCTTTCGGCCTTCCGGTCTTTCGGCGGGCACGTACAACCCCGGGGCTTCCCCTGGTATCCGCGGTATCCGCGGTATCCGCGCATCCGCCACGCGCGCGTGGCGCGCGGCTCTTGACCGTGGGCCCGCCCCTGGCCTCATATGAGACCGGGCCCCGTCGTACCCGTGTGCGGGGCCCGGCAGTCGGGGAGGCACGGTGCGCGATCGGCAGGCGTTGCAGGACGCCCGCCGGGCCCGGGAGTTCGAGGCGTTCGTCGCGGGCGCGGCAGGACGGCTGCTGCATGCCGCCACCCTGCTGACCGCCGAGGCGCCGGACGACAACCCCCGCGCGCGCCGCCTGCTGACCCTCGCGCTCGCGCACACGTACGCGTACTGGGACCGGCTGCGCGGCGAGGATCCGTACGACCGGGCGCGTCAGCACCTCGCCCTGCGCTTCGCGAACTCCGCCTGGCACCAGTACGGCGGCCCGCTCAGCCGCACCCGCCCGCACCCCCGCAGCGCCCTGGCCGCGCTCACCCCCAGGGAACGCCTGATCCTGGTGCTGCGGATGTACGAAGGGGTTGCCGAGGAGCAGACGGCGGCGCTGCTCGGCATGCCCACGGAGCGCGTGCACGCCCTCTGCGACCGGGCGACGGCCACCCTGCTGCATCCGCCGCGGAAGGCGGCGGCCACGGTACTGGGGGCGAAGGTGGCACCGTCGTGAACCGCCTGGAACGCGAGGCCGCGACCCGCCGGATCATGGAACGGACCCCGCCCCCGGTACCGCCCGACCTCTACGGCGAGGTCCTGCGCCGGGGCGGCCGGATGCTGCGGCACCGGCGCCGGGCCCGCCGCCTGCTGTGGCTGCTGCTGTGCGCGGCGGCGGTGGCGTTCACGGTCTGGGCGGCGACGGCCCATCCGTGGGTGGAGCCGCCGTCCACGACGACCCCGCCCATCGTCGGCTGGTGAACCGCTCAGCCGAGGGCCCGCTGGAGGTCTTCCAGCAGGTCGTCGACGTTCTCGATACCCACGGACAGGCGCACCAGGTCGGCGGGCACCTCCAGGGCGGAACCGGCCGCCGAGGCGTGCGTCATCCGCCCCGGGTGCTCGATCAGGGACTCGACGCCGCCCAGGGACTCGCCGAGCGTGAACACCTTGGCACGGTTGCAGACCTCGACGGCCGCCTCCTCGCCGCCCGTGACCTGGAAGGACACCATGCCGCCGAACGCCTTCATCTGCTTGGCGGCGGTCTCGTGCCCCGGGTGCTCGGGCAGGCCCGGGTACAGGACCCGCGTCACGCGCGCGTGCCGGCTGAGCATGTCGGCGACCTTGGTGGCGTTCTCGCTGTGCCGGTCCATGCGCACCGCGAGCGTCTTGGTACCGCGCAGCACCAGCCACGAGTCGAACGGCCCGGCGACCGCGCCCATCGCGTTCTGGTGGTAGGCCAGCTCCTCGCCGAGCGTCTGGTCCGACACGATCAGCGCGCCGCCGACCACGTCCGAGTGACCGCCCATGTACTTCGTCAGGGAGTGCACGACGACGTCCGCGCCGAGCGCGAGCGGCTGCTGGAGGTAGGGCGTGGCGAAGGTATTGTCGACGACCAGCCGGGCGCCCGCGTCGTGCGCGACCTGGGCGACGGCGGCGATGTCGGTGATGCCGAGCAGCGGGTTGGAGGGGGTCTCCACCCAGACCGCCTTGGTCTTCGGGGTGATCGCGGCCCGCACGGCGGACGGGTCGCTGGTGTCGGCGACGGACCACTCCACGCCCCACCGGGAGACGACCTTCGCGAACAGCCGGAACGTGCCGCCGTAGGCGTCGTTCGGGATGACCACGTGGTCACCGGGGCTGAGCAGCGTGCGCAGCAGGGCGTCCTCGGCCGCCAGCCCGGACGCGAACGCGAGACCGCGCCGCCCGCCTTCGAGGGCGGCGAGGTTCTCCTCCAGGGCGGTCCTGGTGGGGTTGGCGCTGCGGCTGTACTCGTAGCCGCCGCGCAGGCCGCCGACGCCGTCCTGCTTGTAGGTCGAGACCTGGTAGATAGGCGGTACGACCGCACCGGTGAGGGGGTCCGCCGTGTTGCCCGCGTGGATGGCGAGCGTCTCGAAGTGCTGACTGATGTGGTGCCTGTCGCTCATGGTGGACGAGCCTAGTGCTACGGCGGCCCGCATGCGTTGTCCACAGGCCGCGGCCGGGGTTGTCCACAGGTCAGGGCACCGGTTGGCCAATTGTCGGCGCTGTCTGGTTCGCTTGACGCATGGCGATTCTCTGGACCCTGATGGCGCTGCTCCTGCTGGGCTTCGCGCTGCTCCCCGTCCTGCGGCGGCGGCGCGGCATGATCGAGCAGGTCCACCCGGGCCACCCGGACGCCGCCGACCCGGCGGACTACGGCTTCGTGCGCGAGGAGGACCTGGACATCCGCATGCCCGGTCCCGACCAGGACCTGCTGGACGTCCTCGACGTCGTGCAGCGCACCCAGGACTACCGCGCGGCCGCGCAGCTGCTGGCGGGCACGGAGATCGCGGGCGAGCTGCGCTGGCAGCGCGTGCAGGCCTTCGCCGGCGCGGCGGCGCTGGAGCTCAGGGAGCGGCCGGGCGGGGTGAGCGAGACGCCGGGCGGGCAGTGGCTGCGGGTCTGGCGGGCCGAGCAGCCCAAGGACGCCGGCGGTGCCGCCGTGCACGCGGAGTTCCTGGTCCAGCAGGCGTGGCGGACGTCGACGCCCGGCACCGACGACTTCCGGATCATCATGGAGGAGGCCAGGGACGCCTGCGGGCAGGCGGCGCTGCTCTCCCCCGGCGACCCGGTGCCGTACGTCATCGAGCTGTCGGTGGCACGCGGGCTGAACTACTCGCAGCCGGAGTTCGAGCAGCTGTGGCTGAAGATCCTGGACCGCGCGCCCACGCACATGGGGGCGCACCTGGCCGCGCTGCACTACTGGTGCGAGAAGTGGCACGGCTCGCGCGAGCTGGCGTACTCCTTCGCCGAGGCCGCCGCCGCCCGCGCCCCGCAGGGCTCGCTGCTGGCCGCGATGCCGCTGTTCGCGGTCTTCGAGCACCTGCCCGAGGTGAACCTGGTGGCGAGCTTCTACCAGAGCGAGGTCGTCACCAAGGCCGTGCACGGTGCCCTGCACGCGGTGCACTCGGCCCGCCAGGACGACCCGATACTCGCGCACGTCCGTCATCTGCTGGTCTTCTTCCTGGTGCGCTCGGAGCGCTGGTCGGAGGCCATGGGCGAGCTGATGCACGTCGACGGGCACGTGGGGGCCCTGCCCTGGACACTGTCCGCGAACCCGGCCGCCGAGTTCGCCCTCTACCGCGCGCTGGCGGTGGCCGGCTACGAGGCGAACGGGGGCAGCCCGGCGACGCTGCACAGCTGAAGGGGCCGACGAAAAGACAGGTCGCGTGTCGGCTGCGGGCCGGTGGGGGCCGGCCGCGCAGTTCCCCGCGCCCCTTACGGGGTGCTTGAGTCCCGTTCGTTTTCCGTAGGTGGGGGATCTGCCCGATGGGCGCAACTCTGCGGGCGCTGCGCGCCCTTGTCCTGCTCTGTGGTTTCTATCTGCTGAGTCTCGTTCTGCTGGCGGTGGCGGCCGGCATCGACGTGGCGGCGGTGACGTGGGCGCCCGACGCCCTCGCCGGGAAGATCGTGATCGTCTCCTTCCTGCTGGCGGTCCCGGTCGTACGGGGCATGTTCATGCTGCGCACGCCGAAGGGCGAGGACCCGCCCGGTCTGCCGGTCACGGAGGCCGACGAGCCCCGGCTGTGGGCGCTGGTGCGGGAGCTCGCGGCGGCCACGGGCACGCGCGCGCCAAAGGCCGTCGTGCTCACCGGTGACGTCAACGCGGCGGTCAGCGAGGAGCCCCGGCTGCTCGGCCTCCGCCCCGGACCGCGGAGCCTCTACCTGGGGGTGCCGCTGCTGACGGGGCTGACCGAGGCCCAGCTCAAGGCCGTACTCGCCCATGAGTACGGGCACTTCACCGGCGGCGACACCCGGCTCTCGGCGCTCGCCGTGCGCGGCCGGGTGCAGATCGCGCGGACCGTCGGGCACTTCCACGCGCGGGCCGACGGCAAGGAGGCGGCCGAGCGCGCCCGCCAGGAGCAGGCCGCCGCCAAGCGGACCGCGAAGGGCAAGCGGACCAAGGAGATCGACACCGCGGGGGCCGGAATCACGTACCGGCTGATGGCGGCCGTCTACACGGCGTACGCGAAGCTCTACATGCGGGCCACTCTGTCGACGGCCCGCGCGCAGGAGTACGCCGCCGACCTGGCCGCCGCGCGGATCGCCGGCCGGGACGCCACGGCCTCGGCACTCCGCGAGATCCCCGTGCTGTCCGCCGCCCACGACTTCTACCTCGACTCGTACGCGACACTCGGCCTGCCGGCCCGGCAACTGCCGCCGCGTGGACAGTTCTTCGGCGGTTTCGGCCGGATGCTGACGGCGCGTGGGACGGAGCTGGCGGGACTGCGGGCGGACCTGCCGGCGGAGCCGGGTTCCCCGTACGACTCGCATCCGCCGATCGCCGACCGGGTGCGGAGGACAGAGGCGCTGCCCGCCGACGGGCGCGGTACCGAGGACGGCGGCCCGGCCCTCGCGCTGCTCACCGACCCGGCCCGGACGCTGGCCGCACTCGAGGACGCGGTACTGACCGACGAGGTACGGCAGTTCGAGCGCGCCGGGGAGTGGGAGCAGTTGCTGAGCTCGTCGATGGCCGTGGGGCTGGCCTCGCTCGACACCCCGCTGCACCGGGCCCTCGCCCTCCACACCGAGGACCGGCCGACACTGCCCGCGCTGCTCCGGCTGATCGACGACGGCCGGCTGTGGCAGCTGGCGCAGTGCCTGCCACTGCCGGGCCGGGCGGCGGCCGGCACTACGGCCGGCACTGCGGACCGGGAGTTCCGGGAGTCCGTACGGCCGGTGCTGCGGGACTCGCTGCAGAGCATGGTGCTGGCCGAGTTCAGCGCGCGGTCGCTGCTTAACTGGGAGTTCTCCTGGTCGCGGCCGGCGGCGGTACGGCTGCCCGGTTCCGCGTCCGACCTCGACGGCGAGGCGGGCACGGAGGCCACGCTCCGCGCGGCGGTGACGGCCGCCCTGGCCGACCACCCCGACACCGCCCTCCTGCGGGCGCTGCTCCCGCCGACCCCGCAGCCGGCGTGACCGGTCCGGCGCGGACGGAATCCAAGGACAGTCCACCACGTTGTTCGAAGCGGGCCGCCGCAAAGCAACCGCCCCGCTCCGCTCCGCCACGCCTGGGAGACCCCATGTTCTTCAGTCGCACGCCGCAACTCCCCACCCCCGAACAGGCGCTCAAGGGCCGGCCCACACCTGTCCTCCAGGCCACCGCCCGCCACACCGTCCTGGGCACCCCGCTCCTCGGCCCCTATCCCGAGGGGCTGGAGGTCGCCGACTTCGGCCTCGGCTGTTTCTGGGGCGCCGAACGCAAGTTCTGGCAGCTCCCGGCAGGCGTGTGGACGACGCTCGTCGGCTACCAGGGCGGCCACACCGAGAACCCCGCCTACGAGGAGGTCTGCTCGGGCCTCACCGGCCACACCGAGGTCGTACGGGTGGTCCACGACCCGAAGCTGATCTCGTACGACCGCCTCCTGAAGACCTTCTGGGAGTCCCACAACCCCACCCAGGGCTTCCGCCAGGGCAACGACGTCGGCACCCAGTACCGCTCGGCGATCTACCCCCACACCCCCGAACAGGCGGCCGCGGCCGAGGCAAGCCGCAAGACCTACCAGCACCTCCTGACCCGCTCCGGCCACGGCCCGATCACCACAGAACTCCTCCCGGCCACCGACCGCCCCTTCTATCCCGCGGAGGCCTACCACCAGCAGTACCTTTCAGGCAGCAAAAACCCGGACGGGTACTGCGGGTTGGGCGGGACCGGGGTGTCCTGCCCGATCGGCGTGGCACCGGCCGATGGCTGACGGTTCGCTGCCCACGGCACAGGAGGTGTTCGCCTCCATGTTGCGCACCCAGATCGCCCCTGCTCTGCGGGCGCTCGGCTTCAAGGGATCGGGGCAGATCTTCGAACTGCCCCGATCCGGCGTCGTGGGCTCTCCTCGGTTTCCAGAAGTCCGCGTACAACACGGCGGGGCATGTCGAGTTCACGGTCAACGTCACCGCCGCCGGCAAGACTTCCTGGGCGCAGGCGCGCGAGCGCCTACCGCATCTGCCCGCCCGGCCCAACCCCAACGTCGTTTACGGCTCAGCAGCCTGGCACAGCCGCATAGGAAGCCTCCTTCCCACAGCCCAGGACACCTGGTGGACGATCGCCCCCACGACCGACCCGAGCCGCACGGCTCGCTCCGTCATGGCCACGATCACCAGCTACGCCCTCCCCGTCATCAGGGAGCAGCTCCTTTCATGACTGCCGAGCCAAGACACCAGCAGTACCTTTCAGGCAGCAAAAACCCGGACGGGTACTGCGGGCTAGGTGGGACGGGCGTGTCCTGCCCGATCGGCGTGGCGCCGGCAGCCGGATGAGCAGCGACCTCGGCAGAGACCGTCTGTCCGCACTGTGGCAGCACCAGTATCCGAAAGGGCCTCCCATCGCCCACGAACTGCGAACCGCCTACAGCGACCGCTGGATACGCTTCCACAGTCTCCCGGACTCGAAGCGCTACCCGGAGTCCGAAGACGAGTACGCCATCGTGCTCCACCGGTACAACACGGTCCTGGACGAACTCTTCGCAGGCACCGACGTCTACGTCATCACCGTGGCCTGGTCATGGGAGCCGACCGGACCGGAACTCCCGCCGGAGCGGCACGAGCTGCACCCCCAAGGCACCCGATGGACGACACTCGCGTACGACGACGATCCCGACCCCGAACTGCACAGCTACACACACCTCTACGCCGACCGCCGCCCCTGGCAACCAGGCATGCTCGACAACATCCTCCGCGAAGTCGCAGCCGACGTACTCAGCGGAGTGATCGTCACGGACAGCGGCCTCAGCCGCATCCACCACCCCTACGACGGCGGCGCAGACGTCATCGCAACAAGCTCCGCGGAACGCGACCGAATACGTGACAGCCACCAAGACTGGCTCCCCCGAAACCCCGCCGGCCTTTGACACCGCGATCGGGGAGCGACCAACCGCTTCCCGATCGAGAACTGCCACCAGCAGTATCTTTCAAGCAGCAAAAACCCGGATGGGTACTGCGGGCTAGGTGGAACAGGCGTCTCCTGCCCCATCGGGGTCGCCCCTGTAGAAGACTGATCACGATCGGGGATAGAGCGCGTGCAGCAAGGGCCTTCCCCTCATCAAGGCGGGGCCCAGTGATGTCGAGCCTGCAAGTCGCAGACTGTGGGTGGGGTCCGCTTCTTGCAGGCGTGCCCGCCGATCATGACCCCAAGTTGAGTTGTAGCGCCTGAACCGTTGGAGTCAACGCGTTACTGCATGTACCACAAGCGCCCGCGTCGACTGCGGTATGTGTCCGCAGAGGGAGAGGAAGGCGGCTTCTACTGTAGGCCGCGCCGAGGTGCACCGTCGGGGAGTACTGTCCGCTGGGCTTCAGCGCCACGTAGGCCTACTTGTTCGCGACCGCGTGCACGCTCGCAGACCTGGTGAGGGGTTCCGCGGTCCCGCTGCGCGCGCTGGGCACGTGGGAGGAGAGCCGAGCAGCCGGCTCAGCCCTGACTCCCGCCAAGCGTGGGCACCCACCGTCGCCTCAAGCACCGGTCGGGCGGCCTCTATCGCCAGCCTGGTGTCGGCGTCCACGATGACTCACACGTTCGCCGACAACCGATAGGTACTGCTGGATGTCGCCATGTTCCGGTCCCGGACAAGGATCAGGGTGCCGTCCTCGATCCGCATCCGCTCAGCCCTTAACAACCCGTCCACACAAGGGAGATGCAGAGCGCGGAGGGCTGTGGCAACACCCCATAGGCGCGATGGGACAAAACTGCCGTTTCCCCTTCTTGATCTTGATTGTGCGTCACAATGGCGAGATACCCTGAAGGAGGGCTGCGCAGGTGGGGGAGACGTATCCGTACGAGCAGCTTGATGGTCGACGATTTCAACGGTTGGCACAGTCGCTCATTACAATCGAGAGACCGCGGACCCAGTGCCTTCCAATCGCCGGTCCAGACGGCGGACGCGATGCCGTAGGCCTTGAGTTTGACGTAACTGGCAAGTTGAGCGATGTCGTCATTTACCAGGTCAAATATCGAGAGCAAAGCCCGATGGGAACTCCATCGACAAATGATCTATACGATTGGCTCATTGGGCATCTCGGCACGGAAAGAAAAAAGCTGGCTAAACTAAAAGACAGGGGGGCGCGGGAGTTCGTATTCATCACTAACGTGCCCGCTAGCGGCCATCTTGACGTAGGCCTTCGAGATAGAGTCCAGCAATGGGTTACGCAAAATATTCCCTTGCCTGCATTTATCTGGTGGCGCGAAGACCTCGACGCAAGGCTAGATCGGAACCCGGCGCTTGTCTTTCGGTTTATGCTGTTCCGTGGCCCCGACTCTGTACACGCCTACTTGGCAAGAATTTTGGATAAGTCGCCCTCCCGCGATGAACCCGATTCCTCCGGCATAGAGTACTCGACTCGCAACCCAGCCGTTTCGACGTTGCTTCTTTATCTCGCACGTCAATACGAAGAGGAGTCCACGCTTCGATTCAAGCAAGCTCATCTGGACGCGCCGTTGATTGACTCATTCGTGGATGTTCAGTTCGAATTGAACGGGAAGATATTCCGTGAACATCCTGAAATGAGAATTTCGTATTGGCGACTTGCTGAAGAAATCACCAGAAGGCATGGATCGGAGCCCGAGGAAGAATCCGGCTACCTGCCAAGCGTGTCGAATTCATCTATGGAATTGCCGGGAGCTGCAAGTGCACTCCTAATTGATCAGGACATCATTAGCCTGGATAGAGTAGTAATCGAGGCTGGGCCAGGGCAAGGTAAGTCCACTCTTATTCAGTTTATTGGGCAAATCCATAGGGCTCGGATACTAGACAGAACGGAGGACCTCGACCGCCTACCATCTCACCTCACGCAATCCGCTTTGCGGCTCCCAATACGAGTCGAATTGCGGCATTTGGGAAAATGGTTGCAGGGTATTTCTCCTTGGTCTCGGGAGGAGAAAATTACCCATCATGCTGGCGTACCTTCCTTGCACGGCTACGTCGCAAGCCATGTGCAGTATGTTACGGGAATGCGATTCACCAGTGAGGACTTGGTGGCCATCGCCTCCCGTACGCCCATGCTGTTGCTGCTCGATGGGTTGGATGAGGTAGCGGATACTTCGCTCAGGGAAACCGTTGTCACAACCGTGGAATCGTTCATTCGGGACATGAATTCCTTGGGTGCTCAAGTTCAAGTGGTAGCGACGAGTCGTCCGTCCTCGCTAGCAAGAGCCCCAATCTTTGCGCGGAATGATTTTCTGTACTGTCAGCTTACCGACCTCTCGATCGAGCTGACTGAAAAATATACGAATTCATGGGTGAAGCGCCGGTCACTTCCGGACGATCAAGCCTCCGAGTTGAAGCGTGTTTTGGGTGGCTGTTTGAACCAGCCGCATATTTCCGAGTTGGCGCGCACGCCGATGCAATTGGCGATTTTGCTATGGCTAGTACATACACGGGGGTGGAACCTTCCTGATAAGCGGACAGCACTGTACGAAGAATACGTCAGAACTGTTTTCGACCGGGAAGCCGATAAGAGCCCGACGGTCCGACAATATCGTGATCTTCTCCTTGAGATGCACGGCTACCTTGGCTGGTTTCTGCACGCACGAAGCGAGGACGGCGCTCAAGGTACTGGTGCTGGCGATATAGGAACAGCTGACCTGAAGCGCACGATCTGGGAGTATCTGGAAGGGAAACAAGACTCAAGTGAAAGCGTACCTAGCGAAACAGTATCGAAAGTCTTCGAAGGTATCCGCAGGGTTTTCATCCTTGTGGATCGCATCCAGGGCAAGCACGAGTTCCAGGTGCAACCTCTACGTGAGTTCTTTGCTGCACGGCATCTGTATAAAACGGCCCCCTATCATTCGAATGCCGTCGAGGTAACCGGTTCTCGACCTGAACGTCTTGAGGCGCTAATTAGAAGTCCCTACTGGCTCAATGTGGCGCGCTTTTTCTGCGGATGGTATGACGTCGGGGAGCTAGCAGACCTGGTACAGAGGATCGAGGATCTGAGAGAGGATGAACAGTATCGATATTCATTGCACGTGTGCCTACTCGTCGCCTACCTACTCAGGGACTACGTGCCGGCAGCGTCACCTAGGGCGACACGGAAACTGGCGGGTTTCCTGACAGATCCATTGAGCGTGCGTCAACTTCTCGATGATCAGTACACACAGCGACATCAAGGGGCGGATGCGGGTGAGTTGATTCCGCGGGATTCTGGACTTCCGGTCCTACTGGAGGGTGTAAAGGCTCGTTACGTCCTGCCACTGCCCGACGAAATCGTTTATGAGCTGGCTCGCCTAATACGGAACATACCGGAGATCGAAAGATGGAATTGGTGGCTAGGTGGCGTACCTGAGGATGAGGGAGGCCGCGAGGTCTGGCTAAGGCGCGGTGTAATCGGATTCTGTTTCGACGGCGCGCCGGTCGAGAACCTTCTTCCGATCTTCTCAGAAGAGGCTGACACGTTGCGGTGGATTCGCTGTGTAGAGGCTGGTCGGCTTGATGTTGCACTGGTTGGTTCCCGTATGCCTCATTTCGTTGATGCTCTGATGCGCGGGTACAGTCCTCTCGGACGATCACGCGGCCGCTTTATGAAGTTCCTCGATTATTTCACTCATGCAATTCTGCTTTCCACGGTGACCAGTCCACTCTCAGGTGAGACCTTCGATGAACCCCAGAGGGTTGCTCCGGACTTTCAAGGGAGCGCGACCGCCATTGGCGAACTTGAGAGGCTATATGAGCTTGAATATGCCCTTAAGGACTTGCCTAAAACTCCGGCGGGTCTCTCGAAAAGAGCGGACATAATTGGCGAGCTCTATAATGAACCCTGGGTTGCATGGCGTATTGCCATGTTTGCTGCACCTTTCAATCGCTCTTCCGATGTGAGTCGCGATGAAGGATCCCTGTCCAGGCGAGCGGTTTACATGTGGAATCACAGGAAGGACCCGAGGTATTGGAACGACTGCCTCAATGAATTGGATCACCCTGGACGCAGGATGGCAGTCATGGCAGGTTTGCTGGCGTGGGCTCCCGCCGACGTTCTAACTGGTGTCCTGGAAGCAACTCCTGGCGTTTGTCAGAACATCGCAAGTTGGGAGTTTTCTCAGACGAGGAGGTTTGTCCAGGCAGTTGCGTCCCAAGAATTCTCTCATAACATACACAAGAGGGTTCGGATAGTGGTGAAGGATGTGCACTCACTATCTAATATCCCTTCAAGCTGCTTGCTATCCGTCTTGGAATTTCGGATGGGGGTGAGCGCCAAATGGGAGCTTGATGCGTGCCTTGAAGCGGAAGTGATGTGTGAGGTCCATTGTGAATTTACCGCTGGATACGTTGTGTCGCGTGCGATGAAGCGCCTTTCTAGGAGGAGCGGGCGAGATGAGAGTCATCACATCATTCGGCAGTACTTCCCTCTAGCTAGGAGTGAGGCTGTAGGTATGCGCGACCTCTCATCTACTATTTTTGCAGCGTTGCGGTCTCGCATGACGATAGATGAGGCTGAGCTTATCCTGCAGAATCCAGGCCTTTATCCGGTCGATTTTCTCACGCTGGCTGAACTTAAGCTAGAAAATTCGCGGAAGGTCGGAGACTTTAGCATGTTGAAACTCGCCAGCGAACGACTTTGGTTTAATCAAGAATTCTGACGCTGGGCTGGTGGTCTCTGTCGTCCTTGGCGATCAAGATCGTTGCATGAGTGCAAGGTCAGAGTATGTCGTGATGCAGTCATAGGTTGATGCTGCCCCGGGTACGGTCGAGGTCGTGTCTGGTGCACGGCGGGTTGGTCACCCGTGGGCGTGCGCTGGTTGATCGCGCGCGACTAGGGGAGCTGGTACGGGCATGGCGCTTGACGCTGCTCGATCTCAGGAGGGGTTCACGTCGGCGAGGGCTACGCGGGTGATGGCTGCCGCGTGCCGGGCTGCGGGGCTCGATGACAGAGACGCAGAGTTGATCCGTCTCGGGGAGAACGCGCTGTTCCGGCTGGCTTCGGCGCCGGTCATCGTGCGCGTGGCGCGGGGGAAGGAGTGGTTGCCCAAGGCCCGCGTAGAAGTGGGCGTGTCACGGTGGCTGGCAGAGGAGGGGTTTCCGGCTGCTCGCATCGTCGAGGATCTGGAGCAGCCTCTCTTGATCGATGGCCATCCGGTGACGTTCTGGCATCTGATCACCGAGGGGGACCGTAAGGCGACGTACGGGGAGCTGGGCGGTGTCCTGCGGGAGCTGCACTCCATGACCGTGCCGGACGGGCTTGTACTGCCGTCGTATGACCCCTTCGACAAGCAGGCGCTGAGGCTCGATCGGGCGGCTATCCCGGACGATGACAAGGTGTTCTTGCGGAAGCGGTGGAACGAACTGCGCGACAAGTACGCCGAGTTGCGGTTCGAGTCGGCCAAGGGACCGGTGCACGGGGATGCCCATGTGCAGAATCTCATGGTGGATGACCAGGGTCGTGTGATCCTGATCGACTTCGAGATGTTCTGCTACGACCACCCTGAGTGGGATCTCATGGTCACGGCCGTGGAGCACCACAGCCTTGGGTGGCAGACCGATGAGCAGTACGCCGACTTCGTGGCCGCGTACGGGCGTGATCTGTACGACTGGCACGGGTACGAGACGCTGCGGGGTATCCAAGAGTTCGGCATGACCACGTGGCTCATGCAGAACGTTCAGGAGGATGAGGAAACGGCGGCCGAGTACCGCCGGCGCATCGCCGGACTGCGGAATGACGATGCACCCCGGGACTGGCGTCCCTGGTAGTCGCTACTCGTCGTCCTCGTCCAAGCGGGTCATCGCGTCGTGCACCTTGTCGTTGAAGGCAACCACGGCGGGGTTTGTCGTATGCACGCTGACCTCGTTCTGGAAGTCGGTCACGTAGCGCTGGAACCGGCTGGACTGGAGGGAGTCACCGCCGTCGACTGCAAGGCTCGCGGTGGTGACGGCGGCTTCCAACTCGCCGTTCAGTAGCTGGCTCTGGGCCAGCACCATGCGGCAGAAACCGAGAGTGCGCGCGTACTTCGGGTCGGTGCTGTCCACTGCGCGCTGGGCCTGCTCGACGGCTTCACGACTCATCTTGAGGTCGCGGAAGCAGTGGCAGAGCTCGCCCATGAGTTCCGCTTCGTCGAAGTAGCTGAGCCATGCCGGGTCGTCGGCGGTGGGTGCGCGTTCGAAGTGGTGCTCTGCCTCCTTCATCGCGCGGGCCGCTGCGATGCTGTCGCCTACGTTGGACAGGGCGCGGGCTTCCATCGCCGAGTTCAGCGCCATGGCGCGGGGCGTGGCACGGTTCTTGGCGCCCTCGACCGCGGCACGGGCGAATTGGATGGCGTGGGCGTGATTACCGAGGTAGTTGGCCTGGTGGCTGAGGTTGCCCAGGATGCGGGCGCCGAACATGCGGTCGTCGATGACCTGGGACAGGCGCAGCGTGGACGTCAGGTAGCGGTGGGCGAGTCGATGGTTCCCGGCGTCGTACGCGGTCCATGCCAGCAACTGGGACACCTCGGCGGCTGCGCCGAATAACGCCGTGCCCACCTTCTCGCTGTAGCTGACGTTCAGGAGCGGCAGTACCTCGTGCCGGAAGTAGTGGCGTAATGCCTTGTGACCGTGGCCTCCGCCGTACTTGAAGTCGAGGGCCATGAATGTTCCGGCGGCGTCCCTGATCGCCCGGACATCCCGCATGCCCACTCGTTGGAGAGCCGGCCTGTCCGCCTGGACGCCGTCGGGCCGCGCGATCATCCATGCCAGGACGGCAGAGCTGACGTCGGTCTCCGCGATGACCAGTTGGTCCGAAGCGGGAGCGTCGGCGCGCTCCTGGGCGAGTCCGTCAAGCATCGACAGGACATCGGGAACGGTGCCGGGGTAGCCGATCGGCTCTGGCACAGTCGGCTTGGTGTCGCCGAAGAATCCGAGATCGCCCGGCGTGATGCGGCGGCCAAGCTTGGCCGAGAGGACATCCGCCATGATCGCCGCTGTCTGCGGCCTGATGCTTGAGCCGTTGCGCCAGCGCTGTACGGATACGTGCGTTGTACCCAGCTCGATGCCTCGCCGGTAGGCCTCGTCCGTCATGCGTTTCGCAAGGCCCTTGTTGGAGATCTTCGCTTCGCTCATGACGGCGATCAACTGAGCGTTGGGCTCTCGGCTCATGCTCCCCTGCCAACCCGAGAATGACGGCGAGTGTTCATCTTGTCACAGGGCTATCCGGCTGGGGGGTTCATTCCTGAACCCCCCTTCGTTTTGCAAGTGCTCAGGTGAACCCCCCAATGAACGCTCCCGCTCGGGTCCACTGCGCCGTGTACTGACTTGCGTGAAGCAAGCGGAGACATGAGAGCTGCCGGAGGACACGATGGACGCGGGGAAAGCCAAGCACGTGGTGAGTGAGCTGGATGCATACGCTCACTGGTTCGTGGCGCCGAATCCGTCCCACGGCGGTCACTACATGACGGTGACGCTCTTCGCCGAGTTTGCCGACACGGGACGCATCGCGCGCGACACGGCCACGGTGTTTCTGCGGGGCGCGGTCCCGCGTGACCTCATGTATGACGCGCAGCTCGCCATCTCGGAGCTAGTCGGAAACGTGGTGAACCATGCGGTTCCGGACCGCCACCGCTCCAGTCCGGGCGCCTGCCGGCGCATCGACGTGACCTACAAGCTGTTCCCCAAGTGGCTCTTCATCGGGGTCGCGGACGAGGACTCGACACCCCCGCTCCTGCCCATGGGTGACTTCTACTCGCCGGAATTGGTGACGGAGTTCTCAGAGGCGGTCCTGGCTGACAGCGGCCGTGGGCTGATGATCACCCAGCGGATGGCAGCAGCTGTGTGGTGGACGCCGAAAGACGGCGGGGGCAAGACCGTCTGGTGCCGCTTCGATCTGGATGGCGAAGTGGAGGACGGACCGTACTGATGATCGCCGGTCCGCAGCCCCCACATCACTCCCACGCGATCGGGAGCAGGCGGCGGGCCGGAAAACGGCCGAAGCCTGACCACTTCGGCCACGGAGCGCGGTTCCTGTAGCACCCGGGGGCTCCCCTTCCGGAGGGACTGCGCTTCATAACCCGATAAGGCCGGGCCACCCCGTCAGCCCTGGAAAGCGAAGGGTGGCCCGGCTGGGAACACGGCGGTTCCCGGTGCCTGATGGTACCGGGGCCGCCGTGCTGCGTTTTGGCCCTGGTTCAAGGAAGTTGACGATCCGTTACCTAGATCAGGGCAGAGGTGGGCAAGATGACAGGCTCCGGTGAGGGTTGGCTGAGTGACGGACTCGACGTGCCGGGCGCGGACTTCGAGTTCTGGACGCCTGGCGTCGACTACATCGCGGGGTGGCGTGAGGCGCGGGAGTCCGCCGATCGCTTGAACCGTGCACTCCTGGGCGTCGGGTTCGAGCTGTCCGTGGTGCGGGCTGTCGCCTCGACGAACGAGGACGGGCAGGGGGTCGTGCGGCTGGCGGGCTGGCCCGGTGCGGTGGACCGGCTCGCCGCGCTCCTGGAGGCGCGTACGGATGGCGACAGTGGTGCAGCGTGAGGGGCTTCTCCGCTGGTGGGTGGTGCGCGTGGGCACGTCGCCGGCCGTCGAGACTTTGGGCGGTAGCTGCCATGGGGCGAGTGAACAGGGGGCCTTACGCTCGCCAGCGGATCGGGCAGTCCTTGGACCTGCCCGCAATAGCCCGATCGGCCCCCTGTTCTTCGAGGCTCGCCCCATGGGAGCTGCCTAAAGTCTCGGAGGCCGTCGACCCCCAGCCACGTGGGCCCCGGCTCCGGTCGGCCGGTCGACGCCTCGACTCCCTGGGCGTGCTGCGGTCGGGGGCGCCTGCCGACCGGACGGGACCGGCGGCCACGCCGCACGCCCGGCCGAGGCGGCCGGGCGCCCCGGCGCGCCGCAGGCGCGCCCTTGAGGAAGTGAAGGCTGTTTCGACCGATGAAAACTGCTGGCCGAGTCCGTCGGCGGTATCACGTCGCCCAAGGGCCAGAGGTCATCTTGAGCGGCGACATCGGCGCAGGTCTCGCCAATGTACGGTTTTGATCGAAGTCGGTACCGTGGCGATGCCTACGACCTGCGGCCAACGCCGAGCACGGCAAGCGTTCCTGTCAGTAACGCGCTTAATGAGCCTGCTGTGGTTGCGCCATCTTGGTTTCCGATCACAACCAACACGACGTAAGAGCCTGCGGCGATGGCAACGACTAGGACGATCGCCCACCAAGGAACCTGCGGGCCCGCAGGAGCGGGGTGGCGCGACCCTGATGCATCTGATGCCCGGCCTGTTGAAGACATCCTTGTCGCCTCTCGAAAGGTTCGAAGCGTGCCGAGATCGGCGCTACCGGACCAGCATCGCCAAGGTAGTCATAAATGACTAGCCCTATATAGCTATTGACTTTCCATCGTGACGCATTTTCATCTCCCCTCAGGAGTAGGGATGTTGCTTGAGTGCCGCAGCGTGGGCGCAATGGCTCTGGTGTCCGGTGAGTCACAGTCCCTACGCGCGAGTGCGTCGCGTGGGCTGTTTGTCGGCGGTGATCCGGTAGGCGAGTTCGGCACGGTCCGCCCCGAAGCGCAGCTCTTCGAGGAACAGGGGACGGTCGCCGGCATTGTGCGCGACGCGGGCAACGTGCAGGACCGGGGTCGCGTCGGGGAGCTGGAGCGCGGCGCGCTCGTCGGGCAGCGGCATGTGCGCGCGTACCGTCTCGGTCCACGACAGGGCGTGTCCGGCCTGGGTGAGCACCCAGTCGACCGCTGCCGCCGGCTTGCACGGCTCCTCGCCGAGCAGGGGGACGGCTTCGGCGACCTCGAACGGGATGAGCGTCCGGTGCATCGCACGGGTACCGGTGCTGGGATCGATGAGCAGTCGGTCGCATCCGAACAGGGCCTCTTCCGCACCGAGTTGGAGCAGGCGGCCGGTGCTCTTCGTGGTCCGGGTGCGGTAGGTGTGCGGCTCCTCGGCTTCCTGCCAGATGTCGCCGGTGGGCATGACGAACTTGCCCTCGCGGGTGTGGCTGATGCTCCGCTCCAGCGTGAGGGTGGGCTGCCCCGAGGAGCGCACGAAGCTGCCCTTGCCGTGCCGGACGTCGATCAGGCCTTCCGCGCGCAGGGCTGCGATGGCGTTGCGGACGGTGGGGCGGGAGACGCCGTAGCGGGTCATGAGCTGGGCTTCGGACGGAAGCAGGGAGTCGGGTGCGAACTCGCCCGACAGGATCGCTTCGCGGATCGCGGCGGCCACCTGCTGGTAGAGGGCTCCGGGGCGCTGGATCTCCGACATCGGGTCTCCTGGGTGTCGTCGTAGGCACGTCGCACGCGCGACATCACTCGTCAGCATAAGTACTTGCACTCTCGCCGTACAGGACTTCATAGTCATCACTCATAAGGACAAGTGACGTCAGAGCGAGTCTGGCGTCTGATTGGCCAGGGAGGCCAACGAAATGCAGTCCATTCCCGTGGACACGACGCGACTGGGCGTACTGCGGTGCGCCATCGCACCCGAAGCGAAGATCACCAACACCGAGACCCAGGAGGTGAAGCGCGACCGGGACGGCAACCCGGTCTGGACCGTCGCCGTCACCGTGCGCCAGGACGGACGCCGTATCTCCGTCATCGAGATCGCCGTCAGCGGCCAGCCTCGGGGCATCGAGGAAGGCCAGATCCTCAAGGTCACCGGGCTGACCGCGTTCATGTGGTCGATGGGCGACCGCCACGGCGTCAGCTTCCGCGCCGACGCCATCACCCCCGTGCACGGAACCCCCGTGCAGAGCAAGGGCGGTGACGCCTGATGGGACCGATCCTGCTCGCGTTCGCGCTTGCCGTGCTGGCCTGGATGCTCGTGGTCGGGGACCTGGTGCGCCGGCATCGGCCGGTCTGGCACTGGTACCTCGTCGGCTACCCGACCGCCGCGTTCCGGGTGGTGGCGACTTGGCGCAGGGTTGCGATGCTCAACGACCTGTCCGTGTCCCGGCGCCCGCCCCGCGGGCTCCTCGGTGACCTGGTCGTCAAGGGCGATCCGCTGCGGCCGCTCGTCCCGCGCGCATCGTTCCCGCGGGCCACGCGCATGGGTCTGACGGTGACCGTGCGCCTGCACGCGGGGCAGACTCCGGCGACATACATGAAGGCGGCGGACGCGCTGGTACACGCGTGGAAGGTCCATGCGGTCCGGGTCATCTCGCCGGAACGCGGGCTCGTCCTGCTGACGGCGACGGCCACGGATCCGCTTCAACGGCCCGGCTTAGCCACGGCCCCGGCTGAGCTGCTGTCGGCCCTCATCGGTGTCCTGGAGTCCGGTGGCGCCTGGGTGATGAACCTCAGGTTGGTGCCGCACTGGCTGATCGCCGGGGCCACCCGCTCTGGCAAGTCCACGCTCCTGGCGCGGCTGATCACGCAGCTGGCCCCGCAGCGGGTCGCTCTGGTCGGGATCGACTGCAAGGGCGGCATGGAACTGGGCCTGTTCGCCGAACGGCTGAGCGCGCTGGCCACCTGCCGGAAGGAAGCGGTCGCCGTGCTGTTCGCGCTGGCGGCTGACATGCGGGAGCGCATGAGTGCGTGCCGGTCGGCCGGCGTCCGCTCGATCTGGGAGCTCCCCGACAAGCTCCGCCCGGTGCCCATCGTCGTGATCGTCGACGAGATCGCGGAACTGTACCTGTCGGACGGCACGCGGGAGAGCAAGACCGAGGCGGAGCAGTGCTCCACGCTCCTACTCCGGCTGGCCCAGCTCGGGGCTGCCCTCGGTCTGCACCTGGTCGTCGCCGGGCAACGCGTCGGATCCGACCTCGGCCCCGGCGTCACCGCCCTGCGCGCCCAGCTCGGCGGCCGGATCTGCCACCGGGTCAACGACCCCGGCACGGCAGAGATGACGCTCGGGGACCTGAACAAGGATGCCGTGGCCGTAGCCCAGTCCATCACGGCTCAGGAGCGCGGGGTGGCGGTGTGTACCGGCCCTGACGGCGGCTGGAGCCGTGCCCGCTCCCACCTCACCCCCACGGAAGAGGCCGTGTCGACGGCCCGGAAGTACAGCGCGCTGACCCCTCAACTGCCCGCCCTCGTCCGAGCTCTCGCGGTGGTGGAAGGAGAGAGCAAGTGATCAGTGAAGGTACGGCCTACGGGTTCGCGGTGATCTTCGGGATCATCACCGTCCTCCTCGTCCGCTCCCGCGATGTCCGCCCCTGGGAAGCCGTCTGCGTCGGCCTCTTCGGCCTCTACCTCGGCCAGACCCCCATAGGCCTCACCGTGCACGAACTCGTCACCTGGTTCATCAGCAGCTTCTCCCACAACTGAGCAGAGAAGGGACCACCACCATGCCCATGCCTCGCGTGAGGTGCCCCCACTGCAAGGGCGACGGAGCACGCCGCACCTGGACCGGACGACTGCGGCGCTGCCGCATCTGCCGCGGCACCGGAACCATCCGCTGACCCACAACCCCATCCACCTGACCAGCGAAGGGACCACCCCATGGACGTCGGCGCACCACCACCCACCCACCGAGTCGCCTCGGCGGCCCACCCCGGAAGGTCACCACCATTTCCCCGAAGTTCACCCCGGCTGACAGGCGCGCCGCCCTCGACCGCGCGGCGCGCCTGCGTCAGCTCCCCGAAACCGACCGCGACGCCATACGCCTCGCCCAAGACCCGAACTTCCCCCGCTGGCTGGAGCAGATCACCGCAACCGGCGGATGCGCTCACCCCGTCCACCTCTCCGGCTCCACCACCACGCTGGACGGCACAACCGAGGAGATCCTCCACCACTACGACACCCGCACCGAACCAGGTGAACGTCTCCTCGTCCGCTGCCGCAACCGCCGCGCCACCATCTGCCCCGCCTGCTCCCGCCTCCACGCCGGAGACACCTTCCACCTCGTCCGTGCGGGCCTGCTGGGAGGCAAGAACGTCCCCGCGACCGTGCGCCATCGGCCCCGGCTCTTCGTCACCCTGACGGCCCCGTCCTTCGGCCCCGTCCACCGGTCAGGGGAAGCCTGCCGTCCTCGCCGCGACGGCGGAACCTGCGAGCACGGGCGGCCCCTCGGCTGCGACGCCGTCCACGCCCCAGGCGCTGGCGTCGTCGGTCAACCGCTCTGCCTCGACTGCTACGACTACACCGCCCATGTCCTCTGGCACGCGCACGCATCCAAGCTGTGGGACCGGTTCGTCATCGATGTCCGCCGACGCCTGGCCACCTCAGCTGGCCTGGTGCAATCACGCTTCGCCCAGCACGCCCGGCTCTCCTTCGCCCGCGTCGCCGAATACCAAAAACGCGCTGCCGTCCACGTCCACGCCGTCGTACGCCTCGACGGACCCAACGGCCCGGAAGACCAACCCCCGGCCTGGGGCACCACAGAACTGCTCATCGACGCGGTACGCGCCTCCGCCCGGCGGGTCCTGGTCCACACTCCCTACAGCCCGGCCACGGGAGAACTGACGCTTCGCTGGGGCGCCCAGGCCGACGCCCGGCCACTGCGCACGAACGGCGACGGCCCCGACGATGACGCGGTCGCCGCGTACGTCGCCAAGTACGTCACCAAGGGAGCCAGCGAGACAGGCGCCGGCACCGACCACCCCGTCACCGATCAGAGGGACATCGAGTCGGCACCCGTCAACGAACACGTCCGCACCCTCATGCGCGCCTGCTGGCGCCTCGGCGGCCTGTCCGAGTACGAGCCTCTGCGCCTCCGCTCCTGGACACACACCCTCGGCTACCGGGGCCACATCCTCACCAAATCCCGCACCTACTCGACCACCTACGCAGCACTCCGCGCCGAACGCGCCCACCACATGGGCCACACCGACAACTCCGATGCCATCACCGAACGGCACTGGCGCTATGTCGGCTCCGGCCACACCCCCGGCGCGGCACTCATTGCAGCCGGGGTAGCCGAAGATCTCGCCACAGCCCGTACAGCAGCGCGTGAGGAAGTCAGGGCATTTGGGGGTGCCGGTGACCACTCCTAGCGCCCGTGATTGGGGACGAGAGCAAGCGAAGAGAGCACCTGCGTGGAGCGAAGAGCGCTGGCATCGCGTCTCAAGGATTCTCGGCATAGAGCTGATCGAAGGATCAAGTACGGAACAGCGTCACAAGCGACAGCGACGCCGTGGGTGAGGTGGGGGGGGTGGGGACACGGATCCCGTTCCAGTCCCGAGCTGGGTGCCGGGGACCTTCTATACCCACCCCCCATGGCCGCGAGTCCCTCACGATCTCCGCCCGGCCCAACGCACCGCACGGTACTCGGGGCCACTGACAACACCACCGAGGTCGTATGTCGTTGGTGTCGGCGGCGTCAGCCATCCGTCCATTTGAGAATGAGAAGATCCGGGTTGAACGGGCGCCTTCCTCCTCCCCCAACCGGAAGGAGGATCACCGCGTGCAGTGCCTCCCGGACGAGGGCCCGCTTCTGGGCCATGTCAAGACCGTCGGAGAACCATCGCTCTCGGACATCGGCCGTCACCTTCGATGCGCGCTGAACCCGTAGCGCGTGCTCGGTGCGCTCCTTGCGGAGTTCCTTGATCCGGACCTCCATCTTGTGGTTCTCGGGGAAGAACAGCTCATCCGAGAGGAGGTCCTCCTGCCACTTCTGAAGCATGGTCCGCTGCTTCTTCGAGAGGCGCTCCAGCTCCTGCGCGCCGCCCCACTCGGCGTCCTGCTCCTGCTTGACCGCGGCCCGTTCCTCCAGCTTCGCGAGGACCGCTTCGGTCACGTACTCATCGACCTTGGCGCCGTTCCGTGCGCTGCCGCCACATCCGCCCATGGAACGCGAAGGACATTGGTAGATGTACCCACCAGACAGGTCCAGTCGCGTGCTAACTCGCAGCGGAGCATTGCAGATCTGCCCGTCATCCTTGGGTTTCCCGCACCTCAGGATCCCCGTGAGCAGATGCGAGGGTGTGCGGTAGTCCGTCACGGTCCCATCCGCTTTCACATTGGGCTTGATCCGCGCCGAGAACAGGGCGTCGATCGCCATCCATTCCTTGGGCGTGATGATGGATTCCCACTGACCGACCACCGGGATCCCGTCGACGTCGCGTACCAACTCCTCGTTGTGGCGGCGCCATCCGCAGAGACGGGGGTTCCAGAGCGCCAGTTTGAGTGACCGTGCAGCCCAGGGATTGCCATGGACCGTCCGTACGTCCTCCTCGCGCCACTTCAGGAGGATCGAGTGCAGCGACTTGCCGGCGATGACGTCGCGTACCGCCTGGGCGAGCCGCTCCGCCTCCTCGGGACGGAGAGTTCGCTTGTCGTCGTTCCAGCCGAAGGGGCGGGTGCCGCCGACCGGGATCCCTTGCTCGGCGCGGCGACGGTGAGAGCGGCGGGTGCGGCGCCGGATCTTGCGCACCTCGGCCTTTGAGATGACGACGCCGAACAGACCCATCGACTCGACGTCTTCGTTGTAGAGATCCTTGAGCCCCTTGGCGTCCGCATACACACGGCCGTCTTCGAACGTCAGGGCGTCCACGAACCGCTCGTAGTCCCCCACTCGTCGCACAAGACGGTCGTCCGCAACGACGATGGCGCCACGCACGGCCTGACCGTCCGGCATGCGGCCGGCCTTGAGGACCTTCAGCATCGCCTCGAAACCCGGTCGGACAAGATCGGCCTTCGCCGCCGAGAGGTCGTTGTCTGTGTAGTAGTGCACGATCCGGCAGCCGACCGCGGCGGCCGTCTCGTCATTGATCTTGTGCTGGTCCTCCACCCCGTGAGCGTCCCTGGCCAGGTCAGCCGAGATCCTCGCGTAGGCCACCACAGGTACTAAGTGATCGCTGCTGCTCACGCCAACTCCCCCTAGTGTCTTCAGGACTTCTTATGTTGCCTGAAGCAGAGAGCTACCACCAGCAGTACCTCGACAGGAACCCGGGCGGGTACTGCGGGTTGGGCGGGACGGGGGTCAAGCTGGGCGACCCGTTCGAAGCGAACTGGGGCGCCTCGTGCCCGACCGGCATCGCCCCTGCTCCGGAGGCCACTGAGGCGTAGTCCGCGCACGGTGCCCCTGACCGGCTCCGGGCGGTGGACAGGCTCACGGGCATGGACATCCGTGTGGAGATCGCCCGGGAAGCGAGTCAGGAACTCGTGGATGCCTTCGGTCGGCTGCTGCCCCAGCTGTCGTCGACGGCGAAGCCGCTCGACCATGAAGCAGTCGACCAGATGGTGACGTGCGACGCGAACACCGTCCTCGTCGCCCGGATGTCCGATGAGATCGTCGGCACCCTGACCCTGGTGCTGCTGCCGCTTCCGTCCGGTGTGCGCGCCCGCGTCGAAGACGTCGTCGTGGACAGCGTTGCGCGGGGCCGGGAAGTCGCCGGCCTCCTCGCTCAAGAGGCCTTGCGGATCGCCCGGGAGGCGGGCGCGCGGACGGTGGATCTCACCTCTCGGCCCGATCGCGCGGCAGCGAACCGGCTCTACGAGCGTCTCGGCTTCCGGACCCGGCAGTCAACGGTCCACCGCTTCCCGATCAACCGGTAGGACGTTCCTCCAGACCCCACCCGTGCACGGACAGATCCGCCGGCGTGGCCGGCTAACCGGTCCCGTCTCAACTCGATGGCCGACCGCTTCCCTCGGCCACAGGCGAATGCCCGGGGCTCGGCGTGCCTGCGGTTCGCCGAGCCGCGCCGAGGACTCCATCGCGTCACCGGCAACGGAGTTCGTGGGCGCCGCTCGAAGGGCCGGCCCAGATCCGGGAGCCGCCTGGGGCGCCACCGGTCAAGGCAGCGCGGAGGTCCCGGACCGGCGGCCCGGGACAGCTGACACCGCTCGCGTCGGAGGGTCGTCAGCTCAGGCTCCGGGCCCGGCGGCGGCGCGCGATGACGAGCATGCCCGCGCCCGTGACCACCGCGACGGCCGCCACGCCCGTGACCGGCAGCGCCGAGGACCCGGTCGCCGCCAGGCTGCCGCCGTTCGCCGCCGTCCCGTCCCCGCCGGTCGACGACGCCCCGCCGGCCGAGCCACCGCTGGTCGAGCCGCCCGCCGAGCCGCCGGTCGAGCCGCCCGGCCTCCCACCGGTGACGTCCAGCGTGATGTCGGCCTTGTCGTTGGCCTTGTCGGGGTCGAACGGCCGCGCCTCGGTACTCAGCGCCACCGTGCCCCGGGCGTGCGCCACGCGCTTGTCGATCTTCAGCTTGAAGGTGTAGGCCTGTTGGCCGCCCTCGTCGAGAGCCCCCGCAAGCATGCCGCACCGGTACGCCCCGCCCTTGGACCTGCAGAATGTGGCGGCCTTGACGACCGACGTTCCGGCCGGCGGCGTGACGATGACGCTGACGGGCGTGATCCCCAGCTTGGCCATGACCCAGGCGGGTCCGGCGTTGGTGAACTCCACCTTCATCGGCACCGTTTCACCGACGCTCCCCTTCAGCGCGGCACCCGTCACCTGGAAGTCGGCCGTGTTGACGGAGGTGACGGGCACCTGGACGACTCGTGCGGACCCCGCGCCCCCGGACTGGCTCTCGACCAGTTTCACCGCCGGTGCGGTTCCCGCCACCGGCGTAGTGCCGTTCTCGTCCACCCCCGGATCGTTCTCCCCGACCCGCAGCCACAGTTCGTCGTTGAGCGCGCGGTCCAGTGCCTTGACACGCAGAGGTGTCTCGGGCGTGTAGACGACGCCCGGCTCCACCGCCTGGTCGAACCCGCACACCACGGTCCACAACTCCGGCATCTCGTCATAGGACCGGACGTACTGCGCTCGGCAGTTGGACGGAACCTCCGCGAAGTCCAGTCCCCGGGTGACGCCGTAGTAGACCCACACCTTCTCGGCGGCTCCGGTGCCCTTGTTCGCCACGGTGACCGGCACATCGAAGGTGCTCCCCGGTTTCACCCCGTCGATCGGCTCGACGCCTCCGACGACCAGTTCGGGTGCGGTCTCGTCGGCGAAGGCGGCGGGAGCCGCGGCAAGCGCGATCAGACCGACCGCACCGAAGGCGGCAACAGCGGCACGGCAGGCGCGACGGTAGTGACGGTAGTGCGGGGGCATCGGCATGGAGAGAACCTCTGTCGGAACGCGGGCAAACGGACGGTTTTTCCCAGGTGAACATTCCTTCGTCGCTAGACTCCTGACGATCCCGGACAGTTGCACGTCCGGTGGCCGGTGCCTCCTCCTCCTTGCGATCGGACCCTCAGGACACCGTGAGTCCCGTTCCGATGTCGGCATCGTCTGCAGGACTCCCGACGCGAGCGCCTACGGTCCTGGAGACCGTCGCCCTCACGACGAGCGGCGACAGACCGCCGTGACCGGCCCTGCCATCCTGAACTCAGCACCGCCCAGCACTGACGACCTGTGCGGCTCGTTCGATACAGGCCGGGAAGGCGCCGTGCCCGACAAGATCAGTGGCCGCCCGAACCGGCCGAGCCCACGCTGTACGGCATGGAACAACCGCAACGCGGGATCCGTGCGGCCCATACGGACTCCACGATCACCGTCTACCAGGCGTACTCCCCGGAAATCGGCCTGCCCGCCGTCCGCGAGGGCCGTTTCCCCGCTGTATGGAAGCGCGACAGAATGACGCGGGTCATCAAGCCGCTTTCATAGACCTCAACCATGCTGTCGGCATGACCATGAACGGCTGCCGGCGTGTTGCTGGTCAGGGCCGCAGGTGAGCGAGCAGTTCGTCACCGGCGGGGTATCGCTGTTCCTGGGGAAGCAGCCGTTTCGCGGAGTCCAGATCGCCACGATTGACGAGTGTGCGGATTTCTCGGGCGAGGAGAGTCACGTCGCTGATGGACACGGTCCACTCGTCCGCATAGAGCGACGATGCCTCGCCCGAGAGTCCGAGTTGCAGCGAGCGGTGCGGCAGGGGACGCAGGTTCAGGTCGCGTTCAGGGTCCCACTGGACACGGCCCGGTGCGCGCTTGAGTTCACGCTGCCAGGTGCCGCGATCGGGATGCAGGCCGCGAACGTAGCTCGACAGGCAGGCGTGGCGCAGCGCCCAGTCGAAGCCGACGCGAGTGATCTCGACGGCAAGAACGGTCTCCTGCCCGGCACCGGTCCCCCAGTTGGAGCGGTACATCATCCACAGGAAGCTGGGTTTGATCCACGTCATGCGATCCCGCAGCCACGTGGAGGGAAAGCGGCCGTCGCGGACGGCGGGCACTCCGATTTCAGGGGCGTAGGCCTGGTAGACGGTGATCGTGGATGCCGTGTGGAGCGCGCGGATCCCGCGGTGCGGTTCTTCCATGGCGTACAGCGTGGGGTCGGCCAGCTCAGGTGGCCACCGATTTTCGACTGCTGCTCGCTACGACGGAGTACGCCGTCTCGACGACAGCCGCAGCACCGTGCGAGTTGCCAGTCCGGATGGCTCACGAGTCCGCTGAGATGAGGAAACCAGCGGGTTCGCGAATTCTCAAGGCAGCGAGGCGGCTAACCCGCAGTGGGATGGGGCTTCTTCAGGCGCGAGACACTTGGGTTCGCTTAGGGGCATGGTCGCAGCGATGCTCTCTTCACGCGGCGTGGAGCGCACACGTCCGACGCAGCGAGCCCGGCCAACCGGGCGAGCGGGGCGGGTCGAACGGCATGGTGCGAGTGCCCGGAGGAAGCTGCGGCCGGACACTGATGGCCCGGAGCCAGGAAGGAGAGAGCATGGACGAACGCAGCCGCCCAGGCGCCGAGGGCTCCATGACCACCGGCCCGGACCAGGGAGCCGGCAATCGGGCCGGGGTGCTGGGCACCGCACTCGCCGGCGTGCTCGCCTTCGCGCTCTCCTCCGGCTCGTGGCAGTGGTTCTCCACCTACCTCGGCGTCACACTGCTCGCGTTGATCCTCTCCTTCGCCCGCCCGCCGGCCCTCACGCCCGGCGCGAGGTCCGAGTACGTGCGGAGCCTGACGGCCTACTCGCTGGTCGTCGGCCTGTGCGTGGCCCTCGCGGTGGCCCCCGCCATGCAGCGCTGGAGCTGGTTCTTCCCGATGCCGGCCACCCGCACCAAGTGCGCCCACGTGGGCAGCTACGCGGCGCTCCAGGCACAGGCCGCCCTAAGCGACCTGGGCAGCCACGACAGCCCGGCGCTGGCGTACGCGCAGAGCGATCAGAGCCAGCACGCCGTCAACGACTGCCTGGCGTCCACGACGACGCTCTGGCTGCCGGTGTACGGGTTGGCGGCAGCCCTCCTGGCGGCGCTCGGCGCCTGGCTCGTGAGCAGGACCGGCACGAGACGGACGATTGCCGGGGAGCGGTGAGAGGTTCCCCGCTGCGTCAGCCCCCGTCATCGCGAAGGCCCTCGGTTACCACGACAAGAACTCCACTCGGCTGGTCACCGAAGCCACCGGCGTCGACGCGACGGCTCCGGCGGTGTCCTCGGCCGGAGGCGCAAGCAGCATCAGACGACGGCGACTTCCGGATTCCTGCACGAAGCGGCAAATTACTGGTCACGCTCGCAGGATCTGCCGTCTTCTGCAGGAACTTCAAACGGTCCGGTGGCACTGCCTGATACTGCTCTCACCTGGCCACATACGGGGATACCCTCCTTGCCGCATCTGAGGAACCCGACGGAACTCCAATTGGCTCAGCGTCTACCGTCGCTTCGCCCAATGGAGCCGGGGGCGCCTCTGGGCCGCACTGCATCGCGAGATCATGGGTCCGTAGCGGAGCGGCGGACACGCGTGGTGCCGTACGACCGGCGTCCAGCGTTCTGCCGGTGAGCGGGCGGAGGTGTCTGCCCCCGCCCGCCAGGTGATCAGGAAGCGTCGATGAGGCCGTACTTCGGCACGGTCACCGTGCGGGCGCCCGGCGTGCCGCCGAGGACGACCTTGCGGTACGTGACGTTGTTGGTCGTGCTCTGCTCCTTGAGCCGGTTGTCGGGGTTGGCGATGACCTGGATGTAGTAGGTGCCGTTCGGCAGGTCCGTGACGTCGAAGGACTGACCGGGCCGGTACTGGCTGTAGGTGTCGCCGTTGCCGACGTCGAGCACCTCGCGCACCGAGACGGCGGTTTCCTCACCGCAGGCGGTGGCGAGGTCGGTGTTGTACGGGTGCCAGTTGGCGTTCTTCACCGTGTAGTCGATGGCGTCGGTGTTGGCGAGGCAGAAGGCCTCCTTGCCGCTGCGGACGATCTCCTTCTTGTCCGCGCCGAGCAGCCGGTAGCTGGCGAAGTCGCTGAAGTGCCAGTGCTGGTGGCCCTCCCGCGGGTCCCACTCCATGGTGCCGGTGGGTGTGTACCCGACCTGTTTGCCCTTGGCGTCGTAGAAGTACTGATACGCATCCATCTTCTCCGCGCCGGGCTTGCGGAACCCGTCCACGACCAGCGGCGAGGGGCCACCGTTCCAGACGGTGGCGCTGAAGGCGAGGTAGTCCTTGGCTGCGACGGCACCCGCTCCGCCCTCGGCCCCGTCGGTGATCGCGATACCGTACGCGGGGAGGGCACGCAGGTCGGGCTTGGGCATGTCGGCGGCGACGGCCGCCTTGCCGACCAGGCGTTCGGCGGCCGGCTTCGGGCTCTTCGACGCGCTCTTCCGCCCGCGCTCAGCGCCGGCCAGACCCTGGCCCCCGCCGGAGTCCTGCTGGCGGACCGTCACCTTGATGGTCCGCGTCTTGTCCGGTATTCCGAAGAAGTCGCGGTACTTCTTCGCCACCGACACCTTCGCGGTGTAGACGCCGGCCGGCAGGTCGATCGCGTTGTCCGCACGGAAGCCCTGGGATGTGGCGGCCGCCCAGCCCTTCTCGACACCCCACACCCCGCCGAGGGCGAACGGGTTGTCGGAGCAACCGTCGGGGTACTTCGAGGTGGCCGGGGCATCCGGCCGGATCCGGCCCGCCCGGTTGTTCGGGCAGAACGACTGCGTGGTGTCGACCTTCTTCGCGCCCGACTCGTCGCTGATGCTGACCTTGAGGAAGCCCGGCAGCCCCGAGAAGTCCTTCACCAGGCCCTTCGGCAGGGTCTTGGTCACCGTCCGGCCGCCGGAGCGGATCACCTGCGACGCGACGACGGGGTCGTTGTAGGACTTGCGCGTCACCCGAAGCTCGAACGGTCCCCCGTCGACCGTGATGTAAGTGCCGAGGTCAAGGTAGAGCCCCGGCTCGCCTTCCCATCGGTCGACGGTCACCGCGGGGGTAGCGGAGATCAGTTGGAGCTTCGGCGTGCCCGCCGGTGTCGCCGCTCCCGCGCCGGGCGCGGCAAGGGTTCCGGCGGCGCCGACGGTGAGGGCGGCAGCGGCGATGACCGCCGAACGCCGTAAGGCATTGGGGTGCTGTCTGGTCATGAGTGCTCTTTCTGCGTCTGGTCGGGACGAGTCGTGCACGTGTTGCAGGCACAGGAGGAGGTGTTTGTGTGCCATCTGTGAAAAGGGTAAGAAGTCGGCGCGGGTTGCCTGGCAACCGAAAGTCGCCTTGAATGCCCGACTCGTTGCCGCCGCCGGCTCGGTGATCGACGGCCGCCTGCCACTCGGCCGGGCCGGAGCAAACATGCAGCCCGGTGGGCGGCTTCTGCGAGGGCTGGTGGGTCGCGAGCGGATCCCGCTCACCGCGCCCGTCCCGCGCTACTTGTGGACGGCCCCCGCAGCGCGGATTGTTCTTCCTTGCGCTTGCCGGCGACCAAGGCCGGCTGCTGTGGCTGTCCGCGACGGCAGTTTCCCCGCCGTGTGGAAGCGGGGCCGGATGACGTGGATCATCAAGCCGCGTTCACGACCGCTTCCGTGCTGTGGGCGGCCACCGGGCCGGCGACCGCCGTTCGGATCACACAAGGCGGCCCTTGGGGTGATTGTCGGACCCCTCATGAACCAGACGGCTGTTGCAGGGATACCACGTCTCAGCAGAGGACGAGCCCAGTAAGCCGTGAGGAGTATGGGGATGTACGTAGCAGTCCGGCGGTACGAAGGGGTGACCGATTCGGCCGAGGCGGCACGTCTGGTCAACGAGGGGTTCGTGCCGCTCATGCGTCGGGTCTCCGGCTTTGTGGCCTACTACTGGATCGACGCCGGAAACGGAGTGATGGTCTCGACCAGCGTCTTCCAGGACCGGGCCGGTGCCGAAGAGTCGATCTCGATGGCTTCGGACTTCGTGCGGGACAACCTTGCGTCACTGCTCCCCAACCCCCCTGAGGTCATGGCCGGCGAGGTGGTGGCTTCCGCGTGACCGTGTTCGGTCCAGCCGGGTGAGACGGCCTCCAGGGCTGCACCGGCCTGCCGTGCACACAAGGCCGCCCTTCTCCGCATTGACCCCATGGGGCGCCGTCGGCCGGGGGTTGCGGGCGGTTCGCCGTCGCCGACGGCTGCGTGCAGGTGAGAGGCGGCTTCTGCCGCACGGTCGGTCGGACTGCGCTCAAGCCCCCAAGACGCCGCCCCAGTACGGTCAGCGGTCGGCGTAGTCCGCGGCGAGGCGGTCGAGGAAGACTGCCAGCCGGTCGTTCATCGCGGTGTAGTCGTTGGCCCGGAGTTGGTCGGGCTGCTGGACGTAGGGGCGGTCGGCGAGTTCGGCGAGTTCCTTGTCGGAGTGTTCGATCAGGGCGTCGATGCAGGCCGGGGTGAACTCCATGTGGCACTGGAACCCGTACACGTACCGGCTGTAGGCCACGATCTGGCGAGGGCAGCCCGCGCTGGTGGCCAGCACGGTGGCGTCATCGGTGAGCCCCGGCATGTCGTTGTGCCAGTGCCCGGTGTCGAAGGTGTCCCCGAGGCCGGTGAGGAAGGGGTGTCGACGGCCCGCGGCGGTGAGGGAGACGGGGAAGGAGCCGATCTCGGTGTGCGGGCTGGAGTCGAACGTGGCGCCGAGCGCCTCTCCGACGAGCTGGGCGCCCAGGCAGATGCCGATGATCGCCCTGTCCGCCGCGACGCAGGCGGCGATGAGGGACTTCTCCGCGGCGGCGTCGAAGTACGGGTACTCCTTCGTGGTCGTGCTGGGCTGCTGGGGACCGCCCATCACGATCAGGAGATCGATGCCCTCCGCGTCGGCTGGCAGCGCATCGCCCTCGTGGATGCGGGAGTAGCCGATCTCGTGCCCCCGGGTCCGGGCCCAGTCCTCGTAGGCCCCCGGTGCTTCGAAGGACTCGTGGACGACGAAGTGTGTACGCATGGCGGAGCCAGCCTCTCTGTGATGACGGTGCCACCCTGCGCCGGGCTGCACGCCGCAGCCGGCTGGGACGGGGAGGAAGGAAAGGGGGGACGTAGGGTGCCTGTGCCGGTCAGTACCGGTCAGTACCGGTCGGGGCCGTGCAGGATGCCGGCGAGGTCGGCGGCGAACTGCGCGGCCTGCTCCTCGGTGAGCATGGACGTTGTCACCCGTACGGCCTGAGCCCTGGACGTTCCCGAGGTGAAGAGGTCGCCGGGCTGCACGGCCCAGCCGCGCCGCGCCAGCATGTCCGCAACCGGGCGCGCCGATGTCTTCAGGGGGATCCACACGTTCAGCCCGTTCGGCCGGTAACCGTCCGGGACGTCGATGTCGTGCTCAGCCAGCCGCACAAGGAGCAGCGTGCTGCGCTGTACGTAGATCTCGCGCGCCCGCGCCGTGAGGTCGGTGACATCCGGGTCCGTGAGCAGGACGTGGGCGGCGTGCTGAAGCAGTCCGCTCACCCACGTCGTGCCCGTGTTGAGGCGGGTCTCAAGGCGTGCGGCGGTCTCCTCGTCGCAGGCGAGCAGGGCCAGACGCAGGTCCGGGCCGAGGAACTTCGACGCCGACCTCACCAGCGCCCACCGCGTACTGTCGGGGGGCGTCATCCGGTGATAGGAGGTGCGGGAGACGGCCCAGAAGTGGTCGTCCTCGATGAGCAGCGCCCCTGGATGGTCTGCCAGGACCGTCCGGAGTTCGGCGGCCCGTTCCTCACTGATGCTCACGCCGGTCGGGTTGTGAGCACGGGGGGTGCACACGACCGCCCGTACCCCGCTCTCCAGGGCCGCGCGCAGGGCATCCGGGCGCATCCCCTGTCCGTCGACCGGCACCGCCACCGTCCGGAAACCGTTCAGCCGCAGGGTGCCGATGCTCGCAAGGAAGCACGGGTCCTCGACCGCCACCGCATCCCCGCGCGTCAGGTAGGCGTTCAGCAGCCGCTCCGTCGCGTCCACCGCGCCGTGCGTGATCAGGACACGGAAGCGTCGTTCCCCGATGTCGGGCGCGAACTGTTCAGCAGCCCAGCCGGCCAGTCGCTCGTCGACGGGAGGCGCACCGTACAGCGCCGGCCGGTACCCGTCGCCACGGAGCGCGTCGAGTACGTCGGGCAGCAGTTTCGGGTCTGGATTGCCGCTGGCCAGATCGGTCAGCCGCCCCCCGAACCACGCCCCCTCACTGGCCAGTTGCGGTACCCCGGCCACCACCGTGCCACCTCGCCCGCGCGTCACGGCCTCGCCCGCGACCACCAGCAGCCGATAGGCCGACGCCACCGTGTTCCGGTTCACGCCGAGCTCTTCCGCGAGCGTACGCACCGACGGCAACGGGTCTTGCGGCGCCAGCTCGCCCGACGCGATCAGATCCCGCACACTGCCGGCGATCTCCGCCGCGCTCGTCCCGCTGATCAGCATGCCGTCCACCTCCGGGCCCGACCCTAGCATTTGACCTAGGACAATATGAATATGTCATAGGTCATAATGTCGCGCCCGCCTGCCGGGCAGCCCGGACCGTCCGGGGGAGTCCATGCCGCCGAGGAGGCCGAACGCGCTGATGGACACTCCGCCGGCGTCGCGACTGCGCGGTCCGGCCGTCAGGGCCGGGCAGTCGGCGGCCGCAGACCATCTGACTCAGCTGTTGGGGCATACGACCTGCCCGGACTGCGCTTCGGCATTTTCCGGGCCGAAGCAGACTGCGGCCTTCCAGACACGGTGATCCGGGGCGGGTACCGCCGTCGCGTCGGACTGTCGTCAGGTGTCAGGTGTCAGGTGTCAGGTGTGAGGTGTCAGGCGTCAGCTCGGGCTCTGGGCCCGGCGGCGGCGCGCGATGACGAGCACGCCCGCACCCGTGACCACCGCCGCGGCGGCCACGCCCGTGACCGGCAGCGCCGAGGACCCGGTCGCCGCCAGGGTGCCGCCGTTCGCCGTCGTCCCACCGTCGTCGGTCGACGACGACCCGCCGGCCGAGCCACCACTGGTCGAGCCACCACTGGTCGAGCCGCCCGTCGAGCCGCCGTTCGAGCCGGTCGGTTGTCCGCCGGTGACGTCCAGCGTGATGTCGGCCTTGTCGTTGGCCTTGTCCGGGTCGACCGGCCGCGCGTCGTCGCTCAGCGCCACCGAGCCCTTGGCGTGCGCCACCCGCTTGTCGATCCTCAGCTGGAGGGTGTAGGTCAGTCGACCGCCTTCGTCGAGAGCCGGCTGACTCATGCCGCACTCGTACGCCGCGCCCTTGGCCTTGGCCTCGGCCTTGCAGAACGGGGTGGCCTTGACGACCGACGTTCCGGGCGGCGGTGTGATCACGACCGTCGGGGACTTGACCCCCACCTTGGTCATGACCCAGGCGGGCCCCGCGTTGGTGAACCCCACCTTCAACGGCACTGTGTCACCGACGCTCCCTTTCAACGCGGCACCCGTCACCTGGAAGTCGGCCGTGTTGACGGAGGTGACGGGCACATCGACGATCCACCCGGTTCCCGCGCCCCCGGTCCGGCTCTCGACCAGTTTCACCGCCGGTGCGGTTCCCGCCACCGGCGTAGTGCCGTTGTCGTCCACCCCCGGATCGTCTTCCCCGACGCGCAGGCGCAGTTCGTCGTTGAGTGCGCGGTCCAGTGCCTTGACACGCAGAGGTGTCTCGGGCGTGTAGACGACGCCCGGCTCCACGGCCTGGTCGAACTCGCACACCACGGTCCATCGCTCGGGCATCTCGTCATAGGACCGGACGTACTGCGCTCGGCAGTTGGACGGAACCTCCGCGAAGTCCAGTCCCCGGGTGACGCCGTAGTAGACCCACACCTTCTCGGCGGCTCCGGTGCCCTTGTTCGCCACGGTGACCGGCACATCGAAGGTGCTCCCCGGTTTCACCCCGTCGATCGGCTCGACGCCTCCGACGACCAGTTCGGGTGCGGTCTCGTCGGCGAAGGCGGCGGGAGCCGCGGCAAGCGCGATCAGACCGACCGCACCGAAGGCGGCAACAGCGGCACGAGAGGCACCGGAGGCACGACGGGTACGGCGGTTGTGCGGACGCATCGGCATGGGGAGAACCTCTGATGGAAAGGGGGCAAACTGACAGCGTCTTCCAGGAGAACACTCCTGCGGTCGCTAGACTCCCGCCGGTCCCGAACGGTTGTACGTCTGGTGTCTCCTCCACTCCGGCGGCTACCGGGTCCGCAGCCACGAGACGGCAACGAGCGCGCATCGGGTCGGTGGCGGCGGGCGGCGCGGTGTCTCGTGCGTCCTACCATCCGAGGACAGGGGAGGAGGCCCGTGCGCGGTCTCCGGAGGCAGGGGGCCATGCGTCCGACCACCATGTCACGGCCGGTGTTCCGGCGCTTCGCCGGTGCCGTCGCGGTCGGTGCGGCTCTGGCCTCGACCTCCGGGTGCACGGTTCCCGTCGATGCCGTCGCCGGGATCTCCGTGACCGCCGACGGTCATCTGCTCGGTGTCATGTTGGTCTGCGGGCATCACATCGACGGCGCGACCCTCTACGTGGACAGCGATGACACCGACAAGACGGTGACGGTCGGTTCGTGGACGTCCGACCGCCCCCTCAGGGCCGGTGTCGCCACCTGGCCCCTGGATTCCGCTGCCGCCGGGTGGACCACGACCAAGTCTCCCGGTCCGCTCGCCGCCGGGACCACCTATGCCTTCTACGGCTGGACCAAGGACAACTCGTGGTCGGCGGGCAGCGTCTCCTTCACCCGGGCCGACCGGGACCGGCTCACCCCGGGAAAGGTCCTCTACGACAGCATCTCGGACGACGGCGACGAATCCACGGTCGCCGTCCCCCTGGCGGAGTTCAAAGCCGAAGCCTGCCGGGACATGTGACGCCACGGCTGCCCGTCCCTGGTCAGGACGGTCACGATCGGTGAGGCTGGGGGCATGCTGCTGCCGCCGGCCCATGGGAAGACCGAGCTCGTCGAGGTCGTCCGCATCACCGAGCCCGGCAGGCCCTGTCCCTGATCGCCGCCCTGCCGGAAGGCCATCCGTACCGCTGCTTCCCCCCCCGGGGTGGGGAATCCGGGCGTACGGCTCCACCGACCGGCTCTTCCCGCCGGACAACGGGCCCAGACCTTCGACGCGGAGAGCCCGGCCGCACACGAGCTGCTGCGCCGGTTCCGGTCCCCTCCACCGGGCTGACGCAGGGAGCGCCCGCACCGGCGATAACCCCCGGGGGTGGCGCAACGGCGCGCGCGATCAGGGCAGGAGGCCGCGGGTGGCCACGAACGGCGTCCGCTGCCGCCGGGAACCGAGCGCTATGCTCCGCTGCCATGCCGCAGACGCGCCTCGACACCGCTCGGATCCTGGACGCTCGACAGGTGATCGACCCGGTCTTTCTCGGCAGTCCGCTGTACCGCTGTGAGGCGCTGGAACCCGCCCTCGGGTGCGCGGTGAGCATCAAGCTCGAGACGGCGAACCCCGTCCGCAGTTTCAAGGCCCGTGGGACCGAGCTGGTCGCGAGCCTGCTCGCCGGGCGCGGAGAGCCGCGCGCGGTGTGCGCGAGCGCGGGCAACCTGGGTCAGGCCCTCGCCTGGTCGGGTCGCGGCCGGGGGCTGGACGTCACCGTCGTGGCCTCCCGCTTCGCGACCGTGGCCAAGCTGGAGCGCATCCGCGCGCTGGGGGCCCGGCTGGAACTGGTGGACGGCGACCACGAGGCGGCTCGCGAGCGGGCGGCGGAGATCGCGCGCTGCGACGGCATCCGGCTGGTCGAGGACAGCCTGGACATCGAGACCTGCGAGGGCGCGGCGACCATCGGCCTGGAACTGGTGGAGTCCGCGACGTCGTTCGACACCGTCCTGATCGCGCTGGGCGGCGGGGCGCTGGCCACCGGCGTGGGTCATGTGCTGAAGGAACGGGCACCCGAGGTCGAGGTGGTCTGTGTCCAGCCGCTGGGCGCGCCCGCGATGACGCACTCGTGGCACGGCCGGCGCGTGGTCAGCACCGACTCGGCCGAGACCATCGCCGACGGGGTCGCCGGCCGGCATCCCGTCCCGGCCGTCCTGGACGACCTGCTCCTGGTCGCCGACGACGCCGTGCTGGTCCGGGAGGCGTCGATCGTCGCCGGTATGCGGATGCTCCTCGACCACGCCGGTCTGGTCGTCGAACCGTCGGCCGCGCTCGGTGTCGCGGCGGTCCTCGAAGACCGCGACCGCTTCGCCGGCCGCCATGTGGTCACCATCGTGTGCGGGAGCAACGTCGACCCCGGCGCCTACCACCGCTGGGTCGGCACGGCCGCCGACCGCACGGCCTGAACCTCGGGGACGCCGACCGCACGGCCTGAACCTCGGGGACGCCGACCGCACGGCCTGAACCGCGGGGCTCAGGAGGCATCGGCCAGGGCGGGGATCAGGTCCGCCGTCCGCTCCAGTTGGTCGCGCTGGGAGCGCAGGCCGAGTGCGCCGAGGCGGATGACGAGGTGCCGGGCGCCGGCGGCCGCGTACTGCCCGAGACGCTCATGGACCCGGGCTGCCGGACCGGTGACGACCGCCTGGATCTGCTCCAGTCGGTCGAGCGGCATTCCGTACGTGGCCCGCGCGTAGGCGTCCATGGCACCGCGGCCCCGTTCGGCGTCGTCGTCGATCCGTACCGACACGAACAGCGCGCCGGTGATGTCCCCTGCCGCGCGGCCGGCGTCGGCGGCCGCCGAGCGGACCGCGGCCAGGCCCGTCGCGTAGTCGGCGGGGTCGGGTGGGTAGGGCAGCCATCCGTCGTACATCCGGCCGGTCCTGGCCAGTGCCGAGGGCGTCGCGCCGGCCAGCCAGACGGGCGGGCCGCCGGCCCGGTAGGGCCTGGTCGTGGGCGGGATGCCGGTGAACCGGAGCAGCCGGCCGTGGAAGCGGTCCGCGCCGTCCCACAGGCTCCGCCACAGCGCGACGGTCTCGTCCAGGCGGCGGAAGCGGCTTGCCCAGGGCACCTCGGAGAGCGCGTACAGGGGCTGTCCGAAGCGGCCGGGAAAGCCCGCGCCGACGGCCACGGTGAGCCGCCCGCCGGACAGCAGGTCGACCGACGCCAGTGACTGCGCGGCCTGGACCGGCCGCCGGAGGAACGGCAGCAGCGCGGCCGTCCCCAGGGTGACGGTGCCCGTCACCGGGGCGAGCGCGGCCAGCATGGTGAGGGCCTCGACACGCGGGCTGATCAGGGAGTCGTTGACGAAGAGGGAGGAGAAGCCGAGGTGTTCGGCCCGGCGGCCGAAGCCGATCAGCTCTCGGGGGTCGTCGGCCTCGCCCCACTGGGCGGTTCCGGTCGGAAGCAGTACGCCGATGTCCATGCCGGAGATCGTCACGGCCGCCGTGGGCGGCGACAATTCCCCGCGGGGAATGGCCCGGTGTCCCCCGCAGCCGTTACAACGGGTGCCATGGACTTCCCCGGCGCACTGCGCGAACGCCGTACCCGCCGTCGCGTCAGCCAGCTCGATCTGGCGCTGCGGGCGGGTACCACCCAACGGCACGTCAGTTTCATCGAGTCCGGCCGGTCCGTTCCCGGCCGGAACATGGTGGTGCGCCTGGCCGAGTCGCTGGAGCTGCCGCTGCGGGAGCGCAACGAACTGCTCATGGCCGCCGGGTACGCGCCTCTCTACACGGAGAGTTCGCTGGACGGCCCGGATCTGGCGCCCGTGCGTACGGCACTCGACCACATCCTGCGCGGGCATCTGCCCTACCCGGCGCTGGTGGTGGACCAGGGGGGCGGTCTGGTCGCCGCGAACACCGCGTTCGACCTGATCACCGAGGGTGCCGCCGCCGAGCTGCGGGGACCGGGCACGAACGTCTACCGGCTGGCGCTGCATCCCCGCGGGCTGGCTCCCCGGATCGGCAACCTCGCGGAGTGGGCGCGGCACATCCTCGCCCGGCTCGGCCATCTGGAGGAGCTGCGGGCCGAGCTCGCCGGGTACGTACCCGAACCGGGGCCGTCCGACGGCCTGCTCGGCTTCGCGGTCCCGCTCCGGCTGCGGTCACCGTACGGTGAGCTGCGGCTGATGACGACCGTGACGACGTTCGCCACCGCCGTCGACGTGACACTCGCCGAACTGAAGCTGGAGGCGTTCCTGCCGGCCGATCCGGAGACGGCGGAGGCCCTCAACAAAGCCGCAGCCGCCGCGGCGAGTCGGGCTCCGGGGACCAGGTAGTCAGCCCTTCGACCGGTCCGTCGTCACCGGGACCGGAGATCGGCCGGGGGCGGAGACAGGCCGAGACCCTGGCCGTCGCTTCCGCTCAGCCGCGCGCTCAGCCGCGCGCTCAGCCGCGCGCTCAGCACGGCGGTTGCCCCGGACCTCCGTCCGTCACCGCGTAGCCGGGCACGGACGGCCAGCGAACCGTGAGGACCACCGAGTCCTCCTCCGCGAACCACCAGTGGTCGACTCCGCGGCCCCATACGACGTAGTCACCCTGCTCTGCCAACAGGACGCTGCGGCCGGGGAGTTCAACTCGGAAGCGGCCGCTGACGAGCACCAGGAGGGCGGTGCGTTCCTCGCCCCGCACCCACTGCGAGCGCTCGTCGCCCCGGGGGTGGACGCCCCATTTGACCTCCACCGCCTCGCTGTGGCGCGGATCGCCGACGTCCTTGAAGTGCCCCAGAAGCCATCCCCGGTCCAGGGACGCGTCCTTGCCCGCATTGCCGACGTACACGCTGTCGTTCACGGGGGCGGACGCTAGCAGGTGCCCCGCGGAGCAGTCTTCACGCCCTGTGGCGCTGCTCCCGGACGGCCTTCATGAGATCCTCCATGGCGGACTGCGTCCGGCGGTCGCCCCCGTCGTCGATCGCTTCGAGGGCGGCGGCCGCGGCCTCCCGGATCTGGTGGGGGAGCCCCTCGGCGGCCGTGAGGCGGTAGGCGGCCCTGCGGCGCGCCCTGCGCTCGGCGACGTCCACCGCGTCGGAACCGGACAGCGGGAAGACCACTGCCCGGTACGCCGATATCCCGAGCACCACCATGTCCGCGATCCCGTCGGCGTACCCGAGCGCGGCGGCCTTGCCCTGGTCCTCCTGGACGGCCGCCATGATCCGGCGGCGGGACAGGACCGTGCCCACCGCGCCGCCACCCGCGAGGGAGAGGGCACAGGTGACGGCGAGGAACGGTCCGTCCCACGCCCACCCGGTGAACCCTCCGAGGATCGCGAGCGCGACCGTCCATGCGGCCGCGGTCCGGGCGCTTATCTGCTCGGGTGTGGTGTCCATGACGGCAGTGTCCCAGCGGCTACCGCCGGTACGCGCGCCGGGCCCGGTTGCGGAGCCTCGGGGCTGCCGGGCTCCGCCGTTCGCCGGGCCGCCGTGCGGTCAGCCCTGGGCGCGGGCCGGCAGCTTCCAGCCGGGGCGGGGGAAGTGGCAGGTGTAGCCGTCCGGGTAGCGCTCCAGGTAGTCCTGGTGCTCGGGCTCGGCCTCCCAGAAGGGGCCGACCGGCTCGACCTCGGTGACCACCTTGCCCGGCCACAGGCCGGAGGCGTCCACGTCCGCGATGGTGTCCTCGGCGATCCGCTTCTGCTCGTCGTCCACGTAGTAGATCGCCGAGCGGTAGCTGAGGCCTATGTCGTTGCCCTGGCGGTTCCTGGTGCTCGGGTCGTGGATCTGGAAGAAGAACTCCAGGATCGCCCGGTAGTCGGTCTTCGTGGGGTCGAAGAGGATCTCGATGGCCTCCGCGTGCGTGCCGTGGTTACGGTACGTCGCGTTCGGTACGTCACCCCCGGTGTATCCCACCCGGGTCGCCGTCACGCCCGGCTGCCTGCGGATCAGGTCCTGCATCCCCCAGAAACATCCGCCCGCCAGCACGGCCCTCTGCGTCTGCACAGTCATCGCGGCCCCTCCAATACTCGTCGGCCTGGTCACTCGGGCTACCCGGCTCGCGTCTCCACCGGCGTCCGATGCCCACCCTCCTCAACGCAGGAGGGTTCCCGTCGATTCCGTGCCCCGCCGCCGTCCGCAGCCGGCGTCAGCGGGCCGGCCGCGGATCCGTCGCCGGGGCCGGTTCCTCGTCGCAGGCCGTCTCCGGCGAAGGCCGTCACCGGCGGGGCCTCGCGGAAGCCCCTGGTGAGGTTGGCGAGGCGGCGGACGCGGATGGCCGGCCGGATCGGACCGAGGGTGCGGGCCTTGTCGTCGAGGTGGCACGGCAGCCACACGCCGACGACGGCGCCGACCGCCGGGACCAGGACGTACGACCCCGCACGGCGGGACCGCGGCGCTCCCGGACGTAGGTGGCGTCGAGGCGTCGTAGCGGACGGCGCAGCCGACCGGCGGGCACCGGGCCCTGGTGGCGGCGCTGTGTGCGCGGGACGCGGGCCGGGTCGTCGGCATCGCACGCGGCCAGGTGGGGACCGGGCACCGGACGACGTCCGTCGGCCTGGTGGGCCGGGCACGGGGCCGCCGGGCCGGATATTCGGTTGCCGGGGGCGCGCTCCCGCGGGCTCAATGGCCTGCATGGCCGACATCGAGGGCTCCTACGACGAGTTGTTCACCGCCGTGCCCGCCGCACTCGCCGGACTGATCGACGAAGGCGACGTGGGAGGTGCCGTGGCCGTCTTCGTGGACGGGCGGCCCGTGGTGGACGTGTGGGCCGGGTTCGCCGACGCCGGACGGACCCGGACCTGGCAGCGGGACACGATCGTCAACGTGTTCTCCGTGACCAAGACGATGACCGCGCTCTGCGCGCTCGTCCTCATCGACCGGGGCCGGCTGGATCCGGACGCGCCGGTCGCCCGGTACTGGCCCGAGTTCGCGGCGGCCGGCAAGCGGCACGTGCTGGTGAGGCATCTGCTGTCGCACACCGCCGGGCTGCCCGACTGGGAGTGGCCGGTCGAGGAGGTGTACGACTGGGCGACCGCCACGGCCCGGCTGGCCGGGCAGGCCCCGCAGTGGGAGCCGGGGACCGCGGCCGGGTACCACTCGCTCACCCAGGGGTTCCTGGTGGGTGAGGTGCTCCGCCGGATCACCGGGCAGAGCGTGGGCGAGTTCTTCGCCGCGGAGGTGGCCGGGCCGCTGGACGCGGACTTCCGTCTCGGCCTCGGCCCCGAGCACGACCCGCGGGTGGCACCGACCGTGCCGCCGCCGGGCCGGGACGAGGACTACACGGCCGGCGCGGCGAACCGCGACACGGCCCCCGCCACCGCCGGCACCGCCACCCCGCTCCGCGTCCGGGACGCCAACAGCGTCGCCTGGCGCCGCGCGCAGATCCCCGCGGCGAGCGGCTACGGCAACGCCCGCTCGGTCGCCCTCGTCCAGTCGCTGCTCGCCTGCGGCGGAACCGTCGGCGGGGTGCGGGTGCTGTCCCCCGAGGGGTGCGCACGGGCGCGGGAGGTGCAGTTCGAGGGCGAGGACCGCATCCTCCGCATGTCGGCCCGCTACGGCCTCGGCTACGGCCTCTTCGGCAACGCCCTCGGCTGGGGCGGCTGGGGCGGCGCGCTCGTCTGGATCGACCCCGACGAGCGGCTGGCGATGGCGTACGTGACGAACCAGATGCGCGAACCCGCCGCCGACAACCGGGGCATCGAGCTGGTCATGGCCGCCCAGGACGGACTCAAGGGGCTGCGGGCCTGACGGGCCCCGGGTACGGGAGGGACCACTTCGTGGGCGGCGGGACTTTTCTGATCGGTGGCGGCTGGGAGGCGGCGCCCGAGGTGTACGGGCCGTTGCTGCGCGCCTCGGGCGGCGGCCGGATCGGGTGTGTGCTCCTCGACGAGGGCGACGGCGAGGAGCAGTTCGCGCGGTACGCGGCGGCGCTGCGGGCCGCCGGGGCCGGGGAGGGGGCGGCGGTGCCCCTGCCGGTACCGCTCGGCGGACGGTTCGAACCCGGCCTGCTGGCGGACGGTCTGGACGGGCTGCTGGTGTGCGGTGGGCTCACGCCCGGGTACCAGGACGCGTTCGCGGAGTGCGCGGGGCGGCTGACCGGGCTGCTCGCCGAACGCGGCATCCCCTACGCCGGGTTCTCCGCCGGAGCGGTGCTCGCCGCCCGGCGGGCCGTGGTCGGCGGCTGGCTGGCGGACGGTGTCCCGGTCTGTCCGCCGGACACCGCCGAGGACCTGGAAGAGGTCGAGGTGCGCCCGGGGCTCGGTCTGGTGCCGTTCGCGGTGGACGTGCACGCGGCCCAGTGGGGCACGCTGGGGCGGCTGGTCGCGGCCGTGTCGCGGGGGTCGGTGCCGTACGGCGTGGCGATCGACGAGAACACCGTGCTGGAGGTGACCGACGGGACGGGCCGGGTCGGCGGACGCGGGCGCGTCCATGTCGTACGCCCCGTGGAGACCGACGCCGCGGAGACCGACGCCGCGGAGGCCGACGCCGCACGCACCGGTGCCGCGACGGGGGCGGTCGTACGGTCGTACGCGCGCGGGGCGGCCGTTCCGCTGGGTCAGCCGCCGCTGCCGTAGGGGCGGGTGAGGATCTCCAGGCGGTGGCCGTCGGGGTCGTCGAAGTAGGTGCCGCGGCCGCCGTCGTTGGTGTTGATCTCGCCGGGACGGCTGTGGTGCGGGTCCGCCCAGTAGTCGAGCCCGGCCGCCCGGACGCGGGTGAAGATCTCGTCGAAGTCGTCCTCGGAGACCAGGAAGGCGTAGTGCTGCGGCGGGATCTCCCCGGGGGTGTCCATGAAGTCGAGCGTGACGCCGTTCGGCAGTGCGACCGGGACGAACGGGCCGTAGTCCGGGCTGACTCGAAGACCGAGGATGTCGGCGAGGAACCTGGCCGACGCGTGCTTGTCGTGTGCGGAGACGATGGTGTGGTTCAGGTTCACGGTCATCGTGGGACCTCCTCCTGTCCAACGTACTCCCGACAACAGATAAGGTAAGGCTCGCCTTAGTTACCGATCGGGAGAGCCAGTCGTGCGCGCGTTGAGGTTGAGGGCCGTCGTGGCCGTGTCCGCTGTGTCCGTGGTCGGCGGTCTGCTGGCCGGCTGCTCGTCGTCCGGCGGGGACGGCGATGCCGGCAGCGCCGGTGCCGACGGGACCGTGAACAAGGTCGCCGGCGCCTCCGAGGGCCCCTCCGCCGCACCGAGCGCCCTCGCCGACGGGATGGGCTCCGACACCGGCACCGACGGCGTCTTCCCGCGCACGGTCACCCACTTCGAGGGCGAGACCACCATCGAGGCCCGGCCGGAGCGGATCGCGGTGCTCAGCACCGGGCAGCTCGACGACCTGCTCACCCTCGGCATCGTCCCGACGGTCGGCACCCGCGCCGAGAACGCCGGGCTGGTCCCCGACTACCTCGCCAAGGCCTTCCCGCGGTACCGGAAGAAGCTCGCCTCGATGACCGACGCGGGCACCCGCCAGTCCCCCAACCTGGAGTCCCTGGCCGCGGCCAGGCCCGACCTGATCCTGGTCAACGACTCGCTCGGCGACCTCTACCCCCAGCTGTCGAAGATCGCGCCCACCGTGGTCACCGCCGGCCAGGGCATCAACTGGAAGCGCGACCTGCTGCTGGTCGGGGACGCGGTCGGCGACGGGCAGAAGGCGCGGGAACTGCTCACCGACATCGTCGACAACGCCAAGGCGAGCGGGTCCGCCCTCGACGGCTCGGACCGCGTGTCCATGCTCCGCTTCACACCCGACCGCACCCGGATGTTCGGCGTGTCCTCCTTCACCGGCTCGATAGCCGTGGACATGGGTCTCTCCCGCCCCAGGTCCCAGCAGTTCACCGCCATTTCGCAGGACATCAGCCCGGAGAAGGCCGACATCGCCGACGGTGACTGGATCTTCTACTCCGTGCAGGGCGACGCGGCGAGGACGGACGCGGCGACCGTGCTCGCCGGGCCGCTGTGGAAGTCCCTGAAGGCGGTGAAGGCCGGGCACGCCGTGCAAGTCGACGACGACCCCTGGTACCTCAACGCCGGTCCCACGGCCGCGCGTCTGGTCGTACGACAGCTCGCCGAGCACCTCCGGTAAGTGCGCCGCGCCCTCGTCTGGCCGACGGCCGCCCTCGCGGTGGCCGTCGTCGCCGTGCTCAGCCTCGCCGTCGGCACCCGTGCGATACCGCCGGCCGCCGTGTTCGACGCCCTCCTGCACGGCGGGTCCGCACCCGACGCGCTCGTCGTACGGTCCCTCCGCCTGCCCCGTACCGAGGTCGGCCTCACCGCGGGCGCCGCACTGGGCCTGGCCGGCGCCACGCTCCAGGCGGTCACCCGCAACCCGCTCGCCGACCCCGGCATCCTGGGCCTGAGCCAGGGGGCGGCCGCGGGGGTCGTGCTCGCCATCGTCCTCGGCGGCTCGGGAGCCGGCTTCGGGGCCTACGTCTGGTACGCCTTCACCGGCGCCGTCCTCGCCGCGTGCCTGGTGTACGGCGTCGCGGCGCGGGGACGGGGCGGGGCGTCCCCGGTGAAGCTGGCGCTCGCCGGCACCGCCCTGTCCGCGATGACCGCGGGCGCCACGACGGTGGTCCTCACCTCCAGCTCCGCCACCCTCGACCAGTTCCGGTTCTGGCAGGTGGGGGCGCTCAGCGGGCGGGACGCGGGGACGGTGGTACGGATGCTGCCGTTCCTGGCGGCGGGCGCCGCGCTGGTGCTGTCCTGCGCCCGGGGCCTGGACGCGCTGGCGCTGGGCGACGAGACGGCGCGGGCGCTGGGGCACCGGGTGCACCTGGTCCGGGGGTGCGCGGCGCTGGGCGCGACCCTGCTGACCGCGTCCGCGGTGGCGGCGGCCGGGCCGATCGCGTTCGTCGGGCTGGTGGTGCCGCACCTGGCACGACGCCTGGTCAGGGGCGGCGGGTACGGACGGCTGCTGCCGCTGTCCGCGCTGCTGGGAGCGGGTTTGCTGGTGGCCGCCGATGTGGTGGGGCGAGTGGTGCGGGCTCCCGCGGAGGTGCCGGCGGGTGTGATGACGGCGTTGGTGGGGGTGCCGGTGCTGGTGGCGCTGGTACGGAGGAAAGGGGCCGTGACGTGAGAGGTACCCCGGGTGGGGGCCGGGGGGTGGGGACGCTCACCGGCGCCGGCCGGGTGCCGCCCGCGGCCGAAATGGCTGACCCGAGCGCCCGCGGCTGGGGAGCTGTGAGAGGGACGGCTGGGCAGCGCCCCGTAAGGGGCGCGGGGAACCGCGCGGGCAACCCCCACCGGCCCGCAGTCGTGGTACTTCGGCCGCACCCACGTTTCTCCCTCGTCTTCCACCGGCGTTCGATACTCGTCGCCCTCGCGCTGCTCGCCCTGCTCTCCGCCGCGATGATCACCTCGGCCTGCGTCGGCCAGACCTACATCTCTCCGGCCGACGTCTGGCGCACCCTCCGCGGCGACCAGACGCCCTACGGCCTCGTCGTCAACCAGCTGCGCGTTCCCCGGATCGTGCTCGGCGGCCTCGTCGGCGCGGCTCTCGGGCTCGCCGGCGCCCTCGTGCAGACCGTCACCCGGAACCCGCTCGCCAGCCCGGACGTGATCGGCGTCGGACACGGCGCCGCCGCCGCGACCGTGCTCGCGCTGGCCACCGGCGCCGTCGCGGCGCCCTCCGCGATGCCCCTCGTGTCCGTGGCCGGCGGCCTCGGTGCCGCCGCCCTCGTGTACGTCCTCGCCTGGCGGCACGGCATGCGGCCCAGCCGTTTCGTGCTGACCGGCGTCGGTGTCGGCGTCGCCCTGTCCGCCGTCGTCCAGCTGTATCTCACCGACAGCGAGCTGGACGCGGCCGAGCAGGCCAGACTGTGGCTGACCGGGAGCCTGAACGGGCGGGGGTGGGAGCAGGCCGGACCGCTCGCCGTCGTTCTCGGGCTCGCCCTGCCCGCGCTGGTGTGGGCGGCACGGGCGGCGCGGCCGCTCGGGCTGGACCCCGACACCGCCGCCGCCCTCGGCCTCCGGGTGGACCGGGCCCGGCTCGGTCTCACCGCCCTCGGCGTCGTGCTCGCCGCCGCCGCGACCGGCGCCGCCGGGCCGATCGGGTTCGTCGCGCTGACCGCGCCGCAGCTGGCGAGGCGGCTCACCCGCACCCCCCGGCTGCCGCTGATCTGCTCGGCGCTGACGGGCGCACTCGTGCTGGTGAGCGCCGACCTGGTGGCCCGCACCCTGGTCCCTCCGCTGGAGATCCCGGTGGGTGCGCTGACCTCCCTGGTCGGCGGCCCCTGTCTGCTGTATCTGCTGGGCAGACGGAGGTGACTCAGATGGTCGCCGTGTCGATCACGAAGCGGTAGCGGACGTCGCTGTCGACGACCCGGTCGTACGCCTCGTTGATCCGGTCGGCGCTGATGAGCTCGATCTCGGCGCCCAGCTGGTGCTCGGCGCAGAAGTCGAGCATCTCCTGGGTCTCCGGGATACCGCCGATGCCGGAGCTGCTCAGGACGCGGCGGTTGCCGAAGACGGAGGAGAGCAGGATGTGCACCGGCTCCTCCGGGATGCCCACGTTCACCATGGCGCCGTCGGTCCTCAGGAGCGACAGGTAGGCGTCGAAGTCGAGCGGGGCGGACACCGTGTTGAGGATGATGTCGAAGGTGCCCCTGAGCTCCTCGAAGGTCTTCGGGTCGCTGGTCGCGCGGTAGTGCGTGGCGCCCAGCTTCAGGCCGTCGTCCTTCTTGCGGAGGGACTGGGAGAGGACGGTGACCTCCGCGCCCAGGGCGGCGGCGATCTTCACGCCCATGTGGCCCAGGCCGCCGAGGCCGACGACCGCGACCTTCTTGCCGGGACCGGCGTTCCAGTGCCTGAGCGGGGAGTACGTGGTGATGCCGGCGCACAGGAGGGGGGCCGCCACGTCGAGGGAGAGACCGTCCGGGATGCGGACGACGTAGTTCTCGTCGACGACGACCTTCTGCGCGTAGCCGCCGTAGGTGGGCTGCCCGTCCTTGCCGACCGCGTTGTACGTCCAGGTCGGGCCGCCGCCGGTGCAGTACTGCTCGAGACCGGCCTTGCAGTTGTCGCACTCACGGCAGGAGTCGACCATGCAGCCGACGCCCACCCGGTCCCCCACCGCGTACTTCGTGACACCCGGGCCGACCTCGGAGACGACGCCCGCGATCTCGTGACCGGGCACCATCGGGAAGATCGCCGTACCCCAGCCCTCGCGGGCCTGGTGGATGTCGGAGTGACAGATACCGGCGAACTCGATGTCGATGAGGACGTCGAACTCGCCGACCGCGCGCCGCTCGATCGTGGTCCGCTCCAGCGGGGCCTTCGCGGCAGGCGCGGCGTAAGCAGCAACAGTGGTCATGAGGGGGGTTCTCCTAGAGGTGTCTTCGCACCCGGTCGCCTTCTTCCGTCCCGGGCACGTTTCCAGGCTCCTCCACGCTACGTCCGTCACCCAGCCCCCGCCTCTGCGTACGTCTGCCGTGCCTACCACCGGCGGGGTCAGGTTCCTGTGCGTACGACCGTGAATACTGGATGTATGGAAGACCAGTCCCTGCCCGCCGCCGCCTCCGCCGCCGCCTCCGCCGCCGCCTCCCCGTCCCTGGACCGGCGCGCCGAGCTCAGCGAGTTCCTGCGCTCCCGGCGGGCCCGGCTGCGCCCCTCCGACGTGGGGCTGCCGGACTTCGGCCGGCACCGCAGGGTGCCGGGGCTGCGACGCGAGGAGCTGGCTCAGCTGGCCGGGGTGTCGGTGGCGTACTACACGCGCCTGGAGCAGGGCAACGGGCGGAACGTGTCGGCGGAGGTGCTGGACTCGATCGCCCGTGCGCTGCGGCTGAGCGACGCCGAGCACGCGCATCTGACGCATCTCGCCAAGGGCAAGCAGCACAAGAAGAAGGTGTCGGCGCGGCCGCAGCAGGTGCGCCCGGCGCTGGGGCAGCTGCTGGAGGCGATGGAGGGAGTGCCGGCGTACATCGGGGGCCGCCGCTCGGACATCCTGGCGTGGAACGGGATGGCGGCCGCGGTCTTCGGTGACTGGTCGGAGCTGCCGGTCACGGAGCGCAACTGGGCGCGGCTGGTGTTCCTGCGGCCCGAGTACCGCGATCTCTTCGTCGAGTGGGAGCAGAAGGCGATCGACATCGTCTGTCTGCTGCGGATGGACGCGGGCTGCTATCCCGACGACACCCGGCTGTCCGCGCTGGTGGGCGAGCTCTCGGTGAAGAGCGAGGAGTTCCGCCGGCTGTGGGCGACGCACGACGTCAAGGAGAAGAGCCACGGGGTGAAGCGGCTGCACCACCCCCTGGTGGGCGAGCTGTCCCTCAGCTACGAGTCGTTCCGGATGCCGGACGACCTGGACCAGTCCCTGGTCACCTACCACGCGGAACCGGGCTCCGAGTCGGCCCAGGCGCTGCGCCTGCTGGCCAGCTGGGGCACGGACGCGACCCGGGTCGCTTCCACCGCCTGAGCCCGGTCATGGAGAACGGCCCGCCGGAAGCCGCGCTTCCGACGGGCCGCTCGCTGTGGTTCTACTCGGCGACCGACGCGCTCACTTGGCGTAGTACGCGTTGTAGATGGAGATCGTCGACTTGTTGCCCTTCTTGTCGGCGATCTTGGCGTGGAACGAGATGGCCTTGCCCTTGGCCGGGTTCCTGACGGTGATCCTGCCGTGGCTGACCGTCAGCTTCTTCCAGGTCTGGCCGTAGTCGTACGACACGTAGACCACGAGGGACTTCAGGTTGCCGCCCGCGGCCGCGCCCTCGACGGTGACCGGGAAGGTGACCTTCCTGCCCGCCTCGACGCGGCTGTCCAGGCCGGTCTGGGCACCGAAGTGGACGGTGGAGGCCGGCAGCTTGGCCAGTGTGGTGCCGCTGCCCGGCTTCTTCGAGTGGAAGGTCCAGCTCGCGTCGATCCGGGTGGAGGCGGCGGCGACCTTGACCGAGCGGATGACCGAGGTGGTCAGCCTGTACTCGGCGTTCGCGGACGGCACCGTGAACACGCCGTCGCCGAACAGCGGGTCCTTGTTGGAGCCCACCTTGGTGCCGTTGCGGTACAGGACGGTGTTCACCGACAGGAAGTCGGAGGACCCGGCGTGCTTGCCGCTGTCCGAGAACAGCGGGACCACGCCGAAGATCTCGTTGCCGTTGCGGAACAGACCGTAGTCGCTGCTCAGGTGCGGGCCGAAGACCGCCGTGTTGAAGGTGTTCCGGTAGGTCCGGCCCGCCGTGTACGTCTTCGGGTCGCCCAGCGTGTAGTAGGCGTCGGCGATCGGCAGCCCCTGGGCGTCGTGGCCGGAGAACTGTATGGCGTCGAAGGCCCACTGGGCGTGGTCCACGGTGGAGACGTGGAAGGTGCGGGTGGCGGGCAGCTTCTGCTCCACCGCGTCGCCCATCAGGAAGTCCTCGCCGACCACGCCCCAGGGTGCGATGGCGCCGGTCTTGTGGGACGCGGAGGCTCCGAAGGCGTTCTTCACCGTGGCGAGCTCACCGGTCCTGAAGTGCCGGACCTTGTCGCCCTGGACCTTCTTGACCTGGGCGCTGGTGGCGACGTCGTACTCCTCGTCGGCGCCCTTGGTGAACTGGCCGCTCCAGGTCTGGGTCAGACCGCTGACCTCGCCGCCCAGCGGTGCGATCCGGATCTTGTCGAAGGAGTCGAAGCCGACCCCGAACCCGATGCCGGCCGGGTCGTACATGTAGTCGACGGTCGCCGAGTGCGGGGTGGCCTGGGCGTCCGGCACGGTGATGTCGGCGGCCTTGGTGGTGCGGGCGTCGACGGTGAGCGTGATGTCCTTGGTGACGCTCAGCTTGGGGTTGACCAGCCAGTCGAGACCGCCGTCGAAGGTGGTGAAGTCCTTCGCGATCCAGGCGTCGAGCAGGTACGTGCCCTTCGGCACCCGGATCGTGGCGGTCCCGGAGTTGTCGGCCGGCACGACGTAGTCACGGCCGTTGCCGAGGCCCGAGTAGCCGGCCAGGTCGGTGCTGTAGACGCCGGTCGGGTTGCCGTCGCGCCCGATGTGCTTGACGGTGACGCTGTACGACTGCACCTCACGCTGGACCGCGGCCGCCGTGCGGACGCTCTGCCCGCCTCCGGTCGCCGTCACGTACGCCGAGTAGGCGCCGTCGAGGGTGCCGCCCAGCCTGGTGTCGACGGTGAGGCCGACGGAGGCCGTACCGCCCGCCGGGACGGTCACCGTGGTCGCGCCGAGCTTGAAGAAGCCGGCCGGGGCCGCCGCGCCCTTGGGGTCGGTGGCGGACGACTTCAGTGCGAGCGTCACGTCGGACGTGCCGAGGTTGCGGTAGGTCAGCTGCTTGGTGACCGGGGTGTCGTCGGTGTGCGGCCACTGCTGGACACCGAAGTTCACCGACACCGGGTCGGAGACCACCGTCTGCTTGATGGCCTTGTCGACCGCGATCCGGCCCGAACCCTGCTCGAACGGCGTGTACGTGCCGCCCTTCGCGGAGCCGGTCAGGGCCGCCTTCAGCTCCTGGAAGCCCCAGTCGGGGTGCTCCTGCTTGAGGATGGCGGCGGCGCCCGCGACATGCGGGGTCGCCATCGACGTGCCGGAGATGGTCAGGTAGCCGGGCGGGTTCTCGCCGACCTCCTGGTCGATGACGCTGCCCTTGGCGGCGGCCGCGGTGATGTCGACGCCGGGGGCGGTGACGTCCGGCTTGATGGAACCGTCGGCGGCGGGGCCGGTGGAGGAGAAGTCGGCCAGCTTGTCGTTGCCGTCGACGGCGCCGACGGTGAGCGCGTCGGCCGCGCTGCCCGGCGAACCGATCGACTCGGGGCCCTCGTTGCCCGCGGCGATCGCGAACAGGATGCCCTTCTCGGCGGAGAGCTTGTTGACCTCGGCTTCGAGCGGGTCGATCTCCGGGGTGTCGTAGCCGCCGAGGCTGAGGTTGACGACGGAGGCGCCCTCGGCCGCCGCCCACTCCATGCCGGCGAGGATGCCGGAGTCGTCACCGGAGCCGGTGTCGTCCAGGACCTTGCCGTTGAGGATCTTCGCGCCGGGCGCGACACCCGTGTACTTGCCGTGCGACTTGGCGCCGGTGCCCGCCGCGATGGACGCGACGTGCGTGCCGTGGCCGAAGTGGTCGGTGGCGTCGGCGGCCCCGCTGAAGTTCTTGGACTCGATCACCTGGTCCTTGAGGTCCGGGTGGGTCGTGTCGACGCCGGTGTCGAGGACCGCGATCTTGACGCCCTTGCCGTTGTAGCCGGCCTTCCAGGCCGTGGGCGCGCCGATCTGCGGCACGGACTTGTCCAGGCTGACCTTGCGGACGCCGTCCAGCCAGACGTGCGCGATGCCGGCGGCGGCCCTGTCCCCGTCGGTGACCGCGTCCCACAGCTCCGGCGTGTCCTTGACCGGGGTCTGCACGGCGTCGGCGTTGAGCGTCCTCAGGCTGTGCCGCAGGGTGCCCGCGTCCCGCACGTCGGCCTTGGCGGCCGTGGCGGCGCCCTTGTAGCCGACGATGACCTTCAGGCCGTTGCGCTGCGCCCTGCGGGTCGCGGCCTTGTTCAACTCGGTGACGTCGAAAAGCCGTTGGTCCAGCTTGCCGGAGGCCACCAGCTGGACGGCGTCACCCGGGACGACAAGGGTGTGCCCGCCCGCCTTGCTGATGCGGAAGGGTATGTGCCGGCGCCCCTCGGCCCGCTCCAGGCCGACGACGCGGCCCTTGGCGTCCAGGGCGACCCGGTCACCGGTGATCAGGGTGACGTGGTGCTTGGCGGTGAGCGAAGAGGCAGCGGCGGCCGTGGCGGCGCGCTGTTCCGGCTTCGCGGACGCCGGGCTGGTCATGCCCGCGGCGAGCGCGACGGCTGCCGCCGTGGCCACCGTGGCCGCGGCGGCTCTTTTCACTTGTCTGCGCAAGACTCCCCCAGGAGACGGTGTGCCGGGCGAATTCCCCGTTCACCCGGCCGGGGGCAGTCTCGTACGCACATACGTCAACCCCCCGGAATACGGAGTATGCCGGGGGGTGATCAGCGGGCTCAATAGATGAGAGGCCGGTAAGAAGAGCGCGGGACAACTGTTACGCGCCGGGGCGAACACCGTTACACAACCGCGTGGTTGTACGCGGCGCGCCGGTGTTACGCGCCGGCGTTCTCCTTGACGGTGATCTTGCCCTTGCGGATGGTCGCGAGGCGCGGGGCCTTCTTCGCGATCGCGGAGTCGTGGGTGACCATGATGAAGGTCAGCCCGTGCTCCTTCCACATGCGCTCCAGCACCTCCATGATCTCGTCGCGCATGCCCTCGTCGAGGTTGCCGGTGGGCTCGTCGGCGAGCAGCACCTTGGGGTGCTTCACCAGGGCCCGGGCGATGGCGACACGCTGCTGCTGGCCGCCGGAGAGTTCGGAGGGCAGGTGGCCGAGGCGCTCACCGAGACCGACCGAGGTCAGCGCCTCGGCGGCGCGCTCGCGCCGCTCCTTGGTCTTGACGCCGAGCGGGACGAGCGCGGTCTCGACGTTCTCCTGGGCGGTGAGCGTCGGGATGAGGTTGAAGGACTGGAAGACGAAGCCGATGCTTTCGCTGCGGACCGACGTGAGCTTCGTTTCGGAGAGCTTGGCCAGGTCGGTCCCGTCCAGGACGACTTCGCCGGAGGTCGGGCGGTCGAGTCCTCCCAGCATCTGCAGAAGGGTGGACTTGCCGCCGCCCGTGGGGCCCTGGATGACCAGACGGTCGCCGTCGGCGATGGTCAGATCGATGCCGTCGAGGGCTCGAATCGTGTCCTTGCCGCGTGTGTAGAGCTTGGTGACGTTTCTGAGTTCGTACATGGTGGCTCCTGGAGGGTTTTCGGGGTGGGGCGGTGCGTTGTCGGCCGCGGGCGGGTGGGGGCTGGTCGCGCAGTTCCCCGCGCCCCTTACGGGGCACGATGTCCGCGGGCAGGCGTGCCGCAGGGCCCCCAGCCTCGACGGACGTCGGCTACTCGACGCGCCTGAGCGCGTCCGCCGGCCGCAGCCTGGACGCGCGCCAGCCGCCGAACGCGCCCGCGATCAGGCCGCCGGCCACCGCCAGGCCCACCGCCAGCGCGATGGTCGTCACGCTGACCGGGGCCGTGAGGGCGACCTCCAGGGTCTTCGCGGTCTGCCGGCCGGGACCGCCGCCGAAGCCGCCGCCGCCACCGCCGAAGCCGCCAGCACCGGTGCCACCGCCGCCACCGCCGCCGCCACCGCCGAGGGAGGCGTCCAGGGTGGGGCTGATCGCGGTGACCACGTACGCGCCGGCCAGACCGAGCCCGATCCCGAGCGCGCCGCCGACCAGGCCGTTGACCATGGCCTCGCCGATGACCTGCCGGGTGACCCGGCCGGACTTCCAGCCCAGCGCCTTCAGCGTGCCGAACTCGCGGACGCGGCGGGAGACCGCCGAGGAGGTGAGCAGACCGGCGACCAGGAACGCGGCCACGAGCACCGCGATGGACAGCCACTTGCCGACGTTGGTGGCGAGCGAGGACGCCGTGGACAGCGAGCCGGAGACGGTGCTCGCGAGGTCCGCGGAGGTGGTCACCGTCGTACCCGAGACGTTGCCCTGGATGGTCTTCTTGACGGCCGAGATCTGCTTGGAGTCGGTCGCCTTGACGTAGATCGTGGTGACCTTGTTCTTCTCGTCGGCCAGCGTCTGCGCCTGCTTGAGCGGCATGTACAGGTTGGCGGCCGCGTCACCGCTGTCGGCCGTCGCGATACCGATGATCGTGAACTTGACCTTGTTGATGGTGACGGTCGAACCGACCTTGTACTTCTTCTCCTTGGCGAACGCCGAGTCGGCGACCAGCACCTTGGCGTTCGTCTCGGTGGTCTTGAAGGTACGGCCGCTGGTGATCTTCGACGAGGTCAGCGGGCCGACCTCGGTCTGGGTGACGTCGGTGCCGTAGACCGTGTACGAGTTGACGTCGAAGTTGGCGCCACCGCCCTGGACCTCGCCCTGCGGCGCTCCGGTGCCGCCACCGCCGCCACGGTTGCCGCCGGTGCCGGTGCCCCCGGAACCCTGGTTCTGCTTGAACTGACCCCGGGTGAACTGGCCGCTGATCTTGACCACGTTGAGGTTCAGCCCGCCGACCGCGGTCGCGACGCCCTTCTGGGCGCCGACCTTGGTGACGGTCGTGGAGGCGAGGGTGCTGAAGCCCTGCACCATGACACGGTCACTGCTCTGCGTGCTCGACGAGCCGTTGTTCTGCGCGTCGAAGTTGAAGCGCGGCCGCTGCGAGGCGCTCGTGGTCGCCGACGCGGCCTTGGTGACCGTCATGTCCGTACCCAGGCCGTACAGCGACTGGAGGACCTTGTCCTGTGCCTTCCCCATGCCGTTGGACACGGAGTTGACCACGATGACCAGTGCGATGCCCAGCGCGAGGCCGGAGGCGACGACGAGAGCCGCCTTTCTGCGGCGGCGCAGTTCGCGCCTCAGGTAGGTGAAGAACATGACCGCAAGGTAGGGACGCACCGTGATGGCTCGATAAGGCGTAAATAAGAGATGCATGAGAAGGCTGTCCGGAGGCCAGGAATCGCCCCGCACCGGGCTGTCAGCACCGGCCGGACACGCGGAAGGCGGCCGCCCCCGGGGGGCGGCCGCCTTCCGTGCGGTGTGCGGGTGGCTCAGACGGCCGAACCGGCCTTCCACTGGGTCCAGTTCATGTTCCAGCCGTTGAGGCCGTTGTCGGGGGCCACGGTCTTGTCGCCGGTGTTGGAGACGACCACGACGTCACCGATGATGGAGTGCGTGTACATCCAGTAGGCGGGTGTGGTGGTGTCGTTCGCGCCCTTGGTGTCGGACAGGCCCACGCAGCCGTGGCTGGTGTTCACGGAGCCGAAGACGGACTTGGCGCCCCAGTAGTTGCCGTGCAGGAAGGTGCCGGAGCTGGTGAGGCGGATGGCGTGCGGCACGTCCTTGATGTCGTACTCGGCCTTGCCGTCGTTGTCGGTGAAGCCGACGGTCGTGCCGTTCATCCGCGTCTGCTTGTACTTCTCCGACATCACCATGATGCCTTCGTACGTGGTGTGCTCCGGCGAACCGGCCGAGATCGGGATGGTCTTGACGGTCTTGCCGTCCTCGGTGACCTTCATCTCCTTGGTCTTGGCGTCCACGTAGGAGATCTGGTTGCGGCCGATGTGGAAGGTGACCGTCTTCTGCTGGACGCCGTAGACACCGGAGGCGCCCTGCACACCGTCGAGCGCGAGCTTCAGCGTGACGGTGGAGTTCTCCTTCCAGTAGTCCTCGGGACGGCAGTCCATGCGCTGGGTGGAGAACCAGTGGCAGGCGACCTCCTGGCCGCTGCTGGAGGTGACCGTGACGCCCTTCTGGACGGCGGCCTTGTCGGTGATCTGCTTGTCGAAGTTGATCGACACGGGCATGCCGACACCGACGGTCGAGCCGTCCTCGGGGGTGAAGGTGCCTATGAAGCTGTTGGCCGGGGAGACCGTGGTGAAGGAGGCGTTCTCGTGCGCGACCAGACCGGCGGAGTCCTTGGCCTCGGCGGCGACCTTGTAGGTGGTGGACCGCTCCAGCTGGGCGTTCGGCTTCCAGCTCGTCTTGTCGGCGGACAGGGTGCCGGCGACCGCCGTACCGGTCGCGGTGGTCATGGTCACGCCGGTGAGCGTGCCCTTGCTGACCGTGACGGCGGCGGAGTTGTTGATGGACGCGCCGTCCGAGCCGTCCTTCGGCGTGATCGTGATGTCGGCCTTGGACGACTTCTTGGCAGCGGCCTCGTCCGCCTGGGACTGCGAGCTGCTGGTGCCGCCGGACGCCTTGTCGTCGCTGCCGGAACACGCCGTGAGCACCATTACACCGCCGAGCAGTGCGGACGCGGCCATCAGGCCCTTGCGCCGCTTACTGTCCGTCATCACACGCTTCTCCATCGTTGCCGAGTCCGCGAACACGCCGGGAGTCCCCGTCAGAAAACCTCAACGCTACGGCCGTGTCGTCCCGTTCCACATTCTTCGGATCTGTGGGGCACACCACGTCCGCAGAGGCGGCTGGTGCGGGAGGGGCCGGTCCGTGCGCCCTCTGAGACGACGAAACCCCGGACGGCGGTTGCCGTCCGGGGTCACCGGTTCCCCGGATCGCTCAGCCGATGCCGCCCTCTTCGTCGTCCTCGCCATCATCTTCGTCGAGATCCCAGTCCGGCGAATCCGGATCATAGGAAATCCGCTCGCTGGACCAGGAGGCCTGCTGGAGCTCCACCCCGGGCACCTCGCTGACCAGGTCGAACGGATCCACGAGATAGGCGAGGGCCTCGGCGGTGTCTTCCGTCACAGCGGTCTCGGCCTGCGTCCGCTCGTCGTCCGGCAGGTCGGGGTCCCCGGCGATCCGGCGCAGCGCGGCCTTGGTGACCTCGCCGGCGTCCTCGACCTCAAGGACCAGCTCCACCCGAAGCCGCACAAAACGTGATGTCTCTGGAGTGCTCATGGCGGGAGCGTACGACCGAAACCTCCCGTGACTTTCCCGTGACCCGCGACTTTCACTAATATCGCTCCACACGGCCAATTCGCCAGCGTCACAAGGGGATCGATATTCCGTGTCATCCGCTCGCCGCCCGCTGCTGACCGCCACCGCCGCAGGCACGCTCCTGTGCGCGCTGTGGTTCGTCCCGTCCGCCAACGCGTCGCAGGACGCCCCGGCGAGAACCGGCACGTCGCAGGGGGCGGCGTCGCGCGTCACCCAGCAGGCCAGGGCGCTGTCGGAGGCCACGTCCGCGGCGACCGGGGACGCCACCCAACTCGCCGATACCGGAAGCCCGGACACCACGCCGTACGTCATCGGCGGCACCCTTTTCCTCGCCGTCGGCGCGGGCTTCGTGACCTATTCGGTGCGCCGGGAACGGCTGGAGTTTTAAACAACTTGACCGGCTCTTGACCAGAGCCGCACAGTCCTCTCATGAAGAGATCTCCGGGCGTGCGGATCCGCGCCCTCGCCGTCGGCGGCGCGCTGTCCCTCGCCCTCATCACCGGCTGCTCCGGCGGGAGTTCCGAGGACGCCGCGGGCACCGCCCGGGAATCGGCCGCCGTGAAGGCGCTGAGCACCGGGGAGTTGAAGCAGCGGATCCTGGCGCAGGGCGAGGTGACCGGCTACAAGGTCAACCCGATCGGCGAAGCCGCGCCGTCCCGGAGCACCATCAGGTCCAGCGACGAGAAGTGCCGCCCGCTGGTCTACGTCCTCACCGGACTCGCCCCGGCCACCCCGGCGACCGAGATCGGCCGCACGGTACGGGAGGAGAAGAAGGACCCGACCGACGACGCGACCTCGCTCGACGACCTGGCCGACGGCAAGTTCGAGAGCGCGCTCAAGGACTCCCTGAACCTGGACATCACCTCGCTGGACCTGTCGTCGTACGACGGCGACGGCGCCCGGGAAGCCGTGCGGGCCGTCTCGACAGCCCTTGAGAACTGCACGACGGGCTTCACGGGCGGCGCCTCCGGCGACGAGCAGAAGGTCACGAAGGTGACGCCCACGACGGCGTCGGGATCGGGCGACGAGTCCGTCGCCTTCACCGCGACCACCGACATCGACGGCGACAAGGGCCCCCTGCACGCGGAGGTGGTCCGCCACGGCAACACGGTCGCGACGTACTTCACGATGAACATCGGCGCGATGATGACCGGCAAGACGTACACGGTGCCACCGGCAGTGATCAAGGCCCAGTCGAAGAAGCTGGGTTAGCCGCACCCCTGCGAAGGACCGCACGGAAACGGGCCCAGGGGCGCGGGGAACTCCGCACTCTCGGGGGCGCGGGGAACTGCGCGACCAGCCCCCGCGCACCCGCGGCCGAACGACTACCGCAGCGCCCCGGTCACCGTCTCCGCCGCCGCGACCACGCCCCCGCCCCGCACGAACTCCTCCGCGGCGGCCAGATCCGGCGCCAGGAACCGGTCCGGACCGGGCCCCTGCACCCCCGCGGAGCGCACCGCCTCGATCACCGCCCGCGAGGCCGGCGCCGGCGTCAGGCCCTCCCGCAACTCGATGGCCCGGGTGGCCGCGTACAGCTCGACGGCGATGATCCGCGTCAGATTCCCCACGGCCGTCCGCAGCTTGCGCGCGGCCGACCACCCCATCGACACGTGGTCCTCCTGCATCGCCGAGGACGGGATCGAGTCGGCCGACGCCGGAACGGCCAGCCGCTTCAGCTCACTGACCAGCGCCGCCTGCGTGTACTGGGCGATCATCAGCCCCGAGTCGACCCCCGCGTCGTCCGCGAGGAACGGCGGCAGCCCGTGGCTGCGGTTCTTGTCCAGCAGCCGGTCCGTCCGCCGCTCGGCGATGGACCCGAGGTCGGCCACCGCGATCGCGAGGAAGTCGAGGACGTAGGCGACCGGCGCCCCGTGGAAGTTGCCGTTGGACTCGACCCGCCCGTCGGGCAGCACGACGGGGTTGTCGACGGCCGACGCCAGCTCCCGCTCGGCCACCAGCCGGGCGTGCGCGAGGGTGTCCCGGCCCGCCCCGGCGACCTGCGGAGCGCACCGCACCGAGTACGCGTCCTGGACGCGCGGCGCGTCGTCCTGGTGGTGCCCCGTCAGCTGGGAGCCCTGGAGCACGGCGAGCATGTTGGCGGCGCTGTCGCCCTGCCCCGGGTGCGGCCGGATGGCGTGCAGCTCGGGCGCGAGCACCTTGTCGGTCCCGAGCAGCCCCTCAAGGCTCAACGCGGCGGTGACGTCGGCGGACCTGTACAGCATGTCCAGGTCGGCGAGGGCCATCACCAGCATGCCGAGCATGCCGTCGGTGCCGTTGAGGAGGGCGAGCCCCTCCTTCTCGCGCAGCTCCACGGGGGCGATGCCGTGCTCGGCGAGCAGCTCGCCCGCGGGGCGGACGGTCCCGTCGGGGCCCTCGGCGTCGCCCTCGCCCATCAGCGTGAGCGCGCAGTGCGAGAGCGGGGCCAGGTCCCCGGAGCAGCCGAGCGAGCCGTACTCGTGCACGACCGGGGTGATGCCGGCGTTGAGCACGTCGGCCATGGTCTGCGCGACCTCGGGACGCACACCCGTGTGTCCGGAGCAGACGGTCTTCAGCCGCAGGAACATCAGGGCCCGGACGACCTCGCGCTCCACCCGCGGCCCCATGCCGGCGGCGTGCGAGCGGACGATGTTGCGCTGCAGCCGGCCCCGCAGCTCCTGGCTGATGTGCCGGGTCGCCAGGGCGCCGAAGCCGGTGCTGACGCCGTAGACCGGCTCCGGCTTGGCCGCCAGCGCGTCCACGATCTCGCGGGCCGCCGCGAGGGCGGTGACGGCCTCCGCGGAGAGTTCGATCCGGGCGCCGCCGCGCGCCACGGCGAGAACGTCGGACGCGGTGACACCGGACGTCCCCACCACCACAGTGTGCATATCCATATTCAGGAGCGTACGCATTGAATGCGGCTGCTGTCACTACTGGGGCACGGGGTTGCCCCTTACTTGTGCGTCACAGCCCCGACGACTCGCGCGTCACAGCCCCCGGCGCCCGCGGAAGCTGCGCCGCTCGGCCCGCTCCGGCGGCGGCGCGTCGGCCAGCCGTACGACGGGGTCGTCCGGCCCCTCCCGCCCGGCCACCACCGGCCGGTCCGCGCGCAGCGCCTTCGCCCGGTACTGGGCCGCGTCGGCGAGCCTGAACAGCCGTCGGGCCGAGCGCACCGGACCGATCGGGTCCGCGGTCGAGGCGACCCCGCACGCGACCCCCTCCCCGAGCTCCAACTCCGCCGCCCGACGGCAGAGTTCGTCGGCCGCCTCGACCACGTCGTCGGCCGCCGGACCGACCGCGAGCAGACAGAACTCGTCGCCGCCGAGCCGTGCGGCGAGCGCACCCGGGAGCATCGCCCCGCACAGCGACAGCACCGAGCCGAAGCGTTCCAGGAGCCGGTCACCGACGGCGTGCCCACGGGTGTCGTTCACCTTCTTGAGCCCGTTGAGGTCGCAGACGACGAGGCTGACCACCGCCCCGTCCGCGCGGTGCCGCTCGATCGCCTCGTCGAGGCGCGCGTCGACGGCCCGGCGGTTGGCGAGCCCGGTCAGCGCGTCGGTGTACGCGAGCCGGCGGGCCTCCTCCAGCTGCTCGGTCTGCGCGATCCCGGCGGCGACGACGGAGGCGAGGACGGTGGCGAAGTCGGCGTCGGCACGGCCGAACACGGCGACGCGGGCGGCACGGGCCACGTACAGCTCGCCCCAGGCCCTGCCGTGCAGCATGATCGGGGCGACCAGGCAGCAGCCGCGGCCCCGGCGGCGCAGGGCGGCGACGCGCTGGTGCGAGTAGCCGGGGCGGCCGGCGGCGGGACCCTCGGCCGTCTCGACCCAGGCGTTGGGGCCGCCGCCGCCCGCCCAGCGTTCGTGGAGGAACTCGGTGATCTCCGGGAACTGGTGCACCGGATAGGCCTCGGCCTCCGGGAACTCCGCCTCGTCCGCGGCGCGGTCGCCGACGTTCACGAGGACCCGGAGCCGGCCGAGCTCGCGCTCCCAGACGGAGAGCGCGGCGAAGCTGCCGTCCAGCGCGCGGCAGGCGCCGACCGCGGCGGCGCGCCAGCACTCGTGTGGGGTGTGAGCCGCAGCCATGCCCTGGGCCAGCGCGACGACGGCGGCCAGCCGGTTGTCCTCACCCATCACTCCAGGTTAGGGATTATTAGGTGCATTCGGGACATTGGTGCGGCGAACAGGTGTTGCGGGGCGGGCGCATCGTCGCGGGCCGCGGGCCGGCGGGGCTTGCTCGCGCAGTTCCCCGCGCCCCTGACGGGGCGCTTTGCCCGCCGCATCTCCCCCGCCCCCCTCTTCAGCCGCGGGCAGGCGTGCCGCAGGGCGATGGGGGTCCCCCCGCTCGCGCGAAGCCGAGAGTGGGGGAGGGCGGGCGCGGCGGCACCCGGCAAGCGCCGGTAAGCGTCCCCACCCCCCGGCCCCGGCTACCCGCGCCCTACTCCCCCGGCCACTGCGGTGTCCGCTTCTCGTTGAACGCCGCGACCCCCTCCGCACGGTCCCCCGAGAACGCCACCGTCCGCCAGGCCGCGTCCTCCACCTCAAGGCCCGCCCGCAGGTCCAGCCCGTGCCCGAGCCGCAGCGCCCGCTTCGCCGCCCGCAGCCCCACCGGCGAGTTCGCCGCCATCCGGGCCGCCAGCGCCAGCGCCGCCTCCCGGTCCTGTCCCGCCGCCACCAGTTCGTCGACCAGACCCAGTTCACGCGCCTGAGGCGCCGCCACCCGCCGCGCCGAGAAGACCAGCTCGGCCGCCCGGGCGGCGCCCACCCGGCGCGGCAGCAGCTGCGTACCGCCACCGCCGGGGATCACGCCCACCGACACCTCCGGCAGGCCCACCACGGCCGTGTCGTCGGCCACGATCACATCGCAGGACAGGGCCAGTTCGAAGCCCCCGCCCAGCGCGTAGCCGTGCACGGCGGCGATCGTCGGCATCGGCAGCTCCAGCACGCCGGTGTACGCCCCGCGCGACAGCGGCCGCGACCTGAGCAGCTCCGCGTCGGTCATCGCGTTGCGCTCCTTCAGGTCGGCGCCGACGCAGAACGCCCGCTCGTGCGACGAGGTCACCACCACCACACGCGCGTCCCGGTCGTCGCCGAGCGCGGCGCACGCGGCGACGACCGAGCGGGCCATCGCCGTCGACACCGCGTTCATCGCCTTGGGCCGGTCCAGTACGAGCTCCGCGACATGTCCGTGCCGCCGCACCAGCACGAACTCCCCGTACCGCTCCTCGCTCATGGCACCCTCCGCTCGACTCGCCCACGCGTTAACGCCTGTTAACTCCCTGATCATCGCAGCCGGGGCAGGCCGGGGGAAAGAGGCACCGACCGGTCCTGGACAACCTCGTTCGAGTGACATTCAGGGAGACTCCCGGCGCACGCCCCATGGGAGCGCATAACGTGCGCTCGCCGCAGCGCACCCGGGGGCGCGCGCGGCGGGCACCGGGAGCACGTGGGGAGGGAACGCCATGACAGGAACGTCGGCGGCCGGCCGCCGGGGACGACACCGCAAGCCCCGGCCGCGCAAGCCGCTGTTCGCCGCCGGAGGGCTCGCGCTGGCCGCCGGGGTGCTCGGTCTCGTACGGCTGACACCGGACGGGGGCGGTGTCAGTGCGCCCGGCACCGCCGAGGCGGAACCCCACCTCGACCCGACCGCCGACGCCACCGCCCGGCCGGCCAACGCGGCCGCGACCGTCGGCACGCTCCTCAGGGCGACGCCCTCGGCGGCCACCGTGCCGGACGGCGCGGGCACCACCACGGCACCGGCCACGACAGCGCCGGCCGGCGCCGCCGCCCGTACGGCCGCCGTGTCACCGTCCGTCTCGCCCACCGCGCTGCCCGGCGCGGGCGGCACGGTCCCGACCACCATCCCGACGGCCCCGACCCGGCCGACGGGCGCTCCGCCGCCGGCCGCGGACCCGGCACCGGCTCCGACCCCGACGCCCACCGCGGACCAGCCGGGCGACGGCGTCTGCCTGCCGGTGGTCGGACTGTGCGTGAGCCCGCCGGCGGCTACGGCTCCCCGTCCCGGCGGGTGAGCAGCCAGGGCTCCACCACACCCAGGCCACGCACCGGGCGCTGCCACATCGGCTGGAGCGCGAAACGGTACGTGGGGGGCTCCTCGCCCTCCTTCTCGGCGGTCGCCGCCTCCTCCGCGGCGGCCGCCTCCGAGGCCGGCGCCTCGCCCACCCGGATGAGCTCCTCCGCGAACGCGCTGTCCACCAGCACGGCGTCGCGTGGCGCTATCGAGGTGAGGCGGGAGGCGAGGTTCACGGTCGTACCGAAGACATCGCCCATTCGGGTGGTCACCGTGCCGAAGGCCATGCCGACGCGCAGTTCCGGCATCGTCTCGTCGTTCGCCATCGTCTCGACCAGGCGCAGCGCGATGTCGGCGGCGATACCGGCGTCGTCGGCGGCGTACAGGACCTCGTCGCCGAGGGTCTTGATGAGCCGGCCGCCGCGGGCCGCCACCAGGTCGGCGGCGGTGGTCTCGAAGGCCTCGACCAGCTCGCCGAGTTCCTCCTCCTCCATACGCCGGGTCAGCCGGGTGAACCCCACGAGGTCGGCGAAGCCGACGGCGAGGCGGCGGTCGACCATCTCCTCGTCGTCGGTGGCCTGCACGACCCGGCCGGCCGAGGCGGCCAGCTGGCGGCGCCAGACGTAGACGAGGAACTCCTCCAGCTCGGGCAGGAGCAGCTCGACGATCGGGTACGTGACCTCGGTACGGGTCATGCCCGGCTCGGGCGGCTCGGTCAGGCCCTCCAGGAAGGAATCCATCTGCCACTCCGCCAGACGGGCGGTGGTCTGCCCCGTCGACCGCGCCACCTGCACGGCCATGGCCTCGCTGAGCAGCCCCGCCTCGACGAGGCCGGCGAGCCGGCGCAGGGCCAGCACGTCGGCCTCCGTCAGCGCCCTGGCCTGTCCGATGTCGGCGAAGCCCATCGCCCGCCAGAACCGCGACGCCAGCTCCATGGAGACACCGGCGCTGCGGGCCGCCTGGAAGGGGGTGTAGCGACGCTCGGCCCCGAGGATCAGGCCTTCGAGACGCAGCGCGAGGGGGTCCTCGCCGGAGTCGGCGGCGTCCGCGCCCGCGCCGGAGCCCGTGTCGTCGACGGTCACGCCTGCTGCCCTTCCGATCTACCGCGGTCGCATACCGACCGGCCTCAACTCTACGGCAGCTGTGCGGTAGCTCACTTCGTGAGGAAAGCCGACATCGGGGTGGTGAGGGGTCGATTTTCCGGTGCGGACCGGTGGGGGTTGCTCGCGCAGTTCCCCGCGCCCCTTACGGGGCACGTCATAGCCGCACGACCGTCACGCCGGGCGCAGGTGCACGATGTCCCCCGCTCCCACCGGCTCCTGAACGCCCTCCTTCGTGGCGATCACCAGCCGCCCGTCGCCGTCGATCGCCACCGCCTCCCCGGCCAGCGACCGGTCCCCGGGCAGCTCCGCCCGTACCGACCGCCCCAGCGTCGCGCACCCCGCCGCGTAGGCCTCCTGGAGCCCGCTCGCGGCCGGATCGCCGCCTGCCGCGCGCCAGCGCCCGTACCAGTCCTCCAGGGACCGCAGAACCGCCCTCAGCAGGGTCTCCCGGTCCGTGCTCACCGCCCCGGCCAGCGCCAGCGACCCCGCCTGCGGCACCGGCAGCTCCGCCGCCCGGAGCGTGACGTTGATCCCGACGCCGACCACCACGGCGTCCTCGCCGGCCCGCTCCGCGAGGATGCCGCCGGCCTTGCGCTCCTCGCCCGCCACGGTCACCAGAACGTCGTTCGGCCATTTGAGTGCCGTGTCGACGCCCGCCGCCCGTGCCAGCCCCGTCGCCACCGCCACCCCCGTGAGCAGCGGCAGCCAGCCCCAGCGGGCCACCGGCACCTCGGCCGGCTTCAGCAGCACCGAGAAGAACAGGCCCGAGCGCGGCGGCGCCGTCCACTGCCGGTCCAGTCGGCCCCGCCCCGCCGTCTGCTCCTCGGCGACCAGCACCGCACCCTCGTCGGCGCCCCCGGCGACGGCCCGCGCCACGAGGTCGGAATTGGTGGAGCCGGTGCGGTCCACGACCTCGATGTCGGCGTACAGGCCCCCGTGCCCGCCGTCCCGCACCAGGGCCCTGCGCAGCCCCGCCGCGTTCAGCGGTGGACGGTCCAGATCGGACCAACGACTGTTGTTCGCATCTGCTGCATCTCGGGGCGTCATGCAAGCCACCCTAGGTGTGTTGTACGCCGCACTGCCGTTTGGTAGGCACCCCACTACGCTACGGATGAGTAACCGTCCCCCCTTTTGAGCAGGCAGGGAGCCGCATCCCGATGTCCGAGCCGGAAGAGATCGACATTCACACGACCGCGGGGAAACTCGCGGATCTCCAGCGCCGTGTCCACGAAGCGACACACGCCGGTTCGGAGCGCGCGGTCGAGAAGCAGCACGCCAAGGGCAAGCTGACGGCCCGTGAGCGGATCGAGCTGCTCCTCGACGAGGGCTCCTTCATCGAGCTGGACGAGTTCGCCCGGCACCGCTCCGGCAACTTCGGCCTGGAGAAGAACCGCCCCTACGGCGACGGCGTCGTCACCGGGTACGGCACCGTCGACGGCCGTCCCGTCGCCGTCTTCTCCCAGGACTTCACCGTCTTCGGCGGCGCCCTCGGCGAGGTCTACGGCCAGAAGATCGTCAAGGTGATGGACTTCGCCCTGAAGACCGGCTGCCCGGTCATCGGCATCAACGACTCCGGCGGCGCCAGGATCCAGGAGGGCGTCGCCTCGCTCGGCGCCTACGGCGAGATCTTCCGCCGCAACACCCACGCCAGCGGCGTGATCCCGCAGATCTCACTGGTCGTCGGCCCCTGCGCGGGCGGCGCGGTGTACTCCCCGGCCATCACCGACTTCACGGTCATGGTCGACCAGACCTCGCACATGTTCATCACCGGCCCGGACGTCATCAAGACGGTCACCGGCGAGGACGTCGGCTTCGAGGAGCTGGGCGGCGCCCGGACCCACAACTCCGTCTCCGGCGTGGCCCACCACATGGCCGGCGACGAGAAGGACGCCGTCGAGTACGTCAAGCAGCTGCTGTCGTACCTGCCGTCCAACAACCTCTCCGAGCCCCCGGTCTTCCCCGAGGAGGCCGACCTCACGGTCACCGACGAGGACCGCGAGCTGGACACCCTGGTCCCGGACAGCGCCAACCAGCCGTACGACATCCACACGGTGATCGAACACGTCGTCGACGACGGCGAGTTCTTCGAGACGCAGGCCCTGTTCGCCCCCAACATCGTCACCGGCTTCGGCCGGGTGGAGGGCCACCCGGTCGGCATCGTCGCCAACCAGCCCATGCAGTTCGCCGGCTGCCTGGACATCAAGGCGAGCGAGAAGGCCTCCCGCTTCGTCCGCACCTGCGACGCCTTCAACGTCCCGGTCATCACCTTCGTCGACGTCCCCGGCTTCCTGCCCGGCGTCGACCAGGAGCACGACGGCATCATCCGGCGCGGCGCCAAGCTGATCTACGCCTACGCCGAGGCCACCGTCCCGCTCATCACCGTCATCACCCGCAAGGCCTTCGGCGGCGCCTACGACGTCATGGGCTCCAAGCACCTGGGCGCCGACCTCAACCTGGCCTGGCCGACCGCCCAGATCGCCGTCATGGGCGCCCAGGGCGCCGTCAACATCCTGCACCGCCGCACCATCGCCGAGGCGGAGGCGAACGGGGAGGACCTGGAGGCGGTGCGCGCCCGACTGATCCGGGAGTACGAGGACGCCCTCCTCAACCCCTACACGGCGGCCGAACGCGGCTACGTCGACGCCGTCATCATGCCGTCGGACACCCGGCGCCACGTCGTACGCGGCCTGCGCCAGCTGCGCACCAAGCGCGAGACCCTGCCCCCGAAGAAGCACGGCAACATCCCCCTGTAAGGAGCCGCTGTGACGATCAAGGTCATACGGGGCAACCCGACCCCGGAGGAACTGGCCGCCGCACTGGCAGTGGTCAGGGCCCGCGCGGCGGCCCTGGCGGCGGCCGTCCCCGACCAGCCCCCGGGAACGAAGGACGCCTGGTCCGACCCGTCCCGCATCGCCCGCCAACGGCTGCCCCAGCCGAGCCAGAACGCATGGACCCGCACCTACTGGCCGGGCTAGCCTCCGACCCCTCAGGGGCGCGAGGCCGTATCAACTTGCGGCTCCGCCGCGTGAGCGCCTCCAAGAGGAACCCGGGGCACCGATTTGAGTACCCCTACTCAGGCGCCGCCCCCGGCCGAGCCGCACGCTGGTGACATGCTGTGGTCGGACCCCGAAGACGAGCCGCCGAAGGACCTGCAGGACATGCAGAACACCCTCCGGCGGCTCGGCGTCGTCCTGGCCCTGGTCATGGTCGTCCTGATGATCGTGCTCGGCGTGAGGTGACCGGCCCCGGTCGGCCTCGCATGAGCTGAGCGCCCCCCGTCGGCATCGCGTGAGGTGAGCGACCCCCTGTCGGCCCGCCCCGATACGCTGCCCCCATGCGCAGACTCGTCCTCGCCTCCCAGTCCCCCGCCCGGCTGAACCTCCTGCGGCAGGCGGGCCTCGCCCCCGAGGTGATCGTCAGCGGCGTCGACGAGGACGCCGTCACCGCCCCCACCCCGGCCGAACTGGCCCTCGCCCTCGCCGAGGCGAAGGCGTCCGTGGTCGCCGCCCGCCCCGACGTCCAGGGCGCGCTCGTCATCGGCTGCGACTCCGTGCTGGACCTCGACGGCCAGGCCCTCGGCAAGCCGGCGGACGCCGAGGAGGCCACCGCCCGCTGGAAGTCGATGCGCGGCCGGGCCGGCACCCTGCAGACCGGGCACTGCGTCTGGGACACGGCGAGCAAGCGCCGGGTGTCGGCGACCGCGTCCACCGTCGTACGGTTCGGCGAGCCCACCGACGCGGAGATCGCCGCGTACGTCGCCTCGGGCGAACCCCTCTACGTGGCGGGAGCCTTCACCCTGGACGGCCGCAGCGCGCCCTTCATCGAGGGCATCGACGGCGACCACGGCAACGTGATCGGCATCAGCCTGCCCCTGATCCGCCGGCTGCTCAAGGAGCTCGGCGTCGGCATCACGGAGTTGTGGGCGCCGGCGGAGTGAACGGCCCCGCGGGCGGCGTGTCGTTCTTCGCCTCCGGCTCGGGCTCCGCCGGGTCCGGGGCGTTCTCGGAACCGGAGCCGTCCCCGCCCCCGTCCCCGCCGTCGGTCCGCGCCCCGGCGTCACCGGCCCCGTCCGCCACTTGGTCGTACGTCATGAGCAGCAGCAGCACGAGCGCGAGGACGACCACCATGTACACGAACGCGGCCGGACCGATCAGGCCCCACGCGAAGGCACCCAGCAGGGCGTGCACGACCGCGACGCTGATCAGCAGCACCCGGCCGAGGCCGGCGGGCGCGCGGTTGCGGACGGCGACCAGCAGGGCCACCAGGCCGCACAGCGCGAAGTAGAGGCCGAAGACGACGGCGCCGGCCTTCGCGGACATCGACATCCTGTCCGGGTCGAGGCCGGCCAGGGACATGTCCTGACGGTCGACCACCACTCCCATGAACCAGTTGAGTGCCGCGATGCCGAATGCCTCGGCGAAGAGTACGACCGCCACCACCCACGCCACCGGTCTGCGCACCACCGGTCCCCACCCACTTTCGATCACGGCCCGGACCGAGCCGGTGTTACTTGAAGTTCGTTCAAGACATCGCGAACGCTACTAACGGGTAAACCGTGGGACAAGGGTCAGGTCGGCAGCAAAGAAACGTTGGGCCATTCGTAGGGACTCAACAAAGAAACAGAGTGGGGCGCGGCACGCTCTCACAGAGACCTTGACCACATGACGGAGCTAGGGTTTCCCGAAGGAGTCCTGCGTACCGAGGTGCGACAAGGGATTTCCCGGGTCGGGTGAGCCTCGCATCACGCTCCGTGTGGGCAAGCTCACCATTGGGGACGGGTCGAAGTGCCGTGTCGGCAGTCCCTAAACTCGGCTTGTTTCAAGGAGGGAGCCTCAATCGTGCGCAAGGTGCTCATCGCCAACCGTGGCGAAATCGCTGTCCGCGTGGCCCGGGCCTGCCGGGACGCCGGGATCGCGAGCGTGGCCGTCTACGCGGATCCGGACCGGGACGCTCTGCATGTCCGAGCGGCGGATGAGGCGTTCGCCCTGGGCGGTGACACCCCGGCCACCAGTTATCTGGACATCGGCAAGGTCCTCAACGCGGCCCGTGAGGCGGGCGCGGACGCCGTCCACCCGGGCTACGGGTTCCTCTCCGAGAACGCGGAGTTCGCGCAGGCGGTCCTGGACGCGGGTCTGACCTGGATCGGCCCGCCGCCGCAGGCGATCCGCGACCTGGGCGACAAGGTGGCCGCCCGGCACATCGCGCAGCGCGCGGGCGCGCCGCTGGTGGCCGGCACCCCGGACCCGGTCTCCGGGGCGGAGGAGGTCGTGGCGTTCGCCGAGGAGCACGGCCTGCCGATCGCCATCAAGGCGGCCTTCGGCGGCGG
>NZ_BMML01000020.1:138386-218420 GCF_014645815.1 Streptomyces fuscichromogenes | reverse complement strand
AACTCGCCCGCCACCTCGCGGAAGATGTGGACCGCCTCGGACTCCAGCGCGTCCAGGTGGGACAGGGCGTACGGGGTGCCCGTGCCCTCCCCGTGAGCCGCCACGGTCGTCGTCATGCCAGTCCCTTCCCGCTCAGCAGGGCGTGCAGGGCCGCCGCGGACTCCTGGACGCTCTGGTGCTGCGACTCGATCCGCAGGTCGGGAGTCTCGGGCTCCTCGTACGGGTCGTCGACGCCGGTCAGCCCGGTCAGCTCACCCGCGGCCTGCTTGGCGTACAGACCCTTCACATCGCGTACGGAGCACACCTCGACCGGGGTCGCCACATGTACCTCGACGTACGCGGTGCCGTTCTCGTCGTGGCGCTTGCGTACCGCGTCGCGGCTGTCCGCGTAGGGGGCGATCACCGGGACGAGCGCCTTGACGCCGTTACGGGCCAGCAGTTCGGCGACGAAACCGATGCGCTGCACGTTGGTGTGCCGGTCCTCGCGGCTGAAGCCGAGGCCCGCCGAGATGAACTCGCGGATCTCGTCGCCGTCGAGCACCTCGACGAGGTGGCCCTCCGCGCGCAGCCGGGCGGCCAGCTCGTACGCGATGGTGGTCTTGCCGGCACTCGGCAGACCCGTGAGCCAGACGGTGGCTCCGGTCGTCACGTCGTTCTCCTGGTTCGTCGATGGGTTCGTCGATGGGGTCGTCTGGGTCGTCGGAAGCCCGGTGGTCGTCATCCGTGCAGTCCGCACTCGGTCTTGGCCCGTCCGGCCCAGCGGCCGGAGCGCGCGTCCTCGCCCTCCAGCACCCGGCGGGTGCAGGGGGCGCAGCCGACGGACGTGTAGCCGTCCATCAGCAGCGGGTTGGTCAGTACCCCGTGTTCGGCGACGTAGGCGTCCACGTCGTCCTGGGTCCAGCGGGCGATCGGGGAGATCTTGACCTTCTGCCGCTTCTCGTCCCAGCCGACGACCGGGGTGTTCGCGCGGGTCTCGGACTCGTCGCGGCGCAGCCCGGTCGCCCAGGCGGTGTAGTTCCTCAGGCCCCGCTCCAGCGGCTGGACCTTGCGGAGCCTGCAGCACAGGTCGGGGTCGCGGTCGTGCAGTCCGGGGCCGTACTCGGCGTCCTGCTCGGCGACCGTCTGGCGCGGGGTGAGGGTGATGACGTTGACGTCCATCACGGCCTCGACCGCGTCGCGGGTGCCGATGGTCTCGGGAAAGTGGTAGCCGGTGTCGAGGAAGACGACGTCGACGCCCTTCTGGACGCGGGACGCCAGATGGGCCACCACCGCGTCCTCCATCGAGGAGGTCACGCAGAAGCCCTTGCCGAAGGTGTCCACCGCCCACTGGAGGATCTCCAGGGCGGAGGCGTCTTCGAGGTCGCGGCCGGCCTGCTCGGCCAGCGCCTTCAACTCCTCGCTCGTTCGCTCTTCCTGAGCGGTGGTCATATCTGTTCCCCTCCGGTTTCGGAGTGCTTCAGCCCCCGGGCGAGCAGCCCGAGGAACTTCAGCTGGAATGCGCGGTTGCAGGCCGCGCATTCCCAGGCGCCGTGGCCCTGCTCGCTGGGACGCAGGTCCTCGTCGCCGCAGTAGGGGCAGTAGAAGGGGGCGGCCCGCTCGCTCATGAGAGGGCCTCCTCACTGGCGCGGGACGCCCAGGCGGCGAACCGCTCGCCGTCCTCGCGCTCCGCCTGGAAGCGCCTGAGCACCCGCTCGACGTAGTCCGGCAGCTCCTCCGAGGTCACCTTGAGGCCACGGACCTTGCGGCCGAACCCGGCCTCCAGGCCGAGCGCGCCGCCCAGGTGCACCTGGTAGCCCTCGACCTGCTCGCCCGCCTCGTTCAGCACCAGCTGGCCCTTGAGACCGATGTCCGCGACCTGGATACGGGCACAGGCGTTCGGGCAGCCGTTGAGGTTGATGGTGAGCGGCTCGTCGAACTCGGGCAGCCGGCGCTCCAGCTCGTCGATCAGGGTGGAGCCGCGCTGCTTGGTCTCGACGATCGCGAGCTTGCAGTACTCGATGCCGGTGCAGGCCATGGTGCCGCGCCGGAAGGTGGACGGCCGGGCGGTCAGGTCCAGCGCCTCCAGGGCCTCGACCAGCGACTCGACCTGGTCCTCCGTGACATCGAGGACGATCATCTTCTGCTCGACGGTGGTCCGCACCCGGCCCGAGCCGTGCGCCTCCGCGAGGTCGGCGATCTTCGCCAGGGTGGCGCCGTCCACCCGGCCGACGCGCGGGGCGAACCCGACGTAGAAGTTGCCGTCCTGCTGCCGGTGCACGCCGACGTGGTCGCGCCAGCGCGACAGGGGCTCGGCGGGCGCGGGGCCGTCGACGAGCGCGCGCTCGAGGTACTCGTCCTCCAGGATCTGGCGGAACTTCTCCGGGCCCCAGTCGGCGACCAGGAACTTCAGCCGGGCGCGGGTGCGCAGCCGCCGGTAGCCGTAGTCCCGGAAGATGCCGATCACACCGGCCCACACGTCCGGGACCTCGGCCAGCGGCACCCAGGCGCCGAGCCGGACGCCGATCTTCGGGTTGGTCGACAGGCCGCCGCCCACCCACAGGTCGAAGCCGGGGCCGTGCTCGGGGTGCTCGACGCCGACGAAGGCGATGTCGTTGATCTCGTGCACCACGTCCAGCAGCGGCGAGCCGGAGATCGCGGACTTGAACTTGCGGGGCAGGTTGGAGAACTCCTTGCTGCCGATGTACCGCTTGTTGATCTCGTCGATGGCCCAGCTGCCGTCGATGATCTCGTCCTCGGCGATACCGGCGACCGGCGAGCCGATGACGACACGCGGGCAGTCGCCGCACGCCTCCGTGGTGGACAGGCCGACCGCCTCAAGGCGGTTCCAGATCTCGGGAACGTCCTCGATGCGGATCCAGTGCAGCTGGATGTTCTGCCGGTCGGTGACGTCCGCGCTGCCCCGGGCGAACTCCTGCGAGATCTCGCCGATCACCCGCAGCTGCTGCGTGGTCAGCCGGCCGCCGTCGATCCGCACCCGCAGCATGAAGTACTTGTCGTCCAGCTCCTCCGGCTCCAGGATGGCGGTCTTGCCGCCGTCGATGCCGGGCTTGCGCTGGGTGTACAGGCCCCACCAGCGCATACGTCCGCGCAGGTCGTTGGGGTCGATGGAGTCGAAGCCGCGCTTGGAGTAGATCGTCTCAATGCGTGTCCGCACATTGAGACCGTCGTCGTCCTTCTTGAACTGTTCGTTGCCGTTGAGCGGGGTGTGGTGCCCCATGGCCCACTGACCCTCGCCGCGGTGACGGCTCACCTTGCGGCGGGGCGCGGAGGCGGCAGGGTTCTGCGGGGTGGCGGCCATGGCGATATACGTCCTTCAGACAGCGGGGAAGCGGCTCTGACCTGCGCCTGCAGGCGCACAAAGGCATGTCTGCGCGGCACTGCGCAAGGGGAGGTCCGGACAGGGAAGCGCGGCGGTGCTGTGCTCTCAGCCCGCCGGACAGATGGCGCTGGACATGCGGCCGAGGTCGACGTGCCGCCGACTCACCAAGGCGATCCCAGTTCCAGACATGACGGAAGCGTGTCACGCGGATCTCCGGCCAGTCCACCATCGTCCGCGATTTGGACGAATCTATTCTGAATAGTGAGACAGAGTGGTGTGGGTCACGCCCCGTTCCGCGCCGTGGTGTGCGCCCCGGGCCACGGTCCGGGCGCCGCGACGTCCGGTTCCTCCGCGACCTTCGTGTCGAAGAGCCGGAACCCCCGCCGCTGATAGTTCGCCATCGCGTGCTCGCCGTCCAGACTGCACGTGTGCAGCCACACCCGCTTGGTCGGCGGCAGTCCGTCCCAGCGCTCCGCCAGGTCCCAGGCGCGCGCGGCGCCGTACGAGAGCAGGTGACCGCCGATGCGGCGGCCCCGGAAGGCCGGGACCAGACCGAAGTAGACGATCTCCACCACCCCGTCGTCCTGCGGTTCGAGTTCCACGTAGCCGGCCGGGGTGCCCCGGTCGTATGCGACCCAGGTCTCCACGCCCGGCCGCCCCAGGTGCTGCTGCCAGCGGGCGTGGCTCCAGCCCAGCCGGTCGGTCCAGCGGATGTCGCCGCCGACCGAGGCGTACAGGAAGCGGCTGAACTCGGGGGAGGGGACCTCGGAGCGGACGACCCCGACCGTGTCGCCGTCCGGGACGGCGGCGGGCAGGAGGTCGGCCGGGGAGGTCTGCTCCAGGGACCAGGTGGTGACGACGATGCTGCTCATGGGGCCAGGCAATCATCCCGGCCCCGGACATGTCGACAGCCGCCGCCCCGACCGAGGCGCCGCCGGCCGCCGGTCGGACGGTGCGTCGGCGGCGGTCAGCGGAGCGACGCGTCGATCGAGTTCAGCGGGACGGAGAACAGCATGCGGTCGGTGACCGACCACACCTCGCCCGTGTCCGGCGCGTAGGAGAGCGAGCCGGTGCCCTCGCCCCAGCAGCGGTGCGAGGTGTCCGAGCCGCAGCTGGCCGCCCGGGCGCCCTTGGCGTCCTGCCGCCACAGGCTGCCGTGCCCGTCCATGGCGCCGGGCAGATGGCCCACGTACCACTCGGAGCCGGTCGCCCCCGGGGGCCGGTACGACAGGACGCCCCGGATCTCCGAGGCCCCGGTCCGGTAGGCCTCGACCGCGTCCGCCCGGCCGGAGGCGTCCGTGGCCAGCAGTCCGCCACGCTTCGGGCTCTCGTCGAACGCGTACCGCCACAGCCGGGCGTGCTGGTCGCTGCCGGCGGGCGTCCACTCGCCGAGGACCAGGCTGTCCGGGGCCGTCCCGCGGTCCACCGAGAGCGCGCTCGGACAGGGCGCGCCGGTCCGGGAGCAGGCCCCGGCGGTGAAGCGGTACGAGCCCACGGCGGGCATCACGTACCGGAAGCCGTCGGCCGACCAGCCGCCGGACACCCGGCCGATCGCCTCGGTCAGTACCGAGGTGCGCTGGATCCGGTTGAGGTCGTAGACGTAGAGCGCGTCGGCACTGCCCTGCGTGGTGGTCACCAGGAGCTTGTCCTCGTACCAGGCCATGCCGGAGATCTGCGAGGTCAGGCCCCGGTAGGTGCTGCCGTCGGCGCTGGGCACGGTCAGCAGGACCCAGGAGTAGGAGGGGTGGTCGGGGTTGTTCGCGTTGATCACCGCGACCCTGGCCAGCCCCCGGGAGGCGGCGGGGCCGGTGGCGGTGCTGTGCGTCCAGCCGGCCAGGACGACCCGGTTGGCGCCCCACATGCCGTCGTCGTCCGCCTCCGAGGAGGTGGTCACCGAGGCCGGCTTCCAGTCGTCGGTGAGGGTGTCGGCGGGGTCCCAGCAGTACGCCTCGGTGGCGGCCGGGGTGACCGGCAGCGAGTCCCGGTCGTCGGAGTCGCAGTCGGCCGCCCCGCGCAGGGTGTGGTCGGCCTGGGCCAGGACGTCGGCGACGCCGACGGTGCCGCCCATCGCCGAGGCGAGCCGGTCCAGCGAGCGGCGCGGTACCAGGTGCTCCCGGAGCTGGAGCGGGGCGGTGTCGGACGTGGAGGTCAGGGGCTTCAGCGCGCCGGGGTCCTCGGCGACCGTGGCCTGCGAGGCGCTGACGATGGTGGCCGTCGCGGTGAGCGCCAGCGCGGTCCCGGCCAGGGCAGCGCGCAGGGCCGCACCCCGTCTGCGCCGCCGGTGTCTGCCGCGATGCTTCATGTCTCCTCCCGAGGCGGGCCAACTGTGCCTGATGGTCCGAGCGTTGACCTAGGAACAGGTGGGGAGGCCCGTACCGGGATGCTACGGCAGTCAGCGGCGCCGTACCCCGAAGACCCCGCAAATATGCGGAAGATACCTCCGTGGATGCCCCGGATGCGTTAAATACGTCCGGGGGCGGGGACGTTCGGGGGGCCCGGTGTCCGGCCCGCGGTGACCGCCGGGGCGGTCGAGTACGGCAGCAGGTCGTGCGGGTCCTCGGGGAGCACCACCTCGATCTCGGCGTCCTCGCGGTAGCGGTACGGCCGGTGTTCGAGAAACGCCCCGAGATACCGTCGGATCCTGGACATCTCCGCCCGTACGGTCACGGTCCGCGAGGCGTCCCCGAAGACGTCCTCGGCCAGCCCGGCCGCGCTGCGCCCGGTGCGCCGCATCGCCAGCAGGTACAGCAACTCGGCGTGCCGGGGACTGAGTTCACGGGACCACGAGCCCGCGCCGCCGCCGACCGTCACGGTGGGCCGGCGCGGCCGGGCCAGGTCGAGCACGAGCCGGCCCTCGCCCGTCGGAGCCGGCTCGTCCACCGACCGCAGCAGCCAGCCCCCGGCCAGCGGCTCCACCGCGCACAGTCCGAGCGCGGGCAGCCACCGGCGGCCCGGCGACAGCGACTTGGGCAGCGCGAGCCGCCGGGGATACGGCATGCCGGTGACCGCCGCGGTCCAGCCGTCGGTGTCCACCGCCACCGCCCGCCCGCCGAGCCGGGCCAGCACCGGCGCCGCCACCGCCCGCAGTCGCTCCAGCGCGTCCAGATGCAGCTCCCGCAGCCGGGCCTCGGCGAGCTTCGCCACCGAGTTCACCCAGGCCAGGGTGGCCGGATGCATGGTCTCCAGCGGGCCGCTGACATCCACCACACCGAGCAGACTGCCGTCCCGGGGGTCCGTGATCGGGGCGCCGGAACACGTCCAGGACACGTGCGCGCGGACGAAGTGCTCGGCGGCGAACACCTGCACGGGCCCGCGCACCACCGCCGGGGTGCCGACCCCGTTGGTGCCGACGACGTCTTCGCGCCAGTCGGCGCCGAGTTCGAAGCCCAGCCCGTCCGCCTTGCGCAGCACCTGCGACGAACCCTCCCGCCACAGCACCCGGCCGTCGGCGTCCGCCACCACCATGATGTGCTGGGCGACGTCCGCGACCGAAAGCAGCCCCTCGCGCAGGACCGGCAGCACGTCCCTGAGAGGGGACTCCTCGCGTCGGCGCCGGACTTCGTCGGCGGACAGCAGTCCCGAACGGAAGCCGTGCTCGGGATCGACGCCGCTGCGCAGCATCCGCCCCCAGGACTGTTCGATCACCGGCCGGGGCGCGACCCGCCCATGCTGTCCGGCGAGTCTGGCCTCGCGCACCTCGTTCAGTACCCGTGCCGCCCGCGCCGCGTCCTTCGCGGCCAGTCGCGCCACGTCCATCGGCGGGTTCCCCACTGAGGTCCTCCCGGATACGCCTCGCCAAAGGCTTCGATGAGTCGCTGTCAAGCCGTCCGGGCGGCGGTTTCCGGTCCGACTGCGCGTCTCATACTGCCGTTCTCCGGCGCCGGAGGCACACAGTCCACACACAGTCACCGATATGTTGCAACCCCTTGCAACCCTGGTGAACGGGCCGGGGGTGGCCGAAACTTGAGCGGACGCCACGGCGTCGGAGGCCTGTCATGGGCCGAAGAGGCGGGGGTGGTGCCGTGTCGGCGCAGCACCACCCCCGCCGTGGCCTGCGGCGCCTTGGCCGTGCGCGGTAAGGGGAGCGGGTTGCGGTGCGTTGGCAGCTGACGGTGGTGGGGGCTTGTCGCGCAGTTCCCCGCGCCCCTTTAGGCGGGGAGGGGCACCCGGGCTCGATCCATCACCTTCGTGAGGTCGAGTCCTGACGGCAACGTTCCGAACGTCGAACCCCAGTCGGTGCCCAGCCTCGATGCGCAGAAGGCGTCCGCCACCTCCGGCGGGGCGAAGCGGACCAGCAGCGAACCCTGGAGGACCGTCGCCAGGCGTTCCACCAGGCGTCTGGCCCGGCCCTCCATGCCCTCCAGGTCGGCCAGTTCCGAGAAGAGGTCCTTGACCGCGCGGTCCAGGCGGTGGTCGGCGCCGTGGGCGCGGCCGATCTCCCGGAGGTAGGCGTCCAGGGCGCCCGGTTCGCGGTGCAGCGCGCGGAGCGCGTCCAGGGCCTGGATGTTGCCGGCGCCCTCCCAGACCGAGTTGAGCGGGGACTCCCTCACCAGCCGGGGCAGCCCGGACTCCTCCACGTAGCCGTTGCCGCCCAGGCACTCCGCGGCCTCCACGACGAGCGGCGCGCAGCGCTTGGTCACCCAGTACTTGGCGGCCGGCAGCGCCAGCCGCAGCAGGGCCCGCTCGGACTCGCTCCCGTCGTCGTAGGCGGCGGCCAGCCGCAGCGCGAGGGCGGTCGCGGCCTCCGACTCGATCGCGAGGTCCGCCAGCACGTTGCGCATCAGCGGCTTGTCGGCCAGCGGCCCGCCGAACGCCTCGCGGTACGTGGTGTGGTGCACGGCCTGTGCCACCGCCTGCCGCATCAGTCCCGCCGAGCCCAGCACGCAGTCGAGCCGGGTCGCGGCGACCATCTCGATGACGGTCCGCACCCCGCGCCCCTCCTCGCCCACCCGCCGTGCCCAGGTCCCGTCGAACTCGACCTCGCCCGAGGCGTTGGACCGGTTGCCGAGCTTGTCCTTGAGCCGCTGGAGGAGGAACGCGTTGCGGGTGCCGTCCGCCAGGACGCGCGGCACGAGCAGACAGGTGAGCCCCTCCGGTGCCTGGGCCAGCACCAGGAAGCCGTCCGACATCGGTGCCGAGCAGAACCACTTGTGCCCGGTCAGGGTGTACGTCCCGGCCTCGGCGAGCGGGGCCGCGGTGGTCGTGTTCGCCCGTACGTCGCTGCCGCCCTGCTTCTCCGTCATGCCCATGCCGAACAGGGCGCCGGCCTTCCGCGCGGCGGGCCGCAGCTCGCGGTCGTAGACGGTGGAGGTCAGCAGCGGCTCCCAGACGGCCGCCAGCTCCGGGTCGGTGCGCAGCGCGGGCACCGCCGCGTTCGTCATCGACAGCGGGCAGCAGGTGCCGGCCTCCACCTGGGTCCAGACCAGGAACGCGGCGGCGCGCCGGACGTGCCCGGACGGCCGTACCCAGCCGGTGGTCAGGCCGGCGCCGACGCCCTTGCCGAGCAGCCGGTGCCAGGCGGGATGGAACTCGACCTCGTCGATCCGGTGGCCGTAGCGGTCGTGGGTGCGCAGCCGCGGCGGGTGCTCGTTCGCCTGCGTCCCCCACTCCTGCACCTGCGCCGAGCCGGCCGCGGCGCCGATCCCCGACAACTCGGCGCGCACCTCGTCGAGCAGCTCCGGGTCGGTGTGCCGCTCGACGGCCTCGACGAGGGCCCGGTCGGCGGCGAAGAGGTCGTATCCGGCCAGCGGGGGCGGCTGGTTGCTCACGGTATGGGTGATGTTGCCTGCCATGTCTGTGAACCTACCCGGGGCTGCGGCGTTGGTCTCCAGCGTGACACAACGGCCCCGCCCCTCGCGTCCGCCCCGGCCAGGGCCCCGTGAGGTGAGGACGGCCCCGGACGGCGGATACCGTTAGGGCGTGCAGCCAGCAAGCGATACCCCCGAGCGGCCCTCCGGCCGGCTCCACCGGGCCAGAGCCCTCTACCGGAACGTCTCCAAGCGCAGGACGGCCTGGCTGCTGGTCAAGGACACCACCAATTCCTGCATGGAGTACCGCATCCTCGGCCTCGCCGCCGAGGCCGCCTTCTTCACCCTGCTGTCCGTTCCGCCGCTGCTGCTCAGCCTCATCGGACTGCTCGGTTACGTCGACGACTGGACCGGCGCCCACACCATCGCCAGCCTGGAGACCAACCTCCTGAACGCCTCCCGCACGGTCCTGTCCGACAAAGGGGTCAGGGAGATCGCGCAGCCCATCCTGCACGACGTGGTCCGCGGCGGCCGTCCCGACGTGATCTCCATCGGCTTCCTGTTCGCCCTGTGGTCGGGCTCCCGCGCGGTGAACGTCTTCATCGACACGATCACCGTGATGTACGGCCTCGACGGTGTCCGGGGCATCGTGAAGACCCGGATCGTCTCCTTCCTGCTCTTCGTCGCCGCGCTGCTGATCGGCTCGGTGGCGCTCCCGCTGATGGTGGCCGGGCCGGACGCGGTGGTCCGGATCGTGCCCTGGTCGGAGACGCTCGTACAGGTCCTGTACTGGCCGGTCGTGATCGTCCTGTCCATCGTCTTCCTGACCACGCTCTACCACGTCTCCGTACCGGTGCGCTCCCCGTGGATCGAGGACGTGCCCGGCGCCCTGGTCGCGCTGGCCATGTGGGTGCTCGGCAGCTTCCTGCTGCGCATCTACCTGACCAACACCATCGAGGGCGCGACGATCTACGGCTCCCTCGCCGCGTCCGTCGCCGTGCTCCTGTGGATCGGCGTGGCGGCCTTCGCGGTGCTGGTCGGCGCCGCGGTGAACGCCGCGATCGACCGGGTCTGGCCGGCCGCCGCGACGGCCGCGGCGCGCGCCGCCAACGAGCGGCTGCGGGAGGCCCAGGTCGCCGAGTACGTGGCCCGCGCGGCCGCGGCACGGGAGGCCGATCCGGGGGACCCCGACGACCCCGACATGCCGTCGGAGTTCCCGGAGCGGTGGTCCCGGTTCCTGCCGCCGGAGGACGTCACGTCGAGGTTGCGGACGCATGTGAAGAGCAGCCATCCGCCGCACAAGCCGGAGGCCTGAGGGCCGACGCCGGGTTCGTGGCCGGGGCGCGCGTGGCGGGCGGGGTGCGGGTGCGCTGTGGCTGGTCGCGTCCGCGCGGCGGCAGCCGCATGCCAGACACGGCCCCGCGCCCCTGAGGGGCGCGCATACGCTGGCCTGCGTGTACAAGGAGCGGGCGTCCCGGGTCTCTGGCGCTGTCGTCTGGGTGAACAGCCCCGACGGGAGCGGTGCCGGGCGGGTGCTGCCCGACGGGTGCATGGACCTGCTGTGGAACGAGGGGCGGCTGCTGGTCGCCGGGCCCGATACGCGTGCCTACGTCACCGAGGGCGCCCAGGGGGTGTGGGTGGGCCTTCGTTTCTACCCCGGTACCGCGCCCGCCGTCCTCGGTGTGCCGGCGTACGCACTGCTCGACCAGCGGGTCGAACTGGGTGACCTGTGGCCGGCGGCCTACGTGCGGCGGCTGCGGGACCGGGTCGCGGGTGCGGGCGATCCGGCCGCCGCGCTGGAGGAGATCGCCCTGGAACGGGCGCTGCCCTGCGACCCGTCGCTGCGGCGGCTGGTCGAAGCCCTGGGCGCGGGGCGGCCCGTCGCGGCCGTCGCCGACGAACTCGGGGTCGGCGCCCGTCAGTTGCACCGGCGCAGTCGGGCCGCCTTCGGCTACGGGCCCAAGACGCTGGCCCGGGTGCTCCGGATGCAGCGGGCGCTCGCGCTGGCCCGGTCCGGGGTCCCGCTGGGGGAGACGGCGTTCCGGGCGGGCTACGCGGACCAGCCCCATCTCGCCCGGGACGTACGGGAGCTGGCGGGGCTGCCGCTGACCGGGCTACTCGGCGGGTAGCGGGGCGAACAGGTCGACGCCGTTGCCGTCGGGGTCGTGCACCGCGGCGTAGCGCTGGCCCCAGAACGCGTCCCACGGCTTGAGCTCGCCGTGGTACCCGGCGCCCACCAGGTCGTCGTAGAGCGCGTCGACCTCGGCGGGGGAGTCGCAGCGGAAGGCGAGTGCCACCCGGCCGCCGCCGACCGGTGGCCGCCAGGCCGGGTGGAAGGACCGGATCGTCTCCTCCGTGTCCAGGGCGAGGGTCAGCCCGCCCGGCAACTCGGCCTCGACATGCGGCTGTTCCTCGGCGCCGGGTGCAAAGGCCAGGCCGAGGCGGCGGTAGAAGGCGAGGGACGCGGTCAGGTCCGAGGTGACGAGACCGAGCACGGCGAATCGTGGAGTCATGCCGTCACCGTAGACGGGCGCCGGTCGCCGGTCTTGAAGGAATCGGACACCCCGGCCCGGTGCCCGCAGGCGGGAAGAAACCCGGTCCCCCTGTGGAACGCCTGTGCGGCACGATGGGCGGATGACCCGTGCCGTGCGCGCCCTGCCGACCCTGCTCCTCGCCGCCGCCCTGCTCACCGGCTGCGGCACCGAGAGGGCGGGCTCCGAAGCCTCCGGAACCCCCGCCGACCAGGCCGAACTGGCTTCCAGGGCGAAGGCGTTGGGGATAGCGCCGGAGCTGGTCTATGCCACCGGGGCGCCGGGCTTCACCCTCGCCCGGCAGTCCGTCGGCGTGCAGGGCGACGACGGCTTCTCCGCCGCGTACACGGACCGGACCGGCGCCGTCATCCACCTCTACACCGACCGGCCGCGCACCGCGGGGCGGCACGAGTACGAGGTGACGAAGAAGGACTGCGTGGTGTGGCTGGAGGGCGAGGGCGGGGTCTCCGGCGCCGTGCTGGGCAAGGCGCTGCGCGCCGTCCACCGCCCCACCGCCGGTGAACTGGACACCCTGCTGCCCGCACCCGACCCGGAGTTCACCGACGGCGAGCCGGTGCGGCGCGGCGACCTGCCGACCAACGGGGACGGCGGCCCGCCCGACAACAGCGTGCCGACGCCGGGCCTTTGAACCGGTGCCGGCGTGGGCGATCATGCGGACATGGCCCCTCGACTGCTCGTCCACACCCGCACCACCGGCTACCGCCACGACTCCATCCCCGACGCCGTCGCCGCCGTAAGGCAGTTCACCGGCTTCGACGTCGACGCCACCGAGGACCCCGCCGCCCTCGAACAGCCCCTGGACGGGTACGCGGCCGTCGTCTTCCTCTCCACCAGCGGCGAGATACTGACCCCGGCGGGACGTGCCCGGCTGGCCGGCTACGTCGAGGCCGGCGGCGGCTTCGCAGGCGTGCACGCGGCGGCCTGCACCGAGTACGACTGGCCGTACTACGGCGAACTCCTCGGTGCCCGCTTCGACCGCCACCCGGAGTACCAGCCGGGCCGGGCGCGGGTCGAGGACCACGACCACCCCGCGACCCGGCACCTGCCCGCCGTCTGGGACCTCACCGACGAGTGGTACGACTTCCGCGACAACCCGCGCGGCCGGGTGCGGGTGCTGCTGCGCGCCGACGAGACGTCGTACGCCGGGGGCGGGATGGGGGAGGACCATCCGCTGGCCTGGTGCCGGGAGCAGGGGGCCGGACGGGTGTTCTACACCGCTCTCGGTCACGCCCGTGCGGCCTACCGGGATTCCGGCTTCCTGGCCCACCTGTACGGGGGTGTGGCCTGGGCCGCACGGCTGGTCCAGTGACGTTTCTCCGGTGAACCGCGTCCGCCAATGGGGTGAGTAAAGGTCGCGCACGGAGATAGTCACGTGCGTATCTAGAGATGCTCTTGTCTTGGCAAAGGGCTGTCGAGACGCGGCGGCCGATCGTGCCGCCCGCGCCACCCACCCACAGGAGGAGCCGGACCTTGACTTACGGGAAGAAGCTGCGCGAACAGATCGCCGGACCCGGGACCACCCCGCTGATCGGCGTCTACGACATGTATTCGGCGTCGATCGCGGCCAAACACTACGACGGGATGTTCGTATCGGGCTTCGGCTTCGCGGCCTCGTACTACGGCCTGCCGGACATCGGATTCATCGCCTGGCCCGACATGGTGGCCTTCGTCCAGCGGCTGCGGGGCGCGTTCCCGCACCACCACCTCCTCGTCGACATCGACGACGGGTACGTCGACCCCGAGGTCGCCTGCCATGTCGTGGAGGGGCTGGAGCGGATCGGTGCCTCCGGGGTGATCCTTGAGGACCAGAAGCGGCCGCGCCGCTGCGGGCACGCCGACGGCAAGCAGGTGCTGCCCCTGGAGGAGTACCTGGACAAGCTGGAGAAGGTCCTGGAGACCCGCCAGGACCTGGTCGTCGTGGCCCGCACGGACGCCACCGACGAGCACGACATCCTGCACCGCGCGGAGCGGCTCGCCGCCACCGACGCCGACGTGATCCTGGTCGACGGGGTGCGCAGCGAGGAGTGGATCCGCCGGATCCGCAAGGTCGTCGGCGACAAGCCGCTGCTCTTCAACCAGATCGCCGGCGGCAAGTCGCCCCGTCTCTCGCTCACCGAACTGGACGAGCTCGGCGTCGACGTCGCGATCTACTCCACGCCCTGTCTGTTCGCCGCGCACGAGGCGATGGACTCGGCGCTCGGCGAGCTGCGGGCCGCGGACGGCCGGCTGCCGTCGGTCGACGCGGCCGGTGGCGTCGGCGTCAAGGCGTCCACCACCCTGCTGGAACGCAACATCGCCCGGGAGCGGCTCGACGAGCCCGAGGGCGTGGGCGTGTGACGCGGTTGCGGACCGCCGCCGCCCTCACGGCGGCGCTGCTCGGCGCGGCCGCGGCCCCCGCGCACGCGGCCGACAGCCTGATCACCGTGCTGGACAACTCGCACGCGGACTCCATCCTGGAGGTGGACCGCACGGCGAACATCCAGGCCGGCCACGGCACGGCGGGCAGCGACCACGACGGCAGCGCCGTGGCCGCGATCCAGGCGATGCTCGGGGAGCCGCAGCAGGACGACGACTGAGGGACGGCCGGTGGGGAACCGCGGGGCCGTCGTGACTGGCCGCGAGGTTCCCCGCGCCCCGCACGGGGCGCGCCGGCTCAGTCCTCGTTCAGGTCCGGGCGGCCGTTCTCGTCCAGTTCCACGTCCTCCTTCGGGTCGTGCTCGTCGGCCGCCGGGACGGCCGCCGTGGCGTGCCGGCGGGCCGGGGCGAGGGTCAGGGGGCCGGCCTGGGCGGTGCCCAGAGCGGTGGCCACGGCGGCCACGGCCAGGGCGCAGGCCGCGACGGTGCGCAGGGTGGGTTTCATGCCCCGGAAACGATCTTGACAGGGGCGCGGTCACCCTCGTAGGGCCGAACGGGCCCGCGGGGCCGCCGTGCTCGACCGCACCACCAGCCTGGTCGACAGCTCCGTCCGGGTGCCCTCCGGGCGGTCCCCGTGCATCAGCCGCACCAGCAGCCGCAGCGCCGTGGCCGCCATCTCCGACAGGGGCTGGCGGACCGTGGTCAGCGCCGGTGTCCCCCAACGCGCCTCGGGCAGGTCGTCGAAGCCGACCACACTGATGTCCGCCGGCACCCGCAGCCCGCGTTCGGCCAGCGCCGCGTACACCCCGAGCGCCATCCGGTCCGAGCAGACGAACACGGCGGTCGGCGGCTCCGGCAGGTCGAGCAGTTCGTGCATACGGTGCCGGGCCGTCTCCTCGTCGAAGCCCGCGTGCCGGACGTACTCGCCCCGGTGGCGCAGCCCCGCCGAGACGAGTGCCGAGCGGTAGCCGGCCACCCGGGCGCCGCTGCACATCCGGCGCCGACTGCCCGCGATCACCGCGATCCGCTCATGGCCGAGGGCCAGCAGATGCTCGGTCGCGGTGACCCCGCCCTGCCAGTTGGCCGCCCCCACGGAGACCACGCCCGCCGGGGGCTCATGGGCCGGGTCGATCAGTACGTACGGGATGCGGTGGTGGTCCAGCCAGGCGTACTGCGCCCGGGTCAGCTCGGCCAGGTTGAACAGCACCCCGGAGGAGCCGCGCGCGGTGAGCTTGTCCAGCCAGCCGTGCTCCGGGCGGCCCGCCCGCGACCGGACCGGCCCCGCCGACACCACGACCTCCAGGCCCGCCTCGTGCGCCGCGTCCTCCACCCCGTGCAGCACCGCGCCCGACCAGGAGCTGTCCAGCGCCTGCACGACCAGGTCGATCAGCGCGGGGGCCTTGGTGGCGTCGAACCGCGGTCTGCGGACGTAGCCGAGGCGTTCGAGGGCCTCGGTGACCCGGCGGCGGGTCTCGGGGGCCACGTCGTCCCGGCCGTTCACCACCTTCGACGCGGTCGGCACGGAGACGCCGGCCTCGCGGGCCACCACCGCCAGCGTCGGACCGGCCGCCGCCACGCTCGTACCCCCGGTACGGACCATGGGGAACCCGCCTCTCCGGCCCGCCTCTGGGCCAACGAAAGTAACGAAAGTTGCGGCCAACGCTGCTTCCGCGGTCTGCGTGCAAGCCGTGCAGTAAGCGCTTCCTACGATAGGTGCGCGTCAACACGGCGTGAAGACCTGGGAATTCGCCGGATCACCGGCGGCGCGACTTTCGAAACTTCGAACAAGAGGATCGGGGTCACACGGATGTGCAGATGACCCGGAAATCGGTGAAGTCGGCGGTGAAGGAGGCGTCGACGAGGTCCACGGCGTGGATGGCGGCCATCGCTCCGGTGAAGCGCAGGCGGGTGCCGTGGTCGTCGGAGAGGCGGGTGAAGTCGAGGGCCGGGCCGACGGGGGTGCGGGTGCCGTCGGTGAGGTACCAGAACTGGGCCTCGGCGCGGTGGACCGTGACGCCGAGGGTGAGGGGGGTGTCCGCGTCGACCTCCTGTACAGCCGCCCGGCGGGTCTCGTTCTCGTCGCGGGTGGTCAGCGCGAGCACGGTCCGGCCCGTGTGCTGCCACTGCTGGCCGTGCTGTGCTTCGCCCTCCGGCTCCGCCCAGGTGAGGTCCAGCGCGTAGTAGGCCGCGGTGTTGTACCAGAGGAGCAGGCCGGCGGACTGGGTGAAGGTGGTCGGGTTTGCCTGGAGGGTGACCTGGGCCTCGGTGTGGTGTTCGGTGATGCGGCGGGCCAGGAGGTGGTGGGACCAGAGGGAGTCGGGGCCGTGGTGGCCGCGGAGGCGTAGCCGGCCGGGGCGGCTGGTGGGGTCTGTCCAGGAGGGGGCGGCCGGGGAGCGGAGGGTGTAGTAAGGGGGTGCGTTGTCGGGTGCGGGTGGGTGGGGGCTTCTCGCGCAGTTCCCCGCGCCCCAGAAAGCAGGGGGTTCGGCGTCTGGTACCTCGACTGTGATCGTCGGACGGGCGTTTCCCTGCCGGAGTCTCGGCCAGCCCTCCGCGTCCCAGGTCACCGCCTGGATGGCCGTCTCCCGGCCGAGTGGGCATCGTGGGCCTTCCGGCGTCTTGAGCGGGCGGGCCGCCAGGTGGCTCAGGAACCACTCGCCCTCCGGTGTCTCCACCAACTCGGCGTGTCCCGCCTTCTGCAGCGGCCACTCGGGGTCGTCCCGGGCCGTCATCAGCGGGCGTTCGTCGAGTTCGTACGGGCCCGTGAGGTTCCTGCTCCGAGCCACCCGTACCCCGTGCTCGAAGCCCGTGCCGCCCTCCGCGAGGACCAGGACGTACCAGCCGTTCCGCTTCAGCAGCTTCGGGCCCTCGACCAACCGGTCGTGCTGGAGCAGGAGGTGGGTGGTGCCGACGGGGGTGAGGGTCTCCCGGTCCAGTTCGGTGGCGACGATGCCCGCGAAGCGCCGGCCGCCCGGACGGTGGTCGTTCTGGAGGTTGAGCAGCCACAGCCGCCCCTCCTCGTGATGCAGCGCGGGGTCGAAGCCATGGCTCGGGACGCGGCGCGGGGGACTCCAGGGGCCGGACACGTCCGGGGCCGTACTGACGTAGGTGTCCGCGTCGAAGTACGGGGTGCCGACCGAGCGGACGATCGAGTAGACCACCCAGAAGCGCTCGCCGTCCCAGCTCAGGGACGGGGCCCAGATGCCGCCCGAGTCGGGGACGCCGGCGAGCGAGCCGCCGGGGGCCGCGCCCTCGACATGGCCCGCGTACTCCCAGTGGGCCAGGTCGCGGGAGCGGTGGATCGGGATCGTCGGGAACCACTCGAAGGAGCTGTTGGCGAGGTAGTACAGGTCGCCGACGCGGACCAGGGAGGGGTCGGGGGCGAAGCCGCGGATCACCGGGTTGCGGAGCTCGGTCACTTGAGGGCTCCCAGGGTGACTCCGGAACGCCAGTAGCGGCGCATCGCGATCATCATGACGGCCATCGGGACGATGGACAGCAGGGCGCCGGTGAGGACCAGGCCGGTCAGGTCGACGCCGGATTCGAGCCGTTTGCCGGACCAGTTGTACAGGCCCAGGTTGAGGGTCCAGTTCTGCTCGCCGCGGAGCACGGTGAGGGGGAGGAAGAAGGCGTTCCAGGTGTTGACGAAGGCCAGCAGGAAGACCGTCGCACCGCCGGTGGTCATCATGCGCAGGACGATGGAGAAGAAGATGCGCAGTTCGCCCGCGCCGTCGATACGGGCCGCTTCGAGGAGTTCGTAGGGGACGGTGGCCTCGGTGTAGACCTTCGCCAGGTAGACGCTGAACGGGTTGATCAGGCAGGGGATCAGCATCGCCCAGGGGGTGTCCACCAGGCCGATCTTCGAGAAGAGGAGGTAGAGGGGCAGGGTCAGCAGGGCGATCGGGACCAGGAAGGAACCGACCACGCACGCGAACACCAGGTCGCGGCCCGGGAACCGGAAGCGGGCGAGGCCGTAGCCGGTGGCGAGGGCGATCAGGGTGCCGCCGAGGGAGCCGACTCCGGCGTAGAGGAAGGAGTTGGCGGTCCAGCGCAGGAAGATGCCGTTCTCGTAGGTGAACAGCTGGTGCAGGTTGGCCCACAGGTGCCAGCCGGAGAACCAGAGGCCGTTGCTCTGGTACAGGGCGGTGCGGTCCTTCGTCGCCGCGACGATCAGCCACCACACCGGGAAGAGGCTGTACGCGCTCGCCAGGGCGAGGCCGATGAGCAGGAAGCGCTGGCCGCCCCGGGAACGAGCCGCCGGATCGGGCCTGTTGACGCGGCGGACGGGATGTGTGCGGGTGCGCTCCTCGGTGAGTGCCATCAGTCGGCCTCCTTCGAGGTCAGCCGGTAGAAGAGGAACGAGGCGACGCCGAGGATCAGGGCCAGCAGGACCGAGAGGGCCGCCGCGTAGTGGTAGTTGCCCGCGTTGAACGCCTGGTTGTAGATCACCATGATCGGGGTGAAGCTGTCGCCGACCGTCTGGGGTGTGACGTTCCGGAACAGCGCCGGCTCGTTGAAGATCTGGAGCATCTGGATGACCGACAGCATGCCGGTGAGCACCAACGCGCCACGGACGTAGGGGACTTTGATGCTCAGGGCGATGCGGGACTCCGAGGCGCCGTCCAGCCGGGCCGCCTCGAAGAGCTCACGCGGGACCCCTTGCAGCGCCGAGTAGATGATTACCATGTTGTAGCCGATGCCGTGCCAGGTGAGCAGGTTGCCGATGGCCGGCCACACCATCGACGGCGCGAAGAAGTTCCAGTCGAGGCCGAACACCTTGCCCAGGGAGGTGAGGGGGCCGACGTCCGGGCTGTAGAGGTTGATCCAGACGATCGCCGCGACCACCCCCGGGATCATGTAGGGGACCAGGAGCAGGATGCGGAAGCGGCCGGCCGCCCGGGACGTCAGCGTGTCCAGGAAGAGCGCGAGGAGCAGGCTGACGAGGAGCATCACGGGGATCTGGACGCAGGCGAACAGCAGCACGCGCAGGACCGAGTCGAGGAACGCCGGGTCCGTCAGGCCCTGGCGGTAGTTGGCGAGGCCGGAGAAGGTGTCGGTGGTGCCGCCGAGGCCGAGGCCGGAGGACCGGGAGCGGTACAGCGACTCGTGGACGGCGTACCCGATCGGGATCAGGTAGAGGAAGACGAAGCCGAGCTGGAAGGGCACCGTGAAGGCGGCGCCCTTCCAGCGCTGGGAGCGGACCATCCCGATGCCTGCCTCAGCCCTTGACGCTGATGCCGCGGGACTTCAGGTCGGCGACCGTCCACTGCTGCATGTGGGCGAGGAGGTCGGTGACCTTCTGCTGCTTGCTGACCACCTTCGCCCAGCCGCTCTGCAACTCGGTGAACATGGCGGTCCAGTCGGGGCCGAAGGCCCAGTCGGTGGTGACGGTGCTCAGGCTGTCGGTGACGACCTTCTTCGCCGGGGTGTAGTTGGGGCCGAGCAGCTTCTGGGAGATCGCCTCGTCGACGTAGCTGCTGCTGTCGGCGAGGGCGGGCATCACGCCGTTTCCGGTGGTCGGGCTGGCCATCGTCCGCACCGCGCCGGTGTCCGTGGACATCCACAACGCGGCCTCGGCGGCCTGCTGTTGGTGGGCGCACTGCTTGGTGACGAGGGTGACGCTGCCGGTGAGGTTGGTGCCGGCCGGGGTCTTCGCGGCCTCGCCGGTGAAGGCCGGCCAGGGGGCGAGGGCCCACTTGCCGAAGGACTTGGTGAAGTTCTGCACCATGCCGGCCATCTGCCAGGTGGAGATCTGCCGGGTCGCGGTGCCGCCGCTGTCGTAGTTGCGCTGTACGGCCGCGTAGTCGGCGAACGACAGCGTGGAATCGAGGCCGTTGTCGATGATCTGCTGGATCACGGCAGCGGCCTTCAGCGTGCCCGGGTCCTGGAAGTCCACCTTCCAGGAGTCGCCGTCGATCGCGTACCAGTGGGCGCCCGCCTGCATGGAGAGCACTTCCAGGGTGCTGGGGTCCTCACCGGCATAGTTGGTGATCCTGATGCCGTGCTTCTTCAGGACCTTGCCCGCCGCGATGAACTCGTCCCAGGTGGTGGGGGCCTTGAGGCCGTACTTCCGGAAGATGTCCGTGCGGTAGATGGTGAAGTTCGGCGCGGAGCTGGTGGGGACGCCGTACAGCTTGCCCTGCACCTGCGCGGCCGACCAGGAACCGGAGTTGAACTTGCCCTCGGCCGACCCGACGTACTTCGTGATGTCGGCGAGGGCGCCCTGGGCGACCCAGCTCGTGACGTACTCGGCGGTGTTCTGCACCAGACAGGGCGCGTTGCCCGCCTTCACCGCGTTGGTGAGCTGCTTCTGCATGGTCAGCTGGTCGGTGACCTTCGTGTACTTCAGCCGGACGTCCTTGTGCGCGGCGTTGAACGCCTTCACCACGGCGTCCTGGCCGTTCGCCCAGCCCCAGAAGGGCAGGGTGACCGGGCCGGAGGCCGAGTCGGCGCCGCCGGAGCCGGAGTCCGATCCGCCGCAGGCGGAGAGCAGACCTGTCAGCGCGAGACCCGCGATCGCGGCGCGGACCAACCTGGTGGAGTTCATTGACCGTGTTCCTTCGGAGGTGGGCGCTCTCGGGATGGAGGGCGGCGGCTCGGCAATGCCTTAGAAACCGGTTTCCACGGGACAGTAGGACGGCCCGGCCACTCCCAGCAAGGGGTATGAGTCGGAATCTTTCGACGTACGGTCGGTCGAACGGTCTGTGCGCAGCAACCGGTAGGCATGGACAACCGGTTGCTGCCGAACGGTTTCGAAAGTTTGTCGCGCCTCTTGACGATGCTCTCCTACGGGTTGAAGCTCCCCTCACCGCCCATAGCAACCGGTTGCCAACCGAGCCGACATCCGGTCTCCTCCGTCCAGAGAGTGGGTAGCCCATGCAGACGCGTGCCCGTGCCCCGGTCCGCCGGCGCGGCTCTTTCACCGACGGCTCGGGCGAGACCGTCACCGCGAGGGGCAGGGCCGAGGCCCTCACTGCCGCGGCCCCGGGGGACCAGGAACTGGACCCGGGGTGACCGCAGCGCGCCGCAGCTCCTGCTGTCCAGCGGCCGCTTCCCCCTCGCGGTCGCCGTGATGACCAGCCACGTCTCCTCGGCCGACACCCCCGTCACCGGCCGCCGGGCCGCGGCCTGTCGACGTCCGGCCTCAAGCAGCCCCACCCGCAGACCTGTTGCAAGGAGTCACCGATGACCGCGCCCTTCTCCCGCCGCACCGCCCTGCAAGCCGCGGGCGCCACCGCGCTTGCCGCCGGGCTCTCGGGCGGCCTGACCGCGACCGCCGCCCACGCCGACGACGCCGGGCCCCGCCCGAAGCTGGTCACCTACCCCCGTCCGTCCGCCGTACCGACCAACACCAGCTTCCAGGTACGGGTGCGTACCGCCCCCGACGGCGACTGGCAGACCCTCGACATCTACCGGCCGCAGCTGGAGGAGATCAACGCCACCACCGGCTCCGGCAAGGTCTACAACTCCTCCCTGGCGTACTTCGACTTCCAGTGCTCCGTCGAGGTCGAGGTGACCTACCTCAAGGGCGGCACCACCAAGGCCCGGGTGAGACCCGACTCGTACGGCATCACGCCCGAACTCCTCGGCGACACCCTGCGGTTCACCCTCGACGAGCCGAAGGACCTGGTCGTCCAGATCAACGACGAGATCTTCGACTGCCTGCACCTCGTCACCAACCGCGTCGAGCACCACGTCCCGGCCGCCGACGACCCGGACGTCATCTACTTCGGCCCCGGCCTGCAGACCGTGACCGGCGGTGTCCTCACCGTCCCCAGCGGCAAGACCGTGTACCTCGCCGGCGGCGCCGTCCTCAAGGCCACCGTCTACTTCAAGGACGTCGAGAAGGCCGCCCTCAGGGGCCACGGCATGATCTGGGCGAGCTCCGGCCAGGGCGTGCTCTGCGAGGGCAGCAGTGACATCCGGGTCGAGGACGTCATCATCATGAATCCCGGCAACTACATCACCACCCTCGGCGAGGCCCGGAACGTCCGCATCAGGAAGGTCCGCGGCTTCAGCTCCAAGGGCAACGGCGACGGCATCGACATCTTCTCCTCCAGTGACGTCCTCATCGACGGCTGCTTCCTGCGCAACTCCGACGACTGCATCGCCATCTACGCCCACCGCTGGGACTACTACGGCGACACCCGCGACATCACCGTGCAGAACTGCTCCCTGTGGGCCGACGTCGCCCACCCGGTCAACATCGGCACGCACGGCAACACCGACGCCCCGGAGACCATCGAGAACCTGGTCATCCGCAACATCGACATCCTCGACCACCGCGAACCCCAGATGAACTACCAGGGCTGCATCGCCCTCAACCCCGGCGACTCCAACCTCATCAGGAACGTGCGCATCGAGGACGTCCGGATCGAGGACTTCCGCTGGGGCCAGGTCATCTACATGAAGGTCATGTACAACACGAAGTACAACACCTCGGTCGGCCGCGGCATCGAGAACGTCTACGTCAAGAACCTCACCTACACGGGCACCCATGCGGGCCCGTCGCTCCTCCTCGGCTACGACGCCGAACACGCCATCACCGACGTCACCTTCGAGAACCTGGTGATCAACGGCGTCGTCATCGCCGACTCCATGAAGAAGCCGAGCTGGTACTACACCACGGACGAGATCCAGTGGTTCTCCAACGAGCACGTCACCAACCTGAAGTTCCTCACCACTGCCGAGGCCGAGGCGGCCGCGGCGTCATGACGATCCCCGCACAGAACTCCGCTGGAACCCTTCAGGGCGCGGTCGAACCGGAGTCGAGTACACCGGGTCCGCTGAGCCGCCGGGGATTCCTCGGCGGTACCGCGGCCCTGCTGCTGGCTACGGGGGCGAGCGGGCTGCTCGTGCCCGGCCGGGCGGCGGCCGAGGAACAGGACCAGGGCGCAGTGGCCTTCTCCCACCCCGGCCTGCTGCACTCCGCCGACGACCTCGACCGGATGAAGGCCGCGGTCGCCGCCCAGCAGTCCCCCGTCTACGACGGCTACTTGGCACTCGCGGCCCACGCCCGTTCCGCCAGCACCTACACCGTCCAGAACACGGGCCAGATCACCACCTGGGGCCGCGGCCCGGCCAACTACCAGAGCCAGGCGGTCGCCGACTCGGCCGCCGCCTACCAGAACGCCCTGATCTGGGCCGTCACCGGCGACACCGCACACGCCGACAAGGCCCGCGACATCCTCGACGCCTGGTCCGCCTCCCTCACCGCGGTCACCGGGGCCGACGGCCCGCTCGGCGCCGGTCTCCAGGCCTTCAAGTTCGTCAACGCGGCCGAACTCCTGCGCCACACCGGCTACGACGGCTGGAGCGAGGCCGGCATCGCGCGCTGCGAGGAGTCCTTCCTGCGCGTCTGGTATCCGGCCCTCTCCTGCTACACGCTCTACGCCAACGGCAACTGGGACCTGACGTCCCTCCAGTCCCTGCTGGCCATCGGCGTGTTCTGCGAGGAACCCACGCTCTTCCAGGACGCGTTGCGTTTCGCCGCGGCCGGTGCGGGCAACGGCAGCGTCCCGCACCGCATCGTCACCGACGCGGGCCAGGGCCAGGAGAGCGGCCGGGACCAGGGCCACGAACAGCTCGCGGTCGGCCTGCTCGCCGACGCCGCGCAGGTCGCCTGGAACCAGGGCGTCGACCTCTGGGGCTTCGACGGCAACCGCATCCTCGCCAACGTCGAGTACGCGGCCCGCTACAACCTCGGCGGCGACGTCCCCTTCGTCCCCCGCATCGACCGCACCGGCAAGTACATCAAGCTGACCGTCTCGGCCACCTCGCGGGGCACCCTGCCGCCGATCTACGAGATGGCGTACGCCCACTACGCGGGCGTGCGCGGCCTCGACGCCCCGTACACGAAGAACGCCGTCTTCCGTGGCAGCGGCGGCGCCCGGGTCGTCGAGGGCAGCAACGACGACCTGCCGAGCTGGGGCACCTTCGCCTACGCCGGTGCGACGGCGACCGCGCCGACCGTGCCGTCGCCTCCGGCCGGCGTCACGGCGGTGGGGGAGGACCGGTCCGTCAGCCTGACCTGGCTTCCGTCGACCTGGGCCGACTCGTACACGGTCCTGCGGTCGGGCACCCCGGACGGCCGGTACGAGGAGATCGCCTCCGGGGTCGGACAGCCGACGTACACCGACCGGGGCGTGCGGGCCGGACGGACGTACTACTACACCGTCACCGCCGCCAACCCGCTCGGCGAAAGCGGGAGTTCGACCTGGGCGGCGGCCTCCGCCGGACTCCCCGGGCCCTGGGCGACCCAGGACGTCGGGGACGTGAGGATCCCCGGCTCCGCGGCCTTCGACGGCGAGCGCTTCGTCCTGGAGGCGAGCGGCACCGACGACACCTGTCGCCTCGTCCACCTTCCGCTGCGCGGCGACGGCACGGTCACCGCACGGATCGTGTGGCCGCTCAGCTCGCAGTACTCCAAGATCGGCGTCACGGTCCGGGCCTCCCTCGACGCGGCCGCGGCACACGCCTCGATGCTGGTCCAGGGGCTGCCGCTGCACACCTGGAGCGGGGTGTGGACGGTACGGCCGACGGCCGGTGCGGAGGTCTCCGCGACCGGCAGCACGCCGGTGCCGCCCACCCAGCAGCAGGCGATCACCGTGAACGCGGCCTTCCCGCTCTCCGACCTCGGCGCGCTGCCCGAGTCGGCGACCCCGCTGCAGGCGCCCTGGGTCGAGGGCGCGGGCGACGGCTACCGGCTGCGGGCGCCCTACTGGGTACGTGTGACCCGCAAGGGCACGCGCTGCACGGGCGCCATCTCGCCCGACGGCGTCCACTGGACCGAAGTCGGCTCCACGGCGGTCGAGTTGGGACGCACCGGGTACGCAGGCCTGGTGCTCACCTCCGGTCTGGGCGTCGACGAGGACTACGCCGGGACCGGCACCGGTGCCTTCGACAACGTCACCGTGGTCTCCGCGTCCGGCGCGGTGTGGTGCGTGCCGCGTCCCGTCCGCACCGCCACCGACCTGCGGGCCGGCACCGGTGCCGACGCCGTCGAGCTGGCCTGGAGCGACCCGGACCTGTCCGCCCGCTACACGGTGCTGCGCGCGCCCCGGGCCGACGGACCGTACCGGACCCTCGCCACCGGCGTCGGCCCGGTCGGCTTCGGCACCCGCGTCCGGTACACCGACCCGACCGGGACGCCGGGAACGACGTACCACTACACGGTCGTGAAGACCAACGCCGGTGGCCACGGGCCGCATTCGGTGCCCGCGCAGGCTGCGATGCCCACCCCGGCGGCACCCCGACTGACCTCCGCCTCCGCCGCGTTCGCCAACCAGGGCGACGATTTCCGGCGACTGCTGCGGGCCTCGCACGAGCCCGTGCTGTTCACGGCGGACGGGCTGCCCGGCGGGCTGCGGATCGACCGGCGCACCGGTCTGATCTCCGGAACCCCCACCGGAACGGGCGAGTTCACCGTCACGACCACCGCGGCCAACGCCTCCGGGACCGCGACCGGCACCCTCGCGCTCACGGTCGGCACGGCGCCACCGGGTCCGTGGACCTACGGGGACCTCGGCGACACCGTGCTCGACGACCGCGCCTTCGGGACGCTCGGCGTGGTCGCCGTCACCACGCAGGGCAGCACGTCGTACCACGACGGCACCTTCACCGTGCGGGGCGCGGGCCTCGACCTGAACGCCAACAGCCAGGGGATGACCGGCCAGTTCGTACGACAGCAGGTCACCGGGGACTGCGAGCTCACCGCCCGCCTCGTCTCCCGCTCCGGAGCCACCGCCGACCGGGTCGGCCTGCTGATGACGAAGTCGCTGTCGCCGTTCGACCAGGCGGCCGGCTTGATCGTCACCGGCGGCGGCACCGCCCAGCTCATGCTGCGGCCGACCGTCGCCGGTGCCTCCGCCTTCACCGGCACCACCGCCGTCCAACTGCCCCTGCTGCTGCGGCTGAGGCGCACCGGGACCGCCTTCGCCGCCGCCGTCTCCGCCGATGCCGGTGTCACCTGGACCACGCTCGCCACGGGCGCGATCCCCGCCTTCGGCGACGCCCCCTACCACGTGGGCCTCGTGGTGTGCTCGCGCGCCCCGCAGGCCCTCGGCACCGCGCAGTTCGAAGAGGTGAGCGTCGCACTCACCTGAGCTCCCCCCACCGAAGGAGAACCATCGCGATGAGCCGCCGCGAACAACCCCGGCCGGACACCGGCGGACCGAGCCGCCGCACGGTCCTGAAGTCCGCCACCGCACTCGCCGTCGCCGCCTCGGTCACCGCCCCCCGGGTGGCCGACGCGGCACCTTCGGCCTTCACCCACCCCGGCATGCTGCACAACGCCGGAGACATCAACCGGGCCAGGGTGCGGGTCGCCGCCGGCACCGATCCCTGGCTGTCCGGCTGGAACAGGCTGACCGCCAACTCCCACTCCCAGTCGACCTGGACCGACCGGGCCACCGCCACGATCGTCCGCGGCGGCACCGGGCAGAACTACAGCCTGCTCTACGGCGACCTCGCCGCCGCCTACCAGAACGCCCTGCGCTGGCAGGTCGGCGGCACCGAGGCCAACGCCGAGTGCGCCGCGAACATCCTCAACGCCTGGTCCACGACACTGACCACGGTCACCGGCGACGCCGACCGGTTTCTCGCGGCCGGCCTCTACGGCTGGCAGTTCGCCAACGCCTGCGAGTTGCTGCGCGACTACGACGGCTTCGACCTCGCCGCCGCCCAGGAACTGCTGGCGAACGTCTTCTACCCGCTCAACAACAGCTTCCTGACCAACCACAACGACGCCTGCATCACCAACTACTGGGCCAACTGGGACCTGTGCAACATGGCCTCGGTCCTGGCCATCGGGATCCTCAACGAGGACGCCGCCAAGTACGACCAGGCCGTCACCTACTTCAAGTCGGGCGCCGGCAACGGCTCCATCGGCAACGCGGTGCCCTACCTGTACACCGACTCCGACGGCTACGCGCTGGGCCAGTGGCAGGAGTCCGGCCGCGACCAGGGCCACACCGTGATGGGCATGGGGCAGATGGGCGCGGTCTGCGAGATGGCCTGGAACCAGGGCGACGACCTGTACTCCTACGACAGCCGGCGGTTCATGAAGGCCGCCCAGTACGTCGCCAAGTACAACATCGGCGACGACGTCCCCTTCACCACCTACACCTGGGGCACCGGGCAGAGCTGCGCCCAGTCGTCCCAGACCGCGATCTCGGCCTCCTCCCGCGGCCAGATCCGCCCGGTCTGGGCGATGCTCCACTTCCACTACAACCGGCGCCTCGGCCTCGACGACAAGTACATCTCCGCCATGTACTACGACCTGGTCGCCCCCGAGGGCGGCGGAGGTGACTACGGCTCCGACAGCGGCGGCTACGACCAGCTCGGCTTCGGCACCCTGATGTACGCCAAGTAGCCGCGCGTAGCCACCCGACCGCCGTGTGTGCCGGAATACCCGGAGCGGATGTGATGCTCTTGTCGTACCGGCGTACTGGTACCCGCGGCGGGAGGAGCTGGTGGGCGGATGACGGCAGACCGGAGGGACCCGGCGGGGCCCGTGGCCGGCACCCCGTACGGGGCGGTGCGCGGCAGATGGGAGCACGGGGTCGCGGTGTTCCGGGGAATCCCCTACGCCGCCCCGCCCTTCGGGGAGCACCGGTTCCGTCCGCCCGTGCCGCCCGAGCCCTGGGACGGCGTCCGGGACGCGGGCGCCTTCGGGCCGACGGCGCCCAAACCGCCGTACTCGGAGGCGTTCGCGCAGTACCTGTCCGACCCGGTGGTCCCCGGCGACGACTGCCTCAACCTCAACGTGTGGACCCCGGAGCCGGGCCCCGGCGCCCGCCTCCCGGTCCTCGTCTGGCTGCACGGCGGCGCCCTGACCAGAGGATCCTCCGCCGTACCGGTGTACGACGGGCATGCGTTCGCCCGTGACGGGGTCGTCTTCGTGTCGGCGAACTACCGGCTGGGCGTGGAGGGCTACGGACTGTTTCCCGACACCCCTCCCAACCCCGGCCTGCGCGACCAACTCGCCGCCCTGCGCTGGGTCCACGACACCGTCGCGGCCTTCGGCGGCGACCCGGCCCGCGTCACCCTGTGCGGCCAGTCCGCGGGCGCCATCAGCGCCGGCGCCCTGCTCGCCGCACCCCAGGCCCAGGGCCTGATCCACCGGGCCGTGCTGCAGAGCGGTCCGCCCGAGGCCGCGGAACGGGACAAGGTACGGCGCATGGTCCGCCGGATGGCCAGCCGCCTCAGGATCCCCGCCACCGCCCAGGCCTTCGCCGAGGTGGACCGCGGGCTGCTGCTGCGCACCCAGGCCGAGGTGGGCCGGCTCAGCAGCCCCGTCCTCGGCGGCCCCGCCTTCGGGATCGTCGTCGACGGCGATCTCGTCCCCCGCGAGCCGCTCCAGGCCCTCCTCGACGGCGAGGCGGCCATCGGCGTCGACCTCCTGATGGGCTGGACCCGCGACGAGTACCGGCTCTGGCTGGTCCCCGGCGGCCTGGTCGACCACATCGACCGGCTCGGCCCGGTCGCCCTCGCCGGTGCCATGGCCCGCTGCCACGTCGGCCACGAGGTGCCGCGCGGCTACCGTGCCCTGCACCCCGAGGCCGGCCCCGCCGAGATCGTCGGCCAGATGGTCACCGACCACCTGCTCCGCCGCCCGCTGCGCCGGCTGGCCGAGGCCCGCCCCGGTTCCTCCTACCTCTACGAGTTCGCCTGGCCCTCCCGCCGCCCCGGCCTCGGTGCCTGCCACGCCCTGGAACTGGGCTTCGTCTTCGACACCGGGCAGACGCCCGACTCGGCCCGGCTGGCCGGCGAGGGCCCCCCGCAGGACCTCGCCGACACCCTGCACGGCGCCTGGGTCCGCTTCGTCACGACCGGCGACCCCGGCTGGCAGCCGTGGGACGACACCCGCCCGGTCCGGGTCCTCGGCGACGGCGAGCCGCGCACCGTGTCCGGCCTGCGGGACGAGGAGTTCGCCCTCTGGACCCCCGGCGGGCCGCCGCACCCCGAGCGAACGGCCGAACTGGCCCTGGCGGTACGCCGGCTGCGCCGCTCAGTGGCCGCCGTACGCCGCCACTGAGTCCCGTACGACCACATGCGTGCCGAGGAGCAGGTGCTCGTCGGCCGACTCCCCGCCGTGCCCGAGCGCGGTCCGTACGGCGAGCCGCCCCAGCTCCTCGTAGGGCACGTGCACGGTGGTCAGGGCCGGGCGCAGATCGCGGGCGAACGGTATGTCGTCGTACCCGGCCAGTGACACGTCGCCCGGCACCGCCAGGCCGGCCTCGTGCAGCGCGGTCAGCGCCCCCGCCGCCACCATGTCGGTGGCGGCGATCACCGCGCTGAACTCCAGCCCCCGGGCGAGCGCCTGCCGCATCAGCCGGTGCCCGGAGTCCCGGGTGAAGTCGCCGTGCAGCAGCAGCGCGGGGTCGGGCTCGACACCCCTGGCCCGGTGGGCGGCCAGATATCCCCGCTGCCGCCCCATCGCCGTCGTGTGGTCCGGCTTCCCGCCGAGGAACAGCACCCGCCGGTGCCCCTGTGCGAGGACGTGGGCGACCAGGGCGTAGGCGCCGCCCTCGTTGTCGTACTCGATGACGGTCACCGGCGCGCCGGGCCCGAGCGGCGGCCGCCCGCACAGCACGAGCCGCGACCCGGCAGCGGCGAGCGAGTCGGCGACCCGGCGGGTCCGCTCCCGGTACTCGGGCGTGTCCGCCGCGCCGCCGACCAGAATCACGGCGGCGGCCCGCTGGGCGCGCATCATCTCGATGAACTCCAGCTCCCGCCGCACATCGCCGTCGGTGCTGCACACCAGCGACAGATGCCCGAGCCGCGCCGCCTCCCGCTCCACGCCGTACGCCATGTGTGCGAAGGACGGCCCGGTGATGTCCTCCAGCACGAAGGCGAGCGTGGGCGTACCTGCCCCGGCGACGGCCCTGGCCCGGGCGTCGGCGACGTAGTCCAGCTCGCGGACGGCCCGCAGGACGCGGGTACGGGTGGCCGCGCTGACGGGGTACTCACCGCCGAGCACTCGGGACACGGTGGACGCGGACACTCCGGCGCGCGCGGCGACATCGCGAACGGTGCTCCGCCCGCCCGCCCCGCTCTTCCTGGTCAACCCCACCCCCACCAACCGGTTCCCACGGGGACCTTAGCGCCCCGTCACAGCGCCCCGAAAGGGGCGCGGGGAACTGCGCGACCAGCCCCCACCGGGCCCGCGGCCGCCCACCGTCCGAACCCCGACGGCGAACCTCCCCAGCGCCCCGGCGCTCCTCAGACCACCCGGGCGATCCCGGCGATCGCCTCCGGCCCCACCCGGCAGCACCCCCCGATCAACCGGGCCCCCGCCTCCCGCCACCCCTCCACCTGCTCGGCGGCGAACGTCGACCGACCCGTCCACGCCCGCGCCCCCGCGTCCCACACCTCTCCGCTGTTGGGATAGACGACCACCGGCTTCCCTGTCACCCGCGCCGCCACCTCCACCGCCCGGTCCACATCCTCCGGCGCACAGCAGTTCACCCCGACCGCGATCACCTCGTCCGCGTCGGCCGCCGACGCGAACGCCTCCTCCAGCGGCTGCCCCGCCCGCGTCCGCCCGCCCGCCACGCTGTACGACAGCCAGGCCGGCACGCCCAGCCCCCGCACCGCCCGCAGCAGCGCCGCCGCCTCGTCCGCGTCCGGCACGGTCTCCAGGGCCAGCACGTCCGGCCCCGCCCCGGCCAGCACCTCCAGCCGCGGCCGGTGGAACCGCTCCAGCTCGTCGACGCTCAGCCCGTACCGCCCCCGGTACTCGGAGCCGTCCGCGAGCATCGCCCCGTAGGGCCCGACCGAGGCGGCGACCCACAACGGCCGTACGATCCCCTCCGCCCGAGCCCGCCGTACCGCGTCGCGCCCCAGCTCCACGCTCAGCGCGAGCAGCCGCGCGGCCTCCTCGTGCGAGATCCCGCGCTTGCCGAAGCCCTCGAACGTGGCCTGGTAGCTGGCGGTGATCGCGACATCGGCGCCCGCCCGGAAGTACGCGAGGTGCGCGTCGCTGATCGCGTCGGGCCGGTCGGCCAGCAGCCGCGCCGACCACAGCTCGTCGCTCAGGTCGTGCCCGGCGGACGCCAGCTGGTTGGACATGCCGCCGTCGAGCACGACCGTCCCGGTGGCGAGGGCGTCGGCGAGGCTGGGGGAGTTGTCGCTGGTCATACCCCCGACGCTAGTCGACCGGGCACCGGAACCGCCATGACGGCCGTCGCACCGGCCGGGCCCGACGTCACTCGAAGGCCGGGCGGTCCGGCAGACCGAGAACGGCGGCCCGGCGGCCCGGTCCACCCGCGCGCACCCGTGGCGGCCGGTCAGGCGGAGTGCCGTCCGCTCCGCCGCCGCAGGCCGTTGCGCTGGGTACGCAGGCCCGCCGGGACCATCAGGCCGCCGAGGAGTCCGAGGGCGAGGGCGTAGGGCCACCAGCCGAAGGCCTGCCTGGAGTCGGCGGCGCTGTCGGTGGTCACCGTCGGGGCCGCGGTGGGTGCGCTGCCGGCCCTGCCGGTGGTGTCGGCGCTGGTCGAGGCGGGCTTCGCCGCGGCTTCGAGCACCACGTCGTTGCCGTCGCCTCCCCGGTAGGTGATCCGGTAGACCCTGTCGGCCAGTTCGACCGCGGTGCCTTCGGCGAGGCCGTCGAAGGCACCGGTGGTCGGGGTCCTGCCGGTGTGGTCGATCACCGTGATGCGGCGGGCCGGGGCGGTGCCCGCGGCGGACAGGTCGAGGGCACCGGCCAGGGCGACGCGGCCCGTCACCTTCAACGGCGCCTTCCGCAGAACGAGTTCGCCGCGCCTGTGCTGAACGTAGTCCCCCTTCACCGTCAGCCCGCTCGTCACCAGGCTGTCGTTGGTGACCGACCCCAGGACGGTGCCCGTCCCGGAGAGCGTGGTCAGCACCCGCAGGCCCGCGGCGCCCGGGTCCAGCCGGGCCCGTGCCGAGGTGAGCCGGACGGCCTCGCTGTGTGCCAGCGTCGCCCCGGAGCGCAGGGCGAGCGTGCCCTGGCCGACGGTGGTCGTCCCCGTGTAGGTCACCGCGCTGCCGGTGAGTGTGGTGGTGGCCGTCCCCGACTGCACGAGGGACCCGGAGCCGCTCATGTGGGCCAGGCTGACCGGGGTGGTGGTGTTCTGGACGACCAGGGTGCCGTCGTCGTCGACGCGCCGGCGTGCGGTGCCGGTCAGGAGCGAGCCGTCGCCGCCCTTCGATCCCGAACCCAGGCGCAGCACCGCGCCGTTGCGGATCGTCGTCGAGCCGTCGTAGTCCTGGGCGGCGGCGAAGGTCACGTCGTTCCCGCGGGTGCCCGCGATCACGATGTCCCCGGCGCCGGGGGCGGCCAGCGTGTCGTGGTAGCGGCCGCCGCCGATCGGGGCGCCCAGGGTCACCGGGCCGTCGTAGTCGAAGGTGAGCTTCGAGCGCCGGCCGCTCGCCTCGTGCAGGTTGACGTAGACGGTGTCCTTGGTCCCCGGCATGAAGATGCGGTGGGTCGTCCCGTCGCCCCAGTGCACGTCGGCGCCCTCGATGTTGGTGCCCCTCTTGTTCGACTGGTGGGCGATCGGCTTCCAGTTGAGCGACGGGTCGGTGTCGCCGCCCCGGTCGCTGTAGCTGTACTGGCCGGTGAGGACCACCTTGCTGCCCGGCCGCGAGTGGACGTTGACGTCACTGCCGTACGCGCGCTGGTAGAAGTCCTGGCGCAGGGTGATCGTCTGCTGGAGCGGGGTGTCGATGATCCAGGAGCCCTGGTTGAGGATCGCGCGGGCGCTGGGCAGCGCCACCGGGTACTCGGGGCGGCCGACCGCCATCCCGGTGCCGTTGTCGATGACCCCGGAGAAGGGGTGGGTGCCCGCCAGGTCCAGCGTGCCCCACATGTTGCGGGGCTGGGTCACCAGGCCCGAGCCGCTGATGGTGCCGATGTTGAAGGTGCGGGTCAGGGACAGCCGCAGGGTGCCGTCGACCCGGATGTTGAGCTGGTTCAGCTGGTAACCGGGCGTGTTGTACGGGAAGTGGCCGATCAGGCCGGTGCCGCCGCCCGTGCCGTACTGAAGGGTGGTACCGCGCTCGACCGTGATCGCGGGTGGGTCGGGGTGGGCGACCGTCGTGTACGGGTGGTTGCCGCCCTGGGTGCGCACCACCTGCCGCTGCCGGGACTTCGGCAGCGTGAAGTCGCTGTCCCTGGTGAGGACCAGGGTGCCGCCGCCGCGCACGGTGAGCGTGCCCTCGCCGTGCAGGACGCCGTCGTACGTCGTCGTCCCGGCCGGCACGGTGACGACCGTGTCGCCGGTGAGGGTCACGTCCCGGTCGGCCAGTACGTCGGCGGTGACGTCCCGGGCGCCGGCGGCGAGGACGGGAGGGGCTGAGGCCAGCAGGGCGGTCAGGGCGCCGACGGCCGCTGCGGTGGTGTGGAGAAGGGTGCGCACATGATCGGAGACGGTCCGGAGGGCCGCGGATAACAGAAATCGGGCCCCGGACACCCGGCAGTCGGAAATCGCTTTCTCCCTTGTCTCGTCAGACCCGTTGACCTCCCCGTAACACGCCCTTACCTTTTCGGCGATCACAACGTTCGTGATGTCACATGCCGTTCGGGATCCCGAACGGCCGGACCGGCCCTTCCCCCCTCGAGGAGCGTGTGTGAGATGAGACGTGCGTACGCGATCCTGCTGTCCCTCTGTCTGGCGGTGATCGGCGCCCTGGCCACCGCGGGACCGGCCGCGGCCGCCTCCCAGACCATCACCAACGGCACCCAGTTCACCGACACCTCGGGGAACATCGTCCACGCCCACGGCGGCGGGGTCATCAAGGTCGGCAGCTACTACTACTGGTTCGGCGAGGACCGCAACTCCGACAACACCTTCAAGTACGTGGACGCCTACCGCTCCACCGACCTGAAGACCTGGGAGTTCCGCAACCACGTCCTCACCCAGTCCTCCGCCTCCGAACTCGGCACCGCCTACATCGAGCGCCCGAAGGTCATCTACAACGCCTCCACCGGCAAGTTCGTGATGTGGATGCACAAGGAGAACGGCGTCGACTACAGCGAGGCCAAGGCCGCGGTCGCCGTCTCCGACACCGTCGACGGGAACTACACCTATCAGGGCAGCTTCCAGCCGCTCGGCCAGTACATGTCCCGGGACATCACCACGTTCGTCGACACCGACGGCACGGCCTACATGGTCTCGGCGGCCAACGAGAACTACGACCTGCAGATCTACAAGCTCACCGCCGACTACACCGCGATCGACAGCCTGGTCGCCAACCCGTGGGCGGGCGGCCACCGCGAGGCCCCGGCCCTGTTCAAGCGCAACGGCGTCTACTTCATGCTCACTTCGGGCGCCACCGGCTGGAGCGCCAACCAGCAGGAGTACGCCACCGCGACCTCCCTCTCCGGGCCCTGGACGTCCTGGTCGACCGTCGGCGACTCCACGGCGTACAACTCCCAGACCGCCTACGTCCTCCCGGTCACCGGCACCTCGGGCACCTCGTACCTCTACATGGGCGACCGCTGGGGCAACTCCTTCGGCGGCACGGTCAACGACTCCCGGTACGTCTGGCTGCCGTTGACCTTCCCGACCACCACCTCGATGTCGATGTCCTGGTACCCGGAGGTCTCCGTCGACACGGCCGCCGGCACGGTCAGCGGCACCAGCGCCACGTACAACACCCTGATCGCCCGGCACAGCAGCAAGTGCGCCGACGTCCCCAGCCAGTCGCTCTGGGAGGCCGTCGCGATCAGCCAGTACACCTGCAACAGCGGCACCAACCAGAAGTGGTGGTTCAAGGACCTGGGCACCGGCTACTACGAACTGATGGGCCGCGGCAGCTCGCTGTGCCTCCAGGAGAACTCCAGCAGTGTCACCCAGGAGGACTGCACCGGCGGCACCACCCAGCAGTGGTCGGTCGTCACGTCCGGCTCCTACGTCAACATCAAGGCCCGTACCTCGGGCGAGTGCCTGGACGTGTCCGGCGCGTCCACCGCCAACTCGGCCGCCATCATCACCTACACCTGCAACAGCGGCACCAACCAGCAGTGGACGCGCGGGACCTGACGCCCGACCGGACCGGGCTCAGGCCAGCAGGTCGATCGCGTCGACGGAGGTGCCGGCGCTGAGGAAGGACGTCGTCCCCGAGCCGCTCGCCACGTAGATCTTCAGCGTGTTGTAGGCGCTGGTGTCCGTCAGCCAGGCGGACGCCGGAACGCTGTAGGTGAACGTGTAGTTGTTGCCCCGGTACGAGCCCACGGTCAGCGACCGGGTGCTCGGCTGGGTGGGCGGCGAGGGGACGGCGGAGGTCCAGGTGTCGTTGACGACGACCTGCGGCCGGCCGTTCGCGTAGGCCGTCGTCACGCCGATCCTGAGGGTGTGCGCGGCGGCGGCCTGGGCCGCGGTCAGCTTGAAGTACACGATGATCCCGCTGTTGACGTCCTTCCAGAGGTAGCAGGGGAAGGCCGAGGTCTCGGTGCCGCTGCCGATCACCACGTTCCCGGTCCAGGACGCGGCCCGCACGTCCGACGGATGCGCGTACGTCATCAGGTCGGCGTTCTTGAACCCGCCGGGTGTGCCGTCCCAGTTGTTGATCCGCCAGATCGCGGACGCGTTGCTGGGATCGTTGGAGGACGGGACCGCGATGGTGTTGAGCGTGCTGGTCGCACCGGCGGAGACGCTCACCGAGGTGGTGTAGACGGCCAGTTCGCCCTTGAAGACGGTCAGGGTGTACGTCCCGGGCAGCACCCCCGCGATCGAGAAGTACCCGTCCGAGGAACGCGCCGAACCCCAGTACTGGGCGGCCGAGTTGGCGAGCCCCACGGTGTACGCGTACGCCGTGTCCCGCCCGGTGATGCCGACGCCGGCCACCCGCCCGCGCCCGCTCGCCGCCACGTACCCGGAGATGCCGAGCGAGTCGGCCCAGGACGTGGTGAGGGTGCCGGCGTACAGCGACGAGGAGGGCGCTCCGCCGTCCGTGAGGGCGATGACGTACGGGCCCTGGAGGCCGTAGCGCTCCGACTCGGTCTGGTTCTCGCCGTAGTACAGGATCTCGTACAGGCCGCCGCCGTCGGCGCTCTGGTGGCGCAGCAGCGAGCGGTAGAACGGGCCGCCGGAGGCCTTCTCGTGGTTGCTGCGGACGATCCACAGGCCGACGCTGCCGGTGGTCCAGCCGATGTAGTCGTAGTCCATCACCCGCAGCTTCGAGTAGTGCTTGGCGCGGGTCTGGCCGTCGGACTTCTCGAAGACGTCCGCGGACTCGATCACGGTGGGCGCGTAGGTGTAGGAGTCCGGCTCGTCGTTGAGGAAGAGACCGGCCTTGACGCGCACGATGTAGCGGGTGGCGGTGACGGACGAGTCGGCCTTGTTGGTCCACAGGTAGACGTTGTTCTCGCCGCTGCGGGCCGCGTAGTAGTGCCTCAGCGTGCCGTACGCGACCGAGACCAGGATCGTGGTGCCGGACTGGGCGATGGTCACCGTGGAGGTGCCGAGGCCGGACTCGACGTGCGAGTTCTTGCCGCCGTAGCCCTGGTACTCGGTGCCCTTGTAGACCAGTGAGGTGAGGTCGCCGTTGGTCTTGCTGACCTTGAAGACCAGGCTGGCGCCGGTGTCCACGACGTAGTTGGAGCCGTCGTCCGACCAGCCGAAGCTCGCCGCCGAGGCGGTGGTGGCCAGTGGGCCGGTGAGGGCGGCGGTACCGGCGGCGGCCGCGCCGGCGAGGACGAAGGTGCGGCGTCCGAGCGGTCTCCCGGTGGATCCGGACATGGGGGTGCCTCCTTCGGTGGGGCGGGGGTGCGGGTGTCTGTGAGAGTGACAGTTGAATCGATTTCGCGAAAGGGCTTTCACTCTCCTGGAGTTGGCAATCTCGTGAAAACGGTCCAAGGTCTAGAAAGCGCTTGTGGATGGCGATACGGTCCCCGCCAGACCCTGTCACCGCGACGGAGGAGTCCCGGGTGAGACGTTTCAACGGTGTGCGTGCCGCCGCGCTCGCGGCGGTCGTCCTCGGCACCTGCCTGACGGCCGTCCCCGCCGCCCAGGCGCACGACCGGCAGCCGCCCCCCGGCATCGGGAACTGCACCGCGACCGCCTGCCACTTCGACCTGCCACCGGGCGACTACGACGTGACGGTCCGGCTCGGCGGCGCCACCGCGTCCAGCACGAGCATCACCGGCGAGACCCGGCGCTCGCTCCTCCCCGAGACGGCCGTGGCCGAGGGCCGGCACGTCACCCGCGGCTTCACCGTGAACGTCCGCACCCCCGAGGGCGAGCCGACGGGTCCGGACGGAACCCCGGGGCTGGACCTCGTGGTCGGCGGCTCGGCCCCCGCACTCGCCGGCATCCGCGTCACCCCCGCCGCCCGGCACACCCGGCAGATCTTCCTGGTCGGCGACTCCACCGTCTGCGACCAGCCCGCCGACCCCTACTCCGGCTGGGGACAGCAGCTCCCGCAGTACCTGCGCAAGGGCGTCGCCGTCGCCAACTACGCCGACTCCGGCGAAAGTACGGTCACCTATCTCCAGAACCCCCAACTCTGGGGTACCGTCCAGCCGTTGATCCGTCCGGGGGACCTGGTCCTGATCCAGCTGGCGCACAACGACAAGACGACCGACGAGGCGACCTACCGCGCGAACCTGGAGACACTGGTGGCGGGCGTACGGGAGAAGGGCGGCAGGCCGGTCCTGGTCACACCGATCGTCCGGCGCTGGTTCAATGCCGACGGCACGCTGAACAACGACATCGCGCTTCTGGTCAACGGGCTCGGCGTCAATCATCCTGAGGTGATCCGCTCGGTCGCCGCCGCCGAGGACGTTCCGCTGATCGACCTCACGGCGAAGACCAAGGCGCTGGTGGAGTCCCTCGGTGTGGAGGGCTCCAAGGCGCTGTACCTGTACAACGAGAAGAAGGACAACACGCACACCTCCGTGCACGGCGCCACCGTCTACGCGGGCCTGGTGCGCGACGAACTGCTCGCCCAGCACCTGGTGCCCCGGGGCACCGTGCGGGCGGGTTGAGCCCCTGGGGCGTCCCGACCGGAACCGGGGCGCCCCAGGTTCGAACGGCACGAGCGAGAAAGAGCGTCGATGCAGCTGCCTCCCGAGGACCGCCGTCCCAGCCCGCGCACCGGATACACCCGCGCCCACTGGGAGGCCGCGGCCGACGCGCTGCTCGCCGCCGTGGAGCCGTACGCCACCCCGGACCGCGCCCTCTACCACCTCCCCGGCGACCACCAGAGCTGGTCGGGACACCTCTCCGACGGCCTGGAGGGCTACGCCCGCACCCTGCTGCTCGCCGCCTTCCGCCGTGACGAGACCGCGCTCCAGCGGTACGCGGACGGACTCGCGGCCGGTGTGTCGGGAGTCTGGCCGCGCATCGAGGACCGCGGCCAGCCACTGGTCGAGGCCGCCTCGATCGCCCTCGCCCTGCGCCTGACCCGCCCGCTGCTGTGGGACCGGCTCGACGACGCCGTACGACAGCGCGCCGCGGCCTGGCTCACCGACGCGCTCACCGCCGAACCCTGGCCCTGCAACTGGGAGTTGTTCCCGGTGACGGTCGGCGGCTTCCTGGCCGAGATCGGCCACCGGCCCGAGGCCGCGCACCAGGCGATCGACCACGGCCTCGCGCGTGTCGAGGAGTGGTACGTCGGCGACGGCTGGTACACCGACGGCGACGGCCGCAAGTTCGACTACTACAACGGCTGGGCGATGCACCTCTACCCGGTGCTGCACGCCTGGCTGGCCGGCGACGAGAAGCTGCTGGACCTGTACGGCGGCCGTCTGGAACGCCATCTCGCCGACTACGCCCGCCTGTTCGGCGGCGACGGCGCGCCCATGCACCAGGGCCGCTCTCTGACGTACCGCTTCGCGACCACGGCCCCGCTGTGGCTCGGCGCCCTCACCGGCCGCACCCCCCTGGCCCCCGGGGAGACCCGGCGGCTGGCCTCCGGCGCGCTGAAGTACTTCCTGGACCGGGGTGCGGTGGACGAACGGGGCCTGCTCACCCTCGGCTGGCACGGCCCCGACCCGGCCGTCCTCCAGGGCTACTCGGGCCCCGCCTCCCCGTACTGGGCGAGCAAGGGCTTCCTCGGCCTGCTGCTCCCGCCGGACCACGAGGTGTGGACGGCGCCGGAGGAACCGGGCCCGGCGGAACGCGCGGACGCGGTCACGCCGATCGCTGCCCCCAACTGGCTCCTCCAGTCCACGAGTTCCGACGGCGTCGTGCGCCTGCACAACCACGGCAGCGAGGACGTCCGCTACGACCCCTACTACACCCGGCTCGGCTACTCGACCGTGACCGAGCCGTCGGCGGCGTCCGACAACAGCGTGATCGTCGGCGGCGATCCGGGCCGGACGCACATCGAGCCGCTGGGGGTCGGCGAGGGGTGGGCCGCCTCGCGGCACACGGCCGGCCGCGAGGCCCGGGTGACGAGTGCCGTGCTGGTGCGCGGAGCCGTGGAGGTGCGCGCCTTCCTGGTGGCGGGGGCGGCGCCCGGGACACCGGTACGGGTGACCGGCTGGGCCGCCGGGGACGGGCTCCGGGCCGAACTGCTGCCCGCCGTGAACCTCGACGCCGAGCTGACCGGGGTCACCGGTGAGGGCGAGACCCTGTTCGTCGCGCTGGTCCGGCTCACCGGTGCCACGGACGCCGAGCCGCTGGCGGACACGGTGGCCGTACACGTCGAGGGGGAACGGGAGCTGACGGTCCGGTGGCACGACGGGCCCGGTCTGCGGGTCCGTTGGCACCTCTGCGGAGTGGACGTGGAGCCTCTCGCACAGGACTGAGCCGGCGGCCCGGGCCCGGGCATGCGCCGACGCGTCCCGGACCGCCGAGCCGACCACCGCCGCGGGCGCTGCGGCGCCACCCGTCACGGCGTGAGGCGTGCGATCCGCAGCGTCGTCGTGGTCGGCGACGCCCCGTTGAGCGGGCCGGCGTAGGTCGGGGTCACGGGCGGGTAGGCCCAGGTGAGGGAGCCGTCCTTGAGGACCGCGATGTCACCGGTGAACCGTGCGCTCACCACCTTGTCGGCGCCGACGGAGGTGCCGTTCCAGTCGACCACTCGCAGGTGCGTGCCGGTGAAGGTGCCGGTGCAGGTGCCCGCCGAGCACTTGGCGTTCTTCAGGGACTCCCAGGTCAGCAGGAGCTTGTCCTTGCCGTAGGGCGCGAGGTGCACGTCGACGTTCTCCACGGTCTTGGCGCTGGTGAGGTAGATCGCCTTGCCGGGACCGGAGTTGCGGTTCTTCAGGAACGCGATGGCGACCTGGTGGGTGGCGGTCTTCGGGGTGACCGTCCAGCCGCGGCCGCTGCTGTCGTCCGGGTTCTTCTTGGCGGAGGCCGCGCCCCGGGAGGCGAACGCGGTCGCGTACCTGCCGGTGGACGACTTCACCAGGTCGCCGGTGCGGCCGGGGAAGGTACCACCGCAGTACCCTGCCCAGCACTGCTCCCGCTGGACCACCGGAGCCACGTCCGGGGCGCCGATGCCGGTGGACACGAACAGGCCCGAGCGCCAGTCGTCGAAGCAGAGGGAGGTGAAGGCGCCGGAGGTCTCGGCGTGCAGGGCGATCCCCTCGTTGTGGCTGCATCCCCAGCTCCAGCCGCCGCTCAGCTTCTTGCCCTTGGCACTGAGGTAGGACAGCTTGTCGCCGAAGTGCCCGTCGGCGAAGCCGCCGGCCCCGTGCACCACGAAGTAGGCACCGTACTTGGAGCCGTTCCAGGTGAGCTGTCCGTCGAGGGTGGGGGAGGTGTCGTGCGAGGCGGTGCCGGTGAGCTTGGTGGTCCAGGTCCGCTTGCCGCCCGTGTAGCGGACGATCGCGGCCGCGGTCTCCTTCCACTTGTTGGTGTCGGCGACCCGGGTGAGCAGCGCGAACCCGTTGTCGTGGGCGACCAGACCGCCCACTTCCTTGGCGCCCTTGACTACCGTGTCGGCGCCGGACCGCTTGCCGGCCGAGGTCAGCGGGGTGACGTGCACCCCGTCGGCGGCGGGCCAGGCGACGCGGATGGTGCCGTCGGGGGCCACGGCGGTGGCGGTGCGGTTCCACTCCCGGGTGTTGTTGTAACCGGCCGAGAGATAGGGGAACTTGGCGCTGAGGCTCACCGCCGTGGACGTGACCGTGAGGCCCGCGGTCGTGGCCGCGCCGGCGGTCGCGTACCAGGCGCCGGCCAGCAGACCGGCGGCCGCGAGGGCACCGATGGCGGGCTTGCGGAAGGCGTGGACCCGGCGGTGCCGTGTGGAGTGTGGTGCAGAAGTCATACCCTGTGGTCGCCGCCGGGTCCCGGAAGGTTGCCGTCAACCGGCCCCGAGCAGCGTTTCCACGATCCGGTCCGCGAACGCCACGGGGTGCTCGCCGGTCCCCAGGTGGCCGCCCGGGAACTCGGCGAACCCGCCGCCGGTGTGCCGGGCCACGAACTCCGCGGTGCGGTGCAGGAGTTGGCCGCACGAGTCGGCTCCGGCGGCCACCGTGAGGCGGGGCAGGCCGGCCGGTGGGCGGTAGGCGGTGAACGGGCGCAGGACGTGGGCGAGGAAGACCGAGAAGGGGGTCACCTCGGCAGAGTCCCGCTGTGCGCCGTCGAGTTGGCCGATCAGCTCGGTGCGCAGCCGCTCCCCGTCCGGCAGCAGCGTGACACACGGGGGTTCGTGGGCGATGACGTGCCGGAGGCGACCGGGGTGACGGGCCAGCAGGTCGAGGGCGGCGATGCCGCCGGCGCTGGTGCCGAACACGTACGCCGACTCGCCCTCCGCCAGTACTGCCTCCAGTACCCGGTGCGCGCCCTCGCTCCAGTCCGGCACGCGCTGGTCGGCGAACGTGTCCTCCAGGTGGCCGTGCGCGAGGCCCAGCGGGTCGTACATGACGACCGTGAAGTGCGCCGTGAGGCGTTCGGTGAGCGGGCCCAGGCCCATCGGGTGCCCGGCTCCGCCCGGCAGCACGAGCAGCACGGGGCCGCTGCCGGTGACGTCGTAGTACAGGTCAGACATGGTGATCGGTCTCCTCGCGGGGCCAGTTCTCGAGTGCGATGTGCAGGGCGTCGATCGCCCGGTCCCAGGAGGCGCGGACGTCCCGCGGCGCGTTGAAGCCCCCCGAGGCCTCCAGGGCGCAGTAGCCGTGGAAGGTGGCGCGCAACAGGCGTACGGCGTCGGTGAGATCGGGTTCGGCCAGGCCGTAGCCGCGCAGCATGCCGTAGGTGATCTCGACGGTGCGGCGCATGGCGGGGGCGTCGGCGTCGACGAGGGCGGGGTCGACACGGATCTGGGTGGCCGCGTAACGGCCGGGGTGGGCGAGGGCGTACGCCCGGTAGGCGTCGGCGTAGGCGGCCAGCGCGTCCCGTCCGGACCGTCCGGCCACGGCGACGCCGATCCGGTCGATCATCTCGCCGCCCGCCAGGAGCGCGAGCCGGTGCCGCAGGTCCCAGAGGCCGCGGACATGCGAGTGGAGACTCGCGTCCTTCACGCCGAACCGGCGCGCCAGCGCGGACAGCGAGACCTGCTCGAAGCCGACCTCGTCGGCCAGTTCGGCCGCCGCGGCGACCAGTCGGTCGGCGGTGATTCCGGCACGGGCCATGTGACGCCCTCCCCTTGGGTTCGTAGCCAGAATCCTAGGGGCTCTAGGTTTCGGTCGTCACGCGGTTTATCGCCGTGTGATCGGCCCGGTACCGGCATAGGGTCGCCGGGAGACGGAAGGGGGAGCCGTGACGAACGAGGCGCGGCGGGTGGCGCGGGCGGCGCGGGAGCGGTCGGCGGAGGGCCGACCGCTGTGGAGGCAGCGGGACTTCGGGTTCTTCTGGCTCGCCCAGACGCTGTCCTTCCTCGGTGACTCCTTCAGCCTGATCGCGCTGCCCCTGCTGGTCCTCCAGGCGACCGGCTCGGTGGCCCGGATGGGTCTGCTCACCGGCGTCGGCGGCGCCGCGATGGTGGTGGCGGCGGTCTTCGCCGGCGTGGTCGTGGACCGGGTGGACCGGCGAAGCCTCCTCATCGCCTGCGACCTGGTCCGCATGGTCCTCTACGGGCTGGTCCCGCTCGTCTGGCTCGCCGGACCGCAGCTCTGGCTGCTGTACGTGGTGCTGCCCCTGTGCGAGGCCGTCGGCATACTCTTCGGCGTCGGATACGTCACCGTCGTCCGCGGGCTCGTCGGTACCGGTCGACTCACCGAGGCCAACGGCCGGTTGAACGCCACCATGGCCATGGCCGGCGTGCTGGGACCGCTCGGCGCGGGTCTGGTGGCCGCCTGGGCCGGGCCCGCCGACGCGGTGGCCGTGGACGCGGTCAGCTACGCGGTCTCGGCGGGCTGTCTCCTCTTCGTACGGGTCCGGGAACGCGCCGCGGACGACGTGCCGGTCAAGGACAGGGGACTGTGGCGGGATCTGCGCACCGGCCTCTCGTACCTGGTCCGCCACCCCGTCCTGCGCTCGCTCGCCGGCCTCCTCGCCGTCTTCAGCTTCCTCAGCCTCGGCATCACCGACCTGGTCATCTACCACCTCAAGCACGACCTCGGCCACGACGACGGCACGGTGGGGACGGTGATGGCCGTCGGCGCGGTCGGCACGGTCGCCGGGGCGCTGCTGGTCGCCCGGCTGCGGCGGTGGCTGGGTTTCGGACCCACCTGGATCGGCGCCACCGCGGTGTGCGGACTGGCCTTCGCCGGGCTCGGCCGGGTCGGCACGGTCCCCGCCGTGGCCGTCCTGAGCGCGGTCTACCTGGCCTGCGTGGGCATCGCCGGCACCTGCTCCATGTCCCTGCGCCAGGAGATCACCCCCGAACCCCTGCTGGGCCGGGTCACCTCCGCCTACTGGACCCTCCAGTACGCGGCGGCCCCGGTCGGCGCGGCCCTGCTCACCTGGGCCGCCGAACAGTACGGCACCGCCCGGGTGGCCGCCGTGGCCGGAGCCTGCTGCACCCTCGTGGCCGTCGCCGGCCTGTGCACCCCGGTCCGCGGCGCGCGCCACACCTGACACCGGCCGTCCGCGGCCGCGCAGCGCGGCCGGTGCCCCACCGCTCAGCCGACACCGCCGGTTCGGCCCGGCCGCATCGGTGAGCGGCGGGCCGAGCGGCGGACCCGGCCCACCGGCCCGGCGCGGCCGGCCTCCCGCTCGCCGCTGCCCCGGCTGGCCCGCGCCTCGTCCGCGTCCTCGGCCGAAGGCGGTCGCGCGGCCAGGCGGCTCCAGCGGGCGGGTTGCTGCTGCGGGGTGGTGGTGCGGTGTCACGGTCGGGCCGGGACCCTGCCGGGGCCGTTGCCGGGGCCCTGCCGGGCCCGTTGCCGGGACCGCCGTCCTGTCAGTCGTCGTGTCAGCCGTTCACCCCCGTGTAGTGGCCCAGCGCCCACCGCCACAGCCATCGGGAGGCCAGGTAGGCCAGCAGACCCAGGAAGGGGGAGGCGGCGGCCAGCCAGTAGGGGGCGCCGGTGGAGTGGCCGTGGCCGGTGAGGACGGCGGCCGGGAAGTAGGCGACGAACGCGAGCGGGAGGCCGTAGGTGAGGAAGCCGCCGACCGCCCTCGGCAGCACGTTGAGGGGGTAGCTGCCGAAGGTGCCGAGGAGTTCCTCCAGCCAGCGGCCCCAGTAGTCGGCGGCCGGGAAGCGCAGGGAGGCCGAGGCCACGACGGTGAACAGGGCGGCTTCCAGGAGCATCCCGCCCAGCACCGCCGCGACCAGGTAGGCGATCCGGCCCGGCGTCCAGTCCAGGTGGCTGCGGCCGAGCGCGCCGACCATCAGGCCCACCGCCACCGTCAGGTCACCGATGGCGTTGGTCGGGAAGTGCTCCAGCTGGACCTGGCGGTAGACCGGCATCGGGCGGAGCAGATAGGCGTCGATCTTGCCCTCCTGGATGTGCCGGCCCAGGCCGTGCACCCGGCCCAGGAAGAGCACGAACAGGCCGTGGGCGAGCATCCGGGTCGCCGGGATGAGCAGCACGTCCGAGCTGTCCCAGCCGCCCATCCCGGCGAACCGGGTCAGCAGCACGGTGGCGAACACGATCACCGACACCTGCCAGATCGCGCCGATCGCGATCATCATCAGGAACTCGGTGCGGTACTCCAGCTGGGCACGGAAGTTGAGCTGTGTGACCCGCCAGACGATCCGTACGGCGTTCATGGGACTCAGCCTCCCTGGGAGACGACTCGACGGGCGGCACGCCGCCACAGGAAACGGGTGAGGAAGCGCAGCGCCACCAGCCAGCCGGCCTGGACGCCGAGTTGGAAGCCCGCCTCGGAGAGCGGGATACGGCCCACGTACAGCGACAGCGGCACGTTGAGCGTGGCCTGGAACGGCAGGAAGGAGCTGAGGGTCAGGAACCAGTGCGGGAAGTACCACAGCGGGGCGTACACCCCGGACATCAGGTTCTGCGCGAAGATCAGGATCAGCAGCGCGGCCGTGTTGCGCAGCGTCCAGAAGCACAACTGGTCGATGAGCAGCATGACGTAGTGCAGGACCCACTGGCCGAGGAAGAGGCTGAGCGCGAACACCCCCGCCACGGACGCCGACTCGGGCGGCACCACGACCCCCGCCGCCAGGCAGACCGTGTAGCCCCCCAACGCCCAGGCGAGACCGTAGAGCTGCTCGCCCAGGGCGCGCAGCGCGTAGTAGCGGTGCGGGGACAGCGGGCGCAGGTACCAGTAGACGATCGTGCCGTAGTACATGTGCTGCGCGACCGAGTCCCGGCCCGCGTACTGGTCCAGCTCCCGCAGCCGGGACGCCAGGACCGCCAGTACGGCGAAGGTGACCGCCTGGTCGCGGGAGAGCCCGGCGGTCGTACCGGTCTGGGCGTACAGGCCGTGCCACAGGGACGCGACCAGCACCACCTGCACGGTCAGCCGCAGCAGCGCGGCGGTGATCCGGGGCGGGGTGTACAGCTCGCCGAGCGGGGTGACCCGGGCGGCGCGCCAGGCGTAGGTCAGGGTCGTCATCACGCCGCCTCGGCCTTCGCCCGGACCTCGGCGTAGGCCGCGCGCATCACGTCCTCCAGATCAGCCTCGTCCACCGCCACACCGGTCACCTCGTACCGCTCGATGACCAGCTTCAGCGCCTGGTGGACGGTGGGCGCGGCCGGTCCGTCCGGGCCGAACACCACCTGGGGCCCGTCATGGCTCACCAGCGCGATGCCCGGCAGCGGGCCGACCGGGGTGTGCGGGTCGGCGAGCGTCGCCCGCACCTGCCAGGTCGAGCCGAAGCCCCGGCGGACCTCGTCGAGGGTGCCGTCGAGCACCAGCCGCCCGTGGTTGACCAGCACCACCCGCTCGGCGAGCCGCTCGACCTCGGTCATGTCGTGCGTGGTCAGCAGGACCGTACGGCCGCGCTCGGCCACCTGGTACCGCAGGAACTCGCGGACCTGTTCCTTCACCACCACGTCCATGCCGATGGTCGGCTCGTCGAGGAAGACGACCGGCGGATCGTGCAGCAGGGCGGCCGCCAGGTCGCAGCGGACCCGCTGGCCCAGCGAGAGGTGCCGCACCCGGGTGTCCCAGAAGCTGGAGAGTTCGAGCAACTCGTCGAACTCCCGCAGCCGTGCCGCGTGTTCGGCCTTCGGCACCTCGTAGATGTCCCGCAGGATGGAGAACGACTCCCGCACCGGCAGGTCCCACCACAGCTGGGTCCGCTGCCCGAACACCGCGCCGATGTTGCGGGCGTTGCGTTCCCGTTCCCGGTACGGCACCACGCCCGCGACCCGGGCCTCGCCGGAGGTCGGGGTGAGGATGCCGGTGAGCATCTTGATGGTGGTCGACTTGCCCGCGCCGTTCGGGCCGAGCAGGGCGAGCAGCTCACCCGGGGCGACATCGAAGGAGATGTCGGAGACCGCGTGCTTCTCCACGCGCTCGGGGTTGACCAGGGATCGCAGGACGCCCGTGAAACCCGGGCGTCGGACAGTGGTGTGGAAGGTGCGGGACAGACCGCGGACCTCGATGCTTGCGGTCACGCTGGTGACCCCCTCGTTCCATGGACGACATACGGCCGGTCGGCTTGAGAGGCCGACCGGCCGCGGATACGCCATGACGTTCGCAGAGCGCCGAGGAGCCCGGCAATGGATTAATCGAGCCGCGATTTGGACTATTCGATCACCGGGAGGCGGGCGCGGTGCGGCCGGCGCGGCCCGTGTTGCGCAGGCCCACCGACCGCAGGGCGCCCTCCAGGGCGAACGTGGCCGCGCCCAGGCAGACCGGGTCGGTGGGGATGGGGGAGAGGACGATCTCGGTGGCGGCGAACGGCCGCCCGAGCGCGTGCCGCCGTACGGCCTCCCGCACCTCCGTCAGCAGCGGCTCGCCGAGCCGGCGGGCCACCCAGCTGCTGAGCACGACCAGTTCCGGGTTGAGCAGGTTGACCAGGTTGGCGATGCCGGCGCCGATGTAACGGGCCGTGTCCCGGACGACCTTGACCGCGACGGGGTCACCGTCCGCCAGGCCGCGGGCCAGCGCGTCCACGGTGGCCGTCTGGTCCTCGGGGTGCAGCAGCGGGCTCTGCGGGCTCAGCTCCCGCAGGTTCAGCATGATGCCGGGGGCGCCGACGTACGTCTCGACGCAGCCGTGGTTGCCGCAGTGGCACAGCCGCCCGTCCAGGACGAGCGTCGTGTGGCCCCACTCCCCGGCGCTGTTGCTGACCCCCCGGTGCAGTCCGCCGCCGAGCGCGAGCCCGGCGCCGACGCCCGTGCCGAGGTTCACCACCACGGTGTCCCCGCGCCCGCGCGCCGCCCCGAACCACTGTTCGGCCACCGCGCAGGCCCGCAGCGGGTTGTCCAGGTACAGGGGGTAGGCGATGTGTTCGGAGAGCAGGCGCAGCAACGGCACGTCGTGCCAGTCCCAGTTGGGCGCGTACTCGGCGATGCCGGTGGCCCGGTCCACCTGCCCCGGCACGCTCACCCCGACGCCCAGCACCCGCGCGCCCTCGATCCCGGCCTGCGCCACCACCGCGCCGACCGCCGCGGCCACCTGGCCCACCACCTGCTCCGGCCGGTTCTCGCCGGGGCGCATGTCCTCCTCGGCGCGGGCCAGCACGTTCAGGGCGAGGTCGAACAGCTCGACATGGACGTACGTCTCGGCGATGTCGACGCCGATCAGCGCGCCCCCGGAGGCGTGGACCGCGACGAGGCCCCGGGGGCGGCCGCCCGCGGAGTCCTCGAAGCCGACCTCCGTGATCATCCGCAGCTCCAGCAGCTCCCCGACGAGGGTGGCGACCGTGGCCAGGCTCAGTCCGGTGACGGCCGCCAGCTCCTGCCGGGAGGTGGGAGACTCGGCGATGATGTGCCGCAGCACCTCGTAGCGGTTCGCGGTGCGGATGTCCCGTGATGTGTGCTTCACGCGGCGCAACGCTATGGCCTGGGAAGCGCTTTCGACAAGCCATTACATTAAGGGTTGGATTAAGCCTGCCGGCCGTTCAGGACATCCGCGACGAAGGGGTTCGTGAACTTGCCGTCGGGGTCCAGGCCGCGGGCCAGGGCGCGGAAGTCGGCGAGCCGCGGGTAGCGGCCGCGCAGTACCTCCCCCGGCACCGCGTGCACCTTGCCCCAGTGCGGCCTGGGGTCGAACGGCGCCAGCGCCTCCTCCAGCCGGCGCACCACCGGAAGCACGGTGGCCAGGTCGTCCACCCAGGTGAAGTGCAGGGCCACGGAGTCGCGGCCGTGGGCGGGGCTGAGCCACTGCGGGTCGGTGGCGATCGTCCGCACCTCGCAGGTCTGCAGTACGGGGGCGACGGCCTGCCGGATCCCGTCGACGGCGTGCAGCGCCGCCACGGCCGCCGTCCTCGGCAGCAGGTACTCCGACTGGAGCTCGTCCCCGCTGCTCGGCGTGAACTCCGCCCGGAAGTGCGGCAGTCGCTCGTGCCAGGGCCCCGGCACCCCGAACTGCCGAGTGCAGTTGCCCGCCGGCATCCCCGGCACCGGGTGCATCGCCTCGGTGGCGGGCGCGGCCCACCCGAAGTCCACGGCCGGCCGGTCGGTGCGCCGCTTCACCCACACCTGCCTGAAGCCCGGCTCCCGCCAGTCGGTGAACAGGCTCACGCTGTACGCGGCCCCGGACACCGCCGCGAAGTCCAGCTCCGCCAGGGGAAGTTCGACGTACACCGTCTGCGCGACCTCGAACGTCGGCTCCAGGTCGAGGGTGAGCGCGGTGACGACGCCGAGCGCGCCCAGCGAGGTCACCGCGCCGCCGAAGCGGGCGTCGCCGCGCGCGATCGTGACCGCGGAGCCGTCGGCGAGGACCAGCTCCACCTCCCGTACGGGCGCCGCGAGCGACCCGTTGGCCACGCCCGAGCCATGGGTGCCGGTGGCGACCGAGCCGGCCACCGAGATGTGCGGCAGCGAGGCCATGTTGGGCAGCGCGAGGCCCTTCGCGTGGACCGCGCGGGCCAGTTCGGCGTAGCGCACCCCGCCCGCGACCCGGACCGTACGGGCCGCCGTGTCCACCTCGACGGCCGGCGGCAGCCCGGCGATCGAGACCAGCACGCCCTCCGGGCCGGGGTCGGCGATGCGGTTGAAGGAGTGCCCGCTGCCCAGCGCCCGTACCCGCGCACTGCCCGCCACCAACGACCGGAGCGCGTCGAGCGAGTCCGGGCGGTGGAACTCCTTGGCGGTGTACGTGATGTTGCGCGCCCAGTTGGTGACCGTCTGCGCCGGATCCGTCATCTCTGCCGTCCCATTCCTGTCGGGGAGTGCCTGTCCATTGACCCTCTCATTCGCCGAGACCTACGGTAGAGACCGGTTGCTATCCGCGCGTCACCGAGCCGGAAGGTCACTTCCTTGCCCGAGCGTCCCCAGGCACTGTTCGCCATGACGGCCCAGAACGTGCCGCACGTCTTTCCGCCGGAGGTGCTCGCGCGACTGTGCGAGCACGTAGAAATCGATCCCACTCTGGTGGCGCACGACTTCACCGATCCCTCGGTACGGGAGGCGCTCGCCCGCACCGAGGTCCTGGTCACCGGCTGGGGCTGCCCGGTGCTGGACGCGGCCGCCCTGGACCTGGCGCCGAAACTGCGGGCGGTGCTGCACGCGGCCGGTTCGGTCAAGGGCTTCACCACCCCCGAGGTGTGGCGGCGCGGCATCGCGGTCTCCTCGGCCGCCGCCGCCAACGCGCTGCCGGTCGCCGAGTACACCCTCGCGATGATCCTGCTCGCCGGAAAGGACGTCTTCGCCCACCGCGACCTGCTGCGCACCCGCCGCACCTTCCCGTACGGCGACATCGTCCCCGGCATCGGCAACTTCCACCGCCGGGTCGGCATCGTCGGCGCCTCCCGCATCGGCCGCCGGCTCCTCGAACTCCTGCGCCCGTACGACCTGACGGTCGCCCTCGCCGACCCCTACGTGGACGAGGCGGAGGCCGCCCGGCTCGGCGTCCCCCTGCTGCCGCTGGACGAACTGCTGCGCACCTCGGACATCGTGACCGTGCACGCCCCCCAGACCCCGGAGACCAGGCACCTCCTCGGCGCCCGCGAGCTCGCCCTGATGCCCACCGGATCGGTACTGATCAACACCGCGCGCGGCTCCCTCCTCGACCACGACGCCCTGATCGAGGAGCTGCGCACCGGCCGTCTGACCGCGATCCTCGACGTGACCGACCCCGAGCCGCTGCCCGCCGGCTCCCCGCTCTTCGACCTCCCGGGCGCCTTCCTCACCCCGCACCTGGCCGGCTCGCAGGGCAACGAGCTGGCCAGGCTCGGGCTCACCGTCGTGGAGGAGGCCGGGCGGCTGCTGACCGGCGACGGTCTGCGGTACGCCGTCGACCACTCGGTCCTGGAGCGGGCCGCGTGACGGGCCGTCCGCCGGGCGGCTCCGGCCGTCTCGTAGGGTGACCTGAACACATGACGAAGGGGAGCCGAGCGGTGGCGAAGAGGACGCAGCCGGCGCTGAACGGGGACGCCTCGACGGTACGGGACGTGGCCGCGCGGGCCGGGGTCTCCGCGTCGACCGTCTCCCGGGTCCTGGGCGGCACCTACCCGGTGGCCGCCGCCACCCGGGCCAAGGTCCTCAAGGCGATGCACGAGCTGGACTACGTGGTCAACGCGCACGCCCGCGCGCTCGGCGGCGCCACCAACAAGACGGTCGCCTTCGTCGTGGACGACGTCACCGGCCCCTTCTACGCGCACATCGCCCGCGGGGTCGAGGAACAGGCCTCGGCGGAGGGCCGGCTGTGCATGCTCTGCACCACGCACGGCGACCCGCGACGCATCCTCGCCGTCGTGGAGACCATGCGGGAGCAGCGGGCCGACGCGGTGATCGTGGTGGGCGGGGCCCTTCAGGACAAGGCCTACCACGACCGGATGACCCACTTCGCGCACGCCCTGGACCGGTCCGGCTCCCGGCTGGTCCTGGTCGGCCGCCCGCCGCTCGGCCCCGGCGTCCCGGCCACGGTCGTCGACTACGACAACGAGGGCGGCGCCTTCGCCCTCACCAGCCACCTGCTCTCCGGCGGCCACCGGCGCGTCGCCTACCTGGGCCGGGTTCCCGGCCTGTCCACCAGCGCCCAGCGCATCGCAGGCTTCACCCGCGCCCATGAGCTCCTCGGCCTCGCGCCGGATCCGGACCTCGTCCTCGACGGCGTCTTCTCCCGCGCCTACGGCTACCAGGCCGCCCGCGAACTGCTCACCTCCGGGCGGGAGTTCACGGCGGTCTTCGCGGCCACCGACATGATCGCCACGGGCGTGATCCAGGCAGTCCGGGAGTCCGGGCGCCGTATCCCCGACGACATCGCCGTGGCGGGCTACGACGACATCCCGGTCGCCCGGGACGTCTACCCGACGCTCACCACGGTGCACGTGCCCCAGGAGGAACTGGGCCGCGCCGCCGTCCGTCTCGCCCTGCACCGCGACGAGCTGCCGGACGGGCAGCATCTGGTGCTGGGGACGCACGTGGTGCTGCGGGAGTCGACACGGCGGGCCGCGGGCGGTTGAGGGCGGGCCCGCGGGCCGTTGAAGGCGAAGGGCCGCGGGTGGCTGAGGGCGACGGGGGTGTGGGTGGCTGAGGGCGACGGGGTGCGGTCGGCTGACGGCGAAGGGCCGCGGTCGGCTGACACCGACGGGGTGCGGTCGGCTGACGCTGTGGTCGGGTGGTCGGTGTGATCTGCGGATTTCGTTGTCCTGGGGGTGGGCGATTGCCGGGGTCAGCAATGGTGTGGCCATTCCGCTGCGGTATCGCTAGCGTGCCGGTATGGCTCCCGACCCGCTCCCGCCGCGCCTTCCCGTGACCGACCGCACCCGTCATCGCCGGCTGCGCGAGCAGGGCAGTCTGGACCGGGCCGAGCTGGAGGCGATTCTCGACGCCGGGTTCGTGTGCCATCTGGGGGTGGTGATCGACGGGCGCCCGCTGGTCGTGCCGACGGTGTACGGACGCGACGAGCGGCACCTCTTTCTGCACGGTTCGGTCGCCGGCCGCAGCCTCGCGGGCGGGACCCCGGTGTGCGTCACCGTGACCCATGTCGACGGCCTGGTGCTGGCGCGGTCGGTCTTCGAGCACGGCGTCAACTACCGCAGCGCGATGATCCACGGCACCGCCCGCAAGGTGACCGACCCCGAGGAGAAGCTCACGGGCCTGCGCCTGCTCACCGAACACTCGGCGCCGGGGCAGTGGTCGTACGCCCGCCGTCCGAACCGCAGGGAGCTGGCCGCCACCACCCTGCTCGCCCTCTCACTGGAAGAGGCCTCCGTCAAGATCCGCACCGGAGCGCCGGACGACGGCGACGGACCGGACGCGGAGCTGGGGCTGTGGGCGGGTGTCCTGCCGCTGACCGCGGCCTGGGGCGCGCCGATGGCGGATCCCGCATTGCCTCCGAACACTCCCGTACCGGGACACATCGCTCGCCGTGCGGGGACCCGGCACGGCTGACGGCCGGGCATGGGCATACCGTGAGGAGTCGAACGCCGAAGCCGGGAGGAGAAACGGGATGGGCAGCCGTACCGCGCTGGTCGAAGATCTGATGGAGAGGTTCCCGCAGGTACCGCGGGAAGCCGTCTTCAAGGAGGACCTGCTCCGGGGCGGTGTCGCCTTCGACCCCTCCGCGCTGAGCGATACCACCAACGAGGCAGCCGGCGAGGTCAAGCCGAAGTCGTACTTCATCTTCTCCTTCGACCACGGCACCCTGCCCGAGCTGGGCGAGGCCGCGCTGCGCCGGCCCCCGGAGGAGATCATCCTCACCGGCGGGCCGTACGACCTGCGCCGGACCGTGGTGTCGGTGCGGGTGAACCCCGCCTCGCCGTACCGCGTCGCCGCCGACGACGAGGGCATGCTCGGGCTCTACCTCGACGGGAAGCGGATCGCCGACGTCGGGGTGCCCCCGATGCCGGAGTACTACCGGCACAAGCTCTCCAACGGGAAGTCCGTGATGGAGGTGGCCCCGACCATCCAGTGGGGCTACCTGATCTACCTCACCGTCTTCCGGGTCTGCCAGTACTTCGGCGCCAAGGAGGAGTGCCAGTACTGCGACATCAACCACAACTGGCGCCAGCACAAGGCGGCCGGGCGGCCGTACACCGGGGTGAAGGACGTCGAGGAGGTCCTCGAAGCCCTGGAGATCATCGACCGGTACGACACCGCGAAGACGTCCACCGCCTACACGCTGACCGGTGGCGCGATCACCAAGACCGTCTCCGGGCGCGACGAGGCCGACTTCTACGGCCACTACGCCAAGGCCATCGAGGAGCGGTTCCCCGGGCGGTGGATCGGCAAGGTCGTCGCCCAGGCGCTGCCGCGCGACGACGTGCAGCGGTTCAAGGACTACGGCGTGCAGATCTACCACCCCAACTACGAGGTGTGGGACGAGTACCTGTTCAAGATGTACTGCCCGGGCAAGGAGCGGTACGTCGGCCGGGACGAGTGGCACAAGCGGATCCTGGACTCCGCCGAGATCTTCGGCGCCCGCAATGTGATCCCCAACTTCGTGGCCGGTGTGGAGATGGCCGAGCCCTTCGGCTTCAAGACCGTCGACGAGGCGATCGAGTCGACCACCGAGGGGCTGCGCTTCTTCATGTCGCACGGCATCACGCCCCGCTTCACCACCTGGTGCCCGGAGCCGACCACCCCGCTCGGCAAGGCCAACCCGCAGGGCGCCCCGCTGGAGTACCACATCCGGCTGCTCCAGGCCTACCGTCAGACGATGGAGGACTTCGGCCTCTCCTCCCCGCCCGGTTACGGTGAGCCCGGACCCGGCCGCGCGGTCTTCTCGGTCAGTTCCTTCATGGACAGCCTGCCCGCGGTGGAGCCGACGCGGGCGTGACACCCGGCGGGCGCAAGTGACTTTCGAGAACGGTGAGTCGAAACGCGGTCGCTGTCCGTACTAGGGGGCGGAGTTGTGGGACACGGTGGACACGAGGGCGTTCTCCGGACGGGCAACTGGACGCGGCGGGTTGACGTGACGCCGGTGACAGGTGGTATGGGTGACGGGGAGAATCCGTGGCGCGACCACCGGTAACCGGTATTGAATATGCCGCTTGTCAGTTGTGCGGGAGACGTGAAAAGCTCGGGCCTGCCGCGAGGTTCCCCCCAACTCCGTTGCCGATACGGTGAGTTGACCTCGCTTTGGATGCAGGAGACCCATGCCCGACCTGCCGACCCCTCAGGACGCCGCTGAGGCAGCGCTGTTCTCCGAATGCTGGGACGCAGTGCTCTCCTACGCCGACCTGTGCACGTCCGGCTCTCTGACGGCCAACCAACTGGCCACCGAAGCCTTCGCGCTCGGTATGCACGAGGCCCGTGACGCGGACTTCACGCCGGTCCGAAGTTCCGGACGGCGCGCCGCCCGGCTGCCGATGATCCCGCTGCTGCTCACCGCCGTCCGCACCACGGCGGCCGCCTGGGAGGCCGAAGGGCTCGGGCACAAGCTCGACCCGGACCTACGGCTCTGGCTCAACTCCGAGAAGGCCGCGCGCTACACGGGTACGCCGTTGCAGCGGCCCGTCGCGCTGCGCGGCCTGCGGGACATGCAGGAGGCGGACGCCGAACTGCTGTGGCTCGCCGAGGTGGAGGCGCTGCCACTGCCCTCCGTGGCGCGCCGGCTCGGCCTCGATCCGGCCGTCGCCGCCCAGGAACTGGAGCAGGTGCGCGGGCTCTTCCGCGACCGCTGCCACCGCGCCCACCTCGACACGCCGATGGACGCGGAGTGCCGCAGCTACGCCCGGCTCCTCGACGCGGTCACCCGGTCCTCGGCCGCCGACACGCCCGACGACCTCTCCCGGCACCTCGCCACCTGTGTGCAGTGCGCCGAGGCCGCCGCCTGTCTGCGGCTGCACGGCGGCGGACTGCCCGCGGCGCTCGCCGGCGGGGTCATCGGCTGGGGCGGTCTCGCCTACCTGGAGCGCCGCCGCCGCGCCGCCGAGGTACGGCTCGGCCCGGTCCGCCCGGTCATCGCCGACCACGACGGTGGCGACCCCAAGGAGAGCAGCGGCCGGGGCAAGGTGCTGCGGCACGGTCTGCTCGGCGCCGCGGTGCTGATCTCACTGGTGGCGCTCGGCGTGTCGATGATGCCGATGGGCGGCGGCTCCGGCGACGACACGGCCAGCGCCTCCCAGGACGACCGCCAGCCGGTCGCCGACCCCACCGTCGCCGTCCCGTCGGCCGACCCGACCCGCACGCACGCCGCCTCCGCGGCGCCGTCCTCCTCGGCGACCACCGGGAAGCCGGCCCACGACAATCCCGACCCGGAGCCCCAGGGCACCTCGACGGCCACGGCGAGCACCGGCCACCACGCCACCGACACCGACACCGCCACCCCGACCGCCTCGACGGCGGCCACCTGCCGGGTCTCCTACGACCTGGTCAACCAGTGGACCGACGGTTTCCAGTCCACCGTCACCGTCAGCACCACCCAGGCGCTGTCCGGCTGGCGGGTCCAGTGGTCCTTCCGGAACGGCCAGAAGGTCACCCAGATGTGGGACGCGACCGTCAGCCAGAACGGTGGTGTGGTCACCGCCGACGCCGCCGACTACAACCAGTCGGTAGCCGCGGGCGGCACCCTGTCCTTCGGTTTCCTCGGCACCTGGAGCGGCTCCAACTCGGCGCCGTACGCCTTCACGCTGAACGGCGACTCCTGCTCGCTGAGCTGAGCAGCCGGGTCGTCCGCACGACCGGCGGCCGGGCAGGCCCAAGAGGGTGGGTCCGCCCGGCCGTTGACCGTTCAGTACCGCCCGGTCAGCACTGCGACTTGTAGAAGTACTTGCTGACCGACGGTTCGTTCATGTTGTCCTTGGTGATCGCCACCATGTCGGTGCCGATCGACTTGCTGACCGACTTGCCCTCGAAGGCGTCGGCCAGCTGGTCCACCGCCTGCCGGCCGATCGCCGCCGGGTCCTGGGCGACCAGCACCTGGAGGGTGCCCGACTTCAGCGAGGCGATCTCGTCCGGCTCGGCGTCGAACGCCGCCACCTTCACCGTGCCCTCCTTGCCGGCCTGCTTCAGCCCGGTGGCGATGCCCTGACCGGTGTTGGTGTTGCCCGCGAACACCCCGCCGAGGTCCGGGTGGGCGGCGAGCGTCGACTGGATCTGGGAGGCCGCGGTGGCCGGCAGGTCGTTGTCGTACAGCGTGGGCAGCACCTTGATGTCCGGGTACTTGGCCATCTCCTCGGTGAAGCCCTTGATCCGCGCGTCGGTCGTCGACACGCCGGGCTTGACGCTGATGACGATGACCGAGCCCTTCTTGTTCATCAGCTTGGCCAGCGCGTCGGCGGCGACCCGGCCGCCCTTCTCGTTGTCCGAGGAGATCCGGGTGATACCGATCGACGGGTCGGTCACCGTCGTGTCCACCAGCGCCACCTTGGTGCCCGCCGACTGGATCTGTTTGAGCGACGGCGTCAGCGCGCTGGTGTCGACCGGCGAGATCAGCAGTCCGTCGGGCCGCGCGGCCGCCACCGAGTCGAGCAGCGGCCGCTGCACGGACACGTCCCACTGCGCGGAACCGTCAGCCGTGAAGTCCATCCCCTTGGCCTTGGCCTCCTGCTGCGCGGCACAGGTCATGGTGATGTAGAAGGGGTCGCTCTTCACCCCGGTGATCAGCCTGACCTTCTTGCCCTTGGCGCTGCCCGAACTCCCCGAGCCGCCACCGTCGTTCGACGATCCGCACGCCGAGGCCCCCGCACCGAGGGCCAGCACCGTGCCCACCGCGACCAGCAACCGGCGCCTGCTGCGAATGCTCCTCATCACAGAGTCCTCCTTAGCCACGAGTGATTCAGTCATGTGCTGCGATTCAGTCATGCGCGTTCCCGGGTCCTGCGGCGCAGCTGGTCGATGTAGACGGCCACCACCAGCACCACGCCCACCGCCACGTCCTGCCAGTACTGCTGGACGCCGATCACGATCAGCCCGGTGGTCAGCACCGCCGGGATGAACACGCCGATCACCGTGCCCAGGACCGAACCCCGCCCGCCGAACAGGCTGGTGCCGCCGAGCACCACCGCGGTGATCACCTTGAGGTTGTCGGTGGAGTGCCCGGCGATCGACGTCGTGCCGTACGAGGCCAGCCACATCACCGCGCCGAGCCCGGCCAGCAGCCCCATCAGGCCGTAGACCTTGACCAGTTGGCGGCCGACCGGAATACCGGCCCGCCGTACGGCGGTCGGGTTCGACCCGATGGCGAGGGTGTGCTCGCCGAACCGGGTGCCGGCCAGCACCGCGCCGAAGACCGCGGTCACCACGGCCGCCAGCACCACCATCCAGGGGATGCCGAGCACCTTGCCGAAACCGAGGCTGTTCTGCAGATGCGTGGAGGCCGCCCCGGCCGGGTCCTGGCCGCCGGTGGCGAGTTCGGCGATGCCCAGCGCCGCACCGAGCCCGCCCAGCGTCACGATCAGCGGTGGCACCTTGCCGGTCGCCACCACCGCACCCTGCAACGCGCCCCAGGCGGTGCCCACCGCGAGCGCGATGACGGCGGAGAGCGCGACCGTGCCCCAGCCCGAAGTCGCCCCGCCGTGATGGATGTTGTACTCGCCCGCCGCCACCGCGGCCAGCACCAGCACCGAGCCGATCGACAGGTCGATGCCCGCCGTGATGATCACGAAGGTCATGCCGACGCCGAGCACCAGGTAGATGGCCGCGTTCACGGCGATCTGGGTGATGTCGTACGTGGTGAAGAACTTGCCCGGCGCCGCGATGGTGAAGAACAGGACCAGCGCCACCAGGATGACAAAGGTCCACAGTTCGTTGAGGGCTGCCGCGCGGCGCACCCAGTCCGGCACCGCGGCCCGGCCGCCGCCCACGGCCGCCGCGGCCTTCTCGCTCTGCGCCGTCATCGCCCGCCCTCCGCTTCCCCGGTCCCGTTCTCCCCAGTCCCGTTCTCCCCGGTCCCGTTCGGCCCGTCCAGCGAGCCGGTCATCGCCCCGACCAGCTCCTCGATCGTCGTGTCGGCGGCGGTGTACGACGCGACGCGCCGGCCCAGCCGCAGCACCTCCACCCGGTCCGCGACCGACAGCACCTCGGGCATGTTGTGGCTGATCAGCACAACGCAGATGCCCCGGTCGGCGACCCTGCGGACGGTCTCCAGGACCCGGGCGCGCTGTACGACACCCAGTGCGGCGGTCGGCTCGTCCATGAAGATGACCTTGTGGGCGAAGGCGACGGCCCGAGCCACCGCGACGGACTGCCGCTGGCCGCCGGACAACGTTGTCACAGCGGCCGTCACGTCCTTCAGCCGCACACCGAGTTCGGCGAAGGCCCGGACCGCCTCCCGGCGCATCGTGGGCCGGTCGAGGACGCCGAGGCGCCCGAGCAGGCCCCCGCGCACGATCTCCCGGCCGAGGTAGAGGTTGGCCGCCGCGTCGAGGTCGGGCGCGAGTGACAGGTCCTGGTAGACCGTCTCCACGCCGTGCCGCTGCGCGTCCATCGGGCCGGAGAACCGCACCGGCTCGCCGTCCAGACGGACCTCACCGGCGTCGGGGGCGAGCACGCCCGAAAGGACGTTCACCAGAGTGGACTTGCCGGCACCGTTGTCGCCGATGAGGGCGACGACCTCGCCGGGGTATGCCGTGAAATCGGCGCCGGAGAGCGCCTGGACGTGGCCGAAACGTTTGACCACTCCATGTGCGGTGAGCAGTGGTTCCCTTGCAGAGGCCATGTTGTGCCTTCTGGTTGGTATCGTTAACAGCTTGGCTGATTCTTGGGGCGCCCACAGCGGGGTGTCAAGGGTGGTGCAGCCGGTCGCCGAGGGTGCTGGTCGCACCGTCATCTCCCGTTGTTCGCAAGGCCGTTGATGCGCGTGCGAGTTGGTAACGTTAACGAGTCGACGCTCAAACGTGACGCAGCTGGAGGACGTGGCGTGGCAGCCACCCGGCCGACCATGAAGGACGTTGCCGCGGAAGCGGGCGTGAGCACGATGACGGTGTCCCGGGTGGTCAACGGCGATTCGGCCGTGGCCCCGCGGACCGCCGCGCGGGTGGAGGCCGCGGTCCGCAAGCTCGGCTACCAACGCGACGACGTGGCACGGCAGTTGCGTCGCACCCATCAACTGAGCCAGATCATCGGGTTGTTGGTCGACGATGTGACCGACCCCTTCATGGCCGCGGTCGCCTCCGCCGCCGAGGACGTCGCCCGGCAGCGCGGCAGCATCATGCTCATCGGCTCCAGCCGCGCCGACCCGCGCCGCGAGCGCGAGGTGATCGCGGCGTTCACCGCCCGCCGCGTCGACGGCCTGATCCTCACCCCGGCCGCCGGCAGTCACCGGTTCCTGCGCCCGGCCCAGGCGCAGGGCACAAAGATCGTCTGCGTGGACCGGGCGGCACCCGGTCTGGATGTGGACGCCGTGGTGGTGGACAACTTCGGGGCGGTGCGGGCGGCCGTGGCGCAGTTGGTGACACACGGCCACCGCAGGATCGGCTATCTCGGCGACACGCCGAAGATCTGGACGTTCGGCGAACGGCGCCGGGGCTATCTGGCGGCGCTCCGGGCCGCGGGTATCGCCGCAGACCCGGCGCTGGTCAGGGACGGTGTGCGGACCGGCCCGGAGGCGGCCGCGGCCGTCACCGGGATGCTGGCGCTGCCCGACCCGCCGACGGCGCTGCTGGCCGGCAACGAACTGCTCGCCTTCGGCGCCCTGACCACGGCCCCGGGCGATCTCGCCTTCGTCGCCTTCGACGACTTCGCCCTCGCCGCCAGGCTGACCCCGCCCGTCACGGTGATCGCCCAGGACCCGGTGGCCCTCGCCACCAGCGCGGCACACCTGCTCTTCGCCCGGATCCACGGGGACGTCTCACCGCCGCGCACCGTGGTCATGCCGACCCGCCTGATCCGCCGCGGTTCGGGCGAACTCCCGGGTCCGTTCGCCGCGTAGCGGCGCGTGGCGCCGGGTGAGCGGAAGGAGTGGGGGCCGGATTTCGGGTGCGGGTGGTCGGGGGCTGGTCGCGCAGTTCCCCGCGCCCCTGACGGGGCGTTCGTCGCGCCCTGAAGGGGCGCGGGGAACTGCGCGACCAGCCACGACGGCGCTGCAGTCGACCCGCAGGGCTCAGGTGGCCGTGGAGCGGCGGCCTCCCCGGCGGCTGCCGGTACCGGCGGCGGCCCCGCCGGACGGCGTGCGCCGTCGGGACCCGCCGCGGTCGTCCTTGCCGGACGCGGCGCCGGAAGCCGTACCGGACGCGGTTCGCCGCTCGGCCCCGCGGCCGGCTCCACCGCCGGCGGCCGCACCGGACGCGCTCCGGCCGCCGGTACTGCGGCTGCCCGCGCCGCCGGTACCGCGGCCGCCCGTGCCGGTGGTGCCCACCGGTGACCCGGCTGTTCCCTTGCGGTGGGCGGAGCCCGATGTGCCGACGGCGGCCGCCGCCCCGGCCCGGCCGCCGGTGCCGGTGGCGGCGCCCGCCGTGCCGCCGCCTCGGCGTCGGCGGCCGGAGCGCCTGCCGCTCTTGGAGCCGGTCTCCTGGTCCGGGCGGAGCGTGGTCGTCGTCGGCTGCGGGACCTCGATGACAACCGGCACGCCGGACGGCTCGCGGGCGCCGGTGATCGTGGTCAGTTCCGTGTCGCCGGAGGTGATGCGGGCCGACCGGGGGCGGATGCCCGCGTCCGACATGAGCCGGGTGACGTCCCGCTTCTGGTCGGGCAGGACCAGCGTGACCACACTGCCGGAGCCGCCGGCACGGGCCGTGCGGCCGCCCCGGTGGACGTAGTCCTTGTGGTCGGTGGGGGGATCGACGTTCACGACGAGGTCGAGGTCGTCGATGTGTATGCCCCGGGCCGCGACGTTCGTCGCCACCAGGGCGGTGACCTGCCCGTTCTTGAACTGCTCCAGGGTGCGGTTGCGCTGCGGCTGGGAGCGGCCGCCGTGCAGTGCCGCCGCGCGGACACCGACCGCCAGCAGCCGCTTGGCAAGCCGGTCGGCGGACCGCTTGGTGTCGAGGAAGAGGATGACCCGGCCGTCACGGGCCGCGATGCGCGTGGTGACGGCCTTCTTGTCGGTCTCGTCCTGGACGTGCAGCACGTGGTGCTCCATGGTGGTGACCGCCCCGGCCAACGGGTCCACGGAGTGCACCACGGGGTCGGTCAGGAACCGCTGCACCAGGCGGTCGATGTTGCGGTCGAGGGTCGCCGAGAACAGCAGCCGCTGTCCGTCCGGCCGCACCTTCTCGATCAGCTTGGTGATCTGTGGCAGGAAACCCATGTCGGTCATCTGGTCGGCTTCGTCCAGCACCGTGATGCGTACGTCGCCGAGCACGCAGTCCCCGCGCTCCACGAGGTCGTTGAGCCGGCCGGGGCTGGCCACGACCACCTCGGCGCCGCGCCGCAGGGTGGCGGCCTGCTTGGTGATCGACAGCCCGCCGACCACGGTGGCCAGCCGGAGGTTCACCGCCGTCGCGTAGGGGGTCAGCGCGTCCGTCACCTGCTGGGCGAGCTCACGGGTGGGCACCAGCACGAGGGCGAGCGGCGCCTTGGGCGCCGCGCGCAGTCCGGCCGTACGGGCCAGCAGCGCCAGCCCGAAGGCGAGGGTCTTGCCGGAGCCGGTGCGTCCCCGGCCCAGCAGGTCACGGCCGGCGAGCGAGTTCGGCAGCGTGGCGGCCTGGATGGGGAACGGGGTGGTGACACCCTGCGCGGTCAGGGTCTTCAGCAGCGCCGCGGGCATGTCCAGACCGGCGAAGTCCTCGACGGCGGGAAGCGCGGGTGTCGTGTTTTCCGGCAGCCGGAACTCACGCGGTGCCGACTGGGACGGCGGGGACGACGGGGCCGACGAGGTGCGCCGGTTCGGCTTCTGGGGCCTGCGGGACATGCGGTGATCTGCCTTCCTGGAAACAGCACAAACCGGGGTCCGCACCATGACGGTACGGACCCCGGTGAGTGGAATACGCGTCCGGCGATCAGGCGGGGACGATGTTCTCCGCCTGGGGGCCCTTCTGGCCCTGCGTGACGTCGAAGGAGACCCGCTGGCCCTCCTGGAGCTCACGGAAGCCCTGGGACTGGATGTTCGAGTAGTGAGCGAAGACGTCGGGGCCGCCGCCGTCCTGCTGGATGAAGCCGAAACCCTTTTCGGCGTTGAACCACTTCACGGTTCCCTGTGCCATGACCTTCTCCTTCTGTAGGCAGAGGCCCCATCCGGAGATGCCGGAAAAAACTAATGCACCTGCAGGAGAAAACATTCCCGTCAGGTGCACATAGGTTCATGGGTACCACAACTGCAACTCCTCAACGGTAGCACAGCTCGGCGGTCCGGAGCTGGATCACCGTGGCGCGCCGGGCACTCCTCACACCCGGTCCGGGGCCCGCGTGACCTGCGGCCGCTCCTGACGGTCCGCCGCCGGCCACCATCGGGGCAGCACGACCAACGCCGTGCCCGCCACCAGGCCCAGTGCGGGCAGCACGGGGAACCGGCCGCCCGGCGCGAAGCCCTGTACGGCGAAGCGGCCGAGCGCGACGACGTCCAGGGCCAGGCCGAGCCACAGCGGCCAGGCGCGGCGCAGGCCGGCGTCCGGGACGGTCCGCCCGTACAGCGCGCCCAGCCCCCGTTCCAGCGGCTTCAGCGCGGTCACGACACCGGCCAGGACGGCGCCGAGCACCAGCAGCCACGGCACCCGCAGCCCCCACCAGGCCGCCGACCCGAGCGTCGGCTCGGGCGCGAGGCCGGTCAGGTAGAACGCGGCGGCGACGGCCAGCACCGGCAGCATGTGCCAGAGATACAGCGTCATGCTGGCCGCGCCCACGGGGCGGACCACGCGCCACACCCGCTCGCGGTCCAGCAGCCGCCGCAACGGCGGCGCGGCGAGGAGGGCCAGGCCGGTCTGGGCGACCACCCAGGCCAGCATCGCGGCCGACGGCGGATCGGTGTTGCTCGGGTGCTGCCCGGTCACCAGGATCAGGCTGACCGGGAACGGCCCGAGGGCCACCAGCCCGGCGAAGGCCAGCCCGCCGCCCGCCGCCATCGTGAGCGGCAGGGCCCGCCGACCGCTCAGCAGACCGTCCCGCCAGCAGAACCCCAGCTGGTAGGCGACACACCACACGAGCACGTAGTCGAGCAGTCCGACAAAGGGCGCGTGCGCCGTCACCACGAGCGTGTCGGCCGCCAGGGCGGCCGTCCCCAGCGCGAGCGGGACCCGCGGCCCCCAGCGCAGGTGCGCCGCGTACAGCGCCGGCGTCAGGGCGCTGAGCAGCAGATACACCGGAAGGAACCAGAACTGCATGGCCATCGCCCAGCCCACCAGCGCCAGCGTGTCCCGGTCCACACCGACCGCCGCGCAGACACCGACGGCGAGCAGCACCGCACCGCTGTAGACGCCCACCGGAAGGAGCAGCCGCAGCGCCCGCCGTCCCAGCCACCCCGCGGGCGTGCCCCCGGCCGCCCGGGCCCGCGACCAGGAGCCGCCCGCGGCATGGCCCCCGGCCAGGAAGAAGAGCGGCATGATCTGGAACGCGAGGGTCAGCCACTGGGTCCAGGGAACGGTCGCCAGCAGCTCCGGGGCGGTGATCCGTCCGTCGGGCTCCCGGACCAGGGCGGTGATCAGCCAGTGGCCGAGCACCACCAGCACGATCGCCCACGCGCGCAGGAAGTCGACGTAGCGGTCTCGGCTCATGCCCGTCATGTTCCCGCCGCGCCGCCGCCGCCGGGGCGGGATACCCGTGCCGCAACCATTCCGTGCCCGGTACGACACCCCCCGGGGCCGCCACCGCCGACCGCGGGAGCACGGACCGGTGGCCGTCTCCGTGCCGGGCGGCCCGTAATTCGGTGGCGCGGTGGACCGCGCGCCTTCTACGGTGGGTGATGTCCGAGCGGCCGCCCCCGAGGCGCCGTGGCCGACGTGGTTCGTTCAGGGAGGTGTTGACCGATGGCTGTCGTTGCGATGTGCGCTGCCCGCGACCAGAAGCTCATCCACTCCACCTCCGCGGCCACCGGCTGACCTCTCAGCGTTCCGGGGCCGCCCTGTGAAGGGTCACCCTTGACTTCCAGCTCTGCTGTTTTCTCCGCACTCGCGCCCTACGGCTGGGACGAGTCCTGGGCGAAGGAATTCGCCCCCCACGACGCCGAAGGACTGCTGGCCGGACGTGTCGTCCGGGTCGACCGCGGGCAGTGCGACGTCGTGACCGCCGGCGGGCTGCTGCGCGCCGACACCGCGTTCGTCACCCCGCACGACCCGCTGCGCGTCGTGTGCACCGGCGACTGGGTCGCCGTGGAACCCGGCGGCCACCCCCGCTACGTACGCGCGTATCTGCCGCGCCGTACCGCCTTCGTGCGCTCCACCTCGTCCAAGCGGTCCGAGGGGCAGATCCTCGCCGCCAACGTCGACCACGCGATCGTCGCCGTCTCCCTCGCCGTCGAACTGGACCTCGGCCGCATCGAACGGTTCCTGGCCCTCGCCTGGGAGTCCGGCGCCCAGCCGGTCGTGGTGCTCAGCAAGGCCGACCTGGTCCCGGACCCGGTGACCCTCGCGCACCTCGTCGAGGACGTCGGGACGACCGCCCCGGGCGTGCCGGTCCTCACGGTCAGCGCACACGCGGGCGACGGCCTGGACACACTGGTCGCCCTCGTCGGCTCCGGTACGTCGGTGCTGCTCGGCCAGTCCGGCGCCGGCAAGTCCACCCTCGCCAACGCGCTCCTCGGCGAGGACGTGATGGACGTCCGGGCCGCCCGGGACGTCGACGGCAAGGGCCGGCACACCACCACCACCCGCAACCTCCTCGCGCTCCCCGGCGGCGGCGTACTGATCGACACGCCGGGACTGCGGGGCGTGGGACTGTTCGACGCCGAGAGCGGGGTCGGGCAGGTGTTCGCCGAGATCGCGGAACTGGCGGAGGGCTGCCGGTTCTCCGACTGCGGGCACGAGAGCGAACCGGGCTGCGCGGTGCGCTCCGCGGTGGAGGCCGGGGAACTGCCCGTGCGCAGGCTGGAGAGCTACCGCAAGCTGACGCGGGAGAACCAGTGGATCATCGCGAAGACCGACGCGCGGCTCCGGTCCGAGATCAAGAAGGACTGGAAGAAGCGGGGCGCGGAGGGGAAGGCGGCGATGGAGGCGAAGAGGGGGCGGTGGAGGTAGTCGCCTGACCGCGGGTGCGTGGGGGCTGAGCGCACAGTTCCCCGCGCCCCTGCGGGGCCGGGAACCGCACCATGTCCGATTCCCGCCAGCCCCGCCCTTCGCCGTCGCCCACACTTGACCCGTGATGGACGAAGACACCAGGTACGAGGCGGTCCGCAGTCGTGACGCCCGTTTCGACGGCGCGTTCTTCTTCGCGGTCCGCACCACCGGCATCTACTGCCGCCCCAGCTGCCCCGCCGTCACCCCGAAGCGGCGCAACGTCCGCTTCTTCCGCACCGCGGCCGCCGCGCAGGGCTCCGGGTTCCGGGCCTGCCGGCGCTGCCGCCCGGACGCGGTGCCCGGCTCCGCCGAGTGGAACGTCCGCGCCGATGTCGTCGGCCGGGCCATGCGGCTGATCGGTGACGGCGTGGTGGACCGGGAGGGTGTCGGCGGGCTCGCCGACCGGCTCGGCTACAGCGCCCGCCAGGTGCAGCGGCAGCTCACCGCAGAGCTCGGCGCGGGCCCCGTCGCCCTCGCCCGGGCCCAGCGGGCGCATGCCGCCCGCACGCTGCTCCAGACCACCGAACTGCCCATCACGGAGATCGCGTTCGCGAGCGGATTCGCGAGCGTACGGCAGTTCAACGACACCGTTCGCGCGGTGTACGCCACCACCCCGAGCGGGCTGCGCGAGACCGCGCCCGGCGGCCGGGGCGCACGGCGCGGTTCCCCGGCCGCCGGGATCCCGCTGCGGCTCGCCCACCGCGGCCCGTACCGGGCCGGTCCCGTCTTCGACCTGCTGGAACGCGAATCCGTGCCCGGCGTGGAGGAGGTCACCGGCACCCCCGGCGCGCGCACCTACCGCCGTACCCTGCGCCTGCCCTACGGCCACGCCGTGGTCGCCGTCGACGAGCCCACGGACACCAGGACGGGTACCGGCTCCGGCGCGCACCCCGGCGGCTGGCTCGACGCCCGGCTGCGGCTGACCGATCCGCGCGACCTGACCACCGCCGTGCAGCGGCTGCGCCGGCTGTTCGACCTCGACGCCGATCCGTACGCCGTGGACGAGCGGCTCGCCGCCGACCCGCGGCTCGCTCCGCTGGTCGCCGCCCGGCCGGGGCTGCGGTCGCCCGGCGCCGCGGACCCGGCCGAGGCCGCCCTGCGGGCCCTCGTCGGCACCGACGGCGCAAAGCGGCTGGTACGGCGGTACGGCAAGGCGCTGGACGAGCCGTCCGGCGGTCTCACCCATCTCTTCCCCGAACCCGCGGTGCTCGCGGCGGCGGAGCCGGGCGGCGCCCTCGGCGCGCTGGCCGCGGCGCTCGCCGACGGTACGGTACGGCTGGATCCGGGCGCCGACCGGGACGAGGCCGAGGCGGCGCTGCGGGCGCTGCCCGGAACGGAGCCGGCGGTGATCGCCACCATCCGCGTCCGCGCCCTCGCCGACCCCGACGTCGCCCTGCCCGGACCGCCCGGTCCGGACGTACCGGACGAGTGGCGGCCCTGGCGGTCGTACGCCTTCCGGCATCTGCTGGTGGAAGGAGAGTCGAGGAACTCATGAGTGTCACGTACTGGACGCGGATCGCTTCGCCCGTGGGGGAGTTGCTCCTCACCGCCGACGGCGAAGGGGCGCTGACCTCGCTGTCCGTGCCCGGGCAGAAGGGCGGCCGGAGCGTCGAGGCGGGGTGGCGGTCCGATCCCGGTCCGTTCCGGGCCGCCGAGGACCAGCTCGCCGCCTACTTCACCGGTGAACTCAAGGAGTTCCGGCTGGAGTCGAGCACCCCCGGCACCGCCTTCCGGGAGCGGGTGTGGAGTGCGCTCGACGATGTCCCGTACGGGGCGACGACCACGTACGGGGAGATCGCCGCACGCATCGGGGCGTCCCGGGCGGCGGTCCGGGCGGTCGGCGGGGCGATCGGCGCCAACCCGCTGCTCATCGTGCGGCCCTGCCATCGGGTGATCGGGGCGGACGGGTCGATGACCGGGTACGCGGGGGGACTTGACCGCAAGGTGTGGCTGCTGACGGCGGAGGGAGCGCTGGGCTAGGGCCTGTCGTCACCTTCCCGTCTGCCTGGCGACGCCATGCACGCCGAGAGCACGCACCTGACGCCGCCAGGCCGCCTTTCGGGCGACGACGGGAATGTCACGACAGGCCCTGGTGTGCGGCGCCGCTCGGCCGGCCGGGTGGCCTCCTGGTCGGGTTGCCGGGCAGGGCATCCCCCCGTGTGTCACCTTCCCCTCCAGTGGGCCTTCGGAAGGGCGGGTGTGGATGGGCAGCGTCGGGCGGGTGCTCGCGGTGGCGTTGTTGCTGGTGGTGGGGGTGAGCGGACGGGCCGGTGCCGGCCCCGGGCCCTCGCTGTGGGCCGGGAGCTGGGAGGCCGCACCCTCCGGTACCGAGCCGGCGGTCCCCGGCGCCGCGTTCCGCAACGTCGTTCACCTGAGCGTCGGCGGCAGCGCGGTGCGCGTGCGGGTCAGCAACCGGCTCGGCAGCGCCCCGCTCCGGCTCGGCGCCGTCACCGTCGCCCTGCGGCGGGGCGACGGCCCGGCCGCCGTACCCGGCTCGATGCGTGCCGCCACCTTCGCCGGTGCCGACACCGCCGTCGTACCCGCCGGGCAGGACCTGGTCAGCGACCCGGTTCCGCTCTCTGTCCCGGCCGCCGCCGACCTGCTGGTCAGCGTCGAGACCCCGGGCGACTCAGGGCCCGCCACCTTCCACCGGGTCGCGCTCCAGACCAGCTATCTCGCCCGGCACGGCGCCGGACGGGCCGACGACGAGGACGGGAGCGCCTACACCCGCACCACCGGCCACTGGTACTACGTCACGGGCGTCGACGTGCGGGCCGTGACCCTCGGCAGCGTCGTCGCCTTCGGCGACTCCCTCACCGACGGCAACGGCACCAGCATGGACGCCAACCACCGCTGGCCCGACCGCCTCGCCGACCGGCTGCGCCGCTTCCGCATCGGCGTCCTCAACGCCGGGATCTCCGGCAACCGGCTGCTGCTCGACAGCACCGGAGGACCGGGAGCCCTGGCGCGCCTGGACGCCGACGGGCTCGACCGGAGCGGGGTGCGGACCCTCGTCCTCCTCGAAGGCATCAACGACATCAAGGGCACCCCGGAGGCCACCGACCCCGCCGACTTCGTACGGGCCTACCGCGCCGTGGTGGCCCGCGCCCACCTGAGAGGGATCCGGGTGGTCGGCGCGACCCTCACGCCGTACGCCGGGTACAGCGGGTACACCGAGGCCCGGGAGGCCGTACGGCAGCGGGTGAACAGGCTGATCCGCACCGGGCACCTCTTCGACGCGTACGTCGACTTCGACGCCGTCGTACGGGATCCGCGGCAGCCCGGCCGCATTCGACCCGCCTACGACCCCGGCGACCACCTGCACTTCAACGACGCCGGCACGCGCGCCCTGGCCGCCGCCGTCCCGCTCGCCGACCTGCTCTGAGCCCTCAGCCGGCGGCCCAGACCACCGCGGTCAGCCAGCCGGCCGTGACCAGCAGGCACGCGAACAGCTCGGCCAGCACGCTGGAGCCGCCCGCGTTCATCGTGGTGCGCAGGGCGGCCCGCGCCTCGGCGGACCGGCCGAGGCGCAGGCGTTCGTGCAGGTAGATCCCGGCCATGAAACCGGGGATCGCGCCGAGGACGGGGAGCAGGACGAAGCCGAGGACGGCGCCGGAGCCGGCGTACACGCGCATGCGGGGGGTGGCGCCGCTCGCCCGGAGCCGGCGCGGGGGCAGCAGCCAGCGCACCACCAGCGCCGCCAGCAGCACCACGGTCGCCCCGACCAGGACCGTCCACGCCGCCGGGCGCGGGTCGTACAGTGCCCACCACAGCACCGCGGCCCACACCAGCCCGGTACCCGGCACCCCGGGCACCAGCACCCCGCACAGGCCGAGCACCAGCACCAGGCCGACCAGCAGGAGTTCCCCTGCTCCCATCTGCCCAGAGTGCCGGACGACCGCGGGATGCGCAGGCCGACGGGAACCGGCCACGTCAGCGCGGCGCCCTCGCACGGGAAACCGATGCGTCATTCACAGCTGACCGCCAGGAAGACCCGTCACAATCTGGCCTTCCGGCGGGCGTGAGAGCGTTCGGCCGTCCGAACGGTGAGCGGTCCCACGACGCGCGTACGCGTAGGTGTCCGGGCCGTGTCACTCCGGTGTCGCCGGGTGGTTCTCCCGTGGGGGGTGGGACCACCCGGCGACTCACACGTGTCAGCCCCGGCGCCGCGTCCATTCCCTTTGCTCGTACGAGTGTTCAGGATGTCCCTCGACACGCCGTTCGAGACGGGGTCGTGTGCGGGATTTTCCGGATGCCCCGTTTTCATCCGGCCCGTGCGGTGGACAATTAGGGGCATGAGCCAGCCAGGGGGTAGGCCCACCCGTCATGACGACGACTGGTGGGGGCAGTTGTACGACGACTCGACGGAGGACACCGGACCCACGGCCGCACCCGACTCGCTGGACGACCGCTTCGCCTCGGCGAAGAGGACGGTGGGGGGCCGGCGGGGCGTCACCGTGGAACCGGGCGACGAGCAGGCGCCGCCGACCGTGCCGGCGCAGCGGGTGGCCGGCGTCCCCGCCGAGGGCACCAGGGCCGCCGCTTCGAAGCGCTGGCCGTGGGACGAGGAGGACGAGGAGCCGCTGGAGGCCGACGACGACGCCTCGCCCACCCGCCACCCCACGACCCGCCCCGACCTGACCACGCCACCATCGCTTGCGGCTCCGGAGACCCCGGACGCGCCCTATGCCCTGGATGCCCTGGAAACCCCGCAGGCCCCGCCCGCCTCGCAGGTCTCCGAGGTCCCGCCGGTCCCACAGAGCCCGCCGGTCCCGCAGGCTCCGCCCATGTCGCCGGGCGCGCCCGTCTCGCAGGTCTCCGAGGCCCCGCACGTTCCGCAGGGTCCACCGGTCTCTCAGATCCCCGCGGTCCCGCCTGTCCCGCAGAACTCGCCGGTCCCGCCTGTTCCGCAGAGCCCGCCGGTCCCGCCTGTCCCGCAGAGTCCGCCGGTCCCGCCTGTTCCGCGGATCTCCGAGGTCCCGTCGGGACCGTCCGTCGCGCAGTTCTCCGTGGGATCGGGCGGCTGGGACGATCCGGATGTCGGGGTTGTGCCGGTGGCTGCCTCGGCCTCCTCCGTGGACTACGTCAGCTCCGGGCCGCCCACCTACGACGCCGAGCCCACCGCCCTGCCCGCCGCCGACCCCGACGAACTCGACGACCTGGTCGCCGACACCGTCCTGGACGGCGCCCGGTACGGCGCCTGCACCCTGCGGGCCGTCTCCCAGCGCGGCGACTCCGCCCGGTTCCGCGGCGAGCCGCGCCGTGACGCCCTGCTCACCGCCCGGTTCGGGACCGGCGAGCAGGCCCTGGTCCTGGTCGCGATGGCCACCGGCGCCCGGGCCACCCCCGGTGCGCACCGGGCCGCCGCCGAGGTCTGCGAGTGGATCGCGCGGGCCGTCGGCCGCAGCCACCAGCGGCTCACCGAGGACATCCAGGCCGCCCGGCGCGGTGATCTCAAGTCCGGGCTGCACCGGCTCACCGACCGCAGCCTCGGCAAGCTCCGCGCCGGCGCGGCCGAACGGGGCGTCGCCGCCGACGAGTACGCGGCCAGCCTGCGCTGCCTCCTCATCCCCGCCCACCCCCAGTGCCGTACCCGGGTCTTCTTCGGGGTCGGCGAGGGCGGACTGTTCCGGCTCCGGGACGGCCAGTGGCAGGACATCGAGCCGCGCGTGGACGCCGACACCCCCGGTGAACCCGTGCTCGGCTTCGGCTCGCTGCCCTCCGAGACCCCGCAGGGCGACCGGCTCACCATGGACCTCGGCATCCCGACCCCGCCGAGCCCCTACGAACCGGCCCCCGAGCCACCCCGCGACCCGTTCCTGTTCCGGGCCTCGGTAGCCCGCCCGGGTGACGCGCTCGTGATGTGCACGGGCGGCCTCGCCGACCCGCTGCGCGGCGAACCCGCGCTCTGCGCCTACCTGGCCCGGCGCTGGTCCGGCGGCACCCCGCCCGGCCTCGCCGCGTTCCTCGCGGACGCCCAGGTACGGGTCAAGGGGTACGCCGACGACCGTACGGCGGCGGCCGTCTGGGAGGCGTGAGCGCGGTCCCTGTGGATACATGGAAGGGCATCGCGCAGGGAGCCGGAGATCCGCGGAGCCGAAGGGTGCCCGACCGCCATGGCCAAGCAGAACGTCGCCGAACAGTTCGTCGACATCCTCGTCCGCGCCGGGGTGCGCCGCCTCTACGGCGTCGTCGGCGACAGCCTCAACCCGGTCGTGGACGCCGTTCGCCGCAACTCCGCCATCGACTGGATCCACGTCCGCCACGAGGAGACCGCCGCCTTCGCGGCCGGCGCCGAGGCCCAGATCACCGGCACCCTGGCGGCCTGCGCCGGCTCCTGCGGCCCGGGCAACCTGCACCTGATCAACGGCCTGTACGACGCCCACCGCTCGATGGCCCCGGTCCTCGCCCTCGCCTCGCACATCCCCTCCAGCGAGATCGGCCTCGGCTACTTCCAGGAGACCCACCCCGACCGGCTCTTCCAGGAGTGCAGCCACTACAGCGAGCTCATCTCCAGCCCGAAGCAGATGCCGCGGCTGCTGCAGACCGCCATCCAGCACGCGGTCGGCCGCAACGGGGTGAGCGTGGTCAGCCTGCCCGGCGACATCGCCGACCAGCCCGCACCCGAGCAGTCCGCCTCGGCGGCCATCGTCACCTCCCGGCCGACCGTCCGCCCCGGCGACGCCGAGCTGGACAAGCTGGTCGCGATGATCGACGCGGCGGACAAGGTGACCCTGTTCTGCGGGAGCGGTACGGCGGGCGCCCACGCCGAGGTCATGGAGCTGGCGGAGCGGATCAAGTCCCCGGTCGGCCACGCCCTGCGCGGCAAGGAGTGGATCCAGTACGACAACCCGTACGACGTCGGCATGAGCGGACTGCTCGGCTACGGCGCCGCCTACGAGGCCACCCACGAGTGCGACCTGCTGATCCTGCTCGGCACCGACTTCCCGTACAACGCCTTCCTCCCCGACGACGTGCAGATCGTGCAGGTCGACGTCCGCCCCGAGGTGCTGGGCCGCCGTTCCCGCCTGGACCTGGCGGTCTGGGGCGACGTGCGCGAGACGCTGCGCTGTCTGGTGCCGCGGGTGCGGGCCAGGGAGAACCGGCGGTTCCTCGACCGGATGCTCAAGAAGCACGCGGACGCGCTGGAGGGGGTGGTGAAGGCGTACACGAGGAAGGTCGAGAAGCACGTCCCGATCCATCCGGAGTACGTGGCCTCGGTCCTCGACGAACTCGCCGCCGACGACGCGGTGTTCACCGTGGACACCGGTATGTGCAATGTGTGGGCGGCCCGTTACATCTCGCCCAACGGCCGCCGCCGGGTGATCGGTTCCTTCTCGCACGGCTCGATGGCCAACGCGCTCCCGATGGCGATCGGCGCCCAGTTCACCGACCGGCGACGGCAGGTCGTGTCGATGTCCGGGGACGGCGGATTCACCATGCTGATGGGCGACTTCCTGACCCTGGTGCAGTACGACCTCCCGGTCAAGGTCGTCCTCTTCAACAACTCCGCCCTCAGCATGGTCGAGTTGGAGATGCTGGTCGCGGGTCTGCCCGCGTACGGCACCACCAACACCAACCCCGACTTCGCCGGCGTCGCCCGCGCCTGCGGCGCCTACGGGGTGCGGGTCGAGAAGCCCAAGCAGCTCGCCGGTGCGCTCAGGAACGCCTTCAAGTACCCGGGCCCGGCCCTGGTCGACGTGGTCACCGACCCCAACGCGCTGTCCATCCCGCCGAAGATCAAGGCCGAGATGGTCACCGGCTTCGCGCTCTCCGCGTCCAAGATGGTGCTGGACGGGGGCGTGGGCCGGATGGTCCAGATGGCCCGCTCCAACCTGCGCAACGTGCCGCGCCCGTAGCTCAGCCCTCGGCCGGCACCCACTGGCGGACGCCGTCGACGTTGCCGTACCAGTAGTGCGGCAGGCCCTTGACGGAGCTGGTGCGGAACGGCCGGCCGTGGTCGTCGACGCGGACCGTGCCGGAGCGGCCCTGTGAGGACCAGTCGAGTTCGAGGTACCAGCGGCAGTCGCAGCCGACGGTGCTCGCCTTGACGCGCAGCACCTCCGGGTCGGTGGCGGAGACCCGGTAGGGCAGGTGCATGGTCGAGACGGTCTTCCCGTCGGGGCCCTCACCGGCCACCGGGCGGGCGATGGGACGGTCCTTGTCCAGGTTCACGTCGAAGTAGCGCGGGGTGAGCCCGCCGCCGCAGCCGTCGGCCATGGAGTAGGCGATGCCGGGCGCGGGAGCCGTACGGCCGACGACCCGCACCCGCAGATCCTCCAGGACGACGGCGGTGGACGACCGGCCCTGCACGGAGACGTCCACGATCGTGTTGCCCCCGTGCACCGCGCTCTGGGTGGCCGCCCAGGTGCCGGCGTCCTGCGGGGCGGGCGGCGGCGGGACCTGGGACGGCTGCTTGTCGATGACGTAGTCGTGGTCGCAGCCCAGCTCCCAGAGCTGCGAGTTCGCCGTCCAGGTGAGGGGGACGGCGGTGGCGGCCGGGGTGGCGGGGGAGGAGGTCCTGGCACCGCCCGACGGGTACGAGGCCGACGGGGTGGCCGAGGCGGGGTCCGGTGCCGGGCCGGTGGCGCGGGTGCCGTGGTGCTCGGCGTCGCCGGCGTCGGTCGTGGCGGTCGTGGCGGTTGCGGCGGAGGAGCCGGTGCCCCGGGCCGTGGCGCCTGTGCTCGGCCGGTCGTCCGGGAGGGCGGCCAGGCTGCCCAGCGTCGCCAGCAGGGCGGTGACCACGGCCGAGGCGACCAGCGGGCGCCGCCGCCGGTACCAGGGACGGCCGACGGGGGCCGCCTCCGCGGGGCCGGAGGCCGTTGTGGTCTCAGGGGTCTCCGCGGGCTCAGGGGTCTCCCCGTGGTCGGAGGCTTCCCCGTGGTCGGAGGTGTCCTCGGGTTCCGCGTCCTCCCCGGTGCGCGGTCGTCGGCGGGCCGCCACCGCTCGTAGCCAGTGTTCGTGGAGAGCGAGCCGTTCCTGGGGTGTCGCGCCGCAGAACGCGGCCAGGCGTTCCACCGGAGCGAAGTCCAGCGGCACCGCCTCGCCCGCGCAGTAGCGGTGCAGGGTGGAGGTGTTCATGTTGAGACGGCGGGCCAGCGAGCCGTAGCTCCGGTCCGTCCGGTCCTTCAACTGCCGCAGCAGCGCCGCGAACTCCTCGACATCGTCGCGCACGGGCACCTTCCCCCGGTCGTCGCCATCCCAGGCACTCATATACCTGCACGTCAACAGGGCTGGGATGGTTCCAGGGCGGGGAAACGGGCGGTCGCCGTTGCGGTCCGCGCCGGTGTCGGCCGATGCTCTTGGTGCCGCACCGAGCAGGGCCGGACCGACCAGCCGGCCGCGTCGGCGGCAGCCCACACCCATGCACCGATCCACGGGGGAACATCCATGCCCAAGCGCACCAGAGCCGGCGCGCTCACCGCACTCGCCGGCGCCGCACTCGTCCTAGGCACCGCCCTCGCCGCTCCCGCGGAGGCCGCGCCCAAGGCGCCCGGCTTCCTCGCCGCGGCTGACCTGCCACCGCGGGCCGGCACGTCCTGGACGGCCGGCAAGGTCACCGCCGGCATACCGGAGGAGGTCAAGCAGGACATCTGCATCGGCGTCGGGCTCGGTGGCGGCCAGGACTCCTGGTACCGGAAGTTCCGGACCGACCTAGACACGAGTGCCCGTCAGGTCAGTGCCGAGCTGCCCAGCGTCCGCCTGGCGAAGGGCCGGTTCGCGAAGCTCGACGAGGACATCGTGTCCTGCGCGGACCGGATCGAGATGGCGGACCCGCAGATCCAGGCCACGTTCCAGGACCACGGCACCCTCCCGGTCGGGGACGGCGCCCACGTCTACGCCCTGCGCACGGTGACCGCCTGGGGCGCCAGTGACATCCGGCTGATCTCCATCGGCCGGGAGGGGCGCACCGTCACCGTCGTGGACTGGGGGCAGCTCGGCGGCTTCGTGGACGCGCCCGTGAAGGCCTTCAAGAAGACCACCACCACGGCCGTGAACAAGCTCCACTGACCCACACGAGGCCCCTGACACAAGACAACAAGACAACAACACAGCAAGACACGAGACTCGGAAAACGGGGAACAGACATGAGCAGCAAGACCCGCGCCGTCCTCACCGCCGGCGTCCTCGCCGTGGCCCTCGGGCTCGGCGTCACCGCCCAGGCCTCGGCCCGCGCACCGCGCACCGTCAGCGGCAACCCCGCCGACAACATCACCCGCATCTCGGACTTCTACGGCGCCTACATCGACGCCGAGAGCGACCTGGACGGCAGCGGCAACCTGCCCACCGCGCTGCGCGCCTACTACATCGCCCCGACCTACCTGAAGAAGCTGGCGGCCTGGGAGAACCGCGAGCACGCGGACGGGGTGCTGCGTGCCCAGAACACCCCGCTCAAGTGGAAGGTCACGGAGACCGGCACCGGCACGTACACGGAGGCCGTCATCACGCTCACCTGGAGCCGCAACACGAGCACGAAGCTGGTCGTCGACATGACCCGTGACACCCACAAGATCGTCAACATCGGCACCAAGGGCCTCGGGGGCAAGTAGCCGGAAGGTCGGCTTTCGGCCAGGTTCGCCGGTGCCGCGGACCGCGTGAAACAGCTCAGAGGGTTGCGTGCGGGGCTGAATCGCGCCGGGTCCGCGGCACCCTTGGCGCGTACGGGGCGGTGCGGGCGGCGACGTACGGGACGGAGCGGACCCAGGACATGGCCGAACACCCGGCCGTCATCGACGTGACATGACTGGCCCGTGCCCGAGCGGGCATGGATCCCGTGAACGTGTTCGATCAGGAGGGGATCCGGCAACAGCGTGCGGGCGGGGGTCATGAACAGTCAGGCACGAGGGGGCGGTCCCGTGGCAATCGGGGCCTCCTCGGCGCAGACGGCGGGGGAAGAGACCGACACGACGGAACGGGGACACCCGCCGCAGTTCAGGCGCCGACTGGGACGGTCGGACCTGCGGGCGGTGCCCGAGGCGCGCAGGGAACTACGGGAACTGCTGCGGCACTGGGGGCGTCCCGGCCGCTCCGAGATAGCGGAACTGCTCACCAGCGAACTCGTCACCAACGCGCTCGTCCACACGGACCGCGAGGCGGTGCTGACGGCCGTTGTGGAGCCCAGTCAACTGCGGGTGGAAGTACGGGACTTCGTGTCCCGCAGGCCACGGATGCGCGCCCCGGACACCGACGACGGCACCCATGGCCGGGGCCTGGTGCTGGTCGACGCCTTCGCGGACGCGTGGGGCGTCCTGCCCCACGAGGTCGGGAAGTCGGTGTGGTTCGAACTGGACGCGGAGGCCGCCTAGCGGGGGCCGCGCACAACGGGACGGGGGCGTGACCCTGAAGGTCACGCCCCCGTCCCGAAGTGCCGTGCGGCAGCCGGTGATCAGCCGAACTGCTGCTCAAGGTCCTTGAGCTTGCGCTCCAGGGAGTCGAGGCGCGGCAGCGCCATGGTGTCGTCCTCCGCGGTCAGGTCCACGGTGATCGGGTCAGACCCTTTGCGGACGGGCTGAAGGGAGGGCCGCTGGCGTACGGGCAGCTGCTCCGGCGCCGATATGGCAGGCTCCGCAGTGGGCTGGGAGGCGCGCTCCACCTGGTGCTGCACCTCGTCCTGCCGGCCGCGTCCGACGAAGCCGCGGTGGCCCCGGCTTATCGCCTTGAGCTGGGCCCGCTCCAGGCGGTCCTGCTCGCGGCGGCGCAGCCGGTTGGTCTCCTTCTGCCGCTTGTCCTCGCGCACCTCGTCGACCGCCTCGTCCAGGCTGCGCACACCCTCCAGGAGCATCAGCGACCAGGCCTTGTAGGTCTCGCGGGGGGCACGCAGCCAGCGGACGATACGGATCTGCGGCAGCGGGCGCGGCACCAGACCCTGCTCACGCAGGGCGGCCTTGCGGGTCTGCTTCAGCGCGCGGTCGAAGAGCACGGCCGCGGACAGCGACATGCCGGCGAAGAACTGGGGAGCGCCCGCGTGGTCGACACCCCTGGGCGCGTGCACCCAGTTGAACCAGGCCGCGGCGCCCGCGAACGTCCACACGAGTATCCGGGAGCCGAGGGCCGCGTCACCGTGGCTCGCCTCACGCACCGCGAGGACGGAGGAGAACATCGCCGCGCCGTCCAGACCGAACGGCACGAGGTACTCCCAGCCGTCGGAGAGGCCGAGGTTCTGCTGGCCGAAGCCGACCAGCCCGCGGAACGAGAGGGCCGCCGCAACCGACGCGGAGGCGAACAGGAGAGCGTAGGAGACGGTGCCGTATATGGCCTCCTTGCGCCGTCGGCGCTCCTCGCTGCGCTCCCACGAGTCGTCCTTCGCGTGCTCCCCGCCGGACCGCTTGGAGCGCGCAAGCACCGCCACCGCGACCAGCATGCCCAGGAGCAGTACGGCGCCGGGAAGCAGCCAGTTCAGCGATATGTCGGTCAGTCTCATCTAGGGGTCCCTTGCATTGGGATAGGGCGTATCGCCCGCCATAGTGGCCCAACCCCACTGGCCCTCAGGGGGTTTCGGGGCAAGAGGCCGCCAAGGAAGTGCAAGGGGATGCCCCAGGGCGGCATTCTGCTCGAACTGCCGCGTGAGGGGCGGGAGCTGAGTTCGAGTAAGACTACCCATACGGGTGGTTCCTCGGAAAGTTCCTGCGGCAAGTGAGGAAGTTGTGAATTGCCTGTCCCCCGCAGCGGCGCCCTGCCATCGGTGATCTTAGTGGATTCCGAGGGGTGCTGTGTGACCGGGCGGGTGCCTCGGACGGGCTGAGGGCGGCTCAGGCCGCCGCGGCCGCCACGAGTTTGGCGATCCGGTCGTCGTCGCAGGTCCGCGGGCAGGTGGCGCAGGTGTCCTCGGGGCGCAGGGTGTAGTACATGCAGCAGCTCGCCCGGTCCCGGGTGGGCAGCGGCTCCCCGGCCGGGCCGGTCAGCACCCGGAAGGCGGCCGAACCGACGTACGGCTTGGTGGCGCCCGGCAGCAGCTGTTCGAGTTCGCGTACGGCCCGCGCCTCCTCGCCGAGCACTCCGGCGATGTACCAGAGCCCCTCCACGACCTCGTCGGTCGCCATCCCCCACAGGGCCCGCCCGCGCCGCCGCATCCGCGGTCCGAAGCCGCCGAGGACCGGTTCCAGGTGCTCGGCGACGGCCGCCCGCACCTTCGCCCGCAGCGCCTCCTCGCCGCTCACGACGACCGCGCCGGGCAGCGCCGCCGCGGGATCGCCCGGGAGGCAGGCGAAGGAGGTGACGCGCACGGCCATCCGGCCCGCCGTCCGGTCGTAGGACACCTCGGTCGCGGGAAGGCGGGGGACCCGGCGGTCCAGGAACCAGGGGAGGGTGATCAGGAGGCAGGCGGCCCAGCCGTAGCGGTGCAGGCCGAAGCTGGCGATCACGTCGGGGCGGCCCGGCTTCCCCTCGTCCCGCAGGACCTGGTCCTCGTCCCAGGCCAGGAAGGCGTCCAGGCCGGCACCGCCCGCCGCCAGCTCGGCGGCGCCGACCCAGCCGCCGCCCCGGGGTGCCGGGTCGTCCGCGCCCAGCTCCGTGATCACCAGGTCCGGGCAGGCCTCGGTGAGGCGCGCGTAGGCGGCGGAGACGGGGGAGGACATGGGCTACCACCGATCGGGTGCGGGCCGACTGTCAGATAAGTAAGCCTTACCTTACCCAGTCGTACGGAAGTTTGAACCAGCGCCTTGTGCGCCTAAGGTGCTTGACGGACAAGTAACAACCCGCCGTTAATGACCCAAGTGCCGACGAGCTCCCGGAGGAGGACCCGTGAACCAGCGCGCGCACGCGGCTCCCGCCGGGACGGCCAGGGTTCCGGCGCAGTCGCGGTCCGAGCAGGCGGCGCGCGAGGTGCCCGGTTTCCCGGCCGGTCAGCCGGCCGCACGGGGCGAGCACACGCACAGTGAGCGGCCGATGCCGCAGCCGCGGCCCGTCGTGCAGCGGGCGTCGGTGCGCGGGCAGATCCTCGACGCGTTGCGCACCGCGCTGGTCGGCGGCGAGCTGGCGCCCGGCGAGGTGTACTCGGCGCCGGCGCTGGGAGAGCGGTTCGGGGTCTCGGCGACGCCGGTGCGCGAGGCGATGCAGCAGCTGGCGCTGGAGGGCGCGGTCGAGGTCGTGCCCAACCGGGGGTTCCGGGTGGTGCGGCGCGGCGCGCGCGAGCTCGCGGAACTGGCCGAGGTGCGGGCGCTGATCGAGGTGCCGGTGATGATGCGGCTGGCGCGCAGCGTGCCGGGTGAGCGGTGGGCCGCGTTGCGGCCGCTCGCCGAGGAGTCGGTGCGGGCGGCGGCGACCGGGTGCCGGGTGACGTACGCGGAGGCCGACCAGGCGTTCCACCGGGCGGTGCTGGCCCTGGCGGGCAACGAGCAGCTGGTGCAGATCGCGGAGGACCTGCACCGCCGTGCGGTTCCGCTGCGCGGGGCGCGCGCCGACCTGATGTCGGACGCGGCGGAGCATGCGGAGCTGCTGGAGGCGTTGGTGGCGGGGGAGCTGGACGCCGTGCGGCGGTTGGTGTCCGGGCATTTCGCCGCCGCGGGCTGACAGGGAAGGGTGTTCGCGGCGGCGGTTCGCCGTCGCGGGTGCGGCCGTCCCCCGGGTGCGAGTCCGCCGTGGCTGATCGCGCAGTTCCCCGCGCCCCTGACGGGGCGCTACGCTCGCCGCTTCTGTCGAATGCGGCCCCGTGCCCCTGACGGGGCGCTGCTCAGCTGCCTCTTTCCAGCCGCGGGCAGGCGTGCCG
>NZ_BMML01000020.1:0-138252 GCF_014645815.1 Streptomyces fuscichromogenes | reverse complement strand
GGTCGGGACGCCGCCCAGGAGGCGGAACAGGCGGCCTGCCTCCTCGCGCAGGCGGGACGCCTCCGGTTCGGACTCCGTGTCGGCGAGGGAGGCGAGGGCCGGGGCCGTGCCCACCAGGTAGCCCAGTTCCTCCCGGATCCGCAGCGACTCCGCGAAACCGTGCCGTGCCTCCGCCAACTCCCCTTCCCGCAGCGCAAGTCCGGCCAGATGCCGCCAGGTGAAGGAGAGCAGGAGCGGGTCGGCGTGGGCGGTGGCGGCGGCATGGGCGCGGCGATAGGCGGCGCGGGCCGCCTGCGGGGAGCGGGTGAGGTTCTCCGCCAGCAGGCCCCGGCGGAAGTCGAGCAGGGCCCGGCCCGGCGCCCCCGGAGGGATCAGCGCCGCCGCCCGTCCGAGCGCCGCACGCGCCTCGTCGGCCCGGTCCCGCACGCCGTGCAGCGTGGCCGCGTAGGCGAGTTGGCCCCGCTCGCAGGCCGCCGCCCCCCGCTCCTCGTCGGTCCTGGCCACCGCCTCCGCCGTCCGCAGCGCGTCCTCGGCCTCCTCCCAGCCCCGCTCGGTGTACAGGCACCGCTCGACCATCAGCCCCGCCCGTTGCAGCGAGTACGCCGGGGTGTCCGGCGGCAGCAGGGCCGCCGCGTCGGCCCAGCAGGCCCGCGAGCGCAGCCGCCATACCGCGGTCTGGAGCGGATCGTCACCAGCGGTCGTTCCGTTCCCAGACATGGCGGAGTACGCCACGTTGCCCTCCCCTAGCGCGCCGTCGAGCAGTGAAGTGGTGGCCGCATTCCAGCACCGATCGCCGCGCGGGGCCAAGAGGGTGGGTGAATAATTTCACAAAGTCGTGGGACGGCGACCGCACTTGGCACGAGCCGGTCGCACGCCCGCGTGACCTCAGCTCATCCGCAATGCCAAGAAGAAATCGAGTTTGTCCTCCAGCCGGGACAGGTCCCGGCCCGTCAACTGCTCGATCCTCCCCACGCGATAGCGCAGCGTGTTGACGTGCAGGTGGAGACGGGTGGCGCAGCGGGTCCAGGAGCCGTCGCAGTCGAGGAACGCCTCAAGGGTGGGGATCAGCTCGGCGCGGTGGCGGCGGTCGTAGTCCCGCAGGGGGTCCAGCAGCCGGGCGGTGAAGGCGCGGCGCACGTCGTCGGGGACGAAGGGGAGCAGCAGGACGTGCGAGGCCAGCTCCTGGTGGCCGGCCGCGCAGACCCGGCCGGTGCGGGCGGCGGCCACCCGGCGGGCGTGCCGGGCCTCCTCCAGGGCGCCGCGCAGCCCCTCCGCCGAGTGCACGGCCGCGCTGACGCCGAGGGTGACCCGGCCGTCGTCGTCCAGGCCCGCCGACAACGGCCCCCGCACCGACTCCAGGAGTACGTCGGCGTGGATGCCGTACTCCGAGCCGTCGTGCTCGGTGACCACGGCGGGCAGCGGGACCAGGGCGATCGCCTCGTCGCCGGTGTGCGCCACCGCTATGCGGTCGGACGGCTCCGGGCCGGTGGCCAGCGGGTCGACCAGGATCTCCTCCAGGAGGGACTGGGCGACCGGGCCGCCCTCGACCTCCCCGCCGGCCCACTCGACGCGGCCGACGACCACCTGCCAGTGCGGGGCCGCGCCCAGGCCCGGCACCAGGACCGGGGCGGCCACCCGCAGCCGGGCCGCGATCTCGGCCGGGGCCGCACCGGCCTGGACCAGTTCGAGGACCTCCTGCGCGAGCCTGCGCCGCACCGTGCGGGCCGCGTCCCGGCGGTCGCGCTCGACGGCGATCAGCTGGGTGACGCCCTGGAGCAGGTCCAGCCGCTCCTCCGGCCAGTCGCCGGCGTCCGCCTCGACCGCCAGCAGCCAGTCCGACAGCACGGTCTCGCGTACGTCCCGGGCGCCCTGCGGGGAACGGCCGCCGGACCGGATCGGGAACACGGAGTAGACCGTGCCGTCGAGCAGGACGCGGTGCGGGCCGCGCCGGCCGGTGCGGGTGGCGGCCAGGTGTTCGGCGGCCAGCCCGGCGCAGGCGTCGGCGGGCAGCGCGGGCCCCGACACCTTGGAGCCCGCGATCAGGCGGCCGGCCGGGGACAGCACCCAGGCGCGCAGGTCGAGGTCGGAGCCGAGCAGGTCCAGGACCACGTCCGGGCCGCCGCCCGCCGGGCCCGAGGTCATCATCCGCCGGTGCCGGTCCACGACGGCCGCCAGGTCCCCGGCCCGCTCGCCGCTGACCTGCCGGACGACATGCTCGGTGATCGTCGCGAAAGCAACCGACTCATGGACCGCGAAGAGCGGGAGGCGGTGGTGCGCGCAGGCCACCACCAGATCGTCCGGGACATTGCCCAGCTCCGCCTCGCCGGCCGCCAGCGCGACCACCCCGGCCTGCACCAGGAGTCGTACGAAAGGCTCTGAGTCCGCCGCGTCCCGGCGCCAGGCCAGGCCCGTCAGCACCAGCTCACCGCCGGACAGGTAGCGGCTGGGATCGCGCAGGTCGGTGGTCATGACCCCGCGCACGGTACGGTCCAGCTCGTCCTCGCCGCCGAGCAGCCGCAGGCCCAGCGCATCGGTGTCCAGCAGTGCGCGCAGCCGCATCTCGTCGCCGCCGTTCTGTGTCTCGAAATCTACGATGAATCGTGAAGGGCCGTGGTGGGGCGCCCGGACGGGCGGGTCCACGGACCGTCACCGAGGGTTGCCGGGCCGCAACCGATGGCTGTCAGGGCGTTTCCTGCGTTTCCACAGGAAGACCAGGAGGTAACCGATGACCCCCGTTCATACGAATCTACAAGATGCCCGTGCTGGCCAGCCAACTCCTTCATGGTTTCAGTGACTGACCCCGCTGGAGCAACGGGCGGTGTACTGACCTCGTTCCGCGTGAACAGGACATGAACGAGCCGGGCCCGCCGCACACGGATTGGCTCAATCCGCACGACTCACGAGACTCACGAGACGAAGAAGAGAGCCGGTCATGGACTTCCTTCGCCCCGCCAGCTGGGAGGAGGCGCTCGCCGCGAAGGCCGAGCACCCCACCGCAGTGCCGATCGCGGGTGGCACCGATGTGATGGTCGAGATCAACTTCGATCACCGGCGGCCCGAGTACCTCCTCGACCTCAACCGCATCGGCGATCTCTACGAATGGGAGGTCGGCGAGGAGAGCGTACGGCTCGGCGCCTCCGTCCCGTACACCCGGATCATGGAGAACCTGCGCGCCGAACTGCCGGGCCTCGCCCTCGCCTCGCACACGGTCGCCTCCCCGCAGATCCGCAACCGCGGCGGCGTCGGCGGCAACCTCGGCACCGCCTCCCCGGCCGGTGACGCCCACCCGGCGCTGCTCGCGGCGGGCGCCGAGGTCGAGGCCGAGTCGGTGCGCGGCACCCGGCTCATCCCGATCGACGGGTTCTACACCGGTGTGAAGCGCAACGCCCTCGCGCCCGACGAGCTGATCCGCGCGGTGCACGTGAAGAAGGCCGACGGCCCGCAGCAGTACTCGAAGGTGGGTACGCGCAACGCGATGGTCATCGCCGTGTGCGCCTTCGGGCTCGCCCTGCACCCGCGGACGCGCACGGTCCGTACCGGGATCGGCTCGGCCGCCCCGACGCCGGTGCGCGCGAGGACCGCCGAGGAGTTCCTGGACGCGGCGCTCGACGAGGGCGGCTTCTGGGACAACGGGAAGATCATCACCCCGTCGGTCGCCAAGCGGTTCGCGGACCTGTGCGCCGCCGCCTGCAACCCGATCGACGACGTCCGGGGCACCGCGAGCTACCGCCGCCACGCGGTCGGCGTGATGGCCCGCCGGACGCTCACCTGGACCTGGGAGTCGTACCGCGGCACCACTCGGCAGAAGGGGAGTGTCGCCTGATGCGCGTCAACTTCACCGTCAACGGACGCCCGCAGGAAGCCGACGACGTCTGGGAGGGCGAGTCCCTGCTGTACGTGCTGCGGGAGCGGCTCGGCCTGCCCGGTTCCAAGAACGCGTGTGAGCAGGGGGAGTGCGGGTCGTGCACCGTCCGGCTGGACGGCGTACCCGTGTGCGCGTGTCTGGTCGCGGCGGGGCAGGCGGAGGGGCGGGAGGTCGTGACCGTGGAGGGGCTGGCCGACTACGCCAGGGAACGGTCGTGCGCAACGACCGCCTGCGGTACGTCACTTGACGCCGCCAAGGGCTGGCAGGCCAAGCCGGCCTCCGATTCCCGGGCCGCCGAGGGCACCGAACTCTCGCCGATCCAGCAGGCGTTCATCGACGCCGGTGCCGTCCAGTGCGGATTCTGCACCCCGGGTCTGCTGGTCGCCGCCGACGAGATGCTGGAGCGCAACCCCAACCCGAGCGACGCGGACATCCGCGAGGCGCTGTCGGGCAACCTGTGCCGCTGCACCGGCTACGAGAAGATCATGGACGCGGTCCGCCTCGCGGCCGCCCGGCAGGGAGAGGCGGTCTGAGCCGGATGCCCACCAACGGCGCCCCCACCAGGATCACCCAGGGCTCGCAGACCAGGGGCGGCATCGGCGAGTCGACGCTCCGCCCGGACGGCATCCTGAAGGTCACCGGCGAGTTCGCGTACTCGTCGGACATGTGGCACGAGGACATGCTCTGGGGCCAGATCCTCCGCTCGCCGGTCGCCCACGCCGAGATCGTGTCCATCGACACCGGCGAGGCCCTCGCCCAGCCCGGCGTCTACGCCGTGATGACCTACGACGACCTCCCCACCGAGGTGAAGAACTACGGCCTGGAGATCCAGGACACCCCGGTCCTCGCGCACGGCAAGGTGCGCCACCACGGCGAGCCGGTCGCGATCGTCGCCGCCGACCACCCGGAGACCGCCCGCCGCGCCGCCGCGAAGATCAAGGTCGAGTACCGGGAGCTCCCGGTGATCACCGACGAGGCCTCCGCCACCGCGCCGGACGCGGTCCTCGTCCACGAGAACCGCGACGACCACCACATCGGCCACGTCTCGCACCCGAACATCGTCCACCGCCAGCCGATCGTCCGCGGCGACGCCGACGAGGCCGCCAGGCGCGCCGCTGTCATCGTCAAGGGCGAGTACCGGTTCGGCATGCAGGACCAGGCCTTCCTCGGCCCCGAGTCCGGGCTCGCGATCCCCGAGGAGGACGGCGGCGTCCACCTCTACATCGCCACCCAGTGGCTCCACTCCGACCTGCGCCAGATCGCCCCGGTGCTCGGCCTGCCCGAGGACAAGGTGCGGATGACGCTGTCCGGCGTCGGCGGCGCGTTCGGCGGCCGCGAGGACCTGTCGATGCAGATCCACGCCTGCCTGCTGGCCCTGCGCACCGGCAAACCGGTGAAGATCGTCTACAACCGCTTCGAGTCCTTCTTCGGCCACGTCCACCGCCACCCGGCCCGCCTCTACTACGAGCACGGGGCGACGAGCGAGGGCAGGCTGACGCATGTGAAATGCCGGATCGTCCTCGACGGCGGCGCCTACGCCTCCGCCTCCCCGGCCGTCGTCGGCAACGCCTCCTCGCTCGGCATCGGCCCGTACGTCGTCGACGACGTCGACATCGAGGCCATCGCCCTCTACACCAACAACCCGCCGTGCGGCGCGATGCGCGGCTTCGGCGCGGTCCAGGCGTGCTTCGCCTACGAGGCGCAGATGGACAAGGTCGCGCAGCAACTCGGCATGGACCCGGTGGAGTTCAGGCAGCTGAACGCCATGGAGCAGGGGACGGTCATGCCGACCGGGCAGCCGGTCGACTCGCCCGCCCCGGTCGCCGAACTCCTGCGCCGGGTCAAGGCGATGCCCCTTCCGCCCGAGCGCCAGTGGGAGAGCAGCGAGGGCGCCGACGTACGGCAGCTGCCCGGCGGTCTGTCCAACACCACGCACGGCGAAGGCGTCGTCCGCGGCATCGGCTACGCGGTCGGCATCAAGAACGTCGGCTTCTCCGAGGGCTTCGACGACTACTCCACCGCACGGGTGCGCATGGAGGTCGTCGGCGGCGAGCCCGTCGCCGTCGTGCACACCGCGATGGCCGAGGTCGGGCAGGGCGGGGTGACCGTCCACGCGCAGATCGCGCGCACCGAGCTCGGCGTGGCACAGGTGACCATCCACCCTGCCGACACCCAGGTGGGCTCGGCCGGTTCGACCTCGGCCTCGCGGCAGACGTACGTCACCGGCGGCGCCGTGAAGCACTCCTGCGAGCTGGTCCGCGAGCAGGTCCTGGCACTGGGCCGGCGCAAGTTCGGTACGTACCACCCCGCTTGGGCCACCGCCGAGCTGCTCCTGGAGGGCGGCAAGGTCGTCACCGACGGCGGTGAGGTGCTCGCCGGCCTGGTGGACGTCCTCGGCGACGAGGCCGTGGAGATCGAGGCGGAGTGGCGGCACCGGGCGACCGTGCCCTTCGACCGGCACACCGGGCAGGGCAACGGACACGTCCAGTACAGCTTCGCCGCGCACCGCGCGGTCGTCGAGGTGGACACCGAACTGGGCCTGGTCAAGGTGATCGAGCTGGCCTGCGCCCAGGACGTCGGCAAGGCGCTCAACCCGCTCTCCGTCGTCGGCCAGATCCAGGGCGGTACCACCCAGGGCCTGGGCATCGCGGTGATGGAGGAGATCATCGTCGACCCGAAGACCGCGAAGGTCAGGAACCCGTCCTTCACGGACTACCTGATCCCCACCATCCTCGACACGCCGACCATCCCGGTCGACGTCCTCGAACTCGCCGACGACCACGCGCCGTACGGGCTGCGCGGCATCGGCGAGGCACCGACGCTGTCGTCGACTCCGGCGGTCCTCGCGGCGATCCGCGACGCGACGGGCCTGGAGCTGAACCGGACGCCGGTACGCCCGGAGCATCTGACAGCCGACGCGTGACACCACGGTGGCGCCGGGCAGTTGCTCGACTCCCCGGCGCCGGACCCCAGAAGCGTGCACCACCGGGCCGTCCCCCGGGTCATGCACTTCCCAGATCCCGTGCGTCGCCGGAGGCGACCGGCCCGCGCGGGGCCCCTGTGAACCTTGGGAGACGGCACCATGACCCAGCAGTCACTCAAACCCACGGCGACGGCCGAGGACGCGGGAGAAGGCACCCGCGTCCCGGCCGGACGGTCCTGGCTCGACCAGTACTTCCACATCTCCCGGCGAGGATCCGGCGTCGCGCGTGAAGTGCGCGGCGGCGTCACCACCTTCATGGCGATGGCGTACATCCTCCTGCTCAACCCGCTGATCCTGTCCGGCAGGGACGTGGCCGGGGACACCCTCGGCAGGCAGGCGCTGATCACCGCGACGGCGTCCGCCGCGGCCTTCACCACGCTGCTGATGGGCTTCGTCGGCAGGGTGCCGCTCGCGCTCGCCGCCGGCCTGTCCGTCTCCGGCGTGCTCTCCTCGCAGGTCGCCCCGCAGATGACCTGGCCGCAGGCGATGGGCATGTGCGTGCTGTACGGCGTCGTCATCATGCTGCTGGTCGTCACCGGCCTCCGTGAGATGATCATGAACGCGATCCCGCTCGCGCTCAAACACGGCATCACCATGGGCATCGGCCTGTTCATCGCCCTCATCGGCTTCTACAAGTCCGGCTTCGTGCACCAGGGCAGGGCCACCCCGGTCACCCTCGGTCCCGCGGGCGAACTGTCCGGCTGGCCGGTGCTGCTCTTCGCCGCCACCCTGCTGCTGATCTTCATGCTCCAGGCCCGGAACGTCCCCGGCGCGATCCTGATCGGCATCGTCGGCGGCACGGTGGCGGCCGCGATCCTGAACGCGGCCGGGGTCGTCGACCCCAGGCAGTGGGCCGGTGGCGCCGCCCCCGAACTGCACGGCTCCGCCGTCTCCATGCCGGACTTCTCGCTCTTCGGGCACATCGCGTTCGGCGGCTGGGGCAAGGTCGGCGCGATGACGGTGGCGCTGATCGTCTTCACCCTGGTGCTCGCCGGGTTCTTCGACGCGATGGCCACCATCATCGGCGTCGGCACCGAGGCGAAGCTGGCCGACGACCAGGGCCGGATGCCGGGCCTGTCCAAGGCGCTGTTCATCGACGGCGCGGGCGGCGCGATCGGGGGAGTGGCGGGCGGCTCCGGCCAGACGGTCTTCATCGAGTCGGCGACGGGCGTCGGCGAGGGCGCCCGCACGGGCCTGGCCTCGGTCGTGACCGGACTCCTCTTCGCGGCCTGCCTGTTCTTCACCCCGCTCACCGCGATCGTGCCGCAGGAGGTCGCCTCGGCGGCGCTCGTGGTCATCGGCGCGATGATGCTGATGAACGCCCGGCACGTGGACTGGGCCGACCGGGCCACCGCCGTCCCGGTGTTCCTGACGGTCGTCCTGATGCCCTTCACCTACACGATCACCGCCGGTGTGGCCGCGGGGGTGATCTCGTACACCGCCATCACGGCAGCTCAGGGCAGGGCCCGGGAGATCGGGGCATTCATGTGGGGCCTGACAGGCATCTTCCTGGTCTATTTCGCACTCCATCCCATCGAGGGGTGGCTGGGCGTGCGGTAGCGCTCCGCTGGATCAGCCGAGACGTGCCGGTTGTCGTCCGCGGGTTCGCTGTGGCTGGTCGCGCAGTTCCCCGCGCCCCTTCGGGGGCGCCTGTACCTGACCCCGTTCGAGGAGACCGAGACATGCTGGACGTTGCCGAGGAGTTGAATCGGTGGGTCGCCGACGGGCGGGACTTCGCCGTGGCCACGGTGGTGGCCGTCGGCGGGAGTGCCCCGCGGCAGCCGGGCGCGGCGCTCGCGGTCGACAGCGAGGGCACCGCCGTCGGTTCGGTCTCCGGCGGGTGTGTGGAGGGGGCCGTGTACGAGCTGTGCCGGCAGGCGCTGGCGGACGGGGAGACCGTCCTGGAGCGCTTCGGGTACAGCGACGAGGACGCCTTCGCCGTCGGCCTGACCTGTGGCGGCGTCATCGACATCCTCGTCACCCCGGTACGGGCGGCCGACCCCGCCCGGCCGGTGGTCGCGGCCGCGCTGGCCGCCGCCGCGCGCGGGGCCGCGGCGGCCCTCGCGCGGATCGTCACCGGGCCCGCGGAGCTGCTGGGCCGAGCCCTCCTGGTGGACGCCGACGGTTCCCACGAGGGCGGCTTCGGCGCCCACCCCGAGCTGGACCGCACGGTCGCCGCCGAGGCGGCCGCCTACCTCGACGCGGGCCGCACCGGCACCCTGGAGATCGGAGAGCAGGGCTCTCGGTGCGGAGCACCGCTCACGGTGCTGGTCGAGTCGTCCGTACCGCCGCCCCGGCTGATCGTCTTCGGCGCGATCGACTTCGCGTCCGCGCTGGTCCGGGTCGGTAAGTTCCTCGGCTACCAGGTCACGGTGTGCGACGCGCGCCCCGTCTTCGCGACGAGGACCCGCTTCCCGGAGGCCGACGAGATCGTCGTCGAGTGGCCCCACCGGTACCTGGAGCGCGCCCGGGTCGACGGCCGTACCGTGCTGTGCGTGCTCACCCACGACGCCAAGTTCGACGTCCCGCTGCTGCGGCTCGCCCTCCGCCTCCCGGTGGCCTACGTCGGCGCGATGGGCTCCCGCCGTACCCACCTGGACCGCAACGAGCGGCTGCGCGAGGTCGGTGTCACGGAGCTGGAGCTGGCCCGCCTCCGGTCACCCATCGGCCTCGACCTGGGCGCCCGTACGCCCGAGGAGACCGCGCTGTCGATCGCGGCCGAGATCGTCGCGAACCGCAGGGGCGGCAGCGGGGTCTCCCTGACCGGCGGGCACACCCCGATCCACCACGACGTGACGTCTTCGCAGGCCCCGGCGCGGCGGATCGGGTCGGTGGCCTAGCTCCCCCTCTGACGGCCATTCCGGCGTGCTCCCCCAAAGCGCCCGGTCCGTTCCCCCGATTCAGTCGTACCGGTCCGGGCGCCAGGGGACGATGGAAACGCCTTCACCGCCGCCGTACAGCGTCAGATGACGCATTCGGCGCGCGGAGTTCCGTTCCCATGCGAGCGGGCCGCACGTACGTCGGCGCCCCGCGCCCGTTCACCGCGCCCGTTCGCCGCGCCCGCTCACTCCTCGGCCCAGCGCCGCAGTCCCGCCAGGTCGAGCACGACGGTGCGGCCGCGCCGGGTGGCCACCAGGCCCTCCTGCTGCATCGCCCGCAGACAGCGCACCACGGACTCCCTGGACGCCCCGCTGGCGGCGGCCAGTTCATGCTGGTTGACCTGTACGGTGACGGCTCCGGGCAGGGTCTCCGGGGCGGCCGAGCCGTACCGGACGGCGAGCTTCACCAGCAGTCCGGCGACCCGGGCGCGGGTGGTGCGGGCGCCCTGTTCGGCGCGCAGCCCGTCGGAGTCCCGGATCCGGCCCACCACACTGCGCAGCACCGACAGACAGAGACCGGGGTCGCGTTCCAGGAGCCGTACGAAGGCGTCCGAGGCCACGACCAGCCCCGTCGTGCGGCGCATCGCGGTGACCGTCGCGCCCCGGGGCCGGCCGTCGATGCTGGAGAACTCGCCGAGGAGTTCACCGGGGCCGCGCAGGGCCAGCAGACTGGTGTAGCCGTTGGCCGAGTCGACCGTCACCTTGACCAGGCCGTCGGTGAGCAGGACGACGGAGTGGGCCGCCTCGCCCTCCCGCATCAGCACCTCGCCGCGGGCCCAGCCGCGCGGGTGCCCGGCCTCCCGTAACAGCTTCACTTCCCCGGGCGTGAAGAACACCACCGCCGAGCCTCCCGGCCGCGTCGACCTCCGGTGACGGTTCGGCACCGGACGGCCACTGTCCATCGTGCGGCCGGGCTCTGCCAAGGGGCGGACCGCCGGTCGTACGGCAGTGCGGTCAGGGCCGCCGGAGCAGTGAGTTGACCGCCCGCCCGAACACGGCCCGGGAGGTCCGGCGCACCAGCGGGTCGAAGAGCGACGGCAGCCCCCGGATCCGCAGCTCCTCGTGCCAGACCACCCGGGTACGGCCGCCGGGCCCCGGGTGCACCTCCAGTTCGGCCCAGCCGAGCACCACCCGGCCGTGCTTGACCAGCCGGCACCGGCCGGAGCCGCCGTCCCGCGGGGGCTCCCAGACGGTCACCTCCATGGGATCGTCGAACGACAGCGGCCCGAACCCGGACCGGGCCACGAAGACCGTGCCCTCGTGGGTCGGGGGATCGGTGAGCACGCTGATCCGGGTCAGCGGGACCACGTCGGCATGCCGCGACCAGTCCGTGAGCCTGCGCCACGCCTCGTCGATCGGCAGCGGAGCGGTCCGCTGCAGGAGGAAATTGACCACGGCACGATCGTAGGGAACCTGCCACCGTCCGCGCGTCGCACACCCGGTGTTCACAGGATGCACGGACGCGTCCGAACCGGACCGGAGCGCTCCGGCGCACGACGCGCCGCACCGGTCTTGTCGTACCCGGCCCTGTCGGAGCGGCACGGTGGTGCGGCACCATGAGCGCGGTCCGTACCGCCGTCGTCGTCCCGGGGGGCATCTCGTGGAACACGAACTGCACGACAGGCTCGACGACCTGATGCGCGATCCCTATCCGCACTACGCGCGGGCGCGGGCGGCGCAGGGGCTCGTGCGGGTGCCCGAACTGGACGCCTGGCTGGTGGCCAGGGACGCCGACGTCCGCGAAGTGCTGCGCCGCACCGCGGACTTCTCGTCCGCCGGCGCGTTACGGCCGGACGTCATGCCCGCGCCCGCCGCGCTGGCGGTGCTCGGCGGCGGCTTCGGCGGCCGGCCGGTCGTGGTCACCTCGGACGGCGAACGGCACCAGCGCCTGCGCGCGCCGCTGGTGCGGGCGCTGTCACCGGCCCGGGTCGCCGCGGCCGTACCGTACGCCCGTGAGCGCGCCGCCGCCCTCGTCGACGGGTTCGTGGCGGACGGCGGGGTGGAGCTGATGTCCGCCTACGCCACCCGGCTGCCGGGCGAGGTGATCGGCCGGATCGTCGGCCTCGACCCGGCCGACGTGCCCCTCGTCGTGCACGGCGGGCGGCGCGCGGAGGAACTGCTGTTCCGGCCGCTGCCGGAGGCCGGGCAGATCGCCGCCGCCGAGGACGTCGTCGCCATGCAGCACGTCCTCGACCGCTGCGCCCGCGACCGCTACACCCACCCCCGGGAGGACCTGGCCACGGAGATCGTCGCCTCCGTCTCCGAACCCGGCCACCCCGAACTCCCCCTGGAGCAGCGCCACGAGGCGGTCGCCCACCTCCAGAACCTGCTGATCGCCGGGCACCTGACCACGACCGCGCTGATCGGCACCACCGTCCTGCACCTGCTCGGTCACCGGCGCCAGTGGGAACTGCTCCGCGAGCGTCCCGACCTGATCCCGGCGGCCGTCGAGGAGGCCGCCCGCTACGACGGGGCGCTCCAGGGCTTCCGGCGGACCACCACCCGCCCGGTCACCCTGGCGGGCACCGAACTCCCGGCCGGGGCCGACCTGTTCGTCGCCTTCGGCGCGGCCAACCGGGATGCCTCGTGCCATCCCCGCCCCGACACGTTCGACATCACCCGGGACACCCCGGCCCGCCACCTCGCCTTCGGCTTCGGCGCGCACGCCTGCGTCGGCGCCCAGCTGGCCCGCGAGCAACTCCGTGTCACGGTGGGGGAACTGACGCGCCGGCTGCCGGACCTGCGGCTCGCGGCGGAGCGCCCGGTCACCATGCGGCCGACGATGATCCACCGCTCACCCGAGGAGCTGCACCTCACCTGGTAGGCGCCCCAGGGGCAACGGCAGTACCGCCGGGACCGGCACACCTTGCCCGGCTCGGCTCCGCCGGGTACAGGTCGTACGGCGGGACGCCACCGTCCCGGGAGGCCCGGTCCAGGACCCGCCTCCCGGCCGACGCCGAGTCGTCGGTCATGCGCTCCTTCACGACCACACCCCACTCCGGCCCCACTCCGGCCACGCTCCGCCTGCCGCCTGCCGCCTGCCGCCTGCCGCCTGCCGCCTGCCTGCCGCCCGCCTTTCGGCTCCCGGCTTCCGGCTCTCGCCTCCCGGCTCTCGCCTGCCGCCTTCCGCCTTCCGCCTTCCGCCTTTCGGCTCCCGGCTCTCGCCTCCCGGCTCTCGCCTCCCGGCTCTCGCCTTCCGCCTTCCGCCTTCCGCCTTTCGGCTCCCGGCTCCCGGCTCCCGGCGGTCCGGACATCGGTGGTTCGGACATTGGCTGTCCGGGTTCCCGATCGTCGCCTCCGTCTCGTCGGCACTGCCCCTGCCGGGCTGCGCATGGGTCGACACGACACGACCTCGCCCGCCGGCGCCCGAACCGCCGTCTTCCCCCTTTTCCCTTCTCGTCCGGGTTCTCCGATGCGGGGGTCCGGGCCCGGTGTGACCATGGAGAAGGGGAGCCGCCCCGGCCGGAGAGGACGACCCATGCGCTACCGGGACCGCGCGCACGGCGGCCGTGAACTCGCCGTCGTGCTGGGTGGGTTGCGCGACGAGGGTGCGCTGCCGGACCCGATCGTGCTGGCCCTGCCCCGGGGCGGGGCGGCCGTCGCCGCGGAGGTCGCGCGGGAGCTCTCGGCCCCGCTCGACGTGCTCGTCGTACGCAAGATCGGAGCCCCGCACCAGGAGGAGTTCGGCGTCGGCGCGATCGCCGGGGACGACCCGCCGCTGCTCGACCCGGCGACCCTCGCCCACCTGGGCCTGAGCGAGGAGTCCCTGGCCCCCGTGGTGGAGCGGGAGCGGCGGGAACTGCGCCGCCGCGAGCGCCGCTACCGGGAGGGCCGGCCGGCACCCGACCTGCGCGGCCGTACCGTGATCGTCGTCGACGACGGTCTCGCCACCGGCTCCACCGCCCGAGCCGCCCTGCGCCACGTACGGGGCCGGGGCCCCGCCCGGACCGTGCTGGCCGTCCCGGTCGGCGCGCCCGACTCCCTCGCCGCCCTCGCCGCCGAGGCCGACCTGGTCGTCTGCCCCTGCCGGCCGGCCCGCTTCAGCGCGGTGGGGCAGTGGTACGACGACTTCGAGCAGCTGACGGACGCCGACGTGCTCGACGCGCTGCGCGGGACCTGACGGGGGGCGGCGGTCCGGTGCCGGAGCTGGCGTGGGACGAGGCACGGCGGCGGTTCGCCGCGGCGCGGGTGGCCCGGCTCGCGACGGTGGACGCGGACGGGCGCCCCCATCTGGTGCCGGTCGTCTTCGCGCGCTACGGCCCGGACGGGATCGTCACCGCCGTGGACCACAAACCCAAGACCACGCCCCGCCTCAAGCGGCTGCGCAACATCGCCGCGCGGCCGGCCGTGTGCCTGCTCGCGGACGCGTACGACGAGAACTGGGACCGTCTGTGGTGGGTCCGGGCGGACGGCGACGCGCGGGTGGTTCCCGCCGACGCGGCCGTCGTCGAGCCGCTGTGCGCGAAGTACCCGCAGTACCGGGAGCGGCCCCCGGACGCCGCGGTCGTCCTCGTCACCGTGTCGCGCTGGACCGGCTGGCAGGCGGCGCCTCCGTGACCTGTCGTACCCCTTCGGCCGGGGGTCCTCGCCCGTCTCCGCCCGTCGCCGTTTCGCGCGGGCGGCGCACCCCTGGATACGATGCGGGTGATGGCGACGCGCATCTCGGGTTACGAGGTCGAGGGCGAGATCGGGCGCGGCGGCATGGCCGTCGTCTACCGTGCCAAGGACCTGCGTCTGGACCGGACCGTCGCGCTGAAGCTGCTGGCCCCCGAGATGGCCCGCAACGACACCTTCCGGCGCCGCTTCACCCATGAGTCACGGGTCGCCGCCGCCCTCGACCACCCCCACATCGTGCCGATCTTCGAGGCCGGCGAGACGGACGGCGTGCTGTACATCGCGATGCGTTACGTGTCGGGTCCCGACCTGCGCGCGCTGCTGGACAAGGAGGGTGTGCTGCCGGTGGACGCGGTGCTGCGGATCGCGGCCCAGGTCGCCTCCGCGCTGGACGCGGCGCACGAGCACGGCCTGGTGCACCGGGACGTGAAGCCCGGCAACGTGCTGGTGGCGCAGGGCACGGACAGCGAGCACCCGGAGCACGTCTACCTCACCGACTTCGGGCTCACCAAGAAGTCGCTGTCGCTGACCGGGTTCACGACGGTCGGCGAGTTCGTGGGCACGCTGGACTACGTGGCGCCGGAACAGATCTCGGGGCGCCCGGTGGACGGCCGCTGTGACCTCTACAGCCTCGCCTGCGTGGTCTTCGAGATGCTCGCCGGCGGTCCGCCGTTCGTCCGGGACGAGGACATCGCGCTGCTGTGGGCACACCAGTACGACGCCCCGCCGGCGCTCAGCGACGTGCGGGCGGGGCTGCCCCCGGCGTTCGACGACGTGTTCGCCCAGGCGCTGGCCAAGGTCCCCGAGGACCGCTACGGCTCCTGCCTGGAGTTCGTGGGCGCGCTGAGACACGCCACGGGCGGCACCGGCCCGGCGGAGGAAACGGCGGAGGAAACGGCGGAGGAGCCGGCCGCGGACCGGGACGCCGACGGTCCCCCGACCGTCGGCCGGGACGCCGCCCGCACCTCGCAGCCGCCGTCCTGGGCCCGCCCGGTGTTCCGCCGGTAGCCGCCCGCTCCTCCCGCGACCGCCCCGGTCCGGTCCCCTCAGCCCTCCGCGAGGTACTGCTCCGCCCAGACGGTCTTGCCGGTGCCCGCGTGCCGGGTGCCCCAGCGCCGGGTCAGCTGGCCCACCAGGAGCAGCCCGCGGCCGCCCTCGTCGTAGGTGTGGGCCCGTCGCATGTGCGGGGCGGTGTTGCTGGAGTCGAAGACCTCGCAGGTGAGGGTGTGGTCGTCGTGGATCAGGCGGAGCCGGACCGGCGGGCGGCCGTAGCGGAACGCGTTGGTGACCATCTCGCTGACGACGAGCTCCGTGATGAACGCGGCCTCCTCCAGCTGCCACACGGTCAGCTGCTCGGTGGCGAGTCTGCGGGCCTGTGCCACGGCGGCCAGGTCGAAGGGCAGCTCCCAGGTGGCGACCCGGTCGGCGTGCAGGGCCCGGGTGCGCGCGACGAGCAGGGCGATGTCGTCGTCGGGGCGATGGGTGAGCATGGACGTCAGGACCCGGTCGCAGACGGTGTCCAGGCTCTGGGCCGGGCGGGCGAGCGCGGCGAACATCGTGTCGAGGGCGTCGTCGATGTCGTGCTCGCGGGGTTCGAGCAGGCCGTTGGTGTAGAGGGCGATCAGGCTCCCTTCGGGGAGCTCCGTCTCGTACGACTCGAAGGGCAGCCCGCCGAGGCCGAGCGGAGGGCCGGCCGGGACGTCGAGGAAGCGGACGGCGCCCGAGGTGACCACGGCGGGCGGCGGGTGGCCGGCCCGCGCGACGCAGAGCCGCCGGGTGACGGGGTCGTACACGCCGTACAGGCAGGTGGTGCCCACGCCGCCGGCGGTGTCGGAGGCGTCGCCGTCGCCGGCCTCCTCGGCGGAGAGGTGGACGACCAGGTCGTCGAGGTGGCTGAGGAGTTCGTCGGGCGGCAGGTCGACGTCGGCCAGGGTGCGGACGGCGGTGCGGACCCGGCCCATGGTGGCGGCGGCCCGCATGCCGTGGCCGACGACATCGCCCACGACGAGCGCCACCCGGGTCCCGGACAGCGGGATGACGTCGAACCAGTCGCCGCCCACCCCGGCCTGGCCGACCGAGGGCAGATAGCGGGTGGCGATGTCCAGGGCCGCCTGCTGGGGCAGGGTCTGGGGGAGCAGGCTGCGTTGCAGCGTCATGGTGGTGGTGTGCTGCCGCCGCACGTGCGCGGCGCCCTGGATGCTGGTGGCCGTGCGCGCCGCGAGCTGTTCGGCCAGCCACAGGTCGTCCGCGTCGAACGGCTCGGTCCGCCCGCCCCGCGCGAACAGGGCCACGCCGAACGTGATGTCGCCCGCCCTGAGCGGCACCGCCATCAGCGAGTGCGCCCCGCTCGCCAGGACCCACGCGGCGGCCTGCGGGTCCTCCCGCGCCCAGCGGCTCACGACCTCGTCGCCGCCCGGGTACACCGTGCCCCGCCCCTCGGCCAGGCACCGGCCCGACGGCGACCACGGCGGGCAGCGCAGCACATCGCCGGAGGGCCCGGGGAGCGGCGGCCCGTCGGGCACCGAGCGCACGGCGGCCCGGCGCAGGGCGACGCCGTCGGACGGCGGTGTGCCGTGCCGGGGAGTGTCCAGCAGGTCGACGGCGCACTCGTCGGCGAAGGCGGGGACGGCGACCTCGGCCAGCTCCCGCGCGGTGCGCTGCACGTCGGAGCTGGTGCCGATGCGCACCCCGGCGTCGCTGAGCAGCAGCATCCGGCGCCGTACCAGCTGCTGGGACGGGTCGGCGTGGGCCGTCAGGGCCACCGCGCGCACCCGGCCGCCGGTGTCCGCGAGCGGCATGAGCCACGCGTGCCAGGTGCGTTCCGGGTCGGCCGGGTCCAGGTGGAGACGGATCTCCTGGGGCCCGGCGCCGTCCAGGACCCGCCGCATCCTCGACTCGGCCTCGGCGCTGCCCTCGTTCGGCACGATGTCCGTCAGCCGCAGCCCCCGCATCATCCCCTCCGCCAGATGCAGCGTGCGCTGGGTCGTGACGCTCGCGCGGGCCAGCCGCAGCTCCTCGTCGAAGACGGCGGAGACGCACGGCGACTGCTGGAAGGCCCATTCGCCGAGCGCCCGGCCGGCCGAGTCCGCGGCCGGGCCGGTCACGGCGGACACCACCAGCCACTCGGTGCCGCCCGGCCGCTCGCCGGAGGGCCTGCGGTGGACCAGGACGTCCCGGTCCAGCCGGTGCCCGTCCCGGTGGCGCAGTGCCGCGGTCCCGCTCCAGCGCGGTTCGGCGGCCGCCTTCCGCCAGCTGTCCGGGTCCGGTCCGGCGAGCAGCCGGGCGGCCCGCTGCCCCAGGATCTCGGCGGGCGGATAGCCGAGCAGCAGCCGGGCCCCGTCGCTCCAGCCGGTCACGACGCCCCGTTCGTCGACCGTGACCGCGGCGGTGCGGACCTCCGGCGGTACGGCGTGGGTCTGCGCCGGGTGGCTGGGAGGGGTGGGACGTCGTTCCATCGCCGCTCATCCTTCGCGGAACCTGCACGGCCGGCTCTCCCCTCAGGATGGTCCCGGCCGCCGCCGAGCACCAATCCGCCGCCGCTGCCACCCCTGGGCTCCCGGCGGCACGCCCGCGGGCGGTTCCTGTGACGCGCCTGTGACAGTCGGCGGACAGTGCCATGACGTCGCGTTGTCAGGGTTTTGTAAACGGACAAATCGCACCTATTGGTCAATCTCGTACCGGTCAATCTCGTACCGGTCGGTCCCGTACCGCCCGATCCCGATCCGTCGCCCGCGAAGGACCCCCTCATGAGCCCCGTCGCACTCACCGAGCACACCGAGACCGCCGTCGTGCTGGCCCCGCGTGAGCGCGAGACGCTGAAGCACATCGCCGCGGGCTGCACCTACCTCCAGGCCGCCCGGCTGATGGGGCTCTCCCGGCACACGGTCGACGCCTACCTGCGCCGGATCCGCGCCAAGCTCGACATCAACACCACCGCCGAGCTCACCCGGCTGGCCATCTCCCTCGGACTGTGATCCCGCTCCGCCCGACAGATCGACCCCGCCCGTGACAGCGTGGAAGGCAACGGCCGGCCACGGTGTCCTGGAGGCGGAGATGACGGTGAACGGGCTCGGACTGGTGGTGCACGGCGGGCGTGCGGAGGCGGTGGACGCGGCTCGTACCGTACGGGCGTGGGCGGCGGAGCACGACGTGCGGTGCACGGACATCGACGTATGGCACGACGGCGGCCGGCACAGCTCCGGCGAGGAGGTCGCGGCCGCGGGCGACCCCGACCTGATCGTCACCCTCGGCGGGGACGGCACCTTCCTGCGCGGCGCCCGGCTCGCCGCCCGCAACGACGCGCTGGTCCTCGGCGTCGACCTGGGCCGGGTCGGCTTCCTGACCGAGGTGCCGGTCTGCTCGGTGCGGGAGGCGCTGGACGCGATCCGCGAGGACCGGTACACCGTCGACAGCAGGCTGCTGCTCACCATGCGCGCCTCCCGGCGTCTGGAGGTGCCGGCCGACATGGGGCGGCTGATGCAGTACGGCCGCGGGCCGCTGCTGCCGCCGCCCCAGGTGCGCACGGACTGCCAGGAGGACATCGACTGGGGCGTCCCCCTGCACGTCACCGCGGTCAACGACGTGGTCCTGGAGAAGCTGTCCCGGGACCGCCAGGTCTCCGTCGGCGTCTACGTCTCCGGCCGGCTGCTGGCCTCCTACTCCGCGGACGCGCTGCTGGTGGCGACGCCGACCGGCTCGACCGCCTACAGCTTCGCCGCCGGCGGACCCGTCGTCTCGCCCTGCGCGGAGGGCCTCGTCTTCACCCCGGTCGCCCCGCACATGGCGTTCAACCGCTCGGTCGTCACGGCCCCCGACGAGGCGGTCGGCCTGCGCGTCCTGGAACGTTCGGGGCAGGCCGCGGTCAGCGTCGACGGGCAGGTGCGCGGTGTGCTGGACCCCGGGGACTGGATCGGGGTGTACGCCGCCCCGACCCGGCTGCGGGTGGTGCGGCTCGCGCCGATGGACTTCTACGGCCGGCTGCGCGAGCGGATGAACCTCACCGACGCCCCGGCCGCGGTCGCCGACGGGACCCCCGCCCCCCTGTGGTCGCTGCGCACGCCCCCGCCCGGCGACCTGGCCCATCTCTCCCTGCCGCTGATGTCCGCGGAGTACGCCGAGGCGAAGGAACCGTGCGCCGACCCGGTGGACGGTGAGGACGGTGCCGCCCCCGCGCTGGAACAACCGGACCTCCCGCGTCATGCGCGGGAAGGCCACAACAGCCCGTGACCGCCGACTCCCCGTCCTGACTGACGCTCGACCGGGTCCTCGGCGGGTGGACCGGCCGGGTGTGCCGGTACGGCGGAAGGCGCCAGGGACGGTCCGCGGACGGGAGCTCCGGCCCGCGCCGAAGGGCGCGAGCCGGAGCGGTGGTCCGGGAACGGGTCAGTCGGCGGACCGTACCGTCGGCATGGCGAGCGCGACCGGGCCGGTCTTGCAGGAGTCGTGGCAGTCCTTCTCCAGGCTGCAGCACAGCGAGCAGATCGCACCCGAGTGGAACGGGCAGCCCGCCACGTCCGGCCGCTCGAAGTCGGTCGCGCACACCGTGCAGGTCAGCATGGCCGCCGACGGCAGCCCGTCCGGGCCGAGCAGCGGCTCCGCGAGGTCGTCGACACGGGCGATGTAGTACTTCCCCTTCGTCAGCACCGCGAACAGCGGCGAGAGCACCATCGCCAGGAACAGCGCGATGAACGGCGAGTACGCCTTGCCGTACGCCCCGAACGCGTTGAAGTACGCGGCGATCGAGACCGCCGACGCGATCAGCATCGAACCGAAGCCGACCGGGTTGAAGTTGTGCAGATGGGCGCGCTTGAACTCGATGTACGACGGGCTGAGCTTCAGCGGCTTGTTGATGACCAGGTCCGCGACGACCGCGCCGATCCAGGCGATCGCCACGTTGGAGTAGAACCCGAGGACGGTGTTGAGGAAGCCGAAGACGCCGCCCTCCATCAGGGCGAGCGCGATCCCGACGTTGAGGAAGATGTACACCACGCGCCCGGGGTGACGGTGGGTCAGCCGGGAGAAGAAGTTCGACCAGGACAGCGAACCGGAGTAGGCGTTCGTCGAGTTGATCTTTATCTGGGAGAGGATCACGAAGAACGTGGCGAGGCCCAGCGCGACCGGCGCCGCGAACGTCCTGAAGCCCGACACGTACTGCTGGATCGGCTCGTTGGCCTTGGCCAGGCCCACGCTCCCGGCGATGTAGAAGGCGAGGAAGGCGCCGCCGATCTGCTTGGCGGCCCCGAGCACCACCCACCCCGGACCGGCGGAGAGCACCGCTCCCCACCACTTCCTGCCGTTCTCCGGCGTCTTGTCCGGCATGAACCGCAGGTAGTCGACCTGCTCACCGATCTGCGCGATCAGCGACAGCGCGACGCCCGCGCCCGCACCGACCCCGAGCATGCTGATGCTCGACCCGGTGGGGGAGTTGCCCGCGAAGTGCGTGAACTCCGAGAACCTGCCCGGCTCCTGGATCGCGATCGACACGAACGGCGCGACCATCAGCACCAGCCACACCGGCTGCGTCCACACCTGCATCTTCGACAGCGCGGTCATGCCGTAGATCACCAGCGGCAGGATGATCAGCGAACAGATCAGGTAGCCGACGGCGAGCGGGATGTGCAGGCCCAGCTCCAGGGCCTGCGCCATGATCGAGCCTTCGAGGGCGAAGAAGATGAAGGTGAAGCTGGCGTAGATGACCGAGGTGAGCGTCGAACCGAGGTAGCCGAAGCCCGCACCCCGGGTCAACAGGTCCATGTCGATGGAGTACTTGGCCGAGTAGTACGAGATCGGGATGCCGGTGAGGAAGATGACCACGGCCGCGGTGAGGATCGCCACCATCGCGCTGGAGAAGCCGTTGGAGATGGCGATCGAACCGCCGATGGCGAAGTCCGCGAGGTAGGCGATGCCGCCCAGCGCGGTGGTGGCCACCACATAGGGGGTCCAGCGGCGGAAGGACTTCGGCGCGTACCGCAGCGAGTAGTCCTCCAGCGTGTCGTTCTGCGCCCAGTCGTTGTACGTCCGTTTGCCGTCCGTCCGCGCGCCGTCCGCCACGGCCGGCGGCGCCTCCTTGCCGACGATCTCCGTCACGACTCTTCCCTCTCTCGTCCCCGGTCGTTTGCACGGAAGAGTCGCGGTGCGCTGTTTCCCGAACGTTTCACCTGCTTTAAAAGACAAAGCTTGATACTTCCCATGGGAAGTATCGGCAAGTGGCGTGCCTGGTTTCAGAGTTGGGCGACGACATGGAAGTCGAAGGCGTCCGCCCGCGCCAGATACAGCCGTTGGGCGAGATGGTTGCCGCGCAGCCGTACGACGCCCCGCGGCCCCTCGTACGACACCGCGTCGCCGACCGCGCACATCGCCCGCACGTCCAGCGACCGCGCCCGCTCGGCCAGGGCCGCCAGCAGCCGTACCCCCTCGAAGCACGACTCGCCCAGGCTCCCCACCACCGGGGCGTGCACCCCGAACCGGGCCGCGTGGCGGGCACCGAAGTCGAGGCTCTCGGCGGTCGCGAGGGTCCCGAAGAAACCGGCCGCCGCCCACAGCCCGTCGGTGCCGTCCGCACCGGTGGCCAGCAGGATGTTCTCGTCCATGTGCGTGCTGAGCCGCAGACACCGCTGGTGCAGCCCGTAGCCGGCGAACGCCCGGTTGAAGCGTGCCGCGTCCGCCCCCACCAGCAGCATCAGCACCGCGTCCGCCTCGCACCGCTCGATCCGGCGCAGCACCGGCCCGAACCCGTCCGCCCCCAGCGGCACGAACACCTCGTCCCGCACCCGCCCGCCGCACTCCCGCGCGTACGCCCGCGCCGTACGGGCGGTCACCCGGGGCCACACGTAGTCGTTGCCCACCGTGCACCAGCGCCGCACCCCGGCCGCCTCCGCCAGCAGCCGCATCGCGGGCCGCAGTTGGGCGACGTCGGTCTCGCCGGTGAGAAAGACGCCGGGGGTCCGCTCGCCGCCCTCGTACTGCGCGGTGTAGACGTACGGCACCCGGCCCGCGACCCGGGGCAGCAGCGCCTGCCGCACCGCCGAGGTGTGCCAGCCCACCACCCCGTCCACGCCGCCCAGCGAGACCAGCGCCCCGACCTCGGCCGCCACCCGGGCCGGCGGCGCCCCGCCGTCCACCGTGACCAGCCGGACCTCGCGGCCCAACACCCCGCCCGCGGCGTTCAGTTCCTCCACGGCCAGCCGCGCCGCCGACTCGCACGACGGCCCGAAGACCCCCGCCGGCCCCTGCAACGGCACGACCAGGGCGAGGCGCAGCGTGCCGCTCAGGTCACTCGGCGGCGCCGGACGCATCGGACACCTCCGTGCGGGCATGGGGAACGCGGATTCCGGTCCCGGGCCCCGGCGCCCTCGCGGAGGCTCGTCGTATTCTGCGCGCACAGTAGACCTACCGGAAGGACACCGGCAATGCCCTCCGTACCCTCCTCGCCGGACCTCGCCCACCTCCTCAGCCATGCCGAGCGGCGGGTCGTGCGGCGGCTGGCCGCGGTACTGGCCGAGGAGGACTGCGCGGTCGAGGAGTGGCGCGTCCTGTCGCTCGTCGGGGACGGCCGGGGGCACCCGATGTCCGAGATCGCCGACCACGCCCTGATGCCGGCGCCGAGCCTGACCAAGCTCGTCGACCGCATGGTGGCCGACAACCTGGTGCACCGCCGGCCCGACCCGCATGATCGCCGCCGGGTGCTGCTGCACCTCACCCCGCGCGGCGAGGACCTGTACCGGCGCACCGCCCGCCGCGTCCACGCGGACCAGGCCCGCCTGCTGGCTGAGACGGCCGACGGCGGAGCGCTGGCGCACCTGCTCGGCCGGCTCACGGCGGCGGCCGGGACCCCGCCCACGGCACCTGCCGAGGACACCCCGCTCGCTCCGGTCGCCGAGGACGCCCCGCACGCGGCCGCCGCCGACGCCGGGCGCACCGCGGTCCGGAGCACATCCGGCTGAGCGGTGTCCGGAGCACCTGCGGCTGAGCGGCCGACCGGGCACGGCGCCGCGGCCCCCGCCGGTTCGCGGGGAGACCGCGGTGTCGCGTGTCTCCGCCGGAACGCGCGGCCTGAAGCGGGCGGGCGGCGCACCCTCTCGTGAATCGGGCGCCCGTTTGATTTGCTCCGATTTGGAGTTACTCGTCATATGAGTTCTTCTTCATCCTTCACTGTTCGGGTTCGCCCGTTCTGCTCTACGCTTGGCGACGGGAAAAGAACGGGGTGAGGGCGTCATGGGGGGATCATGGCTGCCGGACGTGCCGGGAGCGGGCCGTGCACCGGCACGCCGGGACTCGGGGCTTGAGCAGCGGAGCGCGCCGGCCCAGAGCCGGCTGCACAGTCCGGGGGAGCTGCCGGTCGTGTCGGGCCCGGACCGGCAGGAGTGCTGGGACAGGCTGGGCACGGCCGTGCGCGTACGGCTCGGGCAGAAGGCCGGGACCGTCCTTGAGTGGTGGGCGGCGCAGGACGGCTCCGGAGGCGTCAGCGCGGTCGTGCTCGGCACGTCCGGACTGTGTGTGGCGGACCCGGTGTCGAAGCCGGACGGCACCCGGGCCCACCGGCTGCAGACCTTCCCGCTCGACCCGGGCTCCTTCACGCACCAGTCCTTCGCCGGAGGGCCCGCCATGGGCGGCGGCGGGGTCCGGGTCGGCGGCGCCACGGGCGCCCGCTCGGGGCCCGGCCCGCTGGAGCCGCAGCCACCCGAACTCGTACTGCCACAGGGCGCGCGCGACCTGCTGGGCAATCTGCCGGAAGGAGCCCAGCGCTTCCTCCAGGCCCCTTTCCTCGGCGACGACCGAAGGGTGTACGTCCACTGGCACTACGAGGAGCGGGTGGAGTTCGCCCACTCCGACATGTGGGTGTGGTGCTGTCTCACCGCGGACCGCACGGTCACCGTCGCCGCCGGCCACCGGCGGCTCGCCCGGGGCACCCATCCCCACCACGCCACCTGGACGGTGCTGTGCCGCCGGGCCGCCGTCCGCCGGACCCGGTAGCGACGTGATCGGCATGCGCAGGCGGACCTTCAGCGAACTCTCGGGCCAGGACCCGTACGACATCCTCGGGGTGGACCGGAACGCGACGGCGGAGCAGATCGGGCGGTCCCGTCGCGAGGCACTCAAGACCTGTCATCCGGACCTGAGCCACGGCGACGTGCGGCGCGCCGCACTGATCAACGCGGCTCACGACATCCTCAGGGACCCGGCCGACCGCGCGGAGTACGACCGCTGGGCCCGCGAGCGGCAGGCGCCACCGGCATCCGCGCCCGGCGCCGGCACGGGCACCGGCGCCGAGGACCGGGCGGTGTGGGAGGAGGAGACGGTCGAGGACGTGGCCCCCCGCCCCGCCCCGGCTGCCGGTCCCGCTGCCGGTCCCGCCCCCGGGCCGGGTCCGGTGGGCGGGCACGGCGGCGCGTGGCAGAGCGTTCCGCACGGCCCGGGAGCGGAACGCTGGATGCCGTTCTCCGCCCCGACCGGTCCGCAGCACGTGTGGCACGACTTCACGCCCGGCCGGCCGGTGCGGCCGCCGTCCGCGTTCGCCGCCGCTTCCGTCCTCGCCCTGCTGGCCTGCCTTCCCCTCGGCATCGCCGCGCTGATGGCCTCCTCCCGGGTGCACACCCGCTGGGTGACGGGCGATGTCGTGGGCGCGCGGACCGCCTCCCGGCAGGCGTTGCGCCGGTGTCTGTACGCCTACGCGGTGCTCCTGGTGTACGTCGTGGTCCTGCTGGCGGCCACGCGGAGCGGTACGCCGTGAGCACCTTCGAGATGCTGGCCGTGACCGTCGTGGCGCTGCTGCCGGGGGCCCTCTACGTCTTCGCGACGGAGCGTCAGACGGGCATCGTGCGGGCCGGCCTCGCCGACCGCACCCTGCGTCTGACGGCGGTGTCCGCCCTGTGCCACTGGGCACTCGCGCCGCTGACCTGCTGGATCGTCACGGATCTCTGGCGCACCGGACGGCTGACCCGGCAACCGGTGCCCTGGACCCTGTGGTGGCTGCCCGCTCCGTACCTGCTGCTGCCGCTGCTGCTGGGCACGGCGGTCGGCGTCGGTTTCCGGCGCAGGCGCCGCTGGGCCCTCGTGCTGTACGGGCGCACCCCCGAGCCGAGGGCGTGGGACGCGTTCTTCAGCCACGCGCCGAGCGCCTGGCTGCGGATCAGACTCAAGGACACCTCCGCGGGCAACCACGGCTGGATCCTCGGCGTGTACGGCCGGGACCGGCACGGGCGGCTGGACTCCCGGGCCTCGGGCTATCCCGAGGCCCAGGACCTCTATCTGGCCGACACCGTGGAGAGCGACGAACAGGGCCGGTTCGTGCTCGGGCCGGACCACCGTCCCAAGCTGCGGCACACCGGTCTGCTGGTGTCCTGGCAGGAGATCAGTCATATCGAAGTCATCAGGGGGGAGCCCCATGCCGGACCATGAGAACGACCCGGACCACACCGACGAGACCGATCCCACCGAGTCGGTGGCGGTGGGCGACGGCCGAGGTTACGGCGGGTCGAAGTACACCGCCGACCAGTTGTCCATGCCGCCCGCGTGGGCGATCGCCCCGGCGCCGCCCCAGCCGCCGGCCGAGCCGGGAGACCCGGGCGGCGAACCGGCTCCCGCCACCGGCGACGACGCCTGACGCGTCCTCAGGCCCCGGTGTGGACGAAGGCCCCCCAGTCCCAGGGGTTCGCCATCACCGGGCCGCCGAGGCCTCGAAGCACCGCGCGCTGGGCCCCGGTGAGCGCCTCCGCCAGGTCCTGACCGGCGTCCCAGCGGCCGTACAGGTGCTTCAGCAGCGGGCCCGTGGTGTTGTCGAACACCGTCCACTGCGTGGAGACCACGGAGCCGAAGCCCGCCTGCAGCAGAGCGCTGGGCAGGCCGACCGCCTCGTCCGGCAGTTCCGTGCCGACCCGGGCGGTGGAACAGGCGCACAGCAGCGCGGTCCTGGCCCGGCCGGGCCCGCGGGCCAGCAGGTCCCGGACCGACAGCCGGCCGCCCGCACAGCGCAGACCGCTCTCCAGAGGCGCGTCCGGCACCGACTCCGCGTGCCCCGCGAAGTGCAGGACGTCGCACTCGTCGAGGCCGCGCAGCAGCCGTTCGGGGGTGGCCTCCCGCCCGGCGAGCACCCGCGGGCGGACGCGGGTCAGGCTCCGTACCGCCGCGAGTTCGGCGCGGGCGTCGGGCGTGCCGCCCGGACCGTCCGACGGCGGTGGTTCGGTGGCCAGCAGGAGGGAGGGAGCGGTTGCCGCCGCCCGCCGGGCGGCCGTCAGCACGCCCACGCCGGGTGCGTAGGACAGCACGGTCTCCTCCATGAGGAACCACCAGTCGTCGACACGCGGCGCGGCGCACAGGCCCGCGGCGTGCAGCGGGAGCATGCCCAGCAGTCCGCCGGGCAGCAGGACCGCCCGCCCGCAGCCGCGCAGTTCGGCGGCGACCGGCCGCATCACGCGGTGCCACAGCTCTTCGACCAGGCGACGGGCCAGCCTGCTGTTGGTCTCGCCCGTCCGCGGGGACCGTTCCCCCGGCCGCAGGGCGTCCGCCTCCGCCAGTACCGCCAGCAGGTTCCGGACCGTCCGCCGGTCCAGGTCCGGCAGGTCCACCCCGACCGGGGCGTCGTGGGCCGCCGCGCCGGCGGGCACGACCAGCGCCGCCCCGCCGCCTGCCGCGGCCACCAGGTAGACCAGTGCGGCCGATCCGGCCGCCGAGCACACGTCCGGCCAGACCGCGGGCAGCGACCGCGCGATGCCGTCCCGGCGGCGCAGCCGCTCGGCCAGGAAGGCGTACTCCCGGTGCGCCGCCTCCGCCCGTGCCAGGGCGTCCGGGGCCGCCGAGGTCAGCGCGGCCCGGCGCAGCGCGTCGAGCTCTGCGGCGAGCCGGGCGAGGCGTACCGCGTCCTGGTCGTCGTCCGCGGCGGCGGTGCCGCCCGGCCCGGCCAGCGCCTCCGAGAGCAGCACGGCGCGTGCGCTCTCCAGGACCAGTACGGCGTCGGCGCGGTCCTCCGGGTCGGTGGACAGGGCCAGTTCCCGTACGCAGTCGGCCGAGACGTCGGCGGCCTGCACGAGCACCTGCTCCTTGTGCCCGCGGTCCCGTTGCAACCGGCTCAGGGCGGGCAGTACCCGAAACGCCTCGCCGTATCTGCGGGCCGAGTCCAGGCGCCTGCCCCGCAGCCGCAACCAGCCCGCGTGCTGGGTCGCCGCGTCCCAGGACGCGCGCAGGTTGCCCTGGAGCCCGGCCCGGTACGCCGCTTCGTAGGCGCGGGCCGCGGCGGCCGCCGCGGCGGCGTCCGTGCGGTCGAGTTCGGCGCGCAGCATGTGCGCCGTCGCGAGGGTCTGGAGGATCCCCGCGCGGACCAACGGCTCCTGGCTCTCCGGCCGGTCCAGGATCTCGGTGACCAGCTGCTCCGCGCGCCGCAGGTCCTCGCGGCGGCCGCGGGCGATCAGCGCGTTGGCGAGCAGGCTGCGCGATCCCCACCAGGCCAGACCTGACGCGAGGTCACCGGTGGGCGTCGGCGCGCCCTCCAGCAGGCGCACCGCCTCGTCGATGTCGTCGCTCCGGCGTTCCGCGGGGGCGTCCTGCCAGCGGTAGGCGAGCAGCTGCGCGCGGACGCCGGCCCACTCGGTCGGCAGGGGGCGCGAGCCGCCGGAAGCCCGGGAGCCTTCGCCCACCTGCTCGGTGAGGGCGATCGCCTCCGCGAGATCATCCCGGATCGCGGCCCGCTCCCGCTGCCGCTGCGGCAGGAGCAGGATCTCGCGGTCCTGGTTGTAGCGCATGCCCAGCAGGGCGGCCAGCCGGCAGCGGACCTGGTCGAGATGGTCCGTCAGCCCGGCCCGCTCGGCGGCGGGCAGTTCCCCGGCGACGGCGAGACAGGACCGGAAGGCCTGCACGGCCGAGTCGAGGAGCGCACGGTCGGTCCCGGCGTAGGCCATGAACCGGACGGTGCCCAGGTAGTCCCAGACCCGCATCCGGCGACGGGGTCCCGGCCCGGTGTCCAGCACCCCTCGGGCGAACATCTCGCGGCGCAGGAAGTGGGTGACGGAAGCGGACCCGTCGGCCGGGGGCAGCCGGGGCAGGATCCACCGGCGCAGGGCCGCGGCCTCGGCGGGCGGACGGTCGCAGGGCGGGTCCTCCAGCTCGTCGTGCAGCCAGACGGCCTCCTCCAGCAGGTCCGGGCCGACCGGGCCGGCCAGGGCGAGCAGCTCCCGGGCCCTGGCGCGCACGGCGCCCCGGTCCCCGGTGGCTTGCGGCGGCTCAGCCACCCGAGCCGCCGGGCCCGATCGCGGGCGGCTGTCCGGCGTGCACGATCTGGCCGTGGGCCAGCCAGCGGTAGAGGGTGAAGTGGTACGGGGCGGGCCACACGCGCAGCGCGACCGGGGGTATGTGACCCATGGTCAGGTACACGCAGGCCGCGTCACAGCTGGACATCCGGATGTCCTCGAACCACAGGTCGATCCACTGATGCTGCCCCTGTAACGCGAACCGGTGATTCGTCAGATACATCCGTCCGCCGTCGACCGGTCGAAAGCGGGCCGCGGCTTCCTCCATCGCGCGTCGTTTACGGGACTGGTTCCCGATCACGGTGCCCACGGTCATGGCGAGGCCGACAAAACCGAATCCGATGGAGGTCTTGTGCGCGTATGTTCCGTCCCCTTCCAGGTACTGGAGCACCTGGGCGTTCTCCTGGGCGAAACAGCCCTCCCCCGACGGCAGATGCACCGGCACCTGCATGGCCTCGGGCCGCCATCCCGACGTCAGCCCCTGGGCCAGCCGGTCGGCCGCGGCCATCGCGGTGTGCGCCTGTTCCGCCGACTGCCGCCACATCCAGTCGTTCATGCTCTCCCCCCGATTCCGTGCCACGTTACACCCGGAATAGGCCATTAGAGGGGAATAAGATTAAAGTCGTAAATATGTGCGAAATGCCAGTCCTTTCGCGGCTCGTGGACCCCTCGGACGCCGGGCGGGTCACCAGCCGGTGAACAGGAGGTGGTTCAGGAGCAGGGCGAGCAGTGCCTGCGCCGTGAGCCAGGGGCGTGGCCGCGGCAGGTACCCGCAGGCCGGCAGCAGCCACATCGCGAACGGCAGCCAGATGCGCTCCGTCTCCGCCTTGCTCATCCCGGACAGATCGGCGATCAGCAGGGCCAGCAGGGCGGAGCCCATGAGGAGGGCGAGCCGGGTCTGCCCGGCGGGCGCGGTACGGCGGTGGAGCAGTACGGCACCCGCCCGCCGCAGCCCGGCCACCGTGGCGGGGCCCGTGACGATCACCGTGCAGGCCAGGTTGGCCCACACCCAGTAGCCGTACGGCCGGGTCCCGCCGATGCCCTGGTAGTAGCGGGTGACCAGCAGCCGGTACCCCTGCCACCAGTCGAACCCGGCGAACGTGAACACGAGCGGGACCACCGCCGCCCCGGCGAGCAGCAGGGCGAGCACGGCCGGCCGGGCACGCACCCGGCGCCGGCCGAGCAGCAGTACGGCCGCCCCGGTCAGCGCGAAGAGCGTCAGGCCGTAGGAGAGGTAGCAGGTCAGGCCGTACAGCAGTCCCGCACCCGCCGCCCAGCCCACGGAGCGTCCGGTCACCGCGAGCGCCAGCAGGGCCACCGACCAGGCGGCGACCGCCGCGAAGCAGCCGTCGGCCGAGGCGCCCACCCACACCGCGGCCGGGGCCATGACCAGGAACGGCGCGGACCGCCGGGCGAGCCGTTCGTCGGCCAGGGCCCGCACCGCGATCAGCACCGCGACACCGGCCGTCGACCCGACGGTGATGCACCAGGCGCCCGCCCAGCCGCCGCCGCGCAGCCCGATCCGGTCCAGCAGGACGAAGGTGAGGGTCGCCGCCGGAGGGTGCCCGGCGATGTGGGCGGGCCAGGGCGCCGGGCTGCCGCTGACGATGTGGTGGGTGAAGCCGCGCAGGGCCGCCGGGATGTCGTGGAAGCGGCCGATGACCGTGAGGTACTCGTTCGGACTGGTCAGCCGGCCCGCCACGCCCCGCCGCCAGCCGTCGACCAGCGCCAGCGACCACGTCCACGCCAGACAGGCACCCCAGGCCGCGCCCAGCAGCCCGCGCCAGGGCAGCCGTACGGCGAGGACCGGCCCGTACGCCACCACCGCGGCCGCCACCAGCACGGCGGCCGGGGTACCCGGGCCCACGTGCGGCTGCCAGTCGGCGAACAGCGGCGGCCAGTGCACGAACAGCACGTGGTAGGTGTCCTGGAGGTGCCGGCCGACCAGGACGGCGACGAGCACGAGCAGGGCGGCGCCGAGGACGGCGAGCAGATCGGCGCGGCGATCACGGAGCGGGGCGCGGGTCACACCGGAACGCTAGGTCGGCGACCCCGCGAGCGTGTGGATCAACCGGCTGACGTCAGACTTTCGTCATGGGTCGGGCACCCTTGCGCGGGGTTCCCCCGGCCTACGGTCGGACCATGCGACACGACGACCCACGGCTGCCCACCTCACCCGGCTTCTGGCGCAGCCCGCTGCGCGGCACCTGGTTCACCTCGGTGCTCGGCCTGGTCCTGCTCGTCGGCATCACCGTGCTGTTCGTGACGGGACTGCTGTCGTACGCCGCGTACAACCCGGACCTGGCGCCGGTGAACGACCAGACCCCGGACAAGGGCGCCCTCGGCTTCTACCTCTTCTCCTGGCCGACGGACCCGTACTGGCTCTACCGGGTCACCCAGGGCCTGCACGTCACCCTCGGCATCGCGCTGGTCCCGGTACTGCTCGCCAAGCTGTGGTCGGTGGTGCCGAAGCTGTTCACGCTGCCCCCGGCCCGCTCGCTCGCCCACGCCCTGGAGCGGGTCTCCCTGCTGTTGCTGGTCGGCGGCGGCCTCTTCGAGTTCACGACCGGCGTCCTCAACGTCCAGCTCGACTACCTCTTCCCCGGCTCCTTCTACCCCCTGCACTTCTACGGCGCCTGGGTGTTCTTCGCCGCGTTCCTCGCGCATGCCGCGCTGAAGACCCCGGCGGCTCTCCGGGCCGTTCGCGGGCGGCGCCCGGACGAAGAGGAGTCGGTGGCACCCCGGCCGGACCCGCCCACCGTCTCGCGGCGCGGGGCGCTGCGGTTCGTGGGCGGCGCGTCCCTGCTGCTGCTCGTCACGACGGCCGGGCAGAGCATCGGGGGCGTGTGGCGCCGCACCGCCCTGCTCGCCCCGCACGGCGGAGCCGACCCCGGCAGCGGGCCGAACGGCTTCCAGATCAACAAGACGGCCGCCTACGCCGGGATCGACACCCAGGAGACCGGGGAGGAGGCATGGCGGCTGGTCGTCACGGGCCTCGGCGGCAGAACGGTCCGGCTCAGCCGCACCCAACTCCTCCAACTGCCCCAGCACAGCGCCGCGTTGCCGATCGCCTGCGTCGAGGGCTGGTCGACCGCCGACCAGTGGTGGCGCGGCGTGCGGCTGCGCGACCTCGCCGCGCTCGTCGGCTACGACGGCGACCCGCCGGACGTGCTCGTCGAGTCCCTGCAGCGGCACGGCGCCTTCCGCCGCGCGGCACTGCGCGCCAACCAGGTCGCCGACCCGCGCTCCCTGCTCGCCCTCCAGGTGAACGGCGAGGACCTGTCCCCCGACCACGGCTACCCGGCCCGGGTGATCGTGCCCGCCGCACCCGGTGTCCTCAACACCAAGTGGGTGGCCCGGATGACCTTCGGAGACCTGTGATGCGACCCCGCCTCGTCGTCGGCAGCCCCTTCCAGATCCTCCTCCTGGCCTGCTCGTTCGCGCTCGCCGCCTATGCCGGCGTCCGGCTGCTGTCCGGTGACTGGCTCGGTGTGGCGCTGTGGGTGGTGGGTGCGGCCCTGCTGCACGACCTCGTGCTGCTGCCGCTGTACTCGCTGGCCGACCGGGCGGTGGTACGGGGGCTGGACGCCGCCGGGCGCCGGCAGTGGGCGATGTACGTCAGGGTCCCGGCCGCCCTCTCCGCGCTGCTCCTGCTCGTGTGGTTCCCGCTGATCAGCGGGACGGTGGCGGCACGCTACCGGTCGGCGACCGGCCTCTCCGCGGACGGCTTCCTCGCCCGCTGGCTGCTGATCACCGCCGTGCTCTTCGGCGGCTCGGCCCTGCTGCTGGCGCACCGGCTGCGCAGGGCGACGAAGCGGCGCCCGCCGGCCGTCCACTGAGCCTCCGGCTGCCAGCCCCGCGCGTACCGCAGCAGGGCCGGGGTGCCGAGCCGGGCCCAGAGGAAGGGCGCGCCGACGGCCCGGCGGGCGTCGGTGAGGTGCACGCGGGTCCGTTCGTCCACGTCCACCGGAGCCGTCTCGGCGACCAGCAGCCCGCCGGGGGTGAGGAGTCGGGCCACCCGGTCGAGCAGGGCGCGCGGGTCGCCGCCGATGCCGACGTTGCCGTCCATGAGCAGGGCGGTGCCCCAGCGGCCCTCGCCGGGCAGTGGCTCGAAGACGGAGCGGCACAGGGCCTGGCCGCCGAGCCGCATGGCGTGCCCGACGGCGGCCGCGCTCACGTCGATACCGAGGACGGTACGGCCCCGGGCGGCGAGTTCGGCGACCAGCCGGCCGGGGCCGCAGCCGACGTCCAGGACCGCGCCCTCGCAGCGGTCCAGGACCATCCGGTCGACCGGGTCGGCCCGTGCGCACCAGCGTTCGACGTCCAGGGGCAGCAGCCAGCCGTCGGGGCGGCGCAGGAACAGCGGGCCGTGCCCGGCGTCCAGCGCGGCGGCGTAGGGGTCGGAGCCGGTCCAGGGGACGGCCGGTGAGGTCGTCATCGGCGGCCCGTCCCGCTGTGCGCCGTGCACCGGGCCAGCAGCGCGGCGAAACGGCCGTGCGGGACGAGGGCGGCGACGGCCGCCGCGTCGGCCGCGGTGTCCACGTCCCGCAGCCGGGGCAGGTCACCCACCCGCAGCCCGGCGGCGACGAGCCGCCGTCGCTGGACTGCGCCGGTCTCCGGCGTGGACATCGGCACCCCGCGCAGCAGGGCCGGGTCCGGGGCGGCCAGCCCCAGTGCCCAGAACCCGCCGTCCTCGGCGGCCCCGAAGTACGCGTCGCACTCCGCGAAGTCCACGGTGAGCAGGGCCGGGGTGACCTGGGGGGTGTCCATGCCGATGAGGAGGGCGGGACCGGAGCAGTGCGCGAAGGCGTCGGCGAGCCGCTCGTCCAGCCCGCCCGCACACTGCGGTACGACGTCGAAGCCGGGCGGCAGCCAGGGGCCGGGGTCTCCGTCGAGGACCAGGACCCGGCGGGCGGCGGGGGCCGCGGCCACCGCGTCCAGGGTGTCGGCGAGCGACGCCTCGGCGAGGGCGGCGGCCTGCGCGGGGGAGAAGGGCGGGGTGAGCCTGGTCTTGACCCGGCCGGGCCTCGGCTCCTTGGCGATGACGAGGAGAGTGGTCATGCGGGGGTCCTTCGAAGAGTGCGGCTGAGTGGCTGGGCAGCGCCCCGAAAGGGGTGTGGGGAACTGCGCGATCAGCCCCCACCGGCCCGCACCCGCGGCGGTTCGTGCAGCACCCGGCTCATGTCCCGCACCGCCTGCCACGTGCCGCGCCAGGTGCCCGTCACCTTGGACCTGCCGGTACGCGGCCGGTACGGCACCTCGTGCTCGGCGATGCGCCACCCCGCGTCCGCCGCCCGCACCACCATCTGGAGCGGATAGCCGCTGCGCCGGTCGTCCAGGTCCAGCCCGAGCAGCGCCTCGCGGCGGGCCGCCCGCAGCGGGCCGAGGTCGTGCAGCCGCAGCCCCGTACGACGCCGCAGCATCCGCGCCAGCGCCAGGTTCCCCGCACGGGCGTGCGCGGGCCACGCGCCCCGCCCCTGCGGACGCCGGCGGCCCAGTACCAGGTCCGCCTCGCCGTCCAGGACCTCCCGTACGAACGGCACCAGGAGTGCCGGATCCAGCGAGGCGTCGCAGTCGCAGAAGCAGACGATGCCGGCGGACGCGGCGGTCAGCCCCGCGTGGCACGCCGCGCCGAAGCCGCGCCGCGCCTCGTGGACGACGGTCGCCCCGTACGCTCGGGCGAGGTCCGCCGAGCCGTCGGTGGAGCCGTTGTCCACCACGAGGGCCCGCCAGCCCGCCGGGATCCGGCCGAGCACCCAGGGCAGGGCCGCCGCCTCGTTCAGGCAGGGGAGGACGACGTCCACGTCCGTCGCCGGGGAAGAGGATGAGGTGGTCACGGCCCTCACCCTACGAACGCGGACCGGACATACCGGGCCCCGGATGCTTACGAAACGCGGACGTCGGCGCCCCGGCGCCCGCCTCCCGGTTTCTTACGAAACACGAACGCCGCACCCCGGGTCCGGCCTCGGCCGCGACACCCGCGACGGCCCGGTGCGAGGGTGGAGACATGCAGCAGCCGTACGAGCCCACCGAGGCCGGTGCCGACACCGATGCCGGTGATGCCGAGGCCAGGACCACCGCCGGTACCGCCCGGGTCCTGGTCGTGGACGACGATCCGACCGTCGCCGAGGTCGTCTCCGGATACCTGGACCGCGCCGGATACCTGGTCGACCACGCCGGCGACGGCCCCACCGCCCTGGCCCGCGCCGCCGCCCACTGGCCGGACCTGGTCGTGCTCGACCTGATGCTGCCCGGCATGGACGGCCTGGAGGTCTGCCGGCGGCTGCGCGGCCACGCCCCCGTCCCGGTCATCATGCTCACCGCACGCGGTGACGAGGACGACCGCATCCTCGGCCTGGAGGTCGGCGCCGACGACTACGTCACCAAGCCCTTCAGCCCCCGGGAACTGGTCCTGCGGGTGGAGTCGGTGCTGCGCCGCAGCCGTCCCGCCCCCGCCGCCACGTCCTTCTCGTCCGCCGGACTCACCCTCGACCCCGGCGCCCGTCGCGCCACCAAGGACGGCACCGAACTCGCGCTCACCCTGCGCGAGTTCGACCTCCTCGCCTTCTTCCTGCGGCACCCGGAACGGGCGTTCGGCCGGGAGGACCTGATGCGCGCGGTGTGGGGCTGGGACTTCGGCGACCTGTCCACCGTCACGGTCCATGTCCGCCGGCTGCGCGCCAAGGTTGAGGACGACCCGGCCCGGCCGCGGCTGATCCAGACGGTGTGGGGCGTCGGCTACCGCTTCGAGCCGGGCGGGCACGGCGGACCGGCCGATCAGGCAGGTCAGGCCGGTCAGGCTGGTCGGGCTGGTCGGGAAGGAGCGGCCTGACATGAGCGACACCGCCCTCATCGCCCTGTACGCCTTCGCCGGCGCCGCCGGTACCGGGCTGCTCGGCGCGGCCGCGCTGCGCCTGCTGCGGCGCCGTTCGCTGACCGCGTCCCTCGCCGTGGTCGCCACCGTCGGCGTGGTCGCGATGCTCGCCGGCACCCTGGCCGTGGCCTGGGCGATGTTCCTCTCCTCGCACGACCTGTCGGTGGTGACGACGGTCGTCGCGATGGCGGCCGTGGTGTCCCTCGCGACCGCGCTGGTACTGGGCCGCTGGGTCGTCGCCCGCAGCCGTGAACTCGCCCTCGCCGCACGCTCGTTCGGCGAGGACGGCGACTTCGCCGCACCCCCGGTCCCGGCCACCGCCGAACTGGCCGAGGTGAGCCGCGAGCTGGCCGCGACGAGTGCGAAGCTCGCCGAGTCCCGTGAACGGGAACGTGCGTTGGAGGCCTCGCGGCGGGAACTCGTCGCCTGGATCTCGCACGACCTGCGGACCCCGCTGGCGGGTCTGCGTGCCATGTCGGAGGCGCTGGAGGACGGTGTCGCCACCGACCCCGGCCGCTATCACAAGCAGATCCGCACCGAGGTCGAGCGCCTCAACGACATGGTCGGCGACCTCTTCGAACTCTCCCGCATACACGCCGGCGCGCTCGCGCTGAGCCCGAGCCGGATGTCGTTGTACGACCTCGTCGGCGACGCCCTCGCGGGGGCCGACCCGCTGGCCCGCGAGTACGGCGTACGGCTGGTCGGCGACCGGGTGGAGCCGGTGCCGGTGCAGGTGGACGGCAAGGAGATGAGCCGGGTGCTGGGCAACCTGCTGGTGAACGCCATCCGCCGGACGCCCCCCGACGGCACGGTCGCGGTCGCCGCCGAGCGGTCCGCCGAGGGCGCCGTCGTGCTGTCCGTCACGGACGGCTGCGGAGGCATCCCCGAGGAGGACCTGCCCCGGGTCTTCGACACCGGCTGGCGCGGCAGCCACGCCCGGACCCCACCGGCCGGAGCCGGGCTCGGCCTCGCCATCGTGCGCGGGATCGTCGAGGCCCACCAGGGCCGGGCCACCGTCCACAACATCCCCGGCGGCTGCCGCTTCGAGGTCACCCTGCCGACAGCCCCGTGACCACTCGTGCTGTCGGTGGCGTCCGGCGTCGGAACGGCGGGCCCCCGGCAGCCGCGGGTCGTTCCCCGCGCGGACTCACTCCCCGCTCGCGAACTCCCGCATCCCCTCCCCGAATCCGACCTCGGGCTTCCAGCCCAGTTCGGCCCGCAGCCGTGCGGAGTCGGCCGTGATGTGCCGTACGTCGCCCAGCCGGTACTCGCCGGTGACCACCGGCAGCGGACCGCCGTGTGCCCGGGCCAGTGCGCGGGCCATCTCGCCGACGGTGTGCGGCTCGCCGCTTCCGGTGTTGTACGCGGTCAGCGCACCCGGGGCCGGCCGTGCCTCCAGCGCCACCACGTTGGCGGCGGCCACGTCCCGGACGTGCACGAAGTCCCGGCGCTGCCGCCCGTCCTCGTACACCCGGGGCGCCTCGCCCCGGGCGAGAGCGGAACGGAAGAAGGAGGCGACGCCCGCGTAGGGGGTGTCGCGGGGCATCCGGGGCCCGTACACGTTGTGGTAGCGCAGCGACACCGCCGATCCGCCCGTGGACCGGGCCCACGCGGCGGCCAGATGCTCCTGGGCCAGCTTGGTGGTGGCGTACACGTTGCGCGGATCGACGGGCGCGTCCTCGCCGACCAGTCCGGGCGTCAACTCGGCCCCGCACACAGGGCAGTTCGGCTCGAACCGGCCCGCGTCCAGATCGGCGACCGCGCGCGGGCCGGGCCGTACGACGCCGTGCCGCGGGCACCCGTACCGCCCCTCCCCGTACACGACCATCGACCCGGCCAGCACCAGGTGCCGTACCCCCGTCTCGGCCATCGCGGTGAGCAGTACGGCCGTGCCGAGGTCGTTGCGCGAGACGTACTCCGCCGCGTCGCCGAACCCGACGCCGAGGCCGACCATCGCGGCCTGGTGGCAGACCGCGTCCACGCCCGCGAGGGCCCGCCCGACCGCCGTCGGATCGCGTACGTCGGCGCCCGGTCCGGCACGGACGTCGAGCACGACCGCTTCGTGTCCGCGCGCCGTCAGCGCCTCGACGACATGGGACCCGATGAACCCGGCACCGCCGGTGACCAGTACACGCATACGGCCACGCTAGGCGCGCCCGGCCGCCGGACCACGCGCCCACGCCCGCACGTCACGACTCCGTAAGGCGCCCCGGCGTACGCGCGCACCCGTTCACTTCATGTCGAGCGCGTACTCGCAGTGCATCTCCTGGGTGTACCGGTTGCCGCCCTGCGTGTAGTTCACGCGGCAGCCGCTGAGATGCTCCCGGATGCGGCCGACGACCCTGACCCTGACCATGGCGTAGTAGTCGCCGCTGTCGGCATGGCCGCGTATCACCAGGGGGCGGCCGGAGTAGTCCGGCATCGTCGTCATGTCCCGGGAGCCAGGGACGTTCTTGTCCCCCTCCATGCTGTCCAGGATGTATCCGTCGGTGTCCTTCGCGGAGTAGACCGAGTACCCCTCGACCCGCGCCCCGGACGGCACGTGGTCCAGCCGCACCGAGGTGATCCGGACCGTCGTCCTCGATCTGTTGACGAACAGCGGGAAGGCGAATCTCCAGACCATTCCGACCTTGGCGTGCGGATACCCCAGGATCCCGAACGCGGGCGGACCCGCCGCCGTGAGGGCGTCCCCGGTCGCGGGCGGGGTGCTCATCGAGGCCGTCGAGGACGCCGAACCCGGGCAGAAGCCGAGCACGGTGATGACGAAGGCCACCGGCAGCAGGACCCTGCTCCGTGTGAGACGCACAGGTCCTGCCACGGTTCCCGCCCCCCTGAGCCCGCTCCCCGGTCGCAGGATCGTAAGGATCACTTACTCAAATAATCAACGACTTTTGGTTCAAGAGCGCATCAAGCCCTGCGAGTCGGCATCATGCGGGCTCGCCTGTTGAACGGCCCGGCCGGAGGTCACGTACCTGTCGCTGTGGGCGGCGCGGTGCCGCCCGGAGGAAGGGCTGAACGATTTCAGTGGATGCGAGTCGCCCGGCCGGAAGCACCCTCGACCTGGCCGCGCCCGTGCGGCAGGAGCAGCGGGGGGACGGGAACGGCGACGGGGGGCAGGCCGCCCGTCGGCAGGTGCGGGGACTGGACGGTCTCCGGGGCCTCGCGGCACTGTACGTGGTCCTGTTCCACTGCTGGTTGTACACCTTCCCGGGCTATCCCCGCAGTTCCGCGCCGGACTGGCTGGGCGGGCTGATGTTCGGGCGCCTCGCCGTCGTCTTCTTCCTGGTGCTGTCCGGGTTCTCCCTGGCGATCTCCCCGGCCCGGCACGGCTGGCGGTCGGCCGGCATCGGTGAGTTCCTGCGCCGGCGCGCCTGGCGCATCCTTCCCCCGTACTGGGCGGCACTGGCCCTCAGCCTGGTCGTCTCGTGGTACGTGGTGCCGGCTTCGCACTTCGGGCCGCCGACCGGCGCGACGGTTCTGGTGTACGGCCTCGTCGCCCAGGACGTGGTCACCGCCCCGACGCCGAACGGCGCGTTCTGGTCGATAGGGGTGGAGGCCGAGCTCTATCTCCTCTTCCCCCTGCTCCTGTTCGTCCGCCGGCGCTGGGGCGCGGTGATCCTGGCCGCGTGCGTGACGATCCCGGTGGTCGCCGGTGGTCTGACGGCGGCCGGCGCCACCCCGGTCGAGGGCGACAACTGGCTCGCCCCCCATCTCGCTCCGGTGTTCGCCGCGGGCGTCATCGGTGCGGGAGTCGTCGCCGCGCCGGACCGGGTGCGCCGCCTGCCGTGGGGATGGTTCGCCGTCCTGGCCGCCCTGCCGGTCCTGGCGCTCGGTGTCGTCCGGGGCTCGGTGTGGACGGTGCACCACTACTTCTGGATAGACCTCGCCATCGCCCCGGCCATGGCGATGCTGCTTGCCGCCGTGGCCACCGGGAAACCCGCCGTCCTCGTACGGCTCCTGACGGCACGCCCCGTCCAGGGCCTCGGCAACTTCTCCTACAGCCTCTACCTGATCCATCTTCCGATCGTCCTGGCCGTGATCCGCCGAATCGCCCCGCATTTCGTGTCGCCGGGACTGCCCACGTTCTGGTTCACCCTGGCCGTGGGCCTGCCCGGCTCGATACTCGCGGCGTGGCTTTTCTCCAAGGTCTTCGAAATTCCGTTCAAGCGGAACAGGTCCTGGAAATCGATTGCCGGGCTCGGTGTCCGGGGATTCAGCCCGCCGCGGTGGACTTCTGGCCGGCAGGGGTGACGGCGAACCACTCCCCGTCCTTGCCCTGGCCGTTCGTCTGCCCGACCGTCGTGTCGCCCACGTACCGGTAGAGCGGCCAGCCGGCGAGGGTGAGCTGTGTCTCGCCGTTCCGGTGGACCGTGCCGAGAAGGCTCTTCTCCACCCCGTAGGTCTGTACGGACTCCGGCACGATCACCGGCAGCCAGGTCTTGGTGCACGTACCGGAGCACGTCCACTTGGAGGGGTTCGGCTGGTCCTTGTCGTAGCGGTACAGGGTCAGGCCCTTGTCGTCGGTGACGATGTTGCCCAGGCCGTCGACCGACCTGGTCAGCACGGCGGCGGTGGTGGCCGGCTGCCCGGCGCCGGGGCTGTCGCTCACGGCCGGCGTGGCGGCCGCCGGATCCGACGCGGCCGTGGCGGCGGACGTGGCCGGGGCGGCCGACGCGGCCGGGGTGGTCGGGGCGGCGTCGGCGGTGCCGCTGCCGTTCGAGGAGCCGCACGCCGTCAGCAGGACGGCGGAGACGAGCCCCGCGGCGAGGCTCGGACCGATGCGTCGCGGAATCAAGGAGTTGCCCTTCGTCGAGTCGCGTCTACCTGCCCCCTCAGTACGTCGGCGGGCTCCCGCCCGCTCAGTCGCCGGGATCATGTGACGCACTCTTGACCATCCCGTATCCGCCGGAATGTGCCCCCGATATCCCGGCCGGGCGGTGAATTTCAGGAATCTCAGGTTGCGGAGCGGTCGCTATGTGTTGACCGTGGAATCCCTGGAATTGTTGACGATATTGTCGGCAATGAATTACGTTCGCTGCCGAGATCGAGACAAGCGCCCCGTGAAGCAGTTTCAGAACTCTCCGGACACCCGCACTTGCGCTCCCATCGGCAAAGAAATCCCGTCATGCCGTCGCCCGCGGTTCGGAAACTGCTGCGCCTCGCGAAGGAGACATGAAATGACGCACCAAATGAACCGCAGGGCCCTGATCAAGGGAATCGCCGCGGCCGCCGTCGCCGTACCGGTGGTGGGAACGGCCGGTGCCGCGCCCGCCTTCGCCGCGTCCCCCGCGGCGGCCTCGGTGGCCTCGGCGGACTCCCTGGCCTTCGACCCCGACGGGTACACCGAGATCACGACGACGATCTCCACCGGTGACGGCGACAAGGAGGTCACGTACCACTTCTGGTCGGCCATCACCTACGTCACCGACCCGGTGGACGAGACCTACCAGAGCCTGACCGTCAGCGTTCCCGTGTCGATCGACGGCACCGCCGTGGACGCCACCGACGCCCCGATCCTCGTCTCCAACTCGATCGGCGGCTACCTCCCCTCCTCGGTGTCGACCAACACGGGCGTGAGCAGCAGCCGGGCGCAGCTGGCGATCGCGGCCGGGTACGTCGCGGTGGAGCCGGGCGCACGGGGCCGGACCCTGGTGGACTCCAGCGGCGACTACTACGGCACCGCACCGGCCGCGATCGTCGACCTCAAGGCCGCGATCCGGTACGTGCGCTACAACGCGGGCACGATTCCGGGCGACACCGACAAGATCGTCACCGCCGGGACCAGCGCCGGCGGCGCCCTGTCGGCCCTGCTGGGTGCCTCCGGCGGCAGCTCGCTGTACGACGACTACCTGAGCGAGCTGGGCGCGGCCGACGCCGACGACGTGATCTACGCGACCGGCGCCTGGTGCCCCATCACCGACCTGGAGAACGCCGACGGCGCCTACGAGTGGAACTGGGGCACCAACACGCTCAGCAGCGGAGAGGAGGTGGACCAGGACGTCTCCGCCGACCTCACAGCCCTGTTCGAGACGTACCAGTCCGGGCTCGGCCTGACGGCGGACGACTACGGCACCATCACGGCCGACAACCTCGACGACTACCTCCTGGCGACCTACCTGGAGCCGTCCGCCACCAGCTACCTGGCGGACCTGTCGGACGACGACCGGACCACCTACCTCTCCTCCAACACCTTCATCACCTGGGACGGTTCGGCGGCCACGTTCTCCTGGTCCGACTACCTCGACCACGTCGGACACCGCGGCAAGGACGCCCCGGCCTTCGACGCCTTCGACCTGTCGGCCGGTGAGAACAACGAGTTCGGCCTCGACACCACCGAGGCCCGGCACTTCACCGACTACAGCCTGGCCAACGACACCAGCGGCACCGGGGGTTCGTCCCTGGACAGCGACATCCCCGGCAAGCTCGACATGATGAACCCGATGTACTTCATCGGTGACGGCAACGACGACCGGGCCAAGTACTGGTGGATCCGCACCGGCACCAAGGACACCGACACCGCGCTGACGATCGTCGGCAACCTCGCCCTGAGCCTGGAGAACCTCGGGGACGACGTCAACGCCGCCCTGTACTGGGACGCCGCCCACGGTGCCGACGAGGACCCGGACGACTTCATCACCTGGATCGGTGACGTGACCGGCTACACCGGCTGACGTCGCCGGCCGGGCGGGAAGCGCCGCACCACGCCGCTTCCCGCCCGTTCCCCGTGGTCAACCCCCGTATGCCCGGCGGAACTCACTGCTCGTGCCGGCCGCGATGTGGCGCCCGCCCGCCGGGAGGGCGAGGCTCTCCGGCTCGTCGGGGTCGCTGGCCGGCCCTGTCGTGCCGATGCCGTCGCGACTCAGGGCGTCGCCAGCAACGGACGCAGACGGGTGGCCGTCAGCCGGCCGGCCAGGGAGGCCGCGTGCCTGCGCAGTACCCGCATGACGAGCAGGGCGGTGAGGGCGCCCACCGCGATCCCCGCCAGCACGTCGTGAGGGTAGTGCGCGCCGACCCAGACCCGTGAGACCGCCATCGCGACGGCCGCCACGGCGGCCACGGCGCCGAGCCGGCGGGAGACGAAGAACAGGGCGACGGCCGCCGCGGCGGCGATGGCGGCGTGGTTGCTGGGGAAGGACCAGTCGCCGGGCGCCGGGCACGTCTCCAGCACGGCCACCCGCAGGCTCCGGCACGGCCGGTCCTCGCGGACCAGGAGCTTGAGCACCGTGTCCACCCCGAAGGCGGCCAGGACGGCGAACGGGACGGCGAGCGCCGTCAACGAGGCGCCGGCGCTCTCCCGCCGGGCACGCCACCAGCCGACGGCCATGAGCAGCGCGAAGAGGGCCAGCCCGTACGTCGACCAGGCCGACACCGTGTCGTCCAGCCAGGCGGGGGCATGCCGGGCGAGGCGCACCGTGTCGAGGTAGGCCGGACCGTCGAGCGAGGAGCCGTCGAGAGCGAGGATCACGTGGGGACCTCCTTCGTGGTCGCCCCCGGCCGCGAGCGACACACCCCGGGGGAGCCCGGAGGGTGGCCGGGCAGGACGAACCGTCGGACGCGCCGCGGCGGAGGCGTCCGACGAATAACTACATTTCTGTAGACGGTCTACTCGACTGTAGTCGATGACGGCGGATCGGCATTCCGTGTCCGGCGCAAGGGCGTGCGTGCGGCCGGAAGGTGAATTCGAGGGGGCCGCCCCGGCTGCCCCACCGGCTGCAGGCACGGAGAGCCGACCGCGTAGTACCGCGGTACGACGCCTCCGGTGCAGGTCAGCCTCCCGGTACCACGGGACCGGGAGATCCGGCGCCTAGCGTTGCCGTACGGCGTCGCGGACGCAGGGCGCCGGAGGCCGACAGGAAGACACGCGCATGATCGACGCACGGCAGCTGACCAAGAGATACGGCGACAAGACGGCCGTCGACGGCCTGGACTTCGTCGTCAAGCCAGGCACGGTGACCGGCTTTCTCGGGCCCAACGGCGCGGGAAAGTCCACGACCATGCGCATGATCGTCGGACTCGACGCGCCGACGAGCGGCTCCGTCACCGTGAACGGCCGGCCGTACGCCCGTCACCAGGCGCCGCTCCAGGAGGTCGGGGCGCTGCTGGAGGCGAAGTCGATCCACCCGGGCCGCTCGGCCGCCAACCACCTGCGGGCCCTCGCCCTGACCCACGGCATTCCGCGCCGCCGGGTCGACGAGGTCATCGAGCTGGCCGGGCTCGGCAGCGTGGCGAGGAAGCGGGCCGGTGCCTTCTCCCTCGGGATGGGGCAGCGGCTGGGCATAGCGGCGGCGCTGCTGGGCGATCCGCAGACGGTGATGCTGGACGAGCCGGTCAACGGTCTGGACCCGGAGGGCGTCCTCTGGATCCGCAACCTGCTCAAGACGCTCGCCGACGAGGGCCGGACCGTGTTCGTGTCCTCGCACCTGATGAGCGAGATGGCCCTGGTGGCGGACCACCTGATCATCGTGGGGCGCGGCCGGCTGCTGGCCGACACCACCGTGGGGGACCTGATCCGCGAGGCCGGCGGTGACACCGTGACGGTGGTGACGCAGGACCCGGCGCGGCTGCGGGACGTCCTGGCGGGTCCGGGCGTCGACGTCACCGGCCGGATCGGCTCCGAGGAGCTGCAGGTCACCGGGGCGACCGCCCGTGAGATAGGGCTGAAGGCGGCCGAGCACGGCATCGCGCTGTTCGAGCTGACGTCCCGGAGCGTGTCGCTGGAGGAGGCGTTCATGGACCTGACCAGGGATGCCGTGGAGTACCACGGCTCCACGACCGCCGTCGAGACCCTCGGGAGGCCGGCATGAGCACCCTCACCGCAACCACCGAGGAGCCGAGGACCACCGCCCCGGACCGCCCCGCCTACCGGGTGACCGGCCGGCGCGTGCTCTCCTCCGAGTGGGCCAAGCTGTGGTCGCTGCGCTCGACCTGGATCACCCTGGGCCTCGGCCTGCTCTTCCTGGTGGCCTTCGGCCTGATCGCCGCGAGCCACTACAAGTCGGAGATCGACTCCGGTCACGTGGGCCGCGACCGTGACTTCGCCACCGCCACGGCCGTCAGCCTGTCCCTCTTCGGCACGAACTTCGCCCAGCTCGCCCTGGGTGTGCTCGGGGTGCTGGTCACGGCCGGCGAGTACTCGACCGGCATGATCCGCTCGACCCTCGCCGCGGTGCCCCGCAGGCTGCCCGTGCTGTGGTCCAAGGCGACCGTGTTCGGACTGGTCGCGCTGGTGGTCGCCACGCTGGGCGCGTTCGTCGCCTTCCTGTTCGGCAGCGGGATCGTCTCGGGCACCCCCGCGGCCATGGGCCTCTCCCACGCGGGCGTCCTGCGCAGCCTGCTGGGCGCCGGGCTCTACCTCGGCCTGGTCGGGGTGATCGGCGTCGCCCTGGGCTCGCTGCTGCGGTCGGTGGCCGGCGGTATCTCGGTCCTGGTGGCCTCCCTGATGCTGGTCCCGGGCCTGATCTCGCTGCTGCCGAGCTCCTGGCAGGACAACATCAGCCCCTATCTGCCGTCCAACGCGGGCGAGTCGATGTTCGCCCTGACCCACGACTCCACCACCCTGTCGCCGGGCGCCGGACTGCTGGTCTTCCTCGGCTGGACGGCGCTGGCGCTGGCCGGCGCGGCGTACCGGCTCGTGCGCAGCGACGTCTGACGCCCGCACCATGGCAACGTGACGTCCGTGACCATCGACGACAGCAGCGGAACGGGACCGCTGGTCGCCCGGCTCTCCCGGGGCGGCCAGCGGTTGCGGCAGGCCGACCGGGCCCACCCCTGGGTGCTGGACACCGGGGTCGTGGTCCTGGTCTTCCTGATGTTCTGCCTGCCCGACCTGTTCCACCACGGTGACGGGGACGGCGACGGCGACCGCGCCCGCCACTTCCGGCTCGCCTTCACCCAGCTCCCCGTCGCGGGAATGCTGGCGGTACAGGTCGGCCTGGTGCTGCCCCTGCTGTGGCGGCGGCGCAGGCCGGAGGTGGCCTTCGGCGTGATCGCCGCGGTGTTCGTCGTCCAGTGGGCCCTGGGCGCCGCGCTGCGCGCGGACGTCGCGCTGTTCATCGCCCTGTACAGCCTGACCCTGCACGGGCGGCTGCGGCGGCTGCCGTGGGCGTGCGGGGTCATGGCGGGCGCCATGACCCTGGTGGCGGTGCGGGTCTCCCCGGTGGTGTCGGTCTGGGACGCGCTGTTCTTCCTGCTGAGCACGTCCACCGCGGCCCTCGCGCTCGGCCTGATGGTACGGATCCGGCGGGCCCAGCTCGCCGGACTGCGGGAACGGGCCGCCCAGCTGGAGATCGAACGCGACCAGCGCAGCCGACTGGCCACCGCCACCGAACGCACCCGCGTCGCCCGCGAGATGCACGACATCGTCGGCCACAACCTCTCCGTGATCATCACGCTCGCCGACGCCGGCGCCTACGCCACCGACGCCGCCCCCGAACGGGGCAAGGAGGCCCTCCGGCTCATCGGTGACACCGGCCGCCAGGCCCTCGGCGAGCTCCGGCGCGTCCTCGGCGTGCTGCGCGAGCCGGCGGACGGCCCCACGGGCGGGCCCGAGCTCAGCCCGCAGCCCGGCATCGCCGACCTGGACGCGCTGTGCGCGAAGGTGCGGGCCGCCGGACTGGAGGTCGTCTACCGTACCTCCGGCGACGTGGACGCCCTGGACGGCGGGGTGCAGCTGACCGTGTACCGCATCGTCCAGGAAGCGCTGACCAACACCCTGAAGCACGCCGACACGGACGCCGGCACCCGGGTCCACCTGGCGGTCCTCGCCGAGGACGGCAGACTGACCGTCCGGGTCCAGGACACGGGCCGGTCCGCACCGGCCGGACCGCCAAACGAGGAAGGCCACGGACTGGTGGGCATGAGGGAACGAGCGGCTCTGTACGGCGGCACCGTCACCGCGGGTCCGGCGCGCGGCGGAGGATGGTGTGTCGAGGCCGTCCTCGACCTCACCCCCGAGGACGGTGCCCGATGACCACCGTGCTCATCGTCGACGACCAGCCGCTGCAGCGCTACGGCTTCCGCATGCTGCTGGACTCGGTCGCGGAGACCGAGGTCGTGGGCGAGGCGGGGCACGGCGCCGAGGCCGTCCGCAAGGCCGCCGAACTGCGCCCGGACGTCGTCCTGATGGACGTCCGGATGCCCGGTATGGACGGCATCGAGGCCACCCGTCAGATCGTCGCGGCGGGCGAGCGCTCCCGGGTCCTCGTCCTCACCACCTTCGACCTGGACGAGTACGTCCACGCCGCCCTGCGCGCCGGTGCCAGCGGCTTCCTGCTCAAGGACGCGCACGCCGAGGAACTCCTCGCCGGGATCCGGGCGGTCGCCGCCGGGGACGCGGTCATCGCGCCGGCCCTCACCCGCCGCATCCTGGACGAGTTCACCCGCTACGTGCCCGCCCACCGCGGGGACCGCGAGCGCGAGGACCCGCGGCTGGGCTCCCTCACCGACCGCGAGCGCGAGATCCTCGTCGCCATCGGCAAGGGCTGGAGCAACGGCGAGATCGCCACCCGGTTCGTCGTGACCGAGTCCACCGTCAAGACCCACGTCGGCCGCGTCCTGGCCAAGATCGGCGCCCGGGACCGCGTCCAGGCCGTGATCTTCGCCTACGACCAGGGCCTGGCCCGCCCCAACGCGGACTGACCCGGCCGGGTGCCTTGCCTCCCGGCGGGCGAATTCACGCAAACCGCTTACCGCCTACAACCTTGTAGACGCCAAATGAACTGGAGATGATCGAACCGGGGCGTCCGTTCGTCCCCGTCCTGAACAGTGGATGCGCGAATCCCGCGGACGGGACGGCCGGACGAGCCTCCGGCGCGGCGGAACCCCGCCGCCCGAGCCCGAGGCGAGACACAGGAGGCAGTCCTTGACTGACACCCATCGTGGCGGAATGGGCGTCGATATCCGTCGTCGTACCGGGACGCACCTCGCGGCACCGCCACCGACCCGGGCCCCGGTCCTCGACGCCCCGGACTCCGGGCCCCGGCAGTGGCACCGGGGCATGACGCTGATGGCCACGATCAGCCTGTTCATCGGTACGCGCGCCGCCTGGACCACCGCGATGGCGTCGAGCCCGCCGGTCGCCGCCGTCATCTCCGTCTGCTACGCCGCGATCCTCGGCTGCGCCGTTCTCGGCCTGCTCGTACGCACCCGCCGGTCGCTGGTCCGGGTCGACGCGGCCGTACTGGTCACCGCCGTCGCCCTGGTGACCTGCGGCTACCTCCTCGACCACGCCGGCAGCGACGAAGGCGTGCTGACCGCCCAGGCCGCGAGCCAGATACTGCACGGGCATCCGGTGTACGGCCAGTCCTGGCCCTGGCTGTTCACCACGCACGGCGTCGGGATCACCAAGACCATGTCCGGCGGCGCCGACTACACCTACGGCTATCCGCCGCTGACCGCCCTGCTCGCCGCGCCGCTGTACGCCGTCCTCCACTCCACGGCGGCCGCCACCCTGGTCCCCACCGTCGCGCTCCTCGCCTCCTCGGTGCTGCTCTGGTTCCTGCTGCCGGCGCCCTGGCGGTCCGCGGCCACGGCCGTCTGCCTCGGTTTCGGCCTCCTGCCCCACTACGCCTACGCGGGCTACCCGGCCATCACGGCCCTCGCCCTGCTCGTGCCCGCCGTGGTCCGCTGGCCCGGCACCGGCGAGGGCGGCCGGCTCGGGCCGGCGGGCGTCCTGCGGGCGGCCTGTCTCGGCGCCGCCTGCGCCGCCCAGCAACTCGCCTGGTTCCTCGCCCCGTTCCTGCTGATCGGCCTGTACGCCGTCCGGCGCGGCGAGCTGGGCCCCCGGCGCGCCCTTGCGGTCACCGCCCGCTACACGGCCACCGCCGCCCTCACCTGGGCCGCGGCCAACGCCTACTTCGCCGTCCAGGAATTCCCGGCCTGGCTGCACGGAATCCTGCTGCCCCTGGAGCAGAAGGCGATCCTGCACGGGCAGGGCGTGATGGGCATCTCCTACTACTTCACCGCCGGCAGCAGCCGACTCGACTACTACTCCTACGGCAGCCAGCTGCTCCTGCTCGGCCTGCTCGCGGTCACGCTGCTGTTCGTCCGGCGGCTGGGCCCGGCTCTCACCGTCCTCCCGTGGGTGCCGTTCTACCTGGCCACGCGCTCCCAGGACGGCTACTTCCTGATGATGACCCCGCTGTGGCTGGCGGCCGCCGCCACCGTCCCGGCCGCCGCGTTCGCCACCGCCTGGCAGCCGCGTCTGCCCCGCCTCACCGGCCGCCGCGCCAAGGCCGTCCTCGCCGCCGGGCTGCTCGTCCCCGCCCTCGGGTGCGTCGTGATCGCCGCCGCGAGCCCGCCGCCGCTGCGCATGAGCCTCGCGCCGCACTTCGCCAGGCACGGGTCCCGTGTCGGTGTCACCCTCATCGACGTCCGGGCCGTCAACACCACCGGTACGGCACTCTCGCCGCACTTCGCGAGCCGTACCGGCCAGGGCGCCTCCGACTGGTGGACGATCGCCTCGGGTCCCACCGTGCTGGCCGCGCACGCCTCCGCGGACTATCGGGTGAGGCCCGAGGGGGGCTTCCGGGTGATGTCCGGCGGCCAGGCGCCCGGGAGTTATCTCATCGCCGTCACCGGCACGCCGATGACGATCACCTCGGCCCGCATCCCGGCCGCCGCCTCCGCCCTCCGGTAGAGGGGTGACCCCGGGAGCCGGAGTCACCCCTCCCGGCCCGCCGCGTCAGCGCATGTCACGCACCTTGATCGTGTAGATGCCGCGGCCGTGGGTGGCCGCGTACAGGGTGCTGCCGTCGGGGCCCAGCTTCAGCTGGAGCACGGCGACCGCCGGGAGCGAGCCGACGCGCTCCCACCGGGTGCGGCCCGGGGCGCGGTAGACGACACCGAGGTCGGTGGCGACGGCGAGGCCGCCGTTCGGTGTGACGACCGCGGAGTTGGCGGGCACGTCGGGGAGGTTCCTGGAGATGTCCTTCCAGGTGGTCCCGCCGTCGGTGGATTCGAAGACGTGGCCGACGCCCGCGCCGGGACCCTCGGTCCAGTGCCGGGAGAAACCGTTGACGGCGAGGAAGACGTGGTCGGCGTTCTTCGGGTCGACGGCGAAGCCGCTCAGGTAGCGGTTGGGTACGGTCCCGTCCGCGCCCGTGCCGGGCAGGGTGATGTCGTGCCAGCCGCTTCCGTCCGCGTTGCCGACGGAGATGCCGCGGGCGAAGCCCTGGTTGTTGCAGGGGCCGCACCAGGCCGCGTAGACCTTCCCGCCCGATACCGCGACGGCGGTCGCGGTGCGACCGACGCCCAGGTCGTACACGCTGTTCCACTCGTCGCCGCTGCGGATGGCGTAGCCGTGGGTCTGCACCCAGATGTGCCGGCCGCCCGCGACCCAGGTCGCGGGGTTCTTCGCGTCGGCCGCGAGCGGGGCGATGAACCGGGCCTCGCCGGTGGCGTTGTCGGCCGGGGCCACCGCGAAGGAGGTGGCCTTGGCCGGGTCGGTGACCCAACTGCCGTCGTTGACCGCGCAGTTCTGGGTCACCTGGATCGCGAGGTAGACGTATTCCTCCGCGATGTCGCAGCCGTCGGCGGGGTCGGTGAGCGTGTCGCCGCCGTCACCGCCGAAGTCGGAGCCCATCACGGTGTCGTCGCTGCGCAGGACGGACTGGCCGTTGTCCTGGAGGCCGCCGGTGACGGAGACGCCGCCGTAGGCCGGGTCCTTGCCCACGCCCACCGAGTAGTACTGGAGGGTGTCGATCGTCCCGTCGTTCAGCGAGGTCCAGTCGGTGGCGTGTCCCGAGGCGTCCTGGGCGCCGTCGACCGGGCGCCGGTAGACGCCGCCGTCGTTGCCGACGTACACGAAACTCCTGCCGTGGTAGCTGCCGATCGCCACGCCGTGCTGGTCGGAGTGGGTGGTCTGGTTGCAGTCGCCGGTCTGCTCGGCCGGGTCGATGGACCAGCAGGGGAAGGAGAAGTTCCAGTACGGGCCGACCGTCGACCAGGTGCTGCCGCCGTCCTTGGTCTCGTAGACCTCCTCCAGGCCCGCGTAGACGTGGTCCGGGTTCGCCGGGTCGACGCTGAGGAACTGGTTGTACCAGGCCTGTACGCCCGGCATGTAGCCGCTCGTCGTCAGCGCCGAGCCGTCGGCGGCCAGGCCCTGGTAGTCGGCGATCTTCGACCAGGGTCCGGTGGGGGAACCGGACCTGGACACGTAGATGCCCTCCAGCCCGCTGTCCGGGTTGGTGTTCAGCTGCTCCGGCGACTGGTCGATGGCGTAGTAGCGGGAGCCGTCGGCGGACCGGGCGAAGGTGACGTTGCCGACGTCGTCCGCGTCGGCCGGCAGGTCGCCCAGGCCGCTGGTGATCCGCGTCCAGGTGCCGTCCGCGCCCTTGGTGTAGAAGCCGTTGTAGTCGTCACCGCTGCGCCAGCCGACCGCGAGGACGACCCGGCTCGGGTCCTTCGGGTCGATCGCGATGTCGTTGGCGATGTTCTTGTACGCGGCCGAGGGGTCGCTCGCCAGTGAACCGCCCGGCAGATAGTCGGGGTTGGGCGCGAACTCCAGTTTCCAGGCGCCGCCGAGCTTCTTCGTGGAGTGGCTCCACACGCCCTCGCTGGTCGCCGCCCACACCTTGCCGCCGCCGAAGCGCAGTTCGTGGATGGTGGTGGACTCCAACTCGTCGCCGCCGACCCGGCTGCGGGCGGAGAAGGTGCCGTGGTGCGGGTCGGACAGGAGGTAGACGCCGCTGCCGAGGTAGGCGTCCGCGTTGGTGGTGGCCTCGCCGGTGCCCAGCCACAGCCGGCCGGTACCGTCCAGCGCGAGCGCGCCGGTGGACTGCGAGGACAGCCGGTCGCTGATCGGCTGCCAGTGCCCGCCGCCGGACCGGGACCGCCATACGCCGCCGCCGGCGCTGCCGGCGTAGACATATCCGTCGTCGTCCGCGGCCATGGCTGCCATCCGGCCCGTGACATCGCCCGAGCCGCCGCTGGAGTTGGAGTCGATGTCGCGGTAGCGGGCATCGTCGGAGTCGTAGGGCAGGTCGGTGATGTTGCGCCAACTGCCGCCCGTGCTGCGCAGGTTGTTCAGACCGGACCAGGCGGCGCCGTAGGCGCCGGGGGCGACGACGCCGGGTGAGGTGCGGGCCTCGGCGTACTGGTCCGCGCCCTCGGCTATCTCGTCCGCCTCGTTGCCGCCGTCGTCGTCCTGGGCCGTCGCCCTGGGGGCGACGGCGCCTTCCGACTGCGCGCGTTCCGCGGCGAGTCGGGCGAGGGTGCGGGCGCCGAACGGGCTGTTGTTCCCGCTGGGCGCCGCGCTTGCGGGCAGTGCGACGAGTGCGACGGTTGCGGTGATGGCACAGGTCGCGAGCCATCGTCTGCTACGGGTTGATGCTGACACCGGATCCTCCCAAACGGGCTTTCGTAAGGCCGTCGCTGGGACCCGATCACGGACGGGAGGGCGGGTCCGGGAACTTGGGCCGACTTTGACCGGGACCTGCCATTTCGAGTCCTGACCGCGCGCTGCGGGCAGGCCGCCGGCCGCGCGGCCGGGGCTGACCGCGCCGTCCCGATGCGGGAGTTCGCCTGTGACGTCACGGTGGAGTCCGCACCGTGGGGCGGTCGCCGGTCCGGTGCCGCCGCGGCAACGGGCGCTGGCCCGCGGCGTCCTCGCAGGGGCGGCCGGCGGGGCGAGCCTGGCGGGCGGTGCGCCGGGCGGGGGTGGCGGGCGCGTGGGCGGGTGGTGGGGCGAGGTGCGGGCCCCGCGGAGGCCCTCGCGGACGAGTCCGGGCAGGCGCCGGAACCCGACGCCGAAATACTCGAAGCCCTGCGGGCGGAGATAGGGAAGACGGTCCGGGCCGAGCTCGTGGAGATGCCGGATCACGGCCTCACCGGGGATGGCATCACCGCCATCGTCGCGGATCTGACCAGAGATGCGATCGGCCGCCCGCGGCGTGCGCCTGGTGGAGGAGGCGATAGCGAACCGCCGGGGACGGGGCGACATGTAGGTTCGCATTTCGCGTGTCCCTTTCCCGTTGACCGTGGCCTTTGTCCGGCCCAAGGGACAGCGCGGTGAGACGAACTGTCGTCTGATCGTTCACTCGTCGTAGTGCTGTTCCCGGTCTCGATCTATGCAGCGGTCCTCTCCAACCTGATCGTGGAGATGTCGCAGCTGATCGAGACCGGGATGTCCGTCTCCCCGCTGGCGCTGCTTGGGGGTGGGGTATGTCGTGTGTGGTCGGCGAAGTCTCGATGAGTCTCCGTCGCACAGACGGGGAGATCGACGAGGACCTGGTCTGGTCGGACACGGGCGTCGACGTGTTCGAGTCGTCGATGCCGTGGCGTACGTTCCGCTGGCGGTACGGGCAGAAGCACTATTCCGGCACGTATTGGTCGTCCACCATGCGCGGCCACGTCGTCTACGAGTCCCGGCTTGAGCTGACGCGGCTGCTCTACGCCGACTTCGACCAGGACGTGACGGCCGTGTTCGCCCAGCCGTTCCTGCTGTCCACCACCGTCGACGGTCGTCGGCGCCGCCACGTGCCCGACTTCCTGATGCTGCGCGAGAAGGACGTTCCGCTGGTTGTGGACGTCAAGCCACGGCACCTGCTCACCCGGCCGAAGGTGAACTTCGCGCTTGGCTGGGCCCGCGAGGTCGTCCTGTCGCGCGGCTGGGATTTCCAGGTGTGGTCCGAGCCGCCCGAAGCGGAGCTGGAGAACCTGCGGTTCCTCGCGGGCTATCGCCGCGAGTGGCTGTTCGACGAGGGCCTGCTCGCGGAGATCCGCGCGGCGGATCTGTACGGGGCGACGCTGGGGGATGCGTTTCGTGCCTTCCCCCAGCACCCGGACTGGCGGGTGCGGGCCGCAGTGCTGCGGCTGTTGTGGTGCCAGCACTTCGTGACGGACCTGACGGAACCGTTGTCCGAGCGCCATGTGCTGCGCCACGGCAGCGCCGCGGTGGTTGGCGTCGACCGACGCGACCTGCCCCGCCCCGTCGAGGAGCCCAAGTCCGGGTCGGCGCTCGACGACGAGCAGATCGAGCAGATCTGCCGGATCACGAAGTCGAGCACTGGTGGAGGAGGACATGTGACCGGAGCTGCCGTACGTGTCGGGGTGGGCACGAGGTTGAAGTACGACGGTGAAGTCGTCGTGGTGGAGGAGATGTTCGGCTCGGCGGTCGGCAACGAGGTGCTGGTCCGTGATGGGCCGGGCCGGGTCCGGAATCGGACGACGACCGCGAGACGGCCTCGGTGCTGCTCGCGCAGCTCAGCGATGAGGAACTTGCCGAGGTTCGGGAGCGAGCCGCCCATGTCAACGAGGTTCTGACCGGCTTCCGGTCGGGCAGCGACGAACTCGCGGAGCCGGGCGAGCCCCGGCCGCAGTACGCGGCCACGGTGCCCAAGCTGCAGCGATACGAGGCGAAGGCCATCGAGTTGGGCGTGAGCGTGCGCACCATCAAGCGGTGGGTGCGCGCCTTCCTCACCGACCGGGAGGCCGGGCTCGTGCGCGGCGGCCCGGAGCGCAGGAGCGGCGACATGGGAGGGCTGGGCCGGGCCGATCCGCGGTGGGTGGAGATGGCCCTGGAGATTCTGGCCGAGCATGGGAAGGACTCGAAGCCCACCCGTGGGAAGGTGATCCGCTCGGTCGGCCCGCGTCTGGAGGCCCGCCACGGCGAGGGCGAGGTGAAGCTGCCCGGTCGCGCGACGGCGTACCGGTGGCTTCAGGAGCTGGAGCGGCGGCTGCCGACCTTCCGGCTGAGTACGAAGCGCAACCGGGACATCGCTGCCCGGCCGCCGGGCGCGTACGGGAAGCTGCGGCCCACGAGGCCGGGCGAGTACCTGCTGATGGACACCACGCGCCTGGACGTCTTCGCGATGGACCCGATCACGATGAAGTGGGTCCAGGCCGAACTGACCGTCGCGATGGACTGGTACGACCGGTGCGTCACGGGACTTCGGGTGACCCCGGTGTCCACATCGTCCATCGATGTCGCGGCGGTGATGTTCCAGACCTTCCGCCCCCGCCCCGCCGGCAAGGACTGGCCCGCGCACGCCGTGTGGCCCGACCACGGCATTCCCCGCACGGTGTTCGTCGAGCGGAAGGCACTCGAACCGGGCGAGGAGGAGCCGGAGAAGGCCAAGAAGCACGGTGTCGCCTCTCCGGCTCTGGTGCCGGAGACGATCGTCGTCGACCACGGCAAGCCCTACATCTCCGAGCACATCACCTCCGTCTGCCAGCGGCTGGGCCTGTCCATTCAGCCGGCTCGCCTACGAACGGGCCGGGACAAGGGACCGCTGGAGAGATTCTTCAAAACCGTGCGCGAGGGGGTGCTGGAGGTCTTGCCCGGCTACAAGGGCCCGGACCTGTTCTCGCGGGGCGAGCGGCCGGAGGACCAGGCATTCTTCTTCCTCCACGAGTTGGAAGCGATCATCCGCGAGTGGGTGGCCTGCGTGTATCACTTGAGGCCCCATAGGGGACTCGTCGACGCCCACGTGCCGGGGCTGAACCTGTCGCCGGCGGCCATGTTCGAGCACGGCATCGCCCGCGCTGGCTACATCGAGGTCCCCCGCGACCCCGCGCTCGGCTTCGAGTTCCTGAAGACCGAGTGGAAGCCGACCCACCACTATGGCGTCGAGATCCGCAAGTGCCGCTACAACGGCCCCGGTCTGGGCGGCTACCGGGGCGAGACCAGCGAGTACACCGGGCCGAAGGCCAAGGGTCTGTGGCCCGTGCAGGTCGACCCCGACAACATCAACTACATCTACTTCCGCCGCCCCGACACCCGTCGCTGGCACACCCTTCAGTGGGAGCACACCCCGGCACAGAAGTTCCCGATCAGCCAGCGCCACGGCACACGGCTTCGCCGGGCCGACGGCACATCCTGCCCCGCAGAACTCCTCGACCGTGACTGGCTACACGCGCAGTACGTCGACCGGCACCGGTCCTTCAAGGACATCGGCCAGGAACTGGGCGTGACACCGGGGACGGTGGCGCGCTGGGCCCGGCACCATCACATCCCACGGCAGAGCAACCGGCACCTCAGCCGCCCCGCCCTCGGCATCGAGTACATCCCGGCCGTCCTGCAACCGGCCCTCAACAACAACTACCAGCTGCGCAGGCTGCGAACCTTCTTCCAGATCGCCGGCTACCGCTCGCTCGGCGACGCGTGCGCGGCGCTCGGCCTGTCCTCGCACAGCGTCACCAATCACCTCGCTCGTCTCGAAGAGGACATGGGCGGCCCGCTGCTGGTGCGCACCCAGAGGAGCCGACCAATGGAGCCCACCGCACTCGGCCACCAGGTCCTCGACGCAGCCCGGCCGCTGTCCGACCAGCTCGGCGTCCCGACGACGGCCGTGCCGGCCAAGCCGATCCCGCCCTCCCGCCGCGGGCGACCTCGCACCACGGCCGCCGCAGCCACGAGGCTGGCCCACCTTCCGGCCCTCCTGCGGCCAGCGGCCGGCAGCTACGGCGGACGCCTCCGACTGCGCCGGTTCCTGGAGGCCGTCCAGTACCCCAACCTCGCGGCCTTCGCCCGTGCCGAAGGGCTTGACCCGTCCACGGTCACACTGCAGATCAGCCGACTGGAACGGGACTTCGACGGGCGGCTCCTGGACCGCGGCGGGCCGGGACACGCGATGCGGCTGACCGGCCTCGGCAAGAGAGTCGTGGCCGCCGCGCAGCCGTACAGAGACCAGCTGGGCGACCTTCACGGTCCACGGCACCGGCCCAAGCCCCCGCAGCAGCTCACCGACGACCTTACGTAGGCGGATTCGTGAGTTGCCCTCATCACGGCCTCATGGACAGACGGTGCCCTCCATGGTGCGGAGAGGACAGTGCGCCATGGGCCGAATCCTCTCCACCAGAGGGGCGGTGGCTCCCACCAATAGAGGGACTGGCGTCTCGCTCACGCTGATCGTAGACAACTCCTGCAGGCGACAGCCAGTCCCGGCTATGTGCGCAGGCTCACCGCGTCCCGGAGTTCGGTGGGGTCACGGTCCAGCGTCTCCAGGGTCCACTGACGACCGCCCTCGCCACATAGCTCTCGAGCCAGGGTCCAGTTCGCAGGGAGGTGGGCGAACGGTCGCACGCACCTTGTGCGATCCGTGCGACCGCGTGGCACTCATGCGCGGACTAGGAGCTTCGCCGACGCATGAAGGAAACCGCCCTCGCCGTGTTCTGGTCGACCGGGCGACCGGGAAAATCAACTTCTCCCTTGACCACCTCGGACGTGCCGCTTGTGCCAGTTGTCACGCCAGCCGAGAAGGCGACCGCGAGAATCTCGGCCAGCATGCTGTTGGTACCGGCTTCCGGGAACGGCAGGATCGCCTGAAACGCGTCGCGCTCAAAGGGTTTCAGCCAGTCTCGATCTGCAGTCACGGTCAGCCAGTCCCCGTCGGACTGGATGCGGATGTTCTCCGCACCCAGGATCAGAGCCTCGGTGGCGATCATTCCCGCAAGCTCGACAGCGTCGTAGGTGCCCGAGCGGAAGAACTTGCCCTCATTCCTGCGCAGGTAACCCATCACGTCGAGCTCGGCAATGTCGTCAGGGCCGTATGTCAATTTCGCCATCCCGCCTGAGCTTATTGAAGAGATTGAAGGCAGATGCGGGGATATGGAACTCGTAGCCTTCGAATTTTGGCGACTTGGGAGATTCGGGAATCTTCCGAGTCGCTGCCCCTGCCTCCTCCAGCTTACTCATCGCACTGTCCGTGATCTTGACCTTGATGATTCCAGGCCCCTTCCCCTTCCGAATGGCGAAGAATTCCGCATCGGCGTAATGGGTGGCGATGAAGAAGCCCCCCGGTCCATCCGTGTGACCTGCAGCAGCCGCAGTCGCGTCCAAGCCCTTGTTGAGGATATCGACCAACGACTGCACGTCGGATCCGTGGTAGAACAAGCCGCCACTAGTGGGCTTACCCGGCAGCCCTTCGGATCCCAGGACCGATGTCTCGGACTCATACGCCTCTCGGCGCCATCCGCTCAGGCCGCCGATGCCGGTTACCGCCAGTTGCTGGGCGAGTTCGTCCGCCGCAGCCTCATACTGGTCGGCGAGTGCGTCGCAGCCTTGTTGGCGGAGCATGTCCGCGGTGCGGTAGAGGCGGTAGGCGGGGCGGACGGGGAGGTATTTGTCGAGGAAGGCTCCGGCGCCGCCGTTGGCTCCGGTGAGGGCGTCGTGGGCGTCGTTCAGGAAATCGAAGGGTGCCTTCAGGCCCTGCAGGAAGCCGTCGCCGAAGATCTTCAGGCCTTCGCCGAGGCTGTCGACCTTGCCGTTGCCGTTGTCGCCAGGGACGGGTGTCCGGCCGCTGGGGTCGGTGTAGAGGGTGGGTGCGTCGTTGGCGTAGGCGTAGGCCGAGGTGTAGGCGTTGTTGTGGTCGGGGGCGGCGGGGTCGGGGCGGTTGAAGCGGCCTGTTGTGGTGGTGTACTGGCGGGCGTGGAGGTCGAGGTTGCCGGTGGTGGTCTCGTAGCGGGCGCCGGTGTAGGCCGGGGTGCTGGCGGGGGCGCCGCTGGTGACGGTGTTGAGGGTGCGGGTGCCGTAGGGGTCGTAGGTCCAGCGCTGGTAGAGGGTGCCGGTGCTGCCGGTGACGTCGACCGGGGAGCCCTGGGTGTCGTGGTGGTAGTAGAAGAGCGCGCCCGACGTGGTCTCGGTGGCGGCGGGCTGGCCCAGGGGGTCGTAACGGTAGGACTGCTTGATCGCTCCGGTGCTGTCGTACTCGGTGGCCAGCTGCGGGGTCGAGGCGTTGAGGTCCCAGTCGGGGCGGCCCTGGACGGTGCCTGATTTGCTGGTGGTGAGTTGGTTGCCGCCGCCGTCGTGGGTGTAGGTGTAGTTGGTGCCGGCGATGGTGGCGGCGGAGATCTGTCCGGCGAGGTCGTAGGTGTAGGTGTTGGCGCCGGCCTTGGTCTGGTTGCCCTCGCCGTCATAGGAGTAGGCGGTGGTGGTGGAGCCGGTGGTGGTGGACATCAGCTCATCGGCGTCGTCGTAGCCGTAGCTGGTACTGGTCGTGCCGAGCGTCGAGGTGAGACGGTTGCCGACCTCGTCGTAGGTGTAGGTGGTGGCGCGGGCGGCCGGGCAGCCCACGTCGGTGGGTTGCGGGGCGCAGCCGGAGGTCAGGCGGCCGGCGTCGTCGTAGGTCAGGTCCCAGCCGCCGGTGCCGACGCCCGCGCGCGAGATGTTCACGTGGTTCGGGAGGCCGCCAGGGGACAGACTGAGGGAGGTGCTGGTGACGGTGGCGCCGGCTTTGGCGGAGGTGACCCCGGTCAGGTGTCCGCCGTAGTCGTAGGCGCGGGTCTCGGTCTCTGTGTTGGGCAGGGTGGTGGTGGTGAGGTTGCCCGCCGGGTCGTAGGCGTAGCTGGTGGTCTTGGAGTCGGCCGTCATGGTCTTGGTGCGGCCGTCGTCGTCGTAGGTGTAGCCGATGGTGTTTCCGTCGCCGAGGGTGCGGCTGAGCATGTGGCCGGCGGCGTCGTAGGCGTAGGAGAAGCCGCGGTTCTTGGTGAGCCGGCCGACGAAGTTGTAGCCGAAGTCCTCGGTGAGGGAGCTGTTGACGCGGGAGGTGAGCCGGCCGGCGGCGTCGTAGCCGTAGCTGACGTCAGGGGTGGAGTCGGAGTAGTCGGTCTTGCTGAGCAGGTTGCGGGCGTCGTAGGTGAGAGTGGTGGTGCCGCGCGGGGTGGTTGTGCCGTTCTGGTTTCCGTCGGGGTCGTAGGAGTAGGTGGTCGTCCGGTTCAGCGGATCGGTGACCGAGTTGAGGCGGTGGTCGTCGTCATAGCCGTAGGCGTTGACGTGGTTGTTCGCGTCGGTGCGCGTCTTGAGGTCGCCGACCTCGTCGTACTCGTACAGCGTGGTGCCCTGGGCGATGGCGTCCAGCCGGTGCAGCCGGTCGAGGTCGTCGTAGTAGTAGGAAGCGGTGGCGCCGTCCGGGTCACGCTGCCATACGAGGTTCCCGTTCGCGTCGTAGGTGGTGTCGGTCTCGCCGGATATGTTCCAGACGGTCTTCGGGTTGCCGTTGGCGTCGTAGTCGTACCAGGTCGTGTAGTTGTCTGCTGTGGCACCGGCGACGTTACCGCGGGGTTCGGTGGTCGAGGCGAGGCGGCCGTCGGTGTCGTAGGTCCAGCTCTGCTTGTTGCCCAGCGGCGAGGTGGTGCTGAGCATGTTGCCGTCGGCGTCGTAGTCGTAGGTGGTGGTCTTGGTCAGCTGGTCGGTGGTGGTGTGGAGCCGGTTGTTCTTGTCGTAGGCCGAGATGACGGTCTTGGTGTACGGGTCGGTGACCTTCGTGACGTTGTCGTCGGCGTCGTACTCGTAGAGGGTCGACTTCTTCAGCGCGTCGGTGACCTTGACGGGCCGGTTCACGGCGTCGTACTCGGTGGTCACGTAGGCGCCGGTCGGGTCCGTGACCTTGGTGAGGTTGCCGGCGTCGTCGTACTCGTAACTCGTCGTGTAAAGCGCCGGGTTGGCGCCGGGCAGGTTGCCGCGTGCGGAGACGGTGCTGCTCAGCCGGCCGAGCTTGTCGTAGTTCCAGACAGTCTTGTTCTGGAGCGGGTCGGTCTCCGAGGTGACGTTGCCGTACGTGTCATAGGTCCGGATGATCGACTTTTTGAGCGCGTCCGTGGTCTTGGTGAGGTTGCCGGCGTCGTCGTACTCGTAGCGGGTGACGTTGTCCTGGTTGTCCTTGATGGACGTGAGCTGCTCGGCGCCGTTGTATTCGTAGCCGGTGGTGTGGCCCAGCGGGTCCGTGACGGATTTCAGCAGACCGCGTCCGTCGTAGGCGTAGTGGGTGGTGTACCAGTCCGGATGACCGCCGGCGACGTTGCCGCGCGGGCTGGTCATGGTCAGGACGCGGCCCGCGGCGTCGTAGGTGAAGGTGGTCTTCTCACCCAGCGGAGTGGTCACCGACGTCCGGTTGCCGGCGCTGTCGTAGTCGTACGTCGTCTGGTTCCCGCGCGGGGAGGTGACGGTGTGCAGGGCGCCCTGCGCCGTGTACGTGTACGACGTCGTGCCATTCAGCGGATCAGTGCTGGAGGTCAGCTGGTTGGACGCGTTGTAGCCGTACGACGTCGTGTAGGTGCGGCCGTCGGTGTGGCTCTTGACGTTGCCCGCGCTGTCGTAGGTCCAGCTCTCGGAGTAGCCGAGTGAGCTGGGTGCACTTCGGGAGAGCATGTGCCCGGCGCTGTCGTACGTCATCGACGTGGTGTTGCCGCGCTGGTCGGTGATGTCGACCGGGTGCAGCTTCTGGTCGTAGTCGTACGAGACGGTCTTGCCGTACGGGTCGATGCTCTCCAGCAGCACGTTGCCGGAGTACAAGTCGGTCCACACGCCCCCGTCGGGCGCGGTGGTGTACGACTCGCGACTGCTGTCGTCCGTGTCGTCCCAGGTGAAGTTGGTGGTCTTGTTGTTCTGGTCGGTCTGGGTCTTGATCCGCCCGTCCGGGTAGTACGTGTTGGAGACCGTGCCGCCCGCCGGGTCGGTGTACGAGGACAGCCTCTTGTCCCCGTAGTAGGCGTAGTGGGAGGTCCTGCCCGCCGGATCCGTGACCGAGGTCAGCAGGCCGCCGTCGTAGCCGTAGGAGACCGACGTGGTGTCGGGGAGGTCCATTTCGCTCAGCAGGCCGTCGGCGTTGAACGTGAAGCCGGTGGTGCGGCCCGCCGCGTCCTTGACCGAGGACAGCTTGCCGGAGCTGTAGGTCAGGGCCAGGCCCTGGCCGGCCTTGTCAACCACGGATGTCAGCTGACCGGAACCGCTGAACGTGCGTTTGGTCTGGTCCGGGGTGGTGAGTGTGTAGGTGCTACCGCTCTTGGCGAGCTTCGCCGTCGACGCAGCCGGTGTGGTGTACGTGCCGTCACTGGCCTGTGCGAAGACGAAGCTGGCCCCGTCGTCGGCCTGGTAGGTCACCGAGCCGGAGGAGACCGTCAGCTTCGAGTCGAACGGTGTCGCCCAGCCGGGGCCGAGCAGTCCGCTCGTGGCGGAGTCGGAGCGGTAGGTGCGGTCCAGTGACACCTGGGTGCCGACGCCGGTCATCTTCGCGTCGGTGAGCTGCTCGTAGAACATGCCGGTCGCCGTGTTGACCGGGTCGGCCCGGTGGGCCTGCCCGTAGCAGGAGCAGATGCCCGCCTGCGCGCCGGGAATGCCCGGTGTGTAGAAGGCCGTCACCAGCGGGGAGGTGGTCCCCCTCGGACTGTAGGTGCCGTCCGCGCCTGTCATGAAGATATAGGCGTAGTACTTCTTGCCGTCCTGGAGAAGACCGCCGAGTTTGTTGGATATCCACCAGAAGCACTGGTCGGCCGGGTGGGAGTCGGCCGGCCACCAGCCGTAGCACCAGGCGCCGTTGTCCGGGGTGTTGCCCACCGGATTGTCGGTGGCCTTCTTGACCTCGTGCTGGTAGACGTAGTTGCCGTTCTCGTCCAGGAGGTACAACCACAGCCCTGAGTACGAGGAGGCGGTGGTGCCGGCGGCGAACTGCAGATATCCGCCGATCGACAGGTAATCCGGATAGGCGATGGCGGTGGAGGACACCCAGGCCGGGTCGGCGGTGGTCGCGGCGGCGAGGGCCGACGCTCCGCTCCCGGCCGAGGGCTTGGCAGTGGGCCCCTGCTTCGGGAGCTTCTGCGGCCTGCTGTGCGGCTTCTGGGTCGGCTTCCCCAGACCCTTGCCGCGAGAATTCCGGAACTTTCCCATCGGCGACAGGTCGTCCCAGGACTGCTTCACCTGCTTGCGCCGCTCGACCAGCGTCATGGCCTTGGGCGGCTTGGGCAGGTCCGCGGCCGTCCGGACCTTGGCCGGAGCAACCGCGGACACGGCGGCGGGACGGGCCGGGAGAGCCCAGGCGGGAACCACGCCCGCGATGGCGATCAGAACCAGAGTCAGGACCACTATGAGTGGTCTTCGTGCCTGTGTGCGCACAGTGCATCCCTTGTGTGGCGACAGTGAACGTAGTGCAGGGATGATCCTTGATCGGCGCACACATGAACTAACTTACGGCTTACTTATATGGCTGAATCAAATAAACTTACCAAGCCCCCAACCGCGTAATCCCTGTTCAAGCACAGTACGCGAACTTGCCGCCCCCGTAGATGACTTGAATCCTTCGGTCGAGTTAAGTGAACGAGATGCCGAGATTCAATAAACAACAGGTGTTATTTCGGTTGCTTGATACTCCAAACCCATGCAGTGGCGGGAGGTCGGCGATGAGCGTCATGACGGCCGCCACTCCTGAGTTTCTTGCAAGCCTTGCCTCGGTCCTCGTTCTCGCTCTGCCCCGAAAGGCATTCACGACACTGAGCCGTTCCCAACCTCAGCGTGAGGCGTTGAGGTGAAGGGTGAGGACGGCTTGGACGAGTGCGGTGATACGGGTGGTGCTGCATCGGAGTTTGCGCAGGAGTCGCCAGGTCTTGAGGGCGGCCATGGCCTGTTCACCGAGCGCGAGGATCTTGGCGTGTGAGAGCTGTTGACGGCCTGCTGACCGGCGGACAGCTTCTCCCAGCGGCCACGGTAGGGAACCCGCACCGTACCGCCGGCTCCCTGACACGCCTTGCCGGCCCAGCAGGTGATGTCCGCCTGGGCCAGGGCGTCGATGATGCCGCGGGTGCGGGCGGTCGGCGGCGATGCGGTCGATCGGCAGCAGCGTCCCGTCGAGGACCACGAACGCCTTGCGCGCTGCAGCCCCGACGGCCGTGGCGAGGCCGGGCGCGAGAGCGGCCAGGATCTCGACGGCCTCGGCCACGTACCGGTGGACCGTGCTGGTTCCGACGCCGAAGCCGGCGGCGAGCTGGGCGTAGGTGTGTCCGCACCGCAGGTGGGTCAGAACCAGCAGGGCTTGGGTCTGCCGGGAGCCGACGCCATCGGGTACCGAGCTCACGTCGTCGGGCGGTCAGCAGATGAGACAGGAAGCGAAGGGCCGAGCTGGACAGACCGATCCCCGATGGGTAGACAAGCACATGAAGCTCCGGGCGGACAGGTTGATCTTGGTCGACAACCCATCTACCAGGAGCTTCACCTCTACCCGCACGCGGCCCGCACACCAACCCACGCCGTTATCAGCCAGGTTGGGAAAGGCTCACTGCGCCGACGGGCCGTTCCGGCTCGCAAGGACGAGGTCCACGATGAGGGACCCGTGGGGGAGTCTTGACCCGCTCTGCCTCTGAGCAGGTCTCGCCGCGCCGTAGAGATTCCAGGCCACAGCCGACCACGCTGCAGCCCATTCGTATCCCGAACCGCCGCGCGTACTTGTTGGACGAGGAGCTCGACAACATTGGCCTCCTGCCCGCCGGATGCACTGGGACAGAACAGGAGACCTTTGGCCTGTCCCAACCGCCGGACGGCGCAGAAAAGGACATGACAGTGAGACGAACAGGCAGGGACACCGTGCGAGACAAGCCATACCAGGGCTGGTCAGGCCCTGTCAGAGGACATCGGAAGCGCGAACCTACACGACACGTACGACTGTCTGGCCCCCGACAAGTTCCTCGATCGAGAAGAGCCAGGAGAACAAGGGCCGGGGCAACCCCATGGTGGTGGCCGTGGCGGTCAGGGCTTGAGCAGGGCCTTGATCGAGCGGCGCTCGTCCATCGCCTTGTAGCCCTCGGCGACCTGGTCCAGGGGCAGGGTCAGGTCGAAGACCTTGCCCGGGTTGATCCGGCCGGACAGGACCCGGTCGATCAGGTCGGGCAGGTACCGGCGGACGGGGGCGGGACCGCCGCGCAGGCCGACGTGGGAGAAGAACAGCTCCACGCCGTCGACCGCCACCTCGTGCGGGACGCCGACGAAGCCGACGTTGCCGCCGGGACGGGCCGAGTGCAGGGCCTGCCGCATGGACTCGGCGGTGCCGACGCACTCCAGGACGCTGTCGGCGCCGATACCGCCGGTCAGCTCCTTGATCCGGGCGACACCGTCCTCGCCGCGCTCGCTGACGATGTCGGTGGCGCCGAACTCCAGGGCCAGCTTCTGCCGGGCCTCGTGGCGGCTCATCGCGATGATCCGCTCGGCGCCGAGCTCCTTGGCGGCGATGACCCCGCACAGGCCGACCGCCCCGTCACCGACCACGACAGCCGTGGCGCCCGGCTTCACCTCGGCGGCGAGGGCGGCGTACCAGCCGGTGCCCATCACGTCGGAGACGGCCAGCAGGCTGGGCACGAGGTCGCCCGAGGGGTGCTCGTCGGTGGCGACCAGGGTGCCGTGGGCGTTGGGGATGCGGACGTAGTCGGCCTGGCAGGTGCTCATGAACTCCCGGTGCAGACAGCTCGACTGCCAGCCGTTGCGGCAGTTCACGCAGGTGTTGTCCGAGGTGGCGAAGGAACCGACCACGAACTGGCCCGGCCTGACGTGGGTGACCTCGGCGCCGACCTCCTCGACGATGCCGACGTACTCGTGTCCCATCGGGTGCGGGTCGCCGACGGGCTCCAGGCCGCGGTACGGCCACAGGTCCGAGCCGCAGACGCAGGTGGCGACCGTGCGGATGACCGCGTCGGTGGGCCGGCTGATCTCCGGGTCGTCCAGGGTCTCGAAGCGCACGTCGCCGGGGGCGTGGATGACTGCTCCGCGCATGATCGTGTTTCCTTCGCTGTGGGGGCCGGGATGCCGTGGCCGACGTCGGCCACGGCTGGTCACGATCGAGGCTCACACGGGTGGCCGGGCGCGAAAAGCGGAGGAATCCATCCGGGGAGGGAAACATCCTGGGAGGAAATCCTCCCCCCTTCCTCTCCCGTGATCGGTGTCATGCTGGGCGGCATGACCAGCAACGTCCCCCTCAACGAGCTGGGAGAGTTCCTCAGGAAGCGTCGCTCGGAGCTGAGCCCCCACGCGGTCGGGCTGCCCGAGACCGGCAGGCCCCGCCGGGTGGCCGGGCTGCGCCGTGAAGAGGTCGCCCAGCTCGCCGCCATCAGCACCGACTACTACACCCGCCTCGAACAGGGCCGCATGCAGGCGTCCGCACCCGTGCTCGACATCCTCGCCCGGGTGCTCCACCTCGACGACGACGAACGCGGCTACCTCTTCCAGCTCGCCGGCAGGACCACCACCCGCACCCGGCGGCGCGGTCGGCAGACGGTCCAGCCGCAGCTGCAGCGGGTGCTGGACGACCTGACCGCGACCCCGGCCATCGTGCAGGGCCGCCGCGGCGACGTCCTCGCCTGGAACGCCCTGGCCGCCGCGCTGGTCACCGACTTCTCCCGGCTCCCGGAGAGGCACCGCAACTACCCCCGCATCCAGTTCACCGACCCGGCCATGCGCACCCTCTACGCCGACTGGGAGAACTCCGCGAAGACCTCCGTGGCGCAGCTGCGCATGGAGGCCGCGAAATACCCGGAGGATCCCCGCCTGATCGAGCTGGTCGGTGAACTCTCCCTGCGGGACAAGCAGTTCGCCCAGTGGTGGGGCGACCATCGGGTCGCCGCCCGCACCGTGGGCACCAAGACCCTCAACCACCCGGTCGTCGGCGAACTCGTCCTGGACTGGGACACGCTGACCGCGAACACCGACCCCGACCAGCATCTCACCGTCTGGACCGCGGCCCCCGGCTCCGCCACCCACGACCGTCTGCGCATCCTCGCCTCCTGGGCGGCCGACCGGCACCTGCCCGCGTCGCAGCCGCCGAGCTGACGGCGCCGGGGCCGCCAGGTCCCGTCCCCATGCCCTGACCCGCACGAAGACCAAGGAATCGACCATGGAACTGCTGCCGAAGCCGCCGACCATGAAGCTGCCCGAGAAGTGGTTCACGGGCGACGCCTGGGCGGATGTGATCTACCGCGGCGAGGAGCCGTCCCGGGCCCGTGCCAACGCGGTGCGCTTCGCGCCCGGTGCCCGCACCGCCTGGCACTCCCACGGCCTGGGCCAGGCCCTGTACATCGTCGAGGGCATCGCCCTGATCCAGTCCCGTGGCGGGGACATCCTCGAAGCCCGTCCCGGTGACGTGGTCTGGACCCCGCCGGGCGAGGAGCACTGGCACGGCGCCGCCCCGGACCACTTCATGGTCCACATCGCACTGTGGGAGACCGACGAGGTCGACTGGCTCGACCATGTCACCGAGGCCGAGTACACCGGCCCCCGGCGCAGCGGCCGCGGCACCCGCAACGCCTGAGCCGGCGCTGCCGGACGCCGGCAGGTTCTGGTCGGCGGCCGAGGTCCGACACCGGAAAAGCCCGCCGCTGTGCAGCCCTTCGTGGACCCTGAGGCAAGCAGCCGGATGCCGCCGGGAAATTCCGGGAACTTCGCGGAACAATCCGGGATCCCGCCGGTGAAACGGTGTCCGGTCCACTGGGCGGAACAGAGGGCGACACGGGGCTGCCGGCCGGGCACGCTCTCCATGAGCAGGGCGATATCAGCACGGGAGTCGATATGCCCCGGCCGGGCCGTCCGACTCGAACCTGGAATTGGTTTCGAGGGCGGCCGTATGCCTCCGCTCTGCCGGATCCCTGATTCGGGGCGGGCTGTTGGAGTTCTCCGACCAAAATGACCTGGAGGTCGCGACGATGAAGATCCGAAGCAGGACGTCTGTCCTGGCGGGGGCGTTACTGGCCAGTGCCGGCATGATGGCCCTGGCGACCGGGGCAAGCGCCGCCACGCCGGCTGCGGACTCCACAGCGGTCACCTCGGCCCGCATTACGGCCGCCGCGGCCGCGAGCAGCTACCACACGATCAAGAACCTGGCGTACGGCCAATGTGTCGACGCGCCGGGCGGGGTACTCAACGTCAGACTTCAGCTGGCCGGCTGCAACGGTTCCAGTACCCAGAATTGGGCGTTCGTGTCGACCGGCGCGTCGAATACCTACTACCTGGTGAACCAGTCGAGTGGGTACTGCGCCGAAGTCAACAACGGCACCAGTATTCCGGGAGAAACCGTCGACGAATACTTCTGCGACGGGCTGGCGTCGGAGCAGTGGACGGAAACGGCCGTGATCGTCAACCAGGCGGCCGGTGTGAAGTTCACCCACGTCGGCACCACCATGTGTCTCGACACGGTGGGCGGCGCCGGCAGCCAGCTCATGCAGTGGAACTGCGACGACGCCCACCCGGCAGAGGCCCAGGTGTGGATCGTCGGCTGAGCGCGCCTCCGGCCAGGCGGCCGTAGACGGCGGGCAGACGCCCGACCGGTCGCTCAGTCGGTCTCCGGGAACGGCACGCCGCTGCCCCGTCGCCGTGCCGTGTCCCCGGACGCAGAGCGGTGCGGCGGTCGGGGGGCGAGGCCGAGAAGGGCGCCGGTGGGCATGGTCCCGTCACCCGGGTCCTGGCTCTGTTCGCTGTCTCCGGGGCAGGCGTATGCCTCCCGCCGCCGTCACGGCGAGCGCGCCGAGGAGTGCCAGGACCGCGGCGGGGACCAGGACGGCCCACGGGGCGCGTTCGGCGTAGGGCCGGTTCTCCGCCAGCAGCAGGCCCCACTCGGGGGACGGCGGCTGGGCGCCCAGGCCGAGGAAGCCGAGCGCGGCCAGGCTCAGGGCGATGCCGGGCAGCCGGAGCAGGGCGTGCCGGGCCACGGGCGGCAGGACCGCGGGGAGCAGTTCGTGCCGGAGCAGGTACCCGCGGCCGGCGCCGAGGGCCCGGGTCGCCGTCAGATGGAGGGTGGCACGTTCCTGCCGCAGCAGTGCCGAGGCGTGGGCGGCCAGCGGCGACCACGCCACCACGGTCACCGCCAGGGCGGGTGTCGAGGGGCCGCTGCCCGCGACGCCGGTGACGAGGAGGGCGGCCAGGGTGGGCGGTACGGCGTTGACGGTGTCGACCAGCGGTCCGGACAGCCGGGGCAGCAGCCCCAGCAGGACGCCGGTCAGCAGGGCGGCGGCGGTGACCGCGAGGGCGGTGCCGAGGGTGGTGAGCGCGCCGTGCGCGATCCGCGCCAGCAGGTCCCGGCCGAGCGGGTCGGTGCCGAACGGGTGGGCCCAGGAAGGGGCTTGGAGGCGGGCGGTGGTGTCGAGGGCGAGTGGGTCACGGGGCAGACCGAGCGCGATGACGGCGGCGAGCAGCAGGCCGTGGACGAGCGGTCCGACACGTCGTGCGGGCGCGGCGGGGCGGTGCAGCGAGTGCAGGGCGCCGTCGCGCAGCGCGGGCCCGGTCAGCCGGCGTACGCAGAGCCTGGCCAGTGCGGCCGCGACGGCCGCGAGGGCGACGAGGGCGAGGGTGCCGGTCTGCAGGACGGGCAGGTCCTGGGCGAGGGCGGCGCGCAGGGTGAGGCGGCCCAGGCCGGGGATGTCGTAGATCTGCTCGACGGCGACCGAGCCGCCGGTCAGGCCGACCACGAACAGGCCCAGATTGGGCAGGAGTCCGGGCACGCAGCGGCGCAGCGCCTGCCGGGCGATCGAGGCCGGTGCCACTCCGCGCGCGGCGGCCGCCAGCGCCCAGGGTTCGGCGAACGCGGCGGGCAGCAGGTCGTCCAGCATCCGGCCCAGGACCGCTCCGGCGGGCAGGCCGAGGGCGAGGCAGGGCAGGATCATCCACCGCGGGCCGTACCAGCCGAGCGCGGGCAGCCAACCCCACTGCACGCCGACGACCGAGGCCAGCACGGAGGCGACGAGGAACTCGGGCAGCGCGGCTGTCACCGCCGACCCGGTGCCGCCGGGGCCGCGGGCGCCGAGGCGGCGACGGGAGCCGAGCCACAGGGTGCGGGCGCATACGGCCGTGACAGTGACCAGGGCGACGGCTATGGCCCCGGTCATCAGCAGCAGGGATGTTCCCAGGGCCTGGGTCACAGCGGGCAGCACCTCGGTGTCGGACACCCAGGACCGGCCCGCGTCACCGCGCAGCAGGCCGCCGAGCCAGCGCCCGAGGAGTGCCGACGGCCCGTCGTCCAGGCCGAGTTGGTCGCGGATGGCGCGCAGGGTCCCAGGGGTCGGGGTCCGTTCGGCCGAGCGGGCCTTGAGCACGGTGAGCGCGGGGTCGGTGCGGGAGAGCCAGGGCAGCAGGCCGACGGCGGCGACGAGGGCGGCCGTGAGCAGGGCCCGCCACAGGAGGGTGGGGCCGCCGCCCCGCGCGAGCGTGCGCAGGGCGACGGAAATCCTGGCCAAGGGCTTCAGCGCCGGGTCCCGGTGCCGACGAACTCCCGCTCGTAGGGGTCGAGTACGGCACCCTTGACGGACCTGCCGATGCCGGTGACGACCTTGAGGTGGACGAGGGGGATCACCGCGTCGGTGCGGAGGATCGCGGCCTCCGCCTTCATCGCCGCGTCCTGCCGCTCGGCGGGATCGGACTTCGTCCCGGCGGCGGCCACCAGCGCGTCGACGCCCTTGTCGCACAGGAACGACAGGTTGTAGGAGCCGTCGCAGGTGTAGTCGCCGGCCAGGACGGTGACCGGGTCGCCGGTGTCCAGCATCATGTTGCGGGAGGCGACGGTGGCGTCGAACTTCCCTGCCAGCAGGTCGCCTTCGAGCCGGGCGTAGGTCCGTACCTCCAGCCTCACCGTGAAGCCGGCCTGCTCCAGCTGCTGTTGGAGCACCTGGGCGGTCTCCGGCAGCTCGGGCCGGTCGCTGTAGGTGGCGACCGTGATGCTCCTGCCCTCGGCGTCGGTGGCCGCCGCCCGGCCGGCGGGCACCGTCCTCCTGCCCGCCGCCCAGGTCAAGGCCTGGCCGAACAGCCCCTGGGCGGGCTCGGCGTAGCCCTCGTACACACCCTTGACGACCGCGGTGGTGTCGATCGCCTCCCGCGCGGCGGTGCGCAGGCCCGCGTCCTTGAACACGCCCTTGCGGGTGTTGAGGTAAAGGCTGGTGTTCCGGGCGGTGTTGACCTCGTGGGCGGTGCCCTTGTCCAGAGCGGCGACCTGGGCGACGGGGATCGCCTCGGCGATGTCCACGTCACCGGTGCGCAGGGCGTTGGCACGGGCGGTGCCGTCGGAGACGTACTTCGCGTCGATCCCGGACGCCTGGGCGCGTCCGCCCCAGTAGTCGTCGAAGCGGTCCAGGGCGGCGGCCGTGTCACCGGTGATCCTGGTGAGTTCGAAGGGGCCGGTGGCGGTGCCGACCGGGTTCACCTTGCCGTTCTTTCCGTATGCCGTCGGGGAGAACACCGCCAGACCGGGGTTGCTCAGCCGCAGCGGCAGCACCGGGTCGGCGACGGTGGTGGCGACCCTGACCCGGTCCGCGCCGACGGCGGCCGCGGTGAGCCTCACCCCGGAGAGGGCGGCGGGGGCGGGCTCGGCCCCGGCGGCACGGGTGAGCGCGACGGCGACGGCCTCGGCGGTGACCTCGGTGCCGTCCTGGAACCTGGCGTCCCGCAGCGTGAACAGCCAGCTCCTGCCGCCCTGTTCGCTGCTCCAGGAGGTGGCGAGCGCGGGTACGGCGGTGCCGTTGGCGTCCAGCCGGGTCAGGCCCTCGACGACGCCCAGCCGGGACAGGTCGATGGCGTCCTGGCCGTAGGGGGAGTAGTTCTCGGCGGGCGGGAAGGCGAGCGCCACCCGCAGCCGGGCGCCGTCACCGGCACCGGAGGAGTCCGAGGACGAGTCGCCGCCGGAGGCGGAGAAACAGCCGGTGAGCAGCGGTGCGAGCAGCAGACCGGCCGTCAGCCGAAGGCGGGGAGATCTCATGGTCCTCGTTCTGTCGTTCAGGGCCCTTCCCAGGGCCGGGCGTCTCGGCGGACATCGATCCGCATCATATGAACATGATTTTCATTTAAGCAAGGGGGTGAGGGGGATCTCGAAGTGCACGACGCCGCTGCCGCCGTCCGGCAGTTCCTCCCGCTCGTCGCAGACGACCTCGCCGAGCGTCCGCCACAGCCCCATCGCCCCGGGCGAGTGCGGGTAGGCGTGCAGATACGCGGCCCGGTAACCGCCGTCCGTCCGGGCGAAGTCCAGCAACCCGTCCACCAGTCGCCGGGCCAGCCCGCGCCGCCGGTGCTCCGGGCGCACGTACACCCGCCGCAACTGGGCGGTCGTGCCCGACGGATAGCGCTCGGCCAGCCATCTGGGGTTCGGCGGATGAGCGGGGCCCCGCGCGTCCAGCGCCGCCGTGGCGGCCACCGTCCCGTCCGTCTCGTCCACCGCGACCAGCAGCGTGTGCCGGGGCGGGGTCAGGTAGAAGGACTCCGGATCGACGATGTCCGCGTGCCAGCGCGGCACGTAGCCGGTCCCGAAGTCCCGGTGGACGGTGTCGAGCATGACGGCCCGCGCCTGGTCGAGGTGGGCCGCACCGGCCGTTCTGATGCGATACTCAAGCACTTGCAAATGATACGCAATAGTTTGGGAGTGCGTCGGCCGGCGTGTCGCTCAGTCGCGGGGCCGGGCGTGCGGGAACCGGTGGAGGGAGGCCGTCAGGCCGGCCACGAAGGCGTCCCGGACCGGTCGGGGACCAGGTCGAGGGACAGGCAGGGGCTGAGGTCCTCCAACTCGACCAGGAGCAGTTCGATCCGGTCACGGAGAGGAGGCTGGGGCGGACGGACGCGGCGCGTCTCCTGTTCGGCGGCCGCCAGCGTAGACGCGTGCACGAGGCACGGCCGGGGCGGGCCGTGCCCCCCCGCGCGATCACCGGCCCCGCCCGCCGCCCTGGGCGACGAAGAACGCCGCCGCCACGCCCCGGGATCGCTCACTCCGCGTGGCGATGCGCCGTACCCGCTCAGCGGGCGGTGGCGAAGTCCTGGGTCCAGTAGTCGCCGGGCTCCGCGAGACCGACGCCGATCTCCTTGAACGCGCAGTTGAGGATGTTGGCCTTGTGACCGGGGCTGGCCATCCAGCCCGCCATGACCTGCTCGGGAGTGGCGTAACCGTAGGCCACGTTCTCGCCGTAGGCGCTCCAGGCGTACCCGGCGCCGGTGATGCGGTCTCCGGGGGAGGAGCCGTCGGACCCGGAGTGCGACATGTTCTGGTGAAGCGCCATGTCCTCACTGTGTGCCTGTGCGACCTTGGACAGGGTCGTGTTCAGGGTCAGGGCCGAACAGCCGACCTTGCCGCGCTCGGCATTGACGAGTTCCACGATCCGGGCCACGACTCCGGAGGCCGTGGCGGTGGGCTTCGGGGTGCTCGACGGCCTGGGGGCCGCGGAAGCGGTGGCGGTCGTGGTCCGGGTGCTGGGCGCCGCGGTGGCGCTGGGCTTGGGAGCGGTGGTCCGTGCGGTGTGCCGAGACGCCGTGGCCTTCGGCTTCGGCGCGGTGGTCCTCGCGGCGCTCGCAGGGGCGTGAGGAGTCTTCGTGGCGCTCGCGGACGGGCTCGGAGTGCTGGTGGCGCCGGCGGACGCGCTCGGGGACCTCGTGGCGCCCGGCGCCGCCGATGCCGTCCACGAGGGCCGGCCGGTCCGGTCGGCGTTCCAGGGGCGGCCCCAACTCGCGTCGTTCCACCACTCCTTCTGGTTCCACGAACTCTTCGTCGCGCTGTTCTCGGCGCTGTCGGACCGGCGTCCGCCGCTGTCGGGCCAGTTGGTACAGGCCATGGCGGCGGACGGTATGCCCACGGTGCCCACGGCGACGGCAGCGATGACCATCCGCCGGTACTGCGTGTTCTTGCGATGTCTACCCATGCGTAACCCGCTCCTGAGCTGCGGCGGCGTCCTGCGGCTCGTCATTCTTAGGAAGCCTTCACAAGGAGCGCAACGGGCCGCGGTACTAGCTCGCCTAGTAGGCTCGGCCGGCCTTTGTCATGTGCGCGGAGCCCGCTGGTCCGGGCTCCGGGGCGCCGAAAAATCCTGTCGACCCGTCAGAATCCCTGTGTGCGCGCAGAACGGATGAAGGTGGCTCGCGGGCGAAAAGCCGTGAATCCGGATGCGACGCATGCGAGCCCCAAGTCGGGCAAATCTCTCATGTCGCTTGAGTGGTCTCTACTATCGGGTACGGCGAGGTCCCGGATCCGCTGTGACGGATGTCACGGAACCATGCATTCCGGTTCCGGCCCGGCCTGGATGCCGGGGACCTCGCGCGCCAGGCACGTCCGAGAACACGGAACTCCGCCGCCGGCCGGTGCGGCAACGGCGCTCGTCCGGCCGCGAGTTCGGATTTCCCGGCAGAGGCTGCCCGATCACGACGACACGCCGTCACCCTGCTCGATGTCCAGATGGATCGGCCCCCGGAGGACGGGACTGCGCCGGTACGGCGGCGGGTCGGCGACCAGCCGGGGGTGGTCGAGGCGTCGTACCAGCTCGCCCAGGGCGATCTGGGTCTCCCGGCGGGCCAGCGGGGCGCCGAAGCACAGGTGTGTGCCGCTGCCGAACCCCAGGTGCGCGTTGTCACGCCGGTCCGGGTCGAAGCGGTCCGGATCGCGGAAGCGCTTCGGATCGCGGCTTCCGGAGGCGAGCATCAGCATGATCTGCGAGCCCTTGGGGATGACGGTGTCGGCGACGGTGATGTCGCTGTACGCGGCCCGCCAGGGAATGACGTGCACGGGCGGCTCGTAGCGCAGCAGTTCCTCGACCAGCAGGACGACCAGTTCGGGTTCGCCGCGCAGCCGTTCCAGGATCTGAGGGTGCCGCAGCAGCGTCAGCATCCCGTTGGCGATGAGGTTGGCGGTGGTCTCGTGACCGGCGACAAGGAGCAGTCTGGCGGTGGCGACGATGTCGGCGTCGGTCATCCGGCCGTCGGGCCCGTCGTCGTCGGCCAGCCGTGACAGCAGGCCGTGTCCCGGCCGGCCGTGGCGCTGTGCCACCAGCTCGCCCAGGCACCGGCGCAGGTCCTCGCGGGCCCGCACGCCCCTGTCCCGTCTCTCCTTCGGGTCGGTGGCGGGGTCGTAGTCGACCGAGTCCATGATGTCGTGCACCCAGCGGTGGAACCTCGGCTCGTCCTCGCGTGGCACGCCGAGCACGTGGCAGGTGACGGCCAAGGAGAGCGGGAGGGCGAGATCGTCGACGACGTCGATCCGCTCCTGGTCCGCGAAACCGTCGACCAGCCCCCCGACGGTGGCGGTCAGGAAGCCTTCGAGCCCGTTCACCAGCCCAGGGGTGTGCGGGGGGCCGAAGGGCCGCATCGCCATCCGCCGCAGCCGGTCGTGCTCGGGCGGGTCCATGTGGATGAACGACGAAGGGGCTTCGTCCGACGGCATCGGACCCGACAGGTTGCGTACGTCGGAACTCAGACGCGGGTCGTTCAGCACGTCCGTGATCTCGCGGTGGGTGCTGATGACGTAGCTGCCGTCCTCCTGCCGGGCCACCGGCGTCTCGCGCAGTTCGGCGTAGAGCGGGTAGGGGTCGGCTCGGGCGGAGCGGTCGTAGACCCGTCGCAGTGTGCCGGGGGTTCCGCTCGCGGTGGTCGGGCATTCCTGCGGCGGATGCGGCGGATGCGGCGGATGCGGCGGATGCGGCGGATGCGGCGGATGCGGCGGATGCGGCGGATGTGGCGGATGTGGCCGATGCCGGTGCACGGTCGGGACACGGCGGCGTTCGCCCGGATCGTGGCCTGTGGCGTCCGGCTCGGACCGGGCGGGGCCGGGGAAGCCGGCGGGCACCGGGTGCTGGTCCGCGGGCCGGTCGGGGGTGGGGCAGCGGGGCGGGAAGGGCGCGGCCGTCTCGATCAACCGCCGGTAGTGGTTCAGCGACCTGCCGTTGTCGAAGCTGACGGCAGCGGTGACCCGGCCCCGGAAGCCGTACGCGGCGACGAAGCGGTGGTCGGCGACCGATCCCTGGGTGACGACCACCTGGTCGGCGAAGGCCGGCACGCCGACGGACTTGATGTTGACGCCGAACTGGATCGACCAGAACAGCGGGACGGACAGGTGGGGCCGTTGCCCGGCCTCGGCGCTGACCATGTTGTGCGCCGCGACCTCGGCCTGCGCCACGGCGTTCGCCCAGTGCTCCAGCGCGACGAGCCGGTGCCCGTCGACGGGGTCCGGGCAGCGGGCCACGTCCCCCGCGGCGAAGACGTCACCGGTGACCTGGCCGTTGGTGTCCAGGGCGCGGCAGCCCGTGTCGCAGGTGACTCCCCACTCGCCCGCCGCCAGACCCGAACCCCGCAGCCACTCGGTGTTGCGGATGCTCCCGAGCGCCACCACCGCCACCTCGGCGTCGACCGTGGAGCCGTCGTCGAGACGAGCACGGCGGAACCGTCCCCGCGCGTCGCCCTCCAGCCGGACGACCTGGACACCGCACCGCAGGTCCACGCCATGAGCGCGCTGCAGGTCGGCCGCGACCTCGCCGATCACGGTTCCGAGCGCCCCGGCCAGCGGGGCGGACGCGAGTTCGGCGACCGTCACCGGGATGCCCCGCTCCCGGCAGACGGAGGCGATCTCGCAGCCGGTGAACCCCGCACCGACGACCAGTACCCGGGACGGCCCGGTGGCGAGGGCCCGCCGCAGGCCTTCGGCGTGCTCGCGCGTCCGCACGACGAAGACTCCGGCCAGGGCCGCCTCGGACTCGACGAACCACGGCCGGGCCCGTACCCCGGTGGCGATCAGCAGCCGGTCGAAGGGGATCTCGCGGCCGTCGGCGAGACGCACGTGGTGGGTGGCCAGGTCCAGCCCGTCGGCGGGCACGCCCAGCAGCCACTCCGCGTCGACGGCGCGACGCCGGGGCAACGTGGTGGCGTCGGCGGGCACCCACCCCGTCAGCACCTGCTTGGACAGCGGTGGACGGTCGTAGGGCTCGCACGGCTCGTCACCGACGATGGTCAACGATCCCGTGAACCCCTCGTCGCGCAGTGACTCCGCGGCCCGCAGCCCCGCCAGCGAGGCGCCCACCACCACGATGCGGCCGGCGCGCCTGAACGCCCGCGGACGAGCGGCGCCGGTCATGGTGTCGACGTCCCCGGGCGGTGTCGGGCGTCGTCGCGGTTTGGATGCCACATGGGCGCTTCCTCACCGTGCATCCGGAACGGAACTCCGTCACGCCGGAAAGTGTGGGGCACGGTGTGCCGGAACATCCTCAGAGAATCAGCCTAACAGCGGCCTCGACGGCGGCGATTCCAGCGCTGATCGATCAGATGACCGCAGGTCGGAGACCCGGTCACGAGCGTGGCGGCCACCACCTGTCCCGGTGAGCCTCGCGGCCTCGCGCGCACCGCGGCGCTATCAAGGAGGGCATGGAATCGACCTGGACCGGTCATCGGGTACGCCTGCGCGCCGTCGAGCCCGACGACTGGACGGCGCTCATGGGCCTGGCCGCCGACGACGGGCGGCGCGGAAGCCGGCCGGAGCTGCCGCGGTCCGCCGAGAGCCACCGTGTCCGGGCGCGGGAGCAGGCCGTCGCCCGGGGCGATGACGACCGCTTCCGGCTGGCGGTGGAGGCGACGGCCACGGGGGTGCTGGTCGGCACGGTCGGCTCGCACCGCACCGGCCGTCGTTCAGGCTGGTTCGAGGTCGATGTCACGATCGGATCCGACCACCGGCGCAAGGGCTACGCGCTGGAAGCGGTGGCGCTGCTGCTGCGCTTCATGTTCGCCGAGCGGCGCTATCACAAATGCCTGGCAGCGGTCCTCGCCTCCAACGAGGCGTCGCTGGCGCTCTTCCGTCGGCTCGGCTTCACCGAGGAGGGGCGGTTGCGGGAGCACGTCTTCCTCGCCGGCCGGCACCACGACCTCGTCATGATGGGCATCCTCGCCGACGAGTTCGACCGGCGGCACACGACGGCCGGACCATGAGCCGGTGGAGAGCGGGACCGTCCTCAGCCGCGCACGGTGGCGCGCAGGCGCAGGCCGACCGTCGCGAGGCCTTCGAGGGTGGTGACCTGGTAGCAGGGGTCCGGTCCGGGCGGCTCGCTCAGCTGGTAGCGGTGGGCGGTCTGCGCGGTGAGGAGCGTCAGCATCGCCATGGCCAGCGCGGCTCCCTCGCACCCGTGCGGTCCGGTACCGAAGGCGAGGAAGACCCCGGGTTTCGCCGGCGAGCCCGTGTCATCGAGCCAGCGTTCGGGCAGGAACCGGTCCGGCTCGGCGTACTCCCGTGCGTCGCGGTGGGCGGTGTAGGGGCAGACGAGGACGGTGGACCCGGCGTCGACGGTGTAGTCGGCGAGCCGAGTCCGCCGCGGGGCGTCCCGGGTCAGCAGCCAGCTCGGGGGGTACAGCCGGAGCACCTCACTCACCAGTGCCTCGGTGTACGGGAGGCCCCTGAGGTGGGTGCGGGTCGTCGCGGCCGGGTCCGTGGGGAGCGCGGCGGCTTCGGCCGCGACGCGGGCGGCCGCCCCCGGGTGCCGGGCCAGGTGGAGCAGGATCCATCCGGCGGCCCGGGACGGGGTCTCGAAGGTGGCGACGGTGATTCCGGGGAGGGTGTCGAGGACGGCCTCCTCCGGCAGCAGACCGTAACGGGGGGAGGGGCGGAGCATCTGTCCCAGCAGGTCGTCACCGAGCCGGCCCGATGAGCGGCGCCGCCGTACGACGGCCCGCAGCGCGTCGGTGAAGGCGACCTGCTGCCGGGTGCGGAACCGCCGTGCCGGGGTGGGCATCCAGCGCGGCCATACCCACCGCGAGGGGCGTACGAGCACCTCCCGGGCGAGGAAGAGCTGTGCCGCATGGGGCAGCAGGGCCGGCGCGTCCTCGGAGAAGAGGTAGTGCACACCGATCTCCGCCAGGGCGTGCCGGACCGGCGGCAGGATCTCGACGTCCCGGCCCGTGGGCCACTGCTCGGCGAACCGCGCGGTCCGGGGCGCGATCTCACCGATCCGGTCCGCGACCGCCTGCGCGCGGAGTCCGTGCATCCGGGCCGCGTGCGCGTGCGCACGCTCCTCGGGCGCCGGTGCTCCGCTCGACCGCTTCAACGGCGGGAAGAGGGGAGCGGACGCCTTGGGGAAGTCCCGTGCGCGGTGCAGCACCTCTTCACACGGCGCGGCCGCGGCGGCTACGTAGACGCCCGACTCCAGCTGCCAGACGTCCCCGCACTCCTCGGCGCCGCGGCGGGCCACGCCGAGCCGGTCGCGACTCCAGGTCGCGTAGCCGCCTCCGGGCAACCGCGGCGGCTCATCATCTCGGCCCATGAATTCGTCCCTGGCTCCGGTACCCGTCCAGGCGATGCCGTCGGCAGCGCGGCCGGGAACGGGCGCCCGCCCCAGGGCGCCCGCCGGCTCGTGGGTTCAGTCCTGCTCGGCGCCGGCGTACGCGTCCCATTCGTGGGCGCCGTACGCACCGTAGTGGCGTGTGAAGGACAGCTTGCGGAGTAGCTTGGCGATCATGAAGCACTCCTCTCGCCGGTCTGCGGCAGAAAGAGCCACTCCTCACATTTTGTCACACGCAGAATGTGTGCGGCATAGCGGGCATTGCTTTTGAACTGCGCATTCCCGGCGCACGGTGGACGGATGCCGGGGCGTCTTCTCACTCAGTTCTCACCCTGTGGGCCGGCCCTCTGCCCGCGAGATCGAGATCCGCCAGGTCGAGGGGGCCGGTGGCGTCGGCGGCAGGATGGCCGTCCAGACCCCTGTCGCGGTCGCCGGAGTGCTCGTCCACCCCGGCGACATCCTGGTGGCCGACGACGACGGAGCCGTGATCGTCCCGGCCGCCCGCTGGGACGAGGTCGCGGAGCTCGCCCGTCGTGTCGACCGCGTCGAGGACGACACCGTCCGGGCCGTCCGCGCCGGGGCCGCACTCGCCGCGGCCCGCGCCGCGCACGGCCACCACGCGCTGCAGACCCGGAAGGACCCCTCGTGACCGGCAACGACCTCGCCCGCGACCACTCCAGCGCGACCCTGTCGGAGGCCTCCGGGCTCTCCGTCGCGCTGTCCCCGGAGATCCGTTCGCTGTGGGCCGGAGCCCGGCTGTGCGGATCGGCGTTCACCGTGCAGGGCGCCGGCGGCGACAACCTCGCCCTGCACCACGCCGTCCTCCGGGCCCCGTCCGGCTCCGTCCTGGTCGCCGACCTCGGCGGCGCCCGCTTCGGCCACTGGGGGCGAGATCCTCACGGCGGCCGCCGCTGGTCGCCGCCGCCGTCACCGGCGACGCAGGGCTTCCCTGGTGTGCGCCGACGTCCAGCTCGCCGCGTACGGCGGTCGAACGACTTCTGCACAGCCTGGATCGTGGCTCAAGGGGAAGCGGTTGTCATCGTTGGCGTGGTCGACTCCTACGCCCCGAAAGGCGGGAGCGTAGAGATCGCGATGGCTCAGCGAAGGAGAAGCTCTGGCCCTGTCCCCTCTCCCCGCTCCCCGCTTGGGGCGGGACGCGGCTTTCTGTGATGACCCGCTCTGTGCGCCGGACCCGGCGGACGCCGCAGGGTCAGCGGCGCAGTCCCAGGGCTTCGGTGCCCGCGTAGCGGGCCTGGGGGCCCAGGTTCTGTTCGATGCGGACGAGTTGGTTGTACTTGGCGGTGCGGTCGGCGCGGGAGAGGGAGCCGGTCTTGATCTGGCCGCAGCCGGTGGCGACGGCGAGGTCGGCGATGGTGGTGTCCTCGGTCTCGCCGGAGCGGTGGGACATGACGACCGTGTAGCCGGCGCGGTGGGCGGTGGCGACGGTGGCCAGGGTCTCGGTGAGGGTGCCGATCTGGTTGACCTTCACCAGGACGGAGTTGGCGATGCCGTCGCGGATGCCGGCCCGCAGCAGGGTCTCGTTGGTACAGAAGACGTCGTCGCCGGTGAGCTGGCAGCGGTCGCCGAGCCGAGCGGTCAGGTCGCGCCAGCCGGCGTGGTCGTCCTCGGCCATCGGGTCCTCGATCGATGCGACGGGGTAGCGGTCGACGAGGTCGGTCAGGTAGCCGGCGTGTTCGGCGGGGGTGCGGCGGACGCCCTCGCCCGTGTAGTCGTACACCCCGTCGCGGAAGAACTCCGAGCTGGCCGGGTCCATGACGAGGGTGATGTCGGTGCCGGGCTTGTAGCCGGTCTGCTCGATGGCCCGTACGACGAAGTCGAGGGCCTCCTCGGCGGTGCGCAGGTCGGGGGCGAAGCCGCCCTCGTCGCCGACGTTGACGCTGTGGCCGGCGGCGAGCAGGTCGCCGCGCAGGGTGTGGAAGACCTCGGAGCCCATCCGGACGGCCTCGGCGAACGTGGCCGCGCCGATCGGGGCGATCATGAACTCCTGGAAGTCGAGCGGGTTGTCGGCGTGGGCGCCACCGTTGACGATGTTCATCATCGGCACGGGGAGGAGCCGGGCGTCGACCCCGCCGATGTAGCGGTAGAGCGGGAGGCGGTGGGCGGCGGCCGCGGCCTTGGCGGTGGCCAGGGAGACGCCGAGCAGGGCGTTGGCGCCGAGCCGGGCCTTGGTGTCGGTGCCGTCCAGCTCGATCATCGTGCGGTCGACGGTCGCCTGGTCCTCCGCGTCGAGGCCGACGACGGCGTCCGCGACGCTCTCGTTCACGGCGTCGACCGCGCGCAGCACCCCCTTGCCGTGGAAGCGGGCCGGGTCGCCGTCGCGGAGTTCCACGGCCTCCCTGGCTCCGGTGGAGGCCCCCGACGGCACGGCGGCCCGGCCGAGCGAACCGTCCCTGAGCTCGACGTCGACCTCGACCGTGGGGTTGCCCCGGCTGTCGATGATCTCCCGTGCGACGACCCGGCTGATGGCGGTCACGGTGCAACTCCTCACGCTGGGCCGACGGCTCTCGTCGCCGGCGGGCGGTAAGTTTCAAACTGAAACAAAGTGAGTCCCGAAAGGGAACTTACTATGGGCGCATGAGGATGCACAACGCCGACGAGACCTGTGGCATCGCGCAGGCCGCGCTGGTCCTGGGGGACTGGTGGAACGTACTGGTGCTGCGGGAGGTCGCCCGCGGGCATGTCCGTTTCGACGCGCTGGCCGCCGAGATCGGCCTGTCGCGGAAAGTGCTCACCGAGCGGCTCGGCGGACTGGTCGCCCAGGGGGTGCTGCGGCGCAGCCTCTACCAGCGGCGGCCGGTGCGTTACGAGTACTTGTTCACCGATGCCGGGGCGGCGCTGCTGCCGGTGCTCGTCGCCATGCAGGACTGGGGCGACCGGTGGGCGCTCGGCGACGGCACCCTCACCGCGACGGCGGCGGAGGACGGCGCCGAGCATGCCCGGGTGCACGCGCTCGTCGGCACCCGCCTGCCCGACGCCCTCGAACTCCCGGGCACGCCGGGGGACGTCCCTCTCACCTCGCCGGACGCCACCGCGACCGTGCTGTTCACCTACCCCGGCACAGGGGTCGAGTGGGGCCCGGTCCCGGGATCCGTCGGCTGCGCGCCGGAGCACGGGCTCTTCCGGGACGCCTGGCCCGACTTCCGCCGGGCGGGCGTGGACGTGCGCGGGATCAGCACCCAAACGGCCCACGAACAGGCCGAGTTCGCGCGGGCCGAGGGCATTCCGTACCCGCTGCTCTCCGACGCGGACCACCGGCTGGCGGCGGCCCTGCGACTGCCGGTCTTCCGCGGTACCGGCAGGCTGCGGCACAAGCGCCTGATCCTGGTCGTCGACGCCGGACGGACCGTACGGCACACCCTGTTCCCGGTCACCGACATCCCGCACGCCGTCGAGGAGAGCCTGCGCCTGGCCATGGACTGTGCCCGCGCCTCGCGATCGTCCACCGAAGCCCGATGAAAGAGAATCCAGTGAAGGAGACCGCGCACAGTGAGTGATCCGACCGCATCCCCTCGGACCGTCCACCACCTCTTCTCCTACGGCACCCTGCAACAGCCCGATGTACAGCTCTCCCGGTTCGGTCGCCTGCTCGACGGCCGCCCGGACGCCCTGCCGGGCCACTGTGTGACGACGATTCGGATCACCGACCTCGCGGTGGTCCGGGCCAGTGGTACCGACCGTCACCCCTTGGTCGTGCCCTCGTCGGACCCGGAGGACGCCGTCGAGGGGCAGGTTTTCGCGATCAGTGACGCCGAACTGGCCGCGGCCGACACCTACGAGGCTGACCACCACGCCCGTGTGGAGGTGACCCTGCGGTCGGGAAGCAGGGCGTGGGTGTTTCTGGACCGTGCGGCCAACGGCAGCGACGAGCCCGTGAACGTGCGCGAGTGGCTGCGCGGTTTGGAAGTGTTCGCGGGGCCGCTGGCGGACTTCGACCCGGCCGGTGCCCCGGTCGAACCGGTCGAACTGTTCCTCGACTGGCTACGGGAGGCGGTCGCGGCGGGTGTGCCCGACGCGCACGCGATGACTCTCTCGACGATCGGGGAGGACGGCGGCCCGGACGCCCGGGTGCTCATTCTCAAGAACGTGGACGGGGAGGGGTGGCAGTTCGCGGTACACGCCGGCAGCCCCAAGGGCCGTCAGCTGACCGAGCGGTCACGCGCGGCCCTCACCTTCTACTGGCCTCCCCTTGGACGGCAGGTTCGGGTGCGTGGCAGTGCCGAGCCCGCGTCTCCCGAGCAGAGCGTCGCCGATCTGCTGGCCCGAGCGCCGTCGGCCCGCGCCGAGGTCCTTCTGGGGCGCCAGAGCGCACACCTGGAAAGCCCCGAAGAGCGCGAAGGCGCCTTCCGCGCGGCACTGACCCGGATCGAGGGGGAACCCGACCTGGTCAGCCCCGAGTGGACCCTTTACACCCTCGTCCCCGTCCAGATCGAGTTCTGGCAGGCAGACAAGGGCCGCCTCCACAACCGGCTGCGCTACGAACGTCCCGACCGCCACAGCGTGTGGGAGCGCCACATGCTGTGGCCGTAGCCGCCGGTGGATTTCAGAGCCCCAGGACGAGTTCGGCGCTCCGGGACCGTGAGCAGCAGATGGCGATCCGGGTGCTCGCGGCCCGTTCCTCGTCCGTCTGTACCTCGTCGCGGTGGTCGGGTTCCCGGCCGGCCGGGGCGAAGCGTTCGAGGCGGAGTCGGTCGGGCTGCCAGCCTGCGGCCTTCGCCGTGTCGGTGACGTGGCGCATGAACCGTCGGGTCCGCAGATGTGGACGAGCGCCGACGGTCCCGGGTTGCTGAGCTCGGCCGGCAGCGCGGTGCGGATGCTGTCGCCCTCGTCGCCCTCGTCGCTCCGGTGCGGAGGGACGCGATCGGTGACGGCCGAGTCCCGGATGTGTTCCGGCAGTGGTGCCTCGGCCGCCGCGGCGGCGTATACACCGCGTAACGATGCGTACCGATGCGTGCCGCCGTACGCGCCGGACGCAGTCGAGCTGACGCTGCCGGCCCCCGAAGGCCGCCGTCGGCCGGTCCTCCTCGCCGACGTGTACGGCTTGTCCGACGGGGAACGGGCCGCGCTTTCGGCAGCCGCGGCGGCGCGTCTGCGCTCGCTGGTCGAGTGGATGCATGCCGAGGCGGAGGCAGGGCATCCGGCCTTCGCCGGTCACATCGCCGACCGACACGGCCGCCGATCCCTGACGGACGCCCGGTGGATCGAGACCACCTTCCTGCTGGATGCCGACAGCCGGTGACGCTCACTGGCCGCTCTGCTGCGGGCCTGCGCCCGGTTCCTCCTGGTAGGAGTAGCGCTGGGTCTTCCAGGGGTCGGCGAGGTTGTGGTAACCGCGTTCCTCCCAGAAGCCGCGCCGGTCGGCGGTCATGTACTCGATGCCGCGCAGCCACTTGGGGCCCTTGTAGCCGAAGAGGTGGGGGACGACCAGGCGCAGGGGGAAGCCGTGTTCGGCGGTGAGGGGTTCGCCGTTGTGGTGGGTGGCCATCAGGGTGTGGGGCGAGGTGAAGTCGGCGAGCCGCAGGTTGGCCGAGTAGCCGTACTCGGCCCAGGCCATGACGTGGGTGACCCCCGGTGCCGGCGGGACCAGTTCCAGGACGGTGGTGGCGGGGATGCCGTACCACTCGTGCCCGGTGGAGGTGGGGCCGCTCGCGCAGTGCAGGTCGGCGACGACGGTGGTGCGGGGCAGGTCGGCGAGGTCGTCGAAGGCCCACTCGTGGGTGTCGCCGGAGGCGGTGGCGCCGAAGACGCGCAGGTTCCAGCGCTCGGGGCGGAACCGGGGAACGGGGCCGTAGTGGGAGACGGGCCAGCCCTGCACGAAGCGCTGTCCGGGCGGGATGCGGTCGGGGGCCTCGGGCTTGGGGGAACGCTCATCGGCCACGCTCGGCAACCCCGCTCTCTTCGTCTCGTCGTGTGGGCCTGCTTTCCCGTGCAGGGTAAGCGTTCACTCCTCGTGACGCCGAGGCCGGTCGCGTCACGGGGAGTCGCGTCCGGCACCGGCACGTCCTGCCGGTGGAGCCGTCCGCGGCGATGCGCGCCCAGCGCCCGGCGCACCTGGCGCCCGCCATCGACGGCGTGGCCGAGCACCTGCCCTTCGACGACGACTCGGTGACGCCGCCATGGCGATGGTGACCGTGCACCAGTGGCCGGACGTCGTGGCCGGTCTGCGCGAGCTGCGGCGCGTCGCCCGCGGCCCGGTGGTCGTGCTGACCTTCGACGGCGACGAACTGGCCCGGCTCTGGCCGAGGGACTCCGCCCCCGGACTCCGCCCCCGGACTCCGCCCCCGGACTCCGCGGCGCCGAGGCCGCCCGCTACCCGGCCATCGACCTCCTCACCGGCACGCTCGGCCCCGGCCACGCAGGTGCGTCCGGTGCCGATCCCCATCGACTGCGTGGACGGCTTCACCGAGGCGTACCACGCCCGCCCGGAGTCCTTCCTCGAACCCGCCGTGCGCCGGGCCCGGTCCGCCTGGACCTTCCTCGAACCCGGTGCCGAGGAGTGTGCGGTCGATAAGGCTCGCCGCCGACCTCGCCTCCGGTGCGTGGGACGAACGGTACGGGCACCTGCGGACCCGGCCGGAGTTCCACGGAGCGGCTCGGCCGGTCGTCAGCCCCTGAACCTCACACCCCGGCCGGGACGGACGTGAACGGCCCGTGCCACAGCGGCAACCCCGCGTGCGGCGGGCGGTAAAGCGACGGCGCCAGCGTGGTCGCCATGACCGTCCTCGCCACCGCAGCCGCGCCACCCGCCTCCTGCCGCGACCTGCCGTGGGCGGTCGCCCGCGAACGCGCCCACGCGGCCTCGGTCCCCCTGCCCGCCCGGCAGGTTCCCCTGGCGCGGGCCGCAGGGCTGACGCTGGCCGACGTGCTGCGCACCCCGCAGCCGATGCCGGGGTTCGACACGGCCGCCATGGACGGCTACGCGGTCGGCCCCGGGGCCGGGCCCTGGCGGGTGCGCGGTGTGGTGCGCGCGGGCGATGCCTGGACCGGCGGTCCGCTGGACGCGGGCGAGGCGGTCGAGATCTCGACGGGTGCACCCGTTCCGGCGGGGGCGCGGGTGGTGATGCCACTGGAACGGACCGACCGCTCCGGCACGCTCGTGCGGGGACCGGCCCTGGCCGACGGCGAGCACATCCGCCGCGCCGGGGAAGACGCTCCCGCCGGTGCGCCCCTGGCGCCGGCCGGCACCCGCATCGGCCCCGCCCTGCTCGGCCTGGCCGCCGCCTCCGGCCACGACACCCTTCCGGTACGGCCCCGCCCCCGCGTACGGGTCCTGGTCACCGGCGACGAACTGACCCACACCGGCCGCCCCGCCCCCGGCCGGGTACGCGACGCCCTCGGCCCGCTCCTCCCGCCCCTCGTCCAGGCGATGGGCGGCGAGATCACCGACGTACAGCACATACCGGACCGGCCCGCCGGAGCCCTGGCCGCCGCCGTGCGCGGCACGTCCTACTGCGGTGCGGACGTGACGGTGGTGACCGGTTCCACCTCCGTCGGCGCCACCGACCAGCTGCGGATGCTGCTGGCCGACGCGGACGCCCGCTGGGTGGCCGACGCTGTCGCCTGCCGACCCGGGCACCCACAGCTCCTGGCCCAACTCCCGGACGGACACTGCGTCGTGGGCCTGCCCGGCAACCCGTACGCCGCGCTGGTCGCCGCCCACACCCTGCTCGCCCCCCTCCTGGCCGGCTTCACCGCACGGCCTCTGCCCACCCTGCCCCGCATCCCGCTCACCGGCGACATCCGCAGCGCACCCGGCCGCACCCGTCTGATCCCGGTCACCTGGGACGGCACCACCGCTCACCCGGCCGGCGGCCACCGCCCCGCCTTCCTGCACGGCGCGGCCCTCGCCGACGCCCTCGCCGCCGTGGCACCCGAATGGCGGCAAGGAGACCCCGCACCCCTGATCCTCCTCACCGCGTAACCCGAGACGGACAAGGAGGCCGCCGTCCGTACCGTCATGGTCAACCGCCTCGCCGCCCGCAACCACCAGGAGGGCACCGGCGGCCCCTTCGTCGCCCTCGTCGTGGAGACCCAGACCGGCCGCATCCGATCTGCGGGCGTCAACCTCGTCCTGGCCTCCGGGCTCTCCCTCGCCAGGTCGGCCACGGCAGCTGGGACCCCCATGCGGGAGGACTGGATCGAACCGTTCGGCCAGCGCGGCATCGAGATCCTCACCGACGTCCTCCGGAACGAAGCCGTCGACGCCCTGCGGGCCCACGGCGAACGCCCGGACATCGTGGTCCACAACGCACGCGGACGCGGCTCGATCAACGCCCCGGCCTGATCAGGGCAGCTTCGGAGCCCCTCGGGCAAAGTCCAATCTGATTGACTTGGATGTTCAGCAGAACGTACTTTCGTCGCATGGCACATGATGAACCCACCCGTGCGGCACGCCTGCTGGACGCCCAGGCCAAGGCCGGGCGGCTCTTCGCGGAGATCGAGGCACGCGGCCTGGTCGCGCCCGGCGAGGGCGAGCGGGCGGTCAGCGACCGGGTGCGCGACCTGGCGAACGAACTCTTCGGCACCACCCGCCACTGGCACAAGCGGATCGTGCGCTCCGGCCCGCACACCCTGGCCCCGTACCGGGAGAACCCGCCGGACCGCGTCATCACCGCGGACGACATCGTGTTCGCCGACTTCGGGCCCATCTTCGAGGAGTACGAGGCCGACTTCGGCCGCACCTTCGTCCTCGGCGACGACCCCGACAAGCACCGGCTCCGCGCCGACCTGCCGAGGATCTTCGACGCAGGCAAGCGGTACTTCGCCGAGTACGGCGACATCACCGGGAAGCAGCTGTACACCGAGGTGGAGCGGCTGGCCGCCGAGGCGGGCTGGGAGCTGGGCGGCTGGCACGCCGGACACCTCGTCGGCGAGTTCCCGCACGAGACGATCGACGGCGCCGACACGGAGTCGTACATCACCCCCGCCAACGACACCCCGCTGCGCCGCACGGACAAGTCCGGCCGCACCTGCCACTGGATCCTGGAGATCCACCTCGTCCACCGGGAGCGGGAGTTCGGCGGGTTCTACGAGGAACTGCTCACCCTCTGACGTCGCACGAACAGGCCCGCCGCCCGCTGGTAGCCACCCATACTTGATCCATGGGGACTGTGGCGGCGCTGTACCGGTATCCGGTGAAGTCCATGCTGGGCGAGGCCGTGATCGCGGTGGCGGTCACGGAAGGCGGACTCTCCGGGGACCGGGTCTACGCCGTACTCGACGGGACGGGCGCCGTGGGCAGCGCCAAGCACCCGCGCAAGTGGGGTGCGCTGTTGCGCTGCCGCAGCCGCCTGGACGAGTCGGGCGTGGTCCGGGTCGTGCTGCCGGACGGCACCGCCCTCCCGGTGGAAGACCCCGAACTGGACGCGCAGCTCTCCAGGCTCCTGGGCCGGCAGGTGTCCCTCTCGGCCGTCGTACCGGAACACAGCCGACTGGAGCGCGCCGTGCCCGAGTACGAGGGCGGGGTCCCCGAGGCCGTGCGGGCGTCGGCTTCCGTCGACGCCACCGGTGCGAGCATCACGACGGGCGGCATCGCCCCGGGGACGTTCTTCGACTTCGGCCGGGTTCATCTCGTCACCACGGCGTCGCTGGCCCGGATGCGGGAGGTGTATCCCCCCGGGGACTTCGACGCGCGCCGCTTCCGGCCGAACCTCGTCGTGGACACCGACGGCGGGCCGGGTTTCCCCGAGGACGCCTGGCTGGGATCACGGCTGCGCGTGGGTGAGGCGTTGTTCAGGGTCGTGGTGCCCACGCCCCGCTGCGTGGTCCCCACGCTCGGCCACGACGAGTTGCCGGCGGATCCCGGCATCATGCGGGCGGTGGCCCGCGACCACCGCGTCCCCGTGTTCGACCTGGGCCGCCTCTCGTGTCTCGGCGTGTACCTGGACGTGCTGGAAGCGGGAAAGGTCCGGGTGGGCGACCCGATCACGCCGGGGCGCTGCGGGTGAGGCGGGGCGATCGTCATCGGCCGGGACAACGGAGGCGTCGAGCAGCGCCGTACTCCTTCGATCGGGATCGATGTGATCAGAATGGATCATCTGCCCAAGGCTCCACGGTGACTGGTGCTGCTACTGAAAAACGAGCGCGACGACGGGGAGCTGCCCGGCGGGCGCTTGGAAAACGGCAGTCACGGGGGCATCTGACGGTCGCATCCGGTGGCCGCGAGGGAGCGTGGAGGCCCTCGTCGGCCGGTTGCTCAGAGCCAGTCCCTCCGTTTGAAGATGAAGTACAGGCTGGTGCATACGACCGCCATCAGGACGATCGCGAAGGGGTAGCCCCACACCCAGTGCAACTCCGGCATCGCCCAGAAGCCCATGCCGTAGATCGTGCCGACGCCAGTGGCCGGCTCATCTGGCGGAACGGGGCCGACTACCGTCGTTCGGTGACGAGGTCGGCGTTCATGTTGTGCGCGGTCGCCACCACCTCGACGCCGGAATTCGGGATGTTGTCGAGGTCGTGGCATCCGCCGTAGCACTCGCTGGCAAAAGACGGCGACGACGAAAGAATGAGCGCCGAGGCCAAAGTGGCAAACGTGGCCATTGCCCTGACAGTCATTGAGTGCGACATCCTACCCCCGACCTTCCAGATTTAGCAGGTCCATGATTCATGGTTGTGGTATGTGTGTTGCGCCTGGCGAAGATGCCTTTGGAGCGACTGTTCGCGGAATTTCGAATCGGATTTTCGTCGATTCTCCGCCATGATTTCCAACTTCCCCCGCAGTCGCGGTCCTCACGCTAAGAGGGGAGGGGTGTATCCGCTCTCCACGGCATGGCGGAAGAGCGGCGAGGTGCGGATCCAGGCGTAGTCGTGCGCGGTCACCAAGTTCATCCGATCCACTGTGCCTGATGCCCTTGGCAACGTCTGGTGCAAACCGGTTCTCGCAGCTGGAGACGGTCCTCGGGGTGCACCGAGTCGTCAGCGGCATGATCTTGTCGGGAGCTCTTCGGCCACGGTAGGGACGCTGGGCGCATGGGCATCCGACGGGGCCCCACGAGTTCGCTTCCCCGTATATGCGCGCGGCCGTGATTCCTGCCCGAACTGGCTGATGCGGCCGTCCTTCCAGATGGCGGCGAGCCGGACCAGCTCGCGGTGGGTATGTCGGTCGAGGTCAAGGCCGGACAGTTTCTCTATCCGGTTGATGCGGTACAGCAGGGTGTTGCGGTGGACGGGTAGGGCGGAGGCTGTCGCCGCCCGGTCGAACACGTTGGCGGCGAGGCATGTCAAAGTCGCCGACAACACCCCTGAGTCGTCCTGGTCTTCCAGGCGGCCGAAGACCCTTTCCAGGATGCGCTCGGCCAGCCGGGGGGAATTCGTGAGGAACATCTCGGCGAGGAAATCCTCCGGGTGGATCTGGCCCTGATGTCCCGATCTCGCCGCGAGCGTGACCAGGTCATGCAGCTCGCTGACGGCTTCCGCGAGACTTTCCTGTCTGGTCGGGGGATACGTGGCGAGGCTGACCGGGTGGCCGTCCAGAAAGGTGCGCCAGTCGAAGTCCGGGCCGGTGAGTCCGGCGACGCGACGTCCTTCGGCGTGAGCGAGAGCCCCCGTGGCGCGCAACCGGGCCGCCAGGTAGGAGTGCGAGGCGGCCGAACCACCGACTATCGCCAACACGAACGGGCTGTAGAACTCGGCGAACCTGAACCCCAGCCGGTCGGCCCGGTCGTGATCCTCGATCGTGGCCGGCGAGCGGTCGCAGATCCGGACGAACAGCGTGCCCGCCCGGTAGTTGTCGCTGGAGGACAGCAGCTCTCGGTGGTCGTCGAAGGCCCGCTTGATCGTTCTTGAGGCAATGTCCAGAAACGCCCACAGAACATCCATGTGCGGCGGAAGGCAGCCCCAGTCCTCGGCCGGCACCGACCTCAGCAGGACTTCCCACAGGGCTCGTGCCGTCGCGGAACAGACACGGAAGGCGTCCTCGGCCGCCAGCCCGCTCCCGGCGACGGCGCGGGCGGCCTCGTACAACTCGGACAGCGTGTACTGGCCGGGTTGGATTCCGCTCGCCATCCAGTGGCTGATCAGTTCGACGCTCCGGCGGATCATGTCCTCCCAGGAGCCCGCCTGGCAGGTGTCGTCGCCAAGGCGGCCGGCCGGGGCTGTCGGGAACACAGGTGCCACCTGACGGGCGACCATGTCCGCGTCAAGGCACTGGATGATGCGGCGGACCCGGCGGGAGGTTGAGGACTCGGCAACGGGGCGGGACAGGTCGTGCACGCTGTTCCTCTCCAGAAGTCGGCTGTGTCGCCGTTTACGTGATCGCGGGCAAATCTAAGGAGCCAAGCAGGTACCGCTATAGAACGGTCCTGCTCCGCTTCGCCGGTAATTGCTCCCGCCCGGATCTTCACGCCCCCGGGCCTGACCGCGGCATCGGACGGTGGTGGCTCACTCGGTCGGCGTCGGCTCGCGGAACACAGCAGGCGGATGGCACATACGCCGTGGGAGGCGCTCGATGCCGCGGACCGGAAAGCTCCCCCCCACGCCGCCCGGAAGCGCGTGCCGCATCGGAGAGGCGCCGTCCCTCGACGGTCCGGACCTGCCGCTCGCCGCCGCTCACCGGGTCGCCGAAACGATCTCGACTGCGCCGGCCGCTCCCGGTCGGATACGGGTCTTCCTGGCCAAGGAAACGGATGGCTTGAAGGGGACGTCGTATCAGTAGGTCTCCTGCCCGCAGCACCGCGAGTTGGCCGGCGGGCTCGGCGCGTGGAGCGTTCTGCGAGATCAGATGGTTGCTCCTGCCGTCCTCAAGCATTCGTCCGGGATGACGAGCCTCAGCATGGCCGGGCCACCTGTGGGGGGTGGCACAACGATGTGGCCCGCAATGGTGCAGGCACACAACCTGGCCGGATGGCGGCCGACGAGGGCACCACCGTCCGGTCCCCGCCGGTGCTTCGGCTGCAGGCCGGTCAGGCCTCCGGTCCGGGCAGAGGGCTGTGCGGGTGCCCAAAGCCGCCGCCAGATCCTGGGCCTGCCCACAACGGCCGCGCTGCCAGGATGACGTCCATGAAAGCTTCACCAGCCTTTGTCCGCTGTGCGAGGCACGTGGTCGGCATCACCGGCCCGGAAGCACTTGGTCGAGCGGTAGCGGCCGGGACATCGCAGTCGTCATGCCCTGCTGCCGCGGCATCTGCTCGGGCGCGGCCGGCACACAGCCGGTCCGCGAGAACCGGGACACCGGGACCGGCATCGGTGAGTTCACGGCCCAACCCACCATGGTGATCCGTGGGCCTGGCAGTCCGCCGATCACCATGGGCCACCCCTTCGACGGCATGTTCGCGGAACCTCTGGTCGGCAGCGGGCTCGGGTCGGCCGACCCGTCGATCGGCGGCGCGGGGGTGAGGGGACCGGGCCGATGCTCTTTACGAGCGATTTCCACCACGCGTTCGGAACGTCCCGGAGACAGGCCGCGGGCTGCGTGCGGCCGCTACGACGCGCCGACGCCCGGATCCCGTCCGGGGCGGCCTGGCGAGCCACACCACGCTGCCACCGCACACCCGGCCTGCGCGCAGCAGCCTGCCCGGCCGCGGGCCGCGCGGCCGTCAGCACCGGCCAGGCTCGGACCAACTGACGCCCCCTCATCTCAGGCTCACGACGATCCCGCCTGCCGTCGGCGCCCGGCGCTCTCCCGTCGAGGCCGACGGCGGGCCGACCACGTTCCCCATCACCAGGAGGAGATCGATCGATGCTGCAGGGCTACACCGTCCCGCTGTCCCCGCGCGGAGTCGCGAACCTCGCACCGAAACCGCCGTGGCACTACGCCGGCACCGTCGTCGGGGCCGAGTTCTGGACCGACCCCGCGGCTGCCGCGGCCGCCCTTCCCGAGGGCCTGACCCCCGACCCGTCGTCCAACGGGCACGGCACCGTCCTGTTCATCGACTGGCAGTACTCCGGGTCGCAGGACGAGTACCTGGACCCCGTCCGCAGTCAGTACCGTGAATTCTTCGTGCTGCTCGATGCCCACTGGCAGGGCACCGAGGTCTCCTGGTGCCCGTACATCTATGTCGACAACGACCACGCCCTGGCCCGCGGCTGGATCCAGGGCTTTCCGAAGAAGATCGGCAGCGTTCACCAGACCAGGACGTTCACCGTGCCCAACCAGGCCGCCCCCGTGCTCGGGCCCGGCGGCAGGTTCGCCGCGACGGTCTCCACCGCCGGGTACCGCCTGGCCAACATGCTGGTGACCCTCACCGAACCCGTGGCCGACCCGAGAGCGCTGGTCGGCCGACCCACGGTGAATCTGCGGCATTTCCCGCAACTGGCCGCGGAGCAGCAGGACAAGCCCGCCGTCCACGAACTGGTCATGGCCCTGTTCGACGACCCGAGAGTCGCACACGCGTGGACGGGCACCAGTGAACTTGAGTTCCCCGACGTCCCGGGCGAGGAACTGCACGACCTGGCGCCGGTCCGGACCGGCGCAGGGTTCCGATTCGAACTTTCGTACACGGTGACCGACCTGCGCACTCTCGAATGAGTACCTGATGCCCTGCCGGGTCCTGGCGTTCGAACTGCTCGGCCGCCGACCCCGCAGGGGACGACGACCGTGGTCATCGGCAGCGACGGCTGGGACAGCGCCCGCGAGGTCACGCGGGTAGGCATCGGCGGCTCCACGGCGCGTCCCGCCAGGTCATCGGGCGGTGCGCGTGGCACGGCGGCGAGTCCGTTCGAACAGAGTCCCATGCGTCCGGGACGGATTGGCGTGCCACAGGCCGGTGCGGGCAACGTTCCGGGCGCCGGCACCACCCGCGGGGTTGTCCGCCGGACGGTGCCCGGCAGCAACGGCTTACTATTTCTCGACGAAGCCGGACAGCCGGGCAACGCGCGTGGACAGAGAGCATGTGGTGCGCGAGTTCGAGAAGGACGAGCAGTCCGACCATGAGACAACCGGTCGAAGGCCACTGGCGTGCGCACCCCTGCTGGCCACGTCGTCACGATGGCTGTGGGCCGGGGAGTTCGAGGTGGACCAGTTCGGCTCCTTCGCGGCCGACGATGTGACGACCATGCCACGGGATCACATCGTCGTCACCACTTCCCGGGAGCTCTCCCCGCACGTGCGACAGCACCGCTGCGGAGAAGCGACCGAAGGGCCCTCCATACCGGGAGACTCGATCGTCGTCCCCCGGGGCGAGGTGACATCGTGGGACGGCCTGCTTCCCTCCCATGTGCGCTTCGCCCTGCCTCCTTCACTGATCGACACGGCGGCCGCCGAGGTGTACCGGACCCGGCCGGGACGGGTGACCATCACGAACGTGATGCGCGCCGCGGACCCGGTGCTCGCCGGTCTCGGGGAACTGGCGGTTGCCGAACTGCGCACCCCCGACCACCCGGCACAGCGGCTGATGGTGGAATCCCTGGCGACAGCGATGGCGGCGCACCTGCTGCGCGGCTACACAGGTCTCGACGAGCCGCGTACCTCCGGGCCCGGTCTGAGCCCGCGCGGTGTCCACCGCGCGCTCGAGTACATACGCGAGAACCCGGCAGCGGCCCTGTCACTGGACGACCTGGCCATCGTCGCCGGCCTGAGCCGGCACCACTTCGCCCGCGCGTTCCGCGACGCGACCGGCCAGACGCCGGTCCGATACGTCGAACGCGTCCGCATCGACCACGCCGCCCGCCTGCTTCGTTCCACCGAGCTGCCACTGGCCGAGGTCGCGGCCGCCGTCGGCTACAGCGACCAGAGCCACTTCACCCGACGGTTCCGCGTCCATACCGGGATGACACCGGGCCAGTACCGCAGGAAGGAGCGATGACCGAGGCCGGTGTGCCGGAGGCAACGGTGGTCCCGAACGAGCACACGGTGCCGTCGTACATCTCCAGCGTGCCGCATCCGGGGCTGCACCGGACCCCGCCCTGCCCATCCCCACGCCAAGCCTGAGCAGCACAAAATCCGGTCACACACCCGGTTTCGAGTACACCCGCTCCTGGCCGACCGCGGGAGTGCGAATCCAACGGCCCTGTCTCGCTTTCGATGGTGACGGAGCGTGCTGTTGTCCGAGGAGGACGCGGTGCCGGAGCAGGGTGAAGCCTGCTCGTCCGTGCATCTGGCGTGCGATCCGTTTGGCCCTGGTGCTGACGCCGTCGGTGGGGCCGTTGCTGTACGGAAGCGTGAGTCCGGCGATCACGGCGTCGATGTCCCGGTCCAGGCCCCGGGTGAAGGCATGCAGATGGGGCAGGTCGGCTGCTCGGACTTGGGGGTGTACCTATGACTTCGGCCAAGGGGCAATCGGGGTTGGCGGTTGGCAGAAGGTGCCCCGTCGCGGAGCATCGCGAAGAGCACGTCGGCTCGGCGGCGGGCCAGGCAACGGATCACCGCCCGTCGTGCATCGGTACGTCCGCGACGCTTCGCCAGTGACAGCCGTGCACGCTTTCCGACGAGGCCCCGCACACCGGGCAGACCGCGGTGTCCAGCGGAGACCGTGCCCGCACGACGATCCGCTCACCTTCGTCGACCACATCCTCGACGACCAGCGGGGACAGGCCCGAAATGACCGTCTGCACGGGCTCGTTGACGTCCTTCACGCGAGCGTCAACGACCCATCGCGACGCTCCGTACCACCGAAGGCGAGACAGGGTCGTCAAATTGACACACCCTGACCCGGGCCGGGGGTTTCGTGTGTCGTGGTGAGGCTGTCCTGCCGACGGGTTCGCAGCGCCGGGACGGTGATGGCCTTGACGGCAGCGGCGATCGGGATCGCCATCAGTGCGCCGATGAGTCCGAGTAGCGTGCCGCCGATGAGCGCCGCGAGCAGCACGGCGAGGGCCGACATCTGGACCGCGTTGCGCAACACCCTCGGTGAGATGAGGTAGTTCTCCAGTTGCTGGTAGACGACGAAGAACAGTGCGACGACGATGGTGTTCGGCCACAGGTCGGTGGTGGCAAGGGCGGCGACGATGCAGCCCACGGCGCCAAGTGTCGCCCCGATCATCGGGAGCAGGTCGGTCAGCGCGACGAAGACCGCCAGCGGAACCGCGAACGGCACTTGTAGGGCAGTCAGGGCGATGAACGTGGCGATTCCGGCGATCGCCGAGATGGCGAAATTTCCGATCATGTATGAGCCGACCTTGTCGGCGACGACGGCAACGGCGTCGTCGGCCTTGCGGCGGTGCCGTTGCGGGAAGGCGGCGACCAGCCCCTTCCGTATCCGGGGCAGGTCGAGCATGAAATAGATGGTCAGTACGCCCACGAGCAGGGCCGAGGAGATGGCGCCCATCGCCTGCTGCCCATACGTCCAGGCGTTGTGTCCGGCTCGATCGAGCATCGTCCTGGCCCATGCCGTGATGTGCTCCAGCAGGTGGAAGCGGTCGTCCAGCCGGGTGAGGGCCGGCGACTTCCTGCGCAGATGCGCCAGGTAGCCGGGGAAGTCGGAGGTGAGGCCCTTGCCCTGGCTCAGCAGCGGGGGGAGAAACGCCCACAGGAGCAGAGCGGTCAGGACGAGCGCCGTGAGGAAGATGATGGCGACCGCGTGCCCGCGTCGGGCTCCGCGCCCGACCATCCAACGTACCGGCGGATCCAGGCTGACGGCGAGGAACAGCCCGATGACTGCCTGGATCAGTACCGAACGCACGCTGTACAGCGTCATGGCGGCCACGGCAACCGCCGCGACGCCCCCTGCCGCTGCGACGGCCCAGCCGAACACGGTCAGCCGTGACACCGGCGCCCGGCCGGCCCTTTGACCGTTCTGATCGCCGCCGGCCGGTGCCTCGGATATTCGTCGGCCGTCTGTCTGCATGTGAACCCCTCTCAGCCCACGTCGAAACCCCACGGCCCGAACGGCGCGGTATCGAGCACCTTGCTGGTTCGTGCCCGGGAGCGGACTCGTTCCTCACGACGATGCCGGTACGCCCGGTCGGGCGGCCGGCGCCGAGTCCGGCGCCGTAGTCTCGGTCGAAGAACTCGACGAACATGACGTTGTCGCGCTCTTTGCGCTATCAGTGCGGAAACTCATCCTCGGCGGCCGTTCCTGCGCGCTCCGTCATCGGCATCTCGATGCCCGGAGGACGGCCGCAGCACGTGCTACGAGAAACCGGCGATCTCAGCAGGTCGAGTGACGTGCGACGCTGAACGTCAAGCTGAGACGCTGTTCGCGGCCATCGACCACCACGTGATGGGGCCGCCATGGTCTGTGCCCCCGAACCCATCGGTGATCTCGGGCTGACCGACCACCACGGCGTTCTGGTGTTGAGCAATGCCTCGACCGAGCCGTCTGCGTCGAAGTCGGCCAAGTCGCCACCGACCTGACGCGACTTGGCCGAGCGGAGTCGACTTCGCTGAACAGGTGTTGAGCCACACGTCCACCGAACCGTGGTCGCTGAGCGGGTATTGGTCATCACTCTTGTAGCCGGCGGGCTGCGGTCTGTGTCTACGGACAGAGCTCAGGCAAACCGTGTGCTGACCCGGATCCGGTGTGCCAGGCCGAGTTGCATGGCACCGAGCATGATCAACCAGAGCCCGGCCAGCAGCGACAGTGTCAGCAACGACAACCCCGGCCAGCTCAGCAATGTCAGGCCGGCCATGACGTTGAGCAGGCCGATGAAGATGCTCCACCCCCGACCGGGCAGGCCGGAATGGTCGAGGGCCGCGAAGACAGCGGTGAACCCGTCCACCATCCAGTAGATGCCGAGCAGCAGACCCAGTGCGAGCACAGTGATCAGGACGTGCCGGATCGCGTACAGGCCGAGCAGCAGGCTGACCACGCCCAGAACCGCTGTCAGGGTGCGCGCGATGCCCGTGTCCTGCACGCTGGCCGATCCCACCAGGCGGAACACACCGGTGGTGACCAGCTGGACGCCGAAGACCACCGCGAGCACGATCAGCGTGGGGCCGGGCCAGGCCACCGCGACGGCGCCGGTGACGATCGAGATCAGGCCGTACAGCAGATGCCATATCCAGGAACCGCCCAAGCGGGCGACGGGGCTCTTGTTCACGCTGCGGAACCTACTGGCACTGCCGCTGGGCGGTCTCCCGAAAAATGTCCGGCTCCTTGTGCCCAGGCACAAGGAGACGGCGCGGTCAATCGCGCTGGCAGGCGAGCATCCGGAGGAAACCCGTCTCCAGGCCTGACCCGCACCGGACGCCGATCACGGTGCCGGAGCAGATCCCGTGGCGGGTGCCGGCCGGAGCACCGCGCGAAAGGGTCGAGGAAGCCGTTCTCGCGGGCTCTGAGGGGGAGGCGGATGACTGCTTGCTGCTCAGGAGGTGGTGTCCGGGCTGGATGAGCGCACCGCACTGTTCGGCACCGCTCCGCTGAACGTCGGACGGATCGTCGGCCACCAGGTCCTGCGGGCGCGAGCGTGGCTCGGTCCCGCGTGCTTTTCCTCGCACCGCTGGTCATGGCGGCGGTTGTGTCGGTCTCGGGCCGGCCGGACCGGAGCCTGGTTGCCACTCGGCAGCGCAAGCGCGGGCCGACCGGCTACGACGAGTGGCTGATCAGCGTCTTGATCGCCAGGACACCGATGGGGTCGTCACGCTGCTCTGTTCGTGTCCGGCGGTGCACTCCTCACGCTCGGTGCGGGCGTCGGTCTGAACCTGCTGCCCGCCTCGTTGGTGGGGCGCGTCGGCGGCGCGCTCACCGAAAGTCAGGATGAGCGACTCCTTGGTCCGGCTCGCCTGCCCGGACATCGCCCGGGGCCTGTGATCTCGCTCGGGCGTTCGCCGACCTGGTCCGTCACCGGCGCGGGCACCTGTTGCCGGAGTGGATCCGGCAGGCCGAGCAGGACGCGCCGAAGCCGATGAAGGGCTTCGCGGGCTTCCTCCGCCAGGATCTCGACGCTGTGACCGCCGGGCTGACTCTGCCCTGGAGCTCCGGGGTCGTCGAAGGGCATGTGAACCGGGTGAAAACGCTCAAGCGAGCCATGTACGGCCGAGCCTCGTTCGCCCTCCTCCGGACCCGGATTCTCACCCAGCAACGAGGGCTGCGACTCACGCTCGCCTCATGCGCCGAGCCTGGTGGCAAAGGCCGCTATCAGGGTGTCCGCCCTCAGCAGCAGTTCAGGGTTGGAAGTTCCCGCCACGCGGACAGAAACCTCATCACCGCCCACGGCCTTGGCAAGGTGAACTTCAAGGTGATGGTCCGATCCGATGAGTGGATAGCTGTACCAACGATCCGGGTGCTCATCATCGGTGGCCTCAAGGCCGAGTTCGACCGCCTGCCAGTCGGTGCCATCGAAGCCATAGCCGGCGTAACGCGCCAGGAGAGCCAAGAAGGGCTGGACGCTATCGTTCCAGATCCAGCCCTCTACCGCGCGTTCCCGGTCGCTCTCCGCCATCCGGCCAGAGTGCCACATACGGCACGTTCGCTCCCTGCCATATGTCCGTTCACGGAACTGCGGCCAGAGCCTTGAACGGGGACCTGAGCGTAGCGCGAGGGACTAGAGCCAGTCCCGTCGCTTGAAAATCACGTACAGACTGGCGCACACAACCCCCATCAAGCCGATCGCGAAGGGGTATCCGAACCCCCAGTGCAGCTCGGGCATCTCTCTGAAGTTCATGCCGTAGATAGTGCCGACGAGTGTAGGAGCGAACAGAATCGCCGCCCAAGACGAGATCTTCTTGATCTCCTCGTTCTGTTCGAAGCCCGCCTCTGCCAATGCCCGCATTTCCGCGTTCTGTTGCTGGGTGACCAGGGTCGCGTTGACCGTGAGGATCTCCGTGAGGGCCTGGCGGAAGCCGTCCACGCGTTCGCTGATGTGGGTGACGTGGTCGGCTACGTCGCGGAGGTAGCGCTGGAGCTCCTCGTCGGTCTCGTACTTGGTGAAGCCCGCCATCAGGCCGTGCAGCATGCCGACGAGCGGGCGGGTCGCGCGCTGGAACTCGACCATCTCGCGGGAGAGTTCGTAGATACGGCGGGACACCGACGGGTCGCCGCGGAAGACCTCCGTCTCGATCTCGTCGATGTCGTTCTGGACGCCCTCGACGACCGGGGCGTAGCCGTCGACCACTGCGTCGAGTATCGCGTAGAGGACCGCCTCCGGGCCGAGCTTGAGAAGGTCGGGGGAGTCCTCCATGCGGCGGCGGACCGCCGAGAGGTCCGGGGCCGCGCCGTGCCGGACCGTGATCACGAAGTCGGGGCCGACGAACACGTGCAGCTCGGCGAAGTCGACCTCCTCCGGCGCGTCCAGGTAACGGGCGGCCCGCAGGACCACGAAGAGCGTGTCGCCGTACCGTTCCAGCTTCGGACGCTGGTGTGCCTCCATCGCGTCCTCGACCGCGAGCGGATGCAGGTCGAACTCGGAGGCCAGGGAGAGGAGTTCGTCCGAGGTCGGACGGGCCAGGCCGATCCACGCCATGCCCGAGGGCGTGTCGCGCAGCTCGCGGTACGTCTCCGCGAGGGTCGACGGTGTCGACACCCGCACTCCGTCGCTGTACAGCGCCGCCTCCACGATGCTCGGCGGCTCGGCCGGCTCCGCGGCCGACGCGGACCCGGGCGCGGGCGGCCCGGCCGTCTCGTCGTGCTCCGACGGCAGGGCCCGGCGCCAGACGGACCTTCTGGCGCCCCGGCCGTTCCTGCCGTTGCCGGAGTTCTTCGAGGCCGGGCTGGGGCGTCGCTCGGACATCGCGGCCGCCTCTCGGTGGAGCCTGCATCGGCGTGAACGGGGAGATCCGTGTGATCCGCGTGGTCCAGGCGATCGCGCGTGATCGATGAGTCTCGGAGCAGGATATACGGGGCATACGGGCCCGGCGGCGGGAATCCGGGACGGGATTCGGTGAGAGATGCGGACAGGATCTGTCCGCATTCGGCGTTAGCGTGCCCGGTATGACGAAGCAGCCGCCCGGCCCGGTACTCGGCGCCCGTGCCCTCAACCGCGCCACCCTCGACCGTCAGCTCCTGCTCCGCCGCTCGTCCCGCCCGGCGAAGGAGGCCGTGGCCCACCTCGTCGGCCTCCAGGCGCAGAACGTCAGGCCGCCGTACTACGCCCTCGCCGCCCGCCTCGACGGCTTCGCCCCGGAGTCGCTCTCCGCGCTCATGGCCGACCGGGAGGTGGTACGGATCGTCACCCTGCGGTCGACCATCCACACCCACACCGCCGCCGACGCGCTGACCCTGCGCCCGCTCGTCCAGCCCGCCCGGACCCGGGAGCTGACGGCCTTCCGCAAGGGCCTGGCCGGGGTCGACCTGGACCGGCTCGCCGCGCTCGCCCGGGACCTGGTCGAGGCCGAGCCGCGCACCATGGCCGGGCTGCGCGAGGCGCTGCGCGCCGAGTGGCCCGACGCCGACCCGCAGTCCCTCGCCGTCGCCGCCCGCTGCACCCTGCCCCTCGTCCAGGTCACCCCGCGCGGACTGTGGGGGCGGTCCGGGCAGGTCGCCCTCACCACCGCCGAGCACTGGCTGGGCCGGTCCGGCGAGCCGACACCCGGTCCCGCGGCCCCCGAGGCCCCCGAGGCCCCCGACGCCCCCGACGCCACCGAGGCCGTCGACGCCACGGTCCTGCGGTACCTCGCCGCCTTCGGCCCGGCCTCCGTCAGGGACATGCAGGCCTGGGCCGGACTGACCCGGCTCCGTGCGGCCTTCGAACGGCTGCGGCCCCGCCTCCTCACCTTCCGGGACGAGACCGGCGTCGAGCTCTTCGACCTTCCCGACGCGCCCCGTCCCGACCCCGGGACCCCGGCCCCGCCCCGCTTCCTCCCCGAGTTCGACAACCTTCTCCTCTCCCACGCCGACCGCACCCGTGTCGTCCCGCCCGAGTTGCACGGCCGCGCCTGGCAGGGCAACCAGGCCTTCCGCACCCTGCTCGTCGACGGCTTCCTGGCCGGCGTGTGGAAGCTGACGGAGGACGCCCTGGTCATCGAGACCTTCGGGCCGGGGGAGGGGCGAGGGCGGCGGAACCGGGCGGCGGAGCGGGACGCGATCCTGGCGGAGGGCGCTCGGATGCTGGCCACCCTGCACCCCGGTGCGCACCACGACATCCGGTTCGGGACCGTCGTACCCCGGGCCGGCCGATGAGCGGACGGGATCCGCTTCCCGGCCGCGGTCGCCCCGTGCTCCGGAGCGCGGGCGGGATCGTGCGGGCGGCCGGACACACGAGGTCCCGGCCGACAGCCGGGACGCGGCGGGTGCACTCACCGCCGGCGAGCAGTCGGGCCGGGACACGTGGATAGGGGGCGCTGCGGGCTGCTCGTGGTAGCCCGCAACGCCCCCCGGTCACTCACCCGAGGGATCCCCGGGAGGTCTTCTGGTTACGAGTTGACCTGTGTGGTCACCAGGTCCGAGAAGGTGGTCAGCCGGGTGTAGACACCCGGGTAACCGGCCTCCGCGCACCCCTCTCCCCAGGAAGTGATCCCTGCCAGGACGCCCCCGATGAGCAGGGGACCGCCGCTGTCGCCCTGGCAGGTGTCTGTGCCACCGGACGTGTATCCGGCGCAAACCATGTCGGTCTGGACGAAGTCCGAACCGTAGGAGCTCTTGCAGCTGGAGTCGGACACGATCGGGACGGTCGCGGTCCGCAGCTGGTTGGAGGAGCTGCCGTTCTCCGAGGTGGTGCCCCAGCCGAGGATGCGGGCCGTGGTGCCGGCCGCGTACACGCTCGTCTGGGAGGACGTCACGTACGACGCCGGGGTGTACGACATCGCCGTCGAGAGCGTCAGGACGGACACGTCGTCGCCGTTGGTGGCGTCCGTGTAGTCCGGGTTGATCCAGATCTTGCTGACCCGGCTCACCGTGCCGTTGGTGCCGTTCAGGTTCGTCCGGCCGCCGACCACGCGGACGCTGCTGGTGGACTCGCCCTCCATACAGTGCGCGGCGGTCACCACCTTGGTGGCCGACACCAGGGTGCCGCCGCAGAACTGGCTGCCGGACGCGTCCGTGATCTGCATCATGAACGGGTACGCCGTCGTCGTGGTGGTCGTTCCGCCGACGATCGGCTGGGGGGCGGCTGACGCGGTGGGGGACGCGATCAGCGCGGTCGCCGCGGCGGCGGCGGTGGCCACCAGGACTGCGGCGGTCTTTCTTGCGCGGTGGTGCCCGAACATGAGTCTCCTCAGTGGGGGTTGCCGGTGGGGGTCGCGCGGGTGTGGGGGGTGCAGCACGGGGGTCGCGGGACCGACCCCCGTATGCCCGGGCGAGCGGCACATCCATAAGCTAGGACCCGGAACCCCACCCTCCCAATGAGGGAACCCCCTAGGGGGATGGGGGAGGGAAAACCCTCGGTCCGCCTCAGTTAACCGGGAGCGCTCTCACTTCGCGCGTCGCCCTGCGGCCAAACGGACTATGTCCACGCGCGATCGGATGCCCAGCTTGCGGTAGACCCGGGTGAGCGTGGCCTCCACCGTCTTGACGCTGATGAACAGCCGGGCGGCTATCTCCCGGTTGGTGGCGCCCTCCATGACCAGCGCGGCGACCTGACGCTCCATCGCGGCCAGCCCGTCCAGGACGGCCGGTTCGGCCGGTGTCTCCACGGGCGGCTCCGGTACCGAGACGGCGTCGTCCACCTGCCGCAGCCACGGTAGCGCCCGGCACCGCCGGAACAGCCGGGTGGCCTCGTCGAACGCCGCGGGGGAGCGCCTCTCGCGCAGCGCGGCCAGCGCGAACGCGGCCCGTGCCTCCTCCAGGCCGTAGCCCAGTTTGGCGAACCCGTCCTGAGCCGCGGTCAGCAGGGCGACGGCCGCGTCGTGTTCCCCGTGCGCCGCCCGGACCAGCGCCTCGGCCCGGTCCAGGGCGGCGAGCACACTCTCCCGGCCGAGTCTGAGCGCATGCTCCCGGGTGACGTCGATGACGTCCTGCGCCTCCGCGGGTTCACCCACCCGGACGAGTGCTTCGGCGAGGTCTCCCTGCCAGCGGCCGCGGGCTGGGTCGGTGATGCCGAGGCTCTGCTCCAGCTCCCGCACCCGGCGCAGCGAGCGGACCGTGCCCGCCGGATCGCCCGCCACCAACTGGGCGTATCCGAGCGCGCCCAGGGCTCTGGACAGGTACATGGTGTCGCCGTCCTGCTCGGCGTGTTCCACCGCCTCCCGGGCCAGCGCCAGGCCCCGGTCCACGTCCCCGCCGGACGCCTCGGCCAGCGAGGTGAGCATCGCGGAGGCGGTCTCGCCGATCCCGGAGTCGTGGGCCAGCCGCAGCCCCTCCCGGGCCAGGTCCAGGGCGCGGCCGCAGTGCCCGGAGCGCAGCTCGGTCTCGGCGAGCCCGCGCAGGAAGTGCACCTCGCTCTCCACCTGCCCGCGCCGGCGCACCTCGCGCAGCAGCGCGGTGACGGTGTTCCGGGCCTCGGCCAGCTGGTCGCCCATCACCAGCCAGCGGAACCGGGCGCTGCCCGCCCCGTTGTGGTGGCAGGCCACGTTCGGGTCCTGGGGCTCCTTCAGGGCGCGCTTGATGGTGGCGGGCGCCGCCGGATGGCCCATCAGGGTCTCCACCTGGGCCTGAAGGGAGAGCGCGAGGAGTTCGGTGCGCCGGTCGCCGCCCTCGGCCGCGAGGTCGGCGGAGTGCGCCGCCGCCTGCCGGGCCTCGGTGAAGTCGCCGCCCACGATCAGGGCCCGCCAGGCCAGCTGGTAGTGGACCTTGCCGAGCAGCCGCGGGTCGTCGCCGGCGTCGGCGAGAGCGTGCGGGAAGGCCGCGTCGACCTCGGTCATGGTGTGGCCCGCGGAGTCGATCACCAGGATCCAGGCCCGTACCCGGTCCGCCGGGCGGGTGGCGTGGGTGAGCACCTCGCGGGCGATGTCCTGGGCGAGGTCGATCTCGCCCGCGCCGGTCGCGTCCTCGGCCGCCTGGAGCCGGCGCTCGTCCGGGGTGGGCGTGTGGTCGGCGGGGGTGTGCCGGGCGGCCAGCAGGCCGATCTGCGCTGCCACCGAGGGCGCGCCCCGGTCCCGGGCCTCGGTCGCGGCCTCGGCGAGCCGGTCGGCGACCTCCGGGTCGGTGCCGGTGGTGGCCAGGGCCAGGTGCCGGGCCCGCTCGATCGGGTCGGAGGCGGCCGTGGACAGCGCCGCGTGCGCGGCCCGGCGCTCCTGCGCGGGCGCCTCCGCGTACAGCGCGGCGGAGATGAGCGGGTGCGCGAAGCGTACGGCGGGCTCCTCCGGCTCGGTCGCCAGCAGCCCGAGCTCGGCCGCCTGGGCGCACTCGGCCTCGGCGTTCTCCCGGCCGGCCGCGTGCAGCAGGGCCTGGGTGGGGCGGGCGCCGGCGCTGGCCACCAGCAGGGTGCGGCGGGCCTCGACGGAGAGCATGTCGAGGCGGCTGAGCACCAGGGCGCGCAGCGAGGTCGGCACCGGCAGCGGCTCGCCGGGGCGGGGCGGGGTCGGGTTCTCGGCGAGGGCGCGGCCGAGTTCCAGGGCGAACAGCGGGTTTCCGCCGCTGGTGCGGTGGATCTCGCGGACCGTGGAACGGGTCAGCCCGGCGTGGCCGCGGTGGTCGAGGAGTTCGGAGACCTGTCTGCGGGTGAGCGGGCCGAGCCGGACGGCGACGGTGTCCGGGGGCGACGCGCGTAGGTGGCGGTCGTACTCCTGGCCCTCGGTGCGGACCGCGCACAGCAGCTGGACGGGGGTGCCGCCGAGCCGGCGGGCGGCGAAGCCGAGGAGTTCGGCGCTGGCCGGATCCAGCCACTGGAGGTCGTCGGCGACGATCAGTACGGGCCCCTCGGCGGCCAGTGCGCGCAGCGCGGACAGCACCGCCAGGCGCAGGGCGAGGCCGTCGCGCTGGAGGGTGGACTCGCCGCGGCCGGTGAGCGCCGACTCCAGCGCGGTGCGCTGGGCGGCCGGCAGGTGGCCGGCGACGTCGTCGAGGACCAGACCGAAGAGGTCGGCGAGGGCGAGGAAGGGCAGATGGGATTCGGACTCGGTCGCCGAGCAGCGCAACACGGTGCGGGCGGTACCGGCGTATTCCGCGTCCAGCGCCCGCAGGACGGTCGATTTTCCTATTCCGGCGGGCCCGTGCAGGAGGACGCTGCCGCCCGCGGCGAGCTGCTCCCGGGCGGCCGCGACCAGCTCCGCCCGGCCGATGACCAGGTCGGGGCGGCATCGGGCAGGCTCCTGGAAGTCCCGTCGCACGGTCACCGCTCCCCTCGTGTGGCGTGTCCGGGCCAAATTCTAGGCAATGAACCCTGAAATCCGGCCGAACGACGTGGTGAGGGAAATAACAGGGGCTTGGCAGATGGCAATTCACTGCGCGTCCGCATGAATGGAATGGGTCCCCTCCGCTATGGCAACAACCCCGTCCGACGAGCCGCCGACACCGCCTCCCCCCGGGTGTGCGCGCCCAGCTTCCGCATCGCCGAACGCAGATAGCCCTTGACGGTCTCGGGCCGCAGCCCCAGCCGTTCGGCCACGGCCGCGTTGGTCGCCCCGGCCGCCACCCACGTCAGCACATCCAGTTCCCTGGGCGCCAGCACCGCTTCGGCCTCCGGCGCCGGCGCGGTCAACAGGCCGCAGGCGGTGAGCAGTTCGGCGCGCAGCTGCGGGTCGGCGATCCGCGGCGCCAGGGCCCGCAGCGCCGCGTGCGCCTCCCGCACCTGCTCCCAGGCGGCCCCCGCGTCCGGTACGACGGCCGGTTCCGGCCGCGCCGCCGCCAGCAGCCCCCTGGCCTCGTCCTGCACGATCAGCGCCTGCTCCACGTCCCGGGCCGCCGCCACCGCCGCGCCCAGCGTGCGGTCGCCCAGCGGCTGGGCGGTGCGCAGCGCGCCGTACAGCACGCCCCGCACCCGGCGCCGTACCACCACCGGCACCGCGAGTACCGAGCGGATGCCCTCGGCCGCCACCGGGATGTCGTACTCGTGGCTGATCTGCCGCGAGACCGAGTAGTCGACGACCGCGCAGGGGCGGGCCAGGGCGACCGCCCTGCCGCCCAGGCCGTTCCCGGAGGTGACCGCGAGCGAGCGCAGCGCCGCCGTGTTGGTGCCGGTCAGCTCGCTGATCCGGACCCGTGGCCGGCCCGCCTCGACCAGCCCGCCGAAGGCGATCGGCAGCCCGGTGGCACGCCGGAGTCTGGCCAGCGCACCGCGAATCTCCACCGCCCCCGCGACCTCTGCTGCCACCTGTCCTGCCCCTTCGACCCCGGCCTTGTGCTGTCCACACCCCCGTTCGGGGGTAGTGAGACCTGCATCACGGATTACACGATGCCAGAGAGCCGTCCGGCAATGGTCCGGTACTGAAGGAGACGCGTATGACGAGTGCGACGGAGGACTTCCGCGGGGCACGGGACTTCCTGCTGGAACACCGTACGGACTACGCCACCGCCTACGAGGGCTTCGCCTGGCCGCGCCCGGACCACTTCAACTGGGCGCTGGACTGGTTCGACGTCATCGCCGAGGGCAACGACCGCACCGCCCTGCACATCGTCGAGGAGGACGGCGGTGAGACGAAGCTGTCCTTCGCCGAGCTGTCCGAGCGCTCCGACCGGGTCGCGAACCACCTGCGCGCGCGAGGCGTCGAGCCGGAGGACCGCATCCTGGTCATGCTCGGCAACCAGGCCGAGCTGTGGGAGACCGCGCTGGCCGCGATGAAGCTGCGGGCCGTGGTCATCCCGGCCACCCCGCTGCTCGGCCCGGCCGACCTGCGCGACCGCGTCGAGCGGGGCCGGGTGAAGCACGTCCTCGTGCGCGCCGAGGACGCGGTCAAGTTCGCCGAGGTGCCGGGGACGTACACCCGGATCGCGGTGGGCGGGCCGCCGCCGGCGCAGGCGGGCGCCTGGGAGCCGTACGAGGACGCGTACACCGCGTCGGCCGGCTTCGTGCCCGACGGGCCCACCCTCGCCGACGACCCGCTGATGCTGTACTTCACCTCGGGCACCACCGCCCGCCCCAAGCTGGTCGAGCACACCCACACCTCGTACCCGATCGGGCACCTGGCCACCATGTACTGGATCGGCCTCAAGCCCGGCGACGTGCACCTGAACATCTCCTCGCCGGGCTGGGCGAAGCACGCCTGGTCGAACCTCTTCGCCCCGTGGAACGCCGAGGCGACGGTCTTCATCCACAACTACGCGCGCTTCGACGCGGGCCGGCTGATGGCCGAGATGGACCGGCACGGGGTGACGTCCTTCTGCGCTCCGCCGACGGTGTGGCGGATGCTGATCCAGGCCGATCTGAGCCAGCTGCGGACGCCGCCCCGCGAGGTGGTGGCGGCCGGCGAACCGCTCAACCCCGAGGTGATCGAGCAGGTACGGCGGGCCTGGCACGTCACCATCCGGGACGGGTTCGGGCAGACGGAGACGGCCGTGCAGGTCTCCAACAGTCCGGGCCAGCCGCTGAAGACGGGCTCGATGGGCCGCCCCAGCCCGGGGTACAAGGTGGAGCTCCTCGATCCGGTGTCGGGCGCGTCGGGTGCGCCGGAGGGCGAGATCGCGCTCGATCTGTCGGCGCTGCCGGTGGGCCTGATGACGGGATACCACGGGGACGCGGACCGGACGGCGGAGGCGATGGCCGGCGGTTACTACCGCACCGGGGACATCGGCTCCCGCGACGAGGACGGCTACATCACCTACGTCGGCCGTGCGGACGACGTGTTCAAGGCGTCGGACTACAAGATCAGCCCGTTCGAGCTGGAGAGCGCGCTCCTGGAGCACGAGGCGGTGGCCGAGGCGGCCGTCGTCCCGGCGCCGGACGAGCTGCGCCTCGCCGTGCCCAAGGCGTACATCGTGCTGGCGGCGGGCTGGGAGCCGGGCCCGGACACGGCGAAGGTCCTCTTCGAGCACTCCCGGCAGATCCTCGCGCCGTACAAGCGCATCCGCAGGCTGGAGTTCGCGCCGCTGCCCAAGACCGTCTCCGGCAAGATCCGGCGGATCGAGCTGCGCGAGGCCACGGCCGCCGGCTCGGCCGACGAGTACCGCGAGGAGGACTTCCGGTGAGTTCGTCGTACACGCACGGCACGAGCGGCACCACGCTGCTCGGCGACACCATCGGTGCGAACCTGGACCGGACGGTGGCGGCCTGGCCGGACCGCGAGGCGCTGGTGGACCTGCCGACCGGCAGGCGCTGGACGTACGCCCGATTCGCCGCCGACGTCGACCGGTTGGCGTACGCGCTGCTGGCGACCGGGGTCGCCAAGGGTGACCGGGTGGGCATCTGGGCGGTCAACTGCGCCGAGTGGGTACTGGTGCAGTACGCCACCGCCCGGATCGGCGCGATCATGGTCAACATCAACCCGGCCTACCGCACCCACGAGGTCGAGTACGTCCTCAACCAGGCCGGGATCTCCCTGCTGTTCGCCTCGCTCCGGCACAAGAGCAGCGACTACCGGGCGATGGTGGAGGAAGTGCGGGGCAGGTGCCCGCAGTTGCGGGAGACCGTGTACATCGGGGACCCGAGCTGGGACGCCCTGACCGCGCGCGGCACCGCCGACAGGGCCACCGAACTGGCGGCCCGTACGGCCGAGTTGTCCTGCGACGACCCCATCAACATCCAGTACACCTCGGGCACCACCGGCTTCCCGAAGGGGGCCACGCTCTCCCACCACAACATCCTCAACAACGGTTACTTCGTGGGGGAGTCGGTCGCCTACACCGAGCAGGACCGGATCTGCATCCCGGTCCCCTTCTACCACTGCTTCGGCATGGTGATGGGGAACCTGGCCGCCACCTCGCACGGCGCCTGCATGGTGATCCCGGCCCCGTCCTTCGAGCCGCAGGCCACCCTGGAGGCGGTCCAGCAGGAGCGCTGCACCTCGCTGTACGGCGTCCCGACCATGTTCATCGCGGAGCTGAACCTCCCCGGCTTCGCGACCTACGACCTGTCGTCCCTGCGCACCGGCATCATGGCGGGCTCGCCCTGCCCGGTCGAGGTGATGAAACGGGTGGTCGCCGAGATGCACATGGCGGAGGTCTCCATCTGCTACGGCATGACGGAGACGTCCCCGGTCTCGCTGCAGACCCGGATCGAGGACGACCTGGAACACCGCACCGGCACCGTCGGCCGGGTGCTGCCGCACCTGGAGGTCAAGGTCGTCGACCCGGCCACGGGTGTCACCCAGCCCCGGGGCACGTCGGGTGAGTTGTGCACCCGGGGCTACAGCGTGATGCTCGGCTACTGGAACGAGCCGGAGAAGACGGCGGAGGCCGTCGACGCCGGGCGCTGGATGCACACCGGTGACCTGGCGATGATGCGGGACGACGGGTACGTCGAGATCGTCGGACGCATCAAGGACATGATCATCCGGGGCGGCGAGAACGTCTACCCGCGCGAGATCGAGGAGTTCCTCTACGCCCACCCCGGGATCCGGGACGTCCAGGTGGTCGGCGTGCCGCACGAGCGCTACGGCGAGGAGGTCCTGGCCTGCGTCATCCCGGCCGACCCGGCCGACCCGCCGACCCTGGAGGAACTCCGCGCCTTCTGCGAGGGCCGCCTGGCCCACTACAAGGTGCCGAGCCGGCTCCAGATCCTGACCGACTTCCCGATGACGGTCTCGGGAAAGGTCCGCAAGATCGAACTGAGGGAGACCTACAGCAGCGCCCCATAGGGGCGCGGGGAACTGCGCGACCAGCCCCCACCGGCCCCAGCCGAATCACCCACCCGAGCCACGCAGTTCATCGGCGCTCCTGTTAACCGGCTGCGGCGTCCCCGTGAAGTCCAGCACGAACAACGGCACCCCCAGCGCGTCGGCCCGCTCCCGGGCCTCCTCGGCGTATCCCGCGAGGGAGAAGTACACGCACCCCGAGTCCTCCGTCATCGCCGTCAGCCACAGGCACTCCACGTCCCGCCGCGAGGCCTGCTGCACGGTCGGGTCCACCTGGGCCACCAGCCCCCGGGCGGCCAGCCCGATGCCGGACGGCGGCCGCTGGTCGGCGCGGCGGATGTCCCGGTAGCCGAGCCAGCGCAGGTACAGCGCGGCCGCGGTGACCGCGTCACGGGCGGTGCGGATCGTCACGGGATGGAAGGCGCCTCGGGGCTCGGGGCCCGGCGGGGGCGCGGACCCGCCGCCGGCCACCGCGATCCGCAGCACCGCCCCGCACGCACAGCCCAGCTCCGGCTGCGGCCACTGGTCTTGCCGTCCGCAGGACCCGCAGCTCACCGTCACCCAGTCCGCGTCCCAGGCGCGGTGGGCCACCGGCGTCGGCTCGGCGGTGCCGTCGAGGTCCGGGGTGACCGGCGCGCCGCAGGCGCAGGGGTACGACGGCGCGGTGTAGACGTGCTCGCGCCGACAGGCCGGACAGCGCATCGGCACGCTCTCGGACATGGCCCCACCTCAGGCATCGCGTCGGTTCAGCCGTCCCATGGTGCTCCCGTCCGGGCCCGGTTGTCCGTCCCTTGACGACGTTCGTCACCACACCTACATTGATTTCAGATCGTAGAATTTATTTTCCGTAATGCGGAATTATGCTCACCGCGGGGCGCGCCGGGAGCAGGCATCCGACAGTCGAAAGCAGGAGTTCTCGATGGCTCGTATGACCGCTGCCCGCGCGGCAGTTGAGATCCTCAGGCGGGAGGGCGTCACCGATGCGTTCGGGGTGCCCGGCGCGGCGATCAATCCCTTCTACGCGGCGCTCAAGGCCTCCGGCGGCATCCGGCACACCCTCGCCCGCCATGTCGAGGGCGCCGCGCACATGGCCGAGGGGTACACCCGTGCCCGCCCCGGCAACATCGGCCTCTGTGTGGGCACTTCGGGTCCGGCCGGCACCGACATGATCACCGGGCTGTACTCGGCCACCGGCGACTCCGTTCCGATCCTCTGCGTCACCGGCCAGGCGCCGACCGCGGTGCTCCACAAGGAGGACTTCCAGGCCGTCGACATCGCCTCGATCGCCGCCCCGGTGACGAAGATGGCGGTCACCGTGCTGGAGGCGGCCCAGGTCCCGGGCGTCTTCCAGCAGGCCTTCCACCTGATGCGCTCCGGCCGCCCCGGCCCGGTCCTGATCGACCTGCCGATCGACGTGCAGCTCACCGAGATCGAGTTCGACCCGGAGACGTACGCACCGCTCCCGGTCTACAGGCCGGCCGCCACCCGCGCCCAGATCGAGAAGGCGATCCGGATGCTGAACGCGTCCGAGCGCCCGCTGATCGTGGCCGGCGGCGGGGTCGTCAACGCGGATGCCGCCGAACTCCTCGTCGAGTTCGCCGAGCTGACGGGCATCCCGGTCGTGCCGACCCTGATGGGCTGGGGCGTGCTCCCCGACGACCACGAGCTGAACGCCGGCATGGTGGGCCTGCAGACCTCGCACCGCTACGGCAACGCGACCTTCCTGGAGTCCGACTTCGTGCTCGGCATCGGCAACCGCTGGGCCAACCGCCACACCGGCAGGCTGGACGTCTACACGGCGGGCCGGACGTTCGTCCACGTCGACATCGAGCCCACCCAGATCGGCCGGATCTTCGCCCCGGACTACGGCATCGCCTCCGACGCCAGGGCGGCCCTGGAGCTGCTCGTCGAGGTGGCGGTGGAGCTGAAGGCGACCGGCGGGCTGCCCGACCGCTCCGCCTGGGCCGCCGCCGCGCAGGAGAGGAGGGCGACGCTCCAGCGCCGTACCCACTTCGACGACATCCCCATCAAGCCGCAGCGTGTCTACGAGGAGATGAACAAGGCCTTCGGCCCGGAGACCCGGTACGTCTCCACGATCGGCCTCTCGCAGATCGCCGGCGCCCAACTGCTGCACGTCTTCGGGCCCCGGCACTGGATCAACTGCGGCCAGGCCGGTCCCCTTGGCTGGACGATCCCGGCCGCGCTGGGCGTCGCCAGGGCCGACCCGGAGGCGTCCGTGGTCGCCCTCTCCGGCGACTACGACTTCCAGTTCATGCTGGAGGAGCTGGCGGTCGGCGCGCAGCACAAGATCCCGTACGTCCATGTCCTGGTCAACAACGCCTACCTCGGCCTGATCCGCCAGGCGCAGCGGGCGTTCGACATCGACTTCCAGGTCAAGCTGGAGTTCGAGAACATCAACTCGCCCGAGCTGGGCGTCTACGGCGTCGACCACGTCAAGGTCGCCGAGGGCCTGGGGTGCAGGGCGATCCGGGTGACGGACCCGGCGGAACTGGGCGCGGCCTTCGAGTCGGCCGGGAAGCTGGCCGCCGAGCACCGGGTGCCGGTGGTCGTCGAGGTGATCCTGGAGAGGGTCACGAACATCTCCATGTCGACCACCAACGACATCTCGAACGTCGTCGAGTTCGAGGAGATCGCGACCGAGCCGGCACACGCCCCGACGTCGATCAGGACACTGAAGGTCTGAGTTCCGGTGCCCGCCGCCCCCGTGCCGGCGGGCACCGTATGACCTGAATATGCCCCAGGACTGGGGCGGTTGAAGCATGCTGAACACAATTCAGAGCTTTATCTGAGGATCGGCCGGCCCGTTCGTACCGGTGCGTCAGCTTTCGGGGTGCTCGGACAGGCCCGGCCAGTCGTCCGGGCCGCCGCCCTGCCACTCGATGAGGTCGCTCTCCTCGACCTCGATCCGGTCCAGGTCGGCCATCCGCAGGATCTCGACCACGTCGTCGAGGTGGGAGGCGATCCCCAGGGTCACGTCGCCCTCGGTCACCCGACGGGAGCCGTCCAGAGCCGGCGCGTGCACGACGATGTGCGGAAACTTCGTCGGTGGATGTGCTGTCATGCCTCAAGGCTCCTGCGGCGGGGGCCGGAACGCACGCCGAGGCGCCGGATGCGGGCGGTCCCGCATCCGGCGCTCGGGGAGGGGGCTGGGACCGCGGCGGGTGCGACGGAGCCGGGGGCGGACTTCCCTCTGGTCGGGAAGAGCGCTCGGTTCCTTCACCACCGCACTGGCTCGCACGCCGCCGCGGTCCGTCCGGGGAGCCGGTTCTCCGAAGTGGGTTCCGGGCGGTGCCGGTGCCTGGGCGCGACAGGACAGGTGTCGGCACCGGCGCCGCCCGGAAGTCTCGGGGCCGGCTCAGACCTGGGCGCCGGACAGGCGCTCTACCGTGCGCAGCAGCGCCGAGTGGTCCAGTCCGCCGTCGCCCTGCGCGCGCAGGGAGGCGACCAGCTGCGCCACCACGGCTCCGACCGGCAGGGCGGCGCCGACGTCGCGGGCCGCGTCCGTCACGATGCCCATGTCCTTGTGGTGCAGGTCGATCCGGAAGCCCGGCCTGAAGTCGCGTCGAAGGAAGTTGTCCTTCTTGCGCGTCAGCACGGTCGAGCCGGCCAGACCGCCGTTGAGGACGTCGAGGGCCGCCGCCAGGTCCACGCCGGACTTCTCCAGGAAGACCACGGCCTCGGCACAGGCCTGGATGTTCACGGCGACGATCAGCTGGTTGGCGGCCTTCACGGTCTGTCCGCAGCCGTGCGGCCCGCACAGCACGACGGTCCTGCCCAGCGCCTCGAAGAGCGGCCTCGCGGCGTCGAAGTCGACCTGCCCGCCGCCGACCATGATGGACAGCACGGCCTCGACGGCCCCGGCCTCACCGCCGGACACCGGCGCGTCCAGGACGCGGATGCCCTTCTCGGCGGCCGCCCTCGCCAGGTCGACCGAGGTCTGCGGGGTGATGGACGACATGTCGATGAGGAGCGCGCCGGACCGGGCGTTCTCCAGGATGCCGTCCGGGCCGTAGGCGATGGCCTCCACCTGCGGTGACGCGGGCACCATCGTGACGATCACGTCGGCGTCCCGCACGGCCTCGGCGATCGAGTCGGCCGCGCTGCCGCCGGCGGAGGTCAGGCGGTCGAGCTTCTCCTGCTCCAGGGTGAAGCCGGTGACGTCGTAACCCGCCTTGATCAGGTTCTCGGACATGGGGGAGCCCATGATGCCGAGGCCTATCCAGGCGATCTTGGGGAGGGCGTTGCTCATAGGGGGTGCCTCTCTGGAAGCGTCGGTCAGGCAGCACGTCCGGCGTTCGAGGACGGGGCCGAAGGCCCAGGCGGGGGTGTGGGGGCGGCAGCCCCCGGAGACGGTCACATCAACGCGCGGCGCGCTGTTCCACCGGCAGCCAGTCGAAGGCGGACCCGCTCGGACGGTCGCCCGCCCTGTACTCCAGGCCCACCCAGCCGTCGTACCCGGCCTTCCGCAACCCGTCGAGGAGGTCCGCCAGCGGCAGCGACCCCGTGCCCGGGGCGCCGCGGCCCGGGTTGTCGGCGATCTGGACGTGGCCGGTCCTCGACGCGTACCGCTCGATCACCGACGGCAGGTCCTCGCCGTTCATGGACAGGTGGTACAGGTCCATCAGGAAGCGCGCGTTGCCGAGTCCCGTCGCCTCGTTGACCCGGTCGACGACCTCGACCGCGGCCGGTGCCGACACCAGCGGATACCGCGGTGACTCCGGCTTGTTCAGCGCCTCGATCAGCAGCACCGCGCCGATCTCGTCGGCCGCCCGCGCCGCGAGCGTCAGGTTCTCCAGCGCCAGCGCGTCCTGCTCGGCGGGATCGACGCCCTCGACGCGGTTGCCGTACAGCGCGTTGAGCGCCGTGCAGCCGAGCGACCGCGCGAAGCCGGCCGCGACGTCGATGTTGGCGCGGAACCGCTCCGACTCCTCACCCGGGATCGACAGCGCGCCCCGGTCGGGGCCGGGCAGCTGCCCGGCGTAGAAGTTCAGGCCGGTCAGCCGGACGCCCGCGGCCTCGATCGCCTTCTTCAGCGCGTCGAGCTCGGACCGCTCGGGGGTGGGCGAGCCGACCCACGGCCACCACAGCTCGACCGCGCCGAAGCCGGCCGCCGCGGCGGCCGCCGGGCGCTCCAGGAGCGGGAGTTCCGTGAAGAGGATCGACAGATTGACGTTGAAGCGCTGCGCTGCGAATCCCATCGGGGTCGGCGCTCCCTCCTGCTGTAGATGTTTCCGTATTGTGGAAATATATTTCTGCTTAATGGAAGACTGCCTGTGGTCGGGGAGGGCTGTCAAGTACTCTGATGACGTGGCCCGTTCCAACGACGAGGTCGCCGCGCTGCTCCAGGAGTACGCCGACCTCATCTCGATCACCGGCGGAGACGCGTTCAGGGCACGCGTCTACGAGAAGGCCGCACGCGCGGTCGGCGGCCATCACGCCGACGTCTCCGCACTCGACCTCAAGGGGCTCCAGGAGATCCCGAACGTCGGGAAGTCCATCGCCCAGAAGGTCCGTGAGTACTTCGACCGCGGCAGCGTGGCCGCCGTCGAGGAACTACGGGCGAAGATCCCGGACGGGGTGCGGCGGCTGACCGCCATCCCCACCCTCGGTCCGAAGAAGGCCATGGCGGTCTACGAGGAGCTGGGCGTCTCCTCGGTCGAGGAACTCGCCGACGCCCTGCGCGACGAACGGCTGCGCGACCTCAAGGGCTTCGGGCCGAAGACCGAGGAGAACATCCGGCACGGCATCGAACTGCTCCGGTCCGCCGGCGGGCGGGTGCAGATCGACGTGGCCATGGAACTGGCCGAGGACGTCGTCGCAGCGCTCTCCGCGGTGCCCGGCTGCGCACGGTGCACGTACGCCGGTTCGCTGCGCCGGATGCGCGAGACGATCGGCGACATCGACATCCTCGCCGCGGCGCGGCAACCGGCGCCGATCATGCGGGTGTTCACCGAACTGCCGTACGTCACCGAGGTCATCGGGCAGGGCGGGACCAAGACGTCCGTGCGCACCAGCAGGGGTCTGAACGTCGACCTGCGGGTCGTGCCGCCGGACTCGTGGGGCGCCGCCCTCCAGTACTTCACCGGCTCGAAGGCCCACAACATCCGCACCCGGGAGATCGCGGTGCGCCAGAAGCTCAAGCTCTCCGAGTACGGTCTCTTCGACGTCGAGAGCGGCGAGAAGGTCGTCTCCGGGACCGAGGAGGAGGTCTACGCCCGGCTCGGCCTGCCCTGGATCCCGCCCACCCTGCGCGAGGACCGGGGCGAGATCGAGGCCGGGCTGCGCGACGAACTGCCCGACCTGGTCACCGAGGCCGACCTGCGCGGCGACCTGCACACCCACACCGACCTCACGGACGGGCTCGCCCCGCTGGAGGAGATGGCCAAGGCGGCCGCCGCGCACGGCTACGCCTACTACGCGGTCACCGACCACGCGCCCGACCTGGTCATGCAGCGCATGACCGACGAACGGATGCTGGCCCAGCGGGAGCGGGTCCGCGAGCTGGACGGCACGTACCCCACCAAGGGCCGGCGCGGCGGACTGCGGCTGCTGCACGGCACCGAGCTGAACATCGGCCCCGAGGGCGAGGTGGACTGGCCCGGCGACTTCCTCGCGGGCTTCGACCTGTGCGTGGCCTCCGTGCACTCGCACTTCAGGCAGAGCCGCGCCGACCTGACCCGGCGGCTCGTGCGGGCCTGCGAGAACCCGTACGTCCACATCATCGGCCACCCCACCACCCGCCTCATCGGCAGGCGGCCCGGCATCGACGCCGACCTCGACGCGGTCTTCGCCGCCTGCGCCCGCACCGGCACGGCACTGGAGATCAACGCCCACCCGCACCGCCTCGACCTGCGCGACGAGGACATCCTGCGGGCCCGCCGGCACGGCGTGAAGTTCGCCGTGAACAGTGACGCGCACGCCGTCCCGCACCTCGCCAACACGCGGTACGGCATCGGTACCGCCCAGCGCGGCTGGCTCACCGGGGACGACGTGATCAACACCTGGCCGGAGCGGCGGCTGCGGAGCTTCCTGCGCAAGGACGGGTGAGCCGGACAGGACGCCCGTCAGGCACCCGAGAAGGCGTCCTCCGGAGGGAGTTCCCAGCAGAGGACCACCGGCACCGAGGCCACGGTCACCGCCACGATGACCAGCGCGGACGGCTCGCCGCCGGCGATCTGGAACCGCAACGGCAAGAACTGGCAGAAGTGGGACCTCCGTTCGGACGGCACGATCCGCTCGACGGGCCTCTGCATGGACGTGGCCTGGGGCTCCTCGCAGAACGGCGCGGTGATCCAGCTCGCGGTGTGCGGCGGCGGCACCAGCTCCGGGACCGCAACGGCCAGGACAACCAGAAGTGGAGCACCCGCTGACCGGGCGCAGGGGCGTCCTGGTCGGTTAGGGTCGGCTCGTGGCGGACGCAGCGGCTCCGTCGCGGTGGAACTGACTGGTCCGGGGTATGTCGCGGCTGTGCGGCGGTCGGCCGAAGCCCAGGTCAGAGGCGCGTTTTCTGGGGGCGCAATGCGACTGAGAGTGGAGTTCACGACCGAGCCCTTCGATCTCGACGAGGCACCCGCGCACGCGCTGGTCGCCCGTGAGGTCATCGAGGGTGCTCAGCTGGACGGGGTGGACGTCGGGCCGTTCGGGAACACGGCGGAGGGCGGCTCCGACGCCGTGCTCACCGCCGTCGACGCGCTGCTGCGCAGGGCCCTGGAGGCCGGGGCCACCCGGATCTCGCTCCAGCTCAACGTGGTGGGGGAGGGCGACGCCAAGTGACCGGGAACGGGGACGAGCCCTTCATCACCGCCGTGAAGCCGCTGGTCGACGCCATGGGCGGGGAGATGCTCCCGCCCGACGAGGCCGGTCCCGACGACGTCGTGCTCGCCTGGGAGGGCGTCGACGCGGTCGCCGTACGGCTGCCGCAGCTCGCGGACTCCCTCGATCACATCCTGGCCGCCATGGAGCGCAAGCAGGGCAAGCCGCTGGCCGACCTGGACCGCAAGGCGAAGCAGGAGGTCGTGCGCATACTGGAGGCGCGGGGCGCCTTCTCCGTACGGCACGGTGTGGAGACCGTGGCGAGCGCGCTGGGGGTCAGCCGCTTCACCGTCTACAACTACCTGAACCGCGAGAAGGAGAACTGACCCACGGGCCGGGGGTGCGCCCGGGGGTTGTTACGCGGAATTTTCAACAAAGTGTTGACGCCGGGTTCCGGAGGGCGTTAGCTGACGGCAGTCCGTTCAGCACGAAGGCCGGCCACGGCCACGGAGGCTCCCGTGACGTCGACGTCCCCACCCCCGGGCCTGGCCCGGTTCAACGCCCTGGAGGAGCAGGCGGCCCTCGCCGCCCTCCACGAGGCGTGCGCCGCCGCGGCATGGGCCCGGAGCCTGCTCGCCGCCCGCCCCTACGCCACCCCCGAGACCCTCTACTCCGCCAGTGACGCCGCCGTGGCCGGGCTGGGCACGGCGGACCTGGCGGAGGCCATGGCCGGGCATCCGCCGATCGGCCGCCCCGCGCCGGGCGACCCCGCCTCGGCCCGGGAGCAGGCCGGCATGGCCGGCGCCGCGGACGAGCTCAGGGCGGAGATGCTCGAACTCAACCTGGCCTACCAGGAGCGGTTCGGCCATGTCTTCCTGATCTGCGCCACCGGCCGCACCGGCGAGGAGATGCGGGACGCGGTCAGGGAGCGGATCGGCAACCCGCCCGAGCGGGAGTGGGAGATCGTCCGCACCGAGCTGGGCAAGATCAACCGTATCCGGCTCGGCCGGCTGGTCGAAGCAGACTGAAGAGGACGCCTGACGCCATGAGCACCAGCACCACCGCCTCCGTGTCCACCCACATCCTGGACACCAGCGTCGGCTGCCCCGCCGCGGGCGTCGCCGTCCGGCTCGCCGCCCGTCCGGGCCGGGAGGCCGGCTGGCAGGCGCTCGGTGCAGGCACGACCGACGCCGACGGGCGGTGCAGGGACCTGCCGGACCTGCCGGAGGGGACGACACACGTGCGGCTCGACTTCGCCGTGGAGCCGTATTTCGAGAAGAAGCAAGCCGATGCGCAGCAGGACGCCCCCGCGAATCGGGACAGCGGACCGGCCGTGTTCTTCCCGGAGGTGGCGATCACCTTCGCCGTCGTACCGGGCGAGCACTACCACGTACCGCTGCTGCTCAACCCGTTCGGCTACTCCGTTTACCGAGGGAGCTAGCTACATGACCGACCATTCCCGCCCCGCCCGCCCCGCCCGCCCTGTCGTCCTGGGACAGAACCAGTACGGCAAGGCCGAGAACCGGGTCGTGAAGATCACGCGGGACGGCGCCACCCACCACATCAGGGACCTCAACGTGTCGGTGTCGCTCTCCGGCGACATGGACGAGGTCCACTACTCCGGCTCCAACGCCAGCGTGCTGCCGACCGACACCACCAAGAACACGGTGTACGCGTTCGCCCAGGAGCACGGCATCGAGTCCGCCGAGCAGTTCGGCATCCACCTGGCCCGGCACTTCGTGACCTCGCAGGAGCCGATCCACCGGGCCCGGATCCGGATCGAGGAGTACGGCTGGGAGCGGATCGAGCACGGCGGAAAGGGCGCGCACTCCTTCGCCCGCACCGGCCGGGAGACCAGGCTGGCCCAGATCACCTATGACGGCACGTCGTGGGAGGTCGTCTCCGGACTGAAGGACCTCGTCGTACTGAACTCGACGGACTCGGAGTTCTGGGGGTACGTCAAGGACAGGTACACGACGCTCCCCGAGGCGTACGACCGGATCCTCGCCACCGAGGTCTCCGCCCGCTGGCGGTTCGGCTGGGCCGACGACGAGCGGCCCGCGCCCGACTGGGAGACCTCCTACCGGGAGACGGGCAGGCACCTCCTCGCGGCCTTCGCCGAGACCTACTCGCTCTCCCTCCAGCAGACCCTCTACGCGATGGGCTCCCGGATCGTCGAGCAGCGCGCCGAGATCGACGAGGTCCGTCTCTCGCTCCCGAACAAGCATCACTTCCTGGTGGATCTGGAGCCGTTCGGGCTGAAGAACCCGACCGAGGACGGTGCCGTGTACTACGCGGCCGATCGGCCCTACGGCCTGATCGAGGCGACGGTCCTGCGGGAAGGCTGCGAGCCACGGATCCCGGTGGACCTCAGCAACCTCTGACCACCTGGGTCCCGGCGTGCCCTCCCCACTCCGGCGAACCCTCAGCGAAAAGGGACGAGTCATGGCAGCAGAAGTCCAGCGCACCGTCATCGAGAACTGCTCGATCGCAACCGTCGACGCCCACGACACCGAGTACGCGCACGGGTATGTCGTCATCGCCGGCAACCGCATCGAGTCGCTCGGCGCGGGCCGGGCCCCGGAGGGTTTGGAGAACGTCGTACGCCGGATCGACGCCACCGGCCACCTGGTGACCCCCGGCCTGGTCAACACCCACCACCACTACTACCAGTGGATCACCCGCGGCCTGGCCACCGACCACAACCTCTTCGACTGGCTGGTCGCGCTCTACCCGACCTGGGCGCGCATCGACGAGCCCATGGTCCGCGCGGCCGCGCAGGGCTCGCTCGCGATGATGGCCCGGGGCGGCGTGACCACCGCGATGGACCACCACTACGTCTATCCCAGGGACTCCGGCGACCTGTCCGGCGCGATCATCCGCGCCGCCCGCGAGACGGGTGTCCGCTTCACCCTCGCCCGTGGCTCCATGGACCGCAGCGAGAAGGACGGCGGGCTGCCCCCGGACTTCGCCGTCGAGACCCTGGAGGGCGCCCTCGCCGCCACCGAGGCGACCGTCAGGGAGCACCACGACCCCTCCTTCGACGCGATGACCCAGGTGGCCGTCGCGCCCTGCTCGCCCTTCTCCGTCTCCACCGAACTCCTGCGGGAGGGAGCTGTGTTGGCCCGCCGGCTCGGGGTGCGGCTGCATACGCACGGCTCGGAGACGGTCGAGGAGGAGAAGTTCTGCCACGAGCTGTTCGGCATGGGCCCGACCGACTACTTCGAATCCACCGGCTGGCTCGGCGAGGACGTGTGGATGGCGCACTGCGTCCACATGAACGACTCCGACATCGCCGCGTTCGCCCGCACGAAGACCGGTGTGGCGCACTGCCCGTCCTCCAACGCCCGCCTCGCGGCCGGTATCGCGCGCGTCCCCGACATGCTCGCCGCCGGGGTCCCGGTCGGCCTCGGCGTCGACGGCACCGCGTCCAACGAGTCGGGCGAACTCCACACCGAACTGCGCAACGCCCTCCTCATCAACCGCCTCGGCAGCCACAAGGAGGCCGCGCTCAACGCGCGCCAGGCGCTGCGCCTCGGGACCTACGGCGGTGCCCAGGTCCTCGGCCGGGCAAGCCAGATCGGCTCCCTGGAACCCGGCAAGCTCGCCGACCTGGTGCTCTGGCGGCTGGACACCCTCGCCCACGCCTCCATCGCCGACCCGGTGGCCGCCCTGGTCCTCGGCGCGGCCGCCCCGGTCACCGCATCTTTCGTGAACGGCCGTCAGATCGTCGAGGACGACCGCCTGCTGCACGTCGACGAGGACGAGATCGCGCGCGCCACGCGGACCGAGGCACAGCGGCTGGCGAAGCTCGCCGGGCGGTAAACCCCCCTTTTCTTTACGGCACTTGAGCTCCGGCCGGGAGGGACGGCTCCAGGTCGGTGGCCGTGGACCCGAGCGGGGTCCACGGCGGCCGCCTCCCGGGCGCGCGCCACGCCGGCGCCCGCCCGGGACCGGCCACCGTCCCGCACGACCCCGATCACCCACCCTGCGGGTCATCTGCGGTGTGGTGATCGTCGCCGACCCGCTCGTCACCCTGATCGGCGTCCCCCTGCTCCCGACGGCCTCCGGCCCCGGGCGACCGGGTGGCGGCCGCGCCGCGTCCGGCACGGCGCGCATGACGGTACTGCGGGAAGGGGGTACGCCCGGCAGGTGGGACCGCGAGCGTGCGTTGGGGGTCAGGGCTGTCGGATCGCCTGGCACGGGGTGGTCGCGGGCAGGCGGCCGGTGAAGAACGAGCGGGGCGGTACCCCCATCAGGGCCCGGAAGTCGGTCGTCATGTGCGACTGGTCGAAGTAGCCGGTGGCGGCGGCCAGTTCGGACCAGCCGGTGCTGCCCGCCCGGGCGGCGACGGTGCGGACGCGGTCGATCCGGGCGTAGTGCTTCGGGGAGACACCGACGCCGTCGGCGAACAGGTTCCGCAACTGGCGCTCGCTGACGGCCAGTTCCCGGGCCACGTCCCGCACCTGCGCGGGCGTCCGGTCCAGCCGCACGGACAGCGCGTCGACACCGGCCCGCAGCAGCTCCGTCCGGGCCGGGTCCGTCCGCTCCGACAGCAGTCCGGGAAGCACCTCGGCGATGCGCGGCAGCGCCGCCCGCGGGTCCAGCCATCGCACCTCACGCGCGAACCGGCGGGCCACCCCGTCCGGCAGCGCGTCCAGCGGCACCACCCGGCCGACCAGTCCGGCGGCCGGAACACCCAGCAGGGGCCTGGCCGCACCCGGCGCGAGCCGCAGCTCCACACAGGCGATATGGGCCTTCCCCACGTGATAGGCGGCCCGCACCCGCGGCCCGACGGCCAGCACGTCCCGCCGCCCGTCCCCGGTCACCCGCAGCACCACCCTGGTGCCCGCGTCCGGCAGTTGGACGAACGTCCCCTCGGGCGGGTCGGCGAAGGCCATGGTCCGCACCTCGGCGACCCAGGGGCGCAGCGCGTCGGGGGTGGTCGCGAGCGGCTCGGCGATGGTCATCGGCACCCCTCCACCGTAGGCGACCGGCCCCGCCGTCCGGGCGGACCGGCCGTGCCGGAATTTCCAAGAGCCGGGCACCCCGGCGGGCCCATCGTGGACCCCATGATTCTGGTGACGGGTGCCACGGGCACCATCGGAAGCGACGTCGTACGACAACTGGCCGGGCGTGGTGCGAAGGTGCGCGCGCTCACCCGCGACCCGGCGCGGGCGCGGGCGGACGCCGGGGTGGAGGTGGTGCGCGGGGACTACGGCGACCCCGCGTCCCTGGACGCCGCGCTGGCCGGGGTGACGGCCGTGTTCCTGCTCCGGCCGCCCGGCCCCGACGAGGGACAGGACGCGGCACTGGTCGCCGCGGCGCGGGCCGCGGGCGCCGACCGGGTCGTGAAGCTCTCCGCCATCGCCACCGGCGACCCCGACTCCGGTCCGTCCGGGTCGTGGCACGTGGCCGGCGAGCGGGCCGTGCGGGACAGCGGGCTCGCCTGGACGGTGCTGCGGCCGTCGTCGTTCGCCTCCAACACGCTGACCTGGCTGCCGGCCCTGCGCGCGGGCGAGCCGGTGCCCAACATGACCGGGGACGGCGCGTCCGGCGTGATCGACCCGCGCGACATCGCCGCGGTGGCGGTGCGGGCCCTGCTCGACGACGGGCACGCCGGGCGCACGTACACCCTGACCGGTCCCGAGGCGATCAGCGTCCCCGGCCAGGCGGCGGTACTCGCCGAGGTCCTGCACCGCCCGGTCCCGACCCGGGACCTGTCCCCGGACCAGAGCCGTGACTTCCTCCGCACGGCCTGGGGCATGGACGAGACCCGGGCGGAGAGCGCCCTGACCGGCCTGGCGTTCGTGCGCGCCGGGGGCAACGCGGTGCTCACCGAGGACGTGACCGAGGTGCTGGGCCGCCCGCCCCGGACCTTCCGGGCCTGGGCCGCGGACAACAAGGGCCTCTTCGGGACGGGCTGAGGCCCGGTCGCGGCGCCCTCGCCGGGGCGGGCCCACGATCTGCGGCGTCGTTCATGGTGAGTGACCATGGGGGAGACGTGAGGAGGCGGATCGATGTCCCAGCGGAACACCGATGCGACCGTCCGGGTGGTGGACGCGCACCCGTGCCCGGTCCGTGAGGTTCTCGACCGGGTGGCCGGCAAGTGGAGCGTCCAGATCCTGGTCGCGGCCTCGCACGGGCCCATGCGCTTCACCGAGCTGGAGCGCGGTATCGACGGCATCAGCCGCCGGATGCTGACCCTCACCCTGCGCAACCTGGAGCGCGACGGACTGGTGACCCGCACCGTGCATCCGACCGTGCCCCCACGGGTGGAGTACGGACTCACCCCGATGGCGCTGGAGTTGCCCGGCACCCTGCAGCGGCTGACCGACTGGGCCGAGCGCAACCGCGGGCACATCGCAAAGGCGCGGGCGGCCTACGACGCCGAGCACCGGCCCGAACTGCTGGACGCCTAGCCGGACCGGAGCCGGCCGGCCCGCCGCCGCTCAGAACCCGAACAGCTCCGGGTCCGTGACGAGTTCCTTGAAGATCGCGCGCGGGTCGGCGACCAGCTTCCGGGCCTTCAGGTCCAGCAGTCCGCCCACCGCCTCGACCTCGGCGGCCAGCGTGCCGTCCGCCTTGACGATCTCCTGGAGCATCCGGAACGTCCTGCCGCCACCCCACTCGAACGCGCAGGTCACGTCGACCTCGTCACCGGCGAGCAGCTCCCGCCGGTACCGGATCGTCGTCTCCAGCGCCACCGGGCCGACCCCCCGGCCCACTAACCGGGTCTGGCTGATCCCGGCCGAACGGAGCAGCGACCAGCGGGCGTGCTCGGCGTAGTTGATGTACACCGCCTGGTTCAGGTGGCCCTGCACATCGGTCTCGTAGCCACGGACGGTCACCCGGACGGAATACGGTTCGCTCACGACTTCCCCTTCTCGTGTACGGCGCACTGATCCTTTGCCGGCATCCTGGCACGCCCGTCACACCCGGCGCGGCGAAGCCAGCAGATAGCGCGTTCTGCCGCGGGGATCCGTGTACTCGCCGACCTGCCAGCCCGCCCGCTCCAGGGTGGCCGCGCACGCCCGCAGCGGCTCGCCGGCCGGGGCGTGCACCGCGACGGCCTCCGGCTGCGGGGTGCCCCGCACCCGGTACCCGGGGCTGTCCGGCCCCTCGGGCGGCTGCCCGGCGGCCTCCAGGGCGAGCGCGGCGGCCCGCACCAGATGTGCCCGCTCCCAGCCGCACGGCCGGTCCGTGGCGCCGTCGGGATTGGTCATCCGGCGCAGTTCGAGCAGGCCCTGCCAGGCGCTGTGCACCTCACGGGCGCGGGCGGGCCCGGTGCCGACGGCCTCCTCGCCGCCGACGCGCGCCGCGAAGACGCCGTCCGGTTCCGCCCGGGTGTCCGTCCGGGTCGGGGTTCCGGCGGCCGCCGGGGGCCGCGCGGGTGTCTCCCGCAGCCGGTGTCCCGCCGGTGTCAGGAAGTGGTCGTGCGGCGGCCGCGGGTGCCGGAAGGCGAGCCCGCGCCCGACCAGCGCCGCCAGCTGCGCCGCCGTGCCCCGCAGCCGTCCGGTCACCGGGTCGGCGGCGTCGACGACCCGTCGCTGCGCGGCGGTGGGCGGTCGGGTCATGGTGCTCCTCCCCGGTGGTCCGTGGTCCGCGACCGCCTGACGGGCGGCCTGTCCGAAGCCTACGACCGGGGTCCGACAACGCGGTCCGGCTACTCGCCCGGCCGGATGTTCCAGCCCGCGATCACCGGCCGTTCGTGCTCGGTGCCCAGCCGGCACAGGGTCCCGGTCGCCAGCTGGAAGAGGGCCCCGGCGGAGGGCGGCAGACCGAGGCGACGGGCGGTCAGGACGCGCAGGAAGTGGCCGTGGGCGACCAGCAGCACGACCCCTTCCGTGCTGGCGAGGGCCGCCCCCACCTTGGCCAGCATCCGGTCGGCCCGCTCCCCGACCTGCTCCGGGGTCTCCCCGGGATGCTCCGGCGGACCGGGCGCGACCCCGTCCCTGAAGAGGAACCAGCCCGGCCGGGTGCGCTGGATCTCCACGGTGGTCACGCCCTCGTAGCCGCCGTAGTCCCACTCCCGCAGGTCGGCGTCCACCCGGGCCTCGGGCACCCCGATCAGCTCGGCGGTCTCGCGGGCCCGCTGGAGCGGGCTGACGAAGACGGCGCCGATGCGGTGCGAGCGGATCAACGGCACCAGCCGCCGCGCCTCGTCCCTGCCGTGCTCGGTGAGCGGCACGTCGGTCCACCCGGTATGCCGTCCGGACCGCGACCACTCGGTCTCGCCGTGCCGGACGAGAAAGACATCAGCCATACGTCAGAGGCTAAGAGCCCAGCGCTCCAGTTCGGCGAACTCACGCGCCCGCAGACCGTGCCGCGGGTCCACCGGAAGGAGCAGCGCGGGGCCGTCGTGGTGCTCGGCGACATGGCGGACGTCGAGTTCGGTGACCATGTCGTCCACCCACGCGAACGGCCGCCCGGCCGCCCACGCCACGACGGTCCGGGTCTTCCAGTAGAGGCCGTCCGGGTCCTTCGCGAACAGCTCCGGAAACTCGATGACGGGCAGTTCGGGCAGCCCGACGACCGGCCCGATCATCTCGTTGGCCTCGTGCATCCAGGTGGTGGCCCAGGCCGGCTCGTACGGCAGCGCGAGCAGCCGGGCCCCGTGCCCCGGATGCAGCCGCACCCGCAGCCCCCGGCGCAGCGCGCGGGAGCCGGGCCGCTGGCGGGCGGACCACTCGGCGGGGCGCAGCCTGCGGGTCACATACCCGCGGTGCCGCAGGAACCGGGCCCGGAAGGGGTTCAGCGGGCCGTCGACGTCGAGGAGGAGCAGCGGGCGCTGGGTCATGGGGAGGGCATACCCGGACGGCCCCCGGCGACCACCCCACGGCTACTGCCGATAGCCGCTCAGGAACCGCCCGATCCGGCCGATCGCCGTCTCCAGGGTCTCCGCGTGCGGGAGGGTGAGGATGCGGAAGTGGTCGGGGGCGGGCCAGTTGAAGCCGGTGCCCTGGACGACCTGGATCTTCTCCTGGAGCAGCAGGTCCAGGACGAACCTCTCGTCGTCGTGGATCGGGTGGACCTTGGGGTCGATGCGCGCGAAGGCGTAGAGGGCGCCCTTCGGTTTGACGCACGAGACGCCGGGGATCTCGTTGAGCTTCTCCCAGGCCACGTTGCGCTGCTCGTACAACCGGCCGCCGGGGGTGACGAGTTCGCGGATGGACTGGCGGCCGCCGAGCGCGGCCTGGATGGCGTACTGGGCGGGGGCGTTGGCGCACAGCCGCATGGAGGCCAGCATGGTGAGGCCCTCCAGGTAGTCCTTGGCGTGCTGCCTGGGGCCGGTGACGACCATCCAGCCCGAGCGGAAGCCGGCCACCCGGTAGGTCTTGGAGAGGCCGCAGAAGGTGAGGACGACCAGGTCGGGGGCGAGCGCCGCGGTGGAGTGGTGGACGGCGTCGTCGTACAGGATCTGGTCGTAGATCTCGTCCGCGAAGACCATCAGACCGTGCCGGCGGGCCAGGTCGAGGATGCCCTCCAGGATCTCCTCGGGGTACACCGCGCCGGTCGGGTTGTTCGGGTTGATGACGACCACGGCCTTGGTGCGGTCGGTGATCTTCGACTCCATGTCGGCCAGGTCCGGGTACCACTCGGCCTGCTCGTCGCAGAGGTAGTGCACCGCCTTGCCGCCGGCGAGGGTGGTCACCGCCGTCCAGAGCGGGAAGTCGGGGGCGGGGATGAGGATCTCGTCGCCGTCCTCGACCAGCGCCTGTACGGCCATGGAGACCAGCTCCGAGACGCCGTTGCCGAGGAAGACGTCGTCGACGCCGACCTCCAGACCCAGGGTCTGGTAGCGCTGGGCGACGGCCCGGCGGGCCGAGAGGATGCCACGCGAGTCGGTGTAGCCGTGTGCCTGCGGGAGCATCCGGATCATGTCCTGGAGGATCTCCTCCGGCGCCTCGAAGCCGAACAGCGCGGGGTTGCCGGTGTTCAGGCGCAGCACGCTGTGGCCCGCCTCCTCCAGCGCGTTGGCGTGCTCGATCACCGGTCCGCGGATCTCGTAACAGACCTCGCTGAGCTTGTTGGACTGCCGGAACTCCATGCGCCCCTCCGGAAACTCGTGTTGCTTGGTTTTACCAAGTAGGAGCTTGGAAAGTCCAACATGTTGTCTAGACTGCGTCGCATGTCACCTCGCCGAAGCTACGACCAGTACTGTTCCGCGGCGCGCGCCCTCGACGTCGTCGGCGACCGCTGGACCCTGCTGATCGTCCGGGAACTGTTCGCCGGTCCCCGCCGCTACACGGACCTGCACGCGGATCTGCCGGGGGTGAGCACGGACGTCCTCGCCTCCCGGCTCAAGGACATGGAGCGGGACGGGATCACCACCAGGCGGCGGCTGCCCCCGCCGGCCGCGGCGTACGTCTACGAACTCACCGATCGGGGGCGCGAGTTGCTGCCGGTGCTGCAGGCGCTGGGCAGATGGGGGGAGCCGGAGCTGGGCGAGCGCAGGCCCACCGACGCGGTGCGCGCGCACTGGTTCGCACTGCCTCTGCTGCGGGCCCTGGAGGGCGCGGGACTCGTCGAAGTGCGGCTGGGGGAGGGGCACTTCCACCTCCACGTCGGTGCCGAGGACGGCCCGGTGTACGGCGACGGCCCGGCACCGCGGGAGCCGGACGCCCGGCTGCTGCTCGACACGGAGACCGGTACCGCCCTGGCCCGGGGCGAGTTGACACTGCCGGACGCGGTGAGGGCGGGGCGGGTGACGGTGACGGGGGACGGCACGCCGGCCAAGGCGCTCCGGGAGGCGTGAGACCGGGCCTGAGCCGTCGGCCCGGCCGACTCCGGGGTGGCGCGGCAACTGGCCGCCACCCCGGACTTCGACTTCTCGGGTGACCGGGTCGGGTGGGCGAGTGGGCGAGTGGGCGAACGGGGTCAGGCGCCCGGCGGCACCCGCCGCGGCCGGCCGTGCCCGCGCGTCAGCGCGTACCCGCCGATGCCCGCCAGCGCGGCCAGTACGCCGCCGATGCCGGTCCACACCCAGCGGTCGGTCCACCAGCCGGAGGACCAGCCGTCGTCGGGCTCGATGGAGGACAGCACCGCCGACTTCGTCGACGACGAACTGTCCTCGTCCGACTCGGACCTGACCGCGATCCCGGGCACCAGCGGCTTCGCCAGCGAGCCGTCCACCGCCGCCGCGCCGCCGATGTCCTTGGAGCCCACCTTCAGCTCGGCACTCACCGGCTGACCGAGGTCGGCCGACGTCAGGTCCACCACCGTCAGCCGGATGTAGTACGTGCCGGGCAGCGGGTCGTTCGCCCACGGCTCCGACCAGGCCCGGACGGTACGCATCACGCAGGCCAGCTCCACCGAGGCGGTGCCCTGCGCGGCCGTGCGGGTCTGCGCGCCGTACTGACAGGCCTGCCGGCGCCGCAGCCCGTCGTACACGTCGAGCTGCCAGGTCTGCGCCGCGTGCGAGTCGGGCAGCTTCACCGTCGCCCTGACGTCGGGGCGCTGGCCGGCGTCGGCCGGGAAGGACCAGTACAGGTAGTCACCGGTCGATCCGCTGGCCGTAGCCTGCTGGCCCTGGTCGATCTCGGTCGCCGTACGGAAGGACGTGCCCGCCTGGGTGGGCGCGTCACTGTCCGAAGAGGCGCTCGGGGAAGGGGAGGAGTCGGCGACCGCCGGACCCGCCGCAACGCCCACCGCCAGCAGGGCGGCGCTCAACACTCGTGTGATCCGCATCAGTTGGTCCTCCAGACCGCGACCCGCCAGCGTGACACCCAGCCCCACAGCAGACCCGCGAGGAAACCGGTCAGCACCAGGGCGCCGAGCAGCCACCAGCCGCGGCCCAGACCGAAGGAGGCGACGTCGCTCGCCTGCGACGGCCCGTCCACCACGTCGACCGTCAGCTCGACCGGCAGACCGGGGCTGGTCTTCACCCCGGCCGCGGCCGAGAAGGAGTTGGTCACCTGGAGGCAGACGGTCTCCGGGGTGGTGTCCTCGTCGTCGTCGCTCTCGGCCTTCGGGTACCGCAGCCCGGTCGATATGACATCCGTACGGCCCAGCCCCGACGCCTCGCCGCGCACGATCTCCCGTCCGTGCACGGTCACCGCGCGCAGCAGCACCCCGTAGTCGGAGTTGACGGCCCGGTCGGCCGCGACGCTCACCGAAGCGCGCAGCTCCTGGCCGGGCCTGACGTCGACCTTGTACCAGCGCTGCTGCCCGAACTCCTCACGGTCGGTGTACAGCCCCGACTTCAGCGCGGGCGCGGACGAGCACTGCCCGGTGCCCTCGGTCGCCACCGGCGTGACCACGGGGTCCGCCGCCCGGTCCACCAACTGGCCGACCCGGTCGGTCAGTTCCTCCTTGTGCTGGACGGAGGTGTAGGTGCCGCCGGTCGCGTCCGCGATACAGCTGAGCTGGTCGCGGGTCTTGGCGTCCGGCACCAGCCCGAGCGTGTCGATGGTCAGCCCGACGCCCTTCGCGGCGATCTCGCGGGCCACCTCGCACGGGTCCAGCGGCTGGCAGGTGTCCTCGCCGTCGCTGATCAGGACGATACGGCGGGTGCCGTCGCCGCCTTGGAGATCGTCGGCCGCCTTGAGCAGCGCGGGGCCGATCGGGGTCCAGCCGGTCGGGGAGAGCGTGGCGACGGCGGTCTTGGCCTCGGTGCGGTCCAGCGTGCCGACCGGGTACAGCTGCGCGGTGTCCTTGCAGCCCTCCTTGCGGTCGTTGCCGCGGTAGTCGGCGCCCAGCGTGCGGATGCCGAGCTGGACCCCCTCGGGCGTCGCGTCCAGCACCTCGTTGAACGCCTGCTTGGCCGCGGCCATCCGCGTCCCGCCGTCGATGTCCGCCGTCCGCATGGAACCACTGACGTCCAGCACGAGCTCCACCTTGGGAGCGGCCTGTGTGGTCTCGTCGGCGACCGCCTGGCCGGGGAACGCGATCCCGGCCGCCAGGGCGGCTAGCAGGGCGCAGACTCCCGCCGCCGGCCGTTGTGTTCTGATCATCGGCGGATCCTATTGATCAAAGGCGCCGGGCTCCAAAACGAGGTCCGGAGCCCTGAACGAGAGTGACCGGCAGGTCAACGGAGGGCGACCAGCGGGTCGGTGCGTTCACCGGACGCCGGCGAGCGGGTTCGGCAGGGCCGCCCACTGGTCCCCGGGCACCTCCGGGGACAGCCGCATCAGGGTCAACGCCTTGGCCGGCAGCGGGCTTTCGAGCAGTGCCGTCAGGTCGGGGGTGGCGGGCAGCCGCGGTACGGCCGTCGCCAGGGCCGCGGCCAGGGCCGGACCGGAACCCGCCGTGCCCGCCAGCGCGCCCGCGACCAGGGAGCCGAACAGCTTGCGGCGCAGATTCGTTTCGTCGTCGGTGACCAGGCGGCCCGTCAGTTCGGGCGGGGTGATGCCGTGGCGGGTGAGGCGGGCGGGGCTGAGGCGGATGTCGGCCAGGTCGCGGTAGACCAGCCGACGGGGTGCCCCGGTCTCCGAGAGCACCACGAGGAGGTTCTGGCCGTGCGCCTCCAGGGCCACGCCCAGGTCCAGCAGCCGCAGCCCCACGGTCAGGGCGAGCCGAGTGAACTCCGCTAGCCAGGACGGCGATCCGGGGAGGCCGGTGGTGGCCAGCGCGGCCACCGGGAGGACCCGCTCGCCGGGCGCCGCGTACGCCTGCGGCGACTCGCGCAACAGCGCTGCCAGATCAGGTGAGTCGGCGGTCACCGCGCCCAGCGTGCGGGTGATGTGCAGGAGTCCGTCGGTGCGCGACGCCAGATCCGTGGCGAACGACGACAACGTCATCGCCGCGCCGATCGAGTACGCCGAGATGTCCCGCACCGACGAGGTCAGCCGGGCACTGAGCGCGGTCTTCACATGCGCTCCGCCGGGCAGCGCGAGCGTGCGCAGGGACATCAGCGGATGCGCGTCCCGCCAGGGTACGGCGGAACCGCCCTTGAGGACATGCGCGCGCTGCCAGGGGTGCACGGGGATCAACAGCCGCCCCGCGTCCCGCAGTCCGTCCGGCCAGTCGCCGGTCAGCAGACAGTCCCCGGCCGCGACCGGGACCGTCTCCAGCCGTACCACCGGCCGGTGCTCCGGCCCGTACGCCAGCTGCTCCGCCGCCGAGAAACCGGGCCGGGAACGGCAGTTGGGGTGGAAGGGATGCCCGTCGACGACCCGCTGCTCCCACTCCCAGTCGTGGTCCGGCCACTCCTTCGGGGGAAACTCCCGGTCGGCCCGCGAGAGCGCCAGCGACGCCGCACTGTGCCCGAGTTCGGCCGCGAAGCCGCCCGAGTGCGGCCACCCCAGATCCGTCATCAGCCGCGCCGGATCGTCGTACGCCACCCCGTCCAGGCGTACGGCGGTCACATACCCGTCGGTGGCGTACGGATCCGCCTGCGGGCCGTGCAGCGCGCGTCCGTCCGCCAGCCGCAGGGCCAGGCTGTGCGCCCCGCGCACCCGGCGCGCCACCCACGGCAGCGGCTCGTGCGCCAGCGCCCGCCACAGCCGGGTCAGCACCGCCGCCCGCGCACCGGGCAGCTCGGCCACGTACCGGTCGACGAGGTCCGGCCGCGCCTCGGCCAGCTCGGCGGCGAGCCGGGTCTCGATGGGGGAGGGACGGTGCACGGGAGAGCTCCTCGGGGACGGGTACCACCATCATGATGACCGGTGACGACCGACATACTGATCACGGTCGGACTCTGTGGACGCAGAGAACGAGACGCAGAGAACGAAATGGAACGCGTGGACCTCATGCCCTCCAGCGACGCCGTCGGCGAACGCGCCGACGCGTACGCTGCCGCACCCCTGCTCAACTGTCTGCTGCGGGAGGTGGCCCAGCCGCTCCCGGACGCCGGGGAAGGACAGCCGCGGGTCTACCGGCTGCCCGGCGGCGGCCGACTGCTGCGGGTGCGCGGCGACCGCCGGCCCGCCGCCCCCGAGGTGTACGCGGACGGCGCCTGGCACCGTATCGGCCACGCCGAGCTGGTGAAACTCGTCGCCGAGGAACTGCGCAGGCACACCGGACTGTCCAACGGCGACCTGCCGGCCGAGATGATCGACAGCCGGGAGGCGGTCGCCGCACTGCTCACGGCACGCGCGCGGGCGACGCCGCCCGACGACCCGTATCTGCGTTCGGAGCAGTCCCTCATCACCGGCCATCCCTACCACCCTGCCCCCAAGGCACGCGGCGGCGGCCCGGTCGCCGCCTGGCTGCCGTACGCCCCCGAGGCGCACGCCCGGTTCCCGCTGGTGCTGCTCGGGGTCCGTGAGGACGAGGTGGTGGAGGAGGGCGACACGGCCGCGCTGGACGCACTGGGCGCGTCGGCCGACGTACCGTCGGGCTACCGGCTGCTGCCCGCCCACCCCTGGCAGCTCGACCTGGCCGCCCGCGACCTCGCCCCGGCCTTCGCGGACGGGCGGCTGCTGCGCCTCGGCGAGACCGGCTTCACGACCTGGCCGACGGCCGCGATCCGCACCGTGTACGAGCCCGAGCGCGACCTCTTCCTGAAGTTCAGCCTGGACGTCCGGATCACCAACGACATCCGCCGCCTCTGGGCACACGACCTGCGCAGGCTGCGCCGTACCGACGCGGCCGTGACCGCCGCGTTCACGGCGATGGACGGTCCCGCCGGCTGGCTCGGCGACCGCGGCTACCGCACCGCCCGCTTCGCCTTCGAGGAACTCGCCGTACTGGTCCGGGACGGGCTGCGCGGATCCCTGCTGCCGGGGGCCGTCCCGCTGCTCGCGGCCGGCCTGGTGGAGGGCTTCGACGGCGACCCGCTGACCGCGGCCGCCGACCCGGGAGCCTGGTGGGAGGCGTATCTGCGGGCGGTCGTGCCCCCGGCCCTCACCGCGTTCGCCGAGCACGGCGTCGTCCTCGAAGCGCACCTGCAGAACACCCTGGTCGCCGTCGACGCCGACGGCATGCCGGTGCAGGCGCTGTACCGGGACGCCGAAGGGGTCAAGCTGCTGGCCGACGTGGAGCGGGCCGCCGGGTGGGAGCGGCTGGTGTACTGCCTGGTCGTCAACCACCTGACCGAGGTCGCCGGCGCGCTCGCCGAGCACCACCCCGGGTTCGACCCGTGGCCCGCGGCCCGGCGGGAGCTGGGCCGGCACGGCCTGCCCGAGGCCGCCGCACTGCTCGCCGCCCCGACCCTGCCCGGCAAGACCAACCTCCTGCTGCGCTGGACCGGCGCGGACGGCGCCGACGCGCGCTACCTGCCGCTGCCGAACCCCCTGGCCGTCCCCCGCCCCGAAAACCCGGGAACCGCCCAAGACGACGACCGCTGACCGGCCGGCCCGCGTCCCGGCCGGCCCGCGTCCCGGCATCGACCGCCTCCCCCGGAGCACGCCCTCGACGAACGGCTCAGTCGGCGGCCAGGGCCCGGTGGACGGAGGAGACCGCGCTCGCGCCGTCGCCGACGGCGGTGGCGACCCGTTTGACGGAGCCCGAGCGGAGGTCACCCGCGGCGAAGACCCGGGGACTGCTCGTCTGGAAGGGCAGCGGTGTCCGGGGCGGCCGGGCGGGCAGCCCGCTGTCGGTGAGGACGAAGCCGCTGTCGTCCTTGGCCACCCCCGTGAGCCAGTCCGAGGCCGGGGCGGCGCCGATGAAGCAGAACAGCGCACGGCTGGCCAGCCGGGCCTGGCCCCCGCCGGACCGCTCGACGACGATCGAGGCGAGGGCGTTCTCCCCGGCCAGTCCGCGGACGGTGCTGTGCGTGTGGACCTGGATCCGGGAGTGGGCCAGGATCCGGTCGGTCAGGTAGGACGACATCCGGGCTCCGAGATCGGCTCCGCGGACCACCAGGTTCACCGTGGCGCCGCAGGCGGCCAGCGAAAGGGCCGCCTGCCCGGCGGAGTTGGCCCCTCCGACGACGGTGACCGGCTGGTCCTCGTAGCCCCGGACGTCGAGTTCGGTCGCGGCGTACCGGATGCAGCCGGACCTCTCGAAGGCCGCCCTTCGCGGGACGTCGAGGCGGCGGTAGTGCGCACCGGTCGCGGCGATCACCGCGCGGCACCGGACACGGGCACCGTCGTGCAGCAGGACGGTCGGCCGTCGTTCGTCGGAGAGGTCGAGGCCGGCCACCGTACAGGGCGAGTGGATCCGTACGCCGAACTTGAGCGCCTGGACCATCGCGAGACGGGTGAGGTCCTCGCCGCTGACCCCGTGCGGGAAGCCCAGGTAGTTCTCGATCCGGGCGCTCTTGGCGGCCTGTCCGCCGAGACCGGTGCGGTCGAGCAGCAAGGTGGCGAGGCCCTCGGACGCCCCGTACACGGCGGCGGCCAGCCCCGCGGGACCGGCACCCACCACGACGAGGTCGACCGGACGTCCGTCGGGCCGGTAGGTGAGCCCCAGCGCCTCCGCGACGGATGCGGGCGTCGCGTGCCGCAGCACCGAGCCGTTGACCACCGCGGCCGGAAGCTCGTCCTCGCCGAGCCCGGACAGCCCCATCAGCGAACGCCCGTGCGGCGAGGCGGCGTCCAGCCAGGTGTGCGGCAGCAGGATCTGCGCCGAATAGGTGCGCAGGGCCAGCGTCTCCGCGGCGTCCGGGAGGCCCACGAACTCCAGGGCGTTGCCGGCCGCGGCACGGATGACCTCGCGCCGTTCCCGGAACGCCTCGATCAGGATGTCGGCGATGTCGACCTGCTCGGCGAGGGCCTGCCGCAGCATCGCCGCGCCTATCCGGACGACCGCGCCGGCCGTCACCACCCGAGCGGTCAGGTAGACGTGCTGGCCGGTCAGCAGGTTGAGCTCGCCGAGGAAGTCGCCCGGACCACCCTGGTAGATCAGACGCTCCGGCTCGATCGCCGTCGCGTCGCGGACGATGTCCACGGCGGCCGTCCGGAGCAGGAAGAAGTCGTAGGAGCTGTCCCCCGAGGTGAACAGATGCCGGCCCGCGTCGGCGTGCTCGGGCGTGCCGTAGCGGGCGAGCCGGCGGAACTGCTCGTCGTCCAGGACCGGCCCGCGCCGCGCGCTCTCGCCGTCCACGTGATCGCCCGTCACACGTGGTGGCGCGCGGCGCGCCTGATCGGGTCGGCCGCCGCGGCGGGCAGCGCCTGGTCGTCGCGGGCCACGAGGTACCAGGCCGGGGCACCGGACGGCTCGCCCAGGGTGCGGGTGCCGGCCGGTCGCCGGCCGGCCCGCATCAGCTCGGTCGTCGCCCGCGGCACGGCGCCGGCGAACACGTCACCGAGCACACCGCCGCCCGCGATCGCGGCGCAGACGGTCAGCAGAGTACGGCGGGTGGTCGACATCGATACACGCCCTTCGAAGGAATTGTTCTCCGGATTTCCACGCATGCCATTCCGAATCGATCGTGGGCGAGCGTCGCGCGGGAGCAATGCGGACCGGGTCAGGTCGGCAGTTCCCGCGCGCGGTGGGCGAAGAGGTGGGCTTCGCGCCGGGTGGACAGGGTGCGGGCTCGTCGGGCGGTGTTCCGGACGGTGGTGGTGGGTTCGCCGCGGGCTTGTTGCAGTCGTGCCCGGATGACGAGGAGGAGGCCTTCGGCGTAGCGCTGGCCGTGGGTGTCGAGGGCGGTGTCGGCGTGGTCGAGGGCTGTGGTGGCCTCGTCGAGCTTGCCTGCCGCGAGCCACATCTCGGCGAGCAGGCCGTACCAGGTGGCGAGGCCGGAGCGTGGCGGGTGGGCCAGTGCCGCGGCGATCAGGCGTTGTGCCTCGGCCGCGGCGCCGGCCGGGTCCTCGCCGGTCACGGCGTGTGCCCAGCACAGGGCCAGCCGCTGGTAGCTGCCGAAGTAGGAGAAGGAGAAGTCCGGGTCCACCGCCATCCCCCGGCCCGCCACGTGCAGGGCCCGCTCCGGGTCGTCGGCCAGGGCCGCGGCGGTGCAGGCGAAGGCGGCCCAGACGGTGATCACATAGGGGTCGTCGTCCGCGGCGGCCTCGATGGTGTCGAACAGGGTCCGTGCCGTGTCGAGGTCGCCGTGCAGCGCGGTCACCAGGGCGAGCATGACGGGTCCGAGCAGCCGCAGGTCGCGCCGCAGCGGGTTCGCCCCGCCGTGGGCCAGGTCGTCGAGCATGGCCGGACCGGTCCGGCTCAGGTACCGGAACGCCTCGCCGATGTCGCCGACGGACCACTGGTGGATGCCCCACGCGCACTGCCCGTACGTACGGACCACCGGGTCGGCGGACGCCTCGCCCTGTTCCAGCAGCCTCTGTGCCAGCCGCCCGGCGCCGTCGGTCCGGATGCCCTGGGCATGAGCGGCCCAGCGGGCGAAGAGGAAGTCGGCGGCCTCCCGGTCCCGCCCCAGGCCACGCGCCAGGTACTCGGCCCGCTCCAACGACTCGGGCACCGAACCGAGTTGCCCCGCCCGTATGCCGCCCACCGCGGTGTACAGGGAGAGCGCGGACAGTTCCAGCTCCGCCAGGCCCGTTCGCCGGGCCACCTGGGCGGCCGACCGCAGCTGCCGTGCCGCGGCCTCGAAGGCCGACTTGCCCGCCGCGCAGCGGCCCGCGCGGATCAGCGCGGTGGCGGTGCGGGCCGGGTCCGCGAGGGGACCGGCGGACCAGAGGTGATGGGCGAGGCGCTCGGCCGCCGGCTCGTCGTGCGCGGTCGTGTGTTCCAGTGCGTCGGCGACGAGCAGGTGGAGCCGGGTCGCGCGGGGCGGCGGGGTGGCGTCGGCGACGGACTCGCGGACCAGGTCGTGCGCGAAGCGGAACGCGTGCGGGTCACCGGGCGAGGGTTCGAGGAGGCCGATTCGCTGTAGCGGTTCGAGGCGGTCGAGGCAGGTCCGGGCGTCGAGCCGGGCGGCGCGCGCGAGCAGTGCGAGGTCGACGTCCCGGCCGATCAGCGCGGCGATCTGCATCAGTCGTACGGCATCGTCGTCCAGCATCGCCACGCGGTCGCGGACGACGTCCCGGACCGTGGACGGCACCGCGGTGCGTGCCGTGGCGGCCGCGGTGAGGAGGCTGCCGTCGGCGAGGAGGCGGGACAGCTCCCGCACGAAGAACGGGTTGCCGGCGGTGCGGGCGTGGATGGTGCGGGTGGCGCCGGGGCCGGTCTCCTGGCCGGTCTCCTGGCGGACCAGTTCGGCGACCTCGGCCGGGCCGAGCGGGCCGAGCCGGATCCGGCGGTGGCGGGGCAGCCGGCTCGCCGCGGCGAGCATCCGCTCCAGTTCCGGGCCGGGCGTCGGCGCACGGTCGCGGAGCGCGCCGATCACGGCGGTGCCGTCGGGCAGCCGGGCCGCCAGGTGGCTGAAGAGGTCTAGGGAGGCGGCGTCGGCCCACTGGAGGTCGTCGACTACGAGCAGCACCGGCCGCCGTGCCGACACCTGGCGGACGAGTGCGACGGTCTGCTCGAACAGGCGGAACTGGGCGCTGCTGTCCGGCATCACCGGCGTCGCGTGGCCGCCGCGGAGAGGCGCCATGAGGCGGCCGAGCTCGCCCGAGCGCCACTCCTCGCGCGCCGCGGCCGACACGTCGTCCAGGACGGCGCCGACGGCCTGTACCCAGGGCCACATCGAGGGTGTGCCGTCGCCCTCCAGGCAGTGTCCCCGGACGACGAGCGCGCCGCGCCGGGCCGCCTCGGCGGCGGTCTCCTCAAGGAGGCGGGTCTTGCCGGCGCCGGGTTCTCCCTCGACCAGCACGAGTCCGGTGCTCGCGGTGAGCGCCGACTCCACCGCCTGCCGCAGTACCGCGAGTTCCTCGCTCCGGCCGACCAGGCGGCTCACGTTCGACGTCGCACCGGTGGGTGCCGCCGGCCGTGCGGAGTACGTCTCCCCGGCGGGTGCCGGTTCCAGCACGCGCCGGTGTGCGGTCACCAGTGCCGGGCCCGGCCGTATCCCCAACTCCTCGGCGAGTTGGGCGCGGACGGTGCGGAACACCGCCAGTGCCTCGGCCTGCCGGCCGACGGCGGCCAGCGCGGAGACCAGGCTCGCCTGCACGGTCTCGTGCAACGGCGCCATCCGGGCCGCGAGTTGCAGCGAGGCGAGCACGCGCTCGGACTGCCCCAGCGACAGGGCGAGTTCACCGGCCGC
>NZ_BMML01000019.1 GCF_014645815.1 Streptomyces fuscichromogenes | reverse complement strand
GGGGTATCGCCGGAGGCAGCGGCACTCCGTCGTGTTGAGTTATGTCTCAAAGTATCTATCGGGACCGCCACCGCCGTCGCCTACGGGCTCGGCTGCCGGTGGTGGGTGCGCTGCCTACCCCCCGCGATGGCGTCCCGTTGGCAGAACCGCTCCCGGCGCCTGGAGCCGAAGTCCGCCTGGTGGCTGCTGTTCCACGAGCATCCGGATGCTGTCGTCCATCTGGGATGCGTTCTGACGGACGGCGGTTACCTCGCCGGACGGCTCCACAGTTTCAGCCGCTCCCCAGTCGAGAACGGCGACCGTGAACTCACCCTGCGCGGTGACATCACCTACCGCGCACCGGGAGACAGCACCGCGGCGGTGCTGCCCCTGGTCAACGCGGTGGTCATCAGTGCGCGCCAACTGGCCTTCGTGACTGTCAGCTATCTGCCGACCGACTGCGGCCCCGCTCCCGTGCCGGCGCAGGGCACTGCCACGACCGGCGGGCCGACGGGCGACCCCGCTGGAGGGCCGTGAAATGGATACCGTGCTCGGAGAGCTTTGGGGAGGGCGCCGAGTGAGTGCGGCCGTGGTGGAGGCCCTCGCACTGGCCCAGGCACTGGCCGCCCGACAAGGCCGCGCCCAGGTCACGACGGGTCATCTGCTGGACGCACTGTTACGCGTGGCCGAGGCCCCCGCCTCGCACGCGGGCGTGATGTTGCGGGCCCAGGGGCACGCACCGGACGAGCTGGGCCGCGACCGCCCCCGTGGGACGGCCGCGCCAGGCGGGGTGCGCAGTCGTGCACAGGAGCCACCGCCACCGGATCCCGCCGTCCACGAGGTGCTGCGGGACCTCGACTCCTGGACCGTCGTCACGGGGGACCGGCGGGCGACCACACTCCATCTGCTCGCGGCGTTGTCCCGGTCCACGGCCGCCGAAGGAGTCTTCCTGCGCGAGGCGGGACTGGGCTCGGACACCGTCCTCGCTGTCGGCGCACGGTGCCGGGGCGACGTGCGGGGCGAGGACGCGGCCTTCGCGGCCGGTCGCCGTCCGGAGGGCGACGCCACGGTCCTGGCCATACCCCCGGCTCCCCGCCCGGACGACCTCGTGACTCGCACCACGGGCAGGCGTTCGGCCTCGGTGGCGCGGTTGTTGAGTGGTCAGTTGCCGGAGAGTGGCCGGATGAACACCCGCCTGGGAGTCGTCCGGGTGCGCTCGTGGGTCCTGGGCCACGCCGCGCACTACCTGATCACCCTCGCGGCGGTGCTCCTCCTCGTCGACGAGTTCATCGGGACGGGCGACTGGACGCTGTTGGTCTGCGTTCCTCTCGTCCCGCTCCAACTGTCTCTCACGCCCTGGACCGTCTGGGTGGCGGCGCGGGCCGTGGCCCTGTGGCTGACGCCGGCACCCCTCCCCTGGCTCGTGCTCGGCGCCTCGCTCCTCGAAGTCCTTGTGGTGAGGGACGAACTGTGGATGAAGCGGGTCGACCTGGGCCGCCCGGGCCTTCCCCTGCGCTATTTCCGGCTCGAGTACTGGCGCGAGTTGCGCAGCATGATCGAGGCAAGGATGTTCGGTGACGATGAGAACTGACAGGGCCTCGGATCCTGCGTTCCGGGACGCGGAGTCCGCGAGGCGCTGGCTGGCCGAGCGTGGTGGTCCCCGTGACGAAGAGGCCGCGGAGCTGGCGGCTCCAGCCGACTTTCTGATCGCGGCCCGCCGCCTGAGCCGTCTCGAAGGGCTGCTCGTCCTCGGGCGGGCCGTCCGTGACTATCGCGCGTTCCACCGTGCGGGCACGGGCCGACGCCGCCTCGGCACCTGGGACGTAGACAGCGGACGGCTGCTGTTTCGGCAGCTCGTGCTGCGCCCGTTGGCGTTGAGATTGCTCCTGCCCGGACTCGTCGGCGCCGCGGGAGCTCTTGCCGCTCTCCCCCTCGCACAGATCCTGCTGTGCATGGGCGCGGCGCTGCTGGCTCGATGGCACACCCTGATCTGCACCCTGCTGACCCTGGTCGCCGTCGTGGTCGAGTGGGACACTTGGTGGTTCCCCCCGCTGGCCGCTATGACCTCTTGGTACGCCCATGCGGTGACCGACCTGCTGTGGAGCGTGACGGGAACGGCGTGGTGGGCGCGCGGAGCGGCGTTCGCCTTCCTGCCGCTGAGGGACCGGCTCGTACTCAGGGCATCCGGCAGGTGGACGCTGTTCGCCACGGCGGTGGACCTGGCGGCCGGTGGGCAGGGGGGAACCGCCGAACCCTTCCTGGCGCGCTGCGGCGAGGTCCCGCGCCGCAGCCGGCCCGTCCTCGACATGGCACGGGCCCTGGTCGCCCTGCAGCGGGGCGAGCTGGCGGACGCGCTCGCACGAGCGGGTGCCGCCGTGGACGCCGCGCGGACGTCTCCGGCCGGTGTGCGCGGCTGGTGTCATGCCCAGCTGTCCCAGGTCTTCCTCGCCAGCGGTCGTCTCGACGATGCTGCGGCTGTCCGCGACGAGGCGATGCTCCTGCTCCAAGGTCGGCGGTGCCGCCGCTACGCCCGCGAACTGCAGGTGGCGCGTGTAGCCGAGGAACTGGCCGTCGAACCGGTCGAGTCCTCCCTGCGCGAGATTCACCGTCTGCGACGGGCGGCCATGCGCGCCAGCGACCAGAACCTGTTGCGCCACACGGAGATGTGCGTCGTCCAGCTGATGCTGCGGGAAGTGGACAACCGCGCCGGTGCGGCGCTGATCCTGCCGTCCGTCGTCGAGGGAGACGATGATGCCCGTACCCCGTGGCACATCACGCCGGACCAGGCGGCGAACGAACGGCTGCTGCGAGCTTCCGTCCTGGTCGAGGCGGAGGAGACACGGGATCATGCGCGCAAGGACGCGCAAGCCGCGCTGGCGATCGTTGATGCCGGCCGCAGACCGATCGCCGCCGTCGCAGCGCGTCTGCTGCTCGCGCGGGCCGACGAATTCGACGGCCGTCACGATCTCGCGCTGGCCCAGGCCGCGCACGCTCTCGCCGCCGTTCACGACGCCCGTTACCTGATCCCCTCCGCGCGTGGACGCAAGCAGTGGGAACGCATGCAGCTCAACGCCTACGCCACCGTGCTGCGCCTGGCAGAACGCTCGCAGGACGCAATCCTGGTCGCCGAGGTCGTCGAGACCGTGCGGGGCGAGGTGCTGCCCGACCGGATCGGCCGGGCGGAGCTGGAGGCGCACCTCGCACTCGACGCGATGACCGCCTCCGCCACAGCCGCCGGGACGGCCGCCCGCCCGGACTCCGTTCACGGAGGGCCTCCGGCCGGGGAGGATCCGTCGGCCGGGACGCCGGCGGGCCTGGCGGGCCTCGATCCGGTCCGCAGGCCGCCGCCGGTGCGGGTCGCGGGCCGACGGCAGCTGCCCACCGGCACGGACCGGCCCGAGGTGATCGATCTCGACCTGGAACTGTGCGCGCTGGCCGGCCGCTGCTGGTACTGGAGTGCGGCGGCCGTGCTCGACCGTTACCACTGGGTCGTCCGCGATCCTGACGGCCGCTGGTTCCAGGGAAGTTGCGACTTCGGTGAGCACAGTGCCGCCGCCCTCGCCGACGGAGCGCTGCGCGAGGCACTGCCGTTGCCGCTCCCGGACGAGGATTCAGCCTCGGCCGGAGCGCGCGCGGAACGGGGTCCGCTCGCACGGGGTGCCGGACCGGACGGCGGGAAGGAGCGGGCGCTGCTCGGCGCGGTCGCCGATGCCTTCCTGCCGCCCCCGCTCGCGGCCGGGCTGCGCGCCACGTCCGGCGAAGCGTCGTCGCTGGTCGTCTCGCTGCCTGCGGCTCTGGCTCATCTTCCCGTCCCCGCTCTGCTCTTGGAGCCCGGAACCGACCGGCGGGTGGTGGACGTGGCACGGGTGCTGCATGTCCCGGCCTGGTCGGTGATCGGACAGCGCCGGTCGCGGCCCGCCGGGAGAGCGGGGACGTATGATCTGCGCCTCGCGGTGATCGCCCCGGACGGCGACCAGCAGGCCGCCGCCCGCCTGGAGTGTCCGCCGGCAGCCCGCCGGTCCCTCGGCGGCCCGCTGCCGAAGAAGCGGCTGTCGGAGGCCCTGCGCGCGCTCGACGACGACCGGCACTGGCTCCTCTACCTCGCGGGGCACGTGGATGCCGGCGGGAACCCGACTCGCAGCGGTCTGCGCCTGGCCCCGGAGGGCGACGGGCACGGCCATCTGTCGATCGCCGAGATGCTCGGCGCCGCGGACGCGGACGGCCACGAGAACCCGTTTCCGCTTCCTGAGCGCGTCCTCGCCGTCGGGTGCCGCAGCCTCGGCCACGACACCGTGGCCGCCGGCACGGTCCGCACCCCGACCAGTGAGTGGCTCGGCTTCGGTTCGGCGCTGATGTTGGCGGGTACGGACCACGCCATCTGCACGCTCTACCCGGTTTATCCGGTGCGGCAGTTGAACGGCATCGCACATCGCCTCGCCGACCGGCTCGTCGCCGGCGAGAACCCCGCCGATGCGCTGCGCGCCGTTCAGCTCACCGAACTGGAGCAGTGGCGCCGCACCGGCCGGGGCCGGCCGTTTCTCTGGCAGGCTTTCGTCTACGTGGGAGTGGGGGTCTGACGGTGGCGGATTTCACCCAACGTCGCCCGTCGGGCCCGGCCGTGGCCCTCACACCGCGGCTGCGCTGTGCGCACGGAGCGGGTGCCGTCGTTGGCGCCGCCGATGCGGCACTCACGACGGGACGGGCCGCGCACGCGCTCGACGCGTACCTGCGTGCGCTGGCCGACCATCCGAGGACCGGCTTCTGCGACCGAGTGCTGCACGCGCGAGCGGCAGAGGCGGCACTGGCGGCGCGCTGCCCGCAGATCGCCCGCGACCTGGCGTCCGCGGCCGCCCGCGGCGCCGGTGAACGGCCCATCGGCGCGGACGCCGCCCTGACCGCCCGGGCACTGGCCCTGCTGGCCCGCGCCCTGCTGGCCTTGGGCCGCACGGAAGCGGCGGCAGGTGCGCTGCGCCGGGCGCAGAGCACCGTGCAGCGCGACAAGGCGGTGGACCAACTGGTACGCCTGTCCGCGGCCCAAGTCCACCTGGTGCTGGAAGCTCCCTTCGACGACCTGGAGCGCGCCACCGCATGGCTCACCTCGATGCTGGGCAGGCATCAGCTCAACCCTGCCCAGCCCGGCGTGATGCCTTCCCTCCTCATCTCCCTCGGGCGCACGTTCCTGCAGCACGACCGTCTCGAACCCGCATGCGAGTCCTTCGACATGGCCGGCCGGTTCACGGGCGTCACCGGTTGGGTCGCCGCCAAGGGCATCCTGGCCCTTGCCGGCCGGCACCCCGAGGCCGACCGGCGCATGCGGTACGCCGCGGCGGACTGGGCGGAGGCGCTCTGCGAGGAAGCCCACTGCCGCGCGGCCATGGGGATCGACTGCGCCGAGAGCGACGCGCCGCTCGTCTTCGGCCTCGCCGCGACTTCGGCGGCGAACCGAGGTGACGCGGAGACGGCGGCGCGGCTGTCCGCGTCCTGTACGTACCTCGACGGACTGGCCCGGACCGGTCAGGGGGTGTGGACCGTCCCCGGTGAACCCCCCGCCGACTCCCTCTTCCTGTTCGCGGACCACGCGGCGCAGCGCCGCTGGGCCGCCCTTCACCAAGGCGTGCACGGTATCCGGGCGCTCGCCACGGCCGGCGCTGACGCGGAACCGGATGCCGACGTCGACGTCCTGCCGCCCCGGCCGGTGTGGTGGGCTGAACGCTCGGACGCCGCCCACCTGCGCGCGGTGGCCCGTGAGGCGCATGGGGTATTCGGCCGGCTGAGCGCGTCGGACCCCGAGACGTTCCGGGCGATGTACGACCGGGCCATCCGAACGATCGCCCACCTGGAGTCACTGCTCGGTGAGGAACCGATCCTCAGCAGGCGGCGGACTTCTCGGCTCGAAACGAGTGCCTCGGTCCTGGGACCGGTGCGGCCGGCGCCCGACGGCGGGTCCGCCGCGGCCGACTGGAAGAAGCCGCCTGGCGCCCTTGGGCTCCCGGCGTTCGTGCCGGCCCCCTACAAGGACATGACCACGGCGACTCCCAGCGCCGAGCGAGCTCGGCCCGGGGCCTTCGCACGTCCCTCCTGGTCCGTTGTGGACGCCGGACGGCCGGGGGCCGACTGCTGGACGGCGCTGACCGCGGCGGCCGAGGCCCATCGGCTCGGCCATGGCCTGGTGGGAAGCGAGCATCTTCTCCTGGCGGTCTCCGAGGACGCCGACTGCGCCGGACTGCTGGGGCTGCTGGGGATCACTCGCGCGGCCGTACTGCGGTGTGTCACGGCGCTGCTGGGGCCGGACCCGGAACGCCGCGCGGAACTCCGGCTCTCCGAGAGGGCGGGCGCCGTGCTCGCCCTGGCCGCCGGTCACGCCCTGGCCAGGGGCGCGGGGCGGGTCCGTCCGCTGCATGTCCTGGGCGCTCTGACGCTGGACGGCATGGGCGTCGGAGCGCAGATCCTGACCTCGCTCGGCGCGGACCACGACGAGATCCTGGTCCGCATCCGATTGCACACTTCCTCCGCTCCAGACGGTCCGACGCCGTCCGCGGCCTCAGCCGGGTGGGTGATCGGTGGGCTGCCGTCGCTGCGGGACCTGACCGCGCCGACCCGCCGGAGTGTCGCCAGGGCGGTGGACTGGGCCGCAGCCTCACCGGGCGGTCTGCTCGATCCGTCGCTGCTGCTCCGCGCGATCGCTGCGGAGGGCTGGGACCAGACCCGCCGCCCGGCCGCCGGCCCGTCAGGCATGCTCCCCTCCGGTCCGCCGCGGAGCCCGGAGCATGCCCTGCCGGATGCGAGCGTGCCCGCCCCGGACAACGCGGGCGGCTCCACTGCGGAGGTCGGCAGCACTGCCCTCCGCGTCACGCCCACACCGGCCGCGCGCCGGGTGCTGGCGGCAGCCTCCAAGAATGCTCAGCGGCAGGGCCGTCAGGGCGTGGACCTCGACGACGTCGTCAGGGCGATCCTCCGGGACGGTGACTCCGCCGAGAGTACCGGTGCCCGCCCGGCTCCGGGAGCCGAGGAAGGGGACAGGCCTCCACCTGACACCGGAGCGAGAGGTGTCCTGGACTCCGCCCGGGCAGCCGCCGAGAGCGGAGGACAGCCGTACATCGGTCCCGAACACCTCCGGACCGCTCTGGAGGAGGCCGGTGACCGGCCCTGCCACGCCCAGGCGGCCTCACCCGGAACCGGGCTGTACCCCGGTGCCCCGCTGCCGCTGACTCCGGGCGCCGACCGGGCGCTCGCGTCCGCCGCTGCTCTGGCACGTGCCGCCGGCCGTGCCGGATTCACCGCCGGCGACCTGGCACAGGCTCTCTCCGAGGTGGCACCGCTTCCGAACTCCCGTCCCGCACCGCCCAGTCACGAGTACGGGTCCGAGAATCCGACCGAGCGCGACACGGCGGACGAGGAACCCGAGCGGCCCGACGGACAGCCGTTCCACCCAGATCTGGTCCGGCACCTGAAACGCGCCCTGGCGACGATCGACCGCGAGACAACCAATCTGCTGTCCCGGGGCCACTCCACCGATGGAGACGAGGCCGAGTACCGGCGGCGTCTGGAGGAGGTACTGGACGCACAAGGCGAACAGCTCGAAATCCTGCGGCTGCTCCACCGGCACGCCCCCGGCCGCCACGTGCACCGGTTGATCGAGGTACTGACCACCGTGGCCCGGCGGCGTCGGGGCTTCCTGGCCTGCGCCGCACTCGATCAGGCCGCCGGTCTGGCTCGGCTGAACGCCCGGCCGCACCAGGAGCGGACAGTCGGCCTGGCACGCGTCCTCACCGAGTTGGGCGTGGTGCATCAGGAGTCGGGAAGGTGGCGGGAGGCCCTGGTGTGGTACGACGAGGCACTCGGTCTTCTGGAGCCGGTGCAGGAGCCCGACGGCGGCTCCCTCGCCGCTGCCGGGATGGCATCCGAAGCGGGCGACCTGCGGGGCTGGACGCTCGGACAGCGGGCGCGCTGTCTCTCCGCCGACGGTCCGGACTCCGAGACCGCCGCACTCCTGCTGGTCGCCGCCCACCACAGACTCCGGATGACCGGGGCGAGACCGCCGACGCGCCTCGGACCGATGGTGACGGAGGTCGCGCACGTCGCAGGACGACTCGGCGAGCTCGGCCGTCACGACCAAGCGCTCGTCGTGGCGAGCGGCACGATCAAGACGGTGGGCGCCGAACTGCCGGAGCTGGCCGCCGTCCACGACGAGCGGGCACGGGCGCTGTCCCGCCTCAATCGTGGTGATCTCGGGAGGGCCGACCTCGACCACGCGGTCCGACTGGCACCCGACGACCCGTCCCGTCTGTCCGCGAGGGGGGCGCATCTGCTGTGGACCGGGGGGCTCGACGAGGCCATCGCCGACTTTGACCGCGCTCTCGCGCTCTCCCCCGCCTCGGTGTTCCCCTTGCACCTCAGAGGCGAGGCATTCCGCCGGGCCGGGCGCCTCACCGAGGCGCTCGCCGATCTCGACACCGTCGCGCGGGACGGCGGGTCCCCGTCGGCGCTGCTGTGCCGGGGGCAGGTACGGCGTGAACTCGGTGACGTGGAAGGGGCGTTGCGGGACCTCACGGCGGCAGGCGCCCTTGATCCCGACTGCGCCTGGACCCGCTACGAGTACGCCCTCGGGCTCTTCGTCGCAGGCTGTCCGGAACAGGCACGTCTACAGACCGGCGCGGCCATCCGGCAGGGGACGGCCCGCTACCGGGAGTTCGGCCCCTGGCGCTTCACCCACGCGGCCAACCTGGCTGTCTTCCACACAGCACTCGGCGCGGGGCGCCAGGCCTGTCACTGGCTGGGGACGGCGTTCAACTACCGCCATCACCCCTGGGGGGTGGCGGACTTCCATGACGACCTCGTCGAGCTGGCCCGAGCTCTTCCCGAGCGTGCCGGACTCTGCGCCGAACTGAGCAGAGCGGCCGGCCGACATGGCCCTTGAGCGGGGCTTGACCGACGGCTCGGACGACGGCACTCGTCGACCCCACCGGCCTGTCACGCCGGCGGCGCACACCGGCCGTCCGTGAATTCGGCCACCGTGCCCGCAAGATGTGCTCGACGTGGCAGCGCGATCGACACGGCCGTGCGAGGCCTCTCTTGGACAGGGCGTGACACACCAGGTCGCTCTCTTGTGCATATTACTCACTCTAAATATCCACACATGAACAAAAGAGTTAACTAGTCATCATATGCGCCTGCTTGACTATTGCGCCCGGTTAAGTGAGTGCAGTATCTCCGTCGTACACGAGGAACGACGGAATCGGGGGGATTGCCGTGGGCAAGTCAGTGCGGGTGGAAATCCATGGAGAGACTTCGAGCACGTCCCTGCGATCGCTGTACTCCTCACTGGCGCAGGAGCCCGCCTGGCGCGGACGCGTCGACGTCATCAAGGCACCGCACCCACCGGAGACGCTGAGCAGCAGCCTGCCCGAAGCGCTCGTCATCGCCCTGGTGCCGGGGGGAGCGGTCTCGATCCTGGTCGGGGCAGTGGTGGCCTGGGCCCGGAGGCAGGCGGTGGGGGACGTCGTGTGCAAGCTGAGCCGTCCGGACGGAACCTCGGTCGAAGTGTCGGCTCCGATCGCGCGCAGCCTGCGAGGGGCGGATGAGTTGAGTGCTCTGGTGGCGGACGTTGTGCGCCGCCTGGAGCACGGCGCGGGCGCTCCGGACGGGGAGTGACGGCAGTGGGGACTTTCGCTGCGTCCGGTGCGCGGGTTCTTCTGGCCGGATGCGGCGCCTACAGGGCGGAGTCGGGGCTGGAGGACGTGACCGCGGTGGCGGCCAGTGTCCGTGACCTGGGGCAGGCGCTGGTGGAGCGGTGCGGGCTCGACGAGGCGGATCTGCGGATGGTGCTGGACCCGCAGGAGCCCGGCGAGTTGGGGCGGGCGGTCGCGGAGGAGATCGGGCAGCATGCCGGGGTGCTCTGGTTCCACTACGTGGGGCATGGGCTGGTCAGTCCGAGCGGTCAGCTGCATCTGGCGACGGGTGGGACCCGTACGGAGCCGGGGTGGCTTGCGCATACGGCGCTGCCGTATGCGTCGGTGCGTGACTCGCTGCTGCTGAGTTCCGCGGGTGCGGTGGTGGTGACTCTGGACTGTTGCTTCTCCGGGCGTGCCGTTGGGTTCCTCGGGCCGAGCCCGGAAGGGCTGGAGGCGGACCTGGCGCAGATCGACGGCGGGTTCGTACTGGCTGCCGCGGCCAGGGAGGAACTGGCGCTGGCGCCGAAGAACTCGGTGCACACGGCGTTCACCGGGGAGCTGATCAAGCTGCTGTGGCAGGGCGATCCACAGGCCGGACCTCAGCTGACGCTGCTGGGAGCGGCGCGCTCTTTGCAGCGGTCCCTGGGCGAACAGGGGTTTCCCGTTCCTCGCCAGCGGACGAGCGGACGAGCGGGCGACATGGTGCTGTGTGCCAATCCCGCCTACCGGCCACCGGCTGACAGCGGTGATGCCGACGAGACGCAGACCCCCGCGGACTCAGGCGCCGACATCGTGTGTCCCTACCCGGGGCTGGTGGCGTTCAGCCCCGAGCAGGCGGCGTGGTTCTTCGGGAGGGGGAAGTTGCTCGACCGGCTGGCCTCGCAGCTGGCGCAGCGCATGGACACGCCGGAGTTGCTGGTGGTCGTCGGGCCGTCGGGGGCGGGGAAGTCGTCGCTGCTGGGGGCAGGGCTGATACCGGCGCTCGGCCGGGGTGACGCGGGTCTGCCCGGCTCCGCCACGTGGCCTCATGCCCGGTTCTCTCCCACCGGCCGACCGGTGGAAGCTCTGGCGGCGGCACTGACCCGCCTGGGTGGCGGCGGGAACGTCGAGGACATCACGGCCACTCTGTCGGCACAGCCGGGGGCCATGAGCGAGTTCGTCGGGAGGATCCTCGAGGCCAGGGCCGGCGGGCAGGGCACCGGGCGCACTCGCCTGGTGCTGATTGTCGACCAGTTCGAGGAGGTCTTCACACTGTGCGAGGACCGCACACAGCGGCAGGCGTTCATCGGGGCTCTGAGCGCAGCCGCGAAGGGGGCGGACGCGGCGGGCGGTGCACTGGTGGTCCTCGGACTGCGGGCCGACTTCTACAGCGAGTGCCTGGCCCGGCCGGAACTCGAACACGCACTGGGTCAGGCCGTGGTGGTCGGCCCCATGACGCAGGCAGGCCTGGCCGAGGCCATCACCAAGCCGGCGGAGATGTGCGGCCTGAGACTTCAGTCCGGACTGGTCGAGATCATGCTGCGTGATCTGGGACTGAAGGCCGAGGACGGCCTGGGTGAGGAAAGGGGTGCCGACTGTGAGGCCGCGGACGCAGGAGTGCTTCCCCTGCTGGCTCATGCGCTACAGGCAGTGTGGGACCTACGCGAGGGAAGGACGCTGACGCTCGCGGGCTACCGTGCAGCCGGAGGAATCCACGGCGCGATCGCCGCCACAGCCGACACCTGTTATGCCGCCCTGGAGTCGGAAACTCTCAAGGAGCTGGCAAAGACCATGCTGCTGCGGCTGATCCAGGTCACCGACAAGACCGAGACTCGGCGTCGCATGGGCCCCACCGAACTGCTCGTGGATCTGCCGCGGCCGGATGCCACAGCCGTACTGGACGCCCTGACCGAAGCACGGCTGGTCACCCGGGACACCGACGCGGTCGAGATCGCGCACGAGATCCTCATCCGAGCCTGGCCACGACTGCGCACCTGGGTGGAGGACGACCGGGCCGGTCTCCTGATCCGCCAGCGTCTGGCAGCCGCCGCCCGGTTGTGGCAGGACGCCGGACGCAAGGAAAGTGAACTGCGCCAGCAGACGGTCTTGCTGCGCGAGGAAGTCGCCTGGGCGGCGCATTCCCCCGCTCACCTGCGACCGACCGCCGTCGAGCGGGACTTCCTCAACGCTTCAGTGGCCCTGGACCAGCGCCGCACCCGCACTCGACGGGCCTGGGCTGTGGGCGGCAGTCTGCTGCTGGTCCTGGCTCTCGTGGCCGGACTGCTGGCCTTGCAGCGCTCACAGGCCCTGTCTGCGAGCCGGCGGCAGGCAGCCGCTCGCAACATCGCCGCCCGGGCCGACACTCTGCGGCAGTTCGACCCGCAGACCGCGATACTGCTGAACATCGCCGCATGGAAGACCGCGCAGGTACCCGAGGCGCGGTCCGGTCTGCTGACCGCCTCCGTGCAGCAGGACCAGGACGCCCTGTCTCTGCCGGATCTGTCCAATCCCCAGGTTGTGCTGTCCGGAGACGGGCAGGTGGTGATGGCCGTCAACGGAGACGGCACGGCCTACGTATGGGATATCGCGGCCAAGAAGCTCACCCATGGGTTCGATGTGTTCGACGCGGCAGCACATCCTGACGGCGGTGCGGCCGCCATCAGCTTCAACGGTCGGGTGGCGGCGGTGCAATCGGGCGAGGGCGTGCGTTTGTGGGACGTCGAACTCGGTCGGCAGATGCACCGCCGGACGGTGGGCGCCCCGGACAGCACACCACTGTCACTGGATGCTTCCGGACGGCTCCTGGCCCTGGACTCCGGCAACCATGTGGAAGTCTGGGACACGGTCGAGCACCGGCGACTGTTGCGAGCACCGGGCCCGGCGGCCACGGCAGAGCTGTCACGAGACGGCCATCTGGCCTTCTGCGGCCCGTCCCAGCACAAAGGCGGTCAGTCCGCAGTACTGGAACTGTGGGATGTGCGCACACATCGGAGTATTTCACGGAACCTGACCTCTTCCGTCGTATGCGACGCGAGATCCCTGCACTTCAGCCCCGACGGAAAGCTGCTGGCTGCCGCCGTTTTCACCTCAGGGACATCGGCAGGCCAGTTCACGCTCTGGGACACCGGCACGGGACATACGGGGGGACTCTTCTCGGCATTCCACGTCCTGGGCCCAGGTTTTCCCTTCTCCGTCTCTCTTGCGTTCTCCCCGGACGGTACTCGGCTCGCGCTGTCCGACGATCAGGCGATCCAACTGACGTCACTGAGCGGCGAGAGCACCGACCAGAACTATGTGCTGAACAACGAGGACGCGGAGTTCATGGCGTTCGCCCCGGACAGCCATACGCTGCGGTTTCTGCGCGGTATCAATGCCGGATTGGCCGTCAGGTCCATCAACATGGACACCGGGGCCGGCCGCGCCTTCTCCACCGCGGCCGGGGCGAGCGCGATCAGCGCGGACGGACGAGTCGTAGCCGTACAGAGCCCCGACGGCAGGCGCAACAAGGTCCGGATCATCGACCCCGCCACGGGCAGGGCAACCGGACAGGCCCTTGCCACCCATCCCGCCCCCGCGGCCGTCCCGGGAAATCCCGGCCCCACACCGATGGCACTGAGCGCAGACGGACGGCTGTTGCTGGTCGCTGACCCCACCGCGTCCACCATTGCCGTGTGGAACACACAGCACCGCCGCCGAGAACGCCGACTGGCCTTCTCGGCACCGCTATCAACGAAGTCGTCCCCGTTCGGAGGCACAAACCTCCTGCTGAGCGCCGACGGCACGGTAGCCGTCGCAGCGCTCGGCGACGGTACTACAGTGCAGGCGCTGCGGGTGAACACCGGGACGGCGATCCGCACCGTCCGGAACGTCACGGGCAGGCTGCTGGCCATCAGTGCCGATGGCCGCCTCCTGGTCACCAACGCGGGTGAGGTCATAGATGTGACGTCAGGGCGGACACGCAGGGTTGTCCTCGCACGCTACGGCACGGCCACACAGGCAGCGTTCAGCCCCGACGGCTCGCTGCTCGCCGCGACGGACCATGCCGGAGGTCTGGCCCTGTGGAACAGCACGGCCACCAAGCGGCTGACTTACCTCGACGGCGGGAACGCCTACTCTTACGGCAACGGCATGCTCGCGCCCGGCGGCCTGCTGGCCTTCTCCGCCGACGGGCGCCAGCTGGCCGCCCAGCAGCCTCTGGCCCCCAGAGTGACGCTCTGGGACACCCACACATTCCGAGCCCTCGGCGCTCCGCTCCCCCTGTACCCGCAACTGAACGTCCACGGGCTCGCCTTCGACACCAGCAGACGACACCTGCGAGTCGTAGGGGCTGATGCCCGTACCTCCTGGGACCAGTCGGCAAACCGGCAAGGAATCTTCCTCGTCCAGACGGCACTCGCTCCGGACGTGCTCGCCACCGCCCTCTGCAAACGCGTGGGACGTGATCTGACACGCACCGAATGGGCTCTCTACATCCAGGACCTTCCCTACCGGCACGTGTGCACGTAAAGGTCTCGAACGCCGGCTCCACGATGCGTGCGCTGGGCGGCCGCACGGCGGGTAAGGCCTGAGACTTGTACGACCGAACCTCGGTCGAGCTCCTCCGGACCCGCGTTCTCACTGCACCATGGTCTGGGCGACGGAACCGTGGCGAGCGCACCGAAGATCCAAGAAATCTCGACAGCACCTGCCCCAGGTACATTGAAGCCCCCGAGCAGGCCCGCACCCCATGGCCGGGACGGGCGACGACAGCCGCCGAAGTCCGAGCCAGGACCCAGCCAATGATGTAAGGATGCGAGAGTCCCGTGTATGACAAGAAGGGAATCGCTGCCGTTGATGTGCAGCGCTCGTAGGCACTGAGGCGGGTCGCAGACTGGCGCTTGAGCACGGCAGGATTGCCGACACCTACACCTACCTCATCGAGGTGACATCGCCGGGCATACCAGACGCCCCGAACCATGGCTCGTCCTCGGCGCTCCCCCACGGGCATCGAAGTCCACCAAGCGGCAACCTGTCGGCCCCGGCCACACCGACAGAGCACCCGACCACTCGTCGAGCAGGACGGCAGAGGGTCAGCACGAGGACGGCTGAACGCGACGACGGACGACCGTAGGCGCACATGAGTCAAACGCTGGGCAAGTACTAATGACCTGGGAAAGTGCCAGCTCACAGGGGAGCTGGTAAAGTGAGGGGCGAGCCGTGTTCTACTACCTGCTCAAGTACGTACTGCTGGGGCCGCTGCTGAGAGTGGTGTTCCGGCCGCGGATCGAGGGCCTGGAACATGTTCCGGCGTCGGGACCGGCCATCGTCGCCGGCAACCATCTCTCCTTCTCCGACCACTTCCTGATGCCGGCCGTCCTCAAACGGCGCATCACCTTCCTCGCCAAGGCCGAGTACTTCACGGGTCCGGGGGTGCGGGGCCGGCTGACCGCCTTCTTCTTCCGCAGCGCCGGGCAGATCCCGGTGGACCGCTCCGGCAAGGAGGCGGGCCAGGCCGCGATCCGGGAGGGGCTCGGGGTGCTGGCCAAGGGCGAGCTGCTCGGGGTCTATCCGGAGGGCACGCGCTCGCACGACGGCCGCCTGTACAAGGGCAAGGTCGGGGTCGCCGTGATGGCGCTGCGGGCCGGTGTCCCGGTGATCCCGTGCGCGATGATCGGCACCTTCGAGGCGCAGCCGCCCGGCAAGGTCATCCCGAACGTCCACCCCGTGGTGATCCGCTTCGGCAAGCCTCTGGAGTTCTCGCGCTATGCGGGGATGGAGAACGAGAAGGCCGTCCTGCGCGCCATCACCGACGAGATCATGTACGCCATCCTGACCCTGTCCGAGCAGGAGTACGTCGACCAGTACGCGGCCGTCGTCAAGGCCGAGCAGGCGGCGGCGAAGGGCGAGAAGGGACGCAGGTTCCCCCGGGCACCGCTCAGTTGAGGTCACACGTGGGGCGAGGGGCGGCCGGAGTGTTCCGGCCGCCCCTCGTCGTCGTGCGCGTCGTACGTGTCGTGCGCGTCGTACCGGAGCGGTTACGGCTGCGGGGTGGCGTGCGGGCCGCAGGTGACGTCCGCGCTGTCCAGCCGGCCGGTGAGCAGGTAGGTGTCGACGCGGCTGTTGATGCACGGGTTGACCAGGCCGGTCACGCCGTGCGAGCCGGCGCCCTGCTCGGTGATGAGGCGCGAGCCCTTGAAGCGCTGGTGCAGTACGACGGCACCCTCGTACGGGGTGGCGGCGTCACGCGTGGACTGCACGATCAGCACCGGCGGCAGGCCCTTGTGGGTCTTGACGTTCACCGGGGTCTGCTGCTTGACCGGCCAGGTGGCGCAGGGCAGGTTCATCCATGCGTTGGCCCAGGTCATGAAGGGGTACTGCTGGTTGAGCTCGGTGTTGTCGCGGTCCCACTTCCTCCAGCTGGTGGGCCACTTGGCGTCGGTGCACTCGACGGCGGTGTAGACGGCGTTGCCGTTCTCCGACGTGATGTTGCCCGCGGTGTCGCTGAGGTCCGGGGCGGCCGCGTCGACCAGTGCCTGGGTGTCACCGGCGAAGTACTCGCTGAACACCGTGGCGACCGGGACCCACGAGGAGTCGTAGTACGGGGCGCTCTGGAAGAAGCCGATCAGTTCGGCCGGTCCGACGACCCCGCCGATCGGGTTCGCCTTGGCGGTGGCGCGCAGCTGGAGCCACTTGGCCTGGACGGCGTCCCGGGTGGTCCCCAGGTGGAAGGCGGAGTCGTGCGCGGCGACCCAGTCCTCCCAGTCCTTCCAGCGGCCCTCGAAGGCGACGTCCTGGCCCAGGTTGGCCTGGTACCAGATGTTCTCCCGCGACGGGTTGACGACGCTGTCGACGATCATCCGGCGCACGTGTCCCGGGAACAGCGTCCCGTACACCGCGCCGAGGTAGGTGCCGTAGGAGACACCGAGGTAGTTGAGCTTCTTCTCGCCCAGCGCGGCCCGGATGACGTCCAGGTCGCGGGCGGTGTTCGCGGTGGTCATCTGCTGGAGCATCGCGCGGCCGGTGCGCTCGGCGCAGCCGTCCGCGTACTGCTTGGCGAGCTTGCGCTGCGCGGTCTTGTCGGCCTCGCTGTCCGGCACCGGGTCGGCCTTGGGGGCCTTCACGAACTCCTGCGGGTCCTCGCAGGAGATGGGCGCCGAGTGGCCGACACCGCGCGGATCGAAGCCCACGAAGTCGTACGCCTTCGAGGCGTTGACCCACAGCGGGTTCTTGTTGGTGACCCGGAGCGGGAAGCGCATCCCCGAGCCGCCGGGGCCGCCGGGGTTGTAGACGAGCGCGCCCTGGCGCTCGGCCGGCGTCCCCGTGCTGCCTATTCGGTCGACGGCGAGCTTTATCTGCTTGCCGTCGGGCTTCGTGTAGTCGAGCGGCACGCTGACCCAACCGCACTGGACGGGCTTGGTCAGAGCCCAGTCGGCGGGGCAGTCGGCCCAGTCGATGCCGGCCTTGGCGGCCCGCGCCGCCGCGATCGCCGCGCCCTGCTGGGCCCGGTCCTGGCCGCCGTGCCGGGCCTCGGCTCCGGCAGCGGGTACCGCGAGCGCACCGGTGATCAGGCTGGCCGTGACGAGCGCGCCGGCCGAACCGAGCGCGAGCACCCGGCTCCTCGATCTGAAGTTGTCCCTCAAGTGGGCCCCTCCCCCTGCATGATGACGAATGGTCAGGGGAGATCCTTGCGGCTGTGAGCCTCCTGGGAACAGGGCTGGGCAGCCGTCTTTACCAATCCGATAACCGGACGATCACATCGCACTCGCCCCGCTGAGCGGATCACCCGCCCAACTGGCCCAGCGCCTCGTCCAGAACCCGGCGCAGCCGCAGCGCATCGCCCGCCACCGCGCTCACCAGCACCGCGGGCCCGGCGAGCGGAGTGAGCGCGGCGCACTCCCCCAGCATCCGTGCCGTCAACGGCTCCGCCGCGAACTCCGGCCGTACAAGCACGAGTTGCCCCACCGCGCGATGCCCCGCCAGTACTGCGGGCCCGTCCCAGCCGCCGAGCGCACCGGGCCCGCAGGCCAGCTCCTGATCCAGTACGGCTCTTCCGGCCACCCGCACGGTGAGCCGGCTGCCGAGCCGCCCGGGCTCCTCCCCGACCCGCCCGAGCACCTGCTCCTCCCGCAGCACGAGCCGCCCCCGGGCCCCGACGTCGACCCGCGTGCGGACCCGCAGATCACTCCCGCCGGCCGAGATCAACTGCTCGGGCAGCCAGTGCAGTTCGCCGCCGTCGGCGACATCGAGCCGGACGTCGTAGCGGGCCTCTTCCTTCCCCTGCCCGGGCAGCGCGATGGTCGCGGCGGCCGACCCGACCCACAGCCGGGCCCCCTCCTCGACCCGGGCCTCGATCCCGAACCGGTCCCCGCCGAGCGGCCCGCTCATCGCCCCGACCACCATCACCCGGGCCTCGGCCCCGCTCCCCCGGGTGCGCCGCAGCGCCAGCGGTCCGGCGCCCTCCAGCACGGGAAGCGAGGTACCGCCCCGGCCGTCGTCCCGGGCCACGATCCGAGCGGTCGCACGCACCCCGGTGACTGTCATGCGGTCCACGCGGCGAGCCGCTCCCGCACCCATGCGGCCACGTCCGCGACACCGGTCCCACTGCGCAACGACTGGAAGACGACGGGCAGTTCGGCACGCTGCGCCTTGGCGTCGGCGGCCATCCGCGCCAGGTCCGAGCCGACGTACGGAGCGAGGTCCGTCTTGTTGACGACGAGCAGGTCGGCCGTGGTGACCCCCGGACCGCCCTTGCGCGGGATGTCGTCGCCGCCCGCCACGTCGATCACGAAGATCTGTGCGTCCACCAGCCCCTTGGAGAAGGTGGCGGTGAGGTTGTCCCCACCGGACTCGACGAGGATGAGGTCCAGCGGCCCGGCCTCGTCCTCCAGGTCCTCCACCGCTTCGAGATTGGCCGAGATGTCGTCCCTGATCGCGGTGTGCGGACAGGCCCCCGTCTCCACGGCGGTGATCCGCTCCGGCGGCAGCACGGCCTCCCGGAGCAGGAACTCGGCGTCCTCGCGGGTGTAGATGTCGTTCGTGACGACGGCCAGGGACAGCTCCGTGCGCAGGGCCCGGCACAGGGCGGCGACGGTAGCGGTCTTCCCGGACCCCACAGGACCGCCGAGCCCTATCCGGAGAGCGCGCCGGGACCCGTCGGGCCGGTGCGCGTCGGCGCTGAGGGCGACGGGACCGTGGTGGTGATCGTGATCGAGATGCATGTGCGGCTCCTTAGTATTACCTGGCCCTCTCACAGGCCTGTTCTGCAACTCCTGGACCGTCCGGCGCTCAAGGACGAGGACCGGTCCGCACCCCCCTACGACGCGAACAACCGCACCGCCCACCCCGCATGCCACTCCGCCCCGATCTCCGACAACGGCGCCGAAGCCGCGGGCAGTGCGTCGACCCCCGCCTCCTCGACCGCCTCCCGCGCCGCCTCCACCGCCCGGTCGACCACCAGGTCCACCTCGGCCGCCAACCGCGCCAGCACCCCGGTCGCCTCGAACGGGTCCAGACTCAGCAACCGCACCACCGCCGTGGCCGGCCCGCTCACCGACTCGTACGCCGCGCAGTAGGCCGCGTCCACCGCGGAGAGCCCCGCCGCCCGGGCCACCACCCCCAACACCACCGGCTGATGCGCCCCCTTGGGGAACTCCCGTGCCAGGGCGTCGAGTTCGGCACTCGGCCAGGCCGCCCGCGCGGCTCGCAGCAGCTGCCGCCCGAGCCTGCGCGCCGCACCCCGGAGCGCGGCCGACGGCGTCCGCGCATCGGCCGCCGCGTCCAACTCCCGTACATCCGCACCGAGTACCGCGGCCGCCGCGAACGCGCCCGCCACCAGCCCGGCCGTGTGCAGCCGACCCCGGCAGTACTCCTCCAAGTCGGCGGCCCCGGTGATCCGGCCGGCCTTCACGGCCGCCTCCGCCCCGCCGGAGTGCGCATGTCCCCCGGCGGGGAAGCGGCCGTCGGCCAGTACCAACAACGCTGCCCGGGACATCACAGACCTCGGCTCTCAGAACAGGAAGTAGCGCTGGGCCATGGGCAGTTCCGCGGCCGGTGTCGCCTCGACCAGTTCCCCGTCGATGTACACGGCGAAGCTGTCGGGATCGACCCGGACACCGGGACGCGCGTCGTTCTCCCGCATGTCCGCCTTGGTCACCCCCCGGGTCGACTCGATGGCGACGAACCGCTTCCCGAGCTGGAGCCGTTCCGGCAACCCGTCCTCGATCGCCAACGGGGCGACGAAATTGAAGGAGTTGGCGGCCGGCGCGCGTCCGATCGCCCCGTACATCGGGCGCGGCAGGATCGGCTGGGGCGTCGGGATCGACGCGTTGGCGTCACCCATCTGCGCGTAGGCGATCTGCCCGCCCTTGAGCACGAGGTGCGGCTTGACCCCGAAGAACGCGGGCTCCCAGAGCACCAGGTCGGCGAGCTTCCCGGACTCCACGGAGCCGACCTCGCGGGCCAGTCCCTGCGCGAGGGCCGGGTTGATCGTGTACTTGGCGACGTACCGCCGTACCCGGTGGTTGTCGGCCCGCCCGTCGCCGGGCAGTGCGCCCCGCCGTCGCTTCATGACGTGCGCGGTCTGCCAGGTCCGCAGGATCACCTCGCCCACCCGCCCCATGGCCTGCGCGTCGGAGGAGATGATGGAGATGGCGCCGAGGTCGTGGAGTATGTCCTCCGCGCCGATGGTCGACGGCCGGATCCGCGACTCGGCGAAGGCCAGGTCCTCCGGCACCGCCGGGTTGAGGTGGTGGCACACCATCAGCATGTCGAGGTGTTCCTCGGCGGTGTTCACCGTGTACGGCCGGGTCGGGTTCGTCGAACTCGGCAGCACGTGCGGCTCGGAGACGACGGTCATGATGTCCGGGGCGTGCCCGCCGCCCGCGCCCTCGGTGTGGTACGCGTGGATCCCCCGCCCGCCGATCGCGGCGAGGGTGTCCGCCACGAAGCCCGCCTCGTTCAGGGTGTCCGTGTGGATGGCCACCTGGATGCCCGTCCGGTCGGCGACGGTCAGGGCCGCGTCGATGACGGCCGGGGTCGACCCCCAGTCCTCGTGCAGCTTCAGCCCCAGTGCCCCGCCCCTGATCTGCGAGACCATCGCCTCGTGCGAGACGGTGTTGCCCTTGCCGAGGAAGCCGATGTTGAGCGGGTACTGCTCCATCGCCTCCAGCATCCGGGCCAGGTGCCACGGGCCGGGGGTGACGGTGGTCGCCTTGGATCCCTCGGCGGGGCCGGTGCCACCGCCGATCAGCGTGGTGACGCCCGCCGACAGCGCCTCGTCGGCGATCTGCGGGCAGATGAAGTGGACGTGCGCGTCGACCCCGCCCGCGGTGAGGATGCGCCCGTTGCCGGCGATGACCTCGGTCTCGGGGCCGATCACCAGGTCGGGGTGCACGCCGTCCATGGTGTCGGGGTTGCCGGCCTTGCCGATGCCGGTGATCCGGCCGTCCCGGATGCCGATGTCGGCCTTGACGATGCCCCAGTGGTCGATGATCACGGCACCCGTGATGATCGTGTCGGGGGTGCCGTCTGCGCGCGTAGCGCGCGACTGGCCCATGGACTCCCGGATGACCTTGCCGCCGCCGAACACGGCCTCGTCCCCGGCGAGTCCGGGCCCGCCGGAGCGGTCCTCCTCGATCTCGACGATCAGGTCGGTGTCGGCGAGCCGGATCCGGTCGCCGGTGGTCGGCCCGAACAGGTCGGCGTAGGCGGCACGGGAGATCTCAGGCATCGAGGGCACCTCCGGTCTCGCCGCGCAGCCCGGGGACCACCCGGGCGCCGGTCAGCGGGACGAGTTCGACGTCGACGGGGATGCCGGGCTCGAAGCGGACGGCGGTGCCGGCGGCGACGTTCAGCCGCTTGCCGCGCGCCGCGCCCCGGTCGAACTCCAGTCCGGGATTGGCCTCGGCGAAGTGGTAGTGCGAGCCGACCTGGACGGGCCGGTCGGCGGCGTTGAGGACGGTCAGCCGGGTGACCTCACGGCCCGCATTGAATACGACGGGCCCGTCGGCGAAGAGAATCTCTCCGGGAATCATCGACGGCCTCCTCAGACGATCGGGTCGTGGACGGTGACGAGCTTGGTGCCGTCCGGGAAGGTCGCCTCGACCTGGACGTCGTGGATCATCTCGGGGATGCCCTCCATGACGTCGTCCCTGGTGAGGAGCTTGCGCCCGGAGGCCATGAGTTCGGCGACGGTACGACCGTCACGCGCGCCCTCAAGGATGTGCGACGTGATGAGGGCGACCGCCTCGGGGTGGTTCAGCCGGAGGCCGCGGGCCCGGCGCCTCTCGGCGACGTCGGCCGCCACATGGATCAGCAGCCTCTCTTGCTCGTGCGGGGTCAGTTGCACGTCCCACCTCACAGTCCTCGCTCCGGACCGTGCGGGGTCCGGTTGCCGCAGCCACCCGACCGGGCCAGGAAAACCCCAGGTGGCGTGGATCGGCAGGCTAGTTCGCCGGAGTTTCGACGACGTTAACCGGACCTTGATCACCGCCTGACCGGCACACGAGCCTCCCGACCGGCGCACGGAAGCGCACCCCCGCTCCACGACGCGATCCACGCGCCCACCCTTGCCCCGGCCGCTCCACAACACCCGAACAGCCCTCACCCGAACGCCCACGGGAGGACCGACGGTCACGCCGGGGGCCCGTGACCGAACGCCGCCGGGGCCTGTGGCAGTGGTCCTCGGCGCCGACCGGCGGGGCAACAAGGCGGAGAAGGCCGAGTCGATCAGCCGCTGCCGCGGCGGGCGGACCGGTGGGAGCGCCCCGGCCCGGAACCCGAGGAGGGTGTGCCGTGCCTCGCGTCCGCGACCGGATCCGCCGGGCGGTCCCCTACGAGCCCGCGGCCCCCCGATGCTCCGCGGCGATGCCGAAGCGGCCGCGCTCCGGTCGTACGGCCGCGGTCTCGCGGACCGTGGAGACCGAGCTGACCACGTGGTCCACATGCTCCTCGGCGGGGCCCGCGAGCTCTTCGAGGCGTTCGAGGTCGGCGGCGGAGACAAGGGCGACCAGCGGCTTGCCGTGGCGTGTCACGACGACGCGCTCGCCGCCGTACACCACCCGGTTGATCAGTTCGGCGAGCTCAGCCCTGGCTTGGGTCACCGGAATCTCGTAGGCCATGAACCCAGCTTACGGGGCACTCCGGACAACGCCCTGTGTTCGACGACAGCGGAATCCCCGCTCCGGGCTATGTACGTCCTGTACATTTTTTACAGAGAGCTCGGCCATCGAGACGCCCAGCCACAAGGAGGGGTACGCCATGACCCGACCGTCCGCCCGCTACGTCCTGCCCGAGTTCACGGAACGCACCGCCACCGGACAGCGCACCCTGGACCCGTACTCGAAACTGCTGGAGGAGCGGATCGTCTTTCTCGGCGCGCCCGTCGACGAGACCTCGGCCAACGACGTGATGGCCCAGCTGATGTACCTGGAGTACGCGGCTCCGGAGCGGGACATCTCCCTGTACATCAACTCCCCGGGCGGGTCGTTCAACGCGATGACCGCGATCTACGACACGGTCCGCTATGTGAGCTGCGACGTGGAGACGGTCTGCCTCGGGCAGGCCGGGGCGTCGGCGGCGCTCCTGCTCGCGGCCGGCACACCCGGCAAGCGGTCCGTGCTGCCGGGCGCCCGCATCGTGCTCCAGCAGCCTTCGCTGCCGGAACCGGTGCAGGGCCAGCCGAGTGATCTGATGATCCAGGCGGCGGAGTTGGACCGGGTCCGGGCGCTGCTCGAAGGGATGCTCGTCCGGCACACCCGGCGCACGGCGCAACAGGTGCACCGGGACCTGGAGCGGGATCTGGTCCTGGACGCGCAGGAAGCACTGGCCTACGGGCTGGTGGACCGGGTCGTGCCCAGCCGCCGGGCCACCCTCGGCCTGCCGGACGCGGGGTGAACCGCCGATGCTGCCGCCGGAACTGCCGCCGCTGCCCGCGCTGACCCGCGCCGAGGGCGAGCTGATCGACCGTTACCTGGACGTGGTGGATCTGCTGGGCCGGATCAATCCGGCGCAGAACGAGGACACCTACCGCGGGCTGCGCGCCGCGCAGGCGCTGGTGCGCGCCGCGTCCGAGCTGCGTGACGCGCTCGCCCTGATGCACCTGCGGGGCGAGACGGAGCTTCACGGGGACACGCTGGCACGGGCGTTGCGGGTGCTCGACGGTGAGCGCCGGACCGCTCGCGTCGCACTCCCGCCCGACTGCGTACGCTGACACCCGCCGGACTCCGGTCCGATGCGTCGACGGCGCGACCGGGCCGGAGTCGAAACGATCCAAAGGGGTTACCGCCGTTCGGCGGAGCGTGGCGTGGTTTTACCTGCCCGCGGGGACCGCTCGGATCGCCTGCGCGGGGGTGCCCGCGAGCGGCTTCGTCGCAGGTCCGGGGCTACGCAGCACAGTTGACGAAGAATCGAACACAGCACTGTCCACCCGAACGGGTGGGTGGTGAGTAACCCCACAAATCCCCGATTCCATTGGGTTTTTCGGACACGAGTGCGTGAAGATCCCTGTCTGACGACAAGCCCCCGCCACAGCGGCGGGGCGGTCCGGGCGGACGCCGAGTCCTGCCGCCGCCCGGATTGACCCGTCGACAGAAGTGCATCGGCAGGAGTGGAGGACCCAGGCACGACGGGTCGCCGGAACGGTCACCACGACCGGACCGAGCAGCCCTTGGGGTGAAGCCGTGGCAACACGGCCGGGCAACTTCGCCAGCCCGAATCCGACAGGTCATCCTTCACAGGCGGCTGACGAAGGGTTGCGCATGACTGCGCTCAATCGTGTCCCGTCGCTCATGGCCCGGGCCGGCACGGCCTCGGCGCTCACCATCGCCGCCGTGGGCGGCTCCATCGTGATCCCGGGTGTCGCCTCCGACGCCTCGGCCGCCACGATGGGGACGAAGGCACTTCAGGTCGCTGCCTCGAAGAAGGGCTCGCCCTACAGGTGGGGCGCCACCGGACCGAACCGGTTCGACTGCTCCGGGCTGACGCTGTACTCGTTCAAGAAGGCGGGCAAGAAGCTGCCTCGTACGGCGGCCCAGCAGTACAACAAGACCCGTCACATCTCGGCCGGCAACCGCAGGGCCGGGGACCTGGTCTTCTTCCACTCGGGTTCCAGCGTGTACCACGTCGGCATCTACGCCGGGAAGGGAAAGATCTGGCACGCCCCGAAGACCGGGGACGTGGTGAAGCTCCAGAAGATCTGGACGCGCAGCGTCTGGTACGGCCGGGTCAGCTGACCCGCTCCAGCGGCCGGCCGGCAGGGGCTCGGGGCTACGGCTCCTGCTGGCCGGCCGCGGTGACGGTGCCGGCCGGGACCGTCCAGGGGAGTTCGATGGAGACGGTCTTGCCGCCCTCCCGGGTGGGGCGCACCCGTAGCTTGCCGCCGCACTCGGCGGTCAGCCAGCGGATGATGACCATGCCGCGCCCGTTGTCCTGCTGGACCGCGGCGGGAAGTCTCTTGGGGAAGCGCGGATGACTGTCCGTGACGCCGATGCGCAGTTGTTCGTCACGGTCGAGCACGAGGTCCACCGTGAAGGTGGGTGACTGCCCGAAGGTGTGCTGCACGGCGTTGGTGGCGAGTTCGGAGACGATGAGGCGGATGGTGTCCGCGGTCTCCGTCCCCGAGGGCAGTCCCCATTCCGCGAGGGTGTCCAGCACATAGGACCGGGCGGTGCAGACCGAGGCGGGATCGCTCGGCAGAGTGACGGATGCTTCCAGGTGGTCTGCCATGGCGTCGTCGTCCCTTTCCTCGGGACCGGAGTCCGGCACGGTGCGGATGGTTCGAGTACGGTCCCGGACTGGTGCTTCTTCGCCAGACTGCCATTACCGGGCCGGTCACGGGGAGCGATCCACCAAGATATGCATATATCTGTCGCTCGAAGCGGTGAACTCTGCTACCTCAGACCGTATTTGGGCGGCTCGGAAGGAGTAAGGAGTAGCCCATGCAGAACGGTCCCGCGGTGCGCCGCCGGAAACTGGGCGCCGAACTGCGCACACTGCGCACCGGTGCCGGCCTCACGAGCGGTGAGGCCGCCCGTCTGGTGGGCTGGCACCAGTCGAAAGTCAGCCGGATCGAGACCGGCGCCAGCGGTGTGAAACCGGCCGATGTGCGGTTACTCCTGGACGCCTACGGCGTGGTCGAGGGACAACTGCGCGAGTTGCTCATGGTGTTGGCGGGGTCGGAGGACACCGCGGGACGGCACCACTGGTGGCACGCCTACCGTGGGGTACTGCCGCCCGCCTACCGGGATTTCATCAGCCTGGAGTCGCAGGCCAGCGCGATGCGCACGCTGGAGACCTCGGTCGTACCGGGGCTGCTGCAGACCCAGGAGTACGCGCGCGCGGTGACCCGGGCGGCCGTGGACGGGCGTGCCGACGAAGCCCTGGACGCCCTGGTGGAGGTACGTCTGGCCAGGCAGGACGTGCTGCACAACGATCCGCCGCTGAAGCTGAGCGCGGTCCTGGACGAGGCGGTGCTGCGCCGGGAGGTGGGCGGTCCCGGAGTGATGGCGCGGCAGTTGGCGCGACTGGTGGAGGCGGCCCGGTTGCCCCAAGTACGGCTCCAGGTACTGCCGTTCGCGGCCGGGGCGCATATCGGCATCACCGGGCCTTTCGTAATCTTCTCATTTCCGAGCACTTCTGATCTGGACGTGGTTGTTATCGACCAGTTGACGAGTAGCCTCTACCTGGAGCGGAAAGAAGACCTCCAGGCCTACACGGAGGCCTTCGACACGCTCCGGATCCACGCCCTTTCGCCCGAGGACTCGTTGGATTACATCGCCGTGATAGCTGACGGCGCGTAAGGAGGCACCATGACTGCACTGCCTCGGAACGTACCTTCAAGTGCTGATCTGCACGGACTGCGGTGGCTGCGCAGCAGCTACAGCACCGGAGCGAACAACTGCGTGGAGACGGCACGGCCGCACTCCGGCCCCTCGGCCGGACTGCTCGCCGTACGCGACTCCAAGGCTCCGGCGGGACCCGCGCTGCTCTTCTCCCCCGGGAGCTGGGCGGGTTTCATGACCGCACTTGCCGACTGATCAGCCCCTAGCAGTCTGATCAGATCCGAACGAAACTGATCAGACCCCAACCTGATCGATCACCGACTCCGTATCCGTCTGCGAGCCGGACCCGGCCGTGTCACGCCGACTCATGGTCGTGTCTCGCCGATCACACGTACAGCGCGTTCGATCTCGGCCCCGGAGAGGTCCGCACGGGCGGTCAGCCTGAGCCGTGAGATGCCGTCCGGCACCGACGGCGGACGGAAACAGCCCACGGCCAGGCCTGCCGTCCGGCAGTCGGCCGCCCACCGCACGGCCTGCTCCGGGGACGGGGCCCGCACGGAGACCACCGCGGCGTCCGGACGTACTGCTTCCAGACCCGCGGCGGTCAGCCGTGCGTGCAGCTCGGCGGCCACCTCACGGGCCCGGGCCGCCCGCGCGGGCTCGCGGCGCAGCAGCCGCAGGGCCGCCAGCGCCGCTCCCGCCGCGGCGGGGGCGAGCCCGGTGTCGAAGATGAAGGTCCGGGCCGCGTTCACCAGATGGTCGATCACCCCGGCCGGGCCCAGCACCACCCCGCCCTGGCTGCCCAGCGACTTCGACAGGGTCGCCGTGACCACCACGTCGTCGGCGCCCGCCAGCCCGGCCGCGTACGGCGCGCCCCGCCCGCCGTCCCCGAGGACCCCGAGCCCGTGGGCGTCGTCGACCAGCAGCCCGGCGCCGCGCTCCCGGCACGCCTCCGCCAGTGCGGCCAGCGGGGCCGCGTCGCCGTCGACCGAGAACACCGTGTCGGAGACGACCACCGCGGGCCCCTCGTGGGTCCCGAGCGCCTTGCGTACGCCGTCCGGGTCGGCATGCCCGACGACCTGGGTGGCGCCCCGAGCCAGCCGGCAGCCGTCGATCAGGGAGGCGTGGTTGAGCGCGTCGGAGACGATCAGCGAGCCGTGCGGACCGAGCACGGTGACGGCGGCGAGGTTGGCCGCGTAGCCGGAGGAGAAGACCAGGGCGGCCTCGAACCCGCAGAATCCGGCCAGCTCCCGCTCCAGTTCGGTGTGGAGTTCGGTGGTGCCGGTCACCAGCCGGGAGCCGGTGGAGCCGCCGCCCCAGATCCGGGCCGCCCCGGCCGCGCCCTCGGCGACCTCCGGATGGTGGGCGAGGCCCAGGTAGTCGTTGCTCGCGAGGTCCAGCAGCGGCGAGTCGGCGGGGCGGGGGCGCAGGGTCCGTACCAGTCCGGCGCGGCGGCGCTGCTCCGCCTGTTCCTCGATCCAGCCGAACGCCATGACCCCTCCGGTGATTTTGTAGGCAGTGGACAGACCCTAGCGGGACCATCCGGCCCCCACTGTGTGGCAATACCCACACGTCGAACCGGCAGGGTTGTGCGAACTCTCCTTGGCCCGGAGCAGCCTCGTAGTACAGGATCGGCTCTCATGGACCTGCTGAACACGCTGGTGGACAAGGGGCTTCGGCGCGAGCTGCCGACCCGCGAGGAAGCGCTCGCCGTACTGGCGACCTCCGACGACGACGTGCTCGACGTGGTGGCCGCGGCCGGCAAGGTGCGCCGGCAGTGGTTCGGCCGACGCGTGAAACTCAACTACCTGGTCAACCTCAAGTCGGGCCTGTGTCCCGAGGACTGCTCCTACTGCTCGCAGCGCCTCGGCTCCTCGACCGGGATCCTGAAGTACAGCTGGCTCAAACCCGACGAGGCCTCCAGGGCGGCCGCCGCGGGCCTGGCCGGGGGCGCCAAGCGGGTCTGCCTGGTGGCCAGCGGACGCGGTCCGACCGACCGGGACGTGGACCGGGTCGCGGGCACCATCAAGGCCATCAAGGAACAGAACGAGGGCGTCGAGGTGTGCGCCTGCCTCGGGCTGCTCTCCGACGGCCAGGCGGAGCGGCTGCGCGAGGCGGGCGCGGACGCCTACAACCACAACCTCAACACGTCCGAGGGAACGTACGGGGACATCACGACCACGCACACGTACGCCGACCGGGTGGACACGGTCAACAAGGCGCACGCGGCGGGTCTGTCGGCCTGCTCGGGCCTGATCGCCGGTATGGGTGAGTCGGACGAGGACCTGGTCGACGTGGTGTTCTCGCTGCGCGAGCTGGACCCGGACTCCGTTCCGGTGAACTTCCTGATCCCGGTCGAGGGCACCCCGCTGGCCAAGGAGTGGAACCTCACCCCGCAGCGCTGCCTGCGCATCCTGGCGATGGTGCGGTTCGTCTGCCCGGACGTGGAGGTGCGGATCGCGGGCGGCCGCGAGGTCCATCTGCGCACCATGCAGCCGCTCGCGCTGCACCTGGCCAACTCGATCTTCCTCGGCGACTACCTGACCACCGAGGGCCAGGCCGGCCAGGCCGACCTGGAGATGATCGCGGACGCCGGGTTCACCGTGGAGGGCGCGGACGAGGTGACACTGCCGCAGCACCGGGCCGAGCTCCAGGGCGCGGGCTGCGGGTCGCACGGCGCCGAGGGGGCCGGCTGCGGATCGCACACGGCCGAGGGCGCGGGGTGCGGTTCGCACGCCGAGGGCGGATGCGGTTCGGTGTGCGGCTCCCACGAAGACGTGGCCGCGGCTGTGACCGTCGCCGCCAACGAGCCGCGCACCGACCTGGTCGCCGTCCGCCGCCGGGGTGCCGGAACGGATCTCGCGCCCAATGCCTGACCTGAGCGTCCCCGAACTGCTGGACCTCGACCGCCGGCACGTCTGGCACCCGTACGGTCCGATGCCCGGCCGGGCCGAACCGCTCGTCGTGGAGTCGGCGAGCGGGGTCCGGCTGCGGCTGGCGGACGGCTCGGGCGAACTGGTCGACGGGATGTCGTCGTGGTGGTCGGCGATCCACGGCTACAACCACCCGGTGCTCAACGAGGCCGCGCACGACCAGCTCGGCCGGATGAGCCATGTGATGTTCGGCGGGCTCACCCACGAGCCCGCCGTCCGCCTGGCGAAGCTCCTGGTCGACATCACTCCGGCCGGACTGGAGCATGTCTTCCTCGCCGACTCGGGGTCGGTGTCGGTCGAGGTCGCGGTGAAGATGTGCCTGCAGTACTGGCGCTCCCTCGGCCGCCCCGCCAAGCAGCGCCTGCTGACCTGGCGGGGCGGCTACCACGGGGACACCTGGCAGCCGATGTCCGTCTGCGACCCCGAGGGCGGCATGCACGAGCTCTGGTCCGGGGTGCTGCCCCGCCAGGTGTTCGCGGACGCCCCGCCGGCGGAGTACGACGAGTCGTACGCCGGGCACCTGCGCTCGGCGGTCGAACGGCACGCGCACGAACTGGCCGCGGTGATCGTGGAGCCGGTGGTGCAGGGCGCCGGCGGGATGCGGTTCCACTCCCCCGCCTACCTGCGGGTGCTGCGCGAGGCCTGCGACGCGCACGACGTGCTGCTGGTGTTCGACGAGATCGCGACCGGGTTCGGGCGTACCGGCGCGCTGTTCGCGGCGGACCACGCGGCCGTCACCCCGGACGTGATGTGCGTGGGCAAGGCACTGACCGGCGGTTACCTGACGATGGCGGCGACCCTGTGCACGCCCCGGGTGGCCGAGGGGATCTCGCGGGGCGAGGTGCCGGTGCTGGCGCACGGGCCGACGTTCATGGCCAACCCGCTCGCGGCCTCGGTGGCCTGCGCCTCGCTCGGACTGCTGCTGGGCCAGGACTGGCTCGCGGAGGTCAAGCGGATCGAGGCGGGGCTGCGGGAGGGCCTGGCGCCCGCCCGGGAGCTCCCCGGCGTACGGGACGTCCGGGTCCTCGGCGCCATCGGGGTGGTCCAGCTCGACCACGAGGTCGACATGAAGGCCGCGACGGCCGCCGCGGTCCGCGAGGGCGTGTGGCTGCGGCCGTTCCGCGACCTGGTGTACACGATGCCGCCGTACGTCACGGGTGACGCGGACGTGGCACGGATCGCGCGCGCGGTGTGCGCGGCCGCGCGGGAGGGATGAGCATGCCGATCCTGGTGATCACGGGGACGGGCACGGAGGTCGGCAAGACCGTCACCACGGCCGCGCTCGCCGCCGCCGCGCTGGCGGCGGGCCGCTCCGTGGCGGTCCTGAAAGCCGCGCAGACGGGGGTAGGGCCGGACGAGCGCGGGGACGCCGACGAGGTCGCACGGCTCGCGGGTGCCGTGACGGCGTCCGAAGTGGCCCGTTTCCCCGAGCCGTTGGCACCGGGCACGGCGGCCCGCAGGGCGGGGATGCCCCCAGTACGTCCGCAGGACGTGGCGGAGGCCGCCGCCAAGCTGGCCACCGAGCACGAGCTGGTGCTGGTCGAGGGCGCGGGCGGGCTGCTCGTCCGCTTCGACACCGCGGGCGGCACGCTGGCGGACGCGGCCCGGCTGCTGAACGCACCCGTGCTGGTGGTGGCGTCGGCGGGGCTCGGCACGCTGAACACCACCGAGCTGACGGCGCGTGAACTGCGGGTCCGGGAGCTGGAGTTGCTGGGCGTGGTGATCGGCAGTTGGCCCGACGTGCCGGACCTGGCGTCGCGTTGCAATGTCGCCGATCTGCCGGAGGTGGCCGGGGCGCCGCTGCTGGGTGCGTTGCCCGCGGGAGCGGGTGCCCTCGCTCCTGGCGACTTCCGTGCGATGGCGCCGAGTTGGCTGTCGGCGCGGCTGGACGGGAGCTGGGACGCGGAGGCGTTCCGGGGGCGGGTAGCTCCTTAGCCGGCAGGCCAGGTCTCGGTCGGGCGCTCCACCGGCGCCCCCGAAGGGGCGCGGGGAACTGCGCGACCAGCCCCCACACAGCCGCACCCGACCGACGGCCTAGGGCGACGCGCCCAGCAGCCGTACCAGTTCGATCCGGGACCGGATCCCCAACCGGCTGAAGACCCCCCGCAGATGGTGGTCGATGGTGCGCGGGCTGAGGTTGAGCCGGTCGGCGATCTCTCGGTTGGTGGCGCCCTCGGCCGCCATCCGGGCGACCATCAGCTGCTGGGCGGTGAGCACGGCGGCCGGGTCGGGCGCACTGGTGGCAGGTGTCAACGCCGTGCCCAGAGCGCGGAGTTCGGCGCGAGCCTGGGCCGCGCAGTGCGGGGCGCCGAACGACTCGAAGGCCTCCAGGGCGCTGTGCAGCCGGTCCCGGGCCTCGGTGCGCTGCCGCAGCCGGCGCAGCGCACTGCCGAACAGCAGCTCGGTGCGGGCGCGTTCGAAGTCCCGGGTGCCGCGGGCGTGCAGGTCCAGTGCGGCGCGGTAGTGCTGGACCGCCTCGGTGCCGGGGGCGAGCAGGGCCCGGCAGCGGGCGCTCAGCGCGAGGTCGTCGGTGCTGCGGACGGCGGTGGCCCAGCGGTGGTAGTCGGCGTGCGCGGCGCGGGCGACCCGGGTGTCGCCGGTGCGGACGGCGGCCTCGACGTAGTGCGGGGTGGCCAGGTGCCGGATGGCCCGGTGGCCGTGTCCCGGCCCGAACCCGGCGAGGGCGCGCAACCGTGCGGCGGCCGCCGGGAAGCGGCCGTTCGTCAGGTCGAGGAAGGCGAGCGCCCACTGCGCGAGGGCGGCGGGCAGCCCCAGTCCGTGCGCCAGGGCGTGCGAGCGGGCGGCCGCCGCGCGCTCCCGGCAGGCCTCCTCGTCGCCGGTGACGGCGGCGAACATGGCGAGCGCGGCCTGGAGATGGCAGGCCCCGTTGTCCTGTCCGGCGGCGTGGGCCTGGCGCAGGGCCTCCTGGGCGGCGGCCTCGGCGGACCTGGGGCGGCCGGTCCAGAAGTCGGCGTAGGCACGGAACTCCATGGCCTGTGCTTCCGTCCCGGGGATGCCGCGGGCGCGGGCCGAGGCGGCGGCCCGGAGGGTGGCGGTGACGGTCCGGGTGTGGTCGCCGAGCATGAGCGCGGCGATGCCCGAGTGGATCAGCGGACCGGGTTCGCCGCCGGGCCCGCAGCGGCCGGCGGTGCCCTTGAGGAGGACGCGGGCGTCGGCGTAGCGGCCCTCGACGGCGCAGGCGAGCGCGGCGAGGATGCCGGACGGCGGGAGGTCCAGCCACTGGGCGAGGACATGGGCCTCGCGGCAGCGTCTGAGGTCGCCGGTGTAGACCGCGGCCTCGGTCGCGAGGGCGAGGAGTTCGAGGGCATCGGCGGAACGTTCCTGCCGTACGGCGGCGGTGAGCAGGGCGTCAAAGGCCTCGGCGGCGTTGCCTGCCCTGAGGGCGAGGACGCCGTTGAGGGCCGAGTTGTCCGTCCGGGCGGCGAGCCGTCTGGCCCGGTCGGGCTCCCCGGAGCACCAGGCGTCGGCGGCGGCCCGGGCGAGCAGCCGGGCCCCCTCGACCGGGTCGGAGCAGAGGTCGGCGGCGCGTTCGGCGAGCGCGCGGGCCAGGGCGGGCCGTCCTTCGGCGCGGGCCCGGTCGGCGGCGGTGCGCAGTTCCGCGGCGAGCCGGGCGCTGGGGCCGAGTGCGGCGGCGCCCCGGTGCCAGGAGCGGCGGGTCGTCTCGTCCTTGCCGCCCAGCACCCGGGCGAGCAGCAGGTGGGCTTCGCGCCGGTCGGCCGGCGAGCCGGTCTCGTAGGCGGCGACCCGGGTCCAGGCGTCCCGGAAGAACACCCCGCCGGCGCTGGCGTGGGCGACCCCGGCCGCCTCGGCCGCCTCCAGTGGGCGGGTGTCGAGCCGGCCGGCGGTGACCGCCCGCAGGAAGGCGTGGGTGGCCACCGGGTACTGGTCGGCGGCGGCGAGCAGCAACAGCAGCCGGGTCCCGTCGGGCAGGGCACGGATCTCCCGGCGCAGCGAGTGGAGCAACCCCGGTGCCAGTTCGGCCGGTTCGACGGGCAGCGGGTCGACGCCGGCCGCCTGCCGTGCGGTGAGGCGCGGCACGAGTTCGGCCACGGCGCGCTGGTCTTCGTATACGACGCGCCACACCCGGGCGCGGACGCCCGCGGGGAGCGCCGAAGCCGGGCACGGCCCCGCGTCGGTCGATTGCGGTGGCGAAGTGCGGTCGAGAGGTGGGGGGTTCGCCGGTATCACCACACCAATGACGTTACTGGCGAGTTAGTTGACTCGTAAAGACTGGCGACTTCACCGATGCGGCGCGCGTAGACCCGTCCCGACACTCCTGAACAACCCCACCCGTTTCAGGAGGCATCATGCAACGCGCCAAGCGTCGCATCGCAACCGCTCTGTCGGCGATAGCCGGTTCGCTCCTTCTGTCCCTCCCCCTGACCGCCGGTACCGCACACGCGGCGAGTCACGAACCGATCGTCTTCGTGCACGGTCTGAGCAGCGACTCCAGCAGCTGGAACACCTGGATCTCGGACTTCGAGGCGGACGGCTACTCGTCCTCCGAGCTGTACGCGATCTCGTACGACTGGACGAAGTCGAACGTCACCACCGCCTCGACGCTGTCGACCTACATCCAGTCCGTCCTCTCGAAGACCGGCGCCTCGAAGGTCGACCTCGTGGTCCACTCCATGGGTGCGCTCAACAGCCGCTACTACCTGAAGAACCTCGGCGGGACGTCGTACGTGGACCACTTCGTGTCGGTCGCCGGGGTGAACCACGGGACCACCGTCGCCTCGCTCTGCGCGTTGCTGTACACGTCCTGCAAGGAGATGACGACCGGCAGCTCGTTCCTGACCGCCCTGAACTCGGGTGACGAGACGCCCGGCAGCGTCTCGTACGCGGCGTACTGGTCGGACTGCGACGCGGCGATCGACCCGGACACCTCGGCGGAGCTGAGCGGGGCGACCAACGTCGACGTCGGCTGCATCTCGCACACCGACATGAACGACAACTACAGCGTGTACGAGCAGGTCCGCGACTTCATCTCGTAGGGCCTGCCGCGGGGGTGCGACGGGCCCGTACGGGGGACAATCACCGTAGACCTGCTTCCGTCGGGAGGTCCGTCATGCGGCTGATGTCCGCCCGCACCGGCAATCCGGTGCGGGATCCCGTCCACCACCCGCTGTTCGCGCGTTTCTACGCCCGCTGCAGCGTCCGTGCCGAGACCGGACTCGGCATGGCGGCGATCCGGGAGCGGCTGCTCCTCGGGCTGTCCGGGCGGGTGATCGAGATCGGGGCCGGCAACGGGCTCAACTTCGCCCGGTATCCCGGCTCGGTCGCGGAGGTCGTGGCGATCGAACCGGAGCGCACCCTGCGGCAGTTGGCGGTGGAGGCCGCGGTGCGCGCCGACGTCCCGGTGGACGTGGTGCCGGGCGCGGCGGAGGCACTGCCGGTCAAGAGCGAGGCCTTCGACGCGGCGGTGTGCTCGCTGGTGCTGTGCAGCGTCCGGGATGTGCGGCGGGCGCTCGCGGAGGTACACCGGGTCCTGCGGCCGGGCGGTGAGCTGCGGTTCTTCGAGCACGGCGCGGGCGGTGGCACGGCGATGCGGTTCACCCAGCGGGCCCTGGACCGGACGGTGTGGCCGCTGCTGAGCGGCGGCTGCCGGCTGTCCCGGGAGCCGGTCGCCGAGCTGCGCGCGGCCGGGTTCGAACTCGGCCCCTACCGCCGGGTGTTCCTGCCGGAGCACGGTCCCCGGCTGCCCTCCTCGTACTGCGTGCTGGGCGTCGCCCGCAAACCCCGGGAGTCCTGAAGGCCTGGTCACAGGCTCGACCGGACCGGTCACAGGCTCCAGCGGCGCAGTTCCTCGGCGATGTCGGCGACGCCCGCCTCGCCGTTCTTGACCAGCCGGGCCAGGTCGCGGACCTGCTCGGGCGAGGTGGCCACCTTCAGGCCGCTGGCGACCAGGTAGGCGTACGCGACGGAGGACGCGAACAGCGCGTTCGACCGCTCCAGGGCCGGGACGTGGATCAGCAGCTGGAGCAGGGCGGCGGCCCGGGCGTGCGGGGTGTCGTAGACGGGGACGTCGAATATCTCGGCCCGGTGCCTGGCGACGGCGGCGATCAGCGCACCCCAGTCGGTGACCTGCGGGTCACCCGGGGTCTTCTGTTCGGCGAGCATGAGGAGCCAGGCGAGGTCGATCGTCAGGTCGCTCAAGGGATCAGTGACGGCCTTCGGTCTTGTCAGATGTGTCGCTACCGTGCGGCTCGCCGAACTCCTCGGCGAAGACGGACTCGTACTGCTTCATGAAATCGGCGGCGGCCTCGACGAACGTACGGCCTGCCTCACCCGTGTCCTGCATGACCAGTTCCTCTATGTAGCGATTGACGCTCACACCGCGCGCGAGGGCGCGCTCGCGGGCCGCCTTGGCGGTCCCCTCGTCCACGCGCACGTTCAGCTGGGTCTTCGCCATACCTCGAAGCTAGCGCGGTTGCGCTAGCGGCGGCAAGCGCGCATCGGAATCGAAAAGTGATACCGCCTGTGCGACGGGTCACACTACGCTCGACCCGGACAAAGAGGTCGGTGATCGCCGGTTGAACGGGGAGGCAGTCTTGTCGACAGCAGCTGCGGAGGGGCCGGCCGACGACGGGACCGCGGCCCGTGCCCGCGGTCTGACCAAGGCCTACGGCGCGGGCGAGACAGCGGTGCTCGCACTGGACTCGGTGGACGTGGACATCGCACGCGGCCGGTTCACCGCGGTCATGGGCCCGTCGGGCTCCGGGAAGTCCACGTTGATGCACTGCCTGGCGGGCCTGGACACCGTGTCGGCCGGTCAGATCTGGCTCGGCGGCACCGAGATCACCGGGCTGCGGGAACGCGAGCTGACGCGGCTGCGCCGGGACCGGATCGGGTTCATGTTCCAGTCGTTCAACCTGATCCCGACGCTGAACGCCGCCGAGAACATCACCCTGCCCATGGACATCGCGGGCCGCAAGCCCGACGAGAAGTGGCTGGACCAGGTCATCGACACGCTCGGGCTGCGGGACCGCCTCAAGCACCGGCCCGCGCAGCTCTCCGGCGGCCAGCAGCAGCGCGTGGCCTGTGCGCGGGCGCTGGCCTCCCGCCCGGAGCTGATCTTCGCCGACGAGCCGACCGGCAACCTGGACTCCCGGGCCGGCCTGGAGGTGCTGGGCTTTCTGCGGGAGGCGGTGGACCAACTCGGCCAGACGGTCGTCATGGTGACCCATGACCCGGGCGCCGCCGCCCACTCCGACCTGGTGCTCTTCCTCGCGGACGGCCGGATCGTGGACCGGATGGAGGATCCGACCGCGGACGCCGTGCTGGAACGCATGAAGCGCTTCGACGTGGGACGCGGGTCCTCCGGGCCCGAGGAGGACTGACCCGGTGCTCAAGGCGACCCTGCGCAGTTTCCTCGCGCACAAGGGACGGCTGATGCTGTCCGCGCTGGCCATCGTGCTGTCCGTGGCGTTCGTCGCGGGCAGCCTGATCTTCTCCGACACCGTCACCCGCACCTTCGACCGGCTGTTCGCGTCCACCTCCGCCGACGTGACGGTGGATCCGAAGCAGGACCTCAAGTCGTCGGTGCCGACAGGCGCCGTGCAGACCGTGCCGGCCGCGCTGGCGGGCCAGGTGGCGAAGGTCGCCGGGGTCGCGGGCACCCACGCGGACGTCTCCGTGCAGAACATCGTGGTGGTGGACGGCCACAACAAGTCGGTGGGCCCGACCACCGGCGCCCCGACCATCGCCACCGACTGGTACCTCACCCACCGCAGCCCCGTGAAGCTCACCTCGGGGCACGCCCCGCAGGGCGCCGGACAGGCCCTCCTGGACGCGGACACCGCCGACAAGAAGCACGTCCGGATCGGCGACACGCTGACCGTGCAGGCCCAGCCCGGCACCTTCCGGGTGGAGATCGTCGGCATCGCCACCTTCACCACCACCAACCCCGGCGCGGCCCTGGTCTTCCTCGACCCGGCGGTGGCCGCGAAGGAGCTGCTGGGCTCCCCCGGCCGGGCCACCAGCATCTCGGTGGACGCGGCGCAGGGGGTGACCGACGCCGTGCTCAAGGGCCGTATCGGCGCCGCGATCGGGACCGGGACGTACGACCTGAAGACCGCCGACGAGCAGGCGAAGTCGTCGGCCGCGGACCTCGGCGGCTTCCTGGACGTCATCAAGTACGTGATGCTGGGATTCGCCGGGATCGCCACCCTGGTGGGCGTCTTCCTCATCGTCAACACCTTCTCCATGCTGATCGCCCAGCGCACCCGGGAACTGGGGCTGCTGCGCGCCCTGGGCGCCGACCGGCGCCAGGTACGTCGGTCCGTGCTCACCGAGGCGGTGCTGCTGGGGCTGGTCGGCTCGACGCTCGGGCTTGGTGCCGGAATCGGGCTGGCGCTCGGGCTGATCAAGCTGATGACCGCGTTCGGCATGAACCTCAAGACCACCGAGATGGTCATCGGCTGGGGTACGCCGGTCGCCGCGTACGTCGTGGGCGTCGGCGTCACCTTCGTCGCCGCGTATCTGCCCGCCCGGCGCGCGGCGACCGTGTCGCCCATGGCGGCGCTCGCGGACGCCGAGATCGCCGGGATCGGCAAGCCGCTCAGGACGCGGGCGATCGTGGGCGGGATCGTCGGGGCGCTCGGGGCGGCGGCCCTCGCGGGCTGTGCCACGGCCTCGAAGACCGCCTCCGCCGCCTCGCTGCTAGGCCTCGGGGTCGTCCTGACCCTGATCGCGACCGTCATCGCCGGACCGCTGCTGGTCCGCCCCGTGATCCGGGTCCTCGGCGGGGCCTTCCCCGCCCTCTTCGGCCCGGTCGGCCGGATGAGCCAGCGCAACGCCCTGCGCAACCCGCGCCGTACCGGCGCCACCGCCGCCGCGCTCATGGTGGGGCTCGCCCTGGTCGGCGGGATGTCGGTGGCCAGCGCCTCCATGTCCAAGTCCTTCGACCAGCAGATCGACAGGACGCTGGGCGCCGACTTCATCGTCCAGAACAGCAACTTCCTGCCGTTCACCGGGGAGATCACCGACAAGGTGCGCGGCACCGCGGGCGTGGGGCTCGTGGTGCGGCAGCGGTTCACGCCGGTGGCGGTACGGCTGCCGGACGGCAAGCGGGTCACCACCACCGCCGCCGGGTACGACTCCCAGGTCGACCAGGTCGCCCATGTCGCCTACAAGGGCGGCGACACCGCGGCCGCGCTGGCGCCCGGCAGCCTCGGTATGAACGTCACCTTCGCCGAGGACCACAAGGTGCGCCTCGGCAGTGTGCTTGCGGTCGAGTTCCCGGGCGGGAAGCGGGCCGAGATGAAGGTGGGCGCCCTCTCCGACCAGGACAGCGGCAGCGGATTCGGCACCCAGGGCGGACTGTTCTTCGGCATCGCCACCGTGCAGAAGTACGTCCCCGGCGGCCAGGACTCGTCGCTGTACGTCAACCGGGCCCCGGGCACCACCGCCGACCAGCTGCGCTCTCGGCTGGAGCGGACGCTGGCGCCGTACCCGCAGGTGCAGGTCCGCGACCAGGCCGACTACAAGAAGCTGGTGCACGACCAGATCGCCGTGCTGCTCTACCTCGTGTACGCGCTGCTCGGCCTGGCGATCGTGATCGCGGTGCTCGGGGTGGTCAACACCCTCGCCCTGTCGGTCGTGGAGCGCACCCGGGAGATCGGGCTGCTGCGCGCGATCGGACTGGCCCGGCGGCAGCTGCGCCGGATGATCAGGCTGGAGTCGGTGGTGATCGCGGTGTTCGGCGCCGTACTGGGGCTGGCGCTCGGCCTGGTGTGGGGCGTGTGCACCCAGCAGGTGCTGGCGCTCCAGGGCCTGAAGGCCCTCGCCGTGCCGTGGGGCACGATCATCGCGGTGGTGATCGGCTCGGCGGTCGTGGGCATCGTGGCCGCGCTGCTGCCGGCCCTGCGTGCCTCGCGCATGAACGTGCTGGCGGCCATCGCGCACGAGTGACTCACGTCATCGGCAGCCGAGGAGAGTTCATGCCGCGCCCGTTCCGTTTCGGGGTCAATCTGCTCGCCGACGACCCGTCGTCCGCGCTCGGCCCGCTGCTGGAACGACGACCCGAGCTGACCCTGGACCGGGCCCTCGCCCTGCCGATCGTCGTCGTCGGCACGCTCGCGGAGGTCGTCGCACGGGTGCGGGGGCTGCGCGAGCGGTACGGGTTCTCGTACCTGACCGTGCTGGAGCCGTCCATGGAGGCGTTCGCCCCGGTGGTCGAGGCCCTGTCCGCATAGTGGAATCAGCAGGTGGGCAGGGGCGGTTGTGATGGGATCGCCGCATGACCGAGCTGCGTATCCGGGCCGCCGTGCCCGATGATCTGGACACCGTTCTCGCCTTCTGGAAGACCGCGGCCGAGGGCACCAGCATCAGCGACGACCGTGGCGGGACGGACCGCCTCCTCGCCACCGACCCCGAGGCCCTGCTCCTCGCCGAACTGGACGGTGAGCTCGTCGGCACGGTGATCGCGGGCTTCGACGGCTGGCGCTGCCATCTGTACCGGCTGGCCGTGCATCCCGAGCGGCGCCGCCGGGGCATCGGGGCGGCCCTGCTGACGGCCGCCGACGAGCGGTTCGTACGGCTCGGCGGGCGGCGCGCGGACGCGATGGTGCTGGAGCGCAACGAGACCGCGCACCATGCCTGGCGGGCCGCGGGGTACCAGGCCCAGGAGCAGTGGCGGCGGTGGGTGAAGCCACTGACGGACGGCGGCCACTGAGGCAACTTTGCTCATCCTTTACCATTGGGGAAACGTCGTTCCCGATGAAAGGTGTGTGAGCGTCCCGCCATGGGCGAGCCTCCCAGTCCTGTCCGCCGCCGACACCGCGCGGTCCTGTCCACCCTGCCCGATCATGGGACGGAGGTGACCCGATGACCGAAGTGCTCCTTCTGCTGGTGGCGATCCTGCTGTCGCTCGCCTGCGGTGCCTTCGTCGCGGCCGAGTTCTCGCTGACCACGGTCGAGCGCGGCGAGCTGGAGCGGGCCGCGGAGCGCGGCGAGCGCGGAGCGGCGGGGGCCCTCAAGGCCGTACGGAACCTGACGTTCCAGCTCTCGGGGGCGCAGCTCGGCATCACGGTCACCAACCTGGTGGTCGGCATGCTCGCCGAGCCCTCGGTCGCCAAGCTGCTGGCCGGTCCGCTGGAGGCGCTGGGCATCGGGCCGTCGGCGGCGAGCTCGCTCGCACTGGTGATCGGAACCGGGCTGTCCACGGTGTTCCTGATGGTCGTCGGCGAGCTGGTGCCCAAGAACTGGGCGATCTCCGCGCCGCTGGCCGTGGCCAAGCGGGTGGGCAACGCCCAGCGCTGGTTCAGCGCGGCCTTCCGGCCGTTCATCACGCATCTCAACAACACCGCGAACCGGCTGGTACGGCGCCTGGGCATCGAGCCCGCCGAGGAGCTGGCCTCCGCACGCGGGCCCCAGGAGCTGGCCGCGCTGGCCCGGCACTCCGCCAGACAGGGCGCGCTGGAGCCGGACACCGCCGAGCTGTTCGTGCGCACGCTCAACCTCGCCGACCTCACGGCCGAGAACGTGATGACCCCGCGCGTCCAGGTCGTCGCCCTGGAGGCCCGGGCGACCTGCGAGGACGTGGCGAACGCGACCCGCGCGACCGGCCTGTCCCGGTTCCCGGTCTACCGGGAGAGCCTGGACTCGGTCGTCGGCACCGCCCACATCAAGGACATCGTGGCCATGCCCGTCGAGGAGCGGGCCCGGGTCCGGGTGGCCCAGGTGATGCGCGAGCCCCTGCTGGTCCCCGAGTCCCTGACCGTCGACCGCCTCCTGGACCGGCTCGGCGGCCGGCGCACCATGGCCGTCGTCATCGACGAGTACGGCGGTACGGCCGGGGTCGCCACCCTGGAGGACATCGTCGAGGAGGTGGTCGGCGAGGTCCGCGACGAACACGACCCGCACGAGACGCCCGACCTCGCCCCGGCCGGCGCCGACGCGACGGGCCGCGCGCTCTACTCGGCGGACGGCGCGGCCCGCATGGACCAGCTCGCGCGCGTGGGCCTGCGGCCGCCCGAAGGGCCGTACGAGACGCTGGCCGGGCTGGTCGCGGCCGAGTTGGGCCGGATACCGGAGACCGGGGACGGCGTCGAGGTCGCCGGCTGGCGGCTGGACGTGGTCGACGCCTCGGGGCGGCGGGCGGCCCGGGTGCTGCTGCACGCGCCGCTGGACGACGAGACGGAGCAGGAGGGGCAGCGGTGACCGCCGTACAGTTGCTGATCGGTTTCGCGACGCTGGTCGTGAACGCGTTCTTCGTGGGCGCCGAGTTCGCGTTGATCTCGGTGCGCCGCTCCCAGATCGAACCGCACGCCGAGGCAGGCGACCGGCGGGCCAGGAGCGTGCTGTGGGGGCTGGAGCACGTGTCCGCGCTGCTGGCCGCCGCCCAGCTCGGCATCACGCTGTGCACGCTGGTGCTGGGCGTGGTCGCGGAGCCGGCGATCGCGCATCTCCTGGAGCCGGTGTTCCACGCGGTCGGCGTGCCCACCGGCGTCGGCCACGCCGTGTCCTTCGTGATCGCGCTGTCCCTCGCGACCTATCTGCACATGCTGCTGGGCGAGATGGTGCCGAAGAACGTGGCACTGGCCGAGCCGGTGCGCAGCGCGCTGCTCCTCGGGCCTCCCCTGGTCGCGCTGTCGCGGGCGCTGCGCCCGGTGATCTTCACGATCAACGCCTTCGCCAACGGCCTGCTGAGGATGCTCCGGGTGGAGACCAAGGACGAGGTCTCGGCGACCTTCACGGACACCCAGCTCGCCGAGATCGTCAAGGACGCCGGCGAGGCGGGCCTGATCGACGACCGGGCGCAGGAGCGGCTGCACGACGCCCTGGAGCTGGGCCGCCGGCCGGTGCGGGACGTGGTGGTGCCGCTGGAACGCGTCGTCTACGCGCGCGTGGGCGTCACTCCGGAGGAGCTGGAGCGGCTGTCCGCGGAGTCGGGCTTCTCCCGCTTCCCGGTGGTGGACGAGGGGCGCCGGATCGTCGGCTATCTGCACGTCAAGGACGCGCTGGACGCCTCGCCCCGGGACGAGGCGTTCCGGCTGCGGGACATGCGGCCGATCGCCCGGGTGCGGGAGACCACACCGCTGGACGACGTGCTCACGGCAATGCGCGGCAGCCGCACCCACCTGGCGGGCCTGCTCGGCGACGACGGACGGCTGGCGGGGCTGGTGACCATGGAGGACGTGCTGCGGGAGCTGTTCGGGCAGCACGCGTAGCCCTCGGCGGAGGGGGTGACCGCGGCGTCGCGCCCGCGGAGGGAGTGACCAAGGCATCGCGCCCGCGGAGGGAGTGACCGACTGGCGGGTATGCGCCCCGGGATACCATCTCTGTCGCCATGCAGAAGAACCCGGTGCCTCCCGCACACTCCAGCCTGGTCGCGATCGGCGACTCCTTCACCGAGGGCATGTCGGACCTCACGGCCGACGGCTCCTACCGCGGCTGGGCCGATGTCCTCGCCACCCGGATGGCCGCCCGTACCCCCGGCTTCCGCTACGCCAACCTCGCGGTGCGCGGCAAGCTGATCGGGCAGATCGTCGAGGAGCAGGTGGACGTGGCGGTCGCGATGCGGCCCGACGTGATCACGCTGGTCGGCGGCCTCAACGACACGCTGCGCCCCAAGTGCGACATGGTCCGGGTCCGGGACCTGCTGACCGAGGCGGTGGAGCGGCTGGCGCCGGCCTGCGAGCAGCTGGTGCTGATGCGCAGCCCCGGCCGCCAGGGCCCGGTCCTGGAGCGGTTCCGCCCCCGCATGGAGGAGCTGTTCGCCGTGGTCGACGAGCTGGCCGAGCGGCACGGTGCCCTCGTCGTCGACCTGTACGGGGCGCCCTCGCTGGCCGACCCCCGGATGTGGGACGTGGACCGGCTGCACCTGACAGCCGAGGGGCACCGCAGGGTGGCCGAGGCGGTCTGGCAGACCCTCGGCCACGAGCCCGAGGACCCCGAGTGGCGCACGCCGATCCCGGCCACGGCGCCGCCGGGCTGGGTCGCGCGCCGGGTCGCGGACGCCCGCTTCACCAGGCAGTACCTCCTGCCGTGGATAGGCCGCCGCCTCACCGGCCGCTCCTCCGGCGACGGCCGCGAGCCGAAGCGCCCCGAACTGCTGCCGTACGAGGCGTAGGACCGCTCGCATGCCCACCCGGGTGATCAACGTCAGGGGCCGGATCCACGAGTTCGGCCCCCGGCTGGAACACGCCCCCGCGGATGTCGTCTACGTGGGCCGCCGCTGGACGATGGGCGGCTGGGACCTGCCCCGCCACCCGCTGTACAACCCCTTCGCCTACGACACCGCGAAGAAGAAGCGGGACGGCACCCGGGCCGAGGTGATGTCGATGTACCGGGCGTACCTGCTGGAACGGCCCGAGCTGCTGGAGCCGGCGGCGGAGCTGCGCGGGAGGACGCTGGCCTGCTGGTGCGCCCCGGAGCTGTGCCACGCGCACGTGCTCGCGGAACTGGCCGACGTTCGGGAGCGGTGACGTGGCTCTCGTACGTTCAGCGGCGGACCGGTCGGCGGACGGTGTCGAGGATCTCGGCGGCCTGGTGGGCGGCGAGGTGGCCTGGGCGGATGTCAACCGGGCGGACTGGTCTGAGCGGACCGCTTCATTGCGTTGATGATGAGTGCGATGCCGCCGCACAGGCCTCCCAGTGCGCCGATGACTCCAGCTGACGCGGTGATGATCTGTGCGGCGTTGCTGGGTGACGGGTTCGTGGGCGGGGTCGGGATCCCTGTCGCTGACGGAGAGTCGGGAACCGCGGTCTGGGTTTCCGAGCCTGAGCCGCCTCCGCCTCCGCCGCCCCAGCCGCCAGGTGTGGACTGGCCGGCCTGAGGTGCGGTGGCACTCGTCGGGGGCCCGGTAGAAGGGGGTGGCGATCCTGTCGCGGAGCCGCCGTTCGCAGCCACCCAGAGGAGCAGACTGCCGAGTACGAGGGCGGCGGCGGAGATGATCGCAAACAGCCACGTCCACCGCTTGCTTGATCGTGGTGCAGCCATCGCAAGTCCCTAGCTGATCACGCTTGTGGTAGCCGGTGATCTCAGTCTCCGAGGTTCCGACCGCCGCCGCTCGTCGAGCTGTTCCCGGGGCGTCAGGCGGGGCCCCGAAACCCGAAACGTCGCACCTCAGGGCCGATATCCAGGGCGAAACCGGCTTCGGGTCGAGGTGAAAACCGCGGGCTTGACCCGAAACCGGCCCGGTGGGTCCCCGGCTTGCACCGGTCCGGCCTGAGCGGGCGATGGGCCTCGACGACCCGGGGCGGACGCCCACGGCCGACAGGTCCGGCGCTGCCGTAGGTGCGGCAGCCATGTGTCCACGAGCCGCCGCCTGCCGAATGCCGACGGCGGCAGGGCCGTCTCACAGCCATCCCGCGGACTCGCCGGAGAGCGCAGGTCGCAGTGCACCCGACCTGCGCTCTCCGGACTGTATGGCTGTCCCGGACCCCTCGTGGACGCCAGGTAAACTCCGTACACGTGACTTCAGCCGCGCCCGCCAAGCCCCGCATCCCGAACGTCCTCGCCGGACGCTACGCCTCCGCCGAGCTCGCCACGCTCTGGTCGCCCGAGCAGAAGGTGAAGCTGGAGCGGCAGCTCTGGCTCGCCGTGCTGCGGGCCCAGAAGGACCTCGGGATCGAGGTGCCGGACGCGGCGATCGCCGACTACGAGCGGGTCCTCGACACCGTGGACCTGGCCTCCATCGCCGAGCGCGAGAAGGTCACCCGGCACGATGTGAAGGCGCGGATCGAGGAGTTCAACGACCTCGCCGGGCACGAGCACGTGCACAAGGGCATGACCTCCCGGGACCTGACGGAGAACGTCGAGCAGCTCCAGATCCGGCTCTCGCTGGAGCTGGTGCGCGACCGTGCGGTGGCCGTGCTGGCACGGCTGGGCAAGCTGGCCGGCGAGTACGCCGAGCTGGTCATGGCCGGCCGTTCCCACAACGTGGCCGCGCAGGCCACCACCCTCGGCAAGCGCTTCGCGACCGCCGCCGACGAGCTGCTGGTCGCCCACGGCAGGGTCGAGGAACTGCTCGGGCGCTACCCGCTGCGCGGCATCAAGGGCCCGGTCGGCACCGCCCAGGACATGCTGGACCTGCTGGGCGGGGACGCGGCGAAGCTGGCCGAGCTGGAGGACCGGATCGCCGGGCACCTCGGTTTCTCGCAGGCGTTCACCTCGGTCGGCCAGGTCTACCCGCGCTCGCTGGACTACGAGGTCGTGACCGCGCTCGTACAGCTGGCCGCCGCCCCCTCCTCCCTCGCCAGGACGATCCGCCTGATGGCCGGGCACGAGCTGGTGACCGAGGGCTTCAAGCCGGGTCAGGTCGGTTCCTCCGCGATGCCGCACAAGATGAACACGCGGTCCTGCGAGCGCGTCAACGGCCTGATGGTGATCCTGCGCGGCTACGCCTCGATGACCGGCGAGCTGGCCGGCGACCAGTGGAACGAGGGCGACGTGTCCTGCTCGGTGGTGCGCCGGGTGGCCCTGCCGGACGCGTTCTTCGCCCTCGACGGCCTGCTGGAGACGTTCCTGACGGTCCTCGACGAGTTCGGTGCCTTCCCGGCGGTCATCGCCCGCGAGCTGGACCGCTACCTCCCGTTCCTCGCCACCACCAAGGTGCTGATGGGCGCGGTGCGCGCGGGTGTCGGCCGTGAGATCGCCCATGAGGCCATCAAGGAGAACGCCGTCGCCACCGCGCTCGCGATGCGTGAGCAGGGCGCCGAGCGCAACGACCTGCTCGACAAGCTCGCCGCCGACGAGCGGCTGCCGCTGGACCGTGAGCGGCTGGCGGCGCTGATGGCCGACCGGCTGTCCTTCACGGGCGCGGCCGCCGCCCAGGTCGGTGTGGTCGTCGGCCGGATCGAGGAGATCGTCAAGCAGCACCCGGAGGCCGCCGGTTACACCCCCGGAGCGATCCTCTGAGCCGCTTCACGGCGGCGGAACTGGAGGCCGCCCGCGACCGTCTCGTCCCGGACGTGCTCGCGGCCGGCCTCCGCGTCCTTTTCTGCGGGATCAACCCAGGTCTGATGACGGCGGCCACCGGTCACCACTTCGCCCGTCCCGGCAACCGCTTCTGGCCGGTGCTGCACCTGTCCGGCTTCACCCCGAGGCTGTTCAAGCCCGCCGAGCAGGACGAGTTGCTCGCGTACGGGCTCGGCATCACGAACGTGGTGGCGCGGGCGACCGCGCGGGCCGACGAGCTGACCGCCGAGGAGTACGCGGAGGGCGGCCGGCTCCTGACCGCGAAGGTCGGCCGGGCCAGGCCGACCTGGCTGGCGGTGGTCGGCGTCACGGCCTACCGGGCCGCCTTCGCCGACCGCAGGGCCCAGGTGGGGCCGCAGGAACGGACCATCGGTGACACCCGGGTGTGGGTACTGCCGAACCCCAGCGGCCTGAACGCGCACTGGACGGCGGCGACGATGGCGGAGGAGTTCGGGCGGTTGCGGGAGGCGGCGGAGGGCCGGCGCGGGCGTGGCTAGCGCGGGCGTCAGCCGTCCCGACGCCTGATGCCCCATGCCCCCGGTCCCACGTTTCGTGGCACACCGGTCGGCCGCTCTGTCTCGCAGCATCTCCGCGCCGGAAAACCGGACGGCCGGTCATCGGCGCCGTTCCGGCCGGAGCCCGGGGTGACGGAGCGTACCCGGACAGTGATCGCGGCGCACGGGTCGGGGCTCGTCGCGCCCCGTGGATCACGGAGTCGGTCGCGGATCTCCGGCAGATCGGAGGCGTCCGGCACTCGCCGGGATCGGCGGCGCCGAAGTACGATCCGGCCAACGTTCAGGGCTAGCTGGGAGGACCGACGTTGGCGGGGCTGACCGGCGGTGATCCGTCTCTGTTGCGGAGGATCAATTCCGCGGTGGTGCTGCACGCGCTGCGGGCCACCGACTGTGCGACGCTCACCGAGATCACCCGGGTCACCGGGCTGTCCCGGCCGACCGTCGAGGGGGTCGTGGAGGGGCTCATCGAGGCCGGTCTGGTCGTCGAGAAGGCGGCCGAGGAGGGCGCCGCCCGGCGGCAGGGGCGGCCGGCGCGGCGGTTCCGGTTCCGGGCCGAGGCCGGGCATCTGCTGGGTCTGGAGATCGGCCCGCACCGCGTCGCCGCGCTCCTGGCCGACCTGGACGGCCGCATACTGGGGGCGCAGGCCAAGGACGTGGACGAGACGGCCGACGCGGACGAGCGGCTGGAGCGGCTGCGCACCGCCGTCGCCGAGCTGCTGCGCCGGGCCGGGGTGGCGCGCAGTTCGCTGCGGGCCGTCGGGGTCGGCACCCCCGGCATCGTCGAGGCGGACGGCCGGGTGCGGCTGGGCACCGCGCTGCCCGAGTGGACGGGGCTCCAGCTCGGCGAGCGGCTGAGCAGGTCGTTCAAGTGTCCGGTGCTGGTGGAGAACGACGCCAACGCGGCGGCCGTGGCCGAGCACTGGAAGGGCGCGGCCACCGAGTCCGACGACGTGGTGATGGTGCTGGCCGGGCTGAGTCCGGGCGCCGGTTCACTGATCGGCGGGCGGCTGCACCGGGGGTACGGCGGGGCGGCCGGGGAGATCGGCGCCCTGCATCTGCTGGGCCGGGAGGTGACCCCGGAGACACTGTTGTCCACCACCGACGAGCCGCTGCATCCGCTGGACGAGCAGGCGGTCGCCGAGGTGTTCGCGCTGGCCCGCAAAGGGGACGCGCGGGCCCGCGCGGCCGTCGACCGGTTCATCCAGCGGCTGGTCCACGACGTCGCCGCGCTGGTGCTGGCGCTGGACCCGGAGCTGGTGGTGATCGGCGGCTGGGCGGCGGGCCTGGACGGCGTCCTGGAGCCGCTCCGCCGTGAGCTGGCCCGGTACTGTCTGCGGCCGCCCCGGGTGGCGCTCTCCCTGCTCGGTGAGGCGGCGGTGGCGACGGGTGCGCTGCGGCTCGCCCTCGATCATGTGGAGGAGCAGCTGTTCGCGGTGGACGGGACGGTCACCGCCCGCCGCTGACCGGCCGGCCTGCGGCTGCCCGGCTGCCCGGCTGCCCGGCTGCCCGGCGCGAACACGTCGCGCCCCGGAGGGGATCCGGGGCGCGATCCGGTCGTCCGGCGCGGTGGCTAGGAGGCCTGCCGCTCGGGGCCGTGGTGGATCTCCACACCGCCGGTGTCGCCGAAGGTCAGCCGGCAGGTGTCCGCCCGGTAGGTGGCGACGGAGAGCGCGGCGGTGCGGCCGTCGGCGAGGAAGCGGGTGGTGACGACCAGCACCGGGGCGCCGGGGAGACGGTCGAGTTCCTTGGCGTCGTCCGCGCGGGCCGAGCCGAGCTCCACGGCACGGTCCTGGCCCTCCAGCTCCAGGTGCTGGAGCTCGCGCAGCACCGCACGCGCGCGGGACGCTCCGGACGGCGCGTCGATCGCCGTGAGCTCCGGGACCGAGGCCGCCGGGATGTAGAGCAGTTCGGCGGCGACGGGCTGGCCGTGCGAGACGCGGGAACGGCGCACGACGTGCACGGGCTCCTCCGCGCCGGTCTCCAGGGCGGTCGCGACGGCGGCGGGCGGCACCACGAGGGTGCAGTCGGCGGGCTGCCAGGCGTCGCCGGCGGCGCCCGGCCAGGCGTCCTGGTCGGTGCCGACCGCCACGCCCATGCGCGGGGGCGCGACCGTCGTACCGACACCGCGGCGGCGCTGCAGCCGGCCCTCCAGTTCGAGCTGTTCGAGGGCCTGGCGGAGGGTGGCGCGGGCCACCCCGAAGCGGGCGGCGAGGTCACGCTCGTTGGGCAGGATCTCGCCGACCGAGAACTCCGAGTCCAGTGCCTCACTGAGCACGGTCCTGAGATGCCAGTACTTCGGTTCCGGCACCGATTCCAGCTGCGTGGTCCCCACCCTGTCCTCCGCAATCGCCGTGGTCCGGCGGCATTTTAGCGCCCTTGTTTATTAAAGGTTGTTGTACTTATCTGCGACCATAGGGCGGCGCACACCCTTGGTCAAGACCAATCCTCGATCCCTTGGCCAACGGATAGAAAGCGGTGCCATCCACCGTTCACAAGGCGTTCGCGCGGGTGCGTTTTCGTGACTTGGCGGCACGCGGTCCCGCCGCGTGCGACACACCCCCACCGGGGACTACCCGCGAGTAGCAATTGCTGACAAGCTGTCTACGGCGTCCGCAGAAGCCCAGACGAGGAGCCCCCATGTCCGCCACCGTGTCCTTCGAAGTCCCGGCCGCGCCCGGACGGCAGGATGTGACCGTCTCGTACGCGCGCGTAGGCCGCGGCGAACCGCTGGTCCTCATCCACGGCATAGGGCATCACCGGCAGGCCTGGGACCCCGTGGTGGACATCCTCGCGACCGAACGGGACGTGATCGCCGTGGACCTGCCCGGCTTCGGCGCCTCCCCGGCCCTGCCGGACGGCCTCGCCTACGACCTGCCGACCACCAACGCCGTGCTCGCCGCCCTCTTCGAGGCCCTGGAGCTGGACCGGCCGCACGTGGCGGGCAACTCGCTCGGCGGGCTGCTGGCACTGGAACTGGGCCGCGAGAAACTCGTACGGTCCGTCACCGCCCTCTCCCCCGCCGGGTTCTGGTCACAGGCCGAGCGGCGCTACGCCTTCGGCGTGCTCATCGCCATGCGGCGGATCGCGGAGCGGCTGCCGCTCCCGCTGGTCGAGCGGCTCTCCCGGTCGGCCGTCGGGCGGACGGCCCTGACCAGCACCATCTACGCCCGTCCGGCGCGGCGTTCACCCGAGGCCGTGGTCGCGGAGACGCTGGCCCTCGCGCATGCCGGCGGCTTCGCCGAGACCCTGCGGGCGGGCTCCGCCGTCCAGTTCACCGATGACGTCCCCGGCATCCCGGTCACCGTGGGCTGGGGCACCCGGGACATGCTGCTGGTGCGCCGCCAGGGGGTTCGGGCCAAGCAGATCATCCCCAAGGCCCGGCTGGTCCGGCTGCCCGGCTGCGGGCACTGCCCGATGAACGACGACCCGGCGCTGGTCGCCCGCGTCATCCTGGACGGCAGCCGCTGACGGACGGCCGGGAGCCGGCGCCGTGTCCGCACCGGCCGCCCGGGACCGCACGGGGTGACGGCCGCCGACCGACGGCTCGATGCGGGGCGGGACCGGGGCGACCGGCGCCCCGCGGCCGGTACGACGGGGCCCCGGGCCGGTCGTCGACGGCCCGCTGCCGAGGCGGGGCAGGGCGCCGGAGCCCAGGGCCACCCCGGCCCCGACCAGGACGCTGCCGACGGCCTGGGCGGGACCGTAGGAGCCGGTGCCGACGAGCGGGGCGGTGCATACGGCGCTCAGCGGGACGAGGCCGGTGAAGAGGGTCGCGCGCTCCGTGCCGATCCGCTGCACGCCCATGTACCAGCACACGAACCCGACGACGGTGACGACGGCCGCCTGCCACAGCAGCGCGGCCGTCTCCGTGGCGTCGGGTCGGGGCAGCCACGCCCCGCCGTCGAGCACGGCCCCGGCCACCGCCGCCTCGGCCGCGGCGAGGGCGCACACGGTGGCGGTCAGCAGCCGTGGCCCGAGCGTCCGCAGCACCGGTCCCGCGAGCACCGCGAACCCGACCTCGCCGGCCAGGGCGCACACCGAGAAGGCGAGCCCGCGCCCGTCCGTCCGCCCCCAGCCCTGGACCGCGAAGGCACCGGCCGCGACCAGCGACGCCCCCTGGAGCACCCGGCGTCGGGGCCGTCGGCCGTCGAGGAACGGGACCAGGACCGCGACCACCACCGGGGCGCAGCCGACGAGGACGCCCGGGACCGCGGGTTCCGCGGTGCGCTCGGCGGCGAGGACCGCCAGGTTGAAACCGACCATCCCGACGGCGGCGAGCAGGGCCAGCCGCAGCCAGGCGCGCGCTCCCAGCCCGCGCAGCCGCCCTGCCGCGCCCCGCCCGACGAACGGCACGAGCAGCAGACAGGCCAGTGCGTAACGGAGGAACTGGCCGCCCGCGTACGGGTAGTGGCCCAGCACACTGTTGGCGGTGAAGGAGCCGCCGACGAGGACGTAGGCGAGCGCGGTCAGCAGGGCGCCGCGCATGGTGGTCGCGTTCATGGGGACGACGCTAGGAACCCGGGCGGTCCGGATTAAGGTCCACTTCCATGACGTCATCGGGGACCAATCCGGGCGCCCTGCCGGGTTCCGCCGCCTGGGAACTGCTGCTGCCGGCCGCATCCGCGCCCGCACGCGCGCGTGGCCGCTTCCTCCAGGCGGCGCTGCGGGACGCCATCCGCGCGGGGCGGCTCACGTCCGGCACCCGGCTGCCGTCGAGCCGGGAACTGGCCAAGGACCTCGGGGTGTCGCGGGGGCTGGTCACCGAGGCGTACGAGCAGCTGACGGCGGAGGGCTATCTGCGCAGCGGCCGGGGAGCGGGCACCTGGGTGGGCGGCGCCGTACGGGCGGCGGAGCCACGCGCGCGTGATCTCGCGCCGCGCCCGCGGGGCGTCCGGGTGGACTTCGTGCCGGGGTCACCTGATCTCGCGCTGTTCCCGCGCGGCGCCTGGGCCGCCGCACAGCGGGAGGTGCTGGCGGAGCTGCCGCACCGCGACCTCGGCTATCCGGACCCGCGCGGACTGCCCCGGCTGCGCTCGGCCCTCGCCGAACTGCTGGTCCGGCGCCGCGGGGTGGTCGCCGACCCGGAGCGGATCGTGGTCGTCTCCGGGGTGGCGCAGGCGGCCGCGCTGCTCGGTTCCGTGCTGCACGCGCGCGGGGTGCGCGAGATCGGCGTGGAGGACCCCGGCAGCCCGCAGCACGACAGCCTGTACGCGGCGGCCGGGCTGCGTGCCGTACCGCTGCCCCTGGACGACGAGGGCCTGGCGCCGGAGCCACTGCATGCCTCGGGCGTCCGCGCGGTGGTGACGACGCCCGCCCACCAGTACCCGACCGGGATCGCCTGCTCCGCCGGGCGCCGCGCCCTGCTGCTCGACTGGGCCCGGTCGGTGGACGGGCTGCTGCTGGAGGACGACTACGACGGCGACTTCCGTTACGACCGGGCCCCGGTCGGCGCGCTCCAGGGTCTCGATCCGGAGCGGGTGGCCCACATGGGGTCGGTCAGCAAGTCCCTCGCCCCCGGACTGCGGCTGGGCTGGCTGCTGGTGCCGGATTTCCTGGCGGACGCCGTCGTCGACCGGAAGCGGACCACGGACCTGGGACACCCTTCCGTCGACCAGGCGGTGTTCGCCCGGTTCCTGGAGCGCGGCGACTACGACCGGCAGTTGCGCCGCTGCCAGCGCGCCTACCGGGAGCGGCGGGACGTCCTGGTCGCCGCCCTGGCCGAGCACGTCCCGCACGCGCGCGTGTCGGGGATCGCGGCAGGGCTGCACGCCATCGCCGAACTGCCCGAGCGGTACGGGCCGGAGAGCCGTTTCGTGCGCCGGGCGGCGGCGGCCGGGGTCGCGGTGCGCGCACTGGGCGAGTGCACGCACGCGCGGGGCGACGAGTCCGTCGTACGGCTGGTGCTGGGGTACGCGCACCTGTCGCCGGCGCGGATCAGGGAAGGGGTGCGGATGCTGGCGGAGGCCGTCGGCCGGTGACGTCCCCCTGGCCGGTCAGTTGTTCACCCGCGGTTTCCGTGTGCGCTGCGGCGCACCCGTAGTTGTGACTGTGCACAGCTGGCCCGACCGCGTCCTGGAGGCCCCTTCCATGTCCCTTTCGTTCCCCGCCCGCCGCAGCGTGCTGCGCGGCTCGCTCGCCGCGTCGGCGGCCCTGTCCCTGCCCACGGCGTTCGGTTCGGCGCCGGCGTTCGCGCTGTCCGGGCGTCCGCGCGCGGACTGGGGCGTCCAGGCGGGCGACGTGACCGCCGACTCCGGCCTGGTGTGGGTCCGTTCGGACCGGCCGGCCCGGATGATCGTGGAGACCTCGGCCACCGAGTCGTTCCGGGGCGCCCGCAGGTGGCGCGGTCCGCTGCTCGGCGCCGGCAGCGACTTCACCGGCACCACCCGGCTGCACGGGCTGCCGTCCGGCGAGCAGATCCACTACCGGGTGCTGCTCGCCGACCCCGACGACCCGCGCCGCACCGGCGAGCCGATCAGCGGAACCTTCCGGACCGCCTCCGCCCGCCGCCGCCAGGGCGTGCGGTTCGTGTGGTCGGGCGACCTGGCCGGACAGGGCTGGGGCATCAACGAGTCCATCGGCGGCTACCGCATCTTCGACGCGATGGCGAAGCTGGACCCGGACTTCTTCCTGTGCAGCGGTGACAACATCTACGCCGACGGCGTGATCCCGGCGACGCAGGCGCTGTCCGACGGGAGCCTGTACCGCAACGTCACCAGTGAGGAGAAGTCGCACGTCGCGGTCACGCTGGACGACTTCCGCGGCAACTTCCGCTACAACCTGCTCGACCAGGCGCTGCGCCGGTTCAACGCCCAGGTGCCGAACGTCATCCAGTGGGACGACCACGAGGTCCGCAACAACTGGTACCCGGGCGAGGTGATCGGCACCGGCACCGCCTACCCGGCCGGCACCAGGCTGGACGACATGGCGCTGCGCTCCCGGCAGGCGTTCTCCGAGTACTTCCCGATCTCCACGATCAGCGGCCGCCCGGACGGCCGGATCTACCGCGTCCACCACCACGGCCCGCTCCTCGACGTGTTCGTGCTCGACATGCGGACCTACCGGAACGCCAACTCGCCCGACGACCAGACCACCGACCCGCAGGGCATCCTCGGCGCGGAGCAACTGGCCTGGCTCAAGCGCGAGCTGTCCCGGTCGCGTGCGGTGTGGAAGGTGATCGCCGCGGACATGCCGCTCGGGCTGGTCGTGCCCGATCCGGTGGAGGGCCAGGCGAACTTCGAGGCCGTCGCCCAGGGCGACCCGGGCGCGCCGCTCGGCCGTGAGCTGCAGATCGCGGAGCTGCTGCGGTACATCAAGCACCGGAAGATCACCGGCACGGTGTGGCTGACGGCCGACGTCCACCACACCTCTGCCCAGCGCTACGACCCGTCGCGGGCCGCGTTCACCGACTTCGCGCCGTTCTGGGAGTTCGTCTCCGGACCGCTGAACGCCGGCGCCTTCCCGGCCAACGCGCTCGACGGCACGTTCGGCCCCGACCGGGTGTTCGTCAAGGCGCCGACCGCCTCGAACGTGTCACCCGCGGAGGGCTACCAGTTCTTCGGCGAGGTCGACATCGACGGTGACAGCGGCGAACTGACGGTGCGTCTGCGCGAGTACGACGGCACCGTGCTGTTCACGCGGACGCTGCAGCCGGGCCGGGTAGGTCAGTGACTCCCGTACGCTCGTGACAGGGCCGCGCACCGGCGTCATCCCCCGGTACGCGGCCCTGCCGGCTTTCCCGAACCCGTCGGCCTGAGGGCGTTTTCGCAGGTCGATGCCGATTGTCAGTGGTCGCCTCTACGGTTTTCCCATGACGCGATCTTCACAGTCCGTGGCCTATCGCCAACCCTCCGTGCTGCGCTCCGCCGCCGACGGCCGCCATCTCGGTCTCGAGACCTCCCGGGGTGCGACGCCGACCGGGGTCGAGGACCATCCGCGGTTCTTCGCGGGCTTCCTGACCTCGCCTCAGGTGGCCGCGGCCGGGCTGCTCGCGGTGGCCGACGTGGCGGCCGCGCGGTACTTCCAGCCGCAGCTGCGCGCCTCGCTGGATCCGGTGGTGACGGGCAACGGCGACCGGCTGCGCTTCGAGTCCTTCTCCGGCTGCGGCGGGGTGTACGCCCGGCTGGACGTCCTCGGCGCGGGACTGGACGGCGGCCAGGTGGGCCACGGCACGACGAACGTCGACGTCAACAACCCCCTGCGGGAGGCCCTTTCCCGGCTCGGCTCGGACGACCCGCTCCATCTGCGGGTCGGCCCCGAGGAGTTGACGGTGACCACGCTGGACGGCCCGGTCGTGGAGAAGAAGGTCCCGCTCCCGGACCGCTGGCTGCGCGGCTTCGCGGAGGCGCAGGTCACAGCGGCCGGTTTCGATCTGCGGGCCGAGCTGCCGGCGGACGAGGCGGTGCGGTTCCTGCGCTCGCTCCCCCGCGCCGGCACCGCGCGCCGGGGCGCGACCGGACCTCGCTGGGTGGTGCCGGCGGGCCGGTCGCTACGGCCGACGACCCGCCCGGTGCCGGGCGCGGTCTGCCTGCCGGGACCGGAGCGGCTGGGCGCGCTGCAACGGGTGCTGCGGCACGCGACGGCCCTGCGTGTCTACGGCCCGCAGGGCGCCCTCGCCGCCTCGGGTACGGCCGCGGCCTGGGAGGTCGTACTGCCGGGCATGCGGCTCACGCTGACCCTTTCGCCGGATCCGGCCCGGGGGTTCTCGGGCGAGGGCGGCGTGCTGGACGCCCTCGCCACCGACGAGGCCGCCGAGGACGCGGAACTGGTCGCGGTCCTGCTGGCCTGGGAGCCCCGGGTCGACGTCGCCGACCTGGCCGCCTCCGCCGGGCTCACCCCGGAGCGGGTCCGTGCGGCCCTGGTCCGTCTCGGCACCTCGGGACGCGTCGGCTACGACACGGCGGAGGCCGCCTACTTCCACCGCGAACTGCCCTACGACGCCGGGCGCGTGGAGCGGCACAACCCCCGGCTGCGCTCGGCGCGGGCGCTGGTGGCCGCGGGCGCCGTGGCCCTGGACGGCGAGCTCGGCACGGTGACGGCCGAGGACGGTCATGTGCACCGGGTGCGGGACGCGGCGGGGGTGCTGAGCTGCAGTTGTCTGTGGTGGGCGAAGTACCGGGGCGGGCGCGGACCGTGCAAGCACGCGCTGGCGGTGCGGATGGTGCGGCGGGGGGCCGCGGTGGAGCACGGCGGACGGCAGAACGTGGCACAGGACATGGCGGAGATCGGCGGGGGTGCGTGATGAGCGCGGTGCTGGAGGCGGTGCGGGCGGGGCGCGTCGGGGAGACGGCCCTCCTGGTGAAGAAGTTGACGGATGCCGAACGGCGCGCGCTGCTGCCCGAGTTGCAGGCCGTGCGCAAGGAGCTGCGGGCGGCGCCGTGGGAGAGCCGGTCCGAGCGCGGCTATCCGGCGCTCCAGGTGGCCGGGGCGATGTGCCACTCCGGGGCCGCGGCGGCCGCGACCTGGATCGCGGGGGCCGACATGCGCCGGCGGCAGGCGCCGGCGGAGATGCTGCTGAAGGTGCTGGCGGACCGGGACACCGGCTGGCAGGCCGATGTGGCCCGTCGGCTGGCCGCGCGGCCGGTCTCCGCGGACGTGCCGTTCCTGCTGATGGCCGGACTGGTACGCCGGTCCGGATGCGAGGTACCGGTGACGGACGCGTATGTGGTCGGTTGGGTCCGCCACATCGGCCACAGCTGGGGACGGGTCCCTCTCGTCGACCGGCTGCGCGCCGAGCCGGACCTCGCGCCGCTGGTGACCGGCCTGTTCGAGCTCTCCGACCTCGGCGAGGTCCGCTGGCTGTTCGGCGAGGGTCCCGGTTCCTGGCAGAGCGCGCTGGCGGAGCTCACCGGCGCGGGCGTGCTGGAGCGCAAGGCCGTGGTCGACGCCTGTGTGGCCCGGCTGCTGCGCGGCGGTGGCCCGACCGACCACCGGGTCTTCCTGCCGCTGCTGGGTCTGCTCGCCCTCACCCGGGACGAGCTGCGCGAGCGGGTCGCCGACTGGACGGCCCTGGCCCGGGACGCGGTCTCCCCGGTCGCCGGCCATGCCCAGTCGGTCCTCGGCACCCTGGCGCTCGACGGCGGCCTCACCCCGCGGCAGCTCGCCGAGGCCTCCGAAGGGCTGCTGTTCCGCACCGAGAAGAAGCTGGTGCGGGCCCAGCTGGTGCTGCTCGGCAAGGTGCTCGCCCGCGAGCCGGCCGCGGCGGCGGAGCTGCTGCCGGCCGTGGCCCGGGCGTTCGGGCACGAGGACACCGAGGTGCAGGAGCGGGCGCTGAAGCTGGTGGAGCGGCAGGCGAAGCGGCTCGACGAGGAGCCCGCGGTCCGGGCCGGCATCGCCGTCGCGGCCGAGGCGTTGAGTCCGGCCCTGCGGGTCCGGGCGGCCGCTGTCCTGGGCATCGCGGCGGTGGCGGCGCCCGAGGCGTACGAGGAGGTGCTGCCGCCGCCTCCGGAGCCGGTCCGGCTCATGGCCGCGCCGGACTCGGCCGTGGAGCTCGCCGAGGAGGTCTCGGCGCTGCTGGCGGCCGGCGGGGACGGAGACGTGGCCGCGTTCGAGCGGGCGCTGGACGGTCTGGCCCGGCACGCCCACCGCGACCAGGACGCGCTGCGGGAGGCGCTCGAACCGGTGGCGGCCACCCGCTGGTGGAAGCAGTCCGAGTCGCACGGCCGGCGGGACACCGAGGAGTACTTCGGTCACACCCGGCGCGGCCTGCTCACCGCCGAGGGCGGCCTCGAACTGGTCCTGGGCACGCTGTACGGGGCCGTGAGCACGGCCACCCTGCTCGCCGCGCTGCGGAGCGGTCCGGCCGACCACGACTGCGCGCGCCACGGGTTCTCCCGGATCCTCGACGTCCGGCTGCGTGAACTGGCCCACCGGATACGCACGGACCCGCAGCCGCTGCTGCTGGCCACGCCGTCGTGGAGCACCGGGCTCCTGGAGCCGGACGAGCTCGTCGGCCGGCTCGACACCTACCGTCGCCTCGGCGCCCGGGTGGGCGAGGCCGACTTCGCCCAGGCCCTGCTGCGGGTCCGCCGCGAGGACCGTGCGGCGGCCCTGGCCGCCGCCGGGCGCGCGAGCGCACTGGGCACGCCGGAGGGCGACCGGCTCGCCCGCCTGCTGTCCGCCGGGGCGGCCGCCCTGCCCGGCTGCGACCGCCGGACCTCGGGTCCGCGCGTCCTGGTCGAGTCCGGCGAGGTCCGGGAACTGCAGACGGACTTCCCCGAGGCGTTCCGGCGGCTGGGCCGGCCGTTCACGACGTCCGACGCGGTCCGGTACTGCTGTCACTGGGGCCAGGAGAACCACCGGCACTGGCTGGCCACGCTCCCGGAGCTGCGCGAACTCGTCGCCGTACGGCTGGTGCACGACCTCTCCGAGGCCGCCCTGGACGACGAGCGGGGCGCGGGCGCCGTGCTCCCGCTGCTCGCCGAGTCCGGCGGGGTCGCGGGCGAGAGCACGCACCTGTGCGTGGCGTACGGGCTGGGCGCCCGGCATCCGGAGGACCGGCTGGCCGCGGTGGACGCGCTGCTGGTGCTCGCCGCGCGTGGGCAGCTCGACGCGGAGCGGCTGGGCGCCGACCTCGGCCAGCTGGTCCGGCGCGGTGCGGTGAAGCCGCTGCGGCTGGCGGAGTCGGCCCGGACGGCGGCGGCCACGGGCGCCAACACGACGATCTGGGAGATGCTCCGGCACACCCTGCCGATACTGCTCGCCGGCCTCTCGACCGAGGGGACCGCGGGCGCCCCGGGGACGGTCCGTGGGCTCGGCGAGCTGCTCTCGGTCGCCGCCGACTGCGCCGAGCGGTCCGGGGCCCGGGGTGAACTGCCCCATCTCACCGGGGCGGCGGCCCGGCGCGGCTCGGCCCGGCTGGTGGTCCAGGCCCGTCGGCTGCGGGACGCACTGGCCGTGGCGGAGGCCGCCTGACAGGGGCAGGAACCGGCTGTTTCACGGCACTCGGCAACTGTTGAAACTGGCACAAAAACCACGTAAGCATGCTTTACCCATCGGTCACAGAGCGTTCGTGATCACGCAACACCGTTGCTTCACAGTGGCTGCATGAATCGAGACATGTCTGATGTGACACGCGCGAGGCACGGACGCCCCGTGCACCACTGGCGACGGGACGTCGTCGAACTCGCCGCCCTGTTCACGGCTGTCGCGGTGGCGGACGCGGTGGCCAACCTGATCGGGCACGGGCCCGGCGGTCCGGCGCTGCTGATGATCTCGGCGCTGGTGCTGGCGGCCACGGTGGGGTTCCACGTCTGGTGGGCGAGGCGCCCAGGCCATGCACCGCCGGTGACCGATACCGATACCGGCGCCCGGTCTGCCGTCTTTGGGACACGGCAGGCCGGGCCCGGTCCGGACACCGCGGAGACCGGGGACCGGGCGAGCACGCTGTGGCGGCTGCGCACGACGGTGCGGGACGAGCCCGGTTCGCTGGCGGCGCTGTGCGCGGCCCTCGCCGGGCACCGGGTGGACATCCTGAGCCTGCAGACGCATCCGCTGGCCGACGGCACGGTGGACGAGTTCCTGCTGCGGGGACCGGGCGAGCTGGCCGCCGGCGAGATCACCCGGGCGGTCGCGCTGGCCGGGGGCACCGACACCTGGATCGAGCGGGCCGACGCCCACGACCTGGTGGACGCCCCGACCCGGGTCCTGGGCCTGGCCACCCGCACCGCCCTGGACGCGGCGGAACTTCCGCTGGCCCTCCGGCAGTTGTTGGGAAGGTGCACGATCCGCTCGCTCCCCGCCCACCCGGTCGGCGGGGCCCGGAGCCCCGAGGCGGTTCCCGTCGAAGGGGCGCTGGAGGACACCGTGATGCGGCTGCGTGCGCCGGAGGGGGGAGTGATCACCGTGGAGCGGCCGTATCTCCCGTTCACGCCGACCGAGTTCGCGCGGGCACGGGCGCTGGTGGAGCTGGACGCCCGGCTCGGGCCGCGCATCCCGCGCGGCCAGGACGTGATCGCGTTGTCCGCGGGCGAGGCGATCACCGTGCGCCGGGCGGACACCGGTGACCTGGAGGCGGCGAAGGCGATGCACGAGCGCTGCTCGACGCGGACGCTCGGGCTGCGCTATCACGGGCCGGTCGGGGACGTGGACCGTTACCTGAACCACCTGCTCAGCCCGCGCTTCGGGCGGACGCTGGCGGTGCGGACCGCGTCGGGCCGGATCGTCGGCCTCGGGCATCTGCTGTGGGACGGGGACGAGACGGAGGTCGCCCTGCTCGTCGAGGACGACTGGCAGCGGCGCGGCATCGGCGGTGAACTGCTGACCCGGCTGGTGGGGATGGCCGTCGAGGCGGGCTGCGAGAGCGTGTACGCGGTGACGCAGGCGTCCAACACGGGGATGGTGGCGGCGATGCGGGGGCTGGGCTTGCCGTTGGACTATCAGATCGAGGAGGGAACGCTGGTCATCACGGCCCGGCTGGCGGCGGAGCCGGGTGACGCCGTGACCGCCATGGGGTGGCTCTCGGGTGCCGGGGAGCCGGGGAGGGCGGAAGCGCCGTAGGGTTCATGGCCGTTCGCCGGTCGCGGTTGCGGGCGCGGGCGTGTGGGGGCCGATCGCGCAGTTCCCCGCGCCCCTGAAGGGGCGCTACAGCATCAGCGCCCGGGCGGCCGCTCCGTGACCTCCCGCGGGATCCGGCCCGCCGGATCGGGGCCGTCGACGCGGACCGGCTGACCGTGTCGTAGGCGTCGTGGGGACGGAAGCCCCGCATGTGCCGGGCTTCCGTCGCCGCGGGGGCTAGCGGAGGGTGCGGAAGCCGTTGCGGAGTTCGCCGACGAAGAGCTCGGGCTGTTCCCAGGCGGCGAAGTGCCCGCCCCTGGGGAGCCGGTTGAAGTGGACGAGGTTCGGATAGGCCTCCTTCGCCCAGCTCTCCGGCGCCTGGTAGAGCTCGTCGGGGAAGACGCTGACGGCCACGGGGAGCTTCACGCCCTTGGCGCCGAAGAACGGGGTGGTGTTCTCGGCGTAGAGGCGGGACGCGGAAACGGCCGTGTTCGTGAGCCAGAAGAGCGTGATGTTGTCCAGGACGTCGTCCCGGGACAGCCCTTCCCGTACACCGTCGAAGGAGCGCGTGATCAGCGCCAGGCTCTTCGCGTCGTGGTCGAGCAGGAACGCCGCCAGGCCGACGGGCGAGTCCGCGAGGCCGGTCAGGGACTGCGGACGCGAGCCCATCATGTAGGCGTAGTAGACGTGCCGGTACACGAAGTCCAGCTGCTCGACGGCGCGCTTCTGCTCGTCGTCGGCGAGGACGACGTCGTCCGGAAGCGGGTTTCCGGCGACGATCGCCTCTTCGACGGCCGGCGGGATGACCTTGGGCATGTTGGTGTGGATGCCGACCAGCCCGGCCGGTTCCTGCACACCCATGAGGTCGGTGACGACGGCGCCCCAGTCGCCGCCCTGCGCGACGTACTTCGGGTAGCCGAGGCGCTTCATCAGCTCACCCCATGCCCGTGCGATGCGCTCCGGGCCCCAGCCCTTGGCGGTGGGCTTGCCCGAGAAGCCGTACCCGGGCATCGACGGGATGACCACGTGGAACGCGTCCTCGGCCAAGCCGCCGTGCGCCGTGGGATCGGTGAGCGGCTCGATGATCTTCAGCTGCTCGATGACCGAGCCCGGCCAGCCGTGCGTGACGATCACCGGCAGCGCGTTCTCGTGCTTCGAGCGGACGTGGATGAAGTGGATGTCCAGCCCGTCGATCTCGGTGATGAACTGCGGGTGGGAGTTCAGCCGCGCCTCGACCTTGCGCCAGTCGTACTCCGTGGCCCAGTAGCGTGCCAGCTCCTTGACGGTGGCGAGCTGGGTGCCCTGCGACTGGTCGGCGACGGTCTCCTTCTCGGGGAAGCGCGTCGCCTCGATGCGCGCACGCAGGTCCTGGAGCGCCGCCTCGGGGAACTCGCAGGTGAACGGCCGGATGGCTGCGGCTGCTGAAATATCAGACATATGCGGGTGTGACTTCCTCGCTCGATCGGCGACCCTGCGCCGCCGACCCGTTCACAGTGCTCCGGATCTACGCGCATCACCCCAGGGAGAACCCCGGGGTACCCCCGGGCCCGGACCCCGGGTACGGCAAGGCACGGGCAGCGGCCGGGACGACGCGAAAGGAATACCGTTGACATGACGTGCCGAAGTGGTGCCCCAGGAAGATCGATCCATGGATGCACAGGCCATCGATTCACCGGTCGCCCTCCGGGGCCGGAGTCATGAGCTGGCCGCGCTGGACCAGGTGCTGGCGACCGTGCGGGCGGGCAGCAGCGCGGTCCTGGTGCTGCGCGGCGAGGCCGGGATCGGCAAGACCGCGTTGCTGGACTGCGCGGCCGGCCGCGCCACCGGGTTCCGCACCCTGCGTGTCGCAGGCGTGGAGACGGAGATGGAGCTTCCCTTCGCGAGCCTCCACCAGCTCTGTGCACCCCTGCTGGGCGGCGCCCACCGGCTGCCCGGTCCGCAGCGCGACGCGCTGTCCGTGGCGTTCGGACTGCGGGACGGCGAGGTACCGAATCGGTTCCTGGTGGGACTGGCCGTGCTCGGGCTGCTCGCCGACACCGCCAAGGAGCGCCGGCTGGCCTGCCTGGTCGACGACGCGCAGTGGCTGGACGAGGAATCCCTCCACGTGCTGGCATTCGTGGCCAGACGGCTGGCGGCCGAGTCGGTGGCCCTGGTCTTCGCCCTGCGGGATGCCGACGACCGCCGTGAGGTGGCCGGCCTGCCGGAGCTGACCGTCCGGGGCCTCAGCGAGTCCGACGCACGTGCCCTGCTCGCCTCGGCGGTGCACGTGCCGCTCGACCCGCTGGTACGGGACCGGATGGTCGCCGAGACACACGGCAATCCGATGGCCCTGCTGCAACTGCCGCGCGCGCTGACACCCGCCGAACTGGCGGGTGGCTTCTGGCTGCCGGGCAGACGCCCCTTGGCAGGCCACATCGAAAGCGCCGTTCACCGGCAGTTCCGATCGCTTCCGGCGGACAGCCGACGGCTTCTGCTGACGGCCGCGGCCGAGCCCACCGGAGACCTGGACCTGCTGTGGCGCGCAGCCGGTCTGCAGGGGATACCGGCGCACGCGGCGGCACCGGCCGAGGACGCGGGACTGGTGGAGTTCGGCACCAGGGTGCGGTTCCACCATCCCCTGGTGCGCTCGGCCGTCTACCGGCGGGCCTCCGCGCCGGAGCGCCGGGCCGCGCACCGGGCACTCGCGGAGGCGACGGACGCTCTCCTCGATCCTGATCGCAGGGCCTGGCACCGTGCTCATTCCGCGCCGCGGCCCGACGAGGACATCGCCGTCGACCTGGAGCGCTGCGCCGACCGGGCCCAGGGCAGGGGCGGCATCGCCGCGGCGGCCTCGTTCCTGCGTCAGGCGACGGAGCTGACCCCCGATCCCGCCCGCCGGGTCGACCGGGCGCTGGCCGCGGCCCAGGCCCACATCGACGCCGGCGGAGCCGACCAGGCCCGCACCCTGCTGGCCTACGCGGAGACCGGTCCCCTCGACGACCTTCGGCGGGCCCGCCTGGAGCGGCTGCGGGCCCGGCTGGTCTTCTCCCAGGTGCGGGGCGGCGGCGCGCCCCGGCTCCTGCTCGACGCCGCGAACCGGCTGGCCCCCCTCGACGCGGCCCTCGCCCGCGACACCCTCCTGGAGACGTTCGGCGCGGTGATCTTCGCCGGTCGTCTCGGTGCCGGGCCCGGACTGCGGGAAGTGGCCGAGGCGGCCCGCTCCGGACCGCCGCCGCGGATGGTCGACGTGCTGGTGGACGGCATCGCCGGCCGGATCCTGGACGGCCACGGGACCGGAGTGGCCGAGCTCGGGCGAGCACTGCGCATCGTGCGGCAGGAGCTGAGAGCCGGCGCGGCGGACGCGGACAGGCGCAGGCTGTGGCTCGCGTTCCGGGTGATGCCCGAGCCGCTCGCACCCGAGCTGTGGGACGACGACGCATGGCATGAGCTGGCGGTGGCCGCCGTCGCTCTCGCCCGTCAGGCGGGGGCGCTCGCGGTCCTGCCGATGGCGCTGACCTACCAGGCGTGCTCCGACGTCCAGGCCGGTGAATTCGACACCGCGGCGGATCTGATCGACGAGGCCACCGCGATCTCGGACGCGGTCGGCGGCGTACCCATGATGTACACGTCGCTGATGCTCGCCGCCTGGCGGGGGCAGGCGCAGCCGGCCATGGCACTGATCGAGTCCACCGTCGACGAGGTGCGCCCGAGGGGCGAGGGGCGCGTCCTGGGCCTCGCCGAGTACTCCACCGCGCTGCTGTACAACGGGCTCGGCCGCTACGACGACGCGCTGGCGGCCGCGACGCGCGCATGCCGGTACGAGGATCTGGGCCTGTTCGGGTGGGCGCTGGCCGAACTGGTCGAGGCGGCCGCCCGCAGCGGGCGGGCCGCGGTAGCCGAGGCGGCGCTGGAGGATCTCACCGAGCGCAGTCGTGCGAGCGGTACCGAGTGGGCCCTGGGCACCGGGGCCTGCTCGCGCGCGTTGCTGAGCGACGACCGGACCGCCGACGCGCTCTACCAGGAGGCGATCGGGCGTCTCGGGCACTGCCGGGTGGCGGTCCAGCTGGCCCGCGCCCACCTGCTGTACGGCGAGTGGCTGCGGCGCCGGAACCGCCGTCAGGAGGGCCGCGTCCAGCTGCGCTCCGCCTACGAGGCATTCAGCCGGTTCGGGGCCGACGCCTTCGCCGACCGCGCCCGCCGGGAACTCCTGGCGACCGGCGAGACGGTCCGCAGGCGGACGGCCGGGACGGACGTCGAACTCACCAGCCAGGAGGCCCAGATCGCCCGGCTGGCCGGGGACCACACCAACTCCGAGATCGCCGCCCGGCTGTTCATCAGCCCCCGTACGGTGGAGTGGCACCTCGGCAACGTCTTCGCCAAGCTCGGTGTGAGCTCCCGCAGGCACCTTCGCGCGGCGCTGTCCGCGCCGGGGGCGCAGCCGCCGCGAGCCCGGTCACGTTAGGGGCGCAACTCACCCAGGGCCGTGTCCAGGTCGCGCCAGAGATCGTCCACGTCCTCCAGCCCCACCGACAGGCGCAGCAGCCGGTCGGTCACACCGGCACCGCGGCGGTCCCGCTCGTCGACGACACGGTGGCTGATGGACGCCGGGTGCTGGATGAGGGTGTCGACGCTGCCGAGGCTGACGGCCGGGGTGATCAGACGTACCCGGGAGACGACCTCGTGCGGATCGTCGTAGACCTCGAAGGCGATCATCGCGCCGCCCAGCCGCGGGTAGTGGACGCGGGCGACCCGGGCGTCGGCGGTGAGACGGTGGGCCAGGTCGGCGGCGGTGGCGGAGGCGGCGCGGACCCGGACCGGGAGTGTCGAGAGGCCGCGCAGCAGCAGGTAGCCGGCCAGCGGGTGCAGGACGCCGCCGGTCGCGAAACGTATCTTCCTGAGCTGCCCGGCGAACTCCTCGTCGCAGGCAACCACCCCGGCGAGCACGTCGCCGTGGCCGCCGAGGTACTTGGTGGCGCTGTGCAGGACGAGGCGTGCGCCGTGCTCGGCGGGGCGTTGCAGCACGGGGGTGGCGAAGGTGTTGTCGACGAGCAGCGGCACCGTGCCGCAGGCGTGGGCGACGGCGCGCAGGTCGACCTCGGCGAGGGTCGGGTTGGCCGGGGACTCGACCAGCACCAGCCCGGTGTCGGGGCGCAGCGCGTCGGTGATGCCGGCCGGGTCGGTCCAGGTGACCTCGGTGCCGAGGAGGCCGGCGGTGAGAAGGTGGTCGCTGCACCCGTACAGGGGCCGTACGGCGACGACATGGCGCAGGCCGGTCGACGCGCGGGCGAGGAGGACGGCGGACAGGGCGGCCATGCCGCTGGCGAAGGCGACCGCGGCCCCGGTGCCTTCGAGGCGGGCCAGGGCGGTCTCGAAGCGGGCGACCGTCGGGTTGCCGAGGCGGCCGTAGACGGGCGGTCCCGAGGGGTCGGCGCCGTCGGCGGCGAAGGCGTCGACGCGGGCGGCCTCGGCGCGGCTGTCGTACGACGGGTAGGTCGTGGACAGGTCGATCGGCGGGGCGTGCAGGCCCTGGCGGGCGAGGTCGTCGCGGCCGGCGTGCACGGCCTCGGTGGCCAGGGCGCGCGGTGCGTGCACGGCGTGGCCGCGGACGGGCGCCGGATCGTCGTAGGTGCTCGCTGTGTCCATGGCGGCAGGGTGAACACCCGACGGGAGATGCGGGTTGAACTCCGTGTTACGTTCGGCCCATGGCTGATTCCGTCGTACTGGATCCGGTCGATCTGCATCTGCTGCGGCTGCTTCAGAACGACGCCCGGACCACCTACCGCGATCTCGCCGCCCAGGTGGGCGTCGCGCCGTCGACGTGTCTGGACCGGGTGACCCGGCTGCGCCGGTCCGGGGTGATCCTCGGGCACCGCCTCGAACTGGATCCGGCCAAACTCGGGCGCGGTCTGGAGGCGCTGCTGTCGGTGCAGGTCAGGCCGCACCGGCGGGAGTTGGTGGGACCGTTCGTGGAGCGGATCCGGGCGTTGCCGGAGTCGCGGACGGTGTTCCATCTGACCGGTCCCGACGACTACCTGGTGCATGTGGCCGTGGCGGACATGGCGGACCTGCAACGGCTGGTCCTGGACGAGTTCACGGCGCACCGGGAGGTCGCCCGGGTGGAGACCCGGCTGATCTTCCAGCAGTGGGAGTGCGGGCCGTTGCTCCCCCCGGTGTCGTCGGCCCAATCCCCGTGACGCGCGACGGTCCGGCGTACGAGGATGGACCGCATGTCACAGACCAACAGCCCGCTGCCCCGTCAGGTCGCCGACACCTACGTCGACGAGCTCATCGCCCTCGATCCGATCACCGGTACTTTCCTCGGCGTGCAGGAGAGTTCGAGCCGGCTGCCCGACACCTCGCCGGCCGGCACGGAGGCGCTCGCCCGGCTGGAGCGCGCCACGCTCGCCAGGCTCGACGAGGCCGAGCGGCAGCCCGGTGCGGACAGTGACATCGAACGTCGCTGCGCGCGCCTGCTGCGGGAGCGGCTCAGTGCCTCCCTCGCCGTGCACGAGGCCGACGAGAGCCTGCGGTCGGTCAGCAACCTGAGTTCGGTCGCGCACGCGGTGCGTCAGGTGTTCACGGTGACGCCCACCGCCACGGAGGACGACTGGGCGGCGGTCGTCGAACGGCTGCGCGCGGTGCCGGCCGCGCTGGAGGGCTACCGGCAGTCCCTCGAACTGGGCCTGGACCGGAAGCTGTACGCCGGTCCGCGCGCCACCGCGACCTTCGTCGGACAGCTCGGCGAGTGGGCCGACACGGGCGACGGCAAGGGCTGGTTCGAGCAGTTCGCGGCCTCCGGTCCCGAGGCGCTGCGCGCCGGGCTGGACGAGGCGGCCGGCTCCGCCACCGTGGCCGTGCTGGCGCTGCGCGACTGGATGCGGGACGTGTACGCGCCGGCGATCGAGGGCGCGCCGGACGTGGTGGGCCGGGAGCGGTACGCCCGCTGGGTGCGCTACTTCAACGGCACCGACCTCGACCTCGACGAGGCGTACGCGTACGGCTGGTCCGAATACCACCGGCTGCTCGGCGAGATGAAGACCGAGGCCGAGAAGATCCTGCCCGGCGCGGCCACCCCGTGGGTGGCGCTCGCACACCTGGACGAGCAGGGCACCCACATCGAGGGGGTCGACGAGGTCCGGAGCTGGCTGCAGTCGGTGATGGACGAGGCCATCGAGAAGCTGGACGGCACCCACTTCGACCTGGCCGAGCGGGTGCGCCGGGTCGAGTCCCGGATCGCGCCGCCCGGCAGCGCGGCGGCGCCGTACTACACACCGCCGTCGGACGACTTCACGCGCCCTGGCATCACCTGGCTGCCGACCATGGGCCAGACCCGGTTCCCGGTCTACGACCTGGTCTCGACCTGGTACCACGAGGGCGTGCCCGGCCACCACCTCCAGCTGGCGCAGTGGAAGCACATCGCCGAGAACCTCTCCCGCTACCAGGCCAGCGTGGGCATGGTCAGCGCCAACGCCGAGGGCTGGGCGCTGTACGCGGAGCGGCTGATGGACGAGCTGGGCTTCCTCACGGACCCGGAGCGCCGCCTCGGCTACCTGGACGCGCAGATGATGCGGGCCGCGCGGGTCATCATCGACATCGGCATGCACCTGGAGCTGACGATCCCGGACGACTCCCCCTTCCGTCCCGGGGAGCGCTGGACGCCCGCGCTGGCGCAGGAGTTCTTCGGCGCGCACAGCAGCCGGCCCGCGGACTTCGTGGAGAGCGAGCTGACCCGCTATCTGTCGATGCCGGGGCAGGCCATCGGCTACAAGCTGGGCGAGCGGGCCTGGCTGCTGGGCCGGGAGCGGGCCCGGGAGCGGCGGGGCGCCGGCTTCGACCTCAAGTCCTGGCACATGGCGGCCCTGTCCCAGGGTTCGCTGGGCCTAGACGACCTGGTGGAGGAGCTGTCGCGGCTCTGAGGGTGCGGTCCCGCCGTCCGACGGGCGGCAGGACCGGACCGACGCCGGTCTGCCGTTCGGGGGTGCTCCGGTGGCGGCGGCCGGTGGCAGGGGGCTTGCTGGTGCCCGGGGGCCACCGGACACGGGAAGCGAGCAGCGCATGCAGACCTCCACGCCGCCACGGCAGCCGTTGCAGACCCCACGCGCCGCCGGCGTGGCCGGGATCGTCTTCGCACTGCTGCTCGCCGCCGCCATGGTGCTGATCCGGCTGGGCATCCCGCAGGGCGCCGACGCGGTCAGCGCCCAGCGGCCGGATCCCGCCCAGCTGAGCGCCGTCCGTGCGGCCCTGATGCTGGTGCCGTTCGCCGGGATCTTCTTCCTGTGGTTCGTCGGCGCCGTCCGCTCGCATGTCGGCGACGCCGAGGACCGGTTCATGGCCACCGTGTTCCTCGGCAGCGGCCTGGTCTTCACGGCCACGATGTTCGCCGCCGCCGCGACGGCCGCGGCCGTCCTGGACACCGCTCATCCGGCGGGTACCTCGCCGTCCCGGCCCACCTGGGACTTCGGTCAGCACCTCGCGTACACGCTGATGACCGGGTACGCGATGCGGATGGCGGCCGTCTTCGCCTGTTCCGCGTCGGTGATCGGGCACCGCCTGGGCATCCTGCCGCGCTGGCTCACGCTGCTGGGCTTCCTCACCACCCTGGTCCTGCTGTTCGTGTCGTCCGCGGTGCCCTGGGCCGAACTGGTCTTCCCCGCCTGGTCGCTGCTGCTCAGCGCGTACATCGTCATGGAGAGCCTCCGCCGCTCCCCCGCGGCCCCAGCGGCCCCCGCGGCCTGAGGGCTCACCCGATCGGCGGGCCCCGGCGCGCGACCGCCGGGCCGGGCTCCCATGCTGGCGTGCGGGGAGTTCTCCGCCGTCCGAGACCGGGACGGCGGACCGCGGTACGCACCGGACCTGGCCACCGGAAGGGCGGAGCCATGATGCGCCTTGTCGTCGACCTCAACAGATGTCAGGGATACGCGCAGTGCGCGTTCCTCGCTCCGGACGTCTTCGCCATGCACGGCGAGGAGTCGCTCGTCTACAACCCACAGGCCGAGCGGGAGCAACGGGAGCGGGTGGCGCGCGCCGTCGCCGCCTGCCCGGTGCAGGCGATCACCGCCGACGGTCTGGACGGATTCGCGGGAGGGACCTCCGATGCCGCCCACTGACTATCTCGACTGGCTGCGGCGCGAGGGCCGGATCGTCATCGTGGGGGCCTCGCTGGCCGGGCTGCGGGGCGCCGAGACGCTGCGCGCCGAGGGCTTCGCCGGCGAGCTCACCATGATCGGCGACGAGCCGTACGAGCCCTACGACCGGCCGCCGCTGTCCAAGGCGGTGCTGCTCGGCAGGGCTGCCCCGCACCACACCGAACTGCCGCACCGCCGGGAGATCGACGCGAAGTGGCGGCTCGGTGTCGCGGCCACCGGTCTGGACGTCGAGGCCAAGCGGATCCGGCTGGCCGACGGCGACGAGGTCGAGTACGACCGGCTGCTGATCGCCACCGGAGTGAGCGCCCGGCCCTGGCCCAAGGAGGACGAGGACCGCCTGGAGGGTGTGTTCACGCTGCGCACCCGGGACGACGCGGCCGCGCTGCTGCGACGGCTGAAGGCGGGGCCGCGCCGGGTGTTCGTGATCGGCGCCGGGTTCACCGGGTCGGAGATCGCCTCGGCCTGCCGGGAGCAGGGGATCCCGGTCACCGTCGCGGAACGCGCGGGCGCGCCGCTGGTGGGCGCCCTCGGCGGGGTGATCGGCGCGGTCGCGGCCGAGATGCACCGCGAGAACGGGGTGGACCTGCGCACCGGCGTCATGGTCACCGCGCTGGAGGGCGACCCGGCCGGACGGGTGCGAGCGGTCCATCTGTCCGACGAGAGCATCGTCGAGGCGGACGTGGTGATCGTGTCGCTGGGCGCGACCCGCAACACCGAGTGGCTGACCGGTTCCGGTCTCGGCGCGGGCCCGCGCGGCATCGCCTGCGACGCCGGCTGCCGTGCCTTCGACTTCCGCGGCATCGTCACCGACGACATCTTCGTCGCCGGCGATGTCGCCCGGTCCCCGCACGCGCTGTTCGGCTACCAGTTCCTGTCCCTGGAGCACTGGGGCAACGCGGTCGCCCAGGCCGAGACCGCCGCGCACAACATGATCAGCCCGAGCGCCGAGCGGAAGCCGCACCTGTGGGTGCCGGCGTTCTGGTCGTCGCAGTTCGGCGTGAACATCAAGTCGGTCGGGGTGCCCCCGATGGGCGACCAGATCATGATCACGCAGGGTTCGCTGGCCGAGCGCCGGTTCGTCGGGGTGTACGGCTACCAGGGCCGCACGATCGCCGCGGTGAGCTTCGACAACACCCGGTGGCTGGAGTTCTACCAGCGGCAGATCGAGAAGGGTGGGCCGTTCCCGGTGGAGTTCCCCACCGTGGACCGCCGTCCCGAGGGGCGGGTGCCGGTCGGCGCCGACTTCCCGGACCCGGCCCTGCCGACGCACGGCCCCATGGTGACCCTGAGCGGCTACTCGCCGACCGACCAGCAGCTGGTCTTCCACCCCGCCCGCCACTGACCGCGCCCCGGCCCCGACGCTGCAAGGAACTGTCATGCCGCAGACCTCGATGTTGCGCCAGATCACCGACTTCGCGAACCGCGCCAACCCCTACCCGCTGTACGAGGAACTCCGCAAGACGCCGGTGCTGCACGAGGAGGAGGACGGCCCCTACCTCATCAGCACCTATCACGACATCGAGGCCCTGCTCCATGATCCGCGGATCAGCTCGGACGCCGCCAACCTGGCCGCGCCCGGGGCGGACGAGCTGTCCGGCCCGGAGGCGACGGGGCTGCCGCCGAGCTTCATCCGGCTCGACCCGCCGGAGCACGACCGGCTGCGCCGGATCGCCAACAGCTCCTTCGGGCCGCCGCACCAGCCGTACCGGATCGACAACATGCGGGGCCAGCTGGAGGAGATCGTCACCGGGCTGGTCGACGGCCTCGGGGACGCCCGGGAGTTCGACCTGGTCGACCAGGTCGCGTACCCCTTCCCGGTGACCGTGATCTGCCGGCTGCTCGGCGTGCCGCGCGAGGACGAGCCCCGCTTCCGGGCCTGGGTCGACCCGATCGTCGCCGGTCTGGACCCCGACACCCGTACGGCCGCCGACTCCGAGAAGGCCGCGCAGGAGGCCCGGCTCCAGCTCGGCATGTACCTGAACGGGCTGGTGGAGCAGCGCCACAGGGAAGCCCGCGACGACATGCTGTCCGACCTGGTGCACAGTCATGGCCCGGACGGCTCCATGACGACCATGGAGGTGCTCAGCACCACGGTGCTGCTGCTCATCGCCGGGCACGAGACGACGGTCAACCTCATCACCAACGGCATGCTGACGCTGCTGCGGTACCCGCAGTACCTGGAGCGGCTGCGCGACGACCCGGGGCTGTCGGTGCGGATCGTGGAGGAGCTGCTGCGCTACGAGCCGCCGGTGCAACTGCTGCCGCAGCGCACCTGCATCGCCGACCTGGAGGTGCACGGGGTGACCATTCCCAAGGGTTCGCGCATCTGGTTCGTGCTGGGCGCGGGCAACCGGGATCCGCACCGGTTCACGGATCCCGACCGGTTCGACCCGGACCGCCAGGACATCCAGCACCTCGGCTTCGGCAGCGGCATCCACAGCTGTTTCGGTGCCCCGCTGGCCCGCCTGGAGGCCCAGATCGCGCTGTCCCAGCTGGCCCGCAGGCTCGACGGCCCCCGGCTGGTGGAGGACCCGCCGCCGTACCGGCCGAACGCGGTGCTGCGCGGCCCGCGGCACCTCAACATCGCGGTCGACGGCATCAAATGACACTCCGTCAGGGTTGCAGTCGTCGCAACTGCACCAGGCCCAGCCAGGTTTCCGGGCCGGGCCTGGTGTAGGCGGCGCGCACCGCGTAGGTGCCGGGTTCCAGCGGGACCCGCAGATGGTCACCGCCCTCGGCCTCGCCGCCCGGCCAGGCGGAGTCGAACAGGACGACGGGGCCCGGGACCTGCCAGCGGATCTCGTTCTCCCACACGGCGCCGTCGAGGGCGGCGGGCACCTGGGCCAGGAGTTCCTCCTCCGAGTTGGCGGCGGACCAGCGTACGAAGGTGCCGTGGTCCGGCAGGAACGACGTCGAGGCGGGTTCGTCGCCGAGGACCAGGGCCGTGCTGTCCCCGACCGGGAGCAGTCCGACATAGCCGTCGACCTCGCAGGCCCGGTCGTAGTCGGTGGCCAGGTCCTCGCTGTCGGCGCCGGCCCAGAACGGCAGGACCGTCTCCGGCACCGCCACCAGCGGGCCGCCGCCCGACTCCACCCACTCCACCGCGCCTGGATCCGCATATCGAGTCATGGGGGTGAACCTACACGGACAGCGAGGGCACAGGTTCGCCTCCGGGAATCAGCAACCGCAGTCGCCCGCGACGGGTGCCGTGAGCGGGTCGGGGGCGCGCCGGTCCCGTCCCCGCCAGGTCTCGAACTCGAAGCCCTCACGCACCCAGTACTCGAAGCCGCCGAGCATCTCCTTGACCTGGTAGCCGAGTTCGGCCAGCGCGAGGGCGGCTCGGGTCGCGCCGTCGCAGCCGGGACCCCAGCAGTACGTCACCACGGGCACGGTCCGGTCGAGGAGTTCGGCGGCCTGCTCGGGGACGAGCGCGGTCGGCAGGTGCACGGCGCCCGGGATGTGTCCCTGGTCCCAGGACTCGGTGGAGCGGGAGTCCACGACGACGAAGCCGGGGTCACCGCCGGCGGCGAGGGCGGCGGCCACGTCGGAGACGTCGGCGTGGCAGGCGAGGCTCGCCCGGAAGTGGGCGGCGGCCTCGGCGGGGGCGGCGGGGGCGATGCGCAGAACGGGGTTGACGGTGCTGACGGTCATGTCGGGCCTCTCGCCGAACGCCGGGGCGGTGATCTCCATGACCGGAAATCTACGGCGGCGAGCGCCCGCCCTGAAGGCACGATCCCCGGCTGTCACCTTGAACGGCCGGGGATTCCCTGCTATCCCTCCCCCATGACCGAGTTTTCCCCGGATGCCACCGACCGGCGCATCCTCGACGTCCTCCAGCGTGAGGGCCGGGCCAGCTTCGCCGAGCTGGCGCGGGCCGTCGCGATGTCCCCGAGCGCGGTGACCGAGCGGGTGCGCCGACTGGAGGAGACCGGCGTCATCCAGGGGTACACGGCCGTGGTCGACCCGGAGCGCCTCGGCCTGCCGATCCTCGCCTTCGTCCGGCTGCGCTACCCGAACGCCAACTACAGGCCCTTCCACGACCTGGTCGCCGCCACCCCCGAGATCCTGGAGGCGCACCACGTCACGGGCGACGACTGCTTCGTCATCAAGGTCACCGCCCGCTCGATGCGCCACCTGGAGGAGATCTCCGGCAGGATCGGCACCCTGGGCTCGGTGACGACGAGCGTCGTCTACTCATCGCCACTGCCCCGCCGGGCGGTCGGTACGTAGGGCGTCCTGAAGGGGCGCGGGGAACTGCGCGACCAGCCACGACGGCGCCGCAGCCGCCGCACGGCACATCGCCGCACTTCAAGCGGCGCACGCCGCACACTCAGACCCCGCGCTGCCGCAGCGCCGAGCCCGATCTGCCCTTCACCACCTCCAGTTGGGCATGGACGCGGCGGCGCAGGTCGGCGACGTGGCTGACGATGCCGACGCTGCGGTCGCGTTCCCGGAGGGAGTCGAGGACGTCGAGGACCTCGTCCAGGGTCTGGTCGTCGAGGCTGCCGAAGCCCTCGTCGATGAAGAGGGTGTCGAGGCGGACGCCGCCCGCCTCGTCGGTGACGACGTCCGCGAGGCCGAGGGCGAGCGCGAGGGAGGCGAAGAAGGTCTCGCCGCCGGACAGGGTCGCGGTGTCCCGCTCGCGTCCGGTCCAGGCGTCGACGACGTGCAGTCCGAGGCCGCTGCGGCCGCGTCCGGTGCGGTCGTCGGAGTGGACCAGGGTGTAGCGGCCGGACGACATGCGCCGCAGCCGTACGGTCGCCGCGGCGGCGACCTGTTCCAGGCGGGCGGCCAGGACGTACGACTCAAGGCGCATCCGGCGCTCGTTGTCGGCGGAGGTGCCCGCGGTGAGCCCGGCCAGCCGCGCGACCCGGTCGTACTCCTCGCGCAGCGGGGCGAGTCGGCGCACGCCCTCGGTGGCGCGGGCGGACAGCCGGTCGAGTTCGGCGCAGCGGCGGACGGACCGGTCACGGGCGGAGGCGGCGTCGCGCAGCCGCCGGGCGGCGACGGCGGCGGTGCGGTCCGCCGCTTCGAGGTCGGCGGGCGGCCGCTGGGCGGCGGCCGCGGTGTCGGCCTCCGCCAGCACGGCACGCACCGCGGCTTCCTCGGACTGCCGTTCGTCCAGGCGCCGTTGGAGCTCGCGATGGGCGGTGTCGTCGAGACGGGCGGCCGCCGCGGCCTGCGGAGTGTCGAACCCGGCCCGGTAGGCGGCGTCGGCGAGCCGGGCGTCGGTGTCCTTCAGATGCCGGGCGGTGTCCTCGGCGGCGCGCGCGGCGTCGGCGGCGTCGGTGAGCAGCGCCACCTGCCGCTCCAGCTGCGCGGCCCGTACGGACACGCTGGCCGCGCTTCCCCGGGCCTGGACCAACTCCGTTTCCAGGGCGGTCTGTTCCGTGTCCAGGACCTCGCGCCGGGTCAGCCGTGCGGCGGCCCGGACCTCGGCCTGCTGCCGCTCGGCCAGCCGGCGCTCGCGTTCCTGCTCGGCCAGCCGCAGTTCCTCGTGGGCCGCGTGCAGGGCGGAGCCGGTCCGCCGCGCCTGGGTGTACTCCCGCTCCAACTCGTCCGCCTGGGCGGCCAGTCGAGCGGTCGGGGTGTCGCCGGCCTCGGCGGTGGCGGCGGCCAGTGCCTCGCGTACGGTGCCGAGCCGCCGCTCGTCCCGGGCGCGCCGTTCGTCGGCGTCCTGGTGGGCGGCGAGCGCGCGTTCCTCGGCCGCGCGGTCGACGTGGCCCGCGAACTTCTCGGCCGGTGCCGGGTGTTCGGTGGCCCCGCAGACGGCGCACGGTTCGCCTTCGGCGAGCTGCGCGGCCAGTTCGGCGGCGATGCCGTTCAGCCGCTGTTCCTTGAGGTCGAGCCAGTGCGTCCGGGCCTCGACGGCCTGTTGTGCGGAGGCCAGGGCCGCACGCTGGGCCTCGTCGGTGTCCCGGCCCAGCTCGTCCCGCAGCCGCGCCGTCTCCAGCCGCCGGCGGGCGGGCTCGCGCTGGACGGCGAGCTGCTCGGCGCGGGTCGCGGCCTCCTGGGCGGAGTCGATACGGGCCTGGAGTTCCGCGCGCCCGGCGTCCCAGCCGGCGAGCCAGCCCGAAGCCTCGCGCAGGACGTCCTCGTCGTCCCGTTCCTGCCGGTGGAGCCGGCCGCGCTCGTCGACGACGTCGGCGAGCCGTCGCTCGGCCCGGCGCGCGGACTCCAGGCCGCCCAGTTCCCCGGCGGCCCGGTGGGCGGCGGCGACGAGCCCCGCCGCACCGGCTCCCGCCAGGCTCTCCGGCAGCAGCGCACGCGCCCGCGCCTCGGCGGCGGCCGCCGTGCGGTGTCCCGACTCGGCGGCCTCCCGCAGCTCCAGCGCCGGCGCCACCTCCGCCGCCTTCCGCGCCCGCTCCATCCGGGCCAGCGCCGCCCGGTGCTCCCCGGCCCCCTCCTCCAGCCGTACGGCCCGCTGCCGCGCGTGTGCGAACTGCTCCTGCAACCGGGCCAGTTCGCGTGCGTCGGCCAGCGCGCGATCGGCCGCGAACTGGGCGGACTCGGCGGCGCTGAGCCGGCAGTGGGCGATGGCGAGGTGCTCCCGTGCGGTGCTGCGGGCCACGGCCGCGGCGGCGAGGACGGCCGGGGCCAGTCCGGGCTCGCCCGGGGCCAGGTCCGGCAGCTCCATCGTGTCGCCCGCTTCCTGCTGCATGCGGTGCGCGTCGGCCAGCAGTGCGGAGTCGCCGTCCCGGACCCGGGCCTCGGTCGTCCTGCGGCGCTCGGCGAGGCGCTTCTCGACGTCGGCGAAGCGCTGGGTGTCGAAGAGCCGGCCGAGCAGCTGGCCACGGGCGCCGGCGTCGGCGCGCAGGAAGCGGGCGAAGTCGCCCTGGGGCAGGAGCACGACCTGGCAGAACTGCTCGCGGCTCATGCCGAGCAGCTGGGTGATCTCCTCACCGATCTCCTGGTGGGAGCGGCTGAGGTCCTGCCAGGCACCGGCCGTGGCGTCGTACGCGCGCAGCCAGGTCTGGGCCTTGTCCAGGGTGGTGCCCGCGCCGCGCTTCTTGGGGCGTTCCCAGGGGGGCTGCCGGGTGATCTCCAACCGGCGTCCGGCGACGGTCAGTTCGAGGCGGACCTCGGTGCGGGTGGCCGGGTCCGCGTGGTCGCTGCGCAGGGTGAGTCCCTGGCCGCTCTGCCGGGCGCCGGGGACGGTGCCGTAGAGGGCGTAGCAGACGGCGTCCAGGACGGAGGTCTTGCCGGCGCCGGTCGGGCCGTGCAGGAGGAAGAGCCCGGCGGCGGAGAGCTCGTCGAAGTCGACGCTCTGGGAGCCGCCGAAGGGTCCGAAGGCGGTGAGGTCGAGCCGGTGGAGCCTCATGCGGCCGTCTCCGGGGTGCGGTGCGGGTGCCCGGCTGCCGTGCTCGGGCGGTGCGTGGGGTCGTTCACCGGGCCACCTCACGTACCACGGCGTCCGCGCGTACCGCGTCGAACGCCTCGCCCAGAACGGCCAGTTCGTGTGCGTCGGGGCCCGCGCCGCGCACGTGGGCGACGAAGTCCTCGGCGATCTGCCGGTCGGTGCGGCCGGCCAGCCGGCGGGCGTAGGTGACGTCGGGGTCGTCCGAGGCCCGGTCGGGGGCGAAGACCAGGCTGAGGGTGTGCGGGAAGCGGTCGCCGAGGCGGGCCATGGGGTCGGCGGGGCGGACCGGGTCCGTGAGGGTGGCCTCGACCCAGGCGTCCTGGTGGGGGGTGAGGGCGGGGTCGGCGAGCAGGTCGTCCAGGGTGCCGCGGATGCGGGCCAGCGGGCGCGGCACCGGACAGTCGAGGCGCTCGGCGGTGACCGTGCCGTCGGCGGCGAGGTCGACGAGCCACATGCTCTTGCGGTGGTCGGTCTCGGAGAAGGAGTACGCGAGCGGGGAGCCGGAGTAGCGGACGCGGGGGGTGAGGGTCTGGCAGCCGTGCAGGTGGCCGAGGGCCACGTAGTCGGCGCCGTCGAAGACGCCCGCCGGGACGGCGGCCACTCCGCCCACCGTGATGTCCCGTTCGCTGTCGCTGGGCTCGCCGCCGGTGACGAAGGCGTGTGCGAGGACCACGGAGCGGGTGCCGGGGGCGCGGGCGGCGAGGTCGGCGCGGACCCGGTCCATGGCGGCGGCCAGCACCGTCTCGTGCCCGGCCCTGTCGACGGCGAACTCGTCCTTGACCAGGGCGGGTTCGAGATACGGCAGACCGTAGAAGGCGACGTCCCCGAAGGCGTCGGCGAGCATCACCGGGGTGCCGCAGGCCGCTGGCTCGGTGCGCAGGTGGATGCCCGCGCGGTCGATGAGACCGGCGCCGACGCCGAGGCGGCGGGCGGAGTCATGGTTGCCGGAGATCATCACCGTGGGCACACCGAGGGCGGCGAGCCGGTGCAGGGCGTCGTCGAAGAGTTCCACCGCGGCGAGCGGCGGCACCGCGCGGTCGTACACGTCTCCCGCCACCACCACGGCGTCGACGGCGTGCTCGCGCACGGTGGTCACGAGGTGGCCGATGAACTCGGTCTGGGCATCGAGCATGTTCACGCGGTGGAACGCCCGGCCCAGATGCCAGTCGGACGTGTGCAGGATCCTCACGAGACCACCTCGACCTGCACGCCTGCCCCTAGTGCACCTATTCGACCCGAACAAACCGGCACACATACCCATGAACCGGTACGAGGACTTCCCCGTCAACACCCGCCACGCTAACGCATTTCACCCCCGGCTCACGCGTCTCCGTAAGCCTCTCCGCCCAGTTCGAGGGTCGCCGTGCCCGCCGTCGCGTCGGCGAGCCAGGCACAAAAGGCGGCCACGTCGGCGTCCGGCAGGCCGATCCCGATGGTGACGGCCTCGCCGTAGCGGACGTCGCGGACGTCGCGGCCGGTGGCCCGCAGATCGTTCTGGATCTTGCCGGCGCGCTGGTGGTCGACGGTCACGGTGGCGAGCCGGAAGCGGCGCCTGGTGCGGGTGCCGACGGCGTCGAGGGCCTCGCCGACCGCACCGCCGTAGGCGCGGATGAGCCCGCCGGCGCCGAGCTTGACGCCGCCGTAGTAACGGGTGACGACGGCGACGACGTACCGCATGTCGCGGCGCAGCAGCATCTGGAGCATGGGGACGCCGGCGGTGCCGCCCGGTTCGCCGTCGTCGCCGGCCCGCTGGGTGGCGGCGTCGGCGCCGATGACGTAGGCCCAGCAGTTGTGGGTGGCGTCGGCGTGCTCCCTGCGGACCGCCGCGAGGAAGTCCTGGGCCTCCTGCTCGGTGGCGGCCGGGGCGAGGCTGCACAGGAAACGGGAGCGGTTGACCTCGGTCTCGTGCGTGCCCGCGCGGGCGACTGTGCGGTACTCGTCCTGCATCCGCCCAGCCTATGCGGACCCGTCCGCTAGCCCTTGCGCCCCCTCGCCACCGTCACCTCCGTCAGCAGCGCCGTCCCCGGGGCCAGGGCCGCCCATGTCGTGCCGTGCCAGGCGAGGACGGCGATCGCGGACGTCGGGAACTTCTTGCGCACCTGCTCCAGGGTGTCGCCGAGGCCGTCGCCCGCGAGGTCGAGGACGAGTTCCTCCAGGCCGGGGTTGTGTCCGACCAGCAGCAGCGTCTCCACCTCGGCCGGCACCTCGCGCACGACCGCCAGCAGGTCGGGTACGCCGGCCGCGTACACCCGCCGGTCGTGGCGGACCGGCGGCGGCGTGCCCCACTGGCCGGCGGCCAGCTCCCAGGTCTGCCGGGCGCGCACCGCGGTGGAGCACACCGCGAGGTCGGGCAGGCAGTCGGACTCGGCGAGGGCACGGCCGGCCGCGGGGGCGTCGCGTCGGCCGCGTTCCGCCAGCGGGCGGAGCCGGTCCGGGACGCCCTCGGGCCAGGCCGACTTGGCGTGCCGCAGGACGACCAGGCGGCGCAGCGGGCCCGCGCCCGCCCGGGTGGTCACAGCGCCCGCCCGAGGTCGCTGGTGAGGTCGAGGGCGAGCAGCCGGTCGGCGTAGGCGCAGGTCTCGAAGCGGGCGCCGGCCGGGATCTCGGGCTGGTTCTCCATCCAGCGCAGCACGGCGAGCACCGCGGGCACGTCCAGGTCGTCCTCCCAGGCGTCGCGCAGCCGTCCCCGTACCTTCTCGGGCACCGGCCGCGAGGGGCTGCGCGCCCATCGCGCCACCGACTGCCGCAGCCCGCCGAGCCGCCGTGCGGCCTCGTCGAGGGCGCCGGCGCCGAGGTGGACGGCGGCGCCGCGCGGGGCGTCGAGAAGGGCCAGCCGGAGGGCGGCGGGGTCGGCGAGCATGTTGAGGACGCCGGCCCCGGGGCCGCCGGCCGGGGCGACGGCGACGGTCACGCCGGCGCCGCCCACCGTGCCGCCCGCGGCCGCGACACGCACGACCTGTGCCTCGCCCAGTCCCGCGGCGAGGTCGCGGCCGTCCTCGAAGGGACGGATGCCGAGGGTGGTGGCGGCCGCGTGCAGCTCGGCCTGGTGGCGGTCGGCGGTGAGCAGGGGCAGGACCGGGGTGCCGCCGAGTTCCAGCGCGCGCAGCAGGAGGTCGGTGGTGAGCAGGACCCGCAGGGCCGTCAGGTCGTACCCGGAGGCATGCGCCTCCACCCGGGTCAGGGCACGGCGGGCGGGGACGGCGGGGACGGTCTCACCGGTCTTGGCGTCGAGGATGCGCAGCACGGGCTGAGCGTAGGCGGGCGGAGGGCCGTACGGAGGCACCTTGCGCCGATTCGGGTCACCGTGGCGGGACATGCGGGACATGCGACACCCCCTGCCTCGCGGACTGCCTCGACGGTACTGCGCGGACCGGGCCCGGGACAGGGAATCAGGGTCCGGCGGCCGCTGTTGGCCACGGCGAATGTTCCCCAGGGCCGAGGAGGCCGACGGTGTACGGCGACGAAGCGACGATCCGCAGGATTCTGACCGGGACGGGCGACACCTGGGCGGTGGTCGGCCTGTCGGCCAACCGGGGACGGGCGGCGTACGGGGTGGCGCAGGTGCTGCAGCGGTTCGGCAAGCGGATCGTGCCGGTCCACCCGAAGGCGGAGACGGTGCACGGCGAGCGGGGTTACGCGTCCCTCGCGGAGATCCCCTTCGAGATCGACGTGGTCGATGTCTTCGTCAACAGCGACCTGGCCGGGCCGGTCGCGGACGAGGCGGTGGCGAGGGGCGCGAAGGCGGTGTGGTTCCAGCTCGGGGTGGTCGACGAGGCGGCGTACGAGCGGGTGCGGGCCGCGGGTCTGGACATGGTCATGGACCGTTGCCCGGCCATCGAAATACCGCGCCTGGGCCGGATCTGAGCCGGATTTGAGGAAGATCTGAGCTTGCCTGTCTTACCCTCTTCTCACATATCGCCACTGAATACGGACATTCCGTGACCCTCTCTGACCTGTGTAAAAGCTTTTACCAAGACAGGAAAGATCGAGGGTCAAATCTTCGGCAACACTCTTCTCCGGTTGCGACACGCGCCCTTAAGTTGTGCCCTCTTGCTCGTTAAAGCTGCGTTCAGAAACTGAGAGGCCACTTGACATGGTGAGTGTCGAGAATGCCGCGACGGAGGACACCACACCTTCGGGCGGTCTGAGGCGGGACGTCGGGCTCATCGGCCTGATGTGGGCCTCTGTGGGCTCGATCATCGGCTCCGGATGGCTGTACGGCGCCGAGAAGGCGGTCGGTGTGGCCGGCCCCGCGGCGATCATCTCGTGGGTGATCGGCGCCATCGCGATCGTGCTCCTGGCACTGGTGCACGCCGAACTCGGCGGCATGTTCCCGGTGGCCGGCGGTACCGCCCGCTACCCGCACTACGCGTTCGGTGGCCTGGCCGGCATGTCCTTCGGCTGGTTCTCCTGGCTGCAGGCGGCGACCGTGGCGCCGATCGAGGTCGAAGCCATGATCGGTTACGCCGGTCACTGGAAGTGGGCCCAGCACCTCCAGCACAGCGACGGCACCCTGACCGCGAGCGGCCTGCTGGCCGCTGTCGTGCTCATGGCCCTGTTCGTCGGCGTCAACTTCTTCGGCGTCCGGGTCCTCGCGCACACCAACAGCGCGGCGACCTGGTGGAAGATCGCCGTCCCGCTGGCCGCGATCTTCATCATCGCGATCGGCAACTTCCACCCGGGCAACTTCCACTCGGAGGGCTTCGCACCCTTCGGCGCCAAGGGCGTACTGACCGCGATCAGCACCAGCGGCATCATCTTCGCGCTGCTCGGCTTCGAGCAGGCCATCCAGCTGGCCGGTGAGAGCCGCAACCCGAAGAAGGACCTGCCGCGCGCCACCCTCGGCTCGGTCGCGATCGGCGCCGTCATCTACGTCCTGCTCCAGGTCGTGTTCATCGCCGCGCTGCCGCACAGCACCTTCGCGCGCGGCTGGGGCCACCTCGCGTACGAGGGCATCAGCGGCCCGTGGGCCGGCCTCGCCACCCTGGTGGGCCTCGGCTGGCTGGCCTGGGTCCTCTACCTGGACGCGATCATCTCCCCCGGTGGCACCGGCCTCATCTACACCACCGCCACCTCCCGCGTCTCCTACGGCCTGGCGAAGAACGGCTACGCGCCGAAGATCTTCACCCGGACAGACTCCCGCGGTGTGCCGTGGTTCGGTCTCATCATGTCCTTCGTGACCGGCGTGATCTGCTTCCTGCCGTTCCCGAGCTGGCAGCAGCTGGTCGGCTTCATCACCTCGGCGAGCGTGCTGATGTACGCCGGCGCCCCGCTGGCGTACGGCGTCTTCGCCGACAAGCTGCCGCAGCACGAGCGCCCGTACCGGCTGCCCTTCGGCAAGGTGATCTCGCCGCTGTCGTTCGTGGTCGCCAACCTGATCATCTACTGGTCCGGCTGGGACATCCTGTGGCGGCTCGGCCTCGCGATCATCCTCGGCTACCTGCTGCTCGGCGGCTACGCCTTCTACGCCCACAGCAGGAACCTGCCGGACGCGCCCCGGCTGGACTTCCGGGCCGCGCAGTGGCTGCCCGTCTATCTGATCGGCCTGGGCCTGATCTCCTGGCAGGGCAGCTTCGGCGGACAGAACAACATCGCGCTGTGGTGGGACATCGTGGTCATCGCCGTCTTCTCGATCGGCATCTACTACTGGGCCAAGGCCACCGCCTCCACGGCCCAGGACATCGAGCGCAGCATCGACGAGGTCGTGGTCACCGACGCCCCGGCGCACTGACCTCTCCTTCTCACCGGTGTCCCGTCAGCCGTGGCCACACCGCCGCGGCTGACGGGACACCGTCATAATGCGGGGGTGACTCACCCCTCCTCCCACACCAACTCCCCCTCCCAAGAGCGCCGTACGGTCGTCGTCGTGGGTGCCGGACCCGCCGGACTGACCGTCGGCAACATCCTGCGGGCCGCCGACGTCGACTGTGTGGTCCTGGAGACCGAGAGCAGACGGTTCATCGAGACCCGGCCGCGGGCCGGGGTCATCGAGGAGTGGGCCGTACGCGGGCTCCGGCAGCGCGGCCTCGCCGACAGCCTGACGGCCCGGGCCCAGGTGCACAGCGCGTGCGAGTTCCGGTTCGGAGGCGAGCGGTTCCGGTTCGACTACAGCGAACTGACGGATCATCACCATTACGTCTATCCGCAGCCGTTGCTGGTGACCGACCTGGTGCGGGAGTACGCCGACGTGCGTGGCGGCGACATCAGGTTCGGGGTGCGGGACGTCACGCTGCACGACCTGGAGTCGGACCCCGCCGTGTCCTACCTCGACCCCACGACCGGCGAACGGCACGTCCTGCACTGCGAGTTCGTGGCGGGCTGCGACGGGGCGCGCGGGGTGACCCGGGACGCGATACCCGACGGGCGGGTACGGATCGCCCGGCAGGACCACGGCATCGCATGGCTGGCCCTGCTCGCCGAGGCGCCGCCGTCCTCGGACTGTGTGCTGTTCGGCGTCCATCCGAACGGTTTCGCCGGGCACATGGCGCGCAGCCCCGAGGTCACCCGCTACTACCTCCAGTGCCCGCCGGGCGACGATCCGGAGAGCTGGTCGCACGACCGGGTCTGGGGCGAGCTGCGCGAACGGCTCGGTGCGGCAGGCGCACCGCCGCTCACCGAGGGGCGGCTGACCGAGAAGCGGGTGCTGGACATGCACGACTACGTGGTCGAACCGATGGTGTTCGGCCGTCTCTTCCTGGCCGGTGACGCGGGGCACCTGACCGCCCCGATCGCCGCCAAGGGCATGAACCTCGCCCTGCACGACGCCTTCCTGCTGGGCGACGCACTCGCCGCGCACGCCACGAAGGGCGACGACACCGGCCTGGAGGGCTACTCCCACGCCTGCCTGCGCCGGGTCTGGGACTACCAGGAGTTCTCGCACTTCCTGTCCGGCATCTACCACGGCACGGCCTCCGGCGATCCGTTCCTCGCGGGCACCAGCCTGGCCCGGCTGCGCAGGCTCTTCACCTCACGCGCCGCGGCGACGGCCTTCGCCGAGCAGTACCTCGGAGCGGCCGCCGCCTTCTGATACGAGGACGAGGCTCAGCCGTCCGCCGCGGTGGCGGTCTCGGTCAGCCGGTGGTCCGCCACCTTCAGCGCCTCGTCGACCAGCCGCCGCAGATGACCGTGGCGCAGCGAGTACACCACCCGGCGCCCCTCCTTGCGCGTGCCCACCAGACCCGCGAGGCGCAGCCGGGCCAGATGCTGGCTGACCGCGGGCCGTGCCGCACCGCACACCTCGGTGAGCGTGCCGACGTCGGCCTCTCCCGTCGTCAGGGCGTGCAGCAGGGTGAGCCGGGTGCGGTCGCCGAGCAGGGCGAGGACCTCGGCGGCGAGCGCGAACTGCTCCTCGCCGGGGGTACGCGGGTGCGCATGATGCGCAGGTGATAGGTGCATGCGTGCGCTCATACGCACATAATGGCGTCGTGGGCGTCGGATGTCCACGTCCCGCGCACCGGAGAGGGGAGCCGCATGAGCGACCGGCACCACCACGAACACGCACCCGCGGACGACCGTCACCCCCGCGAGCACACCCACACCTCCGACCGGCACGGCGAACCCACCGACGGCCATGGCCACAGTCATCGCCCGAGCCATGACCACAGCCATGACGGGAGCCGCCACCACGACCACCACCACGGTCACCCGCACTCCGAACCCCATGCCCACCCCTCGTCCGCCGGTCTCCGGCACCGCCTCACCCACCTCCTGAAGCCCCACTCGCACGAGACGGCGGACAAGCTCGACCCCGCGCTGGAGTCCTCGGCGCGGGGCATGCGGGCGCTCTGGGTGTCGCTGGCCGTGCTCGGCGTGACGGCGCTCGTGCAGGCGGCCGTGGTGGTCCTGTCCGGTTCCGTCGCCCTGCTCGGGGACACCGTGCACAACGCGGCGGACGCGCTGACCGCCGTACCGCTGGGCATCGCCTTCGTGCTCGGGCGCCGCGCGGCGAACCGCCGCTTCACCTACGGCTACGGGCGCGCCGAGGACCTCGCGGGGATCGCGATCGTGCTGACGATCACCGCGTCGGCCGCCTTCGCCGCCTGGACCGCGGTCGACCGGCTGCTGGATCCGCGCCCGGTGACGCACCTCCCGGCGGTCGCGGTGGCCGCGCTCGCCGGGTTCGCCGGGAACGAGTGGGTGGCCCGGTACCGGATCCGGGTGGGCCGGGAGATCGGCTCGGCCGCGCTGGTGGCCGACGGGCTGCACGCCCGCACCGACGGATTCACCTCACTGGCCGTCCTGCTGGGGGCCGGCGGCTCGGCCCTCGGCCGGCAGCTCGCGGATCCGCTGGTGGGGTTGGCGATCACCGCGGCGATCGTGCTGGTGCTGCGGGACGCGGCGCGCGAGGTGTTCCGGCGGGTGATGGACGCCGTGGACCCGGAGTTGACGGACCGGGCCGAGCGCGCGCTGCGCGAGGTGCCCGGGGTGCGGGCGGTGGGCGAGCTGCGGTTGCGGTGGATCGGGCACCGGCTGCGCGCCGAGGTGGCGGTCGTGGTCGACGGCGAGGCGACCGTACGGCAGGCGCACGCGATCGCCGTCGCGGCGGAGCACGCGCTGCTGCACGCCGTGCCGCGGCTGACGGCGGCCCTGGTGCACGCGGATCCGGCGCCCGCACCGGGCCAGGCGGACCCGCACCTGCCGCTGGCCCACCACGCGCACGCCCTCTCCTAGACGCCCAGCCCGTCCAGCACCACCGCGCCCGGCAGTTCGGCGAACGCCTTGCCGGGAATCAGGAGTTTGCCGCGGCGGCGGCCGCTGCCGACCAGGACACAGGGCAGGTCGACCACCGCCGAGTCCACCAACAGCGGCCAGTCGCGCGGGAGTCCGACGGGGGTGATACCGCCGTACTCCATGCCGGTCGCGCCGGTCGCGATGTCCATCGCGGCGAACGAGGCCTTGCGGGCGCCGAGTTGGCGGCGGACCACACCGTTGACGTCCACCTTGGTCGTGGACAGCACCAGACAGGCCGCCAGGGTGGTCTCGGCACCGCGCCTGCCCGCCACCACCACGCAGTTGGCCGACCGCTCCAGCAGGTCCTGCCCGTAGTGTTCGACGAAGACCGCGGTGTCCGCCCACCGCGGGTCGGTCTCGACGTAGACGATCCGGTCGGCGGGTACGGCGCCGGTCCAGCCGCGTACGGCGTCGGCCACCGGCGCGATCAGGTCGTCGAGGCAGTCGGGGGCGGGGACGGCGGTGTCGAAGTCTCCGATGGGTGCGCGCATGTCCGCACGCTAACAGTCAGACCCGCGAGGCTCAGGGCACGGGCGGCACGGAGACGGTCATCACCATCTCCATCGGCACGTCACCGGCGTTGCCGTACACATGGGCGCTGTTGGCCTCGAAGGAGGCGCTGGCGCCCGTCGGCACGCGGTACTCGGTGCCGTCGACGGTGAGGGTCAGTTCACCGGCGGTGACATGGACGATCTCCACCGTGCCGGCGGGATGGGGTTCCGAGGGACTTCTCTCGCCCGGCATCAGATGCCAGTCCCACATCTCCAGCGGGCCGGGCGCCTCGGTGCCGGCCAGCAGCCGGTTGTAGCTGCCGGCCTCGGTGTGCCACAGCCGTACGGCCTTGTCCGCGGGGATGATCTGCACCTTCGGGCCCTGCTCGTAGTCGAGCAGGGTGGTGATGCTGATGCCGAGCGCGTCACCGATCTTGACGACCGTGCCGATACTGGGGTTGGTGCGGGCCTGCTCGATCTGGATCAGCATGCCGCGGCTGACCCCGGCCCTGGTCGCGAGCACGTCCAGGGTGAAGCCGCGGACCGCCCGCCAGTGCTTGACGTTGCGGGCCAGGGACTGGGTCAGCAGGTCGAGGTCCGACACGTTCCGTCCATCGGGGAGAGCATTGCGGAGGGCATCCTGGTCCAATATTTTGGATGACATAGTCCAACTTGGCGAACTACGGTGGGGTGTACCTGATCGTTCACCGAACTGTACTGCGAGGCGGGCCGTGACAGCATTCTTCGCCCTGACCACCAGTCTCCTGTGGGGACTGGCCGATTTCGGCGGCGGGCTGCTCACGCGACGCGCCCCGGCGCTCACGGTGGTCGTCGTGTCACAGGGCCTGGCGGCGGTGGTCCTGGGCGTGATCGTGGTCGCCACCGGCGGCTGGAGCGAGGCCGGGCCGCGGCTGTGGTTCGCGTTCGCGGCGGGTCTGGTCGGACCGGTCGCGCTGTTCTCCTTCTACAAGGCCCTGGCCCTCGGCCCGATGGGGGTGGTCTCGCCGCTGGCCACGCTGAGCGTCGCCATCCCGGTCGGGGTCGGCCTGTTCCTCGGTGAGCGGCCGGGGCTGCTCCAGGTCGCGGGCATCGCCGTCGCCGTCACCGGGGTGGTCCTGGCCGGCGGCCCCCAGCTGCGCGGCGCGCCCGTCCAGCGCCGGACGATCCTGCTCACCCTGGTCTCGGCGGCCGGCTTCGGCACCGTGTTCGCGCTGATCACGGAGGCGTCCACCACGGTCACCGGCCTCTTCCTGGCCCTCTTCGTGCAGCGGCTGACCAGCGTCGTGACCGGCGGCGGCGCCCTGTGGCTGTCCGTACGGCGGGGCGCGCCGGCGCTGCCGCGGGGCGGCCTCGCCCGGTCCGCGCTACCGGCGCTGGGCTTCGTCGGTCTCGCCGACGTCGCGGCCAACGGCACGTACTCGATCGCCGCCCAGCACGGCCCGGTCACCGTCGCCGCGGTGCTCGCCTCGCTCTACCCGGTGGTCACCGCGCTCGCGGCCCGCGGCTTCCTCAGCGAACGGCTGCGCGCGATCCAGGCGGCCGGCGCCGGGCTGGCGCTGGTGGGGACGTTGCTGCTGGCCACGGGCTGAGCCGACGGCGCCGGCCACCGGCTGAACCGGCGGCCGGTCAGCTCTCGGGTTCCAGTGCGGCGAGCCGCGCCACGTCCTCCTCGGCCAGCTCCGCGAGGGCGCGCAGCTGCTCCGGCGTGGTGCCCGCCGGGATCGGCACCGGCGGGGGTGTGCGCAGCGGCGGCTGCCAGCCGGTCTCGGGCGTCCAGCGGCGTACGACCCGGGCGGGCGCGCCGGCCACCACGGCGTGGTCGGGCACCGTGCCGCGGACCACCGCGCCGGCGGCCACCACCACGTTGCGGCCGATCCGCGCGCCCGGCAGGATCACCGCGCCGGTGCCGATCCAGCAGCCCGGCCCGATCTCCACCGGCTCCATACGGGGCCACTGCCTGCCGATGGGCTCGTGCGGGTCGTCGTAGGAGTGGTTGGTGGAGGTCACGTAGACGTACGGGCCGAAGTAGCAGTCGCTGCCGATGGTGACCGTCGTGTCCGCGATGACGTGACTGCCGCGGCCGAGGACCACTCCGTCGCCGATGCGCAGGATCGGGTCGGGGCCGAGGTCGAGGTCGGGCATCAGGCCCGCGGTGAGGGTGACCTGTTCGCCGACGATGCAGTGCGAGCCGAGGTGGATCCACGGCTCGCCGAAGACCGTGCCGAGCGGGAAGGCGAGGCGGGTGGCCTCGCCGATCGCGCCGAAGCGGAGCCCCGCCGGGTGCTCGGCCGTGACCGAACCGGTGCGCTGGACCCAGGCCCAGACCGCGTGGACTGCGCGTTGGGCGAGGCGATGTCGCCAGAATGAGAACGTGTTCTTGGGCTTCGGCACGCAGTCACGCTACTCAGCGGGCGCCGACTTCAAGAGGGCGGGCTGCTGTGATCTTCGCCCCAGGGGGTGAGCTAGGTTGCCGGGGACATCGATGACGAGGGGAGACCGTGGTGACGCAGAAGGCGCTGATCGTGGGCATCGGGGGGCGTGAGCCGCAGATCGAGGACGAGGTGTTCGTGGCGCCGAACGCCTCTGTGATCGGGGACGTGACGCTGAGGTCCGGGGCGAGTGTCTGGTACGGCGCGGTGGTCCGGGGGGACACCGAGAAGATCACCGTGGGGTCTCAGGCGAATGTGCAGGACAACGCGACGCTGCATGCGGATCCGGGGTTTCCCGTGAGCATCGGGGAGCGGGTGTCCATCGGGCACAACGCGGTCGTGCACGGGGCGACCGTCGGGGACGACTGCCTGATCGGGATGGGGGCGACCGTGCTGAACGGGGCGGTGATCGGGGCGGGGTCGTTGGTGGCCGCGCAGGCGCTGGTGCCGCAGGGGATGGAGGTGCCGCCGGGGTCGTTGGTGGCGGGGGTGCCGGCGAAGGTGCGGCGCGAGCTCAGCCGGGAAGAGCGGGAGGGGGTGACCCTTAACGGGACTTTGTATGCGGAGTTGGCCAAGACGCATCGGGGGGTGCATGAGTAGGTGGTTCGGCGGGTGCGGGTGCGTGGGGGCTTGTCGCGCCCACGCGGCGGAGCCGCAAATCGACTACGCCCCGCGCCCCCTTGGGGCGCTTCAGTCCCCGGCGCCTACAGGTTCGGTTTCCTTCTCCGTGATCCGGGCCTTCTTCGCCCTGCGCTGCACGATCAGCATCGAGGCCAGGCCGAAGAGGACCGCGGCCGCCAGGCCCACGTAGGAGAACCGCTTCAGCCAGTCCTCCGCGACGATGCCGACGTAGTAGACGACCGCCGTCGTGCCGCCCGCCCAGCAGATGCCGCCGAGCAGGTTGGCGGTCAGGAACTTCCAGTAGGGCATGTGCAGGACGCCCGCCAGCGGGCCCGCGAAGATGCGGAGGAGGGCGATGAAGCGGCCGAAGAAGACCGCCCACATGCCCCACTTCTCGAAGGAGCGCTCGGCGGTGGCCACGTGGCCCTCGCTGAAGTGTCTCGGGAACTTCCGGCCCAGCCAGGCCAGCAGCGGACGGCCGCCCTTGCGGCCGATCGCGTAGCCGATCGAGTCGCCTATGACCGCGCCGGCCGTCGCACAGGCGCCGAGGACGATCGGGTTGATGCCCGAGTGCTGGGAGGAGAGCAGCGCGGCGGAGACCAGGACGATCTCGCCCGGCAGCGGGATGCCCAGGCTCTCCAGTCCGATGACCAGCGCCACCACTGCGTAGACGGCGACCGCAGGCACCGAGTCGAGCCATTCCTGGACGTGCACCGCCGGATCCTCCCCTGTCGCGTGCTCCTTCCCCAGGAAGGCTACCGGTTCCGCCGGGTACCGCCGTGCCCGTGGCACCGGCCCGCCCTCCCGCCTTAGGTTCTCGGACATCCGGGTGTCATTCGGGACGGGAAGGCTCCCGGCGTCTCCGCTCGCCCGCGGCTCCCCACCGCCGGCCCGCCGTGGAAGGACAACGTCCCCGTGTCCTCTCTGTCCTCGCTCCGCTCCGACGCGCCGCCCGCGCGCCCGCTGCCGTCGCCCTCGGCGGCGGGCCGTCCGCTCCGGCTCGCCCTGTGCCTGTCTCCGCTGCTCGTCGCCGCGGTCTGGGGGCTGACCAACCGGTCCCTGCTGTACGAGGGCGTCACCCGGCTCGCCCGCGCCGAACCGGCGTGGCTGCTGGCCGCGGCCGCCTGCACCTGCCTGACCTGGGTGGTGGCCGCCTGCATGCGGCAGGGCGCCGTGCCCGACCGGCTGCCGCCGGGGCTGCTGCTGGCCTCGCAGTTCGCCGCCGGGGCCGCCAACCACGTACTGCCCGCCGGGCTCGGCGCGCACGCCGTCACCGTGCGCTTCCTGCGCACCCGGGGCGTCCCCCTGGAGCGGGCCACCGCCTCGGTCGCGCTGTACTCGGTGGCCAGGTCGGGCGCGAAGGCGGTCGTGCTGATCGGGTTCCTGCTCTCCTCGTCCGCGTGGCGGCGGCTGGGCGAGCTGGTGCCGGACGGCGCGGTGCTGGTCCCGCTCGCCGCCGGCGTCACCCTGGCGGGCGTGGCGACGGCCGTCGTACGACCGCTGCGGCGGCCGCTGACCGGGCTGGTGCGGTGTGCGTTCAGCGATGCCCGGACGGTGCACGCGCGGCCCTCCCGGGTGCTGGCCCTGTGGGGCGGGGCCGCGGCGATGCCGCTGGTGCAGGCGAGCGTGCTGGCCTGCACCGGGCAGGCGCTCGGGCTCGGGCTGTCCTGGCCGGAGGTGACCCTCGCGTATCTGGCGGCGGGCACCGCCGGGGGTGCCGTGCCGGTGCCCGGCGGGGTCGCGGTGGACGCGGCGCTGGTGTTCACGCTGGCCGCGTTCGGCTCCCCGCCGGCCGTGGCCACCGCGACCGTGATCGGCTACCGCGTGCTGACCGACTGGATGCCGCTGCTGCCGGGCGCCCTGGTGCTGTCGGCGATGATCCGCGCGAAGGTGCTCTGAGAGCCGTCCCGAAGGTCCTCCGAGCCGTCCCTGCGCCGTCAGTCGCGGCGGGCGACGATGCGGTACGCGTTGGAGACGCGCAGGCGCTGCGAGAGCGGCCGTACGGCGAAACGGTCCAGGAGGGTGCCGGCGATCAGGGCCGGGATGCCCGCGAGGAGCAGGGCGGCGCGGAGCGTCTTCTGCAGGCCGCCGGGAGGTCTCGGCAGCCAGGGGGCGTCCTCGCGCGGGGCGGTGTGATCCAGGGCCAGCCAGACGGCGGCCAGCAGGTCGACGGGGTCGTGGGCCTCGGCGTGCTGCTCGGCGACGACCGTGAAGCCGAGGTCGGTGAGGCGGGCGCGGAGGTTGGCGACCGGGACGAAGTGCAGGTGCTGCGGCTGGAGCCAGGGCAGCCACCAGCGGCCCAGCAGGCGGGCGTAGCGGCTCTCGGGGTCGGGGACCTCGATGAGGAGGTGGCCGCCGGGGCGTACCGTCTCGTGGGCGGCGCGCAGTTCACGGTCGGGGTCGGTGCTGTGTTCCAGGTAGTGGAACATGCTGACCACGTCGTAGCGGGCGGCGAGTTCGGGGGCCAGGTCGGGGAAGGCACCGCGGTAGGCGTGCTCGACGCGGCCCTCGCGGGCGGCGAGTTCGACGCCGTCGGTGAAGTCGAGGCCGTCGAAGGCGGTGCCGGGCAGCACCTCGCGGGCGGCCTCGCAGAAGTGGCCGTGGCCGGTGCCGACGTCGAGCCAGTTCTTGGGGGTCGGGTCGTGCGGGACCATCGAGGCGGCCCGGCCCTGGTACATCTTGGTGCGGCCGCCGAAGGTGCCGCTCATCTTCTGCTCGCCGAGGCCGTCGTAGAAGTCGCGGTAGTAGAACTCCAGGCCGGTCTCGTTGAGGCGCGGGTTCTGGAAGGTGTGTCCGCACTCCGCGCAGCGGTCGAGGACGAAGGCGCCGGGCTTGTGCTGGAGCAGGTCGGTGGTGCGCAGCCGGGTGGTCAGCCGGTCGGAGCCGCACCAGGGGCAGCTGGTGCGCCGGGGTTCGAAGAAGCGGTCGGTGCCCTCGGCGAGGTCCTTCCGGTAGGCGGCGCGCAGTGCCTCGATCTCAGTCTGCTTGCTCATCGGCTCTCCTTGCGTGCGGGTCGGCGGCGAGGCGTTCCAGGTGGGCCGCGGCGGCCGGCGCGCCGCCGGCCGCGCGGAACGCGGTGCGGATCCGGGCCGCCGCGGTGCGCGGGCCGGGCTCGTACAGGACGGTGTCCAGGGCCTCGCCCAGCCGCGCGGCGGTGACCCGGCCGAACCGGACCCGGATGCCCGCGCCGGCGTCCACGACCTGTCCGGCGATCACCGGCTGGTCGTCGCGGATGGGGGCGACGACCAGCGGGACGCCGTGCCACAGGGCCTCGCACACCGTGTTGTGCCCGGCATGGCAGACGACCGCGTCGACCCTTTCCAGCAGCGGGAGTTGGGGCAGGGACGGCAGGATCAGGAGGTCCTTGTCGTCGGTCACCGGGGGCAGGGTGCCTCCCGGGTCGGCCACCAACGCCTGGACCCGGTGCGCCCGTTCGCGTACGGCGGCCAGGCACTCGGCGAGGAAACGACCGCCCACGTCCGCGTTGGCGGTGCCGAGGGAGACGAGGACCCGTTCCCGGCTCGGGTCCAGCCACTCCCAGGGGAAGCCGTCGTCGGCGACCGGCCGCTCGGAGATCGACGGGCCCACGTAACGGATCGCCGGCCGGCCGGTGGGGCCCGCCAGTTCGGGGGTGGTGAAGGCGAGGGTGAGCCGCGGCGAGAAGCGCGGGTCGGCGGTGCCCGCCGGATCGCCGATGCGGGCCCGTAGTTCCGTGAGCCGGTCCCGGAGCCACTCGGCGACCTTGGGGATGCCGTCGTAGGCGCCGCCGAACTCGGCGGAGGTGGTCGCGGAGGTCGCCCAGGGCAGGCCCAGCCGCTCGGCCACCAGGGCTCCGGCGAAGGCCTGTTGGTCGGCGACCACCACATCGGGGCAAAAGTCGTCGGCGGCCGCCCGTACGCCGGGCGCCATGGCGTCCGCCAGCGGCACCAGGAACCACTCCCAGAGGAACTTCAGCGCCTCCGCGCCGCGCAGGCCGGGGGGCCGCTCCCCCTCGGCCGTCCCCGCGCACGGGAACACCCTTGCCTGCGGCCCCGCCAGCCGGCGCAGCAGCCCGGCGTCCGCGCAGACCCAGGCCACCCGGTGCCCGCGCGCGGCGAGTTCGGCGGCGACGCCGACGGCCGGATTGATGTGCCCGACCAGGGGTGGCACGACGAACAGGAAGCCGCTCACCGGACCCCGGCCGCCCGCGCCCCGCCGACCGAGTGGATCAGCTCCAGAATGTGTCCGCCGACCGTGCCGGCCGCCTCGACCAGCACGGAGTGCTCGTGGCCGGGCAGCACCACCGACCGGTAGTCCGCCAGCAGGGCCTCCTTCAGCGGGACCACCCCCACCAGGTCGGAGTCACCGCCGTACACCCCGAGGACCGGGCAGCGTACGGCGCTGATCTGGTCCTCGGTCAGGACCCGGCTGGCCGGGATGTCCCGGCCGAGGCTGGTCTCGCGGGCGAGCCGGGCCGCGCCCTTGGCCAGGCGGGCGGTGTTGTGGCTGCGGTTGGCGGTGATCCAGGCGATCGCGTCCGGCTCGTTGTGGGCGAGTTCGGTGACGACCCGGCGCAGGATGCCGCCGATCTTCGCCGCCCAGGCGGCGGTCGCCGGTTCGGACTCGATGAGGGTCAGACTGGCCGTGCGCTCCGGGTGCCGGGCCGCGTAGCCGAAGGCGATGGTGCCGCCGTAGGAGTTGCCGACGAGGTGCACCGGGCCGGTGACCGCCAGCCGGTCGAGCAGTCCCTCCAGGTCGTCGATGTTGTCGTCGAGGGTGTAGCCGCCGGCCGGGCGGCCGCTGCGGCCGTGCCCGCGCAGGTCGTACATGACCACGTCTAGGCCGGAGGCCGCGAAGGCGGGGGCCACGGTGAAGTAGTAGCTGGCCAGGCTGTCGGTGAGCAGCCCGTGGACGAGGACCACGGTGGCGAGGGGGGTACGGCCCTCCGCCGGGCCCATGCGCTGGACGTGCAGCCGGATGTCCCCGGTGTCGACGATCGCCATGGCTCAGCCCGCCTCCGTGGCCTTCAGGCTCCACACCACGTACTCGACGAGCCGGCCGACGGTCAGCTCGATGATCTCGTCGAACTCCATCCCGGCCAGGAACTCGGCGAAGTTGACCCGCTTGCCGTACCGCTCCTCCAGGAGCCCGGCGAGGGTGACCAGGTCGATGGACTCCAGCTCCAGGTCGCGGTTGAAGGTGGTGCTCATGCCGATCTCGGCGTCGTCGTCGCCGTACTCCTCCAGGAGGGTGCGGAGCATTCGCGCGAGGTCGGCGAGGACCGCCTCCTCGTCGGCGCGGACTTCGGGCTCGGTGGGATTCATCGCGGGTCCTCCTCGGGGTCTGCGGCTGCCGGTCCGGTGGTCCAGGCCACGACGTAGTCGCGGTCCGGCAGTGCGGGGGGATTGCGGACCGGCGCGCAGTGCACCGGGTAGGCGCGTTCCAGCCGGCCCGAGACCAGCAGCCGGCTGCCGTCCGGGGTCGCGTCCAGGACGGTGAAGTCCCTTGGCCGGCCGTCGAATCCGGTGCCCTCCGCCTTGGCGACGGCCTCCTTGGCGGCCCAGAGGCGGGTGAACCACAGTGCGGTGTCCGGGCCGAGGCGGTGCAGGAGCCGGAGTTCGTCCGCGCCGAGCGCGGCCTGCATGGCTGCCGGGTCGCGTTCGGTGACCTCTTCGAGGTCGATGCCCGGCCCGGGTCCGGGGGTGTGCGGGCGTACGATCGCCACCGCCGCCTCCGCCCGGTGGGCGAGGGAGACGTCCAGCGCGGGCAGCGTGCGGCCGTGCACGCCGACCACGTACGGACGGCCCAACGCGTCGTTGCGGACCCGGAGTTCGGCGGGGAAGACCGGTCCCTCGCCGTGCTGCCAGAGCCACTGCCGTACCGCGTCCTTGGCGGCGATCCGGCCCAGCAGCCACTGCCGGCGACCGCGCGGCGGGCGCGCGGCGTACTCCGAACGCTCGGCCCCGCCCAGGGAGTTGCGCATGATCAGCTCGCGGGAGGCCAGGTCCGGCCAGCGTTCGTGGAGCAGGGTCCAGCCGCCGGGCCGGGCCTCGGAGAGGGTGTTGCGCTCCGGGAAGCGCTCCACGGGACGGGTGTGCGGGTCGTTGTCGAAACGGCGGTCCTGCCAGCCGTCGATCCGGGCCCAGACCCGGTCGCCGACGGTCAGCTCCACGTCCGCCTCCAGCACGGTGTCGGTGAGCGAGGTGATCCGCACCAGGCAGCCGACCTCGGTGCCGGGGGCGGGATGCGGGCCGTGGAAGCGCATCTCCCGCATCTGCACCGGGAAGACGACGGTCCGCTCGGTGCGGCTGGCCATGATCCAGTAGCCGAGGATCTGCCCGACGTTGTCGAGGAGGGCACCCGGGGCGGTGGGCGTGGTGATCACGCCGCGGACGTGCCGGTCGCCGATCGCGGTGAGTTCGGTGACGCCCTGGAACGCCGGGCCGTGGAACATCCAGCGCTCGGAGTACAGGTCGGCCGCGGTGTGGTCGGGGGTGCGCTCGGGGGTCGGCGGGTGCCCGGGAGCGGCGGGGGGTGCGGAGTGGCGGGGGGCGAGTTCGATCACCGCGCGGGCGGTGGGGCCGAAGGTGACCGAGACGCGGCCGGGCCGCTCGGGGGTGACGGTGACCGGGACGTCCACGGGGGGTGTGGCGGTGAGCCAGCGGTCGAAGCGGGCTCCGTGCACGGCGACCGCCCGCAGTCCGGTGGCGTCCTCGGCCGCGTCCGTCATGTGCTGGACGATCGTGGTGGCGGGGACCACCGGCCAACGGTCCTCGGTGTCCGGCCAGCCGGGGCGTTGCGGGAAGAAGCAGTGGTCGAGAAGGTGCGGCATCGCCTCGGGGGACACCTGGAGGGTGGTGGTGCGGGAGGCGACGGGCGTCGGCTGAGCCGCTGTGGGCTGTGCTGCGGTGGGCAGTGGTGCGGTGGGCAGTGGTGCGGTGCGGGCCGGGATGGGCGGCAGCGCCCGGGAGGCGGTGGGGGCCGCGCCGGTGGACGGGGTGCGGATCGTGGTGAGCACGGCCGCCGCCGTGTCGGCCGTCTCCCGCAGCAGCGCGTCGAGTTCGGCGGCGGCCGGGATGCGGGCGGCGAGGTCGCCCAGCGGGGACGGCCCGGCGGATGTCCGGCGACCGCCCAGCGCCGTGCGGAGTTCGTGCAGTTCCGGGCCGTCCAGCGACACCAGTGCGCCGCCCAGGTCGAGCCGGACGGGCGGCCGCCGCCGAGCGGGCGTGACCGCCCGGCCCGTCCTCGGGACCGCCGGTGCGACGGCGCCACCGGCCGTCCACAACGCCGTGGCCACCCGCCGGAGCTGGGCCAGCCCTGAGTGGTGCGGGGAGTTGGCGGCGACGGCCAGGTGGTCGCGGTCGCCGAGGGTGTCGCCGATCAGGGAGGCGAGCCGGCCGGGGCCGGTCTGCACGAAGACCCGGTGCCCGGCGGCGTACATGGCTTCGACCAGTTGCCGGAACCGGACCGGCTCCAGCAGATGCCGGACGAACAGCTCCCGAGCCTCGGCCTCGGCCGCCGGGAAGGGGGCCGCGATGGTGCCGGACCAGACCGGGACGGTCGGCCGGTACAGCCGGAAACGCTCGGCGGCCTCCTTGATGGGGCTGAGGTACGGCTCCAGCATCGGGGTGTGGAACCCGGACCGGAACGGCAGGACCTGGCACAGCACTCCGTCGGCCCGGAAGGCACGGACGAACTCCGCCACCGCGCGGTCCGGTCCGCAGACCATCGACTGGTTGGGCGCGTTGTCGTGGGAGAGCACGATCCCGGCGTCCGTCCAGTCCTCGTGGAGTGCGGCGAGGACCCGGTCGGCGGAGGCACCGACGGCGGCGAAGGCGAGGCCCGGGACGGTGACCGCGTCGGGGTCGAACTCGGCCATGAACGCGTCGACCTGGTCACCGGAGTAGAGCCCGGCGGCCGTCATCGCCGTCCACTCGCCGACGCTGTGCCCGGCGACCGCGTCCGGCACCACGCCCATCCGGCGCAGCGCCGCGTCCAGCAGCCGCCCCACGCCGACGACACCGAACCCATGACGGCCTACGTCCCCGACGCGCACGGCGTCCGTGGCCGGACCGGGGACGGTGGGGAGGCCGAAATGCGCGGCGATGTCGTCGACGCGGGGAGTGAACTCGCCTTCCAGGCCGGGGAAGACGAAGGCCAGTCGGCCGGTGGGCAGCAGCGCGGTGGGCCGGAACCACACGTCGTTGCGGCCCTGCCAGGCACGGCCCTTGCCGACCGCGCGCCGGGCGAGGGCGAGCCGTTTGGCGGTGGGGTCGACGATGCCCAGCCGGACCGGTCCCGCCTGCGGGTGGGTCCCCTCGGGGGCCAGACCGGCGGCGAGCACGGCGGGGTCGTCGTCGGCGAGCAGGGCGGCGAGCCGCTCGGGGGTCTCGGCGGCGAGCAGGAGGATGCGCTCGGGCTCGGCGACGGCTGTGACACGGGGTGCGGGAACCGTGGTGGCGCCGGGTGCGGGGACCTCCGTGGTACGGGGTGCGGGAACCCCGGTGAGGCCGGGTGCGGGGACCTCCGTGGCACGGGCTGCAGGAACCCCGGTGAGGCCGGGTGCGGGAGCCTCCGTGGCACGGGCTGCGGGGAGCTCTGGGGCGCGGGCTGCGGTGTCTTTCGGGGCGCACTCTGTGGCACGCGGTTCGGGGACCGACGTGGCACGCGGTTCGGGGACTCCTGTGCTGCGGGGTGCGCTGCCCCTTGTGCTGCGGCCGACGGCGGCGGTGCGGTTGCCGGGGGCCTCCTCCAGCACCACGTGCGCGTTGATCCCGCCGAACCCGAAGGCGTTCACGCCGGCTCTGCGGATCGGCTGTCCGGGAGCGGTCTCCCAGGGCTCGGCCCGGTCCAGGGTGCGGAAGCGGGTGGCGGCCAGCGCCGGGTTCGGGTCGTCGCAGTGCAGGGTGGGCAGCAGGGTGGCGTGGTGGAGCGCGAGGGCGGCCTTGACCAGCCCCGCGACTCCGGCGGCCGGCATGGTGTGGCCGATCATCGACTTCACCGAGCCCAGCACGGCTCGCTCGTCGCTCGGCCCGAACACCTCCGCCAGCGTGGTCAGTTCGGCCGCGTCCCCGGCAGGCGTGGCGGTGCCGTGCGCCTCCAGGAGGCCGACCGAGTGCGGTGCGGCGGGGTCGAGGCCGGCGGTCCGCCAGGCCTGGCGTACGGCATGGGTCTGGCCGCCCGGGTCGGGGTTGACGAGTCCGGCGGTACGGCCGTCGCTGGCCACCCCGGTGCCGCGGATCACGGCGTAGACGCGGTCGCCGTCGCGTTCGGCGTCGGCGAGCCGCTTGAGGGCGACGACTCCGGTGCCCTCGCCGATGAGGATGCCGTCGGCGTCGCGGTGGAAGGGGCGGATGCGCTGGCTCGGGGAGAGCGCGCGCAGCTGGGAGAAGACGCTCCACAGGGTGATGTCGTGGCAGTGGTGCACTCCCCCGGCGAGCATCAGGTCGCAGCGCCCGGCGGTGAGTTCGGTGACGGCCTGGTCGACGGCGACCAGCGAGGAGGCGCAGGCCGCGTCCACGGTGTAGGCGGGGCCGCGCAGGTCGAGGCGGTTGGCGATGCGCGAGGCGGCGAGGTTGGGCACCAGGCCGATCGCGGACTCGGGGCTGGCCGGACCGAGCCGGTCGGTGAACGCCTCGCGTACCCGGGCCAGTTGGCCGGGCGTGAGGTCGGGTACCAACTCACCGAGGGTGCGTACGAGTTGACCCGCCGTGCGGACCCGTTGGTCGAGCCGGACCAGGCCGGGGGTGAGGTAGCCGCCCCGGCCCAGGACCACGCCGATCCGGTGCCGGTCGGGCAGCCGGTCCTCGCCGCCCGCGTCGGCGATCGCGGCGGCCGCCACGTCGAGGGCGATCAGCTGGTCGGGTTCGGTGCCGGCGACGGAGCTCGGCATGATCCCGTAGCGGGTGACCTCCACCTCGGCCAGCGCGTCCACGAAGCCGCCGCGCCGGCAGTACACCTGGTCGGGGACGGCGGGCCCGGTGGCCGAGCCCGGCCGGTAGTAGTCCGCGTCCCAGCGTCCTTCGGGTACCTCGCCGATCGCGTCCACGCCGTCGCGCAGGTTCCTCCAGTAGGCGTCGAGGCCCGCGGCGCCGGGCAGCAGCACCGCCATGCCCACGATCGCGACCGGTGTCCGGCGGTCGTCGGTCATGTCACCAGCCCGAGGCGGTGTAGACGACGGCCCGCACGGACTCCTCGCCCCAGGCGAGTTCGCGCAGCAGCGCGGCGGTGCCCTCGTCGGGGTCGATCAGCCCGATGCCGCGCCGCGCGTACTCGCGTCCGAGTTCCGCGCTGACCATGCCGGTGTGGCCGCCGACGGGCGCCCACGGCCCCCAGTGCACGGTCAGCGCGCGGTTCCCGGTGCGCTCCGCCCAGCCGGCGCCGAGGCTCTCCAGGGCGTCGTTGGCGGCGGCGTAGTCGGCCTGGCCGCGGTTGCCGAGGACGGCCGAGATGCTGCCGAACAGCACCGCGAATCCTGGCCCGTTGGGCAGTTCCTCCAGGGCGGCGAGCAGGGTGGCCGCGCCGGCCGTCTTCGTCCCGAACACCCGCTGGAAGGACTCCGGGGTCTTCTCGGCGATCAGCCGGTCCTCGATCACCCCGGCCGCGAACACGACCCCGTCCAGGCGGCCGTGGTCGGCGTGGATCTCCTTGACGGCCTGGAGCGCGGCGTCCCGGTCCCGGAAGTCGACGGCGTGGTAGCGCGCCTCGCTGCCGAGGGCGGCGAGTTCGTCCAGGGTGGCGGTGATCTCCCGCTGGGCCAGGATCAGTTCGGCCTCGCGGTTGATCTCGGCGGGCTTCAGGCCGCCCCGGGCGGCGAGGGCGGTGCGGAGGGCTGCCGGGGTGCGGGCGGCGGCGGTGTCCGGGTTCTCCGGGCCGGTGGGCGCGGGCGTCCGGCCGAGGAGTTCGATCCGGCAGCGGCAGGCGGCGGCGAGGGTGGCCGCGAACTTCGCGGTGATGCCCCGGGCCCCGCCGACCAGCAGCACCACCGAGTCCCGGTCGAGGCCGAGGGCGGCGGCCTCGGCGGCCCCCTCCCCGGCGGGTCCGGCCCCGGTGCCGGCGAGTGCGCCGGGTGGCTCCTCCACCAGTTCGAGGCCCTGCCGTCCGGCCGCCGTGCGAAGGACGACCGGGGCCGGTTCCGGCGCGAGCAGTTCGGCGAGCAGGGCGTCGGCGACCGCCTCCGGTGCGGTGTCGTCGAGGGTCACGACCCGGGCGACGGTGTCCGGGTACTCCCGGGCCACGGTACGGAACAGCCCGTGCAGCCCGGCGGAGCGGGCCGCGTCCGCGCCGTCGGCGGGGCGGGCGGCCAGCAGCCAGCGCGGGCCGCGGGCGAGGGCCGCGCGCAGCACCGGGTAGGCGTCCGGCAGGACCGGGGTCTCCGCGGCGCCGGGCAGGCCGCCCAGATACAGCACCCCGTCCACGGTCCCGTCCGCCGTGCCGGGCAGCCGGTCGGCCGCCTCGGTCACGACCTCGGCCCCGTGTGCGGACAGCCGCGCAGCGACCTGTGCGGCGGCCGGGCCCGCCGCCCCGAGCAGCACGAACCGGCGGCCGGCGAGCAGCCCCGTGGGATCGGCCCCCGGACCGGGCTCGGCCAGGGTGACGGGCCGCAGGACGAAGCGCTTGGGGGCCACGCCGGTGAGGGGCTCACCGGGCGGAGGAACCGGCACCGCGTCGGTACCGGCGGGGCCGGCCGGCTCGGCGGCCGGGGGAGGCGGGACCGGCCCGGCACCGCCCCCGCCCGCGCCCGCGGACTCCGCGGGAGCCGGGGTCACGGCCTGTCCGGCGGCGCCGGCCCCGTCCACCCGCGCCTTCAGCCACCCGGTCACCGCGGCCGCCGTGCGGGCCTTCGCCAGGTCTTCCAGCTCGGCGTCGTCCAGGGTCTCCGCGCCGCCCGCGATACCGAGTCGCTTGGCCAGCTCCCCCGCGATCTCGGCCCGCTTGATCGAGTCGATGCTGAGGTCCGCCTCCAGGTCGAGGTCGGGCTCGATCATGTCGACGGGGTAGCCGGTCCGTTCGCTGATGATCTCCAGGACGACCCGTTCGACGTCGGCCGCCGCTCCGGGCTCGGCCACGGGCCCGACCGCGAGGGCGGGTTCGGGCTCCGCCGACCGCGGCTGTGCCACGACCGCCTCGCCGGGCGGCAGCTGCTGGAGCACCGGCGGGGCCGGCACCTGCACCTGGGCCGCCCCGAAGTAGGTGAGCAGCACGTCGCGCTGGGCGGCCACCATCTCCCGGCTGGTGCGCAGGAACTCGGAGATCAGCGCGTCCCGGTCGGCCGGTGCGCCGTGCGGCTGGTTCGTCGTCACAGTCGTCGTCTCCACGACTCGTCGGGCCGGTGCGAGGGCACCGGGCAGGAGTTCTCCGGCGGCGGTGCGGACGAGCTGTCCGTCGACCGTCCAGCCCGGCCGCTTCGGCGCCGGGGTACGGACCGCGTCCACGGCGTCCCGGCCGCGCAGCAGCCAGGCGGTGCGTACCGGAGCCCCGGCCACGGCCAGCCGGGCGAGCGCGTCGAGCCAGCCGCGCAGTCCGCCGACCGCGCTCGGCTCGCAGGCCACGGTGGTGTGCGGTCGGTCGCCGAGAATCTGCCCGACGAGCCGGGTGAGGACGGTCCCGGGCCCGGCCTCCACGAAGACCCGGGCCCCGGCCTCGTACATCGCCTCGATCTGGGCGGCGAAGGCGACGGGTGAGCCGATCTGGGCGGCGAGTCCGGCGCGTACGGCGTCGGCGTCGGGCCGGTAGGGGGCAGCGGTGCGGTTGGACCACACCGGGAACTCGGGGGGTCGTACGGCCGTGTCCGCGAGGACGTCCGCGAACCGGTCGCCCGCCCCGGCCACGACCGGGCTGTGGAAGGCGCAGGCCACCTGGATCCGCTTGGCACCGAGACCGGCATCGCGCAACAGCCGCACGGTTTCGGTCACTTCGGCGGTCGGGCCGGAGATGACCGTCTGGCGGGGCGAGTTGTGGTTGGCCACGACCACGGAGGGCGGGGCTCCGGCCGTCCGCAGCGCGCGTTCGACGTCGTCCGCTCCGGCGGAGACGGCCGCCATGGTGCCGGGTTCGTCGCCCGCGACGGCCAGGATGGCGGCGGCGCGTTCGGCGCTCAGTTCCAGCAGGGTCTCGGGGGTGAGGGCGCCGGCCGCGCTGAGGGCGACGAGTTCGCCGTAGCTGTGTCCGGCGGCCATGTCGGGGCGGACGCCGGCCGCGGTCAGGAAGGCGTGGGCGACGAGACCGGTGATGCCGAGGGCGGGCTGGGCGGCCCGGGTGTCGGTGAGGGCGGCCCGGCGGCGCTCTCGGGTGTCGTCGTCGAACGCGGCGGGCGGGTAGAGGGTGTCGGCGTGGGCGCGGCCGAGCTGGAGGTAGTGCTGGAGTTCGGGGAAGGCGATGAGGACGTCGGCGAGCATGCCGGGACGCTGGCTGCCCTGGCCGGGGAAGAGGAACGCGACCTTGGCGTCGGCGGCCGGCTGCGGGTCGGCCAGGTGGATGCCGGCGGCCGGGTCGTGCTCCCCCGCGAGGACGCGGCGCAGTTGTCCGGTCAGCCCGGCCGTGTCGGTCGCGACCACCGCGGCCCGTACCGGCTCGTGCGAGGCGTCCGCGCGGCGGGCGGCGGCGAGTGCCAGGTCGCGCAGCCGCCAGGACCCGGTCCCGGCGGCCCGCAGGATCTCCTCGACGCCCCGGTGGGCGGCCTGGTCGTCCCGCCCGCGGAACACGAACAGCTCGGCGGGCCAGGCGTCCAGTCCCTGCTCGGGAGGTACCGCGCCGTCGTACGCGGCCAGCACCACATGGAAGTTGGTGCCGCCGAAGCCGAACGCGCTCACCCCGGCGACCCGTTCGGCGGGCGGGGTGGCCCAGGGGCGCGCCTCGTTGTGGAAGGCGAACGGGCTGCCGTCCTCCTGCCAGGCCGGGTTGGGGTGGTCGAGGTGCAGGGTGGGTGGTTTGACGCCGGTGTGCAGGGCGAGGGTGGTCTTGATCAGCCCGGCGAGACCGGCGGCGCACTTGGTGTGCCCGATCTGGGACTTGACCGATCCGAGTGCGCAACCGCCGTTCGCCGCGCCCGCCTCAGCGAACACCTCGCTGAGGATGGTGAGTTCGGTGCGGTCGCCGACGACGGTCCCGGTGCCGTGCGCCTCGACCAGGCCGACCTGGGCCGGAGAGATCCCGGCGCCGCGGTACGCCCGCAGCAGGGCGGCCCGCTGCCCCTCGGGGCGCGGCGCGGTCAGGCCGAGGGAACGGCCGTCGCTGGACGAGCCCAGGCCCTTGATCACGCCGTAGATCCGGTCGCCGTCGCGCTCGGCGTCCGCCAGCCTCTTCAGGACGACGCAGGCCACGCCCTCGCCGAGGGCGATGCCGTCGGCGGAGCCGTCGAAGGCGCGGGAGCGGCCGGTCGGGGACAGCGCGTGCACCGAGGAGAACAGGACGTAGTCGTTGATGCCGTTGTGCAGGTCGGCGCCGCCGCAGAGCACGACGTCGCTGGTGCCGGCGGTGAGTTCCTTGCAGGCGACGTCGACGGCGGCCAGCGAGGAGGCGCAGGCGGCGTCGACGGTGTAGTTGGCGCCGCCCAGGTCGAGCCGGTTGGCGATCCGGCCGGAGATGACGTTGGCGAGCATGCCCGGGAAGGAGTCCTCGGTGAGGCCGGGCAGCTGGTCTTCGAGGCCGTCGGGCACCTTGCCGTAGTAGGAGGGCAGGACGGCGCGCAGGGTGGCCGCGTTGGAGAGGTCGCTGCCGGCCTCCGCGCCGAAGACGACGGAGGTGCGCGAGCGGTCGAACTCCCGTCCCCGCTCGCCGTATCCGGCGTTGTCCAGGGCGCGCCGGGCGGCCTCCAGGGCGAGCAGTTGGACGGGCTCGATGTGCCCGAGGGAGGCGGGCGGGATGCCGTAGCCCAGCGGGTCGAAGGGGATCGGCGGCAGGAAGCCGCCCCACTTGGACGTCGTGCTGCCGTCGGCGTGGTGCACGGCCGGATCCCAGCGATCCACCGGCACCTCGGTGACCGCGTCGCGTCCGCCGACCACGTTCGCCCAGAAGGCGGCGAGGTCCGGGGCCTGCGGGAACATACAGGCCATACCGACGATCGCGACGTCGAGCGGGGCGGGGGCGGGCGGTGTCCGCGGCTGCCCGACCGCCGTCCGCCGGTCCAGGAAGTCGGCGGCCCCGTCGGTCACGGCGTGGTGCAGGGCGGCCACCGTGGTGACCGCCGAACGCAGGACGGCGACCTCCCCGGCCATGAACATGCCCTCGGAGAACTGTCGTTGCTCGTCCACGGCCGTCAACTCGCCGTCGCCCGACCGGTCGACGCCCTTGCTGGCGATGCGCAGCCGGCCCACGTTGAGCCGCTCCAGCTCCTCCCACAACCGCCGGTCGGGGACCCCGCCCTCCCGCAACTCCGCCTCACGCTCGCGGTAGTTGTACGTGAACGGGCTGGGAACGCAGCGGGTGGCGTGGCCGGGGGCGGTCTCCAGAAGGGCGGTCGAGGCGGCCGCCATGACCTGGCGCTGGAACAGCGGCTGGATCGCGCCCCGGTCCACGGCCTCCTCGGTGAACAGGTAGGCGGTGCCCATGAGCAGGCCGACGGCCGCGCCCCGGGCGGTGAGCGGCGCGGCGAGCGCGGCGACCATCGCCGCCGAGCGTTCGTCGTGGATGCCGCCCGCGAAGAACACCTCCACGTCCCCGGCGTCCGGGAAGTCCTCCAGTACGGCGAGCTGGGCCTCCCAGAGCGGGAAGCTCGCGCGCGGTCCGACGTGGCCGCCGCACTCGGAGCCCTCGAACACGAACTTCCGGGCGCCGGCCTCCAGGAACTGCCGCAGCAGCCCCGGGGAGGGCACGTGCAGGAAGGTGCTGATCCCGGCCCGCTCCAGCGCCTCCGCCTGGGCGGGCCGGCCGCCCGCGACGATCGCGTGGCTGGGCCGCAGCTCGCGTACGGCTTCGAGCTGGGCGTTCCTGAGTTCCTCGGGCGCGAAGCCCAGCACGCCGACGCCCCAGGGACGTCCGTCGAGCGCGGCCTTGGCCTCGGTGAGCATCTCCCGGGTGCGGGCGCCGTCGGCAAGGGCCAGCGCCAGGAAGGGCAGCGCCCCGTCGTCGGCGACGGCCGCGGCGAAGGCGGCCCGGTCGCTCACCCGGGTCATCGGCCCCTGCGCGACGGGCAGTCGGGTGCCGAGGACCCGGCTCATGGCAGAGGTGGCGGGCCGTAACGCGGCAGCGGCCGTGGCGGCAACGCCGGTGGCCACGGCGAGCGGCGACGAGCCGGGCGCGGCAGCGGAGCCCACCGGCGGCGCCACGTCGGCGGCAGCGGCAGCAACACCGGCACCGGCGGCAGCAGCAGCAGCCGAGCCGACCGGCTGCGGCACGTCGGCGGCGCCGGCAGCCGAATCGGCCGACCGCAACACGCCGGGCACGGCACCCGCAGCGAAGTCGGCCGGCCGCGGCGCGTCGGCGGCGGCACCGGCCCCGCCGGTACCGGCACCAGCCCCCCGGACCGCCGTCGTCAGTTCCCGTACGGTTCGCCGTACGGTCCCCCACCGCTCCGCGAACCGGGCGGCAAGGAAGCCGTCCTGGCCGACCGGGAGCAGCTGGGTGCGCAGGTCCTCGGCGCCGAGCAGTGCGGCGACCGCGGCCGGGTCGTCGGTGGGCGGGCGGACGGCGTCCGGGCCGCGGCGGTGCAGGACCCGGTATCCGGCGACGACGGCGGTCTCGGAGCCGTCCAGGGAGCGCAGGGCGGCCGCCGTCGCCTCGGGCAGCCGGGACTCGGCGAGCAGGGCCAGCTGGCTGTCCAGGACCACCCCGGCGGCGCCGCCGGCCACCGCGGCCGCGGCCGTGTGCGGCCCGATGCCGCCTGCGGCCCACACCGGCACCTCGAACTCGGTTGCGGCGAGCAGCTGTTGGAGGAGGACGAAGGTGCTGAGCTCACCGACCCGGCCGCCGCTCTCGGCGCCCCGGGCGATCAGCCCGTGCGCGCCGGCCGCGACCGCCGCACGCGCCCCGGCCAGGTCGGTCACCTCGGCCAGCACCCGGGTGTGCGGGGCGAGTTCGGCGACGGTCCAGGGCGCGTCGGCGGCGCGGACCACGGTGTCGGGCGCCGGGCCCGCATCGTCCGGGACGAGTTCGTCCGGGGTCAGGGCGCAGCCGGCGGCGATCCGCACGCCGTACGGTCCCGGCGCGGCCCGTTTCAGCCGGGCCAGCGCCTCCCGGGTTCTTCGGTCGCCGCGGCCCAGGTCCAGGACGCCGAGTCCGCCGGCGGCGCAGACCGCTGTGGCGAGCCTGGCATCGGGTTCTCCGAAAGGGGTGACGCACATGATCAGGTCGACGGCACGCACAGGGGACGTCATGACACTCCGAATAATCGGGAGGACAGCACGGTGGGGGATGTGTGCGGCGGAAAGCTCGTGGTGAGGCCACCGGAAACTAGCGAGTTCGTTACTCGCGGGTCAATAACGGAGCATGCCTATCGCGTCCGGTAGCATTGATTCGGCCAGCGGGCGGAATTCACCGCAAGAGCCGAAAATCCGAGCATTCCACTTCGGGTTGGCCGCCCTCCGGCGCCCGGACCACTGACGGCACACCGCCACAAGCCCGTCAAAGCACCCTGGCCATTCACCCGGCACTCACCGCGACGCAACGCGGCGTGCGACCGCGCCGAGCTCTGTAAATTCGGGATGACTTCGGTCCGCTGGCTCGATCGTGGCACACCGGAAACCCGCGCCGAACGTCTCCGCGGCAACCCTCACTCAATCCTGACAAAATCCTGTCGTCAACCGCATTGCTTCAAATGAAACGCATAGCGGGGAAAATTCTTGTAAACCCTTGGAGCAATGGGCCGGAGAGCCCTTGGCCCCCCGGCCGCTCCTTGACAGGAATTCAGCGCCGACCGCCGCCCACCTGGGCGCCGGTGCGCAGCCTCAGGTCGCCCGACGAGGCGCCGATCCAGACCGTCCGCCGTCCGGTGCCGAGTGTCCAGCGGTGGTGCCGCGCGTCCCAGGACGACAGGGTGCGCGCGGCGACCCGCACCGTGACCCGCCGCCGCTCCCCGGCCCGCAGGGTCAGTCGCCGGTAGCCGCCCAGCACCCGTACCGCCTGGTCGAGCCGGAGGTCCGGGGAGGGCCCGACATACACCTGCGGCACCTCGGTCCCGGCCCGGCGGCCGGTGTTGCGGACGGTGAACGTCACCTCCAGTCCGCCGCGCGTCCAGCGGGCCTCCGGGGCGGAGTACGCGAAGGAGGTGTACGACAGCCCGTGCCCGAAGGGGAAGAGCGGCCGCACGCCCTGCGCGTCGTACCAGCGATAGCCGGCGTGGATGCCCTCGGAGTACTCCTCCACCCCGTCGACGCCGGGGTAGCGGCGCGGGTCGCCGGCGACCGGGTGGTGGTCGTCGTCGGCCGGGAAGGACTGGGTGAGACGGCCGCCGGGATCGCTGTCGCCAAAGAGGACGGCCGCGGTGGCGGCCGCTCCCTCCTGGCCGGGGTAGTACATCTGGAGCACGGCCCCGGTGTCCGCCAGCCACGGCATCGAGGTGCACGACGAGGTGTTGAGGACGACGGTGGTGCGCGGACAGGCCGCGGCCACCGCGCGGATCAGCTGTTCCTGGTGGCCGGGCAGGGCGACGGTCGTGCGGTCGAGGCCCTCGGTGGCGTCCTCGTAGGCGAACAGCACGGTGTGCCGGGCGGCCCGCGCGGCGGCCACCGCGTCCGCGACGTCCTGGGCGCGGGTCGCGCCGGTGCCGCGCCGCAGCCGGAACAGCAGACCCGTGTCGCCGCCGGCCGCCGTGATCTTCAACGGGTGGGTGCCTCTGGCGAGTCGGAGTGTCCGACGGCGGACGCCGAGGCCGTCGGGGGCGACGGCGACCAGGCCACCGGAGAAGTACTCGCCGTATCCGGCCGCGAGCGGGAAGAGCTCCTCGCCGTCGAGCAGGACCTTGGGGCGGGCGATGGCCGCGGAGGAGAAGTGGAGCACGAGGGTCCACTCGTCGTCCTTGGCGACGGTGAGCGGAAACGTAGATCCAGCAGTGACCCGTGTCAACGATCTGCACAAGAAAAGCGCACCCGGCCGACAGGAACCGAAGTCGGCGCCAGCCGACCGTCCTCGCGCGCGGTCGGCGCGTCTGATCTACTTCTGGACGGCACCCGATCGACGAAGACCCGAGGTCATGACCACCCACTGCTGCGAGGCGATGAACAGCCGCGTCGACGTGCCCTGCGACCGGCACGCCGACCCCTTCGCCTGCCCGGACACGCTGGTCGCGTTCAACGCCGCATTCCAGGAGTACGGCCTGATCATCCATGACGGCGGCACGTCGAGCGTCACCATCGGGTTCTGCCCCTGGTGCGGCCGGCGCCTCCCCGAGTCGCAACGGGACAGGTGGTTCGACGAACTGGAACGCCGCGGGATCGATCCGGGGCAGGACGAGGTCCCGCCCGAGTTCCGCGACGAACGGTGGTTGGCCTCACTGCCTCAGGAGTGACGGTCCGCGCCGTGCGAACGGCCACGCAGCAGCCACTGCACGAACGTCCGACGGGCGGGCCGTACCACGACACGACCGTGGGCCTTCTCACCGACCAGTTCCACCCGCAGCGCGGGCCGGGTACCCGAACTCGTGGACTCCTGGCGGTACTTGGCCTTGGTATGCACCAGCAACAGACCATCGGTGTCGACCACGACACCCGGCCGTGTGATCAGCGTCAGCGTCTTGCCCGCCATCGCCACGTCGATCCGCAGGGTGTCGTGCGTGATGACCGCGTCCGTGAAGTCGAGCGTCACGTCGCAGTAGGTCACCGCGAGTTCCAGCCTGCGCGGAACCACCCAGCGCCCCACCCACTCGACCGCACTGCTGTGGACCTGTTCGATCCGCACCACGTCCTTGGCTTCCGCCCCGACCGCGCCGACGCCGGCCGATACGGGCGGCAGGTCGGCGGTGAGCGGGGCCAGTTCGCTCAGGGTCCGCGCCGACAGGGCGGCTTCCAGGCGCTCGTCCAGTTCGTCCGCGGTCAGCAGGCCGTCCCCGGCCGCGATCCGCAGCACATCCACCACCCGGTCCCGGTCGGCGTGGGAGGCCCGCAGCTCGGGCGGCGAGCCGGGGCCGACGGGCTTCCCGGTGGGCGACATCTCTCCCGGCATGCTTCCCGTCCTGATCCTGTCGAAACGTCTGTCCTGTCGAACGTCTCCGCGTGACGCGGGCCGCGGCGCGGGCAGAAGACCGACGCCATGTCGCGACCGGAATCCCCGCCGAGCCCCGTCACGGTGAGGTGTCGGTGTCGGACGACGGCGATCTACGGTGGTGCACGGCACGCGGCGTACCGCGTCCATCATGCCGAGGCCCGGTCGGTACAACAACCGCACCCCGAGGGCCGGTTCGCCCGGCACCCGGGGCAGGCGGCGAGGCGGGGCCCGGCGCGGACGTCAGCCGAGCAGCCCGGCCACTCCACCTACTCCGCCGACCGCGCCCACTCCGCCCACTGCGCCCACTGCGCCCACGACGTCCGGAACGGAGTTCAGGACGTTCGTCACGGTGGCAGGTGCCGGGGGCAGGATGCCGCCGACCGCCTCGGAGAGCGAGCTCACGGTCTCACGGGGTGCGGGCGGTGTGACGGCGCCGGGACGCCGAGGGGATCCGGCCTGCGCGACCCGCGTGCCGTACGGCTCCTGCGGCTCACCGGGGTCGCCCTGCGGAACCATCGGAAGCGATGGCGCGGGCGTCCCGGCCGACCCGCCCTGCTGCGGCGCGGGGGCCGCGGGCTGCGGAGTCACCGCGACTCCGCCCTCCCCCGACTCCAGCTCCCAGCGCTGCCCGGCCGACCCGCTGCGCCGGGCCACGACCACCCGGGTGCCGTCCGCGGCCAGCGCGAGGCCCTTGTCCCAGCGCAGCAGGAGTTCCCCGCGCACCGTCAGGTCGTACGACACCTCTCCCGCGTGCACCAGACAGCCGGCGACCACCACACTGTGCGCACCCGGGTCGGCGGCGACGCACAGGGTGGGGTCGAGCGCGCTGCGCAGCAGGCCGTCGTCCTGGTACGACCACTGCTGGGACCCGGCGTCCGAGCACGGGCCGAGCCGCAGTTCCGCGCCGACCCGCGGCCGGCCCCCGCGCACGTCGGCGCAGAGCCCGGCGTCGAGGGCGCGCAGCCGGCCGTGGGCGATCTCGACGGGTTCGCCCACGGAGGCCGGGGACGGGGAGCCCGAGGAGGGCGGGTTCGCCGTGGGGCCGGGCCGGGTGGTGGTGCCGCCCGGGGCTCCCCAGGTGGCGGCGCCGGGACGCGGGACGCCGTTGTCGTCGGTCCAGCCCTTGGCCACGAGCACGGTGGCGAGCAGCGCGAGGGAGACCAGGCCGGCACCGGCCAGCACGGCCTTGCGCCGCCCGCTCCCGGACACGATGCGGTGCCGTCCGCCGAGCGCCGCCGTGGCCGCCGGTTCGCCTCCGTCCGGCCAGGCCTCGACGACCGCGCCGCGGGCGGTCCGCGCGTCGAGGTAACGGCGGGCTCCCCAGCCGAGCACGGTCTCGGCGAGCAGCACCTCCAGGCCGGTGTCGAAATGGCTGAGCTGTTCGGCGGCGTGCCGGCAGTACCGGCACTCGGTGAGATGTCTTTGCACATCGGGGAGCAGAGAGCCGCCCCGGCGAATGGGAACGTCGAGGAGCCGGTTGTAGAAGCGGCATTCCTTCGAGGGTGCGAGTTCCCGATGGGTGCGTACCAATCCGATCCGGAATTGTTCGCGGGCCTGATCCAGTGCGGCCGTCGCGGTTGCCGTGTCGACACCCAGCAGACCAGCGGGTATGTTTATGGGTTCGGCTTCGACCTCGGTGTGCCAGAGGAGGCATTGCGAGGCTCCCGGAAGGGCCTGGAAAGCACGCTCCGCGAGTTGCCGCCTTTCGGGGGTGCCGGGTCTCGCGGCACCGAGTCCGCGACCGCCGGTGGTCTTGCGCAGTTCCGGTGCGACCACCGAAATGGCCTCGTCGGCGGCCCAGGCGCGGACCGTCTCCCGTACGGCCACGAGGAGCTGCGGACGCAGCGCCCCGCCCACCGCGCCGCCGGCCAGCCTGCCGAGGACCCGCTCGAAGGCGGCGCTGGCGACGAGCTGGGCGGTGGGCGTGGCGGCGGCCAGGCAGACGACGGCGTAGTCACAGGTGGCGTGCCAGTGTCGGGCGAGCAGCAGGGCGACGGCATGGTGTCTGGCCGCGGGGGCGCCGGTGAGCTGGGCGACGAGATCGCGGTCGGACTCCCCTGGGGCCGAACCGGGGCGAGGCGGGTACGGCGGGCGTGGGGGGTAGGGGGATTGCACTGAACCATTTCCTTCCGAGCCGCAGGGCGGCATGCGAATGGGCGCCCTGACGGAATGCGGTGCTGATTGGTGCGTACCTTTTCAGGTCCATAACGGCCGGCTTGGTGGCCGTACCGTTCTCCGGACCCTCCCGCGGGGTGGCTCACCTTTGCACACACGTCTCACAGGAAACAAGAAGTTGAGGTGACCCAAGTTCAAAGAGATGGGAATTCAGATAAGTTACCGGCGGTATCCACGCCCGGTCGGGATTCAGCGGCCGCACAGGTTCAACTTGTGTGCGCCAGGACCCCGATGGCACACGAAATCTTCAACTCCCGGACGGCCCCGGTCCCCCGTGGCGGAACGCGGAGTTCCACAGCCGCCTCCCATGCTTCTCCCGGCCCTCTCTCATCCCGGCGGGCGAGCATGGGCCGCATGATCGCCCCCCACTCCTCACCCGCCCCCACGTCCCCCCGGCCGGTGCGCAAGGCCGTCGTCCCGGCCGCCGGGCTCGGCACCCGGTTCCTGCCCGCCACCAAGGCGACCCCGAAGGAGATGCTGCCGGTCGTCGACAAGCCGGCCATCCAGTACGTCGTCGAGGAGGCCGCCAAGGCCGGGCTCGACGACATCCTCATGGTCACCGGCCGGCACAAGCGGGCCATCGAGGACCACTTCGACAACGCCTTCGAACTGGAGCAGGCGCTGGCCGCCAAGGGCGACACCGTGCGCCTGGACGCCGTACGCGATCCCGCGCGGCTCGCCGACATCCACCACATCCGCCAGGGCGACCCGCTCGGCCTCGGCCACGCGGTGCTGTGCGCCAGGCACCACGTGGGCGACCAGCCCTTCGCGGTGCTCCTCGGCGACGACCTGATCGACGCCCGCGAGACCCTGCTCAGCCAGATGCTCGACGTCCGCGACCGCCACCAGGGCAGTGTCGTCGCGCTGATGGAGGTCGACCCGTCACAGGTCCACCTCTACGGCTGCGCCGCCGTCGAACCGACCGGCGAGAGCGGCGTGGTCAGGGTGACCGGCCTGGTGGAGAAGCCGTCCCCGGAGCAGGCGCCCAGCAACTACGCGGTCATCGGCCGCTATGTCCTCGATCCCGAGGTGTTCGACGTCCTGGAGCGGACCGCGCCCGGCCGGGGCGGCGAGATCCAGCTGACGGACGCGCTGCAGGACCTGGCCGCGGCCGGCACGGTGCACGGCGTGGTCTTCGACGGACTGCGCTACGACACCGGCGACAAGGGCGACTACCTGCGCACGGTGGTCCGGCTCGCCTGCGAACGCCCGGACCTGGGACCGGAGTTCACGGCATGGCTCAAGGACTTCGTGGCGGGTCTGGAGGACGCCGGGGCCGGGCGCGAGGAGCGCCGCGCCGCCTGAGCGGCCCCGGTGAAGGACGGGGTGCGGGCCCGGCGGCCCGCACCCCGTCCGGCGTTCACGGAACCGCTCAGCCGTTGGGACGGAGGGTCCAGACGACCGTCATCTCGCCGGTGACCGCGCCGTCCTCGCGCGTGATGGCGACGGTGACCGGGAACTCGGGGCGCTTGCCCGCGTCGAGTTCGGCGACGACGTCGGCGGCCGGACGGCCCAGGACCGCGGTGGCCCTGACCGGGCCGAGGGCGACCTTCTTGTAGGCGATCTCGGCACTGACGGCCAGCGGTACGGCCCGGGAGAGCTGGTCGCCGAAGGCGGCGAGCACGATCGCGCCGCTCGCGGACTCGGCGAGGGTGAACATCGCGCCCGCGTGCGGGCCGCCGATGTGGTTGTGGAATTCGCCCTGGTCCGGCAGGGACAGCACGGCCCGCTCCGGAGTGGTCTCCAGGTACTCCAGGTTGAGGGTCCGCACCATCGGGACCGTGGCGGCGAGCATCTCGCCGATCGACATCTGGTCAGTGCTCATGACGGTCATGTTACTCACGAGTAGCCGAATCTGGCCAGACCAGCCGCCGTGATCGCCGCCATCGTGGCGGTCCCGACGGACACCGGTGACCGGATCATGTCCATGGCGGGACTAGGGTTACGAGCCATGTGGCCAGAACAGCAGCCGCCAGGGGGCGAGCAGTACCCGCAGAACAACCCGTATCAGCAACCGGGTTACCAGCAACCGAACCCGTACCAGCAGCCCGGCTACCAGCAGTACCCGCAGCAGGGCGGGTACGGGCAGCAGCCGCAGTGGGGCCCGGCCGGGCCCGCCGGCACCCCGCAGGGCGGGGGCGGGGGCGGCGACCGTACGAAGCTGGTCGCGATCATCGCGGCGACCGCCGTCGTGGTGGCGGCCGGGGTTACCGGGTTCCTGGTCCTCGGCGGCAAGAAGGACGACAAGGCGGACACCGGCAAGAACCAGCAGGCGACCCACTCGCCGGCCGCCTCCGCGTCCGCGTCGGCGTCCTCGGACGACAGCCCGCGCGGCGACGACTCGACCGAGAAGCCGACGGTCGCGGGCTGGAAGACCGTCGTGAACCCCAAGTGGGGCACGGCCTTCGACGTGCCGGCCGGCTGGGAGGTGCTGACCTCGGGGACGTCCGTCGGCTTCGAGGACTCGGACGGCAAGCCGATCATCACGATGTCGGCGCCCGCCCAGTACAAGTCGAAGTGGTGCACGAGCGACGACGACAAGGACGGCAGGACCGAGGACACCGCCCTGGCGGCAGTGGGCACCAAGGGCGAGAGCGGCGCGAAGACACCGGGCGACGCGGCCGTCCGGGAGGTCCCCTGGTGGGTGTACGGCGGCTACACACAGCCGGACAAGAAGACGATCACCTACGACAAGAAGTCCACCGCCTACACCACCGCGTCGGGCCTCAAGGGCGCCTACGCCTGGGCGCGTTCGACGAACAGCCCGCAGAAGGGCAAGTGCGCGGGCGACGGCAAGGCGATCACGTTCGGCTTCGAGAACTCGGCCGGCGACCTGGTCTCGTGGGACTTCTACGGCGCCAGGGGAGTGAGCGGCGAGGTCCCGACGGCGACGATCATGAAGATCCTCAGCACGGTCCGCCTGCACGGCACCCCGACCGGGAGCTGACGGCGGCGGGACAGCGGACGCCCCGGACTCAGGCACCCGCACACCGGATGCCGGGGAACGGGACGCCCGCGGACCGGATTCCCGGGTGCGAGGTGCCTGCGGACCGGATTCCCGGGCACGGAACGCCTGCGGACCGGATTCCCGAGCGCGAGGTGCCTGCGGACCGGATTCCCGGGCACGGGACGCCCGCGGACCGGATTCCCGAGCGCGAGGTGCCTGCGGACCGGATTCCCGAGCGCGAGGTGCCCGGGGGCAGGATTCCCGAGCGCGAGGTCCCCAGGGGGGATTCCCGGGCCTGCGGTGCCCCGGAACGGGATGCCCGGGAATCGGATTGGCAAGGCGGGCTCTTCGCGGGGATAGTCGGGCGGTGACCTCCACCTCCGGCTCCCCCGACTCCCCCGGCGCCGCCGGCACCCCGTCCCGCCTGCGCAGACCCGCCTGGGCGGGCCGCAACTACAGCCTGCTGACCGCGGCGACGATCGTGACGAGCCTGGGCGCCAACGGCTCCCTGATCGCCGCCGCGTTCGCCGTGCTGGACGCGGGCGGCGACGGCGGGGACGTCGGCCTGGTGGCCGCGGCCCGCACCTTCCCGCTGGTGCTGTTCCTGCTCGTCGGCGGCGCGGTGGCGGACCGTTTCCCCCGTCACCGGGTGATGGTCGCGGCCAACGCCCTCAACTTCCTCTCCCAGGGCGCCTTCGCCGTCCTCGTGCTCACCGGCGACCCCCGGCTGTGGCAGATGATGCTGCTCACCGCGCTGGGCGGCACCGGCCAGGCGTTCTTCGGCCCGGCGGCGGAGGGCATGCTGTTGTCCTCGGTGAGCGGCGACCAGGCGGGCCGCGCGTTCGCGGTGTTCCGGATGGCGATGCAGAGCGCCGCCCTCGGGGGCGCGGCTCTGGGCGGCGTGCTGGTGGCCGCGGTGGGTCCCGGCTGGGTGCTGGCGGTGGACTCGGCGGCGTTCGCGGTCGCCGGTGCGCTGCGCTCGTTCCTCGACGTCAGCCATATCCCGCCGCGCGCCCCGGGCGAGGGGATGCTGGCCGATCTCCGGGAGGGCTGGCGGGAGTTCGCGGGCCGCCCCTGGCTGTGGGGGATCGTCGTCCAGTTCTCGGTCGCGAACGCGGTGGTGGGCGCCGCCGACGCGGTCTACGGCCCGCTGGTGGCCCGCGACAGCCTGGGCGGACCCGGTCCATGGGGTCTGGCGCTGGCCGCGTTCGGCGCGGGCACGGTGGCCGGCGCCCTGCTGATGACCCGCTGGAAACCCCGCCGCCTGCTGTTCACCGGCACCCTGTGCATCTTCCCGCTGGCCCTGCCCTCGGCGGCGCTGGCGGTACCGGTCCCCGTGGCGGCCCTGTGCGCGGTGATGTTCGTGGCGGGTACGACGGTCGAGGTCTTCGGCGTCTCCTGGATGACCGCGCTGCACCAGGAGATCCCCGAGGAGAAGCTCTCCCGGGTCTCGGCCTACGACTGGTTCGGCTCCGTCTCCCTGCTGCCCCTGGCGACGGCGCTGGCGGGTCCCGCGGAGGACGCCTTCGGCCGGGGCCCGGCCCTGTGGGGCTGCGCGGGTGTGGTGGTCGCCGTCACGGCGGCGGTGCTGTTCGTGCCGGAGGTGCGCAACCTCACCCGCCGCACGGTCCCGGTCTCCGCCCGGCCGTCGCCGGCCTCACCCGATCCCGAACGTTCCGCCGGGGGGCTCGGGTGACGGTACGGCGGCCGGGTCCCCGACCGGCCGGGCCGCGCCGACGAACTCCCGCAGCGCCGACCCGTGTTCGACCCGCGCAGGGAAGGCGTCGGCGGCCGTACGACGGGCCAGCGCACCGGCGTCGATCGGCCGGTGCGAGGCGATGAGCACCGCGTTGCCGAACCGCCGCCCGCGCAGCACGCCGGGCTCGGCGATGAGCGCCAGCTCCTCGAAGACGACGGCGAACGTGGCGAGTTGGGAGCGCAGGAAGTCGAAGGGGGCGGAGTCCGCGAGGTTGGCCAGATAGATTCCGTCGCTCCTGAGCACCCGCTCGGCCTCCCGCGCGTAGCCCAGCGAGGTCAGGTGCGCGGGGATCCGGGACCCGCCGAAGACGTCCGCGATCATTACGTCCGCCGAGTCCGCGGGCGCCGCTTCCAGCCAGCCGCGCGCGTCGGCGGCGTGCAGGGTGATCCCGGTGCCGTCCGCCCACGGCAGGTGCTCGGTGACCAGCTCCAGCAGCTCCCGGTCGGCGTCCACGACGTCCTGCCGGGAACCGGGCCGGGTCGTCGCCACGTACCGGGGCAGCGTGCAGGCGCCCCCGCCGAGATGCAGCACGTCCAGGGGTGCGCCGGCCTCCGCCACGGCGTCCAGCACATGCCCCAGCCGCCGGGCGTACTCGAACTCGAGATGCGTCGGCTCGTCGAGATCCACATACGACTGCGGCGCCCCGTCGACGGTCAGCAACCAGGCCCGCTCGCGATCGACATCGGGCATCAGCTTGGCGGTCCCGTGCGCGGTGACCCGGACGACGGGTATGGCTTCGTTCACTCCCCCATTGTGCGTTGCGCAGGCCGACCGAGGCGCAGGGCCCGCACAGGGCCCATGGAGCGACGGTCACGACGGCGCCCCGAAAGGGGCGCGGGGAACTGCGCGACCGGCCCCCACCGGCCCGCAGTCCCCCACCCACCGCGACCTCACTCCACGGAGGTCACGGTCCCGCTCACTCCACGGAGGTCACGGTCCCGGCCCCCACGGTCCGGCCGCCCTCACGGATGGCGAACCCCAGCCCCGCCTCCAGCGGAACCTCCCGCCCCAGCCGCACGGTCATCTCCACCGTGTCCCCGGGCCGGGCCACCGCCACCTCACCGAGGTCGACGTCGCCGACCACGTCCGCGGTACGGATGTAGAACTGCGGCCGGTACCCCGTCGCGACCGGGGTCGTACGGCCCCCTTCACGCCCCGACAGCACGTACACCCGCGCCGAGAACCGCCACGCCGGCACCACGCTCCCCGGCGCCGCCACCACGTGCCCCCGCCGCACCGCGTCCCGGGGCACGCCCCGCAGCAGCAGCGCCACGTTGTCCCCGGCCTGCGCCTCGTCCATCGGCTTCCCGAAGGTCTCCAGCCCGGTGACGACGGTCTCGACGTCGGCGCCGAGCACCTCCACCCGGTCGCCGACCCGCACGGTCCCCCTCTCCACGGCCCCGGTCACGACCGTGCCGCGCCCGGTGATGGTGAGCACGTTCTCCACCGGCAGGAGGAACGGTGCGTCCAGGTACCGCTCCGGCATCGGCACGTACGTGTCCACCGCGTCCAGCAGCGCCTCGATCGACGCCGCCCACCGCGGGTCCCCCTCCAGGGCCTTGAGTCCGGAGACCCTCACGACGGGCACGGAGTCGCCCCCGTAGCCGTGCGCGCTGAGCAGTTCCCGCACCTCCAGCTCCACGAGCTCGACCAGTTCCTCGTCGGCCGAGTCCGCCTTGTTCAACGCCACCACGACGTGGTCGACGCCCACCTGCCGGGCGAGCAGCACGTGTTCGGCGGTCTGCGGCATGATCCCGTCGAGCGCGGAGACGACGAGGATCGCCCCGTCCAGCTGCGCGGCTCCGGTGACCATGTTCTTGACGTAGTCGGCATGGCCCGGCATGTCCACGTGGGCGTAGTGCCGGGTGTCGGTCTCGTACTCGACGTGCGCGATGTTGATGGTGATGCCGCGGGCGGCCTCCTCGGGGGCCCGGTCGATGCGGTCGAACGGCACGAAGGTGCCGGTGCCGCGCTCGGCGAGGACCTTGGTGATGGCGGCGGTCAGGGTGGTCTTGCCGTGGTCGACGTGGCCCATCGTGCCGATGTTGAGGTGCGGTTTGGTGCGGACGTATGCCGTCTTGGGCATGGCTGTACCTCGAAGCGTGTCCGAAGGAAGTGCGGGACCCCGGGAAACCGGCCGACCCTCCCCCTGCGGGGTCCGCCGGACTTTCCGGGGAGGGTCAGCTTCGGGCGCCGTCGGCAGCGGCCGTGAGAACGGGAACGGCAGCCTTCGGCGCGTCCGCGACTGCGGACGCTGCGACGAGGAAGGCGAACCGGAACATGACACAGATCATCGCCGACGCGTCGCCCCACGTCGAACGGTTTTCCGGTGGCCCGACACGGGCCGGATCCCCCCAAGGGGCCGCATCCATACGGCGATCACACATCCGCTTCGGTTAGTGTCGCCGAATGCTCGATGCCAACCGCTCTGGCACCGCCACGGCCTCTCCCCGGGTCGCCGCCACGGAGCTGACCGTCGCCGTGCCCGCTCCGACGAGCTTCGGCGCGCGCTGCACACGCGTGCTGCTGTCGCCGTGGTCCCGGCTGTCCCTGCTCGTCGCGCTGCTGGCGGCGGCCGCGGCGTCGGTCCTGCTCTTCGAGCCCCAGAAGCTGATGACACAGGGCTGGCCGCCACAGGTGGCCGGCACCACCGCGGTGGTGGTCTTCGCCGTGGCGTACGGCCTGATCACGGTGGCGTTCGTGCCCCGGCCGATCCTGAACCTGGCGGCCGGCGCGCTGTTCGGCTCGGCGCCGGGGATGGGCGCGGCCATGGCCGGCACCGTGCTCGGGGCGTGGCTCTCCTTCGCGCTCGGCCGGATGCTCGGCCAGGAGGCACTGCGCCCGCTGCTGCGCGGCCGGCTGCTGAAGGCGGCGGACAGCCAGTTCAGCAGGCACGGCTTCCGCTCGATGCTGGCGGTACGGCTGTTCCCCGGCGTCCCGTTCTGGGCCGCGAACTACGCGGCCGCCGTCTCCCGGATGCGCTGCACCCCGTTCCTGGTGGCCACGGCCCTCGGCTCGATCCCGAACGTGGCCGCCTACGTCGTGGCAGGCGCCCGCGCCTCGACCCCGACCTCCCCGGTCTTCCTGATCTCGGTGGCCGCGATCGTCGTCCCCGCGGTGGCCGGAGCGGTACTCGCCTGGCAGAAACGCCACCACCTACGCCCCCGGCGCTAGCGCCCCCGAAGGGGCGCGGGGAACCGCGCGACCAGCCCCCACGCTCCGGCAGCCGCGCGACCACACCACACGGCACCCCATGAGGCGCACAGCCCCCTACCGCACCGCCTCCAGAATCATCGCGTTGGCCAACCCACCGGCCTCGCACATGGTCTGAAGGCCGAAGCGAGCGCCGCGCTCCCGCATCGCATGCACCAGCGTCGTGGTCAGCCGGGTCCCGCTCGCCCCCAGCGGATGCCCGAGGGCGATCGCCCCGCCGTTCACGTTCACCCTGCCGAGGTCCGCCCCGGTCTCCTGCCGCCAGGCCAGCACCACGCTGGAGAACGCCTCGTTCACCTCGAACAGGTCGATGTCCCCGATGCCGAGCCCGGCCCGCCGCAGCACCTTCTCCGTCGCCGGTATCACGCCGGTCAGCATGAGCAGCGGGTCCGAGCCGGTCACGGCGAACGAGTGCAGCCGGGCCAGCGGCCGCAGCCCGAGCCGCGCCGCGGTCTCACCGGAGGTGACGAGCACCGCGGAGGCGCCGTCGTTGATCGGGCTCGCGTTGCCCGCCGTGACGTTCCACTCGATCTGCGGGAACCGCTCGGCGAACCCGGGGTCGTAGTAGGCGGGCTTGAGCCCGGCCAGGATCTCGGCGGTGGTCCCCGGCCGTACCGACTCGTCACGGCCGACACCGTCCAGCGGAGCCACCTGCGCGTCGAACCGCCCCGCCGCCCACGCGGCCGCCGCCTTCCGGTGCGAGGAGACCGCGAAGGCGTCCATCTCCTCCCGTCCGATGGACCACTTCGCGGCGATCAGCTCGGCGCTGATGCCCTGCGGCACCAGCCCCTCCGGGTAGCGCGCGGCGACTCCGGGACCGAAGGGGTCCTTGCCGGCCGGCACGTTGGACCACATCGGCACCCGGCTCATCGACTCGACGCCACAGGCGACGACGATGTCGTAGGCGCCGGACATGACCCCCTGCGCGGCGAAGTGCACGGCCTGCTGGGAGGAGCCGCACTGGCGGTCCACCGTGGTCGCCGGGACCGTCTCGGGGAAACCCGCGGACAGCACGGCGTACCGGGTGGTGTTCATGGCCTGCTCGCCGACCTGGTCGACGGTGCCGCCGATCACGTCGTCGATGAGGGCGGGGTCGACGCCGGAGCGTTCGACGAGGGTGCGCAGGGTGTGGGCGAGGAGCTCGACGGGGTGGACATGTGCCAGGGACCCGTTCGGCCTGCCCTTTCCGACGGGTGTGCGTACGGCTTCGACGATGACTGCGTCACGCATCACGGGGACCTCGATTGCCAGTCTCGACTACCAGTGAGTAGGAAAACCGAACTCACCATAACCCCGAGAGTTGGAAAATCCAACCCTCCACTAGACTGACCACATGGCCGCACCCAAGCACCCCCGCCCGTGTTCGGTCGCCGACACCCTGGCGCTCGTCGGCGAGAAGTACTCCCTGCTGGTCCTGCGGGAGGTGTGCCTGGGCAACGGCCGCTTCGACCAGCTGGTACGCAACATCGGCGCCCCGCGCGACATCCTGGCCACCCGGCTGCGCCGCCTCGTCGACGCCGGGATCCTCACCAAGCGCGTCTACAGCGAGCGGCCGCAGCGCTTCGAGTACCGGGCCACGCTGGCCGGCCTGGAACTGGAGCCGGTCCTGATGACCCTGATGGCCTGGGGCGACCGCCACCTCCATCCGGACGGCGACCGCCCCATGGTGATCGAGCACAGCTGCGGCAAGGACCTCGCCCCGGTCGTCACCTGCGCGGCCTGCGGCGACCCGGTACGCCACGAGGACCTGACGGCCCACCCGCAGGCACCGGGCTGGACCGTCACCGGCCCGCAAGCCACCTGAGCGGCCCACTCCCCCCGGCGGTGGGCGGCGAGCCGCCCGGCAGCCCCGCGGACGCGGCCTCCCCGTCGCTCACCAGGGATGCGCGTCCAGGTACTTGGCGATGTCCGAGCGTCCCCAGGCCCCGTCGGCGACGACGACCCGGTAGCGGCGCCGGAGGGTGTCGCCGGGAGGCAGTTCCAGCTCGTCGTGGAAGGCCCAGGAGGGGGCGATGCCGGCGAACGGGTCGTTGCGTACGAACCAGTGGGCGGGGTGCCCGCCGTTGCTGCCCGACTGGTCGTTCTCCGGGGCGTGTTCGAAGACGACCGTGGCATGGCCGTCGGTGCCGTCGTGCTCGCCGGACAAGGCCAGCCAGGACGACTGGGAGCCCATCAGCTCCGGACCCTCCCCGTCGGGGCCGATGATCCGGCCGTCCCGGAAGGCACGCGGACCGCGCCAGAACAGGCCGGTGTAGCCCGCCTGTTCGCGCCCGGCCGTGGTCGGACTGCCGAACAGCAGGGGCTCGGCACGGCAGTTGGTGATCTCGCTGGTCCAGGTGAGCGCCCAGGAACCCGCCTCGGGGTCCACGTCATGGACCTCGACGCGCCGCCGCTCCTGCGCCCACAGCGTCCCGTCGTACGGATGCCAGGTCAGCCGCTCCGCGACCACCAGGCGCCCGTCGGACGACGACAGTTCGTCGAAGCCGGTGTGCCGCATCGAGCCGACGCGTTCCGGGATGGCGAGGTAACCCTGGCCGTGGACATAGGAGTTGCCGCCCCACAGGTTCGCGCCCGACAGGTGCGAGGCGGTCAGGGAGAGACCCTTGTGCCAGCGGTGGTCGTTGGGCCGGTAGTCGGTGACCACGTCCCCGGCCAGGGTACGGATCGGGTGCAGGTAGGGCCTCGGGGCCTCCCAGTCCGCCTCGGGCCGGTAGACGTACGAGAAGAGCTGTACCCCGGTGACCGGCTCGGTCACGGTGATCCGGTCGCCATGGGTGTGCGTGATCCGCAGCTCGCCGCTCACGCGGACACCTCCTCGTGCTCGACCGGCGCCCAGCCCGGGGCTCCCCCGTGCAGGGCCGTGTAGTAAGGATCACCCGGACCGATCCCGCCCGCGCGGACGGTCGTGTCGGTGAACGCCGCCTTGTACAGCGCGGTGATCAGCTCCAGGCTGGTGCGCCCGTCCGCACCGCTGCCGCGCGGCCGCTCCCCGGCGCGCATGGCGGCGACCAGTTCGCGCAGCTGGGCCAGGTGCGAGCTGGGCACGTCCGGGCCGAAGTCACGCCAGGCCGCCGCCTCGTCGGCGGGGACGCCCGGGGCCGGGGTGATGCGCCAGTTCTCGTTGCCGTGACCGTACAGGTGGGTCAGCTCGACCGTCGCGCGCTCGCAGTCGATGCGGATGCGGCTGACCTCGTCGGGGCTGAGCACGCTGTTCACGACGGTGGCCAGGGCGCCGTTCGCGAACCGGACCAGGGCGGTGGAGACATCCTCGGTCTCCACGTCGTGCACCAGCCGGCCGGCCATCGCCCGCACCTCGCTCCACGGCCCGAGCAGGTCCAGGAGCAGATCCATCTGATGGATGCCGTGACCCATCGCCGGGCCGCCGCCCTCGGTCGCCCAGCGCCCCCGCCAGGGCACCGCGTAGTAAGCGGTGTCCCGGTACCAGGTGGTCTGGCAGTGGGCGACCAGCGGCCGTCCCAGCGCCCCCTCGGCGAGCAGCCGCCGCACATGGGTGGCCGCGGAGCCGAACCGGTGCTGGAAGACGATCGAGGCGTACGGCCCGCCGTCGGTGCCCTCCGCCGCCTCGACCGCGTCGAAGTCGGCGAGGCTCGGCACCGGCGGCTTCTCGCACCACACCCAGGCACCGGCCCGCAGCGCGGTCACCGTCTGGTCCCGGTGCAGGGTGGGCGGGGTGCAGACGGTGACCAGGTCCGGCCGCTGCTCGGCGAGCATCCGGTCCAGGTCGGTGTACGCGTGGGGAACCCCGGCCTCGGCGCACATCGCCTCGACGGCGGTGGCATCGATGTCGACGGCGGCGACGACCTCGGTCTCGCCCTCCGCGGCCAGCCGGGCGAGGGCGGGCAGATGGGAACCGCGCCCGATGGCGCCGGCGCCGACGACGGCGGCTCTGATGCGCCCTCCGGTGAAGGGGGCTGTGGAGCGGGGCATGGACGTGATCAGCACTCCTCGTGCGTGTACCGACGATGGGCGAAGTCCCGCCCGACGTGCGCCGCACACGCACCCCGATGTGCGGGAGCAAGCGCTTTCTCCAGCTGAAACGTAAGCGGCGGCACCTTGACCGGTCAACACCCCGTGGCCGACCGTCCACCTGCCGAACCCCCTGTGTCCCGGCTGTCACCCCGGCCCGATACGCTGCCGTGGCACGCGCATGATCACGTGCGCCCCTGTGAACACGCGTGTCCGCGCGACCTCCAGCCCCCTTCTCACCCCTGGGACGCCGTACCTTCATGTCTTGGTTTGAATCGCTGGTCCTCGGCCTCGTCCAGGGGCTGACCGAGTTCCTGCCCGTCTCCTCCAGCGCGCATCTGCGGCTGACCGCGGCCTTCTCCGGCTGGGAGGATCCGGGAGCCGCCTTCACGGCGATCACCCAGATCGGCACGGAGACCGCGGTGCTGATCTACTTCCGCAAGGACATCGGGCGGATCATCTCGGCCTGGTTCCGGTCGCTGTTCGACAAGGCGATGCGGCGGGACCACGACGCCCAGATGGGCTGGCTGGTGATCGTCGGCTCGATACCCATCGGGGTGCTGGGCGTGACGCTCAAGGACCAGATCGAGGGCCCGTTCCGGGATCTGCGCATCACCGCGACCATGCTCGTCGTCGTCGGCGTCGTCATCGGCATCGCCGACCGGCTCGCCGCCCGGGACGAGACCGGCGGCAAGCACCGCGCCCCCAAGCAGCGCAAGACGCTGGAGAACCTCGGGGTCAAGGACGGCCTGGTCTACGGCCTCTGCCAGGCCTGCGCCCTCATCCCCGGCGTCTCCCGCTCCGGTGCCACCATCAGCGGCGGCCTGTTCATGGGCTACAAGCGCGAGGCGGCCGCCCGCTACTCCTTCCTGCTCGCCGTCCCCGCCGTGCTGGCCTCCGGTGCCTTCGAGGTCAAGGACTCGGTGAGCGGGGGCGATGTGGCCTGGGGCCCGACCCTGTTCGCGACGGTGATCGCGTTCGCGTCCGGCTACGCGGTGATCTCGTGGTTCATGAAGTGGATCTCCAACAAGAGCTTCATGCCGTTCGTCTGGTACCGCATCGCCCTCGGCATCGTCATCATCGCCCTGGTCAGCGCCGATGTGATCAGTCCTCATGCTGCCGAATCGGCGACCTAGGCGCGTCGCCGGGGAGGCGGGAGAGCGGTGCCATCTAGCATTTCCCAGCGCCTGAATGCATCACCACGCCATGATCATCTCCCACTCGTCTCCCACCCGGGAGACGGGACGCACCCGCCTATGAGGCTGACGGAGATCTTGGATTCCGGCCCTGCCGCTGACGTGGCAGGGCCGGACTCGTCATGTGGCGATGGGTGAGTGGGCCGGCGAGATGGTCGGGCCGGATGCGTGGGAGACATGTCGGGACCTGATCCCGGCAGGGAGTGTGTTCGCGTTCCTGGCCGGGCACCGCGGTGCCGTGTCCCCGGCTGAGATGTTCGCGGGCATGTACCCCTCGGCGAACGGGCAGCCGGCTTGCCGCCGCAGATCCTGGCCTCGGTGATCACGCTGCAGGCGCTGCACGGGCTGCCGGCCTTCGAGACGGTCCAGGAACTGCGGTGCGGCCTGAGGTGGAAGGCCGCCTGCGCGCGGGGCCTTCACGCCATGGCCTTCGACCCGTCACTGCTCGCCTGATGTCGCCGTCGGCCGGCCCGTTCCGCCCGCCCGAACCGGGCGTTCGAGGCCGTGCGCGAGGTCTTGAAGGCCACCGGCGTCCTCAAGGGCAGGCACCGCCGGGCGCTGGACCCCACCGTGCTGGCCGATGCGATGCGGTTCGGCGACAGGCCGCCCCGCTTCTTGATGAGCGAGAAGGCCGCGGAGAAGTCGTGTTCCGCCAGGGCTCAGCGTAAGTCGTCTCGTTCGACGACTTCGCGGGCGGGCAGGCCGGGGGTGATGGCGTCCATGCACGTACTTCACTGCATGACCCTATTGAGCCCGGGAGGGCCGATGCTGAGCAATGCTCAAGACCTGTGGATCAGTCTCGGGAGGAACGCGGAGGGCATACCTTCCCGAATGATCCTGTGATGGTCACCGAGTAGGCCCGCGTTCGCAGCGCGGGTCGGGAAGGCACGCCCGTGCTCAGCGTAGTGAACGCCGAAGGTTCCACCGAGTCCGGCTCCCTGATCGACGAGATCGTGCGTGAAGGCGCCCAGCGGATGCTCGCCGCCGCCCTGGAGGCTGAAGTCAACCAGTACATAGCCGAGTTGGCGGCCGAGACGGACGGCGCCGGCCGCCGTCTGGTGGTCCGCAACGGATACCACCGGCCGCGGACCGTGGTCACCGCGGCCGGGGCGGTGGAGGTGAAGGCGCCGCGGGTGAACGACCGGCGGGTGGACGCAGCCACCGGAGGGCGCAAGCGGTTCTCCTCAAAGATCCTGCCGCCCTGGTGCCGCAAGTCGCCGAAGATCTCCGAGGTGCTGCCGCTGCTGTATCTGCACGGTCTGTCCACCGGCGACTTCGTCCCGGCGCTGGAGCCGTTCCTCGGCGGCGCGGCGGGCCTGTCCGCGGCGACCGTGACCCGGCTGACGAAGCAGTGGCAGGACGACCACGCCGCATTCCAGGACCGGGACCTGTCGGACCGCGACTATGTGTACGTGTGGGCCGACGGCGTGCACCCCAAGGTTCGGCTCGGGCAGGCGCACAGTTGCGTGCTGGTCCTGCTCGGCGTCCGGCTGGACGGCACCAAGGAACTGATCGCGCTGGCCGAGGGCCTGCGCGAGTCCACCGAGTCATGGGCCGACCTGCTGCGCGACTGCCGCAGGCGCGGCATGCGCGACCCCGGGTTGGTCGTCGGCGACGGCGCGATGGGCCTGTGGAAGGCCCTGGCCAAGGTGTTCCCCGCCGCCCGCCACCAGAGGTGCTGGGTCCACAAGGCCCGCAATGTCACGAACTGCCTTCCGAAGTCCGCACAGCCGGGCGCGACGAAGGCGATGCAGGAGATGTACAACGCCGAGGACCGTGCGCACGCCGAGAAGGCGATCGCGGCATTCGCGAAGACCTACGGCACGAAGTGGCCCGAGGCCGTCGCGAAGATCACCGACGATCAGGAGGAACTGCTGGCGTTCTACGACTTCCCCGCTGAGCACTGGATCCACCTGCGGACCACGAACCCCATCGAGTCGACCTCCTCCACGGTCAAACTCCGTACCAAGGTCACCCGCGGCGCCGGCAGCCCGGCAGCGGCCCTGGCGATGGTGTTCAAGCCGGTCGAGTCCGCCCAGGCCCGCTGGCGGGCAATCACCGGAGCCCACCTGGTGCCCCTGGTCCGTGCGGGCGCCCGTTTCGAGAACGGCCTCCTGGCCGAGCGCCCTGAGCCTGCGGTGGCATGACCGTCGAAGTGTCAGAAACTCGCTGGTCCAGCTGATTCCCCAACCGTGATACTTGATGTTCATGACGTGCGATGACCTCACCGGAGATGTCCCGGTCAACCCGGCGTTACGTCGAGTTCTGGCACGGGCAGACAGCCCGGAACTGTTGGAACTGCTGGCCAGCGGGATGTCGGGCGCGGATCTGACCACACTGCTGCTGGAGGTTTTCCGGCGCCGGGCGGACCGGCTCTCGCCGGCCGAGGTGATGCGGCGCTATCGCAGCGATCGGTTCGTGGCCCCAGCGCCGGTTGAGTTCGCCGCACTGCGCCGCGCCGAGGACACGTTGGTGTCGGCGTTGCCCGACGGCTTCGAGGTCCTTGTGCTCGCCCCGGTCGTGCCGCTGGCCGCGCATTCGGCCGTGGCGACCGTCGATCCACGCAAGGTGATCGCGACTGTTCGGGGCAGTGAGGTGGCCGCCGACCCGACGAACGCACTGGCGCTGGAGGCATCGCATCGGCGCTCCCTGGCCCTGGCCGCCGATCCGCGTTCGAACGCACCGGTCCGGCTGGCGGCCAGTCAGCGAGTGGCCCGCGCCCAGAGCTTCAACGGTCCGAAGAACCTCGCCCACTTCCAGCTCTTCGGCCTGGTGACCGCCGGCCGGGACACCGGCAACCAACTCTTCGAGCACCGGCACTTGGCCGAGCACCTGCGGTTCGCCGCCCGCGTCATGGCCGACGTCGGGGCACAGGACACACAGATCAGACTGACCTTTCTGGAGGACACGACTGGTCCGACCCTTGAGCAGATGCGCCACGAACTCGCCGTGCTGCCAGGAATACAGGTGTGCGAGGACCCCGACCGGACCACCGGACGCGGCTACTACACCGGCATCTGCTTCAAGATCCACACCAGCATCGCAGGCCACCGGCTGGAAATCGGCGATGGCGGCTTCGTTCAATGGAGCCAACTGCTCACCGGCAACCGCAAAGAACGCCTACTGATCAGCGGATTCGGCGTCGACCGCCTTGCCGAGGCCCTGACGTCGCAGCCGGAGCCTGACGAGTCCGCATCGCAGCAGACAAGTCGATCAACCCACAGGTCTTGACAATTACTCGCCGATGCTCAGCACTCCGAACGCGGACAGGGCCTGGAAAGGCATGACGAGGTCGTTCCCGACCCAGGAGGCCAGACCAGTATGCCGCCCCGAGCGAGGCGGAGAGGACGGCTTACGCCGTACTGCTGCACGGACCTGCTGCGCGCTCAGGCGGCGCCGACGCCGGTCAGTGGCTGCTGCTGCGCGACCGCACAGCCAAGCGCCTGTAACCGGCACACCAGCAGCAGCCGCAGAAAGTCGAGACCCTGCGACCTGGGCATTTGGCTTGATCACTAGAATCGCGGGCCGAATCTGCGCTCTTAGGGAAAATCGCAGGTCAGAGGGTTGGTCGTGAGATCGTCTACCTCACTTTTCTCACAGAATCTGTAGGTCATGCAGGAGTGCCGCGCGTCGTACAAGCGCACGCGCCTCATCTTGAGCTCGCTCATGAGCCCGTACGCGTGCTCACGCAGGTGCCGGGTGTTTCTCGGGATCCCGAGCTCGTTGACGACGACATACCCCGAGTCGGTGTAGCCCTCGCCCGCCGCAAGGCGCTCGCAAGCCTGTCGCGCGCGGAACTGCTTCAGCGCATCCAGGACCCACGCCGGCAACGGGAGCACGCGCTCCCCGGCCGCCGTCTTGGCGTCCTTCTCGACCACCTCGGAGTTCCCATTCATCGTCCGGATTCTGGTCATCTCCACGGTGGCCAGCTTCAGATCGAGATCCGCCCACCGCAGCCCCACCACTTCGGCCGGCCGCAGCCCCATCAGCGAGAGCAGGAGCGGCGCGTACAGCCGGTCCCGCTCCATTCCGGAGATGAACCGTTGGACCTCGGCCACGGTCCAGGGCTTGACCATGGGCCGCTCGCGCTTGCCGGTCGGGGACAGCGGGAGCGAGGCATTCTGGAAGGAGTTCCTGCGCTCACTGCGAGAGCGCGGCCTGTCCGGGGTCCGCCTGGTCGTGACCGACCAGCACGCTGGATGGATCGTCCGCACGGTGATGCTCGGCGCTGCCTGGCAGCGGTGCAGGGTTCATTTCCTGCGGAACATCTTCGGTGTGATCGACCGGGATTCCGATGAGATGGCCGCCGAGACGATCCGCACGATCTTCACCCAGCCCACCGCCGGCCTCGTGCGCACTCAGCTGGACACCGTCGCAGACATGCTCGGCACCCAGTTCCCCAAGTTCAAAGCCATGTTGATGGAGGCGAAGGAGGATCTGACCGCGTTCGCGGACTTCCCGCCCAGGCACTTGAAGAAGATCCGGTCGACGAACCCGCTGGAACCGGTGAACCGGGAGATCAAGCGCAGGATGGACGTCGTCCAGGTCTTGCCCCAACGACGACGCGCCGGTCCGGTTGGTCACCGCCGTGCTCTTCGAGATGCACGACGAATGGATCACCTTCCCCCGCCACCACCTCCCGGAAGGCAGCATGGGCGAGATCTACCGCGAGCTCCCCGAAAGCGCCCCGACACTACCCAGCACCCCGAACACTCGCGCCAGTTGATCCCCTACACCACGGCAAGGGACACGACCCGCACTCTCATCACGGCCCGGGCGGGGACGACGCGTGTGCTCCCGGTTCAGGCGGGTGCCGGCCGGCAGATTGGTCGTGCTGGAGCGTGAAGCCCGGCCGGGCACACGGACACAACCGTTTGACGTAATGATTGCGTCACTATATCGTCGGGTGATGCTCTTCCCCATGCCTGATCTCACCACGGACGACCGCCGGGTCCTCGATCAGATCGACCAGATGCGCGAGACATTGCGGCATGCCGTGCGGACCTCCGCCGCGAAGTGGACGGATGGCCTACGGAAGTTCCTCACCGCAGACGCGGTAGCAGCCTCGAATTCCATCGAGGGCTTCAAGGTGTCGACCGTGGACGTCGAGGACCTCATGGAAGGCGAGACCGAGGTCGACGTCTCGGAGGAGAACCGGGAGGAGACTCTCGCCTACCAGCGGATGATGACCTACATCCAGACCCTCCACGACGTCGAGGACTTCTCCTACAGCAAGGGCCTACTCAACAGTCTTCACTGGATGCTCCAAGGCCACCGGCACAGCATCCGCCGGCCGGCGGGCCAGTGGCGCAAGGGTCCCGTCTACGTCACCGACCCCCGCGATCCGAGCATCGCCGCCTACACCGCCCCTGACGCACCGCTCGTCGCCGGTCTGATGCAGGAACTCGTCGACTGGCTCAACGAGAGCGACGGCACACACGCCCTGGTGCGGGCCGCCATGGCCCACCTTCATCTGGTCTCCATCCACCCCTGGGCCGACGGCAACGGCCGTATGTCCCGCTCCCTGCAAACCCTCATGATCGCCAGAGAAGGAGTCCTCGCACCTGAATTCTCCTCCATCGAGAGCTGGCTGGGCCGACCGGGCAACACATGGGAGTACTACCGCGAGCTCAACGACCGGGGCAGCCACTACCAGCCCGACCAGGACGTTTCTGGCTGGATCAGATTCAACCTCACCGCCTACCACCAGCAGGCACAGACCGTCCAGGGCCGCCTCACCCGCTCGGGCCATGTCTGGACCTCCCTCGTCGGCTACGCCGACAGCCAGGGCCTCGATGAACGCACCGTCACCGCACTCCATGACGTCGCCATGGCCGGACGCGTGCGCCGTTCCCGCTACCAGCACGCCGAGGACCTCAGCCTCCAGCAGGCCCAACGCGACCTCCGAGACCTCACGGCCGGCGGCGTCCTCCAGCCCGTCGGCCGCACCCGGGCGCGCTACTACACCGCCGGCCCCCAGTTCCCCCAGGACGCCATCGACATCGCACGGACCCCCATGCCCCTGACACACCCCTACCGCACCTGACGGGGCACAGGAAGGCATCGAGTACCTCACCCGCCCGTCGCCGGAACCGGGGCGGCCGGCACACGGCACCGTCGCTCCGCCCCTGCACGCCCCCCACCACCAGCCCGCCCCCAACTGGCCCCCGGAGTAGTCCCAGCGGCGGGCGATGAGCTTGCGGTGCCAGGCCAGAAGCGTGCTGGGCGTGACCGGGAAGACTTCGGCCCAGCGGCGGCGCGAGATCAGCGAGGACAGGGTCACGAACCAGAGGCGGTCCGCAGACTCGTACCGTATTGGTCTTATAGCAGCTGGCGTCGTAGCACGGCGTTCTCGTGCCGCAGGACCAGCAGTTCCGCCTCCTTCGCGGTCTGGCACCGCAGCAGCACCGCTGGAACAGACAGAAGATGCCGAGTGACCTGGTACACGAGCGACACGATCACTTGAACATGGTCGCAGACCAACACTCGGGGCGTGGCGCTTTGACCAGCAGCGATGAATAACCGAGCCCCACAGCCACCTCCGTGGTAGCGCACAGCATCGCCGAGCTGCACCAGGGCAGCGGATGGGAGTGTGCCCGCACCGAGTCGAAGGACACCAATGTCGCTGGCGCTGTCCCTGACCCTTCGATCGCACTCAGCTCTGCTGCGGCCAACGGCTACGGCTCTGGAAGTACTCAAGAGCCGCGGGTTCCTCCGTGAATTCGAGCAGGCCGCCTACCTTGTCTGCCAATAGTGCTCGCACCTCGGATGGTGTGGCGAAGAAGAACTCGCGTCGCTCGTTGACAAAGTTGACGCGGCGCGCGGCGAACGCCTTGTGGAGTTCGGACTCCAGTGTCACGGCGTCCTCGGAGAAGAACATGGCGTGGACGTCGTACCGGAACGGCACTGAAGCGTCGCCGAGTTCCCGGACACGGTCCATCGGCTCGAGGCGGCGGGTCATGCCGATCTTGACGATGTTCGGGCCGAAAGCACCCAGGTTGGAGATGACGTATACGTAGCCGGCGCGGATGTTCGCGATGCGGTAGTCGTTGGCTGCGATGGCTTTTTCGATGTCAGCGAGGCGGAGCGAGAGCTCAGCGACAGCAGTGTCGTCGCCTTGGGCCCTCAGGGAGTCCAGGACGCTGATGTAGTGGGCTCGTTCCTTCTCGAGTCGCTCTTTCTCGGCGGCCAGCTCCTGTTCAGCCCGGCGCTGTTCGCGAAGGAGCTGGCGTTCCTGGCGGGCGCGTTCGCGCTCTTCTTGTGCCTTCATCTGAAAGTCTGCAGTGAGTTCGAGCTCGGTGATGCGCAGGGCGTGATACTCGGGGTTGATCCGCATCTCCATGATCACGCCCAGCTTCTCGATCGCGGTGACCGCCGACTCCAGGCGCTTCCGCGCGGCGCGCACGTTCCCCGATCGCAGCGAGCGCACGCAGTTGTCGGCCTCCGCGTTGTAGGCCCGCAGCATCAGTTTGGACAGGTCACCGACAAGCTTTCGCCCTCGGGCCAGGGATCCGTCGAAGGTGAACATGTCGGCAGCGAGGATCGCGCGGCCGCTCTTGATGACCTCGTCGATCTGCCCTTCGAGGCTGTGGATGCGCTCCTTGTAGGCTGCAGCGTTCTCCAGAGGGTGGTGGTAGCGATAGATGCCGACGTCCTGTAGTGCGCGCTGGTCGCTGAGATCGATCGCCTGGGCACCGCTGTGTGCGGTGGCGAGCTCGGCTTCAAGGGCGGCAATACGGGCCAGCAACGGCGCGGGGTCAACTCCGTTCACCGGCTGCGCAGTCGGAGGAGCAGCGGATGTCTGGTCCTGCCTGGACTGACGTGGTCCCGGCGTCGGGCCGGCGGGATCCTCGGCGGTCGGCACGGTGATGCACACATCGATGCTGTTGTCCGATGCGGACGCGTCGTCGGTGACGAACAGCTGCCAGCCGGGCGGTGGGGCCGGCCAGGCCGGGTCGGGTTTCCATCCCTGTGGAGGTGTCCAGCCCTCGGGCGGCGTGGGCCACCCTGGTGGCGGGTTGAATCGCATCGTCACTGCCCTCGAACCCGGATGCCACGGCTGGTGTCTGCCGCTAGCAGGTCGAAAGGCGACTTCGACAGCGCGGCACCAAGGTGCTGCAACGTGGCCTGCGGGACAACTCTGGCCAGGTCGAACCCGTTGAACGTCTCACGGTCCGCGGCAACGACAGCCAGAGGAACGGTAGCCGGGCGTCCCGTGGCCGGATCAATCGTGTTGACGCCGACCGTCAGGGCAATCGAGTGGATCTTTCCGGCACGGTCGGCCTCGAAGACCTCGTGGAGGCTGCGGACGGCGACCTGCCAGACCGCGTTCGCGTACCGCTCTTTCTGCTCGCGGACCGGCAGACTGCTTGACGCTATCTCGTCTTTCGTCTTCACGTACCGGTAGCCCTTGACGGAGGGCACAGTTGAGGGCTCTGGAACGCTGACCGTGAGCGTGAGTTCGCGAGCCTCGAGACGGAACGCATGGTCGTGCTCGACCGGGAAGACCTCGGGGTAGACCGAGTTGGACAGGACGATGCCGATGTACTCCTCGATCGCGGACTCCACATCGAAGGCAAGATCATTGATGAGCTTGGAGAGCTCGGCGTTGCGAGCAGACGCTTCTGCCTCGCGCTTTTCGTATTCCTGCCTGTACTTCTCCTCGGCGGCAGCCAGCTGGGCCACACGCTTGGCTTCCTTCCTCTCCCGCCGGGCCACTGCCTCGGTATAGCGCTGATGGAGAGCGTCCCTGGCACGCTCCCAGTCGCCATGCGCCTCCTCGAAGGCGGCCCTGGCTCTCTCGACAGCCTGCTGGTGCCGCTTCTTCCCGCCGAGCACAGCAGAGAGTCCGGTGGGTGCAGCCGGCTCCTGATACACCGGCTCAGGGCCATACTCCGGCTCCGCCACCACAGCCGCAGGAACATCCAGGCCACCAGGCTCGAACGGAGGATGGTCGACCTGCGGGATCTTCAGCGCTTCGAGATCGACGTAGTCGTCCACGTCCAGAGTCCAGGCGAGCAGCCCGTCGATGTCGGCAAGTTCGCTGGCCAGATCCGTATTCAGGGACTCGACCTCGGCCAGCCGGGACTCCACCAGGAGCCGCGCAGCCTCACGCTCGGCGGCCTTCTTCTCCGCAGCCGACGCTCTCGCCGCCGCCGCCTGTGCACGCTGATGTGCCTTCATGGCCCGTTCGGCTTGGCGGAGCGCTGCAACATGAGCACGATGCGTGGCAGCCTCCTGCTGTCGTCGACGCTTCTCCGCCTGCTGCGCCTGATAGTTCAGCTCCGCGAAGAAACCACGACGTCTGCCCATAACATCCCCCCAGAAGACCCGGTACCGAGAACTCCCTGTACCGAGAACTCAAACTCTCTGTGTCACCGTAGCGACGATCACTGCCACCCGGAAGTTGATCCAGCATTTGCGTAGGCCAGGCCAAACACCTGCCACGACCACTTCTGCCCAACGGCCGGAGCGTCGCATGTCGCGCCGTACCACCGTGAGCTCTTTTCAACCTCATGGCGTGAGTCCGGACCTGGCTCGTGTCGCAGTGCCGGCGTGGGTGCACAGTCGCGGCGCTGGGTTGCGTCCAGGGAAGTGGTGTACCGGTTCCCACCTGATCCGAGTGTTTGTCCCGGCGTCGGAGTGAGGGTCCGGAGATGAGAACGGCCACCGGCTGATCTCCTTCGAGGCTTCGACACTTCGAAGATCAGCATGTGGCCGTTCATCTATGCGGGCACCATCCCGATGCCGGAGCAAACCCCCGGATGAGGTCGAACCCGTACACCATCTCCATGGACGCAACCGTGCACTGCTATGGAGAGGGGCGGAGAGATGAGCCCGTCCCTGCGCGGTCACTCAGGGCGGCCCTGCTGGTCCGGCGGTGGAACAGGTATCGGTCAGTACAAGGTGTCGCGCTTGCCCTCCAGCGCGTCGAGCAGAACGGCCTCGGACAGTTGTAGGGCCGGTGCACAGCGCAGGAACTGGGAGGGCGTGACGCGGGCCACCCGACGAGCCAGGCGGTCACCAGGGGCTTCGGGAAGGATGGCTGCCTCGGCGAGCTGGGTCCATGACAGCGTCGGCTTCCGGCAGCCCGTGATGACCTGCCCGGGCTTCGCGGACGGCCGGGGGCCGGTGCGTGAACGCGGGGACTGCCGGTCGTGCATGGGCCACGTCGACTCGGCCTCCCGGTGCGCGGGGTGTCCATAAAAGCGGTCTCGAACCACTGGTACTGGTCTTCCGCCTGTGCGTCGGCGTACCAGAGGGAGTGGCTGCGGCCCTCGTATCCGTACTGGTTGGCGGGGACCTTCAGGGAGAGGGTCGCGGACGCGATGACATCGAACGGTGCCGGCGCCGAGGTGGTGCGCCAGATCTCGGGCGCGGTCTCTCTCGGTCCGGACAGCGTCAGCTGGGCGTCGTTGATCCGGACGGTCCAGCCTGCCTGGTTGCCCTTGCGGACCTCCGCGCTCGGGGCGGCGGTCGTGAGGAGGCTATATTCAGCATGCTCATGGACTATGCAGTCGATGACGGCCTACGGGCCGAATCACCGGTGAAGAAGAAGTCCGGAAAGTGCCATCTCCCACTACTCTCCCATTCGATCTTGAAGAGTGGTGGAAACAGCAGGTCAAAGCCGCTTAAGGACCTCGACGCTCGAACTGGTTCATGAAGTGGAACTCCAACAAGAGCTTCATGCCGTTCGTCTGGTACCGCGTCGCCCTCGGCATCGTCATCATCGCCCTGGTCTCGGCAGACGTCCTCAGCCCGCACGCGGCGGAGTCGGCGGGCTGAACGCTCCGCCGGACGTGCCGCGCAGTGCCGTCTGCCGACTGCGGCGCCGTCGTGGCTAGTCGCGCGGTTCCTCCCCGGCCTTCGGCCGGGAGTACCCCTGCGGGGCGCCGCCGAACCGCAGGGGACTTCGCCGGGCCCGGCCCGCACAGCCCCCGCCGTACGAACCGGACCGAGCCGGTCAGCCGCTGCCGTGGCGGGCGGCACGGCGGCACCGCCCCCGGCCGAAGGCCCGGGGCCGTCGGCTGCCGACGGGCGACGGGCGACGGGCGACGGGCGACGGGCGACGGGCGACGGGCGACGGGCGACGGTACGGGCTAGTCCTCGGCGGCCGGTGTGCCCTGGTGGTGGTACAGGCGCCAGCCCGACTCCGTGTGCCGCCACAGGGAGCTGCGCCAGGCCCGGCGGCCCTGGTTGTCGGCGAAGTAGGTGAGGTGCACGACGCCCGGCGCCAGTACGGTCCCGGACATCCCGCTCACCTCCACCGGCGACTCAGGGGACACCGACCCGCCGCTGGTCACCGTCAGGATCGACGTCGCGTCCCAGCGCCGGCCCGACACCCCGACCTCGGTGAACCCCGGGTCGAGCAGTTCCAGGACGAGGTCCGGGCGGGCCCGCACCGCGGGGTCGAGAAGCCGCAGCTCCGCGTCGATGGCCGCCTGTACCGCCCGCTGGTTCTCGTCCGTCATACGCCGACCCTAGGGACCCGTCGCCGCCCCGGCACAGCGGTTTTCCCGCTCGGGATCACCCCAGCTTGAGCAGGAGGCCGGCGAGTCCGGCCGGCATGGTGATCATGCAGTCGTGGCCGGTGGGCAGTTCCCACACCCGCTCGGTCGCGGGGACCGGACGGCGTACGACGCCCTCCGGGACGTTCGCCAGGCAGTGGATGTGGGTCCGGGGAATGGTGCGTACGGCCGGATCGTCCAGGCGCACCGGCTGCTGGAAGGTGCGCACCGACTGGTCGTAGAGCATGGTGCGCAGCCATGCCAGGTCCGCCGCCTCGGTCACGCCGAACAGCCCGTAGGGCGGCGGCATCTCGGGCAACGGCGGGACCCGCCAGCCGCTGTCGGACGCGAGCGCCCGGTCGATCAGGTCCCGGGTCACGGGCTGGATGTCGGCCGCGGTCTCGCCGTGTTCCGGGACCATCGCGTCGAGGTAGACCAAGTGCCCCACGCGGTCCGGGACCTCGTTGGCCGCCCAGGAGACGACCAGCCCCGCGTAGCTGTGCCCGACCAGGACGACGTCGGTGAGGTCCTCGTCCTTGATCAGCCCGACGACGTCGGCCACGTGGGTGTCGAGGCCGACGTCCGGGCCGAGCAGCCCGGCCTTCTCGCCGTGCCCGGTCAGGGAGGGCGCGTACACCCGGTGTCCGGCCGCCGTCAGCAGGGGCACCACCCGCTCCCAGCACTCCCCGCTGTGCCAGGCACCGTGTACCAGCAGATACGTCGGCATGTTCGCGCTCCTCGGTTGTTCGTCTCCGTCACCGGCCACACTCGCGGCCCGTCGCCCGCCGGGGCAGCGCCCCGGTGATCCTGGGGGTGACAGGACCAGGCACGGCCGCCGGGGCCGCACTACGGTGGCGGGATGACCGACGAACCGAACCCGCTGGGCGCGTACGTGCGGGCCCGCCGCGAACTGGTCACGCCGGAGCAGGTCGGCATTCCGGTGCTGGGCGTACGGCGGGTGCCGGGCCTGCGCCGGGAGGAGGTCGCGATGCTGGCCGGGATCAGCGCCGACTACTACCTGCGCCTGGAGCAGGGCCGCGACCGCAACCCCTCCGTGCAGGTCCTGGAGTCCCTCGCCCGGGTACTGCGGCTCGACGAGGACGCGACGGCGTATCTGCTCCGCCTCGGCGCCGACCGCCCGCGGCGCCGGGTCCGGGTCCGGAAGGAGACCGTCCCGCCGGGCGTCGCCCAGCTCGTCGCCGCCCTTGCGCTCCCCGCGCTCGTCGAGGGCCGCTACTTCGACGTCCTCGCCGTCAACGCCCTGGCGACCGCGCTGTCACCGCGCTTGTCGGTCGGCGCCAACCGGCTGCGGGACACCTTCCTCGACCCCGCCGAGCAGGCCCTCCACCCCGGCTGGGAGGAGGCAGGTGCCGGTATGGTCGCCGGTTTCCGCGGCTCCGTCGGTACCGACACGGACGACCCCCGCGTGATCGACCTGGTCGGCGAACTCTCCCTCGCCAGCCCGCACTTCAGCCGGCTCTGGGCCCGTCACGACGTGACGTCCTGCGACGGTGCGGCCAAGGTCATCGACCACCCCCGGGTCGGCCGCCTGCGGCTGAACCGGGAACGGCTGGACGTCAGTGGCACGGCCGGTCAGACACTCGTCGTCTACCACCCGGACCCGGGCAGCGACAGCGCCGAGAAGCTCGCGCTGCTCACCTCGGCGCTGCCGACGGGCTGAGGGCGGCCGGGCGCCGTATCTCGGCCAACCCCCGGGTTCCCTCGTTCTCCAGGGGTTCGGGATCGCCGCACCGGCTCCGGCGAGGGCGAAGGCCCGCGCGGGGGCGTACTGCCCGGTCCAGGTCGTGGCCGGCCACCTGGCACCTGGCACCTGGCACCTGGCAGGGCATTGCCGCCCGCCCGCCGGATCGCCCGTGACCAACCCCATACGGTCTGCGTAGTGGCCCGGTGGCGCAGGGTCAGTTCTTGCCCCTACGCTGTTCGGTATGTCCCCCGATTCCCGAACCCCTGGTTCCGTGCGGTCTGCTGCCGAGGTGAACGAGCACATCCGCGCACTGTGGCTGCGGGCGGGCGGAACGCTGTCGGCCCAGGAGCGGTCGGAGTACGAACTGCTGGTGGTCGAGTGGGCCGAGGCGGTCCGCGGGCAGATCATCGAGGCGGCCTGACCGAGGGCCGGGTTCAGCGCCCGCCGGCGACCCGCAGGACCGTGCCCGTCGCGTAGGAGGCCTCGGGAGACAGCAGCCAGGCGATCGCGGCGGCGATCTCCCCGGGCTGACCGGCGCGGCCCAGCGGCGTGGTGGCACCGACCCGTCCGGCCCGGCCGGGATCGCCCATCGCCGCGTGGATCTCCGTGTCGATCACACCGGGCGCGACCGCGTTGACCCGCACGCCGTCCGGGCCGAGTTCCTTGGCGAGGCCCACGGTGAGGGCGTCGACGGCCGCCTTGGTGGCCGCGTAGTGGACATACTCGCCGGGGCTGCCGAGGGTGGCCGCGGCCGAGGACACGTTCACGATCGCGCCGTTGCCGCGCGGTCCCATCAGCCGGGCCGCCCGGCGTGCGCACAGCAGCGCGCCCAGCAGGTTGACCTCCACGACCCGGCGCAGGTCGGCGGCGTCCGCGTCGGCCAGCCGCCCGAACGGCCCGGTCACGGCGGCGTTGTTCACCAGTCCGGTGACCGGCCCCAGTTCCCGCTCGGCCACGTCGAACAGCCGCTCCACCTGGACCTCGACGGACGTGTCCACCTGCACGACGGCACACCGGGCGCCGCTCCCGCGCACTCCCGCGGCGACCGACTCGGCGGCGTCCGCGTCCCGGACGTAACCGATCACCACGTCGTGCCCGTCGGCCGCGAGCCGCAGACAGGTCGCGGAGCCGATGCCCCGGCTGCCGCCGGTGACCACCGTGACGGGACGTGCCATCGCGAACCTCCTGGGAGCGGCCGGACAGCGATCCTACGACCGCGGACGCGCGCCGGTTACGGCCGCCCCCGGGCAACGGCTCGGCGGCCGCGTCGGGTTCACCGGCCCGGACCGGCTCCCGGGCCCGGGCCGCGAGCGGGGTCTCGTCCCGTCCGGTACGCCGACGACCCGCTCGTCGGCGTACCGGACGGCCGCCTCACCCGGGAGGCCCGACGGCAGGGACCGACGCGGCAGCGCGGCGCGGATCCCGCAACTCCCGGCGAGCGGCCCGCGCCGACCTCCCGCGGAGCCCCGCGGCTTCCCGGTGATCCGGGTTCCCGGCGAGCGCCGACCGCGGGCGAGCCGGGGGCACGGGCCGGTCGTCAGGCGCTCAGCCGCTCCCGGTCGCCCATCACCACGACCGGGTGCAGGCGGGGATCGAGGGTGCGCAGCAGGGTCCTCATGCCCGACTCGGGAACGGTGACACAGGCGGACGTGCCGTCGCCGTGGTCCAGGTGCAGCCATATGCCGCCGCCCTTCTCCACTCCGTCGGGACGGCTCCAGTCGAACGGCGGGACGCCCTTGAGGCGGTTGTAGTCGATGGCGATGACGTAGTCGAAGTCGTGGACGTGGTCGTCGCCGTCCTCGATCATGGAGGCGAAGGCGTTGTCGTCGTACCAGTAGCGCAGGCGGCTGCCCGGATCCCTGAGCGACCCTCCCGCGTCCGTCAGGGAGAACACGCCGACGGGACTGCGCTCGTCGTCCATGCGATGGTCGGTCGTCCAGCCGAGTCTGCCGTTGTGCGCGCGCCAGCTGCCGTCGCGTTTCCAGGTGGTGCCCTGTTTCTCGTAGAGCACGACGGTGCTCTCGGCCGAGTCCGCGTCGTCGCCGTAGACGACCACGGCCTGGTGGGCGTCGGCCGGTACGCGCTTGCCCGTGCGGCTCCCGACGCCCGGGAGGCGCGGGCCCGCTTCCGGGCCGGAGGAGCCGGGCGCGGAAGGGTTGTTGACGCCCGGGGCACCGACGTGGCTCCGGTGCTCGTCGGTCCCGGCGCACGCCGCGGTGCCGGCCAGCAGCACACCGCAGGCAAGAGCCGCGGATATCGCGTGCCGCGCACCGCCGCGCCGCGTCGACCGGGAGAAGGGCTGTATCTCAGCAGATGTCCGCATGAGCAGGATCCTGTGGCGGGCCACCCCGGCACGCACCCCGACGACGGCATCCGGCCTAGCGGGAGCCGTCCGGCGGCGATCTCCGCACCGCGGTCGGTGAGGTCTTCGACGACTCCGCCAGGTGCCTGATGTGCGGCGAGTTGTCTTGATCCTCCGGTGGGCCGTTGCTAAGCCTTTCGGGCACTCGACCCTAGGGAGCACGCCGTGCGCCAAGAGCCCCCTCTTCCCGTTCCCCCCCGTTCACGCGCCCGGGGATTCGTCCGCGCCGTCGCGGCCGTCGCCCTGGTGACGCTCACCGCCGCGACAGGTCCCGCCGACGCGAGCACCCGGCCCGCGCAGGACCCGGCGGCCGTGGTCCGCGACTGGAACGCCATCGCCACCGACACCATCAGGACCAGCCTCGGCCCACGCCCCTCCGGACAGGCGGCGATCTGGGAGGGGTTCGTCTCCGTCGCCGTGTACAACGCCGTGGTGGGGATCGAGGGCGGTTACGCCCTGTACAAGTGGCACGAGCGCGGTCCGGCCGAGGCGTCCTCCGCCGCGGCCGCCGCCACCGCGGCCCACGACGTGCTGCTCGCCTGCTTCCCCGGCCTCAAGGCGCGGCTCGACACGGCCTACGCGGACTCGCTCGCCGCGCTTCCGGCCGGCCAGGGCAGGGACCTGGGCGTGAACTACGGACAGCGCGCCGCCGCCCGCGTCATCGAACTCCGGGAAGGGGACGGACGGTTCGCGGACGTTCCGTTCACCGCCGCCCCGGCACCGGGGGTCTGGCGACCCACCCCACCCGCGTTCCAGCCCTTCATCGACACCTGGCTCGCCAGGCTCCGTCCCCTCCTGCTCTCCTCCCCGCAGCAGTTCCGGCCCGGCCCACCGCCCGCCCTGTCCTCGACGGCCTACGCCAAGGACCTCCAGGAGCTGGAGGCCATGGGCGCGAAGACCGGCTCGGGCAGGAGCGCGCGGCAGACCGAGACCGCCCTCTTCTTCAGCGGCAACCTGATCGAACAGGCCCAGACGGCCGTACGAGACCACGCCGCCCGGCACCGGCTCGGCATCGCCGAGACGGCCCGGCTGTTCGCCGCGGTGAACGCGTCGGCGACCGACGCCGTCGTCACGGCATGGGACGCCAAGTTCCACTACGGCTCCTGGCGGCCGATCACCGCCATCCACCTCGCCGACACCGACGGCAACCCGGCGACGACGGCGGACCCCGCCTGGGAGCCGCTGCTCGTCACCCCGCCGCACCCGGACTACGTCGCCGGCCACACGACCGTCGCCGCCGCCGTGGCACGCGCCCTGACCGGCGTCCTCGGCACCTCGCACATCGACCTCCGCGTGCCCTCCGACGTCACCGGCACCACGCGGTTCTACGGGTCCGCCGACGACCTCGACCGGGACGTCGTCGACGCCCGGGTGTGGGGCGGCGTCCACTCCCGCTCGGCGGACGTGGCCGGCTGCCGGGCCGGCGCCCGGGTGGCCGCCTGGGCGCTGGACCACTACTTCCAGCCGTCCAGGCCGACACGACCGACCCGACCGGCTCGGGAGGACGGGCCCACCGAGCCGAAGTGCGGCGAGCACACCGGCTGAACCGCGGCGCCCGGCCCGATGCCGGGTGGTGGGTGGTGGGCCTGGTGGACGGTGGCGGTGGAGGTGGAGGTGGAGGTGGCCGTACGGCGGGCACGGATGCGGAACCTGGGCTCTTGTTCGACCGATCGGCCGTCCTATGCCCGGGGTCGGTGGTGGTTCGGTTCGAACACCACCGAATATCGCTCGTGCCCCTTGGCTCCGTCCGCCCGGTGCCCAACACTGAGCCGATGACGCAGCGTGTGGAGCTCGCGACCGTGATGGACCGGCTGGCCGTGGACGAGATGGTCACCGAGTACGCGGCGGCCGTCGACGACGGTGACTGGACGGCGTACCGGAGACTGTTCGCGGCGGACGGGCGGGCCGACTACCGTTCCGCCGGCGGGATCGAGGGCGATGCCGAGCAGGTGGCCGGGTGGCTCGCGGAGAACCTGACCCTCTTCTCGATGCGGCAGCATCTGATCGTCAACCGCCGGGTGCGGTTCGGTGTCCTGGACCAGGACACCGGCGACACCGCCCACCTCCGGGCCGACTACGTCAACCCCATGCGGTTCGCCGGCGGTGACGGCACCTCCACCGCCCCGGACTTCGTGTGCGGCGGCCGCTACTCCTTCGCCTTCGTGCGCACCACGGACGGCTGGCGGCTGCGTCAGGTGGTCGTCGAGGAGAGGTGGCGCAGGCTGCCCGACCCGCGCGCGGTGGCCGTGTCCGACTGAGCCCGCGCCCATGCCCCCTGTCGGAGATCCCGCCCGGTCCCGCACACTGGAAGGACCTGCGGGCAGGAGGCGATGGATGAGGACCGTCGAGCGCTGGCTCTCCTCCCCGTGGCGGCGTTCCTGCGTCGGGGCGGTGGCGGGCGCCCTGCCGGTGCTGGCCTTTCCGGCGCCGTCACTGTGGTGGTTCGCCTACGTCGCGCTGGTCCCGTGGCTGCTGCTGGCCCGGTCGGCGCCGACCGGACGGCGGGCCGCGTACGACGGCTGGTGCGGCGGGATCGGGTTCATGGTCGCCGTGCACCACTGGCTGTTGCCGAGCCTGAGCGTCTTCATCTTCCTGATCGCCGGACTGCTCGGCGTGCTCTGGGCGCCCTGGGGCTGGGTGACGCGCCGGCTGCTGGGCGGGGTGCCGTCGCCGGGGCGGGCCGTGGTCGCGGTGCTGGTGCTGCCGTCGGGCTGGCTGATGGTGGAGCTGGCGCGGTCCTGGCAGGGGCTCGGCGGGCCGTGGGGCATGCTCGGCGCGACCCAGTGGCAGGTGACGCCGGCGCTGCGGCTGGCCTCGGTCGGCGGGGTGTGGCTGCTGAGCTTCCTGGTGGTGGCCGTCAATGTCGCGGTCGCCGTGCTGATATCCGTGCGGGAGGCACGCGTGCCCGCGGTGGCCTCGCTGGTGGCCACCGCCGCCGCGACCTCGGCGGCCTGGATGTGGTCGCCGCGCCCGGACGTCGACGGTCACGTCCGCATCGCCGTCGTACAGCCCGGCGTCGTCGGCGGCACCGACAGCGGCGACCGGCGGTTCGACCGGGAGGAGCAGCTGACCCGGCAGCTGGCCGGGCGGCATCCGGACCTGATCGTCTGGGGCGAGAGCAGTGTCGGGTACGACCTAGGGGACCGGCCCGATCTCGCCCGGCGGATCGCCGCCCTGTCCCGGAAGACCGGCGCGGACATCCTGGTCAACGTGGACGCCCGGCGCTCCGACCGGCCCGGCATCTACAAGAGCTCCCTCCTGGTCGGTCCCGACGGCCCGACCGGGGAGCGGTACGACAAGATGCGCCTGGTCCCGTTCGGCGAGTACATACCGGCCCGCTCCCTGCTCGGCTGGGCCACCTCGGTCGGCAAGGCGGCCGGCGAGGACCGGCGGCGCGGCACCGAGCAGGTGGTGATGAACGTCGGCCACGGGCTGCGGATCGGCCCGATGATCTGCTTCGAGACGGCCTTCCCCGACATGAGCCGGCATCTCGCCCAGGACGGCGCGCAGGTGCTGGTCGGCCAGTCGTCGACCTCTACCTTCCAGGACAGCTGGGCGCCCGAGCAGCACGCCTCGCTGGCCGCGCTCCGGGCCGCCGAGACCGGCCGCACCATGGTGCACGCCACGCTGACCGGGGTCTCCGCCGTGTACGGCCCGGACGGCGAGCGCATCGGCCCCTGGCTCGGCACCGACGCGAGCACGGTCCATGTCTACGAGGTGCCGGTCGCCCGCGGGGTCACCCCGTTCGTGCGGTACGGCGACTGGCCGGTGGGCGGCGCGCTGCTGGTGCTGGCCGCCTACTGCCTGGCCGAGGGACTGCGCACGGTCAGGCTGCGCCGGGGTGCCGCAGAACCTCTCGTACCACCCGCTCGCACAGTTCGTGAGTCGCCAGTGCGTCCCGGGCGCTGAGCACCTTCCCGGCACGGACGGCGTCGAGGAAGGCGAGGACGGCCTGTTCGATGCCGCGCTGCCGGGCGACCGGCACCCAGTCGCCGCGCCGCCGGACCGTCGGCTGTCCCTTGTGGTCGATCACCTCGGCGAGGTTGAGGACCTGGCGCTTGGTGTCCTGCCCGGAGACCTCCAGGATCTCCTCGGCCGAACCGCTGAGCCTGTTCATCACGCCGAGCGCGGTGAAGCCGTCCCCGGCCAGCTGAAGGACGACATGGTGCAGCAGGCCGTCGGCGACCCGGGCGCGGACGGTCACGTCCGCCACCGGGCCAGGGGCGAGGAAGCGCAGGGTGTCGACGACGTGGATGAAGTCGTCGAGGATCATCGTGCGGGGTTCCTCGGGCAGGCCGATGCGGTTCTTCTGCATCAGGATCAGCTCGCGCGGGTGGTCGGCGCACTGGACGTAGCCGGGGGCGTGGCGCCGGTTGAAGCCGACGGACAGCGACACGTTCCGCGCCTCGGCGAGCGTCACGAGCCGCTCGGAGTCGGCGAGCCGGTAGGCGAGGGGCTTGTCGACGTACGTCGGTACGCCCGCCTCCAGCAGCCGCGTGACGATCTCGGGGTGGGCGACGGTGGCCGCGTGCACGAAGGCGGCGTCGAGGTCCTGGGCGAGCAGGTCGTCCAGGGTCGCGTGCCGGTGGGAGGCGGGCAGGCGGAGGCCGTCGGCCACCCGGTCGAGGGTGGCGGAGGTACGGGTCTGGAGGTGGAGTTCGAGCCCCGGCTGCATGGCCAGCACCGGCAGGTACGCCTTCTGCGCGATGTCGCCGAGTCCGATGCAGCCGACCTTCACTGGCGTTCTCCTCGCGGTGCTCCACATGTCCTGCGGCGAAGCATACGGGCCGATAATCCGTGGAGGGATCGGGCGGGGGTGGGCCAGGATGCCGGGCATGACGACCGAACGCCGTGACCCCGCCGTCGACGCCGGCGAACGCACCATGCTGGAGGGCTGGTTGGAGTTCCACCGGCAGACCCTCGCGATGAAGTGCGAGGGCCTGACCGACGCCCAGCTCAGGACCGCCTCCGTGGAACCGTCCCCGATGTCGCTCATGGGGCTGGTGCGGCACATGGCCGACGTGGAGCGGAACTGGTACCGCAGGATCCTCATCGGCGAAGAGGTGCCGTTCCGCTACTGGACCGACGAGGATCCGGACGGCGACTTCCATCTCACCCGGGCGGACACCTGGCAGGAGGCGTACTCGAACTGGCAGTCGGAGATCGCGACCGCCCGGAGCAACGCGGCCGGCTTCGGCCTGGACGACCTCTCCCAGGGCCGCCACCGCCGCACCGGCGAGCAGATCAGCCTGCGCTGGATCCACACCCATATGATCGAGGAGTACGCCCGGCACAACGGCCATGCCGACCTGATCCGGGAGCGGATCGACGGCGTGACCGGCGACTGACGTCAGCCTCGCACCCGTCCGCCCCTCGTACGGGGCAGGAGATCACCCGTGCGGGGCACCGAAGCCCTGTCGACGGTGTCAACGACCGCGCGGACCCAGCAGAGTTGCGCGGGTGCATCGAACGACGACGACCGCAGCGCTCCTGGTCACCGTGGCCGTCTCGGCCCTCTCCGGCTGTGTGACGGTCCAGCGCCCCGCGGCGGGCACGGCGCCCTCGCTGCCGTCGGTGCCCCGCCAGGACGGCAGGGCCGAGCCGAGGGTGGTGCAGGCGCCGGCCAAGGAGGCCCTGGAGATGGTCGGCCCGCCCCGCCGCTCCGCACCGGCCGTCCCGCACGCCCCCGCACCCCCTCCCCCGGCCCACCACCGTCCCCCGGCGGCCCCGCGCGCCACCGCTCCGCACCCCCGCACCGCACCCCGCTCGCACACCCCGCCGGCCGGCCTCCCCGACCTCTCGCACTCCGTCCCGAACCCCCCGGACGTGTGCTCCCTCGGCAGGCGGTACGGCGGCTGGGCCCCGAACAGCCCGGAGACACGAGCCTGCGAGCAGACATACGGGCACTGAGCCGCCGCCCGGAAAGTGAGCGGCCGTGGGGGGCACGAGGGCCTGGCGGGTGGTGTGGTCGGTGCGTATCGGCTCGTCGGGGGCAGGTGCGCCGGGGCCTTCGGCGGAGGTGTCCGGGGAGCGGGCGCAGGAGGGCCCGGCGTGGAGGCGGGTGGGGTGCTACTCCGGCCGCTGCCTCGGTGGGCCCCAGGACTCGCCGTCCGGGCCGCCGTCGTCGCCGAGTCGCAGTTCCAGGCGGGTGATCGCGGCCCGGACCCCGTCGCCGTACCCGTCGTCACCGAGTGCGGCGGCGGCGCCGCGGGCCCGGTGCAGGTGGCTGCGCGCGGCCTCGGCGCGGCCGAGCTTCTCGTAGTCGGCGGCGAGGTTCAGATGCAGGGAGGGGTAGAAGCCGCGCAGCCCCACGGCTCCCTCCACCTCGTCCGCCGCCGACAGCGCCCGCAGATCCCAGGCGAGTTCGTCGCACGGGTCGTCCTGGGTGTCCGCCAGGTAGTGGGCCAGGGTGCAGCGGTGCAGCGGCCGCCCGTGCGCGCCGATCTCCGTCCACAGGTCGAGCAGGCGCCGACGGGCCTCCTCACGGTCGCCGGCGTGGTGCAGCATCACGACCTGCCCGATCCGCGTGAGCACGGCATCGGGTTCCGTGCGCTCCTGTCGCTCCGCCACCAGGTCCTCCGCAGTGTCCGGCTGTCTGCGACGACGCTAACCGGCGCCGACGCCTTCCCCGGGGCAACCGGCCCGCGCCGCTCCCGACGTGTTCCCGCCCCCTCGGCCCCGGCTTCCACCCGGACGGCCCCGCGCGGTGCGCGACCGCCCCCTCTCCTCGCCCCGCATCACGCGGAACCGACAGCTCGGCACCGGCTCCCCCGGCGGCCCCACGCCCTCACCCGCGGAGACCATCGGCACCACCGTGCGAGGCCTTCCCGGCGGCCCCGCCCCCCGGCGGCCCGAAGCCCCCGCTCCGGCCGCTCAGCCCCGCTTCGGGATGCGCCAGTCGATCGCCTCGTGGCCCTGGGCCGCCACCGCCTCGTCGATCTTGGTGAACGGGCGGGTGCCGAAGAACTTCGCGGCGGAGAGCGGTGACGGGTGCGCGCTCTGGATCACCACGTGCCGGGTCTCGTCGATCAGCCGCGCCTTCTTCTGCGCGTAGCCGCCCCAGAGGACGAAGACCGCCGGGTCGGGCCGGTCGGCGACGGCGCGGATCACCGCGTCCGTGAACTTCTCCCAGCCCTTGTTCTTGTGCGAGTTGGCCTCACCGGCGCGGACCGTGAGGACCGCGTTGAGCAGCAGCACGCCCTGCCGGGCCCACGGCATCAGATAGCCGTTGTCCGGCGCCTCCTCCCAGCCCAGCTCCTCGCGCATCTCCTTGTAGATGTTCCGCAGCGACGGCGGGATCCGCACCCCGGGGCGGACGGAGAAGGACAGGCCGTGGCCCTGGCCCTCGCCGTGGTACGGGTCCTGGCCGAGGACGAACACCTTGACCTGGTCGTACGGCGTCGCCTCCAGCGCGGCGAAGACCTCCTCGCGCGGCGGGTAGACGGGGCCCTTCGCCCGCTCCTCCTCGACGAACTCGGTCAGCTCCTTGAAGTAGGGCTGCTGCAGTTCGTCACCCAGAACCCCGCGCCAGGACTCGGGCAGCATGGCGATGTCGGTCACGTCAACGTCCTCACGAATTGCGGTCACTTGCAGATCCTGCTGATACCGAAAAACCTACAGGCGACCACTGACAACCGGTGCCGGACGGCTGTTTCACCAGCTGGTCTTGCGGTGCAGCTCCCACATCATCATGATCGTCGAAGGATCGAGCGCCTGTTCGCCGCCGGAGATGTCGTCGCTGGCCGCGACGTACTGCCGCCCCTGCCACAGCGGGATCAGCCGGGCGTCGTCGACGAGGATCCGCTGGGCCTCCTCGAACTCCTTGACGACCTCGCCGCGGTCCCGCTCGCTGCGCGACTCGGGCAGCAGCTTGCCGGTGATCACGGGTGACGGGTAGGGCGTGCCGAGGGCGTTCTGCTCGCCGACGAAGGGGGCGATGAAGTTGTCGGCGTCGGGGAAGTCCGGGAACCAGCCGCGGCCGAACACCGGGTACTCGCCCTTCTGGTAGCCGACCACATAGGTCTTCCAGGGGCGGCTGCGCAGGGTGATGGTGAAGAGCCCGGAGTCGTCGAGCTGCTGCTTGAGCTCCTGGAACATCTGGCCGGTCTCGGAGCCGTAGCGGTCGGTGGTGTACCAGAAGGTGAGCGGGACGCGCTGGGTGATGCCGGCGTCGGCGAGGATCTTGCGGGCCTTGGAGGTGCTGGGGTCGCCGTAGTCGTCGAAGAAGCCGGTGGTGTGGCCGGTCAGGCCCGCCGGGACCATGGAGTACAGCGGGTCGACGGTGTCCTTGTAGACCGTGTGGGCGATCGCGGCACGGTCGACGAGCTGGGCGACGGCCTTGCGTACCGCGGGCACCTTGGCCCACGGGTCCTTGGGGTTGAACACCAGGTAGCTGATGTCGGTACCGGTGCCGTCGATCAGCTGGAGGTCGGTGTCGGAGTGCGCCTCCAGGGCGATGATGTCGGAGGCGGCGAGGCCGCGGTAGGTGACGTCGATGTCCCCGGACCGCAGGGCCTTGACCATGGTGGCCGAGTCCTGGAAGTAGCGGATGGTCACCGCGTCGTTCTGCCGGTCGGCGAAGCCCTGGTAGTTGTCGTTGCGGACCAGCTCGGCCCGCTTGCCGTCCTGGTAGGACTTGAGGACGTACGGCCCGGAGCCGTGCACGGAGTCGTCCTTGCGCAGCGCGTGGGCGGGGTAGTCGTCGGGGTCGACGATCGACATGGCCGGGGTGGCGAGCACGAACGGGAAGGTGGTGTCCGGCTTGTTGAGGTGGAAGACCACCTCGCGGTCGCCGGTCACCTGCACCCGGTCGAGGCTGCCGAGCAGTCCGGCCGGGCCGCTGGGCGCGTTGACGCTCCGGATCCGGTCGATGGAGTACTTGACGGCCGCGGCGTCGAGCTTGTCGCCGTCGGCGAACTTCAGGCCGGAGCGCAGTTCGCAGCGGTAGGTGCGGGCGCCGGAGTCCGTGAAGGCGCAGTTCCGCGCGGCGTCGGGCTGCGGGGTGGTGGCACCGTCGGGGTAGGCGAGCAGTGTCTGGTAGACGTTCCGGAACAACTCCCAGGAACCGTCCCAGGATCCCGCCGGGTCAAGGGTGCTGGGGGCACTGGTCGTGCCGACCACGATCGGCCCGCTGTCGGTCGTGCTGCTGCTGGAGAACACACCGCACCCGGCCACCAGGGATATGGACGCGACCGCTGCGGTTCTTCGCAGCCCTCGGTTCCGGTTGAACACGCGCATGCTCCTCGATCCGCCGTACCAGGGGTCGGCGGCAGACCATACCGCAGCGTTCTGCGCCTTGAAGCACCCCGGAAACACGGGCGTTGATCGAATGTGCTATGACGACGTTGTCATGGTGTCGTGTGAATGTCGTGCGGCCGTCCGGGCGTCGTTTTCGTCGCTCCTGTGACGAAATTTCTGTGCGGAAATGTCCGCACAGAAATTTCCGGTGCGTCTGCGGTGCCGTCAGGCCATGCCCGCGTTCAGGAAGATGCCGCCGTCGACGACGAGCGTCTGGCCGGTGATCCAGTCGGACTGCTCCGAGGTGAGGAACGCGGCGGCGCCGCCGATGTCGGAGGGCACGCCGAGCCGCTTGAGCGGGTAGCCCGCGGAGGCCTCCGCCTCCCGGCCCTCGTACAGGGCCTCGGCGAACTTGGTCTTGACGACCGCCGGGGCGATCGCGTTGACCCGGACGCCGGGCGCGAACTCGTGCGCCAGCTGCTGGGTCAGGTTGATCATCGCGGCCTTGCTGATGCCGTACGCGCCGATGAACGGCGAGGCCGACAGACCGGCGACGGAGGCGATGTTGACGATGGCGCCGCCGTTGTCCTTCTGCCAGGCGTGCCAGGTCTTCTGGGCGAAGCCGAGGGCCGAGACCACGTTGGTCTCGAACACCTTGCGGGCCACGTCCAGGTCGACGTCCGCGATCGGGCCGAACACCGGGTTGGTGCCGGCGTTGTTGACCAGGTAGTCGACGCGGCCGAAGGCCGCCATGGTGCGCTCGACGACCTCGCTCTGGTGGGCCAGGTCGTGCGCCTTGCCGGCGATGCCGATGACGCGCTCGGAGCCGAGGCTCTCGACGGCCGCCTTCAGGGCGTCCTCGTTGCGGCCGGTTATGGCGACGCGGTCGCCGCGGGCGACCAGCGCCTCGGCGACGCCGTAGCCGATGCCCCGGCTCGCGCCGGTGACGACGGCGACCTTGCCGGACAGCTCGGGCAGTTCAGTCATGTCAGTGTTCCCCAGTGATCTTCCGGTCTGCTAGTCGAGCGGTCCGCCGGCCACGTACAGCACCTGGCCGGAGACGAACCCGGCGGCCTCGTTCGTGAAGAAGGCGATGGCGTTGGCGATGTCCTCGGGCTCGCCCACGCGCTGCACGGGGATCTGGGTGGCGGCGGCCGCCTTGAACTCCTCGAAGCCCATCTTGACCCGTTCGGCGGTGGCCTTGGTCATCTCGGTGGCGATGAAGCCGGGGGCGACCGCGTTGGCGGTGATCCCGAACTTGCCGAGCTCGATGGCGAGGGTCTTGGTGAAGCCCTGCAGACCGGCCTTGGCGGCGGAGTAGTTGGCCTGGCCGCGGTTGCCGAGCGCCGAGGAGGAGGACAGGTTGACCACCCGTCCCCAGCCGGCCTCGACCATGTGCTGCTGGACGGCCTTGGTCATCAGGAAGGAGCCGCGCAGGTGCACGTTCAGGACCGTGTCCCAGTCGGACGCGGACATCTTGAACAGCAGGTTGTCGCGGAGCACGCCGGCGTTGTTGACCAGGATGGTCGGGGCGCCCAGCTCCTCGACGATCCGCGCGATCGCGGCGGCGACCTGGGCCTCGTCGGAGACGTCGGCGCCGACCGCGACGGCCCTGCCGCCGGCGGCGGTGATCTTCTCGACGGTGTCCTTGCAGGCGGCCTCGTCGAGGTCGACCACGGCGACCGCGCGGCCCTCGGCGGCCAGTCGTACGGCGGTGGCGGCGCCGATACCGCGCGCGGCACCGGTGACGACGGCTACCCGCTGCTCAGTGCTGGACATTGCTGTTTCTCCTCGCCCTTGAGAACACCTGATCGAGAACCCGGCCGGACAGTGAGCGACCGCTTAGTACCTTCGACAGACGTGACGCTAGAAGCCCTGGCACGCGGTGTCAACGTCACACAGCGCGGTGTGATTCATTACCTCACCAGGAGGTCCAGCAACCGCTCCGTCTCGGCGGCCGGGTCGAGGGTGAGCCCGGTGTGCACGGGCCCCGGCTGGACGACGGCGGAGCGGGGTGCGACCAGCCAGCGGAAGCGCCGCCCCGGGTCGTCGCCGGCCGCGCGCCCCGCCGCCGCCCCGCCCGCGCAGACCCCCTCCACCGCCCCGAGCGCGGCCCGCACCCCGGCCAGGTCCGCGGCCGGGTCCAGGGCCAGCAGCCGGGCCTCGTCGAGATGCGTGCGGGCGCCGACGTAGGCCTTGGCCCGGCAGTACAGGATCACGCCGGCGTTGATGCACTCGCCGCGCTCCACCCGGGGTACGACGCGCAGCAGGGCGTACTCGAAGACGTCCCGGTCGCCGCCCTGACCGGACCGGGTGATGTGGCGCTCGGTCATCTGTCCGGCCACGTTGACATGGGTCTGGCTCACTTGGCCCCCTCGATGCCGGTGATGCGCTCGTGGATGACGGCGGCCCGGTCGAGCAGCGGCCGCGCGTAGGTGCGCCGCAGGTCGTCGGGGGTGTCGAAGCCGGGCTCCGCGGTGAGCCAGACGTCCGGGATCTCGGCGGTCACCTCGGCGAGCAGGTCCTCGGTGACCCGGGGCGCCAACTCGGCGGCGGCCGCCCGGACATCGGGGCCGAATCCGCCGAGCGCGTGGTCGGCGGCGTCGTACGGGCGGGCGGCGGACGCCGCCACGGACGGCCAGTTGTGCTGCCAGATCATGGTGGCGCCGTGGTCGATGAGCCAGAGGTCGCCGTGGTGGACCAGCAGGTTGGGGTTGCGCCAGGAGCGGTCGACGTTGTTGACCAGCGCGTCGAACCAGACGATCCGCCCGGCCTCCTCGGGGCTCACCGCGAAGGCGAGCGGGTCGAAGCCGAGGGCACCGGACAGGAAGTCCATGCCGAGGTTGGTGCCGCCGCTGCCCCGCAGCAGGTCCTGCACCTGCTGCTCGGGTTCGCCGAGCCCCAGCACCGGGTCCAGTTCGACAGTGACCAGCCGGGGCATCCGGAACCCCAGCCGGCGCGCGAGTTCACCGCAGACCACCTCGGCGACCAGTGTCTTGCGGCCCTGCCCGGCGCCCGTGAACTTCAGGACGTAGGTCCCGTAGTCGTCGCCCTCGACGAGCCCCGGCAGCGAGCCCCCCTCACGCAGGGGCGTGATGTAGCGGGTAGCGGTGACTTCCTTGAGCATCGCCCCAGATTACTGGGGATCCCGCGGCGCTCCCGCACCCGGCCTGACCAGGCACGTCCAAGCCGACAGCGAACCGACAGCCCCGTTTTACCGAAGCCTCATGTTGAGGGGGTCACTATCTGGATGCCGTCTGAACAGGTGGTGCCCGAAGACCGTACCCCTGGACAGATCAACGAAGAAGCTCCGCGGAAGGGAACCCCTCACATGACCAGCGCACCGCTCAACCCCTCGGCCGGACCGGCTCGCCGTACCGTCATGGCGGCGGCCGGAGCGACGGGGCTCGCCGCCGCGCTGACCGCCTGCGGGTCGTCCGACGACGGCTCGTCGACCACCACCACCACGAACAACAACGCGGCCGGTGGCTCCACCACCCAGGACAGCAACGGCTCGGCCGGCGGCTCCACGGCCGCGGCCGGCGGCACCGCGCTCGCCAAGACCACGGACATCCCCGAGGGCGGCGGCACGATCTACAAGGACCAGTCCGTGGTCGTGACCCAGCCGACGTCGGGCACGTACAAGGCGTTCTCGACGAAGTGCCCGCACGCCGGCTGCGCGGTGTCGAGCATCGCCGACGGCGAGATCGTCTGCCCCTGTCACGGCAGCAAGTTCGCCATCGCGGACGGCAGCGTGAAGCAGGGCCCGGCGACCACCGGCCTGACGGCCGCGAACATCACGGTCTCCGGCGACCAGATATCGCTGGCCTGATCCTCAGGACCGCCGGCGCGGTCGTTTGAGGCAGCCGAGCACCTCGTCCGTGGTCGCGACCGTGGCGACCAACGCGAGCGTGTTGCGGACCATCGCGGGGGTGTACTCGGAAGGCACCCCCGCGACGGCGTCGGCCGGGACGACGGCCGTGTAGCCCCGGTTGACCGCGTCGAACACGGCGTTCGGGATGGCCACGTTGGCCGAGACACCGGTGACGATCAGGGTGCGGCAGCCGAGGTTGCGCAGCAGCGGGTCGACGTCGGTGCCCTGGATCGGCGACAGGCCGTGCAGCCGTCGTACGACGAGGTCCTGCTCCGAGACCTCGATGGGGGGCGCGACGCGGACCGCCGTCGTGCCGGACAGCTGCTGGACGGGCAGCCGTTCGGCGGCGCGGAACAGACGGGCGTTGCGGCTCGCGCCCCGGCCGTCCGGGCGGCGTTCGGCGATCGCGTGGATCACCTGGACGCCGGTGTCGTGGGCCGCGGCGACCAGGCGGGCGATGTTGTCGAGAGCCCCCGACACCCGTGCCTCACGGGCGAGTTCGGGCAGCGCGCTGTCCGGGCCCACCACCCCCTGCTGACACTCGACGGTGAGCAGCACGGTACTCACGGGATCGAGGAGTTCCGAGAGCCGTTCGTACGACGGCATGTGACGCCCCCTTCCGCCTTGGTGCGGGGCGGGCGAGACTAACCAGCATTGCGCGGGAACGGAAGAAGAGGGGGCCGCATGACCGTCACTCAGCGCCGGGGCCGGAAGATCATGATGACGCCCGGTGAGCTGGACGAGTTCCTCACCACACAACGCACCTGCCGGGTCGCGACCGTATCGGCGTCCGGTGCTCCGCACGTCAGCGCCCTGTGGTTCGCCTGGGACGGCACGTCCCTGTGGCTCTACTCGGTGGTGCGCAGCCAGCGCTGGAAGGACCTCACCCGTGATCCGCGGGTGGCGGTCGTGGTCGACTCCGGTGAGGAGTACGACCAGTTGCGCGGCGTCGAGCTGCGCGGGACCGTCGAGTTCGTGGGCGAGGTGCCGCGGACCGGCGAACTGGTCGCCGAACTCGACTACATCGAGACGGTGTTCGCCCGCAAGAACTTCGGCCTGGACGAGATGCCGCACGACGGCCGGCACGCCTGGGCGCGGCTGACCCCGACGAAGACCGCCTCCTGGGACTTCCGCAAGCTGGGTTCCGCGTAAGGGAGTTCGGGCAGGCGGACTCAGCCGATCGTCTCGGCCGCGCCGCGCAGGGCCTGCACCGCCGCCCGGATCGAGGGGCGGCGGTCGGCGTCGGCCCGCCAGACGACGTACACATGGCGGCGCACCCGCTGCTTCAGGGGAACCACGAGAACACCCTCCGGCACCGGGTGACGCCCCAGCAGCGGTGCGATGCACACCCCCAACCCGGCCGCGACCAGGTTCAGTTGCGTGTGCGTCTCGGCCGCGCGGTGCCCGACGATGGGTTCGACGCCGCGCGAGCGCAGGGTGAACATCAGCCATTCGTGGCAGAACTCGCCCTCGCCCCAGGTGATCCACTCGTCCTCGGCGAACTCCCCCAGGTCGACCTCCTCGCGGCCGGCGAGCCGGTGCCCGACCGGCAGCGCCACCTCGGCGGGGTCGTCCAGCAGGGGCGCCTTGACCAGCCCGCCGGGCAGCGGCATCGGCTTGTTGTACCAGTCCAGGACGACGGCGAGATCCAGGTCGCCACGGACCACCCCGGCGATGCCCTGCTCCGGTTCCAGTTCGCTGGAGCGGACGCGCAGCGCCGGATGCCGGGCGCGCAGGGCGGACAGCGCGGCCGGGAAGAGGCCACGGGCGGCCGTCGGGAACGCGGACAGCCTGAGTTCGCCGACGACCTGGCCCCGGTGTGCCTCCAGGTCGGACTGGGCCAGCTCGACCTGGGAGAGGATCCGGGCCGCGTGCTCGGCGAGCAGCCGCCCGGCGTCGGTGAGCCGGATACCCCGGCCGTTCTTCGCGAGGAGCTGCTGGTCCACCTCGCGTTCCAGTTTGCCCATCTGCTGCGAGACCGCCGACGTCGTGACGTGCAGGGCCTCGGCGGCGCCGCTGACCGAGCCGTGCCGGGCGAGGGCATCCAGGGTGCGCAGCCGCTCCAGATTCAACATGTAAGCGATCCTAAGAGGTACCGGATGGAAAGTCTCCATTGTGCTACGAGGACGGCTCCCGCATGGTGGAGGCCATGAGCACCGCGACCACTGCCGCGACCAGCGGGCCCGCGCCTGCCGCCGGCCCCTCCCGCCCCCGCCTCGGCTGGCGCCTGCGCTTCGGCGCCCTCTCGCTGATCTGGGGTTTCAGCTTTCTCTTCATCAAGGTGGGGACGGAGGGCTACGCGCCGTTCCAGGTCACCCTGGGGCGCCTGGTCTTCGGTACGGCGGTCCTTGCGGCGGCGCTGGCCGTGAAGCGGCAGCGACTGCCGCGCGGGGCCCGCACCTGGGGGCATCTGGCGGTCGCCGCGTTCCTGCTCAACGCGCTGCCGTTCTCCCTCTTCGCCTACGCGGAGCTGACGATTCCGTCCACGCTGGCCGGGATCTGCAACGCGACCTCGCCGCTGTGGGGCATGGCGCTGTCGCTGGTGGCCCTGTCGGAGGACCGGCCGACGCGGGTGCGGTTCGCCGGACTGGGCCTCGGGTTCATCGGCGTGCTGACGGTGCTGGGCGCCTGGCAGGGGTTCCACGGCCTGGACGTCACGGGGACCGCGATGGCGCTGCTGGCGTCGCTGAGCTATCCGATCGGGTGGATCCACGTCCGGCGGACGTTGGCCGGGACGGGTGACTCGCATCTGGCGATGACCGGGGCCCAGCTGTTGCTGGCGACGGCGCAACTGGCGGTGGTGACACCGCTGTTCACGTCCTTCCCGACGCACTTCGCGCTGGTCCCGCTGCTGGCGGTCGCCGCCCTGGGCACCTTGGGGACGGGGCTGGCGGTGCTGATCCAGTACGGGCTGGTGGCGGAGGTGGGCCCGACCACCGCCCAGATGGTCACGTACTTCATCCCGGTCATCGCCGCCGCGGCCGGGGTCGCGGTGCTGGGCGAGTCGCTGCGCTGGAGCACCCCGGTGGGAGCGGTGATCATCCTCGCGGGGGCGTCCCTCACCCAGGTCAGGCCGCGTTCGGCAGCGCCCCGAAGGGGCGCTGGGAACTGCGCGACCAGCCACGACGGCGCCGCAGACGGCAGACGGCAGACGGCAGACCCCGCATCGCGGCGCTTCCAGCGGAGCGCCTAGGCCTGGATCCGGCCCTTCGCAGGTGTCACCGCTGCCGCCACCGCCGCTGCCAGCGGGCCGGCTTCGGCGGGCGTCAGGGTCGAGACGGTGATGCGGATGCCCGGCGGGGTCGCCAGGCGGTAGCGGGCGCCCGGGGCCACCGCCCAGCCCGCGTGCAGCAGCCGGGACACCGCGCCCGTCTCGTCCGGGACCGGGACCCAGACGTTCATGCCGCTGCGACCGTGGGCCTGGACGCCGTGCTCCGCCAGCGCGTCGACGAGCAGGTCACGGCGGGCCCGGTAGGCCGCCGCCACCTCGGGGCCGTTCACCGCCCCGTCGGCCCACATCCGGACCACCGTGCGCTGCAGCAGCCGGCTCACCCAGCCGGGGCCCAGGCGCTGGCGCCCGCGCACCCGGTCGACCGTGACCTCGTCGCCGGTCAGGGTGGCCAGGCGCAGGTCGGGGCCGTAGGCCTTGGCGACCGAGCGGACGAAGGCCCACTGGTGGGTGGCGCCCGCGAGGGGGTGCAGGGGGAGATCCACGATGCCGTGGCCGTGGTCGTCCTCGATCAGCAGGGTGTGCGGATGCGCCCGCAGGACGGCCCGCAGGGCACGCGCGCGTGCGGCGCCCACCGCGGCGCCGGTGGGGTTGTGCGCCCGCGCCGTGACGATCACGGCGCGGGCCCCGGACTCCAGCGCCCGGCGCAGGGCGTCGGCACGCGGCCCCTCGTCGTCGACGGCCACCGGGACCGTGCGCAGCCCCAGCGCGGGGATCAGGTCCAGGGTGCGGCCCCAGCCGGGGTCCTCGACCGCGACGGCGTCACCGGGCCTGAGGTGCGCCAGCAGGACGCGTTCGGCGGCGTCCAGGGAGCCCGAGGTGACGGTGAGCGGCCCGTCGGGCACGCCGTCCGCGGCCAGTTCGGCGCGCGCCGCCCGCTCCAGCTCCGGCTCGACGGGGTCGGCACCGTAGAGGACCGGGTCACGGTCGTACTCGGCCGCCACCACCGCCAGGGCCGGCGCGAGAGCGGGGAGCAGTGCGGGGTCGGGGTTGCCGGAGGACAGGTCGCGCACGCCGGCCGGGATGTCGACGGGGATCCGGTCCCGCCCGGTGGTGGCCGGCTTCGGCCGGATGCGGCTGCCCCGCCGGCCGGCGGTCTCGATGACCCCGCGCTCGCGCAGGATGCGGTACGCGGCCGCGACCGTATTGGGATTCACCCCGAGTCTGCTCGCCAACTCCCGCATCGGGGGCAGCAGTTGTCCCGGCTCCAGGTTCCCCGAACCCACCGCGCGCTCGACGCTGGCCGCAATCTCCGCTGCGCCGCGCCCTTCGATCGGATATTCTCCTAGCACAAACAGCATTATGCACTAGTGCAATGGAGGAACGCAATGGAGACAGCCGTACCGGTCACCGTGCCGGGCCAGTCCCCCGGGTCCGCCGCCTACGAGAAGACCGGCCGCACCGTTCCCACCCGCTCCGCCGAGCGGGCGTCGTACGACAGGGAGCTGGTGCACGCCATCCTGGACGAGGGCTACCTCTGCCACCTCGGCTTCGTGCGCGACGGTGCGCCGGTCGTGCTGCCGACGCTGTACGGCCGGGTCGGCGAGGTCCTGTACCTGCACGGTTCGACGGGCTCCCGGCCGCTGCGGATGACCGGCCAGGCCGACCCCGGACTCGCGGTGTGCGTGACGGTCACCCATGTCGACGGCCTCGTGCTGGCCCGCTCGGCGTTCCACCACTCGGTCAACTACCGCTCCGTGGTGGTGCACGGCATCGCCCGCCAGGTCACCGACCCCGAGGAGAAGTGCCGCGCGCTGGACGCCCTGGTCGACCACGTGGTGCCGGGCCGGGCCGCGGACTCCCGCCCCGCCGACAGGAAGGAACTGGCCGCGACCGCGGTGATCCGCCTCGACCTGACCGAGGTCTCCGCCAAGACCCGCACCGGCGGCGCGAACGACGACCCGGAGGACCTGGGCCTGCCGCACTGGGCGGGCGTGCTTCCGCTGCGCAAGGGGTACGACACCCCGGTCGCGAACGCGGACCTGGCGGCGGACATCGCGGTGCCGTCGTACCTGAAGGGCGCCTGAGGCGGGTCCCGCCAAGAGCCGACGCGCCCCGTCCGGGGCGCGGGGCCGGGTACGGGCCGGCGCGTGCGCGCCCGCGTCAGGCCGAGGCGACCGGTTCCTTCACCGTGCCGCGGCTCACCACCGACTCCGGCACCGGGGTCGACGACTGGGCGACGAACGCGCCCAGCAGCACCACGGCTCCCCCGACCAGTTGCGGCACCGACAGCCGCTCGCCGAGCAGCACCCAGGCCAGCGCCGTCGCCACCACCGCCTCCAGACAGGCCACGACCCCTGCCACCTGCGGAGACAACCGCCGTACCGACACCACGCCCGTGATGTAGGCGACGACCGTCGCGACCAGCACGATCCAGACGAGCAGCCCGGCGGCCGGGACCGTCCAGCCGTTCATCCGGGCCGTGCCCGCCAGCACCGACCAGTCCATCTCCCACGGCCGGGCCACCACGGTGAGCAGGCCCGCCCCGACCAGCAGCCCGTACGCGATCACGCCCAGCGGATCCGCCCCCTCGCCCCCGCCGTGGTCGGCGAGCACGAAGTACCCCACCTGGCAGCACGCCGCCGCGAGCGCGAGCACCAGACCCAGTACGTCGAACCGCAGCCCCGACCACACCTCCACCACACACGCGAGGCCGCCCGCCGCGAGGACGACACCGAGCGCGGCGGCGCGGGTGACCGGCCGTCGCTGCACGAACCGCACCCAGCCGAGCACCAGCGCGGGAGCCAGGTACTCCACGAGCAGCGCCACCCCCACCGGTATCCGGGAGATGGCCGCGAAGTAGCAGGCCTGGACGCCGGCCACGGCGAGCAGGCCGAACCCGGCGAGCAGCGCCGGGCGGCGGCGCGGCAGGTCACGGTGGCGGACGGCGAGCGGAAGCATCACCAGGGCGGCGCCCGCCACCCTCAGCCACACCACGTGCAGCGGCGCGAGGCCGGCCTCGATCAGGGGCTTGGCCGCGACGCCGGAGCCGCCGAAGGCGAGCGCCGACCCGATGGCGAGGGAGAGCCCGACGCCCTTTCCATGGCTGCTGTCCGTGGTGTGCACCGGGACATGATGCCAGGGGATGACATGAGCGTCACCCCTTGTGGCACCTGTCTCAGCGGCCGGACGTGCGGTTCTCGGTCTCGGTGTCCCGGATCGCGCCGACCGCCCCGTCCCCGTCTATCCGCACGGCCAGCTCGCGAGCGGCCACCCCGGCCCGCTCCAGCACCTGAACGGCCCGGGACTCCGGGTCGAGGACCAGGCCCGCGAGCAGGTCGATGCCGCCGGCCCGGGTCTCGCCACGGCGCCTGGCGCGGCTGCGGGCGTACTCCAGGGCGGCCGCGGCCACCGGCGACCAGGCGCCGTCGCCCTTGCCCTCGACCCGTCTCCCCGCGTGCGGAAGGGCCGGCAGCGCGCCGGAGTCCTCGACGCCGGTCTGCCAGCGCAGGCCGTAGCCGATGCTGCGCTGCACGAGGTAGCCCAGCAGGCGGGCGAGTTGCGGGGCGTCGCCGACGGACGCCCGCGCCTCGGGGTCGTACTCGATCAGCGAGTGCAGCAGATGGGCGGTGTCGACCTGGCGGTCCCCGTCCCGTACGGCCCGGCGGCGGGCACCGGCGACCACCGCCGCGAGCTCGGCACCGAGCCCGGCATCGTCGTCCGCGTGGATACCGCCCTGGTCCTGGGCGGGCTGGCGGGGAATACGGGGTTGCACATCCCTACCCCATCAATCCCGGGGCTCCGCGTCATCGGCGAGGGGAAGCATTTTCGCGTCCCACGCAGAGTGGACGCGGATGGCCGGAATCTCCTCCTTACGGATGAGATCAGACCGAATCCGGCCACCAGGCGCGCGCCGACTTGCCGCGCGCCCCGTGCGCAACCGGCGCACACCCGTCATACGTCCCACACTGACATGGAGCGCGGGTGCTGTTGCTGGCTGGTCGCCCTGTCGGCGGTCGACGGCAGGCAGTACGTGTACCGGGTGTACGCCCCGGCGGACGCCCTGCTCGCGGACCTGTTCTGGGACGCCTGGCACTGCCACGAGGAGAGCGCGTTCCCGCGCGCGTGGGACCTGTTCGACACGGCGCTCATACGGCGGGTCGGCTGAGCGGCCGGGGGCGGCCGCCGACGCCCTGGATCCGCACATTTCCTGACGGTTCATCAGTATTGAATGTTCGAGGCCCTGCGGCTACGTTCCGCGACACCGTAGCCCGACACGAAGGGGTGGCCCGATGGCCGAAGTCAGCGCGGAGGCACGCATCCAGGCACCGGTCGAGAAGGTGTGGGCACAGCTCACCGACTGGTCGGCGTACGGCGAGTGGAACGCGACCCACACCAACTTTCCCAAGGGCGGCCCCGAGAGCCTGGCGGTGGGCGGCACCTTCCAGGAGAACATGAAGCTGATGGGCTTCCCGGCCGAGGTCGAGTGGACCATCGAGGAGCTGGAGCCGGCGCGGGTCCTGGCGATCCGCGGCAAGGGCCCGATGGCGGTGACCGTCGCGACGCGCTACACGCTGACCCCGGACGGGGACGCGACGGGGGTACGGATCGACGGCGAGTTCACCGGCGCGGCCGTGTCGCTGATGGCGGGCAAGCTCAAGGACTCGGCGACGGCGGCCCTGAACGAGTCGCTGCGCAAGCTGGGCGGCCTGGTGGCCTGAGCCCTCCCACACGGGAAAGCGCCCCCCGGAGCGATCCGGAGGGCGCCCTGCACACCGAGGCTCAGTCCTCGTCGGCGAGGATGAGGTACAGCTTCTTGCGGGCCTCGTTGATGACGGTCAGCGCCTTCTCGCGCTGCTCCTTGCTACCGGTCTTCCAGACCTGCCCGAAGGCCTCCATCAGACCGAAGCCGGCCTGGCGGATCTCGTTCAGGGCCTCGAAGTCGACCCCGCGGGAAGCCTCCTCCCAGGGGGCGTCCGGCCCCTCGTCGGCGGCGGTACGACCGCTGTCGGTGAGGGAGAACAGCTTCTTGCCGCCCTCGCTCTCGCTGGCGATCAGGCCCTCGTCCTCCAGCAGCTGGAGGGTGGGGTAGACCGAGCCGGGGCTGGGCTTCCACGCACCGCCGCTGCGCTCGGCGATCTCCTGGATCATCTCGTAACCGTGCATCGGACGGTCCTTCAGCAGGGCCAGGATCGAGGCCCGTACGTCACCGCGCCGCGCCCTTCCCCTGGGGCCACCGCGCCCTCGCGGCCCCCAGTGCCCCGGTCCGAAACCGGGCCCGCCGGGACCGAAGCCGGGGCCACCCGGACCGAAGGGCCCGAACGCCGCGCGCCCGCCGTCACGTCCACCGAAGCCGCCCCGCCCGTGCGGGTGGGAGCCGCCCTGACCATGTCCACGCTCGAATCCGTGGGAACGCATGACAATCACTCCATTCCATCGTTGATCAGTCGCGTATCGTTCGCGATGCCTCAACGATATATCGTAAGTGTTCGCATGGCAAGGCCCTTGCTGGGGATTGATGACCGACCCGCCTCGGTGAAGGTTGAGTAAATCTCAGCGAAGGTTGATGGATCACTGTTCGTCTCGATGAAGGTTCACCACCTCCCCATCTGTCTCAGCGAATGACTGACCGGAGTGATGTCCCTTCTCACATGATCTGGCCCAAGCCGTGCTCGTGACCTGCGGCGACCAGATCAGCTGGGACGGGCAGCGGCTCGGGATGCCAACTGGTCTGGTCCGGGGTGTGCGGATGTCGCACGTCGTCCCGGATGATCTGGTCCGCCTGGTGTCCCGCCCGGCGACGGTCGTCTCGTGGGACACGTGCCTCCGCCTCTCTCCGGCTCGCCGTGACCTTCACGGAGAGCCGGAGAGAGGCGGACGTATGTCCTCAGCAGAGGAACCGGGAACTGACGACGTCTTGGGCGTGGCATCCGGGTTGGTCATCGCCGAGAACTACTCGTTCAGCCTGGTCGACATAGCCGCCCCCTCGCAGGGGAACCCGACGGACCGGCAGCCGGTGCCCGGCAGCCTGGTCACCCTCGGCACCGGTTCCGTACTCGCCACGTTCGCCAGCGCGGTGGAGACCCACGAGCCGTACGTGGACCTGGAGTGCTGGCCGGCCGAACCGCCGTACGGACCGGGCGATGACCCCTGGGAGGTCAACGCCCGCGAGACCCTCGTCGTGCCGGCCGGCCGCCTCACCGTCATATCGGGCGTGTCCGGCCAGGAAGCGGCGTTCAAGCTCACCATCCCCCCAGGCCCGTACCAGATGGCCGTGTGGTGCAGAGGCCGCGCGGACGCCCGCGCCGCCAGAGGCAGCTATCTGTACGGTGTCGAGCACTGGCTGGTCCGCCTCTGGCCGCCCACCGGACACCGGACGGACCCGATCAGCTGAGACGCCAAGCGAATCGGACCAGATCAGCTGAGACAGGGACCGGATCGACAGAGACGGGACAAGTGATCTGTGACAGTGGAGGTGGCCCGTTTGCCACCGAAGTTGGACCGACGGCCATCGGTGTCACCGAAGATGGGTCACTGCATGGTTTGTGACAGTGAAGTTGGACTCGGCGAGGTATTTCCGCAGGTAGGCGGGCGGAAGACAGTTCGCATGAGCGAGCCGGGTGATGAACAATCGGGCTCCTTCGCCGCTCTGCGGACGGACCTGGAACGGCAGCCGGACGACGGGGATTTCCCCGGCCGGCGGGATCACCGGCCTGCGTCCGGGCGCTTGCGGCGGGACGCGATGTCCAGGTCGACGGCCGGCAGGCCCGCCTTGTCGATCTTCTCGGTGCGGCCGAGGACGGCGTCGACGGCGGCTCCGCGGATCTGGTGGGAGAGGGTGCCGATCATGTCGCCGGTGCGGGTGTGGATGAAGCGGTCCAGGCGGGTCAGGGTGCCGCGTGCGTGCTCGTGCAGCACGAGGTTCGCCTCCGTCTGAGCCACCAGCGCCTTCCACTCGGTGTTGTAGGGAAAAGGGTGGGTGGCCATCGAGGTGAAGCGGGCGGCGATCGGGTCTCCTCGGGTGCCGGAAAGCAGGCTGCCGGACTCGACGTCGATGCCCGCGTAGGCAAAGGTCGCTGGGATGCGCTCGGAGAAGTGCTTCAACGTGTCCGAGGCTTCGGCTCCGTGACGCGTCATCAGCGAAATGTTGTGGATCTCGTCGACCAGAATCACGCCGGTCCGGGCAGTTGGTGGCTGACGTGGTCCCAGGCCAGGTCTCCGAAGGGGACCGGCGCCCGGTTCAGGTATTTCCAGGTCGCTTGGACCCACTCGCCTTCGCCTCGGTGGTTGCGTACCCAGACGTAGGAGACGTCGTAGGGGTCGCGGTGGACCTCCCAGAGCCCCCGCTTCGCGCTGACACCGGAGTCACGCAGACGCATCGGACCGAGGTCGGGGGTGTCGTAGGTGCGGTTGTTGATGCGGATGCCGTAGGAGTTGACGGCCCGCCAGGCCGCGGGCAGGAGCTCGACGTAGTCCTGCCCGCTGAGCGCGACCGGGACGTAACCGCATGCCTCGACCAGGGCCGCGTACTTCTGGTTCGGGGTGAACGGCCGCCCCGGGTGGTCGGGGTCGCGCAGGCCCTCGTGCGGGCGGTTCTGCCAGTGCGCGACGATCCACTCGTCCAGCAGGTCCTGCAACTCGGTCAGCGACCACAGGTTCTCCTGCTCAGGGTGCCGGCCGCGCCGGTCGGTGTTGCGACCGGTGTGGCCCGGCAGGAACTGGGTGAACATCATGGCCACCGAGCCCAGCATTTTTTCGATGTGTCCCTTCTGGAAGGGCGAGCCCTTGTGGGTGGGCTGGAAGTCGATCTCCAGGAACCGGCAAGAGGCACGGAAGTTGTGGGAGATGAATGCCTTGCCGTGGTCGCAGACGATCATCTCTGGGACGATCACCGGCTTGGCCGCCGCGTGCTCCAGGCGCTCGTCCGGCGTCAGCAGCCTGCGGTGCGGCAGAACCGACCGGGACATCTTCAGCGCATCGACCCAGCCCGGCCGCATCAGCTCGGGAGTGACGGTGCGAGCCAGCAGCACACTCGCGTCCACCGACTTCGTCGTCGGCCTCAGCACCGCCGCCGACAGCGTCCTGGACGCGACATCGATCATGCCGGTGAGCTCGACCCTGCCGACCACTCCGTCGTCAAGGCGGACCATGACGTCCAGCGGGGTGGAGTCGATCTGCATGACCTCGCCCGGAGCCGACACCGTCAGCTCTCCGAACGGGGCAGCGGCCCCGTGAGCCTTCGAGCGGCGCGTGACGGCCGAGCCGGTCGCGTGGGTGCCCTTCGTCAGCTTCGCCAGCAGCCGGTGGAGCGTGGCCCTGGACGGCCACGTAGCCGCCTGCCCTTCCTCGGTCTGCTTGAGGATCTCCTTCGTCCTCCAGATCAGGTAGGACGCGGTCCGTGTGGAGGCGTCGACGCCTTCCTTGATGGCCTGACGCATCGCGTCCACCACCTTGGGGTCCACCGTCCCGAACTCCGGCCGCTTGCGGGCCGCGCGGCCATCCGCCAGCCCCGCAACCCCGTCCTTGAGGTAGCAGCGACGTGCCCGGTCCGTACTCCTCGCGCGGTTCCGTGCCGGGCTCCGCGTCCGGCGGCAGTCCGTGCACTACTTCCAGGATGTGGCTCTCCCACCACAGTGCCTGTTTGACCGCTGCCGCCGGGAGCGCCTCCAGGACGGACGAAGCCGGCAGCGGCATCCGCTCCGGGCGGAACAAGACCTCAAAATCCTCCGCCTCGAACAGCTCGATCAAGGCCACACCCGGTGCGGATCCCCGGCGTCCTCCAGGACCGCGGCCTGGGCGGTCACCTCAAGCACTGCCCGGACCTGCCCGTCGAATCGGACTCTCTCACCGACCACCAGAGCCGACGGACGCGTCAACCGGCCCACCGCTGACGCCCCTTCGCCCAGACCAGGCTCCCGGTCTCCATCAGTTCTCCCGACAGATCCGCGTTCATTTTCCCCGACCACAGCAGGTGGAACAGCACCGGCAGAACCTGTATCCGGTCGCCGACCAGTCCAGTGCCCTCCCACAAGCCCTTCGGCTCGCTGAACACTTCCAGGAGGCGCTCAGCGACAGCCTCCGGCCGACCGGAGCGTCCCCGGCGATACCGCGACAGCCAGCGGACGTTGGCCATGAGCACCGGATCAGGACGGCCGGCCCACTCGCGGCGCTGTTTTCGGCCGTCGTCCCAGTGCAGCCAGAAAGGCCGCGACGATGTCGCCATCACCTGCGGATCGCGGTCGAGCAGGATCAACCGGTCTCGCTCCAGCCACGACTCATGGCCCACGTGATCCCGCGCGGTCACCGAGTAGTACCAGCCGGCGAAGCCCGGCGTTTCCTTGTCCCAACGGAACGGCCTGACAGGTTCGACGGCCTCGAAGGAAACCTGCCGACTCGCTCCCAGAGGGAGCCTGCAATGCTCTCCGCCGCTGAGAAAGTCCAGCTCAAACGCTGCTAACGCCTCGTCGCCGTACGCACACGACAGAGCTTTCACCGCACCCCCAGCCCCCAGGCCGAGCAGGCGCTCAACCTTCGGTGAGATGAGGAGCCGTCCGTTCGCCTTCGCTGAGAATCGCGGAATCTTCACTGATACGGGTCAGGGATACCCCCTTCCCGATCCTGGGGTACGCCGGATCGCGCCCGGGGAGGGCGAAAACTAGCCTTCGGCCATGATTCCGACCCTGCGGAAGCACCTCGCCACGGCCCTCGCGGTCACCACCCTGCTCACCGCCGGGGCGGCCGACGCCGTCGCCCGGCCCTCCGGCCCCTCCCCCGCGGAGCAGTTACGCCGGGACACCGAGGCGATCCGGGCCCTTGGTGTCAGCGGCGTGCAGGCGCGCGTGATCGGGCCCGACGGCCGGCAGTCCGTCGCCACCAGCGGCACCGCCGACCTGGCCACCGGCCGGCCGGTCCGTTCCGACGGCTACTTCCGCATGGCCAGCACGTCCAAGACGCTGATCGCCGTCGTCGTACTCCAGCTGGCGGCCGAGGGCCGGCTGTCCCTGGACGACACGGTCGAGCGCCGGCTGCCGGGAGTGGTGCGGGGCAACGGCAACGACGGCAGCCGGATCACCGTCCGCCAACTCCTCCAGCACACCAGCGGCATCCACGACGACCTGCCCGGATACACCACGCCGGAGGAGTACCACCAGCAGCGCCACGACGTCCACACCCCCGGGCAGCTGGTCGCGCGGGCCATGGCCCACCCGCCGGACTTCCCGCCCGGCGCGGGCTGGGAGTACTCCAACACCGGCTACGTCCTGCTCACCATGATCGTCCAGAGGGTCACCGGCCGACCCGCCCACCGGGTGATCGAAGACCGTGTCCTGCGCCCGCTCGGCCTCGACCGGACCCGGTGGACGGGCACCTCGCCCGCCCTGCCCAGGCCGCACGCCAGGGCCTACCAGCTCTTCGGCCCGGACTCCCTGGTGGACGTCACCGACCAGATACCGGTCGACTCCGAGACCCTCTCCTGGGTCACGACCACGCGGGACGAGAACGACCTCTTCCGCGCGCTGCTCACGGGCCGCCTGCTACCGGCGCGACAGCTGGCCGAGATGAAGCGGACCGTCCCCGTGAGCGCGGAGGTCCAACAGCTGTGGCCCGGCGGCCGGTACGGGCTCGGCCTGGCCGAACGCCCGCTGAGCTGCGGCGGAACCTACTGGAGCCACGAGGGCGGGGACGGCGGCTACATCACGCTCAACGGTGTCACCGACGACGGCCGGCGAAGCGCGGTGGTCTCCATGTCCGAGGCACGCGGCGACACCCCGGAGCACATCCTGGGCCAGGAGAACGCGGCGAGCACCCTGATCGACCACGCCCTGTGCGGCGCCGTCTCCTCGTGATCCCGGGCACCCAACAGGGGCGTTGCATGACCATGCGTTCTCATGCATAATCTTCCTATGTCCAAGGTCCTCACCTCCCTTCCCGCCGGCGAGCGCGTCGGCATCGCCTTCTCCGGCGGGCTCGACACCTCGGTCGCGGTCGCGTGGATGCGCGACAAGGGCGCCGTCCCGTGCACCTACACCGCCGACATCGGCCAGTACGACGAGCCCGACATCGCCTCGGTGCCCGGCCGCGCGCACACCTACGGTGCCGAGATCGCGCGCCTGGTGGACTGCCGGGCCGCGCTGGTCGAGGAGGGCCTGGCCGCGCTCACCTGCGGCGCGTTCCACATCCGCTCGGGCGGGAGGGCGTACTTCAACACCACGCCGCTCGGCCGTGCCGTCACCGGCACCCTGCTGGTGCGGGCGATGCTGGAGGACGACGTCCAGATCTGGGGCGACGGGTCGACCTTCAAGGGCAACGACATCGAGCGGTTCTACCGCTACGGCCTGCTCGCCAACCCGCACCTGCGGATCTACAAGCCCTGGCTGGACGCGGACTTCGTGACCGAGCTCGGCGGCCGCAAGGAGATGTCCGAGTGGCTGGTGGCCCACGGGCTGCCGTACCGGGACAGCACCGAGAAGGCGTACTCCACCGACGCCAACATCTGGGGCGCCACGCACGAGGCGAAGACCCTGGAGCACCTGGACAACGGCATCGAGACCGTCGAGCCGATCATGGGCGTGCGGTTCTGGGACCCCGAGGTCGAGATCCTTCCCGAGGACGTGACGATCGGCTTCGACCAGGGCCGCCCCGTCACCGTCAACGGCAAGGAGTTCGAGACCGCCGTCGAGCTGGTCATGGAGGCCAACGCGATCGGCGGCCGGCACGGGCTCGGCATGTCCGACCAGATCGAGAACCGGATCATCGAGGCGAAGAGCCGGGGCATCTACGAGGCGCCGGGCATGGCGCTGCTGCACGCGGCCTACGAGCGGCTGGTCAACGCGATCCACAACGAGGACACGGTCGCGCAGTACCACAACGAGGGGCGGCGGCTGGGGCGCCTCATGTACGAGGGCCGGTGGCTGGACCCGCAGGCGCTGATGATCCGCGAGTCGCTGCAGCGGTGGGTCGGCGCGGCCGTCACCGGTGAGGTGACGCTGCGGCTGCGGCGCGGCGAGGACTACTCGATCCTCGACACGACGGGGCCGGCGTTCAGCTACCACCCCGACAAGCTGTCGATGGAGCGCACCGAGGACGCGGCGTTCGGCCCGGTGGACCGGATCGGCCAGCTCACGATGCGCAACCTCGACATCGCCGACTCGCGGGCGAAGCTGGAGCAGTACGCGGGGCTGGGCCTGATCGGCTCCGCCAACCCGGCGATCGGTGCGGCGCAGGCGGCGGCGACGGGCCTGATCGGCAACATGCCGGAGGGGGGCGCCGAGGCGATCGCGTCCCGTGGGGAGGCTGCGCCGGACGCCGACGAACTGCTGGACCGGGCGGCGATGGAACTGGGCACGGACTGAGCGTTCCGCTCAGGGGGCCGACTCGATGGCGGGTCGGCCCCTTTTCGTTGCCGGGGCGCGGGGGCCTCGCGCCCCGGGAGCCGACGGCAGCCCGGCCGGTGCGACACCGTCGTGGTTGCTCGCGCAGTTCCCCGCGCCCCTGAAAAATTCAGCTGCGGGCAGGCGTGCCGCAGGGCGGCACGCGCCAGGTGGAAATCGGTCCAGGGCTCCGGGATTGGCCTTGGTCGGGGGCACGGGGCAGGACCTAGCGTCTGGGGCATGCGGATTCGAATCGTCGATGCCTTTGCCGAGCGGGCGTTCTCCGGGAATCCGGCCGGGGTGGTGCTACTGGACCGCTTTGCCGAGGACGGGTGGATGCAGAACGTCGCCATGGAGGTGAACCACGCCGAGACCGCGTTCGCGCACCCCCTGCCCGCCGGCGGGGACGCCGACTGGGCGTTGCGGTGGTTCACGCCGGTCACCGAGGTCGCGTTGTGCGGGCATGCCACCCTGGCCACGGCTCATGTGCTGCACACCACGGGGGCGCACCAGGGGCCGGTACGGTTCGCCACCCGGAGCGGGGTGCTGATCGCCTCGGCCGGCGCCGACGGGTCGATCACCCTCGACTTCCCCACCGCCCCGCTCACCCGGGTCGACGTGCCCGAAGGGGTCGCCGGCGCGCTCGGGGCCGAACCCGTCGCCGTCCTCGACACCGGGCCGGACATCGGGGATCTGCTCCTCGAACTCGCCGACGAGGAGACCGTCCTCGGCCTCTGCCCCGACCACAGGGCCCTCGCCGCCTACTCCGCGCGCGGGATCATCGCCACCGCCCGCGCCGCGGATCCGGCCCAGGGGTACGACTACGTCTCCCGCTGTTTCTTCCCGAACGTCGGCATCGACGAGGATCAGGTGACCGGCAGCGCGCACACCGCCCTCGCGCCGCACTGGTCCGGGCGGCTGGGGAGCGATGATCTGACGGGGCTTCAGGCCTCCCGTCGTACCGGGCTCGTCCGGACCGCGCTGCGCGGAGACCGCGTGCTGCTGACCGGGCGCGCGGTCACCGTCGTCGACGGCGAACTGCTCACGCCGTAGGCAGCCAGCCCACCTTCCCGGCCAGCAGCGCGTAGCCGACGAACGCGCCGATGTCGAGCAGGGAATGCGCCACCACCAGGGGACCGACCCGGCCCCACCGCCGGTACAGGTAGACGAAGACCACGCCCATCACCATGTTGCCGACGAAGCCGCCGATGCCCTGGTAGAGGTGGTACGAGCCGCGGAGTACGGAACTCGCCACCAGCGCGGTGCCGGCCGTCCAGCCCAACTGGTCGAGCCGGCGCAGCAGATAGCCGACCACGATGACCTCTTCGAGGATCGCGTTCTGCATCGCGGAGAGGATCAGTACGGGGTACTTCCACCACACCTCGGGCAGTGCCTCCGGGACCACCGTGAGGTTGAAGCCGAGGCCGCGCGCGGCCAGGTAGAAGGCGATTCCGGTGCTGCCGATCACCGAGGCGACGGCCGCGCCGCGCCCGAGGTCGGGCCAGGGGCGGGTGCGGTCGAAGCCGAGGGTGCGCAGGCTCGCGCCCTCGCGCAGGAGGAGGTGGGCGACCAGGAGGACGGGGACGAGCGCGCTCGCGATGCCGAAGAGCTGCCAGGCGAGATCCAGCCAGGGGCGGCCCGGTGCGGCCGACGCGTTGAGGGTCGCCGCCTGGTCCTTGAGGCCACCCGGTTTGGTGACCGATCCGACAAAGCTGATCAGGGCGGACACTCCGCTCGCACCCAGCGAAAGCCCCAGAACGAGCAGTGTCTCGTCCCTGAACATCCGCCGCGACGGCCGCTCCAGTGGGTAAGTACCGGCCACCTGGTCCGCCTCCACCTGCACTCCTGCCTCCAGTTGAGCAATCCCGCCCCATGGCCATCTTCGCGCCACTACTGTCTCGAAAGCAGTTACGAAGACCGTGCGCGCCGGGCTGTCGGGGGACAGGGAGGGGCACCACCGTCATGGGACGTCACAGCTTGCCCGATCCACCCAGGGCGGGTGCGGCCGCCCCCCGTCCACGCACCCGCCGCCGCACGACGGCCGTCACGACCGCCCTCGTCCTGGTCGTCGCCGGGGGTACGGCGGCCGCCGTACGGAGCGGTCTGCTCCCGTTCGGCGCCTCCTGCCAGGACGACCCGGTACGGGTGACGGTCGCCGTCTCCCCCGACCTCGCGCCCACGCTGACGGCGGCGGCGAAACGGGCCCGCGCACAGGACGTCACCTCCGACGGACGGTGCATCGCGGTCACGGTCGACGCCGAGGAGTCGTACAAGGTCAGCGACACGCTCCAGGCGGGCCGGAAGCCGGATGCGCAGGTGTGGGTGCCGGACTCGTCGCTGTGGCTGGACCGGGTCGCGGCGGCCGGTACGGCGGCCCAGGTGACCTCGCTGGGCAATGTGGCCGAGACACCGGTCGCGGTGGGGATGGTGCCGGCCGCCGCGAAGTCACTGGGGTGGCCCGACCGGACGTACAGCTGGCTGGAGCTGGTCGGGGCCTCGACGCGGAGCGACTCGGTGAAGCTGGGCGCGGCCGATCCGGCGCGCAGCGCGGCGGGGCTGCTCGCGCTCACGCAGCTCGGTACGGCCGCGGCGAGGGTGAAGGGCGGGGCCACCAGGGCCGCCGCGCTGATGAAGACACTCTCGCAGCGGGTCTCCGCCACCGACGCCCAGGTCGTCGACACCCTGCCGCGCGACTCCTCCGGCACGGAACAGGGCAACCCCCGGCGCAACCAGGCGCTGATCCTCACGGAACAGGCGGCCTTCGCCCACAACGCCACGGCCGGTTCCGCCCGGCGCCTCGACCTCTTCTATCCGAAGGACGGCTCACCGGCGCTCGACTACCCCTACGCCCTGCTCGACGAGACGGAGCTGAGCACCGACGAGAGCCGGGCCGCGCTGCGGTTCATGACGTACGTGCAGCAGCCGGCCCAGCGGACGCTGCTGGCGAAGGACGGCTTCCGCACGGACGACGAGAGCGTGCCGGCGGCCCTGGTCGACCGGGCGGGCGGCAGCGACCCGCAGCCTTACGCCGAGCCGGCCGTGGCAGCGGCCTCGGAGTCGGCCGTGCGGGACGCCCTCGGCACCTGGACGATCACCGTGCAGAGCGCCCGGATCACCACGGTCGTCGACGCCTCCGCGTCCATGTCCGAACCGGTCTCCGGGGGCCGCTCCCGTATGGACGTCACCAAGGCCTCCCTCCTCCAGGCCCTCGCGACCTTCACCCCCGAGGACGAGATCGGCCTCTGGGAGTTCTCCACCAAGCTGGACGGCGCCAAGGACTACCGCGTCCTCGTCCCGACGGAACGCCTCGGCGACCGCAAGGGCACCGGCACCCAACGCGACCTCCTGTCCTCGGCGTTCAGCGACCTCAAGCCGGTCCCGAACGGCGCGACGGGCCTGTACGACACGACGCTGGCCGCGTACCGGGAGGCGACGGCCACCTACGCCAAGGGCAGGTTCAACGCCCTCGTCGTCCTCACGGACGGCGAGAACCAGGACCCGGGCAGCATCTCCCGCACCCGGCTGCTCAGCAACCTGCGCCGGCTGAGCGACCCGCAGAAGCCGGTTCCCCTGATCGTCATCGCCATCGGCCCCGACGCCTCGAAACAGGAGGCACAGCAGATGGCCGAGGCCACCGGCGGCTCGGGCCACCAGGTCGACGACCCGTCGCAGATCCACACGGTCATCCTCCAGGCGATCGTGGCAGCGGGAGCGACAGGAACGACGGGCACGGAGTGACTCCGCCGGACATGGCCGCGGTGGCTGAGCACCGTTGCGGCGGACAAGGGGCCGGCAGCAGCGCCCCCCGCAAGCGGCACACAGGCTGAGCACACCGACAAGCCCTGGCGACAACGCCCCGAAAGGGGCGCGGGGAACTGCGCGACCAGCCCCCACCGCGCCGCACCCGGCACCCCACCTCACCCGGCACGCCACACGCCGCACCCCGCACCCCGCACGCCGCCGACCCCACGGCACCCCGCCGGCCCTCACCAGCAACCCGGTCGGCCCTCACTCACCCCGCAGGGACCGGCTCCAGCAACCCCACCGGCCAGGTGTGCACCGGATCCCCCTCGTTCATCAGCTGCGCGTAGCGCCGTGTCATCGCCGCCAGCGCCGCGTCCCTCGGCAGCCCCTGTTCCAGCGCCCGGTGGAACGTCGCCGCCTGCCAGGAGGCCCCGTTGACCCTTCTGCGGCACCGCTCCTCGATCACGCCGAGGTAGAAGTCCCGGTCGGCGGGCTCCACCCCCCAGGCGTCCAGCCCGGCCTCCGCCAGCGGCAGCAGCTCGTCGCGGACCAGGGTGACCGCGTCCACCTCCGCCGTACCGCCGCCGTACCGGGCCCGCCGCGGCCAGACCAGCCGCGCGTCGATCCCGTGCCGGCACGCCGCGTCGAAGTTGGCCTCGGCCGTGGCGAACGGCAGCCGTGTCCACACCGGGCGGGACTCCTCCGCGAGGGCACGGACCAGCCCGTAGTAGAACGCCGCGTTGGCGACCACGTCGGTGACGGTGGGCCCGGCCGGCAGCACCCGGTTCTCCACCCGCAGATGGGGAACGCCGTCGGCGATGCCGTAGACCGGCCGGTTCCAGCGATACACCGTGCCGTTGTGCAGGACGAGTTCCGCGAGCCTGGGCACCCCGCCCGCGTCGAGGACGGCCAGCGGGTCCTCCTCGTCGCAGATCGGGAGGAGGGCCGGGAAGAAGCGCAGGTTCTCCTCGAACAGCTCGTACGCCGAGCTGATCCAGCGTTCGCCGAACCAGGTGCGCGGCCGGACGCCCTGCGCCTGGAGCTCCGGCGGCCGGGTGTCGGTGGCCTGGAGGAACAGCGGGGGGCGGGACTCCCGCCACAGTTCGCGGCCGAAGAGGAACGGGGAGTTCGCGCCCACGGCGATCTGCGCGGCGACCGCCGCCTGCGCCGCGTTCCACACGTCGGCGAAGCGGGCCGGGGTGACCTGGAGGTGCAGCTGCACGGAGGTGCAGGCGGCCTCCGGGACGATCGACTTCGACGTGCACACGAGGTGCTCGACGCCCTCGATGTCGAGCAGGAAGTCCTCGCCCCGGGCGGCCACGATCTGGTCGTTGAGCAGGGTGTACCGGTCCACCTCGGAGAGGTTCGCGGAGACCAGGTCGTCCCGCTCCAGGGTGGGCAGGATGCCGGTCATCACGATGCCGGCCGCCACCTCGCCCGCCTTGCGGTCCGCGTACGCCAGCGAGGTCCGGAGTTCCTCCGCGAGCCGGTCGAAAACCCGGCCGTCGAGCCGGTGTGGAGCTATGTTCACTTCCAGATTGAACATGGCGAGTTCTGTTTGGAAATCGCGGCTCGCGATACGTTCCAGAACCTGTCCGTTCAACATTCTCGGCATGCCGTCGGCGCCGGCCAGATTCAATTCGATCTCGACGCCCATGAGGTTCTTGGGGCGGTCGAACCGCTTCTCCACCAGCAGCCGCTCCAGCCCCGTCAGACAGTCACGGAGCTTTTCGCGGTAGCGCCGGCGATCGGACAGGTCGAACCGGCCCGCCACGACCTTCTCCCCCATCGAAGCGTCCCTCCTCGAATGGGCGGGCCGGACCTCCGGCCGCCGGTGTCCCGAGTCCAGGTGGGATGATGCCCAGCGGAGGCGATCGATAACGTCGCGCGCGCCACCCGTACCCGCTACTCTGTTGGAATGTGTCCCGCGGCACATTCACGAGGCATGGCACAGTATGCAACTTCAGGTTCCCCGTTCCCCTCGTGAAAAACGCCGACTGCATCCGGCCGACCGCGACAGCCCCGTCATACGAGGTCAGTAGGGTTCCGACGGGCGGGAAATCGGGAGGATTCCGCACGAATCAACGGCCGAATTGCGCCTAGCCATGTTCTGTGAAACGGCCCGGTGAAACGCCACCTGAACAGGCGTCGTATAAACTCCGCGAACAAGGCAGAAGGCTGGCGCCCACGGTCCTGGTTCCTGCCGTCCGAGTGACGTGTGGCAGGCAACGCCCGCATCTCTCTTCACCGAACCGGGCCCCCGCCTCTCTGACCTCCTGTGAGCTGACAGCGCCGTCCGCCCCCGCCCTCGCGCCGCCGCGCCTGTCGAATGAGAGGCGACCCACCATGCCGCTGCAAGTCCCTGCTGCCCCCGCGCCCGCACTGCGTTCCGTCCTGACCGCCCTTGGCTCTCCCACCGCGGTCCGCGAGGCCCGGACCCCGTCCCTGCGCACCGCCCAGGGACCCGCGACCCCCGAACTCCCGCTTCCCGTACACGTCATGGACCGGATCACCCCGGAGGGCGTGTCCGCCACCCGGCTGGCCGGCTGGCGCTTCCTGATCCGCTGCGGCGACCGGGCGGTGGCCGGGGCCGACACGATGCTCACCCCGGACGGCTGGGCCTTCTCGCACTTCTTCGAGGGCCCCTACATCACCTCCACCGAGCGGGCCGTACACCAGGCAGAGGCCCTGCAACAGACGTACCAGCCGCGCCTGTTGTCCCTGCCCGGCCTGTACATGCTCACCCTCTGGCTGCACGGCGACTGCACGGCGGACGGCGCCGAGGGACACCCGGCCGCCACCGACCTGCTGGTGCCGCTGGCGCCCGCCCCGCCCGGCATCGCGGCCCACCGGCCGCACCTGGTCGCCGAGCTCCTCCCGGTGCTGACCCACCGGATCACCCCGGCGCCCCTGCTCATCACACCCGCCTGACATCTGCGCCGCAGCCCCCGTCGTGCCCCGCCGCTCCCGGTCGAGCGGCGGGGCACGCACTGCTTTCCTTTCCATTCCGCTCGTACGAGCAATTCACCGCTCCAAAGAGACTGACTAGCCCCATCCGGCCATGTGAAATCATCCGAAAGGACAACCGGGCCGAGTTGAACCGTCCGCGCGGGTGACGCGTCTCCAACCTGTGAGAAGCGGTGCAGCCAAATCCCTGCGGAGCAACGTCCGGAAGGCAACACTGGATTCTGACCGACTCATCAGCACGGGGGACCTAGATGACCACGACCGAGCGAGAGACCCTATCCATGTGCCAGCACCAGCCGCCGTGTCCGACAGCCGAATCCGCCGACCGGGAGTCCGCCCGCCTCATGGCGCACCACCCGGAGCAGGGGTGGAGCCTGCTGTGCAACGGCGTTCTGCTCTTCGAGGACACCGGTGAGCTCCTGCCCGACGGCCAGATCATCGCGCCGCACCGCCCGCTCGGTGCCGGCCGTGTGGTGACCGCCGCCTGACGGACCAGCGCACCACTCCCGGGCGGCCCCGCCGCTCCGCCCGGTGACCAGCAGGGGCCGGACGCACACCCAAGGTGCGCACCGGCCCCGACGTGTGTCCGGGGCCGGTTACCCCGTGTAGCCGAGCGCTGTGCGCAGCGCGAAGTAGGCCGGTTTGGGAGCGAACGTCTCGTCCCAGGGCAGGGCCGCGCCCTCGCCGGGGAAGAACGCCGGGATCCACGAGTACTTGTCCGTCCAGTCCCAGACCGTGATGCCCACGCAGTGCCGGACCGCCAGGCAGGCCTTGGTCAGATCGGCGTACCAGGCGGCCTGCTCGGCCAGCTTCTCGTCGGTGGCCGGCAGCTGCATGCGCACGTCCACCTCGGTGAGCGCGGTGTCCAGGCCGAGCCGGGAGAACCGGCGGAGGTTGTCCTCCAGGGTCGACGGATAGCCGTACTGGAGGGCCAGGTGGGCCTGGAAGCCGATGCCGTCCAGCGGGACCCCCGCGGCCCTGAGCTGCTGGGCGAGCGCGTAGTAGGCGTCGCTCTTCGCGCCGAGGCCCTCGATGTTGTAGTCGTTGAGGTAGAGCCTGGCGTGCGGGTCTGCCTGGTGGGCCCAGCGCAGCGCGTCCGCGATGTAACCGGGGCCGAGCGTCTTGTACCAGAGGGTCTCGCGGTAGCTGCCGTCCTCGTTGAACGCCTCGTTGACGACGTCCCAGGAGTAGACCTTGCCCCGGTAGTGCCGTACCTCGGTCTGGATGTGCTTCTTCAGGACCGCCCGCAGTTCGGTGGCCGTCCAGTCACGGGAGGTGAGCCAGTCGGGCAGCTGGCTGTGCCAGACCAGGGTGTGGGCGCGGATCTGCTGGTGGTTCCTGCGGGCCAGGTTCACGATCTGGTCGCCGTTGGTCCAGTCGAAGACGCCCTGCTGGGGCTCGGTGGCGTACCACTTCATGCCGTTGCCGGGCGTGATCATGTCGAACTCGGTGCCGAGCAGCTTCGTGTAGGCGGTGTCGGTGAGTTCGGGGTTGTCGGTGGCACTGCCGAAGTAGCGGCCATGGCGCTGGGCCAGTTCGGCGAGGGTGGGCGGCCGGTCGTGGGCCTGGGCGGCCGGGCCGGTGGCCACTCCCGCCGCCACGAGTACGGCCGCGAGGGCACCGGCGAGTCTGAGACGCGTGCGGGACATCGTGCGACTCCTGTCCGTGAAGGGGCGTGAAGGGGGTGTTCAGCCCTTGGTGGCGCCTGCGGTGAGGCCGCCGACGAGCTGGCGCTCGGCGACCGAGTAGAAGGCCAGGGCGGGAACCATGGCGAGGACCAGATAGGCGAAGACCCGGGCGGTGTCGGTGGCGTACTGGCCCTGGAACTGCTGCACGCCGACCGGGATCGTCCACCACTTCGGGTCGGTGAAGACCAGCAGCGGCAGGAAGAAGTTGTTCCAGCTGGTGACGACCGCGAGCACGGAGACCGTGCCGAGCGCCGGCCGGGCCATGGGCAGCAGGATCCGCCAGAAGAAGGCGAACGGCCCGCAGCCGTCGAGGGTCGCGGCCTCCTCCAGCTCACCGGGGATCTCCCGGAAGAAGCCACGCAGGATGATGATGGTCATCGGCAGTCCGAACGCGGCCTGCGGCAGGATCACGCCCAGCGGGTTGTCCAGCAGGTCCATCGAGCGCAGCAGCAGGAAGAGCGGCAGGGCGGCCACCGCGAAGGGGAACATCAGGCCCATCGTGAACACGGTGAACAGCACTTCCCGCCCGCGGAACGCGAACCGTGCGAAGGAGAAGGCGGCGAGTGCCGAGACCGCGACCACCAGGACGGTGGTGGCGACGGCGATCAGCGTGCTGTTGCCGACCAGCCGCCAGAACGCGCCGGAGCCGAGGATGCCGGTGTAGTTGGAGGTGATCCAGGACTCGGGCAGCCCGACCGGGTTGCGGGACAGCTCGCTGGTCGTCTTGAACCCGGAGAGCAGGGCGTACAGCAGGGGTACGACCATCAGCGCGCCGACCACGACGAGGACCAGGTGCAGCGGAAGTGTCCGTACGGTCTTGCGGCTGCCGTTCATGCGCCGTCCCCCCGCATGTTCGTGGTGGCGCCCGCCAGGTCGCGGCGGAGCACGAACCGCTGGTAGGCGAGGGCGAAGACGAGGCTGACGCCGAACATGGCGACGCTGATCGCGCTGGCGTAGCCGACCTGGTAGCGCTTGAAGCCGTACTGGAACATGGTCACGGCCATGGTCTCCGAGTGGTGGTCGGGGCCGCCCGCGGTGACCACCCACACCAGGTCGAAGAGCTGGATGGAGCCGATCACCGACAGGAAGACGCTGATCCGCAGGGTGGGGGCGAGCAGCGGCAGGGTGACGTGCCGGAAGCGCTGCCAGGGCGAGGCGCCGTCGACGGTCGCGGCCTCCGTCAGCTCGGCCGGGATGGACTGGAGTCCGGCCAGGTAGAGCATCATGTGGAAGCCGAAGTACTTCCAGGTCATGACCAGGAAGAGGGTGGCCATGACGGTGGAGGGGTCGGCGAACCACTTCCCGCCGAGCGCGCCGAGGCCGATGTCGCTCAGCAGGTGGTCGGCGAGCCCCTCGTCGGGGGCGAAGATCATGCCGAACAGCACGCCGGTGATCGCCTCGGAGAGCACGTACGGCGCGAAGAACAGCATCCGGTAGACGGCCCGGCCGCGGATCCGCTGGTTGAGCAGGACCGCCATGGCGAGGGCGAACGGCAGTTGCAGCGCCAGCGACAGCACGACCAGGAGCAGGCAGCGCCACAGGTCGCCGAGGAAGACGTCGTCCTGGAGGAGTCGGGTGAAGTTGTCGGCGCCGGTGTAGTCCGAGGGCATGCCGAAGCCGCCCCAGCGGAAGAACGAGGCGTACAGCGCGAACAGGATCGGCAGCAGGACGAGCACGCCGAACAGGACGAGGGCGGGCAGCTGGAAGCCCATCGCGGTGAGCCAGTGCAGCAGCCGGCGCCGGGTGCGCGCCCGGCCCGCGGGCGGGAGCGGGCGCGGCGCGGCGTCCGGCCCCGGCCGCGTGCCGGGCAGGTAGGTCGAGGTCATCGGGCGGCCTACTGCTCTTCCTTCGCGGTCTTGGTGATCGCCTGGGTGACGTCCTGGGGCGACTTGGATCCGGCGATCAGCCCGGCCACGCTGTCGTTGACCTGCTGGCCGACGGCGGGCGCGTAGGCCTGGTCGAGGTAGAGCTGGAAGCCGGTGGCGGCCTTCAACTGGGCCTGCACGAGCTTGAGGTTGGCGTCGCTCAGCGCGCTCTCGGCAGCCGGTACGACGGGCAGCACGCTGGTCTTCTTCACCAGTTCCACGTCCGTCGTCTCGGAGGCGAAGAACTTCAGGAAGTCGACGGCGGCCTGCGGGGCGTCGGCGCGCAGTGCGTGTCCGCCGCCGCCCCCGAAGACCTCGGTGACGGTGCCCTGGCCGCCCTCGACGGCCGGGAACGGGAAGAAGCCGAGGTCGGCGCCGATGCCCTTGCCGGCGTCGGCCTCGACGCTCGGGGCCCACTGGCCCATCAGCTCCATCGCGGCCTTGGCGTTGCCGACGGAGGCGGCCTGGCCGGTCGGGCTGGAGTAGGCGGCGCCCAGGAACCCCTTCTGGAAGGGCTGGAGGGCGACGAGGTCCTTCAGGTGTTGTCCGGCCTCGACGAACCCGGCGCCGGTGAAGTCCTTGTCGTCGTTCGCCTTCTTGAGGGCGGCGATGCCGGCGGTGCGCATCGCGAGGTAGGCCCAGTAGTACATGCCGGTCCAGCTCTCCTTGCCGGCCAGGGCGAGGGGGGTGACACCGGCGGCCTTCAGCTTCTTCACGGCGTCGAGGAAGGCGCTCCAGGTGGCCGGGGGCGCGCTGATGCCGGCCTTCTTGAAGAGCGCCTTGTTGTACCAGAAGCCGACCATGCCGATGTCGAAGGGGATGCCGTAGGTCTTGCCGTCCAGGAGGTACGGCTGCTTGGCGACCGGGAGCAGGCCGTCGGCCCAGGACTTGGTGGGGGCGGTGAGGTCCTTGACCAGCCCGGCGTCGACCTGCTGCTGGAGGACGCCGCCGCCCCAGGTGTGGAAGATGTCGGGGAGCTTCCCGGAGGCGGTCAGGGCCGTCATCTTGGTCTTGTAGGCGTCGTTCTCCAGCTGGACGATCTTTATCTTCACCTTGGGGTTCTGTGCCTCGAACTTCTTGGCGAGGGCCGCCCAGACGCTTTTGGCCGGTTCGGTCGTGGAGATGTTCCACCACTCGACGGTGGTGGTTCCCGACGACCCCGAGTCCGAGCCGCCGCCGCACCCGCTGAGGGCGGTCATGCCCAGCCCGGCGGCCGCGGTGGCCGTCAGGAAGCCGCGTCGGGACAGTGCCGGGTCGCCCATGTTGCGCTCCTTGGGATACGGGACGACCGACGCCGTCCTGGTTCGGTGGTGCTCTGGGGGCCGCCGTTTTCGAAACATTCGGTATTTTCACCGAACGTTCCGAACGGCGACTCTAGAAAGGCGGATCAGGAGCGTCAAGGTGTCGCGCATCAGCTGATGGGCACGTATTCGAACCAGTCGAAGGCGGACCGGCCCTCGGTGACGTACATGCCGACGACCCGGCCGGTGAACCCGCCCGCCACCTCGGTGGAGAGGTACCGGCCGTCGAGTTCGGCCAGCCGAACGACACCGTCGGACGTTTCCACCGAAAGGGTCACGGCATCGGGCCCGGCGGGGCGCACGCCGGTCCCGTCGTCCTGGCCGGGGGCGGTCGCGGTGGGCGGTGGCACCCGGGTCGTACGGATCTCCACCACGAGGGTCAACGGACCCGGCGGCACGACGAGTTCGGCCAGCCGCTGCCGCAGCGGCCCGATCCGCGCGACCGCGCTCGCCACTCCCCCGCCCACCTCCAGGTCGTAGTGGTGGGCCTCGTCGATGCGGACCGACAGGCCCGCGCGTCCCGGGCCCGGGTCGAGCAGGGCGGCGGCCCGGCAGTCGGCGTGCTGCTGGCGCCGGCCGACGAAGGTGTGCCCGGCGCGGTCCAGGGTGTCCCCGGTGGCCGTGAGCGTGAGCCACCCGGGCCGTTCGGCCAGCGACCAGGACCCGTCCGGCCGGCTGCGCGGGGAGATCCAGTGCGGCGCGAGGGCCGGGGCCGTGAAGTCGTCCCGCGCGGGCGGCTGTTCGACCGGGTGCCGGGCGGCCGGCGCCCCGTGCCGGGCCCGGACCGGGCCCATCCGCGGCCAGCCGTCCACCCACGTCACCGGGGCCAGGAAGGTCTCCCGGCCGAGCACATGGAACTCCGGGAACCAGCCGCGCGGCCGGGTGCCGAGCAGCACCGCCCACCAGCTGCCGTCGGCCGCCCGGACCAGGTCGGCGTGTCCGGTGCTCTGGACCGGCTCCCGGGTGCCCCGGTGCGAGACCAGCGGGTTGCCGGGCGCGGGCTCCCAGGGCCCGCGCGGCGAGCGGGCGCGGGCCACGGACACCCCGTGGCCGAGCGCGGTGCCGCCCTCGGCGACCAGCAGGTACCACCACCCGTCGATCCGGTAGAGATGCGGTGCCTCGGGGTCGCGCAGCCCGGTCCCGGACCACATCGGCAGCGGGCCCTCCAGCACCTTCCCGGTCCGGGTGTCGATCCGGGCGACCGCGACCCCCGCCACCGCGCACCAGCAGTCGCCGTTCTCGTCCCAGGCGAGGTCCGGGTCGATGCCGGGGACGTCGATCCACACCGGGTCGGACCAGGGCCCCTCGGGCCGCTCGGCGGTCACGAGGAAGTTGCCTCCGCCGCTGACGTTCGTCGTGACGACGTGGAAGAGCCCGTCGTGGTGCCGGATCGTCGGGGCGTACACACCGCCCGAGGCCGGCGTGTCGTCCGGCAGCGTCAACTGCCCCGGCCGGTCGAGGACGTTGCCGAGCTGCCGCCAGTGCACCAGGTCCCGGCTGCGGAAGAGCGGGACGCCGGGGAAGTACTCGAAGCTGGAACAGACGAGGTAGTAGTCCGCCCCGACCCGGCACACGCTCGGGTCCGGGTGGAAGCCGGGGATGACCGGGTTGTCGTACGTCCGCATGCGCGGGTCCTGCATAGGTGTACCCCTCCCCAGGCCGCACCGAAAGTTTCGGCACGGTCGGCGAACATTACGGGGCGCACTGTAGGAGTCCGTCCGAGCTCCGACAAGGCGGCGGTCACAGCTTCAACCGGTACGGCAGCAGACACACCACGACGTCGGTGCGGGCCCGCAGGACGGTGGCGAGGAGCAGGCCGCGCTGGTTCTGGAGGATCTCGTAGCGCCGGTGCCTCGGCTCCACCTCGGGGATGAGGACGGCGACCTGGCGGCCGTCCGCCGCCGCCCGTTGCACGTAGGCGACGACGGGCTGCACCAGCGAGCGGTGCGGGCTGTCGATGATGTCGAGGCGCACGCCCGGGTCCCAGCGCGCCCAGGCCTCCTCCAGGGCCCGGGACCTGGCCGGGTCGGCGTGCACCGCGACCGCGACCACCTCGTCGCCGAGGGCGAGGGCGGCGCCGACGGCGTGCCGGGCGAGCTCGCTGACCTCGCCGATCGGCACGATCACCAGGCTGGCGGTGCGCCGGGGCGGCGGTTCCGGGATCCGGCCGAGGCCCAGTTCCTCGCCCACCTCGGTGTAGTAGCGCTGGATCCGGGCGAACAGCAGCATCAGCAGGGGTACGGCGAGCACGACCACCCAGGCGCCCGACAGGAACTTGCTGAACAGCAGGATGACGCCGGCCAGGGTGGTGAGCACGGCACCGGTGCCGTTGATCAGCGCACGGCGTCTCCAGCCGGGCGGGCGCCGGGCCGCCCAGTGCCGGACCAGGCCGAGCTGGCTGAGGGTGAAGCCGATGAAGACGCCGATGGCGAAGAGCGGCAGCAGCCGGTGGGTGTCGGCGTCGGTGGCCAGCAGGAGGAGCGCGGCCAGCAGGGCGAGGGCGACCACGCCGTAGCGGTAGACCGGGCGTTCGGCGCGCAGGCCGAAGAGGTGGGGCAGCCGGTGGTCGCGGGCGAGCAGGCTCATCAGCACCGGCAGGCCGCCGAAGCTGGTGTTGGCGGCCAGCCCGAGGACGAGGGTGACGACGAGGTTGGTGGCGTAGTAGGGCCAGCCGGTGCCGTAGGCGCCCGCGGTGAGCTGGGCGAGGACGGTCACCCCGCCGCGCGGGGCCACCCGGTCGCGGTGGATCAGGACGGCCAGCCCGATCAGCATGGTGCCCAGCAGCGCCCCCAGCATCAGTTCGGTGCGCTGGGCGCGTCTGACCCTCGGCTCCCGGAAGGTCGGCACGGCGTTGGCGATGGCCTCGACACCGGTCAGGGCCGAGCAGCCGGACGAGAACGCCTTGAGGACCACCAGCGCGGTCAGCGCCTCGGTCGCGTGCACGGGACGGGCGGTGCCGACGACGGCGAGCGGGTGCGCGCGCAGCAGGCCGAGCAGGATCACCCCGAGGATCGCGACGACGAAGAGGACGGTCGGCAGCATCAGCACCCGGGCGCTCTCGGTGACGCCCCGCAGGTTCACGGCCGCCAGCAGGGCCAGACCGACCAGACAGACGAGCAGCTTGTCGCCGGCGAGGGCCGGGAAGGCGGAGGCGAGCGCGTCGGCGCCCGCGGCGAGACTCACGGCGACGGTGAGCACGTAGTCGACGACCAGGCTGGCGGCGGCCAGCAGGCTCGCGGTGGCGCCGAGATCGGCCTTGGCGACGGCGTAGGCGCCACCGCCGTCCGGGTGTACGGCGATGACCTGGCCGTACGAGACGACGAGCGCCGCGAGCAGGAAGGTGATCGCGAGGGTGATGGGCAGGGTGGCGGTGAGCGCGCCGGTGCCGGCGACCACCAGGGCCAGCACGATCGCCTCGGGGCCGTACGCCACCGAGCTGAGCGCGTCCAGAGAGAGCGCGGCCAGGCCTTCCAGACTGGTCAGACGGTGTTTGTCGCCCTCGCCCGGACGCAGCGGAACCCTCGGTCTCAGTTCACGGCGTGCCAGGCCATACACCATCGGGACCTCATCGGGGCCGGAAGGGACGGGTCGCCACCAGTGTCAGCGGCCGCCCGGTCAGGCGCAGCCCACGAGCCGCCGACCTGGCCGGGCCCGGGGGCGGTCATGTCCGGGGGCGGTCATGTCCGAAGGCCGCCGCCTCCTGGGGGCAGGGATGCTGACGGGACACCGGCCACCTGCCCTTCGGCGCTGGTGGCGGTGGTCACAGCGGCTGTCAGAGGCGTGCCAGGAAGCTCCCCGGGCACTGGCGATCACCCGTTCGGCGCAGTGTGATGCAACAACCGGATCGGGGTACCCGTCCGGCCGGCTGCGGAAGAACGGTGGAGACATGTCCGGTGACGACGCCTGGTGGGTGCGCCGGCAGTTCCTCGACGTCCTGCCGGCGCTTGGCGTTGCGGGAGCCGGGGATGTCGGTGTGCGGGAGTTCGTCGACGAGGGCGACCCGGGGGGCGGCGCGCGAGCACGGCGTCGACGTCCATCTCCGTGAACACCGCGCCCCGGTACTCCAGTTCGCGGCGCGGGAGTTCCTCCAGGCCGTGCAGCATTGCCGCGTGCCATGTCATCCTTCGAAGCGGTAGCCCGTGCCGGGCTCGGTGATCAGATACCGGGGGTGCGAGGGGTCCGCCTCCAGCTTGCGGCGGAGCTGGGCCATGTGGACCCGCAGGTAGTTGGTCCTGTCGCGCTGCGACACCCCCCACACCTCACGCAGCAGGTGCTGCTGCGTGACGAGCCGGCCGGGGTTGGTGACCAGGATCTCCAGCAGGTGCCACTCGGTGGGGGTGAGGCGCACGTCGCGGCCCGCGCGTACGGCCTTCCTGGCGAGCAGGTCGATGGTGAAGCCGTCGGTCTCCACCAGGGTGGTCCCGGGGACGAGCGGCACGTCCTCGGTGCGGCGGACCGCGGCCCGCAGCCGGGCGAGGAGTTCGTCCATGCTGAACGGCTTGGTGATGTAGTCGTCGGCGCCCGCGTCCAGCGCGGCCGCCTTCTCCTCGGAGGCCTGCCGTGCCGACAGCACCAGGATCGGTACGCGGGTCCGGCCGCGCAGCGCCCTGATGACGTCGACCCCGTCCATGTCGGGCAGTCCGAGGTCGAGCATCACCACGTCGGGCTGACGCGCGGCCGCCAGCCGGAGGGCCGTGGCGCCGTCGGGCGCCGCGTCCACTCCGTACCGGCGTGCCTGCATGTTGATCACGAGTGCCCGTACCAGCTGGGGGTCGTCTTCCACGACCAGCACGCGGGTCATCAGCTGCCCCTGGTCAGATCCTTCAGTGCGATGTTGAGTTCGAGGACGTTCACCCGGGGCTCCCCGACGAAGCCGAGGGTGCGGCCCGTGGTGTGGTCCTTCACCAGCCTCTCGACCGAGGTGACCGGCAGGTGGTTGCGTTCGGCCACCCGGCGCACCTGGAGCTGCGCGTACGCCGGGGAGATGTCCGGGTCCAGTCCGGAGCCGGAGGAGGTGACGGCGTCGGCGGGCACCTGGGACGGTGTGACCGGGTAGCCGGGCACCGAGTTGTCCTTGACGACCGCGGCCCTGGCGGCCTGCACCTGCCGGATCAGCACCTTGTTGTCGGCGGCGAGGTTGGTCGCGCCCGAAAGGATCAGCTTGTACCGGGTGTTGACGCTGTTGCTGCCGAGCCCGTTCGCCGGACGGCCCTGGAAGTAGTCCAGGCTGTAGCCCTGTTGTCCGATCAGGGACGAACCGACGACCTTGCCCTGCGACTTGGTCTCGGAGCCGTTCGCCTTGTCGTGGAACGCGGCCTGGGCGATGCCGGTGACCACGAGCGGGTAGATGACGCCCGTCACCAGGGTCAGCACGAGCAGCGCCCGCAGACCCGCACCCAGCAACCGGGCAGTGTTCGTAACGGAGTTGTTCATGGCGATCAACACGCTTTCAAAAAATTACAGCCCGGGGACGAGGGAGATGAGCAGGTCGATGATCTTGATGCCGATGAAGGGGGCGATCAGCCCGCCGATGCCGTAGATCGTCAGGTTCCGGCGCAGCATCTTGTCCGCACTCACCGGCCGGTACTGCACGCCCTTCAGGGACAGCGGCACCAGCGCGACGATGATCAGGGCGTTGAAGATGACGGCCGACAGGATCGCGGAGTCCGGCGAGGACAGGCCCATGATGTTGAGCTTGTCCAGACCGGGGTACACGGCCGCGAACAGCGCCGGGATGATCGCGAAGTACTTCGCCACGTCGTTGGCGATGGAGAACGTGGTCAGCGCACCCCGTGTGATCAGCAACTGCTTGCCGATCTCGACGATCTCGATGAGCTTGGTCGGGTTGGAGTCGAGGTCGACCATGTTGCCGGCCTCCTTGGCGGCCGACGTACCCGTGTGCATCGCCACGCCGACGTCCGCCTGGGCCAGCGCCGGTGCGTCGTTGGTGCCGTCGCCGGTCATCGCGACCAGCTTGCCGCCCGCCTGCTCCCGCTTGATGAGCGCCATCTTGTCCTCGGGCGTGGCCTCCGCGAGGAAGTCGTCGACACCCGCCTCCTCGGCGATCGCCTTGGCGGTCAGCGGGTTGTCGCCCGTGATCATGACGGTCTTGATGCCCATGCGGCGCAGTTCCTCGAACCGCTCGCGCATGCCCTCCTTGACGACGTCCTTGAGGTGGATGACGCCCAGGACCCGGGCGCCCTCGGCGTCCTCGACCGCGACGAGCAGCGGGGTGCCGCCGGCCTGGGAGATGGCGTCGGCAAGGGGGCCCGCGTCCTCGGCGACGGTGCCGCCCTGCTCGCGGACCCAGGCGAGGACCGAACCGGCGGCGCCCTTGCGGATCTTCCGCCCGTCCACGTCCACACCCGACATCCGGGTCTGGGCGGTGAAGGCGATCCACTCGGCGTGCGCCAGCTCGCCCTGGTGCCGCTCCCGCAGCCCGTACGTCTCCTTCGCCAGTACGACGACGGACCGGCCCTCGGGGGTCTCGTCGGCCAGCGACGACAGCTGGGCGGCGTCGGCCACCTCGGCCTCGGTGGTCCCGCGCACCGGCACGAACTCGGAGGCCTGGCGGTTGCCGAGGGTGATGGTGCCGGTCTTGTCGAGCAGCAGGGTGGAGACGTCGCCGGCGGCCTCCACCGCACGGCCCGACATGGCCAGCACGTTGCGCTGCACCAGCCGGTCCATGCCCGCGATACCGATCGCGGAGAGCAGCGCGCCGATGGTGGTCGGGATCAGACAGACCAGGAGGGCGACCAGTACGACCATGGTCAGGTGGGTGCCGGCGTAGTCCGCGAACGGCGGCAGGGTGGCGACGGCCAGCAGGAAGACGACGGTCAGCGAGGCGAGCAGGATGTTCAGCGCGATCTCGTTCGGCGTCTTCTGCCGGGCCGCGCCCTCGACGAGGCTGATCATCCGGTCGATGAAGGTCTCGCCCGGCTTCGTCGTGATCTTGATGACGATCCGGTCGGAGAGCACCCTCGTACCGCCGGTCACGGCGGAGCGGTCACCGCCGGACTCCCGGATGACCGGAGCCGACTCGCCGGTGATCGCCGACTCGTCGACCGAGGCGACGCCCTCGACGACGTCACCGTCGCCGGGGATGATGTCGCCGGCCTCGCAGACGACCAGGTCGCCGATCCTCAGCTCGGTACCGGGCACCTGCTCCTCGGCGCCGTCCACCAGCCGCCGGGCCACCGTGTCGGTCTTGGCCTTGCGCAGGGTGTCGGCCTGGGCCTTGCCACGGCCCTCGGCGACGGCCTCCGCGAGGTTGGCGAAGATCACGGTCAGCCACAGCCAGGCGCTGATGGTCCAGCCGAACCAGTCGCCCGGGTCCTTGAAGGAGAAGACCGTGGTCAGGATCGAGCCGACCCACACCACGAACATCACGGGGGACTTGACCATCACCCGCGGGTCGAGCTTGCGGCAGGCCTCGGGGAGCGACCTGACCAGCTGCCTGGGGTCGAACAGGCCCGCGCCGACACGTCCTTCGGCGGGCTTGTGCCCGGTCGGGGCGTCCTGGTGGGGCGCAAGGGTGGGAGCGGACATCGTGTCCTCGTGGTCTTCCGTGCGGGTGGTCATGACGCCAGCCCCTCGGCGAGCGGCCCCAGCGCCAGGGCCGGGAAGTAGGTCAGACCGGTGATGATCAGGATCGCGCCGACGAGCAGGCCGGTGAACAGCGGCTTCTCGGTGCGCAGGGTGCCGGCCGTGGCCGGGACGGGCTTCTGCTCGGCGAGCGAGCCGGCCAGCGCCAGCACGAACACCATCGGCAGGAAGCGGCCGAACAGCATCGCGAGCCCGGTCATGGTGTTGTACCAGTCGGTGTTCGCGTTCAGGCCGGCGAACGCCGAGCCGTTGTTGTTGGCCGCCGAGGTGAAGGCGTACAGCACCTCGGAGAAGCCGTGCGCGCCCGGGTTGAGCATGGAGTGCGGCGGGGTCGGCAGGGCCATGGAGGCGGCCGTGAAGACGAGGGCCAGCGCCGGGGTGATCAGGATGTAGATCGCCGACAGCTTGATCTCGCGGGCGCCGATCTTCTTGCCCAGGTACTCGGGTGTACGGCCGACCATGAGACCGGCGATGAACACCGCGATGACCGCCATGACGAGGATGCCGTAGAGGCCGGAGCCGGTGCCGCCGGGCGCGATCTCGCCCAGCATCATGCTGAGCATGGTGATGCCGCCGCCGAGACCGGTGAAGGAGGAGTGGAAGGAGTCCACCGCGCCGGTCGAGGTGAGCGTGGTCGACACCGCGAAGATCGACGAGCCGCCGATCCCGAAGCGGACCTCCTTGCCCTCGTAGGCACCGCCCGCGGCCTGGAGCGCCGCGCCGTGGTGGGCGAACTCGGTCCACATCATCAGGGCCACGAAGCTCAGCCAGATGGTGAACATCGTGGCGAGGATCGCGTACCCCTGCTTCACCGAGCCGACCATCACACCGAAGGTGCGGGTCAGCGCGAACGGGATGAGCAGGATCAGGAAGATCTCGAAGAGGTTGGTGAAGGGCGTCGGGTTCTCGAACGGATGGGCGGAGTTGGCGTTGAAGTAGCCGCCGCCGTTCGTACCCAGTTCCTTGATGGCCTCCTGCGAGGCCACGGCCCCGCCGTTCCACTGCTGCGACCCGCCCATGAACTGCCCGACCTCGTGGATGCCGGAGAAGTTCTGGATCGCGCCGCAGGCGACCAGGACCACCGCGGCGACCGTGGCGAACGGCACCAGGATGCGGACGGTGCCGCGCACCAGGTCGGCCCAGAAGTTGCCGATCTCACCGGTGCGGGAGCGCGCGAACCCGCGCACCAGCGCCACCGCGACGGCGATACCGACAGCCGCCGACACGAAGTTCTGCACGGCCAGACCGGCGGTCTGCACCACATGCCCCATGGTCTGCTCGCCGTAGTACGACTGCCAGTTCGTGTTGGTCACGAAGGAGACGGCCGTGTTGAACGACTGTGCAGGGTCGACCGAGTCGAAGCCCAGAGAGCCGGGCAGGACGCCCTGCAGCCGCTGCAGCAGGTAGAGGAAGAGGACGCCGATCAGGGAGAAGGCGAGGACCCCGCGCAGGTAGGCGGGCCAGCGCATCTCGGTGTCGGGGTCGGCGCCGATGCCCTTGTAGATCCACTTCTCGATCCGCCAGTGCCGGTCGGAGGTGTAGACCCTGGCCATGTAGGTGCCGAAGGGGATGTAGCAGAGCGCCAGCGCGCCTATGAGGGCGGCGAGTTGGAGCACGGCGGCGGTAACGGGACCCATGTCGTTCTCAGAACCTCTCCGGGAAGATCAGGGCGAGGACGAGATAGCCCAGCAGGGCGACGGCCACGACCAGGCCGACGATGTTCTCGGCGGTCACAGCTTCGTCACCCCCTTGGCGACGAGGGCCAGCAGCGCGAAACCCGCGAGCACGGTGACGACGAAGGCCAGATCGGCCATCGTGAACTCCTGGATGAGGTTCGGGAACAGACGTTGACGATGAGAGCAAACCGCCTCGACGGCCGGACACGACCGCCGTTGACGGCTCCCTTACGGCCAGGAACACGGCATTGACGGGACTCATACGACGGGACGATCCCGCAGGTCCCCCGGCATCAGGCTCCCGCAAGGGGCGCGGGGAACCGCGCGAGAAGCCCCCACCGGCCCGCACGGCCCCACAACCGTCGGTGCCCCGCCGAAGAGCGGTGCGGCTCCTGACGCCCCCCGCCCGGCCTCACCCTCCCCGCACCCCCGTCATCAGCACTTCGAGCCCCCGCCGGGTGGTGGCCATCACGACCCGGTCCCCCGCCGCCAGCACCCGCCCCTGCGCCGGCCGCCAGTCGAAGGCCGGCCGTCCCGGGGCGGCGCCGCCGACCGGCCCCACCGCCAGCACCCGCCACTCCCGCCGCCGGAACGCCTGGTGCACCGAGCGCCCCTCCAGCTCGGGGTGTCCGGCCACGTCCACGCAGGTGAACAGCAGCGACCCCCGCTCCACCGGCATGACCCCCAGCACATGGCGCCCCATCATGGCCGCCGCGAACGACGGCGCGGCCAGCGCCGAGACGCTCCGGCTCCGGGTGAGCGCGTCGGGGTAGGACGCGCGCAGGGTGCGCTGGACGGTCGCGGCGAAGGCGTCGTCGTACAGCCGGGTGACCACCCGTACCCCGGGGTTGGCCTCCCGGACGGCCATCACGATGTCGAGGTTCCGGCCGTCGTCGCGGGTGAGGACGAGCAGGGAGCCGCACTGCCGGACCCGGGCGAGTTCGAGGACACCAGGAGCGGCCGCGTCCTCCAGGACCAGCGGGACGCCGAGTTCCCGGGCGAGCGGGACGCCCCTGGCACGCGGGTCCCGTTCGATGGCCACGACCCGGTGGCCGGTGGTGCGCAGCCGGTCCAGCACCCGGGTGCCGACCATCCCGAGGCCGACCAGGACGATGTGGCCGCTGACGTCGTCGTCGGGCGGATGGTTCACGGAGGCGGTACGGAACGCCTCGGTGGCGTTCATGGTCGCGGCGACCACGAGCGGCAGCACGGCGAGCCCGACGAAGCCGGCGAGGAGTTGGAGTATGCGGCGGGCGGGCGACTCCTCGGTCGCCGGATCCCCCATCGTGAAGATGTCCAGCAGCGGCAGATAGACGTTCTTCCACCAGGGACGCTCGTCCGCGAAGAGCGCGGTGGCGGTGGACAGGGCGACCACCACGGCCGCCAACGAGCCGTAGACGGCGGCCAGTTGCCGGGAGAGGAGGACCCGCCACGGCAGATGGGCGAACCGGGCCCGGGCCCAGCGCAGCGGCCGGAACCGCCAGGCACGGCGGGCCGGTTCGGCCGTGTCGAGGTGGATCACCTCCTCCAGCATCAGCCGCCCGTGCGTGGACTGCCGGTGGTACGCCGTCCGGTCGTCCGGCAGCAGCTGGGTGCCGTCCTCTCCTGCCGTCTCGGCGCTGTCCTGGCTGGCCGGGTCGTCCTCGTGGGCGCCGGAGAGCACGGCCAGGGTGGCGAGGTCGGTGACGTGGGTGGGGGTGCCCGCGGGCCGTACGACCCCGCGGAAGACCTTGCCCTCGACCTCCAGGGTGTGGCCGTGGCCCACGGCGGCCGCCGCGACCAGCTCCGGTACGGCGGTGTCGGCGTCGGAGAGCACGGTGGTGGAGGTGTCCGGCGCGGGGGCGTCGCACAGGCCCGCCGCCCGGTCGAGGAGCCGTTCCAGATGGCTGCCGCGCTCCCGGTCGAACATTCGCACGACCAGCCGTACGGAGGGGTTCACCGCGCGGGCGAGCAGGGCCGCGGTGACGTTGGCCTGGTCGTCGCGGTAGGTCAGGGCGAGCGCGGCGGCCCGTGCCACGCCGGCCGCGCGCAGGGTGGCCTCGTCCGGGCGGGCCGAGATCTGCAGGTGGACGGCGGACGCCGGGTCGCGGTGCAGGGCGGCGAGCCGGGCGCCGTGCTCGTCGTCGGCGGACGGCAGGACCACGGTGACGACCTCGCCGCACACGGCGTCCAGTTCGACGGCCAGCCGGTGCGCGAGGCCGTCGTCGCCGCAGATCACCATGTGGCCGGTTCTCTCTGCGGATGCCGCTGGTACGGGGAGGGTTGACGTCACATCAGCCAGAACGGCACGAGTCGCGGCGGCAGTTCCGGCCGGCCCCCGCACTCCGTTCAAATGTCCGTCAAGAGCATGTCAAAGACGGCCCGCCTCGACCCGCCTCGGCCCGCCTCCCGCGGGTCAGCCCGCGCCCGCCGGTCCCGCCGTGTCCAGCGGGGCACCGGTCCGGGTCCCGGGGTGAGCCTGAACCGGCTGAGGTGGTGCCCGTTGCCGTAGCTGCGCAACTCGATCTCGCCCTCGGGCCGGCCGCCGCGGCCCAGGTCCCGGGCCCGGCCTCCGACGGTGATCCCCCCGTCCGTGCCCAGCCGCGCCGACTGTCCCAGCAGCATGCCGTCCGCGAAGCGGCAGCCGGACAGGCCGAGCAGCGCGGCCAGTTCGCCGCGCACGTGGTCGACGACGGTGTCGGCGGACCGGACGGACCGGACGGACCGGACGGACCGGACCAGGCCGGCCGTGCCGTGGACGCGGGCGAGGGCGGCCAGGAAGGGGGCGGCGAGGGCAGCCCGGTCCCTGGCGGGCAGGGGCCGACCGGATGTCGTTCGTCCCGGGTCGGCGGAAGTCCGGTCGACCGGGGGCATGGCGGCCCCCGTCGGTCCCGTCCGGGGACCGGCTACCGGCTCCGGGCCCCGCGCTCCGGGCCCCGCGCTCCGGGCTCCCTGGCTCCGGGCCCCTGGCTCCGGGCTCCCGGCTCCCGGCTCCCGGCGGGGCCTCGACCGGGGCCTCGACGCCCGCCCGGATGACGCCCGCGACCGCCTCACCGACGGCACCGTCGAGTCGGCCAACCTGGTCCACCGGCAGCTGCGCCGCGACCTCGTCACGGTGCGGGCGGCGGAGCCGCCACGGCTTCCGCGACGCACACACGACACATCGGCGCCCGGCCCGGCGGGCGTCGTGCGGGATAACGCTCGGTGGTCGGCGCCCCGCACGGGCCCACCGTCCCCCGTACAGCTCAACGTCCTTCCGTGGCCTCCTGGATGCCGTTTCCTGATGGCCGACCCCCGCCTGTCAGGGCATTCTTAACGCAAGCTTGACGCCCAGCGCCTCTCGATCCGTGGGCCCACGCGTCACTCTCTGCTTACGCTGGTGCCGCCGTCCGCGTGATGGCCGGAATCGAACTGCGCCCCACCACACACCGCGCCGGACACCAGGAGCCGACCCCATGGCCACGACCGAACACCCTCCTCCCAGTCGCCTGCGCGCCTGGATGCTGGAGGGGCTGTCCGACATGGGCAAGGGCGGCGGCCACACCGGCTCCCAGGCGCAGCCCGAGCCCGCGCACCACGGCCAGCGCTGGTGGCGGGTGATGTGCCTGACCGGTGTCGACTACTTCTCCACCCTCGGCTACCAGCCGGGCATCGCCGCCCTGGCCGCCGGCCTGCTCTCGCCGATCGCGACCATCGTGCTGGTCATAGTCACCCTGGCCGGCGCGCTGCCGGTCTACCGCCGCGTCGCCGAGGAGAGCCCGCACGGCGAGGGCTCCATCGCCATGCTGGAGCGGCTGCTCTCCTTCTGGCAGGGCAAGCTCTTCGTGCTGACCCTGCTCGGCTTCGCCGCCACCGACTTCCTGATCACCATCACCCTGTCGGCCGCGGACGCCTCCACCCACCTGGTGGAGAACCCGCATCTCACCGACTTCCTGCACGGCAAGCAGATGATCATCACGCTGTTCCTGGTGGCGCTGCTCGGCGCGGTCTTCCTCAAGGGGTTCCTGGAGGCGATCGGTGTCGCGGTCGTCCTCGTCGGCATCTACCTCGCGCTCAACGTCGTCGTCGTGATCGCCGGCTTCTGGCACGTCATCACCGCCGAGCACGTCATCACCGACTGGACCAGCGCCCTCACCCAGGAACACGGCAACGTCTTCGTCATGATCGGCGTCGCCCTGATCGTCTTCCCGAAACTCGCCCTCGGCCTGTCCGGCTTCGAGACCGGCGTCGCCGTCATGCCGAACGTCAAGGGCGACCCGGGCGACACCGAGCAGCAGCCCACCGGCCGGATCCGGGACACCAAGAAGCTGCTCACCACGGCCGCCCTGATCATGAGCGTGTTCCTGATCGCCACCAGCTTCATCACCACGCTGCTGATCCCGGAGAGCGAGTTCAAGAGCGGCGGTCAGGCCAACGGCCGCGCCCTCGCCTACCTGGCGCACGAGTACCTGGGCAACGCCTTCGGCACGGTCTACGACGTCTCGACCATCGCCATCCTGTGGTTCGCCGGCGCCTCCGCGATGGCCGGCCTGCTCAACCTGATGCCCCGCTACCTGCCCCGCTACGGCATGGCCCCGCACTGGGCCCGTGCGGTGCGCCCGATGGTCATCGTCTTCACCCTGATCGCCTTCCTGGTGACCTGGATCTTCGACGCCGACGTCGACGCGCAGGGCGGCGCCTACGCCACCGGCGTGCTGGTGCTGATCAGCTCCGCGGCGGTCGCGGTGACCATCGCCGCCCACAAGGCCGGGCAGCGCAAGTGGACGATCGGGTTCGGGGTCATCGCGGCGGTGTTCCTCTACACCACCGTCGTGAACGTCATCGAGCGCCCCGACGGTGTGAAGATCGGCGCCTGCTTCATCGTCGGCATCATGCTCGTCTCGCTGCTCTCCCGCCTCGCCCGCGCCTTCGAACTGCGCGTGACGAGCGTGACCCTCGACGACATGGCGGAACGGTTCATCCGCGACATGGCCAGCCGCAAGATGCGGTTCATCGCCAATGAGCCGGACCGGCGCGACAAGGCCGAGTACCGCGACAAGATCGACCAGATCCGGGCCGACAACGACATGCCCGAGCAGGAGGACTTCGTCTTCGTCGAGGTGACGGTCACCGACCCCTCCGAGTTCGAGGCGGGCCTGGCGGTACGCGGCGAGGTGCTGCACAATCGCTACCGGGTGCTCACCCTGGAGTCGGCCTCCATCCCCAACGCCCTGGCCGCGCTGCTGCTGCACGTCCGGGACGACACCGGCTGCATCCCGCACATCTACTTCGAGTGGACCGAGGGCAGCCCGTTCGCCAACTTCCTGCGCTTCTTCCTGTTCGGCCAGGGCGAGGTGGCCCCGGTCACCCGCGAGGTGCTGCGCGAGGCGGAGCCGGACCGCTCCCGGCGGCCGCGCGTCCACACCGGCTGAGAACGGGGCACGGGCGGGTCGTAAGAATCCCGTCAATAACCGCTCGGTCTGCATAAGAACCCCGTCAGCGGCCGCTCCGGGCCCCCCACCGGCACCTACCGTCGGCCTCATGGCGGACAGAAGACGCAGTGGCCGGGCGGCCGGCGACCGCACCTGGCGCGGCAGCGCGCACCTGGCCGTCGGCTGCGCCCTCGGCTTCGGCGGGCTGACGCTCATGGTGGACTGGGATGCCGGCACCCTCACCGCGGCCCGCGCGCTGCTCTGGGTCACCCTTTCGGTCGCCGTCCTGACCATGCTGCTGCCCGCCCGGGTCACGGCCGGCCCCGGCTGGCTGGCCGTGCGCGGCCCGCTGCGCCGCCGCACCGTCCGTACCGACGCCCTGGTCTACGTCGGCCAGTACGGGGACGTCGCCGCGCATCTGGTCCTGCGCGACACCCTCGGCAGCCGTCTGGAGCTCGACCCGGGCGTCCTGCACGCCAACCCCCTGCTCTGGCACGAACTGGACACCGGCGTCCGCCGCTCCTTGGAGCGCGGCACGCTGCGCGGGGGCGCCGAGGTGCTGACCCGGCTCGGCCATGAGATCGACGACACGAACGCGCGTGCGGTCCTGCACGCGTCCGGCCTCATCTGACCGCCCACCCCCTGGCCGTGGGCCCCGCCGGCTGGGCCTATCGTGACCTGCATGCCTTCCTACACGATCGGCCAGGCGGCACGGCTGCTCGGCGTCAGCCCGGACACCGCCCGCCGCTGGGCCGACGCGGGCCGGATGGCCACCCACCGTGACGAGGGCGGCCGGCGGCTCATCGACGGCGCGGACCTCGCCGCGTTCTCCGTCGAACTGGCCAAGGCCGGTACCGGCGAGGAGGACGCCTCCTACACCTCGGTGCGCAACGCCTTCCCCGGCATCGTCACCGCCATCAAGCTCGGCGACGTCGCCGCCCAGGTCGACATCCAGGCCGGCCCGCACCGCCTGGTCTCGCTGCTCACCCGGGAGGCGGTCGAGGAACTCGGCCTGGAGGTCGGCATGGAGGCCACCGCCCGGGTGAAGTCCACGAACGTGCACATCGACCGCGTCTGACCGCCCACCGGGTCACCGGACAACCGGACCGACCGGTCACCCGACGGTCCGGCGACTCGGTCGTCCGGCCACCCGGTCGCCCCGCCATTCATTCGCCCTGCCACCCGCTCGCCCGGTTACCCGGCCACCCGGTCGCCCACTCACTCGCACAGCAGTGCGGCCCACAGGTCCAGCCGGTCGCTCAGCCGGGACAGGTCCCGGCCGGTGAAGTGCTCCACCCGCTGCATGCGGTAGTGCACGGTGTTGACGTGCAGATGCAGCGCCTCCGCCGTGCGGGCCCAGGAGCCGTCGCAGGCCAGGAAGGTCCGCAGGGAGCTCAACAGCACGGCGGAGGCGGCCCGTTCACCGGTGAGCAGCGGTCCGAGGACGGTACGGCGATAGGCCGCGCGGACCTCGGCCGGCACCCCGGTGAGCAGCGCTTCCAGGCTGCTGAGGGTGGCGGCGTCGGTGAGGACGGAGGTGTCCGGGGCGGTGCTGCGGGCGGAGGTGAGCGCGTAACGCGCCTGCGCCAGCGCCCCGGTGAGCTCGCCCGGCCCCGCCGCCACCGATCCGGTCCCGCCGTGCAGCGGCACCCCCGGCTCACAGCCGGCGACCAGCTCCCAGGCCTCGCCGATGCTCTGCGAGGGCAGGACGGCGAAGGCGGTCCCGTCCGGCAGCCGCCCCACCGCAGCCTGGGGCGCCCGCGGCGCGACATGCCCGGCGACCTCCGCCAGCGCGCCCTCCGCGAGCCCCGGCCGCCGGGCCCCGGTGTCGGCGACGACCACCCGGTAGGGCCCGTCCAGGGGCAGGCCGCACTCCTGGAGCGCGGCCTGCAGGGTTCCCTCCACCGCCCCGGCCCCGGCCAGCAGCGCGCCCAGTTCGTCGGCGGCCTGCCGCTCGGCCGACCGGCGCCGGACCGCGGTCTCCTGGCAGCGGCCCAGCGCGGCGGCGACCTCGTGCAGCATCCCGGCCGGCGCGCCGTCCGGGTCGGGCAGGTACAGCAGCCAGCGCTCGTACGGCGAGACGCTGTCGGCGGCGACGGACACCGTCAGCCCGCGTCCGTCCGCGACCAGTGCCGCGGCCTCCCGCGCCGGCACCCCGGGGGCCGCCGCGGTGGCCGCGACGGTCCGCCCCGACGGCGTGAGGACATACGCGGCGGTCCGGTCCACATGCGCGAAGGCCGCCGCCAGGACGTCCGCCGGACCGGCCTCCTGCGCCAGCAGCCTGCTCAGCCGGGCCCGCGCGTTCTCCGGCAGCGCCTGCCTGCGGCTCAGCTCGCCCCACTGCCACAGGTACACGGTGTCCGTGATCGCCCGGAACATGATGTGCGCCGGCACCCCGGCGACCGGGACGCCGTGCCGTACGCAGGCCTCCACGAGCTCCTCGGGCACGCCCCCGTGGGTCTCCTCCCCCGCGAACAGCGCCGCGGCACCGGCGTCCTTGAGGGCGGACACGAACCGCTCCGCCTTCCCCGGGGCCCACCACACCAGCCCGCTGAGCACCACCTCCCCGGGCCGCACGAAGCGGGCCGGGTCCTCCAGGTCCGTGACCGTGACCCCGCTGATCTCCCGTGCCAGCAGGGCGGCGTCCTGCGCCCACAGGGGACGCAGCCCGAGAGAGCGGTCCGTCAGGAGGTGTTCGACGTGCATGTGCGCAGACTCCTTGTGCCGACCTCGCATTCACCAGGTGAGTACGAGTTACAGCATCGTAAATGCAAGTCTTTCGACACGGAACGCCTCTTGGTGAATCATCCAGGACCGGCCCCGCCCGGCGCGCTTTTTCCGTGCCCCGCACCCGTCGTGCGGGGCCCGTACGCGTTGCTTCACTGACCGGCATGGACCTGAACACGGTGGTGGAGATCCGCGACGCCCGGGACCCGGCCCCCTGGCGCCCCGGCGACGCCTGGCTCGGCGGCGGCACGTACCTCTTCTCCGAGCCCCAGCCGCAGCTGCGCCGCCTGGTCGACCTGAGCCGCACCGGCTGGACCCCCGTGCACCGCGCCCCGGACGGCGCCCTGGAGATCGCCGCCACCTGTACCGTCGCTCAGCTCTCCCGCTTCGCCCGGACCCTGCCGACGACGGCCGCCCCGCTCGTCGAGCAGTGCTGCCGGGCCTTCCTCGCCTCCTTCAAGATCTGGAACATGGCCACCGTCGGCGGCAACCTCTGCAACGCCCTCCCGGCCGGTCCGATGATCTCCCTCACGGCCGCCCTGGACGGGGAGTGCCTGCTGATCGCCCAGGACGGCGTACGACGGCGGGTCCCGGTCGCGCGCTTCGTGACCGGCGCGGGCCGCAAGGACCTGGCCGAGGGCGAGTTGCTGCGCTCGGTCACCGTCCCGGCCCGCGCGCTGGAGTGCCGTACCGCGTTCCGCCAGGCCTCCCTCTACGGCCTGGGCCGCTCGGGCGTGCTGGTGATCGGCACCCTGGACCCCGTCGACCGCTCCTTCGCCCTCACGGTCACCGCCTCGACCGTGCGCCCGGTCCGGCTGTGGTTCCCGCTCCCGCCGACCGCAAAGGCGCTGCGCACGGCGATCGGCCGGGCCGTCGCCGACGACGAGTGGTTCGACGACATCCACGGCCTGCCCGAGTGGCGACGGCACATGACGTTCCGGTACGCGGAGGAGATCCGGCGGGAGGTGACCCGGTGAGGATCGAGGTCAACGGGCGGTGCCACGAGCAGGAGCCGCGGCCCGGCCAGTGTCTGCGCACCTATCTGCGCGAACACGGCTGGTTCGGGGTGAAGAAGGGCTGCGACGCGGGCGACTGCGGAGCCTGCACGGTCCACGTCGACGGCGAACCGGTGCACAGCTGCCTCTACCCGGCCTTCCGCGCCGACGGCCGCACGGTCACCACCGTCGAGGGCCTGGCCTCCCCCGACGGCGAACTCCACCCCGTGCAGCGGAAGTTCCTGGACGCCCAGGGCTTCCAGTGCGGCTTCTGCACGGCGGGCTTCCTGATGACCACGGCGGCCCTGACCGACGACCAACTCGCCGATCTCCCCCGGGCGTTCAAGGGCAACCTGTGCCGCTGCACCGGCTACCGGGCCATCGAGGACGCGGTGCGCGGGGTCCGGCACGTCGAGGAGCCGTCCGCCGGTGAGTCCGTCGGCCGCAACCTGCCCGCGCCGGCCGGACCGCAGGTGGTCACCGGCACCGCCCGCTACACCTTCGACGTCGACGTGCCCGGCCTGCTCCACATGAAGCTGCTGCGCTCCCCGCACGCCCACGCCCGCATCACCTCGATCGACACCTCGGCCGCCCTGCGCGTCCCCGGTGTCCACGCGGTGTTCACCCACCACGACGCACCCGAACGGCACTACTCCACCGCCCGCCACGAGCACCCCGAGGAGGACCCCGCCGACACCCGCCTCCTCGACGACACGGTCCGCCACATCGGCCAGCGGGTCGCGGCGGTGGTCGCGGACAGCGAGGCGGCGGCGGAGGAGGGCTGCCGCCGGATCACCGTGGTGTACGACATCGCGCCCGCGGTCCTGGACCCGGAGGAGGCGATGCGCCCGGGCGCCCCCGTCGTCCACGACAAGGACCCCTCGGCGGCCCGCATCTCCCGTCCGCAGGCCAACGTCGTCGGCGAGGCGCACGGCGAGATCGGCGACGTCGAGGCCGGGTTCGCCGAGGCCGACGCCGTCCACGAGGAGACGTTCCGCACCCAGCGCGTGCAGCACGCCAGCCTGGAGACGCACGGCGCGGTCGCCTGGCTCGACGAGGACGGCCGCCTCACCGTCCGCACCAGCTCCCAGACCCCGTTCCTCACCCGCCGCGCCCTGTGCGCGCTCTTCGACCTGCCGTCGGAGCGGGTCCGGGTGGTCGCGGGCCGGGTCGGCGGCGGCTTCGGCGGCAAGCAGGAGATGCTCGTCGAGGACATCGTGGCCCTCGCCGTGCTGCGGCTCGGCCGCCCGGTGAAGCTGGAGTACACCCGCGCCGAGCAGTTCCACGGCGCCACCACCCGGCACCCCTTCACCGTCCGCGTGAAGGCGGGCGCCCGCCGGGACGGCACGCTGACCGCGCTCCAGCTCCGGGTGGTCTCCAACACCGGCGCGTACGGCAACCACGGCCCCGCCGTGATGTTCCACAGCGTGGGCGAGTCGACGGCGATGTACCGGGCCCCGCACAAGAAGGTCGACGCCTACTCCGTCTACACCCACACCGTCCCGGCGGGCGCCTTCCGCGGCTACGGACTGGGCCAGGTGCTGTTCGCGGTCGAGTCCGCCCTGGACGAGCTGGCCCGGCAACTCTGCCTGGACCCGGTCGACTTCAAGGCCCGCAACATCATCGGTCCGGGCGAGCCGATGCTCACCCCCGGCGGCCACGAGGAGGACCTGCACATCGCGAGCTACGGCTTCGACCAGTGCGTCGCCGTCGTCCGCCGGGCCCAGGCGGAACCCGGGGAGCCGCCCCCCGACGGCTGGCTGGTCGGCGAGGGCGCGGCGCTGGCGATGATCGCGACGGGTCCGCCGGGCGGCCACATCGCCGACGCCAGGGCCGCCCTGCTCGCCGACGGCGGCTTCGGTCTCGCGGTCGGCACGGCCGAGTTCGGCAACGGCACCACCACCGTTCACCGGCAGATCGCGGCCGGTGAACTCGCCACCACCGTCGACCGGATCACCGTCCGCCAGTCCGACACGGACGTCGTACGGCACGACACCGGTGCCTTCGCCTCCACCGGCACCGTGGTCGCGGGCAAGGCCACCCTGCGCGCCGCCCGCGCCCTGGCCGACCTGCTCCTCGACTTCGCCGCGGCCCACCTGCGGGTGGCGCGCGCCGACTGCCGGCTGGCGGACGAGGCCGTCCTGCACCCCGGCGGGCGGCTGCCGCTCAAGGAGCTGTACGCCGCCGCCCGCGCGGTCGGCATCGAGTGCGCCGCCGACGGCCACTTCGGCGGCACCCCACGCTCGGTCGCCTTCAACTCCCAGTGGTTCAGGGTGGCCGTGGACCCCGGCACCGGCGAGATCCGCATCCTGCGCAGCGTGCACGCGGCCGACGCGGGCCGGGTGATGAACCCCATGCAGTGCCGCGGCCAGGTGGAGGGCGGGGTGGCCCAGGCGCTCGGCGCGACCCTCTTCGAGAACGTACGCCTCGACGCCCGCGGCGAGGTCGAGACGGCCGCCTTCCGGCGCTACCGGCTCCCGCAGTACGCCGACATCCCGCGCACCGAGGTGCACTTCACGGAGACCACCGACGCGATCGGGCCGCTGGGCGCCAAGTCGATGAGCGAGAGCCCGTTCAACCCGGTGGCACCGGCCCTGGCCAACGCGCTGCGGGACGCGACGGGCATCCGGTTCACGGAGCTGCCGCTGACGCGCGACCGGGTGTGGCGGGCGCTGGATGCCAGTCGCCGTACGCCCCGTCCACCCGTATCCCCCTGATGCCGCTGATGTGCCGGGCCCCGCAGCGGTCCTGCGGAAGCACCAGTTGCGGCCCCGCCCGGTCCAGCGGGGCACCGTCGATGCTGACACCGAGCAGAACGGGAGCACGGCCGAAATCGGGGTCGATCTCGGCCCAGGAGAGCAGCGCGTGGTGCCCGTCGGCACCGGAGACCGCGATGAGGAACCGCAGCCGGTCCTTGCGCCGGCCCGGGTCGAAACCGGGTCCGGCATCGGTGAGGACGTCGTACAGCCGCGGGCCGGTGAAGCCGTGGTGCTGGACGCCGCTGGTGGCGCACTCGAAGCTGACCCGCACCTGGTGCTGGGGCCAGCGCAGGAGGTCGGGCACGGTCAGCCGGACCGGTCGTGCCAGGTCTCCGGTGAGGACGAGTTCGGCGAGCGTCATGGGCGGCCACCTCCCGGATGACGGTACCCGCGGCACGCCACCATACAAACGCACATGCCAGCTCCAATCCGTAAGTATGCAGCTCATGCGATGTGACAGAAGACTTACGGCTGGCAAATGCGGCAGTATCATCGCCAGGCGGCTGATAGACAGGCCGCGGCAGGGCGCGACAGATTGTTCATAGAATCCAGAGGAGTTCACTCGTGATGACCCGTTCCGTGCGCCGGACCCGGCGGACGCTCCAGGTGGCCGGCGCCTCGGTCGCGGCCCTGCTGGCCCTGAGCGCCTGTTCCTCCTCCGACGACAGCTCGTCGGCGAAGACGAAGTCGGACACGTCGTCGGCGGCGACGCCCAAGCTGTCGGGCTCGATCACCGTGTTCGCGGCGGCCTCGCTCCAGGAGAGCTTCACGACCCTGAAGGCCGACTTCGAGAAGGCCCACCCGGGCACCAAGGTCAACTTCAGCTTCGGCGGCAGTGACACCCTCGCCGCGCAGATCACGGGCGGTGCGCCGGCCGACGTCTTCGCCGCCGCGAGCCCCAAGACCATGGCGATCGTGACGGCCAAGAGCGACGCCGTCGGCACGCCGGCCACCTTCGTCCGCAACCAGCTGGAGATCGCCACGCTGCCGGGCAACCCCGACAAGATCTCCTCCCTGAAGGACCTCACCAAGTCCTCGCTCAAGGTCGTCCTCTGCGACAAGACGGTGCCGTGCGGCGCCGCCGCGCAGAAGGCCCTGGACGCCAGCAAGCTCAAGCTCACCCCGGTCTCCTACGAGGAGGACGTGAAGTCCGCCCTCAACAAGGTGGTCCTCAAGGAGGCCGACGCCGCGGTCGTCTACAAGACCGACGTGAAGGCCGCCGGCAGCAAGGTGGAGGGCGTGGAGTTCCCCGAGTCCGCGAACGCGATCAACGACTACCCGATCGCCCTCCTCAAGGACGCCCCGAACCCCGCGGTGGCCAAGGCGTTCATCGCCCTGGTCCAGTCCGCCGAAGGCCAGCAGGTGCTGAACCAGGCCGGGTTCCTCAAGCCGTGACGAAAGCCGACGGGTCCGGCGCCGTGGCCGCTCCCCGCAGGGGCGGCCCGCGGCGCCGGCGCGTCCGGCCCGCCGTCCCGCTGCCGCTCCTCCTCCCCGGAGCGGTGGCCCTGGTCTTCCTGCTCCTGCCGTTGGTCGCCCTGCTGGTCCGGGCCCCCTGGAGCAGCCTCCCGTCCCTGCTGACCAGTACGGAGGTCTGGCAGGCCCTGCAGCTCTCCCTGATCTGCGCGACGGCGGCGACGGCCGTGAGCCTGGTCCTGGGCGTCCCCCTGGCCTGGCTGCTGGCCCGCACGGAGTTCCCCGGCCGGGGTTTCGTCCGCGCGCTGGTCACCCTCCCCCTCGTCCTCCCCCCGGTGGTCGGCGGGGTGGCCCTGCTCCTGGCCCTCGGCCGCAACGGGGTGGTCGGCCAGTGGCTGGACGCCTGGTTCGGCATCACCCTCCCGTTCACCACGGCAGGTGTGGTGGTCGCCGAGTCCTTCGTCGCCATGCCCTTCCTGGTGATCAGCGTCGAGGGCACCCTGCGCGCCGCCGACCCCCGCTACGAGGAGGCGGCCACCACCCTGGGCGCCTCCCGCTTCACGGCGTTCCGCCGGGTCACGCTCCCGCTCATCGCCCCCGGCATCGCGGCCGGCGCCGTACTGGCCTGGGCCCGCGCCCTCGGCGAGTTCGGCGCCACCATCACCTTCGCCGGCAACTTCCCCGGCCGCACCCAGACCATGCCGCTCGCCGTCTACCTCGCCCTCCAGAACGACCCCGACGCGGCGATCGCCCTCAGCCTGGTGCTGCTGACGGTGTCGATCGCGGTCCTCGGAGCATTGCGGGACCGTTGGATGACAGCCTCATGAGAACAACCCGCTGGACACCCCTCCCATGACAAACCCACACGCAGCCGCCGACGGCGCTCCGCCCCCACAGGGGCCACCCGCACCCGACACTGATGCCTGCACAGGTGGTGCGGGTGGGAACCCGCACCCGGCCGAAGGCCGGGCGGCCACCACGCACCCGCACCCCACCACTCACGGCCTCCACGCCCACCTCGTCGTCACCCGCCCCGCCTTCCACCTGGACATCACCCTCACCGCCGCCCCCGGCGAGGTCGTCGCCCTCCTGGGCCCCAACGGCGCCGGAAAGACCACCGCCCTCCGCGCCCTGGCCGGCCTCACCCCCCTCACCACCGGTCATCTCCACCTCGACGGCACGGAGTTGGACCGCACACCCCCCGAATCCCGCCCGGTCGGCGTCGTCTTCCAGGACTACCTCCTCTTCCCCCACCTCACGGCCCTCGACAACGTCGCCTTCGGCCCCCGCTGCCACGGCGCGACGAAGACCGACGCCCGCACCCAGGCCGCCGCCTGGCTCGACCGCATGGGCCTCACCGAACACGCCGGCGTCAAGCCCCGCCGCCTCTCCGGCGGCCAGGCCCAGCGCGTCGCACTGGCCCGCGCCCTGGCCACCCACCCCCGGCTGCTGCTCCTGGACGAACCCCTCGCCGCCCTCGACGCCCGCACCCGCCTGGACGTACGGTCCCAACTCCGCCGTCACCTGGCCGAGTTCGAGGCCGTCGCGGTACTGGTCACGCACGACCCGCTGGACGCCATGGTGCTGGCCGACCGCCTGATCGTCATCGAGGACGGCCGGGTCGTCCAGGAGGGCACCCCCGCCGACATCGCCCGCCACCCCCGCACCGACTACATCGCCCACCTGGTCGGCCTCAACCTCTACCGGGGCCGGGCGGCCGACGGCCATACGGTCGAGCTGGCCGCGGGCCCCGTGATCACCACCACCGAGGACCTCGCCGGTGACGTCTTCGTCGCGTTCCCGCCGAGCGCCGTCACCCTCTTCCGGGACCGCCCCACGGGCGCCAGCGCCCGCAACCTCTGGCGCTGCGAGGTCGCCGGCCTGGAGATCCACGGCGACCAGATCCGCGCCGACCTGACCGGCGAGCTCTCCCTCGCCGCCGACCTCACCACGGTCGCCGCCGCCGAACTGGACCTGCACCCGGGGGCCCCCGTCTGGGCGACGGTGAAGGCGGCCCAGACGCACGCGTACCCGGCGTAGCGCACACGGCAGAGGCCCCGCCGAAGCGGGGCCTCTGTCCTGCGTGTCACACGATCCCTGTACGTCAGTCCTCGTACGCGTCCAGCGGCGGGCACGAGCACACCAGGTTCCGGTCGCCGAAGGCCTGGTCGATCCGGCGCACCGGCGGCCAGTACTTGTCGGCGGCGGACACCCCGGCGGGGAAGACCGCCTCCTCCCGGCTGTACGCGTGCTTCCACTCGCCGCCCAGCGCACCGGCGGTGTGCGGAGCGCCGCGCAGCGGGTTGTCGTCGGCGGGCCACTCCCCCGCCCCGACCTTGTCGATCTCCGCGCGGATGGCGATCATCGCCTCGCAGAACCGGTCCAGCTCACCGAGGTCCTCGGACTCGGTCGGCTCGATCATCAGCGTGCCGGCCACCGGGAAGGACATCGTCGGCGCGTGGAAGCCGTAGTCGATGAGCCGCTTGGCGACGTCGTCGACGCTCACCCCGGTCGCCTTGGTCAGCGGCCGCAGATCGATGATGCACTCGTGCGCGACCAGCCCGCCGGGCCCGGTGTAGAGCACCGGGTAGTGCGGCTCCAGCCGCTTGGCGACGTAGTTGGCGCTGAGCACGGCCACCTGGGTGGCCCGCTTCAGCCCCTCGCCGCCCATCAGCCGGACGTACGCCCACGAGATCGGCAGGATCCCCGCGGACCCCCACGGCGCGGCCGAGATCGGCCCGACGCCCGTCTCCGGCCCGGCGGCGGGCTGCAGCGGGTGGTTCGGCAGGTACGGCGCCAGGTGGGCCCGCACGGCCACCGGACCGACGCCAGGACCGCCGCCGCCGTGCGGGATGCAGAAGGTCTTGTGCAGGTTGAGGTGGGAGACGTCACCGCCGAAGTGCCCCGGCTTGGCGACCCCGACCAGGGCGTTCAGGTTGGCGCCGTCGACGTACACCTGGCCGCCGGCCTCGTGCACCTGCGCGCAGATGTCGGCGACGTGCTCCTCGAACACCCCGTGCGTGGACGGGTAGGTGATCATCAGCACGGCGAGCTCGTCGCGGTGCTGCTCGATCTTCGCCCGCAGGTCCTGGACGTCGATCTCGCCGTCCTCGGCGGTCTTCACGACGACGACCTTCATCCCGGCCATGACCGCGCTCGCGGCGTTGGTGCCGTGCGCGGAGGACGGGATGAGACACACGGTCCGCTGCGCGTCACCGTTGGCACGGTGGTACGCGCGCACGGCGAGCAGCCCGGCCAGTTCGCCCTGGGATCCGGCGTTGGGCTGCAGGGACACGCTGTCGTACCCGGTGACCTCGGCGAGCCGCTCCTCCAGCTCCCGGATGAGGGTCAGGTAGCCCTGCGCCTGCTCGGCGGGCGCGAACGGGTGCAGCCGGCCGAACTCGGGCCAGGTGACCGGCTCCATCTCGGTGGTCGCGTTGAGCTTCATGGTGCAGGAGCCCAGCGGGATCATGCCCCGGTCCAGCGCGTAGTCGCGGTCGGCGAGCCGTCGCAGGTAGCGCAGCATCGCGGTCTCGGAGCGGTACTGCCGGAAGACCGGGTGGCCCAGGTAGCCGTCGGCGCGCAGCAGCGCCTCGGGCAGCGTGTCCTCGGCGACGGCGTCCAGCGTCTCGACGTCGCCCTCGACGCCGAAGGCCGTCCAGACGGCGGCCAGCTGACCGCGGGTGGTGGTCTCGTCGCAGGCCATGGAGACGTGGTCGGCGTCGACGAGCCGCAGGTTGACGCCACCCTGGCGGGCGGCGGCGACGATCTCGGCGGCCTTGCCGGGCACGCGGGCGGTGAGGGTGTCGAAGTAGGCGCCGTGGACGATCTCGACACCGCCGGCCCTGAGTCCCGCGGCGAGGATCGTGGCGTACCGGTGCGTCCGCTGCGCGATCGCCCGCAGTCCCTCGGGGCCGTGGTAGACGGCGTACATGCCGGCCATGACGGCGAGCAGCACCTGCGCGGTGCAGATGTTGCTGGTGGCCTTCTCCCGCCGGATGTGCTGCTCGCGGGTCTGCAGCGCCAGCCGGTACGCCTTGTTCCCGTCGGCGTCCACGGAGACGCCCACGAGCCGTCCGGGCAGGCTGCGCGCGAACTTCTCGCGGACCGCCAGGTAGCCGGCGTGCGGCCCGCCGAAGCCCATCGGGACACCGAAGCGCTGGGTGGTGCCGACGGCGATGTCGGCCCCGAGCTCGCCCGGCGAGGTCAGCAGGGTCAGCGCGAGCAGGTCGGCCGCGACGGTGACGAGCGCGCCGGTCTCGTGCGCCTGCTCGACGACGGCCCTGATGTCGCGTACGGCACCGGAGGCGCCGGGGTACTGGACGAGTACGCCGTTGATCTCGCGCGCGGCGAGGTCGGCCGGAATCCCGTCGCTCAGGTCGGCGACCACGACCTCCACGCCGGTCGGCTCGGCCCGGGTCTGGATCACCGCGATGGTCTGCGGCAGCGCGTCCGCGTCGACGACGAAGACGCCCTTCTTGTTCTTGCCCATCCGCAACGACAGGGCCATGGCCTCGGCGGCGGCCGTGCCCTCGTCGAGCAGCGAGGCACCGGAGGTGGGCAGGCCGGTGAGGTCGGCGACCACGGTCTGGAAGTTGAGCAGCGCCTCCAGCCGGCCCTGGGAGATCTCCGGCTGGTAGGGCGTGTAGGCCGTGTACCAGGCGGGGTTCTCCATCACGTTGCGCAGGATGACGGGCGGCGTGAAGGTCCCGTAGTACCCGAGGCCGATCATCGAGTCGAGCACCTGGTTCCGGTCCGCCAGCGACCGCAGCTCGGCCAGTACCTCGGCCTCGGTGCGGGCGCCGGGCAGCTCCAGGCGGTCGGCGTTCTTGATCACGTCCGGCACGGCGGCGGCGGTCAGGTCGTCTAGCGAGCCGTACCCGACCTGGGCGAGCATCTTTGCCTGAGCCTCGTGATCGGGCCCGATATGGCGCTGCTCGAAGGGAATGCCCTGCTCGAGATCGGAGAGCGGGATGCGCTGGGCGGTCATTGCGGAGGCCTCCTGGTCTTACGCGACCTTCGAGGGGTACCCCGGCACGGGTACCCCGACGGCCTCCCCCTCTGTCATCTAACCTGAGAGCTTCACCGATGCGCCCTTGCGGAGCACCGGCTTTCACCGTCGGTGAGGGCGGACACCGTCGACGTCCGCCCTGCTTTCCAGAGTGACCTCGTCCGTGCGGTACGTGGGCCTGAGAGATTCCGGGGAGGATTTGCTCCTTCGGCGCCTCCGGTTGCCCGGAGGACTCTCCCGCACGGGGTCAGCAGCCGTCTGCCAGCCTACCAGCGAGGGCAACACCGGAGCCTTCGAGTGGCCGCCTCCTTCATTGTGCTCTTTTGTAGTGCTTACGGATGAGTTGCGACCAAGTGGAGGGCCCGTGCTGACCGACATCGATCCGCGCAACCTGATCGGCCGCAAGGCGTTCGACCGCAACGGCACGAAGATCGGCACGATCGACGAGGTGTACCTCGACGACGCGACGGGCGTGCCGGAGTGGGCGGCCATACGCACCGGCCTGTTCTCCCGGGACGCCTTCGTCCCCCTGGAGCCCAGCGAACTGGTCGAGGGCACGCTGCACGTCCCCTTCGACCGCGCCCTGATCAAAGACGCCCCCGACTTCGGCGTGGGCCGCCATCTCTCCCCCGAACAGGAACTCCAGCTCTACCACCACTACGGCCTGGACACGACTCCCCCGCCTCAGGGCCATCCGGATCACGACTTCGGCAAGCTGGCCGGCACGGAGGACGCGGGCGCGTGAGGCCGACACCGGGTCCGGTCGCATCTCGGCTGCGGGCCGGCGGGGGCTGGTCGCGCAGTTTCCCGCGCCCCTGAGATTCAACCGCGGGCAGGCGTGCCGCGGGGCGGCACGGGTGGGCGCGGCGGCACCCTGCAGCGCCGGTGAGCGTCCCCGCCCCCGGCCCCGACGCCCGTCACATCCGCGCCCCGGCCCCCGAAATCCCCGGCACCAACGGCAACGGCTCCGCCGGCTCCAGCTCAGGATCCTCGACCCGGAACGTCCGTACCCTCCCCGGTCCCACCGCCGCCGGCGTCTCGAACCGAACCGTCACCCGCCCCAGCCCACTACCCTGCACCCATCCGTGCCCGTACTCGGCATGCCGCACGTCGTGCCCCGCGGGCCACCGCCGCTCGGCGACGGCCTCCTCCTGCGTCACCGGCTCCGGGACGTCCTCCTCCGCCACGAAATCCGCCGCCCCCTCCCCGGCCGCCGCCTGCGCGAACAGGTCCTCCTGCGTGTAGTCGGCCAGCCCCGACACCCCCACCCCCAGCAACCGCACACCCCCCGTCGTGTCCACCGAGTCCAGCAACCGGGCGGCCGCCTCCCGGACCACCGCCGGATCGTCGGTCGGCCCCCGCAACGTCTCCGACCGGGTGAGCGTCGAGAAGTCGTACCGCCGCACCTTCAGCACGATGGTCCGCCCCGACAGCCCGGCCCCCCGCAGCCGCCGCACGCACCGGTCGGCCAGCCGCTGCACCTCAAGACCCACCCGCAGCCGGTCGTGGATGTCCACGTCGTAGGTGTCCTCGACCGACACCGACTTGGTCTCCCGCTCGGCCACCACGGGCCGCTCGTCGTGCGCCAGCGCCATCGCGAACAGCGCGTGCCCATGGGCCTTGCCGAGCAGCCGGACCAGCTCGTCCTCCCCGGCCTCGGCGATCTCGTCGACCGTGGTGATCCCGGCCCGCCGCAGATGGTCCCCGGTCGCCGGCCCCACCCCCGGCAGGATCCGCACCGGCATCGGCCCCAGCATCGCCCGCTCCGTGCCCGGCTCGATCAGCACCAGCCCGTCGGGCTTGGCCTGCTCGGAGGCGATCTTCGCGAGCATCTTGGAGGCGGCGAGCCCGACGGACCCGGAGAGCCCCGTGACAGCCCGTATGTCCGCGCGCAGCCTCTCCCCCACCAGCCGCGCCGCCACCGCGTCCCCGGCCGCCCCGGCGGCCTCCAGATCCACGAACGCCTCGTCCAGGCTGAGCGGCTCCACCAGCGGCGACAGCCCGCGCAGCAGCCCCATCACCTGCTCGCTGATCGACCGGTACAGCCCGAAGCGCGGCACCAGGTACGCGGCGTTCGGCGCCAGCCGCCGTGCCTGCCCCATCGGCATCGCGGAGTGCACCCCGAACACCCGGGCCTCGTACGACGCGGTGGCCACCACACCCCGCGGCCCGAGCCCGCCCACGACCACGGCCTTCCCGCGCAGGCTCGGCTTGGACGCCTGCTCCACCGAGGCGAAGAAGGCATCCATGTCGAGATGCAGGATCGTGGGCGCGGTTCTCACATCTCCGATGCTGCACCACGCCACTGACAATGCCCCGGCACGGACCCGTGCCGGGGCGTCAGAAGGTGTTCGAGGGCCCGAGGGCCGAGGGACCCGAGGGCCTGCGGGCCCGGACCTCAGACCGCCCGGTTGCGCCGCCGGGCCAGTTCGTCGGCGGGGTTGTGGCCGACGAGCGTCTCGCCGGTGTCGACGCGCTCACCGTGCAGCTGGGAGAGAGCGCTCTCCACGTCCCGCCACACCACGCCGACCGCGATCCCGAAGACCCCCTGACCGCCCTGGAGCAGGGCGTGCACCTCGTCGGGGGACGAACACTCGTAGACCGTGGCGCCGTCGCTCATCAGGGTCATGCGCTCCAGGTCGCGGAAACCGCGTTCCCTGAGGTGCTGGACGGCGGTGCGGATGTTCTGGAGGGAGACCCCGGTGTCCAGGAACCGCTTGACGATCTTCAGGACGACCACGTCCCGGAAGCTGTACAGACGCTGGGTGCCCGACCCGTAGGCGGGCCGCACACTGGGCTCGACCAGGCCGGTACGGGCCCAGTAGTCGAGCTGCCGGTAGGTGATGCCGGCCGCCGCACAGGCCGTGGGCCCGCGGTAGCCGATCTCCTCGGTCGCCATGGACGCCGCCCCTCCGCCGCTCGGCACTGCGGTCGGCCGCTGCGGGGCGTGACCGGCAGTGCTGCTGTGAAGCGGGTACGGACCGCTCTCCCCGAAACCGCGTTCCGGGGCACCCCCAGCCGTACCGTCGCCGCTGCTTCTCACGCCGACCTCCGTCCTTGACCTGCCTTCTCGACGGTAGGCAGTCACCAGGGGTGCGTCAACGATCGCCACACTCGGCACGCCGAGTGATAATCGCCCTGGGAGTGGTTTCCCGTGTCCCACCGCGGGGAAAGGCTAGCCGAATGCTCTGGCGGGAAGCCGTAGGACGCTCTCAGTGGCCGCTGGCAATTGCCCATGAGTTTCGGCTGTGACCAGCCGCGAACCGGCCCGTCACCGGCCTTCCGGCGGATGACGGGCCGCTCCGGTACCTCACTGGCTGCTGGTGCCGAAGTCCTCGGGCGAGATCTGGTCGAGGAACTCGCGGAACTTCTCCACCTCGTCCTCCTGCTCGTCGGGGATCGCGATGCCCGCGTCGTCCAGCACCGTGTCGCTGCCGTAGATCGGCGTTCCGGTGCGCAGCGCCAGCGCTATGGCGTCGGACGGACGGGCACTCACCTCGACCCCGCTGGCGAAGACCAGCTCCGCGTAGAAGACGCCTTCACGCAGGTCCGTGATGCGCACTTCGGTGAGCTCCTGGCCGACGGCCTCCAGCACGTCCTTGAACAGGTCGTGGGTCAGCGGCCTGGCAGGCGCCATCCCCTGCTGGGCGAAAGCGATCGCCGTCGCCTCCCCCGGCCCGATCCAGATGGGGAGGTAACGATCGCCTCCCACTTCGCGCAGGAGCACGATCGGTTGGTTGGAGGGCATTTCCACCCGGACACCTACGACATCGAGCTCGTTCACACAGCAACCCTAGGCCGTGCCCGGGACGTTTGGGTAGTCGGGCCGGGAACGCACGCCCGATCCGGCCCCGGTCCGGGTCCTGTCGTGGTAGTCACGGCAGCCGCACCCCGAGCGCGGTCTGCACCAGCGCCGCGTGCAGCTTCACCGTGAGTTCCGCCAGCTCCTTCGTACGGGCCTCCGCGTGGGCCCTGGTCTGCGGATTGCGGTGCCGCTTGAGCGGCGCCACCACCTGGTCCACCAGCCCGGCCTCACGATCGGCGGCGGCCTTCATCACCCGGAGATGGCGCGGTTCGATCCCGAACCGCCCCAGCTCGGCCACGAGCGAGGCCACGGTGACCGTCTCGGCGTCGTACACGCCGTCCTCCAGCGGAGCGATCAGCCCGTACGACTCCCACTCCGCGAGGCAGTTCTCGTCGATGTCGGCGGCGGCGAGCAGCTCGCCCCGTCCGATCCGGGCCACCGTGGGCGTCTCGGGAACCGTCAGCACGGGCTCACCGTCGCGCTGCCGCCCCAGCACGGGCAGCTGGACCGCCTCGCCGCGCTCCATGGCGTCCAGGTACTCCCGGATGACCTTGAGCGGCAGATAGTGGTCCCGCTGCATCCGCAGGACGTGTCCGAGGCGCTCCACGTCCCCGGCGCTGAACTTCCGGTACCCGGAAGGGGTCCGGCGCGGCTCGATGAGCCCCTCCGACTCCAGGAAACGGATCTTGGAGATGGTGACTTCGGGGAACTCGTCGCGCAGCACGTTCAGCACCGTGCCGATGCTCATCAGCCCGGGTTCCGTGGCGGCGGTGCCGTGACCGGTACCGCCGCTCGGTGTGTGCAGCATGGGCCTTCTTCCCTGGGGTCCCCCGGACGAGGTCCGGCGGGGTCAGATGCCCTGCCGGCTCGCGTAGAAGACCAGCCGGTACTTACCGATCTGGACCTCGTCACCGTTCGACAGGGCGACCTGGTCGATGCGCTCGCGGTTGACGTACGTGCCGTTGAGGCTGCCGACGTCGGCCACCGTGAACGACCCGTCCGGCTGCCGGCGGAACTCCACGTGCCGACGCGAGACCGTCACGTCGTCCAGGAAGATGTCGCTCTGCGGGTGACGGCCGGCCGTGGTCAGGTCGCTGTCCAGCAGGAAGCGGCTGCCCGAGTTGGGCCCACGGCGCACGACCAGCAGCGCGGAGCCCAGCGGCAGCGCGTCGACCGCAGCCTGCGCCTCGGGCGAGAGCGACGGCATCTGGGTCTGGCCGGTGACCTCGGCGTCGTAGGCCTCCAGGCCCGAGATCGAGATCGTGGACGTCGTCTCCGACGCACGCTCGGGAACAGCACCCGGGCGCAACGGAGCTCCACAGTTGGAACAGAAGCGGGCGTTCTCCGCGTTGCGGTTACCGCACCTCGTACAAACCAGGGCCGACATGGACGGATCCTCCTGCCGCGGCTGCCCCGCCGGGGCGTTGGACGCGTACGGGCCGGAGGCAAACCCTCCACCCGCACCTGAGGTTGACGGTTGCCCGAAACCTATGCCGCCGGACTGGGACGGGTCAACTGACGGCGCGCCCTGACCTCCCGAAATGTCACCCCCCGGACCAGCCACCTGGTCCCGGAACAGTGGGCGCTGGCCCTCCGCGTCGGGCTGTGCCCGATGGCGAGCGGTCGCGTTGTCGCTACCCTCTCGCGCGCTCTTGCCGAACAACTTCGCAAACAACTTCACGGGCGATTCCCCTTGACCGAAACAGACCCGCCCGTGGGGCAGGACGAACCCTGACTGAATAAACCGGCCGACCCGGACAACCACACAACGTCCGTATCCACCAGACAGTTTCCACCACGCACCGGTTCCCCGGTGCGCCGACCCCCCGCATCCTCATGCCCTCGCCCGACGCCCCCCATGCACCGCCGGTTCACTGTGAGGACGACCGAGCGTAGTCAGGCTGCTTCGCCGGTCGCAAGGCATCGACAATGATCTTGGCCGACCGCTGGACGGTCACAGTCGCCTGTTCCTTCTCCAGGGTCTGCACCACTCCTCCCGGGATGTTGAGAGCCGGTTCGAGATCCTGCGGCTTGCCGATCACCCTGAAAACGTAGGGCTGGGTGATCTTGTTCCCGTCGACACTCACACCCTTGCCGGAGTCGTTCAGGTAGGTGCCGGCGATCACCCGTACCCCGTTGACCTGGATCGCCTCCGCACCGGCCGCGCGCAGCTCCTGGACCGCGTCGAGCAGCATGTCCGCCTGCACCGTCCCCTTCGGGTCGTCGACCGTCATCGTGATGCCAGGACCCTGGGCCGCCACGGTGCCCGCGAGAATGCCGAGTTGCCGCTCCTTCTCGGCCGTCTGCCTGCGGGCCTCCGCCGCCTGGTCGGAGCTGCTCTGCAACTCCTGACGCTGCTTCTCGAGTCCTGTCTTCTCGTCCTCAAGACGCTGAGTACGGTCGTCCAGTTCATCGAGGATGCGTACAAGATCTTCCTGCCGGGCCCCGCGCAGCGCGCTGTCGCTGTCGCTGTTCGACGCCACCTGCACGGCGAGCCCGAATCCGAGCCCGAACAGCAGCACCGCAACGATCAGTTGGGCCCTGCTCACGCGGGGTGGCCACAGCCCCTGGACCAGCCTCCGGCGGCCGGTCAGGCCGGCCTCCGGCTTCGGTTCGGCGGCGGACTCGGCCTCCGGCGCGGCGGGCACCTCGGCCGGGAGTTCTCTGCGCAGCCGGTGCTCCGGCCGCTCCTCGTGGTCGCTCATGCCGCTCACGCCCTGAACACGTGCCGCCGGATCGCCGCGGCGTTGGAGAAGATACGGATACCGAGGACCACCACGACCCCCGTGGACAACTGCGAGCCGACACCCAACTTGTCGCCGAGGAAGACGATCAGCGCGGCCACCACCACGTTGGACAGGAACGACACCACGAAGACCTTGTCGTCGAAGATCCCGTCCAGCATGGCCCGCAGACCGCCGAAGACGGCGTCGAGCGCCGCGACGACGGCGATCGGCAGATACGGCTCGACGACCGCCGGAACCTCAGGACGGACCAACAGTCCGGCCACGACGCCCACGACGAGGCCAAGTACGGCGATCACGATGTGCCCTTCTCAGTCTTCTCGGTGTACGGCTGTGCTGTACGTACGATCACGCTCGGCGCGGCCGGCAACCGGACGTCACTCTGCGTGGAGATGGTCGCCCGGATGTCGAAGTTCTCCTCCAGCGCATGCAGGTACAGCCCGTCGGGACTGTCCTGGAACCTGGAGCCGAGCTTCGCCCCGTCCCCCACCGCCAGCACCGTGTACGGCGGTACCAGCGGCCTGTTGTCGACCAGTATCGCGTCCCCCGCGGCCCTGATCGCGGACAGTGCCGTCAGCCGCTGCCCGTTGATGGAGATCGCCTCGGCACCCGAGGCCCACAGCCCGTTCACGACGCGCTGCATGTCATGGTCCCGCACCCGGCCGGTATCGGAGAACCCCGAGGTCTCCCGGGGATTGCCGGCGTCACCGCCCGAGGATGCCTCCTTGGCGTCGTTCACCACCAGCTTCACGCCGGGGCCGTGCACCGCCGTGGCGCCCGACAGCATGCCCACCAGGTCCGCCTGCCCGCTGCCGCCGCTGTCCTTCAGCGCGGCCCGCTGGCGGGCGCTGACGTCGTCCCGCAGCGTGTCGACACCGGTCTCCAGCTTGTCGGCGGCCGCCGTCTCCCGATCGATCCGGTCGATGAGCTCCTGGCGCTCCTTGGCCACCACCGGCGCCGTCACGCGTGCCTGCGCCGCTCCCACGGTCACCACGAGGGCCGCCAGCACCAGACCACCGGCGAGACCCAGCCTGGCCCGCAGGGTCTTCGGCATGCCGCCGTCCTCGCCCCGGGCCCGCTTCCGCGCGGCCGCCTCGGCGTACCCGTCGTCCAGGCTGTGGTCCATGACGTTGGTGATCAACGACATGGAGGCGTCCGGGCGCGACGGCCGGGAGACGCTGCTCCGAACGGGGGGTTGCTGCGGCATGCCGCACATCGTCGCACGTTGCGACCGGTACCTCCGAACGGCCCCACCGGCGTGCCGGACCGGCCCCCCGTGGGGACACGTGTCCGGCACGCACGCGTGCAGCGGTTCTACCGCCCGGCGCTGTCCACGATCGCCGACCACTCGTCCAACAGGGCCTGTGCGGAGGCGTCGTCGGGCCCCTCGGCCCACAGATGGGTGACCGCCTCGGCCGGGTCGGGCAGCACCATCACCCAGCGCCCGTCGGTCTCGACGACCCGCACCCCGTCGGTCGTGTCGACGAAACGATCATCGGCGGCCTCCACGACACGCCGCATGACCAGCCCCTTGACAGCCCACGGCGTCGCCAGGTCCCGCTTGAGGACATGCGCCTTCGGGATCCGGGCGTCGATCTGGCTCAGCGTGAGCTGCGTCCGCGCCACCAGGCCGATCAGCCGTACGAAGGCGGCCGTTCCGTCGTAGACGCTGCTGAACTCGGGAACGATGAAACCGCCCTTGCCGTCACCACCGAAGATGGTGCCTTCCTCGCGCCCCACGCGCGTGAGGTCGTCGGGAGAGGTGGTCGTCCACTCGACCTGGGTGCCGTGGTACGCCGCCACCTGCTCGGCGATCCGGGTCGTGGTGACCGGAAGCGCCACCCGGCCGCTGCGCCGCTCGGCGGCGACCAGGTCGAGCATCACCAGCAGCGCCCGGTCGTCCTCGATGATGCGGCCCTTCTCGTCCACCAGGGACAGCCGTTCACCGACCGGGTCGAACCGCACGCCGAAGGCGGCCCCGGAGGACGCCACGATCTCGCCGAGGCGCACCAGCCCCGCCCGCCGCTGGTCGGCCGTCTCCGTGGGCCTGGCCTCGTTCAGGCCGGGGTTGATGGTCAGCGAGTCCACACCGAGCTTGCCGAGCAGACTGGGCAGAACAAGCCCGGCACTGCCGTTGGAGGCGTCCACGACGACCTTGAGGCCCGCCTCGGCGATTCCGGTCGTGTCGACGTTCCGCAGCAGGGACCCGGTGTACGAGTCGAAGACGCTGGCCGGGAAGTGCAGGTCACCGATCTCACCGGGGAACGCACGCCGGTACTCCTGCCGCGCGAAGATCCGGTCCAGCTTGCGCTGGCTGGCCTGGGAGAGGTCGGCGCCCTGGCCGTCGAAGAACATGATGTCGACGGAGTCCGGCACCCCGGGCGAGGTCCGGATCATGATCCCGCCGGCGCTGCCCCGCGCGGTCTGCTGCCGCGCCACGGGCAGCGGCACGTTCTCCAGGTCGCGTACGTCGATGGCACTTGCCTGGAGCGCGGAGATCACCGCCCGCTTGAGCGCACGGGCACCACGGGAGTGGTCACGGGCCGTCGTGACGGTGGATCCCTTCTTCAGGGTGGTGGCATACGCGCCGGCCAGCCGCACGGCCAGTTCCGGGGTGATCTCGACGTTCAGGATCCCGGACACACCGCGGGCGCCGAACAGATGGGCCTGGCCGCGCGACTCCCAGATCACCGAGGTGTTGACGAAGGCGCCGGCCTCGATGGTCTTGAAGGGGTAGACCCGGACATTGCCCTGCACGATCGATTCTTCACCGATCAGGCACTCGTCACCGATGACCGCCCCGTCCTCGATCCGCGCGGCCCGCATGATGTCGGTGTTCTTCCCGACGACACAGCCCCGCAGGTTGCTGTGCTGCCCGACGTACACGTTGTCGTGCACGACGGCCCGGTGCAGGAAGGCGCCGCTCTTCACGACGACGTTGGATCCGACGACGGTGTGCTCGCGGATTTCCGCGCCGGCCTCGACCTTGGCGTAGTCACCGATGTACAACGGCCCGCGCAGTTCGGCGTCCGCATGCACCTCGGCACCCTCGGCGACCCAGACACCCGGGGATATCTCGAAGCCGTCGATGTCGACGTCGACCTTGCCCTCCAGGACGTCGGCCTGCGCCTTCACATACGACTCGTGGGTACCGACGTCCTCCCAGTAGCCCTCGGCGATGTAGCCGTAGATGGGCTTGCCTTCCTTCATCAGCTGCGGGAAGACATCGCCGGACCAGTCGACGGGAACATCGGCCTCGACGTAGTCGAATACTTCGGGCTCCATGACGTAGATGCCCGTGTTCACCGTGTCGGAGAAGACCTGGCCCCAGGTCGGCTTTTCGAGGAAACGCTCGACCTTGCCTTCCTCGTCGACGATGGTGATGCCGAATTCCAGCGGATTGGGCACACGCGTCAGACAGACCGTGACGAGCGCGCCCTTCGCCTTGTGGAAGTTGATCAGCTCGGTGAGGTCGAAGTCGGTCAGCGCATCGCCGGAGATGACGAGGAAAGCATCGTCCTTCAACGCGTCTTCGGCGTTCTTGACGCTTCCGGCGGTACCGAGTGGCTTCTCCTCGTTGGCATAGGTGAGCTCCATACCGAGCTCCTCGCCGTCCCCGAAGTAGTTCTTGACCAGCGATGCCAGGAACTGCACAGTGACGACGGTCTCGGTGAGCCCATGCCTTTTGAGCAGCCGTAGCACATGCTCCATGATCGGCCGGTTGACGACCGGAAGGAGTGGCTTGGGCATGCTGGAGGTCATGGGGCGAAGGCGTGTGCCTTCACCACCGGCCATCACGACGGCCTTCATGTCGGAAGCGTCCTCCTCTAAGAGATGACGGTCTAGCCGACTTCACCCGCCCCGATTGTCCCGCACTTTTCCGCCGCGGGCCATCGAGAGCTTTCGAGGGGCCACCACGTCCGGACAATCGCCGAGCTCAATCGGCTGTGGCGTCCGCACGAACCAGGCGACGGACCTGCACCACGTAGAGCACTCCTGCCCACCAGTACAGGGTTGTACCCCACCCTGCGAACGCCCATCCGAAAATAGCAGCGAGTGACGAGATCCAGCCGCTTCCGTCACTGAGCAGGAGGAGCGGGAACGCGTACATCAGATTGAACGTGGCGGCCTTCCCCAGGAAGTTCACCTGTGGCGGCGGATAGCCGTGGCGCCGGAGGATCCCCACCATCACCAACAGAACCAGCTCGCGCAGCAGTAGCGCGGCCGTCAACCAGAGCGGCAGAATCTCGCGCCAGGTGAGTCCGACCAACGTCGACAACACGTAGAGCCGGTCCGCGGCGGGGTCCAGCAGCCGGCCGAGGCTGCTGATCTGGTTCCAGCGCCGGGCGAGCTTGCCGTCCAGGTAGTCGCTGACGCCGCTGAAGAGGAGCACCAGCAGGGCCCAGCCGTCGCTGTTGGGCCCGCCGAACTCGGGCCTGAGGATCAACCACAGGAAGACGGGAACGCCGACCAGACGGGCCATGCTGAGGATGTTCGGGATGGTGAGGACCCGGTCCGTCTGGACACGGGTCTCCTGGACCTCCACCCGGGAGCCTCCTGTGGTGGGAAACGAGCCAACTTTGCTCCCTGACCCTACCTCAACGCAAAAAAGCTCTGGCTCCTGGGCTAGTTGCCCAAGAGCCAGAGCTCTAAAAGGAGTTCGGCGGTGTCCTACTCTCCCACAGGGTCCCCCCTGCAGTACCATCGGCGCTGTAAGGCTTAGCTTCCGGGTTCGGAATGTAACCGGGCGTTTCCCTCACGCTATGACCACCGAAACACTATGAAACTGTCGAACGATGCCACACCACGCTCTGTGAAACGTGGGGCTGTTCGTGGTTTCAGAACCAACACAGTGGACGCG
>NZ_BMML01000018.1 GCF_014645815.1 Streptomyces fuscichromogenes | reverse complement strand
CGCGTTTCCGCACGTCAACCCCCGAATCCACGGACTATCCCGCTACATCAACTGCGGAACCCGGGACAAAATGCGGCCCATGATTCCTGTCACCCCAGGGGTCGGGGGATTCACGGTGAAATCCGTGAAGTTCAGTCCGGACGGCCACACCCTTGCCACCGGCGTCGCCGACACCACAGTGAGACTCTGGGACGTGGCAACGCTCAGACCCCGCGGCACGCTCGTAGGCCACACAAATGTGGTGCAGGCGGTGGCGTTCAGCCCGGACGGCCGCACCCTCGCCACTGCGAGTGATGACAAAACCGCCCGGCTCTGGAACGTGACCACGGCCAAGTCCCGTTCCACGCTCACGGGCCACACTGGCAAGGTGTACTCGGTGGCGTTCAGCCAGGACGCTCGCACCCTCGCCACAGCCAGTGACGACCATACAGTGCGAATGTGGGACGTGATTACGGGCAAGGTCCGCGCCGCCTTCGCCGGCCACACCGGCCCGGTGTACTCGGTGGCGTTCGGCCGGGACGGCCGCACCCTCGCCACAGCCAGTGACGACAGGACCGTACGGCTGTGGAATGCAGCGCTTCCGAAGCCTGACGCAGCGATCCAAACCATCTGCCGAAACGTCAACCGCGACCTGACTCAGGACGAACGGGCGTCCTTCCTGCCGGGACTATCAGTTGGCCGAGTGTGCCCTTCGACCTGACTGTCCCCGAGCCTGAGGCCTTAACGCGGGCATAGTTGAGGGACACGGCCGTCACGGGTAGCACGCGCCATCGGCCCCCACTCGACGACGCAGCCGCTCATGAAGGTCACATACTCCTCCGTTCGGTCACCACCCCAGGTCATCTGGCGACACGGGCTCGCATCGACTTTGTCAAGACTGCTTTCCGCCCTCCCAACACCTCCGGATCAGGCTGTCCTCAGCTTCCAGCTGCGACGACACGTGCGGCGTCTCATCTGCGGGAAAGGAAACGGGAAACAGCATCGTTCGCCTTGTCCGTCCGGCCGGGGTTGCCGCAGTCTTTCGAGCGGCAACCCCGTTCGCCTGGATGGATGGTTATGGAGGTCTTCCGTGCCGCAACCGTCCACCGACTTCGGCGAGGAGCTGAGGCAACGGCGCCTGGACGCCGGACTCAGTCTCACCGCGCTGTCGGCCACCGTGCACTACAGCAAGGCACAGCTGAGCAAGGTCGAACGAGGTATCAAGGCGCCCAGTCGCGATCTGGCCCGACTATGCGACGCCGCCCTGCAAGCCGATGGAGCGCTGATCTCGTTGGTCGCCGCGCCCGCCGCGGTCGCGCCGGACGCAGCGATGCCCAACGGGATCGACGAGGAGGAGTGGATGATGCAGCTGTCATCGGGCAGTCCGAGCTGGTTCCAGCCCGTGAGCCGGCGTCAGGTCGTGAGTGCCGGTGCGGCCTCGCTCATGAAGTGGCGCGCGGGGGGCCAAGGACCAGTCTCTGCGGCTGCCGCGGGCGGCATGCTCGAAGCGTCGCGCGCACTGTTCAGGTACTACCGCCAGCTCGGCCAGAGCGTAGAACCCGGTTTCCTGTTACCGAGCCTGATCGCGCAGACACACACCTTGCGAGAGCTGTCCGTGCATGCAGACTTCCGCACCTGCCGACAACTGCTGGAGCTCGGCTCCCGGTACGCCGAATACGTCGGTTGGTTGGTGCAGGAGAGCGGAGACGAGCAGGCGGCGCTTTGGTGGACACAGCGCGCGGTGGATCTCGCGGCCGCCGCCGGTGACCGCACACTGGGCGGATATGCGCTGGTCCGCCGAGCGCTGGTCACGCTGTACCAGGAGGACGCGGAGCAGACAGTCGCCCTTGCACAGCGCGCGCAGAGCGGCACGCTCCCGCCGCGAATTCGAGGGTTGGCTGCGCAGCGTGAGGCGCAGGGGCACGCGCTCGCCGGCGATCACGACGCATGCCTTCGCGCCCTGGACCGGGCCCGGCCACTACTGGCCCGCCAGGAAGACGACGCCGACGCACCAGTGATCGGCAGCATGCACCTGCCCGACTCGGTCGGCATGGTCACCGGGTGGTGCCTATTCGACCTCGGCCGCCCGCGGGAGGCGGCAGAGGAGCTGACCCGGCAACTCGCACGGGTCTCCCCCGAGGCGATGCGCACGCAGGTGCGGTACGGCATACGTCGAGCGCTGGCCTACGCGTCGGACGGTGAGATCGAGCAGGCATGCGCGTTGACGGCACCGCTGCTCGACGCGGTGACAGCGGTTCGGTCGGCGACCGTCATGATCGATCTCCGGAGTCTCGCTCGCGTGCTGGGCCGCTACTCCGATCACGCCTCGGTACGTCAAGTGGCTGCGCGGCTCGGCGTCTTATCGCACACCCCCACTTCCTGAAGAGAGGCATGGCTGTGGCCGATGTGTTCATCAACTACCGGACTGGAGACGGCGACAAGACCGCCGCACTCATTGACCATGAGCTGTCGCGCCGCTTCGGCCGGGACCGCGCCTTCCGCGCCTCGAAGTCCATCGCCCCGGGCAGCGCCTACCCCGACGCCCTCTTGACCGGTCTGCGCCGCAGCTCTGTGCTTCTGGCGATCATCGGGCCGGACTGGACGAACTTCCGGGCCCGGCTGCACGACCCGGAGGACTGGGTACGCAAAGAGATCTTGGAGGCGTTCGCCAGCGGTATCCCGGTCATCCCTGTACTCGACGGCCGGAAAACGGACCGGCTGAACAAGGCGGACCTGCCAGATGAGTTGGCGCGGCTGGCCGATCTTCAGTCCATACCGTTCGACGGGCACGACGCCGAGGCATGCCTGAAGCGCCTCGGCGACCTGGTGGCCGGGATAGCCGGGCTGCGCGACCTGGACCGGGATGCCGCCCCCGCGCCCACGCCCAACTCGGTGACGAACTCGACCGGAGACGTGCACGGAACGACCGTACAGAGCCGGGACTTCACCGGAGACGTCGGCGGGACCGTCGTCAAGGGCTCCAACGGGCCCGTGCACACGGGACAGGGCAACATTTATCAGAACTCGCAACACGTGTCCGGTGGCCGGCACTTCTCCGGCAACGGGATGACCTACTACGAGGGCGACCATCACGGAGACAACCGGCACCGCTTCGGTGATGCCGACCGGCGCGAGGGCGACGACGCGTGAGCGAGCCCTACAGCACATGGGTCGACAGCCCCCGCGGGCCCATACACACCGGCAGCGGCGACATGTACGTCACCGTCGGCACTCAGCTGCAGGGAGTGGACAGATCCGCCTTCCGTCGTGTTGCCGACGATCAGCTCGCATGGCTGCGCAGGGTGTTGGTCACGCCGACCGGCATGGGAGACGCCCGCCACAAGCTGGCCGACACCGGCACCGTCATCCTCGACGGCCCGCCGGGAAGCGGTCGTACCTCCGCGGCCCGTGTACTCCTGCACGAACATCACCAGGACGCCGGCGTCTTCCACGAACTTCTGCCGGACGAAGAGGACGAGCTGTCCCTGCGGGACCCTGATCTCGTCGGTGGCGGGGACCGGCTGCTGCTGGACCTTTCGGCCGCCGACGTGCGCCTTTGGGCCGCAGCCCGGACGGACCTCTCCGCTCTCCGCAAGGCCGTGCACGAACAACACGCCCATCTTGTAGTCGTCATGCCTCGCGGGAACACCCTCGACTCGGACCTGCAGCCATACCGGGTCGAGATCGAACGCCCACCCGCCCTGGAGGCTTTCCGGCGCCACCTTCGTGTCCATGGTCTTTCGTACGACCAGTACCTACGGACTGATCCGACCGTCACGGAATTTCTGTACGAACAGCGGCCGATGCGAGAGATCGCGACGTTCGCCGACCTGGTACGCCGCGCCCGCGAGGCAGCTCGTGCCGACGACGGGTTCGCGGAGTGGTGCGCGACAGCGCGCAGAGCGCGGGACGATCGACGCAAGGAGATCGCCGCGTTTGTCACCAGGTTGCATGAGGGCCCGCAGCGGGCCTTGCTGATCACCCTCGCCATGCTGCACGGCGCCCACGCCGACGTCATCCACCAAGCGAGCCGACTCCTGCTCAGCACCCTCAAGCACCCACCGGACGAAATCCCATTACTCCAGCGCAAGGACCTCGCCGAGCGATTGGGAGAGATTTCAGCCAGTGCCGGTCCGGACGGCCACGTCCGCTTCGCGGAACTCGACTACGACGCCGCGATCCGCGCCCACTTCTGGAACCACATGCCCGAACTGCGGCAGTACCTCGGCATCTGGACCGCGCGCAGCGTGGACCTGAACGACCCGCATCTCACCCAGGGCCTCCGTGACGGGCTGGTGGCGAAGCTGGCCGGGCAGTATCTGCGGACCGGCCGGGAGGAAGGCCTGGCCTCCCTGGCCGAGGACTGGAGCACAACGGCCCCGAGTCGCGCACGCCTGGAGGCCGCCGTCCATGCACTCACCTGCGGTCTGAACGACCCCGCGCACGCCAGGAGCTTTCGCCAACGGATCTACCAGTGGTGTGCCAACAAGCAGCTCAAAGGAGAGTTCGCACAGGTCCTCGTCCGAGTCTGCAGGGACGTCATCGCCTCAAGCCACCCCGATCAGGCCCTGCTCCGGTTGTACCACCTGGCTCGGCGGGAACGAGGCACCGCCCACGCCGCGGAGGAACTGTGCGACCTGGTGGCAACGAGCGGCCGACTACGGCGGCGGTTGCTGGACCGCCTGGCGCGCTCTGCCCTCTCACCCGCCGAACTCCGCGTCTTCCTGCGAGTCTGTGACCCGGTACCGCTGATCGCCCCATATGACAACGCGCGGTCCCTGGTGGAGGAGAGCGGGGTACAGAATTCCGTCATCATGTGCTGGCGAGCGGTGCTGCACGGGCTGCCGCGTGCGACGTGGCAGCCGTACGCAGAACGCTGGCTGCACGCGGCGACCGACTCCGAACACCGCGGTGAGCTCCTGCTGGACCTCATCGTGGGCGCGGCCGACCAGTGTGACGACAAGCGCGGCGCAACCTTCGCCGAACTGTACGCAAGCGCCCGCAGCGCCGAGTCCACCGCCCCCGACGGAGCCGCACGAGCCACCGCGACCACCGAGCGGCTGCTCCAAAAGATCTCCGCGGCCCAGGGCATCGCTCTGGACGACACCTCACCGCCGACGGAATCACCCAGGGGGACCACACCATGACGACCGGCTGCAAGACGACGACCGTCTTCCTCACCATCCTGTGCGGCCTGCTGCTGACCATTCTCGGCCTGACTCAGAATTGGCCCACGTTCGCGTGGCCCGCACTGGCCTTACTCCTCGTCGGAGTCCCTACAGCCGCGTTCAAGATCGCCGTATTACGACGTGGATCCCTGCCAGTAGACGTGCAGGAGCAACGCACAGATCCCCCCGTTGAGCGCAGGGAACACCACGTCAGACATGTGGCACTACCCAGCCATTGGGCCGACTACGACTTCTTGTTCTCGGCAACTGTGCGGTGGTACCCCCTCGAAGCAGTCGGCAACGAACTCCTCCTCAACCCAGCCGGCCTCGCAGTCGAAGCGGTCCTGGACCGAGCCCGCTCGATAACCGAGCAGCGGGAGCCAGGTCGGCCATCCCTGGTTCAGAATGAACTGAGCGGTGCGCTCAGCAGGATGCGCCCGGACCCCACCGGACACCTTCACGTCATGGCGGAGGACATCACACTGAGCTTGCGCGAACACGACCAAGAACGGCTGGACCGTCTCGCCGAAGTACGCAAGGACAAGGCTGTCTGGGAACATCAGCGGAAGTACGAACAGAGCAAGCGTCAATACCTGAGCGAAGACGTACTGAAGGACACCGGCAGCGCGGTCGTCTGGTGGCTCGCCAAAAACGACGACCATGTAGAGAAGACCGTGGCTGACCTCGGCCTGCTCGCCCAGCTCACGTCTGCCGCCAACGACACGGACGTACCCGGACGGCTTCTTCATCTCATAGCTCCGCCGCACGACGAACAACCCGGTCCACTGCAGGAGTCGGCACCCTCCTTCGAACAAGAGCCGACGGCCGCCGAACACTTCGAGGCCTTCCTCAACAGCATGGGCTTCAAAGACGGAGACGTCCGACGAGCAATGCTGGCCAAGCAAATTGCCGACGTCATCAAGACACAGGACCGGCACGAGACCGCCGAGGACCTACTACGCAGGTTCGACCCGCCTGCGAGCTTCACGCCGGACATCGGTGATACATCGGCCTCAGCACACGCCACGACCGACGAAACGCCCGAAGCGCCGCCCTTTGAAAGGAAAGACGATGGACAGTGAGCTGGCCGCCCTGGCCGCATCCGGAGCGACCACCCTGGTCTCACTCATGGTCACAGACTCCTGGATGCACGCCCGGGAGCACGTCGGGCGGTACTTCTCACGCATCGGTGCAGATGAAACCTCGATCACCAACTTGGACACTGCCCGAACTCGACTACTCGCCGCCGAAGCCAGAGGTGACGCACAAACGACCCGTGACATCACCAACCAGTGGCACGCTTACCTGCGACATCTCCTGCGGCCAAGCTCCGCAACCAGCGACGACCTCCGTGGCTTACTCACATCCTTGCAGGACGTCGCGAACAACGCGGATACACAACCAAGCACTGTGCGCAACACCATCAGTGGAGGTGCACAGCACGGTCCCGTCATCCAATCCGGCCGGATCACCGGACTCACCTTCCACACACACCACCCCACCGATCCGGCGTAGGACCGGGCCACGGCCGTCGCACCATCAGTACGGGGCCGAACTGCCAATATGGCAAGCCTTGTGCCCTCCGCGGTTCCAGGGGCGGATGCAGGCCGTCAGCACCACGGTGATTGCCGGTTCCTGTCCGCTCGCTGTCGCGATCGCCGCTGTTCTGGTTGCCCATCTGCTCGACGTGCGCACCGCCCTCGCGCCCGATGCACTCCTCCAGGCATCCCCGTCCTGCTTCTGCTGCTGTGCTCCGTCCGAAGCCTCCGCTACCAATGCCCACCGGGACCACGGCCTCGGCTGTCCCGTCCGCTTGCGAAGGAGCCGAATGTCGACCATCACTGCCACCGCCGACTACTGGGAGCCGCTCTGGGCCGGCGGACGCCGGTACCGGGAAATCAGCAGCGCCGAGGCCACACTCCTGGCGGATCATGTCGGACCTAGCTGTGGACGCCCGGCCCTCGACATCGGCACCGGCGACGGTGCCCTCGCCCACCACCTCCACGCACTCGGTTACCGCACCACCGGCATCGACTTCTCCCCCAGCGCCATCGCCGCAGCAGTCGAGAAGCCCCGGAGCCACCAGCATGGCGAAGGGCCGACCTGGCATCTGATGGACTTCGCCGCCGACGACATCAACGCCCTGCCGGACCGCGCGTACGCGGTCGTCACCTGCCGCCTGGTCTACCGGTGGATGGACGACAAGCCGGCCTTCCTCGACCGAGTCCGGAAGGTCCTGGCAGCCGATGGGACCTTCTGGGTCGTCACCGAACTCGCCGGCCGTCGCGAGGACAGCGACCCCTGCAAGCACCTCGGGATCACCGTCGCCGAGGCCGAGACACTCACCGCGGGATGGTCCGTCGTACGCACCGCCGATCTCGACGTGCTGCGCTGCTACGCACTCCGCCCCTGAACCCGGCATGGGAGACAACGCGTTGGACCTCGAACGACAGACACGCCTCGCCTGGGACGCCTACGGAACACACCACCTGCGGCGCGGTACGCCCCTGACGGAGGTGGACCAGATCACGTGGGGCCCCGCGGCGGACGGGCCGGGCGACGGCATCCTCGGGGACCTCAGGGGCCTACGCGTCCTGGACCTCGGCTGCGGCCCCGCCCGGCACGCCGCACACCTAGCCCGCGCCTATGCTGCGCAGGTCGACGGCGTCGATGCCTCCCCCAGCCAGATCGAGCGGGCCCGCACCCGCTACCCCGATGTGCCGGGACTACAGCTGGTCAACGCCGATGCCGTCGAGCACCTGGGCACGGCAGCACCGTACGACGTGATCTACTCCCTGAACACCTTCCACTTCCTCGACCCCCACCGACTCCTGCCCGCCTTGGCGACCGCCCTCAAGCCGGGGGGCAGGCTGTACTTCACCGTGCTGCACACCAATTCCGCCGGCGACGGCCCCACCTCGACCGTCATTTCTCGTCCGGAGATCCTGCGCCTGGCTGGCGGCAGCGACCTCACTGTGCACATGTGGGTGCTCACACCGGAGTTGTGGGAAGACCTGCTCATGCAGTACGGGCTCCGTGTGCAGGGCATCACCGTCCTCGACGCGCCGCAGGAGGACAACAACGCCTCCTACCGGCTCTTCCAGGCCCACCGACCGGCTCGCATCACCGCCCGTCCCCGCACCCCGAAGCCACCCGTCGCCCATGCGGCTGTCGGCGTCGGCGCCGTGGTGTTCGGCCCCCGGGGCCTCCTCCTGGGTCGGCACCGGCTGGGCACGCGAGAGCTGCCCGGCGGAACCGTGGAGCCGGGCGAGTCTCTGCAAGAGGCAGTGGTGCGGGAACTCGCCGAGGAGACCGGCCTGTGCGCCGAACCCGCCGACGTCCGCCTCATGGGCATGCTCCTCGACCAGGTCGGCGACGTCGTCCGCATCACCTTCGGCGCACTCGTCACCCGCTGGCGCGGGGAGCCGGCCGACCAGCCCGACGAGAGCGTCGGCGACTGGCGCTGGTGGCCTGTGGACGCCCTACCCCCGGACCTGTTCGAGTGCAGTGCCCAAATCCTCACCGCCTGGCGCCCCGACCTGCCCATCGACCACGCACCCGCCCGCTTCACCTTCATCAGCGAACTACCCAGTCCCACCACTGCATGATCCCACTCCTACCTACGGGCGTGGATGATTCTCCGATCGTCAAACATCAAGTCCGGTTCCGAGACCACTCCCCCACCGCGCCTCGCCCGAGGACGCGGAAAACCCATCATGGGGCTACCGCAGGGTACAGACTCGTGGAAAGACCCACAGTTCCCCGTCGGGCTCCCACCTCATCCGCCCCGGTGGCACGGTCTTGACCACGGAGATGATCTGGGATCGGTCCTCCTCGGTGATCCGCCACTCGCGGCCCTGCCCGCCCAGATCCTCCAGCCCCTGCAGGCCTGAGCGATTGAAGCGGTGCAACCACCACCAGACCGTTCTCTGGCTGCAGCCCAGTTCCACCGCGATCGCCGGCACCGCAGGCCCGACCAGCTCAACTGGATCATCCGGGCCCGCATCACTGCATCGCGCGGCGCCTTCCGCGCCCGCGACAAACGGCGAACCACGTCCCGGCCGTGCCCGTAAAATCATCGTCAACCATCCCACCACCAGGACATATACCCAGCGAAAGAGGAACCCAGCACTAGCCGGGCGGAGCGGCTTGCGCCGGGCCGCTTGCGCAGCTCGTGGGCGCGGGTTCCGCGTACTGGAGTGTGCCGACTTCAGGCAAGGCGCCGCGATAGAGAAAGGCGCATAGAGCAGCCCAGGTACGCCGCTCCTCTGCCAGATCGCTGGGAGCGCGCAGTCGCATGCCCTCGAGGACACGTGAGCGGTGGAGATCGAAGGTAGATCGCACCTTCTCGGCGAAGGTGATCCCGGCTTGTACTGCCCCGCGGTAGGCGATGAGTGACAGCGTGACAATATCCGTGCAAAACAGGGTGGCCAGACCGAGGCGCAGTACGACTGTGCGGGTTCCCAGAAGTTCGGCCGAGTGATTGGCCAGCGTCAGGACGAGTGGCACGGCGGAAGCTCCGAACAACAGGAGCGTCAGGAGCCACAGCTTCGACCGGTGAGCGGTGCCCCAAGTACCGACGGCACACGCTCCCGCGCTCCCCAGAGCAGCCCAGAGCAGCGCGGGGCGGCCCGGATCGGGCACCCGGAAAGCCACCCAGGTGGCAATTGGCAGTCCGAACAGGCCGATGTAGGCGGCCAGCGTGCACAACAGGTCCAGACTGGCTTTGGCCCTGCGGACAGCATCCGCGTCGTCCGCGGGCAGTACGGGCTGTAGCCGGGACCAGATCACCACGGGATCGAGTCCGTAGCGGACGCGTGGGTGCTGCTCCGCTGCCCGGACGATGTTGCCCAGGCTGGTCGGCAGGGGCTTGACCGGAGGCTGCGGATAGCGCAGGAACAACTGCTGCTGCACCGTCGAGCGCTCTTCGCGCAGGGCCAGTTCAGCTTCCTCCAATGCGTGGGCCAGCTCATTGGCAGCGACGGCGAAGCGCCCGAGGCGTCGTTTCCAGGTCTCGTCCTGGGTGGTTCCGGAGTGTGGAGCCAACTGTTCGGCGAGGTCGCGGCAGCGTGTGGACCAGCCGGACAGTGGATCCGACGTGATCTGCAGCCTCAGGATCGTTTCCAGAGCGTCGAGTTCGGCCTCGATCCGTTCCGTGGGCCAGACGACCGTGGGGGCAGCGACGGCCCCCGGTTCGGGGAAGGCCGCCCGTTCGGCAGAGGCCGCGATTTCCGCCTGTTCCAGTTCCCGATCCCTTGCGATTAGGTCCTGTCGGGCGCGGGCATGCCGTCTGCTGCCGCGCCGGGTCAGGACCGACAAAGGTCCCTCCTGCGGCCAGTACCCCTGGAAGAGCCGGTCGAGCGCGGCTCCGGAAGCCTGCCACAGCAGGGACCAGAAGACCACGAATGCAATCCATCCGACGACGATGCCGGCCTGGACCACGCCGGGCTGGTGCGCCCACACGCGCACCCCCTGGCCGGTCTTATGCTCGGCCAGGCCAGCGGTGAGCGCGGCGCCGGTCCAGAAGACCAGGCTCGGGAAGAAGACGGTGGCGAGAGCCCTGCGATCGAAGAAGCCGCTCACCTCCTTGAGGACCGTGGTGAACATCAGGAAGTCACCCGTTCCATCGGTCCGTGAAAGAAGTCGCCGACACACCGAGGCGGCTTGTCACCGGGCGGAGCCGCGCGCAACAGGCGGACGCTCGGTGGATCGCATTTGTTGCACTGGTAGCGCAGCGACGGGATATCAGGGGTTCCCTGGCGTTGCCGGTTCGCGGTGAGGAGCTCAAGTGGAATGGCCTGGATCAAGATGTCCCGGGCGATGATCCCGGCGGGACCAGATGCATTCAGCACGACCGCGCCGGTCGTGTTCCCGTGGACCAGTTCCAGGGCCAGGGTTAGAAGCGTTTCCGCCTCCAGGATGTCAGGCTCAGTGCCCACGACCACCACCGAATTGGGGGTGGAAAGCGTTCCGTCCGCGTTGCGAGTCAGGAGTGCGTGCAGGGGACGGTCCTGCCCGGCGCCGGCCCCGCGGACCAGGGCGAATCGGCAATCCGCCTGCTCGAGGGCCAGCAGGATCTCCGCGGTGCCGTCGCTCTGGTCGACGTCGACACATTTCTCCCGTATAGAGGAAATGTTCACTTCTGCCATGTCTCCCCTACCTCCAATCTCCCACGAGGACGAACGAGGCCCAGTAATAGGGGTCAGAAAAGGGCTGGACCGAGTAGTCCACCTGTTCCGGTGCCATCGCCCGCAGCTCCAAAAGCGGCAGCTTCCGCCGCGCCGCGTCCACGATGCGCCGTACGGCGTCGGAGGTCGTCCGTTGCTCCGTGAGCAGGCGGTAGGCTGCGACCGCGGATGTCAGGTCGCCGGCTAGGACCTGGATGTCGGCCCGGTCCAGCTGAAGGAGCATGCGTTCGGTGCCTTCCGTCTCGTCGATCCGCCGGTCGCAGTACTCCATCACGTCTTGAGCGGTGAGATCCGCGACAGCGAGCTGAGCCTGGCGCAGAGCGTCGGCCAGGGTGACGTCCGATCGTGACTCCGTCGCGTTGCGGTGGAAGCATGTCATCAGCAGGCATGTGGCCAGGTCATCGACGGGCCAAAGACTGACCAGCACGCTCGGAACCCCGGCCTGCAGGAGCGCGCGAGGGAGTCCGATCAGTTCGTCGCCGGCACGCTCTTCGCTTCGCCCACTGTCACAGGCGCTGAGCACCACCAAATCGATGCTCAGCGACAGGCGCATAACGGCTTCCGCGGTAAGGACCGTCTCCTTCGCCAAGGCGCCCGCATCGGGTGCGAGCACCACTCCCGAATCGAGGGAGCGCTCCTCGCTAAATCGTCCATGACAGGCCAGGTGCAGTACGTCGGGGCCACCGGTTCGAGCCGCGCGGTTGAGCAATGTGGAGGCCTTGGCCTCGCTGCCCACGAGGGCTCGGGTGCCGAAGAGGGCGGCAACCTCTGTCGCTTCGAAACGCGAGTGCGGCAGGTCAGCACCGGAATCGCCGAGCACCAGGGCGGTGGTCCAGCGGCCGGCTGATCCTTGGCCCGTGCCACGGGTGTCTCGGGCCTTCTGACAGCGGCTGAGCACTGCGGCGCTCGGCGTGTAGCAGAAGGAACGGGTCCGCAGCAGTGGGGCGCCGTCGACCGGAACGGCATGCAACGGCACTTGGTGAAGAACACGATGCGGTACGACCCACAGGAGGTCACCGGGGCGGCTGCGCCGCACGACGGGTTCGACGAGCGGGGCGAGGCGCTCCAGCACGCTTGACGAGAGAGGGCGGGAAGTCCCTCCTGTACGGGGCGGCAGCAACTGTGCTACGAGTTCGCGCAGTTCGAACTCCCGCATGTCGATCCGGTCCATCTGCGGCACGGTGTCCCCGGCACGAAGGAAGAAGACAAGAATCTCCTCGTCCATGACGAGGTATTCGACCAGTAGGGCCCGTTCTTCCCCAAGGACCCGCAGTTGGTCGGCGATCTCACGGGCGTCCATCACACGGTCGGCACGTGCTTCGTGCCCCACCACGAGGGCCTCGTCGTAGCTGGATTCCAGCCTGCGGACTGCAGCCTCCTCTTCTTCGAGTCGACGCTCGACCAGGGACACGGTCACCGGCTCGTCTAGCGTCGTCGGTCCACCCCGGTCCACCGACCAGCGGCCACCCTGGCGTTCGTACGTGTGAAGCAGCTCGATCTCGGCCTCCGGACGAGGTGCGTCAACGAGTTCGTGCAGCACTGCTCGCCTGGCTCGGGCAGCTTCCAGATACGTCCGCAGCTCTTCACTCGTGGTGTCGAGCACCGTTCCGTCCGCGTCCAGTTGGTCGAGGAACGCCTGCGCCTTGGACCGTTCGAGGAGTTGGAACAGTGTTCCCAAGTCTTCCGCGTTCAGCGCGCAGGACATGGCCTGCGCGTGCAGCTGGAGATGCTCCGCCTGCCACGATATGCGCGCGTTCAGCCCTCTCAGGGTCAGTCGGAACTCCTCGACGATCGACAGCACCGTTAGGAATTCCGCCAATGCAGGGGCACACCTGCCGAGTTGCCCGAGCGCCGTCCCCCGGATCTGATGCCAGACCTTGCGCTGCTGCCAGGTGATCTCCGGTCCGATCTCCATACCGTCCAGAAGCTTCAGGGCTTCCTCCGCCTGCTGCTCCACCACCAGGATCCAGGCCAGATTGGCTTGCAGCACGGCTCGCGCGTAGGTGAAATCCGCCGGGATCCATTCCAGCGTCCGCAAAGCGAGCCCTCGTGCCTCGTCGAGTCTTCGCGACCTCATGAAGACGGTGACGCGCAGATTGTCCCGCCAGAACATATCATCCGGTTCCAATGCCTCGTCCGCGAGAGACTCCAACACGGCCAACGCCTCGTCATGACGGCCGGCATCGCGGAGGAGGCGTGCGCTTTGCAGTTGGGACCGCACGGTATCCGTCCGGTCGGTGCCCAAGGCGAATTCGCTGGCCTTGTCCATGGCTCTTTCGAAATGACCGAGCATCGACATGGCGTCTGCACGCAGTCGATTGAGGTAGCTCTGCATCTCGGCCCTCACTAGGGCGGCCAACTCCAAGTGTTCGAGTGACAGGAAGACGGCTTCGTGCCCGGAGCCACGGGCGTTGCACATCACCGAACGCACGTGGTCATCCACACGTTGATGCGGGCCGAGTCCCAGAAAGGAGGCAGATTTCTCGGCCGCTGACATCGCGTCGAGTGCCTCCTGGAGCCGATGGAGTCGCATGAGGCTGTCCGCCCGAATCGCATCGGCCAGCGCCGCGAGCAACGGCAGTCCGATCAGTTCCAACTCGGCGCGCGCTGCCGCGAGCTTCGCAGCCGCCTCGCTCCACCGGCGCGCGGGGTTGTCGTGAGTGTGGCTCTCGTACAGGGCCTGGAACGGTGCTTCCAATCCGGGCAGGGCGCTGGTGAGGTGCTTCATCGCCGAGAGGTCGTCCATGAGGCTGGTAAGTATCAGCGGGCTCCACACAGCGCGTTCCAGCAGCCAGCCGAAGGCCTCTCGTGCGCGCTCCTGGTGGCCCCCCTCGAGGTGCGCTGCTTGTGCAAGGTCCAGGAGAGCGTCCCGGACCCTCAACAGGGAGAAGGCGGTAGACCAGCCTCGCTCGGCCGGCTCATGTTCGTCGCTGCGTGACACCAGGGCGACTCCCCGCCACAGTAGCGCCCAGCCGTCCTGCGGATGTCGGTCGAGGACCTGCGAGAACGTAGCGACCGCCTGTGCAGGGCAGCCGCACGCGCTCTCCGCCTGCCCTCGCGCGCGCAGGGCAGGCGCATGGGCGGGAAATCGGTCCACTAGTTCGGCCAAGGCCTCACGGGCGGCAATGGGTTCCGGGGACGATTCGGAAAGGTCGGCCATGCGGCTCAGTTCACGCACCGCCTCGTCGACTCTCCCGCACTCGACCAGCCACTCACACAGGGTGGTGCGGGTCTCACGACTGTCGTCACCTGCCGCCACGGCCCGGGCGTACGCGTCGCAAGCCTGCTCCGTCCGCCTCGCCCGCCGTAGGGCGTCGCCCAGGAGTCGGTGGACGATTTGCTGCATCGCCGGGTCGTCCCGTGCCAGGAGCGGATGGGCATGCTCCGCAACCTGCTCCGGAAGGCCCACCTCTGCCAGGCTTCGCAGTCGGGCGATGAGAACCAGTCTGCTCAGCTCCTGTGACGTCAGGTTCCATACATCATGCGTGGATGAGGCCTGTCCGAAGGACTCCGCCTCCGCCGAAGCGTCAGCTCCGTCCAAGGACTCGAGGATGAGGTCATATTCGGCGATGGCAGCGGTGTGCTCCCCGAGAGCCTCATGGATATTTCCACGGGTGAGGCGATAGAGGACCTCGTCCGGCTTCAGTTCGATGGCCCGTGACTGCGACTCGAGAGCCTCGTCGAGACGGCCGAGCCCCATCAGCGCTGCCGTCAGTCCGGTATGGAGACCACCTCTCTCCGGGTCGAGCGCGATGGCTCGGCGATAGGCCCCCTCGGCGGATGCGTGGTCCGCCATGCGGCCCATGGAGAATGCCATCAAGGCGGCCACGTCCGCACCGTCAGGGGCGATCCGCAGGAGGATTCGGCACACCTCAATGCAGGCGGGATAGTTCTCCGCAACGTAATAGACGTGCTGAGCGAAGCCGGTCAGAAAGTCCCAGATCTGGTTGTGGTCAACAGCCGGAAGGAGAACGTCGTACACAGCATGGGCAGGAGGTTTCGCGGCCGATTCCATGAGCTGGGGAATCGAGACGGCATGTTGAACCGCGGCGGCGACACGGCCCTCGGCAGCGTGCGCCCCGACCAAGGCGATCGCTGCGCGGAGCTGACCTCGCGGCGAACTGTGAGTGCGGCTCTCCCGCCACAACTCCCCGGCCAACTCGACGACGAGGTCACTCCGTTCCTGACTCTCGTACAGCTCGCACGCCCGAAACCCGAAGTGGGCGTACCAGCCGAAGGCCTCACCGTCCGCCTCCGTGAGCTGGTCCCTGGCACGGTCCACGCCTCGGAGGAGAGCCTCCAGTGCTTCCTGTGTGCCCCCCTCCGTCCGGGCCTGTTCCACCTCATCGCTGATGGCCAGCATGGCGCGCCGGAAGTTTGTCGCCTGTTCTTCCATGATCCCCCTAATACTCCAGCTGTAGATCGTGATCAGCCGTCAGCCGTCAGCCGTCAGGCGTCGAAGCGGTGGCGGGCGGCCTCGATGTGCGCGAAGTAGCGGTGCGTCCAGTCGCACATTCCGTCGACGGTTGCGCGTAGGCCCTGGCCCGGCTCGGTGAGGGTGTATTCGACACGTGGTGGGACGGTGGGGTGCACGTTTCTCTCGACCAGGCCGTTGCGCTCCAGCATGCGCAGGTTCTGGGTGAGCATCTTGTGGCTGATGCCCTCGATCTCGTTCCGCAGTTCGCTGAAGCGCAGGGTGCGGTCACCGAGAGTCTCGATGATCAGGAACGCCCACTTGTTGGCAACGTCAGAGAAGATCTCTCGCGCCAATGAGTCCGCGCGCCTGAGGTCTGCTTCCTCGGACGGGCCCTTGATCTGTTTGGTCACCATCGGGTTCCCCAGTCACTGGAAAGTGCGTTCTTCCATGTCAGCGTCCACTCTCCTACGGTTCCTGAGTAACCACAAGAGACCGAAGGCGCCTTGAATGGGTGGACACGAGCCCACAGGCGCTTAGGACAAGGAGGCAGGCAGCATGGCCATCAACCTGGTAAACCCGAGTGGATTGCCCAAGATCGATGTCTACCGGCAGGTGTCGATCGCAACGGGGTCGAAGCTAGTCTTCATCGCCGGCCAGGTCGCCTGGGATGCCGAGGGGATCACGGTCGGCGAAGGCGACCTCGCCGCGCAGGTCGAGCAGTGCTACCTCAATATCGGCACCGCCCTGGCCGAGGCTGGCGGCTCCTTCAACGACGTGGCGAAACTGACCTTCTACGTCGTCGACTGGACCCCCGACAAGATGCCCCCACTCCTGGAGGGCATCTCCCGGGCGTCTGCGAAGCTGGGCATCACCCCGGTCCCGCCGGCCACGCTGCTGGGTGTTGCGGCCCTGGACGTCCCCGACCATCTGGTCGAGATCGAAGCCACCGCGATCCTGGACTGAACAGATGCCCTTCGTCCACTGAGCACGGAAGTGCCAACGAATGTGCTCAGTGGCCAACCAGCCTGCTCAGCACATCAGGTCTGATGCGCGGCTTGCCGATGGTAATGGCCGACTCGGGACCGGGCCTGATGGCGTCGCCGCCAGTCGGACCAACTCAGCCAGTGGGCGTCGTCGTGCACGGGTCGCACGACCAGGGCGACGAACACGCGCTGGATCTCATTGCAGCTGAGCGGGATCAGCTCCTCCGGGGCGGGGTGCCGGGCGTGCTCGTCGGCACGGACGGCAGCGAGGAAGGCGTGGGCGAGCATGGCGAGGGTGACCCAGCGGGTCCAGGAGACGAAGCGGCGGACTTGGTGCTCGTCGAGCCCGGCGAGCCCCTTCTCGGCCTGGAAGGTCTCCTCCACCCGCCACCTTGAACCCGCGACTCGCACCAGCGTCGTCAAAGGCACCGGGCCGGACGAGAAACAACGGTAGAAGGCGAGTTCACCGGTGGTGCGGTTGCGGCGGATCAGCAGCTGGCTGCTGCCGGGGTGCGGATCGGTGAGATCGATGACTGCCCAGTCGTAGAAGCGGTGGCCCTTGGCTCCGGCCCCGGCGGACAGCCGTTGCCAGGCCCGTTTGGGGAGCCGCTTGACCAGGCTGTCTGCCCGGAACTTGCCTGCGGCGGTGGGGACTTCGGCCGAGCACGCGATGGCTAGCACATAGCTCGTGCCGCGTGCTTCCAGAGCCGCCCGTAGCTTCGGGTTCCCGCCGTAGACCTCGTCCCCCGTAATCCAGGCGGCGCGATGCCCGGCGTCCAGGAACCGCTCGATCATCTGCCGGGCGAGATCCGGCTTGGTCGCGAAGGCGGACTTTTCGGGAAGGCCCGCGGCCTGGCAGCGATCCGGATCGTTTGCCCATGAGCGCGGGATGTACAACTCCCGGTCGATCGCTGCGTGTCCGCGCCGACCGGCGTAGACAAGGTAGACCGCCACCTGGGAGTTCTCGACTCTCCCGGCGGTGCCGGTGTACTGGCGCTGAACGCCGACAGTGTGGACGCCCTTCTTCACATCCCCGGTCTCGTCGACCACCAGCACGGCCTGCTCGTCGTTGAGATGGTCCACGACGTAGTCGCGGACATCGTCGCGTACCGCGTCGGCGTCCCAGACGGCCCGGCACAGCAGGTGCTGCATCCCGTGTGGGGACTTCTCCCCGGCCCATTCGGCGATCGTCCAGCAGTTCTTGCGCGGCAGGTCCGACAACAGCCCGAGCGTCAACCGCCGTACCCGGCACCGGGGTTCGACCCGCGCGAACCGACCTGCGATCCGCCCCATGAGCACCTCGAACCCTTCCCGCCACCGAGCGGGATCTATGCTGTGACCTGCGGCCACCGTCTCATCGTCAGTCCACACAACTCACGATGATCAACGGTGGCCGTACCTGTCCCCGCACCGGCCCTAACCAGCAAGATCACGATCTACAGCTGGAGTACTAACCTCGCCACGACTGTACTGAGCCAAGGAGTGCTTCCGAGCAGGGGTCACCAGGGCCGCATCGGCCAGCGTCACCAAATTCCCGCCGATCCGAGAGCCGACCGAACTCAGCGGCATCTTGGGCCCGTTGACGTTTGTCGCTTGGGATGCCGGTCCCGGCCCGCCCGCTGTTACGGTCTGATGGGAAAGTGCTTGACCGCTGGCATAAACAGCTTGCGTGACCGACACTCGGGCCGCCGAGGCGGAGAAGCGGGCAGTGCAGGAGCAGGAAGCCGCGCAGCAGTAGCTGGCCTGCTAGGGCGGGCGCCATCGACGGTCAGCCGGGAGCTGCGGCGCAACAGCCGTCCGTGGTGCGGCACAAGCAGCATGATCCTCAGAACCGCGGTCTGTTGGGTGACCACGTCACCCTGTCGGTGCCGTCCAGCACGGGCAGCGGCAGCGTCTCGGCGACCGTGGCGGAGCGTCGACCTACTGGGTTCCCTCGGGGCTGGGCTCGGCCTTCTCAGCAGCGAGGACGACGGCAGCTTGCAGCAGCTCGTACGCGTACCGTTCGGCCGCATTCTTCATCCGCACAGGCGACGGAAGAACACACCAAATAGCGAGGCAAGCCGCTGTGGCGAGAAGGGCCAGGATATTCACCGTCGTGAGCGCCGGCCGATGCTCGACGTTCGCGAGCCACAGCATGTACCCCACAACCCCAAGCACGACCACGAGCGCGGTGATACGGCCGGTCCAACGGATGCCGTAGAGGTTCCGATGAAACCCGTATCCTCGGTTCTCGGCACGTAGGAGGGGGAACTTCGTCTCGTTACGCGTGAGGTTCCGAACTTGTCCTACGGCCACCTCGATCGCCTCGTCGGCCCTGGTCGGGTTCGCCCGTTCACTGCGGGCCGAGGCAAACTCGATCCCGGTCACGGATGACACGGCCTTCCGCCAGGTCTCCCGCTGTAGCGAGTTCTGCCCCTCTTGCAGAAGCCGGAGCTTCTGGATGGTCGGCGAGCCACCCCATGAAGCCCAGAGCACCTCTTGAACCTTCCGGCCTTGGTGGCGCACGAGTTCGGCAAGGACGATCGGACCACCGGCCAGCGACAGCGCAGTGAGAACCGATACAATCACAGGAGCCTTGCTCAAACCGAGAACGGCCAGCGCGACGCTGACAGGCAACAGCGCGAGGAGGCCGGGCGCAAGTCGCGCCCGGCGCTCGTAGTCGTCCAGCCAGAGCACGCTACGCGTCCCCGCTGTCTTCCACTTGGGTGTGAAGCGGCTCAGGGGTCGAGGTACCGTAACCCTCCCGATCAGGGGCATCGTGGAAGTGACACTTCGACATGCCCTGCGTCAGATGGACAGGGTATCCACGCCGCAGGAAGGCGTTCGTCGTCTTCTTCGCGGGGTGCTTGTGCTCCGGGTTCTTCAGCGGAACCGATGCGAAGGCCGTCCCGATGACGGCTGCCTGCCCCTTGGGTCCGAGCAGCCGGTTAAGGATCGACGGACTCACGTTCCGGCGGCTGCCATGGTGAGGCACCTGGACAAAGCCCAGTTCGCCAGGCTGGAAGCCTTCAGCTTCAAGGACATCAAGCGCCTGCCCGAGGGCAGGAATCCCAGCGTCACCCGTGAACAGGAACTTCCGTCCGGCGACCTCCAACAAGCAGATGGCACTGGTGTTGTTCTTAGCGGAGGTCTCTCCGTTCTCACCCAGCGTCTCGGTGTCGAGGTCTTCATGAGACGTTTCCGCGAGCAGTTTGTGCACCAGCGTTTCCCAACTCGCTCTAGCTGCCGCATCGGAGTCGGGCTCAACAATCTCCGCGAGCAGTTCCCGGTAATAGTCCTCGGTGGGACCGAGCACCCGGAAGGCACCGTCGTCACTCGTCCAGCCAAGGAACGGTTCCTCGATGGGAACGCCCTGCGCCTTGGCGACCTCTTCAAGGTCTGTTGCACCTTGAAGAGAGTCCCTCAACTCCGTACGTAGCGCCCGCGAGTTGAGAGAGAGGATCATCTTTGCCCGCGCCATGTCGGACGAATGGCTCCAGGGCAGATGCATGAGGAGCTTCTTGACGGTCAGCTCCTCCAGGACGACTCGCAGTCCGCTGATGTGGTCCTGGTCTGGATGCGTTGAAACCACAAGATCAACGATGCCGGTGTTGTAGTGCTTCCGGATGTGCTCAACGAGGGCTTCACCGGCTTTGAGGTAGCCGCCGTCAATAACGATCACGGTCTGCTCGTTACGTGGACCGTAGAGGTTGCCGTAACGAAGAGCGATGGCGTCGCCACCGCTCGACTCGTCCCCAACGGGGAGGAAATCTATCTCGTAGCCCACAGAGGACCTACCTGTCACACGTCGTTGTGTTCCGCGAGATATTAGCACTCTCTATGACTACGCTAAGAACAGATAACTTTCCTCCACCCAGCCCACGTTGTCGCATCTGTTGCGGTAAAGGTCATCCGGCTCCCTGTCAACTGATGGGGAGAGAGCTACGCCGGTCAACGCTCCGTCGACGTCTGGATGTCCGCGATCTTGTCGGGCGTCAAGTCCTCCCACATCAAACCGCACGGTCGGCGACGGCTCGCGCACGGGATCACCTCGTCAGGGTGACGATGCGGTCGACGCTGAATTCGTGCTCGGTATTGGGAATCTCGTCCTCGATGGCCTGAAGCTGGTACACCGGTGCGACGATGTCGGTCTTCTCGGTGACGAGGCCGGCTTCGATTGGAAGGGCAACTTCAAGGTCGCATTGCCCGGCGACCTCGCCGATCCGGGCACCGGAGCGGTTCACGGCGGCGTTGCCGCAGACGGCGATGTCAATGGATCGCACCTCATCCACACGGACCTGCCACGCAACCCGAGCCGTGCCTTCTTCTCGGCTGTCTCCTCGGGTGAGATCAAGAGTCCGTCCACGGACAGCGGCCACGACGAGGCACTGGCCGAATCCACTCCACCCTTCACCGCGAACTCCCGCTGATGAACGTCCGAGGCGTACTCGGCGCACCCGGCCACCACCCGAGAGCACGACGGCCGGACCCACGCATCAAGGTCGAGGCCATTCCTCTCGCTGCCCCCTTGATCGGTCCGGGTGCTCTCAGCCACCGAGCCCACCGCCGAAGGCCTGCGCCGGTACACAACGCGTGCACGGGTTGGCTTTCTCGATCTCCGCGCAGACCGCCTCGAAGCCTCAGCATGGCAGGGCCCTTCCGCGACCGCGGGACGTTCCGATCTTCACTCTTTCGGGTCAACCGTCCCTGGTCTTTGCGCTCGTTGACGCCCCTGCGGGCATCTCCCCGGTGCGGGGAGCTCGGCGACCGACAGGAGGCGTCGAACATGGCAGCGCATAACGCCGTAGCCCGACAGGTACCTGCCCCGTCGGCGGGCCACGGGCCCCTGACCCGGTGGGCTCACGACTCCGCCCTGCACGCTGTCCCCAACGACTGCCCGCACATGGGTGGCCTGCGGTTCGCTTTCTACGGACGGGTCTCCACCGAGGACCACCAGGACCCGGCCACCTCACGAGCCTGGCAGCTGCTGGGCGCCCAGGCGCTGGCGTCCGGACACGGGCGGATCGTTGCCGAGTACTTCGACGTCGGCCGCAGCCGGACCGTCCCCTGGGCCCGCAGGCCGGAAGCAGCTGCGCTGCTCGCCGCGATGGCCGCCCCGGACCGGGACTTCGACGCGGTCATCGTCGGCTCCAGCGAACGCGCCTTCTACGGCAACCAGTTCGCCGCCATGGCCCCGCTCTTCGATCACTACGGGGTGGAGGTGTGGGTGCCGGAACTGGGCGGCGCCATCGACCCGCAGATCGCCGGCCAGGAAGAACTCATGATCCTCCTCGGCATCCTGTCCAAACGGGAGATCGCCCGCGCCCGCATCCGGGTCCGCAGCGCGATGACCGTGCAGACCCGCGACCAGGGCCGCTACCTCGGCGGCCGACCTCCCTACGGATACCGGCTCGCCGACGCAGGTCCGCACCCCAACCGGACTTTCGCCCGCCGCGGTGTACGCATCCAACGCCTGGACATCGATCCGGAGTGCGGGACCGTCGTGTCCTGGATCTTCGCCCAACGCCTCGCCGGGCACAGCGTGGCCCACATCACCCGTGCCCTCAACGATGCCGGCATCCCCAGCCCGTCCGCTGCCGACCCGGGGCGCAACCCGCGCCCGACCAGCCGGCGGTGGGTCCTCACCACGGTGCGCTCCATCCTGGCCAACCCCCGCTACACCGGCCACCAGGTCTGGAACCGGCAGCGCACCGACCACGACCTCATCGACCCCGCCAACACCAGCCTCGGCCACCGCGACGTGATGCGCTGGAACGCCCCCACCGACTGGATCATCTCAACGACACCGGCGCACCCGGCACTGGTCAGCGAGGCCGACTTCGTCACCGTCCAGCACACTCGCGCCGCCCGGCAGACAGCACCGGGACGGACGTACACCCTGGCGGGACTACTGCGCTGCGCAATGTGCGGACGCCGGATGGAATCCCACTGGACCCACCGCCCCGCCTACCGGTGCCGGCACGGCCACTCCAGCGCCACCCCGCCCCTCCCCCACCGGACACCCAACGCCTACGTCCGCGAAGACCACGTAATGCCCCACCTGCCCGCACTGATCATCCGCCTTACCCACCACACGACCGAGCTGAACATCTCGGCAGCCCCACCATCGCCCGCCAACGCCGTCGAGCACCTCCGCACCGAATCGATCGCCGTCATCTTCGACCCGACCACCCGGACCCTGACCGCAGACACCCCCCGAGGAGAAAGGATCACCATCGGCTGACCGGCACCGCAGCAGCACAGCGAGCGCATAAAGGAGGAAGTCACAAGCCTGCCGAGACGACAGAACACCCGCGCCCAGCCGGAAGCCGGAGGCGGGTGTCGGTCTGCCCTGCCCGTGAAACGGGACTCAGGGGGCAATGGTGTGTCCGAGGGGGGACTTGAACCCCCACGCCCGATAAAGGGCACTAGCACCTCAAGCTAGCGCGTCTGCCATTCCGCCACCCGGACCAGGTGTCCGTCGCCTGGCCGGGGGTGTTCCCCGCGGCGACATGGACAACAATACCAAGCTTTCGGAGTGCCTTTCACCTGCGTTTCCGTCGGCATACCCGCAGGTGGGCGGCGCCTCACCATACGTGTCCGGACCGCTACCGCGCGGGCCCCGTCCCTTCCGTCCGCGCCTGGCCCGGCGCAGGTCCGGGCCAGGGCTCACCACACCGTGGGCATCGTCCGCCCGGGTGCTCGTCGTCACGGCATGAGCTGGTACTCCGGGAAGTTCCCCGGTGGCCGCTCCCCCGCCGGACCCTGCGTCACCGCCCGCACCAGCAGTTCCCCGCCGACGAAGGCGCCCCGCCAGGACGCGCCCAGGCCGCCGAACAGTTCGTCGCGGTCGCCGCGGGAGCGTGGCGTGCCGTGGCCGACCTTGAAGGCGCGGATCTGCGGGGCCAGACGCGCGAAGGTGGCCTCGTCGTCGGTGGAGAGGGTGGCGACCAGCGCGCCGTTGGAGGCGTTCATGGCGGCCAGCAGTTCGGCCTCGGTGTCGACCAGGACGATCGTGTCGACCGGGCCGAACGGTTCCGCGTGATGGAGGGGTGACGACGGGGGCGGATTGAGGAGGGTGACCGGGTGGACGTACGCCGACGTGTCCTGGCCGGGCAGGAAGCGGGCGCCGGCCGGGCTGCCGCGGTGCAGCGGGACGGCGCCGCGGTCGACGGCCTCGGCGACCTGGTCGGTCAGGTCCTTGGCCTTGGCCGCGTTGATCACCGGCCCGAAGTCCAGTTCGGGGGGCTGGTCGGCCGGGTCGGCGACCGCGAGGGGGTGGCCGACGCGCAGCTCGCGGACGGCCGGCAGGTAGGCCGAGAGGAACTCGTCGAAGAGCTCGCGCTGGACGACGAAGCGCGGGTAGGCGGTGCAGCGCTGTTTGCCGTAGTCGAAGAGCTTGGGGACGACGGCGGTGAACGCGGCCCAGTCGGTGAGGTTCCAGATGCCCCAGGTGTTGAGTCCCTCCTGTTCGAGCACGTGCCGTTTACCGAGGTCGGTGACGGCCGTCGCCACCGCCGCCCCCGTGTCCCGGCCGCCGACGAAGGAGACACAGCCGATCTCGGGCGCCCGCACCAGCGCCTCGGACAGCTCGCCCCCGCTGCCGCTGAGCAGCGTCACCGGCAGGCCCTCGCGGGCGGCCAGCGCGCAGGCCAGGGTGAGACAGGCGACCCCGCCGTCGGTCGGGGTCTTCGCCACCACCGCGTTGCCCGCCAGAGCCTGCACCAGTACCGCGTGGACCAGCACGCTCATCGGGTAGTTCCAGCTGGCGATGTTGGACACCGGCCCGTCCAGCGGGGCCCGCCCCGCGAGCATCGGCTCGATGCCGTCGACGTACCAGCGCACCCCGTCGATCGCCCGCTCGACGTCCGCCAGGGCGAGCCGCCAGGGCTTGCCGATCTCCCAGACGAGGAGCAGGGCGAGGAGTTCGCGGTGTTCGGTCAGGGCGTCCAGGGTGGCGGCCACCCTGGCCCGGCGCTCCGCCAGCGGGACGTGCCGCCAGGCGCGGTGCTGGTCGAGGCAGGCGCCGACGGCCCGGCGGGCGGTCTCCCGGTCCAGGCGCGGGGCGCCGGCTATGGGGCTGCCGTCGACGGGGCTGGTCGCGGGGAGCGGACGGCCGTCGGACCGCCAGGCGGCGGCCCAGAGGTTGCGGACGCGGTCGTCCCGGAAGGCCTCGGGGGCGACGGTGAGGCAGCGCCGCCAGGCGTCGTCCCAGGCGGTGCCGGGTTTCACGGCGAGATCCACGGATCAGCTCCCTTCCGGCCGACGCGCGTCGAGCAGTTCCAGGACCAGCCGGGCGGTCTCGGTCGGCGTGCTTCCCACCCGCACCCCGGCCGCCTCCAGCGCCTCCTGCTTGGCCCGCGCGGTACCGGCCGAACCGGAGACGATGGCACCCGCGTGGCCCATCGTGCGGCCCTCGGGCGCGGTGAACCCGGCGATGTAGCCGACGACCGGCTTGGTGACGTGCTCGCGGATGTGGGCGGCGGCCCGTTCCTCCGCGTCACCGCCGATCTCCCCGATGAGGACGACGAGTTCGGTGTCCGGGTCCTCCTGGAAGGCGCCGAGGCAGTCGATGTGGCTGGTCCCGACGACCGGGTCACCGCCGATGCCCACGCAGGTGGAGAAGCCGATGTCCCTCAGTTCGTACATGAGTTGGTAGGTCAGCGTGCCCGACTTGGAGACGAGCCCGATCCGGCCGGGCTTGGTGATGTCGGCGGGGATGATGCCCGCGTCGGACTGGCCCGGGGTGATCACCCCCGGGCAGTTGGGGCCGATGATCCGGGTGCCCCGGTCCCGGGCGTACGACGTGAAGGCCACCGCGTCGTGGACCGGGATGCCCTCGGTGATCACCACCGCGAGGCCGATGCCGGCGTCGGCCGCCTCCAGCACCGCCGCCTTGGCGAAGGCGGGCGGCACGAAGACCACGGTGACGTCGGCGCCGGTCGCCGCCATGCCCTCGGCGACCGTGCCGAAGACCGGTAGCGCCCGTTCGCCGAAGTCGACGGTCCGGCCGGCCTTGCGCGGGTTGACCCCGCCGACCACGTCCGTCCCGGCCGCGAGCATCCGGCGGGTGTGCCTCATGCCCTCGCCGCCGGTCATGCCCTGGACGAGGACCTTGCTCTCCTTGGTGAGGTAGATCGCCATGTCCCGGCTCCTCAGGCGGTGTGGGCGAGTTCGGCGGCGCGGCGGGCGGCGCCGTCCATGGTGGTGGCCTGTTCGACCAGGGGATGCGCACGGCCGTCCAGGATCGCCCGGCCGCGTGCCGCGTTGTTTCCGTCGAGGCGGACCACCAGCGGCCTGGTCAGCCGGACGGCCTCCAGGGCCCGCACGATGCCGTCGGCGACCGCGTCGCACGCCGTGATCCCGCCGAAGACGTTGACGAGGACGGACCTGACGGCCGGGTCGGAGAGGATGACGGACAGGCCGTCGGCCATGACCTGGGCGGACGCGCCGCCGCCGATGTCCAGGAAGTTCGCCGGGCGCGCGCCGCAGCCGGCCACCACGTCCAGGGTGGACATCACCAGGCCCGCGCCGTTGCCGATGATGCCGACCTCGCCGTCCAGCTTGACGTAGTTGAGCCCCTTCGCCGCGGCCGCCGCCTCCAGCGGGTCGTGCCGCTCGGCCGCGTCGTCTCCCCAACGGGCCTGCCGGAAGCGGGCGTTGTCGTCGAGTGTGACCTTGCCGTCGAGGGCCAGGATCCGGCCCTCCCGGGTGCGCACGAGCGGGTTTACCTCGACCAGCAGGGCGTCCTCGCGGACGAGTACCTGCCAGAGCCGTACCAGGACGTCGGCGGTCTGCGGCGGCAGACCGGCGGCGCCGGCGATCTCCTGCGCCGTGGCGGAGGTGACGCCGACCGCGGGGTCGATGCGCACCCGCGCCACCGCCTGCGGCCGGGTCGCGGCCACCTCCTCGATCTCGGTGCCGCCCTCCGCGGAGGCGATCGCCAGGAAGCCGCCGGCCGCCCGGTCGAGGACGTAGGAGACGTAGAACTCGCTCTCGATGTCCACCGGTTGGGCCAGCATCACCTTGCTGACCGTGTGTCCTCTGATGTCCATGCCGAGGATCTGACGGGCCGTGAGTTCCGCCGCGGCCGGATCGGCGGCGAGTTTCACCCCGCCCGCCCTGCCCCGGCCACCGGTCTTGACCTGCGCCTTCACGACGACCCTGCCGCCGAGCCGGCGGGCGATCTCGCGGGCCTCCTTGGGCGAGTCGGTGACCTCGGCCCTCGGCACCACGATGCCGTGTTCCTCGAAGAGTTCCCTTGCCTGGTGTTCGTACAGGTCCATTTCGGCTCCTGTCTGGAAAGTGCCGCACGCCCCTGGACACCACCCACCGGATGCGGGATAACAAGGTTCATACAGTATTCGTCGACTGTATGCAATCTACCGCGAGAGCGTTCCAACCCCCTACGAAGGGACAGGACTTCGCCATGCCCGACGACACCCAGGACGTGATTTCCGGTGGTCATCTCGTTGCGAAGGCGCTGAAGGCAGAGGGGGTCGACCGCATCTACACGCTGTGCGGCGGCCACATCATCGACATCTACGACGGCTGCGTCGACGAGGGCATAGAAGTCGTCGACGTCCGACACGAGCAGGTGGCAGCCCACGCCGCCGACGGCTACGCGCGCATCACCGGCAGGCCCGGGTGCGCTGTGGTGACCGCCGGTCCGGGTACCACCGACGCGGTCACCGGGGTCGCCAACGCCTTCCGCGCGGAGTCCCCGATGCTGCTGATCGGCGGTCAGGGGGCGCTCGCCCAGCACAAGATGGGGTCCCTCCAGGACCTGCCGCACGTCGACATGATGACGCCGATCACCAAGTTCGCGGCGACCGTCCCGGACACGGCGCGCGCCGCCGACATGGTGTCGATGGCGTTCCGGGAGTGCTACCACGGCGCGCCCGGACCCTCCTTCCTGGAGATCCCGCGTGACGTGCTGGACGCCAAGGTCCCGGCGCAGAAGGCGCGGGTCCCGAAGGCGGGCGCCTACCGCGCCTCCACCCGCTCCGCCGGCGACCCCGAAGCCGTCGAACGGCTCGCCGACCTCCTCGTGCACGCGGAGAAGCCGGCCATCCTGCTGGGCAGCCAGGTCTGGACGACCCGGGGCGCCGCGGCCGCCGTCGACCTCGTCCGGGCCCTCGACATCCCGGCGTACATGAACGGCGCCGGACGCGGCACCCTGCCGCCCGGCGACCCGCACCACTTCCAGCTCTCCCGCCGGTACGCCTTCTCCAACGCCGACGTCATCGTGGTCGTCGGCACCCCCTTCGACTTCCGCATGGGCTACGGCAAGCGCCTCTCCCCCACCGCGACCGTCGTGCAGATCGACCTCGACTACCGCACGGTCGGCAAGAACCGGGACATCGGCCTGGGGATCGTCGGGGACGCCGGGCTCGTCCTGAAGTCCGTCGCCGAGGCCGCGTCCGGCCGCCTCAACGGCGGTGCCGCCAGGCGCAAGGAGTGGCTCGACGAGCTGCGGGCCGCCGAACGGACGGCGCTGGAGAAGCGGTTGCCGCACCTGCGCTCGGACGCCTCCCCCATCCACCCCTACCGTCTGGTCAGCGAGATCAACGACTTCCTCACCGAGGACTCGATCTACGTCGGCGACGGCGGCGACATCGTCACCTTCTCCGGGCAGGTCGTGCAGCCCAAGTCGCCGGGCCACTGGATGGACCCGGGCCCGCTCGGCACCCTCGGCGTCGGTGTCCCCTTCGTGCTCGCCGCCAAGCAGGCCCGCCCCGACAAGGAGGTGGTCGCCCTCTTCGGCGACGGCGCCTTCTCCCTCACCGGCTGGGACTTCGAGACCCTGGTCCGCTACGACCTCCCGTTCGTCGGGATCGTCGGCAACAACTCCTCGATGAACCAGATCCGTTACGGCCAGGCCGCCAAGTACGGCAAGGAGCGCGAGCGGGTCGGCAACACCCTCGGGGACGTGCACTACGACAAGTTCGCCCAGATGCTGGGCGGTTACGGCGAGGAGGTCCGCGACCCCGCCGACATCGGCCCCGCCCTGCGCCGGGCCCGGGAGTCGGGCAGGCCGTCGCTGATCAACGTCTGGGTCGACCCGGACGCGTACGCCCCCGGGACCATGAACCAGACCATGTACAAGTGAGGTGGAACTCCCATGACCACCAAGGCACTTGAGGGCATACGCGTCCTCGACATGACCCACGTCCAGTCGGGCCCCTCCGCGACCCAGCTGCTCGCCTGGCTCGGTGCGGACGTCGTCAAACTGGAGGCGCCGACCGGTGACATCACGCGCAGGCAGCTGCGCGACCTCCCGGACGTCGACTCCCTCTACTTCACGATGCTCAACTGCAACAAGCGGAGCATCACCCTCAACACCAAGACCGAGCGCGGCAAGGAACTCCTGACCGAGCTGATCCGGCGCTCGGACGTGATGGTGGAGAACTTCGGACCGGGCGCGGTCGACCGGATGGGGTTCACCTGGGACCGCATCAAGGAGATCAACCCGCGGATCGTGTACGCCTCCATCAAGGGGTTCGGGGAGGGTCCGTACACCGACTTCAAGGCGTACGAGGTCGTCGCCCAGGCGATGGGCGGGTCGATGTCGACCACCGGCTTCGAGGACGGCCCGCCGCTGGCCACGGGCGCGCAGATCGGTGACTCGGGCACCGGAGTGCATACAGTGGCCGGGATACTGGCGGCACTGTTCCAGCGCGAGCACACCGGCCGCGGCCAGCGCGTCAACGTCGCCATGCAGCACGCCGTACTCAACCTCTGCCGGGTCAAGCTGCGCGACCAGCAGCGGCTCACGCACGGTCGGCTCGCCGAGTACCCCAACGAGGACTTCGGCGACGAGGTGCCCCGCTCCGGCAACGCCTCCGGCGGCGGCCAGCCCGGCTGGGCGGTCCGGTGCGCGCCGGGCGGCCCGAACGACTACGTGTACGTCATCGTGCAGCCCGTCGGCTGGCAGCCCATCACCCACCTCATCGGCCGGCCGGAGCTCGCGGCGGACCCCGAGTGGGCCACCCCGGAGGCCCGCCTCCCCAAGCTCAACAAGATGTTCCAGCTGATCGAGGAGTGGTCCTCGACGCTCCCCAAGTGGGAGGTGCTTGAGCAGCTCAACGCCCGCAACATCCCGTGCGGGCCGATCCTGTCCACCAAGGAGATCATCGAGGACGAGTCGCTGGTCGCCAACGGGATGGTGGTGACCGTCCCGCACCCCGAGCGCGGCGAGTTCGTCACCGTCGGCAGCCCGCTCAAGCTCTCCGACTCCCCGGTCGACGTCACCGGTTCGCCACTGCTCGGCGAGCACAACGAAGCGGTCTACATCGGCGAACTCGGTCTCGGCGACGAGGAGTTGCGCCTGCTCAAGTCGAACGGGGTGATCTGACGTGATGGCGGAGGACCGGGAGCTGCGGGTCCGTACGCTCCTCGACTCGGTGCGCGCGGAGGGCCGTACGGCACTCACCGCGCCCGAGGGCAAGGTGATCGCCGACGCGTACGGGATCGCCGTACCGGGCGAGGAGCTGGCGACGGACGTGGACGAGGCGGTGGCGTACGCGGCGCGCTTCGGCGGACCGGTGGTCATGAAGATCGTCTCGCCGGACATCCTGCACAAGACCGACGCGGGCGGGGTGATCGTGGGCGTCGAGGGCGCGGCGGACGTACGGGGCGCCTTCCACCGGATCATCGAGAACGCGCGCGCCTACGACGCCGACGCGCGTATCGAGGGCGTCCAGGTCCAGGAGTTGCTGCCGAAGGGGACGGAGGTCATCGTCGGCGCGGTCACCGACCCCACCTTCGGCAAGGTCGTCGCCTTCGGGCTGGGCGGGGTGCTGGTGGAGGTGCTCAAGGACGTGACCTTCCGGCTCGCGCCGGTCACCGCCGACGAGGCACTGTCGATGCTGGACTCCGTCAAGGCCGCCGAGGTGCTGCGCGGGGTGCGCGGACAGGCGGGCGTGGACCGGTGGGCGGTCGCCGAGCAGATCCGCCGGGTCTCCCAACTGGTCGCGGACTTCCCCGAGATCGCCGAGGTGGACCTCAACCCGGTGATCGCGACCCCGGAGGGCGCCATCGCCGCCGACATCCGGATCATCCTGGCGGAGCAACAGCCGCCACCGCGCAGGAAGTACACACGCGAGGAGATCCTGGAGTCCATGCGCCGGCTGATGCAGCCCCGTTCGGTCGCCGTGATCGGTGCCTCCAACGAGCAGGGCAAGATCGGCAATTCGGTGATGCGCAACCTCGTGGACGGCGGCTTCGCCGGGGAGATCCATCCGGTGAACCCCAGGGCCGATGACATTCTGGGCCGCAAGGCGTACAAGAGTGTCACGGACGTTCCCGGTGAGGTGGATGTGGCCGTCTTCGCCATCCCCGCCAAGTTCGTGGCGGCGGCGCTGGAGGAGGTGGGCCGGAAGCGGATCCCCAACGCCGTACTGATCCCGTCCGGTTTCGCGGAGACCGGCGAGGAGGAGCTCCAGGCCGAGATCGTCGCGATCGGCGAGCGGTACGGCATCCGCCTCCTCGGCCCGAACATCTACGGCTACTACTCCACCTGGCAGGACCTGTGCGCCACGTTCTGCACGCCGTACGACGTGAAGGGCGGGGTGGCGCTGACGTCCCAGTCGGGCGGGATCGGCATGGCCATCCTGGGCTTCGCCCGCACCACCAAGACGGGTGTGTCGGCGATCGTCGGCCTCGGCAACAAGTCGGACCTGGACGAGGACGACCTGCTGACCTGGTTCGGCGAGGACCCGCACACCGAGTGCATCGCGATGCATCTGGAGGACCTGAAGGACGGCCGCGCCTTCGTGGAGGCCGCGCGGGCGACCGTACCGAAGAAGCCGGTCGTGGTCCTCAAGGCGGGCCGTACGGCGGCCGGTGCCAAGGCGGCCGGATCGCACACCGGCGCGCTCGCGGGCGACGACGCGGTGTACGACGACATCCTGCGGCAGGCGGGGGTGATCCGCGCGCCCGGCCTGAACGACATGCTGGAGTACGCGCGCGGCCTGCCGGTGCTGCCGGCACCGCGGGGCGACAACGTCGTGATCATCACCGGCGCGGGCGGCAGCGGTGTCCTGCTCTCCGACGCCATCACCGACAACGGGCTGACCCTGATGGAGATACCGCCGGACCTGGACGAGGCGTTCCGCCGCTTCATCCCGCCGTTCGGCGCCGCCGGCAACCCGGTGGACATCACGGGCGGCGAGCCGCCGTCGACGTACGAGGCGACGATCCGGCTGGGCCTTGAGGACCCGCGGATCCACGCACTCGTCCTCGGCTACTGGCACACCATCGTCACCCCGCCGATGGTCTTCGCCGAACTGACGGCCCGGGTGGTCGCGGAGTTCCGCGAGCGGGGCATCGAGAAGCCGGTCGTCGCCTCGCTCGCGGGGGACGTCGAGGTCGAGGAGGCCTGCCAGTACCTGTACGAGCGGGGGGTCGTGGCGTACCCGTACACGACCGAACGGCCGGTGGCCGTGCTCGGCGCCAAGTACCGCTGGGCGCGGGCGGCCGGGCTGCTGGGGAGCGATCGGACGGAGAGCGCGCGGTTGGGGGGCGGGTCATGACGTAGCCGAGGAAGGGGCCGGCCGGCGGAGCGCGTCCCCGGCCGGCCCCGGGACCCGTGCGCGCGCGAAAGGCATTGGACAGGGGGCGCTGGCCAGAACTTTCGACGCAAGGGGTGCTGAGCGAACATGTCATCCATCGATCTATCGCCGTCCGTCCCCTTCAGGGAGGTGACGGACCGCAACGGCCGCAGATACCGGATCGGCGAACGCGATGTCGATCTCATGGGCCGGCCACGCAAGTGGATGGTCGTCCTGCCCTGGGTGGGCATGATGGGCATCAGCTCCGCCGAGTACGCGTTCACGTCGGCGGAGGACACGCTGCACGAGGCGCATCTGTGGAGCAGCGGGCACATCTTCTGGCTGATGGGCGTCTGGGTGTTCTTCCAGGCGGCCGTGGCCTTCCCGGCCGGGCAACTGCGGGAGAGCGGAAGGCTTTCCGCACGGACGGCCATGCTGATGGGCGCGGCCGGCACGCTGCTGGGCTATCTGGCGCTGGCGTTCGCGCCGAACGTGGTCGTCGCCTATCTCGGCTTCGGCATGTGCAGCGGTATCGGCGCCGGTCTCGTCTACGCGACCTGCGTGAACATGGTCGGCAAGTGGTATCCGGAGCGCAAGGGCGGCAAGACGGGCTTCGTGAACGGCGGTTTCGCCTACGGGTCGGTGCCCTTCGTCTTCCTCTTCACCTCGGTCCTCGACCTGAGCAACTACAAGGTGCTCCTCTCCTCGGTCGGCATCGGGCTGTGCCTGGTGGTGGCGTCGGCCGGCTGGTTCTTCAAGGACCCGCCGAAGAACTGGTGGCCGCCGCAGGTCGATCCGCTCAAGGTCACTCAAGACCCGAAGATACGACGGGCGTTGGCGAAGAACCCGCCCGCGGTCAAGCAGTACACCCCGAAGGAGGCCGCCCGCACGCCCGTCCTGTGGATGATGTGGTTCTGTCTGCTCTGCACCGCGGGGATCAACATCTTCGGCATCGCCTTCCAGGTGCCGTTCGGCAAGGACATGGGTTTCGCGGGCGGGATTGTGGCCACGGCCATGTCCCTGAAGGCGATCGTCAACGGCACCGGACGCGGCGTCATCGGCTGGATCTCGGACCGCTACGGCCGCCGCCACACGCTCGTCATCGTGTGCATCGTGCTCGGCACGGCGCAGTTCGGTGTCCTGGTCTCCGGCCAGACGCACAGCATGCCGTTCTTCCTGTTCTGCTCCATGGTCTCCGGGTTCGGCGGCGGGGCGATCTTCCCGCTCTTCGCGGCCATGACGGCGGACTACTTCGGTGAGAACAACAACGCCACCAACTACGGGATGGTCTACAGCTCCAAGCTGATCTCCGGCCTGGTGGGCTCCGGTCTGGGCGCGGTCGTCGTCGGTGAGTGGGACTACCACGGCGCGTTCGTGCTCGCGGGCTCCGTGGGCCTGGCCTCCGCAGTGCTGGCCCTCTTCCTCAAGGCACCGGGCAGGCCCAGCGCCCGGCGCATCGTCCCCAACCCGCAACCGCTCGGCGAGGAGATGGCGTGACTTGGCTTCCTCGCCCACCTAACGGCGGGGGATTCCCACCCTCGCGGGTGAGGCTTTCTGCTTCATCGACGACTGCCCCGTCCGGGAGGACTCCCGTTGAGGTCTTACACCGTCTCCACAGGCAGACACCGCCAGCCCGGCGGCCAGAATGTTCTTCGCCGCGTTCACGTCGCGGTCATGCACCGCACCGCAGCCACACGTCCACTCACGGACGTTCAACGGCAGCGTCCCGCAGACTGTGCCGCAGGCCCCGCACAGTTTGCTGCTGGGAAACCAGCGGTCCACAACCACGAGTTCACGCCCATACCAGGCGCACTTGTATTCCAACATCATCCGCAGGTCTCGCCAGGCCGCATCCGATATGGCGCGGGCCAGCGTGTGGTTCCTGACCATGTTGCGGACGGTGAGATCCTCGATCACGACCGTTTGGTTCTCACGGACGAGACGAGTCGACAGCTTGTGCAGGAAGTCGCGACGCCTGTCGGCGATCCGCGCGTGGACCTTGGCAACGCGACGCCGAGCCTTCTCGCGATTCGCCGAACCCTTCGCCTTACGGGACAACTCCCGCTGAGCCTTCGCCAGGCGGACGCGGTCCCGTCGCCCATGCTTTGGGTTGGCGATCTTCTCCCCTGTGGACAGGGTTACCAAGGACGTGATCCCGGCGTCCAGGCCCACCGCCGCGTCCGTGGCAGGTGCGGCGGTGATGTCGTCCTCGCAAAGAAGAGAGACGAACCAGCGCCCCGCCGCGTCGCGGGACACCGTGACCGTGGTCGGCTCCGCACCTTCGGGGAGGGGCCGCGACCAACGGATGTCCAGAGGCTCCGCCATTTTCGCGAGCGTCAGACGCCCCTCACGCCACTTGAAACCGGAGCGTGTGAACTCGGCCGACGCCCGGGACTTCTTCCGGCTTTTGAACCGCGGGTACTTGGACCGCTTGGCGAAGAAGCTTCCGAACGCCGTCTGAAGATGTCGGAGCGCCTGCTGGAGCGGGACGGAGGACACCTCGGAGAGGAAGGCGAGCTCCTCAGTCTTCTTCCACTCCGTAAGCGCTGCGGACGATTGCACGTAAGAGATCCGGCGCTGCTCGCCGTACCAGGCCTGTGTGCGCTCCTCCAGCGCCTTGTTGTACACGAGGCGGACGCAGCCGAACGTGCGGGACAGCTCCGCTGTCTGCTCGTCCGTGGGATAGAAGCGGTACTTGAAGGCCCGCTTGACCTGCCGCGTCACGCTTCACATTCTATCAGGTTCCGTGTAAGCAACGCTCGTTGGGCGGTCGACGGACCGCTCCCCCGCTGCGCGGCTCCGGAACCGGGATGCGTTTCATCCCCCGGCTCAAGCCGGGGATTCCACCCAAGGAGACCCCGATGACGGCTGACCCTGTGGCCACGAACAGCACCGGCGCCGAACGACGTCCGTACCGCGAGGTGACGGACGCCCGCGGCCGGGTGTACCGGATCGGCGAGACCGACCGGGACATCCTCGGCCACTCCCGCAACCTCATGGTGTATCTCCCGTGGGTCGCCATGATGGCCATCAGCGTCTTCGAGTACGCGTACGGCTCCGCGGAGGACACGCTGTCCCATGCGCACGGCTGGACGCAGTCCAACACCTTCTGGATCCTGAGCATCTGGGTCTTCTTCCAGGCCGGCATCGCGTTCCCGGCGGGCTGGCTGCGAGAGAAGGGCATCCTGACCGCGCGCCGTGCGATGTACACCGGGGCGGCGATGTGCCTGGTCGGCTTCCTGGCCCTGTCCCACCTGCACAACGTGTGGCTGGCGATCCTGGGCTTCGGCGTGATCGGCGGGCTCGGTGCCGGTCTGGTCTACGCGACCTGCATCAACATGGTCGGCAAGTGGTTCCCCGAACGCCGGGGCGCTCGCACGGGTTTCGTGAACGGCGGCTTCGCGTACGGCTCGCTCCCGTTCATCTTCATCTTCAACTACGCCTTCGACACCGCGAATTACCACCGAGTCCTGGACCTGATCGGCGTCTACGTGATGGTCGTCGTCCTGGTCTCGGCGTTCTTCTTCAAGGACCCGCCGAAGAACTGGTGGCCGGCCGAGATAGACCCGCTCACCCACGCGGGCGACAGCAGGACCGGTACGGCCCTCGCCAAGAACCCGCCCGCGGTGAAGCAGTTCACGCCGAAGGAGGCGATCCGCACCGGCATGCTCCCCCTGATGTGGATCTCCATCGTCATGACGGCGGGCGTCTCGATCTTCGGCATCTCCTTCCAGGTGGACTTCGCGAAGGACGTCGGTTTCGGCCCCCTGGTCGCGGCCTCCTCGATGGGCGTGATGGCGGTCATCAACGGCGTCGGCCGTGGCGTGGTGGGCTGGCTCTCGGACCGTCTCGGCCGCAAGCCGACCCTCGTCTGCGTCATCGTCGTCCTGGGCCTGGCCCAGTTCGGTGTGATCTGGGCCGGTGACGTGAAGAGCGAGTGGCTGTTCCTGTTCTTCGCCTTCCTCTCCGGCTTCGGCGGCGGCGCCTTCTACCCGCTCTTCGCCGCCCTCACCCCGGACTACTTCGGCGAGAACTACAACGCCACCAACTACGGCCTGGTCTACAGCGGCAAACTCGTCAGCGGCCTCTTCGGCGGCGGCCTCGGCTCCATGGTGGTCGGCGCCTGGGGCTACAACGGCGCCTACGCCCTGGCGGGCGGCATCTCGATGCTGGCGGCGGCGATAGCACTGCTGCTGCGCCAGCCGGGCCGGGCCGGCACGGGAGCGAAGGTGGGCGCGGTACAGGCACAGACGGCCGCCTGACGGTCTCCGCCGAGCCTCAGGGCGAAGATCTTCCCGGTAATGAGTCCCGGACCGGCGTCCGGGACTCAGCCGCTTCCAGAACGCGGTACGCGCCGCCTTCCCGGGCAACGCTGTACCCGATCCGCAGGACGGCGGACCTCGACGGACACCCTGAAGCACCTGAGACCGAACACCGACGAGAGTCGCCGGAAAGGGCCCCTCGTCATGGGACCGGGCACGCCCATTCCCGGGGGTACCGCTTCTTCCTGGGCGAGAAGGCCAGGGTCAAACCGTCCCTCGATGCACAGCGGCGACACCAGGTTGGGAACCCACACCGGCCGGCCGGAGCTGGGCAGGGCCGCCATGATCTCGTCCCAGACCCCGCAGGTGCGCCACGTCCTGTAACGGGAGTGGATGCCCTTCCATGGACCGAACCGCTCCGGCAACTCCTCCCAGAGACAACCGGTGCGGGCCTTGTAGAACATCGCGTCGAGCATCGTGCGACCTGGCCGGCACCTGTGGTTGGGGGGTTCCCGCGCCTTCACGACCGACTCGGCCAGCGCCCAGGCCTCGTCGCTCAGCTCGTCCGGGACGAGCCGCTCATGGGCTTTGAAGCACTCCGCCATCGAAGCGGGCGGATAACCCGCTGGACGTCAGACGTGAGGTTTCCTCGGTGGTGGTGAGTCCCGGATTTCGGCGTCCGGGACTGAGCCGTTTCCGGGGTCAAGGCATTCGGTTACCTTCGGGCCGAAGAGCATGATCAGCAGCCGCGCGTACTCGGCGTCACGGTGCTCGTGGGCTTCCCAGCGGACGGCGGGCTTCGGCTCGGGCGTCTCGGCCTCGGGCAGGGCGGCGTTCACTCGGCCACCGCCTCAAAGAAGGCGTCCATGGGCGTGGCGAGAGCGTGCGCCAACTCGGCCAGCGCAACGGCGCTGGGGACGCGGTAACCGAGTTCGTACTTGGAGATGACCGCCGGACTACGGCCGGTCTGCGCGGGCAGCCTCCGCAGGCCGAGGCCGCGTTCGTTACGGGCGCGCCGCAGGGCGGTGGGGGTTGAACTTCAGGGCGGGCACAGGGGCTCCCACGATTCGAGAACTGCCCTGGTGGGGGCGGTGGGGTGGCCTCAGCCCTGACCGCTACCTTGCAGAACCCCAGCTCGGCGGTCTCGTCGCTGGGGCGGAAGGGCGCTGTGCGCTCCGTCCACTACTAGTGGAACACCCTGGAGCTACTTGCCACCAGCCCCCGCGAAACATGCGTGGACGGCAAGCTCACGGGGGGCGTGACGACCCCTCGACGGCGTCCGCGGCTGTCACGGAAAGTGTCGCGCGGAGACACGGGAAGTGAGTGCCGGCCGGGCCCCAGGAGCTGACCGCCGTCGTACGCACGGCACCCGACCAGCGGTGAACTTGTCCCGGTCTTCCGTGGGGTCTCCGGCAGCTGCTCGCGGCCGGGCGGGGCGCGGGGCCGCACCCGCCAGCACGACCCCCCGTGAGCACCCACCGTCTCCGTCTGGCCACCCAAGGCGGGCGGGTTCAGCTAGAGTTGACTTCTATCGGCTAACCCGCGACCGACGTAGTCGGGCAGGCGACCTAGTAGCAATTCCACTACACGGTAGTGGGGTTCCCACCTAGGCCCGCCGAGTCGTGTTTGTCCTGCAACCTAACCCCCGCCGAGACTGCCTGCGGGGGCCACCACAGACCACGGAATAGGCACCGATCCACAGCCAAACGCAGCCCTGGCTAGGCACCGAGAGCCTGAACGTCGGCACGCCCTCAGCAAGACCTCACGTACATCACGTGGTGGTCGGCTGAGAGCTGCGTGCCACAGTCCGACCGCCAGGAAGGTAAGTCGGACAGTTGAACCTCTCTCTCGGTGTCAAGGTGCTCGTGATCGTCACCTGCACGCTGTTCTCCACCAACGTCGCCACGGCAGCCGCCTGGTTGAGCCACACGCCTGGTTCCCCTGCGGGTCAGGCTGTCATGTACGGCGGGAGTTCCTTCGGGGGCTGCTTCCTGCTGTGCCTGGCGGTGCTGAAGGCTCTGAAGGTGTTGTGACGCGCGGAAGTCCCGGTAGTGCAGTCGGCACCCCGGGACTTCGCCGTCAGCGGTCGGAGTCGCCCGGCTCGATCTCTTTGGGCGCGTCAGCGGGGAGCAGGCTGTTGAACAGCGTGTCGGGGTTCGGGTGGATGTTCAGCGCCTTCAAGGCCGCCGCCGAGTTCAGCCGGTCCTTGAGGTCCTTGTCCCCGATTCGGTCGATAAGCGTGGTGGCCACCTCGATCTGGTGATCCACGTCAATCTTGTCCTCGTTGCGCTTAGCCGCCTCGGTCAGATCGGCCATGGCGCGCTTCGCGTGACGGTGTAGCGCACCGCCGCCCAGGCTGGCGGCCAGCCCTGAGGCCCCCGTCACGTAGCCATGCGGGCTACCCGTGTTCGCCAAGGCCATAACAACACCAGCGACCATAGCCACGACACCGACTGCTACCGCAAACACGCTGATGAAGATCATCCACTGGGCGTGCTTCATCTTGAGCTTCAGGACGTCGAAGTGGAACTCCTGGCGCCGTTCGGCAAGGCCCGGCTTGTGCTCGGCAGCCTCCGGAGAGCGAACGTCAGTCCCGTGCGAGATGAAGACGTTGTTGACCTCGCCCGCCGTCTGGACGACCTGCTGGTCCGTACGGGCAGCAGCGCGAGCAGCCACGGTGGCCTCCAGCGCCAACCTCAACAACTTCCGGTTGGAGTCCCTCGTCTCGCTAGTTTCGCTGACAGGCGTGTGCAGGATGCGTTGCCACACTTCGTCACTCAAGCCCCGAATGGGGGATCTCACCTCATCGGGGCGGTCGTCCCCATCGTCCGTTGTCGCCACCAAGTCCCGGCCCCCGATCGCACCACCTGACGCTCCGCCAACTCATTTCAGGGTAGCGCTGGGTGACGACAAGGGGGGCGCCTCAGGCTTCAAAGGGGATCGAGGGCACGGCGGGCCGAGTTGATGATGTTGTGGGCGTCGGAACCGTAGACGGCGGACTCGCTCAGGGTCTTCCAGACGCGGAGGTAGGTGGCCACGCTGTCGGAATCGGATAGCCAAAGCTCCGCGTGCCAGTCCTCGACGATCGCCAGGCGCTCGTCATAGACCCAGAACGAATTGCCCGGCCAGATCTTGAGGGAGGCCGTGAAGGGGATGACGCCGAGTTCGACGGTGTCCAGCCCGATCGCGCTGGCCAGGTGGTGAAGCTGGGTTGCGAGGACGGCGGGCGGACAGATCAGGGAACGCACTGCGCCTTCCCAGACCATGATCCGGTACTTGCGGCCGGGACGGTAGAGCCCTTCCTGGCGCTGGATCCGAGCGCGCACGGCGTCCTCGGTGTCACGCGGGGAGCGCATCAGGTCGGCGTGCCGGTTGAAGGTGTGGCGGGCGTAGTCCGGCGTCTGGAGCATGCCGGGGATCAGCACGTTCTCCCAGATCGTCAGGACACGGGAGCGCTCGTGCTCCACGGTCGCCGCATCCTGGACGGCCCGGTGACCGGCAGCCAGCTGCCGCCGCCATGACCGGATGTGTGACTCGAACCCCCGGAGCCTGGCCAAGAGGTCGTCGTACGAACCAGGCTGGCCGGTGCCGTCGGCCCAGGCGCGCAGGTCCTCAGCGGTGGCGGTCTGCCTGCCGTTCTCAAGCTTGCTGACCTTGACCTTGGTCCAGCCCGCGCCAAGCCGCTCGGCGAGCTGAGTACCGGTGAGACGGCCGTCCGGGCACGTGAACCGCAGCTCTCGGAGCCGGGCCCCGAGTGCCTCACGTGCCTGCTGGTAGTCCGTGCTCACCGGTACTCACCTGCCTTACCCGTTCGTGTTCAGGCGCGCCGCGAACTCCCTGGACGGGACGGCGTAGTGCTGGGCCACGTCGCGCAGCCGGTTGTACTGGTTCACACGTGCCGGCTCAGTGATGAGTTCCGCGCCTGTGAGGACGTCCGTATCATCGAAGAGACACAGGGCGACGATGTGCGAGTCGAAGATCCAGAAGTCCTCATCGGGCAGGTTGGCCTTCTGTGCGTCGTCGCGCCACATGTTCCGGACCTCTTCGCCGAGGGCCGCGTTGTACTCGGCGTGCGCCAGGAGGTACCGCTGTCCCTCGGTCGGCGGGTTGTCGAGAATGCGGACCCGGCCGACGTACGCCCCGCCCTGCGTCTTGGGGAGGATGGTGCGCGCCCAGGGGGCGTCCATGTTCCACTTCGGCTCCTCGCCCCTCACGAACTGAGCATAGGTCTCCTCTGCCTGGTCGACCGCATAGCCCTTGCGCATCTCCAGGTGCCAGGCGGAGTGCTGGAAGTTCTCGAAGAGCCGGGCGAAGGTGGCCGGGTCGAGGATGCGCGGTTCGGTGTCGCGGTCTTTGGGGCCGAAGTCGATCAGGGTGTTGCGCGGGACCACGATCGGGATCTCGTCCTCGTCCAGGTGCTGGAGCTGGGCGATGGAGGCCGGGTCGGTGAGCCTGGGGCCGTGCACGATGATCTCGCCCGTGTCGAGGTCTTCATGGATCGCGGGGCAGGAACCGCCGCCGCTACCAGTGCCGTTGAAGCGCAGTCGTCGCGCCATGACCAGTTCCTTCCCTCTGGGGACTGATCTCCCAAGCATCACGAAGACCAACGCCCGCTTCACGGGGTTCGGTTGCCCTTCGTGGATAACATCGCGTAACTCCGCCCCGATATCAAGAAACTTCGAGAAACTCCCGTAGCGATCAGCGGTGGTCGGTTTCTAGCGTCCGGTTCATGGCACCGAAGAAAACGCAGGACGTCACCGACACTCAGGCCGCAGTCGAAGCGCTCAGAGCGGCCCTGGACGACGCGGGGATCGTCCTCCCGTCGTTGAGGGTGGACCCCGCCTCACCCGGGTTGCAGCTGGTCGAGCTGGGGCGGGTGCGCGCCGACGTTGCCGTCCGGCTGGCCAGGGCACTCCAGCAGGGACCCCGTGAGTGAGCAGGCGGAGGGCTCGCTGGTCTTCGACCCGGCCAGGGGCGAACTGGGCTACGTGATGGGGAACGAAGGTCCGTACGTCCAGCTTCGGCCGGTCGCGGGCGGGCGGGAGTGGGACGCCGACCCCGCTCTGGTCCGCCCGGCCACCCCGGACGAGCGTCTCGAAGCCGTACGCATCCGGACCCGCGCCATGAACTTCTTCAGCAACAACGGGATCTTCTCGTGAGCGCCCCGACCGAGGACACCTCGACCATGAGCCCGGAGTGCGCCCTGGCCCATCGGCCGGGTTACTCCAAGCTGCACCAGGACTGCCGACAGACCAGGGACATCCCCCTCCCCCAGAGCCGGGGCATCCTCCTCGTCCCCCGCTGCACCTGCTCCCACCACCGCTACACCTCCCCCGGCTGACGCCCTCTCACAAACCTTCCAGCTCCCCGACCTGCGCCTGAGCCTCACTCCAATTCGACCATGGTGGGGCTCAGTTTGGTCTCGTCGTGGTTCGCCTCGCCATGCGCTACATTCGAGACAGCAAGTCGTCAGGTTCTCTGCCTCTCCGGAGACCTCACGGGCTGCCGCTCAGCGTTTCGACGGGGTGCATCGCAGCAATCGGGGTGCACACCACCTGTACGGCGTGAGTCGAAACCATAGCGGCGGACCGCTCCAGTTCCCGAGCTTGCTCGGGCTGTCGGCGACCAGCTGAGTAAAACCGAGAACATACGCGCACACGTCGGCGCCCGTGTCTCGGTCCGAACCGTAAGGGACGGATCGAGGCTGCCTACGCCACCGATTCCGACCCATGACAGGGAAGGTAAGGATCGATAGGGCGTGAGGTCTCCCGCCCGGTAAGGGCGGGAGACCTCGTTACAGAGCGTCGATCACGAGGCGAAGGAGTGCCTCTAGCCACGCATGCGGCGGCATGTAGCCCATCTTGATCAGATCCGCCGACTCACGGATCTGACGGTGCAACGCGTCATGCCCCTGAGGCTTGAAGTTCTTGAGCTGGCGCAGGTAGTCCTTGTCGGTCTGCTTCCAGGCCTGCGGTGGGCTACTGGCCAACTGCTCGAAGTTGTTCGCGCCGAACACAGGCGGCACGTGATCGAGGATTGCCCTCAGCAGCATGTGGCACGAATAAGGGTTCTCCATCGCGTAGTTGCTGTTCAGCTCGCGTAGGAGCTGGATCAATTTGTTGAGGCTCCACTTCGTCGTACTGTGCTTCGCTTCAAGCTCCTGGATCAGCGACTCGTCGACGTACACCGGGGCCGGAGGCTGCGACTCAGGTGCGGGCGACTCCTCCGGCTCAGAGTTGAAGCCCATGGGTGAGGTGGGCAGCTGGCGCACGATGACCGATTGCGGGAGGCGGAACCTGTGGCTGGGGCCGGTCCGCACCGGCTCGGCCCCGATCACCACCGGTTCCGGCATCAGCTCCGTCACTCGGGCCACGTACGACTTCACGTCGCTGAGACCTGCGTAGCGAGAGATGTCACGCCCCAGGTCTCGAATCCACTCGCCGTCCTCAGCCCACTTCGAGCCGCCGAACGTGGGGGGCTCGTGGTTCAGGATCTCGGGCAAGCGAGCCATGAACAGGTCGCTGATCGAAGGCAACGCCTGCTTGATCGTCTTGGCCGTGTAGACCGCCTGTACAACCTTGTCCGGTTCCAGAGGTACCGCGCGGTAGATCTCGACCAGCTTCCGCAGGACGTTGAGGAACGGATGTGCCATGACCGACATGAGCGACGGAACGTGCAGGGCGGCAGCGACGGTCAGGTGTGGCTTCACATCGTCCTGGATGTAGCCGAAACGGGGCTCCCAGGACAGTCCGTAGGACACGCCCATACCTGGCTGGGGTCCTACCCGAGGCAGGGACTGAATCAGCTTGTCAGCGTCCAAGCCCTCAAGGCGATTCAGGGTCTCCCTGACGAAGTACCACGTTGGCCAATCGCCGGTCCGGACGTAGTGGTCGGCCATCGTCTGGAGCAACAGCGTCTGGTCAGGACTGAGCGGGGCAAGCAGGTCCGTCACTGGTCATCCGATCACAAGTGCCATGAAGGTGACGAACATCGTACTGACGCCCACCGACAGTCGGCCCCGGCTTTTCGTGTGGGTCCTCCGGGCTCCCACGGGGCCCCGGAGGGGCTGAGAGGGCACGCAGGCCACCGAGACCGCCCCAGGTACAGGAGCGCCCCGGACAGCCGTGGAGGACGTCCGGGGCGCAGCTCACGCGGAGTGACTAGGCCGCCAGCAGCACGCGAAAGGGGACCGAGGAAGAAGCAGTACCCCCCGTCATAGGACCGGGGGCACCGATCACCTGGCACCCGTCGGTCTGTGCACAGTTCCCGTGGCACCGCGACAGGTTCCCCCATGCGGTACCGAGCGCGCGGCAGGTGGTGGGGAACGGCCGTGGAGGTGCCGGATCCGGCGCTCCTGGCCCGCTTCTGCGCGGAACTGCCGGAGTGGCCGATCGTGCACGAGGAGCCCGGGACGGCTGTCGTCGCACCGTCCCAGGGAGCCGTCTGCCTGGTCTTCCACAAGGCCGCCGGCCGACGGTGTGCAGCGCCCGATGAGGCTCCTCGACTTCCAGGTGGACGACCTGGACGCGGCGGTGGCCGAGGCCGTCGCCGGTGGAGCCGTGCTCGCGCCGGACCAGCCGCAGGACCACGTCCGCGTGCTGTTCGATCCGGCTGGCCATCCCTTCCGCCTGTGCCGGGAAAACGGGTCGACGCGGGGCACGTGGGATCCCGTAGATTCCGGCGGGGGATTCGGCAGTGGCTCCCAGGAGTGGAGGGCTCGTCGATGAGCGTGGAGTGGATACCGGTGAAGGCGGCGCCGAAGTCGCTGGCGTGGCAGGGCGACGAGTTGGTCTCCACGGTCGGCGGCGGTCGGCGCTGGGACCGCGACGGGGTGGAGCGCGCGGCGACCTGCGCATGGACGTTTCCGTTCGACGCCGGGGCCGCCTCCGCCTCGGGGCGCTACTGCGCGGCGTACCAGGAGCGTGGCACCAAGGGGGTGCTGCTCGAAGGCGAACGGGTCGTGCGGGAGCTGAACCGCAGCTCCTACCAGGCGCCGGAGTACGACTACCCGCTCGCCCTGGGCGCGTTGGGCGACGGACGCGAGGTCGTCGTGCACTGCCCCGACGAGTACAACGTGCTCCAGATCGAGGACGCGGCGAGCGGCGAGCGGCTCACCGCGGGCGACCGAGAGCCCCGGGACGTCTTCCACTCCAGGCTGAGCCTGAGCCCGGACGGCCGGCACCTGCTCTCCGTGGGCTGGTACTGGCAGCCCTTCGGAGCGGCCATGGTCTACGACACCGCGCTCGCGCTCAGCGACCCCGGCACCCTGGACGGCGACGGGCTGCTGCCGTTGTCCGTGGTCTTGAACGGGGAGGTGACGGCGGGCTGTTGGCTCGACGCCGACCGGCTGGTCCTGGCGACGGGAACGGAGGAGTGGGACGACGAGGAGCAGGTCGGGCTGCCACCGCGGCACCTCGGGGTGTGGTCGGTGTCGGAGCGGGACTGGCTCCACCGCAGCCCGGTCGCCGATGCCGAGCCCGGCGTCCTGCTGCTGCCCCGTGGCGACCAGGTGATCCTCTTCCCGGGCTGTCCGCGACTGCTCGACGCGGCCACCGGGGTCGTCGTCGCGGAGTGGCCCGAGGTGGCCGTGCCCCTCAGATCGGGGTGTTTCGGCAGCGACCGCGTCCCGAGCCCCGTCGCCGCCCTGCACCCCGACGGCACCCGGCTGGCCGTCGCGGGGACCGACGGCATCGCCCTCGTCACGCTGCCGTGAGGCCGCGCCGGTTCAGGACTTCGCCTGCTCGTGGTACGACCGCCGGGTGTGCTCCGTGTGTTCGCGCATCAGGCGGGTCGCCAGCTGTTCGTCGCGGGCCGTGATCGCCGCGATCAGTTCGCGGTGCTCGATCCAGGACTGCCGGCCGCGCTGGCGGGCCACCGGGGTGTAGTACCAGCGGACCCGGCGGTCGACCTGGGCGGCGAGTCCGGCGAGGACGGTGTTGCCGGCCAGGTCCATGATCTTGGCGTGGAACGCGGCGTTCAGGGCGACGGCCTCGTCCACCTCGTCCGCAGCGACCGCCTGCTCGCCCTCGGCGCAGAGGGATTCGAGGGCGGCCACTCCCGCGCTGCCCGCGTTGGCGGCCGCCAGCCGCGCCGCCTCGGCCTCCAACAGGGTCCGGACCGTGAGGAGTTGGTCGGCCTCCGCCTCCGTCGGCTCGTGCACGAACGCGCCCTGGGCGGGCCGCAGGTCGACCCAGCCCTCGGTGTTCAGCCGCTGGAGCGCCTCGCGCACCGGCTGCCGGGAGACGCCCAGATGGCCGGCGAGTTCGCTCTCGACCAGGTGCTGGCCGGGCTGGAGGGCGCGGGTGGTGATGAGTTCCAGCAGCGCCTCGTACACGCGGTCGCGGAGCGGGCCGGGGCGTTCCAGCTTCGGCACCGCACCCTGCGGCAGTCCGGCAGACAGCATCGGTCTCCCCCTCCTCGGCAGACGCGCAGCGAGTCCGTCTCAGTATCGATTGTCTTTCGTCTACAGTCTACGGTGCCCAGAAGCCGGGCGGAGCGGGTGCCGGGCACGGCGCCCGGCCCGGACCGCCCGGCGCGGCGCCGCTCACGGACAGCGGACGACCTGGCCGGCGTAGGAGAGGTTGCCGCCGAAGCCGAACAGCAGGACCGGGTCGCCGCTGGAGATCCGCCCCTGTTCGACCAGCTTGGAGAAGGCCAGCGGGATGCTCGCGGCCGAGGTGTTCCCCGACTCGACGACGTCACGGGCGACGACCGCGTTGACCGCGCCGATCTTCGCGGCGAGCGGCTCGATGATGCGCAGGTTCGCCTGGTGCAGCACGACCGCCGCGAGGTCGGCGGGGGTGACCCCGGCCTTCTCGCAGGCGCGCCGGGCGATGGGCGGCAGCTGGGTGGTGGCCCAGCGGTAGACGCTCTGCCCCTCCTGCGCGAACCGGGGCGGGGTGCCCTCGATCCGTACGGCGTGGCTCATCTCGGGGACCGAGCCCCACAGCACCGGCCCGATCCCGGGCTCCTCGCCCGGCCCGCACGCCTCGACCACGGCCGCGCCCGCCCCGTCGCCGACCAGGACACACGTCGTGCGGTCGGTCCAGTCCGTCACCTCGGACATCTTGTCGGCGCCGATGACCAGCGCACGGGTGGCGGCGCCCGCCCGGACGGTGTGGTCGGCGGTGGCGAGCGCGTGGGTGAAGCCGGCGCACACCACGTTGATGTCTATCGCGGCCGGCTGCGGGATGCCGAGCCGGGCGGCGACGCGGGCGGCCATGTTCGGGGAGCGGTCGATCGCGGTGGAGGTGGCGACCAGGACCAGGTCGATGTCCGCGGGGGTGAGGCCGGCCGCGGCGAGGGCCTTGGCCGCGGCGTGTGCGGCCAGTTCGTCGACGGGTTCGTCGGGGCCCGCGATGTGCCGGGTGTTGATGCCCACCCGGCTGCGGATCCACTCGTCACTGGTGTCGACCATGCTCGCCAGGTCCTCGTTGGTGAGTACCTTCGCGGGCTGGTAGTGGCCGACGGCGGCGATGCGCGAGCCGTTCATGGGTGGTGGGTCCCCCTCGTTGCCTCGGTATGGGCCCACCAGTCTGTTCAGTGACTCACGGGTACGAGGACACGTAAGGCCACAGGAAACGAGCGCCCGAGTTGTCGGCTTCTTGCAGACCCTCGGACGCCCGAACATGCTTCCGGTTCAGCCGTTGAACAGCTGTGTCGCCTTCTGTACGAGTTCGTACACGCCGTAGGCGAAGGGCGCGCCCACCCAGAGCCAGGCCACGGCGATCAGCCAGCGGCGGTCGGGCTCAGGCCGGCTGCTGTCGTTCGACATCGACTGCCTCCCTCGGGGCGGGGATGTGGTGGCGGGCGTCGACCGGCCGGACGAGTTCGTTGGCGACGAAGCCGATGACGAGCAGGCCGATCATGATGCCGAAGGACAGGGTGTACAGGTCGGAGCCGTGCTTGCCGGCGTCCTTCTGGTGGTCGGCTATCCAGTTGACGATCAGCGGGCCGAGCACCCCGGCGAGCGACCAGGCGGTGAGCAGCCGGCCGTGGATGGCGCCGACCTGGTAGGTGCCGAAGAGGTCCTTGAGGTAGGCGGGGACAGTGGCGAAGCCGCCGCCGTAGAAGGAGAGGATCACCAGCGCGCAGAGGATGAACAGCGGTTTGGAGGAGTCGCCGAAGAGGGTGATCAGCAGGTACATCAGGGCACCGACGCCGAGGTAGACGCGGTAGATGTTCTTGCGGCCGATCAGGTCGGAGGTGGACGACCAGCCGATCCGGCCCGCCATGTTGGCGGCGGACAGCAGGGCGACGAACCCGGCCGCCGCGGACACCGTCACCGGGGTGGAGCTGTCGGCGAAGAAGTCCGTGATCATCGGGGCGGCCTTCTCCAGGATGCCGATGCCGGCGGTCACGTTCATGCAGAGCACGACCCACAGGCACCAGAACTGCGGGGTGCGGATCGCGCTGTTCGCGGAGACCTGGACCCCCTCGAAGGCGCTCGGCACGTCCGCGACCGGCTTCTCGCCGCGCGGGACGCGGATCAGCAGCACGCCGAGGGTCATGAAGACGGCGTACGACAGCCCGTGCACCAGGAAGGCGAGTGCGATGCCATCGTTGTCACTGCCGAAGGACGAGAGCATCTGCGCGGACCAGGGCGAGGCGATCAGCGCTCCGCCGCCGAAGCCCATGATGGCGATGCCGGTGGCCATACCGGGGCGGTCCGGGAACCACTTGATCAGTGTGGAGACGGGCGAGATGTAGCCGATGCCCAGGCCGATGCCGCCGACGAAGCCGTAGCCGAGGACGATCAGCCAGAACTGCTTGGTCTCGGCGCCGAGGGCGGAGATCAGGAAGCCGGAGGAGAAGCAGATCAGGGCCACCGTCATGGCCCAGCGCGGTCCGTTGCGCTCGACCAGGGTGCCGCCGAACGCGGCCGACAGACCGAGCATCACGATCGCGAGCTGGAAGGGCAGCGCGCTCTGGGTGCCGCTCAGGTTCAGCGCGGATTCGAGCGGCGGCTTGAACACGCTCCAGGCGTAGGCCTGGCCGATGGAGAGATGGACGGAGAGGGCGGCGGGCGGGACGAGCCAGCGGCTCCAGCCCGGGGGTGCTACAGGGGGGCTGCTCATGAGTCCCGAACGGTAGGGCCCCGCAAGGCGGTTGAGAACCCGACCGTTCGATCGTATGCGATGAGCGGTATCCAGAATGCGCTGAACGGTCATGGTCGGGACTCTTGTCGCGGTCAAGTCCATACTGTAGACAATATTTCGTCGACACGATTCGGCCGCTCCTCGGCCGCCTCCGCGGTATCCCTCAAACCGAACGGAGTGTTCCGTGAAAGTCGCAGTCCTCGGCGCCGGTGCCATCGGCGCCTACGTCGGTGCCGCGCTCCACCGCGCGGGCGCCGACGTGCACCTCATCGCCCGTGGACCCCATCTGGCGGCCATGAGGCAGTACGGAGTACGGGTGCTGAGCCCGCGCGGCGACTTCACCGCGCACGCCCACGCCACAGACGACCCGGCCGAGGTCGGCCCGGTCGACTATGTCTTCCTGGGTCTGAAGGCCAACTCGTACGCGGCGTGCGGGCCGCTGGTCGAGCCGCTGCTGCACGAGCGGACGACGGTGGTCGCCGCCCAGAACGGCATCCCCTGGTGGTACTTCCACCGGCACGGCGGCCCCTACGACGGCCACCGCGTCGAGAGCGTCGACCCGGGCGGTGCCGTCAGCGCCGTACTCGCCCCCGAACGCGCCCTCGGCTGCGTGGTCTACGCCGCCACCGAACTCGAAGCCCCGGGCGTGGTACGGCACTTGGAGGGCACCAGGTTCTCGATCGGCGAGCCCGACCGCAGCGTGTCGGGGCGCTGTCTGCGGTTCAGCGAGGCCATGCGGACCGGCGGGCTGAAGTGCCCGGTGGAGCCTGACCTGCGCAACGACATCTGGCTCAAGCTGCTCGGCAACATCTCCTTCAACCCGATCAGCGCGCTGGCCCGCGCCACCATGCGGCAGATGTGCCTGCACGGCGGCACCCGCCGGGTCATCGAGATCATGATGCGCGAGACGCTCGACGTCGCCGAGGCGCTCGGCTGCGAGGTCGGGGTCTCCATCGAACGCCGGCTGGCGGGCGCCGAGAAGGTCGGCGACCACCGCACCTCCACGCTCCAGGACCTGGAACGCGGCAAACCGCTGGAACTCGACGTGCTGCTCGCCGCCGTCGTCGAGCTGGCGGGGATCACCGGCGTACCGGTGCCCACCCTGCGCACCGTGCACGCCATCTCGGACCTGCTCGCGCTGAGGAGCGCCGCATGAGGAAAAGGCAGCCGAAGACCTACCCCCGTCTCACCCACCCGCTGGTCAGGGACGCGCGCGACGAACCGTTCCGGCGGGCGGACTGGCCGGAGGCCCTGGACCGCGTGGCCCGCGGCCTGGAGCGCAACCGGGACGCGTTCGGGATGTTCTCCTGCGCCCGCGCCACCAACGAGACGAACTACGTCGCACAGAAGTTCGCCCGGGTGGTGATGGGCACCAACAACGTCGACTCCTGCAACCGGACCTGCCACGCCCCGAGCGTCGCCGGTCTCTCGGCCGCGTTCGGCTCCGGCGGCGGCACGTCCTCCTACGAGGAGATCGAGCACACCGACGTCATCGTGATGTGGGGCTCCAACGCCCGCTTCGCGCACCCGATCTTCTTCCAGCACGTGCTGAAGGGGATCCGCGGCGGCGCCCGGATGTACGCCGTCGACCCGCGCCGCACCTCCACCGCCGAGTGGGCGGAGAGCTGGCTCGGGCTGAACGTCGGCACGGACATCCCGATGGCGCACGCGATCGGCCGGGAGATCATCCACGCGGGGCTGGCCAACGAGGCGTTCATCCGGCGGGCGACCACCGGCTTCGAGGCGTACCGGGCGCTCGTGGCGCCCTGGACGCTCTCCCTCGCCGAAAAGGTGACGGGCGTACCGGCGCGTGCGATAAGGGAGTTGGCGCACGCCTACGCCCGTGCCGAGCGCGCCCAGCTGTGCTGGACGCTCGGCATCACCGAGCATCACAACGGCACCGACAACGTCCGCGCCCTGATCAACCTCTCCCTGCTCACCGGCCAGGTGGGCCGCTGGGGTGCCGGGTTGCAGCCGCTGCGCGGCCAGAACAACGTGCAGGGCGGCGGCGACATGGGCGCGATCCCCAACCGCCTGCCCGGCTTCCAGGACATCCTCGACCCGGACACCCGGCTGAAGTTCGAGTCGGCCTGGGACACGGTGATCCGGCCGCACTACGGGCTGAACCTCACCGAGATGTTCGAGGCGATGGAGGAGGGCACGCTGAAGGCGGTCTACTGCATCGGCGAGAACCCGGCCCAGTCGGAGGCCGACAGCGAGCAGGCGGTACGACGGCTGACGGCCCTCGACTTCCTGGTCGTCCAGGACATCTTCCTCACGAGGACGGCGGAGCTGGCGGACGTGGTACTGCCGGCGACCGCGGGCTGGGCGGAGACCGAGGGCACCACCACCAACAGCGAACGGCGGGTCCAGCGGGTGCGCCGGGCCGTGACCCCGCCCGGCGAGGCCCGCGAGGACATCGACATCCTCTGCGCGCTGGCGGCCCGGCTCGGCCACGACTGGAAGTACGCCGACTCGGAGGCCGTCTGGAACGAACTGCGCTCGGTCTCCCCGGACCACTACGGGATGACGTACGACCGTCTCGCCGAGCACCAGGGCATCCAGTGGCCGTGCCCGAGCACCGAGCGGCTCGAACCGACGTACCTGCACGGCAGGTTGTGGGAGACGGAGCCGGAGCGGCGCGGGACGCCGGCGCCTTTCGGGCTGGTCCGGCACGATCCGCCGGTCGACCTGACCGACGAGGAGTATCCCGTCCGGCTGACCACCGGGCGCCGGCTCGACTCCTACAACACCGGTGTGCAGAGCGGCGGTTACCCGTCCCCGCTGCGGCGCGGCGAGTACATCGAGCTGTGCCCGGAGGACGCCGAGCGGTACGGGGTGGTCGTCGGCGAAGAGGTCCGGGTGTCCTCGCGGCGGGGCGCGGTGGTCGCCCCGGTCTGGATCGACACGGCGCTGCGCCCCGGTCTCGCCTTCATGACCATGCACTTTCCCGACGAGGTGGACACCAACCAGCTGACGATCGAGGCCAACTGCCCGATCGCGGGGACCGCGGAGTTCAAGGCGTCGGCGATCCGTGTCGAGAAGCTCCCGGTCGCGACCATCGTGAGGTGACACAGGTGGACCTGCACTTCGGCGACAGCAAACCGACGGACGAGGAACGGGCCGCCGTGGACGCCCTGTTGGGCCCTCCGGAGTCCTCCTGGGAGGGCGCCGACCGCACCGACGCGGACCTGCGCTGGGCGCGCGGCGGCCGGGCGGCCCGGGACCGCCGCGATCTGCTGCTGCCGGGGCTGCACGCGGTCAACGACCGGATCGGCTGGATCAGCGAGGGTGCCCTCGGCTATCTCTGCCGCCGTCTGACGGTCCCCCCGGCCGAGGCCTACGGGGTCGCCACCTTCTACGCGATGTTCTCCGTCGAGCCCCGCCCGGCGACCGTCCTGCACGTCTGCACCGACCTGGCGTGCACGGCGGCCGGAGCGGCCGGGCTGTGCGCCGGGGTGGAGAAGGGCGCCGGCCCCGGGGTGCACGTCGAACGAAGCCCCTGTCTGGGCCTGTGCGAGCGGGCCCCGGCCGCCCTCGCGATCCGGGCCGGGGACCCGGTGCGTACGGCGGTGGCGGCACCGGCGACCGTGACCGCGGCCCTTCTCGCGGCCACCGCGCCCGACTCGGCACCGGAGGAGGACCCGCCGGCACTGGCCGTACCCCAGGCGGGGCAGGAGGGTCTGACCCTGTTGCGGCGGGTGGGCGTGGTCGACCCGGCCTCGCTCGACGACTACCGGGCGAACGGCGGGTACACGGCGCTCCGGCACGCCTTCGCGCTCGGCCCCGCGGGGGTGATCCGCGAGGTCACCGACTCGGGACTGGTCGGGCGCGGTGGCGCCGCCTTCCCCACCGGCCGCAAGTGGCAGGCCACGGCGTCCCGGCCCGAGCAGCCGCACCACCTGGTCTGCAACGCCGACGAGTCGGAGCCGGGCACCTTCAAGGACCGGGTGCTCATGGAGGGCGATCCGTACTCCCTGGTGGAGGCGATGACGATCGCGGCGTACGCGATCGGCGCGCACCGGGGCCATCTGTACCTGCGCGGCGAGTACCCCCGGGCGCTGGCGCGCATGGAACACGCCGTGGCGCAGGCCCGCGCGCGTGGCTTCCTCGGTGCCGACGTCCTCGGTCAGGGCTTCGCCTTCGACATCGAGATCCGGCGCGGCGCGGGGGCGTACATCTGCGGGGAGGAGACGGCCCTGTTCAACTCCATCGAGGGGTACCGGGGCGAGCCGCGCTCGAAGCCGCCGTTCCCGGTGGAGCAGGGGCTGTTCGGCAGGCCGACGGTCGAGAACAACGTGGAGACGCTGGTCAACGTTCTGCCGATCCTGACCATGGGCGCCCCGGCGTACGCGGCGATCGGGACGGAGCGGTCCACCGGCCCGAAGCTGTTCTGCGTGTCCGGGAGTGTGGACCGCCCGGGTGTCTATGAGCTCCCGTTCGGCGCCACGCTCGGGGAACTCCTCCAACTGGCCGGGGTGCGCGAGAACCTGCGGGCCGTCCTGCTCGGCGGTGCCGCGGGCGGCTTCGTCCGGCCGGACGAACTCGGCATCCCGCTCACCTTCGAGGGCACCCGGGAGGCGGGTACCACGCTCGGCTCGGGCGTGGTCATGGCCTTCGACGACAGCGTGCCGCTGCCCGAACTCCTGCTCCGGATCGCCAGGTTCTTCCGGGACGAGTCCTGCGGGCAGTGTGTGCCCTGCCGGGTCGGGACGGTCCGGCAGGAGGAGGCGCTGCACCGGATCGTCGCCCGCACCGGCGCCGACGCGGCCGGGGACGTGGCGCTGCTGCGCGAGGTCGGCCGGGCGATGCGGGACGCCTCGATCTGCGGTCTCGGCCAGACCGCGTGGAACGCCGTGGAATCCGCCATCGACCGTCTGGGGGCGTACCGATGACCGTCACACCGCTGGGGATCCCGCGCCGACTGCTGGAGTTCACGATCGACGGCGAGGTCGCACGGGTGCCGGAGGGCTCGACGATCCTGGACGCCTGCCGGGCGGCCGGGAAGGACGTGCCGACCCTGTGCGAGGGCGACACGCTGCGCCCGAAGAACGCCTGCCGGGTGTGTGTGGTGGAGGTGGAGGGGGCGCGGACCCTGGTGCCCGCCTGCTCCCGGAAGGCCGAGCCGGGGATGGTGGTGCGGTCCGGCGGCGAACGCGTCCGGCACAGCCGCCGGATCGTCCTGGAGCTGCTCGCCTCCTCGGTGGACCTGTCGACGACCCCGCGCGTCGCCGGGTGGCTCAAGGAGTACGAGGCGAAACCGGACCGTTTCGGCCCCGCCGCGGCCCGGCTGGACGAGGAGCCCAGGGTCGACAACGATCTGTACGTGCGCGACTACGGAAAGTGCATCCTGTGCTACAAGTGCGTGGACGCCTGCGGCGACCAGTGGCAGAACAGTTTCGCGATCTCGGTCGCCGGGCGCGGCTTCGGCGCCCGGATCGCCGTCGAGCACGACGCCCCGCTGACCGACTCGGCCTGTGTCTACTGCGGGAACTGCGTGGAGGTGTGTCCCACCGGGGCACTGTCGCCCAAACGGGAGTTCGACATGCGGGCGGCGGGCACCTGGGACGAGTCGCGGCAGACGGAGACGACCACCGTGTGCGCGTACTGCGGTGTGGGCTGCACCCTCACGCTCCACGTGCAGGACAATGAGATAGTCGGGGTCACCTCGCCGCACGACAACCCGGTGACCCACGGCAACCTCTGCATCAAGGGCCGTTTCGGCTACCAGCACGTACAGAACCGGGGCTGATCAGACCATGGGACGAGTGACGGAACGACGCAAGGTCATCCGCATCCGCGACGGGGCGGTCTCGGCCCGGCCGGACACGCTCGTCGCCGAGGAACCGCTGGAGATCAGGCTCAACGGGAAACCTCTGGCCATCACCATGCGCACCCCCGGTGACGACTTCGCGCTGGCGGCCGGTTTCCTGGTGAGCGAGGGGGTGCTGGCGGCCGCCGAGGACCTGCAGAACATCGTCTACTGCGCGGGTGCCACGGTCGACGGCTCCAACACCTACAACGTGGTCGACGTCAGGACCTCGCCGGGCGTCGAGCTCCCCGACTTCACCCTGGAGCGCAACGTCTACACCTCCTCGTCCTGCGGGCTGTGCGGCAAGGCGAGCCTCGACGCGGTGCGTACGACGGCTCGCTGGCCGATAGCCGACACTCCCCCGGTCCGGGTCGGACCCGAGTTGCTCGCGAGCCTCCCCGACCGGCTCCGCGCGGCGCAGCGGGTGTTCGACCGGACCGGGGGGCTGCACGCGGCGGCCCTGTTCACGGAGGACGGCGAGCTGGTGGACGTCCGTGAGGACGTGGGCCGGCACAACGCGGTGGACAAGCTGGTCGGCCGGGCCCTGCAGAACGGCGACCTGCCGCTGTCCCGGACGATCCTGCTGGTCTCCGGGCGGGCCTCCTTCGAGCTGGCGCAGAAGGCCGTGATGGCGGGCCTCCCGGTGCTCGCGGCGGTCTCCGCGCCGTCCTCGCTGGCGGTGGACCTGGCGGCGGAGACCGGGCTGACCCTGGTCGGTTTCCTGCGGGGCAGCAACATGAACGTGTACGCGGGCGAGGACCGTATCGCTCTGCGGGCCGCGGCCGCCCAGGGCTGACCGGTTCCCCGCGGCACGGCGGCGGGGCCCCGAACGGCGGGGAGCGCCCCCTGCGCCGCAGGGGCCCCGCCTCAGCCGGAGCAGGACGCCCCGATGCCGCCCGCGGCCTCGGACGCACGCGGCGACCGGCGGGGAGCGACGGCCGGACGCCGGCCCGAACCGGTCAGGCGGGGGTGAGGCGGACGTCGGCGGTGGTCACGACCGTGCCGAGGCGCGGGAAGTCGAGCCGTACGGACGCCTCGTGCTCGGGTCCGGTGAGGGCGGCCATGGCGTCCTCGACGAAGACCAGGTCGTAGCCGAGGTCGGCGGCGGCGCGGGCGGTGGACTCGACGCCGAGGTTGGTGGCGATGCCGCCGAACACCAGCCGGGTGACACCGAGCCCGCGCAGCCGGGCGTCGAGGCCGGTGCCCTGGAAGCCGCCGATCGTCCGCTTGACGATCTCCACGTCCCCTTCCTTCCGGAGTCCGGCCACGAGTCCGCTGCCGGGCGGCTGCTCCGCGAGGGAGGGCCGTTCGACGCGGACGAGCACCACGGGCGCGCCGGCGGCGCGGAAGGAGTGGGCCAGCTCCTCGGCGGCGTGCAGGACTTCGGTGCCCTTGCGGGGCTCCAGGGGCAGCGCGACGATGCGGTCCATCAGGTCGACGAGGACGAGGGCGGTGCGCGCCGGATCGAGCTCCAGGGGTGCGGTCATGACGGAACGTTAGCCGCCATGAGCCGTCCGTACCGGAAATCCGGATCAACAGGCCCGTGAACCCGTCGTGTTCGGCGGCCGTCGGCCCCGGTTCAGCGGCGGGGCGTGCCGGTGCCGACCGCGGACCGTGACTCCGCGGCGCGGGCGGCCGGGGGTTCGGCCGGGTCCTGGGCCTCGGGGTCATGGGCGCGGCGCTTGGCGATGACCGCGCACACCATGAGCTGCATCTGGTGGAAGAGCATCAGCGGCAGCACGGCCAGCGAGGCATGGGCGCCGAACAGGACACTGGCCATGGGCAGTCCGGAGGCGAGGGACTTCTTCGACCCGGCGAACTGGATGGCGATGCGGTCCCCGCGGCCGAAGCCGAGCGCCTTGGCGCCGTACCAGGTCACCAGGAGCATCACGGCGAGCAGTACGGCCTCGACGGCGAGGAGCCCGGCCAGCCGCACGGCGCTGACCTGGTGCCAGATGCCCCGGACCATGCCCTCGCTGAACGCGGTGTAGACGACGAGCAGGATGGAACCGCGGTCGACCAGGCCGAGGATCTTCTTGTGCCGGGTCACGAAGCCGCCGATCCACGGCCGCAACAGCTGCCCGGCGACGAACGGCACCAGCAGCTGGAGCACGATCTTCACGATCGAGTCGGCGGAGAACCCGCCCCCGCTGTTGCCGAGCAGCGCGGCGGCGAGCAACGGCGTCAGGACGATGCCGACCAGCGAGGAGAAGGATCCGGCACAGATCGCGGCGGGCACGTTGCCGCGCGCGATGGAGGTGAAGGCGATCGACGACTGGATGGTGGAGGGGACCAGGGTCAGGAAGAGGAGGCCCTGGTAGAGCGGATGGGTGAGCAGGACCGGCACCAGACCTCGGGCCGCCAGGCCGAGCACCGGGAAGATCACGAAGGTGCAGACCAGGACCGAGGTGTGGAGCCGCCAGTGACGCAGCCCGTCGACGGCCTCGCGGGTGGACAGGCGGGCGCCGTAGAGGAAGAAGAGGAAGGCGATCGCGGCCGTGGAGGCGCCGGAGGCCACGTCGGCGGCCGTGCCCCTGGCCGGGATGAGGGCGGCGACGCCCACCGTCCCGAGCAGCAGCAGGACATACGGGTCGATCGGCATCCGGCTGGGCCGGCTCAGGCGTTTCACGGTGCTCCACTTGCGGGTCGGTCAAGGCGTCGTGCCGGCGGGTACGGCCGGGTTCCGGCCGGGGCCGGGAGGGCCCTCTCCATCGTCCTCCTCCGACAGGTGATCGGGAATCCGGTATACCACTCTGACTGTCATCGCGTTCCGCGATAACATGTTCGAGTGTATGACCCTGCACAGCTGCGCACCTTCCTGGCGGTGGCCCAGACGCTCAGCTTCACCCAGGCCGCCCGCCGCCTCGGGCTGCGCCAGTCGACGGTCAGCCAGCACGTGCGCCGGCTGGAGGACGCGACCGGCCGCCAGCTGTTCTCCCGCGACACGCACTCCGTGGAGCTGACCGAGGACGGCGAGGCGATGCTCGGGTTCGCCCGCCGGATCCTGGAGGTGCACGAACAGGCGGCGGCCTTCTTCACCGGCACCCGGGTGCGCGGCCGGCTCCGCTTCGGCGCGTCGGAGGACTTCGTCCTGACCCGGCTGCCGGAGATCCTGGAGGGCTTCCGCTACGACCACCCCGAGGTCGACCTCGAACTGACGGTGGAGCTCTCGGGCACCCTGCACGAGCAGCTGGCCGCCGGGAAGCTGGACCTGGTGCTGGCCAAGCGGCGCGCCGAGGATCCGCTGGGCGAGCTGGTCTGGCACGACGACCTGGTCTGGATCGGCGCGGAACGGCTCCGGCTGGACCCCGCGCGTCCGGTACCGCTGATCGTCTACCCCCCGCCGGGCATCACCCGCGCCCTGGCCCTGGAGGCACTGGAGCACCAGGGCCGCGACTGGCGCATCGTCTGCACGAGCGGCAGCCTCAACGGCCTGATCGCGGCGGCCAGGGCGGGTCTGGGCGTGATGGCCCACTCGAGGGGCCTGATCCCCCCGGGCCTGTTCCGCGTCCCGGACCGGGCGGGCCTGCCGGAACTGGGCAAGGTCGACTTCGTCCTCGTACATGGCAACAGGCGATCACCGGCACAGACGGCGGCAGACGCACTGGCAGCGGCCGTCCTGGCGAGCGGCACGCACCTCAGACGCCGTTGACCGGAGGCGCCCCACAGGGGCGCGGGGAACTGCGCGACCAGCCCCCACCCACCCGCACTGTCAGTACGACCCCGCGTACGTCAGCTGCTTCACCCGCCGCAGAAACGGCATCGCCTCCACATGCCGCACCCCCTCCAGCCGCCCCACCGGCCCGCTCAGGTACGCGTACAGATGAGCGGTGTCCCGCAGCACCGCGGTCACCACGACATGCGACGGCCCGGCGGTAGCCGCGGCGAACGCCACCTCGTCATGCCCCGCCAACGCCGCCCCCACGGAGTGCATCGCGGAGGGCGCCGTCGTGATCCACAGCAGCGCGGCCTTGGGATACCCCAGCACCTCGGCCCGGTACTCCACGTCGATGTACACCGCCCCGGAACCGAGCAGCGCGGCCAGCCGCCGCTTCACCGACGACTCGGACCGCCCGGTCGCCCGCTGCAGCTCCGGATACGTCGCCCGCCCGTCCCGCTCCAACGCGGCGAGCAACGGCGCGTCCTCGGGCTCCAGCCGCGCCGGCCCGTGGGCCTCCGGCGGCGGCCGCAGCGCCGCCGTCTGCTCCTCGGACAGCGCCCGGAACTTCCGCACCCACCCGGCCGGTCCCCCGTAGAACCGGTGCAGCAGTTGCTGCGCGCGGATCTCCACCACGCTCGGGGTGCGCGGCAGCTTGCCGAGGAGCAGGTCGTCGTGGTCGCCGGGGTGGCGCGGCCGGGTCATGCAGGCGATCTCCGTGCCGCCGGAGGCCAGCCCGATCCAGGCGGTGTCGGGGCGCCTGGCGAGCGCGTCGGCGATGACGGTGGCGCCGTCGGGCGCGCAGCGCAGCCGGAGCATCCACTGGTCGTGGCCGAGCCGCTCGGCGTCACGGACCGCGACGACCCGCAGCCCGGCCTCGGCGCACAGCCGCCGGTAGCGGCGGGCGATCGTCTGGTCGGAGACGCCGAGCACGGCCGCGATCCGGCTGAAGGAGGCGCGGCCGTCGACCTCCAGCGCGCAGAGCAGTTGCACGTCCAGGGGATCGAGCGTGTCGGATTCCAGCTCCAGCATGGCGGCCATCCTAGGGAGCGGGACGGCGGACGGAGTGACGGAATCGGCCACTCCGGCGCAGTCCTGAGAGGGTGCCGCGGCGCCCCCCACCTGACCGGTGGGTAACCGGCCGGGGGCCGTAATCGGGTCGTACAGATTCCGTGGAGATTACGGAGCCGGAACTTACCGAACCGTAGGAATTCTGTCCGGCCGTTCCCCATGTGGGGGTATTTTCCAGACGTGAGCACGGTCATACGAGAGCAATGCTCGTTTTCGCACCCCCTCCCGCACGGTCTTCCGGTGGGGTAGCTTTCACGGCGCTGTGCGGAGCGTCACGACCGTCACTGTGGAGCGAGGAGCGGGGAGCGGGGTTTGCGCGAGTTCACCAACCCGCCGTTGGCGTCGGCACCGCCGGTCGGCGGTCTGGCCGACTGCGTGTTCGAGCATGCCCGGACGGACCCGCAGCACATCGCCCTGGGCCGCAAGGACGAGCTCGGCCAGTGGCGTGACGTGACCTCCGCCGAGTTCCGCGACGAGGTCCTCGCCCTCGCCAAGGGGCTCCTCGCGCGGGGCGTCCGGTTCGGCGACCGGGTCGCGATCATGTCCCGCACCCGCTACGAGTGGACCCTCTTCGACTTCGCGCTGTGGACGATCGGCGCCCAGGTGGTGCCGGTCTACCCGACCTCGTCGGCGGAGCAGTGCTTCTGGATGCTGTACGACGCGGAGTGCACGGCCGCGATCGTGGAGCACGAGGACCACGCGATGACGATCGCCACCGTCATCGACCGGCTGCCGCAGCTGCGCCAGCTGTGGCAGCTGGACGAGGGCGCGGTGCAGGAGCTGTACGACGCGGGCGCGCACCTGGAGGACGAGGTCGTGCACCGGCACCGGCAGGCGGTGACCCCCGACTCGAACGCCACGATCATCTACACCTCGGGCACCACGGGCCGCCCCAAGGGCTGTGTCCTGTCGCACGGGAACTTCATGTTCGAGGCCGACACGGTCGTGGCCCGCTGGGAGTCGGTGTTCCGCGCGAAGAAGGGCGAGGAGGTCTCCACCCTGCTCTTCCTGCCGCTGGCACATGTCTTCGGGCGCATGGTGGAGGTGGCCGCGATCCGGCACGGGGTGCGCTTCGGCCACCAGCCGCAGCTGCACGCGGCCGCGCTGCTGCCCGACCTGGCCGCGTTCCGGCCGACGTTCATCCTGGCCGTGCCGTACATCTTCGAGAAGGTGTTCAACGCAGCGCGGCGCAAGGCCGAGAAGGAGGGCAAGGGCGGGCCCTTCGAGAAGGCCGTGGAGATCGCGGTGAAGTACGCGGACGCGGTCGAGGCGAAGGCCTGGGGCACCGGGCCCGGTCCGTCGGCGTCGCTGCGCATGCAGCACCAGCTCTTCGACAAGCTCGTCTACTCCAAGGTCCGCACCGCGATGGGCGGCCGGATCCGCAACGCGATGTCCGGCGGCTCGGGCATGGACCGCAGGCTCGGCCTGTTCTTCGCCGGGGCGGGTGTGCACATCTACGAGGGCTACGGCCTCACCGAGTCGACGGCCGCCGCGACCGCGAACCCGCCCGAGCGCACCCGCTACGGCACAGTCGGCCAGGCCATCCCGGGCACCACCGTGCACATCGCGGACGACGGCGAGATCTGGCTGAACGGCGGCAACGTCTTCCAGGGCTACCTGAACAACCAGAAGGCCACCGACGCCACCCTGCACGACGGCTGGCTGGCCACCGGCGACCTGGGCTCCCTGGACGAGGACGGCTATCTCACCATCACCGGCCGCAAGAAGGAGATCCTGGTGACCTCCGGCGGCAAGAGCGTCTCCCCCGGTGTCCTGGAGGAGCGGGTCCGGGACCATCCGCTGGTCAGCCAGTGCATCGTGGTCGGCAACGACCGCCCCTACATAGCCGCCCTGGTCACCCTGGACACGGAGGCCGTCGAGCACTGGTTGCAGATGCGCGGCAAGCCGCAGATGCCGGCGGCCCAGCTGGTACGGGACGCCGACCTGGAGACCGAGGTGCGGCGCGCGGTGGTGGCCGCCAACACCCTGGTCTCGCAGGCCGAGTCGATCCGTACGTTCCGTATCCTCGCTCAGCCGTTCACCGAGGAACACGGCCTGCTGACCCCGTCGTTGAAGCTGAAGCGCAAGGCGATCGAGAACGCCTACGCCAACGAGGTCGAGGCCCTGTACCGGGCCTGACGTACCGTCAGCTGATGCTGACCCGGAAGATCTTGTCGGATCCGTCCGGCTCGTTGCCGTTGTTGTCGCAGTTGGTGGTGGACAGCCACAGCTGGTCGGCGCCCGGCACCTTGGTCACGGTCCGCAGCCGGCCGTAGGTGCCGACGTAGTACGCCGTCGGGGTGCCCACGCTCTCGTTGTCGCCGTTGATCGGGATGCGCCACAGCCGTTCGCCGCGCAGCGAGGCCATGTAGACGACGTTGCGGACGATGGCGATGCCGCTCGGGGAGGCCTCGGAGACGTTCCAGGTGGCCTTGGGGTTGGTCATCCCGGCGACCGAGCAGGTGCCCTCGCAGGTCGGCCAGCCGTAGTTGGCACCGGGCTTGATCAGGTTCAGCTCGTCCTTGGAGCTGTTGCCGAACTCGGCCTCCCACAGGCGCCCGTTGCGGTCGAAGGCGAGGCCCTGGGGGTTGCGGTGGCCGAGGCTGTAGACGTAGTTGCCGAACGGGTTGCCAGGGGCCGGTTTGCCGTCGGTCGTCATGCGCAGGATCTTGCCGTTGAGGGAGTTCTTGTCCTGGGCGAGGTCGGGTGTCTGGGCTTCTCCGGTCGAGACGTAGAGGTAGCCGTCGGGACCGAACAGCAGCCGGCCGCCGTTGTGGTAGCGGTTCTTCTTGATGCCCTGGAGCAGGATCTTGTAGTCACTGAGCGTGCTGCCGTCGTAGGTCATGCGCACGACCCGGTTGCCCTCGTCGGCGGTGTGCATGAAGTAGACGTAGTGGTTGCTCTCCCACTTGGGGTCGACGGCGACGCCGAGCAGTCCGCCCTCCCCGTTGGTGGTGACGACGTTCGGGACGGTCCCGACCTGGGTCCGGGTGCCGTCCTTGGTGACCTTCCAGACCCGGAAGTCGTCCCGCTCGGTGACCAGCGCGGTCTTGCCGTCGGGCATCCAGTAGGTGCCCCAGGGGATGGTCCAGCCGCTGGAGAGCGTGGCGATGGAGGAGGGAGTGCCGCCGTCGGTGGCGCAGGCCTTGGTGGTGAAGGTGACGGCGTTGCTCGGCTGGGAGACGTTGCCGGCCGCGTCGCGGGCCACGACGTCCAGGGTGTAGGGGCTGTCGCAGGCGAGACCGGTGAGGGTGGTGGTCGTGGAGCCGGTGACCGTCTTGTAGACGGTGGTGCCGCTGCGGACGTCGTACGCGGTCACGGCCCGGTCGTCGGTGGAGGCGCCCCAGGTGAGGTCGGCGGTGTTCGCGGTGATGTTCGTCGCGGACAGGGTGCCGGGCGCGGTGGGCGGGGTGCTGTCGCTGCTCGGCTGGGTCGTGCAGTCGACGACGGGGCTGGCCGGTGAGGTGTTGCCGGCCGCGTCGCGGGCGATGACGGTGAGGTCGTAGGTGGTGTTCGGGGTGAGCCCGGTCAGGGTCTTCGAGGTCGAACTCCCGGCCGCCTCACCGATCTTGTTGCCGTGCTCGTACAGGTCGTACGCCGTCACGCCCACGTTGTCCGTGGCGGCGCCCCAGGCGAGGGTGAGCGCGTCCTCGCCGATGCCGGAGCAGGAGGGCTGGCCGGGCCGGGTGGGAGCCTGGGTGTCGGCCGCCGCGGCGACGCTGACCTTGTCCAGGTTGGGCCCGCCGTTCGCGGTGGTGGCGGTGGCACGGATCTTGTTGCTGCCCGCGGTCAGCGGGACGTTCACCGTCTTGGTCACCCAGGTGTTCCAGTCGGCGGTGGCCGGGAAGGAGACGCCGGCGGCGACGACCGTGCCGTTGACGGAGATGTCCAACGGCCGGTCGGTGTCGGTGCCGTTGGCGAAGCGCAGGGCGAGCGCGGAGGTGCCGGCGGTGGCGGCGCTCACCGTGAACTCCACGTACGAGCCCTTGATGTTGGTGTAGTCGACGAAGCCGGTGCCGGTGTATCCGGTGTGGTTGGTGGCGACGGTGCCCTGGGAGATCGTCGCGTCCTCGGCCTGGTAGTCGGTGGCCGCCCGCGCGGTCCCCGGCAGCAGGGCGACGAGGGGCACGGCCAGGGCCAGCGGCAGGGCGCGGGCCAGTAGGGTTCTGGGGGTCATGACGGTCCTCCTCAGCCGAGCGGCCGGACACGGATCAGCCGGGTCTCGCCCGGACGCAGGGTCGCGCTGTAGGTGGTGGCGACGGTGCCCTTGTGGGAGCCGGACCACAGGTCGGTGACGTCCCCGGAGCCGGTGAAGCCGACCTGGGACCAGTCCACGCTCACCGTGGAGCTGCCGGAGGTGCCGGTGTTGAAGAGGGCCACGACGTACTGGCCGTCGCTCTCCTTCTTGCTCCAGACCTGCTTGACCCCGCTGTTCACGATCCGTTTCGCGGCCACCCCGTCCTGGTCGACGCCGATCAGCCGGTCGTTGGTGAGCATGGCCTTGTCGACGGTGTCGAGGTGGGTGAGGTCGGTGCCGAGCAGCAGGGGCGCGGCGGCCATCGACCAGAGGGTGAAGTGGGAGCGCCGCTGGTCGGCGGTGAGGCCCACCTGGTCGCCGTTGCCGATCTCCAGCGAGTCCAGGTCGTTCCAGCCGCCGGGTCCCGCGTACTGCTGCCAGTTCGCGGCCGTGTTGAAGCGGGCGGAGACGTGCGACCAGTCGGTGAGCGGGTAGCCGCTGCCGTTGTCGCCGGGTCCGCAGTAGCACTCGACGTCGCCCTGGGTGCGCCAGCTGTTGGCCAGCGACCGCCAGGTCGGGGCGTCGGCGATCGCGAGGTTGTTGGAGAGCGCGAAGGTGATGGGGCGGCCGGAGACACGCAGCGCCTTGGACCAGGCCTGGACGTCGGGGATGTCCTGGCTGCCCACCCCGTCGATCTTCAGGTAGTCGACTCCCCAGGAGGCGAACTGCTTGGCCCAGGAGTTCACGAACTCCTGGGCGCCCGGCTTGGAGTAGTCGATGTAGTACATGTTCTTGCAGTTGTAGTTCTTCTCGGTCTTCGAGGTGTCCGCGATGTCCTGGGCGTGGTACGAGGTGCCCTCGATCGGGGTGTTCCTGGTGACGGCGTTCTTGGCGATGCCGGGCGTGACGTAGAAGCCGAACTTCAGGCCCTTGGCGTGGACGTAGTCGGCCAGCGCCTTGATGCCGTCGGGGAACTTGGCGGGGTCGACGGCCCAGCGGCCGTAGGAGTCGACGGTGAAGCCGTTCGCGTCGCACTTCTGGTAGAAGTCGTCGAGGTTGACCTGGACGAAGCCGTGGTCCTTCAGGCCGCTCGCGGCGAGCGCGTCGGCCTGGGCCTCGATCTTGGCCTGGGTGGGCCACCGGCGCACGAAGCTCCAGCTGCTCCAGCCCATCGCGGGCCGCACGGCCTGGCCGTTGTCGGAGGCGGGGGCCGAGTCACCGGCGCGCAGGAGCGGCACCGCCGCCGCGACCAGCAGCGCGGCCGTCGCCACGGTGAGGTTTCTGGTCCTGGTCACGGGCGTCCTCCGGTCACGGGTGTCGCGTAGGCGGTGCCGATCCACGCCTCGTCGATCCGCAGTCGCTGGTAGCGGGTGGTGTCGGTCGAGGCGGCCCAGGTGGAGTCCACCTCCAGGCGGACGTACCGGGCCGTGGCGGCGGTGAGGTCGATGCCCTGGATGCCCCGACGGCTGGGCAGTTGCCCGGACTTGACCGCGCTCCCCCAGGTGGTGCCGTCGTTGCTGACGTACACCTTGTAGTCCTTGATCCGCGCCGACTGCTCGGTGTCCGAGCGGGCGTAGGCGACCGAGTCCTCGCGCTGGTTGAGCCCGAGGTACTGCACCTTCTTCGCCGAGCCGAGGTCGAAGGTCAGGTTCACCGGGAGCGTCTTGTTGTTGTCCCAGTAGGTGAGGTAGTCGCCGTCACCGGCGGCCGAACCGGCGTGCCCGCTCGCGGCGGCGCTCGCGGTCACCTTGACCCCGGTGAGGATGCCCTGCCGGCCGACCGTGAGGACCTTGAAGACGGTGTCGTACGGGTCCCAGTCGCCGAGCCCGGTCAGGGTCAGCACGCCGCCGGACTGCGACCACGAAACCGCCTTGCCGCTGCGGAGGTTGGTCACGGAGGCGATGCGGTAGCCGTTGTCGCGGATCCGCAGGGTGCTGGTCGACGGCGGGGTCAGGACGTGGACGTACTGGCGGTCCGGGTCGTCCTTGGCGATCGTCGTCACGCCGTGGGCGCCGTCGTTCCAGAAGCCGGGTTTGAGGCCGCCGTACATATAGCCGCCGCCCTCGGTGCCGTGCAGGGACTCCCAGATCGGGTCGAGGTAGGAGTTCGCGAAGGTGTTGAACGCGGCCTGGTTGGCCGGGAACTTGCCGTTGACCTGGGCGGTCTCCGCCATCAGGGCCTTCACCGAGGAACCCACGTTCGTGACGAGGCGGCCGAGGGTGAGCATCTTGTCGACGGCCGGGTCGGAGCCGTCGTACCACCAGGCACCGGTCGAGGGCAGTTTGAAGTCGGCCTCGGTCAGGCGGGGTTGGGCGGTGTAGACGGCCTGCGGGTAGTCGTAGGCCGGGGTCATCCCCGCCTTCTGCTCGTTGCTGATCATGTCCATGATCGGCGTGTCCTCGTTGTTGTTGCTGAGCGTGTAGTTCGGGCGCTTCTGGTAGATCTGCTGGTAGAGGTCGTGACTCTCCCAGTACGCGTTGTCGTTGTCGATCCAGAAGCCGCCGAGGTCGGGATAGCGGTCCATGACCTCGAAGAAGTTGTCGTAACTGAACTGCCCGAAGCCGTCATTGGTGGTGAGGTCGACGTTCTTGCCCTTGTAGGCCGAGTACGCGGCGGAGTCGAGCCACTCGTGGCCGCCCTCGTCGTGCCACTGGGGGTCGTTGGTCATGTAGAGGATGACCTTCATGTTCTTGGCCTTGGCGGCGGCGATCAGCTCGCCGAGGAAGTCCCGCTTGGTGGAGCAGGAGCCGGGGATCTTCGACGGCCAGGGGCGAGCGTAACCGAGGCGGCTGTGGAAGGTGGCGAGGACCAGGTACTGGGTGTGCAGCTTCTGGGCCTCGTTCACCCAGTAGTCCGGGGTCCAGCCGCCGCTCGTGACGTCGTTCTCCCAGGCGGTGCAGCTGGTGTGGGCGGGGGCGGTGCGCAGGCCCCAGTGCAGGAAGAGACCGCCGACGGAGGCGCGGAGGAAGTCCTGGCGGGGGTTCTCCAGATCGAGCGGTTTCACGGCCGCGGCGCAGTCCTGGCCTCCGGAGACACGGAGCGCACCGCCGGAGGTGTTGTGACTGTCCGTCACGCAGGCACCCGTGACGTCCTGGAAGCCGACGTCGTACGGGGAGTCGGCGCCCTTCTGCGCGGTGAAGCGGGTGAGCCGGATGTCGCTCGCCGCGTTGGCGATGACCGCCGGACGCCCGTCGCTCGCGGCGGACTTCACACCGCTGTCCGTGAACTGCACGTGGTCGGCGTTGTGCAGGTACCAGCCGTAGGCCGGCCGGGTGCCGATGGCCTTGGGGTTGTAGTCGTTCGGGTCGTTGCCGGGCACGCCGGTGGACATGGTGCCGTTGCCGCCGGGCACGGTGATGTTGACGTTGTCGAAGGTCACACCGCTGATCCGGTGGCCGCTCTCGCCCCACAGGGTCGGGCTGAAGGAGGGGCTGTTGCCGGTGGCGGTGATGTCGTCGTACGTGACGTCGCTGATCGATCCGACACCGGGACTGTTGCCGCATCGCTTGCGGGTCCCGATCTTCTCCATGATCGGCGAGTGGACGTTCGTCATGGTGATGTCGCGGTAGTGGACGTCGGAGATCTTCGCGCCGTCCATGGAGACCATGCCGAGGCCGGACTTGTCGGCGCCGTCGATGCGGATGTTCTCGAACTGGTAGTCCGAGAAGTCGCCGCAGGTCTCGGAGCCGAACATCAGGGCGTTGCAGCACTTGGCACCCAGGGTCGAACCGCTCACCCGGACATGCCCGTTGGGCATCTTGGCGCCGAGCGCGTAGTCGCTCTTGAAGACCAGCGCGTCGTCGTTGGCGTGGATCGTCGCGTTGGTGATCGTGGCGTTCGTGGTGGAGATGACGTTCCAGCCGTCGCGGTCGCTCGCGGTGTCGATGGTCAGGTGGTCGGACGTCACGTTGTTGCAGCCGTTGATGAGGGCCGCGAAGTGGCCGCCGCGGCGGAGGGTGAGGCCGTCGCCGATCCGCAGGCCGTCGCACCGGGTCAGCGAGATGATCTTGTCGGCCTCGCCGGTCTTCGGATTGCCGGTGATCAGGTTGCCCGCGCCGTCGATGACGCCCTGGCCGACGAAGCCGATGTCGGTGAGCCGGTCGCCGTAGATCATCGCGTCGTGGAAGTGACTGTGGCCGTAGTCCTGGTACGCGTCGTACGGGTTCGACTCGGCCTTGTCGTAGGTGTCCGCGCTGGAGCCCTGGAGGGTGGCGCCCTTGTCGAGCTGGAGCGTCACATGGCTCTTCATGTGGATGGTGTTCTTGGACTTGTAGGTGCCGGCGGTGAAGCGGACGGTACCGCCGCCCGCCGCGTTCGCGGCCGTGACGGCCTTGTCGATGGCGGGGGTGTCGTTGGCGGAGCCGTCGCCCTTGGCACCGTAGTCACGCACGTCGTAGACGGCGCCCGCGCGAGGTGCGGTGGACTGCGGGGCGGCGAGGGCCGCGGGGTGCGAGAGCCCGAGGACGACGGCGAGGACGAAGAGGACGATCGCGGCCGCACTGTGCCGTGCGGCGGTGGGGGGTTTCATGGTGACGGTTCCTCACACCTGTTGGTAGCCACGGAGGTCGGTGAGCAGGAGATACGTGTTCTGGAGCGAGCCCGAGGTGTCGCCGAGGGAGCGGTAGATGCCCCACTTCGGGCGCACCCGGTCGGCCAGGAAGGTGTCCACGCCGGTCTTGGAGGCGTCGATCACGGTGGCGCCGCCGGACTTGAGGATCCAGCGGACCGAACCCGCCGAGCCGTTGCCGACCTTGATCTGGAAGTCGACGTCGGTCCAGGTGTCGTGCAGCGGGTCGAGGTCGGTGCGGCCGACGAGGATGTCGTCGATCGCGAGCCGCAGTTCGATGGTCTGCTTGCCGTTCACCCGCCGCAGCGACTGCACGACGATCGGCGAGGTGCCGGTGCCGGGCTGCTTCATCTGCATGATGTGCGTGAAGGTGGTGGTCGCCTTGAGGGAACTGGGGATGTACATCGAGTAGGTCACCCGCCAGGTCTGGCCCTCGTTCCACTTGAGGTAGCTGCTGGAGCCGGTGCGCAGGCCGGTGACCTCCTGGCGCTGGCGGTCGGTCGAGGTGTCCCGGTCGACCGTGTGCATGTTGAAGCGCCAGTTGTTCCCGGTGGCGTAGATGTGCGGCTGCCCGGCGGGGTGGGAGTCGGCGCGGTCGTCCTCGACGGTCTCGAAGGCGCCGAGGCCGTCACTGCTCGCCGACGGCTGCCACTTGAGCTGCCAGGACGCCGCGTGGGCGGTGGTCGCGGGCAGACCGACGGCGGCCGTGGCCGCACCGGCGAGCGCGGCGCCGAGAACCGTCCTTCTGGATGTTGTGCTCATGACACTGAATCACCTCGCAGTTGCTCGTTCATGATCAGGAAGGCCCCGAGGCCGTGGAAGTCGTTCACGGCCCGGGTGCGGCCGACGTAGTACGCGTAGTCGCCGACGTTGGTGCCGATGGAGATGCCGGCGAGGTTGGTGCGGCCGTCCGTGCCGACCGACAGCTCGGCGAGCACGCCCTGGTAGCCACGGCGGGCGACGGCCGCGTAGTGCGGGTCGAGGTAGTGCTGCTGGGCGCCGCGCGAGAGGGCGTAGGTGAACATGCTGGAGCAGGAGGTCTCGGTCCAGTTGTCGGCGCGCCCGCCCTTGTCGATCACCTGGAACCAGCGTCCGGTCGCCGGGTCCTGGTACTTCTCCAGGGCCGCCGCCAACCTGCCGAAGATCGTGAGGAGTTGCGGGCGCCGGGGCTGGTTCGCCGGGATCGCGTCCAGCACGTTGACGATCGCCATCGCGTACCAGCCGACGGCCCGGCACCAGTGCTCGGGGGCGAGCCCGGTCGCCGGATCCGCCCAGCTCGCGGTCTTCGACTCGTCGTAGGCGTGCTTGAGCAGGCCGCTCGCGACCTGGAGGTGGCCGCCGTAGACGGCGAGCTGCCTGGCCGCCTCGTCGTCGGTGTACGCGCTGTCGCCGAACTCCTTGCCGTACTCGACGAGGAACGGGTTCACCATGTAGACGCCGTCCGCCCAGAGTTGATGGGCACGGCTGGAGTTGTCCGCGTGCCAGAAGCCGCCGTCGCCGGTGCGCGGGTAGGTGTTCAGGCGGTCGCGGATCTTCTGTGCCGCCTTGCGGTAGCGGTCCTGGCCGGTCTCGTGGTGCAGGATCACCAGGAGCCGGCCCGCCTGCATGCTGTCCAGACTGTTGAAGGACTGGTCGATCGAGCCGTCGCTCTTCACGAACCGGTCGACGTAGCTCTTGATGTAGGCGAGGTAGCGGGCGTCGTGGGTGCGCCGGTAGGTGAGGTACTGGCCGTAGAGGTAGAGGCCGACCGGGTAGGACCAGCCGCCGATGGTGGTCGGGGTGTAGCGGGCCATGGTGGAGTCGACGACCGCCGTGGACCAGTCGGTGGCGGCGACCGGCCTGGCCTCGGCGGCGGCCGCGACCGGGGTGACGGCGGCGACGGCGGGCGCGGGTACGGCCGCGGGGAGCGCGACCAGGGTGGCGGTGGTGAGCGCGACGGCCGCGCCGGCGGCTCGCAGGCGTTTCATGCTCCTCCTTCTCCGAGGACTTCTCTGTGGGCTTCTCTGTGGGCTTCTCCGAGGACTTCTCTGTGGGCTTGCCTGTGGACTTCTCCAGGGGGCTCCACGGGGGCTTCCCGGCGGACCTCCCTGCGGGGCTCTCCGGGAGGCTCCATGAGGGCTTCCCGGCGGGCCTCTCGGCGGGTTTCTGCTGGTGTTTCTCGGTGCGTGGCGGCGGTGGAGGTTCGTCGTAGGGGGACGAGGTGGTGGTCGGGGGCGTGGTGGCAGGCCGGGTCGGGGTTGCGGGCGTCGCCGGTGAGCGCGTACGCCTGGCAGCGGCAGCCGCCGAAGTCGGTGGTGCGCAGGGCGCAGCCACGGCAGGGCTCGCGCATCCAGGACTCGCCCCGGTAGGCGTTGAAGGCGGTGGACTCCCGCCAGATCCAGGCGAGTCGGCGGTCCTTGACGTTGGGCGGGTCGAGGCCCGGCAGGGTGGCCGCGGCCGGGCAGGGCAGGACGGTGCCGTCGGGGGCCACGGTGAGCGAGATCCGGCCCCAGCCGCCCATACACGGCTTCGCCGTGCCGGTGAGGAGGTCGGGGGCGACCCACACCAGTTCCGGTTCGTCCAGGCGGCGCCGCCACCGCAGGACCGTCTCCCGGGCTCGTTCGACCTGTCCGGGCTCCGGCAGCAGGGCGGCGCGGTTGCGGGCCGCCCAGCCGTGGTACTGGGTGTTGGCCAGCTCGATCCGGTCCGCGCCCCAGGCCACGCCGAGGGCGATCAGCTCCTCGACGGCGTCGAGGTTGCCCCGGTGCAGGACGACGTTCAGGCCGAAGGGCAGGCCCGCCGCCCGGATCAGCCCGGCCGCGCGTTCCTTGGCCGCGAACGAGTGGGCGCCGGCGATGCGTTCGGCGGCCGTCGGCTCCGCGTGCTGCACGGACAGCTGCACCCCGCGCAGTCCGGCGCCGACCAGTCCGGCCAGCCGCCGCTCGGTCAGCCCGACCCCGCTGGTGACCAGCTGGGTGTGCAGGCCCGCGGTGTCGGCGGCGGCGACCAGCTCGGGCAGGTCCCGTCTGAGCAGCGGCTCGCCACCGGACAGATGGGTCTGGACGACGCCCAGCTCACCGGCCTGCCGGAACACCTCGGCCCACTCCCCGGACCCCAACTCCACTGACCGACCGATCAGTCGGACCGGGTTCGAGCAGTACCCGCAGCGGAGCGGACAGGCATGCGTGAGCTCGGCGAGCAGTGCCCACGGTGGCTCGACGGCGGTCATCGCAGCCACCCCTCCTTCCGTAACGCGGACAGGAACTCCGGCACCTCGGCCGCGACCGGGGCGCCCGGGAACGCGGCGGAGAGTACGGCGACGATCTCGGGTACCGCCCGGCTGCCGTCGCACAGCCGGAGCACACCGCCCGCCCGGCCGTGCAGCACGACCACGCGCTCGGGCAGCAGCAACAGATCGGTGTCGCGCACCCGGTCATGACGCAGTGCGACCGTGCGGGCGAGGACGGGCCGCCAGGTCATGGCCGACCGCCGTCCGGGGCGTCGTCCGGCGCCCCGGTGTCCCCCCGGTCCACCGCGTCGAGCAGCGCCCACAGCACCTCGCACTTGTAGGCGAGCGCGGCGAGCGCGCGTTGCTGCTCCTCGCGGGTGCGGGCCCAGTCCAGGACCAGCGCGAGGGCCTCCGCGCCGTCCCGGGCGCCCTGGTCGACGCGGGTGCGGAAGTAGGCGAGGCCGGCCGGGTCGATCCACGGGTAGTGGCGTTCGAAGGCGGCGATGCGGGTGCGCATCAGACCGGGTGCGGACAGCTCGGTGAGCGAGGCGGCGACCGCGTCCAGCGCGGGGCGCAGGCGGCAGAAGGTGACGTACCCCTCGACCGCGAAGCGCACCCCGGGCAGCACCCGGGAGCTGTCCCAGAGCTGTTCGCGGGGCAGGCCGGCCGCCTCGCCGAGGCGCAGCCAGCGCTCGATGCCGCCCTCGCCGTCGGCGGCGCCGTCGTGGTCGCGGATGCGGCGCAGCCATGGACGGCGCAGCGCGGGCCGGTCGAGCTTGGCGAGGATCAGGGCGTCCTTGACGGGGATGTGCCGCTGGTAGTGGAAGCGGTTGGTGATCCAGCGGCGCAGTTCGGCCGGGGTCAACTCACCTTGGTGCATGCGCTGGTTGAAGGGATGCCGGTCGTGGTAGCGGTCGGCGGTGACGGCACGCAGCCGTTCGGTGAACTCCGGGACCGGCCAGGGGCCGGCGGCCGTCCCGGAGCGGACGGCCGGGACGGCGGCGGTGGCGGTGGCGGTCATGGCGGTCCGCCCGGGCGGATCAGCGGTCGCCGAGGGCGTAGCCGGTCACTTCCAGGGCGGTCTCCACGACCTGGTAACCAGGGCTTCGCCAGACCTTTTCATCGGATGTCTGCCGAGCGGCGGCTTCCGGCTGCCGTTCCTCGGAGGTCGTCTCGTTCATGGGCGCTTACCTGCTTTCCTGAGGTTGGGGGGTCTCAGAGCACAGAGAGAGGTCTCTCTTTCACAGGGATCGGTCGGGAGACCCACAGGGATGTTCACATCTCTGCACCGGGTTCAGTGATACGTCCGACGATGCGCACCAGAGTCGCGGCAGAAACCGGCCGAGGTCAATGGTCCCGACCAATAACGTCGGATGCGTTTCCGGCCAATCTCCGCCCGCAGTGGCTGACCCAGCGGTCAGTTCCGGCGGATTCCACGGTCAGGAATGCATCGGGGCCGGTGATCGTTGACGATGGGAGTACCACCTGTCGACAACCTAAGGATCGAGAGCTCGTGAGCAGCAAGGTCCCCCCGAAAATCCTCAACAACGGCGTCGAGATGCCCCAGCTGGGCTTCGGCGTGTGGCAGGTGCCGGACGACGAGGCCGAGCGGGCCGTCGCCACGGCATTGGAGGCCGGGTACCGCAGCATCGACACAGCGGCGATCTACGGCAACGAGGCGGGCACCGGCAAGGCGATCGCCGCCTCCGGCGTACCGCGCGAGGACATCTTCGTCACCACCAAGCTCTGGAACGCCGACCAGGGGTACGACGCCACGCTGCGCGCCTTCGACACGTCACTGGCGAAGCTGGGTCTGGACCACCTGGACCTGTACCTCATCCACTGGCCGCTGCCGGCCCGGGACAAGTACCTCGACTCGTACAAGGCGTTCGAGAAGCTGTACGCCGACGGCCGGGTCAAGGCGATCGGTGTCTCCAACTTCCTCCCGGAGCACCTGGAGCGGCTGATCGCGGAGACCTCGGTCATCCCGGCGGTCAACCAGATCGAGCTGCACCCGCACCTCCAGCAGCACGCGGCCCGCGAGTTCCACGAGGAGCAGGGCATCGCCACCGAGGCCTGGTCGCCGCTCGGCCAGGGCAAGGGACTGCTGGACGTACCGGCGATCGTCGCGATCGCGCAGAAGCACAACCGCACCCCGGCCCAGATCGTGCTCCGCTGGCACCTCCAGCTGGGCAACGTGGTGATCCCGAAGTCCGTGACGCCGTCCCGGATCAAGGAGAACATCACGGTGTTCGACTTCAGCCTGGACACCGAGGACCTCGCGGCGATCAGCGCGCTCAACGAGGACCGGCGCATCGGCCCGAACCCCGCGGCCTTCGACGTGGTCTGAGCGAAGACCTCGGCAAGGACCGGGCGAGGGCTCGGGCCGCCCCGGCCGTTCCGCCGTACGTACGGCGGGACGGCCGTTCGCGTTCCCCGACTCCCGTGCGGGGCAGGTCAGTCGGGGCGTACGTCCGCGTGGACGACCTCGAACTCCTCCAGGCCGACCACGGTCACCCGCGCCTTGGCGGCGTCGGCGCGCCGGGCCGACGCCTGACCGGCCCGTGAGGCGACCATCGAGGCGCGGTCGACGAAGAGCGAGCCGACCACGCCCCGGCCCCGCCGCCGGTCGACGAAGACGGAGCAGCGGGCGAAGCCGGGGAGCGCTTCGAGCCGGGGTATCGCCGAGGCCCGGAAGGTGTCGGCGAACAGGTCCGTGTCGGCGGGGTCGAACTCCACCCGGGTGGAACGCATACCGCCGCCCGACCTCGGCGGCTGCACCGCGTGGAAGAGGGCCACCTCGTAGTTGTCCACGGCAACGGTGCCCGCGAACGGCTCCAGCATCGGCCTGCGCCGCTCGCGCATCACCTGGTCGCTGTTGCGCCGGGCCTCCTCGGAGCCCCACCAGCTCACCGCGACCAGTTTGCCCAGCTCCCGGTCGACGACGACGTCCGCGCCCCGGTAGTCGGGACGTTCTTCGAGCAGTTCACGCCCCTGGCTGTTCAGGGACCTGATGGCGGCCTCGACCTTCGCCGGATCGCCGGTGACGTACACCGTGCGCACGAACATGACCCCTCGCCTCCCAGGAGCCACTGGAGCCACCGCTCAACCTCCGCACGGCTCCTGCGTATATATCCGAAATGTTCTGCCCCACCAGTGTTCCCCGGGGGGCATATCACCGCAATGTGCATTAAACAGCCGAGTTGACATCCAGGGCTTGACGCGGACATGCAGCCGGGTCCACCTTGTACGACACCCAGTCAGGAAACTTTCCTAACAGAAGGGGACCCCCCACAGTGCGCATCCGAACACTGACCCTTGCCGCGGCCTCCGGGGCCGCACTGCTCGCCGCCGGAGTGCTTCCCGCCAGCGCGTCCGGCGCCGCCGTCCCGAAGTCCGCCCAGGAGGGCTCGGTCAGCGCGGCGAGCCTGCTCGCCAAGGTGACGTCCTGTTCCCAGATCTCCAGCGGCAAGTACAAGACCGACGACGAGACGTCGGCCACGATCCCCGTCTGCGGCAAGAACGGCGCGGTCTTCTGGAAGGCCGACATGGACATCGACTGCGACGGGCAGCGCACCACCAACTGCAATGAGGACCGCGACCCCTGGTACCAGGACGACACCGCCTTCCACCAGTCCGACGGCAAGCCGCTCAAGTCCGAGTCGCTGCCGTACATCGTGGTCCCCAGCTCCAGCAGCATCTGGAACTACTCCAGTGCCGGCATCAAGGGCGGCGGAGTGGTCGCCGTGATCTACAACAACAAGGTCGAGTACGCGGTGGTCGGCGACACCGGTCCCACGAAGATCATCGGCGAGGCCTCGTACGCCACCGCCAAGGCACTCGGCATAGACCCCGACCCGGCGACCGGCGGCGCCGACTCGGGCGTGACGTACATCCTGTTCAAGAACTCCAAGGTCTCCCCCATCGAGAGCCACAGCGCGGCCGTGACCCTCGGTGACCAGCTGGCCAAGCAGTTCATCGCCGCCAACTGACGTCCCCGCGGCGCTCTCGCGCCACCACCGGCCCGGGGAGGGCGGGCGGCCCGGTACCACGAGGTACCGGGCCGCTGTGGCGCGCCGCGCCCGGCAGCGGTATGCCGACCGCGGCACCGTCGTGGCTGGTCGCGCGGTTCCCCGCGCCCCTTACGGGACCGCTCAGGCGGGCCGTACCGCGGTGTGCACGGTCCGGACACCGAGGACGAACAGGTCGGACCTGCGGTGCACGCTCGCGGGGTCGGCCGGGTCGAGGAGGCGCTCCAGGACGGCCCGGTCCTCGGCGTCGAGGTCGTCCGTGACCGAGTCCCGCAGCCGGGAGAAGATCTCGGCGGCGTAGGCGCGGGCCCGGTCGGAGGCCGGGGCGGGCAGGTCCAGGAGGAAGCTGCGGGTGCGGGTGTGCTTGAGCCCGGCGGAGTTCAGCAGCGCCGGCCAGTCCTCGGCCTCGGCGACCGAGCCGGGGAGCTCGCCGCGCATCTGCTCGAACCACTTCTCCTGGAGCGCGTCGAGCCGTGCCTGGAGGCCGGGGCGGCCGATGCCGACGTCGCGGGGCAGGAAGCGGCTGGGCAGCCCCCCTTCGAGGATGGCCAGGGTGCCGCCGGGGGCCAGCCGCTCGCCGAACGCGGTGAGCGCGGCCCGCTGGTCGCCGAGGTGGTGCAGGCTGTGGCCGGCCCAGAGGAGATCCGCCGGGTAGTCCAACTGGTCCAGGACGCCAGGCAGTTCACCGGCCAGCACACCGAAGCGGTCGGCCACGCCCTGCCGCTCGGCACGGGCCGTGGCCCGGTCGAGGAGCGGTTCACTGCCGTCCACGGCCAGCACCCGCGCGCCCGGGAACGCCTCGGCGAACAGACACGACACCACCCCGGGCCCGCTGCCGACGTCGACGATCAGCCCCGGCTCGGTGACCTCCTGGCCGAGCCAGCCCAGCGCGCTCTCGTAGAGGGGTGCGAAGAGCTCCGCCTGGGACTCCAGATGACCGGCCATCTCGGCCCAGTCGATGTCGGTGTTCGAGCGGGCGTGGTCATGGGAGTGGGAGTGGGTGCTCCGGTGGTCGTGGTGGTGGTCGTGCGCCATGGGGTCAGCCTCTCGTCCTGGGTGTCGCCAGCGTGCGCCGGGACACCGCCCGGAGGCCAGTCCTGTTGCCGGTGCGGCAAAAAACCGGATGCGGACGGCAAGGCGCCGGGTCCACCATGACCCGGTGGACGACGAGTTGGTGGCACGCTTCCTGACCGACGGTTTCGTGAAGATCGAGGGCGCGTTCCCGCCGCGCGTCGCCGAGGACTGCGCCCGGCTGCTGTGGCGGGAGACGGGGTACGACCCGCAGGCCCCGGACAGTTGGCAGGACCCCGTGGTGTGGGTGGGCGGCATGGCGCAGGGCCCGTTCGCGGCGGCCGCCAACTCCCCGGAGCTGCACCGGGCGTTCGACCTGCTGGTGGGCGAGGGCCGCTGGGTACCCCGGTATTCGCTGGGGAGTTTTCCGCTGCGGTTCCCGCACCCGCAGGAGCCGGACGACGCCGGCTGGCACATCGAAGGCAGCTATCTCCCGGACGGCGTCGAGACCCGCTGGTACCACACGAACCTGCGCTCCCGTGACCGCGCGCTGCTGATGCTGTTCCTCTTCTCCGAGGTGACCGGGCAGGACGCGCCGACCCGGATCCGGGTCGGCTCGCACCTGGACGTCCCGGCGGTCCTGGAGCCGTACGGCGAGGAGGGCGTCTCGATGCTGGAGATCGCCCCGCAGGTCGTCGAGGCCTCCGCGCACCGCCCCCTCGCGTATGCCACCGGCCGCCCCGGCGACGTCTTCCTCTGCCACCCCTTCCTGGTGCACGCGGCCCAGCCGCACCACGGCACCCGCCCCCGCTTCATGGCCCAGCCGCCGTTGATGCCGGCCGCTCCCTGCGAACTGGAGCGGCCGGACGGAGCCTATTCAGCGGTGGAGGCCGCCATCAGACGGGGCCTGGACCGCGCCCCAACGGGGCGCGGGGAACTGCGCGACCAGCCACACACGGCCCGCAGCGTCGATCCCAGCCCGGCCGACGGGTCTACAGCGGCGGGTACGCGTTAGCCATCAGCTGCTGGAACTGCGCCGAGAACCAGTGCCCCGACAGCGGCGCGTTCGGCAGGGCACCGGACATGTTGTTCCCGTTGCGGGCATTGCCCGTGTACGTCGGGTCGCACATCTGGTCGAAGCCCTTGCCCTCGTCGTTCGGAATGGCCGAGCTGGAGCCGTCGGACTCACCCGGCGGCTTCATCCACACATACGCGTCGATCCCGGCGGCCGGGCTGGCCTGCGGGCGCTCGCCGAGGCCGGCTCCGGCCTGGTTGCACCAGTTGCCGACGTGGATCCGGCGGTCGTAGCGGCCGCCGTCGACGTAGGCGTCCACGCTGGTCGTCGGGCCGGGGCCGGCCGGCCGGGCGCTGCCGCCCCAGCCGTTGCGGGAGGTGTCGATCAGCATGCCGATGCCGGAGTTGAAGCCGACCGAGACCAGTTGGGTGCGGAAGGCCTGGGCGAAGGACAGCTCGTCGACGTACCGGTTGTAGTCGACCCACTTCGACAGGCGGACGGAGGTGCCGTTCACCGTGTCGTTGATGGTGAAGTTGTTCTCCTTCAGGGCGCTGTAGTTGGCCGTGTTGGTGATGAAGCCCTGGACGTCGTCGACGGTCGCGCCCTCGCTGGTGGCCGCCTGCTTGAACAGGGTGGCCGCCGGGGCGAAGTTGTCGTCCCAGCCGAGCCAGCCGTGGTGGCCGGCGTCGAGGTAGTTGTAGACGTTGGGGATCGCGCCCAGCTTGGCGAGGGCGTAGCCGACGCCCTTCACGTAGTTGCCGTTGGCCAGCATGGTGTTGCAGTTGGCGGTGGCGGTGGCCCGGCTGCCGGTGTTGGTGACCAGGTTGGGCAGCGAGTCGATCTCGATGGTGGTGACGATCCGCAGCGAGGCGTACTTGCTGTCGGAGAGGATCGCCGCGATCGGGTCGATGAACTGCGTCTTGTACTTGTCGATCTCCGTCGGGCCGAGTTCGCCGTTGGAGGCGAGGGCCGCGCAGTCGCGTCCGGGCAGGTCGTAGACGACCAGCTGGACGACCTCCTCGCCGCTGCCCTTCTGGGCGAGCGCGGCGTCGAGATGCGCGCGCAGGCCCATGCTGGTGCTGGTGCCGTTGATCGCGGCGATGCGGTCGAGCCAGACGCCGGTGGGCTGGTTGGAGACGCGGGTGCCGCCCGGTTCGGCGGCGGCCTTCGCGGACCACTCGGGGTTCACGTAGACCTTGGCGCCGGCGTACGGGTTGTCGACGCGGGTGCCGCCGCCCCCGCCTCCGCCGCCTCCGCCACCGCTGCTGCCGTCGTCGACGTTGCAGGTGACGCCGTCGAGGGTGAAGGCGGTCGGGATCGCGTTGGCGCCGGAGTACGACCCGTTGAAGCCGAAGCTGACCGAACCGCCGGTCGCCAGCGTGCCGTTGTAGGTCTCGTTGTTGGCGGTGACCACGGTGCCGCTCTGGGTGAGCTTGGTGTTCCAGTAGCTGGTCACCTGCTGGTTTCCGGCGTACGACCACTTCACCGACCAACTCGACTTCGCCGCCGAGTTGTTGGTCACGGTGACGGCGGCGGTGAAGCCGGCGCCCCAGTCGTTCTGGATCTTGTAGTCGACGGTGCAGGGAATCGCGGAGATCGCCGCCTGGGCGGAGGGGGTCACGGCGACCGCCGGACCCGACACCCCGGCGACGAGCGCCAGGGCGGCGAACACCGCTGTTCTGGTACGACTCATGAGTGCGGGTTCCTTCTTCTTCGGTGGATGTGCTTCTTCTCTGGGCCCCGGTTACGGGTTGAGGGCCTTCAGGTGGTCGCGCAGCCCGACGCCGTACGCCGTGGGCGTACCGGTGTAGTCGGAGATCAGGGACGGGCCGGACGAGCAGTCCCAGGTGTTCCAGGTCCAGCCCAGGTAGGAGAGGCCGCGGTCGTCGAACCACTTCATGACCTGGTCGACGAACCCGTGCGAGCAGGTGTTCTCGCCGATCTCCCCGGCGACCAGCGGCACCTGGGCCGCGACCGGGGCGAGGGTGGAGTTCCAGCAGCTCTCGGTGGAGCAGGTGTTGAAGTTGTAGACGTGGTAGGAGGCGACGAGATTGCCGGCCGGGTCGGTGGGCCTGTACGTCAGCCACTGGCTGAGGTCGTTGGAGTACGCGAGCCCGCCGATCATGATGACGTTCCTGGCGCCGGCGCCCCGGATGCTGTCGACCAGGTCCTGCATTCCGGCGACTTCGTAGCCGATCCCCGGGCAGGTGCCACCGTCCCGCCAGCACTGCCAGGCCTGGGTGGCCGTCGAGGTCGCCCGGTCCGGGTAGGGCTCGTTGAACAGGTCGAAGACGGCCGCCTGGTCGTCCTTGAAGGTGCCGGCCACCGAGGACCAGAAGGACGGGGTGTACTGGGCGTCCGGCATCGGCTTCTGGCAGGTGGCGTGCACGTCGGAGCAGCCCGCCGAGTTGCCGGTGTACTGGCCGTAGGTCCAGTGCAGGTCGAGGATCGGGGTCAGGCCGTACGACTCGACGCGGGCCACCAGTTCCTTCACGGCGCTGATGTAGTTGGCGCCCGCGTACTCGGGCTTGACGTTGGACAGGCCGAGCCAGCACTCCTCGTTGAGCGGGATGCGGATCGCGTTCGCCTTCCAGTCGGCGATCGCCTTGATGGCGGCGTCGTCGACCGGGCCGTCCCAGATGCCGTAGCCCTGCACGCACATGAACTCACCGCCGGAGCGGTTGACCCCGAGCAGCCGACGGGCCGTGCCGCTCGCGTCCACGAGCCTGGTGCCGGAGACGTGCAGGGCCGGCGCGGTCCCGCCGGCCGGCGGCTCGCTCGGCGTCGGGGTGGGGGTCGGCGTGGGCTGCGCGTCGACGTTGCAGGTGGTGCCGTTGAGCTTGAACGTCGTCGGTACGGCGTTGCTCCCCGACCAGGAGCCGAGGAACCCGGCGCTGACGCTCGCGCCGGTGGCGAGGGAGCCGTTCCAGCTCTCGTTGGCCGCCGTGACCGTCGTACCGGACTGGGACCACTTGGCGTTCCAGCCCTGGGTGACCTTCTGGCCGCCCGCGAAGTCGAAGCCGAGGCTCCAACTGCTCATCGCGGCCATGTTGTTGGTGATGGTCACGGAGCCCTGGAAGCCGGTGTCCCACTGGCTGGTGACGGCATACACCACCGTGCAGGCCGGCGTCGCCCCGGACGCCGACACGACCGGTACCAGTGCGGACCCGACGAGGGCGCCCGCACCGGCGACGGCTAAAAGAACTGAACGCGGGGGGTGTCGCATGAGCGACTCCTTGCAGCTCGGGCGCGTCGTGACGGACGCGCCGACTGAACGGAATCGCTCCCACTGGTGCGAAGGAAGGTAGCGCCAAGTGCGTGCAAAGAACAGGGGAGTCGCTTGACTTTTCCGCGGCGGGGTCCGTCGAATCTTTTCGACTCTTCAACGCCCTTGACCGCACCATGCCACATCTCCACTATGGGAGCGCTCCCACTGGTTCAAGCCTTGACTTCTTCCCGAGCCGCAAGCGCAAGGAGGAACCAGCACATGCGACCCGGATATGCCATGCACCCCGGGCGGAGGCGCAGAGCCGTACGACGGTTGTGGACGGCCGTCGTCGCGGCCCTCGCCCTCCCCCTGTCGATGCTCGCGACCGGCACGACTCCCGCCCAGGCGGCGACGGTCCAGTGCAGCGTCGACTACACGGTCAACGACTGGGGCTCCGGCTTCACCGCGGCCCTGACCCTCACCAACCGCGGCACCGACGCGATCAACGGCTGGACGCTGACCTACGCCTACGCCGGCAACCAGAAGCTGGTCAGCGGCTGGAACGGCACCTGGTCCCAGTCGGGCACCTCGGTCACCGTGCAGAACGCGTCGTACAACGGGACGATCGCGGCGGGCGCCGCGGTGTCGACCGGCGCCCAGTTCTCGTACACCGGGACCAACACGGCGCCGGCCGCTTTCGCGGTCAACGGCACCACCTGCGCCGGCGCGCACCAGCCGCCGGTCACCGTACTGACCAGCCCGAGCGCGGGCGCGGTCTACACACAGGGCGACGCGATCCCGCTGGCGGCCACCGCGGCGGCGGCCGACGGCGCGACGATCAGCAAGATCGAGTTCTACGACGACACCACGCTGCTGGGGACCGACACATCGGCGCCGTACTCGCTCTCGGTATCGAGCTTGACCGTGGGCGGTCATTCTCTGGTGGCGAAGGCGTACGACAGCCTGGGCGCCTCGGCGTCCTCGACGCCGGTCGGCGTCACGGTCGCCTCGGGCCCCGCCGTCGTGGCCTCGCCGACCCAGCTGGGCATCCAGCAGAGCGCGACGGGCAAGTTCGGGGTGAGCCTCTCGAAACAGCCGAGCGCCAGTGTGACGGTGTCCGTGGCCCGCACGGCCGGCAACACCGGGCTGTCGGTGAGCGCCGGGTCCTCGCTCACGTTCACGCCGTCCAACTGGAGCACCGCGCAGAACGTGACCGTGGCCGCGGACTCCTCCGGCACCGGCACCGCGACCTTCACCGCATCGGCGACCGGCTACACCGGCGCCACGGTCACCGTCACGGAGCTGGCCGCGTCGCAGGCGTACGACGCGCGCTTCCTGGATCTCTACGGGAAGATCACCAACCCGGCGAACGGCTACTTCTCCCCCGAGGGCATCCCGTACCACTCGGTCGAGACGCTGATCGTCGAGGCCCCGGACCAGGGCCACGAGACCACGTCGGAGGCGTACAGCTACCTTCTCTGGCTGCAGGCCATGTACGGCAAGGTCACCGGTGACTGGTCCAGGTTCAACGGCGCGTGGGCCCTCATGGAGAAGTACATGATCCCGACCCACGCCGACCAGCCGACGAACTCGTTCTACAACGCGTCCAAACCCGCCACCTACGCGCCGGAGCTGGACACCCCGAACGAGTACCCGGCGAAGCTGGACACCTCGGTGTCGGTGGGCACGGACCCGATCGCCGCCGAGCTGAAGACCGCCTACGGCACGGACGACGTGTACGGCATGCACTGGCTGGAGGACGTCGACAACGTCTACGGCTACGGCGACACGCCGGGCGGTGGATGCGAGGCGGGCCCGACGGCCGACGGGCCGTCGTACATCAACACCTTCCAGCGCGGGCCGCAGGAGTCGGTGTGGGAGACGGTTCCGCAGCCGACCTGCGACGCCTTCAAGTACGGCGGCACGAACGGGTATCTGGACCTGTTCACCGGCGACTCGTCCTACGCCAGGCAGTGGAAGTACACGGACGCCCCGGACGCCGACGCGCGTGCGGTGCAGGCCGCGTACTGGGCGGACGTGTGGGCCAAGGAGCAGGGCAAGGGCAGTGACGTCTCCGCCACCGTCGGCAAGGCGGCGAAGATGGGCGACTACCTGCGCTACGCGATGTACGACAAGTACTTCAAGAAGATCGGCAACTGTGTGGGTCCGACGACCTGCGCGGCCGGCACCGGCAAGGACGCCTCGGACTACCTGCTCTCCTGGTACTACGCGTGGGGCGGGGCGACCGACAGCAGCGCCGGATGGGCGTGGCGAATCGGCTCCAGCCATGTGCACGGCGGCTACCAGAACCCGTTGGCCGCCTACGCGCTCAGCTCGTACGCCGACCTGAAGCCCAAGTCCGCGACGGGGGCGACGGACTGGGGCACGTCCCTGACCCGGCAGCTGGAGTTCTACCGCTGGCTGCAGTCGTCCGAGGGCGCCATCGCGGGCGGTGCGACGAACAGCTGGCAGGGCCGGTACGCGAGCCCGCCGTCCGGTACGCCGACCTTCTACGGCATGTACTACGACTGGGAGCCGGTCTACCACGACCCGCCGTCCAACCAGTGGTTCGGCTTCCAGGCCTGGTCGATGGAGCGGGTCGCCGAGTACTACCAGCAGACCGGCAACGCCTCGGCGAAGGCGATCCTCGACAAGTGGGTGGCGTGGGCGCTGTCCAAGACCACCATCAACCCGGACGGCACGTACCTGATCCCGTCGACACTCCAGTGGTCGGGGCAGCCCGACACCTGGAACGCGTCAAGTCCCGGCGCGAACAGCGGACTTCACGTCACGGTCGCCGACTACACGAACGACGTGGGCGTGGCTGCCGCGTACGCCAAGACGCTGACGTACTACGCCGCCAGGTCCGGTGACGCCACGGCGAAGTCCACGGCCAAGGCGCTGCTGGACGGCATGTGGAGCAACTACCAGGACAGCCTGGGGATCGCGGTGCCGGAGACGCGGGCCGACTACAACCGCTTCGACGACAGCGTGTACGTCCCGAGCGGGTGGAGCGGGAAGATGCCGAACGGCGACGCGGTCAACTCCTCGTCGACGTTCGCCTCGCTGCGGTCCTTCTACCAGAACGACCCGGCATGGTCGAAGATCCAGAGCTACTTGGCCGGTGGGGCCGCGCCGGTGTTCACGTATCACCGGTTCTGGGCCCAGGCCGATGTCGCGCTGGCCATGGGGTCGTACGCGGAGCTGCTGGAGTAGTTCGGCTGCCGGTTGTGTGTGGTTGGGCGCGCAGTTCCCCGCGCCCCTGACGGGGCGCTGTACCCGACGCCCGCTTCGACCGAACCGCCTGCCGGGCCGTCCTCACCCGCACTGGGGACGGCCCGGCAACTCTCACACCGAGAAGAAAGCGCTTACCCCCCTCTTTTCCCCGAAAGTCCTTCAACCGAAAGTCTTTCCCCCGAAAGGATCCCCCGTGCGAAGAACCCGCATCCTCACCGCCGTGCTGGCCCTCGCGGCCGGGCTCCTGGCCGGTGGCCCGCGTGCACTGGCCGCGAGCGACGGCGCGCCGGTCCCGCTCGCCGCCGACACCTACACCTGGCACAACGCCCGGATCGACGGCGGCGGCTTCGTCCCCGGGATCGTCTTCAACCGCAGCGAGAAGAACCTCGCCTACGCCCGGACCGACATCGGCGGTGCCTACCGCTGGTCGGAGTCGACGCAGACCTGGACGCCGTTGCTGGACTCGGTCGGCTGGGACGAGTGGGGGCACACGGGTGTGGTCAGCCTCGCCTCCGACCCCGTCGCCCCGGACAAGGTGTACGCGGCCGTCGGGACGTACACCAACAGCTGGGACCCGACGAACGGCGCGGTGCTGCGCTCCGCCGACCGGGGCGCCAGCTGGCAGAAGACCGACCTGCCCTTCAAGCTGGGCGGCAACATGCCGGGCCGGGGCATGGGCGAGCGGCTGGCGATCGACCCGAACAAGGACAGCGTGCTGTACCTGGGCGCGCCCAGCGGCAAGGGGTTGTGGCGGTCGACGGACTCGGGGGTGACCTGGTCGCAGGTGACGAACTTCCCCGACGTCGGTAATTACGTGCAGGATCCGACCGACACCACCGGCTACGCCTCGGACAACCAGGGCATCGTGTGGGTCACCTTCGACGAGTCGACGGGGACGGCGGGTACGGCGACGAAGACGGTCTACGTCGGGGTCGCCGACAAGGACAACGCGGTGTACCGCTCGACGGACGCGGGCGCGACCTGGACGAGACTCGCCGGCCAGCCCACGGGATACCTCGCGCACAAGGGCGTGCTCGACGCGAAGAACGGCTACCTCTACCTCGCCTACAGCGACAAGGGCGGCCCCTACGACGGGGGCAAGGGCCAGCTCTGGCGGTACGCGACGGCGACCGGCACCTGGACGAACATCAGCCCGGTCGCCGAGGCCGACACCTACTACGGCTTCAGCGGCCTGACGGTGGACCGGCAGCACCCCGGGACGGTGATGGCGACGGCGTACAGCTCCTGGTGGCCGGACACCCAGCTCTTCCGCTCCACGGACAGCGGGGCGACCTGGACGAAGGCCTGGGACTACACGTCGTACCCGAACCGCTCGAACCGCTACACGATCGACGTCTCGTCCTCCCCCTGGCTGACCTTCGGCGCGAATCCGTCGCCGCCCGAACAGAGCCCGAAACTGGGGTGGATGACGGAGGCGCTGGAGATCGACCCGTTCGACTCGGACCGGATGATGTACGGGACGGGCGCGACGCTCTACGGCACCGGGAACCTGACGAAGTGGGACAGCGGCGGCCAGTTCACGGTCAGGCCCATGGTGCAGGGGCTGGAGGAGACCTCGGTGAACGACCTGGCCGCTCCCCCGTCCGGCGGGGCCCAGCTCTTCAGCGCGCTGGGTGACATCGGCGGTTTCCGCCACACGGACCTGACCAAGGTCCCCTCGATGATGTACACGTCCCCGACGTTCACGACGACCACCGGCCTGGACTTCGCCGAGTCGAACCCGAACACGGTGGTCCGGGTGGGCGACCTGGACTCCGGCCCGCACATCGCGTTCTCGACGGACAACGGGGCCAACTGGTTCGCGGGGACGGACCCTTCGGGGGTGAGCGGTGGCGGTACGGTCGCCGCCGCCTCGGACGGGAGCCGGTTCGTGTGGAGTCCGGCGGGGACAGGCGTGCAGAACACGACCGGTTTCGGCTCGTCCTGGTCGGCGTCGAGCGGCATCCCGGCGGGCGCGGTCGTGGAGTCCGACCGCGTGGACCCCAAGACCTTCTACGGCTTCAAGTCGGGCAAGTTCTACGTCAGTTCGGACGGCGGCGCGACCTTCACGGCGTCCGCCGCGACCGGCTTGCCGAGCGGCGACAGCGTGCGGTTCAAGGCGCTGCCGGGGACGAAGGGCGACGTGTGGCTGGCGGGCGGTGCGACGGACGGCGCGTACGGGCTGTGGCACTCCACCGACGGCGGCGTGACCTTCGCCAAGCTCGCGAACGTCGCCCAGGCCGACACCATCGGCTTCGGCAAGGCGGCGCCGGGAGCCTCGTACCAGACGCTCTACACCAGTGCGAAGATCGGCGGGGTACGCGGCATCTTCCGCTCCACGGACGTTGGTTCGACCTGGACACGGATCAACGACGACGCCCACCAGTGGGGTTGGACGGGCGCGGCCATCACGGGTGACCCACGGGTCTACGGCCGGGTGTACATCTCGACGAACGGCCGGGGCGTGATCTACGGCGACACCTCCGGAGGCGACGACGGAGGCGGCGGAGGCGGCACGGACCCGACCCCGACCGGTGCCTGCACGGTCGCCTACACCATCACCAACCAGTGGACGGGCGGCTTCCAGGCGGACGTCCGGCTCACCAACACCGGAACCGCGTCCTGGAGCGGCTGGTCCCTCGGCTGGTCCTTCCCGAACGGCCAGACCGTCGGCCAGCTCTGGAACGCCGACTGGGCCCAGTCAGGTGCGGCCGTGACGGCGAAGAACGTCAGCTGGAACGGCACGGTGGCCGCCGGTTCCTCGGTGTCCTTCGGCTTCACCGGCACCTGGACCGGCTCCAACACCGAACCCACGGCGTTCAGGCTGGGCGACCAGACCTGCACGATCGCCTGACACCGGTCGCCTGACGACCGAGGGCGCGTGCCGCACCGGGCACGCGCCCTCTTCGTGCGCTGTCCCAACCGAGGTCAGAGCAGTACGGGCCAGTTCGGCGATCGTTCGAGCCGGGCGTTCGCGCGGCTCGGGCGGGTCCATGACCCCGATGTCCCTGCCGCGGCACAGGAATCAACTCCCCGGGGAGACCCGGGTGACCGACTGGCGGCGGACTTCAGCGGGCCGCCGGTTTCCTGAACGCCCGTACGCCGAAACGGGGGTCGGGCCGGCGGCGGTCCTGGTCCGGCAGGGCCGCCAGCCGCTCGGCGAACACCTCGGCGCGGGGATCGCCGGGCGGAAGCATCGTGAACCAGCCGCGCCGCAGGTCGGTGAGGGTGGAGCGGGGGCTGCGGCCCTGGCCCAGGCCGGTGAACGCGGCCTCTCCGGCGGGCAGCAGGCCGCTCGCCCGCGCGTACGCTCCCACTTCCGCGGAGGCGTCGGACGCCGGGCGGCGCGGGCGGCCGGCGAGCACGGCGTCGATGTCGCTGCCGACGTCGTGCGCGGCGGCCTTGTCGACGGTGGTGACGTACACCCCGCCGGGCCGCAGCACCCGCGCGCACTCGGCGACGATCACGCGGACCTCGGCGGTGTCCTGGATGAGGTGGAGCAGCCAGACGGTCGTGACGGCGTCGAACGTGGCGTCGGCGAAGGGGAGCCGACGGCTGTCGGCCAGCAGGACGGCCCCCGGCAGCCGGGCCGCCGCCATCCGCGCCATGCCGGGTGCGCGATCCGCCCCGACGACCCGAAGCGCGGGACGAGCGGCGGCAAGCCGGCGCGTGACGATACCGGTACCGCAGGCGAGGTCGAGAAGACGACCGGGGTGGCCGGCGCGACCGGGGTGACCGGAGCCGTCGGGTGTCTCGGGTATCAGGGCGAGGACGGCCTCGGCCGCTGCCTCGGCGCGTGCTTCGCCGCCGCGGGTCGCGTCGTAGGCGCCGGCTTCCTTGTCGTAGTCGAGCACATGGCTCAGTGTGCCCCGTGGCCTGGGGCGATGTCCTCCACCCTGTGGGCGAGTTCGAAGTCCTTGCCGGTGACGGCGCCGCCCACGCTGTGGGTGTTCACGGTGAGGGTGACGGTGTTGTAGCCGAGGGTGAGGTCGGAGTGGTGGTCGAGTTCGTCCTGGACGCGGGCGATGTGCACGACCAGGGCGACGGCGGCGAAGTGGGAGTCGAGGCGGTAGGCACGGGCCAGCCGGTCGCCGTCCAGCGCCCAGCCGGGCAGCTCGGTCAGCCGGTCCTCGATCTCCTTCTGCGACAGCGGTGCGACGGCCATGGTGCGGCTTCCTTCCCGGTGACCAACGAGGGGCGTACGTGCGGCCAGCCTGCCATGGACAGGCCTTCCGGGCGGCGCGGACGGCCCCGCGGACGAGGCCGGCGGAGCCGCTGTCACCCGGCTGGTTGACGGCTCGGCGCCGGTCGTGGACGCCACGTACACGGTGCTCGACGCCAACCGGGGCATCGCGATGCTCCTGGAGGGCGTCCCGGAGTCGCTGCGCGCGTGGCGCGGGCGCCTGCTGGAGCAGATGGAACGTCAGATCGCACTGCACCGGTGCACGGCCTTTCGGGAGTTGTACGAGGAGGTCGCCGGCTGTCCGCCGCAGGCCGGTGCGGACGACGGCTCCACCTGCCCCACCAGCCCCACCGAACCCTCCGAACCCGACGAACCCGACGAACCCGCCGCGTACTTCGCGCTGCCGATGCGGATCGAGCACGCGGGGCGGGTGCTGTCGTTCGTGTCGTCGATCTCGACGTTCACCACGCCGATGGACGTGACGGTCGCCGAGCCGGCCATCGAGACGTTCCTGCCGACGGACCCGGCGACCGCCAAGTACCTCAACTCGTTGGTAAGTTGATGTGAGCAGGTTCCCTCGACCAGGTGTGCGACGCGGCATCGCATGACACACTGCTCCCCGTACTTGGGCACGTAGGGGAGGCGTGGCGTGAGTGAGCGGCGTGCTGCGCCCACAGTGGGTCAGGTCGTGCTCGGCAAGCGGCTGCAGGAGCTGCGCGAGGCGGCCGGTCTGGGGCGGGACGAGGCGGCGCGGGTGCTGCGGGTGGCGCAGGCGACCGTGCGGCGGATGGAGATGGCCGAGGTCTCGCTGAAGATCCCGTACATCCAGGTGCTGCTGGAGACGTACGGGGTGGCCGAGGAGGAGCAGGCCGCGTTCGTGCGGCTCGCCGAGGAGGCCAACCAGCCGGGCTGGTGGCAGCGGTTCCACGACGTGCTGCCGGACTGGTTCAGCCTGTACGTGAGCCTGGAGGGCGCCGCCCGGGTCATCCGCTCCTACGAACCGCACTTCTTTCCCGGCCTGTTGCAGACCGAGGCGTACGCGCGGGCCGTGATGGAGGCCGGGACGATCGGCCACAGCGATCCCACGGCCGTCGAGCGGCATGTGGCACTGCGCATGACCCGGCAGCGGCTGCTGGAGCAGGACGATCCGCCCCACCTGTGGGTGATCATGGACGAGACGGTGCTGCGGCGCCCGGTGAGCATCCACTGCGAGGTGATGCGCGACCAGGTCGACAAGCTCCTCGGCTACATCGCACGGGACCGGATAACCCTTCAGGTGGCCGAGTTCGCGAGCGGCCCGCACCCGGGGACCTACGCGCCGTTCACCCTGTTCCGGTTCGGCGAGCCCGAGCTGCCCGACATGGTCTTCACCGAGTACCTGACCGGCGCCCTGTACCTGGACTCCCGTGACGAGGTCGGGGCGCATCTGGAGGTGCTGGACCACATGACGGCCCGGGCGGCCTCGGCGCAGCGCACCGAGGAACTGCTGCGCGAGTACCGGGACAAGATCTGAGCGGGAGCACCGCGCCGAACCCTGATCCGAGGAGTACAGACAGTGACCGCACCAGAACCCGCCCCGACCTCGATCGACACGAGCCGGCCGCACCCGGCGCGGGTGTACGACTGGTGGCTGGGCGGCAAGGACAACTACCCGGTGGACGAGGAGCTGGCGCGGCGGATCCTCGCCGTGGACGGCACCGTGCTGCGCGGCGCGCGGGCCAACCGCCGGTTCATGCAGCGGGCCGTGCGGACGGTCGCCGAGTCCGGCACCCGCCAGTTCCTGGACATCGGCACGGGCATCCCGACCGAGCCGAACCTGCACCAGGTGGCGCAGGGCGTGGCGGCGGACTCGAAGGTGGTGTACGCGGACAACGACCCGATCGTGCTGCGGCACGCGGAGGCGCTGCTGCGGGGCACGGACGAGGGCGCCACCGCGTATGTGCACGCCGACGTCCGGGACGTCGACACGCTGCTGGCACGGGCCGCCGAGACCCTGGACTTCAAGGAGCCGGTCTCGCTGTCGCTGGTGGCGCTGACCCACTACCTCGACGCCGACCCGGACGGCGACGACGTGTACGGCCTGCTGCGCCGGTACGTCGAGGCGCTCGCCCCGGGCAGCCATCTGATCCTGACCCAGGTCACCCCGGACCTCAGCCCGGCGGCGATGGAGCAGGCGGCCGCGAACTTCCGGCGCAGCGGCACCCCGTTCCATCCGCGTGCGCTGCCCGACTTCTACCGGTTCTTCGACGGCCTGGAGCTGCTCGGCCCCGGCGTGATCCCGGTCTCCGGCTGGCGTCCGGAACCGGTGGACGTGGCCGTCCAGGCGGAGGGCATCGTGCCGGTGTACGGCGGGGTCGCCCGCAAGGTCTGACCCGTCCGGACGCCCTGAACAGGTGCGTTTGCGTGCCCGCCCCTAGCGTCGAAGCAAAGGCTGAGCGAGGGAGCGGACGTGGCGGACACGCGGACGTCGCCGAGGGAGCCGGGTGCGGCGCTGCCGAGCGCCGCCCGGTTCCTCCGGCCGGGGCCCGACCGCCGACGCTCCCGACGAGGCGAAGGAGGACTGATGCCCTCGGACGCGGTGTTCTACCAGGCGGCGGCGCTCTGTCTCACCTACCCGGACGACGACTTCGTCGCCCGGTTGCCGCTGCTGCGCGAAGCCGCCCCGCAACTGCGGGAGTTCACCGACCATGCGACGGTGACCCCACCGCCGGAGCTGGCCGCGCACTACGTGCGGGTCTTCGACTCCGAGAACCGGCACAGCCTCTACCTCAGCCGGTGGCGGGACGGGGACGGCGACACCCGCCGCCGGGGCATGTCCCTGGTCCGGTTCCGGGACAGCTACAAGGCGTACGGCATGGAGTTCACCGGTGCGGAGCTGCCGGACTTCCTCCCCGCCGTCCTGGAGTTCACGGCCCGCACCGGCGACACCGACCTGCTCACCGAGCACCGCGACTGCCTGGCCCGGCTCCGCTGCCGCCTCACCGACCTGGGGACTCCGTACGCGTCGGTCCTGGACGCGGTCTGTGCCACCCTGCCGACCGCCCCGACCAGCGCACACCGGTGACCACGCCGAGGCCACCGGCGCTCGGCCACGCCGGCGGAACCCGGCGGTGCCTCATCCGCCCGTGCCCCTCTCCTCGTCGACGATCTCGGCGTCCACCACGCCCTCCTCCTCGGCCCCGGGCGCCCGCTGTTCCTCGGCCGCACCGCCGCCGGCGGCGGCCGCGTACATGGCCTGGCCCATCCGCTGGCTCACGCTCGCCAGCTTCTCCACCCCCTGCCGTAGCTCGGCGGTGCCGGCGTCGCGTTCCAGCAGCGCCTTGAGCCCGTCGATCGCCGCAGCCACGTCGGCCCTCGTGCCGTCCGGTATCCGCTCCTCGTTCTCCCGGACGAACTTCTCGGTCTGGTAGACGAGTTGCTCGGCCTGGTTGCGGGTCTCCGCGGCCTCGCGGCGTTCGCGGTCCGCCTCCGCGTACTGCTCGGCCTCCCGCATCATGCGGTCGATGTCGTTCTTGGGCAGGGCGGAGCCGCCGGTCACGGTCATCTTCTGCTCGCGGCCGGTCGCCAGGTCCTTCGCGGAGACGTGCATGATCCCGTTCGCGTCGATGTCGAAGGCGACCTCGATCTGGGGCACCCCGCGAGGGGCCGGCGGCAGACCGGTGAGGTCGAAGACGCCCAGCTTCTTGTTGTACGCGGCGATCTCACGCTCGCCCTGGTAGACCTGGATCCCCACCGAGGGCTGGTTGTCGGCCGCGGTCGTGAAGATCTCCGAACGCCGGGTCGGGATCGTGGTGTTGCGCTCGATGAGCTTGGTCATGATGCCGCCCTTGGTCTCGATGCCCAGGGACAGCGGGGTGACGTCGAGCAGCAGCACGTCCTTCACGTCACCGCGGATGACACCGGCCTGGAGGGCGGCGCCGACCGCGACCACCTCGTCCGGGTTGACGCCCTTGTGCGGGTCCTTGCCGGTGAGTTCACGGACCAGGTCGGTGACGGCGGGCATCCGGGTCGAGCCGCCGACCAGGATGACGTGGTCGATCGCCGACAGCCGCACGCCCGCGTCCTTGACCGCCTGGTGGAAGGGCTTCCTGCAGCGGTCCAGCAAGTCGGCGGTGAGCTCCTGGAACTGAGCTCGCGTCAGCTTCTCCTCCAGGTGCAGCGGCCCCGCCGCGGAGGCGGTGATGTACGGCAGGTTGACCGATGTCTCCGTCGAGGACGACAGCTCGATCTTCGCCTTCTCGGCGCCCTCGCGCAGCCGCTGCACGGCCATCTTGTCGCCGCTCAGGTCGATGCCGTTGTGCCCCTTGAACCGCTGCACGAGATGCTCGACGATCCGCTGGTCCCAGTCGTCGCCGCCCAGCAGGGTGTCGCCGTTGGTGGCCTTGACCTCGATCACCCCGTCGCCGATCTCCAGGAGCGACACGTCGAAGGTGCCGCCCCCGAGGTCGAAGACGAGGACCGTCTGCTCCTCGCCCCGGTCCAGGCCGTAGGCGAGGGCGGCGGCGGTCGGCTCGTTGATGATCCGCAGCACCTTCAGGCCGGCGATCTCCCCGGCCTCCTTGGTGGCCTGCCGCTGGGCGTCGTCGAAGTACGCGGGCACGGTGATCACCGCGTCGCTGACGTCCTCGCCGAGATAGGCCTCGGCGTCCCGCTTGAGCTTCTGGAGCACCCGCGCCGACAGTTCCTGGGCCCGGAACCGGGCGCCGTCGACGCTCCCGCTCTCCGGGAACCGCCAGGCCGCGTCGCCCATGTGCCGTTTGACCGAGCGGGCGGTGCGGTCCACGTTGGTCACCGCCTGCCGCTTGGCGACCTCGCCGACCAGCACCTCGCCGTTCTTCGCGAAGGCCACCACCGACGGGGTGGTGCGCGCGCCCTCGGCGTTGGCGACGACGGTGGGCTCACCGCCCTCCAGCAGGGCCACCACCGAGTTCGTCGTACCGAGGTCGATACCGACCGCACGTGCCATGTCCGTCCCCTCTCCGCCCGGGGCGCTTCCCCGACTCCAGCACAAAACTTGAGCAGGCTGTTGTCAATGCCGGGGCCCCGTGAACGACGCTGCCGCGCCCCTCCGGGAAGAGGGACGCGGCAGCGCGGCGGGCCGGGCGCTCAGGCGAGCTTGGCGTCCAGGGTGATGGTGGTGCCGGTCAGGGCCTGGCTGACCGGGCAGTTCTTCTTGGCGTCCTCGGCGGCGGCGACGAAGCCGTCCTGGTCCAGGCCGGGGACCGTGCCCTCGACGGTCAGGTGGATGCCGGTGATGCCCGTACCCGGCTGGAAGGTGACGTCGGCGTTGGTGACCAGCTTGGCGGGCGGGGTGCCGGCCCCGGTCAGGGCGTGCGACAGCGCCATGGAGAAGCAGCTGGAGTGGGCGGCGGCGATCAGCTCCTCGGGGCTGGTCCTGCCGTTCGCCTCCTGGGAGCGCGAGGCCCACGTGACGGGCTGCTCGCCGATGCCGGAGGAGTCGAAGGTGATGACACCGTTGCCCTCGGTCAGGCTGCCTTCCCAGACGGTGTGTGCGGTGCGCGTGGTAGCCACGGTTGGTTGTTCCTTTCGGCGATGAAGGCGAATGAACCGGTTCGCTCGCCCCCATCCGATCACATCCGGGCTCAGCGCACCCGGAAGACAGGTCCCCTCGCGCTGAAGGGAAGGCGGGCGCCGTCCGGGATCAGATACGCGTGCTCCCGGCGGACCCGCAGGACGTCGCACCAGCCGTCGGTGATCACCAGGACCGGGGCCCCCGGCGGGAAGTCGTCCGCGCGCTGGAGGAGGTCGATGCCGGGCTGGAGGACGGTGCCGCCGCGGCCGTGCACCCGGACCCGGCCCGCGATCTCGGTGGTGGGGAGATAACCGGCGTCGTGCGGGGCCGCGTCGCAGAAGACGACGCGCGCGGCCGGTACGTCACGGGCCTCGGCGTAGGAGGCGATCGCGCCGAGGGCCTTGCCGAGCAGGGTGCGGTCCATGGAGCCGGAGGTGTCGAGGACCACGCCGAAGGTGCACCGGGCGACCTCCTCGGGCGGGAAGTACCGGCCCGCACGCGGGATGTCCGGGGTGGACGACTGCCGGCGCGAGGGGCGGGCGTAGGACCGTACGGCCTCCGGGCCCGGCACGAACTCGTCGAACCAGCGGGCGAGTTGCGCGTCCCAGGGCAGCGGCGGATGACTGAGCGCGCGGATCTCCTCGACCAGACCGCCGGGCAGCAGGCCCCGGTCCTGGGCCTGGTGCAGGTCGAGCCCCTGGCTCAGTCCCCGCCGGTAGAACTCGTCGAGGTCGACGTACGCGCCGGGCGGACCGAGCGGCGCGCCCAGCACGTCACCGCGCCCCTTGCCGCGCAGGGTGGCCAGACGGCGCGTCCGCCGCAGGTCCCCGGCGATCCGGTCGTAGACCTCCTCCGCCGACAGGTCCTTCGACTCCGGGTCGTACAGCAGCCCTTCGGGCATGGTGCCGACGCGCATCTGGACCAGCCAGCCGTTGACGACGTAGTCGCAGGCGATGTTGAAGAGGTAGGGGTCGCGGGTGCCGAGGCGGTCGCCGTGGCGCAGGGCGGCGTGCAGCATCTCGTGGGCGAGGACGAACCGCCACTCCTCGTCGTCCATGGTGCGCAGCGGGTTGACGTAGATCTCGCCGGCCTCGGGGTTGACGGCGGCGATCGCGATGTCGTGGGCGCGGGCCAGTTCGGCGTCGGCGACCAGCCTGATACCCGCCGCGATGCCGCCGAGCAGCGGGTAGGAGGAGACGAACCAGCTCAGTGCCTGCTCCCAGGGGCGCAGCGGGGTGGGCGGCCCGGACATGGAGGTACGGCGGCCGCCGGCCAGGTCCATGGCCCGGGACATGGTGCGGGTCAGCGCGTACGCGAACCCGATCTGCCAGTCGGGGACCTGGCCGGCCCACTTGCTCCAGGAGAGCAGGAGCTGGTCGGGCGCACCGCCGTTCGTCCCGCCCCGCTCGTACGCGGCCGGGATGCCGCCGGTCCGGCGCCAGCCGGCGGCGAGCCGCTCCTCGTCGCCCTCCGGGTAGGAGGCGGGCAGGTGGTCGGGGGCCTCGCCGACCGGGAAGGTCTGCAGGAAGCGGTTGACGACGGTGCAGCGGGCGGCGAGGTCGTAGCGGTCGGGCTGGGTACGCGGCCCGGTGGCGGCCGGGAGGTGGCCGAACCCGAGATGGATGGTGCAGTGCGCCAACGCCCAGGCCCAATCGGCGGGTTCGGCGCGGCGGGTGGAGTGGGCGTGCAGCACGCCGTCGGAGTCCGCGCGCACCAGCCCCTCCCGGGGCCCCAGTTCGCACTTCTCGTGCCGGCAGATGGTGAACTCCACCGCCCGCAGCGCGGGGTTGGCACGCAGTAGTTCGACACCGGCCGCGAAGTTCTCGGCGGCGGGATCCTGCTTCTTGCGGGCGGCGGCTCGGCTCATCGCCGGGCCTCCACCAGCCGGGGCATGTCCCGTGCGGCCTCGATCAGGAACCAGGCGGGCAGGACCGGGTTGCCGTCGGGGTCGGAGGCGATGACGGTCTGGGCCACCTCGACGGAGATCTCGGCCAGCTGCACCAGCAGCGACTTGGCGCGGTACGCGGTCTGCCGGCCGTTCGCCGACATGTGCTCCTTGTCGGCGGGCAGTTCCCTGACCAGCCGCCCCCGGAACGACTCGGCGAGGTAGTACAGCAGGTCGCGGTCCTCGATCCGGGGCGGCCATCCGGCATCGCCCTTCAGGATCGCCTCGATCCCGAACCGGCTGCGCACGATCTTGACGTACCCGCAGAAGGCGGTGGCATGGGCGGGCGTCAGCGTGCCGTGCGCCAGGACCTTCAGCGTCTCCTCGTCCAGATCACGCCCGAAGGAGTGCAGGGCGTCGGAGAGCATGTGCCAGGAGCGCGGGGTGGAGAACGGCTCCTCGGTCTTCGGCGGCTTCGACCACAGGTGGTCGGGCCGGTCGGTGAGGTGGTCCAGGATCCACGGGTGGATGCCGTTGCCCGCGGCCCAGGCGAGCCAGTCGTGCGCGGAGGCCTCCAGGTGGACGTGGGCCAGCCGGTTGACGAGCGCGGAGGCGATGGGCCGGGCGAGGGCGTTGTCGGTGGCCCGGTTGCCGGCGCCGATGACGATCGACCCCTTCGGCAGCTCGTAGTTCCCGATCCGCCGGTCGAGGATCAGCGAGTAGAACGCCTTCTGCACATCAGGGGTGGCCGCGTTCAGCTCGTCGAGGAAGAGACAGTAGGGCTCGTCCCGGGCGATCGACTCGGGCGGGCAGAAGACGGACCGCCCGTCCCGGATCTGCGGAACGCCGATCAGGTCCTCGGGCGCGAGCTGGGTACCCAGCAGGCTCACGCACTCCAGCCCGAGCGACTCGGCGAACTCCCGCACCAGGGAGGACTTCCCGATACCGGGAGCGCCCCAGATGAACACGGGCCGCACGGTGGCCAGCCCGAGGAGAAGCTCGGGGACACGAGAGGGCGTGACGGACACGGCAGCCTGCAAGAGGCGGCTCCTAGGGGGGTGTTCGAGGGATTTACGACTCGAACAGTGTGAGCCGGGAGCGAACGGAACGCAGCCGATTTATCCACGGTCCGCGGAGCGCCCCTTTTGGGGGCGCGGGGAACTGCGCGACCAGCCCCCACCGCCCCGCGGCCAAACAACTACGCGGCTCTCTCCCCCTCCGCTGACAAGGGAACCTGCGGCCCGTCCGCCTCCCGGAGCCACCGCCGCAGCACCCGATGCACCGCCTCGGCCCCCACCAGCTCCTCCCCCGTCCCCACCGGAGCGGAGACGCAGACCGGCGACAGCAGGAACGGCCGCCCCTGCGCACCCCCCAGCCCCCCGTGCGACCCGATCTGCTCCTCGAACGCGAGAACCTCGCCGCTCTCCGGGTCGTACCACGAGTTCACCATGATGTCGGCGGTGTGCGGAAAGGAGTGCGTCCGCCGCACGGCATCGGCGGCGCCCGCCCCGAACACGGCCAGCGGCCCCGCGGGGCCGTGCCCCGCAGCGCCGTCGAGCCGGCCGAGCGGGATCTCCGCGCCGTACGCGCCGAGCACCACCCCGCCGTGCTCCTCGCTGCGCACCAGCAGGAAGCCGACGCCCGGATGGTTGGCGAGCGTCGTCAGCAGCGCGGGATGACGCGCGTCCAGCTCCTCCTTGGTCATCCGGTGCGGCACGTCCGGGAAGGAGATCAGGCCGAGGTTGCCGGAGGCGAGCACGACCGGTTCCGAGTGCCGGGTCGGCCGGTGCTTCTCGCCGCCCTCCTCGACCGGCCTGCGCAGCGCCGCGCGGACGGCGGCCCGCGCCTCCGTACCGCTGTGGGTGTGCTCGGCCCGCCGCGGCACGGGCAGTCCGCAGCCGGCCCGGACCAGGTCGCCGAGGGTGAGGCCGTAGCGGGTGCGGAAGGTCTCGCCGGGGCTCTGGCCGTGGTCGGACAGGACGACGATCCGGTACTGCCGGGGGGCGTGTTCGGCCGCCTTCTCGATCAGTGCGAGGGCGCGGTCCAGGCGTTGCAGCACCTTCTCGGCGTCCCGGCTGTGCGGGCCGGAGTGGTGGGCGACCTCGTCGTAGGCGACCAGGTCGGCGTAGACGGCGCTGCGGCCGACGAGCAGGTCGCCCATGACCGCGGCGACGACGACATCGCGTTCGACGACGGTCGCGAAGGCACGGACGAAGGGGTAGAGGCCGCCGCGTCCGACGCGCGGCCGCTGCCTGCGGAGCCGGGCGGCGGTGGACTGGCCGATCTCCCGGGCGACCTCGGCGAAGAAGGAGAGCGCGGTACGGACGGCGTTGGCCGGGTCGGCGAAGTACGCGAAGTATCCGGCGCGGGAACGGTTCTCCCGGCCGCGGCGGCGGGTCGCTATCGACAGCACGAGGGCCTGTTCGTCGGCGCCGCCGCTGAAGAGGTTGCCGCGGCTGGCGCCGTCCAGGGTGAGCAGTCCCCCGTCGGCGGTGCGCCCGATCGCCCGGCGCTGGAGCTCTGCGGCGCTGGTCGGCCGGTTGCAGACCATCACCTCCCGGTGCTCCTTCTCGTACCAGCGGAAGGCGGGGACGTCGAAGTTGGAGCCGTGCAGGATGCCGAGCTGGCTGGCGCCGGTCTGGCTGGACCAGTCGGTGCGCCAGGGGGTGAGCCGGTGGGTGGCGTCCAGCCATCCGGCCACCGTCGGCATCAGGCCCTTGGCGACGGCGGCGGTGAGGACGTCGTGGCCGACGCCGTCGAGCTGGAGGAAGACGGTGCCGGGGGTGGCCGCGCAGGGCGGCCGGGATCTGCGGCGGCGGATGGCCAGCCGGGAGAGCCGGCGGCGGTAGGCGTCGTCGTCGCGGACGGCGAGGGCACCGCCGGTGGCGGAGGCGACGGCGGACATCACGGCGGCCACGATCACGGCGGTCTCCGGCGCCGCCTCGCTCTGTCCGGAGGGGTTGATGCGGAGGGCGACGAGGAGGAGCGAGCCGTTGAGGAAGAAGACGAGCAGGCCGAGGACGAGGGCGGGCACGAGCAGCAGGAGCCGTACCAGAAGGGGCCAGACGACGGCCGAGAGCACACCGAAGGCGCCCGCGCCGAGAGCGGCGGTCATGGCGATCCGGGTGGCGCTGTCACCGTCGGCGGACTGGAGCTGGAAGTCGGGCAGGAGGCCGGCCAGAACCAGCATGGTGACGGTGGACACCGCCCACACGGTGATGCTCCGCCCGACCTGACTGACGACCCGCCGCCACCGCACGCCCCACCGACCTCGCGTCCGCGACCCGCGCCGGCCGCGGGTCTGCCGCCGTCCACACTGTCACACGGCTGTGCGGCGGATGCGGGTGAGCGGCGATCGGTGCGGGCGACCCGTGCGGGATCCGGTGCGGGATCCGATGCGGGTGGGGCGGGGTGCTAGCGGCCGTCGTAGCCCGCCGTCGGCATCGACAGGCGGCGGTGGACCATGGCCTTCATACGGGCGTCGTAGCAGGGCTCCGCACGGCCCACCGTCTCCACCCGGACCCCGCGTCTCGCGCACTCCGCCATGAAGCCCTCGACCGACGACAGCGCGCTCTCCAGGACCCGTCTGCTCGGGGCCACGAAGACGTCGAGTCCGGGCCGGACGCCCGCCCACAGGGCGCTGTGGTCGGGCCGCAGACCGCGGACCAGGAGTTCACGGGCGATGACGTACCCGTGTTCCACGGCCCAGCGCGCGCACATCGCGTGCTGGCTGCGGGAGTCGACCAGGAAGGGGTCGATCTCCAGCTCCTCCAGGGGCGTCAGACTCGCGATCGCGGTCACCCGCACCGGCACGAGCCCGCCGGAGGCACCCCGCACCTGTCCCATGGCGTCCCCCTCACCTCCGGGTTTCGCCGCCGACCCTACTCCTGCACGTAGGCTTCGGGGAGTCGCGCGAAGGAGACAAAGAGGTGCCGGTGGAGATCACCTGGTGGGGCCACGCCACCTGCACGATCGAGGATTCGGGCGTACGACTGCTCACCGATCCCCTGTTCGCGCGCCGGCTCGCGCACCTGCGCCGGCGGCGGGGCACCCCGCCGCCGGCCGAGGCCCGCCGCGCGGACCTCGCGCTCGTCTCCCACCTGCACGCCGACCATCTGCACGTCCCCTCCCTCGCAAGCCTGGCCCCGGGTACGCGCCTGCTCGTGCCCCGGGGCGCACCACGGGCGGTGCCCGCGCTCCGCCGGCTCCGTCAGCTGCGGATCACCGAGGTCGACGTCGGGGACGAGGTACCCGTCGGCCCCCTCGTCGTACGGGCGGTACCCGCGCGGCACGACGGCCGTCGGCTGCCGGTCGGACCGCACCGCTCCCCCGCCCTCGGATACGTCGTCGAGGGCGCGGCCCGGACGTACTTCGCCGGGGACACCGGGCTGTTCGACGAGATGGCCGAGGCGGTCGGGCCGGTGGACGTGGCCCTGCTGCCGGTCGGCGGCTGGGGACCGCACCTCGGCGAGGGGCATCTGGACGCGGGCCGGGCGGCGCGGGCGCTGGCGCTGCTGTCACCGCGCAGCGCGGTGCCGGTGCACTACGGAACGTACTGGCCGATCGGCATGGACGCGGTGCGGCCGCACGAGTTCCACGCGCCGGGCGAGGAGTTCGTGCGCCTCGCCGCCGCATACGCGCCGCAGGTGGCGGTGCACCGGCTCGGTCACGGGGAGAGCGTGCGGCTGGAGGTCGCGCGGTGAGACTGCTGGTGGTCATGGTGGCCGCCGCCGGTTCCACGGCGGCGACGTCCACCTCGACCGAGTCCGCGCAGCAGGCGATCGGGTATCCGACGCTGTTCCTGCTGGTGCTGGTCGGGGCGTTGGTGCCGGTGGTACCGACGGGGGCGCTGGTGAGTTCGGCGGCGGTGGTGGCGTTCCATCAGACGGCGCCGTTCGCGCTGGCGCTGGTGTTCGTGACGGCGTCGCTGGCGGCCTTCCTCGGGGACGCGGCGCTGTACTGGCTGGGGCGGCGGGGGCTGCGGTCGAGGAACGGGTCGCGGTGGCTGGCGGCGATACGGGCGCGGGCGCCGGAGGAGAAGCTGGCGCAGGCGCAGGGGAAGCTGGCCGAGCACGGGGTCGCCGTGCTGGTGCTGTCACGGCTGGTGCCGGCCGGGCGGATACCGGTGATGCTGGCGTGTCTGCTGGCGGAGTGGCCCCTGCGGCGGTTCGCGCGGGGGAATGTGGCGGCGTGTCTGGCGTGGGCGGCGGCGTATCAGGTCATCGGGATTCTGGGCGGGTCGTTGTTCCCGGAACCGTGGGAGGGGGTTGTGGTGGCGGTCGCGCTGACGGTGGTGATCAGTGTGGCGCCGAGTGTGTGGCGGCGGGTTCGGTCCGCCGCGTGAGGGCGCGTTGCGGGGTGCGGGTGCGTCGTGGCTGGTCGCGCAGTTCCTCCCCCAGCCTTCGGCCGGGGGTACCCCCAGCGCCTCTGAGGGGCGCTCTAGCTCAGGGCGCTTTTGAGTGAGGTCGACTCCAGAACCCTTGATCCTCCGATCGGCAGGTCCCACAGGTCCTCCCGGGCCGACTCCGCCTTCTCCCAGGCCGCCCGTACCCGCGTCAGCGGTTCCAGGACCGGCTCCGCCGAGAGGATGAAGGTCGCCCAGTGCATGGGGGCCATCCGCCTCGCGCCCAGGTCCTGGGTCGCCCGGACCGCCTCCTCCGGGTCCAGGTGGACGTCGCTGAGCCACCAGCGGGGGTCGTAGGCGCCGATCGGCATCAGGGCCAGGTCGATACCGGGGTAGCGGCGGCCGATGCGGGAGAACCAGTGGCCGTAGCCCGTGTCGCCGGCGAAGTAGACGCGCCCGCCGTCGGGCGCCGTGAGGACCCAGCCGCCCCAGAGGCTGTGGCAGGTGTCGGTGAGGGTGCGCTTGGACCAGTGGTGAGCGGGGACGAAGTCGAAGCGGACCCCGGACAGCCGGGCCGCCTCCCACCAGTCCAGCTCGGTGACGGTGGTGAAGCGGCGGCGCCGGAACCAGCGGCCGAGCCCGGCCGGTACGAACACGGGGGTGTCGCGCGGCAGGCGGCGCAGGGTGGGGGCGTCCAGGTGGTCGTAGTGGTTGTGGCTGATGACGACCGCGTCGACACGCGGCAGCGTCTGCCAGGGGACGCCCACCGGGGTGACGCGGGCCGGGGTGCCGAGGATACGGCGGGACCAGACCGGGTCGGTGAGGACGGTCAGGCCACCGATCCGGACGATCCAACTGGCGTGCCCCGCCCAGGTGACGGAGACGGTGTCGGCGTCCGCGCGGGGCAGCGGGCCGGGTTCGAAGGGCAGCCGGCGGACATCGGCGAGGCCCTCGCGGCCGGGGCGCACGGAGCCCTCGCGGGCGAACCGGGCCATGGCCTTGAGGCCGGGCAGCGGAGCGGTCAGACGGTCGTGGAAGGTCCGCGGCCAGAACCGGAGTTCGCCCAGCGGGCGGGGTTCGGCGAGCGGCGGGAACGGGGGCGCGCCGGCCGTCGGAGCCGCGGAGGTGCCGGCTTCTCCGGTGGGCGTGGCAGGCGTCGTGGGGGCAGGCGTCGTCGTGGGCACCGACTCCTGCGTCTGCTGCGTCATCGAGGAGGCTCCCATCGCTGAGCGTCGTCGCGGAGATCGTCGAGTACCGACCTCAAGGACATCAACGCGCGTTGCACGTGTGGCAGTTCCAACGGCGCGGGGGACGTGAGGCATTCCACGCGCTGCGCGTCGGTGCCGCCCAGCAGCGGCCCGGTGGCGAACCGGACGCGCAGCGCGCCGAGATCGTCGCCGAAGCGGTGGCCGCCGGGCGCGGGCATGCCCAGCCGGGCGGTCAGGAAGTCCTCCAACTCCTGTGCGTCGCCGACCCCGTGGGCGCCGAGCGCGGCGCGCAGCGGTTCCAGGTCGGCGTACAGGTGACGGCCGGCCTGCGGGGGCCGGGCCAGGGCGCCGCCGGCGACGACCGCGGCGTGCGCGGCGGCGGCCACCCGGGCGTGCAGCCGTACGACGGCCTCCCGGCGGGCAGTGACGGGCTCGGGCTCGTCGAGCACGTGGCCGGCGGCGACCGCGACCGGCCCGGCGAGGCGGGCGCCCAGCGCGGTGAGGATGTCGAGCACGCGCGCGTGCAGGGCACCGCCGGTGGCGCCCGCCGGGAACCGGGCGACGGCGGCGGGCCAGCCGGCCGGCAGCAGGGCACCGGCCAGGTCGGCGACGACGGTGACCCGGTCCGGGAGCATCTCGGCGGGGCTGAGCAGCACGGTGGCGTCCGGCGCGTGCAGGGTGTCACGCCAGGTCTCGTCGCTGACCAGGTGCAGTCCCGCGCCGGTCGCGGCCTCCACGGTCTCGTGCAGCAGTTCGGGCGGGGCGACGGTGGCGGTGGGGTCGTCGGCGACGGAGAGCACCAGCAGCCGGGGGTCGCCGCCCTCGTCCCGGACCCGGCGCACGGTCTCCAGCAGCGCGTACGGGTCGGGCGCGCCCCCGGACTCGGCCGGGGTGGCCACGTGGAAGACGGGCCGGCCGAGGAGTCTGGCGTACGGCGCCCACCAGGCGGCGCAGGGACGCGGCACCAGGACGTCGCCGCCGAGCGCGGCGGTGAGCGCCAGCAGCAGGGCGGGGGCACCGGGTCCCGCGGCCACGCGGCCGGGCGGGGCGGGCAGACCGCGGCGTTCCCAGTAGCCGCAGGCCGCGTCCAGCAGCGCCGGTCCGCCGCCGACGGGCTCCTCCGCGCCCCGCCGCGCGGCGCCGGCCAGTACGGCGGCGAGTTCGGGCAGGACGGGCAGCCCGTCGTCGGGCAGGGGCGGCCCGTAGCGGACGGGCCCGTGGCCTTCGGACGACGGCGGTGCGCTCTCCTCCGCGGAGGTGCCGTTCACCGGTCCATGGCCCCCGGGATCCGTCCGCCGCATGTCGTCCGCCTCCGCGCAGTCCGTGGTGCCGTGTGCTGTCCGGTCCGGGCCGTGCTCCGTCGCCGGGTCGTGCGTACGGTGCCGGAGTGGTCGCTCCGGGGCGTCCGGTGGCGGCCCGGTCACCCGTGCGTGCGGAACCGCCCGCCCCACAGCCGGTACACGGCGCCGCAGCAGGCGGCCGCGATCAGCATCCCGCCCGCGACCAGCGCCGGTACGGACGTGTTGTAGGCACCCCCGTCCCCCGCCTCCACCCCGTGCTGCACGCCCGCCACGGCGCAGGAGTCGTCACCTCCGCGCGCCCCGCCGCATTCCTGCCGGTCACCGCCACCGCACGCCTGCTGTCCCCCGCCGGCGCAGGGGCGCCCGGCGTCCCCGTCACCATGGGGGATCGCGCCGTCGTCCCCGTGGGAGGCCGCCGAGTGGTCGCCGCGGGAGCCCGTTCCGTCGTCCCCGCGCCCCGCGGTGCCCTCGTCACCGCGCGGAGCCGTGCCCGTGCCCTCGTCACCGCGAGGTGCCGTGCCGGTGGCCTCGTCACCGCGCGGAGCCGTGCCCGTGCCCTCGTCACCGCGGGTGAACATGCCGTCGTCCCCGCGTGAGGCCATGCCGTCGTCCCCGCGGTCCCCGCCGGTGACCAGGCCGTCGTCCCCGTGCGGAGCCGTTCCCCCGTCGCCCGGGAGCACCGCGCCGCCGCCGGCCTCCGGCGCGGTGCCGCCGCCGGCCTGTGGCATGGCGCCACCGCCGCCCTGCAGAACCGTCCCGCCGTCGCCCACGGAAGCCGTGCCGCCGTCGCCCGGGGCGACCGCGAGGGGCGCGGTCCAAGGCCGCGGCTGGGCTTCGCCCGCCTCGCCCGCCGCCGGGCAGCTCCCGTCGACGGTCCAGTTGCCGGTGCGGCCGGCGCCGGCCGCGCCCCCGGCCGCGGCTCCCTCCGCCGCGGCTCCCTCCGTGTAGGTCCCCGGCCTGTCCCCGGAGACGACCTGCGCGGTGCCCCGGTAGACGAGCCCGCCGTCCTGCTCGACCCTGGCCAGCCGGACGGTGCGCCCGGCGAACGCCGAGGACGTGGCGTCGATGGCCGAGGGCGCCTGCCCGGTCCCCCGCCCGCCGGTCTTCTCACAGGTCACGGAGACGACGACGGTGCTGCCCGGCCGGGCGCTGCCGGGACTGACCTCGGCGGCGGGGCCGGCGGCCGCGGCGGCCGTACCGGTGGCGCCGAACGCGGCACCCGCCAGGACGGCGACGGACAGGGTGCGAACGGTGCGGCGCATGGGAGGAACTCCTTGCACGGACGACTCGGAGGCACGAAACCCGTACCCCCGCAGCCATCACAGCCCGCCCCACGCCCCGCCGCGCGCGGCCGGACCCCATTCGCGGGACACGCGTCCCCTTTCGGGTGACGTCGCGGCGGTGGCCGGTGTGCTCAGCCCGCGGAGGCGCCCGGCGTCGCCGTCTCGGCGCAGTTCCGCTCGCGGGCGCCCTCCCGGGTACGGCCGGCGGCGACCAGCCGGCGCGGATTGCGCCGCAGGTACTCGCCCTCCAGCTGGGCCATGCGTTCGTTGTGGGCCCGCAGCGCGTCGTTCGAGCCGTACAGCAGGGTGTCGTGGCGCGTCCGGTGGATGTTCTCCAGCTCCTTCATGAGCTGCTGGTCGTCCAGCCGGCTGGGGTCGACTCCGGTCATGGTGGTACCCCGCTCGTCGTGTGGGTCCCGGCGGTCCGGATTCCTGCCTCCACTGTACGAACATCCGGGCGGCCGGGCCTCCCTGCCGGACCTCCTACCGTGCCCGCTCCACCCGGCGCTCGTCCCACACCGGCTCCGGGGTCTCACGGACCCGGCCGTCGCTGCCGAAGACCAGGTAGCGGTCGAAGGAGCGGGCGAACCAGCGGTCGTGGGTGACGGCGAGCACCGTGCCGTCGAACGCCTCAAGACCCTCCTGGAGAGCCTCGGCGGACTCCAGGTCGAGGTTGTCGGTGGGCTCGTCCAGGAGCAGCGCCGTCACACCCTGCAGCTCCAGCAGGAGGATCTGGAACCGGGCCTGCTGGCCACCGGACAGGCGCTCGAAGTTCTGTTCGGACTGCTGGGTGAGTTCGTAGCGGCGCAGCCGGGACATCGCCGCGCCGCGGTCCTGGGAGTGCTCCGTCCACAGGATGTCCAGCAGGGTGCGCCGCTCCAGTTCGGGGTGGGCGTGGGTCTGCGCGAAGTGGCCGGGCACCACCCGCGCGCCCAGCTTCCACTGCCCCTCGTGCGCCACCTCCTCGCCGGCCAGCAGCCGCAGGAAGTGCGACTTGCCGGAGCCGTTGGAGCCGAGGACGGCGACCCGTTCGCCGTAGAAGACCTCCAGGTCGAAGGGTTTCATCAGGCCGGTGAGTTCGAGGTGCGCGCAGGTGACGGCGCGTACGCCGGTACGGCCGCCCTTGATCCGCATCCGGATGTCCTGCTCGCGCGGCGGCTCGGGCGGCGGGCCGGCCTCCTCGAACTTGCGCAGGCGGGTCTGGGCGGCCGCGTACCGGGACGCCAGCTCGTGGGAGATCGAGGCGGCCTGGCGGAGGCTCAGCACCAGCTTCTTCAGCTGGGCGTGCTTCTCGTCCCAGCGGCGCCGCAACTCCTCGAAGCGGGCGAAGCGTTCACGCCGGGCCTCGTGGTAGGTGGCGAAACCGCCGCCGTGCACCCAGGCGTCGGCGCCGGTCGGCGAGGGCTCCACGGAGATGATCTTCTCGGCGGAGCGGGCGAGGAGTTCGCGGTCGTGGGAGACGAACAGGACCGTCTTTCGGGTCTCCTTCAGCTGCTGCTCCAGCCAGCGCTTGCCGGGCACGTCCAGGTAGTTGTCCGGCTCGTCGAGCAGCAGCACCTGGTCGGTGCCCCGGAACAGCGCCTCCAGCACCAGCCGCTTCTGCTCGCCGCCGGAGAGGGTGCGCACCTGTCGCCACTGGGCCTTCTCGTAGGGCACCCCGAGTGCGGCGGTGGTGCACATGTCCCAGAGGGTCTCGTGCTCGTAGCCGCGCACCTCGGCCCAGTCGGCGAGGGCCTGCGCGTACCGCAGCTGGGCCGCCTCGTCGTCGACGGTCATGAGGGCGTGCTCGGCCCGGTCGACGGCCTGCGCGGCCTCCCGGATGCCGGGCGGCGCGACGGACACCAGCAGGTCGCGCACGGTCGTCTCGTCCCGTACGGAACCCACGAACTGGCGCATCACGCCGAGACCGCCGGTCACGGCCACGGTGCCGCCGTGCGGCTTCAGCTCGCCGGAGACCAGCCGCAGGAGCGTGGTCTTGCCGGCGCCGTTGGGTCCGACGAGGGCGACGGCGGCCCCCTCGCCCACCCGGAACGACACATCGCCGAGCAGCGCCCTCCCGTCGGGGAGGTAGTACTCGAGATGCGCGGCTTCCAGATGTCCCATGGTCAGGGATTCTGCGGGGCATCCCCGACCTGGGGCAAACCGTTATCTCCGGCCGACGTTCTCGGCTGCGGCCCGGTGGGGGCTGGTCGCGCAGTTCCCCGCGCCCCTGAAGGGGCGCTCACCGTGACGCCCTTCTTTCAGGGGCGCTGGGGGTACCCCCGGCCGAAGGCCGGGGGAGGAACTGCGCGAGCAACCACGACGCACCCGCGGCCGAAGACGGCGCCCCTTACTGCAGCGGCTCCCCCGTCGGCCCGCTCGCCCCCGTCGGCTCCACGACCGCCCCTGCCCAGGACACCGCCTTCCAGCCGTCGGCCGGAGAGCCCTCCAGGATCACCACACCGGTGTTGTCGAGGGGACGGGAGGCCGCGTAGGGGACGTCGACGTTGTCGGCGCGGGCCGCCGTCCACAGGCGGATCACCGCGCCGTGGCTGATCACCGCGACCGTCCCGGCACCGCTCGCGGCGGCCTCGGCGATCACCGCGTCGTAGCGGCCCAGGACCTCGTCCCCGCTCTCCCCGCCGGGCATGCGCGGCACGGTGTCCCCGGCCGCCCAGGCGAACACGGTCCGCATGTACTCCTGGCCCCGCTCGGAGTGGCCGGGCAGCAGCTCCAGGTCGCCGGCGGACACCTCCCGGACGCCGTCGCGGACGACCGGGTCGAGACCTCGGGCGGCGGCCAGCGGGGCGGCGGTGAGCTGGGTGCGCAGCAGGGTGGACACGTAGAGGGCCTCGATGTCCTCGTCGGCGAGCGCCCCGGGGAGGGCCGCCGCCTGCCGCTCGCCGAGGGCGGTCAGACCGGGACCCGGTACGGCGGTGTCGAGGAGGAAGTCGACGTTGGTCGGGGTCTGCCCGTGACGTATGAGGAGCAGGCGCATCCAGGGTTCCTCTCACTCGACCGGACCGCGGGCCGGCAGGAAAGTGCGAGTTCAGGGTAACCGGACCCGCATGAGCCCAGATGTCGACCTCACCGTCCTGAAGCCCGGCCGGCACGCGCTGCGCGACCGGCTCCTCGCTCTCGACCACCGGCTGTTCGAGCGGGCCGCCGCGCGGAACTGGCCGCTCGCCGAGCCGGTGCTGCCCCGGCTGAGCCGGAGCGCCGACCACGGGGTGCTGTGGTTCGCGACCGCGGCCGCGGTGGCCGCCTCCCGCACGCCCCGGGCCCGCCGGGCCGCCGTCCGCGGTCTGGCCTCGCTCGCCCTGGCCTCCCTGGCCATCAACACCCTCGGCAAGCGCTCGGTGCGCCGCCCCCGCCCGCTGCTGGCCCCGGTGCCCGCGGCACGGCACCTGAAGCGGCAGCCGATCACCACGTCGTTCCCCTCCGGGCACGCCGCGTCGGCGGCCGCCTTCGCGGCCGGGGTCGCCCTGGAGTCCCCGGGGTGGGGCGCGGTGGTGGCGCCGGTGGCGTTCTCCGTCGCCGTGTCCCGGGTCTTCACGGGCGTGCACTTCCCCAGCGACGTGCTCGCGGGCGCCGCGCTGGGCGCCGGTGCCGCGTTCGCCGTACGCCGGCTGGTGCCGACCCGGGCGCAGACCGGCCCGCCGCCCCGGCCGCGTGCCGAGGCCCCGGCGCTGCCCGGCGGGGCCGGTCTGGTGATGGTGGCCAACCGGGCCTCCGGGAGCGCGGACCGGATACGGGTGCTGCGCCACGAGCTGCCGGAGGCGGAGCTGGTGGAGTGCGAACCGGAGGACGTGGAGAGCGAGTTGGCGAAGGCGGCGGCGCGGGCACGGGCGCTCGGGGTGTGCGGCGGCGACGGCACCGTGAACGCGGCGGCCCGGATCGCACTGCGCCACGGGCTGCCGCTCGCGGTGCTGCCCGGCGGCACCCTCAACCACTTCGCCTACGACCTGAGCGTGGAGGACGGCCGGGGTCTGGGCCGGGCGGTGCGCGAGGGCGAGGCGGTCCGGGTGGACGTCGGCCGCTTCAGCTCCGGGGACCGGTCGGGCGTCTTCCTCAACACGCTGAGCCTGGGCGTCTATCCGGAGCTGGTCCGGGAGCGGGAGCACTGGGCGCACCGCATCGGTGGCCGGCCCGCCGAGGTGCTGGCCGCGCTGCGCGTGCTGCGTACGGACCGGCATCCGCTGAGGGTCGAACTGCGCGGCGAGACCCACCCGTTGTGGCTGCTGTTCGTCGGCAACGGCGTCTACCACCGGATGGGTCTGGCCCCGGGCCGACGCACCGATCTGGCGGACGGGCAGCTCGACGTGCGCGTGGTGCACGGGGGCCGGCATCCCGCGCTCAGCCTGCTGTCGGCCGCCCTGGTGAGCCCGCTGACCCGCTCCCCCGCCCACGCGGAGGCGCGGGTGCGCCGGCTGCGCCTGACCGGCGTCGCGGCCGGTACCCCGCTCGCGTACGACGGTGAAGTCACCGAGGTGGCGGGCGAGATGACCGTGGAGAAGCTGCCCGGGGCGCTGACCGTGTACCGGCCGCTACCCTGACCCGCCGGAGTCGTCATGACGACCTGTCAGTCCACATGGCAAAACACGGGTCTCATCATTCGACATGCGGGCGTAGCGTTGCGGATACCGCGAGACGGGGTCGTCCGGCCCCGTCCGCCGGTGTGACGCGAAGGGGTCGAGCCATGTCGAAGCCACAGGAGACCGCCGTCTACACGCACGGGCACCACGAGTCGGTGCTGCGTTCGCACACCTGGCGCACCGCCGCCAACTCCGCCGCCTACCTGCTCGGTTCGCTGAAGCCCCACATGAGGATCCTGGACATCGGCTGCGGCCCCGGGACGATCACCGCCGATCTGGCGGGCCTGGTCCCCGACGGCCAGGTCACCGGCGTCGACCGCGCACCGGACATCCTGGACCAGGCCCGGGAGACCGCCGCCGGGCGCGGGCTGACGAACGTGGACTTCGCGGTCGCCGACGTGCACGCGCTGGACTACCCGGACGACACGTTCTGCGTGGTCCACGCCCACCAGGTGCTCCAGCATGTGGGCGACCCGGTGCAGGCGCTGCGCGAGATGCGCCGGGTCACCAAGCCCGGCGGCTTCATCGCGGCACGCGACGGGGACTACGCGGCGATGACCTGGTACCCGGCGGTGCCGGGGCTGGACGACTGGCTGGAGCTGTACCGGCGGGTGGCCCGCGCCAACGGGGGCGAGCCGGACGCCGGGCGGCGGCTGAGGTCCTGGGCGCTGGCCGCGGGGCTCACCGACATCACGGCCACCTCGGGCACCTGGACGTACAGCACGGCCGATGAGCGGGCCTGGTGGGGCGGGCTGTGGGGGGACCGTACGGTCGCCTCGTCCTACGCGCGGCGGGCCACGGAGGGCGGCCACGCGACCACGGAGCAGCTGGCGGCGATCTCGGCGGCCTGGCGGGAGTGGGCGGGCCAGGAGGACGGCTGGTTCGCCGTGCTGCACGGCGAGATCCTCTGCCGCAAGTGAGCCTGATCAGCGGCTCCCGGGAAACACGCCTGGTTTCCCGGTCCGCGGCACGCCCGGCACCGGCAGCAGGTTCCGGTGGTTCCAGTGGTTCCGGTGGCCACGTCATCCGCGCGCGGCCGGCCCCGTCGGTCCGGCGGCCGGCTCGCCGGCCGGTTCCGTGAAGGAATAGGCCGCCCAGGGACCGGTGAGTTCCACCCGTATCCCCGGTGCGGCGGCCTTCGCCCGGTCGACCAGTTCCACGAACTCCTCGGAATCCGTGCGCGGCACCAGGTAAGCGGCGTCCAGCGGTTTCCGCGCGGACGGACCGGAAAGCCGGGAATCCTCGGCCCGCCCGGAGAGCCGCTCATGCAGAGCACGGGCGAACTCCTCGGCGGCCCCTCGCCGCTCGGGCGGGTCCGCGTACACCCGCACGCCCCACTCGACCCGCCCGTCGAGCCGGTCCAGGGTCCGGAGGAAGTAGGCCTCGCGGGCCTCCATCATGGACCGTACGCCGCTGTCGTCCCGGAAGACCGTGGCCGGCCGGAGCGGCAGCGGCGTGGTGACGGTGGTGAGCGCGTCGACCACGCCCTGGTGGGCGCGGGCGGTCGCGGCCAGCCACTCCGGGTCCACCAGGCGGTCCCGCAGCCGCTCCTCCGCGAAGTCCCCCTCCGGGACCGTACTGACGACGGCGACCAGGCCGCGGTGTCTGAGCAGCCCCGGCGGGGCGCCGGCCACGCCGGTGAGCTGGGTCTGCAGGGCCGCCTCGAACGGACGGCAGACGGCGTACACGTACCGGAGTCCGCCCCGACCTGTCATCTGTCCTCCTCCTGCCCCTGCTCCCGGCCGTCGGCCCGCGTCGTGCGGTTCAGCGCACGACGGCCTCCTCGACCAGCAGCCGCCCGGCCACCGCGATCGAGTCGGCGTCGATCCCCGCGGCGTGCAACTGCTGGTCGGGCGCGGCCGAACCCGGCATGGTGCGCACGGCGAGCCGGACCAGCCGCGGTACGGGCCCGCCGTCCGCGAACGCCTCCGCGACCGCGTCGCCGAGCCCGCCCTCCTCACGGTGGTCCTCGACGGTGAGCAGACAGCCGGTCTCCACCGCGGCGCGGCGCAGCGTGCGCCGGTCGACGGGCTTGACCGAGTACAGGTCGACGACCCGGACCGCGATGTCCTCCTCGGCGAGCATGTCGGCGGCCCTGAGCGCCTCGTGCAGGGTGACCCCGGCGGCGACCACGGTCAGCCGGTCCTCCGGGGAGGAGCGCAGCACCTTGCTGCCGCCGACCGGGAACTCCTCGTCCGGGCCGTAGATCACCGGGCTCGCACCGCGCGAGGTGCGCAGATAGCGGATGCCGTCCAGCCCGACCATGGCCGCCACGAGCCGGGCGGTCTGGTTGGCGTCGCACGGGTAGAGCACGGTCGAGCCGTACAGCGCGCGGAACATCGCCAGGTCCTCCAGGCCCATCTGGGACGGCCCGTCCTGCCCGATGGCCACGCCCGCGTGCGAGCCGACCAGGTTGATCCCGCTGCCGCTGACGGCGGCCATGCGCACGAAGTCGTAGGCCCGGGAGAGGAAGGCGGCGAAGGTGGACGCGTACGGCACCCAGCCGCGGGCGGCCATGCCGACGGCACCGGCGACGAGTTGCTGTTCGGCTATGTAGAACTCGAAGTAGCGGTCGGGGTGTTCCTTGCCGAAGAGCTCGGTGCGGGTGGAGTCGCCGACCTCGCCGTCCAGTGCGACGACGTCGGCGCGGGCGTGGCCGAGTGCGACGAGCGCGTTGCCGAAGGCGTCACGGGTGGCGACCTCGTCGCCCGGGTCGTAGCGCGGGAGTTCGAGCGCGCCCGTGGACACGGAGTGCAGGCCGCGGGCGGCGTGCGGCTCCTGTACGTGGACGCGCAGGTCCCGCACTCCGCCGAGTTCGGCGACGGCCTCCTCGGGGTGCGGCAGCGGTTTGCCGTGCATGCCCTCGCGGTCCTCGACGGCGGCGACGCCCCTGCCCTTGCGGGTGCGGGCGAGGATCACGGTGGGCTGTCCGGCGGTGGCCGCGGCCTCGTCGCAGGCGCGGTCGACGGCGTCCACGTCATGCCCGTCGACCTCGACGGTGTGCCAGCCGAAGGCCTGGAAGCGGCGGGCGTAGGCGTCGAGGTCGTGGCCGTGCCGGGTGGGGCCGCGCTGGCCGAGCCGGTTGACGTCCACGATCGCCGTGAGGTTGTCGAGGTGCTCGTACCCGGCGTGCTCGGCGGCCTCCCACACCGAGCCCTCGGCCAGCTCGCTGTCCCCGCACAGCACCCAGACCCGGTAGCGGCCGTGCTCCAGCCGCTTCCCGGACAGCGCGATGCCGACCCCGACCGGCAGGCCCTGGCCCAGGGAGCCGGTGGCGGTCTCCACCCAGGACAGCCGGCGCGGGGTGGGGTGCCCCTCCAGATGACTGCCGAGCCGACGGAAGGTGAGCAGCTCGGCGTCGTCGATGGCGCCGGCGGCCTTGTAGGCGGCGTACAGCAGCGGCGAGGCGTGGCCCTTGGAGAGGATGAAGCGGTCGTTGCCGGGGTGGTCGGGCCGCTCGAAGTCGTAGCGCAGGTGGCGGGCGAGCAGCACCGCCATCAGATCGGCGGCGGACATCGACGAGGTCGGATGCCCGGACTCGGCCGCAGCGGCCGCACGCACGCTGTCCACACGCAACTGCTGGGCGAGTTCGACGATTTCGGCGGTGTTCATGGGGCTCCTTCCAGGAGGCGGTCCGTGCGGGATCGGGCGCGGTCACGGTCCGGGGTCGGCGCGTCACGGTGCGCCCCCCGGGGACACGACGAGATCCAGGGCCTCCCAGGTAACCGTAGGCTCGGCCCCGAAACACCGCGCGTCGAAATCACCGTCCGCCGAAACGCGCCCCCTAGGGGGCGCGGGGAACTGCGCGACCAGCCCCACCGCCCCGCAGCAAAGCGACGACCGCAACGCGAACGGCGCCGCCCCGCAGGTCAACCCCGGTGATGAGGCCACTCCGGATCCGCACCCGGCGCAACCGGCGGAGTCCCCGGCATCGGCGGATACGGCAGCCCCAGCCCTCCGGGCGGCCCGGCGGGCGCGGTCCCCCCGACGACCCGGTGCGGGGCGTGCGGCCTCCTGGGCCGTCCCGCCTCCCGCAGCGCGTACGCGACCGCCCCCAGCATCGCCGCGGTGACCAGCGCCGCGGCCCACCCCGGCAGCAGGATCGCCCAGGCCAGCCCCACGGCGAGCGCCACGGCGGCCCCGGCGTACAGGGCGACCGCGCCCGACGCGCCGTACAGCACGGCGGCCCGCCGCCGCTTCCGGCCCTGCTCGCGCAGTTCGTCACGGACGGTTTCGCGGGCGACCTGTGCCAGCTCGTCGACGAGGTCCTTGTCCAGATGTTCGAGATGATCCAGGTGTTCCATACCGTGCGGGTACCCGCACCGGAAATGCCGTAACAGGAGATCACCGGAGGCGGCACCATCCCGGTCCGCGGCAACTAGGCTCGTGCCCATGGAGATTCTGGGCGCCTCCCTGCGCATCTGCGTCGACGACATCGATACCGCGATCCCGTTCTACGAACGCCTCTCCGGCGGCAGAGCCCAGCGCTTCGAACGCGGCGGTGTCCAGGTCGCCGCGGTCGGCTCCTTCCTTCTGATGAGCGGGCCGGAGGCGGAGCTGGAGGTGCTGCGCAAGGTCACCGCGACGATCGCGGTGCAGGACGTCGACGCGGCCCACCGGCTGCTGGACGACCTCGGCGCCCGGATCCTCGCGGGGCCGGTGGCCACGCCCGCCGGCCGCAACCTGCTCGCGATGCACCCGGACGGCTCGCTGTTCGAGTACGTCGACCAGCACCGGGTCTGATCACAGGCCCTGCGGCCGCATCCGGAAGTCGTACCGGGCGGGCAGCGGCTCGTCACCGAGCCGCGCCCACAGCCGGCCGATCGCCTCCGACCCCTCCCGCAGGTCGGCGACCTCGAACCCGGTGTCGAACACGGCTCGGGCCGCCGTCCGCCGCCCCTCCGCGAGGAGCAGCTCCGCCTCCAGGAGCCGGAAGCGGCCGCGCGCCCGGGTCTCGGGCAGCAGCGCCTCCCAGACCGCGCGGGCGTCCGCGACCCGCCGTACCCGCAGCAGCGCCTCGACGGCCTCGCGGCCGAGCGCCGCCGAGGCCGCGGTCCAGGCCTCGCCGTCGTCGCGGCGCTCCCGGCACAGGTCGTCGAAGGCGTCGGCGTACCGTTCGGCGGCCCGTTCGTGGTGCCCGTGCTCCTGGTCGGCGACGGCGAGACAGCGCAGCAGCGGCCAGAGGGACGGGGCGAGCGGAAGGGCCCGCTCCCAGCTGCGGACTGCCTGGGCGCGGTCGCCGGCGTGCCACTGGGCGACGCCGAGGTGGTACTCGGTGTGCGGGGTGGCGGGGGCCGTCTCCAGCATGTCGCGCCAGTGCGGGGCGACCAGGGTGGGTCCGGGCGGCCGTACCCGGCGGGGTTCGGGCAGGGTGCCGGTGCGCAGCAGTTCCCGCCAGGGGGCCTGTTCCTCGGTCAGCGTGGGCTCCGGGAACGGCGTGCCGGGCAGCTTCCGGTCGGCGCGCAGCACTTCGAGCGCTCCCCAGCCGGATCCGGTGGCGAGGACTTCGCCGGGTTCGGTGTCGGCGTACGGCTTCCACGCCGCGTGGGCGGCGTCGAACTCGGCGCGTGGCAGGGCGAGTTCCAGACGCTCCTCGACGTGCTGCGGTGCCGCCGACAGCGGGCCGTAGGCCTCCAGCCAGCAGCACTCGCTCTCCGCGTCGAGGCGGACGGGTTCCAGCTGGGTGCGGGCCAGTCCGGCCTGGATCTCGCGGTACCCGCCGGCGCCGGGTCCGCCGAGCCACTCCTGCCAGCGCCGGCCGCCGGGGCCCGACCCCCACACGAACTGTTTCCGGCCGCGCAGTTCGTCGGTGGAGGTCTGCACCAGGCCATGGCCGTCGGCGTCGAGCGCGGCGATCCAGCGGCGCCGCCGGTCCGGTATGTCGTAGAACCAGTCGACCGGGTAGGGGTGTTGGGCGTCATCCGCCGGAACGGGCACCCGGTGCAGTCGCCGCTCGGGCCCGAACTCCCAGGCCTCCTGGGCCGGGACGACGATCCGGCGGTCCTGGGGTACGGCCGCGCTGGACCACCAGTGGACCGGCACCGGGTGTTCGTGGGGGTTGCGTACGCGGACACCCGCGTACAGGAAGTCGGAGCCGTCCGGCAGCCACAGGTCGACCTGGAAGGGCAGGTCACGAAGCCGCTCCCACTCCCAGAGCCGGAGCATCTCCCCGCCGTCGGGGGCGGGGACGCGGGCCGCGTGCAGCGGGGCGCAGGAGAGGGTGGTGCGGCCGGTGGCGCCGATGTTCCACTCGATGCCGCCGGCGTACCAGGCGCCGTTGAGGGCGAGGTTGGCGGGCTGGAACACCGGGTTGCGGTGCAGGAGTTCGCGGCCGGCGGGCAGGTGGACGAGGGAGGCGACGCGGCCGCCGAGGCCGGGCAGGACGGTGGCCCGCAGCCGGTCGTTCTCGATCACGAGGGCGTCCAGCGCCCGGGGTGTACGGGCTCTGCCGTAGCCGTCGCGGACCCGGACCGGGAGGAGGCTGGGCAGCGGTTCGCAGCCGAGTCCGCGGGCCGTGTCCCGGGGCGGCTCCTCCCGGTCACGCTCGTCGACGCGGTGGATCTCGTCCAGGGGGCGGAGCGGCGGCAGCGGGTTGTCCGGGCCCAACTCCGCCGCGGGCAGGGTCAGTACCTCACGTCGGATCCTCGTCACGATCACCATGGAACCCGGCACCGGATGAGCTGACCAGGGGAGCCGCCGGTCAGGATTGCGCAAAGGTGTCGGGCGCCGGCCCGGGTCGCGCGGGGCTCAGGCGGTCGTCCGCATCTCCGCGGTGAGCGCCCAGCGTTCGTGGTCCCGCCAGGCCCCGTCGATGTAGATCATGTTCGGCGAGAAGCCCTCCAGCCGGAACCCGGCACCGCGGGCGAGCGCGATCGACGCGGCGTTGCCGGGCTGCACGTTGATCTCCAGCCGGTGCAGTCGCATCGGCCCGAAGGCGTGGTCCACGACGAGCCCCATCGCCTCCCGCATCAGCCCGCGCCCGGCCGCGTGCGCGAACACGCCGTAGCCGAGCGCACCGCACTGGAAGCCGCCCTCGACGATGTTGTTGATGTTGATGAACCCGGCGATCGCCCCGCCCTGTCCCCCACCGGGCCCTGCGGCTGCCTTCTCGCAGACCAGGAACCCGGCCTTGCTGCGGTCCTCGATCAACCGCCCCGCGTAGCCGGCGAAGGCCGCGTCCGTGGCGGGCGGGAACAGCCAGGGCTGGTGGAGGTCCTTGCTCTCCCGGGCGCGGGCGATGAACTCGGCGCCGTCCTCGTAGGTGTAGTGACGGATGCCCACGCGGGGGCCCTCGGCGAGATAGCGGGAAGCGGTGTGCGGCATCCCGTCACCCTACGCGGAGCTAGCTGCGGCGTTTCATGAAATACGCCCCGCAGAGCGCGCCGATGGCCCCGGTGACGAGCAGGGCGATCCACAGGGGGGTGGTGACCACGGGGACCAGGAACCGGATCTCGGTGGCGTGGGTGTTCTCGAAGACGAAGACCAGGCCGAGGACACCGAGCAGCAGCACGGCGATCCTGCCCGGGGTCAGCAGCACGCCGCGCCGGCCGTCGGTCCGGTCCCGCTTCGCCGAGGTCTTCGGGCTCATGCGACCAGGGTGGTCCCGGGGCCCGGACCGCGCCCGCCGGACGCGGCCCTCCGGGTGAGCTCAGCGCAGGGCCGGTTCCCGCAGGGTCAGCGTGCCCGCGTCCGCGTCCAGCTCCGCGGCCACCCCGAGCGGGACGGTCAGGGCCGCCTCGCAGTGCCCGAACCCGAACTCCTCCAGCACCGGCACGCCGAGCCCGCCGAGCCGGTCGGCGAGCATCGGCCGTACCTCCTGGTACGGCCCGCACCGGTCCCAGGAGCCGAGCACGATCCCGGCGACGCCGTCGAGCCAGCCGGACCGCAGCAGCTGGGTGATGCTCCGGTCGAGGCTGTACGGCCGCTCCCCGACGTCCTCCAGGACGAGCAGTCCGCCGCGGGCGCCGGGGTGGGTGTGCGGGGTGCCCAGCCCGGCCGCGAGCAGCCGCAGGCAGCCGCCGACCGTGACGCCGGTGGCCCGGCCGCCGACGAGCGCGGCACCCCGGGAGGGGATCGTACGGACCGTCTCCGGGGCGAACAGGGTGGCCCGCAGATGGTCCTGTGCCTCGGTGCTCTTGACGAAGTCGGCGCCCGCGGCCACCGGCCCGTACAGGGTGGCGAGCCCGAGCCGGGTCGCGAACGCCTCGTGCAGCACGGTCGCGTCGCTGAAGCCGACGAACGCCTTGGGCCCGGCCGCCCGCAGTGCCTCCCAGTCGAGCAGGTCGACGAGGCGCTGGGCGCCGTAGCCGCCACGCGCGCAGAGCACGGCGGACACGGACGGGTCGCACCAGGCCCGCTGGAGGTCGGCCGCGCGGTCGGCGTCGGAGCCCGCGAGGTACCCCAGGTCGCCGTCCCTGGCGAGCGCGTGGGGTGCCACGACCGGGTCGAGGTCCCAGCCGCGCAGGATGTCGAGGCCCGCCTGGAGCCGCTCCTCCAGCACCGGCCCGCTCGGCGCCACGACGGCGACCCGCGCCCCGGCGGAGAGCCTCGGCGGTCTGGTCAGCGCGGTCACTTCGGTCACTTCGTCAGCTCCAGCTCCGGGATTCCGGGCACGTCCAGCCCGAACACCTGAGCGTATAGGGCGAGCTCGGCTTCCAGCGCGCGGACCAGGGTCTCCGCGCGCCGGAAGCCGTGGCCCTCGCCCGTGAAGGTGAGGTAGGCGTGCGGCACCGGGCGGCCGTCGAGCCGGGCGAGGAAGCGCTCGCACTGCGCGGGCGGACAGATCACGTCGTCCAGCCCCTGGAGCAGCAGGAAGGGCGCGGTGAGCCGGTCGGCGTGCTCGCTGGGCGACCGCTCGACATACCGCTCGGGCACCTCGGCCAGCGGGCCGATCAGGGATTCCAGGTACTGGGACTCGAAGTCGTGGGTCTCCCCCTCGCCCCAGCCGGCGAGGTCGAGGACGGGGTAGGAGATGGTGCCGCAGGCGTAGACGTCGGTGCCGGTCAGGGAGGCGGCGGCGGTCCAGCCGCCGGCGCTGCCGCCGCGGATCGCCAGCCGGGCGCGGTCGGCGGTGCCCTCGTCGGCGAGGGCGAGCGCGACGGCCGCGCAGTCCTCGACGTCGACCACGCCCCACCGCTCGCGCAGCCGCTCCCGGTACTCCCGCCCGTATCCGGTGGAGCCGCCGTAGTTGACCTCCGCGACCCCGATGCCGCGGGAGGTGAAGTAGGCGATCGCGAGATCGAGGACGAGCGGTGTCCTGCTGGTGGGGCCGCCGTGCGCCCAGACGACGTACGGCGGCAGCTCGCCCTCGGGAGCGGTGTGGTGGGGGTGGTGGGGCGGATGGACGTGGGCGTGCACCTCGCGGCCGCCCGGACCGGTGAAGGTGCGGACCTGCGGCTCGGGGTAGTAGGCGGGGTCGACCGGGTCCTGGTGCGGGGTGCCGACGACCCGGGTGCGGCCGGAGGCGGTGTCGAGTTCGACGACCTCGTGGGCGGTGCGCGGGCCGGCGCCGACCGCGAGCACACGGGTGCCGTGCACGGCGAGGGTGGCGGAGAACTCGGTCCACGGCCCGGCGGCGTCGGCGATCTCGCCGGTCTCCGGATCGAGTGTCCCGAGTGCCAGCGGGCCGCGGCCGTGCAGGACGGCGACGCGCCCGTCGTCCAGCGGTGCGAACCAGTTCTGGCCGAGCCGCCAGAGCGGTCCCGCGAACTCCTCCGCGCGCGGACACAGCGGTTCGTCGTCGCGGTACAGGTTCCACCAGCCGCTGCGGTCGCTGGTGTACAGCAGCCGGCCGTCCGCGGACCACTCCGCCTGCGCGACGGCCTCCGTGGGACCGCCGGCCACGGTACGGACCGAGTGCAGGGTCCCGTCCGCGCCGACCTCGCCGACCAGCAGTTCCGTGCCGTCCCAGGGCATCCGCGGATGGTCCCAGGCCAGCCACGCGGCCCGCCGCCCGTCCTGCGTCAGGCGCGGCCCGGTGACGAACCGGCGCCGGTCGTCGGTGAGTTCGCGTACGGCGGCCCGGTCGTCGGCGGCCGAGCCGTCCAGCGGTACGGCGGCGAGCACCCGCCGTACGTCGGTGGGTGCGGCTCCCGTGAACTCCTCCAGGACGCACCAGACCTCACCCCGGTCGAGCAGCAACTGCGGGTCGGCCCAACGGGGTCCGGGCGGGGTCAGCGGCCGGGGCTCCTGGCCGGGCCGGTACAGGTACAGCCGCTGGTCGTCGAAGTGCACGAAGACCAGCAGCGGTCGACCGCCGCCGTCGGGCACGGCACCGGCCCACGGCCGGCCGCCGTACTCGATGACCCGGCTGCGGATGTTCCACGGCGCGGGCAGCACGGACTCCCCGGTGCTGCCGCGTACCAGGGTCCTGCGGCCGCCCTCGGCCGGCCGGGGTTCGGTCCACCAGGGTTCGTCGCCGACGAAGCCCACCCATTCGGCAAAGCCGTCGTGCGCCGCGGCCAGGGCCGCGTCGACGGGTGAGGGCCACGAGCCGTACGCCTTCGTCTCCACGTTCTCTCCTTCTCGCCTGTGCCGTGCTACGCCGTGCGCAGGAAGCGGTCCAGGACCTGGACGCCGAAGTGCAGGGCCGCGACGGGGACGCGTTCGTCGACGCCGTGGAACAGGGCCTGGTAGTCCAGGTCCTCGGGCAGCTTGAGCGGGGCGAAGCCGTAGCCGGTGATGCCGAGCCGGGAGAACTGCTTGGCGTCGGTGCCGCCCGACATGCAGTACGGCACCACGTGCCCCTCGGGGGCGAACTCCTCGACGGCGGCCCGCATCCGGGCGTACGTCGGTGAGTCCAGCGGTGCCTGGAGGGCGACCTCGCGGTGCTGGAACTCCCAGGCGACGTCGGGGCCGGTGAGCCGGTCGAGGGTGGCGCGGAACTCCTCCTCGGTGCCGTACAGATAGCGTCCGTCGACGAAGGCGACGGCCTCGCCGGGGATCACGTTGACCTTGTAACCGGCGTTCAGCATGGTCGGGTTGGCGCTGTTGCGGACGGTGGCCTCGACCAGCTTGGCGGCCGGGCCGAGCTTGTCGAGGAGCAGGTCGACCTCGTGCAGATCGGGCTCGATGCCGTAGAGGGCGGCGAGTTCGGTGAGGGCGGCGGAGACGGTCGGGGTGAGGCGGAGCGGCCACTGGTGCTCGCCGATGCGGGTGACGGCGGCGGCGAGCCGGGTGACCGCGTTCTCCTTGTTGACCTTGGAGCCGTGTCCGGCCCGGCCGCGCGCGGTGAGCTTGAGCCAGGCGGTGCCGCGCTCCCCGGCGGCGACGGGGTAGAGGTGCCGTCCGGTGCCGTCGTGGAAGGTGAAGGCGCCGGACTCGCCGACGCCCTCGGTGCAGCCCTCGAACAGTTCGGGGTGGTGGTCGGCGAGGAACCCGGAGCCGTCCGCGGCGCTGGCCTCCTCGTCGGCGGTGAAGGCGACGACGATGTCCCGCCGCGGCCGTACCCCTTCCCGGGCCCAGGCCCGCACCACCGCCAGGATCATCGCGTCCATGTTCTTCATGTCGACGGCGCCCCGCCCCCACACCACCCCGTCGCGGATCTCCCCGGAGAACGGGTCGACGCTCCAGTCGGCGGCCTGGGCGGGTACGACGTCGAGGTGGCCGTGGACCAGGAGCGCGTCCGCGGTCGGGTCCGTCCCCTCGATGCGGGCGACGACGTTGGTGCGCCCCGCGGTCCGCTCCAGGAGGACCGGCTCCAGACCCGCTTCCGCGAGCCGCTCGGCCGCGTACTCGGCGGCGGGCCGCTCCCGGCAGTCGCCGCCGCCGAAGTTGCTGGTGTCGATCCGGATCAGCTCGGAGGTGAACCGGACGACCTCGTCCAGTGCCTGCTGGTCAGCCATACTGCTCCTCCACCGCGGCCGAGACGATCGTGGTGACCGCCTTGAAGGTGCGGATGCCGTCGTACATGGTCCCCTCGGTGTACGCCACCTTCCGCTCGCCGACCTGGTCCACGCCGGGGACGACGGTGGCGGCCAGGGCGAGGTGCTCGGCGTCGAACTCCAGGGCTACGGTGAACGGCCCGCCGGTCACGGGCTCGTGCCGCACCGCGAGCCGGGCCGCTTCCTTGGCGGCGGCGCGGATGTCGGCGGCGGTCCGGGCGGGCGTCCGGCACACGGCCGCGTACCTCGACACATGGTCCTTGACGGCGACCTTGAGCGCCTCGGGCGCGTAGCCGAGGGCGTCCTCGCAGGCCAGGTCGTCGCCGGTGACGAGGACGACCGGGACGCCGTACTCGGCGACGACGTGCGCGTTGAGCAGGCCCTCGCTGGCGCGGACGTCGTTCAGCCAGACGCCGGTGACGGAGTTGGGGAGATAGGTGTGGGCGAGGACGCCCTCCATGCCGGCGCCGGTGTGGTAGCCGACGAAGGCGATGCCGTCGACGTCACCGTGCTGGACCCCCTCGACCATGGACAGCGTCTTGTGGCGGCCCGTGATCATCTCGGCGCGGTCGTCGAGCTGCTCCAGGAGCAGGTTGCGCATGCTCCAGTGGGCCTCGTTGATGAGGACCTCGTCGGCGCCGCCGTCGTAGAAGCCGAGGACGGCGGCGTTGACGTCGGAGGTGAACATCGGACGGCACCGCTCCCACTGCGGCGCACCGGGCAGCACATCGCCGGGCCAGGTCACCCCGGTGGCGCCCTCCATGTCGGCGCTGATGAGGATCTTCATGGTGCCTCACGTTACGCGTCGGCCGGGGAACTTCCCAAGGAGCGGCGCCGCACCGGCGGGCGGGTGTCCCCCGATTCGGACAGAGTGCCGCACCGCTCCCGTCGTAATCCCGCCGCCCGACTGATCGTTGGACCGTGCAACGACCACCGTCAGGGGGCATGCACCATGACCATCAGCCGCAGGGCACTGCTCGCCGCGGGAGCGGGCGCCGGGCTGCTCACCGCCTGCGGGTCCGACACCGGACGCGGCGACGACACCGGCGCCGGGCCCAGGCTGTCGCAGTGGTACCACCAGTACGGCGAGACGGGCACCGAGCAGGCCGTGGAGCGGTACGCCGCCGCGTACCGGAAGGCCGGGGTCAGCGTCCAGTGGCGGCCCGGGAACTACGACCAGCAGACCGCCGCCGCACTGCTCACCGGCTCCGGTCCCGACGTCTTCGAGGGCGGTCCCACCCTCGACCAGATCCAGAGCGGCCAGGTCGTCGACCTCAGCCACCTGCTCGACGGCGTCAAGGACGACTTCAACCCCGCCGTGCTCACCCCGAAGACGTACGACGGGAGGATCTGGGGCATCCCCCAGGTCATCGACACCCAACTGCTCTACTACCGCAGAAGCGTGCTGGGCGATGCCGCGGTGGAGCCGCCGGACACCCTGGACGCGCTGGTCGACGCCGCCGGGAGACTGACCACGAAGAAGGTCAAGGGACTCTTCCTGGGCAACGACGGCGGCGCCGGCGCCCTCGGGGCGACTCCGCTGTACGCGGCCGGGCTCCGGCTCGTCACCGAGGACGGCAGGGTGGGCTTCGACGACCCGGCCGCGGCCCGCACTCTCGCCAGGCTCCACCGGCTGTACGCCGACGGGTCCCTGCTCCTCGGCGCCCCCGCCGACTGGCCGGACCCGTCCGCGTTCGTCCAGGGCCTGACCGCCATGCAGTGGTCCGGCCTGTGGGCACTGCCCCAGGTGCGGAGGGAACTCGGCGACGACTTCGGGGTGCTGCCGTTCCCCGAGGACGGATCGGGCGCACCCGTCGTTCCCGTCGGTGCCTACGGGGCCGCCGTCAGCGCCCGCAGCGCGCACCGGGCCGCGGCCGAGGACTTCGTGAAGTGGCTGTGGGTCGAACGTACCGACTACCAGGAGGACTTCGCGCTCTCCTACGGCTTCCACATCCCCGCCCGGGTCTCCCTGGCGAAGAACGCCGACAGGCTGAAGACCGGTGCGGCCGCCGAGGCGGTCCGTCTCACCACCGAACACGGCTACGCCCAGGCGCTGTTGTGGACCCCGGCCGCCCAGACCGCCTACCAGGACGCGCTGAACCGGATCATCAGGAGCGGGGCGAACCCGGAGAGCGAACTGCGGGCGGTGGTCGGCAAGGTGTCGGCCGAGCTCGACCGGGTGAAGAGGAAGCCGTGACGGCCGACGCCGGGCCGGCCCGGCGCAGGGCCCGCAGCCGCACCCGCTGGTTCTGGATCTTCGTAGGCCCGTTCGCTCTCGGGCTCGGCCTGTTCACGTACCTCCCGCTGCTGTGGAGCATCGCCCTCAGCTTCTTCGACGCCCACAACACCGTCACGCCCACCGACTTCGTGGGCCTCGACAACTACACGGCCATGCTGTCGGACGACGCCTTCCTCGACAGCCTGCGCACCTTCCTGGTCTTCACCGCGTTCATCGTGCCCACGACGTACGCGTTCTCCCTCTCACTCGCCCTGATGGTCAACCGGGTGCGCAGGGCACGGGCGTTCTTCCGGTCGGTGTTCTTCCTGCCGGCCGCGTGCAGTTACGTCGTCGCCGCCCTCGTCTGGAAGATGTCCGTCTTCAGCGGGGTGCGGTTCGGGCTCGCCAACACCGTGCTCGGCTGGTCCGGCGGCGATCCGGTCGCCTGGCTGTCCGTCACCGACCCGCCCTGGTACTGGCTGGTGATCGTCACCGTGCGGCTGTGGCTGCAGGCGGGCTTCTTCATGATCCTCTTCCTGGCCGGGCTCCAGCGGATCGACCCCGCTCTGTACGAGGCCGCCGCGGTCGACGGCGCCCGGCCCGGCCGGCAGGTGCTGCGCCACATCACGCTGCCCCAGCTGCGCGCCACGTCGGTCGCGGTCGTCCTGCTCCTCGTCATCAACGCCTTCCAGGCCTTCGACGAGTTCTACAACCTGCTCTCGGACGCCCGCGGTTACCCGCCCTACGCCCGTCCGCCGCTCGTCTACCTCTACTACACCGCGCTCGGCCAGGGGCAGAACCTCGGGCTCGGCAGCGCGGGCGCGGTGATCCTCTCGCTGGTCATCGCGGTGGTGACGGTCGGTCAGGCGCGCCGGCTGGGACTGGGCAGGAGGGAGCGGTGACCAAGGAGGACGCGGTGGTACGGGTCGGACGCGCCCTGCGGCTCGTCCTGTTGATCGCGCTCGCGGTTCTCTTCCTCGTCCCCTTCTATCTCCTGGTGCGCAACGGACTGTCGAGCGAGCAGGACATCACGGCCCCCGAATGGACCTTCTTCCCCTCAAAACCGCGCTGGGGGAACATCACCGAGCTCTTCGACGACACCTCCGTTCCGTTCGCCCGCTCCCTGCTCAACTCCGCGCTGATCGCCGTCGCGACGACGCTCGGCACGCTGCCGCTCGCCTCGCTCGCCGGGTACGGCCTCGCCCGCGTCCCCTACCGGCACGCCGACAAGGTCTGCTACGCCGTCCTCGGCACGCTGCTGGTCCCGGCCGCCGTCACCTTCGTCCCGAGCTTCGTGCTCGTGTCGTCGCTGGGCTGGATCTCGACCTGTCGGGGGCTGATCGTCCCGACGCTGTTCCCGGCCTTCGCCTGTTTCGTCTTCCGGCAGTACTTCCTGGGCTTCCCGGCGGAGCTGGAGGACGCCGCGCAGGTCGACGGGCTGGGTCAGTGGCGGACGTACTGGCTGGTCGTCGTGCCGAACGCCAGGCCCGTCTTCGCCGCCGTCGGGACGATCGTGTTCGTCGGCGCGTGGAACTCCTTCCTGTGGCCGCTGGTGATCGGGCAGGACCGGAACGCCTGGACGGTGCAGGTGGCGCTCGCCTCCTTCACCACGTCCCAGGTCGTCAGAGTCCACGAACTGTTCGTCGCGGCGGCCGTGTCGATCCTGCCGCTGCTGGTCGTGTTCCTGTGCTTCCAGCGGTGGATCGTGGCGGGCGTGGAACGGTCCGGGATCGACTGAGGGGCCACGCCCGTGACCGGGCCGGGGGGTTCCGCCGGCCCTCAGCTCTCCCGGCCCACCAGCACCCACTTCGAGGGCAGCACGATGAGCTCGCCGTCCGGCGTGGACTCCGTGGTCGTCAGGGGCAGTTCACCGGTCGCGAGGACGGTGAGGCCGGCGCTGCGCAGGTACGCGGGCACCGCGTCGTCGGCGACCTCGCCGGGGGCGATCCCGTGGCGGAAGATCGGGGCGAGCTTGGGCGGCGGCCCGGACGGGCTCTGGGCCAGGCCGCCGAGGACGGTGCGGGCGGCCTCGGAGAGCTCGACGAGGAAGGCCCGGCCGCGGCTGCCGACGAGGGTGGCGATGGAGTCGGCCAGCGGTTGCCGGTCGTCCGGTTCGCACTGGTGCAGGACGCCCCGCATGTAGACGTTGGCATCGCCGAGCTCCGTGTGCAGGGCCTCCGCCTCGCTCTTCTCGGCCGCGTCGAGGAGCCGGTACCGGGCCTGTCCGGCGGGATCGGCGTGCCGGGCGTGGTCCAGGGCGGCCTCGGAGATGTCGGCGCCCAGGACGCGCGGAAAGCGCTGGGCCAGGTAGCGGGTCTGGGTGCCGTTGCCGCAGCCGAGGTCGACCAGGGGCAGGCCCGGGTCGGCGACATGGGGTTCGAAGAGCGCGACGTGGACCGCGGCGGTCACGTCCGGTTCGGCGTCCCAGAACACCGCCCCGGGCTCGTCGGGGGCTTCCTGCCAGAAGCCTTCCCAGGCATGCCGGTACCGACTCGTCACACTCATGGCCAACTCCCCAGGATGGAACCACAGATGACCGCCGTCATGACGGGTCAGTACGGTTTACCCTGCGCGTGTTTCGGCCACAAGCGCCCGGCGCGTTCCTTCACCACGCGTTCGGCGAACGTGCGCCCCCCGGGTCAGCGGCGGCGGGCGGTGAGTTCGAACCAGACGGTCTTCCCGGCGGACGTACGGCTGGTGCCCCACTCCCGGGCGAGGGTCGAGACCACCCGCAGTCCGCGTCCCGCCTCGGCGCCGGGGTCGGCGCCGAGCAGGGTCGGCAGGGTGTGGTCGTCGTCATCGACCTCGCAGAGCAGGGTCTCGCCTCGTATCAGCCGGAGCTGGACCGGGCGGCTGTGCGAGTGCCGGACGGCGTTGGTGACGAGTTCGCTGACCATCAGCTCGGCGGGGTCGGCGAGCCGGGCCAGGCCCCAGTCGTGCAGTTGTTCGCGGACGGCGGCGCGGGCGCGGCGGACCTCGGCCGGGTCCAGGGCGAGCCGCCACTCGGCGACGTCCTCCGGCTCGATGCCGTTGAGGCGGGCCATCAGCAGGGCGACGTCGTCCTTGCGGCCGCCGCGGGTGTTGAGGGCGCGGATGATGGTGTCGCAGGCGTCGTCCATGGAGGCGGCCGGGTGGGCGGCGGACTCGCAGAGGGTGGCGAGGCCGACGCCGATGTCCTCGCCGCGCATCTCGACCAGTCCGTCGGTGCACATGACCAGCCGGTCGCCGGGGTCGACCCGCACCCGCAGCGACTCGAAGGCGACCCCGCCGACGCCGATGGGTGCCCCGGTGGGCAGGTCGAGGAGTTCGCTGTGCCCGTCGACCGCCCGCACCAGCACCGGGGGGATGTGACCGGCGTTGGCGAGGTGCAGTTCGCCCTCGATCGGGTCGTAGACGGCGTAGAGGCAGGTGGCGAGGTAGCCGTCGCCGAGCCGCTGGGCCAGGTCGTCGAGGTTGCGCAGGAGTTGGGCGGGCGGCAGGTCCATGGCCGCCATCGTCTGCACCGCGGTACGCAACTGGCCCATCATCGCGGCCGAGTTGAGGCCGTGGCCCATGACGTCGCCGACGACCAGGGCGGTCCGGGCGCCGGGGAGTTTCACGGAGTCGAACCAGTCGCCGCCGACGCGGCCGAGCAGGGTGCCCGGCAGGTACCGGGTGGCGATGTCGCAGCCCGCCATGCGCGGCGGGATGTGCGGCAGCATGCTGTCCTGGAGGGTCTCGGCGACGCTCTCCTGGTAGGTGTACATGCGCGCGTTGTCGAGTACGAGCCCGGCACGGGCGGCGAGTTCGGCACCGGTGACCCGGTCCATGTCGTCGAACACCTCGCGCTCGGGGTGGCGCAGCAGGATCATGAAGCCGAGCACGACGTTGCGGGCCTTCAGCGGTACGACCAGCATCGAGCGGCCGGTGATCAGCGGCCGGATGTCGCGCTTCTCGAACTGGGAGGCGATGGCATGGCCCATCTCCACGCTGATCCGCGGCACCAGGACCGGATCGCCGGTGGTCATGCACTGGAAGAACGGGGTGTGCGCCGGGAACGGCATGGCCTCCCCGACCGGGACGACGTCGTCCCAGCGGCCGGGTTCGTCGGTGTGCTCCAGGGCGACCCGGTGCCACATGGTGGTGGTGTCGGGCACGCCGTCCGGGAACTCCTCGCCGGCGACGACCTGTTCGCGCAGATAGGTGCCGGCGACATCGGTGAAGCGGGGTACGACGGCTCTGCTGACCTCGACGATGGTGCGGGACAGGTCGAGCGAGGTGCCGATCTTCCCGCTGACCTCGTTGAGGAACTCGAGGCGTTCGCGGACGGCCGCGTACTCCAGGTCCTCGCCCTCGTCGTCGGCGAGTTCGGCGGGCACCGGCAGCCCCTGGGCGGCCACCTGGGAGGCACGCTCGCGGCGGGCCATCCGCTCGGCGCGCCGGGCGACGCCCCAGTCGGGGGTCACCGGCACCCGGTCGTTCTGGCTGAACTCCAGGATGGGGTAGCCGAGTTCCAGGACCTGGGCGACGATGCGGGCGCTCTCGTCGACGCTCATGCTGGGCAGGATCTCGGGGAGCCTGCGGGCCAGCTCCTCGGCGCCGGGGAAGTCGGTGTGCAGGGCGAAGCCGGGCGCGATGCGCTCGAAGGCGATGGTCTCGTCGGGTTCGGCCCGGCGCAGCCGCTCGGCGTCGGCGGCGAGCACCAGCAGCCGCTCGTTCCCCGGCCCGACCAGTGGGTAGGCCCACCAGAGGACGTCGACGCGGTCACGGTCGGGCACGGTGAGCCGGGCCCGGCCGGCGGCCGGGAAGCTCAGCCGTCCGTCGAGGGAGGACTCCAGGTCGGGGCCGAGGCCGTCGTACGCCGCGTAGGCGCCGTACGGGGTGATCTCGTCGTCCTCGGGGAGCGCGCCGGAGACGGGCAGCAGGTCGAGGACGGAGTGGCCGATGGCCTCTTCCTTGGCGGCGCCGAACAGCCGCCGGGCGCCGGTGCTCCAGTGGGAGACCTGGCCTTCGCGGTCGACGAGGACCACCGCCAGGGGGATGCGGCCGGGAGCGCCGTCCCCAGCACCGAAGCCGGGATGTGCGTCCCGCTCGCTGCCATGGTCCATTGCCCAGGCCCTCTCTCCCCACGGCTCCGCAAAAGATCTGTGCCGCCCGTCACTACGGTACGGTGGCCGCCGGTTGCGATGTGTGGCATTCCTGGAATTGGTTTCACCGGGTCCCACCGGAGCGCAGGTCCGCGCCCCCGCGCGGTGCGCGCACCCGCCGGGTTCAGTCCTCGTGGCCCAGCTGCAGGTCCCGCTCGGTGCGGCCGCCGCCCGCGACCTGGAGCACCGTGGCGACCGGCGGGTAACCGGCGGCGATGACCGTGTACTCGCCGGAGGACAGGTCCACGAACCGGAACGTCCCGTCGGCGCCGGTGGTGAGGGTGTCCACGACGTTCCCGGCGGCGTCGAGCAGGGTCACCCGCGCGTCCTCCACCGGCCGGCCGCCGCCGGCCCGGACCGTGCCCTTCAGCACGGCGCCGCCCGCGAGTTCGACGTTCTGCCGGGTCTCCCGGGAGGCCTGGACGGTGACCGGGAGGGCGGCCGGGCGGAAGGCGGGGGCGCTGGCGGCGAGGGTGTACTCGCCGGCCACCAGCTCGCTGATGACATAGCCGCCCTCGCGGCCGCTGCGCACACTGGCCACGACCTCGCCGTGCACGTTGGTGAGGGTGACGGTGGCGTCCCGTACCGGAGTGCCGTCGGCGGTGAGCACGCCGCCCGCGAGCCGTCCGGCACCGCCGAGGACGACGTCCAGTTCGACGGGCCGCTCGCCGACGGTCACCGTGACGGCCTGCGGCTGGTGCCCGCCGGCGGCGGCGATCAGGACGTAGGACCCGGAGCCGGGGGTGGCCAGGGCGTACCGGCCGTCCTCGCCGCTGGCGCCCCGGCCGATCTGCCGGCCGACCGCGTCGATGAGGGTGAGCGCGGCCCGGGGCACCACGGTGCCGTCGGGGTGCTGCACCGTGCCGCAGACCGGGACCCCGGCGCCGGTGTGCGGGGACCGGGCCTGCGGGATCGGGGCGTTCACTGCTTCGGACCCCGTTTCGGCGATGGGATGGGACACCAGCGGTTTCTCCTTGAGGAAGCAGGCGGCGAGCAGGCCGAGGACGAGCACCGGGACCAGGTAGAGGAAGATCCGGGGCATGGCGTCGGCGTAGGCGCGGACGTAGGCGTCGCGCAGCGCCGGGGGCAGTGCGTGGACGAGCTGCGGGGTGAGGGACTGGGGGTCGGGCAGGCGGGCACCGGCACGGGCGGGGAGACGGCGGTGCAGGGCGTCGGTGAGCCGGTCCGCGAAGAGGGTGCCGAAGACGGCGGCGCCGACGCTGCCGCCGATCTGCCGGAAGTAGTTGTTGGCGCTGGTGGCGGCGCCGAGGTCGGCGGGGCGTACGGAGTTCTGCACGGCGAGCACGAGCACCGGCATCACCAGGCCGATCCCGGCACCCAGGACGGCCATCCAGATGCTGTACTGCCAGCGCGGGGTGTCGGCTTCCAGGCGGGAGAGGAGCCACATGCCGACCACCGACAGGCCCCCGCCGAGCACCGGGTAGATCCGGTAGCGGCCGGTGTGGCTGATGAGCTGTCCCGCGACGACCGAGGCGCCGACGATGCCGCCCGTCATGGGCAGCATCAGCAGCCCGGACCCGGTCGCCGAGGCGCCGTCGACCATCTGGAGGAAGGTCGGCAGATAGCTGGCGGCGCCGAACAGGGCGATGCCGACGACCAGTCCGACCAGGCCGCTCACGTTGAAGACGGAGTCCCGGAACAGCCGTGGCGGGATGAGGGGTTCGACCGCGTGGTGCTCGACGACGAGGAACAGCCCGCCGGCGGCCACCGCGCCGGCGCCGAGCCCGAGGATGACGCGTGAGTCCCACGCGTACTCCGTACCGCCCCAACTGGTCAGCAGCACAAGGCAGGTGGAGGCGGTGGCGAGCAACAGCGCGCCCAGCACGTCGAAACGGGCGCGGACCCGGCGCTTCGGCAGCTTCAGCACGAGGGTGATGACAGCGAGCGTGATCAGCCCGAGGGGCACGTTGACGTAGAAGCACCAGCGCCAGGAGAGGTGGTCGGTGAAGTAGCCGCCGAGCAGCGGTCCGGCGACGGAGGCGAGGCCGAAGGCGGCTCCGATCAGGCCCATGAAGCGGCCGCGCCGCCGGGGCGGCACGATGTCCGCGATGATCGCCTGTACGCCGATCATCAACCCGCCCGCGCCGACGCCCTGGACGGCCCGGAAGGCGATCAACTGGTCCATGTGCCGCGCCTGTCCGGCCAGCGCGGAGCCGACGACGAAGACCAGGATCGCGAACTGGAAGACGCCCTTGCGGCCGATGAGGTCGCCGAGCTTGCCGTAGACGGGGAGGCCGACGGTGGCGGTGAGCAGGTAGGCGGTGATCGCCCAGGCCATCCGGTCCAGGCCGTGCAGCTCACCGACGATCTTCGGCAGCGCGGTGGCGACGATCATCTGGTCGAGCGCGGCGAGGAGCAGGGCGAGCACCAGCCCGCAGAACACCAGCCGGGTGCGGCGCGGCCCCAGTCCGCAGACCGCTGCGGGTTCCGGTACGGGGGCGTCCGCGGGTGCCGCGGCCGGTTCCTCGTACTGCACCAGCGTCGTTCCGCCCACGTACCGCTCCCTCGTCGCACCTGCGCACAATTCCCGCCTTATTTCCCATAGGGCGACAACTGCGAGCAAGCACGACGAGTTACGGCACAGGGCCGGCGCGAGCGGAGATCCACTCGAACCGGTGAGAGGCCAACAGGCCTGGTTCTCCGGGAGGTTACTTCTCGACCTCGGCGGCGAGCTTGTCGAGCACCCCGTCGTAGATCCGGCCGAGGCCCTTGGGCGCGAAGGTCTTCTCGAAGAAGCCGCCGATGCCGCCGGCGCCCTGCCAGGTGGTGTGCACGACGACCTTGGCCCTGCCCTCGCCGGCCGGGGTGACGCGCCAGGTGGTGACCATGGAGGAGTTGCGGTCCTTCTCGACCAACTCGCCGTCGGTGGGCTCGCTGACCTCCAGGAGGCAGTCCCGGACCCGCTTGCTGGTGGCCTGGAGCCTCCAGTGGACCAGGGTGCCCTCGCCGTCGCCGCCCTCGCGCACCTCGTACTCGCTGAAGTGCTCCGTCAGCAGGTTCGCGCGCGTACCGCTGTAGTCGGCGACGGTGTCGAACACCTTCTCCGCGTCCGCGGCGACGACCCGCTCCGTAGTGGCCTCGACCTGCGCCATTGCGTTCCTCCAGCACGTGAGTTCTCGGGGTTGCGCCAAGCCAACCACCCCGGCGCCCGGCCGCCCAAATCGGGGTACCGGAAGCGGTCGGAAACGGCGTCCGCACGGTCTCCACAGACCGTTCGCACGATCATGGGAACAGATGTTCTATTCTCTGGGCAGTGCTACCGAGGAGGCGTCATGCGCTGGGAGAACCTCACCGAGGAGACCGGACCCGTCCGGGCCGGCACCGCGCTGTTCGGCACGGACGCGGTCACCACCCGTACCTTCGACACGCCGGAGTTCCGTGGGATCACCTTCCACGAGGTGCGGGCGCGGTCGATCATCAACCGGGTGCCGGGCGCCTCCCGGATGCCGTTCGAGTGGACGGTGAACCCGTACCGGGGTTGTTCACACGCGTGCGTCTACTTCACTGCATGACCCTATTGAGCCCGGGAGGGCCGATGCTCAGCACTCCGAACGCGGACAAGGCCTGGAAAGGCATGACGAGGTCATTCCCGACCCCGGAGGCGCCAGACCAGTATGACGCCCCGAGCAAGGCGGAGCGGACGGCTTTCGCCGTGCTGCTGCACGGACCGGCCGCGCGCTCAGGCGGCGCCGACGCGAGCCAGTGGCTGCTGCTGCGCGACCGCACAGCGAAGCGCCTGTAACCGGCGACCAGCACCAGCCACACTTCAGGAACGCGTCAGCCGCCCAGGACGCCGTCGAGGTAGTCCCGCACCGGCCCGTACAGGCCGGTCTGCATTCGAACCGGGGCGGTTCAGTCCTGGCGAGCCCTGGGCAGCTGACCTCGGCAACTCCAAGATCCCCGACAGAGTCAAGCTGAGGGCCTGGGGCGCTCCAGTCCCGCCGCCCAACCCGAGGACCGGGGCGAAGCCGACGCGAACCCACGGGGCCCACATCTCATCGGCCATCAGGGTCCACAGGATCTCGGGCTCGTGCGGCGCGCGCCGCAGCAGCAGGATGCCCAGAGCGCTGGTCCCCTTGGCGCAGGCGCGTACCGGACGAGACCCGGGCCGCCCTCGGCGTCCGCGAGGTCAGGGCCGTGCGCCCTGCGGAATCCGGACAAAGTCCGCTCGCGATGACGGTCCGGCAGGAGGCGTCAGGAACAGGAGGCCTCCACCTCGTCGGCGACGACGCCGTAGGTGTCGCTGCCGGTGTTGGTCAGGGCCAGGTCGATCGTGCCGGTGTGGAAGGTGAAGCTGCGGGTGGTGTACCAGCCGCCGGCGTCGTAGTCGTGCTGGTCGAAGTCGAAGTGGGCGAAGTCCCTGGCGCTGCCGTCGTTGGTGCTGTCGACGTTGTAGACCCTGTACTGGGCATCGCTGGCCCAGGTGCCCTTGGCGACGTGGATACGGAAGCTGCAGCTGCTCACGCTGGTGCCGGGGGTGAAGACCCAGTCGGCGTTGGCGTTCCAGCCGCCGTCGCCGTCGTCCTCGAGGTGGATGTACCGCGCCGCATTGCAGTCGTAGGTGTAGGCGCCGCCGGTGGTCTTCTTCCACTCCCCGCTCTTGGCGTAGAAGCTGGTCTGCGCCGCGCCGGAGGAGGCGCACTCGGTGCCCGAGTGGGCAGTCCAGGTGACGGTCGACGCACCGCCGTTGGTCCCGCTGCCGTTGGCATTGCCCCCCATGCCGCCGCCTCCTGTGGTCAGGCTGCCGGTGCTGCGGGACGCCGACGGTGCCAGTGCGCCCGTGCCGCTGCTGGCGGCGCCCCGACCGGAGGATGCCATCGCCCGTGAGCCGGAGGGTTTCGGACTGGCGGACTGGTTGCTCGGCGACGGCGAGAGCACGGCCGACATGGTGGGAGCGGCGCTGTCCGGTGGCGCGGTCAACACGGATGTCCCGGGGTGGCCAGTGGTCAGGGCGACGGCCAGGACGACGCCGGTGGCAAGGACGAGCGGGACGGCGGTGAGCTTGACGCGGACCACGGTGCGGCGGGTGGCGGCCCGGGCGACCGTCTCGCTGACCTGGTCACGCCGGGCGGCCAGCCGGGCAGCGGCGGCCGTGGGCAGCCAGGCGACCTCCTGCGGACGGTCCCCACCGCAGGCTTCGACGATCTCCTCAGGGGTGGGACGGCGGTCGGGGGCCTTGCCCAGGCAGCGCCTGATCAGGTCCCGCAGCCGGTCGTCACCGCAGTCCAGGGCCGCCGGGTCGGGGGCGGAATGGGCTATGCGGTACAGCACCTCGCCGCTGGAGCCGTCGCCGAACGGGGCGACGCCGGTGGCCGCGTATGCCAGCACGCAGCCCAGCGCGAAGACGTCAGAGGCGGCGGTGATCTCCTGTCCGGAGGCCTGCTCCGGCGCCATGAACGGCACCGTGCCGACCCGCACCCCGGTCTTCGTCTGCCGAGTGGCGTCCATGGTGTGCGCGACGCCGAAGTCGATGACCTTGGGTCCATCCGTGTCCAGCAGCACGTTGCCCGGCGTCAGGTCCCGGTGCAGGACGCCGACGCCGTGGATGGCCGTCAGGGCCTCGGCGATGCCCGCGGCCAGCCCGAGCACCACCGCCGCCGGCAACGGCCCGCCGGTCTCCACGGCCTCCTGTACCGACGGCCCGGGCAGATAGACGGTCGCCAGCCATGGCCGTGCGGCGTCGGCGTCGGCGTCCACCACCGCCGCGGTGAACGGCCCGGACACCCGCCGTGCCGCCGCCACCTCGGCCGTGAACCGGTGCCGGAAGTGCGGGTCCTCGGCCAAGTCCGCGCGCACCACCTTCACCGCGACCGGCCGCCCGGCCCGCGAGACCCCCAGGTAGACCACGCCCATTGAGCCGGCACCCAGCCGCCCCAGCAGCCGGTACGGGCCGGCCTTCGGCGGATCGGACGGTGACAGCGGCGCCACCGCGGCCGTCTGCGCGGTGCCGGACGCGTCGTCGCTGTCGGAGTCCTCGGCCAGGGCTCTGCGTTCTTCGGCCTTCTGCTCGTCCTGGCCTTCTCGGCCGCTCTGGTCCTCCTCGTCGGCGGCGGCGGCCGGGTCCTGGCCCGGATCGGCCTCCGGCAACAGCGCCGGGTGGTTGCTGCGCAGCTGGGCGTCCAGTTCCCTCCAGCGCTCGCGCCACTCCTCGATGTCGCCATCGCAGGCCGCCACGAACGCCGCGGTCACCTCCCACGAAGGCAGACGGCGCCCTGACGCGGCGTCCGAGAGGGCGGAGGGGGAGTAGCGCGCACGGACCGCCAGCGTCCGGTAGGTGGGTGCTCCTGGAGCCTGCGCCCGCAGATCCCGCAGTCCCTGCGCGAAGTCCCTTAACGGACCGTCCGGAACCGCCACCTCACGTCTGCCCATGCCGCTCCTCGCCCAGAACCCGCCGCTGACCGATCCGGGCCGTGAGTATTCCCAGGAACGCGCCGCAGGGCTCTCACGAGGCCCGCCAGACCTCGCCTTTCGCTGTGCCCTGTCATCGTAATGCCGGGCCCGGCCCCTGGCCGATGCCCTTCCGACGCGAACCGACACGCCGACACGCCGACACGCGGGCACGCCGACACGCGGGCACGCGCCAACGGCCCCGCCGAACAGACCCCGCGAGGGGAATCGAACGATCTGGTTCCGATTGGAGACACGGAAACGCCGCCTTCGCCCGGTTCCCTGCGTTGGGAATCAGGCGAACCAGGCGAAGGCGGCACGGCGGACGCGCTCGGGGTCAGAGAGCCAGGTGGGCTAGGAGTTCTGCTCCCGTCGGAGGCGCTGCCAGTCGAGGTAGCTGGAGACGATGGCGGCCGCGCCTCGGGAGCCCTTCCGGTCGGCCAGGAATTCGTCGAGAAGGCCGAAGAGTGCACCGACAGCGTGTTCGTCGTGTTGCTGATCGAGGGTTTCGGCCGCCGTCACGACGGTGGGGCCGGGGAAGGCGATCCGCAGTACGAGTGCCGACCACACGAGGTTGGCACCCCCTCCTGCCTTCATCGCCAGCCATTCGGGGAAGCCCACGAGCAGGCCCCAGGCATTGCCCGCGTCGCAGCCCATGATGAAAGCCACGGCTTGGCCGTACGAGCCGTCCAGCCCGTACGAGCCCGGGCGGCGGTGTACGTCGGCGAAGAGCGTCCGATAGTCCACCGTCATCATCCGATCGGAGTGAACTTCAGCCACTGCCCGTACTGCCAGTTGCCCCGATAGGTGTCCAGCAGTTCACCGGTCCGTCCCGTCCAGGCGTCGTACACGCGGCCATCCTTGATCACTACCTCATGGTAGTTCCAGTACGTGTCCTCTCCGCGGTACTTGCCGAGGGTCGGCGCTCCCATCGAGTCCTCGATCCGATACCTGGTGCCGCCGATCTTCTGCTGGATCTCAACCGCCACGTCCTCGCACCCCGTGCTCTCGCAGATGTTCTTGGGGTCCTGGGGCACCCAGTCGGATCCGAGGTCTGACGGGGCAGCCTGGTCCTGACCCGACTGGCCCTCGTTGTCCGCCGAGTCACCCGAGGAGTTCGAATCACTGCTACTGGCGCTGTAGTTCGGGTTCTGGTTCTCGTCGCCGGTGCAGGAACCGCTGACGGTCACACCGGCGGTGTCCTCGCCGAGTTCCTGCAAGGTCTGCAGGATGGCGGCTGCCATGTCGGCGGGGGTGACCGTACCGTTCTGAATCAGGTCAGTGACGTCCTGCGGGCTGAGTTTGGTGTACCCGGACATGTGCAGGCTGAACGCGGCACCGCCTGACTTGGCCGCGGCCAGGGCGAGCAGGTTCTTCAGCAACTCGCTCTGGAAGCGCTCGTCGTTGGCGGCCTGCTGAGCCTTCGCGCGGGTTATGAGGTCCTGCTGCTGCTCTTCCGTGAGCTGGCAGTTCTGGCTCTGGCCGAGAGTGCCTTGCAGAGTGCCACCGGACGTCGTACCGGAGCAGTCGCCGGTGTTCGGCAGTGTGCTTACGGTACCGCCGGCCGTCAGGACAGGAAGGCCGCTGACAGGGCTGCAGTCCGTCGAGCTCTGGCCGGTGATGCTGACGCTGGAGTCCGCCAGCCCGATCGTGGCGTGGGCGGGGTGCGGGCTCGTACGCAGTTCAGCGGTGGCGAAGGTCGCGGTGCCGGCCACGGCCGCGGCGGTGGCCAGGCCAGCCGCGACGAGACGCCACTTGCGCCTACAGGCGGGAAAACCGAAGAACGGCTTCTTCACGGGAACCTCTTTCGTCGGGCCTGCTCCGGCAGGCCGCAGTGGTGACGTGGGTTCCTTGGTAAGGCCGGGATTTTTGACCTGAAAGGCTTCCACCGATTCCCCGGGCAAATGGTCAATCCGTAACCGGATTTGTTTTGACCGTGCAGGTCACGTGGGTGCTGCGCGGCTCGGGTGAGGCTTGTCCGCCAGGACCGCATCCGCGAGGCCGCCGCCGACAACCCGGAGGAGGTCCGCCGGTTCGCCGCCGATGTGCGCGAGTTGCTGGACGAGGTGGAACGGGACGTTGTGACCGCCACGCCGGCGGACCCGTCGTACTTCGATTGTCCGATTCCGGTGTCGCTGTCGCCTGGTTCAGAGACACCGACACCGGAACGCAGCGACAGCGGAGAGTTCCGAGCTCAGGAGTTCCTCGGCCAACGGCTGTCGGCGTCCCCGATCATCTTGATGATGTTGTCGACCGCGGACGCGTCAAGGTTCATGTGCGTCTCGGCCTCGATACCGCTGAATTCCGCGGCCAGGTTTTGGCTGCCGCCCCTGGTGACGGAGACCCGGAAGTAGTTCACCCTGGCAGTGGTCTCAGCAGCGGCGACACCATTGGCGCGTGGGTGTGGTTCCCCGGCAAGGAATTCACCGCGCTCAGGCCGACCTGGACGGTCACCGTCGACGACGTCCAAGCCATCGACATCGACATCGACATGGGCGTTCCCGTCGGCCGGACGGCCGCCTTCGCCGTCGACTCCATCAGTTGGAAGAGGCCAGGCGCGTCCGTATCCGTGTTGGCTCCCGCTGCGGCCAAACTGTTCGAATTCAATAGAACGATCCCGTTCCGATGGGAACGGGATCGTTCGGCGGTGGACGGGTCAGCTGCCCGTGGCCACCTGGGTGGCGACCTGGTGGAGGACGTCGCGGTTGGCATCGGTGATGTCGCTGGTGAAGACGAGGACGAAGACGGGGTGTTCGGCGACGGCGGCCTTGAGGTCGTCGGCCAGATTGTCGCCGGTGTCACTGGTCGCGCCGCGCATCTCGGCGATCACCGGGGTCTGGCCCCACGGAGCGGAGAGCGCCCGGCCCGGCACCACGCCGTTGTCCTGCAGCCAGATGCCCTTGGCCACGGCGTAGTCGACGATCTTCTCCTCGTTGTAGCCGTCCGTGCCGCCGATGAACGTCTTGTCCGGCATCAGCGCCAGCGGGGTGCGGCGGAAGACGCTGGTGTAGGCGGCGATGGTCTCTTGTGCGTAACCCCACCACAGCTCGTCGGTGTAGCCGATGGTCTGCCACAGCGAGAGCAGGTCGGGATTCTTCTCGCTGTCGGCCTTGCTCTCCCCTCCAACGCCGATGGAGATGTCGACGGCGGCGAGGCCCGCGTTGCCGTCGTAGCGAGCGGCAAACGCCTGCAAGAAGGTGGTCATGTCCTTTCCGAAGGTGGGGTTCCAGTATTCGGGCATGACCGCTCCGTCCTGCTCGGTCACCGACTTCACGCCCTGGTCGTAGACCCAGGCCGGGGTGCCGTGCGCGGAGTCCGCGGCGGTGTCCCACTTCGCCCATCCGGCCGCCGACACCCGCAGGATGACCTTCTTCCCGGCCGCCGCCCACGGCTGCATGGCCTGGTCGATCAGATCCCACCGATACTGGCCCCGCTGCGGCTCCAACTGGGCCCAGTAGAAGACCAGCGAGCGCCCCGCGACGTCCGGGTCGGTCGCCAGGTCGGAGGTCTTGCCTCCGCTGAACGCGTAGATGCCTTGGAAGTTGTGACCGTCCGCCGTCGAGGCAGAGCCGCCTCCCGAGCCCGCTCCCGGCTGCGTGCCCACCCCCACGGAAGACGCTCCGCAGCAGGCAGCAGACGCAACCCCGGAGACGGAATCCGCCGCACTGGGCGACGCGGGCGACCTGGGTGACAGGGAGTCGGCGCCCGAACCGGCCGCCGCACTCCCCGGTCCCGGTGAACCCGCAACGCAGTTGGCGGACGACGTTTCGGAGGCCGCGTCAGCCATCCGTGCCGGGCGGGACGCAGCAGCCATCTCCGGCAGGGCGAACAGCGTTCCGCCGATTAGGACGGCCGCCAGGGCGCCTGCCACGTACACCGATGTTCTGCGGACCCAGCTCGGCCGGCGCAGCCATGGCGGTCTCCTGCCACCATCCTGACTTCGTGTGGTGTCCTGCACCAGGTACGGCATGGAACTTCTCCTCCCTCAGGTGGTTGTGGCCTTAAGTTCATGAGGGCGACCGGTACCGCGACCAGGCCTTTTTGTTGTCCGGTTGACTGCGTACGGAGGCCTCAGCCGGAGCCATCGCTCCCGCGGAAGGAGAACGACGGGGTCGTTGTGGAGTCGATCCGCAGGACGGGGGCTACGGCAACGGCGCCGCTGCGCTCGCGATGCAGGCAGAGCCAGGTACCCGCCGGGGCGTGGCTGACCAGCACTCTGGTGAAACCCGGGGTGTCCAGTGCCGTGGCTTTGGCGGCGCACTGGTCGGGAGTGACGGTGTGCCGCCAGGCCGCGTAGACGTCCGTGCGGTCGGTTTCCGAAGGGTCATCCAGGCTAAAGCCCGCGACATTGCTCAGGGAGCCGGTGGACAGCTCCCACGCCGCTTGGCTCAACGTCCGCCTGCCCCGTAGCCAGGTCGACCATCAGCGGCAGGCTGCGTTCCAGTCCCCGGTACACGGCGGCGTGTCCCGGGGTGGCCGGTAGCGAGGAGGACGGCGGGCGGGAGGCCTGAGGCTCTGATCAGGGCCTGCAGTTTGTTGTCCTCGCAGGCCAGGGCCGCCGGATCGGGGTCGACTCGGCTGATAGGCAGGAGCACTTCGCCGGCGGGAACGGCGGGGTCGGCGGGGGCCTCCTCCACTGGGGGAGCCGGGTCGGCCAGCAGCACGGGGTGGGAGGCGCGTAACTGGTCATGCAGCCGGGCCCACCGCTCGCGCCCCTGATCGGTGTCACCGCCGCAGGCGGGCGAACGCCAGGGTGACATCCAGCGTGGGCAGTCGGCGCCCGGCGGCGACATCCGACAGCGCGGAGGGCGAGTACCCGGTCCGCCACGACAGTTCCCGGTACGCCGGGGCCCCGCCTGTGCCCGCAGATCCCGCAGTCCCTGAGCGAAGTCGTGTAACGGGCCGTCCGGAACCGGCGTTTCCCGCCTTCCCACCCCTGGCGCCCCCGGCGCTCGTCTGGTTGTCATCGCTCCCGGCTCCCGTGCGTGGTCGACGTCCTGGTCAACCCTGCTGCGGGCGCGCTGCCGGGGATTCTTCGCGTCTGCGTGTTCACCGTCAATCGGTCAACAAAAGCCTCTGGTTGGTCAACCTGCCAGGCCGTGCACTGAGGTCACCGCCCCGTGCACTGACTCGCTTGTCTGGGAGACCTCGCCATGAACACAGCCACCAGCACGGCACCCGCCGGGAGGCGGCCCCGTGTCCGCCTCCTGACGGCCTGCCTGGCCGTCGTCCTGGCCCTGCTCGCCAGCCTCGCCGCCGCTGCGGCCCCGCGCAACGCCTCCGCCGCCCGACCCACCACCCCGTCGGCCACCGTCCTCGCGCACCAGCCAACCACCCCCGCGCCGAAGGCGGTGTCCCGGAGCACGGCCGGCCACCCCACCACCCAACCGGCTGCCACGCCCGCTCCCCGCACCGTCGTGCTGCGCCCCGGCGACACCCTCTGGGCCCTAGCCCGCCACTACCACACCACCGTCAGCGCGCTGGGGCGTGCCAACCACCTCGCCGACTCCACCGTCATCTACGCCGGCCACCGCCTGACCATCCCCACGTCCGTCGCCTCGACCGGCAGCAGCCACCCGTCGCAGCACTCCAAGCCCCGCACGACCGTCCCCGCCGCGTCCGGCGCCGCCGCAGCGGTGGCCTTCGCCCGCCACCAGCTCGGCGTCTCCTATCTGTGGGGCGGCACCGGCAATGGCGGCTACGACTGCTCCGGCCTCGTCCAGGCCGCCTGGCGCTCCGCCGGCGTCACCCTGCCGCGCACCGCCGCCGCCCAGGCCTCGGCCGGTACCCGCATCAGCCGTACCGCCCTGCAGCCCGGCGACCTGGTCTTCACCTACGGCTACGGCCACGTCCAGCTCTACGCAGGAGGCGGCCGCGTCATCGAAGCCGCCCACTCCGGCACCAGCGTCCGCTACGCCGCCCTCCCCCGCACCGCCGCCGTCGACGCCTACGTCCGCGTCCGCGGCCCCGCCCGCACCACCACCGCGACGAAAGCCACCGACGCCTCGTACATCCACACCACCACCGCTCCGGCCGCCGGCCCCGTACGGCAGATCGCGGCCCAGGTGTTCGGCTCCGAGTACGAGTGCGTCGCGAACATCATCGCCCGCGAGTCCGGCTGGAAGACCACCGCCACCAACCCGTCCAGCGGCGCCTACGGCCTCGGCCAGGCCCTGCCCGGCTCGAAGATGGCCGACTCCGGCTCCGACTGGCGCGCCAACCCGCTCACCCAGCTGCGCTGGATGCGCTCCTACGTCAACGCCCGCTACGGCGGAGCCTGCACCGCATGGGCCTTCTGGCAGACCCACCGCTGGTACTGACCCACGGGCCCACCGCAGTGATCAACCACCAACCTCACAGGAGGAGACCATGACCTCGTTCCACCGTCCCACACCCCGTTCCCGGTGGCGCGTCACCGGCGCGATGAGCGCGGCAGCCGCGATCATCGCGGCCGGCGGCTACCTGCACACCGCCCTCCCCACCCACCACCAGAGCGAGAAGGTGAGCTCCGTCGCGGCAGTCGCCGATGCCGCCAGCCCCGGCACAGCTCAGGCCGGCAACCCCGACTGGACGGACCTCGACTCCCTGATCTCCGGCTCCGCGCAGACGGCTTCCGGTGACGCAGTGAGCCCTGTCCTGCACACCGGCCACCTGACCGGCGACGACGGCATCGTGCTGCTGCGCGTCTTCATTCCAGCGCAGAACGCCGCCGGAGGACTCCTCCTCGGTGACAACCGCGGCTTCAGCGACGGCCCGTCCGAGCCCTTCCGCGCCGAACTCGCGTGGAACACCGCGACCGGCGACGCCCGCCTGGTGGTCACCCAGTCGTCCGCCGGTCCCCTGATGCCCGGCCTCACCGACGGAAACATCCAGATGGGCGACCCCATACCCGCACTGCCCATCACCGTCGCGCCGCAGAACAACTGGACCCAGGCGTTCGCCGTGCGCGACGAGAACAGGTCCGACAACCGGATCGGCATCGACCCCGACACGCCAGCCGACCGGCTCCACGCGCAGCTGAGCCTTCTCAACCCCCTGACCAACAACTTCGGCCACACATTCGGCGCCTGGACCGTGGACCAGGACGCGACCATTTCCAGGACGGCGCCCGGTAGTTACACGCTCGTGCTGAGTGGAAGCAACGGCTATCCGGCCATCGAGGCGTACTACTACCCGCACTACTCGAGCACCGCGTCCAGCGCAGTGATCGCCAAGCGCAGCGTCGAACCGGCCTTCCTGGACAAGCCGCTCGACGCGGGCGGCGGAGAGGCCGCACTGGACGCCAACAGTTCCGTCGACTGCACCGACACCGGCACCGGCCTGGTGTGCCAGAACACCGTCACAGCCACCACCACGATCGACCCCGGCGGCGTCGGCACCCCCACCACGATCACCTCTACAGGGGACTCCTGGACCACCCCTGATCAACAGTCCAACGCCATGTAACGCGCTCCCGCGCTCCGCCAACCGGGTCGGCACCGGCCACACCCGCCGGGCGCTGCGCGACCTGGAGACCCTCGGGTTCGTCGGCGACGGCAGGTCCGGCCGCTCCTTGCAGGTTCGTGCCGTTGCTGTGCGGAAACGAAGGATCCAGTCTTGACCGGCTCGGGGCAGGACCTTCGGAGGGGATCTGGCCCGCCGCCACGGGGGAAGGCGACGGGCCACCACCCTGTGGGGCTCGAGTAATCATCGCTGCTGGTCAAGCGGCGTACCTGTACTCGTTGATCACACCGCCGAGGATGCGGGTGCACGGGACTCTGCGGTCGGCCGGGGCACGGACCTGCGGCGGCTGTTCGTGGGCTTCGGGAGACAACTGGCTTCGCGCCCGGCGGGGGCGAAGCCAGTTGCAGTGCCTCTGGTACTCGGCAAGAACCTGGCACGCGTGAGCTTCGCCCAGGACCAGCACGTGATCGAGGACCTCTCGGCGGAGAGTACCGATCACTCGCTCGCAGTGGGCTTTGGCCCTCGGCGCGCGGACCGGTGTCCTGATGATCTCGATATCCTCGGCGTGAAACACCGCGTCGAAGGCCTCGGTGTACCTGCTGTCGCGGTCTGGGATCAAGAAGCGCACCGGGTCCGTGCTCGCGCCGGGTTCGGCGGCCAGGTTGCGGGCTTGCCAGGTGGCCCAGGCAGCGGTCGGGTGTGCGGTGACGCCGGCGATGTGCAGGCGCCGAGTGGGATGTTCGAGGAAGACCAGGGCGTACAGCCGGCGCAGACAGACGGTGGCCAGCTGAGCAGGCGAGAGACCCGGACGCCCGTCTCGCGGGTACCAGTCGACGAAATCCTCGTCACGCCACAGCCCGTCCAGCCGGTCACGCACGGTCATCACAACAACCCGAGCATGCCCGTTGACCGTACTGCCGCACCGGGAAACTCCAAGATCCCCGACAGAGTCAAGCTCAGGCGCGCGAAGCAATGACACTCGCAGGGAAGGGCGCCGATATCTCGACCGGAAGCGATGCGGAGGCCGCCACCGCGCACAGGTCGGAATCCGAAGATCTCTGCCAGTTCCTCGTACGGAAGCCCGACGGGTCAGCTAGTTTTTGGGCCTATGTCGTGCATGAGTCGTACGACTGGGGAAACAACGAAAGGCGATGTATGCGTAGTCTTGCGCGACTGGAACTGGACAGCGGGGGCTCGATCCTCCTCGAGGCCTCCGATGCCCTTGAGGGGGCTGACGGTCCGGTCAAAGCGGGGCGGAGCGCGGACAGGATCCGCGAACTGCACTCCACCGTGCAGGGCACACTGGCGCCGGTGCGGGAACTGGCCGCCGCGGTGGTGCAGCAGCTCCGGCAGGCCGGGCCGGACGAAGTGACCATCGAATTCGGCGTGGATCTCGCAGCCGAGGCCGGCGCGGTGATCGCCAAGACCGAGACGGCATGCCATCTGAAAGTCATCGTGGCATGGAGCCGGGCCGCGAGCGCCGCCGGCTCCTGACCCATCCGGCAAGGTGGCAGACGGTGGCGACGGACTCACCGAACCCGGACGCCGGTTTCGGCGGGGCTGCGGCGCCGCACGCGTGCGGCGCCGTCGCACAGGTTCTCGCGGACGGTGGCGGCGTGGCCGGCGCGGGGTTCTTGATCGCCCCGGATGCGGTGGCCACCTGTGCTCATGTGATCCAGGACTGCGGCAGCAGTCCCGGCGGACGTGTCGAGTTCGCCTTCGTCGGCCTTCATGGAGCGCCGCAGGTCACGGGGCGGGTGCTGACCGGAACGTGGCGGCCGCCCGACGGGGACGATGTGGCGGTGGTGCGGCTGGACGAACCGGTGACGGCGGTGCATCCGCTGCCGTTCGGATCGGCGCGCGGCAGCCGTGAACACCCCGTGTGGTCGTACGGGTTTCCCGCCCAGGCGCCGCGCGGCGGGCACTTCGGCTACGCAACGGCGGGCGAGCTGCTCACCGGCGCCCCTGGACGAACCGGACCCCTCCTGCAGCTGACGGACGCCAACGATCTGACACAGGGATTCAGCGGAGGCCCCGTGGTCGACGAGGTGAGCGGCCTCGTCATCGGCATGCTCACATCCATCGCCCCGCCCGACGGCCATATGCGGGGGCAGAACATCGCCTACGCCACCCCCACCGAGGTGCTGAGAGAGATATGGCCCGTTCTCCGTGAGAGCGCACTGCGCCCTTACCGCGGCCTCGAACCGTTCACGGCCGAGCATGCGGCCTTCTTCCACGGTCGCGACGACGCGTTGGAGAGCGTGCTGGGGGCGCTGGCCACCCGACGGCGCGGTGTCCTGCTGCTGGGGCCGTCCGGCTCGGGCAAGACCTCGCTCATCCAGGCCGGCGTCCTGCCTGCCCTGGCCGAGGGGGCGGTGCCGGGCAGCGACCGGTGGCTTCCGGTACTGGTACCTCGCCCGGGGACGGACCTGTCGGCCGAGGCGGACCGCCATGGGCTGCCCGGAGCCCGCTACGAGGGCATCGTCGCCGCCGTACGCGCACGCCTGGCAGCGGAGCCCGTCTGCGATCGGATCGTCCTGATCATCGACCAGTTCGAAGAGGTTTTCACACCCGCGGCCCGTATGTCGGCACCTGCCGGCCGCCCCGACGCGCCCAAGGCTGCGGAAACGGCCCGGGGCGAGACAACGGGCGGAGAGGCGGACGACGACACTGCCCGCTCGGGCGAGACGGCGCTGATGTCGGCGATCGAGCAACTCACCGCTCTGCTCGGTTCCCGCGAGGCGGTCAGCCTGGTCCTGATCATGCGGGACGACTTCTATCCCCGCCTGGCCGCGCAGGCGCCCCTTCTGCTGAAGGCTGCGGCCTCCGGCATCCTGAACGTCCCCACCACCCTTGGCCGAGGGCAGTTGCGAGCCATCGTCTCCCGCCCCGCACAACGAGCCGGCATCCGCTTCGAGAAGGGCCTGTGCGAGCGGATCGTTGCCGACGTCCTCGCCGCCGACCATGAAGACGCCCTGGCCGGACGGGCCCCGGTCGCCCTGCTGGCTCCTTTGGAACTCACCCTGAACAGGCTCTGGGAGCGGCGTTCGGACGGGCGTCTGACACACGAGGCCTACGAGCGCATCGGAAGAATCGCCGGCAGCCTCACCAACTGGTGCGACTCCGCTCTCGACGATCTGCCCGCAAGCCACCACACCGTCGCCCGGCGCATCCTCACGGCGTTGGTACGGCCCGCCGACGCCGTACGGCGCGTTCCGGCCACCCGGCAGCGGGTTCCTCTGCGGATCCTGCGGGAACTCGCCGCCCACGTCTCGGACACGGACCCCCAAGAGGCCGACGAGCGGACCGGCACGGTCCTGGCCACGCTGACACGCCACCGCGTCATCACAGTGCACGCCGACCCCACCGGCGGTTCCCCCGGCGGCGAGGTCGCCGAACTCGTGCACGACACGCTGACCCGGGACTGGGAAGAACTGCGCGAATGGGTGGCCCAGGACGCCCGCTTCCAGGCCTGGCTGCACCGCGCCGAAGAGGCGCGGGCGCGTTGGGACCGATGCCGCGATCCCGGAGATCTGCTCCACGGCTCCGATCTGGCGGCCGGCCTCGAGTGGTTGGAGCAGCGCCGGCTGCCACGGGAGATCACCGCTTTCGTGCATGCCGGCCGCCGCAACCAGCAGGCGATCGTGCACCGGGCACGCGTGATCAACGTCGTCCTTGCCTCGGTGCTCGCTCTGTTCGTGATCGCCACGGGCGTCGCCTTCTGGCAGCGCCAGGCCGCGACGTTCGAGCGGCAGGAAGCGAGCACCGTGCAGCGGCAGGCCGACTCACGGCGGCTGGCCCTCCAGTCCGGAGCCCTCCTCGACACTGACCCCGACCTGGCAGCCCTGCTGGCCGTCGCCGCCCACCGCCTGAGTCCTACCCGTGAGGCGACCGCCGCCCTGTACACGGCGGCGGGACTGCCGCTCCGCCGCCGCCTCACCGGTGACCTGTGCTCGGTGGCGTTCAGCCCCGATGGCCGGACCCTCGTCACCGGCAGCCTTGACGGTTCACTGCGATGGTGGGACCCGGCCACCGGCCGCCTGCGCGCCAGGGTCGCAGGGGGCGGTGGATCCGTGTGCTCCCTCGCCTTCAGCCCCGACGGGCGAACCCTGGCCACCGTCGGCGCGAAAGCCCAGTTACGGGACGCGGCTACCGGTCGTGTGCGCACCACTCTGGCAGTTCCGCGCAAGTACACAATCGACCGCATTGGCTTCAGTGGCGATGGGCGGAGCGCCGTCACTGCAGACGGCCTTGGCCGCACTGTGCGCATATGGGACGCGGACACCGGCCGCGTACGGGTCGCTTTCCGCGGCTTCAGGGACTTCGTGAGGGCGGCGGAGCTAAGTCCCGACGGCCGTTTCATAGCCATTACTGATGCCTCGGGCGTACAACTACGGGACGTTGTCACCGGCGATGTGCGCCTCCACCTGGCCACCTCCTCGGACGATGTGACCTCCATGGCGTTTGCGCCAGATGGACGGACTTTGGTCACCGGTGGTGGGGACGGTGCGTTGTGCTGGTGGGATCCGGTCACGGGCCGACTCCAGGCCAAGGACACCAGTCACAAGGACCTCGTCTCCTCCATGGTCTTCAGCAGGGACGGGCGGACGCTTGCGACCGGCAGCTACGACAACACGGCACGGCTGTGGGACAACGTCACCCACAGCGCACGCACCGTCTTCGTCGGCCACAAGGAGCCCGTTCAAGAGGTCGCCCTCAGCCCGGACGGGCACACTCTGGCCAGCGTGGGGGCGTGGAGCGGCGGCGTACGCCTGTGGAACGTGGCGCAGAAGACCGGCTCCATCACATTCACGGGCCGCAGCGACATGGATGCGGTCGCCTTCAGCCGGGACGGGCGAACGGTGGCCGCGAGCCAGTACGAAGGGAGGGTCCGCTTGTGGGATCCGGCCACGGGGCGGGAACGCGAGACGCTCGCCCGCCAGCCGCTGACTGCGGACGCTCTCGTGTTCCTTCCCGATGGGCGCACCCTGATGTGCGTCGGCCGCGACGTTCAACTGTGGGACGCGGCTTCCGGCAGACGACGCACCGTCCTCACCACTCCGAAGAACGAAGAAATAGTGGCCAGCCCCGATGGACGCCTCCTGGCGACCGTGGCCGATCGCGGCGTGGTGCACGTGTGGAGCGCCGTGACGGGGCGCCTTCGCCGCTCCATCGCCTCTGGTGGGGTATACACGCGTGCAGATGCGTTCTCTCCCGACGGACGGATCCTGGCCACTGTCGAATGGCCCCGCGTTCGGCTGTGGGCTGTGGCCTCCGGTCGACTTCGTGCACAGATCTCCTCCCAAGACGAGGTCTCCACCGTGGCGTTCAGTCCTGACGGGCGGATGGTGGCGACCGGCGGTGTGGGGGGAACGGTGCGGCTGTGGGACGTGCCCACCGGCCGTTTCCGCGCGGAGTTCAGCGGCCACTCGGACGAAGTGACCGACGTGGCGTTCAGCCCGGACGGGCGCAGCCTGGCCGCTGCCAGCACCGATCACACAACACTGCTGTGGGACATAGCCACCGGAAGCCTGCGCAGTACTTTCACGGGGCACAACAGCGCCGTTCTCGCTGTTGCCTTCAGCCCTGACGGGCACATGTTGGCCACTGGCGGCCGGGATCACACCGTACGGTTGTGGAATGTGGAACTGCCCCGCTCAACAGCGGCGATCCACATGGTGTGCCGAGCCGTGGGCCGGGATCTGACCGAGGAAGAGCGTGCGGAGTACCTCCCGAACGAGCGGCTCCGCGCGTGCGCGCCTCAATGACCGGATCTCATCATTCTGACCACTGCCAGGCCGTGAAGGTCGGGAACCGATGGCGCTGGATCCGGCTTGCGCCGCACGGATCTCCGCTCTCGTCATGGAGTGCCGGCCGATGCTCTGCCCGGAGGCGGAGTTCGAGGGGTACTGGGACGGAATCCCCCTCGGCCGGCGCTGCGCCCTACGTCTGAGCGCCCGCCACCCGGGGGTCGACGCCGAGCGGCCCTGGACCGTCCCCACGCACGAACGGCTGATGCAGACCCGGTTCGGCAACGTTCTGCGGGCCGCGGAACAAGCAGCGGAGCGGTACGGCATGGATGCGGTCACCGCCTGGCCGCGGCTCTACACGGTCCTTCCCGACCGCCTTCAGGGCGAGCCCGGCCACCGCCGCCGGGACTCTCGACCTCATGGTCACCATCAGCGTGCTCGGGGCCGTGTTCGCCGTGGCCGGCAGCGCTGTTGCGGCGCTGCTGCTCCCGTGGCAGGCCGCATCGGTGTGCGCCGTCGCCGGGCTGGTCGAAGCGCGGCTCGGGTACCGCGGCGCGGTCCATGCCGCGGCCCCGTACGGTGACCTGGTACGCAGTGCCTTCGACGTGCACAGATGGCTGCTCATCGACGCCATGGGCCTTCAGCGGCCCGGGTGTTACGCCGAGGAACTCGCCCAGTGGAGGCAGATCCATCAGCTGTGGCAGCGCGGGCACCCCGACAGCGGCTCGGCGTGGGTGCTCGGTCATCCCCCGAAGGAGAACGGCACCTTCCAGTACCCGACGGAGCACAGCGGGCCGACGGCCACCGGCCGACTCCCCGCCTTTCACATCCTGTCCCCGCACGATCTCGAGCCCCCTCACGCCGGTCTTGTCGGCCGGTACACACTGCGCACCATCGACCGGGGTGAGCCCGTCACACCGGCCACCTTGGGTCCCGCGCCGGGGGCCGAGGCGTTCACCGGGCGCCTGATCGCCGCGTTGCGTACCCGGCCCACTCCCCTCGAGGTCACGCCGGGCGAGCACATCCGTCTCGTCGGCATCCCGGAATCCGGCAGCCCGTACCACGCGACGGATGTCGTGGTCCTCGCCCGGCCCGCGAACGAGTCGCTCGTCGTCCTGCTGCCACAGTCCGATCTGGACATGCTCCTGCCGATGCAGGACGTCGTCGTATCGCTGGAGGGCCATCCGCGTGGAGATCACTGACAGTTGCCGTACCTCGTTCAGCCCCATGGGAGGCACCTACTCGTACGGCGGAGGAGCCCGGTATGCCAGCCCAATGGCTGGCGGCACGCTCTGTCCCGAACTGGCGGAGTTCCATGCTCCGCAGCACGAGTACCTGGCCTTGGCGAACGCGACGGACAGCATTGCGCGACTGCACACGTTCTCACTCACGCGTGGAGAGCGGGATCTGGGTGATGAGCACCGCAGGATCGTCGAAGACGTGATCGGTACCGTAACAAGAACGACGACGGTCATCCACGAACTCGTCGCGACGTACATGAGCTTCCTCTATTTCGCCACGCGCTCACCCGGGAGCCTGTCCAACGCCCGTGCGGAACTGTCACAGGGCTACCGGGAGTTGCTGAGGCGCGGCGAACTCCCCTTCGGCGCCGTGGACGACGACCGCCATCACGCCGGGGTCGTAACCGGCGTGATGACCTGTGCGATCGCCTGTATGAACCTGCCGTACCGCGTCGAACACGTCCGGTTCGACACGCTTGCAGAGTGCATCGCCTTCATCGAAGCGGATCCCCCGGACCGGCGCTTCCTGCGTCTGCTCGACCGGCTTCGTCCGGTCTGGGAGGAGAACAGCATCCTCATCGGTGCCGTCGGCCGCCCAGGTGACAACGCGGCGGACGTTCAGGCCCAGGTCGGGGCATGCATCAGAGCGACGCTGCCCGACATGCCCTTCTTCCTTCATGACGAACAACCCATGCTGTTCCGAGACATGGCGGCCGAACTGCAGGACGACACGCGACGCCATGGCTGTCTGTTCCTCGACGGTATGCGGGTGGAACAACATACCGAGGACACCATGCTCGACCGCGCAGGAGCGCGGCTCATGCTCCCGGAACCGGACGCACACGAACCGCTCGATCTGTCTCTAAAACAACTGCTGTACGCCCGCGGGTCCTTGGATGAGTTCGCCGCCGCAGCAATGTGGTGCCGACAGCACGAGCGCCACCTGTTCACACACGTCTTCGCCCCAGGGCACAGTACGGTGGGGCTCACGTGCTTCGCCAGCGGCAGAACACCCCACCCGGCTCCCTTCACCGTGGAATGCTCCATGCGGTCACTGGTACGGACCCTTGCTCGACTACCGCAGAATTCCGTGGTGTTGAAGATCGACGAACGATGGGCGGAAGGCGCGGCCGACGAACTCGGCAAGGCCGGCCACCCCACCTTCGTCCTGGTCCACGACACACGCCCACGCAATGTCTACGACCACATCGTGCGGGCCGCGCGGCAGCCGGTCTCCGTGGGGGGGGGAATCGAGTTCCAGAGCGACGAGTTCGTTGTGTTCGTAGCTTATTCGCACCACGACAAGCAGACGCTACTCGCCCCGATGACCACGCTCGGAACCCGGATCCTCGGCGCGGAGCCCCGGGAGCATTTCTTCGAACTCCTCCGCACGTGTTACTCGGGTACTCGTTACTGACTTCGCCTCGTCACGTGATCTTTCCCGACGGGGATGATCTCAGCGCTCCGTCGTTCTCACGATCTGTGCGCAATGATCACGCGAGTCCGAGGGCCGCCGGTGGCCGGGCCATGTCCCGTGCGTGATGGCGCAGGCACTCGTCGATGTTGTTCAGCCCTGCGAGGCGGAGCGCCGATGGCCGGGTTCCGCAGGGTGGCCACCGTCCGGGGCGCACTGCCGGTCCGCACCCGGGAGGTGTCCTCGCCGAACGTCACGTTCCTGACATGGTGCTCGCGATTTTCGATGGCCCAGTGCCCGCGTACGCGTTTCGCCAGGTCAGCAGGTGTCGCATGATGAACCATCAGGGTGGTGACCGCGTAGACGCGTTCGAGCGGGACTTTACCGTTGCGCACCGTGCGGCGTCGTCGGACAACCTGCAGTGCCTGGCCGGCGTGCGGGAACGGCAGGCGCGGCACGGTGACGGCTTTCAGGCGACGGATCTCGTCGCGGCCGTGGGCGGCACTGCACCGGCTCCCGCGCGGTGTGCTGCGCCGGGCACGGCTGCTGGTGCACCCGGGCACAGTGCTGCACTGGCGCCGTGACCTGGTCTCACGCCGCCACACGGCCCGTTCCCGGCCGGGGCTACCCGACGCATCCACGGCGATCTGCCGGCCCTGCGTCTACTGTTTCGCCCGCAAGACCCACAGCTACCTGGACCTGGACACCGGGATCGGCTTCGACAGCCAGATCGTGGTCAAGGTGAACGCGCCGGAGCTGCTCCGCCGCCGGCTGGGCTCGCGGCGCTGGCTCGGCGACCACGTCGCGATGGGCACCAACGTCGACTGCTACCAGCGCGCCGAGGGCCGCTACCGGCTGATGCCGGGGATCATCTCCGCCCTCACGGAGCACGCGAACCCGTTCTCGATCCTGACCAAGGGCACCCTGATCCTGCGCGACCTCGACCTGCTGCGCCGGGCCGCGGACGTCACGGAGGTCGGCATCTCGGTCTCGGTCGGCTTCGTCGACCCCGAGCTGTGGCGCACGGTGGAGCCGGGCACCCCGGCCCCCGAGCGCCGCCTGGACGTCGTGCGCGCCCTCGCCGAAGCCGGTGTCGGCTGCGGGGTCCTGATGGCGCCGGTGATCCCCTTCCTCGGCGACCACCCGGCCCAGCTCCGGGCCACCGTGCGGGCGATCGCGGCGGCCGGGGCCACCTCGGTGACGCCTCTGGTGCTGCATCTGCGGCCCGGCGCCCGCGAGTGGTTCATGAGCTGGCTCGCGGCGCATCACCCGCATCTGGTGCGGCGCTACGAGCGGCTGTACGCGGAGGGCGCCTACGCGCCCAAGTGGTACCAGCGCCGGATCACCCGTCAGGTGCACGAGCTGGCCCGGGAGTACGGCATCGGGCCGAACCGGACGGGGACCCCCCGCCGGATCCCGGTACCGGCGGCGGAGGAGGCCGGGCTGCCGGAGCCGACCCAGCTCACGCTGCTCTGAGAGCGCCCGCGGCGGGAGCGTTCGGGCGCATGCCCCGACCCGATTGGGTCATTAATCGTCAGAATGCGTTCTTCCGGGACCCGTCTCCGGGACGATGCGGCGAGGACCGTGACCCGTGCGGTCCGCGACCCTCCGTCCTGGGAGGACCCCATGCGAACACGCGCAGCCGTGCTGTGCGCCGCCGCCGCTGTCGTGGCCGGTTCGGTCACCGCCCCGCCCGCGAGCGCCACCACCCGAGCCCCCGTCCAGGTGTCCCCGGTGACCTGGAAGAAGTGCGGCACCACCGACTACCCGACGCTCCAGTGCGGCTCGGTGAAGGTGCCCCTCGACCATCGCAACCCGCGCGGGAAGCAGATCTCCCTCGCCCTCTCCCGCGTCCCGCACACCGCGTCGGCCTCACAGGGGCCGCTGCTGGTCAACCCCGGCGGCCCCGGCGGCAGCGGGCTGACCCTCGCCGGCTTCGTGGCGTCCGCGCTGCCCAAGAAGGTGGCCGCCCAGTACGACATCATCGGCTTCGACCCGCGCGGGGTCGGAAAGAGCAGCCCGGCGATCGACTGCGTACCCGGCTACTTCAGGCCGGTGCGCCCCGACCCGGTCCCGGCCACCCCCGCCCTCGAACAGGCGAACCTCAAGCGGGTGCAGTCGTTCGCGGCGGCCTGCGGCAGGAAGTACGCGAGCCTGCTGCCGTACCTCGACACGATCAGCGCCGCACAGGACCTGGACTCGGTCCGCCAGGCCCTCGGGGCCCGGCAGATCAGCTACTTCGGCTACTCCTACGGCACCTACCTGGGCGCGGTCTACGCGAAGCTGCACCCGGACCGGGTCCGCCGCCTGGTCCTGGACTCGATCGTCGACCCCACGGGCGTCTGGTACGAGGACAACCTGAGCCAGGACTACGCGTTCAACGACCGCCAGCGCGCCCTGATGGCGTGGATCGCGAAGTACGACTCCACGTACAAGCTCGGCACCGACCCGCAGAAGATCGAGGCCGCGTGGTACGCCATGCGGGCCGCGCTGGCGAAGAAACCGGCGGGCGGCAAGGTCGGCGCCGCCGAACTGGAGGACACCTTCATCCCCGGCGGTTACTACAACGGCTACTGGCCCTACCTGGCCGAGGCGTTCTCCGCCTACGTCAACGGCAGGAAGACCTCGGCGCTGGTCGAGGCGTACCGGAACTTCGCCGCCGTCGACGCGGCCGGCGACAACGGCTACAGCGTCTACGCGGCGGTCCAGTGCCGGGACGCGTCCTGGCCGCGGGACTGGACCCAGTGGCGCAAGGACAACTGGGCGGCGTACGAGAAGGCGCCGTTCATGGTCTGGAACAACGCCTGGTACAACGCGACGTGCGCGTACTGGCCGACGAAGACGCTGAAGCCGCTGAACATCGCCAACGGCAAGCTCCCGCCGGTCCTCCTCTTCCAGGCGACGGACGACGCGGCCACCCCCTACCAGGGCGGTCTCACGGTCCACCGGCTGCTGGCCGGCTCCAGCCTGGTCGTGGAGCAGGGCGGCGGCAACCACGGCGTCACGCTCAGCGGCAACACCTGCCTGGACACGTACCTCGCCGGCTACCTGACCGACGGCAAGGTCCCGCACGGCGACGGCGTGGCCGACGCGGTCTGCCAGAAGACCCCGGACCCGAAGCCCCTCACCACCAAGGCGGCCTCGACGTCGTCCCGCGGCTCGACCCTGCACGGGCTGCTGGGCTTCCGCGGCTGAGCCGGTCCTGACGATCCGTCGGGGGCGTTGTCGGAGCCGTGGTCCACTATGGCCGCATGAGTGCTCCGACCCGACCCCCCGCCCCCGGCGGCCCCTCCCTCCGCATCCGCCCCATGACGCTCGACGACTGCGACCGGGTCTCGGAGATACGCGTCCGGGGCTGGCAGTACGCCTACCGGGGCCTCATGCCACAGCCGTTCCTGGACGGGCTCAGTGTCGAGCGGGACGCCGAGCGGCGCCGGGCCCGGTTCCGGGACGGCGGGGACGGGGTGACGGAGCTGGTCGCCGAGCGGGGCGGCACGATCGTGGGGTGGGCGGCGCACGGGCCGTACCGGGACGGTGAAGTGCGTACCGGGGACGCCGAGTTGTACGCCATCTACGTGGACGCGGCACACCTGGGCACGGGGTCCGGGCGGGCGCTGCTCGCGACGGCGCTGGAGCAGTGCGCCGGGTACCCGCGCGTGTACCTGTGGGTCCTGAAGGGGAACGCGCGCGCCCGGCGGTTCTACGAGATCGCGGGCTTCGCGGCGGACGGCGCCGAGGAGCCGTACGAGGTCGGCGGGGTGCCCGTGCCCGAGGTCCGGTACGTCAGGGAGCGCGGCGTCACCTCGGCCTAGGGATGCGGGCCAGGGCCTGGACCGCCGCCTCGGCCAGGGTGGGGTGGGCCAGGGCCTCGTTCAGGACCCGGCGGGCGCGGGTGTCGCCGAGGGTGCCGAGGCCGTCCACACAGGCGAGGGCGACCTTGCGGTAGGGGTCGTGCGGGCGCAGCCGGCGCTCCAGGGTGGTGATCAGGGCGGGGACGGACTCCGGGGCCCGGAGTTCGACCAGCAGACGGACCGGGTGCAGGGCGTAGGCGACGCGGAGTTCGTTGGTGGCGAGGGCGGCGGCCGCGCGGGCGGTGCGCGGGTCGTGCAGACAGGCGAGGGCATGGGCGGCGGAGGCACAGCGGGGCGGGTCACGGTGGTTGAGGAGAAGCACCAGGGTCTCGAAGGCCCGCCGGTCACCGGCCGTCCCCAGCCGGAACGCCGCCAGCTCCCGGGCCCACAGCGGCTGTCCGGCGGCGACGAGCACCTCGGCCAGCTCGTCGTGGTCCGCGGTGGCCAGAAGCCGGTCGAAGGCGGCCGTCCCCTGCGACTCCTGCCGCAAACGCTCCGTGAGTGATCGCAACTCTTCGTCCACGAAGCCCAGCGTAGAGGGGTCGCGGGGACAGGGGGACGTACATCACAAAGTCCGGGGGCTGGCGCGCTCGTTACCCGCCGGTTAAGCTCAATCGAGCGAGTCACCCACTCGCAGTAACGCTCACGTCGGCCTGGTGACGCAGCCGCCGTGGGTATCAGGTCGGTTCGGTACCTCGGTACCGCAGTACGACCCGGCTCCGGGACAGGGCCGGTCGGAATCCGCCGCTGCCAGGCGTGTGCACGCCGACGGCAGCAGCACCGGGCGTGTGCGCTCGCAGCCCGGCGACACCCGCATTCACGCAGCTCTCTCCGCACCCGGTGCGCCCCTCGGCGCACCCGGGCGCGTTCCCAGTCGTCACCCTCATTCCTGGAGTCCCGCGATGGCCACTCCCCAGTCCGACCCTTCCCTGTCCCCGCTCAAGACGATCGCCGTCGTCGGCCTCGGCACCATGGGCACCGGTATCACCGAGGTCCTGGCGAGGGCCGGCCGCGAGGTGATCGGCATCGACGTCAGTGAGGCCCAGGCCGCCCGGTCCGTCGCCGCGCTGGAGACCTCCACGGCCCGCGCCGTGGCCCGTGGCCGGCTGACCGAGCAGGAGCGCGCCGACATCCTCGGCCGGATCCGCACCGGCACCGACCTGACCGCCGCGGCCGACGCCGACCTCGTCATCGAGGTGGTCCCGGAGTCGTACGACATCAAGCACCAGGTGTTCCGGGAACTGGACGGCATCGTCCGCCCCGGGACGATCCTCGCGACCGGCACCAACGCGCTCTCCGTGACCCGGCTGGCCGCCGACTCGGCCCGCCCCGAGCGCGTCCTCGGCCTGCACTTCTTCAACCCGGCCCCGGCGATGAAGCTGGTCGAGGTCGTCTCCTCGGTGCTCACCGCGCCGGGCGCCGTCGCGGCCGTCACCGACCTGGCGATCGAGCTGGGCAAGGAGCCGGTGGCGGTCGGCGACCGCCCCGGGTTCGTCGCGGACGGCCTGCTGTTCGGCTACCTCAACCAGGCCGCCGCGATGTACGAGGCGAAGTACGCCTCCCGCGAGGACATCGACGCGGCCATGCGGCTCGGCTGCGGCCTGCCGATGGGTCCCCTCGCCCTGCTGGACCTGATCGGCATCGACACCGCGCGTACGGTCCTGGAGGCCATGTACGCCGAGTCCCGGGACCGCCTGCACGCCCCGGCGCCCATCCTGAAGCAGCTCAGCGAGGCGGGCCTGACCGGCCGCAAGTCGGGCCGCGGCTTCTACACCTACGAGGCCCCGGGCAGTGCCGGTGTCGTCCGGGACGCCCTCACCCCGCTGGACGGCGCCGCGGCCATCCCGGGCCGTACGGTCCGCTCGGTCGGCGTCGCCGGCTCCGGCACCATGGCCTCCGGGATCGCCGAGGTCTTCGCCAAGTCCGGGTACGAGGTCGTCCTCGCCGCCCGCAGCGAGGAGAAGGCGCAGGCCGCCAAGGCCCGCATCGGCAAGTCCCTGGACCGCTCGGTCGGCAAGGGCCGGATGACCGCCGAGGCGGCCGCACAGACCCTGGACCTGATCACCCCGGCGGGCTCCTACGACGCCTTCGCGGACGTCGACCTGGCCGTCGAGGCGGTCGCCGAGGACCTGGACGTCAAGCGGCAGCTGTTCGCGACCTTCGACAAGGTCTGCAAGCCGGGCGCGGTCCTCGCCACCACCACCTCCTCACTGCCCGTCGTCGCCTGCGCCCGCGCCACCTCGCGCCCGCAGGACGTGATCGGCATGCACTTCTTCAACCCGGCGCCGGCCATGAAGCTGGTCGAGGTGGTCCGTACCGTGCTGACCGCCGAGGACGTCCACGCCACGGTCCGCGAGGTCTGCGCGAAGATCCGCAAGCACGCGGTGGACTGCGGGGACCGGGCCGGGTTCATCGTCAACGCGCTGCTGTTCCCGTATCTCAACAACGCGATCAAGATGGTCGAGGAGCACTACGCGTCCCTCGACGACATCGACGCCGCGATGAAGCTGGGCGGCGGCTACCCGATGGGCCCGTTCGAGCTCCTCGACGTGGTCGGCCTGGACGTCTCGCTCGCCATCGAGAAGGTGCTGCACCGGGAGTTCCGCGACCCGGGCCTCGCGCCCGCGCCGCTCCTGGAGCACCTGGTGGCCGCAGGCTGCCTCGGCCGCAAGACCGGCCGCGGCTTCCGCGAATATGCCCGCCGCTGACGGCGTCGGCGACTGGTTCCGGGACGAGAGGGAGTGGGGCGGGCTGCTCGGCCCCACCGCCGGACCCCCGCCCTTCGCGGGCGGGGGAAACCCCGGACATGCGCATCAAGCTGCGCACATGCAGTACGTTCGGGTCATGCCCCAGCCCGCCAAGTCCTCACGTACCCCCGCCACGCCCGACGCGCCGGAGAGTGCCGCGGGCAGCCGCGCGGCGGCCCAGCGGCTCAAGATGCGTCGGGAGCTGGCAGCCGCCGCGATGGAACTCTTCGCAACGAAGGGGTACGAGGCGACCACCGTCGACGAGATCGCGGCCGCGGCCGGGGTCGCCCGGCGCACCTTCTTCCGGCACTTCCGCTCCAAGGAAGAGGCGATCTTCCCGGACCACGACGACACCCTGGTGCGCGCCGAGGCCGTGCTGAACGCGGCCCCGGCCCATGAGCACCCGCTCGACACGGTGTGCCGTGGCATCAAGGAAGTCATGAAGATGTACGCGGCCCGGCCGGAGATCTCGGTCGCCCGCTACAAGCTCACCCGCGAGGTGCCCACCCTCCGCGAGGCCGAGATCGCGTCGGTGGCCCGTTACGAGCGGCTCTTCACCCGCTACCTCCTGGGCCACTTCGACGAGCACGCCCACGCGGACGACGCCAACGACGACCCGCTGCTGGCCGAGGTCGCGGCGTCCGCGGTGGTCACCGCCCACAACCACGTGCTGCGGCGCTGGCTGCGGGCGGGCGGGCAGGGGGACGTGGAGACCCAGCTGGACCACGCCTTCGCGATCGTGCGCAAGACGTTCGGGAACGGCATCGGGGCGGGCCGGGAGGCCGCGCCTCGGCCGGCCGCTGCGGCTTCGGTGGCGTCGCAGGGTGAGGTGCTGGTGACGGTGGCCCGCACGGATGCGCCGCTGGACGAAGTGATGCGGACGATCGAGCAGGCGCTGAAGGAGCGCTGAGCCACCCTCCGGGAGTGTCCTCGGACACTCCGCCGCTGTGACGACGGCCACCCGCCCGGGTGGCCGTTTTGGCATGTCAGAGCACCTTTTCAGGCAACTTTCCGAAGCCGTTCGATCGATCATCGCTCATTTGTTACGTAAAGATTTCATCTGAGGTGAAGTCGTGGCACTCAGTGCCTTGCGGCCTGACACGCGGTGTCATACGTTGATGGTGTCCGGCCTGTCCCGGTGAGCCCATCGGCCCACCCCGCCGGACGCCTGCGTCACAGGCAACCTCCCGCGCCACAAAGCGCTGCCGAAGCACCACCCCCGCCGAACCGACGGCATCTTTCCCGAAACCCTCAGCAGCACCGACGTAACCCTCAGCGCCCCTTCCCTCGGGGGCGCGCATCGCCGGAGGCAACACCGTGACCACTCAGGCCATCCTGGACGCGATCCAGTCGCCGGAATCGACGCCGGCCGACTTCGCCGCCCTGCCGCTTCCCGAGTCGTACCGCGCGATCACCGTGCACAAGGACGAGACGGAGATGTTCGCCGGTCTGGAGACCCGCGACAAGGACCCGCGCAAGTCGATCCACCTCGACGAGGTGCCGCTGCCCGAGCTCGGTCCGGGCGAGGCCCTGGTCGCCGTCATGGCATCGAGTGTCAACTACAACTCGGTGTGGACCTCGATCTTCGAGCCGCTGTCGACCTTCGGCTTCCTGGAGCGCTACGGCCGCCTCAGCGAGCTGACCAAGCGGCACGACCTGCCGTACCACATCATCGGCTCCGACCTCGCGGGCGTCGTCCTGCGCACCGGCCCCGGCGTCAACGCCTGGAAGCCCGGTGACGAGGTCGTCGCGCACTGCCTCAGCGTCGAGCTGGAGTCCAGCGACGGCCACAACGACACCATGCTCGACCCCGAGCAGCGGATCTGGGGCTTCGAGACCAACTTCGGCGGCCTCGCCGAGATCGCGCTCGTCAAGTCCAACCAGCTGATGCCGAAGCCGAACCACCTCAGCTGGGAGGAGGCCGCCGCCCCCGGTCTGGTCAACTCCACCGCCTACCGGCAGCTGGTCTCCCGCAACGGCGCCGGCATGAAGCAGGGCGACAACGTCCTGATCTGGGGCGCGAGCGGCGGACTCGGCTCCTACGCCACCCAGTTCGCGCTCGCGGGCGGTGCCAACCCCATCTGTGTGGTGTCCTCGCCGCAGAAGGCGGACATCTGCCGGGCGATGGGCGCCGAGGCGATCATCGACCGCAACGCCGAGGACTACAGGTTCTGGAAGAACGAGCAGGAGCAGGACCCGCGCGAGTGGAAGCGCTTCGGCAAGCGCATCCGCGAGTTCACCGGCGGCGAGGACATCGACATCGTCTTCGAGCACCCCGGCCGCGAGACCTTCGGCGCCTCCGTCTTCGTCACCCGCAAGGGCGGCACCATCACCACCTGCGCCTCCACCTCGGGCTACATGCACGAGTACGACAACCGCTACCTGTGGATGTCCCTGAAGCGGATCATCGGCTCGCACTTCGCCAACTACCGCGAGGCCTGGGAGGCCAACCGGCTGATCGCGAAGGGCAAGATCCACCCGACGCTGTCGCGGACCTACTCCCTGGAGGAGACCGGCCAGGCCGCCTACGACGTGCACCGCAACCTCCACCAGGGCAAGGTCGGCGTCCTGTGCCTCGCCCCCGAGGAAGGCCTCGGCGTGCGCGACGAGGAGATGCGGGCCAAGCACCTCGACGCCATCAACCGCTTCCGCAACATCTGAGACACCCGAGGTCATAGATGACTGAGCGTCAGATCGCCCAAGGTACGCGGGAGAAGGACCGGCCGTGGCTCATGCGCACGTACGCCGGGCACTCCACGGCCGAGGCGTCCAACGAGCTGTACCGGCGCAACCTCGCCAAGGGCCAGACAGGTCTGTCGGTGGCGTTCGACCTGCCGACGCAGACCGGCTACGACCCCGACCACATCCTCGCCCGCGGCGAGGTCGGCCGGGTGGGCGTGCCCGTCTCGCACCTCGGTGACATGCGCCGGCTGTTCCAGGACATCCCCCTGGAGCAGATGAACACCTCGATGACGATCAACGCCACCGCCATGTGGCTGCTGGCGCTCTACCAGGTCGTCGCGGAGGAGCAGGGCGCGGACATCACCCGGCTCCAGGGCACGACCCAGAACGACATCGTCAAGGAGTACCTGTCCCGGGGGACGCACGTCTTCCCGCCGGGGCCGAGCCTCCGGCTGACGACGGACATGATCGCGTACACGGTCTCCCACATGCCGAAGTGGAACCCGATCAACATCTGCAGCTACCACCTGCAAGAGGCGGGCGCCACGCCGGTCCAGGAGATCGCGTACGCGATGTCCACCGCCATCGCCGTCCTCGACGCGGTGCGCGACAGCGGGCAGGTGCCGCAGGAGCGGATGGGCGACGTCGTCGCCCGGATCTCCTTCTTCGTGAACGCGGGCGTCCGGTTCGTCGAGGAGATGTGCAAGATGCGGGCGTTCGGCCGCATCTGGGACCAGGTCACCCGCGAGCGGTACGGCATCGAGGACGCCAAGCAGCGCCGGTTCCGGTACGGCGTCCAGGTCAACTCCCTGGGCCTGACCGAGGCGCAGCCGGAGAACAACGTGCAGCGGATCGTCCTGGAGATGCTCGCCGTCACGCTGTCGAAGGACGCACGCGCGCGTGCCGTGCAGCTGCCGGCCTGGAACGAGGCGCTCGGCCTGCCGACGCCCTGGGACCAGCAGTGGTCGCTGCGGATCCAGCAGGTGCTCGCCCATGAGAGCGACCTGCTGGAGTACGAGGACATCTTCGAGGGATCGCACGTCGTCGAGAAGAAGGTCGCCCAGCTGGTCGAGGACTCCCTCGCGGAGATGGACCGGATCCAGGAGATGGGCGGCGCGATGGCCGCCGTCGAGTCGGGCTACCTGAAGTCGCAGCTGGTCTCCTCGCACGCCGAGCGGCGGGCCCGGATCGAGTCCGGCCAGGAGAAGATCGTCGGCGTCAACATCTTCGAGACGACCGAGCCCAACCCGCTCACCGCCGACCTGGACACCGCGATCCAGACGGTCGACCCGGCGGTCGAGGCCAGGGTCGTGGCGGCGATCGGGCACTGGCGCGACACCCGCTACCAGCCGCCGTTCAACCACCCGCGGCCCTGCAAGGCCCTGGAGCGGCTGAAGGAGGCCGCCAAGGGCACCGACAACCTCATGGAGGCCACCCTGGAGTGCGCCCGCGCGGGCGTGACGACCGGTGAGTGGGCGGGGGCCCTGCGGGAGGTGTTCGGCGAGTTCCGGGCGCCCACCGGGGTCTCCTCGGCTCCCATAGCCGTCCCCGTCGAGCCGGGCTCGGCGCTGGCCGAGGTGCGGGCCAGGGTGGACGCCACCGCCCGCGACCTGGGCAGCGGCAAGCTCCGCTTCCTGGTCGGCAAGCCGGGTCTTGACGGCCACTCCAACGGCGCCGAGCAGATCGCGGTGCGGGCCCGGGACGCCGGCTTCGAGGTGGTCTACCAGGGCATCCGGCTCACCCCGGAGCAGATCGTGGACGCGGCGCTCGCCGAGGACGTGCACGCGGTGGGCCTGTCGATCCTCTCCGGATCGCACGCCCAGCTGGTCCCCGACGTCCTGGAACGACTCCGTGTGGCCGGTGCCACAGATATACCCGTGATCGCCGGTGGCATCATCCCGAACGGGGATGCCGAGCAGCTGCGGGAAGCCGGAGTGGCCGCGGTGTTCACCCCGAAGGACTTCGACATCACCGGAATCATCGGCCGCATCGTCGACGAGATCCGGAAAGCGAACAAGCTCGACCCCCTGGAGGTCCCCGCATGACCACGCCCGTCAACCGGCTCCGCCCGCGGCGCTCCTGCCTGGCCGTGCCCGGCTCGAACCCCCGCTTCCTGGAGAAGGCGCAGGGTCTCCCGGCGGACCAGGTCTTCCTCGACCTGGAGGACGCGTGCGCGCCGCTCGCCAAGCCCGGGGCCCGGCACACCATCGTGAAGTTCCTCAACGAGGGCGACTGGACCGGCAAGACACGCGTGGTCCGGGTCAACGACTGGACGACCGAGTGGACGTACCGCGACGTCGTCACGGTCGTCGAGGGCGCCGGCCAGAACCTCGACTGCATCATGCTGCCGAAGGTGCAGACGGCCCAGCAGGTGGTCGCCCTGGACCTGCTGCTGACCCAGATCGAGAAGACCATGGGCTTCGAGGTCGGCAAGATCGGCATCGAGGCGCAGATCGAGAACGCGCAGGGCCTGAACAACGTCAACGAGATCGCGACGGCCTCCCCGCGCGTCGAGACGATCATCTTCGGCCCGGCCGACTTCATGGCGTCCATCAACATGAAGTCGCTGGTCGTGGGCGAGCAGCCGCCCGGCTACCCGGCGGACGCCTACCACTACATCCTGATGAAGATCCTGATGGCCGCCCGCGCCAACAACCTCCAGGCGATCGACGGCCCCTACCTCCAGATCCGCAACATCGACGGCTACCGCGCGGTCGCCCAGCGCGCCGCCGCCCTCGGCTTCGACGGCAAGTGGGTGCTGCACCCGGGCCAGGTCGAGGCGTCCAACGAGATCTTCTCGCCGTCGCAGGAGGACTACGACCACGCCGAGCTGATCCTGGACGCGTACGACTACTACACGTCCGAGGCGGGCGGCAAGAAGGGCTCCGCGATGCTCGGCGACGAGATGATCGACGAGGCCAGCCGCAAGATGGCCCTGGTCATCTCCGGCAAGGGCCGGGCCGCCGGCATGCAGCGCACGTCCAAGTTCGAGATCCCGGAGGCCTGAGCGCGATGCAGTTCGGACGCACGTACGAGGAGTTCGAGGTCGGTGCGACGTACAAGCACTGGCCCGGGAAGACGGTCACGGAGTACGACGACCACCTGTTCTGTCTCCTCACCATGAACCACCACCCGCTCCACATGGACACGAACTACGCCGAGAAGACGACGGACTTCGGCAGGAACGTGGTGGTCGGGAACTACGTCTACTCGCTGCTGCTGGGCATGTCCGTGCCGGACGTCTCGGGCAAGGCGATCGCCAACCTGGAGATCGAGTCGCTCAAGCACGTGGCGCCGACCTTCCACGGCGACACGATCTACGGCCAGACGACCGTGCTCGACAAGTGGCCCTCCAAGTCGAAGAACGACCGCGGGATCGTCCACGTCGAGACCAAGGGCTACAAGCAGGACGGCACGCTGGTGTGCGTCTTCCGCCGCAAGGTGATGGTGCCGACCGAGACGTACATCAAGGAGCGCGGCGGCGAGCAGCCGGGCCGCCCGGAACTTCAGGAGCGCTAGTCATGGCCCGTCTCGCCCAGACCGCCGGTCTGACCGACGTCCAGCAGGAGATCCTCTCCACCGTCCGCGACTTCGTGGACAAGGAGATCATCCCGGTCGCCACCGAGCTGGAGCACCGCGACGAGTACCCGCAGCAGATCGTCGACGGCCTCAAGGAGCTCGGCCTCTTCGGCCTGATGATCCCCGAGGAGTACGGCGGCCTGGGCGAGTCCCTCCTGACGTACGCGCTGTGCGTCGAGGAGATCGCCCGGGGCTGGATGTCCGTCTCCGGGATCATCAACACGCACTTCATCGTGGCGTACATGCTCAAGCAGCACGGCACGCAGGAGCAGAAGGACCACTTCCTGCCGCGGATGGCGGCCGGCGACATCCGGGGCGCGTTCTCGATGTCGGAGCCGGGGCTCGGCTCGGACGTTTCGGCGATCACCTCCAAGGCGGTGAAGGACGGCGACGAGTACGTCCTGAACGGCCAGAAGATGTGGCTGACGAACGGCGGCACGTCGTCCCTCGTGGCCGTCCTCGTACGAAGTGACGAAGGACACCCCGAGGGCACGGCCCCCCACAAGTCGATGACGACCTTCCTGGTCGAGAAGGAGCCCGGCTTCGGAGAGGTCCGCCCCGGCCTCACCATCCCCGGCAAGATCGACAAGATGGGCTACAAGGGCGTCGACACCACCGAGCTGATCATGGACGGGCTGCGGATCCCGGCCGATCGGGTGCTCGGCGGGGTCACCGGCCGAGGTTTTTACCAAATGATGGACGGAGTCGAGGTCGGCCGGGTCAACGTGGCGGCCCGCGGCTGCGGCGTCGCCCAGCGCGCGTTCGAGCTCGGTGTCCGGTACGCCCAGCAGCGTCACACTTTCGGCAAGGCGATCGCCCAGCACCAGGCCATCCAGTTCAAGCTGGCGGAGATGGCCACCAAGGTCGAGGCCGCCCATGCCATGATGGTCAACGCCGCACGCAAAAAGGACTCCGGGGAGCGAAACGACCTGGAGGCGGGGATGGCCAAGTATCTCGCCTCCGAGTACTGCAAGGAGGTCGTGGAAGACGCCTTCCGCATCCACGGCGGCTACGGCTTCTCCAAGGAGTACGAGATCGAACGTCTCTACCGTGAGGCGCCCATGTTGCTGATCGGCGAAGGCACCGCCGAGATCCAGAAAATGATCATCGGGCGCAGGCTGCTCGAAGAGTATCGGTTCCAGGGCTGATTGTCCCGGTACGGGGTGTTTTCTTCGAGAAGAAGATCACACCCCGTCAACGGTCTTCGGCCGCCGACTCGTCTTCCTGGCTTGCCCAGTTGTGGCCCCCGACCGGTACGATCCCGGAAAGCCGCCGTCCCCGTATCCTGCGCGGCATCATCCGCTACGAAGGTCATCCATGCCCCACAGCCAAACCTCTGCACATCGAGACAGCCTGGCCGGCGTACGCCTCGCGCGCGGAGCATCGCCGTGGCTTCTCCCGACCGTCGCCACCGCAGCAGTCAGCCTGCTCCGCGCCCGCCGCTCGGGCGCCGCCAAGGCCGTCGCCGTGCCCGCCACCGCGCTCGCGGCGGGCATGCTGTGGTTCTTCCGCGACCCCGAGCGTGAGATCGCCCAGGGCCGTGTCATCTCGCCCGCCGACGGTGTGGTGCAGAGCATCATGCCGTGGAAGGACGGACGCACCCGCGTCGCCATCTTCATGAGCCCGCTCAACGTCCACGTCAACCGCGCGCCCCTGTCGGGCCAGGTGACGTCGGTGGAGCACATCCCCGGTGGCTTCGTTCCCGCCTTCAACAAGGAGAGCGAGAACAACGAGCGCGTAGTCTGGCACTTCGACACCGAACTCGGCGACATCGAGATGATCCAGATCGCCGGCGCGGTGGCCCGCCGTATCGTCCCCTACGTCCCGCAGGGCACGAAGGTCGAGCAGGGCGACCGCATCGGGCTGATCCGCTTCGGCTCGCGCGTCGACATCTACCTGCCCGAGGGCGTGGAGGTCGCGGTCGAGGTCGGCCAGAAGACCGTGGCTGGGGTGACTCGCATTGACCGTGATTGATCCTGAGACCCAGGCGGGCTGGGTGCCCGAGGCCGACGAGATCGGCGAGGACGAGGAGGAGATGCCCCTCTCTCTGCGCCTCTCGATAGCGGACACCCTCACACTCGGCAACGCCACGTGCGGCTTCATGGCGGTGTACTTCACCACCACCGGCATCCTGATCCCGCACCTCACCGGGGACGACCAGTCGGCGGGCATGGCCCGCCACAGCGCCGCGACCGCGGTCATCCTCATGCTGTGCGCGGCCGTCTTCGACCTGTTCGACGGCCTGGTGGCACGGAAGCTGCGCTCCTCCCCCATGGGCGCGGAGCTGGACAACCTCTCCGACCTGATCAGCTTCGGCCTCGCGCCGGCGTACTTCGTGCTCGTCTACGGCATGGTCGCCGACGACGCGTACCAGAAGGTGGCCGCCGTCGGGGCGGTCGTCGTGCTGCTCGCGGTGGTGCTGAGACTCGCGCGCTTCTCGTGCGTGACGCCGCGGAACGGCATGTTCCAGGGCATGCCGAGCCCCTTCGGGGCGCTGACCGTCGTCTCCATCGTCCTGCTGGAGCTGCCGTTCTTCGCGACGCTCCTGGCGATCCTCGGCACCGCGTGGCTGATGGTGAGCCGGGTCGAGTACCCGAAGCCGCGCGGCCGCCTCGCCGGGGCGATGCTGGCCTGGATCGTCCTCTCCATGGGCCTCCTGGCGGCCTGGGCCTTCGACGCCCCCGGCGGCCAGCTGCTCCTCCAGACCGGCTGCGCGCTGCAGCTGGTGATGGGCGCGGTCATCCCGCTGTTCGCCACGGCCCGCCGGGTGAACAACTTCCGCGACAACCGGCGCGAGGCACGGGCGCAGCTGCCCTGACCCTCGTGACGATCTCAAACGGGTGTGGCCCGAGCCTCGCAGGCTCGGGCCGCACCCGTTTCGGGTTCAAGGGCATACGGCGTTGGCCTTTGACCGGTCAACCACCCCTGGCAGGGGCCGAGTTGCAGTGGGCGACGCAAGGGAGGACGGTGGAATTGGGTTGAATTTTACGGGGATTTGTCCCCATTCGGGGATGGGGATTACCCCCCTCTTACGGATCGGAGGACAGTCATGCCCGCACCCATCGCCAAGGACTACTCGGTCCCGCACATCTCGAAGCTTCCGGCGAACGAGGGCGACACCGTCAACCTCTTCGTCCGGGAGTACGACGGCACGCAGGGCAACCAGCCCCACGAGGTGGTGCTGATGCTCCACGGCAGGAGCGTGCCGGTTCTCGCCGGGTACGACCTGACGGTTCCCGGGTCCGCCATCGACTACAACTGGGCCCAGGACCTCGCCAAGCACCACTTCGACGTCTTCCTGATGGATCTCCAGGGCAACGGACGGTCGCCCCGCCCGAAGATGGACGAGCCCCGCAACGCCAACCCGGCGCAGCGCGGCGTCCTGTCGCCCAATCCGCTGTCGCCCCCGTACACCGGCCTGCCCCTGTACCCGCACCAGCTGGGCAACACGGAGAGCGAGTGCGCGGAGCTGGCCACCGTGGTCGACTTCATCAGGGCGCTGCCCCAGCGGGACAAGCCCATGGACTTCATCGGCTGGTCCGCCGCGGCACCGTCCATGGGGCCGTACACCCTCCAGCACCCCGAGGACGTCAAGAGCCTGTTCCTGCTCGCCCCGATCTTCCCGCCCGACGGACGGTGGTCGGGCGACCTCGCGGACCCCTTCGCCCTTCCGGTGGGCACCTTGCTGCCGGTCTCCACCCCGCCCACCCTGTACGGCTTCCCCATGTTCGTCAGCGACAAGAAGAGCTTCGTGAACGCCTGGAACAACGAGCAGGGCACCCCGCCGCAACGCGAGCCCGGCATGGAGGACAGGGCATGGGCCGCCATGATGGCGAACGACCCCGTCGGCAGCACCTGGGGGCGGGAGCTGTCACCCGGCGTGTACGAGGGCATCCACCGGTTCCGGAACTCCTACTTCTGGGGCTGGGCCGACCAGACGGTGCCCTACCAGGACGCGCTGGGCAACTACATCCTCGGTGACCGGGTGCCCGTCGCCATCGTCTACGGAGAGCTGGACAAGACGGCCAACACCGCACCGAACGTCCCCGTCCCGCCGCCGCTGCGCTTCTCCGTGCCGGCCCTCTACAGGGCCATCGGCGGCCCCGAGAAGCTGATGTTCGAGCTGGAGGGTGCGGGACACTCCGTGGTCTGGGAGCGCCCCGCCGAGATCGTGCACGACATCGCCTTCCAGTGGCTCCACAACAAGCACAAGGTGTGGGGCCTCACGAGCGGCAGCTACTACCGCGACTCGACGGGCGTGCTGACGCCGAACTAGGGGCCGCCCTCAGCGGAGAAAGTCCCGCGCGATCTGCTCGGCGACCCGTTCCAGGATCGGTCCGGCGTCCGCGATGCACTTCACCACGTCGGGTTCGAGCTCGGTCAGCGGGTAGGCACGGCGGATCCCGGCCCGGCCGAGCGCCGCGGGCGGCAGGGCCAGGCGGCCGCACACCGCCACGACCTCCTTGTCCGCGGCGCGCGCCGCGGCCGCCACTCCGGCCGGCGCCTTCCCGTGCAGGGTCTGCTCGTCCAGCGAGCCCTCGCCGGTGATCACCAGCGACGCCCGCTCCAGCGCGGGCGTGAAGCCCAGGACGTCGAGCATGATCTCGATACCGGGCCGGAAACGGGCGCCGAGCAGCAGGGCACCGTACCCGATGCCCCCGGCGGCCCCGGCGCCCGGCGCGGTCGCGTACCCGGCGGCGCGCGGGCCGGCCTCGGCCTCCACCACCTTGGCGAAGTGGCTCAGCGCCTCGTCCAGGGCCGCCACGTCGTCCGGCGAGGCCCCCTTCTGCGGGCCGTACACGGCGGGCGCGCCCTTGGGGCCGGTGAGCGGGTTGTCGACGTCACTGGCGAGGATCAGGTCGACGGCGGCCAGCCGCGGGTCCAGGCCGGACAGGTCCGCGCGGGCCAGGCCGGCGAGGCCGCCGCCGCCCGGCGGCACCGGTTCGCCGTCCTCGTCCAGGAACCGTGCCCCGAGCGCCGACAGCATCCCGGCACCGCCGTCGGTCGTGGCGCTCCCCCCGACACCGAAGACGATCGTGCGCGCACCGGCGTCCAGCGCGGCCCGCAGCAGCTCTCCGGAGCCGTACGTGGAGGCCGTCAGGGGCGCGAAGACGCCCCGGGGCAGCCGCTGGAGACCGCTCGCCTCGGCCATCTCCACGACCGCGGTGTCGTCGCGCAGCGCGAACGCGGCGGTGACCTCCTGCCCCAGCGGGCCGGCGACCTCCCGCTCGTGCCGCTCGAATCCGGCCGCGACGGCCGCGGCCACCGTGCCGTCCCCGCCGTCCGCGACGGGCAGCGCCTCGACGTCGAGGCCGGGCACGATCCGCCTGAGCCCCGCCGTGACCCGCTCGGCGACCTGTACGGCCGTCAGCGAGCCCTTGAACTTGTCCGCGGCGATGAGCACGCGCTGTGTCACCTGTATCCCCTTGCTCTACGGGCCTCGCGCACGTCAAGGCCGGTCGCGCCGCTGTGACCTTAACCGGAGGACACCCTCCCCGTCATGCTCCGCCCGAACCCTGGGCAGAAGCCGTCAACCGCCTGGGAGGCAAGGCCGGAAAGCGGGTAGAGCACAGCCATGAGCAGTCCGGGGCAGGAGTTCGCCGACCGCGTGCTCGGCGGCTGGCTCGGCCGGATCGCGGGCAACATGCTCGGCAAGCCGGTCGAACGGGGCGATCTGTGGACCCGTGAGCGCATCGACGGCTATCTGCGGCGGGCCGCCGCCCTGCCGCTCGACGACTACCTTCCCGAGCCCGCCGACGAGAGCGACGCCCTCGCCCTGCGCCCCGAGTGGCGGCAGTGCGTGCGCGGCCGCGTCCACGGCAGCTGCCGCGACGACGACATCGACTACGCGATCCTCGGCCTGCACCTCCTGGAGACCCACGGCTTCGGCTTCGGCACCGAGCAGGTCGGCGAGCTGTGGCTGCAGAGGCTGCCCTACCTCCAGACGTTCACGGCGGAACGGGCCGCCTACCGCAACCTCGTCAACGGGCTGAAACCGCCGCTCACCGCCACCTACGACAACCCCTGCCATGAGTGGATCGGCGCACTGATCCGGGCCGACGTCTTCGGCTGGACCTGCCCCGGCGCCCCGCACCGGGCCGCCGCCCTGGCCCGCCGCGACGCCGTGCTCTCCCATTCGGGGAACGGGGTGTACGGGGCGATGTGGGCCGCCGCACTGATCTCCGCGGCGTTCACCGCGCCGACGGTGCGGCAGGCGGTCGACGCCGCGCTCACCGTCGTACCGGCGAGCTGCCGCCTGGCCAGGACCGTGCGCCGGGTCGTCTCCCTCCACGAGACGCGGCTGAGCTGGGAGGACACCCTCGGCACGGTCTCCCGCGAGACCTCCGGCCTCGGCTGGATCCATGTCGTCCCGAACGTGGCCGTCCTCACCGCCGGGCTGCTCTACGGCGACGGCGACTTCACCCGGACCATCGCCCTCACCGTGCGCGGCGGCCTGGACACCGACTCCAACGGGGCGACGGCGGGTTCGGTGGCCGGGGTGCTGACCGGCGCGGCGGCCGTCCCGGACCGCTGGAAGACCCCGCTCGAGGACACGGTCCGCAGCGCCGTCCTCGGCTTCGACGGGGCCCGTGTCAGCGACCTGGCGGAGCGCACCGTGCGCCTCGCCCGGACGAACACGGCCTGCGCACTGGCTACGCTTCCCGAGTGACCACGACTGACGCCTACGCCGCGTACATCGCGAGCCTCCCCCGGATCCTCGCCGGGGCCGCCGCGCTCTTCCGGGACGCCGAGGGACGGGTGCTGCTCGTCGAGCCCAACTACCGGGACGGCTGGGCCCTGCCGGGCGGAACCGTCGAGTCCGACGACGGTGAGACCCCGCGCCAGGGTGCCCGGCGGGAGACCCTGGAGGAGATCGGTCTGGATCGCGAGATGGGGCGGCTGCTCGCGGTGGACTGGGTGCACGGCACCGGCCGACCGCCGATCGTCGCCTATCTGTACGACGGTGGCGTGCTCTCCGACGCCGACCTCAAGGCGATCCGCCTCCAGGAGGAGGAGCTGCTGTCCTGGCGCCTGGTCCCGCACACGGAACTGCCCGCCCTCCTGCCGGGCTCACTGGGCCGCCGCGTACTGGCCGCACTGGACGTACTGACCGAGGGCTCCGGCACCGCCGAACTGGAGAACGGCGACCGGGTGGGCTGAGCGGACGGGGTGACATCCACTCGTGGTCCGCGGTGGAGGGGACCGGGGCGTGGGCAGTCCCTCGTACGGGGGCGGTGGGGCGTGGGCAGGGATATTGCGCTGTCGCCTGCGAGTTGGGACGTGCGACCACCACAGGAGTAGGGGTGCCTGCCGGAAGACGCCCAAGGCTGGGGCGCCTTGTGGGTCCCGACGCGCTCGCGGTGCCGATGCAGGAGCCGGGCCAGGTGCCCGGCGGTCGCTCTGTGGGCATCGAGACAGCCGTGCGGTGATCGCGTAGGTCACGTGGAGCCTCCGGTCGCGGTACGTAACGTGAGGAGCGTCGCGTTGCCGAGAAGACTTCACTCCGGCCGCCTTGCCGGCTCCCTTTGAGCGACAGATATCGCGCGAGTCGCACCTCGTCACCGCCGCAGACGAGCAACGACGAAGACACCGGGGTCGCATTTCGAAATTTTATGCGCGCCCTTTTAATCTCACACGCCGGCACCTGACCCATCCTCCAGGGTTGACCATTCTTGTAAGGTCGGAGGATTGGATGATCTCAAAGGAAACAATCAGAGATTGCCGTTAGTAATTCACGCCCTCACGGAGGCAGTGATCGCATGTCACCTCGGTTCATCAAGTGGGCAGGCGGGATGTTGGCAGCCGGTGCGACCGCAAGCGTGATCTTTTGCTTCGCGAGGGTCGGCTTGTCCAGGGCTCGACGTTGCGGCGTTCTCCTTCAATGCCGTCGGCTGGGCTCCCGCGGGTCCGGACTGGTCACCTCCCGCAGGCGATCCATGGTCCGCTTCTGGGGGTCCCCAGGGATTTGGTCTGCTTGCTGCAGGAATTGCATTGACGTAGGTGAGCGCACCCATATCAGGGTGGAGCGAGGACAAGCAGGACACGACGCTCAGGCATCAACAGTCATCATAAGGCCTTCAGGGAAAACATCGGGGACGAAAGCGAATGCATCTGAAGGCGGCCGATCGGTTCGCTCGTCAGGAGAGGCCTGAGCCGTCGCACAGGGTCTTCGGGTGACAGTCCCTCGGCGGGCGGCGGAGTACGACCTTCGAGGGCTCGGAACCTTGCGCCTTGGTCGGTGCTGTCCGCGTGGTGCTCTGGAGTCCCCCTCCCCCATGCGCGCGACGGCGGGCCACCCCGTGCACCACTGGCATGGGCTCGGATTAGCAACTTTCTTTCCAGTTCGATCAGTTGATGGCTAGCATGCGGGCTGACCAGTGCCAGACGGGGAAGGCCAGACATGCAGGCGCTCAAGTTCTTCCAGTTCAACCGGAGCCGGGCGGTGGCGATCGTCTCGGTGCTCGCGATCGCCGGGATCGCTAGTCCCACCCCGGCCTACGCCGGCCCGAACTGCAGCATCGCCGGATGCTCGTCCACGTACAACGACACAGGGGCGACCGCGACCGCACTCTTCAACTGGTGCACCTCCAGCGGTTCCACCGGAGACGCCACCACCACGCGGCCGAGTTGCAGCAGCGACGGCGTGGCTCAGAAGCAGTATCTGTTGCTGGGCCACGAGCACACTCCGGAGAATCAGGACTGGGACGTCCTGCAGATCGACGCCGGCTGGTGCTACAAGGTCTACTTCGACAGCATCACCAACTTCACCCGCACGTACGACCGCCGCGGCAAGACCACGGAGTGGGTGAAAATCGCGGACTACGCGGACGCCCACATCCAGGGTCAGTCGAACACCACCTGCCCGTGACAGTGCGGTGGCGCTTCGCTGTCGGGTCGACCCCGATGAACTCGGTTCCGGCAGCTTCTGCGCGGTGCGCCCGCCCAGGCGGTGGGGGCACGTCTGCCATGACGCTGATACCGCGTGCCCCTCGGTCCCTGATATCCGTTCGCCACTCTCCGCGCAGGCGTCCTAGTCTCGGCCCATGAACAAGCCTCTCGTCGCCATCCTGAGTGGCGCAGGCATCTCCACCGATTCCGGGATCCCTGACTATCGCGGGCCCGACGGGCTGTGGCGGAAGGATCCCGGGGCCGAGAAGCTCGTGACGTACGAGTACTACATGAACGACCCGGAGATCCGGCGCCGGTCCTGGCAGATGCGCCGCAGGAACCGCACGCTCCAGGCCGAGCCGAACGCCGCGCACCGGGCGGTGGCCGAGTTGGAGTGGTCCGGCGTGCCGGTCAGAGTGATCACGCAGAACGTCGACGGACTACATCAGCTCGGTGGTATGCCCGCCCGCAAGGTGCTGGAACTGCACGGCAGCGCGCGGAGTGTCGTGTGCACGAAGTGTCAGGCGCGGGGTCCGATGGAGGACGCCCTCGCCCGGGTCGCGGCCGGCGAGGAGGATCCGCCGTGTCTGGAGTGCGGCGGAATCCTGAAATCGGCGACGGTGATGTTCGGGGAGCAGCTGGATCCGGCCGTACTCGGTGAGGCCCTCGTCATCAGCAAGGCCTGCACGGTGTTCATCGCGGTCGGCAGCAGCCTCCAGGTGCAGCCCGCCGCCGGCCTCGCCGGTGTCGCCGCCGACCACGGGGCCCGGCTGATCATCGTCAACGCCGAGCCGACACCGTACGACGACCGCGCCGACGAAATCGTCCGAGAACCCATCGGCACCGCGCTGCCGAAGCTGACACGACGGCTGAGCACGGAGAACGGCTCCTAGGCTCCGACGATGCCCACCTGCACCACGGCCACACCCGCTTCTTCCAACGCCGTCCGGACAGCGGTGCCGGAAGGCGCGTTGGTCACGACGACATCCAGGTCCTCCGGACCGCAGATCCTGACCATGCCGGTTCCGGGGAACTTAGTGTCGTCCACAAGGAGAGCCACCCTGTCGCTGGCGGCGATCATGGCCCGTCTGGCCGGCACTTCGGCGACCGTGGTGTCCATGACCTGGGCGCCCGCGCGGACGCCGCACGCTCCCATGAAGAGCCAGTCGGCGTGCACCTGACGCAGGTTGTCCTCCGCCATGAAGCCGTCCAGCATGCGCGACTCTCGTACTACCATGCCGCCGAGCAGCATGAGTTCGACGCTCTCGTCCCGGACGAGTTCCTCGTACACCGCCAGGTTGTTGGTGATCACGGTGATCCGGCGCCCGTGCAACCGGCGGGCCAGACGGTAGACGGTCGATCCGGAGTCAAGGATGACCGACTGACCGTCCTCGATCATCGTGGCCGCCTGGGCGGCTATGGCGTCCTTCGCATCCGGCTGGGCTTCGGCGGCCTCGGTGAACGGCGCGGGATCCTCCTCGACGACCGCCCCGCCGTGGACTCGCGTGAGCAACCCGTCCTCCTCCAGCTTGAGGAGATCACGACGGACGGTCGCGGCACTGGCTTCCAGACGATCCGCAAGTTCGGTCACGGTGACGGTGCCACCGGATCTCAACGCCTGCAGGATGAGTTGATGTCGTTGTTCAGCCAGCACACGACAGGACATTACACGGCCTCTGCTGAACAACTCCCATGCCCTCGAGCCACTTTGAGCCGAAGTGGCGCCGGCGCCGATACCGGTTCGGCACAGACTCGGACCTCGTCGTGTCACAGACGCCCACACCTTGAGACGCCGGTATTCGACAGCAATCGGAATCTTCCAGTACAAAAGTGTTATGCGTCGCGGGCAGCCAGGGAACGCGCATCGGAAGCCTCGGCGTGAGCTCCGGCGGTCTCGAAGGCCGACGCTGCCCGGTTCCAGGCGGCACGCGCTGAAACCACGTCATCCACAGCGTGCAGTCCGCATGCCAGATCGCGTAATATTTCACCCAGGTAGAAGAAGTCTTCCAAGCTGGTGGCGATCTCGGCGGCCTCTTCGTACGCTGCGCAGGCTTCCTCCATTTGACCGCACGCAACCAGATCTAGACCCAAGTTGTGGCGAGCTCTGCACTTGCCCAGGTCATTGTAAATTGAATTACATATTTCGTAGGCCCGATGATGAGCCGCTTTCGCTTCGACGGTCCTGCCTTTCATTCGCAGCGACACTCCGAGATTATCCCAGGTTCCCGCCTCCCCTATACTCATTCCTTGATCATGGAACTGGTCTCGCGCACGCTCGTGAGCCGCTATAGATGAATCCAGCTGCCCAGCCTCTCGAAATGCGACACCCAGATTGTTCAGCGCACTTGCCTCTCCAATGCCATTCGGCATCGCCCGGAGAATGTCGCGCGCACGGCTATGGGCATCAATGGCTTTCTGCACGTGCCCAAGCTCCAGAAAAGCACATCCCAGGTTGTTCCACGCCTTGGCCTCGCCATCCACGTCTCCCACGCGGCTGGCGGCCTGCTGGGCGGCGGAGCTCACCGTCGCATAGTCCTCAAAGTACCGACGAAAAACCAGGTAACGCCACATCCTGAGAGCCATATGAACGACTTTTTCCGAATGAACGATATTACCGGACAGCTCGGTCGCCGACACCAATCCTGTACGCTCACGATCCAGCCACTCCAAAGCCTGGGCTCGGCTGTTGAATATAACGGGAATCGCATCCGTAGGGAGGGGTCGAACATACGAAACGGCTTCACACATACATCGGTCATAATAATCCAGTATGCGCCCCTCCGCCTCTTCGCGCTCGGCTTCCGATATCAACTCGGAGCCATACTCTCGAACCAGGTCATGCATGCGCCAACGCCCGGGGCGTAAGCCTGTTTCAACCAGATGCGCACGATGCAGGGCGGCCAGGACCGGACGGACCGACTTCTGCCCGCCGAGAAGTGATGCAATGCCATCCATACCGATGTCCACGCCGGGAGCGATCGACAGGATCCGAAAAAGGTGTGCTTGCTCGGGTTGCAACCGGTGGTACGAGAGGGAAAAAGTGGCCCGAACGCTGCGGCTTCCGTCTTCGAGTCGATCGAGGGAAATCTCCTCAGCCAATTCCCGAACGCTCATTCTCGCATCCATTGCGAGGAGCGCGACAGCAATCTGAAGGGCCAGCGGGAGGGAACCGCAGGCCTCGATCAACTGCATAGCAGCAGCTGAATCGTCGGCGATCCGCGTATCATTTTCGGACGTAGCGACACGTAAAGCTCGATCGAGCAGCGAATTCGCCGCATCGTCTTCGAGTGCCCCAAGAGGGACAAGTCGCGCTCCGACTTGTGGAATTCTGTGCCGAGATGTGATCAATACCCGATGCCTGGCGGACTCAGGAAGGACAGGCATAATCTGCTCAGGATGTGAAACGTTGTCCAGAAGCAGAAGCATCGGTTCTTCTTTTTTGTTGAGCAGAGTTCGGAGCAGGGCATAGCGAGCCATTGTGCTGTTCGGAAGCTCTAGGTCTCGGATTCCAAGCGCTTCAAGAAGTGCAAGAGCGACCTGATCCGGACCCGCCGGGGCTTCGTCATACCCTCGAAGATCCATGAATATTACCCCGCCGGGGAACCATCCCTCACGCACGGCGCGCCGGGCCGCGACCACCGCCAAGGCCGTTTTTCCGATGCCGCCGAGGCCTGAAACGGCAGAGACGAGGACAGCGGGTTCGCGACCACCGCCTTCGTTGGGACGTAATAAGCGCAGGATTTCGTCAAGTTCATCCAGGCGCCCCGAGAAGCTATTCGATACGGGCGGCAAGGAAGCCTCCGCCATGGGCACAGGGCCTCGATAGTAGTGGTTTTCCACCTTTCCTATCGCTTCGCCGAAAGTGCCGCTGGATCCGAATTCTATGTGGTCTCCGCCCACGGCCTTCACATGCATACTCGCCTATTCGCTGTTCCACGACGAGAAGAATTCCAGTGCAGGGCGCCAAGCATCCTGGGTGAAGACCAGCAACGCGACGCTCGGACACTTCGAGTCACACACCCACGTCTTCCCGGAGAGCAAGGCCACTTCACAACAGTTGGCCTCTTCGAATGCGCTGTAGCTGCTCCTGCGCCAGAAAACCTCGTCCCGGTCGTCAGCCATGGCTGCCCCCTCACCCATCGACGTCCTGCCCCACAGTCGGCCCGCCCTCGGACCAACTCACTCTGTAACGCTCCAGGCTACGTCAACCAAAGGCTCAGGATGGGAGACTTTATGCATGTATGAGAATCTGTCCACTGCGCGGGCCGTTCACTTGGTCACTGCGAACCGCTCACCGCGAAACAGACACACGCGTAACAGTGGACGCGGTCCTGGGCGATGCCGGGCGAACACGGCGGCGTCGCGATCGACCGGCAGGCCGCCGACGTCCGTCTGAGCAGGGTGCTGGGCGACCGGTGCCGTCAGAAGAGCCCCGCACCCCGTTCGAAGTCCAGCAGCCGCTGCTTGCGGGGCAGGCCGCCGCCGTAGCCGGTGAGACCGCCGCCCGCGCCGATGACGCGATGGCAGGGGACGATGATGCCGATCGGGTTCTTCCCGTTGGCGAGGCCGACCGCGCGCGAGGCCCGCGGATTGCCGAGGGCTTCGGCCAGTTCGCCGTACGACCGGGTCTCTCCGTAGGGGATCAGGCGCAGCTGTTCCCAGACGCTGCGCTGGAACGGGGTCCCGGTCAGGCGCAGTTCGAGGGTGAACTCCTTCAACTCGCCGTGGAAGTAGGCGGCCAGTTGTTCCTCGGTCTCGGTGAAGAGGTCGTCGTCGCGGTCGCCGAAGGTCTCCTCGGGCGGGCGGTGACGTTGGTCCTCCATGTAGAGGCCGCAGAGGCTGCCGTCCTCGGCCACCAGGGTGAGGGGGCCGTAGGGGCTGTCGGTCACGGTGTGGTTCTTCACAGCAACGTCCTTATACGGGGAGGAAGTTGATCGGGTGGCTGTCGGTCGCCCACAGGTACTGGACGGCATAGGCCCGCCAGGGACGCCAGGCGGCCGCACGTGCGGTGAGGGCGGCCGGGGTGCCGGGCAGGCCCAGCTCCTGGGCGGCGCGCCGGATGCCGAGGTCGGTGGGGAGGAAGGCGTCCGGGTCGCCGAGGGCGCGCATGGCGATGACGTCGACGGTCCAGGGTCCGAAGCCGGGGAGGGCGAGCAGCTTGGCGCGCGCCTCCGCCCAGTCGCTCTCGACGCCCAGCTGGATGGTGCCGTCCGCGAGTCGGCCGACCAGTGTGGTGAAGGTGGTGCGGCGGCTGCGGGGCATCGCCAGCGAGTCCGGGGGCACGTCCGCGAGCGCCTCGGGGGACGGGAAGAGGTGGGTGAGGCCGCCCTCGGGGTCGTCCACCGGGGTGCCGTGGGCGGTCACCAGGCGGGCCGCGTGGGTGCGGGCGGCAGCCGTGGACACCTGCTGGCCGAGCACGGCGCGGACGGCGAACTCCGCCTCGTCGACCGTGCGCGGCACCCGTCGTCCCGGCGCCTTGTCGACCAGCGGTGCCAGGAAGGGGTCCATGCGCAGCCGGCCGTCGACGGCGACCGGGTCGGCGTCCAGGTCGAGCATCCGCCGGCAGCGGCTGATGGCGACGGGCAGGTCGCGCAGGTCGCTCAGGGTGAGCCGGCAGGCGATGTGGTCGGGCTGCGGGGCGAGGGCGGCGATGCCGTGGCCGTACGGCAGCCGCAGGGTGCGCCGGTAGGCACCGTCCCGCCACTCCTCGACGCCGGGTACGGCGGTGGCCGCGAGGTGGCCGAAGAGGTTGTCGGGGTTGAGGGGGGCGCGGAAGGGCAGCCGGAGGGTGAGCGCGCCCGGGGCGTGCCGCGCCGACCTGGGGCGGCGGGCGCGCAGCTCGCTCGGGGACAGGGCGAAGACCTCGCGGACGGTGTCGTTGAACGTGCGGATCGAGGAGAAGCCGGCCGCGAAGGCGATCTCCGCCATCGGCAGCGGGGTCGTCTCGATCAACAGGCGGGCGGTCTGGGCGCGTTGGGCGCGGGCGAGGGCCAGCGGGCCGGCGCCGAGTTCGGCGAGCAGTTGGCGTTCCACCTGCCGGGGGCTGTAGCCGAGGCGGGCGGCGAGGCCGGGGACGCCCTCGCGGTCCACGACCCCGTCGGCGATCAGCCGCATGGCACGGGCGACCAGGTCGGCACGCTGGTTCCATTCCGGGGAGCCGGGGCTGGTGTCGGGACGGCAGCGCTTGCAGGCCCGGAACCCGGCCTGCTGGCAGGCGGCCGCGCTCGGGTAGAACGTCATGTTCTGGGGTTTGGGCGGTACCACCGGGCAGCTGGGCCGGCAGTAGATACGGGTGGTCAGGACGGCCGTGAAGAACCAGCCGTCGAACCGCGCGTCCTTCGACTGCACGGCTCGTACACAGTGCTCGCGGTCGAGGTGCATCCCTTTCTGCATGCGTCCAGCATCGGCCACCGGGGGTGGCCGATGCTGGCGGGAATCCGACACGAAGGTGGGCTGACCTGAGCCCGCGGCAGACTCAGCCGAAGTAGTGGTCCTGGTCCAGGTCGGCCAGCAGTCCCGGCTGCGCGGGCCGCCAGTCGTACCGCTCGCGGGTCGCGGCGCCGGACGTCGGGTTGTCGTTGCCGACGAAGGCCGCCATCCAGCCGAAGTGGTCGGCCGCGTCCTCCCCGGTGAGGGACACGACCGGCAGGCCGAGGCGGCGGCCGATGACCTCGGTGACGGCGCGGAGCGGGACGCCCTCGTCGGCGACCGCGTGCAGCACGGCTCCGGCCGGGGCCGCCTCCAGGGCCTTGCGGTACAGGGTGGCGGCGTCGAGGCGGTGCACCGACGACCAGCGGTTGGTGCCGTCACCCAGGTAGGCGGCGACGCCCTTGGTGCGGGCGGTGCCGATCAGCAGCGGGACGAAGGCGTGGTCACCGGCTCCGTGCACCTGGGGGAGCCGGATCGCCGACACCCGCACCCCGCGGTCGGCCAGGGCCAGCGCGGCGCGCTCCGCCTCGGCCCGGTGGGCACCGGGGCCCGCCGGGTCGGGCGTGTCCGCCTCGGTGCCGAGGCGACCGGGGGTGAGGAGACCGGTCACGGAGGTGACGACGAGGGGCCGGCCGGACTCTGCGAGCGCGTCGCCGAAGGCCTTCAGCGCGCCGAGTTCGATGCGGAGGGCACCCGGCATGTCGGAGAAGTCGTGGTGGTAGCCCGTGTGGATCACCCCGTCCGTCGCCTCCGCGGCGGCCCGCAGGCCGTCGATGTCGGTCAGGTCGCCGCGGTGCACCTGCGCCCCCGCCTCCTTCAGGGCCGTCCCGGCCGCGTCCGAGCGGGCCAGGCCGAGCACCTGGTGGCCGGCGCCGAGCAGTTCGCGGACGACCGCGCTGCCGATGAACCCGGTGGCACCGGTGACGAACACACGCATGACAGATCACCTCACGGAGAGTGAATGGCTGGGATGACTCCAGCCTGCGCCGGACCCCGGCCCCCGGTCCAAGACCCGTTCCGCACCCGGTGATGCCCGTCCGGTCATGACCGCAGCTCACGGCGGCGGGAGTACAGTCGAGGCGTGCCCGACTCCTTCGTACCGCAGGTGGACCTGGAGCTGCGCCTGGTGCGCTACTTCACCGTGGTCGCCGAGGAACTGCACTTCGGCCGCGCGGCCGACGCGCTGCATCTCGCGCAGCCGTCGCTGAGCCGTCAGATCCGGCGCCTGGAGCGGGAGTTGGGCGTCCGGCTGCTCGACCGCACGCCGCGCGGCACCCGGCTCACCGAGGCCGGGGAGACCTTCCTGCCGCAGGCCAGGGAGCTGCTGCGGAGCGCCGCGCGGGCCGCCGCGAGCGCCCGGTCGGCGGCCGGGCACGGCCCGTTCACCGTCGGTTACACCACCCACCAGATCGTCACCCCGGCCGTGCGCGAACTGCGCCACCGCCATCCGGAGGCCGACGTCCGCACCCTGCACGTGGACTGGAACGAACCCCGCGGCGCGCTGCTGGACCACCGGGTCGACGTGGTGGTGACCCGGTTCCTGTTCTCCGCGGACGGCCTGGACATCACGGTCCTCTACGACGAACCGCGCGTCCTGCTGGTGCCGCTCGGCCACCGGCTGGCCGGCAGGGCGTCGGTCACCCTCGCGGACTTCGCCGACGAGCCGCTCCCCCGCTTCACCGGCGCCGACCGGATCGGGGCCAATCCCCCCGGCCACACCAACCTGGGCGCCCTGGTGGACACGCTGGAGGACAAGCTGGAGCTGGTCGCGAGCGGTGAGGTGGTGTCCCTGGCGCCGGCCGGCTTCCGCGGCAACCTGCGGCCGGACATCGTCGTCGTCCCGATCGAGGACGCGACCCCCCTCCAGGTGGTCGTCGCCGCCCGGAGCGGCGACCCGCACCCCCTGTTCCCGGCGTTCCGCCGCGCGGCACGAACCCATCTGGTGCCGACGCCGGCGCGCGACATCGTGCGGGACTCGGCATGAGCGGAGTCCCGCACGCGGGGCGCGGACAGCGGCCGGGCCGTCAGCCCAGGTCCGTGCCCGTGCCGGTGTCCGCCGAGTCGTCGCCCCGCACCACGCACAGGGCCCAGATGATGAACCCGGACAGCGCGATCATCACGACGGACCAGACCGGGTAGTACGGCAGGGACAGGAAGTTGGCGATGATCACCAGCGCGGCGATCGCCACACCGGCGCCCCGGGCCCACGCGGCCGGCTGGAAGAGGCCGATGCTGACGACCACGGCGATCACGCCCAGGACCAGGTGGATCCAGCCCCAGCTGGTGAGGTCGAACTTGAACACGTAGTTGGGTGTCGTGACGAAGACGTCGTCCTGGGCGATCGCCATGATGCCCCGGAACACGGCGAGCAGTCCGGCGATCAGGAGCATGACGCCGGCGAAGGCGGTCAGTCCTCCGGCCCAGGCCATCTTGGCGGTGTGCTGGTGCGGGTGGTGCGCGGGATGTGTCGCGGTCATTCGGCTGCCTCGATTCGTTCTCGGAGGGGGTGCTCAGCGCCCGTGGGCGGTGGGCACCGAGCCGGAGCGCTCGGCCGAGCCGGTGCGCTCGGCCGGCCCGGAGCCGCCCAGGACCAGTGCCTTGGCCTTGCGGAACTCCTCGTCGGAGATGTCACCGCGGGACTTCATCTCGGAGAGCCTGGCCAGTTCGTCGACGCTGCTGCTCTGCGCGGAGCCGCCCTGGGCGGTCTGCCGGATGTACGACTCGAACGCCTTCTGCTGGTCGCGGGCCTGGGAGATCTCCCGCTGTCCCATGCCCTTGCCGCGGGCGATCACATAGACCAGGACGCCCAGGAAGGGGACCACGATGCAGAGGGCCAGCCAGCCGGCCTTGGCCCAGCCGCCCATCGAGTCGTCGCGGAAGATGTCCACGATGACCCGGAACAGCAGGACGAGCCACATGATCCACAGGAAGAGCCAGAGCATCGTCCAGAAGGCGCTCAGCAGCGGATAGTCGTATGCGAGGTAGGTCTGCGCACTCATGTACGTCCTCCGTCCACGGCGCCGGCCGGTCGGCCGCGCCCTGCCGTCCCAGCGTGCGCACGGCGGGCGCCGGGGTTCCTCACCCGGGGCGGGTGATCGTGCGCCGCTCCGCCGTGCCGGCGGCCCTGTCACTCCGGCAGGCGCCGCATCTCCACGACCCGCAGTCCGAGCGACAGACAGCGGTTGAGCAGGCCGTACAGATGCGCCTCGTCGACGACGGGGCCGAACAGGACCGTCTGGCCGGACATCGTCACGTGTTCCATCTCCGGGAAGGCCCGGGTCAGCGTCTCCGACATGGTCCCTTCGACGCGGATCTCGTAGCGCATGAACCGTCTCCCGCCGCGGGTCTGCTGCGGTCTGTTCCGTGATCCTGCTCCCCGCGGCCGCCCGCCGGCCTCACCCGGCGCAGGTGAACCGGGTCCGGGGCGGGCGGAGGTCACAGCAGTCCGCGCTCGCGGGCCCGGCGCACCGCGTCGCCCCGCCGGCCCACGCCGAGTTTCCGGTAGACGCTCTTGAGGTGCGTCTTGACCGTGTTCACGGAGACGTACAGATCGGCGGCGATCTCCTGGGTGGACATCATCTGCGCCAGCCGGGCGAGCACCTCGCGCTCCCGGCCGCTCAGCTCCTCGACGAGCAGCGGCGGGGCATCGGCGCCGGGGCCGTCGCCGTGCAGCCAGCCCGCGGCCAGGCCGTGCAGCGGCGGGGTGTCCAGGAGACGGCGGATTCCCGGCCCGGCGTCGAGGAACGGGCGTCGCAGCCGGTCCCGGCGCGCCTCCAGGAGGGCTCGGGCGAGCAGCTTGCGGGCGGTGTCGGTGTCGCCCGCCTCGGCCGCGGCGCGGGCCCGCACCAGGGTGGCCCGGACCGTGACCCCGGGGCCGGTCCGGCCTTCCGTCTCCGTGCACAGCCGGTCGGCCGCCCCCACGGCTTCCTCGCGGCGGCCGGCGGCGAGCTGCGCCCACGCGACGTCCGCGGCGCACACCGGTCCGCCGGGCCGGCCGATCCCGGCCAGCACCTCGGCGGCCGGGCCGGGACGGCCGTCGGCGAGCAGGACCGCCGCCACGGCCAGGGCCGCGTCGGCTCGGGCCCAGGGCGAGGTCACCTCGGCCCGTACGGCGGGATCGGCCGCGTTCGCGGCGGTCCGGGCGTCGCCGAGGGCGCGGTGCAGCCGTCCCGTCACCAGGGCCCGGCACGCCTCGGTGACCGGGTCGGGCACACCGGGGCCGGGACCGGACTCGGCTGCCTCGTCCAGCAGGGACCGGGCCCGGCAGAGTTCGTCGCGGTCGACGGCCACGGCGGCCAGCACCAGCTGCCCGAGCCCGGCGCCGGGGAACGGGCGTCCGCCGCAGTGCCGTGTCGCGTCGGTCGCGGCCAGGGCCCGGCGCTCCGCCAGGTCGAGCCAGCCGTCGAAGTAGTCGATCAGGGCCAGGTGCCCGAGACAGTCCTCCCGGGGCAGTTCGGTCAGGGCGCCGCCGGGGAGGTCGGCCACCTCGGTCAGGGCGGCGCGCGCCGCGTCGAAGTGCCCGGCCCACACCCGGGCCGAGCCCAGGTGGCTGAGGAGCAGGGCGGTGAGTTCGGGGTGCTTGGCGAGGAGGTGGGCGGGCACCTCGCGGCGCAGTGGCGCGGCGTCCGCCATCGCCCGCTCGGCCCGGTCCGGGCAACCGGTCAGCCTGGCCGCGAGGGACTCCAGGAGGACACAGCTCAGCCGGCCCGCGGCGGCGGCCGCTCCGGTGGCCAGGCTCTGCTCGGCGCGGCCGAGGTGGGCCAGGCCGTGGTCGAGATCGTGCTCGGACAGCTCGCGGGCCGCCCGCACCAGGTCCACGGCCGGTCCGCCGGCCTCCGGGCCCATCCCGGAGAACAGTTCGGTGAGGTCGTCGGCGCGCAGGCCGGTGAGGAGCCGGCCGATCGCCAGGTCGTCGACGAGGGCGCCCGCGGTGCACTCCCAGTCGGCCGCCGCCGCGCCGTGGGCCAGCGCCTCGGGCACGGCGCCGTGGGCCCGCAGCCACCACGCGGCGCGCCGGTGCAGTTCGGGTTCGAGCCCCGGGTCGCGGGCCCGCAGATGGACCCGGAGGATCTCCCCGAACAGCGGACGCAGCCGGTACCAGGAGTGTCCGAGGTCCTCGACGAAGGCGTTCTGCCGGCACAGCCCGGCCAGCAGCGGCCCGGCGTCGGGGCGGCCGGTCAGGGCCTCCGCCAGCTCGGGGCCGAACCGGTCCAGGACGCTGACGCGCAGCAGCAGGTCCTGCGTCTCGGGCGGCTGCCGTCCGACCACCTCGGCGAGGAGGAAGTCGGCGATGGTGCTGTGGCCGGCCTCGAACTCCTTGAGGTACGTCTCCGGGTCCGTGCTCTGCTGGGCGGCCAGGGCGCTCAGGCGCAGTCCGGCCGCCCAGCCCCCGGTGCGTTCCACCAGGGCGCGGGCGGCTTCGGCGGGCAGCCGCAGGCCGTGCCGCGCCAGCAGGTCGGCGGCCTCCTCGGGGGTGAAGGCCAGCTCGTGGTTCCTGATCTCGGTCATGGCCGCCGCCGCCCGGTAGCGGTGCAGGGGCAGCAGGGGTTCGGTGCGGGTGACGAGGACCAGCCGCAGACCCTGGCCGGCGTGGTGGAGGACGAACTCCAGTTGCTCGGCCGTCTCCGGGGCGGCCAGCCGGTCGAACTCGTCGAGGACGAGGATCGCGGGCCGGTCGCGGCCGTTCAGTTCGTCGGCGAGGCGGGCCAGCAGCCGGTGGTCCACCATGCGGAGGTCCCCGGGGGAGCCGCCGACTCCGGCGGACAGCGGTGTTCCGGCGGTGTGCAGGGCGTGCAGCGCATAGGCCCAGAACTTGCCGGGGTCCTGGTCGCCCGCCTCGTTGGTGAGCCAGGCGACCGGTTGTCCGAGCCGGGCGGCCCAGTCGGCGACGAGGAGGGTCTTCCCGGCGCCGGCCGCGCCGTTGACCATGGTCAGCGGGGTGTCGAGGGCCTGGTCGAGGTGTGCGGTCAGCCTGGGTCTGCGCACGAAGGTGGCGGGTCTGGCCGGCACCGCGAACCGGGTGCGCAGGAACGGCTCCCCCAGCGGGTCGGCGTACCCGACGGCCGGTCCCCGTGCGCTGTCGTCCCTCGCGGCCACGGAGATCACCTCCCGGTTCCGGTCGGCCGTGGTCGGCGCTCCACCCCATCAGGATCCCAGTCCTGCGGCCGGCGCGCAGGGCGCACGGGGCCGCGGCCCGGCGTCAGGACGGGCGCGGGTCCCGGTCCTCGCGGGGCGGTGGGCTGCCCAGGCGGGTGGCGAGGAACGGTTCCTGGGCCAGGACGGCTCCGGTGCTGACGCTGACGGTGGCGGTCAGGCAGACCACGATCAGCCAGGACAGCAGCACGAACACCGAGCCGACCGAGCCGTACTCGGCCACGGTGCGGTCCAGCGTGCGCGGCAGGTAGAGCCGGGCGATCGCGGTCAGGGCGGTGAGGGCGGCCGCCGTGATCAGGGCACCGGGCAGCAGGGGCCGCCAGCCGATCCGGCCGCCGAGGAGCAGGTGCTGGGTCCACCACCACAGGCCGGTCTGGCAGAGGAGGGTGACCGGGATGCCCAGCCAGACGCCGAGGCCGAGGCCGTTGTGCAGGGTGCCCTGCACGAGCAGGGCGCCGATCCACAGGGCGAGCCAGGCCACCCAGCGCCAGGGGGCGACCCGGATGCCGCCCCGGGGGATCTCCCAGGCGCGTTTGCACAGCCGCTGTACGGCCCGGCTGACGGCGGTCGCCGAGATCAGCACCATGAGTACGCCGATCACGCCGGTGGTCTGCCGCAGGCTCTCGTTCGGGGGCTGCATCAGCTGCTGGACCCCGGTGTCGACCGGGCCGTCCAGTCCGAACACCGAGCGCATGGCGCGGAGCAGCTGCTCCCGGACCACCGGTGGGGCGTAGGCGGCGAACACGAAGAGCAGCGGGACGGCGGTCAGGAAGCACTGGGCGGCCAGGCGGGTGGCGGTGTCGAAGATGTTCACGGACACCATGCGATCGGCCAGGTGCGTGACGACGGGGAACCTGGTCTCCGCCCGCCGGTGGGCGGTCTTCGCGGCGGCGACCAGGCGTGCGGTCCGCTCACGCCACCGGGACACGCCGAACCGGGACCCGCCGGGCGGGGACGCACCGAGCCGGGACGCACCGTGCGGGGACGCACCGGGCCGGGACGCACCGGGTCCGGACCCGTGGCGCCGCGGTCGCCCCCTGGTCGGCATGGCGTGCTCCTTTCCCTGCCGTCCAGGGTGCGGGGCGGGCGGTGCGACGGCACCCCGTGCCGTGTGCCGTGTGCCGTCAGGGCAGCTGCCGGGCGAACGCCTCGTAGGCCTGCTCGTCGAAGAGCACGAACCGCACCTCCTCGACGGCGGTGTCCGCGTCCCGGACCGTCTCGACGGCGATCCGGGCGCCGTCGTCCATCGGCCAGCCGTAGATCCCGGTGGAGATGGCGGGGAACGCGACCGTGCGGGCACCGAGTTCGTCGGCGCGCCTGAGGGACTCGCGGTAGCAGGAGGCCAGCAGCTCGGAGCGGTCCAGGCTCTGCGAGTGGACGGGGCCGACGGTGTGGATGACCCACCGGGCGTCGAGGTCGCCGGCCGTGGTGGCGACGGCCTGTCCGGTGGGCAGGCCCTTGCCGTAGTGGGAGGCGCGCAGCCTGCGGCAGTCCGCGAGGATGGCGGGGCCGCCGCGGCGGTGGATGGCGCCGTCGACGCCTCCGCCGCCGAGCAGGGACGAGTTGGCCGCGTTGACGATGGCGTCGACGCTCTGCCGGGTGATGTCGCCCTGGGCGAGAGTGATACGGGTCATGACTGGCGCAGCCTCCTCCACACGGCCTTCGCCGCGTTGTGCCCCGACATGCCGTGCACACCCGGGCCGGGTGGGGTGGCCGACGAGCAGATGAAGACGGCGGGGTGCGGGGTGCCGTACGGGGACAGGGACAGCTTGGGGCGGAGCATGATCTGGAGGCCGGAGACCGCGCCGGTGCCGATGTCGCCGCCGACGTAGTTGGCGTTGCGGGCGGCGAGTTCGGCGGGTCCGGCGGTGGCGCGGGCCAGTACGCGGTCGCGGAACCCCGGGGCGAAGCGCTCCAGTTGACGCTCCATCACCTCGGTGAGGTCGCCGGTCCAGCCGCTCGGCACATGGGCGTACGCCCAGAAGACCTGCTTGCCCTCGGGGGCGCGGCCCGGGTCCACGACGCTCGGCTGCACCGTGATCATGAAGGGGCGGTCGGGGGCGCGGCCCTCGCGGGCGGCGGCGCGCAGGGCGGTGCCGATCTCCGTGCTGTCCGCGGCGATCTGCACGGTCCCGGCGCGGCGGGCCTCCGGTGCCGTCCAGGGCACCGGCCCGTCCAGCGCGTAGTCGATCTTGAAGACGCCGGGGCCGTAGCGGTAGCCCTGGTAGTAGGTGCCGAATCCGGCGATGCGGGCCAGGGCGGTGGGCGAGGTGTCGAAGATGTACGACCGGGCGGGCGGCAGGTCGTCGAGGCGCTTGACCTCGTAGTCGGTGTGGATCGCGCCGCCGAGGTCCTTGAGGTAGGCGGCGAGGGCGTCGGAGATGGCCTGGGAGCCGCCCCGGGCCACCGGCCAGCCGCGGGCGTGCGCGGCGAGCGCGAAGACCAGGCCGACGGCGCCGGTCGCGAAGCCGCTGAGCGGGGCCATGACATGGGCGACGAGGCCGGCGAGGAGGGTGCGGGCCCGCTCGTCGTGGAAGCGGCGCAGCAGCAGGGTGGCGGGCGGCAGCCCGGCCAGGCCGAACCGGGCGAGGGTGACCGGGTCGCGCGGCAGCGCGGTGGACGGCAGTGACATGAAGTCCCGGACCAGGGTGTCCCACTTGGGCAGGAACGGCTCGACCAGCCTGCGGTAGGTGCCCGCGTCACGCGGTCCGAAGGAGGCCGCGGTCTCCGCGACGGAGCGGGCCAGCACGGCCGCGCGGCCGTCGGGGAACGGGTGCGCCATCGGCAGGTCCGCGTGCAGCCACTCCAGGCCGTACCGCTCCAGGGGCAGGGCGCGGAAGGCCGGCGAGTTGATGCCGAGCGGGTGGGCCGCCGAGCACGGGTCGTGCCGGAAGCCGGGGAGTGTGAGCTCCTCGGTACGGGCGCCGCCGCCCACGGTGTCCCGCGCCTCGAAGAGCGCCACGGAGAAACCGCGCCGGGCCAGCTCCACGGCGGCCGTCAGGCCGTTCGGCCCCGCCCCCACCACGACCGCATCGAGCATCGACGGCACCTTCGGACCCCTTCGTCAGCCGATGGCCACTCGGGTTCAGGATATGCCGGAGGACTGACACTTCCCTCGCTCGGGTTACCAGTGCGGGTTGCGCAGCAGGTCCACGATCCGGTGGGCGGTGGCCGTGTCGCGGGCCGCGGTGAACGGCAGGGTGTTGCCGCCGGTGATCCGGAACGGCTCGCCGGCGAGCGTGCGGTGGGCGCCGCCCGCCTCCTCGACCAGCAGCAGCCCCGCGGCGTGGTCCCAGGCGGCCTCCCAGGAGAACGCGGTGGCATCCAACTCGCCCCGGGCGACGGCGAGATACTCCAGACCCGCGGAGCCGCAGGGGCGCGGGGCGACGCCGTCGACCCACAGGGCGTGCAGCGCGCGCTTCTGCGTGTCGGTCGTGTAGTCCGGGTGCGAGGTGGCTATCCGGAGGTCCCGGCCCGCCTCGGGCGCGCCGGCGAACAGCCGCTCGCCGTCCAGGAAGGCGCCCTTGCCCCTTACCGCCGTGGCGAGTTGCTCGCGGGCCGGGGCGTAGGTCCAGGAGGCCAGCAGGACGCCGCGGTGGGCGAGCGCCACCAGCGTGCAGAAGCCGTCCTCACCGCGCACGAACTGGCGGGTGCCGTCGACGGGGTCGACGATCCACACCGGCGCGTCGCCCTGGAGCGCGTCGTAGGTCTCCGGGTCGGCGTGCACCGCCTCCTCGCCGACCACGACGGAGCCGGGCAGGAGGGGGGCGAGCGTCGCGGTGAGATAGCGCTCGGCGAGCCGGTCCGCGTCCGTCACCAGGTCGTGCGGGCCGCTCTTCTGGTCGACCTCGTGGTCGGCGAGCCTGCGCCAGCGGGGCAGGATCTCGGTCCGGGCGGCCTTGCGGATGGCGTCCTCGACGTCACCGGCGTGCTGGAGGAGAAACTCGTCGATGGTCTCCGTTGCTTCGATCATGCCTCCATGAGAGCACGCGGCACTGACAATCCCCGCCCGTTGGATGTACGTCACATGGAAAGCGGGCGAACAACCGGTGCCGCCGACGGGTGGACCGCGATCAGCGCCCCACCGCGTAGCCCTGCATCCCGCGCGGGTTGGCCGCCGCCGACAGCACTCCTGTCTCCGGGTTCCGGGCCACCGCGCACAGCCGGCCCTCCGACCAGCCCGGCCCGACCGTCACGTCGTGGCCGCGCCGCCGCAGTTCCGCCACGGTCTCCGGGTCCGTGCGCGATTCCACGGTCAGGCTCCCGGGGCGCCGGTCGCGCGGGTAGAAGGAGCTGGGGAAGCTGTCGTTGTGCCAGTTCGGGGCGTCGATCGCGCCCTGGAGGTCGAGGCCGCCGCGGACCTCGCCGCGCAGCGCGACGGCGAGGAAGAAGTGCAGCTGCCACTGGTCCTGCTGGTCGCCGCCCGGCGTGCCGAAGGCCAGCACCGGGACGCCGTCGCGCAGGGCGATCGACGGGCTGAGGGTGGTGCGCGGCCGGCGGCCGGGCGTGAGGGAGTTCGGCAGGCCCTCCTCCAGCCAGGCCATCTGGAGCCGGGTGCCCAGCGGGAAGCCCAGCTCGGGGACGACGGGGTTGGACTGGAGCCAGCCGCCGCTCGGGGTGGCCGCGACCAGGTTGCCCCAGCGGTCGACGACGTCCAGGTGGCAGGTGTCGCCCCGGGTGCCGCCGTCGGCGGCGACCTGCGCGACGGTCGGCTCACCGGCACCCATCGGGTCGAAGGCGCTGCTCCGCCCCGTCTCCACGCGCGCGTAGCCGGTCAGCCGGGGCACCCGGCCGCCGGGACTGCCCGGCCGCAGCTCGTGGGAGGCCTTGGCGCCGATCAGGTCCCGTCGCCCCGCGTTGTACGGCTCCGAGAGCAGGTCGGCGAGCGGCACCTCCGCCGCGTCGCCGTACCAGGCCTCGCGGTCGGCCATGGCGAGCTTGCAGCCCTCGACGAGGAGGTGGACGTAGTCGGCCGACCCGTACGCGGGCAGTTCGGGCGGCAGCAGGGCGAGCTGCTGGAGGAGGGCCGGACCCTGGCTCCAGGGGCCCGCCTTGCACACGGTCCAGCCGTTCCAGTCGTACGACGCCGGGCTCTCGTAGCCGGCGGACCAGCCGGCCAGGTCGGCGGCGGTGAGGGTGCCGGTGTGCCGGGTGCCGCTGGTGTCCATGGTGGGGCGGGCGGCCTGCCGTACCAGCGCGTCGGCGATGAAGCCGGTGCGCCAGACCTCGCGGGCCGCGTCGATCCGGGCCTCGCGGTCCCCGGCGCCCGCGGTCTCGGCGAGCAGCCGCCTCCAGGTGGCGGCGAGGGCGGGGTTGCGGAAGAGCTCCCCGGTGCGGGGTGCCCGGCCGCCGGGCAGGTAGATCCCGGCCGACGACGTCCACTCGGTCTCGAACAGCTTGCGGACGCTCTCCACCGTCGCACCGACGTTCTCCACGGGCGGGTGTCCGTGCTCGGCGTACCCGATGGCGTACCGGAGGATCTCGTCCAGCGGCTTGGTGCCGTGATCGCGCAGCAGGAGCAGCCAGGCGTCGAAGGCGCCGGGGACGGCCGCGGCCAGCGGGCCGGTGCCGGGGACGAGGTCCAGGCCGAGCCCGCGGTAGTGGGCGACGGTGGCGCCGGCCGGGGCCACGCCCTGCCCGCACAGCACCCGCACCTCGCCGCCGGCCGGGGCGAGCAGGATCGGCACCTCGCCGGCGGGTCCGTTGAGGTGCGGTTCGACCACGTGCAGGACGAAGGCGCCGGCGACGGCCGCGTCGTAGGCGTTGCCGCCGTTCTCCAGGACCGCCATCGCCGACTGGGAGGCCAGCCAGTGCGTGGACGAGACCATCCCGAAGGTTCCCTGGAGCGTCGGTCGGGTGCTGAACCGCATCTGTCACCTCGGCGTTCGCGTGCGTCAGTCAGCCTCGGAAGGACCGATCGGACAGCAGCCTACCGATCCGGGCAGGCACCCCGGGTACGGCGACGTCGATCCCGTCCCCGCTCACCGCGCGTTCCAGGGGGTGTCGCGGTGCGCCGGCGGCAGCTCGGCGGGTGGACTCCGCTGCCGGTCGCCGCCGTTGCGGGTCCCGGCCGTCGGTGGGCCACGACCGGCTCGCCGGATGCGTGCCGGTCGCTCTCCGTCACTTGTCGGAGTCGGGCTTGCTGGTCGCCGCCGCGTACGCCTGGGCCGGTGTCATGGGGATCCCGTTGAGGCTGACGGTCTTGTACTGGCTGACCTTGGCGCAGGTCTTGGAGTCGTCGGCGGTGGAGGCGTTGGCGTTGGAGACGGCCGCCTTGGTGTCACCGGAACTGGCCGGGTAGGAGGTGCCGGTGGTCCAGTCGCTGCCGATCACCAGGATCACGCCGGTCCCGGTGCCCGCCTTGAGGTGCGAGCTCGGCACGTCGAGGGCCTTGGCGACGGTCTGTGCCTCGGCCTTGTCACCGCTGCCGTAGGTCAGGGTGGTCGTGGTCGCGGAGGTCGGGGCGTTGGCCGTGCTCGTGCCGGTGCTGAAGCCCTGGGAGATCAGGGAGTTCGCGATGGCGGAGGCGCGGCCCGTGACGGTGGTGCCGTTCTCGACGGTCACGGCGATCTGGGCCGCCGGGACGGTCGCGGTGGCCGTCGGCTTCGCGCTCGCGGTCGCCGAGGCGGCGGCGGACTTCTTGCCCGAACCGGTGGTCAGCGACTGGTCGTTGGCCATGGTGGCGAACAGGTCCTTGGCACCCGCGCCCACCACCACCCGGTTGCTGTTCTGCGGATCGGGCGCGGTCTGCATGGTGGTGAACGTCATCCGCTTGGTGGGGACCTTGTTCACGTCGGCCGCCAGCGAGATCAGCTTCTTGACCGTGCCGAGCTCGTCGTCGACGGTCAGCGCCTTGGTGGCGGCGTCCGCGAGGCTGTACACCGCCGCGGGGTCGGTGAGCGTGCCCGCGCTCTTGAACTTGCGGATCATCGCGCTCAGGAAGATGTGCTGGGAGACGGTACGGCCGAGGTCGCTGCCGTCGCCGAAGCCGTGCCGGGAGCGGACGAACTCCAGCGCGGCCTGCCCCTTGAGGGTGTGGCTGCCCTTGGACAGCTTCAGGTGCGAGTAGGTGTCGTACACGTTGCTGTTGACGCAGACGGAGACGCCGCCGACCGCGTCGGACATCTTGACCACGCCGGAGAAGTCCAGCTTCACGAAGTGGTCGATGGGGATGCCGGTGAGCTGGTGGACGGTGGCGACCTGGCAGGCGGCGCCGTACTGGAGGGCGCTGTTGACCTGGCCGTAGTAGCCGGAGGTGGACTGGCCGCTCGAACTGTCCTTGCAGGCGGGGACGTCGACCATGGTGTCGCGGGGGATGCTCATGACCGTCGCGTTGGAGCGGTCCGCGGATATGTGGACGACCATCTCCACGTCCGCGTTGCCGTTACCGGTCTGCACCCCGGTCTGGGAGCAGCCGCCGCCGAGCTTGCAGTCGGTCTTGCTGGTCCGCGCGTCCGAGCCGATCACCAGGATGTTGATCGGGGTCCGGCCGAACGCGTCGGCCTTCTCGGTGCCGCCCTTGCCGTCCAGGGAGACGCTGTTGATGTTGCCGTTGAGGTGCTGGTAGAACCACCAGCCGGCGCCGGCCGTGACCAGGACCAGGAGGGCCGTGCACAGGCCGATGATCTTCAGGACCCGCTTGCCGCGGCCCGCCGGTCTGGCACGCCGGGAACTTCTGTTACCGCGGGTCTTGGCCGCCTGCCGGGCGGCGGCACGGCCACCGGTCGGCCGCGTCCCGTCGGGCAGGGCGCCACGCTGTCCGGGCACCCGGTCGGTGCGGCTGCGCGTGGCCTGGCCCCCCGGGCCGTCCCACGGGTCGGTCATCTTCCACTCCCATGAACGGTCGGGTCCGTCTGCGGGCACGGTCGGGCACGAGGTGGGCCCGTTCGGGTTGCGTGATTGCGCAATCTAACAAATCCATAGCCCCCGCAGCACAGACCCCACTCCAATTCACAGGTGAGGGATCTCATGAAACCTCACGGACACATCTGCCGTCGCACCCCGCGCTCCGGCCCGGGTCCGAGCGGTCAGGCGCCCGCCTCGTACAACCGCCGCACCGGCGCCGGGACCTGGTGCGAGCGCGCGGTCAGCTGTCCGACGGTGACCCGTACCACGGTCACGATGTCCGGATCGTCCACGTAGTAGACCTGTCGCCGGCCCTCCCGCCGGGACCGCACCAGGCCGGCCAGCTTGAGCTTGGCCAGGTGCTGGCTGACCGCCGGCAGGGCACCCCCGACCCGGTCCGCGAGGCACGTCACATCGCTCTCGCCCTGGGAGAGCGCCCACATGATGTGCAGCCTGGCCGGTGATGCGAGCAGCCCGAACACCGCGGCCGCCTCCGACAGCACCCCGTCGGACGGGTCCGTGAAGCCCCCGATGTCCTCCCCCACAGCCCGTTCCCTCCCCTCACTGTCTCCGCACTGTCGCCCACTCAGTGTAGCCGTGCGATCACGGCCCCCACACGACCTCTCCACAACGCCCTTCACATATCCCCCGCATTGTCATGAGCGGGTGACAGATCATCGACGGCTCGACGCCGGGCGTCGCCGACGGCCGCCGTCGTTCATAAGCTTGCGCAACAACGCAATTCAGCGGAGCGGTACCCGTTCCGCGGCATTCGTACTGGAGGACAGCGAACGTGGGCATCATCGGCTGGATAGTCCTGGGTCTCCTCGCCGGCGGGATCGCCAAGGTCCTGCTGCCCGGCCGCGACCCGGGCGGCCTGATCGGCACCACCCTCATCGGGGTCGCGGGCGCCTTCGTGGGCGGCTGGCTCTCCGCCCGCTTCCTCGACCGCCCGGTCGAGAACCACTTCTTCGACCTCTACACCTGGGGCGCGGCGATCGGCGGCTCCCTGGTCCTGCTGATCGGCTACCGGCTGCTGTTCGGCAACTCACGGCGCGCCTGAGCCACCGGACCGGCGTGACGGTGACTCCGGTCACCCTCGAAGGCCGGCCGCAGTCACGACATTCCGGATGTGCAGGGACCCCGGACGCACGACATTCCGGATGTAGGGGGACGGCCCCCGGCCGCCGTCAACAGGGCGCCGGGCCCGGCCCACAGGGAAGGCATCGATTCCACTTCCGCCCCACAGGGACTCGTGTGAAACTGGCGTCCCGTCCGCAGTGTGGACTCCTCCGCACACCGTCCCCCAGCGAGAAGTGCGACTTGCGTTCTCTTCCACTGCCGCTCGCCCTCACCGCGCGCCTGACGCCGGTCGCCGTACTCGCCTGTGCGGGCTGGGTGATGGCGTCGGGCCCGGACACGACGACGTCCACCAGCGCCTCCGGTGACACCTCTGCCCAGCAGACGGCCGGCGGGTCGGGGAGCGACGCCCCGTCCACGTCGTCCGCCTCGACGGCCGCCGCCAAGACGTACTCGGCCGCCCCCGCTCCCTGCGGCAGTATCCCCGTGGCCACCGTCAAGTCACTGGTGCCGGGCGCGAAGACGGCCGGCAAGGAGATCCCCTCCACCGACACCAAGCTGCGCCGTACCTGCTCCTGGAACGCGCTCAAGGGGTACGACTACCGCTGGCTCGACGTCTCCTTCGAGATCATGGACACGGACGCGGCGGCCGCCAAGGAGTACAAGGACCGGGTCACCGAGAAGAGCGGCGGCGGGGCCGTGCCGGGCCTCGGCGACAACGGCTACTCGGTCGTGAACCTCACCACCGAGGACAAGCAGCAGACCCGTGAGGGCGTGGTGATGGCCCAGGTCTCCAACGCCCTGGTGGTCGTCACCTACAACGGCAGCGACTTCGAGTCCAAGAAGGCACCCGGCACGGACGTGATCAACAAGGGTGCCATCCAGGCGGCGAAGGCCGCGGTGACCGCGCTGAAGGGCAGCCGGTAGCCGTACCGGCTGCCCTTCGTACGCGCGCCGCGCCTCCCGCTCACGCCTCCTTGGGCCGTACCAGCCTCGTCAGCACCAGGTACAGCGCCATGGACGTGCCGAGGCCCACCGCCCAGCCGTAGTCGGCGAGCGAGGACAGGGCCGGGATCGGACGGCCGTCGATCAGCGGCTTGAAGCTGGCGCCGCCGATCGCGAGGACGCCGCCGACGAGGAAGGCGGCGACCGCCCGCCAGTTCCAGCCGCCGTCGTACCAGTAACGGCCGCCCGTGCGGTACAGGTCGGTCAGGTCGAGGCGGGTGCGGCGCAGGATCCAGTAGTCGGCGATGAGGATGCCGGCGACGGTGCCGAGCAGACCGCCGACCAGGCCGAGCCAGGTGAAGATGTAGCCCTGCGGGTCGGAGTAGAGCTTCCACGGGAAGATCAGCACGCCGAGTACGCAGGTCACCAGGGCGCCGGTACGGAAACTGATCTTCCGGGGCGCGATGTTGGAGAAGTCGAAGGCGGGCGAGACCAGGTTGGCCGCGATGTTCACGGAGAGCGTCGCGACGAGAACGGTGACCAGGGCGTAGAGCAGGCCGACCACGTTGTCCGTCTTGGCGGCGAGCTGGACCGGGTCCCAGACGGGCTGCCCGTAGACGGCCTGCGAGCCGGAGGTCACCAGGACGGAGAGGAAGGCGAAGAGCGTCATGGTGGTCGGCAGGCCGAGCGCCTGCCCCCGTGTCTGGGCCTTCTGGCTCTTCCCGTACCGGGTGAAGTCGGGGATGTTCAGCGAGAGCGTCGACCAGAAGCCGATCATGCCCATCAGGGACGGCCAGAAGATCTTCCAGAAGCCGCCGCCCCAGCCGAGCTTGGAGGGCTGGTCGAAGAGCGGGCCGAGGCCGCCCGCCTTGTTGCTCATCCAGATCAGCATCACGACGGCGCCGACGATCACGAAGGGCGCGGCCCAGTTCTCGAAGCGGCGGATCGTCTCCATGCCCCGGTAGATGATCGCGACCTGGAGCACCCAGAAGAGCGCGAACGACAGCCACATCGTCCAGGCGTAGCCGCCGACGTGCGAGGCGTTCGCCCAGCTGTCGCCGATCAGCTTGCCGGCGAGGAAGAAGATCGCCTCACCGCCGATCCAGGTCTGGATGCCGAACCAGCCGCAGGCCACCAGCGCCCGTACGACGGCGGGCAGGTTGGCGCCGCGCACGCCGAAGGAGGCGCGGGCGAAGACCGGGAAGGGAATGCCGTACTTGGGTCCGGCGTGCCCGGTGAGCAGCATCGGGACGAGGACGATCAGGTTGGCCAGGGCGATGGTGAGCACGGCCTGTTTCCAGTCCATGCCGACCGCGATCAGCCCGGAGGCCAGGGTCCAGGAGGCCGTGTTGTGGGCCATGCCGACCCAGAGTGCGGAGAAGTTGTACGTGGTCCAGGTGCGCTTGGCGACGGGGACCGGCAGCAGGTCCTCGTTGGCGTACGGACCGCTCGGCGGCGGGGAGCCCGGGGTGAGCTCGACGCGCCCGTCGGGGAGGTCGACTTGACCGGACAGGGGTATGGCTGAGGGAGCGGTGTCGGTCATGGGCAGGCCAATCGGGGTGAGGTGGGACGGGAGAGGCCGTGCGGGCGGGGCGGGGGGGTACGCGTGTGGGGTGCGCCCTGACCCCCTTCCCGGGACGGCGGGAAGGGGGAGACCAACTGCCAGGAGTGGACTAGCCGTTGACGGCCGGGATGACCTTCGTCCCGTAGGCGTCGATGGTGGCCTCCTGGGCGTCGTGCATGTCGTAGACGGCGAACTGGTCGACGCCCAGCTCGCGCAGGGCGTTCAGCTTCTCGATGTGCTTGTCCGCCGAGCCGATGACGCAGAACCGGTCGACGATCTCGTCGGGTACGAACTCGGTGTCGGGGTTGCCGCTGCGCCCGTGGTGCGAGTAGTCGTACCCCTGGCGGGCCTTGATGTATTCGGTGAGTTCGTCGGGTACGGCGGCGGAGTGCTCGCCGTACTTGGCGACCAGGTCGGCGACGTGGTTGCCGACCATGCCGCCGAACCAGCGGCACTGGTCGCGGGCGTGGGCGAGGGCCTCGGGCGAGTCGTCCTCGGTGACGTAGGCGGGGGCGGCGACGCAGATCCTGACCTCGGAGGGGTCGCGTCCGGCGGCGACGGCCGCCTCCTTCACCGCCTTGACCATGTACTCGGTGAGGTAGAGGTCGGAGAGCTGGAGGATGAACCCGTCGGCCTCCTCACCGGTCATCTTCAGGGCCTTGGGGCCGTACGCGGCCATCCAGACGGGGAGTTCGGCGCCGGGCTTGACCCAGGGGAACTTGATGACGGTTCCGCCGAGATCGGCCTCGCCGCCGCTGCCGAGGGCCCGGATCACCTTCATGGCCTCGCTGATCCGGGCGAGGGTGTTGGGCTTGCGGCCGGCCACCCGCATCGCGGAGTCACCACGGCCGATGCCGCAGACCGTGCGGTTGCCGAACATGTCGTTGAGGGTGGCGAAGGTGGAGGCGGTGACCTCCCAGGTGCGGGTGCCCGGGTTGGTGACCATCGGCCCGACCGTCAACTTCGTGGTGTTGGCCAGGATCTGACTGTAGATCACGAACGGCTCCTGCCAGAGCACGGCGGAGTCGAAGGTCCAGCCGTAGCGGAAGCCGTTGCGTTCGGCCCGCTTCATCAGGCTGACGACCCGGGAGGCCGGCGGGTCGGTCTGCAGGACGAGTCCGAAGTCCATGGGCGCGTCTCCTAGTTGAGGTACTGACAGGTGGAGCGCGGGGTGTAGACGCCGTGACCGGCGCGTCCGGTGTACTCCCGCTCGGTGATGACGGGTACGCCCCGCGAGAGGACCGTCTCGACCCGACCGGTGAGGCGTCTGCCCTCGTACGCCGAGTAGTCGACGTTCATGTGGTGGGTCACGGCGGAGACGACCTGCTCGGCGTGCGGGTCGTAGATGACGACGTCCGCGTCGGCGCCCGGGGTGATGGTGCCCTTCTTCGGATACATGCCGAACATCCGGGCCGGGGTGGCACAGGCGATCTCGATCCAGCGGCGGCGCGAGATGTGCCCGTCGACGACGGCCTGGTGGAGCAGGTCCATCCGGTTCTCGACGCCGGGCAGGCCGTTGGGGATCTTCGAGAAGTCGCCCCGGCCCAGCTCCTTCTGGCCGACGAAGCAGAAGGGGCAGTGGTCGGTGGAGACGACCTGGAGGTCGTTGGTCCTGAGGCCCTGCCAGAGCTTGGCCTGGTGCTCCTTAGGGCGCAGGGGTGTGCTGCACACGTACTTCGAGCCCTCGAAGTCGGGCTCGGCGAGGTTGTCGGTGGACAGGAAGAGGTACTGCGGGCAGGTCTCGCCGAAGACGGGGAGGCCCTCGTCACGGGCCCGCGCGAGTTCGGCGACCGCCTCCATCGCCGAGACGTGCACGACGTAGAGGGGGGCGCCGGCGACCTGGGCGAGCCTGATGGCGCGGTGGGTGGCCTCGGCTTCCAGGAGCGCCTTGCGGACCTCCCCGTGGTAGCGGGGGTCGGTCTCCCCGCGCGCCAGCGCCTGTTCCACCAGCACGTCGATGGCGATGCCGTTCTCGGCGTGCATCATGATCAGGCCGCCGTTCTCGGCGGAGCGCTGCATGGCGCGCAGGATCTGGCCGTCGTCGGAGTAGAAGACGCCGGGGTAGGCCATGAACTGCTTGAAGGAGGTCACCCCCTCCTCGACCAGCAGGTCCATCTCCTTGAGCGTCTCCTGGTGCACATCGGAGACGATCATGTGGAAGCCGTAGTCGATGGCGCAGTTGCCCTCGGCCTTGGCGTGCCAGGTGTCCAGGCCCTCGCGCAGACTGTGGCCGACGCTCTGCACGGCGAAGTCGACGATGGTCGTCGTACCGCCCCAGGCGGCGGCCCGGGTGCCGGTCTCGAAGGTGTCGGAGGCGAAGGTGCCGCCGAACGGCAGCTCCATGTGGGTGTGGGCGTCGACGCCGCCCGGGATGACGTACTTGCCGGTGGCGTCGATGGTGCGTTCGGCGGTGAAGGCCTCGGCGGCGGGGGTGCCGGTCGCCGCGAGGGCGGCGATGCGGCCGTCCTCGATCAGGACGTCGGCGTGGATCTCGTCGGACGCGGTGATGACGAGTCCGCCACGGATGAGAGTGCGGCCGACCATGGGTTCACGCTCCGTTCGGTTGTCGGGAAAGTGCCGGTCGTCTGTGGCTGGTCGCGCAGTTCCCCGCGCCCCTTGCGGGGCGCGGTCGACGTGGGTTCTACGGCGCGGTGATGGGGCCGTACGCGTCCGGGCGGCGGTCCCGGAAGAACTGCCAGCGGTCGCGGACCTCGCGGAGCTTGGCCAGGTCCAGGTCGCGCACGACCAGTTCGGTCTCCTTGTCGGAGGCCACCTCGCCGACGAACTGGCCCTCCGGGTCCACGAAGTAGGACGTCCCGTAGAAGTCGTTGTCGCCCAGGTCCTCCACACCGACCCGGTTGATCGCGCCGACGAAGTACTCGTTGGCCACGGCAGCCGCCGGCTGCTCCAACTGCCAGAGGTAGCGGGAGAGTCCCCGCGAGGTGGCCGACGGGTTGAAGACGATCTCGGCTCCGCCGAGGCCCAACGCCCGCCAGCCCTCGGGGAAGTGGCGGTCGTAGCAGATGTAGACGCCGATCTTCCCGACGGCCGTGTCGAAGACCGGCCAGCCGGCGTTGCCCGGACGGAAGTAGAACTTCTCCCAGAATCCGGGGACCTGGGGGATGTGGTGCTTGCGGTACTTGCCGAGGTAGGAGCCGTCGGCGTCGATCACGGCGGCGGTGTTGTAGAGGACGCCGGGCTGCTCCTCCTCGTACACCGGCAGGATCAGGACCAGGCCCAGTTCGCGGGCGAGGGCCTGGAAGCGCTGGACGATCGGGCCGTCCGGGACCTGCTCCGCGTACTCGTAGAAGGCCTTGTCCTGGACCTGGCAGAAGTAGGGTCCGTAGAACAGCTCCTGGAAGCACAGGACCTGGGCGCCCTGCGCGGCCGCGTCGCGGGCCGCCTGCTCGTGGACCTGGATCATCGATTCCTTGTCGCCGGTCCAGGCGGTCTGGAAGAGGGCGGCACGAATCACTCGGCTCATCGGGACCTCCGGTCGCTCGGGCGTGTGTCGCTCGATGTGCGAGGAGCCTAGAAAGTCCGAAAGCGAGCTCTGAGTGCCAACGTGTCACGTCTGCGAGCGCCCGGCGTGCCACCGTGTCACGCTGCCGCTGGCCCATGTTTCACCGCCGTTTTCCCAGGTCGTCACAGGTTTCACTGTTGTTGCGCGTCGTGCGCGAGGAGTGCGATGTGCACGGAGGCCGCCTGCTCGAAGTCGTCGAGGTCGACGCCGAGCCGGGTCTGTATCGCCTCCAGCCTGCGGTACAGCGCGGGCCGGGAGACGTGGTGGAGCTGGGCGGTGCGGGACTTGTTGCGGCCGGTGGCGAGGTAGGTCCGCAACACGCCGAGCAGGTCCTGGTCGGTGCCGTTCCCGCACAGCAGTCCGTCCAGCTCGCGCTCGGCGAAGGACTGGACGTGCGGGTCGTCCCGCAGCAGCCGGACCAGGCCGCGCAGGTGGACGTCCTTGAGGCGTACGACGGTGGGGAGGTCGAGGGCGGCGGCGGTGTCGGCGACCGCGTCCGCGACGTGCTGGGCCTCGCGCAGGCCCACGGGCACGTCGTCCCAGACGGTCCGGGCGCCCGCGGCGGCGACCACCGTCCGGGGCCCCGCCGACTCGTCGTGCAGCCGGGCCGCGAAGTGCGCGGCGAGCGCGGCGGCGTCCTGGTCACGGGCGAGGCTGAGGAGGACCGCGGTGGTGCGCTCGGTGAGTTCGGCGACGAGTCCGGGCAGGCCCAGCAGGCGCAGGATCCGCTCCAGTTGGGCCGGTTCGGCATCCCGTACGACGAGCGGGACGAAGGTCCGCCGGTTGACGGGGAGTCCGGCCGCCCGCGCCCTGGGCAGCAGTTGGCGGGCCGGTACGACCCCGGAGACCAGGTCGGTCAACAGGCTCTGTGCGGACTGCTCCTCCCAGGTGTGGGCGGAGCCGCCGCCGAGCATGCGGTGCAGCACGAGAGCTTCGGCGGCGCGGTCGGCGAGCAGCCGGCCGGTGGCGGTGTCGCCGCGGTGGCCGCAGAGCATGATCTGGCCCCAGCGCTCTCCTCGGCCGCCCAGTTCGGCGCGGATCCAGCCGTCGCCCGCGCTGCCGCCGGCCTGGCGCGCGATGCGCTCCCAGTCGCGGAGCACGTCGTCCACCGCCGAGCGCTCCCCCGCGGTGGCGAGGACCCGGTGTGCGAGGTTGGTGACGACGACGGGGCAGCCGCTGTGCACGGCGACTTCGTCGAGGAGCCGTTGCAGAGGGGCGCCGGCCGTGATCAGGCCGGTGAGGGCGGTACGGACCGACTCGGAGAGGCTGACGGCGGCGAACTTCCGCCGGACCAGGCGGGACTGGACCTCCTCGGTCAGTTCGGCGAAGGGGAAGGGGCGGTGCAGGACCACCAACGGGAGGCCGCAGCGGTCCGCTGCGCGGCGCATGGCGTCGGGGGGAGCGGGGAAGGCGCGGCCGAGGCCGAGGACGACCGCGGCGGCCTCGGCCCGGTGCAGGGACTGGATGTACTCGGCCTGCTTGTGCTCGTCGCCGGCGAGCAGGACGCCGGTGGTGAGGACCATCTCCCCGCCGGTGAGCATGACGCCGACGTCGGGGGCCTCCGCGACATGCACCCAGCGGACGGGGCGGTCGAGGTGGGCGGAGCCGGCGACCACCTCGGGGTCGCCGGCGAGGACCCTTTCCAGGGCGAGGATCTGACGGACCGACAGTATGGGGTCTGTGGTGTTCGGGGGATCCCAAGTGGCGGTCATCTTGCGTGGTCCCTTGGTCGGGTTCGGTGCGTTCGGAGACTGCGGGCCGGTGGGGGCTGGTCGCGCAGTGCCCCGCGCCCCTGAAAGCCAGGGGGCTGCACCAGCGCCCCGTCAGGGGCGCGGGGAACTGCGCGACCAGCCACGACGGCGCCGCAGTCGACACACGGCAGAGCGCCTAGTAGGCGCTCCGCAGCGCCTGTTCGAGAATCGCCGCGCCCTCCTCCGCCTCCGCCACCGTCAGGGACAGTGGCGGGGCGATGCGCAGGGCGCTGGTGTTGTGGCCGCCGCCCTTGCCGATCAGGAGGCCGCCTTCCCGGGCCGCCTCCAGGACGGCCGAGGCGGACTTGGGGTCGGCCTCGTCGGTGCCGGGCTTGACCAGCTCGATGCCGATCATCAGACCGCGGCCGCGCACCTCGCGGACGCCGGGCAGTTGGGCGGCGACCGCGCGGAGGCGTTCGATGAGGAGGCCGCCGACGCGGCGGGCGTTGCCCTGGAGGTCGTGTTCCAGGAGGTACGACAGGTTGGCGAGGCCCGCGGCCATGGTGATCTGGGTGCCGCCGAACGTCGAGATGCTGTTGGAGTCCAGGCAGTTCATGATCTCGGAGCGGGCCACCACACCGCCGATGGAACTGCCGTTGCCGATACCCTTGGCGAAGGTGAGGATGTCCGGCGGGCCGCTCTGGCCGTGTGCCTGCCAGCCCCAGAAGTGCTCGCCGGTGCGGCCCCAGCCGGTCTGCACCTCGTCGGCGATCCAGAGGATGCCCTGCTCCTGGAGGACCTTGCGGAAGGCCGCGTACAGGCCGTCGGGCGGGGAGGTGAAGCCGCCGACGCCCTGGATGGGCTCGGCGATCAGCGCGGCCGGCGCCCGGGTGTGGCCGAGGAGGTCGCGCAGGTCGTCGACGCAGGCCGCGATGAAGTCGCGGTCGTTCAGCTCGGCGAACGGGCCGCGGGTGCGGACGCCGCCGTGCACGTACAGCGTCTGCAGCGGGGACAGGGAGGTCGGGGACCAGCCCTTGTTGCCGGTGATGCCGACCGAGCTGAAGGAGCGGCCGTGGTAGCTGTTGCGCATCGCCAGGATCGTGTTGGTCCGGCGGTAGGTCGTGGCGAGCAGCAGCGCGGTGTCGTTGGCCTCGGTGCCGGAGGTGGTGAAGAAGACCCGGGCGTCCGGGATGCCGCTCAACTGTGCGATGCGCTCGGCGAGTTCGACCATGGGGCGGTTGAGGTAGAGCGTGGAGGAGTGGATGATCCGGCCGGCCTGCTCGCTCACCGCCTTCGTCACCTCGGGCAGCGCGTGCGCGGTCATCGTGGTGAGGATGCCGCCGAAGAAGTCCAGGTAGCGGTTGCCGTCGGCGTCCCAGACGTGCCGGCCCTCGCCGTGCGTGATCTCCAGCGGCTCGTCGTAGTAGAGCGCAAGCCAGTCGGGCAGGACCTGGCGGTGGCGGGCGAAGAGGTCGTTCACGGCTGTACCAGCCCTTCGTAGGCGTCGGGACGGCGGTCGCGGTAGAAGGCCCACTGCTGCCGCACCTCGTCGATCAGATCGAAGTCGAGGTCCCGGACGACGAGTTCCTCGCCCTTGTCGCTCGCGACCTCCCCCACGAACTGCCCACGTGGATCGACGAAATAGCTCGTCCCGTAGAAATCGTTGTCCCCGTACTCCTCCTGGCCCACCCGGTTGATGGCGGCGACGAAGTACTCGTTGGCGACGGCGGCGGCCGGCTGCTCCAGCTGCCAGAGGTAGGCCGACAGACCGCGCGAGGTGGCCGACGGGTTGTAGACCAACTGTGCTCCGTTGAGCCCGAGTTGCCGCCAGCCCTCCGGGAAGTGCCGGTCGTAGCAGATGTACACGCCGACCTTGCCGACGGCGGTGTCGAAGACCGGCCAGCCGGCGTTCCCGGGCTTGAAGTAGTACTTCTCCCAGAAGCCCTTGACCTGCGGGATGTGGTGCTTGCGGTACTTGCCGAGGAAGGCGCCGTCGGCGTCGATCACGGCGGCGGTGTTGTAGTAGAAGCCGGACTGCTCGACCTCGAAGACCGGGACGACGATCACCATGCCGGTCTCGCGCGCCAGTTCCTGCATACGGCTGACCGTCGGGCCGTCCGGGACCGGCTCGGCCCAGCGGTAGTGCTCGGGTTCCTGGACCTGGCAGAAGTAGGGGGCGTTGAAGACCTCCTGAAATCCGATGATCTTCGCACCCTGACGGGCCGCCTCGCGGGCGTACACCTCGTGTTTCGCCACCATGGACTCGGTGTCGCCGGTCCAGGTGGCCTGGACCAGAGCGGCGCGTACGACGTTGGCCATGAGCTGCTCCTTCTACGCCCGTAGAGGGTCGAAAGTAAGCCTCCTCGGAGTCCTTGCCAAGACCATCGTCGTTAAGCCGCCGAGTCGATCGCGTTTCTTACCTGGCTGGCGGATGCGGGGGCCGACCCGGAAGCGCCGTCTCAGCTCGGTGCCGTTCCGGACCCCAGGTGCCTGGGGGCTGGTCGCGCCGTTCCCCGCGCCCCTTTGGGGCGCCTCGGTCGCGCCCCTCAGGAAGCGAGGCCCGCCACCCTCAGCGCGTGGAGCAGGTCCCACTGGCGTTGGTCGGAGATCGCCTGCGCCGACCTGAGCAGCAGGGGCACCAGGCGCTGGGGATCCGGCTCCGCGCTGTGGGCCGCCTCCTCCGGGGTGCGGACCTGGACATAGGTGTCCAGCAGGGCCCGGACCTCGCGGTGGCGGCCCTCCGTGTCCAGGGCCAGGACGGCCTCGCCGATCTCGGTGGCGGGGCGGACGACGCCCTGGCGCAGGATCTGCCGGCCGTCGTCGGTCCGGCCCGCTGCCGTGAGGGCGTCGGCGGCGGCGACGAGCCGGGCGGGCGGCAGCGAGGCCGTCTCCCAGAGCAGCGTGGCCCAGTCCGCGCCGAGCCCGGACCGCTGGAGGGCGTCCGCGAGCAGCGGGAACCGGGCGGCGCCCCAGTGCGCGACCTCGGCCAGGAGTGCGTGCGCCTCCCCGGTGCGGCCCTCCGCCCGCAGCCGTACGAGCCGCTCCACTGCCGCTGCCACGGCCTGCCCCGCCTCCTTGTCGGGCTGCGCCACCGCCGGTTCCGGCCGCACCGGCACCTCGGTGGCCCCGGCGAACCGGGCCCCGCGCGGGGTACGGCGGCCGGTGGTGGCGGGCCCGGACGACGCCTCCGGCGCCTGTGGTACGAGGGTGGGCACGGCCTCGTCCTCGGCCAGGCCGGCGAACCGGGCGCTGCCCCGCCGCCGCTTGCGCTGCTTGGCGGGGACGGGGTCCGGAACCGGGGCGAGAGCGGGGGCGGGGGCCGGCTCGGGAGTGACGGCCGGGGTCCATGCCGTCGCACCGTCGTCGGGCGTGGGTCCGTGCAGGTGGCCGGGGATCGCGGGGCCGTTCGCGGGCGCGGCGACGGCACCGTTCGCCGACGACGGATCGGCCGGGCCCGGCGCGGAGCGTCCGGCCGGCGCCGAGGCCTTCCCCGCCGGGCCGTCCGGGCGTCCGCCGCCCGCCCCGGTGGCCGAGGCCGCCGGACCGCCCGCCGCGCCCGCCGCGCCCGCCTCGGCCGTCGAGAACGCGCCGCCCGCGCGGAACAGCGCCCCGCCGCCCCCGTGCTCCGTCGTCCGTGCGCTCCGCAGGCGGTCGGCGAGTTCGGCCCGGTGCTCCAACCGTCCTATCCGGGACCGGAGTTCGGCGCACCGGGCGGTCGCCCGTTCATGGTCGTCGCGGGCCCAGGCGAGGTCGACGTTCAGGGCCTCGGCCGCCTCCCGGGAGTGCGCGGCGTCGAGGGCGCGGCCGAGCTGGGCCAGCCGTTCGGTGGCGTACCGCTGTTCGCGGAGCGTGACGTCGAGGCGGTCCCCCAGGTCCTCGCGGGCACCCGGTCGGGAGTCGTAGGCGGCGAGCGCGTCCTCGTGCAGGAACCGGGCCCGCTCGGTCTCGCGGGCGACGGCCTGGGGGCCGTAGCGGGTCGCCAGGTCCTGGAGCAGCGCCTCCACGACGTCCCAGGGCGGCACCTCGCGCCCGCCGAGACAGGCCTGCATACCGTCGGGGTCGCGTTGCCAGAAGACGGCGCACCAGCCGGCGCCCTGGTCCAGGCGCGCCAGCAGGCCGTTCAGGTAGTTCGCGAACTCCCGCACCCGGCTGGGGAGTTGATCCACAGTCATCGCTCGACTCCCGCCAGACCGGAACACTCCGGCTCCGTAGGCAACACCAGTTGTGTTACGGGGTTGCTACGGGGAGTTTTCAGCGGGTGCGCAGACCCCTCATTGCCCGATCTTGACCGATGCGCGTCACACCGGGACCAGGGCGCAGCGCTCCACCAGGTCGTCCATCGACAGGCCGAGCGCGCGGGCCAGCGCGGCGACGGTGAAGAAGGCGGGGGTCGGCGCCCGCCCGGTCTCGATCTTGCGGAGGGTCTCGGCCGAGATGCCCGCCACGGCGGCCACCTCGGTCATGCTGCGGCCGCCGCGCGCCTCGCGCAGCAACCGCCCGAGCCGCTCGCCGCGTTCGCGCTCTTCCGGGGTGAGAGGGGTACGCACCATGCCGTCATTCTAACCCGGTCGAGAAAGCCGGTATATTAATTGGCATGGTGGAACTGAAGACAGACACATCGCTGGATGCCATGTACGCGGCGGGGCAGGTCGTCGGGCGGGCCCTGACGGCCGTCCGGGACGCCGCCGGCATCGGCGTCTCCCTCCTCGAACTGGACGAGGTGGCCCGGGAGGTGCTGCGCGAGGCCGGGGCCGGCTCCCCCTTCCTCGGCTACCGGCCCTCGTTCGCGCCCACCCCGTTCCCCGCCGTGATCTGCGCGTCCGTGAACGACGCGATCGTGCACGGCATCCCGTCCGGCTACCGACTGCGCGACGGCGACCTGGTCTCCATCGACTGCGGCGCCGAGCTGGACGGCTGGGCCGGTGACTCGGCGATCAGCTTCACGGTCGGCGAGCCGCGCCCGGCGGACCTGCGGCTCATCGAGACGGCGGAGCGGGCGCTGGCGGCGGGCATCGCGGCGGCGGTGCCCGGCAACCGCACCGGCGACATCGCGCACGCGGTCGGGCGGGTGTGCCGGGAGGCCGGCTACGGCATCCCGCAGGGCTTCGGCGGGCACGGCATCGGCCGCCGTATGCACGAGGACCCGGAGGTGCCGAACGAGGGCCGCCCCGGGCGCGGCTTCCCGCTCCGGCACGGCATGGCCCTCGCGATCGAGCCGATGCTGATCAGCAGCGGCCGGGACGGCTACCACGAGGCTCCCGACGGCTGGACCCTGCGCACGAACGACGGCTCGCGGGCGGCCCACGTGGAGCACACGGTGGCGGTCACCGAGGCGGGGCCGCGGATTCTCACGGCCAGGAACCCGGAGAACTGACGCAGGCCCTTGCCGCACGGTCCTTCCCGCACATCTCCTGTCGCGGTACACGGACGGGTTGCCCGCGTACCGCGCCGCACCACGAGAGGAACGCGGATCGCCGCGGTGCCGCCCGGAGCCGTTCCGGCCCGGGGCGGCTGGACGTGCCCCCCTCCGGCGGGCGTGCGAAGGTGGTGTGACCGGGCCCTGCGGCGGGGGCACCCGTGTGGACCGGCACGTCGACCAGCGAGCGCGTCCCTCAAGGCGCCGGGACGCCGGAACGGAACGAACGCTCATGACCAGCGGCTACCCCGGACCGGACGACTACGGACAGGATCCCTTCGGGGAGTTCCTCGCACGCTTCTTCGGCGGCGGCGGTGCCCGCCAGGGGCCCCGGCAGATCGACATCGGCAGGCTGCTCAGCCAGCCGGCCAGGGAGCTGGTCAAGGGCGCCGCCCAGTACGCCGCCGAGCACGGCAGCCGGGACCTCGACACCGAGCACCTGCTGCGCGCGGCGCTCACGGCGGAGCCCACCCGCTCCCTGCTGAGCAGGTCCGGCGCCGATCCCGACTCGCTGGCGACGGAGATCGACGGCCGCGCGGGCCCGGTCCAGCACCCGCCCGGCGAGGCGCCCCCGCCGACCTCGCTCTCCCTCACCCCGGCCGTGAAGCGGGCCCTGCTTGACGCACACGACCTGGCCCGGGCCGGGGGTGCCGGGTACATCGGCCCCGAGCACGTGCTGGGCGCGCTCGCCGCCAACCCGGACTCGGCGGCCGGGCACATCCTGAACGCCGCCCGGTTCGCCGCCGCCGGCCTGCCGCCGGACACCACGGAGACCGACCGCTCGCTGCCCGGCCCGGACACCCGGCGCCGTACCAGCAGCACGCCGACCCTGGACAAGTACGGGCGCGATCTGACCGAGCTGGCCGGTGAGGGCCGGATCGACCCGGTCATCGGCCGCGACGACGAGATCGAGCAGACCATCGAGGTGCTCTCCCGGCGCGGCAAGAACAACCCCGTGCTGATCGGTGACGCCGGTGTCGGCAAGACGGCGATCGTCGAGGGCCTGGCCCAGCGGATCGCCGACGGGGACGTGCCGGACGTGCTGTCGTGCCGCCGGGTGATCGCCCTCGACCTGCCGGGCGTGGTCGCGGGCACCCGTTTCCGGGGCGACTTCGAGGAGCGTCTCAACAACATCGTGAACGAGATCCGCTCGCACTCCGACCAGCTGATCGTCTTCATCGACGAGCTGCACACCGTGGTCGGGGCCGGGGGCGGCGGCGAGGGCGGCGCGATGGACGCGGCCAACATCCTCAAGCCCGCGCTGGCCCGGGGCGAACTGCACGTCGTGGGCGCGACCACCCTGGAGGAGTTCCGCAAGATCGAGAAGGACGCGGCACTGGCCCGCCGCTTCCAGCCGATCCTGGTGCCCGAGCCGACGGTCCCGGACACCATCGAGATCCTGCGCGGCCTGCGCGACCGCTACGAGGCCCACCACCAGGTCCGCTACACCGACGAGGCCCTGGTCGCCGCCGTCGGGCTCTCCGACCGCTACCTCACCGACCGCAGGCTGCCGGACAAGGCGATCGACCTGATCGACCAGGCGGGCGCCCGGGTCCGCCTCGGCGCCCGCACCAAGGGCAGCGACGTACGGGTCATGGAGCGCGAGATAGAGCAGCTCATGCGGGACAAGGACCAGGCGGTCGCCGACGAGCAGTACGAGCGTGCCACGCAACTGCGGGACCGCGTGAGCGAGTTGAAGAGCCGCATCGGCGAACTCTCCGGGGAGGACCAGGCGGACGAGGGGCTGAACCTGGAGGTGACGGCCGAGGCGATCGCCGAGGTGGTCTCCCGGCAGACCGGCATCCCGGTCAGCAGTCTCACCCAGGAGGAGAAGGAACGGCTGCTGGGTCTGGAGGCGCATCTGCACCAGCGGGTCATCGGCCAGGACGAGGCGGTCGCCGCCGTCTCCGAGGCGGTCATGCGCTCCCGTGCCGGTCTCGCGAGCCCCCAGCGCCCGATCGGCAGCTTCCTCTTCCTCGGCCCGACCGGCGTCGGCAAGACCGAACTGGCCCGCGCGCTCGCCGAGGTGCTGTTCGGCAGCGAGGAGCGGATGGTCCGCCTGGACATGAGCGAGTACCAGGAGCGCCACACCGTCTCCCGTCTGGTGGGCGCCCCTCCGGGATACGTCGGCCACGAGGAGGCGGGCCAGCTGACCGAGGTGGTCCGCCGCCACCCGTACTCCCTGCTCCTGCTGGACGAGGTGGAGAAGGCGCACCCGGACGTCTTCAACATCCTGCTCCAGGTCCTGGACGACGGCCGCCTGACCGACTCCCAGGGCCGCACGGTGGACTTCACCAACACGGTCATCGTGATGACGAGCAACCTGGGCTCGGACGCGATCACCAGCCGCGGCGCCGGCATCGGCTTCGGCCCCGGCGGCGAGGAGGCGACCGAGGAGGCCCGTCGCGAACGGGTCCTGCGCCCGCTCCGGGACCACTTCCGCCCGGAGTTCCTCAACCGCATCGACGAGATCGTCGTCTTCCGCCAGCTCACCGGCGAGCAGCTGCGTCAGATCACCGAACTCCTGCTGGAACGCACCCGCCGCATGCTGCACGCCCAGGGCATCACGGCCCACTTCACGGACGCGGCGGTCAACTGGCTGGCGGAACACGGCTACCAGCCGGAGTACGGCGCCCGACCGCTGCGCCGCACCATCCAGAGAGAGGTCGACAACCAGCTCTCCCGGCTGCTTCTCGACGGCACGGTCGCGGAGGGCAGCGACCTGACGGTGGATGTCATCGACGGCCACTTGGAATTCCGGCCGGCCAGGGCACCCCTTTAGGGGCGCGGGACTGTATTCATGTGCGGCTCCGCCGCGTGGGCGCGACCAGCCCCCACGCCCCCGCGGCCCGCGAACTACGGCGCCGGATCCACCACCTGCGCGGACCCTCCACCGCGCCGCACCGTCTCCGCCGCCGCCAGCCACTTCCCACCGGGCAGCCGCTGCACACCCGTCGCCGCCCCGATCTCGGGGTTCAACGAGAACGAGTGCCCGATCGCCTCCAACTTCCCCCGCAGCTCGGCGTCGTTGTACAGCGCCGGCTCCAACTCGGTCTTCGCCGCGTTCCGCTGCGAAGCCCGCGGCGCGGCGATCGCGTCCACCAGCGGCAGATGCCGGTCGAGGAACTCGGTCAGCACCTGGAGCACGGTCGTGATGATGGTCGCGCCACCGGGCGAACCCACGGCGACCACGGGACGGTTCGCCTTGTCGAGCACGATCGTCGGCGAGATGGACGACCGCGGCCGCTTCCCGGGACCGGGCAGGTTCGGGTCGTGCACGGCGGGGTTCGCCGGCGTGAACGAGAAGTCGGTCAGCTCGTTGTTGAGCAGGAACCCCCGCCCCGGCACGGTGATCGCGCTGCCGCCGGTCTGCTCGATGGTCAGCGTGTAGGAGACGACGTTCCCCCACTTGTCGGCGACCGTGAGGTGCGTCGTGTTCTCGCCCTCGTACGTGGTGGGCGCCGCCGTACCCGTCGAACCGGGGTTGTTCGGGTCGCCCGGCGCGACCGGGCTGGTCAGCACCGCGTCGTCGCTGATCAGCTTCGCCCGCTCGTCGGCGTACCGCTGTGACAGCAGCCCCTTCGTCGGCACGTCCTCGAAGGCGGGGTCGCCGACCCAGCGCCCCCGGTCGGCGAACGCGATCCGGCTCGCCTCGATGTAGTGGTGCAGGTACTGCACCTCGCTCGCCTTGGAGAGGTCGGTGTTCTCCAGGATGTTGAGGGCCTCCCCGACCGTCGTGCCACCCGACGAGGACGGCGCGATGGAGTACACCTTCAGCCCGCGGTACCCCGTCTCGGTCGGCGCCTGCAACTTCGCCCGGTAGGCGGCCAGATCCTTCGCGGACAGCTTGCCCGCGCGCGCCTTCCACCCCGAAGCGGGGTCCACCGGCGGGTTGTCGACCGTCGAGACGATGTCCTTGCCGAGGTCGCCCTGGTAGATGTCAGCGATCCCCTTCTTCCCCAACTCCTTGTAGGTCCTGGCGAGTTCTGGGTTCCTGAAGGTGGATCCCACCACCGGCAGCTGCCCGCCCGGCAGGAACAGCTTCGCCGTGTCGGGGAAGTACCGGAACCGGGTCTCGTTCGCGGCGGTCTGCGTCCGGAACGTGTCGTCGACGACGAACCCGTCGCGCGCGATCCGCTCGGCCGGTTTCAGCACCGTACCGAGCCGCTCGGTCCCCCACTGGCTGAGCGCCGTCTGCCAGGTGGCCGGCGTCCCCGGGGTGCCGACGCTCAGTCCGCTGCTCACGGCGTCCGCGAAGGCCAGCGGCTGGCCGTTCTCCACGAACAGGTCGGAGTCGGCGGTCAGCGGCGCGGTCTCGCGCCCGTCGATGGTGTGCACGGTACGGGACTTGGCGTCGTAGTAGACGAAGTAGCCGCCGCCTCCGATGCCGGAGGAGTAGGGCTCGGTGACGCCGAGCGCGGCGGCGGTCGCGACGGCCGCGTCGACCGCGTTGCCGCCCTTGCGGAGCACCTCGATACCGGCCGCGGTGGCGTCCGCGTCGACGCTGGCGACCGCACCTCCGTAGCCGACGGCCACCGGGGTCTTCGCGGTGGTGGTGCCGGGGGCGGGCGGTGCCGCCGCCCCCACCGACACCACGGCGGCCGAGACCGCCAGGACCGTCAGTTTCCGCGCGACAGGGCGACGCATCCGCACCTCCAGTTCCGGAACGTCCGCGCAGCGTATCGACGGGGCCGCACCCCCGACAGCCACATTCAGGGCACGGTCATACGACCGCCACACTTCGAACACGGGTACGTTCCGGCCACCTGTGACCGCTAGCATGCGCGCCCATGAATGACGACCTGCGGAACATTATCCTCGGCGTGGTGGCGGCCGGCATCAGCGCGGCGCTGGGCTGGCTGGCCCGCACTTCCCTGTGGCGCCGCGCCCTGCGCCGCAAGCAGGCGTTCTTCGGGCTGCCGGAGAACTCGGAGTCGCTGCTGGTCGTCAACCGTGATCCGGCCACGTCCGAACCGGCGGTCCACCGTTTCGACGTGTTCGCCCTCCTGGAACTGGCCTCGCTGATCAAGGACTGCGGCGCGAACCTCCAGATGGTGACCCAGGACAACGTCCAGCAGGGCTTCGGCGAGCGGACCGAGTTCTGCGTCGGCGGGCCCGGATCGAATCGCCGCATGCTCGCCCACATGTCCGCGATGCTCCCCGGCGTCCGCGTCAACATCGACCCGGAGCCGGGCCCGGACCGCGGCGCCTTCCAGATCGGCACCGAGCGCTACCGGCTGGATCCGGGCATCACGGAGTACGTGCTGCTGGCCCGGCTCACCGCCGGTCAACGCCCGGACGCGCGCCCGGTGTTCCTCTTCTGCGGGCAGCGCGCGATCACCAACCAGGCGGCCACCCGCTACCTCGCCCGCAACCACGCGCGGCTCGCCCGCAAGCACGGCAACAACTCCTTCGTGCTGCTCCTCAAGGTCGTCAACTCGCAGGCGTACGGCCCTGACGTGGTCGAACTCGTCGAGGACGTCAGCCGGGCCGCCCAGGCGCCGCTGCCGCCCGCCGCGACCGACACCGCGCCCTCCTCGCACCGCGCCTCCTGAATACCTGCACCCTTCAACAATCGTTACTGGCACGTAACTTACCGGCGGGTTACTTACGGTAAGGGGTCGCGGTTACCGTCGGGTCACTTTGCATTGACACGTATGGGGAGTGACCTGTGGGAACCCATCGCAAGGCCCTGCGTACGACCGCCGTGGGCGCCGTCTCCGCGACCCTGATCGCCGGAGGCGTCCTCGGGTTCGCCCCCGCCGCCCAGGCCGCCACCGACGGTGTCCGGTTCGTCGACGTCACCGGCGACGGCGGCACGACGCTCAAGGCGAACGTCGTCATGCCCGCGGGCGCCGACGGCTCACACCGCTACCCCCTGCTCGTCATGCCCACGAGCTGGGGCTTTCCCCAGGTCCAGTACCTGGCCCAGGCCCAGAAGCTCGCCGACTCCGGCTATGTGGTGGTGGCCTACAACGTCCGGGGTTTCTGGCAGTCCGGCGGCGAGATCGAGGTGGCGGGTCCGTCCGATGTGGCCGACGCCTCCAGGGTGATCGACTGGGCGCTCGCCAACACCCCGTCCGACGCCGGGCACATCGGCATGGCGGGCGTGTCGTACGGCGCGGGCATCAGCCTGCTGGCCGCCGCACACGACCAGCGGATCAAGGCGGTCGCCTCGCTCAGCGGCTGGGCCGACCTGATCGACTCGATCTACTCGGGCCGTACGGAGCACGCTCAGGCGACCGCCGTCCTCGACGGCGTCGGCCTCGTCACCGGGCGCCCGAGCGCGGAGACCAGCCAGGCCCTCAAGGACTTCCTCGCCGCCGACCTCTCCAAGGAACAGGAGCTGATCGACTGGGGGCGGAAACGTTCCGCCGCGACCTATGTCGACCAGATCAACAAGAACGGCGCGGCGATCATGCTCGCCAACGCCTGGGGCGACACCATCTTCCCGCCCAACCAGATCGCCGACTTCTACTCCAGGCTGACCGGCCCCAAGCGGCTCGAACTGCGTCCAGGCGACCACGCCACCGCCGAACTGACCGGACTGTTCGGACTGCCCAACGACGTGTGGACGGACACCGAGCGCTGGTTCGACCACTATCTCAAGGGCGAGGACAACGGGATCGACCGCGAGCAGCCCGTGGAGCTCAAGTCCCGTTCCACCGGCGGCTACGAGGGCTACCCGGACTGGAAGTCGGTCGGCGCCACCCGGCGGAAGATCGACCTGGCCGGCACGGCCACCGTGCACGCGAACGTCGACTCGGGCGCGGACGGCGGGACCGTCTTCCTGTCCAGCATCCTCGACCAGGTCGCCCAGCTGCCCCCGGTCGCGTCGATCCCGCTGCTGCCCCGCCGCTGGGCCGCCGTCTGGCAGTCCGAGCGGTACGGCAGCGCCCAGCAGGTACGCGGCACCGCCCGGTTGCACACCACCCTCACCCCGACCGCGGAGAGCGGCACCCTCATCGCCTACCTGTACGACGTGGGGCCGCTCGGCCTCGGCAAGCTGGTCACCAACGCGCCGTACACCTGGCACGGCCGGACGCCCGGCAAGGCGTTCGACGTGGACCTGGACCTGTTCTCCACGGCCTACGACGTGCCCGCCGGGCATCGGCTCGCGCTGGTGGTGGACACCGTGGACCCGCTCTACATCGAGCACAACCCGTCCGGCGCGCAGCTGACCTTCTCCTCGCCGGTGGACGACCCGTCGTACGTGTCCGTCCCGCTGCGCGAGCAGTGATCTCCGGCTGCCGCCGGCCGGGCCTGGCCCTGGCTGCTGCCCCCTACGGCAGCAGCGTCCCCGGTTCGGCCGGTGCCGCCTCGGCGGCCCCGCTCCTGGGACTGTGCCGCTCCCGCCTGGCCACCCAGCCGGCGAACCACGAGAGCGACATGCACATCCCGATGTAGATCGGCGAGATCACCATCACCACAGGGATGAAGGGCAAATCGTAGTCGAGGTTCGACGCGATCAGTTTCCCGGCATGGAGGAACTCCTCGTAGGTGATGAGATAGCCGAGCGAGGTGTCCTTCAGGGCCACCACGAGCTGGCTGATGATGGCCGGCAGCATGGCCCGGACGGCCTGGGGCACCAGGACGTACGTCATGACCTGGGTCTTGCGCATGCCGAGCGCGAACGCGGCCTCCCGCTGGCCGCGTTCGACGCTGTTCACCCCGGAGCGGAACACCTCGGCGAGCACGGAGCCGTTGTAGAGGGTGAGTCCGGCGACCAGGGCGGGCAGCGGATGCACCTTCAGCGCCACGAAGACGAAGAAGATCATCACCAGCACGGGCATGGCACGGAAGAACTCGACGACGACGGTGGCGAGCAGTCGCACCGGCCGGTGCTCGGAGAGCCGTCCGGTGGCCAGCAGCCCGCCCAGCGCGAGGGAGAGGACGGCTGCCGTCGCGAAGGCCCTGAGCGTGTTGCCGAGTCCTCGCAGGAGGAGTTCCTGGATTCCCTGGTAGGCGAAGGGCATCCACTTCGTGTACGTGAACTGGCCGGTGTCGAAGAGGAGATACAGGATCCAGCCGAGCAGGGCGAGGATGACGGCCGTCGCCAGGGCGCCGTAGGCCGTGTGCCGTCTCCTGGCCGCGGGGCCGGGGATGTCGTAGAGCGCGCTGGACTCGCTCATCGAGCGACTCCCCACGCGCGCTCCATCAGGTGGAACAGGGCGCTGATGGCGAGGGTGATGATCAGGTAGCCGACCGCGATCCAGACGAAGGTCCAGACGATGTTGTAGCCGAGCTCGCTCAGCGTCCGGTAGGTGCCGAGGAGTTCGGTGACACTGAAGGCGCCCGCGATCGCGGAGTTCTTGGCGAGCGCGATGAGGGTGGAGCCGACCGGTGGGATGACCGACCGGAACGCCTGGGGCAGGATCACCAGTTGGAGCGTCTGCCCGAAGGTCATGCCCAGGCTGCGGGCCGCCTCGCCCTGGCCCCTGGGCACGGTGTTGATGCCGGAGCGCAGCGCCTCGCAGACGAAGGCGGAGGTGTAGCAGCCGAGGGCGAGGACCGCGAACACCTTGAAGGGCAGAACCAGTCCGAACCGGGGCAGGCCCAGCAGCACCGCGAAGAACAGCAGGGTGAGCGGGGTGTTGCGGAGCACGGTGACCCAGGCGGTGCCGAAGATGCGCAGCGAACCGACGGGCGCGACCCGGAAGGACGCCATCAGGAAGCCGAGGACCAGGGCCAGCACCGAGGAGTAGACGGTCAGTTCGAGCGTGCCGAGGAAACCCTCGGCGTACGTGTGGAAGTTGTCTGTCAGTACGTTCATCCCGTCCTCGCTCAGCTCGCGGGATAGCGGTCGATCGGGGGCGGCTTCGGGGCGGGCACACCGGACAGGCCGAGCGTCGCCTCGTACGCCTTCTTCCAGTCGCCGTTCCTCTCACGTGCCTCCAGTGCGTCGTCCATCGCGAAGCGCAGGGCGGTGTCGCCGCGGGGGACGCCGATGCCGTACGGCTCCCTGGAGAAGGGCCTGCCCACGACCTTGAGTTCGCCGGGGGCCTTCGCCGCGTAGCCGATGAGGATGGCGTCGTCGGTGGTGACGGCGTCGACCTGGTAGGTGAGCAGGTTGTCGACGCAGACGGAGTAGGTGTCGTAGGCGATCAGGACCGCCTTCGGGTACTCGGCCCTGATCCGCTGGTACGGCGTGGAGCCGGCCGCCGAGCAGACGCGTTTGCCGGCGAGGTCCCGGGGGCCGTGGATGTCGGTCTCGTCGCGGCGGACGAGGAGGGACTGGCCCGCCAGGTAGTAGGGCCCGGCGAACCCCACGAGCTTCTTGCGGTTGTCGTTGATGGTGTAGGTGCCGACGTAGTAGTCGATCTGGCCGTTCTGGAGGGCGGTCTCGCGGTTGGCGGAGGCGATGGTCCGGAAGCGGATCGTCTTCGGGGCGAGGCCGAGGGAGGCGGACATCATCCTGGCGATCTCGATGTCGAAGCCCGAGTAGACGCCGGTGGCCGGGTCCCGTTCACCGAGGTAGGGCTGGTCCTCCTTGGCGCCGACGACGAAGTAGCCGCGCTTCTTCGCCCGGGTCCAGGTGGGGGAAGCGGGCAGTCGGAAGCCCTGCGCGACCTGGTACACGGGGAGCCGGTCGGCCGCGGGGCCCTTCCGCGGCGGGCTGCCCGCCCTGCCGCAGCCGACCAGGCCGAATCCGGCGCCGACGCCGGTGACCAGCGCGGCGAGCAGGGCCAGGGCGGCGCGCACCCGGCGGACAGGCGCACCGGGGACGGACGCACGGGGAACAGGCACACGGAGGACGGGCACACGGGTGGTACGGATCATCGCAGGTGCCCCCGCTCAGTGCTTGAGGATCTTGGACAGGAAGTCCCTGGCCCGGTCGCTGCGCGGGGCGGTGAAGAACTCCTCCGGGGCGCGGTCCTCGACGATGCGGCCGTCGGCCATGAAGACCACCCGGTTCGCGGCCGAGCGGGCGAAGCCCATCTCATGGGTGACGACGACCATGGTCATGCCGTCCCGGGCCAGCTGCCGCATGACCTCAAGCACCTCGTTGATCATCTCGGGGTCGAGGGCGGAGGTGGGCTCGTCGAAGAGAAGGGCCTTGGGTTCCATGGCGAGGGCGCGGGCGATGGCCACCCGCTGCTGCTGGCCGCCGGAGAGCTGAGCGGGGTACTTCCCGGCCTGCGCCGACAGGCCCACTCGGTCGAGGAGTTCACGTGAGCGCCGGTCGGCCTGGTCCTTCCTGCGCCCGCGCACCTTGATCTGGGCGAGGGAGACGTTCTGGAGGACCGTCTTGTGGGCGAACAGGTTGAAGGACTGGAAGACCATGCCGACCTCGGCGCGGAGCTTCGCGAGGGCCCTGCCCTCCTGGGGCAGCGGCTGTCCGTCGAGGGTGATCGTGCCGGACTCGATGGTCTCCAGGCGGTTGATCGTCCGGCACAGCGTCGACTTTCCCGACCCCGAGGGGCCGATGACCACGACCACTTCCCCCTTGCCGACGGTGAGATCGACGTCCTGGAGGACATGGAGCTCGCCGTAGTACTTGTTGACGTCCCGCAGTTCGATCAGAGGATCGACGGCCATACGCAGCCCTACCCACTCTCAGCCGTGCCGTGGTCGCCGCAAACTATCCAGCCGCGGAAGGACTCAACGCACGACACGCACTTTTCGGGTATTAGCCGTATTTACACCGTCTTTATAGCCGGGCGGCCGCCGTTCAGACCTCGGCGACCTCCGCGTAGAGCTGCGAGAGTTCGGGCACCCCGCTCGCGGCCCAGTCGTGACCGGACCCGACGACCTCGAACTCCCGCCCGGACGCGAGCCGGACGACCGGCTCCCCGTCCGCCCGGATCTCCCACTCGGCGCCGGGCACCGTCCGGGTCAGGACGGTGCCCAGGTACAGGCCGGCGTCGGTGCCGAGCCAGGTCAGGGTCTCCTCGTCGTCCCGCCAGCGCGGGAGCAGCTGGTCGAGGGCCTCCAACGAGGCCGGGGTGTCGTCGAGCGCGACGCCCTCCTCGGCCGCCTGGGCGCGCAGCAGCTCGCACTCGGCGAGCAGATCGGGGTCGGCGGTGTGCGGGACGTCAACGGTCTGGCCGTGCCTGTTACCCAGGAAGGGGATGTTCATGGTTCCAGGTTGACACTCAGACCTCCAGGTCCACCACTACCGGAGCATGATCGGACGCGCCCTTGCCCTTGCGCTCCTCGCGGTCGACGTAGGCGTCCGAGACGGCCTTGGCGAACGGCTCGTTGCCGTACACCAGGTCGATGCGCATGCCGCGGTTCTTGGGGAAGCCGAGCTGGCGGTAGTCCCAGTAGGTGAACGGGTGGTCGTACTTGAGCGGGCGCGGGACGACGTCGGAGAGGCCGGCCTCGCGCAGGGAGGCGAGGGCCGCGCGCTCGGCCGGGGTGACATGGGTGAGGCCCTCGAAGGCGGCCGTGTCGAAGACGTCGTCGTCGGTCGGCGCCACGTTGTAGTCACCGAGGACGGCGAACGGGCGACCGCCGCCCGCGTCCCCGGCCACGGCCGCCTTCAACGCCTCGAACCACTGGAGCTTGTAGGCGTAGTGCGGGTGGTCCACCTCGCGGCCGTTGGGCACGTACACCGACCAGACCCGGACCGGGCCGCAGGTCGCCGAGACCGCGCGCGGCTCCACACCGCCGTCGTAGCCGGGGTCGCCGGGCAGCCCCTTGACGACGTCCGCCAGGCCGACCTTCGACAGCACCGCCACGCCGTTCCACCGGCCGGTCGCGTTCACCGCCGCCTCGTAGCCCAGCTCGCGCAGTTGCTCGAACGGGAACTGCTCCTCGGCGACCTTGGCCTCCTGGAGGCAGAGCACGTCGGTGCCGCTGCTCTCCAGCCAGGCGAGAAGCCTCGGCAGGCGGGCGGTGATCGAGTTCACGTTCCAGGTCGCGATGCGCATGCCCCACAACCTACCGGGCCCCTCTGACAACCGGCCTCAGACGTCCGCCGAGGCCCCCGGCGCCAGCCGCTGGTGGTCCGCACCGCCGAGGGCGCCGATCTGGCGGTCGTAGATCGGCCGGGCCAGGTCGGTCAGCAGCGCGTCGTGGATGTCGTAGGCGCGCTGTGGCTTCACCTCGCGGACGTAGTCGATGACCTCGGAGATCTTGTTCCAGGGAGCCATCACGGGAAGCATCAGGGTCTCGACGGGGTGGTCCGGGACGGTGAGGGCGTCGCCCGGGTGGAAGACCCTGCCGCCGTCGATCAGGTAGCCGACGTTGGTGATGCGCGGGATGTCCGGGTGGATCACCGCGTGCAGTTCGCCGTGCACCTGGACGTCGAAACCGGCGGCGGTGAAGGTGTCGCCGTGGCCGACGGTGTGCACCCGGCCCGGGAAGGCCGCGGCGAGCTGGTCGGCGACGGACTTCAGCGTCCAGATCTCGGCGGCCGGGTCGGCGTCCAGCGCGGCCCGCAGCCGGTCCTCGTCGAAGTGGTCGGGGTGCTCGTGGGTGATCAGGATCGCCTGGGCGCCGACGGCCGCGTCCTCCTCGCTGAACCCGCCGGGGTCGAGGACGAGCACACGCCCGTCCTTCTCCAGGCGCACACACGCATGGGACTTCTTGGTGAGCTTCATGACCACCATCCTGCCCCCGAACCGCCCCCGGCCTCCGACGTCCCCCGGATCGCCGACGCTCCTCAGGGGCCTCGGCGGTCCTCCGGTCGTCGGTGTTCCCAGGGGCTCGTCGGCATTCCCGGGGGCTCCGGCGGTGCCCCCGGGTTCCCGGCGGTCCCCTGTCGTCGGTGTTCCCGGGTCCTCGGCGGTCCCCCGGTCGTCGGCGTTCCCAGGGTCCCTGGCGGTCCCCAGGTCCCTGGCGGTCCTCCGGCCCCCGGCAGCCCCTCCAGCCCCCGGCAGCCCCTCCGGCCCTCGGCCGCCCCTGCGGCCGCGGGAGTCCCTCGCCTCTCGCAGTCCTTCAGCTCTCGGGAGTGGTCTCCTCGCGGATGACCTGCTGGGCCACCCGGAACGCGCTGTTCGCGGCCGGCACCCCGCAGTACACCGCCGCCTGGAGCAGCACTTCCTTGATCTCGTCCGGGGTGAGGCCGTTGCGCAGCGCCGCGCGGACGTGGAAGCCCAGCTCCTCCAGGTGGCCGCCGGCGACCAGCGCGGTGATCGTGACACAGCTGCGCGAGCGTCGGTCGAGTCCGGGCCGGTCCCAGATCTCGCCCCACGCGTAGCGGGTGACGAACTCCTGGAAGTCCCCGGAGAACTCGTCGGCCCGCGCCAGCGCCTGGTCCACATGGGCGTCCCCGAGCACTTCCCGGCGGACCTTCAGCCCCGCGTCGTACGGGTCGGGCCGCCCGAACGGCTGCGGCGGTACGACCGGCGGGGCGATCTCGGCGATCGGCATGACCTGGGGAGCGAACTGCGGCACGGCCTGCGGGGCGGCCGTCAGGACCGGCTTGACCGGGGCGGCCGGGATGGCCATCTGGCCGGTGGTGGAGTCGTAGGCGGGCTGCCAGGCGGTGGAGAAGTGCCGTACCAGCAGGTCGGTGACGGCGACGGGCTGTTCGACCGGGACCAGATGGGAGGCGCCGGGTACCACCGCGAGCCGGGCGTCCGGGATCCCGGCGACCAGGGTGCGGGCCTCGGCGGGGCCGGTGATCTGGTCGTCGGAGCCGACCAGCACGAGCGTGGGGACGCCGGTCCGGGCGAGTTCGTGCCGTACGTCGAAGCCCGCCAGCGCCTCGCAGGCGGCTATGTAGCAGCCGGGGTCGGTGGTGCGGACCATCTGGACGGCCCACTCGGTGATCGCGGGCTGGGCGGCGGCGAACCCGCTGGTGAACCAGCGCTCGGGCGAGGTCCGGGCGATCGGGTCGAGGCCGTTCGTCCGGACTATCACGCCCCGCTGCCGGAACTCGTCCGCCGTCCCGAACCGGGGCGAGGTGGCGACCAGCGCCAGCGAGGCGATCCGCTCCGGGTGCCGCAGGGCCAGCTCGACGCCGACGGCGCCGCCGAGCGCGCAGCCCGCGTAGCCGAAGCGCTGCACGCCGAAGGAGTCCAGCGTGGCCAGCAGCCGTGCGGTCAGCTCGGCCACGGAACCGACCGGGTGCGCCGGCGCACCACCGTGCCCGGGCAGGTCGTACCGGAAGATCCGCCACTGCTGGACCAGCTCCGGTATCTGCCGGTCCCACATGTGCCATGTGGTACCCAGGGAGGGACCCAGGATCAGGACCGGTGCGTCTTCTGGCCCGTCAAAGCGGTATTGCAGGGTGTTCGGTGGTGTCTCGCTCACCCGTCCGAGCCTCTCATCTGTCACGAGATGTCACATCGCCGGGGTGAATCTAGTGCTCTGACCGGGAAGGTTCGCCGGGGCGGCAGCTTCGCCTCGATAGTCTGCACGGCGTGATCGACTCATACGCGAGCTCCGACGATGCCGCAGTCGCGATAGCCGGGGCGCGGGCTGGCGCGGACGTGGTCCGCAGCATGTATGGCCAGCGGCTCAGCCGCATCGACAAGAGTGCCGGGGACTTTGCTACCGCCGCCGATGTGGAGGCAGAGAAGACGATCCTCGGCGTCATCCGT
>NZ_BMML01000017.1:223675-224470 GCF_014645815.1 Streptomyces fuscichromogenes | reverse complement strand
TGTTTCGACGCGGCGCTGGAGGCGGCCCGGATCGCCCTGACCTACCGGACCCCGGTGATGCTGCTCTCCGACGGCTACCTGGCCAACGGGAGTGAGCCGTGGCGGATCCCGGAAACCGATGAGCTGCCGGATCTGCGTGTGGAGTTCGCTTCCGGCCCGAACCACACCCTGGACGACGGCAGCGAGGTGTTCTGGCCCTACAAACGTGATCCGCGGACTCTGGCGCGGCCGTGGGCGGTGCCGGGCACGCCCGGCCTGGAGCACCGGATCGGGGGGATCGAGAAGCAGGACGGGACGGGGAACATCTCCTACGATCCGGCCAACCACGAGTTCATGGTCCGTACCCGACAGGCGAAGATCGACGGGATCGGCGTGCCGGACATCGAGGTCGACGACCCGGACGGGGCGCGGACGCTGGTGCTGGGCTGGGGGTCGACGTACGGGCCGGTCACCGCGGCGGTCCGGCGGCTGCGGGCGGCCGGCGAGGCGATCGCCCAGGCCCACCTGCGCCACCTCAACCCCTTCCCGGGCAACCTCGGCCGTGTCCTTGCGGGGTACGGCAAGGTCGTGATCCCGGAGATGAACCTGGGCCAGCTCGCCCTGCTCGTCCGCGCCAGGTATCTGGTCGACGCGCACTCGTACACCCAGGTCAACGGCATGCCGTTCAAGGCCGAACAACTCGCCGCGGCGCTCGAGGAGGCCATCCATGACTGACGCCACCACCCATGCCGCGGCCGGTGCCGTTCCCGCGCTGCTGCAGCTGGTGCCGAAGGCCCAGGGCCGGCAGTCCATGAA
>NZ_BMML01000017.1:0-223570 GCF_014645815.1 Streptomyces fuscichromogenes | reverse complement strand
TTCGTCTCCGGGATCGGCTGTTCCTCCCGCTTCCCGTACTACATGAACACCTACGGCATGCACTCCATCCACGGCCGTGCCCCCGCCATCGCCACCGGCCTGGCCGCCTCCCGCCGCGACCTGTCCGTGTGGGTGGTCACCGGTGACGGCGACGCGCTGTCGATCGGCGGCAACCACCTGATCCACGCGCTGCGCCGCAACGTCAACCTGAAGATCCTGCTGTTCAACAACCGGATCTACGGCCTGACCAAGGGCCAGTACTCGCCGACGTCCGAGGTCGGGAAGGTCACCAAGTCGACGCCGATGGGGTCGCTGGACGCCCCGTTCAACCCCGTCAGTCTCGCCCTGGGCGCGGAGGCGTCCTTCGTCGCCCGCACCATCGACTCCGACCGCAGGCACCTCACCGACGTCCTGCGGCAGGCTGCCGCGCACCCGGGCACCGCGCTGGTCGAGATCTACCAGAACTGCAACATCTTCAACGACGGCGCCTTCGACACCCTCAAGGACAAACAGACCGCGGAGGAGGCGGTGATCCGCCTGGAACACGGACAGCCCATCCGCTTCGGCGCCGACCTCGCCCGCGGTGTCGTACGCGACCGGCTCACCGGCGACCTGTCGGTGGTCGACGTGACCTCGGACAACGAGTCCGAGATCCTCGTCCATGACGCCCACTCCCCTTCCCCCACCACGGCGTTCGCGCTGTCCCGGCTGGCGGACCCCGACACCCTGCGCCACACGCCCGTCGGCGTCTTCCGCTCGGTGGAACGACCCGTCTACGACGTACAGATGTCCGAACAGCTGGACACCGCGGTGGAACAGCACGGCGAGGGCGATCTCGCGGCGCTGCTGGCCGGCGGGGACACCTGGACCGTCGTCGGCTGACCTCGGCAACGACGCGGCGGGGCCCGGAGACCACGTCCGGGCCCCGCTTCGCGTTCCGGGCGCACCCCCGCGCCTCAGGGCACACCCGCCACGTCTCAGGTGCGGCCCCCACGCCTCAGAGCGCGGCCCTCACGTCTCAGAGCGCGGCCCTCACGTCTCGCCTCAGACGCGCTTCGCCTCGTCGTAGGCCTCTCTGGCGCGTTCCACGTCCGCCATCCGCCGTTCGGTCCACAGCGCCAGGTCCCGTACCTGACGGGCCGCCTCACGGCCGAGGTCGGTGAGGGAGTAGTCGACGCGCGGCGGGATGACCGGCTTGGCGTCACGGTGGACAAGACCGTCGCGTTCCAGGGTCTGGAGGGTCTGGGTGAGCATCTTCTCGCTGACGCGGCCGATCGCGCGGCGCAGTTCGCTGAACCGGTAGGGGCGGTCGAGCAGCTGGATCAGGACCAGTACGCCCCAGCGGCTGGTGACGTGCTCCAGGACCAGGCGGTACGGGCACATCGCCTCACCGACGACGTACTTGTCCCACTTCTCGCGCGTGCCGGCAGTCCCGGCACCCGCGCCGGGGCGCCCCTCGACCTCATGGGTACTTACTGACATGCAAGTACCTTACTTCAAAGTGGGTACTTTCTTTCAGTTAGCGCACCTCCTAGGGTTAGTGACATCGGAACCCCACAAGGAGATCGCACACCATGAGCATCGTTGTCACCGGAGCCACCGGACACCTCGGCCGTCACGTCGTGACGCAGCTGCTGGAGAAGGTCCCGGCCGAGCAGATCACCGCCGTCGTGCGCGACGAGACCAAGGCCGCCGACTTCGCCGCCGCGGGCGTGAAGATCGCTGTCGCGGACTACAACTCCCCCGAGACCTTCGACGGTCTCTTCGCCGCCGGCGACAAGGTGCTGCTGATCTCCGGCAACGAGTTCGACAAGGGCCGCCCCGCCCAGCACAAGATCGTCATCGACGCCGCCAAGGCGGCCGGCGTGGCCCTGCTGGCGTACACCAGCGCCCCGGGCAGCCTGCACGCCTCGCTGGTGGACGACCACCGCGCCACCGAGGAGGTACTGCTCGCCTCCGGCCTGCCGTACACCCTGCTGCGCAACGGCTGGTACCACGAGAACTACACCGAGAACCTCGCCCCGACCCTGGAGCACAACGCCGTCGTCACGGCCGCCGGCGAGGGCCGGGTCTCCTCGGCCTCCCGTGCCGACTACGCGGCCGCCGCGGTCGCCGTACTGACCGGCGAGGGCCACGAGAACCAGACCTACGAGCTCGGCGGCGACGTCGCCTGGGGCTTCGCCGAGTACGCGGCGGAACTGTCGCTGCAGACCGGCAAGGAGATCGCCTACAACTCCGTGCCCGGCGAGGTGCTCCAGGGCATCCTCACCGGCGCCGGCGTCCCGGAGATGTTCGCCGCGATCCTGGTCGACGTCGACGCGTCGATCGCCAAGGGCGAGCTGGTCGTCGACTCCGGCGACCTCTCCCGCCTGACCGGCCGCCCGACCTCCCCGATCGCGGAGGCGATCACCGCCGCGCTCAAGTAAGCCCAGGTAATCGCAGGTCAGCCCAGGTAACCCCGGGCAGGCCCCGCAGGCCCAGCAAGCCCCGCAAGCGCCGGCAGGCCCCGCGAGCCCCCCGGATGGCGGCGACCCCGGTCTGTCATGACCGTATGCCGATACGGCCATGACAGACCGGGGCGCTCGGCGCTACCTTCATCCCGGTGTGCTGAAGAAACTGGGTGTGAGGAGGGCCGGTGGCCGACATATCGAAGGGTGAGCGACGGACAGGACTGGTGAACGGCTTCGCGGCCTACGGGATGTGGGGGCTGGTCCCCCTGTTCTGGCCGCTGCTGAAGCCCGCCGGGTCGATGGAGATCCTGGCCCACCGCATGGTGTGGTCCCTGGTCTTCGTCGCCGCCGCACTCGTCTTCGTACGGCGCTGGGCCTGGGCAGGTGAGCTGCTGCGGCAGCCGCGCCGACTGGCCCTCGTGGCGGTCGCCGCCGCCGTGATCACCGTCAACTGGGGCGTCTACATCTGGGCCGTGAACGCCGGCCGCGTGGTCGAGGCTTCCCTCGGCTACTTCATCAACCCGCTCGTCACCATCGCCATGGGCGTGCTGCTGCTGAAGGAACGGCTGCGGCCCGTGCAGTGGGCGGCGGTGGGCGTCGGTTTCGCCGCCGTCGTCGTGCTGGCCATCGGCTACGGGCAGCCGCCGTGGATCTCCCTCGTCCTCGCGTTCTCCTTCGCCACGTACGGACTCGTCAAGAAGAAGGTCAACCTCGGCGGTATCGAGTCACTCGCGGCGGAGACGGCGATCCAGTTCCTGCCCGCGCTCGGCTACCTGCTCTGGCTGTCCGGCCACGGCGAGTCCAGTTTCGCCGGCCACGGCGCCGGGCACGCGGCCCTGCTGGCCTCCACCGGCATCGTCACCGCCGTTCCTCTGGTCTGCTTCGGCGCCGCCGCGATCCGCGTCCCGCTCTCCACGCTGGGCCTGCTGCAGTACCTGGCTCCGGTCTTCCAGTTCCTGCTCGGCATCCTCTACTTCCACGAGGCCATGCCCGCCGAACGCTGGGCCGGCTTCGCCCTGGTCTGGCTCGCCCTCGCCCTGCTCACCTGGGACGCGCTGCGCACCGCCCGGCGGTCCGCGCGGGTGCTCGCGGCGGTCTCTCTACCACGGTCGGCGGCCCCGGTCGCGGAGACTCCCGCAAGCCAGGTGTGACCGTCAGAGCCGTCGGCTATAAGTGGGCGGCATGACGCAGACGCCCGCACCCCTGCACTGGAAGCTCGTCGTCGACGCCCGGGACCCGCACGCCCAGGCCGACTTCTGGGCCGCCGCGCTGCACTACGTGGCCGAGGACAACAGCGCGCTCGTCGAACGGCTCCTGGAGCTGGGCGCGCTGCCCGGCGCGGCAGCCCTGGAGTACCACGGGCGAGCCGCCTTCCGTGACCTGATCGCCGTGCGGCACCCGGACGACCCGTACGACGAGGAGCGCGGGACGGGGCTGGGGCGGCGGCTGCTGTTCCAGCGGGTGCCGGAGGCGAAGTCCGGCAAGAACCGGCTCCACATCGACCTGCACGCCGGGGAGGGGAAGCGGGCGGACGAGGTGGCCCGCCTCGAAGCGCTGGGCGCGACGGTGGTGCGGCACGTCTCCGAGCCCTCCGGGGCGTGGACCGTGCTGGCCGACCCGGAGGGCAACGAGTTCTGCGTGCAGTGACGGCGACGCCGTTCAGGCGTTCTGTGCGGCTCGGCGGGCGCGTTCCGTGAGACGGTCCATCCGGGCGTGGGCCGACTCCAGTTCCTCGATGTCGTCCCCTGCCGGGCCGTCCTCGGCGGTGAGCTGCGTCCACAGGTCGATCAGTTCGCGGCCGAGGCGCAGCCCGTGCTCGGGGTCGCGCACCGCCCGCCAGGCGGTCGCCGCGCTCCGTACGTTCCCGTACGCCGCCTCGCCGTCCCGCGCGTGCCGGCGCTGCCGGGCCAGGTCGAGGGAGAGGTGGAAGGCCCGCTCCGGGTCGCCCGCCAGGTAGGAGATGTACGCGGTCAGCTCGCCCAGGTGCAGCACCTCGGTGTGGCCGTCGCCGAGGACCGCGGCGGCCTCTGCGACGGTGCGTTCCGCGAGCTCGGCCGCCGCTTCGATACGGCCCGTCCGGACGGCCTCGTTGATCCGTGCCACCGGCTCTGTCAGCAGCGCGGCCCCTTCGGCCGTCAAGGCCACGGGCTCGTCCCCGAGCACCTCCTCGGCGACCGCGTCGAAACCGCGGGCGGGAGTGGGGGTGGACCGGGGGTCGGGATCCCGGTCGGCCGACGTCTCTTCGGGGACGAGGGCGAGTACGGCAACGGGGACCCGGGCGGTCACGGGAGCCGGGGGCTCAGCCGGTGCCGGAGCCGGGACCTTGGCGGGCCCCGGAGCCGGGATCCGAGTGGGCGCCGGAGCCCGAGCCGGAACCTGAGCCAGGGCCGTCTCAGGTGGTGCCGGGGTGGTCATCACCGGCGGCGGGCCGAAGGCACCGGTGGGCGGCTGGACGGTGCCCGGGGCGGGGGGCAGCGGCGGGGCGGGCAGTACGGGCGATGCCGACCGGACGGGCGGGGCGGGCGGAGTCGGCGGGGCGGGCTGTTCCCTCGGCTCGACGGGCGGGGCCGCCAGCCGTACCGGGTCGCCGGTGAAGCTGCTGGAGCCGTCCAGGTTCACCTGGAGGGGGACGACGTAGCCAATGCGGGTGTCGTGGATGGTGGCGAGGACCGGGCGGCCGGCGCCGCGGGCGAGGTGCTGGAGGTGGTTGAGGACCGCCTGCTGGGGTTCCTCACCGGGGCCCGGGAACAGCGGTACGCCGTCCACGGACGCGGTCGCGCCCGCCACCCGGACATCGACCGGTGCCAGGAGCCCCTCCTGCTGCACTTCCCGCTTCTCCTCGCGGCTGAGTCGGGACATCGGCCCTCATTCCCCCGGCGTCACCATCCGGTCGTACTCCGGTCGTACTCGTGCGTACGATCCAGTCTCGCCGCTCGGCACGGCTCCCACGTCACCGCGACGTCACAGCCTCGCACCAGGAAGTACCGGGAAGCACGGGGAAGCACCGGGAAGCAGGCTCCGGCTAGGCGGTGATGTCCCTCGTCGTGAACCGCGCCCAGGCCGCCGATCCGAACACCGCCGTGTACAGGGCCTGCAGCTCCAGGTTCTTGACCAGGTCGTCCCAGTAGACGGGGTCGCGCACCAGGTCGGCGAAGGACAGCCAGTAGTGGGAGAAGAAATACGGCTGGAGCGCATGCAGCTGAGGGATCTGGTCGAGGATCTGGACGGTGATGAGCAGGCCCACGGTGGTCGCCATCGCCGCGATACCGCTGCTGGTCAGGGTCGACACGAACAGACCGAGGGCGGCGACACCGGCCAGGGACACGGCCACCACCAGGGCGATCAGCAGGGCGCGGCCGAGACCGTCGGCGAAGGATATCCGGGTGCCGGAGATCGTCGTCAGGTCGCCGAGCGGGAAGAGAAGCGCGCCGACGGCGAGCGCGGAGGCGGCCACCACCAGGGTCGCGACCAGGCAGAAGGCCATCGTGGTCGTGTACTTGGCGAGCAGCAGACGGGTACGGCCCGCCGGGGCGACCAGCAGATAGCGCAGGGTCCCCGCGTCGGCCTCGCCCGCGACCGCGTCCCCGGCGACCACCCCGACGGCCATCGGCAGGAAGAACGGGAGGGTCGCGGCCAGTGCCGTGAACACCAGGAACAGTCCGTTGTTGGTGACCTGGGCGATGAACGCCGGGCCCTCCCCGCCGCCGCGGCCGGTCTGTCCGCCGCCCCGGGTCTCGATCCTGACGGAGATCCCGACGAGGATCGGCACCGCCGCCAGCACGCCCAGCAGGGCGAGGGTGCGCCAGCGCCGGAACGTGGTGACGAGCTCGCTGCGCAGCAGGCCGAAGGTCCACAGCGGGCTCGGCCGCCGTACGGCCGCCGTGTCGACGACGGCCAGGTCAGCCTGCGACATCGAAGCCCTCCCCGGTCAGTGCCACGAACGCGTCCTCCAGCGAGGCCCGTTCCACGACGAAGCCGCGGACCCGGACGCCGGCCGTGACGAGCGCCGCGTTCACCTCGGCGAGGTCGCGCTCGGGCGGCTCGCCGGTCACCCGGTCCTCGGCGGCGACGACGTCCGCGACGCCCTGTTCCTTGAGCACCCGCGCCGCCTCCCCCGGGTCCGGGGTGGTCACCACGAGCCGGCCGCGGGCCCCGGCCGCCAGGTCGGCCACCGCACCCTGGGCGATCAGCCGGCCCTGGGTCATCACGGCCGCGTGGGTGCAGACCTGCTCGATCTCGTCGAGGAGGTGGGAGGAGAGGAACACGGTCGTGCCGTCCCCGGCCAGTTCCCGCACCAGGGTACGGATCTCCCGCATGCCCTGCGGGTCGAGGCCGTTGGTCGGCTCGTCCAGGACCAGCAGCTCGCGGGGCTGGAGCAGCGCGGCGGCAAGGCCCAGGCGCTGCTTCATACCGAGGGAGTAGGCCTTCGCCTTCTTCGCCGCGGCGGCCGCGAGGCCCACCCTCTCCAGCGCGGCCTCGACGCGTGCGCGCCGGGTGCGGGGGTCGGCGACCGGGTCGGCGGCGTCGTACCGCAGCAGGTTGTCGCGGCCGGAGAGGAAGCCGTACAGCGCCGGGCCCTCGATGAGGGCACCGACGTGGGGCAGTACGGCACGCGAGGCGCGCGGCATCGGGTGGCCGAGCACGCGGGCGGTGCCCGAGGTGGGCTGGATCAGGCCCATCAGCATGCGGATGGTGGTGGTCTTGCCGGAGCCGTTCGGACCGAGGAAGCCGAAGACGCTGCCCGCGGGGACGGTCAGGTCGAGACCGTCCACGGCGAGCTGTCCGCCGCGGTAGCGCTTGGTGAGGCCGCGGGTGTCGATGACACTCGCTCCCACCGGCGCGTCGCCGCTCGCCGGGTCCCCAGGTGAACCCGGGGCAGCGGGCCCCGGCGGGTCACCACGTCCCGTCGAGTCCCCGGGGTCACCAGGGTCACCGGGGTCACCCGGTTCTCGCTCCGTGGCGGACGGTCGGTCCATCGGCTCCCTCGATTCCTCGTGCGGCAGAGGCTGCTCACCGCACCCGCGCGACTCCGGGCCGGCCCGGACTAGCCCGCGTTCGCCGCCTTCACCAGCGCCGCCTTGTCCACGGCGCCGACGTACACCTTGCCGTCGTCCGTCATCAGGGCGTTGATCAGCCGGGTGGAGAAGACGGTGCCCTTGCCGAACTTGCCGGAGACGGAGTCGCCGAGCGAGCCGAGGAAGCCGCTCAGGACGCCGCCGCCGGAGGCCGAGCCGGTGGGCAGTCCGCCCTTGCTGCCGGTGTCGAGGACGGCTATGGAGTTCCAGCCCTTGCCGAGGACGGTGAAGCCGGACTTGTCGAGGTCCTTGGCGGAGCCGTGGCCGGGTGCCCCGGAGGCCTTGCCGCCCCGGTCCGCCCTGCCGACCTTGTCGTTCTTGCCGGTCTTATCGGCCTTATCGGCCTTATCGGCCTTGTCGGCCTTGTCGCCCTCGGTGACCTTGGCGCCCTTGGGCGGGGTGAAGTCGAAGGTGGAGGCGGTCGGCTTCGCGAAGCTGACCTGGGTGTAGCCGGCGTCGATCACGGCCGCGCCGCCGCTCGACGGGGTGAGCGTGAACTTCAGCGGCGTACCGGTCTTGGCGTCCACCGCGATGCTGATCGCGCCGACCGTCGTACCGGACTGCTTGGGCTTGATGACGAGCCGGTAGGCGTCCCGGCCGGCCACCTGGGCGGTGCCGTCGACCGTCACCGACGTGGTGTCGTCGACCGACTTGAGGACCTCGTCGGCGAAGTCCTTGGGTGTGGCCGGGGTTTCGCGCTGCTCGGCCTTGCCGGAGTCGGCGACGGTGGAGTGGTAGACCTCGTCGGACTTGCTGTCATAGCCCCACACGTCGGTGCCGTTGTGTATGAGGCTGTACTCGGCGCCGCTCTCCAGCACCGACACCTTCTGCTTCTCGGGGCCGTCGACGGCCACCCGCAGGGTGTGTGTGCCGGAGGCCAGCTCGGTGAGCTTGCCGGCCGGGTCGGCGGACGAGCCGTCGCCGCGGCCCTGCGTCGCACCGGACAGCAGGCTGCTCTCCAGACCGCCGAGGTCGGGCAGGCCGAGGTCGGTGCTGATCTTCACGGTGCCGGACAGCTGCTGCACGTCCGACTTTGCGATCTTGTCGATGAGCTGCTGCGCGGTGATCTTGGGCAGGTCGGGGTCACCGGAGTCGGCGAGTGCCGGGACCAGGCCGATCGTGGCCGCGGCCACGCCCACCACCGCGACCGGGACGACGTACCGCGCGGCCTTGCGCCGCCGCTCGGCGCGCAAATCGTCGCGCAGCTCTTCGCCTGCCTGCGCGGCCTCCGTGCTGTCGTCGGATTCGTACGGTGCCATGTGTGCCTTACCTCCGTCGTCGGCGGCGGCCGTCCTCGCAGGTGTCCCACCCTGAGCCGCCATTCTCACCCGAATCGGTGAGCGGTGGTGATTTCCGTGGTTTCCATCTCACCAAATCGGAGGCGGGCAGGCGTCAGCCCACGGAGCCAACTCCGCGTACACCTGCGGTATGACACAAGGGTGGAGGCGCCCTCACCGACCCGTAGGGGTCGCGCGGCGAAAGCGCCTCCTGTCACGCGCCGTGTCCGCCCAGCGCCGCACGAGCACGGGGTCCGCCCGGCAGGGGACGCCTGCGACGGCACCCGGGGTGCAGGAGCCGCCGGGGCGACGAAGGAGTGGCGGACGGACAGGGCCGCCGACGGGACGCGCCCCTGGTCGGACTCGGTCCGGCATTGCGACCTGGGTCATGCGACAAGGGCCCGCCGGGGACTACCGGGGACTACCGGGGACTATCCGGCCCGGTGCACCACCGCGTCGCACAGCTCCACCAGCGCGGCCTTCGGGTCGCACTCAGGCAGCGGAGCCAGCGCGGCGCGTGCCTCCTCCGCGTACCGGACCGCGTCCCGGCGGGCCAGCTCCAGCGCCGGATGCGCCCGCAGCGCCGTCAGGGCCTCCGCGTGCCGCGCGTCGTCCGTGAGGTCGGAGTCCAGCAGCTCGCACAGGGCGATGTCCTCGGCAAGCCCCGACCGGGCGGCGATCTCCCGCAGTCGCAGCACCGGAAGCGTGGGCACGCCCTCGCGGAGGTCGGTCCCCGGGGTCTTCCCTGACTCGTGGGAGTCGGAGGCGATGTCCAGGACGTCGTCGGCGAGCTGGAAGGCGACACCGAGCCGCTCGCCGTACTGGGTGAGGACGTCGACGACCGTCTCGTCGGCGCCGGACAGCATCGCGCCGAAGCGGCAGGAGACGGCGACCAGCGAGCCGGTCTTTCCGCTGAGCACGTCGAGGTAGTGCTCGACCGGGTCACGGCCGTCCGACGGGCCCGCCGTCTCCAGGATCTGGCCGGTCACCAGCCGTTCGAACGCGAGGGCCTGGACCCGGACCGCCTCGGGGCCGAGGTCGGCGAGGATCTGGGAGGCGCGGGCGAAGAGGAAGTCGCCGGTGAGGACGGCGAGCGAATTGCCCCAGCGGGTGTTGGCGCTGTCGACGCCGCGTCGCACGGCGGCCTCGTCCATGACGTCGTCGTGGTACAGCGTGGCCAGATGGGTGAGTTCGACGACGACGGCCGACGGCACGACACCGGGCGCGTACGGGTCGCCGAACTGCGCGGCGAGCATCACCAGCAGCGGGCGGAACCGCTTGCCTCCGGCCCGCACGAGGTGCTGCGCGGCCTCCGTGATGAACGGGACCTCGCTCTTGGTGGCTTCTAGCAAGCCTTCCTCGACAGCCGTCATTCCGGCCTGGACATCGGCTTCCAGAGCCTGGTCCCGCACGCTCAGCCCGAACGGCCCGACGACGGTCACGAGGGGTCTCCTGTCTGCTGGTGTCTACTGGCGATTACGCGGTTTGTCGATAGGTCGCTGCCCTCACTCAAGTCAGCGTATCCGGTCAGGTTTCGATCACCGATAGCGCCCACGGTTACACCCCGGGCGCTATCGGATCACGACCGTTATGTTTTTGATCAGCCGATACGACCTGACATCCACTGACTTAACAGGAAGTGCGGACCGTTGTCCCGAACCGGGGCGTTGGTCGTGTCCCGCACCAGGACCCCGCCCCTCCGGTCGGCGTCACCTGGCCGGGCGTACCCCCTCGCCGCCCACCGAAGCACGCCCACCGAAGCACGCAGACGCCCCCGCACTCCGCAGCGCCCCGCGACAGAGGTGCCGCCTTCTCGGCGAACCCCGTGCCCCTTCCTCGGCGTGACGCGTTTCACGTGCACACCCGGCGGTCCAACTTCCCGGCCGGGTCCGGCCGGTGGCACGCGCGCGTACCCGGCGATTTCGAAGTTGACGGCGGACACACCGGCGAGGCACCCGATCGAGCGAACGGGACCGCCACCGGCACGCCTTCGCGTCACTACGCCGCCCCACACCACCCCCGATTTCGCATAATGTGATAATTCGGACTCAACATCCAAATCATACGCATTAGCCCGCACTTCATCACACGCAGGCGGGGACAATCCCAGCAAAACGAGGACGCGGAGTTATTCCGCCGAATCAGGAAAAGGGAGATTCCGCGCGCCCATCATGTCCGATTTGCGGGATATTGCGGATTCGTGAAGTAGGTCACGCGGGCCCGAATGGCGCGAAGTCACGGAGAGGCCTCCCTTCCCTTTCCCTGCGGGCCAGTTGAGGGTTGGCAGGCGCAAAGGATCAAGTACCCCATACGCCTCAGACCAAGGTCAATCGGTGTGTTGTGTGCATCGGGTACTTGTTCCGGACATGTGCTCTCGCATACGTTCCCGCTCGCCGGGTGGACGCCGAATCCTGCCGCCGCCCGTCGTAACCCATCAACGAGTTCATTCGCACGGCAGGAGCGGGGAACCCAGGTAAGTCGCCGGACCGGGCGACCGACGTCAGCGGACAGACGTCGTTCCGGAACGGCTAGGGGTGAAGTCGCATCGTCTTCGGGCGGTGCGGCCGGGCACTCCCCGGGCCCGAACCCGACAGCTCACCTCGCAGGCGACGGAGAGGAACAACGCCATGCTTGCTGCCGCCCAGCACCGCACTCCGCGCCGCAACCGCATCATCCGCACGCTCGTCGCCGCCGGCACCGGCGCCGCCGTCCTCGCCCTGCCTCTCATCGGGGCAACCGCCGCGTCCGCCGCCACCCCCGCCGCCGGATCCGCCACCTCGACCGCCTCGACGACCCTGGCCGGGTACCCGAACAACCTCGACGGCTGGATCCGCGAGTCGCTCGCGATCATGGCCGAGAAGAAGATCCCGGGCTCCTACAACGGCATCTACCGCAACATCATCCGGGAGTCCTCCGGCAACCCGCGGGCCATCAACCTCTGGGACTCCAACGCGGCCAAGGGCATCCCGTCCAAGGGCCTGCTCCAGGTGATCGACCCGACGTTCAACGCCTACCACGTGGCCGGCACGTCGTTCGACATCTACGACCCGGTCGCGAACATCACGGCCGCCTGCAACTACGCCGCCGCGCGGTACGGCTCGATGGACAACGTGCACGGCGCGTACTGACCGACGCCGGCCGACCCCGGCCGACGCACGGCGTCAGTCGAAGAGTCTTTCGAGGACGACGGCGATGCCGTCGTCCTCGTTCGACGTGGTGATCTCGTCGGCCAGCGCCTTGAGTTCGGGGTGGGCGTTGGCCATCGCCACCCCGTGGGCCGCCCACTGGAACATCGGGATGTCGTTGGGCATGTCACCGAAGGCGATGGCCTGTGCGGAGCTCAGCCCGAGATGGCCGGCGGCGAGGGCGAGCCCGGTCGCCTTGGTCACCCCGCAGGGCTGGAGTTCGACGGTCCCCGGCCCCGACATGGTGACCGTCGCCAGTGACCCGACCACCGAGCGGGCGATCGCCGCCAGTTCGTCGTCGGACAGGGTGTGGTGGCGCAGCAGCACCTTGCTGATGGGCGCGCACCACAGGTCGTCACGGCGGGCGACGCGCAGCGCGGGCAGTGTGGGGTGGGGCATCAGATAGCCCGGCTCAATGAGCGTGAGCCCGTCCACGCCGTCCTGGTCGACCGCCGCGTACACCTGGCCGACCTCGGCCTCGATCTTGCCGAGCGCGGTCTCCGCCAGTTCCCGGTCCAGGGTGACCGACCACAGCAGCCGGTCCGCACCGGCGTCGTACACCTGTGCGCCCTGGCCGCAGACCGCGAGTCCCGTGCAGCCGAGGTCGTCGAGGAGCGGGCGCACTCTCGGCGCGGGACGGCCGGTCACCACGAGGTGCCTGGCACCGGCCCGGCCGGCCCGCGCGAGCGCGGCGATCGACCGTTCCGAGAGGGTGTCGTCGCCGCGCAGCAGCGTGCCGTCCAGGTCGGTGGCGATCAGTGAGTACGGGGAGGGAGCGACCATGATCAGAGAATACGGACCGGACGCCCCTGGGACTCACAGTGCGTTCCGGCCTCAAGTGGCGCCCGCCGCCTCCTTGATGGGGCCGTTGTCAGTGGCGGGCGTTACGTTTTCGGTGGGCCCGGTCCGCGGTGTGCTGCAGGCAGGGGAGGTCCGGCGGCTCGGAATCCGGTTCGACGACCAGTCGGCGGATCCCGGCCGTGTCGCATTAGTCGGCGAGGGTGTGCCCGCGCTGTGGCAGTCCAGGTCGGAGGCGGCCGGGGTGGACTTCAGGATCATCCCGGCCGGCATGTGGTCGCGCCAGCCGACCATGGGGTCGCCGAAGATCTGGGCAGGGACACCGCGCGCCCGCAGATGGGCGGCGGTGGACAGGCCGAAGGGCCCGGCGCCGATGACTGCTACCGGTTCGATCACGAAGTCCCTCCCCCCTCCCCCCCCAGGGCCGTGGCGCCTACTTCGTGGCGGTGCCTGAGCCGCGGCGGTTGGTGCGCCACAGCTGGTAGAGGTGCTTCGCGCCCGGACGCACGAAGCGGGCGAGCATCGTGACGAACGGCATCGGGTCGTCACCCGCCAGCCAGGCCAGCTCGGTCCCGCTCGGCCGCTTCGGTGCGTGCGGCGTCGTATAGCCGCTGCGGCGGTAGGCGAGGAGGGCGGGCAGGTCGATGTTCTCCACGACGTACCGGTGGCCGGCGCGCTGTTCCCCCTCCGGAACGCGGCGCCCGGTCAGGTCCAGGTGCATGGCGCGTACGACGTCCACCCCCGACTCGCTCTCGAAGAGCCGGAACTGGGCGCCCATGCGCGGGTTGAAGTCGAGCAGCTTGTACTGTCCGTCGCGGCGGTCGAAGCGCAGGTCGAGATCGATGATGCCGGTGAAGCCGATCTGTTTGATGAAACGCGCGGCGAGGTCGGCGAGTTCCGGGTTGTCGACGACGTAGGCGTTCGCGGTCATGCCCGCGTGCGGCGGCCAGGAGCGGACCTTGACGCCGGTGAACAGGGCGCGCGGAGTGGAGTCGGCGTCGAAGTAGGCGTGCACGATCCAGTCCTCGGCCTCCTCCCGCGGGAGGTACTCCTGGAGGATGACACCTGGATGGGCGCCCCAGTCGCGGGCGAGGGTGAGCAGCCCCTCCCGGGTGGCGATCCGCGTCGTTCCGTTGACCGCGGGCTGCTTGCGCCGGACGAACGCCTCACGGTTCTTGGCAACGATCGGGAAGCGGGCCTTCTCCGCGAAGTCGACGAGCTCGTCGTACGAGTCGGGGAAGGCGGCCGCCGGGCTAGGGATGCCGTGTTCCACGCACAGTTCGTGCAGGCCCTGCTTGCTCGCCAGCCGACGGGGCAGTTCGGGTTCCACACGCGGGAAGAGGAAGCGGTCGCCGAGCGCGTCCTGGTGTTCCGCGATCAGGACGGCCGCCTCCTCGTCCGTGGGGATCAGCACGGCCGGACGGCCGATGCGGCGGCCGATGCGCAGCAGTCCCTCGACGAGACGGTCCGGTTCCTCGGCTCCCGTCGTCGGCCACACGAACGCCCGTCTGAGATAACGGGAGGAGGCCGCCGGTGTATAAGCGTCCTCCGTGATCGCGTACATGGGAACGCCCACGCGGCCCAGACTGCGAATCGCGCCGACCCCGCCGTGGTGCAGCGGATAGTCGCCGAACTTGACGATCAGGCCCGGCACGTCGCGGTCCGCCTCGAACGGCACGCTGACGGCATTCCTGGCCACGGGTCCCCCCACGTGTCCCCCTCTACGGACCGGATCCACCCCGTCCGTGTCCCCCAAAGGACGCTAAGCCGGAATTGCCCGCTCCGACAAGGGCTATTGGGACATTGCGAACTCTTTAGACACTGCCACGACAGCCAACTCACCCGTAACGTGTGGCGCGACCACATGGAACGCCGCGCAACGCCATAGTGACGTCGCCACATGGCCGTCCCCCGCGCGGCACGGATGAGAGCGAGGCAGTCACCCCATGCCCCCCTTGCCCCCTTTCGAGGTCCCCGAGGGTGACCCCTTCGGCCCGCACAACCTTCCGTATGGCGTGTTCTCGACCTCGGGGAGCACGGAACGGAGGGTCGGCGTCCGCCTCGGCGACCACGTCCTCGACGCCGGAGCCGCGGCCCTCGCACTCGGCTCCCCGTACGCCTCCCTGCTCGCCCGCCCGACGCTCAACCCGCTGCTGGCCGCGGGCCGCACCGCCTGGTCGGACGTACGGCGCGCCCTGACCGCCTGGGTGACCGTGCCCGCCCACCGCGAGACACTCGCCCCGCTCCTGCACCCGCTGCCCGAGGTGACCCTGCACCTCCCCTTCGAGGTCGCCGACTACGTCGACTTCTACGCCTCCGAGAACCACGCCCGGAACGCCGGCCGCATCTTCCGCCCCGACGCCGCCGAACCGCTGACGCCCAACTGGAAGCATCTGCCGATCGGTTACCACGGCCGCGCGGGCACGGTCGTGGTGTCCGGGACGGAGGTCGTACGACCCTCGGGGCAGCGGAAGGCGCCGTCGGACCCGGCGCCGGAGTTCGGCCCGTCGCTGCGGCTGGACATCGAGGCCGAGGTCGGCTTCGTCGTCGGCACACCGTCGCAGCAGGGCAGACCGGTGGCGCTGGGCGACTTCAGGGAGCACGTGTTCGGCCTGTGCCTGTTGAACGACTGGTCGGCACGGGACATCCAGGCCTGGGAGTACGTCCCGCTCGGCCCGTTCCTCGGCAAGTCGTTCGCCACCTCGGTCTCGGCGTGGATCACCCCGCTGGACGCGCTGGAGGAGGCACGGGTCGCCCCGCCGAGCCGGACGCACCCGCTGCTGCCGTACCTCGACGACGCCACGGAGGAACCCGCCGGTTACGACCTGCGGATCTCGATCGCGATCAACGGGCACACGGTGTCCGAGCCACCGTTCTCCACCATGTACTGGACCGCCGCCCAGCAACTCGCCCACCTGACGGTCAACGGCGCTTCCTTGCGCACCGGCGACCTCTACGGCTCCGGCACTGTGAGCGGCGCGGAGCCCGGGGAACGCGGCTCGCTGCTGGAACTGACATGGAACGGCCGCGATCCGCTCGAACTCCCGGACGGGAAGCGGACGTACCTGGAGGACGGCGACGTGGTGACGCTGACGGGGTGGGCCCCGGGACCGGGCGGCACCCGGGTGGGGCTCGGGGAGGTCAGGGGACGCATCACGGCGGGGTGAGGAAGGCGGCGCGGCAGGCGGTGCGGGAGCAGGGTCGAACCACGGCTCGCCGAGCCATGAAGCGGGGCGTCCGGATCGCCGTCGACACCTGACTCGGGGCACCAGGGACCGTCATACTGACGGAACACGCACCATGCGATGCGCCCGCACGCGCAGCATGCGAGGCGTCGGCGCGCGCACATCGTGACGCGCCGGCGCACGCGCCATGTCATGCGACGCGACGGCGTATCACCCCGCACCACCCGCCACCCGCGCCCATCTCCGATCAGGAAACGGAGCCCTGGCATGACCGTCTGCCTGCTCCTGCTGACCGCCGTCGCCCTGACGGCCGCCGTACCCGCGCCACGCGCCCTGGTGCGGTCCCTGTGGCCGGAGCGGGAACCGGTGGTCGCGCTGTGGGTGTGGCAGTGTCTGGTCGCCACCGTGCTGATGTGCTGCCTGACCGCGCTGATCCTGGGCGCGGCGGCCGTCTTCCACACCGTGCGCGACCGGGTGTTCGCACCGGCGCCACCGGCGGTCACCGCCGCGTACGACCTCTCGGTCGCGCCCGTGTGGGCGGTCGCCCTGACGATGCTGCTGGCATGCGGGGCAGCGTGGACGACGGCGATGCTCGCCCGCGAACTCGTCGAGGCCCGGCGGCGCCGCGACCGGACCCGCGCACACCTGCGCGAGCGGGCACCCGAACTGCCGGCGGGACTGCCCGCGGCACGCGGACCGATGCTGGTACTTGAGGACGAGTACCCGGACGCCTGGTGGATGCCGGGCCATCCACCCCAGCTGGTCGTGACGACGGGGGCGCTGCACCGCCTCACCGACCACCAGCTCGACGCCGTACTCACCCATGAGCAGGGCCATGCCCGCGCCCACCACGACTGGCTGCTCCACCTGTCCAGCGCGCTGGCCACGGGCTTCCCGCGCGTGCCGCTCTTCTCGCACTTCTGCGACCAGACCCACCGGCTCGTCGAACTCGCCGCGGACGACACGGCGTCCCGCCGTTGCGGCCACCTCACCACCGCCCTGGCCCTGATCGAACTGAACCAGCACCGCGGGGTCCTGTCCTGCGCGTCGAGCCGCCGGCTGCTGGGCGAACGGGTCGACCGCCTGCTGGAACCACCACCACGGCTGCTGCGCCACCAGCGGGCCCTCACGACGACGGTGGCAGCCCTGGTCCCCCTGCTGCCGATCCTGATCACGTTCGCACCGGGACTGACCGCGCTCGGCTAGGACGTTCCGGCCGGATCGGGGGGACGTCCGGGCGTGCGCCGACATCTCCGCACAGCTCGCCGCCCTGGTGGCACATCTTCCTCGCGTCGCCGCATAAACCCAGCTCAGCGGCGTACCGGACGGGGCCTGAAGTGGCGCAACATTTCCGCAACACCCACTTCCCTACCGCATGGGTATGGTTCCAGCCATGCCACCCGCCGACCGCATCCGAGAGCACTCCGGTCAGGGCGCCGCGACCACGGTCGCCGCCCACCGGACGCGTCGCCGGCTGCGGGCGGACCAGGCCCGGCAGCTCGCCGACCTCCTGCGCCACCAGATCCTCACCGGCGCCTTCCCGGACGGCGCGCTCCCGCACGAATCCACGCTCGCCGACGACTACCGCGCCACTCGTAACACCGTCCGTCAGGCCCTGGACCTGCTGCGGGCGGAAGGGCTGGTGGACCGGTTGCCCGGCGTGGGCACCGTGGTCGTCGCCCGCAAGTACCCGCACGGGCTGGACCGTCTGATGGGCCTCGCGGAAACCCTTCGCGAACACGGCCAGGTCACCAACGAGGTCCGCACCATGGGACCCGCCCCGGCGCCCACCCCGGTCGCCGAACGCCTCAGCGTCCCGCCCGGCGCCGACGTCCTCTACATCGAACGTCTGCGCCGTCTGAACGGCCTTCCCCTCTCCCTCGACCTCACCTACATCCCTCTCGACATCGGCACCGCCCTCCTCGGCGCCGACCTGGAGAACAACGACGTCTTCAGGCTCCTGGAGTCGATCACCGGACAGCCTCTGGGCCACGCCGAGATCACCCTGGAGGCGGTGAACGCGGACGCCCACTCCGCCGCCGTGCTCCAGGCCCCGCGCGGAGCGGCCGTCCTGATGCTGGAACGGCTCACCCACCTCGCCGACGGCCGGCCCGTCGACCTGGAGTTCATCCGGTTCCGCGGCGACCGCATCACCATGAGCGGCCTCCTTCACCGCACCCTCTGACCACCCCAGCCTGACCCGTTTCCTGGAGACAGCCATGCCTCTGGCGCCCCAGCGGGCCGACGTGCCCGTGACCATCGACGAGTCGAAGTGCATCGACGGCTGCACCCTCTGCGTGGACATGTGCCCGCTGGACTCCCTCGCCATCGACGAGAGCAACGGCAAGGCCTACATGCACGTCGACGAGTGCTGGTACTGCGGCCCGTGCGCGGCCCGCTGTCCCACCGGAGCCGTCACGGTCAACATGCCCTATCTGCTCCGGTGAGAGGCCCAGAACTCCCATGAAGCGAAAAGCGATCGCCGCGTCCGCAGCCGTTCTCCTGCTGCCGCTCTCCGCATGTGGCGGCAGCGCCCGGGCAGGCGACGACAACACGGTCACCATCACCGTCGGCTACCAGTCCAAGACCATCAACACCGTCACGGCGGGCACCCTGTTGCGCTCCCTCGGCTACTTCGAGCAGCAGCTCGACGCCCTCCATGACGGCCACACCTACAAGGTCGACTGGCAGGACTACGCCACGGGCGCCCCGATCACCGCCGACATGACCGCCGGGAAGATCGACATCGGTTCGATGGGCGACTTCCCCCTGCTGCTCAACGCGGCCCGCGGCAAACAGCTCGGCCAGCCGACCCGCCTGGTCTCCGTCACCGGCTACAACCTCCGTGGCGGCCTCAACACCGTGGTCACCGCAGCCGACTCCAAGCTGACGTCGTTGGCGGACCTCAAGGGCAAGAAGGTCTCGACGAGCATCGGGTCCGCCGCCGACGGCACCCTTGTCCGTGCCTTGCAGCGCGCCGGAATCGACCCGGACAAGGGCATCTCCAAACTCAACCAGCAGCCCGCCATGGGGGCTTCGGCCCTGTCTGCGGGCAGCGTGGACGCGCTGTCGCAGTTCGTGGCCTGGCCGGGCCTGCTCGCCTACCAGGGCAAGGCGAAGGCGCTCTACGACGGCGCGCAGCTGAACCTTCCCACGTTCCACGGCGTCGTAGCCCGCGAGGCCTTCGCCAAGCAGCGACCCGCCGTCCTCGAAGCCTTCCTCAAGGCCCAGGCGGAGGCCACCGACTACCTCAACGCCCGTCCCGTGACCGCCGCCGAGAAGGTCGCCGAGGCCACCGGTCTGCCGGCGGAGGTCGTCTACCTCTACAACGGCGCCCATGGCATCGCCACCTTCGATCCGGCCGTCAAGCCCGCGCTGGTCTCCGCGCTGAAGCAGGACGTCTCGGTGCTCAAGGCCGCCAAGCTGACCGGTGACGTCGACGTGGACTCGTTCGTCGACGACCGGTACGTGAGGACGGCTCTGGGCACCGCCGACTACGCCAAGCGGCTCGATGCCGCACCGCCGGCGTCGGCGAGCGAGGTGTGGCCGAAGGGCGGCGGGAAAACGACGAGCTTCGGCTCCCCCAAGGAGCTGCTGGCCTACATGGCCCGGCACGACGGCGACATCCGCGCCGCTTACGTCCCCGACGCCACCACCCGCACCCTCTGGTTCGCCGACAAGGCGGTGTGGGTGGCCGACGGTGGGCAGCTGCTGCCGTTCGTGACACGGGCGACCGCGCAGGCGTACGTCGACGCGCACGGCGGCGCGCAGGTCGTCAGTTATGCCGACGCGCTGCGGCGGGCGTCGTGAGCCGGTACGTCCTGCGGGTGGCGTCGCTGGCCGCCGCCCTGGGGCTGTGGCAGTTGCTGACCAGCCTGAAGGTCGATCTCTGGCTACGGTTCTCGCAGTTCCCGACGGTCGCCGACATCGCCCGCGCCTTCGCCGACCGGGTCTCCGGTGACGACTACTGGACGGATCTCACCGACAGTCTCAGCCGCATCCTGACCGGTTTCGCGCTGGCGGCCGTGCTGGGTGTGGCGACGGGGGTGCTCGTCGCCCGCTCGCGTCTCGCCGAGGATCTGCTCGGCCCCGTCCTGGAGGTGCTCCGACCGATCCCTGCGATCGCTCTCGTACCCGTCGCGATCCTGCTGTTCCCCTCCGACGAGCAGGGCATCGTCTTCATCACCTGCACCGCCGCCTTCTTCCCGGTGATGGTCTCCACCCGGCACGCGGTGCGCGCGCTCACTCCGGTGTGGGAGGAGGCGGTGCGCACGATGGGCGGCGGCAGGTGGCGGATCCTCGGTTCGGTCGTGCTGCCGGGTGCGCTGCCGGGCATCTTCGGCGGGCTGTCGGTCGGCATCGGTGTGTCGTGGATCTGTGTGATCTCCGCCGAGATGATCTCCGGTCAGTACGGCGTCGGCTACCGCACCTGGCAGGACTACACGATCGTCAACTACCCCGGGGTGTTCGTCGGGATGGTGACGATCGGTGTGCTCGGCTGGATCACTTCCACGGCCGTGGAGTTGCTCGGCCGTTGGCTGACCCGCTGGCTGCCCCGTACCTCGTACGTCCCCGGCGGCCGGCCCCGTCCCGAGGTGCACACCGTCACCGACGGCGCTCCGGTCGCAGTACGGGGCGACGGCGAGTCCCAGCAGCAGCCCGATGCCCAGCAGCAGGACCGCGGCGACACCGGTCAGGAGGCGCGCGATGAGTACTTCGTCTGAGGTCGCCGCACCGGAGGGCGCACGCGGGGCCCGGCTCACGCTCGATGCGGCCGTGCTCGGCCGTCCGGGCGCCCCGGTGCTGCACGATGTGGCGCTGGACGTCCGGGCAGGGGAGATCCTCACCGTGGTCGGGCCGTCGGGGTGTGGCAAGTCGACGTTGCTACGGACGCTCGCGGGGCTGCTGTCCCCGCTCGCCGGGACGGTGTCCCAGGACGGCACGGTGGTGACCGGGCCGTCGGCGGACCGGGCGCTGGTCTTCCAGGAGGACGCGCTGCTGCCCTGGCGGACGCTGCGCGGCAATGTCGAACTGCCCCTCGCCATCAGGGGGGTCGCCCGTTCCGGGCGTCGCGCGCAGGCGGAGTCCTGGCTGGGCCGGGTCGGGCTGGCCGCGCAGGCCGGGCAGTTGCCGCACCGGGTGTCCGGCGGGCAGAGCCAGCGGGCGCAGTTGGCCCGGGCGTTGGCGGGTTCGCCTCGGGTCGTGCTGATGGACGAGCCGTTCGGGGCGCTGGACACCCAGACCCGTTCCGGCATGCAGGACCTGTTGGTGGAGGTGTTGCGCGGTACGGGTGCCACCGTCGTCTTCGTCACCCATGACGTGGACGAGGCGCTCTTCCTCGGCGACCGGGTCGCCCTGCTCGCCGCCGGCCGGGTGGCGTCCGTGCGGGACGTTCCGCGTCCGCGTGAACGCGGCGCCCTCGACGACCCGGCTCGTGCGGCCCTGCGCCGCGCTGTCCTCTCCTCGCCCGGCATCTGAAAGGCATCCCGGTGACCACCCCCGCGAACGCCCCCTCGCCCGCTCCCCTGGAGATTCCCGACGTCGCCGACGCCGAGGAACTGACCTGTGACGTCCTCGTCGTCGGCGGTGGCACCGCCGGCACCATGGCCGCCCTGACCGCCGCCGAGCGCGGTGCGAACGTGCTGCTCCTGGAGAAGGCCCACGTCCGTCACTCCGGCGCGCTCGCCATGGGCATGGACGGTGTCAACAACGCCGTCGTCCCGGGCCGGGCCGAGCCCGACGACTACGTCGCGGAGATCACCCGTGCCAACGACGGGATCGTCGACCAGTCCACGGTCCGGCAGACGGCGACGCGTGGTTTCGCCATGGTCCAGCGCCTGGAGTCGTACGGGGTCAAGTTCGAGAAGGACGAGCATGGCGCGTACGCGGTCCGCCAGGTGCATCGCTCCGGTTCGTACGTACTGCCGATGCCGGAAGGCAAGGATGTCAAGAAGGTCCTGTACCGGCAGTTGCGGCGTCGTGAGATGCGGGAGCGGATCCGGATCGAGAACCGGGTGATGCCGGTGCGGGTGCTGACGGCGGCCGGGCGCGCGGTGGGCGCGGCGGGGTTCAACACGCGTACGGGGGCCTTTGTCGTCGTCCGCGCGGGTGCGGTGATTCTGGCGACCGGTGCGGCCGGGCGGCTGGGGCTGCCGGCTTCCGGGTACCTGTACGGGACGTACGAGAATCCGACCAATGCCGGTGACGGTTACGCCATGGCCTACCACGCGGGCGCGGAGCTGACCGGGATCGAGTGCTTCCAGATCAATCCCCTGATCAAGGACTACAACGGGCCTGCCTGCGCGTACGTCGCCAACCCGTTCGGGGGGTACCAGGTCAACCGGCACGGTGAGCGGTTCGTCGACTCGGACTACTGGTCGGGGCAGATGATGGCGGAGTTCGCCGCCGAGGTGGCCTCGGACCGCGGTCCGGTCTACCTGAAGCTGAGCCACCTTCCCGAGGAGTCGGTCTCCGCTCTGGAGTCCATCCTGCACTCCACCGAGCGGCCCACCCGCGGCACGTTCCATTCCGGGCGTGGGCATGACTACCGGACCCATGACGTCGAGATGCACATCTCCGAGATCGGCCTGTGCGGCGGGCACTCCGCTTCCGGGGTCCGGGTCGACGACCATGCCCGGACGACCGTCCCCCGCCTGTACGCCGCGGGTGACCTGGCCTGTGTCCCGCACAACTACATGATCGGCGCGTTCGTCTTCGGTGACCTGGCGGGTGCGGACGCCGCCCAGTACGCGGCGTACGAGGGGGAGTTGCCGGCCGACCAGGTGCGTGAGGCGCACGAGTTGGTGTACCGCCCGCTGCACAATCCGGACGGCCCGCCGCAGCCCCAGGTCGAGTACAAGCTCCGTCGCTTCGTCAACGACTACGTGGCTCCGCCGAAGTCCGGGGCCCGGCTCTCGCTCGCCCTGGAGTCCTTCGAGCGGATGCGGGACGACATCGCCGCCATGGGTGCCCGTACCCCGCACGAACTGATGCGCTGTGCCGAGGTGGGTTTCATCCGGGACTGTGCGGAGATGGCCGCGCGTGCCTCCCTGGCCCGTACCGAGTCCCGCTGGGGTCTCTACCACGACCGGCTCGATCACCCCGAGCGTGACGACGCTTCCTGGTTTCATCATCTCGATCTCCACAAGTCCCCCTCTGGTGCTATGGAGTTCACGGCTCGTCCCGTGACTCCGTATCTGGTGCCGGTCGAGGAGTTCGCCCCGGTCGGCGGTCCGTCCCGGCACATCGGCGAGGTGCGTCCGCTGGACGTGGCCACGGCGGGCGCCCGGGACGTCCCGCCGGTGGCCGCGGAGCCGGTGGCGGCCGGTGCCGTACGGCCGGTGGAGCCCGACCGGGCCGAGCCGGCCTCGCCCCGACTGCTGGGGCTCCTCGCCCTCGCCGAGGAGGAGCCCGAACTCGTCGCCCTTGAGCCCTACTTGACCGACGCCGATGCCTCGGTGCGCCGGACGGCCGTGTCGGTGCTCACGGAGACGGCTCCGGCGGGGGCCGGGCCGGCGCTGGCCGGTGCGCTGGCGGATCCCGATGCCGGGGTCCGTTCGGTCGCCGCGGCCTCGCTGCGTGAGCTGGTCGAGACGCTTCCGTCGGATCCGGCGCTGGGCCGTGCCCTCGTCGACGTGCTCGGTGTGACCGACGCACTGGTTCGGGCGGCCGCGCTCGACGTCCTGCGGGCGCTGCGCCTGGGCGACGCCGCTCTGTTCGCCGGTTGTCTGGCCGACTCGGATCCGGCGGTACGGATCGAGGCGGTGCGGGCACTGGTCTCGGTGGACGCCGCCGACGCCCTGGCGGGTGCCGTCGGCGACCCGTCCCGTGAGGTGCGGGTCACGGTGGCGAGGGCGCTGGGCACGGTGGGAGCCGCCGGCGCCGCCGCCGAGGAGGACGGCGTTGTGGAGGCGCTGACCGTGCTCGTCGGCGACGCCGATGTGCTGGTCCGCGGGGCGGCCTACGAAGCCCTCGCGGGCGTCGGCTGCCCGCCGCCCCTGGCCGAGGCCGCGGTGGCCGCGCTGACCGACACGGCCTGGCAGGTGCGGGTCGGTGCCGCCAGGGCGCTGGCTGCCGCCGGTGCCGCGGTGGCGGTGCCGGCCCTCGCCGAGTCCCTCGCCGACCGCAACGCCGATGTCCGTAAGGCTGCCGTGCTCGCCCTGATCCGGCACGCCGGTGCCGAGGAGGCCCGCGCGGCTCTGGCCACGGCGACGGCCGACCCGGACGCCGACGTCAGGGCGTATGCGGCGAGGGGGCTGTGAGCGGCTCCCCCGCCGCCTCCGCGAGCCCTAGATCCAGTCCTCCGGTTCCGGCTCCGCGTCCATCTCGGGCCAGTGGTCCTCGTACCCGCTGTCCGGCGCCGCCAGAGCCGGAACGGTCGCAGCCCGCGCAGTCGGAGCCGGGGCGGCCGGTGCCTTCAGGGCGGCCAGCGCCCCGAGTACGCCCTCTCCGTACGTCATGAGCTTCTTCTCGCCGACCCCGCCGATGGTGGCGAGTTCGGCGACGGACTCGGGCCACCGGCTGACGATCTCCCGCAGGGTGGCGTCGTGGAAGATCACGTAGGCGGGTACGCCCTGTTCCCGGGCCTGCTCGGCGCGCCAGGCGCGCAGGGCCTCGAAGGCGGGCAGCAGTTCCTCGGGCAGCTCGGCGACGGCGGCCTTCGCCTTGCCCTTGCCGGAGGAGGACCCGGAGCTCCCGGACGTCCGTGAGACCGCCGGCTTCTTCGGCTCCTTGCGCAGCGGGACGTCCCGCTCGCGCCGCAGCACGGTCCCGCTGGCCTCGGTGAGCACGAGGGTGCCGTACTCGCCCTCGACCGCGAGCAGCCCCTGGGCGAGCAGCTGCCGCACGACGCCCCGCCACTCGCCTTCGTCGAGGTCGTTGCCGATACCGAAGACGGACAGCTGGTCGTGGTCGAACTGGATGACCTTGGCGGTGCGCTTGCCGAGCAGGATGTCGACGATCTGGACGGCGCCGAATTTCTGCCCGCGTTCGCGCTGGAGCCGGACCACGGTGGAGAGGACCTTCTGGGCGGCGACGGTGCCGTCCCAGGTCTCGGGCGGGGTGAGGCAGGTGTCGCAGTTGTTGCAGCCCGCCGGGTCGGGGTCCTGGCCGAAGTAGTTGAGGAGCTGGCCGCGGCGGCACTGGGCGGTCTCGCACAGGGCGAGCATGGAGTCCAGGTGGGCCTGGGCACGGCGGCGGAAGGCCTCGTCCCCCTCGCCGGACTGGATGAGCTTGCGCTGCTGTATGACGTCGTTGAGGCCGTAGGCCATCCAGGCGGTGGAGGGCTGGCGGTCGCGGCCGGCGCGGCCGGTCTCCTGGTAGTAGCCCTCGACGGATTTGGGCAGGTCGAGGTGGGCGACGAAGCGGACGTCGGGTTTGTCGATGCCCATGCCGAAGGCGATGGTGGCGACGACGACCAGGCCGTCCTCGCGCAGGAAGCGGGACTGGTGGGCGGCGCGGGTGCGGGCGTCGAGGCCTGCGTGGTAGGGGACGGCGTCGATGCCGTTGCGGGTCAGGAATTCGGCCGTGGATTCGACGGATTTACGGGAGAGGCAGTAGACGATGCCCGCGTCGCCCTCGTGTTCCTGGCGGAGGAAGGTGAGGAGCTGCTTCTTGGGGTCGGCCTTGGGGACGATCCGGTACTGGATGTTGGGCCGGTCGAAGCTGGCCACGAAGTGCCGGGCGGTCGGCATGTGCAGCCGCTCGGTGATCTCCTGGTGGGTGGCGTGGGTGGCGGTGGCCGTGAGCGCGATGCGCGGGACGTCGGGCCAGCGCTCGCCGAGCAGGGAGAGGGCGAGGTAGTCGGGCCGGAAGTCGTGGCCCCACTGGGAGACGCAGTGCGCCTCGTCGATGGCGAAGACGGCGATCTTGCCGCGGGCGAGCAGGTCGAGGGTGGAGTCCAGACGGAGCCGCTCGGGGGCGAGGTAGAGCAGGTCGAGTTCGCCCGCGAGGAACTGGGCTTCGACGACGCGCCGCTCGTCGAAGTCCTGGGTGGAGTTGATGAACCCGGCGTTGACGCCGAGGGCGCGCAGGGCGTCCACCTGGTCCTGCATGAGGGCGATCAGCGGTGAGACCACTACGCCCGTACCCGGTCTGACCAGGGCGGGGATCTGGTAGCACAGCGATTTTCCGCCGCCGGTCGGCATGAGGACGACGGCGTCGCCGCCCGCCACCACATGTTCGATGATCGCCTTCTGCTCGCCTCGGAAGGCGTCGTACCCGAAGACCCGGTGCAGCGTGGCCAGTGCCTCGCTGTCCGCCGGTCCGTGCGCCTGCGGCGCCTCCGGCGTCTCGGTCGTCCCTGGCATCTCGTCGGTTCCGCCTGTCCCGCCCATCGTCGTGCCCCCCGTACGTCGTCCGTCGACCACTGCCACCACGATAGGGGTCCGGACCGACAGCGCCGGAGTTATCCACAGGCTGCCCCGTCCGGAAGGGGTGCCGGTGCGGGGTTCGCCCGTCCGGCGGTGTCCTCGGCCGGCCCTCAGCCCTTTGGCGGTCCCCGCGTGGCGGCCCGGAAGCGGCGCGGGCCATGCTGCACGGGCGGGACCGGGGAGACCCGCGTTGTACGGAGGCGCCGCGCTCGCGTGCCTCTTCCGCCCCGAGGAGCATCACGATGTCTCTCAGGTCCCGCACTGCCGGCGCCGCTCTGGCGCTGGCCGTGCCGTTCGCCCTGGCCGCGGTTCCCGCCGACGCGACTCCGGTCCTCGATCCCGACCCGTTCGTGTGGACGGATCTGACCCAGACGTACACGGCGACGGCGGACTACCAGTACGAGCCGTTCGCGGTCACGGACGGGTACGCCCGGACCGACACCTGCGACGAGGACGCCTTGGGCGGCAAGGGAGGCGCGGGGTACCACTACGTCAAGGCCGCCGGTCTCGGCAGTCTTGACCCGGCCGAGCCCGCGGGTCTGCTCTACGAGACCGACGCCGGCGGCGGCCGGGCCCTGGTCGCGGTGGAGTGGATCGTGCCGGCGGGTGGTGACGGCACCGCGCCGACGTTGTTCGGGCAGCGGTTCCAGGGGCCGACGACGGTTCCCGGTGTCACGGGGGCCGTGTACACGCTGCGTGCCTGGATCTGGAAGGACAGTCCGAGCGGTCTGTTCGCACCGTGGAACCCGACGGTGACGTGCCCGTAGTCCCGGCCCATGGTCGCGGCCCGTGGTTCCGGACCGTGGTCGCGGCCCGCAGTCCCGGCCCATGGTCGCGGCCCATGGTCCCGGACCGTGCTTCCGGGTCACGCACGCGCGAGAGGACCCCGGCTCCTTTGCGAGGAACCGGGGTCCTTGGCCGTACGGGACCACGGGTCAGCGCACGAACACGCCCGCCTGGCTCGCCAGGTTCAGGAAGTACTGCGGGGCGACGCCGAGCACCAGGGTGACCGCGACGCCGACGCCGATCGCCGCCATGGTGAACGGTGACGGCACGGCGACCGTCGGCCCCTCGGGCTTCGGCTCGCTGAAGAACATCAGCACGATCACGCGGATGTAGAAGAACGCGGCGATCGCGGACGAGATCACACCGATCACGACCAGCGGGACCGCTCCGCCCTCGGCGGCCGCCTTGAACACGGCGAACTTCCCGGCGAAGCCCGAGGTCAGCGGGATGCCCGCGAAGGCCAGCAGGAACACGGCGAAGACGGCCGCCACGAGTGGTGAGCGGCGGCCGAGCCCGGCCCACTTGGACAGGTGGGTCGCCTCGCCGCCCGCGTCGCGCACCAGGGTGACCACGGCGAACGCCCCGATGGTCACGAAGGAGTACGCGGCCAGGTAGAAGAGGACCGACGACACGCCGTCCTTCGACGTCGCGATGACACCGGCGAGGATGAATCCGGCGTGGGCGATCGACGAGTACGCGAGGAGCCGTTTGATGTCGGTCTGGGTGATCGCGACGATCGCGCCGCCCAGCATGGTGATGATCGCGACGCCCCACATGACCGGCCGCCAGTCCCAGCGCATGCCGGGCAGCACCACGTACAGCAGCCGCAGCAGCGCTCCGAAGGCGGCGACCTTGGTGGCGGCCGCCATGAAGCCGGTCACCGGGGTGGGCGCGCCCTGGTAGACGTCGGGTGTCCACATGTGGAAGGGGACGGCGCCGACCTTGAAGAGCAGACCCATGACGACCATCGCGGCGCCGATCAGGAGCAGCGCGTCGTTGCCCATGGTGTTGGCGAGGGCCGGGTCGACGCTGGTGACGGAGCCGTCGACGACCTGGGCGATGGTGGCGTACGACACCGAGCCGGCGTAGCCGTAGAGCAGGGCGATGCCGAACAGGGTGAAGGCGGAGGCGAAGGCGCCGAGCAGGAAGTACTTGACGGCGGCTTCCTGTGACATGAGGCGCTTGCGGCGGGCCAGGGCGCACAGCAGGTAGAGCGGGAGGGAGAAGACCTCCAGGGCCACGAAAAGCGTCAGCAGGTCGTTGGCCGAGGGGAACACCAGCATGCCGGCGATGGCGAAGAGCAGGAGCGGGAAGACCTCGGTGGTGGTGAAGCCGGCCTTCACCGCGGCCTGCTCGCTGTCGCTGCCGGGCACGGAGGCGGCCTGGGCGGCGAAGGAGTCGACGCGGTTGCCGTGGGCCTCGGGGTCGAGGCGGCGTTCGGCGAAGGTGAACAGGCCGACGAGGCCGGCCAGCAGGATCGTTCCCTGGAGGAACAGGGACGGTCCGTCGACGGCGATGGCGCCCATGGCGGCGATGTGTGCCTTGGTGGTGCCGTATCCGTCGGCGGCCAGGGCGACGACCGCCGCGAAGGCGGCGCACAGGGCCACGGCGGAGACGAACACCTGGGCGTAGTAGCGGGACTTGCGCGGGACGAACGCCTCGACCAGCACCCCGACGATCGCCGCGCCGACGACGATCAGGGTGGGCGACAGCTGCCCGTATTCGATCTTCGGTGTCGGGATCTTCGAGATCGGCTCGGCTGCGGTTGTCCACAGGCTGTGGACGGCTGCTGTGCTCACTTGGCCGCCTCCACTGCGGGCTTCGGGTCGGTCTTGTGCACGTCCGACATGGTCTGCTTGACCGCCGGGTTGACGATGTCCGTGAGGGGCTTCGGATAGACGCCCAGGAAGATCAGCAGGACGATCAGCGGGGTGACCACGAGGAGTTCGCGCGCCTTCAGGTCGGGCATCGCGGAGACCGCCGGTTTCACCGGGCCCGTCATCGTCCGCTGGTAGAGGACGAGGGTGTAGAGCGCGGCGAGGACGATGCCGAAGGTGGCGATGATCCCGATCGCCGGGTAGCGCGTGAACGTGCCGACCAGGACCAGGAACTCGCTCACGAAGGGCGCGAGACCGGGCAGGGACAGGGTGGCGAGGCCGCCGATCAGGAAGGTGCCGGCGAGGACCGGGGCGACCTTCTGCACACCGCCGTAGTCGGCGATGAGCCGGGAGCCGCGCCGGGAGATCAGGAAGCCGGCGACCAGCATCAGCGCGGCCGTCGAGATGCCGTGGTTGACCATGTAGAGGGTGGCGCCGGACTGGCCCTGGCTGGTCATCGCGAAGATGCCCAGGATGATGAACCCGAAGTGCGAGATGGACGCGTAGGCGACCAGCCGCTTGATGTCGCGCTGCCCGACGGCGAGCAGGGCGCCGTAGATGATGCTGATCAGGGCGAGGACGAGGATGGTGGGCGTCGCCCACTTCGACGCCTCCGGGAAGAGCTGGAGGCAGAAGCGGAGCATCGCGAACGTGCCCACCTTGTCGACGACCGCGGTGATGAGGACGGCGACGGGGGCGGTGGACTCCTGCATGGCGTTGGGCAGCCAGGTGTGCAGCGGCCACAGCGGCGCCTTCACCGCGAAGGCGAAGAAGAAGCCGAGGAACAGCCAGCGTTCGGTGCTGGTCGCCATGTGCAGCGTGCCGTTGGCGCGGGCCTGCGCGATCTCGGCGAGGGAGAAGTTCCCGGCGACCGTGTAGAGGCCGATCACCGCGGCCAGCATGATCAGGCCGCCGACCAGGTTGTAGAGGAGGAACTTCACTGCGGCGTACGACCGCTGGGTCGACGCGGCCTCCTCGCCCTGGGCGTGGGCGCGGTCCCCGAAGCCGCCGATGAGGAAGTACATCGGGATGAGCATGGCTTCGAAGAAGATGTAGAACAGGAAGACGTCGGTGGCCTCGAAGGAGATGACCACCATCGCCTCGACGGCCAGGATCAGGGCGAAGAAGCCCTGGGTGGGCCGCCACCGCTTGCTGCCGGTCTCCAGCGGGTCGGCGTCGTTCCAGCCGGCCAGGATGATGAACGGCATCAGCAGGGCGGTCAGCGCGATCAGGACGACCGCGATGCCGTCGACGCCCAGTTCGTACCGGACCCCGAAGTCCGCGATCCAGGCGTGGGACTCGGTGAGCTGGTAGCGGGCGCCGCCGGGGTCGAAGCGGACCATGACGACGATCGCCAGAACGAGCGTGGCGAGCGAGACCAGCAGCGCGAGCCATTTCGCGGCGGTGCGCCGGGCGGCCGGTACGGCGGCCGTGGCGACCGCGCCGACGGCCGGGAGGACCGCCGTCGCTGTCAGCAGAGGAAAGGACATCGGTATCAGACCGCCCTCATCAGCAGGGTCGCGGCGACCAGGAGGGCAGCGCCGCCGAACATCGAGACCGCGTACGAGCGCGCGTAGCCGTTCTGGAGCTTGCGCAGCCGTCCGGAGAGTCCGCCGAAGCCCGCCGCCGTGCCGTTGACGACGCCGTCGACCAGGGTGTGGTCGACATATACGAGGGAGCGGGTGAGGTGTTCGCCGCCGCGGACCAGGACGACGTGGTTGAAGTCGTCCTGGAGGAGGTCGCGGCGGGCCGCGCGGGTGAGCAGCGAACCGCGCGGGGCGACGGCGGGGACGGGACGGCGGCCGTACTGGAGGTAGGCGATGCCGACGCCGATGATCAGGCAGACCATGGTGGCGCCGGTGACGACGCCCGCGCTGATCGGGGAGTCGCCCTCGCTGTGGCCGGTGATCGGCTCCAGCCAGTGCAGGAAGCGGTCGCCGATGCTGAAGAAGCCGCCGGCGAAGACCGAGCCGACCGCCAGGACGATCATCGGGATGGTCATGACCTTCGGGGACTCGTGCGGGTGCGGCTCATGGCCGTGCTCGTCGGGCTGCCAGCGCTTCTCGCCGAAGAACGTCATCAGCATCACGCGCGTCATGTAGAACGCGGTGATGGCCGCGCCGACCAGCGCGCAGGTGCCGAGGATCCAGCCCTCGGTGCCGCCCTTGGCGAACGCCGCCTCGATGATCTTGTCCTTGGAGAAGAAGCCGGACAGGCCCGGGAAGCCGATGATGGCGAGGTAGCCGAGGCCGAAGGTGATGAAGGTGACCGGCATGTACTTACGGAGGCCGCCGTACCTGCGCATGTCGACCTCGTCGTTCATGCCGTGCATGACGGAGCCGGCGCCGAGGAAGAGACCGGCCTTGAAGAAGCCGTGCGTCACCAGGTGCATGATCGCGAAGACGTAGCCGATCGGGCCGAGGCCGGCGGCGAGCACCATGTAGCCGATCTGGGACATGGTCGAGCCGGCGAGGGCCTTCTTGATGTCGTCCTTCGCGCAACCGACGATCGCACCGAAGAGGAGGGTGACGGCGCCGACGACGGTGACGACGAGCTGGGCGTCCGGGGCCGCGTTGAAGATCGCTCCCGAGCGGACGATGAGGTAGACGCCCGCGGTCACCATGGTCGCCGCGTGGATCAGGGCGGAGACCGGGGTGGGGCCTTCCATGGCGTCCCCGAGCCAGGACTGCAGCGGCACCTGGGCGGACTTGCCGCAGGCGGCGAGCAGCAGCATCAGGCCGATCGCGGTCAGCCTGCCCTCGGAGGCGTCGGTGGCGTGGCTGAGCACCGGGCCGAAGGCGAACGTGCCGAACGTCGTGAACATCAACATGATCGCGATGGACAGGCCCATGTCGCCGACCCGGTTGACCAGGAAGGCCTTCTTGGCCGCCGTCGCCGCGCTGGGCTTGTGCTGCCAGAAGCCGATCAGCAGGTACGAGGCGAGGCCGACGCCCTCCCAGCCGACGTACAGCAGCAGGTAGTTGTCGGCGAGGACGAGCAGCAGCATCGCCGCGAGGAACAGGTTGAGGTAGCCGAAGAAGCGGCGGCGGCGCTCGTCGTGCTCCATGTACCCGACCGAGTACAGGTGGATGAGCGAGCCGACGCCGGTGATCAGCAGGACGAACGTCATCGACAGCTGGTCCAGGCGGAAGGTGACGTCCGCCTGGAAGCCGGCCACCGGGACCCAGGTGTACAGGTGCTGGATCAGGGTGCGGTCGTCGGTGTTCCTGCCGAGCAGGTCAACGAAGAGGATCACGCCGAACACGAAGGACGTCGTCGACAGGAGCGTGCCGATCCACTGTCCGACCGCGTCCAGGCGGCGGCCGCCGACCAGCAGGACGGCCGCTCCGAGCAGGGGCGCCGCGATCAGCAGCGCAATGAGGTTCTCCACGATTCAGCGACCCCTTACAGCTTCATCAGGCTGGCGTCGTCGACCGAGGCCGAGTGGCGGGTACGGAACAGCGACACGATGATCGCGAGCCCGACCACGACCTCCGCGGCGGCGACGACCATCGTGAAGAAGGCGATGATCTGGCCGTCGAGATTGCCGTGCATCCGGGAGAAGACGACGAACGCGAGGTTGCAGGCGTTCAGCATCAGCTCGATGCACATGAAGACGACGATCGCGTTCCGTCTGATCAGCACACCGGTGGCGCCGATCGTGAACAACAGGGCGGCGAGGTAGAGGTAGTAGACGGGGTTCACTTCGACGCCTCCTCGCTGCGCTTGAAGTGCGCGGGCTCGACCGGGGTGCGCTCCAGCCGTTCTTCCGAGCGCTGCTCCAGGGCCCGCAGGTCACCCAGCGCCTCCGCGGACACGTCACGCATCTGACCGCGGTCGCGGAGCGTCTTGCTGACCGTGAGCTCGGACGGGGTGCCGTCGGGGAGCAGGCCGGCGATGTCCACGGCGTTGTGCCGGGCGTAGACACCGGGGGCGGGCAGCGGTGGCAGGTGCTTGCCGTCGCGGACGCGCTGCTCGGACAGCTCGCGCTGGGTCCTGGGGCGCTCGGTGCGCTCCCGGTGGGTGAGCACCATCGCGCCGATGGCGGCCGTGATCAGCAGGGCGCCGGTGATTTCGAAGGCGAAGACGTACTTGGTGAAGATGAGGGCCGCGAGGCCCTGCACGTTGCCGTTGGCGTTGGCCTGGCCGGTGCCGGCGAAGTCCTTCAGGGAGGCGTTGGCGATGCCCGCGAGGAGCAGGACGCCGAAGCCGACCCCGCAGAGAAGGGCCAGCCAGCGCTGGCCCTTGATGGTCTCCTTCAGGGAGTCGGCGGCGGTCACGCCCACCAGCATCACCACGAAGAGGAACAGCATCATGATCGCGCCGGTGTAGACGACGATCTGCACGATCCCGAGGAAGTAGGCGCCGTTGGCGAGGTAGAACACCGCCAGGACGATCATGGTTCCGGCGAGCGACAGCGCACTGTGCACGGCCTTCTTCATGAAGACGGTGGACAGGGCGCCGATCACCGCGACGGTGCCGAGGACCCAGAACTGGAAGGCCTCGCCGGTGGAGGTGGTGTAGGCGGCGAGCTGCGGGCTCATGCGTCCACCCCCTGGTCCTGGTCCTCGGGCTTCTCGCCCTTGGAGACGGCCACCTGGCGGACGGTCCCGGGCGCGGCCTCGGTGACCAGGCCCCGGTAGTAGTCCTGCTCGTCGGTCCCCGGGAAGATCGAGTGCGGGGAGTCGACCATGCCCTCCTCAAGGCCGGCGAGCAGCTGCTCCTTGGTGTAGATGAGGTTGGCGCGGCTGCTGTCGGCCAGTTCGAACTCGTTGGTCATCGTCAGCGCGCGCGTGGGGCACGCCTCGATACACAGCCCGCACAGGATGCAGCGGGCGTAGTTGATCTGGTAGACGCGGCCGTAGCGCTCGCCCGGCGAGTAGCGCTCCTCGTCGGTATTGTCGGCGCCCTCCACGTAGATGGCGTCGGCGGGGCAGGCCCAGGCGCACAGCTCGCAGCCGACGCACTTCTCCAGGCCGTCCGGATGGCGGTTGAGCTGGTGCCGTCCGTGGAACCGCGGAGCCGTGGTCTTCTTCTGCTCCGGGTACTGCTCGGTCAGCCGCTTCTTGAACATGGCCTTGAAGGTCACGCCGAAGCCGGCCACGGGGTTCTGGAAACCGGGCTTGGTCTCCTTGGGCTCCTCAGCCATCCGACGCCTCCTTTCCATCCGAAGATCCGTCACTGACAGTGTCCGTCCCGCCACTGACAATCAGCTCCCGCTCCCGGCGGGGGCTGCGCCGGGGCACCGGCGGCAGTTCCTGTCCGGGCAGCGGTGGTACGGGGAAGCCGCCCGCCATCGGGTCGAACGCGGCCGGTTCGGCCGCGGGCTGCGCGGCCTCCCCGCCCTTGTCGCGGAAGATGTCGACGACGAAGGACAGGAGCAGCAGGGCGAGGACTCCGCCGCCGACGTAGAGGGCGATGTCGGCGAAGTCGTAGTTCTGGTTGCGCAGGGTCCGGACGGTCGCGACGAGCATCAGCCAGACGACGGAGACCGGGATGAGGACCTTCCAGCCGAGCTTCATCAGCTGGTCGTAACGCACGCGCGGGAGCGTGCCGCGCACCCAGACGAAGCCGAACAGCAGCAGCACGACCTTGGCGACGAACCAGAGCATCGGCCACCAGCCGTGGTTGGCGCCCGCCCAGACGCCGCTGATCGGCCAGGGGGCCCGCCAGCCGCCGAGGAACAGGGTGGTCGACACGGCCGAGACCGTCACCATGTTGACGTACTCGGCGAGCATGAACATCGCGAACTTGATCGACGAGTACTCGGTGTTGAAGCCGCCGACCAGGTCGCCCTCGGACTCGGGCATGTCGAAGGGGGCGCGGTTGGTCTCGCCGATCATGGTGACGACGTAGAGGACGAACGAGACCGGCAGCAGCAGGATGTACCAGCGGCCCTGCTGCTGGTCGACGATCGTGGACGTCGACATCGAGCCGGAGTACAGGAACACGGAGGCGAACGCGGCACCCATGGCGATCTCGTAGGAGATCATCTGGGCGCAGGAGCGCAGGCCGCCGAGGAGCGGGTAGGTGGAGCCGGAGCTCCAGCCGGCGAGGACGATGCCGTAGATGCCGACGGAGGCGACCGCGAGGATGTAGAGCATCGCGATCGGCAGGTCGGTGAGCTGCATCGTGGTGCGGTGGCCGAAGATGGAGATCTCGTTGTCGGCCGGGCCGAACGGGATGACCGCGATGGCCATGAACGCCGGGATCGCCGCGACGATGGGCGCGAGGATGTAGACGGCCTTGTCGGCGCGTTTGACGACGACGTCTTCCTTGAGCATCAGTTTGATGCCGTCGGCGAGCGACTGGAGCATGCCCCAGGGGCCGTGCCGGTTGGGGCCGACGCGCAGCTGCATCCAGGCGACGACCTTGCGCTCCATGACGATGGAGATCAGCACGGTCACCATCAGGAAGGCGAAGCAGAAGACCGCCTTGACGACGACCAGCCACCACGGGTCGCGGCCGAACATGGAGAGGTCTTCAGCGGCGAAGTACGGGCTCATGCCTCCACCTCCTTGGGGGCCTCGGCACCGGCCGCCGGGCCGATGCGGACGAGGGAACCGGGCAGTGATCCGGTGTCGGAGGCGACGCCGCCGCCGACCGAGTTCAGCGGGAGCCAGACCACGCGGTCAGGCATCTCGGTGATCCGGAGCGGGAGTTCGACGGTGCCGGAGCTTCCGGTGACGGCGATGAGGCCGCCGTTCCCGACGCCCGCCTCGGCGGCGGTCGCCGCGGACACGCGCGCGTGGGCGGCGTGCCGGGTGCCGGCCAGTGCCTCGTCGCCGTCCTGGAGGACGCCCTGGTCGAGGAGGAGCCGGTGCCCGGCGAGCACGGCCTCCCCGGCCGCGGGCCTGGGCAGCGACACGGACGTCTCCGACGGGTCGGAGGCCTTGGCTCCGTCCCAGGCTCCGAGCCGGTCCAGCTCCGCGCGCGCGGTGCGCAGGTCGGGCAGGCCGAGGTGGACGTCCATGGCGTCGGCGAGCATCTGCAGCACGCGCGCGTCGGTCGGCGGGAGCCGCCGGGTCATCTGCTCGGGCTTGAGGGCGGCCTCGAAGAGGCGTGCCCTGCCTTCCCAGTTGAGGAAGGTGCCGGGTTTCTCGGCGACCGCGGCGACCGGCAGGACGACGTCGGCGTGCTCGGTGACCTCGCTGGGCCGCAGCTCCAGGGAGACCAGGAAGCCGACGGCTTCGAGTGCCGCACGCGCGCGTGCCGGGTCGGGCAGGTCGGCGACCTCGACGCCGGCGACGAGCAGGGCGGAGAGTTCACCGCGGGCGGCGGCCTCGACGATCTGGCCGGTGTCGCGGCCGTAGCGGAGCGGGAGCTGGGAGACGCCCCAGACGGCGGCGACCTCCTCACGCGCGCGTGGATCGGTGGCCGGGCGGCCGCCCGGCAGCAGCGACGGCAGTGCGCCGGCCTCGATCGCGCCGCGCTCACCGGCCCGGCGCGGGATCCACACCAGGTGGGCGCCGGTGGCGGTGGCGGCCCGTACGGCGGCGGTGAGTCCGCCGGCGACCGACGCCAGCCGCTCGCCGACGACGATCACCGCGCCGTCGGCGCGCAGCGCCTCGGCGGCCCGGCTGCCGGGCTCCTCCAGGCCGACGCCGCTCGCGAGGGCGTCCAGCCACTCGGTCTCGGTGCCGGGCGCGGCCGGCAGCAGTGTGCCGCCGGCCTTCTCCAGCCCGCGTGTGGGGTACGTGGCGAGGGAGAACACCTGCTGCTTCCGCTTGCGCCAGGCCTTGCGCAGCCGCAGGAACACGCCGGGCGCCTCCTCCTCCGACTCGAACCCGACGAGCAGGACGGCGGGGGCCTTCTCCAGGGAGGTGTAGGTGACGCCCGTCCCGTCGAGGTCACGGCCGCGCCCGGCGACCCGGGAGGCGAGGAAGTCGGCCTCCTCGCCGCTGTGCACGCGCGCGCGGAAGTCGATGTCGTTGGTGTCGAGGGCCACGCGCGCGAACTTGCTGTACGCGTAGGCGTCCTCGACGGTGAGCCGGCCGCCGGTGAGGACGCCGGCCCGGGAGCGGGCGGCGGCCAGGCCCTGCGCGGCCGCTTCGAGGGCCTCCGGCCAGGAGGCGGGTTCGAGCACGCCCTGGGCGTTGCGGACCAGCGGGGTCTCCAGGCGGTCCTTCTGCTGGGTGTACCGGAACGCGAAGCGTCCCTTGTCGCAGATCCACTCCTCGTTGACCTCGGGGTCGTCGGCGGCGAGCCGCCGCATGACCTTGCCGCGCCGGTGGTCGGTACGGGTGGCGCAGCCGCCGGAGCAGTGCTCGCACACGGACGGCGAGGAGATCAGGTCGAAGGGCCGGGAGCGGAAGCGATACGCCGCCGAGGTCAGCGCGCCCACCGGGCAGATCTGGATGGTGTTCCCGGAGAAGTACGACTCGAACGGGTCGCCCTCGCCGGTGCCGACCTGCTGGAGCGCGCCGCGTTCCAGGAGCTCGATCATCGGGTCGCCGGCGACCTGGTTGGAGAACCGGGTGCAGCGGGCGCACAGCACGCACCGCTCGCGGTCCAGGAGCACCTGGGTGGAGATCGGGACGGGCTTGGCGTAGGTGCGCTTGCGGCCCTCGAAGCGGGACTCGGCGTTGCCGTGCGACATCGCCTGGTTCTGCAGCGGGCACTCGCCGCCCTTGTCGCAGACCGGACAGTCCAGCGGGTGGTTGATGAGCAGCAGCTCCATCACCCCGTGCTGGGCCTTCTCGGCCACGGGTGAGGTGAGGTGAGTCTTCACCACCATCCCGTCCGTACAGGTGATCGTGCACGAGGCCATGGGCTTGCGCTGGCCCTCGACCTCCACGATGCACTGGCGGCAGGCGCCGGCCGGGTCCAGCAGGGGGTGGTCGCAGAAGCGCGGGATCTCGATGCCGAGCTGTTCGGCGGCGCGGATGACCAGGGTGCCCTTGGGCACGCTGATCTCGACGCCGTCGATCGTCAGCGTGACGAGGTCCTGCGGCGGGACCGCCGCCGTTCCCCCCGAGGAGGGGGAACTCGTGGTCACGGTCATGCGTTCACCTCCGGGCGGTCCGCCCAGGCCGTCGACTTGGCCGGGTCGAAGGGGCAGCCCCGGCCCGTGATGTGCTGTTCGTACTCCTCGCGGAAGTACTTGAGCGAGGAGAAGATCGGGGACGCCGCGCCGTCGCCGAGGGCGCAGAAGGACTTGCCGTTGATGTTGTCGGCGATGTCGTTGAGCTTGTCGAGGTCGGACATCACGCCCTTGCCGGCCTCGATGTCGCGCAGCAGTTGCACCAGCCAGTAGGTGCCTTCGCGGCAGGGGGTGCACTTGCCGCAGGACTCGTGGGCGTAGAACTCGGTCCAGCGGGTCACGGCGCGGACGACGCAGGTGGTCTCGTCGAAGCACTGGAGTGCCTTGGTGCCGAGCATGGAACCCGCGGCGCCCACTCCTTCGTAGTCGAGGGGGACGTCGAGGTGCTCGTCGGTGAACATGGGTGTCGAGGAGCCGCCCGGGGTCCAGAACTTCAGCCGGTGGCCGGGACGCATCCCGCCGCTCATGTCGAGGAGCTGGCGCAGGGTGATGCCGAGCGGTGCCTCGTACTGGCCGGGGCTCGCGACATGGCCGCTGAGGGAGTAGAGCGTGAAGCCGGGTGACTTCTCGCTCCCCATCGACCTGAACCATTCCTTGCCCTTGTGGAGGATGGCGGGAACCGAGGCGATGGACTCGACGTTGTTCACAACAGTCGGGCAGGCATAGAGCCCTTCGACGGCCGGGAAGGGAGGACGCAGCCGCGGTTGGCCGCGGCGGCCTTCGAGCGAGTCGAGCAGTGCGGTCTCCTCACCGCAGATGTACGCGCCGGCGCCGGCGTGCACGGTGAGCTGGAGATCGAGTCCGCTGCCCAGGATGTTCTCGCCGAGGTAGCCGGCCGCGTGGGCCTCGCGCACGGCCTCGTGCAACCGCCGCAGGACGGGTACGACCTCACCACGCAGATAGATGAAGGCATGCGACGACCGGATGGCGTAGCACGCGATCACGATGCCCTCGATGAGGCTGTGCGGGTTGGCGAAGAGGAGCGGGATGTCCTTGCAGGTCCCGGGCTCCGATTCGTCGGCGTTGACAACTAGATAGTGCGGTTTGCCGTCTCCCTGCGGAATGAACTGCCACTTCATCCCGGTGGGGAAGCCCGCGCCGCCACGGCCGCGCAGTCCGGATTCCTTGACGTAGGCGATCAGGTCGTCCGGCGACATGGCGAGCGCCTTGCGGAGCCCCTCGTAGCCGTCGTGCCTCCGGTAGACGTCCAGCGTCCAGGACCGGTCCTCGTCCCAGAAGGCCGACAGCACGGGTGCGAGCAGCTTCTCGGGGCTGGTGTCCTTCAGGTCGGGTGCCACCGTCATCACTCCCCCTCCTCTGCGGACGGCGCTTCCTGGGATTCCTGGGCGCGCGGATGGACCACGCGCGGGGGCGCGGTCTCGCCCCTGGCCAGGCGGAGGCCGACCAGCGAGGCGGGTCCCGCGCTGCCGCTCTCCTCGACGGCCCCGGGCCGCTCGTCGGGGAAGCCGGCGAGGATGCGCGCGGTGTCCTTGAAGGTGCACATGCGGGCCCCGCGGGTGGGCTCGACGTCCCGGCCGGCGCGCAGGTCGTCGACCAGGCGTTTGGCGCTGGCCGGGGTCTGGTTGTCGAAGAACTCCCAGTTGACCATCACGACGGGCGCGAAGTCGCAGGCCGCGTTGCACTCGATGTGCTCCAGGGTGACCTTGCCGTCGCCGGTGGTCTCGCCGTTGCCGACGCCGAGGTGCTCCTGGAGGGTCTCGAAGATCGCGTCGCCGCCCATCACCGCGCACAGCGTGTTGGTGCAGACGCCGACCTGGTAGTCGCCGGAGGGCCGGCGCCGGTACATGGTGTAGAAGGTGGCGACGGCGGTGACCTCGGCGGTGGTCAGCTCCAGGACGTCCGCGCAGAACTGCATCCCGGTGCGCGTGACATGGCCCTCCTCCGCCTGTACGAGGTGCAGCAGGGGCAGCAGGGCGGACCGGGAGTCGGGGTAGCGGGCGATGATCTCGCGCGCGTCCGACTCCAGGCGGGCCCGGACGTCGTCCGGGTACGCGGGCGCGGGCAGCTCGGGCATGCCCAGGCTGATACCGCGCTCCGAGGAAGAGGTGGTCACCGGTCGACGCCTCCCATCACGGGGTCGATGGACGCGACGGCGACGATGACGTCGGCGACCTGGCCGCCCTCGCACATCGCCGCCATGGCTTGCAGGTTGGTGAAGGACGGGTCGCGGAAGTGGACCCGGTAGGGGCGGGTGCCGCCGTCGGACACGGCGTGCACGCCGAGTTCGCCCTTGGGTGACTCGACGGCCGCGTAGGCCTGTCCTGGCGGGACCCGGAAGCCCTCGGTGACCAGCTTGAAGTGGTGGATCAGGGCCTCCATGGAGGTGCCCATGATCTTCTTGATGTGGTCGAGGGAGTTGCCGAGTCCGTCCGGCCCGAGGGCGAGCTGGGCGGGCCAGGCGATCTTCTTGTCGGCGACCATGACCGGTCCGGGCTGCAGCCGGTCCAGGCACTGCTCGACGATCCCGAGCGACTGGCGCATCTCCTCCAGGCGGACCAGGAAGCGGCCGTAGGCGTCGCAGGTGTCGGCGGTCGGGATCTCGAAGTCGTACGTCTCGTAGCCGCAGTACGGCTGGGCCTTGCGGAGGTCGTGCGGGAGGCCGGCGGAGCGCAGGATCGGGCCGGTGGCGCCGAGGGCCATGCAGCCGGCCAGGTCGAGGTAGCCGATGTCCTGCATGCGGGCCTTGAAGATGGGGTTCCCGGTGGCGAGCTTGTCGTACTCCGGGAGGTTCTTGCGCATCTTCTTCACGAACTCGCGGATCTGGTCGACCGCGCCGGGCGGCAGGTCCTGGGCGAGGCCGCCAGGGCGGATGTACGCGTGGTTCATCCGCAGGCCGGTGATCAGTTCGTAGAGATCGAGAATCATTTCACGATCACGGAAGCCGTAGATCATGATCGTGGTGGCGCCGAGTTCCATGCCGCCGGTGGCGATGCACACCAGGTGGGAGGAGAGCCGGTTCAGCTCCATCAGGAGCACCCGGACGATCTTGGCGCGTTCGCTGATCTGGTCCTCGATGCCGAGGAGTTTCTCGACGGCGAGGCAGTAGGCGGTCTCGTTGAAGAAGGACGTCAGGTAGTCCATGCGGGTCACGAACGTGGTGCCCTGCGTCCACGTGCGGAACTCGAGGTTCTTCTCGATGCCGGTGTGGAGATAGCCGATGCCGCAGCGGGCCTCGGTGACCGTCTCGCCGTCGATCTCCAGGATGAGGCGGAGCACTCCATGGGTGGACGGATGCTGGGGACCCATGTTGACGACGATGCGCTCGTCGTCGGCGCGGGCCGCGGACTGGACGATCTCGTCCCAGTCGCCGCCGGTGACCGTGTAGACGGTGCCCTCGGTGGTCTCCCGCGGAGTTGCGTGCTGCGTGCTCATGAGTACGACCTCCGCTGGTCCGGAGCCGGGATCTGGGCGCCCTTGTACTCGACGGCGATGCCGCCGAGGGGGTAGTCCTTGCGCTGCGGATGGCCCTGCCAGTCGTCCGGCATCATGATCCGCGTCAGGGCCGGGTGACCGTCGAAGACGATCCCGAAGAAGTCGTAGGTCTCGCGCTCGTGCCAGTCGTTGGTCGGATAGACCGGGACCAGGGACGGGATGTGCGGGTCGGCGTCCGGGGCGCTGACCTCCAGGCGGATCAGCCGGTTGTGGGTGATCGAGCGCAGGTGGTAGACGGCGTGCAGTTCGCGGCCCTTGTCGTGCAGGTAGTGGACGCCGCTGACGCCGGTGCACAGTTCGAAGCGCAGGGCCGGGTCGTCGCGCAGGGTGCGGGCGACGCGTGGCAGGTGCTCGCGTTCGATGTGGAAGGTGAGCTCGCCGCGGTCGACGACCGTCTTCTCGATGGCGTTGTCCGGGAGGAGTCCCTGCTCCTCCAGGGCGCCCTCCAACTCGTCGGCGACCTCGTCGAACCAGCCGCCGTAGGGGCGGGCGGCGGGTCCCGGGAGGCGCACCGAGCGGACCAGGCCGCCGTAGCCAGAGGTGTCGCCGCCGTTGTTCGCGCCGAACATGCCGCGCTGGACGCGGATCTCCTCACCACCCTGGCCGCGCTGGCCCGGGAGGTTGTCGGTGGCCAGGTCCTTCTCGGGGTTGACCCCGTTGTGGCCGTTCGCGTCGCTCACCGCAGCAGCCCCTTCATCTCGATCGTGGGCAGGGCCTTGAGCGCCGCCTCCTCCGCCTCCCGGGCCGCTTCCTTCGCGTTGACGCCGAGCTTGGAGGTCTGGATCTTCTGGTGGAGCTTGAGGATCGCGTCCATCAGCATCTCGGGGCGCGGCGGGCAGCCGGGCAGGTAGATGTCGACGGGCACGATGTGGTCGACGCCCTGGACGATCGCGTAGTTGTTGAACATGCCGCCCGAGGACGCACAGACGCCCATGGAGATCACCCACTTGGGGTTGGGCATCTGGTCGTAGACCTGCCTGAGCACCGGCGCCATCTTCTGGCTGACCCGGCCGGCGACGATCATGAGGTCGGCCTGGCGGGGCGAGCCGCGGAAGACCTCCATGCCGAATCGGGCCAGGTCGTAGCGGCCGGCGCCGGTGGTCATCATCTCGATGGCACAGCACGCGAGGCCGAAGGTGGCGGGGAAGACGGACGCCTTGCGCACCCAGCCCGCGGCCTGCTCGACGGTGGTCAGCAGGAATCCGCTCGGCAGCTTTTCTTCGAGTCCCATGTCTAAAGGCCCCTCAGTCCCATTCCAGGCCGCCGCGCCGCCAGACGTACGCGTAGGCGACGAAGACGGTGAGCACGAAGAGCAGCATCTCCACGAGCCCGAAAACACCCAGGGCGTCGAAGGTGACGGCCCAGGGGTAGAGGAAGACGATCTCGATGTCGAAGACGATGAAGAGCATCGCCGTCAGGTAGTACTTGATCGGGAAACGCCCGCCGCCGGCCGGCGTGGGGGTCGGCTCGATACCGCACTCGTAGGCTTCGAGCTTGGCGCGGTTGTACCGCTTCGGACCGATCAGCGTGGCCATGACCACGGAGAAGATCGCAAAGCCTGCCCCGAGGGCTCCCAGTACGAGGATGGGCGCATAGGCGTTCACCGCTCCTCGCTCCTCTCAGTCGGCACTGACTGGTGGCGGTTCGGATCGGGCTCCCCACCTGCCTCATCCGTCCCGCGAACCCCGCGCGTCCCGGGCGAAGATCGCGAACATGTGAAGCAGGTCACAAGCCCAACTGCCTCGCATCTTATGCCCGCCGCTCTGTGATCTGCGACACGGGGTATTACACAAGCTTTGTGATCTCCACCACCTGACGATCGATCATGAAGTCGGATGAGTGGTGATCTTCGCACGCGAAGCGTTCAGCTGATCACCAGAAGTGACATTTTCGACCGTTACCGCAGACAGGAGGGGGTTTCGGGCGGGCGTCTCTATATCAAGAGGGTTCCCCTGCATGCAAATTCGCGATGGACGGGGCGCCTTGATAGTGCGCCGCATTCACACATCGGGGGGACCTGCGGGTCGCGATGTGGACGCGTGCACGCGTTCACGAACCCCGGCGCGCGAGACGCACCCCTCCCGGTAACCGTTCCGTGACCTCCGCCACATTGATGAGAGGCGTCTGAGAACCGGGCTTGGCCAACCATCCGAACCGGTGGTACGTCGCGGGCAATCCGGACGTAACAGCGAAAGGGCGTGATCACGGGCTTGATCGCGAGCGTCCGCAATGTCCGTTACGGCGTCAATAAAGAAAGACGTGCGAAGGATTCGCCGTCTCGATTGAGCAACTGTGGCGCAGGACACGTTTCTTGAAGATATGAAGGAGCCCCTGGTACCAGTTGTTCCCATGTCCCACACCGCTCACATACGCAGCCACCGGAAGCCCCGCCGCAGCGCGACGACAAACATCGCCGTGCGCGCCGGAGTTGCCAGTGGCGTCCTCGGCATGGCAGCGGCGGGCGCGGCCTCGGCGAGTGCCGCCGAACCCGTGACGCAGACGCTCGAACTGCCCACCCTGACGGCCGATCTGGCCACCCAGGTGGCTCAGTCCGCCGACGCCACGCAGCAGGCCGCGGCGAACTACACCCTCCAGGCCGAGCGCGATGCGGCTGCGGCAAATGCCGCGAAGCAGGCCAAGGCGGACCTCGCCGACGCGAAGCAGAAGGCAGAGGCCAAGAAGAAGAAGGCCGAGGAGGCTCGTAAGGCCGCCGCAGAGCGCGCCACCTCGCGCAGCGCCGAGCGGACCACCCTCAGCGCCACCACGAGCTCCAGCAGCTCCACGAGCACGTCCACGGCGACCGGTTCGGCCGCCGCCGTGGTCGCCTTCGTGAAGGCGCATATCGGTGACGCATACGTCTCCGGCGGCACGGGCCCGCACTCGTGGGACTGCTCGGGTTTCGTCCAGGCCGCCTTCAAGTCCGTCGGCGTCAGCCTGCCGCGCGTCTCCCAGGACCAGTCGACGCAGGGCACCCAGGTCTCGCTGAGCAACCTCCAGCCCGGCGACATCCTCTACTGGGGCAGCGCCGGCAGTGCCTACCACGTGGCGGTGTACGTCGGCGACGGCATGTTCGTCGGCGCGCAGAACCCCTCCAGCGGTGTCGGTGAGCACCCGCTGTCGTACGACCCGCCGACCGGCGCGGTGCGAGTGCTCTGACAACCCGGGCAACAAGGACAACTCAGGCATCGCACAAGCACGGTAGGGCCGCAGCCGCTCGGGGGCAGCGGCCCTTCCGGCGTACCCTCCCCGGCACGGACCACCCCCGCACCGGCCGTCCTACCCTCGGCCACCCTTCTCCCGGCCGTCCTACCCTCGGCCACCCTTCTCCCGGCCGCCCTTCCCCCGGCCGTCCTTCTCCCGGCCGCCCTTCCCCCGGCAACCCTTCCCCCGGTTGTCCACAGGCCGTGGGTCCTCCCGAGGGTTTTCCACAGGCCCGCCCGTGATCCGGCGACTCCTGGGATGCTCGACGCAGGCCGCTCGCACGGAGCGGCGGCCCGAGATCCGAGAAGGAGACACCGCGATGCCACGCGTCTTCGTCCAGGGAAGCCCCATGGACCACTACCCCCGGCACGCCCCCGAGGCCGGGCGCGGTTCGGTGCGCCGGATCACCGAGACCGGTGAGGACGTCCTGCACAAGCCGTGCCGGGACGTCACCGAGTTCGGCCCCGACCTCGCCGCGCTGATCGACGACATGTTCCTCACCATGTACGTCGCCGACGGAGCCGGCCTCGCCGCCAACCAGGTCGGGATCGACCTGCGACTGTTCGTGTACGACTGCCCCGACGACGACGGTGTCCGACATGTCGGACACATCGTCAACCCCGTACTGGCGGCCCAGGAACCGTCCGACCGCCGACTGCTCGACGAGGGCGAGGGGTGCCTGTCGGTGCCGGGCGCCGTGATGGACGTGCCCCGGCCGGACCTGGCGGTCGTGCACGGACAGGACAAGGACGGCAATCCGCTCACCATTCAGGGAACAGGGTATTTCGCCCGCTGCCTGGCGCACGAGACCGACCATGTGAACGGACGCGTGTATCTGGACCGGCTCTCCAAGCGGGAGCGGAAGGAGGCGCTGCGGCAGGTGGCGGACCGGCGGGAGGACGTCTACGCCCGCCGGGCCGCCAAGATCGAGGCGCTCACCTCGTAGCGCGGGCGGTCACGCCTTCGGGGCCACCTTGCTCAGGCCGTTGATGATGCGGTCCATCGCGTCGCCGCCGGTCGGGTCGGTGAGGTTCGCGAGGAGCTTCAGGGTGAACTTCATCAGCAGCGGGTGGGTCAGGCCGCGCTGGGCCGCGATCTGCATGACCTTCGGGTTGCCGATGAGCTTCACGAAGGCGCGGCCCAGCGTGTAGTAGCCGCCGTAGGTGTCCTTGAGGACGCGCGGGTAGCGCTGGAGGGCGAGTTCGCGCCCGCTGGGCGTGGCCCGCGCATGGGCCTGGACGATGACGTCGGCGGCGATCTGGCCGGACTCCATGGCGTAGGCGATGCCCTCGCCGTTGAAGGGGTTCACCAGGCCGCCGGCGTCGCCGACGAGGAGCAGGCCGCGCGTGTAGTGGGGCTGGCGGTTGAAGGCCATGGGCAGGGCCGCGCCGCGGATCGGGCCGGTCATGTTCTCGGGGGTGTAGCCCCAGTCCTCGGGCATGGAGGCGCACCAGGCCTTGAGGACCTCGCGCCAGTCCAGTTCCTTGAAGGAGTCGGAGGTGTTCAGGACGCCCAGACCGACGTTGGAGGTGCCGTCGCCCATGCCGAAGATCCAGCCGTAGCCGGGCAGCAGGCGGTCCTGGGGGCCGCGGCGGTCCCAGAGTTCCAGCCAGGACTCCAGATAGTCGTCCTCGTGACGGGGGGAGGTGAAGTAGGTCCGGACGGCCACGCCCATCGGGCGGTCCTCGCGGCGGTGCAGGCCCATCGCGAGGGAGAGCCGGGTGGAGTTGCCGTCGGCCGCCACGACCAGCGGGGCGTGGAAGGTGACTTCGCGCTTCTCCTCGCCGAGCCTGGCGTGCACACCGGTGATCCGGCCGGTGCGCTCGTCGACGATCGGGGCGCCGACGTTGCAGCGCTCGAAGAGGCGGGCGCCCGCCTTCTGGGCCTGACGGGCGAGCTGTTCGTCGAAATCGTCCCGTTTGCGGACCAGGCCGTAGTCGGGGAAGGAGGCGAGATCCGGCCAGTCGAGCTGGAGGCGGCTGCCGCCGCCGATGATGCGCAGGCCCTTGTTGCGCAGCCAGCCGGCCTCCTCGGAGATGTCGATGCCCATGGCGACCAGCTGCTTCACCGCGCGCGGGGTGAGTCCGTCGCCGCACACCTTCTCGCGCGGGAACTCGGTCTTCTCCAGCAGGAGGACGTCGAGGCCGGACCTGGCGAGGTGGTAGGCCGTCGTGGAGCCGGCTGGCCCCGCGCCGACGACGATGACATCGGCGGTGTTTTCGGAGAGGGGCTCGGTCACGGCAGGGTCTCCCCAAGGCTCGAAATCTGCGTGCCGACGGGCACTGGACATGGGCAGTCTATTCAGCAGTACTGATCACCCTGCTGAAGGGCTGCCCCTGTGAACCGAGTTCTCCCCGCGGTACGGCTGCGTGTACCCACGCATGAGGACGCCTTCGCCTGGCACCGGGTCTTCGACGACCCGGAGGTCATGGAGTTCCACGGCGGCAGGTCCGCGGAGTTGTCCGTCTACGAGGAGCTCACCGCCCGCCAGCGCCGGCATGACGCGGAGCTCGGTTTCTGCCTGTGGACGATGATCGACGAGGCCGGGCAGGTCATCGGCTTCACCGGCGCCCAGCCGTGGCCGCAGGAGTGGGGGCCCACGGGAGAGATCGAGATCGGCTGGCGGCTGGGGCGGGCCCACTGGGGCAAGGGGTACGCGACCGCGGCGGCGCGCATGACGCTGGGGCGGCTGCGGACGGCGGGCGTGCCGGAGGTGCTGGCGATGGTGCGGCCGGGGAACGAGCGGTCCGTCGCGGTCACCCAACGGCTCGGGATGGAACTGGCGGAGACGTTCCCGCATCCGCGGCTCCCCGAGGAGGCGCTCTGCTTCCGGCTCGACCTGCGGCGCGACGGCACAGGCAGCTACAGAGAGTAACGATCTGTTACAGAAAGACACTTGGTGCTTCCGACTGCCATGTGCCGGGGGTTACCCTTCCAGTACCGCTGGGGGTGACATCTGTGCACATAACACCCAAAACACCCGAAGTGCGCGTACCACGGCTGGTCGGACTGATGGCCGTGGACGCGCGCGAGACCGCCCGGGCGCGGGGCCTGTTCCTCAACGCGCCGGACCGGCCGGAGTTCCATCTCACGGTGGTCGACTACGTCGTGCGCCAGTTCCCGCAGCCCGGTGCCGAGGTGCCGCGGGACTCGATGGTGTACGTGTGGTTCGACTTCGGTGACGGCGAGGGCGGCGGAGGCGTGCGCGAGCCCCGTGTGCCACGGCCGCCGAAGGGTGGTCTGCAACGGGAGCTGGACCGGCCCGGGGACGCCTTCGAGGTGAGCAGCCTGTGAGTCCCGGGACCAGGAGCGGGACCGGGACCAGGACCGGGACCGGGACCGGACTCAGGCCTCCTTGAAGCCCCGGTGCAGGGCGACGATCCCGCCGGTGAGGTTGCGCCAGGCCACCTTCGACCAGCCCGCCTCGCGCAGCCGTCCGGCCAGGGCGGGCTGGTCGGGCCAGGCGCGGATGGACTCGGCGAGGTAGACGTAGGCGTCCGGATTGGAGGAGACCGCGCGGGCCACCGGCGGCAGCGCGCGCATCAGGTACTCGGTGTAGACGGTCCTGAAGGGCGCCCAGGTCGGGTGCGAGAACTCGCAGATCACGACCCGGCCGCCGGGCCGCGTCACCCGGTACATCTCGCGCAGGGCCGCGTCGGTGTCCTGGACGTTGCGCAGCCCGAAGGAGATCGTCACGGCGTCGAAGGTGTCGTCCCCGAACGGCAGCCGGGTGGCGTCCCCCGCGGTGAAGGGCATCCAGGCGTTGCGCCGCTTGCCGACCTGGAGCATGCCCAGGGAGAAGTCGCAGGGCACGACGTAGGCGCCGGCCCGGACGAACGGCTGGGAGGAGGTGCCCGTGCCGGCCGCCAGGTCCAGGATCTTCTGGGCGGGGCGCGCGTCGACCGCCCTGGCGACCTCCTTCCGCCACTGCCGGTCCTGGCCCAGCGACAGCACGTCGTTGGTCAGGTCGTACCGTTCCGCCACGTCGTCGAACATCGAGGCGACTTCGTGCGGCTGCTTGTTCAGGGAGGCGCGGGTCACCTCGCCATTCTTGCAGCACGCCCTCAGGGGAGAAGCTTGGGCTTCTTCTTCGCGGCCACGTCCTCCACCCAGCCGCACAGCACGATGAACACCGCGATCAGGATCCAGCCGACGCCGAACATGAACCACTGGCTCTCCAGGGGGAGCCACTTCTCGAACGCGGGCACGTTCCACATCTGGTCGATCAGCGGGACCGCGAGGACCAGGGCGATCTCGTGCCAGAGGTAGATCGTCACCGCGCGGGCGTTGAAGATCGTGACCGTCCGGTCGAGCTTCTTGTACCGGGCCAGCCAGGCGAAGTCGATCTTGAAGTAGGCCTTCGCCCACATCAGCAGCATCACGAAGCCGGCCGACCAGAAGGCCTGTGCCAGGGGGTTCTCGTCCAGGTCGTAGGTGCCGAAGTCGGCCTGGTGCGAGAAGGCGTACCAGCCGCCATAGCCGATCGCGGCGAGCGAGCCGACGGCCACCAGGGCCGGCTTCATCCGCTGGAGCACGCCGTCGCGGTGCGCGAAGCCGAGGATCCAGCAGAAGAGGTACGTCGACAGGTCCCACAGGGCGCTGCCGAAGCGGTTGTCCGGGCCCGACCAGACGAAGTTCAGGACCAGGATCGGGACGAGGGAGAGGAGGAGCACCGGGACCGGGGCCTTGCGGAAGATCCACAGCAGGACCGGGGAGAGGAGCACGAACCAGAGGTAGGTGCGCAGGTACCAGAGGATCTCCCAGGCCTGGATGCCCCAGCTGTTGCCGGGCGGGTCGCCGAGCGGCACAATCCAGTAGACGATCTCCCAGCCGGGCATCCAGTCGTGGATCAGCATCGCCAGGACGACGAAGAAGCCCCAGAACCAGAAGGGCGGCAGGAGACGGCGCAGGCGGCTCTTGACCACCTTGAACGCCGGACGCTCCAGCGACTTCGCCATGAGGGTGCCGGCGAGGCCGAACATGATGCCCATGGAGGGGAACACCATGCCGCACCAGGCCCAGCCGAAGGTGTGGTAGGTGACGACCCTTATGAGGGCGACCGCACGAAGGGTGTCGAAGTAACGGTCACGTGCGGGTTTCCTGGGCTGCGGGTCGGGGTCGGACTCCTGGGCGTTCGTTGTTTCGGTGCCCGGAGCCGTGGGCTGTGCCCGCCCGTTCCGCCCCGCGGAACGGCTGCCCACAGCGGTCGGGCCGGGTGCCGGTCGCGGCTCCGGTTGCGGCGCCGGTTCCAGCGCCGGTGCCGGTGGCGGTGCCGGTTCCGGTTCCACCACCGGCATCGGAGCCGTCTGGTCCGGCGCCGGGGGGTAGGCGTAGTCGGTGTACTGCTGCTGTTGCGGGTACGGCTGCTGGGCGTACTGCTGCTGGCCGGCGTAGGGGCCGTGGTCGTAGCCGTTGTAGTCCTGCTGGTAGGGGTTCTGCTGGTACGGGTTCTGCTGGTCCCAGCTCATCAGCCGCTCACCCCCGCCGGGGTGCCGACCTCGCCCGTGCGCTTGAGTTTCTGCCAGCGCAGGCGGCCGCCGGTGAGGGCGGTGATGCAGGAGTGGATGAGGACGAGGTACATCATCTGCCGGTAGGCCAGTTGTTGCAGCGGCATCATCGCGAGGTAGCGGTACTTCTCCTTGTCCAGGCGGAACGCGTAGGCGGCGCACGTCAGTTGGATGCCGAGGACGGCGAGCCAGGCCAGCAGGGCCGCCTCGAAGTCCACGAAGATCATCGAGTAGACCGTGAAGACGTCGATCAGGGGCGCGAAGACCGGGGTGACGATCTGGAAGAGGACCACCAGCGGCATGCCGACGCGGCCGAAGCGACCCGAAGGGCCCTTGTCCGTCAGGGACTTGCGGTGCTTCCACAGGGCCTGCATGGTGCCGTAGGACCAGCGGTAGCGCTGGGACCACAGCTGCTTCAGCGAACCAGGCGCCTCCGTCCAGGCCTTGGCGTGCTCCTGGTAGACGACCCGCCAGCCCGCCCGGTGCATGGCGATGGTGATGTCGGTGTCCTCGGCGAGGGTGTCCTCGCTCATGCCGCCGACCTCCAGGACCGCCTCGCGGCGGAAGGCGCCGATCGCGCCGGGGATCGTCGGCATGCAGCGCAGCAGGTCGTACATGCGCCGGTCCAGGTTGAAGCCCATCACGTACTCGATGTGCTGCCAGGCACCGATGACCGTGTTGCGGTTGCCGACCTTGGCGTTGCCGGCGACCGCGCCGACCCCGGGGTCGGCGAACGGCTGCACGAGGTGCCGTACCGTCTCCGGTTCGAAGACCGTGTCACCGTCCATCATCACCACGATGTCGTAACTGGCGTTGCGCACGCCGTTGTTGAGGGCGGCCGGCTTGCCCGCGTTCTCCTGGCGGATGACCCGGACGTTGGGCATGCCGAGCTTGTCGGCGGCGGCGCGGGCGATCTCCGAGGTGCCGTCGGTGGAGCCGTCGTCGACGACGATGACCTCGATCGGGTGGGTGCTCCGCGCCAGCGACTCCAGGGTGTTGGCGATGCACTCCTTCTCGTTGTACGCCGGGACGATCACGCTCACCGGCCGGGTGACCGTCGGCCCCCAGCTGAAGCGGCGTTTGTTGCGCTGTCTGTAGTGGCGGCGGGCGATGAGCAGCATCATCCCGAAGCGGCCCATCACCGCGACGCCGACGACGAACAGCAGGCCGGAGAGGAGCGGGAGGGCCCACTCGGCTATCGCGACCGCCACGATGAGCGCCTTGCCCTCGTAGAGGGTCATACCGGTGGCCGTGCGGTGCGCGGCCTGGAGGCGGGAGACGACGGTGGTGCGGGTGCGGGTGCGGGTGCCGGTACCGCCGCCGGCGGCGGTGCCGCCTTCGCCGTTGGGGACGGTGCCGTTCGGGGCGGTGCCGCCGGGCTCGGAGTTGGTGCCCGTGCCGCCGGTGCCGGTCCCCGTGCCGGTCACGCCGGCTTCAGTGAGCCCGGTGCCGGTGCCCGTGCCGGTGCCAGTGCTGGTACCGGTGCTGGTACCGGTGCTGTTACCGGTCTGGCCGTTCGAGGTGGTGCTCGCGGCGGCGGCCTGTCGGGTGGCGGTGTTCCGCTTCTCGATGACGCCGCTGACGGTGGTGAAGGTGTAGCCCTTCGCCTTCATCTTCTTGATGTACTGCGGCAGCGCCTTGATCGTCTGCGACCGCTCGCCGCCCGCGTCGTGGAAGAGGACGGCGGCGCCCTTGGTGCCGCTCGGGGTGGCCCACTTGACGATCTTCGAGACGCCCGGCTTCTTCCAGTCGTCGCTGTCGGTGTCGACGAAGACGCTGGTGTAGCCCTCGTCGCCGAGCTTCTTGTAGACCGGCCAGCTGTAGTTGTCGATGGCGTCGGTCTCGGAGGAGTACGGCGCGCGGAAGAGGGTCGTGGTGATGCCGGCCGCGCCCGCCAGCGCCAGCTGGGTCTGCTGCATCTCGCGGTTGACCCGGGCGTCGCTCTGGTACGACAGGTCCACGTGCGTGAACGTGTGGATGCCGACCTCGTTGCCCTGCTGGACCATCGTCTTCACGATGCTCGGATAGCGCGACACCATCGAGCCGACCAGGAAGAACGTGGCGGGCACGTCGTACTGCTCGAGGATCTTCAGGACCTGCGGGGTGTAGGTCGGGTTCGGGCCGTCGTCGAAGGTGAGGGCGATGGTCTTGGAGGGGACCGAGACGGTGGACGCCCGGCCGCCCCGGAAGGTCAGGATCGGGCCGCCGTCGAGGACCTTGTCCGGCACCTTGCTGGAGCTGGCGCCGGTGCGGACCCGCTGGTCGCCGCCGACCTCTGCGCGCAGATAGCCGTCGAGCAGCATCACGCAGGTCAGCGCCAGCAGAAGCAGCAGGGCGAGGATGACACGTGGTTTCTGCAGCGCCGCGGCCCTGCCCGCCGCCCGCTCGATGCGGGTGGGAGCGCGCCTGCGGCCGCGTGAGGACGTCGGAGTAGTCATGGGGAGAGGCCTGCGTTTCCGGTCAGTCGGCGGCGGCGGATGCGGAGGCGGACGGGGTGGCGGCGGTCGAGGGCAGCGACGACGGGCGGTCGCTGGGCACGCCGACCTGGCTGCCGATGCCGCCCTGCGGGCGCACGCCGCCGGGGGCGTTGCCGGCGCGTGCGAAGTCGGGGATCAGCGAGTCCGGGGTGAGCGAGGTTCCCCAGCCCATGAAGGCGGCGCCGAGCACTCCCGTGTAGGCGAGGCAGACGACGCCGAGGAGGAGGCCGATGCGCCGCAGCACCTTGGACCGGCGTCCGGAGGAGTCGACGAAAACGGGCCCCTCGGCAGACCCGTTGCCCTGTTTGCGGCGGCTACCGCGCCCGGCGGCGCGGCTTTCGATGGCAGGCTCGGATTGCATTCCACGGATATTAGGGAGTCTTTATGTGATCGTCTTCGCAGTTCTTGTGAAGTGCCCATGAGAAACCCCTTAACCTGTCTTTTCGCTGAGAGATTCTGTGAACAGCTGCGGTAGCCGCCAGGGAGGGTAAACCACCTCAACACCCTATTTGCGCCGCACCTTTCGCGCGCTTCACACCCTTCGTTCCATGAGGTTTCTATGTATTGACCGAACCGTTGAACACAATGAACGTGTGAGACGTTTTCCTTTGGAATCAGGCTTTGTTTCGAGCCTGAGACACAAATCACGAGAGCGGGTGCATCTTAATGCGGAGTTTCCTCAGGCCGGCTGCTGGGCTTACCTGCCTGTTTGCCATGGCAGTCGCGGGGTGCTCCACGGGCTCCGACGGCACGTCGGACGCGGCGCCCGCACCGTCCAAGAAGGCGTCGGCGAGCGAGTCCGACGGGACCGACGGGACCGACGGCTCGGACGCCACGGACGCGTCCAGTACCTCCTACGCCCCCTACGTGAGCGCGACGGAGGCCGCCGACACGGACGACGCCGGATCGCCGTCGACGTACAACCTGGCCTTCGTGATCGCCAGTGGCAGCAGCTGCACGCCGGCGTGGAACGGGACGGAGGCGATCGGCAGTTCGACCGTGAAGTCGCGGATCTCCAAGCTGAAGGAGGACGGTGCGACGGTCCGGGTGTCCTTCGGCGGAGCCTCCGGGAAGGAGCTGGCGACGACGTGCTCCAGTGCGGCGAAGCTCGCCGCCGCGTACGGCGCCGCGCTGGACGCCGCGGGCTCCGCGCAGGCCGACTTCGACATCGAGGGCGACACGCTGACCGACTCCGACTCGGTCGCCCTGCGGTCGGAGGCGATCGCGCTGCTCCAGAAGGAACGGCCGGACCTGGAGGTCTCCTTCACGCTGCCCGTGATGCCCTCGGGGCTCGACTCCGACAGCCTCGCGCTGCTGGAGTCCGCGAACAAGTACGACGTGCAGGTCTCGACGGTCGACATCATGACCATGAACTACGGCGAGTCCTACGACGGGGACATGGGCGACTACGCGGTCACCTCGGCGAAGGCCACGCACACCCAGCTGAAGAAGGTGTTCGGGCTGTCCGACGCGGGGGCGTGGGGCGGGATGGCACTGACCTCGATGATCGGCGTGAACGACGTCGACGGGGAGACGTTCTCGCTGTCCGACGCGAAGGACGTACGGGCGTTCGCGGAGGAGAAGGGGATCGCGTGGGTGTCGATGTGGTCGACGTTCCGGGATGTGCAGTGCGAGAGTGGAAGTTCCGGGGATGACGACGCGGCCACGAACTGCAGTGGGGTGAGCCAGAGTTCGGGAGCGTTCGGGGAGGCGTTCGCCGGTTGAGCGTCGTCTGACGGCCGGTGGGGACCGGTGGGGACCGGTGGGGACCGGTCGCGCGGTTCCTCGCGCCCCTGAAGGGGCGCTCACTACTTACGCCGGTGAACCAGGCGGCCCGCGCACACCGTGGCGACGCACTCCCCTGCCTCGTCGAACACCGCCAGGTCGGCCCAGGCGGACTCCACTACCGCCGGCTTCGAGGGCTTGCCCGGAACGACCGCCACGCCGTTGCGGTCCGCCGCCGCTCTCAGTTCGGGCGTGTCGGCGTACCGCTCCATGACCACGGCCGCTCCCAGCTTCAGCACCGCGTGCACCCGCTCCCGAGGGCTCGGCGCGTCCGGCAGCGGGCCCTCGTGGACACGGGCGGGGCCCAGGGCGCCACCCGGCCAGGTGCGGACCCGCGCCCGCGGGAAGCGCTCGCGCAGCTCCTCGTACGCTCCCACGGCCGCGACCCGGTCCTGTACGACGGCCACCGCGCCGTTCTCGACCGGTTCGGCGTCCCAGGTGACGAAGACCCGGTCCGCCGTGTGAATCGTCTCCACCCGTGGCTCAGTTGGCGCTGAGCAGCTTCAGCTCGGGGTGGGCGGTCCCGCCCTCGATCGCCGTCGAGGAGATGTGGGACATCACCCGCTCGTCGACCGGGTCGTTCGCCGGGTCGTCGTGCACGACGAGGTGCTCGTACGTCGTGGCGCGCTGCGCCGGGACGCGGCCCGCCTTGCGGATCAGGTCGATGATCTCCAGCCGGTTGGAGCGGTGCCTGGCGCCGGCCGACGAGACGACGTTCTCCTCCAGCATGATCGAGCCGAGGTCGTCCGCGCCGTAGTGCAGCGAGAGCTGGCCGACCTCCTTGCCCGTGGTCAGCCAGGAGCCCTGGATGTGGGCGACGTTGTCCATGAAGAGGCGGGCGATGGCGATCATCCGCAGGTACTCGAAGAGCGTGGCCTGGGTACGGCCCTTCAGGTGGTTGTTCTCGGGCTGGTAGGTGTACGGGATGAAGGCGCGGAAGCCGCCCGTACGGTCCTGGACGTCCCGGATCATGCGCAGGTGCTCGATGCGCTCGGCGTTGGTCTCGCCGGTGCCCATGAGCATCGTGGACGTGGACTCCACGCCCAGCTTGTGCGCGGTCTCCATGATCTCCAGCCAGCGCTCGCCGCTCTCCTTGAGGGGCGCGATGGCCTTGCGGGGGCGCTCGGGGAGCAGTTCCGCGCCGGCGCCGGCGAAGGAGTCCAGACCGGCCTCGTGGATGCGGGTGATGGCCTCCTCGACGGAGACGCCGGAGATCCGGGCCATGTGCTCGACCTCGGAGGCGCCCAGGGAGTGGATCACCAGCTGCGGGAACGCGTCCTTGATCGCCTTGAAGTGCTTCTCGTAGTACTCGACGCCGTAGTCCGGGTGGTGGCCGCCCTGGAACATGATCTGCGTGCCGCCCAGCTCGACCGTCTCCGCGCAGCGGCGCAGGATGTCGTCGAGGTCGCGGGTCCAGCCCTTGGCGGTGTCCTTGGGGGCCGCGTAGAAGGCGCAGAACTTGCACGCCGTGACGCACACGTTCGTGTAGTTGATGTTCCGCTCGATGATGTACGTCGCGATGTGCTCGGTACCCGCGTACCTGCGGCGGCGTACGGCGTCGGCGGCGGCGCCCAGCGCGTGCAGCGGGGCGTCGCGGTAGAGGTCCAGCGCCTCTTCCGGGGTGATCCGCCCACCGGCAGCGGCACGGTCGAGGACGGACTGAAGGTCGGCCTTCTCGGTCACCGGGCGCGTCCCTTTCGTAATGGCTCGTGGACGGACCGAACCAGCCTACGCCAGCGCTTCGGACGGCCCGACCTCAGGCCGTGTACGCCCCCACCAGCAGCCCGGCGAACGCGCCCGCGATCAGGAACGGCCCGAACGCGATCGCCGTCTTGCGTCCGGCCCGCCGTACGGCGACGAGCGCACCGCCGTAGAGGGCGCCGAGCAGGAAGCCGGCGAAGGTGCCGAGCAGCACGGTGGGCCAGCCGTACCAGCCGAGGGCGGCGCCGACGCCGAGGGCCAGCTTGACGTCGCCGAAGCCCATGCCGCCGGGGTTGACGAGGAAGAGGACGAAGTAGGCGGCGCCGAGGGCGAGGGCCGCGTAGAGGGAGGTGAGCCAGTCGCCGGCGTGCTCGGGGAGCAGGGCGGCCACGCCGAGGAGGGCGAGGGCCGTGGCGGCGAAGGGGAGGGTGAGGGGGTCGGGGAGGCGCTGGACGCGGAAGTCGACGACGGCGAGGAGTACGCCGACGGGGGTGAGGAGCAGCCAGACGGCGAGTTCGGGGCGGGTGCCGGTGGTGAGGGCGAGGGTTGCGCAGATCAGTGCGGTGGCGAGGGCGAGGGGGGCGGGGGTGGGGCCGGGGGCGGGTGCGGGTGCGGGTGCGGGTGGGTGGGTGGTTGCGGTTTTGGTGTTCCCACCCGCACCACCCGTGCGGCTTTCGTCGTCGGGTGCGGGTGGCCCCTGTGGGGCGTCCACGCCGTCGGCGGCCGCGGGTTCATCGGCGGGGGCAGGTTCGTCGGTGGGGGCGGCCGCGGGTTCGTGGGTGGGGGGTGCGGTGGTCGCGCAGGTGTGGCACGGGGTGCGGCCCAGCCAGCCTTGGACGGGGTGACCGACGGGGCAGGTCGTCCGCCAGTCCTCCCCCGCCGGGACCGAGAAGCGGTACGCGGCGCGGGGCAGCAGGGCGCCGGTCGTCGCGCCCCACACGGCCGCGGCGGCCGGGAGGGCCAGCTCCAGGGCGGTCATCCGGTCGCGGCGGCGCTGTCGCGCCAGGTCGGCAGGAGTTCGTCGAGGAGTGCCTCGGTGCGCGGGGGCAGACCGCGCGCGCCACTGCGGGCGACGAGGTCGGCGGCGAGGGCGCGCAGCCGGTCCGGGTCGCCGGTGGCGTGCGTGGCCCGCAGCAGCTCGTTCCAGAGGCGCTCGTCCGCCGGGGCGGTCCTCAGGGCCGCGCCGAGCGCCTCGATCGCCTTCTCCGCACGGTCCTTCTCCAGGTGGAACGCGGACAGCGCGAGGCCGATGTCGGCGACGAGGAGCGGCAGCTGGGCGTCGATGATCTCGTGGGTGAGCCAGCGGTAGCGGCCCTCCGCGCGGTCGGCGAGCAGCGGACCGCGCACCAGGACGAGCGCGTCGGTGAGGAGGCGGCCGCGGACCGCCCGGCTCTCGACTCCCCTGCCCTGGGTGGCCTCGTGGTAGAGGGAGCGCAGGACGTCCAGGTCGGAGACCACCGACTTGGCGAGCGTGAGACGGCCGGCCGCGTCGGCGCCCAGCCGGGCGCTGCCGTCGGGGTCGGTGCCGAGCCAGCCGCGCAGCCGCTCCAGAAGGGCGTCACGGACGTCGTCCGGCACACCCCGCGGCCACAGCGCGGACGACAGCACGCGCGGGTGCACGCCCTCGCGGTGCAGGAGGAGAAGGGCGAGGGCCTCGTGGAGGAGGGGGCTGCGCTCGCCGTCGGGGGTGTCCAGGCCGATGATCTCGTACGGTCCGACGAGCCGCGCGTACACCGCGGGACGGCCCTGTTCGCTGATGTCGACGAGGAACGGCGGGGTGGTGGTGGGCCCGTCCGGGTCGCGCTCGGGGTCGGCCTCCACGAAGAGTTCGACGACCGCGCGCTGCTGGACCGCGGGCAGCAGCTGGGCCTGGAGTTCGAGGCCGAGGAGCGGGGCGAGGAGCCTGCCGTCCGGGGTGATCTCCATCGCCCAGGCGGCGCCGGGCAGGTCGTCGCTCTCGCTGCCGACCAGGTAGCCGATGCCCAGCCGGCCGGCATCCGCGGCGAGTTCGGCCAGGCGCAGCGCGTCCTCGGCGGACGGCTGGGTGGCGAGGAGGACCAGGTTCGGCGCCCAGCGGGTGTGCTGGGCGGGCCCGGTCCGGCCGGTGAGGACCGACTGGTGGTCGGCGGCGCCCAGCGCGCCGCGCCGCTGCCGGGTCTCCGCCTCCATCGTCTCGAACAGCGCCTCCACGTCGTCGAGATGGCGCAGCCGGTTGGGGGCGAGCGGGGTGAGGTCCGCGCCGAAGCCGACCAGGGTGATGGTCATCCGGTCCGACCAGCCGTTGGTGGCGAGTTCGGCGGCCACGGAGGCGAACACGGCCGCCCGGTCGGCCTCCCGGCCGCTCAGCGAGACGATGCCGGGGACGGCCTCCAGGTTGAGCAGCAGCCGCGAGTCGTCCATGGTGCCGAGGCTGACCAGACCGGGGTACGGGGCCGCGGCGTCGGTGTCCTCGTAGTGCTCGGCGTCCGCGCGGGACAGCGTCCAGAACGTCTGGTCCTGGCCGAGCGTCCAGGGCGCCGGGGGTTTCCCGGCCGGCTGGGCGAGTTGCAGATGCAGGTCGCCGTGGCTGAGCCAGGCCGCGTAGACGACGGGGAGCGAGCGGGACTCGGCGGTGAGGGCGGCGGCGAGGCCGCGGAGCGACCGGTCCAGCAGTCGTACGCCCTCCGGGTCGGCGCCGACCAGCAGCGCGTCCTGGACGTCCTGGGCGTCGCCGGTCGGGGTCGGCGGTTCCATACCGCGGTGGCCGCCGACGGCTCCGAGCGCCGACTGCCACAGGGTCTGCCGGCGCCGGCGGCCGAGGGCGGCGAGCAGACCGGCGGCGAGCAGGGGCGCACCGAGCAGGGCCTCGGACAGACCGAAGGAGGAGGAAGAAGAGGAGGAGGTGGAGGTGGAGGTGGAGGTGGAGGTGGACGAGGAGGCGTGGGCGGGGGTCGCATGTGCTGCGGGGGTGCCGGCGTCGTCGCCGCCGGCCGGGCGCCGGCTCGGCACGGTGATCTGCGCGGTGGCGCCGTCCTCGCCCGCGTGCTGTCCACCGCCCCGCCGCTGGGCGTGGTCGCCGGTCCTCGCGTAGTCGCCGACCTGCTGCCGGACCTCCGGGGAGACGTGCGCGTCGGGGTTCTCGACGAGTTCGCCGCCGTGCGCGTCGCCGGGCATCTCCATGATCCAGCCGGGCCGGATGAGGCTGGCCTCGGAGAGCCGGGAGCCGTCGGGCTGGGTGCGGTCCTTGTTGAGCTCGTAGATCTCCTTGTACCGGCGGCCGTCGCCGAGGTGGCGTTGCGCTATCTCCCACAGGGAGTCGTGGTGGCGGCCCTCGGGCGGCTGGATCCGGTAGTACTTCGTCGCGCCGTGCGTGGTGGCGGAGCCCTGTTCGGCCTGGGCGGCGGCATGGCTCGCCTGCTCGGCGAGGGCGGCGGCGGTGCTCTTGGCCTGCTCCTGCTGCTGGACGAGGATGCCGGGGGTCGCCTGGGCGGTGGCCACCGTGCCCCGTTGGTTGCCCTCCAGGCTGTGGCCGAGCTGGGAGAGGCCCGGGGTGAAGCTGGCGGCGGTGGCGCCGACGAGCAGCAGTGCGGCGACGAGCTGGCGGGCGAGCAGCTGGCTGGGACCGGACCCGGGAACCCGGCCGGGCAGGCCGACTCCGGAGACGGCGGCCTTGACCTCGACCAGCACGCAGGCCGTGAACTGGGCCCAGGCCAGCCACACGACGACGGTCAGGGTGTTCAGGAACACGTCGACGCCGATCGGCTGCGACAGCCATTCCATCTTGGGCGCGCTGTGCGGCAGCGGCCAGCCGACGGACACGGCGAGGGCGCCGGGGACACCGACGACGAGGACGAGCAGCACCACGAAGGCGAGGAACGCCTTGAGGACGTCCCCGAACGTGCGCCGACGCAACCGCACCGGCTGCGGGGTCCGGTTCCGCGGACCCGAGGGACCGGTCCCCGCCGGTCCTCCCGTCGAGCCTGATGTGCTGCGTCGCGCCATGGCGGGTGTCCCGGGGTCGTGTGCGGAAGGAGTGGGCCGGGGGCACACCGAGCCAGCCGAGGTCCCCTTGACGATCCTATTGACTGGCACCGACAGCGTCGAAGGGGTGGAACGACGAACGACCGCCCGAATTAACCGGTTTCACCAACCCATCCCCCATTGGCCGGAGTTATCACCACCCGATCCGCACACGCCCCCTCCACGCGCCCCGCACAATCCGTCATCCGCCGACCCGCAGCGAGGACAGCAGGAAGCGGGAGAGGGCGGAGGTCGGGAAGCTGATCGCCGCCACCCCCTCCGCCGCCCGGAGTTCGACGACCGTGCGGGCGTCGCCGTACGGCCGCACCTGTACGTTGCCGAGCGCGGCCGGACCCGCCAGCCCCTTCTCCAGCAGAGCCCGCGCGAAGGACCAGGTGACCTCCTCGCCGTCCAGGGAGATCCACGGCGGGAAGACGAAGTGCACGGACTGCGGGTCGGCCGAGGTGTAGCGGAGCGTCGCGGGGACCGCCACCTCCTGTTCGTCGGCGGTGAGCAGGCGGGCGCCGGTGGGCTGTTCGAGCGTGATGGGCACGGGTCGTCTCCGGGGGTGCGGTGGTGGGCCGTCGTACAAGGGAGAGCGGCTGACGCCCGGCTCATTACGCGGGAAACACAAGCGACTTGAGTGACTTGTGTCACTTTCCCATGCGCTTGAAACTTTGCTTGAAAGTTTCGTCATCTACTCTGACAAACCTTCTCCCGCCCCCGCGCCGGCAACTGGAGCGTTCCGCCATGCACGACGGTTCCTCTGCAGTGATCAGCAGCACCGCCTACGCCCGGATCTACGAGGAACAGCAGCCGCGTCTCGTCGCGTACGCGCGCTCCCTCACCCGGAACGCCTGGGTCGCCGAAGACCTCGTCGCCGAGGCGCACTTCAGGGTCTGGCGACGGCTGGCCGAGGGGCACGAGATCGACAACGTCTCGGCGTACCTGACGACGACCGTCCGGCACCTCGCGTACGCGGCGAGCAGCACCGCGCGCGAGATGCCCCGCGACCCCCACGACGACGAGCAGGCCGAGCCCGGCCACCACGGCGACGACCCCGCCGAGCACGTGTCCTCCGTCGATCTGCTCGTGCGGGTACTGGCCCAGCTGCCCGAACGCTGGGTCAAGGCCCTCTGGCTGGCCGAGGCGGAGGGCCAGCCGCTGGCGCAGATCGGGCCGCAGCTGGGCACCAAGGAGGGTGCCACCGCCGTCCTGTTGCACCGCGCCCGGGAGGGGATGCGGCAGGCCTTCCTGCGCACCCAGACCGGAGCCCCGGACGACCCCGCCTGCCAGGTGCACTGGAGCCGGATGCCCGCGTACGTGCGCGGCGCGGCGACGGAACGTCAGTCCGACCGGCTGCTCGGCCATGTGGACGCCTGCGAGGACTGCCGGGCCCGGCTCGCCGCCCTGATGAGCGCCAACGACCGGCTCCCCGCCCTCGTCGGCCCGGCCCTGCTGGTGTTCGCGGTGGGCGGTACGGCCGGCCGGTTCCTGCTGACCCTGACCGCCGCCGGGGCCTCGGCGGGCGGTCACGCGGGCGGGGGCGCGAGCGGATTCCTGCACGGCGTACGACAGGCCACCGGTGTCGGCGGTACGAAGGTGCCGCTGGCGGTCGCGGCGGGGGCGATGGCGGCCGGCGCGGCGGCGCTGGTGCTGGTGCTGATACTCGGTCCGGGCCGGTCCGTCCCCGCCCAGCGGACACCGGTCGCCGACGCGCCGGTGACCCAGGTCCCGGTGGCCGTACAGCCGACGGTCCCGCAGGACGCACCCGCCACCGGGCCGACGGCGACGCCCCGGCAGGGCGGCGGACGGCCGGAGACGGAGACGGTACGGCCGCGGGGCACGGGTGACGCCGGTACGACGGCGGCCGCGTCCCCGTCCGAGGCCACGACGCAGCCGCCGACGTCGAGCGGCGGCGGCGATGACGACGGCGGCGGCGACCGGACCGGGGGCGGCACTCCGCCGGTGACCACGGATCCGACGCCACCCACCACGCCCACGGACCCGGACCCCACTCCCCCGGTTCAGCCGACCGAACCGACGCAGCCCAGCGATCCCCCGGTGGAGCCGTCGGACCCCGTGGACCCGACTCCCGTGGACCCGCCGCCCGTCACGGACCCCGCCCCGGCGCCGTCCGACCCGGATCCGGTCACACCGCCCGACGACGACTGCCCACCCCGGCACGGCCACGGCCACGGCCACGGCCACGGTCGTACCCACGGAGACGGGGGCCGGACCGCCCCCGACGCCTGAGCGGGTCCAGCGCCCCTTCAGGGGCGCGGGGAACTGCGCGACCAGCCACGACGGCGCCGCGGACGACAGAGGGCAGAAGGCAGAAGGCAGAAGGCAGACGGCAGACGGCAGACGGCAGACGGCAGACGGCACAGCGCGGCACTTCCGGCGGAGCGCCTAGCCGACCTCGTTCTCGGCCGTCGCCTCGCCGTGCACCACGATCGCGCCGCCGTAGAACATGCCCGTGAACACCGGCTCGTACGTCAACTGGACCTCGACCTGGACCTGTTGGGCGTCGGCGGTGACACAGTGCGTGCCCGCGACGTCGGCGGTGGACATGTTCATCTCGCGGGCGAAGGTCTTCACCCGGGCGTCGCAGTCCTGGAAGTTGATCGGCGCCGCGCCCTGGTTCTCGTACAGCTTCTCCTTGTCGATGTCCTGGGCGGCGTAACGGGCCGCCTGTTCCGCGATGTCGGCGGCCCGTTCGCGCTTGGAGATGGACAGGCCGCCGTCGATGACGAACGCGGACAGGGTGAGGAAGACCAGGGCGAAGATGATGACCGCACCGGCGCCGGAGCCCCGGTCGTCGAGACGGAGCCGGCGGGCGGTCCACCAGGTGCGCAGCACCGCGAGGATCATGCCGCCCTCCGGAACGGGTCGAGGGGCGAGGAGAACGTCGAGGACAGGGTGGTCGGGATGTCCAGGCCCAGCATGGCCAGGCCCCGCACCTCGCAGCTCACCTCGACCGAGAAGATGGTGCCGGACTCGAAGCCCGCGCTGGTCTGGACGACGGAGACCGGCCCCGAGCAGACGTCGGACAGGTCCGCCTCGGCCGCCTTGCGGGCCTCGGACATGGCCGTGGCGTGGTCCTTCTGGATGGAGCCGGCACGGGCCGCGTCGCGCGCCGCGCCGTCCAGCGCGCCCCGCCCGTCCACGAGTTGGCCGAAGGCGACCAGGACGAGGATGAACAGGATCATCACCGGGGCGAGGATGACGACCTCGACGGTGGACAGACCCCGGTCGTCGTACCGGGCTCCGGCTCTTTCCTGCACGGACGGCATCTAGTTCTCATCCTTCACGAACCGCTCCACCGGTCCCGCCGACCGTGCGTGCACCGTCAGGTCGAGGCCCGGGAACACCGTCGGGATACGGGCCGTGATCTCGACGCCGACCGTGGTCTGTTCCGGCTGGAGCATCTTCACGTCGGGCGACAGGACCAGCTGCGGCCCGAGTTGGCTGATGTAGGAGTCGACCACGTCCTGGGCCTCGCCGCGCCAGGCGCCCGGTTCCGCGTCGGCGGTGGCACGGGCCTTGCGGGCACCGGCCTGGGCCGCCGCCTGGGCCACGTGGTCGGCGAAGAAGTACAGCGCGAACTGCACCGTCGCGAAGATCATGAAGAAGAGGACGGGGGTGAGGAACACGAACTCGATCGCGGTCATCCCCGAGTCGCCGCGCGCGGCCGCGGCCCGGCGGCGCACCCAGCCGCGCACCCCCCTGCTCACGCACACAGACATCCCCGTCGCCCCCGTCGCCCCCGTCGTCGCACGTCCGCTCAGCAGGTCCCGCTCGCGTTGGCGCCCTTGATGCAGTCGCCGACCTTCTTGGCGCCGTCGCTCAGCGCGGCGTTGATGATGGCGGCCACCACACCGACGATCGCCACCACGACCGCGGAGATGATGACCCATTCGACCGCGGAGGCGCCGCGGTCGAGTTCGCCGGAGCGGGCGCGCTGCACCCGGCCCTGGAGGAAGGTGACGAGGAAGTCCACCGCCGGGATCCCGGTGCTGAAGTTCCGTGTGTTCATGATGACTTGTCCTCTCGAAACAGCAGTTGGCGAAGGTTCACGATTCAGCTCACGTCAGCTCGCGTCAGGTCGCATCCGCTCACACCTGGAACACCCGCATCGCCGCCGGGAAGATCAGGAAAACCAGGAAGCCGGCGCACAGCAGCAGCTGGGCGACGAGCATCGACTGGGACTTCTCGCCCGCGCTGCCCTCGATCTCGGCGAGTTCGCGGTGGCGCATGGTCTCGGCGCGGGAGGCGAGGGACTCGCGGACCTTGGCGCCGTCGTCCGCGACCAGGGCGAGGGAGGCGGAGAGGTCCTTGAGCTCCTCGACGCCGAGTTCCTCACCGAGCGCGCCCAGCGCCTGCCACTGGCTGACGCCGGTGATCCGGGCGTCGGCGAGGGCGTTGCGGATGCGCTGGTTGGCCCAGCCGTCGGAGACCTCCGCGGCCGCCATCAGCGCCTCGGGCAGGCCACGGCCGCCGGCGAGGCTCATCGACACCAGGTCGAGGTACGCCCCGATGACCCGCCTGAGGTCCCGGCGCTTCTCGGCCGCGTCCCGTCGTACCTCCAGGTCGGGCAGGAAGAAGAACAGGGCCGAGCAGGCCAGGGCCAGCCAGACCGGCACGACCGGGCTGTGGCCGAAGCCCATCGTGTAGACGACGGCGAACAGGAACGGCCCGAAGAGCATGCCGGCGGCCGCGAGCAGCACCTTGGTCGCCAGGAACTTCTCCCAGCCGCGGTCGAGCACGGCGAGGTCGGCCCGGAGCGAGCGCTGTTCCCAGCCCTGCTGCCGGTAGAACTCGGCGACCCGCTCGCCGACTTCGGCGCGCAGCGAGCCGAACCGGCCGGTGTCCTTGGTCTGCCGCACGGACTCGTAGGCCGCGCCGCGCGCCCGCATCGCGTCGATCCGGGCGACCTGTGCGATCGCGCTGCGCCTGGCCGGCATCAGGGCGCGGATCAGGGCGTAGACGCCCAGCCCCAGGATCACGCCGACGACGATCGGCATCGTGAGGTTCATCGGCGTACCCCTTCCTCGGTGGGCAGCGTCTGCTGACCGGGCTGACCGGGCTGGCCTGACTGTCCGGGCTGGCCGGGCGCGGTGCGGGGCGGTCGTACGAACTGCACGGAGGACTGGTCGCGGACCAGGAACCGTTCCGGGGTCTCGATGGTGGACAGCTTGCGCAGCCACCAGAAGCCGAGCGCGAACAGCCCGCAGACCAGGGCGAGGACCAGCTGGCCGACGGCGGTGCCGTACGGCGACACGAAGTCGCGGTTGAAGACGGCGAGGCCGAGCACGAACGCGACCGACACGGCGACGACGATCTGCACCGAGCGCCGGGTGGACGCCCGTTGGGCCATCACGCGCTGGCGCATGTCGACCTCCTCGCGCGCCGACTTGGCGAGCGCGCCGAGCACCTGGCGCAGACCGGGGCCGCGCAGCCGGGCGTTGAGGATGAGGGCCGCCACGATGATGTCGGCGGACGCGTCGTCGATCTCGTCGGCGAGGTGCTGGAGCGCGTCGGGCAGCGGGGTGCGGGCGCGCAACCGGTCGACGAGCGCGTCGAGATGAGGCCGGAGGATGGGGGCGGCGGCGCGGGCCGAAGCCGGAATCGCCTGTTCCAGGCCGACCGCGCCGGCGATGGTGTCGCGCAGCGACTCGGTCCAGGAGGCGAGCGCCTCCACGCGCTTCATCGCGGCCCGCTCCTCGGCGGCGCCGCCGAACAGCTTGTCCCAGAAGAAGACCAGCACGCCGGCGGCGATGCCGGCCACCGTCCAGCGGGTCAGCAGCAGCACGGCGAGCCCGACGATGGCGGCCAGCGAGCCGCGCCGGCCGGCGAACCGGAGGAGTTCGGAGGCCCGTTCGGCGGCCTTCTGCTTCTCGTGGTCGGGCTTGGCGGGCAGCCCGCGGACGGCCACGACCAGCAGCGCGAGGCCGCCGCCGACGGCGACTCCGCAGCCGAGGGCGTAGAGGACGGAGGCGGAGAAGAGGCCGCCCATGGAGCCCAGGGAGGCGAGAGGGTCGAGGTTCATGTCACGTCACCCCCACGCCCCGTGCGGCTGGTAGCCGTAGGCCATCAGGTCCTCCAGGCAGGCTATGGGCGCGTGCGGGACGATCCGGCCGTCGGGGGCCTCCGCGAACACCTCGCTGGACAGCACCCGGCCGTCCACGCCGTTGACCTCACGGACCGAGGTGACCATGCGCTGGAGGCGGCCGCCGGTCTGGTAGTTGTTGCGCCGCTGGATGAAGACGACGAAGTTCACCGCGCCCGCGATCAGCATCTGGCTGGCCTCGATGGGCAGCCGCTCGGAGGCCTGGAGCGCGTAGGTCGAGATGCGGTTGAAGACTTCGCTGGAGCTGTTCGCGTGGATGGTGGAGAGCGAACCGTCGTTGCCCTGGGACATGGCGTTGAGCATGGTGACGATCTCGTCGCCGAGGACCTCGCCGACGATGACCCGGGACGGGTTCATACGCAGCGACCGGCGGACCAGTTCGGCCATCGAAATGGTGCCCTGGCCCTCGGAGTTGGGCAGCCGCTCCTCGAACGCGACGACGTTCGGGTGCAGGTCGTGGAAGGTGTCGAGCCCGAGCTCCAGCGCGCGCTCGACGGTGATGAGCCGTTCGTGCGGCGGGATTTCATTGGCGAGGGCGCGCAACAGGGTCGTCTTGCCCGCGTTGGTGGCCCCCGCGATCATGATGTTCTTGCGAGCCCGGACCGCGCAGGCCATGAAGTGCGCGACCTCGGGGGTCAGCGTGCCGTTGCCGACCAGGTCGGAGATGAAGACCTTGCCCATGCGGGCGCGGCGGATGGACAGCGCGGGCCGCCGGGTGACGTCCATGACCGCGGAGAGCCGGGAACCGTCGGGCAGCCGCAGGTCGAGCTGCGGGTTGGCCGAGTCGAAGGGACGGGACGACAGACCGGAGTACGCGCCGAGCACCTGGATCAGCTCGACGAGTTCCTCGTCGGTCTCCGCGACGGGCTCCCCGACGGCCTCCCGGCCGTCGCTGTAGCCGACGAAGACCTGGTCGCACCCGTTGATGTCGATGTTCTCGACGTCCGGGTCGTCGAGCAGCGGCTGGAGCCGCCCGACCCCGAACAGCGCGGCGTGCACGGCGGCCGCGTACTGCTCCTCGGTCTCCGCGTCCAGCGGGGTGCGTCCGGCGTTGATCTCCGCGCGGGCGTACTCCTCCAGGATCTGGGCTATGACCGCGCGGGCGTACTGCCGTTCGTCCTCGGTGGACATCGGCGTCACGCCGGACGCCTGGTCCTGGCGGCGCTGCTCGGCGATCCGGTCGCCGGCGTCCTGCCGGAACCGCTTGACCAACTGGTGGTCGACAGCGGTCATCGGCCGGCCCCCGCATGGGGCGCCTGCGTCGGTACGGCCCAGGCGGCGCCGTACTGCTGGTGGAGGTCGGCGGTGACCTTGCGGGCCGAGCGGATGAGCAGGGACTTGTCGAGGCGCCCGCGCTTGCGGCCGGCCAACTGGTCGGCGCCGGCCGGGTCGTCGGCGATGGTGCCGACCACCCGGGCGCCGGTCTGGGCGTGGACGAGCATGTCGTTGACCTGGTTGACCAGCTTGCCGGAGCCGGCCGGGTCGGCGATCAGGACGACGCCGATCAGCGGGGTGGCGAGGGCGGCGGCGCCGCGCGGGCCGCCGTGCAGCTTCTGCGCGAGCACGGCCGCGCGGTCCCGGACGCGGGCGATGGCCTCGGGTTCGGTGCGCGCGACGAGCAGCACGAGCGCGGCGTGCGGGAAGAGCTCGACGGCCGGGGTGTCGCCGCTGATCCGGCCGCAGTCGGCGATGACGTCGGCGGGCGCGTTCGGGGAGTCGGCGAGGGCGGCGAAGGTGTGCCCGAGGGTGGGCCACAGCCCGGCGAGTCCGGCGGCGTGCTCGGCGACCCCGAGCCCGACGAGCACTTCGAGCCCGCCGCTCAACGGCTGTACGTGATCCCAGAGTTGATCCGGTACGAGCCCTCGTCTCGCCGTGGCGGCTATGGACAGCATGCCGGTGTTGGGGTTGAGGGGTCCGCCGTGCGCGGCGGCACTGCGGTAGACCAGGTCGCCGCCGGCCGGGTCGGCCTCGGCGAGCAGGACCCGGCGCGGCCAGACCGCGGCCAGCGCGACGGCCGCGGTGGTGACGCCGGGGGAACCCTTGTCGGCGGCGATTGCGATGAGCGCCATGGGGTGGGGCCGCCTTCTAGTTGCCGTTGCCGGATACGTGCACGATGGCGACCGCGCCGGCGGACGCGGCCTTCGCCACGGCGGCGGCGTCGCCCTGGTCGACGAGCAGCGTGAGCGAGAGGTTGCCGGTGTTCACGGTGGCGTCGCTGTCGTCGGACTCGGTGTCGACCTTGGCGTTGCCGACGATGAGTCCGCCGGCGGAGGCGGAGGTCGAACCGGTGCTGCCGGAACCGGAGTTGCTGCTCGTACCCACGTTGTAGACGGCGACGACGTCACCGGGCTTGATGTCCGCCGGGTACTGGCCCTCCTTGAGGGCGACGCCGACGGAGGCCTTGCCGTCCGGGAGGCTGCTGCCGCCCTTGGCGAACATCTCGCCGATGACGACCGTGCCCTTGTAGATGGTGGACCTGGCCTTGTAGGTCTTCAGGGAGTCCAGCTGGGACCACTTGACGTAGTTGATGCCGTCGTCGGCGGCGACCAGTACGGAGGTCACGTTGCTGCTGGTGACGGACTCGCCGGCCGGGATGTCGGCGGTCACCTTGATGACCTCGATCCGGTCGCCGGCCTGGAGCACCAGCATGGTGGCGCCGAGCGCACCGAGCAGGATCAGCAGGACCGCGAGTGCGGCGAGCGCGGGCTTGCGCTCGCGCGGCGCGGTGGGAAGCCGGTCACCGACCGAAGGCTGAGCCGGGCCGGCGGAACGACCGGCGCCCGCCCCCGTACGCTCCTGGATCTTCACGCAACCGCTCCCCGTTACACCCAAGACAGTCTCTGTCAAGAACTCTGAAAACCCGTCAACGCCTGTGCGATACCCACCGGCACAGCAGAAGCGGACACTCCACACGAATCACCCCGACCCGGCCAAATACTCGGCCGCGGGGTGAGTGTCAAGCGATCGCACCGTATCAGCCGCACATAAGCCCCTCAAGGCACGCCCGGACTCCTTGACCTCACCGAAATCGTCGTTGCGATCTGCAACGGCGGTGTGCCGCGGGGTGGTTGGGGATACCGGAACACGGATGCGAGCCGGACTGCGCGGCGGCGAATCCGGAACTCCTTGTTCGGGCACGGCCCGCAGCCGCGGCCGTCACGAGGCGCCCATGAGGCCTGCACGAAGTGTTCACGCCGCCCGCGCCGTAGCGGTCGCCGGCGCCACGGCGGCCACCGGAGGCGCCTGCATAGTAGGATCACCCGCCCGAGTGAAGGTTCACTGCCGTGAATGACGCGGGGGGACGCCAGACCGTGATCGAGCCGTCGTACCGCCAGTACTGGAAGCCTCCTGAGGGCGAGGAGCTCGTGACGCGCGGCCGGGTGTCCTTCGCGACCGGGGCCGCGGGGCGGGTCGCGGGGCGGCGTTGGTTCCGGGATCCGGAACGTCGGGACATCCAAGGAGAGTTGGCGGGGTGGCCGACGGGGCCGTCGTATCGCCCGCGCTCCCGGTTCGAACGGTTCGTAGGGGACGGCGTGATGGAAGTGCTCGTCCTCCTGCTCACCCTCGTCTTCGGGCTCCTCGGAGGAAGCCCCGGCCGGTCCGAGGGACTCGGCAGGAGCGAGGACCCGGAGAACGAGGAGATGGACTTCCCGGTGCTGTGGGCGGCCCCCGGCACCATCGCCCGCACGCTGCCCTGGCAACTGGACCCGGCCCGCCGTCCCGACACGGATGTGACGGAGCTGGTCCTGACCGACCGTCGGCTGCTGTTCGTCGAAGGACTGAAGGATCCCAGGAACCCCTGGGAGGAGGTCCTCTGGGAGACGGACCGGGACACGGTCGCCGCGATCGGACGGCGCCCGTTCAGCGACGGCGGACGGGACTTCGGGATCACTTTCACGGACGGCTCCTGGTGCCGTCTGACGTCACAGGAGGGTGAGTCCCTGCTTCGCGGCCTGGCGGCGGCCTGAAGAGGACGCGGCTAGACCGTGACCCGGACGGTCTCCGCCAGCTCGTCGGTCAGCTCGCACAGGGCGTCCGTGCGGGCCTGCGCCTGCCAGGACGCGAGCAGGACGAGCGCCCACTTCTCGTCGGCGCGGATACCGTACGCGCAGGTCTCCGTCACCGTGCCCAGTCCGTCCCGTCCGACGTCCTGGACGTAGGCGTGCCGTACCCGCACCGCCGGTCCGGCGGGAAGGGTACGGAGCTCGGCCTCGGGCGGGCGGTAGGAGACCGGGGTGGGGGCGGCGAGGTACCGCTGGAGCAGGTCGACGGTCATGGTCGGGTACGTGTCGTCGGCGACCAGCGCGGACAGCTCGATCCGGGCGAGTTCGCCCAGGCGCGGCTCGGGGACGTACGACAGCGCGGTGATCGGGCCGCGCTCGCGGGAGTCGGCGGCGGCCTCGCGGAGTTCGGTGGCGAGGGCGTCGAGCAGCTTCGGTTCGTCGTCGTCCGGGCCGACGAGCCGGCGGGCGGCCGCCGCGGCCCAGGCCGCCGGGTCCACGGACGTCCGCACGGGCAGCGCGACGGCGTCCTGCGGCGTCCGCAGATGAACCGTGGCGGCGGCGAACTCGGGCATCAGGCCATCCATTGCAGGGTGCGGGCGACGGAGTCGAACAGCGTGACCAGGGCCTCCACCAGCGGCTCCAGCGGCGGTGCCGTCGGTGTGGAGAAGGAGAGCAGCAGCCGCTGGTCGCTGTGCGGGACGGAGAGGTAGACGTCCAGGTGGGCGGCGGCGAGCTTGTTGCCGTCGAGGTCGTCGGGTGCGGGCCGGCGGAGGTAGCGGTGGCGTACGGCGGGGCCCGCCGGGAGGTCGACGAGGGTGACGTCGTCGCTGCCGGCAGCGCGGAGGGCGAGGGAGCGGGCGATGTCGGCGAGGTCGCCGGGTTCGGAGCCGGGTGACGGCCGCAGGACGGTCACGACCAGGCCGGCGGAGACGGGGACCTGACCCGGGACCTGCTGGACGACGTACATCTCCAGGCCGCCGTTGGCCTGCGCGGCCTCGGCCTGCGCCCGCATCCGCTCGGCGAGCGCGGCCTCCAGCTGCGGGGTGGCCTCCGTACGCCGCAGCCCCCGCTTGACCAGCTTGTCGATGCGGTGTGTCCAGCGCTCCGGACTGTCCAGCACGATCCGCTCCCAGCCCTCGGGGACGGCGAGGCGGTAGTCGGACGGGGGCGGGACGGGAGCTGTCGCGACTCGGGATCCGGTGCGGTCGGTCATACGTCCGCCCCGCCCACCCGGCCGCCTGGCTCGCCCTGCCGGCCCCGCCGCTCGTTCGCCCGGCTCATCACAGCGGCGCTCACCGGGGCGAGGACGAGGACGGCGGCGGCACCGAGGCAGACGTATGCCGCGGCAGTCCCGCCGATGGCGGACTTGTCCCCGAGAACCGGCCGGTAGTGGTCCGACGGGTCGATCACCGCAGGAGTCCTGGTGCCGACCATGTTCTCGTCCGTACACCGCTTGTCGTTCAAGAACACCCTGCGGACCGTACCGTCCGGGAGCGTGACACGGCAGTACGTGACGCGAACGCCGTGCGACGCCTGCTCGTGCAGGGGCTTGGCGTAGGTGACCGTGGTCTCCTGCCCGCGCACATGCAGGTACCACTCGTCGGCGGCGTACGAACCCGTCCAGATCAGGGCGACATAGGCGACCGCGACGAGGCCGCAGGCGACGAGCCCTCCGAGGGACCTGCGGGTCCTGAACCCCGCCCAGGCCACGAATGCACCACAGGCCGCGCCGACGAAGAGCGCCGAGGAGCGGAGGACGTACGTGGAGAGCAGGCACAGGACCACGCCGATGACGGCGGCCAGGAGCAGCCGTATCCACGGCCACACCGCCCTGTTCTCGTCCGCGCGCCGGTCGCCGTCGAAATCCCACCGGCTGGTGGGCCGGGAGTGTTCCGCGAGGATGTGCCGCACGGCCAGCTCACCGCCCTCCTCAAGGGCGATGTCGCGCAGTCTCGGCAGACCGAGCCCTTTCTCCTCGAGTTCGCGCTGTCTGCTTCTCGGGAGCCGGGCGAACTGTTCGTCGACGGTCTGACCGTCTCCAAGTGCCACTTTCCTCGTTCTCTCCTCGCCCTCGCGGGCCTCGCCGTGATTCGGTGCCGCGGACGCCCTCAGCCGCCGGCGACCTTCCAGTTCCAGTTGTAGAAGGGAACGCCGCTCGACCCGAGGGGGGCGGTGTGCTTGAGGCCGTCGAACTGGTTGCGTTCGATGAAGGCCGGTTCCCAGCCCGCCGAGGGCGCCAGGTTCACGATGCCCGTGCCCAGCGGCAGCACCTGGCTCGCGGCGTACAGGCCGCCGGCCGACCACGCCTTGCCCTTGAACACCGAGTCGGAGAGACCGCGCCACTTGGGCAGGTCCTTGGTGAGGATCGGGTCCTCGGCTCCTCGTTCGGCGACGGCCGTGCGGATATCGGTGAAGTAGGCCTTGAAGTTGACGGACTCCTTGACGATCGACTTCATCCTGGGCAGGACGCTGTCCGGTCCCTTCGCCAGGGCTTCGGCGATCTTGCCCGCCTTGACTCCCGAGTTCGCCTGGGCGATCTCCCCGGCCAGTTTCTCGCCCACGCCCAGTCCCCGCAGGTTCAGGAACTCCCTGAGCGCCGACGATCCTCGCGCCGCGGTGGCCGCCTCCTTGAAGGTCGTACCGAGAACCCGGCCGGCACCGAAGGACAGCACGCCGACCACGTCGATGGCGACGTCCAGCCAGGTGCCCTTGCCGTCCAGGGCGGAGACGGTGTCGCAGACGAGGGCGACCACGGAGGCGATCAGGGCCAGTGCCCCGAGCACCTCGCCGAGGATAGGGACCCAGCTCAGCACCAGCGCGAGAAGACAGAGCACGCCGGCGATCGCTCCCGCCCAGTGCCCGATGTCGGCGACCCAGTCCTTCCAGTTGTCCCACCAGTGGTGCTTGGGGTCCTTCAACCCGTCGTGGTCGATGGCGTCCCGTATCGCCTTGGCCGCGTACCCGCCCTGCGTGTCGCGGTAGTCGAGCGCGGCCCGGATCTCCCGCTTCGCGGCGTCGAGTTCCCCGTCGGAGGCTTCCTTCTGCCGCTTCAGCTTCTGTTTGTCGGGGTGGTTGTCGTCGCCGGACGGATGCTGATCGATCTGCTTCTGGTAGTTGCCGCTGTCGGCGTCCGCGGCCGCGGCCTTCAGCAGAGCGGAACGAACCCGGTTCTGGGCGTGGTTGAGAGCGGTGGCCCAGTTCTCCCGCACCTGGTCGGCGATCGGCTCGTACGGCACGGAGGAGCCGAGCGCCGCCCCGGCCGCCGCGTACCGCTGATGCGACTGGCCGAGCAGCTTCACGGTGTCGCCGGTCCTCCTGGTGAACTCCCTGCCCGCATCGGAGTCCCACCCGTTCCCGTCGACGAGGTTGTTCAGCCTGCCGGCCTGCTCCTCGATCAGCCTGGCGGTGTCGGAGATCCGCTTGCCGAGCCGGGCGACCTCGTACGGGTCACCGGGGGCGAACTCCTTGTCGTCGTACCGGGCCGTCTGCCAGTCGACCCCGGAGAAGTCGTGATCGCTCACTTGTCCCCCGGCTGAGCCTTGAGCAGCGCGTCGGCGAGATGCTGGTCGACCCCGTCGTAGGCCTTCGCCGCCTCGCCCGCGGTCTTCCCGAGAAACTCCAGCCCGTCGCAGAGCTGTCGGCGCTTCTTCTTCCAGTCGTCCGCGAAGTCGCCGAGCGCGTCGGCCACATCACCGGATCCGATCTCGGAGCCGTACGAGTCGACCAGATCCTTCGCATGTTCAAAGTTGGACTTCAACTTCGCGACAGACCGGCTGATCTCCCGCAACTCGCTTGTGGACACCCTGACGTGTTCCGCCACCACTGACCCCCGTGAACGCCTGCCTGCCGACCGCCCCGCAGGACGCAGACGGCCACGGTCACTGTGGGTCGAGGGATTTCACCCTGCAACCAACGAACTGCAAAGGGAGCCCAAAAGAGGGGTCCCGTCGAGCCGGCCATATCACCCGCCCGCTCCGAATCCACACAATCCCCGCGCCATCCCCACGAGCGGCCGACGATTCGACGGACTCCCGGCGCCGGCACCAGAACCGGCACGGCGCCCCCACCCGGCGAATGCGCCCAGCCTCCGGCCCACTTGGGCGCGGCGGGGAATCGGACCTTTCTCACAGTGCCCCATTTGCCACGGTCCATCCAAGCCGACAGGGAAGTTCACGCTGGCGAACCGGGGGCCTCGCAGATAGCGTCTGTGTCCTTGGCATACATCTGTCTCACGGGGGAGTCCACAGTGAAGCGCCGCACCATGCCCGCCGCCACCGCGCTCGCCGCGACCGCAGCCCTGCTGCTGACGGCGTGCGGAGGCGGGGACTCGGGTTCGAAAGCCAACGACAAGATTGCCGGGGCCGACAGCGGCAGTACGAAAGCCTCCGCGTCGCCGACCGAGAGCGCCGCCGGCAGGCCCAGGATCACACTGCCTGGCGACCTGTCCGACACCTTCGAGAGCTGGAAGACCGGCGACACGACCAAGGACGCGGTCCTCGGGGACGTGGCCCGGCGGATCGATGCGACCAACTACGCCATCGCGCAAGGCGACCCCGAGCTGCCCGCGCTGAGCTTCTACTACAGCGGTGGCGCACTGCCGGACGCCATGGACTGGGTCGAGTCCATCGCGAAGGACGGTTACTCGATCACAGGCGTCAACCGCTACTACAACGCCAAGATCGACGTCTTCGACTCCGCCTCGGCCGGAGTCGTGTACTGCGAGGACCAGAGCAAGGCGTTCGCGAAGGTCCGCAAGTCGGGCAAGGTCATCAAGACCGCGGTGAACAACGACTCGTACGTCGTCTACACGACGCGGCTGGAAAAGAACAAGCAAGGCGTATGGCAGACGACGAAGCTCACTTCGCAGAGGGGGAGCAAGTCTTGCACGCCATGACGTCCAGCAGCCGATTCGCCGTGGCGGGGCTGCTTTCGGGGGTTCTTGTCCTCATCGCCGCGGGATCCGCGTCCGCGACCTGGCCGCCGAGCGAGGGCTCCCAGGGCAACACGAAGCAGAGCGGCAGCTCCAACGCCGGCACACTCGTCTCCAGGGTGACCTATTCCGGTTCGGTGCGCTCGAAGAGCAGCGGTACCGCCGTACAGCCGGTGACCGACTGGACCCCGCCCGCGTGCTGGTACGAACCGCGTTCGGTGGCGGAGTTCAAGGACTACGTCGAGACGATGTACACGGACACGATCAACGCCCCCGGCCAGGCCAACTACGCCAAGACCGCGGTCGGTCAGTTCCGTGACATCTACAAGGACGGCAAGTACAAGAACTACAACGAGGACGAGGCCGACGAGGGGAACTGGTGGGTCGCGGTCCAGAACCCCGACCGCATGGACGACCCGGCCAGCTGGGAGTGCAGCGACCTCCCCTTCTGGGTGGCGAACAACCAGGACCCGGGAGTCCCGCAGGCCGTCACCCCGAAGATCCTGGCCGAAGCCGCCTACGACGCGATTCAGCTCCCCGACACCAGGGTGACCCTCGCCCCGGCGGACATCACCAAGGTCAACCTCGCCACCTGGGCGTGGCTGGACAAGGCCGAGTTCAAGCCGGTCTCGGTCACCGCGTCACTCAACGCCGGCGGCCTCAACATCCAGGCGACCACCACGGCGAAGCCCGTCTCCCTGAAACTCGAACCGGGCACCGGTGACGCCGAGACCATTCCGGCTTCCGGCGTGTGCACCTTGAACGCCGACCACTCGATCGGCGAGCCATACGCCAAGGGCAAGGCCGACCAGACGCCGCCGTGCGGCATCAGGTACCTGCGTTCGTCCGGCGACGGAACGTACCACCTGAAAGCCACCATCACCTGGCAGATCAGCTGGTCGGGCACCGGGGGCGCCGGCGGCGACCTGCCCGACGGCACCTTCGGAACGACCCAGGACATCAAAGTCCAGGAAGCCCAGGCCGTGAACCGTTGAACTGCTGGACCGGCTCCAAGGCCCGGCTGAGCACCCCAGCAGCCGGCCCGCCCCAACCGCCTGTCCACCCACGTGCAGAACGCGACCGAGGACGAAATCCCGGGGGGCCACCGCTGATCAGTACGGTCAGCCGACGTTGTCCGCCCTACCGGCCGCCTGAGGAGACCGGAATCCGACATGAGTGACCTACGCCTCGAAGACACGATCTTCCAGGACCTGAAGAAGACCTTCTCGTCCATCAGCGACCGCATGGAGACCACCCGCCGCACGCTCCGCAGCGCGGATGCCTCGGCCGTCGGCGAGAGGCAACTCGTCGAAGACGTGCAGGACTTCGCCGACGACTGGGGCTACGGCATCAAGCAGCTCGGCAAGCACACGCAGGGTGCCGTAAAGATGATCAACAAGATCGGGGAGAGCTTCGGCAAGCTCGACCTGGACCTGGCCGAGTCCCTCAAGGCTCCGCAGCAGAAGGGCAAGTGACATGGCTGGGCAACGGCCTGCCTTCCCCCACATAGGCTGGGATCCCACGCCAGGCAGCGTGGAGGACACCAGGGACCTCGCCAAGCAACTCGGCAAGCTCGCCGGTGAACTGGGTACCGCCCTCGGAGAGCTGGAGCGCATCGAGTGCGGGGCCTGGAAGGGCAAGACCGCCATCGCGTTCACCGATTACATCGGCAAGGACGTCACCCCGCTCATCCGCAAGAGCCACGACTCCTTCGACAAGGCCTCGCGTGCACTCCACCGCTGGGCCGACGACCTCCAGGACTTCCAGGTCAGGGCGGACAGGCTGGAGAAGAGCGCCGGGGAGAAACTCGACGCCAAAGCAGACGCCCAGGCCAAGGCCGGCAGCGACGGCAGCATGGACCTGGGCAAGGCGTCCAGCGCGGTGGACGGGGTGATCCGGCAGGTCCACGAGCTGGAGGAGGACTACCGGGCGGCCGCCCGTCAGGTCAGCAAGGAACTGGACAAGGCCGGTGACATCGCCCCGGATGAGCCCGGCTTCTGGGACAAGCTCGGGCACGGGATCACAGACGCGTGGGACGCCACGGGCGACTGGCTCAAGGATCACGCCGACCTGATCAAGGAAATCGGCGACGTCCTCAGCGACGTCACCGCGATCCTCGGCGTGCTGGCCATCATTACCCTGCCCTTCGAACCTCTCGGCGCGATCTTCGGTGCTGCGGCCGTTCTCACGAGTGGAATGGCTCTGCTGGCACATTCGGTCGCCAAGGCAAGCGGTGCTGACGTCAGTTGGCTCACCATGGGCACGGACGCACTGGGACTGCTGCCGGGTATCGGCCTCCTCGGAAAGGGCGCCAAGGTCGCCAGCAAGGCAGCAGCAGCCGAGCGGATCGCGGAATTCGGCAGTGGATTCAAGGTGTCCGGTATCGAGCGCGCCTTCAACGTGATCGCAACCGGCGACATGGCAAAATCGGTCGAGGGCGGTATCGGCCTGTTGGGCAGGCGGATCGTCCTGGGCGGTGCGGGGAAGAACCTCGGACTGCTGTCCCACGAGAGCGGTGGGATGAGCCGCCTTGCCGGGCTCGCCGAGGCGGGGTATCACCAAGGCCAGTGGCTCGGCACCAAGGGGCTGGCGCTCGCGGGCGAGAAGTTCACGGTCGATCCGTTGAGCAGACTGGGCAGAGGGATCGACGTGGCAGGCAAGGTGCTTCCCAAGGGAATCAGCATCGGCCTACACAGCGGTGACTCGACCAATCCGGGAGACAGCCTCCAGCAGTCCGCCACAGCACATTGAGGCACGAGAAGATGACGAGATGGCAGCCTGACCCCGACGAGACCCTGCTCGCGCGCTGCGGAGTGAGTTTCGCGACCGGGGTCGCCACACCCGTATCCGGGATGCGCTGGTTCAGGGACACGACACGACGGGACATCCAGAACGAGTTGCCGGGCTGGCCGGCGGGGCCGGAATTCACCGCTCGTACAAAGAACGAGAGCCGCCTGCGTGAGGGGGGCAAGTTCGGTGCTCGCTTCCTGCTCGTGGCGACCATCGGCGTTCTTGAATCGCTGGCCGGATCGGGCAGCACAGGTAGCGTCTCGCGGCTCGGACAACCCGAGGAGCCGGAGAACGAGGTCGAGGACTTCCCCGTCATGTGGGCGGCTCCCGGGACCCAAGCCCGTACCCTCCCGTGGCAGCTCGACCCCGGGCGCCGTCCCGACACGGATCGAACCCATCTGGTGGTCACGACCCGGAGGATCCTTGTCCTCGGACTGCTGGATGACGAGAACGCTCCCCATGACGAGGTCCTGTGGGAGACGGAACGGTCCGACATCAGCACCGTGAAACGGATGAGGTTCAGCCAGCACAAGGTGGACTTCAAACTCGTGTTCACCGACGGATCATGGAGTCGCCTCGCAGGCTGGAACACAAACTGTCGTGACGATGTCACCCGGCCCCTGGCCACCACTCCTGAACTGGTGGCCGACGACGCGCTCACATCGGGGCAGCAGCGGACCGTCGCGGACTTGCAGGGGCGCCAGAAGGGACCCGGCGATCTCGTGATCAGTCGGCGGCCGAGCGGCCACTTCCTCGCCGAGTATCTGAGAACCAGCACGATCGATCCCGACTACGGAATCAGCAGCGACTTCTGTCTGATGGGCGCCGACGGCGAAAATGTTCCGTTCCAAGAGGGCGACCTCTGAACCGGATTGGAAGCGGAAACCAGTGCCCACCCCTCTCATAACGGTCGAAGCGGATGTCCCACCCCTGACGTTCGACGTCCCCGAAAGCTTCTTCACCCTTCCCCTGGCTGCAAAGCCCGGGGACCGAGCCACACTGTCGGACGCCTTCGTACGAGATCTCTACTCACGCGGTGACGAATCGCTGTGGACTCCGGCCGCCCCGTTCTATGCCGCCCTGGCCGAACAACTGGCGCTGAGCGGTCTTTCGTACTCGGCCTTGGGTCTCTTCTCCACCGACAGCGGCGGTGTCGCACAGTGCGCCTTCACCGTGGCCGCTGTCGAAACCGATCATTCGGACCCGGAAACGGCGGCGCACGGGATCCTGGTCGCCCTGTCCCGTGATCCGCACCACGACGCACGTTGGATGGATCTCCCCTGCGGCCCAGCGGTCTCCTGCGTGACCATGCGCGAGGTGACGCTCTCGCCGGAACTCACCGCCGATCACACGGAGAAACAACTCCTGACCGGGCAGATTCAGGTGCATGTCCCGTTCTCGACGGGCCCCTACACCGCCGTGTTCACGCTTCACACGGCTTCCACCGAATACTGGAACGAGTTCTGCGACGGAATGGTGGCGATCCTACGGACGGTGTCATTCTCCGCTCCTGAAAGCGTTATGGGCTCAGCAGGTCAGGGCCGTGGCGGAACCGACGAGCCGCCCCTGGAGAACTGAGGGTCCACAGACTGGCACGCTCTTCGCCCGCGACCCGAGAAGAGTACGGACGTGAACGGGCCGGGCCACGCCGCCGGTGCGAGAATTCCTTCGGCAAACGACTCGGAAGTTGGAACGGGTTTGTCCACGAGCACCGAGCGCACCATACGGGACCGACTCGGCGTCACGCCCGATGCGGCGGCCTGGTGCACGATCGGGAAGATTCCCGAGCCGCCCGCCGACGTGCACCGGGCCGCAGGATCGGCTCCGCTGCGTCCCGCCTTCATCAGGCCGCCCGGCATGTTCGGCCTCGCCCTGGCAGGACCCCTGCTGTTCATCGGCAAGTTGTTCGGTCTCCTCGCTGCGGGCGAAGAAGCCCTCAAGCGCGCTGTCGACCACGGAGGAACAAGAGCGTCACCGCGCCAGGAAACGCGACGAGAAGCGGCGGGACGAGGCCGTCGTCGAACTCGGCCTGGACCGCACCTTCGACGGTGACTGGAACGGGGCGGCCGGCCGCCTCCTCCTTCAGCGGTACGGACATTCCTCCCACCACCAACGCCTGGTCGCGCTTGCCGGAAACCGGATCCTGCTGGCCGCTCCGCCCAAGCGCGTGTCCATCCGCCGGGACGCCCTCATGCGGGTCGTCACCGAGATCCCCGTCGGGGACGCCGTCCTCGCCGACCCCCTCCCGGCCACGAGACCGGAAAGGTGCTCCTACGCTTCAAGGACGGGTCGTGGCTCAAACTGGAGACCGAGGAGTGGCGCGGGGAGCTCCACAGGTACTTGAGGAGCCATCAGCAGCCGGACGAGGCCCGGGGCCGCTGACGCCTGACGGCCGGGTGCGACGGAGGACATCACATGCTCCGTCGCACCCGGGCGTTCGGCGACCTAGGACTTTACTAACCCTTGGCCTGCTTCGCCAGCTGCTCGTCCAGCTGCTCGTAGGCCTCCTTGGCCTTCTTCAGGAAGTCCGAGAGGCCGTGCAGGCCCTGGATCGTCTTCGTCGCGCCCTTCGTGAAGTCCTTCATGGAGTCGTCGTACGCTCCGGAGGCCTTCTGGGTGGTGAAGCCGTTCTCCACCAGCGCGGAGACGCGCTTCTCGACGTTCTTGATCTTGTCTTCCAGGTCGTGCATGTCCTTGATCAGGTCGCCCGCGACCTTCTCCATCTCGGCATATGTGAGGTCCGTGTCTTTGCTGGCCATGACGGCCCCCTCCCGTTCTTGTGGCCGCAGGGCCTTCCCCCGTGGCGCCGTTCGCGCGGATGCGTGGCCATGACATGACCGTCCGCACGAGCAAAGATCCTACGGGGGTGACGCGTGCGACCGCACGGTGCTTGTGCGGCGGAATCGTGAACCGTGCAGCGCCCGTTGCATCCGGGAAAGCCCGTCCGGCTATGGTCCGGCTAAGGTCACTCCGAATGTGCCGGGCCTGCGAGGAGGACGAACGTGCGTCTGAGTCTGACCGTCGTCGATCCGGTCGGCGGTGCCACCGCCGACGTGGTGCTCGACGCGGATCCCGAGTCGACGGTCGGTGACGTGGCCCGGGAGCTGGCCCGGCAGGTCGGGGTGGGATATTCCGAGAGCCAGGGCGGGGCCCAGGTCATACCCATCGGCGCCCCCCGGGGCACCGGCCCCGTCCAGACCGCCGGACCGCACGCCTACGTCGACGGATACGCCCTCGATCCCGCCGCCAGCGTCGTCGGCTCGCCCCTGCGGGACGGCGTCGTCGTCTCCCTGCACGACCCCGCCGGGTGCCTGCTGGGCGAGCCCACCGGTGTCGTGGAGTTCCGGGTCGCCGGCGGTCCCGCCGCCGGCGCCGTGCACCGGCTCGGTGTCGGCCGGTACGACATCGGCACCGGAGCCGCCTCCCACCTCCGCGTCGAGGACCCCGAACTCCCCGCCCGCGCCGCCACCTTGACCATCGCCATCGACGGCACCTGCAAAGTGCGGACCCACATGGCCGACGTGCGGTTGGACGGGGAGGCGTTCGAAGGGGACGGGGACTGGCCGCTCGGCGGGCAACTCGGGCTCGGGAACACCCTGTTGGAGATCACCGGGTACGCCCCGCCGAACGCCGCGCTCAAGTGGTCCGACGACGGTGCCGGGCTCGACTACAACCGGCCCCCGCGACTGCGCCCCGCCGACCGGCAGACTCACTTCTCGCTGCCCAACCCGCCCGGCGACTACGAGGCCCGGCCGCTGCCCTGGCTGATGGCGGTGCTGCCGCTGGTCGGCGCGGTCGTCTCCGTCTTCATGTTCCATCGCTGGTACTACCTGATCATGGCCGTGATGAGCCCGGTCATGCTCTTCGGCAACTACTTCATGGACAAGAAACACGGCCGAAAGTCCCACGCCAAGCAGCTCAAGGAGTACAAGGAGCACAAGGCGCGGATCGAGGAGGAGGCGCAGGAGGCGCTGGTTGCCGAACGGTCCGAGCGGCGGGGCGCGGTGCCGGATCCGGCGGCCGTGCTGACGTACGGGACCGGGCCGCGGACGCGGCTCTGGGAGCGGCGGCGCACCGACGCCGACCATCTGCTGATCCGGTTCGGCACCGGGCGCGTCCCCTCCGAGGTCGAGCTGGACGACCCCGAGCAGGACGAGCACAAGCGCAAGGTCCGCTGGTACATCGAGGACGCCCCGGTCGGGCTCTCGCTGCGCGACCTCGGGGTGATCGGGGTCGCCGGGCCGGGTGACTCCGCGCATGCGCTGGGGCGTTGGGCCGTGGCCCAGACCGCGGTCCTGCACAGCCCCATGGACGTGCAGTTCTACGTCCTCACCGACAACGACGCCGGCGCCCGCTGGGACTGGGTGCGCTGGCTGCCGCACGCCCGACCGGGCGGCGGCCAGGACGTGAACGTCCTCATCGGCACCGACTCCGAGACCGTCGGCGCCCGCGTCGGCGAGCTCACCCAGTTCCTCGACGGCCGGCAGAAGGCCCTGCAGCAGGGCGGACGCGGCAAGGTCGACGGGCCCGCCTTCTCCGACCCGGACATCGTCGTGGTGTGGGACGGGTCGCGGCGGCTGCGGTCCCTGCCCGGTGTCGTACGGCTGCTGAAGGAAGGGCCGGGCGTCGCCATCCGCTCCCTCTGCCTCGACGAGGAGGAGCGCTTCCTGCCCGGCGAGTGCCAGGGCGTCGTGGTCGCCGAGCCACGGGCCGGGAAGGAGGCGGCCGCCCCGGCGACTCCCGTCGTCCAGCAGGCCGTCGGCGGCTTTCCCTCCTTCCAGGCCTGGCATCCCCGGTCCGGCGGCGCCGGCGAGGAACAGGGGCCGCAGGAGCTGGAGTTGCGGCTGCGCGTCGAGCAGAGCGGGGCGCTGCGCAAGCTGAACGTACGGCCCGACCTCGTCTCCGCCGCCTGGTGCGGGCGGCTCGCCCGCTCGCTCTCCCCGCTGCGGGACATCAGCGGCGAGAGCGAGGACTCCGCACTGCCCGCCGCCAGCCGGCTGCTCGACGTGCTCCAGCTGGAGCCGCCCACCCGGGACGCGATCGCCGCGCGGTGGCGGATGGGCGGGCAGTCGACGACGGCGGTCATCGGGGAGTCGTACGACGGCCCGTTCGGCATCGACCTGCGGCGCGACGGGCCGCACGGGCTCATCGCCGGTACCACCGGTTCCGGCAAGTCCGAGCTGCTCCAGACCATCGTGGCCGCGCTGGCGGTGGCGAACACCCCGGAGAACATGACCTTCGTCCTGGTCGACTACAAGGGCGGCTCGGCGTTCAAGGACTGCGTCAAGCTGCCGCACACGGTGGGCATGGTCACCGACCTCGACGCCCACCTCGTGGAGCGGGCCCTGGAGTCGCTGGGGGCCGAGCTCAAGCGGCGCGAGCACATCCTCGCCGCCGCCGACGCCAAGGACATCGAGGACTACCAGGACCTGGTCAGGAGGGATCCGTCCCGGGCGCCGGTGCCCCGACTGCTCATCGTCATCGACGAGTTCGCCTCGATGGTGCGCGATCTGCCCGACTTCGTCACGGGACTCGTCAACATCGCCCAGCGCGGGCGGTCGCTCGGCATCCATCTGCTGCTCGCCACCCAGCGGCCCTCCGGCGTCGTGTCCCCAGAGATCCGCGCCAACACCAACCTCCGGATCGCGCTGCGTGTGACCGACGCCGGTGAGTCGACCGACGTCATCGACGCGCCCGACGCCGGGCACATCGCGAAGAGCACTCCGGGCCGGGCGTACGTCCGGCTGGGGCACGCCTCGCTGGTCCCGTTCCAGTCGGGGCGGGTGGGGGGCAGGCGGCCGGGGGCCGCGGACCCGGCCACGCTCGCGCCCTGGGCCGGGGCGCTGTCCTGGCAGGACCTCGGGCGGGCCGCGCTGCGCAAGCCGAGGTCCGAGACCAAGGAGGACGACGAGATCACCGACCTGAAGGTGCTCGTCGACGCCGTGCGCGAGGCCAACACCGCGCTCGCCATCCCGGCCCAGCACTCGCCGTGGCTGCCCGCCCTCGACGACATGCTGCTGCTCGACGACGTACCGGCCGTCCGGGCACAGGGCACGCTGCCCGCCGCGGCCTACGGCGTCGAGGACCTGCCCGCCGACCAGGCCCGCCGTGCGGTCGCCGTCGACTTCGCGACCTTCGGGCATCTGATCGTCGCCGGTGCCCCGCGCACCGGACGGTCCCAGGTGCTGCGCACCATCGCCGGTTCGCTGGCCCGCACCAACTCCTGTGCGGACGTGCACCTCTACGGCATCGACTGCGGCAACGGCGCGCTGAACGCGCTGGCCCGGTTGCCGCACTGCGGTGCCGTCGTCGGCCGCAACCAGACCGAGCGGGTGGAACGGCTCATGGCCCGGCTGACGGGTGAACTGTCCCGGCGTCAGGAGCTGTTGGCCGACCGGGGTTTCGCGGACATCGGCGAGCAGCGGGCGGCCGTGCCGGAGACGGAGCGGCTGCCCCACATCGTGCTGCTCCTGGACCGCTGGGAGGGCTGGCTGCCCACCCTCGGCGAGATCAACCACGGTGACCTCACCGACCGGATCATGGTGATGATGCGGGAGGGCGCGAGCGTCGGCATCCATCTCGTCCTCACCGGTGACCGGCAGATCCTGGCCGGCCGGATCTCCTCCCTCACCGAGGACAAGTACGGTCTGCGGCTCGCCGACCGTGCCGACTTCTCCATGCTGGACATCAACTCCCGCAAGGTGCCCGAGGAGATCCCGCCCGGCCGGGCCTTCCGCGCGGAGACGGCCGCCGAGACGCAGTTCGCGCTGCTCTCCGCGGACACCACCGGTCAGGGGCAGGCCGCGGCGATCGCCGCGATCGGTGAGGCGGCGGACGTCCGGGACGCCCAGGTGCCGCGTTCCCGGCGGCCGTTCCGGGTCGACGTGCTGCCCGGCCGGATCTCCTTCGAGGACGCCTGGGCGATGCGCGACCCGGCCGCGGCGGCCGCCCCGCTGTGGGCCCTGGTGGGTGTCGGCGGCGACGAACTGACCGCCTTCGGACCCGACCTGGCGCAGGGCGTGCCCGCCTTCGTGATCGGTGGTCCCGCCAAGTCCGGGCGCTCCACGACCCTGTTGGGCTTCGCCCGCTCCTACCTGGCCAACGGCGTACGGATCGTCGTCGCCGCGCCCCGGCAGTCGCCGCTGCGGGAACTAGAGGGCCGGGAAGGCGTGTTGAAGGTCTTCACCGGGCGGGACGTGGACGAGGACGAGCTGGAGGAGCTCGTGAACACCGCCACCCCGGCGGATCCGGTCGTCGTGCTCGTCGACGACGCCGAGGTGCTGGACGACTGCGACGCCGAGGGGGTCTTCAAGCGGATCGTGGAGCGCGGCGCCGAGGAGGGGCTGGCCGTCGTCATCGCCGGTGACGAGGACGAGATCTGCGACGGCTTCTCCGGCTGGCAGGTCGACGCCAAGAAGGCCCGCCGCGGCATCCTGCTCTCCCCGCAGGAGTCCGGCTCCGGCGAGCTGATCGGCATCCGGACCACCCGGGCCATGGTGGGCGGGCCGATCCAGCCCGGCAAGGGCATGCTGCACCTGGGCAGCGGGGAGCACGTCACGGTGACGACCCCGCAGTAGCGGCCCGCAGTGGCGGGGGAGGCCGGGGGACCCGGGAGTCCTCAGCCCCCCGCCTTCGACATCACCGCCACCGGGTTCCCCTCGGCCGAGCTGTCCGACGTGTAGACGAGGTCGCCGTGGCTCGGGGTCAGGTAGACCGTGTTGGTGCCGGGGTCGCAGCCGTCGTGGTTGCCCTCGGCGCCGGTCGAGGAGGCGACGAGCTTGGCGGCCGTCACCGATCTGAGGGTCAGGATGTCCGTGCAGACCCCGCCCAGCTGGTCGGTCTGCCGCAGCCGGCCCAGTTCCCTGCCGACGGCCGCCTGCTCGACGGTGACCCGGAAGGTGCCGATGGGCAGGTTGCCGGACAGGGCGGTGGCCGTGCCCTGCCAGGTGCCGAGGTAGGCGGCCGGGATCACCCCGCCGCCGGACGCGGACGAGGCCGGCGACGTGGACGACGCGGACGCCGACGGCGACTTGGCTGCGGAGCCCGCGTCGTTGCTCGCCGCGTCGCCTCCGGACCCGAGGAGCGGTTTCACCAGGAACCCCACCCCGACGGTGACCACCGCCAGCGCCCCGGCCACCGCGAGCGCGACCGTGCAGCTCACCCGGCGCCCACGCCCGCCCTCCCCCGCCGGTACGGCGGTCGCGGCGACGCTCACGGACAGCTTCCCGGGCCCCGACGGCACGGCATCCCGCGGCTCCGGTACGACCGTGGGCGGCACCGCGGGCAGGTCCGGTACGGCCGTGGGCGGCACCGTCGGCAGCTGCGGCACGACCGCGGGCGGCACCGCGGGCGCCGGACCGAACTCCCCGCCCACGGACGAGGCAGTGAACTCCACCGGCCCTGACACCGGCCCCGACCCCGGCCCCGACCCCGGCTCGGGCGGAGCCCCCGGCGGCGCCCCCACCCCCGCGGCCTCCGTCACCTCCAGGTTCAGCACCTCCACCGCGCTCCGGCTCACCCGCTCCACCAGCGCCCCCGGCAGCCACCCGCCCGTCACCAGCCGCGCGGCCCCCTGCGGAGCCAGCCGCCGCGCCACCTGTGCCGGGCCGGGCCGCCGCCCCGCCTCCTTGGCCAGGCACGCCTCGGCGACCTCTCGCAACTCACCGCTCAGCGAGCCGAGTTCCGGCTCCTCGTGGACGACCTTGTAGAGCAGCGCGGCCGAGGAGTCGCCCGGGAACGGCGGCTCCCCGTTCGCCGCGTACGCCAGCACCGCGCCCAGCGAGAACACGTCCGCGGCGCCCGTGACACCCTTGCCCAGGATCTGCTCGGGCGACATGTACCCCGGCGACCCGATCGAGACCCCCGACGACGTCAGCGAGGCGGTGCCGTCCGTGGCCCGCGCGATGCCGAAGTCGATGAGCAGCGGGCCGTCCAGGGTCAGCAGGACGTTCGACGGCTTCACGTCCCGGTGCACCAGGCCCAGTTCGTGCACCGCCGCCAGCGCCTCGGCCAGCCCCGCGCCCAGCGCCCGTACCGTGTGCGCGGGCAGCGGGCCGCCGTCGGTCACGGCGGCGGTCAGGGAGGGACCGGCCGCGTAGGCGGTGGCGACCCAGGGCACGGGCGCGTCCGGGTCGGCGTCCAGGACGGGGGCCGTCCAGGCGCCGCCGACCCGCCGGGCCGCCGCCACCTCGCGGCGGAAGCGGGCGCGGAACTCCTCGTCCAGCGCGAGGTGCGGGTGCACGATCTTCACGGCGACGGTGCGGCCGCCGGCCGAACGGCCGAGATAGACGCGGCCCATGCCGCCGGAGCCGAGCCGGCCGAGCAGCCGGTACGGTCCGACGGCCGCCGGTTCGTCACCCGCGAGCTTCTGCATGCGCCCCCACCCCCAGAGAGTTCAGCCGCAGCCTATTCGCTCCGGGAGTCCGGCAGTTCGTCCGCCGCGGGCCGGTGGGGGCTGGTCGCGCAGTTCCCCGCGCCCCTTACGGGGCGCTCAGCAGGTCGACCCTCACGTCCGCCGCGAAGCCCGTCGTCGGGCCCACCCGGCGGGCGAACTCCGTCACCGCCGCCAGCTGGGGCGCGCCGAAGCTGAAGTCGAGGGTGGTGAAGTACTGGGCCAGGGTCGCCTCGTCGAAGGCCTCCCAGCGGGCGGCCTGTTCGGCGACCTTGGCGACCTCCTCCAGGGAGAGGTTGCGGGAGTCCAGGAAGGCGCTGTGCACCTCGCGGGTGATGTGCGGTTCGCGCTCCAGGTAGTCCCGGCGCGCCGCCCACACCGCGAAGACGAACGGCAGGCCCGTCCACTCCTTCCACAGCGCGCCGAGGTCGTGGACCTCCAGGCCGTAGCGCGGGCCGTCCAGCAGGTTGGCGCGCAGGGCCGCGTCGCCGATGAGTACCGCCGCGTCCGCCTCCTGCATCATCAGGCTGAGGTCGGGCGGGCAGGTGTAGTAGTCGGGCCGGACGCCGTAGCGGTCGGCGAGCAGCAGCTGGGCCAGCCGGACCGAGGTGCGCGAGGTGGAGCCGAGGGCGACCCGGCGGCCGTCCAGCTGGTCCAGCGGCACCTGCGAGACGATCACGCAGGACATCACGGGGCCGTCGCAGCCGACGGCGATGTCCGGGAAGGCGACCAGGTCGTCGGCGTTGCGCAGGAACTCGACGAGGGTGATGGGCCCGATGTCGAGGTCACCGCGCACCAGCTGCTCGCTCAGCTTCTCAGGGGTGTCCTTGGTCAGCTCGAAGTCGAGGAGGGTGCCGGTTCTCGCGAGCCCCCAGTAGAGGGGCAGGCAGTTCAGGAACTGGATGTGGCCGACGCGCGGCCGGGTGCGAGAATTGTCCACATCGCGAGACTAGACCCCATGGGGTACCGTGCTGGGACCGCCCCCTCCCTTGGTGCCTCGACCATCCGTACGGTCAACGCACCCCCGGGGGCATTCAAACGTCCGGGTGACGTGATCTTGGCCTCTGTTGCTTTCCGCTGCCCACATGCTAGGCTCGCCGCAAGTTGCAGTTTGGTTTCCCTTGCAGTACAGAGCCTGCGGAGCATGTAACCGCGGGCTCTCGTCGTTTTCAGACATATGCAGTTGTGCGGCACTTAGTTTGTTTTCACACTTGCAGGTTCTGGAGCAGGGCGACCCTTTTGAGCCCAAGGAGGGCTTATGGCTACCGGAACCGTGAAGTGGTTCAACGCCGAAAAGGGCTTTGGCTTCATCGCCCAGGAAGGCGGCGGCCCCGACGTCTTCGTCCACTACTCCGCGATCAACGCCAGCGGGTTCCGCTCCCTCGAGGAGAACCAGCAGGTGAGCTTCGACGTCACGCAGGGCCCGAAGGGTCCGCAGGCGGAGAACGTCACCCCCGTCTGATCCCAGACAAACCAAGTCTGATCGCAGACTGAGTGCAGTACCCAAGGAGCCCCGCGCCATCCGGCGACGGGGCTCCTGCCTTTGCGCTGCCGCCCGAATGTGCTTCACGACCAGCACGAACGTGGTGCGGGACAGCCGCGCCCCGCAGAAGTGCGGAACACCCCCGCGATACGCCAGGCGGCCCCCGGGGGTTCAGTTCGACGGTTTATCCCCTTGGCCCCGCCTTAACCCTTCCGCCGCTTACGGCGAGATGCGCAGCCGTCCCCCGAATGCGCGGCCCGGACCCACAAGCCCCTCCCCTGCCCGGATCACCGGGGAACCGCCCCGCCGGTCACCGACGGCACACCCGGCGCCACGCTCGGCGACCGCCGCATCGGGCGGGCGTTGTCAGTGCCGGACGTTAGGGTCCGCGGGCATGACCGCCGACTTCCTCGCCGCCACCCGTACCTTCTACGACACGATCGCCGACGACTACGCCGACCACTTCCGCGCCGAGCTCACCCACCGGCCCCTGGAGCGCGCCCTGCTGGCCACCTACGCCGAGCTGGTCGGCGCCGGCGGCGAGGTGGCCGACCTGGGCTGCGGCCCCGGCCGGACCACCGCCCGCCTCGCCGCCCTGGGCCTGTCCGTGTTCGGCCTGGACCTGTCGGAGTCGATGCTCGCCGTGGCCCGCCGCGAGAACCCGGACCTGCGCTTCGTGCCGGGCTCGATGCTGGAACTGGACCTGCCGGACGAGGCCTTGGCCGGGGTGGTGTGCTGGTACTCGTCCATCCACACGCCGGACGACCGGCTGCCGGAGCTGTTCGGGGAGTTCGCGAGGGTGCTGCGGCCGGGGGGCCATCTGCTCCTCGCGTTCCAGGTGGGGGACGTGGCCCGGCGGCTGGAGGAGCCGTGGGGGCATCCGGTGACGCTGGACTTCCTGCGGCGGCGGCCGGAGCGGATGGCGGAGCTGCTTGGGGACGCGGGCTTCGCCCTCCGCTCCACGACGGTCCGGGAACGGGACGAGGCGCTCGGGGAGACGAGCCCGCAGGCCTTCCTCCTGGCGGCCCGCCGCCCCGCGGCCTCACCGGTGGCCGGGTAGCGGGTCACGCCGGGAACGCCCCGGCGAGATCCATCGCCGCGATGTACCCGAACGTCATGGCGGGGCCGATGGTCGACCCGGCGCCCGCATAACTGTGCCCCATCACCGCGGCACTCGCGTTCCCGGCCGCGTACAGCCCGCTGATCACGGACCCGTCACCCCGCAGCACCCGCGCCCGTTCGTCGGTCACCAGTCCGCCCTTCGTCCCCAGGTCGCCCGGCACGATCCGGAAGGCGTAGTACGGCGGCAGCCACAGGGGGGCCAGGCAGGAGTCGGGGAGTACGGACGGGTCCGTGTAGTAGTGGTCGTAGGCGCTGTCGCCGCGCTTGAAGTCGGTGTCCTTCCCGGTCGCCGCCAGGGAGTTGAAGCGGTCGACGGTGGTGCGCAGGGCGGCGGCCGGGACGCCGACGGCGGCGGCGAGGGCGTCCCAGGTCCAGGCCTTGCAGACGGCGCCGGAGGCGTACCAGGCGTCGGGGAGCACGAAGGTCGGGGCGACGTCCCGGAACAGGTACCGGTTGCGGTAGTTCTGGTCGACGACCAGCCACGCCGGGATGTCGGGGTCGGTCGGGTTCCGGTCGTACATGACGTGGACGACGTCGCTGTAGGGGGCCGCCTCGTCGACGAACCTCCGGCCCGCAGCATTGATCATCAGGCCGCCGGGGAGAGTGCGTTCGGCGAGGCAGAAGTACGGGTCGCCGGGGAGCGGGATCGCCGGGCCCCACCAGGCGTCGTCCATCAGCGCGAGCGCGCCGCCGGCCGCCGCCCCGGCCCGGATCCCGTCCCCGGTGTTCTCCTTCGCGCCGACGGTCCAGTCGGTGCCGATCGGCTGCCGCTGGTACTGCGCCCGCATGGCCGCGTTGTGCTCGAAGCCGCCGGACCCGACGACCACCCCGCGCCGGGCCCGCACCAGCCCGGCGGTGCCGCCCTGGGTCACCACCGCCCCGGTCACGGCCCCGCTCTCCTGGTAGAGGCCGGTCAGCGGGGTGTTCAGCCACACCGGCACCCCCGCGTCCAGCAGCCCCTTGCGCAGCCCGGCCGCCAGCGACTGCCCCATGGTGAGCGGAGTCTGCCCGAGCAGCGCGGCCTGGGTCCCGCGGGCCAGGCACTCGGTGGCGACGGCGGCGCCCTTGACACTGACGGCCGCCAGCGCCAGCCACTTGTAGTCGGCGCTGAACACGACCATTCCGGACGGGACCTGGAGGTACGGCGGGTTCAGGTGGGCCAGTTCGGCGCCGAGCAGGTTGCCGTCGAACTGGGCGGGTTCGATGGAGCGGCCGTTCGGGAGGCCGCCGGGCAGTTCGGGGTAGTAGTCGCTGTACCCCTCCATCCAGCGGAAGCGCAGCGGGCTGGCCGCCATGACCTGCGTCAGCATGGCCGGGCCGTGCGCGAGGAACGCCTGCTGCCGGGCGGCGGGGACGTCGGAGCCGACCACCGCGGCGAGGTAGGCGGCGGCCTTGGCGGGGGTGTCGGGCACCCCGGCGGCCAGGATGACGGAGTTGTTGGGGATCCAGATCCCGGAGCCGGACCGGGCCGCCGAGCCGCCGAAGGTCGGCGCCTTCTCCACCACCACGCAGCTGAGCCCCTGCGTGGCGGCGGTGAGCGCGGCGGTCATGCCGGCGGCCCCCGCGCCGACGACCACGACGTCGTACGTGCCGAGCACCGGCAGATCGGCACCGGCCGCCACGCCGTGCGCCCCGGCGGCGAGGGCGAGCCCCGTCGCCGCCGTGGTGCCCAGCACCTGTCTCCGGGTGGGTCTCGCGCTCACCGACATGACCGTTCCCTCCAGACCTGACACAAACATGAGGATTGGGGAGGGAAGGTCCCGCGAGGGTCTTGTGAAGTCAAGGGCCGTGCGGAGCCCGCTGTCAGCGGGGTGGAGCCGCGCCCGGGTCGGCGACCTCTCTGAGAAACGCCGACCAGGAGGAGGGCGAGAGGGTGAGGCGGGATGCGTCGGCGCACTTCGAGTCACGGATGTGGATGACGGAGGGTGCGGCACGGACTTCGAGGCACTCGCCGCCTTCGCCGTCGCTGTGGCTGGACTTGCGCCAGGGGTAACCGACTTCGAGGCATTCACCGCCCTCGCCGCCGCTGTACGACGACTTGCGCCAGGTGTAGGCGGCTTCGACGCAATCGCCGCCCTCGCCGTCGCTGTAGCTGGATTTGAACCAAGCGAGTTGCTGGCTGTTCACAGCTCCTCCAGCTTCTTCTCGATCAACGCCCGGGATTCCGTGGGCGGGAGAGCCATCGCCCGCATGATCCCATAGCGGTCGGCGATCCTCCGGACCTCCTCGGGGTCGGTGATCAGCCGCGGAAACCCCTGCACTTCCGTGTACCCCACCTGCGGGTGCCTCTGAGGGGTAAGCAGGTTGAACGCGCCATCCATGTTGGGGTGATCCTCGATGCCGGTCGGCATCACCTGGATCTCCACGTTCCGCAGTCCGCCGATGCGCAGCAACTGCTCCAGTTGCCCCCGGCGGACCGTACGGCCCCCGATCGGGCGATCCAGCAGGACCTCCTCAAGCACATAACTGCACATCGGCGCAGGCCACTTGTCGAAGACCTGCTGGCGGGCGAGCCGGTCGGCGACACGCCTCTCGATCGTCTCCTCATCGAGAAGGGGGCGCCTGCGGGAGAACACCGCCCGCGCATAGTCCTCGGTCTGCAACAGGCCCGGGACACCCTGGTTGGCGTAGAAGTGCAGCTCGACCGCCTCCGCCTCCAACCCCGCGTAACTCCGATACCACTCGGGATGCCGAGTCCGCGCCTTCTTCATCGCCTCCTTCAGCTCCGGGACCGCCGCCGCCAGCAGACCCCCGGCCTCCAGCAACTCGTCCGCCTTCAGCAGCATGTCCGGCTGGGGGACCCGCACCCCCCTCTCCATCGCCGAGATCGCGTCCGGCCCGTACCCCACCAGCGCCCCGAACTCCTTCTGGGTGAGCCCCTTCCGCTCCCGCAGCAGCTTCAGCTGCTTGCCCAGCGCGCTGAACAGGCCCGTCGTGCCCTCGGCCTCCGCCGGTGTCTCCGGCCTCCGCTCCTGCTGTACGTCCGTCACGTACGCCTCCGCCCTCACGTCGTCGTGGTCACGGCCGACGACCCGTACTCCTCACCCGACACACCCGTACGGCTACCGTGAGTCGCGCGATCGCCCCTGGTCAGGGTACGGAGAACCGGCCACGCTCGGTCACGTGAACGCCGAAATCTCCACCCCCGCCGCCGAACTGACCCAGCGGCTGAGCGCCACCCCGCGCGGCGCCCGGCTGGCCCGGCGGCTCGTCGCCCACCAGCTGGCCGTCTGGGGACACCCCCATGACGGCGACCTGAACCACACGGCCCAGCAGCTCACCGCGGAACTCGCCGCGAACGCGGTCACCCACGGTCGCGTCCCCGGCCGGGACTTCGAGGTACGGCTGCTCCTGCTCGCCGCCGGCCGCATCCTCCGTATCGAGGTGAGCGACGCACGGGACGACCGGCCGGTGCGGTTCGTGACGGAGGCGGAGGCCGAGGGCGGACGCGGGTTGGTACTCGTGTCGCTGCTGGCGCGGACCTGGGGTGTCGCGGAGCGCGCCGTGGGCAAGACGGTCTGGGCGGAGCTTTCGCTCAGGCCCGCCGAGGCCGCGCGCTCCGGAACCACTCCCAGGGTCGGTTTAGGGCTTTAGGAACCTTTTGCCAGCAGCTGACCGTGCTGTCCTGGAGTCCCGACTCCGAACAAAGGGACCCGCAAGAGTGCGTACCAGGAAATGGCTTCTCGCCGCCGTCGTCGGCCTCACCGCGTGGGCGTTCGCGCCCGGTCCGGCCGCCGGCGCGGCGCCCGCCCGGTATCTGAACCTCCAGCAGTGCATGTACTACTGGGGCCCGGCCGCCGACCACTTCACCACCGTGACCCCGAGCAGCGACGGCCGCTTCAAGGCCGGGACGAACGTCTCCGACACCAAGGACACGGCGCCCGCCTGCGGGGCCGGGGACGGGAACTTCGCCCCGGTCCCCATCCTGTCCGGCGTCACCGCTCTGGACCTGCGGTCCGGCCGCTACCTGAACCTCCAGCAGTGCACGTACTTCTCGCCGTCGGCCTTCGACTACTTCACCACGGTCGGGGGGAGCCAGGACAACAGGTTCAAGGCGGGGACCAACGTCTCCGACACCCAGGACCCGCCCAACGACGCCGTCTGCGGCTCGGGCGACGGCAACTACGTACTCGTCCCCTCAGAGTCGTACACCAGGAGCCTGGACCTCACCTCGGGGAAGTTCCTGAACGTGCACCAGTGCCTGTTCTATTCGGCGGAGCACACCGACCACGACACCAAGTACCTCGGCGGAGGCGGTTCGTACTCCGCCGGGTCGAACGTCTCCGGGACCGCGGACACGGCGCCCGTCTGCGGTCCCGGCGCGGCCGGCTACGACCCGATCCCGCTCCTGTCGGGGGTGAGGGCCCTGCCCCTCAGCTGACCGGGTCGGCCTACCAGGCCACCGGCAGTTCCAGGGGGAAGCGGCGGATGGTCTCGGTGTCCCAGCGGACGTCCTCCGGGCGTACCGCGAGGCGGAGGTCGGGGAACCGGTCCAGGAGGCGGCCCACGGCGACCTCCAGTTCGGCCATCGCCAGGGGAACCGCGACACACCGGTGGCCGCCCCAGCCGAAGGTCATGTGGGGAGCGACGGAACGGTCGGGCACGATCTCGTGCGGGTCCGGGTAGCGCTCCGGGTCGCGGTTGGCCGTCAGGTACGAGACGTGCACGAAGTCGCCGCGCCGGATGACCACCCCGTCCATCTCGACGTCCTCCAGCGCCACCCGGGGGATGCCCACGCCCTTGCGGAAGGGGATGTACCGGAGCAGTTCGTGGAGGAAGTCCGTCAGGTCCTTGCGGTGCTCGCGGGCGTACTCCCAGAGCTCCGGGCGGGTCAGCAGCAGATAGGCGATGTCGCTGATCTGGCAGGTCGCCGTGTCCTGGCCGCTGAGCGTGAAGGTCAGGGCCAGGACGGCCAGTTCCCGGTCGTCGAGCTGGTCCTCGCCGTCCCGTGCCTCGGCGAGCACGCTGATGATGTCCGTACCGGGGTTGTTCCGGCGTTCGGCGACGAGCTCGGTGAAGTAGGCCGTCAGGTCCTCCTTGGCCGCGCGGGCGACCTCCCGGTTGCCCGCGCCGAGCACCAGCAGCCGGTGGACCTCCTCCTCCATCCGCGGCCACTCGGCGCGCTCGATGCCCAGCAGGTCCAGGATGGTGTGCTGGGGCAGCGTGTTGGACAGGTGCCGGACCAGGTCGGCGGGCGGGCCCTCGGCCTCCATCTCGTCCAGCAGCCGGTCCGTGAGCAGGGTGATCCGGCCCCGCATGCGGTCCACGTGGCGCTCGGTGAAGGCCTGGGTGGCCAGGTGCCGGATCCGGCTGCTGTGCGGCGGGTCCATCACGTTGATCGACTCGGGGGAGACGATCGGCTCGGCCGTCAGGCGCGGATAGTCGTGCTCGATGATCTCGGCCCGGCTGAACCGGGGGTCCGTGGTCACCTGCTGCACCGACTCGAACCTGGTGACCAGCCAGGCGTCCGACTCGCCGTACGGCAGCCGGATCGTGCCGAGGGAGTCACGCGTCATGAAGCCGGCCAGGGCCGGGTCGAAGTCGAGGGACTTGCTGAAGCCGAAGGGGCAGTTGACCGCCTGCACGTTCTTCTCCTTCATCGGTGGGCCGCACCCTGCCGGTCGTCAGCCATGGTGTACCTCCTGGCGCGACGGAATCACGCAGGTGAGGCCACGTGGGCTAACGCAAACCACCGTCCCTGCGCACGGGCCGGCCGCCGGTCAGTTCGCGTACAGGCCCTCGATCTCCGTCGCGAACTCCTTCATGATCACCTCGCGGCGCAGCTTCATCGAGGGGGTCAGGTGCCCGGCCTCCTCGGTGAAGTCGACGGGGAGCATCTCGAAGCGGCGGATGGACTCGGGGCGGGAGACCAGCTTGTTGGCCTCGTCGACGGCGCGCTGCAGGACGGCCCGCAACTCGATGTCGTCCAGGAGGAGTTCCGGCGGCACCGGGTGCTTGCCGTTCATCTGGCGCCAGTGCGTGAGGCCGTCGCGGTCCAGGGTGACGAGGGCGCTGACGTACGGCAGCCCGTCGCCGACCAGCATCACCTGGGAGATGAGCGGGTGCGAGCGCAGCCAGTTCTCCAGCGGGGCCGGGGCCACCGACTTGCCGCCGGCCGTGATCAGCATCTCCTTCTTGCGGCCGGTGATGGTGAGGTAGCCCTCGTCGTCGAGTTCGCCGAGGTCGCCGGTGGCCAGCCAGCCGTCCCGGGTGGCCGGGACGACCCCGCCGGCCGCCGGGTCCCAGTAGCCGCGCAGCACGTGGTCGCCGGCGATCAGGATCTCCCCGTCGGCGGCGATCCGGACCTTGGTGCCGGGCATCGGCCAGCCCACCGTGCCGAGGCGGGGTTTGAGGGGCGGGGTGCAGGTGGCGGCGGCGGTGGTCTCGGTCAGGCCGTAGCCCTCGTAGATCTCGATGCCCGCCCCGGCGTAGAACGCGGCGAGCCGGCGGCCCAGCGGGGAGCCGCCGCAGATGATGTGCCGGACCTTGCCGCCCATGGCGGTGCGGATACGGCGGTAGACGAGCGGGTCGTAGAAGGAGCGGGCCGTCTTCAGGGCCCGGCCGGGCCCGCCGCCGGTGCCGGTCTGTCTGGCCTCCAGGGCCTCGCCGTAGCGCTGGGCGATCCCGGTGGCCCGGTCGAAGACCGAGACCCGGCCGCCCGCCTCCGCCTTCGCCCGTGCGGTGTTGAAGACCTTCTCCAGCATGTAGGGGATGGTGAGGAGACAGGTCGGCCGGAAGCCGGCCAGGTCCGGGAGCAGGTCCTCGGCCTTGAGGCTGGGGGCGTGGCCGAGGCGGACCCCGGCGCGGACGCAGGCGATCGCCACCATCCGGCCGAAGACGTGGGACATGGGCAGGAAGAGGAGGATGGAGACCTCCTCGTCGTTGCGCGCCTTGAAGATCGGGTAGAGGAGCTCGATCGCGTTGTCGACCTCGGCGAAGAAGTTGCCGTGCGAGAGGGCGCAGCCCTTGGGGCGGCCGGTGGTGCCCGAGGTGTAGATGAGGGTGGCGAGGGTGTCGGGGCCCAGCATGCCGCGCCGGACGCCCACCTCGGCCTCCGGTACCTGCGCACCGGCCTCCGCGAGCCGGTCCACGTGGCCCTTCTCCATCACCCACAGGTGCCTGAGGTCGGGCAGCCGGTCGAGTTCGGGGCCGAGCGCGGCGGCCTGCGCGGCGGTCTCGGTGACCAGGGCGACGGCACCCGAGTCGTGCATGATCCAGCGGGTCTGGAAGACCGAGGAGGTCGGGTAGACCGGCACGGTCACCAGGCCGGCCGCCCAGGCGCCGAAGTCGAGGAGCGTCCACTCGTACGTGGTGCGGGCCATGATCGCGATCCGGTCGCCCGGCATCAGCCCCTCCGCGATCAGGCCCTTCGCCACCGCCAGCACCTGCGCGGCGAACTCGGCCGCCGTCACGTGCTCCCAACGACCTTCGTCCGCGGCGGACTTGCGGCTGAGCACCACGGCACCCGGCTCCGCCTCGGCGTTCTCGAACGGCAGGTCGGCGAGCGACCCGTGCCGGACCGGCGGCGCGAACGGCGGTACGTACGCCTCCCGCACCACGCCGTCCAGCCGCTGGACGAGGGGCTCGATCAGGATCGGGTTGCCGTCGTAGTCCGTGGCCTGGATCGCCACGCCCGGGGAGACGGGGGCGGCGTTCGGATAAGAGGACGTGGACACGGGGCGGCTCCTCGGGCGTGCAGCGGTGAACTGCTTGCTGCATGACGTACGTGCCTCGCGCACCGAGGCGTTCACCGGCACCGGCCCTCGGAAAGGGGTTACCGGCGGTTCAGGCTGGAGATCGTACGGGGCCGCTGTGGCGGGCTTGTGGGTTTTCGGAGGTCGTCCGGGGACGGGGCTGTGCAATCCCGGAGGTTACGTGAGGGTCCTTCACGTTCGGCCCGTTTCCCGGTACTTGACAGCTGTGACATAGACTTACCTACGGTAACCTTACTCCAGAGTCAGGAATCGGGCGACATGGGGGACGGAAATGACGGACCGCCGTCCGGGCTTCGCCGCCACCGCAGCCGCCGTCCCCGGCCGCGCCCCCGCCCCGTCCACCGCCGGCGCGGAAAGGCGAACCTCGTGATTGTCCTCGACAGCACCCCCTCCCTCGGGCCCCTGCTCGCCCTCGGCGCACTGCGGTCACCGTTCAGACACCCCACCCCGGACGCCGACTTCCCCCGCACCGGTCTCCTCCTCCCCGGCATCCGCCCCGACCTCGAAAAGGTCGCCGCCTACGAGCGCGTCTGCGGGTTCGCCACCGGGGACGACGGACTGCCCGTCACCTATCCGCAGGTGCTCGGCTTCCCGCTGGCCATGCGGCTGATGAGCGCGCGGGACTTCCCGCTGCCGCTGCTGGGGCTGGTGCACACCTCCATCACGATCGAGCGGTACGCCGAACTGCCCGGGGACGGGACGTACGACATGACCGTCCACGTGGAGAGGCTGAGCCCGCACCGCCGGGGCACCGAGGCCACCGTCGTGACCGGGGTGCGGGTCGGCGAGGACGTCGTATGGGAGTCGCGGAGCACCTATCTGGCACGGCATCGCACGCGGCACACCGGCGGGACGGCCGGGAGCGAACCGCCCGAGCCGCTGCCCGTCGTCGAGCAGTGGCGGATCGCCGGGGACGTCGGCCGGCGGTACGGGGCCGCCTCCGGGGACCGCAACCCGATCCACCTGCACCCGCTCACCGCCCGCCTCTTCGGGTTCCCCCGGGCCATCGCGCACGGCATGTGGACCGTGGCCCGGTGTCTCGCCGCGCACGGGGTGCCGGAGCGGGCCGAGGTACGCGCGGAGTTCCGGGCCCCGGTACTGCTGCCCGCGACGGTCGAGTACGCCGCCGCGGACGGCCGCTTTCAGCTGCGGAGCGGAGACCGGGTGCATGTGGAGGGCCGCGTCGGCCCTCTCCTCGGCCGCTGACCTGCCGGGGAATCACCAAGACTGCGTTTCCTCTTTCTGTGCGGCTCCTGTCATGCCGCCGCGAATCCGCAGGTGACTGGGGCGGCCGAAGCCGTCCTCACACGGAACGCCCAGACTGTCCAAGGATCCGCGCAGGAATCCCTAATGCTGCCCCCAGAAAGGTTCCTTACTCTCTGCTCACTTTTATGATCCATTGCACGAAGGGCACCGAGCATGCCTCCCAGACGCGTCGCAGTAATCGCCGACTCGGACACCCGCTGGAAGTGGGGCGCGTCGGTGGCCCGGCAGATCGCCCCCGAGCACGCGCTGGACGCGTACTTCCTGCGGGGCCGGTCCACGCCCACCGAACGGCAGCTCGCCGAGGTCGGCATCGAACCCGACACCCGGCGTGAGGTGCCCGCCGCCGCCCTGGTCGACGACGAGGACCTGGCCAACGCCGACATCGTCGTGCTGGCGGTCCTCGGCGGCACGGTGCTGGCGCTCGTCCACAGCCTGGGGATCGCCTGGGCGGGCCGGCTGCACCGGCCGGTCACGGTCAGCGGGTACGTCGGCGTGGTCTACGAGAAGATGGTCGACGGTCTCATGACCCGCGCCGGCACGGATCTCGTGCTCGCCAACTCCGGCCACGACACGCAGCGCTTCCGTTCCGTCTTCGCGAGCGTCGACGTCGACCCGGACTCGGTGGTCGAGTGCGCCCTGCCCTTCCTCGGCGGCGACCCCTACCGGCCCTCCGCCGACCGGCCGTTCACCGTCACCTTCGCCGCCCAGCCGTCGGTCCCCAAGGACCGCGCGTCCCGGCTCAGGCTCCTGGAGCGCGCCGCCGCCCACGCGCGCCTCCAGCCGGAGCGGCTCGTGCTGGTCAAGCTGCGCAGCCGGCCCGGCGAGCAGACCACCCACGAGGAGCGGGACCCGTACCAGCAGCTGGTCGAGACCCTCACGGAACCCGTGCCCGCGAACCTCCAGCTCGTCTACGGCAACATGGCCGAGGTGCTGGACCGCACCGACCTGCTGGTCACGGTGAGCTCGACGGCCGCGCTGGAGGCGATGCACCGGCGGATACCCACCGCGATCCTCACCGACTTCGGGGTCCGCGAGGCCCACGGCAACCACTACTTCGTGCACTCCGGCTGCCTGGCCTCCTGGGACGACATCGACGCCGGCGCGCTTCCGCAGCCCGACCCGGAATGGGCCGCGGCCCAGGGCATCGGCAAGACCGACCCGTACATCGCGGCCCGCACCCGCATCGCCGAGCTGCGCGCCGCCGACCCGCTGCCGCCGCTGCGCCCGTACTACACACCGCAGAACGCCGGCATCTACCTGGACGGCATCCTCCGCAACAACGGCTTCGACGAACAGGGCCGCCCGCTGCCCGTGTCGCCGGGCGCCGGGCGGGGGCGGGTACGGAAGGCCGTCCGCACGGTCGCCGGGCGGGGCGCCGGCAAGCTGTACCACGTGGGCCGCCGACGTCTCGCGCCCGCGCTGCGCCGCTGGAGTTCCGTCTGACGGAGTTCCCTCCGACGGGGCGGGCCGGTCACGGCGCGGACCACGGCCGGCCCTCCATCAGGTTGGCCAGGCCCGCCCAGGAGAAGTTCATCAGGGTCGCCGCCGCCTGGCGTGCCGTCACTCCCGGGGTGGCGTTGGCCCAGGCGGCGAGGGACTCGGCGGCGCCCACCAGGGCCTCGGCGAGGCCCGCCACCTCGCCCTCCGCCAGGTCGGGATCGCGGTGCGCCGCGCGGGCGGCGGCGACGATGAGCTGGGTCACGAACGCGACGATCTCCTCGCGCATCGCCGCGACCTCCGAGGCGAACCGCTCGCCGTGGGTGCGGGCCTGGATGTGCAGCACCGACCAGCCGTCGGGATGTTCCGCGGTGTACGTGAAGAACGCCCGCAGTCCGTCCCAGAGCTGCCGGTCGGCGGGCAGTTCACGGTCGACGCCGGCCCGGACCGCCTCGGTCAGGGCGCCGGCCTCGCGGCGGATGCACGCCGCGAACAGGTCTTCCTTCGAGTTGAGGTACAGGTACACCAACGGCTTCGAGACACCGGCGAGTTCGGCGATCTCGTCCATCGACGCGGCCATGTAGCCGCGCTGGCCGAAGGTCCGCACGGCGGCGTCCAGCATCTGCTGCTCACGTACCGCGCGCGGCATCCGCTTGGTCTTCACGGTCCCCATGGGGCAAAGCCTAGTTGGGGCCGGAGCGCAGGGTGCCGCTCAGGAGGAGGTCCGGGCCTGCCCCTGGGACTGTGCCGCCTCGTCGACCGCCTCGTCCTCCTGGCTGCGGCTGGCCTCGATGTTGGCCTTCATCCGGTCGACCCGCTGCGAGACCTGTACGGAGGCGCGGTCCCGCTCCTTGCGCAGCACGACGAAGCTGATCGGCGCCGACAGGACGAGGGAGAGCAGCAGGACCCACAGGAGGTTGGAGTCGCCGAAGCCACGCGGGAACGCGCCGGCGTAGACGAGGCCCCAGACGACGAGAAGGCAGCCCGCGAAGATACCGAGGCGCATCAGCGTGTAGCGGAGCATCTCATTCCTGTCTTCCGACGACGAAAAGGGGCACCGACCAGTGAAGCACGCCGCCGGGCCGGTCTTGCACCGGGGTCCGGTCGGCCGTCAGGTGAGCGGGAGCAGCATGGTGATGTCGTCGCGGTCGTCGCCGGGTGCGACGCGGACCGCGGCGGGGACCCGGCCGACCTCCTTGTATCCGCAGGAGCCGTAGAAGTCCTCCAGGCCGTGGCCGCCGCGGCAGCCGAGCCGTATCGCGTCGATGCCGTCGAAGCCGCGGGCGGCGTCGGCGGCGGCCGCGAGCAGGTCGCGGCCGTGTCCCCGGCCCTGCTGCCTCGGGTGCACCATCACCGTGTACAGCCACACCCAGTGCTTCATCAGTCGGTGCGTGTTGAAGGAGAAGAACGCGGTGGCGGCGACCTCGCCGGCCGCGTCGTACCCGACGAGGAGGCGGTGGCGGCCCTCGGCCATCGCGACCAGGTGCCTGACCAGCTCCGGCCGGATGTCCTCGCGGGTCACGGGGGCGACGAACCCGACGGCGCCGCCGGCGTTCGACACGTCCGTCCACAGCCCGAGGACACCGTCGCGGAGGGCGGGGGTGACGGCGGGGTCGAGGGTGAAGGTAAGGGGCATGGCCGGATCGTATCCATTACGGAGAGGGTTGTGGAGAGACCTCTCGCCGTACGGGACCGGGTGCGTTGCCGGGTGCGGGCCGGTGGGGGCTTGTCGCGCAGTTCCCCGCGCCCCTGAAGGGGCGCACGCTTTCAGGGGCGCGGGGAACTGCGCGAACAGCCCCCACGCACCCGCACCCGGCAACGCACCGTCGGCCCCCTCACACCCGCATCGCCTGCGGCGACTCCCTGCGGGCCGGGTCCGGGCCGTCGTACTCGCGGATGATCTCGTAGCGCGTGTTCCGTTCCACCGGGCGGAAGCCCGCGTCGCGGATGAGGTCGAGGAGGTCCTCGCGGGTCAGCTTGTTCGGCGTGCCGTAGTTGTCCGCGTCGTGGGTGATCTTGTACTCGACCACCGACCCGTCCATGTCGTCGGCGCCGTGCTGGAGGGCCAGCTGGGCGGTCTGCACGCCGTGCATGACCCAGAAGACCTTCACGTGCGGGACGTTGTCGAAGAGCAGACGGGAGACGGCGAAGGTCTTGAGGGCCTCCGCGCCCGTCGCCATCTGGGTCCGGGCCTGGAGCCGGTTCCTGACCTTCCCGTCCTTCATGTCCACGAAGTCGTGCTGGTAGCGCAGCGGGATGAAGACCTGGAAGCCGTTCGTCTCGTCCTGGAGTTCACGCAGCCGCAGGACGTGGTCGACGCGGTGCCGCGGTTCCTCGATGTGGCCGTAGAGCATCGTGCAGGGCGTCCTGAGGCCCTTCTCGTGTGCCAGGCGGTGGATCCGGGACCAGTCCTCCCAGTGCGTGCGGTGGTCCACGATGTGCCGGCGGACCTCCCAGTCGAAGATCTCCGCGCCACCGCCGGTCAGGGACTCCAGGCCCGCGTCGATCAGCTCGTCGAGGATCTCGGAGGCCGAGAGGCCGGAGATGGTCTCGAAGTGGTGGATCTCGGTGGCCGTGAAGGCCTTCAGGGAGACGTTCGGGAGGGCCGCCTTCAGCTCGCGCAGCGACCGCGGGTAGTAGCGCCACGGCAGGTTCGGGTGCAGGCCGTTGACGATGTGGAGCTCGGTGAGGTTCTCGCCCTCCATCGCCCTGGCGAGCTTCACCGCCTCCTCGATGCGCATCGTGTACGCGTCCTTCTCGCCCGGCTTGCGCTGGAACGAGCAGTACGCGCAGGACGCGGTGCACACGTTCGTCATGTTGAGGTGGCGGTTGACGTTGAAGTGGACGACGTCGCCGTTCTTCCGCGTCCGCACCTCGTGGGCGAGGCCGCCGAGCCACGCCAGGTCGTCCGACTCGTACAGCGCGATGCCGTCCTCGCGGGTCAGCCGCTCACCGGCCCTGACCTTCTCCTCCAGCTCACGCTTGAGCCCGACGTCCATGCCCACACCTTTCCTCACGACCACGACCACGACACGACCACCCACCGTACGGCTAGACCTCTTCGGGCAGTTCCCCGACCCGGTTCTCCCACTTCGTGGACAGCACGATCGTGGTACGGGTCCGGGAGACGCCCTTCGTCCCGGACAGCCGCCGGATGGTCTTCTCCAGGCCGTCCACGTCGGTGGAGCGCACCTTGAGCATGAAGGAGTCGTCGCCGGCGATGAACCAGCAGTCCTCGATCTCCGGCAGGTCCCGCAGCCGCTGGGCCACGTCCTCGTGGTCGGCCGCGTCGGAGAGGGAGATGCCGATGAGGGCGATGACGCCGAGGCCGAGCGAGGCCGCGTCGACGGTGGCGCGATAGCCGGTGATGACCCCGGCCGCCTCCAGCCGGTTGATGCGGTCGGTGACGCTGGGTCCCGACAGTCCGACGAGACGGCCCAGCTCAGCGTACGAGGCCCGGCCGTTCTCCCTCAGGGCCTGGATGAGCTGCCTGTCCACGGCGTCCATGCGATCGAAGCCTTCCGGTGAAGATTCCCGAAGTAGATGAGAGGTGGTGCGGGTGGTGCTACTTGCTCGCGCCGCCGAGATCCCCTTCCCAGCGGCGGTAGAGCCGGTGCCCGACGCCTGCCGCGTCCAGCACCCGCCCGGCGACGAAGTCCACCAGGTCCTGGATGTGGGTCGCGCCCGCGTAGAAGGCGGGTGAGGTGGGGACGACGGCCGCCCCCAGGTCGTCCAGGGTGACCAGGTGGCGCAGGGTCTGGCCGTTCAGCGGGGTCTCGCGGACGGCGACGACGAGGGGCCGGCGCTCCTTCAGGGTGACACTGGCCGCCCGCTGGAGCAGGTCCTTGGAGAGGCCGAGGGCGACCCCGGCGACGGCGGCGGTGGACGCCGGCACGATCAGCATGCCCTTCGTCGGGTACGACCCGGAGGACGGCCCGGCGGCCAGGTCCCCGGCGCTCCAGTACCGCACCCGCGCGAGGTCCGTCCGGAAGGTCCCCGGCTTGCCGTCGGCCCCCCGTCCGAGCCATTCCCCCAGGTCCTCCGTCCAGTGCGCGTCCCGGAAGGAGATCCCGGTCTCGTCCAGCAGGGTGAGCCGCGAGGCCCGGCTGACCACCAGGTCGACGCTCTCCCCGGCGTCCAGCAGGGCACGCAGCACCGCAGCGGCATACGGCGTTCCGGACGCCCCGGACACCCCCACGATCCAAGGCACGCGCTGCGTTTCTCCTGCGTTCACACCACGAGCGTACCGGCGCGCCCCATCGTGTTCAGGACGGGGCCGCAGCCTGGGGACGATCCCCGCGCAGGCGGGGAGCACCTGACCGTGAACGGATTCACGGGAATCGCCCTCGGATCATCCCCGCCGCGGCGGGGACCTCGGACAACGTGGCCCGTCGAGGACCCCGCGACCGGCCGTCCGATCGCCGCCACTCGAAGGGGCTATACCGAGAGCCCTCGCATCAGCAGGTCGATCAGGGCGCAGACGAAGAGGCTGATGCCGATGAAACCGTTCGTGGAGAAGAACGCGCGGTTGAGCCGGGACAGGTCGTGGGGGCGGACGATGTTGTGCTCGTACACGAAGGCGCCCGCCACGATCACCAGCCCCAGCCAGAAGAACGCGCCGGCGTCGGTGGCGAGCGCGTACCAGACGAACAGGGCCGTGGTCAGCGTGTGGCAGACCCGGGCGCCCCAGACCGCCGCCGGGATGCCGAAGCGGGCCGGGACCGACATGACACCGATCTCGCGGTCGGTCTCGACGTCCTGGCAGGCGTAGATCAGGTCGAAGCCGCCGATCCAGATGCCGACGGCGAGGCCGAGGATCACCGCGTCCCAGGACCACTCGCCGGTGACCGCCAGCCAGCCGCCGATCGGGCCCATGGCCTGGGCGAGGCCGAGGATGGCCTGGGGGAAGTTCGTGAACCGCTTGCCGTAGGGGTAGACCACCATCGGGATCACGGCGATGGGGGCGAGTGCCAGGCACAGCGGGTTCAGCAGGGCCGCCGAGCCCAGGAAGACCGCCACCGCGATCAGCGCGCCGGTCCAGGCGTGCTTCACGCTCATCGCACCGGTGACCAGCTCGCGCTGGGCGGTGCGCGGGTTGCGGGCGTCGATCTCGCGGTCGATGATCCGGTTCACGGCCATGGCGAAGGTGCGCAGGCCCACCATGCAGATCGTGACGAGGAGCAGCCGGCCCCAGTGGATGTTCCGGTCCAGCTCGAACATCGCGCTCAGCGCGGCGATGTACGCGAAGGGCAGCGCGAACACCGAGTGCTCGATCATCACCAGGCGCAGGAAGGCGCGGGCCCTCCCGGGCCGGGGCACCGCGGCGGCGGAGGCGCTCACAGGCCGAACTCCGTCCACCGGCGATCGACCGGACCACCTCCGCCGCGGCGGAGAAGCCCCGCCGCCGCGCTGCCGCGCACCATCATCGCCGTGGCCTTCACAGTCCGTATTCCTTCCATCGCCGCGTCACCCGTTCGGCCGTGTCCGGGTCCGACAGGACCATCTCCGGCCAGCCCCCGTCCCTGGTGTAGCCCTCCTCGGGCCACTTCCTCGTCGCGTCGATGCCCGCCTTGCCGCCCCAGAACTGCTGGTAGGAGGCGTGGTCGAGGTGGTCGACGGGGCCTTCCACGATGCTGAGGTCACGGGCGTAGTCGGTGTTGCCGAGGGCCCGCCAGGCGACCTCGTGCAGGTCGTGGACGTCGCAGTCGGAGTCGACGACCACGATCAGCTTGGTCAGGGACATCATGTGCGCGCCCCAGACGGCGTGCATGACCTTCTGCGCGTGCTTCGGGTACTTCTTGTCGATCGAGACGATCGCGCAGTTGTGGAAGCCGCCGGCCTCGGGGAGGTGGTAGTCCACGATGTCCGGGACGATGATCTTCAGAAGGGGCAGGAAGAAGCGTTCGGTGGCGCGGCCGAGGGGGCCGTCCTCCGTCGGAGGGCGGCCGACGACGATCGACTGGAGCAGCGGGCGCTTGCGCATCGTCACGCAGTCGATGGTCAGCGCCGGGAAGGGCTCCTGCGGGGTGTAGAAGCCGGTGTGGTCGCCGAACGGTCCCTCGGGCAGCATCTCGCCCGGTTCCAGCCAGCCCTCCAGGACGACCTCGGCGTTGGCCGGGACCTGGAGCGGGACGGTCCTGCAGTCGACCATCTCGATCCGCTTGCCCGCGATGAACCCGGCGAACAGGTACTCGTCGATGTCACCGGGGAGCGGGGCGGTGGAGGCGTAGGTGACGGCGGGCGGACAGCCGAAGGCGATCGCGACCGGGAGCCGCTCTCCCTTCCGTGCCGCCACCTGGTAGTGGTTGCGGCTGTCCTTGTGGATCTGCCAGTGCATGCCGATGGTGCGCTTGTCGTGGCGCTGGAGCCGGTAGAGGCCCAGGTTCCGGATGCCGGTCTCCGGGTCCTTGGTGTGGGTCAGCCCCAGGTTGAAGAAGGAGCCGCCGTCCTGCGGCCAGGTGAAGAGGGCCGGGAGCCGGTCGAGGTCGACGTCGTCGCCGGTCAGGACGGTCTCCTGGACCGGGGCGTCCCCGGGCTTCACCTTCTTCGGCGGCACGTGCGTCATCGCGCCGAGCTTCCCGAACGCCTCGCGCACCCCGACGAAGCCGTGCGGCAGCTCGGGGCGCAGCAGCCCGCCGATCCTCTCGGAGATCTCGCCGTACGACTTCAGGTCCAGGGCCTTCAGCAGCCGCCGGTCGGTGCCGAACACGTTCATCGCGAGGGGCATGTCCGACCCCTTCACGTTCTCGAAGAGCAGCGCCGGTCCGCCGGCCTTCTGCACCCGGTCGACGATCTCCCCGACCTCCAGATACGGGTCGACCTCGGCCTTCACACGCTTGAGGTCTCCCTCGCGCTCCAGTGCCCGGAGCAGGGAGCGAAGATCGTCGTAAGCCATGTGCCCCAGTATCGGCCACCCGGGGTCGGGGCCCGGTCACCGCCCCCTGCATACTCGTCGGCCGTGAGACGTCATCGCCGGTTACCGCTGCTCGTTCCCCTGTTCCTGCTCGCCGTGGCCTGCGCGCCGGCGCGGGAGGCCGGCGCGTCGCCCGTCTCCCCGCTGACCCGGGTGCCGGCCGCCGACCGGAAGGCGGCGCCCGACCTCAGCGGCAGCGGTCTGGACGGCAGGGCGGTCAGCCTGGCCGGCTACCGGGGCAAGGTCGTCGTCCTGAACGTCTGGGCGTCCTGGTGCGGGCCCTGCCGTGCCGAGGCGCCCGAACTGTCCAGGGCGCAGCGGGACCTGGCGGCCGAGGGGGTCCAGGTGCTCGGGGTGGACACGGACGCGCGGCGGGACAACGGGCGCGCGTTCCAGGAGCAGCACGCCCTGTCCTACCCGAGCCTGCACGACCCCGGCAGCCGCGAGCTCGTCCGGCTGCCGAAGGGGTACCTGCCGCAGGCGCTGCCGTTCACCCTCTTCATCGACCGGGACGGGAGGATCGCGGCGAAGTACCTGAGCGCCCTGACGGAGGCCGAGGTCCGCGCCGTGACCCGCCCGCTGCTGGCGGAGTAGCGCGCCCGAGGGGCGGGGTGGTTCCGGGCGACGGCGGCTGCCGGCGGTTCGTGGCTCGTCGCGCAGTTCCCCGCGCCCCTAATGCGGCGCTGCGGCAAGGCACCTGGCGCCTTCCGGGATCGGCGCCACCAGGCGGCTCAGGTCCACCAGCACCGTGTCCACACCCGCCGCGGGGCCGGAGACCGAGATCTCCACGGCGGGACTGCGGCCATAGGTGACCAGTTTCCTGCGGCCGTCCTCCGCCGTCCCGCGCCACACCCAGTCGACACCGTCCACGCTGACGCAGGCGTCCGTGGTCGGTCCCGGCGGGTTCACTCCGCAGCGCAGTTCCACCGTCCCGTGCCCCCAGACCGCGAGCCCGGCGAAGGTGACCCTGTCCCGCGTGGCGCCCGCGAGCCGGTCGGGGTACCGGCCGGCCAGCCGGCCGCACCCCGGATCCTCCGCGAACGGCCCCTGCGCCAGCCCGAACACCGGCGAGTCCAGTTCCCCGGCCACCAGCCCGGCACCGGCCAGCAGTCCCGCCACGGCCAGCGCGGCCGCCGTCCGCCTGCCGCGAGGCCGGCCGCTCACACCCACGACCACCGCCGATCTCCCTCCCCCCGCGCGGAGAGCCATGATGCCGCCCGGCCGCCGATGGGTGTCCGCACCCACCCGCTACTCTGGCCGCCATGCTCAGGTATCTGCCGTACTTGCTGGTCCTCGCGCTGTGGATCTACGCCTTCGTGGACTGCCTGAACACCCCCGAGGACGAGGTCCGCGCCCTGCCGAAGCTGGCGTGGGTGTTCGTCATCCTGCTCTTCGGCGAGGTCCTGGTCGGCCCGGTGGCCTGGCTGATCGCGGGCCGGACCCGGCAGCCGCGCGAGCGGTGGGTCGCACCGGACGACAACCCGGAGTTCCTGAAGTCCCTGAAGCCGGAGGATCCACGCACCGACTGACCGGCTGGCGGCGCGCACCGCTAGAACAGCGCCTTCACCTGGGTCGCCGTCAGCGCCCGCTGGAACACCTGGGCCTGCTTGATCGAGCCGGGGAACCAGTCGGTGGGACCGGCGGGGCCGGTGGCGCGGCCGATGGTCAGGGGGCCGTCGGCCGCGACGGGGCCGGTGTCGTTGATGCCGGCCTCCTGGGTGCCGCCGACGTACAGCAGGAGCTGGTTGCGCGGCCCCTCGTAGACGCCGACGAGGTGGGTCCAGGCCCCGGGCTCGGGGACGCTGTAGGACAGGGCGCGCAGACCGGGGCGGGCGAAGGCCCAGCGGTTCTCGGCGGGCGAGTACTGGAGGTAGAAGCCGCTGGCGTCCCCCGCGTCCTGGGCGACGGCGGTGGCGAAGGACGCCGGTCTGCCGTTCAGGCACACCCACGCCGAGACGGTGAAGCTGCGGCCCCTGCCGGTGCGCAGCACCTGCCCGCGCGTCACGACCTGGCTGGAGACGCCGTCGAACAGGGCGGAGCCGTCCTTGCCCCGGCCCCAGCCGACCGCGGTCGCGACGGCGTCGTAACGGCCCGTGTCGTCGGCGGCGACCGTGCCGGAGGTCTCCTCCAGCGGCCAGGCGGCGAGCGGGGAGGGCACGGAGACGGCGCCGGTGGTGCGCCGCACCGCGTTCTTGTTCCCGGCCCGGCCAAGGAGGTGCGCGACCGGTACGGCCCCGAGCGCGGCGACCGCGAGGACTCCCCCGGAGACGAGCAGCGTGCGGCGGCGCACACCTTCCGGCGGCGCCTTCTCCGGCGCCGGTGCCGGGTGGTCCAGCCGGGTGACCGGGCGGGTGGCGGCGGGCGCGGGCACGGGGGCGGGCGCGTGGTTCGCGAGGCCGGTCCGGGGCTCCGCCAGGCCGGTCCGGGGGTCCGCGGCCGGCCGGGCGAGAAGGGCGGTGGTGTCGGCGGCGGGGGCGATCCGGGTCAGGATCTCGCGCGGGGTGGGCCGGTGGTCCGGGTCCTTGGCCAGGCAGTCGGCGATGAGGCCGGCGAGGGCCGGGTCGGTGACGGCGCTGAGGTCGGGTTCGTCGTGCACGACCCGGTAGAGCAGGGCGGGGGTCGGTCCGGCGCCGAAGGGGTTGCCGCCGGTGGCCGCGAACATGAGGACCGCGCCCAGTGCGAACACGTCGCTCGCGCCGGTCACCTCCCCGCCCGCCACCTGTTCCGGCGACATGAACCCGGGCGAGCCGACCATCAGCCCGGCCCGCGTGATGGTGACCGACTCGACGCTGCGGGCGATGCCGAAGTCGATGACCCGCGGCCCGTCCTCGGCGAGCAGCACGTTCGACGGCTTGAGGTCCCGGTGCACCAGCCCGGCCGCGTGGACGGAGGTGAGCGCCTCGGCCAGCCCGGCGGCGAGCGCGAGCACGTCCGCGGCGGGCAGCGGCCCCCGCTCGGCCACCGCCTCCTGCAACGAGGGTCCGGCGATGTAGCTGGTGACCAGCCACGGCAGCGGGGCGTCCGGGTCGGCGTCCACGACCGGTGCCGTGAACGCACCGCTGACCTTGCGCGCGGCCGCCACCTCACGCCGGAAACGGGACCGGAACTCCGGGTGTCCCGCGACCAGTTCGGCGTGCACGACCTTGACCGCGACGGCCCGGCCACCCGGCGAGCGCCCCAGGTAGACCCGGCCCATCCCGCCCGCGCCGAGCCGCCTCAGCAGCTGGTACTCCCCGACGGAGCGCGGATCGCCCGGCTCCAGAGCTGCCACGATCCCTCCCGCGCCACTTGCCCCCGAAGACGCGGTCAGCATAGGACCGGTACGCCCGGCGGATGACCGAATCCCGCCCCCGTGCGGGAAGTTGCCCTCCGGTCTGCCCTTCAGGACGCCACCCGGCAGCAAATCGCACCATTTAACGCGTGTTGGTGAAAACATCACCTAAGCGCGTAATGCCGGTTTCAGTTGCCGAAGATCTCCGCGGAAGTGCTTCCGGCAGTGTGGAAAGGGATGACCGTGGCAGACAGCAGGGTCGAGAAGGCGAAGCGGGCCGCCGGGTCCATCGGACTGGTGACCCCGGCGGGCGCGCGGCCGACCGCGCAGGCGCCCTCGGCCGACGAGCAGTGGCAGCTGCCGGGCGGCACCGCCCGGGTGTACTACGGGCAGGGCCGGCAGGGCGTGAGCAGGCCGGTCGTCCTGGCCGACGGGTTCAACCTCGGGCCGACCGACTTCGACTGGCTCTGGGACGGGCTGGAGAACGGCCGGCTCCCGTTCGTCAGCGAACTGCGGCGCCGGGGGCGCACCCTGGTCCTCGTCGGCTTCGACGAGCGCAGCGAGTCGATCCCGCGGAACGCCGAGACGGTGATCGCCGCCGTCCTGCGGACCATCGCGGAGCAACTGGGCGGCGCCCGGCTGCTCGTGGGCGGGTTCAGCATGGGCGGACTGGTCACCCGCTACGCGCTGGCCAAGATGGAGACGCAGGGCATGGACCACCGGGTCGGCGTGCATCTGTCGTTCGACAGCCCGCACCGGGGTGCCTGGATCCCGATCGGCCTCCAGGCCTTCGCGCACCACCTCGCCCCGCACGACGACACCTTCGTGCGGCAGATCAGCAGCCCGGCCGCACAGCAGATGCTCTGGCGCCACGTGGACGGCGTGAACGGCACACCCAGGGAGAGCCCGCTGCGGACCGAGTTCAAGGAGCAGCTCCAGCGGGTCGGTGACTGGCCCCGGCTGCCACGCCTGCTCGCGGTGTCCAGCGGACGCGGCGACGGAATCGGCAACGGCGTCCGGGCCGGCGCGAAGACGCTCAGCTGCGCCGGTCCGCTCTTCGACGGCACCCGCTTCCTCGGCCAGGCGGAGGGCCAGAAGACCGAGGTCGCCGTGGTGAACGGCGTACTCGGCGGACCGCACTCGATCACCACGAGCGGCTACCCCGAACTCGACGGCGCGCCGGGCGGCACGCTGGAGTCCTTCGGCCTGCTCGCCGACGCGCTCGCGGCGGCCGGCGAGGACACCGACGCCGCGCACCGCAGCGTGTGCTTCGTGCCGTCCGTCAGCGCGGTCTCCATCCGCGACCTGAACCAGCAGGACGACCTGTACGCCGACGTCTACGACCTGCCGCCGGAGCAGTCCGACGTCGACGACTTCCTGCTCTCGTCGGACAACGAGGCGCACGCCCTGATGACCGAGGAACTCGGCGGCTGGATCCTGGACCGGCTCCCCGACTGACCGGCCCGCTTCACCGGGCCGGCAGGGGCGCGGGGCGGTGTCGAGGTGCGGCTCCGCCGGGCGCGGCGGTCAGCAGGCCGACTCCGGCAGGTGTTCCCGCGCCCACTCCCCGAGCGTCTTCAGCGACGGCTCCAGCGCGGCCCCCGCCGCCGTCAGCCGGTAGGAGACCCGCAGCGGCGGCCCCTCGTCGACCTCGCGCACCACGAGCCCCGCGGCGCCCAGTTCGACAAGGCGGTCGGACAGCATGCGTTCGCTGATGCCCGGGATGGCGCGGCGCAGGTCGGCGAAGTGGGTGGGGCGGTCCATCAGGACGGACAGGATCGGGCCGTTCCAGCGCTTGCCGAGCACTTGGAAGACGCGCGTGATGCCGACGTCGACACCTTTGCACGCCTCCGGGTCACGGGCTTGCTCCACCGCCATGGCATCAGGGTACAGGCCCCGCCCCGAGAGGGGCTGAAAAAAAGTAAGCACCTGTGCTATCTATAGCTGAGTACGAATTCTTAGCCCCTGCCGCCCTCCCCCAGGGCCCGTGCATCCGGAGACATCCCATGGCCACCCTGCTCCACATCGACTCGTCCCTTCTCCCCGGCGAGGCCTCCTCCTCCCGCGCCGTCACCGAGGCCTTCCGCGCGGCCTGGCTGGCACAGCACCCCGACGGCACGGTGATCTACCGAGACCTGGCGGCGGATCCGGTGCCGCACCTGAACCTGGCCGCCCACACCGCCGGTTTCGCCGACCCCGCCACCCACAGCCCCGAGCAGGCGGAGGCCTTCGCGGCCCGCGTGCGGCTGATCGAGGAACTGGAGCAGGCGGACGCGGTGCTGATAGGCGCCCCGATGTACAACTTCACGATCCCCTCGACGCTCAAGGCGTGGCTGGACAACGTGGTCCTGTTCGGCCGCACCATGGGCGAGACGCCGTCCGCCAAGGGCACCCCGGTCACCGTCGTCGCCAGCCGCGGCGGCTCGTACGCGCCGGGCACCCCGCGGGAGCCGTTCGAGTACGTCCAGAACTACCTGACCGCGCTCCTCGCCGACGGCCTCGGCCTGACCGTCGACTTCATCGTGCCGGAGCTGACCATGGCCCCGCAGAACCCGGCGATGGCCGAGCTCGTGCCGCTCTACGAGGCCTCCCGGGACCGCGCCCTCCAGGACGCGGCCGTCAAGGCGAAGGAGCTGGCCGACCGCCTCGCGGCCTGACGCGCACACCGGCGTACGGTCCCGCGGTCCGGGGCCGGTTGCGCCGATCGGCCCAGCAGCGCATGCGGGTCCGGTGGCGGGCGGTTGTGATGGACGCGTTCTGACATCCCGACACCTTGGAGGCCGTCATGCGCATCCGCTCCCTCGCCGTCACCGGCGCACTCGCCGCCACCCTCGCCCTCGCCGGCACCACCGCCGCCCACGCCGACAACGGCGCCGAGGCCAACGGCTTCGCGGTCGGCAGCCCGGGGCTGCTGTCCGGTAACGTCGTCCAGATCCCGATCAACATCCCGATCAACGTGTGCGGCAACACGGTCAACATCATCGGCCTGCTGAACCCGACGGGCGCCAACTCCTGCACCAACGGCTGACCCGGGCCGCTCGACAGGCGGGTTCCGAGGAACTTCCGGGGGCACCGCGCCCCCGGAAGTCCTCGCATGCGTGCAGGTTGTACGCCGGTGAGCCGCCCGAAGCGGACAGTGCGCCTCTGGGCCGCGCCGGGAGCGATCCCGACACTTACCTCGTATGACGACTGCTCCCGCCGGTTCCACCACCAGTATCGCGCCCGAGTACGGCGACCGGGTCATCGCCGTGGAGGCGGCGGGCTCGGAACCGATCCCCGAGGCCGAACGCCACGGCAGCCCGCTCCAGTTGCTGTGGACCTGGGCGTCCCCCAACATCGAGTTCGCGACCGTCTACATCGGCGTGATCGCGGTCCTCTTCTTCGGCCTGGACTTCTGGACGGCGACCGCCGCGATCCTGCTGGGCACCGCGATCGGCGCGGTCACCCAGGGCGTGCTCTCGCTGGACGGGCCGCGGTTCGGCGTCCCGCAGATGGTGATCGGCCGCTTCTCCTTCGGCTTCCTGGGCAACATCCTGCCCTCCGCCGCCAACGGCCTGCTCGCGGGCGTCGGCTGGTTCGCGGTGAACAGCGTCAGCGCGGCCTTCGCCCTGAACACGCTGACCGGCCTGCGCCCGCTGCCCTCTCTCCTCCTCGTCGTGGTCGCCGAGATCCTGATCGGCTTCATCGGCCACAACTTCGTGCACACCTTCGAGAAGTACGCGTTCCCGGCGCTCGCGGTGGTCTTCCTGCTGGCCGGCGTGTGGACCTTCAAGGACGCGGACCTCGGCGGGGGCGGCTCGGGCGGCGGCGTCGGCGGCTTCCTGCTCGCGTTCAGCGCGGCCTGGGGCTACGCGGCCGGCTGGAACCCGTACGCCACCGACTACTCCCGCTACCTGCCGCGCACCGCGAACAAGGTGAAGACCGTGCTGTGGCCGGCCGTCGGCCTGTTCGTGTCGGTCTCGATCGTCGCGGTCATCGGCGCGGCCTCGGCCACCATCATCGCCCCGAAGGACGCCACCCCGACGGCCGCCTTCACCGGCCATCTCCCCGGCTGGCTCGGCGACCTCGTGCTGCTCGCCATCATGCTCGGCGGGGTCTCGGCGAACGCCCTCAACGTGTACTCCGGCGCCATCTCCATCGCCTCCTTCGGCCTGAAGCTCCCCACCTGGCTGAGCCGCAGCGCCCTGGTCGTGGTGTCGGGCATCGTCGGTACGGCCGCGGCCTGGGCCTCGCTGGACGACGCGGGCGCGGCCTACGAGGCGTTCCTGCTGGTCATCGCCTACTGGGTGGCGCCCTGGCTGGGAGTCGTCCTGGTGGAGCGCCGGCTCCAGCGCCGTACGGCGACGGACGAGGAACTCTCCGCCCGCCTGGCCGACCGCTCCTTCACCAACTGGCCCGGTCTCGCCGCCCTGCTGATCGGCGTCGCGGTCTCCGTACCGCTCTTCTCCAACCAGGAGGACTACGTGGGCTGGGTGCCGAAGCACCACCCCGCCTTCGGCGACATCACCCCGCTGGTCGGCTTCGCGGTGAGCGCCCTGCTCTACGCGGCCCTGCGGACCCGAAGCACGCTCCGGCCCACACCGTGACCCGCTCCTGCCGGTCCCGCCCGGCCTAGTCGTCGTCCCGCAGCCGCCGCCAGATGCGGCTGCGGTGCAGGAGGAACAGCGAGGCGATCACGGCGACCAGTTGGAGACCCACGGCGAGCAGCCAGAACTCGTCCCGGGTCTCCAGCCGGTTGGTCAGGAAGGTGAAGTTCATACCGAAGAAACCGGTCAGGAACGACAGCGGCAGGAAGATCACTGACACGATCGCCAACCGGTTGATCACCCCGTTCTGCTCGCCCGCGACCAGTGAGCCGTAGCTGGCGAAGGCCCGGCGGGCGGCGTCCTGGAGGGACTCGATGTCCGCGAGGACCAGCCGCGCCGTCCGCTGGAACTCCTGGGCGAGCCGCTGCCGCTCCGCCGGGAAGTCGGGGCTCATCATCCTGCGGGTGACCACCTCCTCGACCGCCTGGAGGTAGGGCAGCAGCGCGTGGTGCAGAAGGGCGGACCAACGGCGCTGCTGGGACAGCAGATAGATCTGCTCGGGCCGCCGCCCCTCGAACATGTCGTCCTCCAGCTCCTCCACCGCGAGCAGCGCCCGCACCGAGGCCCGGCGGAACGTCGCCAGCGACTCCTGGAGCAGCAGGAACAGCGTGGCCACGGCGTCGCGCGGCCGCTCCCGCCGCAGCTGCTCGGTGATGTCCGCCGCCAGGGTGGCCGGGCCCCAGTGGACGACCACCAGGAAACGCTCGCCGGCCAGGACGTGCACATGGGCGACGGCACGGTCATGGACCACCGGGACGACGAACCCGGCGACCTCCCCCAGGAACTCGGCCCGCGCGGACTCCCCGCGCCTGCCGAACCACTCCAGCTCCTCGTCCGCCAGCCCGAGCAGCCGCACCACCGACTCCTCCTCGGGCTCCTCCCCCTCCCGCTCCCGCTCCCTCTCCTGCTCCGGCAGTTCGACGCGGAGGAAGAGAAAGGGGTCGGTGCCGAGCCGTCGACGTGCCTCCGGCACGGAGACCGTCGTCATGCCCCCGTCCGGCACCGACACCACCGTCACGATCATCGATCGCCCTCGCCGCTGCTCCCGTCGCCCACCCTCCCAGCCTGCGTGCGGCCCGCGGTACGCGCACGCGCTGCCGCCGACCAGGTGCGGGCCGTCCGGGCGAGGCGGTGGGGGCGAGGCGGTGGGGGCGCCTAGGCGCTCCGCGGGAAGTGCCCCGACATGTCGTCCGCCGGCTGCCGCGCCGTCGTGGCTGGTCGCGCGCACGCGGCGGCAGCCGCAGACCGGACGGGGCCCCGCGCCCCTTCAGGGCGCTGCCGTACCACCCGGTGCGCGCAGGCCGCCGTCAGGAGTTCGCCCAGCAGGTCCGGGTCGCCGATCTCCAGACCGAGAAGGGACTCGATGCGTTCCAGGCGCTGGTAGAGGGACTGGCGGCCGATGTGCAGCAGGGCGGCCGTACGGGTCGGGGAGCAGCCGTGCCGCAGGTGCACCTCCAGGGTGCGGACCAGGTCGCTGGGGTGGGCGGCCTCCCAGGCCAGCAGCGGGCCGAGGGTGTGCTGGACGAGCGCGGCGAGGCGTTCCCGGTTGGCGGCCACCCCGCCCCGGGTCAGCTCCCGCTCCAGGGCGAGGGCGCGGGCCGAGGTCACCGACGGGCCCTCGGGCAGCGCCGGTTCGGCGGGCGGCACGGTCAGCGCGAGTTCGAGGGTGGTCCGGGCCGCCCGCAGCGTCTCGCTCCAGTGCAGCCAGCCGCCGGGGCCGACCGCATGGCCGACGGCGACCGTGGCCCCCGGCTCCGCGGCGCCCCGGAACGCCTCCTGCACGGCGCGTACGGGATCGCCGGGGACGGCGGCCGGCACCGCCAGCAGCGCCAGGACGTCCCCCGGGAACGCGGACCGCAGCACCCCGGCCCCGCCCAGCACCCGTACCGCCCGGTCCACCGCGCCCACGCCCCGGCTGCCGTGCAGCGAGACGCCGAGGAGCCGGGCGCCGGGACCGGGGTGGAACCCGGCGAGCGCGGCCCGCGCCTCCACCTCGGGCTGGTTGAGGGCCTGCCCGTCGGCCAGGTCGGCGAGCAGCGCCGCCGCGTGGTCGTCGCCCCAGGGCCGGACGAGCGTACGGCGGCCGGACAGACCCCGGGCCACGATCGCCCGGTTGGCGGCCTCGGCGATCCGCACGAAGGGCACCACCCGGTGCAGGGCGAGCAGCGGCAGGCCGAGGCGGCGGGCCTCGTCGGTCACCTCCGGCGGCATGCTGGGCAGGGCCCGCCCGACCTCCACCGCGAGCCCGGCCGCACCGCGCGCCGCCAGCTCCCGTACGTACCGGCGGCGGACCTCGTCGGCGGCGTCGGTCAGGCCGAAGCCGTTGGTGAGGAGCAGTTCGCCGCCGTCGAGGAAGTTGGCGCCCTCGTAGACCTCGCTGGAGTGCACCCAGCGCACGGGGCGGTCCAGGGCGCCCTCCCCGGCGAGCAGTTCGGGGCGGGCCGCCCGCACGGGGTCGAGGGCGAGGACTTCGCGGAGGGTGAGTGCGGGCACGGCGACCTCCAGGGGACGGGCCCGGCCGCTGACATTTCGTCCGGCCGGGGGTTGCCCGGAGGGTACTTTCCGCACGTTGCCCTCGTGTTTCGGCCACAGGAGAGTGAAGACATGGATCAGTCGCAAGCCCACACCTGGCTCGCCACCGCCGTCGCCGAGGCCCGCAGCGGGCTCGCCGAGGGGGGCATCCCGATCGGCGCCGCGCTCTACGGCGCCGACGGCGCGCTGCTCGGCCGCGGGCACAACCGGCGCGTGCAGGACGACGACCCCTCCATGCACGCGGAGACGGCCGCCTTCCGGGCGGCGGGACGGCAGCGTACGTACCGGGGCACCACCATGGTGACCACCCTGTCACCGTGCTGGTACTGCTCCGGCCTGGTCCGCCAGTTCGGCATCTCCCGGGTCGTGATCGGCGAGGCGGCCACCTTCCACGGCGGCCACGACTGGCTCGCCGAGCACGGCGTGGAGATCGTCCTGCTGGACGACCCCGAGTGCGTCGCCATGATGCACGACTTCATCAACGGCAACCCGGCCCTGTGGAACGAGGACATCGGTGAGTGACACCAACAGCCCCAGCCCCCGTATCCCCACCATCGACCTGCGCCCCTGGCTCGACGGCGACGAGGACGGCCGGCGGGAGACCGCCCGGACCGTCGACGCGGCCCTGCGGACCGCCGGCTTCCTGCTCGTCACCGGGCACGGGGTCGAGGACGAGCTGCGCGACGCCGTACGGGAGGCCGCCCGCGCGTTCTTCGCGCTGCCGGCCGAGGTGAAGGCGGCGTACGAGGTGAAGGTCGGCGGACGGGGGTGGCTGGGCCCGAAGGCCGAGGCCAACGGCTACTCGGAGGGCACCGAGACCCCGCCGGACCTCAAGGAGTCGCTGACCTTCGCGACCGACGAACCCTTCGAGGACCCGGCCGTCAACGCCGAGTGGTACGCCCCCAACGTGTGGCCGGCGGAGATCCCCGAACTCCGGACGCGCGGTGAGGAGTACCTGGAGCGGATGGCCGCGCTGGAGAAGGAGCTGCTGTCCCTGCTGGGGTACGCGCTCGGGCTCGAACCCGACTTCTTCTCCCGGCACATGGACCATCCGACGTACGGCTTCAACATCAACTGGTATCCGGGGACGGACGTCATCGGCGAGGCGGAGCCCGGCCAGTTCCGGATCGGCCCGCACACCGACTTCGGGACGGTGACCATCCTGGACCGGCAGGCCGGCAAGGGCGGGTTGCAGGTGTACACGGACGAGGGCGGATGGGAGGACGCGCCCTTCGATCCCGCCGCGTTCACCATCAACATCGGTGACCTGATGGCCCGTTGGACCGGCGATCGGTGGCGGTCGGGGCGGCACCGGGTGCTGCCGCCGCCCACCGACGCACCCGCCGAGGAGCTGATGTCCCTCGTCTACTTCGGTGAGTGCACCCCGGGCACCACCGTCGAGTCGGTCCCGGCGCCGGTCGGCCGGGTGGCGTACCCGCCGGTCGACTCGCACGTCTACCTGCGGGAGAAGCTGGATTCCATCACGGTCGGCTGAGGCCGGGCACCCGGCCTCCGTGTGTCGCACATCACAGATCGATTCGGTTTGCGTGGATGACCGGATCGATCTGCGGCCGTTTGCACTCTCCGCCGCGGGACGCCCTCCCGGTAACCGGCTCCCAGCAGGTGGTTTGACGTTCCTTCAAGGGGGCGGAACGGAAGTGGAGTTGGGATTCCGATTGCGCCGGACCGTTCGAGCTGGTTTTTGAGCACTGTGTGTTCGAGAAGGGTCACAGCAAGCCACGAGGAACTCGGTAGTGTGGTCGCACTCCCCTCCCGGGGGCAGGCCAGCAGGCAGAACGATCCAGCCTGCTGTCGTGCCACCGAGAGAAAGGAGAAAGGATCCATGGCCAACGCCGAGGAGACCGAGTCGGAGGAGCCGGGAGAACCTCCCGATCAGCCGTCCGGTGCCGAGGAGCCGGATCACCCTGACGGTACGAACCTGCGCTGGGAGCACGTGCAGCTGGTCATCGACGCGGTCGGCGTCGCGATCGGGCTCATCGGGCTCTGGCGCGGGTGCGGCGGATGAGGTAGGCGCCTCACCCACCGCACACTGCCGGGTCGGCCAACTGGGTCCGCGTCCTGGACCGGTGGGCAAAACATCGCCAGGGCGCGGGCCCGCGAACTCTCCAGACCCGTACATACGCACTCACGCACGGAACACCCGCGGGAGTTCGACGGGATCCCCGCGTCACGTGCTCCGCACTCCTCGATACTGCCGTGCGGGGCACCACTTGGAGAACCCTCTCGAACCCTAGACGGTACCAGGAGACCACTCTGCCTGCGGCGCGCCCGGCACGCCGGACACCCCCACCGGGTGTGCGGCCACCGGCGACCGGGCCGAAACGGTACCGCTCCCGCGCGCGCGTCCGGCGTGACGCGCGTGGGAAGGCGTTCTCATGGCCCGTGGCACGGCACCCTTCAGCAACGCGGCACTGCGCGAGGTACGACGACGGCGGCCCGTCGAGGGCCGGCTGCTGAGCGCGGCCGAACTGGCCCGTCGCGTCGGCACCTCCAAGTCCCGGATCCTCGCCTACGAGAAGGGCACCTCGGTGCCCGAGCCGCGGCGCATCGAGCAGCTCGCCGGGGTCTTCGGCATCCCGCCGCGCCGACTGTGCCCGGCGGTGCCCGACGCGGCGGACGGCATCCGCCGGCTGCGGGTCGCGGCGGGCCTCACCAGCGCCGAGGCGGCCGACCGGCTCGGCATCAGCCGGAACACCTACCGGGACCTGGAACTGCACGCCAAACTCCCGGCCCGCCGGTACGCCACCCTGCCGCAGCGGCTCGCCGAGGTCTTCGCGGTCAGCCCGCGCACCGTCCACCGCTCGCTCGACTCGCATCCGCAGGCGGCCGAGCGGCGCCAGGAGATCACCCGGCTGCTGGCCGCCCTGTTCCGCCGCGCCCACGAGACCGGCCGGCCGGCCGGCGTCGGCACCGACGAGCCCGAACTGCGCGCCCTGGCCCGGCTGCTGAGGCGTTCGGCCGGGACGACCTGCCGGCTGGTCGACCATGAGCTGGGGCGGCTGCGCGGTGATCTCCGGGAGCGCGCCGGGGAGGAGGCGACCGCCGCCTACGGCCAGGACGAGGACGACATCCGCCGGGCGCGGAGCCGGATAGAGCTGCTGACCGAGCGGATAGACCGGGCCGCGGTCCAGGCGGCCGCCTCCTGGACCCGGTTCCTCGCCGAGGCGATGACCAGCCGGCAGTGGCGCCTGCTGGTACGGCTGCTGAACGCCGAGGCGGTACCGGAAGGGCGCCTGCTCGACTTCGGTGAACCGGAGGCCTGGCAGGGGCTGGCCGCACAGGGCCTGATCACCCGCGAACGCACCCCCGACGGCGGCACCGGCGGCTTCGTGCTCACCTCCGAGGGGCTGGCCAGGGCGCTGCACGAGGCGCGGCTGTACGCCTGCCTGTACCCGAGGGTGCCGGTGCCGTCCCGCACGGCACGGGTGGTCGCCCGGCGGAAGTTCCTCGACGCCCGCAGACGGTGGACACCGGCCGCACCCGTTCAGAACCGGCCCGCGACCGGGCCGGTTTCGTGACCCGCCCCGCCCGGACGTCCGGGCGCCGCGGCGGTCGGGTGCCGCCGCGGCGCGCGTCACGTGTGGCTCACGAGGCGTAGACGAACGGCTCGCTCCTGGCATGGGAGACGTCGGACAGCGCCCCCGCGATGACCTTGAGGGTGGCGACCGCCTGAAGGAGGTCGCCCTCGGTCACCTTGGTGGCGTCGAGAGCGTTGAAGGGGATGCGGATCGGTTCGGCGCGGGTCCCGTTCACGGGAATCGCCGGCTGGTCGTACCCCTGGACCTGGACCTGGACGAGCTGGGTCTGGTTGCCGACCGACGCCCAGACCTGGATGCGGCTGCTGACGGCGTTGAACGACGCCCCCACCTCGATGTCCGCGACCACGTCGAAGTCGTCGTTGACACCGAGGACGTCCACCGTGAAGGACGTACCCTTCCTCACCACCGAGAGTGCCTTGATCCGCGCGTTGTATTCCTCGGGCATCCCACTTCTCCTTCCCCGTTGAAGTCGAGTGCCCTCACCGTAGGTCGACGGCTCCCCGGACCGCCCCGGGGAAATCCCCGGGGTTGCCGGTACGGATCCGCTACGACACACCGCGTACGCCGCCCGGGTCCGGATGAGGGAGGTTGCCGACCTCCGCAGCCCGTACCGCCCGAGACACCTCACTGCCCCTCAGCCGCCCCGCCCCCGGGGTGCGGCCCGTCCTACCCTGGGCCATGCTCTTCGGACGGCGCACGGAGACGGAGCGGATCGGCCGACTGGTGCTGGACGCCCGCCGGGGCAGAAGCCGGGTCCTGGTGCTGCGGGGCGACGCCGGCATCGGCAGGACCGCGCTGCTGCGCCACGGTGCCGACGCGGCCCGCGCGCAGGGCATGCGGGTGCTCTGGCTGCGCGGCTGGGGTCCGGAGAAGCACCTCGCGTTCGCCGGCCTCTGCCAGCTCGTCCGCTCCGACGCCCACCTCATCGACCGGCTCCCGGCGGCGCAGGCCGAGGCACTGCGCGGAGCTGTCGCCCTGGGGCCCGCCCGGCCCGCCGCCGACCGCCTCGGGGTGTGCGCCGCGACCCTGAGCCTGCTCGCCGAACTCGCCGGGGAACGCCCGCTGTTGGTCGCCGTGGACGACCTGCACGACCTGGACCCCTGGTCCGCCGAGGCCCTGGCCTTCGCGGCCCGCCGGCTGCTGGCCGAGGACATCGGCATGCTGGTCACGACCCGGCCGGATCCGGCGGTCGACCGGCTGATCGTCGCGCTCCCCGTGCTGGAGGTGGCCGCGCTGGTGGAGACGGCCGTCGGTGAGCTGGTCGCCGACCGGACCGGGGTGCGACCGCACAAGGACGTGGTGCACCGGCTCGCGCTGGACGGCGCCGGCAGGCCGAGGGCGCTGCTCGAACTGGTGGACGGGCTCACCGGCCCGCAGCTGAGCGGGCGTCACCCGCTGCCGGCGGCGGCCGCACGGGAGCGGCCGGTGGCGCTCGGCGTCGGGGAGCCCGGCCGGTTCCTGCGGCTCACCGCGACGGCTTCGGACACCCTCTGCTGCGGACGGGACCCGCACGCCCGCAACCTCCTCGTGGGGGCCGGCCTCCTGGCCGACGGGGCCGGACCGGGTGCGGAGGCGGCCGCCGGGCCCGGCCGCGCCGAGCTGTTCACCGGACATCCCGCCCTGGCCCGCCGGTCCGTGTTCCAGGCCGCCGAGGAACTCTGCGACGCACACCCGCGGTGCAGCTCCGAGCTGTTCGCGGACGCCGCCCTCGCGTCGCTGCTGTCCGGTGACCCCGCCGCCGCCCTGATCCGCGGCATCACCCTGCTGCGCCTGGGGGAGGGCTCCACGGGCCGGGACCGGTCGGGGAACTGCCCGGCGGCGGCCCTGAACCGGACCGGCGGGCAGCTGCCGGGCCGGCGGACCGTCAAAACGTTGCTGGAGCGGCTGCGGGCGGCCGGAGCGCTCGGCATGCTGCCCTTCGCGCTGTGCGTCTCCTCGTACGCGGACGTGTTCACCGGCCGTACCGAGGCGGCACGGGCGGCAGCCACCGAGGCCGTCGAACTGGCCGCGCTCACCGGCAACGAGTTCTGGCAGTACCTGTCCCTGTCCGCCCTGGCGCACGTCGAGGCGGTACGCGGCAAGGCGGAGCTCTGCCGGGAGCACGGGCGGCGGGCGCTGGCGCTGAAACGCGCCGACACCGACTACCCGCGGGACGCGAGTGAGGCCCTGGGCCTGCTGGAACTGAGCATCGGCGACTATCCGGAGGCGCTGCGCCGGTTCCGCGAGGGAGCGATGTCCACGTCCGCGGACGATCCCGACAGTCTGCTCGACAGCGACTTCGACGCCATCGAGGCACGGATACGCAGCGGACTGCCGCTGCCGGAGGGGGCCCGGGTGTCCCTGGCCCGGCACGCCGGGCAGGTGCACCTTCCGCTGCATGCCGCGATCGCCCTCAGACTGCGTGGCCTGGCCGCCGGAAAGGGGGCGGAGGACTGCTTCGAGCAGGCACTGGCACTCCATGCCGACGTGCCCTGCCCGCTGGAGACCGCCCGGACCCGGCTCGTCTACGGGGAGCAGTTGCGCCGTGCGGGACAGCGGACGAGGGCACGCGAGCAGTTGCGGAGCGCGCTGGACGGCTTCGAGCGGCTGGACGCCCGGGTCTGGGCGGAGCGCTGCCACCGGGAGCTGACGGCGACCGGGGAGACCGTCCGGCCGGTACCCGGGGAGCTGACTCCGCAGGAGTTCCAGGTCGTCCGGGCGGTCGTCGCAGGAGCCACCAACAAGCAGGCCGCCTCGGCGCTGTTCCTCAGCCCGAGGACGGTGGAGTTCCACCTCGGCAACGTCTACCGCAAGCTGGGCGTCCACAACCGCACGGAACTCTCGCACCGGTATCCCGGGCTGCGCGGGTGAAGCGCTCCCGGCTCCTACGGAGCGCTGATATCAATCAGGCGTTCGAATCTGGTCCGCCAGCCCTGTTCCGAGTCCGCCTCGCCCTTGAACTCGTGCGTGAAGCGCAGGGCGCTGGCCGACTCCCCGTCGCGCTCCAGGTGGAAGCGGATCCGTCCGCCGTTCTCCACGGTGTACTCGGCGACCCGGTCCACGTCCCACGCCGTGACCCGGCCCGTGCCCAGGTCGCGGAGGGTGACCGTGCCTCCGAGGCGGGGTTGCAGGACGTCGGCGGCGGTGAACCAGGCGGCCAGGCCGTCCGGGGTCGTCAGCCTGGGCCAGACCTGGTGCGGCGCCCCGGGGAGCCGGACCAGGAAGTGGAGGATGTGCGTTCTCCCGTGGGTCTGACTGGTGCCCTGTTCGACGGAACCGGTCATGGCACCAGTGTCGCCCCTGGGCGGCTCAGACGCCCGCGTACGAGTGCTTGCCGGTCACGAAGATGTTGACGCCGTAGTAGTTGAAGAGCCAGCAGCCGAAGGCGATCATCGCCAGGTAGGCGGCCTTGCGGCCCTTCCAGCCGGCGGTGGCGCGGGCGTGCAGGTAGCAGGCGTAGGCGACCCAGGTGATGAAGGACCAGGTCTCCTTGGGGTCCCAGTTCCAGTAGCGGCCCCAGGCGCTGCCCGCCCAGATCGCGCCCGCGATGATCGTGAAGGTCCAGAGGGGGAAGACGGCCGCGTTCACGCGGTAGGCGAACTTGTCCAGGGACGCCGAGGCGGGCAGCCGCTCCAGGACGGAGGTGGCGAAGCTGCCGGGCTTGCCGCCGTTCTCCAGCTTGCTCTCGTACGCGTCCTTGAAGAGGTACAGGATCGTGGCGACCGCGCCGACGTAGAAGACCGCGCCGCAGAAGATCGCGGTCGAGACGTGGATGTAGAGCCAGTACGAGTGCAGGGCCGGGACCAGCGGCTCGCTCGCCGTGTAGAGGACGGTGACCGCGAGGCCGAGGTCCAGCAGGACCGTGGTGATCAGGAAGAGGCCGAGCCAGCGGACGTTCTTCCGCAGGGCCAGCAGCGTCAGGTAGACGGCGACCGCGACCGTGGAGAACGTGATGTTGAACTCGTACATGTTGCCCCACGGCGCCCGCTGCACCGAGGCCGCGCGGGTGGCCACGCCCGCCAGCTCCACGAGGAAGGCGAGGACCGTGAGGGAGATCGCGATCCGGCCGTAGAGGTCGCCCTGCTCGTCGCCGCCGTGCGCGCCGGGCCCGTCCGGCACGTCCCGGGAGCCCGCCGCGGAGCGGACCACGACCTGCGGGCGCTCCAGTACGGCGGTGCCGCCGGCCTTCTTGACCGTGACGGCGGGCGCCGTCTTCGTGTCCGTCTTGGTGGTGAGCGCGTTGGCGGTGCGCGCCACCCGGCTGCGGCTGCCCAGCAGCCACTCGAAGATGTAGGCGAAGAAGGCCAGCGTGTAGACGGCCATCGAGGAGTAGACGAGCGTGTTGCTCATGCTCGCCAGATGCTCGTTGGTCGCGGCGAGCGTGGTCACGTCGAGCGCGTGTGCGGCGGCGGAAGTCATCGCTTCTCAGCCCCTTCGGCAGGTACGACTTCGGGGTCGGGGGAGGGTGAGGGTGAGGAGTCGTCGGGGTCGGGAGCCCCCGGCGCCTGGTCGTAGAGGATTCCCGCGAGGTCGCCCAGTTCCTCGGGCACCTTCGCGGACTCGCTGCGGCCGAGCCCCGCCATCTCGACCACCGTGACGCCGTCGGGGCCCGGCACCGCGCGCACCCACACCCGGCGGCGCTGGATGAACAGCGAGGCGGCGAGGCCGAAGATCGCGGCGAGCGCACCGCCCAGCGCCCAGCTGCTGCCGGGCTCCTGGACGATCTCGAAGCCGGCCCATTCCCTGACGCCCTTCTCGAACGTCACGGAACCGGCGCCGTTCGGCAGCTGCATGGTCTGGCCGGGCTTCAGGTTGTCCCGGAACTGCTTGCCCGCGGAGTCCTTGAACTCCTTCAGGTGCGTCTTGTCGAGCTGGTACACGCTCTGCGGGATGCCCGAGTTGACGCCGAGGTCGCCGTGGTACGGCGCCAGGTTCAGCACCGGGTTCTCCAGCGCCGGGAAGGTGGAGAGGACGGAGGAGCCGCCGCCGTAGGTCGGCACGAAGAACAGCTGGATGCCGAGCTGCTCGCTGACGCCCTGGGCGCTCCGGTAGCCGTCCATCACCTTCACCACGCCCTGGGAGCTGATGTTGGCGTCGAGCGGGAGCATCGGGACGGCGTCGTGGTAGACGACCTTGCCCTTGCTGTCGCGGACGGTGATGACGGGGGCGTAGCCGTGGCTGACGAGGTAGACCTTGGCGTCGCCGATGTGCAGCGGCTCGTTCACCTTGATGGTGGTCCGCTTCGACCTGCCGTAGGCCCCCTCGCTGTAGTCGATGTCGGCGGCGAAGGTGACCGGGGTGCCCTTGCTGGGGCCGCTGGTCTGGTAGGTCGCGTGGAAGTTCTTCAGGTCGAAGCTGAACGGCACCAGGTCGTCGGTGCTGAACATGGAGCCGGACTTGAAGTCGTCGTACTGGAGGATCGAGTTGGCGAACCCGTCGCCCTCGACGACCAGCTTGGTGCCGTCCGACTTGTACATCTGGCCGGAGGCGAACGCGATCAGCAGCACGATCAGCGCGATGTGGAAGACCAGGTTGCCGAACTCCCGGACGTAGCCCTTCTCGGCGGCGACCGCGTCCCCGGCGAGGTGCGCGCGGAAGCGCCGCTTCTTCAGGAGTCCGAGGGCCGCCTCGCGGACCTCCTCCGGCGCGGCCGCCGTCCGCCACGTCGTGTACGCCGGGAGCCGGTCCAGCCGCTTCGGGGCGCCCGGCGGGCGGCCGCGCAGCTGGCCCACGAACTGCCAGGCGCGCGGGATGATGCAGCCGACGAGGGAGACGAAGAGCAGGATGTAGATCGCCGAGAACCACACCGAGCTGTAGACGTGGAACAGGCCGAGCCTGTCGTAGATCGGCGACAGCGTCTTGTGGGTCTTCTGGAAGTCGGCGACCTTGTTGATGTCGGCGCCGCTCTGCGGGATCAGCGAGCCGGGGATCGCGCCCAGCGACAGCAGCAGGAGCAGCAGCAGCGCGACCCGCATCGAGGTGAGCTGCCGCCAGAACCAGCGGGCCCAGCCGATCACCCCGAGGCCGGGTGCGGCCGGCGGCTCGGCGGGAGCGGTGGAGAGCTGGGAGCCGGCGGCCCCGAGGTCCTGCTGGTCCTGCTCGCCGTTGTCGGTCGTGGTGTCGGTCGTGGTGTCGCTCATCGATCAGATCCCCACAGTGAAGCCGGCGGACCAGGACTGCATGTCCTGCACGAGACCGTCCCAGGCCCCGGTCAGCAACAGCACACCGGTCACGATCATCATCGTGCCGCCGATGCGCATCACCCAGACATAGTGGCGCTTGACCCAGCCGAAGGCGCCGAGCGCCTTGCGGAAGGCGACCGCGGTGACCACGAAGGGCACACCGAGGCCCAGGCAGTAGGCGACGGTCAGTATGGCACCGCGGCCGGCGCTGCCCTGCTGGGAGGACAGCACGATCACGGAGGAGAGCGTCGGGCCGATGCACGGGGTCCAGCCGATCCCGAACAGCGCGCCCAGCACGGGTGCCCCTATCAGACCGGCCACCGGCCGCCGGTGGAAGCGGAACTCGCGCTGGGTGAACCAGGGCATCAGGCCCATGAAGAAGACGCCCATGGCGATCATCAGCACGCCGAGCACCTTGCTGAGTCCGCTGGAGTGCTCCAGGAGCGTCGAGCCGAAGTAGCCGAAGAGCGCACCGCCCGAGACGAACACGGCGGTGAAACCGAGCACGAAGAGGGCGGCGCCCGTGGCCATCCGGCCGCGCCGGGCGTCCGCGAGATCGGTGCCGGCGACCCCGGTGACGTACGAGAGGTAGCCGGGGACGAGGGGCAGCACGCACGGCGAGAAGAAGGAGACGAGTCCGCCGAGCAGCGCGATCGGCAGGGCGAGCACCAGGGCGCCGTTGAGGACGGTCTCGTTGTGGCCGTCGGCCGCGACCGTGAGGAGTGCGCTCACGTCACTTCTCCGCGACCACGGGCTTGAGCATCTTCAGCAGGTTCTCCTCGCTGAGCGCCGCCAGCGAGCGCGCCGCGATCTTCCCCTGCCGGTCGAGCACCAGGGTGGAGGGGATGGCCTGCGGGTTGAGCGTGCCCTTCTTGAAGCGGAGCATCAGCTTGCCCGTCGGGTCGTACAGGCTCGGGTAGTCGATGCCGTTCTGCTTCTCGAAGGCGACCGCGGAACCGGTGCTGGTGTCGCGGGTGTTGATGCCGACGAACTGGACGCCCTTGCCCGCGTACTCCTTGGAGACGGAGGCGAAGTAGGGCGCCTCGGCCCGGCAGGGGCTGCACCAGGAGCCCCAGACGTTGATGACGACGACCTTGCCCTTGTAGTCGGCGACGTCGAGGGTGCTGCCGTCGATGGTCTTCCCGGACAGGTCGGGGGCCGCCGCGCGGTGGCCCTGAGCGACCGTGTCGATGCCGTCCTTGCCGGTGACGAAGTTGGTGTTGCCGCCTCCGCCGGAGGTGCCGCCGTTGCCGCACGCGGACAGGGTCAGGGCCGCCGTGGCGGCCATGGCGCCGAGCAGGAGGGCGCGGCTACGGGTACTCATGTGAAAAGTTTCGCATGCCCGTTCTGGGGATCTTGCGCACCCCCCTGACGGACGCCTCAGGCGGCCGCGCCCTGCTTCAGGAAGGTCTTCCAGCCGGCGGCGGGCCGCTGTCCCACGTCCAGGGTGCGCAGCTTGGCCAGCACCTCGGGACGCTGTACGTCCATCCAGTCCGCGAACTGCCGGAAGGAGACCATCCGGACGTCGGCGCCCTTCTCCTTCTCCCGGGCGATGTGCCTGAAGGCCTGCTCGACGGCGTCCATGTAGATGCCGCCGTTCCACTGCTCGAAGTGGTTGCCTATGAAGAAGGGCGCCCGGTTCGTCGTGTACGCCCGCTCGAATCCGGCTGTGTACGCCTGGGCCGACTGGGTCCGCCAGCCCGGGTAGTTGTAGGCGGGGGCCTTGGTCGAGTTGACCGACTGGTTGGCGAGCATGTTGTAGTCCATGGAGAGGACCTCGAAGGAGCGGCCGGGGAAAGGTATCTGCTGCAACGGCAGGTCCCACACGCCCAGCTTCTTGTCCGGCCAGACCTGGCGGCCGCCGGGCGAGGAGGCGTCGTAGCGCCAGCCGAGCTCGCGGGCGGTGGGCAGCAGGTTGTTCTGGCCGAGCAGGCAGGGGGTACGGCCGCCGACCAGCTCCTTGTCGTAGTCGAAGGGGAGCGCGGGCAGGTCGGTCCAGCCGGTGTTGGTCCGCCACTCCTTCACGAACGCCTTGGCCTGGTCTATCTCGCTGCGCCACTGCTTGGGCGTCCAGTTGCCGACGGTGCCGTAGCCGCCGCAGAAGTGGCCGTTGAAGTGGGTGCCTATCTCGTGGCCTTCGAGCCAGGCGCGGCGGACGTTGGTGAGGGTCGCCCTGACGTGCTCGTCGGTGAGGTAGCCGATGTCGGAGGCACCGCGGGGGTTGTTCGGGGGGTTGTAGAGCCGCTTCTTCGACTCGGGGAGGAGGTACAGCCCCGAGAGGAAGAAGGTCATCGACGCGCCGTGTTCCTTGGCCAGGTCGAGGAAGCGCGGGAAGAGGCCGTTGCCGACCTCGCCGGCGCCGTCCCAGGAGAAGATCACGAACTGCGGCGGGGTCTGTCCCGGCTCCAGCGGCTCCGGGGCGGCGGGCTGGTGCGGCTGCCTGCCGGTGCGGGAGGTGGAGCCGTCGCCGAGGGGACGGGCGGTCGCGGTCGGCTTCGCGGCGGGCGTCTTCGAGGGACGCCCGGTGGAACCGCCGGCATGGTCCGAACCGTCCGACGATGTGTGCGTGCCGCAGCCGGCGAGGCCGAGTCCGGCCGCGGCGCCCGCGCCGACGCCGAGTAGTCCCCTTCGGGTGAAGGTCCGCATGGTTCCCCGATTCGTCACGGCCTCTGGTGGTCACCCACTCAGAGGCCGGGACGAACGCGGAGGTTCCGCAAGGAACCACATATTTTCAGACTAATTTAATGAAGCCGGGTTCCACGGCCCTCGGACCGGCTACGCGCCGAAGGCCTTGTCCTTCCCCTTCACCGGCTTGGCGCCGGCACGCAGGTGCGCCGGGACGAGGTCGATGGCCGGCTCGGAGTACCCGACGGAAACGATCCTGTCGCCCTCGTACGTGAACGTCGTCAGGGAGGCGAGGGTGCACTGCCGCCTGCGCGGATCGTGCCACAGCCGGCGCTTCTCGACGTACGACCGCAGGATCCAGATCGGCAGCTGGTGGCTGACCAGCACCGCCTCGTGCCCGCGCGCCCGGTCCCTGGCCGCGTCGAGCGCGCCCCTCATCCGCACGACCTGGTCGACGTACGGCTCACCCCAGGACGGCCGGAACGGGTTGACGAGGTACTTCCAGTTGGCCGGGTTCTTCAGCGCCCCGTCGCCGACCCCGAAGGTCTTGCCCTGGAAGATGTTCTCGGCCTCGATGAGCCGCTCGTCGGTGGCGAGGTCGATCCCGTGCGCCTTGGCGATCGGGGTGGCCGTCTCCTGGGCGCGCTCCAGCGGGGAGGCGACGACGTGGCTGACGTCCCGGGCGGCGAGGTGCTCGGCGACCCGGTCGGCCATCTGCCGCCCGAGCTCGGAGAGGTGGTAGCCGGGCAGCCTGCCGTACAGCACACCCTCCGGGTTGGCGACCTCCCCGTGCCGCATCACATGCACCACGGTGATGTCCTGCTCGCGCTGCTCGCTCATGCTGCCGTGGCCTCCGCGGCTGCTCGGGCCGCCGCCGGAAGGGCGTCGGCGATCTTCTGGACGGCCCGCTCGTCGTGGGCCGTGGAGACGAACCAGGACTCGAAGGACGACGGCGGCAGGTAGACACCGTCGGAGAGGAGGGAGTGGAAGAAGGCGGTGAACCGGAACGACTCCTGGCCGCGCGCGTCCTCGTAGTTGCGCACCGGACGGTTGGTGAAGAAGACGGAGAACATGTTGGAGGCGGTCTGCACCTGGTGCGCGACGCCCTCCTTGTTCAACGCCTCGCCGACGAGCCCCTGGATCTGCTCCGACACGGCGTCGACCCTGTCGTACGCCGCGTCGTCGAGCAGCCGCAGCTGGGCGAGTCCGGCGGCGGTGGCGACGGGGTTACCGGAGAGGGTGCCGGCCTGGTAGACGGGCCCGGCCGGGGCGAGGTGCGCCATGACGTCCGCCCGCCCGCCGAAGGCCGCGGCCGGGAACCCACCCCCCATCACCTTCCCGAAGGTCATCAGGTCGGGCACCACCCCGTCGATCCCGAACCACCCGGCCCGGCTCGTCCGGAACCCGGTCATGACCTCGTCGGAGATGTAGAGGGCGCCGTTCTCGCGGCAGGCGTTCTTGAGTCCCTGGTTGAACCCGGGCGCGGGCGGCACGACACCCATGTTGCCCGGCGAGGCCTCGGTGATCACGCAGGCGATCTCCCCCGGGTGCCGGTGGAAGGCCTCCTGCACGGCTTCGAGGTCGTTGTACGGCAGCACGATGGTGTCGCCGGCCTGCGCACCGGTGACACCGGGGGTGTCCGGCAGCGCGAAGGTGGCGACGCCGGAGCCGGCGGCGGCCAGCAGGCTGTCGACATGCCCGTGATAACACCCGGCGAACTTGATCACCTTGGTGCGCCGGGTGAACCCGCGGGCGAGCCGGATGGCGGACATGGTCGCCTCCGTCCCGCTGCTGACCAGCCGCACCTGCTCCAGGGGCTCGATCCGGGCGACCATCTCCTCCGCGAGGGCGACCTCGCCCTCACCGGGCGTACCGAAGGAGGTACCGCGGGAGACGGCGTCCTGGACGGCGGCGATGACCTCGGGGTGGGAGTGGCCGAGGATCATCGGCCCCCAGGAGCACACGAGGTCGACGTACTCGCGCCCGTCGGCGTCCGTCAGGTAGGGCCCCTTGCCGGAGACCATGAAACGGGGGGTGCCGCCGACGGCGCGGAAGGCGCGCACCGGGGAGTTCACGCCGCCGGGCGTGACGGCGGAGGCGCGGTCGAAGAGCGCCTGTGAGACGGGCGCGTCGTAGGGATAGGGCGTTTCGCTCTGGGCACTCATGACGTGCGACTTCTCCGACTTCTCGGACTCCGGATGCTGGGTGACCTCCTCAGGGTAGGCGGAGGACGGTGCTCTCCTCGCAGCGGTGGGCGGCGGTCCCCGCGCGGCGGCCGGGGCATCTGCGAGACTGTGACCCGATACACCCAGCTCATCCGGCACGCAGGCGGCCGGAGGCTGTAAAGATCCTGCGGACTGATGTTTCGACGCACGTTTCGGCGGGCGGCCGTGGGGGAGGTCACTGACACGATGATCGGGTTGCGCGGCGGGGGCCACGCGTCCTAGAAAAGCAGTCGGGTGGAGATATGCATCGCGGTGGCGGACTGGGCGAGGGGACCGATGACCTGGGTCCTCGACGTGCCGAGCGGGGAAGGCACCGGCGCGACGCGGAGGAATCGGCCGAAGCAGCACGTCAGGAACAGGGCGTACCGGGTGAGTCGGAGCGGCGCGATCGACGTATCGATCAGCGGGACCGCGATCAGAGGGATCGGGACCAGCTGAGCGAGCGACGGATCGACCGTCTGCAGACCGGGAGCAGGAATGGTGGTCGGGTGGGGGTGACGTACAAATACTTCGGCGCACCGGACGGCGCGACCGCGGCTCGTGTCCCGATCTCGATGCGCCCCGAGGAACTCGGCGGCGACGAGCTCGGCATGAACGGCATGTTCACGAAGATCAAGCCGGAGACGATGGCCGCGATGGTACTGACGGGCATCGAAGGCGTGCCGCTGCACAAGGTGCCGCCGCTGGAGCTGGTGGTGCTGCACCCCGACTACGCGGTCGTGAAGCTCCCCATGACGGTGGTCGATCCGCTGCGCGGCATCGGCGAGGAAGCGGTGGGCGCGGCGGCCTTCATCTGGTCGACGGTCCCGGACCGCGGCGGCCCGAGGGACGCGTTCAACGTGTACCAGCTGCTGCACGAGTGGCAGGACTTCAGCCATCGGCTGCATGAGGCGGGGCATCAGCCGTACTGCCTGGTGTGGCCCTGACCTGGAGTTTCACTGGTTTCGGGCGGGGTCTTCGGGCCTCGCCCTTTTTGGTGCCGGAGAGGGGCCGTCAGGCGGCCAGGGCACATTGGTTTCGCGTGGGGGGGGGCTGATGTGCCCTGGGCGGGGGGCGTCGTCGTCTTCCGGCTCGGGTTCCGCATCTGTTTCCTCGGTGAAGGCGTCGTCGACCTGCGTCCAGGAACACGGAGACGTAGAGGCGCGCCGGAGGGCGCGCATGCCGTCTCCGACGGCCCGGTTCCGTTCCTGCGCGGCGGTGATCAGTTTGCCGACGTCACCGGCGATGCCGCACGCGCAGGCGACGACGTACAGGAAGGGCTTCTTGGCCGGTGGCTTGGTGGTGAGCTCGGTCACGCGCGGGTCCCAGGATGGTGGGCTTCTCGTTGGGCGGCCAGTTGATCGGCCAGCGCATCGGTCCCGATCTTGCTCAGAGCCCACAGGCTGCTGGATCGACGTGCCCAGCGCCAGAGCGGGTTACCCACAGGGGTATGGAAGGGCAGCACGGGAATGCCGTGAACGTCGAAAGGACCGGCGTCGAGGTAACGCAGACCACCGGTGCCGCACAGATAATGGGTGCTGCCAGCGGCTGCCACGAGGTCGGCGAGGCGCTCGGAGCGGCCTTGCCGGGTCGGGATCTCGCTGCTGTCCCGCACCTTCCCCGACCAGCCGAGAACTCTGAGCAGGGCGATCGTCGATGTCCTCGCCAGGTCGGCCACACGGTCCGACTCGTCGAGCGCGTCCAGTACCTCGGACACAGCGCCCCAGTGGGGGCTGCGGCCGTAGTACTGGCGGACGAGAAGCTGGACCGTCCGGCGCGAGCGACGCGTATCAACGAGCCGTGCCTGGCTGATCAGCGTCGGGCGCCCGTGGGGAAGGTGCGTCGGGAGCGTGAGCCACTGCTGTCGCGGTGGATCGTCCAGGGCGGCGAGACGGGCGCGGTGCTGGTAGTCGCGCCGGGCGAACTGCACGTCGTCCAGGACGATCCACAGGTCGGCCGAGAACAGCTTCGCCAGCGTGGACAGCCGGGGAAACAGGTTCGGTTGGTGGATCGCGCACAGCCCGTCCGATGCATCGGTACTGGGCGGCTCAGGTGCTGATGAGGCGGCTGTCGAAGCCGGCGCCCAGGAGGCGCTCGTAAGCGTCATACACATCCCCCGGTACGTCCTGCTCGACGGCAAAGCCGAGCTTCGGGTACTCGATCACCCGCTGCAGGTCACCGACGAGCATGTCGACGACGAGCTTCTCGTCGCCGATGGACTTGATGTAGTCGTCCAACTCCAGCGGCTCGGAGGCGCACACGACCTCAGCCTCGGGCCACAGCTTGCGGCAGGTCGCATACGAGCGGCGCTCCATGTACGGCTTGGAGATCAGCAGCAGCGACTGCACTTCCACCCTGGCCTCGGCCAGCAGCTCGCGGGAGAAGGTGATGTTCTGGCCGGTGTTTGCGGCCTTCGACTCCACGATGATCGCCTCGTCCGGCACCCCCAGGCTCAGCGCGTGCTCGCGGTAGTGGACGGCCTCGCCGCGCGGGAAGCGAGCGCGGGTGGTGGGGCTGTTGCCGCCACTGAAGACCACGACCGGGATAAGGCCGGCGCGATAAAGGTCGGCCGCAGTAGTCGCGACCCCGAGGTCGTGGCTGCCCAGGCCGATCGCCGCCGAGCAGGGCCGCAGCTGGTGGCCCATCTGGTGGTAATTCCAGATCAGCGTCGCGTCGTGGAACTGCTCGTCGGTGATCTGGCGCTGCTGCTCCGGCACTGTCACTCCCTGGCTCATCCTTGCTGGCCCTTTCGGATGCCCTCAATACTGCGCAGCTGGTGGCTCAGCCCGTACTGGCGGGCCACCTGTGCCGCCTGATCGAGGACGAACAGCCCATCATTCCGGGTCGCCGCATCCGACAGAAGGATGTGCCCGTACGCGGTGTCCAGCCTCACCCGCTGCATCGGGGAGTCGACCGTGCCGGTGGTGCGCGCGATGTCGATGTAGTGCAGTGCCTGCTTCAGGTCGCCGGCACCGCGATGGGCCAGCGCCAGCTTCTGGTGGGCGACCGACCAGTCCTCCGGCTCGCCCAGGTCCTCGAAGGCACGAGTGGCGGCCGTCATCGCGTTGGTGGCGTACTCGTTGTCGCCCTCCTTGCTCAGCGCCGTACCCACCCACAGCCGCGCCCTGGCACGGTCACGCGGGCTCAGACGCTGGTCCCCGGCGAGGAGTTCGTAGTGGCGAGCGGAGGATTCCAACTCGCCCGACATCTCCTGAACGACGGCCAGGGACAGCTCGATCTGAGCCACCCGGCGTGGGATGTCGAGCTCGGTGAACATGCCGCGGGCGGTCAGGTAGGAGTGGCGGGCGGAGAGCGGGCCGAGGATCGCGCCCTGATCGCGCTGGAGGTCGCCCAGAAGCACGAGGGAACGGCCGTACAAATAGAGACCCTTGTCGTCCATCTGCTGGGGTGCACGGCTGCCCAGCCAGCGGTTCAACAGGGTTGAGGCGAACGGGAAGTCCTGACGGCCGATGCAGACAACAGCACGCTCGATGTCCTCGGTCCAAGTCTCGTAGTCCGCCGGCCGCGCGCTCCTCCGCTCAGGGAACAGCGTTGCCTCGAAGCGGGCTTGGGCGGCGGAATCCGCCCGTACGAGTGCGGTGTCGAGGATGGCCTGGGTGTCCGGTCGGGGCTGTGTCTCCGCGCCGAGGCTCTCCCACTTCGCAACCGTGCGCAGCGCGACACCGAGGTGCTCGGCGAAAGCGCGCGTGCTCATACGCAACGCGGCGCGCAGGGCGCTCGCCTCCCGACCTGTCCATTGCTGCACGCTGACCACGGATGACCTCCCTCCGTCACGTATGGAAGCACTGTCGGTGACGACGTGGGGGGGGAAGTGCAACGGAAGTACAACAGCAGGTCATTTCGAGGCCGTTCACGACGGCCGACGCTATGGGCATGGACGACGACCTCATCACCGAACGCCGCCCCGTCGCCTTCCCCCAGGTCTTCGGCTACCTACGCCACGTCGCCGGCGGGCTGCCCCGCCACGCGGCGCTCGTCGACTGCCTCACCGAGTACTGCGAACGGCACGAACTGGCCCTGTGCGGTGTCTTCACCGAACGCGACTCCACTGTGATCATCCGGTCCCCGGCCTTCGTCGGTCTGCTCGACGCGCTCGAACTCCCCGATGCCTACGGTGCCGTGGTCCCGGCTCTCAGCCACCTCGGCCCGAAGGGCCTCGGCACCGAGCGCAAGCGGCAGATGACAAATGCAGGCGCTCGTCTGATCGTGGTCCGCCACTTCACGCCGACCGCAGAATCCACTTCTTCGCTCGGCGCGAGCCACAGCTTCTGGCCGGAGGGGGATGCGTGATGTCCGTGCGCGATGCGTTGCGAAGAGCTCCCATGGTGAACGACGTGCCGGGACTGCGGCTGCGGAAGGTCGGCGACGGCTGGGACGTCGTGCGCACCTCCGCCGAGATCGGCCTCCTGGCCCTGGCCTATCTGCGCTGCATCGGTACTTCCGTCGGTCCCGTGCTCTACGACAGGCCCAACGGGCGTCTCTATTACGCCGTCCCGACCGGCACCGCAACCAGCTGGGACGATCTTCCGGTACGGCACCTCTCCACCAACTCCTGGCTCGTCGCACCCGGCGTGGAACTGCTCGACGACCGGTTCGGCGGGTGGTGCGAGCTGCCTGACGACGACACCCTCACCGACACTGAGGCCCTCCGCGCTGCTCTCCAGCACCCCTACGTCGCCACAGCTCTGGAGGCGGTTCGATGACCAGCCGCACGATCATGCGCCACCAGGAGTGGACCCTCCAGCCCGACCGGGAACCCGACGCAGAGCCCACCACGTACGCGATGCAGTGCGCGGTCTGTGGCGAGACCTCGCCGCCCGGCACCGACTTCGCCGAACCGCAGAGCTGGGTGTTCACGCACTGCGCGTGGACGAGTGCTTCGCCCCCTTGCTCGACCACCGTTCCCGCCACCAGAGCGGGCAGGGCCTGGACGACGCCCCTGAGCGCGCCGACCCGGGCCTGGGGGTCGGGAGCAGTTCGGTCGGCGGATCGCGCACACCCCACCCAACGGTTCGACGCGAGGTGGCTCAGGTGCTGATGAGGCGGCTGTCGAAGCCGGCGCGCAGGAGGCGCTCGTAAGCGTCATGCACATCCCCCGGTACGTCCTGCTCGACGGAAGCTATCGGCGTCTTGGCCATCCGGATCAGGCTCATCAGCTGACACCTGACGCCCTGCCCCTCCCCCGGGCGGACGGGTCCGGGACGAGTTCCCGCGGTCGGGGCGTGTGGACCGCGGCGCGGGACGTGGGCGCCGCGGTTCACGGGCTTCAAGGAAGGAACTTCACCTCGGGGAAGGCCGCGCTCGGGCCGTCGAGCAGATGCCCTCGGCGGTGCCGCAGGTGCAGGTCGAAGAAGGCGAGCGGGTAGGCCTGTTGGATCCGTACCGACCGGGCCGGGTCGAGGGTGCCGATCCAGTCCTGGATCTGCTGGTCGGTCATGCCGAGGATCCTGCCTGCCTGCGCGATCAGCGTCGCGTTGTCGCCGTACGACTGGTGGATGGCCCCGTCGGCCTGGATGTCGAGCCGCCAGCCGCGCAGGTGCGTCCAGAACTCGGCGACGTCCGGCATGGCGGCCCGGGTGAACACGGCGGTCATCATCATGAACGGCCGGTCCAGGTCGGCGGTGATGGTCGGCTGCATCGGGCCGTCGAGGCCGAGCCCGGCCCTGACGCGCTGGTCGGCGAGCATGGTGAGCGCGGTGGCGGTGCCGCCCTTCGACCAGCCGAACGCGCCGATGCGGCAGGGGTCCAGGGCGCCGAGCAGGCCTTGGGGCAGTGGCTTGCCGTCGACGTCGGGACTGCGGCCGGCGGCGAGCATCTCCACGCAGTCGAGCAGGAACCGGAGGTCCGCGGCGAAGTCCTTCGGGAACATCGGGTGGGCGCCCGGGGTGACCACCCGGCCGTCGGGGAACTCGGTGAACGTGTCGTAGGTGTGGTCGACGGTGACCACCACATACCCGTGGCTGGCGAGTTCCTGGACCATGATGGTGTGGTCGCCGCGGTGGCTGCCCGAGCCGTGCGAGTACACGATGACGGGCAGACGGTGGCCCGTACGGTGCACGGGGGCGCCCGTGTGTCCGGCGGTGAGCGGGCCGAGGGCGGGGTCGATGGGGAAGTCGGAGTCTGTCAGGAACGCCCGTAACGCGCCCTCGGCCATCCAGGGGGCGCGCGGCAGGTCCTCCGCCCTGCGGGCGGGGTACCAGACGCCGGCCATCAACTCGCGGTAGTGCCCCGGGCCGGCCACGGGATCCGGGCGTGAGGTGTCGACGAGGTGAAGCGGCACCGTGCCCACCGGGTGCGGTCCGGTGGGCGGAGGCAGGGTGAGTCGCGCCGGACCGGAGGCGGTCGGAGCCGCCCACGCGTGGGATGCGGCGCCGAGCGGCACGGCAGCCCCGATTCCGGCGGTCAGCGCTGCCCCGAGCATGCGACGGCGCGTCATTGGTTCTTGGCTGTTGGACGCCGTGACGGTCATGAATCCTCCCTGGTTCGGGTTTCTTGGTCGGAACCGGGTCCGCGGCCCGTGGCGCCGGTGCGGGGCGGCGTCGTCATGGCCTCGCGCCCGGTCCTCGACGTCGTTGCGAAGATCTCCGTCAGCCCCGACCGCCGATGGGAAGGACGTCCGGGTCCCTGGCGGGGAGTTGGCGTGTCAGCCGTTGCGGGCGGCCGCTGGGCCGGTGATGCGTCTGAGCAGGGGGAGAGTCGACGCGATGATGCCCAGCGAGGCGACGAGGCCGACAGCGACGAGCGCGTAGTACGCCACGCCCGGCGCCACCAGGTCGTAGTGCATCTGCGATTTCAGGAACAGGGCCGAGGCGGCGAAGGCCGTACCGATCGAGATCACGGACACTGCCAGCAGCGGCAGTGTGCTCTCCAGGCCGATGACCCGCTGCAGCAGCCGCAGCGGCGCACCGGTGAGCCGTAGCAGCGCGAACGGGCGTCGGCGATCCGAGAGGCCCGCGACCACGCTCACCGCCAGGCTGCAGCCTGCGATCGGCAGGGTGGTCAGCAGCACCACGTCGGCCAGTTGCCGCCAACCGGCCAGCTCCTGCTGCAAGTCGGTGCCCCAGTCGCCCACGGTTTGGGCCTGTTGGTGCGGGTAGGCGGTGGTGAGCAGGGTCCGTACGCGTTCCATGGCGGCTGTCGACCCGTCGGTGGCCACGTAGAGCAGTTGTACGGGCAGCTTGGCGACGGCTGCGGTGCTGATCGCGGCGGCGGGCCACGGCAGGTTCGGGTGCGACTGCAGGCTGACGAACGCGTAGAAGTCGACGGCCGTGACGCCCGCGCCGGCCGGGCAGCGGCCCACCATGGGAGTCTGCGCCAGGTCGGAGCAGGTCACCAGGGCCGGCGCGGCCGGGGGTGGATCGCCCGGGTGGACGCTCCGACGCACCAGCTTGCCGACGCCGTCGGGGTTGGCGTGGACAACGGCCGCGCCCCGCACGCCCGGGATCGCGCGCACCTCGGTCAGCAGCCGGTCCGGGACGGCCCCGGCCAGCGGCGCCTGGCCGTCGCTGCCGACCTCCACCACCGTCCGGGTCTGCCGGTCACCACCCAGCGTGCCGCGGTGGTCGTTGATGGTGCCGATGATGCTGACGGTCGCGGTGGTCACGAACAGGGCCAGGACGAGGCCGCTGACCGCGCGGAAGCCGGCCTTCGGGTCGTCGGCGAGCCGGCGCACCGCGATCAGGGCGGCCGGGCGGCGGGTGCGCCGGGCGACCGCCCTGGCGACGATCATGGTCAGCCATGGCCCGGCGATCACCAGGCCCAGCATCACCACCAGGAAGCCGGGGAGGTAGGCCGCCGTCTGGCCGTTCCCGGTCGCCGGGCGGCGGCCGGCGAAGACGAAGTACGCCAGTTCGGCCAGGCCCGCCAGCAGCGGGATCAGCCGCCAGGCGCGCGGGGGGCTCGGGGTCACCCGGCGGGTCACGCCGAGCGGGGAGATGGTGACCCGGCGCAGTGCGAGGCGCGCCGCGATCGCCGCCGCCACGGGCACGCCGACCATGACGCCGAGAACCTGCGGGGCGCTGAGCGTCAGATCCGAGCGGAAGAACCGCTGCTGCCCGGTGAGCGGAATGGTGGCGACCAGCGGGCGCAGCGCGGCGTAGAGCCCGAAACCGGCCACCGTCCCGGCGGCCGCCGCCAGCGCGGACTCCACCGCCGACAGCAGTGCCACCTGCCGGGGAGTGGCGCCGACCAGCCGCATCGCCGCGTACCGCTGTTCACGCGTGGCGGCGGACAGCCGGGTCGCGGTGGCGATGAAGACCAGCACCGGGAAGATCAGTGCCCCGGCGACCACGGAGGAGATGAGCGTCAGCGCGTCGCCGCGCACCGCGTCGTCCCAGCACCCGCTGTCGCAGGCGGGTGGCCGGGTGTCGGCGATGGTGGTGACCGTTCTCGCCCCTGGTGCGCCCTTGATCTGGGCGGGGGTACGGCCGGTGACGGCGATCAGCGAGTCCGGGGAGGCCAGGGCGGCGTCGCCGATCGTGCCGCTGAGCCGACCGGGGAAACGGTCGCCCAGCTGGTCGGCCGGGGTGTCGTGGATCAGCTTGGCCAGCGCGGGAGAGGCGTAGTACTCGCCGGGCGTCGGCAGGTGCGCCAGGCCGGGCGGGACGGGCGAGGTCGGACCGGTCGCGGCGACGTCGACCTCGGTGAGGGACCTGCCGTCGTAGTAGTCGCCGTGCGGCCACCACCACAGCGGGTCCGCCGAGGCCCGCTCGGTACGGCCGGCGGCGCCGGTGTCGAGCCAGACCTGCCGCTGGTTGGTCCGCTCGACGGCGTTCATGCTGGCGAAGGTCGACAGCAGCAGCCCGACGCCGATGGCCACCGCGGCGGCGATCATGACCAGTCGGGCGAGGGCCTCCCGGCCGCCGCTGACCGCGAGGCGGAGGGCGAAGGCGATCACGAGGCTGTCCGTCCGATCGTGAGCAGGCTGGCCCTGCCGTCCCGGACGATGGCCTTCTGGTCGGCGTACGCGGCGACCCGGGGCTCGTGGGTGACCAGGACGACGGTGGTGCCCTCCTCGTGGGCCGCGTCCACCATCAGCTCCATCACCTGCTCGCCGGTCAGCGAGTCCAGCGCCCCGGTCGGCTCGTCGGCGAACAGCACCTTGGGCCGGGCCACCAGGCCGCGGGCCAGTGCCACCCGCTGCGCCTGCCCGCCCGACAACTCCCCGGAGCGGCGCCCCTCCAGGCCGTCCAGGCCCAGCCGGGCGAACCAGGGCCGGGCCTCGGCGAGCGCGGCTGCCCGGCGCCTGCCGGAGAACAGCAGCGGCAGGGCGACGTTCTCCTCCGCGGTCAGCTCGGGGACGAGCTGGCCGAACTGGAAGACGAAGCCGAAGGTGTCGCGGCGTAAGGCGCTGCGCTCGGCCTCGTTCAGGGTGTCGATGCGGCGTCCGTCGAAGTGCACCTCGCCCGAGTCGGGGGTGAGGATGCCGGCGAGGCAGTGCAGCAGGGTGGACTTGCCCGAGCCGCTCGGGCCCATCACGGCGAACACCTCGCCGGCTTCGACGGCCAGGCCGGCGCCGCGCAGGGCAGGGGTCTCCCCGAAGGACAGGGTGAGATCGCGGGCCTCGATCAGGGCGGTCATGTGCGTACCGCCGCTGCCAGCGTGTCCATCCGGGCCGTGGTCTGCTCGATCCACCGCAGGTCGGCCTCCAGGTGGAACAGGCCATGGTCGGCGAGCAGGACGTCGATGATCGGGCCGGTGCGGCGCAGCTGGGTCAGCTCGTGCATCCGCTGCAGGTGGGCGGCCCGCTGGGTGTCGAGGTACTGCTGGGCGTCGCGGCCGAGCATGAGGGCCAGCACGACTTTGGTGAACAGCACGGTCTGCAGGTTGGGCTCGGGGGTCACCGGCTCGGTGAGCCAGGTCTCGAACTCCGTCGCCCCCGCCTCGGTGATCACGTAGCGCTTGCGCTCGGGGCCCACTCCGGGCTCCGCCTCGCCGGCGACGACCTTCCCGTCCCGCGCCAACCGGCCGAGCGTTGTGTAGACCTGCCCGTACGGCAGCGGCTTGCCGCGGTTGAAGAAGGCGTCGTAGTCGCGCTTGAGGTCGTAGCCGTGGCTCGGCTCCCGCTCCAACAGCCCCAACAGGGTGAGAGGAACACTCATACGAGGACCATACACCGGGGATATACTCCGAGTGTATATCTGCTGAGGGTCGGTTCGGGTCCGGGGACCTCGCATCGGGTTCGTGCTGCGGGCATGATTTCGCTACAAGTTCCGAAATTATTCGTGACGGCTCGGCCATTCCGGTGCAACACGGCGTTCGTAGCTTCGCAGTCAGCGATAACGCTGCTTTCCCGCGAAATCCAGGAGCCCCCGAATGTCCCTCCCCTCCAGACGCGGTGCCCTGAAGCTCTCCGCCGGCCTGGCGCTGCTCGGCGCCGGTGCCCTCACCGGCTGTGGCCGTGACACCGCGACCACCGCCGCGAAGTCCTCCGCCGCACCCGTCGACGCCTCCCCGGCCACCGGCACCCTGAACGTCTGGGCCGCCCAGGGCGACGCGGACGTCCTGGACAAGGTCATCAAGCCGTTCAAGGCCGCGAACCCGAAGCTCAAGGTCGAGTTCACGCTGATCCCGAACGCCGAGTACTACACGAAGCTCCAGTCGGCGATCGCCGCGGGCAAGGGGCCGGACGTCGCCCAGTTCTTCCCGGAGTCGCAGGCGCAGTTCCTCGATCCGTCGATCCTGCGGGCCGTGCCGGACGGCCTGGTCGACCCCAGGTCCTTCTTCGGCAGCCTCTGGGACGCCGGTGTGGTCGGCGACGTCGCCTACACGGTCCCCTGGTACGCGTACACCTACGCGCTCGTCTACCGCTCCGACCTCGCCGCGAAGGCGGGCGTCAAGGCGCCGACGACCTGGGCACAGACGGTGCCGTTCCTCAAGGCGCTGCAGGGCGCCGGGGCCGGGCACGGTCTCGGCGCCGACATCGGCTGGGACGTCTTCAACGGCCAGGACGTCGCCATGTACGCATGGCAGGCGGGCGGGTCGCTGCTGTCCGGCGGGAAGTGGACGCTGGACACGCCGGAGACGGTGGACGCGCTCAGGTACAACGCGTCGTTCTTCACCTCCAAGGTCGCCGACACCAGCGGACCCACCTTCCTGGACGCGCAGCCGTACTTCGTGTCCGGCAGGACGGCCATGATGATCACCGGGCCGTGGGTCGTCGGCCAGCTCGACACCGCGGCGAAGAAGGAGGGCTGGACGGCGGCCCATGTCGCCACCGCGCCGCTGCCGGCCGGCTCGTCGGGCAGTGTCTCCTTCTCCGCGGGCGGCACCTGGGGCGTGCTCGCGGACGGCGGCAACGCGGACGCGGCGTGGAAGTTCGTGCGGTACCTCGCGAAGCCGGCCACCCAGGTCGCGCAGTACAAGGCGTACAGCTCGCTGCCGGCCGTCGTCTCCGCCTGGGACGACACGGCGATCAAGGGGCAGCCGCTGCTCGACGCCTTCCTGACCCAGCTGAAGAACACCCGGGCGCTCCCGCGGGTGAGCACCTGGCAGCAGGTCGCCACCCGGCTCGGCAAGGAGATGGAGGCCGTGGCCAAGGGCACCGAGAGCGCGGCGAAGGCGGCCGCGAACGTGCAGGCGTACGCCGAGAGTCTCGGCACGGGAACGAAGTGAGGGCCCGCCGGACGGCCGTCGGCTGGCTGTTCCTCGCACCGTTCACCCTGGTCTTCCTGCTCTTCACGGCCGTCCCCGCCGTCGCCGCGCTGGGCTTCAGCCTCACCGACCTGCGCGGCTCGGACCTGCGGCATCCGTTCGCGGTGGACTTCACCGGCCTGGAGAACTACGTCCGGCTGTTCCAGGACGACAGTTTCGTGCGGGACATCCTCAACACCGCGCTGTTCGTGGCCGTCGGCGTTCCGCTGACCATGGCGGCCGGGTTCGCGCTGGCCCTCGCGCTCGACTCCGGCATCCGGCGGCTGCGCGGCGTGTTCCGTACGGTGTTCTTCGCGCCGGTCGTCACCAACGTGGTGGCGGTCGCGCTGATCTGGCGGTACGCCTTCGACCGGGACGGCACCGTCAACCGCGTACTCTCCGCGGTCGGCCTGGCCGGGCCGAACTGGCTGGACGACACGCATCTGGCGATGCCCGTCGTCATCGCGCTCGGCGTCTGGCGCAACTTCGGCACCGCGATGGTGCTGTTCCTCGCCGGTCTCCAGGCGATCCCGCGGGACGTGTACGAGGCGGCCGCCCTCGACGGGGCGGGCCGACGGCGACAGCTCCGGCACATCACGCTGCCGATGCTGATGCCCACCACCCTGATGGTGTCGGTCCTGCTGACCGTCTTCTACCTCCAGGTGTTCGACGAGCCGTATCTGCTCACCGACGGCGGCCCGCTCGGCTCCACCGAGTCCGTGGCGCTGTACACCTACCACCAGTTCGGCTCGGGCGAGCTGGGCGTGTCGTCCGCCGCGTCCTTCGTGATGCTGGTCCTGGTGGCCCTGGTGAGTGCCGTCCAGTTCCGACTGCTGAGGCCCCGCTCATGACCGCCGTAGCCGCGTACCAGAACGCCGAACCCGCCGCCGACGACGACCGGATCTCCGTACGCCGCCGGTCCCTCTCCCAACCGCTGCTGTACGGCGCGCTGGTGCTGTGCGCCCTGCTCACCCTGCTGCCGTTCGTGTGGGTGGCCGGCGGCTCGCTGCGCAGCCTCGACGAGATCCGCTCCGACCCCGGTGCGTGGCTGCCGCACCATGTCACCCTGGACAACTTCACCCGGCTGTTCCGGACGCAGGGCTTCGGCCGGTTCCTGGCCAACAGCGTGGCCGTCGCGGTCATGACGGTCGCGGGCAACGTGATCGCCGCGTCGGCCGCCGGATACGCCCTGGCCAAACTGGAGTTCGCGGGCAGGAGACTCGCGTTCGGCGCGGTCATGGCCGCGCTGATGGTGCCGGTCACCTCGGTGTTCATCACCCAGTTCGTGATCACCGTCGACCTGGGTCTCGCCGACACCCTGACCGGGATCGCGCTGCCGTCCCTGGCGCTGCCGCTGTCGGTGTTCATCATGCGCCAGTACGCGGTGTCCGTCCCCGACGAACTGCTGGAGGCCGCCCGGATCGACGGGGCGGGCGAGTTCCGGATCTTCTTCCGGATCTTCCTGCCACTGGCCGGACCCGCGGTCGCGACGATCACGATCATGTCGTTCCTGTACTCGTGGAACAACTTCATCTGGCCGCTCGTCGTCGCCCAGAGCATGTCGACGTACACGCTCCCGGTGGGCCTGGCCGCCACCAGCCAGGCGGCCGCGCATGTCACCGACTACGGCCTGATGCTCGCCGGATCGATCGTGGTGATGCTGCCCGTGCTGGTCCTCTTCCTGTGCCTGCAGCGGTACTTCGTGCAGGGTGTCGCCGGGACGGGGATGCGGTGACCGCCGGAGATGTGGTGCGGACGCCCGCGGGCACGGTCGTCGGCCGCCGAACGGGCCGGGTACGGCGCTTCCTCGGCATCCCGTACGCCGAAGCCCCCTTCGGGGTACGGCGGTTCGCGGCGCCGGTCCCCCGCGGCCGGTTCACCGAGCCGTACGACGCGTCCCGGCACGGCGCCACCGCGCAGCAGGTGCCGCTGTTCACGACGACCACGATCCCGGAGCCGTCCGTGCCCGGCGAGGACGTGCTGAACCTGAGCGTCGTCGCCCCGGCCGACGCCGACCGCTGCCCGGTCCTGGTGTGGATCCACGGCGGCGGCTTCCTGGCCGGGAGCCCGGCGAGCCCCTGGTACGACGGGCGCTCCTTCGCCCGCGACGGGGTCGTCACCGTGACGGTCGGCTACCGGCTGGGCGTGGACGGGTTCGCGCCGCTGGACGGAGTACCGGCCAATCTCGGGCTGCGCGACGTGCTGCTGGCGCTCGACTGGGTACGGGAGAACATCGCCGCGTTCGGCGGTGATCCTGGACGGGTCACCCTCGCCGGGCAGTCGGCCGGGGGCGCGGCGGTGCTGGCGCTGCTGTCGTCGCCGGCCGCCGAGGGCCGCTTCCAGCAGGCGGTGAGCATCTCCGGCGGCCTCTTCGAGGTGCGGCGGGACACCGCCCGCGGCTTCCTCGGACGGCTGGGGAGACGGCTGGCCGTGCCGCCGACGCGGGAGGGGTTCGGCGGCGTCGCCATGGACCGACTACAAGAGGCGGTAAGGGATTTGCGAGGCGGGGAAACGCTGGTGCTCGGACCGGTCACGGGTGACGACATCCTGCCGGTGAGCATCGCCGAAGGGCTGACCGGGCACGGCCTCGGAACACCGGTGCTGCTGGGGTCGACCGGCGACGAGTTCGACGGCGGCGGGGACGGGGACGGGGACGGGGATGGAGACGGGGAGTTCGACGGCCGGGACGGCAGCGCCGACGGCGACGGGCTCTGCGGTCGCGAGGGCGGTGGCGTCGGTGGGTTCCACGGCCGTTACGACGGTGACGAGTTCGGCGGCGACAACGGCAACGAGGGCCGACCGGCAGCAGAGTTCACGCGCGGCGCGGACACGGCGGCGAGGTCGGCCCGTGCCGCCGGCACCCGGGTCACCGACGTCCTCTTCCGGTCCGCCTGCCCGCGCGTGGCGCATTCCCGGCGGAAGGCCGGCGCGGGCACCTGGCTGTACTCCTTCGAATGGCCCTCGCCCGTCACCGGCGGCGCCACGCACTGCGTCGACCTCCCGTTCTTCTACGACCTCCTCGACGCACCGGGCGTCCGGGAGGCCCTCGGCCCGTGTCCGCCCGCGGAGTTGGCCGCGCTGATGCACGCCGACCTCGTCGGCTTCGTGCACGGACGGCCGCCGTCCTGGGCGCCGGCGACCGGCGGTCCCGGCGATCCGGTGCGCGAGTACGGCCGCCCCGGCGCCGTGCCCGCCGCCGACACCACAGGCGGGTACGACCCCGTGGTCCGGTCGAGCGCGGAGGCCTGCTGATGGCCGGGATGAACCAGAGCGCCGTACGCCGGGTCAACACCTCGGTGATCCTGCGGGCGTTGGCGGTGTCGGCCGAGCCGACGACGCTGACCGCCCTCGCCGGGCGCACGACGCTGTCCCGGCGCACCATCGAGCTGATCCTGGACTCCCTCCTGGCGGCCGGGTGGGTGACGGAGCTGGACCGGGTGCCCACCCGGGGCTGTGCCGGCCGCCCGGCCCGGCGGTACGAACTGCGGGCCGAGCACGCCCTGCTGGCGGCCGCGCGGATCACCACGGAGGACGCGTCCGCGGTCGTCGCCGACGTACGCGGCCGGATACTCGGCCGCGCCCACCGGCCACTGCGCCGCTACCTGGACCCGCAGGCCTCGCTCGACGACGTGGCGACGCTGGTGCGGGAGGCGCTGGCGGACGCGGGCGGGTCACCGGAGCGGCTGCGGGCCGGCGCGCTCGCCGCCGGCGGCGCGATCGACGACGACGGAGTGGTGCGGCGGCTCGTGCACACCACCCGGTGGGAGGGCGTGGACCTGCCCACCGAGCTCACCGGCCGCCTCCGGATGCCCTGGTTCGCGGACAACGACTCCAACCTCGGTGCGCTGGCAGAGCGTTGGCGCGGCGTGGCGGTCGATCACGAGAACGTCGTCTGGGCGGTGCTCGGCAACCGGACCGGCCTCGGCATCCTCATCCGGGGCGCGGTGCACCGGGGACTCGACGGCGCGGCCGGTGAGATCGTCGAGGCCGCGTCCATGCCGACGGACTCGGTCGCGCACCGGCCGGTCTCCTGGCTGACCTCGCCGGAACCGGCCCGCCGGAGCATCGCGCTGGACCGTGTCGCCGCCGCGCGGGCGGGCGAGGCGGGCGCACTCGCGGAGGTCGACGAACTCGTGGCGAACATCGCCTCGATCCTCACCACCCTGTCCTGGACCGTCGCCCCCTCCCTGATCGTGCTGGGCGGTGGTCTGGAGGACGCGGCCGACGTGCTGCTGCCCCGGGTCCGCGAGGCGCTGCGCGCCGCCCGCACCCCCGCGGTCGAGCTGCGGGCCACCGGCCTGGGCCGCGACGCCGCCCTCGTCGGCGCCGTCAAGCTGGCCCTCGACCGCATGGACACCGAGCTGTTCGGGCCGCTCGTACCGAGCCTGTGATCCCCTCCCCCACGCCACCGACCTACGGAGTCTCTGTGACCGACACCCCCCACAGCCATGTCCTGATCGTGGGCAGCGGCATCATGGGCGCCGTCGTGGCCCGGCTGCTGCGCGAGTCCGATCCGGCGCTGCGGATCACCATGGTGGACGCCGGCACCCCGATCGGCGACGCCCCCGGCCGGCACCTGCACGACCTCGACGACCCCGCCCTGTGGGCCCGCTACAACGAACGGGTCGCCACCGGCATCCAGGGCATGTACACGGGAGCCGAGGTGGTGCGCGAGGCCCCCGGCAGCCTCGCCGCCCTGCCGCCCGGCATGTACCACGCGCTCGCCTTCGGGGAGGACGCCGAGGCCATGCCGCAGGCGGCGCTCGCCTGGAACGCGGGGGGCATGGGCGTGCACTGGACGGCCGCGACGCCCTGGCCGGCCGGGCACGAGGTGTTCGACTTCGGCGACCCGGCCGGCTGGGCCGAGGACCTCGCCACCGCTCGGCGGCTGCTGGCGGTGACACCGGCCGCGATCGGCCCGACCGCGATCGGGCACCTGGTCCTCGACGTGCTGCGCCGCCGCTACGACGGCATCGGGCCCGCCGACCGGCGCCCGCAGCCGATGCCCATGGCGGTCACGCCGACGGCCGCCGGGCCCATGCCGCGCACGGCACCCGGGACGATCTTCCCGGCGATCGCCGGGGCCGACGACCCCGCCTTCACCCTTGTCACCGGCACACTCGTCACCCGACTCCTCATCACGAACGGCCCGGTCGCGGGCGCTCGGGTCACGGGTGCCCGGCTGCGCCGGGTCGGCGACGGCAGCGAGCGCGACGTGCACGCCGACGCCGTCGTGGTGTGCGCCGACGCGCTGCGCACCCCGCAGCTGCTGTTCGCCTCGGGCGTCCGCCCGGAGGCCCTGGGCCGCCGGCTCAACGAGCACGCCTTCGTCACCGCCCAGGTGCTGCTCGACCTCGACCGGTTCGGCACCGGCCTCGACGCGCTCCCGCTGCCGCGCCCCGGCGAGTTCAGCACCGACTCCCTGTGGCTGCCGCACAACGGCACCGCGCAGCCGTTCCACGGCCAGATCATGAACCGGACGTACATCGACGAGGCCGGCCGTCCGCTGGCCCACTCGGTCGGCATCTCGCTGTACGTCCCGTTCGAGTCACGTCCGGAGAACCGGCTGGTGTTCTCCGAGTCGGACACGGACCTGGCCGGCCTGCCCCGGATCGGCGTCGAGTTCACCGCCGCCACCGCCGATCGCCTGCTGGTCGACCGGGCGCTGGACGAAGTCCGGTCGCTGGCCGAGGAGTTCGGCCCCTTCGATCCGGAGACCGAGAGCGCACTGCTGCCGGCGGGCTCCTCCCTGCATCTGACCGGCACCGTCCGCTGCGGTTCCGTCGACGACGGCACCAGCGTGTGCGACCCGGACGGCAGGGTGTGGGGCCACGACAACCTGTACCTCGCCGGCAACGGCGTGATCCCCACCGCGATGGCCGCGAACGTCACCCTGACCGGCGCGATCACCGCCGTACGGGCCGCCCGAGCCGTCACCGCTCGGACCACCAGGACCACCAGGACCACCAGGACCCCTCAGGCCGCGCGCCGGTCAGAGGCCGCACTCGACTCCCCCCGACAGAAGGACTTCGCGTGATCGACATCGTGAGAGAGTTCCAGGTCTCGCTGCCCCCGTGGATCGACGACGAACTGGCCGACGTGCCCGCCGTCGTCCCCGGCCGGGCGGACCGGATGCGGCTCGTGCACCGGCTCGCCGACCGCAACTGGCGGGAGGGCAACGGCGGTCCGTTCGCGGCGCTCGTCGCCGAGCGGGACACCGGCCGCGTCGTCTCGGTGGGCGTGAACGTCGTTCTCGCCTCCGGCGTCTCCAGCGCCCACGCCGAAGTCCTCGCCCTCGGGCTCGCCCAACGGGCGACCGGCGGCTGGGACCTCGGCGGCCAGGGTGTCCCCGCACATGAACTGGTCGTCAACTGGCGTCCCTGCGTGCAGTGTTACGGCGCCACTCTGTGGTCCGGGGTGCGCCGGCTCGTGGTCGCCGGGGAGGGACCGGAGCTGGAGGACATCACCACCTTCGACGAGGGCCCGCTCGGCGCGGACTGGGCCGAGCAGTTCGAGGCCCGCGGTATCGAGGTGGTGGGGGACGTGCTCCGCGACGAGGCGCTGGCGGTGTTCCGTGCCTACCGGGAGGCCGTCGACGCGGACGGGGTCGACGTCTACAACGCCCGAGGGGGTGCCGAGTGACACCGCGCTTCGCCACCGACGCCATCACCTTCTACCACCCCGACTTCTGGGGCCTCGACTCCGCGGACGCGGTCCGCGACCGGGCCCTCGCCCACCCCGTGGCCTTCTGGGAGCGGGTGATGGAGGCGCTGGCCGAGTCCGGCGTCACCGGTGTCGAGCTGACCTTCGCGCCCGCCGACATCGGCTCGGCCCTGCGCGCGTTCGGCAGCGCGGCGGCGTTCGGGCGCGAACTGGCTTCCCGGGGGCTGTCCCTGGTGAGCGCCTTCGTCGCCGACGGCGACGCCCCGGACTGGCGGGACGAGGCCGGCCTCCCGGCGATCGTCGCCGACGCGGAGCGCCGCGCGGCCTTCCTCGCCGAGGCCGGGGCCGACCTCCTCGTCGCGGGGCTCCCCATGCGCAGGACGTTCGGGACCCGCCCGCCGTTCTTCGTCGACGCCGCCTACATGAACAAGATGGCCGCCGTCGCCCACGCCGTCGGCGAGGCCGTCGCCCGGCACGGTGTGAGACTCGCCCTGCACACCGAGTCCAACAGCACCCTCTGGTACGAGCGGGACATCGACCTGTTCATGGCCCTCACCGACCCGCAGTACGTCTGGCTGTGCCCCGACTCCTGCCATATCGCGCTGGGCGGCGGCGACCCGGTCGCCGTGGCCCGCCGCCACGCACCGCGCATCGCCCTGGCGCACTGGAAGGACGCGGTCGCACCGATCGACGTGCACCTCACCATCGACGAGACCGTGTACTCCCGGCAGCAGCCGTACATGGCCGAGCTGGGCAAGGGCACCGTGGACTGGCAGGGCTGGGCGCGGGCCATGTCCCGCACCCCGGGCGCCGGGACGGTCCTCATCGAACTCGACGAGGCGCCCGACCCGGTGGCGGCGCTCCGCGCGGGGACAGCCGTCGCACGGGCATCGCTGAACGCGGCGGCGCGGGTGAGTGCCGATTACCGGTGAGGTCGTCGCCTTCGGCAGGATGAGCGTCATGACCGAGATCCGTACGCCCCGCCTTCTCCTCCGCCGCTGGCACGACGACGACCTCGCGCCCATGGCGGACATCAACGCGGACCCCCGGGTCATGCGCTGGGTCGACGACGGCTCGGTGCGCGACCTGGACCACACGGCGGAAGCCATCGAGCGGTGGGAGGAGGAGTGGGACGAGGAGGGCTTCGGGCTCTTCGCCGTCGAGCTGCTGGCTTCGGGCGAGCTCGCGGGCTTCACGGGTCTGTCCGTGCCCGAGTTCCTGCCGGAGGTACTGCCCGACGTGGCGATCAGCTGGCGGCTCGGCTCGCAGTTCTGGGGGCAGGGATACGCGTCCGAGGCCGCCCATGCCACGCTGGAGTTCGCGCTCCAGGACCGCGGCCTCGACCGCGTCATCAGCATCAGCCGGGTGGGGGACCAGGCCTCCGAGAACGTCATCCGCAAGCTCGGCATGGTGCCGGAGCGCGAGACGGCGCATCCGGTGCACGGCTTTCCGCTGCGCGTTCACGGCATCGATCTCACCGAGTTCCAGGCGTGAGCCGACCGGGCCCACCGCCGGTTCGGCGCTGACCGTACTCGGGGGATCCCGGTGGCGGGGCGGTGAGAGGGTGAGCGGTTCCGCGTGGAAGCCGCCGATGGCAGGGCAGCACGGTGTTCGGCCCGGAGCGCACGATCCGCTTGTGCCGGTACCGGGTCGTGCGCTCCGGGCCGAACATCTCGTTCGCCAGGTCCCGGATCCGGTCGCTGACCGCCCGCTCCCCCTCGCCGGCCGCCACGAGCCCGCGCCTCTCGATCTCCGTGAACAGCCGTACGGCCTTGTCCTGGGCTTCCAGCAGGCGCGCCGCGCGCTCGGGTTCGTCATCCGCCATGGGCCGAACCCGGTCAGGCGGGGGCGTCCCCGCCGACATGACCGCCGGACCCGTTAACTTGGAGATCGGGAGTCACGCAAACTCTGACAATCCAGCCCTTTTCCTTCCACGTGAGGCGGTCCGCCATGAGCCTGAGCATCCGCAACCAGATCCCCGGCACCGTCACCGCCGTCACTCCCGGCGAGGTGATGGCGACCGTGAAGGTCCGTATCGAGGGCGGCCAGGAGCTCACCGCCGCGATCACCCTGGAGGCGGTCCGGGAGCTGGGGCTCGCCGAGGGTTCGGCGGTACGCGCGATGGTGAAGTCCACCGAGGTCGCGCTCGCCACCGGCCGCGTGTCGGGTGTGTCCATCCGCAACCAGCTGCCCGGCACGGTCAGCGACGTGGCCACCGGCGGGGCGATGGCCACGGTCAAGGTCGCCGTGGCCGGGGGTCAGGACCTCACCGCGGCGATCACCAGGGACGCGGTCGGCGACCTCGGCCTGACGGCCGGTGCGCCGGTCGTGGCGCTGATCAAGGCGACCGAGGTGGCCCTCGCGACCGCCTGACCGCACACCCCGTCGCGGCCGGCCCTGGTCACTTCTCGCCGTGCTGCCGGCGGATCCGCGCGGCCACCTCGTTCTCCTCCGTCTCCCACCAGGGACGAACCTGCTCGGAGGCGGGGGCGGGGGCGGGAGCCGTAGCAGCCGGGGACGCGGAGGCCCCCGAGGCAGCAGCGGTAGCAGCCGTCGCCGGGGCGGTCGCGGGCACCATGGCGAGCTGCTCGTCCAGTCGGCGGTCGAGGGCCGCCGCCTGGACGCGTTCCGCCCGCGCCCACTGGAACAGGATCGCCAGCAGGAACGGCAGGGCGACCAGCTCGGCGATGCTCAGCATCGCGCCGCCGCCGATCTGCTGGTCCTGCTGGACGTCGGGGGCCCAGGACGGGTGGTGGTGCAGGTACCACGCCCCGGCGATCAGCGTGCCGTGCGTCATCACCACGATTCCGGGGACCGCGTCGATCACGCCGTCCAGGAAGACCAGCGCCGCCCGCACCGGATGGGTGCACCAGGCCGGCAGGGTCTCCTCGCGGGTCAGGACCGGTACGACGAAGAGGGAGCCCGCCACCAGCAGGTGCAGGTACATCAGCTCGTGCAGCCAGCCCACCCGCAGCGCGGTGGCGAAGTACGGGGTGAAGTACACCGTCAGCTCGGTGGCGAGCACGAGGGCCGTGCTGACCAGGGGAAAGGTCAGGAGGCGGACCACGCGGCCGGTCATCGCACGGCGGACCCGCGCCGCCGCGCCGGCCGGCAGCGCCTCCGTCGCCAGCCGCAGCGGGTCGCCCAGGGCCAGGCCGAGCGGCGCCACCAGGTCGAGCAGGATGTTCTGCACGGCCGCGGGCCAGAACAGCACGTGGTCGTAGACGGCCAGGCCCGACATCGTCGCGACGACCAGTGCGCCCAGGCCCAGCACCGAGAAGGCGGCCGTCCGGGCCGGTGACCAGGACCCGCCGGCGCCGCGCACCCGCAGCACGCCCCAGCCGTACAGCCCGCCCAGCGCCACGACCAGCAGCAGCGCGGGCACGTCCGGCTGCCACGACGTCAGCAGCCGGCCCACGGTCAGCTCGGCCATCCGGCCACCCTCCTTCGATCGGGGACGAGATCGGGGACGAAACGGGTCAGGTCAGGTCCACTGCGCGACGCTATACCCGACGCGCCCCGCCGCCGCACCGGGGCTCGTGCAGAATCGGCCCGTTCACCGACCGACGGTCGGCACGTGCTCGAAGATGGGGGATTTCATGTTCGGAAAGCGGCTCATAGTGAGCGGAGCCATCGCGATTCTGATCGGCACGCTCGGCGCGTGCTCCGGAGGCGGGAACGCGGGCGGCACCACCACCTACGGCCAGGACGACACGACGAGCACCACGACGAGCACGGGATCGGGCTCCGGCTCCGGCTCCGGCTCCGGCGGTACCGCGTCCGCGCAGGACGACACCGTCCACGGCCTGAAGGACTCCGTCCGGCACGTCACCGCGAAGACCACCCGGGCCACCAGGCCCCGCCTGGTCCGGAAGTGCTCCACCGCGACGCACCGGGTCCGGCACACCTCCAGCAGCGGGACCGGCAGCAAGCGCAAGACCCGCACCTGGTACACCACCGAGCGGTCCCGCTCCTGCACCAAGGTCCGCAGCGGGACCGAGACCTACCGGAAGACCGTCCGCACCGAGAAGTGGTGCGTGGAGCTGGACGACGTGAACGGCGACAAGCGGCGGGACGACGCCTGGTACCAGGTGAGCCGTTCGGTCTACGGCGACGCCCGTACCGCGGACGACCGCGCCCGGCTGGAGTTCGACCCCATCTCCGAGGGCTGCTGAGCGCCCCGTCCACAGCCGCGGCACCGTCCGCGCCGGGCCGGCCCGGCGCGGACGGTGGCCGAACTCGCCCTGGCCGCAGGCCTCCTGGCCGACGCGGGCGCCGCGCGGAGCCCGTCCCGCCCGACCCTCCAGTACACAGGCACCCACATCTCCCCCACCGAAACGGCATGAACAGTTCACCTGCGCTCCATGTTCGACGCGCTGGTGCGCAAGGAACCGGTCATTGACTCTCGGGCGCGGCACCCCGATTCGGAGCCGCGTGGGGAGAATCGCTTCGTATAGGGGGGCACAGTGGTGTCCGCGCTCAAGGGTTCCGCCGGGGCGGAATCCGAAAGACCCGTGCCCAGGCGGCCGTCGCCCGCTCGCGGGCTCGGGGACCGGATCTTCCGGGTCCAGTTGACGGCCTCCGGGGTCATCGTCCTCGCCATCATGGCCGCCGTAGGACTGTTCCTGCTGCTCCGGGCCGGACAGGCGCTGCGGACCAGAGGGGTCTGGGACTTCCTCACCACCGCCCAGTGGCAGCCGGACGTGCACAGCTTCGGCATCGCGGCGGTGCTCACCGGCACCCTGCTCATCGCCGCCGTGGCCGTCACGATCAGCGTGCCGCTGGCCCTCGGGACCGCACTGTTCATCTCGGACATCGCGCCCCGCACGCTGCGCCGCACGCTCGTCTCCATGGTCGACCTGATGGCCGCCGTGCCGTCCGTGGTCTACGGCCTGTGGGGGCTCTTCTTCCTCCAGCAGCACGTCATCGGACTGTCCCGGTGGCTGTCGGACTGGTTCGGGTGGATCCCCTTCCTGCACGTCGACGGCACCCAGCCGGGCGAACCGCTCGCCTCCCAGAGCGTCTACACCGCCTCCACCTTCGTCGCCGGCATCGTCGTGGCGCTGATGGTCGCGCCGATCCAGTGCTCGGTGATGCGCGAGGTGTTCGCGCAGGCGCCGGCCGGTGAGCGGGAGGGCGCCTACGCGCTCGGCGCCACCCGCTGGGGCATGATCCGCGCGGTCGTGCTGCCGTACGGCATGGGCGGGATCATCGGCGGCACCATGCTGGGCCTGGGCCGGGCGCTCGGCGAGACCATCGCGGTCTACCTGATCATCTCCCCGGTCTTCACCATCCAGCCGCACATCCTGCAGACCGGCTCGAACTCCGTCTCCTCCCTGATCGCCCTGCACTACGGCGATGCCTCCACCTTCGGCATGTCGGCGCTGATGGCCGCGGGCCTGGCGCTGTTCCTGCTCACCCTGGCGGTCAACTTCACCGCCTCCTCGATCGTGGCGCGGTCACGGTCCGGCGCACAGAGCGAGGCATGACGATGACCGTCGTAGACCTTGGGAAGGGTGCTCCCCGGGACATCCGGCTGGACGACCCGCAGGACACCCCGGCGAGTGCCGCCGCGGACACCGCCGCCGCTGTCGCCGCGCTCCCCGACGTGCCGCGCCGGATCGGCGGGGTCACCCGCTCCGGGGTGCTGTCGGTGTTCGGCGCCGCCGCCTCCGGGCTGTGCGTGACCGTCCTGCTCTTCGGCGAACTCGCGCCGTTCTCCGGTGCATTGGGGTTCTTCGTCACCGCGTACCTCTCTTTCCTAGGTATCTACGCGGTGTTGACAGGGCTTGAGGAGGACGGCCAGGCGGTACGGGACCGGGTGATGACCGTCGTCCTGTGGACGGCGGGCGGGCTGATGTTCGCCGCGCTCACGATGGTCGTCGGCTTCACCGCGTGGCGCGGCCGGGAGGCCCTGCCGCACGCCAACTTCTTCACCCAGGACATGCAGGCGGCCGGCCCGCTGGACCCGCTGACCCACGGCGGCATCGCGCACGCCATGCTCGGCACCCTCATCATGATCGCCATCGCGCTGGCGATCACGGTCCCGCTGGGCCTGGCCTGCGCGGTGTACCTGAACCAGATCCCCGGCCGCTTCTCCCGCTTCGTCCGCACGATCGTCGAGGCGATGACCGCGCTGCCGTCCATCGTGGCCGGCCTGATGGTCTACGCCGTCTGGATCCTCAACCTCGGGATGCAGAAGTCGGGCCTGGCGGCGGGCTTCGCGATCAGCGTGATGATGCTGCCGATCGTGATCCGTGCGGCGGACGTCGTGCTGCGCCTGGTCCCCGGCACCCTCACGGAGGCGTCCGAGGCGCTCGGCGCCCCGCGCTGGCGGACGGTGTGGCACGTGGTCCTGCCGACCGCCCGCTCGGGCCTGGCCACGGCCGTCATCCTCGGCACCGCCCGCGGTATCGGCGAGACCTCCCCGGTACTGCTCACGGCGGGCTTCACGGCGGCGCTCAACGGCAACCCGACGAACGGCCCGATGGTCTCCCTCCCGCTGGCCGTCTTCAACTTCGTCAAGTCCCCCGAGCCCACGATGATCGCGCGCGGCTTCGGCGCGGCGGCGGTCCTGATGGCGCTGGTCCTGGTTCTCTTCGTGATCGCCCGCGTCATCGGCGGCCGCGGCCCCGGCCACCAGAACAAGCGCCAGGCGAAGAGGGCGGCACGCGCTTCACGCAGGGACGCGGAGAGGTTCAGCACCCTGCACACGCCGGGACTGGAGCTGTTCGAGACCGGTTCCCCTGAAAGCGACGGTGAACCCGAGCGCCCCGAGAGGGGCGCGGGGAACCGCGCGACCAGCCACGACGCACCCGCACCCACCAACGGCGAACAGCCCCCGTCCTCCCCGGGAGACGTGCACTGATGTCCAGCCCTGTCATCAACGCCCTCAGACGGCTGGGCATCCTGGCCGTGCTTCTCAGCATCCTCAGCCCCCTCACCGTCCTCGGCCTCACGCAGAGCGCGTCCGCCGACAGCTACACCCCCATCGCCGGCGCCGGCTCCACCTGGGCCGAGAACGCCGTCGACCAATGGCGTCGCGACGTCAACAAGAACGGCATGCGCATCAGCTACGCCGGCACCGGTTCGTCGGACGGCCGCCGCCAGTTCCTGTCCGGCACCGTGGACTTCGCCGTCTCCGACATCCCGTTCCAGACGAACCCCACCGACGGCAGCGCGGCCGAACGCCCCGCGAAGGGCTCGTACGCCTACATGCCGATCGTCGCCGGCGGCACGGTGTTCATGTACCACCTCACCGTCAACGGCAAGAAGGTCACCAACCTCCGCCTCTCCGGCGACGTGGTCACCAAGATCTTCACCGGGGTCATCAAGAGCTGGGACGACCCGACGATCAAGGCGGACAACCCGGGGCTGCAACTCCCCCACCGCGCCATCGTCCCCGTCGTCCGCTCCGACGGCTCCGGCTCCACCGCCCAGTTCACGATGTGGATGGCGAACCAGCACAAGGCACTGTGGAACGCCTACTGCGCCAAGGTCGGCCGCTCGGGATCGTGCGGGCAGACGTCGTACTACCCCACCGTCTCCGGCATGATCGCCCAGTCCGGTGACCTCGGCGTGGCCGGCTACGTCGCCCAGAACTACGGCGAGGGCGCCATCGGGTACGTCAACTACTCGTACGCGCTCAACGCGCACTACCCGGTCGCCAAGGTCCTGAACCACGCGGGCTACTACACCGAGCCCACCCCGCAGAACGTGGCGGTCTCGCTCCTCAAAGCGAGGATCAACACCGACAAGAACTCGGCGGACTACCTCACCCAGCAGCTCGACGGCGTCTACAACGACACCGACAAGCGCAACTACCCGCTGTCCAGCTACTCGTACATGATCCTGCCGCTGAAGGTGCAGGGCACCTTCACCGAGGCCAAGGGCAAGACGCTCGGCGCCTTCTCGTACTACTTCATGTGCCAGGGCCAGCAGCAGGCGCCGAACCTCGGCTACTCGCCGCTCCCGATCAACCTCGTCCAGGCCGGCTTCGACCAGATCCGCCGGATCCCGGGCGTCCAGGCGCAGAACATCAACATCAAGAACTGCAACAACCCGACCTTCACGGCGGGCGGCGAGAACCGGCTCGCGCAGACCGCGCCCTACCCGGCCGCCTGTGACAAGAAGGGCGCCGCGCCCTGCACCAGCGGCAGCGGCGGCGCCACCACCGGCTCCGGCAGCGGCAGCGGCGGTTCCGCCGGCGGCTCGACCGGCTCCACGGGTACCGGCACCAGCGGCGGCGCCGCCACCGGCGGCAACGGCTCCGGTTCGGCCGGCGGCGGCAGCGCCCAGCCCTCCGTCGACCCCGACACCGGCCAGACCATCTCCCCCGGCGGCGCCACGGGTTCCGCCTCCGGCGGCACCGGCACGGGCGCCGACGGCACGGTGGCCCTCGCCCAGCCGGTCGCCGTGGCCACCGCGCACGGCTGGACCGGCACCCAGACCCTGATGCTGCTGGCCGCGGTCCTGGTCTTCGGTCTCCTCCTGCTGCCATCGCTGGTCTCCCGCCTCGTCGGCAGCAGGTCCGGCGCGGACACCGGCAGCAGCGCCAACGGCAACGGCCCTTCCGGAGACGGGAGTTCGCGATGAGAGGCACCCGGATACGCAACGCGCTGATACGTCTGCTGGCCGGCGCCACCGTCGGCGCCCTCGCCGGACTCGCGGTCGCCCAGACCGCCCCCACGGCCGCCGCGGCCACCGACTCCGCGGTGACCGTCTCCGGGCGCGGCGAGTTCAAGGACATGAAGTTCACGGTCTCCCAGACCAAGGACCTCACCAGCCAGGCCGTCACGGTGAGCTGGACCGGCGGCACCCCGACCACCTTCGCGGGCACCCAGTTCAACACCGACTTCGTGCAGATCATGCAGTGCTGGGGCGACGACGACGGCACGGTCCCGGCCAACCCGGGCCCGTCGCGCACCCAGTGCCAGTACGGCGCCTCCCCGACCACCAACCGCACCAGCTGGCCGGGCAACGGGCAGGACGACACCCGGCAGATCTTCTACAGCGCCGACCCCACCAACTACGGCCAGGACAACCGGTACGGCGCCGCCAACCCGAACGCCCCCGGCGAGGTCCCCTTCAAGTCGGTGGACGGCACCACGATCACCACCAACACCCAGAACAACGCGCTGTTCAACTACAACACCACCAACGAGATCGACTTCGGCCGCACCGGCACCAACGGCACCGGCAAGGAGTTCTTCGAGGTCCAGACCGCCAACGAGGCGCCCCACCTCGGCTGCGGCATTCCCGTCACCACCGACGGCGTCACCAAGCCCCGCTCCTGCTGGCTGGTGATCGTCCCGCAGGGCCATCTGGACCTGGACGGCAAGCCGTACGCGGACCAGAGCCAGGTCAACGCGGGCTCCCCGGTCTCCTCCACCAACTGGCAGAACCGGATCGCGGTCAAGTTGGACTTCAACAGCGTCGGCAGCAACTGCGCCCTCGGCGCCGACGAACGCCCGACCACCGGCAGCGAGCTGGCGGCGGACGCGATGACCAGCTGGCAGGCCCAGCTCTGCTCGGTCGGCAAGGTCTACGGCTACACCGAGCTCGGTGAGCCCGACACCCGGTCCCGGCTGATCTCTGACGCCTCTTCCACGGGCCTGGCCTTCACCACCCGGAAACTGGGCGCGGACGCGGGCACCACCGCGCCGTCGGGAACGACGACCTACGCACCGGTCGCGCTCTCGGGAGCCGTCATCGGGTTCACGATCGAGCGCAGACCCAAATCCGGGGCGCCGGACGACATCAGGAAACTCGCCGGCACCAAGGTCGAGTCCATCAGGCTCGACCAGCGCCTGGTCGCCAAGCTGCTCACCGAGTCGTACCGCAACTCCCCCTGGGGTTCGGTCATCAACGGCACGGCGGCCAAGGGGTACGGCTGGGCGAAGAACAACCCGGCCGGTATCGCCTCCGACCCCGAGTTCATCGCCCTGAACCCGGAGTTCCAGTACCTGTCGGTCGCCGAGACACCGGCCACCGACACCGACCTGATCACCTCGCTGGGCCACTCCGACACGGCCCGCGCGATCTGGCAGTGGATCCTCGCCGACAAGGACGCCCGGCAGTTCCTCGCGGGTGTCCCGGACGACGACGGCATGCGGGTCAACCCGTACTACAGCACCAACGCGGACCTGAACCCGACCGGCATAGCCTTCGACCCGTCGAGCACCGACGACTACCCGAAGAGCGACCCGTGGTGCACGGTGCCGCCCGGCTCGGACGCCCCGTCCACGGCCACCCAGTGCATGACCGACTTCCACCCCTACGTGGACGACATGCACTCCGGCGCCCTGCACACCCGGCGCGCGGACACCCTGTGGAAGTCCAGCTGGGACGCGCTGTCCAGCCCGCAGGCGTACAAGAGCCCGGGCCCGCAGACGGTCGGTTCGCGCTTCATCATCACGATCACGGACGCGGCCTCGGCGGCCCGGTACGGCCTGCAGACCGCCGAGCTGAAGAACACCGCCGGCAAGTACGTCGCCCCGAGCACCGCCAGCCTGACCGCGGCCGCCGCGACCGTCACCGGCAGCGGCGTCGCCGAGATCACCCCGGCGAACGCCACGGCGAAGGGCGCCTACCCGCTCGCCGAGCTGGTGTACGCGGCAGTCCGGCCCGGCAAGGAGAGCAAGGCGGCCCGCCAGGACTACGCGGCCCTGCTGCGCTACGCCTCCAACACCGGCCAGACCCCGGGCGCCGACCCGGGCAAGCTGCCCGAGGGCTACGCCCCCCTCTCCTCGAAGCTGCGCGCCCAGACCGTCAAGGCGGCTAACGCACTGCTCGACTACACCGGGCCGGCCTCCGCGGGCGGCGGCTCGGCCGACGGCGGCGGGACCGACACCGGCGGGGGCGGCGCCCCCAGCGGTACCGACGCGGCGAACGGCGGCGCGACCGGCGGCGCCGGCACGGGCACGCCGGCCGGCGGTGCCAGTGCCACGCCGAGCGCGAAGGCGTCGTTCGGCGGCGGTACGGCGCTGCAGACCACCGCGGCGGGCAACACACCGGCCGACCCGGCGAACCCGCTGCGGTACGCCGTTCCGGCGGGGGCCGTGCTCGGGGCGGTCGCCGGAGTGGGCGCGCCCTTCGCCGGCGGCAAACGGCTGTCGGTCGAAACCGCACGCACGGCAGTGCGTCGGCTGCGGGTTCGTCGTGGCTGGTCGCGCAGTTCCCCGCGCCCCTGAAGGGGCGCTATCCCACAAACGGCCGTCCGCCCCGAAAGGCAGTCGGGGCGGACGGTTCGCACCACCCTGCCAGATCCTCTGGCAACACCCCAGCTAGCAAGCTCTTGTCAGGAGACTCTCGATGCGCAGACTGCGCTCTCAGGCGGCGTTCATTGCCGCGGCCGTGGTGGCCGGTGGCATCGCCCTCGCCAGCCCGGCGGTCGCCGACCCGGACGCCGGTGCCTTCCGCCAGCTGGTCGGCGTGGGCTCGGACACCACCCAGGACGTGCTGAACGCCCTTGCCGGTGACACCGTCAACGGCACCAGCTACTCCACCACCGCGGTGAAGTCGGCGAACGGCGCGGGCATCGCGTCGTACGACGCGATCGAGCCCGGCACCGGCTCCACCACGTCGAGCATCACCACCCGCAGCGGCGGCCCGTCCTTCCTGCGCCCGAACGGTTCCGGCAACGGCCGCCTCGCCCTGAGCGAGGCGCTGACCGGCGACAAGTACCCGACCAGCGCCGGTGTCTCGATCAGCGGCCAGGTCGACTTCGCCCGTTCCTCCGGCGGCCCGTCCGTCTCCGGCACCGCGCTGACCTACATCCCGATGGCGCGGGACGCGGTCGGCGTCGCGGTCAAGGGCTCGGCCCTGGACACGCTGACCGCGGACCAGCTGCACGACATCTACTCGGGCACGCTCACCACGGTGAACGGCCAGACCGTGCACCCGAAGATCCCGCAGGCCGGCTCCGGCACGCGCAAGTTCTTCCTCGCGGCGATCGGCCTGACCGACGCGACGCTCTCCCCGAACGTCACCACCGTCCAGGAGAACCAGGCCAACGCGGCCCTGACCGAGGACGGCGCACTCGTCCCGTTCTCCGTCGGTTCCTGGATCGCCCAGATCAACGGCGTCTCCCCCGACTACAGCAAGACGGCGGCCGCGGCCGGCGGCCACCTGGCCTCCGTCCAGCTGCCCGGCGACACCGGCGGCGCCACCAGCCCGGTCACGACCGTCAACGGCAAGCTGGCCCCGGTCACCGCCTACTACGACAACTCCACCTTCGGCCGTGACGTCTACAACGTCGTACCGAGCCGCGCGATCGACACCAACAGCATCTTCTTCGACAAGGACCTGTACGACGTCTTCGTCACCAGCGGCAGCCACACCGCCGAGCTGGCGTCGGACGCCGCCGAGGCGGTCATCGCCAAGTTCGGCTTCGTCAACGAGTCCTACAACGGCTCGATCTCCCAGGCCAAGCACGCCAAGGTCGGCGGCCTGGAGGAGTCCGGCGTCGACGCCTCGGTGCCGGGCGCCCCCACGGTGAAGACCACCGTCGGCGACGCGAGCCTGAAGCTGTCCTGGACCGCCCCGGCCGCCACCGCGCTGCCGGTCACCGACTACCGGATCACGCTGACCGACGCGGACGGCGGCGTCGTCGCCATCAAGGACGTCGCGGCCACCACCACGTCGTACTCCTTCACGGGTCTGACCAACGGCACCTACACCGCCACGGTCACCGCGAACAACCTCAACGGCACCGGTGCCGCGGCCACCTGGACCGGCGCGGTCAAGTACACGAGCAAGACCGCGGCCACCACCGCCACCACCGCCTACGGCAAGACCCCGAAGGTCGCCGTCACGGTCACCGGCTCGCACGGCGTGAAGCCGACCGGCAAGGTCACCGTCAAGGACGGCAGCACCGTCCTCGGCACCGGCACCCTGGACGCGTCCGGCAAGGTCACCATCGGCCTGTCGAACCACCTCAAGGTCGCCACCCACTCCCTGTCGGTCTCGTACCCGGGCACCTCCAGCCTGAACGCGTCCTCCACGACCGTCTCCCTGAAGATCACCAAGGCGTCGGCGTCGGTCTCCACCTCCGCCCCCACCTCGGTGAGCCACACCGCCAAGGCCAAGGTCACCGTCAAGGTCACCGCGACCGGCACCACGCCGACCGGCACCGTCCGCATCTACCAGGGCACCAAGGTCATCGCGACCGGCACCCTGAGCGGCGGCAAGGTCGTCGTCACCCTGCCGAAGCTGGCCAAGGGCAAGCACACCCTGCACGCCTTCTACGTCGGTTCCTCGACCGTGAACTCGAAGACCGGCGCCAACTTCACCATCACCTCCAAGTGACCGCCTGACGGGCCCGCCGGGAGCCTCGTACGGCTCCCGGCGACCCCTCACTCATTCCCCGAAGGAGGCGGGCCGCCATGACCGTCGCCGTACCGACACCGAGAACCCTGGCTCCGGCCGTGCCCCGCAGGCCCGTCCGCAGCCTCACCTTCGTCCGCCACCTCTCGCGCGGCGGACTGCTCAGCCTCGCCGCCCTGCTGCTCGGCATCACCGCCCAGCTGCTGGTGTTCAGCGGCGCCCAGGAACACTCCGCCCAGCACGCCGACTTCGACCAGCTGCGCGAGCAACTGGCCCTGGGTACCGCCCCGGTGGCCCAGACCGGGCAGGACGGCAAGCTGCTGGCGCCCGGTACGCCGGTGGCGATCGTCCAGGTGCCGAAGCTCGGCCTGAGCCAGGTCGTCCTGGAGGGCACCGACTCCTCCGTCATGACCGACGGCCCCGGGCACCGCCGGGACACCCCGATGCCCGGCCAGGCCGGCACCAGCGTGCTGATGGGCCGGGCGGCTGCGTACGGCGGCCCGTTCGGCAGGCTCTCCGAGCTCGCCACCGGTGACACGTTCACCGTGACCACCGGCCAGGGCAAGGCGAAGTTCCAGGTCATCGACGTACGGCGGGCCGGCGACCCGGCGCCGACCGCGCTGGCCGCGGGCAAGAGCCGGCTGGTCCTCATCACCGCCACCGGTTCCCGGTACATGCCCTCCGGGGTGCTGCGCGTCGACGCCGACCTGGTCTCGGCGCCGTTCCAGACCCCGTCGGCCGTGATCCGGGCCGGCACCCTGCCCGGCTCCGAGGAGCCGCTGGCCCGCCCCTCCGGGGTGCCGTGGCCGCTGGTGATGTGGCTGCAGGCGCTGCTCCTGACCGCCGTGGCCGCCGTCTGGACCTGGCACCGCTGGGGCCGCCACCAGACGTGGATCGTCTTCGCCCCGGTCGTCGCGGTGCTCGGCCTCCAGGTCGCGACGCGGACCACCGAACTGCTGCCGAACCTGCTGTGACCGAGGTGAGTGAAGTGACTGAAATGACCCAGGTAAGTGAAGCGAACGAGACGACCGGGAGAGCCGGGACAGTCGAGATGACCGACACCGCCGTACTGCCCGCCGCCGTGGTGGACGGGCCCGCGCCCGCCACCCTCGAAGCCCGTGCCGTCTCCGCCTGGTTCGGCTCCCACCAGGTGCTCAGCCAGGTGTCGCTGACCATGCCCGCGGGCGAGGTCACCGCGCTGATCGGCCCGTCCGGCTGCGGCAAGTCGACGTTCCTGCGCACCCTCAACCGGATGCACGAGCTGATCCCCTCGGCGCAGTTCGGCGGCGAGGTGCTCTTCGAGGGCGAGGACATCTACGACCCGTCCTGGCGGCTGACCGACGCCCGCCGCAGGATCGGCATGGTCTTCCAGAAGCCGAACCCGTTCCCGGCGATGTCGATCTACGACAACGTGGTGGCGGGCCTGAAGCTGACCGGCACGAAGGTGAACCGCCGGGAGAAGGACGTCCTGGTCGAGGAGTCCCTGACCCGCGCCGGCCTGTGGAAGGAGGTCCGCGACCGGCTCCGCCAGCCCGGCGGCGCCCTGTCCGGCGGCCAGCAGCAGCGCCTGTGCATCGCGCGGGCCCTGGCGGTCCGCCCCCGGGTGCTGCTCATGGACGAGCCGTGCTCGGCCCTGGACCCCACCTCCACCCGCCGGGTCGAGGAGACCATCCAGGACCTGGCCGGCCAGGTGACCATCGTGATCGTCACGCACAACATGCAGCAGGCGGCGCGTGTCTCGCAGCAGTGCGCGTTCTTCCTGGCCGAGCAGGGCACCCCGGGCGGCATCGTCGAACACGGCGCCACCGAGGCCGTCTTCAACTCCCCGCAGGACCAGCGCACCGCGGACTACGTGGCGGGCCGGTTCGGCTGAGCGCGGGGTATGGGCTCAGCAGTACGGCGGCTGGTTGGTGAGCGAGGCCGCGACCCGCATCCAGACGCCGAGCTGGCGGTAGAGGGCGGGCAGCGGACCCCGGGCCCGGACGGTACGGCTGTCCGTGGCCGTCACTCCCGGGATGCCGAGGAGGACGGCGACGACGGAGGCGGACTGCCAGCGCACCGCGAGGGTCGACTCCTCCTCGGGCTCGGCGGGCCGCTTCGGCACGGGCGTCAGGGCCGCCGTCACCGCCTCCTCGATCGCCCGGCGGGCCTCCTCGGCCGGCCGCAGCTCGGCTGCGAACCGGTCCCGGGCGTACTTCACGGGCACGGTGACGACCGATTCGTCCCATGCCGTCATCTCGGCGCACGCCGCGTCGTCACCCGTGAGGGCCACGACCGGGACGCCGAGGGCCGCGGCGGTGGCGTGCGCCAGCCCGATCTCCCCGGCGGGGCGCCCGTCCAGCCAGATGTCCTCGATCTCGTGGCCCATGAAGCTGTGACTGAGGACACCGAGGGCCCCGGCCCGGGAGTGATAGCCGACACAGACCGCCGCGTCGTACTCGGCCGTGAGCCCCTCCAGCATGAGCATGTTCTTCGGCTTGCCGCGGACCAGGCGGGCGGCTGGATGCAGGTGTTCGGGAAGCAGGTTCCGCATCGGCCCGTGGGCGTCGTTGACGAGCACCTCGGTCGCGCCGGCGGCCATCGCCCCGCGTATCGCCGCGTTCACGTCCTCCGCCATCATCGACCGGCCGCGCTCGTAGTCCCGGCCGCCCGGCTGCACATCGTCCCGGTCGACGAGCCCGGTGATGCCTTCCATGTCCACGCTCATGTAAATACGCACGTCCTGAGGCTATCCGGACCCTACGTATTGTAGGTTCCCCATCGGCCACGGCGGCTCGTCAGCTCACGGGGGTACTCATGCAGGGCACGGACACACAGGAGGCGCGGCGCGGCCTCGCCCCCACGGTGGCGGTGCTGGTGGCGAGCCTGCTGGTCGCCGCGGTGGGCGTGTACGAGCTGTCCGGCTTCGGCCTGCACAGCCTCGACCGGCGCCCGCACCTGTTCAGCGACGGGCTGGCGACCGGCGGGGTGATCGTGGCGGCGGTGGCGGCCGGGGCGGCGATCGGCAACCTGGCGTGGATGCTGGCGGCCCGGCGGCGGGCGGAACGGGCGGAACGGGAACGGGCGCAGGCTCGGGTGCGTCCGTAAGAGCACGGACACCCTTTCACACCGTTTTCCGTACCGAGGGGGATCCCTCCCTCGTACCCCACAGTTACCTTACAGACTGTAGGGTCAGCCCTTCGTCAACCCGCTCCCCGTCCCCAAGGTGACCGGTCCCCATGCCCGCACAGCTGTCGACCCTGATCCCGACCCGCGTCTCCGCCGCCCTCCGCGCCCCCGCCGGCGCATCGGGCGGCGCGCTGCGCAGGCGGGCCGCCGACTTCACCGTCTGGTACCTGCGCGTGATCGCCGTACTGAACATACTGGCGGTGGTGTCGCTCCCCTTCCGCCAGGAGGTCGACGAGCACAACAACGGCCGCCTCACGCTCCACCTGCACCGGCAGCACGCGCACCACTCCGGCCAGTTCTTCACCCCTTACCTGGCCACGGCGGGCCTGGTCTCGGCCGCCCTCGCCATCTTCTTCGTCCTGGTGATGCGCCGCCGCAAGCGCGCGGCCTGGGTGGTCAACCTGCTCCTGTCCGCCCCGCTCTTCGCGCTCTACGTCCTCGCCCTCACCCAGCACGAGTACCGCGCGCACGCCTTCAACTGGGTCTCCGCCGGCGTCACCGGCCTCTTCGTGGCCGCGCTGCTGGTCAGCCGCCGGGAGTTCAACGCGGTGGGCGACCCGTCCAACCCGAAGACCGCGCTGGCGGTGGGGGCCGGCGGCATCCTGGTGACCGGCGGCCTGGGCACGCTCCTCGTGCACGCCACGAACAGGCTCCCGGGCGCCACCCTCCCCGACGAGATCGCCTACAGCCTGCTGCGGGGCGTCAGCGTCGGCCCGCTCGCCGACCACGTCACCGCGGTGCACGCCCCCCGCTGGGCCGACATCGTCATCAACGTCCTGCTCGCGGCCGCCTTCTGCCTGGTGCTGTACGCGGGCTTCCGCTCACCGCGCGGCCGCCGGCTGCTCAGCCCCGAGGACGAGTCGAGGCTGCGCGGCCTGCTGGACAGGCAGGGCGCCCGCGACTCCCTCGGCTACTTCGCGCTGCGCCGCGACAAGATGGCGATCTTCTCCCCCACCGGCAAGGCCGCGGTCACCTACCGGGTCGTGGGCGGCGTCAGCCTCGCCTCCGGCGACCCGATCGGCGACCCGGAGGCCTGGCCCGGCGCCATCGACGCCTGGCTGACGGAGGCGCGGCAGCACGCCTGGACCCCCGCGGTCATGGGCGCCAGCGAGGAGGCGGGCACCGTCTACGCCCGGCACGGCCTGGACGCCCTGGAACTGGGCGACGAGGCGATCGTGGACATCGCCGACTTCACCCTGGAGGGCCGCGCGATGCGCGTCGTCCGGCAGGCCCACAACCGGGTCCGCCGGGCCGGCTACACGGTCCGCATCCGCCGCCACGAGGACATCCCGGCCGACGAGATGGCGACCCTGATCGAGCGGGCCGACAGCTGGCGCGACGGCGCCACCGAGCGCGGCTTCTCGATGGCCCTGGGCCGCCTCGGCGATGCGGCGGACGGCCGCTGCGTCATGCTCGAATGCCGGGACGCGAACGACACCCCCCGCGCCCTGCTCAGCTTCGTCCCCTGGGGCGAGCAGGGCCTCTCCCTGGACCTGATGCGCCGCGACCGCGACTCCGAGAACGGCCTGATGGAGTTCATGGTCGTCGAACTCCTCCTCGGCGCCGCCGAGTTGAAGGTGGACCGGGTCTCCCTCAACTTCGCGATGTTCCGCTCGGTCTTCGAACGCGGCTCCCGCCTCGGCGCCGGCCCGGTCCTGCGCCTGTGGCACACCACCCTCACCTTCTTCTCCCGCTGGTGGCAGATCGAGTCCCTCTACCGCGCGAACGCCAAGTACCGCCCGGTGTGGGAGCCCCGCTACATCCTCTTCACGAAGACCAGCGACCTCCCGAGGATCGGCCTGGCAAGCGCCCGCGCGGAGGGCTTCCTCACGGTTCCGTGGGGGTCATGACGCCGAAGCTCACAGGTCCGACCTCCGGAAAACCAGCAGTGCCTCTTCCCGGTACGCGTCCACGTCCTCGACCAGGGACGGTTCATCGTCGCGCTCGAGAAAGAACGTCACCCGGGCAGTGACTCCCGGTTCCTCCTCCAGGGAGTTCGAGAGCGACACGACAGCCGTGAGGCCGCCGGTGGCGGTCGTGCTCTCCGCCCGCGTCAGGGCGAACGCGGCATAGGAGACCGCGCGGACGAAGAGGTCTCGCGTGCGTTCACCGGCCTCCGCCCCGAGGTCCCGGTCGGGGATGCCCAGGCCGTTCACGGACGCTTCGAATCCCGTGGCGTCGGCGAACACGGCTCGGGAGCCGTGGTAGCCGTCCCGGAGTGCGACCAGGAGGCACGCACCGTCCGCCTCGATCACCCATCCCGGGTCGATCAGCGTACGAAGCGACGGAGGAACCGCCTCCCAGGACGCCATGTCCAGCGGCCGGTCGCCCGCCAGCTCCCGCATCGGGGTGTTCATCCTGATCATGGATCCTCTCCCGACCGGGACGGCATGCCGGTGAATCCGCCGCTCTCGAAGTCCCACCGGTACTTCACACCCAGGTTGCTCTGGTCCTGGAAGTGCATCTGTCCGGGCCTTGGTCAGGGTTCGGATTCTCGACGTCGATGCGGTAGGGCGCCGTCGGCATGCATGAACAGCGGCCGAACAGACCGGCACCAGATCCCCCTCGGCTTCCGCACAGGATCTCCGGGCCGGGGGGGGCGTCCGCATCCGTCAGGGGCGTCCCGCCGCCATGCGGTACCGGAGGATGCGGTCGGCGGGGATACCGACGGGCCCGCCCGGCGCTTCAGACGCGCCGTACCCCGCCCACCAGCCCGCCGCCGACCGTGAAGCCGATCACCGCGCCGCCGCCCTCCCTGCGGAAGGCGAAGGGGGCGCCGCCGTGGGCCATGGCGACCTCGCGGACGATGGAGAGGCCCAGGCCGGAGCCGGGCAGCGAGCGGGCGTCGGCGGCGCGGTAGAAGCGGTCGAAGATGCGGATCAGGTCGCCCTCGGCGATACCGGGGCCGCGGTCGAGGACCTCGACGCGGACCGTGCCCGGCCGGGCCGGTCCGGTGACGCTGATCTCGATGGGCGCCCTGCCGTCCCGGTCGAACTTGGCCGCGTTCTCGACCAGGTTGGAGAGGGCCCGCTGGAGCATCCCCGGCCGGCCGTCGGTGCTCGTGTCGCCGGCGAAGCGCAGCACGATCTCCCGGCCGGTACGGCGTCGGGCCAGCCCCGCCACGTCCTCCGCGATGTCGGCCAGGTCCAGGTGCTGCGGCGGCTCGGTGTCGGACTGCCCGGCCGCGAGGTCGACCAGCTCGTTGACCAGGTCGGTCAGCTCGCGGGCCTCCTGGCCGAGGTCGGCGACGAGTTCGTCACGGGTGGCGGGCGGGAGCTCGTCGATCCGGCGGAGCAGCGAGATGTTCGTCCGCAGCGAGGTCAGCGGGGTACGGAGCTCGTGGCCAGCGTCCTGGACCAGGCGCCGCTGGTCCTCCTCCGACTGGGCCAGGCGGCCGAGCATGCGGTCGAAGGCACGGCCCAGCCGACCCACCTCGTCCAGCCCCGTCACCGGGACCTGGATACCGAGCTGCCGGGTACGGGCCACGTTCTCCGCCGCCGCGGTGAGGATCACCAGCCGTCGGGTGATCCGCCGGGCCAGCCACCAGCCGAACAGCCCGGCGGCCACCACCACGGCCGCCATCAGCAGCAGCGTCCGCTGCTGGAGCGCCTGCAGCAGGTCCTCGGTGTCGCTGAACTCCTGCGCCACCTGCACCGCGCCCCGCCCGCCGCCGAGCGCGACCGTGGCGATCCGGAACAGGTCCTCACCGTCCCGTACGTCCTTGTGCTGGACCGTCTTGCCGGCCTCCGCGGCGGTGGCGGCCGCCCGGTCCGCGGCGGTGACGGGCAGCACCGGGCTGCCGTGGTCGATGATCTCGCCCTGGGTGCCGAGGACCTGGACGTCGGTGCGCGCGGGCCGGACCAGATCGTGGTCCGACCGGGAGGAGGAGAAGTCCTCCGGCTCCATCCTGTGCTGCTTGACCTCGTCCTGGACGTCGGAGACGACCTGCGTGAACACCGACTGCTGGTCGACGCGGACCAGCCGGGCGGCGGCGTTGTACGACAGGATGCCGACGACGATGGTGACGGCGGCCGTGACCGCCGCGAAGGAGACGACGAAGGTGGTCCGCAGGGAGACGAGCTTGGGCCGACGCCGGGCCAGCATCCGCCGGAGCCGTCCGAGCCGCGCGGGCCGCTCGGGCCGTCCTGACTGTGCCGGCTGCTTGAGGCCGCGGCCCACTCAGTCCTCCCGCAGCACGTAACCCACGCCCCGGACGGTGTGGATCAGCTGCGGGGCGCCCGGCTCGTCGAGCTTGCGGCGCAGGTAGCCGACGTAGACCGCGAGGTTCTTGGAGCCGGGGCCGAAGTCGTAGCCCCAGATGCGGTCGTAGATGGTGGAGTGGTCGAGAACGATCCCCGCGTTCCTGGCCAGCAACTCCAGCAGTTCGAACTCGGTGCGGGTCAGCTCCAGCTCGCGCCTGCCGCGCCAGGCCCGGCGGGCCTGGAGGTCCATCCGCAGACCGGCCGCCTCGACCTGCCGGTCGGAGACCTGCGGCTCCCGGCCGGCCTCGGTGGCGACACCGCCACCGACGCCGCCGCCGCTGCCGCCGCCGGTGGTCACGGGCAGCGTACGGCGCAGCAGTGCCCGCAGCCGGGCGAAGACCTCTTCGACGTCGAAGGGCTTGACCACGTAGTCGTCGGCGCCGGCGTCCAGTCCCGCGATCCGGTCGGCGGTCTCGACCAGCGCGGTCAGCATGAGGATCGGGGTACGGTCCCCTTCCGCCCGCAGGACGCGGCAGACCTGGAGGCCATCGATGCCGGGCATCATCACGTCCAGGACGAGGACGTCGGGGCTGGTGCGGTGGGCGTGCGCCAAGGCCTCCACGCCGTCCGCGACCGCCGTCACCTCATAACCCTCCAGGGTGAGGGCCCGCTCCAGGGCGTGGCGGATGGCGCGGTCGTCTTCGGCGAGCAGCACAGTCTGGGGCACCTCCCCAGTCTGCCAAGGCCTCCGGCGGTTCTGCCGTGGTGAGCGGGCCTACGATCACCCTTTTTACCTGCCTCTCACCGTCACAGAGGCAACCGGGCGCCACGGGCGGGTGAGGGCCGCGGTCGTCCGGCCGCGGGTGAGGCGGGGGCGCGCCGCGCAGTTCCCCGCGCCCCTGACGGGGCGCTTCGGTCGCCGCTTCCTCTCAGCCGCGGGCAGGCGCGCCGCAGGCGGCGAAGGCCAAGAGGGCCAGACGCGGGCCGACGCGGGCCAGCGCGAGCCGGTCGCGGAGTTCCCCGTGCCCTTGACGAGGTGCTTCGGTCGTCGCTTCCTCTCAGCGAAGGCCAAGAGGGCCAGACGCGGGCCGACGCGGGCCAGCGCGAGCCGGTCGCGGAGTTCCCCGTGCCCCTGACGGGGCGCTTCGGTCGTCGCTTTCTCTCAGCGAAGGCCAAGAGGGCCAGACGCGGGCCGACGCGTGCCGGTCGCGGGCCGACGCGAGCCGGTCGCGGAGTTCCCCGCGCCTTCTGACGGGGTGCTTCGGTCGTCGCTTTCTCTCAGCCGCGGGCAGGCGTGCCGCAGGGCGGCACGGGTGGGCGCGGGGGCACCCCGCAAGCGCCGGGGAGCGTCCCCACCCCCGGCGCCGCCCCCGGCTCAGCTCGCGGCCAGCCTCGCCAGTTGTTCCGCGAAGGGGACCACCGGCAGCGCCTCCGGCTCCCGTCGGCCGGTCCCGCTCAGCCCCTGCATCAGCCCGGCCAGTTCCCCCGCCGCCTGCTCGACGCGGCCCTCCAGCCCCTCCGCGCCCCAGTCCTCCGAGGCCGCGTAGACGCCCGTGGGTACGACCACCGCGCGCAGGTACGCGAACATCGGCCGCAGCGCGTGCTCCAGCACCAGCGAGTGCCGTGCCGTACCCCCGGTCGCCGCGATCAGCACCGGCTTCCCGGCCAGCGCGTCCTTGTCGAGCACGTCGAAGAACGACTTGAACAGCCCGCTGTAGGAGGCCGTGAACACCGGCGTGACCGCGATCACGCCGTCCGCCCCGGTCACCGCCTCCAGCGCCGCCGCCAGCCTGCGCCCGGGAAACCCGTTCGTGAAGTTGTGCGCGATCTCGACCGCGAGGTCACGCAGCTCCACCACCTCGACCTCGACCGGGGCCTGCCGGCCCACGGCCGCCGCCAGCCGGTCGGCCAGCAGCCGGGTGGACGACGGCACGCTCAGTCCCGCCGAGACGACGACGAGCTTCATGCCCCGACCTCCTTCTTGTCCGAGGCCTTCTCCGAGGCCTTCTCCGCAGCCTTCTCCTCCGCGGCGGCGACGAGCAGCGACGCGTGCGTCGGCGCCTCGGGCACGTCCGCCGGACGGCCCTTCGCGAACTCCTTGCGCAGCACCGGCACGACCTCCTCGCCCAGCATGTCGAGCTGCTCAAGCACCGTCTTCAGCGGCAGCCCCGCGTGGTCCATCAGGAACAGCTGGCGCTGGTAGTCGCCCGCGTACTCGCGGAAGCCCAGCGTCTTCTCGATCACCTGCTGCGGCGAGCCCACCGTCAGCGGGGTCTGCTCGGTGAAGTCCTCCAGGGACGGCCCGTGCCCGTAGACCGGCGCGTTGTCGAAGTACGGCCGGAACTCGCGCACCGCGTCCTGCGAGTTCTTCCGCATGAACACCTGCCCGCCGAGGCCGACGATCGCCTGCTCGGGCGTGCCGTGCCCGTAGTGCGCGAACCGCTTCCGGTAGAACTCGACCATCCGCTTGGTGTGGTCGGCGGGCCAGAAGATGTTGTTGTGGAAGAAGCCGTCACCGTAGTAGGCGGCCTGCTCCGCTATCTCGGGCGAGCGGATCGAGCCGTGCCAGACGAACGGCGGTACGTCGTCCATCGGCCGCGGGGTGGAGGTGAAGCCCTGCAACGGCGTGCGGAACTTGCCCTCCCAGTCGACGACGTCCTCGCGCCACAGCCGGCGCAGCAGGGCGTAGTTCTCGATGGCGAGGTTGATGCCCTCGCGGATGTCCTGCCCGAACCAGGGGTAGACCGGCCCGGTGTTGCCGCGGCCCATCATCAGGTCCACCCGGCCGTCGGCCAGGTGCTGCAGCATCGCGAAGTCCTCGGCGATCTTCACCGGGTCGTTGGTGGTGATGAGGGTGGTGGAGGTGGAGAGGATCAGCTTCTCCGTCCGCGCGGCGACGTAACCGAGCATGGTGGTCGGCGACGACGGCACGAACGGCGGGTTGTGGTGCTCACCCGTCGCGAACACGTCCAGACCGACCTCCTCGGCCTTCAGCGCGATCGCGACCATCGCCTTGATGCGCTCCCGCTCGCTCGGCGTCCGGCCCGTGGTGGGGTCCGGCGTGACGTCGCCGACCGTGAAGATCCCGAACTGCATGCTCGCTCACCCTCCAAGTTGTTTACGATTCAACTATACCCACAGAACGAGACCCCGCCGCCACCTATTCCCCACCTCCGGCCGACCCCGGCCGACCCCGGCCGACCCCGGCCGACCCCGATCGGTCCGGGTCGACCCCGATCGGGGCCGACCCGCCTGGACCGTCCCTTCCCCGACAGACGCGGCAGCGCACCGGGACGTACGATCCGGCCATGCCCGCCGCACCCAGCCCGGCAGACGCACCCGGCCCCGGCCCCGGGCCGGTCCGTGACACCCGCGGGATCGTCGACCCGGCCGGGCTCCTGTCCCGGGTGCGGTTCCGTCGCCACCCGCCCGCCGAACCGCTGCGCCGGCACATCGAGACGTACTGGTTCATCGACTGGGACCTGCCCGAGCCGTATGTCTCCCACGTGGTCCCGCACCCGTCCGTCCACCTCACCTTCCAGGAGGACGGGGCCGACGCACCGCCCTACGCCGAGCTCACCGGCGTCGCCCTCGGCCTCTACACCCGCAGGCTGACCGGCCGCGGCCGGGTCTGCGGAGCCAAGTTCCGCCCCGGCGGCTTCCGCCCGTACGCCCCCGGCCACCCGGTCTCGCACTGGACGGGCCGCGTCCTGCGAGCCGACGAGGTGCTCCCGCGAGCCACCCCCGACGCGGCCCGCGCGGTGCTGGGCCCCCACGACGACGCCGGCCGCGTGGCCGCCCTCGACGCCTTCCTCCTCGCGCTCGCCCCCGCCCCCGACCCGCGTGCCGACCACGCCATGGACCTCGCCGAACGCATCAGGACCGACCGCACCGTCCGCCGCGTCGGCGACTTCGCCCAGGCCCAGGGCGTCTCCGTACGCGGCCTGCAACGCCTCTTCGCCGAGTACGTCGGCATCACCCCGAAGTGGGCCATCCTCCGCTGCCGCATCCACGAGGCCCTGGAACGGGCGGGCAAGGAGGCCGACGTGGACTGGGCGACCCTGGCCGCCGAACTGGGCTACGCCGACCAGGCCCACCTGATCCGGGACTTCAAAGCGACGGTGGGTGTCCCGCCGACGTCGTACGCGACCGGCCGCTGAAACGCCCCCAGATCATCGGCACGAGGGAGGCCGAGGACGGGGTGGTCACGTCCTGCGCCTCCGGCGACCGCACCAGCGTGTGCGGCGGCGGCAACCCGACCACCGCCTCGGCGAGTCCGCCTTCGACGCCTGCGCGGGCATGGACTTCTACGACGTCAGCATGGTCGACGGCGCCAGCCTGCCCCTGTACGTCACCATCTCCCACACCACGGCCACCGACCCGGTCAGTGCCACGGGCTGCTACTGCCGGGGGACCTCCGGCAGCAGCGAGCAGGGCCACGAACGGCACACAGCCCCGCCCGCACCCGCCGGTCCTCAGAACACGTACGGATCCCCCGTCGCCAGCACCAGCACCCGCTGCCTGTCGTTGGCGGTGTCCTGGTCCACCGCGCCCCCGCCCCACACCACGGCCACCTCCAGCGTCACCTCCGACGACTGCTCCCGCAGCCGCAGCGGAACCACCAGCTGCTCGCCGGGCACCTCGACCGCCAGCGGTCCGGTGTCGCACACCACCTCCCGGTCACCGGTGCGCGCGCACCCGCCCGGCAGCTGCTGCGTGTCCGCCAGCGCCGCCGACGAGGTCAGCCGCACGCCGGCGGCCGGCACCGCGTCCGGCCCGTGATTGTGCGGGGTCACCCGGACCTCCACCAGATCCCCGCCCAGCACGGCGGACCCGTGCATCTCCAGATCGGCGTTCCCGGCCCATGCGGTACCGCCCACGCCCACGGCCAGCACACCCGCCGCCACCACAACGACCACCGCCAGTCCGCCACGCCGCATCGCGACACCACCCGTCCCGTTCGTACGTCCATCTCCGGCATCCGTACGGATGTATGCCACCCGGGCCCCGCCGCAGGCGCCCCCCATCAGGTGACACCCGCCGCACATGGCACGCTGCACACATGCTCATCCTCCGCTCCGCCGCCCTGTTCGTCGTGGCCGCGTTCTTCGAGATCGGCGGCGCCTGGCTGGTCTGGCAGGGCGTGCGTGAGCACCGCGGCTGGCTCTGGGTCGCCGGCGGCATCCTCTCCCTGGGCGCCTACGGCTTCGTCGCCACCTTCCAGCCCGACGCCCACTTCGGCCGCATCCTGGCGGCGTACGGCGGCATCTTCGTCGCCGGCTCGATCCTGTGGGGCGTGGTGGCGGACGGCTACCGCCCGGACCGCTGGGACCTCACGGGGGCGGCGATCTGCCTGGCGGGCATGGCCGTGATCATGTGGGCGCCCAGAAACTGACGCCCAGCGTCCCGGCCCGGGGGCGCGGAGAACTGCGCGCCCCCGGGCCCCGGCCCGCAGCCGCCCGATTCCGCACCGACCACGGCGCCTAGACTCTCCAAAGCCACCCGCACACCTGACTCACCCCCGCTGAGGAGCACCCCCATGGCCCCGTCCCGCATCGCGGTAGTCACCGGCGCGAGCAGCGGCATCGGCGCCGCCACCGCCCGCAGGCTCGCCCAGGCCGGTTACCGCGTCGTCCTCACCGCCCGCCGGGAGGACCGCATCGAGGCCCTGGCCAAGGAGATCAACGAGGCGGGCCACCAGGCGACCGCCTACCCCCTCGACGTGACGGACCGCGTCGCGGTGGACGAGTTCGCGACGGCCTTCCAGACGGTCGCCGTCCTCGTGAACAACGCCGGCGGAGCCCTCGGCGCCGACCCGGTGGCCACCGGCGACCCCGCCGACTGGCGCACGATGTACGAGACGAACGTCATCGGCACCCTGAACCTCACCCAGGCCCTGCTCCCCAAGCTGGAGGCGAGCGGCGACGGCACGGTGGTCGTGGTCTCCTCCACCGCCGGCCACGGCACCTACGAGGGCGGCGGCGGCTATGTCGCCGCCAAGCACGGCGCCCACGTCCTCGCCGAGACCCTCCGCCTGGAGATCGTCGGCAAGCCGGTGCGCGTGATCGAGATCGCCCCCGGCATGGTCAGGACGGACGAGTTCGCGCTGACCCGCTTCGGCGGCGACGAGGAGAAGGCCGCGAAGGTCTACGAGGGCGTCGCCGAGCCCCTGACCGCCGACGACGTGGCCGACACCATCACCTGGACGGTGACCCGCCCCAGCCACGTCAACGTCGACCTCCTGGTCCTGCGCCCCCGCGCCCAGGCCTCCAACACCAAGGTCCACCGGGAACCGTGATGCCGGACCCCGTGCCCACCGACCCCGTGCCCACCGACCCCGTGCCCCCGGCCGACGACCCCGCGGCCGCCCTGGAAGGCGACCTGGAAGAACACCGCCTGGAACAGGAGACGAGGAACGAACGCCAGGTCTGGTACTTCCTGGCCTACTTCCTCTTCGGCATCCACATCATCGCCTTCGTGATGATCTACGCGGTACGGCACGCGAAGTAGGCTCGCGGCCCGTGGACAGACACATCTCCTTCGACGGGCTGCACAACTTCCGCGACCTGGGCGGTTACCGGACCGCGGACGGGCGCCGCATCCGCCCCGGCCTGCTGTACCGCGCGGACTCGCTGGGAAAGCTGCGCGCGGCCACGCCGGACTGGGACCGCTTCCTGTCCCTGGGCATCCGCACGGTCATCGACCTCCGCCACCCCTGGGAGGCCGAGGCCCGGGGCCGTGTCCCGTCCCACCCCTCCTTCACCTACCACAACCTCAGCATCGAGCACCGCCCCTACGACCAGGCGGCCCTGCCCCCCGACACCGACCCCGGCCCCTACCTGGCGGAGCGCTACATGGAGGTGGCGGAGGACGGCGTGACGGAGATCCGCCGAGCCCTGGAACTGGTGACCCGGTCGGCTGGATCGGCCACCCCCCTGGTCTTCCACTGCGCGTCCGGCAAGGACCGCACGGGCCAACTGGCGGCGCTGATCCTGACCTTGGCCGGGGTACCCGAACCGACGGTCGTCGAGGACTTCACCCTCACGGAGCTGGCCACGCCCGCCCTGCTGGCCGGCTGGCGGGAGCGGAACGACGGCCGCGCCCCGGCCTGGCCGGGCTTCGGCCGCGCCCCGGCCTCGGTGATGCGTCTGTTCCTGGCGTCGCTGGCGGCCCGCTACGGCTCGACCGAGGAGTACGTGACGCAGGCCCTGGGCCTGGACCCGAACGCCCTCCGCGAATCCCTCCGCACAAGCCTCCTCGAACCCCGCCCCACCACCTGGCCACCGCTGACCTACCGCCGGGCCACCCCGTCCGACGCCCGCACCCTGGTCCGGCTCCGCGACTCCGCGGCCCTGTGGCAACTGGCCCGCGGAATCGACCAGTGGAAGCCGGGCGAGAAGGACGAGACCCACTTCCGCACCCGCATGCGGAAGGGCGAGGTCTGGCTGGCCCACGCGGGCAGCCACCTGGCCGGCGCCTGTGAACTCTGGTGGGACGACCCGGCGGCCTGGGGCCCCCGCCCCGCCGACGCGGGCTACCTCCACCGCCTGATGACCACCCCGCACACGGCCCCGCCGGGCACCGGCCGCCACCTCCTGGCCCACGCCGAATCCCGCATCACAGCAACAGGCCGCCCCTACGCCCGCCTCGACTGCCTCGCCTCCAACCCCCGCCTGCGCGCGTACTACGAGTCGGCCGGCTATCAGGTCGTAGGCGAACAGCCCGCAAAAGAGGGCGGCTCGGGCAGCCCATACGCGGTGACACTGCTGCAGAAGCGGCTCCGGTAACTCACAGGAGTGAACGTCATCGATCACCCGAACGGGCGCTGAACTGGCGATCTAGGCTCACAGCACAACATGAAATCGACGGCTCTCGACCGGGTTGCACCCCAGCCGAGAGCCTGACCAACAAGGAAGGAACAGCTTCCTTATGGCTGACTGCGAGCCTAGCGGCCTTTCGAAATCGCCGACGGGCCCACGAACCAAGCGGAGGGGCCAGACCTCCGAACTGGACCTTCTGGTCGACAATCTTCGCGGTGTCCCCGACGAAACCCCCGCCCTCCCGGAGGCACTGGCTCTCCGTGACGCCGGTTGGCGTCTTGTCGTCGCCTACTGCCGCATCTCCAACGATCGGCACCGCAAGGACGGTCACGGCGTCTCGGACCAGGCACAACACTGTGCGCGGATTGCGGCACGCCATCGAATGATCATTGTTCATCGCTACGTGGACAACGACAGGTCGGCGTCCAAAGTGGGCGTCCAGCGGCCCGATTTCGACGCCATGCTCATCGCGCTGCGAAACGGGGCCAGCGCGATCGGCTACCCGGTCGACGGCGTGGTGTGCGTCTCCGACGACCGGTTGTACCGGGACGTCGGTACTTGTCAGCGCTTCCTTCAGTGCTTCATCGCGCACCCCTCGCGGGCATACGCCGACGACTTCGGCTCGTACGACCTCTACAACGAGGACTCCGCACGGCGCAGCCTGTTGGGAGCCGCCGCCGCACGCGCGGAAAGCGCCAAGCAGCAGCATCGAGCAAGGCTGAGCCATCGTGCCCGCGCCGAGCGGGGCGAGCCGGTCTCAACCCGTCGGCCATTCGGCTGGAACGCTGACCGGTTGACGTTGCACCCAGGCGAATCAGAGGTCGTACGGCGCGGAGTGCACGGCCTGTTGGCGGGCGAAACGCTGACGGCAGTCGCCCAGGGCTTCGCGACATCCGGCTATCCGACTTCCCTGGGCAACCCGTGGCAGCGCCAGACGGTGAAGCAACTCCTCCGCAACCCTCGACTCTGCGGGTACCGCGAACTCGGCGGAGTTCTGGTCTGCGACGGTGACGGCGAGCCTGTCATCGGTCGATGGGAGCCCATCGTGTCGCACGAGGAGTGGCGCAGGGTGACGAGACTGCTGGGCGGTCAGCGGCATGCCGGAGGTTGGCACAGGCAGGGCCCCGACCAGTCAAAGGGTGCGCCCTACCTGCTCACCGGACTGGTGCGGTGCGGAAGGCCGCTACCGCCCGACGGGCAACCGTGTGGGGCATCCATGCACGGACACCCGACCCGTACGTCACACGAATACCGCTGCCGGTCCGCGCTGGACGGAGGGTGTGGACGCCTGAGCCGTCAGGGAAGGGCCGTTGACGACCTCATCACCGAGTACGCCCTCAGCGAGTTGGAGCGGCGATACGCAAGCGCCCCCACCATCGCTCCGTGGCCGGGCGCCCGGGAGTTGGCTCTCACCACGCGACGCAAGACGGCACTCCAGGAACAGTGGCACGAGGGGGAAATCAGCGATTCCGTGTACTTCCGCCTTCTCGCAGAGGAAGAAGTCGAAATCAAACGGCTCGCGAACGACCAACGGAACTGGCCCGTCAGGAACCGCCCAGGTCTGCGCGAGAACACGGAGGTGCGAGCCGATTGGGCTCGCCTGGCCACGGCCGCACGGCACACGGTTCTCCGCAGCCTGCTTGATTCGGTGATCATCCTTCTCGGCGTCAAGGGATCCCATCGCTTCGACCCCACCTTGGTCATTCCCGTGTGGCGAACGATGAATTCACCGGCGACGTCTGTATAGGCCGCCTCCCAGGTCATCCGACTTCGAGGGCTCGGCCCCGTTCGGCCGAGCCCTCGTTCAGCCGGAGGTCAGCCCTTCACGCAGACGACCTGCTTCAGCTTCGCCACGACTTCCACCAGATCCCGCTGCTGGTCGATGACCTGGTCGATCGACTTGTAGGCGCCCGGGATCTCGTCCACGACGCCGGAGTCCTTACGGCACTCCACGCCCCGCGTCTGATCTTCCAGGTCCTTCGTCGAGAAACGACGCTTGGCCGCGTTACGGCTCATGCGCCGGCCCGCTCCGTGAGATGCCGAGTTGAAGGCTTTCTCGTTTCCGAGACCCTTCACGATGTACGAACCGGTGCCCATGGAGCCGGGGATGATGCCGTATTCCCCGGTTCGGGCACTGATCGCACCCTTGCGGGTCACGAGCAGGTCCACATCTTCGTAGCGCTCGCGGCTCACGTAGTTGTGGTGGCAGCTCACCTCGGATTCGAAGGTGACCCTGGCTTTCTTGAACTCCTTGCGGATCACGTCCTTGAGGAGGGCCATCATGAGCGACCGGTTGTACTTCGCGTACTCCTGGGCCCAGTAGAGGTCGTGCTCGTACGCCGCCATCTGCGGGGTGTCCGCCACGAAGACGGCGAGGTCGCGGTCGACCAACCCCTGGTTGTGCGGGAGCTTCTGGGCCACGCCGATGTGGTGCTCGGCCAGCTCCTTGCCGATGTTCCGGGATCCGGAGTGCAGCATGAGCCACACCGAATCGGACATATCTACACAAATCTCAATGAAGTGGTTGCCGGACCCGAGCGTCCCCATCTGCTGATGCGCCCGCTCCTGACGGAACTTGACCGCCTCCGCCACCCCGTCGAACCGCCCCCAGAACCCCTCCCAGCCGGTCGTGGCCAGGCCGTGGAAGTCCCCCGGCTCCACCGGGTCCGTATGCATCCCCCGCCCCACCGGAATCGCCTGCTCGATCTTCGAGCGCAGTCGGGACAGGTCGCCCGGCAGGTCGTTCGCCGTCAGGGACGTCTTCACCGCGGACATGCCGCAGCCGATGTCGACCCCGACCGCCGCCGGGCACACCGCACCCCGCATGGCGATGACGGACCCGACCGTCGCCCCCTTCCCGTAGTGGACGTCCGGCATCACCGCCAGGCCCTTGATCCACGGCAGGGTCGCGACATTGCGCAGCTGCTGGAGCGCCACGTCCTCGACGGTCGCCGGGTCGGTCCACATCCGGATCGGCACCTTCGCGCCCGGTATCTCCACGTACGACATGTCTTCCTCATTCCCCCGTGGGCAGCACACAAAAAGGACAAAAATCTTTAATCAAGCAAAACGCAAATGCGGCGCCAGGGGACCAGAAACCAGACAGCGGACCGGCGTTCACAGCAGTGCGTGCGATACACATTGTCTCCAGGGGGCGCCCCGCTGCGGCAAGCGATTAACCAGCGGGGACACTGGAGCAGGACCGAGCGGACCAGTGAACGGAAGGAGCCTGACCGTGCAGCGGAAGGCGTACGTAACCGGCATCGCCGCCCTTCTCGCGGCCCTGCTGGCCGGCTGCACGAGCGGTTCCAGCGGTGGCGAGGACACCAGCGACAAGAACGCGGACACCAGCACCTCCACCGTCGCCGCCCAGCCCGGCAAGTACCGCACCCTCCCCGAGGCCTGCGGCGCGGTCAGCCACGACACCCTCGACTCCCTGCTCCCCGGCATCGCCCAGATCGCCGACGAGGATCAGCGCGCGAAGGCGTACGCGGGCGACGCGACGCTCACCTATGACACCGATCGCAAGGTCGGCTGCCACTGGAAGATCGAGTCCACCGACGCCACGGACCGGCTGTCCGTCGACTTCGAGCGCGTGGTGTCGTACGACAACGCGGTCAGCGACGACAGCGAGGCGCAGACGATCTACACGCAGCTGGAGACGGCGGCCGACATCCCCGAGTCCGCGCCTCCGAGCTCCGCCGAGTCGGCATCGCCGTCGGATTCCGCATCCGAGTCGGCATCGGACTCGGCGTCGGCCCCCGCGTCGGACCCGGCGTCCGCCTCCGCCACCCCGTCCGCGTCCACATCCACGTCCGCCGACGCGTCCTCCTCCACCACCCCGACCGGTCTCCAGCCCCGCACGCTCTCCGATCTCGGCGACGAGGCGTACCTCGACGACGAGCTCAGCGGCTCCGGTTCGACGGCCGAACAGCGGACGGTGACTGTGGTGTTCCGCACGTCCAACGTCGTCGTGACCATCGTGTACGAGGAGCAGCCGATGGCCACCGGGACCGTCCCGGACAGCAAGGAAATGCAGGACAGGGCGCAGAATCTGGCCGCTCAGCTGGCCGAGGCCCTCAACGGCTGAGGCTCCCGGCACACCCCGCGCACCCCACGCGCAAAGCGCGCGAACCAAAACCGCACAGCTCCCTCACCGCGTACCGTGGCCCCTCGGACCCGATCAGACCGCAGGAACCCCGAACGTATGAGTGAAGGAACCATGCAGCGAGTAGCAGTCCAGCGAGACGACCAGCGTGCCCGGAGCGAGCGGAGTGCACAGCGCCGGGCGGGGCGCCTGCGCCGTGCTCTCGTCTGCGCGGCCGCCGTCCCCGCCGTGGCGTTGTCCGCGGCGGCCTGCTCCTCGGACTCGGGCAGTGCCGCGCAGGAGACGGGCGGCGGCTCGTCGAACGCCGGGACCGCTCCGGGCGGCTCCACGGAGGCCTCGCCCACCGTCCAGGCGGCCAAGTACCAGAAACTGCCGGAGCCGTGCGCGGTGCTGTCGAAGCAGACGCTCACCGCACTCGTACCGAAGGGCGTGAAGTCCGGCAAGGAGGGCAAGTCGGACGACGTGGCGACGCGGGGCAGCTGCTCCTGGAGCAGCCTGGACAACAACGGCGTGAAGGGCTCCCAGTTCCGCTGGCTCAACATCTCCTTCCTCCGCTTCGACTCGGACACCAGCCGTGGTTCCGGTGAGCAGCAGGCGACGGCGTACTACACGAGCCAGGTGCAGGGCGCCCAGGCCGTGACCGGCGCGAAGAACACCAAGTCGGTGCCGGTGGCCGGGGCCGGCGACCAGGCGACGCTGGTGCGCTACGACCTGAAGAAGAAGGAGGGCGCCTTCAAGCAGCAGACGGTCGTGGCCCGCGTCTCGAACGTCGTCGTCACCCTGGACTACAACGGTGCGGGTCTGGCGGGCGAGAAGACTCCGGACGCGAACGCTCTGGTGACGGCGGCGGAGAAGGCGGCCAAGGAGGCCGTGGCGTCGGTGACGATGGCCAACGGGTCTGCTACGACGCCGAGTTCACCTGCGGCGACACCCTCGAAGTCGGCGTCCGGGTCGCCCTCGGCAAGTGCCTCTGCTTCCAAGTCGTCGTCCAAGAAGAGCTGACCGGCCATACGTGCGCCGCACTGATGTGCCACCCTGTTGCGCGCAACAACACGCAAGGGGAGGGGAGTACGGGTGGCCGAGCGAATACAGCTGACTCGGATGCACCGCGTTCTCATCGGTGTGGTCGTGACCGGCGCGATGATCATCGCCGGCATCGGCTTCGCCGGCTCGTACGCGGCCGTCCGTGAGCTGGCCATCAAGAAGGGCTTCGGGAACTTCTCCTACGTGTTCCCGATCGGCATCGACGCGGGCATCTGCGTCCTGCTCGCCCTGGACCTGTTGCTGACCTGGATCCGCATCCCCTTCCCGCTGCTGCGGCAGACGGCCTGGCTGCTGACCGTCGCGACGATCGCCTTCAACGGCGCGGCGGCCTGGCCGGACCCGCTGGGCGTGGGCATGCACGCGGTGATCCCGATCCTGTTCGTGGTGTCGGTGGAGGCGGCCCGGCACGCGATCGGGCGGATCGCCGACATCACGGCGGACAAGCACATGGAGGGGGTCCGGCTCACCCGCTGGCTGCTGTCGCCGGTCCCGACCTTCCTCCTCTGGCGCCGGATGAAGCTCTGGGAGCTCCGCTCCTACGACCAGGTCATCAAGCTGGAGCAGGAACGTCTCGTCTACCAGGCGCGGCTGCGGTCCCGCTTCGGGCGGGCCTGGCGCAGGAAGGCTCCCGTGGAGTCGCTGATGCCGCTGCGGCTGGCCCGGTACGGCGTCCCGCTGGCGGAGACGGCCCCGGAGGGCCTGGCGGCGGCGGGGATCGAGATCCCGGTCCTGCTGCCGGCGGCACCGGCCGGCGAGCAGCGCCCCGAGCTGGCCCCCGGCCCCCGGACGGCGCAGCCGGAGATCGCGCAGCAGCCGGCGCCCGCCCCCGACCCGGAGCTGAACCCCTGGCTGCACGCCAGGGACCCCCAGCAGACCGAGTACCAGGGCGGCTACGACCCGACGTACGACCCCCGGTACGCGGCCTGGCTGGCGCAGCAGCGGTACCAGCAGGAGCAGCAGCAGTACGAGCAGTACCAGCAGCAGTTCCCGCAGGGGCAGCTTCCCGAGGACCCGTTCGCGCAGGAGCAGTTCCCGCCGGACCGGTTCCCGCAGGAACAGCAGCCCCTCCCCGACGAGTCCCCGTCGGAGACCACCGGCAGTTTCCCCATCCCCTCCGGTCCGGGCCGCACCCGTGAGCTGGGCGAGGGCGGCGGCCCCCCGGAGCCCCCGGCGCCGTCGGAGGAGGACTACTACCTGGTCTTCCGCGAGTCGATAAAGAGCGGCAACGGAGCACCCACTCCGCGCGGGTTCATCGCCGATGTCGAGGCGACCTACGGGGTCGCGCTCGACGAGGCCGAGTCCAAGCGCATGGTGACCCGCTTCTCGAACCGGCTCAACGCGGAGCTGGCGGAGGAGCACATCGCCTGACGGACCCCCTGAACGGGCCCGGAGCACGGGCGGCAGGCACGGCGAAGGAGCCCTCCGAAAGCCGGAGGGCCCCTTCTGTACGTCCGTCTGCTCGTCCGTCTACTCGCCGAGCAGGACCCGCACCCGCTCCTGCCCCACGGCGAGCAGCAGGGTGGGCAGCCGGGGCCCGGTGTCCCGGCCCACCAGCAGGTGGTAGAGGAGCGCGAAGAACGTCCGCTGGGCCGTCTTGATCTCGGCCGGCAGTTCCTTGGGCGTCGCGTCGGCGGAGAACCCGGCCTGGACCTTGGGCACGCCGTAGACGAGGTGGGTGAGCCCGTCCAGCGACCAGTGCTCGGCGAGCCCGTCGAGCAGCAGCCGTACGGACTGCTGGGACGCCTCGTCGAGGGACTTCAGCAGCTCGGCGTCCGGCTCGGCGCGCACGACGGTCCGCTGGTCGGCCGGCACCTGGGTGTTGATCCAGGCCTCGGCCTTGTCGTACCGCGGCCGTGCCTCGTCCACCGAGCCCAGCGGGTTCGCCGGGTCCAGCTCGCTGAGGATGCGCAGTGCCTGGTCCTCGTGTCCAGCGGTGATGTCGGCGACGGAGGCGAGCGTGCGGTACGGCAGCGGCTTGGGCGTACGCGGCAGCTGACCGCCGGCGGTGCCGACGGCGCGCGCGTGCGCGGCGAGGTCACCGGGGAGCGCGGATCCCTCCGCCACCTTCGCGTCCAGCTTGTCCCACTCGTCGTAGAGCCGCTGGATCTCCTGGTCGAAGGCGATCTTGAAGGACTGGTTGGGGCGACGCCGGGCGTACAGCCAGCGCAGGATCTGCGGCTCCATGATCTTCAGGGCGTCCGCGGGGGTGGGTACCCCGCCCCGCGAGGACGACATCTTCGCCATCCCGCTGATGCCCACGAAGGCGTACATGGGCCCGATGGGCTGCTTCCCGCCGAAGATCCCGACGATCTGCCCGCCCACCTGGAAGCTGGACCCGGGCGACGAGTGGTCGACGCCGCTCGGCTCGAAGACGACACCCTCGTAGGCCCACCGCATCGGCCAGTCGACCTTCCAGACCAGCTTGCCGCGGTTGAACTCGCTCAGCCGGACGGTCTCGGAGTGGCCGCACTCGTCGCAGGTGTACGTCAGCTCGGTGGTGTCGTCGTCGTACGCCGTGACGGTGGTCAGGTCCTTGCCGCAGCCGCCGCAGTACGGCTTGTACGGGAAGTACCCGGCGGAGCCGGACGAGCCGTCGTCCTCGCTCGCCGCGCCCGAGCCCTCCTCGGCCTCCAGCTCGGCCTCGTCGACGGCCTTCTGCTGCTGCTTCTTGGCCGGGGCCTTCTTGGTCCGGTACTGGTCGAGGATCGCGTCGATGTCCCCGCGGTGCCTCATGGCGTGCAGGACCTGCTCGCGGTACACGCCGGAGGTGTACTGCGCGGTCTGGCTGATCCCGTCGAACTCCACGCCCAGCTCGGCCAGCGACTCGACCATCGCGGCCTTGAAGTGCTCGGCCCAGTTCGGGTACGCGGAGCCCTCCGGGGCGGGCACCGAGGTGAGGGGCTTGCCGATGTGCTCGGCCCAGCTGCCGTCGACGCCGGCGACGCCCGCCGGGACCTTGCGGTACCGGTCGTAGTCGTCCCAGGAGATCAGGTGCCGGACCTGGAGCCCGCGCCGCCGGACCTCGTCCGCGACCAGGTGCGGGGTCATGACCTCGCGGAGGTTGCCGAGGTGGATGGGCCCGGACGGGGACAGCCCGGACGCGACGACGACCGGTTTGCCCGGGGCCCGACGCTCCGACTCCTCGATGACCTCATCCGCGAAACGGGAGACCCAGTCGGTGGTCTCGGTGCTCTGAGCCACGATCGGCACGTCCTTCTTTCTGGCACGGGACAGCCGATACGGTCGCACGGCTGACCGCTCCATTCTCCCAGCCGACCCCGAATCCACGAAAACGGGTTACCGAGACGCCCCTGAAGGGCGGCGAAGCCGCCGTCCGGGGGCGCGGGGCCGTATCGATGTGCGGCTCCGCCGCGTGGGCGCGACCAGCCCCCACGGCGCCGCGCCCGGCCGCCCACCGCCCACCGCCCACCACCCGAGCTCGTCGCCGCGAAAACCCCTTTACCCCCCGTGAAATACTGGACCCGTACACCAAGCCCCCCGAGGAGAACGGCTCCCACCCCATGGCCCCGGTCACGCCCCTCAGCGACTCCGTCAACCAGCAGCTCACCGACGCCCTCTCGGCAGCCTTGCCGCAGGCCTCCGTCGACCCGCTGCTGCGACGCAGCGACCGGGCCGACTACCAGGCGAACGGCATCCTCGCCGCCGCCAAGAAGGCCAAGGCGAACCCGCGGGAGCTGGCGACGCAGGTCGTCTCGCACATCACCACCGGCGCGGACCTGATCCAGGACGTCGAGGTCTCCGGCCCCGGCTTCCTCAACATCACCCTCTCCGACCGGGCGATCACCGAGAACCTGGCCGCGCGGTACGCGGACGGCGACCGGCTCGGCGTGGCGGCCAAGGCCGACCCGGGCATCACGGTCATCGACTACGCCCAGCCGAACGTCGCCAAGGAGATGCACGTCGGCCACCTGCGCTCCGCGGTGATCGGCGACGCCCTGCGCGGCATGCTCGACTTCACCGGCGAGCAGACCATCGGCCGGCACCACATCGGCGACTGGGGCACCCAGTTCGGCATGCTCATCCAGTACCTGATCGAGAACCCGGCCGAGCTGTCCGCGGAGACCGACACGGACGGCGAGCAGGCCATGTCGAACCTGAACCGGGTCTACAAGGCGTCCCGGGCGGTCTTCGACACGGACGAGGACTTCAAGGAGCGGGCGCGGAAGCGGGTGGTCGCCCTCCAGTCCGGCGACAAGGAGACCCTGGACCTGTGGCAGCGGTTCGTGGACGAGTCGAAGGTCTACTTCTACTCGGTCTTCGAGAAGCTGGACATGGAGATCCGGGACGACGAGATCGTCGGCGAGTCGGCGTACAACGACGGCATGCCGGAGACCGCCCGCCTCCTGGAGGAGTCGGGTGTCGCGGTCCGTTCCGAGGGCGCGCTCGTGGTCTTCTTCGACGACATCCGGGGCAAGGACGACCAGCCGGTCCCGCTGATCGTGCAGAAGGCGGACGGCGGCTTCGGCTACGCGGCCTCCGACCTGACCGCGATCCGCAACCGGGTGGCCGGCCTGCACGCCACGTCCCTGATCTACGTCGTGGACGTCCGCCAGTCGCTGCACTTCAAGATGGTCTTCGAGACGGCGCGGCGGGCCGGCTGGCTCACCGACGACGTCACCGCGCACAACATGGGCTACGGCACGGTGCTGGGCGCGGACGGCAAGCCGTTCAAGACGCGTGAGGGCGAGACCGTACGGCTGGAGGACCTGCTGGACGAGGCCGTGCAGCGGGCCGCCGAGGTGGTCCGGGAGAAGGCCCAGGACCTGACCGAGGCGGAGATCCAGGAGCGGGCCCAGCAGGTCGGCATCGGCGCCGTGAAGTACGCGGACCTGTCGACGTCGCCGAACCGGGACTACAAGTTCGACCTGGACCAGATGGTCTCGCTGAACGGCGACACGAGCGTCTACCTCCAGTACGCGTACGCCCGTATCCAGTCGATCCTCCGCAAGGCGGGCGAGGTCCGGCCGGCCGCCCACCCGGAGCTGGACCTGCACGCGGCGGAGCGGGCGCTGGGCCTGCACCTGGACGCGTTCGGCGGCACGGTCTTCGAGGCGGCGGCGGAGTACGCCCCGCACAAGCTGGCCGCGTACCTGTACCAACTGGCGTCCCTGTTCACGTCGTTCTACGACAAGTGCCCCGTGATCAAGCCGCAGCCGCCGCAGGACGTGGCGGAGAACCGCCTCCTCCTGTGCGACATGACGGCCCGCACCCTCCACCAGGGCATGTCCCTGCTGGGCATCAGGACGCCCGAGCGGCTCTGAGCGTCCGCACCGCGACGACGGCGGGTGTCCGCTCCTTCCCCCGGGAGAAGCGGACACCCGCCGTCGTACGGATGGTGCGGGTGTTACGGCTGTCAGGCGGCGAAGCGCTTGAAGGCGGCGCGGGTGCCCGAGCCGGCGATGCCGTCGATGTCACCGGTGTAGCCGTAGTCGGCCTTCAGCAGGCGCTGGAGTGCCTTGATCGTGTTGGTGCCGGGGTCGCCGTCGATGTCACCGGTGTAGCCCCAGTACGTCTTGAGGCAGCGCTGGAACGCCTTCCAGCTGTTGGTGCCGAGCTGGCCGTCGATGCTGTCGGTGTAGCCCCAGTAGTCCGCCAGGAAGTCCTGCACGTTCTTGGCCTCGGCGGTGGTCAGGCCGAAGTTCTCGTACGAGGCCAGGGTGGCGGCCTGCACGCTCACCGCCGGCTGCGAGACCGGCGCGGCGAAGCTGGTGCCCGCGGTCGCCAGGGATCCGGCGGCGAGGCCGGCGACGGCGGTGATTCCGACGAGGGTCCGGGCCAGAACGTTCGATCGCATGCGTTCCTCTTTCAGGTCGTGGGTCGGCGCCCGGTCCGTTCGGCGAACCGGTGCCGCCACCACGGTGCGGCCCGCCCGGCCGGCTCCGCCACGGCTGTCGGAGAAGTGACGGCCTCCTGGGACGTCACCCGCTCTGACCTGCGCCGACACCGTCCCACGGGACGAAGCGGCGGGACGGCCGCACCGCGTCGCCAGGTATCCGGGCGCGGTGGCTACGCCTCCTCGGCGCGCCGCAGCCGCACCGTCAGGATCTGGTACGGCCGCAGGCTCAGCCGTATCTCTCCCGCCTCCGTCACCGCGCAGCTCGCCGGGTCCTCCAGCGGGCGTTCCAGGAGGTCGGTCACCGTCACCGAGTCCAGGGCGAAGCCCGGGGTCAGGGTGGCCCTGGCGCGCACCCCGTGCGCCTCGTAGAGGCGGACGACGATGTCGCCGCTGCGGTCGTCGGCGAGTTTGACCGTCTCGATGACGACACCCTCGTTGTCGACCGCGATCAGGGGCTCGACCGGGCCGCTGCCGGGCAGGACGCGCTCGGGCAGGTTGAGGTGGTAGCCCTCGCGGACGGCGTCGTGGAGGTCGGCGCCGACGACGAGGGCGTAGCGCAGCCGGTGGGTGCCCTGGTCCTGGTCGGGGTCGGGGAAGCGGGCCGCGCGCAGCAGGGAGAGGCGGACCGTGGTGGTCGTGCCGCCGTCGGGCCGGACGTCCCGGGTGATGTCGTGGCCGTAGGTGGAGTCGTTGACCAGGGCGGCGCCCCAGTCGGGTTCGCCGACGTGCAGGAAGCGGTGGGCGCAGACCTCGAACTTGGCGGCGTCCCAGCTGGTGTTGGTGTGGGTGGGGCGGTCGACGTGGCCGAAGGGGATCTCGGCGCTGGAGTGCGCGGCCCGCAGGTCCAGCGGGAAGGCGGCCTTGAGCAGCTTCTCCCGTTCGTGCCAGTCGACGACCGTGTCCACGAGCAGCCGTCGGGTGCCCGGCGGCAGGGTCAGCGTCTGTTCGACACGGGAGTCGCCGAACGTGCGGACCACCCGTACGCCACCGCCCGGGAGGGCCGTCACCGACTCCGCCGCCGTCAGGTCGCGGACGTTGTTGCGATAGAAGGCGTCGATGTCCCAGGCGTCCCACTGGTTGGGGAAGTCCTGGTGCAGCTGGAGCAGGTTGCCCCGGGTGCCGGGGGCGAGGGCCTCGCGGCCGGCGGCGATGTCGTAGGCGGAGGCGACCAGTCCGTCGGTGTCGACGACGATCCGGACCACGCCGTTGTCGAGGACGAGGCCGTCGGGGTGCGGAAGGGCGGGGGTGTCCTCGGTCGCCGTCGTACGCGGGGCGGCTCCCATGGCCGGGGCCCCGGCGCGGGCGTGCGGGGCCGCGTTGAAGACGAGCGGGGTGTCCGAGCCGGCACCGGCCAGGGCCCGCTGGGCCGCGCCGACGATGTCCTCCAGTTCCCTCGCCACGGCGGCGTACGTCTCCTCCGCCTCCCGGTGCACCCAGGCGATGGAGGTGCCGGGCAGGATGTCGTGGAACTGGTGCAGCAGGACGGTCTTCCACAGCCGGTCGAGCGCCTCGTACGGGTACGGGTGGCCGTCCCGGACGGCCGCCGTCGCCGCCCACAACTCGGCCTCGTGCAGCAGGTGTTCGCTGCGCCGGTTGCCCTGTTTGGTGGCGAGCTGGCTGGTCAGGGTGCCGCGGTGGAACTCCAGGTACAGCTCCCCGGACCAGACGGGGGCGCCGCCGGCCTCCGCGTACTCCTGTTCCGCGCGGGCGAAGAAGTCGGCCGGGCCCTCGATCTCGACGCGGGCCGAGCCCTCCAGGTCGGCGAGCCGGGCGGCGCGGGCCAGCATCTCGCGGGTGGGGCCGCCGCCGCCGTCGCCGTAGCCGAACGGGACGAGGGAGCTGTTGACGGCGCCCTTGTCCTGGAAGTTCCGTACGCTGTGGGCGACTTCGGCGCCGGACAGTTCGCCGTTGTAGGAGTCGACGGGCGGGAAGTGGCTGAAGATCCGGGTGCCGTCGATACCCTCCCACCAGAAGGTGTGGTGCGGGAACTTGTTGGTGGTGTTCCAGGAGATCTTCTGGGTGAGGAACCAGCGGACCCCTGCGAGCTTCATCAGCTGCGGGAGCGCCGCGTTGTAGCCGAAGGTGTCCGGCAGCCACATCTCCTCGGTCTCGACGCCGAACTCCTCCAGGTAGAACCGCTTGCCGTGGACGAACTGCCGGACCAGGGCCTCGCCGCCGGAGATGTTGGTGTCGGGTTCGACCCAGAGGCTGCCGGTGGGCAGGAACTGCCCGGCCTTGGCCTTCTCCTGGGCGCGTGCGTACACCTCGGGCCGGTGCTCCTTGAGCCAGGCGAGCTGCTGCGCCTGGGACATCACGAACTTGAACTCCGGGTGGTCGTCCATGAGTTGCGTGACGTTGGAGACGGTGCGGGCCACCTTGCGGACGGTCTCGCGCAGCGGCCACAGCCAGGCGGTGTCGATGTGGGCGTGGCCGACGGCGGAGATGCGGTGGGCGCTGGCGTTGGCGGGCGCGGCGAGCGCGGGGGCCAGTGCCGCGCGGGCGGCGGCGGCCGTACCGGAGACGTCCTGGAGGTCGACGGCGTCCAGGGCCCGGTCGACCGCGCGCAGGATCTGCCAGCGGCGCGGGCTGTCGGGGGAGAGTTCGCGCATCAGCTGGCCGAGGACTTCGAGGTCCTGGACGAGTTCGTACACCGGCCGGTCGACGACGGCCAGGTCGAGGCGGCGCAGCCGGTACAGGGGTTCGCCGGGGTCGGCTGCCGGGTCGCCGAGCCAGGGGGCACGGCCGCCGACGGAGGTGGGGCCGAAGCTGAGTTCGCCGGGCGCGGTGTGCATCACGACGGGGTTGGCGGCGGCCTCGATGTGGACGGTGAACTCCTCGCCGCCCACGGCCGATTCGGTCACCGGGAGCCAGGTGTTGCGCGGGTTGAGGGCCTTGATGGCGGTGCCGTCGGCACGGTAGACGAGCCCCTCGGCGGAGAACCCGGCGGAGTGGGTGGCGAACCCGAGGTCGAGCACGGCCTCGACGGGCAGCCCGGCCCACTCGGCGGGCACGGTACCGCTGACCCTGAACCAGCTGGTCGTCCAGGCGGGGCCCCAGCGGTCGCCGGTCCGCGCCGGCCGGTACGGGGCGTCGAGCCCCTCGGACACGGGGACGGGTTCGCCGGACACGTCCCAGACCTCGACCTGGAGGGGGACCGACCGGGCGTGCACGGCGGGCCGGATGCGCTGCTCCAGCACCCGGTCCAGTCGCTGCTCGGTGACTTCACGGTCGTTGTGCATGGGTTTCTTTCTCCGTGGGGGTGGGGGGTTCCAGGGGGCTTTCGGGGCTTCAGCCCTTGAGCGCGCCGCCGAGTGCGAAGCCGCCGCCGAGCTTGCGCGACAGGATGAGGTAGAGCATCACGACTGGCAGCGAGTAGATGATCGAGAACGCCGACAACTGCCCGTACTGCGTCTGGTCGTGCGCGCTGAGGAACGTGAACACGCTGACGGACGCGGGGAGTTTCTCCGGCGACAGCAGCAGGATGAAGGGGACGAAGAAGTTCCCCCACATGCCGATGAAGGTGAAGATGGTGACGACCACGACACCCGGGCGCATCAGCGGCAGCACCACCCGCCACAGCACCGTCATCGCCCCGGCGCCGTCGATGCGGGCGGCCTCCTCCAGGACGAGCGGTACCCCGTCCATGAAGCTCTTCATCAGCCAGATCCCGAACGGCAGCGCGGACGCGGCCAGGAACAGGGTCGTACCGGGCATCGAGTCGATCAGGTTGACCTGCACGAACATGCTGTAGACGGGGATCATCACGGCGGTGATGGGCAGCCCGGTGGAGAACAGGATGGTGTACAGGAACGGCCGCCGCAGCCGGGACCGGTACCGCGAGAGCGGATACGCGGCCAGGATGGACACGACCACGGTGACGAGCGTGGCGAAGCCGCACAGCAGCAGGCTGTTGAGCATCGGCCGGTAGGTGGTGTCGACGTTGAGGACCGCGTCGAAGTTGTCCAGCGTCAGCGCGTCGGGCAGGGCGAGCCGGAAGCTGTTGAGGTTGCTGACGGAGGCGACCAGCATCCACAGCAGCGGCAGGACGTAGACCAGCGAGACGGCGAGCAGCAGGACGTTGACGACCGCTCTGCCGGGCCGGGGGCGGCGGCGCCGGAGGGTCCGGGGTGCGGCCGTGACCGGGGTGGTACCGGTCTTCGGCGTGGTGGTGGCGGCGACGGCCATCAGTCGTCCTCCAGTTTGAGCAGCCGGATGTACACGGCGGAGAACAGGGCGCCGACCAGCAGCAGCACCAGCGCGATCGCCGTGCCGTAGCCGATGAGGCTGTTCTGGAAGGCCTGCTGGTACATGAAGACGGGCAGGGTCTGGCTCTTGTTGCCGGGGCCGCCCCGGGTCATGGTGTAGACCAGGCCGAAGACCGACAGGGTCTGGAGCGTGATCAGCATCAGGTTGGTGAGGATCGAGCGGCGGATGACGGGCAGGGTGACCCGGAAGAACCGCTGCCAGGGGCCGGCGCCGTCCATCTCGGCGGCCTCCGTGAGTTCCTGGGGCACGTCGTTGAGGGCGGCGGAGAACACCATCATGGAGAAGGCGGTACCGCGCCAGACGTTGGCGAGGCAGACCGCGAGGATCGGCAGGGTGTAGAGCCAGTTCTGCTGCGGCAGGTGCAGGGCCGACAGGATCGAGTTCAGTGAGCCCTGGCTGTAGAAGAAGGCGTACATCAGGTAGCCGGCGACGACTTCGGGCAGCACCCAGGCGGCGATGACGACCCCGTTGACGATCGAGCGGACCGGTTTGGCCGCCTTCTCCATGAGGACGGCGAGCGCGAGGCCCAGCGTGTTCTGTCCGACGACGGCCGATCCGACGACGAACACCAGGGTGAGCCATACGGCGTTGAGGAAGTCGGCGTCGTGGAAGGCGCGGGTGAAGTTGGCGAAGCCGGTGAAGTGGGTGCCGGAGGCGCCGGTGAGCTGCATGTCGGTGAACGCGTAGTACACGCAGTACCCGATCGGCCCGGCCAGGAACACGGCCAGCAGCAGCACCGACGGCAGCAGCGGCAGCCCGCGCAGCAGGCTCTGGGCGGCGGGGGGCACCCCCCGGGACCGGCGGTCGCCGTCGGTCCCGGGGGGTGCGGTGGTCAGCGTGCTCACGAGGTGCCCTTGACCGTCTTGTCGTCGCCGACAGCGGACTTGACATCGTTGTCGAACGTGGCTGCCGCCTTGTCGACGGAGGCCTGTCCGGTGGTCACCGATTCCATGGCCTTCTGGATGGCGGTGGAGACCTGGTTGTAGGCGGGCAGGCCGGGACGGTAGTGGGTGTCGGCGACCAGCCCGGTGAAGAACTTGTTGGTGGGGACCGCGTTGAGGTAGGTCGGGTCGCTCGCGACGTCGGTGCGGGTGGCGATGGTCGCGTTGAGGGCGTTCCACTGGGCGGAGTTGGTCTTGGTCTGGACGGACTCCAGGAACTTCCAGGCGAGGTCGGGGTTGCCGGCCTTGGCCGGTATGGACCAGGCCCAGCCGCCGGACATGCTGGTCGAGCCGGGCGCCTGGCCGTTCTGGGTCGGCATGGCCGCCTCACCCATCACGGACTCCCAGTCCTTCCACGGCTTGGCGCTGGAGGAGCTCCAGTTGTTGGGCATCCAGGAGCCGTCGATGTCCATGGCGAGCTTGCCGGCGGGGATCAGTTCGGTGCCGACGGTGGTGCCGAAGTTGGCGCCGAGGGCGTCGGAGACGGACGGGCCGAGCTTCTCGCTGTAGACGGTGTGGACGAAGTCCAGGGCGTCCTTGAAGCCCTTGCTGCCGACGACCCACTTCTTCTGGCTCGCGTCGTACAGGGACTTGTCGCCGGCCGGGGTGCCGTAGAGCAGCATCTCGAAGCCCTGCATGGAGGACGCCTCGCCGCCGGCGGTGCCGGTGTAGAGGTTGAGCGGGGTGACACCGGACAGCTCGGACTTGATCTTCCGGGCGGCGGTCAGCACGTCGGCCCAGGTCTTGGGCTGCCAGGGCACGGAGATACCGGCCTTGGTGAAGAGCTGCTTGTTGTACCAGATGCCGCGGGTGTCGGTGTTGTCCGGGACGCCGTAGACCTTGTTGTCGGAGGCGCCGGTGACGGCGGTCTTGGCGGCGGCCGCGTACTGGGACCAGTCGGACCACTTGGCCGTGTAGGCGTCCAGCGGCTTGAGGTAGCCGCCGGCTATGTCGGAGTTGATGAGGGCGGTGTCCTCGTAGACCAGGTCGGGGGCGGTCGCAGGGGACCGCATCATGAGCTGGATCTTCGTGTAGTAGTCGTTCTCGGAGGCGGTGACCGGGACGAGGTTGACCTTGGTGCCCGGGTTGGCCTTGGTGAACTCCTTCACCATCGAGGCCAGGAAGTTCGCCTGGAGCTTGCTGGTGCTGTCCAGGTTCTGCCAGTACACGACCTTGATCGACTTGCTCGAACTCCCCGAGGAGCCCGAGCTGCAGCCGCTTGCGGCGAGAGCGGTGGCGGCAGTGACGGCCGCGGCGGTGATGAGTTTCGAACGCACGTGGTCCCTCCGGAAACGCGAAACCTAGGGAAGCCGCCAGGCATACGGGTCGCGACGACTCCTGCCGGGAGGGCGTCCCCTTGCGCCACCCCGCGCGACCCGACCGTCTTTCGGCCAGGTTCTGTGGGCGGTAGCTAAATCCAATGGATGGATGAAGTCAATGCTTCCGACGTGTAAAGTCCCTGCCAGACAGCGGTACATGAGTATCGGAAGGCGATCTGAACCAGTGAGATTCGAGCTGGTGGCGGCGACTTCCATCCCTGATCGACATTTTTTCCAGCCACTTCCACGCATCTCAAACGTGGTACCCGTCACATGACGGTCATGGCGGAGACGAAAACCCGGCGCGGGTTCCGGCCCGCGGCAGGCAGCATGGTGCGGCGCCCGACCGGCGCCCTGACGGCAGCGGAGGCGGCACGGTGACGATGCTCGGCGGGACCAATCTCCCCCGGGTCGGCGGCTACAACCAGGCCGTCGTCCTGGACGCCATCCGCACCCGCGGCCCGGTCAGCCGCGTCGAGCTGGCCGCGCTCACCGGCCTGACCAACCAGACCGTCTCCAACGTCGTGCGCAAACTGCTCGACGCCGGCCTGGTCACCGAGACCGGCCAGGCCCCCTCCAGCGGCGGCAAGCGGCGCACCCTGCTCTCCCCGCGCCCCGACGGCGCCTACGCGATCGGCGTCCACCTGGACCCCGACTCGGCGGTGATCGTCGTGGTGAACCTGGCCGGCGAGGTGATCACCGGCCGCCGCCAGCGCCTGGTCGCCCCCGAGGACCCGGAACAGGTCGTCGACCGCGTCTCCCGCGCGGCCCTGCGCCTGTTCGCCCGCTCCGGGGTGGACCCGGCCCGGCTGCTCGGCCTCGGTATCGCCGCCCCGGGACCGCTCGACGGCGCCCAGGGGGCCGTGGTCTCACCGCCGAACCTCCCCGGCTGGGGCAGGGTCCCCCTGGTGCGGATGTTCGAGACGGCCACGAACCTCCCCGTCGCCCTGGACAACGACGCCACCGCCGCCGCGATAGGCGAGCGCTGGATCGGCGGCGAGGCCCGCGCGGGCAGCTTCCTCTTCGTCTACCTCGGCACCGGCATCGGCGCCGGGGTCGTCCTCAACAACACCGTCCTGCACGGTGATTCGGGCAACGCCGGGGAATTCGCCCACATGCCGGTCGAGCCCGGCGACCGCCGCTGCCCGTGCGGCGGCACGGACTGCCTGGGCCCCTACTGCTCCCCCGCCGCGATCATCGACGACCTGCTGCGCCGGTACGGCCCCGAAGCGGCCGCCCGCATCGGCCTCACCGGCACACCCGAGACCCTCCACGACGACTGGAAGGCCCTGCGCGGCGCCGTCCGCGCCGACGACCCCGACGCGGTGGACGTCGTACGCCGGGCCGCCCGCCGCATCGGCCAGGCCGCCCGGGGCGCCGCCAGCCTCCTCGACGTCGACCGCATCGTCCTCGGCGGCGAGGCGCTGCGCGGTATCGAACCCGTCCTCCTCGCGGAGATCGAGGCCGCCGTCAACCGCACGGCGGTGGCCCGCGCGCTGCGCCCGATCAGCGTCGAACAGAGCGTCATCGGCGCCACCGTGGGCGCGGTGGGCGCGGCGTCCCTGATCCTGCACGGAAACTACGCCCCGGGCTGGCGGATGCTGACGGAACCGGCGGGCTGAGCACCGCCGCCGGTGCCCCGGCACCGCCCGCTCCCCGTCCCGCCCCGCCCTCGCTCTCCAGGTCGCCCGGCCGCTCGCGCCGTGTTCGCCTCCCGCTTCAGGCGGGCGCGTCCGTCGTTGTCAGTGGGCGCCCTTACAGTCACTGGCATGGCGACTCTTCCCAACCCGCTGCCCAAGCTGGCGACCGACCCGAGCGGCCGGTCCCTGGGGCTTCAACTCCCGCCCGGGGCACTGCTCGACGACACGCTCGACGGCCCGTGGCACGAGCCGTTGCTGTGGTACGCCGGACAGCCCGCCGGGCCCGGGACCTGGACCGCGCTCGGCACGCCGGCCGCCCGAGCGGGGCTGCTGCCGGTGCTCATCGACGTGTCCGAGGTCGACGACTGGGAGCTCGCCCCCGGTGAGACGTCCTACCCGGGGGACCACGACGCCGACGAGGTGCTGGAGGAGTACTGGGAGGAGGAGCTGTCGGAGGGCGAGGAGTGGCCGGGGCTGGCCGCCGCCCCGGTGCTGGTCGCCGACCCCGACACGCGGGCCGCCGATGTCGCCGACGCGCTCAGCCAGGGCCGGCCCTGGCTGAAGGAGCCGCACCTGGCGCTGGTGTCGGCCCGGCGCAGCGCGGACATACCCGCGGCCATCGGCTGGAGCGGCCCGGTGAACTACGAGGAGGACGTGGCCCGGCTGTGCGCGGTGCTGCGCTCCTGGGAGGACCGCTTCGGCGCCCGTCTGGTGGCGCTCGGCTTCGACCACCTCGCCGTCTCGGTCGCCGCCCCGCCCGCCGACCTCGACGAGGCGGAGGCGGTCGCCGCTGAACACCTCGCGTTCTGCCCGTACGCCGTGCTGCCCGGCACCGACGACACCCTCGCGTCGTACGCCGGGCAGCTGGTCGGCGAGCGGCTGTGGCACTTCTGGTGGGACTGAGCTGACCGACCGGGCTGGGTTCGGCAGCGCCCCGAAGGGGTGCTGGGGGTACCCCCGGCCGAAGGCTGGGGGAGGAACTGCGCGACCAGCCACGGCGGCGCCGCGGTCGGCATCCGACCTGCCACGGCTTCTCCGGCGGAGCGCTCAGCCGCCCAGCCCCTCGGACAGCCTCGCCAGCCCCTCCCCGATCTCCTCCGGCGTCTGCGTCACGAAGCACAGCCGCAGGGTCGAGCGGTCGGGGTCGGCGGCGTAGAAGGGCTCGCCGGGGACGTAGGCGACGTGGTGGTCCACCACGCGGCGGAGCAGCGCGGTGGTGTCGTACGACGACGGGAGCCGGGCCCAGAGGAACATGCCGCCCTCGGGCCGGTTCCAGGTGGAGCCGGCCGGAAGGGCGTCGGCGAGCCCCGCGAGCATGGCGTCCCGGCGTTCGCCGTACACCGCGCGGACCTTGGCGACATGGACGTCGAGCACGTCCAGGTAGCGGGCGGCGGCGAGCTGGTTGAGGGTCGGGGTGTGCAGGTCGGCCGCCTGTTTGGCGACCGTGCAGGCGCGGCGCAGCCCGTCGGGGGCGCGGAGCCAGCCGAGCCGCAGGCCGGGGGCCATGACCTTGGAGAGGGAGCCGAGCAGGACCACCCGGTCCTCGGCTCCGGGGAAGGACGCGATCCAGGGGACCTGGTCGCCGTCGTAGCGCAGGTCGCCGTAGGGGTCGTCCTCGACGATCCACAGGCCGTGCCGGGCGGCGGCCGTGGCGAGGGCGGCGCGGCGGGCGGCGGGCATGGTGCGGCCGGTGGGGTTCTGGAAGGTCGGGACGAGGTAGAGGAGTTTGGGCCGCTCGGCGCGGACGAGTGCCTCCAGGGCGGCCGGGTCCACCCCGTCCTCGTCGCCGGGCACGGCCAGCACCCGCGCCCCGGCCAGCCCGAACACCTGAAGTGCCGCCAGATAGCAGGGGCTTTCGACGAGGATCGTGTCCCCGGGGTCGATCAGGGCGCTCGCGATGAGGGAGAGCGCCTGCTGGGAGCCGGTGGTGACGAGGAGGTCGTCCGCCGCGGTGGGCAGGCCCCGCGCGGCGAGGCGGGCCGCCAGCCGCCGCCGCAGCGCCGGCTCGCCCTCGGTCGTCGAGTACTGCAACGCCCGCTCCGGCGCCTCCTCCAGGACCGCCCGGAAGGCGGCGGCGATGCCCTCCCGGTCGAACAGTTCGGGGGCCGGCAGCCCGCCCGCGAAGTTGATCACCTCGGGGCGGGCGGTCACCGCGAGGATCTCCCGCACGGGTGACCCGCCGACGGCGCGGGCGCGGGCCGCGAGCGGCGGCAACGGGGCGGGGGCAGAGGCGGGGGCGGGGGTGACGGTCATCGACGGCTCCTTGGGCTGATCCTCGTCCTGGCCGGAGCGTAGAGAGGTACGTGCCGCCTACACCCGTAATTCCACGATCCGGACGGCGCCGGGGCCCGGGTCCCAGCCGTCCCGTACCGCCGTCCCATGGGACGGGATCCGCGCAGGCCACAGGGGTGGACCGGGACCGGGCGTCCCGAATCCCCGGTCAGGTCTGGTGGTCCGGACGGCCCGGCCCACAGGCTGAGGGCACCTCAGGAACACCGCCCCCGCCCCTCCATCGCGCCGAGATCGTCAAGGGAGCCCTCGTATGTCCGTCACGCACCGCACCCCGGCCGCCGGCCGCCGCCGTCGTCTCCTGGCGGCGGCCGCCCTGGCCCTGGTCGCCGCGACCGCGCTCGGCGGCTGCCGGGACGGCGAGGGCGTACGCGACGAGGGCCCCTCGGCCGCCGGCCTCCGGCCCGCCGCCGGCCCGGCTCAGGCCTTGGTGCCGACGCCCGCGTAGACGTTGATGTCGGCGTCGGTGACGTCGTTGATATCGGCGTAGCGGACCTTCTCGATGTCGTCGAGGGTCTCCAGCAGGGCGGCGTCGGGCAGCTCGGGGACGGGGGCCGCGTGGTCGTAGCGCCAGTGGTGGACGGGGACCACACCCGGCTCGGCCAGGTCCAGGGAGGCCTCCGTGAAGAACCGCTCGACCTCGGCGCGGGTGCGCAGCACGAAGGTGAAGCCGCGCTCGGTGTAGGTCCGCTGGACCGCCCGGATGTTCTCCGGGTTGAGGTCCTCGGTGAGGTGGCTGAGCACCAGACGGCTGCCGGAGGGCAGCACCTCGACGAGCTCGCGCACGATCGGGTAGGCCTCCTCGTCCTCCATGAAGTGCAGGAGGGCGACCAGGCACAGGGCGATCGGCTGGTCGAAGTCCAGGGTCTTCGAGGCCTGTTCGAGGATCTGTGCCGGGTTCTTGAAGTCGGCGTCGATGTAGTCGGTCCGGCCCTCGGGTCCGCTGGTGAGCAGGGCGCGGGCGTGGGCGAGGACGACCGGGTCGTTGTCGACGTAGACGACCCGGGAGTCGGGGGAGATCCGCTGGGCGATCTGGTGGACGTTCTCCGCGGTGGGCAGGCCGGTGCCGATGTCGAGGAACTGGCGGATGCCGTCCTCCTCGGCCAGCGTGCGCACGGCGCGGCGCAGGAAGTCGCGGTTGTGCCGTACGTCGAGGTAGCCGCGCGGGTTGGCGGCGAGCGCGGCGGCCGCGGCGGCCCGGTCGACGGGGTAGTTGTCCTTGCCGCCGAGGAAGACGTCGTAGACCCGGGCCGGGTGTGCCCTGGAGGTGTCGATCCTTCTTCTCAGCTCGGCGGGGTCCTGGCTGAGGGTGTCATCGGACATGAACGTCTCCCGGATGGTCGGCGAAGGACGGATTCCGTCAACAACCCAACGCCGCCCGCGAATTGAAAGTGCCCCCGGCCGGATCCCACCGGCAGGGGGCATGGACTTCCCGTCGCTCAGTCCAGCATCCGGGCGGCCTCGACCGCCCAGTAGGTGAGGATGTTCTGCGCGCCGGCCCGCTTGATGCCGGTCAGCGTCTCCAGAACGGCCCGGTCGCGGTCGATCCAGCCCTTCTCGGCGGCGGCCTCGACCATCGAGTACTCGCCGGAGATCTGGTAGGCGGCGACCGGCACGTCCACGGCGTCGGCGACCCGCGCGAGGATGTCGAGGTAGGGCCCGGCCGGCTTGACCATCACCATGTCGGCGCCCTCCTCCAGGTCGAGGGCCAGTTCGCGCAGCGACTCCCGCGCGTTGGCGGAGTCCTGCTGGTAGGTCCTGCGATCGCCCTTGAGCGAGGACCCGACGGCCTCCCGGAAAGGGCCGTAGAAGGCGGAGGCGTACTTCGCGGTGTAGGCGAGGATCGCGACGTCCTCACGCCCGATCTGGTCGAGCGCGTCGCGGACGACGCCGATCTGCCCGTCCATCATCCCGCTGGGCCCGACGACATGGGCGCCGGCGTCGGCCTGCACCTGGGCCATCTCGGCGTACCGCTCCAGGGTGGCGTCGTTGTCCACGCGCCCCTCGGCGTCGAGCACCCCGCAGTGCCCGTGGTCGGTCGTCTCGTCGAGACACAGGTCGGACATCACCAGCAGTTCGTCGCCGACCTCGGCCCGCACGTCGCGCAGCGCGACCTGGAGGATCCCGTCGGGGTCCGTGCCGGGCGTGCCGAGGGCGTCCTTCTTGCTCTCCTCCGGCACCCCGAACAGCATGATCCCGGAGATGCCCGCCTCGACGGCCTCCGCGGCCGCCTTCTTCAGGCTGTCCCGGGTGTGCTGGACGACACCGGGCATGGCGGCGATCGGCACGGGCTCGGTCACGCCTTCGCGGACGAACGCCGGGAGGATGAAGTCCGCGGGGTGCAGCCGGGTCTCGGCGACCATGCGCCGCATGACGGGGGTGGTGCGCAGCCGCCGCGGCCGCGTGCCGGGGAAGGAGCCGTACGTCGTCATGCCCTCTACGCTACGCCCGTCACCGCAGCGCGCTTACCGACTGGGCGTCGGCGCCCCGGCCCGCGCACGGCCGGGGCGTCAGGGCGTCCGCGGGTCAGACCTCCAGCTCGCTCTCGACCTTCCGGAGGCTGTGCCGGGCCAGCGCGAGGTTGCTGCGGCTGCGGTCCAGGGCGAGGTAGAGGAAGAGCGAGCCGCCCGCGCTGGTCAGGGGCCGTATCAGGTGGTACTGGCCGCCGAGCGTGATCAGGATGTCCTCGATCTCGTCGTCGAGGCCGATGGACTTCAGCGTGCGCTGCTTGGCACGGACCACCTCGGTGTTCCCGGCCGCCGCCAGCTCCAGGTCCAGGTGCGGTCCGCCGCCCAGCACGCCGAGCGACATGCCGCTTTCGTAGTCGACCAGGGCGGCGCCGAGGGCCCCGTCGATGCTCATGGCTTCCTTGAGCGCTGTCTCGATGTTCACGCTGGTGCCCTCGATTTCCTTACGTGGGTGCACTTGGACGCAAGCAGTCCGACGGAGGTTGCTTCCTGACCCCCTCCGAGTCCTAATAAGTCTCATCTTTGGCCAGTGTTGCAACACTTGGCAATAAAGTACTGTGCGACCGAGGGGTCAGGAGGGGGAACTCATGGCTTTGCTCGACACCGTGCTGAGCACTGTCGGAAAAACGTCCGGCGTCACCGCCGCCGCTCTGCTGGACGGCGTGACGGGCCTCTCCTATGCCGAGTACGGCGCACCGGAACCGGCACAGGACGCCCAGGAGATCGCCCACCTGGCGGTCATGCACCTCAACCGGGCCGGGTTCACGGGAGAGTTGGAGAGCATCGTCGTCACCACCGCCGCCCACCACCACGTGACGACACGTGTCGACCGGCAGGGCGATCCGCTCCTGCTGTTCGCCCTGGTGGACCGGGACCGCACGAACATCACGTGGGCGCTGCGCGACCTGGCCGAGCACACGGACCGACTGCTCTCATGAGCCAGGAGACACCGGCCGCCCGCAACATCCCGGCCCTGCTGGCCGCCCTGCACGCCGAGAAGCGCTCCGGCGCCGTACTGGTCTCCGGCACCCCGGGCGGTGTCATCCATGTCCGCGACGGCATGGTCGTCGGCATGGAGACCCCCGGCGCCCCCGGCGTCGAGGTCCTCCTCCTCAAGTCGCACCGGATCACCGAGGACGACTGGACGGCCGCCCGCGCCACCGGCACCGACCCGGCCCGGCTGGGCCTGGAACTGGTCGCCCAGGGTCTGCTGGGCGCCAGGGAACTCGAGGTCATCGGCCAGGCCGCACTCTTCGACGCGGCCTTCGCGCTGGCCCTGACCAGCCCGGACGGCTGGGAGATGACCGCTCCCCGCCCGCTGCTGGACACCGGCGCCGCCATACCGCCCGACCGTCTGGTCACCGAGAACACCCGCCGTATCCGCCTGTTGTCGAACGAGCGCGGCGCCACCGCCCGCTTCGCCCGCGACCGCCCGGATCCGGCCCCGGCCGCCCGCGACCCGCAGCGGACCGCCCGGCTCTCGCCCCGCCACCGGACCCTCCTGACCGCCGCCGACGGCCGCAGGACGCCCCGGGACATCGCGTTCACCCTGGGCCGCGGCCTGTTCGCCGTGATGCTGGACCTACGCGACCTGCTGGCCCTGGGCCTCCTCCAGTCCCCGTCCGTCACCCTCGCCGGCCGCCCCAGCACGGCCCCGCGCACCCCGCTCTCTGCCTCCACGGCAACACCGCAGCCCTCAGCGACCCCACTCCCCCGCCGCAAGCCCTAGCCCCGGGGAGGCCGATCGCCTCCGCACCGCCGAGCACGACAGCACAGGAAGAGGCCACCATGAACGATCCCGTGCAGGACATCCTCGTCTCATTGCGCGACCGGGTGATGGGCGTCTCCGAGACCGTCCTGGCCACCGTCGACGGCCTGGTGGTGGCCGCCGACGCCGACAAGACCCACCCCGAGTCCATGGCCGCCCTGGCCGCCGCCGCCATCTCCCTCGGCCACCGCCTGGCCGACCAGGCCACCACCGGCACGCTCCGCCAGCTGACCGCCCAGTGCAGCGCGGGCCACGTCATAGTGACGGCGGTGGGCAACCGCGCCCTGCTGGCCGTGGTCACCGACGAGGGTGTGGACGGCCTGGCCTTCGACCGCGAGATCCCCACGGTCGTCGACGACCTGAAGAAGATCCTGGCCCAGGACACCGCGTAGGCGCCTCGGCGGGAGCCCGGGGCACCGGTACGCCCAGGGCCGGGCCGAGGCCCCGTGACACAGATCCGCCGACCGTGAACGAGGCCGCTCCGTGACTACGGATGCAGCTTCTCGCCCTTCGCCAGCATCGCCACGTACTTCTCTATCCGGCGCGCCCGGGTCTCGGCCCTCTTCGCGTCCTGGATCCGGTACAGGATCGCGTAGCGGTTCTGCCTGTCCAACGTCTCGAAGAACTCCGCCGCGGCCGGGAGGGCTGCCAGGGCCGCCACGAGATCGTCAGGTGCCGTGGCTGTCCTCGTGCCGTCGTAGGCCGCCTCCCAGCGGCCGTCCGCCTTGGCGCGGTCGACCTCGGCCTGTCCTTGTGGACGCATCCGGCCCTGCTCCGTCAATGCGGCCACCTTGGCCCGGTTGACCTTGGACCACCTGCTGCTCGGCTTGCGCGGGGTGAACCGCTGGAGCCACCACTGGTCGTCGAGCCTGGCCTTCTGGCTGTCGATCCAGCCGTAGCAGAGCGCCACGTCGAGCGCCTGGGCGTAGTCCAGCGCGACGATTCCGGGGCCCTTCTTCCGAAGCCTGAGCCAGATGCCGGGCGAGACGGCGTGGTTCTCGCCGAGCCATGCCTCGAACGCCTCGGTGGATTCGAACGCAACGATCTCCAGGTCCACAGTCACCCCAGCAGCGAACCACATCCGGCCGACGCGGGCGGGTGCGCCGGGAAACAGGGCGGCGGGGTGTCCCGGTCCAGGACACCCCGCCGCACCTCACTCAGGTCGTACGCCGCCGCCGCGCCCCCGGGCGCCGCTCGCTCGGCCGGGTCACCGGGTCCCCGGCCTCCAGCGCGCTCGCGCGCCTGCGCAGGCCGAACTCGGCCAGCGCCTCCGCCAGTTTGCCCGCGGACGGCTCCGGAGCCATCACGTCCACCCGCAGCCCGTGCTCCTCGGCCGTCTTGGCCGTGGCGGGGCCGATACAGGCGATCACCGTCACGTTGTGCGGCTTCCCGGCGATACCCACCAGGTTCCGCACGGTGGACGACGAGGTGAAGAGAACGGCGTCGAATCCGCCGCCCTTGATCGCCTCCCGGGTCTCGGCCGGCGGCGGCGACGCGCGCACGGTCCGGTAGGCCGTGACGTCGTCCACCTCCCAGCCCAGCTCGATCAGCCCGGCGACCAGGGTCTCCGTGGCGATGTCGGCACGCGGCAGGAAGACGCGGTCGATCGGGTCGAAGACCGGGTCGTAGGGCGGCCAGTCCTCCAGCAGACCCGCGGCCGACTGCTCGCCGCTCGGCACCAGGTCCGGCTTGACGCCGAAGGCGACCAGCGCCTTCGCGGTCTGCTCGCCGACCGCCGCGACCTTGATGCCCGCGAAGGCGCGCGCGTCGAGGCCGTACTCCTCGAACTTCTCCCGGACCGCCTTGACGGCGTTGACCGAGGTGAAGGCGATCCACTCGTACCGGCCGGTGACGAGCCCCTTCACGGCCCGCTCCATCTGCTGGGGCGTGCGCGGCGGCTCGACGGCGATCGTCGGCACCTCGTGCGGCACGGCCCCGTACGACCGCAGCTGGTCGGAGAGGGTCGCCGCCTGCTCCTTCGTACGCGGCACGAGCACCTTCCAGCCGAACAGCGGCTTGGACTCGAACCACGACAACTGGTCGCGCTGGGCGGCGGCGGACCGCTCACCGACCACGGCTATCACCGGTCGGCCGCCGTCCGGCGAGGGCAGCACCTTCGCGTGCTTCAGCGTCTGCGCGATGGTGCCGAGGGTGGCGGTCCAGGTCCGCTGCCGGGTCGTCGTACCGGCGACGGTGACCGTCAGCGGGGTGTCCGGCTTGCGGCCGGCGGCGACCAGCTCACCGGCGGCCCCGGCCACCGAGTCGAGCGTCGTCGACACGACGACCGTGCCGTCGGAGGCGCCGACCTCGGTCCAGCAGCGGTCCGAGGCGGTACGGGCGTCCACGAAGCGGACGTCCGTACCCTGCGCGTCCCGCAGCGGGACACCGGCGTACGCCGGCACCCCGACCGCGGCCGCGACACCCGGCACGACCTCGAAGGGCACACCCGCGGCGACGCAGGCGAGCATTTCCTCGGTCGCGTACGTATCAAGTCCCGGGTCCCCGGACACCGCACGGACGACCCGCCTGCCACCCCGCGCGGCCTCCATGACAAGATGAGCCGCATCCCGCACGGGCGGGAGGGAAGCGGTCGTTGACGCGCCGTCAACAACCGTGAGTTGAGGCGTGCCTGTGCCCTGATACGGGTCCGACGACGGATCCGGATACGTGGGCACGACGGAGACGCCCTGCCTGGCGTGGGCCCTGATCACGTCGAGCACCTCGTGCTCGGCGACCAGGACGTCCGCGCTGGACAGTGCCTCCACGGCACGCAAGGTCAGCAGTCCCGGATCCCCGGGTCCGGCACCCAGGAAGGTGACGTGCCCGTGATCGAGGCCGGCGGGAAGGTTGGTGGGGCTCACTGTGCTCGCTCCCCCATCAGACCGGCCGCGCCCTGGGCAAGCATCTCGGCGGCGAGTTCGCGACCGAGCGCCGTCGCCTGGTCGTATGTCTCGGGCACGGGACCGGTGGTGGACATCTGCACCATCCGGGTGCCGTCGGTCGTGCCGACAACTCCCCGCAGGCGCATTTCCTTGACAATCTGCCCGTCGGCCAGCAAGTCGGCCAGCGCGCCCACAGGGGCGGAGCAGCCGGCTTCCAGGGCGGCGAGCAGTGAACGCTCGGCGGTCACGGCGACCCGCGTGAACGGGTCGTCGAGTTCCCCGAGCAGGGCGACGAGCTCCGCGTGGTGTGCGGCGCACTCGATCGCCAGTGCCCCCTGGCCGGGGGCGGGCAGAACCGTGTCGACCGACAGGAAGTCGGTCACCTCGTCGATGCGGCCGATGCGGCTCAGGCCGGCCGCGGCCAGCACCACGGCATCGAGCTCGCCGTCGTGCACGTATCCGATCCGGGTGTCGACGTTCCCCCGGATCGGCACGGTCTCGATGTCCAGGCCGTGCGCGCGTGCGTACGCGTTCAGCTGCGCGGTCCGGCGCGGCGAACCGGTGCCGATGCGCGCCCCGCGCGGCAGGTCGGTGAACTTCAGCGCGTCCCGGGCGACGACCACGTCCCGCGGGTCCTCGCGCACCGGTACGGCGGCCAGCACCAGGTCGGCGGGCTGGGTGGTCGGGAGGTCCTTCAGCGAGTGAACCGCGAAGTCGACCTCGCCGCGCAGCAGCGCGTCCCGCAGGGCGGTCACGAAGACACCCGTGCCGCCTATCTGTGCGAGGTGCTCGCGGGAGGTGTCGCCGTAGGTGGTGATCTCCACCAGCTCGACGGGCCGCCCGGTCACCCGGCTCACGGCTTCCGCCACCTGCCCGGACTGGGCCAGGGCGAGTCTGGATCGCCTGGTCCCCAGTCTCAGTGGATTGTCACTCATGCCGGTCGGTCCTTCTTGTCTGTGCTGTCCACGGCCCGGGAGACGGCGGCAACCGTCTCCGGGTCGAGGTCGAACAGGGTCCGCAGCGCGTCCGCGTACCCGGCGCCGCCGGGCTCGGCCGCCAACTGCTTGACCCGTACGGTCGGCGCGTGCAGCAGCTTGTCGACGACCCGGTGGACGGCCTGCCGGATCTCCCCGCGCTGGCGTTCGTCCAGGCCGGGCAGGCGTCCGTCGAGCCGGGCGATCTCACCCGCGACGACATCGGCGGCCATCGTGCGCAGGGCCACCACGGTGGGCGTGATGTGCGCCGCCCGCTGGGCCGCGCCGAAGGCGGCCACCTCGTCCGAGACGATCCGGCGCACCTGGTCCACGTCGGCCGCCATCGGGGCGTCCGCGGACGCCTCCGCCAGCGACTCGATGTCCACCAGCCGCACCCCGGCCAGCCGGTGCGCGGCCGCGTCGATGTCACGGGGCATGGCGAGGTCGAGGAGGAAGAGCGCGGGGGCGGGCCGGGCGAATCCGGCGACCGGCTCCGGTCTGCGCCGCTCCGGGATCCGGCCGCCCCGGGCGGCGGCCGCGGCCAGCGCCCCGATCAGCTCGGCCTCGGCCTCGGCCGCCGCCTCGGGGGTACGACGGCCGGTCTCCCGGATGTCGACGGTCCCGTTGTCCACCCAGGCCGCGTGCTGTTCCAGCTCGGCGGCGGCCATCCCGGCGACGGCGGCCTCCCCCATCACGGAGAAGCCGCTCTGCTCGGCGGTGAGGTCGAGCGGGCAGTTCTCGTCGGTGCCGGGACCGGTGGCCGGCCTCGGCACGAGCTGCGCGGGACGGTCGTCCTCGATCCCGGCGACGGGTTCGCCGACGCGCCCCTCGACCGCGGCCGCGACCGCGTCGGCACCGAGGACCAGCCCGGTCGCCCCGGTGCAGGACACCACGACGTCGGCACGTGTCAGCTCGCCCGGCACCGCATCCATCGGTACCGCGCGGGCCGCCACGTCCGTGTCGTCGTTCTCGGTGATGATCTGGGCGAGCCGCTCCGCACGGTCGTACGTGCGGTTGGCGACGACGATCTCCGCGACCCCCGCCCGCGCCAGCGTCGCGGCGGCCAGCGAGGACATCGATCCGGCGCCAATGACCAGCGCCTTCTTCCCCTCGGCCCAGGCCTGGACATCGCCACCGGCGGTCAGCTGTTCCAGCCCGAAGGTGACCAGGGACTGTCCGGCCCGGTCGATCCCGGTCTCGGAGTGGGCGCGCTTGCCGACCCGCAGGCCCTGCTGGAACAGGTCGTTCATCAGCCGGCCGGCGCTGTGCAGCTCCTGCGCGCGGGCGAGGGCGTCCTTGAGCTGCGCGAGGATCTGCCCCTCGCCGACGACCATCGAGTCGAGCCCGCAGGCCACCGAGAACAGGTGGTGGACGGCCCGGTCCTCGTAGTGCACGTAGAGATAGGGGGTGAGCTCGTCCAGCCCCACCCCGCTGTGCTGGGCGAGCAGCGTGGACAGCTCGGCGACCCCGGCGTGGAACTTGTCCACGTCGGCGTAGAGCTCGATGCGGTTGCAGGTGGCGAGTACCGCGGCCTCGGTGGCCGGCTCGGCGGCGACCGTGTCCTGGACCAGCTTGACCTGGGCGTCCGTGCTGAGTGCGGCCCTTTCCAGGACGCTGACCGGGGCGCTGCGGTGGCTCAGCCCGACGACGAGGAGACTCATGCCGGCATCACGGCGGGTACGTCCCCGTCGGGCCCCTGCTCGCTGGAGTCCTGGTGCGCGGCGACGGGCGGGGCCGTGCCCTCGTGCTCCTCGCCGGCCTTGCGCTGCTCGTGGAAGGCGAGGATCTGGAGCTCGATGGAGAGGTCGACCTTGCGCACGTCGACGCCGTCCGGGACGGACAGCACGGTCGGCGCGAAGTTCAGGATGGAGGTGACCCCGGCGGCCACCAGCCGGTCGCAGACCTGCTGGGCGACGCCCGGCGGGGTGGTGATCACGCCGATGGAGACGCCGTTGTCGGAGATGATCTTCTCCAGGTCGTCGCTGTGCTGCACGGCGATCCCGGCGACCTGGCGCCCGGTCATCGCCGGATCGGCGTCGATGAGCGCCGCGACCCGGAAGCCCCGGGAGGCGAACCCGCCGTAGTTGGCGAGCGCGGCGCCCAGGTTTCCGATACCGACGATCACGACCGGCCAGTCCTGGGTCAGGCCCAGTTCACGGGAGATCTGGTAGACGAGGTACTCGACGTCGTAGCCGACACCGCGCGTTCCGTACGAACCCAGGTACGAGAAGTCCTTGCGCAGCTTCGCGGAGTTGACCCCCGCGGCCGCGGCCAGCTCCTCGGAGGAGACCGTGGGGACCGAGCGCTCCGACAGTGCGGTCAGAGCGCGGAGGTACAGCGGAAGCCGGGCGACGGTGGCCTCGGGGATACCTCGGCTGCGGGTCGCCGGTCGGTGAGTTCGGCCAGTTGCCACGGTGCTCCAACGGGTTGAGCGGGGCTGCGGACGGTCACACGTACCCAGACCGCCCCGTCGACAGCAGGCTATGTCTTTGTGAACGCGTGCACAAAGATGGTGTCCGATTTGCCCGGCCAACGTGACCGGGGTCACGCGCCCCCGGCGCAGCCGTCCGGAACCGGTGCGCAAGCGCCCGCGCTCCCTCTCCGATGGGGGCAAAATCGCACACACTCCTTACGAATCCCGCCCCCGAGACCAAGCCGCCGTCGATCCTAAGCGACTTCGCAGCCGGTTTGGACTAGTCGGTCAGTGCCTTGCGGAGCCGTTCCTCGTTCACGCGCCAGAAGGTGTGCTGTTCACCGTCGACGAGAACCACCGGGATCTGTTCCCAGTACAGATCGTGCAGTTGCGCATCCTGGGTGATGTCCTTCTGCTCCCAGGGGACTCCGAGATCACCGCACACCTTCTCGACCACGACCTGTGCGTCATCACACAGATGACAGCCGGGCTTACGGATGAGGGTGACCGATCGCGCACCCGGCGCGGGCGCCTTCCGGCCGAAGAGGGGACTCATGACGTCCATTGTCCCGCCCCTGGCAGGGCATGTCCGCCGCCTTCTGCACGGCTTCTTCGCTTTGCTTAACAACCTGGTCGCGGAGAGTTCACACCCATCCAACTCCCGTGACTCCGGAACCTCCGAACAAACTGGCTATGCTCACGACATGGCCGCTCTCGGATGGCTCACTCCCCGTAGGCGCTCCGCCACGGCGCGGAGCGTGTTGGCAGGCGAGGCCTCGGCGGAGGCCGCGCGCAAGAACCAGGAGGCGTCGGCGCCCCTCGACGAGGCCGCCGAGCCGGAGTTCCCGGTGCTCGGCGACGACAAGGCCGCCGCGTTCTTCGACCTGGACAACACCGTCATGCAGGGCGCCGCCATCTTCCACTTCGGCCGTGGCCTGTACAAACGGAAGTTCTTCGAGACCCGCGACCTCGCCAGGTTCGCCTGGCAGCAGGCGTGGTTCCGGCTGGCCGGCGTCGAGGACCCCGAGCACATGCAGGAGGCGCGGGACTCCGCCCTGTCCATCGTCAAGGGCCACCGGGTCGCGGAGCTCCAGACCATCGGCGAGGAGATCTACGACGAGTACATGGCCGAGCGCATCTGGCCCGGCACCCGCGCCCTCGCCCAGGCCCACCTGGACGCGGGCCAGAAGGTGTGGCTCGTCACAGCGGCCCCGGTGGAGATCGCCGGCGTGATCGCCCGCCGGCTGGGGCTGACCGGCGCGCTGGGCACGGTCGCCGAGTCGGTGGACGGCGTCTACACGGGCAAACTGGTCGGCGAGCCCCTGCACGGCCCGGCGAAGGCCGAGGCGGTACGCGCCCTCGCGGCGGCCGAGGGCCTCGACCTGTCCCGCTGCGCGGCCTACAGCGACTCCCACAACGACATCCCGATGCTCTCCCTGGTCGGCCACCCGTATGCCATCAACCCGGACGCCAAGCTGCGCAAGCACGCCCGCGAACTGGACTGGCGGCTGCGCGACTACCGCACGGGGCGCAAGGCCGCGAAGGTCGGCATCCCGGCGGCGGCCGGGGTCGGTGCGGTGGCCGGTGGCACGGCGGCCGCGATCGCGTTGAGCCGACGGCGTCGATAGTCCGGCGCCGGCCGGGCTTCGCCGCAGTGACGCGGGCCGACCACCGGCCGCAGGCCGGTGGGGGCTGATCGCGCAGTTCCCCGCGCCCCTGACGGGGCACGTCACAGCTGCGCCCACCCGGCAAGCGCCGGTGAGCGTCCTCACCCCCGGCCCCGCCTCCACGCGCCCGGAATTATCGCGCGGTCATCCCAACACGCCCCGCACATCGCCGAAACTCGCACGTTTCCGTTCAACAACCGATCACTCTGGGGCCCTTGAGGCGCCGCCAAACGGTTACAGAAGCGACGCAATCGACGATTTGAGCAACTCGGTGTAGCAGTGCCTGCACGAAGCGTTATTCTCCTCAGACGCAAACCGGTTCCCCTCCGTCGCTACGACGGGTGACAGGTTCCGTACTGCACGTGATGGAAGCTCTGCCTCTGGGAGTCCCGTGTACCCACACGTCGGGGTTGACGCCTCGGGCCTGGCTACGCTGCGCGCAACAGTCGCGACGGTCAAAGAGACGCTGCGCGGCCTAGTCCCCACCGCGTACGCCGTCCCCGCCTTCGCCACCACCGCCCCCGTCGGCCCGTGCTACGCACTGGCCGACGGCATGGAACAGGTGCCTGCGCGCAGCGCCGTCGCCGAGGGCCGCCGGTCCGGCGACGGACGCGGCGTGGGCAGACGTGGCCGCACCGCCGGTGCCGCCACCACCGCCCGCCGCCCTGCCGCGGACAGCGACAGCGCCCGCATGATGGACCTCGTGGAGCGCGCCCAGGCCGGCGAGGCCGACGCCTTCGGACGCCTCTACGACCAGTACAGCGACACCGTGTACCGCTACATCTACTACCGCGTCGGCGGCAGGGCGACCGCCGAGGACCTCACCAGTGAGACGTTCCTGCGCGCCCTGCGGAGGATCGGCACCTTCACCTGGCAGGGCCGTGACTTCGGCGCCTGGCTGGTGACCATCGCCCGCAACCTGGTCGCCGACCACTTCAAGTCGAGCCGCTTCCGGCTGGAGGTCACCACCGGCGAGATGCTCGACGCCAACGAGGTCGAGCGCTCCCCGGAGGACTCCGTCCTGGAGTCCCTCTCCAACGCGGCCCTGCTGGACGCCGTACGACGCCTCAACCCCCAGCAGCAGGAGTGCGTGACGCTCCGCTTCCTCCAGGGCCTCTCGGTCGCCGAGACCGCCCGCGTGATGGGCAAGAACGAGGGTGCCATCAAGACCCTGCAGTACCGGGCCGTGCGCACCCTCGCCCGGCTCCTCCCGGACGACGCACGCTGAGCCGGACACCCTGGGCGACATTCAACTCACGTTGCGTGAAGGCGTGTTGCCATTCTCAGCCGATCCCCGGCCGTCCGTAACCCAAGTGCCGAGCCACTCGTTGTGCGGGATACAGGCTCCCTGTGGTCACGTCCGACCAGCCCACGATCACACGATCGTGTGGATTGGTCGGGGGCGTGCAACCCTCAGGACCCCCTGGGGAGTCGACCGTCATGACGAGAGGAGGTGCCGCCAGTGATCGCGAACGTATCGGCCCACCGGCGGGCGAACGCCTTCGCCCAGGCCCTGGAGGAACAGCCCGACCGGGACCCGGCGACCGAGCCGCCCGAGGAACCGGCGGGCCATCCGCCGGCCGCCCCGGACCGGCTCGAACGGACCGACCAGGGCGACCTGCTGGCCCTGGCGACCGGGCTCGCCGCCCTGCCCAAGCCGGAGCTCGACCCGGAGGTCAAGGTCGTCCAGCGGGCCCAGCTGGTGGCCGCGATGGAGGCCATGCTGGCGGAGGGCACCCTGGGCAGGGCGGCGGACGCTTCGGTACCCGAGCAGCGTGCGTCCCGTTCCAAGGGCGCACATCGGGCCGGCCCGCTGGGCAAGCTGCGACCACGTTCCCGGCTCACCAAGGGGCTCGCCGCGGGCGGGCTGAGCGTCGGGGTGGCCGCCGGAGCCTTCGGCGGGGTAGCCGCCGCCAGCTCCGGCGCCCTGCCCGGCGACTCGCTGTACGGCCTCAAACGCGGCATCGAGGACTTCAAGCTCAACTACCTGTCCAACGGCGACGACCAGCGCGGTCAGACCTACCTCGACCAGGCCTCGACCCGGCTGATGGAGGCCCGCCGGCTGATGGACCGGGACCGGGGCGGCCACCTCGACCACGAGTCGATCGGTGAGATCCGCCGCACCCTGTCCGGCATGCAGCACGACGTCACCGAGGGCCACCGCCTGCTCCACGAGGCGTACGAGCGCGACCCGAACTCACTGGGCCCCATCCAGGCCCTGTCCACGTTCGCCCAGTCCCACCGCGAGGCCTGGGGCGCCCTGCGCGAGAAGCTCCCGGTCCAGCTCGGGGACGTCAGTCAGCAGGTGTCGTCGGTCTTCGAGGCCATAGACCAAGAGGTCGCCCCGCTCCGCTCCCTGCTTCCGCAGCCGCCCCAGAAAACCGGCGGCACCGGCAGGCAGGGCTCCGGCACGGCGTCCACCGGCTCCTCCGGCAGCCACCGGTCGACGGCCCCGTCCACCTCCGGCAGCTCCGCCTCGGGCCATGACTCCGGCACCAGCAGCCCGAGCGGCTCGGCCTCCGGCAACACCGGCGAGGGCCTCATCGGCGGCAGCACGGGCGGCCTCCTCGACCCTCCGAAGAGCGGTTCGAGCACCCCGTCCCCGTCGAAGAGCGCCTCCACCGCCCCGGACGTCACCCTGCCCCCGCTCCTGCCGGGTCTACTGCCTGGGCTGGGCATCGACAGCGAGGACACAAGTAGCTGAAGCGCCCCCGCGCCCCCAAGGCGGCGAAGCCGCCGCCTTGGGGGCGCGGGGAACTGCGCGACCAGCCCCCACCGGCCGGCAGCGAAGACACCACCGCACCACTCAGAAAAAAACCGACCTCCGCTGCACCAGCAACTTGTACAGCGTGTGCTGGATCTGCTCCCGCACCTGATCCGTCAGGTTGAACATCAGCATCGGATCCTCGGCCGCCTCCGGCGGATAGCCGTCCGTAGGGATCGGCTCCCCGAACTGGATCGTCCACTTCGTCGGCAACGGCACCGCCCCCAGCGGCCCCAGCCAGGGAAACGTCGGCGTCAGCGGGAAGTACGGGATCCCCAGCACCCGAGCCAGCGTCTTCGCGTTGCCGATCATCGGATAGATCTCCTCCGCCCCCACGATCGAGCAGGGAATGATCGGCACCCCCTTCCGCAGCGCGGTGGACACGAACCCGCCCCGCCCGAACCGCTGGAGCTTGTAGCGCTCGCCGAAGGGCTTCCCGATGCCCTTGAACCCCTCCGGCATCACCCCCACCAGCTCGCCCTGCCCCAGCAGCCGTTCGGCGTCCTCCGCGCACGCGAGCGTGTGGCCCAGCTTCCGCGCCAGCTCGTTCACCACCGGCAGCACGAAGACCAGATCCGCCGCGAGCAGCCTGAGGTGACGATTCGCCGGATGCCGGTCGTGCACGGCGACCTGCATCATCAGCCCGTCCAGCGGCAGCGTCCCGGAGTGGTTGGCGACGATCAGCGCACCGCCCTCGGCCGGGATGTTCTCGATGCCCTTCACGTCGACGCGGAAGTATTTCTCGTACACCGGCCGCAGCAGGGACATCAGGACCTGGTCGGTCAGCTCCTCGTCGTACCCGAAGTCGTCGACCTCGTAGTCCCCGGTCAGCCGCCGTCGCAGAAACGCCAGTCCGCGCGCGACGCGCTGCTCCAGGCCGGCCTCGTCGTGCGGCGGCTGCGTCACGCCCGTCTCAGGGTTCTCCCGGGTCACATGCACATCTTCCTGCGCGGGGATCCGCCCGGCGAGAGGCTGGACCTCACGGACCACGCCGGACTCGCGTCCCGCCGCGGGCTCCCGCGCCGCCGCGGGCTCCCGGACCGCCGCCGCCTGCTCGCCACCGCCCTTGCGCCGGCTCCCCGCGGCCCGGCGCCGGGCCGGCCGCTGCACGGCAGCCCCGCGGGACCGGTCGTCGTCGAACGGAATGACCTTGGCGTCCGCCATCGTTGCTGCGCTCCTCAGTTGGCGCTCTGGGTCGGGGTCTTCGTCGGGGTCCTCCCGCCGCTCAGGGCGGGCAGCGCGGCGATCCGGTCGACCGCCGCGGCCACCGCCCGGGGCGGCAGCAGCCCCGGGTCCTGGGCGCGCACGAAGTCCGCGAAGGTCTCCGCGGTCGTGTACTGCGGCCGGAATCCCAGCGTGTCGCGCATCTGGACCGTGTCCACCACCCGGCCGTGCGTCAGCAGCCGGATCTGCTCGGGCGAGAAGTCGGTCATGCCGAGCGTCCGCACCAGGGACCCGGCCCAGGTGACCGCCGGCAGCAGCAACGGCACGGTGGGCCGCCCCAGCCGCCGCGAGCACTGCGAGAGCAACAACACCCCGTCGCCCGCGACGTTGAACGTGCCGCTGTTGAGAGTCCCCCGCGCCGGCTCGTGCGAGGCGATCCGCAGCACCTCGATCACATCGTCCTCGTGCACGAACTGCAGTCGCGGGTCGTACCCGAGAACGGTGGGCAGCACCGGCAGCGAGAAATAGGAGGCGAGCGGAGTATCGGCGGTGGGCCCGAGAATATTGGCGAACCGCAGCACGCACACCGCCACGTCGGGCCGCCTCCTGGCGAACCCCCGCACATATCCCTCCACCTCCACCGTGTCCTTCGCGAACCCGCCACTGGGCAGCGATTTCGGCGGGGTGGTCTCGGTGAAGACGGCAGGATCCTTCGGTGCGGAGCCGTACACGTTCGTACTGGACTTGATCACCAGCCGCTTCACGTTCGGCGACTTCTGGCAGGCACCGAGCAGTTGCATCGTCCCGATGACATTGGTCTCTTTGACGGTGGCCCGGCTTCCGCTGCCGAGCGGTGTCCCGGTCACGTCCATGTGGACGACGGTGTCGGCGCCGCTCTCGGCCAGCACGCGGGCGATCGTCGGCTGCCGGATGTCGGTCTGGATGAAATCGGCCCCGCCCAGATGATGCTCCGGCAGGACCGCGTCCACGGCGATCACCCGGTCCACCTCGGGATCATGCTGGATCCGCCGTACGAACCGGCCCCCGAGTTGACGGGCCACCCCGGTCACGAGCACGACCTTCCCCAAGATCAGCGCCTTTCTTCCGTGTTCCCGTATGCGGGCCAACTTAGCGGGTCGATGTTGCGCAGGCATGACCCCCGGCGGGCCACGACAAGCCGCAACGGCCGGAAAACGCAGTGGCCCCCCACCGTACTGGTGGGGGGCCACACACGAGCTCTCGCGGCTCGGCGCCGTAATTACTTCTTGTTACGGCGCTGAACACGCGTGCGCTTGAGCAGCTTGCGGTGCTTCTTCTTGGCCATCCGCTTGCGCCGCTTCTTGATAACAGAGCCCACGACTACCCTCGCTCACTTCTCATCACTCGGTGCTGGGCATCATGGGCCCATACGACCTACGAGGGGCTAGCCTACCCGCCCGAGCGCTGAGCTCGTAATCGAGGTGCTCCGGCTATCCCGAAACCGTCGTCAGGCGGTCTCCACCCCCACATAGCTCTCGCGAAGGTACTCGTGCACCGCTTGCTCGGGGACGCGGAAGGACCGCCCCACCCGGATCGCGGGCAGATGACCGCTGTGCACCAGCCGGTACACGGTCATCTTCGACACTCGCATCACCGCGGCGACCTCCGCCACGGTCAGGAACACGACCTCGTTCAGAGGCCTCTCGCCAGCTGCCATGACACACCTGAACCTTCCGCACTCGACGGGCCACCGGCTTCCCCTTCCGGTGACTCTTCGTCGTTGCGTGCTCACTCCCCAATGTAGGGGCGGGTGATGCGAGTGGGGAAGAGGTGCACCCATCGGCGGCCTACTGTGACAGACACGCTCGATTGAGTACGTAGCGGGTAAGCGGCGTGTAGTAATCAGACCGCACGCCGTCATCAACCGGAACGGCGACGGACACCGTCCCCTCGGCCTCCCCCACGAAGAGCGCAGGGTCATCCGTATCCGCCAGACCAATGGCCTCAAACCCGAGCTGACCTGCACCGCAGACCCACCCATGGTCTCCGACCACCAGCTCCGGCAAGGGCCCGCCGCCCGCCGCGGCCGCATCCAGCGCCACCCGAACCGGCAGCGGCGAATGCGTATGCGCACCCGGCGCACAACCGGGGCGCTCACGGCCCACTTCTCTCACGAACCCGACTCCTCGTACGTATTCGAGGGAGCACGTGCGTAGGCCGAACCGGGTCGTTATGTCGACACAGCGACCCTGCGCAGGGGTGAGGACCTCACATCCCACCGCCGACAGGGCGTCCGCGAGACCGGCGTAGAACCCGATCAGCCGGTGCGGATGCCCGGTCCCGAACAACACGGGTGCCCGCCGCCGGGCTACGGCCGCCACCCGCTCGGCAAAGGCATCCAGCGCGGCGACCGTCAATCCGGGATCGATCACATCATGCCCTGAAACACACCGGGGATCGTCCGAAACCCCACACTTGGCAGCCATCAACCGAACCAACTCCGCCTCCCCCCACCCCCCTTGCGGATCGATCCCGATCAACACCCGAGGATCCCGAGCAGCGAACAGCCGATAACTACGAAGACTCCGCTCCCGCGAGGTCCCCACCACCCCCGCCAGCCCGACAGCCACCAGATATCCCCGAAGCCCACCACCACTCAACACCCCAACAATCCTGACGCCCTCCACCCCCACCCCACCCCCACACCACCCAAACACCGCACAATCGGCCTAACCCCAACCCCCACCAGCCCGTCCGGCCCAGACGGCCGAGAGCCGGTCCGCACCCCGCCCCCCTCCAGCCCGTCCGGCGTTTGAGGACGAGGCCGAAGGCCGATGCGGGGGTGCGGGGGCGGCAGCCCCCGGAGCGGGCGGTCGAAGGGGGCCCACCCCCTGGAAGGACGGGACGGGTAGGGGCGGCGGGGGCGAGGGAGAGGCCTACGCCAGCAACCCGCGCAGCGGAAACACCGCTCGCCGCGTAGCCAGCACCGCCTGGTCCAGGCGATCAGCTGGGTCGTACCCGGCCTCCCACCCCGCCCACCCCACCGGCCACCGCCCATCCGTCATCCGCCCAGGCCCCAACTGCCGAGTCCGAGCGAACACCTCCTGCCGCCACCCCTCCGGCACCAACGCCTCAGGCGCAACCTCCCGCCCCGCCGCCACCCCCACCAGATGCGTCCACGACCGCGGCACGACATCCACCACCTCGTACCCCCCGCCCCCCAACGCGACCCACTTCCCCCCGGCGTACCCGTGCGCCAGCTCATGGCACGCCACCTGCACCGCCCGCTGCGCGTCCAGCGACACGGCCAGATGAGCCAGCGGATCCTCGAAATGCGTGTCGGCGCCGTGCTGCGTCACCAGCACCTGCGGCCGAAAGTCGGCGACCAGCTCCGGCACGACGGCGTGAAACGCCCGCACCCACCCCGCGTCCCCGGTCCCCGCCGGCAACGCCACGTTCACCGCGGCCCCCTCCCCCGCCCCGGCGCCGACCTCCTCCGGCCACCCGGTCTGCGGGAACAACGTACGGGGATGCTCATGCAGCGAGATCGTCAGAACCCGCGGATCCTCCCAGAACGCGGCCTGCACCCCGTCCCCGTGGTGCACGTCCACATCCACATAGGCGACCCGCTCAGCACCCAGCTCCAACAATCGCGCGATCGCCAGCGAGGCGTCGTTGTAGATACAGAACCCCGACGCGGCCCCCGGCATCGCGTGGTGCAACCCGCCCGCGAAGTTCACGGCGTGCTCGACGTCCCCGCGCCACACCGCCTCAGCCGCCGCCACCGACTGCCCGGCGATCAGCGCGGACACCTCGTGCATCCCGGCGAAGGCGGGATCGTCCTCCGTCCCCAGCCCGTACGACGGGTCGGCCGCCGCCGGATCCGCCGAGGCCGCCTTGACGGCCTCGATGTAGTCCTCCCGGTGCACCAGCCGCAGCGTCGACTCCCCGGCCGGCTTCGCCGCGACCACGTCCACCGCCCGGTCGAGCCCGAAGGCCCCGACCAGACTCCGGGTCAACGCCAGCCGGACCGGATCCATCGGATGGCCCGGACCGAAGTCATAGCCCGTTACTGCCTCGTCCCACATCAGCTGTGCGCGGCCGCTCATGCCCGCCACCGTATCGGTCCGACCTGGTCGCGAACGAACGGGCGTACACCAGCGTCACCAGCACCAGAACCATCGGCACCAGCATCGCCCCGCGATAGCTCCACGCGTCGCCCAGCGCCCCCACCAGCGGCGAACCGATCAGAAAACCGACGTAGTTGAAGATGTTCAGCCGAGCGATGGCTCCGTCCGAAGCCCCCGGAAACAGCCTCCCCGCCGCCGCGAAGGTCTGCGGCACCAGCACACACAGCCCCAGCCCCAGCAGGGTGAACCCGGCCATGCCGACCCAGGCCCCCGGCGCCGCCGCCACCACCGCGAACCCGGCGGCCGCCACCAGCGCCCCCAGCCGTACGACGGGCACGGCACCGAACCGCCGTACCCCGAAGTCCCCGATGGCCCGCCCGACCAGCGTGGTCACCATGTACACGTTGTACGGCACGGTGGCGAGCTGCTCACTGCTGCCCAGCACGTCCTTCAGGTACTTCGCACTCCAGTTGGAGACGGTCGAGTCCCCGATGTAGGCGAAGGTCATCACCAGACACAGCGGCAGCAGCACCTTGAAGACGACACCGCCCGCGCTCCCCTGCGCCCCGTCCTCCACCGGCGCGGGATCACCGTCCACATACCACCGGCTGCCCACCAGCGCGGCCGGCAGCAGCACCGCGACGACCGGCAGATACGACACCCACAACGCGAGATGCCAGTGCGCCCCCACCCACGCCAGCGAGGCCCCGAGGATCCCGCCCAGGCTGTACACGGCATGGAAGCTCAGCATGATGCTGCGCCCGTACGTCCGCTGGAGACTCACCCCGAGCATGTTCATCGAGGCGTCCAGCGCCCCCACCGCCAGCCCGAACGCGGCCAGCGACACCGCCAGTTCCGCCATGTTCCCGCCGGCCCCGACCCCGAGCAGCGCCAGCATCACCACGGGCTGGGACCAGCGCAGCAGCAGGCTCGGCCGTATGCGCTTCACCAACTGCTCGGTGGTGACGCTGCCGACGCCGGCCAGGATCGGCACGGCGGCGAGAAAGACCGGCAGCAGTGCGTCGGAGACGCCGTACCGGTCCTGGATCGCGGGGATACGCGTCACCAGCAGCGCGAAGGTGGCACCCTGGGTGAAGAAGCTGAACGCCAGCGAGGCCCTACCGCGCCGCAGCACATCTGTCATGGCGGCGAGCGTAGGGCCCCGGCGTACTCGTGGGTAGATCCAGCCAAAGATGAATTTCCTTCAGCTTTACTTTCCGGCCGCTCAGACGGCGACCGCAAGCTCCTGCTCCCGCCGCTCCCGTGCGGCCTCCTGGCGCTTCACCTCGTCGGTGATCAGGCACGCCATCGGCTCGGCGGCCGCGCCACCGCAGACGACCATCCCGAGGCTGATCGCGACGACCAGCAGGAGCGAGCTCAGCCAGACCATGGTGGCCACGGGGATGGTGTACGCGCCGACGACCCGGGCGACGCACTCCGTGAGGAGCACCAGCCCCCAGATCACGGAGAAGAGCCGCTCCTTGCGCAGGAACTCCGCCGACCGGACCGCGGTCCCGGACACCAGCCGCTCCCAGGCGGCCTCCCGGCCCGCGTCCCCCTTCACCAGGAAGGGCTTCAGCCCGGCCGTCATCATCGGCCGGCCCAGCGCCACCGAGACCAGGATCCCGACCCCGACGGTGCTGCTGACCGCGCCGTCCTTGGCGAGCATGAGCCGCGGATCACCGGAGACGAAGCTGAGCGCCAGCCCGACCACGTTCACGACCAGGATGAGCGCCGCCAGCCCGTTGACCCGGCGTTCCCTCGCCACGCTCCAGACCGTCCGCACGGCCGGCACCACGCTGCTCCAGGCGAGCGCCGCGAAGGTGCTCATCCCGAAGGCCCCCTTGAAGAAGTAGTACGACCCGAGAGGCAGGGCCACGTCCACGATCAGCGGCCGGAGGTTCTCCAGCACGCCGGGCTGGTGCTTGCTCTGGGACCCGGTGTTCGTCGTCTTCGTCATGCCCTCAGCTTCGCGTCCGGGCGGGGTCCCCCAGTAGAAACGAACGTCCGGAGCTCGGCATGACAACTGTCAGCCCCGCCGCCTGCCTCCGGTCATTCCAGCAGGTCGGTCAACTGCCCCAGGCTGGTGAAGAGTTGAGTGGCACCCCGCAGCCGCTCGGCCGGCGTCATGGCCGTGAACCCGTACACGTCCATCCCGGCCGCGATCGCCGCCCGCACCCCGAGCGGGCTGTCCTCCACGACCGCGCACCGCCCCGGCGCGACCCCCATCCGGTCGGCCGCGTAGAGGAAGAGATCCGGCGCCGGCTTCCCCCTCCCGACGTCCTGCGAACTGAAGACCCGCGACTCGTCGAACCACCGGTCCAGCCCGGTCGTCCGATGCCCGACCCGGATCCGCTCATGGCTCCCGGAGGACGCCACGCAGTACGGCACCCCGTCCGCCGCCAGCTGCTCCAGCACTTCCGCCGCCCCGGCAACGGGCTTCAACTCGCGCTCGAAGGCGGCGAACACGCGGGCGTGGAAGACGTCGTCGAAGTCGTCGGGCAGCCGCTGCCCGGTGCGCTCCTCGACGAGCTCATGGACCCTGTGCATCGCGGATCCCATGTAGTCCCGTATGGAGTCCTCATAGGTGGTCGGGTGCCCCAGCTCGGTGAGGTAGGCGGCCAGGAGCCGGTTGGAGATGGGCTCACTGTCGACGAGGACGCCGTCGTTGTCGAAGATAACCAGGTCGTAGCGCATGCCCCCGAGCTTAGAGGCCATCTCATTTGGAGAGTCTGCGGTAGCAGATGAGGGTGCAGGCGATGCTGGTGAAGGCC
>NZ_BMML01000016.1 GCF_014645815.1 Streptomyces fuscichromogenes | reverse complement strand
CTCAAGGGACGAAGCCGTCCACGGTCAACGAGCTGAGGCTGCCGACCTTTCAAAACACGCCCTAGGTCCGTCCGCGCGGGACCGCCGACTCTTCCCTGGGGTGTCAATGTCGATGTCCTTGTCCTCGCCCGTGTCCCTTTCCCTCTCCACCGCCTCGCCTGCCTCCCTGACCGCGTCCGCGTACCAGCAGGACTTCGATCCCGTCCTCGGGCAGCTCGGGCCCTCCGCCGCCGTCGCCGCCGTCCCGCTGCTCGTTCTCTTCGTCCTGCTCGGTGCCCTCCGATGGAAGGCGCACTGGGCCGGACTGACCGCGCTCGGCAGCGCGGTCGTCATCGCCGTCGCCGTCTACGGCATGCCGCTCGTCCAGACCGTCAGTGCCGGGGGGTACGGCGCGGCGTCCAGCTTCCTCCCTGTCATCTGGATCCTGATGAACGCGTTGTGGATCTTCAGGCTGACGGAGCACACCGGGTACTTCGCGGTCCTGCGCAGATCCTTCGAGGGCATCAGCGACGACCAGCGCATCCAGGTCATCATCATCGCCTTCGCCTTCGGGGCACTGCTGGAGGCGCTGGCCGGTGCCGGAACTCCCGTCGCGATCAGCGCCGTCATGCTCGTCGGCCTGGGGCTGCAGCCCATGCGCGCCGCCGTGGCCGCCCTGGTGGCCAACACGGCACCGGTGGCCTTCGGGGCCCTGTCCGCGCCGGTCACCACACTGGCCGCCGTGACCGGTCGCGACTTCGACACCCTGGGGTCCGTCATCGGACGGCAGACCTCCATCGTGGCGACGATCGTTCCGCTGGTGCTCGTCTTCCTCGTGGACGGCCGACGCGGACTGCGGGAGGTCTGGCCCGCCGCACTGGTGGCGGGAACGGCCTTCGGCGCCGGGCAGTTCGTCTTCGCCAACTTCATCTCGGTCGAACTCGCGGACATCGGCGCGGCCCTGTGCTGTGCGACAGCCCTCGTCGGGTTCCTGCGCGTCTGGCATCCGCGGCCCGCGCCGGCCGCCGGCCCGGTGCCCGCCGCCGCGTCCGTGCACACGGCTTCGCCCTCGCCCGTCATGGTGGGCGCGGGCGGCGCCGGTGATTCCGGCGCCGAGGACACGAAGAAGGGAGACGGCAGGGAGACGGCGCCGGTGCCCGGCGACGGCCGCAGGAACGTGATCCTGTCCTACCTCCCGTACCTCACCGTGATCGCGGTCTTCGTCATCGCGCAGTTCGATGCCGTCAAGGCCCACCTCAGCTCGGCCGCGGTCCACTTCGGGTGGCCGGGGCTGCACATCACGGGCGCGAAGGGAGTCCCGGTCGGCACCGTCTTCACCTTCGACTACCTGCCCGCGGCCGGCACGCTGCTGTTCGTCTCGGGCGTGATCACCACGGTGCTGCTCCGGGTCGCCCCGGGCGAGTCCGCCCGCATCTACGGCGCCACCCTCAGACAGCTCACCTGGACGATCCTCTGTGTGCTGTCCGTCCTCGCGCTCGCCTACGTGATGAACCTGTCGGGACAGACCGGCTCGCTGGGCCGTGCGCTGGCCGCGATGGGGGCCGCGTTCGCCGTCTTCTCGCCCGTCATCGGCTGGCTCGGGGTCGCGATCACGGGCTCCGACAACTCCTCCAACGCCCTGTTCGGAGCCGTTCAGATCACCGCCGCGCAGCAGACGGGTCTCCCCCTGGACCTGATGGCGGCGGCCAACTCCTCCGGCGGGGTGGTCGGCAAGATGATCTCTCCGCAGAGCCTGGCGATCGCCGCCGCGGTGGTGGGCGTCCAGGGCCGGGAGGGCGACATCTTCCGCAAGGTCATCGGCTACAGCCTGGCCCTGCTGGCGCTGATCGCGCTGATCGTCTTCCTCCAGTCCACGCCGGTCCTCAGCTGGATGCTCCCCTGAGCACAAGCCCCGCGGGAACCGTCATCGGCCCGGACCGAGACCCCGCATCCCCGCTCCTGTGCGAACCCCCGTACGAATCCCACGACATCGGAGACTGAACGATGACCAACCGCTACCGCGCCCTGTTCGACCTCACCGGGAAATCGGCCCTGGTCATGGGGGCCGCGTCCGGCATCGGTGAGGCGACGGCCCGGATGCTGGCCGGCCTCGGTGCCCAGGTGGTCTGCGCCGACCTCGACGGCGCGGGTGCCAAGGCGACGGCCGAGAGCATCGTCGCCGAGGGCGGCACGGCCCAGGGCCTCGCCGCGGACCTCGGCAGCCACGAACAGGTCACCGAGGCCGTACAGACCACGGTGCGGGCGTACGGCGGCCTCGACATCGGGGTCACCACCCCGGGCATCAACATCCGCAAGAGGCTGTCCGCCTATTCGGAGGACGAGTTCGACCGGATCGTCGGCCTCAACCTCAAGGGCACGTTCTTCTTCCTCCAGGACGCCGCCGCCGTCATGGCGGAACAGGGCGGCGGCAGCATCATCGCCTGTTCGTCGATGCGAGGTCTGATGGTCGAGCCGGGGCTCGGCGTGTACGCGTCCACCAAGGCGGCGATCCTGCAGATGGTGCGCGGACTCGCCACCGAGGTGGGCCCGCGGGGCGTACGGGTCAACACCATCGCGCCGGGCGTCATCGACACGCCGCTGACCCGCCCCCTGAGGGACGACGTCAGGACCCGGGACGCGTACAGCGCGCACACGGCCTTCGGCCGGTGGGGGAGCGCCGACGAGGTCGCCTCGGCGGTGGCGTTCCTGGCCAGTGACGCCGCGTCCTACGTCACCGGTGAGAACCTGGTGGTCGACGCGGGCTGGACCGTCATGGACGGCCGCTTCGACCCCGGCCGCTGACCACTGCCGCTCGCCGGACCCCGACCGGGCCATGCGGTGGCTGTCTTCCGGCAGAGGTCCCAGCTGCTTGAGGTCCTGTCAGGGCGCAGGGGTGAGGTGCGCCGGTGGAACGGATCTTGGTGGTGGGTGTCACCGGAGCGGGCCGACACCGTGATGTGGCTGGACTGTCCCCAACGCGTCATCATGCCTCGTGTCCTGCGTCGGTCCTTCCGGTGCACCGTCACCCGCGAGGTCCTCTTCGGCGGCAACAGGGAGACCTGGACGGGCTGGCTGAGCGCCGTGTCCGCGATCCGCGCTTCGCCCCTCTCACCACCCTCCGGTTCGGCCACCCCGACGACACCGCGGCCTGGCCGGCGTCCTTCTGACCGGCGGCCCAGCCGCTGGGAGGATTCGACGCCGTTCCGGACCGGAGGGTGAGCCGGGCTCAGGCGGTGGCGACAGCCGTGCTGACGTGTATCGCGGTCAGGAGCGAGGCGCCCGCGATCATCGTCCATTTCCGGGTGACGACTCCGATGACGGCGTCGCCCGCCTGGGCCGCGGCGGCCGCGCACAGGGTGAGCGCGCCGGCGGGGCCCGACCACGCGAGCGGTGCGACGAGGGCCGCCACTCCCAGGGGCACCCCCCTGGTCGCGTACATCCAACCGTAGAAGCGTTCGCCGGCGGTCGGTGTACCGCTCTCGCTCAGCGCCGCCGGGCGTACACCCCCCACCAGCGCGAAAGCGATGCCGGTGACCGCCCCGACGGTGTTGGCCCCCAGGAGAACGTTCACGAGGCGTACTCGGTCGACGGTTCGGTGCCGTACTTCGTCCAGACCTCCGCGACGGCGTCGTGTGACAACGGCTGCCCGGACTCGACCATGGCCTTGAGGTCACGGAAGTACTGCACGTACTGGTCCGGGGTGAAGGTGTTGAGCATGACCGCCGTCTCGTCGGTCACGTTGGCGAACGTGTGCGGTGCGCCCGGCGGGACCATGACCCACGTACCGGCTCCGGCGTCGTGGTCGTCCTGCCCGACGGTGAACCGCACGCTGCCCGAAAGTATGTAGAAGCCCTCGTCGTGCTGTGCGTGGCGGTGCTGCGGAGGGCCGGCGGTGTGCGGGGGGATGGTGATCTCGCCCATCCCCAGGCGGTGGTCGGTGTTGCTGCCGTCCTCAAGGATCCGGATCGTCGACGGGCCGCTGACGATGAGTTCGCCCTCGCCGGGACCGGTGATCGACACCTTGGCCATGAAGTCTCCCTGACTGGTGGGGTTGCCAACGCCAGGACCATAGGGTCGATCCGAACCCGCATGCAAGTCGACTCTCAAAAAAATAGTTGACTCTCATTCAATGGCTCCGCCGGGTATGCTTTCGGTCGGCACGGAAGGATGATCATGATCGAGCGGAGTCGCCCGAGCGGGCTGAGCAGCCAGATGGAACGCACCAGGTCGGCGATCCTCACGGCCGCCCGCGACCTCGCCGACACCGGGGCGGAGATCACGATGCCGGCAGTCGCGGCCGAGGCGCGGGTCTCCGAGGCGACCGCCTATCGCTACTTCCCCGACCTCTTCTCACTCCTGCGCGCCGCGGTGATGACGGAGGATCTGGTCGCCGTCCTGCGATCGGCGACGCGCGGCGACGACCCGGTCGAACGGATCGGTCAGGCCGCGGAGATCCTCGGCCGGGCGGTGCTGCGCAGACAGGGTGCCGTCCGGGTGGTCGTCGCCTCGACCATCGCGAAGCCCTCGACGGCCAAGGACCGGCCCGCCCGCCGCTTCGGACTCATCGAGCACGCCCTCGCCCCGTGGGCCGACAGATGTGGCTCCGCGCACCGCGCGGATGTGGAACAACTCGTCCGCGGTCTCGTCCTCGTGGTCAGCGCCGAGTCGCTGTTCGCCCTGACCGACCTCTGCGGCCTGAGCCCCGACGACGCGATCGCCAGCCTCGTGACCACCGCGCGGCAGATGACCGCGGCGGCGGTCGCGGCCATCCCCGCGGGACCCGCCACCGACTGAACCACCGCCAGGGACGCCCGGCGCGCCTGTCAGGCGAGTTCGTCGAGGAGCGGGACGGCGTACTGGACGCTGCCGCCCTGGGCGTGCTCGCCGGTGTATCCGAAGTGCGTGAGCCAGCTCTTGTCGAGGTACCCCAGGAGCGACTTCGCCACGACGGGGCGCAGCTTCCCGTCCGTCACGAGGTAGTCCATGGCGGAGAGCACCCCGGACAGCGACACGTAGAGGGCCTTTTCGACGTAGGCCCGCTTGTGCTCCTTGTTGTTCTGGATACTGGCCGGCATGTTGTCGGAACAGCCCCGCACGTGCTTGAGCAGGATGCCGGTGGCCGCATCGAGCCGCTCCTGCTCCTTCTTGAGCGCGGAGGCGACGCGACGCCGGTCGTACATGGTCTCGTCCGACTTCTTGGCCAGCGTGTCGGGGTCGAGAGTGGGGTAGCACGCCTCGCCGACGTGGCCTCGCGTCCGCCAGCCGCTGCCGATCTTGCTGTCGATGTGCCCCCGGCTGGCCTCCGAGGTGATGTCGTACCAGCCGTACTCCTTGCCCTTCTCGTCGACCACCACGATGTCGGGCCGGGTGGTGCCGTGGCTGACCTGGAAGCGGACGCTCCAGCCGGGCGGCAGCGTGTGCAGTATGCCGTCCTCGTCGTTCCTTATCTTCGCGGTCACCAGCGTCTCGACGGCATAGCCGTAGCGGGCCGCGAAGAACGGCGGCGTCTGGCCCGTCTCCAGGTAGAGGGCGAAGGTGCCGTACCAGCGCTCGATGTGCTTTCCCGGAGCCTGGATGGTCGTCGGACGCTGGTTGATCTCGGCGGCGGCCTTCGCGGTGAGGGCTTCCAGCGCTTTGAACCACTTGTCCAGGGACTTCACGGCCAGCTTGGCCCGCAGCGCCTCCTCCACCTGCTCGTCGGACGGCGCGCTCGGCTGGGCGGGAACGGACATCGTGCCTGTCTCCTCTAATTGCTGGACGTGGTCCTGATCAGGTCCGCGATGACGGCGTCGACCTCCTCGGGGGTCAGGCCCTCCCTCAGGTCACGGTTCTCCCTGAGGACGGACGCGACGGTGGCGCGGACGCTGTCCTCGCCCGACGGCGCGGCGGTCTCCGCCGCCGGGGCGGCCGGTTTCTCCGGCGCGTCGCGTTCGAGGACCTCGGCGTGCGTCAGCCATGTGTCCCCGCAGCCGCTGAAGCGGTCGCCCGGCGTGACGGCGTCGGCGAACTCGTGCGTGCCGTCCCGCCCGACGCGGTGGAACATCTGCCAGTCGTGGTCCCAGCGGGGTACGGGTCCGGCGTCCTCGCGGGCCGCGTGCTCGTCGGCCCAGGCCTGGTCCTGCCAGGTGGCCGTGGTCTCGTCGTACCACTGGTGGACGGAGTCGAGGCGGTCGTAGCGGTAGTCGAGGCCGTAGGCGTGGTGGTGCGTGGGTTCGGCGTAGCGGCGTCGGTCGTAGGTCGCCCAGTCGTGGCTGTCGGCGGTGGGGGCGTAGAGATACTCCTGGGTGACGGGGTCCAGGCGGTAGTACTCGGTTCCGGGGGTGCCGTCGGTGTGGGGGTTGGGCAGGCCGAGGCCGGCGCCGTCGGGGGCGGTCTGCTCCCATTCGGTGACGACCCGGAGGAACCAGTCGACGAAGACGTCCGGGTCGGCGCCAGGGGCGGTGAGTTCGACGAAGTGGTACGCGCGGGTGGTGTCGTCGGCGAACCGGTCGCGCAGGCGGTCGCGGTAGTCGTCGACCTGGTCGGCGCGTTCGGGCCACTGGGCGTCGCTCTCGAAGACGACCACGGCCAGTTTGTCCGCCAGGACGTCGGCCGCCGTGCAGGCCGAGCGCACCGGACCGCCCTGCGCCAGCCACTCCCGCAGTTGCTCGACGTTCTCGCTCTCCACAGCCATTCAGGCTCCCTGCCAGGCGACGCTGTCGACGTCACGGTAGGGAGCCACGGTCGAGCCGCGCCCGCAGGAAAGCGCAGCACTTCGTGCAGTCCTGGCACCGCCGCCGTGTCCCGCCGCCGTGTCCCGCCGCCGTGTTCCGCCGCCGTGTCCCGCCGTCGTGTTCCGCCGATGTGGGCCCGCGATCCGCAGGGGGCCGGCCCGGGAAGACGGTGCCCTCGCGGCAACTCGCCGGGCGTGGGTGTTTCGTCGTTCCGGCGGCCGTCGCGGATTTCCAGGGGCGTGCGGTGTCACTCCCGGGAGTGAAAGGGGTGCCATTCAGGAACCTGATGGCGGTGTGCGGAGTCCGAACAGGCATGTAATGGGTCCTGTTGTTGGTCGCCGAAGGTACGAGAGGTTCCCGATTACCGGTGCCGCATTCTTGAGCGCACGCGTGCCGGGAGTCCTGGGGCTATAGATTGTGTTTCCGTCCGTGCGTGACTGTCCGACGGGGTCGATGACGGGACGACGTGCGGATCGGCGACGGCGATCAGAGGATCGTCGCAGGTTGTGCCAGATGCGTCTGCGTTGTGCCTGTGGCCGGCGGTCGAGGAGCCGCTCGGTGTGACGGGGGCGGCGCGCGCTGTTTCATGTTGGTGTGTATCAGTCAGGAGTTCCCGGTGCCCGATCCTGTTCCCACGGCATCAGGGATGCCTGAGTCCGGTTCCGGAACGCCGGATATCCCGCAGCAGAACGGGTCCCGTCCGAATGGACGTCGCGGTTCGGGGCGGGAGGACGTGAGACGTGACTCTTCCATGGACGGCGCATATATCCATAACCGGAGGGTGGGGACATCGCATGACCGTTCGGAGACTCCGCCTGAAAGCTTTCTGGATTTTCTGGACCGTCTTTCGGAGCGGGTCTTCACGAAGAACGACAGGGCGTGGCCCGCTGTCTTCCAGCTCGCACTGCTCGTGCTTTTGCTGCCCGTGTCACTGATCGGAACCGTGATGGCGGCCCACGCCGCAGGCGTTCCCGGCTGGGCGATCGCCTCGGGGACGGCGACATCGGTCGGCGGACTGGGTGTGGCGACCGCGAGCCGACGCCGCAACACCGGCCGCGGGACGAGCCAGGGGCCGGGACGGCGCGGAGGCGGTCGCCGTTCTAACCGGCGTCAGGGATCGCACCGCCGCCGTTGACGGCCGCGCGAGGGTGTTCGCCCGTGCTGCACCAGGCGACGCCTGGCGGGGCGGTCGGCGCACGCCGTGTCCGGCGCAGCAGCCCCAGGACCAGGGCCAGGAGGGTCGCACCCGTCTGCACGGCCAGGAACACCGCCGTACGGCCGGAACGGGGCACCGCGAGGGCCGCCCCGGTGGCCACGGCGAGCCCTATGACCGTACACGCGGCGATGAACACGGCGGACGACACGGTCCGGGCGCCCTCGGACCGTGGACGCCGGTGCGCTCCGCTCAGGTGGTGCGCCGAGGAACAGCGCGGAGGGAACCCCTCCGTGTGATCGGTTTCCTGTGTGGTCATCGTGGCCCCCACGGCATCGCCCCTCTTCACGTTCTGTCACTGGCTAGTTACCCATCATCCAGGGTTCGGGACATGCTCCGCTGGATATCGCCCCATGCAACAACGCAACTTTTGTCCAATGGGTTCTGCGCGGGAGGGCGCCGCACGCATCCGGCGCGCCGTCAGGACGCCCGGCGCTGCCGCCGGATGGGTTCCCCCACCCGGTGCAGGTGCGTGAGGGCCTCGCGGTAGGACCGCAGCAGGCCGGTCTCGTGGTAGGGCACACCGATCTCCGCGCAGTACTCCCGCACGATCACCTGGGCGTGTCGCAGATGCGGTGTGGGCATGCTCGGGAACAGGTGGTGCTCGATCTGGTAGTTGAGCCCGCCCAGCATCAGGTCGGTGAACCGGCCGCCCCGCACATCACGGGAGGTGAGCACCTGGCGGCGCAGGAAGTCGGGCCGCTCGTCGCCGGTGAGGGTGGGCATGCCCTTGTGGTTCGGGGCGAACGTGCTGCCGAGATAGACACCGAAGAGACCCTGGTGCACGGCGAGGAACGCCACGGCCCTGCCGGGAGAGAGCACCAGGAACAGGGCGGACAGGTAGGCCGCCAGGTGCAGGAGGAGCAGCGTGCCCTCCAGCACCCGGTGCTTCATGGCCGGCGAGCGCAGCGCCCGGATGCTCGACACATGCAGGTTGAAACCCTCCAGCGTCAGCAACGGGAAGAACAGGAACGCCTGGTGACCGCCGATGATCCGGGCCAGGCCGCTGCTGTCGCGGGCCTGGCCGGTGGACCACACCACGATCTCCGGAGCGACGTCGGGGTCGAGTTCCTCGTGGTTGGGGTTGGCGTGGTGACGGGTGTGCTTGTTCGTCCACCACCCGTAGCTCATGCCGATGGCGAGGTTGCCGAAGAGGCGGCCCCAGGCCTCGCTGGGACGGCGCCGGCGGAAGACCTGCCGGTGCGCCAGGTCGTGCGCCACGAGCGCCACCTGGCCGAAGACGAGGGCCATGGCGGCGGCGACGGCCAGCTGCCACCAGGTGTCGCCGAGCGCGAGGAAGGCCGCGCCGCCGCCCAGCAGAGCCGCGATCACCAGGCCGAGCCGCACGGTGTAGTACCCCGGTCGCCGGTCCAGCAGGCCTGCGTCGTCGATGCGTCGGGAGAGTCTGGCGAAGTCGCTGCCGGGACCGGAGGGCCGCGCAGGGGCGCCGGGCGTCGCGGCCGCGGCCGGAGCGTCGATGGAGAACGTCATGCTGCCGAGTCTGGGCAGGGCGGCACCGCGCCGACAGCGGGCCAGCCACCGGATCCGCAGGGGGACCGCCTCCCGGCTCTGCGGGGGTTACCACCACTCCCAGGTCGCTGACCCGGGGCTCTGGCACCGGCCGGGGGCCCGGTGCGGGCTCATCCGCTCCACCGGCCACGTTCGGGAGAACTCGGCCGGCTGGTGGTGAGTTCGCTGCGGGTGCGCACCCCGAGTTTCCGGTAGATCTTTCCCAGGTGGTACTCCACCGCCTTCGCGCTGATCAGCAGCCGCTCCGCGACCTGGCGGTTGGTCAGCCCGGACGCGACCAGGCCGGCCACCGTCTCCTCACGTTCGGTCAGGGCGACGTCGGGGCTCGGCGCGGCTCCCCGGGTGACGGCCGCCCGGTCCCGGGCGCAGTTCCGCGCGAACGCGTCGGCGCCGAGCGAGGCGAAGTCGTCCTGCGCCCGCTGGAGCCAGCCGAGGCCCGTCGTCGTCCGCCCGAGGGCGCAGAGGAACCGGCCGTACGCATGGTCCAGTTGTGCGCGGTGCAGGGGCGGTACCTGTGCGCGGCCCTCCGTGGCCAGCAAGCCCGCCTCGTACGCGGCCGCGGCCGTGGTCGGGTCGCGCCGGAGCTCGGCGGCCCGGCCCGCGAGCCGATGGAAGGTGACCATCAGGTACGGGCTGCGTTCCGCGTGTTCGCGCAGCTGCGCCAGGCCCGCCTCGGCCGCGGCGCTCGCCGCGGTCTCGACCGCCGCTTCCGCATACACCGGCAGCCACAGCGGGGCGAACTTGGCCGGTGCGTCCCCCAGACCGGCGGAGTCGGAGGTCAGCCAGGTGAGCGCGGTCAGGATGTCCGCGTGACGCCCGTGCGCCAGCAGGGCGACGGCGTCCGCACACGCGGCGACGGCGAGGCGGTCGGGTTCCACCGACGCGGTCACCGCCCCGGGCGCCGGCGCTGTCCTGGGCGCGGGCGCCGCCCCACCCGCCGACTCCGACCCGGGCACCGGCGCCGCTCCACCCCCGGGCGCCGACCGCCCCATCGGCACCGCCCCACCCGCGGGCGCCGCCGCACCCGCCGACCGACCCGCCGGCACCGCCCACGACACCGACCGGCCCACCGGCGGCGATCCGGGCGCCGGTGCCGACCCGCCCGTCGGCGTCGGCACTCCGCGTCGCGGTGCCGGGCCCGCTCCGCGCGCGGCCGAGAGCATGGCCCGCAGGGCTCGCCCCGCCGTGTCGTCGACGCCCTCGCCGATGCCGTCCACCGCGGAATCGGCCTCCCGCCAGCTTCCGAGCAGGAAGTGCGCGATCGCCAGCCGCTCCAGCGCACGCAGCCGGTCCGGGTGCCCGGGACGCGCGTCGAGCCGCCGGACCAGGCTGTCCAGGTCACGGGCGGCCGCCTCCAGATCGCCCGCCAGCACTCGGCACTCGCCACGTAACAACAGCAGTGCGGAGTCCCGGAGTTCCGGTGCGCGGGTGCGGTGCTCCGGCACCGTCGCACTCGCCACGGCGGCCGGCGGGCCCTCGTCGAGGGAGCGCAGTACCCCGTGCGGGCCTTCCGTGTAGGACCGGCCCACCAGGAGCAGGCGCCGGGCCGTGCGGATCTGCACCGGGTCACCGGTCGCGGCGTCCAGCGCCCTGGTCGCCGCCTCGACCGCGGTGCTGCCCCGTGCCGTGCGGCACGCCACGGCGGCCCGCACGGTCTCGACCGCCGCGGCCGCCGACAGGGCCCGGTCCCCGTGCGACCGCCCGGAAGGCGCACGGCCCGCAGCCGCGTCCGCGTCCCCGGTGGCCAGGGCGCGGGACGCCGCTCGCAGGTGGTCGACGGCGAGACCGAGACGGTGTTCGAGCAAGGCCCGGCCCGCCAGCGCGCAGTACCGCAGCGGCGAAGGGGGCAAGGCCTCGACCCGGGTCCACAGGTCGTCGTCCCGGAACTCCTCGCCGTACACGTCGTGCATCGCGGCCAGCAGCACTCGGCGCTCCCGCTCGTCACGGTCCGCGGTCAGGTCCGCCGCCCAGAGCAGCAGTTGCCGACTCGGCACGCCGACCCCGACCCCGACGCCGGTCCCGTCCTCCGGCGCGCCCGCGTCGAAGGCGGCCTCCTCCAGGGCGGCGGCCAGCACCGGGTCGGGGCGGTCGGCCGCCCGTGCACGGTGCGCCAGCGCCGGTCCCGGATCGAGCACCTCGGCGGCGGCGCGGTGCAGGGCCCGCCATCTCGTCGGGCTCAGCCGTGCCCGCACGAGGCGCTGGTCGCTCTCCCGTGCGAACGCGACACGGCCGGAGCCCCGCGGTCCGTCGACCCGCACGACGAGACCGAGGCCGAGCAGCAGGTCGACGATCCGGGCGGCCGCCGGAACCGAGGCGACGCGGGCCACCGTGGCCGGCGGATGCTCGCCGGCCAGCACGTACAGCGCCGCCAGGAACGCGCCGCTGTCCGGGCAGAGGCGGTCCGCGGCCAGCAGGCGTCGTTCGGCGTCGGCGTCGGACGCGGCCTGCTCGCCCGGTTCCCGGTACGCATCAGGTTCGCGGTCCATGTCAGGTGCGAACCTGCCTCTCCAACCCGGTGGGGAACGGGAAGTACACGGATTTCATGGTGGCAGAGCCCGCACACCCGACGCCCACCGGCTCGCCCGTCGGCGCTCCGGACCGCGCTCGTCGTGTTGCATCATCGCGCACCGGAACCTGCTCCGTTGCGCGCTCTCGCGCGCACGTCGACCGGAACCGGCGCACCGAATACTGATCGTCGTCGGCCCAGTGATCACCTTGCGGACCATGCGCGGTGTCCTCGGCCGACGCCTGGCATCCGGCATCCGGCGTCCGGCATCCGGCAATCCAGAGTTCGTTCCCGGCGGTTCTGAAAGAGGGGCAGAGGGGCAGTGCCTACCTACCATTCCCCTGGCGTCTACGTGGAGGAGGTCTCCTCGGGGTCCCGGCCCATCGAGGGCGTGGGCTCCGCGTTGTGCGCCTTCGTGGGGTTCACCGAACGCGGGATCCCCGACCAGCCGACGCTCGTGACCAACTGGACGCAGTACACCAAGGCCTTCGGCGGCTTCGTCGAGGGCGCGCACCTTCCACAGTCGGTCTACGGGTACTTCCTCAACGGCGGCGGGGCGGCGTACGTCGTGCGCGTCGGCGCCCCCGACGCGGAAGACGGTGAGCGGGGTTCCGCGGACGGCCGGGACGACGGGAGCCCGGCGGCTCCCGGCTCCGCGGCCCGGGGCGAGGTGCCCGCGGACGGGGACGGCGGGCGTCCGGCCCTCCAGGCCAGGGCGCTGGCCCCCGGGGAAGCGGGCAACGAGTTGAGCGTCGAGATCGCCGACGCGAGCGAACCCGGCGAGGAACTCTTCAAACTGGTGGTCCGTCAGGAAGGCCGGGAGACGGAGGTCTTCGACAACCTCTCCCTGCGGCGCGGGCCCCGGAACGCGGCCACGCTTGTCAAGGCGTCCTCCCGACTGATCGTCCTGGACGAGGTCAAGGGCGCGTCGGCCCTGGTCCCGGCGAAGGGCGCGCGGGTCGCGTTGAGCGGCGGAACGTCCTCGGCGGCGGCCGTCGTACCGACGGGGCCGGCCCCGGTCCGGATCAGCCCGGCCGACTACGTCGGGGACACCGCCGACCGCACCGGATTCGCCGGGCTCGAGGCGATCGAGGACGTCACCATGCTCTGCGTCCCCGACCTGATGGCCGCCTACCAGCACGGGTCCGTGGACCTCGAAGGGGTCAAGGCCGTGCAGCTCGCCATGATCGCGCACTGCGAGCTGATGGCGGACCGGGTGGCGATCCTCGACCCGCCGCCGGGGCTCGGCGCCCAGCAGGTCCGGGACTGGCGGATGGACGTCGCCGGCTACGACTCCAAGTACGCGGCGCTGTACTGGCCCTGGATCAAGGTCATGGACCCGGTCAAGGGCAGCCCCGCGCTCATCCCGCCCAGCGGCCACATCGCCGGTGTGTGGGCGCGCAGCGACGAGACCCGGGGCGTGCACAAGGCCCCGGCGAACGAGGTGATCCGCGGCGTGGTCGACCTGGAGACCAACATCACCCGGGGCGAGCACGACCAGCTCAACCCGGTGGCCGTCAACTGCATCCGGTCCTTCCCCGGTCAGGGGATCCGGGTGTGGGGTGCGCGGACGCTCTCCAGCGACCCCGAGTGGCGCTACCTGAACGTGCGCAGGCTGTTCAACTTCGTGGAGAAGTCGATCCTCGACGGCACCAACTGGGTCGTGTTCGAGCCCAACGACCGGTTCCTGTGGGGCTCCGTACGCCGCACCATCACGATGTTCCTGCGCCGGGTCTGGCGCAGCGGGGCGCTGTTCGGCCGTACCCCGGACGAGGCGTTCTTCGTCAAGTGCGACGAGGAGAACAACCCCCCGGAGAACCGGGACGCCGGGATCCTCACCGTCGACATCGGGATCGCCCCGGTCAAGCCGGCGGAGTTCATCGTCTTCCGGGTCTCGCAGTACTCGGAGGGCGCGGCGCTGGAGGAGTGATCCGGAGCCCGTCCGCGCCGAGAGGAGAACGAACACCGTGGCAAGTCCGACCCGCCCGTCCGCACCCACCTCGCGACCGTTTTCCACCGTCGCGTCCGCGCCGATCTTCGTGGTCTCCTCGAACATCCAGATCACCGGTGGGTTCCAGTTGCAGAACCTGGCGTTCCAGGAACTCGCCGGCATCAGCAGCGAGATCAGCATCGAGCAGTACGTCTCGGTGGACACGGCCGGGTTCATCAACCACACGAAGCAGTTCGGCCAGACCAGACCGCCGACGGTCACGCTCAAGCGCGGCCTGGACAACAGCCTGGCGCTCTGGGCGTGGCACCAGATGGCACTCAGCGGCAATCCCGCGGCCCGCGCCCAGTATCTGAGTCTGGACATCTTCGGCGGCGGGCTCGCCGGGATGAAGGACCAGGAGCCGTTGATGAGCTACACGCTCATCAACGCCTGGTGCGCGAAGATCAACATCTCCTCGGCCAGGGCCGGGGAAGGGGTCATGACCGAGGACGTCACCATCGCCTGCGACGTGATCACACAGGGCGACGGCGGATGAGCCGGCCGACACGGCGCGCGCCGGCACGACAGTGAATTCCGAGTGGAAGGGGCGACGGTCACATGGCGATCGCCAGCGGCAACCCGACGGTGATGAGCGCGTCGACCTTCGTGATCCAGGTGGACGGGATCAAGGTCGCCACGTTCAGTGAGCTGTCCGGAATCAACACCGAGGTCGAATCGGTCGAGTACATCTCCAGCGGCCCCGAGGGAATCCTGCACACGAAGCAGTACGGCAAGACCAAGCCGCCGACGGTCACGCTCAAGCGCGGCCTCGATCCGGAGACCTACATGTGGCTCTGGCACCAGGCGGTGCTGCAGGGCGACCCGCTGGCCCGCAAGACCTGTTCGCTGCAGTTGTTCGCGGCGTCCTCGTCCCCCAAGTCGGGTCAGCCGATCATCACCTACCTCCTGGAGAACGCCTGGCCGTCGAAGCTGGAGATCGGCGGGATGAAGGCCGGCGCCACCGAGATCGTGACCGAGACCGTGGTGCTGCACTGCGACCAGATCCTGATGCAGCCGGCCGGATGACCGAGGAGAGGTCATGCTGACGCAACCGTCCGCCGCCGGAGCCGAGGGCGCGCCGCCCGGCTCGGCGGCCGGGCTGACGACCCGTTATCCGTTCGTCCTGCCCCGTGGCTATGTGGACGAGCAGGGCAGACTGCACCGGGAGGGCGTGATGCGCCTGGCCACGGCACGCGACGAGATAGCGAGCCAGAGCGATCCTCGGGTCAGGCAGAACCCCGTCTATCTCAGCGTGCTGCTGCTCGCCCGTACGGTGACCAGGCTCGGCTCGGCCCCCGTGGTGGACAACCTGGTGATCGAGAACCTGTTCGCCTCCGATCTCGCCTTCCTCCAGGACCTCTACCGGCGGATCAACCAGGAGGGGCACACCGAGGCCGACGTCGACTGCCCCGCCTGCGGGCACGGATTCGCGGTGGACATCGCCGGTGATGTCCCGGGGGAATCCTGATGTACACGGCCGACCGGCTCTGGGAGGAGGCCGTGTACCTCGCGTACCACCTGCACTGGCCGCTGCGGGAGATTCTCGACCTCGAACACCCGGTGCGGGCCCGGGTGATCGAGGAGATCGGCCGGATCCACGGCCGTCTCGACAGCGGCGCGGCGGGACCCGCCCAGATTTTCTAGCCACGGTCCCAGCCCCGGTGCACGGAGAGGAGAGGAGACGAGATGCGTTGGCTGCCCCGACGGCGGCGCCGCGAGACCCGCGACGCGCCCGCCGACCAAGGCCTGCCGCCCGCCGACCAAGGCCTGCCGCCCGGTGACGGGAACTGGCGGCGGCTGCCGCCCCTCGTACCGACCGTCCTGAGGCCGCCGCTGACCGCGGCCGCCTCGATGGGCGTGGTCGCGGCCGACCGGACCCGGCCGCTGGTCCACGCCCCGGACCGGACCCGCCCGGCAGCCCGTCGGGCCCCGGAGACCCCGGGGCATCCGGCCTCCTCGCACCCGGGCGCGGCGTTCGCCGTGGAGCCGGTCGCCGGACGTGTGACGGGACTGGTCGCCGTCCGCGCCGAAGGACCGCCCGGTCAGGCGCCGGTCGCGCCGCCCTCGACACGTGGCCGGCGGGCGCCCGTACCGGACCGCGCCCCGGTCCCGCGCACGCCGCCCGCCGCGGTGCGGCGCACCCCACGCGTGCTGGCGTCCGCCGGGCCCCGGCCGAGCCTGGTCGAGGCCGCGGACGAGTACGTGGGCGATCCGCTGCCCGACGGGACACCCGAGGAGCCGTACGAGGAGGCGCCCCACGCCTCCCGGGCTCCTGCGCCCGACGACGCGCTCAAGGCCTCCTCGGACTGGGTGCGCATGCTTGAGTCCTACCGTCCGCCGTGGGCGACCGAGGACGGAGCCGCCTCGTCGCGGCAGCCGGGGGCCGTGCCGCCGACACCCGAGGGCGGCGCCTCCTGGTCGAGCGAGGCGCCGGTCCCACCGCCCCGCCCGGCGCGCGAGCCGGGCACGGGCCTGCCGAAGACGCCCGCGCGCCGCGCCTCCCTCGCCGAGAGCCGACGGCTCGGCCTCGGCAACCCGCTTCGCCGGCCGCCCGGTTCGGACGTACGGATGCCGGTGGATCCGCCCGCCGACGCCCTCGACGCCCTCGACGCACCCGACGCCCCCGAGGTCCAGGACCGGCAGCCCGAGCAGACCCCTGCCGCCGAGGCCCCCTCGCCGCCCGAGCCGGACACCGGTGTCGACAACGGTGCCGGTGCCGAAGCGGACCGGTCGCCGCGCCTCGCGGACGCGGACACCGGCCGGTCGCCGCGCCCGGCGGCGGATGCGGCTCCGTCGCCGCGCCCCGCGCCGGACGTCGCCACGCATACGTGGCGGAGCACCGCCGGTCCGGAGGCGCCGTTGCCCGGCCTCGGGGCCCCGGTCGACAGGCCGGCGCGGCTTCCGCACGGCACGTCGTCCGGCGCCAGGCCGCCGCGCCGACACACGCCGCCGGTACCGACCGAACCGGCACCGCCCACGCAGACCCCTGCCGACGGCGAGGCGGTGGACGTTCCGGGCAGGGCCGGCGGCGAGCCGGACGTACGCCCCGCGGCGCCGCCTGCGGCCACTCCCGTCTACCGTTTCGTTCCCGGCGAGCGGCCGGCCCCGCCCGCTGCCGGGGCGTCCCGTCCGACCGGCGCCGTACCCACGCCGACCGCGGCCCCGGCCCCTTCCACGGGCAGGCCTCCGGTACGGCCTCGTGCGCGGCGGCGGCCGGACGGCGCCCGCCCCGAGCCCGAACCGCGACCGCCCGCCCCCGTTGCGCCGCCCGTCCGGACGGCCCCGAGCGAACTCGCCGACGCGGTACGGCGGGTGCACGGCGTGGACGTCTCCGACGTGCCGATCCACCGCGGTCCCGAGGCGGCCGCCGAGGCACGGTCACTCGGTGCCCGCGCCTTCACCCGGAACGGCGAGGTGTTCCTGCCCGCGCACGAGGGGCCGTTCGACCAGCCGGTCGCGCGCGGCCTGCTCGCGCACGAACTCACCCACGCCGCCCAGCAGCGTGTCCTCGGCCCCGCCCTGCCGCCCGAGGACTCCGACGCCGGCACCGCGCTGGAGGCCGCGGCCGTGGCCGCCGAGCGGTGGGCACGCGGCTCGGGTGCGGACCCGGCGGCGGCCGACGTGGCTCCCGCGGCGTCCTGGACCGCGCCATGGATCGCGACGGGGGCCGGAGCGGGGGTCGGAGCGGGGACCGAGGCGGGGACCGGGCCGGGGACCGTGGCACCTCCGGCGTCCTGGACCGCCCCGAGGAGCGCGGCGCCCGCGAGCGGGGTGCAGCGGCAGCCCGGCGACGTGACGACCATGGCCGAGCCCATGGAGACCGAACCCGTGCACCCGCCGACGGCGATCGCCCCGGTCGCGGACGGGACGCCGTCCGAGTCCCGGGCGTCCCCGGCACCGGCGCCCCTCGACGCGGAGCTGCTCTCGGTCAGGGACCGGCTCATCGAGCTCAGCGGCCGGCGCCCGCTCGACCTGGACGACCCCGGTGACATCGAGGAAGTGGCCGTCCAGGTCTACGAAAAGATCCACAGACGGCTCCGGCGGGAGCTCCTGGTCGACCGCGAACGCGCGGGCCGGCTCGGTGAGACCGGGCCGTTCGGCTGGGCGAGATAGCCGAGTCGGACCAGACGCACGAGACAGACGAGATCGAACGCGCGAGACGGACGGGAGTCGAGGGAACCCATGAGCATGATGGGATCGCTGCGCGGTGCGGCCGAGCAGGCCCAGGACATCGCGGGGCCGCTGACGGTCGGCATGAGCCACCGGTACTCGGTGCTGATCGACAACATCGCCTACCACTTCGGCGACTGGTCCAGGGTGACGGGCCTGTCGGTGTCCTGGCAGCAGATCGAGCACCGGGTCGGGGACAACGGCAACCAGGTCTGGCTCTTCCCCGGCGCCACCAGGTACGAGCCGATCACGCTCAGCCGGGCGGCCGGGCCCTACTCGCGGGTCGTGCAGCACTGGCTGACGCAGACGTCGAAGAACCCGCAGCCGCAGAGCGGCACGATCCAGCTCGTCGACTTCGCCGGGATCCCGATGGTCCAGTGGCGGCTGAGCGAGTTCTTCCCGATCGCCTGGTCCGTCGACTCCTTCGACGCGGCCGGTGCCAAGCCCGCCGTCGAGACGCTCAAACTCGCCCACACCGGCTTCCTGGAGGACGACCTGAACTCCTCGGCCCTGTCCCCGGCCTCGCCGATGATCAGCCCGTTCTGACCGCCAGGACCAACGCACCCGAAAGGCATCCGTCAGTGAGCATCGCGTCCTTCGCCTCGGCAGCCGGGCAGGGCGGCGGCCGGCTCGGCCTCCCCCTCGCGCAGGCCGGCGGCACAGCCGTGTCCACCGCGGCCTCGGCGGCGCGCCGCGCGACCGCGGACAGCGCGTTCCGGCACTTCGGCCTGTCCATGCGCTTCACCGTCGTCTTCTCCAACGACGACGGCATCACCGAACTCGGCGCGTGGTCCTCGTGCACGGGGCTGAAGGTCGATTTCAGGACCGAGACGGTCAGGGTCGGCGGTGACTACAGCAGCGAGGTGAAACTGCCCGCCCAGGTGTCCTACCCGCCGGTGGTCCTGAAAAGGGCGATGGAGACACAGCCGTCCCGGGCGTTGCAGGTATGGCTCGGCAAGCTCGTCACGACCTGGATGAACTGCGACCAGGACAGCCCCAGGGCACCGGCGGGGGCCGTGGACATCGCCCTCCAGGACGTGCACCAGAGCGTCGTCGCCTCCTGGAGCCTGCGCGACGCGTACCCGGTCTCGTGGAGCGGCCCCGACCTGGACGCCAGGCAGAACGCGGTCGCGATCGAGACGCTGACCCTCGAACACACGGGCTTCCTGCCGCCCGACCACCTCTAGGAGCCCGACCCATGGTCACCCCCGAGACGCTGCAGCAGGGGCGCGCCGCCCTGACCCCGGTGCGGGTCGCGAAACTCGGCCCGGCGCGGTCGACGGACGCCGACTACATCAAGTTCGACTTCAACCCGGCGACGATCACGATCTCGCACACCGCGCAGGAGCCCATGTCCGCCGGGTCCGCCGGGAAGGGGCAGAAGGGCGCCGGGAACTCGGCCCCGAAGGCGCCCACCCCGCGCGTCGTACTGGCCGCCCAGAACGTGGAGGAACAGGACAGGGCCAGGGGCACCACGAGCATCGCCCTGCGCGCACTGACCTTCAACGGCAGGTACACGAACGTGGCAGCGGCCTGCCGGCGCCTGCTCGACTGGTCCCACTACGTGACCGTCACCGACAAGAACGCCACGAGCTGGGTCGAGCTGCCCCGGCTGAGGTTCGTGTGGGGCACCCAGATCTACCTCGTCTATCTCAAACAGGTGACCGTCACGTACACCAGGTTCAGCCAGTCCGGGGCGCCGGTGCGGGCCGTCGTCGACCTGACGCTCCATTCGATCCCGTCGGCACCGGGGCCGACCAATCCGAGCTCCGGCGGCCTGGCGGGGCGCCGCACGCACCTGCTCGCCGGTGCCGAGAGCCTGCCGGAACTCGCCACCCGGTGCTACGGCGGGCCGGGGCGCTGGCGGGAGATCGCCGCGGCGAACGGGTTCGACGACCCGCTGCGGGTGCGGCCGGGGACCCACGTGTACCTGCCGGGTGCACAGGAGGGCGGGCGATGACCGTGTCGTCGGACCTCGGCGCCAGCGTGTGGCCGACGGTCCTGGTCGGCGCCGCCCCCGGCCGGGAGCTGTCCGGCGTCGCCGCGAGCTGTCTGGTGCGCGCCGAGGTCAGTACGCAGCTGCTGCTGCCGGCGATGTTCGCCCTCAGCTTCGCGGACCTCACCGGGGCCGCGCTGGACAGCGCCGACCTCCGGATCGGCACGCGCGTCGAGATCCGGGTCGGATCCGGGCCGGACCGTCGGCTGGTCGTCGGCGAGGTCACCGCCATCGAGGGCTACTACCAGGGCATAGCGGGGCGGACCGTGGTGCGTGGCTACGACCTGTGCCACCGGCTGCAACGGGCGCGCAGGACCAGGTCGTTCGACGACGCGACCGACTCGGACATCGCCCGGCGGATCGCCCAGGAGGCGAGGCTGCCGGTCGGCGGGATCACCGAGACGGCGACCGTCCACGAGCACCTGCTCCAGTGCAACCAGAGCGACTGGGAGTTCCTGGCCCAGCGGGCACGCGAGATCGGCTTCGAATTCGGCATGTCCGACGGGCACTTCCACTTCCGCAAGGCCTCCGCGCTCGCGGACTCCGCCCTGGGGCTGCCGGAACTGACCATGCCCGGCTCGCTGTTGCGCTTCGAGCCGCGCGTCACGGCGGGCAACCTGGCCCCCGAGGCCGAGGTCCGGGTCTGGGACCCGCTGCGGGCGACGCTCTCCGCCGCGGCCCCGACGAAGACGTCCTCCGCCGGCGCCGCCACGGCGCCCCCACAGGGCCTCACCGAGGTCGCCGCCCTCTTCAGCGCCGCCGCGGGTGGTCCGCTGGGAGCGGTCGCCGCGCACGAGCAGGGCCCGCGGACCGGGGCGGGCCCCGGCGCCAGGGAGGGCCTCGGTCCCGCACCGAGCCCGACCGCACACGTCGTGGGTACGCTGCCGGTCGCGAACGCCGAGGCCGCGGCCGCGGCCCTCGCCGCCTCGGTCGGCGGGACCTTCGCCGAGGCCGAGGGCGAGGCGACGGGCGACCCCGCGATCCGCGCCGGTGCCACCGTCCGGGTCTCCGGCATCCCCGGCCGCTTTCCCGCCACCTGGCTGGTCACCCGCGCCCGACACGTGTTCGACATGGCGGAGAGCGGCTACCACACCGAGTTCGCCGCCGGCGGCGCGCACGACCGCTCGCTGCTCGGCCTGACCACGGCCGGCGGCACCGACCCGGTGCGCATCCCCGGTCTCGTCTGCGCCGTCGTCGACGACATCGGCGACCGGCACGCCCGGGTACGGCTGACGCTGCCGTGGCTGTCCCCGGACGTACGCACCGACTGGGCCCCGGTCGTCCAGTTCGGCGCCGGCCGGCGTAGCGGCGCCATGTTCCTGCCCGAGGTCGGCGACCAGGTCCTGGTCGGCTTCGAGTTCGGCGATCCGCGCCGCCCGTACGTGCTCGGCGGCCTCGTCACCGAGCACAGCGGCTACAGCCTCGGCGGCGATGCCGTCCGGCGGGGACCGGGCGGCGCGGACTCGTCCGTCGCGCGCCGCGGGTTCGTCTCGGCCTCGGGCAACCGGCTGGTGTTCCACGACGAGATGGGCGAGGAACCGAAGCCGCAGCGGTCGCGGATCACCCTGGGCACCGGCGACGGCGGACTCGGACTGGGCATCGACGTCGTCCAGGGGTCGGTGGAGCTCGCCTGCGCGCCCACCGACCCGGCGGGGCAGCTCACCATCAGGTGCGGCCGGGCCGGGACGGTCAACATCGTGACCGGCGAGGGCGGCACGGTGACCATCGACGGCGGGGACTCGCTGACGCTGAAGTCCGCCGGTTCGCTGACCATCCAGAGCCAGGGCACCGTCTCCCTCTCCGGCGCCTCCGTCTCGCTGGGCGGGTGAGCGACGGCGATGACCGACTTCATCGGCACCGGCTGGGCGTTCCCGTTCGCCTTCGAACCCACCGGTACGCCGGCCATGGCCTCCGGCACCGCCAAACTGGAGCAGTCGATGCGGCTGATCCTGGAGACCTATCCCGGAGAGCGCCCGATGCGGCCACGGTTCGGCAGCACCCTGCGGGACTACATCTTCGACGGAGCCGGCGTCCACCGGACGGCCGAGATGGCCGACGTGGTCAGGGACGCGATCGAGCAGTGGGAGCCGCGCGTCGACGTGGCCGAGGTGGACGTCTACCCCGACGAGGACCGGCCGGGTCTGCTCTACATCGACATCCGCTACCTCGTGCCCGGCACCAACAGCCCGCGCAACCTCGTCTTCCCCTTCTACACCATCCCCGAGCACGAGGAGGGCGAGTACTGATGCCCCTGCCGGCCCCCGACCTCGACGACCGCCGGTTCCAGGACCTGGTCGACGAGGCCAAGCGCCTGGTGATGCGGCGCTGCCCGGAGTGGACCGACCACAACGTCTCCGACCCGGGCATCACCCTGATCGAGACCTTCGCCCACCTGACCGACCAGCTGCTCTACCGGCTCAACCAGGTGCCCGACCGGCTGTACGTCACCTTCCTCAACCTGATCGGCCTGCGCATCCTCCCGCCCACCCCGGCGCGCGTCCCCGTCACCTTCTGGCTCTCCAGTCCCGCCCACACCCGGCTGACGATCGCCGCGGGCACCCGGGTGGGGACACTCCGTACCGCCACCGCCGAGTCGATCGTCTTCAGCACCCGGGAGGACCTGGCCGTCGTGCCCTGCTCACTCGCCAGGATCCGGACCGCGGTCGAACCGGAGTCCGAGGGCGAACAGGCCGGTGCGGGCGCCGGGGACGGCGAGCCGGCCGAGACCGCGGACCGCTCCCGGCTGCTCTTGGACGGCCGGCCGTTCCCCGTGTTCCGCCGACGCCCCGGGACGGGGGACGCGCTGCTGATCGGCCTCACCGACCCGGTGCCCGGGTGCGTGGTCCGACTGGGATTCCGCGGCCGGGTCGAGGGCGTCGGGGTCAACCCGAAACACCCCCCGCTGATCTGGGAGGCATGGACCGGAGAGGGCTGGACGCAGTGCGAGGCGGGGCTCGACGAGACCGGGGGCCTGAACACCTCGGGTGCGATCGTCCTGCACGTGCCGGCCGCGCACCGGGCGAGCGTGGTCGACGGCGACCGCGCCGGTTGGCTCAGGGCCCGGGTCACCGAGCCCGAGGAGGGGCAACCCCCGTACACCGACTCGCCCGTGGTCGACGGGCTGACCGTCTGCACGGTCGGCGGCACGGTCGAGGCCGTGCACGCCGAACCGGTCGCGCTGGAGGAGCTGGGCCAGGCCGAGGGCGTGCCCGGGCAGCAGTTCCCGCTCCGGCACAGCCCGGTGCTGGCCGGCTATGGCTCGCCGGTCGTGGAGACCAGCTCACCGGACGGCTGGCTGGAGTGGACCGAGGTCGAGCACTTCGCCGACAGCCGGCCCGAGGACCGGCACTTCGCCCTGGACGCGGTCTCCGGACTCGTCCTGTTCGGTCCGGCGGTCCGCGAGAGCGACGGCAGCCTGCGCCGCCACGGCGCCGTGCCCGAGAAGGGCGCCGAGGTGCGGATCCGCGGGTACGCGACCGGAGGCGGCGCCCGCGGGAACGTCGCGGCCGGGTCGGTCTGCCGGCTGAAGTCCTCGGTCCCGTCCGTCTCCGCGGTGGAGAACCGGCGCCCGGCCCAGGGCGGGGTGGACGGCGAGACCCTCGACGAGGCGAAGAACCGCGGGCCGCTGCTGGTCCGCACCCGCAGCCGCGCGGTGACGGCGGAGGACTACGAGATCCTGACCCGCGAGGCGGCGCCGGAGATCGCCCGGGTGCGCTGCGTGCCGACCGGCCAGGACCCCGCCGAGGCCGGGGGAGTCCGGGTGCTGGTCGTCCCGGCCGCGGCCATGCGGGACGGCCGGATCCTGTTCGAGAACCTCGTCCCGCCGGAGCCGACGCTGCGCCGGATCGCCGAACGGCTCGACCGGGCGCGGGTCGTGGGCACCCGCGTCATGCTCGAACCGCCGCTCTACCGCGGCGTCACGGTGGTCGCCCGGCTGGTGGCCCGGCCGCGGGTGAACGTCGACCGGGTGCGCGAGGACGCGCTCGAAGCCCTCCACCGTTATCTCAATCCGCTGCCCGGCGGCGGGCCCGAGGGCGCCGGCTGGCCGTTCGGCCGCCCGGTGCAGTCCGGCGAGATCTTCGGCCGGCTGCAACAGGTGCACGGCGTCGAACTGGTCGAGGACGTACGGCTGTTCTCCGCCGACCCGGTCACCGGGGCGCGCGGCAAGGAGGCCCGCCGGATCGATCTCGACGCCAACAGCCTGGTGTTCTCCTACGAGCACCAGGTCAGAGTGGAGGCACACTGATGCGCCGAGCCGTGGCGGGGCTGGACACCCCGTATCCGATCGGCACCCTGCTGCCCGCGGTCTTCCAGGAGGACCCGGTGGCGATGCGGTGGACCGGGGCCCTGGACGAGGTGCTCGCGCCGGCCATCTCGACACTGGACTGCCTGGCGGCCTACACCGACCCGATGCTCGCGCCCGACGACTTCGTACGGTGGCTCGCCGGCTGGCTGGGCACGGTCCTGGACGAGAACTGGCCCCTGGACCGGCAGCGGGCGGCCGTGGCGCACTCGGTGCCGCTCTACCGGCTGCGCGGCACCGCCGAAGGACTGCGCACCCTGGTCGAACTGGTCACCGGCGGGGAGGTGGAACTCGCCGAGAGCGGCGGGGTCCGCTGGTCCGCGGCCCCGAACACCCCGCTGCCGGGCGAGGAGGCGGCCCGGCTGGCCGTCCGGGTGACGGTGCCGAGGGGTACGCCGGTGGATGTCGCGGCACTGGAGGAACTGATCGTTGCGGAGAAGCCCGCGCATGTTCCGCACGGGCTGGAGGTCGTGGAGAGATGATCGTTTGTCGTAAGTGCGGGTTCCGCAACGCTGAGGACGACGCCTTCTGCGGCTCCTGCGGAGGCTTCCTCGAATGGACCGGGGAGAAGCAGGCGCCGAAGGTCGCGCAGGAGGTGGTCCAGGAGATCGAGCAGCAGCAGGAGCAGGCGGCCGCCGAACCGCGGGTCGGCCTGCTGCAGCGCGTGATCCAGGGGACGAACACCTTCATCGCCGGTCCCAGGCCGGATTCCGCCGGCCCCGCCGGTACGGAACGGCAGGCCCCGCCGGCCGGGCCGCGAGGCCCTGCGGGAGCCCCGCCGCCACGCCCGGGTGCGCCCGCGGCACCGCGTCCCGGAGCCGCCGCGCCCCCGCCTCCGCCACCCCCCGCACCACGGCCGAGACCGACTGGCCCCACACCTCCGCCCCCGCCCCCGCCGACTCGGAGGAGCACGGCGTCGGCTGCGGCCCCTCCACCTCCGCCCCCGCCTCCATCGGCCCGAAAGAGCACACCGTCGGCTGCTCCGCCTCCCCCTCCGCCCCCGCCGCCTTCGGCTCGGAAGAGCGCGGCGGCGGCTGTTGCGCCCCCGCCCCCGCCCCCGCCTCCGTCGGCGTCGGCTCGGAAGAGCGCGGTTTCGGCTGCTGCCCCTCCACCGCCGCCCCCGCCCCCGCCCGCGTCGGCCCGGAAGACCACGGCGGCTTCGGTCGCACCACCACCACCACCGCCCGCCGACCGGCGTCGCGACGCCGCGGCTCTGGTAGCGCCCGTCGAGCATTCCGCGCCCGGAGCCGGGCCCGAGGCACGTGCGCCGCAGGCGCCGCCCGCCGGTCCCGCGCCCGCAGGTCCCGCCCCCGCCGGGGACGGAACCGCCCCGGCGCGGGCGCCTGAGGCGATTCGCGAACAGGCGCCGCAGATCGCGCGGGCCCGGGCGGTCGCGGTGACCAGGACCGCGCCGACCCGTCGGCTGCACCCGGGCGACCTGGTGTGCGGGGCGTGCGGCGAGGGCAATCCGAGCACCCGCAGCTTCTGCAGCCGCTGCGGCGCCTCGCTCGTCGAGGCGGCGAAGGTCAGGGAACCGTGGTGGCGAAGATTCGTACCCCGGCGCGGACCCCGCGTCGTCCAGCTCACTCCGGACGCGGGTGGCGGCCAGGCGGACGGCAACTCCGCCGCGCACCTCGCGAAGCCCGGCCTCGACCTGAAGTTCGTGCTCCGGCAGATCTACCGCAAGGGCCGTATCGGCATCGCGGTGGCCCTGCTCTGCGCCGGCACGCTCTACGGCACGTACCCGCCGTTCCAGCACGCGGTCGACGGCCGGGTACGCCGCCTGAAGACCGAGGCCACCGGCACGATCAGCCACGAGCTCTCGCCGATCCACGCCGTCAGCGTGACGGCGAACGTCTCGGCGCACGGACACCCCGCGCTGAACGCCGCGGACGAGGTGACCAACAGGTACTGGCTGGCGCCCTGGTCGACCTCGGCCGAGCCGGCCCTCACCTTCAGGTTCGAGCACCATGTGACGGTGCAGAAGATCATCCTGCGCTCGGGCGCCAGCGACGCCTACGTCCAGGACGGCAGACCCAGCGAACTGCGGCTGACGTACTCCAACGGCAAGTCCTTCACCATCGTCCCGAAGGACACCTCCCAGGACCAGACGTTCTCCGTCAGCCACGCGAACCTGGTCACCAGCATGCGGATGGAGGTGGGCGCGGTGTATCCGGGCAGCCACGGATCCACCGTGGCCATCGCCGAGATCGAGCTGTTCGGCTTCACGACGTGACAGGGGGGTGGGCGTGGCGGATTTCGTCATCAGGACCGGGGACCTGCTCGAAGTGACCATCCCGGAGCCCGCGGTCGTACCGGCCCTGGCGGCGCCGCTGCCACTGACCGGTTCGAGCACGAACGTGACCGTCGGCGGAATGCCCGTCTGCCTCCAGGGGGACGAACTGCCGATGGCACTGCGGGTGCCGCTGGTGTACACGGCACCGCCCTTCACCGTTCCCGGCACCGGCACCCTGACGCTCACGCTGCTGCCGGCGAACCTGACCCGGCGCACCACCAACGGCGGCAAGCCGATCCTGGTCGGGGGCGGCACGTTCACGGCCCTGTTCACGGTGGAGACGCCCGCCACCCAGCCGACTCCGGCCGGCCCGGTGCCCGACACGGTGCCGACGAAGCCGGGTACCGCGCGGTTCATCACCACCAACGCCTCGGTGACCGCGAGCTGAGGACGGGACGTACGGCGGCTCCGCCGGGCGCGGAGGGAGTGGCTGCGGAGGGAGTGGGTGCGGTGGGTGCGGCGGGGCGGGCGTACTCCGGCCGTGGGCCTACGACCCGTTTCCCGGCCGGGGTGCGGCCTGCAGGGGCTCGGTGATCGTGCGCCGCTCCCAGCGCCGCACGGTTCCCGCGGTCCCGGCCGGTGCCGGGCGGGACGGGGCCGCACCGGCCGTCACCGCACCGCCCCCGTTGTCCCCGCCGGTCGGGGCTGTCGGGCCCGTCGGACCCGTCGGGCCCGTCGGACCGGGCGTGGGCAACCGGCCCGCGCCGAGCACGATCTCGCGTGCCGGCGGTGCCAGGTCGGTGACCATGGGCGGCAGCACGGGAACCACCAGCTCCAGCGTCAGATGCGCGCGCGGCGCGATCCCGAGTCCCGGCCACAGGCCCTGCGCCGAGCGCCCCGGTTCGTCGCCCCCGCAGCGTACGAGGGGCGGGAGCCCGGCCTCGGCCAGGGCTCCCGCCAGATGGCCGCCCACGATGGTGTCCGTGTTCGTACAGGCGTCGATCAGCAGGCCGAGCAGGTCGTGCTCCTCGACGGCCCGCCGGGACGCCTCCTGCAACGCCTCCTGGGACGTCTCGTGGCCGGTGGCCGCCGGGCCCGCCCAGACGGTGACCGTGTAGGAGATCCGGTAGCGGCGCACCGCGGGCTGCCTGCCCACCAGCCGCCCGTCGGCATCGCGTACCTCCGACCATCCGGAGGGCGGCAGGTCCTGCCCGTCCCTGCGGATGTCGTAGAGGAACAGGCTGACGAACGGCTGCCCGGATCCCGGCCGCTCCCAGTCCGCGCGCGGCGCGTCGAACCTGACGCCGGTGCCCGGCGGCAGAACGCTCCCCAGCCAGTTCGCGAGCGAGAGATCCGCGTCCCGCAGCATGCTCATGGGTCTCCTTCGATGCCGGCCGGGCGGTGACGCACGCGTACTCAGGCCCGGGTGCGGGCAAGCCCCGCCCGACAGGGCCCGCGGCGAGCCGTCATACCGTCAGTTCCGTGGTCCGCAGCGCCCCGGCCGGGTCGAGGAAGCTCGCCACCGGGGACCGGCCGCCGAGCACATAGCCCAGCGTCGCGGCGTGCATCGCCTCGACCGGCGCGATCGTGGCGGCGGCGACGACGGCCGGCCCGGTGCCCGCCAGGCTCCCGGCCGCGGCCGTGTGGGTCTGTGCCGCACGGTGCTCCAGATCCTGCACCGCGGACACGATCTCGGCCACGCTCGACGCCGTCCGGATCGTGTCCATCAGCCGTGCGTGGTCCGAGAGCGGGACCCCGGTGACGGCCGGCCTGCGCGCCCCGCGCAGGATCGCGTTCCAGGTCGCGGCGTGCTGGGCATGGTGGGCCGCGGCGGTCCGCACGAACGCGGCCAGCGCGGGGACCGCCGGGCCGAACCTCCTGGCCCGCAGCGCCTCGTCGACGGCCTGGTAGGCGCGCACCGCCTGGTTCTCCAGCGCGGCGGCCAGGGCCACGGTCCGCAGGTCCCCGGAGTACGGCGACGACGCGTGGTGACCGCCGCCGGAGGCGTTCAGCGCGAGGCCGACACCGATCCCCGCCGCGCCCAGGGCGATCCCCGCGGCGCTCAGCACGACGGACCGCCGCGACGGTGGGCTCTTCGGCTTCGAGCCGTCCGGGCGACCGCCGTCCGCGAGCGTGTCGGACGACTGCGCGCCGGTCTCCTGCGCCTCGGCCCCCAGCGCGTCGGTCTCTTCCGTGTCGGACGGCTGTGCGTCGGTCCCCTCCGCGTCGGACGACTGCGCGTCCGTCCCGTGTCCGGTGCCGCTCATCGCACCGCTCCTTCGTTGATCGCGGAAGCGTTCCCGGTGGGGAACGCGGCATGCGGGATGCCGGCCGTGCCGGCCGCCGCCGGGACCGCCCGCACGGCGGCCCCGGTCGCGTGTGTCACGGCGCTGCCGCCGTCCGGCAGGGTGGGGAGGATCAGCAGCTCCGAACCGTGCTGCGCCTCGACCGACGCGACGCTCACGAACAGCGAGCGCAGGCGGCCGCCCTCGGCGAGGCTCGCGTACCGCGTGCAGGTCTGGGCGTTGATGCCTTCGAGTTCGATGAGCAGGCCGACCAGCGAGTCCGCGTCGGTCATGGCGGCCAGCCGCCGGCTCACGGTCGGGGCGTACCGCACGTCGGGGGCATGCTGCGGCGCCCCGCCGGCCTTGGCGACGGCCCGGTTGAACGTCTGCGCGTGCGCGATGTGGTGCGCCCGGTTGCGGGCCACGAGTTCCCGCAACCGCGCGTTCCCCCGCACCACGAAGGGCAGGCCCGCCGCGGTCGTGTAGGACTCGACGGCGAGGTTCTCCAGGGCCGCGGCCGTCTGGAGCACCAGGACGGCCAGCGGGGCCACCGACGGCACCGCCACGGCCGGTGACGCGGCAGGCGATCCGTTGGGTGATCCGCTGGGTGATCCGGTCATGCGGAGCCTCCACGGGTCGAACCCGCGCTGGAAGGAGTGGGGCTGGGGGTGGGGGCGGGCTGCGTCTGGATGGACTCGTCGAAGGTGGTCGTGATCGTGTTGGTGCTGTCCTTCGGGTCCGTGGACGTGACCGTCACGGTGAAGGTGTGCTTCTGGCCGTCGAGTTGGCCGAGGTTTCCGTTCACCGTCCCGGTGTCGGAGTCGATCGAGTCGCAGTCGGGCCCGGAGGTGTCGCAGGGCAGCGGCGAGGCGGTGAACGAGTACGAGCCGGCGCCGTACCCGCCGGACGGGCTTCCGACGGTCACGTCGAAGCTCGTCAGCGGGGAACCCCCGGTCTGGGTGTGGGTGTTCGTGTTGAACGTCACGTCCAGCGGTGGCACGGCGGCCGTCAGGTTCACCGTGGTCGTCACGGATTCGCCCAGGTCGTCGGTGATCTTCACCTGTTCTCCGGAGAAGTGGTTCGCGTCGCAGGTGATCTCCACGGATCCGGTGGACGGTTCGGTGGAGACGGGATTCCGGCAGGGACCGTCCGGGGTGGCGGTGAGCACGCCCGTCGAGGGGTCGATCGACATCCATTTCGGGGCGCCGTCGGCCAGGGCGAAGTGGTACGGCGCCACACCTTCGGCCGGCTGGACCGTCATCTGGGACGACGTGCCGATCGTGCCGCTCCAGGGGTAGGTGCTCTGAACGGTCAACGGGTTGACGACGGTGACGGAGACCCTGGTCTTCGCGGTCACCGTGTAGTCCGTGGCATCGCTCACCGTGATCGTGAACTGGTACGTCCCGGCACTGGCGGGCGACTGCGCGGTGCCGGTGACGGCCCCGGTGCCGCGGTCGAGCCGAAGGCCGTCCGGCAGTGCTCCCTCGGTCACCGACCAGCTGTACTTGCCGGAGCCGCCGATCACGTTGGTCGGCGAGAATCCCTTGTACGGGAACCCCAGGGCCGCCTCGGGGATGGTCGAGGGCTCCTGGAAGCCCAGGGGCAGGACGACCGTCAGCGAGAGCCGGGACAGGTTCGCGGTCTGGGGCGTGGGCCCCGAGTCGGACACGGAGATGTCGAGCGACGCGGTACCGGTGGACTCGGGTGTGCCGCTGATGACACCGGTGACCGGATTCAGGCTCAGGCCGTCCGGCAGGTCGCCCGAGGTCACGGACCAGGTGTACGGGGCCGTACCGCCGATCGCCATGAGGGTCTGCGAGTACGGCTGCCCGGTCAGCGCGTGCGGCAGCGACGTGGTGACGATCTGCAGCGAGGCCACCACCGTGATGGTCAGGGATCTGGTGGCGGTCAGCGGGGGCGCGCTCGAATCGGTCGCCTGCACACTGAACGGGAAGCTGCCGGTGGCGGTCGGCTTGCCGGTGATCAGGCCGTTCGGCGCGAGGTTCAGTCCCGGCGGCAGCGTGCCCGTCAGCGTCCACACGTACGTGGGGGAGCCGCCGGCCGCGGTCAGCTGGGTCCGGTAGTCCTTGCTGTAGGTCGCCTGGGGCATGCTCGACGTCGTGGCGGCGAAGCCGGTCACCACCTCGACGGTGAACGCCTGGGACACGGTGTGGGCGGGCTTGGCGGAGTCGGTGACGCGCACGGTGAACGTCGAGGAACCGTCCGCCTGCGGAGTCCCGCCGAGCACCCCGGACTTCGGGCTGAGCGTCAGCCCCCCGGGCAGCGAACCGGAGGAGACGGACCACGTGTACGGCTCGACGCCGCCGGAGGCGTTCATTGCCTGCGAGTACGACGTGTGGGTGACCCCGTCCGGCAGGCCCAGGGTGCCGATCGTCAGCGGTTTGGCGACCGTCAGGGTCAGGTGCTGGGTGGCCGTCTGGCCCGGCTTGGCCGAGTCCGTGACCTGGACGGTGACGCCGTAGGTACCGGCCTGTGCCGCGATGCCGGTGATCGCCCCGGAGTCCGGGTCGAGGCGCAGGCCGTGCGGGAACGTGCCCTGCCCCGGGGCGAGCGACCACTTGTAGGGGGCGGTCCCGCCGACGGCCTCCAGTGTCTGGGAGTACGCGGTGGCCGTGGTCGCCCCGGGCAGCGAGGAACTGTTCACGGCCAGCGAGCCGAGGGCGGTCAGCTTGAAGGTCCTGGTGGTGAACTGGGCGGGCGGTCCGGGGTCCGTCAGCCGTACGGTGAACCTGCTCGTCCCGGCGGTGGCCGGGGTGCCGGTGAGGGCGCCCGTCTGGGGCGAGAGCGAGAGCCCCGCCGGGAGCGACCCGGAACTGACCGACCAGGTGTAGGAGCCGGTGCCGCCGGTGGCGCCGAGGGACGCGGAGTAGGTCTTGCCGCGGGCCGCTTCCGGCAGCGTGGTCGTGGTGACCGACACCGGGCCGACCACGTTGACCGTCACGGAACCGGACAGCACCGCCGCGGCCGCGGCGCTCGCACCCGGCGTGCCCGCCGGGTCGGCACTCGGCGAGCCCGTGCCCGGGTCGGGCGACGCGCCCGCCGTGGCCGTGGACGCCGCCGAGGGAGCCCCCGAGGCAGTGGACGCCGTACCTCCGGCGCCGGTCGCGGTGATGATCGCCGTACCCGGACTGAGCGCGGTCACCACGCCGCGCTGCGAGACCTTGGCGACACGCGGGGCCGAGGAGGTCCACACGAGCTTGGGGTTCGAGCCGCTGCCGCCCGAGAAGGTGCCGGTCGCCGACTCGGTCGCACCGGTGACGACGGTCGGCGAGGCGATCTTCACGGCCAGTTCGGTGGGCGGCGCGGGTTTGGCGGACTTGGAGGGCTTGGCGGTCGCCATGGCCTTGGCCGCCGCCGACTTGGCGGAGCTGGCCGCGTTCTGCGCGTCCGCCGCCGCCGACGCGGCGGAGTGCGCCACGGGCTGGAGCACGGTCATCCACAGCGCGATGAGCAGGCCGCAGGCCACCACCGCGATCCCGAGCACGGGCAGCAGCCATTCGGGCAGCGTCTGCTTCTCCAGCATCACGCCCTCGGCCCTGGCCGCCTCACCCCGCTCCGGCAACGCGGAGACCTCGAACGGCAGCGTGCGGTTGGGCCCCCGCAGGAACGTCTTGCGCGGCACGGCCTTCAGGCGCACGAAGGTCGCCGTGCCCGGTCGCGCGACGAACACCGCGGGCTTCGTCTTGAAGCCCAGTCCGACCTCCGGGTCGAGCGCCTCGACCCGCACCTGCTCCGGCCGGTTGCCGCGGTTCTCCACGACCAGCCTGAACCGCGCCGAGCGTCGTCCCGTCGAGCTCTTGGGCACCAACTGCACGCCGAGGTCGCCGAATTCCGCGACCGTGACACTGCCCTCCTCGACGCACGAGCCCTCGGAGTCCTCGGTCGACATCGCGCGCAGCCCGAACCGCACCTCGCCCGGGGTCCGGGTGGCCGTTCGCGGCGGCCGGAAGAGGACGCGGACCTGTGTGACCTCGCCCGGCAGGAGGTTGGCCTGTGCGGGCTCGACGCTCGCCCACTCGGCGGCCTCGCCGAGCACGTCGAGCAGGACCCGGTCGACGACCATCCCGGTGTTCTCCACGCGCAGGAGGCACACGGCCTCCTCGCCCGGCACGACCTCGACCGCGTCGCTGCCGTCCTCGAAGACGACGGAAACTCCCATCGGCCCGGTCCCCCTCTTCGTTCCTCGTGCCACGTTCCTCGGGAAGCGCGCTGCCTACCCGTCCCGCTCGCCCCAGGTCAGCCGGACGAGCGCGCACGGCAGCGCGGCACGTGGCGCGGAGCGGCCGACCGTGCCGGAACAGACTGGCAGCGCGCACGGCCCGGCGCCTGCGTGATCGTGCAGCGAAAAGCGCAGCCAGGACGTGCGGCGGCACCCGCTCACGGCGGCGTGGCGCTGCCGCTCTCGGCGACCCCCGATGCACGACTAGGCACCGCCTAGGAGCTTCCCTAGTCGACATCCCCAGGCGGGATGTGTTCATTTTGTGAACGAGCCGCACAGGCGGCACACACTCGGAACCCGGAGGTCGTTTTGGAACGTCGGATACCGGTGTCGGTCTACGCGGACGACCCCATCACACGAGCGGGACTGGCGACCGAGCTGCGGCAGCGCGCCGAGCTCGAACTCGTCGACTCGTTACCCCGGGGCGGATCGGCCCAGGTGGTGGTGTTCGCGCTCGACGCGCTGACGGTGCCCGCCCTCGACGCGATCAGATCGGTGCGCTCGCGGGACGGGGCGCAGGCCGTGCTCGTCGTCTCCGCCCTGTCGGACGACGAGCTGCTGACCGTCGTCGAGTCCGGAGCCTGCGCGGTGCTGTGGCGGTGGGAGGCCACGGCGACCTCCCTCACCCAGGCGGTGATCAGGGCCGCCTCGGGCAACGCGGCCCTGCCCTCCGATCTGCTGACCCGTCTGCTCAAACAGGTGGGACGGCTCCAGCAGCACGTGCTGCGCCCCCAGGGGCTGACCCTGAGCGGACTCTCCGACCGCGAACGCCGGGTACTGCGGCTGGCGGCCGACGGCTTCGGCACCACCGAGATCGCGGGCGAACTCGCCTACTCGAAACGCACCGTGGCCAGCGTGCTGCACGACGTCACGGTCCGCTACCAGCTGCGGAACCGGACCCACGCGGTCGCGTTCGCCATCCGCGAGGGTCTGATCTGAGGACGTCACGGAGGCTCCGTCCCGGCGGCCGGTTCCGTGACGTGCGGCTACTCGATGTGATGACCCGTCAGCGCGTCCAGTTCGGCGCGGAGTTGACGGCGGGAGGCGATGCCGAGCTTGGTGAAGACGTTTCCCAGGTGGTACTCGATCGTCTTGGCGCTCACGAACAGGGCGCGCGCGATCTGCTGGTTGGTCAGTCCCTGGGCGGCGAGCTGCGCGATGCGGTACTCCTGCTGGGTCAGTTCGACGGCTGAGCGGGCGGCCGTCTCGGCACCCTCCTCCCCGCCGGCGGTGCCGGCCCCGGGGATGTGCGCGCCGGCCTCCTTCAGCTGTCTGAGGCACCGTTCCGCGAACGGCCGCGCACCGAGATCGACGTAGCGGCCGTGTGCCGACAGCAGCCACCTGATGGCCGGCCTTCGGCGCCGTGAGCCCAACAGCAGCCTGCCGTAGTCGTGTTCGAGCTGGGCGAGACTGAACGGCGAGTCCTCGTCCGCCGACTGCTCGGCAGCACCGGCCAGCAGCTCGGCCGCGGCGGCCGGATCGCCCTCGGCCGTGAGGATCCGGGCTTCGAGCCTGGCCATGACCGCCGTCGGGGGAGCGTCGGCCGCGATGGCGGTGCGCAACGAGGCGAGGGCGGTGCGCGCGGTGGCGAGCCGGCCGGTGTCGATCAGCGCCTCGATGTACAGGGGACGCCACAGCAACTGCTCCAGCGCGAACAGCCCCGGCTGCGCGGCCACGGGGGCGAGCACGGCCAGGACGCGACCGGGCTCGCCGCGTGCCTGGGCCAGCGTCGCCGCGGCCACCGCCGGGAACACCCCGTAGCGGGCCTGGCCCACCGTGCGCTGGTCGTCGGTCACGGAGTCCACCTGCTCGGCGGCCTCCTGCCAGTCGCCGCGCAGCGCGCTGATACCCGCCGCGAGCGAGGCGGCCGGGATGCCGTAGCGCCGGTCGTTGCGGGCCCCGGCCACCCGCATGCCCTCGTGGGCCTCACGCAACGCCGCCTGCCAGTCGCCGAGTTGGAACAGGGCGTAGCCGAGCAGGCCGTACGACAGCGGCAGCACCGGCCCGGCCGGGCCGTCGTGCGAACGCAGCACCCACTGGAGGTCGCCCAGGGCCTGGCTCGGTCTGCCGCTGTGCGCCAGCCACATGCCGCGCGCCCACCGCAGGATGCCGTGTCCGGGCCGGTCGGCCTCCGGCGCGCCGAGCTCGGGCGCGAGCAGCTCCAGCCGGCGAAGCGAGGCCTCCACCGAACGGTGGATCCTGCCGTACGCGTCCGCCGCGAACCACACCGACCACTCTCGGAACTCCTCCGGGAGCCCGTCCTGCGCCAGCAGGGACAGCGCGATCCGCTCCTCGGCGTCGAGGTGCCCGGTGTCCGCGTGCAGGGTCGCGGCCGCGAGTTCCACGGTCGCGCGCTCCACGAAGGGCCGGTCGCGGACGATTTCCCTGGCCTGGTCGAACAGCGCGTGGGCGGCCTCGTACCGGGCCTCGCGCGCGGCGAGCTGGCCGAGGAACAGATTGCGCGCCACGCTGGCTTCGAGAAGGGCGAGCCGTTCGCCGAGCGCCGCCGCCCAGCCGGCGGTGGGCATCTCCTGGCCCCACAGGGCCGCGACGAGCAGCCTGCGTTCCCGCTCGTCCCTGTCCACCGAGACGTCGGCGGACCACAGCAGGAGGGTTCCGGCCCGCTCGGTGTCTCCGGCCTTGTGGTAGCGCGTCGCCTCGTCCTCCAGCCGCGCGGCAAGCTCGGGATCGCGCCGGCGGGCGCCGAGCAGCGCGTGCTGGTGCCCGTGGACGCCGCTGACCTGCTCGGCCGAGGCGAGGTGCATGGCCCGGCGCAGGGATGTGGGCAGGTTCCAGTACACGACGGCGCGTAAGGACTCGGAGTTGATGCCGACCGGCTGGGCGAGGCTGCGCGGGAGCCAGGTGACGAACCCGGCCTCGATCAGGTCGTCGAGCGCGGCGCTGGGATCGGCCACGTGCGCGATGACGGCGAGGATCGGCAGGGGGGTCTCCTGGTTCACCACGGCCATCGCGGCCAGCAGACGCAGACTCGGCTCGGGCAACTCGTCGAGCGTGCGCGCGATCGCATGGTGCAGCGCCTCCTTGCGCGGCTCGGCGGGCGTCTCCTGCGCTCCGTGCGCGACCGCCGGCGCCGTACCGGGGCCGTCCGCCGCGGCCGCGGGCCGCGGGGCGGGAGAGGGACTGCTCATGCGATGGCCGGCTTTCGGATGCCGACCGGCGGAACGCGCATGGCGATATGTTCCTTTCGTGCGTGCTCATGACAAGCGTGCGGACCCGCCATGGCACCTTCGCGTCGGATGAGATCCAACGGCGTGGACCTTGAAAGGTCAACCTTATTGTCATAAGGGTCGGATCAAAAGGAGAACCAGGGGCGCGTCGGCAGACGATCGCGCGGCCCAGGGCGAAAAGGCGCGGCGGATATCGGCACGGTTCCCGGATCGGCTTCGGGCCCGACTTCGAGGCCGTTCTCCGGTGGCGGCGGCCGATGGCATTCGTGGTATCGCTCGAACTCCCTGCGGTCCGGCAGTTCCGCCGGGACGTGTCCGCGTGACGACGTGCGGCCGGATCGCGACGACCGTCGAACCCGCGCGGCCGTAACCGCCGTGCCACGGCTGGGGCACTCGGCGCGGTGACACACCCGGAACGCTCGATCGGCGCCCCGGAACATGGCCTGAATTCGCCCGCCGGCCATCGGGGCACCCGCGGCACGACACAGGAGCCGTCCGGCCCGCCGTCGGCCGCGCGCGTGCTCGGGCGGTGGGATCCAGGAGGCGACCGGAGTGGGTGGCCCGCCTCCTCGGGACCCGCGGCCTGTCCGTGGTGGGGCACATCGGTCACCGGGTGGCGGTGCTCCGTCGCGGCGACACCGTGCGGACCGGCGGCGCGGCCCGGATCGCCGAGCGGCAAGCGACTGTTGCCGACGGACCGCCCAGGTGGGCCCGGGGCGGGAACGGGGCGGGAACGTTGCGGAAAACCTCCGGGTGCCGGCGCACAGGGGGATTTCCCTTGCCGAGCGCGGTCAATTCCCCATGATGGACGGCAAGTCGTCGAGCAACGGCGTGACGGTGTGGCGGGAGAGGGAACCGTCCGCAAATACGAGGGGAATCCCTCATGGCGCATTTCGATCGGCTGTTGGCACGGGCGGCCGGACGGCGGGCCGAGTTCGGGGAGAAACGGCATCTCCCGCCGGACGCGAGCACCGAATTCAAGCGTGCGGGAATCCACCGGCCGGGCGTTCCGAAGCGTTGCGGCGGGACTTCCCCGCCACCCGCCGAATTCCTCCGGACCGGCGAGCGGATATCGGCGGCCGGGGGTTCGGCCGGCCGGGCCGCGAACCGCTGCTCCGTCACGGTCTGACCGGCCGCCCTCGCCGCCGGGCGGGAGTGGGAGTACGCGCACCGCCACCGACGCCGTGATGAGCTCCGTGGCGGCCGGGTCAGGTGCGCACCGGGAAGGCCGCCTGGAAAGCCAGACGGGGGGGCGGCGTCCGCACCGAGGCGGGTGAGCAGGTCGTCGAGCGCGAGGTACTCCTCCCAGGGCTCCCGTCGCGTCGCGTCCGCCAGCGCCGCGACGAGCCTGTCCTCCAGGCCGGGGACGCGCTTGTCCTTCCATATCTTGTCGGCCGTGCTGACGAGGAGATCCTCCGGTGTCACACCGGGGGCGTCCCAGTCGGCGTGGGTCGCGGCGAACCGGGCCAGTGCGGGGCCGAACCCGCGGCTCAGCAACAGGTCACGACCGGCCGCCTCGTGGGCCGAGCCGGGCCCGGCGAGTTCCGCGGGATGCAGGACCTTGCCCACGTCGTGGGTCGCCGCACCGAAGAGAACGCGGTCGCGGTCGACGGCCAGATCCGGATACCGGTCCCGCACCCAGTCCACCAGATCGACCGCGACGTCATGGACCGCCCGCAGGTGCGCCGCCAGCCGGGGCGGGGCGTTCAGCGAACGCAGCAACTCCGCCACGACCGGCGGCAGTGGCCGCAGCCGGGGCTCGCCCGGGGTGTCCAGGGCGCGTGCCAGAAGGTCCGTGGGCGTCGAGGTCATCCCGCGGACACTACTCCGGCGGGGCAGTACCGGGGGAGCCGTTTGCGGGCGCGGTCTCCGTCTGCCGCCGGGCGCGCACCACCTCGCCGACGGTGCCCGCCAGGAACCCTGCCGCGAGCAGCCCGCCCACGATCGCTCCCAGCCGGATTCCCTTGGCGTCGTCTCCGTCGAGGTAGGAGAGGTGACGGACCTCGGCGGGGTGCGCCGGGTCGAACACGACGGGTACGTACATGCCCGGCTGCGGGGAGTCGGCCGAGGTGCCCGGGATGTCGACACGGGCCTGTACGGGGCCGGTCGGTGTGCTGAAGCGGACGGTCACGGCGTTCACCCGGCCCTCCTCCGACCGGCCGCTGATCCTGATCACGGCCGCGTCGGTCCGCCGGCCGTGCTGCCGGAGGTCCGCCAGCAGCCGGTACTCCTTTCCGGCCTGCCATCCCATGCCCGCGGCGAAGACGGCGAACAGCAGGAAGGCCCCGACGGCCATGCGGACCCTGGCCCAGCGCGGGGCGAGCAGCCACGACTCCGGGCCGAGCCGCAGCAGGTCCGCCACGAGGCCGCCCGGCGAAGGAACGGCGGCCCCGCGGCGGACCCTGAGCAGCCCGAGGACACCGTTCACCGCGGTCAGCGCCGCCGTCCAGCCCAGGGCGTAGAGCCACAGATCCCCGAGCGGCCCGAACGCCCACCACACCACGATGGCGACGAGGGCCGCCGGCACCTCCCACCCGGAGGGAGCGGCGTACTCGTACCGGCCGCCGCTCGCAAAGGACCTGTGCCGATCCATCCGCGCCTCCACCCGTCACGAGAGGAGACTCGCCGGTCCGGGCTTTGGTTGTGGCGGTATCACCCCGGTCCTTCCGCGGTGCTCAGCTGGTCCGTGAGTTCGCTGAGCGTCGCCCGGCTGAGGATCCTGCCGATCGGCAGCAGGACCCCGTGCGAGCGGTGTACCTCCTGTCGGAGCTGGGCCGCCATCAGCGAGTCGAGTCCCTGACTGGTCAGGTCGCGGTCGGGGTCGAGATGCGCGGAGTCGACGCGCAGGATGGCGGCGACCTCGCCGAGGAACAGCCCGGCCCGGTCCACGACGGTCGCCACCACACCACCCGACTCCCACTCCGGAGCCGGAGCCGGAGCCGGAACCGGAGCCGCAACCGCCCCCGATCCCAGCCCCGCCCCCGATCCCAGCCCCGGCCCTGATCCCGATCCCGGCCCCGATCCCAGCCCCGGCCCTGATTCCGATCCCGATCCCGGTCCCAGCTCCGGTCCCGTTCCTGGTCCCAATCCCAGCCCCGGTCCCGATCCCGATCCCGGTCCCAGCTCCGGTCCCGATCCCGGCCCCGATCCCAACTCCGGTCCCGATCCCAGCCCCAGCCCCGGCCCCGGCCCCGGCCCCGGCCCCGGCCCCCATCCCAGTCCCGTTCCCGGCCCCGGCCTGTGTGGTGCGGGAGTATGTGGCGTGGGTGGGGCGTCGACGACGTCTCGCAGGAACGGGGAGGCCGCCGCGATCGGGTACGCGGCCCGCCATCGGGCCCAGTCCACCGGCATGACCACGGTGTCCGGGGCGCCCGTGGCCAGCAGGTGGTCCAGTACCTCGAACCCCGTGGCGGAGGTGAAACCGGTCATGCCCCGTGGGATCAGGTTCCGCCCGAGGTCGCTGCCCGCCCGTGCGGCCATGCCCCGGTCGGTCCAGAAACCCCAGTTCACCGCGAGCGCCCTGCGGCCCCGGCTGCGACGGCCGCGGGCGATCGCGTCGAGGCCCGCGTTGGCGGCGGCCCCCGCCGCGACCTGGGGCGAGGCCAGCAGGGCGTTCCCGGAGGAGAACAGCACGAAGTGGTCGAGGTCGTCCTCGAAGAGACGGTCGAGGACGCGGCCGCCCGCCAGCTTCGGCCGCAGCACCGCTTCCAGGTCCCGCAGGGTGGTGTCGCCGATCGGCTGGTACAGGAAGACACCGGCGGTGTGGAAGACGCCCCGGACCGGCGGGCGGCCCGCCGCGCGGCGGTTCTCCACCAGCCGCCGCATGGACCGCTCGTCCGCCGCGTCCACCGGCGCGTACTGCACCTCGACGTCCTGGCCGCGCAGTTCCGCCAACAGGGCCGCGATGTCACCCCCGGACGGCGACGCCGGACCGGGCAGCGAACGGCCGGTGAGCAGCAGATGCCGGGCGCCGCGCGCGACGAGCCAGCGGGCCAGCCCGGAGCCGATCCCCCCGGCGCCGCCGGTCACCAGATAGGTGGCGTCCGGCCGCATCCGGGTGGGCGCGGGCGCCGGTGGGTCCGCCGCCGGGGCGGTGCGCAGGTCCACGAGGAGCGTCCCGATACGCCGGGACTCGGACATGTCGGCGACCGCCGCGTCGACGGCGTCTGGCGGGCAGAACTCTGCGGGCAGGGGCGCGAGTTCACCGGCCGCGACCAGCCGCAGCAGGCGGCCGAGCAGCGCGCCGGTCGGCTCCGGGCGGTCACGGCACAGGGCGGCGATGTCGAGGACCCGGAAGGAGGCGTTGCGCGGCAGGCCGCCCAGCCCCGGCGGGCGGCCGTCCGCCGGACCCCGCCCGGCCAGTGCCACATAGCGCCCGTACGGGGCGAGCAGGCCGAGGTTCTGGTCGACGGCCGTCCCGGTCGGCGAGTCGAGGACGACGTCCATCCCCGCCCCCCGGGTCGCGTCCAGCAGCGGACCGGCGAAGTCGGCCCCGGAGTCGGCGACATGGGCGACACCCATGGCCCGTAACAGGGCCCGCAGCTTCCCGCTGCCCGCGGTGGCGTAGATCTCGGCGCCCCGCCACCGGGCCAGCTGGATCGCGGCGAGCCCCACATCACCGGTGGCGCCGTGGATCAGCACCCGTTCGCCGGTCCGGAGGGCGGCCGGTTCCATGAGGCCGTACCAGGCGGTGAGGTAGGGGACCGGGACGGTGGCGGCCGCCGCGAGCCCGAGGCCGTCGGGAACGCGGTGGGTCAGCCGATGATCCGCGAGGACCCGCGTGGCCGTTCCGGGCCGGGCGACCGCGACCACCTGGTCGCCCACGTGCAGTCCCCGCACGCCGGAACCGGTGGCCGTCACCACGCCCGCGGTCTCCCAGCCGGGCCGGCCGTCCACGTCCCTGTCCCCGTCCCGGCTCGGGCGGGCCCCGTCGGCCGGGGGCCCGTCGCGGAAGCCGACCCCGCCGTACGCCGCCGCGATCCGCACCTCACCGGCGGCCGGGGGCCGCGCCCCGGCCGCCGCGCGCCCCGGGCCGCCACGGCGGTCGTCGGCCGGACCGGTCCCGGTGACACCGTCGGCACCGGCCGCCGTCGATGCGCGGCGCAGCCGCAGGACGTACCGGGCGCCGGCCCGCAGCGCGATCTGGTCCTCGGCCGCGTCGTCGGCCGCGATCTCCCGGGCCAGTGCCTCCGCCTGCGCCGCACCGGCGTCCGCGGCGAGGTCGATGAGGATGTGCCGGACGGCGGACAGCTCGCTCGCCGCCGTACGCCCGAAGCCCCACACGGCGGACTGCTCCGGGTCCGGTGCCCCGTCCGTGTCCAGGACCGTCTCGGCGCCGCGGGTGACGAGCACGAGCCGGGGCGGCGGGCCGTCCCGGCGCGCCATGGACAGCGCCCGGTCCAGCAGCAGCGCGCTGCCGAGCCCCAGCGGCACCGCCCCCACCGGTCGCGACGCCCCCGTGCTCCACAGATGCACCACCGCGTCGACCCCCTCGGGGCGGTCGCGGCCCACCTCGTACAGCAGCCGGGCGTAGTCGTCGAGACGGGACGGGTCGATGCGGTACGTCCCGTCGCCGGTGCGCTCGTACCGCTCCCCGGGCCGTACGGCGATCCGCGCGCCGTGCGCCGGTTCGAGCCGCGGCCCGACCTCCTCGTCCTCGAACACCAGCCAGGCGCCGGCGGGTTCCGGCACGGCCGCGGGCGCGGGTACCGGTACGGCGGCCGGTGTCCACCGCGGCCGGTACAGCCAGCCGGTCGGCGGGCCGGGCTGTTCCCGGCGCAGCAGCCAGCGGATCCGCAGGCCGCGGAACTCGGCCAGCAGCCTGCCCTGTCCGTCGCGGACGGCGATGTCGCCGCTGAACGACTCGGCCGTCAGGTCGCGTTGCACCACATGGCTGTACAGGGTCCCGGTCAGCGGCCGGTACCGGCGGAACGCGTCGACGGAGCCCAGGACGAAGGCGTGCTGGTCACCGGGGACCGTGGTGTCGGGCAGGGTCGCCGCCAGCACCTGTCCGCAGGCGTCGAGGACCGCCGGATGGACGTGGTGCCGCTCGTACTCGGCGAGGCCGGCCGGGACGACGACCTCGGCCAGCGCCTCGTCGTCACCGCGCCACACCTGGCCGATGCCCCGGAAGACGCCGTGCCAGTCGTTGCCGCGGGCCGCGAACCGGCGGTAGAACTCGGCGCCGGTGAGGTGGTCGGGGACCCGTGCGGCTACCTGGCGGGGCGTGCCCTCCGGGACGCCGTCGGCGGGTGCGTCGGCGGGCGCCCGCCCGACCCGGCCGTGCGCGTGCCGGGTCCAGCCGGTGCCGTCGGCGGTGGCCACGTCGAAGTCCCACCGCGCTCCGGCCGGCCGCAGCGTCACCCGCAGCAGCGGCGGGGCCTCGGCGGTGCAGAAGAGCGCCTTGTCGTAGCGGACGTCGGTGACGACGACGTCGGTGACGCCGCCGCCGAAGGCCTCGGCCGCGGCCACCGCCGCCAGCTCCAGATACGCGGTGCCGGGCAGGATGACCAGGCCCTGCACCTGGTGGTCCAGGAGGTAGGCGTTGCGCTCCAGGTCGACGGGCCCCTCCCACCGGTGCACGCCGTCGTCGAGGACGGTGTGCGCGCCGAGCAGCGGGTGCCCGCCCGGGAGGTCCGGCGCGGCCGTGGCCGCGAGAGTCGTCCGCGGAACGCCCGTCCCGGCAGCCGGTTCCAGCCAGTGCTCGGTGCGCTGCCACGGATAGGCGGGCAGCCCCACGAAGGTGGCCGGCCCGTCGAACAGCGCACGGTGCCGCAGCGGGTATCCGGCCTGGTGGAGCTGTCCGACGGAGGTCAGCAGCGCGGTCAGGTCGTCGGTGTCGCGCAGCAGTGACGGCACCACCTGGTCGTCGGCGCGCTCCTCGGGCAGGCACTCCTTCACCGCCGCGCTGAGTACGGGGTGCGGGCTGATCTCGACGACGGCCGCCGCCTCGGCGCCGGCGGTCTCGGCGTCGACGGCCGCGTGGAAGCGGACCTCGTCGCGGAGGTTGCGCACCCAGTAGCCGGCGTTCAGCTCCTCGCCGGTCAGCAGCTCCCCGGTCACCGTCGAGCGCAGCGGCACCCGACCCCTGCGGGGCCGGACCGGTTCCAGGGCGGCGCGCAGCGCGTCCAGCAGCGGGTCGACCTGACTGCTGTGCGAGGCGACGTCCACCTTCACGATCCTGGCGAGGACGTCCCGCTCCGCCAGGTCGGCCAGCACCTTCTCCACCGCCTCGGTGCGGCCCGAGACGATGGTGCGCCGCGGGCCGTTGCTCACCGCGACGTCCACGTCCGGCACGTCGGCGAGTTCCCGGCGCACCTCGTCCGCGGGCAGGTCGACCGCGGCCATCGCCCCGGCGCCGGCGATCTCCCGGAGCAGGGCGCTGCGGCGGCAGATCACCGCCGCGCCGTCGGCCAGGGTGAGGGCGCCGGCGACGCAGGCGGCCGCGACCTCGCCCATGCTGTGCCCGATCACGACATCGGGCTCGACACCCCACGACCGCCAGAGCGCGGCCAGCGCCACCTCGGTCGCCCAGAGCAGCGGCTGCACCACGTCGATCGGCCAGGCCGCCTCGTCGTCACCGGCCAGCCGCTCGGCCACCGACCAGCCGCGCTCGGCACGCACATGCCGGTCGCACTCCTCGATCGCCTCCCGGAAGACCGCGGAGGTGCGCAGGAGCCCGCGTCCCATACCGGCCCACTGGGAGCCCTGGCCGGGGAACACGAAGACGGTCCTCCACCGGGCGCCGGACCTGGCGGCGACGATCGGCCGGCCCTTGCGCAGCTGCCGGACGACCTGGTCGTGGTCCCGGGCGAGCACGGTCATACGGTGCCGGTGATGGGCGCTGCGGGTCAGTGCGCTGAAGCTGACGTCGCGCAGCGGGTACCGGCGCCCCTCCCCGTCGGGTCCGAGGAAGTCGGCGTAGGAGTCCGCGAGTTCACGCAGCGCGGCGGGTGTCTGCGCGGACAGGGCGAGCAGGTACGGCCGCGGCTCGGCGGGCGGCGGCGGCACGGTCGCGGGGCGGTGCTCGCCGAGGACGACATGGGCGTTGGTGCCGGAGATGCCGAACGAGCTGACGGCGGCGTACCGCAGGGCGCCGTCCCGGCCCCAGTCGCGGACGGTCTGCGGTATCTCCAGCGCCATCCGGTCCCAGTCCACCGCGTCGGTCAGGCGGCCGCTGTGCAGACTGGGCGGGACGACGCCGTGCGCGACACACAGCGCCGCCCGGATGAGCGCCGCGATGCCGGCGGCCGCCTCGGTGTGGCCGATGTTCGTCTTCACGGAGCCGACCAGCACCGGGTCCGCGGCCGACCGGCCCGCGCCGCTGCCGTACACCGCGTCCACGCTGCGCAGTTCGATCGGGTCGCCGGTGGGCGTGCCGGTGCCGTGCGCCTCCACGAAGCCGACGGCCCGCGGGTCGACACCACCGCGCGCGCAGGCGTGCCGCATGGTGTCGATCTGGGCGCTCCGGGACGGGGTCATCAGGTATCCGCTGCTGCGGCCCTCGTTCTCGACCGCCGAGCCGTGGATGACCGCGTGGACGCGGTCGCCGTCGGCCTCGGCCCGCGCCAGCGGCTTGAGGACCACGACGCCGACGCCGTCGCTGCGGACGAAGCCGTCGGCGTCGGCCGCGCCGAACTTGCACCGGCCGTCCGCGGAGAGCATGTCCGCCTGCGAGAAGGTGATGCTCTCCTCCGGCGTCAGCACCAGGTTGACCCCCGCGGCCAGGGCGAGGGTCGCCTCCCCGGCGCGCAGCGCGGCACACGCCTGGTGCACGGCCACCAGCGACGACGAGCAGGCCGTGTCGACGGAGGTGCTCGGGCCGCGCAGATCGAAGAAGAACGACAGCCGGCCGGACAGCACGCTGCGGGACGTACCGGTGTTGGCGTAGATGTCCAGCGCCCCGGCGGCCCGCAGCAGGTCCCAGTACTCGGCGGTCCGCTGTCCGACGACCACCGCGGTCGGGCTGCCCGCGAGCCGCTCCGGCGTCAGGCCGGCGTCCCGCACGGCCGCCGCGGCGGTCTGCAGGAGCAGCCGCTGCTGGGGGTCCATGTGGCTCGCCTCGCGGCCGGACACCCCGAAGTAGTGGGCGTCGAAGCCCCGGATGCCGGGCAGGAAGCCGCCGCGGCGGCTGACGATCCGGCCGGGCGTCCGCGGCCGGGGGTCGTGGAACGCGTCGACCGGGAACCGGTCGGCGGGCACGTCCGCGGTGGCGTCCACCCCGTCGAGCTGCATCCGCCAGAACGCCGGGACGCCGTCCGCGCCGGGGAACTCGCACGCCATGCCCACGATGGCGATCGGCTGCCCGGCGGCCGGGTCCTGCTGCTGCGCCGTCACGCGGCTTCCTCCTGTCGGCATCGTCAACCCCTAGTTCCAGGACGGTGGTTCGGTGACGGTGAGGATCACGGCCACGGCCGACCAGCCCGGCGCGCCGCCGAAGAGCAGGACATGGTCGCCCGCGTCGAGCCGTCCGGTGCGCAGCAGATGGTCGAGGGCGATGAACTGGTCGCTGGACGAGGCGTGTCCGATCCCGCGGCCGAACTCCCACTGCGACCGGGAGACGTCCAGGCCCAGCGGGTCCATCATGCAGTTCCGGGTGGTCGCCTCGTCGCCGTTGGGCACCAGGACCCAGCGCAGGTCACCCACGCCGATGTCGGCCTCGGCCACGGCGGCGAGCGCCGTCTCGGAGCAGGCCCTCGCGATGCCGTCGGCGACGCTCGTACCCCCGACCTCCCGTACCCGCTCGTTGAACTGCTGGGCGCGCTCGACCGTGTCGATCCGCCGGCCCGTGGACCCGGTGGGCGGGAACAGCGGCTCGTCGCCGCGCGCCATCGCCTCGAACTCCGGATAGACCCGGGAGACGACCGCGTCGACGCGGGCGAATCCGGCGGTCGCACTGAGCACGACGGAGCTGGCCGCGTCGGCCGCGATCACGCCCATCGGACCGCTGTCCCACCGGTTGAACATGGGCGAGTTGAAGTTGTCCGCGGTGGTCAGCAGGATGTCCGGCCGGTCCTCCGGCTGGTACGACAGCAGCCCCGCGGCCAGCTCCACGCCGGTGAGCATGCTGTTGCACCCGTTGCGGATCTCGGTGCTGCCCGCCCCCGAGATGCCCAGCTCCCGCATGATGTACGCGGACGGCGACCACATCTCGGGCCCCTGGTAGAACGTCGAGCCGTGCAGCACCGTCCCGATCGCGGCGGCGCCGCCGGGGGAGCGGCCGAGGGCCGTCCGCGCGGCCCGTACGGCCATGTCGGGCGGCGGCTCCGCCCCGGCGACCAGCACGCCGCGCAGCCCGCTCTCGGCGAAGGCCGTGGCGTCGTACAGGCCCGCGGCGACCGCCTCGGACGCGGCATAGGCGGCCGGCAGCCAGCAACCGAGGCCGCTCAGGAACACGTTCGCCGGCTTCATGCCGGTCCCCGGCAGGGCTCGTTCATGTCGATGCGTCACTTTCTGTGCTGGATCGGAAGGGAACGGGGGTGTCCACCAGGTGTGCGAGCCGGGCGACGGTCAGCTCGGACAGGCTCCGCACCCGGACGGCCACCGGTTCGCGCGTCGGCGCGACCGAGACCGTCACGCACCCCGCGGCACGCCCCGCGCGGAGCCCGGCGGACGAGTCCTCGACGACCACGCAGCGCCCCGGTGCGACGCCGAGCCGGTCCGCGGCGGTGCGGTACGGCTCGGGATCCGGTTTCGGGCGCCGTACCTCGTCGCCCGCCAGGGTCACGGCGAACTCCGCCCGGCCGAGCGAGGGCAGGACCGCGTCCACCATCGCCCGGTACGAGGAGGAGACCAGCGCGCACGGAACGCCCGCCCGCCGCAGCGCCCCGAGCAGGCCGGCCGCTCCGGGGAGCGGGGCGACGCCGAGGCGCAGCCGGTCGAGCAGGCGGCCGCTGACGCGCGCGTACAGCTCCTGCGCGCTCATCGGCGACCGGGTGAGGCCGCCGAGCCGGGTCAGGTTCTCGGCGACGCTGCGCCCGCGCAGTTCCTCGGGCCGGATCGCGGCGGCCGGCACGCCCGCCGCGCCGAGTTCCGCCGACAGGGCGTCGTGCAGCAGCGGTTCGGTGTCGACGAGGGTGCCGTCCAGGTCGAACAGGACCGCCCACCGCCCGGTCAGAACAGCGCCCGGGAGCTGAGGGACACCTTCATCCGGCCCAGCAGCGGGTGCCAGAGGTGGTCGGGATCCGCCTCGACGGCGGCGATGAACTCGCGCATCGCCGTCAGCGCGGCCGGCTCCTGCTCGTCGTAGACGTCCCCCTGGAGCAGTTTCAGGACGTCGATCCGGTAGCGGGGGTCCTGGACGAAGGCGGTGAACAGGATGTTCAGGCGGTAGTAGATGGAGATGAACTCGTACCAGCTGGACACGCCGCGCCGCAGCTTCGTCACGTAGTTCTCGAACCGGCCGGCACCGAAGTCGCCGGCCTCGGCGGCGGCGATGATGTCGGCGCAGGCCAGCCGGGCGCTGTTCATGGCGACGCTGACACCGCTGGAGAAGATCGGGTCGACGAACCGGGCCGCGTCGCCGATCATGACCATGCCGTCGTCGCAGACCTTGCGCATGCCGTAGCTGTAGTCGCCCTCGGCCTTGAACGGCCGCACCCGTACGGTGTTCTTCAGCGCCTCGTGCAGCAGGGGCCTGCTGGCCACCGAGTCCCAGAAGAACCCTTCGAGATCGTCCTTGCCCTCCCTGAACCGGGCCCGCTGGGTGACGACCCCGACCGACGTGATCGTGTCGGTGATCGGGATCTGCCACACCCAGGTGTCGCTGAGCGGCAGGAAGTGGATGAAGATGTACTCGGCCTGGTCGTCGTCGTTCGCCAGGGCCTCCCGGTCGAGCCCCTCGAACCAGCTGTGCACGGCGTACTGCTTGAACACCGGGTCGGGGACCTTCACCTTGAGCTGCCGCCCCAGGAGGGTGCCGCGTCCGCTGGCGTCGACGACCATCCGTACCGCGACCTGCGCGGTCGTCCCGCCGAGGCCCACCCGCAGCACGGGACGGGCGGGATCGGCGAAGTCCACGCCGCGCACCCGTACCCCGGAGAACACCTTCGCGCCCAGGCTCTCCGCGTGCTTGAGCAGGATGTGGTCGAACCGGCCGCGGTCCACGTGGAAGGTGTAGTCGCGGTCGACGCCCAGCTGGTCGCGTTCGTTGAACAGCACGTCGGCCGCCCCGAGGCCGTGGTCGTGGACCTGGAAGCCGAGCGGGTCCACCCCGTCCGCGTTGGCCGACGTCCACGCGGCGCCGTACTTGCGCGGAAACCCCGCCGCCTCGATCTTGTCCATGGCGCCGATCTCCAGCAGCACCGGCGTGGTCGCCGGCACCAGCGACTCGCCCACGTGCTCCCGCGGGAAGAACTCACTCTCGAAGACCGCGACCGACAGACCGGCCTTGGCCAGGTAGGACGCGGCGGTGGAACCGGCCGGGCCGCCGCCGATGACCCCGATGTCGTAGTCGTGAAGCATCTGTTCTCCAGTCAGCCAGTCAGCCGGTCAGCCGGTCGGCAGGTCAGAGGGAGGCGGCCCGCGAACGGAGCAGCAGGATCAGGTCGGTGATCGTCTCCAGCGTGCGGAAGTGCTCACCGGTCATGTGCACGGGCGGCACCCGGACGTCGTGGGCGGTGCGGATGTGCGCCAGCAGGCGGGCGGTGCGGACCGAGTCCAGCACTCCCGTCTCCAGCAGCGGGCTGCCCGGGGTGATCTGGTCGGCGGGCAGGCCCGTTTCGAGTTCCTCGCGCACATAGCGGAGCAACTGGTCCAGCAGGGCCGCCCGTTCAAGGTCCGTCATGTCTCCTCCGGAGGTGAGAGCCGAGCCGGTGCGCGCGCCACGAGGTACCTCGTCGGCAGTTCCAGCGGCCGTCCGTCGGGCGTGCGCTCCGTGGTGTGCAGGGGGATGTCGCCGTCGGCCACGACGTCGAATCCGTTCTCCTCGAACAGCAGCCGCAGCCGGCCGTCGTGCGCGGGAGCGACCCGGGCGCCGAACCCGAAGCGGGCCGCGAGACCCGCCGTCTTCGGCAGGTGGGCACCCCCGGCGAGCAACTCCGCGACGTACCAACCGGTGCGCTCGGTCAGCTCCTGCGCGAACAGGACCCCGGCCCCGCCCAGCAGACACCTGATCGCCGCCAGCATCCTGGTGCGGTCGTCCGGGGCGAGCTGGTGCAGCACACCGCGCAGATAGACGTTGACGTCACCGAGCTCCGCGTGCAGCGCCGCCGCGGTGTCCCGGCCGAGCAGGTCGGCGCGGCGGTAGGCGACGTTGGGCGCCGGGTGCGTGGCCTCGGCCAGCTGCACGGCGGCCTCGGCGATGTCGACCCCGACCACCCGCCGGAAGTGCCGTGCCAGCCACTGCGTCTGCCGGCCGCTGCCGCACCCGAGGTCGACCAGCGGCAGCGCGGGGTCGGCATGGTCACGGAACAGCGGCAGGTGCCGCTCGGCGGTCAGCCGGGGCGCCGAGTCCCACAGGGCGGCTCCGGGCTCGGCGGGGAGCGCCGACCAGAACGCGTCCCAGGCCGTGCCGCCGGTCATGCGCGCACTCCCCGCGCCACCAGGCCGCCGAGCGCGGCACGGTCGACCTTGCCGTTGGGGGTGCGGGGAAATCCGTCGACCACGTGCACGGCGTCGACGGTCATGTACGGCGGCAGGAAGGCCGCGCAGTGCCGGCGCAGCTCCACGAGTCCGGGCGTCCGGCCGGTCTCGGGGACCACGAAGGCCTGTAACCGGGCGTCCGGACCGGTGCCCACGACGAGCACCGCCGCGTCCCGCACCGCCTCGTGCGCGACGAGCACGCCGGCCACCTCGGCCGGCTCGATCCGGTAGCCGCGGATCTTCGCCATGTCGTCGGCCCGGCCCCGGTACTCCAGCAGACCGCCGGCGTCGTACCGGCCGAGATCACCGGTGCGGTACGGACCGGCCTGGGGCTCCCCGCCCCAGTAGCCGAGCATCACGGTCGGGCCGCTGACCAGGATCTCGCCGTCGTCGGCCAGCCAGACCCGGTCTCCGGCGGCGGGCGATCCGATCGGGACGGGGGTGGTGCGCGCGAGGTCGGCGGCCGTCACCTCGTACGAGGTGCACACGTTGGTCTCCGTCGGTCCGTACCAGTTGAGCATCCGGACGCCGGGCCAGGCGCGGCGCAGGTCCTGCAAACGCTTCAGCGGAAAGGGTTCGCCGGCGAAGACGCACGTGCGCAGCGCCCCCGGACCGCGCTCCAGCAGCTCGCCGTACTCGGCCATCAGCACCAGTGCGGAGGGCACCGAGTACCAGACCGTGATCCGGCGCTCCAGCAGGAAGTCGACCAGCGGTCCCGCGGCCTGGGCGAGCGTCTCGCCGACGAGGTGCACCGAGGCGCCGGCCCGGAAGGCTCCGTAGAGGTCGAGGACCGACAGGTCGAAACCGAACGCGGCGTGGTTCGCCAGCCGGTCGGCCGCGGTGAGCGCCAGCTCCCGGCACGCCCAGTCGACGAACGCGAGCGCGTTCCCGTGGCTCAGGCAGACGCCCTTCGGCGTCCCCGTCGACCCGGAGGTGTAGAGGATGTAGGCCGGGTCGGAGAGGCGGACCGGATGATGCGCGGTGGCCGGGCCGGACGCCACCTTCGAGCGGGGCTCCGGCTGCCGGGGAGGCTCCGTCTGCGGGCGGGGCTCCGTCTCCCGGGAAGGCTCCGCTTCCGGGCGGGGCCCCGTCATCCGGGGAGGCTCCGTTTCCCTGCGAGGCTCCGTTTCCCTGCGAGGCTCCGCTTCCCGGACGAGGTCCGCGCAGGGTACGCAGACCGTGCCGGGGACGCGGTCGTCGTGGTCCGTGACGATCAGTGCCGGGCGGGCGTCCGCGGCGATCCGGGCCACCCGCTCCCGGGGATTGCTCCGCGGGACCGGGACATGGACCGCGCCGCACCGCAACACCGCCTGGGCGACGGCCACCGCTTCGGTCGTCTTGTCCGTCCACACCAGGACACGGTCGCCCGGCCGGACGCCGCGTCCGCGCAGCGCGGCCAGGTACGCGTCGGCCCGTGCGTCCAGCGTGCCGTAGTCGAGGCCGGTGACCAGGTCGTGGACCGCGAGCGCGCGCGGCGTCCGTGCGGCCGCGTCGACCACCAGGCTGTAGAGGCTCACAGTCCCATCTCCTGGGCGATCAGCCGGCGTTGGATGTCGGAGGTGCCGGAGAAGGTCGTGGCGGGAAGGGCGTCGCGCACGTGCTCCTCGATCCCGTACTCCGCCAGGAAGGCCCGGCCCCCGAAGATCCGGCCGGCGTCCAGCGCGGTGGCGACCGCGGCCTCGGACACGGCCAGCTTCGCCAGGGCCACCCAGAGGGAGGTGTCCTCGCCGCCGTCGATCCCGGCACAGGCCCGGTAGAGCAGGAGCCGCCCGCTCTCCAGCCGTAGCCTCATGTCCGCCAGCCGGTCCGCGACCGGCTGGAGATCGGCGAGCCGCTTCCCGAACTGCCGCCGCTCCCGCACGTGTTGCACGCAGCGCCGGACGACGCGCTCCTGCTGGCCCAGATAGATGGCGAACAGGCAGGACCGCTCCCACTGCATGGACGTCTGGAACACCAACTGCCCCTGGCCGGGGCTGCCCAGCACCCGGTCGTCCGGCACGAAGCAGCGGGTGAACACCACTTCGCCGGCCTGACAGGCAGCCAGCGCGGTCTTCGCCAGCGGCGCGCCGGCTTCCAGACCGGGGGAGTCACGGTCCACGGCGAAGGCGGTGGAGCCGAAATAGCCGCCTTCCGGATCCGTGGTCGCATAGGTGACGTAGAGATCGGCGACCGGGCCGTTGCTGACGAAGCTCTTGACCCCGTCGAGGAGATATCCGCCGTCGACCCTGGTGGCCCGGGTCGTCAATCGGGAGACGTCCGATCCCGACTCCGGTTCCGTCATGGCGTTCCCCGCGATCAGTTCTCCCGCGCACAGGCCGGGCAGCAGCGCTTTCCTGGTCTGCGGGAGCGCGAATTCCAGCACCGGCCGGACACAGGCGAAGAGATGGGCCGCGGCGGCGAAGAGCAGTCCGGTGTCCGCGCCGCCCTCGCCGGCGGCCTCGTACAGAAGGGCCGTGTCCAGCGCGCCGAAACCCGCACCGCCGTGCTCCTCGGGGACGGCCGCGCCGAGCAGTCCCAGGCCGGCCGGTCTCTTCCAGACGAGTTCCTTCCACTGCTCCCGGCGTAATCCGGCGGCGGCGGAATCCGTGGGAAGTCCCTCCGCGGCTGCTTTCGTCCGCGCGTAGCGCTCTTTCTGCCGAGCGCTCAGGCTGAAGTCCATGAGACGCCTTTCACGCGGCGTTGGCGGGACGGGCGGCGGACCAGTGCGGAGTTCCGACGATCTCGATCACGGCGCACGCGATGTTCAGTCCGGGTCCTACGCCGAGCATCAGGAAATGGTCCCCGCGCCGCAGTTCGCCGCAGAGCAGCAGCTGTTCGAGCGCCACCACCTGGTCGCTGGCGCCGATATGGCCGACGGTGCGCCCCTGTTCCCACGTCGAGAGGGACATCGGCAGGCCGAGCGGCACCATCGCGCGTCCCTCGACACGCTCCCGGGACCCGTTGGCATAGGCGACGCGGGTGACGTCGGCCATCGTGATGCCCGCCTCGTCGAGGGTGCGGCTGACGAGTTCGTCCTGCGCGGCCACGAGCCTCAGCGGGCCGGCCGGATCCCGGTCCGGGCCGTCCAGCCAGCGGTCTTTGGAGTCGCCGAAGTCGAGCCTGCCCGGTCGGCCGGCTCCCGGCGGGAACAGGGGCTCGGGTCCGCGGTGCATGGACTCGTACTCGGGGAGCGTGACCGCGTTGACGGACTTGAGCCGGGCGAACCCCTCGCGTCGGCTGAGGACGACGGCCGAGCCCGCGTCACCCATGACGAAGTGCGGGCTGAAACGCCAGCGTTCGAGCAGGTCCGAGGTGAAGTTGTCGCCGGAGGTGACCAGAGCCGCTTCGTGGTCGGCCGAGGCCATGAGATGACCCGCCGCGAGTTCCAGGGCGGAGAACATTCCCATGCAGCCCTGTCTGACCTCGGCGGCGGTGGCCCGGCCCGCGCCCGTGTGCCGCTGCACGTAATACTGCGGACACCAGCCGTGCGGGCCCTGATACCACACGCTGACGTAGAGTAATAAGCTCAGGGACGCCGGATTCTGCCCGGCCCGTTCGAGCGCCTGGCGAGACGCCCGCACCGCCATCTCGGGCGCCGGGATATCGCCCGCGACGGTGACGCTCGTGATTCCGTATTCTGCCGCGGCGGCCGGATCGATCAGCCCCCGCTCGACCGCCCACTCCATGGGTACCCGGTCGGGCAGAAAGGCACCCAAGCCGCTGATCAGGACATCGGACGCCTTCATGGCTCGCTCCAGATTCCTTTGACAACGTTTTCTCATCAGAACAACGGCGCTGTCGAGCACTGTGCCTGGGGGAATGGAGAAACGAGTGCGGAGAAGAGGTCGCTGCGAGGGAGGAAGTCCGTTCCAGGACGCTCCGGTTGGTCAGTTCCTCTGCTGTGAGCGCGCTGTGCCGTCTGAAGGAGAAATACCGTCTCTGCCTTGCACCGACACGCTCATGCGCTGACTTGCGCAACTCCGGAATGCATCGTGATCAGCGTGCCCTCCGTTTCGGCGTGCGTCAAGACGCCGTGGCCCAAGGCCCCCGACGACAAACCGAATTGAGGACCCGGGAGCCGACGGGAGCGGTGCCGTACGCACTCTCCGCCGGACCTTGAGAGCACTCCGCGGTGGTGCTCGCGCCCTTGGGTCGACCGTCTCCGGGGGAGGCGCTCAGCGCCCCGGAGACGGTGCGGCTCGGGCGAGGAGCGGGCTTTCGAGACGCGGTCGCGGTCGCGGGGAACGGGTGCGCGCGGGATCGGCGCCTGTTGGCGGCGGTCGTCTCGGTGAAGCCGGACACGCCCGAGTTCGGGGGCGCCGTACCGGTCCGCGGCACTCCTCGACCGCCCCTGACCCCCGGCCGTCGACCGGTATCCGAAATTTGCAGAGTTTGAGAAGGAACTTGCATGGAGTGTCTGGGGGGTGCAGTCGGGTCGGCGTAGAGGGTGAACGCCGCCGGTCGGCCGACCTGCCGCTCCATGGTCCCGGTGATGCATTAGATCTTGCGGGCTGGATTTTTGTTGTTGCAATGTTCTGTCTAGTTCTTGCGTGATCTTGTCGATGACATTACGGTCCCCTCGCGTCACATCCCTCCCTCTCTGGCGGATGAAAGGAGTGGTAAGTGGTCCATTCCATCCGAGAACTGAGACGAGCTCTTGTGTGGGTGGTCAGCACCGTGATGGTGGCCGCCTTCGGCATCGTCGCTCTGGCCGTCCAACCCGCCTGGGCGGCGGCCGCCGCCACCGGCGGCAGCGGCGCGGGTCTGCCGTACGTCGAGGTGCAGGCGGAGAACTCCGCCACCAACGGCACCGGCATCGGCCCGAGTCACACCCAGGGCCAGCTGGCCGACGAGGCGTCGTACCGGAAGGCGACGACGCTCCAGGGCACCGGCGAGTACGTCACGTTCACCACACCGGTGGCCACCAACTCGATCAACTTCCGGTACAGCATCCCCGACACCTCGGGCGGCTCGGTCTACACCGCCGCACTGTCCCTGTACGTCAACGGCGTCAAGCAGCCCGACTTCACCCTGACCAACGCCTACAGCTGGTACTACGGCAGCTACCCCTTCACCAACACGCCGGGCGGCAACCCGCACCACTTCTACGACGAGGCCCACCGCCTGTTCTCCACCACCTATCCGGCGGGCACGACCTTCAAGCTGCAGATCGACCCGGGGGACACCGCCTCCTCGTACACGATCGACTTCGCCGACTTCGAGCAGGTCGGCGCCGCCCTGACCGCGCCCCCGGGATCGGTGTCGGTGACCGGCAAGGGCGCCGACCCGACCGGCGTGAGCGACGCGACCAGCGCCTTCAACGCCGCGATCAGCTCGGCCGGGCCCGGCGGCACCGTGTGGATCCCGCCGGGCACCTACGACATCCCCGGCCACATCAGCGTCAACAACGTCACGATCGCCGGCGCCGGCATGTGGTACTCGACCGTCACCGGCACGGCCCCCGGCTTCTACGGCAACTCCGCGCCCTCGGCCAGCACCCACGTGCACCTGCAGAACTTCGCGGTCTTCGGCGATGTGCAGGAGCGTGACGACAGCGCCCAGGTCAACGGCATCGGCGGCGCGCTGAGCAACTCGACCGTCGCCGACCTGTGGATCGACCACATGAAGGTCGGCGCCTGGATGGACGGGCCGATGGACGGGCTGACGTTCAGCGGCATGCGCATCCGGGACACCACCGCGGACGGCATCAACTTCCACGGCGCGGTCACCGACTCCAAGGTGACCGACAGCGACATCCGCAACACCGGCGACGACGGTATCGCCACCTGGGCGGACTCCGCCATCGGCGCCGACGCCGACGACACGATCTCCGACAACACCGTGTCCCTGCAGATCCTCGCCAACGGCATAGCGATCTACGGCGGCCACGACAACACCGTCAGCGGCAACCGGGTGGTGGACAGCGGCATCACCCAGGGCGGCGGCATCCACGTCGGGCAGCGCTTCACGTCGACGCCCGTCGGCACCACCACCATCTCCGGCAACACCATGGTCCGGGACGGCAGCCTCGACCCGAACTGGCAGTTCGGCGTGGGCGCGTTGTGGTTCGACGGCAGCCAGGGCGCGATCACCGGACCCGTCAACGTGACCAACGCGCTGATCCAGCAGAGTCCCTACGAAGCCGTCCAGTGGGTCGAGGGCACCATCAGCGGCGTCAACCTCGACAACGTGACCATCGCCGGCACCGGAACCTTCGCCCTCCAGGAACAGACCGGCGGTGCGGCCAGGTTCACCAACGTCACGGCCACCGGCGTCGGTTACTCCGCCCCGGTGTACAACTGCTCGGGCGGCAACTTCACCGTCACCGACGGCGGCGGCAACTCCGGCATCAGCGGCACGCCGTACTGCGGTGGGTGGCCGGCGCCGGTCTTCCCGCCCTACCCGTCCGAAGGCGTGACGGCCACCCCCGGCGCGCTCGACTTCGGTTCGGTCCCGACCGGTTCGACCAGCGATGCCCGGACCGTGACGGTCTCCAACCCGACCGGCGGCGCCGCTTCCGTCTCGTCGGTCTCCGCCGGCGGCGACTACTCCCAGACCAACACGTGCGGTTCGTCGATCCCGGCGAACGGCTCGTGCACCGTCAGCGTGACGTTCGCGCCGACCGCGACCGGCAGCCGTGGCGGCGCCCTGACCGTCAGCGCGGGCGGCGTCACCAACACGGTCGCCCTCTCCGGCACCGGCACCGCGCCCGGCCCGGTCCTGAGCACCGACCCGGCGAACCTGACCTTCGACGCGACGGTGGTCGGCTCCTCGGCCACCGCGCAGACGGTGAAGGTGACCAACTCGGGCACCACCTCGGCGACCGTCTCGGGAGTCTCGGCGACCGGCGACTTCAGCCAGACCAACAACTGCGCCACCCTCGCGGTCGGCGCCTCCTGCACGGTGAGCGTCGGATTCAAGCCCACCACCGGCGGCTCGCGCACCGGCAGCCTGACCGTCAGCAGCAACGCCAACAACAGCCCGACCGTGGTCGCCCTGTCCGGCAGCGGCATCGACAGCACCACCGACATCGCCGCCGGGCGTCCGGCGACGGCGAGTTCGAGCAACAGCCCGTACGTCGCCTCCAACCTCACCGACACGGACGCCTCGACGTACTGGGAGGGCACCAACGGTTCGTTCCCGCAGTGGGCACAGGTCGACCTCGGCCAGAACTACGGGGTCGGCAAGGTCGTGCTCAGACTCCCGCCGACGACGGCGTGGTCGGCCCGCACCCAGACGCTGTCGGTGCAGGGGTCCACGGACGGCTCCGGCTTCGCCACGATCAAGGCCTCGGCCGGGTACACCTTCGACCCGAACGCCGACGGCAACACGGTGACCATCACCTTCAGCGCCGCCACGGCGAGATACGTCCGGGTGAACATCACCGCCAACACCGGGTGGAACGCCGCCCAGTTGTCCGATCTGGAGGTCTTCCCCAGTACCGGCGGCTCCTCGCCGGCGACCCTGTCGGCCGACCCGACGTCACTGTCGTATCCCACCCAGGCGCTGAACACCGCGAGCAGCGCGCGGACGGTCACGGTGACCAACACCGGTACCGCGGCGGCGACCGTCTCCGGCATCACCGTCACGGGCGACTTCGCGCAGACCAACACCTGCGGGACGTCGATCGCGGCGAACGCCTCCTGCACGGTGGCCGTCACGTTCACGCCCACCGCGTCCGGCACCCGCACCGGCGGTCTCAGCATCGCCGGCAACGCGTCGAACGGCACGACCACGGTCGCGCTGACCGGCACCGGAGCCGGCACGGTGCGCAGGAACCTGGCGGCGGGCGCGGCCACCACCGAGTCCAGCCACACCGACGTCTACCCGTCGTCCAATATCACGGACGGCAACCAGGGCACCTACTGGGAGAGCGCCGACAACGCCTTCCCGCAGTGGGTCCAGGTCGACCTCGGTTCCGCGCAGAGCGCGACCCGCGTCGTCCTCCAGCTCCCCGCCGGCTGGGGCGCCCGCGACCAGACGCTCTCCCTGTCGGGCAGCACCGACGGCGCCTCCTTCACCACCGTCAGGTCGTCGGCGACGTACACCTTCGACCCCACCACAGCCAACACGGTCACCCTCACGTTCGCCGCGACCACCCAGCGGTACTTCCGGGTGGACATCACGGCGAACAACGGCTGGCCGGCCGGACAGGTCTCCGAGTTCCAGGTCTGGAACACCTGAACCGCCCCACTGGTGCCGCCGGGCGCACGCACGCCCGGCGGCACCACCCGCTGCGCGCGGCTCGCCCTCATCGCCGCCGACGGCCGACCGGTCCCCGTGAGCCGCCGGTGAAAACCCTGTGCGGTGATGTCGGTGCCGCCCCCTATGCTGCACCGGAATGATCACGCGGAACCTGGGGAGGGCGCGGCATGTTCGGCAAGCTGTTCGGCAGAGGCGGGGAGAGACCGGCGGCGGATCCGCATGCCCTTCCCGTACCGCGTCGGCAGAACGGGGTGTACAAGCTGCAGAACCTCGGTGACGCCCGGGTCATGGCGCTGGTGGTGGCGGCGGAGTCGGGCGACTGGGACGCGGTCAGGATGGCGTCGGCCCACTTCGATCTCGGCCGCGACCACAAGGTGCTGGGCGAGCTGTCCGACGTGGACGGCGTGCAGGACTGGATCGGCCGGGCCGTCGAGAAGGACGCGGAGCACCGGGCGACGGCCCTGCTGATATCCGGGGCGCGCCACATCAGCTGGGGCTGGGAGGCGCGCACCTCCGCGCGTGCCACGGACGTCTCGCGGGAGCAGTGGCGGGTCTTCCACGAACGGCTCCACCTCGCCGAGGAACACCTGCTCGAAGCCGCCGAGCTGCGACCGGAGTGGATCACGCCGTGGCGCCGCCTGCTCACCTCCGGCCGCGGCATGTCGCTGGGCACCGCCGTCAACGACACCCGCCTCGACGCCGCCCTGCGCCGCGACCCGCTGGACCTGGAGACGCACATCGAGTGGGTGTCGCACCTTCAGCCGCGGTGGCACGGCGAGCCGGGCCAGGCCCTGGAGTTCGCGCGCACCGCGTTCGCCGGCGCCCCCGACGGCCATCGCCTCGGCTGCGCGGTCGCCATGGCCCACATCGAGGACTGGGTGGAGTCCGACGACAAGAGCTGCCTCGACACCCCTGAGATCCAGCGCGAGTTGAGGGACGTGGCCAGGCGCAGCATCCTCCACCCCGACCACCGGCGGCACCCGGGCTGGCAGGAGGACTTCAACATCTTCGCCATGGCCCTGTCGCTGGCCGCCGAGAGCGTCGTGGCCCCACGCGTCTACCACGAGCTGGACGGCGCCTTCACCCGGTGGCCCTGGGTCTACATGGCGCAGCCGGAGAAGGCGTACGCCCGCTTCCGGCGCCGCGCCTGAACCGGCGGCAGCCGGCACCGGTGTCTCCCGCGCCGCCCGGCACGCCACACCCGCCATCCTCCGACCACTCCACCCCACCCCGGACTCCTTGATGACTCTGCCCCACGCCCGCGTGAGCGCGGACGGCGCCGACCGCACCTTCCAGGTGGACCTGCGCGGCCTCGTCGACCTCCTCTCCCACCACCTCTACTCCAGCCCCCGCGTCTACCTGCGCGAGCTCCTGCAGAACGCGGTGGACGCGCTGACCGCCCGGCACGGCCTCGAACCGGGCGCCCCCGCCGACGCGTTCGGCATCCGCGTGTACGCCGACGGTTCGGTGGTCCGGGTGGAGGACGACGGCGTCGGTCTCACCGAGGCCGACGTGCACACCTTCCTCGCCACCATCGGCCGCAGCAGCAAGCGCGCCGACCAGGTCGCCGAGCAACGTGCCGACTTCATCGGCCAGTTCGGCATCGGCCTGCTCTCCTGCTTCCTGGTCGCCGACGAGATCCACGTCGTGAGCCGTTCCGCCCGCACGCCCGACGCCCCCGCCGTCGAGTGGCGGGGCCGCGGTGACGGCAGCTACTCCGTGCGCACCCTGCCCACCACCGCCCGCCCGCGGCCCGGCACCACCGTCACGCTGACGCCCCGCGCCGACAGCGCCGAGTGGACCCGGCCGGTCCACGTGCTGTCCCTCGCACGGCACTTCGGCTCCCTGCTGCGGCACCCGGTGACCTTCGACGACGGCACCGGCGGTCCCGGCGCGGCCGTCAACCCCGAGCCCGCCCCCTGGGCGCGTGCCTACCCCACACCGGGCGCACGCTCCCGCGCGCTGGCCGCGTACGGCGAGGAGATCCTCGGATTCACCCCGCTGGACACCATCGACCTCGACCTGCCCGCCGTGGGTCTGAAGGGCATCGCGTGCGTGCTGCCCGAGGCGGTGCCGGCCGGGCGCCGCCACGGCCACCGCGTGCACGTCAAGGGCATGCTGCTGTCCGAGCGGGCCGAGGAGATCCTGCCCGAGTGGGCGTTCTTCGTCCGCTGCGTCCTCGACGCCGAGAGCCTGCGGCCGACCGCGTCCCGCGAGTCCCTGTACGAGGACGACACCCTCGCCGCCGTCCGTGACGCCCTCGCCGAACGGCTGCGCGCGTGGATCGCCCGGACCGCCGCCAGCGACCCCGACCTCCTGGGCCGTTTCCTCCAGACCCACCACCTGGCCGTGAAGTCCCTGGCCGTGCACGACGACGAGATCCTGCGGATGCTGCTGCCGTGGCTGCCGTTCGAGACCACCGACGGACACGCCACCCTGGACGAGTTCGCGCGCGCCCACCGCACCGTGCTGGTGACCGCCAGCGTGGAGGAGTTCCGGCAGGTGGCGGCGATCGCCGCGGCCGCCGGGCTGGGCGTCGTCAACGGCGGTTACACCTACGACCGTGAACTGGTCCACCGGCTGCCGGAGATCAGGCCCGAGGTCGCCGTCGCCGACCTCGACCCGGGCACCCTCACCGCGCACCTCGACCCCGTCGACCGGGAGACGGAACTGGCCGCCGCGGCCTACCTCGCGCTGGCCCGCGACGCCCTCGCCGTCTTCGACTGCGATGTCGCACTGCGCACCTTCCAGCCCGCCTCCGCCCCCGCCCTCCTCCTGGACAGCCGCGAGGCCCGGCACGAACGCACCCGCTCCCAGCTCGCCCGCGAGCAGCAGGGCGGCGTGTGGGGCGACATCCTCGGCCACCTGCGCCAGGAGGCCCCGCGGGCCCAGCTGATCCTCAACCAGCTCAACCCGCTGGTCCGTACGGCCGTCACCATCGACGAACCCGAACTGGCCCGAACCAGCGCCGAAGCCCTCTACGGGCAGGCCGCGATGCTGTCCCGCCGCCCGCTCAGGCCCGCCGAGTCGAGCCTCATCAACCGCTCCTTCCTCGACCTCCTCGCCCACGCCCTCCGCAAGGACAGCTGACGATGCCCACCGCACCCCATCCGCAGAACACGGACGAGCTGTACCAGGCGCTCCAGGACAACGACCGGCGCCCCTACGGCCGTACCCGCACCGTCACCGCCGAGGAACTCGTCGACGCGGCCGAGCAGTTCGCCGAGCCCCGGCCGCTCGCGCACGCGCTCCTCGCCCTCCAGAAGGCGTACCACTACGGCTCCGAACCCAGGAAGTCCCCGGTGGTCTTCGCCCGGGTGCTCACCCTCTTCGACGAGCAGCCCGACGCCTTCGACGAGCGGCTGCGGCACACCCTGTTCTGGCGGTTCAAGTGGGTCGCAGGCGCCCTGCTCGCGCTGCCCGAGATCCCCCTGGCCGGCCTGCGCCAGTGGCTGACCGAGATGCGCGACCGGTACGAGAAGGCCGGTCTCGAACTCCAGCCCTACTACGGACAGGCGTACCAACTCGCCGCCCACGTCGGCGAGGACGCCGACCTGGCCTACGAGCTGTGGGCAGGGCGGGCCCGCACCCGGCTCAGCGACTGCGAGGCCTGCGAGATCTGCGAGCGCGCCCGCCACCACCTCGCGGCCGGCGACGACGAACGGGCGCTGCGCACCTGGGAGTCCGTCCTGGCCGGGCAGGAGTCCTGCCAGGAGGAGCCCGCCCGCTCCGTCTCCTACGCGCTGCTTCCGCTGCTGCGCACCGGCGGCGCCGACCGGGCCCGCGAGCTGCACCTCGCCGGCTACCGCGGCTGCCGCCGCAACCCCTCGATGTCCGGCGAGATCGGCCGGCACCTGGAGTTCTGCGCGCTCACCGGCAACGAGGCACGCGGTCTGGAACTCCTCGCCGAGAACCGGAACCTGTTCGACGAGGTCGAATCGCCGCTGGACCAGCTGAGTTTCCTCACCGGCACGGAGGTCCTCCTCCAGCGCGTCGAGTCCCTCGGCCACGGCGGCCTGCCCGCCGCCGGATACCCCGGCCGCACCTGGACGGTGGCCGGCCTGCGCGCCGAGATCCGCGGCCGGGCCGACGACCTCGCCGCCCGCTTCGACGCCCGCAACGGCACCACGGCCCACACCGACCGGCGCAGCGCCCGCCTCGACCGGGCCCCGCTCCTGGACGCGCTCGAACTGACCCTGCGCACCCGCGGCCTCGACGACGTGGCCCCGGCCGCCGTGCCGGCCGCCGCCCGCACGGCCGCCCCCGTCCCCGAGTCGCTGCCCGAACTCATCACCCGGGCCCGGAAGTCGGCGGCCGAGGGACATCCGGACGCGACGGCCCAGTGGGCACGGCTGCGCACACTCGCCACCGCCCCCGACTACGTCCACCCCGACGACCCGGCCGCGGGACCGTTCGCACGGCTGCGCGCGGACCTGCTGGCCGACGAGGCGGGCCGGCTGGGCGAGAAGGACCTGTTCGACGAGGCCGCCGCCCGCTACGAGGAGGCCGCGGGCCTGTACGACGACGCCGCGGAGCCGGGGCGGGCGGCGGTCAGCCGCGCCAGTGCCCTGCTCGCCGCCGCGCAGATCGCCCCGCAGGACGCCGACGAGGCCGAGGCGAGGGCCGCCGCGCTGACCGACGCCCACGCGTCCATGGTCCGACTCCACGAGGCGGCCGGCGACCTCGCCCCGTACCAGGAGGCCCGTCTGCTGCGGCTGCGGGCGACCGTGCTCGGCCTGCGGTTCCAGGCGTCCCGCGACGAGGAGCATGTCGAGCCGGTCCTCGCCGAGGTGGAACGGCTGGAGGAGTTCGCCGTCCGGCACGACATCGCCGGGCAGATCTCCGGCGCCCTGCTGCTGCGGGCCGGCACCCACGCCCTCTGCGGCGACCTGCCCGCGGCGGTCAGCGCGACCGATGCCCTCGTCGACCGGCTCAGGGCACACGGCCCGGCCTGGCACCTGCCCCACGCGTTCGGACTGCGCGGGCGGATCCGGCTGGGCCTGCGGGACGCGCAGGCGGCCCACGCGGACCTGACCGAGGCGCTGCGCCTGGCCGCCGAATGGCCCGCCGACGCCGTGGGCACCGCCCGCCTGCACGGCGACCTCGCGCAGACCTGTATGCGTCTGGGCCGCCCCGACGAGGCACTGCGGCACCTGACGCGCTCCGCGGAGCTGGAACTGCGCCACGGCAGTCGGCTCGACGCGTTCTGCACCTACAGCAACGCGGCGCAGCTCAGCCTCGAACTGGGCCGGGTCGAGGACTGCATCGCGCTGCTCGACTCCCTCCTGGCCGAACCGGACGTCGCCGCCGGGGAGGTGGACGACCGGCTCGTCGCCCAGTTGCGCCTCAGCCGCGCCCGCGCCCTGCACGCGGGGGAGGACCTGAAGGCCGCCACGGCGGAGTACGCCGCCCTCGCGGCCGAGTCGGCCGGCTGGGACGACGACCCCGCGAGCCATGCCATGATCGCCGCGGAGACCGCCGTACTCCTCGCCGAGGCCGGTGAGTTCGGCCGCGCCCGGGAGGCCGCGGACCAGGCCCTCGCCGCGCACGCCCGGACCCCGCGCTACGAGCAGCTCAGCAACTGCCTGCGCGAACTCGCCCGCCTCCAGGCCCAGCAGCAGGGTGCCGAGGGCCTCGCCGACGCCCTCGCCCTGCTCGCCGACGCGGGCCGGATCGCCGACGAGGCCCGCGCCGCGGGGTACGAGGCCGGCGGCCGCGACCTGGACAGCGCTCTCGCCTACGAACACGGCCGGGTCAACGCCTACGCCGGTGAGTACGAGACCGCCCTGACCGCCCTGGAAGAGGCACTCACCTTGCTCGGCGAACCCGGATCCGAGTCCGGGGCCGGGGCTGGGTCCGAGTCCGGGGCCGACGACAAGGACCATGTCGGTGAGTGGGCCGAGTGCGTTCGGCTCGCGGCTGTCATGGAGGGCCTCTACCTGGAACGTCCCGCCCCCGCCCTGGCCCGCCTCGACGCGGCGGTCGCCCGCCTCGGTGCCCTGGGCCACACCGAGGAGACCGAGCCGCTGGCCTCCCTGGCGGCCCGGCTGCGCGACGAGGACTGACCCGGCGGCCGCACCGCCCTCACCAGGTCACGGGAAGCTCGCTGACCCCGCCGGTGAGGGTGGTGCGCACCTCCAGCTCGTCGACGTCCTTGGCGAGCCGCAGACCGGGCAGGCGCTCGGCCAGGGCGGTGAAGACGATGCGCAGCTCCGTGCGGGCCAGGCTCGCCCCGATGCAGAAGTGCGGGCCGTGGCCGAATCCGAGGTGGTTGCGTTCCGGACGGTCGGGGTCGAAGGTCTCGGCGTCGCGGTAGGCGGCCGCGTCGCGGTTGGCCGAGTTGACGGAGAGGATCACGGCGTCGCCGCACCGGATGGTGACCCCGGCGACGTCGACGTCGGTGTGGGCGTAGCGCAGCAGGCCGAGGTCGCCGGGCGCGCCGAGGCGCATGATCTCCTCGACGGTGGCGTTGACGCGGCCGGCCGGGTCGGCGCTCAGCGCCCGCCACTGGCCGGGGCGGGTGAGCAGGAAGAGCGTGCCCAGCCCGATGCGGTTGACGGTGGTCTCGTGCCCGGCGAACAGCAGGCCGACACAGAGCCTGATCATCTCGTCGTAGTCGAAGTCCGCGTCGGCGCTCTGTGCGCGCACGAGGTCGGAGATGACGTCCTCGCCCGGCCGGGCGCGCTTGGCCTCGGCCAGAGTGGTCATGTACTGGTTGAACTCCTCCCGGGCCCGTTCGGCCTCGTCGCCGATGGCGTAGTCGGCCATGCGCCCCGACAGCGCGGAGAAGTACTCACGGTCGCTCTCGGGTGCGCCGAGCAGTCGGCAGATGACGGCGACCGGCACCGGGAAGGCCAGCCCGGCGTGCAGGTCGACCACCCCGTCGGGGGCCGCGGCTCGCTCGGCGGTCAGCCGGTCGATGCAGTCGTCCACCAGGTGCCGTACGTGATCGGAGAGCATCACCATGCGCCGGGCGGAGAAGGCCGGGGTCAGCAGCCGGCGCATCCGGGTGTGGTCGGCCTCCTCGGTGGCGTAGTCGCCCGAGGGGCCCTCCTGCACCGCGGCGGTCGTGATGCGGGACGCCCGCTCCGGCTCGGGATGGGAGCGGCCGAGCCGCTTGTCGCCGAGGAGCTCGCGCACCTCGTCGAAGCGGGTGACCAGCCAGGCCGGGTCCCCGGCCGGTGTGGTGACCGGCGTGATCGGCGCCTCCCGGCGCAGCACCTCGTACAGAGGTGCGAGTTCGAGCACGTTCGGCCGTGCGAAGGGAAGTTGTGAACGCTCGGCGGCACCGTTCATGGTCCTCCTCCTGGACCTCGGAACGCGATCTTCCGGCATTTCGACCGTAACACTTTATTGTCAGTGACTGCCAATAATGTTTTCGGCCAGTCGTCCCGCGGTCCGGGCATGGTTGGATCGCCCGATGGAGGACGTGACGGTGGGCAGTGGCCCGATGGCGCCCCGCCGGGGACGGCCCCCGGTGAGCGAGCGGCAGCGGCGGCATCGGCGTCTGGACATCTCCCGTCACGCGGTCCGGCTGTTCGCTGCACAGGGAGTGGCCGCCACCTCCGGCGAGCAGATAGCGCGGGCGGCCGGCGTCTCGGAGCGCACGCTGTGGCGCTGGTTCCCGAGCAAGGAGAGCTGCGTCGAGCCGCTGCTCACCCAGTCGGTCGCGGCCTTCCAGGAGGTCCTGCGGGCCTGGCCGGCCCAGGCGGACCTGACGGAGCATCTGCGCGCCTCCTACCGGCCCGCCCCCGACGGGTCGTCCGACGGGGACGCCGAGGCGGTCCTCACCGTGATCCGGATGACCCGCGACGAACCCGGGTTGCGGGCCGTCTACCTGGTCCTGCGGGAGCGTGCGGAGGAAACGTTCGCCGAGGTGCTCGCCGACCGCGCGGGCGGGTCCGCCGACCTGCTCGACGTGCGTATGCGGGCCGCCACCATGAGCGCCGTGCTCAAGGTGACGACCGACGACCTGGCCCGCGCCGTGGCCGAGAAGGGCATCACCCCCGAGGCGCTGCGGAGCCACCGCGAACAGCTCGCCGACGCGCTGAGTCACGTCACCCGGGGGCTGTAGGGCGGCTGTTGCCCACAGGCCGTAACTCCCGCAAGGAATCCCGGCGTCGGGCCCGGCGCGGCCCACGCCGTGAACTTCGCTCGCAGAAAGTCCTGTTGGCCTCGTTGACATGCCGCAAGCGCAGGCGTTTCACTCGACACTCGTGTATGGCAACGTTGTCAGGCCGTGCAGTCGCGACCCGGTCCGTTGCCTGTCGCCTGGCTCTCCGGCGCTTCTCGGCGCGCCGACACCTGATGTGCGAAGCACGAACTGCTGCGGAGGCAACCGATGGTGAGACCCCGACGTTCAGCCGCACCACCCCCCACCAGAGCAGGATTCCGCGGGCGCCTTGCCGTGGTCTGCGTCCTGGGCATGGCCGCCCTGCCGCTCTCGACGGTCGGCAGCGCGCATGCCGCGAGCACCGCGAGACCGGCCCTCGTGGCCGACCCCGCGTCCCTCGTCAACCCCCTCATCGGCACCTCCGGTGCGGTGGACACCTTCCCCGGTCCCGACATGCCGGCCGGCATGGTGCAGTGGGGCCCCGACACGACGCCGAACCGCCCCGACGGCGGCGGCTACGAGTACGCCGACAAGAAGCTCTCCGGCTTCAGCCTCACCCACGTCTCCGGACCGGGCTGCCCGGTCGCGGGCGACCTGCCCGTCCTGCCGGTGACCGGCGCGCTCTCGGGCGACCTCGGCGGCACGTCGGTCGGTTTCAGCCACGCCGACGAGCAGGCCGCCGTCGGGTCCTACAAGGTCACCGACGCAGGCGGGGTCAGGACCGAGCTGACCGACACCACCCGCGCCGGTCTGGGCAGCTTCACGTTCCCCGCGGGACAGCAGGCGAACCTGCTGTTCAAGCTCAGCGGGGGCGCCACCCAGGTGGACGGGACCCGCGTCCAGGTCGTGAACGGCAAGGAGATCAGCGGCGCGATCGACAGCGGCCACTTCTGCGGCGCGAGCAACCGGTACACGCTGCACTTCGACATCAAGTTCGACCGGCCGTTCGCCGCGAGCGGCACCTGGGTCGGCAGCACCATCACCCCGGACGCGAAGTCGCTGAAGGCGGGCAAGGTCGGCAAGGCCCCGCAGACGTCCACGTGGGCGCCGCTGAAGGAGAAGCACTTCACCGTCCCGGCGAAGCCGGCCCCGACGGTCCACGGCACCGCCGCCAAGGCCTCCCGCGCCGCCGAGCCGCCCACCACCGGCGCCAACGGCATGTACCTCACCTTCGACACCTCCGCGCACCGCACGGTGACGGCGAAGGTCGGCATCTCGTACACGAGCGACGCCAACGCGACGAAGAACCTCGGCACGGAGATCAGGAACTGGAACGTGGGTGCCGTCGAGAAGGCCAACCACGACGCCTGGAACACGGTGCTGAAGAAGATCCGGGTGGGCGGCGGATCCGCCGACCAGCAGACGCAGTTCTACACCGCGCTGTACCACGCCCTGCTGCACCCGAACGTCTTCTCGGACGACAACGGCCAGTACATGGGCATGGACAACCAGATCCACAAGCTGGCCAAGGGACAGAAGGCCCAGTACGCCAACTACTCGGGCTGGGACACCTACCGCTCCCAGACCCAGCTGATGGCACTGGTCGAGCCCGAGGTCGCCAGTGACGTCGTCACCTCGATGCTCAACGGCTACGACCAGACGGGTCTGCTGCCCAAGTGGGCCTCGAACAACGGTGAGAGCTACGTGATGGTCGGCGACCCGGCCGCCGGCATCATCACCGACGCGTACGCCTTCGGCGCGCGGGGCTTCGACACGGCCAAGGCCCTCGCCGCCCTCCGGCACGAGGCCACCGTCCCGAACAACGACCGCCCCGGCGAGCCGGTCCGGGACGCCAAGGGCTACCTCCCGCTGGACGAGAACGACTACAACTGCTGCAACTTCTACGGCCCGGTCTCCACCCAACTGGAGTACGACTCCGCCGACTACGCCCTGGCCGCCTTCGCGAAGTCGCTGGGCAGGACGGACGTCTACACGAAGTTCGCCACCCGCGCCCAGGACTGGATGAACGTCTTCAACCCGCAGTCCGGCTACCTCCAGGCCAGGAACAAGGACGGCCAGTTCGCGACCGGGTTCACCCCCGGCACCTCCAACGGCTTCGTGGAGGGCACGTCGGCCCAGTACACCCCGATGGTCCCGTTCAACCTGCAAGAGCTCATCCAGGCCCGCGGGGGCGCCAAGGCGTACTCGTCCTACCTGGACAGCCTCCTGGACGACATCACCGACCCCGGCAGCACCGACGCCGACCTGAGCAACGAGCCCAGTGTGGAGATCCCCTGGGAGTACGACTACACCGGCCAGCCGTGGAAGACCCAGGCGGCCGTCCGCGACGCCCAGCAGCACCTGTACTTCAACGCCCCCGTCGGCTCCTTCGGCAACGACGACCTCGGCGCCATGAGCTCCTGGTACGTCTGGTCCGAGCTCGGCATGTACCCGGAGACCCCGGGCACGGACACCCTGGTGCTCGGCAGCCCGGCGTTCCCGGCGGCCCAGGTGACCCTCGGGAACGGCAGGACGGTGCGGATCGACGCGCCGCAGGCCGCGCCCGACGCGCCGTACGTGCAGTCCCTGAACGTCAGGGGCAAGGCGTGGCAGGCCTCCTGGCTGACGTTCGGGCAGTTCGAGGGCGCGGGCACGCTCGACTACACGCTCGGCACCCGGCCGAACACCTCCTGGGCGTCCGGAGCGTCGGCGGTGCCGCCGTCGGACACCACGGGCGGCGGCCGGGTGCTGGCCGCGACCGGTCCCGCCAACGGCCTGGTCCTCCAGCCGGGTACCGGCGGTGACAGCACGCTCGACGTGACCAACCTCGGCGGCAAGGCCGTCACGGTCGACTGGACGGCGACGGCGCCCTCGGGCGTCACGCTCGACACGGCGTCCGGCTCACTGACGGTGCCCGCCTCCGGCAGCGCCGAGGCGAAGGTCCACGTGACGGCGGGCGCGGACGAGGGGACGTACCGGGTCCCCTTCGCCCTCACCGACCACAGCACGGGTACGGCACTGTCCGGGGCGGCCCTCCGGGTGGCCGTCGCCAAGCCCGGCGCGCTGTGGCCGTACGCCACCAACGAGGGCGTCTACCCCGACGGCACCACCTACTCGGGCGGCTTCGACGGCGGCGGCTGGGCCTACTCGCAGAACGCGCTGGCGGCGGCCGGCGTCACGAGCGGCTCCCCCCTCACGGTCGACGGCGTCTCCTACACCTGGCCGACGGTGACCTCCGGTCAGCTCGACAACCTGGAGATGGCCGGCCAGACCCTCCCGATGCCGGCCGGCACCTCGGGGGCGTCGCTGGGTCTGCTGGGCGCGGCGGTCAACGCGCCCACCGACGGGGTCTCGGGCACGCTGACCGTCACCTACACCGACGGCAGCACCTCGCAGGCGACGGTCGGCTTCTCCGACTGGACGCTCAACGGCGGACCGAGCAAGCCGCTGCCGGGTGACACCACGGCCGTCACGACCGCCTACCGGAACACCGGGAGCGGCGGCCGGGACGGCGTGAAGACCTATGTCTTCGCCACGAAGGTCCCGCTGGATCCGTCCAAGCAGGTCGCGTCGGTGACGCTGCCGGTGACCGGTTCCTCGGGCACCGACCACCTCTTCGCCTACGGCTTCGGCCAGTAGGGCGTAAGGCGGCACGGCAGCACCTGTGAGAGGGGGGCCGGTTCCCCGGGCGTGTGCCCGGGGGACCGGCCCCCCTCGTCGAGGTGACCGTGCTCAGCCGAGGGTGAAGTCGTCCGCGTTCACGTCGGACTGGCCGTACCAGCCGTGGACGTAGACGGTGACCGTCCCGCTGCTGCCGGTGGTGAAGCCGACCGTGAGCTGGTTCCAGCTGCCGCTGTTGGACCAGGTGCTCGCGCCGGCGCCGCCGCTGACCCCGATGTAGGCGTACGGGCCCTGCACCCAGGCGGTGAGGGTGTAGGTGTGGTTGGCGGACAGGGTGACGGTCTGGTCGCATTCGCCGGTGCTGCTGGAACTCGGCGTGACCTGGAGGCTGTGGCTGCCGCTGTGGACCGGGCCGGAGACCACCGAGCTGCCGCCCGCGCAGGTCCAGGGGCTCGTACTGCCGGTCTCGAAGCCCGCGTTGGCCAGCGAGCCCCCGCCGCCCCCGCCGCCGCCGGAGGAGGTGACCGTGAGCGAGTAGGTGGCGCTGTGGCCGCCACTGGCGGCGGTGCCCGTGACGGTGATCGGGTAGGTGCCCGCGGCGACGGACGAGCCGACCGTCGCCGTCAGCGTCGAACTGCCGCCGGACGTCACGGAGGTGGGGGAGAAGGAGACGCTGACACCCGAGGGCGCGCCGGAGGCGGTGAGGCCGACCGACTCGGCGCTGCCGGAGGTGACGGCCGTGGCGACGGTCGCGGTCGCCGAACCGCCCTGGGCTACCGAGGCGGAACCCGGCGACAGGGACAGCGAGAAGTCGGTGGTGGCGCCTCCGCCGCCGCCCGTGCCGCCCTCGTAGGGCACGAACGCGTCGGTGAACGCCAGCGGGTTCTGGCTGATCTCGCTGCACGTGGACAGCGAGTTGGCGCTGCCGCCGCACGGCTGGTCCCGGTTGGCCGACCAGAACGACAGTCGCCCGACACCGTTCTGCGCGGCGAAGCTCTCCACCGTCCCGGCGTCCGCGAGCGTGAAGGTGGACCCGTCGTCGTTCCTGCCGATCATCGGCGTGATGCCGAGGTTGGCGTAGGTGTAGCCGGAGTCGACGGACTGCATCTGCGCCAGGGTGGCCTTGGCCGCGGAGACCGCGGCCTGCCCCATCTCGGTGCCGGTGCCCGCGTAGTAGTCCATGGTCATGACGTTGACCACGTCGATCTTGATGCCGGCGGTCTTGGCGGCCTTGAGGATGTTGACGCCGTCGCCGGTCAGTCCGCTCGTCAGCACCGGCAGGGTCATGGAGAACCTCAGGTTCGGGTTGGCCGACTTGAGGTCCTTCATCGCCTGCATCTGGCGGGCCGCGGCGGCGGTGTCCGCGATGGCGGCGCCCTCGACGTCGAAGTCGAGCTGGGTGACGCCGTAGTCGTTGATGACGGCCTGGTACCCGGCGTCGATGCTGCTCTGGGTGGCGCACGTCCAGGCGAGCGGCTCACCGCTCGCCCCTCCGGAGGAGATGATGACGGAGGCGCCCTCGGACCTCGCCCTGGCGATCTCGGGGTCGGTGTAGGAGTCGTTGCCGATGGGGAGCGTGTCGCCCCAGATCTGGGTGCAGCCCTCGCCGAGCACGAAGGCCGCCGTGTAGGCCTTGAGCCCGTGGCCCGTGACGGCCGTGTCGAGCAGTCCTTCCTGACCGTTCGACATGTCGACGTAGGGAGCCACGGAGTAGACGCTGCTCCCCGCGGCGCTGCCGGCGGGGGCCAGCGCGACGGTGACGCCGGTGGCCGCGAGTGCGAGGGCGCACGCGGAGGCCGCAAATCTTGCCAGGTGCATGACAGTGGCCCTTTCGGGATGCCCATCGAGGGCGGAGTGGTGGGGGTGGGCCGTGATTTGGTACATACCAAACCGCCGCCGAGGCCATTCCGTCAAGAGGACTAGACCAACTGCGTCCATTCGGGCTCGCCGGTGTCAACTGCGCACGCGGGCAGGGACTTTGCGGTCGCCTTCGGTTCCGTTACTTTCCGACCAGCCGGTCGGTCGCTCAGGAGGAGGGCTCGCTCACGGTGGACTCGCGGCGGCGGACGAAGACCAGGGCGGCCCACACCATGGCCACCAGCGGGATGACGCCCGAGATGATGACCTGACCCTGGCTGGAGACCACGCTGTTGGGAGTGCCCAGCAGGTAGCCGACGCCGATGCAGCTGCGGGACAGCGCCTGGAAGCAGGCCCAGGCGCTGCCGTGCACCTCGGCCGGCACGCGCGCGTGCACCGCGTTGCGCAGGCCGACGTTGCAGGCGCCGTTGCCGAAGCCCGCGATCAGGAACAACGGGAAGATCACCGCGGCCACCGGGATCAGACCGGTGAGGAGCAGGCCCACCGCGATGCCCGTCACGCCGCCGACGATCAGCAGGGTGTGCCGGTCGGCCCAGCGCGCGCGGCCCGCGAGCAGCGCGCCCGGGACGGAGCCGAGGGCCCAGGTCGCCAGGAAGAGGCCGAACACGGTGTCGTCGCCGTTGACGACGTCCCGCAGGTAGTAGACGCCCGCGACGTTCTCGATGCTGGTGGCCACCATCGCCGCCGCCAGCGCCGGCATCAGCGTGCCCACCACCGGCGCGTCGCGCAGCGCCCGGTAGCCGTCCGCGAGCCTGGTGGCGGGGCGGCGGCCGATCGCCACGTCCACGGTGTTCGGCACCGCCAGCATGGTGCAGCCCGCGAGCACCAGGAAGGACGCGGCGTCCACCGCGAGCAGCACGGGCGTGCCCCACCGGGAGTTCAGGAAGCCGGCCAGGGGAGGGCCGATCAGCCCCGCGACCGAGAGGCCCGCCGTCAGCAGGCTGTTCGCCCGGCCCGTGTGCTTCTCACCGGACACGGCGGGCAGCATCTTGAACCCGGCGGCCACCGAGGCCACGCCGGCCAGGGCCGACAGCGCCACCAGCGCCACCCGTGCGTGGAATCCGCCGACCGCGGTGGCAGCGCCCAGGGCCAGCGCCTGGGCCAACAGCGCCCACAGGCAGACCGCGCGCGCACTGAACCGGTCCACCACGGAGCCGATCAGCGGTGCCGCGAGGACCGTGGGGATGAGTTCGGCGAGCATCACCTCGGTCACCCCGAAGCGGATGTCCCGGTCCGCCGCGTGCAGCACCAGGCCCAGGGAGGCGAGCGTGTCACCGAGCCGGGAGAAGAGCGTCCCCGCGATGAGCACCTGCGCGGCGACCGGCATCGTGGCATCCGGGCGCAGCGCGGCGAATGGTGCTCTCCGCGTCTTATCCGTGTCCAATCGATTCCAATCCGTCCGCTTTCCGGGCCCATTCAGCCTGCCCGCGCATCAGATTAGGCCTGCTCGTAGAGCGGTAGAGCGTTCACCGGCCACCGGGACGGACCACTTCCCGTCGATTGCGCACCCCGCCGGAACCCGGGGCGGGATCCCAATTTCTCAGCCATGAGCAGCACTTCACCGAATGTCCACACATGTTCCACACCAACTCCCGCTGTGCCGGTTCAGGGAGGTCCGCGGTGCGCGTCACCCGGGATGATGTGCATCCGGGGCGTTCCGGACGTCCTTTCCGGGCTGGGCGGTGCCGGTGCCGGAGATCGGCGTCCCGATGTCCCTGTGGGAGCCGTAAAGCGTGCTTTTCGGCCAATCGCTGGAGTTGCGGCGGTCTCTGCCGGTGAACGGCTCCGCTCTGGTCCGTCGATCCAGAAAGCGCCTTCCCGGTGCGGGGAGTTATCGATGCCGGCCAGATGAATGTCCGGAAAATGTCGGGACAACGAGTCGCCCCATTCCCTGCGGAGCGGAGAAAAGGGAACGAACCGGTATCTCCGGAAAGTGCCCGCAGGTCTCCCCGCCCGGCCGCCGGGCCCCTCGCACCGGCGGGAGGGCCGCGGGGAACGCCGTGGGAGCTCTCCTGAAGTGCCGGGCGGAAGCGGCCGGTCGAAAACCGGGTGCCGTGTCCCGCACCCCCTGCCTACACTCACCCGGTATCACGCACCGTAGCCGCGGAACGCGCTCCAGGTGCCGTGCCGCGACGAGTCCGGACGAATGAGAGGAGAGGGTCATGCGGGATCGCACCGCCGTCTCCTCTCCCCGTTCCCGCTACGAGGTGATCCTCGTGTCCCCGTCCCCCCGGTGCCCGCTGCGCGGCCGGTACCGGACTCCGTGACGCGCGACCGGATCAATCAACTACCGGCATATGCCACGGCATTGACACGTCGTCAGTCATGACCGGTGAACTTCGCCGCACGGGAAATTGCGCTGCCCCTTCCGGGAGTCATTCCGGGAACCGTCATTCGAAAGGCATCGGGCCATGCGCACCGAACTCCACCCGAACTCGCTCAGTCCTCTGGCCGCCGTTCGCAACCTGGGCATCCTCGCCCACGTCGACGCCGGAAAGACCACCGTCACCGAACGCGTCCTCTTCGCCACCGGTACCATCCACAAACGCGGCGAGGTCCACGACGGCACCACCGTCACCGATTTCGATCCCCAGGAACGCGACCGCGGCATCACCATCTTCGCCGCGGCCGTCAGCTGCGCCTGGAACGGCCACCGCGTCAACCTCATCGACACCCCCGGCCACGTCGACTTCGCCGACGAGGTCGAACGCTCCCTGCGCGTCCTCGACGGCGCGATCGCCGTCTTCGACGCGGTCGCCGGCGTCGAGCCGCAGAGCGAGTCGGTGTGGCGGCAGGCCGACCGGCACGGCGTCCCGAGGATCGCCTTCGTCAACAAGCTGGACCGCGCGGGCGCCGACCTCGACAGAGCCGTCGAGTCGATCCGCGGCCGTCTGCACCCGGTCCCGCTCGTCGTCCAGTTGCCCATCGGCACGGAGGACGGCTTCACCGGCGTCGTCGACCTCGTACGCATGCGCGCGCTGGTCTGGGCGGACGACGGCGGCAGGGCGGTGCCGGGACCGGCGAACGGACCGGTGAACGGACCGGCGACCGGACCGGCGAACGGATCCGTGGCGGGTCCGTCGGTGCAATCGGCCGCCGGGCCGGTGATCGGGCCGGTGCCCGAGGAGTTGCGTGCCGAGGCCGAACGGCGACGGCGCGTGCTGGAGGAGGCGGTGGCCGCGCTGCACCCGGCCGCGCTGGAGGAGTTCTGCGCGCCGCCCGGCCGGCTGTCCGCCGCCACCCTGGCCGGCGCGCTGCGCGACCTCACCCTGACCGGCGAGGGCGTCGTCGTGCTCTGCGGCTCCGCCTACCGCAACCGGGGCATCGAACCGCTGCTCGACGCGGCCGTGGCGTATCTGCCCTCGCCGCTCGACGTACCCGCCGTGCGCGGTACCCACCAGGGCGCCGAGCAGCGGCGGGCCGCCGACCCCGAAGGGCCGTTCGCGGCGCTCGCGTTCAAGGTGACCGCGACCGCCACCGGACGCCTCACCCACGTCCGGATCTACTCGGGCACGATCGAGAAGGGAGCCACCGTGTGGGACCCGGCGACGCGCCGTACCGAACGCGTGGCGCGCATCCTGCGTGTCATGGCCGACCGGCATCTGCCCCTGGACCGCGCGGTGGCGGGCGACATCGTCGCCGTCGTCGGGCTGAAGTCGGCCCGCCCCGGCGCCACGCTGTGCGCTCCGGACGCCCCGCTGCTGCTGGAACCGCCGGTCGCCGCGGAACCGGTGGTGTCGGTCGCGGTCGAGGCCCGTCGCCGTACCGACACCGACCGGCTGGCGCAGGCGCTGGCCCGGCTGGCCGAGGAGGACCCCTCGCTGGTGGTGCGCGCCGACGCCGAGACCGGGCAGACCGTGCTGTCCGGGATGGGGGAACTGCACCTGGAGGTCGCGGTGGAGAAGATCCGCCGGGACGGTGGCCCCGAGGTCACGGTCGGTCGGCCGCGGGTCGCCTTCCGGGAGACCGTGGTCCACGGGGTGACCGGCTTCGTCCACCGGCACGTCCACCAGACCGGCGGGGCGGGGCAGTTCGCGCACGTCGTCCTGGACGTGGCGCCCCTCGGGCACGAGGACGGCTTCGAGTTCCGGTCGGCGGTCGTGGGCGGCCGGGTGCCGCAGGAGTACGTGCGTGCCGTCGAGGCAGGCTGCCGGGACGCCCTCGCCGAGGGTCCGCTTGGCGGGCATCCGGTCACGGGGCTGCGGGTCACGCTGACCGACGGCTCGACGCATGTGAAGGACTCCTCCGACACGGCGTTCCGTACGGCGGGCCGGCTCGGCCTGCGGGAGGCCCTGCGGGCCTGCGCGATGACGCTCCTGGAGCCGGTCGCGGAGGTCACGGTCACCGTGCCCGAGGACGCGGTGGGCGGCGTGCTCGGCGACCTGGCCGCCCGGCGCGGCCGGGTCACCGGTTCCGCCGCGGCCCGGGGTGGCGGGGCGGTGCTCACCGCCACCGTGCCGCTGGCCGAACTGTTCGGCTACGCGACCCGGTTGCGCGGCCGCACCCAGGGCCGGGGCACCTTCACCACCCGCCCGTCGGGCCACGCCCCGACCCCGCCCGGCCCGGTGACGCCGCAGGGTGCGGATCGCTGACCCCGCCCCGTGCGGGACCGGGCAGCCCGCAGCGCGGGGGCCGGGGACAACCTCCCCGGCCCCCGCCGCCGTCGCCCACCCTCCCCCCGACCCCCGCACCGCCCGTCGAAACACAACCGTTGTGGAACGGCGGTCGGTCCCGCTCCGCGCAGGTCGCCCCGCTTCGGCCCAGGTCACGGCGTCGGGTGCGGGCGTACCGGTGCCGTGGAACCGGCTGTTCCCCGGCCCGCCTGCACGGATACCCGTGCCGGATCCCTTGACGAGCCACTGTTCCGGGGATTAACTCACGTCCTAAATTAAGCCATGAGGGGCTTCGGGAGCCGAACGACGGCCCAGGTGTCCGCACGCGCGGGCGCCGGCCTTCGCGAAGCCCTCTCGGGGTTCTCGTCTCCCGGAAAGGCACAGCTGGAGCCATGCGCAGCATCCGAGCCGCGGCCGTAGGCGCCGTCACCATGTCCCTCGCCCTCGCGGCCACGGCCTGCGGTGGCGGTTCGTCCACCGGTGGCGGGTCCGACGACTCCCCGAAGACGCTCACCTACTGGGCCTCCAACCAGGGTGCCAGCATCGAGATCGACAAGAAGGTGCTCCAGCCGGAACTCGACAAGTTCCAGAAGCAGACCGGCATCAAGGTCAAGCTGGAGGTCGTGCCCTGGTCGGACCTGCTCAACCGGATCCTCACCGCGACCACGTCCGGCCAGGGCCCGGACGTGCTGAACATCGGCAACACCTGGAGCGCCTCACTGCAGGCGACCGGCGCGCTGCTGCCCTGGGACGCCGAGAACCTCGCCAAGATCGGCGGCAAGGACCGGTTCGTCGACTCCGCGCTCGGCTCCACGGGCGCCACGGGCAAGGACCCGGCAGCCGTACCGCTGTACTCGATGGCGTACGCGCTCTACTACAACAAGAAGATCTTCGCCGACGCCGGCATCGCCAAGCCCCCCGTCACCTGGGACGAGTTGATCGCCGACGGCAAGAAGATATCGGCGAAGGGCAAGTCGGTGCTGGGCGCCGAGGGCGGCAACGGGTCGGAGAACATCCACCACGCCTTCGTCTTCGCCAAGCAGCACGGCGCCGACTTCTTCACCTCCGACGGCAAGCCGGACTTCACCAACGACAACATCGTCGCCGCGGTCAAGCAGTACGTCGACCTGATGGCCAAGGACAAGGTCATCCCCACCGGCGACGCCGAGTACGCGCAGAACCAGTCCGTCAGCGACTTCGCCAAGGGCAAACAGGCCATGCTGCTGTGGCAGTCGGCCTCCGCCAACCTCAAGTCGCAGGGCATGAGCGACAGCGACTACGGCATCGCCCCGGTGCCCGTGCAGTCCGGCACCCCCGGCACCGGCACCCAGGTCAACTCGATGGTCGCCGGCATCAACCTGGCCGTCTTCAAGAACACCAAGAACCTCGACGGCGCCGCCAAGTTCGTGAAGTTCATGACCAGCGACGACGAGCAGAAGATCCTCAACACCGCCTACAGCTCCATCCCGCCGGTCAAGGCGGCCCAGGAGGACCCGGCCTTCAACACCCCCGCCAACTCCGTCCTCAAGAACACCCTCGCCACCAGCGCCGCGGCGCTGCCCCAGGTGGCCGCGGAGTCCCAGTTCGAGACGACCGTCGGTACGGCCGTGAAGAACCTCTTCGCCGCCGCGGCCGCCGGAAAGGCCGTCACCACCGACTCCGTGAAGGCCGAGCTGGCGAAGGCCCAGCAGCAGATGCCGGCGGCCTGAGCACCATGACGACCACCACCACCGCCGTGCGGGAACCGGCGCGGGTGGACTCTCCCGGGGCGGCGGGCGGCTCGGGCCGCCGCCCCGGGCGGATCCGCCGCATCGGACTGCCCTACCTGCTCCTGCTGCCCGCCCTGCTGCTCGAACTCCTCGTCCACCTCATCCCGATGGTCATCGGCGTCGTGATGAGCTTCAAGGAACTCACCCAGTTCTACATCCGGGACTGGACCACCGCCCCCTGGGCCGCGTTCGACAACTACCGGACGTCGGTCGAGTTCAACGCCCCGGTCGGCAAGGCCCTGTTGCACTCCTTCCTCGTCACCGTCGGCTTCACCCTTCTCTCGGTCGGCCTGTGCTGGCTGATCGGCACCGCCGCCGCGGTGTTCATGCAGGACACCTTCCGCGGCCGGGGCCTGCTGCGCGCCCTGTTCCTGGTGCCGTACGCGCTGCCGGTCTACGCGGCCGTCATCACCTGGGTGTTCATGTTCCAGCACGACAACGGCCTGGTGAACCACGTCCTGCACGACCAGCTGCACCTCACCGACAAGCCGTCCTTCTGGCTGATCGGCGACAACAGCTTCTACGCCCTGCTGACCGTGTCGGTGTGGAAGGGCTGGCCGTTCGCCTTCCTGATCGTGACGGCCGGACTGCAGAACATCCCCAGGGAGCTGTACGAGGCCGCCGCCCTCGACGGCGCGGGCAGGTGGCAGCAGATCCGCCGGATCACGCTGCCGTCGCTGCGCCCGGTCAACCAGGTCCTGGTCCTCGTCCTCTTCCTCTGGACGTTCAACGACTTCAACACGCCGTACGTCCTGTTCGGCAGGTCAGCCCCGGAGGCCGCCGACCTCATCTCGGTCCACATCTACCAGGCCTCCTTCGTCACCTGGAACTTCGGCACCGGCTCGGCCATGTCCGTGCTCCTGCTGCTCTTCCTGCTGGTGGTGACCGGCGTGTACCTGGTGTTCACCACACGCGGACGGAGGACCGCCGATGTCTAGCCCCAGTTCGCCGATGGCCCCGCCGCGGTCCTTCCTGTGGTCCCGGCGGATCTTCCTCACGCTGCTCACCGGCTTCGTGCTGGTCCCCGTGTACGTGATGGTCTCCAGCTCGCTCAAGCCCCTCGCGGACGTCACCGGCAAGTTCCGCTGGCTGCCGAGCGGACTGACCGTACGCCCGTACATCGACATCTGGTCGACGGTCCCGCTCGCCAGGTACTTCGTGAACTCGCTGATCGTGTCGGTCGCGGCGACCCTCTGCTCGGTCGTCGTGGCGGTCTTCGCCGCCTACGCGGTCAGCCGCTACGAGTTCCGCGGCAAGCGGGTCTTCACGGTCACCGTGCTGTCCACGCAGATGTTCCCGGGCATCCTCTTCCTGCTCCCGCTGTTCCTCCTGTACGTCAACATCGGCAACGCCACCGGCATCGCCCTGTTCGGCTCCCGCGGCGGCCTGATCCTCACCTATCTGACCTTCTCGCTGCCGTTCTCGATCTGGATGCTGATCGGGTACTTCGACTCGGTGCCGAGGGACCTGGACGAGGCGGCGCTGGTGGACGGCTGCGGGCCGCTCGGCGCGCTGCTGCGGATCGTCGTACCCGCCGCGATCCCCGGCATCGTCGCGGTCGCCGTCTACGCCTTCATGACCGCCTGGGGCGAGGTGCTGTTCGCGTCGGTGATGACCAACGACACCACCCGCACGCTGGCCGTCGGCCTCCAGGGCTACTCCACGCTCAACGACGTGTACTGGAACCAGATCATGGCCGCCTCGCTGGTGGTGAGCGTCCCCGTGGTGGCCGGTTTCCTGCTCCTCCAGCGCTATCTCGTCGCCGGACTGACCGCCGGCGCCGTCAAGTGAACCCACCTCGCAACGAAGCCAGTTCCGAAGGGACTTACGTGACCATCGACCTTGCCGCCCTCCCGCACGACTTCCTGTGGGGCACGGCAACCGCGGCGTACCAGATCGAGGGAGCCGTCGCCGAGGACGGCCGTTCGCCCTCCATCTGGGACACCTTCTCGCACACCCCGGGGAAGATCGCGGGTGACGACAACGGCGACGTCGCCTGCGACCACTACCACCGCTGGCGCGAGGACATCGGCCTGATGGGGCAACTGGGGGTCAATGCCTACCGGTTGTCGGTCGCCTGGCCGCGCGTGAGGCCCGATGGCGACGGCCCGGTCAACGCCAAGGGCCTCGACTTCTACGACGAGTTGGTCGACGCCCTGCTGGCGGCCGGCATCACCCCGTCGGTCACCCTGTACCACTGGGACCTGCCGCAGGCCCTCCAGGACCGGGGCGGCTGGCCGGAGCGGGCGACCGCCGAGCACTTCGCCGCCTACGCAGCCGTCGTCGCCGAACGCCTCGGCGACCGCGTCCACCACTGGACCACCCTCAACGAACCCTCCTGCTCGGCCTGGATCGGCCACCTGGAGGGCACCATGGCCCCCGGCCTGACCGACCTCACGGTCGCCGTCCGCGCCTCCTACCACCTGCTCCTCGGCCATGGCCTGGCCGCCCAGGCGATCCGCGCCGCCGCGCCCGGCGTCCAGGTCGGCATCGTGAACAACCTCTCCACCGTGTTCGCCGCGACGGACCGCCCCGAGGACGCGGCCGCCGTCCGCCGCCACGACGGACACGTCAACCGCTGGTGGCTGGACCCGGTGCACGGCCGCGGCTTCCCCGCCGACATGGTCGAGACCTACGGCGTCGAACTCCCAGAACAGCCGGGTGACTTGATGACCATCGCCACCCCGCTCGACTGGCTGGGCCTGAACTACTACTTCCCCGCCTACATCGAGGACGACCCGAACGGCCCGGCCCCGTACGCCCGCTCCGTGCGCCGGCCCGGAGTCCCGCGCACCGGCATGGACTGGGAGATCGACGCGAGCGGCATCGAGACCCTGCTGCTGCGCCTCACGGACGCTTACGGCGCCCGCAAGCTCTACGTCACCGAGAACGGCTCCGCCTACCCGGACGTGGTCCGCCCCGACGGCACCGTCGACGACCCCGAGCGCCAGGAGTACCTGGCCGCCCACCTCGCGGCCTGCGCCTCGGCGGCCCGCAAGGGTGCCCCGCTGGCCGGGTACTTCGCCTGGTCGCTGCTGGACAACTTCGAGTGGGCGTACGGCTACGCCAAGCGCTTCGGCCTGGTCCACGTCGACTACCGCACCCAGGTCCGCACCATCAAGGGCAGCGGACACCGGTACGCGGACATCATCCGCGCCCACCGGGGACAGGCCCGCCGGGCGGCCTGACACATACCGCGGTGGACGCGGCCCAGGGGAGTTCCGCGTCCACCGCACCAACCTCCCGGCCGGCTACGGCGAGACGCGCGCCGGTTCCGGTGACGCCGCCCGCGGCTCCAGCGCCCGGCGGATCCGGGCGACCGCCTGCTCGTACGCCGCGTCAGCGTACGAGGGCAATCCGTTGACGGTACGCGACATTGCGGTCACTCTGGGTGAGTTGATCGCGGGGGAGCGCAGTGCGTACGTACCTGGAGGTGGCCGCGTATGACGAACGGTGTGGACGAGAGTGACGGCGACGACCTGACGGGCTGTGAGGGGGAGCGTGAACCCGATCCCTCCGACAGCCTGCGGACCTTCGGGGCCGTCGTCCAGGCACTGCGGGAGCACGCCGGGTACAGCAGGACCGAGTTCGCCGAGCTGGTGCGGTTCTCCAAACACACGGTCGCGTCCGTGGAGTTGGGGAGGCGGATGCCGGACAGGGCGTTCGTCGAGCGGGCCGAGGAGGTGCTGGGGAACACCGGGGCGTTACGGAAGGCGGCCCAGTTCCTGACGCGCGGGGAAAGGGGGCTGGCCGTCTGGTTCCGGCGGTGGGCCCGGCTGGAGCGGATCGCGGTCAGTCTGGGTACGTACGAGTGCAGGCTGGTGCCGGGGTTGTTGCAGTCGGACGGATACGCGCGGACCGTGTTCGACGGCACCATTCCGGTGGTCACCGACGAGGGGCTGGAGAATCTGCTCGACGTGCGGATGAAGCGCCAGCGCATGCTGTACGAGCGGCCGACCGTGCCGTTCAGTTTCATCGTCGAGGAGCACGTGTTCCGGCGGCGGTTCGGGGGCGCGGAGCGGATGCGCGAGATGTACGACCATGTGCTGGAGCGGTCCGCCCTGCGCAACGTGACGCTTCAGATCGTGCCGTTGGAGGCGGGGTTGCACGCGTGTCTGGATGGGCCTGTGCGGCTGCTGGAGACGGCGGAGGGGCGGCGGTTCGCGTACTCGGAAGGGCAGCAGAACGGGCGGCTGATCGGTGACGTGAAAGAGGTGAGCCTGCTGCAGCAGCGCTATGACACACTGCGCTCGCAGGCCCTGAATCCCAAAGAATCGCAGGGCCTGTTGGAGCGACTGCGAGGAGAACTATGAGTACGACGGAACTCACCTGGTTCAAGTCCAGCTACAGCGGTAGCCAGGGGGACGACTGCATCGAGGTCGCCGTCGCCGAACAGGCCGTCTGTGTAAGGGACTCCAAGGACGTGTCCCGCCCGCACTTCGCCGTGGGCCGGGACGGGTGGTCGGAGTTCGTGGCGTTCGTGGCGTTCGTGGCCTAGGTCTGATCCGCGCGGCACCCGTCCGGCCGGGGCGCTGCACGGCCGGGTCCGGCTCCGGGGCGGCGTGCGCGCCCCGGCCCGCCGACCGGACCGGCTCCGCCGGACTGCCGCCCGCCGCTCCTGTCGTCGTGCCGCTGCCCCTCGGCCGGACGCCCGTCGCCGTCGGCCGCGCCGTGCCGTGCCCTGCCGGGCCGGGCGGTGCCGCCCAGCCCGGCGCTCGCACGTCCACAGGAAGCCATGGCCGACGCACCGGAAAACCCCAGCCGGGAGTGAACGGGGCGTCCCTGCCTCCCGTATCCCACCACCGTGGGAGGATCGCTCACCATGAGTGCGTCACCGGCGGTACGGAGCCTGCGTGCCGCGGTGTTCGCCGCGGTGTGCGTGCTGCTGGCTGCCGCCGGCCACGGCCTCGCCATGGGCGACCTGCCGCCGCTGTGGGCCGACGCGGCCGGATTCGCCGCCGTGTTCGCCCTGGGCCGCGCCCTCGCGGGACGGGAGCGCGGGCTGCCGGAGATCGGCGCCGGCATGCTCCTCACCCAGGCCGGTCTGCACTTCGGCTTCGACGCGGCCCGCGCGGTCACCCCGGGTCCCGTGCACGCCATGAACATGACCTCGATGCGCATGCACGGCCATGCGGCGACAGGCGTGGCGCGCATGGCGGGCATGACCGGTATGGCGCAGCGGCACCCGCACGTCCACATCCTGACCGCGCACGCCACCGTCGCCCATGTCGTCGCCGCGCTCGTCGCCTCCTGGTGGCTGCGGCGCGGTGAGGCCGCGCTGTGGTCGCTGCTGAGGCGGACAGCCGCGTTCGTCCCAGGTCTGGCCGCCTGGTACGCCTGGTACGCCTGGTGGCGCAAGGCCCCGCTGTCCGCCCCGGCCGACGGCGCCCGCCGGGCCCCGGCCCGCCCGATACGGCCCCGCCGACTGCTGGCGCTCCGGCACGCGGTCAGCCGACGCGGCCCCCCGAACCCGATCCCGTACACGGTCTAACACCAGTAAGACTCTCTAACAGACTTCACTCGTACGGAGATCCACTCACTCATGTCTGCCATGTCTGCCACTCGCCGCACCCTGCGCCGCGCCGCCACCGTCACCGCGGTCACCGCCGCGTCGGTCCTCGCCGCCGCCGGTGTCGCCGCCGCGCACGTCACCGTCCACCCCGAGAGCTACGCCAAGGGCGCCACCGACGGAGTCCTGACCTTCCGGGTGCCCAACGAGGAGAACACCGCCGCCACCACCAAGGTCCAGGTCTACCTGCCCACCGACCATCCGGTCCTGGGCGTCCTCGTCACCCCGCAGGACGGCTGGACCGCCAAGGTGACCACCACCAAGCTCAAGACGCCCGTGAAGACCGACGACGGCACCATCACCGAGGCCGCCTCCGAGATCACCTGGACCGGCGGCAAGATCGGCGCCGGCCAGTACCAGGACTTCGACGTCGCGTTCGGGCAGCTGCCCGAGGACACCGACCAGCTCACCTTCAAGACCCTCCAGACCTACTCCGACGGCAAGGTCGTGCGCTGGATCGAGGAGGCGCAGAGCGGCGACGACGAGCCGGAGAACCCGGCGCCGACGCTCAAGCTCACGGCGGCGGGGGACGACTCCGCGGCGTCGGCGGCCCCGGCCGCGAAGACCGGCGGCAAGGCGACCACCGCGGCCGCCGACTCCAGCGACTCCACCGCGCGCGGCCTCGGCATCGCGGGCCTGATCGTCGGCGCGCTGGGCCTGGCGGCGGCCGCGTTCGCCGTCGTACGGACGCGGGGCGGCGCCCGGTCGTAGCCGAGGCGAGTGGGCCGACATCCGTTGGCCCACACCTGTTGGCCCACACCTGTTGGCCCACACCTGTTGGCCCACACTTGTAGGCCCACGCCCGTAGGCCAACGAAGAGGGCCCGAACCATCCCCCGGTTCGGGCCCTCTTCGTTGGTGGCGGGTCAGCGGGCCGCGGCCAGCTCCCGGAGTTCCAGGTCGGCCGCCGCCGGGGCCGCCGGCTCTGTCGTCGGCAGGGCCTGCGCAGCCACTCGCGCGTTGCGCCACAGCCACAGCACGTCCCGTCCGAAGGACCACACCAGGGAGCCCAGCGCCAGCAGCGCCACGCCCAGGTTGGCCAGGTGCGGCAGCAGGTCCGCGCCCGCCAGCAGCAGGCAGATGCCCTGCATCGCGGCGACCGTCTTGCGGGCCATCGAGTGCGGCAGCGGGGAGTTCAGCCAGGGCGCGACCTTCGCGGCCGCCACGAACGCGTAGCGCATCCCGCCGATGAGGAGGACCCACGGGCCCAGCTGCGTCGACACGTACACGCTCAGCACCAGGATCAGGAACGCGTCGACCTCCATGTCGAAGCGCGCGCCCAGGGCCGTGGACGTACCCGTGCGGCGGGCCACCTTGCCGTCCACGCCGTCGAGGATGAGCGCCACGGCCGTCAGGCCGACCAGCAGCGTGACCGGCGGGGAGCTCTCGAAGGAGTCGGCGACCAGGGCGGTCACGCCGCCGACAAGGATCGCGCGGCCGAGGGTCACCCGGTTGGCGGGGCCGAAGGAGCGCGGCCGGCTGCGGTGCAGGGCCCGGGAGAGCACCGCCCAGGTGGCTATCGCGAACGCGAGCCCCACGAGCCAGCCGGCCGGCCCCATGCCGATCGCCGTCCCTAGCAGGGCCAGCAACAGGATCTGTACGCCCGCTCCCACAGCGGTCTCCTGCTGGACCAGCCTGGCTTCGTAAGTGTTGTTCAGGGCCACCGCACGTCCTCCGGCCGAGTGACAGAGTCGATCAACGCCGCGTACTGTGCGCGGCCTGTGCACTTCTCGCTTGTGCACATCTCGGTACGTGAACAACTTCCCGATCGTTCAGGAGGATGCCGATGAACCGCTCGGCCCGCGCGTTCTGGCTCCGCTCCCCGGGCCACGGAGAGCTGCGTGACGTCACCCTCACGGAGCCCGGCGAGGGCGAGGTACTGGTGCGCTCGCTGTACTCGGGAGTCAGCCGTGGCACCGAGACACTGGTGTTCCGGGGCGGGGTGCCGGAGAGCCAACACGCCGTGATGCGGGCGCCGTTCCAGGAGGGCGAGTTCCCCGGTCCGGTCAAGTACGGCTACCTCAACGTGGGCGTGGTCGAGCAGGGGCCCGATGGGCTGATCGGGCGTACGGTCTTCTGCCTGTATCCGCATCAGACGCGTTACGTCGTTCCGGTGAGCGCGGTGACGGTGGTACCGGATCGGGTACCACCGGCGCGTGCGGTACTCGCGGGCACTGTCGAGACCGCCGTGAACGCCCTCTGGGACGCGGCGCCGCTGGTCGGCGACCGGATCGCGGTGATCGGCGGCGGCATGGTCGGCTGCTCGGTCGCCGCCCTGCTCGCCCGCTTCCCCGGCCTGCGGCTCCAGCTGGTCGACGCCGACCCGGCCCGCGCCAGGACCGCCGGGGCCCTCGGCGTGGACTTCGCGGCCCCCGAGGACGCCCTCGGCGACTGCGACCTCGTCGTGCACGCCAGCGCCACCGAGCAGGGCCTCAGCCGCGCACTGGAACTCCTCGCGCCCGAGGGCACCGTGCTGGACCTCAGCTGGTACGGCGACCGGCGTATCGCCCTTCCGCTCGGCGAGGCGTTCCACTCCCGCCGCCTCACCGTGCGCAGCAGCCAGGTCGGCACCGTCTCCCCGGCCGCCCGGGCCGGCCGCAGCTACGCCGACCGGCTCGCCCTGGCCCTGGACCTGCTGGCCGACCCGGCGCTGGACGCCCTCATCACAGGGGAAAGCGTGTTCGAGGAGCTGCCGGAGGTGCTCCCGAAGCTCGCCTCCGGGGAGATTCCCGCCCTCTGTCACCGGGTCCGCTACGGCGACAACGGCTGACGGAACGTCCACTACCGTCCGGTGCCGCCCGCCAAGAGGTCCTGACCTGAGAAAAGAGTGAGAGTGGACTGAACGCGGGAAAGCCAAGAGCCGTATTAAGGGCATCCACCGGCAGGGATCAGCCGGTGGACCAGACGCGCCGCACCTGGAGGGTCGTCCGTTGTTCAGCATCACCGTCCGCGATCACATCATGATCGCCCACAGCTTCCGCGGCGAGGTGTTCGGGCCCGCGCAGCGACTGCACGGCGCCACGTTCCTCGTGGATGCCACCTTCCGCCGTGAGCAGCTGGACGACGACAACATCGTCGTCGACATCGGTCTCGCCACCCAGGAACTCGGGGCCGTGGTCAGCGAGCTGAACTACAGAAACCTGGACAGCGAGCCCGACTTCGCCGGGATCAACACCTCCACGGAGTTCCTCGCGAAGGTCATCGCGGACCGGCTCGCCGAGCGCATCGCGAAGGGCGCGCTGGGCGAGGGCGCCAAGGGCCTCGCGGGACTGACCGTCACCCTCCACGAATCGCACGTCGCCTGGGCGAGTTACGAGCGTGCCCTGTGACCGACATGGCCATCGGCCGCCCGTCGGCCCTCACCTACGTGCCCGCGCAGCGCGCGGGCACCGTCGCCGGCGAAGCCCCCGCGAACATCGGGATCCTCCCCATGTCCCTGCGCAACATGCACTTCGTCATGCCGGGCGGTGTCGACGACCCGGCCCAGCCGAGCGGCGGCAACGCCTACGACCGGCGGGTCTGCCTGGACCTGCCCGGCTTCGGCTGGCAGGTCACCCGGCACGTGGTGTCCGGCTCCTGGCCGCGCCCCGAGCAGGCCGCCCGTGACAGCCTCGCCCGCACCCTGCGGGAACTGCCCGACGGGGCGGCCGTCCTGCTCGACGGCCTGGTCGCCTGCGGCGTCCCGGAGATCATCGTCCCCGAGACGGAACGGCTGCGGCTCGCCGTCCTCGTGCACCTGCCGCTCGGCGACGAGACCGGGCTCGACCGGGCCGTGGCCGCCGACCTGGACGCCCGTGAGCGCGCGGTGCTGCGCGCGGTTCCCGCCGTGATCGCGACCAGCGACTGGGCGGTACGACGGCTGGTCTCGCACCACGGCCTGGCCCCCGACCGGGTGCACGTCGCCGCCCCGGGCGCCGACATCGCCCCGCTGGCCGGCGGCACCGACGGCGTCTCGCACCTGCTGTGCGTCGCCGCCGTCACCCCGCGCAAGGGCCAGCACCGGCTGGTCGAGGCGCTCGCGGCGGTCCGTGACCTGCCGTGGACCTGCACCTGCGTCGGCGGACTGGGCCAGGACCCCGAGTACGTCGCCCACCTGCGCTCGCTCATCGCCGAACACGGCCTGACCGACCGGCTGCACCTGGCCGGCCCCCGCTCCGGCGCCGACCTCGACGCCAGCTACGCGGCCGCCGACCTGATGGTCCTCACCTCGTACGCCGAGACCTACGGCATGGCCGTCACCGAGGCCCTCGCCCGCGGCATCCCGGTGCTCGCCACCGACGTCGGCGGCCTGCCGGAGGCGGTCGGCCGCGCCCCCGACGGCGGGGTGCCCGGCATCCTCGTGCCGCCGGAGGACCCCGCCGCGCTCGCCGCCGAACTGCGCGGCTGGTTCGGCGAGGCGGACGTACGCCGTCGGCTCAAGGCCGCCGCGCGCGGCCGCCGGGCGGCGCTCGACGGCTGGGCGACCACCGCCCGCAGCCTTGCCGGAGTCCTGCTGAGGCTCCCTGACGAACCCCGGAGGGCGGCATGACCAGCGAGACCACCACCACTACTCCGGTCGGCGCGATCCCCGCGCAGCCGGGACCGACGGATGTTACGGATGCAGGAGTGGGACGAGAACGCGAAGAGGCGCCCTCCGGGGTGATCGCCGGGGCGGGTCCCGTCGTGCGTCCGGGCGAGCGGGCCACCGTACGGCTGCGTGAGGCCGGTCCCGAGGAACCGCCGCGGTACGCCCCCGAGTGGCTGGAGCTGCGGGAGAGCGCGGACGCGGCCGCCCGGGCGCACGACCTGCTGGACCCGCTGCGGATCCGGCTGGCCAACCTCCCCGGCAAGGCCGGCGGCGTGGTCGTGCACGACCTGGGCTGCGGCACCGGTTCCATGGGCCGCTGGCTGGCGCCCCGCCTGGACGGCGCCCAGCACTGGGTCCTGCACGACCGCGACCCCTACCTGCTGCACTTCGCCGCCGTGGCCTCGCCCCGCGCGGCCGCCGACGGCAGCCGGGTCACGGTGGAGACCCGCCGCGGTGACGTCGCCCGGCTCACCCCGGACGCGCTGATCGGCGCCTCCCTGGTGACCGCCTCCGCCCTGCTGGACGTGCTCACCCGGGAGGAGGTCGACACCCTCGCCGCGGCCTGCGCCGGGGCCGGCTGCCCCGCGCTGCTCACCCTGTCGGTCGCCGGGCGGGTCGAGCTGACCCCCTCCCACCCGCTGGACACGGAGCTCGCCGAGGCGTTCAACGCCCACCAGCGGCGCGGCGGGATGCTCGGCCCGGACGCGGTCACGGCCGCCTGCGAGGCGTTCGCCGACCGGGGCGCCACCGTGAAGGTGCACCCCAGCGCGTGGCGGCTCGGCCCCGACGAGAAGGCGCTCACCGAGCAGTGGCTGCGCGGCTGGGTCGGCGCCGCCGTCGAGCAGCGTCCGGAACTGGCCGAGCGCGCCGAGGCCTATCTCGCCGAGCGGCTCGCCGCCAACGCGGCCGGTGAACTGCGGGTCGTCGTGCACCACAGCGACCTGCTCGCGCTCGCCCGGCCGACCGGAGGCGCCTCATGAGCACCCCCACCCTGGTCCGGGAGAGCGCGCCCGTCGCGCCGCTCGCCGTGCCCCGGCGCCTGAGCCTCCGGGCCCTCCGCACCCACCTGGGCACCCTCGCCGGAGCCGCCATCATCGCCGTGCTGCTGTGGCGGCTCGGCACCGGCGTCTTCCTCGACGGACTGCGCCGGATCGACACCCCGACGCTGGTCATCGGCCTGGCGGTCGGCGCGGTCACGACCGTGCTCAGCGCCTGGCGCTGGCAGTTGGTGGCCCGCAGTCTCGGGCTGCGGCTCCCGCTCGGACCCGCGGTCGGCGACTACTACCGGGCGCTGTTCCTGAACGCGGCCCTGCCCGGCGGGGTCCTCGGCGACGTGCACCGGGCGGTCCGGCACGGGCAGAGCGAGGGCGACATCGGGCGCGGGGTCCGCGCCGTCGTCCTCGAACGCACCGCGGGGCAGATCGCGTTGACCGTGTTCGGCGCGGGCGCCCTGCTGATCCTGCCCTCGCCGGTCCGTGACGACGTGCGCAGCTTCGCCCCGCTGGCGGCGGCCGGGGTGGCCGGCGCGTGCGCGATCGTGCTCGCCGTCCGTATGAACAAGTCGCGGGGCAAGCGCGGCGGCGCCCTGCGCGCCACCCTCGGCGAGGCCCGCCGGGCCCTGCTGTCGCGGCGCAACGGGCCGGGTGTCGCACTGTCCTCGGCGGCCATCCTCGCCGGACACGTGGGGATGTTCGTGGTGGCCGCCCGGGTCGCGGGCTCGGCCGCGTCCGTGGCGGTCCTCGTGCCGATCGCCGTCCTCGCCCTGGTCGCCATGGGCCTGCCGCTGAACGTCGGTGGCTGGGGCCCCCGGGAGGGCGTCACCGCCTGGGCGTTCGCCGCGGCGGGCCTCGGCGCGGACAGCGGCTTCGCCACCGCCGTGGTCTACGGCGTCCTCAGCTTCGTGGCGGCCCTGCCCGGCCTGGTGGTGCTGGTCGTCCGCTGGTACGCGGGACTGCGCTACTCCCGCCCCGCGGTGAGCAGTTCGAAAATCGCGCCGAAGGAATCCGCGAGGCTCGACAGGAGTTCCTTCCCCTTTTCCGCGGACCCCAGGGAAGGACGGCCGATGACGCCCGACTCGGTATAGGCGGACATTCCCAGGGTGAGGAGATGACGACGGTCGTCAGCGGTGAAATCGGCGGACTCGTAACCAGGGCGGACCAATTCGGGATGAGCGTGCAGCAGAATGGAGGTCTCGATTTCTCCGGCATGCATGTCGGTGAGCGCCGAGGTCTCCACCCCGGCCCTCGTGAGCGCCGCCTCCCAGTCCTCCGCGGCCGGGTACAGCGCCAGCCGCTCGCCGCGCGCGGACGCCTCCTGCACGACGTTGCCCAGCACGTAGTTGCCGCCGTGGCCGTTGACCACGACCAGCGCCTCGACGCCCGAGCGGCGCAGCGAGGCGGCGATGTCGGTCACCACGGCGTGCAGCGTCACCGCGGAGATGCTGACGGTCCCCGGCCAGGCGGCGTGCTCGTGCGAGCAGGAGACCGTCACCGGCGGCAGCAGGTGCACCGGGTACCCGGCGGCGATCTCCCGGGCCACGGCACAGGCGACGAGGGTGTCCGTCGCGAGCGGAAGGTAGCGGCCGTGCTGCTCGAAGCTCCCGACGGGAAGGACGGCGACCTGTGTTGAAACGCTCGCCCCCCTGGTCCGTACCTCTTCCGTGGTGTCCGCCGGCAACAAACCGTACGCCGACGTACGCGCGCCCGAACCACTCATCTTTTCACGGCCTTTCGTCTCTGCTTAGGAATCAGATCATGACAGAAAACATCGGCGTCCTCGGCACGAAGTCCCCACGGCGTTCGGGCGTGGAACGCGTCGTAAATGCACCGCTGCCCACCGTGTACGGGAAATTCCAGGCGGTCGGCTACCTGGACCACGACCGCGGTGACGAGCAAGTGGCCCTGGTCTACGGGGACATCGACAGCGACCGGGTGCTGACCCGGCTGCACTCCGAGTGCCTGACCGGGGACGCGTTCGGCTCCCAGCACTGCGAGTGCGGTGACCAGCTGGCCGCCGCACTGCGCGCGGTCGTCGCCGAAGGCAGCGGCATCGTCGTCTACCTGCGGGGGCACGAGGGCCGCGGCATCGGCCTGCTCGGCAAGCTGCGGGCGATGGCGCTGCAGGCGGAGGGCCTGGACACGGTGGAGGCGAACCTCGCGCTCGGCCTGCCCGTCGACGCCCGTGACTACGGGGTCGCGGCCGGCATCCTGAGCGACCTCGGGGTGCGTTCGGTCCGCCTGATGTCCAACAACCCGCGCAAGCGCGAGTCCTTGGAACGGCACGGCATCGACGTCGCCGAAACGGTCCCGCTGCTGATCGAGCCGTGCGAGAACAACATCACCTACCTGCGCACCAAGCGTGAGCGGCTGGACCACGTGCTGCCCCACCTGGACGCCGTGGCGCACTGGTCCTGAGGTGAATCTCCGGGCCCAGGTCGTGATCATCGGCGGCGGGGTGATGGGCACCAGCATCGCCTGGCACCTGGCGAGTGCGGGCGTCCGTGACGTCGTCCTCGTCGAACGCGACGAACTCGCCGCCGGATCCACCTCGAAGGCAGCGGGCGGGGTGCGCGCCCAGTTCTCCGACGAGCTCAACATCCAGCTGGGCGCACGCAGCTTAGAGGCCTTCGCCCGCTTCGGGCAGGAGATCGGGTACGACATCGGGCTGCACCGGGTCGGTTACCTCTTCCTGCTCTCCACCCCCGAGGAGGTCGCCTCCTTCGAGGCGGGTGTCCGGCTCCAGAACCATCTGGGCGTGCCCAGCCGGATGCTCACCCCGAAAGAGGCGGCCCGGCTCTCCCCGCTGATCACCACCGACGGACTGCTGGCCGCCGCGTACTCCCCGGACGACGGCCACTGCACTCCCGAGTCCGTCGTGCACGGCTACGCGGCCGCCGCCCGCGCCCACGGCGCCCGCGTCCTGCGCCACACCGAGGTCACCGGCATCGAACGGGACGGCGGGTACCTCACCGCCGTGCACACCACCCTCGGCCGGATCGCCACCGACACGGTGATCTGCGCGGCCGGCGCCTGGTCGCGGGCGGTCGGTGCGATGGCCGGAGTGGACTTACCGGTGCAGCCGCTGCGCCGCCAGATCGCGGTGACCGAGCCGGTCCCGGGGCTGCCGCCGGCGCTCCCCATGACGATCGACTTCACGACCAGCCTGTACTTCCACGCCGAGGGCCCCGGCCTGCTGCTCGGCATGTCCGACCCCGACGAGCGGCCCGGCTTCGCCACCGACACCCACGACCGCTGGATCCCGCGCCTGTACGCCGCGATGGAACGCCGCGCCCCGGCCCTGCTCGACCTGCGCCGCACCGGCGGCTGGGCGGGTCTGTACGAGAACACCCCGGACCACAACGCCCTGATCGGCGAGGCGCCTGCGGTCTCCCGGTTCCTGTACGCCACCGGGTTCTCCGGCCATGGCTTCCTCCAGGCACCGGCCGTCGGCGAGGTGGTCCGCGACCTCTACCTGGGGCGCGTCCCCTTCCTGGACGTCCGCCCGCTCGGCGCCGGCCGGTTCGCGGCCGACGCCCCGCGCCCGGAGACCAACCTGGTCTGACCCGGCGCCCGTTCGCATGAAGCTCAGTCCAGGATCGACTCGTGGACCAGCCGGCGCAGCTCCGGGAAGACCTTCAGGGTCTTCGGCCGCACCTGGGTGTGGAACTGCACGGTCAGGTCGTGGGCGGGGTCCACCCAGAACGCGGTGGTGGCCGCGCCGGTCCAGCCGTAGGTGCCGGCGCTGCTCGGGGCGAGGGTGCGGTCCGGGTCGATCACCACGGAGACGCCCAGGCCGAAGCCGAGCCCGTCGTTGCCGGGTTCGCGGTGCACCGGGGCGCCGAAGGTCCGCAGATCGGCCCCGCCGGGCAGGTGGTTGCCGGCGAGCAGCCTCACCGACGCCGCGGACAGCAGCCGGACGCCGTCCAGTTCGCCGCCCCGGCGCAGCATCTCCGCGAACCGGTGGTAGTCGTACGCCGTCGCCGCCAGGCCGCCGCTGCCGGACAGGAAGCGGGGGCGGCCGCGCAACGGCAGGCCGGGGATCGCCTCGATGCCGCCGCCCTCTGTCTCGCCGTACAACTCCGAGAGCCGGTCGGCCTGTTCCGGCACGATGTGCAGGCCCGCGTCCGGCATGCCGAGCGGCCGGAAGATCCGGTCGGCGAAGAACTCGTCGAGCCGCTGCCCGGAGACCACCTCGATGACCCGGCTGAGCACGTTGAAGCCGACGGAGTAGTTCCACTGGGTGCCCGGCTCGAACTGGAGCGGCATGCGGGCGTACACCGCCATCGTCTCGGCGAGGTCCGCGCCCGCCGGCACCGAGAACTCCAGGCCCGCCTCGCGGTACCGGGCGTCCACCGGGTGCGTGTGGTAGAAGGCGAAGGTCAACCCGGCGGTGTGGGTGAGCAGATGACGGATCCGGATCGGGCCGTCGGCCGGCCGGGTCACCATGTCGTCGCCGGAGCCGGACACATGGACCCGGGGGGAGGCGAACTCGGGCAGGAAGCGGTCGACCGGGTCGTCCAGCGACAGCAGCCCGTCCTCCATGAGCAGCAGCACGGCGACCGCGGTGACCGGCTTGGTCATGGAGTAGATCCGCCAGATGGTGTCCGCCTCGACCGGCAGTCCGGCCGCGCGGTCGCGGTGGCCCTGAGCGGTGAGGTGGGCGACCCGGCCGCCGCGAGCCACGGCCACCAGGTAGCCGGGCAGGCGCCCTTCGTCGACGTAGTGGGCGAAGTGCTGGTCGAGGCGGTCCAGCGCCTTCACGTCCAGCCCGACCTCACTGGGGTCGACTTCCTGTCGCAGCTGTGCCATCGCTCTCCTCCGGTCGTGTCGTCCGCGGTGCGGTCCGACCTCGGACCTCATCGTCGCGCAGGATGAGGGGAACGGTCCCGCTCATCCACGTGCGGTGTGACGGACGCTATAGAAGAGGCGCCGGGGAGCCACCGCGCCGCCGCCACGCCGAGCACGGCCAGGAACGCCATCGCGAGCAGGGGTTCTCCGGTCCCGGAGCCCATCAGAGCGCCCGCCACGGCCACCCCGAGCGCCGGCCCGACGTTGAGCGCGGTCTGCTGCGACCCGCCCGCCACCCCGGCCGTCCCGACGTCCGCCTGCCGTACGACGACGTGTGTCGCCGCCACCGGCACCGTGCCGAACCCGGCGCCCAGCAGCGCGAACCCGCCGTACAGCGCGACCGCGCCGGGCCGCCCGCAGTCCGATCACCCAGCCGATCCCGGGCGCGAGCCCGATGCCGGCGGAGGCGGCGCCGAAGCCCAGCATGCCGAGCCCGGACACGCGCCGCTGCCCGTACCGGTCGCCGAGACTCCCTCTGCGCAGTGGGCTGGGCGACCGTGAGGACGGTGCCGTCCAGCGCGACGACCACGGCGCCCGCCACGCTGCTCGTCAGTGCCGGCCGCCGGTTCACCGCCCGGCCCCCAGATGGGCGTCCAGCGTCGCGTCCAGCAGCGGCCCCAGGTCGTCGGCCCCGGTGGCGAGTCGGAGGCTGCCCCAGGCCCACAGCTGGGCGATGCCGTGCAGGTTCGCCCACAGGGCGCCCGCGACGAGCCGTGCGTCCACGCCGGGGCGGGCCCGGCCGACCAGGTCGGCGAGCAGCCCGAACAGCGGCAGGCTGGTCTCCCGCAGCCGCAGGTGGCCGCTCTCCAGCAGGTCATGACGGAACATCAGCTGATACATGCCCGAGTTGTCCCGGGCGAACTCCAGGTACACCCGGGCCAGCGCGGCGACTTGTGCGCCCGGCGCCGCGGTACCGTCGCCCAGTGCGGCCTCCGCGCGTCCGGCCAGCTCGGTGAAGCCCCGGCGGGCGATGGCCGAGAGCAGTTCGAGATGGGTGGGGAACCAGCGGCGGGGCGCCCCGTGCGAGACCCCCGCGCGGCGGGCGATCTCCCGCAGGGTCAGCGCCTGTGCGCCCTCGGCGGCCACCAGCTCCGCGCCGACGTCGACCAGCCGGTCCCGCAGACTCGTGTCGGACTCAGTCATGGACACTGTCTACCAGGAGGGCGTAGACAGTGACTACGGGATGGGAGTGGCGGGAATGCCCGAGGGGTCGGGCGGGGTTGCACCCGACATGACCCAGGACGCTCTTCTGAAGCTGCTCTCCGAAGTCCACGACGGGGTGCTGGTCACCCTCAGGAGCGACGGCCGCCCCCAGCTGTCCAACGTCAACCACGCGTACTACCCCGACGAGCGGACCGTGCGCGTCTCGATCACCGACGACCGCGCCAAGACCCGCAACCTGCGCCGTGACCCCCGCGCCTCGTACCACGTGACCAGCCCGGACCGCTGGGCCTACACGGTCGCCGAGGGCACCGCCGAACTCTCACCGGTCGCCGAGGACCCCTACGACGCGACCGTGGAGGAGCTCATCCGCCTCTACCGCGACGTCCGCGGCGAGCATCCCGACTGGGACGACTACCGCGCCGCGATGGTCCGCGACCGCCGCCTGGTGCTGCGGCTGCGGGTGGAGCGGGCCTACGGCATCCCGCGGGCCTGACGGCGGGAGCGGTGCGGCGGCGGGGCCTAGGACCCGTGACCCAGGGCGATCGGCCGATGGCCCCGCGCGGCTCGGAGACCTAGGCTGCCGAAGAGGAAACGGCAGCTCAGGAAGAGGTCACGATGCCCGTCAACGGCCGTAGTCACATCCGCGTCGCCCGGCCCTCCAGGGACCTGGCGGCGGCCGAGCGCTTCTGGGTGCGCGGGCTGGGGCTCGGTGTGGTGTGGCGGGCCGAGGGCGGGCCGGAACCCGGTGAGCACGACCTGCTGATGGTGGGCTGGCCGGACGCCGGCTGGCATCTGGAGCTGGTCCACGAGCCCGCCGGGCCCGTCGAGCCCCGGCCCACCGAGGAGGACCTGCTGGTCGTCTACCTGGACGGTCCGGTGCCGGATGAACTGGTCGCCCGGCTGGAGGAGCACGGCGGGAAGCGGGTGCCGTCGCCCAACCCGTACTGGAACCGCTGGGGTGTCACGATCGAGGACCCGGACGGATACCGGCTCGTGCTCTGCGAGCGCGGCTGGTCGAACGCGTAGCGGCGGTGCTTGATGCCGCGGCCCGCCGGGGCTAGCCTCCGCGCGTGATCAATGGGGCTCATGTGGTGATCTACACGCGCGACGTCGAGGCGGACCGCGTCTTTCTCCGGGATGTGCTGGGCTGGCCGCATGTCGACGCCGGGCACGGGTGGCTGATCTTCCGGCTGCCGCCGGCCGAGGTGGCCTGTCATCCGGCCGACGGTGAACCGTCGCACGAACTCATGCTGATGTGCGACGACCTGGACGCCACGGTGGCTGAACTCACCGCCAAGGGTGTGGAGTTCAGCCGACCCGTCCAGACCGCGGCCTGGGGCCGGGTGACGGGCTTCCGGTTGCCGGGCGGAGGCGAGGTCGCTCTGTACGAGCCGCGTCACGAGCGGGCCCCGCACCGCTCTCCTCCCGCGCCCACGCCTCCAGGCGGTGAGTGAACTCGGCAGCCGCGTCGGGCCAGTTGAAGTGGGCGAGGGCCGCCTCGCGGCCGCGCTGGGCCGCGGTGTGGCGCAGGATCGCGTCGGTGCCCAGTCGTCGTATCGCCTCCGCCGCCGCGGGTGGGTCCTCGTACGGGACGACCAGACCGCAGCCGTGCTGCTCGACCATGTCGGCCGCCAGCGGGGTGGGTGTGGTGACGACGGGGACGCCGTGGGCCATGTACTCGACCACCTTGGTGGGCCGCGAATGGCGGTAGTTGGGCTGGTCGTGGAGGAGGGAGAGGCCGGCCAGGGCGCCGGGGAACAGGGCGAGCGCGCGGTCGTTGGGCAGGAAGCCGTGCCAGCGCAGGACGCCCTCCCGGTCGGCCGCGGCCAGCGCCTCGCGGACGTCGGGGTCGGCCGCGCCGGCCACGTCGACGCGCACGCCGGGCCCCAGGTGCCGGGCCGTCTCGACGAGGTCGAGCGCGCCGCGGGCCCGCGACAGGTGGCCGACGTAGACGACGTGCGCGGTACCCGGCGGTTCGGGCGCCTGGACCGGCGCGGTCGTGAAGTTCGGCACCACCGGGTGGCTGCGGCGGAACCGCTCCTGGTAGGCGTCCTCGGCGAGCAGCAGCCGCAGATGGCGTTCCGCCAGCCGTTCGGCCGCGCGGACGGCGAGCCGCAGCGGTGGCCGCAGCGGCGCCGGCACCCAGCGTTTCATGGCGAGCGCGGCCGCGGTGTCCTCGTGGACGTCCCAGACGACCACCGGCCCGGTTCCGGAGCGCCGCCAGCGGCGCAGGGTGCCGGGGAGCGCCAGCAGCAGTTCCGGGTCGTGGAGCAGGACGACGTCGGCCTGCCGGCCGCGTTCGGCCAGCAGGGTCCGGGCCGCCCGCACCGCCGTGCGGCGGCTGCGGCCCGCCGCCCGGGGCAGGTCGATGCCTTCCAGGTCGGGGCGGGGCCGTACCTCGCGGGCCGAGAACGGCGCCGCGTAGACGACATGGTGACCGCGGTCGCGCAGCGCGGTGATCTGCCGGTGCAGGATGCGCGCGTCCTCGGGGTGGTGGACGACGGTGACGACGAGTATCCGCATCTGAGCGCCTTTCGACTCCGCGGCCCGGAGCCCTTCGACTCCGAGCCGCGGAAGGGGAGTTGCTACACAGGTCGGCTACAGCACCTCGACGCCGGGCCGGAAGATCCGCCCCCGGGTGTCGAAGAGCAGCCGGGCCTCGTCGCCGAGGGCCGGAAGGTCGTACGCGGAGTGGTCCTGGAGCAGGATCGTCAGGTCGTGCGAGCGCACGGCGGCCATGACGTCGGTGACGCGTGGCACGCCCTCCCCGTCCACGAACCAGGCCTGCACGAACGGGTCGTGGAAGGAGATCTCGGCCTCCCGCTCCCGCAGCAGCCGGGCCACCGGCACCGCCGGCGCCTCGCGCTGGTCGGCGACGTCCGGCTTGTAGGTGACGCCGAGGAGCAGCACCCGGGAGCCGTGCAGCGCGCGGCCCTCGTGGTTGAGCAGGTCCTGGGCGCGCCGGACGACGTACTCCGGCATGTGTGCGTTGATCTCCCGGGCGAGTTCCACGAACCTGAACTCGTAGCCGATCGAACGCACCTTGTAGGAAAGGTAGTTGGGGTCGATCGGGATGCAGTGGCCGCCCACCCCGGCGCTCGGCCGGAAGGGCTGGAAACCGAACGGCTTGGTCCCGGCGCAGCGGATCGCGTCCCACACGTCGACGTGCAACTCACGGCAGAGAATGGCCAGTTCGTTGACCAGTGCGATGTTGACGTGCCGGTAGGTGTTTTCGAGCAGCTTGGCCATCTCGGCCTCGCGGGTGCCCTTGGCCTGTACGACCGTGTCGACGAGCTTGCCGTAGAAGGCGGCGGCCTTCGCCGCGCAGGCCGGGGTGCAGCCGCCCACCACCTTCGGTGTCTCGCGCAGCCCGTGGGTGGTGTTGCCGGGGTCGATGCGCTCGGGTGAGAAGGCCAGCGCGAAGTCGTCGCCGGCCCGCAGTCCCGACTCCTCCAGGAGCGGTCTGACGATCTCCTCGGTGGTGCCCGGATAGGTGGTCGACTCCAGGACGACGAGCCGTCCGGGGCGCAGTCTGCCCGCCACCGTCCGCACGGCGGAGGTCACCGCGCCCAGATCGGGGCCGCCGTCCTCGCTGAGCGGGGTCGGCACGCAGATCACGACGGTCTGCGCGCGGGCCAGACACCTGTCGTCGGTGTACGCGGTGAACCCGGCCGCCCGCATCCGGGCGACGTCCTCGTCGGAGACGTCGTCGACATGGGAGTGGCCGGCGTTGAGGCCCTCCACGACCCGTGGGTCGAGGTCGAGCCCGGCCACTCGCAGGCCGACCAGCGACGCCTCCCGCGCGAGCGGGAGTCCTACGTAGCCGAGCCCGATGACGGCCAGTTCGAAGCAGTCGGTCTGTTCCTCATCCCCGAGCGATGTGCTCGATTCCCCGAGCGGTACGAACGTTTCGACCTGCATAGGGATTCACTCCGCCCTCGACGGCAGATGCCGTACGGATCCGAAGAGCCCGGACGGTGAGCGGTTCCGGGCGCGGGGTCTCAGACACCTCCAAGAGCGCGATACGCCTCTCGGGTCGTGGCAGCGACCCCTTTCCAGGTGCGTTCACGCGCCACCAGCGCGCGGGCGGATGCTCCCCATTCATCCCGCCGTTTTCGACTGTAAAGCATTAGTTCGAGAGCTTCTGCCCAAGCTTGTGGTGAATCCGGATGGACGAGTCGTCCGTTCACCTCGTCTTGCACCAGCTCCCGCAGGGCGGTGAGGTCACTGGCCGCCACCGGAACACCGCTCGCCATCGCCTCGACCGGCTTCAGCGGGGTGACCAGACGGCACACCCGCGCATCGGTGCGCGGCACCGCGAAGACGTCCAGAACGCCGTGGTAGGCGCGGACTTGACGGTGCGGCACGCGGCCGGTGAACAGGGCGACGCCGTCGTCGAGTCCGAGCCGTCCGGCCAGTGCCCGAAGCCGCCCGAGCTCGGGCCCGTCACCGACGATCAGCAGCCGCAGCGGGACACCCCGACGGCGCAGTTCGGCACCCGCATGGAGCAACGTGGAGATTCCCTCGTGTGGAGTAAGGCTGCTCACGGTGCCCACCACGTAGTCGTCCGCCGCGATGCCGAGCCGGGTGCGCAGCCCCGCCCCGTCCGGCGGCGGGGCGAGGAAGGCGTCGTCCACCGCGTTGGGCACGATCAGGACCCGCTCCTCGGGCACCCCGCGGGCCACGATCTCGGCCTTCATCGCCGTGCCCAGCGTCAGCACCAGATCGGCCGCGCGCATGCAGTACGTCTCCAGGGCGCGCCGGGCGCGGTACGACGTGTCGTCCTCGGTGCGGCCGGGCGCCTGGGTCAGCCAGGTTTCCTCCAGGAAGCCCCGCACCTCGTAGACGACCGGCAGCCGGTAGGTCTCCCGCAGGGCCAGTGCCACCCGCCCGTTGCCGTGGTCGGTGGCCGCGTGCAGCACCGCCGGCCGCAGCCGCTCCACCAGACGTCCGGCCAGCTCGGCGTTGCGGGCCAGGACCGCCCCCTGGCCGTACGGCAGCCCGTACGGCAGCAGCCGGTGCTGTGGCACCCCGTTCACGAGCTGCCACGGCCGGGCGTCCAGGACGCCCTGCGCCACCGGGAACCCGATCCGGGTCACCACGTGCGGATCGAGCCCGGCGGCCCGCTGGGCCTCGGCCAGGGCCTGGGTGCGCACGGTGTAGCCGGCGTGCTTGAACGGCAGCCCGTTGGTCACCAGATGGAGCACCCGGCCGGGCACGGGACGCACCGGTCGCCCGGCGGGCGCCGGCACCCGGGCGGCGGACGGACCGGCACCGGGACCGGCCGCGCGGGCCCGGACGGCGAGCCGTCTCTCGACCGGTCCCAGCCCGCGCCGCACCCGCCCCGGCAGCAGCCGCACACCGAGCAGCGCGGCCCGGACGGGGTCGTGCCGCAACTCGCCCCATGCCACGGATGCGGCCAAGCTGAGGGCACGGGGGAACCGAGAAACACCACGCGGCAGGTGCCGGGACGGACGTCTGGCCATGTCGCCAAGGTAGGCCGACAGAGCGGAGAACGTACGACATGAACGGTCGCGTACTCCATGTCGTAGGGACCCGGCCGAACTTCGTGAAGGCCGCGCCCGTCGTCGCCGCCCTGCGCGCGACCGGGCACGACCAGGTTCTGGTGCACACGGGTCAGCACTACGACGAACGGATGTCGCACATCTTCTTCCGGGAGCTGGGTCTGCCCGCCCCGGACACCGACCTCGGCGTCGGCTCCGGCAGCCAGGCCCGGCAGACCGCCGACCTGCTGGTGGCCCTGGAGACCGAGCTGCTGGCCCGCGCCCCGGCCCTGGTGGTCGTCTACGGCGACGTGAACTCCACGCTGGCCGCGGCCCTGGCCGCCGCCAAGCTCGGCATCCCGGTGGCCCATGTCGAGGCCGGACTGCGCAGCTTCGACATGGCGATGCCGGAGGAGGTCAACCGGCGCCTGGTCGACCAGCTGGCCGAGCTGCTCTTCGCGACCAGCCCGGAAGCCGTCGGCCACCTCGCCCGCGAGGGCGTCGACCCGGGCCGGGTGCACCTCGTCGGCAACCCCATGATCGACACCCTGCTCACCCATCTGGACCATTTCGACCCGGCCGCCGCCCGTGCCGCCCACGCGCTGCCCGAGCGGTACGGCGTGGTCACCCTGCACCGCCCGGCCAACGTGGACGACCCCGAGGCCGCCGCGGCGGCCGCCCGCGCGCTCACCGAGGCGGCCGGCCACCTGGACCTCGCCGTGCCCCTGCACCCGCGCGGCCGGGAGGCCCTGCGCAAGGCGGGCCTCGCCGACGCGCCCGGCATCCATCTCCTCGAACCGCTCGGCTACGTCGAGTTCATGGGCCTGGTCCGCGGGGCCGCCGCCGTGATCACCGACTCGGGGGGCGTCCAGGAGGAGACCACCGTGCTCGGCGTGCCCTGTCTGACCCTGCGCACCACGACCGAGCGCCCGGTCACGGTCACCCACGGCACCAACCGCCTGGTCCGGCACGGCGAACTGGTGCCCGCCCTGCGCAAGGTCCTCGACGGACAGCCGGCCGCCGGCCCCGAGGGACCGCCGCTGTGGGACGGCAAGGCCGGCCCCCGGATCGCCCGGGTGCTCACCGAGTGGCTGGAGCGCCATGACTGACGCCACCCGCACCTGTACCGACGCCCCCCACACCTACTGGGACACCCGGCACCGGGAACGCGACGACCTCGCCTCCGGCGGCCACATCGGCCTGGACCGGCCCGGCAACGAGATCTTCTACGCCATCCGGCTGGGCCAGCTCCTCACCCTGATCGGCGACCTGTCCAGCCCGGCGTCCCCGCTGTTCGTCCTCGACGCGGGCTGCGGCAAGGGGCACTTCGCCCGCTCCCTGGCCCGCTGCGGCCACCACGTCGACGCCTTCGACGCCAGCGAGGCGGCCGTCACCCACGCACGGGCCGAGGGCGGCGGCCCCCGCTACGCCGTCGCCGGCCTCGACGAGTGGCGCAGCCCCTGGCTCTACGACGTGGTGCTCTGCGTGGACGTCCTCTTCCACGTCCTGAACGACGCGCAGTGGGCGGCCGGCCTGCGCAACCTCGCCTCCCTGGTCCGGATCACCGGCCGGCTGATCGTCACCGACGAGCACACCGACGAGGCCGTCCCGCGCGGCGACTACATCCTGCACCGGCCGATCTCCGCCTATCGCGGCGAACTCGAACCCCTGGGCCTGAGCCACACCCACTTCCGGCCCTACGGCTTCCGCGAGAACCGGGTCGGCTTCCACGTCTTCACGAGGACCCGCTGATGCGCGCCGACCGATGTCTTCACGAGGACCCGCTGATGCGCCCGACCCACGCCCTCACAAGGATCCGCTGATGCGCCTGACCGATCTGCTCCACCCGCACCTGGACGACGTGACCTCCGTCGTGGACGCGACGAGCGGCGGGCTGCGTCTCGACCCCTATCTGCACCTGCCGCCCGGCGTCACCCCGGCCCGGCACGAACAGCCCGTCGGCGAAGGGGAGCTGATGCTCCTCTGCTACGGCCCCGACCCCGCCGTGCACGGCGACGAGGCGGACTGCCTGGCCGCACTGGAACGGATGCGGCCCGGCGGCCGGGGCCTGATCGTCTTCGGCCACCCCGGCACCGACCTGCCCTACCACCGGCTCCTGGACGCCCTGGTGGCGCACCGCTGCCAGGTGCTGCACGCCGCCTCGCTCGGCTACACGCACCTGCACGCCGGCGCGGTGTTCGCGTGCACCGAGGAACTCCTGCCGCCGCACGACTGGTTCGGCCGCCCGCTGCCCGCCGACGGCTTCGCCACCGCCCTGCGGATCGCCGACGAGTACGTCCTCGCCGACTTCGTCTCCCGTTCCCAGCGGGCCCGCCTGATCGACCTGGAGCGGGCGGCCGAGGAGAGCGCCCGCGCCCTGGAGACCGCACGCGAGGACGGCCTCGCCGAACGGCTCGCCGCCGCCCTGCGGGACAAGGACCAGCTCTCCTGCGCACTGCGCCGGTCCCGGGCCCGGACCGGCGTGCTGGAAGGGCGGGTGGCCATGCTGGAGGGCTCCACCTCGCTGCGGGTCGGACGGGCACTGGTGTCGGCGGCCCGGTCGCCGAAGCGCCGCGCGGCCGGGCTGCCGGGGGAGCTGTACGGGCTGTGGCGGCAGCGGAAGGCCAGGGGCCGCTCCGCCGGCGCCCGGGCCGCCGCCTCCGTCCCCGCCTTCGCGGCCGAGCCGCAGGCCGACGACCGCTTCCACCTCGCCCACCGCGCCCTGTCCGTGGCGCCCCGCGACCGGCTGGTGATCACCGGCGTGCTCACCGACCGCACCGCCCAGGACTTCGCGGCGGACACGGTGGTCAGCCGGGTGCTGCCGCACGACGGACGGCTGCTGGTCGAGCGCACCGACCCGGACGTCTTCCTGGTCCAGCTGAGCGCGTGCGCGGCCCAGGACGGCCCATGGGCGCTCACCGGCACCGGACTCGCCCCCGACCTGGACCGGCGGCTCGCCGAACTCGTCGCGCGGGCAAGGGGGCTGGGCCGCACCGCGGTGCTGTGGCGGGACGGCCCGGCGTCGTCCGCCCCCGGCCTGTCCCAGCTGCCCTGGGACGCCGTCCTCGACGGCGACACCGGGACCGCGCTCTTCCGCCTCGACCCGGTCACCGACGGCCGGGACCGGCTCCGGGACGTCTTCCAGCAGGACAGCACCCGGATCCGGCTGGCCCGGCTCGCCGCGCTCATCGGCGCCCCCGACCCGCTCGCCGAGCGCCGGATCGCCGTCCTCGCCGCGCCCCGGGACACCACCGACATGGCCCGGCTCGTCGCCCAGACACTCGGCCAGCTGCACCGGCCGTCCGAGGTGGTCGTCGCCGACCCCGCGGGCCTCGCCCTCGACGAGCTCACCGCCGCCTCGGTCGCCGTGCACGCCGGACCGCCCACCGCACCCTGGGTCGCCGACTGGACCGACCTGACCGAGGACCGCCCCGACACCCTCCTCCTCGACCTGCTCTGCGCCCAGGAGTTCTCGGGCGCCGACGCGGTGGGCCACACCCCCGCCGCCGACGACTACGCCTTCGTACCGGCCCTGAGGCCGCTGCTCGTGCGCCGCTCGCTCCTCGACTCCGGCATCCCGCCGGACGGCTGGTCGCGGGCCGGGCACCGCCTGTTCGCCGTGCGTGGAAAGGAACCGTCATGACCCGCACCCTGAGGGCGCTCGTCTACGGCGACGTGGACCTCAACCTCATCGACGGTTCCGCCGTCTGGGCCCAGTCCACGGTCCAGGCGCTGTCCCGCGCGGGCTGCCGGACCCGCCTCGTCCTCAAGGCCCCGGTCGAGACCGGCCGGCTGACCGACCCGCTGGCCGGCCTGCCCGGGGTCACCGTGGTCCGTCCTTACGAGGAACACCTCGTCCCCGGCCAGGGCGCGCACCCCCTCTCGCCGTTCCAGGCCTCGCAGTTGCTGGCCCGGCTCGACGCGGAGGAACGCTGCGACCTGCTGGTGCTGCGCGGCCGGCGGCTGGTGAAGCAGATCGTCGGCGACGGCGCCTTCGACGGCCGTATCTGGGCCTACCTCACCGACATCCCGCAGTCCGCCGCCGAGATGACCGAGGAGGCCCGCGCCGACCTGGCCCGCATCGCCAAGGCCTCCCGGCAGCTCCTCTGCCAGACCGAGGAGTTGCGCTGCTTCCTGGAGGCCTGGGTGCCCGAGGCCTGCGGCCGGTCCGTGCTCTGCCCGCCCGCGGTGCCCGAGCCGGGCTTCCCGGTCTCGCGGCGAGAGGGCCTGCACGATCCCGTACGCCTCGTCTACACCGGCAAGTTCGCGCCCCACTGGAACACCCTGCCGATGACCCGGCTGCCCGCGATGCTGGCCGAACGCGGCATCCGCACCGAACTGCACACCGTCGGCGACAAGATCCACAAGGACGCGGCCCACCCCGGCTTCGACACCGCCATGGCCGAGGCACTGCGCACCACCCCCGAGGTCGTCCACCACGGCGGCGTACCGCGCGAGGAGGCCATGCGGCTCGCCGCCGACTGCGACATCGGCCTCGGCTGGCGCGACGCCTCCCTCGACGCCAGCCTCGAACTCTCCACCAAGGTACTGGAGTTCGGCTCCCTCGGGCTGCCCGTCGTACTCAACCGCACCCCGGCCCACGAGGCACTGCTCGGCGCCGACTACCCGCTGTTCGTACCGGGCGGCGCGACCCTCGCGGACGCGGCGGCCGCCGTCTGCGTCGCCGTGCACGACACCGGGGCCCGGCAGTCGGCCGCCGACCGGTGCGCGACGGCCGCCCGCGAGTACACCATGGAGGCCGCGGCGGCCCGCTGGCGCGGCCATCTCGACCGCGCCTTCCCCGCCGGGCCCGCCGCCGTAGCCACCCGGACCCGCCCGCTGCGGGTCGGCGTCGCCGGCCACGACCTGAAGTTCCTCACCCGCCTCCTCGACCACCTGCGTGCCCTGCCCGGCCTCGACATCCGGATCGACGCCTGGCCCGCGCTCGCCCAGCACGACGCGGCCGCCGGCCGTGAACTCGCCGACTGGGCCGATGTGGTGGTCGTCGAGTGGTGCGGCCCGGCGGCGATCTGGTACAGCCGCCACAAACGGCGCGGCAGCAGACTGATCGTGCGCCTGCACCGCTTCGAACTCGACGCCGGATACCCGCGCCAGGTCGACATCGACGCCGTCGACCGGGTGGTGTGCGTCAGCCCCTACTACACCCGCGCCACCCGGGACCGCACCGGCTGGCCCGCCGCGAAGATCACCACGATCGGCAACTGGGTCGACGTCGAACAGCTCGACCGGCCCAAGGCGCCCGGCGCCCGGCACCGGCTCGGCATGATCGGCATCGCGCCCAGCCGCAAACGCCTCGACCTCGGCCTCGACGTCCTCGAAGCGCTGCGCGCCCGCGACCGGCGCTGGCACCTCTCGGTCAAGTCCAAGCCGCCGTGGGAGTACTGGTGGATCTGGAACAAGCCCGCGGAACGCGAGCACTACGAGGCGATCCTGCGCCGGATGCAGACCTCGCCGCTGCTCGAAGGCGCCGTCGTCTTCGACCAGTTCGGCCCGGACGTGCCCAACTGGCTGCGCCGTGTCGGGCACGTCCTGTCCACCAGCGACGACGAGAGCTTCCACCTCGCCCCGGCCGAGGGCATGGCCTCCGGGGCGGTACCGGCGCTGCTGCCGTGGCCGGGCGCGGACGAGATCTACGACCGGCGCTGGATCCACGACACCCCCGAGGCGATGGCCGACGCGATCGCCGGGCTCACCGAGCAGGAGGACTGGCAGTCCGCCGGAGCGGCGGCCCGCGCACAGGTGCGGGAGGGATTCTCGCTGGAGCGGGTGGCAGAGGAGTGGACGGAACTGCTGGTGTCGGGTTGAGACACCAGCGTCCGGAGCCGGGTGCGCGGCGGTGGAGTCCGCCGGCGGGCACGTTGCGTGCGGGGACCTGCGCGAGGAGGCCGGCATCAGCGGTTTCGCCGGGGATCTCGTTCCTCTCGCGCAGGGCCCGCGGTCCGCGGGGCCGTCAGGCGATCGGCTCCCGGCGGTCGGCCGGGGCGGGCAGGAGGCGGGCGCCGAGCCGTCTCCTTCGGCCGGGCTGAGGAGGACGAGGACACCGGTGCCGGGAAGGACGCCCGCCAGCGCGTCCGCCCAGGGCGCCTCCCCGGGCGGACGTGTGCCTGTTCCTCCGCGCGTGACCGGCTCAGGCCGTCACGGTCTCCGGCCGGGATGCCGCGCCGGCGGTGCGTGACCCGAGGTCCTCCGTGGCCAGGGTGTGGGTCTCGCGTGCCGACAGGGCGGCGATGACCGGAGGCACGCACAGCGCCGCGGTGAACAGTGCCACCGCCGACCAGTCGTCGCCGCCCGGACCCGCGATCTGCGCCGCGAAGGTCACCGCGAAACCGGCCACCGCGAACCCGATCTGGGTCCCGATCGCCATGCCCGACAGCCGGACCCGGGTCGAGAACATCTCGCCGTAGAAGGACGGCCAGACACCGTTCGCCGCGCTGTAGACGACACCGAAGGCGACGATCCCGAGGACCACGATCAGCGGGTAGGAGCCGGTGGAGATCGCCCACAGGTACCCGGACATCGCCACCGCGCTGCCCACCGCGCCGATCAGGTACACCGGCCGCCGGCCGATCCGGTCCGACAGCGTCGCCCACGCCGGGATCGCGCCCAGCGCCACCAGGTTCGCCAGCGCGCCCACCCACAGCATCGACGTCCTGGACATCCCGACCGAGTCGCTCGTCGCGTACGCCAGCGCCCACACCGTGAAGATCGTGCTCACCGAGGCGATCAGCGCGCCCCCGATCACCCGCAGCAGGTCCGCCCAGTGGTGGCGCAGCAGCGTCACCAGCGGCAGCCGCAGGACACCCTCGCCCGCCGCCTGCTCGGCGAAGGCCGGGGTCTCCTGGAGCCTGCGCCGGATGAACCAGCCGGCCACGGCCACCGCGACACTCAGCCAGAACGGCACCCGCCAGCCCCAGGACATCAGCTGGTCCTCGGGCAGCTGGGAGACCGCGATGAAGACCAGGGTGGCGATCAGCTGACCGCCCTGGGTGCCGCTGAGGGTGAAGCTGGTGAAGAAGCCGCGCCGGTTCGGCGGCGCGTGTTCCAGGCTCATCGAACTGGCGCTGGCCTGCTCACCGGCGGCCGAGATGCCCTGCAGCACCCGGCACAGCACCAGCAGCACCGGGGCCAGGCCGCCCACCTGGGCGCGGGTCGGCAGACAGCCGATCAGGAACGTCGACAGGCCCATCAGCAGCAGCGTGAAGACCATGACGTTCTTGCGGCCGATCCGGTCCCCGAAGTGCCCGAGGAACAGCGCGCCGACCGGACGGGCCGCGTACGCCACCCCGAACGTGGCCAGCGATAGCAGGGTCGCGGTGGCCGGGTCCGACTCGTCGAAGAAGACCTTCGGGAAGATCAGCGCGGCCGCGCTGCCGTAGATGAAGAAGTCGTAGTACTCCAGGGCGCTGCCGATCCAGGCGGCCAGGGCGGCCTTCCTCGGCTGGCCACCGGGTGGTACGGCGGTGGCGGCGGACTCGGCGGGGACGGACACGGCGGTGCTCCTTCGGGGAACTCCAACGTAAGCGGAGTGAGCGGCGGGGGAGAAGGCCGGATCCCAGGGATGACGGGGTCGGCGGACCAGCGGGCCTGGTGCTAATTAACCCACTGGGTAGTTAGTCGCGATGGGTACGGATGTTGCGCTCGCGTTTCCCCGGTGTCAAGAGGTCGCACCGGCCCCGTTCGGAGCGCGCACCCCGCCGCGGTCAGTCCGCCGCGCGCTCCGCGGTGAGGTAGGCGATCACCATGTCGCCGAGCATGGTCCGGTAGTGCGCGCGCTGTGCCGGGTCCACCAGGTCCCGGCCGAACAGGACGCCGAAGGTGTGCCGGTTCGCCACCCGGAAGAAACAGAACGAGCTGATCAGCGCGTGCAGGTCGACGGCGTCCACGTCGGCCGTGAACAGGCCGGACTCCTGCCCGGCGGCCAGGATCCGGCGGATCACCTCAAGTGCCGGCGAGCCGATCCTGCCGAGCTTCGCGGAGGCCGCGATGTGCTCGGCGCCGTGGATGTTCTCGATGCTGACCAGGCGGATGAAGTCCGGGTGCTGCTCATGGTGGTCGAAGGTCAGCTCGGCGAGCCGGCGGATCGCCGCGACCGGGTCCAGGTGCTCGACGTCCAGTTGCTGCTCGGCCTCGCGGATCACGCCGTACGCGCGCTCCAGGACCGCCGTGAACAGCTGCTCCTTGCCGCCGAAGTAGTAGTAGATCATCCGCTTGGTGGTGCGGGTGCGGGCCGCGATCTCGTCGACGCGGGCCCCGTCGTAGCCGGCCCGCGCGAACTCCTGGGTGGCCACGTCGAGGATCTCGGCCTGGGTGCGGGCCGCGTCACGGAGCCGCCCGTTGGTCTGTGCCGGTTCGTCGACGCTGGTCATCGGGTTCCTATCGGGTTCCTTCGAGGGGCGGTCCGGTGCGGAGATTGTAGAAGCCCGTGCCGCAGGCGTTGTCTACCAGGTCTTCCCCTGCCGTGGTCTCCGGTGTTATAGCTAACGTACTAGTTCGTACATTAGCTATGCCGCTCGGGAGGGCCACATGGCCAAGGACTCGTATCTCGTCGGACTGATCGGTTCCGGTATCGGCCCGTCGCTCAGCCCGGCCCTGCACGAGCGCGAGGCCGGCCGGCAGGGGCTGCGGTACCTGTACCGGCTCATCGACATCGACGTGCTCGGCGTGCAGCCCGAGGCCGTGGGGGATCTGGTCCGGGCCGCGCGTGACCTCGGCTTCGACGGGCTGAACATCACCCACCCCTGCAAGCAGCTGGTCATCGAGCACCTGGACGCGCTCGCCCCGCAGGCCGAGGCGCTCGGCGCGGTCAACACGGTGGTCTTCGAGACCGACGGAAGGGCCGTCGGCCACAACACGGACGTGACCGGGTTCGCGGCGTCGTTCGCGCGTGGGCTGCGGGACGCTCCGCTGGAGAGGGTCGTACAGCTCGGTGCCGGGGGCGCCGGGGCCGCGGTCGCGCACGCGACGCTCACGCTGGGGGCCGAGCGGGTCACCGTCGTGGACGCGCTCGCCGACCGGGCCACGGATCTCGCGGGCGCACTGAACCGGCACTTCGGCACGGGGCGCGCGGTGGCCGCGGTGCCGGAGCTGTTGCCGGAGCTGCTGGCGGGCGCCGACGGGCTGGTGCACGCGACGCCGACCGGGATGGCCGCGCACCCGGGACTGCCGTTGCCCGCCGAGTTGCTGCGACCCGAGCTGTGGGTGGCCGAGGTGGTGTACCGGCCGCTGGAGACGGAACTGGTGCGGACCGCACGGGCGTTGGGGTGCGCGGTGCTGGACGGGGGCGGGATGGCCGTGTTCCAGGCCGTGGACGCGTTCCGGTTGTTCACGGGGAGGGAACCGGACGCGGCTCGGATGCTGGCCGACATCGGGGAGTTGGGTGAGAGGCCGGCGGGGCAGGTCGTGTGACGGGTGCGGACCGGTTGTGGCTGGTCGCGCAGTTCCCCGCGCCCCCAAAAAGACGGGGCGCTGTCCATCCCTAAGGAAAAGGCCATGCGCACTTCCATCGCGACCGTCTCGCTCAGTGGGTCGCTCACCGAAAAGCTCACCGCCGCCTCGCGGGCCGGGTTCGACGGGGTGGAGATCTTCGAGAACGATCTGCTCGCCAGTCCGCTCTCGCCCCGCGAGATACGGGTCCGGTGCGCCGATCTCGGGCTCACCGTCGACCTCTACCAGCCCATGCGGGACATCGAAGCCGTCCCGCGGGACGAGTTCACGCGCAACCTCCGCCGTGCCCGGCACAAGTTCGCGCTGATGCGGGAGTTGGGGGCCGACACCGTTCTCGTCTGCTCCTCCGTCTCCCCGCTCGCGATCGACGACGACGGTCTCGCGGCCGGGCAGCTCTCCGAACTGGCCTCGCTCGCCCAGGACTTCGGCATCCGCGTCGCCTACGAGGCGCTCGCCTGGGGGCGGCACGTCAGCACGTACGACCACGCCTGGCGCATCGTCGAGGCGGCCGGGCATCCCGCCCTCGGGACCTGTCTCGACAGCTTCCACATCCTCTCCCGGGGGTCCGACCCGAAGGGCATCGAGGACATCCCCGGCGAGAAGATCTTCTTCCTGCAGCTCGCCGACGCCCCGCTGCTCGCCATGGACGTGCTCCAGTGGAGCCGGCACTACCGGTGCTTCCCGGGCCAGGGCGGGTTCGACGTCGCCGGGCTGGCAGGGCATGTGCTGCGCGCCGGGTACGACGGGCCGCTGTCGCTGGAGGTGTTCAACGACGTCTTCCGGCAGGCCGAGGCCGGGCCGACCGCCGTCGACGCGCAGCGTTCGCTGCTGGTGCTGCAAGAGGCCCTCGGAGTCGCGGAGCTGCCCGCACCGGTCGTACCGACGGGAGTCGCGTTCGCCGAACTGGTCACCCCGGACGCCGAACCCGTCTCGGCGCTGCTCGGCGCGCTCGGCTTCGCCCGGACCGCACGGCATCGGAGCAAGCCCGTCGATCTGTGGGAGCTGGGCGAGGCCCGGATCCTGGTGAACACCGGGCCCGCGGCCCGCCGCGACGGCACCGGGCTCGCCGCCATCGGCCTGGAGTCACCCGACCCGCGGGCCGCCGCCCGCCGTGCCGAGGCCCTGCTCGCCCCCGTACTGCCCCGCCGCCGCGCCCCCGAGGACGCCCCGCTCGACGCGGTCGCCGCCCCCGACGGCACCGAACTCTTCTTCTGCGCCACCGGACGCGACCGCGAACTCCCGCACTGGCGGGCCGACTTCGCCGAGGTGCCACACGATCCTGGGCCGGCTCCGGCGCGCATCGACCACCTCGCGCTCGTCCAGCCCTGGCACCAGTACGACGAGGCGACCCTCTTCCACCGCAGCGTCCTCGGTCTGCACGCCCAGGAGAGCGTCGACGTCGCCGACCCCTACGGGCTGCTGCGCTCCCGAGCCGTCACCAACGCCGACGGCAGCGTCCGCATCGCCCTCGGTGTCGGCGCCGCCCCGGCCGACGACACCCTGCACGCCCAGCACATCGCCCTGGCCGTCGAGGACGTGGTCGCCGCCGCCCGGGCCTTCCGTGCCGCAGGCGGCGCGCTGCTGCCCATCCCCGCCAACTACCACGACGACCTCGCCGCCCGGTACGAGTTCGCGCAGGAGGAGCTGGAGATCTACCGCGACCTCGGCATCCTCTACGACCGCGACGCGGGCGGTGTCTTCCGGCACTGCTACACCCGGACGGTCGGACGGGTGTTCTTCGAACTCGTCGAGCGGGAGCCCGGGTACCGCGGATACGGCGCCCAGAACGCCCCGGTGCGCCTCGCGGCCCAGCACGCCGGGCGGCCGGCCCGCTGAACCGGTGCCGGGTGAGCTTGCGGTGAGAGGCCGGTGAGACACAGCCGGGGTTCAGGATCCTTACAGCTTCCACGGCCGATACTCACGAACATCCTGAATGTTCCTTGACATTCCGGATGTGACGTTCGTCGAGATCCAGTCGTCCTAGAGGCCGTAGCAGTCCAGGGCGCTCTGGAAGTCCTGGACACCGGGAGTTCTGGAGGCCGTCCGCGATGCCGAGCCCTGTCAGCGCCGAGCCGCTCGTCCGTGCCGAGGGGCCGCCGCCCCCGCCGACCCGGGAGCGGAGCCGCACCCAGCGCTACGAGCGACCGTTGCTCGCCGGCATCGCCACCGTCGCCGCGCTGCTCTGCTTCTGGGGCATCTGGCACAGCGCGTACCACGCCTTCTACGCGAGCGCGGTCCGCAGCATGACCGACAACCCGGTCGCCTTCCTCTACGGCTCCTTCGACCCGGGCAACTCCATCACCCTGGACAAACTGCCCGGCTTCCTGTGGCCGCAGGCCCTGTCGGCACTGGTCCTCGGCTTCCACCCCTGGTCCCTGGTGGTCCCGCAGGCACTGGAGGGCGTGGCCTCGGTGGTCCTGCTGCACGTGGTGGTACGGCGCTGGGCCGGCGTACCGGCCGGGCTGCTGGCCGCCGCCTTCCTCACCTTCACCCCGGTGACCGTGGGCCTCGGCCGTTCCGTCACCGAGGACGCGCCGTTCGTCCTGCTGTTGCTGCTGGCCGCCGAGGCCACCCAGCGGGCCACCGCCCGCGCCCGGCCGCGCACCCTGGTCCTGGCGGGCGTCTGGGTCGGGGCGGCCTTCCAGTGCAAGATGCTGGAGGCCTGGGCGGTGCTGCCCGCGCTGGCCGTGACCTACCTGGTGGCCGCGCCGACCACGCTGCGCCGCCGGATCCGGGACCTCGCCGTGTCCGGGGCGGTCATGCTGGCGGTCTCCCTGTCCTGGATGCTGGCCGCCGGCCTCACCCCGGCCGCCGCCCGTCCCTATCTCGACGGCACCACCGACAACTCGCCGATCGCCCTGGTCGTCGGCTACAACTTCCTGACCCGCTTCCAGACGCTGGGCGTCGACGCGGCCGGCACCGGGAGCATCGTCGCGGACCGGGCGCACGGCAGGGCCTCGGTGGGGATGGGGGACAGCGTCTGGAAGATGTTCAGCCCCGGGCTGGCCAGTCAGACGGGCTGGCTCTACCCGCTGGCGGCGCTGGGCCTGGCCGCCGGGCTGGTCGCGCTCCGGCGCCGCCGCCCGCGGCGCACCGATCCCTTCCTGGCCGGGTACCTGCTGTGGGGCGTCTGGCTGGTGACGTTCTTCCTGGTCTTCAGCTTCGGCAGCGTGACCGGACACACCTACTACATGGGAGTGGTGGCGGTCGGCCTGTCGGCCCTGGCCGCGACGGCCGTGACCCGGGTGCGGCGCCGCAGCGTGCTGTGCGCGGTCCTCGCCGTCAACGTCGGCTGGTGCGCGGCCCTCACCCTCTACTACCCGCACTTCTTCACCTGGTCGGTCGGTGTCGCCGTGGTCCTGGCCCTGCCGGCGCTGGTCCTCTTCGCCGTCGGCGGGTCGCGTCCGCGCCGAAGTGCCCTGGCCGTCGCCCTCGCCGCGGTCCTGGTCGTCCCCGCCGTCTGGTCCGTGTCGGCGACCTCCCTGCGCTACAACCAGCCCGGCGGCTTCGGCCGGATCGGCCCCGGCAGCATCGCCACCCGCAACGCCGCCTCCACCCTGAACCCGGCCCAGCAGCGCGTCCTCGCCTATCTCACCGCACACCGCGACGGCGCCCGCTACCTGGCCGCCGTGCCCCGCTGGCAGATGGCGGCGCCGTACATCCTGTCGGACAACGCCGCCATCCTCCCGCTCGGCGGCTTCACCGCGCATGTGCCGTACCCCGCGCCCGGCACCTTCCACCACCTGATCGACACCGGGCGGCTCCGCTACGTCCTGCTCTCCGCGGCCGACCTCACCCACCGCGCCCGGGATGCGAGGACCCCGGGCCGGGCCCTGGTGCGCTGGGCCATCGGCCACTGCTCACCCGTCCATGTCGCGCGCTACACCCTGTACCGCTGCGGGGCCGCCGGGCACCGACGCTGAACGGACCGGAGGCCCCGGACCAGGCACGGTCCGGGGCCTCGCGGGGCGGTGCGGATCAGCCGACGTCCGCGAACACGAAGGAGAACTCGACGGGTCCGGCCAGGAGTCGGTACGGCGGCAGGACGCCGGGCCCGCAGGACTGCGAGCCGATGCCGTGCTGGCCGTGGTCCAGGTTGACCCATACCGTGTCACCGGGGGTGAGATCGGTGCGGTGGGCCGCCGCGTCCAGCTGTTCGGTGGTCCAGCGGCGGGCCGTGAACCAGAACTCCGGGTCGCCCTCGATGCGCAGCCCGCCGAGCTCCGCCCAACGGACGTCCGCGCGGGCGCCGTTCTCCTGCGGGCGGACGTACGGCGTCTGCAGGTCGTCCACCGTCGACTGCCAACGGCCCAGCACCGACGCCGCCCTGGTGTCCGGATACGCCTCGCCCGGCCCGCCGCCGAACCAGCGCACGCGGTCGGCCGCCGACAGCCCGAAGCGGACGCCGAGCCGGGGCAGCGGCACCGTCCAGTCGCCGTCGGGAGTCACGGAGACGGTGAGCCGGAGGCGGCTGCCGTCCGTGGTCCAGCGGTAGACCGTCACCAGCCCGAACTCCCAGGCGGCGGGCGCCACCCGGGTGCGCACGGTCAGGGTGTCGCCGACCGCTTCCACCGCGTCCAGGCGGTGCCGCATGCGGTGCAGACCGAACTTCCGCCACAGGGCGCCGTAGCGGATGTCGCTCTGCCAGGCCGCGCCGTCGTCGTTGTCGGTGGTCGCCCGCCACACGTCCAGCCGCAGACCGGTCACCGGCACCGAGCCGATGCTCCGCAGCGCGCCGCTGCGCGCGTCGAAGACGGCCGGGCCGAGGGCGATCAGCCCGTCGCCGGACACCACGGGCCCGCCGGAGGCGGCGAAGGACGGCAACTGCCGCCCCGAGACGGGGACCTGTCCCCAGGCCACCACATGGCCGCGCGGTCCCCAGCCGGTGTCGGCCGCCAGCAGGGCGCGTACCGTCCACTGCGTCTCGCCGCCGCCGGTGACGACCGGCGGCTCCGGCAGCTTCACCTCCGCCGACTCACCGGCCGCCAGGGCCGGCACGCCCAGGCTGCCGGACTCGACGGTCTCGCCACCGACCTGGTACGACCACTCGAAGTCGAGCGCCGAAAGATCGGCGAAGTCCTGCTTGTTGGTGACGCGGACGGTGGCGCCGTCGCCCTCGATACGGACGGGCTCGATCACCTTCTTGTACTCCACCAGCCCGGGGGAGGGCCGCCGGTCGGGGAAGACCAGCCCGTCGCAGACGAAGTTCCCGTCGTGCAGCTCCTCGCCGAAGTCGCCGCCGTACGCGTACTCGTAGCGGTCGTCCTTGATGCCGTGGTCGATCCACTCCCAGATGAAGCCGCCCTGGAGCCGGTCGTACGACTCGAAGATCTGCTGGTAGTCGGCGAGGCCACCGGGGCCGTTGCCCATCGCGTGCCCGTACTCGCAGAGGATGAAGGGGAGTTGACGGCGCCTGTGGGTGCCGCCGTCGAGACCCTGGCCGATCCGCTCGACCTCGGCGTGGTCGGCGTACATCCGTGAGTACACGTCCGTGTCACGGCAGTCGATGTCACCCTCGTAGTGCACCAGCCGCGACGCGTCGCGGCCGTGAATCCACTCGGACATCGCGGTCAGGCCGCGTCCGGTGCCGGCCTCGTTGCCCAGGGACCAGATCACCACCGACGGGTGGTTCTTGTCGCGCTCGACCATCCGGGCGGCCCGGTCGAGCAGGGCCGGGGTCCAGCGGTCGTCGTCCACGGGGTTGTCGCGCCAGGCCTGTTCGGTGAAGCCGTGCGTCTCCAGGTCGCACTCGTCGATCACCCACAGGCCGAACTCGTCGCACAGGTCCAGGAAGGCCGGGTGCGGCGGGTAGTGGGAGGTGCGGACCGCGTTGATGTTGTGCCGCTTCATCAGCAGCACGTCCGCGCGCATGGTCTCCAGGTCCAGGGCGCGGCCCCGCTCGGGGTGCCACTCGTGCCGGTTGACGCCCTTGAAGAGGACGGGCCGGCCGTTGACCTTGATCAGCCCGTCGGCCAGCTCCACCGTCCGGAAGCCGATGCGCAGCGGTACCCGCTCGCCCTCGGTGGCCAGCACCCCGTCGTACAGCCTGGGGGTCTCGGCCGTCCACGCCTCGACCGGGACGGTCGCCGGCTCGCCGGTGGCGATGTCGATGCCCAGCTCCGGCACGGTGACCCGGCCGGCCACGTCGGAGTCGACGCGCAGCGTGCCCGCGCCGGTCACATGGTCGTAGGAGGCGTGCACGAAGAAGTCGAGGACGCTGCCGGCCGGGCGGTGCAGCAGGGTCACGTCCCGGAAGATGCCGGGCAGCCACCACTGGTCCTGGTCCTCCAGGTAGGAGCCGGCCGACCACTGGTGGACGCGGACGGCGAGCACGTTGCCGGCCGGCTTCAGCAGATGGCCGACGGCGAACTCGTGCGGCAGCCGGGAGCCCTTGAACTCGCCGATGTCCGTGCCGTTCAGCCACACCCGGGCGCAGGACTCGACGCCGTCGAAGCGCAGCACCGTCCCGCCGTCCGCCGGGTCCCAGCCGTCGGGCAGGTCGAAGAACCGCAGGTGGTCGCCGGTGGGGTTCTCGGTCGGGACCCTCGGCGGGTCGACCGGGAACGGGTAGAGGTGGTTCGTGTAGACCGGAGCGCCGTGCCCCTGGAGCACCCAGTGCCCCGGGACCGAGACCTTCGCCCAGCCACCGGCGTCGTACCCCGGCTCGGCGAACGAGTCGTCCTCGGCGTCGGCGGTGGGCGACAGCCGGAAGCGCCAGTCACCGTTCAGGGAGAGGGACGCGGCGTCCGAGGCGGGGTACCAGGCGCGGGGCGGCAGGGCCCCGGAGCCCGGTGAGACGTCCTCGACGTGGTCGGCGGCCGTGGCGGGGCGGAAAGACATCGGTCTCCAGGTCTTTCGAGGTGTGTTCGAGGTGTGTTCGCGGTGTCAGCCCTTGATACCGGTCTGCGCGATCCCCTGGACCAGCCAGCGCTGGAGGAAGAGGAAGACGAACACCAGCGGCAGGATGGAGATGGCGGTGGCCATGAAGATCAGGTGGAAGTTGACGGTCTGGTTGGTCATGAAGGAGGAGAGCGCGATCTGCACCGTCCAGGAACTCGGGTCCTGGCCGATGACCAGCGGCCACAGGAAGGAGTTCCAGGCGCTGATGAAGGTGATGGTGGCGATCGCCGCGAAGAAGTTCAGCGAGTTGGGTACGACGATCCGCCAGTACGCGCCCCAGTACCCGAGCCCGTCCACGCGTGCCGCCTCCTCCAGCTCCTTCGGGAATCCGAGGAAGTACTGCCGGAAGAGGAAGCAGGTGAAACCACTGAACAGGCCCGGGATGATCAGACCGCGGTAGGTGTCCACCCAGCCGAGGGACGAGACCAGCACGAAACTGGGCACGAAGGTGACGGCGGTGGGGACCATCAGGGTCGCCAGGACCGCGTAGAAGACCTTGTTGGCGTGCCTGTACGGGATACGGGCCAGGCCGTACCCGGCCAGGGAGCACACCAGGAGCGTGCCGGTCGTGGTGAGGACGGCCACGACCAGCGAGTTCACCATGGAACGGCCGAACTCGACGGTGGGGTCGTCGAACAGTTCGGAGATGTTGCCCCACTGGAAGGAGGGCAGCACCTTCCAGTTCTCGCCCGTGATCTCCAGGTCCGTGGAGAGGGCGTTGCGGAAGATCAGGTAGAAGGGGATCAGGAAGAGCAGGGCGGCGATGCCGACGGCGACGTACAGCCCCGTGTTGCCGAGGACGCCGCCGCCCTGCCTGCGGCGCTTGCCGGCCTGGGACGTGGTGGTGGTCACTTGGACTCGTCCCCCCTTCCGAATCCCATGAACTTGCCCTGGATCAGGGTGACGAGGCAGATGAGCAGCGACAGGATGACCGCGCCCGCGCTGCCCGCGCCGTAGTCCTGGCTGGTGCCGAGGGCGGTCTTGTAGAGCTCCATGAGCGGTGTCTGGGCCCAGGTCGCCTTCTGGCCGACGATGTTGAAGAACTCGTCGAAGGCCTGGTAGGCGGCGATGAGCAGCAGCAGGATCACCGCGGTCGAGGTGGCGCGCAGCTGCGGCAGCGTGATGTACCGGAAGGTCTGCCAGCCCCGCTTGGCGCCGTCGATGGCGGCGGCCTCGTACAGCTCGGCGGGGATGTTCTGGAGCGCCGCCAGGAACAGGATCATGTAGAAGCCCGACTGGATCCACAGCCGCAGGGTCACGATGACCAGCCAGTACCAGGGCGGAGTGGGGTTGGACATCCATGCGATGGTGTCGGCGCCGAACCAGCCGATGACCGTGTTCGCGAGTCCGAAGCGGACACCGCTGAAGATGGACATCTTCCAGATCAGGGCGGCGGCCACGTACGAGACCGCGGTCGGCAGGAAGAACACCGACCGGAAGAACGCCCGCATGAACCGCAGCTGGTTCACGAGCAGCGCGAGCCCGAGCGACAGCGCCCAGGTGGTCGGCACGATGAACGCGGCGAACACCGTGAAGGTCAGCAGCGAGTCGGGGAAGCCGCTGTTGGTGAGGATCTGCTTGTAGTTGTCGAAGCCGATGAAATGGCTCGGCGTGACGGTGTAGCGGGCGTCGAAGAAGCTGAGCCAGATGCTCCAGCCGATCGGCACGATGACGAAGATCGCCAGCCCGACGAGGAAGGGCCCGGTGAAGAGCCAGAAGTTCACGGTCGGGTTGCCCCGCAGGCCCCGCCGCGGCCGGGCCGGGGAGGCCTTGGCCGGGGCGGGCTGGGCGACCCCGCGTGTGGTGGTGGTCGACATGTCGTGGTTCCCGGTCGCCTATCCGAACAGCTTCTTCAGCTCGACGTTGACCTTCTTGTCGCAGGTGTCGAGCGCCGCCTCGGGGTCGCCGTTCTTACGGACGGAGGACGCGATCACATCGGCGAACGCGGTCTGCATCGTCTGGTCGTAGGCGATGTTGTCGAAGTGGCCGTAGTCGGTGAAGAGCTTCACGCCCTCGGCGGCCAGACCGGACTTGAGCTTGGTGGCCCCGCTGGCGATCGAGGTGCGCGGCGGGATGTGGAAGCCGTACGAGGTGGCCCAGTCCTCCTGGTACTTCTTCTGGTCGATCCACAGCCACTTGACGTACTCCTTGGCCGCGTCGACGTTGTTGCCCTTGGCGTTGACGAAGATCGACCAGCCGCCGTTGTAGACGGACAGCTTGCCGGCGCTGCCGATCTTCGGGAACGGGAAGATGCCGAGGTCGTCGCCGAGGGCCTTCTGCATGGCCGGCATGGACCACATGCCGCCCCACTGGATGGCACACAGGCCCTGGTTGAGCGAGGACGGGTCCCAGAAGTCGGTCGGCGCGTCCAGGAGCACGTTGCCGCTGGTGAACAGCTTGCGAAGCTGCTTGAGGCCCCCGATGACGCCGTCCGTGTGGTAGGCGATCTCGTTCTTGTCGTTGATGGTGTCGGCGCCGGCGGACCAGATGATGGGGTTCTGGATCGCGCTGAAGTCGTTGCCGAGGAAGACGCCCTTGACCTTGCTGGTGGTCAGCTTGGCGGCGGCCTCCAGCAGCTCGTCGAGCGTGGTGGGCACGTCGACCTTGGCCTTCTCCAGCATCGACTTGCGGTAGTAGAAGAACTGCGGGTCGTCGATCATCCGGATCCCGTAGATCTTCCCGTCGACCGTGTGGGAGTTGATGTCGTTCGGGTTGAAGTCGTCCTTGACCGGGTCGATGATGTCGCTCAGGTCCGCCACCTGGCCGCTCTTGACGAGCTGGAGCTGCGGGTGGAACTCGAAGACGTCGGGCGCCTTCTTGGTGAGCAGGGCCGCGAACAGCGCGGACTCGAAGTTGTTGCCCGTGATCCAGTTGGTGCTCACGTCGGCCTTCTTGTAGGCCGCGGCGTACCGCTTGAGGGCCTGCTCCGTCCCCGCCTCGCCGTAGGCGTGGAAGTACTGGGTGAGCTGGGTGCCCGACCCGCTGCCCCCGCCTCTGCCGTTGTTGCTGCCGCACGCGGCCAGCGTGCCGGCGGCGGCCACGCCCGCGGCCGCCCGGAAGATGGAGCGGCGGGACCAGTTGTTGTTGCTCGGTGCCGACATGCTGACGTCCTTGTCTGTCGAGTGCGGCTGCGGTTCTACGGCTGTGGGAGGCCCTGAAAACCTCGGGAGCCAGATGGCCGAAATTGTGTTGCGGAGCGGGACGTTAACCTTCGGCTAACACTTCGGCAAGAGGTTGGACGAAGTCTGCGCGAAACGTTGTACCTGGTTCGGGATGACGAACAGGGGGGAAAGCAGGGTGAGTTGAGAGCCGCCGGGCCAGGGGGTGGCCGGCGGCCCTCGGTCGGGGCGGTGAGGTGCGGTTACTGTCTGGTCCAGACCTCATTGGTGCCGCTGTTGCAGCTGTAGAGGATCACCTTGCCGCCGTCGGCGGTGGACTGTCCGCTGACGTCCAGGCACTTGCCGGACGCCTCGCCGAGGATCTGGCCGTTGGCGTTCAGCAGCCAGCGCCCGCTCGCGTCGCCGGTGGGATCGGCGGTGACCGTCAGACCGGAACCGGAGGCCGTCAGATAGCCGTTCGCGCCCTTCAGGGTGCCGTTCGCGTCGTACGACCAGGACTGGTCCGCGGCGCCCGTGCAGGTGGCGATGGCGGCCCCGGTGGCGTCCGCCGTCAGGCACTTGCCGGACTGCTTGCCCACCAGCGCGCCGGTGACCGCCGAACTGCCGTGGCCCTTCTGGTCGAAGACGTACGTCGTGATCGAGCGGGCCGCCAGTGTCGTGGCGACCGTCCCCGCGCTCACCGACGGTTTCGCGACGTCGGCCCAGTCCTCGGTGGCCGACGTGCGCACCGCCTCCCTGGCCCGAACCGGTGTCGCGCTGTTGAAGTGCAGGCTCAGCGGGGTGTCGGTGGCGTTCTGGTTGTTCACCACGACCACCCACTTGCCGTCCCTGTCGTACGACGACACCTCGACCCCGTCCGGCGCCCCGGTCACGTTGTGCGCGACCGAGCCGGGTTTCACGAACTTGCTGTACTGGCCCAGCGCGTAGTACCGCTTGGTGAAGTACAGCGTCTGGTTGCCGTTCGTCGCGTAGTCGGGGTCGTAGTAGATCAGGCCGTCGTTCCAGCCGACGTCGTTCTTCGCGTACGGGTCGGTGCCGTAGCCGCTGGCCAGTGCCACCCACCACTGGAAGGCCGAGTCGTGGGCGCTCGCGAAGTCCTTGTAGATGATCCGGGACATCAGCAGGGCGTTGTCGATCGACGGGTCGTACTCCTGGTTCCAGCCCGTCGAGCCCTTGCCGAAGCAGCAGATCTCCGAGGCCCAGGACTTCTGGCCGACGGTCCTCGACGTCTCGTAGACGTTGCCGAGCTGGCCGTCGCTGGGGTTGTTGTAGGTGTGGTGGGCCAGCGCGGACACGTACTGCGCGGTGTCCGGCTGCGAGATCCACTGCGGGAGTTCGGAGACGAACTGGGTCGTCTGGCTCGACTCGTCCGCGATGACCGAGGTCTTCTGGTGCCGGGCCCGCTGCTCGGCACCGAGCGCCCGCACGATGTCGTCCCGCTGGTCGACCGTGACCTGCATGCCCTCCTGGCCGCACGAACCGAAGTCGTTGTCGGGTTCGTTGAAGGGGCTGATGTAGTCCAGCTTCACGCCCTGGCGGGCGAAGTGGTCGGTGACGTCGGCGATGTAGTTCGCGTAGGCGGTCTCGTTCTCCGCCTTCAACTGGCCGCCGCAGCTCTGCCCGTTGGTGGTCCACTGGGCGGGCGCGCTGTTGACGAAGCCGATCAGGTCCTCGACGCCGTACTTCGCGGCGTACCTGAGGAAGGTCCGGCCGCCCTTGTCCCTGCTCCAGTCGTAGGAGCCGTCGGCGTTCAGGAAGTCCTCGGCGACCCGCGCCGGGGTGCTGACCGCGACCCCGCCGCCGCCGATGTTGTAGCGGTACGAACTGAGGTCCAGGCCCTTCTTGGAGAACAGCAGCTTCGCCACCCGGGCCTGGACCTTGGGGGAGAAGTGCTGCAGGTCGTTGACCCACCAGGCGCCCGAGGCGCCGATGTCGTCGATGGTCTGGGCGGCGTGCGGGGAGACCTCGGCCGCGGCGGCGGTGCCGGTGGCGGCCGAGGTGGGCGGGGCGGATATCAGGGGTCCGGCGACGGCCAGTGCGGCCGCGGCCGTCAGGAGAACCGATCTCCTGCGGTGGGGGTGAGACACGTGCATCCCTTCCGTCGTCATGAAGGCGGTGCGGTTCGGCTCCGTGCGGGGGTGGTGCGTTTCGGTGACCTCTGTCCCACGGCCTGCAGGGCGCCCTCCAGGGCGAACGTGGCCGCGCCCAGGCAGACCGGGTCGGTGGGGACGGGAGAGAGGACGATCTCGGTGGCGGCGAACGGCCGCCGCAGCGCGTGCCGTCGGACGGCCTCGCGTACTTCGTCGAGCAGCGGTGCGCCCAGCTTCTTGGCGACCCAGCTGCTGAGCACGACCACCTCGGGGTTGTACACGTTCACCAGGTCCGCGATGCCCGCGCCCAGGTAACGGGCCGTGTCGCGGACCACCTTGACGGCCACCGGGTCGCCCGCGGCGACCCCCAGGGCCAGGGCGTCGATGGTGGCCGTCTGGTCCTCGGGGTGCAACAGCGGGCTGCGGGGGCCGAGTTCGCGCAGGTTGAGCATGATGCCGGGGGCGCCGACGTACGTCTCGACGCAGCCGTGGTTGCCGCAGTGGCACAGCCGCCCGTCCAGGACCAGCGTCGTGTGGCCCCACTCCCCGGCGCTGTTGCTGACCCCCCGGTACAGGCCGCCGCCGAGGACCAGTCCGGCGCCCACCCCGGTCCCGAGGTTCACCACCACGGCGTCCTCGCGGCCGCGCGCCGCCCCGAACCACAGCTCGGCCACCGCGCTCGCCCGCAGCGGGTTGTCCAGGTGCAGGGGGTAGGCGATGTACTCGGCGAGCAGGTCGAGCAACGGCACGTCGTGCCAGTCCCAGTTGGGCGCGTACTCGGCGATGCCGGTGGCCCGGTCCACCTGCCCCGGCACGCTCACCCCGACGCCCAGCACCCGCGCGCCCTCGATCCCGGCCTGGGCGACCACCGCGCCGACCGCCGCGGCCACCTGGCCCACCGCCTGCTCCGGCCGGCTCTCCCCGGGGCGCATGTCCTCCACCGCGCGGGCCAGCACGTTCAGCCCCAGGTCGAACAGTTCCACCCGGACGTAGGTCTCCGCCATGTCGACGCCGATCAGCGCGCCGCCCGAGGCGTTCACCGCGACGAGCCCCCGGGGCCGGCCGCCCGCGGAGTCCTCGAAGCCGACCTCCGTGATCATCCGGAGGTCAAGCAGCTCGCCGACGAGGGTGGCGACGGTGGCCACGCTCAGCCCGGTGGCGGCCGCCAGCGTCTGCCGGGAGGTGGGGGACTGGGCGATGATCTGGCGCAGCACCTCGTAGCGGTTCGCGGTGCGGATGTCACGCGATGTGCGCTTCACGCGGCTGCCCCTCCCATCCCGTCACGGCCGGGCCGGGTCGTACGACGGCACCGGCGCGGCGCAAGGCTATGGGCTTCCCGGGACTTTCGACAAGGGGTTAGGAAATGGGCCGTAGAAACTTTCCCGAGCGCCGCCGGAGGATTGCCGGGCGCCAACATGACGAAGCGGCCCACCAGTTGTCACTGGCGGGCCGCTTCGAGGTCCGCTACGGCCGCTTGTTCCACTCGGTGATCACGGGCCACCCGTGCTCGGTGGACAACCGGCTGACCGTGCCGGTCGCCAACTGGAACAGCCTGCCCTCGGCGGGCGGCAGCCCCAGGCGGCGCGCCGTCAGCACGCGCAGGAAGTGGGCGTGGGCCACCAGGATCACGTCACCGGTGCCGCTGGTGAGTGCCGCCTCGACCTTCCTGAGCACCCGGTCGGCCCGTGCGCCGATCTGTTCCGGCGACTCACCGGGGTGGCCCTCCGGGCCCGGGGGCACGCCGTCGGTCCACAGGTACCAGTCCGGGCGGGAGCGGTGGATCTCCGCCGTGGTGATGCCCTCGTAGCCGCCGTAGTCCCATTCGTGCAGGTCGGGGTCGGCCACGACCCCGGGCAGACCGGCCAGTTCGGCCGTGCGTATCGCGCGGTCCAGCGGGCTGGCCAGAACCAGTGCATAGGTCCGGTCGGTGAGGAGCGGAGCGAGTGACTTGGCCTGTTCCTCGCCGTGCTGGGTGAGGGGCAGGTCGGTCCAGCTGGTGTGCTGTCCCGACACGCTCCACTCCGTCTCACCGTGGCGGACCAGAAGAAGGTCCCCCACGGCGCCCTACTCCTTCGACTCGACGGCGTGTCCGCCGAACTGGTTGCGCAGCGCCGCGATCATCTTCATCTGCGGGGAGTCGTCCTGGCGGGACGCGAACCGGGCGAACAGGGAGGCCGTGATCGCGGGCAGCGGCACCGCGTTGTCGATGGCCGCCTCGACCGTCCAGCGGCCCTCGCCCGAGTCCTGCGCGAAGCCCTTCAGCTTGTCCAGGTGCTCGTCGTCGTCCAGCGCGTTGACCGCGAGGTCGAGCAGCCAGGAACGGATGACCGTGCCCTCCTGCCAGGAGCGGTAGACCTCACGGACGTTGTCCACCGACTTGACCTTCTCAAGAAGCTCCCAGCCCTCCGCGTACGCCTGCATCATGGCGTACTCGATGCCGTTGTGGACCATCTTGGAGAAGTGCCCGGCGCCGACCTTGCCGGCGTGGACATAGCCGTACGGGCCCTCCGGCTTGAGCGCCTCGAAGATCGGGTGCAGCCGCTCGACGTGCTGCTTGTCGCCGCCGACCATCAGGGCGTAGCCGTTCTGCAGGCCCCACACACCGCCGGAGACCCCGGCGTCGACGAAGCCGATGCCCTTGATGGCGAGTTCGGCGGCGTGCTTCTCGTCGTCCGTCCAGCGGGAGTTGCCGCCGTCCACCACGGTGTCGCCCTCGGACAGCAGGTCCTTCAGCTCGTCGACGACGGACTGGGTGGCGTGGCCCGCCGGGACCATCACCCACACCACGCGCGGGGCGTCGAGCTTCTCGACCAGTTCTTCCAGGGACTTGACGTCGGAGACGTCGGGGTTGCGGTCGTAGCCGATGACGGTGTGCCCTGCGCGGCGGATCCGCTCGCGCATGTTGCCGCCCATCTTGCCGAGGCCGATCAGTCCGAGCTGCATGTCGTTCACTTCCTAAGCGTTCGGTACGTCGAGACGAGGGCGGTGGTGGACGGGTCGAGGCCGGGGACCTCGGCGCCCTCGGTGAGCGCGGGCTCGATGCGCTTGGCGAGGACCTTGCCCAGCTCCACGCCCCACTGGTCGAAGGAGTCGATGTTCCAGATCGCGCCCTGCACGAAGACCTTGTGCTCGTAGAGGGCGATCAGCTGGCCGAGGACCGACGGGGTCAGTTCGCGGGCCAGGACCGTGGTGGTGGGGTGGTTGCCCTTGAAGGTGCGGTGCGCCACCTGCTCCTCGGCCACGCCCTCCGCGCGGGCCTCGTCGGCGGTCTTGCCGAAGGCCAGCGCCTGGGTCTGGGCGAAGAAGTTCGCCATCAGCAGGTCGTGCTGCGCCTTCAGTTCACCGCTCAGCTCGGCGACCGGCTCGGCGAAGCCGATGAAGTCCGCCGGGATCAGCTTGGTGCCCTGGTGGATCAACTGGTAGTACGCGTGCTGGCCGTTGGTGCCCGGCGTGCCCCACACCACGGGACCCGTCTGCCACTGGACCGGCCGGCCCTCCCGGTCCACCGACTTGCCGTTGGACTCCATGTCCAGCTGCTGGAGATACGCCGTGAACTTCGACAGGTAGTGGCTGTAGGGCAGCACCGCGTGCGACTGGGCGTCGTGGAAGTTGCCGTACCAGACGCCCAGCAGGCCCAGCAGCAGAGGCGCGTTGGCCTCGGCGGGGGCGGTGCGGAAGTGCTCGTCGACCAGGTGGAAGCCGTCGAGCATCTCGCGGAACCGGTCCGGGCCGATGGCGATCATCAGCGAGAGGCCGATGGCGGAGTCGTAGGAGTAGCGGCCGCCGACCCAGTCCCAGAACTCGAACATGTTGTCCGGGTCGATGCCGAACTCCGTCACCTTCCCGGCGTTCGTCGACAGTGCCACGAAGTGCCTGGCCACCGCCTTCTCGTCGCCTCCCAGCCCGTCCAGGAGCCAGGTGCGGGCCGAGGTGGCGTTGGTGATCGTCTCGATCGTGGTGAACGTCTTCGAGGCGACGATGAACAGCGTCTCCGCCGGGTCCAGGTCGCGGGTCGCCTCGTGCAGGTCCGCGCCGTCCACGTTGGAGACGAAGCGGAACGTCAACTCCCGTGCGGTGAAAGCCCGCAGGGCCTCGTAGGCCATCGCCGGGCCCAGGTCGGAGCCGCCGATGCCGATATTGACGACGTTGCGGATGCGCCTGCCGGTGTGCCCGGTCCACTCGCCCGAGCGCACCCGCCCGGCGAAGTCGGCCATCTTGTCGAGGACCGCGTGCACCTGCGGCACCACGTTCTCGCCGTCGACCTCGACCACCGCGTCGCGCGGGGCGCGCAGGGCGGTGTGCAGGACCGCCCGCCGCTCGGTGATGTTGATCTTCTCGCCGCGGAACATGGCGTCCCGCAGCCCGAACACGTCGGTGGCGGCGGCCAGTTCCCGGAGCAGGGCGAGGGTCTCGTCCGTGATCAGGTGCTTGCTGTAGTCGATGTACAGGTCGCCGACCCGTACGACATACCGCTCGGCGCGCGCCGGGTCGGCCGCGAACAGCTCACGCAGGACGGGCTGTCCTTCGGCCCGGTGGTCCTCCAGGGCGGCCCACTCGGGTCGCCGGGTGAGCTCGGGGGTGTCAGACATGGGAAGCGGTCTCCTCGGTTGCCTCGCCGCGCAGGGCGATGGCGTACATCTCGTCGGCGTCGAGGCGGCGCAGTTCCTCGGCGATGAGTTCGGAGGTGGGGCGGACCTTCAGGGCGAGGGTGCGCGGCGGCTGGCCCGGCAGGGTCAGGCTGGCCAGCGGGCCCTCGGGGCGGTCGATGACGATCTCGCCGGTCGCGGTGCCGAGCCGGACCTTCGTGACGACCGGGCCGGGGGAGACCACGCGGTCCACCTTGACCTTCAGCCGGGCCTCCAGCCAGCGGGCGAGGAGTTCGGCGCTCGGGTTGTCCGCCTCGGCCTCCACGGCCGCCGAGGTCACGTCGGCACGGGCCTGGTCGAGGGCGGCGGCCAGCATGGACCGCCACAGGGTGAGCCGGGTCCAGGCGAGGTCGGTGTCGCCGGGCGCGTAGTTGCGGGCGCGGGTCTCCAGCACCTGCATCGGCCGGTCGACCGCGTACAGGTCGGTGATCCGGCGCTGGGCGAGTGCGCCGAGCGGGTCCTTGGAGGGGGTCTCCGGGGCCTCCACCGGCCACCACACCACCACCGGGGCGTCCGGCAGCAGCAGCGGCAGCACCACCGAGTCGGCGTGGTCGGAGACCTCGCCGTAGGTGCGCAGCACGACCGTCTCGCCGGTGCCGGCCTCGGAGCCGACCCGGACCTCGGCGTCCAGCCGGGACGTGGTGCGGTCACGCAGGGTGCGGGCGTGCCGCTTGATGACGACCAGGGTGCGCGAGGGGTGCTCGTGCGAGGCCTCCTCGGCGGCCTTGATCGAGTCGTAGGCGTTCTCCTCGTCCGTGACGATCACCATCGTCAGGACCATGCCCACGGCAGGGGTTCCGATGGCGCGGCGACCCTGCACCAGCGCCTTGTTGATCTTGCTTGCCGTGGTGTCGGTCAGGTCGATCTTCATGGCCTGCGCCAGCTCCGTCCGTCTCGTGCGAGCATCTCGTCGGCTTCCTGAGGTCCCCAGCTGCCCGACTCGTACTGTGCGGGCTTACCATGCTTTGCCCAGTACGTCTCGATCGGGTCGAGGATCTTCCAGGACTCTTCCACTTCCTGGTGACGAGGGAACAAATTGGCGTCGCCGAGCAGCACATCCAGGATGAGCCGCTCGTACGCCTCCGGGCTGGACTCGGTGAACGACTCGCCGTACGCGAAGTCCATCGTGACGTCCCGGATCTCCATCGAGGTGCCCGGCACCTTGGAGCCGAACCGGACGGTCATGCCCTCGTCGGGCTGGACGCGGATGACGATCGCGTTCGCGCCGAGCTCCTCGGTGGCCGTGGAGTCGAAGGGGGAGTGCGGGGCCCGCTTGAAGACCACCGCGATCTCGGTGACCCGGCGCCCCAGCCGCTTGCCGGTGCGCAGGTAGAAGGGGACGCCGGCCCAGCGGCGGTTGTCGATGCCGAGCTTGACGGCCGCGTAGGTGTCGGTCTTCGACTTCGGGTCGATACCGTCCTCCTGGAGGTAGCCGATCACCTTCTCGCCGCCCTGCCAGCCCTCGGCGTACTGGCCGCGCACCGTGTGCCGGCCCAGCTCCTCCGGCAGCCGCACCGACTTGAGGACCTTCAGCTTCTCGGTGAGCAGCGCGTCCGCGTCGAACGCGATCGGCTCCTCCATCGCGGTGAGCGCCATCAGCTGGAGCAGGTGGTTCTGGATGACGTCACGGGCCGAGCCGATGCCGTCGTAGTAGCCCGCCCGGCCGCCGATGCCGATGTCCTCGGCCATGGTGATCTGCACGTGGTCGACGTAGGAGCGGTTCCAGATCGGCTCGTACATCTGGTTGGCGAAGCGCAGCGCCAGGATGTTCTGGACGGTCTCCTTGCCCAGGTAGTGGTCGATGCGGAACACCTGGTCCGGGTCGAACACGTCGTGCACGACCGCGTTCAGGTCCTGCGCGGAGGCCAGGTCGTGGCCGAACGGCTTCTCGATGACCGCCCGCCGCCAGGAGCCCTCCGGCGGGGTCGCCAGGCCGACCTTCTTCAGCTGCTGGACGACCTTGGGGAAGAACTTCGGCGGCACGGAGAGGTAGAAGGCGAAGTTGCCGCCGGTGCCCCGGGACGAGTCCAGCTCGTCCACGGCCGACCTGAGCTGCTTGAACGCCGTGTCGTCGTCGAAGTCGCCCGGGATGAACCGCATGCCCTCGGCGAGCTGCTGCCAGACCTCCTCGCGGAACGGGGTCCGGGAGTGCTCGCGCACCGCGTCGTGGACGACCTGCGCGAAGTCCTGGTCCGCCCAGTCCCGGCGGGCGAAGCCGACCAGGGAGAAGCCCGGCGGCAGCAGGCCGCGGTTGGCCAGGTCGTAGACGGCCGGCATCAGCTTCTTGCGGGACAGGTCACCGGTCACCCCGAAGATGACCAGGCCCGACGGACCCGCCACCCGCGGCAGCCGCCGGTCGCGCGGGTCACGCAGCGGGTTGTCCCAGTCGGCGGCGGGCACCACCGGCACCCGCGCCTCCTTGGCGGTCTCGCTCATTACGCCTCAACTCCCTTGCTGTCCAGGGACTTCGTGACGGCGTCCAGCAGGTCCTGCCAGGCCACCGCGAACTTGGCGACGCCCTCGTCCTCCAGCTTGCCGACGACCTCGTCGTAGGAGATGCCGAGCTTCTCGACGGCCGCCAGGTCGGCACGTGCCTGGTCGTAGCCGCCGGTCACCGTGTCGCCGTGGATGTCACCGTGGTCGGCGGTCGCGTTCAGCGTCGCCTCCGGCATGGTGTTGACGGTGCCGGGCGCGACCAGCTCGTCGACGTAGAGGGTGTCCTTGTACGCCGGGTCCTTCACGCCGGTGGACGCCCACAGGGGGCGCTGGCGGTGGGCGCCCGCGGACTCCAGGGCGGTCCAGCGGCCACCGGCGAAGACCTGCTCGTACGCCTCGTAGGCGAGCCGCGCGTTGGCCAGTGCCGCCCGGCCCTTGAGCCCGAGCGCCTCGTCGGAGCCGACGGCCGTCAGCCGCTTGTCGATCTCGCTGTCGACGCGGGAGACGAAGAAGGAGGCCACGGAGTGGATGGTGGCGAGGTCCAGGCCCTTGGCGGCGGCCTGCTCCAGGCCGGCCAGGTAGGCGGCCATGACCTCGCGGTAGCGCTCCAGGGAGAAGATCAGCGTGACGTTGACGCTGATGCCCTGGGCGATGACCTCGGTGATGGCCGGGAGGCCGGCCTTCGTCGCCGGGATCTTGATCATCACGTTGGGGCGGTCGACCAGCCAGGCGAGCTGCCGGGCCTCGGCGACCGTGGCCGCCGTCGCGTGGGCGAGGCGCGGGTCGACCTCGATGGAGACCCGGCCGTCCCGGCCGTCCGTCGCGTCGTACACCGGGCGCAGCACGTCGGCCGCGGCCCGTACGTCCTGGGTGGTCATCATCCGCACGGCCTCGTCGACCGTGACCCCCCGCACCGCGAGGTCGGCGAGCTGCTCCTCGTAGCCCTCGCCGGAGCCGATGGCGGCCTGGAAGATCGACGGGTTCGTGGTCACGCCCACCACACCGCGGTCCGCGACGAGCGCGGCGAGGTTGCCGGTGCTGATCCGCTTGCGCGACAGGTCGTCCAGCCAGATCGAGACGCCCTCGTCGGAGAGGCGCTTGAGTGCTCCCGCGGTGGCGGTTGCTTCGGTCACAGTGATCATCTTCCTCTACTGAACTGATTCTGGCTGGTGGATCAGGCGGTGCGGGCGGCGGCGAGCGACTCGCGGGCCGCGGCCGCCACGTTCTCGGGGGTGAAGCCGAACCCGGCGAACAGGGTGGTGGCGTCGGCGGAGGCACCGAAGTGCTCCAGGGAGACGATCCGGCCGGCGTCGCCGACGAAGCGGTACCAGGTCAGGCCGATCCCGGCCTCCACCGCGACCCGCGCCTTCACGGCCGGCGGCAGGACGCTCTCGCGGTACTCGCGGGGCTGCTCCTCGAACCACTCCACGGACGGCATCGACACCACCCGGGTGCCGATCCCCTCGGCCTCCAGGAGGTCGCGTGCCCCGACGGCGAGGTGCACCTCGGAACCGGTGGCGATCAGGACCACCTCCGGGGTCTCGGTCGACGACTCGCGCAGCACATAGCCGCCCTTGGCCGCGTCCGGGTTCGGCGCGTACGTCGGCACGCCCTGGCGGGTCAGCGCGAGCCCGTGCGGGGCGGGGTGCGTGGCGTGCCTCTTCAGGATCTCGGCCCAGGCCGCCGCGGTCTCGTTGGCGTCGGCCGGGCGGACGACGTTCAGGCCCGGGATGGCCCGCAGCGCGGCCAGGTGCTCGACCGGCTGGTGGGTCGGGCCGTCCTCGCCGAGACCGATGGAGTCGTGCGTCCAGACGTACGTCACCGGGAGCTGCATGAGCGCCGACATGCGGACGGCGTTGCGCATGTAGTCGGAGAACACCAGGAAGGTGCCGCCGTAGACGCGGGTGTTTCCGTGCAGGGCGATGCCGTTCATCTCGGCGGCCATCGAGAACTCGCGGATGCCGAAGTGGACGGTACGGCCGTACGGGTTCGCCTCGGGCAGCGGGTTGCCCTCGGGGAGGAAGGAGGAGGCCGTGTCGATGGTGGTGTTGTTGGAGCCCGCGAGGTCGGCGGAGCCGCCCCACAGCTCGGGCAGCACCGGGCCCAGCGCCTGGAGGACCTTGCCGGAGGCGGCGCGGGTGGCGAGGGAGGTGCCCTCCTGGAAGGCGGGCAGCGCGTCCTCCCAGCCGTCGGGGAGCTGACCCGCCACGACCCGGTCGAAGAGGCGGGCGTGCTCCTCGTCGCCGGTGCGCCACTCGGCGATCCGCTTGTCCCAGGCGGCGTGGGCCTCGGCGCCCCGGTCGAGCGCCCGGTGGGTGTGGGCCAGGACGTCGGCGTCGACCTGGAAGCTCTGCCCGGGGTCGAAGCCGAGGACGCGCTTGGTGGCGGCGATCTCGTCGGCGCCGAGCGCGGAGCCGTGCGACGCCTCGGTGTTCCGCGCGTTCGGGGCGGGCCAGGCGATGATCGTGCGCATCGCGATGATGGACGGCCGCCCGGTCTCGGCCTGCGCCGCCCTCAGGGCCGCGTACAGGGCACGGACGTCGACGTCGCCCTCGGCGGTGGGCTCGATGCGCTGGGTGTGCCAGCCGTAGGCCTCGTACCGCTTCAGGACGTCCTCGGAGAACGCGGTCGCGGTGTCGCCCTCGATGGAGATGTGGTTGTCGTCGTAGACGAAGACCAGGTTGCCGAGCCTCTGGTGGCCGGCCAGCGAGGACGCCTCGGCGGAGACGCCCTCCTCCAGGTCGCCGTCGGAGACGATCGCCCAGATGGTGTGGTCGAAGGGGGAGGTGCCCTCGGGGGCCTCGGGGTCGAAGAGACCGCGCTCGTAGCGGGCGGCCATGGCCATGCCGACGGCGTTGGCGGCGCCCTGGCCGAGCGGACCGGTGGTGGTCTCGACGCCGGCCGTGTGCCCGTACTCCGGGTGGCCCGGCGTCTTCGACCCGTGGGTCCGGAAGGCCCTGAGGTCGTCCAGCTCCAGCTCGTACCCGGCGAGGAACAGCTGGGTGTAGAGGGTGAGCGAGGTGTGCCCGGGGGAGAGGACGAAGCGGTCCCGGCCGGTCCACTCGGGATCGGCGGGGTCGTGACGCATCACCTTCTGAAAGATCGTGTACGCGGCGGGGGCCAGGCTCATCGCGGTGCCGGGGTGCCCGTTGCCGACCTGCTGCACGGCGTCGGCCGCGAGAAGGCGGGCGGTGTCCACGGCGCGCCGGTCGAGGTCGGTCCACTCGAAGCCGTCCGATGGCTGCGTGCTCGTCTCCGTGCTCATCTTCAAGAAGTCCTCGTTCGAAACGTTCCGGCTGGCCTGACGCGTTCAAAAGTAAAAGTCTGACTTTTAGGAGGGAAGGTCGGGGTGTGTCAGCCTGTGGTGAAAGTGGGACACGGATCTTCGACAGGGACGGCACGAGAAGGACATGGCGGACAGAACGCCCAACGGGGCAGGCGACGGTGACGGAATCAGAACCTTCCCCTTCCCGGTGGATCTGAGCGTCGGAGGCGTCGGCATCCAGGTCGGCCCGATGGGGACCGAACGCCGGTGGCATGCGGATGCCCCGCTGGAGCGCGTCCACCGCATCGACTTCCACGTGGTCATGCTCTTCACCGGGGGACCGGTCCGCCACATGATCGACTTCGCCGAGTACGAGGCGCACGCCGGTGACCTGCTCTGGATCCGCCCCGGCCAGGTGCACCGCTTCTCGCGGTCCAGCGAGTACCGCGGAAGCGTCCTGACCATGCAGCCCGGCTTCCTCCCGCGGGCCACCGTCGAGGCCACCGGCCTCTACCGCTACGACCTGCCGCCCCTGCTCCGCCCCGACGCCCCGCACCTCGCCGCGCTCCGGGCGTCGCTCACTCACCTGCAACGCGAGTACGAGGACACCGAAACCCTTCCCCCGAGCCTGCACGCGTCGGTGCTGCGGCACTCCCTGACGGCGTTCCTGCTGCGCCTCGCCCATCTGGCGGCCAGTTCGGCGGAGGCGGCCCGCCGTCAGGCCGACACCACCTTCACCCTCTTCAGGGACGCGGTGGAGAAGGACTTCGCCGCCAACCACAGCGTCAGCGCCTACGCCGACGCCCTCGGCTACTCCCGCCGCACCCTGGTCCGCGCGGTCCGTGCCGCGACCGGCGAGACCCCCAAGGGTTTCATCGACAAGCGGGTCGTCCTGGAGGCCAAACGCCTCCTCGCCCATACCGACCTCCCGATCGGCCGGGTCGGCGCGGCGGTCGGGTTCCCGGACGCGGCGAACTTCTCCAAGTTCTTCCAACTGCACACCGGCCAGACGCCGGTGGCCTTCCGGGCGGAGCTGCGCTGACCCGGGCGGGCCGGGCAGCGCGACGGCGCCGGAGGGGATCCCCTCCGGCGCCGCGTGCCCGACTGCCGTGCCGGTGACGTCGTGTCGGTGACGTCATGCCGGTGACGTCGTGTCAGTGACCGAAGTCGAACCAGTTCACGTTCACGAAGTCCGCCGACTGACCGCTGCTGAAGGTCAGATAGACGTCGTGGGTGCCCGTCACCGAGCTGATGTTGGCCGGGACCGTCGTCCAGGTCTGCCAGCCGCCGGTGTTGGCGACCGAGAAGCTCCCGATGGGCGCGTTGGAGGGACTGTCCAGCCGGACCTGCACCAGGCCGCTCACCCCGGAGGCCGCGCCGCTCGCCACCCGGGCGTAGAACTGGGTGGCCGCGGTGGAGCCGAAGTTCACGCCCTTGTAGAGCGCCCAGTCACCGTTGGCGACGTACCCGATGTCCTGGCCGCCGCCGGTGTCGGTGGTGGTCTCGGCGGTCACGCCGGACTGGCTGTCGTACGACTCCGCCTGGATGGCGCTGTACGCGTCCCGGCTGCCGGTCGGCGGGGTGGTGGTACCGCTCCCACTTGCCGACAGCACCTGGACGTAGTCGACGACCATCGGGTGGCCGGACTCGGTGGCGCTGGTCGGGCCGCCGCCGAACGCGTCCGGGAAGCCGCCGCCCATCGCCACGTTCAGGATCACGAAGAAGCCGTGGTTGGTGGCGTTCGCCCAGGTGGTGGCGTCGACCTGACTGGCCGTCACGGTCTGGTAGTTGACGCCGTCGACGTAGAAGCGGATCGCCTCGGGGCTCACCGAGCGGTCCCACTCCATCGTGTAGGTGTGGAAGCCGGACTGGCAGGTGGTGTTGGGACAGGCGGTCGAATTGCCCAGGCCCGTCGTCTCGTTGCAGGGGCCGCCCGGGTTGGTGCCGCAGTGCATCGTGGCCCAGACCTTGTTCAGGCCCTGCACGTTCTCCATGATGTCCAGCTCGCCGACGCTCGGCCAGTTCTGGTAGTTGCCCCGGTAGGGCGCGCCCAGCATCCAGAACGCGGGCCAGTAGCCGTAGGCGGCGGTGCCGGTGACGTTCGGCATCTGGATACGGGCCTCGACGCGCAGTTTGCCGCCGGCCGGGGGCTGGAAGTCGGTTCGGGTGGTCTCGATCCGGCCCGACGTCCAGTTGCCGGCCGAGTCCCGCACCGGCGTGATCTTCAGGTCGCCGCTGCCGTCCAGGGCGACGTTGGTGGTGCTGGAGGTCATCGTCTCGACCTCGCCGGTGCCCCAGTTGGCGGCCCCGCCGGGGTACGAGGTCCCGGTGTCGTACTGCCAGTCGGACGTGTTGACGCCGGTGCCGGCGGTGCCGTTGAAGTCGTCGAGGAAGACCTGGCTCCAGCCGGACGGCACGCTGGGCGCCGAGGCGCTGGCGGGGAGGGTGGCGGTCGTGGCGGCCGCGACCGCCAGACCCATGGTGGCGAACGCGGCGAGGAGGGCGCGGCGCAGCGAACGCCGCCGTCTGTGATCCGCGGGGGGTATACCGGAGGTTTCACTCATGGGGGTGCCTCTCGGGTACTGAAGGGGGTGCGCGGGTGGGACTCCGAGAGCGCCAGAACTGGCTGAGAGCGCTCTCAAAGTGGGCCCAATGTGCTCTCCGTGCCTTCCGTCGTCAAGAGTTAAAACAAAGAATCACCTTGATTCTCAACGGAGTTCAGGCGGTGAAGCCGGTGGCCGGGGTGTCCGGCCCGGCCACCCGCTAGACCGCGCTGCCGGCCTTCCAGTCCGCCCAGGACAGGTTCCAGCCGTTGAGGCCGTTGGAGGCCTCGACCGTCTTGTCCCCGGAGTTCTTGACGATCACCACGTCACCGATCATCGAGCTCTCGTAGAACTTGTAGCCCGCCACCGAGGAGTCGCTCGCGCCCTTGGCGTCGTGCAGGCCGACACAGCCGTGGCTGGTGTTCTGGCTGCCGAACACCGAGGTGGACGCCCAGTAGTTGCCGTGCACGAAGGTGCCGGAGGTGGTCAGGCGCTGGGCGTGCGGGACGTCGGAGATGTCGTACTCGTCGCCGAGGCCGACCGTGGAGGACTCCATCCGGGTCTGCTTGAACCGCTCGCTGATCACCATGATCCCGGCCCAGGTGGTGTGCTGGGCGTTGCCGCCGGAGACCGGGTAGGAGGCGTACGTGGCGCCGTCCCGCTTCACGGTCATCTCCTTGGCCGACAGGTCCACGGTGCTGATCTGCTCGCGGCCGATGTGGAAGGTGACGTCCTTGGACTGCACACCGTAGATCCCGTCCGAGCCCTCGACGTCCTTCAGCTTCAGGCTCAGTGTGATCTTGGTGCCCTTCGCCCAGTACGTCTCCGGGCGGAAGTCGAGGCGGGTGTCGCTGAACCAGTGCCCGACGATCTCGACCTCGGGTTCCGCGGTCACGGTGATCGCCTTCTGCACCGCCGCGCGGTCCTTGACCGCGTGCGTGAAGTTGATCGACACCGGCATGCCGACGCCGGACGTGGAGTCCGCCTCGGGTGTGAAGTAGCCGATGAAGGTCTCGCCGGGGGACTTCGTGGTGAAGGTGGCCACCGTCTCGTCGGCCGCGCCCCGGGCCTTCGCGGTCACCGTGTACTTCGTGCCGGAGTACGGGTTCTTCGCCGACGTCCACTTCGTCCTCGCGTCGTTGAAGGTGCCCGCCAGCGCCGCCCCGTCGTTGCCCGCGACGGTCACCGAGGCCAGCGTGCCGTCGGCCACCGTGACCTCGACGGGGGCGGTGAAGTCGGCCTTCCTGGTGCCCGAGACGGGGGTGACCGAGATCGTCGCCTTCTTGGTGGCGGACTTCGCCGAGGCCGTGGCACCCTTGCCGGCGGTGGTGGCCGCGGCGTCCGTGGAGGAACTGCATCCGGCCAGTGCGGCCCCCGCGGGCACCGCGCCCAGAGCGGCGAGGATCCCGCGCCGGGACCACTTCCCCGACTGCCGTCCGGACCGGTTCGATATGTGCTGGACGCCCACGACACGCCTTCCTGACTTGTCCACCTGTGTCAGGGCATCCTGCGCTCGTTGTATGGGTGGTTCCTTTGAATCATGGGGGTGCACGCTGAGATTCCGATGAGGAGCGGCGAGGTCACCCTGCGCGGTCACGGCCAACCCCCCGCGGACCGGGGCGAGTCGGCCGGAACCCCGGTTGCCCCGCCCGTCGATCGTGAACAGAGTATGAACGCCCGGCCGGCGGCCTGAGTTTCCGGTGAGATCACCCACCCGGCCTGGCTTCCCCACCTGACCGATCGGAATAGTTCGGAACAGCGCAGAGACAGCAGCCCGACCCCGCCGGAGGTATTCCGTGACCGACGTCCGCAAGCGGCACAGCGTGGCCATCGTGGGAGCAGGAGCGGCGGGCACCCTCACCGCCGTCCAGCTCTGCGAGACGGCGCACCGCCGCCGGACTCCGCTCGACCTCTACCTGATCGACCCGGCCCCGGAGGCGGGCCGGGGCACCGCCTACGCCACCCGCGACCCCCGGCACCGGCTCAACGTGCCCGCCGGCAACATGAGCGCCTACCCGGACGAACCCGGTCACTTCGTCCGCTGGCTCTGCCGGCACGGCGAACCCGCCGTCACCGGCGCCGACTTCGCCACCCGCTACCGCTACGGCGCCTACCTCGCCGACACCCTCGGGCAGGCCCTCGTGCGCGCCCACGGCACGGTCGCCGTACGCCGGCTGCGCACCCGTGCGGAGAGCTGTACCGGCACCCCCGACGGGCGGCTGGAACTCCGCCTCGCCGACGGGGGACCCCTGGCGGTGGACAGCGCGGTCCTGGCCACCGGCCCCGCCGGGGCGAGCGCGGGCTGGGCCCCGCCCGCCCTGCGCACCTCGCCCCGGTTCATCGCCGGCCCCTGGGCGCCGGGCGCCCTGGACCCGGTACGGGACAGCCCGTACGACGTCCTCCTGGTCGGCACCGGCCTGACCGCCGTCGATCTCGCCCTCGCCCTCGACCGCCCCGGCCGCACCGTGCACGCCCTCTCCCGCAGCGGACTGCTGCCCCAGCCGCACGCCCTCGGCCCGGCCGGCGCCATGCCCGCCCCGGAGGGCCTGGACGACACCTCGCTGGGGCGGCTGCGCCGCGCGGTCTACCGGCATGTGAGCCGCTCGGTGCGCACCCACGGCGACTGGCGGCCCGGCCTGGACAGCCTGCGCCCGCACACCGCCCGGCTGTGGCGCAGCCTCACCCCCGAGGAGCGCGAGGAGTTCCTGACCCACGAGGGCGCGCTGTGGAACACCCACCGGCACCGGATGGCCCCGGCCACCGCCGAACACCTCTCCCGCGCCCGCACCGCGCGCCGCCTACAGGTCCACACCGGCACCGTGGTGCGCGCCACGGAGACCGAACAGGGGCCGCTCGCCGTCGAGTTGTCCGGCGGTGCCACGCTGCCGGTGGGCTGGGTGGTCGACTGCACCGGCCCCGGCCGCCGCCTCGACGCCCCCCTGTGGCGGAGCCTGTTCGCCTCCGGCACGGCTGTCCCGGGCCCGCTCGGTATGGGCGCGGCCACCCGCGACGGACAGCTCCTCGACGCCGCGGGCCGGGCCGGACTGCCGCTGTTCACGCTGGGCGCCCCGCGCCGGGGCGAGCTGTGGGAGACCACGGCGATCCCCGAGATCCGCGTCCAGGCGGCCGAGCTCGCCCAGCGGTTGCTGCCGCTCCCGGGGCGCCGGCGGGGCTCGCGGCGGCCGGTGGACGGCCACGGGCTGCCCCTGTCCACCCGCGCCGAGGCGGCCGCCGCCTACCGCGGCGGCCTCGACCGGGTCCTCAAGGTGCGCTCCGGTGCCGAGGACGCCTTCGCCCGCGCGGTCGCCCTCGACCCCGGCTTCGCCCTCGGCCACGCGGCCCTCGCCCGGCTCGGCCACGAGTGCGCCGCCGCCGTCGACGTGCCGCGCGCCCTCGCCGACGCCCAGCGCAGCGCCCGTGAGCGTGCCGACGAACGCGAGCGGTCCTTCGTGGACGTGGTCACACGCCGGGTGACCGGTGACGACGGCGACCAGGCGCTCGTACGGCATCTGCGGGAGCACCGCGCGGACGCGCTGGCGCTCGCGGCGGCCGTGCCGACCATCGCGTTCTCCGGGGTGAGCGACCTGCAGGACGACGACGCCCTCAGGCTGCTCGACCTGACCTCGCCCGCGTACGACGGCCACTGGTTCCACACCTCGCTGCTGGCCTTCCTGCGCCAGGAGCAGGGACGGCTGCACGAGGCGGGCGAACTGGCCCACCGGGCGCTGGCCGCCGAGCCCGCCTCCGGGCACGCGGTGCACGCCCTGGCGCACGTCCACTACGAGTCCGGGGCACACGAGGCGGGCCGGGACTGGCTCGACCGGTGGGTGTCCGGACGCGGCCGGGGCGCGGTGCACCGGGCGCACTTCTCCTGGCACATCGCCCTGCACGAACTCGCCCTCGACGACCCGTCCGCCGTCCGCCGACGCTGGTTCGCGCAGCTCGCGCCGGGCCGGGTGGTGAACGGGGTACGGGCCCTGGTCGACTCGGGGTCGCTGCTGTGGCGGGCCCGGGTGAGCGACAGCTGGCAGGGGGACCTCCCCGTCGCGGGGGTGCTGGAGGCGGTGGAACGCGACGTGCTGGAGCGGCCGCAGACCGCGTTCACCGCCCTGCACGCGGCCGTCGCCCTCACCGCGGCCGGGGACCTGGCCGCGCTGCGCCGGCTGCGTGATCACGCCGCCGGCGCCGACGAGGTGCAGCGCGAGGTGGTCGCCCCGCTGTGCGAGGCGTTCGCCGCGCTCGTCGAGGAGCGCTTCCGGGAGGCGGCCCGGGGACTCGACGCCCTGCTGCCGGTGCTGCGCCGGGTCGGCGGCAGCGCGGCCCAGCGGGAGGTGGTCGAGGAGACCCTGCTGTACGCCCTGGTGTCCGACGGCCGTTGCGAGGCGGCCCGGCGACTGCTCGACGCCCGCCTCGACCGCACCGACGCCCCGCGCGACCGACGGCTGCGGGCAGAACTGCCGTCCTGAGCGGCCGGAACAGTCGGAACGGCTTGAGCGGCCGGAGCGCCTTGGGCGGCCGGAGCGGCCTGGGCGGTCGGAACGGCTTGAGCGGCCGGAACGGTGGGAGCGGCCGGAACGGCCTGGGCGGCCTGGGCGGTCGGAACGGCCTGGGCGGCCGGAGCGGCCTGGGCGGTCGGAACGGCTTGAGCGGCCGGAAGGGCCCGCGCCACCCGCCCCGCCACGCTCACCCGTCGCGGTGTCAGCCGGCCTGCGAAGGCTGTCGGCCGCGTACCCGCGCCGGTACCGCCCACCACTGGTCCGGGCGGTCCACGACGGTGGCGTCCGGGCCGGTGTCGAGGTACCGGGCCAGGCGCAGCAGGTACGCCGCGATGCCGGCCGCGCCCTGCATCCAGGAGGTGCCCGGCGGCAGCAGCGGGGTCTCGATGCGGTACTCCACGAACCGCCAGCGGGCGCCCGCCCGGTCCCGGACCGCGCGCTCCACGAGCGCGTCGCCCATGCGCACCGCGGCGCCCTCCAGCGTCCTGGCCCGTGGCGTCCCCGCGCAGTCCTGGGCCGCGTCCAGGAGGACGTCCCCGACCCCCGCGGTGCCGCAGCAGCGGCCGTCGTTGTCCCAGAACCCGGGGCGCAGCCGCTCCGGGACCCCCGAGGTGAGGATCGAGGTGAGGCAGCGCTGCCGCAGCTCCTCGACGTCGTGCCCCGCCACCTCGGTGACGCCCGCGTGCGCCAGTGCCGCGAAGAGGTGCGAGGTGCCCGCCGGGCCGTGGCACCAGGTGTAAGTGAGCGGTTCCACCTCCCGCTTCGACGGCGGGATCGTGTGCGGGACGACGAAACCGCCGTCCGCGAGCGAGCCCATGGCCAGGACGTGGCGTGCCGCGTCCACGGCGGCCGCGACGAAGTCCTCGCGGTGCAGTGCCGCGCCCGCCACCGCCAGGGCGGCGCCCACCCCGGCGGCGCCGTGCGAGTAGTTCGGGCAGCGCCACTCCGTGCTCGGCGAGATCCCCCAGTCCAGGCCCGCCTCCGTGCGGTCCGCCATCCGCAGCAGCGCCTCGCCGCCGGTCGTCGCGATCCGCTCCGCGTACTCGCCGCCCGCCCAGAGCGCCGTCATGACCACGCCCGCGGCCCCCATGATGACGTCGGTCAGGGGCGCGTCGGAGTCCGGCACGAAGGTGGTGGTGGTCCGCCAGCCCTCGGGGGTCGCGAGGTCGGCCAGCCGCCGCAGCACGACCGCCTCGCCGCCCGGCGCGAGCAGCCGCAGCGCCGTGGCGTGGCCCGCCAGGCCGAGGTAGAGCGAGGGTTCCAGCACGGCGGGTGCCCGCGCCGACAGACGGCTCACGATCCCGGCCGCCAGGGTCTGTTCGGGCCCGCTCAGCTCCCGGTACCGGGCGATCTCCGCCAGCACCGGGGCCAGACCCGCGATGCCCGAGTACAGCGAGTCCCGGTCCTCCGCGGGCGCGAGGTCCCAGGGTTCCTCCTGCGGTACCTCCTCCGGCAGCCAGGGACCCTCGTCCTCGCGTACCTGCCCCAGCACCCACGCCCAGGCGGCCTCGCCCAGCTCCCGGTACATCTCGCTCGCCGTCACCGGGCCACGCTACACGGCCGGGTCCGTCGTCCGGTCCGGCTGCCAGCCCAGCGCCCGGGAGATCCCGCGGGCCGCCAGCCGCACCGCCGGGACCAGCACCGGCACCTGCGCGTCGGCCTCGGGCACCACCACCGAGACCGCCGCGACCACCTGCCCCGTCGCCCCGCGCACCGGAGCCGCCACCGACAGCGCGTCGTCGGTGACCTGACGGCTGCTCACCGCCACTCCGGTGCGCCGGACTTCGGCCAGCGAACGGCGCAACCGGGCCGGATCCGTGACGGTGTACGGCGTGAAAGCCGCCAACGGGCCCGCGCAGTAGTCCTGTTGGAAGCCGGGGGGCTCGTGTGCGAGCAGGGCGAGCCCCACTCCGGTCGCGTGCAGCGGCCAGCGGGCGCCCACCCGGATGTGCACGCCCACCGCCGAGCGCCCCGACAGCCACTCGATGTAGACGACCTCGGACCCGTCCCGCACCGCCAGCTGCACGTTCTCGTGCGTCGCTTCGTACAGGTCCTCCAGGCAGGGCAGCGCGACCTGACGCAACGCGAGACCGCGCGGGGCCAGTGCGGCCAGTTCCCAGAGCCGCAGCCCCACGTGGTAACAGCCGTCCGCGTCGCGTTCCAGCGCGCCCCAGGCGGTGAGCGCCCCGACCAGCCGGTGCGCGGTGGTCAGGGAGAGCCCGGCCCGGCGGCTGATGCCGGACAGGCTCAGCGCCGGATGCCCGTGGTCGAAGGCGGCCAGGACCGCGAGCAGCCGGTCGGGAGCGGACCGGGCGGCGGCGGTCATGGCCGGTCGGCGACGCGCAGCAGCAGGGCGTGGAGCCCGGCCCGCTCGGCGGGGTCGAGCGGGCCCAGCAGCTCGTTCGTCACGCGCTGGCCGGCCTCGTCGGTGTCCCGCAGGAACCCCCGGCCGGACTCGGTCAGGACGACGATCCGGCTGCGCCGGTCGTCGGGGGAGGGGCGCCGCTCGGCGAAGCCCAGCTTCTCCAGGTCGTCGACCAGGCCGACGATCGCGCTCGGGTCGTAGCCGAGCCGGGTGCTCAGCTCCCGCTGGAGCGAGCCCTCCGAGCCGGCGAGGAAACGCAGCACCGCGTAGTGCCGCAGCCGCAGCCCCGACTCCTGGAGGAACGTGTTGAAGAGCTGCCCGGAGCGTTGGCCCAGGCGGTACAGCAGATAGCCCGTGTCCGCGTGCAGCCCGCGCATCCACGGCTCGTTCGCGTCGATCGAGGTCGGGTTCTCGGTGTGCCGGCGAGTGATGGCGGTCTCCCTGGTACAGGCCCCGGCGGCGGGGCGGGCGGTCGGACAGATTCCAGCATGAGGCACCCGTAGGTCGGCAACAACTATTGACGACAACAATTATTGCTCTTAGCTTCGATCTCGAAAGCCGCAGGCGGCCCCGGGGCCGCCACCGTCGTCTGTGAAGGGACCGACCGTGCCCACCATCGATCTCACCGGCAAGGCCGCCGTCGTCACCGGCAGCGGCCGGGGCCTCGGCCTCGCCTATGCCCACGCCCTCGCCGCCCATGGCGCCTCGGTGGTCGTCAACGACGTGGACGAGACCGTCGCCGAGCAGGCCGTGAAGTCCATCGTCGAGGCCGGCGGCACCGCCGTCGCCGAGGTGGTCCCGGTCGGCACCGCCGAGGCCGCGGACCGGCTGGTGAACCGGGCGGTCCAGGAGTTCGGCCGCCTCGACATCCTGGTCACCAACGCGGGCATCCTGCGCGACAAGGTGCTGTGGAAGATGACCGACGACGACTTCGACGCGGTGATCACCACCCATCTCAAGGGCACCTTCACCTGTGCCCGCGCCGCCGCCGTCCGGATGCGCGAGCAGGGCGGGGGCGGCACCCTGGTCCTGGTCGGCTCCCCGGCCGGCCAGCGCGGCAACTTCGGCCAGACGAACTACGCCGCCGCGAAGGCCGGCATCGCCGCCATGGCCCGTACCTGGTCGATGGAGCTGGGCCGGGCGGGCATCACGGTCAACGCGATCGTCCCGGTGGCCGCCACCGCGATGACCGAGACCATCCCCGCCTTCGCCCCCTACATCGAGGCCATGAAGAACGGCGAGCCGCTGCCGGGCTTCCTCCGCAAGGGCGAGGGCTTCGGCACCCCCGAGGACTGTGCGGCCCTGGTTCCCTTCCTGGCCTCCGAGGCCGCCCGCGGAATCACCGGCCAGGCCATCGGCATCGGCGGCGACAAGGTGGCACTCTGGTCGCATCCGCAGGAGATCAGGGCGGCCTACGCCGACGGCGGCTGGACCCCGGGCACCCTGGCCGACGCCTTCCCGACCTCGGTCGGCGCCGAACTCCAGACGGTGGGCATCCCGGCGCCGAAGCTTCCGGAGGCATGATGGACATCGAGGCACTGACCGCGATCGACGTCCACACGCACGCCGAGGTCTCCTCCCGGGGCCACTCCTCCCTCGACGACGACCTGCACGACGCCTCCTCCGCCTACTTCAAGGTCGAGGGCAAGCGGAAGCCGACGATCGAGGAGACCGCCGCCCACTACCGGGAGCGGAACATGGCCGCCGTGATCTTCACGGTCGACGCCGAGTCGGCGACCGGTACCGCGCCGGTGCCCAACGAGGAGGTGGCCGAGGCCGCCGCGGCCAACGCGGACGTGCTGATCCCGTTCGCCTCCATCGACCCCTTCCGGGGGAAGGCGGGCATCCGGCAGGCCCGTCGCCTGGTCGAGGAGTACGGGGTGAAGGGCTTCAAGTTCCACCCCAGCATCCAGGGCTTCTTCCCGAACGACCGCGCGGTGGCCTACGGGCTCTACGAGGTGATCGAGGAGACCGGAACCATCGCCCTCTTCCACACCGGCCAGACCGGTATCGGCGCCGGCGTCCCGGGCGGCGGCGGGATCCGGCTGAAGTACAGCAACCCACTGCACGTGGACGACGTGGCGGCCGACTTCCCGCACCTGAAGATCATCCTGGCGCACCCGTCCTTCCCCTGGCAGGACGAGGCGCTCGCCGTCGCCACCCACAAGCCGGGCGTCCACATCGACCTGTCCGGCTGGTCGCCGAAGTACTTCCCGCCGCAGCTGGTGCAGTACGCCAACACGCTGCTGAAGGACAAGGTGCTGTTCGGCTCCGACTTCCCCGTCCTCACCCCCGACCGCTGGCTCGCCGACTTCGCGAAGCTGCCGATCAAGGACGAGGTCCGGCCGAAGATCCTCAAGGAGAACGCCGCCCGCCTGCTCGGGCTGACCAAGCCATAAGGGACCGCAGATGCGCAACGAGGGACTGGGATCGTGGCCCGCACGCCGGGCCCGCAAGACCCCGCACCGCACGGCCCTGTTGTCCGGCGGACAGCGGACCGACTACCGCACCCTGTACGCCCGCACCACCCGCCTGGCCCATGCCCTGCGTGCCCGGGGCATCCGCCGCGGCGACCGCGTCGGCTACCTCGGCCCCAACCACCCCGCCTACCTGGAGACCCTGTTCGCGGCCGGCGTGCTCGGCGCGGTCTTCGTCCCCCTCAACACCCGCCTGGCCGGGCCCGAGATCGCCTACCAGCTCGCCGACTCCGGCGCCAAGGCGCTCCTCTACGGCCCCTCGCACGCCGGCCTGGTCGCGGGCCTGCCCGGCACCAGCGACGTCCGGACGTATGTCGAAGTGGGCCCCGAGTACGAGGAGTTGCTGACCGCCGCGGCCGACGACCCGATCGACGAGCCGGTCGGCCCCGACGACACCTGCATCATCATGTACACCTCGGGGACGACCGGACGCCCCAAGGGCGCGATGCTCACGCACGCCAACCTCACCTGGAACGCGCTCAACGTCCTGGTCGACACCGACCTGATCGCCGACGAACGCGCCCTGGTCTCGGCTCCGTTGTTCCACACCGCGGGCCTGAACATGCTCGCCCTCCCGGTCCTGCTCAAGGGCGGCACCTGTGTCCTGGTGGAGTCCTTCGACCCGGCGGCCACCCTGGACCTGATCGAAGAGCACCGGATCACCTTCATGTTCGGGGTGCCCACGATGTTCGACCAGGTGGCCCGCCACCCCCGCTGGCCGGACGCCGACCTCTCCTCCCTGCGCATCCTGACCTGCGGCGGCTCCCCGGTGTCGACCCCGCTGATCGCCAGGTACCAGGAGCGGGGCCTGACCTTCCTCCAGGGCTACGGCATGACGGAGGCCTCGCCCGGCACCCTCTTCCTCGACGCCGAACACGCGGTCGACAAGGCGGGCTCGGCGGGCGTACCGCACTTCTTCAGCGACGTACGGGTCGTGCGGCCCGACCTGACACCGGTCGATGTCGGCGAGACCGGCGAGGTCATGGTCCGCGGACCCCATGTCATGCCCGGCTACTGGGGATTGCCCGAGGAGACGGCGGCCTCCTTCGCGGAGGGCTGGTTCCGCAGCGGGGACGCGGCCCGGGTCGACGAGGACGGCTACGTCTTCATCGTCGACCGCCTCAAGGACATGATCATCTCCGGCGGAGAGAACATCTACCCCGCCGAGATCGAGGACGAACTCCTCACCCACCCCGACATCGTCGAGTGCGCGGTGATCGGCGTACCGGACGACAAGTGGGGCGAGGTGCCGCGCGCGGTGGTCGTGCCCCGCGAGGGTGCCGTGCTCGACCCCGACGACGTGCTGGCCTCGCTCGCCGGCCGGCTCGCCAAGTACAAGCTCCCCAAATCCGTGGTGGTCGCCGACGAACTCCCGCGCACCGCCTCCGGAAAGCTCCTCAAGGCCCGGGTGCGCAAGCGCTACGGCGCCCCCGACTCCCAGCTAAGGAAAGCCACATGAGCGTCACCGTCAACGGCCTCGACGAACTGAAGAAGCTCGCGGGCAGCGACCTGGGCACCAGCGACTGGATCGAGGTCACCCAGGACCGCATCGACACCTTCGCCGACGCGACCGGCGACCACCAGTGGATCCACGTCGACCCCGAGCGGGCGGCCGCGGGACCCTTCGGCGCCCCGATCGCCCACGGCTACCTCACCCTGTCGCTGTTCATCCCCCTGTTCACCGAGCTGCTGGACGTCCAGGGCGTCGCCACGAAGGTCAACTACGGCCTGAACAAGGTGCGTTTCCCCGCCCCGGTGAAGGTCGGCTCCCGGATCCGGCTGGCCGGCCGGCTGACGGAGGTCGAGGACGTACCGGGCGGCGTGCAGATCGTCGTCGACGGGACGATCGAGATCGACGGCGGGACCAAGCCCGCCGCCGTGCTGCAGAGCCTGTCGCGGTTCTACGGCTGATCGGGCCGCCCTGCGCGGCCCGCCGATGCGCCGCCGCGCGGTGCCGCCGGCCTGCCCGGCGGCCGGCACCGGCGGAGCACCGTGTCCAGACAACGGTCCAGGCGGGCCACGACGCCGTCGAGTTCGGGGCGGACGCCCTCCGCGCCCTGCGCGGCGTCGGCCAGGAGGTGGCGCAGGCCGTGCAGGGGCTCGAAGTCCCGGGCGCGGCACGGCCTGTGCGCCCGGTCGCAGAGCATCTCGAAGAGGTTCCTGAGGTGGGCGGCGGCGTCCTCGCAGTCCTGGGCGTCGTCGTCGGACCCGCGCATCCGCTTCACCCAGGCCAACGCCTTGCGTTGGCGGCGCAGGGTGAGGACGCCGACGACGGCCACGACCGCGCCGGCGGCGGCCGACACGGTGGGGCTGAAGAGCATGGGCGTGATCCGTTCGTGAGAACGCGCGGACACCCCTCGGGGAGGGGCCGGGAACGTCCGCGCGTGGGGGCGGGGGAACGGGTGGGGCAGGCCCTGGGGCCTGTCGTCACCTTCCCGTCTGCCTGGCGACGCCATGCACGCCCTTCGGGCGACGACGGGAAGGTGACGACAGGCCCTAGGGGAGTTGGGCGACGGCGCGGAGTGAGGGCAGGTCCGTGACCACGAACCGGCGGTACCCGCTGCGCAGGACGCCGTCCGGGAAGAGACCGCCCCGCACGGCGGGTGTGCGCAGCAGGCGGAGCGTGTTCTCCACGGTGGAGACACCCAGCAGCAGGGCGTCCGCGATGTCCTTCTGACTCGGGCCCAGGATGGTGAGGTGACCGGGTTCGTCGGTGCCGTCGGAGCCGGGGGTGCCGGCGACCTCGGCGAGGTGGACGAGCAGCCCGCAGACCCGCTCCAGCGGCGAACGGGTCATGGTGCCGTAGATCAGGTCGTCGGTGCGGCTGCGGTCCTCCAGGCTGCGCAGCAGGGCCAGTTGGATGTGCGGGCGGCGGCGCAGCAGGAAGTTCATGGCCGGGACGGGACAGGGCATGACCCAGGTGGTGGTGAGGCAGGTCGTCGTGACCTCGGCCGTCGGCTCGATCAGCTTGGCCTCGCCGAGCAGTTGGCCCACCCCGCGGAACCGGGTGATCCTGGGTGCGCCCGCCGCGTTGCCGAACGGGTGACGCTCCTGGCGGACGCAGCCGCCCAGCACGATGTGCACGTGTTCGTCGGCCGGCCCGATGGGCAGTTCCTCGTCGCGTTCGTGGACGCGGCTGTCCGCGCCCCACTTGCCGACCAGCAACGGCCAGGAACCGGGCGGGAGCAGGGCGAGGAAGCTGCGGGCGGGCATGGGCTGGCGTCCGTTGAGCACGTCGCCGGTCCGGAAGGCGTCGACCTTCGGGACCATCGGTCAGGCTCCGGTCGCGGGCGCGGCGACGGCGGGCGGGTGGACGTGCCGTCGGACCGGATGGCCGTCGTCACGCTGCGTCAGGTACGGGGCGCCGTCCGGGCGCCGGTGCGGGGCGGGGGAGGTGCCGAAGCCATCGGCGATGGCGGTGTTCATCGGTCTGAGGTCCTTCGTGCCGGTGCGAATGGGATCCCGGGTGCGCCACTGGCTGCGGCACACCCGGACGACGGGTCCAGGTCCTCTCTCTCGCGTTGTCGATCCGGTTGGTAAGTCCGGGCTGCGAGGCGAAGACGTTTTGACAAGTTACCCCTCTGTCCCAGGAAATTGCCAGTCACCGATGACGGAGAGCGAAGTTTCCCGTCCGGGTGGCGGCCGCCGGGAAAACACTCGCGAGAGGGAGTTCCCGAACCGACTCCGTAGCGGTGTGGCGTGCATCACACTGCCTTGGGGAGGTGATGATCGACGGGGTTTTCTTTCCCGGGGCGGGTCATTGAAAGTCTATGCGCCGCCCCGTACGAATATTTCTCACGGATGAGCGGCGGTCGGCCCAGATGTAAACGCCGGACAAAGAGAGGAGGCTCCGGGGAACCACCCCCGGAGCCTCCGTAAAGGGCCCGGACCCGTCGAGGTTCAGACCGGTACCCAGTAAACACCACCCGCCAGGAAAAGGTCACACGGGGTCGCAACTCCCCGGCCCGGAGCCCCTCCGGCAAGGGGTTTGCGACGCCGACCTGGGCGGTGGGGTGGACAGCGCACGGCGCGCCGTGCTGCTGAGCCGAAAGTTCGTTGTGTCGCTCTTGGGTGTTTATGTTCCGTGCCGTGTGTTGTTCGGCGTGTGGGTAAGTGCATCAGTGGTGAATGACGATCACTTGAGGATCGCTCCAGACCGGTCGATGCCGGGTCCGCCCACCGGAGAACGGGCCCCCGGGCGCCCTTGCTGTATGCAGTATGGGGTCGCCTGTCGCATAAATCTATGCAGTGCCGCCCTGGCTGCGGAGTCCGGGCCGGGCGGCCCGAAATGGGTCCCGCGGATTTCCCGCGCCCGCCCGCCCGCTTTGGTCCGGATAGCGGCCGATGGAATTGTTCGCCTTTAATCCGGGGCGCGGGACCCCGCTCGCCGAATGTCCGAACTGCTGAAAAGCCGTGGCTCCCGCAATGGTTCCGATCGGTGCGGAATCGGCGGTTCCGGGGCGCGGCAGGCAATCGCGCCCGAACCGTACTCCAACTCTGAGTAGCGGTCCGGACACGATTCACGCACGCCCGCCGCGGACTCCGCGACTACACAAGGTGAGTAATGGGCGACGATTCGTCAGGAACCCACCACGTCCACGAAGACGGGGTTGGAATAGAACCACGTGTCCGCCCACGGGTCGCCGTTCCCCGGCTCGTGCGGGACCGGACCGCGCGGGTCGACCGCCGCGCCCAGATAGCCCGTTCCGTTGCGCTTGCCGTCGCTGCCGCGCAGCCGGACGTAGAACGACTCGTCGCCCGCGGTGAGCGGGATGCGCAGGGTGTAGGTGCCCTTGCGGCCGGACACGTCCTTCGACTGCACGACCCTGGTGTCCGGCGCCTGCCAGGTGTCGCGGTCGGCCACCGGACCGCGCACCGCACCCCGGATCACGTCGACGTGCGCCAACTGGGGCAGGATCCCCTGGTCGTTGACCCGGGAAGCAGTCGTCACGGTCACGTTCAGGGTGATCCGCTCGCCCTTGCGGACGCGCAGCCGGCCACCCAGCGTGACACCGGCGCCGTGGTCGCAGTCCCGCTTCACCCGGACGTCCAGCCCGTCCAGCAGATGCCCGTGGTCCAGCCAGACCCGGCCCGCCCGCAGGCCCGCCATCACCGCGCGGTAGCCGTACCCGGTGACGCCGACATGGGTGCGGCTGAACTGGCCGGGCCAGAAGTCGCTGCCGGGCTGCGGTGTGTCGGTGTTCACCGGGTCGGGCAGCTTGCCGGTGTTGTCGAAGTTCTGCCCCGCCGGCCAGTCGCCGTTCTTCCAGGTGTCGAAGACCGTGCGGTGATTGTCGGAGTTGGTGGTGATGGTGAACAGGCGACCCTCGGACAGCATCGCGTCCCACAGACCGCCGACCGTCGCCGTAGCCCAGTCGAAGCCGCCGTACGTCAGATACGCGTCCGCCGGGTAGCCGGCCCAGGACTGCGCGGAGGGCTTGTTCTCGTACTCGCCGCGGATCGAGGTGGCCCCGCGCCAGCCGGGGAGCGCCGCACCCTGGGCACCGGGCGCGCCCTCCATGCCGATCATGATCGCGGAGGCTTCGTCATTCCCGCCGCCCCACCCTGCGTCCCGCCAGTTGCGCATCTCGTGCGGGGAGTCGATGCCGAGGCGCAGCGGGTGGTTGGCGAGGACGAGGACGTCGTCGACGTAGCCGGTGCGGCGCTGCTCGGCCAGCCACTGGATGGCCTTGACGGCGTGCGCCTCGTTGCGGGCGGTGTCGGTCGCGCCGGCGGAACCCTCGGTGTAGCCGAGCAGCTTGCCGTCGTAGGCCAGCTCGAACTGCGTCAGCAGATCGGTCTCGTGCGGGCCGGGCGCGGCGAACACCGTGCAGTGCTCGGCCGCCGGGATGTACCACTCCAGGCCCTGGAAGATCAGCTGACGCGGGTTCTCGGCACGGGCCTTGAGGATCTCCGCGTGCTCCAGCTTCGCGCCGTAGTAGGCGTGCCCGAAGTTGGAGTGCTCGTTGAACACCATCCAGTCCAGGCCGTACGTCGCGGCTGCCCGGGCCTGCTGGGAGAACGTGTACTTGGCGTCGTGGCTGTACACGGAGTGCACGTGGTGGTCGCCGACCAGGTAGGCCAGGCGCGGGTCCTCGCCGCCCAGGACCCGGCGGTCGGCGGCGAACGCGGGCGTCGCCGCCGACCCCAGCGCGAACGCGGCACCGAACAGGCCCGCGCGGCGCAGGAGTCCACGTCTCGACATGCCCTGGGCGTCGAGTTCGGCGGGGGAGACGGAAGGATCGGCCCAGGAGGGCAGCTGCTGCTCGGTCATGAGAGTGGTGATCCTCGTAACGGGGGTCAGTGGGTCATGAAGGAGGAGACGGGCAGGGCCCGGGAGACGATCCGGACGTCGCCGAGGCGGCCGTGCAGGATCTGGTCGATCTTGTCGGCGTACGTGTAGCCGCCGACCAGCCAGGGCAGGCCGACGGAGGCGATGCCGACCGCGGCGGCCTTCGGGTTGCGGACGACCGGGCAGCCCTCGACGTACAGGGTGCTGTGCCGTCCGTCGTTGACGACCGCCAGGTGCCACCAGGTCTCCAGCGGGGTCTCCTGGCCCCAGTTGGTGGCGATGCCCTCCTGGTTCAGCGGGCGCATCGCCCACTGCGGCTCGCGGTCGTTGGACAGCGAGAGGGTGGCGAGGGGCTCGTCCGGGTCGTCGGCGGTCTTGCCCGCGGCGCCGCCGGTACCGGTGCGGCCGACGAGACCGGACCAGGCGTTGTGATCGGGGTCCCAGTCCGCCGGCAGCCGGTAGAACACCTCGATGGTGTAACCGTCTCGGAAGGTCGCCGAGTTGAGCGGCGCGCCGTCGACCGTCCGCAGGTAGGCGCCCTTCAGCGGCGACTTGTACCCGGTGAACTCCAGGCTGCCGTGGCCCGGTTGGTCCGGGTGGTGGTCCGCCGACCAGCCGAGGGTGCCGCCGCCCACCGGGACCACGGTGAGGTCGTTGCCGTGGCCGGACAGGTCACGGACCGTGCCGGAGACCGCCGAGTCGAACCGCCAGTAGGCGGCGGTGCCCCGGACCAGCAGCTGCGGCGCGGGCCGTGCCGGACGGACCGGCACCGGGTCGAAGCCGGCGAAGCGGTCCGCGAAGTCGATGTCGACGGAGAACCGGTCGGCGTCGCCGCTCAGTTCCATCTCCTGCCGTTCCAGCTCGTTCAGGCCCTTGCCCGCCCGGCCGAGGATCCACGGCGAGACCGTCTCCACGTCGATGACGTTCCGGTCCAGGTCGAAGCGGTAGAGGCGGATCATCGCCGCCCCGCCGAAGTACCGGTTCTGATAGTTCGTCAGATGCAGGTGCACGTCGTGACCGGCGGCGTTCTTCCGGGTCGCGCGGCCGGCCGGCCAGTAGTGGCCGTTCAGGGTGAGGAAGACCTGGTCGTGCTCGTTGATCAGCTGGTCCCACAGCTGCTGCCCGTACGACGACAACTCGTCGTCCTGCACGACCAGTTCGTGCGTGGTGAGGATGACCGGGGTCTTCGGGTGCGCGGCGATGACGTCCTTCGCCCAGGCGTACCCCTTGGCCGACAGCCGCCAGTCCAGCGCCAGCACCAGCCACTCCCGCCCGGCGGCCCGGAACAGGTGGTAGGTGTTGTAGCCGTCCGCGGACGCCCCGCCGAACGTCGGGTGGTCCTCGAAGCGCTGCGGCCCGAAGACGTCCAGGTACGGGGTGGCGCCGCGCTGGTCGTCCGTGGACGACCTGATGTCGTGGTTGCCGGCCAGCACGCTGTAGCCGACCCCGCGCCGGTCGAGGATCCCGAACGCCTTGCCGATCGCGGCGAACTCCTGCGCCGCCCCGTTCTGGGTGAGGTCGCCGAGGTGGGACAGGAAGACGATGTTGTCCTCGGAAGCGCCGCCCTGCTCCAGGAGATAGCGCAGCGAGGCCTCCACGGGCGCCGCGTCGATGCTCGGCCCGTCGAAGAGGTACTGGGTGTCGGGCATCACCGCGAGGGTGAAGCGCCGGCTCTCCGGGTCGGGCCGCCGGCCCGACCCGGTGGACGCCTCGGCGACGGCCGGCAGGGTGATTCCGGCGGTGGCGGCGGCGCCGAGCAGCGCGGTGGCTCTGAGGAAGTTGCGCCGGCCGGCTCCGGCCTGCGTGGCCTCGCCCTGCGGGTGGTCATGCGAAGTACACACGTGTGCTCCGTGGGTAAGCGGAAGTGACGGCGAAGGGCGTGGGGGGATTCAGCGGACACGCAGGGTCCAGCTCCAGCGGTGGACACCCGGTGCGACGAGGTAGGAGGGGAAGGTGTCGGGACCGCACGAGGCCGTGCCGAGGCCCCGGTGCGCGGCGTCGATGTGGACCACGCAGCCGGCCCGCGGCACGAGTTCGTCGTGGTGGGTGACGGCCGTGAGGTCCTCGGCGCGGTAGCGGCTGACGGAGACCTGGCGGGGCCCGTCCAGCTCGACCGCGAGCCCGGCGGCGTCCGGCGCCGACAGCGTGAACCGCCGTACGCCGTGCCGGCCGCCGCTCTCCTGGGGCCGCAGGTAGGGGGTGAACAACTCGTCGACAGGGAGCGAGTGGTGGCCGACCGGGGCTCCGGCGGCACGGTCCGGGTACGACTCCCAGGGACCCTGACCGAACCACTCCAGCAGATCGAACCCGGCCACCGTCTCGAAGACCGAGCCGACCCGGGCCACGTCCGCGAACTCCGGGGGCAGCTCGGCCGACTCGTCGACCCGGACACCGCCCTCGACCGGCGTGAACTCCTGCCGGTGCCGCACCACCCCGACGGTGCCGGCGTACTCCGCGAGCACGGTCACCGTCCCCCAGCCTTCGGCCGGGGGGACCCCCGTCTCGCTTCGCCCGCCGTCCCGGCGCACCGAGACCACCTTGCGCACCAGCCGGTCCAGCCCCCAGGCCCGCCAGCGCGGCGCGATGCCGCCCAGGTCGTCGTTGTCGGTGGGCGCCCGCCACAGGGACAGCACCGGCGCGGCGGCCAGCAGGGGGTGGCGCAGCAGCCCCTCGTCGTCCACCTCGACGGCGGGGCCCGCCGGCACCGGCGGCCCGAGCGGGTCGGCCGCCCGGATCCGGATCTGCGGCGCGCAGATCTCCGTACCGGCCGGCGCCCACGCCTGGTCCTCGGCGACCGTCACCCGCAGCGTCAGCCAGGCCTCCCCGCCGTCCGCCGGCACCTCGAACGGCAGCGGTACGGCCGCCGTCTCGCCGGGGCACAGCTCGGGCAGTACGGCCGGGCCGGTCAGGGTCCGACCGTCGGCCAGCGCCAGCTCCCAGCTGCCCGTCAGCCAGTCGAAGCCGCGGAAGTGCTGGTGGTTGGCGAGCACGATGCCCTCGTGGCGCAGGCACCGGATGCGGACCGGCGCCGCGATCTCCCGGTGCTCGTACATCGCGGGCTTCGGGGTGCGGTCGGGGAAGACGATCCCGTCCGCGACGAACGCCCCGTCGTGCAGGGCCTCGCCGAAGTCGCCGCCGTACGCCCAGCGGTGGCCGGGCGCGGCGACACCGTTGTCATACAGTCCGGCGCCCGCGCGCCCGACCGGTCTTCCGTCGCTCACCCGCTGGAGAATTCCGTGGTCCCAGAACTCCCAGATGAACCCGCCCTGAAGCCCCGGAGTTGACTCGATGGCGGCCCAGTGGTCGGCGAGCGTGCCGTTGCTGTTGCCCATCGCATGGGAGTACTCGCACTGGATCAGCGGCTTGGTCTGCTCGCCGGACAGGGCGTGCGCCACGCAGTCCTCCAGCGACGCGTACATCGGGCAGGCGATGTCGGAGGCCACGTCCGGGTCCGCCCAGCCGCGCTTGGCCGCCCCCTCGTACTGGAGCGGCCGGGTCGGGTCGTGCCGTCGCACCCAGCCTGCCGCCGCGTCGTGGTTCGCCCCGTAGTCGGACTCGTTGCCCAGCGACCAGATGATGACCGACGGGTGGTTCTTGTCGCGCAGCACCATCCGCGAGACCCGGTCCACGAAGGCGTTCAGATAGCGCGGGTCGTCGGCGATCTCGTGCGCGTGGTCGTGGGACTCGATGTCCGCCTCGTCCACGACGTAGAAGCCGAGCTCGTCCGCGAGGTCGTACAGCGCCGGGTCGTTCGGGTAGTGCGAGGTGCGGATCGCGTTGAAGCCGAACCGCTTCAGCAGCACCAGGTCCGCGCGCATGTCGTCGTAGGACACCGTCCGCCCGGTCAGCGGGTGGAAGTCGTGCCGGTTGACGCCCCGGACGAACACCCGCTCGCCGTTGACGAGCAGGTCCCGGCCGACGATCTCGACGTCCCGGAAGCCGACACGCTGGTACGACGTGTCGGCGACCGTGCCGTCCGCGCGGTGCAGCCGGACGGTCAGCCCGTACAGCTCGGGCTGTTCCGCGTTCCAGGTGCGTACGCCGGACACGGTGGCGTGGATGCGGGCCTCGCCGAGGAAGTCGGAGACCCGGTCGTCCTCGGTGTTGAGCCGGTCGAACTCGGCGTCCTGCGCGAGCGGTTCGCCGTCGAGGTCGCCGGTGACGTACCAGCCGTCGGGCAGCGCCCGGTCGCCCGCCGCGTTGCGCACCTGGCAGTCCACCCGCAGATCGCCGTCCCGTCGCGCCCGTACGGTCACGTCGGCGAGCCGGAACGGGTCGGTCGCGTACAGCAGCACCGAGCGGGTGATCCCGCCGTGCCACCAGTGGTCCTGGTCCTCGATGTGCGTGGCGTCCGACCACTTGACGACGGTGAGCCGCAGGACCGACCGCCCGCCGGGGCGGACGACCCCGGTCAGGTCGAACTCGGCCGCCAGGTGCGAGTCCTTGGAGACACCCACCGGCCGTCCGTCGACATGCACCAGGAGCACGCTCTCCGCCGCGCCCACCTGGAGCACGATCCGCCGCCCGGCCCACTCGGCCGGTACGTCCAGCTCGCGCTCGTAGACCCCGGTCGGGTCGGCGGCGGGGGATTCCGGCGGGAACGCGCGGAACGGCATGGTGACGTTCGTGTACTGCGGCAGGTCGTCCGTGCCCTGCACGGTCCAGGCGCCGGGGACGTACGCCGTGGACCAGGAGCCGCCGACCGGCGCGTCCGGAGCCGGCAGCAACTGGAAACGCCAGTCGCCGTCCAGGGGGAGCGCTCCGGTGCGCCGGTCGACGGCGTTCATGGGGAGCCGTCCCCAGGAGGTCACCTCGGGTGCCTCCCAGGGTCGGAGGGCGATCAGGGGATCGGCGGGCCGGGGCCCGGGGATCGACGGATCGTTCATCGGCGGATGGCTCCCTTTTCTGGCGGCATGGGTGACATGAGAGATGTGGCTTACGTGGGTGACGCGGCGGGGCCGGGCAGGACGCGTCCGGCCAGGCCCCAGGCCGGGTCGACGGGGATGCCGAGCCGGTCCAGGACGGTGGGGGCGATGTCGACGAGACGGGGTGAGTCGAGCCGGGTGCCGGGGGGCGTGCCGGGCTCGGCGAGGATGACGAACACCTGCCGTTCGGCGTCCGTGTCGCCGCCGTGGCCGCCGCTGTCGAGGTGCCCGTGGTCGGTGGTGACCAGCACGGTCCACCGCTCGCGGGAACCGCGGGCGTCGAGCGCGGCCAGCAGCCGTCCGAGGTGGGCGTCCTGGGCGAGCAGGGCGGCGTCGTAGGCGGGGGAGAGCGGCCCGGTGGCGTGGCCGGCCTCGTCGGTGCCGCCGAAGTAGACGAACAGCAGGTCCGGGTCGTCGGCGGTGAGCCAGCCGAGGGCGGTACGGGCGACCAGGCCGTCCGCGGTCGCGTAGCCGTCGCTCTCGCCGTCGTGGTGGACCCGGCTGCCGACGGCCGGGCCGAGGACGCCGCGGTGCACCAGCTCCGGCCAGGAGACCGTCGCCGCGGTGCGCAGACCGGGGCGGGCGGCGACCGCGCGGGTGAGGAAGTCGGGGTAGCGGCTGTAGTCGGCGCCCCGGAAGTCGTTGCCGGTCACCCCGTGGCGGTCGGGCCACACCCCGGTCAGCACGCTCGACCAGCCGGGGCCGGAGTCGGTGTAGGCCATGCTGGTCGACGGGCCGCCCTCGGCCTGGCCGTCCCGCTCCCCGTAGGGCAGCAGGCTGGTGCCGTGGGCGCCCGCGGCCAGCAGCCCGTGCAGGACGGGCGCGTGGGCGCCGGGCCGGGTCAGCCGGTCGTGGCGCAGCCCGTCCATGCCCACCACGAGCACCTTGCGGCGCGCGGTGCCGTCCCGGCCCGGGGGCACGGCACGGTGCCGGGTGAACGGCAGGCGGGCGGAGGGCCCCGTGCCCTCCGGCGCCCGGCTCCGCCCGGTGCCGGCGTCGGCGTCCGTCACCGGATCCCTCCTCTGTCCAGCGGGTGTCGCGCGGGCCGGGGCGGCCCGCGCGGGTCAGGTGCCCTGCACCGCGCCCTCGGTGGCGCCCGCGATGAAGCCGCGGGCGAAGATGGCGAAGACCAGCACCAGCGGCAGCGCCGCCATCAGCACACCGGCCATGACCATGCTGTAGTCGGTGGTGTGGCCGACGTTCAGCTGCGCGAGCTCCACCTGGAGGGTCACGTGGTCGGGGTTGGTGAGCACGATGAGCGGCCAGACGTAGTCGTTCCAGGCCCCGACGAAGGCGTAGATGGCGAGGAAGGACAGCGCGGGCCTGATCATCGGCAGCGCGATGTTCCAGTACTGGCGGAAGAACCCGGCGCCGTCGATGCGCGCGGCGTCGAGGAGTTCGTCGGGCACGCCGTTCTCGATGTACTGGCGCAGCCAGAAGATGCCGAAGGCGTTGGCCAGCGCGGGCGGGACCAGCGCCTTGAGCATGCCGACCCAGCCGATGTTCGACATGAGGATGAACTGCGGCAGGATCGCCAGCTGCAGCGGCAGCATCATGAACAGCAGCAGCGTGCCGAAGAGCGCCTTGCGGCCGGGGAAGTCGAACTTGGCGAAGGTGAAGGCCGCCAGCGAGTCGATGAACAGCACCAGGACGGTGGTGACGGTCGCGACGATGACCGTGTTGAGCATCGACCCGAAGAAGTCGATGGTGTTGAGCACGTGCCGGATGTTCTCCAGCAGGTGGGAGCCGAAGGTGAACTTCGGCGGGCTCTTGTAGATGTCCTGGGTGGTGTTGGTGGCCATGACGATCGTCCACACGAACGGGAAGACCGAGAGCAGCACGGCCGCCATGAGGATGATGTGCGCGGTCAGGCCCTTGGGGCGGCGCAGCCGCCTCGCGCGCGGGGCCGGCCGTGCCGGGTCGGCCGTCGTGGCGGCCGTGGTGTCGGCTGTGGTCACGGCTTCCTCCCTCGTTGGGTGATGCGCCAGTTGACGGCGACGAGGACGATGATCAGCAGGAAGAAGGCCCACACGATGGCGGCGCCGTAGCCGTAGTCGTTGTTGAGGAAGGCCGACTGGTAGAAGTACAGGAGCGTGGTCAGACCGGCTTGTCCCGGGCCGCCGAGGTTCGCGTTGGCGGCGTTGCTGGCGAACAGCACCTGGGGTTCGCTGAAGCTCTGCAGACCGTTGATCGTCGAGATGATGACGGTGAACAGGATGATCGGCCGCATGATCGGGACGGTGATCTGGAAGAAGGTGCGGACCGGGCCGGCGCCGTCCATCTTCGCCGCCTCGTAGATCGAGGTCGGGATCGCCTGGAGACCGGCCAGGTAGATGATCATGTTGTAGCCGGTCCACATCCAGGTCATCAGCAGCGAGATGACCACCTTGATCAGCCACGGGTTGCTCAGCCACGGCACCGGCGAGATGCCGACCGTGCCCAGGATCGCGTTGACCAGGCCGAAGTTGTTGCTGAACACCGCGCCGAAGAAGATCGCCACGGCGACGATCGAGGTGACGTTCGGCACGTAGAGGGCGATCCGGTAGAAGCCCTTGAAGCGGCGCACCGAGTGCAGCAGTGTCGCCAGCACCAGGGCGCCCAGCAGGGTGGGCACCGTGGACAGCACCCAGATCACCAGGGTGTTGCGGATCGACAGCCAGAAGACCGGGTCCGACCAGAGGAACCTGAACTGCTGCAGGCCCACGAACTGCATGTCGCCGAGGCCGTCCCAGCGCTGGAAGGCCAGGTACAGGGAGTAGAAGACCGGGAAGAAGGAGAAAGCGGCGAAGATCAGGTAGAACGGCGAGATCGCCAGGTACTGGCGCCAGTACGCCAGCAGGCCGCGCCGCTTCGGCCGGACGGTGCCCGCGGGCGTGACGCGCCGTGGGCGGAACCGGGCCGGGCCCGGCCCGCCGCGGTGTTCGGGCACCGCGGCGGGACCGGTGACCGGAGGGGACGTCACCTCAGTTCACCCCCTGCCGCCGGGCGATCTGCTTGGCCTGGCTGACCGCGTCGTTCCAGGCGTCGTCGGGCTTCTTGCCCTTGGCCTCGATGTTGGTCAGCTCCGTCATGTACGGGGCCATGACGGCCGCGTCGGCCGGCGCCTCGTAGCTGTTCGGGACGGCCTTGGCGGCCGGGCCGAAGACCTCGATGATCTTCTGTCCGCCGAAGAAGGCGTCGGGGCCCGTCATGGCCGGCATGGCGTACGCGGCCGGAGCGGCCGGGAAGATGGCGGCGTCGGTGAAACCGCGGGCGTCGTTGGCGGGGCTGAGGATCCAGCTGATGATCTTGAAGGCCTCCTCGGGGTTCCGGCACTGCTTGGGCAGCGCCAGGTAGGAGCCGCCCTGGTTGGCCGGTCCGACCGGGTTGGCGCAGACCCGCCACTTGCCCTTGGTCTGCGGGGCGGCCTGCTCGATGTCCAGCGCGTGCCAGGCGGCGCCGAGCTCGGTGAGGAGGTTCTTGCCGACGGCGGCGTTCCAGCTGTTGTCGTTGATCTTGGCGTCGAGGCCCAGGGTGTAGGGGCGGACGGCCGTGGTCCACGCGCTGCGGATGTGGTCCTGGTCGCCGATGAAGTGGTTGTTCTTGTCGATGAACCGCTGGGTGCCCTGGCCGACCACGATGTTGAAGACGGAGCCGATGTTGTTGACCAGGTAGCTGCCGGGGTTCTTCTTCTGCAGCTCGGTGCCGAGCGTGAAGTAGTCGTCCCAGGTCGTGACCAGGGCGGCGACCTTGGCGGGGTCGGTGGCCACGCCGGCCTTGGCGAACAGGTCCTCGCGGTAGAAGAGCGCGGTGGGGCCGATGTCGATCGGGAAGCCGATCTGCTTGCCGTCGGAGGTCTGGGCGAGCTTGGTCTTCCAGCCCAGGTACTGGGAGGAGAGCTTCTTGAAGCCCAGCTCGTTCAGGTCGAGGAAGCGGGAGGCGTTGGGCAGGAAGGAGGCTATGTCCTCGCCCTTGATGCCGGTGATGTCGGGCACCGAGGAGCCGCCCGCGGCGAGGGTGGTGGTGAGCTTCTGCTTGAAGTCACCGCCGATGGACGAGGCCGTCAGCTTGACCGCACCGCTGAAGTGGGTCTTCGCGTCCGCCACCACCTTGTCGCTGAGCGCGCCGCCCCAGTACCACAGGGTGAGGTTCTTGCCGTTCTTGGTGCCGCCCGATCCGGAGCCGCCGCATGCGACGGTCAGGCCGGACGCGGCCGCCGTGAGCGCGGCGGCCTGGAGGAAGCCTCTGCGTGAAAGGTCCACGGGTCACTCCTGTTGTTCCTGTGCGTGGTACTGAGGGGCGTGGTGCTGGGGTGGTGGGGGGCGTCGTGCTGTGGGGCTCTGGGTGTCGGGCGGTGTGGATCGGGTGCGGGTCAGTGCTGCCGGGCGGGCGGGGTGACGGGCGCGTGGCGCACCGGGGGGCCCACGTCCGCCGGCAGGCGGTCGGCGAGGAAGCCGTAGGTCTTCCTCAGATCGGGATCGGTCAGCGAGCGCCACCAGCGGTCGACCCCGTACCAGCCGGGGGCCGCGAGGGCGCCGCCGTGCTGCTGGACGGAGAGTCCGGCCGCGAGGACCGCGAACCGCAGCCGCTCGGCCAGCGGCCAGCCGCCGAGGGAGGCGGTGACGAAGCTCGCCCCGAAGACGTCCCCGGCGCCGGTGGCGTCCAGGACGTCCACGGCCAGGGCCGGGACCTCCGCGTACTCCCCGGTGGTCTGGTCGACGGCCACCGCGCCGTCCCCGCCCCGGGTGACGACCGCCACCGGCACCAGCTCCGCGAGCGTACCGAGGGCCGCCACCGCGCTGTCGGTGCGGGTGTAGGCCATCGCCTCGGTCTCGTTCGGGAGGAAGGCGTGGCAGAGCGCGAGCTGGTCGAGGAGGTCGCGGGACCACTCCTGGGAGGGGTCCCAGCCCACGTCGGCGTAGACATGGGTGCCGTTCGCGGCGGCCTTGGCGATCCACTCGCGCGGCTCGGCCTCGATGTGCACGAGCGCCGTGCGCGCCTCGGGCGGATCGCCCATCAGCACGTCCTGAGAATACGGGGGCTCCTGGCCGTGGGTGACGAGGGCCCGGTCGTGGCCGGTGGCGAGCGAGACGGTGACGGGGGTGGGCCAGCCGTCCGCGGTGCGGGAGAGCGAGAGGTCGATGTCCTCCTGGTCGCACAGGACGTCACGGCAGTACTCGCCGTAGAAGTCGTCCCCGAAGACCGTGGCCAGCGAGGTGCGCAGACCGAAGCGGGCCGTCGCCACCGCGAGGTTCGCGATGCCGCCGGGGCCGCAGCCCATGCCGGCCGTCCAGATCTCCTCGCCCGGGGTCGGCGGCTTTCCCAGCCCCGTGAGGACGAGGTCGTAGAAGAGCAGACCGGTCAGCAGCACATCGGGCCTGTCGTCGTCCACGCGCGCAGCCTCTCGTCAAAACTCGTCATTTTCGATGCCGGAATCGTGCGCTGCTCGGGGAGATTGGTCAATACCCGAGCAGAAGTGAGCATGGAAATGATTGAAGATGACGAGTAGTGTGCACCGCGTGCTGGCAGAACGACGACACCAACTCATCCTGCGGGCCCTTCGCTCCGGTGGCCCCGCCTCTGTGACCGACCTCTCCGAGCAGCTGGACGTGAGCCCCGCCACGATCCGGCGTGACCTGGTCAAGCTGGAGGAGGACGGGCTGCTCACACGTGTCCACGGCGGCGCCGTCGTCGACGAGGGCGACCAGCCCTTCGCCGAGGTGGCCGAGGTGCGGGTGGCCGAGAAGGACGCGATAGCCGCGCGCGCGGCGGCGCTGGTCAGGGACGGTCAGTCGGTGCTGCTCGACATCGGCACCACCGCTTTCCGGCTCGCCCGTCAGCTGCACGGCCGCCGCCTCACGGTGATCACCAGCAATCTGGTGGTCTACGAGGAGCTGGCCGACGACGAGGGCATCGAGCTGGTGCTGCTCGGCGGCATGCTGCGCCGCGAGTACCGCTCCCTGGTCGGGTTCCTCACCGAGGACAACCTGCGCCAGCTGCACGCCGACTGGCTGTTCCTCGGGACCAGCGGGGTGCGCCCCGGCGGACAGGTGATGGACACGACGGTCGTGGAGGTGCCGGTCAAGCGCGCGATGATCAAGGCGAGCGACAAGGTGGTCCTGCTCGCCGATACCGCCAAGTTCCCGGGTACGGGCATGGCGAAGGTCTGCGGTCCGGAGGACCTGGACATGGTGGTGACCAACGCGCCGGTGGACACGGCGACGCGGGCCTCCCTGGAGGAGGCCGGCGTCGAGGTGGTCCTGGCAGGAAAGGCTCAAGCGTGAAACTGACGATTCTGGGCGGCGGCGGGTTCCGTGTGCCGCTCGTGTACGGCGCACTGCTGACGGACCGGGCCGAGGGGCGGGTCACCGAGGTCGTGCTGCACGATCTCGATGCCGGCCGGCTCTCCGCGGTCGTCCGGGTGCTGGCCGAGCAGGCGGCACAGGTCCCGGGCGCCCCGTCCGTGTCCGCCACGACCGACCTGGACGAGGCCCTGCGCGGCGCCGACTTCGTCTTCTCGGCGATCCGGGTCGGCGGCCTGGAGGGCAGGGCGAACGACGAGCGGGTGGCCCTCGCCGAGGGGGTCCTCGGCCAGGAGACGGTCGGCGCCGGCGGCATCGCCTACGGCCTGCGGACCGTGCCCGTCGCCGTCGACATCGCCCGCCGGGTGGCCCGGCTCGCCCCCGACGCCTGGGTCATCAACTTCACGAACCCCGCCGGCCTGGTCACCGAGGCCATGTCCCGGCACCTCGGCGACCGCGTCATCGGCATCTGCGACTCCCCGGTCGGCCTCGGCCGCCGGATCGCCCGGGTGCTCGGCGGGAACCCGAAGGAGGCCTGGATCGACTACGTCGGCCTCAACCACCTCGGCTGGGTGCGCGGCCTGCACATCGCGGGCCGCGACGAGCTCCCGCGCCTGCTCGCCGACCCCGACCTGCTCGGCTCCTTCGAGGAGGGCAAGCTCTTCGGCGTCGACTGGCTGCAGTCCCTCGGGGCCATCCCCAACGAGTACCTGCACTACTACTACTTCAACCGCGAGGCCGTCCGCGCCTACCAGCAGGCGGAGAAGACCCGCGGCGCCTTCCTGCGCGACCAGCAGGCGCACTTCTACGAGACGGTCACCGGCCCGGGGGCGAGGGCGCTGGACGTCTGGGACCGCACCCGCGCCGAGCGCGAGGCCACCTACATGTCGGAGAACCGGGAGACCGCGGGCGCCGGCGAACGCGACGCCGACGACCTGTCCGGCGGCTACGAGAAGGTCGCCCTGGCCCTGATGCGGGCCATCGCCCGCGACGAGCGCACCACGCTGATCCTCAACGTGCGCAACCGCGGCACCCTCTCGGCGCTCGACGGTGACGCCGTCATCGAGGTGCCCTGCCTGGTCGACGCCAACGGCGCCCACCCGGTCGCGGTCGCCCCGCTGCCCGACCACGCCACCGGCCTGGTCTGCGCGGTCAAGGCGGTCGAGCGCGAGGTGCTCGCCGCCGCCGAGTCCGGCTCCCGTGCGACGGCCGTCAAGGCGTTCGCGCTGCACCCGCTGGTCGACTCGGTGAACGTGGCCCGCAGGCTGGTGGAGGGGTACACCGAGGTCCACCCCGGCCTCGCGTATCTTAAGTAGTCAGCCCCTCGGAAAGCGCTTTCCATCCCTCTTCTGGAGACTTCCATGCACGACGAACGCCGCCGGATCGAGGAGCGCGTAGAGCGCCTCCAGAACCAGCGCATCAGGCCCGCGGTCTACGCGGCCACCGTCCCCTTCGAGGTGTCCGCCTGGCAGGCCCCCGGGGAGCCGGTCTCCTTCGAGGAGGCCGCGGCCGCCCCGTACGAGCCGTTCGCCATGGACACCCCGTGGGGTCCGCCCTGGGGCACCACCTGGTTCCGGATGCGCGGCGAGGTGCCCGCCGAGTTCGCGGGCCGCCGCGTCGAGGCCGTCATCGACCTCGGCTTCGTGGGCGACTGGCCCGGCAACCAGGCCGAGGCCCTGGTCCACCTCACCGACGGGACCCCGCTCAAGGCGGTCAACCCGCTCAACCAGTACGTGGCGATCGCGAACCCGGCGACCGGCGGCGAGGTGGTCGACTACCTGGTCGAGGCCGCCTCCAACCCCGACATCCTGGCCAACAACTTCGAGGCCCCGACGCCGCTCGGCGACGTCCTGACGGCGGGCGACAAGCCGCTCTACACCTTCAAGCGCGCCGACATCGCCGTCCTCGACGAGAACGTCTGGCACCTCGACCTCGACGTCCAGGTGCTGCGCGAGCTGATGCTGGAGCTCGGTGAGCACGACCCGCGCCGCCACGAGATCATGCACGCCCTCGACCGCGCGATGGACCTGCTCGACCTGGACGACGTCTCCGGCTCCGCCGCCGCCGTCCGCGAGGCCCTGAAGCCGGTCCTCGCCAAGCCCGCGCACGCCAGCGCCCACATCGTCTCGGGCGTCGGCCACGCGCACATCGACTCGGCCTGGCTCTGGCCGATCCGCGAGACCAAGCGCAAGACCTCCCGGACCTTCTCCAACGTGACATCGTTGGCGGACGAGTACGAGGAGTTCGTCTTCGCCTGCTCGCAGGCCCAGCAGTACGAGTGGGTGCGCGACAACTACCCGCAGGTCTGGGCCCGGATCCAGGAGTCGGTGAAGAGGGGCCAGTGGGCGCCGGTCGGCGGCATGTGGGTCGAGTCCGACGGCAACCTCCCCGGCGGCGAGGCGATCGCCCGCCAGCTCGTGCACGGCAAGCGGTTCTTCATCGAGCACTTCGGGATCGAGACCAAGGGCGTCTGGCTGCCCGACTCCTTCGGCTACAACGCGGCCTACCCGCAGCTCGCCAAGCTGGCCGGCAACGAGTGGTTCCTCACCCAGAAGATCTCCTGGAACCAGACCAACACCTTCCCCCACCACACCTTCTGGTGGGAGGGCATCGACGGCACCCGCATCTTCACGCACTTCCCGCCGGTCGACACCTACAACGCCCGCTTCAGCGGCGAGGAGATGTCCCGCGCGGTCCGCAACTACGCCGAGAAGGGCGCCGCCACCCGCTCCCTTGCCCCCTTCGGCTGGGGCGACGGCGGTGGCGGCCCCACCCGCGAGATCATGGAGCGGGCCCGCCGGCTGAAGGACCTGGAGGGCTCCGCGAAGGTCGAGGTCGAGCACCCGGACGCGTTCTTCGCCAAGGCCCGCGCCGAGTACGAGGACGCCCCGGTCTGGGTCGGCGAGCTCTACCTGGAGCTGCACCGCGCCACCTACACCTCGCAGGCCCGCACCAAGCAGGGCAACCGGCGCAGCGAGCACAAGCTGCGCGAGGCCGAGCTGTGGGCGACCACGGCCGCGCTGCACGCGCCCGGCTACAGCTACCCGCACGAGAAGCTCGACCGGCTCTGGAAGACGGTCCTGCTCCACCAGTTCCACGACATCCTGCCGGGCTCCTCGATCGCCTGGGTGCACCGCGAGGCCGAGGCCGAGTACGCCCGCGTCGCCGAGGAACTGGAGGCGCTCACCAGCGAGGCGGTCACCGCGCTCGGCGGCGGCACCGCCCGCGTCTTCAACACCAGCCCCTACGACCGCGCCGAGGTCGTCCGCGACGCCGCCGGCACCCCGGTCTACGTCGAGGTCCCCGCGAGCGGCAGCGCCCCGCTGACCGGCGCCGCGCAGGCCCCGCAGCCGGTGACCGTCGACGGCCGGGTCATCGACAACGGTCTGGTCCGGGTGGAGATCGCCGCGGACGGCACCCTGTCGTCCGTGTACGACCAGCGGGCCTGCCGCGAAGTCCTCGCCGACCAGGGCAACCTGCTCCGGCTGCACACCGACCTCCCGAACTACTGGGACGCCTGGGACGTCGACAAGCACTACAAGAACCGCTACACGGACCTCCTCGACCCCTCCGAGATCACGGTCGTCGACGAGGACCCGCTGCTCGGCTCGGTCCGGATCACCCGTCCGTTCGGCAACGGCTCGACGATCGTCCAGACGATCACCGTGCGCGCCGGCAGCCCCCGGATCGACTTCGAGACGGACATCGACTGGCACGAGGCCGAGAAGTTCCTCAAGGCCGGCTTCCCGGTGGACATCCGCGCCGCGCACTCCTCCGCCGAGATCCAGTTCGGCCACGTCCAGCGGCCCACCCACACCAACACCAGCTGGGAGGCGGCCCGCTTCGAGGTCTCCGGCCACCGCTGGGTGCACCTCGCCGAGCCCGGCTACGGCGTCGCCGTCATCAACGACTCGACGTACGGCCACGACGTCTCCCGCACGGTCCGCGAGGACGGCGGCACGACCACCACGGTCCGCCTCTCCCTGGTCCGCGCCCCGCGCGTCCCGGACCCGGGCGCCGACCAGGGCCGCCACCGCTTCACCTACTCCCTGCTGCCCGGCGCGAGCATCGGAGACGCGGTCGCGGCGGGCTACGCCCTCAACCTCCCGCTCCGGGTGGCGGATTCGGCGGGCGCGCCGGAGTCGGTCGTCTCGGTGGACGGCGAGGGTGTGACCGTCGAGGCGGTCAAGCTCGCCGACGACGCCTCCGGCGATGTCGTGGTCCGGCTCTACGAGTCCCGGGGCGGCCGCGCCCTGGGCGTCCTGCGCACCGGCTTCCCGCTCGCGGGCGCCCAGGTGACCGACCTGCTGGAGCGCCCCCTGGAGGACGCGGCCACCGACGGCGACACCGTCGCGGTGGAACTGCGCCCCTTCCAGATCCTCACCCTCCGGCTGCGGAGGGGCTGACCGTATGCCGATGCAACCCTGGTTCACCGACGCCAAGTTGGGGATCTTCGTGCACTGGGGCATCTACGCCGTCGACGGGGTCCAGGAGTCCTGGTCCTTCTACGACGACATCGTGCCGCACGAGCGGTACATGTCCCAGCTGGACCGCTTCACGGGCGCCAGGTACGACCCGAAGGCGTGGGCGGACCTGTTCGCCCGCGCCGGTGCGAAGTACGCCGTGCTGACGAGCCGTCACCACGACGGTGTCGCCCTGTGGGACACGGCGTACGGCGACCTCAACCTGGGCAGGGACTACCTCGGCCCGTACGCCGAGGCCCTGCGCGAGCAGGGGCTCAAGGTCGGCCTCTACTACTCGCACTCCGACTGGAACCACCCCGACTACGCCTCCACGCGCAAGCCGGGCCGCCCGCCGGAGCTGGAGGACAACCGGTACTCGGAGGTGGCGGCCGAGGACGAGGACCTGGCCGCCTGGGAACGCTTCATCGCCTACCGGGACGGCCAGATCACGGAGTTGGCCTCCCGCTTCCGGCCCGACCTGATGTGGTTCGACGGGGAGTGGGACCGCAGCGAGGAGCAGTGGCGGATCCCCGAACTCGCCACGCTCATCCGGTCGTACGTCCCGCACGTCGTCCTCAACGCGCGGATGCTCAGCGAGGGGGACTACGCGACCCCCGAGCAGGGCGCCCCCGTCGTGCCGCCGGACGGCCCCTGGGAGCTGTGCCTGACGATCAACGACTCGTGGGGCTACCAGCACCAGGACCACAACCACAAGTCCCTCGCCCAGCTGATCCGCTACTTCACCGAGACCATCGGGGGCGGCGGCAACCTGCTGCTCGACGTCGGCCCCATGGAGGACGGGACCATCCCGCAGCCCCAGGCCGAGCGTCTCGAAGGGCTGGGGGAGTGGATCCGCAGGCACGCGGAGGCGGTGTACGGGACCGGGCGCGGCCTGCCGGCCGGGCACCACTACGGCCCGAGCACCCTCTCCGCCGACCGGCGCACGCTCTACCTCACCCTGTTCGACGTCCCGCGCGCCGAGATCGGCGTCCGGGGCCTGGCGACCGCGGTGAACAGGGTCACCGTCCTCGGCACCGGCACCGAACTCGACCACCGGGTGGTCGGCGGGCTGCACGAGGCGGTCGGCGTCCTGTGGATCGACCCGCCGGCCGCGGCCGACCTCGACCCGTACGCCACCGTCCTCGCCGTCGAACTGGACGGGGAGCTGGAGCTGTACCGGGGATCCGGACGGTTCTGAGCGGATTCACGGCTTAGGCCGGAAGTTCTTATATGAAGAATTAAGAGAACGGTAAATGGGCAGGTCACGGCGGCTTTTCGGGCCGCCGTGGCGCTGCCCGTTCGCTTCTTGGACACCTTGGGTTCGTCTGTCGCCCCTGGGATGCGGAACGGCAGGGACGACAGAGAGGCATCACCGTGCGAGACCCGCGAATGTCAGCGATCGCCAAGGGGCTGAAGCGCCGGGGCCGGCTCATGGCACAGGCGGTGAGCCCGCCGCGCAAGACCCTGGACGCCATCCCGACCCAGCGCCCGGCCGGGCATCGGCAGCAGCCCTCCGACGGCTACACGGCCCCGCTCGCCCCGCGCCTGGTGGACTCCCCGGCGTTCGTGCTGTCCTCGGTGCGCTCCGGCTCCACACTGCTGCGGGTCCTGCTGAACAGCCACAGCCGCATCCGTGCCCCGCACGAGATGCATCTGCGCACGGTCCACGTCCGCATGTCGCGGGAGTTCACGGCGGACGCCATGAAGGAGCTCGCCCTCGACCGCGAGGAACTGGAGCACGTGCTCTGGGACCGGGTCCTGCACCTGGAGCTCAGCCGCAGCGGCAAGGACGTCATCGTCGACAAGACCCCGCCGAACACCCTCATCTGGCCCCGGCTGCACCGATGTTGGCCCGACGCCCGGTTCATCCTGCTGCTGCGCCACCCCGGCGCCGTCGTCCAGTCCCTGACCAGCCGCCGTGCCGATCCCGACCACGAGGCGATCCGCGCCGAGGTCCTGGGCTACGCGGAGAAGCTCGAAGAGGCCCGGCAGCACCTCCCCGGCGCCCATGTGATCACGTACGAGGACCTCACCGCGGACCCGGAACGGGTCACCCGAGGCCTGTGCGGGTACCTCGGCGTCCCGTGGGAGAGCGGCATGCTCGACTACGGCCAGCAGGACCACGGCACGTTCCGGCCCAAACTCGGTGACTGGAGCAGCGAGATCAGGTCCGGCCGCATCCAGGCCGCCCGCCAGGCCGACCCCGCCGCCGAACTCCCGCCCCGGCTCGCCGAGATAGCGAAGGCGTGGGGATACCCGGTCTAGGCATCCCCACGCCGCCGCTGCCGACGGTCAGCCGGTGAAGCCGGCCGTGATCGAGGTGAACTGCCAGTTGTTCTGGCTGATCCCGGAACAGTTGCTCACCACGCCGCCGCCCGCGCAGCCGCGGTCCCGGTTGACCGCCCAGAACGCGAGCCGGGCGATGTGGTGCGAGTTCGCCCAGTCGCGGATGGACGTCCAGATCGCCGGGGTCGTGGTCTCCTGCTGGTCCGACAGACCGTTCATGCCGGAGATGCCGATGTGCGCGTAGGCCGTCGCGTCGTCCCAGCCGAAGGTGGACTTCAGCTTGGTCTTCAGTCCCTCGGCCGCGGCGACGGTGTTGCCGTACATGTCCGAACCGCCACCGAAGTCGAACGGCATGATGGTGAAGACGTCGATGTCGGCGCCGATCGACTGAGCCTGTTCGATCAGCCGGTTGCCGTAGTACGTCGGACCGGTGGTGGACGTCCCGAAGGTGACGATGGTCCTCAGGCCCGCGTTGTTGGCCTTGACCGTCTTCAGGGCGGTGAGGATCCTCGCCTGCACGGCCTCGTTCTCGAACTCGTCCGTGTTCTCGATGTCCATGTCGACGGACTTGAGACCGTAGGCGTTGATCACCTTCTGGATCGCCCCGGCCAGCGCGCTCGCGGAGGAGCAGTCGGCACCGAGCTTGCTGCCCTGCCAGCCGCCGAACGACGGGGTGATGTCGCCGCCGGCCGCCTTGATCTGGTTGATCGCGGTCTGGTCGACACCGCCGGTCAGCGCCCGGCTGCCGTCCCAGGCCGGGGTGCAGCCGCCCGAGTCCAGCACGAAGGCCATGGTGAAGTTCTTGATGCCGGTCGCGCTCATCACGGTGGACGGGCTCGGCGGGTCACCCCAGCCCTCGTAGAGGTAGGGGGCGGCCTGCTTGAAGCCGGTGCCGCCGCCGCTGCCCGCGCTGGTGGTCACGGACACGGAGTTGGAGGCCGCCGACACGTTCCCGGCCGCGTCCCGCGCCTTCACGGTGAACGTGTAGGCGGTACTGGCCGACAGCCCGCTCACCGTGCCGGAGGTCCCGGAGACGCTCGCCACCTGGCTGGACCCGCTGTAGATGTCGTACGCCGTGACCCCGACGTTGTCCGTCGCGGCCGACCACGACAGGGACACGCTCGACGAGGTCTTCCCGGTGGAGGCGAGGTTCGTGGGCGCGGTGGGCGCCTGCGTGTCCGAACTGCCGCCGGGCCCGTCGAGGCTGATGTCGTCGGCGTAGTAGGTCCCCTGGGCGTACCAGCCGTGCACATAGATCTGGGCGCTGGTCTGCGCGGCCCCGGTGGTGAAGGAGACGGTCAGCTGGCTGTACTGGGACGCCGAGGTCGTCCAGGTGGAGGCGCCGCCGGTCACCCCGAGATAGACGTACGAGCCGCGGACCCAGCCGCTGAGCGAGTACGTCGTGTTGGGCTGTACGGCGACGGTCTGCGTGCACTGGGCGGTGTCACTGGAACTCGCGGCTCCCGCGAGCGCCCTGGAGCCGCCGTGCACCGGGGAGGACACGACCGAGCCGAGGTTCCCGGTGCAGGACCAGGGCGAGAGACTCCCCGACTCGAATCCGGGGTTGGCGAGGATGTTCGCCGCCTGCGCGGTACCGGGCAGCGCGATGGCCCCGGCGAGCGCGAGAGCGGCGGACCCGAGCAGGGCGAATATTCGACGTCTGGAACGTCTGAGCGAGTTGCGCACGCGATCTCCCTGAAGGAATGGGGGTGTTCGGGAGTGCACGAAGGTGCAAGGGGGTGCGCAACAAAGTTGGTATGGACCAATGGGCCTGTCAAGGTGACGAGCGAAAATTGGTCCATACCGGTGAGGTGACTTACCTGGGGGCGCGGGGAACTGCGCGAGCAACCACGGCGGCGCCGCACCCGGCCGACACCTAGAGCGGCAACACCGCGGCCGCGGTGTTCATCGACTCCACTTCCATGGGCAACGCCGGCGCCAACACCACGTCGGCCTCCTCCCGGGCCACCGGCCCGGACGGCAGCACGTGCCGCGGCCCCGACACCACCGCGTAGTCCTGCCCCAGGAACGGCGGCTCGATCACCCCGGGGTCCTCGCCCAGCGCCAACTGCACGGCCGCCCACGGCGCGTTGATCCCGCAGAGCGACAGCTGGTGCAACCCGCCCGCCGGACGCGTGTTGACGTCGAGCAGCACGGGCTGGTCGCCGTACATCCGGAACTGGATGTTGGACAGGTAGTGCAGCCCGAAGCCCTCGGCGATGATCCGGGCCGGCTTCAGCCACTGCTCGTCGAGGGTGAACCCGCGCCGACGGCCCTTCTTGGTGCGGCCCACGGCCAGCCGGATCCGGTTGTCGGGCCCGGTGAGGCAGTCGACGGACACCTCCGGCTCCTCCAGCCGCGGCATCACCAGCCAGTCCACCGGCTGGTCGGCGCGGCGCAGCGCGTCCACGACCAGATCGAGCTGGACGTACGGCCCGGGGAACCCGTTGAGGTTCAGGAGCGAGAAGGGGGCGCGTGTGATCACGCGGAAGCCCACGCCACCCGCACCGGCGGCCGGCTTGAAGCAGGCCTTGTGCCCGCCGGCCTCCAGCTCCGCCACGGCGGCGACGAGTTCGTCCGCCGTGCGGACCCGCGACCACGGCGGCACCGGGACGCCCACCGAGCTGACCGCCTCGTACGCGGTCGCCTTGTCCTCGAAGACGGCGGTGGCCTGCGGTGTCGGCGCCAGCAGGGCGGTGCCGACCGCCTCGAAGTCGGCCCGGTGGGCCACGATCGCCGACTGGTGCAGCCGGGGCACGAAGACATCGATGCCACGGCGCTGGCACTGGTCCAGGGCGTACTCGACGTAGGCGGCCGGGGACAGGCCCTCCGGCTCCAGGTCGGCGGTGTCGGCGGCGGCCAGCACGGGGGAGTCGGCGTCACCGTGCGTCGCATGGATCTCGACCGCCCGGTCGCTGGGATTTCTCCGCAGCTGATCCATGAAGAACACGTTCTCCGCGTACGTGCGGTTGAGCCAGACGCGTACGCGAGAGCGCATTAAAGCCGCCTTTCGGGGTTTTCGGGCAGGGCTCAGCGGGCCCGTGCCCGGGCAGGGTGGTTGGAGGGACACCAAACCGCCCTGTACGAAGGGAAGTTCGTGGCGGTGGTGTTGGGGGGATCATACGGCTTTCGAGGGGCCCCGCGTGCAACGCGAGTGTTACGGATTTCCCCGTACTGTCCACGCGCGTTTTCCTGCACCGTCCGCGGCGGTTTCCTTGACGACTCCGATCCCCGGTCCCGATCCCGGTCCCGCGCCCGGCGGGGTGCCCTTGTTCCGGCCCCCGACATGTGTTGTGGTGGGGGACGACGACATGATCGGAAGGGGTACGGGGTGGAGTCCACGGCCGGTGCCGGGCAGTTGCTGGCCATCAGCGACCTGCACATCTCGTACCCGGAGAACCGCGAGCTCGTCGAGAAGATGCGTCCGGAAACGGACGAGGACTGGCTGATCGTCGCCGGTGACATCGCGGAGACCGTCGCCGACATCCGCTGGACGCTGGAGACGCTCGCCGGCCGCTTCCGCAGGGTGCTGTGGGCGCCCGGGAACCACGACCTGTGGACCCACCCCAAGGACCCGGTCACCCTGCGCGGAGTCGCCCGCTACGAGCACCTCGTCGGCCTCTGCCGGGAACTGGGCGTGGTCACCCCCGAGGACCCGTACCCGGTCTGGACGGGACCGGGCGGCCCGGTCGTCGTGGCACCGCTGTTCCTGTTGTACGACTACTCCTTCCTGCCGGCGGGCTGCGCCACCAAGGAGGAGGGCCTCGCCTACGCGCACGGCACCGGCATCGTCTGCAACGACGAGTACCTCCTGCACCCCGACCCCTACCCGACCCGCGAGGACTGGTGCCGGGCCCGGATCGAGGCCACCGAGCGCCGGCTCGCCGAACTGCCCGAGGACCTGCCGACCGTGCTGGCCGGGCACTACCCGCTGGACCGGCACCCCACCGACGTGCTCTGGTACCCGGAGTTCGCCATGTGGTGCGGCACCACCCGCACCGCGGACTGGCACCGCCGGTTCCGCGTCCGGACCATGGTCTACGGTCATCTGCACATCCCCCGGACCACCTGGCACGACGGGGTCCGCTTCGAAGAGGTCTCCGTGGGATATCCCCGCGAGTGGCGCAAGCGTTCCGAGGAACCGGGCCGGCTGCGCCGCATTCTGCCGATGGAGGTCGGAACCGGTGATCGAGGAGCTGCTCCCGGACTCGGTGGTGGCCGTGGAGATGCTCGGTGACGAGGCCATCCACGAGGCCCCGCTCTACCCCGAGGAGGCGGCACAGATCGCCCGTGCCGTGCCCAAGCGCCGCCGGGAGTACGCCGCCGTACGTGCCTGCGCCCGGCGCGCCATGGAGAAGCTCGGGGTCCCGCCGCAGCCCGTCGTGAGGGGAGAGCGCGGCGCCCCGCGCTGGCCCGCCGGGCTGATCGGCAGCATGACCCACTGCGAGGGCTACTGCGCCGCCGCCCTGGTCCGCGCCACCGACCTGGCCTCCCTGGGTATCGACGCCGAACCGCACGCCGCGCTCCCCGAGGGCGTCGCCGAGTCCGTGCTGCTGCCCGCGGAGCGGCAGCGGCTCGCGCTGCTCGCGGCCGAACTGCCCGCCGTGCACTGGGACCGCCTGCTGTTCAGCGCCAAGGAATCCGTCTACAAGGCGTGGTTCCCCCTCACCGGGCAGTGGCTGGACTTCATGGAGGCCGACATAGAGCTCGTCCCGGAGCCCGGTGAGCGGCCGCACGGCATCCTGCGTGCCCACCTCCTCGTCCCGGGCCCGGAGGTCGGCGGGCGGCGGCTGGAGGTCTTCGAGGGCCGCTGGAGCGTGGGGCACTCCATGCTGACCTCGGCCGTGGTGGTGCCGCACCCCTGACGCGCCGCGCCGGCTCAGGTGGGTGGGCACCAGTCGTGCAGCAGCCGGAAGAACGCCTCCTCGTTGCCCGCGAGTCCGGCCCCGGCCAGGGCCTCCTCGGCCTCGGCGAGCACGGCCGGCGGCACCAGGACGGGGCGAGGGCTCCCGGGCGGCCCGTCGAAGGCCGCGCGCACGGTGTGCAGCAGCCGCAGATAGGCCTGGACGGCGGCGCGTTCACGGTCGGTCAGTACGGCGGTGTGCATCGGTCGGCTCTCCCCGTCGGTCGTCGTGGTCACGCGCCCGGACGGCGCGGGCGCACCGGGTGTGCGGTGCGCACCCCCAGCTTGCCGTCCGCCACTGACAACGCCCCCGCGCCCGGCCCCGGTTCGCCCGCTTAGCCGAGGTGAAACCTCACCGAAACTCCCCGGGAGGCATGTCTTCCTACCCTGACCGAAGGGGATTCCGGCCGGGCCGCAGCGAGCCCGGACAGCGGGGGAGGCCGAGCCGTGTCAGAAGCGATGCCCAGCCGTCCGCAGCGCACCGCGCACCTGCGCCCGGTGGGCGACGGGGAACTGGTGGCGCACCACCGGGTCGTGCACGGCTACCGGCGTGCCTACCGCATCGCCGGCGACGGGCCCGCCCTGGTCCTCATCCACGGCATCGGGGACTCCTCGGCGACCTGGGCACGGCTCATCCCCGACCTCGCCCGCACCCACACCGTGATCGCCCCCGACCTGCTCGGCCACGGCGAGTCGGACAAGCCCCGGGCCGACTACTCGGTCGCCGCCTACGCCAACGGGGTGCGGGATCTGCTGACCACCCTGGGCATCGAGTCCGCGACCCTGCTCGGGCACTCGCTGGGCGGGGGAGTCGCGATGCAGTTCGCCTACCAGTTCCCCGAGCGCACCGAGCGGCTCATCCTGGTCAGCGCGGGCGGGGTGGGCCGCGAGGTCAACCCGGTGCTCCGGCTCGTCTCGCTGCCGGGCGCCCATCTGGCGCTGTCCGCGCTGCGGCTGCCCGGTATGCGCCTCCAGGTGGGCCTGGCCGTGCGCCTGCTGAGACTCCTGGACACCGGCCTCGGCCAGGACGCCCCGGAACTGCTCACCCTGGTCGACGCGCTCCCCGACGAGACCTCCCGCAACGCCTTCATCCGCACCCTGCGCGCGGTCGTCGACTGGCGCGGCCAGGTCGTCACCATGCTGGACCGCTGCTATCTCACCGAGGGCATGCCGACCATGCTCCTGTGGGGCGACCGCGACAGCGTGGTCCCGGTACGGCACGCCCACCGCGCCCGTGAGGCGATGCCCGGCGCCCGGCTGGAGATCTTCGAGGGCGCCGGACACTTCCCGTTCCACGCCGACCCGGCCCGGTTCGTCGCCCTGGTCCAGGAGTTCACCGCGGCCACCGCCCCGGCGGACTGGAGCCGTGAGCACTGGCGCACCCTGCTCGTGGACGGCCGCCCCGCCCCGGGCCACGGCCCGGTGGGGCAGCCGGACCTGCGCGAGGCGAGCGAGCGCAGCGCCACCTGAGCCCGTGCCGCGCCGGGCACGGCCCCGAGGCCGCCACGCCTACTTCCCCAGGTACCCCAGCGAGACCTCGATGCGGCCCGCCACGTCGTGCCGGCGCACCGGGCCGCGCAGGGCCGAACCGGCGAGCCAGGTCCGGCACTTGCTGGCCAGCAGCAGCCCGAAGGTCTCCGCGTCCCGTTCCTCGGCCCGGTCGAAGCGGGTGCGGGCGGCCACCCGCTGGACGGCGGCCTGGAGCGCCGCCTGCAGCGCCGCCTGGTCGGCCTCGGCGCCGGTACCCGGGCCGGCCGCCGCGCCGAGGAGCCGGGCGGCCACCCCGACCCCGTCGATGTCGTGACCGCTGTGCTCGGCGTGCATGTGCCACAGCTCGTGGCCGAGGATCACCAACTGGTGGTCGGGCACGGTGCGTTCCTCGACGACGACCAGGTCGCGGTCGGCCAGGTCGAGCCAGAGTCCGCTGGCCGTGCCGGGCGGGAAGACCGCCGTACGGAACTGCACGGGACGACCGCGACGGCGGCTGAGCGCGTCGCACAGCGCCCGGTACAGCTCCTGCGGCGGGGCGGGCGCGGGCATGGTCAGCTCCCCGACCAGCTCACCGCTCAGCCGACGCATGTCCCTGCCGATGCCCACTCTTCTCCCTCGGCTCACGACTCGGGCCGCTTGACGCTCTCCAGGAGCATGTCCAGCCATTCCGCGACCTTGTCCCGGTGCTGGTCGGTGGGCAGCTGGGCGGCCCGCCAGGCGATACCGCGCACTCCGTGGTCCTGGAGCAGCCGCTCCAGCGGGTCCTCGGCCGCCCCGGCCGCGGCCCGCTCCCGGTCGGCCAGCTTCTGGAGCAGTTCCTGTTCGACGCGCTGGAGGGCACCGGCGAGCGCCTCGGGGTCCTCGGCGGTGAGGAAGCCGGCGTGCACCCGGAAGAAGCGCTGGAGGGCGTCGCAGTGCTCCATGGTCGGCCGCCGGTCACCGTTGATCAGGGCGCCGGCCTGCTGCCGGGACATGCCCGCGCCGTCGGCGATCTCCTGCTGGGTGTGCTTGCGGCCGTTCGGTTTGAGCCGGGTGCGGCGCAGCAGGTCGAGGCGTTGCAGGAAGCGGGCCTGGACGTCCGGCTCGCCCGCGGGCCGGCCGCTCAGCAGGGCCCTGACCACCGACTCGGGAACACCGCAGGCGTAGGAGAGCCGTCCGACGTGGAAGACCTCGGCGTGCGGGACGCCGAGCCGGTCGGCGAGCGCGGTGACGCGGGCGACGGCGGCCGGCAGCTGGGCGGTCGCCGCGGCGCCCGGATCCTCGTAGCCATCCGTCACCGACAGAACTCCTACGTCTCTCAGGGGAATCAGGGGCTTCTCACAAGCATCGCCGTGAACTTCGCCGTGAACCTTCCGGCACGGACCCCCCGGAGATTAGCGGGTCGTTCGAACTCACATCCAGGTCTCGCCACAACTGTGGCCAATTTCGGACGTCAACAGGCATGAAATGCCACGATAGTTGACATGACTCAGGGTGGGGCAGCAGGATCACATCGCCGCGAGAAGGCCGCATAGGCAAGAGGGGTGACCTCCCGATGGCATATCAGGCAGGTGGGCGGCGGCCGGCGCCGCGGCCGGTCCCCGAGGGCCTGGAGGCCCAGGCGTATCTCCAGGACTACGCGTTACTGCTGGACGCGGTCCCCTTCCCGTCCCTGGTGGTGGACCACCGCTGGGACGTGGTGCTGGCCAACGGCGCGTTCGAGACACTTTTCCGGGCGGTCGCCCCGCATCCCACCGCGATGCCCGGGGACAACTTCCTCCGTTTCGTCCTGTTCCATCCGGACGCCGGAACGATTCTCGGCGCCCACGAGGCGGGCTGGTGCCTGCCGCTGCTGGCGCAGTTCAAGACCACCCTGGAGCGGTACGGCCACGACCACGAACTCCAGGCGATCCGCCGGGAGATCGCCCAGGACCCCATCATGGAGGCCGCCTTCCGGCAGGGGCTGCCGCACTGGCTGCGCGCGGTCGGCGAGGACGGCGCACAGCTCGACGGGGCGGTCCGGCTGCTGCTGCACCCGGATCCGCTGCTGGGCGCCACCGAGTGCCGGGTGGTCGGCGAGACCCCCAAGACCCTTCAGGACATGGGCTACGCGCGTTACACCCTGGTGCTGCGCGCCGCTCCCCGCCCCGCCACCGCCCCGCGCCGCTCCCGCCGGCCCGGCGGCCTGGGCGCCCATCTGACCGTCGTCCCGGCCCCCGAAGGCTGACCCGGCACCGTCGGCGTTCAGGTCGCCGACGGCGCCGGGCCGGACGCCACCCCGCCGCCGGCTCAGCCGCCCGCCACGACCAGGACCAGTGGCACGCCCCGGCACGGCATCAGTCGTAGTCCGTCGGACATGGCCGGCCGGCCGCTCTCCAGTACCGCCGCGAAGTCCGGTCCCCTGGTCAGCGAACCGGCCAGCTGTGCCGGGTCCGCCGACGCCGCCACCCGGCCGCGGGCGTTGACCAGCCGCGCGGGACCGGGCAGTTCGCGCAGCAGCGGCAGCGCGGCCGCCTCGAAGTGCCGCAGATACACGTCGGCCGCGGCCACGCCCAGGAACCGGCCGCCCGCCTCCACCGGCGCGGACAGCGTGAGGCTGTACTCGTCCGAGCAGAGGTAGTCGACGTACGGCCCGGCCACCGCGCGCCGCCCGCTGTCCCGGGGCAGCGCGAACCAATCCCAGTGCGTGTAGTCCGAGTAGGCCGAGGTGCGCGGGTCGAGGTCGAGCAGCAGCGGCCGTACGTCCCCGCCGGCGTCGCTCTGCCACCACTCCAGCCACGCCGGGACGTCGGCCAGCACGCCGGGCGCGGCCACGAACCCGACGCCGGAGACCAACTCCTGCCGGGTCAGGCGCAGATGCAGCCCGGGACGGAGCGCGGCCAGGTCCGCGGTCACCGGCCGACGGCCCTGCGCGGCCACCCGGGCCAGCAGCGCGGCCGTGTCGGCGCGGGTGGCCGCGACGGCCTCGAACACCGACTCCAGGGCGTGGCCCACCCGCTCGGCCACGTACTCCTCGGCGGCGTCGAGCGTGGCCGCGGCCGGGCCGGAGGGGACGGTGCTGCGGCTCATGGTGCCCTCCAGCGGACGGGGGAGCGGGCGGGGTGCGGCTACAGGGCCAGCCGCAGGGCGATGAGCCGTGCCGTCGAGTCCCGTACGCACCGCTCGGCCAGCTCCCTGGCCGATGCGTGCGCCCCATCCTGCACGGCGGAGATTACGGACCGGTGACGGTCCGCCACCTCTTCACGATATTCGTCGTCGCCGAGCACAAGGCACAGCAGCGCCCCGATCTCCGTCTGGAGCGCGACCTGTTCCCGGGTGAGCCGGGCCGACTGGGCGGCGGCGGCCAGCTCCACGTGGAAGCGGCCGTACACCCGGCTGCGCGCCGCCGCGTCCGGCGCCCCGCGCAGCGCCTCGGTGGTCCGGCGGAGCTGGTCGAGGTCGTGGTCCTCGGTGCGCTGCGCGGCGAGACCGGCGGCGGTGCCGGACAGTGCCGCCCAGTGGTCGCCGAGGTCGCGCAGCTCCTCGGGGCTCCAGTCGCGCAGCCGCTCGACGAGCCGCTCCCGGTCGGGCACCTCGGGGGAGGACACGAAGCTGCCGCCGCCCCGGCCCCGGCGGGTGACCACCAGCCCCTGCTGGCGCAGCGCCATCAGCGCCTCCCGCAGGGTCACCGTGGACACCCCGAGCTGTCCGGCCAGCTCGGTCTCACCGGGCAGCTGCTCCCCGTCGGCGAGCAGGCCGAGTTCGATGGCGTCGCCGATCCGGCGGACCACGGCGGCGACCCGGGCCCCGCTGTCCACCGGGGCGAACACGGCCTTTCGGGCGCCGCCGTCCGTCTGGTGCTGTCTCACGGCCCACCACCCTATGCGTTGACCCAAGCTTTACCTCGGAAGGGTCTTGAGCTCTGAACTATGACTTCATATCTTTCCGGTCACCAGGTGCAACGCAAGAGAGCGGCAGAAAGGTTCCCGCCCATGGAGGCCAGTGCGATCCGGTTGCGGGATCTGCGGAAGTCGTTCGGCGACACGAGCGCCGTGGCCGGGGTCGACCTGGAGATCCGGGACGGCGAGTTCTTCTCGATGCTGGGCCCCTCCGGCTCCGGCAAGACCACGGTCCTGCGCATGGTCGCGGGCTTCGAGAGCCCCACCTCGGGCACGATCGAACTCGCCGGACAGGACGTGACCCGCCGCGCCCCCTTCGAACGGGACGTGCACACCGTCTTCCAGGACTACGCCCTGTTCCCGCACATGACCGTCGAGCAGAACGTCGCCTACTCCCTCAGGGTCCGCCGGGTCCCCAAGGCCGAACGCCTGGTCCGGGCCCGCAAGGCCCTCGCCGAGGTCCGCCTCGAAGGATTCGGCGGCCGCCGCCCCTCCCAGCTCTCCGGCGGCCAGCGGCAGCGCGTGGCCCTCGCCCGCGCCCTCGTCGGCCGCCCCCGCGTCCTGCTCCTCGACGAACCCCTCGGCGCCCTCGACCTCAAGCTGCGCGAGCAGATGCAGATCGAACTCAAGGCGCTCCAGCGCGAGGTGGGCATCACCTTCGTCTTCGTCACCCACGACCAGGAGGAGGCCCTGACGATGAGCGACCGCGTCGCCGTCTTCCACCAGGGCCGCATCGAACAGGTCGGCACCCCGGCCGAGATCTACGAACGCCCCGCCACCGCGTTCGTCGCCTCCTTCGTCGGCACCTCCAACCTGCTCACCGGCGAGGCCGCCCTGCGGGTGCTCGGCGAGAGCGGCACCCACAGCGTCCGGCCCGAGAAGATCCGGGTCCTCGAGGAGACCGCCGACCCGGGCGAGGAAGGCCACGCCACCGCCGTGGGCACCGTCGCGGAGGTGGTCTACCTCGGCGACGCCACCCGCTTCCTGGTCGACCTGGACGGCGGCGGCCGGCTCACCGCGCTGCAGCAGAACCTCGACACCTCCGCCGACGACGTCGCCGCCTACCGCGGCACCCGCGTCCGGCTGCGCTGGCAGCGCCGGCACACCGTCCAGGTCCCCGACTGACCCACCGTCGACGTTCCCGACCCACCCACCGTCCCTCACGTCCGGATCCGCCGTCCTTCATGTCCGGTCCCGCCGTCCCTCACGTCCGGTCCCGTCGTCCTTCATGTCCGGTCCCGTCGTTCCTCACGTCCTGGAGTACGTCGTGCGCCTCACCCGTCCCCTCACCGCGGCCGCCTGCGCGGCGCTGCTGCTGGCCGCCACCGCCTGCGGTTCCTCCGGCTCCGGCTCCTCGACCGGCCTCAACCCGCCCGACCTCAAGCCCCTCGCCAAGCTGGGCAGGTCCGAGGGCGAGGTCAACCTGATCGCCTGGGCCGGCTATGTCGAGGACGGCTCCGACGACCCGAAGGTCGACTGGGTCACCGACTTCGAGAAGCAGACCGGCTGCCACGTCAACTCGAAGGTCGCCGCCAGCTCCGACGAGATGGTCAAGCTGATGAAGACGGGCCAGTACGACGCCGTCTCCGCCTCCGGCGACGCCTCCCTGCGCCTGATCGCCTCCGGCGACGCGGCCCCGGTCAACACCAAGCTCGTACCGAACTACAAGGACATCTTCAGCGGCCTGAAGAACGGTGCCTGGAACTCGGTCAAGGGCCAGATGTACGGCATCCCGCACGGCCGCGGCGCCAACCTGCTGATGTACAACACCGAGAAGGTCAGCCCCGCGCCCACTTCCTGGTCGGCCGTCTTCGACGACGCGGGCACGTACAAGGGCCATGTCACCGCCTACGACTCGCCGATCTACATCGCCGACGCGGCTCTCTACCTCAAGGCCACCAAGCCGGAGTTGAAGATCAAGGACCCCTACGCGCTGGACCAGAAGCAGTTCGACGCCGCCGTCGCCCTGCTGAAGAAGCAGAACGCGGACATCGGCGAGTACTGGAGCGACTACCTCAAGGAGATCTCCGCCTTCAAGAGCGGCGACTCCGTCATCGGCACCAGCTGGCAGGTCATCGCCAACCTGGCCGCCGGCGAGGGCGCCAAGGTCAGGGCCTTCGTGCCGAAGGAGGGTTCCACCGGCTGGTCCGACACCTGGATGGTGTCCGCCAAGGCCAAGCACCCCGACTGCGCCTACCGGTGGCTGAACTGGATCGTCTCCCCGAAGGTCAACGCCGAGGTCGCCGAGTACTTCGGCGAGGCCCCGGCCAACGCCAAGGCCTGCGACCTGACCGCCGACAAGAACTTCTGCGCGACCTACCACGCGGCCGACGAGAGCTACTGGAAGAACATCGCCTTCTGGAACACGCCCATCGAGCAGTGCCTGGACGGCCGCACCGACGTCACGTGCGTGCCGTACGCCAAGTGGGTGCAGGCCTGGACCGAGATCAAGGGCTGACCCATGGCCCTGCTCACCCGGACCGCGGGGGCGCTGCACCGGCGCCCCCGGCTCCGCCTCGCCCTGCTGCTGACCGCCCCGCTGCTGTGGCTGGCCGTGCTCTACCTGGGCTCGCTGGCCGTGCTGTTCGTCTCCGCGTTCTGGACGACGGACTCCTTCACCTCCGAGGTGGTGAAGGTGTGGTCGGCCGACAACTTCCACGAGCTGTTCACCACGCCGGTCTACCGGCAGGTGATCCTGCGCAGCGTCGGCGTCGCCCTCGCGGTGACCGTCCTGTGCGCGGTGATCGCCTTCCCGGTCGCCTTCTACACGGCGCGGGTGGCCAGGCCGAGCCGGCGCCCACTCCTCGTGGTCGCCATCCTCACCCCGCTGTGGGCGAGTTACCTGGTCAAGGTGTACGCGTGGCGGCTGATCCTCTCCGAGGGCGGCCTCGCCGACTGGCTGCTGGGGCCCCTCGGGCTGCACGGGCCGGGCTTCGGGCTCACGGCCACTGTGCTGACCCTGACCTACCTGTGGCTGCCGTACATGATCCTGCCGATCCACACCGCGCTGGAGCAGCTGCCCGACAACCTGCTGGACGCGTCCGCGGACCTGGGCGCCCGTGCCGGGCGGACCTTCCGGTCCGTGGTGCTGCCGATGGTGCTGCCGTCGGTGGCCGCCGGATCGGTGTTCACGTTCTCGCTGAGCCTCGGCGACTACATCACCGTGCAGATCGTCGGCGGCAAGACCCAGCTCATCGGCAACCTCGTCTACGCCAACATCGAACTCAACCTGCCCATGGCCGCCGCCCTCGCCACCGTCCCGGTCGTCGTCATCGTGCTGTACCTGCTGGCGATGCGGCGGACGGGGGCGTTGAGCAGCCTGTAGAGGAGACCGCCGTGCAACTCTCCCGTTCCGCGCGGATCGCGGTGCGCGCCGCCGCCGGCCTCGGCTTCGCGGTGATCTACGTGCCGCTGCTGCTGGTCCTCGTCAACTCCCTCAGCCCCGACCGCAGCGCGAGCTGGCCGCCGCCCGGTCTGACCACCCGCTGGTGGTCGGCCGCCTGGCACAGTTCCGGGGCCCGTGAGGCGCTGTGGACCTCGGTCAGGGCGGGGCTCGGCGCCACCGCGATCGCCCTGGTGCTGGGCACCCTGATCGCGTTCGCCGTCGCCCGGTACCGCTTCTTCGGCCGGGACGCCCTCTCCTTCGTGGTCGTCCTGCCGATCGCGCTGCCCGGCATCGTCACCGGCATCGCCCTCAACTCGGCGTTCAGCACGGTCCTGGAACCGCTCGGTGTCGGGCTCGGCCTGTTCACCGTGGTCGTCGGGCACGCCACCTTCTGTGTCGTGATCGTCTTCAACAACGTCGTCGCCCGGCTGCGCCGCACCTCCGGCAGCTACGAGGAGGCGGCGGCCGACCTGGGCGCCGACACCTTCCGTGCCTTCGTCGACGTCACCTTCCCGCTGGTGCGCTCGGCGCTGCTGGCGGGCGGGCTGCTCGCCTTCGCGCTCTCCTTCGACGAGATCGTGGTGACGACGTTCACCGCGGGTCCGGGTGTCCAGACGCTGCCCCTGTGGATCTTCGACAACATGACCCGCCCACAGCAGGCTCCGGTGGTGAACGTGGTGGCGGCCGTGCTCGTCCTGCTGTCGGTCGTCCCGATCTACGTTGCGCAAAGACTGTCGGCGGACACGGCGACCGCCAGCCGGGTGTGAGCCAGGGCTTGTGACGTTACGCAAAAAGCTTGCGTATCTTGCGCTAGGCTTGCGGTCATGACGCGACGACTTGCGGAAGTGGCCAAAAAGGTCGGGGTCAGCGAGGCCACGGTCAGCCGGGTGCTCAACGGCAAGCCGGGGGTGTCCGAGGCGACCCGGCAGGCGGTGCTCTCCGCCCTCGACGTGCTCGGCTACGAGCGCCCCACCCAGCTGCGCGGTGAGCGCGCCCGGCTCGTGGGCCTGGTCCTGCCGGAGCTGCAGAACCCCATCTTCCCGGCGTTCGCCGAGGTCATCGGCGGCGCCCTGGCCCAGCTCGGCCTCACCCCGGTGCTGTGCACCCAGACCAAGGGCGGGGTCTCCGAGGCGGACTACGTGGAGTTGCTGCTGCAACAGCAGGTCTCCGGCGTGGTGTTCGCCGGCGGTCTCTACGCCCAGGCCGACGCGCCGCACGACCACTACCGGCTGCTCGCCGGCCGCAACATCCCGGTGGTGCTGGTCAACGCCGCCATCGAACACCTCGGCTTCCCGGGCGTGTCCTGTGACGACGCCGTCGCCGTCGAGCAGGCCTGGCGGCACCTGGCCTCCCTCGGCCACGAGCGCATCGGCCTCGTCCTCGGCCCCGCCGACCACATGCCGTCGGCCCGGAAACTGGCCGCCGCGCGGGCGGTCGGCGACGTCCCCGACGAGTTCGTCGCCCGCGCCATCTTCTCCATCGAGGGCGGCCACGCGGCCGCGTCACGGCTGATCGACCGCGGTGTCACCGGCATCATCTGCGCCAGCGACCCCCTTGCGCTGGGCGCCGTGCGCGCCGCCCGCCGCAAGGGGTACGGGGTCCCCTCCCGGATCTCCGTCGTCGGTTACGACGACTCGGCGTTCATGAACTGCACCGAGCCCCCGCTCACCACCGTCCGACAGCCCATCGAGGCCATGGGCCGGGCCGCCGTCGAGCTGCTGAACGCCCAGATCGGCGGCACGGTGGTCCCGGCGGAGGAGCTGCTGTTCGAGCCGGAGCTGGTCGTCAGGGGGTCGACCGCGCAAGCGCCGAAAGCCTGACCCGCAGTAGATCCCATCTGCTGTCGAATAATTACAGACTCTGCGCGAGATATTGCGCGCCGGTGTCGCCGGTGCTTGAGTGTGCGGCGCCCACCGGTCCCGGTGCGGCGCCCAACCGCTCCTGTTCTGGGGGGTCCACCGATGTCCAGCACCGGGTTCCGCCGTGCTCTCGTCGCGTTCGGCGTCTGTTCCTCGCTCGCGCTCTCCGCCTCGGCCTGCGGGTCGGGTGACGACGGCGCGGGCAGCGGCGGGACGCGCATCACCGTCAACTGCGAGCCGCCGAAGAGCGCCAAGGTCGACCGGTCGTTCTTCGACCAGGACATCGCCGACTTCGAGAAGAAGAACCCGGACATCGACGTCGTCGCGCACGACGCGTTCCCCTGCCAGGACCCGAAGACCTTCGACGCCAAGCTGGCCGGCGGCCAGATGGAGGACGTCTTCTACACGTACTTCACCGACGCCAGGCATGTCGTGGACATCAACCAGGCGGCCGACCTCACGCCGTATCTCAAGGACCTGAAGAGCTACGACACCATCCAGAAGCAGCTGCGGGACATCTACACCGTCGACGGCAAGGTCTACGGCATCCCGCGCACCGGCTACTCGATGGGCCTGATCTACAACCGCAAGCTCTTCCAGCAGGCCGGCCTCGACCCCGACCAGCCGCCGACCACCTGGGACGAGGTCCGCGCCGACGCCGAGAAGATCGCCGCGCTCGGCAACGGCACCGTCGGGTACGCCGACTACAGCGCCCAGAACCAGGGCGGCTGGCACTTCACCGCGGAGCTGTACTCGCAGGGCGGCGACGTGGTGTCGGCCGACGGCAGGTCGGCGACCGTCGACACCCCCGAGGGCCACGCGGTCCTGCGGAACCTGCACGACATGCGCTGGACCGACGACTCGATGGGCAGCAAGCAGCTCCTCATCATCAACGACGTCCAGCAGATGATGGGTGCGGGCAAGCTCGGCATGTACCTCTCCGCGCCGGACAACATCCCGATCCTGGTGAAGGAGAAGGGCGGCAACTACAAGGACCTCGCCCTCGGCCCGATGCCCGGCGGCCAGGGCACCCTCATCGGCGGCGACGGCTACATGTTCAACAAGAAGGACACGCCCGCCCAGATCCGCGCCGGCCTCAAGTGGCTCGACTCCATGTTCCTCACCCCCGGCGACGGCTTCCTCGGCGACTACGCCCGCGCCAAGAAGAACGACGCGCCCGTCGGCCTGCCCGAGCCGCGCCTGTTCACCGGGGCCGCCGACGCCAGGGACCAGGCGGTCAAGAAGGCCAATGCCAACGTGCCGGTGGAGAACTACCAGGCGTTCCTGGACGGCAACCAGTCCCTCCAGATGAAGATCGAGCCGCCGGACGCCCAGCAGATCTACTCCGTCCTCGACGGCACCGTCTCCGCCGTCCTCACCAAGAAGGACGCCGACATCGACCGGCTCCTCAAGGACGCCAACGACAAGATCAACGGCATCCTGGCCCGGGGCTGACCGCGATGACGAAGACAGCCGCACGACGACCTGCCCCCGCGGCGGTCGTCGTACGACAGTCCCCGGCGCCGCCCCCGGCAGGGGACCGGAGGCGGCGCCGGCTGCTCGACCAGGCGCGTGCCTACGGCTTCCTGCTCGGCGGACTGATCTGCTTCGCCCTGTTCTCCTGGTACCCGGCGATCCGCGCGGTCGTGATCTCCTTCCAGAAGTACACGCCGGGCTCCTCCGCCGAGTGGGCCGGCACCGCCAACTTCACCCGGGTGCTGCACGACCCCGAGTTCTCGGCGGCCTGGCGCAACACCCTCACCTTCACCCTGCTGGCCCTGCTCATCGGCTTCGCGATCCCCTTCGTCCTCGCCCTGGTCCTCAACGAACTCCGGCACGCCAAGGCGTTCTTCCGGGTCGTGGTCTACCTCCCGGTGATGATCCCGCCGGTGGTCAGCGCCCTGCTGTGGAAGTGGTTCTACGACCCGGGTGCCGGCCTCGCCAACGAGACCCTGCGCTTCCTGCACCTGCCCACCTCGAACTGGACCAACGGCACCGGCACCGCACTCGTCTCCCTGGTGATCGTCGCCACCTGGGCCAACATGGGCGGCACCGTCCTGATCTACCTGGCCGCCCTCCAGTCCATCCCCGGCGAGCTCTACGAGGCCGCCGAACTCGACGGCGCCGACCTGCTCCAGCGCATCCGCCATGTGACGATCCCTCAGACCAGGTTCGTCATCCTGATGCTGATGCTCCTTCAGATCATCGCCACCATGCAGGTGTTCACCGAACCGTTCGTCATCACGGGGGGCGGCCCGGAGAACGCCACGGTCACCGTGCTCTACCTGATCTACAAGTACGCCTTCCTCTACGACGACTTCGGCGGCGCCTGCGCGCTCAGCGTGATGCTCCTGGTGCTGCTCGGCGTCTTCTCGGCCGGATATCTGCGGCTGACCCGCTCCGGGGAGGACGGATGAGCAGCGCCACCCGCACCCTGATCTCCCCGGCGACGCTGGCCCGTCCGCGCGGGAGGGCGGTCTACTGGAGCGTCTTCACCGGTGTCGTCGTCCTCTTCACGCTTGCCTTCCTCTTCCCCGTGTACTGGATGGTGACCGGCGCGATGAAGTCACCGGACGAGGTCGCCCGGACCCCGCCCACCCTCGTCCCCGAGCACTGGCACCTGTCCGGCTACACCGACGCCTGGGACCTGATGCAGCTCCCGGAGCACCTGTGGAACACGGTGGTGCAGGCCGCCGGCGCCTGGGCCTTCCAGCTGGTGTTCTGCACGGCCGCCGCCTACGCCCTGTCGAAGCTGAGGCCGGCCTTCGGCAAGGTGATCCTCGGCGGCATCCTGGCCACCCTGATGGTCCCGGCCCAGGCCCTGGTCGTACCCAAGTACCTGACCGCGGCCGACCTGCCGTTCCTCCACACCAGCCTGCTCAACGACCCGCTCGGCATCTGGCTGCCGGCGGTCGCCAACGCCTTCAACCTGTATCTCCTCAAACGGTTCTTCGACCAGCTGCCCCGCGACGTGCTGGAGGCCGCCGAGATCGACGGCGCCGGAAAGCTGCGCGTCCTGTGGTCCGTGGTGCTGCCCATGTCCCGCCCGGTGCTCGGGGTGGTGTCGATCTTCGCCCTGGTCGCGGTCTGGCAGGACTTCCTGTGGCCGCTGATGGTCTTCTCCGACACCGACAAGCAGCCCATCAGCGTGGCCCTGGTCCAGCTGTCGCAGAACATCCAGCTCACCGTGCTCATCGCCGCGATGGTGATCGCCAGTATCCCGATGGTCGCGCTGTTCCTCGTCTTCCAGCGGCACATCATCGCCGGGATCAGCGCGGGCAGCACCAAGGGCTGACGGCCCTTCCTCCGACAGAAAGGTTCGCACCGTGGGACAGCCCAGCCATGCCCCGAAGGACCACGAGGACCACGACTGGTGGCGCTCGGCCGTCATCTACCAGGTGTACGTCCGCAGCTTCGCCGACAGCGACGGCGACGGCACCGGCGACCTCGCGGGCGTCCGCGCCAGGCTGCCTTACCTCGCCGAACTCGGCGTGGACGCACTGTGGTTCAGCCCCTGGTACCCGTCACCGATGAAGGACGGCGGTTACGACGTCGCCGACTACCGGGCCATCGACCCGGCCTTCGGCACCCTCGCCGAGGCCGAGAAGCTCATCGCGGAGGCCCGGGAGCTGGGCATCCGGACGATCGTCGACATCGTCCCCAACCACGTCTCCGACCAACACCCCTGGTTCCAGGCCGCGTCGACCGCCGGGCCCGGCAGCCCGGAGCGCGAGCTGTTCCACTTCCGGCCCGGCCGCGGACCAGGCGGCGACCTGCCGCCCAACGACTGGCCGTCGCAGTTCGCCGGCTCCACCGAACCGGTGTGGACCCGGCTGCCGGACGGCGAGTGGTACCTGCACCTGTTCACCCCGGAACAGCCCGACCTCAACTGGGCGCACCCGGCCGTCCGGCAGGAGCACGAGGACATCCTGCGCTTCTGGTTCGAGCGGGGTGTCGCGGGCGTCCGCATCGACTCGGCCGCCCTGCTCGCCAAGGACCCGGACCTGCCCGACCTGGCCACGCGCCCGCGCCCGCACCCCTTCGTCGACCGCGACGAACTCCACGACGTCTACCGCTCCTGGCGTGCGGTCGCCGACCACTACGACGGCGTCTTCGTCGGCGAGGTCTGGCTCCCCGACACCGAGCGCTTCGCCCGCTACCTGCGCCCCGACGAACTCCACACCGCCTTCAACTTCTCCTTCCTGTCCTGCCCCTGGGACGCGGCCCGGCTGCGGACCTCCATCGACACCACCCTCGCCGAACACGCCCCGGTCGGGGCCCCCGCCACCTGGGTGCTGTGCAACCACGACGTGACCCGTACGGTCACCCGGTACGGCCGCGAGGACACCGGCTTCGACTTCGCGGCCAAGGCCTTCGGCGTCCCGACGGACCTCGCCCTCGGGACCCGCCGGGCCCGCGCGGCCGCCCTGCTGACCCTGGCGCTGCCCGGCGCTGTCTACGTCTACCAGGGCGAGGAACTGGGGCTGCCCGAGGCCGGGATCCCGGCCGACCGCATCCAGGACCCGATGTACTTCCGGTCCGGCGGCACCGACCCCGGCCGGGACGGCTGCCGGGTGCCGCTGCCCTGGGCGGCCGGGGCCCCGCACGCGGGATTCGGTGCGGGCGAGGAGCCGTGGCTGCCGCAGCCGGCCGGCTGGGAGTCGTACGCCGTCGACCGCCAGCAGGACGACGCGGACTCCGTGCTCGCCCTCTACCGGCGTGCCATCGCCCTGCGCCCCCGCTTCGGTGACGGCCCGCTGACCTGGCTGCCCGCCCCCGAGGGCGTCCTCGCCTTCACCCGCGCCGAGGGCGTGACGTGCGTGGTCAACCTCGCGGCCGCCCCCGCCGAACTCCCCGCCCGCTCCCGGCTCCTGATCGCCAGCGGCCCGCTGGACGACGAAGGCCGGCTGCCGCAGGACACGGCGGCCTGGCTGACCGACTAGACCGGGTCCTCCCCCCGGGGAACCCCGCGTTTCGCCGCCTGGATCTGCTCGTAGACATGGGTCCGCAGCTCGGCGAAGCGCGGGGCCACCCGCGTGTGCAACTGGTCGCGGTCGTCCGGCAGATCGACCTTCAGCTGCTCCTGGACGACGGTCGGGGAGGCGGACAGGACGATCACCCGCTGGCCCAGGTAGACCGCCTCGTCGATGTCGTGCGTGACGAACAGGATGGTGATCCCGCGCTCCCGCCACAACCCGCGGACCAGGTCCTCGAGATCGGCCCTGGTCTGGGCGTCGACGGCGGCGAACGGCTCGTCCATCAGGAGCACCCGCGGCTCGTAGGCGAGGGCGCGGGCGATCGCCACCCGCTGCTGCATACCGCCGGAGAGCTGCCATGGGTAGGCGCCCGCGGCGTCCGCGAGACCGACCGAACCGAGCGCGTCGGCGACCAGCTCCTTGCGCCGCTCACGTCCCAGACGCTTCTGCTTCAGCGGCAGTTCGACGTTCTCGCCGACCCGCATCCAGGGGAACAGGCTGCGGCCGTACTCCTGGAAGACGAACGCCATCCCGGGCGGCGGGCCGGTCACCTTCCGGTCCTCCAGGAGGACCTCACCGCCCGTCGGAGCGAGCAGGCCGCCCATGCACTTCAGCAGGGTGGTCTTGCCACAGCCCGACGGGCCGACCAGACAGACGAGTTCGCCCGCCGGCACGGTGAAGGTGAGGTCCCGCACCGCCTCGACGCGGCGGCCGGATCCGTCGTAGACCTTGTTCAGGCCGCGTACGTCGAGCATGGACCGCCCCTTCGCGAGGTTCATTCAGGACCGCCGGGTTGTCGCGCGCAGCCCGTGGTACCAGCCGAGCACCCGGCGCTCGACGACCTGGAAGACCACCGACAGCGCGAAACCGAGCAGGCCCAGCAGCAGGATCCCGGTCCACATGTCGGGGATCGCGAAGCCGCGCTGGAACTGCACGATGGCGAAGCCGAGTCCGTTGCTGGCGGCGAACATCTCGCTGATGACCATCAGGATGATTCCGATCGACAGCGCCTGCCGCAGGCCCGCGAAGATCTGCGGACTCGCCGAACGCAGTACCAGCGTACGCAGCCGGGCCGCGCCCGTGATGCCGTAGGAACGGGCCGTCTCCGCCATCACCGGGTCGACCGCCCGGACACCCTCGACCGTGTTGAGCAGGATCGGCCAGACGCCGCCGCTGGCGATCACCACGATCTTCATGGTGTCGCCGATGCCGGCGAACAGCATGATGACCGGGACGAGCACCGGCGGCGGCACCGCCCGCAGAAACTCCAGCACCGGTTCGCACACCGCACGCACCCGCCGGTACGAGCCGATGACCGTGCCCAGGGCCACACCGGCGACGGCCGCCGTCGCGTACCCGGCGAGCAGCCGCAGCACACTGCGCAGCAGGTCGTCGTGGAGCCGCTGCCCGGTCCACACGTCCGGGAAGGTCCGCAGGATCGTCCGCAGCGGTGGCCAGTAGACGTTCGTGCTGCCGTCGGAGGCCAGCCACCACAGGGCGACCAGGACGGCGGGCAGCGCGAGGACGTACCCGACGCGCAGCAGGACGCCCCTCACACCGCCACCTCCCCGCGCACCGACTGGTGCCAGGCCAGCGCCCGCCGCTCCACCGACCGGGCACCCACGTTGATGACCAGCCCGAGCAGCCCGGTCACCACGATCAGGGCGTACATGTCCGGCACCGCCTGCGAGGCCTGCGCGATCGCGATCTGCTGGCCCAACCCGGGCGCGCCGATGACCAGTTCGGCGGTGATGGTGAGGATCAGCGCGACCGCGGCGGCCAGCCGGACACCGGTCATCACGTACGGCAGCGCGGTCGGCCACAGCACATGGCGGACCCGGGCCCAGGCGCCGAGACCGTACGACCGCGCCGTCTCCTCGGCGACCGGGTCGACGTCCTGGACGCCGTACATCACCTGGATCAGCACCTGCCAGAACGCGGCGTAGACGACCAGGAGGAGGACCGAGCGGAGTTCGGTGCCGTAGAGGAGGATCGCGAGGGGGATCAGGGCGACCGAGGGGATCGGGCGGAGGAACTCGACGGTGGACGCGGTGGCCTGGCGCAGGTGCGGGACGACCGAGACGACGACACCGGCCGCGACCCCGGCGCCGACCGCGACGGCCAGGCCCACCGCCCAGCCGGTCAGGGTGTCGCCGAGCGCCGACCAGAAGGCGCCGTCGGCGAGTTCGGTGCCCAGCGCGCGGGCGATCCGGCTGGTCGGCGGGAAGTAGTCCGCCTTGACCAGGCCGAGCCGCGGCACCGCCTCGCCCAGGGCGAGGAAGACCGCGAGACCGGCCGTACCCAACAGGGTGTTCAGACCCTTCACGGCAGCAGCTTGTCCAGGTCGGGTGCCGTCTTGAAGAGGCCGTCCTGCTCGCTGAGCTTCTCCAGCGTCTCGATCGAGGAACGGTTGGCCTCCGCGGGCCACTTGGGCAGGGTCACCTCGGCCAGCACGTCCGCCGGGGTCTTGGTGTAGGTGGTGACGATCTGCCGGACCTCGTCCGGGTGCGCGTCCGCGTAGGACAGCGACTCCGCCACGGCGGCCTGGAACTCGGTCACCACGCCGGGGTTCTTCTGCGCGTAGGAGGCCGAGGTGAAGTACATGGCGACGGTGAGGTTCTTCGCCACGTCGACCAGCGGTGAGGCGATCTCGGTGGCGCCCTGGAGCTTCATGGTGGCGAGGGCCGGTTCGACGGCCATCGCCGCGTCGATCTGGCCCTTGTCGAGCGCGGCCGGCATCTGGTCGAAGGCGAGCTCGACGAAGCCCACCTTGTCCGGGTCGCCGCCGGCCTTGCGCACGGACTCGCGTACGGCGGTCTCGTTGATGTTCTTCAGCGTGTTGACGGCGACCTTCTTGCCCACCAGCTGCTTCGGCGACGTGATGCTGCTGCCCTTCTTCACGACCAGCCCGCCGAAGTCCTTGCCGGCCACGCCCGTCGACGCCACGCCGTTGGCGATCGCCTGCACCGGCACGCCGTTGGACTGGGCGATCATCAGCGAGGTCATGTTGCTGAAGCCGAACTGGAACTGACCGCTCGTCACACCGGGCACGATGGCCGCACCGCCCTGCGCGAGCGTCATCGACAGCTTCAGTCCGCGCTTGCTGAAGAAGCCCTCCTTCTGGCCGAGGTAGAGGGGCGCCACGTCGACGATGGGGATGATCCCCACCTTGACGGTGGTGGTGCCGCCCGAGGAGGGCGAGGTGGACGACGAACCCCCGGAGGAGCCGCAGGCCGCCGTGGCGAGCAGGAAGGTGCCGGTCGCGAGACCGGCGAGCAGACGACGCATGGCTCCTCCTGTGCAGACAACGGTGTTCCGACAGGCTGTGCGTTGTGCGCTGTGCGCACACTGGTGCTCGATTGGTGCTCAGCGGGAAGGTAGAACCGGCCGTACGACCCGGTCAATGGGTTTAGCTGACAAAATTGTTGACAGTTATCGAACCGCGCTCTCACCGTGTTCTCCGTGCCGGACCGTGTCTCGGACGGTGCCGGATCGTGTCGGATCGCGTGTCGGACCGGGAGGCGATGATGTCGAGGGATGCCCGCGCACCGCATTTCGTCAGGTCCTTCGAGCGCGGCCTGGCCGTCATCCGGGCCTTCGACGCCGAGCATCCGGCGCGCACGCTCAGCGAGGTGGCCCGCGCCTGCGACCTGACCCGCGCCGCCGCCCGCCGCCTGCTGCTCACCCTCGCCGACCTGGGCTATGTGCACTGCGACGGCCGCAGCTTCCGGCTCACTCCGCGCGTCCTGGAACTCGGCTACGCCTACCTCTGCGGCCTGGACCTGCCGAACCTCGCACAACCGCATCTGGCCCGACTCGCCGAGCAGGCAGGGGAGTCGGCGGCCCTGTGCCTGCTGGACGGCGATGCCGTCGTGCCGGTCGCCGCCGCCCGGCCCCGGCGGGTGATGGCGGCGACGATCACGGTGGGGGCGCGCTTCCCGGCGCACGGGACGGCGGCGGGGCGGGTGCTGCTGGCCGACGGGCCACCACCCGACTGCGCCCTGCTGGAGGGCGATCCCGAGGCCGGTGTCAGCACACTGGCCGCCCCGGTCCGGGACCGGGGCGGCCGGGTGGTGGCCGGGGCGGCCCTCGCGATGCATTCCGGCCGCATGTCCGCCGTGGCGGCCCGCCGCGATCTGCTGCCGCACCTGCTGGCGGCGGTGGCACGGATCGAGGCGGACCTGCGGATCACAGATCCAGCACCAGGCGCGCCCCTCGGCACCGCGACACGCAGATGAGCATGGTCTCCCCGGCCGCCCGCTCCTCCTCGGTGAGCACCGAGTCCCGGTGCTCCGGTTCGCCCTCCAGGACGTCCGTCTCGCACGTCCCGCAGGTGCCCTCGGTGCAGGAGTACAGCACCTCGACCCCGGCGACCCGGACGGTGTCGAGCACCGAGACACCGGGCGCGACGGTCAGGGTACGACCGCTCTGCGCGAGGACCACCTCGAACTCCCGCTCCTCGCCCCCCTGTTGCGCCTTGGGCTGGAACCGCTCGACCCGCAGTACGCCGGCCGGGCAGCGCTCCTCCACCGCGTCCAGCAACGGCCCAGGACCGCAGCAGTACACGAGGGTGCCGTCCGGGACGTCGTCGAGTACGGCGGCCAGGTCCAGCAGCCCGGACTCGTCCTGCGGGGCGACGGTGACCCGTTCGTCCCCGTACCGCGCCAACTCGGCGGTGAACGCCATGGACCGTCGGGACCGCCCGCCGTACAGCAGCGTCCACTCCGCGCCCGCGGCCTCGGCGGCGGCGAGCATCGGCAGGATCGGGGTGATACCGATGCCGCCCGCGAGGAACCGGTAGCGGGGCGCGGGTTCGAGCCGGAAGTGGTTGCGCGGCCCGCGTACCCGCACCTTGTCGCCGACGCCCAACTGCTCGTGCACGTAGGCGGATCCGCCGCGCCCGTCCGGCTCCCTGAGCACCGCGACCCGCCAGCCTGAGCGGTCCCCGGGATCCCCGCAGAGCGAGAACTGCCGCTCCAGCTCCGGCCCGAGCACGACGTCGACATGCGCTCCGGGATCCCAGCCGGGCAGTTCCTCGCCCAGCGGATGCCGCAGGGTCAGGGCGACGACCCCGTCGGCCGCCGACACGCGTTCCGTCACGACGAGTTCGGCTTCGTACAGGCTCATGAGGTGCGCTCCGTAAGCTGATGGCCCTCGGGGTGGCCGAGCATCCACTCCCACATCTCGACCGGGTCCTGGGCGGAGTGCTCGGCGCCGCAGTGACAGGTGCCGTGCAGCACGTCGGTGCCCGGCAGCCAGTCGATGCGGTAGACCTCACCGGTCGGTGCGCTCACAGGACCTTCTCCACCGGCTTGTCGCCCTCCTCGACCAGCCGGCCGAGGATACGGCGCGCGGCGAGGCCGCCGGTGTCGATGTTGATGCTCAGCTCCTGGTAGCCGGCCCGCTCCGAACCCAGCGTCCGCTGCAGGAGGTTGAGGGCGTCCACGTCCTGCATCACCACCGTGTGGTTGTTGCTCCGCAGGAACTCGGTGACCTCGGCGTCGCCGGTCGCCCAGTCCCGGGAGACCATCCAGAAGTCGTACACCTTGCCGTCCGCGGACGGGGTGATCGCGTAGGTGATCTCGGTGTGGAAGCCGTTCGGGTCGCCGCCGTCGGCCTCCGGCAGGACGCCGACCGGCGCGATCCGGCTGTGCAGCAGGTACAGGCACGGCGCGTGGTACTCGATGTCCTGCCAACGGGTGATGCGCCCCGCTATCCCGGTCGAACGGGCGTAGAACGGCGGGCACTCGGCGTCGTCCATGTGCCGGCTGACCCGGACGATCCCGGCGCCCTCGTCGACCTCGGTCGTGATGGGCGTCTCGGCGACCTCGGGGGTGCCGATGTAACCGCCGTGCAGATAGGTCTCGTGGGAGAGGTCGAGGAGGTTGTCGACGAGGAGGCCGTAGTCGGCGTCGATGGGCTCCATGCCGCGCACGGTGGTCCAGCCGGGGGAGTCGAGGTGGCGGGCCCGCGGTATGGACTGCGCGTCGGCGAGCGCCGGGTCGCCGACCCACACCCACACCAGCGAGTCCTGCTCGACCACCGGGTAGGAGGCGACCCGGGCGGTGCGCGGGATGCGCTTCTGCCCCGGCACGTACACGCACGCGCCGGTGCGGTCGTAGGTGAACCCGTGGTACCCGCACACGATCCGGTCACCGTCGAGTCCGCTCTCCGACAGCGGGTAGCGGCGGTGCACACAGCGATCGCTCAGGGCGACGGGCGCGCCGTCCTCCTCCGCCCGGTAGAACACGAGCGGTTCCCCGAGGATCGTCCGCCCGAGCAACTCCCGCCCGACCTCGTGACTGTAGGCGGCTACGTACCACTGGTTCCTGGCGAAGGCGGTCATGTGCGGCATCGTGCGGCTCCCGTCTGTCTGCTGTGATGGCATCGTCCGGAAGGGCGCCGCCGTGCCGCAACACCACTTCCGTCCCGCGGAAGCAGATCGGTGGAAGGCCAGTTCAGAGCGTGCAGTCCCAGTGCGGTCCCGGTGCAGTCCCTCGTGGGGTCGAGTCGGGATGGGCTCGGGCCGTCACAGGGCGCCGTGCCCGTATCGGTGGGCTGCGCGTCCGCTTCGGTGGTCAGGACGTGATGTTGGTCCCGCAGAGCGGGTGCTTCCAGCGCCTCGCGCCAGGCCCGCCCGCCCGGCTTGGCGTCGCCTCGGCTCCTCCTGTGACCCGCAGGGGCACGCCGACGGGCCCGGGGTGCTGTCAGACCGAAAGCCCGGAGCATACGGGCCGGCCTGCCGTCCAGTACGGCCGTTTCGCCGTAGGGCAGGCGACGTCCCGCCGTGACGTGGGCGAAGAAGCTGTCGAGCCGCTTCGGGGACCGCCCGTGTGCGAGGCGCGCGGGCGACGCTTTCCGCGCGGAACGGAGGACATGGCCGACCATAGTGCGCTTAACTACTGTATTACTAAGTGGCTTCGGAATATCGAGGTCACCCTGACGGGAGGTCGACGGTGGGGGTTCGCAAGGAGAAGTGGGCCGTCGTCAGGGGCGGTCCCGCCGGGACGCCTTCGACGGTCGCGGGTGCAGGGGCGTCCGGTCGTGACGTCCGTGTCCAGTTCGACGATCCGTCTTTCGCGGCCTCCTATGCCGCCTCGTACCACGGATCGGGGCCCGCTCAGCGGTACTTCTCCTCCAGGCTCCATGCGGTCTTCGAGGCCCTGGACCGAAGTCCTGGCGGCGATCTCCTCGACGTCGGCTGCGGGCCGGGCATGTTCGTCCGCGGTGTGCTCGACATGCGTCCCGGCGATTTCCGGATCACCGCCGTCGACCGGGCGCCCGCGATGATCGCCGAGGCCGCGGGCCGCACGGCGGGTGCCGGGGTCGAACTGGCCGTCGGGAGGGCGGAGGCGCTGCAGTTCCCGGACGAGCGCTTCGACGTCGTGGTCGCGATGGGGGTGCTGGAGTACTGCGAGCCTTCCGTGGCCTTGCGGGAACTTCGCCGCGTGGTGCGCCCGCACGGGCTCGTTCTCGTCAGCATGCTGAACCCGTTGAGCCCCTACCGCCTGTTCGAATGGGGGGTGTACTGGCCACTGCTTCGGTTGCTCGGCCAGGTCGAGGGTCTGCTCGGCCTGCCCCCGGAGCGAAGGCACGGTGTGGCGAAGTCCGGTATCCGGGCGCTCCCGCCCGGCCGACTACGGCGGCGGATGCGGGAAGCCGGGCTGCGTCCCGTCGACGTCGTCCACTACGACCTGACGCCCTCCGTCCCGCCGGTCGATCGGCTCGTGCACCGGTGGACGCGTCGCCGTGAACGACCGGCGGACAGTGTCGGCCGGGGCCTGTGGCGTTGGCCGGGGACGGCTTACCTGGTTGCCGCCACCCGCTTTCGATGACGGTCGCGTCGTCGGTCGAAGACCCTCGATGCGCTGGTCGCGGCGGCGACCATGTCGGCGTGGCGGGGTGGAGCGCGGGTAGCGGCCCTCGGTCCCGTGGTGAATCCGCCGTCCCACTGCACGTTCGTGCCCATGATATCTATGCTGATATCGAAGATTGAGGCGATCTCGGGGGGTATGTTCGATGAAGGTGGCAGGCGGGGAAAAGTCCGTATGGAAGTCGGGGGCCAAGCGGCTCCTGGGGCGTGCTGGATTCGACATCGTGCGCAGCACCAACAACCTGGGCGGGGTCGACGACTTCATCCCCTTCGAGGCGACGATGAGGGCTGCACGGGCGACCGGCCTGTCGGTCGGTGACTACATCGACGAGGTCATGAACGGGACGCCTGGTGCCACCCAGGCCACGGTCGACGAACTACGCGCTCGCGGCGTCTTCGCCGCCAACCCGAACACGGTGCTGGAGATCGGCCCCGGATCCGGGCGGTACCTGGAGAAGACGCTGAAGGAGTGTTCACCGGAGCGCTACGAGATCTACGAGACGGCGGCGCCCTGGGCCGACTACCTGGTGGACACGTTCGGCGTGGTCGCCCAACCGACCACGGGAAGCAGTCTCGCCCCGACACCCGACGGCAGCGTCGACCTCGTTCAGGCCCACAAGGTGTTCAACACCGTGACCTTTCTCGGCGCCTCCCGGTACTTCTTCGAGATGGCGCGTGTCACGCGAACCGGCGGGCGGATCGTCTTCGACGTCATGACAGAGAACTGCCTGGACCCGGCGGCGGTACGTGCCTGGGCGACGGAGGGCGGTGCCGGGCACGACTCCTACCCGGCCGCCATGCCCCGCCGGACATGCGTGGACCTCTTCGCGACCCTCGGCTGCAGCCTGGAGGCCGGCTTCTTGGCACCCATGGGCGTTGCCACCACGGAGGTGCTCGTCTTCGCGAAGACGGCCTGACCCGCAGAAGGCCTCTTGGCGACGGCGGCGTCCGACGACTGCCGACGCAAGTCACGGCACGGCCTTCGCGGATGTGTCCGGCCCGTCCCGGCCGCTATGGCGTGAACGCAAGACAGTCACGGCCCGCGCCACGGTATGGCTGCTAAGCCTCATAGCTGTCACGGTTGAGGCGTGGGTCAACAACCCGGAGGGGCGCTGACGGACACCACCACGCGCCCCGCCGTCTCGCGCTCACAGGGGCCGAAGCCCTGCTGCTGGGCCAGGTCCAGTCTCTCTACCTGCCTCAGCTCGTTGACGCAACGAACTGGACGGGTGGGCTGGGCTGTTGGGTTCCGCGGTCGTTACGCCTCGGCCTCACCGCGGGAGTCTGATGTCCTACTTCTTCACCTCGTACAGCAGCGTCGTACGTCACCAGGAGGCGTTCGGCGGCTTCGGCTTCGATGTCCCGGCGATGCTGTCGGCTCCGATGACGCTGCCGGAGGGCACCCCGTTCTTCCTGGATGAGGACATGCGGCCGCGTGAGCCGAGGACTTCGTGTGGAGGCGGAGAGTCTTCGGGACTACGCGTATGACTTGATGGGCTTGGAGGACTTCCTGGCCCGGGTGCTTGATCCGCCGACGGATCTGCTGTCGGCGTCGGAGGAGGACCTGGTGGCTTTCCGGCGGTGGCGTACGCAGCGTGCGCCGGTGCCGGTGGGGCCGGCGACGTGGCGGCGCAACCGTGCGGCGATCAACGGTCTCTACGACTGGGCGGTGGGCTCGGGTCTTCTTCGGCAGCGGTCCTACCTGCGGCGACGTAACGGCCGGGATGCTCTGTCGTGGGGGACCGCAGCTGATCTGGATGTGCGGCACCTGTCGCGGGCGCAGTGGGTGATGTTGCACCGGGTCGGTCTGGGCGGTGATCTCCCGGACGGGAGCGTGGACCGCCGGTCTCGGCGGGCGAAGCGGTTGCGGAGCATGCCGGCGGCGGAACCGGCGGTCACGACGGGGATGAGGTCGCGGGAGTTCAGCCGCCTGCTGGACATGGAGGTGCCCGGTCCGTCGCGGGGCGGCACGGCGGTGCCGGTGACGACACCATCACCGCCCTGCGCACCCAGCTCACCCAGGCCCGCGGCGAACCTGTACGCCGAGAGCCTCCACCCTGCGCCGGCGCCTCACGGCCACCCCCCTCCCAGCCCCCGACCCGGGCGCGTCCCCGCTGACAGCGAAGCCGAGGCACAAGAAGACGGAGAACGCCCGCCGCTACTTCAAGCCCTCACCCGCGGCGACCTCCGAGCTGACCAGCCTGCCTGCCCCGGATGACGCGCAACACTGAGCCACTTTTCTCAGAGGTGGTCGGCCACTGCGGTCTCGGCGGGGTAGACGGCTCATGGTGGAGTCGGGCATGGGAACTGCCCGAATGCCTGGGTGTGGACGTCGGGTGCTGCCGTTAGGTAGCTGTTGTGCTCTGCGTTGCTCGGTAGCGCGATGGTGGTGTTCCGTAGCGGCTGACGAATGCTTGGCGGAGTGTTTCAGCGGTTCTGAAGCCGCACTGTGCGGCCACGCTCGCCACGGGTAGTGAGGTGGAAGCCAGAAGGTGAGCGGCGGCTCCGGTGCGCGCGTCGCGGACGAATCGACCTGGCGCCTTTCCAAGGTCGTCAATGAACAAGCGGGTCAGGTGGCGTTCGCTCACCCCGGCGTCGGCTGCCAGTGCGGTTGTGGTCAGGTCGCTGGTCAGGTGGCTGGCGATGTAGTTGACGGCTCGCCTGACCAGGCAGTTGGTAGGTGCTGGGATGGCTGTGAACATGCTCATCTGTGCCTGGTTGCCTGGCCGTTGCATGTAGGTGACCAGACCGCGGGCCACGGCGCGCGCCAACTCCGCGTCGTGGTCCTCCTCGATGAAGGCCAGGGTGAGGTCCAGGGCGCTGGTGACGCCCGCCGCGGTGGACACGCTTCCGTCGCGGATGTAGATCGGCGCGGGATCCACGGTGATCTCCGGGTAGGCCGAGGCCAACTGATCGGCGTACCACCAGTGAGTCGTGACGCGTTTGCCGTTGAGCAGGCCGGCGGCAGCCAGGACGGTCGCCCCTGTGCAGACCGAGGCCACTCTGCGGCTCTCCCTGGCCAGGCGGCGGACATGGCCGACGATCCGCGGGTTTTCTGCCGCGGCCTGATGGCCGAACCCTCCCGAGACGATCAGCGTGTCCAGTGGCCCCCGCACCCGCTCCAGGGATCGCTGGCCTTGCAGCGTCAGCCCCGAGTCGCAGGTGATCGCGCGGCTTCCCGGGGTGGCCACGCTCACGGCGTAGGCGGGGCTGGCTCCGAGCCGGTTGGCGGTGACCAGGCTTGTTGTCACGCAGGCGATGTCCAGCAACTCGGCCTCGTCGTATCCGACGAGGATCACCAGTCGTTCCTCCATGACCAGGACCCTATGTCGGACTGACTTGTATCCCAAGAATTCCGACCTGGTCGCTGTCTTCCCTTGGCTTTCCCACGGACTCGGGCCGAAGGTGACGGCATGACCAAGACGCTCGCCTTCGTGCTCTATCCCGGCATCACCCCGCTCGACGTGGTGGGGCCGCTTCAGGTGCTGTCGACGCTGGCCCAGATCGACCCGTCGTTCGCGGTGGTCGTCGTCGGCCAGGACCTCGCCCCCCTGGGCACCGACACTCCGCTGAAGCTGACGCCGAGCCATACGTTCGACCAGGTCACCGAGCCCTTCGCACTGATCGTGCCCGGCGGGACCGAGCCGACCCTCGCTGCCCTGACCAACGAGCTCCTGCTGAGTTGGATCCGCAAGGCCGCGCGGTCGGCCGAGGTCATCGGCTCGGTGTGCACCGGCTCCCTGATCCTGGGTGCAGCCGGCCTGCTCGACGGTCGTCAGGCCACCACACACTGGGGCTTCCGTGACCTGCTGGCCAAGTTCGGCGCGACACCCGTCGCCGAACGCTGGGTCGAGGCCGGCCCCGTGCTCACCGCCGCCGGAGTGTCGGCCGGTATCGACATGGCCCTCCACCTGGTTGAACGCCTCGCGGGCGAGCAGACCGCCCGCACTGTCCAGCTCCTCATCGAGTACGACCCGCAGCCACCCCTGGGTGGCATCGACTGGCGGTCCGCCGACCTCGACTTCTTCAAGCCCCTTGCCCGGGCCATGCTGGAATCGGCCATGGCAGACCATCCCGCGCTCTTGGCCCGCCTCACAACCTGAGGACTGCCGCGGCGGCGAAGGCCCCCGGCCCAAAGCCTCAGAACGTCGAACCGGAAACACGACCATGGGGCGCAGACGGTCGCGCGGCCGTGCCACCGCCCAACTCCTCGACGCCGGTCCCGGACAGCCCGGCCTGCTCCAGGCGCTCGTCGCTGACGCCCGCAGCGCAGCCGACGTTCTCCGCGCCCAGGTGCCCGAGTTGCACAGAAGATCTCAGGGCCCTGCCGGGTCTGACTGCGCCGAAGCGGCAAGGCTGATCACGCCATCACGCAGGCCCGTCGCAACCGAGTCCGAGCCGGCGGACCAGGAGGGCGAGCTGGTCGGCGAAGCGTTCGATGAACTCTGGAGACTGCGGGTCGTCGTCGCACCCGCCCGCGATGACGTGCGGAAGGGTGACAGGAGCCATCGCCGCCGCCATCAGCATGACGGTCGGGCAGGCCGGGTCCATCTCCTGCGGCACGGCCCCGGCCGCCTGCCGTTCACGGATGCCGGCCACGGATGCCGGCCACGGACTCCGCGAGACGCTCCGTGCGCGGACGCTGGTCCGGATCCGCCTCCGGGCCCGTGTACTCCAGGCCGCCCCAGGCCAGCAACCGTACGCCGTCCCGGTTCTCCAGCGCCTCCAGCACATAGCGGCGCGGTTGCTCGGACAGCGGGGTGCCGGGGTCGACGAGCTTGCTCGCCCGCTCGCCCCAACGATGCGGGCACCCGCGTAGCCGTGCGCGGCGAACTCCGCCACCGCCGCCTCAAGAATCAGCCTGCGCGTGCGCTCCGGATCACGCTGCCGCTCCTGCGGCTTCGGAGACCGGCGCGGCATCGCCCCACGCTTCGACAAGACATCCGCTGGTCACCTTGCCGGCCTCGAACTCCGCGCCTCGATGAGATGGGTCGGAGATCTCCTGTAAGCAGCCGATTGATCACAACGTCACACCGCCCCTGGCGAGAGGACTCTCAGTGAGCCAGTACCGTCCCGCCCGTGCGGCGGTGTTCTCGGCCGGGTCCTGGGGAACCGCCCTCGCCAAGATCATGGCCGACGCCGGCACCGACGTCATCATGCACGCCCGACGGGGTGAGATCGCCGACGCCATCACCACGGCGCACCGCAACCCCGGGTACTTCCCGGACATCGAACTGCCCCACGCCATAACGGCCACCACGGACCCGACCGTCGCGCTGGAAGGCGCCGACTTCCTCGTGCTGTCCATTCCCGCGCAGTCCCTGCGTGCGAACCTCGCTGCATGGGCTCCGTATATCGGTCCCGAGACATTGATCGTGTCGCTGATGAAGGGCATCGAGCGGGGCAGCGAGCTACGGGCGAGCCAGGTCGTCACCGAGGTGACCGGAGTGAGCGCGGACCGGGTCGCCGTACTGTCGGGCCCGAACCTCGCTCCCGAGATCATGGACGGCCAGCCCGCCGCCGCAACGATCGCCTGCGCCGACGAGGATGCCGCACGCCGCTTCCAGCAGGCTTGCCACACCCCCTGTTTCCGGCCCTACACCAGCACCGACGTCATCGGCTGCGAGCTGGGCGGCGCGGTGAAGAACGTCATTGCCCTGTCGGTCGGCATCGCCTCGGGCATGGGCCTCGGCGACAACGCCGCGGCCCTGCTCATCACCCGCGGACTGGCTGAGACCACCCGGCTGGCCGTGGCCATGGGCGCCTCCCCGGCCACCCTCGCCGGGCTGTCCGGCCTGGGCGACCTGGTGGCAAGCTGCACCTCCCCGCTCGCCCGCAACCGCACCTTCGGCGTCCACCTGGGCCGGGGCCTGAGCGTCGCGGAGGCGACGGCGGCCACCTGGCAGACCACCGAGGGCGTCAAGTCCGCCGAAGCGGTCCTTGACCTGGCGCGTACCCGCGGCGTCGAGATGCCGATCGCGGAAGTGGTCTCCGCCCTGCTCAACGACAAAATCACCCTCGACGAGGCCGCCGCCGCGCTGATGCAGCGACCCCCCAAGTCCGAGCGCTGACCCCCCATGGCGCCCCAGCCTCGCGGAACTGGCCGCCCGCCACGCTCCGCCGAGACGGCGGGCGGGCCTCATCCACCGATCAGGTGGGGCAGTCGTATCGGACCCGACTGCCCAGGGAGCGATCACACCTGTAGCGGGTTTCAGGATGCCGACCCGGCCGTACCGTCCGCCGCTGATCGAACCGGCCGTAGCGGTTCACGTGAGAAAACAGAACAGCGGCAGTGTCCGCCGGTCGGTGTCGGTGAGCCGGCTTCTGCCACTTCTCCTCGCCCAGGATGTCCTGGAGGAGCGGAGTGTTGACGTGCGCCAACGCCGACTGGAGCAGGTGCAGGTGTAGGGCGAGCATGGACACCTCCTGGGCCTCCTTGTCGGAGCCGGTCAGGTCGCCGTCCTTGCCGTGGAACAGGTCGTGGTTGGCGGAGTTCCGGTTCTCCACGACCTGGAGCCCGTCGTTGATCTCACGGCGCAGGTCGGCTCCGGCGGGGTAGTCACGAAGGAACGCCGTACGCACCGCCCGCCCGAGTTCCTCGATCGCCCGGTAGGTGGGGCGCTTGGGACCGCCGTGGGCGAAGCGCCGCCCCGCACGGTGATGGGGCCGTCTTTCCTCCCGACCGGCAGCCGAACCGCCGTGTAGCGGGCTCGGACGGCATCGCAGGCCCGAGCTGGACAGCGAACGGCACAGGGTGACCTCCAACCCTCGGTCCTCGCAGACGAGTTGCCCGTAGACGCTGTCTACGAATATCTGGTAGACACTGTCTATGGATGTTGAGGGGGCTCTGCGGGAGCGACTGGTCGATGCAGGCGTAGAGCTGGTGTTGTCTGAGGGCACTGCTGTCGGCCATCGCGCGCAGGCGCGGGTGTATGTCACCTACGCACGGGAACGGCGCGGCATGTTCGAGTTGATGTTCCGTCACGACCTGCTCGACAGCGGCGAGCAGAGTGGAGGTCCGGACGGGCCTCGGCTGCGGGAGGCGACGCTCCCGATGTTCCAGGGCGTCACCGAACTCGTCGCCCGGTGCCGGGCGCAAGCACCGGAGCCGTCGGCGGCCGTCGCTGCGGCCGCCCTGTGGGCGAACCTGCACGGCATCGCCCAACTGTGGTCCTGGGGCAGCCTGCAACTCGCCCTAGACGGCGGTTCCGACAGTCACGACCGGCTGATCGAAGCCGCGCTGGACGCCCATCTCGGCCCGAGGGCCTCATGACCGGGCGGCTGCGACGCTCCGTCCCTCTTCTGGTCAGCGTGGCCGGGGCGATGATCGTCGCACTGGACGGCACCGTCCTGCTGGTGGCGCAGCCCAGCCTGCAGCGTTCGCTCGCCGCGAGTCCGGCACAGATCCAGTGGACCAGTACTGGTTATCTCGTCGCGGTGGCCGCCCTTCTCGTCGTCGCGGGACGGCTGGGGGATCGGTACGGGCATCTGCGACTGCTGTGTATCGGTCTGCTCGGCTTCGCCGCCTCCTCGTCAGGGATCGTCCTCGCGCCCTCGGTCAGCTGGGTGATCGGGCTGAGGACCGCTCAGGGTGTCTTCGGAGCCTTGCTCCAGCCGGCGACACTCGCGATGCTGCGGCTGGCGTACCCGGAACGGGAGCTCCACCGGGCCGTCGCCGTGCGGACCGCCGCAATCGCGGTGGCCGCCGGGAGCGGCCCGGTGCTCGGGGGAGTCCTCGTGGCGCACCTGGGGTGGCGGGCCGTGTTCTGGATCAACGTTCCGATCTCCCTTGCTGCGGTGCTGCTCGCTCTCGCGGTCCGGCTTCCGGCCCCCGAGAGCACAGCCCCGCAGAGGCTCGATCTCACCGGTGCGGTACTGCTCGCGAGCTTCCTGGCCCTCCTCGTCCACGCCCTGGCGGACGTCCCGGCGCGCGGCTGGGCCGCTCCGCACACGCTGCTCGAACTCTCCGCCGTGGCGGGCCTGGCGGCCGTACTGGCGGTGAGCGAGCGCCGTGCCGGGAATCCGATCGTGCCGTCGGCCGTGACGCGGTCAGTACCGGTGACGGCCTCGATGGCGCTGCTCGCGCTCGCCACCGCCGGCCTGTTCGGCAGTCTGTTCACCGCTACCTTCTATCTCCAGAGCGTCCTGCGCCTGGATCCTCTCGCCGCCGGGTTGCGCGTACTGCCGCTCACAGTGCTGATGGTGCTCGGCTCACCGCTGGCGAGCGTCGCCCTGGGCCGATGGGGCCCGCGCCCGACCGCGGTCAGCGGAACGCTCCTCGTCGTACTCGGCATAGCCGGGCTTTCGCAACTGACCCGGAGCGGCGCGGCGGGACCAACGGGAGCCGCATTCGCCGTGATCGGCGCCGGATTCGCCGCCGTCATGGTCACCGCAACCGGGACGGTGGTCGGCGACGCGCCACCCGAATACGCCGGAGCCGTCGGCGGCCTGAAACAGACCGCGACGAACATCGGCCCGACCCTCGGCATCGCCATCGCAACCAGCGCAGGCGCCGCCGCCTCCGTGCGGACCACCTTGCTGCTCATGGCCGCGGTCGCGACCCTCGGCCTCCTCCCCGCAGTGCTTTTGCCCCGAGTTCGTAGAGATGAAGCAACATGAATGGACACCAGGGCATGGACGGATTCACGGTCCCCGTCGACGACCGGTACTTCGAGGACTACACAGCGGGTGCGACGTACGAGTACGGCAGCGTTGCGATCACCGAGGAGGAAATCATCGGCTTTGCCTCGCAGTACGACCCTCAGTCCTTCCACATCGATCCCATCGCCGCGCAGCAGGGCCCCTTCGGCGGGCTGGTCGCCAGCGGGTGGCACACCGTCGCACTGATGATGCGGCTGTTCGCCAGGCACTATCTCTCGCAGGTCGCGAGTCTCGGCAGCCCCGGAGTGGACGAACTGCGCTGGCTCAAGCCCGTGCGCCCCGGCGACCGGCTCCGCCTACGCCTCCGAACCGTCGACACCCGGCCATCAAGCTCCGATCCGCGACGCGGCATCGTGCGCACGCTCGCCGAACTCGTCGATCAGGGCGGCGAGCCGGTGCTGCGGGTGACGGTCGTGAACCTACTGCGCACCCGCGACGGCGCATGAGCGGTGGCATGACACCGGCGGACGCACCCCTCGCCCGCCACCGTCATGCAGATGCTCCGCGAGCACGACGAGCAGCCCGCCTGGGCACTGAGCACGTGATCACCCGGCTGCTTTCCGGCTGGTGCCGGTCATGGAGTACGACTCCGACGTGCCCCGGTTCTCGGCGCTCTGGTACCTGCCGGTCGTCAGCGCGGGCGTGCCCCTTGCCGTGGTGGTGATCCGCCGTTTCGATCCGCGGACGACACTCCCAGGTCTCCAAACGTGCTGATGGAAGCAGCAGTTGACGGCGGTGGGCGCTCTGGCCTGTTTCGTGGAGCAGATGAGTGCAGAGGAAGTGGACGCGCTACGCTCGGCGCTCCGAGCCGTGAAGAGGCGGAGCAGCGCATGATCACAGCAGTGGGGCTGGCCGGATACGCGGTCCTGGTGGGCGTCGTGGCGCCTTCCCTGCTGGCCCGCGCCCGGTGGGCGTACCGGGCACCGGCCGCCGCCGTGCTGGCGTGGCAGGGCCTCATGGTCACGTTCGTCGTCGCCACCGCTCTCGCCGTGTACCACCTGGTGATCACCGAGCAGCATGTGCACGACGGACTGGTCGGATTGCTCACCGTGTGCGGAGTGGCCGCCGACGCCCCGCCCGGCCACGCGCCGTCCGCCTTCGGGGACGCGCTGGTGATCGCCGCTCCGATCGCGGTCGTCCTGCTACCGGTCGGCTGGCTGCTCCGCTGCACATGGCGGGCTCGACGTGCTCGCGGCCGTCAGCTGGACATGCTCACCCTCGTCGGCGAACCTGCGCCGGAGTACGGCGCCACGATCGTCGAGTACGACGCCCCGGCCGTCTACTGCCTGTCGGGACCCGGCTCCCACATCGTCGTCACCCGTGGCGCGCTGGACGCCCTGACCGAGGAGCAGTTGCTGGCCGTGCTGGAGCACGAGCGTGCCCACATCACGGGCAGGCACCACGTGCTGAAGATCTTCGTCGACGCGTTCTCGCGTGCCTTCCGCGGTCTTCCGCTCGCCCGGCAGGGCAAGGAGCAGACGAACCTGCTGCTGGAGATGATCGCGGACGACCGCGCCCTGCGGATGTACTCCCGGGAGGCGCTGGCCACCGCGATGTGCGAGGTCGCGTCCGGGAGGGCGCCGCAAGCGGCTCTGGGGGCGGGCGGGTCGGGAGCCCTCATCCGGTTGCGGCGCGTGCTCACCCCGCAGCCCCGGCCGCACCGCGCGGCGTGGCTGGGCATCGTGGCGGCGAGTGTCGCGGCTCCGCTGCTTCCGCTGCTGGTGGCCTGCGGGCCCTGACCCCTGCGGGACCCGCACCAACCCCCTACGGTTACGCGTTTCCGCACAGCACAAGCCCCTCACGCCCGGAGCGTGGTCCGCCCTTCTGCTGCACGCCAACGCTAACTTCCTTAGCTGAATAGTGGTGTTGTGGGCGCCGGATCCAGCCCTGGCACCGGACGACATCCAGCAGCTTCCGGCCGGGCCGCTCCACGCTCCTCCCCGGCGCAATCTGTCAAATCCCACGGCGTCCCACCGTGCGCCCGGGGGTCCGGGTAAAGGCTTCGCCATGTGCCACCTGTGCGACTGAACGGCCGCCTGAGACCGAACGTACTAAGTTCGTCAGTAGAAACAGAAGACATCACAAGGGAGAACCCCCGTGTCCCGGCACCGCATCGCTCTCGCCATGGCCTCCGGCATCGCCTCCGTGCTGTTGCTCGCCGCATGCAGCAGCGGCTCGTCCACCGACAGCAACTCCACCGGCGCCGCTGCGTCTGCGGCCGGCGCTCCGGCCGGCACCACGGCTCCGGCGGACAGTGGCACATCCACCGCCGCCGCTGCCGGTGGCACGCACATGGTCAGCACCAACATGCTGATGGTGAAGCAGATGTCCGGCATGGGCTCGGTGGTGACCGACGCGCAGGGCTGGACGCTCTACCGCTACGACAAGGATCAGGCGTCCCCCTCCATGTCGATGTGTACCGACAGCTGTGCGCAGACCTGGATGCCGGTCATGGCGGACGGCAGCGTCCAGGGGATGGGGCTGCAGGCCGAGGTCGGCACCGTGACTCGCTCCGACGGCATGAAGCAGGTCACCATCGCGGGCTGGCCGCTGTACCGGTACATGGGTGACACCAAGGCCGGTGAGATGAACGGCCAGGGCAAGAACGGCACGTGGCACGCTGTCACGCCGGCGGGCAAGACGGCCTGAGCGTCGTCGGGCAGTGGCGTGTCCGGTATGCCCGGCAGGTGGTCGGTGCAGTGCCGCCACGCCGGTACGCGTCACCGCCTCCGTGCCTCCTGGAGGTCATGGCGTTCTGCGGCCGGTGCCGTCCGGTGTCGTCGGCTCTCTGCTGATCAGGCGGCCCGGCGGGATCTGCGGGTGCGGAGCGACGGCGTCGGAGGGCTCGGGTATTGCGGGGGCGTGGGGCGTGACGGCCGGTTCCTGGCCCTGGTCGCAGCGGGAGTCGAAAGTCGGTGATGGGCGGCGCCTGCTCGGGCCCTGCCATGCGGCACCGCCCGTCCGGGGAGGTGGGCACGGCGGGACTCGCACCACCACCCGCGGCCGTCCACGTCGGCCGATCGCGTACCCCGACGGCGCGCTCGCCGCGTGCGGCAGCGGCTCCGGCAGCTCCAACAGCACTTCCTCGCTGGTCAGCCCCGACAGCAAGGTGGTCGTCGCCACGGACAGGAAGCGCAGCAGTACGGGCAAAGTGCAGAACGTGACCCTGACCGCCGTGTCGGCCATGCTCGACCTCGGCGCCGGGGTGATGGCCAAGAGCTGGGCCTTGAGCGGCCGCACCCCTGGAAAGGAGATCCGGCCGGCCGTCGGCGACACGCTCGCCGCCGAACTGTCCGACCAGCTGCCCGACAAGACCACGACGTCCATCCACTGGCACGGCATCGCCCTGCGCGCCGGCACGGACGGCGTGCCCCCTGTCAGGCGCGGAGACCGGGTCAGGTGTCCGCGCGCTTTCCCGTCTCGCGCAGGGCCTTGCGCAGTGCGGAGAGTTCGGCGGGTGACATCTGGCCGACGAAGTGCGCGAGCGCCACAGGCCGGTCCGCGCTGGCACTGAGAGCATCCTCCATGAGGGCCGCGGAGTACTCCTCCCGGGTACGGACCGGCTCGTACAGCCAGGCGCGGCCGTCTTTCTGCTCGCGTAGCAGCCAGCCCTTGGAGTGGAGGATGTTGGCCACGGTCATCACCGTGGTGTAGGCGATGGGCCGGGTCCGGTTGATGTCGTCGACGACTTCACGCACGGTCGCCGGGCGCCTCCACCGCCACAGGCGGTCCATGATTTCCGCCTCCAGATCACCCAGCCGTCGCATGACCGATTCTCCCTTCGCCCTGTCCATCGCCATCCTAGGGCGGGGCGGGCGGCCGAGGACCGCCAGGACGGCCGCACTCCGGAGCACCCGCACCGTCCATGGCCGTCCGGCCCTCGGGTGATCACCGGCGAAGCCGCAGGCGCTCGAAGTCGTGCCCGATCAGCGGGCCGTCCGTCGTGCGGAGAAGGCGCATCCGGGTCCGGGCCCTGCACAAAGGGCCGGGCGCCGGGTCATCTCTGCCTGAGGCGCTGCGAGATGCCAGGACGGTGCGCTGGGGGCAACAACTGCCGGCCGTCACAGGGGCCTGTGGATCGTGCGGTGCGTCCTTCCACCGAGGTGACGGCGGAAGAGGGCTTGGGTACCCCCTGGTTGAGGGGATGCTGCCGTCGGCTCTCCCCTGGGGCCTCACCGGCACTCCGGTGAGCGCCGCCGTGCAGACCCGCGAAGACGCCCGGGCCGTCCAGGCCGCCGTCACGCGGAACATGACGGAGTTCCTCGGCGTCGGCCCCGTGACAGCGCCGATGACCGCGACCCTCTACACGGCGCGGCACCGGGTATGACCCTCCCGGTCCGGGGGCGTGCCTCCCGCACCGGCATGGGCCCGGACCGAGTGGGGGTACGGCGATGGCGGGCGTGGTGCGGTGGCGCTGCCGTGGGCCACGTCAGCCGCGGCCGGTTCGCCGGTTCACGGCGTAGACACCGTGGTCGTAGCTGCCGAAGAACACGAGGTCGCGGTGGACGGCGGGGGAGGAGTCGACCACCTTCAGCGTGCGGAAGCGCCAGCGGAGTGTGCCGCTGGTCAGGTCGAGGGCGTCGAGATAGTGGCCACCGCTGCCGATGAACACGGTGTCCCCGGCGATCGCCGGTGAGGACTCGACCCCGCCGAACTCCGGATCGCCTTCTGTGAGGTGCGACCACCGCACCCTGCCGCTCGTGGCGTCGACGCCGTACACCTTCGAGTCCGTCGTGCCGACCACCGCGATGCCGCGGTGCACGGCCACCCGGGATCTCCCGTCGCCGTACGTGCCCCCCGACATCAGCGTCCTGTGGCGGACCTGACCGGTGGCCAGGTCGAAGGCGAACATGTCCCCGATGCTCGTCCCGAGCCACACCAGGCCGTCCGCGGCGACCGGGGCTGCGGCGGTCCCGCTCCCGGCGTCCTGGCTCCAGCGGACCTGGCCGGTGGCGGACTCCAGACAGTACGCGGAACCACCGATGCCGACCAGAAGCACATCACCGCAGACCGTGGCCCCACGTGAGAATCCTTCTTCCGCGTGCCTGCGGTACCGGACCTTGCGGGTGTCCAGGTCGACAGCGACCAGTTCGTCGCTCTCGTACGTCGTGACATACGCCTGACGGGCGTCGGCGGTCACCTCGCCGTTCCCGATGCCGGGGACGGACCAGGCGAAGTCGCCGTTCCTGGCGTCGATGGCGTACAGCTTGCCGTCCATGCAGGCCAGGACCAGTCCCCGGGCCGTGGCCGGCCGGTCCCCGGCATCGTGCGCGGGTCCCCGTCTCCAGCGTCTCGCTCCGGTGGACATGTCGACGGCGTGCAGTGAGCGGTTCCAGTCGACGAACAGGACGACACCTGCGTCCGCGGCCACTTGCAGCGGGCCGTAGACCGACGAGCCGGCGTCGTACCGCCATCGGGCGTGGTCCGGTCGCGGCCCCCGCAGCACACCGCGGACACCGAGGGCCGCTCCGCCGGCCGCCAGAGCCACCCCACCGCCGGCGGCCAGCAGCTGACGACGGGTGAGGCGGCGGAGGGGATTGGCAGGTCGCTGCGGAACATCCTCCTCGGCCGCCGCTTCGCCGGTTCTCGCTTCGGGCTTCGTGTCAGGCCGCACCGTGGGCCCGGTCCTGTGTGTGGTGCCGACCGCCCCGGCCGGTGGAGCAGGGTGCGCCCTGGCCGGTCGCCAGGCCGCTTCGCTCTCCCGGTCCAGCACCTCGGCCGCTTCGCACAGCATCCCCAGTGCCACAGCAGCCGGCAGCCACTCCCGGAAGGTGTCCTGGTCCCGCACATCCGCGAGTCCGGCTCCGGCGTCGGCGGCCGACGGGCGGCGCGCGGGATCCCTGTCCAGGCACGACTCGACGCCCTGCCGCAGACCTTCCGGCACCGCGTCCAGGTCCGGATCGGCGTGGACGACGCGATAGAGCACGACCTGTGCCGACCCCTCTCCGTACGGGCTCGCACCGGCCACGGCGTAGCAGAGCAGGGCCCCGAGGGCGAAGATGTCGGCCGCGGGGCCCATGTGGCCGTTCTCTATGTGTTCGGGCGCCATGAATCCGGTCCACTCGTCGGTGGAGCGCGATGTGCCGCTCAGGGAGCTGCCGAGGTCGAGGATCCGCGGGCCGTCGGCTGCGAGCAGCACATTGGCGGGGGTGAGAGCGCCGTGCGTGATACCCGCCCCGTGCACCGCATCGAGGCCCTCGGCCAAGCCCGCACCCAGTGCCCGCACCGAATGCGCCGGCAGCGGCCCGAAACGCCGTACCACCTCGGCCAGAGTCAGTCCGGGCGTGTAGGCGGTCGCCACCCAGGGCGGCTCACCGAAGGCGTCGGACTGCAGGACCGCGGCGAGGAACCGGTGCTCCACACCGCTCGCTGCCCCGGTGCCGGAAGCCAGACGGCGCCGGACGGTCTCACTGCCGAGCGTCTCAGGGCGGGGTACCTTGACCACGACGGCTCTGCCGCGGTGCGAACGGGCAAGGTAGACCCGGGCCGGGCCGCCGCCGTCCAGCCGGCCCACGGTCCGGAAGGGCCCGATCTCCGCGGGATCACCCGGCCCCAGCGGTCTCATGCCCGGCTCACCCGGATTCCTCCGGTTTCGAGATGTCGGTGGCGTACCAGAAGGTGCTGATGGCCTGGTCGTAGGCGGCCTTGTCGTCACGGACGTCGATGTACGCCACACAGCCGCAGCGCTCATGCGTCCATACGATGCGGCCGGAGTGGCCGTCGTACTTCTCGATCCAGTAGGTGTAGCCCTTGTCGGTTCCCTCGTAGGCGATGACGCGGTCGCGATCCTTGTCGGACCGCACCCACCCGAGCGCGTCCTTGGGGCTGCTCAGGTCCAGGAACTCCACATCGACCGCGGCCGTCTCCCAGGCTCGCAGCGTGCAGGTGGTCTCCTCGCAGCCGCTGCTGAAGCCGAACCAGCCGAGGGCCATGGCCCGCATCGCCGGGTCGGTGAAGGCGAAGTCCGGTCGGCCCACGTAGTCCCGTACCGCCAGGGTCATGGCCAGCGGTACGCAGACGACCACCGCTGTCCACCGCGCGAGGTGGTGCAGCCATGGTCGTGCACGGCCTTGCGCGGCCCCGTGTGGGGAGCGGCCCAGTACCGGCATGCGCGGCAGGATCCAGTGGGCCGCGACGGCGCCCAGCGCGAAGCCGACGACCGCGGCGGCCCACACCCAGGAGACCCGGCCGATGGCCGCGGATCCCTTGAGCGAGGTGAAGGTCATCGCGTCGCCGACGGTCCAGCCGCTGCCCACGTACTGACCGAAGGCGTAGGCGAGATAGGCGCACGGGTACAGGACCGCGGCGACCGCCGCCACCACGGACACCGTCCTGCGCCACGCGCGGCGTTCGCCGGCCGGCTGCCGGAGCGCCACCGCCGTGATGATCGCCGCGGGCACCAGCAGGAGGGCGGTGTTGTCCCCGTAGAAGTCGAGCCCGTCGAACATCGCCCGGGAGGCGGCGAGCATCAGCAGCAGCGGTGGAATCCACCAGAAGGCTCCCAGGACGCGCGCCAGCAGCGACGCCGCGAGGAACAGGCCCGCCCCCGCTCCCACCATGGAGAAGGCGATCTCGTTGAAGGCCGGCCCCAGGCTGCCGACGGCCTGCAACTCGCTGACGCCCTCGGCCACCGTCCACTGGGCACGATAGGCCAGCTCGTCGCCCAGTGCCTGGAAGCCCAGCGCCCCGAAGCAGACGAGGAGCAGCAGGAGGACGGCCAGTCCCCACCTGCCGGTGGCGCGCAGCCAGCGCGGCGCCTGCGACGACTCCTGCGGCCGGGGAACTCCCACGTCGTGCCGGGCGGGCAGCGGCTCCACCGGGGTACGGGCCAGTACCGCGCTGCCGGTGGCCGCCTGACGTACCGTCGGCAGGGCCTCGCCCTCGGCCGACATGGTGGCGAACACGTACTCGTACAGGTCGGTGAAGGTGATCGCCTCGGCATAGGGGCGCCCGGCTCCCCCGAGCAGCCCGGTCACGACGTGCTCGGTGAAGCGGCTCATCGCGGTGACGGTCAGGGCATCGCCGGCGGCCTCCCGGGGGCCACAGGCGGTCAGCACGAAGCGGCCGCGGCCGGCCAGCGGGCGGGTGTCGGGGGCGGCCTTCGCCGCCCCGCTGAGGCAGCAGTCCAAGACGATGACGGTGGCCGCGGCGGGGGACGTCCGCAGGATCGCGTCCAGTTCGGGGAAACCGACCGCTGTGGACGGACTGGCGGAGGACGTGTCCCGCCCGCAGAGCACCAGCGTCCCGGTCCCGGGCGGACCCGGCAGGCCATGACCGCTGTAGTAGATGAGCTGAACGTCGTTCTGTCCGGCCTTCTGGCACAGGATGCGCACGGCGTCGAGGATCTGCGCGCTGTCGCGTTCGAGCAGGACCTCGACGTCCTCGACGTCGAAGACGCCCACTTCGGCATCGCAGAGCGCGGTGGCGAGCCGCAGCACGTCGTTCGGCGGGCCCTTGAGATCGGTCAGGGCCGGATCGTTCGGAAAGTGGGCGTTACCGATCAGGAGGGCGCGATGGCGCCCTCTCATACAGCGGGTCCGTCCTCGTCGGTGGCGCGGCCACCCGGCTCGCGCAGCAGACGAGCGAGTTCCCGTTCCGGGACCCGGGAGGCGGTCAGGACCACGGAGTACGTCTCACCGTCCACCGTGCGGCTCACCTCGATGCGCCGGGAGTCGTCACGCGCCAGCCAGGCGCGCCAGCACTCGGCGGCGGACCTGGTCGCCTGCGCGGAGGTGAGCGCCATCACGAGGATTTCGAGCAGCCCCTTGGTACCAGGTGCTCCGCCGGCGACGTCGTGCTTCACCGGCACACCGGCGTCGCTCAGGGCCCGTATCAGTTCACGCTCCTGTTCCAGCCAGGAGTCGTCCTGCGCGTTGAAGCGGTCGCTGCCCATCACCAGGCGCAACTCGACCGCCGGAGAGATCTGTTCCACCCGGCCCCCCTAGGTCCCAACCCGGTTTCAGGCTAGCAAGGTTCGCGAGAGTACGCCCGGTTTCAGCCAGTCGGGGCGGTCTGCGGCCAAGATCCGAAAGTGTCCGTGGCGCCCGAGCGGTGCGGCCGGGTGGACGGGCCTCGGGGTGCGGGAACCGGGCGACCGCGGCCGCCTATAGGCTGCGGGCGTGAACTACAGCGAACTGGAGGCGGACGTCCTCAGGTTGGTCGTCGAAGCCACCGAGGACGGCGTCCGTGCCTTCGGGGAGGAGACGGTCACCCGTCTGGTGCGGCCGGAGCTGCTGCGCGACGCGGCCGAGGACGAACTCACCGAGGACGCCCGGGCGGCACTCAACACCGCCTGCGCGAACGTCCTGACGATCAGCGCCGCCGAGCTGCACGACGCGCTCGCGACGGTCTACGACGGCATCCTGGTCGACGACGGCCTGGACGCCGGAGTCCTCACCGTCATCAGCGCGTTGGCGCACTGGCAGAGCTACCTGGAGCAGAACCGGCGCGGCGAGCTCTACGAACTCGCCATCCGTTCCGTCGAGGACGTCGACCAAGAAGTGTCCGCGGATCTCGACGACTTCCTCGCCACGCCGGAGATGGCCGCCGAGTACGAGCGCATCCGCCGACTGCTGGCCCCCGGCCCGACACCCGGCTGACCGTGGTCCGGGGTTCGGCCGCCGAGCCGGCCGAGGCGGTGGGCGAACCGGTCGACGCGGTACCGCGAACGGGCCCCCGGCGCACCAGCCCCCCTCCGGTGCGGTGAGGACATCGCCGGGGGCGGCGGCGAACAGGCCGGCGGTGTCGTCGGTGACCACGGAACGGCTGTCGCGCGCGAACTTCATGGCATGCACCTTCCCCCGACGATTTTGGTCCGATATGTAGCCTGTGTCGCTCCATGTCGTCGAACCAGGACACCGGGCCGCCCGCCGGAACCCGCCTTCCGGGGCCGCTCCTTGACCCCTGACACCCCTGCGCCGCTGCCCTACAGTGGCGCCATGAGTGATCACGCCGAAGCGCCTGTCGCGCCCGTCGAGGCCTATGAACCCCCTTACTACGTGGCTGTGTTCACCGCGGTGCGCACCCAGGACCAGAGCGGCTACGGCGAGACCGCCGCGCGCATGGAGGAGCTGGTGAAGGAGGTCCCCGGGTTCCTGGGCATGGACCAGGCCCACACCCCCGGTGGCCTGTCCATCACCGTCGGGTACTTCCGCGACGCCGACGCCCTCGCGCGCTGGCGACGCGAGGACGAGCACCGTGCGGCGCAGCAGCGCGGGCGGGCCGAGTGGTACCGGAGCTACACGCTGCACGTGGCGAAGGTCGAACGGAGCCACGGGTTCACACAGGCCGAGGTCCCGCGGAGCGCCACGACAGCGGACTGAAGCGATCCGCCCGGGTGCGGACCGGCGTCATTCGGCGAGTTTTCCGTCGGTCGAGACCTCCTCCATCAGCGAGGTGATCTCGTCGGGGATCGCCGGGATGCTCTCGCGGGTGACACCGGACGCCGGGGACCACACGAGATTGACCTGGAGGGCCGGGTCGAGCCCGGGGTGGTCGCTGCGGTTGTGGCAGCCGCGGGTCTCGCGGCGTTCCAGTGCCGCTTCGAGGGTGGCGCGGGCGGCCAGCGCGGCGGACTTGAGGTCGAAGGCGTGGGCGAGATCCTGGAAGCCGGCGATGTCCGGGTGCACACCGACGTCCTGCATCCTCTTCTCGATCGACGCGAGCTCCGTGAGCCCGGCCCGCAGGCCTTGTTCGTCGCGGACGACTCCGGCGTGCTCGGTCATGGTGTTGCGGATGGCGCGTTGCAGGGCGCGGACGTTCTCCGGGCCGTCGGCCGCGAGGAGTTCGTCGATCTCCGCGCGGGCGGCCGCGACCGCCGTCGCCGAGCGCGGCTGCGCGGTCAGCGACTCCGAGTAGGCGGCGGCCGCCTGGCCGGTGATGCGGCCGAAGACCAGAAGTTCTATGAGGCTGTTCCCGCCCAGTCGGTTGGCGCCGTGCAGGCCGCTGGACGCCTCGCCGATGGCGTACAGGCCGCGTACGTCGGTGCTGTGGTCCTCGGGGCGAACCCACACCCCACCCATCGAGTAGTGCGCGGTGGGCGCGATCTCGATGGGGTCGCGGGTGATGTCCAGCATCTGCAGGTCCAGCAGGCTCTGGTAGACGCGGGGGAGTCGCGTCATGATCGTCTGCCGGGGCAGGTGCGAGACGTCGAGCCATACCCCGCCCTTCGGGGTGCCGCGGTCTTCCTTGATCTCCGTGTAGGCGGCCAGGGCCACGCGGTCGCGGGTGGACAGCTCCATGCGGACGGGGTCGTAGCGGTTCATGAACCGCTCGCCGAGGGCGTTGCGCAGGATGCCGCCCTCACCGCGTGCGGCCTCGCTGACGAGGGTGCCGGCCGCGTTCTCGGGCTCGATGATCCCGGAAGGGTGGAACTGGACCAGTTCGGGGTCGCGCAGGCGCGCCCCGGCCTCCACGGCCAGGCGGAACGAGTCGCCCGTGTTCTCGTCGCGCCGCGAGGAGGTCCGCCGCCAGATGCGGGTGTGGCCGCCCGCGGCGAGGATGACGGAGTCGGCGTGGATCAGGTACCGGGTGCCGTGGGTGAGGTCGAAGCCGTAGGCGCCGAAGACGGCACCGTCGTGGACCAGGAGCCGGGTGATGTAGACGCCGTCGAGCACGGGGATGCCGAGTTGTTCCGTGCGCCTGATGAGCGTGCGCTGGATCTCCAGGCCGGTGTAGTCGCCCGCGAAGGCGGTCCGCCGGAACTTGTGCGCGCCGAAGAACCGCTGGGAGATCCGGCCGTCCTCCTCCCGGGCGAAGGCCATGCCGTAGCGCTCCAGGTCCTCGATGCCCCGGGCGGCGCCCTGGGTGACGATCTCCACGGTGCGCGGGTCGGCGAGCAGGTAGCTCTCCTTGAGGGTGTCGGCCGCGTGCTGCTGCCAGCTGTCCTCGGGATCCATGGTGGCCAGCGCCGCGTTGATGCCGCCGGCGGCCAGTGCCGTATGGGCGTCGTCCTTGGGGCGCTTGCCGACCGCGAGGACGTCGACACCGGCCTCGGCCAGTTCGATCGACGCCCGCAGCCCGGCTCCTCCGGTGCCGATCACCAGCACCGTCGTGGAAAGACGTCGTTCAGCAGGAGACATGGTTCACTCCGATCGCGGGGGTTCTCATTCACTACGACCGGAGCGTCCCGGGATCTGTGACAGCCGGTCGCGACACGGGCGGCCGGCTCTCCGTGCGGGCCGCGCCCGACACAGGCCAGGCCTACGGTGTGCGTGGACGTCCTTTCTGGCCGGGGCGGCGGGCGTCAGCACATCGCCAGGCCGCCGTCGACCGCGGCGGTGTGCCGGTCAGGAACGCGTTGCCCTCGTCTGCTTGGCAGGCGACCGCCAGGGCGACATCGGCCGGGTGCGCCAGGCGGCCCAGGGGAGTGGCGGTCATGGGCCCACCTCCCTCTGGTCCCTCTCGTCCCTCTCGTCCTCCTCGTCTCCTCGTCCTCCTCGCGTCCACGCGTCCACGCGTTGCTCCACGTACCGGCGCAGCGCCGCGTCGCCCCGGCCGGTCGCGAGTTGCACCGCGCCGATCCGGCCGAACTCGGAGCCCGCCGTGATCAGGAAGCGCGGTATCCGGATGCCGAACGGCCGGCCTTCCGCGTCCTCGGCGGCGGCCGTCGGCGTGCGCTCCGCCGCCGCGAACCGCCGGTCCAGCAGCGTGGTCAGCGGGATGCGCCTGTCCGGGACGTGCCGCTGGATCGTCTTCTTCCTCATCCCGGGCTCGCGCGCGAGGTCGTCCATGCTGACCCGGGCGAGGCGCGCCGCGAGGAGCAGCCGTCCGGCCGCCTCCACGATCGGGTCGGTGCGCGGCCCCGTCACCTGGGCCGACGGCTGTGGAAACGAAAGAAACGAGATCAGTTTCTATGGTTTTCATGCTGGTTCTCCGGCCACGCGCCGTCAAGGTGTGCCCCCGGGGCGGGATGCCCGGCGGGGGTGAGGCCGATGAGCAGCAGGGCGATGTCGTCCGTCCGGGGAGCGGTCCGCCGGGCGTGCTCGATCAGGGTCGCGGCGATTCCGTCCATGGACTGGAACCGGGCCTCGGTGAGTGCCACGGCGAGTGCCGCCATGGCGTCGTCCAGGTCGACTCCGGGGGTCTCGACGAGTCCGTCGGTGTACAGCGCGAGGACGGTGCCGGGTGGCAGCGGGATCTCGGTGGCGGGATAGTCCGTGTCGGGGTCGATGCCGAGCAGCACTCCGGGCGGCAGGTCAAGGACCTCCGTCTGTCCGTCCGGGTGCCGCAGGATCGGTGGGGGATGCCCGGCCGTGGCCAGCACGGCCCGGTGGCGGGCGAGGTCGAGACGGGCGTGGAGGCAGCTGACGAAGCGGCCCGGATCGAGGGCGACCAGTTGCCGGTTGGCCTGTGCGAGCGCCTGCGCCGGCATGGCCCCGGAGGCGGCGTGGGAGCGGAGTGCGGGACGGATCCGGCCCATGAGCGCGGCGGCGGTGACGTTGTGGCCCTGGACGTCGCCGATGAACGCGGTCGCGGTGGTGTCGTCGACGCGGACCAGGTCGTAGAAGTCGCCGCCGATGTCCAGGCCGCGGGCGGCGGGCAGATAGCGGGCCGCCACGTCCAGTCCGGGCAGGTCGGGCAGCGAGTCGGGGAGCAGGGCGGTCTGCAGGGTCTGCGCGAGTTCCTTGCTGGCGTCGTACAGACGGGCCCGTTCGAGGGCCTGCGCGACGAGTCCCGCGAGTGCGGTGAAGACGACCCGTTCCTGTTCGGGGAAGGGGTGGGGGCGGTCGAAGGCGAACACGCACGAGCCCACCGGGCGGCCTGAGGCGATCAGCGGCAGGAAGACCCAGGCGTGCAGGCCCGGCTGGCGAGGGGCGGGCGGATAGGCGTGGGCGAGTTCCTCGAAGGTGGCGAAGAAGGCGGGCCGGCCGGTGGCGAGGACCCGGACCGCGGGAGCGGCGCAGGTCAGCGGCGCTCCGTCGAAGTGCTGGAGGAGCCAGGGGCGGTAGCCGTGCCGGCCGATGACCCGCATTCTGCCGTCCTCGGCCGCGAGCAGGGCGACCGTCCGGGCCCCGAAGGCGGGCAGGATCTCCTCGGTGACCAGATCGACCACGTCCCGCACGCCCACCGCCTCGGAGAGGGCGGCGGCGAGGTGCAGCACCTGGTAGACCTCGCCCAGTGGAATCGGTTCGCCCGGGAACATCTCCGTCCTGGCGGGCCCGGCCTGGGCGGCCCGGCCCGGACTGGTCGGCGAGATCCGGACACTCACCCCGGATCCGTCCGGGTAGAGCTCGAACGCGAGCCATCGGTCCGGCGGGCGCATGGCGGTGAAGTACGCGGGCCTGCGGCTGACCACGGCGCCGCGGTAGCAGTCCTCGAAGGCGGAGCCGGCGCACCAGGGCAGCGACTGCCAGGGACGGGTGCCGGTCAGCTCTTGGATGCCCCCGCCGAGCAGGACGGCGGCGGTCACGCTGACATAGGTGAACCGGCCCTCCAGATCGAGTGAGCAGGTGCCCTCCGGCAGTCGCTCGACGAGGTCCGTCGCGGCCAGTGCCTCGGCCGGATCCCGGCCGCGGGGCGGCGGTTGCGCCAGGGTGCGGGGTGCCGGGCTCGGTCGGACGGCGCGGTCGGCACCGGCGGCGTCGCGCAGGAACCGGCCCAGTCGCCGGCAGACGGCGGCCACCCGCTCAGGACTCGGCCCGGCGGCCCCGGCGGACGCGGTGGGCCTGGCGGTGTCGGCGGACGGGGTGGGCCCGGCGGCCCCGGTGGGCCCGGCAGTGTCGGTGGGCTTGGCGGACTTGGCCGTGTCGGCGGACCCGGCGGACCCGGCGGTATCGGACGTGTCGTACGTGTCGGCGGGTCTGGCCGTGTCGGCGGGGTGGGCGTGGTCGGAGCCGGGCCAGAAGAGCAGCAGGGTGCCCCAGGCCCTGGAGCCGGCGATGATCGGGGCGGCGGCCGCCGCGTAGTGGTACGGGTGGGCGATCGCCGTACGCGGATAGCGCCGGGCGAACTCCTGGGGGTCGCTCAGCCAGACCAGCCGCCGTTCGCGCAGGGCCTCGGCCACCGGGACCGGACTGGGCAGCGCCACCCGGAACCAGGGCGTCAGATACTCCGCCGGCAGCCCCGCGGTCGCCTCCAGCCGGAGCGTCCGTGCGTCGGAGGCCAGCAGGAAGAGCGCACCCGCGAGGACCCCGGTGTCGCGCACGGCGAGCCCCAGCAGCCGGTCCAGCTCCGCCCGGTGGATCGACCCGCTGGCGGGTGCGGACGGACGGGGCCCGACGGGCCGTGCCGCGCCGTCTTCCCGCGTGGCGCACATACCAGCACCGTACGTCCGCACCGGCCGCCCCCGCGCGGGAGGTCCGGCCGCGCGGGCCCTGCGCACGGACCCTCGGGTCGGGTTCCTTTGTCACGGATCGCCCCAGCATTCGGTCAATGGGGTTAAAAGGGGCAAAAAGCGATGAAGTCTCGCTCTCGCCGCAGGCGTTCGCCCCGCCGCCATCTATTCCGAGGACAACGGTTCGATGATCAGCACTGACGAAACACCCGCCGGCGAACCCCCGGACATCCGCGAGCCCTCGGAGTCGGCGATCGCGATGCTCGACCAGCAGGGGACGGTGGTCGGATGGACACAGGCCGCGGAACGGCTGGTCGGGTACGCCGCCCGTGACGTGGTGGGCCGGCCGGCCTCACTCGTCCTGCTGTCCTGCGAGGAGGCGCCGACGACATCGGAGTTCGTCGCGCGGTGCCGGGCCGAGAACGGCTGGTCGGGCACGACGACGGTGCGGCACCGGGACGGTCACGGGCTCCACGTGAGCCTGCGGGTCTCGATGCTGTGGGGACAGGGCGCGGCGGTCCGCTGGCTGGTGTCCGTGACCGACATCGGCAGGGCCTCCGGGGAGGCGACGCACGGCCTGGTGCGGGAGTCGCTGCTCGCCCGGGTGCCGATGGGCATCGTCGTGCGGGACCCGGAACTGCGGTGCACCTGGGTGAACGAGACGATGGAGAGCCACGACGGCATTTCCCGCGACCGGCGGCTCGGCCGTCGATTCACCGAGGCACTGCCGGGCGGCGAGGGCGATCCCCTCGAGTCGGCGATGCGAGAGGTCCTCCGGGGCGGGCCCAGCAAGGTCCAGGACCACCGGACGTGGCTGCCGTCGAGCCCGCACCGGGAGCACACGTTCGTGGCCTCGATCTTCCGCCTCCAGGACGCCGACGGCCGAGCGCTGGGCGTGTGCGTCATCAGCGTCGACCTCACCGAGAGCCGGCGCGCACGCGATCGGCTGGCCATCCTCACCGAGGGCAGCGCCCGCCTGGGCAGCAGCCTGGACGTGATGCGCACCAGCCAGGAACTGGCGGAACTGGCCGTGCCCCTGCTCGCCGACTACGTCGCCGTCGACCTGGAGCAGTCGGTCCCGTGCGGCGAGGGGGCCCCGCTCCAGGTGGGCCCGGCGTTCGGGCGCCCTCCCGTGTTCCGGCGGGCCGGGCTGGCCTCGATCCGGAACGGGATCCCGGAGTCCCCGTGGGGGCGCGGTGAGACGGTCCCCTGGCCGGCCGCCTCACCGCTCATGGAAGTCCTGCGCACCGGCAGGCCCCATCTGGAGCCGGTCCTGGACACCGCGCCGGGCACCTGGGTCGACCGCGACCCGGCACGGGCGCGGAAGATCCGCGAGAACGGCATGCACTCCGTGATGGTGATACCCATCCGTGCGCGGCGCGTCCTGCTCGGCATGGTGCTGTTCGTGCGCACCGCGGACCCGGGGCCGTTCCAGGAGGTCGACGTGCTGCTCGCGGAGGAACTCGTCGCCCGCGCCGCGCTGTCGCTGGACAACGCGCGCCAGTACCTCCGCCAGCACACCACGGCCCTCGCCCTCCAGCGCAACCTGCTCCCGCATCGTCTGAAGGGCGGCACGGCGGTCGAGACGGCCTCGCGCTATCTCCCCGCCGACATGGACCACGGCGTGGGAGGCGACTGGTTCGACGTGATCCCGCTGTCCGGCGCACGGGTGGCACTCGTCGTCGGCGATGTCGTCGGACACGGCATCGACGCCGCCGCGGCCATGGGCCGGCTGCGCACCGCCGTACGCACGCTCGCCGACATGGAGCTGCCCCCCGACGAACTGCTGGCCCACCTCGACGACACGGTCCAGCGACTGGCCGAGGCGGACGCCGACCCCCCGGACCAGTGCCCCGCGCCGCTCGGCGCCACCTGCGTGTACGCGGTCTACGATCCGGTCACCCGCCGCTGCGCCATGGCCTGCGCCGGACACCCGCCGCCCGCGGTCGTCGACCCGCAGGGCCGGGTCGCCTTCCCCGACCTGCCCACCGGAACCCCGCTGGGCGTCGGACTCGGGGTCCCCTTCGAGGCGGTGGAGCTGGAGCTGCCGGAGGGAAGCCTCCTCGCCCTGTACTCGGACGGTCTGATCGAGACCCGCGACCACGACATCGAGGAGGGCATGCACCGGCTGGGCTCCGCCCTGGCCCGGCCGAGCCGCTCCCTGGAAGACCTGTGCGACCGCGCGATGGAGACCTTCCAGGGGCAGGCGCCCCCCGACGACGCCACCCTGCTCCTCGTCCGGACCCACACCCTCAACCCCGCACAGGCGGCCTGCTGGACGCTGCCCGGCGACCAGACCGCCGCCCGCCGCGCCCGGCATCTGGCGGCCCGTCAGCTGGCCGAATGGGGTCTGGAGGGTCTGGAGGACCCGACGAAACTGATCGTCAGCGAACTGGTCACCAACGCCGTCCGCCACGGCAGCGGCCCGATCGGCCTGCGCCTGATCCGGCACCAGGTACTGACCTGCGAGGTGTTCGACACGAGCACCTGCTCGCCCCGCCTGCGCAGCGCGCGCACCAGCGACGAGAACGGCCGCGGTCTCTTCCTGATCGCCCAGCTGTCCCGCAGATGGGGCTGCCGCTCCGTACCGGGCGGCAAGGTGGTCTGGGCCGAGGAGGAGCTGGCCCCCGCCTCCGCACCGGCTCCCGTGGCGGTGTCCCCCGCGCCCGACGAGCCCCCCGTCCTCGCCTGCGCATCGCCGCCGACACCCCGATGACATGCCCACCCGCGCCCCGCCCGCGCCCCGGACGCGTTCCGCCCGCGCGCCCCGGACGGGCTCCGCCCGCGCCCCGCCCGCGCCCTCGCGGATCCCATCCCCGGTTCCGCCTTCGGATCCCGTCGGCCCGCTCACCCCTGCTTCGGTGGCGCCGTGCTCGCGCGGATCACCAGTTCGGGGTCGAAGAGGAGTTCCCCGACGGGCACGTCCCGGTTGCCGACCAGGGCGATGACGCTGCGGGCCACCTCCGAGGACAGGCGGTCGGCCGGTTGCCGGACCGTCGTCAGCGGGGGATCGACGAAGTCCATGATCATGGCACCGTCGTAGCCCACCACCGACACGTCGCCCGGGACGTCGTACCCCTGGCGGCGCGCGCCGCGGATCGCGCCCAGCGCCATGTAGTCGCTGGCGGCGACGACGGCCGTGGCGCCGCGGCCGAGCAGCGAGATCGCGGCGGACTGGCCGCCCTCCACGGTGTACGACTGCCGGACCACCCACTGCTCGGGGTCCTCGACCCCGCGCCGGGCGAGCGAGGAGACGAAGCCGCTGACCCGGCGGTCGGCCGGCCGGTTGCCGACCGGGCCGGACGCCATGCCGATCCGCCGGTGACCGAGCCGGTGGAGGTGGTCGACGGCGAGCTCGGCGGCGAGCAGGTCGTCGGTGGAGAACACCGGCGCCTCGCCCACGCCCTCGAACTGGCCGTTGACCCCGACGAACGGGATCCGCCGGGACCGCAGCAACTCGTACGCCTGCGGGTCGGCGCCCTCGATCGTGTTGCTGGCGGAGAGGAAGACGACGGCGGCGACACCCCGGTCGGCGAGGGACGTCAGGAAGTCCAACTCCTGTACCCCGCCGGGGAAGCAGGGGCACAGGATCGTCTTCAGGCCATGCGGGGCGAGGGTGGACTCGATCCGTTCGCAGACGTCGGCGAAGAACGGGTTGGACACCAACTCGGTGATGATCGCGACGAGTTGCCCCCGCGTCTGCCGCTCGTACCCCAGGTCGGCCATCGCCCGCTCGACCGCCTCGCGGGTCTTGCGCGACACGCCCTGGCGTCGGTTGACGACACGGCTGACCGTGGCCTCGCTCACCCGCGCCCGGACCGCGACCTCGGTGATGCCGACCTTCATGCGGTTTCCCTCCGTCACCCGTGGGCCAGCCGTCGATGATACGTGCCCGCTCGTCACGGACGGTCATGCCCGACGGACGCGGGACGCGGCTGGAAGCCAGCAAGCGCTCCAGCCTACTTGCAAGAATCTATGGAAAACTTTCAGATCGGTCGACTGCAAAAAGTGGCAGATTCACTGCGGGTCTTGCATGTTTCTTCCGCATGACCGTTGAACCGCCTCAGCGGCCCCTGTTAGCTTGCCGCCACTCGGCCGCCCCACCCGACGGCACCGAAGACCGGGAGTCCCGATGAAGCGCTCAAGACTCGTGCTGCTCACCGCTGTGGCCCTCCTCGTGTCGACGGCCCCGGCGCTGTCGGCCTCGGCGGCACCGGAAGCCGGTGCCCAGCCCCAACTCGCCATCAGCGACCCGGGCTTCGAGAACGGCGGGCTGGGCTGGACCTTCGGCCCGGGAACCGGCGTCGGCACCGGCAACCGCCACGGCGGCACCCGCTTCCTCTACCTCGACGCCGGCGCGGGCAGGACCGCCGAGCAGGCCGTCACCGCGCCCCGCGACGGCAGCTACGACTTCTCCGCGTGGATCGGCAGTGCCGGTACCGGCGGCACGTACACGATCCGGCGCAACGGCGAGACCGTCGGCACGATCACGCTGCCGCAGCACGCCGGCTACGCCCGGTACACCATCAGCGACGTCCGGCTGAAGGCCGGCGACCTGCTGGAGATCGTCTTCGGCTCGGGCAGCTCCTGGGTCAACGCCGACGACCTGATGATCTCGCCGGCCGCGTCCGCCCGCCCCGAGGTCACCTCCTCGGATCCCGAGGTCGCCCAGATGTTCGCCTGGGCCACGCGGAAGGCCAACAGCTGGGTGCAGCTGCCCGGCACGACCGGCCCGGTCAACGTCGACGAGCACCAGACCGGCGGCACCGGCACGGCGTCGTACGCGCCCACCTACTGGGCCGGATACGCCAACCGCAGCGCCTACTACTCGCGGGACATGACCCACCAGCTCGCCGGTGCCCACCTCATCGGCCTCGACACCGAGAACGAGACGATGCTCCGCTCGTACGCGGCGTCGGCCACCGCCGAGCACGGGTACTTCCCCGTCTGGTCCCTCAACTTCGACGCCAGGACGTACCTGAGCATCGACTACCGGAGCCCGGACGACTTCGTGCGCGAGGTGCCCGCCGTCTTCGAACTCGTCGAGAAGGCGGCCCAGGCCTACCTCTGGACCGGCGACCGCAGATACGTCGACGACCCGGTGCTCTGGAACTTCTACCGGCACGCCACCGGGCAGTTCATCGACCTGCACAACTCCGCCAAGGACAACGGCAAGGTCAAGGTGGCCGAAGGCACCGGCCAGGGCATCTTCTCCGGCGCCGCCAGCTACGACGAGCAGGACGGCGACGACCTCGCCGAGGCCGGGGACACCATCGCCGCCGAGTACCAGGCGTACCTGGCCATGGCCGTGCTCGCCCGCGGCAAGGGTGACACCGGGCTGGCCAGGACATACGACCGGCGGGCCGCCGAACTGAAGACGTACTTCAACGACGACTGGAGCGGCACCGGGAGCGGCGCCGACATGGTGCGCGCCTACACGGTCTCCGGCACCCCGGTCACCGGCTGGGGCAAGGAGAACAGCGTCTTCATGCCGATGAAGCAGATCATCGATCCCGGACCGCGCAACGACGCCTACCTCGACTACATCCAGGCGCAGGAGCTGGGCCCGCAGGGCTCGCCCAACATCGAGTCGACGACGTACCTGCCCGACATGTTCTTCGACAACAACCGCGCCGACACCGCCTGGTGGTGGATGAAGAAGATCTACGGCGAGCGGGACACCCAGCACGTCAACGCCGCCCAGGGTCCGGACGGCGACTACCCCGAGGTGTCGTTCACCCTGGTCGGCCAGACCGTCCAGGGACTGATGGGCATCGCTCCGGACGCGGCCGACCACACGGTGACCACCCAGTCCCGGCTGCCCTCGGGCATGAAGTGGCTCCAGGCGGCGGACGTGCCGATCGGCAAGGACACCGTCACCGTCCGGCACGACGGCGCGACGAGGACCACGCTGACGAACAACGCCCGTCACCGTGCCTACCGCTGGGAGGCCCGCTTCCCCGGCGTCCACAGGAGGATCACGGTCGACGGGGTGCGGCAGCACGTGCGCACCAAGACGGTGAACGGCGTGACGTACACGTACGCGACACCGACCGTACGGGCGGGGGCGACGGTGGTCGTACAGGTGAGCGACTGACCTGCCGCGCGGGGGGTTGTCCTGACATTCCCGCGGATCTAGGGTCCCTCCGAGAGCAAGCGCTTTCAGCATCGCTTTTCACCATCGCTTTCGTCATGTCTTGGTCCTCGGCGCTCCCAGGAGAACCGCATGTCCCCCCGACCGACGCTTCCGCACCCGCTGCCCGGCGCCATCGGCCTGTCCCACCTCAGCGCCTACGACTGGGAGGCCGCCGACGGTGTCTGCGGCGGCAGCCCGCATCTGCACCTGGTGTGCACGGAGGCGTACGTCGTCACCGGCGGCCGGGGTGCCGTGCAGACCCTGAGCCCGGACGGCTACCGGGACATCCCGCTGGAGCCCGGATCCGTCGCCTGGTTCACCCCGGGCACCGTGCACCGCATGGTGCAGGGCGGCGACCTGCGCATCACCGTGCTGATGCAGAACAGCGGACTGCCCGAGGCCGGGGACGCCGTCTTCACCTTCCCGCCCGACGTCCTCGCCGACCCCGAACGGTACGCGGCCGTGGCGACGCTGCCGCCCGGTACGGGAGCCGAGGCGGAGCAGGCCGCCCGCAGGCGCCGGGACCTCGCCGTCGCGGGCTACCTCGGTCTGCGCGAGGCGCTGGTCGCCGGGGACGGCGGCCCGTACGCCGAGTTCCAGCGGGCCGCCGCCCGGCTGGTGCGCGATCGGGTGCCCCGCTGGCGCGAGCTGTGGCGGGCCGGTGCGCTGGCCGCCGCCGAGCGCACCGGCGCCCAGCTGGACGCGCTGCTGGCCGGCGAACCGTCGTACCTCGGCGAGGCGACCGCGCACCAGACCGCGCCGACCCGGTTCGGCGGCTTCGGGATGTGCGGCCGCCGCGACGAGTACAACCTGCCGGGGACGACGCTCCCGTACGGAGGCGAGTGACACCGGGGCCCGCCGGTGCGGAACGCCCGTTGCCCGCAGGGCGCGAAGTGCCCCCCCGCGCGACACGGTGACCGGCCGAGGCGTACAAGGGTGTCATGTCAGAACCAGCATCGATGCCGCGCCCGGGGGACGTCGCCCGGGACCTGTGGCGGCTGCTCGAACCGATCCACGCCGTCGTCTACTTCGCCCCGGAGCCGTTGGCGGAGTTCAGGGAGGTGGGCTACCGCGGTTTCTGGATGGGCTACTTCGCCGGCCGGGCCGCTCCCCTGGGCAGTACCGGAGCCGAGGTCGTGCACGCGCTGTTCTACAACTTCGGCTACGCGCGGGTGAGCCGCGCCCTGCCGGCGGCCTGGAGCTTCGCCCCGCCGGAGGAGGCCCTCGAAGCGCGCGTACGAGGGTCGGTGCGGGCGCTCCGGCGGGCACTCGGCCCCGCGGCCGAGGGCGCGGCGGTGGCCAGGGCGGCGGAGCTCGCCACGCGTGCCGCCCGGTCGGCTCCCCTCGAAGGCCGGGCCCTCTTCGCGGCCAACCGCTCCCTGCCCGTGCCCCAGGAGCCCCTCGCCCGGCTGTGGCAGGCCGCGACCCTTCTTCGTGAACACCGCGGCGACGGTCATGTGGCGGCTCTGGTCGCCGCCGGGATCACGGGCCGCGACTCACACGTGCTGCACGCGACCGCGAGCGGGATCCCGCGTGATGTCTACGGGCCGGCACGCGACTTCGACGAGGCGGAGTGGACATCGAGACACGACGCCCTCGAACGGCGCGGGCTCCTGGAGGGCAACCGGCTGTCCCGGAGCGGGCATCGGCTCAAGGCCGAGATCGAGGAGCGGACCGACCGGCTGGCGGCCACCGCCTACGACGTGCTGACCACCGACGAGACCGAGGAACTCGTCCGGCTCCTGCGCCCGCTGACGCACGCCGTGGTGCGCGCGGGCGACATTCCGCTGGACAACCCCATGGGGCTCGACCTGCGCGCGTCGTCGCACCGGCCCTGAACCGACTCGCCCGGCGGTCCAGGGCGCCGGTCAGCCGCGGTTGTTGGCGGACAGGGGCGTGGCGGAGGCGTCGGCCTGGCGCAGTTCGGCGAGAAGCACGTTCTGCCCGTTGAGCAGCTCGGTGAGGATACGGCGGGCCGCGCGCAGGAGGTCGGCGACATCGCCGCCGGCCAGTGCGTAGCTGACGGTGGAACCCTCTCGGATGGACACCACGATGCCGGACCGGCGCAGGACGGCCAACTGCTGCGAAAGGCTGGACGGCTCGATCTCGATGTCGGCGAGCAGGTCCCGTACCGGGACCGGCCCGTGCTGGAGCAGTTCCAGGACCCTGATCCGTACGGGGTGCCCGAGCATGCGGAAGAAGTCCGCCTTGGCCTGGTAGAGGGGGACTTGCATGACCGCTCGCTCTCTGCCGGTCGGGTCGGGAGGGGGTGTCGGGGTGCGGCGGCGCCGTGCGACGCCGCCGCATCGGCCTGTCACAGCCGATCCTTGCCGTCCGGGGCAGTGGGCAGGCATGAATTGGAATCATGCTGATGTGGTGACTTGAAGAAGTTTTCACATCGTGGGCGCACGAAACCCCGGACTCCGGATCCTCCTCAGACCTCCAGCTGTTCCTCGACCCGCTTCAACTGGTGACGGGCCATGGCGAGATTCGAGCGCTCCTTGTCCAGGACCAGATAGAGGAACAGCCCGTTCCCGTTGCGGCCGGTGATCAGACGGATGAGGTGGTACTGCCTTTCGAGGGTGATGAGGATGTCCTCGATCCGGGTCTTGAGGCCCAGTTGTTCCATGGTGCGCACCTTGGCCCGGATGACGTCCGTGTTCCCGGCCGCGGCGATCGTCAGATCGAGGTCCTTGCCCCCGCCCAGCGTTCCCAGCGCCATGCCGCTGGTGTAGTCGACGACCGCGGCTCCCAGGGCCCCCTCGACCGAGGTCATCATTTCCTTCATCGACACTTCCACGCTCGCCATGACGGCGCCTCCCCTTCGGGTGTCGGTTGCGACGGGGACGCTTCTCGGCGTCCACGTCCATCTGCACGGACCGTAGGCCGACGGGAGCGGTACCGGGGCGGCGTCTCCGGGTCTGACGCATGATGGTCGAAGAGCCGCACAATTGGTTCGTTTGAGCGACGGAAATTGGTGCGAGAGTGGGTGAAGTTCAAGCACCGGCCCCGGGGCCTACTTCGCCGGAGAGCCCCCGGACTCCGGCTGTTCCAGGTGGGAGGCGAGGACCGCGGCCTGGACGCGGCGCTGGACGCCCAGCTTGGCCAGCAGGCGGGAGATGTGGTTCTTGACGGTCTTCTCGGAGAGGTACAGCTTCCCGCCGATCTCGCGGTTGGTCAGCCCGTCGCCGATGAGGGCGAGGATGTCCCGCTCGCGGGGCGACAGGCTCGCCAGCTCCGGCGGCACGGACGGGGTCTGAGCGGGGTCGGCGCGCAGGGAGCGCATGAGGCGGGCCGTGGTCGCGGGGTCCAGCATCGACTGGCCCGAGGCGACCGTACGGACCGCCGAGACCAGGTCCGAGCCCTTGATCTGCTTGAGCACATAGCCGGACGCCCCGGCCATGATCGCGTCCAGCAGGGCGTCCTCGTCGTCGAACGACGTCAGCATGAGGCAGGCCAGGTCGGGCATCTGGTCGCGCAGCTCCCGGCAGACCGTGATCCCGTCGCCGTCCGGGAGGCGGACGTCGAGGACGGCGACGTGCGGGCGCAGCGCGGGGCCGCGGGCGAGGGCGTGCCCGACGGTGCCCGCGTCGCCGACGACCGAGATGTCGGGCTCCGCGTCGAGCAGGTCGGTCAGGCCGCGCCGGACGACCTCGTGGTCGTCGAGCAGGAACACGCGGATCGGGTCCTGGGCCGAGAAGGTGCGTGGCTCTGGCATGACGTCCCCTTGTCGCCGGCTGTCCCCGGACGGAAGGCAGACTGCGGGCTGCCCATGAGGATCATCGCCCGCCGGGGCCGGTCGTACTAGGGCCGACCGGCCCCTGTTGCCCCGGCCCCACGTCCCCGGCCCTGTTCGCCCAGGTCGCCCAGGTCGCCGGCGCCCGGGACGGCGTCAGACGCTCGCGCCGGCGCCGTACGGGGCGTACAGGTCCAGAAGCCGTTTGCGGGAGGCGCGCAGGCGGTGCGCGAGCACCTGGCCCACCCACCGGCCGACCGCGTTGCCCAGCTCCGGGTCCTGTCGGCACAGGTCCAGCACGGTCGCGGAGTCGAACTCGTAGGCGCGTACCGGCGTGGTGGCCTCGGCGCCCAGGTGCCACACGGGGGGTGCGAACAGCCACGACCAGCCGACCAGTTCGTTGTGCCCGAGGCTCTCGATGACGGCGGCCCGGCGGCCCGGGACGTGCATGTCGAGTTCGACGCGGCCGGTGCGGATGATCCAGAACCGGTCGGCGTGACCGCCTTCCTCGAAGAGCCGGGTCCCCTGCGGGAAGGAGACCTCCCGGGCATGGCGCATCAGCTGCCGCTGCTGCCCGGCGGGCAGGGCGCGCAGCATGCTGGGGGTCGACGGGGCGTTCATGACATGCCTCCCGGGACGGAACGTGTGACGAGACGTGTGAGGGGACGTGTGACGGGACGTGTCTGCGAGCCGGCACTGCCAGCGTGCGGCGCCGGGGCCGCTCCGGCCATGGGCCGAGCGGCCCGCCGGCCCAGGACCTTCGGTACGTCCCCGACCCGGGACCTTCGGTGCGAAGCGGGCCGCGCCCCGCGCGGTCGTGCCCGGACCCCCGCCGCACGGCCGCGGCCCCGCTACCGGTCCGGCCGCGCCGCCAGCCACTCGCGGTAGGCCGTCACCGCCGTCGGCAGGGTGGGGAAGATGCGGTCGTGGCCGACCGCGTCCGCGAGGCCGTACGTCTCCAGGCTCTGCAGGAGGTCCTGCTTCACCCGGGCGAGGGCGAACACGACGTCGCGCGCGGTCAGTTCGCGGCGCAGGGCGTCGACCGCGTCGAGGGCGGTGATGTCCACCTCCACGTTGGCCTCGGTGTTGAGGACGAACCAGCGGACGGGCTCGCTCTGTCCGTCGACGGCGGCCAGGGCCCGGCGGTGGAAGTTCTCGGCGTTGGCGAAGAACAGGGGCGAGTCGTAGCGGTAGACCAGGAGGCCGGGGATCGTCCGGGCGGTGGGGTAGTCGTCGATGTCGTGCATGCCGGCCACACCGGGCACCAGGCCCTCGACCGCGTCGTGCGGGCGGGCCACCCGGGTCAGCAGTTCGGCCACCGACAGGCCGACGGCGACCAGCACGCCGTACAGGATGTCCAGGGTGAGGACCCCGGCCAGGCAGCCGAGCGCGAGGAGGAGTTCACGGCGGCGGAAGGCGGCCAGGCGGCGGAAGCCGGCGAGGTCGGTCATGCGGGTCGCCGCGTAGACCACCAGGGCGCCGAGGACCACGACGGGCGTCCGGGTGAGCAGGGGGCTGAGAAAGAGCAGGACCGCGAGCACGAGGGCGCCGGATACCAGGGAGTACGCCTGGCTGCGGGCCCCGGCCGAGGTGGCCAGGGCGGTGCGGCTGGCACTGCTGCTCACCGGGAAGCCGTGCAGGACGCTCGCCCCGAGGTTGGCCGCGCCGAGGGCCAGGAACTCCTGGTCGGCGTCGAGTCCGGGGCCCTCGGCGGGGCTCCGCCCGGCGAACGCGCGGGCGGTGAGGATGAAGTCCGTGTACGCCACCAGGAGGACACCGAGCGCGGGCAGGACCAGGCGCGGCAGCTCGGTCAGGTCCGGCAGGGCGAGGGCGGGCACCCCCGCCGGGACGGTGCCGATGACCTTGATCCCGTAACGGCCGTCGAGGTCGAACGCCACCACGGCCGCCGTGCCCAGGACCACCGTCAGCAGCGGGCCGGGGAGCGCCCGGAAGTACCGCGTGAGGACGAACAGGAAGAGCAGGGCCGCCGCCGCGAAGACCACGGTGGCCGGCCGGGCCTCGCCCAGGTGCGTGAAGAACGACCAGAGCTGGGGGAAGAACTCGGATCCCGTCACCGGAACCCCGGTGAGTTTGGGCAGCTGGTCCACCACCATGATCAGGGCCACCCCGGCCAGGTAGCCGATCAGCACGGGGCGGGAGAGCAGGTCCGCCAGGAAGCCCAGGCGGACCGCCCGCGCGATCAGACAGAGCAGGCCGACCGCGGCGGCGAGGGCGGCCGCCAGCACCGCGTACCGGCCGGGGTCACCGGCGGCGAGCGGGGCGACCACGGTGGCCGTCATCAGCGCGGTCGTCGACTCCGGACCCACCGACAGGAGCCGGGAGGAGCCGAACACCGTGTACAGGGCCAGGGCGGGCAGAATCGCCCACAGGCCGGCGACCGGGGGCAGCCCGGCCACCCCGGCGTACGCCATCACCTGCGGCACCAGGTACGCGGCGACCGTCACCCCGGCCAGCAGGTCGCCCCTCAGCCAGGAGCGCCGGTAGCCGAGCAGCGAGACGAGGCCGGGCACCAGCCGTTGCCACCCCGGGTGCCCGTCGCTGCCGTGGGTCATGCGTCGCCTTCCGTCCGGTGAGCTCAGAATCCCGCGGTCCGCGCCGGACCATGTCGCACACGCCGTGTGCATGTCCAACCGGCCTCGCGGACAGGGCCGTTCAGCCCAACGGGCACCGACCTTCGGCACCCGCGCGCCCGGGTCCGCCCCGGCAGAGTGGGCGGCGTCAGGAAGAGCACGCACCGTCCCGACGCGCCCCGAAGGGATCACCGTCATGGCAGTGCAGGAGCCCGCGCACCGGAACTCCGGCCGACGCCCGCCCTCCGCCGTGACCGCGCCGGCCGGCCGCTCAGAGGCTCGCCGCGTGGTCGGGGACGTACGTCTGCAGATCCCGCGGCGGGCGCTCGTAGCCGGTCGACGACGGACGCTTGGGGAGTTCCAGCACCGGCGGCGGTACGTCGTGGTACGGGACGGTCGACAACAGGTGGGCGATCATGTTCAGCCGGGCCCGGCGCTTGTCGTCGCTCTCCACGAGGTACCAGGGCGTGTCGGGGACGTCGGTGTGGACCAGCATCTCGTCCTTCGCCCGGGAGTAGGCCTCCCAGTGGGTGATCGACTCCAGGTCCATCGGCGAGAGCTTCCAGCGCCGCAGCGGATCGTCGAGACGCTTGCGGAACCGGTCCTGCTGCTCGGTGTCGCTCACCGAGAACCAGTACTTGCGCAGCAGGATCCCGGACTCCACCAGCATCCGCTCGAAGATCGGGCAGTGCCGCAGGAAGAGCTGGTACTCCTCCTTCGTACAGAAGCCCATCACATGCTCGACGCCGGCCCGGTTGTACCAGGACCGGTCGAACAGCACGATCTCCCCGGCCGCCGGGAGATGCTCCACGTACCGCTGGAAGTACCACTGGGTGCGCTCGCGCTCGGTGGGCTTCGGCAGCGCCGCGATCCGGGCGCTGCGCGGATTGAGGTGCTCGGTCACCCGTTTGATCGTGCCGCCTTTGCCGGCCGCGTCCCGCCCCTCGAAGATCACTACAAGGCGGGCGCCCGTGGCCCGCACCCACTCCTGAAGCTTCACCAGTTCGGTCTGCAGGCGCAGCAGTTCCGCCTCGTACACCCTGCGCGGCAGCTCCGCCGCCTTCTTGCCGGCCATGCCGCCTCCACCGCCCGATGACCTACCCATGGAGCCATCCGATGTCCAAGGTCGAACACCAGGACGCCACCGTACTGTCCGACGACGAACTGCGCACCCTGGACGCGCACTGGCGGGCCGCCAACTACCTCGCCGCGGGCCAGATCTACCTCATGTCCAACCCGCTGCTCACCGAACCGCTGCGACCCGAGCACATCAAGCCGCGGTTGCTCGGCCACTGGGGCACCTCGCCCGGCCTGAACCTGGTGTACACCCACCTCAACCGGGTGATCAAGGCGCGCGGCCTGGACGCGCTGTGCGTGTGGGGGCCGGGGCACGGCGGCCCGTCCGTGCTGGCCAACTCCTGGCTGGAGGGCAGCTACGGCGAGACCTACCCCGACGTCTCCCGGGACGCCGAGGGGATGGCGCGGCTGTTCCGGCAGTTCTCCTTCCCGGGCGGGGTGCCCAGCCACGTGGCCCCCGAGACCCCCGGGTCGATCCACGAGGGCGGCGAGCTGGGCTACTCCCTCGCGCACGCCTACGGCGCGGCCCTGGACAACCCGGACCTGCTGGTGGCCTGTGTGATCGGCGACGGTGAGGCGGAGACCGGGCCGCTGGCCGCCTCCTGGCACTCCAACAAGTTCCTCGACCCGGTCCACGACGGTGCCGTCCTGCCGATCCTGCATCTCAACGGCTACAAGATCGCCAACCCGACCGTGCTCTCCCGCCTCCCCGAGGCCGAACTCGACTCGCTGCTGCGCGGCTACGGCCACGACCCGATCCACGTCACGGGCGACGACCCGCACCAGGTGCACCGGGACATGGCCGCGGCGATGGACACCGCCCTGGACCGGATCGCCGTGATGCAGCGCTCGGCGCGCGAGGACGGCGTGACCGGGCGCGTGCACTGGCCGGTCGTCGTGCTGCGCACGCCCAAGGGCTGGACCGGCCCGGCCGAGGTGGACGGCGTGCCCGTCGAGGGCACCTGGCGGGCCCACCAGGTGCCGCTGGCCGGGGTCCGGGAGAACCCCGAGCACCTGCGGCAGCTGGAGGCGTGGCTGCGCTCGTACCGGCCCGGGGAACTGTTCGGTCCCGACGGGCGGCCCGTTGCCGACGTGCTGGCCGCTGTCCCCGACGGCGCGAAGCGGCTGGGCGCGTCGCCGCACGCCAACGGCGGCCTCCTCGTCCGCGATCTGCCCCTGGCCGACCTCGACGGGTTCGCCGTCCCCGTCGACAAGCCGGGCACCTCCCTGCACGAACCCACCCGGGTCCTGGGCGACTTCCTGGCCCAGGTCATGAGGGACACCGGGGAGCGGCGGGACTTCCGGCTGGTCGGGCCGGACGAGACCGCCTCCAACCGGCTGCAGGCGGTGTTCGAGGTGAGCGGCAAGGCCTGGCAGGCCGAGCGGCTCCCGGTCGACGAACATCTCGAACACCACGGCCGGGTGATGGAGATCCTCTCCGAACACCTCTGCCAGGGCTGGCTGGAGGGCTATCTCCTCACCGGCCGGCACGGGCTGTTCTCCTGCTACGAGGCGTTCGTGCACATCGTGGACTCCATGGTCAACCAGCACATCAAGTGGCTGAAGACGTCAAGGGGGTTGGCGTGGCGGGCGCCCGTCGCCTCCCTCAACTACCTGCTGACCTCGCACGTGTGGCGTCAGGACCACAACGGCTTCTCGCACCAGGACCCCGGCTTCGTCGACCACGTCCTCAACAAGAGCCCCGAGGTCGTCCGCGTCTACCTGCCTCCGGACGCCAACACCCTGCTCTCGGTGGCGGACCACGTCCTGCGCAGTCGGGACTACGTCAACGTGATCGTGGCGGGCAAACAGCCCTGCTTCGACTGGCTCTCCATGGACCAGGCCCGCGTGCACTGCGCGCGCGGCGCCGGGATCTGGGAGTGGGCCGGCACCGAGAACGGCTCCCACGAACCCGATGTCGTCCTCGCCTGCGCCGGTGACGTGCCCACCCAGGAGATCCTCGCCGCCGCCCAGCTGCTGCGCCGCCATCTGCCGCAGCTGGCCGTGCGGGTGGTCAACGTCGTCGACATGACCCGGCTGCTGCCCAAGGACGAACATCCGCACGGGATGACCGACTTCGAGTACGACGGCCTGTTCACCACCGACAAACCGGTGATCTTCGCCTACCATGGCTACCCCTGGCTGGTCCACCGTCTCGCCTATCGCCGCACCGGGCACGCGAACCTGCACGTGCGCGGCTACAAGGAGTCGGGGACCACGACCACCCCGTTCGACATGGTCGTCCGCAACGACCTGGACCGCTACCGGCTGGTCATGGACGTCATCGACCGGGTCCCCGGCCTCGCCGTCCGCGCGGCCGGCGTGCGCCAGCAGATGGCCGACGCACGTACCCGCCACGAGGCCTGGATCCGCGAGCACGGCACCGACCTGCCCGAGGTCGCCGACTGGACCTGGACCGGCTGACGTCCGGTCGCCGGTGACCGGACGGCCCGGTCAGGCGACCGCTCCGGGCACCTGCTTGCCGGCGAGGGCCTCGGGGAGGCCGCAGTACAGCTCGAACGTGTCGCCGAGCCCGGTGCGGCGCAGCAGCCGCGGGATGCCGTCGTCCGGTGTGACCAGGCGCAGTCGGCCGACGCGGTACCGGACCCGGTTGCGGGCCCGGCACAGCAGGCTGAGGCCGGAGCAGTCGATGAAGGAGACGGTGCTCAGGTCGAGCACCAGATCGGGCCGCGCGCCGGACGTCAGGTTGTCGAGGGCCGCGGAGAGGACCGGAACCGCCAGGAGGTCGAGTTCGCCGTGCAGGGTGACGACGGTGGCGCCGCCGTCGGTACGGGTCGTGCGGTACGTCGCGGACCCCGGGTGGTTTTCGGCCATGGAGAGAGCGAAGTCCAGTCGGCGGGTCGCGCGGAAGGGCCGTTCGGCCCCCTCCACCCCCGGCGGCAGGCCCGAACGGCCCGTCCTGGGGTGCGCGGGCCGAGCGCGGGCCCGTCCGGCGGCCCGCGGGGGCCGGACGGCCCAAGCGGTCCCGCACCGGGCCGGGAGAGGCTGGACCCGCGGGGCGGCTCCGGCGACACCGGACACCGCCGTCGAGGAGCCCGTCGTCGCCGTCGGCAGCGCGGGTCCCGGCGGTCTCGCGGCGTTCACCGCGGCACGGCTGTCCGCCCCCGCGGGCCGGCGCACCACGGCGGCACGACGTGACAGACCTGAGAGGCGGGACGGCCGATGTACGCCAACGACGGATTCCGTGAACTCGACCGGCGGGAGTGCCTGAGACTGCTCGCCGGGGTGCCGGTCGGCCGTATCGTCCACACGCGCGGGGCGCTGCCGGCCGTACTGCCCGTCAACTTCGGCCTGGACCGCGACGGAGCGGTGGTGCTGCGCACGTCCGAGGCCTCGGAGCTGGTGCGGGCCATCGACGGCGCCGTCGTCGCCTTCGAGGCCGACGAGGTCGACGCCGTGGCGCACGCCGGCTGGAGCGTCGTCGTCACCGGCCGCGCGACCGTGGTCGGCGACCCCCGCGAACACGAGCGGCTGGTCCGGGACGGCCCCCGGTCCTGGGTGCCGTCGCCCCGGGAGGTCTTCGTCCGTATCGAGCCGGAGCTGGTCACCGGCCGCGAACTGACCGGCGGCCGCACCCTGTACGGCCTGGATCCCGTCCCCTGACCCCGCGCCCGCTCAGCCGGCGTCCGCCGGGTCGCCCGCGACGAGGGCGATGCCCGTCACCAGACCGGGGTGGATACGGACCGTGTGCTCCATGGCCCGGTCCACCCAGGGGTGCAGCAGCGCCTCGTACCGGGCGAGTTCCAGCGGGTCGGTGACCAGGCGGGCGTAGCCGGTGACCACCACGCTCCAGCCGAGGTGGCTGACCGGGTCGATGTCGTCCGCCTCGTAGGCGACGACGACCCCCGTGCCGTGGGACTGCCGGGTGCGCGCGGTGAGGGCCGCCCGCTCGTGGGTGCGGATGACGACGGCACCGTCCACCAGGACGTGGTTCACCGGGCGGACGGTGGGCAGCGCCCGCTGGGTGAACACGATGCGCCCCAGGGACACGCTGCCGAGCAGCCGCAGCGCCTCGGCACTGTCGAGCTCGATGCTCCGGCGCGTCGGCGGCGCTGCGTACGTGCGGTCGTCGGCCATGGCAGGTCTCTGTGAGTCGGTGTCGCGGACACGGGCGGAGCGGCACCGCGGGGGAACGGCGCCGCTCCTGCGCCCAGTCTCGCCCCGTCCGTGCCCCGCGGCAGGTGCCGATGGTCACCCGTCGGGGGCCGGTCGGCCCTTACGCCACGGGCGGCACACCCGTTACGGATACTCCGTGACGGCGGAGCGGGGCGGATGCGCCGCCCGGGACTTGCCCGATCCGGGTGCCCGACGCGGTCGGTGCCCACTACCGTTGGCTCTGACCGGACCTGCCGGTGTACGAGTCGACGGGGTCGGGAGGAGTGCGGTGGAGAGCCACGAGGCGGCCCGGGTGCGGCTGCCGCAGCTCAGGCTGGACGAGCTGCTGGAAGAGCTGCAGGCCCGGCTGGACGCCGCACGCGGCACCCGGGACCGGGTGCACAGCCTGCTGGAGGCGGTGCTCTCGGTAGGCCGGGAACTGGACCTGGAGCAGGCTCTGCGCAGCATCGTGGAGGCGGCGGCCGTGCTGGTCGACGCCGAGTACGGGGCCCTCGGCGTGATCGGCCCCGACGGCAGGCGGCTGTCGGCGTTCCACACCGTCGGCGTCACCGAGGAGGAGATCGCCCGGATCGGCCCCTTCCCGGAAGGCCACGGAATCCTCGGCGAGCTGATCCGCCACCCAGAGCCGTTGCGTCTGACCAAGCTCTCCGAGCATCCGGCCTCGTACGGCTTCCCGCCGAACCACCCGCCGATGAACTCCTTCCTCGGCGTCCCGATCCGCGTCCGTGAGCAGGTCTTCGGCAACCTCTACCTCACCGAGAAGCGGGGCGGCGGCCAGTTCGACGAGGAGGACGTGTCGGTGACGTCCACGCTGGCCGTGGCGGCCGGGGTGGCGATCGACAACGCCCGGCTGTACGAGGAGTCACGGCTGCGCGAGCGCTGGCTGCGGGCGAGCGCGGAGATCAGCCACAGCCTGATGTCCGGCAGCGCGAGCGCCGAGGCCCTCGGGCTGATCGCCGAACACGCCAGGGAGATCACCGGCTCGGCGCTCGCCGCCGTCGCGACCCCGATGGCGGACACCGACTCGCTCACCGTGGAGATCGCCGTCGGCATGGACGCCGACGACCACCGGGGGCTGGTGCTGGTCATGGACCGGACCCTGATGGGCCTGGCGTTCGCCCAGGGCGCGGCGGTGACCAGCGTCGATGTCAACCAGGACGAGCGGGTCTCGCCCGAGCCGCCGCGCTTTCACGGGCTCGGCCCCGCGGTGGCGATCCCCATCGGCACGGGCGGGGCGGGGGTGCGCGGTGTGGTGCTGCTGGCCCGGGAGGCGGGTCAGCCGCTGTTCACCACCAAGGAGACCGAGCCGCTGCAGGTCTTCGCGGCCCAGGCCGCCATCGCGATGGAACTGGCGGAGCGGCGCCGGGACGCCGAGGAGATCGCGGTGCTCAAGGACCGCGACCGGATCGCCCGGGACCTGCACGACCTGGCGATCCAGCGGCTGTTCGCCACCGGGATGACCCTGCAGAGCGCCGGGCGCTTCATCGAGCACTCGGAGGCGTCCGAGCGGGTGCTGCGCGCCGTGGACGACCTGGACGAGACCATCAAGATCATCAGATCGACCATCTTCGGACTGCGTGCCCGGGAGGGCGGCGCCGGCACCGGGCTGCGGGCCCGCGCCGTGCGGGTGGCCGGCGAGGCGGCCCCGACGCTCGGGTTCGCGCCGAGCGTCCGCATGGAGGGGCTGATCGACACCGACGTGCCCAAGGAGATCGCCGATCACGCGGTCGCCGTCCTCTCCGAGGCCCTGACCAACGTCGCCCGGCACGCGCACGCCGACCGCACGGACATCGCCCTGGCCACCGACGGCCGGGAACTGGTCCTCACCGTCAGGGACAACGGCGTCGGCATCCCGCCCGACGGCCGTCGCAGCGGACTGCGCAACATGGCGGAACGGGCGGCCGAGCTCGGCGGCCGACTGGACTGGGACTGTCCCGGGGACGGCGGTACGACGCTGGTGTGGCGGGTGCCGGTGTCCCGGCCGTAGCGTCGAACCACCGGCACCGCCGGCCCGGGACCGGGAACGGGACCGTTCGGCCCATGCCCGCACGGCACCGATGACCGATTCTGGGGGTGTCGGACCACGGCAGCCGAACCCTGGACGGAGGTCGCCATGACCGGCACTCCACACGTCGTGAACGACGTGATGACCCACACCGTCCTCGCCCTGCGCCACGGCGCGGCCTTCAAGGACATCGTGCAGGCCATGCAGCGGTGGCAGGTGAGCGCGGTCCCGGTGCTCGACGACGACGGCCGGGTCGTCGGCGTCGTCTCGGAGGCCGACCTGCTGCGCAAGGAGCAGGCCCGCGCCGAGGTCCCCGGCCGCCGCCCGGGAGCCGACCGCACCAAGGCGACGGCGGTCACCGCCGCGGAACTGATGACCGTCCCGGCCGTCACCGTCCGCCCCGAGGCCCCGCTGCCCGAGGCCGCGCGCACGATGGCCCGGCACGGCGTCAAACGGCTTCCGGTGGTCGACGCCGCCGGTCTGCTGCGGGGCGTCGTGAGCCGTGCCGACCTGCTGAAGGTGTTCCTGCGGGCCGACGAGGACATCGCCGACGAGATCCGGCGCGACATCGTCCCGCACCTCTTCCCCGGCCCGGCCGAACCGGTGACGGTGCGGGTCCGTGACGGCGTCGTCACGCTCACCGGCCGGGTCCCGGACACCGGGCTGGTCCCGGTGGCCGCCGGGTGGGTGCGGGGCGTGGCGGGCGTGGTCGCCGTGGACTGCGCGCTCGCGGGTCCGCCCCGCCGCCCGGACCTCGACCCGGATCTTCCCGACCCGGAGCACGTGCCGCACCCGGAGCACGTGCCGCCGGCCTGAGCCGGGCCGCCCGCGGCCGTACGTCCCGGACCCCGGAAGGAGGCGCCGGACCATGAGCAGGACGTGTCGCGTTCGCCCGGCCAGGAGGCCTCTGTGGCGCTGGCGGCGCAATCCGCTGCGACGCCACAGCGACGTCGTGGAGGCCTGGATCGTGCTCGCCGTCTGGACCCTGGCCCTCCTCGGCGGGCTGTTCGCCGGCGCGGCGGCCGGCGCGGCCGTACACCGGAACCTCGCCGACCGGCGCGCCGCCGTCCACCCGGTGTCGGCCCGGCTGACCGAGGACGCGGCGGCCGGCTCACCGGTCCTCACCGGCTACGACGTGGGGAAGTCATGGGTGACCGTGCGCTGGACGGGCGCGGACGGCACCGTCCGCACCGGCCTGGCCGAGGCCCTGCCCACCGCCGTGGCGGGCAGCCGGCTGCAGGTCTGGGTGAACCACGGCGAACAGCTGGTCGACCCGCCGCTCAACCAGACCGAGGCCGCCTGCGAGTCCCTGGCGACCGCCGTCCTCGTGGGCCCGCTCGTCGCCACCGTGGTGTGGGGCGGCGGCCGGCTGGTCCGCCGGCAGCTGATGCGCCGCCGCCTCGCCGAATGGGACGCGGAATGGCGGCAGACCGGGCCCCAGTGGCGGAACTTCAGCGGGGGCAAAGGGTGACCCGCCCGCCGCTTCCGCCGGCGTCAGCGGGCGGCGGCGGCCTCCTGGGCGATCTGCTCGAACCGGGCGCCCATCGCCTCGGACAGCGCCTGCGCGGCCGACAGCGGGCGCACCATCACCGTGAACTCGTCGATCTTCCCGTCCTCGTCGAAGTGCAGGAAGTCGCAGCCCTGGAGCCGCTTGCCGGCGACCGTCGCCGTGAACACGAAGGCGTGGTCGCGGCCGTCCGGGTTCGCGATCTCCCGAACGTAGGCGAAGTCCTCGAACACCTGCGACACCGCCCGCAGGATCGCGGCCGTGATCGCCTTGCCCGGGTACGGCTTGAAGGCGACCGGGCTGGTGAAGACGACGTCGTCGGCGAGCAGCGCGGCCACGGCGTCCATGTCGCCGTTCTCGACGGCCTCGCGGAACGGGTGCACGGGGGGCACGAGGGGCATGGAGGGTCACCTCACCTATTCAAAAAGTTGAGTAGGTGCATGCTAGCGTGCGCCTATGGCTCTGCGGAATGCGGTGATGGCCGCCCTGCTGGAGGGCGAGGCCTCCGGATACGACCTCGCCAAGGGGTTCGACGCGACGGTCGCCAACTTCTGGACGGCCACGCCCCAGCAGCTCTACCGCGAACTGGAGCGCATGGCGGCCGAGGGGCTGGTCACCGCCCGTGTCGTCGAGCAGGAGCGCCGCCCCGACAAGCGGCTGTTCTCCCTCACTCCGGCAGGCCGTGACGCGGTCCGCGCGTACACCGCCGAACCCCCGGCCCGGCCGCCCGTGGTCCGCGACGAACTGCTGGTCAAGGTGCAGTGCGCGGACGCCGGTGACCTCGACGCGGTCCGTGCCGCCGTCGCCGGGCGCATGGAGTGGGCCACCGCCAAACTGGCCCGCTACGAACGCATACGGCAGCGGCTGCTCGCCGGCCGCTCGGAGGAGGCGTACTTCGCCGAGGCGGAGCGCGTCGGCCCGTACCTCACCCTGCTGCGCGGGATGTCCTTCGAGCGGGAGAACCTCCGCTGGGGGGAGCTGGCGCTGCGCAGACTCGAACAGCGGTCGGCCTTCCATAGACAACAAAGTGAGTAGGGATTGCGGCAGGGAGAGGGGGTGCCCGACGGGTCGGGCACCCCCTGGCCGAGCTCGGGTCAGCAGGTCGCGACCCCCGGCAGCCAGGCCGGGCCCTTGAGGTAGATGTTCGTCAGCCACGCGCCGTTGGTCAGCTTGGACCAGGCGTCGTTGGTGTAGCCCTCGGCGGTGACCGTCTGGGCGTGCGCCTGGCAGACCACGTTGACCGTCGTCGGCTGCGCGAAGTAGTCCACGACAGAGGCGTTCACGTTCGGCTCGCTGTGCGTGCGCACACCCGTGCCCCAGGTCTGGACCGCCGTGCTGCCCCCGCTCGGCGGCGGCGGGTTGTCGCCGCCGCAGTCCGGGATGCCGGGCAGCTCGGCCGGGCCCTTGATGTAGATGTTGGTCATCCATGAGCCGTCGGCCAGCCTGGCCCAGATGTCGTTCGTGTAGCCCTCGGCGCTCACCTCCTCCGCGTGCTCCTGGCACTGGACGGAGACCTGCGTGGGGCCGGCGAAGGTGTCGACGACCGAGGCGTGCACGCTCGGCGTCGAGTGCGTGTGCACACCCGTGCCCCACGTCTCGAAGGTCGAACCGCCGTTCGCCGGCGGCGGCACCGGCGTGCCGGACGGGTTGACGCGGATCGCGCCCGCGTAGTCGCCGCCCGTGCGGACCGGGGTGACCCGGATGTGGGTGCCCGACTCGTACGCCTCGACCATCTGCCCCGCGCCCAGGTACATGGCGACGTGGTGGATGTACCCGCTGCCCCAGAACATCAGGTCACCCGGGACCAGGGGAGCGGTGCCCTGGCCCGCCGAGAAGCGGGCCGCGGCCTGCGGGCTGTGGAACTGGTCGTCGGCCGTGCCGCTCAGCAGGTCGCTGCCGGTCGCCCGGTAGTACGCGTAGCGCATCAGGCCCGAACAGTCGAAACCCCTGCGCTCGTTGTCGTGCAGGCTGTCCGGGTCGGAGCCGTCGTAGTAGCCGTACGTGGCACCGGGCGTGGCGCCGTGGCCGCCGCCCCAGCTGTACCAGACGCCGATCTGGGAGCAGGCCGCCTCGACGGCGGCCTGCGCGGTGGCCGAGGCACCGGAGGCCAGCACCCCGCACGAGGTGTCCTGGGCGGCGGCGTGCGCGGTGACGGGCAGCAGCGGGGCCAACGCGAGGGCCGCGACCGCCGCGAGCGTCCGGGCAGGCGTGGTGAGGTTCAAGGTGTACGTCCTTCGTCGACTCGGAGCCGGGTGCGGGGGTCGGGCGGATCCACCGGGTGCCGCGTCCCACCCCCGTGGGGGCGCGGCACCCGGAGCTCAACGGGTCAGCGCCGCGCGCATCTTGGCCAGCGCCCGCATCCGGTTGCGCTGGACGGTGCCGCGGTGGGCGCCGAGCCGTTCCCCCGCCGTGTCATGGGTGAGCCCCTCCAGGTCGACGAGGATCACCGCGGCCGCCTCCTTCGGCGAGAGCACGCTCAGCAGCGCGAGCGTGGTGGCCGAGGCCTCGTAGCTGCCGAGGCCGCCGTCCCAGCCGGCCTCGGGCAGCCGGTCGGTGGTGTGCTCCCGGCGGGAGGGGTGCAGCCAGGAGTCGCGCAGCAGGTTCAGCGCCACCGTGCAGGTGTAGGCGTACGGATGCTGCTGGGGCGTCAGGGTCCGGGCCCGGGCCCGCCGGGAGAGCCGCAGATACGTCTCCTGGAGGAGGTCGTCGGCGTCGTGCGGATTGCCGGTCAGCGCGAGCAGCCGCCTGCGCAGTCTCGGCATGTCCGCGGTGAAGGAGGCGTCGAACTCTCCCGGGCTCAGGTGCCCGAAGCCGTCGTCCGCGGCGTCGCGCGGGTCCCGCGTACACATGCCGCCGTGACTGTCCATGGTCGTCCCCCGTTGGTCGGTCGTGGTCGTGGTCGTGGTCGTGGTCGTGGTCGGTGGTCGGTGGTCGGTGGTCGGTGGTCGTCGGGCGTCGGGTCGTGCGTGGAAGGTGTCCGGTCCGCTCGGTCAGGCGGGTCGGACCGGAGCCGGGGCGGGCCCGTAGCGGGCGGCCGGTGCCCGGCTCAGCAGGGCCCAGTACCGGTCGCCGTAGGACCAGTGCCACCACTCCGTGGGGTAGTTGACGAAGCCGGCCGTGGTCAGCGCCCGGCTCATCGACGCCCGGTGGGCACGCGCCTCGGCGCCGATGCCCGGTGCCCCGGTACGACAGGCGCCCGCGCTCTCCTCCGGGGTGGCGTTGACCTCCGTGCCCAGCGGCAGCTCGGTGCCGTCGGCGGTGCACAGGGTCAGGTCCACCGCCCCGCCGCTCACGTGCGGAGCCACCTCCGGCGGGGAGATGTAGGCGCTGGCCAGCTCGCGGATCCGGTCCGGACCGGCGTCGGGGTGGGCCGCGCGCAGGGTCGCCGCGTACTGCTCGAAGTACCGGCGCTGCAGGCCGGGCGGCCGATACCCCTCGACCACCAGGAACCGGACCCCGGCGGGCAGCAGCGACTGCGCCTGGAGCAGCCGGCGCAGCGCCCCGAGGCGCAGGTGCGCGAAGCTGCCGTCGGCGTCGGCCTGGCGGAGGTCGATCCGCAGGCCGGGCGTCTCCCGCAGGTCGACCAGCGGTTCGCCGCACTCCTGCTCGGCGACCTCGGCGACCCGGGGGTCGGAGAGCGTGATGATGTCCGTCACGCGGAACAGCGTGCCCGGCTCCCCTGCAATTGCCCTGCAGCTTCCCTGCAAGCGCGTCACCAGGCCTTCTGCAGCCGCCGTCCGGCTCCGCCCGCCGGCCCGCCCGGGACGTGGCTACGACACCTCGTCGCCCGCCCGCTCCCACGCCTCCCGTCCGCCCAGGGACCGGAACACCGCCAGCGCCTCCGCCCGCGCGGCCCGCGCCCGTTCGGTCTCGCCGGCCGCCGACCACACCGCGGCCAGGTCCCGCACCGTACGGGCCCGCCACAGCGGCAGCCCCAACTCCGTCCAGAGGGCCGCCGCCCGCTCCAGCGGCTCCCGGGCCCCGTCGGCGTCCCCGGCCGCCAGCCGCAGCTCCCCGAGCGTGCGCAGCACCAGCGCCTCGCCGAACCGGTCCTGGCGCTCCCGGGCCACCGTCAGGCAGCGCGCCAGCCGTCGTCCCGCCTCCTCCGTCCGGCCGGTGCGCAACTCCACCTTGGCCAGGGCCTGTTCGGTGTACATGATGCCGAGGGTGTCCTGTAGGCCGGTGAAGACCCGCAACGCGTCGAGGAGTTGCCGTCCGGCTTCGGCGTACCGTCCCTCGGCCCGCTCGCACAGGGCCAGCGAGCGCAGGGTGAGTCCCTCGCCGTGCAGGTCGGCCGCGGCCCGGTACAGCGTGAGGGCCCCGGACAGCGCCTCCCGGGCCGCCGGGCCGCGCCCCTGCTCCCGGTGCACATAGCCGATGCCGTACAGCACCCCCGCGCGGGCCGCCACGTCCCCCCTGTCGCCGTACCGCTCCAGCGCGGCCTCCAGCAGCTCCAGCGCCTCGGTGTAGCGGGCCTGTTCGCGGCGGGCGGTGCCCATCCCGGCGAGGGCCACGGCCGCCCCGTTCGGCACCCGTTCCCCGAACAGCCGCAGCGCGTCCGAGAAGTAGGCGAACGAGTCCTCGAACCGGTCCTGTTCATAACGGAGTTGACCGAGTCCGGCGAGCAGCCAGGCCTCGCCCTCCAGGTCTCCGCCGCGCCGCACCGCCGCCATGGCCGCGGTGTGCGCGCGGGACCAGGCGTCGAACTGGTTGTACAGCGCGGCCGAACTCGCGATCAGCGCCCCGGCGAGATCGCGGGCGGTGCGTGCCATGCCGTGGTCGGCGCAGTGGGTCACGGCGGCCAGCAGACCGGCCTGCTCGGCGGCGAACCAGGCCGCGGGCCGGGCGAGGAGCTCCTGCTCGGTCGCCGGGTCGAGCGGGCGGACGGCGGCCGGTTCGGGGAAGTGCCGGGTCGCACCGCCGGGGCCCCGGGCGGCCGCCTTGCGGGCGAGGTCCAGCCAGCTCGCGGCCAGCCGCAGCACCGCCGCCGCCCGGTCCTCGGCGTTCTCCTCGAACAGGCAGCGCTCGCGGGCGTGTTCGCGGGCGAGGTCGGGGATGCGGTAGCGGGCGAGGCCGGTGCCGTCGACGCCGATCACGTCGATGAAGTGGCAGTCCACCAGCCGCTCGACGGCCTCCTCGGCCTCCTCCGTCCCTATGTCGAGCAGCGGAGCGGCGATCCAGGCCGCGAAGTCGGGCAGGTCCAGCAGGGCGAGGCGGCGCAGGGCCCGGCGTTCCTGCGGGTCGAGGTCGGCGTAGCCGAGTTCCAGGCTGGTGCGCAACTCCAGGTCGCCGGCGCTGAGTTCGTTGAGCCGGCGGCGCTCGTCGCGCAGCCGGCCGGCCAGCCGGCCGGGCGCCCAGTGCGGACGGGCCGCCAGACGGGCGCCGGCGATGCGCACCGCGAGCGGCAGCCGCCCGCACAGGGCGACGATCTCGGCGGCCCGCTCCGGCTCCGCCCCGGTCCGCCCCGCACCGGCCACCCGGCGCAGCAGGTCGAGGGCCTCGGCCTCGTCCGGTACGGCGAGGTCCAGATGGGCGGCGCCCTCCAGCGCCACCAGCCGGCGACGGCTGGTGATCAGCACCGCCGAGCCGGGGCCCGGCGGGAGCAGGGGCCGCAGATGCGCCTCACCGGCCGCGTTGTCCAGGACGATCAGGGTCCGCCGGTGCCCGATGTACGTGCGGTACAGGCCGGTCAGCTCCTCGACGCCGGAGGGCAGCGTGTCCGGGGCGACGCCCATCGCCCGCAGCAGCCGGGCCAGCGCGTCGGCGGGTTCCAGCGGGGTGGTGTCGGCGGCCCGCAGATCCACGAAGAGACGGCCGTCCGGGAACAGGTCGGCGGTGCGGTGGCCGACGTGCACGGCGAGGGCCGTCTTGCCGATGCCGGAGCGCCCGGAGATCACCGCGATCGGCGGCGCGGTCCGGCCGGTCTCGCCGACGCCCCGCACCAGCTCGGTCGCCCACTCGACCTGATCCGCGCGGCCCACGAAGTCGGCGATGTCGGGCGGGAGATGGGAGGGCGCGGGGCGGCCCGGCCGGCTGTTCCTGGGCGCCGGCACCGGCCGGGCGGCCGGTCCGGTGCCCAGCACCGCGGTGTCCTGGGCGAGGACCGCCCGGTGCACCTCCCGCAGCTCCGGTCCCGGGTCGATGCCCAGCTCGTCGCGGAGCACCGCGCGGCCCTCCTGGTAGACGCGCAGCGCGTCGGAGATCCGGCCGGTGCGGAACAGGGCGGTCATCAGCTGGCCGCGCGGCCGCTCCCGCAGCGGATGCGCGGCCACATGGGCGAGCAGCGGCGCGATGGTGCCGTCCGCGCGGTCCAGCTCCAGGGCCAGCCCGTAGGACTCCTCCTCGGCCACCAGCCGCAGCTCGGCGAGCCGGGCCGCCTCGATCCGGGCGAACGACTGGCCGAGCCCCTCCAACGCCTCCCGGCCCCGCCACTGCCCCAGCGCCTCGGCGAGCGCGTCGGCGGCCTCCTCCGTGCGCCCCAGGGACCGCCCGGCCGCGAGGAGTTCCTCGAAGCGGCGGGCGTCGACCTGCGCCGGGGCGAGGTCGACCACGTAGCCCGGGGGCCGGGTGCGGATCACCTCGGCCGTGCCGATGCGGGCCAGGGCCCGGCGTACGGCGGAGACATGGGTGGCGACCAGGGCGCCCGCGGTGGCGGGCGCCTCCTCGTCCCAGACGAAGTCGACCAGGCGTTCGGTGGAGATCACCTCGCCCAGGTGGACGACGAGGGCGGCGAGGACGGCCAGCGGCCGTGAGCCGCCCAGCGGGGCCCGCCCGTCCCCCTCCCAGACCTCCACCGGGCCGAGCAGACGCACTTCGAACATCGGTCCCCGATCGCCGCCCCGCGGATGCCGACAACGATATCGGCGGCGATCGACAGGGCAGGCGAAAAACCGGGCCGTCATGTCCGGAACCGTTCCGTCCGACCGGTCGGACGAAAGGGCCGGGACACCCGGTACGCCGAACGGGGACCGGTCCCTGTGGCGCTGCGGGAGCCGCTCGGCCCCTGGCCGCAGTTGGCTGGTTTCTGTGGGTTGCCATAGCGGTCCCTGTGCGGGGGACGGGTGGCGGCCGGCCCTCGTATGACCGCGTCCGCGAATCCGCCGCGACATCCGCCGCGACATCCGCGGCGACATCCGCGGCGGCGGAAACTCCCCGCGGCCGCATGTCATACGAACGCCCCGCCGGCGGCGTCAACCGCACGTGAACACCGAGCCGTTCGCCCTACGCCAGGGAGCCGTCCGATGAAGCGCACCGCCTTCCGCCGCGGGGTCGCGCGGCTGAGCGCCGTCGCCGCAGTGGCCGCGCTCGTTCTCACCGGCTGCTCCCGGACGTCCGGCGACGGCCCGGCCCCCGCCGCCGGGCACCGGGTCCGCGATCTCACCTACGCGCAGGACCTGCGGGTCTCGGACGCCGAACAGCGGCTGGTCGCGCGGTGCATGGCGCGCCACGGGTTCCGCTACTGGACGGACCGCCCGCTGAGCCTGGCCGAGAGCAGGCCGCTCGGCTACGTCCAGGACGACGTGCGCTGGGCCCGTACCTACGGATACGGCAGCCGGATCACGGCGAAGGAGGACCGCGCCCGGCTGCGCAACCCCAACAGCGCCTACCGCAAGGGCCTCACGGCCACCCGGAAGGCCGCGTACGACACCGCGCTCGACGGTGGCCGCCGGGCCCTGCTGCTGCGCACCGACCTGCCGGGCGGGGGCAAGGTCAGCAAGCAGACCGGCGGCTGTGACGGCGAGGCGGAGCGACAGCTGTACGGCGATCCGCAGACCTGGTTCCGGCTCGACACCACGGCGAGCAACCTGCGCCCGCTCTACGTCGGCAGACTCCTGCACGACCAGCGGTTCACCGCCGCCGTGCACGCGTGGTCCGCCTGCATGAAGCGGGCCGGCCATCCCTATCCGGACCCGGACGCGGCCCGGCAGGCCACCCGGGAGCACCCCGCGGTCCAGACCCGGGCCGAGGAGGCCAGGAGCTTCGCCGCCGAGACCCGGATCGCGGTCGCCGACGCCACCTGCGCCCGCGAGGTCTCCCTCAAGTCCGTGGGCCGGAACCGCGAGGCCCACTATCTGGCCCGGCTGGACGGCGAGTACGGCGCCCGGCTGGACGCCTACCGGCAGGTGCGCCTGAAGGCGCTGGAGCGCGCCGAACGGCTCGTGCCCGCCCGCACCTGACACCTGCCGCTGCCCCATGACTCCGCGGCGCCCGCCGCGGCCCTCTCCCACACCGACCGCCTCCGACGAGGCAGAACGGGATTCATCATGCGCAAAATGACCCTCGCCCTCACCACACTGGCCCTCGCGGCCGTCGGTTTCGCCCTGCCGGTGAACGCCCAGGCCTCCGCCGGCTGCAACGCGCAGTGGCCGGGCCGCGACGGCAACGTGCGGGCCTGGAAGGACTGGGACTGCGCGGGCGGCCTGCTCGGCGTCACCGCGGGCAACGACGCCAACTGGGCGGACGGCTCCGGCGGTTTCCAGGGCGTCGGCAACGTCGCCTCCTCCGTGATGAACAGCGGCTACGTAGGCGGCAAGGACGTCGTCGCCTTCTACTACTTCGCCAACTACTCGGGCGGCTACGGCTGCCTGAAGCCGGGCGAGCTCTACGTGGACGACCTCACCCGCGACCACTTCACCGACGGCAACAACATGAACGACAACATCCTGTCCCACCAGTGGGTGACGGCGAGCGCCTGCGCCGCGGGCTCCTTCATCAGCTGACGCGCCGGGCCGGCCGCGGTCACCGTGCCCCGCCGCGGCCGGCTCCGTCTCCTTGCCGACCACCTACCTCACGTACCGCCGAGATTCACATCCGCGCCACCGGACCCTTCCCTGACGTTCGATGCCCTTGGAACACTCGCACCCGCGCACAATCCGCCCTGTTCCGGCCAGCCCGTGCGTCAGGATGAGAGGTCGCTCACCCATGTCCGAAGTAAACCGGCGCCGATTCCTCCAACTCGCGGGCGCCACCACGGCGTTCACCGCGCTGTCCAGCAGCGTCCAGCGTGCCGCCGCGCTGCCCGCGAACCACCGCACCGGGTCGATCGAGGACGTCGAGCACATTGTCGTCCTGATGCAGGAGAACCGTTCGTTCGATCACTACTTCGGCACCCTCAGAGGCGTTCGCGGCTTCGGCGACCCGCGTCCGGTCACCCAGAACGACAAGTCCGTGTGGCGCCAGTCGGACGGCACGAAGGACATCCTGCCCTTCCACCCGGACGCCGACGACCTGGGCCTCGCCTTCCTCCAGGACCTGCCGCACGGCTGGAACGACACGCACAGCGCCGTCGACGCCGGCAAGTACGACAAGTGGGTGCCGGCCAAGGGCAGTACGACCATGGCGTACCTGAACCGGGACGACATACCGTTCCACTACGCGCTGGCCGACGCCTTCACCATCTGCGACGCCTACCACTGCTCGTTCATGGGCTCGACGGACCCGAACCGCTACTACATGTGGACGGGTTACACGGGCAACGACGGCCAGGGCGGCGGCCCGGTCCTCGGCAACGACGAGGCCGGCTACAGCTGGACGACCTACCCGGAGCGCCTGGAGAAGGCGGGCGTCTCCTGGAAGATCTACCAGGACGTCGGCGACGGCCTGGACGCGGCCGGCGGCTGGGGCTGGATCCAGGACGCCTACCGCGGCAACTACGGCGACAACTCGCTGCTCTACTTCAAGCAGTACCAGAACGCCCAGCCCGGCGACCCGCTGTACGACAAGGCCCGCACCGGCACCGACGCCAGCAAGGGCGAGGGCTTCTTCGACCGGCTCAAGGCCGACGTCAAGGGCGGCAAGCTGCCGCAGATCTCCTGGGTCGTCGCCCCCGAGGCCTTCACCGAGCACCCCAACTGGCCCGCGAACTACGGCGCCTGGTACGTCTCCCAGGTCCTCGACGCGCTCACGTCCGACCCCGAGGTGTGGGCGAAGACGGCCGTGTTCATCACGTACGACGAGAACGACGGCTTCTTCGACCACCTGATCCCGCCGTTCCCGCCGTCCTCCGCCGCGCAGGGCAAATCCACGGTCGACCCGGCCCTGGACCTCTTCGCGGGCAACGCGAGCCACCCCGCCGGCGCCTACGGCCTCGGGCAGCGCGTCCCGATGCTGGTCGTCTCCCCGTGGAGCAAGGGCGGTTACGTCTGCTCCGAGACGCTCGACCACACCTCGATCATCCGGTTCATGGAGGCCCGCTTCGGCGTCCACGAGCCGAACATCTCGCCCTGGCGGCGCGCGGTCAGCGGCGACCTGACCGCCGCGTTCGACTTCTCCCGCAAGGACACCAGGCCCGTGGCGCTGCCGACCACGGACGGCTACCAGCCGCCCGACAAGAACCGCCACCCCGACTACGTGCCCACCCCGCCCGCGAACCCGGCGCTGCCCCGGCAGGAGCGCGGCTCCCGGCCCACCCGGCCGCTCAGGTACGCCCCGCTGGTGGACGGCGCGCTGGACGCGGCGGCCGGCAGGTTCACGCTCACCTTCGCGTCGGGCGCGCACGCGGGTGCCGCCTTCCTGGTCACCTCGAACAACCGCGCCGACGGCCCCTGGAGCTACACCACCGAGGCCGGCAAGTCCGTCTCCGACACCTGGAACCCGGCGTACTCGGGCGGCTCGTACGACCTGACCGTGCACGGCCCGAACGGCTTCCTGCGCACCTTCCAGGGCCCCGGCAAGGTGGCCGGGCCCGAGGTCACGGCCCGGCCGCACGGTGACGACATCGAGCTGACGTTCACCAACAAGGGCAGCGGGACGGTGAAGCTGGCGGTGGCCGACGGGTACGGGGGCCGGGGGCGGACGTTCACGGTGCGGGCCGGGGCCGTCGTGACGCACATCGTGCATCTCAACCACAGCGAGCGGTGGTACGACCTGACGGTGACGTCGGCGGCCGACGCGAGCTTTGTGCGGCGGTTCGCCGGGCACGTGGAGAACGGGGAGCCCGGGGTGAGCGACCCGGCGATCATCACGGTGTGAGAGTGCGCCCAAGGGGCGTGGGGGACCGTTGTGTGGCGGCTGCGGGTGGTTCGTGGCTGGTCGCGCAGTTCCCCGCGCCCCTTTGGGGCGCGCTACAGGGCCGTGAGTTTTCTCGGTTCCGAGGTCTGACGGGGGAGCAGGGTCGGG
>NZ_BMML01000015.1:224539-263661 GCF_014645815.1 Streptomyces fuscichromogenes | reverse complement strand
GTCCCCACCCATAACCACACCAACGACCAACCTGGCCAACAGTCACGGTAGGCACCGTTGCAGTATTAGAAGTCATCTCATTTGGCGAGTCGGCGACAGCAGATGAGGGTGCAGGCGATGGCGGCGATGGCGAGGAAGTGTTCGGCTTTGCGTTCGTAGCGGCGGTGGAGTCTGCGGCAGCCGGCGAGCCAGGCAACGGACCGTTCTACGACCCAGCGGTGGCGGCCCAGGCGGGTGGAGGAGTCGATGCCACGTCGGGCCAGGCGGTGGGTGATGCCCCGGCTGCGGAGCCATTGCCGCAGGTGGTGGTAGTCGTAGCCCTTATCGCCGTGCAGCTTGCCGGGCTTGCGACGGCGCGGCCCGCGGCGCGAGCGGATCGGCGGGATGCCCCCGCACGAGCGGTTCCAGGCCCTGGCTGTCGTGCATGTTGGCACCCGAGATGCCGACCGACAGGGGCAGCCCGGTCCGCTCGGTGATCAAGTGGATCTTCGACCCGTACTTGCCCCGATCCACCGGATTCGGACCTGTCAGGTCCCCCTTTTCAGGGCCCGCAGGTTCACCGAGTCGATCGCGCAGCGCGACCAGTCCAGCTCACCGCGGGAGCCGAGCTCGTCGAGGACCAGGCGGTGCAGCTTCGCCCATACCCGGGCCTTCGACCACTCGGTGAAACGCCGGTGAGCCGTGGGCCCCGACGGCCCGAACGAAGTGGACGGCAGCTGCTGCCACGTGCAGCCCGACGTGGCCACGAACACGATCGCAGCCAACACCGGCGAAGAACTCCTCGCCGCCCAAGTCCGCCACGACATAGCCCACGCCCAGCGCCTCAAGCAGGAGGGGGTTTTCTCATGACCAACCGCAAGACGACGTTCGTCGGCCGCTTCCACTGCGGTCAAGGTTCGTGGCGTGTCTCCACTGCGACTCAGGAAGTCGCCACGGTCATCGGGCGGCTCTTTGGCAGGCAATCGCCGTCCCACGACAGCCACGAAACCGACCAATTCGAAGTGCTGCCCCGATCAACCTCCATGCGGGTCGTCATCTCCGGCCCCGAATCCATCAAGGCCGGCCTGATGACAGCCGCACCCCGCTACGAACCCCAGCCCAGTACTCGCCTCTCGTTCCGCCTCGCCGACGCACACGCCCTCGGCGGCTTCCGCCTCAGTTCCCCTTCATGGGACCTGGCAGAGTCCATCCCCACGCTGAGGACGGCACTGTCCGAGGCGGACGGGGACGCTCTCTGTGAACTCGTTGCAGAGACAGTCGAGTTCACAACCCGCGACGGTGCAGCGCTGTCGTATTGCCGCCCCTCTATCAAGGTCATCGGCCCTTGGCACAACCCCGACCAGCACGCCGCCTGACTCGAATAGGGAAAGCGGCGCCCCCACCTCGTCGGTCCGGTGGGGGCGCCGCTGCATGTGTCCGACGACGTCGGCGTCAGCCCTGGCTGCCTGCCGCCTCGGCCTCCTGTTCGCTCTCCTTCGCCGCTGCGGCCCGCCGCATGTGCCCCTCCTCGCCGAAGTACACCGCCAGACGCGACGTGTCCAGCTTCTTGCCGCCACGCCGTGCGGGTGCCACCTCCACGTAGCCGCCGGCGTTCAACAGCAAATCTCGCTTACCAGCCACGTCCGAACGCTTCCACTGCTCGGAGTGCGTCTCGCCGGTCGGCTCGGCCTTCACGCCGCCCGGCTTCGCCGTTCGCTGCCTCTCCTTCAGGGTCGCCAGTCGCTCTTCCAGCTTGGCGTACTGCTCCGCGTACCGGATCGCTCCGTCGTCGCCTCTGAACAGGCCCCGGTCATAGCGATCCTTTTGCAGGTCGGCCAACGCTTCCTCGGCCTGCCTGATCTGCGGACGGAAGTCCTCGCCGACTTCCTGGACCATCCGCATCACGGCAAGGTGCCCGTACTTCGCGAGGAACTGCTCGGTGACGTGCTCCTCGGTGGTCACCCCCGCCACGGTCGGCCCGTAGCACTTCACGCCCTGCTTCTCCTCCCCCTTCGCCGCCCGCTGGCGGTACTTGAGAGGGCCGATGCACCGGTACCTGAGCTGACCGTTGCGTCCACTGAAGGTGTACATGCGCTCGCCGCAGACTCCGCAGTGCATGATGCCGCGCAGCAGCGACGTCCCCTCCCGGCGCTTCTCACCAGGGTTGGCCCGGCGCTCCAACTCGTCCTGGAGCGTCTGCCAGGTGTCCGTGTCGAGGATCGGCGGGCGGTTGACCAGGGGCAGACCGTCCGTCCGCAGGATCGGCTTTCCGTCCTCGATGACCTGGCCGAGCAACTGGGGGTTGCCCAGCAAGCTCCGCAGCGTCGTCGTGTACCACTGCTTGGAGTCGCTGCGCTTGCCCGTGGTCTGGCGTGAGGTGTGGCCGGGCGACGGATCGCCCGCCTTGTTGAGGTCGTTGATGATCTGCATGAGCGAGTCCTTGGCCAGGACCCGTTCCACGATCCGCTTGATCGTCTTGGCCTCGCCCTCGTTGACCGCGAGGACCTTGCCCGCCCCGTTGGGGTTGGGGACGACCATGTACCCGTACGGGACCCGACCGCCGGTGTAGCGGCCCTCGCGGCGCAGGTGCTCGTGCGCGCTGGACACCCGCATGCCGATGGTGTCGGACTCCAGCTCAGCGAAGACCGCGATCACCTTCGCCATGGCCCGGCCCATGGATGACGTGAGATCGAGAGGCTCCGTCGCCGACGCGAGCGCGACGCTCTGATGTTCTGCGAGTCGCATGATCTCCGCGAAGTCGACCGTCGAGCGTGCGAGCCGGTCGATCTTGAAGAACACGATCACGTCCAGCTCGGCGAGCCTGGTCAGGATGCGTTGCAGACCCGGCCGGTCGAGGCCCCGCGAGAAGCCGGAGATATCGATGTCTTCCTCGACAACTATGACGTCCCAGCCACGTGCCTCACACAGCGCCTCGCAGGCCGCTCTCTGGCGCTCCGGAGAAGTCGTCTCGTCCGTTTCACGCGATAGGCGAACATAGATAGCAGCGCGCATCCCCGGCGCGCTGGCCGGAACGCCCTTTCGGTGCCGGGCACGGGGCATGGCCCGAGCCGTGGCAGGTGTGCTGTCTGTCACGGTGACAATCCTATCCGTGGAGGTATGCGTGTCCTGCCTAATCGTCCAGTCCGACAAGACCCTGCTCCTGGAGGTCGACCACGAGCGGGCCGACGACTGTCGTCGGGCGATCGCGCCCTTCGCCGAGCTGGAGCGGGCACCGGAGCACATCCACACCTACCGGGTGACCCCGCTGGGGCTGTGGAACGCACGGGCGGCCGGGCACGACGCCGAGCAGGTCGTGGACGCGCTGGTGGAGTACAGCCGCTATCCGGTGCCGCACGCGCTGCTGGTCGACATCGCCGAGACGATGGACCGGTACGGGCGGCTGACACTCAGCAAGCACCCGACGCACGGCCTGGTGCTCACCACCACCGACCGGCCGGTCCTGGAGGAGATCCTCCGCTCCAAGCGGGTCACCCCGCTGGTCGGCGCCCGCATCGACCCCGACACCGTCGCCGTGCATCCCTCCGAGCGCGGGCAGATCAAGCAGACCCTGCTGAAGCTGGGCTGGCCCGCCGAGGACCTCGCCGGGTACGTGGACGGCGAGGCCCACCCGATCGAGCTCGCCGAGGACGGCTGGACGCTGCGGCCGTACCAGAAGCAGGCCGTGGAGAACTTCTGGCACGGCGGCAGCGGCGTCGTCGTCCTGCCGTGCGGGGCCGGGAAGACCCTGGTCGGCGCCGGGTCCATGGCGCAGGCCAAGTCGACGACCCTGATCCTCGTCACCAACACCGTCTCGGCCCGGCAGTGGAAGCACGAGCTGGTGAAGCGGACGAGTCTGACCGAGGACGAGATCGGGGAGTACAGCGGGACGCGCAAGGAGATCCGGCCCGTCACCATCGCCACGTACCAGGTCCTCACGACCCGGCGGAAGGGCGTCTACCCGCACCTCGAACTCTTCGACTCCCGCGACTGGGGACTGATCGTCTACGACGAGGTCCATCTGCTGCCGGCTCCTGTCTTCAAGTTCACCGCCGACCTCCAGGCGCGCCGGCGGCTCGGGCTGACGGCCACCCTCGTGCGCGAGGACGGCCGCGAATCGGACGTGTTCTCCCTCATCGGACCCAAGCGGTTCGACGCTCCGTGGAAGGAGATCGAGGCGCAGGGCTACATCGCGCCCGCCGACTGCGTGGAGGTGCGGGTGAACCTCACGGACTCGGAGCGGCTCGCCTACGCCACCGCCGAGACCGAGGAGAAGTACCGCTTCTGTGCGACCACCGCGACCAAGCGGAAGGTCACGGAGGCCATCGTGAAGCGCTTCGCGGGGCAGCAGATCCTGGTCATCGGCCAGTACATCGACCAGCTCGACGAGCTGGGCGAGCACCTGAACGCCCCGGTCATCAAGGGCGAGACCTCCAACGCCCAGCGCGAGAAGCTCTTCGACGCCTTCCGCGAGGGCGAGATCAGCGTGCTGGTCGTCTCGAAGGTCGCGAACTTCTCCATCGACCTGCCGGAGGCGACGGTCGCCGTCCAGGTGTCGGGCACCTTCGGGTCGAGGCAGGAGGAGGCCCAGCGGCTGGGACGGGTGCTGCGCCCCAAGGCCGACGGCCACCAGGCCCACTTCTACTCCGTCGTCGCCCGCGACACCATCGACCAGGACTTCGCCGCGCACCGCCAGCGGTTCCTGGCGGAGCAGGGCTACGCCTACCGGATCATGGACGCCGACGAGCTCCTCGCGGAGGGCTGACGACCGCGGCGGCCGCCAGCAGCGCCGACCCCAGCAGCGGGTAGGGCGCCGCGAGCGGCTGCTGCCACCAGGGCAGGTGCAGGTCCAGGTCGCCCTGGTGGGGCAGCAGCCACATCGTGCGGGCCGTGAAGACCAGTGCCGCGGCGGCCGCGACGGGCGTCCGGCCCTCGGCCAGCAGGACCGCCAGCAGCGGGACGCACCACACCCAGTGGTGGGACCAGCTGATCGGGCAGACCAGCAGGGCCGTGAACGCGGTGAGCAGGATGCCCCAGCGGTCGGAGCCGCGGGCGTGGGCGCGGGTCGCCAGCCACAGGCCCGCCGCCGCGAGCACGGTCGCCGGGAGGGCCCAGGACAGGCCCGGGGTCTCGGTGCCCGCCGCCCTTGCGACCAGGCCCTGGAGCGACTGGTTGTCGATGATCCAGGCCTTGCCGACCCGGCCGGTCTCGAACAGGCGCCGCGTCCAGAAGTCCACGGTGGCCGCGGGCAGCAGGACGGCGCCGAGCAGGACCGTGCCCGCGAAGGACGCCGTCGCGGTGGCCGCCTCCTTTCTGCGTGCGGTGAGGAACAGGTAGGCGATGAAGATCGCCGGGGTGAGTTTGACGCCCGCCGCGATGCCCAGGACCAGGCCCCTGGCGCGGGCGCCGGGCGGGCGGGTCAGGTCCCACAGGACCAGGCCGGCGATCGCCAGGTTGACCTGGCCGAAGAGCAGTGTCTGGAAGACCGGCTCCAGCCAGAGGGCGAGCCCGGTGGCCGCGCACAGCAGCGGAAGGGGTGCCGTGCGGCCGGACAGCCGGGCGGAGAGGGCGACGAGCCAGGCGAGCAGGAGCGCGTTGCCCGCGAGGAACGCCGCCTTCAGGGCCGGGACGGGGATCCAGGTCGTCGGCACGAACAGGACCGCCGCGAAGGGCGGATACGTCGCCGGCAGCCGCCATTCGGTGACCGTGAAGCCGTACAGGTCACCGCCGTGGACCACGGCCTCGCCCTCGGCCCGGTACACCAGCAGATCGGCCATCGGGGCACGGAGCAGGACGCAGAGGGCGGCGAAGGAACAGAGGGAGACCGTCAGCAAGGAGAGGGACAGGAGGAGGGAGTGAAGGGGGCGGAGAGGGCGGAGAGGGCGGGAAGCGGGGCAGGCGAGGGAGGCGGGGGAGGCGGGGGGTGACGTCACCGTCCGGTTCGGCACGGGGGCGACCCTATGCCGTCACTTGCGGCGTATGCCCGCTTCCTCGCCGTACTCGCCGAGTACCGCGACGCTGAAAGCCGCGCCGACGAAGACCTTGACGGCGCGCAGGGCGTCGCCCAGGCGGTGGTGGGCGTGCGGCACTCCGTCGAGGGCGGTGGCGCCCGGGGGGCTGCTGGGGGCTGGGTGGATGGTTGCTGCGCTCATACCCCAATGGTGGAACTTCGGGCATAAGCACGGCATCGGTCCACGGGTCCAATTTCCGGCATCCCCCGGTCCACCCCCCGATGGACCCCGCCCCCTACCTCCGACCCACCGTCCGGGTGACGCTTCCCCTAGGGGACGCGGCGGCTGCCCGCCCCCCGGAAAATCCATTGGCCTCCGCCGCCCCCTGCTCACTACAATCTCCGCTCTTGCCCGCCTCCGTCCCCGGAGTGCCGCCGCCCGGACGGAAACCGGCCGGCTGATCGCCACCTGTGCGCCATCCACACCTCAGCGCCATCGACTCGCAGGCCCTTCGGAGGCACCCCCTTGTCCACGCCCGCCCGCGACCCGCAAGCGGACCCGCACCCCGACCCCCTCTCCCGCGAGCGCTCCCACCTCGCCGAGTCCCGCTCCGCCCTGCGCGCCATGCGTGAGGACGTCGAGTCACTGGACATCCGCGACGTCACCGCGAACTGGGTCAACGCCGAGGTCCTCGCCCGCCAGATCGACGAGCGCATCAAGGCACTGGCCGACCTCAGCGAGACCCCGCTGTTCTTCGGCCGCCTCGACTACCTGCACGCCCCCGGCGCCGACCAGGCCGAGGGCGCGGACGGTGAACGCTTCTACATCGGCCGCCGGCACGTGCACGACCACGACGGCGACCCGATGGTCATCGACTGGCGGGCGCCGGTCTCGCAGCCGTTCTACCGGGCGTCCAGGAAGGACCCGATGGACGTCGCGCTGCGCCGCCGCTTCGGGTACACCCGCGGCGACATCACGGCGTACGAGGACGAGCACCTCTCCGACCCGGCCGACTCGTCGGGGGCTGCCCGCACCAGCAAGCTGCTCCAGCAGGAGATCGAGCGCCCGCGCGTCGGCCCGATGCGCGACATCGTGGCGACCATCCAGCCCGAGCAGGACGAGATCGTGCGCAGCGGGCTCGGCGGCACGGTGTGCGTGCAGGGCGGTCCCGGGACCGGGAAGACGGCCGTCGGCCTGCACCGGGTCGCGTATCTCCTCTACGCCCACCGGGAGCGGCTCGCCCGCACCGGCACCCTGGTGATCGGGCCGAACCGCTCCTTCCTGCACTACATCGAGCAGGTGCTGCCCGCGCTGGGCGAGCTGACCGTGCGGCAGGCGACGGTGGACGACCTGGTGGCGAAGGGCATCGAGGTACGCGGCACCGACGAGGCGCCCGCCGCGATCGTCAAGGGCGACGCCCGGATGGCGGAGGTCCTGCGCCGGGCCGTCCAGGCGCATGTCACCCTGCCCACCGAACCGGTCGTGGTGGTGCGCGGCTCCCGCCGCTGGCGCGTCCCGGCGTACGAACTGGAGGACATCGTCCGGGAGTTGCTCGACCGGGGCATCCGGTACGGCGCGGCGCGCGAGGCCCTGCCACAGCGCATCGCGCACGCCGTGCTGGTCCAGATGGAGCGGTCGGGAGAGGCGCCCGACGACCGCGTGCAGGACTCGGTGGCCCGCAACGCGGCGGTGAAGGCGGCGGTCAAGCACATCTGGCCGCCGGTCGACCCGGCGAAGCTGGTCCTGCGGCTGCTCACGGACGCGGACTACCTCGCGGAACACGCCGCCGGGATCCTCGACGAGGACGAGCAGAAGACGATCGTCTGGACGAAGCCGGTGCGCAGCGTGAAGTCGGCGAAGTGGTCGGCCGCCGACGCGGTGCTGATCGACGAGACGACGGACCTCGTCCAGCGCACGCACTCGCTCGGCCATGTCGTCCTCGACGAGGCGCAGGACCTGTCCCCCATGCAGTACCGCGCGGTCGGCCGCCGCTGCACCACCGGGTCGGCGACCGTCCTCGGCGACCTGGCCCAGGGCACCACGCCCTGGGCGACGCGGAGCTGGGCCGAGGCCCTGTCCCACCTCGGCAAGTCGGACGGTGTCGTCGAGGAACTGACGGCGGGCTTCCGCGTCCCGACCGACGTCATCACCTACGCCTCCCGGCTCCTCCCGTACATCGCCCCCGGCCTCACCCCGGTCGCCTCGGTCCGTGAGAACCCCGGTTTCTTCGACGTGCGTCCCGTCACGGACACCGCCGAAGTGGTCGCCGCGTGCGAGGAGCTGCTCCGCAACGAGGGTTCGACGGGCCTGATCGCGGCGGACGCGCGCGTGCCCGAGCTCGCGGCGGCGCTGACGGCGGCGGGCATCGGCGCTCTGGCTCCCGGCGAGGAGACCACGGCCGAGACCCGCCTGACCCTGGTCCCGGCGTCCCTGGCCAAGGGTCTGGAGTACGACTACGTGGTCCTCGACGAGCCGGGGGCCGTGGTCGACGGCGAACCGGACGAACGCACCGGCCTGCGCCGCCTGTACGTGTCCCTCACCCGAGCCGTGTCCGGCCTGATCGTGACCCATGCGGCCCCGCTGCCGCCGCAGCTGGCCTGAGCCGGCCGGTCTTGCACCGGAAGCGCCGCGTGGTGCCGGGTGCGCCGGGTGCCGGGTGCGCCGGGTGCCGGGTGCGGCGGGTGCCGGGTGCGGCGCCGTCGTGGCTGGTCGCGCAGTTCCCCGCGCCCCTGACGGGGCGCTGCCCAGCCGCAGCTAGGCGGACTCCGCGCGGGCCCCGCCCATCCCGCCGTGACCACCGGCCTCGCCCTGGGCGGCGGCGAGCGGGCCCAGGTGCTGGGCCGAGCTGTCCAGCAGTCCGAGGTCGGCCTTGGTGTGCGCGATGGCGGCGTCGATCAGGACGGCGACCAGCGGCTCGCCGGCGTGTGCCCGGCGCTGCCGGGCCAGGCCCGCGAGCTCGGACAGGTAGGTCTGCCGCTGTGCCTCGATCAGCGTGGTCAGGGCCTGCGGGCCCAGGGCGACGGCGCCGAGGAGCTTCAGGAAGAGTTCGTCGCGGAAGCCGCCGACGCGCACCCAGGCGGTGGTCGCCCACGAGCGCAGCTCGGCCTCGCCCGCCTCGGTGAGTGTGTAGAGGTTCTTGTCGGGCCGGTCGGTCTGCGTGACCTGCGAGCGGGAGACATAGCCGTCACGGACCAGCCGTTCGAGGATCTGGTACAGGTGGCCGATGTTCAGGCCGCCCCACTGCGGGCCGATGGCCTCCTCGAAGCGTGCCTTGAGTTCGTATCCGTGGTTCGGCCGCCCGTTCAGCAGGGCGAGCACGGCGTGGTGGAGCGGCATATACGTCCCTTCTACATTGTGACAACATACCCCTGAATTGCCGCAATGTATGTGCCGCGAGGTATGAGGGCGAGGCTGCATCAATGGCTGTGAGCGTGGCGTTGCGCGGGGTGAGCCGCCGGTATCCCGGGCTGACCGCTCTGGACGAGGTCGACCTGGAGGTCGCGGCCGGCGAGGTGGTGATGCTGACCGGGCCCTCCGGTGCGGGCAAGTCCACCGTGCTGCACGTGACGGGCGGCATGGACCAGCCCGACGAGGGGCACGTCGAGATCGACGGCAAGGAGCTGGTGCGCCGCGACCTGGACCACCACCGGCGGCGTATCGGCTTCGTCTTCCAGCGCTTCCACCTGCTGCCCGCGCTGACCGTGCTGGACAACGTGCTCGCCCCCGTGCTGCCGCGCAGAGTGGACTTCGATCGGCGGGCGCGCGGCATGGAACTGCTCGAAGCGGTCGGCCTGGCCCAACGGGCCGACGCCCTGCCCTCGCAGTTGTCGGGCGGCCAGCAGCAACGCGTCGCCGTCGCCCGCGCGTTGATCAACCGGCCGGGGCTGTTACTGGCCGACGAGCCCACCGGCAACCTGGACAGCGTCATCGGGCGGGAGATCATCGACCTGCTGATGTCGCTGCGCGAGCGGTACGGGATGACGATGCTGATCGCCACCCACGACGCGGAAGTCGCCGCGGGCGGCGACCGGGTGGTGCGGCTGCAGGACGGCAGGATCATCTCGGACCAGCGGGTCACGCCGTCCGGCGACGTGCTGCACCGGCTGGGGGGTCTGCGCCCGTGATCACGATGATCCTCGACCAGCTCCGGCGGCGCGGGCGCGCGCTGGCCCTGGCCGCCGGAGTCCTGGTGGCGGCGACCAGCTTCACCCTGCTGACCGCGACGGTGAGCACGAGCCAGGCGACCACCGTGGGCACGGTACGGAAGAACGCGCGGTCCGCGTACGACGTGCTGGTCCGCCCGCCCGACTCCCAGACAGCCGTGGAGCGGCAGAGCGGACTGGTCACGCCGAACTTCCTGTCCGGCACGTTCGGCGGCATCACCATGGACCAGTACCGGCGCATCGGCGGCATGGCCGGGGTCGAGGTGGCCGCGCCGGTCGCCAACATCGGCTACCTCATGGTGTCGAGCACCGTCACCGTCGACGTGTCCCGCTTCCTGGACGGCAAGGCGTCCCGGCAGATCCTGCGCATCAGCCCGACGCTCACCTCCGGACTGGGCACCTACCGCACCTCCGACGAGTACGTCTACCTCACCCGCTCCCCCCTGACGACGGGGTCGGAGTCGGACCACCTCTTCGAGTCCGACACCCTGGAAGCGGGCACGGTCGACAAGAGCACCCGGCGGTACCAGATCAAGGGGAAGTACGACGTCTGCTTCTACTTCAACTGGGACAAGACCGAGCAGACCGAGTTCAACCTTCAACTGCCGTTGAAGCCGAACATCATCGCCGAGGACCTCAGGGACAGGTCGGCGTTCGACCCGGACCTGAGTTCGCGGATGAACTGCCAGTCCGGCCAGGACAAGGCCACCATCGACGTTCCGGTCAGCTACCCCGTGCTGCTGTCCGCCATCGACCCGGCGGCCGAGAACAAGCTGGTGGGCCTGGGCTCCACCATCACCTCGGGCCGGATGCTCACCGAGCAGGACAAGCCGTGGCGGGTGTCGTCCGCCAAGAGCGTCCACGGACAGCACGACTCCTACATCCCGGCGCTGCTCAGCAGCAACCCGCTGACCGCCGGCACGCTCGACGCCGCCGTCGAGCGGCTCGACGTCGGCGACCCGGCCGAGCTGCCCTCGAAACTGGGCAACCCGACGGCCGACAGCTTCGTCCGAGGCCTGCGCGGCACCCCGGTGGGCCGGACCCGGGTCGACCTGAGCAAGGGCTACCGGAAGGCGCTCACCGAGGACTCGTTCGACACCGGGGTCTACTGGACGGTCGGCCCGGTCAGCTACCGCCGGACCTCCGACGGCGACCTCGCCGCGCAGACGCGGCCGCCGCAGAAGCGCGGTCTGTGGATCACCAACGTGAACGAGCAGCCGTTCGCCGGCGTCCCCGAGGAGAACCACCAGGGAACCCAGTACCGGAAGGTGACCAGCCACGCCTCCACGGACTGCATCGGGCTGGGTACCTGCGACGGCGTCGACTCCGGGCGCCTGCCCAATCCCTACATCCGCCTGGTCGGCCGCTACGACACCGGCAGACTGCCCGGCTTCTCGCCGCTGTCCGACACCCCGCTGGAGACCTACCGGACACCGCAGGTCACCGGCGCGGACAGCGCGACCCGGGCGAAGCTCGACGGCAAGCCGCTGCGGCCCGACCGCAATCTGGGCGGCTACCTCAGCCCGCCGCCCACCATGCTGACCACGCTGGACTCCGTCACCGCGCTCACCAAGAGCCGCCGCGTCCCGGGCCTCCAGGACAAGGCGCCGGTGAGCGCGATCAGGATCCGGGTGGCCGGAGTGACCGGCGTCGACGCCGCCTCCCGGGCACGGGTGAACGCCGTGGCCGGGGCGATCCGGGCCGCCTACCCCCGGCTCCAGGTCGACGTCACCGTCGGCAGCTCGCCCGCCCCGCAGACGGTGGCGCTGAGCGGCTCCGCGCGGGTGACGGAGGGCTGGGTCGCCAAGGGTGTGGCACTGCGCATCCTGCGGGCGGTGGACACCAAGAGCGCGGTGCTGTTCGTCCTGGTCCTCGTCGTGTGCGCGCTCTTCCTCGGCCAGTCGGCGCTGGCCTCGGTGCGCTCCCGCCGTACCGAGATCGGCACGCTGCGCTGCCTGGGCTGGAGCGGCGGCGAGGTGCTCCGCCTGGTCCTCGGCGAACTGGCGGTGATCGGCCTCGCCGCCGGGAGCGCGGGCGCGGTGCTCGCGTACGTGCTGGGCCGGCTGCTGGGACAGCCCGAAGCCGGCGCGAAATCCCTCCTCGTGCTCCCGGTGGCGCTTCTGCTGGCCACGGCGGCGGGCCTGATCCCCGCCTGGCTCGCGACCCGGCTGGGGCCGATGGACGCCGTCCGGCCCCCGGTGACGGCGGCCCGCCGGGCGCGCCCGGTGCGTTCGGTGGCCGGACTGGCCCTGCTCAACCTGTTGCGGGTGCGCGGCCGCACTCTGCTGGGCGCGGCGGGGCTGGCGCTGGGGGTGGCCGCCTTCACGGTGCTGCTCGCCCTGACGCTGGCTTTCCGGGGTGAGGTGGCCGGGTCGCTGCTCGGCAGCGCCGTGGTGGCGCAGGCGCGCGAGGCCGACTACCTCAGCGTCGTCCTGTCCCTGCTGCTGGGTGCCGCCGGCGCCATCGACGTCCTGGTCATCTCGCAACGCGAACGCGCCGCCGATCTCGCGGTGCTGCGGGCGACCGGCTGGACCAACCGCGAGCTGGCGAGGCTGACCCTGTGCGAGGGGATCGGACTGGCCCTGCTGGGCGGCCTGTCCGGCGCGGTGGCCGGTCTGGCCGGGGTACTGGCACTCGGCCGGGGCGTGCTGCACGGACACCTGCTGACGGTCGCCGGCGCCGCACTGCTGGCCACGCTCGCCGCGACCGCCCTGGTGGCGGCGGCCCTGACCGTGCCGATCCGGGGACTGTCCCGAATCGCCCCCGCCCACCTGCTCGCCGCCGACTGACCCCCGACGACCACCGACAGCGGCACCGCCCGGCGGAAAGCAGCAACTCGGCCCGGCGGAAGGCACCAACTCTCCGCCCGGCGGAGAGCAGCGGTTCCGCCCGGCGGAAGGCACGAACTCCGCCCGGCAGAGCGCAGCAACTCCGCCCGGCGTGCCGCGGCTCCGCCCGGCGGAGCGCAGCAACTCCGCTCCGCGAGAGGCGGCGGCTCCGCCCGGCAGAGCGCGGCGGCTCTGCTCCGCGGAAGGGAGCCGAAGGCCCCGGCCCCGTGTGTGCATGGGCCGGGGGTGTGTCTCAGCGCGGTACCGCGTCCCCCGCCCGGTCCAGCGTCCGGCGCCAGGATCGCACCGCCTCCTCCGACACCGCCCCGTCCCAGCCCGTCGGCCGTGCCGCGCCGCCGATGTGGAAGGCGTCGATGCCCGCCGCCCGAAGCTCGGGCACGTGTTCGAGCCGTAGCCCGCCGCCCACCAGGATCGTCTGCTCGTAGCCCGGATCGCCGTGCCGTCGAGCCTCGGACAGCAGTCTGGGCAGACCCTCGTCCACGCCCTCCGCGGCCCCCGCCGTGAGGTAGGTGTCGAGGCCCGGCAGGTCGGCGAGCTGCTTGCGCAGGGCCTCCCGGTCCGCGGCCCGGTCGATGGCCCGGTGGAAGGTCCAGCGGCAGCCGTCCAGTCCGGCCACCACCCGCTCCACCGCGTCCAGGTCCACCCCGCCGTGCGCGTCCAGGAACCCGAGCACGAACTGGTCGGCCCCGGCCGCCCGCAGCTGCCCGGCCACCCCCACCAGACGGTCGGCGTCACCCGCCGCGAACCCGTCCGCCAGCCGCAGCATCACACGCAGGTCGATGTCGACGGCGGCCCGGATCGCGGTGAAGGTCCTGAGCGGCGGGGTCAGCCCGTCGGCCGCCATGTCGGTCACCAGTTCCAGCCGGTCCGCGCCTCCGGCCTGGGCGGCGACCGCGTCCTCGGCGTCGAGGGCGATCACCTCCAGGACTGCCCGCGTGCTCATAGGGCCCCTTCCGTGGTGTTCCCCGTGTTCCCCGGACACCTCTGGCAAGAGGTCTAGTCCGGAGGTCTAGTCCAATCCAGAGTACGCGGGGAGCACCGCCGACCGCGAGACCGCCTCCGTCACACACCGTCCGTATTCAGCCGTGGCGGACCGGCCTGGCCGCCGCCTCCTCCCCCGCCGACCGACACCACGCCCGGTCCGGGAGAATGCGCACATGGCCGATCTCCAGGAACTGCGCTTCCGCTGGCGGCGCGCCGTCCGGACGACGAGGGCCGAAGACGCCCGCCGGACCGACCCCCAGCCCGACCCCCAGCCCGACACCGACCCGTACGCCGACGAGCTGATCCGGCGCTGGCAGGAGCCCCAGCGCCGGTATCACACGCTCGCCCACCTCACCGCGGTCCTCGACCACGTCGACGTGCTGGCCCAGTACGCGAACGACCCGGACCTGGTGCGGCTCGCCGCCTGGTTCCACGACGCGGTGTACCTGCCGGACCGCTCGGAGAACGAGGAGCGCTCGGCCCGCCTGGCCGAACGCGCCCTTCCCGAGGCCGGGATCTCCGCGGAGCGGACCGCCGAGGTCGCCCGCCTGGTCCGGCTCACCGTCACCCACGACCCGGCCCCCGGCGACCGCAACGGCGAGGTCCTGTGCGACGCCGACCTCGCGATCCTCGCCGCCCCGCCCGCCGCGTACGCCGCCTACACCGCCGAGGTCCGCGAGGAGTACCACTTCGTCCCCAACGACGCCTTCCGCGCCGGCCGTTCCGCGGTTCTGCGCCAACTCCTCGATCTTCCGCAGCTGTTCAGAACGCCCCACGGCCGCACCGAGTGGGAGCCGGCCGCCCGCCACAACCTCGCGGCAGAGCTGGAAATGCTGTCGACCGCGGAGGATCCGGCGTCCTAGGGTGCGGCCCATGCGTGAAACGGGCGGGGATCAGGTGACAGCGGCCGTCGCGGGCTGCACGGCGGCCCTGCGGACGGCGGTGGACCGGGACTGGGCAGGCGTGCGGGCGGGTCGGCTGGACTGGAACTGCCATGACACGGCGGTCCACATCGCCGACGACCTCGTCGCCTACGCCGCCAACCTGGCCGGCCGCGCCGAGGACGCCTACGTGCCGTTCGAGCTCAGACTCGACGACGGCACCGACAACTCCGGCCTGCTGCACGTCATCGAGACCACCGGTGCGCTGCTCGCCGCCACCGTCCGCACGACCCCGCGCACGGCCCGCGGCTTCCACCCGTACCCCTTCCGCAGCGCCGACCGCGCGGGCTTCGCCGCGATGGGGATCGCCGAAGTGCTGCTCCACACCCACGACATGGCCACCGGCCTGGAGATCCCCTACCGGCCCGCCGAGGAACTCGCCGAGGCCGTCCTCGGCCACCTCTTCCCGCACGTCCAGCCCGGCCCGACGGCCTGGCAGACCCTGCTCTGGGCCACCGGCCGCGGCGAACTGCCCGGCCGCGCCCCGGTCACCGACTGGCGCTGGAGCAACAACCTCGTCATCTCCGCCGACCGCCTCGACCTCGTCGGCATCCGCCCCGCCGAAGCCCGCGACCTGCGCCACGGCGGGGACGGGGGCTTCGAGTGGATCGACGGCGGCCCCTACGAAGGCACCCGGGACGCCGCCGGCTTCCTGCTGAAGGCGTACGAAGGGGGCGTCCACCGGCCGGAGTTCGGAGTCTTCGTCCTGGTCCGCCGGGCGGACGGCCGCGCGGTCGGCGGCATGGGCTTCCACTCCGCCCCGGACGAGGAGGGCCGGGTGGAGATCGGCTACGACCTGGCCGAGGCCGCCCGCGGCAACGGCTACGCGACGGAAGCGCTGCGCGCCCTGGCCGACTGGGCCCTGGCCCGCGACGACGTACGCTCCCTGTTCGCGACCGTCGAGGCGGCCAACACCCCGTCCCAGGCGGTCGTCACCCGTGCCGGGTTCACCAAGGTGAGCGAGGACGAGGAGGGGCTGGCCTTCGCCCTGCGGGTGGAGTAGAGGCCGTCAGCCGCGGGACACGTCACCCTTGCGCCGGCGCAGCCCCGCCCCGTGCAGCAGCCGCACCACCTCGCGGCTGCCGACCTCCACCGCCCCCGCCGCCACCGCGTCCGCGTAGCGGTGGGAGGGGATGTCGTAGTGGTCGCGCTCGAAGGCGCGGCGGGGCACGCCCAAGTCCTCGGCGAAGGCGTGCAGTTCGGCGTACGAGACGTCGCTGACCAGATGGGACCACATCCGGCCGTGGCCCGGCCAGTTCGGCGGGTCGATGTACACCGTCACGAGAGCACCCTCACGAGGACGCCGTCCCGCCCGGGGAGCCGCCCAGGGAACCGGCCAGGGAGCCGACGGAGGCGACCTTCACACCCACCTTGTGGCACACCCAGTGCGGGTCGGGGCCGAGTTCCGGTTCGACGTCGAGCGCGTGCGGGTCGCCGGAGCCGCACACCGGGCACAGCGGCCAGCGGCCGTACCGCTCCAGCAGGGCGTCCTGTACGTCCTGGGCCACCAGCCCGGCCACGTACTCCGCGCCGTCCGGCCACTGCTGGACCCACCAGCGCCGCTGTACGACGGAGTCCTCGACCAGCGACACCACGTCCGCCTCGGCGACCTCGCCGGCGACCAGGTCGGCGAGCACCAGGGCGCGGGCGGCGTGCAACGCCTGTTCCAAGGGGCTTACGGGGTCCATGGTCCCATTGTGCGCGGTCTTGACCGGGCGACGGAACCGAAAATATCTTTCATGGGTGACCGAACGCGTGAAGGAAACTTTCGGCGGGTACGGAACCGGTGCCCCGCCACCGGCTCCCGCCGCCCTCGCGGCCAAGGTGCGGACGCTCGCGCCCTCCATGACCCGTTCCGTGCAGCGCGTCGCCGAGGCCGTCGCGGAGGACCCGGCCGGCTGCGCGGCCCTCACGGTCACCGGCCTCGCGGAGCTCACCGGCACGAGCGAGGCGACCGTCGTCCGCACCGCCCGGCTGCTCGGCTACCCCGGCTACCGCGACCTGCGGCTCGCCCTGGCCGGGCTCGCCGCGCAGCAGCGGTCGGGGCGGGCACCCGCGATCACCACGGACATCGCCGTCGACGACCCGATCGCCGACGTCGTCGCGAAGCTCGCGCACGACGAGCAGCAGACCCTCGCGGACACCGCGGCCGGCCTCGACACGACGCAGTTGGCGGCCGCGGTGAGCGCGCTGGCCGGGGCCCGGCGGACCGATGTGTACGGCATCGGGGCATCGGGACTGGTCGCCCAGGACCTCACACAGAAGCTGCTGCGGATAGGGCTGATAGCGCACGCCCACAGCGATCCCCATCTCGCGGTCACCAACGCGGTGCAGTTGCGGGCCGGGGACGTGGCGATAGCGATCACGCACTCCGGCGCGACCGGGGATGTCATAGAGCCGTTGCGGGTGGCCTTCGAGCGGGGTGCCACGACCGTCGCCGTCACCGGACGGCCGGGGTCCTCGGTGACGCGGTACGCCGATCACGTGCTGACGACGTCCACCTCGCGGGAGAGCGAGCTGCGGCCGGCGGCGATGTCGTCGCGGACCGGGCAGCTGCTGGTGGTGGACTGTCTGTTCGTGGGGGTGGCGCAGCGGACGTACGAGGCGGCGGCGCCGGCGTTGGCGGCGTCGTACGAGGCGTTGGCTCATCGGCACCGGAGTGTGCCCCGATAGACCGCAGGACTTGATCACCGTGGGTACGTGCCGGTCCGTCGTGGCGGGTCGCGCCCACGCGGCGGTAGCCGCAGATTCGATACAGCCCCGCGCCCCCGGGTGCGTGCACTCGACCGAGTCAGAAAGAGCCGTATCCGAATGACCACCGAACATCACGCCCTCCGCACCGCGCTCGAAACGCTCACCACCGAGGCGTTCCGCCCCGAGTTCGCCGAGATCGACACGCTTCCCACCCTCGACCTCGCCCGGCTCATGAACGGCGAGGACGCGGGGGTGGCCGGGGCCGTGGCTCTCCGGTTGCCGCAGATCTCGGCGGCGATCGACGCCATCGCCACCCGGATGGCCCAGGGCGGCCGCCTTGTCCACGCCGGGGCCGGTACCGCCGGGCGGCTCGGGGTGCTGGACGCCTCCGAGTGTCCGCCCACCTTCAACACCGCCCCCGGGCAGGTCGTCGGGGTCATCGCGGGCGGGCCCACCGCCCTGGTCACGTCCGTCGAAGGGGCCGAGGACTCCGCGGCGCTGGCCCGGACGGACCTCGACGCGCTCGGCATCGGCCCGTCCGACACGGTCGTCGGGATCTCGGCCTCCGGCCGCACCCCCTACGCCGTCGGCGCCGTCGAGCACGCTCGTGCCCTCGGCGCGCTGACCGTCGGTCTCTCCTGCAACGCGGGCAGCGCGCTCGCGGCCGCCGCCGAGCACGGCATCGAGGTCGTCGTCGGCCCCGAGCTGCTCACCGGCTCCACCCGGCTCAAGGCCGGCACCGCCCAGAAGCTCGTCCTCAACATGCTGTCGACGATCACGATGATCCGGCTCGGCAAGACCTACGGGAACCTGATGGTCGACGTCCGCGCCTCGAACGAGAAGCTGCGGGCCCGTTCACGGCGGATCGTGGCCCTCGCCACGGGTGCGTCGGACGAGGAGATCGAGGCGGCCCTCACCGCCACCGACGGCGAGGTGAAGGACGCCGTCCTGGTGATCCTGGCCGGCGTCGACGGGCCCACCGCCACCCGCCTTCTGGAGGAGTCCGGCGGCCATCTGCGCGCCGCGCTCGCCACGGCGGGCGGCTGACCCGCACGCTCGGGGAGTGCAGAGATCGTCGTACGACACCGCTGTCGCGCTGCTGCCCCTGGTCGGCGGCCCCGCGAACGTCACCTCCGTCGCCCACTGCATGACCCGGCTCAGAGTGGGGCTGGGCGATCCGTCGCTCGTGGACGCGGAGGCGGTACGGGCCGTTCCGGGGGTGCTGGGGGTGGTGGCCGACGGGGACACCTTCCAGATCGTCATCGGGCCGGGGGCCGTGGTGACCGTGACCGCCGAGTTCGACAAGCTGCTGTCCGCGCAGCGGCTCGCCGCGCGTGGGGCCGAGCTGCGGGCGGAGCGGGTGCGGCGTAACGCGACCCCGGTCAAGACCGCCCTCCGCCGCGTCGCCGACGTCTTCGTGCCGCTCATTCCCGCCCTGATCGGCTGCGGGGTGCTCGCGGGGCTCGACGGACTGCTCGTGAACGCCGGCTGGCTGCCCGGCCTGACCCCCGCCCTCGCCGCGATCGCCTCCGGCTTCATGGCCCTGATCAGCGTCTTCGTCGGCTACAACACGGCGAAGGTGTTCGGCGGGACACCGGTGCTCGGCGGCGCGGTCGCGGCGATCGTGGTCTATCCGGGCGTGGCGAAGGTGACGGCCTTCGGGGTGGCGCTCGTTCCCGGGCAGGGCGGCGTCCTCGGAGCCCTGGCGGCGGCGCTGCTCGCGACGTACGTCGAACGGTGGTGCCGGGGCCGCGTCCCCGACGCCCTGGACGTCCTGGTCACCCCCACCGTCACCGTCCTGGTCGCCGGACTGGCCACGCTCTACGGCCTGATGTACGCCGCCGGTCTCGTCTCCTCCGCCATCGGCACCGCGGCGAACTGGCTGCTCGCCACCACCGGGCCGCTCGCGGGCCTGATCCTCGGCGGCCTCTTCCTCCCCCTGGTCATGCTGGGCCTGCACCAGGCCCTGATCCCCATCCACACCACGCTCATCCAGCAGCAGGGCTACACCGTCCTGCTCCCCCTTCTCGCCATGGCCGGCGCCGGCCAGGTGGGCGCGGCGCTCGCCGTCTACGTCCGCCTCCGCCACGACACCCACCTCCGTACGACCATCAGGTCGGCGCTCCCGGCGGGCCTGCTGGGCGTCGGCGAACCCCTCATCTACGGCGTCTCGCTCCCCCTCGGCCGCCCCTTCCTCACCGCCTGCGCGGGCGGGGCGGCGGGCGGCGCCTTCGTCGGCTTCTTCGCGGTGCTCGGCGACCGGGTGGGCGCCACCGCCATCGGCCCCTCGGGCTGGGCCCTGTTCCCGCTCCTCACCGGGAACCGGGGCCCGGCCCTGGCGGCGGCGATCTACGCGGGCGGTCTGCTGACCGGCTACGCCGTGGGCTTCCTGGCGACGTACGCCGGTTTCCGCCCCGCCGTCGCCCCCGGCAGCCCGGCCGACCCGTCACCCCGGCGATCCAGGTGATGAGGTCACCGGGGTCGCCGCCGCCGACCACCGCGCTCAACAGGTCAGCCGCTGCTCCCTGTTGGCCCGCCGCACCTGCGCCCGCAGCACGTCGTCCGGCGACGCCGGCTCCAGTGACTCGGGCGGGCAGTCCCACTCCTTGCCGCCGACGACGGGCCGCACCCGCACGACACCGCCGACATGCCCCCTGACCTCCCCGAGCCGCCCGTCCCGCACGTCCGTCACGAACGTCCCGAACGGCGGCCGTTCCCCCCTCACCACCGACGCCAGCCGCTCCGCGACCCGCACATTGCACCGCCCCAACTCGACCAGCGCGAACGGCTCGTCGCTCGCCCCGGTCACCGGATCGACGCAGAGCGAGGGCAGCACGACACCGACACCTCTCAGGGCCGCCCGCAACGACTCCACGACGTCCTCGGTGGTCCGCAGCACCATTCCGCACCTCCACGCTGAGTTTCCGCTTCACGACACAGCGTTGCCTTCACGCCCCTAACCTGGCCAGATACGGCATCCCAACAACCTCGTCTGTTGGACAGGGGCGTGCACATGGCAGGGCCGAAGGATCTGGATCCGTCGTCATCGCCGCGGGCCCTGCTGGGGGCGGAGCTGCGGCACGCGCGCGAGCGGAAGGGTCTGAGCCAGGCCGAATTGGGCCAGCTGGTATTCGTGAGCGGTTCATTCATCGGGCAACTGGAGGCAGGGACACGACGGATGCAGCCGGAGGTAGCGCGGATGCTGGACGAAGTCCTGGCGGCCGGGGGCTTCTTCACGCGGCACTGCGGGGTGGGGGCAACCTCCAAGTACCCGGCGTTCTTCGTGGACGTAGCAGAGTTGGAGGCTGAGGCGACAGCGATCAGGCAGTACACGCCGCTCCTGGTCCCCGGACTGCTTCAAACACCCGCGTACGCCTGGGCGGTGAACCGCGCTTACGACCCGACGACACCTGCGGAGACCATCAAAGAGTGGACGCAAGGCCGGATGGATCGGACCCGTCTGCTGGACCACCCAACAAAGCCGTTGTTGTGGATGGTGCTTGACGAAGCGGCGCTGCGCCGGGCAGCGGGCGGTCGGGGAGTGATGGCGGAAGCCCTGCGCCACATTGCCGACCTGTCCCGCCGCAATCGGGCCATCGTGCAGGTACTGCCGCTCAGCGCGGGTGCACACGCGGGCATGGCGGGAGCCCTCAAGTTGATGGAGTTCGAGGACGCCCCTCCGCTGGCCTACCTCGAAGCGGTGCGCAGTGGGCGGCTGGAGGACGATCCGGCCACCGTCACCCAACTGAGGTTCGTGTTTGATCTGCTCGTGGCCTCCGCGCTCTCGCAGGAGAAGTCCCTGGCCCTGATCGAGGCGTTGGCGGAGGATTACACGCATGAGCAGAATCCCTGACCACGAACTCGGCTGGCGCAAATCCACGTACAGCGGCCCCGGCGGAAACGACTGCCTGGAGGTCTCCGACGCCCACCCCGCCCTCATCCCCGTCCGTGACTCCAAGGCGGCCCCCCTCGGCCCGAAGCTCGTGTTCCGGTCGGCCGCCTGGGCGGCCTTTGTGGAGGCTGTGAAGGGGAGCGCCCGCTGATGAAGTGACCCCCGGGCAGTTGTCGGCACCCGTTGTCAGCGCCGTCTGCGAGGGTGGCGTCGCGGGGATCGACGGGCTGGAGGGGACGCGGGATGACAGGGCGGGACGACGGAGCGTGGGCCGGCATGGACTACCAGGGCTGGTTGGACCACGCGGACGTGACGCGGCGGCTCGATGCCGGGGCCGATCCGGAGAGGTGGGGCGCCGGAGGCTCACGCCCCCTGCACCGCGCGGCGATTTTCGGCTCGCCCGAGGTCGTCGCCGAGCTGTCCCGCCGCGTCGCCGACGTGGACGCGCTGGAGAACGGGGCAACCGCCTTGTGGGAGGCGGTGGTCGCCGGCCGTACCGAGAACGCACGAGCGCTCGCCGCCGCCGGAGCCGACCCGCTGTGGAGCGGGTTCGGCGGCTGGACTCCGGCCCGGCTGAGTCTGGCCGGACCGGAGCCGGACCTGTTCACGCCGGCCGAGGGCGTACCGCCCCTGACGGAGACCGAGCGCGCGATGGCGGAGGAGAGCCGGAGGCTCCTCGCGGCGCTCGGCGAGTTCCACCACGACGGCCTGGGGCTGGCCTGCGTCGCCGGGATCGACGCCGAGGAGGCGATACGCCGTCTGGAGGCGAGGCCGGCCGACGCCCGGCTGATGGAAGACCTGCTGGCGGACCCGTACGAGTACGAGCTGGACGACACCCTGCTGCTGGTCGGCGTGACAACCGTGCCCGGCGGCTGCGTGCTCACCCAGCCCTGGGGATACGGCCCGTCGATGCCCGGACTGCACGCCCGTCTCTCCCCCGGCACCGTCTCCTACGGCCTCTACGCCAACCCCAAGAGCGGCAACCAGGGCAGCGTCCACCGTGACGGCGTCTGCGAGGGCTGGGACCTGCACCCGGGTGGCGGCCCGTACGCCGAGGACAGCCCGGAGGAGGCCCTGCTCTCGTACCTCCACCACTACAAGGCCGTGGCCTACTCCCTCGCCCGCACCGGCCTCCGCCCCACCGACGCCCGCGCGGTCATCGGCCCACCGGACCACTGGGTCGAACTGCCGGAGCGCGACTACTGGGCGATGTGAAAAGGGGTCCCGAGGCTCAAGCGACCAGCTCCGAACGCCTTTTTCAAGGAATGGTCAGAGGGCCTCAACCCACCCTCCCACCCCGCGTGTTGACTTGACGCATTCGACTTGCCACGCACAGTCACGATCGTCTAGCGTGCCCGGATAACGGACGAAACAGCCCCCGTCAGGCGCTACCAACACCTGCGGGGGCTTGACCAACAAGATCGGAACAAGCGATCCCATGGCTGACAGTCAGCTTAGTGCTGCCCCCTCGCCCGCGCACGCCGCCCCGCACCCCATGGCCAACCCGGGGTACGGAAAGCGGTCCGCGCCGGACCAACACCGCCGCACCCGTCACGACTTCGCCCATCTCCCGCCTCGCGAAGCCGCCATCGCCGGGTACGTCGACCGGCTCCCCGACGGCGCCGACATCTCCGTGAAGACGCTGGCCAAGCAGCTCCCCTACGGCCAGTGCGCCCTCCGTACCGCCCTCAACAACCTCCAACGGGCAGGGCACCTGAGGCGGGGCCGGGAACATCTGACCGACCCGGGGAGCCGTCGCTGGATCACCCGATCGTGGTGGTCCCGTACCGCACACGACGATGACTGGTGGGCGGCGTTCACGCGGGGCGCCGTACCGGAGCCGGAGGAGCCCCCCGACCGAGCCCGCCCCACCCGCCCCACCCGCTCCCGCGCCCACATCCTCCTCGCCGCCCTCGGCCGCACCGCCCCGGCCCTCTCCCTCTCCCAGGCCGACTGCGCGGCCCTCGCCCCGCTGCTGGCGGAGTGGTTCGCCCGCGGCGCCACCGACGAACACGCCGTCCAGGCCCTGACCAGCGGGCTCCCCTCCCCCGTCCACCACCCTGCCGCCCTCCTCCGCAGACGCCTCACCGACAAGCTCCCGCCCGAGCCGGCACGGCCACCCGCTCGCCCGCCCCTCCGCATCCTGGAGTGCGCGAAGTGCCGCACTCCGGGCCGCCCGGAGGCCCTGCCCGGCGGCATCTGCGGCGCATGCCGGGGCGAACGCGCCCCCAGCAGCCCCAACACGCCCCTGTCGCCTTCCGAGGTCCAGTCCCGCGCCGCCCAGATCCGTGGCGCGATGAACCAACGACGAGAGAGGACACCCGCATGACCGCTCCTACGGTCCGACGACGTCACCCCGGGGCACGATGGAGGGGAGGAGGCGAAGCCATGACCCCCAGCACCGCTGAACGACCGCAAATGCCAGTCGAGGACTTCGAGGAACTCGCGGGCGTGGCCCCGGAGGGCGTGCGGCTCGAATTCGTCGACGGGAAGGTTCGCACAAAGGACCCCCTCAGCGTCGAGGACTTCGAAGAGCTGGATCGGCGAGCTCCGGAGACGGTCCGGCTTGAGTACATCAACGGAAAACTAGAGGTCAAGGCGATGCCGGACGGCAACCACAGCGAGATCCACATGTGGCTGCTGGAGCAGTGCCTGCAACACCGCCCCGACCTGCGCCTCCACCACGAGCGCGGCGTCAAGACCGAGGCCTACCGCAAGGGTCGCGCACGCACCGACGGGGCCCTAGTGCCGCGAGGCCATTTCAAAGGGCATGGTGAGTGGTCTGCCGCCAATGGCGTACTCATGGTCGTCGAGATCACCTCGCACGACCGCGACACCGATCAACGGGACCGCATCGACAAACCCGTCGGCTACGCGGCGGTCGACATCCCCGTCTACCTGCTCATCGACCGTGACAACAACACTGTCGTCGTCTACAGCGACCCTGAGGACAGCCGCTACCAGGAGACTGCGTCCTACCCCTGGGGAACCCTCGTCGAGCTCCCCGCCCCCCTTGCCTTCACCCTGGACACCGAGGAGCTCAAGGACTACGCCGACTGAACTCACCGCCGTGTTGTCAGCGCCCCGTGCGACCCTGGTCGGCATGAACCACTCCCAGCTGACCGCCCTGGGCCGCGCTCTTCGTCTGCTCGGCGAGCACGGGGAGGCACTGTCCGCCGACACGCCCGACGCCAAGCTGCACGAGGTGAAGGACGACCTGCGGCGCGCCCTCGACCTGCTGGAGGAGAGCGTCAGCGCGGCCGCGCCCACCACCCGGTGCGCCGAGCATCCGCAGGGGCCCGTGGACGAGAGCGCCCCTGACCTGTGCCTGCTCTGCGAGACGCGGCGGCGGGCCGCGCGGCGGTCGGAGTACGCGAGTGGTCCCCGACCGGTGCCGGGCGAGGCCGTCAGCCCCTCCATGTCCCGGTACGGGGTGCGGGGCGACCGCCCGCAGCCGCAGCAGCGCTGGCTGCCGGAGGCGTGGAACGGCCGGGAGTGGGAGCTGTGCGGCACCCCCCGGCGGGACCGGCAGGAGGCCGAGCTGTACCTGGCCGCCCAGCGGCGCGGCTCCCGACCGGCGATGGCCTACCGGCTGGTGCACGAGTTCACCGACTACGAGGTGCTCCGGGTGTGGGGCACACCCGTACATGTGGACATCGAGCCGCTCGGCAATCTGTAGCGACCAATGGCGCGATTCCACTTTCTCTGACTAAAGTCAGCGAATGGATGCGGCACAGATCGAGCAAGTACGGCGGTTCAACCGCACCGTCACCGAGCGCGTGGGCGTGCTCCACGACCGCTACCTGGGCCGCGACCGGCCGATCGGCGAGGCCCGGCTGCTCTGGGAGATCGGCGAGCGGGGCGACGACGTGCGGCGGCTGCGGGAGCGGCTCGGGCTCGACTCCGGGTACGTCAGCCGGCTGCTGCGGTCCCTGGAGGCCGACGATCTGGTGGCGGTGGAGCCGCAGCCCCAGGACCGGCGGGTGCGTACCGTGCGGCTCACGGAGAAGGGGCGGGCGGAACGCACCCTGCTCGACGACCGCAGCGACGACCTGGCGGGTTCGATGCTCCAGCCGCTCAACGCCGCGCAGCGCGCCCGGCTGGTCGCGGCCATGGCCGAGGTCGACCGGCTGCTGACCGCCGGGACGGTCACCCTGGACGTCGTCGACCCCGGCCACCCGGACGCCCGGCACTGCCTGCTGGCCTACTTCGCCGAGTTGCAGGAGCGCTTCGACACCGGCTTCGATCCCGCCCGCAGCCTGCTGCCCGACGCCGGTGAGCTCCGCTCGCCGCACGGCCTGTTCCTGGTCGCCCGGCTGCACGGCGAACCCATCGGCTGCGCCGGGGTGAAGCTGCCGGCCGGGGCCCCGGCGGAGATCAAGCGGATGTGGGTCTCCCCGCAGGCCCGCAGGCTCGGCCTCGCCCGTCGCTTCCTGACCGAACTGGAAGCGCGGGCCGCCCGGCACGGTTACGACACCCTGCGCCTCGACACCAACAAGACGCTCGACGCCGCGATCAGCCTCTACCACTCCTTCGGCTTCCAGGAGGTCCCCGCCTTCAACGACGAGCCCTACGCCCACCACTGGTTCGAGAAGCGGATCACCGCGCCGTCAGCCGAGCAGCGGTGACGGTCCCGCACTCGTACCCCCCTCTGCACACAGCCGCCTGCTCGTCGTGGGCAGGGGGCGGGGGGCTGCTCGCCGTCATCGTCACTCGCTTTCTTCGACCGGGGGTATGTGTTCGTTCGGCCGCGGGCCGGTGGGGGTGCTCGCGCCCACGCGGCGGAGCCGCATATGGACGCAGCCCCGCGCCCCCCCCTTCGGGGCCGTTCGGTCCGGGAGCATAGAAGTGCCGGGCGGGTCTCACTCGTCGGGGTGAGAGCCGCCCGGCCTGTGGGGTCGGGGAGGGTTACGCCTTGGCGGTGACCGCCTCGGGCTCCTCGGTCGGCGTGGGCTCGGCCGGTACGGCCGGCTTGCGGCGCGGGATGAGCGTGGCGACCAGGAACGCGAGGAGGGCGGCCCCGGCACCGATGGCCATGACGACCTTGAAGCCGTTCTCGGAGGGGAGCGCGTGACCGCCGAAGTCGGTGGTCATCTGGGCGAGGATGACGCCGGCGAGGGCGCTGGCGAAGCTGGTGCCCAGGGAGCGCATGAGGGTGTTGAGGCTGTTGGCGGCGCCGGTCTGGGAGGGGTCGACCGCGCCCATGATGAGGGCGGGCAGCGCACCGTAGGTGAAGCCGACACCGGCGCCGATGATGCAGGAGACCAGGATCAGGTGCCACACCTCGGACATCAGCACGATGTTCAGGGCGTAACCGGCGGAGACGATCAGCGCGCCGACCATGAGGGTGACCTTGGGGCCCTTGGCCTGGGTGAGCTTGGCGGAGACGGCGGACATGGCCATCATCACCAGACCCTGCGGGGCGAGCACCAGGCCGACGGTGAGCATCGACCTGCCGAGGCCGTACCCGGTCTGCTCGGGCAGCTGGAGGAGCTGCGGCAGGACCAGGGACATCGCGAACATCGAGAAGCCGAGGGCGACCGAGGCCAGGTTGGTGAAGAGGACCTGCGGCTTGGCGGTCGTACGGAGGTCGACCAGCGGCTGCTCGGCGCGCAGCTCCCAGAAGCCCCAGGCGAGCAGGATCACGACGGCGGCCGTGGCCAGACCGAGGGTGGTGCCGGAGGTCCAGCCCCAGGTGGCGCCCTTGGAGACGGCGAGCAGCAGCGCGACCAGACCGGCGGACAGGCCGAGCGCGCCGGCCAGGTCGAAACGGCCGCCGGTGCGGACCTTGGACTCGGGCACGATCAGCATGACCAGCAGGAAGGCGACGGCGCCGAGGGCGGCCGAGGTCCAGAACAGGATGTGCCAGTCCCACTTGTCGGCGATGAAGGCCGCGGCGGGCAGACCGAGCGCGCCGCCGACACCGAGCGAGGCGCTCATCAGGGCGGTGGAGCCGGCCAGCCGCTCGGCGGGCAGGGCGTCGCGCATGATGCTGATGCCGAGCGGGACGACGGCGGCGGCCAGGCCCTGGAGCGTACGGCCGACGATCATCGGGACCAGGGAGTCGGCCAGCGCGCACACGACCGAGCCTGAGACCAGGAGCACGATGCTGGTCAGCAGCATCCGCCGTTTGCCGATCATGTCGCCGAGGCGCCCCACGACCGGGGTGGCCACGGCCGCGGCCAGCAGGGTGGCGGTGACCGCCCAGGCCGTGTCCGAGGCCGGGGCGTTCAGCAGGGTGGGCAGCTCCGGGACGATCGGGATGACCAGGGTCTGCATCAGCGAGACGACGATTCCGGCCAGGGCCAGCACCGCCACCACGGCGTTCGACCTCGGCGGGGCGGGTGTTCCCGCCGCGGCGGGTCGGGTGAGGGCGTCGGACATGGGGGCGGGCCTCCATCGGGCGGGCTCGATGAGCGAAGTGGTGACTGCTTGACTTAAGCAACCTTAAGTCGATTGATTGAGTTAAGCAAGTTAATTCCAGGAAAACTCCGCTGACCTGCGACAACATGCCCTACCGGAGTGCCGAGGGGCGACTACACCCCTCGGCGCCCCCTCAGCCGTGCTCGGCGACGAACGCTCGGGCGCGCTCCTCGTCGATCTCGTAGACCGTCTCGTGCGCCTGCGGATCGCGTGCGTGGAAGGTGTGGAACATCGGGCTCGCCGGCCCGTCCAGCTCCACCAGCGAGGCGCTCGCACCCCGCACCGCCCGCTCTCCCCCGGCCGCCACGGTCAGGTCGATCCGGTTGACGACCCCGGGCGTCACCCACACCGGCACCGACTCCAGCAGGCCGAAGAGCTGGAGGTGGTAGTGCCCGGTGAGGATCACCCGTACGTCGCTCCCCCGGATCACCGCCGCCAGGTCCCCGGGGTCACGGAGCCCGAAGGCCCGCTGGGTCGCCGAGAGGTCGAGGGCGAACGGCGGGTGGTGGAAGGCGAGGACCGTGCCGCGCTCGGCCGGGGTGCGCAGTACCTCGCGCAGCCACTCCAGCTGGGGCGCGCCCAGTCGGCCGTAGACCTTCCCGGGCACGAGCGAGTCCAGGGTGACGAAGCGCCGGCCGCCGACCGTGCTGACCGCGGCGCGCTCCTGCGACCCGAACACCGCCTCGGCGCGATCGGTGCCGTCGGCCGCGAGATGGCCACTGCCCAGCACCTTGGCGAAGGCCTCGCGCTCGTCGTGGTTGCCGGTGGTGCAGAAGACGGGGATGTCACGGGCCCCGGCGTAGTCACCGATCAGCGTGCGCAGGGCGGTGTACGCCTCCACCGCGCCGTCGTCGGCGAGGTCACCGGTGACGACGACCGCGTCGAGGCCCTGGAGATGCCGGAGTTCGTCGAGCATCAGCCGCAGGGACGCGGTGGCGTTGACACCGCGCCGGTTGGGGGCGTCGGTGCGGTCCAGGTGGGTGTCGGAGAGATGCAGGATCCTCATCTCCCGGAGCCTAGAAGCCGGTTGGCCCCACTGCCCAGAACACCCGGAAGCCCGGCAGCCCGAAACACCGGAACACCGGAACACCGGAAGAAGGACCGCAACCGCCGGCCGGAGGGGCAGGCGCCGCGGCCGGCGAGCCGGGGGACAGACGCCGTGATCAGCGGGCCAGGGGGCAGACGCGGCGGTCAGTCGACCGGGGGCAGACACCACCGCCAGCCCACCGAAGAAACAGACGGCACTGTCAGCAGGCCGGAGAGGCAGACAGCGCTGTCACAGGCCGAAGAAGCAGACGGCGCTGTCAGCCGGCCGGGCGCCACATTGTCGTCACGGTCTGGCCGCCCGGCGTGACGAGTTCGCCCCGCGGGACGAAGCCGACGCTCTCGTACCGGCGGTCGTTGGCGGGGTTCGTGGACTCCAGGTACGCGTTCGCGCCGATGTCGTCGAGCCGGGCCAGCGTGTCGGACAGAAGCGCCATGCCGAGCCCCTTGCCCCGGTGGTCGGCGTGGGTGCCGAGGATGGTCAGATGGTAGAAGGGCTCCTCCGGGTGCGCGGCCCCGAAGCTCGCCTCCGTCTCCTCGACGGCCCGCGCCACCCCGGCCCCCGCGACCCGCTCCATCACCTCGCCCCGCCGCCGCTCCTCCGCCTCGGTCAGCTCGACACCGCCCGGCGGAATCCACACGGCCACCGCCTCCGCGCCCGGGGTCACGAACGTCCACGGATAGCGCAGCGCGGCATCGGCGTAGACCCGCCACAGCTCCGCCATCTGCGCGGCCCGCCGGGCCTCGTCCGGAAAGACCGGCCCCCACACCGGGTCCCGGAGGAAGGCACTGGTCAACGTGGACACGACGGCATCGAGATCGGCGGACGTGGCCTGCCGCGAGGAGTGGCTCATGAGGACGACGGTAACGGCGGGGCCGTACACCGCCCCCACCGGCCGCTTCCTTCAGGTTGACCCGGTATACAGCGGGAGTGCGCATACCTATGACGTCGGCGTCGTGATGAACCGCCTGATCGGGCAACTACGGGTCTCGATGCTGTTCGTCCTCGTGATCAGGGCCCTCGACCTCGTGGTGGACGTCGTCGAGCACCCACGGCGGGGAAACCTCCCGGGGACCCTGGGCGGCTGGGCCCTGACCACGGTCGTCCTCTGTGTCCTGGTGGCCGTGGTGCACTGCGCGGTCCACGGCGTGCACCGCCGCCGTCTCCTCCTCGACCGGGGTCCGGGGCTGCTCAAGCAGCTGCGCACGTCGCTTCTGATCACTCTCGGAGTGACGACCTTCGGCCTGGCGTTCGACCTCGTCAGCGCCCTGTCGCCGGGGGAGTTCCTGAGCGCGCTGGGAGACTGGGCCGGGGCGGCGGCCGTCCTGTGCGTCTGCGTGGCCGTGGCGCACACCTTGGTCCACACCGCCGCGCGCCTCGGGCGGCCCGAGGGCAGGGAAGTGCGCGTGGCCGGGGCCGGGCTGGTGATCATGCTCGCGGTCGACGCTGTCTACACCCAGCCGCTGTGGACGAGGGCGGCCGAGGACCCCCGGACGCCGTTCCGGCTGGCGTGTGCCCTGATCGCCCTGATTCCGGCACTGACCGGCGTGGTGTCATGGGCCCTGGCGGGACGACGCCGACGGGAGCCGTCCGTCGCGTGGAACCGGGCCCTGCTCTTCGGGATCGTGTCCGTGCCGCTCCAGGCGGTGCTGGCCCTGACCTTCCTGGCGGTGACCTGACCGTGCGCGTACCCGACGCGCCCGCCACGGCCGTGGGCTGTCCACGGCAGGCACCCTCCGACACCCCGGAACAGCCGGGCCGGCCGGGACACAGACCGTCCCGGCCGGCCGCCACCACCCCGCCGACGCTCAGCCAAGCGTCTTCAGCGACGCCGCGTCGTACGCCGACAGCTCGTCCGTCCGGCCGGCCAGGACCTTCGCCGCCCACTCGGGGTCCTGGAGCAGGGCACGGCCGACGGCGACCATGTCGTACTCGTCGCGCTCCAGGCTGTCGAGGAGGTCGTCGATGCTCTTGAGCGGGGAGCCCTCGCCCATGAAGCCCTTGATGAAGTCGCCGTCGAGGCCGACCGAGCCGACGGTGATGGTGGGCCTGCCGGTGAGCTTCTTGGTCCAGCCGGCCAGGTTCAGGTCGGAGCCCTCGAACTCGGGGAGCCAGTAGCGGCGGGTGGAGGCGTGGAAGACGTCGACGCCGACGGCGGCCAGCGGGGTGAGGATCGCCTCCAGCTCCTCGGGGGTCTCGGCCAGGCGGGCGTCGTAGTTGTCGGACTTCCACTGCGAGTAGCGGAAGATGACCGGGAACTCGGCGGAGACCGACTCGCGTACGGCCGCCACGACCTCCGCGGCGAACTTCGTGCGGGCGACCCGGTCGCCGCCGTACGCGTCGGTGCGGCGGTTGGTGCCCGCCCACAGGAACTGGTCGAGCAGGTAGCCGTGGGCGCCGTGCAGCTCGACACCGTCGAAGCCGATGCGCTCGGCGGCGGCCGCGGCCTCGGCGAACGCGCTGATCACGTCGTCCAGGTCCTGCCGGGTCATCGCCCGGCCCTCGCCCTCGGTGCCGTCCAGACGGATGCCGGAGGGGCCGACGGCGGGGGCGTCCGCGACCGGCGGCTGGCCCTGCTTGCGCACCATGCCGATGTGCCACAGCTGCGGGACGATCGTGCCGCCGGCCGCGTGCACCCCCTCGGCGACCTTCGCCCAGCCCGCCAGCTGCTCCTCGCCGTGGAACCGCGGGACGCGGCTGCTCTGCCCGGCCGAGTCGTGGCCGACGTACGTCCCCTCGGTGACGATCAGACCGACACCGGCGGCGGCCCGGCGCGAGTAGTACGAGACCACGTCCTCGCCGGGGACGCCGCCGGGGCTGAACTGGCGGGTCATCGGCGCCATCACGATCCGGTTGGGGACCGTGAGGCCGTTCAGGGCGATGGGACGGGAGAGAATCTCGGCCGCGCGGGAAGCAGGGGGCGTGGTGACGGTCACGTGGGGGGCTCCTCGTGAATAGGTCGTATACCGGTCGGTATGTGCACGCGCATTGAGTGCACGTCTGTGCACAACGACCCGCCCGGTCGCGCGCATTCCCGGTCCCGCCCGGGTGCCGTGTGACCCCGGACACGGAGACAGGGAACGCCGAAGGGCGGCACCCCCTGTCGAACAGGGAGTGCCGCCCTCGGTGCTGCGTCGGAACCGCCGAGCCGTCAGGCTCAGAAGTCCATGTCACCGCCCGGCATGCCGCCCGGAGCGGCCGCGGCGGCCTTCTCCGGCTTGTCGGCGATGACGGCCTCGGTGGTGAGGAACAGCGCGGCGATGGAGGCGGCGTTCTGCAGGGCAGAGCGCGTCACCTTCGCCGGGTCGATGATGCCCTCGGCGATCAGGTCGACGTACTCGCCGGTCGCGGCGTTGAGGCCGTGACCCGGGGTGAGGTTGCGGACCTTCTCCACCACGACGCCGCCTTCGAGGCCGGCGTTGACGGCGATCTGCTTCAGCGGGGCCTCGAGGGCGAGCTTCACGGCCTGCGCGCCGGTCGCCTCGTCACCCTCCAGCTCCAGCTTCTCGAAGACCTGGGAGGCCTGCAGCAGGGCCACGCCACCACCGGCGACGATGCCCTCCTCGACGGCCGCCTTGGCGTTGCGCACGGCGTCCTCGATGCGGTGCTTGCGCTCCTTGAGCTCGACCTCGGTCGCGGCACCGGCCTTGATGACGGCGACGCCACCGGCGAGCTTGGCCAGGCGCTCCTGGAGCTTCTCGCGGTCGTAGTCCGAGTCGGACTGCTCGATCTCGGCGCGGATCTGGTTGACCCGGCCGGCGACCTGGTCGGACGAGCCGGCACCGTCGACGATGGTGGTCTCGTCCTTGGTGATGACCACCTTGCGGGCCTTGCCCAGCAGGTCGAGGGTCGTGTTCTCCAGCTTGAGACCGACCTCCTCGGAGATGACCTCGCCGCCGGTGAGGATGGCGATGTCGTTCAGCATCGCCTTGCGGCGGTCGCCGAAGCCCGGGGCCTTGACCGCGACGGACTTGAAGGTGCCGCGGATCTTGTTGACGACCAGGGTCGACAGGGCCTCGCCCTCGACGTCCTCGGCGATGATCAGCAGCGGCTTGCCCGACTGCATGACCTTCTCGAGGAGCGGGAGCAGGTCCTTGACGGAGCCGATCTTCGAGTTGGCGATCAGGATGTACGGGTCGTCGAGGGACGCCTCCATACGCTCCATGTCGGTGGCGAAGTACGCCGAGATGTAGCCCTTGTCGAAGCGCATACCCTCGGTGAGCTCCAGCTCCAGACCGAAGGTCTGGGACTCCTCGACGGTGATGACGCCTTCCTTGCCGACCTTGTCCATGGCCTCGGCGATGAGCTCGCCGATCTGGGTGTCGGCGGCGGAGATGGAGGCGGTCGAAGCGATCTGCTCCTTGGTCTCCACGTCCTTGGCCTGCTCCAGCAGGGCACCGGAGACCGCCTCGACGGCCTTCTCGATACCGCGCTTGAGGGCCATCGGGTTGGCACCGGCGGCGACGTTGCGCAGGCCTTCCTTGACCAGGGCCTGGGCGAGGACGGTCGCGGTGGTCGTACCGTCACCGGCGACGTCGTCCGTCTTCTTGGCGACTTCCTTGACCAGCTCGGCGCCGATCTTCTCGTACGGGTCCTCCAGCTCGATCTCCTTGGCGATGGACACACCATCGTTGGTGATCGTGGGGGCGCCCCACTTCTTCTCAAGGACGACGTTGCGGCCCTTGGGGCCGAGGGTGACCTTGACGGCGTCGGCGAGCTGGTTCATACCGCGCTCAAGGCCGCGCCGCGCCTCCTCGTCGAACGCGATGATCTTGGCCATGTGAAGTGGTCCCTCCAGGACTGGGGGTGAGTCTTCAGGACCGCGCCCGCGCCCGCGACGGACGGCTCGCCGACCCGTGGGTTCCTTGCCCCACCCGGCCTGCGGGCCTCACCGACCCGGTCCTTCGTTGTCACTCTCACCTTCAGAGTGCTAACGCCAATGATTAGCACTCGGCCTAGGCGAGTGCAAGCGGCTCTCGCGGACTGGGGGCCGGGACTTGGACCGGGACACGGGCCGGGGCACGGGCCGGGACATGCCGAAGGGCCCGTGCCCCGGGAGGCACGAGCCCTTCGAAGAAATACAGAAGAACGTCGCTGTCAGTCGGCGCGTGCTTCAGCCGGTCGCCAGCCGGACCATGTCCGCCTGCGGCCCCTTCTGGCCCTGCGAGATCTCGAAATCGACTCGCTGACCCTCTTCCAGGGTGCGGTACCCGTCCATCTGGATCGCGCTGTAGTGGACGAAAACATCCGCACCACCGTCGACCGCGATGAAGCCGTACCCCTTCTCCGCGTTGAACCACTTGACGGTGCCCTGAGCCATGCCTAACTCCCCTATTACTGGCCCTTGCACAGATCCACACTTCGCGGATCCGGGTCAGACCTCACCCCCCAATGGTTGGGGGCGTGCGCCGGAACGCGTCGACCGCGGCTGAATGTATCTGTCCAACTGCCCTCTGCAACAGGTCAATCGGACGAGAATTCTGGACGGGAGTGGTCCGGAATGTAGCGAGAATTCGGCCGAATTCAGGGCAAGTCGGGCCCCATAAAGGCCACAAAAGCCGCATTTAACCCGCACACTTTGGCTACTTCTTGCCGGGCTCGCGGTATGAATTCGGGGCCCCCGACCCGGAGATCGGGACCGTGTTCCCCAACTCTACCGCGCTCAACCCCACAGAATTGCCCCCTCCACTTCTCTCACGGAGGGGGCAATCGGATGAACACTCGGTGATGGGCATTACCGAAGGTAATGTTCGGTCATTCGGCCATCACGTCACGGGGTGGGCGGGTCAGCCGCCGGCGACGGCCGGGATGATGGAGACGCCGGCCCCGTCCGGGGTGGCGGTCTCCAGGCCCTGCTCGAACCGCACGTCGTCGTCGTTGACGTACACGTTGACGAAGCGGCGCAGCTTGCCCTGGTCGTCGAGAACGCGCGCGGAGATCCCGGTGTGGTTCTTCTCCAGGTCGGAGATGACCTCGCCGAGCGTGGTCCCCTCGGCGGTGACCTCGGCCCGGCCGCCGGTGTAGGTGCGCAGGATGGTGGGGATGCGAACGGTGACGCTCACGTTTTTACCTCCGGTCTGGGCAACGCCCAATTTCTCGGGGGACTCAGGCGAGCCCGGCCTCGCGGAAAGACTCCAGATTCGGGCGAATGGTCGCGGTGAGTCCGGTTCCCGCAACCGCGTCCAGCGTCTTCAGTCCATCACCGGTGTTGAGTACAACGACCGTCTTCGCCGGATCAATCAGCCCATTCTCAATGAGCTTCTTGGTGACTCCAACCGTCACTCCGCCGGCGGTTTCCGCGAAGATTCCCTCGGTCCGCGCGAGCAGCTTGATCGCGTCGACGACCTGCTCGTCGTTCACGTCCTCCACGGCACCGCCGGTGCGGCGCGCGATGTCCAGGACGTACGGTCCGTCGGCCGGGTTGCCGATGGCGAGGGACTTGGCGATGGTGTTCGGCTTCTGCGGACGGACCACGTCGTGGCCCTCCTTGTAGGCCACCGACACCGGCGAGCACCCCTCGGCCTGGGCGCCGAAGATCTTGTACGGCCTGTCCTCGACCAGGCCGAGCTTGATCAGCTCCTGCAGACCCTTGTCGATCTTCGTGAGCTGCGAGCCGGAGGCGATCGGGATGACCAGCTGATCCGGGATCCGCCAGCCGAGCTGCTCGCAGATCTCGTACGCCAGGGTCTTGGAGCCCTCCGCGTAGTACGGCCGCAGGTTGACGTTGACGAAGCCCCAGCCCTCGCCGGCCGGGTCACCGATCAGCTCGGAGCAGAAACGGTTCACGTCGTCGTAGTTGCCCTCGATGCCGACGAGCTCGCCGCCGTAGATCGCGGCCATGACGATCTTGCCCTGCTCCAGGTCGTGCGGGATGAAGACGCAGGAGCGGAAGCCGGCCCGGGCGGCGGCGGCACCGACCGCGCCGGCCAGGTTGCCGGTGGAGGAGCAGGAGAGGGTGGTGTAGCCGAAGGCACGGGCGGCCTCGACGGCCTGGGCGACGACGCGGTCCTTGAAGGAGTGCGTCGGGTTGCCGGAGTCGTCCTTCACGTACAGCCCGCCGGTGACGCCGAGCTCACGGGCCAGGTTGTCGGCCTTGACGAGCTTGGTCCAGCCGGGGTTGATGTTCGGCTTGGTCGCCACGTCCGCGGGGACGGGCAGCAGCGGCGCGTAGCGCCAGATGTTCGCGGGACCCGCTTCGATCGTCTTGCGGAGTTCCTCGGTGTCGTAGGCCGAGAAGTCGTACGCGATCTCCAGCGGGCCGAAACACTCCTCGCAGGCGAACACCGGGCCGAGCGGTACCCGGTGACCGCATTCGCGGCAGCTCAGCGCGGTGGCGGGACCGAGGTCTACGGTGGATTCCGTGGTGCTTGCAACAGTCTGCGCAGCCATGTGAGGCGAGGCCCTTTCTCCTCATCTTCCTCACGACGCATCTCGTCGTGAGACGGATTTGGCACCTTCCCTAGCCGGGAGCCTCGCGAGCGATCGACACTGATCGGCGATCTACGAGAACCGACTGGAGGGTTGCCGGGGCTTCAACGGGCCGTTTCCCTCTGCCCCTCTGGATGAGCGGTATGCGGTTGTCAACGCCGGGTGACCCCAGGACATGCGATGGTCATCGGCGTTGTTCAAGACTGTAACCGAAGGCCAGGACAGTTGAGAGAGTCGTCCGAACCGCGAGATGGATCACACGTCGTCGTGTGGCCGTGACAGTGAGGAGCCGCTGACCGTGCTGGAAGAAGTCGAGCGCTGGCTGGCCACCCGCTCCTGGTCCGTAACCGATCGTCCGCTGCACAAGGTGATGGCCGCCAAACGGTCCTCCGGGCAGACGGTCAGCGTCGTGCTGCCCGCGCTCAACGAGGAGGAGACCGTCGGCGACATCGTGGCGGTCATCCGCCACGACCTCATGCAGCAGGTGCCGCTCGTCGACGAGATCGTGGTCGTCGACTCCGGCTCCACCGACCGCACGGCGGCCGTGGCCGCGGCGGCCGGCGCCCGCGTCGTGCACCGCGACGCGATCCTGCCCCGCATCCCCGCCGTCCCCGGCAAGGGCGAGGTCCTCTGGCGCTCCCTCCTGGTCACCACCGGGGACGTCGTCTGCTTCATCGACGCCGACCTGCGCGACTTCTCCTCCGACTTCGTCACCGGCATCGTCGGCCCGCTCCTCACCGACCCGGACGTGGACCTGGTCAAGGCGATGTACGACCGCCCGCTCGGCGGCGCCGCCGGACAGGGCGGGCGGGTCACCGAGCTGATGGCCCGCCCGCTGCTGAACATGCACTGGCCGCAGCTGGCCGGGTTCGTGCAGCCGCTCGGCGGCGAGTACGCGGCCCGCCGCTCGCTCCTCGAACAGCTCCCCTTCCCGGTGGGCTACGGCGTGGAGCTGGGCATGCTGGTCGACGCCCTGCACCTGGTGGGGCTCAACGCGTTGGCGCAGGTCGACGTGGGGGTCCGCAAACACCGCCACCAGGACGGCCAGGCCCTCGGCCGGATGTCCGCCGCGATCTACCGCACGGCCCAGCTGCGACTGGCCCGCGGCCATCTGATCCGCCCCTCCCTCACCCAGTTCGAACGCGGCGAGGACGGCTTCGAGCCGCGCACCTACTCCGTGGACACGGAGGAACGGCCGCCGATGGCGGAGATCGCGGAGTACGCCGAACGCAAGGTGGCGTGACTTCGTCGTACGGCCGTATACGGCGGCGCGTCGGGCGTGGCCGTACGTTTGAGCGTTTCCGGGCCGGGCTAGGTTGAGGCGTATGGCTTCCCCCATGGCTTCCACCGACGGTGCCGAGGTGCTGGTCGCGTCCAATCGCGGCCCGGTCTCGTACGACCTGCGCGAGGACGGTTCGCTGCACGCCAGACGGGGCGGCGGCGGGCTGGTCTCGGGGCTGTCGGCGATCGGGCCGGACGCGAACGCGGTGTGGGTGTGCGCGGCGCTGGGCGACGGTGACCGGGAGGCGGTGCGGCGGGCCGGAGGCGGCCGGCTGCCGGCCGAGGACACCGGCGGGCAGCAGGTCCGGATGCTCGACATCGACGCGGACGTGTTCTCCGACGCGTACAACGGCATCGCGAACTCGGTCCTCTGGTTCGTCCACCACATGCTCTACCAGACCCCGCTGGAGCCGGTCCTCGACGCGGAGTTCCGCCGGCAGTGGGCGTCCTACCAGGCCTACAACCGCGCCTTCGCGGAGGCGCTGGCGCAGGAGGCGGCCGAGGGCGCGGTGGTGGTGATCCAGGACTACCACCTGGCCCTGGCCCCCCGGATGCTCCGCCGTCTCCGCCCCGACCTGCGGATCGGCCACTTCTCGCACACCCCCTGGGCACCGCCGGACTACTTCCGCCTCCTGCCCGACGACATCGCGGCGGAGCTGCTCAGCGGGATCCTCGGCGCCGATCACGCGGCGTTCCTGACGCGGCGGTGGGCGGACGCGTTCGTCGCCTGCTGTCATGCCGTGCTGGGTCCCGGTATCCCCTCCGGGGAGACCCGGATCGGGGTGCACGGGCTGGGGGCCGACGCGGACTTCCTGCGGAAGCGGTCGCACGAGCCGGACGTGGACGAGCGGATGCGGGCGCTGCGCGAGGAGATCGGCGGCGAGGGCCGCAGGACCATCGTCCGGGTCGACCGGACGGAGCTGTCGAAGAACATCGTGCGGGGGCTGCTGGCGTACCGGCAGCTGCTCGACGACCACCCCGAGTGGCGGGAACGGGTGGTGCATGTCGCGTTCGCGTACCCGTCCCGGCAGGACCTCGCGGTCTACCGGGACTACACGGCGGAGGTGCGGCGGGTCGCGGACGAGATCAACGCGGCGTACGGGACGGCCGGTTGGACGCCGGTGGTGCTGCACGTCAAGGACGACTTCGCACGGTCGCTGGCCGCGTACCGGCTGGCCGACGTGGCGCTGGTCAACCCGATCCGGGACGGGATGAACCTGGTGGCGAAGGAGATTCCCGTGGTGTCGGACGAGGGCTGTGTGCTGGTGCTGTCGCGGGAGGCGGGGGCGTACGAGGAGTTGGGCGAGGACGCGGTGGTGGTGAACCCGTACGACATCGGGGGGACGGCGGAGGCGTTGGCGCTGGCGCTGGCCATGCCGGCGGAGGAGCGGGCGGAGCGCTGCAAGAGGCTGGCCGCGGCGGCTACCGCGTTGTCTCCGGCGGCTTGGTTTCTTGAGCAGGTGGAGGCGTTGGGCGGGTAGACCGGGTAGAGGTT
>NZ_BMML01000015.1:0-224476 GCF_014645815.1 Streptomyces fuscichromogenes | reverse complement strand
GGGGCGCTGAGGGCAGCCAGGCTCCTCAGCAGTCTCACCACCCCCTCCGGGCCCTCCACCACCACGTCCGCGCGGTCGGCGAGTTCGGTGACCTCTGTGCTGCCGCTGCACACCAGCAGGCCCGGGACGCCCTCCTCGCGGAGTTTCTCGACGGCGGCGAAGGCGGGAATGTCACCGAGGTCGTCGCCGGCGTAGAGGACCGCGCCGGCGGAGATGCGGCGGGCGTACTCGCTCAGGGCCACGCCCTTGTCCATGCCCGGGGGGCGGAGTTCCAGGACCAGACGGCCCGGTTCCACGATCAGGGCGTGCCGGGTGGCCAGGTCGGTCAGCGGGGCGCGGAGGGTCTCGAAGGTGGCCTGGGGGTCGGCGGCGCGGCGGGTGTGGACCGCGACGGCCCGGCCCTTCTCCTCGATCCAGGTGCCCTGCGAGGCCGCGGCACGGTCGAGGAGGGCGGGGAGTTCGGCCCGGACGGCGGCGATGCCGGGGTGCGGGGGCGGTGCGGTGATCTCGCCGGTCGCCGCGTCCCAGCGTTCGGCGCCGTAGTGGCCGAGGACGACGAGGTGCTCCAGGCCGGGCACGCCGTCGAAGCCGCCGTAGCGGACGGCCACCTCGGCCGGGCGCCCGGTGACCACGGCGACGGCGGCCACCTTCGGGGCGAGCGCGGCCAGCACCGGTACGGCGTCCGGGTGGGCCCGCGCCTGCTCGGGGTCGGCGACGATCGGCGCGAGCGTCCCGTCGAAGTCGAGACCGACGAGGGCGGAGCCGGGCCGCGCGAGAAGGGCGGCGAGTCCGTCACGCCCGGCAGGCGTCCGCGGCGTCGGAAGGGGTTCCGTGATGTGGGTTCCCATACAGCTGACAGTATCGGCAGCGCCCCGCAAGGGGCGCGGGGAACTGCGCGCCCAGCCCCCACCGGCCCGCAGATCCGTCTCCACGGAATGGCTCAGCGTTCCGAGCGCCGTGCCTCCCGCACCCTCCGCAGCCTGTTCACGGTCACCGGGTCGTGCGCCAACGCCCGCTCGTCGTCCAGCAGGGCGTTCAGGAGCTGGTAGTAGCGCACCGGCGCCAGATCCAGTTCCTCGCGTATCGCGCGTTCCTTCGCGCCGGGGCTCGCGAAGCCCCGGCGTTCGAGGGCGAGCACGGCCTGCTCGCGGGCGCCCAGTTCGTGCCGGTCCATGGTGAGAACCGTAGCGCTCAGCCGGTCGCCGCCGCCGTGCGGCTGTCCGCCGTCGCCGCCTCCGCCTGGAGCCGGGTGAGGACCCCGGTCGGATTGCCGGTCGGGCTCACCGCCGTACCGATCTGCTTCTTGATGTCCGCGCTGATCGCGGCCCAGGAGGTCTTGCCCGCGGGGTAGAGCTCCGAGGTGGGCAGCTGCTCCAGGAAGGGGCGCAGCTGCTTGTCCTCCGCCCGGGTGGAGTCGGTCATCGTCTGGGAGGCGGACGTGGTGACGGGCAGCAGGCCGTACTCGCGGGAGAAGGCGAGGACGTTCTGCTCGCTGTAGACGTAGTCCAGGAAGTCGCCGACCTGCTCGGCGTGGCCGTTCTGCCTGAACGCCGCCATCCAGTCGGCGACGCCCATGGAGGCGGTGGCGGTGCTCTGGCCGGCCCGCGCGGGCATCGGGACCGCGCCGAACTTCACGCCCTTCTTCTCGGCCTGCTTGATCAGCGTGGGGTGGCCGTTGAGCATGCCGACCTGTCCGTCGGCGAAGGCGGCGAACGCGGTCGCGCGGTTCAGCCTGCCGGGGGCCGTCGGACCGGTCAGGCCCTTGCCGACCAGCTCGTCCTTGAGCCAGGTGAGGGTGTCGATGTTCTCCGTGGAGTCGATCGTGTAGCTGCCGGTGTCGTCGGTGTAGCCGCTGCCGCCGCTGAGCAGCCACTGCATCGTCTCCGCCTGCGCCTCCTCGGGGCCGAGCGGCAGCGCGTACGGGTACTTCACGCCGTCCGCCTTGAGCGCCTTCGCGTCGGCCGCGAGCTCGCTCCAGGTGGTGGGCGGGGTGGTGATGCCGGCCTCGGAGAAGAGGGTCTTGTTGTAGAAGAGGACGCGCGTGGAGGCGGCGAACGGGATGCCGTACTGCGCGTGGTTCCACTGGCCCGCCTCGGCGAGCTGGGACGGGAAGTCGGCCTGGACCGGGATGGAGAGCAGGTCACCGGCCTCGTACAGCTTGCCGGCGGCCGCGTAGTCGGCGTACGAGCCGATCTGCGCCAGGTCGGGGGCCTTACCGGCCGCGACCATGTCCTTGACCTTGCGGTCGACGTCGTTCCACGAGTAGACGCTGACGTCGACCTTCACACCGGGGTGACCGGCCTCGTACGCCTTGGCCAGCTTGTCCCAGTACTTCTGGGAACTGTTGGCCGCGGAGTCTCCGTAGTCGGCGGCGACGAGTCTGAGGGTGACGTCCGAGGATCCCGTCGTCCCGCATCCACCGAGAACCGCCGTCATGCCCGTTGCGGACACCACCGCGATCATTCCTGCCCTACGCCGCCGCACGTCTGCTGCCCCTGTCCAACTGTCTCGCCGTTCAATATGTCTGACGAATAAGGTCTACACCACGCAAGTGGACTAGACCTCTTGCGGGTCGGCGGGCCACACTGTCCCCGTGAGACATGTCATCGCCCTGGACGTGGGCGGCACCGGAATGAAGGCCGCCCTGGTCGGCCCGGACGGCGAGCTGCTCCACCAGGACCGCCGCGCGACCGGCCGGGACCGCGGACCCGACGCCGTCGTCGCCGCCATCCTCGACTTCGCCGCCGAACTGCGGGCGTACGGCGAGCAGCAGCTCGGCGAGCCGGCGTCGGCGGCCGGTCTCGCCGTCCCGGGAATCGTGGACGAGGACGCCGGCGTCGCGGTCTACGCGGCCAACCTCGGCTGGCGCGACGTCCCGCTGCGCGCCCTGCTCGCCGACCGCCTGGGCATCCCGGTCGCCCTCGGCCACGACGTGCGCACCGGCGCCCTGGCGGAGGGCCGGCTGGGTGCGGGCCGGGGCGCGGACCGCTTCTTCTTCGTGGCCCTCGGCACCGGCATCGCGGGCGGCTTCGGCCTGGACGGCCGGGTGGAGCCGGGTGCGCACGGCTTCGCGGGCGAGATCGGCCATGTCGTCGTACGACCGCAGGGCGCCCCCTGTCCGTGCGGGCAGCGCGGCTGTCTGGAGCGGTACGCGTCGGCGGCCGCGGTGAGCGAGGCCTGGGCGAGGGCCGGCGGCGGCCCGGACGCGGACGCGGCGGACTGCGCCAAGGCGGTCACGTCCGGCGACCCGAACGCCGTCCGGGTGTGGGAGGAGGCGCTGGCCGCGCTCGCCGACGGCCTGGTGACGGCCCTCACCCTGCTGGACCCGCGGGTCCTCATCGTCGGCGGCGGCCTGGCGGAGGCGGGGAGCGTGCTGTTCGAGCCGCTGCGGGAGGCGGTGGAGGACCGGGTGACGTTCCAGAAGCTGCCGGCCATCGTCCCGGCCGCGCTGGGAGACACGGCCGGCTGCCTGGGGGCGGGCCTGCTCGCCCAGGACCTGTTGAAGACGACGACGACCACACCGGAGGTAACCCCCTGATGGCTGCAAACGAGCGTGACTACAGCGCCCCCTCAGGGGCGCGGGGAACTGCGCGACCAGCCACCACGCACTCGCAGCCGGGGTCGAACGGTCTGATCCTCGACGGTGCCCGAACAGTCCTCCCGACCGGAGTGGTCGACAGGGGACGCATGGTCGTCGACGGCACGAAAATCACCGCCGACGCCCCCGAGAACGCGCAGCTCATCGACCTCACCGGCCACTGGCTCCTGCCCGGCTTCGTCGACCTGCACAACCACGGCGGCGGCGGAGCCTCCTTCAGCTCCGGCACCGCGGACCAGGTCCTCACCGGCGTCCACACGCACCGCCTGCACGGCACCACCACGCTCGTCGTCTCCACCGTCACCGACGAGATGGACACCCTGGCCCGCCAGGCCGGCCTGCTCTCCGAACTCGCCGAGCAGGGCGAGATCGCCGGCATCCACTTCGAGGGCCCCTTCATCTCCCCGTGCCGCAAGGGCGCCCACTCCGAGGCGCTGCTGCGGGACCCGGACCCGGCGGAGGTCCGCAAGCTGGTCGACGCGGCGCGCGGGCACGCCAAGATGGTCACCCTCGCCACCGAACTCCCCGGCGGCATCGACTCGGTACGGCTCCTCGCGGAGCACGGCGTGATCGCCGCCGTCGGCCACACGGACGCGACCTACGAGCAGACGGTCGAGGCGATCGACGCGGGCGCCACGGTCGCCACCCACCTCTTCAACGCGATGCCGCAGATCGGCCACCGCGCGCCCGGCCCGATCACCGCCCTCCTGGAGGACGAGCGGGTCACGGTCGAGCTCATCAACGACGGCACCCATCTGCACCCCGCCGCGCTCCAGTTGGCCTTCCGCCACGCGGGCCCGGACCGGGTCGCGTTCATCACGGACGCGATGGACGCGGCCGGCTTCGGCGACGGCCGCTATCTGCTGGGCCCGCTGGAGGTGGAGGTCTCCGACGGGGTGGCCCGGCTCGCGGACAGCGGTGCCATCGCCGGGTCCACGCTGACGCTGGACCGCGCGCTGCGGCGGGCGGTGACGGTGGACCGGCTCCCCGTCGAGCACGCCGTCGCCGCACTGTCCGCCAACCCGGCCCGCCTGCTGGGCCTCTACGACCGGGTCGGCTCCCTGGAACCCGGCAAGGACGCGGACCTGCTCGTCCTGGACGCGGACTTCACGCTGAAGGGCGTGATGCGGAAGGGCACTTGGGTGGTCGCACCCGAACTGTCCTGACGAAAGCCACCTCTTGGGAGACGGCGACCTAGGCCGGTCGCCGTCTCTTTGGCATGATCGTGGTCCCCCATCGGACGGCACGGGCACATGCGAGGGAGGTCGCCCGGTGATCCTCACCGTCACGCTCAACACCGCCCTGGACATCACGTACCGGGTCGGCGCACTGCGTCCGCACGCCTCGCACCGGGTCTCGGCCGTGGCCGAACGGCCGGGCGGCAAAGGGGTGAACGTGGCCCGGGTGCTGGCCGCGCTGGGGCACGGGGCGACGGTGACCGGCTTCGCGGGCGGGGCCACCGGGCGGGCGGTACGGGAGCGGCTGGCGGAGACGTCAGGGGTGGTGGACGCGCTGCTGCCGGTCGCCGGGGCGACCCGGCGCACCATCGCCGTCGTGGACGAACTGACGGGTGACACCACCCAGTTGAACGAGCCTGGCCCGCAGATAGCGCCCGCCGAGTGGGGCGCCTTCCTGGACCACTACGAGGAACTGCTCGCCGGAGCCTCGGCGGTGGCACTGTGCGGCAGCCTGCCGCCGGGGGTGCCGGTGGGGGCGTACGCGGGGCTGGTGAAGACCGCGCGGGCCGCCGCCGTGCCCGTCCTCCTCGACACCGGCGGGGAGCCGCTGCGCCGCGGGGTGGCGGCCCGCCCGGACCTGGTCAAGCCGAACGCCGCCGAACTGGCCGAACTGACCGGCTCCCACGACCCGATACGCGCCACCCAGGACGCCCGCGGACGCGGCGCCCGCACGGTCATCGCCTCGCTGGGCCCGCAGGGCCTGCTGGCGCTCACCCCGGAGGGCCGCTGGCGGGCCACCCCGCCCGCCCGGGAACACGGCAACCCGACCGGCGCGGGCGACTCGGCGGTGGCCGGCCTGCTCTCCGGCCTGGTCGAACAACTCCCGTGGCCGGACCGCCTGACCCGCGCGGTGGCCCTGTCCGCGGCGACGGTACGGGCCCCGGCGGCGGGCGAGTTCGACCGGGCGGCCTACGAGAAGCTGCTCGGCCAGGTCACGGTGACCGGCGGGACGACGGCCGCCTGAGCGCTGCGCCGGACGTGCCGCGCTGTGCCGTCCGGCGGCTGCGGCACCGTCGTGGCTGGTCGAGCGGTCCTCGGGGGCGCTGCCGGACCCGCCTAGTCCTTGTTGGTGTGCTTGCCCTGCCTCAGCCACATCTGGTCCAGCAGGACGTCGCAGCTGTCGCCGCTCTGGCAGGACAGGGAGATGACGTTGGTGCCCTTGGTGAGGGTGGGGTACGTGTAGCTCGTCGTCCAGGCCTTGGTCGGGTCGCTCTGGCCCGTGTAGTTCTTCAGGGGGAACTTGCTGCCGAACGTCTTGCCGTTGATGGACAGCGTCATGGCCTGGTCCTGCACGGCGCTGTAGTGCGCGAAGACGGTGTAGAGACCGTCCGCCGGGATGCCGTTGACCGTCCAGGTGACGCCGGCGCCGGTCTGGCTGAAGTTGGTGACGTAGATGCCGCCCTCGGCCTTCGCGCCCTTGACGTCCGAGGCCGTGCTCGCGCCGCCGTCCAGACGGAAGGTCTTCGCGTCGACCGGCGCGATATCGCCGGACGCCGACACCGAGCTGGTGCTCGACGGGGACGGAGAGGCGCTCTGGGACGCGGACGTGGACGGGGAGGAGCCGCCGCTGGCCTTGTTGTCGTCGCCGTTGCCGTTCAGCATCGCGACGCTGATGCCGATGACGACGGCGGCGACGACCGCGACGGCGCCGATGAGGAGGCCCTTGGTGTTCGGGCCCCGGCCGCGGCCGGGGTTCTGCGGGGCCTGGTGGCCGGTCGGGGCGCCGCCCGGGAAGGTCTCCGGGGCCTGGTAGGCCGCGTTCGGCTGCTGCTGCGGAATGGTCTGGCCGCCGTACTGCTGCGCCTGCGGTGCCTGCTGGGGGCCGCCGTACGTACGCTCGCCGACCGGGCGCACTCTGCTGACGGCGTTCGGGTAGCCGTAACCACCGGAGCCGGACGGCGGCTGGGCGCCTCTGGCCTGACCATCGGCGTACAGGTAGCCGAACGGGTCGTCGTCCTCGGGCGTGCTCGCGCCGTTGTCGCCGGGCGTCATCCCTTGGTACTCCTCAACAGGTGCGGGCGGATGCGGTACAGGTAGTGAAGGTCGAGCCTACCCGGTCTGGCTGAGCCAAACAGGTGACTCAGACCGCATCAGCACACTGACCTGCGCATCATCCGGCACGTCGATGTGCTTTGGGACGAGATCGTTTCTCTACGTACATCCGCTCGTCGGCGGATTTCAGGACTTCGTCCGCCGTCATGCCGCAGTGCGCCCAGCCGATGCCGAAGCTGGCGCCCACCCGGACGGCCCGGCCCTCGGCGCGGATCGGCTGGATGATCTCGTTGCGCAGGCGTACCGCGAGGTCCTGGGCGTCGGCGTTGCCGAGGCCGTCGGCGAGGATCACGAACTCGTCGCCGCCGAGCCGGGCCACCGTGTCGCCGTCCCGGACACCCCGGGTCAGCCGCCGGGCGACCTCGATGAGGACCGCGTCGCCCGCGTTGTGCCCGAACCGGTCGTTGATGGACTTGAAGCCGTCGAGGTCGCAGAAGAGCACCGCGAGCCCCTTGGCGCCGTCGTCACGGCCGTGCTCGGGGGCGATGGTGTGCACGTGGTGGTCGTAGCCCTCGTAGGACGGCGTGACGCCCGCGAAGTCGAAGCCGTGGCCGTTGGCGTCGTAGGCGGGGTGGCCGTAGGCCGCGTCCAGGGACTCCAGGGCGCCGTCGGCCTCGGCGCGCCGGCAGAGCCGGGAGGAGAGCCGGGAGCGCAGCTCGGCGGAGTTCGGAAGGCCGGTGAGGGAGTCGTGGGAGGCGCGGTGGGCGAGCTGGAGCTCGCGGCGCTTGCGTTCCTCTATGTCCTCGACGTGGGTGAGGAGGAAGCGGGGGCCGTCGGCCGCGTCGGCGACGACGGAGTTGCGCAGGGAGACCCAGACGTAGGTGCCGTCGCGGCGGCCCAGGCGGAGCTCGGCGCGGCCGCCCTCCGCGGAGGTGCGGAGCAGGGTGCCGATGTCCTCGGGGTGGACCAGGTCGGAGAAGGCGTAGCGGCGCATCGCGGAGGCGGGGCGGCCCAGGAGCCGGCAGAGCGCGTCGTTGCTGCGCAGTATTCGGCCGTGCTGGTCGCCGCCCATCTCGGCTATCGCCATGCCGGACGGGGCGTACTCGAAGGCCTGCCGGAAGCTCTCCTCGCTGGCGCGCAGGGCCTGCTGCTCGCGCTCCAGGCGGACCAGGGCGCGCTGCATGTTGGCGCGCAGCCGGGCGTTGCTGATCGCGATCGCGGCCTGGAAGGCGTACATCTGGAGGGCCTCACGGCCCCAGGCGCCGGGGTGCCGGCCGTTGCGCGGGCGGTCGACGGAGATCACGCCGAGCAGTTCGCCGCAGGAGCTGCCCGATATGCCGGGCGTGTACATCGGGGCGAAGAGCCGGTCGGAGGGGTGCCACTCGTCCTCGAAGCGGGGCGCGGGGCCGTCGGTGTACCACTGCGGGACGTCGTCGTCGTCGAGGACCCAGCCCTCGGTGTGCGGTATGAAGACGAGGTCGCCCCACTTCTCGCCCATGTTCAGCCGCCGGTCCCAGGACTCCCGGGAGCCGACGCGGCCGGTGATCAGGGCCTCGGCGGCGGAGTTGCCGGAGAAGGCGGCGACGACCAGGTCGCCCTCGGAGGGGCGTACGAGGTTGACGCACGCCATCTCGTAACCGAGAGCGGTGATCACGCCGTCGGCGACGGTCTGCAATGTGTCCGCCAGGCTGCGGGCCGTGTTCATGTCGGCCATGACCTGGTGCAGCTGTCGCAGGGACGCAAGACGGACGTAGGGCTCCGACTCGGTCTCCATGCTCGCCCTCCCCCCGAGACCTCGCAGCGAATCAAGGGTCTGCTTCGGCGCTACTTTTCCCAGCCACTGAATCACAGCGCGCTGCCCACTCGGTACACAGGGTCAACAATTCGCACCTCTTGTGACTCAAGTCACAGGAGAACGTGAACAATTGAGTGGAGTTTCTGCGTTTTCCCTGTGTGTTTACTGAACACAGCCTTTGCGGGCGTGTGCACATGATGCACGTTACGGCCCTTCGACGCGCCCTTGTCCCGCACTTGCCCGCCCTTGGTCCTAGGACCCGGCTCGGGCCGATGGCCGATGTGGCCGCGCCGGGTCCGACACTAGCGTTTCCGGCGTGCTGAAGACTCCCTCCGCCTCCGCCGCAGAAGCCACCGGGCATGCTGTGGGGGTGAGCAACGACGCGTTCAAGGCCGCCATGTCCCGGCTGGCCGCCGGTGTGGTCCTGGTGACCGCGCAGGAGCCGCCGCTGGACCCGGACGACCCGCTGGCACCGGCCGGCGAGGACGTCGGCATGACCGCCACCGCATTCCTGTCGGTCTCCCTCGACCCGCCGTTGGTGCTGGTCAGCCTGCGTGAGGGCTCCCGGATGGACGACCTGCTGGACGAACAGCCGCGGTGGGCGGTCTCCGTGCTCACCGAGAGCCAGCGGCACATCGCCGGCCGCTTCGCGATGAAGGGCCGCATCAGCGACCGCCTGCTCTTCGAGGACATCCCGTACGTCCGCGGCGAGGCCAGCGGCGCCCCGCTGGTCGGCGGCGCCCTCGCGACCCTGGAGTGCCGTACCGAACAGCGGGTGGCGGCCGGTGACCACACCCTCGTCATCGGCCGCGTCCTGACCGCCGAACTGCCGAGCGCGGAAGGCGGCCCGCTGATGTATTTCCGGGGCCGTTACCGGCAGCTGGGATGAAACCGCGCGGTCCGTTTCGTCATTCCGTGAACAGTTGCCGAGCGGCCTTTCCGGAGTACGCGGACACCTTCTCCGCTCAGCCCTGAATAAGTCACCACCGCACATTCGAGAACGGCACTCCGCATTCACGTCCGGCCGGGGCGGTGGGCTCGGCCCCCGCCCCGGCCCGGGACGCGCCTACACGGACGTGGCGGACCGACCGGCCATCAAGTGGTCGACGAGCGCCAGCAGCACATCGCGGCCGTCCCCCCGGTCGCGGGCGTCGCAGAGCACCAGCGGCACCTGGGGGTCGAGGGCGAGTGCCGCGCGGATCTCCTCCGCCGTCCGGTCACGGACCCCGTGGAAGCAGTTGACGCCCACCACGAAGGGGATGCCGCGGCTCTCGAAGAAGTCGATCGAGGCGAAGCTCACCTCCAGTCGCCGGGTGTCGACCAGGACCACCGCGCCCATCGCCCCGTTGACCAGGTCGTTCCACATGAACCAGAAGCGCTCCTGGCCGGGGGTGCCGAACAGGTAGACCACGAGGTCGCCGCTGATGGTGATCCGCCCGAAGTCCAGCGCGACGGTGGTGGTGAACTTGCCGTTCACCCCGTCCAGGTCGTCCACGCCGATGCTGGCCCGGGTCAGGTACTCCTCGGTGTGCAGCGGGGCGACCTCGCTCACCGCGCCGACCAGGGTCGTCTTCCCGACACCGAACCCGCCGGCGATCAGGATCTTCACCGCCAGGGGAGCGGTGTGCGCGAGGCCCGCCGTCCGGTCCGCGTGCTCAGAGCTTGCGAAGTCCATCTCTCACCGCCTGGAGAATCGTCATGTCGGAAGGGCCGGTGGCCCGGGTGAGCGGCTGCGGTGAACGGGCCCACAGGTAACCGGAGTCGACCAGATCGCCGATGAGGATCTTGGTCAGCGACACCGGGAGGCCCAGCTTGGCGGCGACCTCCACCACCGCCTTGGACTCCCGGCAGAGCCCGAGGATCGTCCGGTGCTCCGGCTGCATCCTGCGCACCGCGAGCGCCGCCTGCGTGCTGACCTCGGGCAGCGTCGTCACCAGGGTGATCAGCGTCAGATCCGCCCGCTCAGGAGCGGTGCGCCCGCTGGTGATCGTGTACGGACGGACCAGTTGCTCGTCGGCGTCACCGTCGTCGAACCCCTCAGTCCAGTGCCTCATCCGGCTCTCCCCGCGTCATCGGACAGCGGCGCGCGGGCGTCGGTGCCCAGCCGCTGGCCCACCTGCTGGACCAGGGTGTGCATCGCGACGCTCATCAGCTCGGCGTCGACCTCCTGGGAGGCGGTCACCGCCAGGTGGGTGCCGCGGCCGGCGGAGATCACGAACAGCCACAGGTCGGCCATCTCGACGATGACCTGGTGCACCGGGCCGCCGCCGAAGAGCTGCCCGGCGCCGCGGGCCAGGCTCTGCTGGCCGGTGGCGATCGCGGCGAGCCGTTCGGCGTCCGAGCGCTCGATGGTCCGCGAACGGCTCATCACCAGGCCGTCGTCCGACAGCACGATGGCGTGCCGGGTGCCCGTGACCTGGTCGACCAGGCCGTCGAGAAGCCAGTCCAGATCCACGTCGGTGGCCGTCGTACGCTGCGTCATCCTCGATCATCCGTCCTAGAAGAGCCGGGCCGGCCGGACGAGGCGGGCCCTTCACCGTCGCCGTCACCGAAGTCCGTGCCGCCACCGACGTCCGTGCCGTCACCGTTGCCGTCGTTGTCACGGCGGCCGTCGTTGTCGTCGCTGCCGTGGCCGCTGCCGCCGCCGTCGGCGCTGCCGCCCCTGTCACCGGTGCCGTTGAGGACGGTGCCGTTGGCACCGCCGGCGGTGTCGTCGTCCGTGTCGTTCCCGCCGCGGGCCCGCCGGGACTGCCGCTGGAACGCGCCGATCGTGGCCCCGGACCGGCCGGGCCGGTCCGGGAACGTCCAGAGATCCGGCTCACCCGGCTCCACCGGTTCCTCCGCGTTCTGGAGTTCGGGCGCCAGGCTGGCCTGGCGGACCCGCTGGGGCAGCGGCCGCGCCGCGGCCGGGGACGCCGCGTTCTCGTCCGCCGGCCGGGGACTAGAGGCGGTGACGTTCGCCATCGCGTGTCCCTTGGCGCGGGTGGGCAACCGCCCGCCCTCGTACGGCGCCCGCGGCCCGGCACCGGCGTCGTGCGGGTGCCGCCGCGGACCGGGCAGGTGCGGCAGGACCTCCGAAGGGAGCACGACCGGCTCGGGCGCCACGGCGGGCGCCTCCACCACCACCTGCTCCGGCAGCAGCACCACCACCCGGGTGCCGCCGAAGGCGGACGGCCGCAGCTCCACCCGCAGGCCCAGCCCCGCCGACAGCCGGGCGACCACGTACAGGCCGAGCCGTACGTCGTCGGCCCGGGTCATCACGTCGAGCTGTGGCGGCGCCGCCATCAGGGCGTTGGCCTCGGCGTAGTGCTCGGGCTCCATGCCCAGGCCGCGGTCCTCGATCTCGACCGCGACGCCCCGGCCGACCCGCGCGGCCCGTACCTCGACCGGCGTCGGCGGCTTGGAGAAGGCGGCGGCGTTCTCCATCAGCTCCGCCAGGATGTGCACCAGCGTTCCCACCGCCCGCTCGGACACCCAGGGCTCGTCCTCGACGTCGATCGAGATCCGGCGGTAGTCCTGCACCTCGCTCTGCGCGGCGCGCAGCACGTCGAGCAGCCGGACCGGCTTGCGCCAGCGGCGCTGCGGCTGGCCGCCGCCGAGGATGACCAGGTTCTCCTCGTAGCGGCGCAGCCGGGCGGTGAGGTGGTCCAGGTCGAACAGGCCCTCCAGCACCTCGGGGTCCTCGTGCTTGCGTTCCAGCTCGTTCAGTTTGCGCAGCTGGAGGCCGATGAGGATCTGGGTGCGCCGGGCGATCCGCTGGAGCAGCCGCTCGAAGCCGCGGTGCTGTTCGGCCTGCCGCACCGCGGTGGCCACGGCGCTGCGGCTGGCCGCGTTCAGGGCGCGCCCGAGCTCGCCGAGCTCGTCGGGGGTGGGCTCGACCAGCCGGACCTCGCGGTCCACGTCGACGTCCTCGCCGCGCTCCAGCCGGGACACCACGTCGGGCAGCCGCTGCTGGAGTTCCACGGCTTCGTCGCGCAGGGCGTGGATGCGCCGGCGCAGGAGGACGGTGAGACGCCAGCTGGTGAGGATGACCAGGATCACGGCGAGCAGGCCGACGGCGCTGACGGTGATCAGGGTCCACCGGAGCCGGCTGACGCTGTCGGCGGAGACCTTGTCCAGGTGCGCGGCCCGGACCTGGACCAGGTTCAGCAGCAGGGGGCGGTTGGCGTCCAGCGAGGCGCGCCACCGGGTGTGGATCTGGCCGAGCACCAGTTCGCCCGGCGAGTGGTGCGGGCCGGCGACGATGACCTGCTCCTCCAGGCCGTGCTGGGTCTTCCACGACGCGGCGGCCGTCATCTTCCTGTAGGTGTCGAGTTCGGCACCGGTGAGGCCGAGGGCGACCCGCTGGAGCAGGTACTCCTGAGCACCGACGGCATCGACGAACACGTCGTACTCGTCGACCTTCAGATGCCCGGTCTGCCAGTCACGGCCGAGCAGGGCGTCCTCGCGCCCGATCCTGTCGATGGCGCCGTAGAGGTCGACCAGGGTGCTCGCCAGCAGGGCCGCTTCGGCGTTGCTGCGGCGGCCGAGCGCGGTGAAGACGTCCATCAGCGAGTCGATGGTGCCGCTGTAGTAGTCGAACGCCGCCTTCGGGCCGGCCGACCCGCTGTCCACCGCCTTGCGCTGCGCGGCGAGCCGGTCGAGGCCGCGCACGGTGCCGGACAGCGCCGTGTCGAGTCCCTGCTGCCCGTGCGCGGTGCTCCGGTCCGCCACCGGGAGGAAGCCGGCCACCGCCTTGTCGGTCGCCGCGCGCGCGGTGGCCAGCCTGCCGCGGGTGCTGGTACCGGGGTCGGCCTGCGCCTCCGCGGTGAGCCGCCGCTCCTCGTCGAGGGACTGGAAGAGCGCGGACGACTGCAGGCCCAACGAGGAGCCCAGGTCGCTCTGGGCCTTCTCCGACTGCCAGCGGGTGGCCAGCTGGTACGTGCTCAGGCCCCACAGGGGCGCGAGCGCGAGGCTCGGTACGACCACGAGGATGATCAGAACGGTGCGCAGGGGCAGTCGACCGGGAGAGGCAGCTGACGTCGGCGCACCATCCGATGGCTGGTTCTCGACGGCTGGACTCCCGGTTCGTCTGCGCACGAACCTGCCAAATTCGGTCACCTTAGGGACACTCCCCCCACCATTCGGCGCATCCATGAGGAAATAATCGCCAAATTCCGGCGACTGGTGGCAGATGGTAGCCACATCGAACGCGGCGCGTAAGCGTTTCGCCTCATCGATCGGCCGGACCGCCGCCGCACCGCCGCCGCGGGAGGGGGCGGCGTTACGACCAGTCGCGGCCGGTGCGCCCGCGCTTGGTGTCCGACCGCTGCTTCTTCTCCCGCAGTCGGCGCTCGTTGATCCCGCGCGGGATGCGGGTCGGCCGACGCGGCTTGGGCGGGGGTGCGGTGGCCTCCGCGAGCAGGGCGGCGAGGCGTACGGCGGCGGTCTCACGGTTGCGCCACTGGGACCGGTGCTCGGAGGCACGCACGACCACGACCCCGTCGACGAGCCGCCCCGCCAGCCGCTCCAGCGCGCGCTCCTTCCAGACCGGCGGCAGCGCCCCGGTGTTGGCGAGGTCGAAGCGGAGCTCCACCTGCGAGTCACTGGTGTTGACGTGCTGGCCGCCGGGCCCGGACGAGCGGGAGAAACGCCAGAGGAGCTCGGCCTCGGGGAGCGAGACGGAGCCGCGGATGACGTAAGGACCGGACATGCCCCCCATGGTCGCGCGGCTGACCGGCGCACGTCACGCGATTATGTTCACCAACAATTTGGCAAAGAAGGTAAAGCGAGATGGAACCTTCGGTACCCCTCGTGGCGTTCATACGGGTAGCTGTAGCTTCAACCCCGTACGCCGCACGGCCGTACGCAGACAAGGGAAAGGACTCCCGACCATGGCTGTAAGCCTGTCCAAGGGTGGCAACGTCTCGCTCTCCAAGGAGGCTCCGGGCCTGACCGCCGTCACCGTGGGCCTCGGCTGGGACGTCCGCACCACCACCGGCACGGACTTCGACCTGGACGCCTCGGCCATCGCGGTCAACACGCAGGGCAAGGTCTACTCGGACGCCCACTTCGTCTTCTTCAACAACAAGCAGACCCCGGACAACACGATCGTCCACACCGGCGACAACCGCACCGGCCAGGGCGAGGGCGACGACGAGGCGATCAACGTCAACCTGGCCGGCCTGCCCGCCGACATCGACAAGATCGTCTTCCCGGTCTCGATCTACGACGCGGAGAACCGGAACCAGAACTTCGGCCAGGTCCGCAACGCCTACATCCGCATCGTCAACCAGGCCGGCGGCGCCGAGATCGCCCGCTACGACCTCTCCGAGGACGCGGCGACGGAGACGGCGATGGTCTTCGGCGAGCTCTACCGCAACGGCGCGGAGTGGAAGTTCCGCGCGGTCGGCCAGGGTTACGCCTCGGGCCTGGTCGGCATCGCCCAGGACTTCGGCGTCAACGTCTGACGGACGGACGTCGACCCCCGGCCGCGTGGATGCGGCCGGGGGGTCCGGCGCGGGATCAGTGCGCCGCCGACGCGTAGGGCAGGAAGGCCGCCCAGGCGGAGGGGGTGAGGGCGAGTTGAGGGCCGCCGGGGGTGGCGGGGGTGTGCGTGTGCTTGGAGTCGCGGATGTGGATGGCGGTGGGGGTGGGGGCTATTTCCAGGCAGGATTCGCCGTTGTTGCCGCTGCTGTAGCTGCTCTTGAACCAGGCCAGGGCGACTATCGCCGTTGTTGCCGCTGCTGTAGCTGCTCTTGAACCAGGCCAGGGCGACTTCGACGCAGGACTCACCGTTATTGCCGTCGCTGTAGCTGCTCTTGAACCACGCCAGTTCGGAGGCGTCCCCGGAGGGGGCCTTGCGAGTCATGTTTCTCCCAGCAGTTGCTTGATCAGGGCCAGCGACTCCCCTGGTGAGAGAGCCTGCGCCCGGATGGTGCCATACCGCAGTTCAAGGACGCGGAGCTGTTTCGGATCGGATGTCGCTCGGCCGTTGAACGCGCCGTCGGAGCGCCCCACCGCCGTACCGTCCGGGAACTTCAGCACCTCGATCCGTCCGTCCAGACCGGAGTGGACCTCGGAGTTCAACGGCATCACCTGAAGCGTGACGTTGTGCAACCGCCCCACCTCCAGCAGACGTTCAAGCTGCCGCCGCCAAGCCATTGTGCCTCCGATGGGGCGGCGTAGCGGCGCCTCTTCCAGCACGAAGTGGATAGATGGAGCCGGGTCGCGTTCGAAGACCGACTGCCGGGCCAGACGGGCCGTCACCATGCGCTCCACGTCGTCCGGAGAGTAGGGCGGCTGGGCCGCCGAGATGACGGCTCGCGCGTGCTCCGGCGTCTGCAACAGCCCGTTGACGCTGTTGCACTCGTACACCCCGATCTCCACCTTGTTCTCGGGCAGGGTGCCCGGTCCTTCAGGGCCGGGGCGGGGTGAATGCCCGCTCCCGCGGAGCGGGACAGAGGAAGCCGAATCGCTGTCAGGGCGATAGGGGGCCGGGTCGGCAGGCGGGAGTGTTCACTCCCTCGGGTGATGTCGGTCGATGGTGTGCGCGGGTGGGGAACGCGGTGGCTAAGTTCGCGGCATGTCACGTTTCCGGATGTACCCGACGCCCGCGCAGGCGGAGCAGATGCTGTTGCACTGCGCGCACGCCCGGTACGTGTGGAATCTGGCGGTCGAGCAGCACGGGCACTGGAGGCCGGGCCGCAGGTCCGCGCCCGGTTTTGCGGAGCAGTGCCGTCAGCTCACCGGGGCCCGGCGGGAGAGTGAGTGGCTGGCGGCCGGGAACGCGGACGTGCAGCAGCAGGCCCTGAAGGACTTCGCTCAGGCCAAGAGCGCACGTTTCACCTCGGGCTTCGGTGAGCCGACCTGGCGCAGGAAGCATGTGCACGAGGGCTTCCGTGTCATCGGCACGGACCGTGTACCGGAGTTCGAGCCGGACGGCAGCGCGAAGCTGAACCGGAAGACCGGGAAGCAGGTGATGGGCCGCTCGGTCGTGGTGCAGAGGCTGAACCGGCGGTGGGCGCAGGTCAGGGTGCCCGGCTGCGGTTGGGTCCGTTTCCGCCTCAGCGCCCGGGGCGAGGGCGCCCGGCTTCCCGTGGCGAAGACGTTCCGGGTCACCTGCCGTAACGGTCAGTGGCACATCGCGTTCGCTGTCGTCCCCGAGCCGGTTCCCGCGCCCGGCAGGGGCGAGGTCGTCGGTGTCGACCGGGGCGTGAGGATCACGGCGGCCCTGTCGGACGGCCGGAAGCTGAACTGCCCGCAGCTCACGGTCAGGGAGCGCGCGCAGATCCGCAAGCACGAGCGCCGCGCGGCTCGGGCCCCGAAGGGCAGTGCCGGCAAGGCGGCCGCGTACGCGAGGGCCGCCGGGCTCAAGGCGCGTGAGGTGAACCGGCGTAAGGACTGGTGTGAGAAGACCAGCACCATGCTCGCCCGCGGCTATGACGTGATCCGGTTCGAGAAGCTGAACATCAAGAACATGACCCGCTCCGCGAAGGGAACCGCGGAGCGGCCCGGCACGAAGGTCCGGCAGAAGGCTGGGCTGAACCGGGGCATCCTCGCCCAGGGCTGGGGCCTGCTGCGGCAGCGCACCGGGCACAAGGCCCCGGGCCGGGTCGAGGATGTTCCCGCGCCTTACACGAGTCTGCGGTGCAGTGCCTGTGGGTGGATCGAGAAGAGGTCGCGCAAGAGCCAAGCCGACTTCGTCTGCGTGTCCTGCGGGTTCACCTGCAACGCGGACGAGAACGCGAGCATCAACGTCGCGGCAGGACAGGGCGGGATCCCCCGCCCCCGGCAAGACGCCGGTGCCGGAGGGGTGACAGCGGCCACCAGCCGTTCGAGCGCCCGTGAACCTCAACCCACCAGGGTTGGAATCCCCCTCATTTAAGAGGGGGAGGATGTCAAGCTCATCCCACGCCCCTTCGTGCCGTATGCCCGTACCCGCGACCGCCCTACCCGTACGAACGCTCCCGACAGCCACGACAGCACCGGACAAGCGCCGGACAGTCACCGTACGCAAGGGCTTCGTCACTGTGCACGGTATGCATGCCCGGCCACGCTGAGTGACGTGAACGATGAAATCTCCACCCCCGTCCGCAACATGAGCCTGCGGTTCTCGCCCACGCCGCGTGGCGCCCGCCTGGCCCGTCTGCTGGCTGTCGAACAACTGCGCACCTGGGGGCTGCCGTTGGACCCGGCGCGGCAGATCGTGGCCGAGCTGGCGGCGAACGCGGCGACGCACGGGCGGGTGTCGGGGCGCGACTTCGGCCTGCTCCTCTACGTCGTCGGGGACACGCTGCGGATCGAGGTCACGGACACCCGCGGTGACCGCCTGCCGCACGCGCGGCCGCTCGCACCGGACGCCGGGGCGGGCCGGGGCCTGGTCCTCGTGGAGGCGCTCGCCGACAAGTGGGGCGTGGCCCCGGGACTCCCGCCGCGCAAGACGGTGTGGGCCGAGATCGGGGTGTCACCGTAGACCGGGAATCCGGGCTTCGGCCGCGAGGGACGTCAAAACCCAAGGGATGAAGCGGGGAGAAAGAACCACACCAAACCCCACCCCTCCCGCCCGTCGCGCAGCGTCACTCCCGCGAGTGAATATGCCCAACTGGACTGGATTTGAGGTGGGTTGCGTGCCCTACGCTCAGCGCGACAACCGCAGAAAAACTTCGGCCCCCGCCGGGACGGCAATCCCAGTGCGAGGGCCTGACCACCCAGGAAGAGAACAGCTTCCCGATGGATACCGAAAACCCTAGCGCGCCCTTGTGCGCCAAGCCCCCTGTTGCCGCCAGGAAGCACCCGAACCGGGGGTCCGGCGGTCTCCTGCACGACAACGCCCGCCACACCTCGCACTTCGTGGTGATCGGCAACCACCTCGCCCAGCACCCCACCCTCTCGGCGCTCGCGATCGGCCTCGGCGTGCACATCCAGTCGCTGCCGAAGGGCGCCCAGGTCGACATCAAGAGCCTGACGGCCCGCTTCCCGGAGGGCCGGGACCGTATCGGCGCCGCACTGCGGGAGCTGGAGGCCCACGGCTACCTGCGCCGCGAACGCGAGCGTGTGTCCGACGGCCGGATCATCACCCGCACGGTCTCCTGCAACCGGCCCGGCCACCGGACCGCCCCGACCGAGACCCCCGACAGACCCGGCCGACGCACCACGGCCGCCACGGCCGCCACGGCCGCCACGGACAAGCCACCTCGCCTCAAGCGCCTCCCGGCCGTACCGCGGCCCTCGAACACCTCCCCCGCTCTCCTCCGCACAGCCCTCGACATCCTCGCCGGCCTCCACCGCCGCGACCCCCGCCTCCTCCTCTCCGCCGCCGACGCCGAGCACCTCGCCCCGGGCGTCGCCGCCTGGCTGGAGCGCGACGTCGCCCCCACCGTCGTACGCGACGCCCTCGCCGCGAACCTGCCGGCGGAACCCCTGATCCGCCCGGCCGCCTTCCTGGCCCACCGGCTGGCCGCACAGCTTCCACCGCCGCCCCCGTTCCGGCCGCCGGCCGCACCGGCCCCGCAGCCCAGACACCCCTTCCAGAACTGCGACGGCTGCGACCGCCCCTTCCGGGCCGCCACACCCGGCCGCTGCCGCGACTGCCGATCGGATCTCCCGGCGGCTGCCTAGCAGGATGAATCACCCTTTCGGCAGACAGGACTTCTCGTGCTCCCCTCATTCACCGAGAACGGTTTTCTCCCTCTGGGCCGGTACTCCGTCTCCTTCGCCGAGGCGGAGTCCATGCTGGTCAACGCGGCCGAGTTCGACAGCTCCGCGACACGCGCAGAACTGTGGGACGGTCTACACGACTACCTCGACGTGTTCCTCACGCTGGAGGACACCTACACCGATGTCCTCGGCGGCACCACTCTTATCCACAGCCTGTGGTAGGGCGGCAGCTACGTCAGTACCAAAGTCGATCCCGCGAACGTTGATGTGACCGTCCTGGTCGACACACGTGCTGAACGCGCCGTACGTGGGAAGCCGGGCTCCAAGTGGCTGACCACGGCTTTCCAGAGCAGGACCAGGATGCGGGAGAAGTTCGGCGTCTCGCGAGGTGTGTGGGACGACTGGTGGCAGCGCTGCAGGCTGCCGGGCACGAACGACCGCTCGCCATCCGAGCAAAGTGCCACCCCGGCACGCGGCTATCTGGAGGTGCGACTGTGACCGGCGACAGCTGGCGCGAGCGCAGACGCGCGCTCCTTGGAGGCGACCAGGCCGAATCCCAACGCGCTGCCCGCCTCCTGGACGCATGGGGAACCGAGGAGCGGCACGACGAGGAGATCGAGGCGGAACACCGGGCGAGCCGGCTGGCAGCAGCACGTGAGTACGCACCGGACGCTCTGCTCGAAGAGGAGCTCCAGCTGCGGCTGACCGGGCCGGACGCAGACGGCGGTGCTCTCCGCTTCCAGTGGGGCGATGCACTGCTCGAACCCGTGGAGCACCTGGTCTCCGTTGCCGCAGGTACGCCGGTACAGCTGGAACTCACGGGCATCTCGGCAGGCAGCACCGTCGTACACGCCCGGCCCGTCACCACACCCGTCGAGTCCGCCCGAACCGACGCCCTCGACGCGCCCCCCACGTCCGCTGCCGCCACCGGTATCGGCACCCTCACCATGCTGCTCGACGCTCTTGAGTCGGAACGCGATATCCGCGAGTGGGCGAAGCTCTTCGACGCGGTCGAAACGGTATCCCGAGCTCTGAGCAGGTACGCGCTGGATCTGGGCGTGACCTGGTACGGGGCCGACGGCAGCCTGCGCCGTGCCCGCCTGACCGAGCAGGGCAGGAGCTACGTGAAACGGTTGCGGGAGACCAGGGATCGCGACCAGGAGATCACCATCTCCGGTCGCATCACCGAACTACGGGAAAGCGGCATGGTGAAGGTCAAGACGGGTACCGCCAAGAACGCACCCGCATACGACGTCCGCTTCGAGGAACCTGACGAACTGCTGCGCATGCGCCCCGGTCTCGGTGACAACGTCCACTTCCGGGTCCGGTTCCGGCAGCAACTGGACTCCATGGGCATCGCGCGGTCCACCGAGTACACCTATGTGGGACCAGCCGCGGAACAACCCCCGCTTCCGCTTGAGCCCTCCCCCTGAAGCCCGATGCACATCACCTGTCTCGGTTTCTGACCATGAACGTCGCGATCCACGTCTACCGTGCCATGCGAGATGTCGTCGAAGCCTCAGAGGACACTCTCCCCGGCAAATTCGAGATCACCTGGGAAGGGATCGTTCAGGACCTGCTCTCGCCCAACGGCCCTCACGAGCTGACGAGGGCTCGTCTCCGGAAACGGCTGGAGAAGGTCATGCCGCAGGACGTCCTGGCCCACTCAGGCAGGCCGGACGTCGAGGACGTGGGTCAGGGCATCCTGCGCCGCCCCGACATCATGGTGATCGCAGAGGTCGACATGGAGGGGGACGGGTCCTTCGACCCGCGTACGCTGATCGCCGCTGTCGAAATCGTCTCCTGTTCCAACCCGGACAACGACTGGGTCAGCAAGGTGCGCGACTACCCCCTGATGGGCATCCCCGTCTACGCGATCTTCGACCCCCGCACCGGCACCGGCGCCGTCCTCACCGACATCCACCCCACCCCCGACGGCCCGCGCTACGCGACCCGCAAGGACTTCGTCTACGGCGAGGACGTCACCATCGGCGACTGGACCATCTCGACCGACGGTCTGCCGCGCTACGGCGACGGGAACGGCGCGCGGCACTGAGCGGGTGCGGCCCCTGACCGGGATGCGGACCAACCGGTTCAGGCGCACGATGGAAGCAGAAAACGGCCAAGCCCTGCTGGGCAGTTGTGCCTACCGAGACCGCCGGTGCCTCTCACCCGGCAGGTCGGTATCCGCTTCCCCCCTCTCGTGTGGCGCCTGCCGCAGGGCAGCGCGGCGCAGCCGATTCGGCTCGCGCGCCTCGGCCTCGGCCGAAGGAGGCGGCGATGACACAGCCTGACACCAAGACGCAGACCATCCGGGCCTGGGAGGACGATCCCGGCCAGCCACCGGCGACGCGGCAGCCGATCCAGCGGCCGGTGCCGGACGGCAGCAGCGCAGCCCTGGCGGTCGGAGTCGCCGGGGTGCGACCCGCGCAGAGCGGCGACTTCGCCGGCAGCGAGGAGTTCCGGTACTGGGCCGCGGCCGACGCCCTCAGCCGGGCCGCGACGTTCTGGGACAAGCATCTCCCCACGGGAACCGTGTGGAACCCGGATGTCGGTCCCGTACTGGAGGCCGTCCTCGACTCCGGTGACCTCCTCAACGCCTTCTACGACCGGGAGGGACTGAAGTTCTTCCGGCACTCCGTCTCCGGCGTGACGGTGCACTCCGGGGAGAGCCCGGACGTCGTCTGCCACGAGACCGGCCACGCGGTCCTGGACGCCCTGCGCCCCGAGCTCTGGGGGGCTTTCAGCGCCGAGATCGCCGCCTTCCACGAGTCGTTCGGGGACATGAGCGCGATCCTGTCGTCCCTGGACGTCGGATCGCTGGCGGACGACGTCCTCGCCGAGACCCACGGGAACCCGGCACAGTCGTCCCGGCTGTCCCGGCTGGCGGAGCAGCTCGGCTGGGCCATCCGTCAGACCGACCCGGCGAAGGTCGAATCCGACTGTCTGCGCAACGCGGCGAACAGCTGGTTCTACCAGGACCCGGTCGCGCTCCCGCCGCTCGCCCCGGCCAGCCAGCTCTCCAGCGAACCGCACTACTTCTCAAGGGTCTTCACCGGAGCGTTCTTCGAGGGTCTGGCCGGCATCTTCCGGCAGCAGCAGAACCGCGACGGCGCGGGACTCGTGGCGGCCGGCGACATCATGGGCCGCCTGCTGGTGACCGCGCTGCGCACCGCCCCGGTGGTGCCCGGCTTCTTCGCGCAGACGGCCGCCCACATGCTCGCCGCGGACCAGGCGCTGTACGGCGGGGCGCACGCACCGGCCCTCAGCGCCGCGTTCATCCGCCACGGCATCCTCTCGCCGGGCGAGACGATCTCGCTGGCCACCCTCGCGGACGAGCACCTCGCGGCTGTCACCGAACCGGAACCAGGGCCCCTCCCGTCGCTGGCCGAGACCACCGTCCCGGGCGAACGGTTCGGTCTGACCGGTGCGTTCTCCGTACGCGTTCCCGGGCAGGAGCCACGATTCCGGGTGGCGGGGGCGGCGCCCGAGGCCGGCGAACTCCGACAGGTCGCGACCCCGGAACGGGCCGCCCTGTCCTTCGTCGAGGACCTCTTCCGGCAAGGCCGGGTCAAGGTGCCCGACGAGGTCCTGACCCCGGCGGCACCCGTCGCCGACGGCACCAGGACCCATACGCACGCCGTCACCCGTACGGAATCGGGTGGACTCATACTCGACCGGGTCCTGTTCGCCGCGCCCTGCGACGGAACGCCACCACGGTGACCACCCCGCGCGAGGAGAGCGGGGAGAGCGGGGAGGACCCGGCGCAGGCAGCCCGGCGCCAGGCGGAGGAACGGTTCATCGACGACCTCCTCGCCCGCGGCCAGGCGGTCCCGGAGGGACAGGAGGTACCCCCCGACGCCACCCACGTCGTCGAGCACGACAAGGACGGCCGGCGCAGGCTCCGCCGGATCCGCTTCACCGGGACGTGACGGCCGCACCTCGGCCTTCCGGGGCTTCCAGGAGGCGGCGACCACGAGGCCGGTGCCCGTCAGAAACCCCGGAGGGCCGGGCCGTGACACCATCGGCACGTGCTCGACATCGGCTACGCCCTCTCCAACCGCTTCCCGGACCCGCCCCAGACGGACTACCGGCGGGTGGACGTCCACACCCTGCGTCACGACCTGTTCTGCGGGGACGTCTACCTCGCCGACACCAAGGCGGACCGGGAACTGTCCACAGCCTGGGGATGGGTACCGGTGCTCGACTTCGCGTGGGCGCTGTGCGACATCGCGGAGCGGATCGACCGCGACCCGGCGGGGTCCCGGGCCGCCCGGCCCCAGCGCGCGGAACTCGACTTCACCGAGTCCACCGACCGCATGCTCTTCGAGCGCCGCTTCGGCTGGGTGGACATCGAGGCGGACTGGATGCCGGCCGAGGAGCCGCCCCTCACCTTCTCCCACACCGAACTGCGCCGGGAGGCCCGGGACTTCCTGCACGACCTGATCGCCGACCTCACCGACATGCACGAGGAGCTGGCCGACAACCCGGCGATCTGGACGCTCCAGGCCCGCTTCCCGAGGGTTTCGTGACCTCTTCGGAGGGCTAAACGACCTTCGGGTGTACGGGAGTTGGCCTCTTGTTGGGCCGCGAGTGACAATTGAGGCGGGAGTCGGCGCCAGGCGTCGTGGGCGCCCCGGCCGTCCGTACGTTGGCTGCGTGAGGACGCAGCGACAGTCGGGCGACAACACGAAGGACGCTTCCCCGGAGGCCTCCCCGAGAACGGCTCCCGCCCGGCCCGACGGTTCGGTGGGTCCCGTCGGCACCACGGCGCGGGGGCTGCTCGCCCTCCAGCGGGCCGCGGGGAACACGGCCACCACGCGTGCCCTGCGCGAGGACCGTACGGGTCGCGCGGGGAAGCGGACGGCCGTCTCCCGGCCCGTGGCGCCCGTGGCCCCCATCGCCGAGGAGCACACCGCCCCCGGCCTCGTCCTGCCGCCCTACCTCATGGACCTCCAGGCCGCCGGGCTCTCCACCGCGTACGGGCTGACCGGGCAGGAGTTCGTCCGGAACGCGGTGGCCGCGGTCGTCGGACACGGCGACGGCACGGTCGCCGACATCGGCACCGAACTCGCCGGACGCCCCGAGTCGTTCTACGGGCAGGGCCGCGCCTTCACGGTCCAGGGCAGAAGCGGCAAGGAGTCGTACGACGTCACGGTCACCGTCTCCCGCGCCCCCGACGACCGGCCGCCGGTCTTCCATCCCAAGGACCTGCTCGCCAACACCGTGCCGGACCCGGACGGGGCGCCGCTCGCCCCGGTGGACGAGGCCGAGGGCAAGGACACCAAGGTCGACGTCCAGCACAACACCGCCACCACCGTCGCGACCACCGCGAGCGGCGGTTCGAGCACCGGCGTGGGCGGCATGGCCTTCGGGCTCGCGCCGGTCGTGCCGGGGCTGTGGCTGGGCGGCGCCGCTCTGGCGAGCGCGCAGCCCTGGCAGTCCTCGCGGGAGTCCCGCAGCCAGCGCAACGTGGCCGAACCGCGGGTGCTGCGCAGCGAGAAGGGCTCGGTCGAGGCGCCCCGCAAGGTGCGGTACGGGGTACGGGTCAAGAAGCACGGCGCCGCGGCCGCGCAGACCTTCCACGGCTCGGGCACCCTCACCCAGCGCGTGCCCACCGAACACCTCGTCCCGGCCGGGACCGCGGCGCCCGCCGCCCCGCAGCCCGTCCAGGCCGACACCGCCCGGCGGGTCTCGCTCGCCGACTCCATGGCCCCGGTCGCCGTCACCGACACCGCGGCCCCGCACCAGGGCGGCGGCGGGCTCTTCGACGCGGTCGCCTCCGTCCTGCACCCCTCGCTGACCGCCGCCGGGGCGCCCGGCCGCGCCCGGCTCCACGAGGCGACCGCCACGGCGACCGTCCTGGAGGACCTGCCCCGGCTGCTGCGCGACGGCGTCACCGGCGAGGACCTGGCGTCCAAGGACGGCAGCAGCGTCGGCAGCTACCGCATGCACGCCGAGATCACCGGCATGTCGCCCGCCTGGGGCACCGGCGGGACCCAGCTGCGCACCCACCAGCAGACCCAGCACACCATCACCGAGAGCGCGGGCAAGGGACGCGCAGGCATGGGCGGCCTGGGGCCGGCCATCGGCGTCGGCGCGGTCGGCAACGCAGCCATCGTGCGGGGCACGGCCATGCCGGTCGCGGCGGCCCGCAAGGCGCGGTTCACGGTGGCCGAGCAGACCGTCTCCAGCCGCCAGGGCGCGGAGGTGCGCGGCGACAAGACGCTCTATCTCGCGGACGTGCGGTTCACCGCGGCGGGCACCGGGCCGCGGTCGGCCGAGATGATCCTGCGCCCCGGGACCCGGGTCGCCCACCACTCGATGCGGGTGTGGATGAGCCTGCGCACCGACGAGGCGCATGCGCTCGGGCTGCCGCTGCCGCCCGGCACCAAGACCAAGGAGTTCATCGAGAAGCCGAAGCGCACCGACGAGGACGGCAACGAGGTCGACGTCGAACGGCACCTCCCCTTCGGCGCCATGGGCTCCAGCGTCACCCTCAGCCAGCTGGACACCGGGCCCATGGTCAAGGCCGTACAGGAGCTGTTCGCGACCGATCCCCGGCTGGCCGGCTATCTGCCCGCCTTCGGTACGGACCGGCTGGCTTCCGCGCCGAGCAAGGAGGAGGCCGCTCTCCAGCGGCGCAACCACCGTGAGCTGATGGCCGCCCTGTCCGAGACCAACCTGCGGGTCAACAAGGACCAGCTGACCACGACCGGCATCCGGGTGCGGCTGCGCCGCAAGACCACCCTGCACTCCCACGACGTACAGCTCCGCGTCCGAGGGCAGCTCCGCGAGACCGGCTACCTCGGCGACACCGACGACTGGCTGGTCCGCAGCCACTCCGGTGTCACCGGCAACGCGCAGAGCGGGCGGGGCAGTTCGCGCTCGATCGGCGGACTGGTGCTCGGCCAGGCCCGCCTCGTGCCCGGCGCCCTGACCGGCTCGGCCCGCTACGAGAGGCACCGCTCCGGCACCCGCCGCAACCAGGCCGGCCCCACCACCCGCACCGACGTCCTCACCAACGGCTCGGAGAAGGCCGCCACCTTCGGGGCCGCCCTGCGCCTCGACGTCAACGTCACCATGACCTCCCGGCAGCGCAAGCTCGGCCGCGCCCTCACCCCCGGCTCCCCCGGCCAGGACGCGCCCGAGCCGCGCCCGATGGCCGGACTGCACCTGGACGAGCAGGACGTACGTCTGGTCACGCCGACCGAGTTCACCCTCGACGAGGAGGGCAGACAGCGCCAGGACGCGGTCCGCGACCGGCGGCGGGCGCAGGCCGCACGGCCCGAGCACGCCGTCACCGCCGAGGGCATCGGCGACCTGGCCACGCTCGTGCCCCGGCCGTCGGTCGGGCAGCCGCTGCGGGACTGGCAGCTGGTGGAGACGGTCGGCGACGGACAGGCCGTCCGGGACCTCGCCTTCCAGCTGCTGTCCCGGGCCGCCGCCCGCAACAAGGACGCCCGCGAGGATCCGGCGCTGGCGACGGAGGGGCTCGCGCCGCGGCTGGCCATCGAGGAACGGTTCGGGCCGCAGGCCATCACGGCCTCGCTGCGGCAGGCCGCGTCCTCCGGGTGGGTGGTGAAGAACCTGCGCCATCCGCGCCGGCTCGCCGCGCTGAACGGGGCGGTGGGTACCCGGCTCACGCTCGGCAACCCGAAGTTCCTGCACCGGGGCGCGGGTCCCGGCACGGAGACCTTCGTGCTCGGCGGCCACCAGGCGGCCGGTCAGGAGGGGCAGGGCACCACCAGCACCTGGCAGTTCGGCGCGACCGGCTCGGAGAACGGCGCCGAGTGGCGCCTGGGCCAGGGCCTGTCCGGGAACCGCACCACCAGCACGGGCGACACCCGGTCCGCGGCCCTGTCCGGCACGGTCGAGCGCAACGCCCACACCCCGAAGAAGGCGCCCCTGTACCTGGTCCAGTGCGACCTGCTGGTCACCATGGTCGCCGAGGTCAAGGTCACCGGCGGCGGCCCCTACGTGGCGACGGGCGCCCGCACCCTGCCGGCCGAGGCGGCGGTGTGGCTGACGGAGGCCCAGCTCCCGGCACAGATCCGCAGACAACTCAGACTCGACCCGGAACCGACCCTCATGTCACCGGCCGGGACACGACAGACGACGGCGGAGAGCTCCCGGGCGGGTGCCGAACGCGAGGCGCGGGAAGGGACGCGCACCGCCGACACGGGCCGGTCCTCGTCCTCCGCGGCACCGCGCACCGCGCCTCCCCGCACCGGCCCGTCCTTCGCGCGTGGCCTGCCGCTCGGTTTCGGCATGGTCGAGAACCTGCCGAACTTCGTGCCGCTGCTGGCCCGGCTGCGCTCCCGCCTCGCGGAGAACGGGCAGCAGAGCCTGGCCGACGACCTGCTGCCCCGGCAGCAGCTGGCGGACCGCAACGACAACGTGCAGCGGCTGCTGCGCGTCCTGGACCGCGACGGCAGCGCGGGACTGCTGTCGAGCGCGATGGACGGCGGGGTCACCGTCGAACTGTTCGACGGCCGCAGGACCCCCTACTGGGCGGTGTTCAAGGTCGGCCGCCTGGGCGACGGCGCCCACGACGGCGCGGCGGACGACGGCCGGGACATGGAGTACATCACCGCGGCCGTCACCCAGCAGGCCGCCGCGCACGACCAGGCCGTGACGACCGGCGTGGAGGGGATCCTCGGCGGCTCCGGCAAACCGGAGGGCGGGGTCGGGCAGCTGAAGAGCACCGGCGGTGCGGCGGGCCTCGGCGTCGGCTCGGGCGGCTCCCAGCGCTCCGGCACGGCCGGCCGCGGCCAGCTCGGCATGAAGACGGTCGCGGAGGCGAAGACCGCGAAGTCGTCGAAGATGCGGGTGCCGATCGAGGCGACCCTCGAACTGCACCGCGGCGACCGCCGGCTCGCCCTGGTCTCACTGGGCCGCCAGGCGCTGACCCACCGCGTCCTGGACCAGGACCTGGCCGCGCTCGCCCGGCTGACCGCGCCCCGCCACCAGCCGGTCCCCCCGGCTCCGGGCCCGGGGGACGACCGGCCGGCGGCGCTCGGCGGCTGGCGCTCCGCGGGTGTGCGGCTGCCGATGGAGGCGCAGGTGAACGGCTTCCAAGGGGCCCCGCAGGTACGGGAACTGGTCAGCTCCGCGGTCCGGGCGGCGGGCGGCGGCGACCGCTTCCGGAACAAGGGCCAGGCCGCCGCGTACACCCTGAACGAGGCCGTCTCCACCGAGTGGCTGATCGCGGCGCTGCCGCTGCTGACCTCCGCCGGGGCGGAGCTGCCCCCGGTGCACGTCACCGGGGTGGAGGGCCAGGACCTGCGGGCGTCGATGCACGCGCGGCTGCGGGACGGGCGGGTGCTGGGCGTCGGCGACAAGATGACCTTCGAGACGGTCGGGCAGAGCCACCTGGACGCGCCCCGGCCCACCCAGACGGACGGCCTGAGCTCCGCCGACCACGGCAGGTCGGCCCGCGGCCTGGCGGGCGCCGGGCTGCTCAACGCCGACGAGTTCCGCCTCAACCAGCTGATGGGCAACGCCGGCGGGGCGGGCGGCGCGGCCGACGGGGCGGTCAACGCGTCGGGGTCGATGCCGCTGCACAAGCCCAAGTCCGCGTCGGTCCTGGTGCAGTTCACGCTGGACGTACGGGTGGTGGCGCGGGTGACCAACCGCGTGCGGTCCGGCCGTACCGGCACCGCCGTACGGGAGCTGACCCTGCCCCGGCCGGTGGTGATCCGGATGCCGGAGCCGGTGGTCCGCCGCGCGCTTGCTGCGCAGCCGGACCGGCTCCAGGACCCGGACGACCATCTGGGCCTGCGGAAGAAGGCGGCGCCCACGCCCTGAGTGATTCGGCCGGTGCTCGGCTGACGGTCGGTGGGGGCTGGTCGCGCAGTTCCCCGCGCCCCTGAAGGGGCGCTCTCAGCCCTCCACGCGGATGCCCAGCTGTGCTGCCAGTACCGGGGCCAGGTCCAGGAGCTGGGAGGTGCTGATCACCGCCCCCGCCAGTCGCTCCACGCCGCTCGCGATCTCCAGGGACGCGGCGCCCCGCAGGTCGACGTCCTTCATCGTCACCCCTCTGAAGTCCGCCGCCTTCAGGGTGCAGCCGGTGAACTCGACGCGCTCCAGGGAGGCGTTCCCGAAGTCCGGTTCGACCAGGACGCAGCTCTCGAAGACCACGTCCCTGAGCTTCGCCGTGCGCAGGTTGAGATAGTCGATCTTGCCGCCGCGGATCACCACGCGCTCCAGGACGGCGCCGTGCAGCTGGGTGCCGCCCAGCCGGGCGTCGACCAGCTCGACATCGCGCAGGGTCGCGTCGGCCAGGTCGGTGCCGACGCCTCTGGCCCCGGTGAGGACCGAGTCCAGCAGGCGCGCGTGCCGAAGCCCGGTCTCGTCGAAGGCGCAGTCCGTCAGCGCGCAGTCCATGAAGCGGGCGCCCGCTCCGTCCTGGCCGACGAAGTCCGCCTCCCGGAACTCCTGCCCGTCGTAGTCCCCGTCCGGCTCCAGCTCGCCGCCGCTCCAGGGCTCCAGCGCGGGCAGCCGTACCTCCGGCCGCCGCGCGCCCTTCACCCTGCCTCCGCCGGTCCCGCCGGCCGCTGTCCTCGCCATGCCCCCATAGTGCAGGCCGCCACTGACAATCCCCTCGGGCCCCTCGGGCTCCTCGGCCCGCGAGGATCGGTTCATCCGGAATGTCAATCACCCGCACGGCGCTACGATCGTGCGTGAATCGCCTCATGCGAATTTTCCGGGGATTCGACGGCAAGGTGTGGGCGTACGTCCGCAGTGCCCCCGGTACGTACCTCTGGCTGGCGATCCTCTTCATGACCACCGTCGCGCTGCACTACATGTCACCCGAGTTCGAGCAGCAGTTCCTGCGGCAGCGGTCCACCAACATCCGCGAGCTGTCGGACAACCCGGTGCGGGTGCTGGTCGCCAGCGCGATGTGGATCGACGGCGGGCACTGGGTGCCGTACGCCTTCCTCTACACCGTCTTCCACGCGCCGGCGGAGCGCTGGCTGGGCACCGTCCGCTGGCTCGCGGTGTGCGTGGTCGCGCACGCGCTGGCCACCCTGATCAGCGAGGGCGCGCTGCTGAAGGGGATCCATGACGGCATCGCCCCGCACTCCGCGGTCAACACCCTGGACATCGGGGTGAGTTACGCGCTGGCCGGGGTGATCGGGGTGCTCTCGTACCGGATCGCGACGCCCTGGCGGTATCCGTACCTCGCGGCCGTCCTGCTGGTCTACGGGCTGCCGCTGACCGAGTCGCCCACCTTCACCGACCTGGGACATTTCGTCGCCGCGCTGATCGGTCTCGGCTGCTATCCGCTGGTCAGAGGGCGCGGAAAAGCATGGAATCCGAAGGAGACACTGGCCGCCCTCAAGGGTTAACGTCCGGACATGAGCAGCTCCGCAAGCAATGTCGTCAACGGCGGTGTCTCCTTCTGGTACGCGGACGACGGCCTCCCGGCCGTGCGGGAACCGCTCGCCGGTGACGCGTCGGCGGACGTGGTGATCGTCGGCGGCGGCTACACGGGCCTGTGGACCGCGTACTACCTGAAGAAGGCCGCCCCCTCCCTCCGGGTCACCGTCCTGGAGCAGAAGTTCTGCGGCTACGGCGCCTCCGGCCGCAACGGCGGCTGGCTCTACAACGGCATCGCCGGCCGCGACCGGTACGCCGCGCTGCACGGCCACGAGGCCGCCGTACGCCTGCAGAAGGCCATGAACCAGACCGTCGACGAGGTCGTGGCGGTCGCCGCGGCCGAGGGGATCGACGCCGACCTGCACAAGGGCGGGGTGCTGGAGGTCGCCACCACCCCGGCCCAGCTGGCCCGTCTGAAGTCCTTCCACGAGCACGAGCTGTCGTACGGCGAGAAGGACCGCGAGCTGTACGGCGCCGGGGAGACCCGGGAGCGGATCCGGGTCGCCGACGCGGTCGGCTCCACCTGGACCCCGCACGGCGCCCGGCTGCACCCGGTGAAGCTGGTGAAGGGCCTGGTCGCGGCCGTGGAGTCGCTCGGGGTGGAGATCCACGAGTCCACGCCCGTGACCGAGATCCGGCCCCGGTGCGCCGTCACGCCCTACGGCACGGTCCGCGCCCCCTACATCCTGCGCTGCACCGAGGGCTTCACCGCGAACCTCAAGGGCCAGCGGCGCACCTGGCTGCCGATGAACTCCTCGATGATCGCCACCGAGCCGCTGACGGCGGAGCAGTGGGCGTCGGTGGGCTGGGAGGGCCGGGAGACCCTCGGGGACATGGCGCACGCGTACATGTACGCGCAGCGCACGGCCGACGGGCGGATCGCGCTCGGCGGGCGCGGGGTGCCGTACCGGTTCGGGTCGCGGACGGACAACGACGGCCGCACACAGGAGGCGACCGTCGAGGCGCTGCGGGAGATCCTCGTGCGGTTCTTCCCGTCGCTGGCCGGTGTCGCGGTCGAGCACGCCTGGTCCGGGGTGCTCGGGGTGCCGCGGGACTGGTGCGCGACCGTCACCCTGGACCGGGCGACGGGGCTCGGCTGGGCGGGCGGCTACGTCGGCTCCGGGGTCGCCACCACCAACCTCGCGGGCCGCACGCTCCGGGACCTCGTGCGGCTCGACTCCGGGGAGGCCGGCGGCACCGAGCTGACCGCGCTGCCGTGGGTGGACCACAAGGTCCGCAAGTGGGAGCCGGAGCCGTTCCGTTGGCTCGGCGTCCAGGGCATGTACGCCACCTACCGCGCCGCCGACCAGCGCGAGCGCCGCAACCCGAGCAGTGCCTCGTCCCGGCTGGCCCGGGTCGCGGACCGGGTGGCGGGGCGCCACTGACGTCCGCACGGTCCTCAGCTCGCGTTGACCGCGACGGACGGCTCGGGCCGGTCCCTGAGCATGGCCATGGCCAGTTCGAGTCGTGACCGGTACCCGGATCGGGAGAACAGCCTGGTCAGCCGGGATTCGACGCTTCTTCTGCTGACGCCGAGCAGTGCCGAGATCTGCGGGTTGCCGAAGCCCTGGGCGACCAGTACGGCGAGCAGCCGCTCGTTCTCCTCGACGACGGCCTGGCGGTCGGGCACGGCGAGATCGTTCTCCCGCATGAGCGTGCGCATCCGGGCGCGCACGAGCAGCGCGCCGGCCCGGCCGAGCGAGTCGTAGGCCTCGTGCAACAGCCGCGGGTCCGCCGCGCCGGCACGTACCAGGTGGCCGATGGCCATGGCCAGCTCGAACGGCTGGCCCAGTGCGCGGACGGCGCGCAGGGCGGCCGCGGCGGACCGCGGTTCGACGGTGGCCCGGACGAGCAGGCTGTGCGCGATCGCGCGGTCCGTGCCCAGTGCGCCGGCGACCTTGTCCGCTTCACGAGGGCACACGCCGAGCCGGTCCCGGTTCCCGGTGGCCAGAGCGACCTGTGCGGACGCGAACCACAGTTCGTCGGTGCCGGCCACCGTCTCACCGCGCGACGCGTCCGCGACGGCCTGGTCCAGGATGTATTCCGCTTGCTGCCACTCGCCGAGCATCATCGCGGCCCGTGCCTGCGGGACGGCGAGCAGGTGCAGCAGCGCGGTGCGGCCGCCGGCATGACCGCGGTCGACGAGTTCGCCGGCCTTTCTCAGCTGGCCGCCGGCCAGCAGGACGAGCGCCGCGGTCTGGATCATGGCGACCCGGCTCGGGTCCGGACCGGGCGTCACACCGGGTGCGAGGCCGCGCCGGGTGAGCGTCAGCGCGCGGGTGGACTCGCCGCGGCGCGCGGCCAGTACGGCCTGGTCGGCGAGTGCCAGCTGCTCGGGGTGATGGCCGCCGCGGGCCAGCATCCGTTCGGCCGCGGTCAGCTCCCCGAGGACGAGGAGGGCCCCGGTGTACGGGAAGCCCTGCCGGTCCCGGTCGGACAGGTGCCCGGTGAAGCGGCCGGGCTCGCCCTGCCACAGCGCGGCGAGGGAGGCGAAGACCTCGGCACGGTGGGCCGGGTCCTCGTGGCACGGCAGGCCGTCGAGCAGTTCACGGACCTGCCGCCAGCCGCCCAGTGCGTAGGACGCGCCCGCCCTGGTCATGGCCTGCACCACCGGATCGGGCGCCCACGGCCACGGCTCGCCCCGCGCCAGCCAGTCGAGCGCGGCCTGGTTTCCGGTGGCGCGCAGCATCGCGATGTGCGTCAGGTGGATGTCGATGAGGAGCGAGGTGCAGCCGGGCTGTGCGGAGAGGTCGTTGAGCAGCGACTCGACGGTCGCCAGGCCCTCGTCCGTGCTGCCCCGGGCGGCGGCGAGCTGCGCGGACTCCCAGAGGATGCGGACGCGTTCGGTCTCGTCCGAGGAGAGCTGGGCCGCGCTGCGCAACCAGCCGCCGGCATTGGCGCTGCCGCCGGGCCGGGCCGACGCGCGGGCGTGTGCGAGCAGTTCCGCCTTGGCCCGGCGCTCGTCGAGCATGCGGCCGGCGCAGGCCTGCTGATCGGCGAGGTAGTCGGGATCGGGACATCGGGCCCGGCCCGCCCAGACCGCCATGACCGCGACCTGGGCGAGGCGGCGGCGTTCGTAGGGGCCGGTCTGGCCGATCAGGATGCGCTGCATCAGCGGGAGCCGGAAGACCCAGCGTCCTCCGTTCCGCATCTGCCGCACGACGCCGCCCACGGACAGTGCGTGCAGGGCCTCCGCGACCTCGGCGCCCGGCAGGCCCGTTGCCTCCGCGACCAGTTCCGGCATGGCGTCGCCGAGCGGTCCGAGCACCGCCGCGGCCTTTGCGACCGACCACGCGGACGTGCCGAGGCCACGCAGTTCCTGAAGCAGCCGGTGCTGGGGGCGCAGCGTCAGTACCGCGTCCGGGCGTACGAGATGGGTGCGCAGGTCGACGACGCGGATGCCGTCGGCGGCGGCCAGCGCGTCGATGGCTATGCCGACCGCCTTCGGTCTGTTCCGGGTGAGCCTGCCGACGTGGCGCACGAGTTCGGCGGTGGGTTCGGCGCCCGAACGTTCCCCGATCAGCGCGGCGAGTCCGGTTTCGTCGAGCGGTCGTAACCAGACGAGGTCGACGAGCCGCTCGTCGACCAGTTCGGACACCAGGCAGCGCTGGGCGGCGGCCGGGACGTCGACCCGTACCGTGCACACGCACCGCAGACCGGTGTCGGCCGAGGCGCGGACCAGCGAGGTCAGCCGCTCGATGGTGCCGGTGTCGAGCCATTGCGCGTCGTCGATCGCGAGCACCGTGCTCGGGCGGTCGGACCGTTCGCCCGGACGCGGCGCGCGCAGGTTGTTGAGCATGTTGCCGAGCGCGGAGTGCGGGTGCCTCGGGCGCGCGGCGGTGAACCAGGTGCGATCGTCGTCGAACTCGTGGCAGACCTGTCTGAGCACGGTGCTCAGACCGGAGCCGCCCGTGCCGAGGACCAGTACGGCCCGTGGCCCGGTGGGATCCGCGACGGCGTCGACGATGCCGCGCACCACCTGGCCATGGCCGGGAGCTGATTGCACCGTTCTGTGCCGGTACCGATCCGGCGAGTCGAACAAATCGGAACCGTGTCTTTCCTTTTTCTCAAATTTCATTCCAGGACTCCTCCGGGCATGCAATCAGGGGCAAGATATTCTTACGCTCGGAGTGGGCACCAGGCCCTACCGGAAGAGTCATTTTCGTGTACGGAAAATCGACCGCACCCGACTTCGTACGGATGTGTAGCCATGACCTCCAGCAATAAGAGACCGGTGCAGCTCGTCGAGTTCACCGCGATGCACGGTGTCCGGTACAGCGTCACCCTCGGATACCTCAAGGCGACCTCGGTCGCCGACCCCGTCCTCGACGCGGCCTGTGATTTCCGGATCAGTGTGCGGGAACAGAGCGGGGGCGAGCGGGCGACGACGGCATTACTCGACTCCTGGGACGAGCCCTTCGTCGTCGCGCTGACCGTGTTCTTCTGGAACCGCGCCCAGTCACTGGAGCTGGCGCGCCAGGTGAAGGAGCGCTGGCCGGCCTGTCGTGTCGTGGTCGGCGGCAACGACGTCAGCCATCAGCAGGACCCGCTGTTCGCCGAGGCCCCCTGGGTGGACGTGCTGGTGCACGGGGAGGGCGAACTGCGGTTCCGCGACCTGGTGCAGTGTTTCCTGTCCGAAGGGGACCTTGCCACAATTCCCGGAATCAGCTATTGGTCCGACGGCGCCGTCGTCACCAATCCGGACGCGGATCGCATTACCGATCTCGAACAGATCGCGTCACCGATCCTCACCCCGGTGTATTCCGACGAGGAAATCACCGGATCCTCCATGATCGTCTACGAGACCAACCGGGGCTGTCCGTACCGGTGCGCGTTCTGCTATTGGGGCGGCGCGACCAACTCGAAGGTGCGCCAGTTCGAGCTCGACCGGATCCACGCCGAGCTGGACCGGCTGATCCGGCTGATGCCCACGGACGCCACGCTTTTCATCGCGGACGCCAATTTCGGCATCCTCGCGCGTGACCGCCAGATCGCCGAGCACATCGTGGAACTCAGCAAGCGCCACGACAAGCGGCTGATCGTCAGCACCAACTGGGCGAAGAACAGCAACGAACGCATCGTGGAAATCGCGAGCATGCTGCACGCCGCCGACCTGACCGGCGCGATCACGCTGTCCGCGCAGTCCTTCGACGCGGACGTGCTGAAGATCGCCAACCGCTCCAACATCCGCACCGACCACTACCGCCGGCTGCTCACCCGGTTCCGCGAACTCGACGTGCCCACCTACACCGACCTGATCTGGGGCCTGCCCGGCGAGACGTACGACTCGTACCTCAACGGTGTCGAAGAGGTGCTGAGCGCGGGCGGTTCGCCGGTGATCTACCCGTTGCTGCTGCTCAACAACACCGAGTACTCCCGGGAGTCCTTCAAGGACGAGCACGCGCTCAGGACCCGCTGGATGCCCGGCGACGTCACCAATCCCGAACTCGTCGCCGACGTCGTCGTCGCGCACGAGGCCATGACCCCCGAGGACTGGGTGAACGGCATGGAGTTCCGGGTGGCCATGACGCTCTTCCAGAAGATCCTGCTCCGCTGCGCACTGCGCGTCATCCACGCCACGACGGGCGTCCGGATGGTCGAACTGTGCGCGCGCCTTCAGCGGTTCCTGCTCGACGACTGCTCCGACCCGTTCCTGCGGGCCGTCGCCCGCAACGTCGCCGTCGCCTACCAGGAACCGGCCGAACTGGACATGGCGCTGCTGAAGACGGTGATCGGCGACCAGATCATCGTGCCCGAGGAAGTGCACTTCCAGGCACTGCTGTGCCGGGCCGTCGCCACCGAGCGCGGCACGGCCGACCTGCTCACCGCCGCGGTCGACCACCTGTGCGCGGAGCTGGCCGACGCCGGATTCGAGGTCGACCGGGTACTGGTCGACGGTGCGCTGTCGCTCGACATCGCGGCGACGACCATCCTGCGGGCGAGTCTGCGCGGTGAACTCGTGGAAGCGGAGTTCGCGGTACCGAAGCAGGGCTGGAACCTGCTCGTCGCATCCGGCGACGTACCGTCGAGTCTCGACGCGAGCGGCCAGGGGAACACCGTGCGCGGCACGGTGTGGGCGCCACCGCGCTGGGTGCACTACCCGATCAGCGTGTACGCGCTGTCGATCTGGCACGGCACCGGCCGCCCCCTGCACGACCTGGAGTTCGCCCTGCCCGACCGGCTCCCGGCCCTGACCGGCTGACGACGTCACCGCACCTGGGTGCTGCCCGGCGACCGGGCAGCACCCAGGAGGGACACCCGCCAAGCGCTCCGCGGGATGTGCCGTGCCGCGCCGTCCGCTCGTGCGCGGCGCCGTCGTGCCTGGTCACGCCCGCGCGGCGGCAGCCGCATATGCGACACGGCCCCGAAGCCGCCTAGAGCCAGCCGCGGGTCTGGGCGGTTCTGGCCGCTTCGGTGCGGTTTCGGGCGCCGAGCTTGGCCATCGCGGTGGACAGGTAGTTGCGTACGGTGCCCTCGGCCAGGAAGAGCCGGCGGGCGATCTCGGCGTTGCTCGCCCCGTCCACGACCGCGCGCAGCAGTTCGCGTTCCCGTTCGGTCAGCGGATCGGCGGCGTCCCACGCGGCCATCGCCAGTTCCGGCGCGACCACCCGCTCACCGTCGTACACCCGGCGCAGGGCCGCGGCCAGTTCGCCGATCGGCGCGTCCTTGAGGACGTAGCCGGCCACCCCCGCGTCGACCGCGCGCCGCAGGTAGCCGCCGCGCGCGAACGTGGTCACGATCAGCACCCGCGTGGGGTCGCCCAGGCTGTTCAGCTCCGCGGCCAGGTCGAGGCCGGTGCGGCCGGGCATCTCGATGTCGGTCACCAGCACGTCCGGCCGGTGCTCCCGGACCGCGGCCAGCGCGTCGTCGCCGTTGGTCGCGGTCGCCACCACCGTGATGTCCGGCTGCAGGTCCAGCAGCGACGCGAACGCGCCCAGCACCATGCCCTGGTCCTCGGCCAGCACCACCCTGATCATCCGGCCACCTCGACCGGCACCGTGATGGTCAGGGTCGTACCGGCCGACCCGGTGCGCCGCACCGCGCCGCCGAGTTTCGCGACCCGCTCGCGCAGCCCGGTCAGCCCGGTGCCCTCCGGGGCGTCGCCGCCGATCCCGTCGTCCGCGATCACCAACCGCACCCGTTCACCGTCCGCGTCCACTCCGATGTGACAGGCCGACGCCCGTGCGTGCCGGGCCACGTTCGTCACCGCCTCCCGCAACGCCAGCCCCAGTTCGTGCTCCGTCGTCGCGACCAGGATCAGATGGTCGTCGTAGTCCACCCGCAACCGCACCCCGGCCCCGGCCAGCGCCCGCCGCGCCGCCTCCAGCTCGGCGCGGATGCTGGTCCGCCGCCAGCCGGTGACCGTGCTGCGCACCGCGGACAGCGCCTCCCGCGCGTTGCGTTCGATCTCCTCGGCCTCGGCGCGCGCCCGCTCCGGGTCGGCCAGCACCAGCTCCCTGGTCAGCTGCGCGCGCATCACGACCGCGGTCAGCGAATGCCCGAGCAGGTCGTGCAGGTCACGCGCGATCCGTTCGCGTTCCGTGATGGTCGCGAGCAGCTCGACCTGCGAGCTGCGCAGCCGCTCGTTCTCCTGTTCCTGCCGCCGGTCGCGCTGCCTGATCTCCAGCAGCCCGATCACCCAGATCAGCACGAGCGGCGGCACGAATCCCCACAGCCGGTAGGGCATCGGTACCCGCGACACCAGGACGGTGACGCCGTCCAGCGCGGTCAGGCCGACGAACCACAGCCGCGCGGCATCCCGCGTCAGGGTGTTGCCCGCGGCGGCGGCCGCGTAGATGAACAGCACGCTCGCGTTGGTGTTGAACGGCGTCGCCAGCGCGCCGACCACGGCCATCGGCACGATCGAGATCCAGATCTGCCGCGAGGACCGGCCCCGCAGCAGCGCCAGCGCGTACAGCACGACCGTGATCGCGCACACCGAGAACGCCAGCGGCCACTCCCACCACGCCCGGTCCGGGGTGAAGTACGGCTGCGCCAGCACGAAGAGCAGATAGCCGAGATAGACCCACTCCCAGGTCCGCAGCCGCTCGGCCACGGACCCGGGAGCAGAAGCGTCGACGGTACTCATATCCGCGCATGACGATAGGACATCGCGGCGACACCGCTCGCCGCCACCGTGGTGACCAGCAGGGCGAGCACATGGATCATGCTGGTGCCGTGGCCCAGTTGGGCGAGTCCGAGCTGGGCGAGGTGGTAGGTGGGCAGGAACTTCGCGATCTCCCGTACCACCGAGGGCAGGAACTGGATCGGGATCCAGAGCCCGGACAGCATCGCCAGCGGGAACAGCACCGCGTTCAGGAGCGCGGTCGCCGCACCCGTGCGGAACCGGAACCCGACCGCCACACTGAGCAGGGTGAACGGGACGCTGCCCAGCAACAGCACCAGCGCCACCCGCAGCAGCGCCCAGGGCGAGGCGTGCAGGGTGCCGAACGCGGCGGCCGCCACCCCCATGAGCACCAGCACGCCCACCCCGTAGAGAAGGGCGGCGGTGGCCTTCGCGGCGAGGCTGACACCGATCGGCACCGCGGACACCCGCTTCATGCGCAGCCAGCCCAGGTCCCGGTCCTGCGCCACCCCGATGCCCGGCTGCAGGGCGGCCACCGTGATCACCCCGTAGGTGCCGAACGTGGCCACCATCGCCGTGCCGGCCGACAGGCCCTGGGTGATGTCGTGCCCGTACAGCAGGTTGAACAGCACGAAGAGGCCGACCGGCATGAGGATGCCGAAGAACAGCGAGGTCGGCTCCCGCACGATCGCCCTGAGTTCGTCGCGCAGTTCGACCCCGAAGACGCGTCCCAGCAACCCGTTCACGCCACCATCTCCTCGTCGCCGGTCAGCGCGACCACGGCTTCCTCCAGTCCCGCGTCCTGCACCCGCAGCTCGGACAGTCCCGGATCCCGGGCGAGCAGCACGCGCAGCAGGTCCTCGGGCGAGCGCGTCTGGATCCGCGTCAGGTCGTGCTCCCGCCGGACGGACAACACGCCCGGCAGCCGCTCCAGTTCGGCCGACGCGATGCCGGTCCTGGCGGTCACGGTGCGGTCCGGCAGCCGGTCCACCAGCTCCTGCGGCGGCGCGTCCGCCAGGATCCGGCCGCGGTCCAGCACCACCACGCGGTCGGCGACGGCGGCCGACTCCTCGATCAGGTGCGTGGTCACCAGCACGGCGGCGCCCTGGGCGCGACGGCGCGCCAGGATCTGCCAGAAGTGCCGCCGGGCCGCCGTGTCGAGACCGACCGTCGGCTCGTCGAGCACCAGCAGGGTCGGCTCGGTGACCAGCGCCATCGCGAGCTGCACACGCTGCTTCTGGCCGCCGGAGAGCTTCGACACGCGCCGGGGCGCCAGCTCGGTCAGCCCGAGCTCGGCCAGGATCGGACCGGCCGCCGCCGCCCGCAGTCCGCCCCGCACCGCGGCCCCGGTCACCAGCTCCCGCACGGTCAGGGTGTTCGGGAAGCCGAGCGTCTGCTGCGCCACGCCGAGTTGCCGGCGGGTCGCGGCGCGGCGCGGATCGCCGCCGAGGATCCGCACGGTGCCGTGCTGCGGCGTGAGCAGCCCGACCGCGATCGCCACCAGCGTCGACTTCCCGGCCCCGTTCGGCCCGAGCAGCGCGACGCACTCCCCCGGGTCGACCCGCAGGTCCACCCCGTCCAGTGCGACCGTCTCCCCGTACCGGTACCGCAGGCCTTCGGCCGCCAGCACCGCCTGTGTCGTTGCCATGCTCACCAGACTCCCGTCCGGGGGCGGTTGAACGTTAGTGATGCGCCGTCATCGACCCGAGATGACAAATGTCAACTCCTTCGCCGACACGCAGCCACCCCCTAGGCATGCGCACAGGTCATTGACAGATTTTTGCCGAGCGACCACACGTCCGACCGAACGGGTCGACCGGTCGCGCGCTCAGGTGAAGGGGGAGCGGAAACCGCGGGGTTTCCGCCGGATTGTTCACGTGACGAGGAGGAGCGTTGGCTCGGGAGAGCGGCTTGACCAGCCGACACGAGTTGATCGGCAGACAGAAGGAACTGGAGGCGATCGGCGGCCAGGTGGGCAGGCCGGTACCGATCGTGGTGCGCGGACCACGCGGGGCGGGCAAGTCCGCGCTGCTCGACGAGGTGGCGTCCGGGTGCCGGGACCGCGACGTCAGGACCATCACCGTCGAACTGTCCTCGGCCGCGGGGGAGAGCTGGGACCTGTTCGGGGCGCAGGCCGTGCTGAGAGCGCTCCGCGTGCGGTTCGCCGACATCGGCGGGTCCCGGCTGGCGACCGCGCTGGCCACCGTCAACCAGCTGTGCACACCCGCGAACTACGATGCGCCCGCCGCGCGCGGCAGGCTTTTCCACCAGCTCCAGCGGCTGTTCGAGAGCTTCCGCGGCGGGGCCGCGGCGGTCGTGCTGTTCGACGACGTCGACGCGGCTCCGGCCACGGTCGTCGCCACGGCGTCCGCGGCGCTGCGGGCCGGGTGCACCGTGGTCGTCGCCTGCGACGACGAGGGCGTCGCGCTCGAACTGACCGCCTTCGGCGAAGCGGCCGGTCAGATCGTCGAACTCGGGCCACTGGGCGATCGGCACATCGGTGAACTGGTCGCCGCCGCGACCCGGCACCGGCCCGACCCGGCGGTGGTGCCGGCGATCCAGGCGGCGCTCGGCTCACTGGCCGGGAACCCGGGCGCGGTGCTGGCCCTGTGCGACCTGCTCAGGAGCCAGGGCCGGCTCACCGACGTCGGCGGCGCCCTGTGTCTGGCCGATCCGGACGCGCCGATCGCGCTCCCGGCCGGCCACTGGCTCGTCGGGCTCGTCGAGCGGACCCACGCCTTCGGCCTACGGCTGCTCGCGCTGATCGCGGACTCGGAGTGGTTCGGCATGGACGACCTCGCCGTCTTCGCCTCCGCCGTCGACGGTGAGCTGGCCGCGTGCGGCCGCGCGGTCGACGAGTTCACCGCCGTCGGCGCCCTGCTGTGCACCCCGGACGGGATCCTCACCCTCGCCTGTCCGGCACTCGGCGCGGCCGCGATCGACGCGGTCGGCGGGGACCGGCTGCGCGCGCTGCACCTGGCCTTCGCACGGCATCTCGCCGCCCGTGGCCCGAGCCTCGGCCACGTCCTGCTCCCGCTCGCCGACCACCTGGCCGCGGCGGGCGCCGTGGACGTCGGCGACATCGACGCGGCCGCGCTGCTGGAACGCGCGGCCCACCGGATACGCCCGGTGAACCCGCCGCTGGCCGCGCGGTGGCACCGAGCGGCACTCGCCCACTGCGCGGCCGCCGACCACCCGCGCCTGCTCGACGACCTGCTGCGCGAGCTGGTACGGATCGGCCGGTACGACTGGCTGGGCAAGGTACTCACCGAGGCGGCGCGCACCGGCGGCGAGCCGGCCAGCACCGCCACCCCCGGCGTGCTGAGCGCCGCGACCTGCCTGGCGGCGCTGCACACGGGCGCCCCCTTGCCGAGGGGGACGGCCTTGGCCGCAGGCACCACCTCGCCCACGGGCGCGGCCTCGCCCACGGGCGCCGCCTTACCCACAGGCGCCGCCTCGCCCGCGGGCGCCGCCTCGCCCATAGGCGCCGCCTTACCCGCAGGCGCCGCCTTACCCACAGGTGCCACCTTGCCCGCGGGCGCCACCTCGCCCGCGGGCGCCACCTCGCCCGCGGGCGCCACCTCGCCCGCGGGCGCCGCCTCGCCCACAGACGCCACGTCGCCCGCGGGTGCGGCCTTGCCCACGGGCGCCGCCTTACCCACAGGCGCCGCCTCGCCCACAGACGCCGCCTTACCCACAGACGCCGCCTCGCCCACAGACGCCGCCTCGCCCACAGGCGCCGGTGATACGCCCGTCGTGTCGGCCTTCGGTCGTACGTCGGCCGGGTCAATCGTCGGTCGGTGGTTCGGGGCGAACGAGCCCTTCGGGGTCGCGGAGCTGGCGTACGCGCTGGCGCCCCTGGGCGGGACGCACCATCCGCTGGCGGCTCCGCAGCCGGACGGCTGGTTCGACCCGATCGGTGTGTTCAGGGCGGTGCTCGGACCGGCGTACGGCACACCCGAGCGCGGTCCGCTCGTGCTGTACCGGCGGATCGTCGACGGCTACCGACGCGGACGGTGGGACGACGCCCTGTCCGCCGCGCGGACGCTGGTGGCGACCTGCCCGGCGGCCACACCCGTCCATGAGCTGGCGCGGCTGCTCGCCGCGGAGATGTGCGAACGCAGGGACGATCCCGGCCTCGCCGAGAGCTGGTTGGGCGACCCGGACCGGCGCGGTGCGTTTCCCGCCGTCCGCGGCTGGGTCGAGATGGGCCTGCTGCAACGCCGGGGCCGGCCCGACGCGGCGCTCGCGTTCGGCCGACGCGCCTGCCGGACCGCCGTACGAGCCGCCGCGGCCGGTGACACCACGGGACTGCACCTGCTGATCATCCGGCACGCGTTCCTGGCCACAACCCTCGGCGACCGCGCGGGCCTGGCGGAGATCCAGGGGGCGGCCAGGGCCTGGCGCGGTCACTCCGACCGGCCCGAACCCTGCGTCACCGAACTCCTGGTGACCGCGATGGCGCAGAACTCGTTTCCCGCCGCCCAGGCGGCGGCCGCCGCGCTGCGGGCACGGGGCCACCTGACCGAACTCGCGACCGCGTGCCTGGTCGCCGCGCGCACCGCGGACGACACCCGGCCGTGGCTCGGCACCGCCGACGAGATCGCCGGGCAGCTGGGCGACACCGGGCTGCGTACCTACGTCAGGTCGCTCGCCCGCACGCGCGGCGTGACCCTGCCACGGCGCACGACGAGCTCACGTTCCAGCACGGAGGTCGAGGTGCGCATCATCGAGCTGATCCTCCAGGGCATGACCAACAGACAGATCGCCGCCGCCATCCGGTTCAGCGAGAAGAGTGTGGAGCGCCATCTCACCAGGCTGTTCGCGAAGACGGGCTGTCGTTCCAGACTGGACCTCGTCGCCGCGTACGAACGGGGGATGCTGGCCCGCACCTGACCTGCTGCCGCTGTCGGCGACCGGCGCTAGCCGAGCGCGCGGGACATGAATCCCCTGATGCCGATCGCCGCGGCGGCCAGCAGGGCGAACACCAGCACCAGGATGTCCGTCCCCAGCGGGATCACCCGCAGGCCGGGCAGGGTCGCGGCGCGCAGGCCCTCGCTGACGTAGGTCAGCGGGTTGGCCGCGGACACCACCTGGAACCACCTCAGGTGGCCGAGGGACGACCACGGGTACTGGACGGATCCGGTGAACGTCAGCGGGGCCAGGACCAGGGAGAAGGTGACGCTGATGCGTTCCGGCGAGACGATCGTGCCGAGTGCCAGTCCGACACCGGCGCCGGTCGCCGAGCCGAGCAGGAGGACGAGCAGCACGCCCGGCCAGGCCGTGGCCGGCCAGGCCGCGGTGCCGAGCACGAGGAACCCGATCGGTGCCATGACGAGACCGGCGAACAGGCCGCACAGCGTGCCGAACACCAGCTTGGCCACGGCGACCAGGGACCCCGGCAGAGGGGCGAGCAACCGGTCCTCGATCTCGCCGGACCACGAGAAGTCCATGATCAGCGGCATCGCGGTGTTCTGCAGGGAGACGAGGAACGCGTTGAGCGCCATGACGCCGGGCAGCAGTGCCTCGCCGAAGTCACCGTGGGTGTAACCGGCCACCCCGAGCACCTTGCCGAAGACGAAGAACAGCAGCAGCGGCTGGACGATCACCTGTACGAGGAACGGGGCCGGCCGCCGGGCCGTGGTGAACAGGTCGCGCCACAGGACCGCGAGGAAGGTCCGCGTCACGGGACCCGCGTGCCGCGACGGTCCCGGATCGGCGTCTCCGGTGTCCGGGTCCGGGTCCGGCACGTCCAGGTCGGCGGTTTCGGTGCGGGTGGTCACCGCAGCTCCCTTCCGGTCAGGCTGATGAAGACGTCCTGGAGGCTGGGCCGGGCCGTCGACAGCCCGACCGGCTCGGCCCCGTGGTCCGCCAGGACGCGCAGTACGTCCGGCAGCAGGACCGACGGATCCTTGTGGGTGCGTAGCCGGAAACACCGTTCGGCGGCCGCCGCGGCGCCGGTTCCGCGGGCCGGCGGACCCTGCTCGGCGGAGTCGGCGCCGGGCAGCTCCGCCAGCGCCGCGACGATCTCCGCGGCCTCCGCGGCCTCCTCGGCCTTCTCGGTCGGCGGGTCCGTGCCGCGGACCTGCGCGGTGATCGTGGTGCCGCCGGGCAGCGCCTCGGTCAGGGCGCGCGGTGTGTCCAGCGCGAGCAGCCTGCCGTGGTCCACGATGCCGACGCGGTCGCAGAGGTCCTCGGCCTCCTCCATGTCGTGCGTGGTGAGCACCACGGTGACACCGCGCTCGCGCAGTTCGCGGATGCGGTGGTGCAGGAACAGGCGGGACTGGGGATCCAGACCGGTCGAGGGCTCGTCCAGGAACAGCACCCGGGGCGCGTGCATCAGCGCCCGCGCGATGACGACCCGCTGCGCCTGGCCGCCGGAGAGCCGTTCGACCCGTTGGCCGGCCTGGTCGGTGAGCCCCATCAGGTCGAGCAACTCGGCGGCCCGGCGCACCCGTTCGTCGCGGCCGACGCCGTGGTAGCGGGCGTGGAAGAGCAGGTTCTGCCGTACGTCGAGGGAGCGGTCCAGGTTCTGGCGTTGCGGCACGACCGCGAGCAGGCGCTTCGCCCTGGCGGGCCGGGCCACCACGTCCGTGCCGAAGAGGAGGCAGCGGCCCGAGGTCGGCAGCATCCGGGTGGTCAGCACACCGACGGTGGTGGACTTGCCGGCCCCGTTCGGGCCGAGCAGGCCGAAGACCTCGCCCCGCTCGACCGTGAAGCTCAGACCGTCCACGGCGGCCGGCGCGTGCGGGTGGTAGCGCTTGACGAGTTCGCTGACGGTGACGGCGTGGCTCATGCGCGCTCTCCCCTCTCCAGGCGGCCGCCGTTGTCGACGAAGCCGATCAGGTCCTGGATGCGGTCCATGGCGGTCACTCCGTGCACGTCCTCGACGGCGCGGGAGACCACATGGCAGACGAGGTTGCGTTCCAGCTCGCCGATGCCGAGCCGGTACATGTTGAGGTACAGCCAGTTGAGGACGATCCGGTACTGCTGGAAGGCGTTCCAGTCACCGAGTTGGTCGGCCGCCGCCCGGTGGCCGCCGAGCACCCGGTGGAACGGGCTGCGGTCCGACCAGGCGCTCCAGGTCGACCCCCACTCCTGCGGGCCGCCGTTCTCGTCGGTGTCGAGCACCAGCTCACCGGAGACGATCAGCTCGTTGGCCTGGTTCCGGTAACGGAGCAGGCTGTCCAGAAGGCCGCCGAACCGGATCACGTCGTGGTGGTCGTCGGCCGCGGTGATCTCGGCGACCCGGCGCCGGAAGAGCTCGGCGTTGGCCTCGTAGACCCGGTCGAACCGGGCGCGCAGGCCGTCCGGCGACTTCGCCAGGAACGCGTCGGCGTGACCGCGGAAGGAGAGGTAGCCGTAGGTGACCGGCGGCAGGAACCGGTTCGCCGCCGCGATGAACAGGTCGACCGCGAGCGCCATCCTGGAGCCGCCGCCCCGGGCCCAGTCGAGGATGTCGAACACGACGTCGTTGGTGTCGGCGTAGTAGCCGGCGAGCAGGTCCGCCGCGGCCGTCCCGCCGAGCACGTGCAGCCGCTGGTCGTGGGGCGCGATCTCGACGGTGTTGTCGGGCGCCCAGGGGGTCAGCGGTCCGCGTTCGCGTTCCTGCTCGGCGAGCCGGAGGTGCTCCGCGTATGCCTCCCGCTCGTCCAGGACGACGGTGGACGGACACGCCCGCAGGTACTCCTCCAGCACGTCGGCGACGGCCGGCCGGACGGCGTCCTCGAAGGCCTCCTCGCTCGCCCGGACCGGGATGCGGACGTGCGGGCCGCGCCGCCAGTGCGGCTGGAAGTACACCCCGGACACCGCGGGGGCCACCCTCGCGATGAACGGGCGGACGGCGTCGAGCAGCAGACCGGTGCGGTCGCCGTCGTGATGGAAGACGTTCACGCTGCGCCACGAGGACTCGGTCATCTCTCTTCTCCCTGGCATTCCTGCCGGCATTCCCGCCGGTAATCCCGCCGGTGTTCAAGGCAGTTGAGCTCGATCACGTACTCGGTCACCCGCGGTACCCCCTGGTGGTCGACGACCGCCGTCTCCGGCTCCGGAGCGACCTCGTGGAACACGGCCACACCGGCCGGGTCCCCGGCCATTCGCTCGAAGGCCCGTACGAGAGGCGGCGAGCCGATGTCGACGTACACCGGCTTGCGGCTGCGATCCCCCGCGAGCGCGCCGGCCGCGATGGCGGGCGGCCGCAGCACGGACACGAAGAACCGCGGCGGGATGCCGTGTTCGGCCAGCCAGGCCGCCATCGTGAGCAGGAAGTCCGCGTCGGACCGACCGGGCGGGCGGCACGGCAGGGTTCCGGCCTGGGCCACCCAGGCGGCCCGGCGGAGCACCACCCGCCCGAGGGTCAGCCGGGGCGCGTGCAGCACCCGGCCCGCCCCGCCGCCGGCGCTCACGTCGTGCTCCAGCGGCTGGTCGGGCCGCAGCAGGACGGGGGTCTCGCCGAAGGCCTCGATCAGCAACGCCATGACGGGCGGGAGCTGCCGCTCGTAGGAGAGTCCGCCGTGCACGGGCCGGACGACCGTCCCGTCGTCGAAGAGGGCCGGCAGCCCGTCGTCGTCCACGCCGACCGTCAGACGGGCGGGCGGCGGGTAGTCGAGCCGGTCCGGCAGGGTCAGCTCGCGCTGGTTGAGCGAGGTGGCGAGGGTCTGCGCGAACTCCGCGTACACCGGCGCGCCCGGGTACACCGCGTCGACCGGGAGCGGATCGTCCGCGACATGGCGCAGGAGCCGGCGCACCTGGGCCCGGCCCCGGCCGAATCCGGAGTTCACCGCGTTCACGATCAGCCGGGCGCCGTCGTACTGGGCGTACACGGCGACCGAGCCGGGCGGACGCACCCAGGCGGGCGACGCGTCGAGCACCCGCTCGACCCGCCGCCGGTCGGGCAGCGCGCGCCGGACGTCGGCGATCAGGCCTGCCAGTTCGCGTACCTCCGCGACCGGGCTCGCGGCCAGGGTCCCGGTGGACCCGGTCATGTCGAAGGCGACCGCGGCGGGGTGCAGCCGCATGGCCTCGTGGCCGTCCCGCACGAGTTCGGCGTAGAACCGGTCGAACGGCACCGGTGCTCCGGTGCCGAAGCGCTCCCGGACGAACGCGGCGACGGCCAGCCTGAACGGCAGCGCGCCGTCGAAGACCGCGAGCAGCCGGCCGGCGACGGCGAGATCGCCGAGGATGTCCCGCCAGGCGGGCAGGCCCGCCTCGACCACGACTCCGGGGATGACCGACTGTTCGGTGACGACGTCCCGCAGCCTGCCCGTGATGCCGAGGGCCGGCAGCCGCTCGGCCAGCGCCGATCCGAGCGCGGTCCGGTCGGTCCCGTTCGCGTCCGCGTAGCCGCGCAGCGCCTCCCGGACCTCGTCCAGTCCGGGCACCCGGTCCGCCAGCCGGCCCAGCGGATCGACCCCGTGCTCGTCGAAGTCCGGGTCCGGCCGGAGCATCAGCAGGCCGCTCGCCAGCAGCGAGCTCAGGTATCCGGCCGCCCGCTCCGGCGGCGCGGGAAAGCCGGCGGTCAGCTCGGCGAGCGTCGGCCGGGCGGCGGCGGCCCGCAGGCAGTGCCGCAGCGGCGGGGTCAGCGGCAGGGTGAGGAGCTCCTCGGCCGGTGCCGGTCCGAGGAACCGGACGCTGTCGGCAACCAGGCGCGCGCTCGGGTTGATCCGGACCGTCGGCCCGGTCAGCCCGGCGGCCAGCCCGGCGGTCAGCGGAGCGAGGACCGACAGGTCGAGTTCGACGACCGAGCGCGGCGGCTCGGTCGCGGTCCAGCGCAGGGCCGGCCCGTCCGGGACGAACCGGCCCAGGCCGCTCGCGGTGAAGGTGCTGAACGGGCTGGTCTTGACCGCGGCGCGGACGACGTAGCCGGCCAGCCGGATCAGCTCCTGTCTGCCGGGCTTGCGCCGCAGCACCTCGCGCAGGGTCGGGCTGGCGTGCGCGAGGCCCTGGTCGAAGCGGGGGTCGGCGGCGATCGCGCGCAGCCTGGCGTCCACGGACCGGTCCGCTTCGGCCAGCACGGCCGGCAACTCCGCGCGCGCGGCGCGGTGATCGCCCAGCTTGCGGCCGAACTCGGTTATGTCCGCGGCGAGTTCGGTGTCGGGTGCGGCGTCGAGGGCGGCGGTGACCAGGGGGTCGGCGAGCAGTCGCGCCGGGTCGCGCAACTGGTGCACGGTACGCCGCAGCGCGACCAGCTTCGGTTTCGCCGCGGGGTCGCGCAGGGCTCCGATCACGGCGTGGCAGCGGTCGGACAGTACGGCGGCCTCGGCCGTCAGCTCGGCCGCCGTACGGGACGTCGTGAGCAGCGCCTGCCGCAGCCGGTGGTCGACGAGCCGGCCGGGCACGGTCGCCGGGAGGGCCGCGACGCGGACCGCGAAGGTGGTGGCGTGGCCGCTCATGGGAACGGGTGGGGGTGCGGGTTGAGGTCGGCGTCGGTCAGGGGGCGGGGCGCGTGGCCGAGCCGGTAGGGGACCTCGTGCAGCCGGGGCAGCCCGGTGGTCCGCCGGTTGCGGTGGCCGAAGGTCATGGACAGGGCACCGGGCGCGATCACCTTCACGCAAGTCAGGCCGGCGGCCTCGTGCAGCGGCGAGGTCTGGTCCACGACCACCACGTCCATGCCGCCGGCCAGCATCCGGGCGACGGCCTCGGTCAGGTCGTCCCGCAGGTCGGCATGGCCCGGCCAGGGTGTGCGGCCGAGCCGGTCCCAGCCGGTCCGGCGGTCGCCGGAGAGCAGGAAGCCGAAGCGGTCGTACGCCTCCGGGGTCGCGTTGCACAGCGCGTGGTCGGTCATGACGCGCACCAGCTCGGGATCGGCGGCCATCCGCCGGGCCCGTTCGGCCTCGGCGGGGTATCTGCGTGCCTCCTGTTCGATGATGGGCGCCAGCTCGCCGAGCGCGGTGAGCACGGCGGCGGCCGGGTCCAGCGCCGATCCGCTGGTGCAGACGACCCGGGGCCGGGTGGCGGCGCCGGTGGTGTCCTGCGCCAGCACCCAGAACGCGGGAATCGCCTCGGCCAGGGTCATGTCGAAGACGCGGAGCCGGTATCCGGTGCGCTCGATGCGTTCGACGACGAGCCCGATGCGCGGGTCGGGCGCCCGCGCGAGGTCCACCTCCGGGACGGGCATCCGGGCGTACCAGGTCATCAGGAACGCGTCGCGCTCGACGACCTCCAGGATCCCGTGCAGGATCGCCTCCTCCACGCAGCCGCCGAGCGCGCAGCCGTTGGAGATCTCGAAGGTGAAGGGCTTGTCCGGTGCGGCTGCCCCCGGCTGCCAGGTGGTCCGGTAGTACGCGTACGTCTCCGGGACGAGCACCGGCCGGGCCTCGCGGAACGAGTACGCCCACACCCAGGACACCACGGCGTCCTCGGTGAACGGCTGGTAGGGGCAGTCCGGCTCCAGGTAGCGCGCCGCGGGGAACAGGCCGAGCGAACGGGGGTCGAGGGCGTCGGCGGCGAGTTCGGCGTAGCTGCCGCGCACCGTGGTCCGCTTGCCCCAGGGCCACTGGCCGCCGAGCCGCTCCAGGGCCTCGGCCACCGCGGTGGCCCGGCAGGAGGCGAAGTCTCGGGTGCGTCCGAAGCCGGCCTCGCCGCGGTAGCCGTACTCGGTCAGGACCGCCTCGGCCAGCGGGAACAGCGAGTCCCGCAGGCCGCGGGGCGGGGCGACCACACCGGTCTCGGCATCGACGTACAGCTCGGTCAGCCGGGGTTCGGAGAGCTCGCCGATCCGGGCGGCGCGCACCGAGGGCTTGGGCCGGGACCGGGGGACGATCTCCGCTCGGGCGGCCGTGTCCTCGGGCAGCGCCCCGCAGACCGGGCACAGCGGGTCCGGGAGGAAGGTGTGCCGGGTCAGGGACAGATCGCGCAGGCCGAGGTACCAGCAGCGGTTCTCGGCGACGCCGGAGTGCAGCAGCTCGCGCACGCTCTCGGCGGCGACGTCGGACAGCCAGTCCGACGGCCGCGCCGCGATCCGGTCGTCCGTGCGCAACTGCTCCGTCCACTGGTCGCGTTCGGGCGCGCCGGCCCGCCATTTCTGCACGCACCAGACGCAGCCGCGCGCACCGGGCCGTACCAGCGGACCGATCACGACCCGGTCGAGCTCGGTCCACACCGGCAGCCAGGGTTCGCCCCGGTCGTGCGCCGCGGCCCAGTCGCCGTCGTCCCAGCCGTCGCGTGCCACCACCAGCACCGACGGTGGCCGCCGCGCGATGGCAGCGGCCAGCCGACCACCACCGAGCACCGTCTCACTCACCTTCGCCCCTCCCTCCCCACACCGGCCCGCGCCACATCAGGCACCACATCGGTCCGCACCACACCGGTCCGCACCCCGTCGGCCCGCACCACGCCCGCCCTCACCACGTCAGCCGGAACTCGGGGCGTAGTCCGCCGGGGTGTTCGGTGCCGAACTGGGCCACCAGGAGGCTCCGGCGGCGCCCGGACAGGCCGAACCAGGTGTCCAGCAGGTGGGTGAGCACGTCGTTCTGGATCCGGCTCGCCACGTCGACGGTCGCGGCGGCCAGGCAGGCCCGGTGCAGCGCGGCACCGGCGGCGGCCTGCTGCACCCGGTACCAGCGGGCGCCGAACCGCTCCTCGGCCGCTTCGGCGTCTCCCACCGGCAGCAGCCACACGTTCGCCGTGCGGGCGCCCTGCTGGGTCAGCGCGGCCAGCGCCGCCTCGCGCAGCCGCTGCCGGGGGTCGCCCTCGCCCACCAGCTCCAGCTCGTGTTCGCCCGGGTGGTAGCGGTAGGCACCGGCCGGGACGCCGGTCACGTCGGCGACGACGCAGTAGAACTCGACCAGGTTGGCCGGCAGGTCCCAGCGGGCGTCCTGCGCGTAGGCGGTGAGAATCGTGGCCAGCGCGCCGGCCGACATGGTCGCGCCGCTGAAGCCCCGCATGGCCGCGTGCCGGGTCCGGGTGCCGGCCGCCAGATCCGGTGCCGCGTGCGGCAGGCCGACCCGCTTGCCCTCTCCCGAAGGCGCGGCCGGCAGCGGTTCCGGGCCGGGGCGGCTCTGCGCGAGCACGGCCGTGTGGGCACCGTGGGCGCGCGGGAACGCGGCCAGCGAGGGCCCGCCGTACCCGGCGGGCACCGGCGGGAGCAGCTCGACGACCGCGTGCGCCCCCTCCTCCCCGGGGTCGAGCCCCAGCACCTCGGCGACATCGGCGTCGGGAAAGCACAGCCGGGCCGTGGCGTTCTGGCCCTCCGCGACCACGAGGGCCTGCGCCACCTGGATGCCGGCCTCCAGGCAGGCGAGGCGGTAGTACATCTCGCCGTACTTGGCGGCCAGCCGCCAGAACACGTTGGTCTGCACGAGGACCGTCCCGGCCGGCCGGGACGCCGCCCAGCTCCGGTAGTCGCCCGCGCGCAGCCGCACCAGGTCGTGCCGGGCCGGGTCGTAGTAGTAGACGCCGGTGGGCACCTCGGAGTCGGGGCCGGCGAGCACGTACCACTCCGCGCTGTAGCGGGCGCCGCCCGACGGCGTCGGGCGGCGGGTCACCAGCCACTGCAGCGGATCGGCGTCCGGGATGGCCTCGAAGCTGTCGGTGAAGGGCAGCATGTCCAGCGGGGTCAGCCACTGCGACCGGGTGATGCCGCCGAGATCGGCGAGCAGCCTGCCCAGCCGGTGCGCGGACCGCTCCGGCGGCCAGGGCAGCGGGTGCCGCGGCGCGCCCGGGTAGGTCTTGACCACCCGGGGCGGGTACGACCCCGGGTTCGCGACCTCGGTCGGGGTGTGGACGTCCTCGTGATAGCGCGTGGTCCCCTTGGTCATGGCGTCACACCGCACACAGGTCGAACGCGGTCCTGGTCAGCAGCAGCCGCAGATGGGACTCCTGGGCCAGACTGATGCCCAGCCGGTTGCACATCAGATGCGCGCAGCGTTCCACGATCAGCTGGGGCACCAGGTGGTTGATGTGCTCCAGCACGTCGGCCGGGGCCTCGAAGCTGGGATAGGCGTCCAGCTCGCCCAGCAACTCCAGTTCCACCAGGGTGTCGTTGAGGTCCCGCATGGTCGTCAGCCACCTGTTCGCCACGGACGCGTCCGGCAGCGCCACACCACGCGTCGACGCCCACACCGCCTCCAGGCCGGCCCGCAGCGCGGCCTTGTTCGCGTCGAAGTGCTTCTCGAACTCCGCCGATTCCAGCAGCCGCGCCGCCCCGCCGCCGCTCTCCACCAGGAACCGTGCCTGGTAGGCGAGTTCGGGCAGGATGCCGGTGAACAGGGTGCGGTTGGCGGCCAGCATGGCGAAGGCGTCCATGGCCCGCTGTCCCGGCGTGCGCCCGCGCGCGACCAGTTCGACCGCCAGCGCGCTGGCCGCCATGAGCTGCCTCTCGACCGCCGCCAGCGAGCGGCCGGTGCCGAACACCTCGGTCTCCGGGACGTAGTCGATGAACGCCACCGAGTTGTCGGGGTGCAACTCCGTGTCGTAGTCGGTCATCCGCTCCAGCCCGGCGAGGCCGGGCGCGGACTCGGCGTACTCCTGCGCGGTCATCGAGGAGTGCGACGGCGAGGTCCGGTAGAACTCCGCGGCCGTCTCCTCGATGACCGAACGGACCTCCTGGACGTGCTCCGGGGAGGTGAGCACCCGCAGCCGCAGATGCGGACCGCCCTCCCAGTAGCGGAGGAAGAAGAAGCCGTCGGCGAGTCCGGCCCGGCGCAGCCGCTCGGCCGCGGGCCTGACGACGCCGACGATCGCGGCGTCCTGATCGCCGTGGTAGAAGAGGTGGGCGCTGACCCAACTGCGCTCAGACATAGGTCACTCCGGGCTCGTTCAGTTCCACGATGTACTCGGCGACGTGCTCGCCGCGGACGTGGCCGGGGTCCGGCACCATCTCGCTGATCTGCACGATCGAGTTCGGCTCGGCGAGCCTGCGTTCCAACCCGAGCAGCAGCAGCGTGCTCGCGAAATCCACGTAGTTCGGCTTGGTGTCGTTGCTCGGCCCCTGGCCGCTCCCGCCCGGGGCCAGGACGGCCGGGTCGAGAACGGTGACGAAGCAGCGCTCGGGGATGCCGTGTTCGGCCAGCCAGTCGGCCGTCCTCAGCATCCAGGCCGCGTCGGTCGTCGCGTCGGCCCGCCGGGGCAGCCGGTCCGCGCGGGTCATCCACATGGCGCGGCGCAGCACCACGTCGCCGACCATCAGCCGGGGCAGGTGGCGGACGCCGTCGTCCGCCCGCGGGTCCGACGTCATCCGCAACTCGGTGTGCGCGCCGAACCAGGTGTTGGCCTCGCCGAACGCCTCCAGCATGAAGCGGGCGGCGGGCGGCAGCAGCCGGTCGGCGCCCAGGCCCGGGTGGACCGGGCAGATCCGCCGGCCGAGCCGCCGCGACTCCAGCGCGAGCAGACCGTCGTCGCCGCGCCGCACGTACAGGTCGTTGACCGGCAGCAGGTCGGCGGCCTCGCGCACGCTGCGCACCCCGGGATAGTCGACGACCAGCCGGACGCCCGGCTTCCTGACGTTGACGGCGGACCGGGCCACGGCCTCGAACTCGGCGAAGAGCACGTCGCCGTGGCCGGCGGCCGGCCCCGGTTCGGCCGGCAGGCCGGCCCGCAGGTCGAGCACGTCCAGGATCTGCCGTACCCGGTTGCGGCCCCGGCCGAAGCCGCAGCCGATGTTGTTGACCACCAGTTCCGGGCCGTGCGGGGCGTCGGCCAGCTGGCAGTAGACCGCGACGGACGTCGGTGTGCGCACCCAGTCCGGCCAGTCCTCGGCCAACGCGCGCACCTCCTCGGGACGCACCCGGACCACCCCGTCCGGGTCGGGCGTCCGCTCACCCAGCAACCCTTTGACGGCGGTGCGCAGCCGGTACAGCTCGCGCACCGCCCCGACCGGGCTGTCCGGGCCGGCGAACCGGCTGTGCACGAGCGCGGACGGCCCGGCCCCGGCGGACTGCTCGGCCAGCACGTCCCGGTAGAACACCAGCAGCGGAACCTCCGCACCGGCCGGATACCGGCTCTGGAACAGCGAGCCGAGCGTCAGCTTGAACGGCAGATCGGGGCCGATCAGACCGAGCAGCGTGCGCACCGCGTCCAGGTCGTCCAGCAGCGGCCGCCAGGCGCGCCGGTCCAGCACGGCCGCCGTACCGGGGTACACCGCGTTCTCGTAGAAGCTGTACCGGGCGAACTCCTGGGCCAGTTTCGGGCTGTTCGTGTGGGCGTGGTCGCCCACCTCGCGCAGTGCCGTGTCCAGACCGCGGATCACGGCGTCGCGGACGGCGACCCGGTCGGCGGGTGCGGTGATCGTCGGGTACGTCGACAGCGCCTCCTGCACCCCGTGCAGGGTCCGGTCCAGCCGTTCCAGACCGGGCTGCCGGTGCCGGTGCAGCCAGCCGCGCAGGTCGGCGACCGGGTCCGGGGTCTGGTCGGCGAGCGGCGGGACCAGCTCCAGCAGGCCCAGCGCCACCAGCCGGCGCAGGAACACGTCGACCTGGTGCCCGTCGCCCGCCAGGGCCCGGAGCCTGCCCCGCAGCTCGTCCAGCGTGCTGTCGTGCGTGGTCAGTTCCATCACCCGGCGCAGGGTCGGGGTGAGGGCGAGGGTGTGCACGTACTCGACGGGGCGACGCCCCAGGAACACCAGCGCGCCGTCGACGTCCGTGGCGCTGGGGTTGATCCGGACCCGGCAGCCGCCGACGAACTCGGGGCGTTCGCAGAGGGCGCGCGCGATCCGGTGCAGCGACCCGACGCTGATCTCGGTCGCGGTCGTCGCGACGAGCCGCCCCGGGGCGGGCGGGCCGGACAGTTCGACGATCCCGTCCGCCTCGCCCCACGCGGCCAGGCCGCTGGTGGTGAACGTGGAGTACGGGCTGGTCTTCGCGGCGGACCGGGCGAGGTACTGCGCGAGGCGCAGCACGGTCTGGCGCTGCGGTGCGCGTCCGGTGCCGAACCACTTGTGCAGGGCCAGGAACAGGTCCGGGTTGGCGTGCACGAGGCCCAGCTGGAACGCCGGCACCCGGGCCGCGTCGCGCAGCGCCTCGTAGCTCGCGGCCCGGTCCTCCTCGACCTGGACCGGCAGCAGCGCCAGCAGGCGGTCGCGTTCGGCGACCCGCGCCGTCCAGTCCCGCACCGGGGCGAGCAGTTCGGCGGGTATGCCGGCCAGCCGGGCGGGATCGACGCGGCGACCGCGGTGCACGGCCCTGCGCACCGCGACGAGCCTGGCCTTGAGCTCCCCGTCGCCCGCGGCGCCGATCGCCGTGTGCAGCAGGTCGGACAGGCCGCCGGTCGTCTCGGCGATCCCGGCGCGCAGCCGCACCAGGTCCTGGGCGGTACGCCAGCTCCGCGCGCACCGCAGCCCGTCCAGCGCGGCGACCGGGCTGCCCGCGAGGCGGACCACGGCGGCCGGGCCGAGCACATAGCGGGCCGCGTCGGCAGGGGCTTCCCTGTCGGCAGAGGCTTCCCTGAGCGTGTCCATCACTCCACCGCCTCGGGCTCGACGGGTACGATCACGCGTCCGCCCGGCCCCGTCCTGGCCAGCAGGATCTGGAAGACCGGGGTGTGGCGCCGCTGGGTCAGACCGAGGGCCGCGCGCACCCCCTCGGCGTGGTAGGCGTTGACGATCCGGCCGGACAGGCCCTGGGCCGCGGCGGCGACGCACACCCGGTGCGCGAGCAACCCGGCCTCCTGGCTGAGCACGCGGTAGCCGCGGTCGCCGAAGGTGTCGAAGGCCCAGTCGCGGTCGCCGACGAGATGCACGACGGCGTTCATGTGCCGGAAGACCGGCCCCGGGATGGTGACGCGCTCGATCGCCGTGAGGGCGTCGCTGCCGCCGCCCGCCGGACCGGCCGGATGCAGTGCGCCGGTGTCCCGGTCGAGCCGGTAGCAGCCCGCCGGTATCCCGGTGAGGTCGCCGACGGTCAGGTAGACCTCCAGCGGCGCGGGTCCGCCGGCCGGAACCGCGTCGCTGGTCACCCCGGTGCGGGCGCGGGCCAGCCGTGTCCAGAGTTCGACGCCGTCGACCCGCGAGGCGACCGGCCGGAAGACCCCGGGCCCGGAGTCGCGCGCCCGCAGCACGCCGGCGAGGCCGGCCTCCGGGACGTCGGCGGCGGGCAGGGGCAGCGGTACGCCACCGGACGCGTCGGACTCCGGCAGGGCGTCCGGTCCGGCCGTCGCGAAGCCCGCGGTGTCCGTGCGCAGGGACGCGCGGTTGACCTTCGTCAGGGTCGGGCAGGCCTGCGCGACCCTCAGCCCGCCGGGGACGACGGCGGGCTCGATCGGGTCGAGGGCCGCGGCCAGCGCCTCGGCGGTCCGGACGGCCGTGGCGCGCCGGATCCCGGCGGCGGAGAAGTGCAGCGGCAGGACCACGAGGGCCGGTTCCTCGTCCTGGTCGAGTCCGAGCAGCCGGTTGACCGGCTCGTCGACGAACTGGTGGTGCACATGGGCGCGCAGCCCCATGGCCCGCGCCACCAGGTCGATGTTCCCGGCGAGCAGACCGGCCTCCTGCGTGCACAGCCGGTAGGCGTAGTCGCGGTAGATGTACGCGGTCTTGGAGAACAGCCCGGCGAGCACGAACACGGCCTCCGGCAGGTCGCCGGCCGCTCCGGCCGCGTCGGCCAGCAGGCGCCGGTGGTCCCCCTCGCGCAGCCGCACCAGCGCGTGGTGCGGGGCGTCGTAGTGGTGGACGCCGTCGGCCAGGCACACGTACAGCTGGACGCCGAACAGGCAGCGCGCGGAGGCGACCATCCGGTGGTAGGGCCAGGTCCCGTCGGTGTCGAACTCCTGCCGGGAGATGCCGTAGCCGTAGCGCAGCAGCGTCGACAGCGCGGGCTCGTCCAGCGCCGTGACCCTCGTCAGCTCCCTGGGGACCCTGGTGGTCAGCGGGCGGCGGGGCCGGCCCCGGTAGATCTTGAACTTCAGCGGCTCGTCCGGGTTGCCGTACTCCGACTGCCGGGTCTCCATCGCGACGGCGAGGTCCTCCAGGCTGACCCGCCAGAACTCCCGGCCGGCGCCGTCCTCGCGCGCGGTCACGGAAACGGATGCGGGTGCGGGTTGCGCACCTCGGGGAGCCGGGGCAGGCCGGTCACCCGCCGGGCCGCGTGTCCGAAGGTCATCGGCACCGAGCCCGGTGCCATCACCTTGACGCATCTGAAGCCTCCCGATGTCTGTTCCGTGGAGGTGGTGTCGACGGCGACGACGTCCATGCCGGCCGCGGCGAACCGCCGTACGGCCTCGTCGAGATCCGCGCCGATGTCGGGGTGGCGCGGCCAGTGCCAGCGGGCGAGTCCCCGGTCCCAGGCCAGCGGCTGCGGGGCGTCGAGCAGGAAGGAGTACCGGTCGAAGCTGTCCGGGTCGGCCGCGCAGAGCAGGTGGTCGGCCATCGAGACCACGTCGTCCGGATGGCCGGCCAGGTGCCGGGCCCGGTCGCGCCAGCCCGGGTCGAACGCGAGGACGGTGACGTACTCGACGGTCTGGCTCAGTTCGTGCAGCGCGGCGAGGATCGCCGCGGCCGGGTCCAGTCCGCTGCCGCCGGTCGAGACGGCCCTGGGCCGTCCGGTTCCGGTGACGTCCTCGGCGAGCGTCCAGAACGACGGGATCCCGTGCTCCCGCGTGGTGTCGAAGACGTGCACGCGGTAGCCCTGCCGTTCGACGCGCTCGGCGACCAGCGGGATCCGGCGGTCGGGCACCGTGGCCAGGTCGATCTCGGGCAGCGGTGTCCGCCCGTACCAGGCCAGCAGGAACGCGTCGCGCTCGGCGACTTCGAGGATGCCGTGCAGCACCGCCTCCTCGTAACACCCCCCGAGCGCGCAGCCGCTGGAGATCTCGCAGGCGAAGCCGTGGCCGCCGCCCGGCGGCTTCGGCAGCCGGTAGTAGACGAAGCTCTCCGGTACGAGCACGGGCCGGCCGCGGCCGAACGAGTAGCCCCACACCCAGTCGGTGACCGCGTCCTCGGTGAACTCCCGGTACGGGAAGCCCGGGACCAGGAACCGGTCGGGGGGATACAGGCCGAGGGAGCGGGGGTCGATCGCGTCGTCGGCCACGTCGGCGTAGCCGGCCGTCACGCCGGTCCGCTTGGCCGGCGCGTACGCGGCGAGCCGTTCCAGCGACTCCGCCACCGCGATGGACCACGCGGAGTCGAAGTCCCGGGTACGGCCGTAGCCGGCCGCCTCCCTGGACACCCCGGGCACGGCCAGGACGGCCTCGGTGAACGGGAACGCGTGCTGCGTGTAGGAGGTGACGGACGGGATCAGGCCGCTCTGTCCGTCGACGTAGGCCGCGGCGAGCGCGTTCCGGTCCAGCTCGCGGACCCGGCTCGACCCGGGCGAGAGCTTGGCCCGCGCCCGCCGGACGGGCTTCGCGCCCTGTTCGGTGTCGGCGGGCGGGGCCGAACACCGCGGACAGCGCGGATCGGTGAGAAAGCCGTGCCGGGACAGCGCGAGCGTGGCCGTGTCGACGGTCCAGAACCGCTGGGCCTCGGGACCGGCCGCGGCCAGCCCGGCGACGGTGTCCGCGAGGAAGGTCGGCAGCTCCCGGTCCGGCACCTCGACGCCCATCTCGGCGGCGCGTTCGGCGGACGCCGCCGCGGCGCGCCGCGTGCGCAGGCACTCCGGGCAGCCCGGCGGCCACGGCCCGACGACCACCTGACGCGGTTCGCGGAGCACCTGTGGCCGATCAGCCATGGACGACCACGGCTCGCACCACGAAAGGACAGGTACGGGCGAGGAAGGGATCGTGGTCGAGCGGTACGGCGACCACGCGGCCGCCCTCCCGCGTCAGCGCCGCCACCGCCTCCTCCAGGGTCACGGAGTCCGGCCGGGATCCCGTGCCCGGCCGGGATCCCGTCTCTCCCCGCAGGTGGGCGGGCAGCTCGGGTACCGGCGCCGGCGCGTAGCCGGGCTGGTCGGCGGTCCGGGACTGGTAGGCGAGCAGCGTCTGTTCGAGACCCCGCTCCAGCGCGGCGTCGGCCTCCAGACCGCTCGCGTAGGCGACGGTGCCCTGCGGGGTGGTGAACGCGAACGCGGGCAGCCCGAGCAGGCCGGACAGATCGTGGACCTCGACGGACTGCCCGACGATCTCCAGCAGCTTCAGGCAGCGCGCACCGCGCGGGGTCAGTCCGGCGCCGTCCAGGTCCAGCCGGGGCAGCGGTCCGGTCGCGGTCGGCAGTGCCGCGACGACGCTGTCGTCGGCGAGCGCGACCACGGCGGCCCGCACGGCCTGCGACCAGTCGCGTCCGGAAGCGGCGGTCGGCGCGGGGAGGACCGCCGCGGCGTCGACCGCGACCGGCTCCCCGGTGAGCACGTCCAGGCCGTGCAGCCGGTCGCCCCGGCGGGGGTCGGCCATGACCGCCGCGTAGCGCTCGACGGCGCGCCGGACCGCCCGCTGGCGTGACTCGACCACGCTCTCGCCGTAGCCGTGCACCGGGAACGGACCGCCGGCCAGGCCGACCGGGTCGGAGACCACGACCTCGCTGACGAACAGCGGCAGCTGCTCGTAGTCGCGCTCGGTGATCTCGGCGAACAGGCCGGTCCGCGGGTCGACGCAGTCCACCGCGCGCCGGGCCAGTTCCTCGTCGTCGACGGGTGCCGCGCCCGCCAGCGCGGACAGCCGGGCCGGGTCGTCGGGGACGGCGGGCAGCGCGAGCGGGTGCGGCACGAAGGCGTGGTTCGCGGTCTCCAGCGTCTCCAGGTCGAACCGGACCAGGTGATCGGCGCCCGTGCCCTCGTCGATCCCCGTGAGATGCCGGAACGCCGCGAAGCACAGGTGGTTGGCGACCAGCGCGACCGTGGGACCGCGCAGGAACTCGCTCGGCGCCGCCTCCGGATGGTCGCGCAGATCCGCGCCGACGGTGTCCGGCGCGAGCGCGCACAGCCGCCGCCAGGCCGACTCCCAGGCGGTGGCGTCGCCGTCCTTGCCGGTCACCGGGCCGATCCAGGCCTCGTCGCCCACCACCACGGCCTGGGCGGAAGAGGCGCCCGCGGCCCCGGCCGCGACGGGCAGCAACCGGGCCCGGTCGATCATGGGGCGGTCCGCGACGTGCAGCACCATGGTGGCGTCGGCCACGACCTGGCCGAGGTCGCGGGCGTCACCGTCCCGGTAGCCGATCCGCTGCTCCGGGTCCTGTTCCCGCGCGGCGGCGAGGTGCTCGGCGACGCGGTCGCGGTCGAACGGCGACTCGGCGAACGGCGCCAGCACGGGTGCGCGCACACCGGCGCGCAGCTGCGAGTTGGCCAGGGCCTGCAACAGCGGGCCGGACCCGGCCAGCACGACGGTGCTGTCGCGGTAGCGCTCGAAGCGGAGCTCCGGCGAATCGGTGAAGTACTCGACGAAGGCGATGTTGGCCGCGTAGGTCCTGGCCAGGTCGGGGGTCAGCGTGTGCGGACGGTCGTCCAGCACGTTCTTGACGTACCCCTTGCCGTGCAGGAGCAGGATCAGCTTGGCCAGGGCGGCACGGCTGGACTCCGGCACGGCCGCGCACAGCTCGCCGAGGGTCCGGGTGCCGTCCAGCATCGGCGCGATCCGCTGGATCCACTCGTACGTCGACGCGCCCTTGAGCATCGACCCGCCGAGGTTGCTGCGTATGTACGCACCCTCCTGGACGCGCATGACGTAGACGTCCCCGCGCAGTCGCGGCCGCACCTTCTCGACATCTACTTCCATGACCACCGCTTCTTCGTGAATTGGTCGACAACTGGCCAGCAGGAGGACCGAGAGCCACCCGGTCCCCTTTCACGTACACGCACCGGCTAGAGCACATGTGCCGGAAGGATCAGCACCCGGATCAGGTGCAGGAGCAGCACGGGCAGCAGCAGCAACAGCTGCTCGCGCCACCGGAAGCGGACAGCTCCGTGAGGCCGTAACCGGCCGTCACCGAGGCGGGCACCACCTTGCCCAGGTCCACCAGCTCGAAGGCACTGTCGTCCAGCACCAACTCGTCGAATTCCTCCATGTCTTTCACCCCCTTTCCCGCTCGGTTCCGACAGGGGAGAAACGCACCGGAGACCAGGACCGGAAATCCGTGTCCGATCAGGTGCAGGAGCAGCACGGGCAGCAGCAGCAACAGCTGCTCTGGCCACCGGAAGCGGACAGCTCCGTGAGGCCGTAACCGGCCGTCACCGAGGCGGGCACCACCTTGCCCAGGTCCACCAGCTCGAAGGCACTGTCGTCCAGCACCAACTCGTCGAATTCCTCCATGTCTTTCACCCCCTTTCCCGCTGCGATTTCTCTGACCGGTGATATCGCCACGGCCGCACTCTCAGGTCACAGCGATTTCACCTCCGGCAGCACCTTGTCGCAGAAGAGCTCCAAGGTCCGCCGAGCTTCGGGAAGCGGCATCGCGCCGAAATCGATCTGCCACAGGATCTGGTCGACGCCGCCGATGTGGTCGTTGAACGCGCGGATGCGCTCGATGACCGTGGCCGGCGATCCGACGATCGCGCCGCCCTCGGTGTAGAGCGTGGTGGGCCGCAGACCGCGCAGCATCCAGCCGAACCCGGAGTAGCCGCGGTAGGCCGAGGACTCCCGCCGGTCCCACGGGCTCACGGCCTCCGCCCACACGTCCAGGTAGCGCCGCAGGTAGGTCTCGGCGAGCTCCTCCGCGCGCTCGTCGGTGTCCGCGACCACCAGCGGCAGGCTGGCCGCGACCCGTGGCCGCAGCGCGGAGCCGCCGTGCGCGGTCCGGAACGCGTCGCGGTAGAGGGTGAGGTGGTCACGGAACTCGTGCGGCGAGATCAGCGGGGTGATCAGCAGCCCCAGCCCTTCCGTGCCCAGCCAGGTGAAGCTCTCCGGGGTCCGTACCGCGGCGCCCCACACCGGCGGGTGCGGCCGCTGGGTGGGCCGCGGCAGGCCGGTCACCTCACGATAGGAGAAGAACGGCGTCTGCTCGCTGACCTTCTCCTCGGTCCAGATCCGCAGCACCGCGCGGATGGTCTCGCGGAACCGGTCGGTGCTCTCGTCCATCTCCAGGCCCAGCGCGTCGAATTCGTCGGGCAGATACGCCCGGGCGAATCCCACGTCGAGCCGGCCGCCGCTGATCGCGTCCACCTGGGCGGCTTCCGCGGCCAGTTGAACGGGGTGGTGGAACACCGGCAGAACACAGCCGGTCATCAGCCTGACGGACTTCGTCCGGGCGGCCACGGCGGACAGGAAACCCAGGGGGCTGGGACAGTAGCCGCCGTAGTGGTGCAGATAGTGCTCGGTCATCTTCACCGAATCCAGACCGCCCATCTCGGCCTGGACCGACAACTCCAGCGCGTCGCTGAAGTAGGTCTGTGGAGATTTCGTCTCCGGCGTGCAGTCAGGAAGAAAGGAAAGCCCGAAGCGCACCGATACCACTCCCTACCAACCGGATCCCCATCGGATCGACGCGGGATACGCCCCCATGCGGTCCCGGGGCCTGTCGGCGTCACCGGGGTGTCTCACGGAGGACGCTACGTCGGGCCACCGACGCGTTTGAGCCGCGGCAAGGTTCCGTTTCGAGGATGAGGGTTCTCACGCACGAGCCGCCCCGGGCATCGCCGGAGCCCCCTGAGCAGCTCGGCGGGCGGGGAGGCCGCGCCGGAAACACGGGAAACACGGAGACACGGGAAACACGGGAACACCGGGAGAGACGAAGGGACCGGCGGCCGTCCGCCCCACGACGCGCCGGCCGTCACCGGCCGCCGGGCGCTCCGTGCGGGGTGGATGCCGTACCTGCCCGGCATCGGAGGGCGCGGCCGAGAACACCAGCTCACAGGCCCTGCGTGCGGGGGGCCCGCCTTGTCCGAGCCCCCTGTCGGATTCGAACCGACGACCTACGCATTACAAGTTGTCGGATCTTAGTCCGGGAGCGTACACGGACGTCCAGGAATCGGGCTTCCTCCCTGCTCAACAGCCAGTTCCGACTGTGCCGGACCACTCGGGACGCTGGTGGATTGCAAGGCAACTGAAACCACAACTGAGACCGGGTACAGCACTCTCGCTCTGTCACCCGTTCTGAGTCTTCAGCTCCTTTGCGACACGCCTCTTTGCCGCGATCCAGCGATCAGTGTCATCCTCCGACACCTTCAACGTGGTATCGAGCAGTGCCCGCCTTGCTCGACTCTCGCCAGGCGTTCCACGAGCCACCTCGTACCGCACCAGCGAGGATCGCAAAGTCGTCCAAGCTTGAACAGCTCGCGCCCACTCGTCAAGCGGGTCAAATACCTGACGGATTCCTGCGATAAACACACCAACCCCTGCACAGACAACAGTTATTGCGGCGGGCGCCCGAAGGCCCGCCGCAACAACAGTAAATGCCCCTGCCGCGATTGAAGCGACCTCACTAATACGATGCATTCGTCGATAACGGTCACGGACTTGCCCGTAGTAACGAAGACTCTCACGAGCCACGTCGGATATAGCGTCACCTGACAGGTCCGGAGATTCTCCCGCATAAGCGCCCTCCGGGCGCTTGTCATTCTCCGAGATATCCCAATTTTCAGGCGGCAACGGCAGTTGTTCCGGATCGAAATTGCCGTAGCGATCACCCATTCAGGGGCCCCGTTCGCATCCTGAGCAACTATGCCCAACGTGAGATCAGCACTAAAGGATGACAGGAAGGATGCCCACCTGAGAAGGGGGCCTAGCGACAAGAAGCCTTGCATCCTCGTTCATTCCCGTACCCTCGTCCGACATGTGAACCGTTGCGGACGGCGTCGGACGAGGGTGAATGAGACGGAAGCTGAGACGGGCGGCGCCTCGCCCGATCGGACCTGACCTGCGTCTTTCGCCGCGAGTTAGCTACCCGAGAGTGGGTCAGGGGGTACCGCCAGCGGGAGCCCGCCCGATGGCGAGAAGGTGCGAGCTTGCGGCGAGCAGTTCCGGGTACGGCTCAGCCATCCGCGCGGCTGCCATGGCTGAGGCGATCAGGTCATCGGTAGGCCCGTCGCCAGGCTGCTGCTCGACCGCCTTGACGAGGGACCAGGCTGGCCCTTCGATCCCGAACACTTCGACGTGGGTGAACCCCGCCTCGCGAAGTTCGTCGGCAAGTTCCTCTGCCCGATGGAAGTACGCCAGGGTGAAGTGGTCGCCGTCGTGCACTGCTGTGCGGAGGATCTTGGACACCGGCTCGTACATGCGCTCAGTGTGCAGATGGGCATACGTGACGTGCTCGAAAAGCGAGGCATACCGGTTGATAGCCGCTGCGGCCACCAGGCCACCGGGCTTGACTACGCGCCGAGCCTCGGAGAGTGCCATACGGCGGTCAGCGGCGTCGGGCAGGTGATAGAGCGGGCCGAGTAGCTGGACCACGTCGTAGCTGTGGTCACTCGCGTCCAGCGCTCGCGCGTCTCCAAGAGACGCCGCGCAGATGGCGGATGCCTGCTCCACGTGACGGGGGACGGGATCCACCAGAGAGACCGCGTATCCGTCCTTGACCAGCCACTCCGCATGCACGCCAGGCCCGCCGCCGACGTCCAGCACGCTCGCGGGCGTCGGCGGGAGGTAACGGCGCAAAAGCTCCTTGGTCCGGGCCAGTTCCAGACGTCCATCCGCTGAGCGGTGCAGGCGCCTGCTCTCATCGACAGTCTCGCCGTAGAAGCGCAGAACGGAGGGAGCCAATCCGAAATTAGACATAGCGGCAGTATGCTGTGTACCGGTGGACCAGTCCAGCAAGGGACCAGAGAGGCAGCCATGGCGCTACTGAAGTACGAGGAGATCGCGGAGTCGCTGCGCGCCCGCATCGCCGCCGGCGAGTTCGCGCCGGGTGAGACCGTGCCCTCAGGGCGCGATCTGGCAGAGCAATGGTCGGTTTCCCGCGCGACTGCCATCAAGGCGATGGATGTGCTGCGGAACGATGGCGTTGTCGTGGCCAAGCAGGGGACAGGCTTCGTCGTGACAGAGACGCCCGTCGCACGCCCTGCGGGCGCACGACGGGCGGGCACAGCCCGTGTCACAGGCGGGATGCCCTTCCTCCGCGTCGGCGAGCCCGATTGGGCGGAGCCACCTGCACGAGTTGCCGCCGTACTGGGCATGGATCCGGGCGTCTCAACACTGCGGCGTATCCGAATTCACCAGCTCCCGGACGGGAGTCCGCACAGCTACGCGGAAGCATGGTTCCCACCCGAGATCGCAGAAGCTTCCCCACGGCTTGCGCAGACCGCCCCCATTCCGGAGGGGACGACTCGCTACGTACGCCGACAGACCGGCCGCTTCCCCTCAGAGGGGGTGGACGTGATCACGGTCCGCTTGGCAACTGAGACCGAACGCCACCACTTGGGCCTGTCTGAAGCTACGGCGGTTGCCGTGGTTCTGCACACGGCCTACGACCAGGAGGGTCGCCCGCTCGTATGCGAGGAAGGGGTCACGCCTTCCCCTCACTACGAACAGGTGGAGACCTATGCGATGTAGCCCAGAATTACCCATAACCCAGCTGGACCGGTCCGCCGGTCCAGCTTTTTTTGACCCTCCTTCACGCCACCGACCTGCACAGACCGTCAGATCTCTTCATGCGAGGGAGAGTTGTCGCTTGACTGGACCGGTCCACCGGTCCAGTCTATGGATTGCGCCGGAGCGGACATCTCGAATCGTCGGGACAACGCCTCTGTCGCGCTTGCTTGACCTGCACAAATGCACAAAAAAGGGCGGAGCGCGCTGCAAGACCGTCCGTGAAGGCCAGGGGACAGGGCTTCGGCCCGACTGGCGAGGTGGCCCGGTGACCGCGAGCAACGGCCGGCGAGTGGGGACAAGGTCCCCCTTGCAGTGCGTTTTCCCTGTTCAGCGGTTTGAAGGAGTGGCAGTGAGTCGACGAAAGCGATGGGCGCGGCCGTGATCGACCGGCACGGCGGCGCCGTTCCATCCCCGGTCCGTGAGCACCTTGAAGTGCTGCGGGCGACCGGTCACCTTCCACCGATTCGCGGCGGCTAGCGCCACGGCCGGTTGCCTCTTCCCGCCCGTGCGGATCGCACCTAGTGCGCAGGTCCGTCCGGGCGGGGCGGGGGGAGCCGGAATTCACGGCCCCACCACACAAGAGCGGTCCCCCGGGGTGCGACCCGAGGGACCGCGTACAGGCACCTGGTTGGAGGCACCTGTGATCACCAGTCTGACAGACGCGGAGCGGGCGGACCTGGCCCGGAAGGCGTCGGAAGCGAACAAGCGCAGCGAGGACAACGCCCGTGCCCGGGGCGGTCGTTGATGGCCGACACCGAGCACGAGAGGACGAAGCCGCCGCTTCCCGTCCGTCCCCCTCGCCCGCACCCGTACCCGGCCGGTCACCCGGCCGTGCACGCCGCGTACGAGGGGGTGTGCTGATGGCGACGGACCCGGCGGCCTGGCACCTGGAGGCGAGCGCGGACGCGTGGGCGGCCGACCTCGGCCGGCAGGAACCTGCTCCGGCCGCGGCTGAGCGGGCCTGGCAGCAGCAGGAGATCCGCACCGCTTACGAGGACGCGGCGCACCTGACCGAGCAGCCCCGGTAACACCCATTCCGCCCGCTTCTACAGCCCCGGCAACCAGCCGTGAAGGGCGTCGGATCGGATCCGGCCCGGGGCACGCACCGCCACCTGTTCGCAGACCTGAGAGGAACCCGACATGGGGAAGATCACCGACCGGATGCGGCGCCAGGCCGACGACAACCGGCAGGCCGCCGACTGGGCCCGCGGCCACGGCAACGCGCAGCGGGCCAAGCAACTGGAGGACCGCGCCGACGAACTGGAATCCGGCCGGGTCACCGACGTCACCGACCAGGTTAGCGCTCTCATCTCGTGGGGCTTGCGCCGCCGCTGACCTCCGATCCGCTTCAACTGCCCCGATGGTCGCAAGGCCGGGTTCGACTCCCGGCCGGGGCACTGTGGCCCGCCGCGCTCGCGGTGGTGGCCACCCTCACCGGCCGGCTCTCTCGCCGCTGCGTTCCGCGCGGTCTCCGGCCGTCTTTCACCCCTTCGAGCTGGGAGCTCCCATGCGTTCTTTCGTGTCCGGCCACCGGGCCGACAACCCCCAGGATTTCCTCGAACTGGCCCTCGGCACCCCGGTCGAACTCTGGCTCGGGGCCGAGGGCGAGAGCGACGAGGAACGCGCGGCCCGCTTGGACGCGGCTCGCGACATCCTGGCCGACCCCGAGTTCGCGAGTCTGCCGGACGACCTGATCCGGCTGGCCACGCGGGTGGTCGACGACCACCCGGAGCTGTTCAACGTGGTCCCGCTGGTCCGCCCGGCCCGCCGCCGTCCGGTCCGCCGGGGGGCAGCGGCATGAGCCAGGAACTGACGCTTGACGGCCTGGCCGTGCCGCTGCGGGTGCTGCGTCTGCTCGCTGCGGACTTTGGGCACCTGCCCGCGCCGGACGTTGACGTGTCGACCGTGTTCCCGGACCGGTTGCGGCTGAGGTTCCACGAGGACCTGGCCGACTTCGAGACCTGGCGGGACGCGCTGGGCATCGCCCCGGACGACGTCACCTACCGCGAGCAGGGCGGGGGCCGCACTCGGGTGCTGGAAGCGTCCATCGACTACGAGGGCGCGGTGCTGGAGCTGACCGGCTACGGCGACTTACCCGCCCCTGCACCGGTCGGGACCACGGCCTGATGGCGTCGTGGGGCAAGTGCTTCGACCCGAACGGCGCCCGGTTCGGCATCCCCACCTACCCCTGGCGCTACGCCCCCGACGGGCTGGCGACCAGACGGCAGTTACGGGCCCGCGGGCTGCGCCCGGGTGGCCAGCCGGTGGCCGGGCAGATCCTGCGACCGCGCTACCGGCGCGGGCCGCTGGTCGCCTACCTCTACCGGCTCGACAAGGCCCTGCCGGTCCGGCCGATGACACCGGGCAGGCGCCGCGCGCTGGAGTGCGCGATGCGCGCCCGCCGGACCTGCCCGAAGTGCCGCACCGACGCCGGCTACGTCATCCCCGCCTCTCTCGGGCTCTGCATCCCCTGCGCCTACCCCGACGACCAGTAGAAACGGAGTGAAGAACATGGAAGCCAAGCACGTGATGCGGCGGGCGGCTCACTGGAGCCTGCCCGTCGCGCTGACCGGCATGTCGCTGGGGTGGACCGTGTACGCCGTGGGGGAGATCCTCTCCCGCCAGGCCCCGGCGGCGCTCGCGATGACGGTGGCCGGGATCTACGACGCGGTGTGGCTGTACGCGCTGGCCATGGAGACCGCGCACCGCCGCCAGGGCTCCAAGGGCATCCTGCCCGCGGTGCTCGGGTGGGTGTTCCTGGTGACCTCGGTCGGGGTGCTGTTCACCCACGGCCTGATGTACGCCACCCCGGTCGTCGCCGTCATCGGCGCGGTCGTCCCGGCCGCCGCCAAGGCCACGCTCATCATGGCCGTGGAACGCGACTCCACCCGGATCTCTGCCGGAGCGCAGCAGCAGATCGACGCGGTCCGCAGCGCGACGCGGGACCAGGTCGCCATCGGCCGGGCCGTCACCCGCGCCAAGGCCGACCGGCACACCACGGCCGCCGCCCTGGAACGCGAGGAACGCACGGCCCGCGGCAAGGCGCACAAGGTGCGCCACCAGGCGGACAAGAAGCTGACGAAGCTCACCGCGAAGAACCCGGCCGTCGAGGTCCCGCAGGAGGTTCCGGCCCTGTTCTCCGATGACGACCTGGCGCAAGTGCTGGGGCAGTGGACACAGGAGGGTGTGTCCCCGGGTGTGTCCCCCGTGTCCCCGCAGGTCGGTGCCGTGTCCCCGGCCGGTGAACTGACCGCGTCGCAGGGTGCGGGACACACCCCGCTCGACTGGGCAGCGCTCACCGCGGTCGCGGCCGTGGCCGGTGTCGAGACGCCCCGGCCGGGTGAGGCGCTGACCGAGGAACAGCTCACGGTCGTCCTGCGGTGGCTGCGCCACTCCGACAACCCGCCGCTGTCCTACCGCAAGGCCCTGGCCGCCTACCGCGCAGCAGGTTTCTCGGCGAAGGAGGAGCGGGTGCGCAAGGCGTACGCCGCGCTGATCGACGCGGAGGACGCACAGCCCTGACCAGCCGTCCGGCACACACCAATGAAGGCCAGCCCAGGACTAGTGGGCTGGCCTTCGTCGCGACTGCCGGAAGCAGTCGACCGCACCAGTGAAGCAGACCCGGTGAGCCCCGGCGAGCGGCACTCTCGCAGACCCGCAGGGCAGACCCGGAGAGCTGACCTCAACACCCCCGCGGACCACGTCCCGACGGGGTGCCCGTCTGCAACTCCGTTGACCTGGAAGGGAATTCTCCTGGTGAACCACCACTCGACGACGCGCCGCCGCTTCATCCTGCTGGCCGTCGGCGCCGCCGGCACGGTCCTGGCCGCGGCCATCGGTGTGCGGCTGGCCGCCTACGGTGTGCCGCTCGCGCTGCTCGTGGCCTGCTGCCTGTCGTGCCTGGCCACCATCTCCAGCCTGTTCTTCCGCCTGACCGACGCGCTGTCGACCACGACCCACCGCTGCACGCGGCTCGGCTGTGACTTCCGCGTGAGCCTCACCGGCACGGACAGCGCGGAGAACAGGCGTTGGCAGGAGATCGCCGCCCACCATCCGCACCGCAGCATCTGAGCTGCGCATTCGACCCTGACTCGGCAGGCCCGGCCGATCGCCTCCACAGCCCCGGCCGGGCCCTACTCCCCATAAGGAGTGCTCACAGCATGACGGAACTCAGCACTGAGCCGGTAGCCGTCGAGACCGGCCCGGCCGCACCGTCCCCGCCGCCCGACACCCCGCCCGCTGCGGCCGGGCAGGGCAAGGAGGTGGAGCACACCCCCGGCGGGTGGCCCATCGTCCCGCTCGCCCTGAGCGGCGCGAACAGCACCATCGGTGTGCTCGCCGCCGCTTCCCTGGTCGGTGGGCCGGTCGCCGCGGCCGTCGCCGGCACCGGGATGGTCGCCCTCGGCGTCGCCGCCGCTTCCCGCTCCCGCAAGCCCACGGCCCGCCGCGACGCACGCCGCACCGCCGCCCGCGCCGCGGGCCGGAGTGCAAGCGCCGGGGCGGGCCGCAGCGGGGGAGGTATCCGTTCGGTCCGCTCCGGCAGCGCCGGCGGGCGGATACCTGCCCCGTCCTCCCGCCGCGGGTCGGCGAACACCTCCCGCACCGGCACAGCAGGCATCATGTCCGGCCGGACCGGGTCCGGCTCGCCGCAGCACAGCAGTAGTGCCCGTCACGGCTCCCGGACCGGGACCGGGGCGGGGGCCGGTGCCAAGGCCGCCGGGCGGGCGGGGCAGGTGAGGGCGTTGCGGGCCGCGCAGCAGGCCGCGGGCGGATCCCGGGCCGAACGCCGGGCGCAGACCACGGCCTCGCGCCGTGCGGTCGCCGACGCCTGCCGCAGCGCCAACACCCCGGCTGGCAAGACCCGTTCGGGCGCCCGCCGGGGTGTGACCGGCCGGTTGCTGGGCGGGGCCGCGCGCAAGGCCCGCGCCGTGCAGCGGGCGGCGGTCGACAAGCAGCGTGCCCGGCGTGACGGCCGTACCGCCGACCAGGTGGCTGCCAAGCGCAGCACGGTCCGCAAGGCCCCCGCCCGCAAGGCCGCGCGCAAGGAGCTGCGCAGGTCCGCTGCCCGCTTCCACGGCCGTCGCCTGTTCGCCGCCCTGCTCGCCCTGCCCGTGGGCCTGCTGGGCTGCCTGACCACCCCGATCGGACGCAGGTTCGACATCCCGGGGCTGATGTATCCCGGCCGCCGCCTGTTCTGGGGCCTGGTCCGCAAGGCCACGCAGCAGCGTGCCGAACGGGACGAGGACACCCGCAAGATCCTGCGCGAGCAGGAAGCCGACGCGGACGCGGAAGCCGCGCAGGACGGCAGCGAGGGCATCGCGGACAGCGTCGAACGGCCCGCGGCCAAGATCCCCACCAACACGACACCCGAAGTGGGTGAAGGAGAGAACGTGTCCCTTGTTTCCGGGTTCAAGTTCGAAGACCACGCCATCGACATGATGGCCGCGGCCAACACCTACGAGCCGGACGGCTGCATGGAGATCCTCGCCATGGTCGAGGGACTCCCGGCCGCGCTGACCTGCATGGCGGGCATCATGAAGATCCTCGCCGAGCGCTCCGACAGTGAGTTCCCGCTGGAGAAGGAAGTCGCGAACGGCTTCAACGACATCTACGGCGCCCTGATGAGCGCCGTCGCCGTCGCCGAGGACATGGGGCCGGTATTCCGGCAGGTCCACGCGCAGGACATCGCCCGTCACGAGGACCCCCGCAACGGCCACGAGGCTGAGAAGGGCTGGAACGTCTGAGATGAGCAGCACCGCCACCGCCAAGAAGCAGCCAAGCAGTGGCCCGGTGCTGGACTGGACCGCCGGTCACGGACCCGTGACCGGCGCCCTGTCCGCGACCACCGGAGCCTTCGCCATCGCCACCACCGGCGCCGCCACCGCCATGCCCCCCGCCTGGGCCCTGGCCGTCGGCGCGGCCGGCGCCCTCGGACACACCGTTGTGGGCCTGCGGGTGCGCAACGCCGGCCGCACTCTGGCCACCCGGGCCGCGTCCTGGCTCGTCGGCGCCGGATGGACCACGTGGGCCATGACCCACGGCCCCCTGACCTGGGCCGCCCTCGGATCCCTGGCCACCGTCGGGGTCGGTATCGGCGCCGCTGCCCGCTCCAGCGCCCTGTTCGAAGAAGCCCGGGAGGAAGAGGCCATCGCGGCCGAACGGCGTCTGGTCGCGGCGGAGTTGTCCGCGGAGCGCCGGGCGATCGCGACGGAATGGGTCGACCGTATCCAGCGGGTGTGCTCCCTGACCGTGCGCGTGCTGGGGGTGGAGATGTGGGAGACCGGGACCGGGTTCTCCCTCGACGCCGAACTCCCGCCCGGCGGCGCCACCTACGCCAAAATCGCCTCCGAGTCCGCCCGCCTGTCCGCGGACGCCCGCCTCCCGCACGGCTGCAACGCCATCGCCTCCCCGGGCATCCACCAGGGCCGGGTCATCATCGACGTGACCACCGTCAACGTCCTGGAGGAAGAGCGCACCTACCCCACCGACTACGGTCCGCTGTCCGTCCACACGGGCATCCCGTGGGGCTACCGGACGAACGCGGAGAACATCCTCGCCTACCTGCGCGAACAGTGCGCCCTCGTTGTCGGCCCCACCGGGTCGGGCAAGACGAACATGGTCCACGCGATCCTGGCCGGGTTCGCCCGTGCCGAGGACGTGCTGACCTGGGTGATCGACCTGAACGCCGGATCCGCAGGGCTGCCCTGGGTGCTGCCCGCGCTCAACGGGCAGATCCAGACCGGGGACGGCAAGCCGGTGCGGCCGGGCGTGGACTGGCTCGCCGGCACGTTCGACGAGGCCATGCTGATGCTGGAGACTGCGGTCAAGGTCGCCAAGCAGCGCAAGATGGGCTACCAGGACCTGCTGTCCAAGGCCAACACCGACCTGCTGCCGATCAGTTCGCGGATCCCTCAGATCATGCTCGTGATCGACGAGGGTGCGGAGATCCTGGCCAGCGCGGACCGGCAGATGCGCAAGATGGCGGAGAAGATCCTGGAAGTCATCCGGATCGCCCGCGCCATGGGCCTGCGGACCGTGCTGACCGCGCTGGGGGCGACGGGCAGCGTGCTGGGGAACCTGATGATCCGCCGGGAGGCCAAGGTCAGGGTTGCGCTGACCGGGGGTGAGACCGAGGGCATGGACCTGAGCAAGATGTTCCCCGGCACCCGCGGCCTGCGCGTCGACCAGGCCCCGTACAAGGGGTCCGGGTTCATGGGCACCCCCGAGTCCCCGGCCGCGCTGTTCAAGGCCTGGCGGATCCTGCCCAACCAGATCCGCGACATCACCGCCGCCACCTCGGAGCGTCACCCCGTCCTCGACGACGTGTCCGTCAAGGCGGCCGGGCCCGCCTACGCGCGGCGCTGGGACACGGACCGCACGGCATGGATGCGCGAGCAGGCCCCCGGCAACGACACCGACGCCGGGGGATACGGACCGGCATCGGGGCTGAAGCTGTCCGCGCTGAACGAGGGGGTGGGGCAGGCCTCGCCGGAAGACGAGATGCTGGCCCGCTTCCGCGCGGAGATCGACGCCGAGTTCGCCACCGCGCCCGACCCGCACGCCCCGACCGAGCAGGCCCCGTCGGCCGCCCCGGGCGGGCTGAACCTGTCGGCGCTGCGCGAGGAGCAGCAGGACAACTCGGCCCAACAGGCCGCGCTCGCCCTGCTGCTCGCCGCCGGCACCGACGGGACGGGAGCATCGGCGATCGCCCGCGCCCTGGCCGACGAGTACGGCACGACCCGTCAGACCGTCGTCGGCTGGCTCAAGACCTGGGTAAGCGACGGCACCGCCGTCCGGGTCGGGGAGGGCACCAAAGCCCGCTACGTCCACCACCGCCACACCCCCGGACCACCCCCCGGGCAGTGATCACTTGTCGCCTGTCGCCCCGCCCAAAACACGTGCCGTGGCCGCCCCTGCGGGGGCCCGGAAACGGCTTGTGAGCTGGGAGGCGACAAGCGACAAGACAAGACAAGCGACAAGCCGCACGACAAGACAGACGACAAGCAACGCGACAAGCCACCACGCGGGCAGCACCCGGACGCCGGGTGCTGCCCGCCTCGCTTCCCGGGAGGCCGCACCGTGATCGTTTCCCTGTCCGCCGTCGCACTCTTCGGGGTGCTCGCCTTCGTCCTGCTGCGGGGCCGCTACCTCGGACCGTTCAGCGCCCTGGTGCTCTTCCTGTTCGGGTTCTTCACCGCCGGCACCGGCGCCGCCGGACCCGTCCGCGCCATGTGCGTCGCGCTCGCCGACGCCGCCCGCCACCTCACCTGACCCCTGGCAGGAGACCACCGTCATGCCCGAGTACGACCCGAGTGCGGCCCGGCCGCCGCGGATGAGCGACGCCGAAGTCACCGCCGAAGCACGCCGGATCATCGCCGACGCCTACCGGCCCGCCCACGACATGCCGACCGCGTACCGCGACACCAGCCCGCTGCCCGCCTACGGCACCGCCCCGCCCGTCCACCAGCCCGACCACCGGATCGTTCCCGCGTGGGCCGCGGGCACCGCCGTGGCCGGCATCGGCGTCGGCGCCACCTGCGTCGGCATCGGGTGCGGGATCTGGCTCGCCTGCCAGGGCTTCGCCGCCGTCACCCTCACCTCGGTCCTGTTCGTCACCCTCCCCATCGCCGCCGTCGCCGCGGTCGCCACCGCCGTCGGATCCGCCCTGCGCTCCCTCAAAGGCGTCCGCACCGAAACCCACCACCACTACGCCGGACCCGTCCGGCAGGAGACCAATCAGATCACCGCCCCCGCGTACGGGCTCATCGCCCGCAACCGCAACGAACTGCACCGCTGACTCAGATGGAAGGATCCGTGACAGGACCCCGCGCCACCTGCAACCGGGCCGGTGGCCGATGACCGCCCCGGCTGGTGCACAGCGGCTGCACATCCGGCCGCTGAAATGGAAAGCCGCCTGCTCCTACGTCGAACAACACCACCGGCACCACGACCCACCGCAAGGTCACCAGTTCTCCCTCGGCGTCCAAACCGATAACGGCAGCCTGGTCGGCGTAGCCATCGTGGGCCGTCCTGTCAGCCGCCACTTCGACAACGGGCTGACCATCGAGGTCACCCGGGTGGCGACCGACAGCACCACGAACGCCTGCTCCGCCCTCTACGCAGCTGCCTGGCGCACCGCCCGCAACGCGGGCTACCGACGCGCCATCACCTACACCCAAGACGGCGAAACCGGAGCGAGTCTGCGCGCTGCGGGCTGGCGCAAGGTAGCTGACCTGCCCGCCCGCCCCGGCTGGGACGCCCCAAGCCGTCCGCGCCGCACGCTCGGCACCGAAAACGTGGCCCGCGCCCTATGGGAGATCACCACCCACGACGCGCCACCGCTGCCAGAACTGCGTGACGAAACACGTGACGAAACCCGATCCACTCAGGGGTGCCGCAGGCGGTGCCCCGAGTGCAAACGCGCGGTCAATGCAGCTGCCACCGGGCGGCCCCCGCGCTACTGCTCACCCGCATGTCGCCAACGCGCCTACCGACGTCGAACCCGCTGAGAGGAACCCCGCATGTCGTTCGGAGAAACCCCGATCACCCTCGTCGGCAACCTGACCGACGACCCCGAGCTGAAGTTCACCGAAGGCGGCGCCGCGCTCGCCAAGTTCACGATCGCCGTGACCCCGCGCAGCTTCGACCGCACCTCGAATCAGTGGAAGGACGGCACTACCGCCTTCTACCGCTGCGCCGCCTGGCGCCAGCTCGCCGAACACGTCGCCGAATCCCTCAGCAAGGGCTCCCGCGTCGTCGCCACCGGCCGGATGCGCCAGCACGACTGGACCACCGACCAGGGCGAGAAGCGGTCCATGCTCGCCGTCGAGGTGGACGACATCGGCGCGTCCGTCCGCTTCACCACCGTCACGGTCAACGCCAAGCGCACCGGACAGTCCGGCCCGGTCGGCAACGACCCGTGGGCCTCCACCGGCACGACCGCGGGCGGTGCGGACGCCGAACCGCCGTTCTAGCCGTGCCCGGGGCGGTCGCCCGATCTCGCCAAGACACGCGACCGTCCCGGCCGACCAGTCCACAACACGTCTGTTGGAGGCCCCGAGCATGACCCGTCCCATCGTGCCGTTGGAAGGCGGCAACGTCAGTTTGTGCACCGGTTCCGCCGCGCTGGACCAGGCCGTGGAAGCCGCGACCGGCCTGCCCACGGTCGCGGTCGCCGAGAAGGACCCGGCCGCCTCCCGGCTGCTGGCCGAACGCATGCCCCACGCCCGCAACCTGGGTGACATCACCGCCGTCGACTGGGCGGCGCTCGCCGCGTCGGTGCCGCGTCCGGCGGCGCTGACCGCCGGGTTTCCCTGCCAGGACATCTCCAACGCCGGACCTCGGGGAGGGATCGCCGGTGACCGCTCCGGACTCTGGAAAACCATCGCCCAAGCCGTTCGCCACCTTCGACCCCGGCTCGTCTTCCTGGAAAACGTCGCCGCCATCCGAAGCCGCGGACTCGACGTCGTCGCCGCCGACCTGGCCGCGATCGGGTATGACGCACGGTGGATGTGCCTACGCGCTGGAGATCCCGAGGTCGGAGCCTGCCACCGCCGGGACCGCTGGTTCGCCGTCGCGTATCCCGCTGCTGAAGACCCCCACCTCCCAGCTCGGCAGGAACGGCGGACCGCAGCACCCGGACAAGCGCCGGGCGGGCGGGCACGGGCCCACGCTGGAGGACGAAGTGGTGTTCTTGCTGCCCCCGACGGCCGGCTGAGCCTGCTTCCCACGCCGGCCGCCGCCGACGGGACCGGCGGCCCCGGCACCTCCCCGAAACGGCAGGGCGGGATGAACCTGCGCACCGCGGTCACCCTGCTGCCGACCCCGGCGGCACGGGACTGGAAGTCCGGCGCGTCCAACCTGATCGGCGTCAACTCCCGGCCGCTGAACGAGGTGGTGGTCAACCTGCTGCCCACGCCCACTGCACGCATGCACAAGGGGGCGGGCCCGCTGAATCGGCGTCCGGTCGGCGACGACGACCTTCCGACGCGGCTCAGCCGACTCGATGGCCGGTGGGTGGCCACCAACGGCACCGACTACGGCCCCGCCATCCGCCGCTGGGAGGCTGTGTTGGGGCGGTCCGCGCCGGAGCCGACCGAGCCCGGTACGAAGGGCAACCGCCGCCTGTCCCCGGCGTTCGTGGAATGGATGATGGGCGCCGATCCCGGCTGGGTCACCGGCCCGGACCTGGGACTGTCCCGCTCCGACCAGCTCAAGATCCTCGGCAACGGCGTGGTCATCCACCAGGCCCACTACGCCTACCGCGCGCTGCTCGCCACCCTCGCCCCCGAGACCGCGGCCCCGGCCGCACCGGCCCAGCTCGCCCTGGACATCGCCTGAAGACGCCCGGGGCGGTCGCCCGATCTCGCCAAAGACACGCGACCGCCCCGGCCAACCAGCCCACAACAGACCTGTTGGAGGAATCCAGCATGACCCAACCCACCACCATCCCGCGAGTAGACGACCCGGGCACGAGCAGGCCGGTGACCGTGCCCCTGGAGACCCTGCACCTGTTGGCCGCCGCCCTGCTGTCCGCCGAGCGCGGCTGGCCCGTCATCCCCCTGCACCCGGGAGCCAAACGCCCCTCCGGACACCCCGAACGCGACTGCCCCCGCACCGGCCGCTGCGCGGGCGGGCACCGCACCCCGGAGCAGCGCGCCACCACCGACCCCGACCTGATCCACACCGCATGGGCCAGCCGCCCGTACAACGTGGGGATCGCGACCGGCCCGGCCGGTCTGGTCGTCGTCGACCTGGACGTACCAAAGCCGCAAGAGCAGGAAGGAGCGCCTGACGGCGCCACATCCTTTAACGCGCTCTGCGAGCGCGTCGGCGAGCCCTTCCCGCTCACCTACCGGGTGCGGACCCCCAGCGGGGGCCAGCACCTGTACTTCACCACCCCGCCCAACGTCCGGCTGAAGTGCACCGTGAAGAAGCTCGGTCCGCACATCGACACCCGGGCCTGGGGCGGGTACGTCGTCGCCGCGGGCAGCACCACCCCCCAAGGCGCCTACGACGTCGCCGAAGCCGCCATTGTGGCGCCCCTGCCCGGATGGCTGGCCGCCCTGCTCACCGAACCGGTGAAGCCGACCGGACCGCCCGCCCTGGCCCCCGTTCGGGACGGCACCAAGGCCGCCCGGACCGCGCTGGAACGCGAATGCGCCATCGTGGCCGCGGCCACCAAGGGCGGAGACAAGGGCCGCAACAACACGCTGCACGAGAGCGCGTGCAAGGTGGCCCGGTTCGTGGCCTGGGGACACATCCCCCGGCACACGGTCGAAGAGGCAATCCAGGCGGCGGGGGAGTCGACGGGCCTGTCGGCCGCCGAGTGCCGCACGACGATCCGCAGCGCCATGGAGTGGATCCTCGCCCACGCCACACCGCGGGAAGCCGCATGACCGCCTCCCGCTCCCCCCACCTGGATTGCCTCGCTCCCGCCACGGACGGACCGCAGGACGCGCCGCCCGCCCGCGGCGTGACGGTCGTGGGCGGCCGAAGGAAGGCCGCCCGAAGGGCGTCCTTTCAGTCCTTCCCCCCGACGCACCACACCCCGCGCCGATCCGGCCGACTTGAAGGGAGGAACGCCGCATGAGCAGGCCCGATGCCCCCATCGACGGCGCCGCGCTGCTGGACGAGGTGGAAGCCTTCCACCGCCGCTTCAACGTCTTCCCCACCGAACACGCCTACGTCGCCGTCGCCCTGTGGGACGCCCACGCCCACCTGATGGACGCGCTCGACGGCACCGCCCGCATCGCCTTCCTCAGCCCCGAACCGGGCTCGGGGAAGTCACGGGCCCTGGAGATCATCGAGACCCTCACCCCGCGCTCCGCGACCACCGTCAACGCCTCCGCGAACGCCCTGTTCCGGCTCGTCTCGGCAGACGAGGGCACCCCGACCCTGCTGTTCGACGAGATCGACACCGTCTTCGGGCCGAAAGCGGGCGGGAACGAGGAAGTCCGCGGGTTCCTGAACTCCGGCTACCGGCGCGGCGCCAAGTCCCTGCGCTGCGTCGGGGACGGATCCGACCAGAAGGCCGCTTTCCTCCCGTCGTTCTGCGCGGTCGCCATGGCCGGACTCGGCTCGCTGCCGGACACGATCCTGACCCGCTCGGTCATCATCCGCATGCGGAAGAAGGCGCCCAACGAGAGGTGCGAGCCCTACCGGCGCCGCGTCCACGAGAAGCAGGGCCACGCCCTGCGGGACCGGCTTGCCGACTGGGCCGCCCCCCTGCACGAGCAGATCGCGAACGCGTGGCCGGACATGCCCGAAGGCGTCACTGACCGGCCGGCCGATGTGTGGGAGCCCCTGCTCGCGGTCGCGGACGCGGCCGGCGGGCACTGGCCCGACCGGGCCCGCGCCGCCTGCACCGCGCTCATCAAGGCCGCGCGCGAGGGCGACGAGGCCTCTCTTGGGGTGCGGCTGCTGACCGACCTGCGCGACCGCGTGTTCTGCGGAGTCGACAAGCTGCCCACCGCCGCCATCCTCGAAGTCCTCCTTGGCATCGACGACGCGCCGTGGGCCGACATGAGCGAGGACGGACAGCACATCAAGCCGCTCACCGCCCGCGCCCTGGCCAAGCTGTTGAGCCAGTACGTCCGCCCCGACAACACCCCGATCAAGCCCAAGGGAATCCGCGTCGGCAGCACCACCCCGAAGGGCTACTACGCCGAGGACCTCAGCGACGCGTGGGCCCGCTACTGCCCCCCTCCCCCCGGAGAATCCGCAACAGCCGCAACAGCCGCAACACCGCAGGTCAACGGGGGTGAATCTGTGGCGGATAACCCCTCCGAGACCCGCCACATGTTCGCGGAATCCGACACACGCACCCTCCGCAGCGTCGGCTGACCAGCCACACCCCCACGGTGCCGCCGCGTACCCCGCGCGGCGGCACCTATCCGCAACACAAACGGCATCCGCCACAGATTCAAGCCGCTGACCAGCAATGTTGCGGCGTGGCGGATGTTGCGGATCCCCAGAGACCCCCCAGAGCACCCGAGGAGTACACCCCGATGAGTACCCCCGTACTGGCCCCCGCCCAGTTGCTCTACACCCCGGAAGAAGCCGCCAAGGTTCTCCGCTTCGGCCGCTCCACCGTGTACGAGCTGATGGCCGCCGGCGAGCTGAAGTACGTCAAGCGCGGCCGATCCCGACGCATCCGCTGGGACGTACTTGAGGCCTACGCGAACAGCCTCGAACTGCTCCCCAACTGAACAAGCCCGCCCCGAAGCCGCCCCCGGACAGATGCTCCGGGGGCGGCTTCCTGCATGGAGGAGTGCATTGAGCACCCGCAATCCGAACATGGAGTCGTCCATCTACCTGGGCAACGATGGCTGGTGGCACGGCCGCGTGACCATGGGCGTCAAAGACGACGGCAGTCCCGACAGGCGCCACCGCCGGGGCCGCACGGAATCCGAGGTCAAGCGCAAGGTCCGCGAGCTGGAAGACCTGCGCGACAAGGGACGCGCACCCAAGGCCGGCCGCAAGCCGACCGTGGAACAGTGGATGACCACCTACCTCACCGACATCGCGTCCCTGAAGCTCAAACCACGCTCGCTTGACGACTACTGGTCCAAGACCAGGAACGACATCATCCCCGGCATCGGAAAGCACCGGCTCGACAAGCTCCAGCCGGAACACCTGGAGCGGATGTACCGCATCATGCTCAACGAGGGACACGCCCCCTCGCACGTGCTCAAGGTGCACCGCATCCTGTCGCGCGCCCTGAAAATCGCGCTCCGTCGCCGCCTCATTGTCGAAAACGTCGCCACCCTCGTAGATCCGCCGACCGTGGACGAGACCGAGGCGAATCCGTTCACGAAGGAAGAGGCAAAGGCATTCCTGGAGGCTGCCGCGAAACGGCCCTCTTTCATGCGGTGGTGTGTCGGTGTCGGCATGGGATTTCGGCAGGGTGAAACCCTGGGTCTGCGGTGGCCTTACGTTGATTTCGAGAACGAGCTGTTCCACCCCAAGTGGCAGATCCAGCGCCTCACTTGGCGCCATGGCTGCGACAACCCGCACGCCTGCGGGGCCCGCCTCCATCGGTTCGAGCCGTGCCCACCGGACTGCACGACACACAAGGGCTATAAGCGTGGATGCCCCAAGTCGTGCCCGAAGGGCTGCACGAAGCACGCCAGCGTCTGCCCCGACCGGAAAGACGGCGGACTGGTCTTCACCCGCCCCAAGACGAAGAAGAGTCAGAATCCCGTGCCTATCCCTCCTCCATTCATCCCGTACCTGGTCGCGCACAAGGCCCAGCAAGACGAGATGCGCGCCGCCGCCGGAGAGCTGTGGGAGGAACACCGCGTCGTCTTCTCACGCCCTGACGGTCGTCCCATCGACCCGCATCAGGACTGGGAGGAGTTCAAGGAGCTGCTCGAAGAGTCCGGAATCGATGACCGCCGCCTCTACGACGGCAGCCGTCACACCGCCGGCACGATCCTGAACGAACTCGGGGTCGACATGCCCACGATCATGGAGATCCTCCGGCACACCCAGATCAGCCAGACACGCCGCTACGTCAAAGGCCGGTCCCACCTGTCGAAGGACGCGATGCGTCGCATGGGGGACGCCTTCATGCCCGGCCCGGAACCTGTGACTGAGACCACAACTGAGACCGCCGAGAGCCGCACGGCCCTCCGTCGGCGCCGCCGCCGCGTGCGCTGAACGAGAAAACCCCAGGTCAGAACTCATCTGGCCTGGGGATCCAAAAGAGCCCCCTGTCGGATTCGAACCGACGACCTACGCATTACAAGTGCGTTGCTCTGGCCAGCTGAGCTAAGGAGGCATGCACGCGCGCGCGCCGCTGACGTGCCAGTGCAGTGTACCCACGTCGCGGACGGGCCCTGTCGAAAATTTCCGCGAAGTTCACAGGGCTCCAGGTAATGACATTTGGGGTGAACGCCAGGTACGGTCCTGAGCCAGTTCACTCTGGTGGACTACACCAACCACCTTCCTACAACGGATCGTCCGGCACGTTCCTGCCGGTAGAAGGGGGCCTCTGAGCCATGGCCACTGTTACGTTCGACAAGGCGACCCGGATCTACCCGGGCTCCACCAAGCCCGCCGTCGACGGCCTCGACATCGCGATCGAGGACGGCGAGTTCCTCGTCCTGGTCGGCCCGTCGGGCTGCGGCAAGTCCACCTCGCTCCGGATGCTCGCGGGCCTGGAGGACGTCAACGGCGGCGCCATCCGCATCGGCGACCGCGACGTCACGCACCTGCCGCCCAAGGACCGGGACATCGCCATGGTGTTCCAGAACTACGCCCTCTACCCGCACATGACGGTCGCCGACAACATGGGCTTCGCGCTCAAGATCGCCGGCGTCAACAAGGCGGAGATCCGGCAGAAGGTCGAGGAGGCCGCGAAGATCCTCGACCTCACCGAGTACCTGGACCGCAAGCCGAAGGCGCTCTCCGGCGGTCAGCGCCAGCGTGTCGCGATGGGCCGCGCCATCGTCCGTGAGCCGCAGGTCTTCCTCATGGACGAGCCGCTGTCCAACCTGGACGCCAAGCTCCGCGTCTCGACCCGTACGCAGATCGCGTCGCTGCAGCGCCGCCTCGGCATCACCACCGTCTACGTCACCCACGACCAGGTCGAGGCCATGACGATGGGCGACCGGGTCGCGGTCCTCAAGGACGGTCTGCTCCAGCAGGTCGACTCGCCGCGCAACATGTACGACCGTCCGGCCAACCTCTTCGTCGCCGGCTTCATCGGCTCCCCCGCCATGAACCTGGTCGAGGTCCCGATCACCGACGGCGGCGTGAAGTTCGGCAACAGCGTGGTGCCGGTGAACCGCGAGGCGCTGCAGGCCGCCGCCGACAAGGGCGACCGCACGGTCACCGTCGGTGTCCGCCCCGAGCACTTCGACGTCGTCGAGCACAACGGCGAGGCCGCGGCCTCCCTGTCCAAGGACTCCGACGACGCCCCGGCCGGTCTCGCGGTCTCCGTGAACGTCGTCGAGGAGCTCGGCGCCGACGGCTACGTCTACGGCAGCGCCAAGGTCGGCGACGACCTCAAGGACCTGGTCGTCCGCGTCAGCGGCCGTGCGGTCCCGGAGAAGGGCGCCACGCTGCACGTCGTGCCGCGGCCGGGCGAGATCCACGTGTTCTCGACGTCCACGGGCGAGCGCCTCACCGACTGAGCGATCCCGCGCAGAAACCTCTGACCAGGGTGAATTCACCCAGGTTGACGACAAGGGCCCCGCGACCTGCTGCGGGGCCCTTTCCGTTGCCCCGATCTACCCCGGCAAGCGGGTGGTTTTCGAGCAGTGTGCGTCAACCCCGTACCCGAAACCCGGCACTTCCCCATCGCCCGAACCGGTGACTAAATGTCGCCAAATCATTACCGCACGCTACCCTCACACGCGTGAAGCACTCCACCACCCCTCAGACGCGACGCGGCCACCGGGGCGGCCCTGCCCGCCGGATCGGCCGCACCCTCGCCCTTGTCCTGCCCGTCGTCCTGGTGCTCTCCGGGACCCTCGCGGTCACCCGCGTCAACTGGACCGGGTCCCCGCGCAGCTCGGTGCTCACGGCGACCGACGTGACCGACGCGCACGTCTCCTCCAGGGCCGTCGCCCTGGCCCCGCAGGACGTACTGCGCGACCAGCTGATGACCGAGCTCCAGGACCGGAACCCCGGCCAGGTCCTCACCCACCTCCAGCAGGCGGTCAACGGCCACCCGTCGCTGGCGCAGCACTGCACGTCCATCGCCCGCGCACTGGGCCGCGCCGCGGTCCGGATCTACGGCGCCTCCCGCGCCCAGTCATACGCCCGTCCGGTCTGCGACACGTCCTTCGCGTCCGGCGTGCTGGCGGCGCACAGCTAGAGCGGGTCCTAACGCCGGTTGGGAAGTGGGTAACGGCTCCTTAAGGGGCCCCGTCCGGCGGGAAGCCGGCTCCGGGGCGCGTCGTACAGTTCGGGCATGACCCATCCGAACGCCGCGTTGCGCCCCACTCAAGCCGTGGTCCTGGCCGGTGGCCAGGGCTCACGGCTTCGTCCGTACACCGACGACCGGCCCAAGCCGATGGTCGAGATCCCGGGTACGGGCACGCCGATCATCGGCCACCAGCTGACGTGGCTCGCCGAGGAGGGCGTCACGGACGTGGTGATCTCCTGCGGTCATCTCGCCGAGGTCCTGCAGAAGTGGCTGGCCTCGGCCGACCTGCCGCTGTCCGTCACCACGGTGGTGGAGACCGAGCCGCTGGGCCGGGGCGGCGGCCTCAAGTACGCGGCCGCGCGTCTCCCCCACACCGACCGGCCCTGGTACGCCACGAACGGCGACATCTGGACGCGGTTCTCGCTGCGCGACATGGCCGACTTCCACACGGAGCGGGACGCGGTGGCGACGCTGGCGCTGGCGCGTCCGCGGATCCCCTGGGGCGCCGTGCAGACCGACGGCTTCGGCCACATCACGGACTTCATCGAGTCGCCGCCGTCGACGTTCGAGATCAACGCCGGTGTCTACGTCTTCTCCCCGGAGTTCGCCGACATGCTCCCGGAGCGCGGCGACCACGAGCGGACCACATTCCCGCACCTGGCCCGGAGCCGGCGGCTGGCCGGGTTCCCGATTCCGCAGGGCGCGTACTGGCGGGCCATCGACACCGCGAAGGACCTCACGGAAGCCGCAAAGGAACTGGCCGCGCTCGGCAGGTAGACCGAGGCGGCTACTACCGGCCGGTTCGCCGACTACGAACGGGCAGAGGCTGTTCGCGCAGTTCCCCGCGCCCCTACGGGGGCCGACCACCGTTGTCCACTGCCCGCGCATCGCGGCTTGTCGCGCAGTTCCCCACGCCCCTGTGAGGGCTGGGCGCCGTTATCTGCTGTCCGTTCCCCGCGCCCCTGTGAGGGCTGGGCGCCGTTGTCCGCTGTCCGTTCCCCGCGCCCCTGTGAGGGCTGGGCGCCGTTGTCTGCTGTCCGTTCCCCGCGTTCCTTCGGGGGCAGGGCGTAGTGCCCCGTAAGGGGCGCGGGGAACTGCGCGAACAACCACGACGGTGGCGCGGTCGAAGTACGGCGGCCGTCAGCCCAGGAGGCCGCCCACCAGTCCGGGCTGGCCCGAGGAAGAGGTGCCGCCGCCGGAGGCTCCCGTGCCGGTGCCGCCGGTCGTCGTGGACGCACCACCCGTCGCGGTACCGCCCGAGGTCGGGCCCGCAGTGGTCGGCGCCGGAGCGGTGTGCTGGGGCGGGGCCTGCCCGGTGGTGCCCTGGGTCTCGCTGGGGGTCGTGACGGTGGCCCCGCTCGTGCTGTGGCCGGCCGCCGGGGTGGTCGCCGCCTGCGAGGGGCTCGCCGAGGCGCCGCCGGAGGGGACCGTGGAGGCCGACGGGGTGCTGCGGCGGGGCTTGGTCGGCTCGCCCGGGAGCGGGGAGCCGGGGAGGTTGTTGCGGGGGGCCTCGCCGGGGCCGGGGACGACCACTCGGCTGGAGTCGCGGACCGCACCGCCCAGGAGCGAGCCGACGAGAAGGGTGAGGCCGATGGTGACGGCCGTGATCAGGGCGCCGCGGCGCAGTACGTAGGCGCGCAGGTCCCAGATGTCGGAGTGCGGGCCGAGGCGTCGCCAGGCGCTGCCCGCGAGCCGGCCGTCCACGGAGTAGACGGGGGCGCCGGCGATGATCAGCGGGGACCAGGCGGCGAGGTAGATGATGTCGGGGGCGTCGTACGCGGGGACGGTCTTCCAGCTGACGGTGACGATGAGCGCGGCGGAGAGCAGCGCACCGACGACCGCGGCCACCCGCTGCCAGCAGCCGAGGACGGTCAGGACGCCGACGATCACCTGGAAGAAGGCGATGACGAGGCCGGAGCCGACCGGGTGCTGGAGGGCGAACTGGCGCAGCGGCTCGGCGACCTCCCACGGATGCAGCGTGTTGAGCCAGGTGACCATGGAGCCGCGCTTGCCGCCGTCGAAGTAGACGGGGTCGCACAGCTTGCCCATGCCGGCGTACATGGAGATGAAGCCGAGGAAGATCCGGAGCGGGAGGAGAACCACCCCGAGGTTCATCCGGCGACCGGGGTAGTAGGCATGCCGGGCCGGGTCGCCGTCGCCGGGCCGCCGGACCGGCCGCGGTTCGTCGAAGTCCTCGAACTCGTCGTCGGCGTAACCGGGTTCGTCGTAGGCGCTGCCCACCGCCGGCAGGTCGGGGAGCAGCCGGTGCTCGCCGGAGGCCGGAGAGCGCGGGTGGCCGACCATCGGGGTCTCGACGGTCCGGTCCAGCATGCCGTAGCCGTCGTCGACGCGCGGGATGACCTGGGTCGCGCCGGCCGGTTCCGCGGGCTCCTCGACATGCCGGACGCTGCCGCCCCGGACGGCCTGGAGCAGCCGGTGGGCGCCGGTGTCGTCGGGTGCGGACCGGCCGCTCCAGACGACCGGGCGGCGACGGCCGGGTGCCGCCCCCGCTCTGCCCGCCGCACCGCCGGCCGGGATACGCGTGGTGTCGTCGGTGGCGCTCATGTGCCGTGCGACCCGGGGAGACTGGGTACGCCGTGTCGATACGCCCAACTGCACGCGGAAGCTCGCGTGGTTGACGATGACCTGCGCCGGATCGCTCGGCACCTTCACCATGCTCAGCGCGGGAGCGTCGTCTGGCCCGGAAGCGAATCCGGAGCGGAATCCCGACGAGCGGTCCCCCGTGGGTGTGCGGGGTGTTCTGGTGTCCACACTCATCTAACCGAGTGACGTGGAGTTAGGACACTGCTTTGACCGGCCGGATGTGTCCGGACCGCGTCAAGGATGTCCTGGACGCCAGAATTACCCCGTACGGGTGAGGTTACGTACGGTTGTTCAGCCCCGCCGCCGAGCCGCCTCGTACAGCACGATCCCCGCCGCCACACCCGCGTTCAAGGACTCCGCACCACCCGGCATCGGGATCCGGACCCGGTAGTCGCAGGTTTCGCCGACCAGGCGGGACAGGCCCTTGCCCTCGCTGCCGACCACGATGACGACCGGGCCGCCCAGCGCCTCCAGGTCGCCGATCTCGTGCTCACCGTCCGCGGCGAGGCCGACGACCACGATGCCGGCCTTCTTGTACGCCTCCAGGGCCCGGGTCAGGTTCGTGGCACGGGCGACGGGGGTACGGGCGGCCGTACCGGCCGACGTCTTCCAGGCACCGGCGGTCATCCCGGCCGCGCGGCGCTCGGGGACGACCACGCCGTGGCCGCCGAAGGCGGAGACCGAGCGGACGACCGCGCCGAGGTTGCGCGGGTCGGTCACGCCGTCGAGGGCGACGATGAAGGGGTCCTCGCCCTCGTCGTACGCGGCGTTCGCCAGGTCCTCGGGGTGGGCGTACTCGTACGGCGGGACCTGGAGGACCAGACCCTGGTGGTTGAGGCCGTTCGTCATGCGGTCCAGCTCGGGGCGCGGGGCCTCCATGAGGTTGATGCCGCCGCGCTCGGCCGCGAGCTGGAGGGCCTCGCGGACCCGCTCGTCGTTGTCGATGAACTGCTGGACGTAGAGGGTGGAGGCGGGAACGCCCTCGCGCAGCGCCTCGACGACCGGGTTACGGCCGACGACCATCTCGGACGTGCCCTTGCCGCCCCGGCCGCGCACCACCGGGCGGCGCTGGGCCTGCTTGGCCTTGGAGGTGGCGAGGCGGTTCTTCTTGTGCCCCTTGCGCATCTCGGCGGGCGGGGTCGGGCCCTTGCCCTCCAGGCCCCGGCGCCGCTGGCCGCCACTGCCGACCTGCGCGCCCTTCTTGCCGGACATGCGGCGGTTGTTGGCTGCCATGAGTTACCCGTCTCCGTGAGCTTCGTTTCGTACGTACGTCTTATGCAGTGTGCCGCCCGGGGGGCCGGGCGGCACAGTCGATCTTCAACAGACCCGCGGTCAGGACTTGAGGGTCCAGCGCGGGCCCGAGGGGCTGTCCTCGATCGCGAGGCCGGACTGGCCCAGCCGGTCGCGGATCGCGTCGGCGGTCGCCCAGTCCTTGCGGGCGCGGGCGGACTCGCGCTGGTCGAGGACGAGCCGGACCAGGGTGTCGACGACCCCGTGCACGTTTTTGTTGAGCACGGTCTCGCCCTTCTCGGCACCGCCGGACCAGTGCGGGTCCAGCGGGTCGAGGCCGAGGACGCCGAGCATCGCCCGGACCTCGGCGAGGCGGGCGACGGCGGCTTCCTTGTCGTCGGCGGCGAGGGCGGAGTTGCCCTGGCGGACGGTGGTGTGCACGACGGCCAGCGCCTGCGGCACGCCCAGGTCGTCGTCCATCGCCTCGGCGAACGCCGGCGGGACCTCGGCCGAGGGCTCGACGGCTCCCCCGGCCAGCTCCACCACGCGCTGCACGAACCCGTCGATCCGCGTGAACGCCTGCTCGGCCTCGCGCAGCGCGTCCTCGCTGTACTCGATCATCGAGCGGTAGTGCGGGGTGCCCAGGTAGTAGCGCAGCACGATCGGGCGCCAGTGCCTGACCATCTCCGAGACGAGCACCGAGTTCCCGAGGGACTTCGACATCTTCTCGCCGCTCATGGTGACCCAGGCGTTGTGCACCCAGTACTGGGCGAAGTCGTCGCCGAACGCCTTGGCCTGGGCGATCTCGTTCTCGTGGTGCGGGAAGATCAGGTCGAGGCCGCCGCCGTGGATGTCGAAGGCCTCGCCCAGGTACTTGTGGGCCATCGCCGAGCACTCCAGGTGCCAGCCGGGCCGGCCGCGCCCCCACGGCGTCTCCCAGCTGGGCTCGCCCGGCTTGACGGCCTTCCACAGCGCGAAGTCGCGCTGGTCCCGCTTGCCGGTCTCGCCCTCGCCCTCGGGCTGCCGGAGGTTGTCCAGCTCCTGGTTGGAGAGCTGGAGGTACTCCGGGTAGGAACGCACGTCGAAGTAGACGTTGCCGTCGGCCTCGTAGGCGTGCCCGCGCTCGATCAGCCCGCGCATCATCTCGATCATCTCCGGTACGTGCCCGGTCGCGCGGGGCTCGTACGTCGGCGGGAGGCAGCCGAGCGCGGCGTAGCCGTCGTTGAACGCGCGCTCGTTCTCGTAGCCGATCGACCACCAGGGGCGGCCCTGGTCGGCGGACTTGGCGATGATCTTGTCGTCGATGTCCGTGACGTTGCGGATGAACGTCACGTCATAGCCGCGGTATTCGAACCAGCGGCGCATGATGTCGAAGTTCAGGCCGGAGCGGATGTGCCCGATGTGGGGCGCCGCCTGCACGGTGGCACCACAGAGGTAGATCGAGACACAACCCGGCACGAGCGGGGTGAAGTCACGGATCTGCCGGGCGTTGGTGTCGTACAGGCGAATGGTCACGGGACAAGGGTAGTGGGCCGGGGGTGGTGCGCGGCACCGGTATCCACAGCACTGTGGACGGGCGCGGGTGCACTGCGGTTCGTCGCGTACCTCCCTGCGCCCTCAGGCAGGACCCTTCACGCCTGTTTGACGACCAGAGCCGTCGCCACCGCCATAAGGCCTTCACCCCGGCCCGGAAATCCGAGGCCGTCCGTCGTGGCCCCCGAAACGGAAACCGGAGCACCGGCCGCGGCCGAAAGGATCTTCTCCGCCTCGTCCCGCCGCTTTCCGATCTTCGGGCGTGGACCCACCACCTGTACGGCGATGTTCCCGATCACGAATCCCGCGTCCCGGACGATCCGCGCCGCCTCCGTCAGCAGGGTCACGCCGGACGCGCCCGACCACTGCGGCCGGCCCGTGCCGAAGTGCTGCCCCAGGTCACCCAGGCCCGCCGCCGAGAACAGCGCGTTGCAGGCGGCGTGCGCGACGACGTCCGCGTCGGAGTGGCCGGCCAGCCCCGGACCCTCGCCCTCCCACTTGAGGCCGGCGCACCACAGGTCGCGGCCCTCCTCGAAGGCGTGGATGTCGGTGCCGATGCCGACCCGCGGCAGTACCACCTCAGAAGCCATCGTTCAGCCTCCTGCGGGCCAGGACCGCCTCGGCGAGGACCAGGTCGAGGGGACGGGTGACCTTGAAGGCCTCCTCGTGACCGGGGACGACCACGACCCGTTCGCCGAGCTGCTCGACCATGCCGGCGTCGTCGGTGACGGCGCCCGTGACCGTCTCGTGGGCGCGGACCAGCACCGTACGGTCGAAGCCCTGCGGCGTCTGTACGGCGCGCAGGCGGGCGCGCTCGGGGGTGGCGAGCACCGGCTCCGGGTCGCCGGGGGCGGCGGCCGGCTCGACCTCCTTGACCGTGTCGGCGAGCGGGAGGGCGGGGACCACGGCCGGGGCGCCGTCACGGACCGCCTGGACCACCGCGTCGACCGTGTCGACGGGGACGAGCGGGCGGGCGGCGTCGTGGACCAGGACGATGTCGTAGTCCGGGGGCAGCGCGTCCAGGCCGAGCCGGACCGACTCCTGGCGGGACTCGCCGCCGGGGACGACGAGGAAGTCGGTGCGGTCAGGGAGCGCGTGGGCGTCGAGGAGGGACTTGACCTCGGGCGCGCCGTCGGGCGGGGCCACGACGACGACCAGGGAGACCGCGCGGGAGGCGGCGAGGGCGCGCACGGCGTGGATGAGCATGGGCGTGCCGTTCAGCGTGCGCAGCGCCTTGGGTGCGCCCGGACCGAGCCGTACGCCCCGGCCGGCGGCGGGAATCACGGCCGCCGTGCGCAGTGCGGTACGCGGTTCCGGGCGCGAAGGACGCGAATCGTCAGACATCGGTTCCTGTCAGGTTTGTGTGCGGGGGCGGCGTGGGTATGGCCTGGGAAGTGCCGGGCGCGACGCCTTGACCGGACCCTTCCGTGACACTGGTCGAGCCAGCAGCCCGGGCCCGGCACGCCTAGTATCGGGGGTTCCCCGAGGGTGCACGCACACATGCCGCAGCGCCCGGCGACAGTTGCTGTGTCATCGGGCACCGCGGCATTTCAGATGTGCGGAGTTCAGTGTGCCGAGCCGGACGGCGTCCGCGTCAGGACGCGAGGACCTCGTCGAGCAGGGCCTCGGCCTTGTCCTCGTTCGTGTTCTCCGCGAGAGCGAGCTCGCTCACCAGGATCTGGCGGGCCTTGGCGAGCATGCGCTTCTCACCGGCGGAGAGTCCACGCTCGCGCTCACGACGCCACAGGTCACGCACGACTTCCGCGACCTTGATGACGTCGCCGGAGGCGAGCTTCTCCAGGTTTGCCTTGTAGCGACGGGACCAGTTCGTGGGCTCCTCGGCGTACGGCGCGCGCAGCACCTCGAAGACCCGGTCCAGCCCGTCCTGACCGACCACATCACGCACGCCGACGAACTCCGCATTGTCCGCTGGCACACGTACCGTCAGGTCACCCTGGGCGACCTTCAGCACCAAGTAGGTCTTGTCCACGCCTTTGATCTGGCGAGTTTCGATGGCCTCGATCAGCGCGGCCCCGTGATGGGGATAGACCACGGTGTCGCCAACCTTGAACGTCATGTGACAGGTACCCCTTCCGTGGCTATCCAGGGTAACACGGAAACCGGCGGTTCTGAATGGCGTTTTCGCAGGTCAGGGCATATCTCGGGGCTTGACAACAGCAACAGGAACGTGCTGCGGAGGCCGTCCGGAAGCAGGTATTCGCAGGTCGGAGCGGCTCTCCGGGCGAGGTGAAACGCGCACGTTACACACATCCGGAGGCTCGCCCACCTGGCGGAACATCCCCATATGTCCGCTTCCAAGCGTACGACTTCCGCTACTCCGTTCGGTAGCCGGAGCCGGATCCCGGACGTTTCCGGAATTGATCACGTCGGCCGACTGAACGGTACGCGAAGGCGCACGTGAAGCAGTACGTGATCAATTTTCCCGGAGGTCGCGCATTCCTTCGTGGAAATTTTGCGCACGGTGTTGCGGGCGGGTTATGTGAATGCCGGACGGGCTCCGCTCCAAAGTGACCGAAGGGGCACTTGTGGATGCCCGCGGGTACCCCCTGCACGAGGGAAGCCCCGAGGGAAGCGAGCGGCTTGGGGAGGGTCGGGTGCGGCCGCGCGGGAACGGCTCGGTAACCTAAGGCCGCTGACAGACACTTAGGGTGGCTTTATAAGCGGAGTCGCCCGTGCGTTCAAGGAGTTGCCGCCGCCGTGAGCAGCAGCCTTCGACGCGGCGCCCTCGCCGCCTCCGCCCTCGCCTTCTCCGTCGCCGCGCTCTCCGCCTGCGGCGCCGGCAACAACTCCCAGACGCTGGAGATCCAGCCGGACAGCGCCGCGACGAGTGTCGGCACCATCAAGGTCCAGAACGCGACCGTGATCACCCAGCCCGACCTCACGTCGACCGGGCCGGCGGTGGTCACCGCGACCATCTTCAACACCGGCACCGAGCCGGAGACGCTCCAGTCGATCGTCGTCGCCGGCACCGGCAAGACCGCCGAGCTGCACGCCACCAAGTCCCAGCCGCTGACCATCCAGGGCGGCGGCCGACTGATCCTGGGCGGCACGGGCAACGCGTCCGCGGTGCTGGCCAGCAGCCGCGAGGCGATCACGGACGGCAACGCCCAGAAGATCACGTTCACCTTCAGCAAGACCGGTGACGTGAGCCTGCGCGCGTTCGTCGTACCGGCCGAGAGCTACTTCACCGGCTGGGGCCCGAGCGCGGTGCCGTCGGCCTCGCCGTCCACCTCCACCACCCCGCTCGCGGGCTCCACCGCGAGCGAGAGCGCCAAGGCCGGCAAGAAGAACAACGCCTCCGAGAGCGCCTCGGCCACCCCGACCGACTCGGCGTCGGCGTCGACGAACGCGGGCTGAGCGGCCGTACCACGAAGGGCGGCACCCCCAAGGGGGGCCGCCCTTCGTCGTACGCGCCGCCGAGGCAGCTCAGCGGTCTCAGCGGTTACCTCAACGGCCTACGGCTCGAACTTGTAACCGAGACCGCGCACCGTCACCAGGTAACGCGGCGCGCCCGGGTCCGGCTCGATCTTCGCGCGCAGGCGCTTGACGTGGACGTCGAGGGTCTTGGTGTCACCGACGTAGTCGGCGCCCCAGACCCGGTCGATGAGCTGCATGCGGGTCAGGACACGGCCCGCGTTGCGCAGGAGCATCTCCAGGAGGTCGAACTCCTTGAGCGGGAGGTCGACCTTGGAACCGGAGACGGTGACCACGTGGCGGTCGACGTCCATGCGGACCGGGCCCGCTTCGAGGGCGGCCGGGGTGACCTCCTCCGGCTCGCCGCGGCGGCGGAGCACCGCGCGGATGCGGGCGACCAGCTCGCGGGAGGAGAAGGGCTTGGTGACGTAGTCGTCGGCTCCTATTTCCAGCCCGACGACCTTGTCGATCTCGCTGTCCTTGGCCGTCACCATGATGACGGGGACGTTGGAACGGCCGCGCAGCTGGCGGCAGACCTCGGTGCCGGGCAGCCCCGGCAGCATCAGGTCGAGGAGGACGAGGTCGGCGCCGTTGCGCTCGAACTCGTCGAGTCCGTCGGGCCCCGTGGCCGCCACAGCGACCTCGAAGCCCTCCTTGCGGAGCATGTACGACAGGGCGTCGGAGAAGGACTCCTCGTCCTCGACGACAAGCACTCGGGTCACGGAAGGACCTCCGGGGCGGGAAGCGGTTCGTACGGGGATGACTCGGTGGTACCGGCCTCGTCGTCGAGGTCGGGGTCGGGGTGCTGCGACGCGCGGTCGCGTACCGCGCCCGCCTCCGGCAGCCTGAGGGTGAACGTGGAGCCCTGGTTCTCGGCGCTCCACACCGTGACCTCCCCGCCGTGCGAGGCGGCCACGTGCTTGACGATGGCGAGGCCGAGGCCGGTGCCACCGGTGGCCCGGGAGCGGGCCGGGTCGACGCGGTAGAAGCGCTCGAAGATGCGCTCCTTGTCCTTGTCGGTGATGCCGATGCCCTGGTCGGTCACGGCGAGCTCGATCATGTCGCCGCCGGGCACGCCCACCCGGCGGGCGGCTATCCCGACCCGGGTGCGGGCCGGGGAGTAGTTCACGGCGTTCTCGACCAGGTTGCCGAGGGCGGCGGCCAGCTGGCCGCGGTTGCCCCAGACATGCAGGTCGGCGGTGCCGCCCGCGGCCATGGTGATCTGCTTGGTGCCGGCCTGGTGGCGGCACCGGTCGATCGCCTCGGCGACCAGCTCGTCGACCCGGACGGGCTCCGCGTCCTCCAGCGGGTCGTCGTTCTGCACCCTCGACAGGTCGATCAGCTCCTGGACCAGGTTGGTCAGGCGCGTGGCCTCTATCTGCATGCGACCGGCGAAGCGCTGCACGGCCTCCGGATCGTCCGAGGCGTCCATGACGGCCTCGGAGAGCAGGGAGAGCGCGCCGACCGGGGTCTTCAGCTCATGGCTCACGTTCGCCACGAAGTCCCGTCGTACCGCCTCGATGCGGCGGGCCTCGGTGAGGTCCTCGACGAGGAGCAGGACGAGCCGGGAGCCGAGCGGCGCCACTCTGGCGGAGACGGCCAGGGCCTCGCCCCGCCCGGTCCCCCGCCTCGGGAGATCCAGCTCGACCTGGCGTATCTCGCCGTCGCGCCGGGTGTCCCGGGCCATCGCGAGCATCGGCTCGATGGCGAGTTTGCCGCCGCGCACGAGTCCGAGGGCGTACGCCGCCGAGCTCGCCTTGACAACCGCGTCGGCCTCGTCAAGGACCACCGCGGAGGAGCGCAGCACGCTCAGTACGGTGTCCACGCCCGGCGGCAGTACGGGGTCGGTGTGCAGAGAAGTCCTGGTCGGTCGCTTCTGGTCGCGTTCGCTCCAGCGGAACGCCAGCATGGCGATGACACCGGTGAGCACCCCGGCGATCGCTGCCGCTGCGGCGACCGCCGCGTTCACGTCCATGCAAACAGGTTAAGCAGGGGGTACGACATCCCCACAGCCGTGGAGGTGCGAGCTCGAACACTCGTCGCCCAGAGTTCACCTTGGAGCCAGTATTGGTTCATTTGGGGTGGCAGAAACGGTCGCGTTGAGACCGGAACGTGGAAGCGTGGGGTTCGCAGCTGGTTTCGGCCACGGGCCCCGGCCCCCGGAGCCCCATGGAACACACGTAGGAGAGGGAACCCTGATGCGGGACGCGTACCACGAGGAACTCGACTCGATCGGCGACAGCCTGGTCGACATGGCCCGGCTGGTGGGATCGGCGATCGGGCGCGCCACGACGGCGATCCTCGACGCCGACCTCAAGCTCGCCGAGAGCGTCATCGAAGGCGACCAGAGGGTGGACGAGCTCCACCACGACCTGGAGGCGCGCGCGATAGCGCTGCTCGCCCGCCAGCAGCCGGTGGCGACCGATCTGCGGATAGTCGTCACCTCGCTCCGCATGTCCGCCGACCTGGAGCGCTCCGGCGACCTCGCCCAGCACGTGGCGAAGCTGGCCCGGCTCCGCTACCCGGCGAACGCCATCCCCCACGACCTGCACGCGACCGTCCTGGAGATGGGGCAGCTCGCGCAGCGCCTGATGGCCAAGGCGGCCGAGGTGATCATCACCAAGGACGTCGACCTGGCCCTCCAGCTGGAGCAGGACGACGACGAGATGGACCTGCTGCACCGCACGATCTTCCAGCACCTGCTGGACGACCGCTGGAAGCACGGCATCGAGACCGCCGTCGACGTGACCCTGCTCGGCCGCTACTACGAGCGGTACGCCGACCACGCGGTCGCCGTCGCCAAGCGCGTCGTCTTCCTGGTCACGGGCGAGCACGCGGACGACCTCCAGCCCGACATCCAGCCGGTGACGGGCGCCGAGGGGGCGTGACCTCCAGGTGGCGTGACCCCCAGGTGGGTGGGGCTCGCGAAGTGCGGGGTCGGCGTGTGGGCGCCACTGTGCGCCGTTGATGCGCCCGGAGAAACGGGCATGGAATGGGCAAGGCCCTACCTCTAGGGCATCCAGGGACCTCTAGGAGGGATCCATGGCCGAATCCCCCAGCACCACGCCCGACCCCACACAGGAGCGCGCGACCGACCAGCCCGCCGAGATCAAGAACCTGTTGGTCATCGGCGCCTGCGGCTGCGGTTCGGGCTGCGGTTGCGGCTGCCAGTCGGGCAGTCCGTGCCAGTGCGGCTGAGCGCCGTGGCCGCGTAGCGGCGAAGGCGCTGTGGCGCCGTACGGGCGAAGGGCCTCCGACTCCGGTCGGGGGCCCTTCGTGCTGTGCGCGACGACACCGACGGGCGGAACATGGAGAGGATGAGGAGAGGAGAGGAGAGGAGCGGGGAGGGTACTTACGGGGGACGGGGGACGTGCGGGAGACAAGACAGGAGGTGGCAGCCATGCCTCAGTTCATGGACGTACACCACGGGATGAAGGGCATCACCGCCGACCAGCTCAAGGAGGCCCACGAGGCCGACCTCGCCGTCGAGAAGGACGAGGGCGTCCACTTCGAACGGGCCTGGGCCGACCCGGACTCCGGCAACGTCTACTGCCTCTCCGAGGCGCCCTCGGCCGAGGCGGTCAAACGCGTCCACGAACGCACGGGCCACCCGGCGGACGAGATCCACCAGGTACCGCTGTCGATCTGGTGAGGTGACGACTGCCGACTGAGGACTACGTCCGTCAGTCGGCCGGGGAGCGCCGTGGCGGGTGCCCTGTCCCGCCGGGACCGCTCCCGGCGTGCCCGCTCCCGGCGTGCCCGCTCCCGGCGGCGCGACACGAGCGGGAGCGTGCGGACAGCTCCGGTCCGGCACCGTCTGTCATCGGCGCACGCCCCCTGGGCAGGCGCGGGAGATCATGCGAGAGTCGGGCCGTGACGACAGCACCGGGAGCGGTCGACGAGGTCGAGGAACTCGCGGTGGACGGGCTGCGCTGGCTCACCGGGACGGCGCGGGAGACCCCCGGCGGCGGCCTCGCCTGGCCGGCCAGACCCTCTGACGACCAGCTCGAACCCACGTTCTACAGCGGGACGGCCGGGGCCGTCCCCCTGCTCCTGGAGGCATGGCGGCACTTCGGCGACGACGCCTACGCCGACACCGCCCTGCGCGCGGCCCGCAGCCTCGCGGACTCCGTCGCCGGCATCGACCACGACTCGCTCTGCTTCGGCCGCACCGGAGTGGCGCTCGCCCTGCGGACCGTCCACGAGGAACTCGGCGACAGGGCCGCCGGTGCCGCCGCCGACCGCGCGCTGCGCCTCGTGCGGTCACGCTTCGACGGCACCCGCTGGGGCGATCTGTTCGAGCTGCTGGGCGGCAACGCGGGAATCGGCCTCGGCGCACTGCTGTGCGGTGACACTGAGCTGGCCGTCCTCGCCGTGGAGCCCTACCTGCGGACGGCGGAACGGACTCCGGCCGGTGTCCACTGGGCCCACCGCCCGGATGTCGAGTCCCGTCTGCACCACATCTCGCACGGCACGCTGGGGATCGTCCTCGCGCTTGCCCGGGTCGGCGACGCGACCGGGCGGACGGACCTGGTCGAACTGGCCCTGGCCGGCGCCGCGGACGTCGTCGCCCGCGACGAGGCGGGTCCGGAGGGCTTCCTGGTACGGCACTCCACCCCTCAGTTTCGCCCCGATCTCATCGAGCCCGTCAGCTACGGCTGGTGCCACGGTCCGACCGGGGACGCACAGGTCTTCCGGCTGCTGGGGGACGTCACCGCCGACCCGGCCTGGACCACCCTCGCGGACCGCTGCTGGCACACGGTCACCCACTCCGGCCTGCCCCGGCGGCTGCGCCCCGGCTTCTGGGACAACAACGGCCGCTGCTGCGGCACCGCGGGCGTCCTCGCCCTGGCCTGCGACCGGATCACCACCCAAACCGAACAAACCGAACGGACCGAACGGACCGAACGGGCAGGGCAGGCAGGGCAGGCAGGGCACACCGAACAGGCCAGGCACCGGGACTCGTACGACTTCGCCCGTGTCCTCGTCGCGGACCTCACCGCCCGTGCGATCCGGGACGGCGAAGGCGCCCGCTGGTCCAACTTCGACCACCGGGCCACCCCCGGCGACCTCGAACCGTGCACCGGCTGGGCCATGGGCAACGCGGGCATCGTCCCCGGACTCCTGCGCTTCGTACGCCTGCACCGCGGCACGGACACCCACCGCACGGGGTTCCTCTGAGCACCGGCCGCGTTGTTCTCCCTGCAGATGCCGCATAGTCGACCAGCTCTCTTCCGTCCGGAGGCGGGGATGTTCATCGCATCGGCGTTCGGTGCCAGTGGCGCCATCTGGCTGACCGTCGGCATGTGGCTCATCCGGCGGCAACGCCGTAGGCATGCCGGCACCCTCGCGGGGTGGGGCGCGCTGGCCTTCGGAGTGGCGCAGTTGATACGCGCGGCAGGCTCCCTGGCCGGAGACCGCCAGCCGCTCGGCGTCATCCTCGCCCTCGGCTTCACGGCGCTCAGCGTGGCCGGCTGGCTCCTGGTGATCCGCGACGGCGCCACGCCCCGGTTCCGGATCGGCCGCACCACCCGGAAGCGCCGGAAGCTGCCACCGATCCGCTGACGACCGGCTCAGCTCCCGACACCGTCGATCCACCGATCGGTCAGGACGTAGGCACGTCCGACTCCGACTCCAGCTCCAGCTCCGGTTTCTGCTTCGACTTCCGCTGCACATCGGTCACGCTCACACCCTCCGTCCCCGGAACCCCGAACGCCTCGACGGTCACACTGCCGTCGGCCCCGGTGACCTCCAGAGCCAGGTGGCTGCCGATCACCCGCAAGTCCAGCCTGGCCCGGGGCGCGCCCGCCTGGTCCGGCATCCGGTGAATCCGCGACTCCGGGTAGTCCAGGTCCACCAGCCTCTCGCGCATGGCCCGGTAGCCGGTCGTCCTCACGCCCTTGAACGCCTCGCCGATGCGCTGGGCATGCCTGCCCCCGGCGCACTCCTCGACACCGGTCAGGGCGACCTCCTCGACCGGCTTGGCCTCGGCGAGGTCAGGGGCCGTTCTCGTCCGGGGCGTGGGGCCGGCCACGGAAACCGGTATGTCCCCCGAGGCGTTGGGAACACCGGACGGGGTCTCACCCGGCCCGTATCCCGGAGAGGCCGCCCCCTCCCAGCCCGGCAGGTCCTCGGGCTCGGGCACGCCACCACGGCCCTTGTCACCGGGGGTGCCGGGAGCGCAGCGCTGCTCGATGCGGGTCAGCAGGGCGAGGAGCCTCGTCTCCGGATCGCCGACACTCGACGAAGCGTCCAACGGGGGCGGGGTTACCGCCGGAACGGCACCGCCTGCCGAAGTCTGATCGGTGGTGCTCCTCTGATCACCGCAGCCGGACAGCAGCAAGCAGCCGAGGGCGGCCACCAGCACGGCCCTCGAAAGGGACATTGATCTCATGCACCCAACATGCAGGCCGCCGATGACCCCGCACATGAGTGCCCATACTCACTCGCTCTGAGCAGGCGGCAGGGGCATGATGGCCGACGTGCAGGGGGACAGCGCGGATCGCGGGCATGGACGGTACAGGCTGACGGAGACGAAGCACGGCTGCGTCTGGGGCGAGTGCGATGCGGTGGAGGGCCTCTTCGGGGAGCCTCGGCGCGGCACGTACGAACTGTGCGGCTGGACAGCGGAAAGCGTCGAGCCGCGGGGCTGGGTCGGGAGCCGGGTATGGCTGGTGCCGGACGACGACGCACTTGACGCCTGGCTGCTGGAGGACGCGGAGAGCCCGGGGCGGCTCCTGGGGGCGGACAGCCTTGTGCTCAACGGCCTGGACGACTACGAAGGTCCGCCCGAGAGGCACACGGGTCGTGTCCGGGTGCACGACGGGCACCGGTGGCTGGGCTCCTGCCGGGAATTCGTCCGCGTCCTGCCGACCGCCCAACAGACGGCACCCCCACTCGTCCTGCGGGGACTCACCCAGGGTGACCAGCTGCGGGCCGCGCTGGCGAAGGGCACCCGGCGGGCGCTGGACCTGGAGGAGGCCGCCCTGGAGATCCATGACGACCAGGGCCGGCCACTCACCGATCGGCTGCTGTGGACCGAAGTCACTGCCTGGCGCCCGTCCTCTCACGGGACGGACCTGATCGACCTGGAACTCGGCGGAGAGCTTTTCCCACCCGTTCCCGAACACGCCCGGCCCATCTGGGAACGGTGGCTCGTCGGACCGCCGGACAGCGTGGATGCCTGGGCGGGCCTCGACACCCGGCGCCGCGGGGCCTGGCTCGATCTCGTCCGCGAGCGGGCCTGCCGGCGCGCCCACCGTGACCGGCCGGCCGGGCACGCCTACGAACTCGACGGCCGGCACATCACCGACGAACCGGGCCTCTACCTGGCGCTCGGCGAGGCGGTGAACGGGCCGGGGGGCTACTTCGGCGGTTGCCTCGCCGCCCTCGACGACTGTCTGCGCGGCACCTTCGGCTACACCGCCCCCGCAACCCTGCTCTGGCGGAACGCCGCGACCGCACGCGAGCACCTGTCCCGGACCCTGACACCGGAAGGCCAGGACTACGACCTCTTCACCGAGATCCTGGGCGCCCTGACCGAGGGCGGTATGCACGTCACCCTGGCGTGAGGCGCCGCCGATCAGGCGAGGGCGAGAGCGCGATGCCGCGATGCCGCGATGACCGGTGCAGGAGGCCACCTGGACAGGGAAAACGCAACTTCGACATGGCCCCCGGAGGCGGCTACCTTCACCTCGTCCTCGGCGATCGCCCACGGTCGTACGGGAGTTCCCGCAGGCTGAGCCACCCGCGACGGGATGAGTCGGCCACGCCCGGGTCCCCGCCGGACGGCCCCGACCAGGGAGAGACGCATGCCCCCTCTTGCTCTGTACACATTCGGCGTCCTGAAGTCACCTCTCGCCGATCCCGCTCCTCTCACGCACGAGTTCTACGACATCGGTGAGGCCGTCTACCGGAGGATCAGCCGGCACCCCGGATACCTCGCGCATGCTGAAGCGGCAGACGGTGCCCGGGGCTCGCTCTTCGAGGCGGACTGGGGTGCATGGGGAGAGTTCGCCGTACCGACCTGGTACGGCAAGGGCCGCACCGCGGAAACCACCGCCCTGGCCGCGACCCTCTCACTCTGGACCGACCTGCGCCCCGCCTTCGACGCCGTCTACTCCGGCCCGCACCGTGAGGCGCTGAACAGGCGTTACGACTGGTTCGAGAGGACGGGGCACCCGAATTACGTGTTCTGGTGGGCCTCCGACGGCGTGCCACCCACCTGGCGGGACGGGGTTTCCAGGCTGGAGCACCTCCACCGCCACGGCTCCGCACCGCACGCCTTCACCTTCCACGACTCGTTCACCCCGGAGGGAACTCCGCTTCGCCCTGATGCGGGTACCACGGGCCGAATCTAGACTGACAAAAGCGTAGAAAATCCTCGACCAGGGAGATACGAACCATGGCTAAGCGAGGGAACAAACGACGCGGCCGCAAGAAGAAGAAGGCCAACCACGGCAAGCGCCCCAACGCCTGAGCCAACCCGAACAGACGACCGAAGCCGCTTGTACCGCAGGCAGGGGCCTCGATCGCGCCGCGTTACTGCGAGGTCGGCGGTTGGCGCGACGTCACCCTCCTCGTCAGGCTCGATGGCCACGCCGCGTGAAGTCGCGGGCACTTGAGGCCGGTTCGGGCGCCGACCTGGGCGAACGGCCCTGGTGCTCTTGTGGTGCGCCCCGTTGTAGTCCACCACTCACACTCGGCCTTGCCTATCGCTTCTGCGCTCGGTAGCGCTTCATCAGCGCGGTGATCTGCGCTTGGTCCGCCTGACCATTGAGCTCGGTCAGAAGATCGTCAGGGCACAACTCGTAGAGGGACTCGTACGCCCCCCTAACGTAGTGCTCACCGATGCCGGCCTCCGCGTGCTGGAGGTCGCTCAGGCCGTGCGCCGGCTGACGGGGCTGAGCCTGTGGCGCAGCAAAATTCTCACGACGCAGGTTCCCGCCGTGATCCTCGACGGCATCCCTCAGGAAGACGCCACGGCAGCCGTGGCAGCCCTCCACACTGCCGGAGCGGAGGCCGAGACGAGACCTAACAACCCAGAGACGGCCCCAGCAACGCGACAAGCCCCCCACCAGCGGAGAACCCGCAGGTAGGGGGCTTGATCAGTCAGGCTTACTTCTCGCCCTGGACTTTGGGGATCTTGTCGAGCTGGGTTTTCGCTGGTCAGGGGCAGTTGGTCTCGTGCCGACCATGCGGTCATGGGGCGCTCCGCTCTGCACCGAGCGTCCCGACACTGGCTAAGTACTTCACGTACTTGACGTACTTAATTGCGGAAGGCACCCTGGTTCCACGAGTCCTACGGGAGGTCGCCATGTCCGCGGTGCATTTCGAGAGCTACACCGAAGCGCGTACACACCTGAAGGAGCTTCTCGACGCCGCAGACGAGGGACGGGTTGCGACGGTGCGTCGGGCCAGTGGCTGCGCTGCGGTTGTGGATGTCGAGCGGCTACGTCGCTACCTGTCCTCAGTGTGTTCGTCCAAGGCCGAGGTCGTCGCCGAGGCGGATGGATGGTCGATCTTCATTCCGGGGCTCCCCATTGCGGCCGACGGGTCAACGTTTGACGACGCCGTAAACGAGATGGTCGACGCTTTGCGGGAGTACGCGGACGACTGGCAGGAGAGGCTGAGACTAGCGCCCAACCATCAGGACAACTGGGGATTGGTTCAGCTGATTGCCCTGAGTGACGACCGTCAGTTGGTGGACTGGCTGGTGGGAGTTCAGCGGTGACTCGACCACAACCAGACCGTGAGCGTCATGAGCGGTTCTGTGTCGTCGAGGGGTGGGAGCGAGTGCGGGATACTCGTGGGCGTACCGGTACTCATCACGTCACCTACGAGTTGACGCTGCATGACGGGCGCATCCTGCGGACCCGTATTTCGCACCCTGTCGATCGCACTGTCTATGGGGCCGCGTTGTGGAGCCACATTCTTCGCGACCAGTTGGTCGTCACCGAAAGCGAGTTCTGGGACTGCGTGATCGATGGAAAACTCCCTGACCGGGGAGCCCCCTCCACGCCCAAGGAATCGCTGCCGGCCGATCTGGTCTATCTGTTGATCCACCGCGTCGGCCTCTCGGAGGAGACGGTTTCCGAACTGACGAAGGAAGATGCGGTAGCCCGCGTGCAACGTTATTGGACAGATGGGACGTAATGCCGTCTGCCTGCACGGACCCAAGACCGCTGAAACCCACCGGGGCTGATGCTGAAGGTGTACGCGCACCCCATGCCCAGTAGCGGGGACCACACCTGGAAGGCCCTCGGCCTGGCGCTCCGACCGCAAGAACCGGGACGTTGAGGGCCAGTGGGCCCAGGCCGTGATCACGCCCCCGATCCGCACCATGAGCACAGACCGGGGGCGCGATCACGAAGGCTACTTCTTCTTGCCCTGGGTGTTGTCTGAGATCTTGGTGGCCTGCGTTCTCGCTGCTCAGGGGCGGTGGGCTCGTGCGCCTGGTGGTCGTCGTTGGTCATCCTTGGCCACTGTCGAGCGACCTCGGACGGCCCAGAGACGGCCCAGCCGTGGATCACGTGAACGGCGTCAGCCGACGGAAGTAGCCCGCCACTGCGCGGTGATGCACCCCTCTTCCATGTCCCACCACTCCTTGGCGACGCCGTGGCTGAGCAGCCGTTGCACCTTGGCGAGATCGGCGGTGGGCGGGACGTCCAGGGCGACCATGCCGAACCGCTCTATGCCCTCGCCGTCGACGCCAAGTTCCTTGAACGTGTTGATCACGCTCTGCCGTGCGGCTCCCGAGCCGCTGTCACGGAACACGATGAGGCGGATGGTGCAGTTCTCGGAACGCCGAACCACCTCGCCGGCCCATCGCACCCCCTCCTCATCGGGCTCAGTGGCCACGATGTCCCCGCAGGCAATGCCCCGAACGAACCACGGGATGTTGTCGAGCCGTGCGGTGCCGTCGCCCTGGTCGACAGCCCACAGACTCTCCACCGACGCTGGGGGCCAGTCGTCCTCAATCTCAAGCCGGAAGTGCACCTTCACGTACGGACCCTCGGGGTTCGTCATGGTGTCCAGGATGCAGGACCCTGACGCGGCGGTCGCAGGTGGGTGACCGATGTCGTCTGCTCAGAGCTGGATACGGGTTGGTCCTTACTCCGGCCGACGACAGCCAGCTACGACGGCGAGGACGCCGACCGATCACGCGCGCGTATGCCTCGCTGCACCCCCACCGGCCTCCACCACGTTGCCGGTGCCGTCGACCAGAGCAAGCCACGACGGTCGACCCGCAACCACGATGCCTGAGCCATCAGCTCGGGAAGCTCGGGGCTCTTGGCCGCGGTTGCAGTGGTCACCTGCGACGGAGCGATGTTGGAGTCCTGGTCGCACCTGGGGCAAGTCCCCGCTGTTCCCCGTGGTTCCCCGCAGGATCTGGCACGCGAATGGCACGGACTCTTCGCCTCGAACGTCCTTTGGCAGAGCTGGGCCCCGGAGTGTCTGAGCCTCAGCCGACGACAGTCAGCCACGACGGCGGGTGCGTCGACCGATCACTCACGCGTATGCCTCGCTGTACCCCCACCGGCCTCGGCCACGCTACTGGCTTGTGTCGTCGACCAGAACAAGCCGCGACTGCCGGCCCGTGACGGACGGTCCGCGAGCCCTCGGCCGGGGTGGTGCGGCGAGTGCAGGCGCTCGTTGAACGACGTGGGGTCCCTGCGACGCAAGCACCTGCTACAAGCCATCCCGCAAACACTGGATGAGCCAATCGTTTGGTGGGTAGTGTGGAACGCTGTCGGGGCCGACTAACCTTGTGGCGCTGGCCAGGGTTACGCAGGGGGTAGTGCAGATTACATGCCAACAGTCACGCTTGCCGATCAAATGCTATTGCACATTTCCACCAGCAAGAGCGCGACAATATCAGCACTTCCAATAGGTGGCAGCAAATATCCGTTCCCCACGGCTCAATTGCTGCAGCAGATCGTCTCGGATCGTCTGCTCCTAGCGGGAGGGCATCTCCGGGCGGGTGACGCTCTACTTTTTGCGACACAATACAGATCGGCTATCAGTCGTTTCTATTACGCAATGTACCAAGCGGCGCGCGCCATCGCTTTCGCGGAAATTAAAGGTGACGATCACGAGCGCCATAACATCCTTCCGCGGAATCTCCCGGCGGGCATCGATAGCCCGGTCGTGCGCGAGGCTGAACTCGTGGATGCCCGCCTGTTGCGCAATCAGGCTGATTATGACATCTACCCAATCAACGAATCCGATTGGGAAAACGATGCTCGTGCACTTTCAGCGACAGCGGCCAATTTTGTCCAGATGTGTGAATCTTTCGCCCTGACGAACGGATATATCTGATGTCGGCAAGTGATTACGAAGCCCGCATCGCTCGGGTACTTGACGATGCAGACATCCCCATCGTGCGTGTCGAGGAAAGGTCATTTCCTGGCGAACGATGGTTTCTCGTTTGGGTGGACGAAGACTCGATAGCGGCAGCGCAGAGTCTGGCTGGACCTATTGAGCAAGAACTAAATTCCGTCCACGATACGGAGAATGAATCTCTCGCTGTCACCTTTAGGCCGCATCGTACCGATATTGAAAAGCCTTTGGTCTCGACACCAAAGAGCGTCCTCGCCTCTTCAAAAGTTGACCAACTGATCCAGCTATTGGAAGCTAGGTCGCGCACATCTGACGCACTTCCCAGTCTAAAGTACATGGAAGATCCCCGGGCTAGTCTGGCCGCTATTGGTGCGTCACGTCACCACCTCGTCTACGGTCGACGTGGTGTAGGGAAGACGGCGCTCCTTCTTGAGGCTAAGCGTCTCGCCGAGAGAGAAGGGCACGTAACGGCGTGGATGAACGCCCACACCCTGCGACTAATGAACCCATCTTCCGCTTTCCTTATGGTTGCGGAGACTGTACTAACCTCCTTGATTCAGCATGCAGGCACTTCCCAGGGTGATTCCTTCGCTCGCCTAAAGGATCTCGGCGAGAAAGTCACATCTCTCCGGGCCGCTCAAGTAGATGCAGAGCTCGGCGAAATCATCGCTGATTTGAATAGGGGATTGCGCACGGTTCTGCGAGCGGAGATCGTTCGCCTGTACCTGTATCTCGATGACTTCTACCTTTTTCCCACCTCCGCGCAACCGCATCTGCTTGACTACTTGACTAGCATGCTGCGCGACTGTGATGGCTGGCTGAAGGTTGCGAGCATTGAACGCTTGACGCGGCCTTTCGAGCCGTCCTCGCATATCGGCATTGAAATTCCGCATGACGCATCCAAGATCGATCTGGACGTGACTTTGGAAGACCCTGAGGCCACGCAGAAGTTCTTGGAGTCCGTGCTTACGAACTACACGGAAACCGTGGGGATCTCTAAGCCGTCGAGTATTACCCGTGACGCGGCGCTTGGCAGGCTGATTCTCGGTTCAGGTGGTGTACCCAGGGATTACTTGAACCTTTTCGCCTCTTCGATCGTGGCAGCTAGATCCCGGACAAACGCTCGGGAGGTCGGACAGGAAGACGTCGCAGATGCCGCCGGTAAGGCGGCGCGAGGAAAATTGAGAGATCTAGAGCAGGATGTTTCTGCAGATAACGCCGATTCTTTGACCTCGGCTCTCGAATACCTTTCGTCGTATGTTCGGGGAGAGGGGTACACCTACTTCCGCGTCAATGTTGCCCAAAAATCCCTCCCGGCCTATGAGACTCTTGCACGCCTCGTTGACCTCCGGTTTGCGCACCTGATTCAGGCTACGCTTTCAGACCAGCACCGCCAGGGAGTCAAGTATGAGGCGTACATTCTCGACCTAAGTCAGTACTCAGATGTGCGCTTGAAGCGGGGGCTGCACGTACTTGACCTTGAGGACGGCAAATGGACTTTCAGGTTGAGCGGCAAGGCTAATACGCTCAGGAAATTGAAAAGCACTCTATTCCGAGACGAGTTGCGGCGATCGCCTGTACTCGATCTGGAAGCGCTTGGGCGGCATGCGGGCCTGAACACGGCATGAGGTCGGTAGAACTACTTTTGGGGCCGTGAACTTCGAGGCTCGCGCCAGAGTGGCTGCGTAAAGCTGTGTAGCCGACCGCCCCAGCCGCGATGAACCCCTGCTTCGGCATCTCATGGTTGATCGCTCTGAGCGCGGCACGGGCGCCGGCCGGGCTGGAGCGGGACGGAGGCAGGAGCGCAGGCCCGGCCGGGGGCCGGGCCGCGCGCGGGGAGCGGAGCGAGCCGCCTTGAACCAGTAGAGAAAGTTGTAACTCAGTCTGAGGCGAGGGGCTGTTGAGCCTCCGCCCGGATGCGGATGCTGGTGCCTGGCTCGGCCCGAGGTTGGTGGTCGGTGGTGCGGAACTCGTCCAGGAGCTCGAAGAACATCTCCACGCTGGGCCTGCCAAGTCGCTCCGCTTCGCGCTCAATCTCCGTTGCCCAGCCGAGGGCGGAATGGCGGCCCAGGCGCTGCCACAGCCACTCGGAAAAGCCGCCCTGAGTGCCGGGGTTCCAGAAGTCGTAGGGCTCCGCGATGTCGTGGATACCCAAAGCAACCCGGTATCCGATAAGCATGGAGTTCAGGTGCTGCAGAGAGCTGCTGTGAACCCACATGCCTGGTCGGAGTCGGACTTCCTCCAGGAAGCCGTACACGTCGGTAAGTTCCCCGAGTTGCCTGGGCCTGCGTCTCGTCCCGTCCGTCTCCTGCATGCAAGCACCCTAATCAGGCTCGCCTGATGTCGAGGACCCTGCGTGGGGCTTGAAGGCGTATGCGCAACCTGGGAGTTCGGAGTCTTGGCGGTGGGCCAGCGGATGCGAGTGCTGGCCTGGGTGACTGACACTGTGCAGGGCTCTGAGCGCAGCAGGGCTCGTCGGGTTTCTGCGCGGCCGTCGTGGAGCCAGGCCCAGACCTCGTCCGAGGCGTCCGGGTCGAGTGCCGGTGAGATGGTGCGCAGGGCGATGGCGACCCATCTGTCTGCCTGGGGTGCGGAGTAGGCGTCGAAGGATGCCCGGAGCGCCGGCCATCCCGTCCCGTCGCTGAGGTTCTCGGTCCAGCACTCGCACCAGAAGCCTCGGCGGGGCTTGTCCATCAGCACGGGTGGCCTCCCCGCTGGGCGTTCACGAAGAGTTCCGCAGTGACGGTGTAAACGCCGCCAGCGCCCTGGACGACGACCCTGTGCGCGAGGGCGCTGACCATGCCCAGACCCCGGCCGTGCTCGGCGTCCTGGACCTGGTGCTCGACCTTCGGGGCGCTGCCCCCTCCCCCGTCGTCCGTGACCGACAGGGCGATGACCTGCGGGGCTACCGCGAGGGCCAGGTGGAAGCTCCCGCGTTCCCCTCCGCTGCTCGTGTGCAGGAGCGCGTTCGTGCTCAGCTCGCTCACGATCAGGGCCGCGTCGTCCGCCAGGGCGATCCGCGCAGGATGTCTCTCGTCCAGCGGCGGGTCCGGCTGACCTCTTCCGGAAATCCTGGGCAAGTCAGTCCCCAGACTCGGACTCGACTCATATACTCATGCATACAAGTTCCTTCGTGCTGATAGGCCGCCATGTGCAGCGGGTCCGGGCTAGTGCTCTGAGCGCAAAGGTTCACCGGCCTTCCGAGTGTGCCTCCTGTGACTGAGCAGACGTTCAGGAACACTCGCGCAAGGGAGCTGCCGCAGGAAGGCAGCGCATCACACGCCGGCGGATGAGCCTTGTCGTCGGGAGAGGGCTATCCTGCGTCGCTCTCGGTCGATCTCGGTGACGACCACCGTGATCTTGTCGCCTACCTGGACGACATCTGATGGAGTCTCCACCGGTGTCCAGGTGAGCTCTCGCAGGTGAACCAGTCCCTCGATTCCGTCGGCGACCTGGACGAAGACGCCGAACGGGATCAGCTTGGTGACCTGGCCAGGCAGTTTCTGCCCCACCGCGATGGTGTCAGCGAATACCTGGAAGGGGTCCGGCTGTGTGGCTTTCAAGGACAGTCTGGCCTCCAGGTTCCACGTGTCGAACTGGAGGAACTCGCATGAGAGGCGCTGTCCGATCTGCACGACGTCGGAGGCTGCCTCGAAACGCCGCCAGGACAGTTCAGCGAAGGAGATGAATCCGACGCCGGGGAAGACCGGATGGTCGGGAGCGTCGTCCAGCGCCACGAACACACCGAACCGTTCGATCGCTGTGACGGTGCCGGAAAGGAGTTCGCCGCGGTGCAGTGATTCGAGGAAGGCCCAGAGTTCTGGGTTCTCAGACGGTCCACCCAACATGCTCCCAGCCTTTCACGAGGAGCCGTGCACTGGGTGGGAAGTGCGGTCACGCTGCGGTCTTGAGGGGACGTCCGCCCCAGCGGATGCCTTTCTCGCTGCGGATGCGGGCGCGTTCTTTGCGTTCGGCGGCCTGGACGTCATGGTGGCGGGGGCGTTGGCGTTGCGCCAGCGCAGGTAGGCGTGCAGGGCCCGGGTCTGGACGGTGTGGTTGGGGTGGTGGGAGTTGGCGATGGTGAACTGCCGAAGGGGTCCGAAGTGGGCTTCGATCGGGTTCGCCCAGGATGCATAGGTCGGGGTGAAGCACAGCTCGACCTTGTTCTTCCTGGCCCAGCGGCGGATGTCGGCGCCTTTGTGGGCGGACAGGTTGTCCAGGATCACGTAGATCGGGGCGCCGTCTGGCCGGGCAGCGCGGATCGACTTCAGCGCGGCCAGCGTGTTGGCGGCGCCCTTTCTGTGACGGTTGACGCCCCACAGAGTGTCGTCGCCGACCGAGTAGCAGCCGTGGAAGTAGCGCACGCCGTGCGTGCGGTGGTAGGTGGCAGGCAGCCGGTCGGGGCGCTTCTGCTCGGCCCAGCCTGAGCACGCGGTGGACGGACCCCGAGCGGGTCGAACTCGTCGAAGGCGAAGACCCGGTCGGGAAGCGGTCGAGGACCTCCTCGATCCGGTCCAGCTTCGCCTCGCGGTCGGGGTCCGGGGATTCCTTCCATGTCTTGGTGCGCTGGAAGGTGATGCCGCGGCGGCCGAGCAGGCGGCGTAACGCCTCGCGTCCGATACGGATCACGTGGCCGTGGGCTTTGCAGAGGTAGGCGACGAGCTTGCGCAGGGACCAGCGGGTGAAGGGCTGGCCGAGCTTGGCCGGGCGGGTGATGGCCGTCTGGATGACGAAGTCTTCGTCGTCAGGGCTGAGTTGGCGGGGACGGCCTCCCGCCCACCGAGGGTCCAGGCAGGCCAGGCCGATCTCGTTGAACCGGTGGATCACGTCCCGGACAGTGTCCTCGTCGGCCTGCACCAGCTGGGCGATCACGGGCACCCGGTTCCCGCCCGCCGAGGCCAGCAGCATCATCGCACGCCGATAGCGCACCGAGTTGGTGCTGCCCCGACGCACGATCTGCTGCAGCTTCTGCCCCTCCTGGTCGGTCAGTCTGCGCACCCGGACAGGCTCGGCCACCGCACCTCCAGCGGTCGGATCGGACGTCACCACCCATCCAACCGCCACGATCACCAAACCGGCCAACCTATCCGGTCAGAGCACTAGCCGACGCCTCGCCCTGGCCGACGTGGCCGCCGAACCGCGCGCCCTGCCCGCGCGGTACCTGACCCCCGAGGACCTAGTGGAGATGTTCGAGCTTCCCAGCATCGAGACGGTCTACCAGTGGCGCCGCAAGCGCACTGGGCCCCGTGGCTTCCGTGTCAGTCGGCACCTGCGCTTCGACCCGGCCGACGTTCGGAGCTGGGTGGACTCGCAGCGTGAGGGGGCGGCTGACTGATGGCCGGACACATCCAAGACCGCTGGTACAGAACCGAGGGCGGACAGGACGGCAAGGACCGCAGGGTCAAGACCGAGCGGTACGGCACCGGCATGCGCTACCGAGCCCGGTACGTCGGTCCGGACGGCACGGAGAAGTCCAAGAGCTTCCCCGACCGGCAAAAGCGACTCGCCGAGCAGTGGCTCGCCCACATCGAGGCGGACATGGCGCGCGGACAGTACATCGACCCGCGCGCGGCACGGATCACCTTCCAGCAGTACGCGGAGACCTGGGTGGAGACGCAGGGAGCGGACCCCAACACACAGACCTCGATGGAGTCGCAACTCCGCCTGCACGCCTTCCCTCATCTGGGATCGCGTCCGCTCGGGTCATTCCAGCCCGCCCATATCCGCGACTGGGTGCGGAAGCTCCAGGAGAACGGCGTCCGGGGCTCGTACGCCCGGACGATCTACTCCAACGTTCGTGCCGCCCTGAGTGCGGCGGTGGACGACGGACACCTTCCGCGCAACCCGTGCGCAGCCCGCTCGGTCCGGCCGCCCACAGTCGACACGAAGCGGGTCGCCCCTTGGACACCGGAACGGCTCTTCGCCGTCCGGGCCGGCATGCCCGAGCGTTTCCAAGCCATGGTCGACCTGGGCGGCGGCTGCGGGCTCCGCCAAGGCGAGATCCTCGGCGTCGCCGTCGACGCCATCGACTTCGGCTCGGACACACTTCACGTGGTCCAGCAACTCAAGTTGAGTCGGAGCAAGGCGGTGTTCGCTCCGCCCAAGGGCGGCAAGCTGCGGGACGTACCGCTTCCCGCGCCGGTCGCCGATGCGTTGCGGGCCCACATGAAGCGGTTCCCGCCGGTCGAGATCACCTTGCCGTGGAAGGTGGCCGACGGGCCTCCGGTGACCAAGCGGCTGATCTTCACCGGGCCGCGTGGTGGGCATGTCTGGCGTACGTCGCTCAACGAAGAGGTGTGGAAGCGTGCGCTGGCCTCGGCCGGCGTGATCCCCGAGCGGACGCCAGGCCAGTCGTACGCCGAGTCACGCGAGAACGGCATGCACGCTCTCCGCCACTTCTACGCCTCGCTGCTGCTGGATGCTGGGGAGAACATCAAGGCCCTCGCCGAGTACCTCGGGCACTCGGACCCTGGTCTAACGCTTCGCGTGTACGCACACCTCATGCCGTCCAGTCAGGAGCGCACCCGCAGCGCTGTCGCTCGAATCTTTACCCAAGACAGAAAGAGCGAAAGCCAGGCAGGGATTACCGGAGGATCAATGAAGTGTAATTAGCGAGGACTCTTAACCAACACGGTTAGCGAGCTCCGTTAGCGAGCCCCGTTAGCGAGCTCCGTTAGCGAACACGATTAGAAAGAGGGTTAGCCAACGGCCCGCCATGCGTGCATGCACGCACGTTGAGCATGCATGCACGCACTCCCAACCAAGATCGACCCGATGTTCGGAGGCGTTCCGAACATACGAAAGGCGCCTGCAGACTCAGTTATATGCGTCACTCATTCAAACCACACTTGCCTTCACCTGGAGATTTGCCCGAAGACCGCCTAGCTGAATAGGCTGCGCAAGCAATTCAGGGCCGCTCCCCTCGCGCGGGAACGGCCCTGTCTCCGTTGGTTTATCGACTCGCATCACCCTCAGGAGAATATTTATGGTCCCACGTGCAGGTGTCACCGTCGACATCTGTCCCCGCGACTTGCCGATCACGCTCATCGGCACGGCAGGCGGCACGCTAGCCCTGTGGGCCCACGCCCCCGCCAAGGTCGCCATCCCGACGGCCCTGCTGATCGCCCTCGACATCCGCGTCCGCCGCTGGCGCCGACGCGTCTGACGGCCCGGTCGTCCGATCAAGCACCTGACGGCCCACAGACGGCCCCAGGTGACCAAAAAGCCCCTCACCCGCAGAGAAACAGCAGGTGAGGGGCTTGATCGTGCAGGCTTACTTCTTCTTGCCCTGGTTCTTGACTGCCTCGATGGCGGCTGCCGCCGCGGTTGGGTCGAGGTACTGGCCGCCGGGGGTCAGCGGCTTGAAGTCGGCGTCCAGTTCGTAGGCGAGGGGGATGCCCGTCGGGATGTTCAGGCCGGCGATGTCGGCGTCCGAGATGCCGTCCAGGTGCTTGAGGAGGGCGCGGAGGGAGTTGCCGTGAGCGGCGACCAGGACCGTGCGGCCCGTCAGGAGGTCCGGGACGATGCCGTCGTACCAGTACGGGAGCATCCGGTTGACGACGTCCTTCAGGCACTCCGTGCGGGGGCGCAGCTCCGGGGGGATGGAGGCGTAGCGGGGGTCCGCGGCCTGGGAGAACTCGGAGTCGTCGGGCAACGGCGGGGGCGGGGTGTCGTACGAGCGGCGCCAGAGCATGAACTGCTCCTCGCCGAACTCGGCCAGCGTCGCCGCCTTGTCCTTGCCCTGGAGGGCGCCGTAGTGGCGCTCGTTCAGGCGCCAGCTGCGGTGGACCGGGATCCAGTGGCGGTCGGCCGCTTCGAGGGCGAGCTGCGCGGTGCGGATCGCGCGCTTCTGGAGGGACGTGTGGACCACGTCGGGCAGCAGGTCGGCGTCCTTCAGGAGCTCACCGCCGCGGACTGCCTCCTTCTCGCCCTTCTCGTTGAGGTTGACGTCCACCCAGCCGGTGAACAGGTTCTTCGCGTTCCACTCACTCTCGCCGTGACGGAGGAGGATCAGCTTGTACGGTGCGTCGGCCATGGGTCAGAGCGTAATCCACGTGTTCCGGGCGGCGGGCGGGCGGCCGCGGGGCGTCCCAGGGGGCGGACAGTTGACTGCATCTGTTAATTGAGTGGCTCAGGCGAGCGGCCGGTCAGTAAGTTCCCTACATTCCTTGCAGCACTTACACCTCGCCCTGGGGGAGCCATGCCGTCCGCCGCCCTGCGCCGCGCCGTCCGGGAGACCGTCACCGGTCTGCCCCGGGAGTTCTGGTGGCTGTGGACCAGCACCCTCGTCAACCGGCTCGGGGCCTTCGTCGCCACGTACATGGCCCTGTATCTGACCCTCGACCGGGGCTACAGCGCGTCGTACGCCGGGCTCGTCGCCTCCCTGCACGGGCTGGGCGGGGTCGTGTCCTCGCTGGCGGGCGGGGTGATGGCCGACCGGCTGGGGCGGCGGCCGACCCTGCTCGTCGCCCAGTCCTCGACCGCCGCGGCCGTCGCGCTGCTCGGGTTCGTCCGGGATCCGGTCGCCATCGCCGCCGTCGCCTTCCTGGTCGGCGTGGCCTCCAACGCCTCCCGGCCGGCCGTCCAGGCCATGATGGCCGACATCGTGCGGCCCGAGGACCGGGTACGGGCGTTCTCGCTCAACTACTGGGCGATCAACCTCGGCTTCGCCGTGTCCTCCATGGGCGCCGGGTTCATCGCCGAGGTCAGCTACCGCGCCGGGTTCCTGATCGAGGCCGGGATGACCGCCGTCTGCGCCGTCCTCGTCTTCCTCAAGCTGCCCGAGTCGCGGCCCGAGCGAGCCGCGGCCGAGGCCGCCGGGGGCCGTGAGGTCAGCCTCGGGACCGTGGTGCGCGACCGGCGCTACATGGGTGTCGTCGGGCTCTCGTTCCTGATCGCCCTCGTCTTCCAGCAGGGGTCGGTCGGACTGCCGGTGGCGATGGGGGAGGCCGGGTTCTCGCCCGCCGACTACGGGATGGCCATCGCCGTGAACGGGGCGCTCATCGTGGTGCTCCAGATTCCGGTGACCCGGGTCGTCCAGCACCGGGACGCACGGTCCCTGCTCGTCGTCTCGTCCCTCCTCGCGGGGTACGGGTTCGGGCTCACCGCCCTTGCCGGGTCGGTCGGGGTGTTCGCGCTCACCGTGTGCGTGTGGACGCTCGCCGAGATCGTCAACGCGCCGACCCAGACGGGGCTGGTGGTGCGGCTCTCGCCGGTACGGGGCAGGGGGCGGTACCAGGGGATGTACACGATGTCCTGGTCCGCCGCCGCGCTCGTCGCGCCGCTGATGTCCGGGGTCGTCATCGACCGGTTCGGGGCGCGGTGGCTGTGGGGGATGTGCGCGGTGGTGGGAACGGCGGCGGCTCTCGGGTACGGGCTGTTGATGCGGCGCCTGCCGGAGGAGCCGGAGGAACGCCCCGCGACCACCGCGCCGACGAGCGCCGGGACCGAGGTCCGAGCGGCCTGAGCAGGCCCCCTGGCCCCTGCCTTCGAAGACCGGGCAGGGGCTAGGGGCAGGGGCAAGCAGACAAGGGGGCAGGGGGGCAGAGGGGCAGGGGCAAGGAGGCCGGGGCCTCGCGGGCCAGCCTGCGTAGCCCCGGCCCGCGTACCCGGACCCGCTCGGCCGAGGCCATCTAGCTCAGCCCACGTGACCAGGCCCGCCCTGCCCGACCAAGTCCGACCAGGCCCGCCCTGCCCGACCAAGCCCGACCAAGCCCGCCCTGCCCGACCAGGCCCGCCCTGCCCGGCCCGCCTAACCCAGCCCGCGTACCCGGACCCCCGTCAGTTCGTGCAGCCCGGGATCGGGAGCGGGACGCAGTTCGTCGGGATGTTGTGGGTGATGGTGGAGGCCGTGAGCGTGATCGGGACGTTCGTGCGGAGGCCTCCGGGCGCCGTCGTGGAGGCGTTGTTGCGGACGTGGCTGTGGTCGAGCGTGACCAGCCCGTTGTTGTTGTAGATGCCGCCTGCCACGGCCGAACCGGGGCCGTTCGCGCTGTTGCGGATGACCTTGCTGCCGTTGAGGACGAGCACGGTGGTCGTACCGGAGTTGTGGATACCGCCGCCGGCGCCTCCCAGGCCTCCGACGACGTTGCCGCTGACTTCCGACTTGTCCAGCTCCACCCGCGACCCAGCCCCCGAGTTCGCGATCCCGCCGCCCGCGAGACCGGGGGTCGTGTTGTTCGCGATCTTGCTTTCGATGATCGTCGTCACCGCGCCGCCGCTGTTACCGATACCGCCACCGCCGACGTTCGCGGTGTTGCGGCTGATGATGCTCGCGTGGATGAAGGCGCCGCTGCCGAACTGGAGGAGTCCGCCGCCGGCGGTCTGGGCGTGGTTGCGGCCGACCTCGGAGTTGTCCAGGGTCAACCTTCCCTGGCTGAACACCCCACCGCCGCTGAGCGCGTTGTTGAACGCCACCCAGCTGCGCCGGATGTTCGCCGTGGCGTTCGTGGACAGCGCCACACCGCCGCCGTTGAGAGAGGCGGTGTTGTCGATCACGTCGACTTTCACCAGCGTGAGCTTGCCGTTGCTGTCGACGAGGATGCCCCCGCCGTTGCCGGTACCGGTGGCGGTGGTGGCGTTGCCGCCGCGGACGGTGAGGTCCTGCAGGCGCAGGTTGCCGGTGGAGAGGACGTGGAAGATCCGGAACGCGGGGGTCGCGTTCCCGTCGCGGACGATCGTCGCGCCGTTGCCCTTGATCGTGAGGGGCTGGGCGATGGTCGGCAGGCCTTCACCGGTGCTGAAGGGGGAGGTCAAGTGGTAGGTGCAGTTGCGGGCAAGGGACAGGGTGTCCCCCGACGAGGCGCCGCTGATGGCGTTCGTCAGCGCTGCCGTGTAGCAGGGGACCGGCGTCGACGGGTCGTCGTCGCCGGCGGCCGCCGGTCCGCCCGTCACGCACGTGACGATCGCCGCCACCGCGGCCACACTGGAGAATCGGATGTATCGCATGACTCTGAGATGCGACATTCGTGAAGAAGTTGATCAGATTAAATGATCCAATCACCCGGTCACGCCACACGATTCCTTCGGTCGGCTCATCGCCGGCTCAGTCGGCCCCGGGTCTCACGGATGCATCCGCGCCCCCTTCAGCACCTTGTCCACCGCGTTCCGCGGCCCGTACACCGCAAGCCCCACCAGATCCAGCCCCGCCGTGGGCACGGCGCGTACCGCCGCCCGGTTGTCGCGGTCGTTGCCGGTCGAGAACAGGTCCGCGGTGAAGACGGCCCGGGGCAGGGCCCGGCCCAGCGCCCGCTCGTGCGCCGTCCCGAGCGTCTCCTTCGTGCCCTCGAAGACCAGCACCGGCTGCCGGAACATCGGCAGGTAACCCACCCCGTCGGCGTCCTCGTACGGCTCCCCGACCACCTCGGGAACCGTCGCGCCCAGGCCGCTGACCAGGAACGCGGTGACGTTCAGCCGCTGCCAGGACTCCAGGTCCGCCCGCAGCAGCACGGCGATCTTCGTGTCGAAAGTGCTCATGCCCCGAGACTGCCGGGCGTCGTCCGCGCGGGTCTTGTACGTTCTTTGCATGGCCGCCCGGCAGCACATCGCCCAGGAAGCCGCCCAGGAAGCCGCCCGGGGAGCCGCCCGGGGAGCGCCCCAGGAGGTCACCGCCTGGCGCCCCCTGGTCCCGGGCGTCACCGAGGTCTTCCACGCGCGCTTCACCGAGTACGCGTACCCGATGCACGTACACGACGCCTGGACGCTGCTCATCGTGGACGACGGCGCCGTACGGTACGACCTCGACCGGCACGAGCACGGCACCCCGGGCGACACCGTGTCCCTGCTGCCGCCGCACGTCCCGCACAACGGCTCCCCCGCCACCGCGGGCGGCTTCCGCAAACGCGTGGTGTACCTGGACGGCACCCTCCTCGGGGAGGACCTCATCGGCGCGGCCGTCGACGGGCCCGACCTGCGTGACCCCCTGCTGCGGCAACGCGTCGGCCTGCTGCACTCCGCCCTCGCCCGCCCCGGCGACGAACTGGAGGCCGAGAGCCGGCTCACCCTCATCAGTGAGCGGCTGCGGGGCCTGCTCCGCCCAAGGCTCGTGGCCGGGACCGAAAGGGCTCCCGACCCGGCCCTCGCCCAGAACCTCCGTGAACTCCTGGACGAGCGGGTCACCGACGGGCTCGCCCTGGCGGAGGCCGCGCGCCTGCTGCACGCCCACCCGGCCCACCTGGTACGGGCGTTCAGCGGCGCGTACGGCATCGCCCCGCACCAGTACCTGATGTCCCGCCGGGTCGGCCGGGCGCGCCGGCTGCTGCTCGACGGCGTACCGCCCGCCGGGGCGGCCACCGCCACCGGCTTCCACGACCAGGCCCATCTCACCCGGCACTTCAGGAAACTGGTGGGGGTGACCCCGGGGCGTTACCGGGACAGCGCGCGGTACGTCACCTGACGCCGCAGTCGAGGTCCCGCTGGGCCTCGTACAGGTTCCGCGGCCGTACCGCGTCCCAGGTGCCGTACAGCTCCAGGCGGGAGTTCAGGTCGCCGGTGAAGTCCGGTACGTCGGTCTGGTCGAAGTCGGTGACGGTGTTGAGGCCGACCGTGGCGGAGTACGGGGCAAGGCCGTCGAGGCGCATCAGGCCCGCGCGGCCGTTGGTCACCCGGACGTTCCAGTGCGTGAAGCGGGCGCCGAACAGCGGCCCGGCGTTGGCGTCGCCGCCGTGCCGGCCGTTGTTGTCCACGGTGATGTCGGTGCGGACGTTGCCGAACGGCAGGCCGCGGTGGGAGTCGAAGGTGCCCATCTGCATCTCGCCGCGCGACCAGACGTTGTGGGAGGACAGCCCCTCGACGTTGATGCCGTGGAGCTGGGTGTCGGACGGCGCCGGGACCGTGCGCTCCTCGACGGTGAAGTCCTCGATCAGGTTGTCGTGCGAGCCCTCGCGGCAGAAGTAGGGGTGGTGCTCGCCCCGGCCGCCGACCCGGGTGCGGCGCAGGGTGCAGGCGGAGGCGGCGACCAGGCCGAAGCCGTTGTCGACGTTGCGGACGGTGACGTCGTCCACCCAGCAGTCGTACGCGCACTGCAGGACGACCCCGTTGTAGCCCTTGTCGAGGAGGTGCGGGGACTGCGGGGTCTCCATGACGTCCAGGGTGAGGCCCTCCACGCCGGATCCGGTCAACTCCCGTACATGGGTGGTGAACTGGGGGTTCCACTCCGGGCGGAGATCCACCGGCAGCGGCCGCTCCAGCGTCACCCGGCGGCCGCGCACCGCGGTGACCCGGACGGGCCACTCGTAGGGGACGTACGACAGCAGCTTGGTCTTGTCCTCCCAGTAGTACGACGCCGGGCCCGGACCGCCGCCGGACATGTGCTGGAGGAGGGTGTGGGCGGTGTCGTCGGCGACCCGGAGCAGGACCAGGCGGCCGGGACGCAGCCGGGAGGGGTCGGACACGGTGACCGTCCGGTCGCCCCGCCGGGCCGGTTCTACGGGCGTCAACTGCTCCCATTCGTCACGCTTGTTGCCCGTCCAGCCCTCGAAGGGCCAGGCCTGCGCCCTGACGGCGGCGGTCAGCGAGTCCCAACGGGCCTTCGGCGCCAGCCAGATGAGCCCGCCCGCCCAGGACCAGGCCGACTTCGTGCCGCCGTAGCGGGAGCCGTAGGGGCCGATCAGTTCGGTGAGGCTCTTCGTCGCGTACAGCGTCGTACGGCCGCTGCCGGCACCGCGCAGCACCACGTCGTCGTGGCCGAGCAGGACCATGCCGTCGATCCGGAAGGTGCCGGGCGGGATGGTGACCGTGCCACCGCCGGCCCTGGCGGCAGCGGCGATGGCACGGTTGATCGCGGGGGCGCAGTCGGTGACGCCGTCGGCCACGGCGCCGTACGCGCGGATGTCGGCCACCACCGGGAGCCGGCGGATCCGGGCGGCTCCGGCCCGGCCGACGTACGGGATCTGCGGGTGGGTGAAGGGGGTGCGGGTGAACTCCCGCCAGAGGGACGGGACCTGCCCGTCCGTGGCGTGCGCCGTGCCGCCCGCCACGGTGGTCGCGGCGACGGCCGTGGCACCGGCGAGAAGGGCCCGCCTGGTCATGCCGACGGCCGTGCCGTGGTGCGTGGTGCTCATTCCGTACGTCCTTCCCATGGCGGCTTTCATGGTTGTGAACGACGTTCATGTGTGCGTTGGACGCGAGCATGCCACGGCGGCCCGGGACGTCGAAAGAGGCGTGCAGGGGTCAATCAGGTACGGACCTGAAGTCAGTCAGCAGGACGTTCGATCAGATGCGTGAACGCGTCGAGGTTCCGCGTCGACTCGCCCCGGGACACCCGCCACGCGTACTCCTTGCGGATCGCGGAGGCGAAGCCCAGCTCCAGGAGGGTGTTGAAGGCGCCGTCCGCGGCCTCCAGGACCTGCCCGAAAAGGCGGTCGATCTCGTCGGCGGTGACGGAGTCGAGCGAGAGCCTCGCGGTGACGTAGACGTCGCCGAGGCGGTCGACGGCGTAACTCACGCCGTACAGCTTGAGGTTGCGCTCCAGGAGCCAGCGGTGGACGGCCGGTTCGTTCTCGTCCGGGTGCCGGACGACGAAGGCGTTCAGCGAGAGGGAGTGCCGGCCGACGATGAGGGAGACGGTCGTCTTCAGCTTGCGGGTGCCGGGGAGCTGGACGACGTAGGTGCCGGACCCGGGGCTCTCCCACTCCAGTTCGGAGTCCTTCAGGACACCCTCGATGACCTGCGCGGCCTGCCGTTCCCGTGGAGCATCACCCATGGGCCGAGCGTACGCGACGGCGGTACGACTGGGTCGCGGCCAGGTAGACGTCGGCGGTGGCGGCCGCCGCCGTGTCCCAGCCGAAGCACTGGGCGTGCCGGGCGGCCGCGTTGCCGAAACGGTCCGTCAAGGACGCGTCGTCGGCGAACCGGCGCAGCACGCGCGCGTAGTCGGCCGGATCGTGACCGCAGACCAGGAAGCCGGTCTCGCCGTCCCGTACGGCCACCGGGAGGCCGCCGACCGAGGCGGCGAGGACGGGGGTGCCGGCCGCCTGGGCCTCTATCGCCACCAGGCCGAAGGACTCGCTGTAGGAGGGCATGACCAGCACGGAGGCCGCCCGGAACCAGTCCACGAGCTGTTCCTGGCCGACCGGCGGGCGGAACCGCACGACGTCCGCTATGCCGAGCCGCGCGGCCAGCTTCTGCAGGCCCTCCGGCTTGGCGAGACCACTGCCGCTGGGGCCGCCGACGATCGGCACGACGATCCGGGAGCGGAGTTCGGGGCGCTCGTCGAGGAGCACGGCCACGGCGCGGAGCAGCACGTCGGGGGCCTTGAGGGGCTGGATGCGGCCCGCGAAGACCGGGATCAGGGCGTCCTGCGGGAGGCCCAGGCGGGCGCGGGCGGCGGCGCGGCCGTCGGCGGGGCGGAACCGGTCGAGGTTCACGCCGGGGTGGACGACGGCGACCTTGGCGGGATCGGCGACGTAGTGCCGTACCAGTTCACCGGCCTCTTCGGAGGTGTTCGCGATGAGGCGGTCGGCGGCGGCCACTATCTGGGTCTCGCCGATGACCCGGGCGGCGGGTTCGGGGGTGTCGCCGTCGGCCAGGTTGGCGTTCTTGACCTTCGCCATGGTGTGCATGGCGTGCACGAGGGGGACGCCCCAGCGCTGGGCGGCGAGCCAGCCGACGTGGCCGGAGAGCCAGTAGTGCGAGTGGACGAGGTCGTAGTGACCGGGGCGGTGGCCGGCCCAGGCCTGCATCACGCCGTGCGTGAAGGCGCACAGCTGGGCCGGGAGCTCTTCCTTGGCGAGGCCCTCGTAGGGGCCGGCGTCGACGTGCCGGACGAGGACGCCGGGGGCGAGCTCCACGGTGTGCGGGAGGCCGCCCGAGGTGGCCCGGGTGAAGATCTCGACCTCGATGTTGATCGCGGCGAGGCGCTGCGCGAGCTCCACGATGTAGACGTTCATGCCGCCGGCGTCGCCGGTGCCGGGCTGGTGGAGCGGTGAGGTGTGCACGGAGAGCATCGCGACCCGGCGCGGGCGGCGGGGCCGCAGGAGCCGGGTGGCAGCTGACGGGGAGCGGCGCCCGAGCCTGCCGGCGTACTGGCTCACGTGGCGGTCCTCCTCTGTTCGGGCATGCCGTCGGGAGGGCGTCGAGCGTCCTCCAGGGTGGAAACAGCGGAGGCACTGATTCCCATTCCGGGGGCGGGTTATTTTGCCGGGACATTACCTTATGTCGCTCAACCGTTCGAGAATGGGATGCGTGGGGTGGTGTGGCCGAGGGTCGAGTGCGGGCCGGTGGGGCTTGTCGCGCAGTTCCCCGCGCCTCTACGGGGGCGCCTCCACTTACCCTCGTACGCATGAGTGCCCGCGCTTCCCGCCCCGTGGGAACGGTGACGCGCGGGACCACCAACCCCAACCGGCTGCGTCGTATGGACCGCTGGATCGCTGCCACGCACGGGGCGGAACTGCGCCGCGCGGAGGACCCCGTCGCCGTCGACCTCGGGTACGGCGCCGCCCCCTGGACCGCGGTCGAACTGCTCGGCCGGCTGCGTACCGTCGCGCCACGCGCGCGTGTCGTCGGGATCGAGATCGAGCCCGCGCGGGTCGCCGCCGCGCTGCCGTACGAGCGCGAGGGGCTGGCCTTCCGGCACGGCGGCTTCGAGATCCCGCTCCCCGCACGGCCGTTGCTCATCCGCGCGGCCAACGTGCTGCGGCAGTACGACGAGAGCGAGGTCGCCGAGGTGTGGCAGCGGCTGTGCGGGCGGCTCGCGCCCGGCGGGCTGCTGGTGGAGGGGACCTGTGACGAGATCGGGCGGCGGCACGTGTGGGTCGCGCTCGGGACGGAGGGGCCGCGGACGGTGACCTTCGCGACCCGGCTCGGGTCCCTGGAGCGCCCCTCGGACCTCGCCGAACGGCTGCCGAAGGCGCTGATCCACCGCAATGTGCCGGGCGAACCGGTGCACGCGTTCCTGCGGGACTTCGACCGCGCGTGGGCGGCGGCCGCGCCCTACGCGTCGTACGGCGCCCGGCAGCGGTGGATCCGGGCGGTGCGGGAACTGGCGGCCGACTGGCCGGTCACGGACTCGGCGGCGCGCTGGCGGCAGGGCGAAGTGACGGTGGCGTGGGGAGCGTTGGCACCCCCGGAATGAGGGGGCGGCGGGCCGGGAACGATCTCGGGGCGGCGAGCGGGGAACGATCCAGGTGAGTCGTTCGTCACAAAGACGGGAAGATCGTCGTACTCGGGGGGAAACCGGGGAGGAACCCACCCGTCACCTCTGTCGCCCTACCCCTGTCGCTTTGCGGCACCACGTGGCACGATCCTCCACGCGGCGTAAGTTACTGACGGTTAATCAGTTCCTGGGGGGCGGGTCATGGGACCGGACAAGCACACCGTCCGGCCGGGCGGGCGCGGGATCCTGGCGACGGCGGTGACCGTGGCCTGCGCGGTGACGATGCTGGCGGCGCCCGGCACGGCGTTCGCGGCCCCCAGCCCCTCCCCCTCCCCCAGCGCCTCCTCCAGCGCCTCGGCCAGTCCCTCCGCGACTCTCCCGCCGGACAAGGACCTTGAGGCGGTGAGCAAGAAGCTGGACGGGCTGTACCACGACGCGGCCGTCGCCACCGACGCGTACAACGCCGCCGAGGAGGCGGCGCAGAAGCAGTCCGCCGAGATCGTCGACCTGGCCGAGAAGATCGTCAAGGGACAGCAGAAGCTCGACGGGCTGAAGGAGCGGGCGGGCCGGGCGGCCGCCGCCCAGTACCGCACCGGCGGACTGCCGGACACCGCTCAGCTGATGCTGAGCGACGACCCCTCCCTGTTCCTGGACGGGGCCGGACGGGTGCTCCAGGGCGAGCGTGCCACCAAGGCGCTGATCAGGGAACTGACACAGACCCAGCAGGACTTGACGCAGTACGCGGCGGACGCGGCCGACCAGTGGAACAGGCTGGAGGCCGGCCGCGAGGCGAAGGCCGCCGCGAAGAAGAAGATCAAGCAGCGGATCGCCGCCGCCGAGAAGCTCCAGTCGACGCTGGAGAAGAAGCAGAAGGAGCGCCTCGCCGAGCTGGAGCGGGAGGCCGCCTACAAGGCGCAGACCGCCTGGCTGGACACCGGGATACTCGACGAGATCCACAGCAAGGCGTCCGCGGCGGGCCGCAAGGCGGTCGCGTTCGCCACCGCCCAGCTCGGCAAGCCGTACGTGTGGGGCGCACAGGGCCCGGACTCCTACGACTGCTCGGGGCTGACCTCGAAGGCCTGGGCGAGCGCCGGGCAGCCGATCCCGCGCACCTCCGAGGAGCAGTGGAAGCAGCTCAAGCACATCGACGTCAAGGACATGCGCCCCGGCGACCTGATCATCTACTACGACGACGCCAGCCATGTGGCGATGTACATAGGGGACGGCGCGATCATCCAGGCCCCGCGCCCGGGGCGGACGGTGTCGATCGGCGGCGCGGGGACGATGCCGATCCTCGGGGTGGTACGGCCGGACGCCTGAGCGGTGCCGGGCACATGGGCGGTGCCGGGCGCTTTGGGCGTGATACCCCTTTCGTGAACTGCGTCATGTGATGCAGTGCACGCCAACGCCCGTTCAAACTCGGGCGGCACGTGACCTTCGTCATCCCCTTCGAACAGGCTTCTTGCCCAACTGCGGTACGGCACGCGGCATATGACAGTGGCCTGAGACAGAGCGACGCGGCTCACACCATTCCGTTGTGGTGGCCAGTACCGCTATGGTCCCGGTCTGGTGGGTCGAGGTCCCTCGCCCCGCCATGCCCTCGGGGGGAGGGAAGGAACCCGACACGATGCCCGTACCCGTACCGCGGCAGAGAGCGATCCCGGCCGTGGAGAGTGGTCAGGCGCCGGCCGCCACGCCCGCACAGGGCGGCGGCCCCCTCAAGGAAGAGGCCAACCGCACGGAAGCCGCCACGCCCAGCGCCGGCGGCACCACTCTCACCTTGCTGCTGATCGAGGACGATCCGGCCGGTTCGCCGGTCCTGCCCGAGTTGCAGGACGCGTCCGGCACCTCGATCCGCGTCCGCACCGCCCGCAACCTCACCGAGGCCGAGCGGCTGCTGACCGACGACGTCCACTGCATCCTGCTGGACCTGGCGCTGCCGGCGCCGGGCGGCAAGGCCGCGGAGGGCGAGCTCGCCGTGCTCAAGCACGTACTGGAGCTCGCGCCCCGGCACGCCGTACTCGCGCTCACCGCCTCCGGTGACACCGAGCGCGGCACCGAGGCCGTGCGCGTCGGCGCCCAGGACTACCTCTTCCGCGACGAACTGGACGGACGGCTGCTGAGCCGCGCCATCCGGTACGCCGTCGAGCGCAAACGCTCCCTCACGACCGAGCGCAAGCTCGCGGAGGGGCGGCTGCGCGCGCAGGAGAACCGCCGTCTTGAGCGGGGCCTGCTGCCCACGCCCCTGCTGGAGGGTTCCTCGCTGCGGTTCGCCGCCCGCTACCGCCCCGGCCGCTCCCGGGCGCTGCTCGGCGGCGACTTCTACGACACGGTGCGCACGCCCGACGGGACCGTGCACGCGATGATCGGCGACGTCTGCGGGCACGGCCCGGACGAGGCCGCGCTCGGCGTGGAGCTGCGGATCGCCTGGCGGGCGCTGACCCTGGCGGGGCTGAGCGGCGACGATCTGCTGAGCACTCTGCAGGAGGTCCTTGAGCACGAGCGGTCCGACGAGGAGATCTTCGCGACGCTCTGCACCGTCGACATAGCGCCGGACGGGCGCCGGGCGGGGCTGTGCCTGGCCGGGCATCCGGCGCCGCTGATCGCCCGTGCCGGACGGCCGGCCGATCTGCTGCCGTACGACAACAACGGACCGGCGCTGGGGCTGCTGAAGGGTGCCCGGTGGCCGCGGATGCAGGTGAAGCTGGGCGCCGCGTGGAGCCTGATGCTCTACACCGACGGCCTGATCGAGGGCCGGGTGGGCTCGGGCGGGGAGCGGCTGGGGCAGGAGGGGATGGTCGAGATGGTCCGGCGTCAGCTGGCGTCCGGCCTGACCGGGGAGGCGTTGCTGCGGGCGGCGGTGAACGAGGTGCGGCAGCTCAATGGGGGCGAGCTGACGGATGACGTGGCCGTCGTGCTGCTGGACCGGGGGGTTTGAGGGGGAGCTCGCCGTTTCCGGTTCGGTGGTCGGCCGGGTGCGGGTGCGTGGGGCTGGTCGCGCAGTTCCCCCCGCCCCTGAAGGGGGGCACCTCCGCGGGCGCCCCGGAAAGGTCAGCGTCCGCCGTTGTACGGGCCGTACGGGCCGTCGCTGCTGCTTCCGCCGCGGCGGCCTCGCCAGCCGCCGCCCCCGGAGACCTGCTTGACCGCGGGACGGACGTCGACGATGTAGACGATGCTCGCCACCAGGCCTCCGATCGGGAGGATGGAGAGGATCGAGAAGAGGTAGCTGACGACCAGGGCGATGGCCAGGATGATCAGCCAGAAGACCTTGTTCTGCTTGTCGGCCGCGCGGAAGGCGTCCTCGCGCCGGAACACGGCGTCGACCAGCCCGAACGCGGCCAGGGCCATGAGGACGATCTTCAACAGTCCCAGGAACCCTGCGAACCCCAACATCAGCATGCTGCCACCGCCCGCTCTCTCCCGATCCCTACGCGGCCACCGTACCCGTAGAACGGGCCGGGCACCCTCAAGGTGCCCGGCCCGTACGTTCCGCTGACGCGACCGCCGTCTACTTGGCCGGCGGGGTGGTCTTCCGGACCGGGGTGGCCTTGCGCGGGGCCGGGGTCTTCTTGGCGGCCGGGGCCTTCTTCACGGCGGTCGGCCTGGCCTCGGCGGCCTTCGGCTCCTCCGCCTTCTTCTCCTCCTCCTTGACCACGACCGGCTCGGGCCTGCCCTCGACGGCGATGGCCAGGTCCTCGATCTCGTCGGCGGCCTCGCCGCGCCAGGTCTTCACCGCCAGCTCGCCGTGCTCGGCGACCTTCTCGTAGGTCTCACGGGCCTTGACCGCGTACTCGGCGGCCACGCCGACCCCGCGCAGGGCGAAGTCCTGGGCGGACTCGCCGAGCTTCTTGAGGTCGCCGTCGAGGGAGACGATGAAGTCGTTGACCTTGGACTGGAGGTTGGCCTGCGCCTCCTTGGCCTTGACGCCGGCCTCCTTGGCGCGGGCGGTGGCCTTCTCCTGGACGGCCTTCGGGTCGGTGTGACGGACCGCCTCGATACGGGCCGGGGCCTCGCTGCGCAGCTGCTCGACCAGGCCGGGGACCTTCTTCGCCTGCTGGAGGGCCAGGTCGGCGGTGCCGGCGGCGAAGTAGAGCGGGGTCGGGTCGCTGAAGGTCTTGCGCAGGTCGTCGGTGATGGCCATGGTGATGGTCCTCCCGTATTAAAGTTCGGTTGAGGGTTTTGTGGTCCGCGGCGCGGCGGTCGGCGCGCTTGGCCGGCTCATCCGGCCGTCCGCCGCGGATCGGTCTCGCTGTCGGTCTCGCTGTCGCCGTCGGCGCTCTCGGCGCCGGTGGTGTCCGCATCGCTCGCGCGTTCCTCGCCCGACCCGAAGCCGTTCTCTTTCCTGAACGACTCGTAGATCTGCAGCAGCACCTGCTTCTGCCGCTCGTCGAGGGTGGGGTCGGCGAGGATGACCGCACGGGTCTCCACCTCGTTCAGATCCCGCTCGGCGTCGAGGATTCCGGCGCGGACGTACAGCGTCTCGGCGGAGATCCGCAGGGCCTTGGCGACCTGCTGGAGCACCTCCGCGCTCGGCTTGCGCAGCCCGCGCTCGATCTGGCTCAGGTACGGATTGGACACCCCGGCGGCGTCGGCGAGCTGCCTGAGCGACAGCTGCGCGTTGCGCCGCTGTTCACGCAGATACTCACCGAGATTGCCGACGTTCAGCGATGCCATACCCCTACCCTGCCCCACCCCCGCTAACAATTGCAAGCACCTGCTTGCAAAAGTGCGCCGCGCCATACCCGGATGGCCGATGAGTGCCCTGTCTCCGTGGTGTCCGGACATCCGAGCTGACCTGTCTCGCTGAAGGCGGGCCGATCTCGGCCTATCCGAGCCATCTGGCTGCCTGTCTCAGGCAACCTTGGCCATCAGCTGTTCTGTTGTCCCGTCTCGCCGAGCATGGACAAGTCTCACCGATCTGAGCGGGGCGGCCTCGAATCTCATGTCCGGTGGCTGTTGTCGAGGGTGCGGTCACCCACAAGGGTGACCTGTGTCTCGTTCCATGCGGCTTGTCTCATGGCATCCGTGATGGTCGAGTCATGGGTGGGATACAGGTCCTGCGGGGTGGGGCTCAGCCGGAGGTCTCGGATTTCGATCTGGCCTGGCTGGAGCGTGGTGACGAGGTACGCAAGCCGTTGGGGTACGCGGCGGAGGTGGCCTTCGAGGAGGTCGCGCCGGTCCGGGGCTTTCCGTCGTACCGGGGACAGCGGCACTTTCCGGGCCTGTACTGGTCGGCGACGACGGGGCGGCATGTCGGGTTCGAGTCGTGGCTGGAGCGTGATCACGCGATCCTGATGGACTTCGATCCTCAGGTCGTGGGGTTCGCTTCGCACCCGAGGAGTTCCTGACCGCGGTGGCCCGGCTCGTCGCGGGGGAGATGGAGACCCGTGTCCAGTTCGAGGCCGAACCGACCGCCTACCGGTGGATCTTCTATCGCGAGGGCGACGACATCTGGATCCGCGTGCTGGAACTGGGCGACGGCAGCGATCACGACAACAGGGGGACCGAGATCTGGTCAAGTCAGCTCGGCATCAACCAACTCGCCTGCGCCGTGATCCGCTGCTTCGACGAGGTCGCACAGACCTACGGCGAGAGGGGCTATCGAGGCAAGTGGGGCGAGCACTTCCCCCGAACCGAACTCGAAGCCCTCAGAAGCCTCTGGCGCACTCACCAGCATCCCCAAGACACGTAGTCCGGACAGCACACTGCTCAGGTTGAGCGAGACGAGTCAGATGCGAAGTGAACGAGTCCCGGGCGACCTGCGCAGCAAGCTGCCCCAGCCGGGCCACTGCCCGCGACGTTCGGCCGCGACACAGCGGTGCCTTGTCTACCCAATCGAGTTGTTCAACCTCTGCCCCAGCGAACTCGGCGCCCTACTGTTGGCTGATGCGTGCACACCAAATTGACCGGCCGGCCGATCTCGACGTGGTCCGTGAGTCCTATGACCGGGTGGCCGACAACTACGCCGAGATGGTGGCGACGACGGGAATGGGCGACATCCGTCGCCATCCCTGGCTCAAGGCATCCATCGACGCTTTCGCCGACACCGTGAGCGAACTCGGGCCCGTCCTCGACGTCGGCTGCGGGCCCGGAACGGTGACCGCCTACCTCGCCGAACGCGGACTCGACGTGTCCGGAGTCGATCTCTCGCCCGGCATGATCGCAAACGCCCGCCGTCTGTATCCGCACTGCCGCTTCAGCGTCGCCTCTGCCACCGACCTCAGCCTCGAAGAGACGTCCCTCGGCGGCGTACTCGGGTGGTGGTCACTGTTCAACCTCCCTCGCGACGTGCTTCCTCAGGTCCTCGCCCTGTTCGCACGGGCTCTGAAGCCGGGCGGACACTTCATCACCGGAACCCACGTCGGCGACGAGGACGCAGTGCGCACGGAGGCCTACGGAGGTGTGTCCGTCCGCTGGACGACGCACAAATGGCGGCCGGAACAGTTCGTCGACTTGATCGAACGGGCCGGACTGCGCCCCGTCGCCGAACTTCGGCTCCCAGCAGATGAGTTCAGCGGGCCGGGTCTGGTCGTCATGGCCGAGCGCCCCGCCTGAGGATGAGGCACCGGAGGCGGCAAGGGCCGACACCGGCGCCCAGATACAGCAGGGCACACCCGACGTCTCGCTCAACCTGAGGCACCCGAGGTCAGAGCACTGTCCTGCCTCACGTTCAGCGAGACGGGTCATGTCGCACGGCACCGAAGTGTCCACGGCGGCAATGTGCCAGGCACCTCTGACAGCGCAGGGTCGACGAACTATGTTCGAGGGGTGGAGAATCCGGAGATCATCATCAAGCTCACCTCGGATGAGGCGCTAGTCCTGTCGGACTGGCTGGAGCAGGTGCAGATGACGGACCTCAGTCGTCTCGTCGGCGATACGGCGGTCTGGGCACCCCTTCACCGCATTGCCGGAACGCTCGACAAGTCGCTGCCGGAGATCTTTGCGGCGGACTACGCCGAACGTCTGGAGGCGGCCCGCAGCAGGCTTCGTCCAGACCTGAACGACAGCACCAGTGACGAGGAGGGCACGGACGCATGAAGCCCCTCTCGGAGATGACCGAACGCGAGTACTTCGCCAACGTCGGCCGACGTCCCGGCATGTTCGTCGGCAAGACCTCCTTCCACATGCTGGCTGCGTTCCTGACCGGCTATGACCAGCACGCTCTCCGGCACGGTGGGCCCGGGTTCACCGGCTGGCACGACTGGCTCGTCGCCCGCCGCGGACGCGACTGCAACCACGCCTGGCCCGGCCAGGTCCTCCACATAGCCCTCCCGAACGGCTGGGACGATTTCTGGAATCTTCCGCTTGAGGACGAACAGCACGCGATCAAGGTCCTGTTCGAGCTCCTCGATGAGTTCGCTGCCGAGCGCGAAGCAGCGCAGGAGTCACAGACCTCAGATTGAGTGAGACGCCGCGCCGCACCGCGTCTCACTCAATCTGACTCATCCCTGGTCACAGCCTCGACGTGGTGCACCTTCACTGAGACGGGACACGAGCCGACGTCTCAGTCACATCTCCGGGCATCAGGTGGGGTGTCTCCGCGCAGAATCGTCGGATGGATGACCACCAGAATCCGCAGTCGTTGAGGGCGCCGCGTTTGCGGCCCGGAGATCGGGTGCGGATCGTCGCTCCTGCCTGCCCGCCGAGTCGGGAAGAAGTCGCCCGGGGCGTTGACCTGCTCACCTCCTGGGGCCTTCAGGCCGAGTTGGGCGAACACGTCTTCGACCAGTGGGGCTACATGGCCGGCCGCGACGAGGACCGCGTCTCCGACCTGAACGAGGCGTTCAGCGATCCGGGCGTCCGCGCCGTGATCGCCGCCAAGGGTGGCAAAGGCACCTACCGCATCGTCGACGACCTCGACACCGACGCCATCGGACGCGACCCGAAGCCGGTCGTCGGCTTCAGCGACATCACCCACATCCACCTCGCCCTGTGGTCACGATGCCGCCTGGCCACACTCCACGGCCCCTTCGCCAAACGCGACGACACCTACACCGGGCCCGCCTCCGCCGAGTCCCTGCGCCGCGCACTGATGACCACCGACCCCGTCACCCTCCACCGCGACCCGTCCGAAGCCTCTGCAGACGTCGTCGTGGACGGCACGGCGACGGGCATCCTGATGGGCGGCAACCTCGACACGATCCGCACGGAGACCGGAGCCGGCCTGCCCAGCCTCCAGGGAGCCATCCTCTTCCTCGAACACCAGAGAGGAACCGGACTGGGCGAGGTCGACCGCGCACTGACCCAGCTCATCCGCTCCCGGGCGCTCGACGGTCTGCGCGGCATCGCCCTCGGCCAGTTCCTCGGCTTCGAGCGCGATCTCGGCGATCCAGCGCTAGGTGGCTGGGGCATCCGCGACATCCTGCACGACCGACTCGCCGGGCTCGGTGTCCCGGTCCTGGGCGGGCTCCCCGCCGGACACGGCACCAACCCCCCGACAATCCCCCTCGGCACCCGGGCGACGATCGACACAGCCACAGGAACGCTGACCGTCCTGCCGGCGGTCGTCTAGGACCGAGCGCGGCCCCTACCCGGACTTGAGTGAGGCAGACCACCGAATCCTGTCTCACTCAGGTCCGAGCACCGCAGGGCCAACGCGGCACAACGTCCGGGCATATCCGAGACAGGACATGAGCACGAGGGTTGTCACTTGAGCGGGACAACTGTCACCGCGCAGCTCGGCGGCACCCCATGGACTGCGTCGGCGCCAGGTCAGGTCGGTGGGTGTCGAGTCGGACGTCGACCAGCACCGTCGCGCTCGATGTGCGCAACAGACCGAAGAACTTCTCGGCGGATTTCTTCGTGAACCCGATAGTGTAGATTTTCATGCCCCTGTTGCCTTGTCGGCGCAAAAATGATCGTTGGCGTACGCGATCCGGCTTTCCTGACGACCCAACGCCTCTTTGAGACGCTCAACTGGAGTCCGGAATAGCTCGTCCCCTGCCGACCCGAACCTGGACATGATGAGGGGCCTTCGGGAAGTACGTCGTGGAGGTTCTCATACGGCAACTAAACCGGCCTCGACCAGATCCCGGAATCCAATTGTTGTAGCCCCCCGCGTCTCCCCGATACCTTGAGCGCTACTACTCGGCTTCGTGACCCGACCGAGCGAGTTCAATGCCTCGAATACGACGCAACCACCGCGTCAGTGCGAAAAGCGATGCCCCCAGGAGACCGCAGGGTTCCCACACCTCGACAACAAGACCGTAAAGGCCACTGTGTACAGTGATGTAAATCCCCTGGATTCCAACAGCAGTCGCAATAAAAGAATTTGTCCTGATGGCCGATACCAGTAGCCAGTCGATGGGGTGCCACGCAGAATAGAAGATGTCGTGCGCTCGCATACGCAATGCCGCATGCAGGAATCCGAGTGCAAGAATGACATGACGGGAAGGCTGCGCCGTCCGGTTCTCGTCGGCAGCACCCGTCAGCACTGCGCCCCACTCGCTCAGGAGGTGGCTTCTTCGGGCTCCAGCCACCCGTACCGCGAGCCGCGTAAGCCGTTGGACAGTTCGCGTGGTCTCACGCGACTGCCATCGCGGGTCGGTTGCTGTCATCCACCTCAGAAGGTGGCGAATCACTCGACCCATCCAAATGATTGCGCAGATCATTGTGATCACCACAAACGATGCCCCTGGCAAGCCCTTCTGCCATGCGATTAAGGCCTTTCCCGCACATACGACAAAGATGAGGCCGGCGATGAGGGGTAAGCACATGATACGGATCGGTACGATCTCTGTGTTCTCACCAGTATGGTTTGGCTGGTTCACCCCAAACCACCAGCCAGCCCGAGCCTGAGACGCCGTGCTTGGCGAGCCTGAAGAGCCTGCGTTGCCAGCTGGCGACCGACACCGGTGAGTTCGTAGAAGCGACGCGCCGGTCGTCCCGGATGGGGGCCTGTCTCCTCACAGCTGGTAACCCAGCCATGCTCGGTCAGACGATCAAGGATCGGATAGACAGTGCCCGGGCCGAGGTCGGCGTCACGGCAGATACTGAGGCCCCAAGCCTGCTTGTCGCTCGTCGCTGAGAGCAAAGTCTCAAGAACGGCCACCGTCGGCTTGGTGAGCCGGATGTTCACCATGGGATCACTCAACCATATATCGAGTACGAGCTATGTAGATTCGTTGAAGTCTGCTCAACGGACACGAGCATCGGTCGACTTGCCGTACGGAGTGACGCAGATGGGCCTGAACACGACAGGTGCCGTGGTCGCGCGGCACCCGTCGTCGGTCGGGTGCCGGTGTTGTCGGTGGGGTCTGTCAGGGTGTGGGGCGTGGATGAACCGGTGGAGCGGGTCGACGATCGGGATCGTGTGCTGGGGGTGGTCGGTCGGCGGCAGGCCGTTCGGGAGGGGTGGCTGCACCGGGTCGCCGTGACGGTGTGTCGTGATGAGCGGGGGCGGATCCTCGTTCACCGGCGGTCGGAGCAGCTGTCGCGCTTCCCCGGGCACTACGAGGTCGTCGTCGGGGGCGCCGTGGGTGTCGGCGAGTCGTACGAGCAGGCCGCCGCGCGGGAGCTGGCCGAAGAGCTGGGCATCCATGTGCTGCCGCGGCTTCTGTTCACGTTCGTCAACCGCAGCGGACTGAGCCCCCACTGGCTCGGCGTGCACGAAGCCATCGTGCCGGACACCGTGGTCCCCGACCCCGACGAGATCGCCTGGCACGGCCGGCTGACCGAGCCGGAGCTGCGGTCGGCCCTGCGGGAATGGCGCTTCACCCCCGACAGCCACGAAGCGTTCAGCCGGTATCTGGCGTTCCGGACCGCGCGGTCCTGACCTTTCCCGCCTCTTCCGCCGGGACGCCTCGCGGGAGCGGCCGACCGTGGTACGGAGTACGGATGTTTGGTCGACTCCCGCTCGTTGAGCAACTCGACGGCCTGCGGTCCGTGCTCTCCCGCAACGAGGTCCTGACCGACGTGCTGACCAGGACGGCGACACTGGGGCTGCCCGACTGGTACGTGACGGCGGGGTGCCTGTTCCAGACCGTGTGGAACGTGGTCACCGACAGGCCCCCGGCCCACGGCATCAAGGACTACGACATCTTCTACTTCGACGACGCCGACCTGTCCTGGGAGGCGGAGGACGCCGTGATCAAGGTGGGCCAGAAGGTGTTCGCCGGTCTGCCGGCCGAGGTGGAGATCCGCAACGAGGCCCGTGTGCATCTCTGGTACGAGCAGAAGTTCGGCGTGCCCTGCCGGCCTCACGGGTCCACCGAGGCCGCGATCGACTCGTTCGCCGCGACGACATGCTGTCTGGGGGTGCGGCTGAACCCCGACGGCGGATGGCGCGTCTATGCGCCCCACGGGCTCTCCGACGTGTTCGACCTCGTGCTCCGGCCCAACCCGGTGCTCGCCCCTCGGGAGGTCTACGAAGCGAAGGCGGCACGCTGGCAGGCCATATGGCCGGAGCTCACCGTGCTGCCGTGGCCAGGACGGTGTGACAGGTGAGCCAGGCCGGCCGGCTCAGCAGGGGGCGCAGGCGGGTGAACAGGGCGAGGAGCGCGGATCCCCACTGCTCGCGGAAGGACGGGTCGATGCGGGCGAGGTCGAGTTCGTTGGCGGCGGACAGTTCGGCGAAGTCCCGGCGCAGCGGGAGTCCGGGAACCCGGGTACTTCCGGTGAAGCGGTCGTGGAAGGGCGCCTCGGGGTCCGCGAGCGCCGGGTAGGTGGCCCTCCGGTCGCACGAGGCGTAGAGGTGCACGATCGCCTCGGCCTCCGTGCCGATCAGCGCCGCGAGTTCGGCGCGGCGGTCCAGGGGCAGCAGGGTGGTGGGGAAGCCGTCGGTGCCGTAGAACGCGTGGCACAGGCCCGCGAGCCGGAGGGCGGGGCGGGCGTCCCAGGCGGCGAGTTGGTCGTGGACACGCTGGAGGTGCGCGAGGAGCGTGCCGCCCGGGTGGGCGATCTCGGCGGCACCGAGTGTGCGCAGGAGTGCGACAGCCCGGGTGCGGGCGGTGGGGGTTGCGGAGGAGGCGGAGGAGGAGGCGGAGGAGGAGGCGGACACGAGGCGGTTCCTTCCGTCGCTCGGGTCGGCACCCGGCCGGTGCCTCCGCCCGGGTCCGGATCCCGCGGAGGCGCCGGCCGGGTTGCCGCCCAGGGCCCTGCGCCGATCATCGCGAGGACGCCGACCCCAGTCAATCCTATGGATTTCTAGGCCGATCCAAGCTGTGGCTTGGGTCCCGGTAGCTTGGGTCCATGACTCTGGACGACCTGCGCGTCTTCGTGGCCGTGTGCCGGGCGGGCAGCCTCAGCGCCGTCGCCCGCGAGCTGGCCTGCACCCAGTCCGCGGTCAGCCAGCACGTGAAGCGGCTGGAACGGGAGACCGGCGTGAGCCTCCTGGAGCGCCAGTCGCGGGGCGTCGTACCCACCCACCGGGCGGGTCCTGTGGGACGCCGCCGCCGACGGCATCACCGGCCTGGACTCGGCCCTGCGGCGCCTCGGGGACCTCGTCAACGGAGACAGCGGCTCGGTACGCGTCACCACGGGCGGCACGACCGTACGGCACTTCATGTCCGAGGCCATCGTCGCCTTCCGGCAGCGCCATCCGAAGGTGAGCCTGGAGTTCCAGACGGAGACCTCCAGCCGCAGCTGCTACGACGCCCTCGCCGCCGGCCACCTCGACCTCGCCTGGGTCACCCTCGGCGGCCCGGTCCGCGGCATCGAGCAGCGCCCGGTCGTGGACCTGCCCTGGGTACTGGCCGTCCGCGCCGACGACCCGCTCGCGCGCCGGGCCCGCGTCGAGGTGGCCGACCTCGCGGGCATCCGCCTCATCCGGCTGCCGCAGAACTCCACCTCGGGCGCCCGTCTCGACGCCGCGTTCGCCGAACTGGGCGTCCGGAGCAGCTCCGACACCGGTGTCGCGGACTGGGACACCGCCCTTCTGCTGGCGGAACTCGGTCTCGGCCACGCCGTCGTACCCGCCCTGCCCGGCCACCGGGTACCCGGCGGCGACGGCCCCCTGAGGCTCGTCCCCGTCCCCGGCCTGCCTCCCCTCCCCGTCGGCTGGGCGGTGCGCCGCTGGGACGCGCTCCCGCCGCTCGCCCGGGTCTTCGCCGACACCGTCGCGGACCACGTCGCCGCCGCCTCCACACGGCACCGGGAATGAGCCGGGGCCGGGGGTGAGGCGTCAGCGTCGGCTCGCCAGCCAGTCCTCCAGCGCCGCGAAGTCCGCCTCCGTCAGCCCGAACTCGTGGTCGACGCGGTGCAGCAGGGCGGGCGCGGGGTGGTGGGCGGCGACCCAGGCACGGTCGGCCTCGGTGAGTTCGTCGTCGATCCAGACGAACGGCCGCTGCCCCGCCCAGGCCACCAGCGGCCGGGTCTTCCAGTGCAGCAGGACCGACGGCTCGTCCTCGTCCGGCCACTCCACGACCGGCAGCGGGGGCAGGCCCAGCCAGGGGGCGACACAGGCGTTGGCGTCGTCCATCCAGGTGGTGGCCCAGACGAGGTCACAACGGAGGGCTTCCAGACGGGGGCCGAGGGCGGGGTCGATGCGGGTGAGCAGGGGGGCCGAGGAGGCCGAGGGGGTGGGGGCGGTCCCGTAGACCGGGTAGGGGCGGTCGGCGGGGGCGCCGAAGGGGATGAGGGTTCCGTCGACGTCCAGGAAGAGCAGCATCGGGGACAGGATCGCAGAGAGCGCCGGAAAGAGTCGTGCGGCGGCTGCGGGTGCGTGGGGTGCGTGGGGGCTGATCGCGCCCACGCGGCGGTAGCCGCACATCGAGTACAGCCCCGTGCCCCTTAGCTTGGCATCTGGCCTCCGTGCTTGACCGGAGGGTTGCGTCGGGCGACCCATACGAGCATGTGTGGCAGAAGCGGACCGCCTCGCGTGTCAGCAGGCGTTCGGCCATGGACATTTTCGGGGACATTTTGACACGGTGGCGTGCATGCACATGCCCAGCCTGCCCGCGGATGCCGCCGCCTTCTACGCTGCCCAGAGCCCGTTCTCCGACCCTGGGGACTGCACTCCGCTCTACGCCGCCCTGCCCGCCGATCCGCGCGAACTTGCCCGAGTCGCAAGGGACTTGATGGTTCACCGCGCGGAAGGCGACCTCTTCACGTACGTCATCCCGCAAGATCGCCTCCACAACGACGCCGAGACGCGCTACATCGATGACATCCTGCGCATCGTCATCGCACGCGACGATGCTCCCCTGCCACAGCGCCGCGAGGTCGGCGACCGCTTCGTGGGAATCTGCCGGGACTTCGCGCTGCTGCACTGCTCGTTCCTGCGGTACGTGGGCATACCCGCCCGGATCCGGTCCGGCTTCGCCGACTACTTCGGTACGGACGGCTTCCACGCCGACCACGTGGTCACCGAGTACTGGGACCCCGGGCGAGGCTGGCTGCTCGCCGACCCCGAACTGGCGGACCCCGTCGTCCTGGAGACTCACAAGGTGGGCTTCGACCCGATGGACGTCCCACGCGACCGCTTCCAGGTCGCCGGTGACGCCTGGCAGCAGATCCGTGCGGGCGAGGCCGATCCGAAGTCGTACGGGCTCCCGCTGCCGGACAGTCCTCTGGTCGGGGAGTGGTTCGTGGCGGGGAACGTCCGACTCGACCTCGCGGCACTCAACAAGGTCGAGACGCTCCTCTGGGATGTATGGGGGGTCGGGGCCGCCAGCGACGAGGAGATGACGGACACCATCCGCACGCTGTACGACCTAGCCGCGGCAATGACCACCGGAGAGGTGTCCTACAGCGCGACGCGGCAGTTCTTCGCGGAGAACGGTGGGCTGCGGACGCCTCGAAGGGTGACCTCCCTTGCCCCGTTCAACGGCCCCAGCAAGGTCACCCTCCGCGGCTGACCTTGACGTGCGCTCTCCCCTTGGTCTCGAACATCGAGTCGTACAGGTTGACTCACCTGGGCATTCGCCGGACAGAGGGACGGCCCCCGCACGAGCATGCGTTCCGCCACGGAATCACGTTCATACGAAGGCCGCAGAGGTGAGTGTGCTCGACCATGACGCCCGGCGCGACGCGATGCTCTGCGGGAGCGGCCCGGTGACCTCGCCGGTCGGTCTGACGCTGCCGGCCGAGCACCGGCCTGTCCTGTCCCCCAGGACGGGCGACCGCCGAAGCACGGCGAGGAGTTCCGCTGTGCCGGGCCCGGGACCCGGGGCGAGGCCGACACGGAGGCGGTGCAGGTCACCGACCGCTACGGCACCGCGAAGGTGATGGCCTGGGACCGTATCCACCCGCGGCTCACCACCCGCAGTGCGTGGATCGACCACGACCGGCCCGGCCACCCCGCGGTGGGGAGCGCCGTGCCAGGCCTATAACCCGTTGACGGGCGCGCCGCCCGGTCCCGACGATCAGGCGCATGCCTGCCGCCCTGGCGCCTGTGCGCCACCGCCCGTTCCGTCATCTCCTCATCGGTACGACGGCCAACCTGCTCGGCAACGCGGTGGCGCCGATCGCCCTGGCCTTCGCCGTGCTGGATGCCACTGGCTCGGTCGGCTCGCTCGGGTTGGTGGTCGGCTCCCACTCCCTCACCGGCATCCTCTTTCTGTTGTACGGCGGGGTGCTGGCGGACCGGCTGCCGCGCGGTCCGCTGCTGGTCGGCAGCAGCGTGGTGAGCGCCGTGAGCCAGGCGGTGGTCGCCGCCCTGGTCCTGACCCACAGCGCCGCCATCCCCCTGCTCATGGTGCTCGCCGCGGTCAACGGGGCGTCCAGTTCCTGCTACCAGCCCGCCGCCCAGGCACTGCTGCCCCAGACCGTTCCGGCCGTCTCTCGCCGCGCCGCGCTCGCGCTCTCCCGGATCGCGGGCAGCAGCGCGGCGATCGTGGGCGCCTCGCTGGGCGGGGTACTGGTCGCCGCGGTCGGCCCCGGCTGGGGCCTGGCCGTCGACGCGCTCAGCTTCGCGCTCGCCGCCGCGTTCTTCGCGCTGGTCCGCGTTCAGGTCGCGCCGCCCGCGCCCAGCCCCGGTGTGGTGCATGAATTGCGCGTCGGCTGGCGGGAGTTCACTTCGCGCAGCTGGGTGTGGGTGATCGTGGTGGCCTTCTGCTTCCTCAACGCCGGTCTCACTGCCTCGTTCACCGTGCTGGGCCCGGCCGTCGCCGACACCACTGGGATCGGTCGTAGCGGCTGGGGTCTGGCCCTTGCCGCGGGCTCGCTCGGCGCGGTCGCCGGCGGCGTACTGTCGCTGCGCTGGCGGCCCCGGCGCGCGATCCTGGCCGGCTGCGCACTGATGGGCCTGACGGCGACGATCCCGCTGCTGCTCGCGCTCGCCCCGTACACCTGGCTGCTGGTCGTGGCCAACTTCGTCGCGGGCGTGGGCGTCGAACAGGCCGGCGTCGCCTGGTACTCGACCCTCAACGAACAGATTCCCGAGGACCGCCTTGCCCGCGTCTACGCCTACGACGACCTCGGCTCCTACCTCGCGCTCCCGCTCGCCCAGTTCGCCGCCGGACCCGCCGTACTCCTCCTCGGCCTCCATGCCACCCTCTACGCGGCCGCCGCGCTCATCCTCCTCGCCACCCTCGCCATGGTCGCCACCCCCTCCGTCCGCGCGCTGGCCCCGAGGACCACACAACCGCTGCCCGCCTCCGAGGATCCGGTGCCTGGCTGAGCTCGACTCTGACGCGCCAGGAAGAAGGACACCTGCTCAGAAAGGCAGCCCTCTGGAGTGCACGACATCCAGCCTGGACACCGCTCTCGTCAGGACCACGTACAGCCTGTGCAGCCCCCGTTCCTCGGCATCCGCCACCGCCGCCGGTTCGACGGCCACCACATGGTCGTACTCCAGGCCCTTGACCATGCTCGCCGGGATCACGGCCACCCGGGCGCCCGGTTCGTCCGGGTTCGCCGGTTCGATGCCGGAGGCGGTCAGCGCCGCGCGTACGGCGGGCACCTGCGCGTCCGCCGCCACGACCCCCACCGACCCCTCGTGGGCCAGGGCCTCCCGCACGGCGGTGACCGTCGCCGCGTGCACGTCGTCCGTCGGGCGGATCGTCACCTCGCCGTCGCCGCGGTAGGACTTGGCAGGAGGCACGTCCGTACCCAGGCGTCGCAGCAGCCGGTTGGTGAGGTCCACGACCGCCGCCGGGACGCGGAAGCCGGCGGTGAGGGGGACGACGACGGCGTCTGGCTTGCCGAGGTGCCGCAGTACCGTGCCCCAACTCCGCGCCGACCAGGGGGTGGTGGCCTGGGCCAGGTCGCCGAGGACGGTGAGGGAGCCGAAGACGGCGCGGCGGGCGATCGCCCGGCACTCCATGGGAGAGAGGTCCTGGGCCTCGTCCACGACGATATGGCCGTAGCCCTCGGGGTGTTCGACGAGCCCGGCGACCTCGTCGAGGAGGACCAGGTCGGCGGTCGACCAGCGTGCGGACCTGTACGAGCGGGGCGGGCGGGGCCAGCGCAGGTCACGCTGTTCGTCGTCGGTGAGGAGCCCTTCGGCGGCCCTCGCCAACACCCCGCTGTCCGTGAGGAGTTCCGCGACCACCTGCTCGGGACGCACCTTCGGCCAGACCGCGTCGAGGTAGCCGCTCATCGCCCGTGACCGTTCCAGCCGCCGTGTCCAGGCGGCCGGTTGCGGCCCGGCCCGCCGTTCGGCCTGGAGCTGTACGGCTCGCATCGCCCGCCCCCGCACCCGCTCGCGCCCGACGCCGTACGGCGGTTCCTCGTCCCGTACCTCCTCGACGATCCGCGCCAGCGCACCCGCGGGCACCCGCCAGGTGTAGGTGCCGTCGGAGAGCGAGAGGGCGTCGATGCCGTCGGTGGAGACGTGGGCGTACAGCGCCCGGCGCAGGACCTCGGCCATCCGGGGGTCGTGCTTGAGCCCGGCGGCCCGGTCGGAGTCGGTGCCGGTGGCCCGGTGGCGGGCGATCTCCTCGCCCAGGGTGGCCTGCCGTACGCCGGTCTCGCCCAGGGCCGGGAGGACTTCGGAGATGTAGGAGAGGAAGGTGCGGTTGGGGCCGAGGATCAGCAGGCCGGAGCGGCGGATGCGCTGCGGGTGGGTGTAGAGGAGGTAGGCGGCGCGGTGCAGGCCGACGGCGGTCTTGCCGGTGCCCGGGGCGCCCTGGACGCAGACGGAGTCGGCGAGGCCGGCCCGGACCAGGTCGTCCTGGTCGGGCTGGATGGTGGCGGCGATGTCCCGCATGGGGCCGACCCGGGGGCGTTCGATCTCATGGGTGAGCAGTGTCCCGGTCCCCGACTCCCCCTTGCCGAGCCGCTCGTCCTCCATCCCCGTGAGGTCGGCGGAGTCGCCGTGGCTGCCGGGCGCCCAGCCGAACCGCCGCCGGACCGCCACGCCCTGCGGGTCGTCGGGGCCGGCCTGGTAGAAGGCGCGGGAGACGGGGGCGCGCCAGTCGACGACGAGGGGCGGGGCGGTCGGCTCCTCGCTGATCCGCAGCCGGCCGATGCGGTAGCTCTGCCCGGCGTGCTCTCCCGCGTCGAAGTCCAGCTTGCCGAAGAACAGCGGGCCCTTCGGCAGCTCGCGCATCTCCTTGGCCCGGCTGCGCAGCCGGTACCCGAGCACTTCGGCGTCGGCACCGGACGCGGAGACGTCCTCGCCGGTGACGACGTGCTCGACGGCGCCTTCGACCATGCGGGCGAGGGCGGCACGGCAGGTGTCGTGGTAGGCGCGTTCGCGGTCGAGTTCCTGCTGCATGGGGACAGCGTAGACGAGAAAGCGTGACCGGGTTAAATTTATTACCGCGACTCAGCCGCGGTCCGCCAGCGACCGCTCCAGCCGGCCAAAGGCCCGCTCCGCCGCCCGCACCGCGTCCTCCCGCACGTCCTCGACCCGCTCCCCCGCCGCGATCCGCCGCCAGTTGTCCTGCGCCAGGATCCGCTGGACGGCGATGAGCTGGCCGGCCGCCAGCCGGGCGTCCAGGGTGCCGCCGAGGGCCTCGGCGAGCGCGGCCTCCGACCGCTCCAGGTAGGCGTGCTGCCGGGCGACCAGGGTGGGGGTGCTGTTGAGCAGGGTGTGGAAGGCGAGCACCTGGGGGTGGTCGTTGAGCCCGGTGATCGGGTCGTTGCGCCCGAGTCCGTCGAGGAAGTGGGCCCGCAGCACACCGACCGGCGACCCGGCCCCGGCGACCAGCCGCGCGGCCTCCGTCTCGTGGTCGGCGATCCGGTGCAGGACCAGGTCCTCCTTGGCCGGGAAGTACCGGAACAGCGTCGGCTTGGAGATACCGGCCGCGGCGGCCACCTCGGCGACCGAAACCGCCTCGAACCCCTTCGCCAGGAACAGCCGCACGGCGATGTCCGACACGTCCTCGTACATCCGCCGCCTCTTGCGCTCGCGCAGGCCCATCTCACCCATGGGGCGAGCCTACGCAGCGGGCGTCGGGCCGCCGGCCGCGAGCCGCTCCGCGAGCCGGGAGAGCACGCGTCGCACGCATACGGATCAGCACCCGCCGGGGTGGACGGCGAGGCACCCTCCGCCAGGACACCGCCAGGACACCGCCAGGACACCGCCAGGACACCGCTAGGCCAGAGCGCGGGCGAGGCGTGGGTCCGCGGCGGTCCGGGCGGGCAGGCCCAGGGAGCCCTTGGCCGCCGCCAGCGTCATGGCGTACGAGTCCAGGGCCCGGCGGACGTTGGGGGCGTCCAGGCTCGCTCCGGTGACCAGCCGGTCCAGGTCGACATAGGCCGAGCGGACGATCTCGATCCAGCGGTACACCCGCCAGTCCCGCTGCCAGTCGCCGGTGTACCGCGCGTCCAGCACACGCTCCCAGCGGCGGAACATCCGGTCCCGGATCTCCGGCCGGGTGGGGGTCAGGTGCATGTGCCGCACCAGGTCGTACAGCGGATCGCCGACCAGGGCCATCTCCCAGTCGATGATGGTCAGCGCGAGCCGGTCGTCGCGGCGGACCAGGTTCCAGGGGTTGAGGTCGCCGTGCAGCAGGGCCGGGGCCCGCCGGCCGACGCTGTGCCGGGCGAGGATCTCCCGCAGCCGGGGGGCGTCGGGCAGGCCCACGAAGCGGGCCAGTTGCTGGGAGTCCTTGGGGAGGCCGGCGACCAGGGCGACGAGCTGCTCGGTCAGCCAGCGGTAGAAGTCGGGCTCGCCGGAGGCGGGGTCCAGCTGGGTGTGGTCGACCCCGGTGAGCGCGGCCAGCTGGTCGACGAGACCGTCCGCCTCCTGCGGGCGCAGACCGTGCACCGGGTGGTCGGGGGTGCGGTCGGTGTCGCCGCCCGGAACCTCGTAGGTGTGGATGGCGAAGCGGTCCCGGGAGTAGGCGACGTGGTAGCGGGAGTGGCTCTCGCCCAGCGCCAGGACGCGGGGGGCGGCCACGGCGGCTCCGGAGCTCTCGATCGCGCGCAGCACCGCGTGCTCGCTGAGGCAGGTGGGCTCACGGCGGCAGACGTGCGGCACCTTGCGGCGGATCACCACGGGAAAGCCGATGCCGGGCACCCGGATCACCGAGTTGAGGTGCGCGGTGCCCTTGAACACCTGGCGGGCCGGTGCGGTGCCCTCCAGGAACAGGGCCGCACGCACCGCGGAGTGCGGGAAGTCGGGGTGCTCGGGGACCCGCCGGTCCTGCCGCCATTCCATGAAGTCGGCGGCGATCCGGCCGTGCCCGGCCCCGTAGGCCGGGGCGGCGGCGGCCCAGCGGAACAGGACGCGCTCGATCTCCCGGTCGCCCGGCACCGTACGCAGCCGCAGCGGCTCGGCGCCCGCCTCCAGCGCGCGGCGGACCGCCGCCGTCGCCTCGCGCAGGTTCTTCTCGTCGAAGGACTCCGCCAGGGACTTCGCGGCCCGCATCACGTCCGGGTAGACGGACTGGGCCCGTTCGAAGTCCACGTAGTGGCGCAGGTCCTTGTGCACCCCGTGGGTGGCGGTGGGCCGCACCGCCCGTACGCCGGTCACCCATGTCTCCACGACGTCGTCCCACTGGTGGGCCGGATACCGCATCCGGACCAGATGGGTCGCCAGGTCGTGCAGGGGGTCGCCGAAGGTGGCCAGCTCCCAGTCGACGCAGCTGAGGGGCGTGCTGCCGTCCGGCGACACGATCAGGTTGTCGCGGTGCAGGTCGGCGTGGAGGAGGCCGTACGGGCGCCGGGTCAGCGCGGGGACCCGGTCGGCGAAGCGGAGCAGGGCGTCCTCGGGAACGCCGAGGGCGGCGAACAGCCAGCCGTACGCGGGCCCGTTGGCCTGGCGGATCTGGAGGTCCGCCATCCGGGCCAGCGCCCGCAGGAACCCCTGGCTGTCCGTGTGGTTGCGCGGCCACATCGACGGCAGCGCCGGCAACGCGGTACCGCGCACCTGGGTCATCCGGGCGAACAGCCCCGCCAGGTCGTTCAGCAGGGCGGCGGCGACCGGCTTGTCGTTCTCACAGACGCTGGAGAGCGGGACCCCGGCCACGAAGCTGTGGATGGTGAAGCGATTCCCCTCGAAGAGGCACTCGGGCACGTTGGGCAGCACACCCTGGATCGCCCGCAGGATCGGCGCCTCGTTGTCCCAGGTCCGGATCACCACGGAGAGGGCGTCGGTCCTCCGCACGCGGACGGTCACGGCGGCGCCGGACTCCCGGCCCAGCCGCCGCGCCATGGGCTCCGTCAGGGGGAGGACGTAGTTCTGGTTGTGGAAGCCGCTGCTCGCCAGCCCCTGTGCCGCCGCATGGCCCAGGAACGCCTCGTACTCGTCGTCGAGCAGAGGCCTGTCGGTGTCTCTCCCGGTGGCGACAGGGGGGACAGGCGGTGCACCCACTGGTCGCTCCGGGGGTGGTACGCGCGCGGTATCGCGTGGGTCGGGCAGGGAAACGGTATGTCCAGGTGACGCACGACACGAGTCGAGGGGCGGTGGAGTGACCCTGGCGGGTGAAAGGTCGCTCAGCTGTACGGTCGCCCGTCGGCACGGCCGTCCGAGGCCGGCCTTTTTGGCCATCCCCTCATACGCACGCGACCGAGCGGTTTGCTCAGATGGATCGGCACTCTAGCGCAACGGAAACCCCGCTGGATCACACGGAAGCTACGGCTGGAAGGCGAGCGGATTCCGGGCGGGTCCACGGCCTCCGTCCCGTCCCGCCCCGCCCCGCCGCTCCCCGCCCCTCCCCGCCGCCGGCCGGACCGCTCCTCAGTTCCGCAGCATCATCAGCAACGGCTGCAGCGAGCCGACGACATGGCCCGCGCCGGCCTCGGTCAGCAGCTTGGTCTTCTCGTCGTTACGCGCGTAGCCCAGGAACGGCACGCCCGCCCGTTCGGCCGCCTGGAGGTCGGTGGGGGAATCGCCGATCATCAGGGCCTCGCCGGGTGCGGTCCCCATCGCGCTGAGGGCGCGTCTGAGGCAGTGCGGGTCGGGCTTGAGGTGGTGCAGGTCCCGGGTGCGGCCGTAGATGTGCGGGGCGAAGCACGAGGTGAGGCCACGGTCGTCCAGGTAGGCGCGGACCACCCGCGGGGAGTTGTCGGTGGTCACCGCCATGCGCGCGCCGCGCGCCCGCCAGGTCTGGACGAGGATGTCCGCGAACGCCGTCGGCATCGCCGTCGACGTGGCCCGCAGCTCCTCCTTGGTGAGACGTTCCTCCAACTCCGCGACCAGGTCACTGCCGGGGTGCCGGCGGCCCACGGCGCGCAGCAGGACCTGCGGGTCCAGGGAGTCGCGTTCGTTCTCCGTGACCAGACCGTGCAGGCCCCGGCCCTCCAGCCACTTCACCAGACCGTCGGCGACGACCTGTGCCGAATGGCCCGCGAACAGACCGCAGATCGGCCCGTCGAAGTCCCAGAGGACGACCCGGGCACCTCTGGCCATTTCCGTGATCTCTTCGGTCGCGTCCTTGCCCTTGGCCGTCACCGGTCCAGTCTGCTTCGCATCAGAAGTCACTAGAAGAGTGTCAGGTCCGTCGTGATGGTTTCCCAGAGGGCGTTGAACCACTTCTGCGACTGCTCCACGAACGCGGCGTCCCGGTGTCCGGCGCGCCCCTCGAAGGAGAAGAGCAGGGATTCCGAGCCGACGGCGTCGTACATGTCGAGCGGTCCGTCCTCCGTCTGCTCCTCGCGGCGGGTGACCGTGTAGTACGCGAACAGCGCCTCCGCGCCGTTGAGCAGGTACAGCTTGATCGGCGGGGTGAACGGCAGGGCCCGGAAGGTGACGTTCACGTCGATCTTGTGGGTGGAGCGCAGCCCCTGGAGGTTGTACTGGAGGACCTGGCCCTGGGCGTTGCGCATGCCGAGCCAGCGGGTGTGGACCGTGTCGTCGTCGCCGTCGACCGCCGTCGGGAAGGCGAGGGGGATGTCCCGGCTGGGCAGCAGCACGCGGACGTCGATGCGCTCGGGGCGGATCCGGCCCTCGTGGATCATGCGCAGGGGCTCGGCGAGCGCCGGCAGCAGGCTCTGGGCGGTGAGGCAGGCGGCGTCGATGCGGACGTGCGGGGCGGCGAACGCCTCCGTGATGCGGGGGCCGAGGCCGACCATCGTCGGCTGGGGTTCGTCGAGCGCCGGACGCGGCGGCTCGGCGATGCGCGGCGGGCTGCCCTTGCCGACGTCGACGAGGAAACCGTCGTCCTGCAGTGCCCGCACGACCTGACGCACGGTCCCCCGCTCCACGCCGAACTCCTCGGCCAGCTCGGCCTGGGTGGGCAGGCGGTCGCCCGCCCTGAGGTCGCCCGAGCGGATGCGCTTGCGCAGGGTGTCGGCGATCTCCTGAGGTGTGCTGCCGGCGTTCACTGCCACGTTCTCCTGAGTCACGACCAAACGCTACAACTTTGATCCATCTGACGGGAGTTGTTTGAAGGTTGTTTATAACCAGTAGCCAACTGGGGACAACTTAATCAGAGTTGGCAACCAACTCGACCGAGTTGGCGGAAGCTCTGCTTCCCGACCGATGGGGGGAACCACCATGCCTGCCGCACTCGCTCTCCTCTCCGCCGTCTTCGTCGTCGGCTTCGAACAGATCGTCCAGTCGAAGTACGGTGCCACTGGCATTATCGGCCTGTTGTTGCTCACCGTGGGGATCAAGGCCAAGAGCCCGGCGTTCAGCTCCGCCGGCGCCGTCCTGCTGGCGCTGATGCTCGCCGGACCCGCACTCTGAGGACCCGGCGGTGCGCGGCAGGACCCAGGGCCTGCCCGACAGTTCCAGAGCCTGCCCGACAGTTTCTAGGACGTCAGCTCCAGCTCCGAACTGATCGTCTGCCACAGGGCGTTGAACCACCGGTGGGACTGGTCCACGAACGTGGTGTCCCGCAGCCCCGCGCCCTGTTCGAAGGCGAAGAGCATCGACCGCGTGCCCTCGGCGTCGTACGTCTGGAGGTGCTCGTGGTCGATCTCCCGCTCATGGCGCCCCAGCGTGTAGTACGCGAGCAGCGCCTCCGCGCCGTTGAGCAAATACAGCTTGACCGGCGGGGTGAACGGCAGCGCCCGGAAGGCGACCTGGACGTCGATGCCGTGCGTGGCGCGCAGCGCCAGCAGGTTGTGCCGCAGCACCTGTCCCTGCGCGTTGCGCTGGGCCAGCCAGCGGTCGTGCACCGCGTCCTCGGCCGAGGCGTCGGCCGACACCGCCGTCGGGAACGCGAGGTCGATGTTCCGGCTCGGCAGCAGCACCCGGACGTCGATCTTGGCCGGTTCCAGCCGCCCCGCGTGGATGAGCCGCAACGGCCCGCCGAGCGCGAGGTTGAGCGAGACCGAGGTCAGGCAGAGGGCGTCGATCTTCACGTGCGAGGCCGCGAAGGCCGCCTCTATGCGCGGGGTCAGGGCCACCATGGTCGGCTGCGGCGGCGCCTCCGGGCCCACCGCGAGCCGTGCCGGGGCCGGCTCCGGGGCCACCGTCGCCGGAGCGCCCTTCGAGACGTTGGTGAGCAGGTGCTCCGACTGCAGAATGCGCAGCGCCTGCCGCACGGCCCCCCGCTCCACGCCGAACTCGTCGGCCAGCTTGGCCTGCGTGGGCATGCGCTGGCCCGGCCGCAGCACCCCGGACCTGATCCGGGTGCGCAGTTCGTCGGCCACCTCGCGGTGTGACGCCTGAGGCCGCTGTGACCTCTTCCGTCCATTGACGGAGGCGAGTTCCGGGTCCACGGACAAACAGTACAACTTCCCGCCATCTTTCGGCAGTTCACGGGAAGGTGGTTATGAGTCGCATCCAAGTGGAGATAAGTACTGTGGAGTTGGTCACCAACTCATGCAACATGGTCATACTTCCTCGGCGGTTGGCCATCCGGGTTCCCTTCCGGAGGGGAGCCGGGAGCCCGGTCCACCAGGGCCCGCCGCAGGGGCGCACGGCCAGCACAGCCACAACTGAACACCGACAACCGAACACAGGCAGACCCGCACAGCCACAACTTCACAGCTCGCTACGGATGAGCAGCACAGACACAGCTGAACAAGGTGATTCAGGCACCCGTCCCAGGAGGAGGGAGACCCGCCTCAGAAGATGTCCGGGCACCAAGGCCGCCCGGACGCGCGCAGCAGGGCGTCGGCCTCCCGGGCGGCGCCCACTCGCTCTTCCTGGACCCGTCCGAGGGTGTGCAGCCGCGCCACGGACTGGTCTCCGAGCCAGACACTCGCCAGCTCGGCGATGCCGAGGGCGATGTCGGGGGTGTCGGTGGTCGGGGTGCAGGACGCGCCGTCGGGGGAGGCGTCCAGCCGGAACCGGCCGCCGGCCAGCCCCTGCCGGTCGACCACATCGAGGACCAGCGACCCGGCGCTGTCGTACGTCCGTGCCTCCAGAGCCCGTACGACGTCCAGGATCCGCACCCACAGCCAGTCCGCCTGGGTGGTGATCCGCGCGGCGCGCGGGTCCGGCAGGTAGTGCGGCAGCAGGTCGTCCGGCGACCGCCGGCCGCTCTTCACCCTGGTGATCCAGTCGATCGAGCACAGGTAGTGCCACAGCGCGCGCTCGGCCGCCGGGCTCGTGCCGAACAGCCACTGCACGTCCGCGGTGTCGTACGGCTGCTTGCCCTGCCAGTTGTCGTCCGACTCGTAGGACGCCATGCCCTCCACCTCGCCGGCCGCCGAGCGGTACACCGCGAAGTAGGGCTCCTTCCACTCCTCGTCGAAGCGGACCGCTCCGGTGCGCAGCTGCCACCACAGGTCGCTGCGGCTGACCGCGCCCGGGGTGCCGCGCCGGAAGCGTTCGTACAGGTCGGGACCGAGCTTGCGGATGTCCTCGCCGTCGACGAGGTCGATCCGGCCGCCGTCCTCGGGGCGCGACCAGCGCTTGTCCAGGCCGGCCCGCGAGACCTCGACCGTCCACTCCGTGAGCGTGGTCGCCGGGCCGAAGCCGTAGCGGCCGTAGATCGGGTACTCGGCGGCGATCAGGGTCGCGACCACGTCCCCGCGCTCCTTCGCCGCGGCCAGGTCCTGGCTCATCATGCGGGTCAGCAGGCCGCGGCGGCGGTGGGTGGGGGTCACGGTGACGTTGGAGACGGCGTCGGCGGGGACGGTCGCGCCGCCGACCACGGTCAGCTCCTGGTCGAAGGAGCGGAACGTCGCGACGCAGCGGGAGCCGTCGAAGGCGCCGAGGAGTCTGCCCGCGACGAACTGCCTCCGCCGGGCGTCGAGTTGGTCGGCGGAGAGGGTGGGGGTCTGGAGGAAGCCGGTGGACAGGGCGCGGTGCCAGTCGGCGAGTTCGGGTTCGGTTATGGGGCGGACTTCGACGGCGTCAGTCATGACAGCACGGTAGGTGGTGGGTCGGGGTGGTGCCGATCGAATTTCGGGTGCGGGTGGGTGGGGGCTTGTCGCGCCCACGCGGCGGAGCCGCAATGTCGGATACAGCGCGGCGCCCCTGAAAGACCAAAAAGGGGCGCTGCGCCTCACGTCAGCAGATCGTCGACCTGGGCCTCGCCCTCCCGGTAGCGGCGGGTGATCTCGCCGCTGGAGTCGTCGGCCGTCCGCTGCAGGCGCTGCCTTCGCCGCGACACCTCCTGTTCGTAGCGGACCAGGCGGCCCATCGCCGCCGTCAGCTCGGTGTCGGTGCGGGCCTCCAGGTCGGAGAGTTCGACCTCGGCCAGCATGTCGGCGGCCAGCCTGCCGTACTCCTCCTTGTGCGGGGTGCCCAGGGTGACATGGCGGGCCGAGGAGCGGTGGCGGGCCGGGGCGTCCGTGAGGATCTCCGGGAGTCGGTCCACCACGGAGGCGGCACCCGCCGGGGAGCGGCGGGCCAGTTCCGCGCGCAGGATGTCGATACGGCCCTGGAGCAGCCGCCGTACGTAACTCAGGTCGGCCTCGTCGCGCTGTGCGTCCCGGCGCAGGACCCGCAGCTCGGGCAGGCTCAGGTGGGCCAGGTCGTGCTCCGGTGTCTCGGCGGGCAGCGGGATGTCCTCGCCGCGCTGTGCGGGCGGCCGGTGCAGGCTCGGTGTCCCCTGCGTCTTCAGTCGCCCGGTGCTCGGTGTGCTCATACGCCTCTACCGTCCCCTCGACCGGTGTGTGGAAGCATGGTGCCACCCCAAGTGGCCGCAATGTGACCGAGTGCCCCCGAACGGCCCTAGTTGGGACGTTAAGGATCAATAATGTGCCCCACGGCAGCCCCCTGCGAGGGCCGTACGGGCACCGGGCATGATGGTCGGCATGCGAGCGGTGGTACAGCGGGTGGACGGCGCGAGCGTCGTCGTGGACGGCGAGACGGTGGGCGCGATCGAGGGCGAGGGGCTGTGCGTGCTCGTCGGCGTGACGCACGACGACACGAAGGAGAAGGCCGCCCAACTCGCCCGGAAACTCTGGTCGGTCCGGATGCTGGCGGACGAGAGGTCGTGCAGCGACATCGACGCGCCCCTGCTCGTCGTCAGCCAGTTCACGCTGTACGGCGACGCGCGCAAGGGGCGGCGGCCGACCTGGAACGCGGCGGCGCCCGGCGGGGTGGCCGAGCCGCTGGTGGACGAGGTGGTGGCCCGGCTGCGGTCGCTGGGGGCGACCGTGGCGACCGGGCGGTTCGGGGCGCAGATGCGGGTGTCGCTGACGAACGACGGCCCGTTCACCGTGCTGCTGGAGATCTGAGGGCCCGGCCGGACCGGTCCCGCGGCGGGGCTACGGCTCGACGATCACTTCCTGTGCCGCGGCCGTCTCCCCCACGACCAGCCGGGCGTCCGCCGGGAGGTTGCGCTTGACCAGCGCCAGGGCCACCGGCCCCAGCTCGAAGTGGCGTACCGACGTCGTCACGAAGCCGATCTTCCGGCCGTCCGCGCCCTCGTCGGCCACCCGGATCTCGGCGCCGTGCGGCGGCAGGTGCACCTCGCTGCCGTCCAGGTGGAGGAAGACCAGGCGGCGCGGCGGCTTGCCGAGGTTCTGCACCCGGGCCACCGTCTCCTGGCCCCGGTAGCAGCCCTTCTGGAGGTGCACCGCGGTGCCGATCCAGCCCAGCTCGTGCGGGATGGTCCGGTGGTCGGTCTCGAAGCCGAGCCGGGGCCGGTGGTGCTCGACGCGCAGCGCCTCGTAGGCGAGCAGCCCGGCGGCCGGGCCCGACTTCGCGGCGTACGACTCCAGGTCGGCACGGGGCAGGAAGAGGTCTCGGCCGTACGCCGTCTCGCGTACGACGACGCCGTCCGGCACCTCGGCGATCGAGCCCGCCGGCAGGTGGACCACCGCGAAGTCGGCGGTCCGGTCGGCGACCTCCACCCGGTAGAAGAACTTCATCGACTCCAGGTAGGCGATCAGCGCCTCCTGGGTGCCGGGCTCGACGTGCGCCCAGACCGTCGTTCCGTCGTCGACCAGGTACAGCGCGTGCTCGATGTGGCCGTGCGCGGAGAGGATCAGCGCCTCGGTGGCCTCGCCCACGGGCAGCTCGCTGACGTGCTGGGTGAGCAGCAGGTGCAGCCAGCTCAGCCGGTCCTCGCCGGTGACGGCCACGACCCCGCGGTGCGAGAGGTCGACGAAGCCGGCGCCGTCGGCGAGGGCGCGCTGCTCGCGGAACAGGTCGCCGTAGTGGGCGGCGACGCCTTCGTCCACGCCCTCGGCGGACACGGCTCCGGGCAGGGACAGCAGGGGGCTCTTCATATCCGTAAGCCTACGACTCGGTAATTGAACTCTGGACGGTTGCCGACTTGGCTCTCTTGAGCGCGCAGTCCTTGCAACGCCCGAAGATCGCGAAGTGTTTCATGTCCGTCTCGAAGCCGAACTCCCGCCGCAGCTTGGCGGTGAACTCCGCGGCCACCGCCACGTCCGCCTCGATCACGTTCTCGCAGTCGCGGCAGACCAGGTGGATGTGGTGGTGCCGGTCGGCCAGGTGGTACGTCGGCGCACCGTGCCCGAGGTGGGCATGGCTGACCAGCCCCAGCTCCTCCAGGAGCTCCAGGGTCCGGTAGACCGTGGAGATGTTGACCCCCGACGCGGTCTTGCGCACCTCGCCGAGGATGTCGTCGGGGGTCGCGTGCTCAAGCGTGTCCACGGCTTCGAGCACGAGTTGCCGCTGCGGCGTCAGCCGGTAGCCGCGCTGCCTGAGGTCGCTCTTCCAGTCGGTGCTCACCACACCGAAAGTCTAGAACCACTTCCGGAGTTCGGAACTACTTGAAGAACGCGATCCCGTCGTCCGGCATGTCGTCGGGGAGGGCCTTGGCCCAGCGCTCGACGTCCTCCGGGGTGACGACCTTCTTCAGGTGGGCCGACATGTAGGGGCGCAGCTCGACCTCGGGGGTCTGCTTCTCGCCGACCCACATCAGGTCGCTCTTGACGTAGCCGTACAGCCGCTTGCCGCCGCTGTAGTGCTCGGCGGAGGCGGTCCGCGCCACCGCGTCCGTGACCAGGTCGATCTGCGGCTTCTTGTCGGCCATCTCGCCGTACCAGATCTCGATCACGCCGCCGTCGCGGACCATCGTGATCTCGACCTTGCGGTGCGCGTCGATACGCCAGAAGCCGTGCTCGGTCTCCAGCGGGCGGACCTTGTTCCCGTCCTGGTCCAGCACCCAGGTCTGGGAGTGGTACTCCAGGAAGTCCCGTCCGTCGTGGCTGAAGGTGACCTCCTGGCCGAAGTTGCACTTCTCCGAGCCCGGGAAGTCATGGACACCCGCACCGGCCCAGCTGCCCAGCAGGAAGGCGAGCGGAACCAGGTCCTTGTGCAGGTCGGACGGAATCTCGATCATGGCGGCGGTTTCCTAGACGACGGTGCGGATCAGCGCTGGCCCTGGTACAGCTTCTTCACGGTGAGCCCGGCGAACGCGAGGACGCCGACGCAGACCAGGACCAGCAGGGTTTCGAAGAAGGCTTCCACGGGTGCTCCTTGAGCGAGGGTGGGCGTACGTACAAGAGCCGGGCCCCAGCTTACGCGGCCGGGGCCGGTGGCTCTTGGCGAGGTCAGCTCAGCAGTTCGCTCTGCAGGGTCACCGTCTGCTCGAAGGGAACGGCGAGGGCGCTGCCCTTGCGGGACTGGACGATCACGGCGAAGGTGTCGCCGGCCGCCAGGTAGGCCATCCGGACCTGCTCGGCGCCGTACGGCTTGTCCTCCGTGTACGGGGCCAGGAGTACGTCACTGAGCCTGGCGACGTCCGGGAAGTCCTCGTCCCGGAGGTAGGTGTCGGCGCCGCGCACCGTGTAGGCGGGCGTGTCCTGGGCGATCATCTCGGTGTTCAGCAGCTTTTCGGTGAGTGTGGCGCTGCCGAACTGAAGCAGGTAGATCCCGGTGTGCGTACCGTCCGGGGTGGTCCAGCCACGGGCCGCGACATGCCGGAGCCCGTAGTCGGCCAGCTTTCCGGCGAGCTCCGCACGGTCCGCCTTGGCGGCGTACAGCGTGAGGAAGTCCTTGGTCGCCAGCCAGCCGTCGGTACCGCGCAGGGCGCCGTCGGCGGTGGCGCCCCGGGGCGCGGGCAGCACCAGCCGGCGCAGGTCGGCGTAGTGCGCGTTCACCTTGTTGGCCTCGGCGAACGGCGCCGGGCTGCCGGCCGGCAGCGGCGGCTTCACCAGGGTGGGGTACTCCCAGCGTCCGTCGGAGTGCGTGGCCAGGCCGGGTACGTCCGTCCGGTCCGCGCGCGAGATGCCGTACGCCGTCCCGGTACCGACGAACGCGAGGACGGCGACGGCCGAGACCCAGCGGAGGACACCCCGGAGCCGACGGCGGTCTTTCTGCGCGGGCCGCGGCTCGGTCCCCGGAAGGCCATCGACAGACTCCGGCAGCTCGGCCTGCACAGGCTGCACGGGCTGCACGCGCTGCTCGGCCTGCTCGGGCTGGTTCATGGTCATACCGCCACTCCCGGGTTCTTGATCCGGTCCAGCTGCTCGCCGAGCAACAGCGCCACACCCTTCTGGTCCAGCGGCTTGGCGCCAGTGGCCGTCGCGCTGACCAGCACGTCGCCCACGTACGCGGAGCACACCATCGTGTCGAGCTTCTCGTCCGGGTCGGCGGGCGGCAGGAAGCAGGCGGCGTCCTTGTGGCCCTTCACCTCCGGGCCCTTGCGGAAGATCTTCAGTGCATCGAAGAACTCCTGCTGGGCCGTGGCGACGTTCCGCACGGTCCGCTGGTCGCCCAGCTGTGACAGCACGATGCTGACGGTGTAGGCACGGGCCGCGTACAGCGTGCTGTTGGTCGCCTCCTCGGTGCTCAGGTAGCTGCGCATCGCCATGCCCTTGGTCTGCTGCTCGTCGATCAGCCGCTCCAGCTCCGTGCGCTGGGAGCGGGGCAGATCCTTGATCGACTCCTTGCGCAGGTCGCCGGCCTGGCTGCCGGACAGCCGGGCGTCGGAGCCGAACCGCCCGATGTCCGGGCCGCGCCCGAACCCGTCGGTGCCGAAGGGCAGCAGTAGAGCCTGCAGACCGGTTCCCCCGGCCGCCGCCTCCTTCGCCCTTTCCTTGACGGTCCTCGGCAGGTCCCAGCTCGGGGCTCCCGGATCCCGGTCGGCGCCGCTCACCCTCACGGAGGTGCCGGCGACCCCCACGACGACGGCGACGAGCAGCACACCGACCCCGGCGATCCTGGCGATCCGGCGCCGGTCACGTCCGCTGGACCGGCCGGTGTCGCCGACCTCGGCCACTTCGGCGACCCCGCCGGCCTCGCTGGACAGTTCCTCGCTCACAGCCGCTCCATCTGCCGCTTCGCCAGGTCCATCACCTTCGACTTCGGGACCGGCTTCGTGTCGTAGACCCAGATCTCCATGGCGATGTCACCGCGCCACGCATGCGCCTCGGCCGTGTACACGTCCACGTAACCCGGCTTGCTCGCGGGCTTGTTGTGGACGTACGCCATGCCGTCGCCGGTACCGGGTATCGGCCAGCCGTCCGTACCGGCGGCTTTGTCGGCCCAGTAGTAGCCGTTGCCGGCCGCCTCGGCCGCCCCGAGCGTCTCCTCCTGGCGGTACTGGATCAGGCGGACCTCCACGATGTACGTGCCGCTCTCCCGCCAGTCCGTGACGGCCGCCCGCCGGAACTCGCCGGCGACGAGGTCCGCGAAGCCGCTCGCTGGCTTGTCGTACGTCTCCGCGTCGTCGGCGAGGCTCATCCAGCCGTCGCTGCCCGCCGTGAACGGCGCCGCACGGGCGCCCCGCGGCTTCTTCAGCAGCAGCTTGCGCAGATCGCCGTCGGCCTTGACCTGCCGGTCCCGGGCGGCCGACAGCGGCTCGGGACCGGCGCCCTTCGCCTGTGCGACGGACGGCTGGGAGAGCGGCGGCAGAGCGGTGGGCCCGCGGTCGGCCTGGACGAGGTAGCCGACACAGGTGCCCGCGACGACGCCGAGCACGGCGGCGGTGGCGATCAGTGCGGCGCTGCGGCCGCTCTTCCGTCTTGCAGGTGGTGTTTCGGGTGGTGGTGCTTCCGGTGAGTCCAATTCGTCCCCCTGTTGGCAACGGGGCGTGGATTCCTTGATCCACGCTCCACAGGAGACTCATGGTCAACTCAGTGAGTTGTACAGGGATTAATTACAATCAGGACACCGCCGCGAGCCCGCCGGCCACCACCGCCGTGAGCAACAGCAGTGCATTAAGGGCGACTTGTCGGTCTCCCATCCTCAAATGGACTCCGATCGCGCTCACTTGGAGGACCGCGAAGCCGACCGCGGCGACCTGGACCAGCCAGGGCGCGACGCCGGTCAGCCGTGGCAGCACCAGGCCGATCGCGCCGAGCACCTCGACGCCCCCGATCGCCCGCACGGCCGCCATCGGCATGCCGTCCACCCACGCCATCATCGGCCGCAGCCGCTCCCGGCTCCGTACGGCCTTCAACCCGCCCGCGTAGAGGTGGAAGAGGGCGAGCAGACCGGCCACGATCCAGTGGGCGGCGCTCATGAGGTGGCGGGTTCGGTGCCGTAGCGGCTCATCACCTCGGTGTGGGCCCGCGGGGTCGGTGCCGTACCGGCCGCGAACATGTCCCGCAGATCCCGGAAGTACTGGACGTACAGATCGGGCGTGAACGTGCTGAGCATGACGGCCGGTTCGCCGGTGACGTTGGCGAAGGTGTGCGGGGCGCCGGGCGGCACCATGACGAGCGTCCCGGCCGTGGCGTCGTGCTCCTCCTCCCCGACCGTGAAACGCACCGAGCCGGAGACGACGTAGAAGCCCTCGTCGTGCCGCGCGTGCCGGTGCTGCGGCGGGCCGGGGGTGTGCGGTGCGAGCACGGACTCGGCGAGGCCGAGGCGGTGGCCGGTGGTACGGCCGTCCTCCAGGACCCGCATCCGGGTGGCGCCGAGCATCAGCACCTCACCGTCGTCCGGGCCGACGACGGCTACAGCGGGCGTGTTGCCGTGATCGTGGTCATGGTCGTGAATCGTCATGCTTCGATTCGACGGCCGGGGCGGTACGGCTGTCCAAGACCTGTTCCGCCCCCTCCATACCCGATCGGTATCGTTGCTGCATGGAGCGAATGGAGCTACGCACGCTGCGCTATTTCGTGGCGGTCTCCGAGGAACTCCACTTCGGCCGGGCCGCCGCGCGACTCCACATGAGCCAGCCCCCGCTGAGCCGCGCGATCAAGACCCTGGAGACCGAGATCGGCGCACGGCTCTTCGAACGGTCACCGGCGGGGGTCGCCCTGACCCCGGTCGGAGCGGTCCTGCTGGACGAGGCCCACGCACTCCTCGACCAGGCCGACAGGCTGCGCGTACGGGTCGCGACGGCGGCGGGGGCAGGGGTTCTCACCGTCGGCCTCCTGGGCGACAGCACGGATCCGGGCGTACGAAGGCTGGCCCGCGCCTACCGCGAACGCCACCCGGGCGCCGAGATCCGCATCCCGAGGGGCCGGTGGTACGGGCCGTTCAGGAGTGCCGGCAGGCCGTGCTCTGGAACGGCACGGTCGGCATGACCCTGGCCGACCATGACCCCGGGGACGGTCTCACGGTGGTGCCGGTCGAGGACATGCCGCCGAGCCGGGTGGTGCTGGCGTGGAAGGGGAAGGAGGCGGACGGGAATCCGCTGCTGCGGTCGTTCGTGCGGGTGGCGACGGAGGCGTACGGGGCGACTTAGACGCCGTCCGTCTTGACCGCCGCGACGAACACGGACCAGGAGGAGGCCGTGAAGAGGAGGGTTCCGTGGGCGGGGGCCTTGCTGTCGCGGACGGGGACGAGGGAGGGGATGCCGGCGGCGACTTCGAGGCAGTTGCCGCCGTCGGAGTTGCTGTAGCTGCTCTTGTGCCAGGAGGCTGCGGCCAGGAGATCGTCGGAGACCTCGACACAGTCGCCGCCACTCGTGTTGCTGTAGCTGCTCTTGCACCACTGCACGGAGGCGAGAAGATCGTCGGAAACCTCGACGCATTCGCCACCGTCGGAGTTGCTGTAGCTGCTCTTGCGCCACGTGAGATTGCTCAAGTCGATGGCTCGCACGGCACTTCCTCCAGCATCCGCAAGATGAACGTCCGCGACTCAGCGGGACTCAGCGCCAGGTCACGAACGTCATCATAGGTGCGGTGCAGGAGCTCAACCCGGCTGGTTTCTTCGATCAGTTCGCCCCGTACGTCGTTTTCTGTATAGGCAACCGTACGGCCTTCCGCGAGGCGCAGGAACATGACGGACATGCTGTCCAGCCGATGCAACCCGGTACCGAACGGCAGCACGTGCAGCGTGATGTTCGGGCGCGCTCCTGCTGCCACCAGATACTCCAGTTGCTCGCGCCATTCCCCCGGGACGCGCAACGAGTTGCGCAGCACCGCCTCCGAGAGAATGACGCGAAACGGTGGGGCGTCGTCACCCTCCAGCACGGCCTGCCGTCCGATGCGCGCGACGACCTGCTGCTCCAGTTCCTCACCCTTCAGGCCGCCCGCCGCAAGCGCCTCACGCACGTACGCCGGGGTCTGAAGCACCCCTGGCGGACGGCTCACTCCGTAGTGCCACAGGCTGGTCGCCTCGGCCTCCAGCACCATGTACCTCCGGTACTGCTCCTTGAACTGCGACGGATCCCCAACCGCCAGCTCCCAAAGCGCCAGCAACAGCCCAGGTGTCCCATAGAACTGGTCCAGCGCCTCCACGAGCTCCGGGCTGCCCAGGGTCCGCCCGCTCTCCATCTTCCCGAAGTTGGACGCGTCCCAGCCCAGTTCCTCGGCCAGTCCTTTTAAGCTCACCCCCCGCTCCGCCCTCAGCAACCGCAGCTCCTCCGCGAACCGTTGCCTGGGCTCCTGGCTACGCCCCGTCACCACCCGCCTCTGCGGCACCGCGCCCCTCCCTGGTTCCCCGTGGAATTTGTGGAATTAGCGCCGCCAGACGGGGAAGAACCGCTCGTCGTCGGCGTGCCTACCCCGCCCCCGGGCCATCCTCGTAGCAGCCTCGACACGCAGAGTAGTCCAACTCTCGCATTTCGTATAGATGTTGGACGAAAGGAGCGAATGCCATGGAGCCCGGAACCCTGCTCTACGACACCGCCACCGACCAGGTCGGCGAGTACCAGGACCAGTCGGGGCCGTACGCGATACTGCGCCCCGTCGGCGGCGGCAGGGAGTGGCAGGCCCATCCGGCGATGCTGCGCCCCGCCACCGACAGAGAACGGATCAGTGCGGGCGTACGCGCGGCGAACGACCGTACCTGGGCCGTACCGCCGGACCCGGAGGACCTCAGCCGCCCACCCTGGCCCGTCCCCGGCTGCGTCGAGTGCGGCGAGCTGGACGGCCGCCGGGAGACCGCCCGCGCCGGCCACGACCACAGCGCGGCCACCGACGCGAACGTGCTGCTGCGCCAGCACCAGCGCGCGGCGCACCTGCCGTGAACCGCCAGGCCGCCGACGGCCGGATTAGGCTGCTCGCATGGCTAAGAAGCTCGTGATCAAGGTGACGGCGGGCGTGGACGCCCCGGAGCGGTGCTCGCAGGCGTTCACGGTGGCGGCGGTGGCCGTGGCCAGCGGCGTCGAGGTGTCGATGTGGCTGACCGGCGAGTCCGCGTGGTTCGCGCTGCCGGGGCGGGCCGCGGAGTTCGAGCTGCCGCATGCCGCTCCGCTGCCCGACCTGGTCGACTCGATCCTGGCCGGCGGCACGCTCACGCTGTGCACACAGTGCGCGGCCCGCCGGGACATCACGGAGAAGGACGTCATCGAGGGCGTCCGGATCGCGGGTGCGCAGGTGTTCGTGCAGGAAGCGATGGCGGACGGGGCGCAGGCGCTCGTGTACTAGACCGCGAGCAGCGTGTCCGGCGGGGTTCACGGCCTGCCCCGCCGTCGGCACGTACATCGACGGATGTACGTCGCTCAGCCCGCGGATGCAGACGCGGGCGTCGGAACGTCGCTCCACGGGCTGTCGATTCGGGTGGGACCCGGTTCTAGCGTGATGCAGGTCCGGTCGCGAACGGACGCCCCCGACGACTTCCGTCTAGTTCCGACGAGGACTCTTCATGATCGAGGCCCACTCCCTCACCAAACGCTACGGTGAGCGCACCGCCGTGCAAGATCTCAGCTTCACTGTGCGGCCCGGCGCCGTCACCGGCTTCCTCGGGCCGAACGGGGCCGGCAAGTCCACCACGATGCGGATGCTTCTCGGTCTGGACACGCCGACCTCGGGCCGTGCCGTGGTCAACGGCAAGAGCTACGCCGACCATCGGGCGCCGCTGCACGAGGTGGGGGCGATGCTGGAGGCCCGCGCCATCCACACCGGGCGCAGTGCCCGCAACCACCTGCTGGCGCTCGCCGCCACCCATGGGATCTCGGTGCGCCGCGTGGACGAGGTGATCGACCTCGTCGGGCTGCGCGCGGTGGCGAAGAAGCGCGTCGGCGGCTTCTCGCTGGGCATGGGACAGCGGCTCGGCATCGCCAGCGCGCTCCTCGGCGACCCGGCCACGGTGATCCTCGACGAGCCGGTCAACGGCCTGGACCCCGAGGGCATCCTGTGGATCCGTAACCTGCTGAAGGGACTGGCCGCCGAGGGGCGTACGGTCCTGGTCTCCTCACACCTCATGTCGGAGATGGCGCTGACCGCCGAGCACCTGATCGTCATCGGACGCGGGCGACTGATCGCGGACACGTCGGTCGCGGAGTTCACGGCACGGGCCGCCGGGGACCAGGTGCGGGTACGCACCAAGGAGGCGGAGAAGCTGCGCGCACTGCTGGCGGGCCCGGACGTCACCGTCTCCTCCGAGGAGCCGGGGGTGCTGCTGGTGACGGGCATCACCAGCGAGTGGATCGGGCGGGTCGCGGCCGAGGAGGGCATCGCCCTGGCCGAACTGACGCCGCAGCAGGCGTCGTTGGAGGAGGCGTTCATGGAGCTGACCCGGGACGCCGTGGAGTACCAGGCACCCGCGGCGCAGGGCGTCGGCGCGGGAACGGAAGGGCGTGCGGCATGACGACGGTGACGGCGACGGTGATCCCCGAGGCGGAGCGCGGCGAGGTCACCCAGCTGAAGGTGATCCGCTCCGAGTGGATCAAGCTGCGGTCGCTGCGGTCCACGCTGTTCACCCTGCTGGCCGCGGTGGTCGCGATGGTCGGCCTGGGCTATCTGTTCAGCTACTTCACCGCCGACCGCTGGTCCCATCTGCCGCCGGGCGAGCGGCTGCACTTCGATCCGACGCTGACGAGTCTGCGCGGGTTCTTCCTGGCCCAGCTCGCCGTCGGCGTCCTGGGCGTCCTGGTGGTCAGCGGCGAGTACGCCACCGGGATGATCCGCGCCTCGCTGTCCGCGGTGCCGCGCCGACTGCCGGTGCTGTGGGCCAAGGCGCTGGTGTACGGGGTCGTCGCCTGGGTACTGATGACGGCCGCCGCGCTGATCGCCTTCCTCGTCGGGCAGGCCGCACTGTCCGGGCGGCATCTCGGGACCTCCCTGGGCGACCCGGGCGTGCTGCGCGCGGTGTTCGGTGCCGGTCTGTATCTGACGGGCGTGGGCCTGATCGGGGTGGGGCTGGGTGCCCTGATCCGCAACACCGCGGGCGGCATCGCCACCCTGTTCGGTGTGCTGCTGGTGGTTCCGGTCCTCGTCGAGGCGCTGCCGTCCTCCTGGTACGACGCGATCGACAAGTACCTGCCGAGCACGGCGGGGCAGGGGCTCGTCCACGTCCACGCCGAGCCGAATACGCTGGCGCCGTGGACCGGTTTCGCAGTCTTCTGCCTGTATGCGGTGATCGCGCTGGCCGGAGCGGCGGTGGCGCTCAGGCGGCGGGACGCCTGATGGCGGCCGCGACCGCCGGGGCCGGGGCGCGTCGATGACCTACGCCCTGCCCCAGGCCGTGCGCAGCCGGGCCCGGTCGTGGCGCGCCGTCGCCGACCGCGCCCGGCTGCGGCTGCGCGCACGGCTGTCGCCGCAGACGGTGGACGCGCTGTTCGCGGCGGCCGTCTGCGCGCTGCTGACGGGGGCGATGCACCGTGTCCTTCACCCCTTCCTGGGGCAACCGCTGCTGTTCAACGCGCTGCTGACGCTGCCGCTCGTATGGCGGCGACGGGCACCGCTCGGGGCGTTCCTGGCGATGTCGGCGGTCGCCTTCGTCCAGTGGTGCCTCAACCTGCGCACACCGACGGACATGACGCTGCTGATCGCGCTGTACACGGTGGCCGCCCACGCGTCGAAGCGGCACACCTGGCTCGCCGTCGGCGTCCTGGAGACCGGTGCGCTGCTCGCGTCGGTCCGCTGGTCGACGCCGGAGCGGGTCGTCGAGTCGTTCGTCGGGCTGTCCGCGATGGCGGTGGCCGCGTCCGTCATCGGCATGAACATGCGCAGCAGACGCGCCCATCTGGCCTTCCTGGAGGAACGGGCCGTACGGCTGGAGCGGGAACGCGACCAGCAGTCCCAGCTGGCGGTCGCCGGCGAACGCGCCCGTATCGCCCGGGAGATGCACGACATCGTCACGCACAACCTGTCGGTGATGGTGGCGCTCGCCGACGGCGCCGTCTTCGCCCAGGAGCTGCACCCGGAGCGGGCCACCGCCGCGATGCGGCAGGTGTCGACGACCGGCCGGCAGGCGATCACCGACATGCGGCGCTTCCTCGGCGTACTGCGCGCCGACGAGCCCGACGCGCTGCGCCACCCGATGCCGGGCATCGCCCAGCTGGAGCCGCTCGCCGACCAGGTCCGCGCGGCCGGGCTGCCCACCCGCCTCGACGTCTCGGGCGACCCCTCGGCCGTCCCCGTCCCGGCGCAGCTGACCGTCTACCGACTGGTCCAGGAGGCGCTCACGAACACCCTGAAGCACACCCCGCCGGGGACCCGGGCCGAGGTCCGGGTGCGCTGTGCCGCGCAGCACGTCACCGTGCGCATCACCGACGACGGTCCCGTGGCGGAACTGCCGGACCGTACCGGCGGACAGGGGCTGCACGGGATGCGGGAGCGGGCCGCGGTGTACGGCGGCGAGTTCGAGGCGGGGCCGCGCCACGACGGCGGCTGGCAGGTACGGGCCGTACTGGCCCTGTCCGGAAACGAAGCGTGAGCCATGACGATCAGAGTCCTCCTCGTCGACGACGAGCCGCTGCTGCGCATGGCGTTCTCCATGGTGCTGGAGGCGCAGGACGACATGGTGGCCGTCGGCGAGGCCGGTGACGGCGCCGAGGCCGTGCGTCTGACCGGTGAACTGCGGCCCGACGTGGTCCTGATGGACGTACGGATGCCGGGCGTGGACGGTATCGAGGCGACCGGGCGGATCGTGGCGCGGTACCCCGAGGCGAAGGTGCTGATCCTGACCACCTTCGACCTCGACGAGTACGCCTTCGCCGGACTGCGCGCCGGAGCCTCCGGCTTCCTGCTGAAGAACGCGCTGCCCGAGGAACTCCTGGCCGCGATCCGCTGCGTGGCCGCCGGCGACGCGGTGGTCGCACCCCGGATCACCCGGCTCCTGCTGGAGAACTTCGCCCACCGGCTCCCCACCGGGTCCGGCGACGGTGCGCTTGGGGACAACCGGCTGGACCGCATCACCGCCCGCGAACGCGAGGTACTCACCCAGGTGGGCCTGGGTCTGTCCAACTCGGAGATCGCCGAGACGCTCCATCTGGCCGAGGCGACGGTCAAGACGCACATCAGCCGCATCCTGCTCAAGCTGGAACTGCGGGACCGCGTCCAGGCGGTGGTCTTCGCGTACGAGACCCGGCTCGTCCGGCCCGGATGACCGGCAACCCGCGTCAGCCCGTCGGGGTGCCGATCTCGGCGCGTTCCAGTGCGGAGCGGAGCTTCGCGAAGGTCTGTGCGACGGCCGGCAGGGCCGACGCGCCGAAGGCGTCTCCGATCAGCTCGGTCAGCTGTTCGGCGACGGTGGCCTCCGCCGCGTCGACGAGGGCCGAGCCGTCGCCGGTCAGCGCGAGCAACGAGGAGCGGCGGTCGGCCGGGTTGGCCTGCCGGACGACCCAGCCCTGTCTCTCCAGGCGGTCGACGCTCTTGCTGGTGGCGCCGATACCGATGGCGAACCCGGCGGCGAGGTCCCCGACCCGGGAGCCCGGGTGGTCACGCAGGTGACGCAGGAACTCGAACTGCGAGGTGACGATGGCGTGCCGCTCGCGCAGACGGTCGTTCAGGGCGTTGTAGAGCCGCGTCTCGCACCGGACGAGGTCATGGAAGAAACCCAGCAGGTCGGCGCTGTCATCACCCGATTTATATGCCACGGCATATAGTGTAGCGGCATGCACTTGCGAGGGGAGCAGGGATGAGCAGGGAACAACGCGCGATGATCGACGCGAGGGCGCGACAGCCCCGGCCCGTGGGCGCTCCGTCGGTCGCGGACATCCGCGCCGGGTTCAGGGCCCTGATGGCCGAGATGATCGTCCCGGACGGGATCCGCACCTCGGCCGCGACGCTGGGCCCGCGCCCCGCGCTGTGCGTCGAGCCGGTCGAGGGGGAGCGCGCCGGGACGCTCCTGTACTTCCACGGCGGGGCCTATGTGTTCGGCTCCCCCGAGACCGCGCTGTCGCTGACGGGCAACCTCGTGGCCAGGACCGGCTTCAGGGCCTACTCGCTGGAGTACCGGCTCGCCCCCGAGCACCCGTTCCCGGCGGCGATCGAGGACACGGTGGGCGCGTACCGCGCGCTGCTCGACAGCGGCGCGGACCCCTCGTCCATCGCGTTCGCCGGGGACTCCGCGGGCGGCGGCCTCACCGTCACCACCTGCCTGGCCGCGCGCGACGCGGGGCTGCCGATGCCGGCGGCGATCGTGGCGTTCTCGCCCGGCCTGGACGCGACCCGTACCGGGGAGAGCATGGAGACGAAGGCCGGTATCGACCCGTACTTCACGCGGGAGTCGCTGGCCCACACCGGGAGGATGTACCGCGGGGGGCAGGACCCGCACCATCCCCTGCTCAGCCCGGCCGTCCTCGCCGACCTGGCCGGCTTCCCGCCGATGCTGCTCCAGGCCGGCACCAACGAGGTGCTCCTGGACGACTCCACGCGGATGGCCGCGCGGGCGAGGGCCGCCGGGGTGGACGTCGTCCTGGACATCACCGCCGACGTACCGCACGTGTTCCAGTCGTTCGCGGGTGTCCTCGACGAGGCCGACGAGGCGCTGGACCGCGCGGCCCTCTTCCTGACGCAGCGCGTCCGCGCCTAGCGGACGCCTAGGGCCTCGGAGGCTTCTTCCCGTCGAGCTCGTCCCACCACTCGTCGGACTTGGGATCGCCCGAGGGATCGTCCCACCAGCGGTCGTCGGGCCCCCGACGGTTCGCGACCATCGCGGCAACCGGCGGAATGACCATGGCCACCACACACATCCCCACGGCAGCGGGAACGGACCAGAGGCGTACGACTGCCCACGCCAGGACGAAGAGACCGATACAGATCCCCATCATGGCGAAGTACACGCGACGGCGCCTTGCCAGCATGCATCCAGGGTAGGCCGACCACGGCGAACCAGCGCGACACCCGAAGCACGAACAGACCCACCCGAGGCCCGACGGACGGAGTCCGGCGCAGCGACCCGAAGCCTGCGAAGCAGTGCGAGGGACGCATCAGGGAGCGGCCACGCGACGGCGCCTTGCCAGCACGCATCCAGGGTAGGCCGACCACGCCGAACCAGCGCGGTCCAGGTGTGGCGAAGGGCCGCGCCTCCGGGGTCTGGTCCGGGGGTGCGGCCCTTGGCCGGGTGTGCTGGGGTCAGACCGCGATCGCGACCTCGGCCAGGCCGCCCTGCTGGGCGACGACCGTGCGGTCGGCGGTGGCGCCGGGGACGAGGGCGCGGACGGTCCAGGTGCCCTCCGCCGCGTAGAAGCGGAACTGTCCGGTGGCGGAGGTGGGGACCTCCGCGGTGAACTCGCCGGTCGAGTCGAGCAGGCGGACGTAGCCGACCACGGGCTCGCCGTCCTTCGTCACCTGCCCCTGGATCGTGGTCTCACCGGGCTTGATCGTCGAGGCGTCCGGGCCGCCGGCCTTCGCTCCACACATGCTGATACTCCAGAGGTCTTGAACGGTCGGTCTGAGGGTCTTACTTGTTGGCGCCGAGCTCGATCGGGACGCCGACGAGGCTGCCGTACTCGGTCCAGGAGCCGTCGTAGTTCTTGACGTTCTCGACACCGAGCAGCTCGTGCAGGACGAACCAGGTCAGGGCCGAGCGCTCGCCGATCCGGCAGTACGCGATGGTGTCCTTGGCGAGGTCGACCTGCTCGTCGGCGTAGAGCTCCTTGAGCTCGTCGTCCGACTTGAAGGTGCCGTCGTCGTTGGCGTTCTTCGACCACGGGATGTTGCGGGCCGAGGGCACGTGGCCGGGGCGCTGGGACTGCTCCTGCGGCAGGTGGGCCGGGGCGAGCAGCTTGCCGGAGAACTCGTCGGGGGAACGCACGTCGACGAGGTTCTGCGAGCCGATGGCCGCCACGACGTCGTCGCGGAAGGCGCGGATCGCGGTGTTCTGCGGCTTGGCGGTGTAGGTGGTCCCGGTGCGGTCGGGGACCTCCTCGACCAGCTCGCGGGCGTCCAGCTCCCACTTCTTGCGGCCGCCGTCGAGGAGCTTGACGTTCTCGTGGCCGTAGAGCTTGAAGTACCAGTAGGCGTAGGACGCGAACCAGTTGTTGTTGCCGCCGTAGAGGATCACCAGCGTGTCGTTGGCGATGCCCTTCGCCGACAGGAGCTTCTCGAAGCCCTCCTGGTCGATGAAGTCGCGGCGGACCGGGTCCTGGAGGTCCTTGGTCCAGTCGATGCGGATCGCGTTGCGGATGTGGTTCTTCTCGTAGGCGGACGTGTCCTCGTCCACCTCCACGATCGCGATCTCGGGGTTGTCCAGGTTGTCCTGGACCCAGTCGGCGTCGACCAGGACGTCGCTGCGGCTCATGCTCTTTCTCCTCCGGGGCAGTTGCGGCGGGGCGTGCGAGTGCGGGTGGGTGCGCGGCGGGGCGCACGGATGCCCTCGACGAGGAGGGCGGGGGGATGCGGAGGCAGGGGCCTCCGCCGTCAGAAGGGGCGACAGAGCATGGCGGCGACGCGGCACAGGTCTACTGCCCGCCGCTTCGTGAGATCCGCCTGACGCTTCATGGGCTCGATCGTAGGGACGGATAAGCGGGCATGTCACCGGCATGTCGTATGGTGAGACGCGATCGTCCGAATTGTGGGACGGGAGGGCGGCCAGGGGCGTGATCCCGGGGCGGCCGGGCGCCTGTATCGGTCATCACATCTACTGTACGGACGCGACCGTCTCGCGTGCTGGAACGGCGCCGGACCCCGCCGTGCCGATTCCGCCGTGCCGCTCCGTGCCGCTTCCGCCGTGCCGCTTCCTACCCGGCCAGCTTGACGCCGGAACCCTTCACCGCGATCTCCACACCGTCCTTCGCGGCCTCCACCTTGTCCAGCTTGATGCCGCCGGGGAGCTGGTCGATCGCCTGCTGGAAGTCGGAGGCCTGCCGGAAACGGTCCTCCGCGAGGCTGACACCGGCGAGCTTGGGCAGGTTGTCGGCGTGCACCTGCACGGTGTTGTCCTTGACGGTGACCGTGCTGAGGACGTTCACCTTCTGGCGGGCGCTGACGCCGGGGATCCTGACGTCGACGGTGACCTTGATCTTGCCGTTGCCGCCGTCACCGAGGCCGACGACCTGGCCGGTGACGCCGAGGCCGAGGTCGGCGGGCGCCGCCTGGGCGTTCTTCAGCAGTTCGGCGTAGGAGATGAGCGCGGTGCCGGTCGCGGTCCGCGCGGTGGCGGAACCGTAGTCGCCGGTGAAGGTGACGCCCTTCATGTCGGCGTTCAGGTCCTGGATGCGGATGGTCCTGCCCGTGGTGCCGGTGGTGGCGTCGTAGTCCTTGATGCCGACCTTCACGTCGTCGAGGGTGCCGCTCGCGACCTGGGTGAGGAACGGGAAGCCCTCGATGGAGACGTCGGGGGTGCTCGCGAGGTTCTCCGTCGTCTTCAGCTTGCCGGCGGCCTCGCCCTCGGCGAAGTGCACGGCGACACGGTCGACGATCACGAAGAGGACGCCGAGGACGACGACGGTGATCAGGAGTATTCGCAGGGCGCGCATGTGTATGGGTCCCCCGGGGTCGGCAAAGCACTTCGTTCCCGCCACGCTAACCCAGCGGGAGCAGGCCGACGTGGGCCGAACGGGATTGTCGAGCAGCTTTGACTGCTCCCCTTCCCCCGGGTGACCGCCCAACCCGCCGCGAACCGGCTGTCCAGGTCAGGTCAGGTCAGGTCAGGTCAGTGGAGGATCCAGATCACCGGGGCCGCCGCCGCCAGGGGCAGGGCCACGCCCGCTGTGAAGTGGACGAACCTCGACGGGTAGTCGTAGCTCGCCGCCCGGTGGCCGACCAGGGCGCAGGCCCCCGCCGCCGCTCCGATCAGCGCACCCTTCGTGCCCAGCCCCGTCATGCCGCCCACCGCGATGCCCGCGCCGGCCGCGGCCAGCAGGGACACCGCCACCGACGCCGGGGTCGGCAGCGGCAGCGCCCTCGCCAGGACCGCCACCGCGACCGCGGCCGCGCCGACCGACACCGCGTCGGGGTCCGCGCCCAGGTAGCCCGTCGCGATGATCGCCAGCGCGGAGGAGGCGACCGTGGCCATCAGGCCGTACATACGGGTGTCGGGGTCCGCGTGCGAGCGGAGCTGGAGGACGAGGGTGAGGAGGACCCAGATGCCCAGGGGGCCGAGGATCGCCGCCGGGGCCTGGTCGCGGCCCGCCACCAGTACCGCCACGTCCGCCGTGACCCCGCCCAGGAAGGCCAGGGCGATGCCCTGCCGGGCCGGCCACATGCCGTTCAGCCGGAACCAGCCCGCCGCCGTCACGGCCTGGAGGATCACCAGGGGGACGACCAGGGCGTACGAGGAGACCGGCGCCGCCACCGCCAGCAGCAGGCCCAGCGCCGCCGTGAGCAGCGCCGGCTGCATGCCCGGCTCGATGATCGGCGAGCGGCCCTCCAGGCGGGCCCGCTGGGCGTCCGTGATCCGCGCGTTGCCGGAGAGGGTCGCGGGACCGAAGCCCTGGGCGGCGGGCTCAGCGGAGGCGGGGGTGGGGGCAGGGGTCTGGGGCTGCTGCGGCGGCGCGGGGGGCGCCTGCTGCTGCTCGGCGACGTACGGCCGCTCGTACGACTGCGGCGGCAGCTGGTACCCCGGCTCCGCGGCCGGCACCGACGCGTGCGTCTGCGTCTCCCAGGTCTGCCCCTGCCACTGCTGCGTGGCGTACTGCTGGTCGTCGTACCCCCACTGCGGCTGGGCCGGGGGCTGCTGCTGGTACGGGTCGTAGCCCTCGTACGGCTGCTCGTACGGCTGGTTGGTCATCGCTCTCGCTCACCCTCCTGCGAACGGCGGGAGCACCTCGACCGTGCCGCCCTCGGCCAGCCGTACCGTCTCATGTTCGCGCGTGCCCACGGGGTCACCGTCGACGAGGAAGGAGCATCGCCGCAGGACGCGCGCCAGTTCCCCGGGGTGTCGCACGCGTACCTCGGCCAGCGCCTCGGCGAGGGTGTCCGCGTGGTACGGCTCCTCGGCGGTACCGGCCGCGGCCTTCGCGGCGGCCCAGTAGCGCACCGTGACCTTGGGCATCAGTTTCCTCAGGAGAAGAACGACAAGAACAGTCGGTCGGCTGTGTTTCTGTGTACAGGTCAGGCTAGCCCGCCCGGGACACCGCCCAGACGCCGATCCTGGCCAGCAGCCGGTCGTCCGCCGCGTGCTCGGCGTGGCCCATGCCCGGCTCCAGCCAGAGCTCGGCCGCCTCGCCCGCCGCGTCGGCCAGCATCCGGGGGTGGTCGACCGGGAAGTAGCCGTCGCTGTCGCCGTGCACGATCAGCAGCGGGGTCGGGGCGATCCGCGGCACCGCCTCCACCGGGGAGAGCGGCACCGGGTCCCAGTCGCGGTGGTGGATCCGGGTGCGGAAGCCGTAGCGGCCGACGAGGCGGCCCTCCGGCCTGGTGACCAGCCAGTGCAGGCGGCGCATGGGGGCGGTGCCCCGGTAGTACCAGCGGGCGGGGGACGACACGGAGACCACGGCGTCCGCCGCGGCGTCCGATCCGGCGTTCAGCGCCGCGTGCCGCAGCACCACCGAGCCGCCCATCGAGAACCCGACGGTGACGACGCGCGGGTGGCCGAGGGCCCGCGCCCAGGCCACCGCCGCCGCCAGGTCGAGGACCTCGCGGTCGCCGACGGTGGTGCGGCCGGCGGACCGGCCGTGGCCGCGGAAGGAGAAGCTGACCACCGGCGCGTAATCCGTGAGGGCCGCCACCACCCGTCGCACATGTGGCCGATCCACATCGCCGGTGAAACCGTGGGCGAGAACGAACACCAGGTCACGGGAAGGTGGCCGGGAGCCGTCGTATACGACGGAGGCGGGATCGTATACGGAATCAATGGAAACGCCGTCGTCCGTGCACAGAAACGTCCGCATAGAGCCGTTTCTGCTCGTCTCATATGCCGGACGAACGGCGGAACGTGCCACGCGACCTGCCGGACCGATGCTCATGTGGGCTATTCTGCTGGGCAGAGGACTCGGGCAGCGCCGCCACCGGGTCCTTTTGTGCTTTCGGAAGGGCTGTATACGAAGCGGGAAACTCCAGGTGACCGCGGATGTACAGAACATCGGGAGCGCAGCGCAGTGTCATTGCACACAGTCCTCGCAGGGACCGAGGAGGAACCAGACATATGAGTTCTCTGCTGCTCCTGACCAACGCCCTCCAGCCGTCGACGGAGGTGCTGCCGGCCCTCGGCCTGCTCCTGCACAACGTGCGGGTCGCCCCGGCCGAGGGGCCCGCACTCGTCGACACCCCGGGCGCCGACGTCATCCTGATCGACGGCCGTCGCGACCTCCCGCAGGTCCGCAGCCTCTGCCAGCTGCTCCGCTCGACGGGCCCCGGCTGTCCGCTCATCCTGGTCGTCACCGAGGGCGGGCTCGCCGCCGTCACCGCCGACTGGGGCATCGACGACGTACTCCTCGACACCGCGGGCCCGGCCGAGGTCGAGGCGCGGCTCCGCCTCGCCATGGGCCGCCAGCAGATCGTCGCCGACGACTCCCCCATGGAGATCCGCAACGGCGACCTGTCGGTCGACGAGGCGACGTACAGCGCGAAACTGAAGGGCCGGGTCCTCGACCTCACCTTCAAGGAGTTCGAGCTGCTCAAGTACCTCGCCCAGCACCCCGGCCGGGTGTTCACCCGTGCACAGCTGCTCCAGGAGGTCTGGGGGTACGACTACTTCGGCGGCACCCGGACCGTCGACGTGCACGTACGGCGACTGCGCGCCAAGCTCGGCGTGGAGCACGAGTCCCTGATCGGAACCGTCCGGAACGTCGGTTATCGATTCGTTACGCCCGAGAAGGGCGACCGGCTCGGCGACGAGGCCAGGGCCAAGGCAGAGCTCGCAAAGGCGGACGATGCGGACGCATCGGCGGCCCTGGACGCGGTCGAGGTGCCGACGGAGGCGTAGTCGTCGTCCGGGCGAGGCATGGCCATCGCCCGGACGGGGCATTGCTTCCGCAAGCGAAGCTTCGATACGCCCTGCCCAGAGCGGGTCCATCCGCGTAGACTCCGCGCGTGGCCAAGGTGACTCGGGACGATGTGGCGCGGCTGGCGGGGACTTCCACCGCCGTTGTCAGCTATGTCATCAACAACGGACCCCGGCCGGTCGCCCCGGCCACGCGCGAGCGTGTCCTCGCGGCGATCAAGGAGCTGGGGTACCGCCCCGACCGGGTCGCCCAGGCGATGGCTTCCCGGCGCACGGACCTGATAGGCCTGATCATCCCGGACGCCCGTCAGCCGTTCTTCGGCGAGATGGCGCACGCGGTCGAGCAGGCCGCGTCCGAGCGCGGGAAAATGGTGCTGGTCGGCAACACCGACTATGTCGCGGAGCGCGAGGTCCACTATCTGCGCGCGTTCCTCGGGATGCGGGTCTCGGGGCTCATCCTCGTCTCCCACGCGTTGAACGACCTGGCCGCCGCGGAGATCGAGGCCTGGGACGCCCGGGTGGTGCTGCTGCACGAGCGGCCCGAGGCGATCGACGACGTCGCGGTGGTGACCGACGACCTCGGCGGCGCCCAGGTCGCCGTCCGCCACCTGCTGGAGCACGGCTACGACTACGTGGCCTGCATGGGCGGCACCGCGGACACCCCGGCCGTCGGCGACCCGGTCTCCGACCACGTCGAGGGCTGGCGGCGGGCCATGGCCGAGGCGGACCTGCCGACCGAGGGCCGGCTGTTCGAGGCGCCGTACAACCGGTACGACGCGTACAAGGTCGCCCTGGAGATCCTCGCCGGTCCGCGGCGCCCCCCGGCGATCTTCTGCTCCACCGACGACCAGGCGATCGGCGTGCTGCGGGCCGCCCGCGAGCTGCGTCTGGACGTGCCCGGGGAGCTGGCGGTGGCCGGCTTCGACGACATCAAGGAGGCGGCGCTGGCGGATCCCCCGCTGACGACGGTCGCCTCCGACCGGCCCGCGATGGCACGGGCGGCGGTGGACCTCGTCCTCGACGACGGTCTGCGGGTGGCGGGGTCGAGGAGGGAGCGCCTGAAGACGTTTCCTTCGCGGCTGGTGGTGCGTGGGTCCTGCGGGTGCGGGTAGTGCCTGAAAGAGGGGGCTGCGGTGAGCGCCCCGTCAGGGGCGCGGGGAACTGCGCGAGCAACCCCCCACCGGCCCGCACCCGGAAATCCACAGCAAAGCCTTGATGAACGGCTCATGAGAACCCCGGCCGACCTGCGAGAAGCTTCCTTATATCGGGCAAACGCGCTTCTCGCGGCCTTCTCAGCGGGCACTCAGGGAGCTCTCATGGTCGCGGGACAAGCTATTTGTCATGACCGAGAGCTTCCGCCGCAGCGGCGAGTACGAGAACCCGCAGGGTCCCCAGGGTGACGCCTACCAGGGCGCGTACCCCCAGCAGCAGCACGCCTCCTCCCCCGTCAACCCGGAGTGGCCGCCGCCCCCCACCCACCAGCCGCTGCAGCAGACGGCGACCGTCGGCCCCGACGCCGCCGCCGGCGCCGAGCACCCGGCGGAGCACCCCGAGCACTCGGTCCACGCCAAGCAGAAGCGCACCCGGGGCCCGATAGCCCTGCTCGCCGCGGTCGCGATCGTCGCGGCGGCGGTCGGCGGCGGCACCGCGTACGCCTTCCAGGAGCTGACCGGCAAGACCCAGGTCGTCTCCAGCAGCACCACCACCAACGTGGTGCCCTCCAGCAAGAAGGGGGACGTCGCCACGATCGCCGCCGCCGTCAGCCCGAGCGTCGTCGAGGTCAACGCGACCCTCAGCAACGGCACCTCCACCGGTTCCGGGATCATCCTCACCAGCGACGGCGAGATCATCACCAACAACCACGTGATCTCCGGCGCCCAGTCGATCAAGGTCTCCACCAGCAACGGCAAGTCGTACACCGCCAAGGTCGTCGGCACCGACAGCTCCAAGGACCTCGCCCTCCTCAAGCTCGAAGGCGCGAGCGGCCTCAGCAAGGCCACCCTCGGCAACTCCGACGGCGTCCAGGTCGGTGACTCGGTCGTGGCGATCGGCTCCCCCGAGGGCCTGACCGGCACCGTCACCAGCGGCATCGTCTCCGCGCTCAACCGGGACGTGACCGTCTCCACCGACGAGAGCCAGAGCCAGCAGAGCCAGGGCAGCGGCGGCGACGGCCAGTGGCCGTTCTCCTTCGGCGGCCAGCAGTTCAACGGCGACACCGGGTCGTCGACGACGACGTACAAGGCCATCCAGACCGACGCCTCGTTGAACCCCGGCAACTCCGGCGGCGCGCTGATCGACGCCGGCGGCGACATCATCGGCATCAACTCGGCGATGTACAGCGCCAGTTCCGACTCCTCCTCGTCCTCCTCGGACGCGGGCAGCGTCGGCCTCGGCTTCGCCATCCCGATCAACACCGTCAAGTCCGACCTGGCCAAGCTGCGGGCGGGCTCCACCAGCTGATCCACCCGGCTGATCCACCCGGTACCAGAGCAAGGGAGTACGTCATGATCAAGCAGGTTTCGCACTCGACGGCCGCCGACAGCCCGGCCGGTTTCAGCCTGGCCCTTGCCGTGGCGTACGAGCTCCACGCACCGACGCAGGCGCAGGCGGCGGAAGCCGCGGTGGCCCCGGCCCCGCGCGCCCCGGAGGTCGCGCCGGCCCCGCAGCTGATGGGGCTGCGCACCTCCGCGGCCCGGCCGCACCAGCGCAAGGTGCCGCTGAGCCGCATGACCCTGGTACGCGGCTAGGGCGTTCGCCCCACCAGCGTGCATACCCGACAGCCCGGAAACATGCGAGGCTGAGAGGCGTCCCGACCAAGCCCCACCGCACCCCGAGGAACCGCGAGCGATGAGCCCCGCCGATGGCGACCGTGAACCCCAGCGCATCCTGATCGTCGACGACGAGCCGGCCGTACGCGAAGCCCTTCAGCGCAGCCTCGCCTTCGAGGGGTACGAGACCGAGGTCGCGGTCGACGGAGCGGACGCGCTGGAGAAGGCGACCGCCTACAAGCCGGACCTGATCGTCCTCGACATCCAGATGCCCCGCATGGACGGCATGACCGCGGCCCGCCGCATCCGCGGCGCGGGCGACACGACGCCCATCCTGATGCTGACGGCCCGCGACACGGTCGGCGACCGCGTCACCGGCCTCGACGCCGGGGCGGACGACTACCTGGTCAAGCCCTTCGAACTCGACGAACTCTTCGCCCGTATCCGGGCCCTGCTGCGCCGCAGCTCCTACGCGGCCTCGCTCTCCGACGGCGCCCAGGAGGACGAGGCCCTGACCTTCGCCGACCTGCGCATGGACCTCGCGACCCGCGAGGTCACCCGGTCCGGCCGCCAGGTCGAGCTGACCCGCACCGAGTTCACCCTCCTCGAGATGTTCATGGCGCACCCGCGCCAGGTCCTCACCCGCGAGCAGATCCTGAAGGCCGTCTGGGGCTTCGACTTCGAGCCGTCCTCCAACTCGCTCGACGTCTACGTCATGTACCTCCGCCGCAAGACCGAGGCCGGCGGCGAGCCGCGCCTCGTCCACACCGTGCGCGGCGTCGGGTACGTCCTGCGCCAGGGCGGCGCCGAGTGAACAGGCTCACCACCCGCTTCCGCACCCTCCCGATCCGCGCCCGGCTGTCGATGCTGGTCGCGGCGGCGGTGGCGTTCGCGGTGGCGGCGGTCTCGGTGACGTGCTGGTTCATCGTGCAGGGGAAACTGTACGAGCAGCTTGAGAGCGACCTGCAGAAGGTACGGGGGCCGGCGAACATGGTCGCCCAGAACGCCCTCATCGACTGCACCAGCACGGTTCAGGACACCAGCGGCCTGCGGATCAGCTACGGCCAGGTGGTCAAGACGGACGGCTCGTTCTGTCTCACTCACGACGCCACGGGCGTGATCAAGGTCAGTCAGGCCGAGAAAGCGCTCATCAAGGCCGGGAACACCGACACTTTCTACTTCAGCAACGGCACCGACGCGGACGGCAACGCGCTGCGCGTGATGACCCAGGTGTTCGCCACCAACAGCGGCTCCTACGTCGGGCTGGTCACCGCCGTCCCCCTGAAGAGCACCCAGGACACCCTCAAGGACCTCGCGCTGATCCTCCTCCTGGTTTCCGGCATCGGAGTCGTCGGTGCCGGAGCCGCCGGCCTCGCCGTCGCCCGTGCCGGTCTGCGCCCCGTCGACAAACTCACCGAGGCCGTCGAGCACGTCGCCCGTACCGAGGACCTGAGCGTCCGCATCCCGGTCGAGGAGCAGTCGGACGACGAGATCGCCCGCCTCTCCCGCTCCTTCAACAGCATGACCACGTCCCTGGCGAACTCCCGGGAGCTCCAGCAACAGCTCATCGCGGACGCCGGCCACGAACTCCGCACCCCCCTGACCTCGCTGCGCACGAACATCGAACTCCTCACCCGCAGCGAGGAGACCGGCCGCCCCATCCCCCCTGCCGACCGCAAGGCGCTGCTCGCCTCGGTCAAGGCGCAGATGACGGAGCTGGCGTCACTGATCGGCGACCTCCAGGAGCTGTCCCGCTCGGAGGGGCAGCGCGGTGAGCGCGTGCAGATCGTGGCCCTTCAGGACACGGTCGAGGCGGCCCTGCGCCGCGCCCGGCTGCGCGGCCCGGAGCTGACGATCACGGCGGACGTCCAGCCGTGGTTCGTCCGCGCCGAGCCCTCCGCGCTGGAGCGGGCGATCGTCAACATCCTCGACAACGCGGTGAAGTTCAGCCCCGAGGGCGGCAAGATCGACGTCGCCCTGGACCGCGGCGTCCTCACCGTCCGCGACCACGGCCCCGGCATCCCCGAGGACGAACTCCCCCACGTCTTCGACCGCTTCTGGCGCTCCCCGAGCGCACGGGCGCTGCCCGGCTCCGGCCTCGGCCTGTCCATCGTGGCCCGTACGGTCCAGCAGGCCGGCGGCGACGTCACCCTGGCCCGCGCCGACGGCGGCGGCACGGTGGCGACCGTACGGCTGCCGGGGGCGCCTACGGCTCCGCCGGAAGCCCCGTAAGCGGGTTGCCTTCCTGCCAGAAGAGCTCTTCCACCACGATCTGCGGATCTTCGGCCCGGCGGACGAAGGTGTACTTCAGCCAGCCGTACCCGTCATCGAAGAAGCACATGTGGCGGCCCCTGGGATCAGTGGACTGGTCCGGTCTGACCCTCATACCGTCAGGAAGTCCGGCATCAGTGTCGATACCTCGGAAATACGGGTTCTTCGCGGCGACCAGTTCGCCGCGAACGGCTAGGACGATCTCACGCATGTCGTCAGGAAGTGCCTCGAAACCCGCGAGGGCGTCGATCCGCCAGTCCATCTGCCACGGCGGCCCCATGAAGCCATCAGTCACTCGCCGGGCTCCAGTTCTCGAACCCGGTAATGAATCTTCGCCGCCTCTTCAAGGAGGGCCTTGGCTTCGACGATGTCGGTGCACTCGTACGCGGCTCGATGTTCGAGATCGCGTACGTGCGCGTGCAACCTGGGGTCACGTGCGATGGCGTACGCCCCCCACCACCGGGCCATGAACGCAGGCACAGGACCGACGTCGTAAGCATCGGCGATCGCCCACTGCCAATGCTCTTCGAAGTCAGGGAGCAGCTCGGGCGTGTGCTCGGCGATAGCTGCCCGCAGAGCATCCGGCGTCCGCTCCGGCATCGGCGGGATGACCTGGTCGTTCTCCGTGGCGTGAGCGGTCATGACCGATGCCCTCCTTCGGCGCTTCAGGTCTACGACCATAGCCGCCTCGCACTCCGTGGATCGGTCGTTCGTGTCGTGGTCACGGGATCCAGCGTGTAGGCGGCGCCGCCTCGAACATCAGCCCTTCGGGCATATGTCACCCGAACGTGCGCCGACCGGCCTCTCCCTTGACCCCGGCCACGAACCCGGACCAGGACCCGGCCGAGAAGACGAGCGGGCAGGGCGCCGGGAGCTTGCCGTCCCGGACGGGGACTGTGCCGGGGTGGCCGTCGGCGACCTCGACGCAGTTGTCGGCTCCCCCGTCGCTGTAGCTCGACTTGCGCCACACGGCGGTGCTGAGGTCGGGGGCGCGGGTCATGATCCGTGCTCCTCACCAGCAGGTCACGGCTCAGGTAGCTCTTGTTGTCGTACCCGGTGTCCTCGGCCAGTTGCCCCAGCGACTTCCCGGCCTTGTCCCGCAGCACACAACAGCCTGGATCCCTTCCTCGCTGTCGGCAGACACCCTCCTGCCGGCCGTGGAGTCACCCGCGCTTCGGACCCGTGATCGCCTCCCCGATCACGAAACCCTTGGCGGGACCTTCGGGGACGGTGACCTCGGTGCCGTAGGGGACACGGTGGATGTCCTCCCAGTCGGCCTTGTCGGGGCGCGGACCGGTGAAGAGGGTGACGGCGCCCTCACCGTCGTGGTCGTCGATGATCACGTACACGGGGATGCCGGCGCGGGCGTACTCCCGGCGCTTGCGGACGCGGTCGCGGTCCTGGTTGCGTGTTCCGGGGGAAACCACTTCCACGACGAGATGGACAGCCGAGGCCTCCACCCCCAGCCCGTCCTCGTCGGCATACGGCTCCAGGTCCTCGGGAGCGACGAATGCGTCCGGGATCCACCCCTTGCGCTTGTGGATGACGTTGGTGTCCTGGTGGCACGCATGCTCGCCACCGTCCAGGAACCTGTCCAGCGCCCGCCGAAGGCGGTTCGTGATCTGGGCGTGGGTCAGACGACCGGTGGGCGACACCTCGATGGCTCCCTCGATGATCTCAGCGCGGTAGCCGTCGGGGAGTTCCATGGCCTTCCATGCCTGCCACAGGACCTCGTCCAGGTCAGGTACGTTCACGATTGCAGCCGAAGCCTCGGACATGGTCTTGGGCCTCTCATGTGCGAGAGCGGTCAAGGCGGCACCTCCTCGTCAAGTGTGGGCTGGGCACGCCTGCGGCACAAGCAACGCGATCACGGTAGGTAACCGGCCACGGCCAACCAGCGGATTCGACTCCAGGCCACCCGTTCGAGCGAAGGCGGAACGGTCCGCCACCGCCCACCCCGGCCGGTCTCGGACACCCCCGTCCCGTCGGCGGCGGGCTCCGGCCCCGACCGCGGCCCACCACCGCGCAGCCGCCCCAACGGCAGGTCAGGGACCGGCTCGGCAGCCGGAGGGCCACCGCCTCCTGACGCCTCGGTAAGTGGTCTTATCCTCTCCCCAGTCGCGCATCCGTTCGGTGCGCCAGGGGAGGGTGCGGGGTATGGACGAGGGTGGAGTCGAGCGGGAGTACCGGAAACGGCGGAAGCTGCCGTGGTCGTATCTCGCGCTGCTGGGGGTGGTGGCGGCGAACGCGCTCATCCAGACCGCCCGGGTGTCCGGTGACCGGCTCGGCGGCGGTGACGCGAACCGGTGGGGGCCACCGGTCGTCGGGGGGCTGCTGCTCGTGACGATGGCGCGGATCGTGCTGGAGCAGTACCGGGCGTACACGAGGGTCACCTCCGCCGGGATCACCGCGCAGGGACCGCTGCGGGCCCGTACCTGGGCCTGGTCCGAGGTGTACGACATCCGGGTCGAGCCGGTCCCGCGCGGCTCCGGACGGATGGCGCCCCAGTGGCTCACCTACCTGTACGACGTCCAGGGCCGCCGCTTCCTGCTCCCGCACCTCAACGACTGGCAGCTGGACGACCCCTACGCCGAGGTCGCGGAGCTGTGCCTGGCCGCCGCCCCGCACCGCAGCCTCACCTGGGAGCGCCGCCCGGACGTCGAGGAGCGGATCCTGCGCGGGGCCGTGCGGCGCAGGGCGTGGATGTGGGGTGCCTACGCGGCCATCGCGACGGTCTTCGTGATGATCGTGGTCTCCATGGCGCTGGTGATCGCGGGGTGGGCGGACCACGTCTTCCTGCTGATCGTGTGCGTGCCTCTGGCCGTGGGCGGTGTCCTCGCCGGCGTGCTCCAGTGGTACTGGGGCATCCGGCCGCCGCGCTCCGCCGCCCGGCAGCCGTAGCCCATCCACATCCCTCGCCCAGCCCCGTCACAGCCCTTGGTCACACTTTTGTCAGATGGCTGAGATGGCTCAGATGGCGAGGAAGATCCTGCTGGCCGACGACGACGCGGCCGTGCGGGACGGGATCGGCCGGCTGCTCAGGTTCGAGGGGTACGAGACGCTCCTCGCCGACGACGGCAGAGTGGCCCTCGATCTTCTCGGGGCTCCGGAGAGCGCGCCCGACCTGGTACTGATGGACGTGGAGATGCCGGGCCTGGACGGGCTGGCCGCCACCCGGCGGATCCGGGCCTCCGGGTCCACCGTGCCGATTCTGATGATCACCGGGCGGAACGCGGTCGGGGACCGCATCGTCGCCCTCGACAACGGCGCGGACGGGTACCTGGCCAAGCCGTTCGCCGCCGAGGAACTCCTCGCCCGGGTGCGGGCGCTGCTGCGGCGCAGTCCGCGGCGGGAGCCGGAGCGGGCGCCGGGCGGGGAGGGGTTCGTCGGGTACGAGGACGTCTCGATGGACCTGCGGAGCCGGACCGTGCGCCGCGGGGACCGGGCCCTGGACCTGACCAGGACCGAGTACGCGCTGCTGGAGCTGCTGCTGCGGAATCCGGGGCGGGTGCTGAGCCGGGACCGGATCCTGCGGGAGGTGTGGGGCTTCGAGTTCGCGCCCGCCTCCAACACGCTGGACGTCTACGTCATGTACCTGCGACGGAAACTGGAGAGCCGCGGCGAACCGCGGCTCATCCACACCGTGCGCGGGATGGGGTACACCCTGCGGACGGCTCCTACCACCTGAACCAACGCCTGAACTACCGCCTGAACTACCACCTGAGGATCATCGTCTCGTCCGGGGCCGCGGCCGGTTCCGCCGCGATCGCCTCCGGGAGCGGGTGGGCCAGCGCGGCGTAGGCGCCGTCGCGGGCGAGGAGTTCGGCGTGGGTGCCCGCCTCCACCAGGCGGCCGCGGTCGACGACGAGGATGCGGTCGGCGTCGGGGGCCAGGGTGAGGTCGTGCGTGATCATGATGGTCGTACGGCCGGCCATGAGCCTGCGCAGCGGGGCCACCACCTGGCGGGCGGCGATCGCGTCCAGGCCCGCCGTCGGCTCGTCGAGGACGAGGACCGGGGCGGCGCGGAGCATCGCGCGGGCGATGGCGATCCGCTGGAGCTGGCCGCCGGAGAGGGCGGCCGTGCCCGGGGCGATGTGGGTGTCGTAGCCCTCGGGGAGGGCGGCGACGAAGGCGTGCGCGGCAGCGTCGCGGGCCGCCTGCTCGATCTCCTCGTCACTCGCGCCGGGGCGGCCGCAGCCGATGTTCTCGCGGACCGTGCCGTTGAGGATCAGCGTCTGCTGCGGGAGCAGGGCGACGTTCTCCCGGAGGAACTCCAGGGGTACGTCGGTGAGCGGGACGCCGTCCAGGCAGATCACGCCGGCCGAGGGGTCGTAGAAGCGGGTGAGGAGCTTGGAGAGGGTGGACTTGCCGGCGCCGCTCTTGCCGGTGACCAGGACGAGTTCGCCGGGTCCGGCCGCGAGGTCCACGTCTCGGAGGGAGGCGCGGGGGGACTCCGGGTAGCGGAAGGAGACGTTGTGGAAGCTGACCCAGCCGCGGACGGGCCAGGGGCCGACCGGCCGGGCGGGGTCGGTGACGGCGGGTTCGGCGTCCAGGATCTCCCCGATGCGTTCGGCGCCCGCGGTGGCCGCGGTGAGGGTGAGGCCGAGCTGGCCGAGGTTGCGGACCGGCGGGTAGAGGTAGCCGAGGAAGGCGGCGAAGGCGAGCAGCTGGCCGAGGGTCATCCGGTCGGCGGAGATCTCCCAGACGCCCAGGCCGATCACGGCCAGCACGCACACGGTCTCGACGACCTCGACGAACTGCGCGTACATCTCGCTGAGCCGGGCGCCGCGCACGCTCGCCCGCATCCAGGCGCGGGCCTCGACGTCCAGGCGCTGCTCCTCGTCCCGGCGGCGGTTGTACGCCTGGGTGAGGACGACGTTGCCGAGGGACTCCTCGACGACGGAGGTGATCGCGCCGTCGGCGACCCGCTCGTCCTGGGAGGCGGTCCTGATCCGGCCGGAGAAGCGGCGGGCGGCGAACAGGAACAGGGGCGCGAGGACGAAGGTGGCGAGCGCCAGGTCCCAGCGCAGCCAGAAGGCGGCGGCCGCGTAGAAGACGGCGGAGAAGGCGGCGGCCACGGTACCGACGACCCCGGACACGACCATCTGCTCGATGGCCTCGACGTCACCGGTGAGGCGTTCCACCAGGTCGCCCTGGCGGTGCCGCTGGAAGAAGTGCGGGGGCAGGTCCTGGACGTGCCGGAAGACCTTCGCGCGCAGGCGCAGCACGAACCTCTCCGCGGTCCAGGTGGCCAGCGAGTTGCCGAGGTAGCCGACGAACGCTCCCACCGCGGCGACCAGCAGCCAGGCGCCGGCCGGGCCCCAGAAGGCGGCGAGCGAACCGGCCTTGAGGGCGTTGTCGGTGAGGTCGGCGAAGAGCAGGATCGCGGCGGTCTCGGCGAGCGCGGACACCACGACACACGCGATGATCATCCACAGCCATCTGCGGTCGCCGCGGGTCAGCGGCCAGAAGCGGCGGAAGGCCGCACGCGCTTCTCTCATGGTCGACAACTCCCTTCAGAGGTAGTGGACATGGCCGAGGCGGGGCCACCGGTGCGACCACGCGTAACCGGTGACCCCGCCGCACGGCGTTCGTCAGTGCTGGTCGCCCACGGGGCGCTTCGGCTCGGGCTTCTTCGGCGCGGGCTTCTTCGGGGCCGGGGCGGGCTTGCGGTGCTTCTTCACGGGGACGATCTTGTGGAAGCTCATGGGGTGCTGCCTCTCTGTCGTGACTTCTGTCGTGACTTATGTCGTGGTTCTGCAACAGTTTCTCTACTACCCCGCTGCAACAACCTGTGAATTGATTTGAATTACTTCTGTAAATTCTTTGTCAGCGCTCGTCGCCGACCGGGCGGCGCTTCGGCTCCGGCTTCTTCGGCGCGGGCTTCTTCGGAGCCGGGGCGGGCTTGCGGTGCTTCTTGACGGGGACGATCTTGTGGAAGCTCATGGAAATTCCCTCCTCTGGGCTGGCGAGTTAGCGGTTGCCCACAGGGCGCTTGGGCTGGGACTTCTTGCAGTCCTTCTTCTTCGGAGCCGGCTTCGGGGCGGGCTTCTCGGCCTTCTTCACCGGGACGATCTTGTGGAAGCTCATGATCTTCTCCTTCGTTCTGTCGTCCGCGCCGTTCGCTTTCGACATGGAAAACATTACGCGCCCCCAGAGCCGAAGAAAGCCATTTTCAGTTAGACCTCGATGAATTGCGGCTGAGATGAATTTTCAGGAGCAACTGGGAACCGGACACCACCTCACATAGGTTTTATCCAACAGAAAGGGCCCGGTACGCACGGGTGTGCGTACCGGGCCCGGGTGGGGCGGAGACGGTGGCTACTGCACGATCGTGATCCGGTTCGCGGCCGGCGGCGCGAGCGGACCGGCGGCCGAGGAGTGGGCCGTCAGGTACTGGGCGAGAGCCGACAGGTCGTCGGTGCCGACGACGTCGCCGGTGCCCTGGCCGAGGGTGGTGAAGCCGTCGCCGCCGCCCGCGAGGAAGGAGTTGGTGGCGACGCGGTAGGTGGCGGCCGGGTCGACGGCCGTGCCGTTCAGCCGCACGGAACCGGTGACGACCCGGTCCGCTCCGCTCTTCGTGAGGTCCAGGATGTAGCTGAGGCCGGCGGACGGCTGCAGGATCTTCGGGGCGGCCGCGTTCGCACCGCTCACCTGTTCCTTGAGCACCTGGATCAGCTGCGCGCCGGTGAAGTCCTGGAGGTTCACGGTGTTGGCGAACGGCTGCACGGTGAAGCCCTCGGCGTACGTCACGACGCCGTCACCCTCACTGCCCTTCGCCGCGTACGTCAGCCCGGCCCGCACCCCGCCCGGGTTCATCAGCGCGAGGTCGGTCCCCGGGTCCAGCTCCTTGCCGTAGGCGAGCTGGGCGTCGGCGATCAGGTCGCCCATCGGGGACTCGGTGCCGGTGTTGCCGATGTCGGCGGAGACGTAGCCGATGGCGCGGTTGCCGATCGGGGCGGCGAGCGTGTTCCACCTGCTGATCAGCTCGGTCATGTCGGGCGCCTTGGCGACGTCCCGGCTGACCACGTGGTTCGCGGACTGTACGGCCGTACGCGCGATGTCGCCGGTGCGGCGGTCGTAGGTCAGCGTGGTGTCGGTGTACAGGCGGCCGAAGGAGGCCGCGGACGTGACCATGCGGGGGTTGCCGGCCGGGTCGTCGACCGTGCACACGTAGGCGGTGTGGGTGTGGCCGGTGACGAGGGCGTCCACCGCCGGGGTCACGTTCTTCGCGATGTCGACGATCGGGCCGGAGATGCCGCTGCCAGCGCCCGCGGAGTCGCAGTCGTAGTTGTAGTTCGAGGAGGCCGGGAAGCCGCCCTCGTGGACGAGGGCCACGATCGACTGGACGCCCTGGCGCTGGAGCACCTTGGCGTACTTGTTGATGGTCTCGACCTCGTCCTTGAAGGCCAGGCCCTTGACCCCGTCGGCGGAGACGATGCCGGGCGTGCCCTCCAGGGTGACGCCGATGAAGCCGATCTTCACGTCCTTCTTCTGCCAGACCCAGTAGGGCTTGAGGATCGGCTTGTCCGTCTTCTCGTCCAGGACGTTGGCCGCCAGGTAGGGGAAGTCGGCGCCCTTGAACTTCTTGCCGGTGTAGCAGCCGTCGGTGGGGTGGCAGCCGCCGTTCTGAAGACGCGCCAGTTCCCTGGCGCCCTCGTCGAACTCGTGGTTGCCGACCGTCGTCACGTCCAGGTCGAGCTTGTTGAGCGCCTCTATGGTCGGCTCGTCGTGGAACAGACCGGAGATCAGCGGGGAGGCGCCGACCATGTCGCCGCCGGCGGCGGTGACGGAGTACGGGTGCCCCGCGCGGGCCTGGCGCAGGTGGGTGGCCAGGTACTCCACGCCACCGGCGTCGATCGTCCTGGTCGTGCCGTCGGCCTGGGCCTCGGTGACCCGGCCCGAGGAACCGGCCGGCGGCTCCAGGTTGCCGTGCAGGTCGTTGAAGGAGAGCAGCTGGACGTCCTGGTAGCGGCCGGGGTGCGGCCCGTGGCCCGTGCCGGAGTGCGCGTCGGCGGGCAGCGCGCCCAGCAGGGCCGCGGCGACGGCGAGCCCGGCGGCCGAGGCGAGCAGTGCGTGGGTACGCCGTCTGGACGGTCTGGACTTCGCTGGCATGGAGCCCCCTGTGGGTCTGCTGAGAAGTGGCCCGGTCCGGCGCAGCCTAGGGTCAACGCGCGTAGCGCAACAGGGGGTTCATGGTTACATCTTGGTTGCCGGTTGCCCTGCCCTTTACCTTTCCCCGGTGTCCGCACTTTGCCGATCGGGCCCCGTACCCTCGTACGCATGACCAGCGACGACACCGCACGGCCGCCCATGTACTCCCGCTCCATCGACACCTTCTCCGCGCTCGCCCCGGATCAGGCCGAGGCCGTACGGGAACTGCTGGCGGAGGCCGCGCGGGCCGACGGCCAGCAGCCGGTGTCCGAGCAGGGCCGCCTCCAGCTGACCGGCGGCGCCCGGGAGGGCGTCTCCCATCTGCTTCTCACCGTCGGCGACGAACTCGTGGGCTACGCCCAGCTGGAGGACACCGACCCGGTCGAGGCACCGGCCGCGGAACTGGTCGTCCACCCGGCCCACCGGGGCCACGGTCACGGCCGCGCGCTGGGCTCCGCCCTGCTGGCCGCGTCCGGGAAGCGGCTGCGGGTGTGGGCGCACGGCGGCCACTCGGCGGCCCGTCACCTCGCCCAGGTCCTCGGCCTCACCCTGTTCCGTGAACTGCGGCAGATGCGCCGCCCGTTGACGGACCTGGAGCTGCCGGACCCGAAGCTGCCCGAGGGCGTCACCGTGCGCGCCTTCGTCCCGGGCAAGGACGACGCGGCCTGGCTGTCGCTCAACGCCGCCGCCTTCGCCCACCACCCGGAACAGGGCTCGCTCGCCCAGCGCGACCTGGACGACCGCAAGGCCCAGCCCTGGTTCGACCCGGCCGGCTTCTTCCTCGCGGAGCGCGGCGGCGAACTCCTCGGCTTCCACTGGACGAAGGTCCACGACGCGGAGCGCCTGGGCGAGGTCTACGTCCTCGGCGTCTCCCCCACCGCGCAGGGCGGCGGCCTCGGCAAGTCCCTCACGACCATCGGGCTGCGGTATCTGGCCGGCCGCGGCCTGCCGACGGCGATGCTGTACGTCGACGCGGACAACACGGCGGCGGTGGCGGTCTACGAACGGCTGGGCTTCACGACCCACGAGACGGACCTGATGTACCGGACGGAGACGTGATGCCTCCGGCGGTCGGGCCGGGTTCCGGTGCGCGGCCCCGGGGACTGTGCTCCCGGAGCCTCCTTCGGCCTCGTCCTCAGACTCCCCCAGAGGGGGTACCCCCGGACGGAGCGAAGGTGCCCGGCCGGCGGCCGATGGGCGCCCTTCTTCTCCGTATCGGCTCCCGCATGCACAGCGCCAGCGCCACCAGCGCCCCCACCAGCACCCACGCCCACCTCTCGTGCGCCGCCTCCCACCCCTTGTCCGCCGGCCACACGAACAGAGCCCAACGGTGAGGGAGCAGCGGGGTGAGGACGGCTGTGAGGAGGTACGCCGCCGCCACCGAGGGGCCCGGCCGGGGTTCGTCCGTCAGGCGGGTCGCCAGCGCGCCTGCCGCCAGGGCCACGGCGCAGGCTGCCGCCGCCTCCAGGGTGACGTCGGCCACCGGAGGCCGCAGGGACGAGGGGACCAGGAGAACGACCGCCATCCACCACAGTGCGGTGGCCGGGGTGACCAGGACCAGGCGGAGCCCGGTGCGCAGCGCCCTGCGCGTCGGCACCGTGGATACGGTGTGGCGGGCCGGGTCGTCCAGGACGAAGGTCAGGGTCAGGGCGTAGGCCAGGGCGGCGGTACGGAGCAGGGTGAGCGCGGGCCAGCCGCCGAACTCACCGGTCGCCCAGCGCAGCAACCCCGCGAGCAGCAGCCCCAGTCCCCCGCCGGCCGCCAACGCCCGCCACGGCAGCGTACGCAGGACGGGGACCAGCGACTCCCGTGCCGTCAGTCGCACTTGTCCGCCTCCTTCGGTGCCTTGACTCCCAGCAGCTCGGCCGCCTGCGCGCTGGTGACGTTCGGAGCGGTCAGCTCGGCCCAGTGCGCCTTCACCTTCGCGGCCACGGACTCCCTCGGCTTTCCGAGGAGCTGGCGTACGACGTACGTCTGACCGGCCGTCATCTGCAGCGGGTTGGTCGGGGTGAGGACGATCGCCGAGCCGGTCACACTGTCGTCGAGGCGGACGGCACGCAGGGACTTCACCGGGTCGGGCTGCCAGGACAGGGCGAGCCACATGGTGGTGACCATCCGGCCGTCGCACACTCCGACCGTCGCCCTCTCGCTGCCCGCGACCAGCACGGAGGCGACCGCGGCGGAGAACTCGGGGACACGGGGGCCGCCCCAGCCGGTGCCGACGGTGACCTGGCCGGGGGTGGCCGACGGGTCGATCGCGCCGTCGGCGGTGAGGCCGCCGGTGGCGTAGACCCGCTGGCGGACGAGGAGGGGGCGCTCTCGCACGGTGCCGCCGGTCAGGGACCGGACGTGGTCCACGACGGACGCCCAGGTGCCGACCCTCGGCATCCACTCGGGGAACGCGCAGTACGTCGTCCCGCCCCGGCGCACACAGGTCTGCTCTTTCTGCGGTGCGTCGGTGGCCCGTGCCCGTGCCGCCGTCGTCGCGTCCGGCAGCGTCGCCGTCTGCGTGATCCCGCTGGTCAGCGTGAGTGCCAGGGCCCCCGCGACGGTGCCGAGGAGGAGCCGGCCGCGGCCGCCGGACGCCAGGACCGCCAGCAGTGTCAGCGTCAGGACGAGGCCGAGCAGATACAGCGCGTGCCAGGCGGCGGGGCGGTCGATCAGCTGGGAGGGGATCGCCTGCTGGGCGTTCTCGCTGACCACGGGCAGCAGCCAGCGCACGCCCCGCTCCTCGCTCGCGTCGGGGACCGCCACGCCGAAGGAGAGGAATAGGAGCAGCACGATCGTCAGCGGGGCCGCGAGGACCGACGCGAACAGCCGGGCGAGCAGCACCCCGAACGCCGCGGCCAGCAGCACCGTCAGCGGGCCCACCAGCAGCTCGGCGGGCGAACCGCTGCCCACCGCGTCGGGCCTGAGCGCCGACCAGCCGTACTGCGCGCCCACGCACACCGCGACGAGCAGCGCGCTCGGGGCGGCGGACAGGGCGTGGGCCGCAGTGCGCTGCCACGGTCGCAGCACCAGTACCGCGAAGTGGCGTTCCGTGTCCCGGCGCCGGGACCGCAGCACCGCCTGGTTGACGCACACCAGCACCGCGAGGCCGATCAGCAGCGGGCCGGACTGGGTGGCGCGGTCGGCGTCCTGGAGCACCGGGTAGCCGTTCTCCAGGAGCGGGGTGCGCCACACGATCCAGGTGACGTACAGCGCGAAGGCCGCCAGCACCGGGATGCGCAGCAGCAGTCGCCGCGCCTCGAAGAGGGCCAGGGCGAGGACGGCCGCCCAGGAGGCACCTGGGGGTCCGGTCCGCGCCGCCACGGGGGTCCGTTCCAGCACCGCGCTCACGCCGGCACCTCCGCATCGTCCAGGGTCAGCAGGTAACCGTCCTCCAGGGTGGGTTCGAGCAGCTCGGCCCCGGCCGGCGGGCTGCCGACGTTGCGGAAGGAACCGGTACCGGTGCGCCAGCCGGCCTTCGCGCCCGGGTCGCGTTCCGTGCTGCTCCACACGCGGCCGGCCGCCCGTGCGGTCAGCTCGGCGGGGGTGCCGTCGAAGAGGATGCGGCCACCGGCCATCACCAGGACGCGATGGCAGAGCATCGCCACGTCCTCGGTCTGGTGGGTGGAGAGCAGGACCGTACGGCCCTCGCCCGCCTGGGCGATCAACTCCCGGAAGCGCATGCGTTGTTCGGGGTCCAGTCCGACCGTGGGCTCGTCCAGGACCAGGAAGCCGGGGTCGCCGATCAGCGCGGCGGCCAGCGCGACCCGCTGGCGCATCCCGCCGGACAGCTTCTTGACGCGCTTGCCGCGGACGTCGGAGAGGTCGACCCCGTCCAGGACGGCGCGCACCTCGCGGTGACGGACGGCGCGGTCGGTCATCTCCTTCAGGATCGCCACGTAGTCGACGAACTCGAAGGCCGTGAAGTCGGGGTGGAAGCCCGGGGTCTGGGGCAGATAGCCGAGCCTGCGCCGCGCCTCCTGGCGGCCGGCCGGCGTGCCCGGGTCGTGCCCGAGAACGGTGAAGGCGCCGCTGTCGGCGGGGACGGAGGTGGCCAGCACCCGCAACAGGGTGGTCTTCCCCGCGCCGTTCGGGCCGAGCAGGCCGGTGACGCCCGGGGACAGCCGCAGCGACACGTCGTCGAGGGCGCGGGTCCCGCCGTAGCGCAGACTCAGCCCGGAGGCGGAAACGGTGGGTGTCATACGGCACTCCCCTGGAAGTGGTCGAAACGGTCACGTACGAGGAACAGCAGCCCGGCCGCGAGCGCGGCGACCCCGGCCGCCGTCGCCTGGCCGGCCACCGTGAACGGCATGAGCGTGGCGTGCGCGTCGTAGGCGTGGACGGCCCACAGCAGCGTCACCCACGCCCCGCCGACCAGCGACGGTGCGAGCAGCGGGCCGAGCCGGGCGGAGAGCGCGAGGCCGGCCGAGGCGAGGGCGAGTGCGGGCAGCAGCCAGGCCAGGGCACGCAGTCCGTAGCCGGGCAGGGCGAAGCTCGCCAGGACGCTGAGACCGAAGCAGGCGGTGAGCACGGCGACCGTGCGGATCATCAGCAGCCGGAACCCGTGTACCGGGGCTACGACCGCCATCTCGTACGTCGGGTCCAGCGCGGGCCCGTACGACAACGCGACCCCGGCCAGCGGCAACAGGGGCGCGAGGACGAGGAAGAGGGTGACGGACCCCGTGCTCCGGGCGGCCACCACGGACATCAGCAGCACGGCGACGACCGCGCCCAGCCAGGAGCGGCGCAGCACGGAGGTGGCCGACAGCAGCCGTGCGGTGTGGTCGGCGACCCCGAACCGCACCAGCAGCCGCTCGACCAACCCCGGCCGGGGCGCGTCGAGTTCGGCGTCCAGCCGCACCCACCCGGCGTCGACGGACTCGCTCACCTCGGCGAGAGCGGCCCGGCAGCGAGCACAGGCGACCAGATGGGTATCGGCCGACCAGAACGCGGGCGGCGCCAACTCCCCCTGGCTGTAGGCCCGTAGATCCTCGGCATCCACATGCCACGTCATGCCGCCACCTCCCATGTCAGCACACGGCCCCGCAGGAACCGCCCAACCGTCTGCCTGCTCATGCCAACTCCGCCCGCAGCTGCTTGCGCGCCCGCATCGCCCGTGTCTTGACCGTCCCCGGCGGGATGCCGAGCAGGACCGCCGCCTCGCGGGTGGTCAGTCCGTCGATCACCGTCGCCTGGAGCACCGCCCGCAGTTCGGGCGAGAGCCGGACCAGGGCCCCGGCGAGGTCCCCGTGCTCCACCCCCGCGAGCACGCGTTCCTCCGCCGAGACCTCGTCCCGGTGCCGCAGCCGGGCCAGCGCCTGCCGCAGCCGGCCGCGGGCCCCGTCGCCGCGCAGCGCGTCGATCAGCCGCCGCGACCCGATCCGCCACAGCCACCCGGCCGCGTCGGCGTTCTCCGTCTCGCGGTACCGGGCGGTCCCCCGCCACACCGCGAGGAACGTCTCCTGCACGACGTCGTCGACGACCGCGGGATCCGCGCACCGGCCGCGCAGCCGCGCGGTCAGCCACGGCGCGTACCGCCGGTACAGCTCCTCGAAGGCGCGCCGGTCCGCGTCCGCCGCGATCGCGCGCAGCAGCTCCCCGTCGCTTCTCGTTCCGCTCACGTCTCCTCATCGCACGAGCCCCGCCGACCGGTTCACGGAACCCGCCTTGACTTTCCGGACCGCCCTGGACCACCCTTTCACTACTCAATTAGTGAAAGGGTGATGGTACGGGTGGTCGAGTACCGCATCGACCGGCGCTCCGGCGTCGCCACCTACGTCCAGATCGTCCAGCAGACCAAACAGGCGCTGCGCCTGGGGCACCTCCAGCAGGGCGACCGGCTGCCCACCGCCCGCGAGGTGGTCGAGGCCACCGCCATCAACCCCAACACCGTCCTCAAGGCCTACCGGGAGCTGGAGCGCGAGGGCCTGGTGGAGGCCCGGCGCGGCCTCGGCACCTTCGTGAAGCGCTCGCTCGGCACCGCCCCGGCCGCCGAGTCCCCCCTGCACGACGAGCTGGACGCCTGGGTCGTCCGGGCCCGCACGGCCGGCCTGGACCGCGACGACGTGGCCGCACTCTTCACCGCCGTACTGGACAAGAACTTTCAGGGAGAGAACTGATGACCGACACCGCGATAGCGGCGTCCGCGCTCGGCAAGCGGTTCGGCCGGCGCGGGGGCTGGGCGCTGCGCGACTGCACCTTCCGGCTGCCCGCCGGCCGGGTGTGTGCCGTCGTCGGCCCCAACGGAGCGGGCAAGTCCACGCTCCTCGCCCTCGCCGCCGGTCTGCTGGGCGCCACCGAGGGCGAGCTGACCGTCCTCGGCACCACCCCGGCCGGGGCCCGCGCCCGGATCGGCTACGTCGCCCAGGACAAGCCGCTCTACCCGCAGCTCACGGTCGCCGAGACGCTCCGGATGGGCGCCGACCTCAACCCCGGGCACTGGGACGCGGCCGCCGCCGAACGGATCACGGCCGCCGGCGACCTGGACCCGAAGTCCCGGGTCCGCGCCCTCTCCGGCGGCCAGCGCACCCGGGTCGCGCTCGCCCTCGCCCTCGGCAAGCGGCCCGAACTGCTCCTCCTCGACGAGCCGATGGCCGACCTCGACCCGCTCGCCCGGCACGAGCTGATGGGCGTGCTGATGGTGCAGGCCGCCCAGCACGGCACCACCATCGCGATGTCCTCGCACGTGGTCGCCGAACTGGAGGACTCCTGCGACCACCTGCTGCTGATCGGCGGCGGCCGGGTCCGGCTGGCCGGCGAGATCGACGACCTGCTGACCGCCCACGCCCGGGTCGCCGTCCCCGCCGACACCGACCTCGCGCCGCACACCGTCGTCGAGTCCCGCACCACGGGCCGGCAGCTCAGCGCCCTGGTCCGCCCGGCCGGCCCGCTCCCCGACGACTGGCACGCAGCCACCCCCTCCCTGGAGGAACTGGTCCTCGCCCACCTCCGCAACCCCGAGGCCCCGGTCCTGACCCCGGCCGAGGAGGCCGTCGCATGACCGCCCTGTCCGCACCCGCGCCCGCGGCCAGGCCCCGGCTGACCGGCTGGCTGCTGCGCCTGCACCGCCCGGCGCTGTACGTCTGGACGGCCCTCGTCCTGCTCACCGCCGCCCTGCTGCTCCTGCTGCACGGCCCCATGGCCGACGCGGCCGCCGAGAGCTGGCGCCGTTACGACGCCTGCGGGTTCGACACCACGTGCGCGTACGGCCAGAGCGCGATCCTGCGCTACAAGGACTGGTACAACTACGCGACCCTGGCCGCGGCCCTGGTGCCCTTCCTGACCGCCGCCTGGGCGGGCGGCGCGCTGCTCGGCAAGGAACTGGAGTCCGGCACCGCGCGGCTGTCCTGGACCCAGTCCAGCACCCCGGTCCGCTGGCTGGCCGTACGGCTGGCGGCCCCGGCCGTCCTCGTCACGGCGGGGACCGGCCTGCTGGCCTGGCTGCACTACCTGGCCTGGACCGCGGGCCGGGGCCGTATCGACAGCGCCAAGGACTGGTACGACATCGGGACCTTCCACACCAGCGGCCCCGTCCTGGTCGCCCTGTCCCTGGCCGGGCTCGCGGCGGGCGCGCTGGCGGGGCTGCTGTGGCGGCGGACGTTGCCCGCGCTGGCCTCCGGCCTGCTGCTGACGGCCGTCATCTGGGGCGTACACCTGGAGCTGCTGCCCCACCTGTGGCCGACGCTGGGCCGCAGCGGGCACGGCTATGTCGCCTCGCCCTCCGGCTCCTGGACGGTGAGCCACGGCGGAAACGCGGCTCGGTACCATGTCACCTACCACCCCTACGCGCACTACTGGCCGCTCCAGCTGACCGCCACGGCCGTCCTCCTGACCGTCACGGCGCTCCTGACCGTCGGCTGTTTCGTGGTCCTGCGCCGCCTGACCGGCAAGGCGGCCACCCGATGAGCTCCCCGGCCCTGCGCGGCGGCGGACTGCCCCGGACCGTACTGCGGCTGCACCGGTCGGCGCTGCTGGCCTGGGCCGTCTTCGTGGCGGGGGCGAGCGGCTGGCTGGTGTGGCTGGCGGAGGTCACCGGGAAGGACCCGAACACCCGGGACCTGCCCTGCGTCGGCGACTGCGACACCCTGCATCTCCTGATGGGCTATCCGACCCAGCTGTCCTGGGCCGGCGACCTGATCGGCTACGGCTTCGTCGCCGTCGCCGGGTTCGCCGGCGGCTCCCTCATCGGCCGTGAACTGGAGTACGGGACCGCACAGTTGGCCTGGACCCAGGGCATCACCCCGGTCCGCTGGCTGACCGCCAAGCTCGCGCTGCCCGCACTCGCGGTCACCGCCGGCGGCACGATCCTGGTCCTGGTGTTCCGCTGGGTGTCCGCCTCCCCGCCGGACCCGTCCCTCCAGTTCGACTGGACCTGGGACACCGCGTTCATGGCCCGCGGCCCGCTGCTCGTGGCGTACGCCCTGTGCGCCCTCGCCGTCGGCGTCCTCACCGGTCTGCTGCTGCGCCGCGCGCTGGCCGCGCTCGGGGCCGCCGCCGGTGCGATGTGGCTGCTCAACGCCGTGCTGACCAGCTACCGCTTCCGCCTGTGGCCGGCCGTCACCCGCACCGGGCCGCACGCCTTCGACATCCCCGACAACGTCGCGCTGGTGAACGAGGGCGGGGACGGCGACAGCCGCTTCGCGACCTACCAGCCCCCCTCCCACTACTGGCCCCTGCACCTCACCGAGACCGCGATCGTCCTCACCGTCGCCGCCCTCGCCGTCCTGCTCTCCTTCCGCCTCCTCAAGCACCGTACGGAGCCCTCCGCATGACCGCGCCGACCAGCGCCCTCCCGGCGCCCGCGCCCCGCCGCTCCCTGGGCCGGCTGCACCGCCCCGCGCTGCTCGTGTGGGCCGCGTTCGTGCTGCTCGTGACGGGCCTGCTGCTCTGGCTGCACCTCCACGAGGTGCCTGCCGAGCGGGCCTGCCACAGCTTCTTCGCCTACTCCCCCATGGGCGGCCACCTGCCCAGCTGCGGCTACTCGGCGTTCACCGACGCCAACAACCTCTTCAACCTCCTCGGCGAGGCCCTCGGCTTCTCCTGCGTCGCCGTCGCCGCCTGGGCGGGCGGCGCGCTTCTCGGCCGCGAGCTGGAGTCCGGCACCGCCGAGCTGGCCTGGACCCAGTCCGTGTCCCCGGCCCGCTGGCTGGCCGCCAAGCTGACCACGGCCGCCGTACCAGTGGCCGCCGGGGGCGCACTGCTGGCGCTGCTCTTCGGCTGGGCGTGGAGCTCCGACCGGGACTCGCTGGTCAGCAACTGGACCTACGACCGCGTCTTCATCCCGCGCGGCCCGCTGCTGCCGGCCCTGCTGCTGCTCGGCCTCGCCGTCGGCGCCCTCGCCGGGATCGCGCTGCGCCGCACCCTCCCGGCGCTCGGCGCGGCCGCCGCCGTGACACTCGTCGTCAGGCTGTACCTGCGCAAGGCCTGGACGCCGCTGCACGGCCCGCTGCACGGCTTCTGGCCCGTACAGCTCCTCGCCACCGCGATGGTGCTCGCACTGGCCGCCGCGGCCACGGTCGGCGCGTTCTGCCTCTTGCGCCGCCGGGCCCGCTGAGGGACCGTCGGTCCCGCGCGTCCCCCGGTCGGCGCAAGCGCGGCACGAGGTCCGGCGAGGCCGCCGGGGGCCGGATACGCGGGACCGGTGAGAAGGTCGTACAGGATCGTCGCTTTCGTGATCCCCAAAGCCTTCGAAGGCCGATCACGGACGTCCGCGAGCCTCCCCCCGCTATCCCGCACGCCATGTCTTCGTAACCATTGGTTCAGACGGACTTGCGACGCTCAGCCAATGAAGCCCGCCGTGCCAGAGCCTTCACCGCCCCCCGAGGGGTTCGTGGGAAACGGGGTCGTCCACCTCCCACCCGCGCGTTCCGACGCGCCCGTGACGGCCAGGGCGCGGAAGAATGGGCTCATGAGTCAGCAGAACGCCCAGGCAGCCGAGGTCCAGCCCGCCCAGCCCTCCGTGGGCTCCATCGCCGCGCACCGCCCGCACACGGTGGCCGCCGCGGTCTCCGACCTCGAACCCGACATCGACGCCGACCTCGACGCGTACGAGGAGTCGCAGGTCGACGGGGTGCAACTGCCCCAAGGGCGCTTCCTCGACCGGGAGCGCAGCTGGCTCGCGTTCAACGAACGGGTGCTGGAGCTCGCCGAGGACCCCGAGACGCCCCTGCTGGAGCGGGCGAACTTCCTGGCGATCTTCGCGAGCAACCTGGACGAGTTCTTCATGGTCCGGGTGGCGGGGCTGAAGCGCCGCATAGCGACCGGCGTGGCCACCCGGTCCGCCTCCGGGTTGCAGCCGCGCGAGGTGCTGGAGATGATCTGGGCCCGCTCCCGTGAGCTGATGGCCCGGCACGCCGCCTGCTACCACGAGGACGTCGCCCCCGCGCTCGCGGAGGAGGGCATCCACCTGGTGCGCTGGGCCGAGCTGACCGAGAAGGAGCAGGCCCGGCTCTTCACGCTGTTCCGGCACCAGATCTTCCCGGTCCTCACCCCGCTGGCCGTGGACCCCGCGCACCCCTTCCCGTACATCTCCGGCCTCTCCATGAACCTGGCCGTGGTCGTCCGCAACCCGGTCAGCGGCCACAAGCACTTCGCCCGGGTGAAGGTGCCGCAGTCGCTGTCCCGGTTCCTGGAGAGCTCCCCGGGCCGGTACGTCCCCATCGAGGACGTCATCGGCGCCCACCTGGAGGAGCTGTTCCCCGGCATGGAGGTGGTGGAGCACCACGCCTTCCGCCTGACCCGGAACGAGGACCTGGAGGTCGAGGAGGACGACGCCGAGAACCTGCTCCAGGCCCTGGAGAAGGAGCTCATGCGGCGCCGGTTCGGGCCGCCGGTGCGCCTGGAGGTCGAGGAGTCCATCGACCGCGACGTCCTCGACCTGCTGGTCCGCGAACTGAAGGTCAACGAGGCCGAGGTCTACCCGCTGCCCGGCCCGCTCGACCTGACCGGCCTCTTCCGCATCTCCGGTCTCGACCGGCCGGAGCTGAAGTACCGCAAGTTCATCGCGGGCACCCACCGCGACCTCGCCGAGGTCGAGTCGGCGTCCGCGCCCGACATCTTCGCGGCCCTGCGCGAGCGGGACGTACTGCTGCACCACCCGTACGACAGCTTCTCCACCTCCGTGCAGGCCTTCGTCGAGCAGGCCGCCGAGGACCCCGACGTCCTCGCGATCAAGCAGACCCTGTACCGGACCTCCGGCGACTCCCCGATCGTCAACGCGCTCATCGACGCCGCCGAGGCCGGCAAGCAGGTCCTCGTCCTGGTCGAGATCAAGGCCCGCTTCGACGAGCACGCCAACATCAAGTGGGCGCGCAAGCTGGAGGAGGCCGGCTGCCATGTCGTCTACGGCCTGGTCGGCCTGAAGACCCACTGCAAGCTGTCCCTGGTGGTCCGCCAGGAGGGCGAGACACTCCGCCGCTACAGCCACGTCGGCACCGGGAACTACCACCCGAAGACGGCGAGACTCTACGAGGACCTCGGCCTGCTCACCGCCGACCCGCAGGTCGGCGCGGACCTGTCCGACCTGTTCAACCGCCTCTCCGGCTACTCCCGCCGGGAGACGTACCGCCGCCTGCTGGTGGCTCCCAAGTCGCTGCGCGACGGCCTGATCGCGCGCATCGACAAGGAAATACAGCACCACCGGGCCGGACGCCCCGCGTTCGTCCGTATCAAGGCCAACTCGATGGTCGACGAAGCGATCATCGACGCCCTCTACCGCGCGGCCATGGCCGGCGTGCCGGTCGACATCTGGGTGCGCGGCATCTGCGCGATCCGCCCGGGTGTCGCGGGCCTGTCGGAGAACATCCGGGTCCGCTCGGTCCTCGGCCGCTTCCTGGAACACTCCCGGGTCTTCACCTTCGGCAACGGCGGCGAGCCCGAGGTGTGGATCGGCAGCGCCGACATGATGCACCGCAACCTCGACCGCCGGATAGAGGCCCTGGTCCGGGTCACCGACCCGGCGCACCGAGCGGCCCTCAACCGGTTCCTCGAGTCCGGCATGTCCGACTCCACCTCCTCCTGGCACCTGGGCCCGGACGGCGAATGGACCCGGCACGCGACCGACGCCGACGGACGGCCACTGCGCAACATCCAGGAGACGCTCATAGACGCCCGGAGGCGCCGGCGTGGCACAGCAACACCTTGAACCGACGGACCCGACGGCCCGGGTGGTCACCGGGGACGCCCTGGCGGGCTACCTGCGCACCCAGGCCACCGAGTTCCTCCGCGCGCTGCGCCTGCACCGGGAGACCGGGACGGCGAGCGCGGCGCAGGAGTCCGTCGACGCGGCCCGCGCCCTGCGCCGCTCGGCCCGGCGCATCAGCGGCAGCCTGCACACCTTCCGCCCGCTCCTCGACACCGACTGGTCCGAGGAGATCCGCCCGGAACTGGCCTGGCTGTCGGGCACGTTGGGCCTTGAGCACGCCTACGAGGCACGGCTGGAGCGCCTGTTGCTGGCGCTCCACCGACTCTCCGGCTCGACATCCCTGCCCAGCCAGGCCACTTCGGAGGCGCCGCAGGACCGCGGCAACCTCACCGTCGGTGCGGCCAAGGCGGGCGCCCTGCTGGACCGCCAGCTCACCCTGGCCCGCACCCGGGCCCACTCCACCGCCCTCCAGGCGCTCGGCTCCGCCCGCTTCCACGCGGTCGCCGACAAGGTCGCGGTGCTGGCCAGCGAGGTCCCGCTGACGGCCGCGGCGCCCGGCACCGACCTGCGCCCGCCGGCCGCGGCCGCCGAGGAACGCCTCACCGACGCCGTCGCCGCCCTCCCGCTGGTCACCGCGGGCCACCCCTACAACGCGGAGGCCCTGGTCCACGGCCTGTCCCCGGACCCCGCCCCGCATCCCCAGGACGGCCCCTGGCACCAGGTCCGCCTCCTGCTGCGGCTGCACCGCTACGCCCGCGAGGTGCTGTGCGGCCAGGGCGCGCCCGTGGACGTACGGCTGCTCGCGGCCGGCCAGGCCCTGAACCGGCACCGTGACGCCTCGGAGGCCGCCGCCGCGGCGGCCGCGGCGGCCCGCACCCCGCGCATCGCCCCCGCCACGGCCTACGCCCTCGGCGTTCTCCACGCCGACCAGCGGCACGAGGTGGAGGCGGCCCGGTTCGCGTTCCAGCAGGCATGGCAGAAGCAGCGGGTGGAGGCCGTGTGAACGAGACCCCGGTGCCGGCGGCGGGCTGCGTCCTGTGGCGTCGCTCGCCGGTCGACGGCGACGTGGAGGTCTGCCTCGTCCACCGCCCAAAATACGATGATTGGTCGCATCCGAAAGGCAAGCTCAAGCGCGGTGAGGACGCGGACATGGCCGCACTGCGCGAGGTGGCCGAGGAGACCGGCTACACAGCCACCCTCGGCACCGAACTCTCCACCGCCCACTACTACGCCAACGGCCGCCCCAAGACGGTCCGTTACTGGTCCGGCGAAGCAGGAGAGGGCCACTTCACCCCGAACCACGAGGTGGACAGGATCCTCTGGCTCCGCCCGGCCGAGGCCCGCCGCAGACTGACCCAGCCGAGAGACGCCGAGCTGGTGGACGAACTGCTGGCCTCGCTTCACAACACGCAGTAGAAGAGCGCGCCTGTCTTCGGATCTGTCAGGGGCGCGGGACCGTGGAGAACCGCGGGTGCGCCGTGCCTGGTCACGCAGTTCCCCGTGCAGCGCCCCGTCAGGGGCGCGGGGAACTGCGCGGTCGACCCCCACCGTCCGGCACCCGACCGACGACCTCAGCCACCCCCGGCCAGGTGCCCCTCCGCATCGGAACGCGCCAGGCTTCTCGCCCTCCGGGCCGGCCCCCGCCACCCGCACGTGCACCGGGCGAAACAGAACCGCCCCTGCTCCACCGTGCCCGCCTCGTGTTCTGCCCCCTCCAGGGCCTGCCCGGAACCGTCCTGCTGTGCCACACCGACAACGTTACCCATGCCCGGCAGAGCACAGGCATGCGTGACGGCCCCACCCACCCCTCGTTAAGCGGAACGACAGGGGGCCCGTGACGGACGTACCGGCTGGGGGTAGGCAGGACATGGATCGGCGGCAGCACTGGCGGGCCGGAAGGACGGCCGTCACCGTAGGGCTCGTGGTCGGCCTCGGGGCGTGCGCCACCGGCTGCGGCGGGGCCACGGCCGAGGGCGTCGGCGGCACCCCCGCCGACCAACCGGTCGCCCTCCTGAAGCGCGCGGCGGACACCCTGCGCGCCACCCGCACCTCCCGGGCGACGACCTCGATGGAGATGGCCACCGGCGGCACCCGGGTCACCATCCGCGGCAAGGGCGTCTACGACTACGACCAGCAGTTCGGCAGGCTCACGGTCGTCCTCCCGCAGGACCCCGCCGGTGCCTCCGAGCACCGCCCGATCACCGAACTCCTCGCCCCGGGAGCCCTGTTCATGAAGAACCGGGGCGCCGGGGTACCCGCCGACAAGTGGGTCCGCGTGGAGACCGCGGCCCTCTCCGACGGCAACCTGGTCACCGGCGGCGCGACGGACCCGTTCGCCGCGGCCGAGCTGCTGCGCGGCACCCGCACGGCGACCTACCTGGGCACGACCGAGCTGGCCGGGACCGAGGTCCGGCACTACCGGGGCACCGCCGACCTCGCGGCGGCGGCCCGCTCGGCGTCGGCCGGCAACCGGGCCTCCCTGGCGGCCGCGGCGAAAGGGTTCGCCACCGCCGTGGTCCCGTTCGACGTGTACCTCGACGACCAGGGCCGGATCCGCAAGCTCCGGCAGCGGTTCAGCTTCGTCAACGACGGCGGCAGGGGCACCGTGGCGGTCGCCTCGACGACCCTGCTGTACGGTTTCGGCACACCGGTGGACGTGAGGCTGCCGCGTTCCGAGGACATCTACGCGGGCCGGATCGCCGAAAACCAGCCGACGCACTAGTCAGGGAACGGCTCTGTACAACCTGTGAACTAGCCCGTCCGTGCCATGCGCGTTGTGTAGACCGCTGCCTACTCTAGAGAGTCGGTGACGGCAGAGAAGAGGTGATGCACGTGGCTCCGGCCGGCGGTACGGCAGTTCAGGACCACGTGGCCCTCGCCGAGATCGAGCTGTGCGGAGAGCTGATCATCGCGGCCTCGGCCGCCGAGGACCGGCTGAGCCTGGCGAGCATCGACGAGGTGCTGCGGGTGACCGAGGAGCGCGAGGTCCGCTGATTCCGGCCGGTCAGGTCCGCAGCAGACGGGCGATGGCCTGGGTGGCCTCCTCGACCTTCGCGTCGATCTCCGCCCCGCCCTTGACGGCCCCCTGAGTGGAGCTCTCAATGGCTGCCGTGGCGACGCAGTGCCGCAGGTGCTCCTCCAGGAGCTGCAGGGCGAAGGACTGGAGGCCCTTGGTGGAGGCGGAGACCTGGGTGAGTATGTCGATGCAGTAGGTGTCCTCGTCGACCATCCGCTGCAGGCCCCGGATCTGGCCCTCGATCCGGCGCAGCCGCTTGAGGTGTTCGTCCTTCTGCTTGTGGTAACCGTGCGTGGTCGCCTGCACTCCGCTTCCGGAGGGTGTCATGGCGCCGGCCCCGGTGGTCGTCATCGCGTCCTCCGCATCGTCGAGACATATACCCCTAGTGGGTATATGGTAACGAACTTTGCTGGGTATAGGGCCCTCGGGACGCCCCCGTGCTGATCAGGATGCCCGATGGGCGAAACTGGACGGCGGCCCATTAGCCGTGGCCGGATGATGCGCTTAGCATCAGCCTGACCGAAACCCATGCATACCGAGGACCCCAAGTGCGCTTTCGTCTGACCCCCAGGGAGACGAGCTTCTACGACATGTTCGCCGCGTCCGCGGACAACATCGTCACGGGCTCGAAGCTCCTGATGGAACTGCTCGGGGCGGACGCGTCTGCCCGAGCCGAGATCGCAGAGCGTATGCGGGCAGCGGAACACGCAGGTGACGACGCCACGCACGCGATCTTCCACCAGCTGAACTCCTCGTTCATCACGCCCTTCGACCGCGAGGACATCTACACCCTCGCGTCCTCCCTCGACGACATCATGGACTTCATGGAGGAGGCCGTCGACCTGGTCGTCCTCTACAACGTCGAGGAGCTGCCGAAGGGTGTCGAGCAGCAGATCGAGGTGCTGGCACGGGCCGCCGACCTGACGGCCGAGGCGATGCCCCACCTGCGCACGCTGGACAACCTCACCGAGTACTGGATCGAGGTGAACCGCCTGGAGAACCAGGCGGACCAGATCCACCGCAAGCTTCTCGCCCACCTCTTCAACGGCAAGTACGACGCGATCGAGGTGCTGAAGCTCAAGCAGATCGTGGACGTCCTGGAAGAGGCGGCGGACGCGTTCGAGCACGTGGCGAACACGGTGGAGACCATCGCCGTCAAGGAGTCCTGAGCAGTCGATGGACACCTTCGCGCTCGTCGTGACCATCCTGGTCGCGCTCTTCTTCACGTACACGAACGGTTTCCACGATTCTGCGAACGCCATCGCGACCTCGGTCTCCACCCGGGCGCTGACGCCCCGGGCGGCCCTCGCGATGGCGGCCGTGATGAACCTGCTGGGCGCCTTCCTGGGCTCCGGTGTCGCCAAGACGGTCAGCGAGGGCCTGATCGAGACGCCGCAGGGCTCCAAGGGGATGGGCATCCTCTTCGCGGCGCTGGTCGGCGCGATCGTCTGGAACCTCGTCACCTGGTACTTCGGCCTGCCCTCGTCCTCCTCCCACGCGCTGTTCGGCGGCCTGGTGGGCGCGGCGCTGGCCGGCGGCACGACCGTCCTGTGGAACGGCGTCGTGGACAAGGTCATCGTCCCGATGTTCCTGTCCCCTGTCGTCGGCCTGCTCCTCGGCTACCTGGTGATGACCGCCATCATGTGGCTGTTCCGCCGCTCCAACCCGCACAAGACGAAGCGGGGCTTCCGGATCGCGCAGACCGTCTCGGCGGCCGGCATGGCCCTCGGCCACGGCCTCCAGGACGCCCAGAAGACGATGGGCGTCGTCGTCATGGCACTGGTCATCTCCGGCCATGAGACGTACGGCGACCCGATCCCGGTCTGGGTCAAGATCGTCTGTGCCGTGATGCTCTCCCTGGGCACCTACGCGGGCGGCTGGCGCATCATGCGCACCCTCGGCCGCAAGATCATCGAACTCGACCCCCCGCAGGGCTTCGCGGCCGAGGCGACGGGCGCGTCGATCATGTTCACCACGGCGTACCTCTTCAAGGCGCCGGTCTCCACGACCCATGTCATCACCTCGGCCATCATGGGCGTCGGCGCGACGAAGCGTGTGAACGCGGTCCGCTGGGGCGTGGCCAAGAACATCGTCCTGGGCTGGTTCATCACGATGCCGGCCGCGGCCCTGGTGGCAGCGACCGCCTTCGGCGTGGTCGACCTGGCGTTCCTCTAGCCCCTCGGCCCACCCGCCCACCCGACTCGGTCGGTAAAAGGGCGAGGTCGAAAGCCCCTGTGAACGAGCCCCGTAAGGGGCGCGGGGAACTGCGCGGCCGGCCACGACGACGCTGCAGCCGGCTGACGACGGATCGCGGCACTCTCGGACCGCCATTCCGTCCGGTGTCGACTGCGGATGCGCCGTGGCTGGTCGCGCAGTTCCCCGCGCCCCCAAAAGACAACGGGCCCGCCCCCGGGAGCCAGGGGCGGGCCCTCTTGCGTCCTCGCGGTGGCACCGCCATGCAGCACCGCGAGGGGTCGGTGGATCCTCGGCTCAGCCGAAGCGGCCGGAGATGTAGTCCTCCGTGGCCTGGACCGACGGGTTGGAGAAGATGCGCTCCGTGTCGTCGATCTCGATCAGCTTGCCGGGCTGGCCGACGGCGGCCAGGTTGAAGAACGCCGTACGGTCCGAGACACGCGCCGCCTGCTGCATGTTGTGCGTCACGATGACGATCGTGAAGCGCTCCTTCAGCTCGCCGATCAGGTCCTCGATGGCGAGGGTCGAGATCGGGTCCAGAGCCGAGCAGGGCTCGTCCATGAGCAGCACCTTCGGCTCGACCGCGATCGCGCGGGCGATGCACAGACGCTGCTGCTGACCACCGGAGAGGCCGGAGCCCGGCTTGTTCAGGCGGTCTTTGACCTCGTTCCAGAGGTTCGCGCCCTTGAGGGACTTCTCGACGATGTCGCCGAGCTCGCTCTTCTTGAAGTTGCCGTTCAGCCGCAGCCCCGCGGCCACGTTGTCGAAGATCGACATCGTGGGGAAGGGGTTGGGGCGCTGGAACACCATGCCGACCTCGCGGCGTACCGCCACCGGGTCGATGTTGGCGCCGTACAGGTTCTCGTCGTCGAGGAGGACCTTGCCCTCGACGCGGCCGCCGGGGGTGACCTCGTGCATGCGGTTGAGCGTGCGCAGGAACGTCGACTTGCCGCAGCCGGAGGGGCCGATGAACGCCGTGACCGTGCGCGGCTCGACGTTCATCGAGATGTCTTCGATGGCCTTGTGGGAGCCGTAGTAGGCGGTGAGCCCGCTTACGTCGATTCGCTTGGACATTACTTCTTCACTTCCAGAGAGTCGGTCGCTGTCGGCCGGTCAGCGACCGGTCTTGGGGGCCTTCCAGCGGGCGATGCCGCGGGCCACCAGGTTCAGGATCATCACGAAGGCGATCAGCGTGAGCGAGGCCGCCCAGGCACGGTCGTAGGCCGCGTTGGCGCCGGCGCTGTTCGCGTACTGCTGGTAGATGAACAGCGGCAGCGACGACTGCGCACCCTCGAAGGGGTTGTTGTTGATGAACGGGTTGCCGAACACCAGCAGCAGCACCGGCGCGGTCTCACCCGCGATACGGGCGATGGCCAGCATGACACCGGTCGTGATACCGCCGATGGAGGTCGGCAGGACCACCTTCAGGATGGTGCGCCACTTGGGCACGCCGAGCGCCAGCGACGCCTCGCGCAGCTCGTTCGGGACGAGCTTGAGCATCTCCTCGGTGGAGCGCACGACCACCGGCATCATCAGGATGGCCAGGGCCAGCGATCCGGCGAAGCCGAAGGGCTCCATGTCGAAGATCAGCATGAGGCTGAGGATGAACAGACCCGCGACGATCGACGGGATACCGGTCATCACGTCCACGAAGAAGGTGACGGCCTTGGCGAGCCGGCCGCGCCCGTACTCGACGAGGTAGACCGCGGTGAGGATGCCGACCGGGGCGCCGATCAGGGTGGCGAGGCCGACCTGCTCCAGGGAGCCGATGATGGCCGCGTAGGCACCGCCGCCGGGCTGGGAGTCGGCGACGACGCCCATGGAGTGCGAGAGGAAGTAGACGTCCAGGACCTTCACACCGCGCGAGACGGTCACCCAGATCAGGGAGACCAGCGGGACCACGGCGACGACGAAGGCGACCCACACCAGGGAGGTGGCGACGCGGTCCTTGGCCTGTCGGCGGCCCTCGACCCGGGCGGCGATGGCATAGGTGCCGAGCACGTAGAGGAGGCCGGCGATCAGACCCCACTGGACCTTGCTGTCCAGGCCGCCGACCAGGCCGATGGCCACGCCGAGGACGATGGCCCCGCCGACGATGGCGTAGGGGGACCACTTGGGGAGGGTGGCACCGCGCAGGGTGCTGGCTGCTGCGGTGCTCATGCGTTGGCCCCCGAGTACTCTGCGCGGCGCTGGATGATGATGCGGGCCGCGCCGTTGACCAGCAGGGTGATGACGAAGAGGACCAGACCGGAGGCGATGAGCGCGTCACGGCCGTCCGAGGTCGCCTCGCCGAACTTGCTGGCGATGTTCTGGGCGAAGGTGCCGCCGCCCGGGTTGAGCAGGCTGGCGTGGATGTCGAAGTCCGGGGAGAGCACGGTGGCGACGGCCATCGTCTCGCCGAGCGCGCGGCCGAGGCCGAGCATCGAGGCGGAGATCACGCCGGAGCGCCCGAAGGGCAGCACGGCCATGCGGACGACCTCCCAGCGGGTGGCGCCGAGCGCCAGGGCGGCCTCTTCGTGCATCTGCGGGACCTGGCGGAAGACCTCGCGGCTCACGTTGGTGATGATCGGCAGGATCATGATCGCGAGCAGGATGGCGACGGTCAGCATCGAGCGCGGGGCGCCGCCGTCCCAGGAGAAGATCCCGGTCCAGCCGAAGTAGTCGTTCAGCCAGCCGAACAGGCCGGTCATGTGCGGCACGAGGATCAGGGCACCCCACAGGCCGTACACGATGGACGGCACGGCGGCGAGCAGGTCGATCACGAACGCGACGGGGCCGGCCAGGCGGCGCGGCGCGTAGTGCGTGATGAACAGGGCGATCGCGACCGCGATCGGGACCGCGATGGCCATGGCGATGATCGAGGAGACGATCGTGCCGAAGGCGAGCACCGCGATGCCGAAGCTCGGCGGGATGAGGTTGGTGTTCCACTCGAAGGTGGTGAGGAAGTTGCCGTGGTCGCGGTTGATCGCGAGGGCGGCCCGGTAGGTGAGGAAGACCGCGATCGCGGCCATGACCACCAGGAGCAGGATGCCGGAACCGCGGGAGAGACCGAGGAAGACCCGGTCACCGACCCGGGTGGCGCCGCGGGCGTCGCGCTTCTGCTCGGCCGCGGAGGGCTGCGGGGGTATGGGGGGAGGTGCGTCTGCTGTCTGCGTCGATATGTCCATCGGGTTCTCCGGTCTGCGGAGTCGCCTGCGGGGGCGGCTCGGAGGAGCCGTGAGCCCCGCACGTAGGGGTGTACGGCTCCGGGCGGCGGTGCACCGGACGGTGCGGCCGGGTCCTGTCCGGAACCCGGCCGCACTCGCGGATCTTTAGCTGAGGCCCTCGATGGTGGTGCGGACCTTGGCGATGATGTCGTCGGGGACGGGGGCGTAGTCGATCGTGGAGAGGATCTTCTGGCCGTCCTCGGAGGCGATGTAGCGCAGGAACGCCTTGGTCGCCGGGAGGGTGTCGGCCTTGTTGCCCTTGTCGCAGACGATCTCGTACGTGACCAGGGTCATCGGGTACGCGCCCTCGGCCTTGGTCTTGTAGTCGAGCTGGAGCGACAGGTCCTTGCCGGTGCCGACGACCTTGGCGGCCGCGATGTCGGCGGTGGCGGACTCGGTGGACGGGGCGACCGGCGCGCTGGCACCCGTGTCGATCGAGACGGCCTTGACGCCGTCCGAGACGTAGGAGAGCTCGAAGTAGCCGATGGCGCCGGAGGTCTGCTTGACCTGCTGCGCGACACCCGCGGACTGCGGAGCGGACTGGCCGCCCTTGGCCTGCCAGGCCTTGCCGCCGGAGTACTTCCAGTTGTCCGGGGTGGCGGCGATCAGGTACTTGGTGAAGTTGTCCGTCGTACCCGACTCGTCAGAGCGGTGGAACGCCTGGATCTTCAGGTCCGGGAGCTTCGCGCTGGGGTTCAGCTTCTTGATCGCCGCGTCGTTCCACTTGGTGATCTTGCTGTCGAAGATCTTGGCGATCGTCGGCGCGTCCAGGACCAGGCTGTCGACGCCCGGGACGTTGTAGCCGAGGGCGATCGGGCCGCCGACCATCGGGAGGTCGATGCCCTGGCCGCCGGAGCAGACCTTCTTGGAGGCGGTGACCTCTTCCGGCTTGAGCGCGGAGTCGGAACCCGCGAAGGCGATCTGACCCTGCGTGAAGGCGGTCACACCGGCACCGGAGCCGGAGCCCTTGTAGTTGATCTGGACGCCACAGGCCTGCGAGAAGTTCTTCACCCAGGCGTCGATCGCGTTCTTCTGCGCGGAGGAGCCGTCGGCGAGCAGCTGGCCCTTGGCGTCGTCGCACTTGATGGAGCTGGCGTTGGCGGAGGCCGAAGAGCTGCTCGAACCACTGCCGCCACCGTTGTCGTCCGAGCCGCACGCCGTGAGGGCCAGGGCGCCGGAGACGGCGACAGCACCGAGAGACAGGGCGCGCAGCCGGTTCTTGCGCTGAAGCTTCACTTTCGGGGGTTCCTTCCAGAGGCGCCACCTTCGGCGGCGTGCGAAGTAGATGGTGGGCGAGGGCCTCCTGACTGGGCATTAACGACCGCTCACCGCACCCGGTACGGCCGAAATTAGGCAGAACAGGTGAAGCGTCCGATGGCCATAGGTGAACGGGGGGTGAACCCCTGCCGTCAACCCGGTTAGGTCACGGAATGCTCACGGTGAGGGCACGTGCCGGTTCCAACGGCCGGGTTAAGCGAACAAGTCTTCGGCGTTCGCCATCACAGCCGTTACGACGTCACAGCGTTCGTTACACCGCATGGGAACCCGTGTGCGACAGAACGCCGTCTCGTCCCACGACAGCCGACGAAAGGCACGGGCATGGAACGGCGTACGTTCATAGCGGGCGGGGCGGCCACCCTCGCGGCGACCGCACTGACGGGGTGCAGCTCCGGCGGCGCCACCGCATCCCACACGACCGGCGCGCCGCTCGCGACCACATCCTCTCGTACGGCACTGAAGACCACCAGCGCAGCGGCCGCGGCCAACTGGACGGCCCTCGCCCACGCCCTGGACGGCACCCTGATCCGCCCCGGCGAGAGCTCCTGGACAACCGCCCACCAGCTCTACAACACCCGCTTCGACGGCCTGAAGCCGGTGGCGGTCGCCTACGTGGCGCACGCGGACGACATCCGCACGACCCTGTCGTACGCCCAGGCGCACGCCCTGAAGGTCTCGATCCGCAACGGCGGCCACTCCTACGCGGGCTACTCCTCCGGCGACGGCCGCCTGATACTCGACGTCTCCAGGCTGAACCGGATCCGCGTCAGCGGCGGTACGGCGGTGGTCGGCGCCGGCTCCAAGCTGATCGACGTCTACCGCGGCCTGGCGGCCAAGGGCGTGACCATACCGGCGGGCTCCTGCCCAACCGTCGGCGTCTCCGGCCTGGTCCTCGGCGGCGGCCACGGGGTCGCGTCCCGCGCGTACGGCCTGACCTGCGACAGCCTCACGCAGGCGACACTGATCACGGCGGACGGCACGCAGGTGGTCGCCAACGCCGGCACCAACAAGGACCTCTTCTGGGCGCTGCGCGGCGCCGGCAACGGCAACTTCGGCGTCGTCACGGAGCTGCAGTTCAGGACCCACCCGACCCCGCAGGGCGTGACGGCGTACCTGACCTGGCCGTGGTCGAAGGCGGCGCAGGTCTTCAAGGCCTGGCAGGAGTGGGGACCCTCCCAGCCGGACGAGATCTGGTCCTCCCTGCACCTGGAGAACTCGGGCGGCAACCCGCGCGTCTCGGTGGCCTGCTTCTCGATGGGCACGTACGGCGAACTGCAGAACGCGGTCGACACCCTCGCCCACCGGGCGGGCGCCAACGCCTCCTCCGTCTCCCTGCGCCGCCACGGCTACGAGGAGGCGATGGAGATCTACGCCGGCTGCTCCTCCTTCGCCACCGAGCCCCAGTGCCACCTGCCCGGCTCCACCCCCGGCCGCTCGCCCCAGGGCAGGCTCGGCCGCGAGACCTACACGGCCCGCTCCGACTTCTTCGACCGCTCGCTGTCCGCGGCCGGCGTCCAGACGGCCCTGAACCAGATCGCCGCCGTCCGGGGCGGCGCGGGCAGCATCGCGTTCACGGCGCTCGGCGGGGCGGTGAACCGGGTCTCGCCGACGGCGACGGCGTTCGTGCACCGCCGGTCGCGGATGCTGGCGCAGTACATCGTGTCCTTCGGCGCCGGGTCCTCCGGCAGCACGGGCCAGTCCTGGCTGAACGCGGCACACACGGCGATGAAGCCGTACGCCTCCGGCGCGGCCTACCAGAACTACGCGGACCCGACGCTCACCGGCTGGAAGAAGGCGTACTACGGCGACGCCGTGACGAAGCTGGGCAAGGTGAAGAAGCAGTACGACCCGAACCGCTTCTTCTCGTACGCGCAGGGCTTGTAGGGACCGGTTCGGCCGCGGGCGCGTGGGGGCTGGTCGCGCAGTTCCCCGCGCCCCTTACGGGGCGCTGCACAGCCGCGGGCAGGCGTGCCGCAGGGCGGCACGGGTGGGCGCGGCGGCACCCTGCAAGCGCCGGTAAGCGTCCCCGCCCCCCCGGCCCCCGCCTACGCCGCCAGATCCCGCTCCTCCGACTCCAGGGCCGTACGCCCGCCCGGCACCACCCCCACCGTGGCCGACCGGCCCCGCACGATCCACCCCACCCTCGGCGACCCCTCCACCGCCTTCATCACCGGCGTCAGCAGGGCGGTCGCCAGCGGGGACAGCAGGAGCACGACGGCCGTCCCCAGCGCGAACCCCCCGACCACGTCCGTCGGATAGTGCACCCCCATGTACACCCGGCAGAACCCCTCCGCCAGCGCCAGTCCGATCCCCGCCAGCCCGAACCGCCGGTTGGCGATGAACAGCCCGACGCCCATCGCCATGGTGATCGTCGCGTGGTCGCTCACGAAGGAGTAGTCGGTCTTGCCGGAGACGAGGACGTCGAGCCCCTGGTGGGTGAGGAAGGGCCGGGGCCGCTCGACGAAGCCGCGGATGGGGACGTTCACGAGGACGGCGATCGCGGCGGCGAGCGGCGCCCACACCAGCGCGGCCATCGTGGCCGCGACCTCGCCGTCCCCGCGGCGCCGCACGGACCACCAGCACCACACCACCAGCAGCACCATCGCGAGAAGCAGTCCGTACTCCCCGACGAACTCCATGGCCCGGTCGAACCAGTGCGGCGCGTCCTTGGCCAGGCCGTTGATGTCGTAGAGCAGGTCGACGTCGGGGTTCGATCCGGATTCGGCGATTACAGCCATCGCGCTGCGGCCCCTTCTCGTCGTCCGGGACGCACCTGGTGTGCGTCGCTCGCTGCCACCCCCGTGGTCGGCTACGTCAACAGGAACGCACGGCCCACACCACTACGTTCCAGGATCCACCGAATGATCACGCAGACGTTATCGAAGAGAGACACAAACCCCCAGCTCAGGGGGGTGGGTTATACGCTCGGTTCAGACCGCCGTCGGGAGCGCTTTCGCGCCATCCTCGGTGACGCGGGTGGCTCCGAAGTAGTCGGCCGAGTCGATGGGGTCGAAACGGATCACGGCCCCGGTGTAGGGCGCGTCGATCATGTACCCGCCACCGACATAGATCCCCACGTGGTGGATGGCGCGGGAGTTCGAGAGGTCGGTGGAGAAGAAGACGAGGTCCCCCGGGAGCAGCTCCTTGCGGGAGGGGTGCGGCCCGGCGTTGTACTGGTCGTTGGCGACCCGCGGCAGCGTGATCCCGACGCTCGCGTACGCCGCCTTGGTCAGCCCGGAGCAGTCGAAGCGGCCGCGGTCCGCGGCGGTGCCGTTGCCGCCCCAGAGGTAGGGGGTACCGAGCTTGTTCTGGGCGTAGTTGATGGCCCCAGCGGCCTGCTTGGTCGGGGAGAGCCGGCTGACCGGCGCGGCGAAGCTCTCCTCCAGGGTGGTGATGGTCTTGACGTAGTTCTGGGTCTCCTTGTACGGCGGTACGCCCTTGTACTTGATGACCGCGTACGCGCCCGCGTTGTAGGCCGCGAGCATGTTGTCGGAGACGTTGCCGGGCACGTCCTTGACGTAGGAGGCGAGCTGGCAGTCGTAGGAGGCGGCCGACGGGATCGCGTCGTTCGGGTCCCAGACGTCGCGGACCCCGTCCCCGTTCCCGTCGATACCGTGGGTGGCCCAGGTCCCCGGGATGAACTGAGCTATCCCCTGCGCGGCCGCCGGGCTCTGCGCCTTCGGGTTGAACCCGCTCTCCTGGTACAGCTGTGCGGCGAGCAAGGCGGGGTTGAGGGCGGAGCAGAGGTTGCCCCACTTCTGCACGAGCGTCTGGTACGCGGCCGGCACGGCGCCCTTGGCCAGGGTCTTGCCGGTGCCGCCGACCTCGCCCAGCAGGTTCCCGGCGACGACGTACACGCCGATGACGAGCAGCATGACGAAGCTCAGCCCGAGCGCGGCCGCCGCGCCTCCGATCACCCATACTTTCCGCACGCCCCAACCCTCCCCCATGCCAGGGCTGTTCAACGCCATTTCGGCCGAGAGTGGCGCTATTTCACAGGAAGACGGCGCACATGACGCCGTTTCAGCCCGCCGCCCCCGGCGCAGCGCCCCGCCCGCGGGCTCAGCCGCCCGTGGCGTCCTTGTAGAGCTCGGCGGCCTCCCTGCCGAGCACCACGCTGTACGAGACGTCGGGGGTGGAGCCGCCCTGCTCGTGCCCGCCCAGCACCCCGACCAGCTCGTGGTCCCCGTTCACCCAGGGACTGCCGCTGGTGCCTCCGGTCAACTCGGGGCAGTCGATGCGCTGTTGGGTGGCGCTGTGCGGAACGGGCCGGTTGGTGCAGCTGACCGGCACCTCGCGGGAGTCGGGGTACCCGGTGACGGTGACGGCGGTGGCGCCGGTGGCCACCCCGGCGGCGAACCGGTTGCTCCCGGTCACGTCCTCGACCCGCTTCCCGCCCAGCTCGTCCACGACGGCGAAGGCGACGTCGCTGTCCTCGTCCTGCCCGTGCGCCCACCCGTCGGGCAGGTACCGCTTCCCGATCTTCCACACCCCGTACGGCGCCTGCCCGTCCCGGTATCCCGGCACGAACACGAGCCCGGCGTCGCCCCCGCTGTCGATGCAGTGGGCGGCGGTGACGATCAGGTCCCGCTGCGGGCTGTGCACGACGGAGGCGGTGCAGAAGTGGTTGCCGGACAGGCTGCCGGCCTTGTCGGCGCCGAACAGCGCCCCGACCCGCGCGCTCTCCGCCGTGGCCCCGACCACCGCGGTCACCCCGAACGGCCCCGCGGCCTCGTCGGCGGCCGCGACGGAGGCCGACGTGACGGCCAGTATGACCACGGCACAGAGCACGACGCGTCGCGAGTTGGCGGAGATGCCTGAGGTGCGCTTCATCAGGCCCCACTGTCTCCCACAAAGGTGAGAATCGGTTCCCGACTTCACTGAGTTTTTCCTGGGAACCGCCCTCGCGGCCGACCGGCCGCCCCCCGAGTGGCAGAGCCGTCGGCCGGGGCATCGACACACCCCCACAGCGATCTTTACCCGCGCTTGACGCCCGGAACGTGCACAGAGTGAGGTACGGGGGCGGGTGCCGTGTCGTCTTCACCCGGGACGGGCACACGCTCTGCGAGCAGACCACCGGGTCCGAGGCCCAGCCTCACTCGGTCGCCGTCACCTTCGAAGGGGTGACGGAACTCCGGGTCACCGGCCAGGACGCACACCTGTCTCGCCTCGGACAGCCCCTGAGGCCCGCCCCGGCACTCAGAACGTGGTCGTCATCCCGCCGTCCACCGCGATCGTCTGCCCCGTGATGAAGGACGCCGCGTCGCTCGCCAGGAAGACGACGATGCCCGCGATCTCCGCGGGGCGGCCCCAGCGGCCCAGGGCGGTCCGGGTGCGCAGCCAGCGTTCCCAGTCCGGGTCCGCCGCCGGTTCCGCGTCGACGTCCGTCGCGAACGTGCCCGGGGCCACGGAGTTCACCGTCGTACCGCTCGGGCCCAGGTCGGCGGCGAGCGCCCGGGTCAGTCCGTCGAGGCCCGCCTTGGCCGTGGCGTAGGCGACGTCCCCGATCCGGCCGAGCTGGCCGACGACGGACGAGACGTTGATGATGCGGCCCGCCGTGCCCCGCGCGGCCAGGCCCCGGGCGACCGTCTGGCTCAGCGCGTACGCCGACGTCAGGTGGACGTCGAGGAGCGCGGACAGCTCGCCCGGGGCCATCTCCTCGACGCCCCTGCGGTCCCGGTGGCCCACGTTGTTGACCAGGATGTCGATCGCGCCGACGGCGGTCACCGCCTCCTCGGCCGCGCCCCGGTCGGTGACGTCGAAGGCGGCGCCCGCCACGTCCAGGCCGTCGTGCTCGCGCAGCCGGGAGGCCACCGCCTCCAGCGTCGCCGCGTCCCGCCCGTTGAGGATCACCCGCGCGCCGGCGCCCGCCAGGCCTCGCGCCATCTCCAGGCCCAGCCCCCGCACGGAGCCGGTCACCAGGGCCGTACGTCCGGTGAGGGTGAAGTCCACGGCGCCCACCGCGCCACCTCCCGGAAGGCCGTCGTATCCGTCGTGTCGGTCGTGTCCGCACACCGTATCCGGCGCCGCGGGCAGCTCCGCCGCGCGTCCAGCACCTGGGCGGTCACCCGGCCCTGACGTGCACGATGTTCACACGGCCCCCACTCCGGGCGCCCACGTCACGCCCGTCATCTCCTCCGACAGCGTCCACAGCCTGCGGGCCGCCGCCGCGTCGCTCGCCGCCGCGCTGCGGCCCACCAGGGCCGGCGCGCCCCGCATCTCGCCCAGGCCGTCCGGACCGACGTAGCTCGCACCCGGCAGGTCCTGGGTCGCCGCGTACAGCGTGGGCAGGGTGCCCGCGCGGTCGTCCTGGGCGACCAGGAGGTTGCCGAGCCGCATGCCGAGGCGGGCCAGCGGGTTGGCGGTGTGGCTCTGCAGGTTGGTGGCCGCGTAGCCGGGGTGGGCGGCGAGGGCGCGGACGCGGGAGCCGGCCTCCGTCAGGCGCCGCTGGAGCTCCAGCACGAACAACAGGTTCGCCAGCTTGGACTGGGCGTAGGCGCGGGTCGGGTGGTAGGTGCCCCTCAGGTTCACGTCGTCGAAGTGGATCACTCCGTCGCCGCCCCGGTGCAGGCCCGAGGAGACCGTCACCACACGGTCCGTGACATAGGGCAGCAGCAGGTTCGTCAGCGCGAAGTGGCCCAGGTGGTTGGTGCCGAACTGCATCTCGAAGCCGTCCGCGGTGCGCAGCTCCGGGAGCATCATCACGCCCGCGTTGTTGATCAGGAGGTCCAGCGGCCGGTCCCAGCCCGCGGCGAACTCCCGTACCGAGGACAGGTCGGCCAGGTCCAGGCGGCGGACCTCGGTACTGCCGGGCACCCTGGCCGCGGCCGCCCGCCCGCGCTCCGGGTCCCGTACCGCGAACACCACATGCGCACCCGCCCGTGCCAGCGCGTCCGCGGCGGTGAAGCCGAGTCCGCTGTTGGCGCCGGTGACCACGGCCGTACGGCCGGAGAGCGCGGGGAGGTCGGACGCGCTCCATTTCTTGTTCTTCTCAGCCATGACGCCAATGTAGGCGGCGACAACAATGCTGTCAACGACAACATCGGGTTACCATGGCGCCCATGCCGCCAAGCCGCCCCTACCATCACGGAGACCTGCGCGCCGCCCTGCTCGCCAGCGCGGAGCGCACCCTGCGCGAGAAGGGCACCGCGGCGCTGTCCCTGCGCGAACTGGCCCGCGACACCGGGGTGAGCCACGCGGCCCCCGGCCGGCACTTCAAGGACAAGCAGGCCCTGCTGGACGCGCTCGCCCTCAGCGGGTTCGAGCGCCTGAACCAGGCCCTGGCCTCGGCGGACCTTCCGGAGGCCGCCCTCGAACCGCGCATCACCGGGCTGGCCCGCGCCTACGTCACCTTCGCCGTCGACAACCCCGAGCTGCTGGAGCTGATGTACTCCCGCAAGCACGAACCGGACATCGGCACCGAACTGGCCACCGCGGCCGAGCTCTCGCTGGGCTCCTTCGTGCTGCTGGTCGCCGACGCCCAGCGGCGCGGCGAGATCGTGCAGGGCGACCCGGAGGCCGTCACTCTCGCGGCCGCGGCCGGCGTCCACGGCCTGGCCGCACTGGCCACCAACGGCACCCTCCGGCCGGAGGCGGTCCTGGCCGGCCTGGACCAGCACATCCACCTCCTGCTGTACGGCCTCAAACCCCGCTGATCCAGGCCCGGTTGAGGCCACCGGCAGACTTCCCCGACGGCGCGGTACGCCCGATCAACGCGCATTGAGGCCCGCCCCGGCGGCACTTCAGGTCAACCGGACCCCAACTTCCGGCCATCCGACCCCCATTGATCAGTAAGCCATTCCGTCCTTCAGTAACGCGGAAGTCAGGATTCCGAAATCCACCTTGTTGTCGCGTACTCAACAAGGGGATGGTTCGTCGCGGGCCGCCGCCCCCACCGGCCACCACACCGGTGGTCCCCCACCCGCAGGCCTCTGTCCCAACCCCTCCCAGGAGGCTGTACGTTGCGTACGTCCACCCCCAACTCCCCCCACATAGCCGGTAGATGGCGCCGGATCGGATCCGCCGCCGCGGCCACCGCCGCGCTCCTGGTCGCCGGCATCGGCACCGCGGCGCACGCCACCGCGGCGACCGCGACCGCCGCCACGGCCCACAAGGTCAGCACCCGGGCCATCGCCGCCCAGGTCGCCAAGGCCCATGTCCAGTACGAGAAGGCCGGCTGCGGCGCCACCCCGAAGACGGGCTACGCCGCCTGCAACGCCCTGCGGGTCACCGGCGGCACCACCGCCTTCATGGAGAAGCAGGCCGCCCTCAGGGGCGTCACGCCGAAGACCGTCAAGCCGAACGCCGCCTCCGACTCCCCCACCGGATACGGCCCGAGCGACATCCAGTCGGCCTACGGCCTGACGGACGCGGCCTCCTCCGACGGCTCGGGCGAGACCGTCGCGATCGTGGACGCCTACGACGACCCGAACGCCGAGGCGGACCTGGCCACCTACCGTTCGTACTACGGCCTGTCGGACTGCACGACCGACAACGGGTGCTTCGAGAAGGTCTCCCAGACGGGCTCCACCACCTCCCTCCCCTCCGCCGACAGCGGCTGGGCCGGTGAGGAGTCCCTCGACCTGGACATGGTCAGCGCGACCTGCCCGAACTGCAACATCCTGCTGGTCGAGGCCAAGTCGGCGTCCGACGCCAACCTGGGCACCGCGGTGAACGAGGCCGTCAAGCTGGGCGCCAAGTTCGTCTCGAACAGCTACGGCGGCTCCGAGTCCTCCTCGGACACGACGTACGACACCTCGTACTACAAGCACGCGGGCGTGGCCATCACCGCGAGCGCCGGTGACGAGGGCTACGGCGCCGAGTACCCGGCCGCCTCCCGCTACGTGACCGCCGTCGGCGGCACCGCCCTGAAGACCTCCTCCAACAGCCGCGGCTGGACCGAGTCGGTCTGGAAGACGTCCAGCACCGAGGGCACCGGCTCCGGCTGCTCCGCCTACGACGCCAAGCCCTCCTGGCAGACCGACGCCACCTGCACCAAGCGCATGATCGCCGACGTCTCCGCGGTCGCCGACCCGGCCACCGGCGTCTCCGTCTACGACTCCTACGGCGACGACGGCACCGGCTGGAACACCTACGGCGGCACCAGCGCCTCCTCGCCGCTGATCGCCTCGGTCTACGCCCTGGCCGGCACCCCGGGCAGCAGCGACTACCCGGCCGAGTACCCGTACGCCGCGGCCGGCACCTCCGCCCTCAACGACGTGACGAGCGGCAACAACGGCACCTGCACCACCTCGTACTACTGCACCGCCAAGTCGGGCTACGACGGCCCGACCGGCTGGGGCACCCCCGAGGGGACCGACGCCTTCACCGGCTGAGCCCCTCCAGCAGAACCTCCCCGTCGGGTCACGGGGAGCCGCCACCGTGAGGGGGACGTGGGGTCCCCTCGGCGGCAGCGAAAGAGAGACGGGCCACGGCAAGCCGGCCGTGGCCCGTTTTTCATGTCCTTGGCAACTCCCGTGCATTTCCTGTGAGTTGAGTCAAGCGCCCGTCACCCGCAAGACAACGGACAGCCATCGAAGGGTCACGCGAAGCTCCCGTTCGGCAATGCGGAAGTCAGGATTCCAGCAGCCTCTTGTTGTCGCGTACTCAACAAAGGATTCTCGTCGCGGGCCGCCGCCCTCGCCGCCGGGGAACCCGTACCGACGGCAGACGCACCAGACCGCACCCGCACCGCCCCTGTTCCAACCCCAGTACCGGAACTCAGGAGGCTGCACGCATGCGTTCCACTCCCCCCAACAGATCCTCCCTGCGCGGTGGCTGGCGCCGCCTCGGCACCGCCGCGGCCGCCACCGCCGCGCTGGTGTTCGCCGGCTTCGGCACCGCCGTCCAGGCCGACGCGGCCGCCACCGCGTCCGGCAAGGTGACCTACGTCTCGACACCCTGTGCGACCCCCAAGCACACCGGTGACCTCACCTGCAAGTCCTACCGCGTCACCGGCGGCCTCACCGCCTTCCAGAAGATGCAGGCCGCGAAGACCGGCATCACCCCCAAGGCCGCCGACGCCTCCACCCCCTCCGGCTACAGCCCGACCAACCTCCGGTCGGCCTACGGCCTGACCTCCGCCGCCGCCTCCAACGGCTCCGGCGAGACCATCGCGATCGTCGACGCGTACAACGACCCGAACGCCGAGGCGGACCTCGCGACCTACCGGTCGTACTACGGCCTGTCCGCCTGCACCACGGCCAACGGCTGCTTCAAGAAGGTCAGCCAGACGGGCTCCACCACCTCGCTGCCCTCCTCCGACGCCGGCTGGTCCGAGGAGATCTCCCTCGACCTCGACATGGCCTCCGCGATCTGCCCGCTGTGCAACATCACGCTCGTCGAGGCCACCAGCGCCAGCTACGCCAACCTCGGCACCGCCGAGAACGAGGCCGTCGCCCTCGGCGCCAAGTTCGTCTCCAACAGCTACGGCGGCTCCGAGTCCTCCTCGCAGACGACGTACGACACCTCGTACTACAACCACGCGGGCGTGGCCATCACCGTCTCCTCCGGTGACAGCGCCTACGGTGCCGAGTACCCGGCGACCTCCCGGTACGTGACCGCCGTCGGCGGCACCAAGCTCTCCACCTCCTCCACCACCCGCGGCTGGACCGAGACCGTCTGGAAGACGTCCAGCACCGAGGGCACCGGCTCCGGCTGCTCCGCCTACGACGCCAAGCCCTCCTGGCAGACCGACACCGGCTGCACCAAGCGCATGGAGTCCGACGTCTCCGCGGTCGCCGACCCGGCCACCGGCGTCTCCGTCTACGACTCCTACGGCGTCACCGCCGGCTGGTACACCTTCGGCGGCACCAGCGTCTCCGCGCCGATCATCGCCGGTGTCTACGCCCTCGCCGGCACCCCGGCCAGCGGCACCTACCCCGCCCAGTACCCGTACGACTACGCGGGCACCTCGTCCCTCAACGACGTGACGAGCGGCAACAACGGCACCTGCTCCACCTCGTACTTCTGCACCGCCACCACCGGTTACGACGGTCCGACCGGCTGGGGCACCCCCGAGGGCATCAGCGCCTTCGCCAACTAGTAACCGGCACCACCCCTCTCACCGGCTCACGGGTCGCGGCAACCAGCCGCGACCCGTTCGTCATGAGAACATCGGGACGGTGGCTTTCACCCGACTGGCCGTCACAAACCGTGCCAGACCGTGAAAGGGGTCAACGACGGAACCACACGACAGGTTTCGCCCAGTCCTCATTGCCCGGCGTGACCTGCCGTGATACACAGAGTGACCGTACGGTCCCTTCGTACGAAACCCGCCAATCAATGACGTCAAGTCGACATACTCCGGCGACGTTGTCAGCGAGAATGATGCGTGACCTCTGCACCCGGCAGGGGCGGACAGAACTACCCACCAGGGGCGGTGACTTACATGTTCCTTGCAGCCGACAAGGGTGACATCAACACCATCATCGGCGGAATCGCTCCGGACTGGGGCCCCTTCGGCAGCCTGGGCAACGAGGCGAAGACGATGATCCAGGTGGTCATGGCCGTCGCCATCCTGCTCTGCCTCGGCATCGCCGTCTGGGGAGCCGCCAAACAGCGCATCGGCGCCACGGCCCTCCGCGACACCTTCAGCGCCGAACAGGGCAAGGGCCTCATCATCGCCGGCCTCACCGGAGTCTTCATCATCGGCTCCCTCGGCACCTTGTTCACCATCGTGTACGGCATGGCCGTCTAGCCGCCTGGACCTCCCTCTTCCCCGCCCTGAGGTTGCGTTTCCCTGATGTCGAGTCACCACACCGCGCCCGCGCGGGAACCAGCACGGCTACCGTCGTACTGCTACGCGTTCCGGTACGACGTGGAGGGGGAGTACCCGGCATGAGCCTCGGAGACGAGCCCGGTTACCCGGAGACCGGCCACACCCGCACCCGCCTTCCCGACGACCCCTACGGCGGCGCCCGCCGCACCGGCCGCTCCTCGTCCCGGAGCCTGGTCACGGTCGTCGGCGTCGTCGTCCTCCTGATCGCGGCGATCGCCTTCGCGAACAGAGGCGGGAACGAGGGGTCCTCGAACACCGCCGACACCAACAGCACCGGCAACGGCGGCAAGCCGGTGACGTCCTCGACCGCGGCCAGCGGCACCAAGCCGGTGGAGACCAAGAGCGACGGCATCCCCACCGGCTTCGCACACAGCGCCCAGGGAGCGCAGAGCGCGGCGGCCAACTACTCCACGGTGCTGGGCTCCGACGGCATGTTCAAGACGGCCACCCGGCACACGATCGTGCAGACCGTCGCCGACCCCACCGTCGTGAACAGCATGCAGTCCGGCTTCGACGCCGACTACTCGGCCGACTTCCTGAAGAAGGCCGGCCTCGAAACCGACGGATCGGCACCCCAGGGCAGCACCTTCGTCAACCGCACGCTGCCGGCCGGCGCCAAGGTCACCTCGTACAGCGACAGCGCCGCCACCGTCGAGGTCTGGTGCAACGGTTTGTTCGGCATGGCAGGCGAGAAGTCGACCAGCCCCGTCACCAGCAACTGGTTCACCGTCACCATGAAACTGCACTGGAGCGACGGCGACTGGAAGGTTCTGCAGTCCAGTCAGAAAACCGGCCCCACCCCGGTCACCGGAGACAACACCGTGTCCGGGACCGACGAGATCAGCAAGGCGGTCCAGGAATTCGGAGGGTTCACCTATGCCCGCTAGCCAGCACCGCGTGCTCAAACTCACCGGCCTGGTGGCCTGCGTGCAGACCTCCGCCGTCCTCCTGGCCACCCGCGCCCTCGCGGCCCCCTCGCCGAGCGCCTCCCCGTCCGTGAGCCCTTCGGCCACGCCGAGCAGCAACAACTGCGCGGGCATGACCGGCCCCTCGCTGCAACTCTGCGAAAGCGGCTCCGGCGGCAGCGGCGGCGGCTCCACCGACCCCCTCACCTCCACCCTCGACCCCCTCACCTCCCTCGCCCAGGGCTGCGCCAAGGCCGCCTCCTGGACCGTCGACAAGCTCAGCGGCGCCGTCAAGGAGACCGCCAACGTCGACTTCACCAACGAGAAGTTCCTCCAGCAGTACGCCGTCGTCTTCGCCGCGTCGACGATCCTCACCCTGCTCCTGTGGCTGCTGGCCGTGGCGAAGCGGGCGGTACGCGGGGTCCCCCTGACCACGGCCATCTCCGAAGCCATCGGATTCCTCTGGCTCACCGTCCTGGCCTCCGCCTTCACCCCCCTGATCCTCTACACGGTGGTGTCGGCGACCGACGGCGTGACCGACGTCCTCGCGAAGACCACCGGCAACCAGACGGACGCGTTCTTCGGCACCTTCTCCGACGCCCTCAACAAGGGCGACAACATCGGCGGCGGCCCGATCATGCTGATCGTCGTCTCCCTGGTCAGCATCCTCGCCGCCGGCGTCCTCTGGCTGGAGCTCGTCATCCGGGCCGCCCTGCTGTACGTCGGCGCCCTCCTCGGCACCGTCGTCTACGCCGGCCTCGTCGACAAGAACCTCTGGGGCCACGTCCGCCGCTGGGCCGGCATCATGATCGCGGTCATCCTCGTCAAACCGGTGATCGTCATCGTGCTCGGCCTGGCCGGCGCCCTGTCCTCCGACGGCGGCCCCGACGCCTTCTCCGCCGTCGTCTCCGGCCTCGCCATCATCCTGCTCGCCATCTTCGCCAGCGCGATGATCTACCGCTTCGTCCCCGGCTTCGGCGACGAGATCGCGGGCAGCCGCAACAACCGCATCATGCAGGGCGCCGAGGGCAAAGCCGCCGCCGTCATCAGCAGCCCCGCCAACCTCGTCGCCCAGGGCATCAGAACGCACAGCGCCCGCGCCGACAACAACGGCGGCGGGGGCGGCGGTACCGGCTCCTCCGGTGCCCGCCCGTCCAACCCCGCCTCGGGCGGCGTCGCCGCGCACAGCACGCGCACCTCGAACGGTGGTGGCGGCGGAACTGTCCCCTCCGCCGCACCCGCACCCCGCGCGCCCAGCCCGGCCAACACCCCGCACGCCAGCAACACCCGCAACAACAGCTCGGGAGGTGAAGGGCGTTGACGACAGAGTCCCACCTGTCCCATCCGATCACGCCCCGCCGTACGTATCTCATCGGCCGGGCCCGGCCGAACGCGATCATCGGCAGGAACCGTGAGTCCGGCGAGATCGCGCTCATCATCGCGGGCGCGTTCCTCGGCATGATGTGCGGGCTCCTCGTCCCGGTCCTCTCCCTGCGGATCGTCCTGCTGATGGGCTTCCCGCTGATCGCCCTGGCCGCGGTCTACGTGCCGTACAAGCGCCGCACGTTCTACAAGTGGTTCGAGATCAACCGCAGTTACAAGCGGAGCCTGCGCCAGGGCACGGCCTACCGGTCCGCCGCCGCCGAGGCCGGCACCCGCCTCGACGGCCGCGAGATCGAGGTCGGCCCGCCGCCCGGCATCGGCCGCATCAGCTGGCTCGCCGCGCCCTTCGGCCCCGACGAGATCGCCGTGCTCCTGCACGCCGACCGCAAGACCGTCACCGCCGCCATCGAGATCGAGGGCCCCGGCGTCGGCCTGCGCGACTCCGAGGACCAGGAAGCCCTCGTCGACCGCTTCGGCACCCTCCTCAAGCACGTGGCCAACGGCGACGGCTTCGTCACCCGCCTCCAGATGCTCGCCCGCACCCTCCCCGCCGACCCCGACGCACACGCCAAGGACGTCGCCCAGCGCGGCGACGAGAAGGCCCCGGACTGGCTGTCCCGCTCCTACGACCAGCTCCAGTCCATGGTCTCCACCAGCAGCGAACAGCACCGCGCCTACCTCGTCGCCTGCATGCACTACTCCCGCGAACTCGCCGCCGAGGCCCAGGCGATGGCCCGCGCGGCCCGCCCGCAGTCCGGCCGCAAACTGGACCGCGACGCCGGTCTCGCGGTCGTCATGGCCCGCGAGCTCACCGACATCTGCTCCCGCCTCCAGGAAGCGGACATCCGCGTCCGCCAGCCCCTCGGCCAGGGCCGGCTCGCCTCGCTCATCCACTCCATGTACGACCCGGACCACCCCATCGACCACATCCAGGCGATGACCCAGCGCAACGCCTGGCCGGCCGAACTCGACGCCATGGAGCCCACGTTCCTCCAGGCCAAGACCCGCGAGTCCCGCACCCGCGAACCCTGGTGCCACGCCACCGCCTGGGTGAAGGAATGGCCGATGACCCCGGTCGGCGTCAACTTCCTGGCGCCCCTCCTGGTCCACACCCCGGACGTCATCCGCACGGTCGCCGTGACCATGGACCTCGAACCCACCGAGGTCGCCATCGAACGCATGCTGACCGAGAAGACGAACGACGAGGCGGAGGCGTCCCGCGCCGCCAAGATGAACCGGACCGTCGACCCCCGCGACATCGCCGCCCACAACCGCCTCGACCAGCGTGGCGAGGACCTGGCCAGCGGCGCGGCCGGCGTCAACCTGGTCGGCTACATCACCGTCTCCTCCCGCACCCCGGAGGCCCTCAACCGCGACAAGCGCACGATAAGGGCGTCCGCCGGCAAGTCGTACCTGAAGCTGGAGTGGTGCGACCGCGAGCACCACCGCGCCTTCGTGAACACACTGCCCTTCGCCACCGGAATCCGAAGGTAGAGGCTGATGCGCTGATGAGGGACCCGCTGTCCGTCCTCACCGAAGCCTTCACGTCCTTCCTCTTCGGGAAGGTCGAGACGACCCGCTCCCCGGTCCGCACCTCCACCGGCCAGGCCCAGGCGGTCTACCTGCCCACCGCCGCGCCCGGTCTCGGCGACTCGGGCGTCATCATCGGCCGCGAGGTGTACTCCGGCAAGGGCTACATCTACGACCCCTTCCAGCTCTACGGCCAGCAGCTCCCCGCCCCGCACTGGCTGGTCCTCGGCGAGTCCGGCAACGGCAAGTCGGCCCTGGAGAAGACCTACGTCCTACGGCAGCTGCGCTTCCGCGACCGCCAGGTCGTCGTCCTGGACGCCCAGGGCGAGGACGGCGTCGGCGAGTGGAACCTCATCGCGGAAGAGCTGGGGATAACGCCGATCCGGCTGGACCCGATGGCGGCCCTGGACCACGGCATCCGGCTCAACCCCCTGGACCCGGCCATCACGACGACCGGCCAGCTGGCACTGTTGCGGACCATCATCGAAGTGGCGATGGGCCACGGCCTCGACGAGCGCGCGGGTTTCGCGCTGAAGGTCGCCCACTCCTACGTCAACGAGACGATCCTCGACCGCCAACCCGTACTGACCGACATCGTCGAGCAGCTACGGCACCCCGAGCCGGAGTCGGCCGAGGCGATGAACGTCGCCATAGACGACGTACGGGCCTGGGGCCTGGACGTCGCCCTGGTCCTGGACCGCCTGGTCGACGGTGACCTGCGGGGCATGTTCGACGGCCCGACCACGGTCGGCATCGACCTGGACGCCCCGCTCATCGTCTTCGACCTCTCCCACATCGACCGCAACTCCATCGCCATGCCGATCCTGATGGCGATCGTCGGCGTGTGGCTGGAGCACACCTGGATCCGCCCCGACCGCAAGAAGCGCATCTTCCTGGTCGAGGAGGCCTGGCACATCATCGCCAGCCCGTTCGTGGCCCAGCTGTTCCAGCGGCTGCTGAAGTTCGGCCGACGGCTCGGCCTGTCCTTCGTGGCGGTCGTCCACCACCTGTCGGACGTCGTGGACGGCGCGGCGGCCAAGGAGGCGGCGGCCATCCTGAAGATGGCGTCGACACGGACGGTCTACGCCCAGAAGGCGGACGAGGCCCGAGCGACGGGCCGCGTGCTCGGCCTCCCCCGCTGGGCGGTCGAGATCATCCCGACCCTCACCCCCGGCATCGCGGTCTGGGACGTCAACGGCAACGTCCAGGTGGTCAAACACCTGGTCACCGAGACGGAACGCCCGCTCGTCTTCACGGACCGCGCGATGACCGAGTCGTCCAGCGACGTACTGGCCACGGACGACGCCCTGCTCGCCGCCGAACTGGAGGCGGAACAGCGGGCGGCGGCCTTCGTGGAACAGCACCTCGGCGACTCCGAATCGACGGTGGCATAGGGAGGACCGTTCGTGAGACCGGACCCTCGACAGGAACGCGATCAGCAGGGCGGCGGGATTCCCGACGGCCTGCTGATCGGCATACTCGGGTTCCTGCTCGGCATCACGATCCTGGTGTGGACGGCGACCGGACTGGCGGCCTGGTTCGCCCACGGCAGCTGGCCGTCGACGGTCGACCTCTCCCACACCCCGGTCGCGATGCGCCACCTCATCGGCGCCCCGCACGACATCACCGGCGCCTGGCCGGACACCCCGGCGGCCCGCCTGGCCGGCTGGGGGCTGTTCTGGGGCCTGTTCATCGGCCAGCTGATGATCCTGGTCGTCCTCACCGTGTTCGTGCTCGGGACGGTCGCCCGATGGCGGGCCGGGAGGCGTAGCCGGGCAGCGGCGGCGAAGCGCGGGGAGAGCAGGACGACGGCCGGGGTACCCGAGCCGCGCACCGAACGGGAAGCGGCTGAACGGCCGGGCACCGGGGAGGGCGTGTACCGGGAGGGCGTATCCCGGGAGCCTCTCTCCCGAGAGCCTCTGTACCCGGAGGCCGTGCAGCGGGAGCCGGTTCAGGAGACGGTCCGTCCGACTGAGTCCCTTGAGTCCATCGAGCCCATCGAGCCCCTTGAGCCCCTTGAGCCCCTTGAGCGCCGTGCATCCCTTGCGTCCCTTGCCTCCCTTGAGGGAATCCGCCCCACCGCCGACGGCGACCGGCCGGGCGCTTGGAGCAGGATCCACCTCGCACCGCGGGAACGCCGGCAGGCGACCGCGACCCAGGCCATCCAGGACGCACCCGGCCCCGCCCTCGTCGTCACCTCGAACCCCGCCCTCTGGTCGGAGACGAAGGACGCCCGAGCCAAACTCGGCCCCGTCCTCCTCTACGACCCGAACCACCTCTGCGACACCCCCGCCCGCTTCCACTGGTCCCCCACGGCCCACTGCGCGGACAAGCAGACCGCGATCCGGCGCGCCCAGGCCCTCCTCACCCCGGTCAGACCGACCGCGAAAATCGACCAGACGGTCACGGAGACGGCCGAGACCCTCCTGCGCAGCTACCTGCACGCCGCCGCGCTGGAGAACCGCACGATCCGCCACGTCCACCGCTGGGCCCAGGGCACCGGCGTCCAGGACGCCGTACGAACCCTCCGCACCCACCCGAAGGCGGCCCCCGGCGCCGCCGGCGAGCTGGAGGCCGCCCTCACCTCCCACCCCGAACGCCGGGACATCGCACAGGAGTTGACGGCCCGCGCGCTCGCCGCCCTGTTCACGGTCAACATCCGCGAGGCCTGCACACCCAACCGATCCGATGCCCTCGCCCTGGATTCCTTCATCGCCGAAGGGGGCACGCTTTATGTGGTCGGTGAATCCATCGAGGACCCCAGGACCAACCCCGGGGCGATGCCGCTCCTGACAGCGCTCGCCTCCAGCGTGGTCGAGCACGGCCGGCGCATGGCCGAACGGTCATCCCCCGGTCGGCTCGACCCACCACTGACCCTGGTCCTGGACGACGTGGCGGCCGTGGCCCCACTCCCCCAGCTTCCCGACCTGCTGGCCACCGGCACCGGCCAGGGCCTGCCGACCCTCGCCCTGCTCCGCTCCCATGAACAGGCCCGCTCCCGCTGGCCGCACCGGGAACTGCCGGTCTAGGCCGGCCACTCCAGCACGAACTCGACCTCGGTCTCCGCCTCGTCCTTGAAGAACGGGACGAGTACTCCGCTCGGCACGAACCCCGCCTTGCGGTACGCCCCCTGGGCCCGCGGGTTCTCCCCGTGCACCAGCAGCCTCACCCGCTCCGCGCCCCGCTCCCGCGCCCACTGCGCACCCGCGTCGAACAACGCCTTGACCAGTCCGACGCCCCGGTGCTCGGGCCGTACGAACACGCCTACGACATGCCCCTGCCGCCGCTCGACGGGAAACCCGGCCCAGTCCATGGTCCCGGCCTCCTCGATCAGCATGGTCGCGGTCCCGGCCCACTCTCCGTCGGCCGCCTCCGCGATGAACTGCCGGGCATCGCTCGGCTCCGCGGCCGAACGCGCGGCCCGCTCCTGATAGAAGGAGTCCGGCCGCCCCAGGGCCTCGTCATAGGACTCCAGGAACGCGATGTCCGCCACCGGGTCCCGCAGCGCGGCGAGCCGCAGCCGCTTGACGGCCGCCCACTCGTCGGCCCGTATCGCACGAATCAGGTAATCACCGTCGGTCGTAGCAGTCATGCGGCCACGCTAGACCCCACCGGCCGCTCACTCACCTGGTTTATAACGTGGTCTATAACGCAGAAAACCCCCGCATCTTCCGATGCGGGGGTTTTCCCAAAATTTGTTCGGCGGTGTCCTA
>NZ_BMML01000014.1 GCF_014645815.1 Streptomyces fuscichromogenes | reverse complement strand
GGCACCTGCGAGTTCCTGGTCGGGCAGGACGGCACGATCTCCTTCCTGGAGGTCAACACCCGTCTGCAGGTCGAGCACCCGGTGACCGAGGAGGTCGCCGGGATCGACCTGGTCCGCGAGATGTTCCGGATCGCCGACGGCGAACCACTCGGTTACGGCGACCCGGAGCTGCGCGGTCATTCCTTCGAGTTCCGGATCAACGGGGAGGACCCGGGCCGGGGCTTCCTGCCCGCTCCGGGCACCGTCACCCGCTTCGACGCGCCCTCGGGTCCCGGTGTCCGCCTGGACGCGGGCGTGGAGGCCGGCAGCGTGATCGGCCCCGCCTGGGACTCCCTGCTGGCCAAGCTGGTCGTCACCGGCCGCACCCGCGCCGAAGCGCTCCAGCGGGCCGCCCGTGCGCTGGACGAGTTCCAGGTCGAGGGCATGGCCACCGCGATCCCCTTCCACCGCGTCGTCGTCCGCGACCCGGCGTTCGCTCCCGAGCTGACCGGCTCCGAGGACCCCTTCACGGTCCACACCCGCTGGATCGAGACCGGGTTCGTCAACGAGATCAAGCCCTTCGCCGCCCCGGCCGACGCCGAGGCCGAGGAGGACAAGGACCGCGAGACGATCGTCGTCGAGGTCGGCGGCAAGCGCCTGGAGGTCTCCCTCCCGGCCGCCCTGGGCATGACCCTGGCCCGCACCGGCCTCGCCGCCGGCGCCAAGCCGAAGCGCCGCGCCGCCAAGAAGTCCGGCCCGGCCGCCTCCGGCGACACCCTCGCCTCGCCGATGCAGGGCACGATCGTCAAGGTCGCGGTCGAGGAGGGCCAGGAGGTCAAGGAGGGCGACCTGATCGTCGTCCTGGAGGCCATGAAGATGGAACAGCCCCTCAACGCCCACAAGGCCGGCACCGTCAAGGGCCTCGCCGCCGAGGTCGGCGCGTCCCTCACCTCCGGCGCCGTGATCTGCGAGATCAAGGACTGACGCCACCCCGCATCGCATCGCCCGGCGAACGTCAACCGACCGTTCGCCGGGCGCCCGACTTTCTGGAACGCCTATGCGCGCCGACGCCCGCCGCAACCACGACCGGCTGCTGGCCGAGGCCCGCGCCGTGTTCGCCGAGCACGGCACGGACGCCTCGCTGGAGGATGTGGCCCGGCGGGCCGGCGTGGGCATCGGCACCCTCTACCGCCACTTCCCGGACCGGCACGCCCTGATGAGCGCGGTCTTCGAGGACGCGGTGGACGAACTCCTTGCCAGGGCCGACGCGTTGCAGACGGCCGCGCACCCGTGCCAGGCCCTGCTGACCTGGCTGCACGAGGTGGTCGTCCACGCGGCGGCCTACCGGGGCCTGTCGAGGGCCCTGATGTCGGCCTCCCCGGCCTCGGCCCTCTCCCGCTGCGGCACCCCGATACGGGAGGCGGGCGCGGCCCTGCTGACCCGGGCTCAGAAAACGGGCACGGTACGCCCGGACGTACAGATCACCGATCTCCTCCGACTCACCCACGCCATCGCCCTGGCGGCGGAGGAGTCACCGGAAGACCCGGCCCTGGCGGACCGCTTGCTGACCCTGACTCTGAACGGACTCAAGCCGGAGAAACCCAGGGGCGCGGGGAACGGCGCGACCAGCCACAGTGGACCGGCACCCGCGCAACGACCGAACCCCCACGGCGCTTAGGCGCTGAAGCCCCTCACCGCCGCCGCATGTCAGCAACCCGCCCCCGCTCGGCCCCCGTCGGCGGCTCCCCCTGGAGCATCGACGCCGAGCGCAGTCCCGACGCCCCCGGCCCCTGACTCCGGCGCGGCCCCGGCAGGGCGACGTCCCGACGCTGGTGATGCTGTTGCCGCGCCGGGACCTGGTCACCCCCCGGGCTTCCCGACGCCCCGGCCACGGCGATCTGCACCCCCTGATCGGCAAGGGCCTGCAGCTCGGTGAGGGCACGGTCGTCGTGGCCCGGCGGCTCGTCCGTGACCAGCCGGGTGATGACATCGGTCGGCACGGTCTGGAACATGGTGTCCGTACCGAGCTTGGTGTGGTCGGCGAGGATCACGACCTCCGCGGCGGCCTGCACCAGCGCCCGGTCGACGGACGCCGACAGCATGTTGGACGTGGACAGCCCCCGCTCGGCCGTCAGGCCGCTCCCGGACAGGAAGGCCTTCGACACGCGCAGCCCCTGGAGGGACTGCTCCGCACCGGAGCCGACGAGCGCGTAGTTGGAGCCCCGCAGGGTCCCGCCGGTCATCACGACCTCGACCCGGTTGGCATGGGCCAAGGCCTGCGCCACCAGCAGTGAGTTGGTGACGACGGTGAGGCCGGGCACTCTGGCCAGCCGGCGGGCGAGCTCCTGGGTGGTGGTACCCGCACCGACCACGATGGCCTCGCCCTCTTCGACGAGGCCCGCGGCGAGATCGGCGATGGCCGTCTTCTCGGCGGTCGCGAGATGAGACTTCTGCGGAAAGCCGGACTCCCGCGTGAACCCGCCCGGCAGTACCGCACCGCCATGCCGGCGGTCGAGGAGTCCTTCTGCCTCCAGCGCGCGCACGTCCCGCCGTACGGTCACTTCGGAGGTCTGGACGACGCGGGCGAGCTCACGGAGCGACACGGCCCCGTTCGCTCGCACCATTTCGAGGATCAATTGGCGACGTTCTGCAGCGAACACGAAACTGACAGTAACCCCAACGACCGTCTGCTTTCAGCAGTTTGCGCCGAATAGCAGAAGTTGTTCGCACAGCAGGGTCAGGAGTGGTATAGGGCCCATCCCGCCCGACTATGCCGCTCGCATGTCCGACAACTCCCCGTGACCAGCGGGGAGTCGGTTCCGGCCGTCAGAGTTCGCTGCCGGTCTTCCGGGTGTGCAACTGCCGCGCCACCTCCGCGATCGACCCCGAAAGAGAGGGATACACCGTGAAGGCGTTCGCGATCTGTTCGACCGTCAGATTGTTGTCGACGGCGATCGAGATCGGATGGATCAGCTCCGAGGCCCGCGGCGAGACCACCACACCGCCCACCACGATCCCCGTCCCCGGCCGGCAGAACATCTTCACGAAGCCGTCCCGGATGCCCTGCATCTTGGCGCGCGGGTTCCGCAGCAGCGGCAGCTTCACCACCCGGGCGTCGATCTTCCCGGCATCCACGTCCGCCTGCGTGTACCCCACGGTGGCGATCTCCGGATCGGTGAAGACGTTCGAGGACACCGTCTTCAGGTTCAGCGGGGCCACCGCGTCACCCAGGAAGTGGTACATCGCGATCCGCCCCTGCATGGCGGCCACCGACGCCAGCGCGAACACGCCCGTCACGTCACCGGCGGCGTACACCCCCGGAGCCGTCGTCCGCGACACCTTGTCGGTCCAGATGTGCCCGGAGTCGCGCACCTTGACGCCCGCCTCCTCCAGCCCGAGCCCCGCGCTGTTCGGAATGGCGCCCACGGCCATCAGACAGTGCGACCCGCTGATGACCCGCCCGTCCGCGAGCGTGACCTCGACCCGGTCCCCCACCCGCTTGGCCGCGGCCGCCCGCGACCGCGCCATGACATTCATCCCACGCCGCCGGAAGACGTCCTCCAGCACAGCCGCCGCGTCCGGGTCCTCACCGGGCAGCACCCGGTCCCGCGACGACACCAGCGTGACCTTCGAGCCCAGCGCCTGGTACGCCCCCGCGAACTCGGCACCGGTCACACCCGACCCGACCACGATGAGTTCCTCGGGCAGCTCGGTCAGGTCGTACACCTGGGTCCAGTTCAGGATGCGCTCGCCGTCCGGCTGGGCGTCGGGCACCTCCCGCGGATGACCACCGGTGGCGATGAGCACCGCGTCCGCGACGAGAGTCTCCTCACTCCCGTCCGCCGCGCTGACCACGACCTTCCGCGACCCGTCCAGGGCCTGCATGCCCTCCAGCCGCCCCCGCCCCCGCATGACCCGCGCACCCGCACGCGTCACCGAGGCGGTGATGTCGTGCGACTGGGCGAGCGCGAGCCGCTTCACCCGCCGGTTGACCTTCCCCAGATCGACGCCGACCACCCGCGCGGCCTGCTCCAGCGGCGGGGTGTCGTCGGCGACGATGATCCCCAGTTCCTCGTACGACGAATCGAAGGTCGTCATGACCTCGGCCGTAGCGATAAGGGTCTTCGACGGCACGCAGTCGGTCAGCACCGACGCTCCGCCCAGACCGTCGCAGTCGACGACGGTCACCTCCGCGCCGAGCTGCGCGCCCACCAGCGCCGCTTCATAGCCGCCGGGTCCGCCACCGATGATCACGATCCGAGTCACGTACTCCATTGTCCCGCACGCTTCAAGGTGCTACTGCCCGGGGGCGCCACCCGGTGCTCCCCGGGACGGGAGTGACCACCGTGACGCCTGCCGTACCCTCTCTCCATGTCGTCGCTCTACGCCGCGTACGCCGGCAATCTCGACGCGCGGCTGATGTCCCGCCGCGCCCCGCACTCGCCCCTGCGCGCCACCGGCTGGCTGAACGGCTGGCGGCTGACCTTCGGCGGCGAGCAGATGGGCTGGGAGGGCTCCCTGGCGACGATCGTCGAGGACCCGATGTCCCAGGTCTTCGTCGGGCTCTACGACCTCGCCCCGATGGACGAGGAGTCCATGGACCGCTGGGAGGGCGTCGCGCTGGGCATCTACCGCCGCGCCAAGGTCCGCGTGCACACCCTGGAGGGCGAGGAGACCGCCTGGCTCTACGTCCTCGACGGCTACGAGGGCGGTCTGCCGTCCGCCCGCTACCTGGGCGAGATCGCCGACGCGGCCGAGTCCGCGGGCGCCCCGCACGACTACGTGATGGAACTCCGCAAGCGCCCCTGCTGAGCCCCAAGACGCACAGACCACCCACAGCCCGCCCAAAAGTAACCCGCGTCACACCCCTTCATCGGAAACGACAAGACAACGATCGCAATCCCATGAGCTCCGTCATCTACGCGCGTAGGCCCAGACCGGCTACTCTCATGCGCGTGAACGCATCTCTCCTTCCGGACGACATCCAGGGCGACCCCCACGCCGCCGCCGACGCGGCCGCCGCCCGCCTGCGCGAGCTCACGGGCGCCGAGACCCACGACGTCGCCCTCGTGATGGGCTCCGGCTGGGCTCCGGCCGTCGACGCCCTGGGCGCGCCCGACGCCGAGTTCCAGGTCACCGAGCTGCCCGGCTTCCCGCCGCCGGCCGTGGAGGGACACGGCGGCACGATCCGCTCGTACTCCTCCGGTGACAAGCGCGCGCTGGTCTTCCTGGGCCGTACGCACTACTACGAGGGCCGGGGCGTCGCCTCCGTGGCCCACGGCGTGCGCACCGCCGTGGCCGCCGGCTGCAAGACGATCATCCTCACTAACGGCTGCGGCGGCCTGCGCGAGGGCATGCGCCCCGGCCAGCCGGTCCTCATCAGCGACCACATCAACCTGACGGCGACCTCCCCCATCATCGGCGCCAACTTCGTCGACCTCACCGACCTCTACTCGCCCCGCCTGCGCGCCCTGTGCAAGGAGATCGACCCCAGCCTCGAAGAGGGCGTCTACGCGCAGTTCCCCGGCCCGCACTACGAGACCCCGGCCGAGATCCGCATGGCCCGCGTCATCGGCGCGGACCTGGTGGGCATGTCGACGGTCCTCGAAGCGATCGCTGCGCGCGAGGCGGGGGCCGAGGTCCTGGGCATCTCCCTGGTGACGAACCTCGCCGCGGGCATGACCGGCGAGCCCCTCAACCACGAGGAGGTCCTCCAGGCGGGCCGCGACTCTGCGGCACGCATGGGCGAACTGCTGGCGCAGGTACTGGGCAGGCTCTGAGGCCGCCATCCGGGTTGCCGCGCGCGGTCCGAGTGCGTCCGCGGGTCCGCCGCGGCTGGTCGCGCAGTTCCCCGCGCCCCTCACGGGGCGCTGCAGTCACCCAAGCCGGAACCGCGACGGAGTGCTGCAACCACCCGCGCCACGCCCGCCACGGAACGACGCTCCGCCACCCGCGCCACAGCCTGGACGGGACGAAGCACCGCAGTCACCCGTGCCAGGATCGGGACGGCCGCCGAAGCCGCCGTCCGTCGCGAGTGATCGCGAGTGATCGCGAGTGATCGCAAGGGGACGGGGCGGGGAGTTTCCGCCCGCAGTGGCCGGCGTTCGTCGGCCTGGACCGTACGAGAGACAGCGCCGCCGGTCCGAGGACGGAGACTCCCCGCCCCGGCACCGACCCACCCCGAACCGTAGGCGCCACGCGCACCCCCACCGAAGCCGCGCATGCGCCGCAGGCACACCACGAGAGGTTGGACGACGACCGTGCACGACGATCTCATCGCCCGGGCCAGGACCTGGCTCGCCGAGGACCCGGACCCGGACACCCGCGACGAGCTGGCCAAGCTGATCGACGCCGGCGACCTCCCCGAACTGTCGGCCCGCTTCAGCGGCACCCTCCAGTTCGGCACCGCCGGCCTGCGCGGCGAACTCGGCGCCGGCCCGATGCGCATGAACCGCTCCGTCGTCATCCGCGCCGCCGCCGGCCTCGCCGCGTACCTGAAGAACCACGGCCACGCCACCGGCACCGTCGTCGTCGGCTACGACGCCCGCCACAAGTCCGCCGACTTCGCCCGCGACACCGCCGCCGTGATGACCGGCGCCGGCCTCCGCGCCGTCGTACTCCCCCGCCCCCTCCCCACCCCCGTCCTGGCCTTCGCCATACGGCACCTGGGCGCGGTCGCCGGCGTGGAGGTCACCGCCAGCCACAACCCGCCCCGCGACAACGGCTACAAGGTCTACCTCGGCGACGGCTCCCAGATCGTCCCGCCCGCCGACGCGGAGATCGCCGCCGAGATCCAGGCAGTCACCACCCTGCACGACGTCCCCCGCCCCGACACCGGCTGGGAAACCCTCGACGACACCGTCCTGGACGCCTACCTGGCCCGTACGGACGCCGTCCTCTCCCCCGCCTCCCCGCGCACCGCCCGCACGGTCTACACGGCCATGCACGGCGTCGGCAAGGACACCCTCCTCGCCGCCTTCGCCCGCGCCGGCTTCCCCGCCCCCGTCCTCGTCACCGAACAGGCCGACCCCGACCCCGACTTCCCGACCGTCGCCTTCCCCAACCCGGAAGAGCCCGGCGCGATGGACCTCGCCTTCGCGAAGGCCCGCGAGACGGACCCCGACCTGATCATCGCCAACGACCCGGACGCCGACCGCTGTGCGGCGGCCGTCAAGGACAACGGCGCCTGGCGCATGCTCCGCGGCGACGAGGTCGGCTCCCTCCTCGCCGCCCACCTGGTCCGCCGCGGCGCGCGGGGCGTCTTCGCCGAGTCGATCGTCTCCTCCTCCCTCCTCGGCCGTATCGCCGAGAAGGCGAACCTCCCCTACGAGGAGACCCTCACCGGCTTCAAGTGGATCGCCCGCGTCGACGGCCTGCGCTACGGCTACGAGGAGGCCCTCGGCTACTGCGTCGACCCCGACGGCGTCCGCGACAAGGACGGCATCACCGCGGCCCTTCTGATCACCGAACTGGCCTCGGTCCTCAAGGAGGAGGGCCGCACCCTCCTCGACCTCCTCGACGACCTCGCCGTGGAGCACGGCCTGCACGCCACCGACCAGCTCTCGGTCCGCGTCGAGGATCTCTCCGTCATCGCCGACGCGATGCGGCGCCTCCGCGAGCACCCCCCGACCGAACTCGCCGGCCTCCCCGTCACCAGGGCCGAGGACCTCACCCGGGGCACGGACCGGCTGCCCCCCACCGACGGCCTCCGCTACACCCTCACCGGCGCCCGCGTCATCGTCCGCCCCAGCGGCACCGAGCCCAAACTGAAGTGCTACCTGGAAGTGGTGGTCCCGGTGACCGACCACACCGGCCTGCCCACGGCCCGCACCACCGCGACCACCCTGCTCACCGCGATCAAGCGGGACCTGTCGGCGGCGGCCGGCATCTGACCGCGCCGAGGGGTGCCCCCGTTCCCCGGGGCACCCCCACCCACGGCCAGCCCACCCTGCACGCGACCGCGAACCGGTCCACCTCCGCCCCCGAGGCCGCCGGAGGCCGCCGGAGACCGGCAGCGGCCGGCGAATACCGACTGGACCAAACCTTTTCGTTGACCCATGTACGGGTCCGTGGCACCCCATCGGGTGATTTACCGACCGCAGTTGACGCGGGCTCCATGCGCCACCCCGGCGGCCGGGCAACGGTGAACGGGTAACACCCGCCGAAACAGCCGTCGTACTGGAGCCGCCGCCGTGTCCTCGACCGCCCCCGACACCGCTCCCCGCGGGCACATCCCGGGCACCCGACGACCCCACCACCCCACCGCGACCGCCGCCCCCCGGCACGCCCTGCGCCGGGCGGCTCCCGCGCTCGCCGCGTACCTCGCCGTACGGCTCACCGGGCTGGTGTTCCTCGCGGTGTGGGCGCACCGGCGGCACCACGGGGTGTGGCCGATGCTGGCGACGCAGTGGGACTCCCGCTGGTACCTGGGCATCGCCGACCACGGCTACACCCACACCCTCGGCATCGCCTACGACCACAACAACCTGGCGTTCTTCCCGCTGTATCCGCTCCTGGTCAAAGCGGTCGCGGTGCTGACCCCGGGCACCCGGGCCAGCACCGGCCTGGCGCTCGCCTGGCTGGCGTCGCTGGTCGCGGCCTGGGGCGTGTTCGCGGTGGGCGACCGGCTGGCCGGCCGCCGGGTCGGCGTCCTGCTCACCGTGCTGTGGGCGGCGTACCCGGTCGGACTCGTCCAATGGATGGGCTACACCGAATCCCTGTTCACGGCGTTCGCCGCGTGGACGCTGTACGCGGTGCTGACCGAGCGCTGGCTGTCCGCTGCGGCCGGCTCGGTACTGGCCGGGCTGACCCGCCCGACAGGCATCGCCCTGGCCGCCGCCGTGACGGTCACCGCGCTGCTCGCCCTGCGCATCCGCCGCTCGCCCCGCGTCCTGACGGCGGCTCTGGTGGCCCCCCTCGGCTGGTGCGCGTACGTCGGCTGGGTGGGCGTCAGACTGGGCCGCTGGGACGGCTACTTCGCCGTGCAGCGGATGTGGCACAACGAACTGGACGGCGGCGCGGAGACCCTGCGCTGGCTACGGCACCTGTTCGGACAGGTCTCGCGGCCGGAGCTGTTCCTGGTGGTGGTGAGCCTGACGATGCTGGTCTCCGTCGTCCTGTTCGGGCTCTCCGCGGCGGACCGCCAACCGCTTCCGCTCCTGGTGTTCAGCGCGGTCCTGCTCCTGATCGTGACGGCCAGCGGCGGCGTCTACTTCCCCCGGGCCCGGTTCCTCCTGCCCGGCTTCCCGCTGCTGCTGCCGGTCGCCGGGTACCTCGCCCGAGCCTCGGCACGCGTCCGCGTCCTCGCCCTGACGGCGGCGATCGCGGGCTCGGCGTACTTCGGGGCGTACATGCTGCTGGTGTGGCCGAGCGCGCCGTGAGCGGTCAGTCCCGCACGAGGTAGCTGAACCCCGTGTCCGGCCCCACGCACGACTGCAGGGTGAGGTCGCCCCAGTAGAGCCCGGCGGCCGGCGCGCCGCGGCCCGGTGTGACGTAGTGGGCGTACACGGTGTACGACCAGGTGCCGCGCGGGGTGCCGACGGTGACCCGGGTGCCGACACGAAGGGTGGCGAACAGGTCGAAGCCGCAGTAGTCGTGGCCGACGATCACGACGGTCCGCATCGCGTAGCCGTCCTCGGTGCCGATGTCGGGTCCCGCCCACTGCACGGCGTCCTGACAGGCGTCCACCTCGTCCTGCCCGCCGCGGATGACGCCCGCGGACCAGCCACCGATCCGGATGGTGGTGCCGGCCGACCGCTGGACCGCACCCGCGGCGGCCCTCGGTGCGGGGGACACGGCGGTGGCGGAAGTGCTCGGACGGCGGGACGACGTGACCGGCACCCGGCGGGACAGGTCCGGCCCGGGCACCCGGCCGCCGTCCGCGCTCACGGACGGGCTTGCCCTGCCGGGCCGTGCGGTACGGCGTACGGGCGGCGCGAGGGAGGCCGGCACGGCGGCGGACGTCGCGGGAGCCGCAGGAGCCGAGGGAGCCGCCTGCGACGACGGCGACGACGTCACCGGGGCCGGATCCCCCGGTGTCCGGTCCGCGGTGTCCGACGCCCCCGCTCCGGCCCCGCACCCGGCGACGAGCAGCACCGCCACCAGCGCCCCCGCGCCCCGGCCGACAGCCGGCCACCGCCGCGCCGTCACCCGAAGCGTCCGTTCACGTAGTCCGAAGTCCTCTCGTCCTGGGGCGAGTTGAACATGGCATGGGTGCCACCGTGCTCGACGATCACACCGGGTGTGCCGTGCGCGGCGAGGAAGAAGGCGCAGTTGTCGGAGACCCGGGCGGCCTGCTGCATGTTGTGGGTGACGATGACGATCGTCACCTCGTCCCTGAGGTCGTGGATGGTCTCCTCGATACGGCGGGTGGACGTCGGGTCGAGCGCCGAGCACGGCTCGTCCATCAGCAGCACCCGCGGCCGTACCGCGAGCGAGCGCGCGATGCACAGCCGCTGCTGCTGACCGCCCGACAGCGCCCCGCCGGGCTGCCGGAGCCGGTCCCGGACCTCCTTCCACAGGCCCGCCTTGGTGAGGCACTCCTCGACCAGGTCGTCCTTGCCCTCGCGGCCGGTCCTGATGGCGTTGAGCCTGAGACCGGCGACGACGTTGTCGTAGATGGACATGGCCGGGAAGGGGTTGGGCTTCTGGAAGACCATGCCGATCTCGCGGCGGGCGTGGGTGATGCGCCGCCCGCGGTCGTAGATGTCGACCTCGTCGAGCAGCACCCGCCCGGCCAGCGAGGCCGAGCCGATCAGTTCGTGCATCCGGTTGAGGATGCGCAGGAAGGTCGACTTGCCGCAGCCGGAGGGGCCGATGAGCGCGGTGACCTGGCGGGCGGGCATGGTGAGCGAGACCCGGTCGAGGACCTTGTGGTCGCCGAACCAGGCGGAGACGGCGTCGGCGCGCAGGGTGGCGGGGCCGTCGCCGAAGCGGGGTCCGCCGCCCCGGCCGTCCTCGACGGGCGGCTGGACGGCGGTGTCGACGAGATCGGTGTTCTCGGACATGCGGTGGGTCAACTCCGTTGGGTGGCCGGTGGTGCGGAGCGGGTTCAGAGCAGGTTCGGCAGCAGTGCCGTGAGGGACTGGGAGTCGGCGAGGCCCAGCGCGAGCAGCAGCGGGCCGGCGCAGATCCAGGTCTGCCAGCGGCCCCAGACGCGGAAGGAGACCACCGTGAGCAGCGCGGCGAGCAGCAGGCCCTGGGTCCACAGGAAGACGCCGAGCCAGGCGCCGGAGTCGGTGCCGAGGGCCTGCTCGGAGTCGGCGATCCAGCCCGCCCGCAGGTCCCGCGGCGGGTTGGGCTGCACGGCCGTGACCAGCCTGGCGTCGACCCGGAGCACCCCGTTCGGGGTGTACGGCGCACCGGTCGCGGTGATGAGGGTGAGTCGGCCCTGTCCCGCGGCGACCGGGGCGGGCAGTTCGTCGCCGGCCCGGCGGATACCGGTGACCTCGTAGACCGCCCTGCCCTGGCCGGTGGTGATCTCGACGCGGCTGCCGACGGGCAGCAGGCGCAGGTCGTGGAAGGGGCTGCCGTACCCCCACTGCCGGCCCATGATCACCGCGGTGCCGGCCTGACCGGGCAGCGGGGTGTCCCTCCGGTGCCCCGGTCCCGCCATGAGCACCTCGGGGGTGGTTCCCTCGGCGACGACCTCCTTGAGGCCGAGGGCGGGGATGCGCAGCAGGGCGACGGGCGCGCCCGGCCCGAGCAGCTTGCCCTCGTAGTCCCGCTGGCCCACGGGGGCGGTGCCCAGGGCGAGTTCCTTGCGCAGTTCGTCGTAGGCGGTCTGCTGGTCGCGGGCGTGCTGGAGGTGGCCGACGACGGTGAGGTTCGCGGCGAAGCCGAGGAGCACGGCGGCGAGAACGCACAGGGCCGCCCCGGCGAGTGCGAGCCCGGGGCGGGCGGGGGGCCGCGGGGTCTCGCGGCGCGGCTCGGTGGTCGGCGGGGGCGGTGGCGGTGGCGGGGCGGGCGGTCCGCCGACGGGCGCCGACGCGCCGGCCGAGGGCGGGGCGAGGGTGGTCACGGGGTGCGCTCCTCGAAGCGGAGGGTTCTCTACGGCTTCCTGCGGGGACGGGGCGGGCCCGGGGGCACGTCGGCGTGCGCCCCGGGCGGCCCGTCGGCCGATCGGTCCGGGCGGCCGGACCGGCCGCCCGGCCGGTCAGTGGTGCTGCGGGGTGTCGCCGCCGAAGGTCAGCAGGCCCTTGCGGCGCATGTGGAGCACGAGCGCGCCGCCTGCGGACAGGAAGGCGAGCGAGGCCAGGCCGAGGGCGCCGATCCGGGCGCCGGTGGCGGCCATGGAGCCGCCGGTGCCGGACCCGCCGGTGCCGCCGCCGGTGGTACCGCCGTCGTCCGAGCCGCCGCTGCCGGTGCCGCCCGTGTCCGTGCCGCCGCTGTCCGAGGCGGAGGCGCTGGGCTCGGGGGACTGGCTGGGGTCGTCGGAGCCGGTCGTGAACGCGAAGTCCACGCTGTGCCCGTCGGTCCTGTCCTCGGCCAGCGTCAGCGTGTGGTCGCCGTCCGCGAGGTCCTTCGGGACCGTGAACGCGTACTTCTGCACGGTGCCGTCGGAGTCCGCCTCGGCGTCGTCGAACTTCGCGTCGCTGCCGGCGAGGGCGACCTTGACCGCGGCGCCCGCGGTGTAGCCACGGGCGGTGATCCTGACCTTCTGGCCGGGTTCGAGGTTCGGGTCGGCGTCGAGGGTGTTGCCGTCCTCGTCGGTGACGGTGAGGTCGGGGTTGTCGGACGGGCTGGGGCTGGAGGTGTCCTCGTCGGTGCTGACGAAGGCGAACTCCGCGCGCGAGCCGGAGACCGTGAAGAAGAGGCTGTGCGCGTCGTTGCTCAACGCGTCGGGCACGGTGAACGAGTAGTCCGCGACGGTGCCGTCGGTGTCCGCGCTCACGTCGGCGAAGGTCGTGTTGGACCCGGAGACGCTGACCTGCGCCGTGGCCCCCGCCGCGAAGCCGTCGGCCGTCACCTTCACGGTCTGGCCCAGATGCAGGGTGGGCTTGTCGGCGAGGACGTTCCCGTCGGCGTCCTTGGCGGAGACGACGTAGGCGATGGCCGTGGGCGCGGTGGCCTCGGACGCGGCGTAGGCGTCGGCGTCGGCCGGGGTGAAGACGGCGTCGTAGGTCGTGTTGCCGGCGATCGCCGGTGCCTTGACGGTGAGTTGGGCCGAGCCGTTCGTGACCTGCGCCGTGCCGAGCGAGGTGTCGCCGTGCCTGAACTCCACGGAGCCGGCCGCGGCGGGGGTCACCGTGGCCGTCAGCTTGAGGTCGCCGCCCACGGCGACGCCCGTGTCCGCGGTCAGGGCGAGCGTGGTGGGCTGCTGTTCGAGCAGGGACCAGGTGTCGCCGGTGACCCGGACCTTGGCGAGGAAGACCGGCACGTCGGTACCGCCGCCGCAGCCCAGACCCAGGGTGTAGGTGCCGTCCAGGGATCCGTCGGGGATCCAGGTGCGCAGCCGCGTCTCCAGGCTCTTCGCGGCGGCCAGGGTCGTGATGTCCATGGTGAAGGGGCCCGAGCCGGCCACGATCTTGGTGGCGCCCTGGCCGAGGGTGGCCTGCGTGGTGTCGCTCGTGGGGTTGAACACCTTGAGGACGGCCGCCTTGCCCGCGGTGTCGTCCGGGCAGCCGGCGGTCGTCGTCACCGATGTGATCATGGGGTAGGTCGAGATGCTGCCCGTGGTGGGCGTGATCGTGAACTTGCCGAGCTGGGTGGCGGCATGGGCCCGGCCGGAGAAGGCGAGGACCCCGGCCAGGGCGGCGCACAGCAGGGCGACGCCGGTCAGCAGCGCCACCGGTGATCTGAGTGGTGCGAGACGGATGTTCATAGGGTGGTCCCCCCGCGGGGTCTCGGTCGTGGATGAATACGCCGACAGGGCCGGACACCCGTGGGGTGCCCGGCCGTTGCACGGCTATGGGACGGTGATCAGCTCTCGCCCTTGAGGGTCGTGCTGCCGCAGTCGCTGCCGAGGGTGCCGAAGCCGTAGTCGGTGATGGTGCCGGTGTTCGTGCAGACCTTCGAGCCGGTGCCCACGAAGGTGCTCGCGATCAGCGAGTCCGACAGCTTGGCGGTCGGGACCACGTTGTAGACGTTGCGCAGGTAGGGGAAGGAGAGGTTCAGCGAGAGGTCGTCCTCGTTGCGCGGGACCTGGCCGTTCACCGAGCCGAGCACGGCGTCACCGCGGCGGTCGTCCACCACGGAGGTCTCCTGGGCGGTGTACTGGGCCACGGAGTACGGGAAGACGTCGCCCGCGCTGTCGACGATCGAGCCGTCGTTCTCCTGGACGGTGGAGTCCGAGGTGACGCAGGAGCCGGGGGTCGTCACGCCGATGGAGCTGAGGAAGAAGGCGCGGGTACCGGAGGCCGACTGCGGCAGGATCGGCGTGATCGTGACACCGTTGAGCGAGGTCAGGGTGCACTCGTAGATGGCCTTGAGCTGGGCCGTGGTCAGGTCGTCCGGCAGGGCGCTGCCGTCCTGCTTCACCCAGGACACCGCGTCCTTGGCGTACGGGATGAAGGTCAGGTCCGTGGTGGTGGTGTTGTTCGGGCCACGCGAGGAACGGGCGAAGTCCACACAGCCGGTGGAGCCGTCCAGGGCGGTGTTCAGCGCGGTGATGCCGGCGCCGGAGCCGTCGGGGCGGGTGATCGTGCAGCTGCCGGTGGCCTTGGTCGTGATCGGGCCGGCACCCGTGGCGTTCCAGGAGGCGATGACCTTGCCGTTGCTGTTCGTGATCGCGTTGCCCAGAGCGTTCATCACGTCCTGGGTCGTGTCGGAGCCGACACCGGCCAGCTGACGGTAGTCGGTGGCCGAGCTCGGGTCGGCGTGGGCGGCGGGGGCGGCCAGGGCACCGAGGCCCAGGGCGGCCGTACCGACAGCGGCACCGATACGCACGCGGGACTTGACGTTCACTTGATTTCTCCTCCGTTGAAACGGATCAAGCAATGGACGTGCAAGAAATCCGGATTCCGTTTTCGCCACCGACCCGTCGACCGGCCACGCAGAACAATTCCGCAGAGCCGCACCCCCGGCCACTAATTCCGGCCGGTCATCAGGTTACGAATCTCTTACCTAGGTGAATCCAAGGGAACCCACCCGGCGGTGCGCGAATTCCCGGGGCCCGAATACACCCCGACAACGGGAATCCGGCGATTACTCGATTTCTCCGCCATGGACATGCGTCGAGGCCGCCCCGCGCACCGAGAACCGCAGCATCACCGGCCCCGCGAGCGCGGCGGCTCCGCCGGCGACGAGGACCCCGAGCAGCACCCAGCGGATCAGCCCGAGCACCTCCGACGGGGTGTGGCCGCCGGACTGGGCCACGTTCTGCCCGGCCGGGTCGGTCCCGCTCGGGGCGGCGGACGGCTTGGGGGTGTCCGACGCGCCGGTACCACCGGCCGCGGCGCCCGACGTCCCGGCGGAGCCGCCGCCGGTCGCGCCGGTGCCGCCCGACACGCCGCCGCCCGCCGCGCCGCCGCTGCCGGTGCCGCTCAGGTCGTCGCCGCCCGAGGACGTGCCGCCGGGGGACCCGTCGCCGGCCGACGCGCCCTTCTCCAGCCGGTCGGCGGCCTGCCTGGCCTGCGTACGCATCGCGGCGGGCAAGGGGGCGTAGCCGTAGGGCAGTTCACCCTTCGCGGTGCCCTGGGTCTGCCCCGCGCCGGCCGCGTAGCGCATCACCTTGGCGTAGTCCTGGCGGGCGGCCTCGGCCTGGTCGAGCGAGGAGGCCGCGTAGACCACGGCGGTCAGCGGATAGGCACCGTCCTTCATCTTCGCCGGGGCGGGCGCCTTGACACCGGCCACGTCCGAGTCGGGCATCTCGGCGACGGCCTTGAGCAGGGACCCCTCGGTCGGCGTGACGTAGTCGCCGTCGGCGTTCGCCAAGGCGGCGGCGCCCAGTTGGTAACGCACCGCGGACGCGTTGTCCACGACACCGAACTGGCGCTGCCTGGTCGGAATCGGACGGCCCAGCGGTGCCAGTTTCGCCATGTTGTCGACGACGACGCAGTCATACGCGGTGCCGATGTCACCACGGCGCACCTTCAGCGCCCCGTCGTGCATGTCGTTGACATAGGGAACCACGTCCAGCCCGGTGTACGTGGTGGTGACGGTGCTGCCGCCCCCGCAGTCCGGCGTCCTGGGCGCGATGTCCGCCTTGGGGAAGAAATCCAGGGAATCCGAGACGACCCCGTCCTCGTACGCGGGGTTGACCTTCATTCCCCAGGGATCCGCCTTCCCCTCGATGAACTCCCGCGCGTCGGTGTTCGCCAGAATGTATTTCCACACGATGTTGGCGGAGTCCGTGTTTGCCAGGCTCACGGCCAGACCCAAGGGGGCATTGCCGGCCGCCTGTCCCGCGAGATCCGGATTGAGCCGCAGGAATTCAGGGTCCTTGACGAGGGAGTCCGGGTTGCCGGAGAGGTAGTCGGGCACCTTGTCGGCCGGCTTGACGACGCTGAAGGGGTAGGACTGCGTGAGCGCCTTGGCCAGCAGTCTCTGGTTGAGCCTGAGCTTCGTCAGCGGTCGGGTGCCGTCCGTCGCGTCGTACATCCAGACGAAGCCGATCGTCAGCCCCGTCACCGCCACGGGCGCGTGCACCACCTGGGCCGCCCCGGCGACCGGTTCGACGGGATCCACCGTCATGGCCAGCCCCGCCAGCGCGTCACCCGAGGTCACGGCGGACCGGGCCTGCTGCTCACCGGACTGGGTGAAGTTGAACCGGTAGGTTCCGGTCCTGCACAGGGCGCTCTGCCAGGACGTGATCGCGTCGGTGGCCAGCTCGGACCCCATGATCCCGCGCTCGGGCTTGTCCGCGTCGCAGTTGTCCGTGACCGGCGCGAAGCCGAGCCGGAACACGATGCGCTGGTCCCAGTTGGACCGGCTGATCGAGGAGGTGACCTGGGCGCCCCCGGTGTGTGCCTGCCCGTTGGGGTCGTGGGTACCGCGGGGCACGACCACCAGCCAGCACGGCTGGATCTCGCCGGCCGACGTGGTGCGGGCGCCGCAGCCCAGAGCGGGTTGTTCCACGGCGGACTTCAGCTCGAACGAGATGTCGCCACCGCCGTCCCCGTCGTTCGGCATGAACGGGTCGGCGTTGGTGTCCCCATCGGTGAAGTACGTGGTGTCGGTGGGGCCCGCGGTGGCGTCCCCCTGCCCCTCGACCGGCCGGAACGGCACATAGTGGGTGCCGTTCTTGTCGACCGGGGTCGAGGAGTCGGCTTCCAGCGGGTCATGGCCCGAGGTGTCACCCCGGTACACGGCCCGGCCGTCCCCCTTCTGCCCGCCCGCCGCCAGCCCGAACTCGCACTGCGTACGGTCCGGTCCGGAGTCCGCGTCCCCCCAGCACTGCATGATCGACAGGAAGTTCGTCTCGTCGTTGCCGGACGGCACCCCGCCCGTCCATGTCACCCGCACGCCCTGCCCGGTCAGGTCCTTCGTCTGATGCACCGTGACCTCGAGATGCGAGAAGTCGTCCCCGTACACCCCCTTCGCCCCGCTCCTGGTCACCGCCGAGCTCCCGGCCGTGGCCGCCCGCGCCTGATCCGCGCCCCGGGGCAACGGCAGCACCGCCAGCACCAGGGCGGACAGCAGGCACCCCACCCCGGCGGTGACCCGGCGCCGGCCGGGTGACATCCGCACCCTCATCGACCGTCCCGTCACAGCTCCCCCTTACGACGACGCGGGCGTCCCGCGAGGAGCCGCGCGGTGAGCGGTGGCCCGACGACCACCGCGACGAGCAGGACGGCCGACAGGGCCATCAGGGCGCCGCGCATCCCGAGACCGTTGTCGGAGGCGAGGGCGACGGGGTTGGCGGCCACGTTCGTGTCTCCGGTGCCCGCCCCGTCACCGCTGACCACCTCGCCGGTGTCGGGGTCGACGGTGCCCCCCGAGGTACCGCCTGCGGCGGCACCGGCGCTCGCGTCGGGCTTCCCGTCACCGTTCGTGTCCGTGCCGCCCGTGCCGCTGCCGCCCGTGGCGGAGGAACCGCCGGACGACGAACCGCCGGACGAGGACCCGGAGCCGCCCGAGGAGCTGCCGCCCGTCGCGCCCGGCTTCACCGGGGTGTCGGTGCCCGCGGCACCCGCCGTGCCGGTGGTGCACTGCGTCGGCCCCTTCTTGTCACAGGACTTGGGGTACGGGGCGTTCTTGATCAGGGTGTTGACCCCGCCGGAGAAGGTGGGGTTGCGGCAGGTGTTGATGTCGATGGAACTGGTGGGTGCGCCGGGGACCTTGCGGAGCTGGTCGAAGCCCGCCTGGACGAGGTTCTTGGGCAGCGGCGAGTAGCCGAGGTCGTCCGCCTGTTGCTGGCCGTCGCAGAGGAAGTAACGGCCGAACGTGCCCAGCGAGTTGCCCTTGGCCGTGGTGAAGCCCGACTCCACCTTCGTCGGCAGGATCATGTAGCTGTAGCTGGACAGCGGGTAGGTGCGGGCGTCGGCGTTGGTGTAGACGCCGTCGAGGATCTGGGTGAGGTAGTTGACCGACGACGCGTTCTCGTTGATCGCGGCCTTGGTCAGCGCCACCGCGACGCTCGCGGCGGTCGGCTCGACGTAGTAGCCGTCCTTGTTGAGCACCTTGGCCACCGGGAAGCCGGTGTTCTTGGCATAGGAGTACTCGACGTAGGTGATGGCGCCCTCGCCGGAGGGCTGGCGGACATGGCCGGAGACGCCGAGCGAGCCGGACTTGGCGATCATCGTGGAGCCGCTGAGCAGTGGGTAGTTGGAGGTCATGCCGCAGTTGCCGCTGCCGCGGCCGGTGCGGGAGCAGTAGTCGGCCCACAGGGCGCCGTACTGCTTCGACATCCACAGGGTGAACTGGGCGCTGGTGCCGGAGCCGTCGGAGCGGACGACCGGGACGATCGCGCGAGCGGGCATGTTCAGGCCCGGGTTGTCGGCGGCGATCGCGGGGTCGTTCCAGCGGGTGATCCTCCCGGTGAAGATCTTGGTGACGACGTCCCCGGAGAGCCGTAGGTTGGTCACCGACCTTCCGTTGATCTTGAGGTTGTACATGAACGCCGTACCGCCGGCCACGATCGGCATGTAGGCGTAACCGCGGCTCGGCGGCGTGTCGGTGACGCCCTGTTCCTTGAGGCCGTAGGGGATCTCGGAGACCGCGAAGTCGACGGTGTTGTTCTTGAACTGCTCGCGGCCCTGGGAGGAGCCGTTGGCCGTGAAGTTGACCGTCATGCCGTAGTTGGCCTTGACGTTGCGGACCCACTGCTGGACGGCGTTGGAGCTCCAGGTCGAACCGGAGCCGGTGATCTTGGCGTAGGAGGCCGCCGCGGCGGGCGGCTGGACGGCGAGCAGCGCGCACAGCAGTGACAGCACGGTGGCCGCCAGACGGAAACGAGTGGCGGGTTTCACGACGAACTCCCCGATTCGGATTCGGATTCGGATTCGGATTCGGATTCGGCAGGGATGGTGACGAGGTCGGCCGTCCGGCGGCGCTCGGCGAATCGACGCGCGTCGCGCCGGGACGCGAGGACGCGCCGGTGTTCCTGACGGCGCGTGAGGTGGCCGGGGCCGCGGCCGCCGAGGATGCGGGCGGCGACGAACAGCAGCAGCACCAGCGCCATGAGCAGGGCCGCCGTGCCGAAACCGTGCGAGATCATGTTCGGCTCCGGCGACTTGACGAACTCGAAGGTGACCAGCGGCAGCGAGACCATCGGGTCGTGGAGGGGGTTGAGGTTCAGCTCGTTGGTGAAGCCCGCGGTCAGCAGGACCGGGGAGGTCTCGCCGATGCCCCGCGCGGTGCCGAGGATGACGGCGGTCGTGAGACCCGAGCGACAGGTCGGCAGGACCACGTGCCAGACGGTCCGCCAACGGCTCGTGCCCATCGCGTAACTGGCCTCGCGCAGGGTGCCGGGCACCAGCCGGATGACGACGTCGGCGGCCCTGATGATGATCGGCAGCATCATCACCGAGAGGGCGAGACCGGCGGCGAGACCGGACTGGTCCAGGCCCAGGCCCAGGATCACGGTGGCGTAGATGAACAGACCGGCGACGACCGACGGCAAGGCGGTCATCGCCTCGACGATGGTGCGCACGAACCGGGCGTAGGCGCCGGGCACCTCGTTCAGGAACACCGCGCAGACCAGGCCGGCCGGCACGGTGATCAGCAGCGCGATGGTGATCATGATCAGGGTGCCGGCCGCCGCGTGCAGGGCGCCGCCCACGCCGAGCGGCTGCAGCGGGCCGGCCAGCTCCATGCTCTGGGTGAAGAAGTTCAGGTGGACCAGTGCCTTGCGGCCCTGGACGAGCGCGTAGACCACGACGAACGCGAGGATCACCACGAGCAGCAGACCCATCGACCGTACGACCGCCGCCGCGATCCGGTCGACGATCGCGGGCCCGTCCTCGTCGAAGGAGACCAGCAGGGCGTACACCAGCAGGAAGAGGCCGTACGCGATGACGACGAAGCCGACGGCGCCGTTGAAGGGCAGCAGCCGGCGGAAGAGCAGCCACGTCATCGAGAGCGCGGCGGTGGCGGCGCCGACCATGGCGTACACGTCGGTGGCGTGCAGCCGCGTCAGGGCGCGGCGGCGCTCACCGGCCGGGTCGGCGCCGCGGGCCGGCAGCGTGGTGCCCGGTCGTCCGGTCGCCTGACGCGCGCCGGGCGCTTCGGGGGCAACGGTCATGGTCGCTCATTCCTGTGTGGCGTACCTGTGTGGCGTACCTGTGTGGCGTGGCGGGCTTGCGGGCGCCGTGGAGGGGGCGGCGACACCGGGAACGAAGGGCTCGTCAGGCGTCGCTCGTCGCGCCCGAGCGGGAGCGGGCGACGATGGACGAGGCGGCGAAGTTGACGATCAGCGTCATCACGAACAGCGAGAATCCGGCCGCCATCAGCGCGGACATGCTGAACTCGCCGGCCTCGCCGTAGCGCAGGGCGATCAGTGAGGAGACCGAGCTGGTGCCGGACTGCAGGATGTGCCACTGGACCTGGAAGGTCACCGAGATGATCATGAAGACGGCGATCGTCTCGCCCAGGGCGCGGCCGAGCCCCAGCATCGTGCCGCCGATCATCCCGCCGCGCCCGAAGGGCAGCACCACGCTGCGGATCACGCCCCAGCGGGTGGCGCCGAGCGCGTAGGCGCCCTCGCGCTCACCGGCGGGGGCCTGCGAGAAGACCTCGCGCATGATCGAGCAGATGATGGGCGCGATCATCATGCCGACGACGAGTCCCGCGATGAACGTCGAGGAGGTGTAGATGCTCTCGGGCGCGAGCGGGTCGCCGGGGTCGGCGCCCTGGACGTCGAGGACGGGGATCCAGCCGAGGTAGGTGGAGATCCAGCGGGCGACCGGCAGCACCTTGTCCTGGAGGAAGAAGACGCCCCACAGGCCGTACACCACGGACGGCACGGCGGCCATCAGGTCGACGACGCTGATCAGCGTCCGGCGCAGCCGGGGCGAGGCGTACTCGGAGATGTACAGCGCGGCGCCGGTGGCGAGCGGCACGGCCACGAGCACCGCGACGGTCGCGATGAGTATCGTCCCGACGATGACGGCCGCGATGCCGAACTTCCCACTGCCGGGCTCCCATGCGGCGGTGGTCAGGAACGACCAGCCTGCCCGATCCAGCGCCAGCCAGGCGCGGTAGAGCAGGAAGCCGCCGACGAGCAGCATCACGGCCAGCACGAGACCGCCGCCGGAGCGCAGCACCGCGCGGAACACCCGGTCGGGCAGACCGGGGTCGGCGTACAGCCGTCTCCGCACGTCGGCGTCACCGACGTCGGTTTCGGCGGAGCCGACGCCCGCGATCACGGGCTGCGGCTGTCTGGTTCTTCTCAGCGAGGGCACGGTCCCGACACTCCGTGTCATCGGTTGACATGCACATCCTGAGGTGTGAACTACGCGTTCCCTAAGGGCAACATCGGCCCCCGCCGCACAGGCACGCCTCACCCCCGGCGCGGGCCGCCGCCGCCCAGGCCGGCCCGGGGCTCAGTCCATCCTCACTCGCCCCATAACTCCGGCCCGGCATATACCAGTTCGGCGATCGTCGCGCGGAACCGGTCGTAGGACGCACGGCAGGTGGCATGCCTCTCGTACGTCCGCGCCGAGCCCGCCAGATGACGGCCGGACTCGTCCCAGACCACCCACACCCAGCCGCCGCCGTCGGAGCCGTGCTGCACCCCGCCCCCGGTACGGGAGTGCAACGCGCACATGCGGTGGAACGCGGCGCGACACCGGGCATGGCTGTCGTGCGAGGTGAGCGACACCGCGACCGATCTCCCGTTCGGCGCCACCAGACGCCAGCCGAACCTGCCCTGCCCGTCGATGTCCACCTGGCATCTCATGCCCGCTGCCCCGGCGGCAGGTCTTGCCGCCCTCTCGGACCGCTCCATGTCCCCACCCCCGCCGCCCAATAGGTAAGTAAAATCCGCAGGTACGGCAGTCTGGGGCGGCAGCAGCAATCTACTGAGACGTGGGTGACACCGCCCGGACAAAACTGCCTGCCGCGGCCACGCTTCACGTAGAGGTATCCCCTAGGTAACCCGTAGGCAAGACACAGGGAAAGCGCTCCCACCCGGACCGGGACAACGTTGCCAATTGGGACGCCGGTGCAACTTGCCGCGTCACGCGCCCGCTTCGGACCAGAGCAGCTTTCCGGCCCCGCGATCCAGCGCGGCTCACCGGAGGGGCGGCGAGGCACGGACGACCGTCCCGGGCCCCGGTACGCGGACACGACTCCAGGAACCCGACCGCTCCCCACCTTTCGCGCACGGCTCCGGCCCCGGCGGCTCCTTCAGGCCCTGGACGCCGTGGATCCCACGAGGTCACTGCCCAGCCAGTCGCGCCAGCCACGGATGCACGGGATCCAGGCGCGCCAGCCACCCGCCGAGAGCGTCCCGCCGGGCCCGGCTCAGCAGCGGCAGGATCCCGTCGAAGTCGGCGTGGTCCTTGGGCCGTGTCCCCTTCGCCTTGAACAGCAGCACCAGTTCCGGCACCAGGTAGGGGATGCCGCCCGCGGTTCTGTCGATGATCGTGTCGTACGGCAGCCGCAGGCTCTCGTCCAGGCGGCAGATCCAGGTCCCGCCCTCGTGGGGCTCGCGAAAGACGTCGAAGAGGAACCGACCGCTCGCCGGATCCCGCACCCACGTCTGGCGCGTCGCCGCGAGCACCTCGTCCCCGGCTCCTGGCCAGACACGCCCCGAGCCCACCGCGTCGAACACGTACTCGGGGAAGCAGTCGCGAACCTCCGTGAACCCCGCCACGGGCACGGCGATCTCCAGATCACCGTGCGGCCGCGACTGCCCGCCGCGGAACAGGTCCAGCGCCCACCCCGCCACGACGCACCAGGGCACCCCGACCCTGCCCAACCGCTCCGCGACCTGCTCCGGCCGCCAGGCGTCCGCCCAGCGGGCGGTCAGCTCGTCCGGGTCGAGAACCACGCCGTCGTGCTCGTGCTCGGCGAGCAGGACGGAGCCCTCCTCCAGGAACGCGGAGACCGCCTCGGTGAACGCCTCCGGTGCCGTGCGGTGGATCAGGTGTCCGACCGGGACGGTGACCACCCGGCCGCCGGGGACGCGACGGGCGAGTTCGGCGACGCCGTCCTGGGGGACATGGCTCCGTGGGCCGCCGGCGAGTACGAGGGTCTCGGCGGTGATCCGGCCCAGCCGCTCCAGCCACCTGGGATCGGGCCGGTCGATCTGCCGCCTGACGGCCGCCACCACCTCCCAGTCGAAGGTCAGGACGCCGTCCGGCCGGGCCGGGACACCCGGCTCCCGGGGACGGGGGACCGGCACGTCCTCCAGGACGAGCCGGCTCACCCGCTGCGGATGGTCCGCCGCGAGCAGGTAGGCCACGACCCCGCCCATGGAGTGCCCGATCAGGTCAACCGGTCCGAGTCCCAGTACGTCCAGGAACCGGAGCACATCGGCCCGCATGAGTTCGAGTGAGTAGTCCCCCGGCCAGTCGCTCCGGCCGTGACCGCGAAGATCGAGGGCGTACACCCTTCGGCTCCGGGCCAGGGCGGGCAGAACCGCCTCCCAGTCGGTGGCGTCCTCGCCCAGCGCGTGCAGCAGGACCAGCGGCGGGGCATCCGCAGGACCCGACGTCCGATAAGCCAGCCGGATGCCGCCGACGTCGACCGAGCGTGGCTCAACCATGTCCGGAGGATATGCGGACGGGTCCTGCCCCGGCTCGGCGTTCACCGGTTGCCGAATCACCGGACGTGTCCCCGAACCGGGCGCCGCACACCCCACCCCGTCCACTCGGACGGCAGTACCTCCCGCTTTCTGGACTTGCCGGTCCGTTTTCCCCGGCGCGCAGTGGACCACTGCTCCGGAGCTCAGCCGGCGAAGAGGGTGCTGGCCAGCGCCACGCTGACGACGGTGCCGGCGATGATGCTCAGCAGGGCGTTGCGGCGCCACAGGTGCAGCCCGACGGTGACGGCCAGCGCGGCCAGCGGCGCGGTGACGCGGGGCTCGGCCAGCGGCAGGTCGCGCAGGCAGTACACGAACAGGATGACCATCACACCGGCGGGCATCCGGGCGCCGAGATAGCGCACGGTCCCGCTGGCCCGCAGCGAGGCCAGCACGGTGAAGGGCAGGGCGCGCAGCGCCCAGGTGACGGCGGCCGAGACGGCGACGGCCGACAGCAGGTAACGGGTGTCAGGCACGGGACCTCTCCTTGCGGCTGCGGATCAGCAGCGCGGCGGTGAACAGCGTGAACGCGGCCAGCAGCAGCTGGCCGGGCAGGACCAGCCGCGCGACCAGGGCGCTCAGCAGCGCGAGCGCCGGGGTGGGCAGGTCGCCGCGGCGCTCCCGGACGGCGTCCAGGGCGAGTACGGCGAACAGGGCGGTCATCGCGAAGTCCAGCCCGGCGACGCTGTCGGGCACCGCCGAGCCGAGCAGGGCACCGGCGGTGGCGCCGCCGACCCAGTACGACTGCATGAACAGTTGCAGCCACAGGATGCGGGCACCGGACCAGGACCGGGCCCGGCCACCCGCGGTCAGGGCGTACGCCTCGTCGGTCAGCGCGAACGTGGCGTACGCCTTGCCGAGCGGTCCCCGGACGCGGTCGAGCGGGAAGGACAGCGCGTAGAACACGTGCCGGACGTTGACCAGGAACGCGGTGAGCGCGACCGTCGCCAGCGGGGTGACCGCGACGGCCAGGCCGACCAGCAGGAACTCGAACGAGCCGGCGTAGATGACGGCGGTGAACAGGCTCGCGCACCACCAGGGCAGACCGGCGTGGGTGATGACCACCCCGAAGGCCAGGCCCAGCGGGAGCAGACCGAGCCCCACGGAGGCGGAGTCCTTGAGGGCGGCGAGAGCCTCCGACCGGGGGGAGGCCGAGGGCGGCGCGACCAGAACCGTATGCATGCTGAAATTTTAGGAGGTTTGTCGCTACATATGGTTTCCAATAATTCCCATAAGCTGATGCCATGGGCAATGAAATGCACCTGGACGCCATCGATCGGGAAATTCTGTTCCACCTGCGCCAGGACGGCCGTCTGACCAACGTCGAGCTGGCCAAGCGGGTCGGTCTCACCCCGCCGCCGTGCCTGCGCCGGCTGAAGCGGCTGGAGGACGCCGGGGTCATCGCCGGCTACCGCGCCGTCATCGACCCGAAGGCCGTCGGCCGGGGCCTGGAAGTCATGATCGACATCGAGGTCTCCGCGAACGACCTCAAAACCATCGAGAACCTGGAGAAGACCCTCGCCTCCTACGACGAGGTCATCGAATTCCGCCGGATGTACGGCCGCCCCGACTACTTCCTCCGCGTCGCCGTCGCCGACGACGCCGCGTACAACACCTTCCTCACCGGCAGACTCACCGGCCTCCCCGGCATCCTGCGCGTCGAGTCCCACCTCACCATGAAGAAGATCAAAACCGACGACTGACAGCGACAGACGCCCCCCCCCACACGCCCAAAACCCTCCAGCGCACAGCCCCGACACCCCCCTCACGCACACCCAGAACTCTCCAGCGCACGGCCCCAGCAACCCCCCAGGGGCGCGGGGAACTGCGCAAACAACCCACCCACCCGCACCCGCACAACCACCCGCGCCCCCTCCCAACGGCCCTACCCCACCACCAGCAAAATCGCCAGCAACACCGCCCCCGCCACCGCCGGCGCAGCCACCTCGTACGCCCATCGCACCGTGATCTCGCCCTGTGCCGACTCCGCCGGCCCCCGGCTCTCCAGCATCTCCCGCAGGTCGTCCATGACCTTGTCCGTCTCCGCGCGCACCGGCCCGGCCGCCGCGTGGTCGGGCGCGATCTGCCCACCGAACCCACCGAACCCACCGAGCCCGCGCCCGGCACCCCCCGGCCGCCCGCCCCGCGCGTCCGCCTGCGCCTTCGCCTGCCGACGGGCCGCCTTCTTGCGGCTCCGCAGGGACACCGGGATCGCCCACAGCTGGTACTTCGCGCCGGACTTGACGATCACCTCGTTCGAGTAACCCGACCGCAGGGAGGCGATCTCCCCCCACGGCAGCGTGATCACCCGGAACGGGTTCCGCACCCGCAGCCGGTCCTCGCCCGCGAACACCGCGGGGCGCAGGGTGAACGCGACGGCCAGCGGCACGATCAGGATGAGCGCGGCGAGGGCCAGCCAGGGGGTACGGCCGTGCCCCCGGAACAGCGCGTCGATGCCGAGCCAGCCGACGATGGCGAGGAGCAGTACGCCGCCGATCAGCGCCTGGGGCGAGCGGTAGATTCGGTCCTTGACGAGGGGCGTGGTCATGCGCCGATTCTGCCTCAGCCGTGCGCCCCGGCGCCGTGGGGGCCGACCGGCGTGCGCGAGCGCAAGCCGTACAGGGCCGGGCCGCGCGCTTGCCCACGCTCCGTACAGGGCCGAGCCGCCCGCTTGCCCACGCTCCGTTCAGGGGCGCGGCGCCACCGCCCGCCAGAAGAAGCACTCCCTCGGGGTGTACAGCCGCTACGCGCGTAGATATGCTCGGCTGGTGACCATGCCCACCACCGCACCCCACGCACTTGCTGACGTCACCGCGTCCGACAGCACGCTGCGCCGCTTCCTCCACGGGCTGCCCGGCGTCGACGCGGTCGGCCTGGAGGCGCGTGCCGCCTCGCTCGGCACCCGTTCCATCAAGACCACCGCGAAGGCGTACGCCATCGACCTCGCCATCTCGATGGTCGACCTGACGACGCTGGAAGGCGCGGACACCCCGGGCAAGGTCCGGGCGCTCGGCGCCAAGGCGGTCCACCCGGACCCGACGGACCGTACGACCCCCGCCACGGCCGCCGTCTGCGTCTACCCCGACATGGTGGCCACCGCGAAGGAGGCCGTCGCCGGCTCGTCCGTCAAGGTCGCCTCGGTCGCCACCGCCTTCCCGGCCGGCCGCGCCGCGCTCGACGTCAAGCTGGCCGACGTACGCGACGCCGTGAGCGCCGGCGCCGACGAGATCGACATGGTCATCGACCGCGGCGCGTTCCTCGCGGGGAACTACCTGAAGGTGTACGACGAGATCACCGCCGTGAAGGAGGCCTCGGGCGCCGCCCGTCTCAAGGTCATCTTCGAGACCGGCGAGCTGTCCACGTACGACAACATCCGCCGGGCGTCCTGGCTGGGCATGCTCGCGGGCGCCGACTTCATCAAGACGTCGACCGGCAAGGTGGCGGTGAACGCCACCCCGGCGAACACCCTCCTGATGCTGGAGGCCGTGCGCGACTTCCGTGCGCAGACCGGTGTCCAGGTCGGCGTGAAGCCGGCCGGCGGCATCCGGACCAGCAAGGACGCGATCAAGTTCCTCGTCCTGGTGAACGAGACCGCGGGGACGGACTGGCTGGACAACCACTGGTTCCGGTTCGGCGCCTCCTCGCTCCTGAACGACCTGCTGATGCAGCGTCAGAAGCTGGCCACCGGCCGCTACTCCGGCCCCGACTACGTGACGGTGGACTGATCACCATGGCCAAGGAAAAGATGACCACCGCATTCGAGTACGCGCCGGCGCCCGAGTCCCGCTCCGTCGTCGACATCGCCCCCTCCTACGGCCTCTTCATCGACGGCGAGTTCACCGACGCCGCCGACGGCAAGGTCTTCAAGACCGTCAGCCCGAGCACCGAGGAGGTCCTCTCCGAGGTCGCCCGAGCCGGTGCCGAGGACGTCGACCGGGCCGTGCGGGCCGCCCGCAAGGCCTTCGAGAAGTGGTCCGCGCTGCCGGGCTCCGAGCGCGCCAAGTACCTGTTCCGGATCGCCCGGATCATCCAGGAGCGCAGCCGTGAGCTGGCCGTCCTGGAGACCCTGGACAACGGCAAGCCGATCAAGGAGACCCGCGACGCCGACCTCCCCCTGGTCGCCGCGCACTTCTTCTACTACGCGGGCTGGGCCGACAAGCTCGACCACGCCGGCTACGGCGCGAACCCGCGGCCGCTCGGCGTGGCCGGCCAGGTCATCCCCTGGAACTTCCCGCTCCTGATGCTGGCCTGGAAGATCGCCCCGGCGCTCGCCACCGGCAACACGGTGGTCCTCAAGCCCGCAGAGACGACCCCGCTGTCCGCCCTCTTCTTCGCGGACATCTGCCGCCAGGCGGGTCTCCCCAAGGGCGTCGTCAACATCCTCCCCGGCTACGGCGACGCGGGCGCCGCGCTCGTCGCCCACCCCGACGTGAACAAGGTCGCCTTCACCGGTTCCACCGCCGTCGGCAAGGAGATCGCGCGCACGGTCGCGGGCACCCGCAAGAAGCTCACCCTGGAACTGGGCGGCAAGGGCGCCAACATCGTCTTCGACGACGCCCCGATCGACCAGGCCGTGGAGGGGATCGTCACCGGCATCTTCTTCAACCAGGGCCAGGTGTGCTGCGCGGGCTCCCGCCTCCTCGTCCAGGAGTCGATCCACGACGAGTTGCTGGACTCCCTGAAGCGCCGGCTGTCCACGCTCCGCCTCGGCGACCCGCTGGACAAGAACACCGACATCGGCGCGATCAACTCCGCCGAGCAGCTGGCCCGCATCACCACGCTCGCCGACCGGGGTGCGGCGGAGGGCGCCGAGCGCTGGTCCCCGGCCTGTGAACTCCCCTCCGCCGGCTACTGGTTCGCCCCGACTCTCTTCACGAACGTCACCCAGGCGCACACCATCGCCCGCGACGAGATCTTCGGCCCCGTGCTGTCGGTCCTGACCTTCCGCACCCCGGACGAGGCGGTGGCGAAGGCCAACAACACCCAGTACGGCCTCTCCGCCGGCATCTGGACCGAGAAGGGGTCGAGGATCCTGGCCGTCGCGAACAAGCTGCGCGCCGGCGTCGTCTGGTCCAACACGTTCAACAAGTTCGACCCGACCTCGCCGTTCGGCGGGTACAAGGAGTCGGGCTTCGGCCGCGAGGGCGGTCGCCACGGCCTGGAGGCGTACCTCGATGTCTGATCGCAGCACTGACCGTCTGAGCGTCTTCAAGACCTACAAGCTGTACGTCGGCGGGAAGTTCCCGCGTTCCGAGAGCGGCCGGGTGTACGAGGTGACGGACTCGAAGGGCAACTGGCTCGCCAACGCGCCGCAGTCGAGCCGCAAGGACGCCCGGGACGCGGTCGTGGCCGCGCGCAAGGCGTTCGGCGGCTGGTCCGGGGCCACGGCCTACAACCGCGGGCAGGTCCTCTACCGCGTGGCGGAGATGCTGGAGGGCCGCCGGGACCAGTTCGTGCGCGAGGTCGCGGAGGCCGAGGGCCTCGGCAGGTCCAAGGCCGCCGCGGTCGTGGACGCGACCGTCGACCGCTGGGTCTGGTACGCGGGCTGGACCGACAAGATCGCCCAGGTGGTGGGCGGCGGCAACCCGGTCGCGGGCCCCTTCTTCAACCTCTCCTCCCCCGAGCCGACGGGCGTCGTCGCCGTCCTGGCCCCGCAGGAGTCGTCCTTCCTGGGTCTGGTGAGCGTCCTGGCCCCCGTGATCGCCACGGGCAACACGGCGGCGGTGGTCACGAGCGAGAAGTCCCCGCTCCCGGCCCTCTCCCTCGCCGAGGTGCTCGCCACCTCGGACGTCCCCGGCGGAGTCGTCAACGTGCTCTCCGGCCGTACGGCGGAGATCGCGGCGCCGCTCGCCGCCCACCAGGACGTCAACGCGATCGACCTCGCGGGCGCCGACGAGGTGCTGGCCAAGGAGCTGGAGATCGCTGCGGCCGACAACCTGAAGCGCGTCCTGCGTCCACAGCCTGTGGACGACTGGACGGCGGCGCCGGGGACGGACCGTATGACGGCGTTCCTGGAGACGAAGACGGTCTGGCACCCGACGGGGGCGCTGGGCGCTTCCGGTTCTTCGTACTGATTCATCCCTCCGGCTGGGGAACTGCGGGCCGTCCGTGGCTGGTCGCGCAGTTCCCCGTGCCCCTACGGGGCGCTCAGTGCACCGAGCCCAGAAGCTGTCCCACCACCGGAAGCGCCCCGATCGACGGCGCCTGTGCCAGCGGCCCCGTCAGCATCTTCGACGTCAGCGGCTTGAAGTCGGCCAGCTGGGTGCCCACCCCGTTGTCCAGCGGGTCGACACCGGTCCCGGCAAGGGGGTTGGGCTTGAGTCCCGCCACCGGTCCCGTGACGTACGGCAGTACGCCGCCCAGCGCCTGCATGCCCGCCTGCGGGTCGATCTGGCCGAGCGAGGTGGGCCGGGTGCGCACCACGTCCAGCACGGGCTGGGTGTCCGCGGCGGCCGTCGCGGCGCCCGCCCCGAGCGCCACACCTGCCGTGGCGAGGGCGGCCAGGGCGCGCCGAGCGGACGGGGTCGGGGAGGACGCGTGTCGGGACATCGCTGGTGCCACCTTCTGGTGCGCAGGGTAATCGTGTCGGGACACAGGGTAGTTGAGGTGTGACTCACGCTCCAAAGCCGACCCGCGGGGTCGGCAGGAGGCCCTCCATACGTCAAACTGGTGTTCCGTGAGCATTCATCCCCCGTCCCCCGCCCGTGTAGTGCTGCTGTGCGGCCCCTCGGGCTCGGGCAAGTCACTCGTCGCCGCCCGTTCCGGGCTGCCCGTCCTGCGCCTCGACGACTTCTACAAGGAGGGCGACGACCCGACGCTGCCCTTGGTGGCGGGGAGTTCGGACATCGACTGGGACCACCCGGAGTCCTGGGACGCGGCGGTCGCGGTCGAGGCCATCGCACGGCTGTGCGCGACGGGTTCGGCGCCCGTACCGGTGTACGACATAGCGCTGAGCGCCCGTACCGGCGCCGAGACGCTGGACATCGGCCGCACCCCGCTGTTCATCGCCGAGGGCATCTTCGCCGCCGAGATCGTGGACCGCTGCCGCGAACTGGGGCTCCTGGCCGACGCGCTCTGTCTGAGCCGGGGCCCGGTGAAGACGTTCCGCCGCCGTTTCCTGCGCGATCTCCAGGAGGGCCGCAAGTCGGTGCCGTTCCTGCTGCGGCGCGGCTGGCGACTGATGCGGGCGGAGCGCACGATCGTGGCCCGCCAGGTGTCGCTCGGCGCGCATCCGTGCGACCGGGACGAGGCACTGGGCCGGATGGCGGCGGCCGCGGTGGGCCGGCCGGCCCACGACCGGACACCGGCCGCCTGACCGCACCGGCCACCCGGCCGCGGTGGCGGACAGAAAAAGCGGGGCGGACAGAAAAAGCGGGACTGGATGGACCCCCCGGCCCTCCAGTCCCGCTTCCCCCGTCGCTCCGCCGAACACCCCCGTGTCCCCCGTGGCGGAGCTCCCCCGTGCTTCCCCCCGGGTCCCCCCGGACCCGTTTTCCCCCGTGTTCCCCGTGAGTCCCCCCGGACCCTCCCCCAGGTCCCCCGTTTCCCCCGGTTTCCCCCCGTCAGGATCCCCCCGGATCCCCTTACCTTCAGGCGACAAGCTCCCCGAAGGCGTTCTCCTCGTCACGGCCGAAGCTGAGGACCTCGTCCTCGCGCAGCCGGCGGAGCGACCGCCAGATGCTGGACTTCACCGTGCCGACACTGATGTCGAGGATCTCCGCGATCTCCGGGTCCGTGCGGCCCTCGTAGTAGCGCAGGACCAGCATGGTGCGCTGGAGTTCGGGGAGCCGGGACAGCGCCTGCCACAGGACCGCGCGCAGCTCGGTGCCGCTCATCGCGTCCGTGTCGCCGGGCGTCTCCGGCAGTTCCTCGGTCGGGTACTCGTTGAGCTTGCGGCGCCGCCAGGCGCTGATGTGCAGGTTGGTCATGGTCCGCCGCAGGTAACCGCCCACGGCCGCCTTGTCGCTGATCCGGTCCCACGCCCTGTAGGTGGAGAACAGCGCGCTCTGCAGCAGGTCCTCGGCCTCGTAGCGGTCACCGGTCAGGTGGTAGGCGGTCGCGTACAGGGAGGCGCGGCGCTCCTGGACGTAGGCGGTGAACTCCGCCTCGGTCAGCGAGCGGTGCTCGCCGGTGTCCTCCCGGTGCGCGGTTCCCCCGTGCGCGTCCCCCGTGCGGCCGTCGACCACCGTCATATAGGCGGTGTGCTGGCGTCCGGTGCCGCGAGCGCACCCCCGCCCGCTCACGACACCGGACTTCTCGGAACCCCGGTTCACGTCGTGCAGACGCGTGATCACTGCGCTGGTGCTGTGACCGATCAGCGTGTTCATCTCGCGCCCCCCGTCGTGGACTTCCGGTAGTTCGGCTTGCTCGGGCCGCTCGCTCGTTCCCGCCGCTCGCCTGCCCGTGCCGAAAAGACTGCCGGGCCACCTTCACGGCCGTATCCGCCGACTGTCACAGACCTGTCACAGGGGTCCGGCACAGAGCGTCCACAGGAGGTGCACAGGTGGTGGCGCTACCGAGGTTTACGGGAGGCCGCGTGCCGCACAGGTCGTACGACAGGCCCTGCATGGGCCAGAATGAGCCCGTGCCTTCCCTGTTGCTGATCGAGGACGACGACGCCATCCGTACGGCCCTGGAGCTCTCACTGACGCGCCAGGGACACCGGGTGGCCACCGCTGCGACCGGTGAGGACGGTCTGAAGCTGTTGCGTGAGCAGCGGCCCGATCTGATCGTCCTCGATGTCATGCTGCCCGGCATCGACGGTTTCGAGGTGTGCCGGCGGATCCGGCGCACGGACCAGTTGCCGATCATTCTGCTGACCGCGCGCAGTGACGACATCGACGTGGTGGTCGGGCTGGAGTCCGGCGCCGACGACTATGTGGTCAAACCCGTCCAGGGGCGGGTGCTGGACGCCCGGATCCGGGCCGTACTGCGCCGCGGGGAGCGGGAGTCGACCGACTCGGCGACCTTCGGCAACGTCGTCATCGACCGCAGCGCGATGACCGTGACGAAGAACGGCGAGGATCTCCAGCTGACGCCGACCGAGCTGCGGCTGCTCCTCGAACTGAGCCGGCGGCCGGGGCAGGCGCTGTCCCGTCAGCAGCTGCTGCGGCTGGTCTGGGAGCACGACTACCTCGGTGACTCGCGGCTCGTGGACGCGTGTGTGCAGCGGCTGCGCGCCAAGGTGGAGGACGTGCCCTCGTCGCCGACCCTGATCCGTACCGTGCGTGGTGTCGGCTACCGCCTGGACGCCCCTCAGTGACGGACGTGCAGGGGGGTTTCCGCGGCTGGGCCGCGGACCGCAGGGGAGCCATGTCCCGGCTGCGTTTCACCAGTCTGCGGCTGCGGCTCGTCGTCGTCTTCGGGCTCGTCGCGCTGACCGCCGCGGTGTCCGCGTCCGGCATCGCGTACTGGCTCAACCGCGAGGCCGTGCTCACCCGTACCCAGGACGCGGTGCTGCGCGACTTCCAGCAGGAGATGCAGAACCGGGCCGGCGCGCTGCCGGTCCACCCGACGCAGGACGAACTCCAGCGCACGGCCGGGCAGATGGCCAACAGCAGCCAGCGGTTCAGCGTGCTGCTGGTCGGTGACGACACCGACGGCCGGACGGTGTACGGCAGTTCGGACGGGCTCAGCGCGTTCGCGCTGGACGACGTGCCGACCTCGCTGCGCAAGGCCGTCGACAAGCGGCAGAAGGTGACCGACAGCAACAAGTCGGCGTACCACCTGTACTGGCAGCGGGTCGTGGACCACGGCACGCCGTATCTCGTCGCCGGGACGCGGTTGATCGGCGGCGGCCCGACCGGCTACATGATGAAGTCCCTGGAGCCGGAGGCGAAGGACCTCAACTCGCTGGCCTGGTCGCTGGGGATCGCCACCGGGCTCGCCCTCATCGGTTCGGCGCTGCTGGCGCAGGCCGCCGCCACCACCGTGCTGAAGCCGGTGCACCGGCTGGGCGTGGCCGCACGGCGGCTCGGCGAGGGCAAGCTGGACACCCGGCTGCGGGTGTCGGGCACGGACGAACTCGCGGATCTGTCACGGACGTTCAACGACGCGGCCGAGGCGCTGGAGAAGCGGGTCGACGACATGGCCGCGCGCGACGACGCGTCACGGCGGTTCGTCGCCGACATGAGCCACGAACTGCGCACCCCGCTCACCGCGATCACCGCCGTGACGGAGATCCTGGAGGAGGAGCTGGAGGCGGAGTCCGGTTCGGTGGACCCGATGATCGAACCCGCCGTCCGCCTGGTCGTCAGCGAGACGCGCCGCCTCAACGACCTCGTCGAGAACCTGATGGAGGTCACCCGCTTCGACGCCGGTACGGCCCGTCTCGTCCTCGACGACGTCGACATCGCCGACCAGATCACCGCCTGCATCGACGCCCGCGCCTGGCTGGACGCGGTGGACCTGGACGCCGAGCGCGGCATCCACGCCCGCCTCGACCCGCGCCGCCTCGACGTCATCCTCGCCAACCTGATCGGCAACGCGCTCAAGCACGGCGGTTCACCGGTGCGGGTGTCGGTGCGGATCGAGGGCGAGGATCTGGTGGTCGCCGTACGGGACCACGGGCCGGGCATCCCGGAGGACGTGCTCCCGCACGTGTTCGACCGGTTCTACAAGGCCAGTGCCTCCCGGCCGCGTTCGGAGGGCAGCGGTCTGGGCCTGTCCATCGCGACGGAGAACGCCCGTATCCACGGCGGCTCCATCACGGCCGCGAACTCCCCCGAGGGCGGTGCGGTGTTCACCTTCCGGCTGCCCCGGGACGCCTCGCGGCTGACGGAGGAGAGCAAGGACGCCGGGGACGCGGGGGATGCCGGGGACGCCGGGGACGCCGGGGAGAAGAGCGCCTGATGCACGTACGAAGAATCCTGGCCGTCGCCGGACTGGCGCTCGCGCTCTCCGGGTGCGGGATCCGGGCCACCGAGGTGCCGACCGACTTCGGCGGGGCGCCCTCGCGGGTGCCGTGCTCGTTGAACCAGCCGGACCTGTCGTCGCAGGACGAGCACGGGGTGCCGGTGCAGGTGTTCCTGCTGTGCGGTTCCTCGCTGGTGACGGTCGACCGGGAGGTGCGGGTCCCCGACGGTTCGGCGGACGCCAAGCGGCGGGTGACGGTCGCCCAGGGGCTGCTCGACCAGCTCGCCGAGACGCCGTCGGCCGCCGAGAAGGAGGCCGGTTACACGACGTACGTGCGGGGCGGGATGAGCGTCTGGGGACCCCGGGCCGGGGACCCCGACGACACGCTGCGGCTGAGCACGTCACCGCCGCAGCTGACGTCGTACGCGCTCGCCCAGATCGTGTGCACGCTGTCCGACTCGGCGGCGGCCGAGGGGGACGGGTCGGTGATCCTGGGCGGGCCCGGGACGGAGGAGCTGCGGCGGTACGAGTGCACGGACGCCGTCCGGAACGCGCCGAGCGGGACTCGGCCGCCGTCCACCGAGGTGGCTTCCGGCTGAGGGCCGTCCGGGCGCCTCATGGGGTGCCCGGACAGGCCGCACGGCGAGTGCGGCCCGGTGGGGGCGGATCGCGCAGTTCCCCGCGCCCCTGACGGGGGCGCTGTCGGCGCCGCACGCCGAAACCGCCGCACACCTCCCCACGCCCGAACGGGGCACCGCCAGCGCCGTGGGGCGAGTGCGGCCCGGTAGGGGCGGACCGCGCAGTTCCCCGCGCCCCTGACGGGGCGCTGTCGGCGCCGCACGCCGAAACGACCCGGGGGGCCGTCGCGCGCTTCCGCGCGCCCCGGTGTGTTCGAGGCCTCATTCGGCTATCCGGAACCGATCGTGCACACGGGGGCGTCTTGGGGAGCGTGCAGCGTCAAGGCTCCATCGGCGGCAGCGCCGCGAACCGCGTCCGTGTGGCAGGGGGTGTCCTCCTTGTCGCACACCTCGCGTTCGTCGCCTGGCTGATGCTGCGGCCGCTGAACGTGCCCTGGGTGATGCCCGCCAACCTGCACCCCTTCGCCGGTATCCGCGCCGACCTGACGCTCGGCTGGCGCGAGGCCGCCCACCGGATCGGCGAGGGTCTCGCACTGCTCGCGCCGCTGGGTGTGCTGCTTCCGATGGCCCATGGCAGGCTCCGGGTCTCCCCGCTCGCCTCGCTGATCAGTTCGGCCGCCGCGGGTGCCCTGGTCTCGCTGGGCATAGCCCTGCTCCAGACCGGGGTGCCCGGCCGGGTGGTGGATGTCGACTCGGTCCTGCTCAACACGGCCGGCGTGGTGATCGCGCATCTCGCGGTGGTGCCGGCGGCCCGCGCCCGGCTGCGGCGCCGGGGCGAGCGGCGACGGCCCGCTCCCCTCCCCCAGGAGGAAGCGGCTCAGGGTCGTACCCCGACGATTCCCAGGGTCGGGATCGCTCCGTAGAGCGACGCTTCGACCCGGTTCGTCTCCGTAGCGTGGAGCACGACAGACGAGGGGCCGCACGGGCCGCCTCGGACCGGATGCTCACGAAGGAGCCGCGGATGTCCAGCCTCGCCCGCCCCACCCATGGCCGCATGATCGGCGGAGTGTGCGCCGCGCTGGCCCGGCGCTTCGGCACCTCCGCGACGACGATGCGGGTGATCTTCCTGCTGTCCTGCCTGCTGCCTGGACCGCAGTTCCTGCTCTACCTCGCGCTGTGGATCCTCCTCCCTTCGGAGGAGAAGGCCACCGCCTGGTAGCCCTCCCGCGCCTACGACAACGCCGTTGGGGCGCTCCGGTGGATACCGGGGCGCCCCAACGGCGTTGCCGATCGGCCGGGGAGAGGTCAGCCGAGCGGAATTCCGTTGACCGGCAGGCCGTGCGTGGGCAGGCCCTGGAGCGGCAGTCCGCCGAGCAGGCCGGCGACGGGCTTGGTCGGGCCGCCGGCGAGGACCTGCGTGAGGGCCGCACCGGCGCCCGGCAGGGCGTTGGTGACGTTCCCGGCCGGAAGTGTCTTGGTGACGGTACTCAGGGCCTGCGGGGCGTCCGGGACGGCCGGGGCCGCGTTGGCCGCACCCGCGCCGGCGGCGGCGAAGGCGGCACCGAGGGCGGCGACGCCGAGGGTCTTGGCAGCAGACTGCTTCATCGTTAGTGCGTCCTTGGAATGCGGAGACGGGATCGATAACACGCTGAGCGGTCCTCGACCGTAAACATGCCGGACCGCCGCCCGCAAACACCGAAATACGGACGGACGGTGAAGGGCCGTCCGCGTCCCGCTCCCCGCCCGGATGCCCGATCAGCCCTGCGCGTCGACAGATCCGCTGGTGGAGGCGGTCTGCTGGAACAGCCATTCGGATTTGAGTTCCGCATAACCCGGCTTGACCACGTCATTGATCATCGCAAGCCGTTCATCGAAAGGAATGAACGCTGATTTCATCGCATTGACGGAGAACCACTGGAGGTCGTCGAGCGTATAACCGAACGCCTCGACGAGATGCTCGAATTCCCGGCTCATACTGGTCCCGGACATCAGCCGGTTGTCGGTGTTCACGGTGGCCCGGAAGTGGAGCCGGCGCAACAGCCCGATCGGGTGCCCGGCATAGGAGTCGGCGGCCCCGGTCTGGAGGTTGGAGCTGGGGCACAGCTCCAGCGGGATCCGCTTGTCGCGGACGTAGGACGCCAGCCGGCCAAGCTTGACCGTGCCGTCCTCGTGGACCTGGATGTCGTCGATGATCCGCACCCCGTGCCCGAGCCGGTCCGCGCCGCACCACTGGAGCGCCTGCCAGATGGACGGGAGCCCGAAGGCCTCGCCGGCGTGGATGGTGAAGTGGTTGTTCTCGCGCTTGAGGTACTCGAAGGCGTCGAGGTGCCGGGTGGGCGGGTAGCCGGCCTCGGCCCCCGCGATGTCGAAGCCGACCACCCCCAGGTCCCGGTAGCGGTTGGCGAGCTCGGCGATCTCCAGGGAGCGGGCCGCGTGCCGCATGGCGGTGAGCAGGGCGCCGACCCGGATCCGCCGGCCGTTCTCGCGGGCGAGGGCCTCGCCCTGCCGGAAGCCCTCGTTGACGGCCTCGACGACCTCTTCGAGGGTGAGCCCCTGCTCCAGGTGCTGCTCGGGGGCGTACCGCACCTCGGCGTAGACGACACCGTCCTCGGCGAGGTCCTCGGCGCACTCGCGGGCGACCCGGACGAGGGCGTCCCGGGTCTGCATGACACCGACGGTGTGCGAGAACGTCTCCAGGTACCGCTCCAGCGAGCCGGAGTCGGCGGCCTCGCGGAACCAGATGCCGAGCTTGTCCGGGTCGGTCTCGGGGAGCTGGGCGTACCCGGTCTCCCGGGCGAGGTCGGCGACGGTGCCCGGACGCAGGCCGCCGTCGAGGTGGTCGTGCAGCAGAACCTTCGGCGCCCGGCGGATCTGCTCCGGCGTCGGGGTGTTCGCGGTGCTCTGGCTCGTCATTTCCGCACTGTAACTCCTACGCGCGTAGATCGCTCGGTACTCGGAGATTTCCCTTTCCGCCGATACGCAATGGTGACCGCACGGACGGGTCGCGTACAGCGCGTCTTCTGACACTGTTCTGTCATGGCACAGCAAGCGACGCCGGTCCGAACGGCCAGCCTGAGCAGGGCAGTCGGCCAGGAGCCGACGACGGCGACCGGAGCGGTCCTGCTCCTCCCCGGCGGGGAGGAGATCTCCGCGCGCAAACCGTCCCCCGTATGGGCGACGGCCTTCGTCCGCGCCCTCGGCCGCCGGCTCGCCCGTGACGGCCGCGGCGAGGGACTGGCCGCGCACGTCGTCCACTACCGCTATCGCGGCTGGAACGGCAGCGAGGCGCATCTCGCGGGGGACGCCAGCTGGGCGGCGGACGAGGTGGTACGACGGTACGGCGATGTGCCGGTGTGCCTGCTCGGCGTGGGGATGGGCGGCCGGGCCGCGCTGCACGCGGGCGGCCACGAGGCGGTCAACTCCGTTGTCTCCATCGCGCCCTGGCTGCCCGAGACGGACGTGGCGGCGCCCGAGGAACCGGTTCGGCAGCTGGTGGGGCGGCGGGTGCTGATCGTGCACGGCACGAACGACGAACGGACCGACCCGGAGCTGTCGTTCCGGCTGGCGACGCGGGCGAAGAAGGCGAACCGGGAGGTGTGCCGGTTCGAGGTGCACTCGGACGGGCACGGGTTGCACCAGCACCGGGACGAAGTCCTCGCTCTCGCTTCGGACTTCGTCATGGGGGCGTTGTACGGGCACACGGTGTCGCGGCCGGTCGAGGACGCGCTTGCGGCGCCGCCGCCGATCGGGTTGCGGATGCCGTTGGCTGCGGGGTTCGGGAAGTCGTTGCGGAGGGGTTGAGCTCCGTTTCAGAGTGCAGGTGCGTCGTGGTTGCTCGCGCAGTTCCCCGCGCCCCTGAAGGGGCGCGCTGTCCCTAGGCCGGGAGCAGGTTGCCCCTTCTCGAGAGCAGGAATCTCTTGAAAGCCGCCACCGGTGGGGTGTCCGGACGGCCCTCCAGCCAGGCCACGCCGATCTCTCTCGCCGCTCTCGGGGCCGTGACCGTCAGTTCCACGACTCCCGGGCGGGGAAAGGCGGGTGGCGGGAGCAGTGCCACCCCCAACCCGGCGGCCACCAGGCCCCGCAGGGTCTCCGCCTCCTCCCCCTCGAAGGCGATGCGCGGCCGGAAACCGGCGTCCTTGCAGAGGTCGTCGGTGATGCGGCGGAGGCCGTAGCCCGGTTCCAGGGTCACGAAGGTCTCGTCGGCCGCTTCGGCGAGGCGGACCCGTCTGCGGGACGCCAGCCGGTGGTCCGCCGGAACCACCAGGCGCAGCTTCTGTTCGTCCAGGCGGCGGGCGGCCAGGTCCGGGGCGTCCGGTACCGGGGAGGTCAGGCACAGGTCCAGCTCGCCCGCCCGGAGCTTCTCGATCATCGCCTCGCCGTAGTTCTGGACGAGGCTGAAGCGGATGCGCGGGTGGTCGGTCCGGAACGCCTGGAGCAGGCCCGGGACCGTCTCCGCGCCCATGGTGTGCAGGAACCCGAAGGCGACCTTGCCGGTGGTGGGGTCGGCGTCGGCGCGCACCTCGTCGGCGGCGCGCCGCACCTCGCCGAGGGCACGCTCGACCGAGGTGAGGAAGGTACGGCCGGCGGGGGTGAGGGAGACGGTGCGGCCGTGCCGGGTGAAGAGGTCGACGCCCAGGTCCTGTTCCAGGCGGGCCATCGCGCGGGAGAGGGTGGACTGCGGGACGCCCAGCTCCTGCGCGGCCCTGGTGACATGCTCCGTGCGGGCCACGCCGGCGAAGTACGCGAGACGGGGGGCCAGCAACATCGTCATGTCTTCCGTGTCACTGTACGGTGACAGACGCTCCGCTGACCTCTGCTGATGCTCCATGGGAACGATTATGACGATTCCGTGCATTGGACGGATCAGCGTGCGAGTCCTACGTTCGAAGCATGTCTCCCGCCAGTACCGGGGCGTCCACCCTCATGGGCGCCGTCTCGTCCGTCCCCGCTCCCGACTCCCGGCTGACCCCGGGCGGTCCCGGATACCGCCGGATGAGCTTCGCGCTCTTCCTGGCCGGTGTCGCGACCTTCGCCCTTCTCTACTCCACGCAGGCGCTGCTCCCGCTGATCTCGGACGGCTACGGCGTGTCCGCGAGCGACGCGAGCTGGACGGTGGCGGCGGCGACCGGCGGACTGGCGCTGTTCGTGCTGCCGATGAGCGCCCTCTCCGAGCGCTTCGGGCGTCGTACGGTCATGACGGCGTCGCTGGCGGTGGCGGTGACCGTCGGGCTGCTGGTCCCCTTCGCGCCCTCCCTGGGCGTGCTGATCGTGCTCCGTGGCGTCCAGGGTGCGGCGCTGGCCGGTCTGCCGGCCTCCGCGACGGCGTACCTGGCCGAGGAGGTCCGCCCGAAGGCACTGGTCACGGCGATCGGACTGTTCGTCGCGGGCAACAGTGTCGGCGGGATGAGCGGCCGGGTCATCACCGGCTGGGTCGCGCAGGAGTGGGGCTGGCGGGTCGCCGTGGGCGTGATCGGCCTGGTCGCGGTCGGCTGCGCGATCGCCTTCCGGCTCCTCCTCCCCGCCCCGCGGCACTTCAAGGCGGGCTCGCTGCACCCGCGCCGGCTGCTCGGCACGGTCCGCGACCACCTGGCCGACCCGCTGCTGCGCCGCCTGTACGCGATCGGCGCGCTGTTCATGACCGTCTTCGGCGGCGTGTACACGGTGATCGGCTACCGCCTGACCGAGGAGCCCTTCTCGCTCCCCCAGGGTGTCATCGGCTCGATCTTCCTGGTGTACCTGGTGGGCACGGTGTCGGCGTCGACGGCCGGGCGTCTGGTCGGCCGCCTCGGCCGCCGGGGCGCTCTCTACCTGGGCGGTGGCACGACGGCCGCCGGTCTCCTGCTCTCCCTGGCCGACTCGCTCCCCCTGGTCCTGCTGGGCCTGGTCCTGATCACCGCGGGCTTCTTCGCGGGCCACGCGGTGGCCTCCTCCGCGGTCAGCAAGACGGCCACCCACGGCCGCGCCCAGGCCTCGGCCCTCTACCAGTCCGCCTACTACATCGGCTCCAGCGCGGGCAGCACGGTGGGCGCCATGGCCTTCCACGCACAGGGCTGGTCGGGCACGGTGAGCGTGGGCCTGCTGGCGATCGCGGGCGTGGTGACCATCACCCTCCTGGGCACGGTGGCAGCCCGCCGGCACATCCTGGCCAACGCCCACTGAAACTCCGTCAGGGGCGCGGGGAACTGCGCGAGCAACCACGACGGCGCCGCACCCGCCACCCCACCGCACCCCCCACCCCCTTGGGCGCCCCCCACCTCACCTGCACGTTTCCCCACTCCGGGGGCCATTGTCAGTCCCCTGCGATAGCTTCCGAAGTGCTGGAGCGCAACGGCGCGCGAACAGGAACGGCCACAGGGGTGGGTGGACGGCAATGACCGACGGCACGGCGACGGCGGACCTCGACGTCGCACTGGAGAAGTACCGGACCGAGCTGACCGGGTACTGCTACCGCATGCTCGGATCGTCCTTCGAGGCCGAGGACGCGGTGCAGGACACCCTGGTGCGGGCCTGGCGGAGCTACGAGAAGTTCGAGGGCCGTTCCAGTCTGCGGTCGTGGCTGTACCGGATCGCGACGAACGTGTGCCTGGACATGCTCAGCGCGAGCAGCAAGCGGGCCCGGCCGATGGACCTGAGCGAGTCGACGCCGCTGGCCCAGGCGGCACTGTCACCCCGGCCCGACAACACCTGGCTGGAGCCGGTGCCGGACGCCCGCGTGCTGCCGACGGTGGACGACCCGGCGGAGGCGGCCGTGGCCAGGGAGTCGATCCGGCTGGCCTTCATGGCCGCGCTCCAGCAGCTGCCGCCGAAGCAGCGCGCGGTGCTGATCCTGCGCGAGGTGCTGGCCTGGCGGGCGACCGAGGTGGCCGAGCTGCTCGGCACCTCGGTCGCGTCGGTCAACAGCGCCTTGCAGCGGGCCCGGGCCACCCTGGCCGAGCAGCGGCAGTCGGGCGCCGGCGCCGAGGTCTGCGACCCGCTCGACGAGGAGCAGCGAAAACTCCTGGAGCGCTATGTCGCCGCCTTCGAGGGCTACGACATGACGGCGCTGACGGCACTCCTCCACGAGGACGCCGTCATGACGATGCCGCCGTTCGACCTGTGGCTCACCGGCCACGACGACATCACCGGCTTCATGACCACCATCGGCTCCGCCTGCGAGGGCTCGCGGCTGTTCCCGGTCCAGGTCAACGGCCTGCCCGGGTTCGCGCAGTACAAGCCCGACCCGGACACCGGCGGCTGGAGCCCCTGGTCCGTCCAGGTACTGGAGATCTCAGACGGCAGGCTGACCGGGTTCCACTTCTTCCTCGACACCAAGCGCTGGTTCCCGCTCTTCGACCTCCCCCTCCACCTGGAGCCCGAGGCCGAGGAAACGGAGGAGGGAGCGTAGGGCGGGGTCGGGGTCGCGGAGCCGTGTCCGCCCTCCGGCCCGCCGGGCCGCCAGCTCCAGCCGGGCCAGCAGGTCCACGGCCGCCAGACCCGGCGGTCCGAGGCCGGCCACGTCACAGACGACCACTCCGGCGCCGGTGACCGCCAGCAGCTCACGCACGTCGTCACACAGCCCCGGCACCTCGTCCCTGGCGACGGGGCCCGACAGCACGAGCACGGCGGGGGTCACGGCATTCACGACGCGGTAGACCGCCGGCGGTCCGGCAACTCATCGGCAGGCGTCGCGACTCACCGGTAGGGGGTCGCGACTCACTGGCAGGGGTCGCGCAGATCACGTCGATCACAAGGACCACAACGTTGACCTGGACCTGACCGGCCCAGAGGGTTGGTGTATGCGCCACGTACCGCCATCGCCCCCACCGCCCGACGGCCACCCGGCTCCCGCCGAGGAGGTCATGTGCAGGGGGTACTGAGCGGTTTCGCGGTGATCGCGATCGTCATCGCCGTCGGCTACGCCCTCGGCCGCGGTGGTCACCTGGGGGCCAACGGCCGCGAGGTGCTCACCAAGCTCGCCTTCCACGTCGCCTCCCCCGCCCTGCTCTTCACCACCCTCGCCAGGGCCGACCTGGCGGTGGTCTTCTCCAGCCGCCTCCTGGTGACGGCCCTGAGCACGGCAGCGGCGGCGGGCGCGTTCGTGGCGGTGGGCGTCGCACGACACTGGGGCGTGGGCCGCACCACCATCGGCGCCCTGTGCTCCAGCTACGTCAACTCGGGCAACCTCGGCATCCCGATCGCGGTGTACGTGCTGGGCGACGCGTCCCTGGTGGCCCCGGTGCTGCTCTTCCAGGTGGTGGTCCTCACCCCGGTCGCCCTGACGATCCTCGACGTGGCGGGCATGGGCGAGAAGGGCCCGTGGTGGCGCCGACTGCTGGCGCCCCTGCGCAACCCGATCGCGATCGGCTCCCTGACCGGCGTACTGGTCTCGGCCCTGGGCCTGCACGTCCCCGGCCCGGTGATGGACCCCCTCACCCTGATCGGCAACATGTCCGTCCCGGCGGTCCTGCTGGCCTTCGGCATCTCACTGCACGGCAGCACGCTCCCCGGCCGGGGCCACGACCGGCACCCGGTGTTCCTGTCGGTCGCCCTGAAGTCGGTGGGCCAGCCGCTCGCCGCCTGGGCCCTGGCGTCGATGGTCTTCGACCTGCACGGAGCGCCCCTGCTCGACGTGACGGTGACCTCGGCCCTCCCGGCCGCGCAGAACCTCTACACCTACGCGAGCACCTACCGCGCCGGCGAGGAACTGGCCCGCGACTCGATCCTGCTGTCGACGGTGCTGTCGGTGCCGGTGCTGGTGATCGTGGCGGCGCTGCTGGGGTGACGCGCCGGCCAGTCGACGGGGAACTCGGCGGTGTCGATCGTGAGGTCGAACGGCTCCGGCAGCTTGATGGGGTCGCCGAACTTGACGGCACGCAGGATCCGGTAGACGCCGTCCCTCGGCTCGCCGTACAGCGTGATCGTAGGGCCCCCCGGTGCCAAGCCGTCGATCAGGAGATACAGCGGCACACCCGCCTCGGCACAACCTGCGGCCTTGTGGGTCCGATCGTTGGTCAATGTGGCCTTGGAGGTGATCTCCACGACGAGTTCGGCCCTGTCCACCGGCACGAAGTAGGCGTCCCCGGCAAGTGCCTCCTCCGGCACCACGGCAAGGTCCGGCATGTAGAGGCTCAGCCGGGACGGTACGGCCATGCCCAGCCGCTGATAAATGCCCCAGTCCTGCGGGATCGCCTCGTAGAGGCGGCGCTGCACCCGCCCAGCAATGCAATGGTGCGCGTTGGCAGCCAGGGGAGTCACCATGACGAGGCCATCGATGATCTCCACCCTGCAGCCCTTGGGAACATCCGTCTGCTGCCAGAGCCAGACCAGTTCGTCCCACTCGTTGTCAGCCACGATGTAGTCGGCGTCGAACTCTCCCATGGGCCCATCAGACACGCCGAACGGGACCGGCGCAGGTCCACCGGCCCCGTTCACCCGATCGAGAGACCTCCTCGTCAGGCGATGCGCTCCAGCACCACCGGCGACGCCGTGAACTCCGTCCCCGCCGCCCCGATGTCGTACGACCCCTCGACCGCCTGGAGCGCGTACTCGAAGCGTTCCGGGGTGTCGGTGTGGAGGGTGAGGAGGGGCTGGCCCGCCGTCACCGTGTCGCCTGGCTTGGCGTGCAGCTCGATGCCCGCGCCCGCCTGCACCGGGTCCTCCTTGCGGGCGCGGCCCGCGCCCAGGCGCCAGGCGGCGACGCCGATGCCGTAGGCGTCGAGGCGGGTCAGGACACCGGACGACGGCGCCTTGATCACGTGCTGTTCCTTCGCCACCGGGAGCACCGCGTCCGGGTCGCCGCCCTGGGCCGCGATCATCCGGCGCCAGACGTCCATCGCCGAGCCGTCGGCCAGCGCCTTCGCCGGGTCTGCGGCGCGCACGCCGGCCGCGTCGAGCATCTCGCGGGCCAGGGCGATCGTCAGCTCGACGACGTCCGCGGGGCCGCCGCCCGCCAGGACCTCCACCGACTCGCGGACCTCAAGGGCGTTGCCCGCCGTCAATCCCAGCGGCGTCGACATGTCCGTGAGGAGCGCGACCGTCTTCACGCCGTGGTCGGTGCCGAGGCCGACCATGGTCGAGGCCAGTTCGCGGGCGTCCTCGATGGTCTTCATGAAGGCGCCGGTGCCGACCTTCACGTCCAGGACCAGGGAGCCGGTGCCCTCGGCGATCTTCTTCGACATGATCGAGGAGGCGATCAGCGGGATCGCCTCGACCGTGCCGGTGACGTCCCGGAGCGCGTACAGCTTCTTGTCGGCGGGGGCCAGGCCGTCGCCCGCCGCGCAGATCACCGCGCCGGTGGTGTCGAGGACGTTCAGCATCTCCTCGTTGGAGAGCAGCGCGCGCCAGCCGGGGATCGACTCCAGCTTGTCCAGGGTGCCGCCGGTGTGGCCGAGACCGCGGCCGGAGAGCTGGGGGACGGCCGCGCCGCAGGCGGCCACCAGGGGCGCGAGCGGGAGGGTGATCTTGTCGCCGACGCCGCCCGTGGAGTGCTTGTCGGCGGTCGGGCGGGACAGCGAGGAGAAGTCCATGCGCTCGCCGGACGCGATCATCGCGGCCGTCCAGCGGGCGATCTCGCGGCGGTTCATGCCGTTGAGGAGGATGGCCATCGCGAGCGACGACATCTGTTCGTCGGCGACCTCGCCTCGCGTGTACGCGTCGATGACCCAGTCGATCTGCTGGTCGCTGAGCTCACCGCGGTCCCGCTTGGTGCGGATGACGGAGATGGCGTCCATGGTGGCCATGGCGTTCCCTTCGAAGAAGTGCGATGCGTACGGCCCCTCCCAACCGGAAGGGGCCGTACGGGAGTTACTTGGTGAGATGGGCCGGGCCGAAGGCCTGGGGCAGCATCTCGGAGAGGGGCAGGACGCCCTCCGGGGTGTCCAGGAGGAGGTCCGGGCCGCCGAACTCGTAGAGCAGCTGGCGGCACCGGCCGCACGGGACGAGCAGCCCGCCGGTGCCGTCCACGCAGGTGAAGTGCGTGAGGCGGCCGCCGCCCGTGCGCTGCAGCTGGGAGACGAGTCCGCACTCGGCGCACAGGCCGAGGCCGTAGGACGCGTTCTCCACGTTGCAGCCGCTGACCGTACGGCCGTCGTCCACCAGGGCCGCGACCCCGACCGGGAAGCCGGAGTAGGGGGCGTACGCGTGGGACATGGCCTCGCGGGCCTCCGCGCGCAGGGACTCCCAGTCGAAGCCGGCCGCGTCGGTCACTTGCCCTGTCCCTTCCGGTACGGCAGGCCGTCCGCCTTCGGCATCCGCAGGGACTGCGCGGACAGCGAGAGGACGAGGAGGGTGACGATGTACGGGGTGGCGGTCACGAGCTGGCGCGGGACCTCGTTGGTGGTGGCGTACCAGAGGAACATCAGGACCGAGATGACGATCGTGATGGCGGCCGGGACGTACTTCTTGCGCCAGGCCAGGTAGGCGGCGCCGACCACCAGCAGGATCGCGATCAGCAGGATCAGCGCGTGGACGTTCACCGTGCCGCCGCGCAGGTTGAGGCTGTCGGTGTAGCCGAACAGGCCCGCGCCGAGGGCCAGGCCGCCCGGCATCCAGTTGCCGAAGATCATCGCGGCGAGACCGATGTAACCGCGGCCGGCCGTCTGGCCGTCCAGGTACACGTTGGAGGCGACGATGGAGAGGAACGCGCCGCCGAGGCCCGCGAAGCCGCCGCTGATGAGCACCGCGATGTACTTGTACTTGTAGACGTTGACGCCGAGGGACTCGGCCGCGACCGGGTTCTCGCCGCAGGAGCGCAGGCGCAGGCCGAAGGCCGTGCGCCACAGGACCCACCACGTGATCGGGACGAGCGCGACGGCGACGACCGTCAGCGGGGACAGGTCGGTCAGCAGACCGCCGACCAGGCCCGCGATGTCCGAGACCAGGAACCAGTGCTTCCCGTTGAGCGTGTTCAGCCAGTCGGACAGCCCTGGCACGCTGAAGGTGCCGAGCGAGTCGATCGGCGGGGACTGCTTGGAGGAGCCGCCCTCGGCGTTCTCGAAGGTGAACTTCGAGAGGTAGCGGGTGGCGCCCAGGGCGAGGATGTTCAGGGCCACACCGGAGACGATGTGGTTGACGTTGAAGGTGACGGTGGCGACGGCGTGCAGCAGGGCGCCGAGCGCGCCGCCGAGGATGCCGAAGACCACGCCGACCCACGGGCCCCACTGGTAGCCGGCCCAGGCGCCGAACCAGGTGCCGAGGATCATCATGCCTTCGAGGCCGATGTTGACGACGCCCGCGCGCTCGGCCCACAGACCGCCGAGACCGGCCAGGCCGATCGGGACGGCGAGGCGCAGCGCGGTGGACATCTGGCCGGTCGAGGTGATGCCGTCGGCGCCGGTGATCAGGCGTACCGCGGAGGTCAGGATCAGGACGCCCGCGATGACCAGCAGGAGTACCGGGAGCGACATTCGGCGGCCGCCCCTGCCGGGCTGCTTCGCCTGCGGCTTGGCGATGGTCTCGGTGGACATCAGGCCGCCACCTCCTTCTTGGTGTTCTGGGCGGCGGCCGCGGCGAGCTCCGCGCCGACCTGGCGCTGCTGGCGGCGCAGGCCCCACTGGCGTACGGCTTCGTAGGAGATGACGACGGAGAAGACGATCAGGCCCTGCATGATCGTGGCGATCTCCTTCTCGTACGCCACCGGGGTGGCGTAGTCGAGGGCGGGCGAGGCCTTGTCGAGGAAGGCCCACAGCAGGGCGGCGAAGGCGATGCCACCGGGGTTGTTGCGGCCGAGCAGGGCGATGCCGATGGCGGTGAAGCCGAGGCCGGCCGGGAAGTCGAGGCTGTAGGTGTGGGAGTCGCCGAGCAGCAGCGGGAGGCCCGCGAGACCGGAGACGGCGCCGGAGATCAGCATGGAGACCAGCACCATGCGCTTGGCGTCGACGCCGGAGGCGGCCGCGGCGGACTCGGAGGCGCCGGTGGCGCGCAGGTCGAAGCCGAAGCGGGTGCGGTTGAGGACCACCCAGTAGCCGATGCCGAGAGCGATGGCGACGAAGACCATGCCGTAGATCTCGCCGACGTCGGAGCCCAGGTTGATGCCGGGGAACCAGCCGGACTTCTTCATCACGCCGGTCGTCATGTTGTTGCCGACCTGCACGCCCCACACGTTCGAGAGGGTGACGTAGCCGATGACGCTGGTGGCGATGGCGTTCAGCATGATCGTGGAGACGACCTCGCTGACCCCTCGGGTGACCTTGAGGACGCCCGCGATACCGGCCCAGAAGGCGCCGGTGAACATGGCGACCAGGAGCAGCACCGGGATCTGCAGGAAGGCGGGCAGGCCGATGTTGGCGCCGACCACGGCCGTCATCACGGCGGCGAGGCGGTACTGGCCGTCGACGCCGATGTTGAACAGGTTCATGCGGAAGCCGAGGGCGACCGCGATGGCCGCGATGTAGTACATCGCCGCCTGGTTGATGATCAGGACCTGGATGTCCGAGTACGGCAGCTGCTGGAGCATCAGCACGTACGGCTCGAACGGGTTGCGGTTCGAGGCCAGCAGGACGATCGAGGTGAGCGCGATCGCCAGCACGAGCGCGATGACCGGGCCGGCCAGCGCGAGGAGCACCCGCTCCTTGTCGAACTTCTTCATCGGGCCTCGTCCTCCGGACCAGCGGCGCCTTCGTGTCCTTCTTGGGCGGTGTCTACGTGTTCCAAGTGGCCGGACGCGGCACCCGTCATGGCGGAGCCCAGCTCCTCCGGGGTGATCGTGGCCGGATCGGCGTCCGCGACCAGCTTTCCGTCGTAGATCACCCGCAGGGTGTCCGACAGGCCGATCAGCTCGTCCAGGTCGGCGGAGATCAGCAGCACGGCCAGGCCCTCGCGGCGGGCCTCCCGGATGCGGTCCCAGATCTGCGCCTGGGCGCCGACGTCCACACCGCGGGTGGGGTGGGCGGCGATCAGGAACTTCGGGTGGTGGCTCATCTCGCGGCCGACGATCAGCTTCTGCTGGTTGCCGCCGGAGAGCGAGGCGGCGGTGACGTCGATGCCGGGGGTGCGGACGTCGAACTCCTCGACGATCCGGCGGGTGTCGGCCTGGGCACCCTTGATGTCCAGCCAGAAGCCCTTGGCGTTGGGCTTCTCGGTGACGTGGCCGAGGATGCGGTTCTCCCAGAGCGGGGACTCCAGGAGCAGACCCTGGCGGTGCCGGTCCTCGGGGATGTAGCCGACGCCGGACTCCCGCCGCCTGCGGGTCTGCCAGCCGGTGATGTCCTCGCCGAGGAACTCGATCGCGCCGGAGTCGGCGTGCCGGGTGCCGATGAGCGCGTCGATCAGCTCGGTCTGGCCGTTGCCCTCGACGCCGGCGATGCCCATGACCTCGCCGGCGTGGATGGTGAAGGAGACGTCGTCGAGGACGCGCTTGGCGGCGCCGGGGGTGGTGGCCTCGTCGAGGACGTCGCCGCGCGCCGTGGCGCCGGCCGAGCCGACCGTCGCGGTCTCGGGCTGCGCGCCGACCTCGCCGAGGGAGGCGATGCCGCCGCTGGCGTAGACGGTGAGGTTCCTGACGGTGATCACGGGCTGGTCGGTGACCGTGGACTCGGCGGTCTCCGGGGTGGGCAGCTCGCTGCCGACCATCAGCTCGGCGAGCTGGCGGGGGGTGGTCTCGGAGGGGATCGCGGTCCCGACGGTCGTACCGCGGCGGATGACGGTGATGTCGTCGGCGACGGACAGCACCTCGCCGAGCTTGTGGGAGATGAAGATGACCGACAGGCCCTCGGACTTCAGCTCGCGCAGGTTGTCGAAGAGCGCGTCGACCTCCTGCGGGACCAGGACGGCGGTGGGCTCGTCGAGGATCAGGGTCTTGGCGCCGCGGTAGAGGACCTTGAGGATCTCCACGCGCTGCCGGTCGGCGACACCGAGATCCTCGACCAGGGCGTCCGGGCGGATGCCGAGGCCGTACCGGTCGGAGATCTCGTTGATCTTCTTCCGGGCGTTGCCGCCGATGCCGTACAGCTTCTCGCTGCCGAGTACGACGTTCTCCAGGACCGTCAGGTTGTCCGCCAGCATGAAGTGCTGGTGGACCATGCCGATGCCGCGCGCGATGGCGTCGGCCGGGGACGAGAAGGCGGCCTGCTCGCCGTCGACGGTGATGGTGCCCTCGTCCGGCTTCTGCATGCCGTAGAGGATCTTCATCAGGGTCGACTTGCCGGCCCCGTTCTCACCGACCAGGGCATGCACGGTGCCCTTGCGGACGGACAGGTGGATGTCGTGGTTGGCTACGACACCCGGGAATCGCTTGGTGATCCCCGCCAGCTCGACCGCGGCTGTCGTCTCTGCGGTGAGCGGAGGGCTGCTGGACGCGTCGATGGCGCACTCTCCTAGGGAAAGGGGCCGCTCTACGCGCGTAGCGCCCCTGCTTTAAATAGTGCCCGGACCTGACCGAGTTTTTACGACTCTCGATCCGTTCCGAGCATTCTGCCGCGCGAACGGGGTGTGTCCCTGCCGTAGACGGTCCGAGGGTGCCGGATCTACGACAGGGGCGCGGGAAGGTCATCCTTCCCGCACCCCGTTCCGTGGCCGTAACGCTGCCATTACAGCGTTCTTTTGACCATGCCTACGACAGGGTCATGACCGCCGGGTCAGGAGGTCTTGACCGTGATCGAGCCGTCCTTGATGCCGGCCTCGGCCTTCTTGAGCGCGGCCTGCAGGGTGGCGTTGTTCTTGAAGACCGGGTTGGAGTCGGCCAGGCCGACGCCGCCGTTGGTCAGGGAGCCGCGGATGTCGCCGGACAGCGGCTTCTTGTCCTTGATGACGGACTTGGCGAGGTCGTACACCGCGCCCTCGACGTTCTTGAGGGCCGAGGTCAGGATGTAGTCCTTGTACTTCGACAGCGCGGCCTGGTTGTACTGGTCGGAGTCGACGCCGATCGCCCACACCTTGTGCGCGGCGGCGGCCTTGATGACGCCCTGGCCGGACAGACCGGCGGCGGCGTAGACCACGTCGGCGCCCGCGCCGATCTGGCCCTCGGCGGCGGCCTCGCCCTTGTCCGGGCTGGAGAAGCCGCCCTCCTGGGCGGTCTGGGTCAGATACTGGGCCTTGACCGTGATGTTCTTCTTGGTGTCCTTGACGCCCTGCTCGAAGCCGGCCTCGAACTTGTGGATCAGCGGGACGTCCACGCCGCCGATGAAGCCGACGGTGTTCGACTTGGTGGTCAGCGCGGCGGTGACGCCGGCCAGGTACGAGGACTGCTCCTCGTGGAAGACCATGTCCGCGACGTTGCTCGCCTGGTCCTGGTTGTCGTCGATGATGCCGAAGGTGACCTTCGGGAACTTCGCGGCGGCCTCCTTGACGGCGGGCGCGTAGGCGAAGCCGACGCCGATCACCGGGTTGTAGCCGGCCTTGGCCAGGGTCTCCAGGCGCTGCACCTTGTCCGCGTCCGACTCGCCGTCCTGCGGCTCGATGTCCCGGCCGGAGACGCCGAACTCCTTGTCGGCCTTCTGGAAACCGGCGTACGCGGCGTCGTTGAAGGACTGGTCGCCCTTGCCGCCGACGTCGTACGCGAGACCGACACCCTTGGAGGCGCCACCCTTGCCGGTGGACGAGCTGGACGAGCTGCCGCACGCTGAAACGGTGACGGCGAGGGCTGCGGTTGCAACGCCTGCAACGGCAATACGGGACACCCGGCGCATGGAACGAGACTCCTTCGTGCAAGCGCCCAAACCAGGCGCTGGTTCCGCGGCAGCGTAACGCGCGTAGACCAGACGGAAAACCCCCAATGTCCGGTCCGTTATCTAGCTGTGGCCACAGTCACGGCCAAAGCTACGCACAGCAGTGCGCCCCTTGCGGTAGGCAAGGGGCGCATGATCTGCAACGGCGCGCGGGCGGGCGTACCTCGACCGCCCTCAGCCGTCCGTATACGGCCAGGTGATCACCCGGCCGTATATATATGACGCATTACTTGGTGTTGACGGTGACCTTGCCGGAGATGATGTCCTGCTTGGCCTTCTCCACCGCGGCGACGACCTTGGTCATGGCCTTGTACTTCGGGTTGGTGTCCGCGAAGCCGACGCCACCGGTCTTGAGGGTGCCGTTGACGACACCGCTCTCCGGCTTGCCCTCGTGGACCGACTTCACCAGGTCGTACACGGCGCCGCCGACGTTCTTCAGCGCGGAGCCGAGGATGTAGTCCTTGTACTTGGCGAGCGCGCTCTGGCTGTACTGGTCGGAGTCGACGCCGATGGCCCACACCTTGGCGGCGGCCGCGGCCTCGATCACGCCCTGGCCGGAGAGACCGGCGGCGTGGTAGATGACGTCGGCGCCGGCGTCGATCTGGCCCTGCGCGGCGGCCTTGCCCTTGTCGGGGCTGGAGAAGCCGCCCTCCTGGGCCGTCTGGGTCAGGTACTGCGACTCGATCTTTATCTTCGGGTCGACCGACTTGGCGCCCTGGTCGAAGCCCGCCTCGAAGGTGTGGATGAGCGGGATGTCGACGCCGCCGATGAAGCCGATGTGGTCCTTCTTGGTGGCGGAGGCCGCGGCCACGCCCGCGAGGTAGGAGGACTGCTCGGCCGCGAAGACCATGTCGACGACGTTGGAGGCCGTGACCTCGTTGTCGTCGATGATGCCGAAGGTGATCTTGGGGTACTTGGCCGCGACCTCCTTGACGGCGGGCGCGTAGGAGTAGCCGACCCCGATGATCGGGTTGTAGCCGGACTTGGCGAGCGTGTCGAGGCGCTGCACCTTGTCGGCGTCGGACTCGCCGTCCTGCGGCTCGATGTCCCGGCCGCTGATGCCGAAGTCCTTCTCGGCCTTCTGGAAGCCCGCGTAGGCGGCGTCGTTGAAGGACTGGTCGCCCTTGCCGCCGATGTCGTAGGCGAGGCCGATGCCCTTGCCGTTGTACTTGCCGGACGAGTTGGTGCTGGTCGCACCGCTGTCCGAGCTGGACTTGCCGCAACCGGCGGCCGCGAGGGCGATGACGGCAACGGTCACCGCAGCTTGGGAGAACCGAGTTTTCCGACCCGAGATATAACGCACAGCAAGCACCCCTTCGTCCCCACGGCACCGTCATCGGTCCGCTTCCCCAACCGTCCACCCTCGGTGGCGATTTCGGCGCACAGTAACGCGCGTAGAAGGGGAGGGGAACGGGGTTTCTCCGGGCCGTTATCGAACCGTGCCGACTCCGGGTTACAAGCGGAGACCAACGGTTACGGCGGGGTGACACAAGGGGGCGAAGGGGTACCGACCGGGCACCCCTTCGCCCCCTGCGGGCGGCACGGCGGCGGGACGGCTCAAGCTGACCGTTTCTCCCGCCGTCTGATACGACTTCCGCCGGTACGACTACATGGTCGCGTCGATCAGGGCGGCGGCCGTGAACAGCTCCACCCCGACGGTGATGGCCCGCTCGTCGGCGTCGAAGTGGCCCTGGTGCAGATCGCGCACGGTCCGCTCGCCCGGCGTGCGCACCCCGAGCCGCGCCAGCGCGCCCGGCACGTGCTCCAGGTACCAGGAGAAGTCCTCGCCGCCGAGGCTCTGCTCGGTGGTCTCGATGGACTCGGTGCCGCGCCGGGCGGTCATCGCGTCCCGCAGCAGTTCGGTGATCACCGGGTCGTTGACGACCGGCGGCACCCCGCGCACGTAGTTGATCTCGGACTTGGCCCGGTGCAGGGTCGCGATCTCGTCGATCGCCGCGTGCACGACGTCCGGCGCCGTCCGCCAGGCCTCCAGGTCCAGGCAGCGCACGGTCCCGGACAGCTCGGCGTGCTGGGGGATCACGTTGGGCGCGTGCCCGCACTCGATCCGGCCCCAGGTCACGGCGAGCCCGCTGCGGGTGTCCACCCGCCGCCCGATCAGCGCGGGCACGTCGACGGCGACCCGGGCGGCGGCGGTGACCAGGTCGGTGGTCAGATGCGGCCGTGCGGTGTGGCCGCCGGGGCCGTCCAGGGCCACCTCGATGCGGTCGCAGGCGCTGGTGATGGCGCCGGTCCTGAGCCCGATCCGGCCCACGTCCACCCGGGGGTCGCAGTGCACGGCGATGATCCGCCCCACCCCGTCCAGCACCCCGGCCTCGATGGCGTCCGCGGCACCGCCGGGCAGCACCTCCTCGGCGGGCTGGAAGAGCAGCCGCACGGGCCGCGGCAGCCGGCCCTGCGCGTGCAGCTCGGCGAGCACCAGTCCGGCGCCCAGCACCACCGTCGTGTGCACGTCATGGCCGCAGGCGTGCGCCCGGTCCGGCACGGTGGACCGGTACGCGCACTCGGTCTTCATGTCCGGGATGGGCAGGGCGTCGATGTCGGCGCGCAGGGCGAGCACCGGAAGCCCGTCCCCGACCGGCCCGATGTCACAGATGAGTCCGGTCCCCGACGGAAGGACGCGCGGCCGGAGACCGGCCTTTTCCAGCCGCTCCTTGATGGCGGCCGTGGTGCGGAACTCCTGGTTCCCTAGCTCGGGGTGCATGTGCAGGTCGCGGCGGAAGGCGACGAGTTCGGCGTGCAGTTCCTCGCTGAGCACGCCGGGGAGCACATCCCCGGGAAGGTCGGCCTCGGTCTCTGTGGACATCAATTGGTTCACCCTCTGAAGGGTAGGACGCCCGAAGGGTCAACTGACCCGAGATCAACAAAAGTTCAGCCCGTTAGGGGAAGAAAATCTGACCGCGGACGCATGACCTCGGACGTGGCTGGGTAACACCTATGTTTCCTCTTCCACGCATACCACGCCTGGCGACGATCACGCCGCTTCTGTCCATCCACCGAAACGGGACCGAGCCGCAACCGCGACTTCGCCACACGGGCCGCGCCCGCCCGGTAGCGTGCGCGACCGTGACGGACTCGGAGACACCCGACTTCATACAGACCACCCGTACGTCCTACGACGCGATCGCCAAGGACTACTCCGCCGCCTTCCCCGGCCTCCCCGCACGACCGGTGGACATGTCCATGATCGCCGCGTTCGTCGCGCTGGTGAAGGCGAACGGCACCGCCCCGGTGGCCGACCTGGGCAGCGGCCCCGGCGACATCACGGCCCACCTCAACGACCTGGGAGTCCCCGCCTTCGGTATCGACCTCTCCCCCGCCATGGTCGACCTGGCCCGCGAGGCCCACCCCGCCGTGCGCTTCCACCGGGGGTCCATGACGTCCCTGGAGCTGCCCGACGAGACCCTCGGCGGCATCCTCGCCCTCTACTCGATCATCCACGTCCCGGACGACCACCTCCCGGCGACCTTCGCCGGCTTCCACCGCACCCTGGTCCCCGGCGGCCATGTCCTGCTGTCCTTCCAGAAGGGCGAGTCCCCCGGCCTCCACCTCACCGAACGCTTCGGTCACGAGATCGACCTGCGCTACTACTGGCGTCCCGCGTACGCGGTGGGCGACATGCTCTCCAAGGCGGGCCTGGACGTGGCGGCGACCCTGATCCGGGAGCCGGTGGAGTCGGAGAAGTGGCCCCGGGCGTTCGTCCTGGCCCGCAAGCCGGGCTGAGGGGGCACCGAGCCGGCGCCGGGCGAGGTTCGGCACCGGGACAGGTCACTCCTGGGTGCGCCGCACGCACCCCGTGACGACGTCCCGCAGGCTCCCGGTGCCCGCCAGCAGCTCCCGCTGCTCGTCGGCGCCGCTGCCGCACCGCAGCAGCCGTCGCACGCCCTCCTCCACGGCCGCCAGGTCGCCGGTGCCGACGAGGGCGTCCCGGGTGTGCGCGAGCAGCGCGTCCAGTACGGCGGGTGCCGGCCGGGGCCGCAGAGTGCCTGGGTCCAGCAGTTCCCCGCCCAGCCCCGACCGCGCGGCCCGCCAGGCGGCCAGCCGCTGAAGCGCCACCCCGTGGTCGACCGGCTCCCGTCCCGCCCGCCACTCCCGGGCCGCCGTCTCCACCAGCGCCCGGGCGAGAGTGGCCACCAGCACCGCGGTCCCGGCGCGCAGACACACGTCCGCGACCCGGATCTCGACCGTCGGATAGCGCCGGGCCAGCCGGGCGTCGAAGTAGACCATCCCCTCGTCCAGGATGACGCCGGTGGCCACCATGTCCGCGACCAGCCGGTGGTACCGCTCCGCGGACCGGAACAGCTCCGCCGGACCGGCGGACGGCCAGCGCGACCACACCCGGCTGCGGTAGCTGGCGTACCCGGTGTCGTTGCCCTGCCACAGCGGCGAGTTGGCGCTGACCGCGACGAGCACCGGCAGCCACGGCCGGACCCGGTCCAGCACCCCCACCCCCTCCTCGTCGGACTCCACGGCCACGTGCACGTGACACCCGCACACCAGCTGGTCCCGGGTGGCGATGCCGTACTGCCCGGCCAGCCACTGGTAGCGCCGGTTCACCGTGATGGAGGGGCTGACGGGCAACGGCGAAGAGGCGAGCGCGACGACGGCACATCCGAGCTCCCCGGCCAGCCGCCCGGCCTCCTTACGGCACCGGACGATCTCCTCCCCCAGCTCAGCCATGTCCGACTGCGGATGGGTGGCGAACTCCAGCATCTGCCCGTAGAGCTCCTTCTCGAACACGTCCTGCCCCGGATCGGCCAGCGCCGCCCGCGCCAGCACGGCAGCCGCCAGCGCCCGGGGCTCCCCCGTCTCCGGGTCGACGAGCAGAAGCTCTTCCTCCACTCCGACGGTACGCACCTGAGATCGCCCTCCGTCCACGGCAGGCCGTACCCCCCGACTTCCCAGCCGGGCCCAGGGGACACCTACGGCGGACGCCCCTCCCCCGACGACACACATCCGCCCATCACCGTCCCACCCGACCGCAAGCCGCCCGAAGGGGCATCGCCGAAGGCGACGCGCAGCGCCCTTGACGCGGCTCGCGGAGGCACGACACCGCGAGGAAGCGGACGGCCCCGACGTTCACTCCTCCACGAACAGCTCCGCGGCGTCCGTGACGTGCACCGCACGCTGGGCCCAGATTTCGAGCTGGTCCAGATCGGTACAGGCGTCCACCCGCTCACGCACCGGGTCACTCACCGGAACACCGCGCCACTCCAGGAGCCGCAGGACCATCTCGGCACGCTCCTGAACCCGCCCCTGCTCCCGGCCTTCCTCCCGGCCTTCCTCGCGGCCTTCCTCGCGCACCTGCTCCGCCAGCGGATGCCGCCAGAAGTACTGGATCGCCGTCATCAGGTCCCTCCACATCTGCTTCGCCTGGGGATCGACCAGGCACGAATCGACGAACTGCACGAACACCGCGGCACTGTCACGGTCGATGGTCTTCAGGGCGGCTGCCAGCGACTCCAGTATGGCCGGGGCCTGCCGCCCCCGCCCATGCGTCATGGCCGACAGCACCGCAAGAGGTACGTCGTCCTCGGCCTCCCGCACATCCGCGATCACCGGGACGTTGTCCGGCCCCAGCACCAGCGGACGCACCGTCAGCGACTCCCACCCCCGCAAGCCGAGGTGGATCGGCTGCGCCGCCCACTTCGCCGTCGCGCTGCTCTGCGTGATCACGATCAGCACCGGCTCACACCGGTACTTCTCGTACAGGTACGACAGGTAGTACGGCCAGCTCCCCCGCTTCCGTTCGTCCGCCTTCCCTTGCGACTCGACCACCAGCAGATACGTCCCCTCGTCCGTCTCCGCCCGCAACAACGTGTCCACCCGACGCTCGACCGGCTCGATCTCCGTCAGATCCACGTTCATCGCCGCGATCTCCCGTGTCTCGGGAAACGGCACACCCAGCACCCGCTGTAACGCATGCGTCAGCAACCCCGGATCCTTCTGGAAGATCCGGTGCAACGCCTCATGCGACGACCCCACCATCACGCCACCTCCAGCTCACACCACACGAACTTGCCCCGCTCCCCGAACCGGGCCGACGGCTGCCACCCCCAGCCGTCCGCACACGCCACCACCAACCCCAAACCCCGGCCCTGCTCCCGGTCCGTCACCTCCTCCAACGACCCCGGCGGCTCCGGAGGCACGGGATCCGCGTCCCACGCCCCGATCCACACCACGCCCCCAGGGGAACGCCGCACCCGCAGCGCCGCCGGACCCTTCGTGTGCCGTACGGCATTCGAGACCAGCTCGGCAGCGAGGAGCTCTGCGGTGTCGGCGAGACCGATCAGGCCGTGCATCGTCAGGATCAGACGCAGGGTGCGACGGGAGATCGTCACCGCTCTCAGGTCGTTGGGCACGTAGAGCGTGTAGTCCCAGGTCTCGGGCATGCGTCATCAACTCCGTTCAGGTGAGGGGGATTTCGCGCACGGTGGCATCGCCGCACGGGGAAGGTGCGGTGCACTTCCGCTGCGTGTCCGTTACGTCACCGACGGTAGGGGGCAATGTTTCGATCCCGCAAGCGGGTCGCGTAATCTGACCCCGAAAGAGTCGCGTCTGACTGCGCATTGGGAGGCCCCGTCGGTGGCAAAGAGGATCGAGCCGACGGCGCGGCAGCTGCGGTTGGCGGTCGAACTGCGCAGGTTGCGGGACGCCGCAGGCCTCACCTCGCGGGAGGCCGCCGTACTGCTCGGGGTGAACGCACCGCAGATCAGCCAGATCGAGTCCGGCCTGGCCGGGGTGAGCGAGAAACGGCTACGGATTCTCGCCGCCAACTACTCCTGCTCGGACGGCGAGTTGATCGAGGCCCTGGTGGCCATGACGAAGGACCGCGCACGGGGCTGGTGGGAGGAGTACCGGGAGTTGCTGCCGGCACCCTTCCTCGATCTCGCCGAACTGGAACACCACGCCACGTTCCTGCGGGAGGCGCAGTTTCTGTACATCCCCGGCCTGCTCCAGACAGCGGACTACGCTCGCGCCGTCTACGCCTACCGCACCCCGGAACTACCGCAGACGGAACTGGAATTGCGCGTGCAGCACCGGCTGCGACGCAAGGCGGCCCTCGACGGCACGCCCTTCGACGCCATCATCCATGAGGCTGCGCTGCGCATCATGGTCGGCGACCGCGCAGCCTCTCGGGCCCAACTGAACGAGGTGTTGGACGTATCCGAGGCGGAGAACGTCACCGTGCGCGTCATCCCCTTCGCCGAGGAAGGGTTCGCGGGTGCCGCGAGCGCCATGCTGTACGCGGGTGGCACCCTGTCCAAGCTGGACACCGTCGTGCGGGACGGCCCCAACGGCGCGGCATACATCGACTCGGACCGCCAACTCGCCGCCCTTCGAACACTTCTCCGTAAACTGGAAGCCGCGTCGCTCAACCCCGGCAAGTCACGAGACCTGATCAACCGCGTGGCGAAGGAACTGTGATGCCCGACACCGACCGTTGGCAGAAGTCGTCCTACTCAAGCTTCGGCGACGGCGACTCCTGCGTGGAGATAGCGAGCTCTCCCACCCGCATATCCATCCGCGACTCCAAGGACCCCACCGCCGGCACCCTCACCTTCCCGCCCGTCCCCTTCACCCGGTTCCTCACCACTCTGCGGGAGGCCCCCGTCCCCGAGCTGGGATAGGGCGCGCCGGAAACCCCTGCAGCGGTCGGTGACCGGCACCGTCCCCTCGTCCGGACAATGGTCGTACAGATCGGTGGCGCCCGGGGTCAACGGCGTGTTCGCCCGGTGCGCAGGCGGGCCGCGTCCTGGACGGGTGGGAGGCCGTAGGCGGTGCGGTACTCGCGGTTGAACTGGGTGGGGCTGACATAGCCGACGGCCTGGGCGATCTGGGCCGCGGTGGCGTCGCCGGCGGCCAGGCGGCGCCGGGCCTCCTGGAGGCGCAGGTGCTTCTGGTACCTGAGCGGGCTCAGGCCGGTGGCCGCCTTGAAGTGCCGGTGCAGGCTGGCCGCGCTCATGTGCGCCACCGCCGCGATCTCGTCGATGCTGAGCGGCTCCGCGTACCGGGCCCGGATCCAGCGGGCCACCTCACGTACCCGGGTCGCGGTGGAGTCGGCGGCGGTCCACTGGCGCAGCACGGGGCCGAGGGAACTGCGCAGCAGCCGGTAGAGGATCTCGCCCTCGACCCGGCCGGCGAGCGGGCGGATGTCGTCGGGGGTGTCGAGGAGCTCCACCCAGCGGGTGACCGCGTCGACGAGTTCGGGGGACATCGGCGCGGCGACATGCGCGGAGCCGGCCGGCGGGGCGGCGGGCGGCGCCGTCCCGGCCAGCTCCACCAGGAGGTCCGTGAGCGCCTCGGCGTCGAGCCGCAGGGACGCCGACCGGTACGGCACCTGCTCCAGATCGGCGGTGACGGGCAGGTCGATGGTCGTGAGGAGCATCTGGCCGGGGGCGGCGACCCGGACCAACTCACCCGCTGTGGTGCGTTTCGTGCCGGCGGCGACGAAGCAGATCGTCGGTTCGTAGAGGAGGTGGGCGGGCTCGACGGGCTCGTCGACCGCGGCCAGCGAGAGCCTGGGGACCGGGGTGTCCGCGCCCGACACCCCGCAGTGCCGGTCGATGGCCGCGATGAGTCGGTCCAGCACAGCGCACTCCGCTCCTGAGAGGATCAGGCAATTCTATGCGAGCGGTGGCCCATGTTTCCCGGGCGGCTCGTGCCTAGCGTGGACGGCATGGCAGAGCACATCACACACCTTCCCCGGCGCACCCTTGGCACCCAGGGCCTCGCGGCCGGCGCGATCGGTCTGGGCACCATGGGCATGACGATGGCGTACGGCACCCCGGACGAGCGGAGCAGTGTCGCCACCCTGCACCGGGCCCATGAACTCGGGGTCACCCTCTTCGACACGGCCGAGCTGTACGGCCTCGGCACCGGCAGCAACGAGCAGTTGCTGGGGCGCGCGGTGAAGGGCTTCCGCGACGAGATCCTGATCGCGACCAAGTTCGGCTTCGACCTCTCGGACCCGGCCCGGATCGGACACGCGCTGGACAGCCGTCCCGAGCACATCCGGGAGGTGACCGAGAGCAGCCTGCGGCACCTGGGCACGGACCGTATCGACGTGCTGTACCAGCACCGTGTGGACCCGGACGTCCCCATCGAGGACGTGGCGGGCACGGTAGGCGAGCTGATCGCCGAAGGCAAGGTCCGGTTCTTCGGGCTGAGCGAGGCCGGCCCGGAGACGATCCGCCGCGCCCATGCCGTGCACCCCGTCTCGGTGCTCCAGACCGAGTACTCGGTGTTCGAACGGGCCGTGGAGGCCGAGATCCTGCCCGTGGTCCGGGAACTGGGCATCGGCTTCGTGCCCTACTCCCCGCTCGGGCGCGGTTTCCTCACCGGCGCGGTCAAACCGGCCGCGGAATACGACGCCGACGACATGCGGCACACCATGGACGAGCGCTGGCGGCCCGGCAACTACGAGAAGAACGTCGCGGCGGTGCGGCGGCTGACCGCCCTGGCGGAGGAGAAGGGCGCCACGGTCACCCAGCTGGCGCTGGCCTGGCTGCTCGCGCAGGGCGACGACATCGTGCCCATCCCGGGCACCCGCAGCCCGCACCGGGTCGAGGAGAACACGGCGGCCGCGCAGGTCGGGCTGACGCCCGGCGACCTCGCCCGGATCCAGGAGATCCTGCCCCGGGGAGCGGCCGGGTCCCGCTACCCTGCCGCGGTCATGCCGACCTGGCAGTGACCGGGCAGTGACCGGGCCACGGCCCGGCAGCATCCCCGAGGGGGCGCGGGACTGTACCGGATGTGCGGCCGCCGGCGCATCGCGGCTCCTCTCGCGGAGCGCCTACGCCGGGGCCCTCACCGCCGCCAGTCGGTGGACGTCCTTCGCCGTTCCCGTGACGCCCGACAGGAATCCCTGGGCGCGTGGGGACGCGTTCTCCGTCAGCCAGGTCGGGTCGATGTCGCAGACGGCCACCCGGACGCCCGTGCCCACGAGGGCCAGCGGCAGGGTGTGGACGACGGTCGACGGGAAGCTCAGGACGGTACGGCCGATGGGGCCCCGGCGGGCGATCAGCTCCAGGGGCAGGTCCGGGCGGACTATCTCCAGGCCGGTCTCGGCGGCCAGCCGGTGGAGTTTCTCGGTGCTCTCGCGACGGTGGGCGAAGTAGCGGGTCGCGCCGTGGGCCTTGGCCAGGGTCTGGACGGCCTCCAGGTAGCGGTCGCCGTCCACGACGCCCGTCTCCACCAGGGAGGTGCCGACCATGTCGGCGCCCTTGGTGATGCGCGGCGGGCCGAAGCGGGCGCGGGTCCAGCCGAAGTCGTTCGCGGTGACCGTCACCCCGGCCGGCGTCTCCGTCATCGGCATGGACGAGAAGACCTCCACCCGGCGGCGGTCGCTCGGGGTGAGGCGGCGGCGGGCGGAGGAGGAGACCGGCGCGAAGAGCAGGTCCCGGGCGCCGGGGCGGCCGCCCTTGCGGTGCCAGCGGACCAGGCGTTCGCCGCGCGCCAGCTGGGCGACGAACTCCATCGTCGCGGTGCCGTCGTCGACCACGACCAGGTCATGGGCGCGGGTGATGGTCAGGAGGAGCTGTACGTAGCGGGAGAAGGGGTCGCCCATCACGATGCGGTCGGCGCGGCGCAGGGAGCCCGCCAGGCCGCCGATGGTCTGGAAGGGGGCGGTGGTGCCGCCCCGGGCCTCCTCCCAGCGGACCCGGTATCCCTCGTCCCGGGCCAGGTCCGCCATGCGGCGCAGCTGGCCCCGGGTCATGGGGTCCGTCGGGGACAGGACGACGATCGTGAGTTCCGCGCCGGGTGCTGCTATGCCGGACACCGAGCGCCGTACCTGGCCGGGTACGGTCGGCAGCGGCTCCGCCGAGCCGCGCAGGGCATGGACATGCGCCCACTCCAGCACGTTCAGCAGTTGCACCGGACTCTCGACGAACGCGAGTGTGTGGGGGCCGGTGTTCCCGGCGCGGGGGCTCATCGACGTACGACCGTCCCGTCGTCGTAACAAACTGCTCAGACCTGGACCGGCTCGCCTGCGGCCGCGGCGATCTCCGCCTCGGCGACGACACCGGTGACGCGGCGCAGCTTCTTCATCGGGCCGAGCTCGGAGTCGTAGACCTTCTTGACGCCGTCGCCCAGGGAGGCGGAGATGGTGCGGATGTCGCGGACCAGGCGGGTCAGGCCCTGCGGCTCGACCGAGGCGGCCTGGTCGGAGCCCCACATGGCGCGGTCGAGGGTGATGTGGCGCTCGACGAAGGTGGCGCCGAGGGCGACCGCGGCGAGGGTGGTCTGCAGGCCCGTCTCGTGGCCGGAGTAGCCGATCGGGACGTTCGGGTACTCCTTCTCCAGCGTGTTGATCACGCGGAGGTTCAGCTCCTCGGCCTTCGCCGGGTAGGTGGAGGTGGCGTGGCAGAGCAGGATGTTGTCGCTGCCCAGGACCTCGACCGCGTGGCGGATCTGCTTCGGGGTGGACATGCCGGTGGAGAGGATGACCGAGCGGTTGGTGGCGCGCAGGGCCTTGAGGAGCTCGTCGTCCGTGAGGGACGCGGAGGCGACCTTGTGGGCGGGGACGTCGAACTTCTCCAGGAAGGCGACGGCCTCGGTGTCCCACGGGGACGCGAACCAGGCGATGCCCTTCTCGCTGCAGTACTCGTCGATCTGGCGGTACTCGTCCTCACCGAACTCCACGCGGTGGCGGTAGTCGATGTAGGTCATGCGGCCCCAGGGGGTGTCGCGCTCGATGTCCCACTGGTCGCGCGGGGTGCAGATCTCCGGGGTGCGCTTCTGGAACTTGACGGCGTCGCAGCCGGCCTCGGCGGCGACGTCGATCAGCTTGAAGGCGTTCTCCAGCTCACCGTTGTGGTTGATGCCGATCTCGCCGCAGATGTAGACGGGCTGGCCGGGGCCGACCTCACGGGAACCGAACGTGCGCAGACGGGAGTTGCTCATGACTGTGGGGTGTCCTTACTTGGGGAGGGAATCGAGAGAGGGGCCGAGGATCCAGCTGGCGATCTCTCGGATCGCGCCGTCGCCACCCGGGACGGTGGTGACCGCGCGTGCGGCGCCGCGTACGACGTCGTGGGCGCTCGCGACCGCCACGGGCCAGCCGGCGACGGCGAAGCACGGGAGGTCATTGACGTCGTTTCCGACGTAGAGCACGCGCTCGGGAGCGATGCCCTGCTCCTCGCACCACTGCTTGAGTGCGAGGTCCTTTCGGTCGATGCCGTGCAGGACCGGAATCTGTAGCTTCCGGGCCCGGGCGGCGACGACCGGGTTCTGCTCCGTGGAGAGGACCAGCATCTTCAGCCCGCTCTTGCGCAGGGCGGCGATGCCGAGTCCGTCGCCGCGGTGCACGGAGACGAACTCCTTTCCATCGGCGTCGATCAGCACCCGGTCGTCGGTCTGGGTGCCGTCGAAGTCCAGTACGACCGCGTCGACGTCGTCGGCGGTCGGCAGCGCGCCGGGGCGGTCCGCGTCGAAGAGCGGGGCCAGGGCGCGGGCGCGCGCGAGGTCGTGCGGGTCGTCGATCTCCAGGACCCGCGCGGGGTCGGTGCGCACCAGTTCGGTGTGGCCGAAGAAGCGGTGCCGGTGCTCGCGGAAGCCGTCCGCGCGCATCGCGTAGGCGGCGCCGGTCTCCAGGAAGTCCTGGGGGCGGTCCTGGCGGCGGGGCCGGAAGGACTTGTCGTGGTTGACGCCCGTGCCGCCGCTCACCACGGCCGAACCGCCGTCCACCGCGGCCGAATCGGCGCCGACCGGTACCGGGGCGTCCACCTCGTCGCGCCAGACGAAGCCGTGGAAGGGGGCCACGGTCAGGGCCGTGTCCGCGCCGTTCTCGACGACCGCGCCGGCCACCCCGTCGAGGTCCTCGCGGACGATGAACGGGCTGGTGCACTGGACGAGGAGGACCACGTCGACCGTGGCGCCGTGCAGGGCCTCGTGGGCGTCCATGGCGTGCAGGACGGCGGCCTCGGAGGTGGCGGTGTCGCCGGCGATGGCGGCGGGGCGCAGCACGACCTCGGCGCCGGCCGAGCGGGCGGCGGCGGCGATCGCCTGGTCGTCGGTGGAGACGACCACGTCGGTCACCAGGCGGGAGGCGACGCACTCGCGGACCGCGCGGGCGACCAGCGGGACGCCGCCGACCGGGGCGAGGTTCTTCGCGGGCACTCCCTTGGAGCCGCCGCGGGCGGGGATCACGGCGAGCACGCGGGGCACTACGGCCGCTTCGGGGTGGGACATCGGCTCTGTTCCTTCGGCAGACACTGGCGCAGTCGGCTCTGACTGGGCCTGGTGCGGGATCCGGTCGCTCACAGCTCTCCCATTCGTCGGATCACGGGGGCCACCCGCTGGACGCCGTGGCGGTAGGCGCCGCGTGCGGCCCGGCGCACGATCTGGCGGACGGGGCCCGGGGCCCGGTCGGCGGCGGGCGCGCCCGGGAGCGGGGCGCCGTCGGGGCCGAGGTGGTGGCGGGCCAGGATGCCGGGCAGGTATCCGGACGCGGTCTCGGGTGTGTAGTAGGGGGTGAGGGGCGGCAGCCCCCCGGGCCGGCCGAGCAGCTTCGCGATGCGTTCGCGGGCCGCGTCGAAGGTGGTGGCGTAGCCGCCGTCGGCGGCGACGCCCTGCCGTGAGACCCACTCGGCGTCGGGCACCGGGCGGTGTCCGGCGTCGAGCTGGTCCCAGGAGGCGAGGCAGCCGGAGCCGACGAAGTGGTGGTTGCCGAGCGCCTCGCGGATACCGAGGTCGGTGAGGACCACGGTCGGGATCCGGCGGTGCAGGGACTCCAGGGCGGCCGTCGAACTCATCGTGACCAGGAGGTCGGTGCGGTCGAGCACCTCGCCCATGTGGCCGTAGACCAGCCGGAAGTTGGCGGGCGCGTCGGCGCCCTGGACCAGCTTCTGGTACGGCAGTTCCTCGATGTGGGTGGTGTGCTCGCCGGGCTTGGAGCGCAGCTTGAGCAGCACCTCCCGCTCGGGGTGCCGGCGGGCGTGCTGGATCAGCCGGTTGAGCAGGTAGGTGCGGTCCTTGCGGCTGTCCGGGACCGAGGGCTGGGCGGCGAACACCACGGTGTAGGGGTCGTGTTCGCCCTCGTAGGGCGCCCCGCCGAGGAAGGGGAGCGCGACCTCGGTCACCGACGCGGAGTCGGCACCGACCCCGTCGTACACCGCCCGGAAACGGTCGGCGTCCTGGCGGGAGTTGGCGAGGACGAGGTCCGCGCCGTGCCGCAGGAGCAGTCCGTCGGCGAGCTTCTCGTAGACGACGCCGACGTAGCCGGTGACGACCACGGGCCGCTTCTCCCGGCCGGCCCAGGCGCTGCGCAGCCCGTGCAGCATGGCCTGCACACCGCCGCCGACGAGGGAGAGGACGAGGATGTCGTACGACTGCTGTTCCATCTCTCTCAGGAACTCGACGGTCGTCACCTCGCGGAGCGAGTCCGCGTGGACGCCGACCTCCTGGAGCTGGCGGGCGGTGGGGGTGGCGCGGCCGCGCAGGAGGTAGCCGTCGAGCCGGACGTCCGAGGTGTCGCTTTCGTTGGGGATCAGGCGCTTCGCGGTGAGCGCCCCCCACTTCCACCGAGTATCGGAATCCGCCAGGACGGCCACCCGCAGGGACTTCGTTGCACTTGCTGGCACGTCGAAGACGCTAGGAAGCCATTCCGAGGAACTCCCCAACCCGAATCCAACAAAGGGTTAACAACACATCGCCGGATGGCGAATCAGCTCGGGTTAAGCCCTCGAATTCAGCCGGTTCACAGCTTCGCCACGCGTCGTTCACCTCGAATCAAGGAAACGGCCAAGACGGATGACGGGCGTCCGCCTAACGTCCTCCACGTGGTCAAGCTCTCCGTCATCGTGCCGTTCTACAACGTGCAGCAATACGCGCCCGACACCCTGAGGAGCCTGCGTGCGAACGCGCGTGAGGACTTCGAATTCATTCTCGTCGACGACTGCTCGACCGACGGGACGCCAGAGATTCTCGCGCGAGCAGAGCGCGAGCTGCCAGGCGCGGTCCATGTCAGACACGAACAGAACGGAGGTCTGGCCACCGCGCGCAACACCGGAATCGACAGGGCGCGCGGCGAGTACGTGACCTTCCTGGACGGCGACGACTGGCTGGCACCGGGCTACTACCCGCAGCTGGTCGACGCGATCGAGTCGCTGGGCTGCGACTTCGTCCGCACCGATCATGTGCAGTGCACCGCGCGCGCCCGGGTCGTGACCCGGGTGCCGGTCGGCCGCCGGAACATCGTGATGAACCCGCGGGACGCCATCCTGCCCGCCGACCGGTCCACCTCCGTGGACTACGCCTACGCCTGGGCGGGCGTCTACCACCGCCGGCTGGTGGACAAGGGGCTCGTGCATTTCACGGACGGCCTGCGCACGGCCGAGGACCGGCCGTGGATCTGGAAACTGCACCGGGAAGCCGGTTCCTTCGCCGCGGTGAACCTGCTCGGCGTCTTCTACCGGCGTGGCGTAGCCTCTTCACTCACGCAGATCGGCGACGTCCGTCAGCTCGATTTCATTCGCGCGTTCGACCAGGTGATCGAAGAAACGGCACAGGACGCCGACGCGAAGGAACTCCTGCCCAAGGCCGTCCGCACCTATTGCGCCATCATTTCCCATCACCTGGGATCCATCGAAAGGTTCGAGCCCGCGGTGGCGAAGAAGCTGAAATCCATGAGCGCGGCCGCACTGCGGCGCATGCCGCAGGACGTGCTGGACGAGGCCCTGGACTCCATGGACCTCCAGCGCGCCACCAAACTGCGCCGGCTGCGCCGCCGTCCCGCCCCCGCGGGAGCCGCCGCGTGACCACCCAGATCTTCCAGGCGTCCACCCTCTACGGCACCGCCACCCTGGGCGCCGCCCTGGACTCCGGCGCGTTCCGCCCGGCCGACCGGCGCATCCTGCTGGTCTGCAACAACGCGGCGACGCCCGAGACCACCCCGGGCCTGGACGGGGCACCCGGCTTCGAGCGGCTGCGCGACCGCTTCGACGACGTGATCTCGTACAACGAGACGATCTTCCCGTTCCACCCGGGCGGCTGGGCCCCGCGCCCGGACGACTTCCCGCTCTGGGAGCGTTTCCTGCGCCACGAGTGGCGGCTCGGCGACGACGACGTCGAGTTCGCCGTCGAGTCCATCCAGGTCAACCCCTCGCTCAGCCTCACCCAGATCTTCAACGGCGCCCCGGTCACGGTCTACGCCGACGGCCTGATGAGCTACGGCCCGACCCGCAACAAGATCGACCCGCTGGTCGGCACCCGCGTCGACCGGGTTCTGCACCTGGACCTGGTGCCGGGCCTGAAGCCGATGCTGCTCACCGAGTTCGGCGTCCCCGGCGAGGTCGTGCCGACCGCGGCGTTCATCAAGGTGCTCGCCGAACTCGCCCCCAGCGGTGACGAGTTGCCGCAGATCGACGAACCGGCCCTGCTGCTCGGCCAGTACCTCTCCGCGCTCGACATCCTCACCCCGGAGCAGGAGGAGAACCTGCACGTGCGGATGTTGCGGGGCGCCGTCGAACTCGGCCACACCAAGGTCGTGTTCAAGCCGCACCCCTCCGCCCCGGCCCGGTTCGCCCGGACCCTGGAGCAGGAGGCCGAGAAGCTCAAGGTCGACCTCACCGTCCTGGACACCACGGTCCTCGCCGAGGTGCTCTACCAGCGGATGCGTCCCGCCCTGGTCGTCGGCTGCTTCTCCACCGCGCTGCTCACCGCGTCCGCGCTGTACGGCCTGCCGACCGCCCGCGTCGGCACCGACACCCTCCTCGACCGGCTCACGCCGTACGAGAACAGCAACCGCGTCCCGGTCACCGTCGTCGACGCGCTGGTGCCCGCGCTCGGCGACCGCAAGGCGGTCGAGGCGCAGCGGCCGGGCATGGGCGTCGAGGACCTCGGCGCGCTGATCCGTGCGGTCGGGTTCGCGATGCAGCCGAAGATCTATCCGCAGCTGCGTACCGAGACCGAGCGGTATCTGACCAGGCATCTGAACGAACGCACCATCCGCTACTTCAAGCGCAAGCGCCTGACCTCTCTCGGGCTGCCCGGCGGGGTGCCGGCGCAGCTGGCGTTCCTGCCGCGCAACGCGACGGTGCGGCGGATGGCCCGCAGGGCTCGTAATCTGCGGCGGGTCGTTCGTCGGTAAGTTCCGTCTGCCGTCGTTCGGCTGATGCGCCGTCGTGGCTGGTCGCGCAGTTCCCCGCGCCCCTTATGGGGCGCTGTCCAAGGGGCGGGTCCGAACCGGACCCGCCCCTTCGGTGTCACCTGCCCAGGATCTTCTTGATCGTGGCGCGGTTCTCCTCCGTGACCTTCCACAGCCGCTGCTGGCGGTCGTGCACGTCGGCGACCGTGCGGCTGTGGTTGTCGAGGATGCCGATCGCGCGCTCGGTGAGGATCTCGCCGAGGTCCTTCTCGTGCACCGAGACGCCCCACTCGGGCCGCTCGATGTCGTTCAGGAAGTACGCCATCTTCGGGTGCGAGATCAGGGAGATGATCGGCGTGCCGACGCCGAACGGGATCATGCCTGCGTGCCCGCGCATGCCGATGACCAGGCGGGTCCTGGCGTAGGTCTCGCGGATCTCGTCGTTGGAGAAGTCGTACATCGGGATCACCGGCAGCGAGATGCCGTGCTCGCGGCGCAGGTCGAAGGCGATCTTCTCGTCGTCGAGGGAGTGCGCCACGCACGTGACCTCGGTGTGCTCGCCGATCCTGCGGACGGCCTTGGCCATCTCGGCGAGGAAGTGCCCGTAGTCGTGGCCGAAGCGCAGCCCCGCGCGGTCGTAGGCCGCGTTGAGCATGACCGTGTCCTCGCGGTACCCCGGGTCGGTCCAGCCGGCCACCAGCTGGCGCATGACCGTGGTGGGGCAGGGCTGGAAGACGACCTTGTCCTGGAGCTCCGGCGGCAGCATGCCGCGGACCTTGGCGATGGAGCCGTGGTTGCGCAGCCCGAAGAAGGAGGACTTCTCGACCAGCAGCCGCAGGCTGTCGTTGAACCGGTTGGCCCGGTAGGACTGGCCGTCGAAGGCGTTGAAGCCGACCGCGTAGACCATGATCGGGACGTCGACGGCGCGCAGGTGCTCGTCCGGGACGTTCCACTGCCAGGCGCTGTTGCCGTTGGGCATGGTGTCCGGGATGAACAGACCGCCGCCGCCGATGACCAGGCCGCGGCGGGCGTTGACGCGCTCCAGGGCGGCCTTGTCGAAGTAGCGGTGGGCGTGCACGGAGTGCCAGCGCCGGGAGGTGGTGTCCGGGCCGAAGCCGAGCCGGACGGTCTCCGGGAGCAGCTTGTCGCCCGCGTTGCCCTGCCGGTCCATGTAGAACGCGACGTGCGCGAGCTGGTCCTCGGCGCTGCCCTGCTCCTGGGAGGGGACGGCGGCCGCGCGCTGCGCCCACAGGCGGCTGGAGCGGTGCGTGGGGTCCACGGTGAGGCCGGCGGTGGCGTATCTGAGGGCCTCGGTGTTGTCGCCGTGCACCCAGGCCATCTGGGCGAGCCGCGCGAAGGCGGTGGCGGCCCGGTTGGGGGCGGCGCTGGCCAGCAGCAGCTGGGTCTTGGCCTCCTCGTAGCGGGAGACGCTCATCAGCGCGTGGCCGAGCACCTCGTGCGGCCAGGCCTCGTCCAGCGGGATGTGGACGCTGGACAGGACGTCGACGGCGTCCTGGTAGTCGCCGGCCGCGATGTGCGCGGCGGCCACCTTGCGGGCGATCTCGACGTCACCGGTGCGCCTGACGTGCGGGGTGCCGAAGTGGACGACCAGGTCGTGGTGGAGGCCGCCGGGGGCGGCGAAGTAGGCCGCGTGGAACTCGGCGTCGGTCAGCTCGAACTCGCGCCAGCGGTCCTCGGCCTGCGCGTAGCCGCTCTCGCCGCCCTGCCAGGGCTTGTGGCGCCCGGTGAAGTGCAGGATCTTCGTCTCCTCCGGGACCGGGAGGTCGCCGGAGAGCCGCCGCTTGACGAAGTTGTACTTGGCGTCGAGGCGGACGAAGTCGCCGTCCAGCACGGCGTTCAGGATGCCCTGGTCGTGCTTGTCCAGCTCGTAGTCGCCGCTGCGGCCGGTCTTGTCGATCTTCGCGCAGAACTCGTCGGACAGGTACTCCTTCTGGATGACCAGAAGCCCGGAGTTCAGCTTGTGCTGCCCGTAGAAGAACTGCGGGACGGCCGCGAGTCCCTCGCGCAGTTCCAGGAGCTCGTCCAGACCGCCGAGGACGACCATGTCGGTGTCCAGGGTGATGACGGTGTCGTAGTCGCGCAGCCGGAAGATGTCGAGGATGAAGTACGCCTTGCGGACCAGGTAGTTGTCCTGGTCGCCCTTGACGTAGGAGTCGTAGTGCGTGTCGTTGACCCGCTGCAGCACGATCCGCGGGTGCAGGGCACGGATCTTCGCGATGGAGGCCGGGCGCAGGTCGTCGTAGAGCACGACGAAGTCCTCGCAGACGCCCGGGTTGGACAGGGCGAGGCTGCGCAGCAGGGCCAGGAAGCCGGGCAGGTAGTTCTCGTCCACGTAGGACGCGAACGCGATCCGCCGCTTCTTGGTGAGGGCGCTCGCGTCGGTGTCGGGTATCGGCGGGGTGAAGGTGGTCGTCATCGCAGGGAGATCCTCATGTCGGTCACGCTCTGGGCCCGCTGCATGACCCAATCCTTCTCACTGGTGTATTCGTGCACGGAGGTGATGGCCAGCTTCATGGCCTCCTGCACGCGGTAGGCGCCGCTCTCGTAGAAGTCGAAGCCGATCAGGTCCAGGGTCGGGCTGACGTCCAGGAAGTCCAGCAGCCACAGCATGTTGAAGCCGGAGGTCGGGATGCCCGACCAGGTGTCGGTGGTGATCTGCCCGATGTTCCGCATCGGCCAGCGCAGCGACTCGTCGCCGAGGAACTTCTGCGCGCCGGGCACCAGCTTGTTGCGCAGCGAGTGCTTCCAGTCGCCCGAGACGCCGCCGAAGATCAGCCGGGTGGTCACCGGCTTCTCCCAGTTGAAGGCGTGCTTGTGGATGCTGACGTGGATGTCGGTGCGCTCGCCGGTGTGCTTCGGGTCGATCTTGTACGAGTTGAAACGCACGACCAGGTCGTAGTCGTCGATCTGCTTGCCGATGCCGCTCGCGCCCACCCGGCCGGAGTTGGCGATCAGGCAGACGGACTTGCCGGCGATCTGGTTGCGGAACTCGCCGAGGCTGATCCACTGCACGCCGTCGACGGTCGGATTGCCGACCGGGCCGCGCATCCGGATCCGGCGCTGCTCGGCGTAGAGCGCGACGGCCTGGGCGAGGCCGGCGTCGTTGCCCTCGGCGAGGCGCAGGTCCAGGTACTGGCTGAGCAGCTCCTGCCGGTCGTTCACCGGTGCCTCGTCCTCGGCGAGGGCGAGCAGCGCGCCGACCAGGCGGGGCTCGGCGGCCCGCCAGTCGCCGACGGCCTGGAGGGCGAGGCCCTCGGCCCAGGTGGCGGTGGCGGGGCCGCGGACGTGGTCCGCGGCGGCCGGGACCTGGCGCCCCAGGAGGCCGAGGAGGTCGCTCTCGAGTTCGGCGGCGCGGCGCATGCCGGAGATCCGGCTGGCGACGCCGAAGCCGTCGTCGGTGGTGAGTTCGAGGTAGCGCTCGTAGGCCTCGACGGCCTCGCGCTCCTCGCCGAGGCCCTCCAGGATGCGGGCGCGCAGCCGCCAGCCGGCGCGGGAGTTCCTGCGCTGGGCGAGGACGGTGTCGCTGATCACCAGGGCGAGGTTCAACTCGTCGTTGTAGCCGCACTCCAGGGCCTTGTTGGCGACGGCGAGCAGGGCGTCCAGCAGGTCGTTGTTGATCCCGCCCGAGGAGCTCGCGGCGCCCTTGACGGCGCGCTTGAGAAGCGCCGTCGCACCGCCGGCCGAGACGGGCGCGGAGGTGGTGGTGCCTTCCATGGCGACGACCACCAGCAGCTTGCGCAGCTGCTCCGCCAGTTCCGCGCGCCGGCGGTCGAGGCTGCCGACCACTTTTCCGCTGTGCACGGCGCAGGCGTGCAGGCAGTCGTCCAGCTCCCCTCCGCGCGCAGGTGCCCGCCTGTTCTGGACCCTCGTCATAGCTCTCCTGATTTTGCCAAGCAAAGCTTGTGTAACGGCTGTGTGTGGTGGGGTGGCCCGCACCGGGGGGATGGATGGAGAAACTAGGAAGCCAAAACGACCATATGGTTAACGAATCCCGACTGGTAAGAGAATGGTTAGGAGGTTCACCGCACACTTCCTATGATTCCCCCAGGTGACGGTATTGGGCCTCCCACGTCCCGGGGACTTCAAGAACAGATCGGATGATTAGCCTCCCGGACCCGGGTAGGGGTCCCGGACCATGTCACTCGCGACCCCCACACTGGCGCCCTCGCCCGCGAAGATCCCGGCCGTCCCGGCCCCACCCGGACACCCCCGCAACCGCCTGCTCGCCCTCGACGGACTGCGGCTCGCCGCCGCCCTGATGGTCTGCCTCTACCACTACGCGGGACGCGGCGGAGTCGTCGCCGCGTCCTGGCACCAGAACCCCGAGCACGTCTTCCCGACCCTGTCCCGGGCGGCCGTCTACGGCTGCCTCGGCGTCGAGTTCTTCTTCGTCATCAGCGGCTTCGTGATCTGCATGAGCAGCTGGGGCCGCCCGCTCGGCGACTTCTTCCGCTCCCGCGTCGCCCGCCTCTACCCCGCCTACTGGGTCGCCCTGGTGCTGGTCACCGGGGCGTCCCTGGTCCTGCCGGCCGTCGTCCGCGCGGTGCGCCCCGACGAGTTCCTGGTCAACCTGACGATGCTCCAGCAGCCGATGGGCGCACCCCGCGTCCTGGGAGTCTGCTGGACCCTCTGGGTCGAGGTCCGCTTCTACGCCCTGTTCGCGCTGACCGTCGTCCTGCCGGGGGTCACCTACCGCAGGGTGGTGCTGTTCTGCTCGGTGTGGACCCTGGCCGCCGTGCTGTCCACCGCGGCCGGCGACGGATCGTGGGCCGAGCTGGTCGTCATGCCCCGGTACGCGCCGTACTTCGTCGGCGGCCTCGCCCTCTACCTCGTCCACCGCTTCGGCGGCCGGCTGCTGCCCTGGGGCATCGTGGCGCTCTCCTGGATCCTCGGGCTGCGCACGGCCACCGAGGGGCTGTGGCACCCGGGCGCGCCCCGCGACCCGTACGCCGTGATGCTCGTCGTCACCCTGGCCTTCGCCGCGGTCGCGGCGGTGGCCGCGGGCTGGACCCGACGGATGGCCGGGCCCTGGCTGACCACGGCCGGGGCGCTGACCTATCCCTTCTACCTGGTCCATGAACACATCGGATGGTTCGTGATCCGGGTGTTGCACCGCGGATGGGGAATCCCGCCATGGCCGACGCTGTTGATCACGATGTGCGGAATGCTCGGACTGGCCTGGCTGATCCACCGGTTCGTGGAGACACCGCTGGGGCCGAGATTGAAGAGCGCATTGAAGACGTCGTGAATTCAGTCCTGATTCACCGCCCGTACACTTTCGGAAGTTGGCCCGCCGTTCACCTCTCCGTCGGTTTCGGAGACACACGGCGGGCAGGCACCGTGGAGCCCTGCGGCACACGGCATCCCCGCAGGGTTCCCACGGACTTCCGGAATACGGGGGCGCCCGTGCTCGAAGTCGGGGTCTGCCGTTGATCCCGGGCAGCACCCCGGCCTTCGGGGCGGCGAGGAAGCACGCCTCAGGGCCGCGCTCCCCTCGACCGCCGGCACGGATCCGCGCCGCTCCGCGCGCCACAGTGGAGTTGCGGCATCGGTCTCGAAAGCGGCAGCGTTCGACGCGAGCCCGCACGTCGGGGGATCGAATCCCCGGGTTCCGCAACCAGGACCGTCGCGTCGGGCGCAGCAGGGGAAGCCCCCCTGAGGACCAGCCCGGTTACCACCAGGGCGCTACAGGTATCGCACCCCGATCCCCGCAATCACCATCTCCAGACCCTCCTCGAACTGGTGGTCGTAGTCGGTGAAGAGTTCCCGGCCCGCCGCCGCCGACAGGGGGAAGTCGGCGAGCACACGGGCGCGTTCGGTCACGTCGTAGCCCTCCCGGCGTTCGCCGGGAAGGGGCTCGACGCCCTGTTGCTCGATCACGGAGCCGACGGTGTAGGCGTTCGTCGCCATGCCCGCCTGGGCCGCCTGGGCGAGGGTGAAGCCGGCCGCCGTCATGAGGCGCAGGTACGCCTCCTGCTCCGGGGCGTGCTCGATGCCCGTGAAGCGTGAGCCGCTGTAGACCCGGGCGCCGTCGCGGTAGCCGAGCAGGGTCCCGCGCAGCCCCCGGCTCACCGTGCGCAGCCCGTCCTGCCAGGTGCCGACGGGGTCGAGCCGGGTCTCCGCGGCCATGCGGCGGTACATCTCCGTCGCCATCTCGTCGAGCAGCGCCTGCTTGTCCTTGAAGTGCCAGTAGAGGGCCGGGGCCTTGACGTCCAGCTCCTTGGCGATGCCCCGCAGGGTCAGGCCCTCCAGGCCCACCTCGTTCAGCAGGCGCAGGGCCGTGTCGGCGACCCGGCGGCGGTCGAGGGGGGCTCGTCGTTCCGTACTCACGCTTGACAGCTTAACAGCGTTAAGGGCAGTCTTGTCGCCGGTGGCACTTAACAACGTTAAGGAGAAATGTGATGGATGTAGTGGTTGTAGGCGCCGGGCCCACCGGACTCGCCCTCGGTGTCGACCTCGCCCGGCGCGGGGTGGACGCCCTGGTCGTGGAGGCGGGCGGGAAGCTGTTCCCGGGCTCGCGCGGCAAGGGGATCCAGCCCCGCACCCAGGAGGTCTACGACGACCTCGGCGTCCTCGACGCGATGCGCGCGGCCGGCGGTCCCTACCCGCCGCAGCTGTTCTGGAAGAACGGCGAACCGCTGGAGACGAAGCCGATGTTCGACCCGGTCCCGGCGGACGAGGGCGCGCCGTACACCGAACCGCTGATGGTCGCGCAGTGGCGCACGCAGGAGGTGCTGTACGCGCGGCTGCGGGAGCTGGGCGGCCGGGTGGAGTTCGGGCGCGGTGCGACCGGCCTGGAGCAGGATCCGGAGGGGGTGACGGTCCGCTTCGCCGACGGTACGGCCGAGCGGGCGCGGTACGTGGTGGCGGCGGACGGCGGGCGTTCGACGGTACGGCGCGCGGTGGGCGTCGGGATGACCGGCGAGCCGGTCGACCCGAGCCCGTTCCTGGTGGCCGACCTGCGGGTGCGGGGCCTGGACCGCGACCACTGGCACGTCTTCGCCGACGACGACGGGTACGGCGTGGCGCTGTGCCCGCTGGCCGGCACGGACGACTTCCAGCTGGGCGGCAGGCTCCCCGAGGGCACGGAGGCCGACCTGTCCCTGGCGGGCCTGCGCCGGTTGGTGACGACGTACAGCCACCTGGACGCCGCGGACATCACCGAGCTGCGCTGGGCCTCCGACTTCCGCCCGCGTGCCGCGCTGGCCGACCGGTTCCGGGTGGGCCGGGTCCTGCTGGCCGGGGACGCGGCCCATGTGCACTCCCCGGCCGGCGGCCAGGGCCTGAACACCAGCGTCCAGGACGCCTACAACCTGGGCTGGAAGCTGGCCGCGGTGCTCGCCGGGAAGGCTCCGGACGCGCTCCTCGACACCTACGAGGAGGAGCGCCGGCCGAACGCCGCCGCCATGCTGGGCCTCTCGACGGGCGTCCACCACGGCGAGGTCCGGCGCGGCGAGGCCACGGTCCAGCTGGGCATCGGCTACCGGGAGTCCTCACTGACCGAGGAGACCCGGGCGAACCCCGGCCCGGTACGGGCGGGCGACCGCGCACCGGACGGGCGGAACGCGGACGGGGTGCGGATGTTCGACGCGTTCCGGGGACCGCACTGGACCCTGCTGGCGCCGGAACCGGTGGCCGGCATCCGCAGCCTGCCGGCCCCTCGGTCGTACGGCCCGGGTGTGTTCCTGGTCCGTCCGGACGGCTATGTGGGCTGGGCGGGCGAGACGGCCGAGGGGCTGCGGACGTACGCGGAGCGCGCCGGGGCGTGGACGCTCCGCTAGGAAGTGCCGCGCTGTGCCGTGCTGCGGCTGCGGCGCCGTTGTGGCTGGTCGCGCAGTTCCCCGCGCCCCTACGAGACGCTGCCGGGCCGGCGCCCGAGGCTGCGCAGGCCGATGCGGATCACCGGAAGCAGGGCCCAGCACGCCGACGCCCAGTGGGTGACCAGGGCGACCGGTATGGAGATCAGGAAGGCCAGCATCATCGCGGTGAGCCAGCCCAGCGTGCTCGACACGGCCTCCGCGGAGTCGTCGGCGCCGAACACCCCGGACCTGCGCAGGTCGGCGACGGCCAGCCGGAAGAACAGGCAGGTCAGGACCTGGTTGGCGGCGTACACGATGAACTGGACCTGGTAGGCGTCGGCCTCGCTGGTCAGCAGCTTCGTGGTGAACGGCGTGAGGACGATCGCGAGCAGCCACAGCAGGTTCCACCGGATGGCACCGCCCGAGAGCCCGGTCGCGTACCGGAACAGGCGCTGGTGGACCATCCAGTGGATGGCGATGGCCCAGAAGCTGACCAGGAACGCGGTGTACTCCGCCAGATGGTCGCGCAGGAAGTGCAGGACACCGCTGTTGCCGTGGACCTCCCCGGTGGGGACCGGCAGTTCGAGGGCGAGCAGGGTGATGGCGATGGCCACCACCGCGTCCGAGAAGTAGATCAGCCGCTCCGGACTCACCGGCCGGGGGCCGGGCGCCTCCTCGGTGTTGTCGGTCAGGTCATCGGGCCCGGCGGTGTGCCGCGCGCGAGTGTCGGGCATCTTCTGCTGCTTCCTTTGCTTTCCTGTGCGGTGCCGTGCGGGTGCGGTGTCGCGCGGTGGACGGTCAGGCCAGGGCCTGTGCGGCGCGGGCCCTGGCCCGTGCCGCGTACCGGCCGCCGGCCGCGAAGGGGAGGACGAACGCCAGGACCTGGGCGGTGACGAGCGGCACCGTCGCGGAGTGGTCGTAGTCGACGACGGCGGCACAGGCGAGCGCGCCGAGGGTGAACCCGGTCGCCCAGATGGCGGTCAGCACCATGTTGACCCTGAGGAACCGGGGGGAGTCCCAGAACTCCCGGGGCACCTCGGCTCGGGCGAAGGTCAGGGTGAACGGGCGGTGCACCACGAGGGAGGCCAGGGCCGTGGCCGCCAGGGTGGCGTTCGCCAGGGCACAGATCCAGTGCTGGAGGCCGGTGCCGGGGTCGGCCAGCGCGATGGCGGCCATGACCACGAAGAACCCGCAGGTGGCGGCGGCCAGGAGGTCGACCGTACGGGCGCGGAGCTGCAGGGCCAGCAGATACAGCGCTGCCAGGGCGGCGACGCCCGTGCCCAGTCGCCAGTCGACCGGGCTCAGGGCCGCGTAGCACAGCCAGGGCGCGAACCCGCGGACGTAGTTCACCGGTTGTCTCCTTCGGACAAGCCTTCGGACAGGCCGAGCGTCCAACATTGGACGGTCCAAGAATGGCCTGTCGATCTTGCTCTGTCCAGCCGTGACGGGTGAATTCCGGAAAGGTAGGGTGAGGTCATGAGCTTGCCCCACGCACTCCTCGGCCTCCTGGCCGAGCAGCCCGCCAGTGGATACGACCTGCTCAAGCGGTTCGAGTCAGGCCTGGCCGTCGTGTGGCCGGCCCAGAAGAGCCAGGTCTACGGCGAGTTGGCGAAGCTCAGCGAGAAGGGTCTGATCGAGGTCACCGGGACCGGCGCACGCCAGCGCCGCGAGTACGGCATCACCGAGGCAGGGCGCGCGGAACTGCGCGGCTGGCTCACCGAACCCGGCACCGACTTCGCCTTCCGCAGCGCCGCCCTGCTCCGGGTCTTCTTCCTGTGGACGCTCAGCCGCGAGGAGGGCGTCGACTACCTGGAGAACTTCGCCCGCATCAACCGCGAACGCCTCGCCGCGCTGGAAGCCGTGCGGGACAACGCCGAATGGGTCGGCGACCCGGTGCAGATCTGCGGCTGGCTGATCCTCGAATACGGCCTGCGCGGCTCCACGACGTCAGCGGAGTGGGCCGACTGGGCCGCCGAACGGCTCACCGAACACCTGTGACCCCGACGGTGGCGGGGCCATCGGACGGACGGCTCAGGCGCTGGCCAGCGTCAGCTTCACCGCGAACCCCAGGAACAGCACCCCGGCCGCCGAAGTGGCCGTCGCCGACATCCGCTTGCGACGGCGGAAGGCGTCGGCCAGCCTGGTGCCGCTGAATATCAGGGCGCTGAGGTACAGGAAGCTGGCCAGCTGGGCGAAGGCGCCGAGGACGACGAAGGACAGCGCGGGGTAGGCGTACCCCGGGTCTACGAACTGCACGAAGAAGGCAATGAAGAACAGGATCGCCTTGGGGTTGAAGAGGCTGATCACCAGGGCGCGGCGGTACGGGCGCTCGTGGGCCGGCGCGGCGACCGGCGCCGCCTGCTCGGCCGCCTGTTCCTTCCGCGACCGCCACATCTTCCAGGCCGCCCGCAGCATCCCGGCCGCCAGCCAGGTGAGATAGCCGGCGCCCGCGTACTTCACGATCCCGAACAGCACGGCGTTGGCCTTGAGCAGCGAGGCCACCCCGGCCGCCGACAGCGTCATCAGCACGGTGTCCCCGCACCACACGCCCGCGGCGGCGGTGTAACCGGCCCGGATCCCCTGCCGCGCGGCGACGGACAGCACGTACAGGGAGTTGGGACCGGGCAGCAGGACGATCAGGACGAGTCCTGCCAGATAGGTGGGGAGATCGATGACGCCGAACATGAGAAGCAGTGTCGCACGCGGGTCCGACAACGCCCCCGGGCGCTCCCTGTCAGAACACGTCCGTCGGGACGTACACCCCCCACACCTCCCGGAGCGCGTCGCAGACCTCTCCCACCGTGGCCCGCGCCCGCAGGGCCTCCTTCATCGGCGGGAGGACGTTGTCGTCGCCCTCGGCGGTCTTCGCAAGGGCGGCGAGGGCGGCGGCGACCGTCCGCCGGTCGCGGCCGACGCGCAGCCGGGCGAGGCGTTCCGTCTGCCGGGCCTCGATGGCCGGGTCGACGCGCAGCGGCTCGTACGGTTCCTCCTCGTCCAGCCGGAAGCGGTTGACGCCGACCACCACCCGCTCCCCGCTGTCCTGCTCCCGCGCGATGCGGTAGGCGTTGCGCTCGATCTCCCCCTTCTGGAAGCCGTGTTCGATGGCCGCGACCGCGCCGCCCAGGTCCTCGACCCTCCGCATCAGGCCGACCGCCGCCGCCTCCACCTCGTCCGTCATCCGCTCGATCGCGTAGGAACCGGCGAAGGGGTCGACGGTCGCGGTCACGTCGGTCTCGTGGGCCAGTACCTGCTGGGTGCGCAGGGCGAGGCGGGCGCTCCTGTCGGTGGGCAGGGCGATCGCCTCGTCGAAGGAGTTGGTGTGCAGGGACTGGGTGCCGCCCAGGACCGCGGCCAGGCCCTGGACCGCCACCCGGACCAGGTTCACCTCCGGCTGCTGGGCGGTCAGCTGGACCCCGGCGGTCTGGGTGTGGAAGCGCAGCATCAGCGACCTGGGGTTGCGCGCGCCGAACTCCTCCCGCATCACCCGCGCCCAGATCCGGCGTGCCGCACGGAACTTGGCGACCTCCTCCAGCAGCGTCGTACGGGCCACGAAGAAGAAGGAGAGGCGGGGCGCGAAGTCGTCGACGTCCATGCCGGCCGCCACCGCGGTGCGCACGTACTCGATGCCGTCGGCGAGCGTGAACGCGATCTCCTGCACCGGAGACGCCCCCGCCTCGGCCATGTGGTAGCCGGAGATCGAGATCGTGTTCCAGCGCGGCAGCGCGGTCCGGCAGTACCGGAAGACGTCCGCGGTCAGCCGGAGCGACGGCTCGGGCGGGAAGATGTAGGTGCCCCGCGCGATGTACTCCTTGAGGACGTCGTTCTGGATCGTGCCGGTCAGGGCGTCCGCCGGGATCCCCTGCTCCTCCGCCACCAGTTGGTACAGCAGGAGCAGCACGGCCGCCGGGGCGTTGATCGTCATCGACGTCGAGACCCGGTCCAGGGGGATCCCGGCGAACAGCACCCGCATGTCGTCGACCGAGTCGATCGCCACCCCCACCTTGCCGACCTCGCCGTGCGCGAGGGGCGCGTCGGAGTCGTAGCCCATCTGGGTGGGCAGGTCGAAGGCGACGGAGAGGCCGGTGGTGCCGTGCGCGATGAGCTGCCGGTAGCGGGCGTTGGACTCGGCGGCCGTGCCGAAGCCGGCGTACTGGCGCATGGTCCAGGGGCGGCCGGTGTACATCGTCGGGTGGACGCCCCGGGTGAAGGGGTACGACCCCGGGTCGCCGAGTTTGCCGGCCGGGTCCCAGCCCGCCAGGTCCTCCGGTCCGTAGACCGGCTCGACGGGCAGTCCCGACTCCGACTCACGGACCATGGTAGATGACCTCCGCGGTAGGCCGGCACGCCGTTGCGCCGGTACTGCTCTGTCCCGGTACGTCTGTCGGTTCCCACCATGCCCCCTTGTTCGGCGGCGGTCACGCGGGGAAGCATCCTCGGCATGAAGGTCTCGGGGCACACAGGGATCCTGGCCGCCGCACTGGCCGCGCTGACCGCACTGGCCGCGCTGAGCGGGTGCACCGTGCAGCCGCCGGCCGGCGGGGACGCCAAGGGGCACTCGCCCGTCCACATCGACCTCCCGCGCAGTCCGACGCCCAGGGCCGGCACCTCCGCCCCGTCACCGTCCGCGTCCCCGTCCGCTGTCGAGACCGACCCGCCGCACATCGTCTTCACCCGCGGCGACACCGGCACCGGTGTCCGTGAGCTGCAGGCCCGGCTGCGCCAGGTCGACTGGCTGTTCGACGGGCCCACGGGGACCTACGACGACCTCACCGCTCAGGCCGTCCGGGGCTTCCAGGGCAGGCGCGGGCTGCCGCGGACGGGTGAGACCGACGCCGTGACCTGGCGGCGGCTGGTGCGGATGACGCACAGACCGGGGAAGTGGGAGCTGTACCTGATGGGCGGTCAGCCGGCCGCCGCGCCCGATCCGCGGTGCCTGACCGGGCGGGTGCTGTGCATCAGCAAGACCAGCCGGACGCTGCGCTGGATGATCGACGGGCGCACGGTGTCGGAGATGTCGGTGCGGTTCGGGGCGCAGTACACCCCGACGCGCGAGGGGGTGTTCCACGTCTACTGGAAGTCCCGCCACCACTTCTCGACGCTCTACCACTCCTCGATGCCGTACGCGATGTTCTTCAGCGGCGGCCAGGCGGTGCACTACTCCTACGACTTCGCGGCCCGGGGCTACGCGGGCGGTTCGCACGGGTGCGTCAACGTGCGGGACGAGGCGGCGATCGCGGCCCTGTTCGCGCAGGTGCGCAACGGCGACAAGGTCGTCGTCTACTGGTGAGCGGGGACGTGCGAAGGATGTTCGGGGCGCGGGCGGGACCGGGGGAACGTGTCCCGCCCGCGCCGATGCACGAGCCACGGGTACGGGGGGAACCCCGGCTCTGTGCGACGGCCGATGACCAGTCGGCTCACTCTGTACTGCGGCGTCGCCGCCGAAAACGTCACACCTCGCGGGAAAAAAGTTCAGCGAATTTCAAAACCGCAGGTCACAGCGGTGCGTAAAGGTCAAAGCGCGCTGTAGGTGGGGCTGGGCAAGGCGCCGGCCTGGTTCGACGGCCGGGGCGAGAAGGCGGTCGGGGCGGGTGTGGCCATGCCGTCCTGGCCGTGGCTGTCACCCTTGCCGCCGCCCGGACCGCCGATACCGAGGCCGTTGCCTCTGCCCGGCCGGCCGCCGCCGTCGTCGCCCTGACCGCTGCCGTCGCCCTGGCCGCCGTTCTGACCGCCCTGGCCGCTGCCGCCGTTCTCGCCGCCGCTGCCGCCGCCGCTGCCGCCGCCGTTGCCACTGCCGTTGTCGTCGCCGGAGGCGGTGTCCTTGCCGGTCAGCCCGGGGCCGAGGACCGCCTTGCAGAACTTGTTCACCCGGCCGGGGCCGCCTGCCAGGCCCTCCAGGGCGCGCTTGCGGTCGGCGCCCAGCGTCTTGCCGTTCTGGATCGCACGGCAGGACGTCAGCGCACCGCTCCACCCGCCGGCCGGGAAGCCGGGCGAGGCGCTGTCCCGGTTCTTCGGCCTGCCGGACGAGCCGGGCGCGCTCTGCCCGGAACCGGCGGACGTGGCACCGGAGGAGGGCGTGGCGCTCTCGCCGCCGAGCAGGGACTCGGGGGACGAGGAGCCGTCCGGGCGGGCGGGGGTACCGGCGGCGGAGACGGAGGCGGCCGGGCCGGGACGGTTGTCGTCGAACGGCGTGGGCAGCACCCCGGTGCCGGCGGCCACCGCGACCCCGCCGAGCATGCCGACGGTCAGCGCAGCGGCGAGGCCGAGCCGTGCGGGGCGGAGCCGTGCGGTTCCCGGCCGGCCCGGGACCCGGTTCGGCCGGGAACCGGCGCCGATACGGAAGAGACCCGCGTCGGCGGCCCGCCCGCCCGTCCAAGGCTGCGCGACCGCACCGGTCCCCGCGTCCTCGGCGGATTCGCGCGCTTTGCGGAAGGCAGCCAGCGCGGCTTCCTCACCGGGGAGTTCGGCGCTGGCCGGCGTGGCCCGCGCGGAGAGCGCGCCGAGCGTCCTGGCGAGACGTTCTGCCTGGTCACGGGCGGAGGCATCGACAGCTTCGAGCGACTCACCGCGCAGCAGACGTTCCGCCGTCACCCGGTTCAGCCACTTGTACCGCTCGTCGGCCATCACATGTCCTTCTGCGTCCGCGAACGCGTATGCGTCACACTGGCGGACGTCACCGTACGATCCTTCGGTTCTCTTTGGGGCGGAAGCGCGTCGAGGACGCCCGCCTTCTCCGGATCGGCGCCGAGCATTTCCGCGAGTTTCCTCAGGCCCCGGTGGGCTGCCGTCCGGACGGCGCCGGCGCGTTTGCCGAGGGTCTCGGCGGCGGTCTTGGCGTCCAGGCCCACGACCACCCTGAGGACGACCGCCTCGGCCTGGTCCTGCGGCAGCCGGGCGATGAGGGAGAGGGTGGAGTCGGTGGTCAGCGCCTCTATGGCCTCGCCGGCGGTGTCCGAGTCGGCGGCCCGGCCGGCCAGCTCCGTCTCGTCGCCGCCGATCGCGGGGCGGCGGCCGCGCATCCGTATGTGGTCGAGGGCACGGTTGCGGGCGATCCGGGCGGCCCAGCCGCGGAACCGGTCGGCGTCGCCGCTGAACCGGTCGAGGTCACGGGCTATCTGGAGCCAGGCCTCGGAGGCGACGTCCTCGGCGTCCGGGTCACCGACCAGCGTTCGGACGTATCCGAGCAGGCGTGGCTGGACCGCGCGATAGACGATGCGGAACGCGGTCTCGTCCCCGTCCTGTGCCGCACGCACCGCGGCGGTCAGCTCCGCGTCGTCCCCCAGCACCCGATATCCCTCTTTGCGCCTAAACCGGCGCCGCTCTCGCGGACGTGGTTCCTCGCCGTCGTGGTTCCTCAATTGATGGTTGCGGTGTTCGGGGCCGCGGATGGTTGCGGTGGTCATGCGTCCCCCGCGGCCCGGCGCGAACTGCACGTTACGCACTGAAACCGTTCGCCGTCCACGTCCGTACAAAGTGCAACTGACTCGTGACGCCGTGGGGTGTGACAGAAAACGCACTCATGGCGCTGAACAGAGTACGGGCCGCCGCGCGGTCCGTACCGCGCGACGGCCGGGGCCTCTCCTGTGGGGGGTGGCGGCCCCGGCCGTTGCTTCGGTCTATGGCTCTGAACTGCGGCGATGAGCGATTTTCGTGACCAATGCGGCCAGCGCGTGACCAACGGACCAGACGTCACGTGTGATGCTAGCCAGACCGATGAGCTGAGCCGCTCCGGTCGCTGGCTCGTCAACCCCATCTACTCTGCGCTCCCGTGCAGCAGCCATCCCGGTCCACTCCTGCGCTCGGCCCGGATCTCCGCCACCAGCTCTTCCGCTGCTCGGGATCGGCCTGTTCATGAGCTTGAGTCGATGCTGTCCTACCTGACCAGGGTGCTGAAGATACCGACCATCGGTGCCTTCTGGGAGGAGCTGGCCGACCCGACCAGGCCCGAGACCAGAACTGGTCCCACGAGGAGTATCTGGCGGCCCTGCTGCAGCGGCAGGTCGCCGATCGGGAGTCCAAGGGCACCCCGATGCGGATCCGCACGGCCCACTTTCCGCAGGTCAAGACGCTGGAGGACTTCAACCTCGACCACCTGCCATCAACGGCTGGACCTCGCGGCATAGAACGGAAGTGTCGGGACCTGAGGGGTCACTTCACCCACTCGCCAGCACCCGAACCTCCCGACTCAGCCGCCTGCACCCCGCATAGACACCACCGAATTCGCCAACGGTGTCCTCACAGGGACGTGACCGGTCGAGACGGCGAGCCGCCCTGCAGGAAGGCCGATGTCTTCGACGGAACAGGATGGCTTGAGAGGCGAAGGCCGGTGGGCCGAAAGACGAGGGGCACTCCGACAACCGTTGTACGCAGGTCAGCATTACGCCGTTCCGCCAGTGGCTCGGCGGGATTCGACACGCGCGCCGGGTTCCGGTGCGCCCCGTTGGGGAAAGCCAGGTCGTCCCCTACGCGGCTCGCCTGCGGGACCAAGGCGTGCCTGGTTCAAAGACTGGCGCCCCTTGGTGTCAGCTGCCGTACAGGGTGGCCAGGTCGACCAGGAGAAGATCGTCACGATGGTCGGCCAGGTCGACCAGGTCGGGGTAGAAGCCGTGCAGGGAGTACAGGGCCAGAGTGGTGGAGGCGGTGTCGTACCCCTGGTCTGCGAGCAGACCACGGACGCGTTCCAGGCGCTCCAGGTCACCGGTGCCCCGGCGGGCGGCGGTCGCCTTGGCCTCGCCCAGCAGCGCGATCCTCGCGCGAGGAGCCTGTGGGCGCTCACCGGCGGCCAGGGCGATGACATCGACCTCGTGCTTCGTCCGGGCGGCCTGGTCAGCGACCTCGGTGGTACCGACCGGGCCAGGCAGTCCGCTGGGCAGCAGGATGTGGGCGTAGCGGCGGGTGAAGTCGCGGGCCAGGTCCTCGAAGTGCGGCCCGAGGATTTTGGAGTTGAAGGTCGGAGCCGCCTGCTGCCACACCTGCTCGGCGAAGCCCTGCTCCACGGCGGCGACCTGCGGGAGGGTGATGAGCTGGTTGAAGCGGATGACGGGGTCGACGAGGGTGATGACGGGGTGCCTGGAGCGGAGGATGTCCTGTTCCCGCCGGATGTAGCCGGTGGATTCGAGCACTCCGAGCGGGTGGGCGACGGCGTTGCGCGGGCGCTCCAGGGCGGCACCGATCCTGCTGGGTGTGCTCGCCCCGTTCGCGATCGCGGTGAGGATGTCGTAGTACAGCGTGTGCTGCGTGATCCTCGGGTCCTCACGCAGCAGGTACTCGGTCTCGGTACGCGAGTACACCGCCCGCCCCGGGTCCAGCAGCGTCCGGGTGAGCCAGGTGTCGAAGCCGTCGTCCGGATGCGGCCGGGCGGCCACCGGCCGGTAGCCGGGGGCTCCGCCCAGGACCGCGTGCACCTTCAGCGCGGTCAGCGGGTCGGTGATCTGCCAGAAGGACCGGCTGTCACGGTAATCGAAGGCACCCAGCCGTAGATCGACGACGGCACGTCCCCGTAGCGGCTTGGTCCCCGAAAGCAGTTCGTGCATGACGCTCATCGCGGAGCCGCACAGGATCAGCCGCGGCCCCGGCCCGGCACCGGGCCGGGCGCCCCGCTGGCGTTCGTCGTAAAGCTGTTGCAGCAGCCCCGGGATTTCAGGCGAGTGCTGGAGCAAGTACGGCAGCTCGTCGATCACCAAGAGCGGGTGGGTCGAACGGGCGGTCACATCGAGGGCGTTGGAGAGGACGTCACGCCAATCGGTCAGACGCAGACTTCCTGGCCTCAGACCGGCGTGGACGGCGACCGCGTCACTGAACCGCTGGATCGCGGGCAACCGCCCCTCCTCCCGCACCGCTGTGACGTACAGGCCGCCGACCTGCTCGGACAGGGCCTGCAGGAGGTACGACTTCCCGTGCCGCCGCCGGCCCGACACGATGCCGAGCCGCATCGCCGGATCCGGATCGGTCAGGAACTCCGCGAGCAGATCCCACTCCCGGCTCCGGTCGACCACGTCGTCCGGCTTGGCCAGCGGGCTTTCCTTCACTCGCCCTCCTCCGAATCCACATCTACATCTACATCTACATCGACTGTGACAAAATTTGTCCAAGTGTACTTCGACAAAAAACGTCGTACTGGATTTGCCCCTGAACGCGGACACCCAGCGGTTTGCCGTATGACCAACGCGTGACCAACAGCGGTCAGGAACAGTCAGAAACACCCAGATGAGGACCCATCCCCGCAGTAGACGAGAGCCAGCCCCACTCCGCGATCGACGTGACCGATACGCGACCGGCGGACCGGACGTCCCGTGCGGTCCGGGTCAGTCGGACGGTGTCGGGACGGGCCGCCAGTCGTCGCGGCGGCGGGGACGGGCGCGATGGGCGCCGGTGTCCCGGGCGGTGCGGAAGGCGGTCATCGCCCGCTGTTCGCCCTCGGTGTCCACACCGTCCTCGCGGAGCGCGGCGGCGAGCACGGCCTCCAGCCCGGGTCCGGTCGCCGTGCCACCCGGGTGCGCGGACCGACGGCCGCGGTCGGCGTCGTGGCCGCGTCGTTCACCCATGTTCCGGTCCCTCCTTCCTGCTCAGTTCGGCTCCGCCCGCGTCCCGTCCGTGACACCCAGCCGCCGGGCCAGGGCCTTCAGCCCGCGGTGGGCGGCGGTGCGCACCGCGCCCGGACGCTTGCCGAGGACCCGGGCGGCGGCGGGACCGTCGAGGCCGACCACCACCCGCAGCAGCACGGCCTCGGCCTGGTCGCGGGGCAGCGAGCGGACCAGTTCCAGGGCGCGCTCGGTGGAGAGCGCTTCCAGCGCCTGCTCGTGGGTGCTGTGCCCGGACGGCAGGTCCAGCAGGTCGCGCTCCGGCACCGACGGCCGGGGCCGTACCCGCTGCCGGCGCAGATGGTCCAGGGCCCGGTGCCGGGCGATGGTCGCCGTCCAGCCCCGGAAACCGGCCCCGTCGCCCTGGAAGCGCCCCAGGTCCCGGGCGATCTCCAGCCAGGCGTCGGCGGCCACGTCCTCGGCGTCGTCCCCGACGATCCCGCGGAGGTAGCCGAGCAGGCCGGGCTGCACCAGCCGGTAGGCGACCGCGAAGGCCGCCTCGTCGCCCTCCTGGGCGCGCGCCACGGCCGCGCCGAGCTCACCGTCGTACGCCTGTGCGCGGCGGGTGTCCCCTCCCTGGCCCAACGCGATCCCGTCCGTACCGAGTGCGAATCGGGCTCTGCCGAACCCGAACCCGTGCCATGCCGTGCCGAGCCGTGCGGCGCCGTGCGGCGCCGTGCGGCACCCGCGGTGGTGCGCACGGCCCCCACGATCACCAGCGCCGGGCCGCACCGAAATGTCACACAGGGAGTTCACAGCCGACACGGTCGGCCGAGGTGGGCCGAGGTCGGGCGAGGCCGGGCGGGGAGCCCGGCCGATGCCGGTGGGGCTCAGGTGGCCGAGTCCACCGGCTCCGGGGCCCGTTCCGGCGCGGCCTGCGGGGTGGGTACCCGGTCCGCGTTCACGACCACGCCGGCGACCAGCGCACCCAGCAGCAGCGCGGCCATCGCCCACCAGGTGGCCACGTTGAAGCCGTGCACCGCGGCCTTCGCGGCCAGCAGCGCCTTGTCCGGGACGGTCGCGGCATGCGCGGTGGCGTACCGGGTGGTGACGCTGGCGGCGATGGTGTTGAGAAGTGCCGTACCGATCGAACCGCCCACCTGCTGGGCGGTGTTGAAGGTGGCCGAGGCCGCGCCCGAGTCCCGCGGGGCGACGTTGCCGGTGGCCAGGGAGACGGAGGTCATCATCGCCGTGCCCATGCCGAGGCCGAGCATCAGCATGCCGGGCAGGATGTGCGAGGCGTACGCCGGCTCGACCCCGACCTGGGCTATCAGCACCAGCGCCCCGGCCGCGACCAGCAGTCCGGGCACCATCAGCACGCGGGGCGGGACCCGGTGCAGCAGCCGGGCGGCGACCTGGGTGGAGCCGGTGACCATGCCCACGGTGATGGGGAGGTAGGCGACGCCGGTCTTCACGGGCGAGTAGCCGAGGACGCGTTGCATGTAGTACGTCAGGAAGAGGAAGACGCCGAACATGCCGACGGTCACCAGCAGCACGGTGAGGAACGCGCCGATGCGCTGCCGGTCCCGTACGACGGTCATCGGGAGCAGCGGCACCGGGGCCCGGGTCTGCCAGTACCCGAAGAGGCCGAGCAGCGCGACCCCGCCGCAGAGCAGCGCCAGGACCAGGCCGTCGGTCCAGCTCCGGGACTCCGCCTCGGAGAAGCCGTAGACCAGGGCGAGCATGCCGGCCGAGCCGAACAGGGCGCCGGGGACGTCGAGGCGGGCGTCGGGATGACGGCCGCCGCCGGGCAGCAGGACCCAGGCGCCGGCGAACGCGGCCAGGGCGATCGGCACGTTGACGTACAGGCACCAGCGCCAGTCCAGGTACTGGGTGAGGAAGCCGCCCGCGAGCAGCCCGACCGCGGCACCGGCGCCGATGATGGCGCCGAAGATACCGAACGCCTTCCCGCGTTCCTTCGGGTCGGTGAACGTCGTGGTGAGCAGCGACAGCGCGGCCGGGGCGAGCAGCGCGGCGAACACGCCCTGCAGGGCCCGTGCCCCGAACAGCATCCCCTGGTCGACCGCGGCCCCGCCGAGCGCGGAGGCGGCCGCGAAGCCGACCAGGCCGGTCATGAACGCCACCCTGCGTCCGGCCAGGTCGGCGATCCGGCCACCGAGCAGCAGGAGTCCGCCGAAGGCGAGGGTGTAGGAGGTGATCACCCATTGCCGGTTGCCGTCGGACATGTGCAGGGCGACCTGGGCGGAGGGGAGCGCGATGTTGACGATGGTCATGTCGAGCACGACCATCAGCTGGGCCAGTGCGATGACGACGAGGGCCCACCAGCGTCGGTTGTCGGCCATGGGCCAATCGTGCTCCCCCGACACCCACTTGGGAACGCCTGCGTCTCTTATTACGGTGTTTTTGCCGACCCTCTCGCCGCCTGTCGCGCCCCTGGCTACTCCAGGGCGTCCCGGCACAGCAGTCGCAGGGAGCCGTGGCCGCCGTAGCACCGCCGGGCCTCGTCGATCGGGTCCCACAGCCGGCCGTCGGGGGTACGGATCCAGTGCTCCCCGCCGGACGCCCACCACTCGGCGCCGGTGTGACGGACGATCACCTCACCGGCGTAGGCCCCGAGGCCGCGCAGCGTCTCGCGCACGGCGTCGTACGGCACGCCCTCCCGGCGTATCTCCTCGATCACCCGGTCGACCCGCCACAGGCTGGGCGCCGAGTAGTCGAGCCGGACCCGGGCGCCTTCGCGCAGGACCGCCACCGCGTCCGCCGCCCACCGGGCCGGTCTGGCGGCGGCGTGCGGCCTGGTCTGCTGCTGCGCTGTCCCCTGGCGGGATGTCACGTAGTGGGCTCTCACATAGGGAAGATCCAGGCCGACGGCGGTTTCGTCACCCGGATTCGGCGCTGCCGCGGCAACCGGCGCAGGACCCGCCCACCGCCCTCACGAATGGTTCACCCGCGCCCGCGGGCACGGCGGGAGACCACCGCGCGCAGCACCCGGCGGCCCTCGGTGGAGACGTCCAGCGCGCGGCGCAGTCCGGCCGCGCCGTGCCCGGCGAGCAGTTCGAGCACCGTGACCTGGCGGCGCAGTTCGGCGGCGACCAGCGGGGACATGCCCTCGGTGCCGCCCTCGCGGCGGCTGTCCACCGGGGACGAGGTGTCCCCGGCGGGGTCGAGGATCCGGTGGATCCGGAGCGAGGCGACGGAACACGCGTCGGCCCACAGCCGGACGGCGTCGGCCTCGGGCGCGGCGGGGGCGGCGTCGAGCATCCGCCGGGCGAGCGCCTCGGCCTCGCCTGGCCGGTCGCCCGCGCCGAGCGCGCCGCGCGCCTTCTCCAGTCCCGCGCTCCAGTCGGAGCCGTCGGCGAGGCTCGCCCACAGCGGCCGCAGCACCAGGTCGTCCCCGCCCAGCAGCGGCACGCACCGATCCAAACAGGCCAACCCGCTGGCGGCCAGTCCGCGTTCATCGGCCTGAGCGATCAGCTCCACCAGGCTCATCCCACGCCTCCCAGAAACGGTACACACCAAGGCCCGACATGCACGGAGCCCGTACACTCCCTGACTGCGTGCGACGGTACGGCAGTGTCACACAGGCAGGACACCCAGGATCCGGAGAAGCCCGAAGAAAGGGTTTTCAGCCAACGGCGCGTCCGGGTCGGGATCGGCGGTCAGTACGGCGAGGAGCGCCTCCGGGGCGACGGTGTGCCCGGCCTCGGCGGCCCAGGCGGCGGCGCGGTCGGCCGCGTCGCGGGGGTCGAGGAAGTAGTCGTCCAGGGACAGCCCCTGCCCGTCGACGGCCAGGAAGCGGGCCGCGGCCGCCCGGCCCAGACAGGTGGTCCAGCCACCGCTCCGCGGCGCCGCTGCCTCGACGACCACGCAGGCGCCGTCCATCACATAGCCGAAGAGCGCCGGTGCGCCGGTGCGCGCGGCGAGGGCGTTCATGCTGCCGACGTCGGCGCCGGGACTGTCGTAGCGCCACACGCGCCGGCCGCCGGGACCCGAGCGCCACAAGTGCCCCCCACCGGACGGCGGTTCACCCTGACCGACGACGAAATACCCCCAGTAGCCCATGTCCGTCCCCCTGTGTCCCCGAATGGTCCCGCGCCGAATACACCACAGGGGCACGGGGGTCCACCAGACGCGTACGGGCGCGCGGGCGGACGAACGGACGGACGGACAGCCGAAGGGAGGGGCCGGTGGCCGAGGGGACGGGGCGGTGTCAGAACCCTGTCGGGGCCGCGCCCGCCGTCGCCTTCTCGTGCTGCATCCGGGTCAGCCGCACCACGACCAGGATCGCGAGGACGGCGGCGGCGATGTCGAGGGTGTCCGAGAGGACGAGTCGCAGGGCGCCGTCGCGGACCTGGGCGGCACCCTCCGCGTCGTCGCCGCTCGTGGCGAGGGGGTCGGCGAACAGCGCGGCCAGCCACAGCGTCCACCAGGCGTTGACCAGCGTGTGCGAACGGGTCGTGCCCCAGGGGCTGCTGGCGTCCCAGACGTCGAGGGTGATCCGGCGCGGGTACCAGAGGTTCACGACCGGTACGAACCAGCCGCCGATCGCCCAGCCCGGCGACTTGCTCTGCCCGAGCGGGTCGAACACCTGGGCGTTGGCCCGCACCCGCTGGAACCAGCTCAGGTACACGATCCCGCAGGCGAGCAGCGAACCCGCCTGGGCACCGCCGGCGACGCCCAGCATCCGGTCGGCGCGGTCGGCCCGGCGGAACGCGGCGGCGCCGGTCTCGCCGTCCGCCAGTGCCCCCGCCGCGTCGTACTGGAGGAGGTCCGCCCAGACGGAGAACAGGTCGGCGGCCACGACCACCCCGAGCAGGACGACGGTGGCCCAGCCGAGGCCCACCGGCGAGCGCAGCCACTGACCGGGCGTGCTGCCGAAGGGCGGGACCGGCTCCGTCGAGCCGCCCAGGCAGCGGTGGCACAGGGTGGTGCCGGGCGCGGCGGCGAAGTGGTGGCAGCGGGCGCAGATCAAGACGGTTCCCCCGGGGACGCGGTCGGGCACGGTGCCCTCCCCAGGCCCGCGCGCGGAATGCGGAACATACGGCCCGTCACCGCCGTACGTCCACCGCGATCCGGGATCAGCCCAGTCTGTTCGCGAGGTTCCTGAAGTCCGTCCAGGACATCGCCGGGGTGCCCGGGTCCCACAGCTTCTGGATCGTGGCCCGCAGCGGCATCCGGATGCCGGCCGCCACCTGGTCCTGGGTCTGGGAGTCGGCGAGGTCGCACCAGACGGCGAAGGAGCCGCCGAGGACCTGGGGTTCGTACCGCGCGGCCACCGCGGTGGTGCCGCGCAGCACCCGCGGGCTCCACTGCTCGTAGATCCGCTGCCCGGTCGGGTAGACGAAGGTGTTGGGCTCGCCGAGGACGTAGTAGAGGTACTCGTCGTTGTAGTTGAGCACCTTGCGGCCCGCCCTCAGGTACTCCACGGGCTGCCGGGCGCCGTTCTCCTTGCCGGTCCAGTAGCCGACCTGGAGGTCCTCGGCCGGCTGCGCGGAGGTGCCGCGCAGGAAGCCGTCGTTCCAGGCCCGCATGGTCCGCTCGTGGGCGCGGACGGTGTCGGCGCGGGCGTCGAGCCAGCCGGTGGTGAGGTCGGCGACGGTGCCCGAGGCGCCGTACGCCTGCCGGGCGGCGGCCGCGAGCTGCGGGTAGGAGGTCTGCGGGTTCGCGACGGTCAGTGCCTGGTACTCGTCGCCGCCGAGGTTCCAGTAGGAGCCGGGGAACAGGTCGGCGTACTCGTTGAGCAGGTCGTCGACGAGCCTGGCCGAGGCGCTCCTGGAGATGTCGATGGCACCCCGGGTGGGCACGCCCTGCGCGTTGCGCAGCTGGAGCTCCGGGTGGGCGGCGAGGACCGCGCCGAGGTGTCCCGGCGAGTCGATCTCCGGCACGACCTGGATGTGCCGGGCGGCGGCGAGGGCGACGATCTCCTTGATCTGTGCCTTGGTCAGGTGGTCCCGGGAGACGATCTCGGGGTGGGTGTCGGACTCGATCCGGAAGCCCTGGTCGTCGGAGAAGTGCAGCCCGAGCTGGTTGTACTTCAGGTCGCCGAGTTCTCGTATCCGGGCCTCTATCCAGTCCGCGGTGAACGGCTTGCGCGCGATGTCCAGCATGAACCCGCGCTGCGGCTTGGCCGGCTGGTCGCGCACCACCCCCTCGGGGGCCGTACCGCCGCCGTGCACCTCCTGCTTCAGCGTCCGGGTGCCGTAGAAGACGCCCGCGTCACCGGGCCCGCTGATCCGCACCGAACCGCCGCGCACGGTCATGGTGTACGACTCCGGGTCCCCGCCGCCGCCGAGGTCGAGCCGCAGGTCGCCCGGCCTGACGTCGTCGTCCGCGGCTTTCTGCCCGGCGTACGTCAGCCCCAGCTCGCCCGCCGTCAGCCGTCCCTCGTCGATGAGCGCCGCGTTGCTCACCACGACCCGGCCGCCCGGCCGCGGGCGCCAGCCGGGGCCGCGGGCGGCGGTGTGCGAGCGGACGGCGGGGATGGTGCGGGGGGCCTGGGAGAGGGGGTAGCTGCGGGTCGGTGCGGGAGTGGGGGTCGTCGCCCCGGAACGCCCCGCGGACGAGGCCGTCCGCGGGCTGCCGGAGGGCTGCCGGGCCGCTCCGGTGCCGCTCCCGCCGCCCGAGGAGGCCCATACGCCGATGCCCGCGGCGAGCGCGACAGTCCCCGCGAAGGCCGCGGCGACCACCACCGCCCGCCTCCGCGCGTCCCGCCGTGTCGACGGCCTGCGCCTGTGCTGGCTCACGTCTACAACTTACGACGCACCCACCGCGCAACCGTCACCGACCCAATCCGAAACTCTCCCGTTCGGGTGAAATTCAGGCAACCGACGGACACGCCGTGAACGTCATCGATAACGTCAACGACACTTCTCTCACAGCATCCCCTGCCACACCGCACGTGACGCGAGGACCCACGCTGCCCGCCCACCGCCTGCCCCACCTCCCCACCCCGCTGGACGCCTTCAACGCCGCCCCCGACGACGAGGCCGACGCGCTGCTCCTGCACTGCCTGCACAGCCCGCGCTGGTCCCGCCGCATCGCGGACCACCGCCCCTACCCGGACGTGGAGTCCCTCCTGGCGGCGGCGGACGAGGCGACGTACGACCTGTCGCCGACGGACCTCGCCGAGGCGTTGGCGGGCGAGTGCCTGCCGCCGGTGCCGGACGGCACGTACTCCGCCGCCCACACCGCCCTCAGCGCGGCGAACGCGGCCTATGAGGCCCGCTTCGGACATGTCTTCGTCATCTACCTGGGCGACACACCACCCGCCGAGTCCCTGGACCGCGTCCTGGAGGGCATCCGGTCACGTTTGACAAACGATCCGGAGGAGGAACGGGTCATCGCGGCAGAGGAACTCCGGCGCCTTGCAGGCGGACGTCTGCTGCAACTCCTCAGGGGCGCGGAGAACTGCGCGACCAGCCCAAACACACCCGCACCCGGCAAATGACCGGACAACCCACCCCGGATGCCGCCCGGCTAACCCATCCGCGTGCCACTTTGATCACACCGGTAGGCCCGGCGTAAGCCCAGCGCGAGCGCATCGCTACGATGCTGGGGGCCGGTGGACCGTACCCGGCCGGGCCCGACCGACAGCACAAGCCGGCGCGGCCCCGATACCCCGCTCCCGGAGGGACTTCCGTGCCGGCTGGAACGCTGTACCGCGGCCGGGAAGGAATGTGGTCCTGGGTGGCTCACCGAGTCACCGGCGTCCTCATTTTCTTCTTCCTGTTCGTTCACGTGCTGGACACCGCTCTCGTCCGCGTCTCCCCCGAGGACTACGACAAGGTCGTAGCCACGTACAAGACGCCGATCGTCGCACTGCTGGAGTACGGCCTCGTGGCCGCCATCCTCTTCCACGCGCTCAACGGCCTGCGTGTCATCGCCGTCGACTTCTGGTCGAAGGGCCCGCGCTACCAGAAGCAGATGCTCTGGACGGTCGTCGGTGTCTGGGTCGTCCTGATGGCCGGGGCCGTTTACCCCGTTCTCGGCCACGCCGCTCGTGTCCTGTTCGGGAGCTGACGCAGATGTCGACCACTGAAACCCCCGCCGCCGGCGTCGGCCCCGTCGAGGGCGCCCCGCTCTTCGACGTGGACAACCCGGCGCCCCTCATCGAGGCCCCGCGCAAGCGCACCAAGAAGACCCCGCGATCCACCCGCGGCAACTTCGAGATGGCCGCGTGGCTGTTCATGCGCCTGTCCGGTGTCGTGCTGGTCGTCCTGGTCCTCGGCCACCTGCTGATCCAGCTGGTGCTCGACGGCGGCGTGTCGAAGATCGGCTTCGCGTTCGTGGCCGGCCGCTGGGCGAGCCCCTTCTGGCAGGTCTGGGACCTGCTGATGCTGTGGCTCGCGATGCTGCACGGCGCCAACGGCCTGCGCACGATCATCAACGACTACGCGGAGCGCGCGAACACCCGGCTGTGGCTCAAGGGCCTGCTCTACACGGCCACGGTGTTCACCATCCTGCTGGGCTCGCTGGTGATCTTCACCTTCGACCCGAACATCCGCTAGGCACGGGGCTGCGAGAATCATGAAGATCCACAAGTACGACACCGTCATCGTCGGCGCCGGTGGCGCGGGCATGCGCGCGGCCATCGAGTCCACGAAGCGCAGCCGCACCGCGGTCCTGACCAAGCTCTACCCCACCCGCTCCCACACGGGCGCCGCGCAGGGCGGTATGGCCGCCGCGCTCGCCAACGTGGAGGAGGACAACTGGGAGTGGCACACCTTCGACACGGTCAAGGGCGGTGACTACCTGGTCGACCAGGACGCCGCCGAGATCCTGGCGAAGGAGGCCATCGACGCCGTTCTCGACCTGGAGAAGATGGGCCTGCCGTTCAACCGGACGCCCAATGGCACCATCGACCAGCGCCGGTTCGGCGGTCACAGCCGCAACCACGGCGAGGCGCCGGTCCGCCGGTCCTGCTACGCGGCCGACCGCACCGGCCACATGATCCTCCAGACGCTGTACCAGAACTGCGTCAAGGAGGGCGTGGAGTTCTTCAACGAGTTCTACGTCCTGGACCAGCTGATCACCGAGGTCGACGGCGTCAGTAAGTCGTCCGGTGTGGTGGCGTACGAGCTGGCCACCGGCGAGATCCACATCTTCCAGGCGAAGGCCGTCATCTACGCCTCCGGCGGCACCGGCAAGTTCTTCAAGGTGACGTCCAACGCGCACACGCTGACGGGCGACGGCCAGGCGGCGGTCTACCGCCGTGGCCTGCCCCTGGAGGACATGGAGTTCTTCCAGTTCCACCCGACCGGCATCTGGCGCATGGGCATCCTGCTGACGGAGGGCGCCCGCGGTGAGGGCGGCATCCTCCGCAACAAGGACGGCGAGCGCTTCATGGAGAAGTACGCGCCGGTCATGAAGGACCTCGCGTCCCGTGACGTCGTGTCCCGCTCCATTTACACGGAGATCCGTGAGGGCCGCGGCTGCGGTCCCGAGGGCGACCACGTCTACCTCGACCTCACCCACCTCCCGCCGGAGCAGCTGGACGCGAAGCTCCCGGACATCACCGAGTTCGCGCGCACCTACCTGGGCATCGAGCCGTACACCGACCCGATCCCGATCCAGCCGACCGCGCACTACGCGATGGGCGGCATCCCGACCAACGTCGAGGGTGAGGTGCTGAGCGACAACACGACGGTCGTCCCGGGCCTGTACGCGGCCGGCGAGGTCGCCTGCGTCTCGGTCCACGGCGCCAACCGCCTCGGCACCAACTCGCTCCTGGACATCAACGTGTTCGGCCGCCGGGCGGGCATCGCGGCCGCCGAGTACGCGCACACCGTGGACTACGTCGAACTCCCGGAGAACCCGGCCGAGTTCGTCGTCTCCCAGATCGAGCAGCTGCGCACCTCGACGGGCAACGAGCGGGTCGCCACGCTCCGCAAGGAGCTGCAGGAGACCATGGACGCCAACGTCATGGTGTTCCGCACCGAGCAGACGATCAAGACGGCGGTCGAGAAGATCGCGGAGCTGCGCGAGCGCTACAAGAACGTCTCGATCCAGGACAAGGGGCGTCGCTTCAACACGGACCTCCTGGAGGCCATCGAGCTCGGCAACCTGCTCGACCTCGCCGAGGTCATGGCGGTATCGGCGCTGGCCCGCAAGGAGTCCCGCGGCGGTCACTACCGCGAGGACTACCCCAACCGCGACGACGTCAACTTCATGCGCCACACCATGGCGTACCGCGAGGTGGGCGACGACGGCACCGAGTCCATCCGTCTCGATTACAAGCCGGTCGTCCAGACCCGCTACCAGCCGATGGAGCGTAAGTACTGATGGCAACCCCCGTTCTGGACAAGGTGGAGGCGGAGGCCGCGGCCTCGGACCACCTGATCACGGTCACCTTCCGGATCCGCCGGTTCAACCCGGAGGTCTCCGCGGACGCCGTCTGGGAAGACTTCCAGCTGGAGATCGACCCGAAGGAGCGCGTCCTCGACGGCCTCCACAAGATCAAGTGGGACATCGACGGCACGCTGACCTTCCGCCGGTCCTGCGCCCACGGCATCTGCGGCTCGGACGCGATGCGGATCAACGGCAAGAACCGCCTTGCCTGCAAGACCCTCATCAAGGACATCAACCCCGCGAAGCCGATCACGGTCGAGCCCATCAAGGGCCTCACGGTCCTGAAGGACCTGGTCGTGGACATGGACCCGTTCTTCCAGGCGTACCGCGACGTCATGCCCTTCCTCATCACGAAGGACACGAACGAGCCCACCCGTGAGCGTCTCCAGTCGGCCGAGGACCGCGAGCGCTTCGACGACACCACGAAGTGCATCCTCTGCGCGGCCTGCACGTCCTCGTGCCCGGTCTTCTGGAACGACGGCCAGTACTTCGGCCCGGCCGCCATCGTCAACGCGCACCGCTTCATCTTCGACTCGCGTGACGAGGCCGGCGAGCAGCGCCTGGAGATCCTGAACGACCGCGACGGCGTCTGGCGCTGCCGTACGACGTTCAACTGCACGGACGCCTGCCCGCGCGGTATCGAGGTCACCAAGGCGATCCAGGAGGTCAAGCGGGCGCTGATCACGCGCCGCTTCTGACCGGACGCCACACCGGAAACCCCATGAGGGGCCGTTCTCTCCCAGCGACGGGAGGAACGGCCCCTCGTCGTTTGCCGGCCGGGGGCGGCTTCGCGGGGCCTTCCGCGTGTCGGCCGTCGGTGCGCGGGAGCGGTTCTAACCTGACGGTATGTCAGATGACGAGTCGTACGAACTGCTCGGGTTCGACAATGTGGTGATGCCCGTCGGGAGGCTCGCGGACGCCGTCGCCTTCTACGAGCGGGCCGGGTTCACGGTCGGGTTCCGGTTCGACGAGGGCGGCATCGCCCTGCTGAAGGTCGGCGGCGAGACCCCCGGGATCCTGCTGCGGACCGAGGAGGGGCTGGGGCACCGGCCGGCGGTGTGGGCCTCGCCGCGTGTGTGGCTGGAGGTGCCGGACGCGCGGGCCGCGGCCGAGCGGCTCAAGGAGGCCGGGATCGCCGTGCTCGACGAGCCGTTCTCCGTGGCCACCGGCTGGACCGTCGAGGTCGCCGACCCCTGGGGGAACATCCTCGGCCTCACGGACTACAGCAAGCGGCCGGAGCTGGCCCGGCGAGCGTGAACGGGGCCACTCGGCCATCGAGTTGAACGTGTTCAAAACAAGGTCTACAGTCATCCCTGTCAGCGTTTTGAACGCGTTCAAGAAGGGGTGGGGCATGGACCGTACCGTCATCGCCTACGTCATCTACCTGCTCGTCAGCATCGGCCTGACCGTCTGGGTGGCCCGCACGCTCAGCCGCAACGGGCGGATCTTCCTCTCCGACGTCCTGCACGGGAACGAGCAGCTCGCCGACGCCGTCAACCACCTCCTGGTGGTCGGCTTCTACCTCGTCAACCTCGGCTTCGTCGCGCTCTACCTGCACACCAGCGACACGATCGAGGACACCCGGGGCATCTTCGAGGCGCTGTCGTCCAAGCTCGGGGTGGTGCTGCTGGTGCTCGGTGTGATGCACCTCGGCAACGTCTACGTGCTCAACCGGATACGGCGGCGCGGAATCATGGAGAAGGAGCAGTTCCCGCCGGTCCCGCCGCAGGGCTGGACCGCACCGGCGGCCGGGGCATGAGCACCGTGACCGCGACCGCCGACCGGGGCGCCCAGCGCGTCCCGGTCCACGGGCTCACCGTCCTCTACGACGCGGAGTGCAGCCTCTGCACCCACCTGCGCGACTGGCTCGCCCGGCAGCCGCAGCTGGTACCGCTGGAGCTGGTCCCGGCGGGCTCGGCCGAGGCGCGGACCCGCTTCCCGGAGCTGGACCACTCGGCCACCTTCGAGGAGGTCACCGTCGTCGGCGACTCGGGGCAGGTCTACCGGGAGACCGCCGCCTGGATCGTCGTGCTGTGGGCGCTGCGGGAGCAGCGGCCGCTGGCGCACCGGCTGAGCACACCGGCCGGGGCCCGGCTGGCGCGGGGCGCGGTGCTCGCCGCCGCCCGCTGGCGGGGGGCGCAGTGGGGCGGGAAGGTGTACCGGCGGGAGGACGGATGGTCATATGACCCGGGGATCGGGTGGATCTACGACCCGCCGGGCTGTGACGGCGGCGTCTGCGCCACTCGTTAGGCTCTGTCCGTGTCCGCGAAGAACGACGGTCCTGTCGAGACCGGTGCCCAGAGCAGCAAGTCCGAGCAGACCCGTGCGCTGATCCTGGAGACGGCGATGCGGCTGTTCCGGGAACGCGGCTACGAGAAGACCACGATGCGGGCGATCGCCACCGAGGCCGGGGTCTCCGTCGGCAACGCCTACTACTACTTCGCCGGCAAGGAGCACCTGATCCAGGGCTTCTACGACCAGCTCGCCGCCGAGCACCGGGTGGCGGTCCGCGAGGTCCTGGAGCGGGAGACCGACCTGGAGGCGAGGCTCGCGGGGGTGCTCAAGGTGTGGCTGGACATCGCCTTGCCGTACCACGAGTTCGCGGTCCACTTCTTCAAGAACGCGGCCGACCCCGACAGCCCGCTCAGCCCCTTCTCCCCGGAGAGCGAGCACGCCCGCGAGGAGGCGATCCGCGTGCACCGCGAGGTGCTGGCCGGGGCGAAGACCAAGGTGGCGCCTGAACTGCGGGACGTGCTGCCGGAGTTGATGTGGCTCTCGCAGATGGGGCTGGTGCTGTACTGGATCTTCGACCGGACCGAGGGGCGCGAGCGCAGCTACCGGCTGGCCGAGCGGGGGGCCCGGCTGACCGCGCGGGGCGTGTCCCTCGCCCGGTTCCGGGTGCTGCGGCCGCTGGTCCTGGAGGTCCACGAGCTGTTCACGGACTTCCTGCCGGGGATGACGCGGGTGCTGCCGGATCCGGGGGGCAAGGGGCGGCGGGGCCAGTGATCACTTTCGGGTGAACGGCGTCGAACGGGACACCGAGGGTGCCGCGTGCCTACGATGATGCTCTCGACACCAGCCCATGGGAGGCACCTGATGTCCGCAGCAGCTGTCGAGTATCCCGAACGTCCGGCGAGCAAGAGTCGCCCCATGACGCTCACCGAAGCTGCTGACATGTTCGGGGACCGGATGCCGGGCTACCGCGTCGAGATCATCGGAGGCCAGCTCCTCGTGACCCCACCGCCAGACGGCCCCCACGGGGAGGTCCTCACTGACTTGATGGTTCCGTTCCTCGCAGCGGGCCTGCACGGCAAGCAGTCCAAGGTGATTCAGGGCATCGGGCTGTCGCTCCCGGAGGGACCGGAGGATTACGCGATCCCGGATCTCTCGCTGGTCGACTCCGACTACGTTGATCACCGTACCGAGAACGGCTGCTACGACCCCGCGTGCTTCCGCCTGGTCCTGGAGGTCACCTCCAACAACTACCAGCAGGATCTGCGGACCAAGGTGGCTGTCTATGCCAAGGCGATGATCCCCGTCTACGTCATCGTCGACCGCAAGCACAAGCGCCTCCACGTACTCACCGACCTCACCGAGGACGCCTATGCGACTCATCGCGTCCACGCCCCCGGCGAGATCGTTTCTCTGCCCGACCTCATCGGCGCCACAGTCAGCCTGGACGTCGGGCAGATCTTGGAGGTGGGGAACCCGACGCCTAATTGACCGCGTCCACCTCACCCTCGGCAAGCTCCACGTCGTACACCACCGGCCCCTCCCCCACCGTCACCTGCCGGGCCTTCGAGCCGTACGACGGTGACGTGACCGACAGCAGGTACGCGCCCGGCGCTGGGACCGAGACGATGTAGGAGCCGTCCGCCAGGGACGTCACGCGGTCCAGTTGGCGGCCGCCCTTGGACATCAGGGCCACCGTCGCCGCCTCCACCGGGTCGCCGTCCGCCGTGCGGACGAAGCCGTGGATCGCCGTGGCCGGGCCGGTGGGCTCACCGGGCTCCGGGGCCGCCGTCTCCTGCGGTTCCACCGCGAGATGCGGAAGCCGCTTGTCCAGCCAGGCCGGCAGCCACCAGTTGGAGTTGCCCAGCAGGTGCATCGCCGCCGGGACCAGGGCCGTACGCAGGATGAAGGCGTCCAGGGCGACCGCGGCCGCAAGACCGACGCCCGCCATCGCCGCGCCCGAGTCGCCGCTGAGGACGAAGGCCAGGAAGACGCAGACCATGATCAGGGCGGCGCTGTTGATGACGCGGCTGGTCTCCGCCAGACCGACGCGGACCGCCCGTGCGTTGTCCCTCGTGTGCACCCACTCCTCGTGCATCCGGCTCACCAGGAACACCTGGTAGTCCATGGAGAGGCCGAAGAGCAGGGAGAGCATGATGACCGGGAGGAAGGCGTTGATCGGGCCCTCCTTGCCGAGGCCCAGCAGGTCCAGGCCCCAGCCCCACTGGAAGACCGCGACCAGCACGCCGAAGGAGGACGCCGCCGCGATCAGGTTCATCAGGGCGGCCGTCAGCGGGACGACCAGGGAGCGGAAGGCGAGCAGGAGCAGCAGGAAGCCCAGGGTGATGATCGTCGCGATGAACAGGGGCAGCCGGTCGCCGGTGACGGAGGCGAAGTCCTTGGAGACCGCCGTCACGCCGCCGACATGGGCCTGGACGCCGGCCTTCGGGATCACCCGGTCGCGGATCGTGTCGATGAGGTCGTCCGTCTCCTTGGACTGCGGGGAGGTGGTGGGGACCACCTGGATGACCGTGACGCCCTGGGACGGGGGCAGTTCGGCGACCTGGGCGACGCCCGGCGTCGACCGCAGGCCCTGGACCAGCTTCGCCGTGTCGCCGCCGACGCCGACCACCTGGAGGGGGCCGTTGAAGCCGGGACCGAAGCCCTCGGCGAGCAGGTCGTAGGCCTTCCTGGTGGTCGTGGACGCGTCGTCGTTGCCCTGGTCGGTGGCGCCGAGGCGGAGCGAGAGGACCGGGATGGCCAGCACGGCCATGACGACCACCGCGAGCGCGGCGATGCGGCGCGGGCGCTTCTGCACGTTCGCCGACCAGCGGGCCGCCAGGCCGCTCGCCTTCTCCGGTTCGGGGCCCTCGGCGGCCAGCCGGCGGCGCTGGCGGCGGCTGAGGACGCGCGGGCCGAGGAAGCCGAGCAGGGCCGGGAGGAGGGTGGTGGCCGCGAGGACGCTGAGCACGACCGTGAGGGACGTGCCGACGACCACGCCGTCCAGGAAGTGCAGCCGTGTGACCAGCATGCCGGCCAGGGCGATGCAGACCGTGCCGCCCGCGAACAGCACCGCCCGGCCCGAGGTGTTGAGGGCGGTGACCGCCGACTCCTCGGGATCCATGCCGCGCAGGATGCCCTTGCGGTGCCGGGTGACGATGAACAGGGCGTAGTCGATGCCGACGCCGAGGCCGATCAGGGAGGCCAGCAGCGGGGCGATGTCGGGGATGTCGACGGCGTGGCTGATCAGCTGGGTGGAGAACAGGCCCATGCCGACCCCGAAGACGGCGATCGCGATCGGAAGGGTCATGGCGAAGAAGGAGCCGAAGGCGAGGAAGAGCACGACGGCGGCCGCGACGATGCCGACCATCTCGGAGAGGCCCTGCGGCGGCTCCTGGACGCGCTGGATGGCCTGGCCGCCCAACTCCACCTGGAGACCGCTGCGTTCGGCGGCCTGCGCGGTGTCGAGGACCTTCTGCACCTGCTCCTTGGGTATCTCGTTCGCCCGCTTGGTGAAGGTCAGCTGGGCGTAGGCGATCGTGCCGTCCTTGCTGATCTGCCCCGCGCCCCGGGTGCCCGCGTAGGGGCTGGTGACCGCGCCCACGCCGGGCAGCTTCGCGATCGTGTCGAGGGCCGGCTGGATCCGGTCCTGGACCGCCTGGTCCCGCACCGAGCCGCTGTCGGTCTTCCACACCACGGTGTCCGTGTCACCGGAGGTGTTCGGGAAGGCCTTCTCCATCAGGTCGTACGCGCTCTTGGAGTCCGTGTCGGGGAGGGAGAACACGTTCGCGTAGTTCGTGCCCGCCGCCGAGGCCGAGAAGCCCACGCCGAGGAGTGCCCCCACCCATACCAACAGGACCACCAGCCGGTGCCGATAGCACCACCGTGCCAATGCCGTCACGCTCAACAGCTCCTTGTCGTAGATCACTTCGGTCGGTCGGTCCCCCAGGTCCTGGGCACCAGGATCGGCAGCGGGCCGCACGCCGGGACACCGGGCGCGCATGACTCTCAAGGAACTCCAAAGCTGCGCGCCCCCGGCCGTCGGCGGCGGCGCCGATACTGGGGGCATGACGGCTCCAGGCAGCACCGTGCTGATCGTGGAGGACGAGCCCAGCATCGCGGACGTCCTCGCCATCGCCCTGCGCTACCACCGGTTCGAGGTGATGACGGCCGGTACGGTCCGGGACGCCCTCGCGCTGGCCGAGCGCACCCGGCCGGACGCGGCCCTGCTCGACGTGATGCTGCCGGACGGCGACGGGCGGGCGCTGGGGCGGGAGCTGCGTGCCCGGCGGCCGGACCTGGCGCTGGTGTTCCTGACCGCCCGGGACGCGCCCGCCGAGATAGTCGGGGCGCTCGGCTACGGTGACGACTACATCACCAAGCCGTTCAACATCGACGAGGTGGTCGCCCGGATCGGCGCCGTGCTGCGCCGCACCCGCCCGGCGGACGTCATCCAGCAGCGCCCGCCGCTGTGCTACGGCGACCTGGAGCTGGACGAGACGACGTACTCGGTGCACCGCGCCGGCCGCACCGTCGAGCTGACCCCGACCGAGTACGCGCTGCTGCGCTTCCTGGTCCGCAACGGCGGCCGGATCGTGCCGAAGGAGCAACTGCTCAAACACGTCTGGCAGTACGAGCACATACCGTCCGAGTCGACCGTCGTGGAGACCTACATCAGCTATCTGCGGCGCAAGCTCGACGCCCTGGGAGCCCCGGTGATCACCACCCGGCGGGGCGTCGGATACGGCCTGACATGAGCCTCGGCAAGCGCCGGCACCGGCACGGTCTGCACTCGCTGCGCGGCAAGCTCACTCTCGCCAACGTGGGGCTGCTCGCCGTCGGCATCGTGGTGGCGACCACCGTGAGCATCATGGGCATGCGGCTGTACCTGCTCGACCAGGTGGACTCCGAGCTGCTCAAGATGCGTACCTCGCTGGGGAGTTCGGGGCTGACGCTGCGGCAGGTCGACTCGCTGAGCGCACTCGGTGTGATCCGCGACCGGATCGTCCCCACCGAGTCCGACCCGGCACCGGACTCGATCTTCACGGTCATCGACGCCCGGGGCGACGCGATCTCCGTCTTCGACATGAGGCCGACCGAGGCCCAGCGCGCCCTCGCGGCCGCCGTGCCCGACCCGCGCGCCCTCGCCGCCGCGCCCGCCCCGCACGACGTCGACGTGCACGGGTCGTCCTACCGGGTGACGGCGACCCGGCTCGCCGACGGCCCCTACATCCTGCTGGCCACCTCGACCGAGCTGCTGCACCAGGGCATAGCCAAGGCGCTCCGGCTCGACTTCGCGGTCGGCACGCTGCTGCTCGCGCTGCTGTGCTGTCTGACCATGTACAGCGTGCGGCAACGGCTGCTGCCGCTGGAGGACATGGTGGAGACGTCGTCGGCGATCGCCGAGGGCGACCTGACCCGTCGGGTGCCCTCCAGCCAGCACCCGACGGAGGAGGTCGAACAGCTGCGGCTCGCCCTCAACTCGATGCTGCACCAGGTGGAGACGGCCTACCGGACCCGCGAGCACAGCGCGGCCCAGCTGCGCCGGTTCGTCGGCGACGCCTCGCACGAGCTGCGCACCCCGCTCGCCGCCATCCGCGGCTATCTCCAGCTGTACGAGAAGGGGATGCTGAGCGAGCCCGGGGAACGGCGCCGGGCCTGGGGCCGGATGCAGGGGGAGGTCGACCGGATGGGCCGACTGGTGGACGAGCTGCTGCTGCTCGCCCGGCTCGACCAGCGGCCGGAGATCCGGTTCCGGAACGTCGACGTGAGCCGGCTGGTACGGGACGCGGCGGAGGACCTGCGGGCGCAGCAGCCCGGCCGGCCGGTGGCCGTCAGCGCCGACGGGGCGGTGCTGGTGCGCGCGGACGAGTCGGGGCTGCGGCAGGTGCTGGGGAACCTGATGGCCAACGTGCGGGTCCACACGCCGTGCGACGCCACCGTGCGGTTGGGGGTGGAGCGGGTGGACGGGGTGGTGCGGGTGTGGGTGGCCGACGAGGGGCCGGGGCTGAAGGAGGAGGACGCGGGGCGGATCTTCGACCGGTTCTTCCGGGTGGGGAGCGGGGAGGGGAGCGGGCTGGGGATGGCGATCGTGCAGGGGGTGGTGGAGGCGCACGGGGGTGAGGTGTCCGTGCGGACGGCGCCCGGGGAGGGGCTGGCGGTGACGGTGACATTGCGTTGCGGCTGAGTTTCGGGCGCGGGTGCGTGGGGGCTGGTCGCGCAGTTCCCCGCGCCCCTAAAGGGGCGCACTGCAACGCCCTTCTTTTAGGGGCGCGGGGAACTGCGCGACCAGCCACGACGGCGCCGCAGCCGCAATACCTACAGGTCGACCGAGATCAAGGCCCACACGGTCTTGCCGTGGGATCCCCTGCTCCACACTCCCCAGGCCGCCGCGATCGTCTCCACCAGGTGCAGGCCCCGGCCCGTCTCGTCGTCCTCGCGCACGATCCGCGGTCTGGGCTCGGCGCGGCCCTCGTCCGAGACCTCCAGCAGGCAGGAGCCGTCCGCCAGGGCGGTGACCGCCACCTCGAACTCCCGCTCCCGCAGGGGGCCGTGCCGGACGACGTTGGTGGCGAGTTCGGAGACGAGGAGCAGGGCGTCGCCGACCGCCGGGGTGTCCGGGCCGTGGCCCCAGGCGGCCAGGTGGTCCCGGACCCGGTGCCGGGCCAGGCCGACGGACGCCGGGTGCCTGGGCAGCCGGAAGGCGTTGCGTCTCAGCACGTCTGCTCCTCACCCGGCGCCCGCCCGCGTCACGTGGGGTGCGCCGGGTGTCAGCCCGTCAGATCCAGTTCAGGCTCCACAGGCGGAAGATGCCCGTGCTGTCCGTGAGGTACTGGGCCCCGCCCACGTCCTCGCTGCTGAGGACGTAGTCCGTGCGCTGCCACAGCGGGATCAGCGGGACGTCGTCCGCCACGTCCGTCTGTACGTTGCGGAAGTCCTGGTCGGCCTGGCTGCGGTCGGCGTAGCGCTGGCTGTCCTGGAGGAGGTGGTCGACGATCTTGTTGCTGTAGCCGGTGCTCATCACGGAGTCGCTGCCGACCAGGGAGGCGCCGAAGGTGTCCGGGTCGGGATAGTCTGCGACCCAGCCGACCGCCCAGGCGTCCATCTTCCCCTCGGCCCAGGACTTCTGGAAGTCGGTCCACTCGTAGCCCTTGACGTCGACCTTGAACAGGCCGCCCGCCTCCAGCTGCTTCTTCAGCGCGGCGGCCTCCTCGGCTCCCGCGCCGTGGCCGATGCCGTACCCGAAGGAGAACGTGACGGGGGTGCTGATGCCGGCCTCCGTCAGGAGCGCCTTCGCCTTGGCGACGCTCTGGGTCGGGTAGGTGTCGAAGAAGGAGGTGGTGTGGCCGGTGAGGCCGGTCGGGATCAGCGAGTACAGCGGTTCCACCGTGCCGTCGTACACGGTCGAGGCCAGTTGCTCGCGGTCGACCAGCCAGGCGAGGGCCCGGCGGACCAGCACGTCGTGCAGGGGCGAGCTCTTGCGGGTGTTCAGGTACAGGTTGCGGGTCTCGGAGCTGTCCGACTCCAGGACCCGCTGGTCGGGGTCGCTCGGCGAGAGCTTGGAGACCATGGCGGGCGGCAGCGTCCGGGTCGCCACGTCGATCTGCTTGGCCTTGTACGCGGCGGCGAGCTTGGCCGAGTCGGCGTAGTAGCGCAGTTCGACGGGGCGGCCGGTGCCGCTCAGCCCGCCCTGGTAGCTGCTGTTGGGCTGCAGACTCGCCTGCTTGTCCTTCGTGTACGACGTCAGGGTGTACGGGCCGGTGCCGTCGACCGCGTTGTCGGTGCGCAGCTTGTCCGCGGGGTACCTGTCCTTGTCGACGATCGCGCCGGCGCCGGTGGCCAGCTTGAACGGGAACGTCGCGTCCGGGGACGACAGGTGGAAGGTGACGGTCCGGCCGGAGGCGGTCACCGAGGCGAGCGTCGAGAGCAGCGAGGCCGGGCCGACATCCGAGTTGATCTTCTTGACCCGGTCGAAGGAGTACTTCACGTCCTCGGCGGTCATCGCCCGGCCGCTCGGGAAGCTGATCCCGTCGCGCACCACACAGCGGTACGTCCGCAGACCCGAGTCGGTGAACTTGCAGCTCTGGGCGGCGTCCGGGACCGGCTGGACACCTCCGGGCTCGAAGGTCATCAGTGTCTGGAAGACGTTGTTGAACAGCGCCCAGGAACCGGCGTCGTAGGCACCGGCCGGGTCGAGCGAGGTGACGGCGTCGGTCGTGCCGACGGTGATCGTCCTGCCCTTGTTCTCCTGCGACGGCAGCAACTGCCAGCCACCGATTCCCACGACCGCCAGAACGACCAGTGTCACGAGAATCCGCATGCGAACAGATCGCATGGTTGGTGCCCTCCCCAAATGTCACTCCCCTAAGTGACGCGGCTCACCTAACCACAGGTGTTTCTCGTGGGGGAAGAGTGATCCGACTAGATGAGGAAGAACTTACCGAGGGCTTGTTTCCCCCGGATTTCACAGCTTTTCCACAGGGGGCCGCCGTGCCGCTCCCCGTGGCGTCGCTATGACGTACGGCGCAGCGCGCGCACTCCGCGCAACCCGATGACCCCGATGACCGTCCCCAATACGAAGGACACGACGGCCAGGGTCAGGTGGATCCAGAAGTACGCCGTGGGGTGGCCGTCGTCGAAGGCGAGCCCGCTGCCGTCCTTGACGAGGTTCTTGACGAAAGTGATCCAGATGAACCAGCTCCACACCCCGAACACGAGCAGGAACCAGGAGACCCGACGGCTGAGCTTCATGGGTTCAGTATCTCCGGGCGGTGTCCGGTTCCGGTTCCGGGGTGGGGTCGGTGACGGGACTTCGGTGTCCGGGGCAGGTACGTTCTCGTCCGTGCCCGCTCCGAAGCCCAAGGCCAGCCGTGTGCTGCTGGTCACCTCCGCCGCCCTGCTGTCCCTGTCGCTCACCGCGCCGGCCGCGCTCGCCGCGCCGACCCCCTCGGCCACTCCGTCGGCCACTCCCCCGGCGGACATGTCGACGGTCGGCGGTACCCGGCTGGGGCAGCCCGGTACCCAGGTGAACCCGGCCGCCGGGGTGCCGGTGCTGCCGAAGGACGTCACGGCGCGTTCCTGGATCGTCTCCGACGCCGAGTCGGGCGAGGTGCTCGCCGCGCACAACGCGCACTGGCGGCTGCCCCCGGCGAGCACCCTGAAGATGCTGTTCGCGGACACCGTGCTGCCCCGGTTCCCGAGGTCGACCCCGCACAAGGTGGTGCCGGCCGACCTCGCGGGCATCGGCGCCGGCTCCAGCATGGTCGGGATAAAGGAGGGCCAGACCTACACGGTCCACGACCTCTGGCTCGGCGTGTTCCTGCGCTCCGGCAACGACGCCGTGCATGTGCTGTCCGCGATGAACGGCGGGGTCGAGCAGACCGTCCGGGACATGCAGCAGCACGCGGACGAACTCCAGGCGCTGGACACCCATGTGGTGAGTCCGGACGGGTACGACCAGCCGGGGCAGGTGTCGTCGGCGTACGACCTGTCGCTGTTCGCGCGTTCCGGGCTGCAGAAGAAGGACTTCCGGGAGTACTGCTCGACCGTGCGGGCCGCGTTCCCCGGCGACACGGCGAAGAACGCGAAGGGCAAGGCGGTCCGTGGGACCTTCGAGATCCAGAACACCAACCGGCTGCTGAGCGGTGACACCGACGTCCCGGTGTACCAGGGCATCGCGGGCGTGAAGAACGGCAACACCACCAACGCGGGTGCCACCTTCACCGGGGTCGCCGAGCGGAACGGCCGGGTGCTGCTGGTCACCGCGATGAACCCGGAGAAGAAGGAGCACAACGAGGTCTACAAGGAGACCGCCAAGCTGTTCGACTGGGGCTTCCAGGCGGCCGGGAAGGTGACGCCGGTGGGTGAGCTGGTGCCGCCCAAGGGGGCCGTGGGCACCAGTCCCGAGCCGCGGGCCACCGCCGTCGGGAAGGACGCCGGCGTGAGCTCGAAGCCGGTGGCCGCCGCCTCCGCCCAGGGCTCCGGCGGGGTCGGGATCGCGCTGGCGATCGCGGGCGGCGCACTGGTGCTGCTGACCGGCGCCGCGTTCCTGGTCAACCGCCGTTGGCCGCTGCCGGATCTGGTGCGCCGGCGGCCTCGTCCCTGAACTCGGCGGTGGTCTCCTCCGCCGTCCAGGCGGCGCAGAACAGGACGATCCTGGCGGTGAAGTTGATCCACAGCAGCAGGGCCACCGGGACGCCGAACGCGCCGTACATGCTCTTCCCGGCGACGCCCTGGATGTAGCCGCTGAGCAGCAGTTTGAGGAGTTCGAAGCCGACCGCGCCGATCAGGGCCGCGACCAGCAGGCGGCGGCGCGACGGTTCCACGCCGGGCAGCAGGGTGAGGACGTAGAGCAGGAGCAGGAAGTCGGCCGTCACGGCGACGGCGAACGCGGCGGTACGGAGCAGGATGCTGCCCCAGCTGTGTTCGGCGATGCCGAGCTGCCGGGATGTCCAGCCGACCGCCGCCGAGGCGATGGTGGACACGGCGAACGTGACGAGCACCGCGCCGCCGAAGCCGACCAGGATCACGCTGTCCTTGGCCTTGGCGAGGATCGGGTTCTGGTCCTTGTCGGCCAGCTGCCACACCGCGCGCAGGCAGTCCCGCATCTGGCCGACCCAGTTGATGCCGGTGAACAGCAGGACGGCACCGGCGATCAGGCCGACCGTGCCGGCGTTCTGCACCAGGGAGTGGATGTCCAGCTGGTCGGAGATGCCGGGCACCTGGTCGGCGATCTTCTTCTGGATGTCCTGCTGCCGGGACTCGCTCAGCGTGGCGGCCCCGATCGCGGCGCCCACGGTCAGCAGCGGGAAGAGCGAGATGAAGCTGATGAAGGTCATGGCGGCGGCCAGCCGGGACCACTTCACCCGGTCGAGCCGCTCGTACGACCGCCACGCGTGCGTCGTCATGAGCCGGCCCACGAGGGGGCCGACCACGGGGAGTTTTCTCAGCCAGTCCATGATCCGACTCTGCCCTGTGCGCGGAACACCAATGTACGGGTACCCCAGAAGCGCAGGACGGTGGCCAGCGCCATGCCGACGACCGCTCCGGAGACGGTGTCGGCGCGCTGGGAGGTGAGCCCGAGTCCGTAGTGGCTGACGGCGAGGCAGACCAGCTGGACCAGGGCGCCGGCGAGGTTCACCGCGACGAAGACGGCGTAGGGGCGCACCCCGGTCGCCCGCGCGTGCCGGTAGGTGCCGCAGGCGTTGCCGAGGTAGGCGACCGTGCAGCCGGCCACGAAGGACAGGGACTTGGCGGTGAGCGGGTCGAGGGCGGCCGGGCCGCGCAGCCAGCTGAAGAGGCCGAGGTCGGCGGTGTAGGCGAGCAGGCCGACGGCCGCGAAGCCGATCAGTTCGCGCTGGTGCGCGGTCACCAGTGGGCCACCGCGAGGCCGTACATCGCCAGCCAGGCCAGGCCGATCAGGGCGAGGGCGCGGTCGCCCAGGACGACGTCCTCGGGTTCGCCTGCGGTGCCGCGGTCGGCGAAGACGGCGTACCGCAGGATCGCCAGGATGAAGGCGACCATGGACAGCTGGCGCCAGGGCAGCAGGCCGGCGGCGGGCCCGCGGTGGCCCTCCAGGGCCCACAGGCAGTAGGCGAGGACGGCGACTCCGGCGGCCAGCTGCCAGACGAAGCGAAGGTAGCCGGTGGTGTACTCGGTGAGCAGCGCGCGGGTGGCGCCGGCCTTCCCGGCCATCTGCACGGCCTCGGAGTAGCGCTTGGCCGACACCATGAAGAGCGCGCCGAAGCCGGTGGTGATCAGGAACCAGCGGGACAGCGGGATGCCGAGGGCGACCCCGCCGATCATCGCCCGCATCAGGAAGCCGGTGGTGACGACGACGAGGTCGACGACCAGGACGTGCTTCAGGGCGACGCAGTAGGCCAGTTGCATGCCCAGGTAGGCGATCAGCAGGGCCGGGACCAGGGGTGGGGTCAGCCGGGCCGCGAGCAGCGGGGCCAGGACCGCCAGGACGCCTCCCGCGGTGTAGGCGACGGGGACCGGGACCTGCCCGGCGGCGACCGGGCGGCGGCACTTGACGGGGTGGGCGCGGTCGGCCCCGGCGTCCCGGGCGTCGTTGATCAGGTAGACGGCGGCCGCGCAGGCCGTGAAGAGGGCGAAGGTGAGGGCGAGGCGGGCGAGGGCGTGCCCGGAGAACAGCTGGCCGGCGGCGGCCGGAGCGGCGATGACCAGGGTGTTCTTGACCCACTGCTTGGGTCGGGTGGTCTTCAGCAGGCCGAGGAGTACGCCGTGGAGGGTGACGGGGGCCCGGGGTGGTGCGGACGGCCGCGCGGGGTGGGCGCGCTGCTCATGCAGAGTCGTTTCAGCAATGCCCTCGGCCGGCCCCTGCGCCGGTGTCGTCCCGGCGACGCCCCCGGCGGCGGCGTGCGCGGTCTCAGTCACGCCCGCCTCCGCTCATCCAGCGCGCCCCGGCGCGGGCCGTGAGCGCGCCCAGGGCCGCGCCCGCCGCCACGTCCGTCGGGAAGTGCACGCCGACGACCAGCCGGGACAGGCACATGGCGGCCGCGAGGGGAGCGAGGGCGGGCACGCCGAGCGCCCCGAAGGCGACGGCGGCGGCCGTGGCGGAGGTGGCGTGCGAGCTGGGGAAGGAGTGCCGGCCCGCGGTGCGCATCCGGGGCCGGACATGTGCGGGGCGCGCCCGGCGGACGACCCGTTTGACGCCCATACTGCCCAGGTGCGCACCCGCGACCAGCGCCGTGCCGCGCAACCAGGCGCCGCGCCGCGCGCCGTCCACGGCGGCCCCGGCGAGGCCCGCCGCGAGCCAGAGCGCGCCGTGCTCACCGGCGAGGGAGAGACCGCGCGCGGCCGACGCGACGCGTGGATCGGCGCCGCAGGCGTGCAGTGCGGAGAGGATCCGGTGGTCCATGTCGTCCATTGGACTCACTGTTCACCTTCACCCCGCCAAAGCTACGACCATATTGAGCGACATTCCGATAATCACCCGTTTCGAGGAGTCGGGTGATCTTCCGTTACCAACCCCTCATTGCTCGCATCACACCCATACGACAGCGATACGGTCGTCCTCATGCCTGGAAAGCCTGAAGGGCCCGCAGGTCCCGCCGCGCCCGAGACCACCGTCTCCGTCACCGGCTGGGGCCGCACCGCCCCCACCGCCGCCCGCCTGATCCGTCCCCGGACCTACCAGGAGGCGGCGAACGCGATCCGGAGCTGCGGGGCGCGCGGCGGTATCGCGCGGGGGCTCGGACGGGCCTACGGCGACGCGGCGCAGAACGCCGGCGGAGCCGTGCTCGACATGACGGGCCTCGACCGCATCCATGCCATCGACGCCGACGGCGGCACCCTGCTGTGCGACGCCGGGGTCTCGTTGCACCGCCTGATGGAGGTGCTGCTGCCGCTCGGCTGGTTCGTCCCGGTGACCCCGGGGACCCGCCAGGTGACGGTGGGCGGCGCGATCGGCGCCGACATCCACGGCAAGAACCACCATGTCTCGGGATCGTTCTCCCGTCACGTGCTGTCCTTCGAACTCCTCACCGCCGACGGCCAGGTCCGTACGGTGAGCCGCGGCACCCCGCTGTTCGACGCGACGGCCGGCGGCATGGGTCTGACCGGAGTGATCCTCACGGCGACCGTCCGCCTCCTCCCCGTCGAGACGTCGTACATGCGCGTCGACACCGAACGCGCCACCGACCTCGACGACCTGATGGCCCGGCTGACCGCCACCGACCACCGCTACCGCTACTCGGTCGCCTGGATCGACCTGCTCGCGCGCGGGGCGGCGACCGGGCGCGCGGTGCTCACCCGCGGCGACCACGCGCCCCTGGAGGCGCTCGGCAAGGCCACCCGCGCCGGGCGCGCGCCCCTCGCCTTCCGCCCCCGCACCCTCCCGGCCGCGCCCGGCTTCGTCCCCGACGGCCTGCTGGGCCGCGCCACCGTGGGCCTCTTCAACGAACTCTGGTACCGCAAGGCACCCCGCGCCCGGGTCGGCCAGCTCCAGCGCATCGCCACGTTCTTCCACCCCCTGGACGGCGTTCCGCACTGGAACCGCGTCTACGGCCGGGCCGGCTTCGTGCAGTACCAGTTCGTCGTCGGGCACGGCCAGGAGGCCGCCCTGCGCCGGATCGTGGGCCGGATCGCCGAGCACCGCTGCCCGTCCTTCCTGGCCGTCCTCAAACGCTTCGGCGACGCCGACCCCGGCTGGCTCTCCTTCCCCGTGCCCGGCTGGACCCTCGCCCTGGACATCCCCGCCGCGCTGCCCGGCCTCGCCGGCTTCCTCGACGAACTGGACGAGGAGGTCGCGGGTGCCGGCGGCCGCGTCTACCTCGCCAAGGACGCCCGGCTCCGCCCCGAACTGCTGGCCGCGATGTACCCCCGCCTCGACGACTTCCGTTCCCTGCGGGCCGAGTTGGACCCACGCGGGGTCTTCGTCTCCGACCTGTCCCGCCGTCTCGGTCTCTAGACCTCCGCCAGACCTCCGCCAGCCCTCAGGAGTCGCCGTGAAGGACGCTTTCGGAATGCCCCAGTCCCTGCTCGTCCTCGGCGGTACGTCGGAGATCGCGCTGGCCACCGCGCGCCGGCTGATCGCCCGCCGCACCCGTACGGTCTGGCTGGCGGGCCGCCCCTCCCCCGCCCTCGAACAGGCCGCCGGGCAACTGCGCGCCCTCGGCCCGGACGTGCACACCGTCCCCTTCGACGCGCTCGACCCCGAGTCCCACGAGGCGGCGCTCGGCAAGGTCTTCGCCAACGGCGACGTCGACCTGGTGCTGCTCGCCTTCGGCATCCTCGGCGACCAGGCGACCGACGAACGCGAACCGGTGAACGCCGTGCGCGTCGCCCAGACCAACTACACCGGCGCCGTCTCGGCGGGCCTGGTCAGCGCACGGGCCTTGCAGGCGCAGGGCCACGGCTCGCTGGTGGTCCTCTCCTCGGTCGCCGGGGAGCGGGCCCGCCGCTCCAACTTCATCTACGGTTCCAGCAAGGCGGGCCTGGACGCCTTCACCCAGGGCCTGGGCGACGCCCTGCACGGGACGGGCGTGCACGTGATGGTCGTCCGGCCGGGGTTCGTGCGGTCGAAGATGACACAGGGTCTGGAGGAGGCACCGCTCGCCACGACCCCGGAGGCGGTCGCGACGGCCATCGAGGTGGGCCTGCGCAGGCGCTCGGAGGTGGTGTGGGTGCCGGGCGCGCTGCGGGTGGTGATGTCGGCGCTACGGCACGCGCCGCGGGGTCTGTTTCGGAGACTTCCGATCTGAAGCGCCCCGTGAGGGGCGCGAGGAACTGCGCGACCAGCCACGAACCACCCGCGGGCTACCGACTCGCGATGCTCCCCCGCTCCGCATGCCCCACCTGAGGCGGCACAACGGCCCCGCCGAACACGTACTCCCGCAGCTTCCGCCACACCCCGTCGAGCCCCTGCTCGTGCAGAGCGAACCCCGTGCAGGGCCACTCGGCCTCGAAGTCCGCCAGCTCGGCGAACGCCCGGTCCATCGCCGCCTCGTCGATCCCGTGGGCGACCGTCACATGCGGGTGGTACGGGAACTGCAGCTCCCGCTCCAGTGGCCCCGACGCGTCCCGCACCCGCTGCTGCAGCCAGGCGCAGCCGTCCGCTCCCTCGACCACCCGGACGTACACCACCGGCGACAACGGCCGGAACGTACCGGTCCCGCACAGCCGCATCGGAAACGGCCGCCCCACCGCGGCGACCTCGCTCAGGTGGGCCTCCACCGCGGCCAGCGCCGCCGAGTCGATCTCCGTCGGCGGCAGCAGGGTCACGTGTGTCGGAATGCCGTGGGCCGCGGCGTCGCCGAAGCCCGCGCGCCGCTCCTGGAGCAGGCTGCCGTGAGGCTCCGGGACCGCGATCGACACGCCGATCGTTACGGTCCCCACGTCGTCTCCCGTCGGTCGTGGTGGGCGGACGCATGTCGGGTTCGTACCCGGGCGTCCGGCTATCGACTGTACGGCCACGGCCGCCTCCCGGGCAGCCGCGGCCGAAGTGATGTGCAGCGCTTCGCTTCGCTCAGTGCTTGGCGGGCAGGAAGCCGACCCTGTCGTAGGCCTGGGCCAGGGTCTCGGCCGCGACCGCACGGGCCTTCTCGGCGCCCTTGGCCAGGATCGAGTCGAGGGTCTCCGAGTCGTCCAGGTACTGCTGGGTGCGCTCCCGGAACGGGGTGACGAAGTCGACCATGATGTCGGCGAGGTCCGTCTTGAGCGCGCCGTACATCTTGCCCTCGTACTCCTGCTCCAGCTCGGCGATCGACCTGCCGGTGAGGGTGGAGTGGATGGTGAGGAGGTTGGAGACGCCCGGCTTGCCCGCGGCGTCGTAGCGGATCACGGTCTCCGTGTCGGTGACCGCGCTCCTGACCTTCTTCGCGGTCGCCTTCGGGTCGTCGAGGAGGTTGATGAGACCCTTCGGCGTGGACGCCGACTTGCTCATCTTGATCGACGGGTCCTGGAGGTCGTAGATCTTCGCCGTCTCCTTGAGGATGTACGGCTTCGGGATGGTGAAGGTCTCGCCGAAGCGGCCGTTGAAACGCTCGGCGAGGTCGCGGGTGAGCTCGACGTGCTGGCGCTGGTCCTCGCCGACCGGCACCTCGTTGGCCTGGTAGAGCAGGATGTCGGCGACCTGGAGGATCGGGTACGTGAACAGGCCGACGCTCGCGCGGTCCGTGCCCTGCTTGGCCGCCTTGTCCTTGAACTGGGTCATCCGGCTGGCCTCGCCGAAGCCGGTGAGGCAGTTCATGACCCAGGCGAGCTGGGCGTGCTCGGGGACATGGCTCTGCACGAACAGGGTGCAGCGGTCCGGGTCCAGGCCGGCCGCGAGCAGCTGGGCGGTGGCGAGCCGGGTGTTGGCGCGCAGGTCGGCGGGGTCCTGCGGGACCGTGATCGCGTGCAGGTCCACGACCATGTAGAAGGCGTCGTGGGACTCCTGGAGCGCTACCCACTGGCGGACGGCGCCGAGGTAGTTGCCCAGGTGGAACGAGCCGGCGGTGGGCTGGATGCCGGAGAGCACGCGGGGTCGGTCAGAGGCCATGTTCACCATTCTCTCAGAGGGCGAGGGTGGGAATGGCCCGGCGGTGAGGGGTGGTTTCGGAGCGCGGGGACTGCGGGCCCGGTGGGGGCTTGTCGCGCAGTTCCCCGCGCCCCTGACGGGGCGCTGCCCCTCGCGGTGCCGATCAGCCGAGGTCGATCTCCGGGTACAGCGGGAAGCCGGAGACCAGGTCCGTCGCGCGCTGGGCGATCTCCGTCGAGACCTTCTCGTCGAGGACGTGGGAGGCCTTGGACGGGGCGCCGGACTTCGTGGTGCCGGGCTCCGTGGCGGTCAGGACGCGGTCGATCAGGCCCGCGACCTCGTCCATCTCCGCCGTGCCCAGGCCGCGGGTCGTCAGCGCGGGCGTGCCGATGCGGATGCCGGAGGTGTACCAGGCGCCGTTCGGGTCGGCGGGGATCGCGTTGCGGTTGGTGACGATGCCGGAGTCGAGGAGGGCGGTCTCGGCCTGGCGACCGGTGAGGCCGTACGAGGTCTCCACGTCGATCAGGTTGAGGTGGTTGTCCGTGCCGCCGGTGACCAGGGTGGCGCCCCGGCGCATCAGTCCCTCGGCCAGCGCGCGCGAGTTGTCGACGATGCGCTGGGCGTAGTCCTGGAAGGCGGGCTGCCGGGCCTCGGCGAGGGCGACGGCCTTGGCGGCCATGACGTGCGGGAGCGGGCCGCCGAGGACCATCGGGCAGCCGCGGTCGACCTGGTCCTTGAGGGAGTCGTCGCACAGGACCATGCCGCCGCGCGGGCCGCGCAGCGACTTGTGGGTGGTCGTGGTCACGATCTGGGCGTGCGGGACCGGGTCGAAGTCGCCGGTCAGGACCTTGCCGGCGACCAGGCCCGCGAAGTGCGCCATGTCGACCATGAGGGTCGCGCCGACCTCGTCGGCGATCTCCCGCATGATCCGGAAGTTCACCAGACGGGGGTACGCGGAATAGCCCGCGACGATGATCAGCGGCTTGAACTCGCGGGCCTGGACGCGCAGCGCGTCGTAGTCGATCAGGCCGGTCGTCGGGTCGGTGCCGTAGGAACGCTGGTCGAACATCTTGCCGGAGATGTTCGGGCGGAAGCCGTGGGTGAGGTGGCCGCCCGCGTCCAGGGACATGCCGAGCATCCGCTGGTTGCCGAAGGCCTGGCGCAGCTCCGCCCAGTCGGCCTCGGAGAGGTCGTTGACCTGGCGGACGCCGGTCCTCGCGAGGAAGGGGACCTCGACGCGGTCGGCGAGGACGGCCCAGAAGGCGACCAGGTTGGCGTCGATGCCGGAGTGCGGCTGGACGTAGGCGTGCCGGGCACCGAACAGCTCGCGGGCGTGCTCGGCGGCGAGCCCCTCGACGGTGTCCACGTTGCGGCAGCCGGCGTAGAAGCGGCGGCCGATGGTGCCCTCGGCGTACTTGTCGCTGAACCAGTTGCCCATCGCGAGCAGGGTCGCCGGGGAGGCGTAGTTCTCGGAGGCGATCAGCTTGAGCATCTCGCGCTGGTCGGCGACCTCCTGGCCGATGGCGTCGGCGACCCGCGGCTCGACCGCGCGGATCACGTCGAGGGCGGCGCGGTAGGCCTTGGACTCGGTGGACAGGGGCGCGGACGGGTCGGACATTCGGGACCTCCGGAGATGGCGTTCGGCATTCACGGTTCGGCCCAGGCGCACGGCACTCGGTCAGGACGCAGGCCGCTCCCCGATGGTCGGTCCCATCCTCGGGGTCTGCCATCACATTCCCGCCTGCTCCGCGGCGCCTGGCACGCACGTCTGCGGCGTTGTCGTCAGTCGCCGACGCTCCGCGTCGACTCCCTCCTCCGCCTTGCAGCCGCACGCACCAGGCGCCGCGGAGCCCGCCCTTCGGGCGGACGACGGGAATGTGACGGCAGACCCCAGCGCGCCAGTCACGGCCCGCAGGTCACATTACCGGGCACGCCGGGCCCGGGGGCCGTGGCGTCCACCAGTCGGGCAGGGGCAGAGGGTAGGAAAGGGGTCATTCCGCCGCGCCCCCTGGAGTCGCCGTGACCACTACGGAAGCCCTCATCGCCGCCGCCGACGCGCACAGCGCGCCCACCTACCACCCGCTGCCGGTGGTGATCGCGAGGGCCGACGGCGCCTGGATGACGGATGTCGAGGGGCGCCGGTACCTGGACTTCCTGGCCGGGTATTCGGCGCTGAACTTCGGGCACGGCCACCCGCGTCTGGTCGCGGCGGCGAAGGCTCAGCTGGAGCGGGTGACGCTGACCTCCCGGGCCTTCCACCACGACCGGTTCGCCGCGTTCTGCACGGAGCTGGCCGAGCTGTGCGGGATGGAGATGGTGCTGCCGATGAACACGGGGTCGGAGGCCGTGGAGACGGCGGTGAAGACCGCCCGGAAGTGGGGGTACCGGGTCAAGGGCGTGCCGGCCGAGATGGCGAAGGTCGTGGTGGCGGGCGGGAACTTCCACGGCCGTACGACGACCGTGATCAGCTTCTCCACGGATCCGGCGGCACGGGCCGACTTCGGGCCGTACACGCCCGGCTTCGAGATCGTGCCGTACGGGGACCTGACGGCGATGCGGGCCGCGGTGACCGAGAACACGGTCGCGGTGCTGCTGGAGCCGATCCAGGGCGAGTCGGGGGTCGTGGTGCCGCCGCAGGGCTATCTGGCGGGGGTGCGGGAGCTGACCCGGGAGCGGGGGGTGCTGTTCGTCGCGGACGAGATCCAGTCGGGGCTGGGGCGGACCGGGCGGACCTTCGCGTGCGAGCACGAGGGGGTCGTACCGGATGTGTACCTCCTCGGGAAGGCGCTGGGGGGCGGGGTGCTGCCGGTGTCGGCGGTGGTGGCGGGCGCCGACGTGCTCGGGGTGTTCCGGCCCGGGGAGCACGGGTCGACCTTCGGCGGGAACCCGCTGGCCTGCGCGGTGGGGCTGGAGGTGATCGCGATGCTGCGGACCGGGGAGTTCCAGGAGCGGGCGGCCGAACTGGGAGACCTGCTGCATCGGCGGCTCGCGGAGATCGCGGGCAGCGGGCGGGTGACGGCCGTGCGGGGGCGGGGGCTGTGGGCCGGGGTGGACGTGGACCCGGGGGTGGGGTCGGGGCGGGTGGTCTCGGAGCGGCTGATGGAGCGGGGGGTGCTGGTGAAGGACACCCACGGGGCGACGGTGCGGATCGCTCCGCCCCTGGTGGTCGAGGAGGAGGACCTGGAATGGGGGATCGAGCAGCTGTGGGGGGTGCTGAGCGCCTAGCAGGCGGAGGCTGCGGTGGGCGGGTGCGGACTACGCGGTGGGGCTCACCGCGGAGCTGTTCACCCGGCGTCGGCGCGTCCTGAGGAACAGCGCGGGACCGGCGGCCAGCACGAGCAGGCCGCCGGCCAGCAGGAGCCACGGGTCGAGCAGGCCCTCGGTGCAGCTGTCGGCGGTGGCCGAGGAGGTGCAGTAGGTGCCGGGGCCGTGCCGGTTCAGGTAGGCGAGCAGGAACAGGGGCAGGCTCGCGCCCGAGAGCAGGCCGGGCAGGCTCCGCCGGGTGTCCCGGCGCGTGGCCAGCACGAGGGTGCCGGCCACCGGGACCGGCAGGATGAGGAGCCCGACCGACAGCACGGTGAGAAGGGCGAGCAGGTAGCAGGCTCCGGTCAGGAACCACCCGGCGAAGAGCAGCCAGGCACGTCTGTCACTGGTCATGTCTTCCTCTTTCGTCTGAAGATGTCGAGGAGGGAGGCGATCTTCGCGGCACGGTCGAACAGGGCCAGCGCGGGCTCGCGTTCCTCTTCGAGGCCGGCGAGCATCTCCAGGCCCAGGTACAGGGCGACGATCGCGTGCGCGAGTTCTTCGGGGGGCATCAGCCGGGCGGCGGGAGAGCCGGCGAGGGCCTCGCGGACACTGTCGGCGGCGAAGGTGCGCCACGGACGGATCCGGGCGGCGACCTCCGGGCGGAGCTCCGGGGTGAACTGGGCGGCGGCGATCATCTCGACGAGCACGGTCACATGGCCCTGGTCCAGGTCCTCGTCGAAGACGGCCCTGGCGGCCCGCACCAGGTCGCCGATGCTCTGGGACTCCTCGGCCATCGCCCGGTAGCGCGTGTCGCGCGCACCGCTGACCCGGTCCAGGGCCGCCAGGTGCAGCTTGGCCACCGAACCGAAGTGGTAGAAGACCAGCGACTGTTGGCAGCCGGCCCGGCGGGCGATCTCCCGCGCGCTGGCCCCGGCGAAACCCACCTCGCGCAGTGCGTCGGCAGCCGCCGCGACCAGCGCCGCCCGCGTCGCCGCCGAACCGGCGTTCCCGGACGGCTCGACCGACCTCTTCCCTCCGGCTCTGGCCACACCGCACCCCTTCGACTGACCGAACGGATTGAGCAACTGCTCAAAAAGTAGGGGCCGTCGGGAGCACCGGACAAGAGTCCGGATCCGGCCATGATCGGCAGTCGGGCGCCGGAGCACCGACTTGTCATGCACAGGTAAGAAAATCATGTGAAGCGGCCGGGGTTCCTGTCGGCGCACCGCGTCCCGCCGGTACCGTCCAACTGCCCGTGGGTGAACGATCAACTTCGAACTCTACGCGCGCAGAACGACCCCCGACGCACCACCCGCACCGCCATCCCTCTCGCACCCCCCACCGATGGAGGAATGACAGATGCCCGGCTTCGCCACCCCCCGCCGCGAACTCACCACGGCCCTGGCCGTGCTCGGCCTGATCGCGGCCGGTGCCGCCGTCCAGGCCACCAGCGCCGCGACCCCCGCACACGCGGCCGGCACCTACAACATCCTGTTCGACGACGGCCACGCCGAGGAGGCCGGCAACGCGGACTGGATCATCTCCACCAGCAAGCCCGACCCGCTCGCCCAGGACTCCTCCCCGTCCTCCGACAAGGACTGGACCGGCGCGCTCTCGTCGTGGGGCATCGCGCTCCAGAAGACCGGCGACTACAGCCTCAAGACCGCCACCAGCGCCCTCGCCTACGGCGGTTCGTCGACGACCGACCTGTCGAAGTTCGACGCGCTGGTGCTGCCGGAGCCCAACACCAAGTTCACCACCGCCGAGAAGACGGCGATCATGAACTTCGTGAAGGCCGGCGGCGGTCTCTTCATGATCTCCGACCACACCGGCGCCGACCGCAACAACGACGGCTACGACGCGGTCGAGATCCTCAACGACCTGATGACCAACAACAGCGTCGACTCGACCGACCCGTTCGGCCTCTCGATCGACTCGCTGGACATCGGCTCCGGCTACCCGAAGGCCATCACGGACAGCGGCAACGCGGTGCTGCACGGCGGCTTCGGCACGGTCACCAAGAGCCTGATCGCCGACGGGACCACCGCCACCCTCAAGCCCTCCGACAACTCCGCCGTCAAGGGGCTGGTGTACCGCAGCGGCTACTCCGGCAACACCGGCGCCTTCTTCGCGACCAGCACCTTCGGCAGCGGCCGGGTCGCCTTCTGGGGCGACAGCTCCCCCATCGACGACGGCACCGGCCAGTCCGGCAACACGCTGTACGACGGGTGGAACGACACCGGCGCCACCAACGCCGCCCTCGCCCTGAACGCCACCGCCTGGCTGGCCGGCGCGAGCTGACCCCCGAGGGACGGGAACAGCGGGTCCGGGATCGCCCCGGGCCCGCTTCTTACTCTTCTCCCGATCACCGCACGCTCCCCTCCCCTACAGTCCCTCTGTGCTCTTCGGAATGGTGTGCGCCCTCGCGGCCGCGATCTGCTTCGGTACGGCGACGGTCCTCCAGGCGATGGCCGCACGGGCCGCCGGTGACGGCGCCGGCGGGGAGGCCGCGCTGCTGCTGCGGGCCGTGCGGCAGTGGCGGTACGTCGTCGGACTGGGGCTGGACGGGCTCGGGTTCGTGTTCCAGATCCTCGCGCTGCGGTCGCTCCCCATCTACGCGGTGAGCGCGGCCCTGGCGTCGAGCCTCGCGGTGACGGCGGTGGTCGCCGCGCGGCTGCTGCGGGTGCGGCTGAGCGGGGTGGAGTGGGCCGCGGTGGGGGTGGTGTGCGCGGGGCTCGCGATGCTGGGACTGGCGTCGGGGCCGGAGGGCGACCGGGCCGGCTCCATGACCTTGAAGTGGGTGATGCTCGGCACCGCCGTGGGGGTCCTGCTGCTCGGCCTCGCGGGCGGGCGGCTGACCGGGCCGGGGCGGGCTCTGCTGCTGGGGCTCGGGGCGGGGTTCGGGTTCGGGGTGGTGGAGGTGTCGGTGCGGCTGATCGACACCCTGCGGCCGGCCGGGCTGCTCACCGAGCCCGCGACCTATGCGCTGCTGGTCGGTGGCGGCGCAGCCTTCATGCTGCTGACATCGGCCCTCCAGCGCGGTTCGGTGACCACGGCGACGGCCGGCATGGTCGTCGGCGAGACGATCGGCCCGGCGGCGGTGGGCGTGGTGTGGCTCGGGGACCGGACCCGGGAAGGGTTCACCTGGCTCGCGGTGCTCGGGTTCGCGGTGGCCGTGGCGGGGTCGCTGGCGCTGGCCCGCTTCGGGGAGGCGCCGGACACGGAGGGCGCCGGCCCCGAGGCGGCCGGACCGGTCAGTCCATCGCGGCCGTGATGCCGTCCCACAGGCGGGACCTGGCCTCCAGGGCGAGGAGGACGGTGTCGACGGCCTCGTGCCAGCGCTGGTCGTCGGTGCCGCACAGGTCGGCGACCATCTGGAGGGCCATGGGGGTGTGCTCCTCGCCGTCGACCTCGATATGGCGGGCGAGGTAGTCCCGGAAGAGCGGGAAGCGGTCGGTGCCCTCCTCCTTGATGACCTGGTCGAACATGTCCGGGATCAGGTCCTCGCGGGAGAACGCGAAGGCGGCCGCGCGGCAGTGCAGCGGGCGGTCGGCGATGATGCCGAAGGTCGTGCGGACGAACTCGGCCGCCGGGGCGGGGACCTGGGCCACCCGCAGGGCCGCCGGGACGTCATGGCCCTCCGCGATCAGCGCGATGAAGGTGTCGAGGGGGACGGTGTCGGCCGCCGCCTCGGTCATGGCGGCCCGGTACAGCTCGAAGTGGCTGGTGAAGCCGCCGTTCAGCTCGTCGCTCTCCTCGACCAGCGTGATGTCGTTGATCAGCCGGCGGGCCACCGCCGAGCCGCGCGGTACCCAGGGCACGTCGACGCAGGTCAGTTCCCTCTGGAGCGACTTGAGCAGCGACATGAAATCCCAGACGGCGAACGCGTGGTGGGCCATGAAAGTGGCCAGGTGTTCCCGGTCCGATATTCGCTGGTAAAGCGGGTGTGCGGTCACTTCTTTTCGCGCCGGTTCGATCATGGAACGCGCCTGATCGATTGCCTGTCGACCCTCGTCGGTCAAATTCCAGACGTACCTCGACATGGCGTCCTCCTTCGTTCTCGGACGGCGATCGTGCAACTTTCACGGCCGACCCGGCAAGCACTTTCGAGAATTGCGGGAGAGTTACCTGAAGTAGCCGACGGCAGACCACAGCAAGCTCACAGAAAGCGCTATAAAAAGTAACGATCCGGACAACAAAAAAACTCGTTGAATCTTTGAACGCGCCGTGTGTCGATTCCGTAAAGGACACCGTGACCAGTAATCCCGTCACCGTCACCGTGGCCTATCACGTGCTGCCGGGTCGCGAGGCCGACTTCCACTCCTGGGGGTGGGCCATGCTGGGCGCGAGCGCCCGCCGACCGGGGTTCCTCGGTGGCGGTGTCCTAGTCGACCAGGAGGCGGAATGGCATGTCGTGTATCGCTTCGCCACCGAGGACTCCGCGCTGGACTGGGAGAACTCCCCAGATCGTGGCCAGTGGGAGACCCGCACGGACGGCATCGCCCGGCCCACCGGGCGCCGTAGCGTACGGGGGTCGAAGGAGTGGTTCGACTCACTGGCCGGGCCGCCGCCCGCGCCGCCGCCGCCCACCCCGCCGGCGAAATGGAAACTGTGGTTCATCAACATGAGCGCGGTGTTTCCGCCCGTCCTGCTCTTCAATATCATCGTGATTCCCCATCTCGGTGGCCTCAATCCGCTCATTCGCACCCTGGTGCTCTGCCTCTGCGTGACAGCGCTTGTCACGTGGATTCTCATGCCGCGACTGCAGCGTTTCTTCAAGAAATGGCTGTATCCCCCGCTCCAGGCCCTGCGCGGGCGGCACAAACGACGGGCCGCATAGGCCCGGGAACGACCCGAGGGAGGTGGGCGGGTGAAGACCCTGCTCATCGACAATTACGACTCGTACACCTACAACCTGTTCCAGCTGATCGCCGAGGTCAACGGCGAGGAACCGGTGGTGATCCGCAACGACGAGCCGGCACCGCCCGCTCTCGCGGAGTTCGACAACGTGGTGGTGTCGCCGGGGCCCGGACACCCGGGCGACGCCCGTGACTTCGGCATCAGCGCCCGGCTGATCGCCGAGGCCACGGTCCCCGTGCTCGGGGTGTGCCTGGGCCACCAGGGCATCGCGCTCGGGGAGAACGCCCGGGTGGCGCCCGCGCCGCAGCCCAGGCACGGGCATCTGACCCGGGTCCGGCACGACGGACGGGACCTCTTCGAGGGGCTGACCCAGGGTTTCACCGCGGTCCGCTACCACTCCCTCGCGGTGCACGAGCCGCTGCCCGCCGCCCTGGAGGCCACCGCCTGGGCCGAGGACGGTGTCCTGATGGGACTGCGGCACCGCGAACGGCCGCTGTGGGGCGTGCAGTTCCACCCGGAGTCGGTGCTCACCGAGTACGGCCACCGGATGCTGGTGAACTTCCGCAACCTCACCGCCCGCCGGGCCCGCAGGGCACGTACCAAGAACACCGCCGTCCCGCCGACCGAGGCGGCGATCCCCCGGCCGCGGGCCGCGACGGACGCGGTGAGCACGGCCGGTGCGGTGGACGCGGCCGGTGCGGCGGGGTTCGGTCTCCCGGCCGGCGCCGCCCGTTCGAGGCAGTCGGCGCGGACGGCGGGGCCCGGTTCCGGGACCGGGTCCGTGTCCCGCACGGCCGTCCCCCGGCCCCGCTCCGGTGACGTGCCCGCCTACCGCCTGCACACCCGGCAGGTGGCCGGCGCCATCGACACGGAGGCCGCCTTCGGCCGCCTCTTCGCCGCCTCGCCCCGCGCGTTCTGGCTGGACAGCTCGCTGGTGGAGCAGGGCCGCTCGCGCTTCTCGTTCCTGGGCGACGACAGCGGCCCGCTCGCCGAGTTCGTGCGCTACGACGTCACGGCCGGGCGGTGCGTGGTCGAGCGGGCCGGACGGCCGGCGCGCAAGGTGTCCGCCAGCGTCTTCGACTACCTGAAGCGGCAGCTGAGCAGCCGCCGGGTGGACGCGGACGGGCTGCCCTTCGACTTCACCGGCGGCTATGTCGGCTACTTCGGCTACGAGACCAAGGCCGACTGCGGCTCCCCGAACCGGCACCGGGCCGACACCCCGGACGCCTGCTGGCTGTTCGCGGACCGGCTGATCGCCGTGGACCACGAGGAGGACGTCACCTACGCGGTCTGCCTGGCGGAGGACTCGCCGCAGGCCGCGCGGGCGGCCGAGGAGTGGCTGACCGACACGCTGGCCCAGCTCAGCTTCCTGGCGCCGGACGCGCCCCGGCCGGCCCCGCCGGCGGCCGGGGAGCCGGACCTGGAGGCCGCCGAGCCGTGGCTGGTGCGCGACCGGGCCGCCTACCTCTCCGACATCGAGTCCTGCCGGCGGGAGCTGCGGGCCGGCACCAGCTACGAGGTGTGTCTGACCGACGCGGCCCGGCTGCCCGCCCCGACGGACCCGTACGCCTTCTACCGGGAGCTGCGCCGCGTCAACCCGGCGCCGTACGCGGCCTTCCTGCGCTTCGGCGTGCTGGACGTGGCCGGTTCCTCGCCGGAGCGGTTCCTGCGGATCACCCGGGACGGGGTGGCCGAGGCGAAGCCCATCAAGGGGACCGCGCCGCGCGGGGCGACGCCGTTCGAGGACGACCGGCTGCGGGACGCGCTGGCGGCGGACGCCAAGACCCGTGCCGAGAACCTGATGATCGTCGACCTGCTCCGCAACGACCTGGGCCGGGTCTGCCGTACCGGAACCGTCCGGGTCCCCCGCCTGATGGCCACCGAGTCGTACGCGACCGTGCACCAGCTGGTGTCGACGGTGACCGGACGGCTGCGGGCCGGGACGGACGCCGTGGACTGCGTGCGGGCCTGCTTCCCGGGCGGTTCGATGACCGGCGCCCCCAAGCTGCGCACGATGGAGATCATCGACACGCTGGAGACCGAGGCCCGGGGCGTGTACTCGGGAGCACTCGGCTACCTGGGGTGCAGCGGCGGCGCCGATCTCAACATCGTCATCCGTACGGCCGTGATCGCCGACGGCCGGATGCAGCTGGGCGCGGGCGGGGCGATCGTCCTGGACTCCGACCCGGCCGCCGAGTACGACGAGATGCTGCTGAAGACGGCCGCGCAGATGCGGGCGCTGCGGGAGCACACGGCGTCGGCCGCGGCGGACACCGTGGAGGAGGCCGCCCGATGACCCAGGCCCCCGCCCCCGCCCGCACCACCAAGACATCGACCACCAACACAGGCACAGGCACAGGCAGCGGCACCAGCACCGGCGCCGACAACCTCGCCGCTCGTCTCGCCGAACTGGCCGAGCGGCACGGCTGGCGCGACCGTCCCGCCTTCCACCAGGGCCACCGCGCCTGGACCCACGGCGAGGTGCACGACCTCGGGGCACGGGCCGCCACCGTCCTGGCCGCCCAGGGCGTGGCCCCCGGCGACCGGGTGGTGCTCGCGCTGCCCGACGGCATCGCCTGGGTGGTGGCCTTCCTCGCGGTCGCCCGGATCGGGGCCGTGGCCGTCCTGGTCAACCCCGAACTGCCCGCCGCCGACCACACGTTCATGGCCGCCGACACGGAGGCGGTGCTCTGCCTGACCGGACCCGGCCTGGAGGACCGCTTCGGCCGGCACGCCCGGCTCGGCGCCGACCAGCTGCTCGCGCTCGCCCCGGCCGCCGAACCGTTCCCCGCCCGTCCGGTCGACGCGGACAGCCCGCTGTACATCCAGTACACCTCGGGGACGACGGGCAAGCCCAAGGGGGTCGTCCACACGCATGCCCACCCGGCGGCGTACTACGACCTCATCGGCTGGCCGCTGCTCGGCGTCACCCAGGACGACGTCACCCTGTCGGTGTCCAAGCTGTACTTCGCCTACGGCTTCGGGAACGCCTTCGTCTTCCCGCTGTTCTCGGGGTCGAGCGCGGTCCTGGTGGACCGGCGTCCGGCGCCCGCCGCCGTGGACGAGCTGGTCGCCCGGCACCGGGTGACCCTGCTGTACTCGGTGCCGTCCGCGTACGCGGCGCTGGTCGCCGACCGGGGGACCGGGCACCAGGCGTGCTTCGCCTCGGTACGGGCCGCCGTGTCGGCCGGCGAGGGGCTGCCGGACGGGCTCGGGGAGCGGGTCGCGGAGCTGCTGGGCGCGCCGGTCCTGGAGCAGATCGGCTCCACCGAGGCCGGGCACGCCTTCTGCGCCAACAGCCTCGGCCACAACCACCCCGGCAGTGTGGGCCGTCCGGTGCCCTGCTTCGAGGTGGAGCTGCGCGACCACAACGGACGGCCGGTGCCCGACGGCCACGAGGGCGAGCTGTGGGTGCGCGGGCCGACGGTGACGCCCGGCTACCTCAACCGGCCCGAGGAGACCGCGCGCACCCTGGTCGGCGGCTGGCTGGCCACCCACGACCGGGCGGTCCGCGAACCCGACGGCGCCTACCGGCACCTGGGCCGCGCCGACGACATGGAGATGGTCGGCGGGATCACCGTCTCCCCGCTGGAGGTGGAGGCCGTGCTGCGGTCCCATCCGGCGGTGCGGGAGGTCGCGGTGGCGGCGGTGCCGGACGGGACCGGCGCGGTACGGCTGCGGGCCTTCGTCGTCCCCGCCGTCACCCCGGCGCCGGCCGGACTCCAGGAGGAACTGCTGCGGCTGGCCCGGGAGCACCTGGCCGCCTTCAAGGTGCCGCGCAGCGTCAGTCTCCTGTCCTCCCTGCCCCGCACCTCGACCGGCAAGCTGCGCCGCCATCTGGTCCGCCGGGGCGCGTGGTGACCCCGGCCCCGACCGACCCGACTGAAAGGTACGTCCCCATGCAGGAGTCCCTCATCGGCGACCGCGGCTTCTACCTCGGCCCGCTGTTCCGGCGGGCGGCCGAGCGGCACGGCGGGGTGTTCGTCACCCTGGACCGCCCCCTGGACACCCATCCGGACCTCGGGGTCCGCCTGAGCTACCCGGAACTGGCCGACACGGTCGAGGACCTGTCGGCGCGGCTGTGGGCGGCCGGGGTGCGGCCCGCCGAGCAGGTCGTCGTGCACAAGACCGACAACGTCGACATCGTGCTGCTGACCTGCGCGGTCTCCCGGATCGGCGCGGTGCCCGTGCTGCTCTCCCCCGCGCTGGCCGGCGAGGTGGTCGGCAAGCTGCTCGCCCGGCTCCGGCAGCCGTGGCTGGTCACGGACGGGGCGAAGCTGGCCGGCCTGGAGGTCAGGGGCCTGGTCCGGCAGACGCTCACCGTCGACAGCGTGCCGGGCGTGGTGTCCCTCGCGGAGCACGCCGGTGCCGAGGTCCCGGCGCCGATCCGGCTGCACCCGCGCGAACCCGCCCTGATCACCCACAGCTCCGGCACCACCGGCGTCCCCAAACTGGCCGTGCACTGCCCGCAGACCATGTGGAACCGCCTGGTCCCGCAGCAGGCGATGGGCTGGCCCACCCGCGGCGAGGTCGCGGCCCTGCACATGTCCTTCGTGCACTCGCGCTTCTACCACCTGCTGGGCGTCCTGCTGCACTACGGCAGCCCGCTGCTGCTGATCACCGACCCCGACCCGGCGAAGGTCGGCCCGATGCTGGCCCGGCACCGCCCCGGCATCGTGGAGACCCACCCCAACACCTTCGTGCTGTGGGAGGAGCTGGCGGACGCGCCCGGCGCCCCGCTGTCCCGGGTGAAGTCGTACGGCTCGACCTTCGACGCCATCCATCCGCGCACGGTACGACGGCTGCTCGACGCCTCGAAGCGCCGTAGCCCCTGGCTGCTCCAGCTGTACGGGCAGAGCGAGACCGGACCGGTCGCCTTCCAGTGGTTCACGCGCCGGAGCGTGGCCCGCATGGACGGGCGGCGGGTCGGCACCGGGATCCCCGGCTTCACCCGGGTCCGGGTCACCGGCCCCGACGGCCAGCCCGCCGCGCCCGGCACCCCCGGCCGGATCGAGGCCCGCACCCGGGGCCGCATCCTCACCTACCTCGGCGCCCGCGAGCAGTACGAGCGACAACTGGACGGCGAGTGGTGGCAGATGGGCGACATGGGCTACCGGAGCCGGCTGGGCGCGCTGTACCTGATCGACCGGGAGATCGACCGGATCGACTCCGTGCACAGCAACCTGGAGGTCGAGGACGCCCTCATGGACCGGCTGGAGGAACTGCGTGAGGTGGTCATCGTGCCGGGCGCGGACCGGGAGCCGGTGCCGGTGGTGTGCGTGCGCGGGGACCGGCCGCTGGACCCGGAGCGCTGGCGGGTGGCGACCGCCGACCTGCCCGCGATGGCCGAGCCCCGGCAGTGGCGGTTCGAGGAGCTGCCGATGACGGCGACCTGGAAGGTGAAGCGGGTGGAGATCACCCGGATGCTGGCGGCGGGGGTGGGCGCGTGACCCCGGTCGTCGTGGTCGGCGCCGGGCCCGTGGGCCTGTCGGCGGCGCTGGCGCTGCGCGCGCACGGGCTGCCGGTGATGCTGCTGGAGGCGGACCCCGAGGACCGTGAACGGCCGGGCAGCCGGGCCCTGTTCGTGCACCGCGAGACGCTCGCGCTGCTCGACGGGATGCGGCCGGGGCTGGCCGCGGCGATCACCTCGTACGGCCGGACCTGGCACACCAGACGGACCCTGTACCGGGGGCGGGAGGTGTACTCCCGCACCTTCCCGCCGCCGTCCGGCCGGCCGCCCTTCACCAGCCTGCGCCAGGTGGACACCGAACGCTTCCTGCGGGAAGCCTGCGCGGACGCGGGCGTGGAGTCGGTGTGGAACGCGCGCGTGATCGGCGTCCGCACCACCGCCTCGGGCGTGTCGCTGAGCTGCGCGGACGGCCGGGAGCTGACGTGCGGGTACGTGATCGCGGCGGACGGCGCCCGGTCCGCCGTCCGGGCCGGGCTGGGCATCCCCATGGAGGGCACCCACGGCGAGGGCTTCCACGTGGTCGTCGACGTGGCGGACCGGCCGGGCGCCGAGCTGCCCCTCGAACGGGTCTTCCACTACGAGCATCCGGGGGTCGGCGGCCGCAGCGTGATGCGGGTGCCGTTCACCGGGGGCTTCCAGGTGGACCTCCAGTGCCACGCCCACGACCCGGTGGAGGAGTACGGCACCGAGAAGGCCGTCCGCCGCTGGCTGCCCGGGGTGGTGGGCGAGGGACACGGGGAATACGCAGACCGGATCCTGTGGGTGTCGACGTACCGCTTCCTGCGCAAGGTCGCGGCCTCCTTCACCGACCCGCACCAGCGGGTGCTGCTCGTCGGGGAGGCCGCGCACCTGTTCCCGCCGTTCGGGGCGCGGGGCATGAACAGCGGGATCGCCGACGCGGCGGCGGCGGCGGACGCGGTCGCGACGGAGGCGGCCACGACCGGCACGGCCGCGACCGGCGCCGTGGCGGACTTCGCGGCGGTACGGCGGGCCGCGGCCCTGTTCAACAGCGAGGCCGCCGGGGCCGCCCTGGAGCATCTGCGGCCGCAGCGGCGGAGCGTACGGCTGCGGCAGCGCGCGGCGGCGGCGCTGGCGCCGGTCCTGCCGTCCTGCGGATCCTGGCTGGAGCACGCGCCGTACGGGCCGCGGGGCGGGGCGCCCGCGCTGGCGGGCCGTAAATACTGAGCATGACGAAGGGCCGGACGAGGGAGGGAGGGGCCATGACACAGCAGGCGGTGTCGGAAGGCGTGCTGGCATGGTCGCCGCGCGCCGGGCTGCGGCCCGCCGAGGACGCGGGGGCCGGCGAACCGCTGCTGGTCGCGGACTCCTGGCTGGTGCGCAACGGCAGGGTGCGCGGCCTGCACCGGCACCGGGAGCGCTTCGTGCGGTCCTGCGGCGAGTGCGACGGGCCACCGGCCCACCGGCTGCTGGAGTTCTGGCGGGACATGACGGCCGCGCTGCCCCGTACCGGCGAGTGGTTCCCCCGCGTCGAACTCACACCCCACCACGTGCGGCTGCGGCTGCGGCACGCGCCGCCGCTGGGCTCCGCCGTCGAGGTCTGGGCGGTCGGCCAGCCCGATCCGCGTGCCGTGCCCCGCCGCAAGGGACCCGACCTGGACGCCCTGGCCCGGCTGCGGTCCCGGGCGGTCGAGGCGGGGGCCCAGGAGGCGGTCCTGGTGGGACCGGCCGGGGTGGTCCTGGAGGCGGCCACCACGAGCGTGCTCTGGTGGGAGGGCGACACGCTGTGCCTGCCTCCGCCCCGGCTGCCGGTGCTGCCCGGGGTGACCCTGGCGCTGGTCCAGGAGCGCGCGGAACGCCTCGGCATCCGCGTCGCCCACCGGGAACGGACCCTGGCCGACCTGGCGGACCGGGAGGTGTGGCTGGTCAACGCCCTGCACGGGATCAGACCGGTGACCCGCTGGGTGGGCGGCCCGGCGAAGGCCGGCGCGGCGGTACGGGCACCGGAGTGGCGGAAGTGGCTCGACGAAAAGGCGCCGGAGTCGATAGCGCCCCTTTAGGGGCGCGGGGAACTGCGCGACCAGCCCCCACGCACCCGCAGCCGAAAAGACGCAACAAAAAAGACGCAACAAAACCGGCCCGGCGATAATTCACCGGGCCGGATATCGGGCTGTTTTTATTCGGCCCGCTTGGGCTGATAAGCCCCCGGCACCATCCGCGTGGCAATGGCGATCCGGTTGTACGCGTTGATGACGGTCGCCGCCCACACGAGCGCCGCGACCTGTGCCTCGTCGAAGACCCCGGCGACCTCCGCGTAGACGTCGTCGGGCACGTGGCCGTCGGCGACGAAGGTCACGGCCTCGGTCAACGCCAGTGCGGCCCGCTCCCGTTCGGTGAAGAAGGGGGTCTCCCGCCACGCGTTCAGGGCGTAGATCCGCTGCTCGGTCTCGCCCTGCGCGCGAGCGTCCTTCGTGTGCATGTCGAGGCAGAACGCGCAGCCGTTCAGCTGGGAGGCGCGGATTCTCACCAGTTCCAGGAGTTCGGGTTCGACCTTGGCGTCCTGGGCCGCGGTGACGGCGGCGGCATGCAGGGAACCCATCGCCGCGGAGACGTCCGGGGTGATTTTCTTGAGGGCCACACGGGATATCTGATCACCATTGCTCATGAGGGAGACTCTAGCCCCTGAATTCAATTACGGGGACCATTGCCGGGGAATTCATCGGGCGTTGGCCGCGGTCGCGTCGGACAGCACCGCGCACAGGATGTCCAGCGCCCCCGACCAGGCGTGGTCGGCGGGGGTGCCGTAGCCGAGGACGAGCGCGTCCGGGGGCTCGGTGGCCGCGTCCGGGTGGCGGTGGCGCGGGGTGAGCCCTTCGAGGGCGAGGCCGCGCTCGGCGGCGCCCCGGATCACCCGGTGCTGGGTGCCGGGCGGGAGCCGCAGGACGATGTGCAGCCCGGCCGCGATGCCGGTGACCCGGACCGCCGGGGCGCGGTCGGCGAGGGCCGCGACCAGGGCGTCCCGCCGCCGCCGGTAGCGGGAGCGGGACGCGCGGACATGACGGTCGTAGGCGCCGGAGGCGATGAACTCGGCCAGCGTCAGCTGGTCGGGCGCTCCGCAGGTGTCCACGTCGCCCTTGACCGCCGTCACCGTCCGGGCCACGGCCGTCGGCAGCACCATCCAGGCCAGTCGCAGCCCGGGGGCCAGGGCCTTGCTGGCCGTGCCCAGGTAGACCACCTCGTCGGGGGCGAGGCCCTGGAGGGCGCCGACGGGCCGGCGGTCGTAGCGGAACTCGCCGTCGTAGTCGTCCTCCAGGACCAGGCCGCCGGTGCGCCGGGCCCAGTCCACCACCGCGGCCCGCCGGTCGTGGTGGAGCGGCACGCCCATCGGGAACTGGTGCGCGGGGGTCAGCAGCACGGCGGCCGGCCCCTGGGCCAGCTCCCTGGTGTCGGTGCCGAGTTCGTCGAAGGGCAGCGGCACCTGGCGCAGCCCGACCGCGGTCAGCGACCGCCAGTGCTCGTCGAGGCCGTACGACTCCACGGCGACCGTGTCCGCCCCGCGGGCCCGCAGCGCTCGGCCGAGCAGGCTCAGGCCGTGCGTGAACCCGGCGCAGATCACGATCCGTTCGGGGTCGGCGCGCACTCCCCGGGCGCGGGCGAGGTAGCCGGCGAGCGCGGTGCGCAGTTCGGGGCGGCCGCGCGGATCGCCGTAGCCGAAGGCCTCGTTGGGGGCGGCGGTCAGGGCACGGCGGGCGGCCCTGAGCCACTCGGCGCGGGGGAAGGCGGAGACGTCGGGGAAGCCGGCCCGCAGGTCGTAGGCGGGCCGGTGGGCGGCCGCACCGTCGGCGGCCGGTGCCCGCCGCCCGGCGGGTACCGCGGGCAGCCCGGTCGCGACCCTGGTGCCGGAGCCCTGCCGGGCGGTGAGCCAGCCCTCGGCGACCAGGTCGGCGTAGGCGTCGGCGACGGTGTTGCGGGCGATGGCCAGGTCGGTGGCGAGCGAGCGGGAGGAGGGCAGCCGGGTGCCGGGGAGCAGCCGGCCGCTGCGCACGGCTTCGCGCAGGGCGTCGGTCAGCCCCCGGCGCAGGCCCGGACCGGCGGCCGGTTCCAGGTGGAGGTCGATGCCCAGAGTGGTCCGGGCTGCCTGAGTGGCCCACGTTTTCCCCATGGAAATGGACCATACCCCTGGGCTGCCTGGCCCCTACGGTTGAACCATGACCACAGACGAGACGATCGAGTACGCGCCCGAGCACACCCCTCGCCTGGCCTGGGCGCAGCACGCGCCCGAGGTCTACAGGGCGATGGTCCGGCTGGACGGAGCCGCCCGTAAGGGCCTGGACGCCAAGCTGTTCGAGCTGGTGAAGATCCGTGCCTCGCAGCTCAACCACTGTGCGTACTGCCTCGACATGCACACCAAGGACGCGCTCGCGGCGGGCGAGAGCGTCCAGCGCATCGTCCAGCTCAGCGCGTGGGAGGAGTCGAAGCACTTCTACACCGAGCAGGAGCTGGCCGCGATCGAGCTGACCGAGGCCGTCACCGTGGTGACCGACGGCTTCGTGCCGGACGAGGTCTACGAGCGGGCCGCCAAGCACTTCGACGAGGTGCAGCTGACGCAGCTGATCGCCTCGATCATCGTGATCAACGCGTGGAACCGGTTCGCCGTGACCACCCGTATGGTCCCGGGGCACTACCGGCCGGGCCAACACGGGTGAGCGAGGCGGGCGGGTTCGGACGCCAGGGACGCTAGGAGAGCCACTTCCTCCACACCGACGGGTGGCTCGCCACCCACTTCTTCGCGGCCTCCTGGGGGCTCAGTCTCCGGTCGGCGATCATCAGGGAGACCTCGTTCTGGTCCTCGGTCGTCCACCGGAAACTCTTCAGGAAGGCCGCGGCCCTGCCGCCGCCGTGCGCGAAGCCGGTGTTGAGGTACTTGCGCAGCGGGGTGCGCGGATAGCCGCAGGCGACCTTGGCCGCGTCCGCGTCGCAGCCCTCCTTGTACGCGGGCAGCTTCACCTCGGTCATCGGCACCTTCCTGAACAGCCACTGGGGCGCGTACCAGTAGGTGAGGAAGGGCTTCTTCTCCTTGGCGAACTGCCTGATCTGGGTGATCTGGGCGGCCTCGGAACCGGCGAAGACGACCTGGTAGTCCAGCTTCAGGTTGCTCACCAGCGCCTTGTCGTTGGTGACGTACGACGGTGAGCCGTCCAGCAGCTGCCCCTTGCCGCCGCTCTCCGCGGTGCGGAAGAGGGAGGCGTACTTGTTCAGGTTCCGCCAGTCCGTGATGTCCGGGTGCTGCCTGACGAGGTAGGTCGGCACGAACCACCCGATGTGCCCGGTGACCCCGAGCTCCCCCGCGCGGCTGATGGTCCTCTTCTCCTCGACGTACCGCTTCTCCTGGTCCGGGTGCCCCCAGTCCTCCAGGATCGCGTCCACGCGTCCCTGGCTGAGCGCGTCCCAGGCGGGCACCTCGTCGACCTGCACGGTGTCGACGCGATAGCCGAGCTTGTGCTCCAGGAGGTACTGGGCGACGGCGACGTTCGACTGTGCGCCGACCCAGGACTGCACGGACAGGGTCACCGTCCTCGCCCCCCGCGCGTCGGCGAACGGCGAGGCCTGTCTCGTCATGTCGGCGGCACCGCACCCGGTGGTGAGGACCAGGACGGAGGCGGCGGCGACGAGTGTCGTACGGCGCATGGTCACGCTCCCTTCCTCGTACGGCGTTCGGTGGGCTGGGTGACCCGGTCGAGCATCAGCCCCAGGCAGACGATGGCGGCACCGGCGACCAGCCCGGTGGCCAGGTCGCCCTGGGCGAGGCCGAAGGCGACGTCGTAGCCGAGGGCGCCACCGCCCACCAGCCCGCCGATGATGACGACGGCGAGGACCAGCACCACGCCCTGGTTGACGGCGAGCAGCAGCGCGGGCCGGGCGAGCGGGAGCTGGACCTGGAGCAGCTGCTGGCGCCCGGTCGCGCCGAGCGAGCGTGCGGACTCCAGGGCGGCCGGGTCCACCTGGCGCAGCCCCTGCGCGGTGATCCGTACGACGGCCGGCAGCGCGTAGACGACGGCGGCGGCCACGGCGGGCGCGCGGCCGACGCCGAACAGCGCGACGACCGGGATCAGGTACACGAACTGCGGCATGGTCTGGAAGACGTCCAGGACGGGCCGCAGCGCCCGCTCCACCCGGTCGCTGCGGGCGGCGGCGACGCCGGTCGCGAAGCCGAGGACGAGCGTCACAGCGACGGCCGCGAGGACCTGGGACAGCGTGTCCAGCGCCGGCTCCCAGACCCCCAGCACACCGATCGCGGCCATCGCGAGGACGGCGGTGAGCGCGGTGCGCCAGGTGCCGATCGGCCAGGCCAGGGCGGCGACCAGGAGCAGGACCGCCCACCAGGGCAGCCCCTGGAGCCCGTCCCGGAGCGGGTCGAGGACCCAGGTGGTGAAGTGCCCCGCCCAGTCCGCCGTACCTCCGACGACCGGCACGCCCGAGTACAGGTGGGCGGTCATCCAGTCCACGGCCCGGTCGACCGGTTCGGCGAAGTCCAGGGTCCAGGCCGCGGGCCAGTCGAGGCGACCGAGGAGCCGGGCGGCGAGCGCGACGGCCACGGTGGCGCCGAGGGCGTGGGCCCAGGCGCGGGGGTGGGCCCGCGCCTCGGTGCGCTCGCCCGCTGCCGCCGTGATGCGGTCCAGTACGACCGCGAGGAGCACGAGCGGAAGGCCGGCGGCGAGGGCCGCGCCGACGTCGACCGAGGCGAGGGCCTGGTAGACGCGGTCACCGAGGCCTCCGGCGCCGATGACGGACGCGATGACCGCCATCGACAGCGCCATCATGATCGTCTGGTTGAGGCCGAGGAGGAGTTCCCTGCGGGCGAGCGGGAGTCGGGCGGTCAGCAGCCGCTGCCTGCCGGTGGCCCCGAGCGACTCCACGGCCTCCAGGACCTCGGGATCGGCGCCGCGCAGGCCGAGGGCGGTGAGCCGGGCCATGGGCGGGGCGGCGTAGACGACGGTGGCGAGGACGGCCGCGGGGACGCCGATGCCGAAGACCAGGACGACGGGGAGGAGGTAGGCGAAGGCGGGGAGCACCTGCATGGTGTCGAGGACGGGGCGCAGGGCGCGGTGCAGCCGGTCGGAGAGCCCGGCACCGAGGCCGAGGACGACACCGACGGCGACGGACGCGAGTACGGCCACGACCATCAGCGCGAGGGTCTGCATCGTCGGCACCCACATGCCGAGGACACCGCAGAGGAGGAACGCGGCGGCCGCACCGACGGCGAGCCTCGTCCCGGCGACGCGGTGGGCGACGGCGGCGGCGAGCACGGTGACGCCGGGCCAGCCCGCGGCGAGCAGGGTGAGGTAGACGGCGCGGACGGTCAGCACGACGGCGTTGCTGACGTAGCCGAGGAAGTAGAGGAAGAGGGGGTGGGTGTCGCGGTTGTCGACGACCCAGTTGCCGGCGGAGGAGAGGGGGGCGGAGAGATCGACGGTGAGGTGATGAGGCCAGGCAGGCTCGGGCCAGTGCGCGTGGGCGAAGGGCACGAGGACCGCGGCGGCCAGGGCCAGGCCGAGGAGCTTGCGGGCAGCCCTGTTGCCGGGAAGCACCGCTCGTCCACGGCTCGGGACAGTGATCGTCGCCATCAGACGTCCTCCGGGCCGGTGCGCGGGGCGGGGGGTCTCACTCGCCCGCGCTCGCGGGGTGCCGCCGCGCCCACCCGTGCCGCCCCAGCGGCACGACTGCCCGCGGCTGGGGCACTTCCCAGCAAGGGCTCCGCATCCCCACCCACGGTTGGGGCACTTTGCGACTGACGTTCCGCGTCCCCACCCAGGGGCGCGGGGAACTGCGCGACCGGCCCACCACCGCCCGCACCCGAAACCTCACCCGCACCCCGGGAACCCTCCGACGAAGGCCCCGCATCCCCACCCAGGGGCGCGGGGAACTGCGCGGTCGGCCCCCGCCGGGGCGCGGTCGAGGTATCGCCCGCGGCCCCCTTCGCCACCACCCCGAGCAGCGTGTCGGCGTCGACCACACCGACGCACCGGTCGCCGGCCACGACCCGCGCCGGGGCGCCGGCGGCCGCCACCGCCTCGATCGCCTCGGCGACCGTCGCGTCCGGGCCGACCTCGGGGCCGGTCTCCTCGGCCTCCCGCGGCGCCCGCATCGCCGTCCGGACCGTCAGTACCTGCTCGCGCGGCACGTCCCGGACGAACTCCCGGACGTAGTCGTCGGCGGGCGAGCCGACGATCTCCTCCGGGGTGCCCAGCTGGACCACCCCGCCGTCCCGCATCAGGGCGATGCGGTCGCCGAGTCGCAGCGCCTCGGAGAGGTCGTGGGTGATGAAGACCATCGTGCGGCCCTCCTCGCGGTGCAGGCGGATCACCTCCTCCTGCATGTCCCGCCGGATCAGCGGATCGAGCGCGCTGAACGGCTCGTCGAAGAGGAGGACCTCGGGATCGACGGCCAACGCCCTTGCGAGGCCCACGCGTTGGCGCTGCCCGCCGGACAGCCGGCCGGGACGGCGCTGCTCCATGCCCTCCAGGCCGACCTTGGTGACGACCTCGGCTGCCCGCGCCCGCCGCTCGGCCCTGCCGACGCCCTGGATCTCCAGGCCGTAGGCCACGTTGTCGAGCACGGACCGGTGCGGCAGCAGCCCGAAGTGCTGGAAGACCATCGCGGCCCGGTGCCGGCGCAGTTCGCGCAGCTGCCCCCGGTCCATCGCACGGACGTCCTCGCCGTCGACGGCGATCCGGCCGGCCGTCGGCTCGACGAGCCGGGTCAGACAGCGGACCAGGGTCGACTTGCCGGAGCCTGACAGGCCCATCACCACGAAGACCTCGCCCTTGCGCACGTCGAAGGAGACATCGCGGACGGCGGCCGTACAGCCGGTGCGGCTGCGGAGTTCGGCCGGGGGCAGGGCGGTCAGCTCAGGGTCCGCCGGGACGCGTTCGGCCCGGGGGCCGAAGACCTTCCACAGGCCGTCGACGGAGAAGACAGGGTTCGTACCGTTCATCACGCACCGCCCTTCAGCAGATCCACGGCCCGCTCGCCGACCATCAGCACCCCCACCATCGGGTTCACGGCCGGCATGGCCGGGAAGACGGAGGCGTCGGCGACCCGGATGCCGTCCAGGCCCCGGATCCGCAACTCCGGGTCGACCACGGCCAGTTCGTCGTCGGCCGCACCCATCCGGCAGGTGCCCGCAGGGTGGTACACCGTGTGGGCGGCCCTGCGGGCGTACTCGCTCAGCTCGGCGTCGCCGAGGATCTCCGGCCCCGGACACACCTCGCGCTTCAGCCAGCCCGCCAGCGGCTCGGTCCTCGCGATCTCGCGGGCGATGCGGATGCCGTCGACGAGGGTGCGGCCGTCGTGGTCGTCCTCGTCGGTGAAGTAGCGGAAGTCGAGCGCGGGCTTCACGGACGGGTCGGCACTGGTCAGGTAGAGACGGCCGCGGCTGCGGGGCTTGGGGATGTTCGGGGTCATCGAGACGCCGTGCGCCGGGCGTTCGTAGCCGAGGCGCTCGGGGTTGTCGGTGAACGGGACCTGGTAGAAGTGGAACATCAGGTCCGGGCCCGGGTGTCCGGGGTCGCGGCGGACGAACAGGCCCGCGTCGGAGTCCGTCGCGGAGTTCTCCGGGATCGGGCCGTGCGTCTCCCAGACGATCACCGACTCGGGGTGGTCGAGGAGGTTCTCGCCGACGCCCGGGAGGTCGTGCGCGACCGGGATGCCGAGGGCTTCGAGGTCCCGGGCCGGGCCTGTGCCGGAATGGAGCAGCAGGCGCGGGGAGTCGACCGCGCCGGCGCACAGGACGACCTCGTTGCGGGCCCGTATCAGCAGCTCCGCACCGTCCTTGGTGCGCACGTGCACGCCCTCGGCGCGGCTGCCGGCCAGCTCCAGCCGGTACGCCCAGGTCTCCAGGAGGAGGTGGAGGTTGGGGCGCCGGTCCAGCACCGGGTGGAGGTAGGCGACCGACGCGCTGGACCGCTTGTTGGTCTCGGGGTGGTAGGCGAGGTCGAAGAAGCCGGCGCCCTCGGTGAACGGCCTGCGGTTGAAGCCCTCCACCCGCGGGACGCCGAGCGCCTGCCGGGCCGCGTCGACGAAGTCGCGGGCGACCGCGTTCCGGTCCTTCTCGTCGACCGGGACGATGTTGTTGAGGAGTCGGGCGTAGTACGCCTCCATCGGCACCGCGCCCCAGCCCCTGGCACCGGCCTCCTCCCACTCGTCCCAGTCGGAGGGCAGCGGCTTGAAGGCGATGAGGGTGTTGTGGCTGGAGCAGCCGCCCAGCACCCGGGCCCGGCTGTGCCGGATGTGCGAGTTGCCGCGCGGCTGCTCGGTGGTCGGGTAGTCGTAGTCCAGCTCACCGCCGAGCAGCCCGGTCCAGCGGCGCAGGGTGAGGACGTCGTCGCGGCCGACGTCGCTGGGTCCGCCCTCGATGACGGCGACCGTGACGTCGGGGTCCTCGGTGAGCCGGGAGGCGATGACGGAACCGGCGGTTCCGCCGCCTATGACGACGTAGTCGTACTCATGGACGTGGGGCATGGGGGTACTCCAAGAAAGCCTGGCGTGTGTGTGGGGGGGGGGAGGAGAGGCGGGGCCGGGGCGGGGGCGGGGGCTCAGCCGGCGAACCAGCGCACCGGCCTCGGGGCCAGGTTCTGGTAGACGTGCTTGGTCTCCCGGTACTCGGCGAGCCCGGTGGGCCCCAGTTCGCGGCCGGTCCCGCTCTTTCCGAAGCCGCCCCACTCCGCCTGCGGGAGGTAGGGGTGGTAGTCGTTGATCCAGACGGTGCCGTGCCGCAGCCGCCCGGCGACCCGGCGGGCCTTCCCGGCGTCCGTGCTCCACACGGCGCCCGCGAGGCCGTACTCGGTGTCGTTGGCGAGGGCGAGGGCCTCGTCCTCGGTGCGGAACGTCTCGACGGTGAGGACCGGGCCGAAGACCTCCTCGCGCACCACCCGCATCTCCCGGTGGCACCGGTCGAGGACGGTGGGCTCGTAGAAGTAGCCGGTGGCGGGGCGGTCCGCGGACGGTTCGGGGCGCTTGCCGCCCGTGCGCAGCACCGCGCCCTCCGCCAGCGCCGACGCCACGTACGCCTCGACCTTGGCGCGCTGCCGCTCGGAGACGAGCGGGCCGCACTCGACGCCGTCGGCCGTGCCCCGGCCGAGGCGGATCCTCGCGGCCCGGCGGGCGAGTTCGGCGACGAAGCGCTCCCGGACCGGCTCCTCGACGATCAGCCGGGTACCGGCCGAGCAGACCTGGCCGCTGTGGATGAACGCGGCGTTCAGGGCCTGGTCGACCGCGGTGTCGAAGTCCTCCGGCGTGGCGCAGGCGTCGGCGAAGACGACGTTGGGGTTCTTGCCGCCCAGTTCGAGGGCGACCTTCTTCACGGTGGGCGCGGCGGCGCGGGCGACCTCGATGCCGCTGGCCAGGCCGCCGGTGAAGGAGACCAGGTCGACGTCGGGGTGCCCGGCGAGGCGGGCACCGACGGTGCGGCCGGGGCCGGTGACGAGGCCCGCGACCCCCGCGGGCAGCCCGGCCTCGGCCAGCAGACCGATCAGCGCGACCGTCGTCAGCGGGGTGAGCTCGCTCGGCTTGACCACGAACGTGTTGCCGGCCGCGAGTGCCGGGGCGATCTTCCAACTCGCCTGGAGGAGAGGGTAGTTCCAGGGGGTGATCAACGCGCACACGCCCACCGGCTCGTGCACCACGACACTGTGGACGTCGGCGGAGCCCGCGTCGACCACCCGGCCCGCACCCTCCGCCGTCACCAGGTCGGCGAAGTAGCGGAAGGCGTCGGCGACGCAGTCGATGTCGACGCGGCCCTCCTCGACGGTCTTGCCCGCGTCCCGGCTCTCCAGCAGCCCCAGCTGTTCGCGGTCGCGTACGAGGAGGTCGGCCACCCGGCGGAGCAGCGCGGCGCGCTCGGCGACGGGGGTCCCGGGCCAGTCACCGGCGTCGAAGGCACGCCGGGCGGCGGCCACCGCCAGCTCCGCGTCCCGCTCGTCGCCCTCGGCGACCACGGCACAGGGCAGGCCGTCCGCGGGGTCGATGATCTCGCGCGTCGCGCCGGAGGCGGCTGCCAGCCACTCGCCTCCGGCATGAATGGTCGCTCGTGCCGTGCTGTCCGCCATGATCGGTACTGCCTTCCGTTCCTGTTCGGCGCCCCCGTGCGGCAGTCGGGCCGCACTCGGGGACCGCCGGCACCTGCCCTCGGCATCGGATTGCATGCGCAATCGTCGGCGGAAAGTGCGCCGCGTCACGGAACAGCCGGACAGAACGGTACGAACGGATCACGCGAGTCGGTGGCGGGTCCCGCCCCTCCCGGATTCAGGACGTGGCGGCCGCCGGCTCGGTGGGCGTGGCGTGCCGGGGGCGCCCTTTGGTCGAGATCTGACCGACGAGCTCCCAGAAACAGACCAGGGCGGTGACGGGCGGAATCCCGAAGATCACTAACGACAACAGCGCATGGGACGAGTGGCTGATGCACAGGGCCACGGCCACGACGGAGGCAGCCAGCACGACGCACCAGGACCGCCGCGCGCTCCGGCGCTGCGCGGTGGCCCGCAGGACGGACAGCGCCGCCACGAACCACGGGCCGTAGACCGTCAGCGGCCAGTACTGCGCCAGCCCCCGCGGGAGCACCGACGAGGCGATGCCGCGCAGCTGCGCGTAGGAGTAGCAGACGGACCAGACCAGCATGAGCACCGCGCACAGCGAGACCGCCGCGATCAGGAGCGTGACGTGCGTGACACTCCGGCCGCCGTCGAGCAGGTGGGAGTCATGACGGACCCGCCGGCGGCTGCCCCGGCGCTGGGCCGGCACGTCCACCAGGGTGGGGGCCGCGGCCACCACGGTCGGCGCGGACAGTATCTGCGCCAGCTCCTCGACCGGGTCCCAGTCGCTCGGCGCGACGTCGGGCTCCGGAACACCCCAGGTGTGGTCGTAGAGACCGGGATGATCATAGAAGCCGGTGTGGTCGTAGAGCCCCGGACCCGAGTCGTGCTGAATCCCGTCCATCGATTAACCTCCGCACCCTGTCTCAGAACGCCGCGTACAGATCAGCCAGGGTCCGCCGATATTCGTTTTCCATCGCATTGATTCTCTTCAGGAAATCATCGAGCAGGTCCGAGCATGAGGTGATATCCATACCACCCGGCCAGCGGAGCATGGTTGTCGGATGATCTTCCGCTGCGTACCAGTCCAATCGCGTCACGGTCAGCTAACGACCGTCGGACGGGGCGGTGTTTGGAGCGTTCGGGGGAATTCAGTCACCCGGAAGAGAAGTCATAGAATAGCCACCGCCCCGCAATCGAAGAGGTCGTAAATATGCGGGAGATTACACTCCGTGAATACGGAAACTAAACGAACGACGATGTGACCGGTGCGAGGGGACGGCGACGGAACGGAGTCGTCCGAGGTCACCGCTGGTCAGAAGTCGGCCGGCGGGTCCTCCCCCACGCGTCCGTCGACCGCCTCCCGTATCAGGTCGGCCTGTCCGACGTGCCGGGCGTACTCCTCGATCATGTCGGTCAGCAGCCGGCGCAGGCTGGGCCGCGCGCCGTTGCGGGCGGTGTACGCGATCAGGACACCGGCGTCCCCGTCGGCCGCGACCCGGCGCAGGGCGGCCCGGGACCGGGCCACCGCGGCCGCCCAGAGCGCGTACAGCTCCTCGGGGCTGTCGGCGGCGGCCGATCGCCACTCCCAGTCGGGCTCGGCGTCCCAGTCCACCGCGTCCCACGGGGCGGGGAGCTTCTCGCCCAGCAGCCGCACGGTGAAGTACTGGTCCTCCACCAGCGCGAGGTGCTTCAGCAGCCCGCCGAGGGTGAGGGCGGAGGGCGCGAGCCGGCTGCCGAGCGCCGCCGCGTCGAGTCCCTCGCTCTTCCAGGCGAAGGTGCGCCGCTGCCGCTCCAGAGCGCCGGTCAGGGTGTCGAGTTCGGTGCCGGCGACGGGCGGCTCCCACTGGACGGCCGACCAGGTGTCATCAGTCATGCCCCCGACTCTACGGACCGCCACTGACAACGGCCCCGGCTCCCTCGGTCATCAACTCCCGTACACAGCGCCGCAGCCAGGCGTGGGCCGGGTCGGCGTCGTGGCGCGGGTGCCAGGCCAGGCCCAGGGGGATCGGCGGCAGCGGCAGCGGGACCTCGAAGGTGGCGAGGCCCAGGGCGGTGGCCAGCGCAGCCCCCCAGGCGCTGATCAGGCCGACCAGATCGGAGTCGCGGAGCACGAAGAGGGAGGCCGGGAAGGTGCCGACGGTACCCACCACATGACGTTCCAGGCCGAGTTCGGCCAGCGCGACGTCGACGGGGCCGTGCAGCTTGCCGCGCCGCGAGACGTTCAGGTGACCGGCCTCGGTCGCGTACCGCTCGGGCGTCAGTTCGCCCGCCAGCAGCGGGTGTCCGGACCGTGCGACACCGAGCATGCGGTCCTCGTGGAGCTGCTCCACCCGTACCTCGGGCGCGGTGGTGTCGATCGCCCCGACCTCCAGATCGGCGGTGCCCTGCCGCAGGTACGGCAGGTCCACATGGGCCTCGGTGAGGAAGCGCAGGCGGATGCCGGGCGCCTCGGCGGCGGCCCGGGCGAAGAGGGCGGCGGCCTGGGTGCCGGCGATCGCGTCCGAGCCGATGATCGTGAACGTCCGGGACACGGTGCGCAGATCGGTGTCCCGGCCCGGCGCGAACAGCGCCCGCGCCCGTTCCACCACGGCGCTCACCTCGGCGCGCACGGCCAGTGCGCGCGGGGTCGGCACCATCCCGCGCCCGGCGCGCACCAGCACCGGGTCACCGAGGGCCCGGCGGATCCGGCCCAGGGTGCGGCTCATGGCCGGTTCGGACAGGTGCAGCCGCCGCGCGGCCCCCTGCACGCTCTGCTCCTCCAGGAGCACGTCCAGCGCGACCAGCAGGTTCAGGTCGAGGCTGCCGGGAGAACCAGCGGATTGCGTCACACGCATTTATCCCTTGCGAAGGTTGCACTGGAAAGCAGGTCGGCCCCGAGCCTACGGTGCCGGGGCATCCCACACCACCCACCAGCTCCCCGGGAGGAGCCGTGCCCTCGCACGCCCTGAAACGCCCTGTCCTGCTCGTCCTGTGCGCCTGCGTGCTGGTCGCGCAGAGCATGGTGGCCGCGATCAACCTCCTCATCCCCGAACTGGCCGCGTCGTCCCTGCACCCCTCGCACAGCGAGATCCTGTGGACCGTCGACGCCTACGTCATCGCCTTCGCCGCCCTGCTCGTCCCGGCCGGCGCACTCGGCGACCGGTACGGCCGCAAGGGCGCCCTGCTCGCGGGGCTCGCCCTGTTCGCGGCGGGCGCGGCCACCAGCGCGCTGGCCGCGGATCCGGCCGTGCTGACAGCGGGCCGTGGCCTGTCCGGCGCCGGAGCCGCCCTGATCACCCCGGCCACCATGTCGACCCTGGTCCACCTCGCCGCCCCCGAGCGGCGCGCCCGCGCCCTGGCCTCCTGGACCCTGGCACTGGGCCTGGGCGGCGCGGCCGGCAACCTGGGCGGCGGCCTGGTCGGCCAGTTCCTGTCCTGGCGGGCGCTGTTCGCCGCCATGGTCCCGCTGGCCGCGCTGCTCGCCCTGGCCGTCGCCCTGGTCACCCCGCGCACCGGCCGCTCCGCGCGCAGCGACCTCGACCCGCTCGGCACCCTGCTCCTGACGGCCGGCCTGGTGGCGGTGCTGTTCGGCATCATCGAGGGCACCACCTACGGCTGGACGTCGGCGCCCATCCTCGGCTCCTTCGCGGCGGGCGCCACCCTGACCGCCCTGTTCACCGTCCACGCCCTGCGTGCGGCGCGCCCGCTCTTCGACCCCCGCGTCTTCGCCTCCGCCCGGCTGCGCTCGGCGTCCCTGGGCACGGCGGCCGGCTTCTTCGGCCTCTTCTCCCTCTTCTTCGTCAACTCGCAGTACCTCCAGGACGTCAAGGGTTACGACGCGGCCGTCGCCGGCTTCGCGATCATGCCCCTGACGCTCGGCATGGCCCTGGTCCCGAGGCTCGCCGCCCGCTGGGCGGGCCACCCGCGCGCGGTCGTCGGCGCCGGGCTCTCGCTGATCGGCCTCGGCCTGCTCGGCGCGTCCACGGTCGGCGCGGCCACGCCGTACTGGACGTACGCCTGCTGGCTGCTGGTCATCTCGGCGGGCACCGGTCTGTCCATGCCGGCCCTCACCCTCGGCGTCGTCAGCTCGCTCCCGCCGCATCAGGCGGGCCTCGGCTCCGGGCTCGGCACCACGGCCCGCGAGACCGGCGCGGCCCTCGGGGTCGCGGTCACCGGCACCGTCCTGTCCGCACACGGCGACCTCGGCTCCGGGATGGGCCCGGCCCTGCGCACCGTCGCGCTGCTGGTGCTCGCGGCGACGGCGCTCGTGGTGGCGGGTCTCGGCCGCCGCACCCCGACACGCTCTATCGCGTCCGACCCGGAACGCGTACTATCGCGTTCCATCGACGCCTGAGCAACTCCCCACACATTACGGCCCGTTGAGGAGCCCCCGATGCCCGCCCTCCTGAACCCCGTCCTCGACCTGCTGACCCTGCGCGGCACCGTCACCGAGGCCGAGCGGATCACCGCCCGCATGCGCCGGCTGCGCATCGACGGCGACCAGCTCGCCGGCCTCGACGTCCGGCCCGGCCAGCAGGTCCGGGTCCTGGTGACCGGCCTGACCCTGCGGACGTACTCGGTCTGGCGCTACGACCCGTCCGGCGTCGTCGAGCTGTGCGTCCTCGACCACTCCGAGGGCGGGCCGGGCGCCCGGTGGGGCCGGACCGTCGAGGCGGGCGAGCCGGTACGGCTGCGCAGGCCCGAGGGCACCTTCACGCTGCGCCCCGAGGCCGCCCACCACGTCTTCGTCGGCGACGAGACGGCCGCGGTCGCCTTCGGCGCGATGCTCGCGGCACTGCCCGAGGAGGCCCGGATCTCCGGGTGCGTCGAGACGGAGACGGCCGCGGACCGGCTGCCCCTTCCGCACGCCGAGCACCTCGACTGGCTGCTGCGGACCGAGACCTCGCTGCCGGAGGCGGTACGCCGGCTCGCCCCCGAACCCGGCGGGGTCGCCTATGTCGCCGGGGAGGCGCGGACCGTGCAGGCGGTGCGCAAGGTGCTGGTCCAGGAGGTGGGCTGGGACCGGCGCGCGGTGCTGACCAAGCCGTTCTGGACGCCGGGCAAGCGCGGCATGGAGTGACCCCGCGGACACGGCGACGGGCCCCGCTCCGGAGCAATCCGGAGCGGGGCCCGTCGGGGTGCGGGTGGCTCAGATGAGGCCGAGGGCGCGGACCGCGTCGCGCTCCTCCGCCAGCTCCTGCACCGACGCGTCGATGCGGGCGCGGGAGAACTCGCTGATCTCCAGGCCCTGGACGATCTCGTAGACGCCGTCCTTGGTGGTGACCGGGAAGGAGGAGATCAGGCCCTCCGGGACGCCGTAGGAGCCGTCCGACGGGATGCCCATGGAGGCCCAGTCGCCGTCGTCGGTGCCGTTGACCCAGGTGTGCACGTGGTCGATCGCGGCGTTGGCGGCGGAGGCCGCGGAGGACGCGCCACGGGCCTCGATGATGGCCGCGCCGCGCTTGGCGACGGTCGGGATGAACTCCTCGGCCAGCCACTTCTCGTCGTTCACGACCTCGGCGGCGTTCTTGCCGGCGACGGTGGCGTGGAAGATGTCCGGGTACTGGGTGGCGGAGTGGTTGCCCCAGATGGTCAGGCGCTTGATGTCGGCGACCGTGGAGCCCGTCTTCTTCGCGAGCTGGGTCAGCGCGCGGTTGTGGTCGAGGCGGGTCATCGCGGTGAAGCGCTCGGCCGGTACGTCCGGCGCGGCGGCCTGGGCGATCAGGGCGTTGGTGTTGGCCGGGTTGCCGACGACCAGGACCTTGATGTCGTCCGCGGCGTGGTCGTTGATGGCCTTGCCCTGCGGCTTGAAGATGCCGCCGTTGGCCTCCAGCAGGTCACCGCGCTCCATGCCCTTGGTACGGGGGCGGGCGCCGACCAGGAGGGCCACGTTGGCACCGTCGAAGGCGACGTTCGGGTCGTCGGAGATGTCGATGCCCTGGAGCAGCGGGAAGGCGCAGTCGTCGAGCTCCATGGCGGTGCCCTCGGCGGCCTTGAGCGCGGGGGTGATCTCCAGGAGGCGGAGCCGGACCGGCACGTCCGCGCCGAGCAGCTGGCCGGAGGCGATGCGGAAGAGCAGGGCGTAACCGATCTGGCCGGCCGCGCCGGTGACGGTGACGTTCACGGGAGTGCGGGTCATGGCGTTCTCCGTATGACAGCTGGCGGTGGGCGTCCTTGCCCTGGGTGCCCTGGGGTGCGGACGTACAAATGATCGATCTCTTGGTATCAAGAGATCCACCGGTCAGGCTATCGCGCATCAAGGATGCCGGAGGTCGAGGGGTCGGTGTGGCTCACCCCACAAAAGAGGCGGCCGCCTGCCCGGGAGAGGTGGGACAGGACGGCCGCCACTCGGGGGTACCGGTTTCCGGACTCCCGTGGGGGGGATACCTTCCGCGTGCCCGGGACGGCGCCCGGCATTCCTGTGTGCCGCCGGTTTTTTCGCCGGCCGGCGTCCGCCGGACGGGCCGGCCGGGAGACGCCTCCTACGTCGTGCACCCCGTCCGCCCCGACGCCAGCGCCGCGCAGGCCTTCGCCGTCGTCGCGTCCCGTACCGCCACCATCGGCGTGTACGCGATCGTGTCGCCGACGGCCGTGATGTCGCCGCGCTCGGTGGTGGTGCCGACCGTGACCCGGACCGAGTCGCCCCGGGCGGCCCCCGTGATACGGCCCCACGCGGCACCGCAGGTCCTGCTGTAGCGGACCTCCAGGGTGGTCGCGCCGACCGTGACGGTCTTGGCGGTGGTCACGAGGTCGCCGCTGCACCCCATGGCCACCGCGTCCTTGCCGGTACAGCCGGCGCCCGCGCACTTCACGCCGGCCGGGAGGTCGCTGCTGGTGCCGGTGGACGGGGTGCCCGACGGGCCGCCGCCCTGGTTCTTCTTCCCGCCCCCGTCGCTTCCGGCGAGGAAGAGGACCGCGGCGATGACCACGGCCACCCCGACGACCCCGGCGAGGAACATCGTCAGCCGCCGCCTGCCGCCGCCGGGCGGGGCCGCGGGCGCGGCCGGGCCGCGGGAACCGGTGCCCTCCCGGCGGTTCGCGTCGGGTGCCGTCGGCTGGGGCGGGATGGTGGGCGAGACACCCGCCGGCCCGGCGATCCCCGGCATCGCCACGGCGCTGCCCGCCCGGCGCGGCGCCTTGCCGCCACCGGCGGCGGACGTGGTCGCCGACGTGGCCGGCGGCGCCCCGAACTCGCCCAGCGCGGCCCGCGCCTGGGAGATCCGGATCGCCTCCATGGTCATGTCGTGGCGCATCTCCGAGCGGCTCCAGGCCCGTTCGGCAAGCTCCCACATGGTCGTGAGGTGGACGGGATCGGTCTCGGTGACCTCGGCGAGCGCGACGACCGCGCCCTTGGGTGCCAGCAGACGGCCGTTGAGATAGCGCTCCCAGGACGTCCTGGCGTAGCCGGTGCGGTCGGACAGTGCCGCGACACTCAGCCCGCCGCGGTCCACGAGCCGCCGCAGCTGGGTCGCGAACTCCTTGACCTGCGGATCGAGTTCATCCGGCAGGGCTTTCCAACGAGGCATTGCTTCCCCCTCTTTCCCCCGGTCCTCTTTCCCCGGTCCTCTTTCCCCGGTCCTCTTTGCCCCGGTCCTCTTTGCCCCGGCTCGGTGCCGTGTACTGCCCGGCGTTCCCGCCGCGCGATGCCCCGCGCCGGTCCCCGTTCTGGCTACCCACCGGGATGCGGCGGGCCCGGAAGTCAGTCGCCGGGCAGGGGGCGCACTGGAGCGTCGGCCCGTCCGGCATGCACCGTTGCACGCCTGCCGCCCTGCGGTCCAACGGGCCTCCGGCTCGTCCCGATTGGACACGTTAGCCCGGCCGTGGGTCGGCTTCGTGACATATCCGCTAACTTGTCAACACATCGACACACCGGTCATCCAGCCGTGACCTCGCGGGTCACAGGGCGCGCAGCTCACCCGAGAGTCACCGCGCCGACCACCGCCACCAGGAGCAGCGCGAGCAGCAGCAGGACCGCGTACAGCAGGAGACGGCCGCCGTGCGGGTGGGGCGCCGGGGCCGGCTCCGGCCGGTCCCACCACGGGAGGGTCGGATCGTCCTCGTACCCGGCCGGCTCCGCCGCGCCCGGCGGACGGTCCGGTGCGGTCGTCGGGCGCGGCCAGGCCTGGACGGCGAGTTCCCAGCGCACGGCGTGCCGTTCGGCGTCCGGGCCGGCCAGTCCCGCGACCCGGCACAGCGCGACGACGGCCTGGCGGGGCGGTGGCTGCACGGCGTTGAGATAGCGCTGCCAGGAGGACTTGCTGTACGCGGTGCGGGCGCCCAGCGCGACCAGGCTGAGGCCGGTGTCGTCCTTGAGGAGGCGCAGCTGCTCCACGAAGTGCCGTACCTCCGGCGGGAGCCCCTCCGGCAGCAGCTGCCAGCCGCCCATCACGCACCTCCACGACGTGCCTCGTCGCCCGTTCGTCGCCAGTCCAGAGCGGGTGACGACGGCCGGTGGCCGGACGGTTCCCGCAGGCCGTGGCGGTGCGGGCGGCAGGTAGCGGAACTGTCACCTCTCTGCCACAGCCGACGGACAGCCGTTGAACAGCCACCGCCGCACGGGAAGGCTGTTTCCGGACGGCGGTCCGTCCTGCTCGGGGGAGGGGACGGACCGCCTTTCGGCCGGAACCGCACCCGGACCGCCGTCGGTGCACCGGCCGGGTCGCAGGTCAGTTCGCCGGTCTGCCCGGGGTCACCAGGCCCGTCTCGTACGCCACCACCACCGCCTGGGCGCGGCTGCCCAGGTCGAGCTTGGTCATGGTGCGGTTGAGGTGGGTCTTCACGGTCGCCTCGCTGATGTAGAGGCGGTCGGCGATCTCCAGGTTGGACAGTCCGCGCGCGGTGAGTCTGAGGACCTCGACCTCGCGGGAGGTCAGCACGTCGAGGTCGGGCGGCGGTCCGGTGTCGGGGCCGGGGCCGTGCCGGTGGGCGAAGGCCTCGACCAGGCGCCGGGTGACGCTGGGCGCGAACAGGGAGTCACCGCCGTCCACCGCGGTGACCGCGGCCAGCAGCCGTTCCGGGCCGGAGTCCTTGAGGAGGAACCCGGAGGCTCCGGCGCGCAGCGCCCCGTACACGTACTCGTCGAGGTCGAAGGTGGTGAGGACGAGGACGCGGGGCGCGGGCCCGGCCGCCTGGGCGAGGATGCGCTCGGTGGCCTCGATGCCGTTGACCCCCGGCATCCGGATGTCCATGAGGACGACGTCGGGCCGGGTCTCGGCGGCCAGCCGCACCGCCTCCGCGCCGTCCCCCGCCTCACCGGCCACCTCGAACCCGGGGGCGGCCTCCAGCAGGCCCACCAGACCCGCGCGGATGAGGAACTGGTCGTCGACCACGAGCACTCTGGTCATCCGGTACGGTCGTCCCCCCGCCGAGCGAGTGCGGCCGAGGTCGGCAGGGTCAGCTCGACCGCGAAGCCGCCCTCGGAGCGTGGGCCGACGCTGATCGTCCCACCGTAGAGCTTGGCCCGCTCACGCATACCGATCAAGCCATGTCCGGCGCCCGTTCGCATTCTGTCCGGATTCACCCCCTCCCCGTCGTCGTGGACGGACACGGTCAGCTCGTGGGGCCCGTACCGGAGCAGCACGCACGCGCGGGCGCGGCCGGCGTGCTTGAGGACGTTGGTGAGCGCCTCCTGGACCACGCGGTAGGCGCACAGTTCGACGCCGGGCGGCAGCGGCCGGGGCGCGCCCTCGACCACGAACTCGACCGGCAGGCCGCCGGCCCGCACCCGGTCGACGAGTTCGACCAGCCGGTCCAGGGTCGGCATGGGAGCGCGCTCGGCGGCCCGCGGGTCCTCGTCGCGGAGCACCTGGAGCATGCGCCGCAGCTCGTCCAACGCCTCCCCGCTGGTGTCGGCGATGGTGCCGAGCGCCCCGCGCGCCTTCCCGGGATCGGACTCGAAGACGAACCGGGCGAGCCCCGCCTGCACGGAGATCACCGACATGTGATGGGCGACCACGTCGTGCAACTCCCGCGCGATCCGGCCGCGTTCCTCGACGACGGCGCGCCGCGCCCGCTCGGTCTGCTCGGCCCGCAGATGCCGGGTGAGCGCGGCGGAGCGCTGCGCGAGATGCCCGAACCAGACCAGCACCGAGGAGTACAGCAGCGCCTGTGTGACGACGGACGGCATCGAGGAGTTGTCGGTGACGATGCCCGCGTACAGCCACATGCCGGTCATGCAGGCGGCGCAGCCGACGGCGACCCGGACCGGCCGCACCGAGGCGATCGTGTACAGCGCCAGCATGGAGCCGAAGGTGCACACCACGGGCCAGAAGCCGAGGCTGACGTAGACGATCGAGGCGCCCTGCATCACGGCGAAGACCGCGACCGGCCACCGGCCGCGCAGCGCGACGGGCAGCTGCGCCAGCCCGATCAGCGCATACGCCCACGCGTCGAGCTGCGGCCACCCCTGGGTGGGCGACTCCCGCCCCAGCAGCACGGCCATCACGACCGTCATGCACGCGATCAGCGTGTCGACGGCGAGTGGGGGCGGCTGACGCGGTCGCATCGCCGCAGCGTAACTCCGGGCCCGGGAACGGCGAGTCAGTCACCGGGCGTACCGCGGAAGTTGTAGGGGTTTCAACCGGAGGTGGGATTCGCGGACCCCGCCGGATCCCTACCTTCGAAGAGGGGGAGGACGGCCCGCACCCACCGGGGGAGGTGCGGGCCACCGGGTCACCCGCCGGCGGGCGTCTCGTCGCGCAGCCTGCCGATGTAGTTGTAGACGGACGCGCGCGAGATCCCGAGCCGGCCGGCCAGCATCGGAACGGCGCGCCGGAGCTGGAAGACCCCGCGTTCGTCCAGGGTCTTGAACACCGACAGCCACTCGGCGGTGGCGAGGTGGGTCAGCGGCTTGCCCAGCTGCCCCTCGACCTCGGCGAGCACCGACTCGATGACGGTCTCCGCGTCGCTGCCGAAGGTGACCGGCTGCGGTTCCGCGGCCTCGCCGTTCCCGCCGATCACCTCGTTCAGCAGCATCGACGACATCCGCAGCTGCGTGACGTCGAGGTTGATGCAGAGGGCGCCCGTGACCGTGCCGTCCGCGAGGCGCAGCAGCATGGTGGTCGACTTCATGACCCGTCCGTCGGGCAGCCGGGTCACGTAGTTGAGCTTGTCCTCGGCCGCTTCGCCCTGCCGTAGCAGCGACAGCCCGATCGCGCTCATCGGCGAACCCACCTCGCGGTGCGTCACGTCGCCGGTGATCGCGACCACCGAGTGGTCCCCGCGCCGGAAGTCGTGCAGGACGACCTCGCAGATCCGCCCGAACGTGGCCTGGATCCCGGGCACCAGCTGCCGCGCGGTGGCCAGCACCCGATCGGCCTCGGCATCGGCCTCGGCGGACCGGGGGACGGGGCCCGCTTCGCTGTCCATCGTCTTCCTCCGCCCCGAAGGGGGCGCGGGGAACTGCGCGACCAGCCCTCACGCACCCGCACCCGGACTCGAACCCTTCGGCTCTTCAGCTCTTCATCGTGAAATGCAACGTGTCCTTCAGATAGGGGATCACCAGCCACGGCTTCGGCTGTGCCATCAGCGCCAGCAGCACGATGGCCAGCCCCAGCACCCCGTACGTGACGATGTCGGTGAACCGCGACCGGACCGCCAGCATCCCGACGCTCGGCAGTATCCAGCGCAGCACCGCCCCGGCGAGCAGCGCCGCCCCGATCAGCAGCGCGCCGACCCGGAACTGGTCCAGCGAGGTCAGCAGCAGCCCGACCCCGACGGCCGCCAGCACCACCAGCAGCGGCCACTGCCGGGCCGGCGCCGGCAGGTCCCCCGACGCGGCCCTGCCGCCCCCCTCGGGGCGTGCCGTGTCCCGGGTGAACAGCGGGAAGCGCCGGGTGGTCCGGCGTCCCGCACCCTGCTCGTGACTGCGGTCAGCCGACACTGCGCTCCGCCGCCTCGACCACGTTGACGAGCAGCTGCGCCCTGGTCATCGGCCCGACACCACCGGGGTTCGGGGAGATCCAGCCGGCCACCTCGGCGACCCCGGGGTGCACGTCGCCGACGATCTTGCCTTCGGCGTTGCGGGAGACACCGACGTCGAGGACGGCGGCGCCCGGCTTGATGTCCTCGGGACGGATCAGGTGCGGGGAGCCGGCGGCGGCGACGACGATGTCGGCGCGCTTGAGGTGGGCGGAGAGGTCACGGGTGCCGGTGTGGCACTGCGTGACCGTCGCGTTCTCGCTGCGCCGGGTGAGCAGCAGCGGCATCGGGCGCCCGATGGTCACGCCACGGCCGACGACCACGACCTCGGCGCCCTTGATCTCGACACCGTGGCGGCGCAGCAGGGTGAGCACTCCGTTGGGGGTGCAGGGCAGCGGCGCCGGCTCGCCGAGCACCAGCCGGCCGAGGTTCATGGGGTGCAGTCCGTCCGCGTCCTTGTGCGGGTCCATCAGCTCCAGGATGCGGTTCTCGTCGATGCCCTTGGGCAGCGGGAGCTGGACGATGTAACCGGTACAGGCGGGGTCGTCGTTGAGCTCGCGGACTACTGCCTCGATCTCCTCCTGGGTCGCGGTGGCCGGGAGTTCGCGCTGGATGGAGGCGATGCCGACCTGTGCGCAGTCGCGGTGCTTGCCGGCGACGTACTTCTGGCTGCCGGGGTCGTCCCCGACGAGGATCGTGCCGAGGCCGGGCGTGACGCCCTTCTCCTTCAGCACCGCCACGCGGGCGGTCAGATCGGACTTGATCGCGGCTGCGGTGGCCTTGCCATCGAGAATCTGGGCGGTCATGGCTCCATCCTCGCGGATGCCGGCCTCCCGGTTCCAGTCGGGTGTGCGGTCATGATCAATGATGTTGCACTTGCACAACACCTCGCTAATCGGACTGGACAACAACTCACCCGTCCTCAACGATGAGCGCGCAGTACCGCGGTCCGGTGGGGGGCAAAACCGCTCAGATCTTGACGTACCTCCGTCCTTGTCCGCGTCGTCCCCGCAGGTCAAACGGAGGAACCCGTCATGAGTTTCGGCTCGCCCAACAACCCCTACGGTCAGCCGCAGGACCCGCAGCAGGGTCAGCCCGGCTACGGCTACCCGCAGCAGCCCGGCTACCCGCAGGCCCCGCAGGGCGTGCCGCAGCAGGGCTACGGCTACCCCCAGCAGCCTGGCTACCCGCAGCAGGGCGGCTACGGCGGCTACCCACCCCAGCAGGGCTACGGCGCGACGCCGCCGTACGCGAACTGGGGCTGGCGTTTCCTGAGCAGGCTGATCGACTCGCTGCTGTACGGCATTCCGTACATCCTCGTGATCGTGGGCGCCGGCAACAAGACCCCCGCGCTGACGATCATCGGCTTCCTCGGCCTGATCGGCCTGTTCGTCTACCAGATCATCCTGGAGGGGCGTACCGGCCAGAGCCTGGGCAAGAAGGCGGTCGGCACCCGCACCCTCAAGGAGGACACCGGCCAGCCGATCGGCGCGGGCATGGCGTTCGTGCGCCAGCTGGCCCACATCCTGGACGGTCTGCCCTGCTACCTCGGCTACCTGTGGCCGGCGTGGGACTCCAAGCGCCAGACGTTCGCGGACAAGGTCTGCGGCACGATCGTGATCCGCAGCAGCTGAGCGGTCGTACCGGTACTCCAAGGGCCGTGTCCCCGCGCGGGGACACGGCCCTGGTGTGCGCTCCGAGTGCCGGGCTACCGGTGACTCAGTGGAAGAAGTGCCGCGTGCCGGTGAAGTACATCGTGACACCCGCCTTCTTCGCGGCCTCCACGACGAGTTCGTCACGCATCGAACCGCCCGGCTGGGCCACCGCCCTGATGCCGGCCGCGGTGAGGATCTCCAGACCGTCGGGGAAGGGGAAGAAGGCGTCGGACGCGGCGTAGGAGCCGCGCGCCCGCTCCTGACCCGCCCGCTCGACGGCGAGCTTCGCGGAGTCGACGCGGTTGACCTGGCCCATGCCGACGCCGACCGAGGCACCGTCCTTGGCGAGCAGGATGGCGTTGGACTTCACGGCCCGGCAGGCCTTCCAGGCGAAGGCGAGGTCGGCCAGCTCCGCCGCGCTCAGCGCCTCGCCGGTCGCGAGGGTCCAGTTGGCCGGGTCGTCGCCGTCGGCCTGGAGGCGGTCGGTGACCTGGAGCAGCACACCGCCGTCGACGGGCTTGACCTCGACCGGGTTGGCCGGGGCGCCCGGCGCCTTCAGGACGCGGATGTTCTTCTTCCTGGCGAGGGCTTCGAGCGCCCCCTCCTCGTAGTCGGGCGCGACGATGACCTCGGTGAAGATCTCGGCGACCTGCTCCGCCAGCTCCTTGCTCACCGGCCGGTTGACGGCGATGACCCCGCCGAACGCCGACAGCGGGTCACAGGCGTGCGCCTTGCGGTGCGCCTCGGCGACGTCCGAGCCGATCGCGATGCCACAGGGGTTGGCGTGCTTGATGATCGCGACGCACGGCTCGTCGTGGTCGTACGCGGCACGGCGCGCGGCGTCCGTGTCCGTGTAGTTGTTGTACGACATCTCCTTGCCGTGCAGCTGCTCTGCCTTGGCCAGGCCGCCGCCGGAGGCGTCGACGTAGAGGGCGGCCGGCTGGTGCGGGTTCTCGCCGTAGCGCAGGGTGTTCTCGCGCTCCCAGGTGGCACCGAGGAAGTCGGGGAACCGCGACTCGTCCACGGGCGCGTACTCGGAGGCGAACCAGCTCGCGACCGCCACGTCGTAGGACGCCGTGTGCTGGAAGGCCTCGGCGGCGAGCCGCTTGCGGGTCGCGAGGTCGAAGCCGCCGTCGGAGACGGCCTTGAGCACGTCGGCGTACCGCGCGGGGCTGGTGACGATCGCGACCGAGGGGTGGTTCTTGGCGGCGGCGCGCACCATCGACGGGCCGCCGATGTCGATCTGCTCGACGCACTCGTCGGGCGTGGCACCGGAGGCGACGGTCTCGCGGAACGGATAGAGGTTGCTGACCACGAGGTCGAACGGCTCGACGCCGAGGTCCGCCAGCTGCTGCCGGTGGTCCTCAAGGCGCAGGTCGGCGAGGATGCCGGCGTGGATCTTGGGGTGCAGGGTCTTGACCCGGCCGTCCAGGCACTCCGGGAAGCCGGTCAGCTCCTCGACCTTGGTGACGGGGACGCCGGCGGCGGCGATCCGGGAGGCGGTGGAGCCGGTGGAGACGAGCGCGACACCGGCCTCGTGCAGTCCGCGGGCGAGCTCTTCGAGCCCGGTCTTGTCGTAGACGCTGACGAGCGCGCGCCGGATGGGCCGCTTGTTGCTCTCGGCGGTGGCGGTCACTGGATAACTACCTTTCGTCCCTCAATGCGATAGCCGTTGCGGGCGATCCGCCCCACGACCTCGACGAGCAGCCTTCGCTCGACGTCCTTGATGCGCTCGTGCAGAGCGCTCTCGTCGTCCTCGTCCCGGACCTCCACCACGCCCTGAGCGATGATCGGCCCGGTGTCGACGCCGTCGTCGACGAAGTGGACGGTGCAGCCGGTGACCCGGGCGCCGTACGCGAGCGCGTCCCGTACACCGTGGGCCCCGGGGAAACTGGGCAGCAGGGCGGGGTGCGTGTTGACGGTCCGCCCCCCGAACCGCGCCAGGAACTCCTTGCCGACGATCTTCATGAACCCGGCCGAGACGACGAGGTCGGGCGCGTGGGCGGCCACGGCGTCGGCCAGCGCCCGGTCCCACTCCTCCCGGGTCCCGAAGTCCTTCACCCTGGTCACGAAGGTCGGGATGCCGGCCCGCTCGGCACGTGCGAGCCCCTCGACGCCGGCACGGTCGGCACCTACGGCGACGACCTCGGCGCCATAGGCCTCGGCGCCGTTCTCGGCGATCGCGTCGAGGAGCGCCTGGAGGTTGGTGCCGGATCCGGAGACCAGCACGACGAGGCGCTTGGCCACGGGCTTGGCGGCCACGGTGGGGCCCTTTCTCGGGGAAGCGTCGGTACGGCGGCCGGCCTCGTACGCGCTTTGTACATTCGTACGAGTGCGTCGCGCCCCGGGATACGGGGAAGTCTACGAAGCGGCCGACCGTCAGCAACGATACCGGCACACCGGGCGGCCCCCACGGGACGGGGGCGTGGCCGGAAGGTAGCGTCTGGGAGGTACCGAGACGGGAACGCGTCCGGGGTACGGCGCGTTCACCGGGTAGGCAGTCGTTTCCGCTGCCACGCCGATCATCCGCAGCCATCCGTCGTATCCAGCCGATCCATCAGCTCCGTTCTGTTCAGCTTGATCTAGGGGAAGACGCTCATTTGATGCCGGACCGCAGCCTGGGACTTCGCATGCTCCCCCCGCAGTCGGTACAGGGAGGGACGCGCGCTGCCGTGCTGCTGCGGGAGCGCCCGGCCTCGCCGCCGGACGCGCCCTCGGACCGGCCCGAGGGCGACCAGCAGGACGACAACCCCTTCGCCCCGCCGCCGGAGGGCACGCCGGACACGCCCTGGCGGCCGCGCCGGCCGACCGGTGACGAGGACCGCGGGGCGCCCTGGGGCAGCCAGTGGAGCGACCGCCAGCCCGGCCGGCAGGCCGGCGGCTTCGGCGAGCGTCCGGGCGACGGCGGTCCGGGCGACGGGGGTCAGGGCGGACCCGGCGGCCCCGGCGGTCCCGGCATGCGCTGGGACCCGACCGACCCGGCCCAGCGGCGGGCGCGGTACGCCCTGCTGTGCGGCATGTGGGCCTTCCTCTTCGCGCTCTTCAGCTGGCCGTACGTGGCGCTGCTGCTCGGCGCCCTGGCCGTCTACTGGGGCGTCAGCGCGCTCCGCGCCAAGCCCCGCACCCCCGAGGAGGCCGCCACCGGCCGCCCCCAGACCACGGCGGCGATCAGCGGCCTGGTCACCGCCTCCCTGGCGCTGGCCCTGGTGGCCGCCAACTTCACGGCGCAGATGGTCTACCGCGACTACTACACCTGTGTCACCGACGCCCTCACCAACGAGGCCCAGCAGTCCTGCGACCACCTGCTGCCGAAGGAGCTGCGAGGGGTCCTCGGGAGCGGGAACAGCTGACGGGACGGGCCGCCGGGTCAGGGACCGTCGGTGTCCTCGGCCGCCGGTTCGGACAGCTTCCGCAGCGTCCGCCGGGCCCGGCGCGCCACCTCGTCCTCCCAGGGGTCGGGGCCGGACAGCCGGTCGCCGGGCAGCACGTCGTGCGGCTCGGCCGGCAGCGCCTCGTAGCGCTCGGAGGTGTCACCCTCGCCCTGGTCCGGCAGCAGCCCGGTGACCAGGTACGAGGCGGGGGCGGCCGACAGGGAGGCGGGGGCCGGGGCGCCGGCAGGGGCGGACCGCGGACGGCTTCCCTGCGCGTCACCCCTCTCCCTCTCCGACGCGGGGCCCTCCCCCGGGTTTCCGCTCGCGAATCCCAGCCAGGCGGCGAGTGAGGCGGCGTCCGCGCTCCGCCACCTCCGCAGCCCCAGGGCTCCCGGTACGGCCACCGCGAGGAGCCAGCCGCAGGTCGCCGTGCCGGTCTGCCACCAGACCGGGCCGAAGCGGGAGAGCGCGCCCACGCCCAGCGGGCCGCCGGTCAGCTCGGCCAGCGCCGCGAGCAGCAGGGCGCACAGCAGCGCCGCCCGGGTGGCCACCCCGGCCGTGCGTCCGGCCGGCCAGTGCCGCTCGGCCGCCCGCGCCGACACGAACCACGCCACGGTCGCACCGGCCGCCACCGGCACCGTCCCGGCCAGCCAGTTCAACGGGGTTCCGGGACCGTGCTGCGGTACCGCCGCCAGCAGCGGGAAGGGCGGGAGCAGCGGTGCCGGATCCGAGGCCAGGGGGTTCACGAGATGCCCGGCGCCGAGCGCGAAGCCGGGGCCCAGGGCGTACGACGCCGACCACACCGCCGCGTTCGGGATCAGCGAGACGCAGAGCAGCAGGACCGCGCACCGGCCCGACCAGCCCTCCGTCAGCTGGAGGAACGACGCCCGTGCCGTGTCGCCGTGTGCCACCAGGGAGACCGCGAGCAGCAGCGTGCCGCCCCCGAAGAACACCGCCGTACCGGCCAGCGAGGCGCGGACGGCCGTGGCCCACCGCACGCGGGTGTCGCGCCCGAGCAGCAGCCGCCGTACCGCTCCCGGCAGCATCCGCACCAGGTTCGGCAGCGGTTCACGCGGACGGCCGTACGCCGCCCACACGCCCGCGCCCGCCGCGGCCGTCGCGAGCAGCGGCAGACACACCGCCACCGATACCCACCGGGGCCGCAGTTCGCCGCCGGACGCGTAGAGCGCGGCGCAGCCGCCGACCGCGAGGTAACCGGCGACCACTCCGGTCCAGGCGGTACGGGCGCGGACCGGCGGCGGCGCGTCGGCGGCGCCGTCGGCGCCGTGCGGCGCGTCCACCGCGTCCCGTGCGCCCCGGTACACCAGCAGCGCCGGCGGTACGAACAGCAGCAACGGCGTCACCCCGACCGGGGCCGGCAGCCCGGACAGCGTGTCGGTGCGGACCAGTTCGACACCGTGGGCGAGCAGCCACAACGCCGCCGCGACGTGCACCGCGCCGCCCGGACCGCTGTCGGGGTACGGCGAGCTGACCCAGAGCCCGATCGCCAGGACGGCGAACGAGCCCAGCCCGAGCCCGGCCGCGAGCGCACCGGCCGCCAGGCTCGCGGCCAGTCCCGGGGAACGGTCGCGCACCCGGTCGAGCAGTGGCGCCAACGACGGGCCGCGGGACGACAGCGACGGGCGGCGGGACAGCAACGACTGGCGGCGGGCGGTCTTCCGAATCACGACCGCCATGCTCCCAACGACACGCGCTTTCCCGTCGTAACCGACGAACAGCCGAAGTGTCGCTCAATATATGTTTATGTGTTTTTTCATAGGAAGGTGCGCCCGATGACGCAGAGCCCTGCCCGTACGGACGAGGCCGGACCGTCCCCCGCCCTGACGCCCGCTCAGGCCTTCGACGCGCTCTACGCGTTCTGCGCCCCGGCCCTGGTACGGCAGACCTACCTGCTCACCGGCCGCCGGGAGCTGGCGCAGGACTCCGTCGAGCGGGCCTTCCAACTCGCCTGGCAGAACTGGCCACAGGTGGCCCGTGACCGGGATCCGGCCGGCTGGGTCCGGGCGGTCGCGCACGAGTGCGCGCTCTCCCCGTGGCACCGCTTCCGGCTGCGCTACCGCCACCCCGAGCCGCCGCCCGCCGACGCGGCCGACCGCGCCCTCCTGGAGGCGCTGCTGAAGCTGCCGACGACGTACCGCCGCACGCTCCTGCTGTACGACGGGGTCGGCCTCGACCTGCCGGAGACCGCGGCGGAGACGGAGGCCAGCACGCCGGCGGCGGCCAACCGGCTGACCCGGGCGCGGCGGCTGGTCGCCGGCCGGGTGCCGGAGCTCGCCGACCCCGCCGCGCTGCACCGGCGGCTCGCCGAACTGGCCTCGACGGAGCGGCTGCGGGCGTCCCAGCCGCCCGCCGTGCGGACGTACGCCGAGCGGCAGACACGCTTCTGGACCCGGTCCGCACTCGCCTTCACGGCGACGATCATCGCGGCGACGACCCTCACGCTGCGGACGGCGCCGACGCACTACGAGGCGCCGATCGGCCCGGCCCAGGCGATCAGCGGGGTACCGGCGGAGGTGGGGCTGGGGCCGTTGTCGGCGGGTGAGCGGGCGTTGCAGGCGAAGCTGCGGAGCTCTGCCGAGAGCGGGCCGGAGAGGATGGTGCCGGTGGCGAGATAGCCGTCGTTCGGGTGCGGGTGGGTGGGGGTTGCTCGCGCAGTTCCCCGCGCCCCTTACGGGGCGCTGTCCCGACCGTTTCTCATCAGCCGCGCCGGCGCGGGTGAGCGAGACGCCGGTAGGCCCGCCCCACCCCGGGGACGGGCCTACCGGCGTACCTCTATGGCGTTGTTCAGCCGGCCAGGATCTCGCGGGCCAGCTTCGCCGTCTCGGTCGGGGTCTTGCCGACCTTGACGCCCGCGGCCTCCAGGGCCTCCTTCTTCGCCTGGGCGGTGCCCGACGAACCGGAGACGATGGCGCCGGCGTGGCCCATGGTCTTGCCCTCGGGCGCGGTGAAGCCCGCGACGTAACCGACGACCGGCTTGGTCACGTTCTTCGCGATGAAGTCCGCGGCCCGCTCCTCGGCGTCGCCGCCGATCTCACCGATCATCACGATCAGGTCGGTGTCGGGGTCGGCCTCGAACGCGGCGAGCGCGTCGATGTGCGTGGTGCCGATGATCGGGTCGCCACCGATGCCGACGGCGGTCGAGAAGCCGATGTCACGCAGCTCGTACATCATCTGGTACGTCAGCGTGCCGGACTTCGAGACCAGGCCGATACGGCCCGGCTTGGTGATGTCGCCCGGGATGATGCCCACGTTGGACTGGCCGACGGTGATGATGCCGGGGCAGTTCGGGCCGATGATCCGGGTCTTGTTGCCCTTCTTGCCGGCGTACGCCCAGAACGACGCCGAGTCGTGCACGGCGATGCCCTCGGTGATCACGACGGCCAGCGGGATCTCGGCGTCGATGGCCTCGACGACCGCGTCCTTGGTGAACTTCTCCGGCACGAAGATGACGGAGACGTTGGCGCCGGTGGCCTCGATGGCCTCCTTGACGGTGCCGAAGACCGGTACCTCGGTGCCGTCGAAGTCGACCTTCTGACCGGCCTTGCGCGGGTTCACGCCGCCCACGACGTTGGTGCCGTCGCTCAGCATGAGCTTGGTGTGCTTCATGCCAGTGGCGCCGGTCATGCCCTGGACGATGACCTTGCTGTCCTTGTTGAGCCAGATAGCCATGGTGTGTTTGTCCTCGTCCTGTGTGCTTACTTGGCGGCGTTTGCCAGCTCGGCGGCCTTGTCGGCCGCACCGTCCATGGTGTCGACGCGCTGCACCAGCGGGTGGTTCGCGTCGGTGAGGATCTTGCGGCCCAGCTCGGCGTTGTTGCCGTCGAGGCGGACGACGAGCGGCTTGGAGACGTCCTCGCCGCGGTCCTCCAGGAGCTTCAGGGCCTGCACGATGCCGTTGGCGACCTCGTCGCAGGCGGTGATGCCACCGAAGACGTTGACGAAGACCGACTTGACGTCGGGGTCGCCCAGGATGATCTCCAGGCCGTTGGCCATGACCTGGGCGGAGGCGCCACCGCCGATGTCGAGGAAGTTGGCGGGCTTCACGCCACCGTGGTTCTCACCGGCGTACGCGACGACGTCCAGGGTGCTCATGACGAGACCCGCGCCGTTGCCGATGATGCCGACCTCGCCGTCGAGCTTGACGTAGTTGAGGTTCTTCTCCTTGGCGGCGGCCTCCAGCGGGTTGGCCGCGGCCTTGTCGTGGAGCTCCGCCCAGTCCGCGTGGCGGAACTCGGCGTTGTCGTCCAGCGACACCTTGCCGTCCAGGGCGATGACGTCACCGGAGGCGACCTTCGCCAGCGGGTTCACCTCGACGAGGAGGGCGTCCTCCTTGATGAAGGTGTCCCACAGCGTGACGAGGACGTCGGCGACCTTGTCGGCGACCTCGGCCGGGAACTTCGCCGCGGCGACGATCTCCTTGGCCTTGGCCAGGTCCACACCGTCGATCGCGTCGATCGGCGTCTGGGCGACGGCGTCCGGACGGGTGGCCGCGACCTCCTCGATCTCCATGCCGCCCTCGACGGACGCGATGGAGAGGAAGGTGCGGTTGGCACGGTCGAGGAGGAAGGAGACGTAGTACTCCTCGAGGATCTCCGGGGCGGTCTCGGCGATCATCACCTTGTGGACCGTGTGGCCCTTGATGTCCATGCCGAGGATGTCCGTCGCCCGGGCGACGGCCTCGTCCGCGGAGGCGGCCAGCTTGACGCCACCGGCCTTGCCGCGGCCACCGACCTTCACCTGCGCCTTGACGACCGACTTGCCGCCCAGCCGCTCGGTGATCGCGCGCGCCGCCTCAGGCGTGTCGATGACTTCACCGGCCAGCACCGGTACATCGTGCTTGGCGAAGAGGTCCCTCGCCTGGTACTCGAACAGGTCCACGCGCTTCCGTCCCTATCAGTGATCTCGCGGTTCGTTGGATGCGTGGGCGTGCCGCGAAGGGCAACGTGACGTCCGCATGAGTCACAAGGGGGGCGCACACGGTGTCCGAGGGCGCGGCATGTCCGTCTCGCAGATTATCGCCGCTCACGGGGGCTCCCTAAATCGAGGGTCACACCTGAGCGGTGATACCTGTCACATGATGCCGGGTATCCCCGGTTCCGGTGGCACGGCGTGCCGCCTTCCGTGTGATGTGCGAGGCCTCACCGGGCTGGGGTTGGCCCGGTGAGGCCTCAGGCCCCGAGGATTTCGGGTCCTCGGGGCGGGCGGCCGCACCCCGTCCCATGGGGGAGGGCCGGCCCGAACCGTGGGCTTCCGGCCGGACGGACCGACGGCGTTCGGCCGCCCGCGCCGGGCCACCCACGGAGTCACGGAGAGCCGGTCACCCGCGGCTACGCCTCACGGCCGGCCTCCGGGGCCATGGGGGTGACGGCCGACGGGAACGGGAGGTGGCCGGGGACGGTGTCCGCGAGCATGTGCGCCGCGCGGTTCTGGAGGGCCTGGGCATGGTCCCGGGCGGTGGCCTGTGCCCTGGCCGTGGCCGTCGCGGCGCGGGCCGCACGGGCGCCCTGGATGGCCTGGGCGCCGCGGATCCGGGCCGCACGGCCCGATCCGGCGGGCGGTTCCTCGGCGCCGGCCGCTGCGGGCCTGCCGAACGCCCACGCCCAGCTCCCGCCGGCGGCTGTGACCAGGGAACGGCCGATGTACTCGTTCATATGTGCGTCAGTCCTTCGGGGCTCCGGCGCGTTCACCACGCGACCGCGGAGCCGGGAGAGCTTCCGGTGAGGCCGGAAGCACGGCTGGGGACATCGCCGCCCGGAGCGCCCGGCAGGGGAACCGAGGCGTGTTCACGGAGTCCGGATGGGGGATCCGCGGGGGTCCGGACGGGCGGGCAGACCTGTTCCGCCCCCGCGCGACAGGTCTGTGGCGGGGAAGGTGGTCGCCGGTCCTAGCCGGGGAAGACGGGGACGTCCCGGTACCTGTCCCTGGTACCGGCCGCGTCGAGGCGCGCGGCGGTGCCGGGCGCGAGACCGAGCGGCGCCCGGTCGGTGAAGGTCACGACGTGCGCGTCGGCGTGCCGGGAGGCCGTGCCGTCGACCGCCGCCTTGCCCAGCGCGCCGTCCGGGTCCCCGGGCGGCGCGTGGTGCGCGGGAGCGTCGACGGCGCGCACCGCACGGTGGCCGCCGGCCTGCGCCGCCCCGCCGGGCCTGACGGGTACGGCGGTGATCCGCGGCCCGTACGACACGGCGGTGGTCGCCGCCGCCTCGGTCTCGGTACGGGACCTCTCGCGTCCGGCGTCGTGCGTGACCGGCGTCCCGGCGTGCGTGGGCCGGGGTGCCGGCTTCGGCGTCACCGGGGCCGGTGCCGGGGCCGACCCGGCCGGCGGCTCGGAGACGACGGGAAGTTCCGGCACCTGCACCACGACCACGGGCAGGTGCGTCACCTGCCGCACCGCCCCGGTCACGGTGGCGGTCACCGTCTCGGCCACGGACCGGACGACTTCGTGGACGCTGTCCACCACCGGTGCCACCGTCACGAGAGGCACCTCCGGCACCTCCGGCACTTCCGGCACCCCAGGCACCCGACGGGGCGTCAGCACGTCCCGCGGCGGCAGCTGCTGGGTCACCACCGACACCGGTGACGGAGTCGGAGGCGCGCCCTCGGCCGCCTGTGCCCGTTGCCCGCAGAGGAGTCCGAGGGCGAGCAGTCCGCCGACCAGCAGCGCCAGTTGCAGCGCGCGCCGGCCCGGCACCGTACGCGACACGCGCACGGCGGCACCGGGCAGAACTGCTGGCGAGGTCAAGACGGGGAGGACCCTCCCGTGCGGCGGAACAGGGCAGACGTGGCCCGACGGCGTGAAGGCCGGTGAAAGACCAGTGGAGACTTCGATCCTTGCACGGGACTCCCGAGGTTGCGCAAGTCCCCCGATACCGATGGGCACTCATGTCCGTTTTGACGGCCCGCGCCGGTCCTCACCGAGTCGACAAGTCACCCCCCGGACGCGGCATCACACGGTGTCCGGCACCGGAATCGGCCGCTTCTCGATCGCCGCCGCCATCACCTCGGGGAAGAGGTCGGGTGTGCAGGCGAACGCCGGTGCCCCGAGCGCCGCGAGCGCCGCCGCGTGTTCCCGGTCGTACGCCGGCGCCCCCTCGTCCGACAGCGCGAGCAGCGCCACGAACTGCACCCCCGACGCCTTCATCGCCGCGACCCGTTTCAGCATCTCGTTCCGGATCCCGCCCTCGTAGAGGTCGCTGATGAGGACGACGACGGTCTCCGCCGGCCGGGTGATCTGCGACTGGCAGTACGCCAGCGCCCGGTTGATGTCCGTACCGCCGCCGAGCTGGGTGCCGAACAGGACGTCCACCGGGTCGTCGAGCTGGTCGGTGAGGTCGACCACCGCGGTGTCGAAGACGACGAGCCGGGTGTCGATCGACCGCATGGACGCCAGCACCGCCCCGAACACCGACGCGTACACAACCGACGCGGCCATCGACCCGGACTGGTCGATGCAGAGCACCACTTCCTTCTTCACCGACCGCGACGCCCGCCCGTACCCGATCAGCCGCTCCGGCACGATCGTCCGGTACTCGGGCAGGTAGTGCTTGAGATTGGCCGAGATCGTGCGGTTCCAGTCGATGTCGTGGTGGCGCGGCCGGCTGATGCGGGCGCTGCGGTCGAGCGCGCCGGTGAGGGTGGCCCGGGTACGGGTGGCCAGCCGCTTCTCCAGGTCCTCGACGACCTTGCGGACGACCGCCCGTGCCGTCTCCTTCGTCGTCTCCGGCATCGCCTTGTTGAGCGAGAGCAGGGTGCCGACCAGGTGTACGTCCGCCTCCACCGCCTCCAGCATCTCCGGTTCGAGCAGCAGCGAGGCCAGCCCCAGCCGGTCGATGGCGTCCCGCTGCATGACCTGGACGACGGAGGACGGGAAGTACGTCCGGATGTCCCCGAGCCAGCGCGCCACCGACGGCGCCGACGCCCCGAGCCCCGCCGAACGCTCCCGCCCCGACTGCGGTTTGTCCCCTTTGCCGTACAGCGCGGTCAGCGTCCCGTCCATCGCCGCGTCCCGCCCGGACAGCGCGCACCCGGTCCCGTCGGCGGCCTCGCCCCCGAGCACCAGCCGCCAGCGCCGCAGCCGCTCCTGCCCCGGATCACCGGCTCCGGTGCCGCTTTCCACCGCATCCACCGCATCCGCCGCGTCCGCCGCGTCCATGGTCATCTCCCCGCCCCCACAAGGTCGTTCTCCGGTTCCTCCGCATCGGGTGCGTCGAGGCCGAGCAGCAGGCGCAGCACCGGCAGTACGGCGTCGGCACGCTCGGCGTCCGCCTCGGCGCCGAATCCGGGTGTCCCGCCCGCCTGCCCCGCTCCCCCGTGGAGCCGCTCCCCCGGGCCGCGACGCACCAGCTCGCCGATCGTCCGGCGCACCCCCGGCTCGTACACCGAGAACGTCCGCCGCAGCAGCGGCAGCACGTCCGTGAACGCCTCCACCGGCACCCCGGTCAGCCATGCGTCAACTAGGCCGAGCAGCCGCTCGTCGTGCACCAGCAGCATCCCGCCCCCGCCGCTCCCGCCGACGAACCCCTCGATCCAGGCGGCCGCGTCCGCCGGCGGGGTCCCTGGCGAGAGCACCAGCCCCATCAGCCGCGCCGCCTCCTCCGCCGCCAGCTCGCCCTCGTCCAGCAGAATCCGCACGGCCCGCCCCCGCAGCACCCCGGGCACGGTCTCCCGCCCCGACAACGTGCGCAGCACGGCCCGCCAGCGAAGCCGAAGATCCCGACGACCGCCCCCGGCGACCATCCCGGCCCGGTCCCCGGCCGCGGCAGGGTCCTCGGCCCCGGTCCGGTCCTCGGCCCCGGCACGGGCCTCCGCCGCGGCACGGTCCTCGGCCCCGGCACGGGCCTCCGCCGCGGCAGGGTTCGCTGCGCTGGCGCGGTCCTTCGCCGCGGTCCTGGTTTCCGTCCCGCCTCCGGTCTCCGCGAGCAGTCCGACCGCCGTGTGCACCGCGTCCACATGGCCGCGCATCTCCTCGGCCGCGTCCGGGTCGAGGGCGGCGCAGGCCGGCGGGAGGCCGACGAAGACCCGCTCGGCGAGGCCCGCGGCGACCTCGGCGAGCGCCTCGGTGCCGGTGCCCCGGACGTCGCCGTAGCGCAGGGAGCGGACCAGGGCCGGCAGGGCCTGGGCGAGTCGGCCGACGTCCGTGTCCAGCGCGGCCCGGTCGGCGAGCACCCGCATCACCACCGGCAGCGCGTCCGGCAGCCCGGCGAGCAGGCAGTGCTCGGCGAGCCCGGTGACCTCGGCGAGGGCGCTCGCGTGCAGCGCGTCGCCTTCTGCCCTGGCCGTCGCGGCGCCCTCTACGGTGGTCCCCCACACCCCGGCCTCGGCCACCCGCACCGACAGCTCCGGCTCCCAGCGCAGCCGCCAGGTCTCCCGGAACGTGCCCGTGCTCCCCCGCGACCGCACCGGCTCGCCCCAGCCGACACCGAGCAGCCGCAGCCGGTGCAGCAGCCTGCTGCGCCCGGCGTCGGTCTCCTTGCGCAGGTCGAGCTCCAGTTCCCGCTCCAGCGCCTCCGGCTTGAGCCTGAGCCTGCGCTGCTCCCGGCCCAGGTCCCGCTGCAACGGCACCGCGGGCGCCGCCTCCGGCACCTCCCCCAGCACGTCCCCGACCACCAGCCGGTCGTGCACCAGCGCCAGCGGCACGTCCGAGCCCTCGCACAGCACCGCCCGCACCGCGTCGGTCGTCTCCCCGAGACCGGGCAGCGGGCGGCCGCGCATCACCGCGAGCGTCTCGGCCAGCCGTACCGCCTCGATGACATGGGCCGAGGAGACGATCCGGTCCTCCTCGCGGAGCAGTCCGGCGACCTTGGTGAGCCACCGCTCGACCGGGCGGTCCGGGGCCCGGAACAGGTGGCCGTACCAGCCCGGCGAGTCGATGCCCGCGCCGTAGCCGCTCGCCCGGGCCAGCCGGCGGTTGGTCCACGGCACCCAGGTCATGTCCGTCCTGACCTTGGGCAGCCCCTTCAGCAGGTCCCTGTCGGCCGCGACGGTGCTCCTCGCGCGCAGCGCCGGCACGTGCCACGCGCCGCACACCACCGCGACCTGCTCCCCGAACTCCCGCTGGGCGGAGCGTAGTCGGAGACGCATGTACGCCTCCCGCACGGGATCCCGGTCACGGCCACCGGCGCCGTACGTCTCCCGCAGCGCCCCCATCGCCTCCGCCACCGCGGCGAACGGCGCGAACGCGTCCCGCTCGCCGGGGCCGCCGCGGTGCTCGACGACGTCCTCCCACCAGCGCTCGGCATCGTCGTAACCGGCAGCGGCGGCGAGGGCGGCGAGCGGGTCCACACGCAGTTGCCGCCCGGCATCGGCAGCCGCCCCGTCGGTGTCAGCGCCGCCGGCATCCGCCCCGTCGGTGTCTGCCGCCTCGCCGTCGGCCTCCGGAGTCGCGGTCGCGGTTCCCTCTTCCCTCCCCCAGGCCAGCGTGTGCGTGGCCGGCAGGTCGATGAAGCGGGCCGGGACCCGGTGCTCCAGCGCCCAGCGGATGGCCACCCACTCGGGGCTGAAGTCGGCCAGCGGCCAGAACGCCGAGCGGCCGGGCTCGTCCACGGCGTGCGCGAGGAGCGCGACCGGTGGCCGCATCTCCGGGTCGGCGGCCAACGGGATCAGCGTGTCGGCCTCGGGCGGTCCCTCGATCAGCACCGCCCGCGGCCGTGCGGCGTCCAGCGCGGCCCGCACCGCCCGCGCCGAGCCGGGCCCGTGGTGCCGTACCCCCAGCAGCAGCGGCCCGGGACCGGGCGACCGCCGCCACGCCGTGTCGTCGCTCATACGCTCACCTCACGGCAGGCACGGTAGAAGTCCTTCCAGCCGTCCCGCTCGCGGACCACCGTCTCCAGGTACTCCTGCCAGATGACCCGGTCGGCGGCCGGGTCGCGGACGACGGCCCCGAGGATGCCGGCCGCGATGTCGCCGGCCCGCAGCACGCCGTCCCCGAAGTGGGCGGCCAGGGCCAGACCGTTGGTGACCACGGAGATCGCCTCGGCGGTGGAGAGCGTGCCGCTCGGCGACTTGAGCTTGGTGCGGCCGTCGGCGGTGACGCCGTCGCGCAGCTCGCGGAAGACGGTGACCACCCGGCGGATCTCCGCGATGCCGTCGGGCACGGCGGGCAGGTCCAGGGAGCGGCCGATCTGGTCGACGCGGCGCGCGACGATGTCCACCTCGGCGTCCGGGCTCTCCGGCAGCGGCAGCACCACGGTGTTGAAGCGGCGGCGCAGCGCGCTGGAGAGGTCGTTGACGCCCCGGTCGCGGTCGTTGGCGGTGGCGATCAGGTTGAAGCCCCGGACCGCCTGCACCTCCTGGCCCAGCTCGGGAATGGGCAGGGTCTTCTCGGACAGGATCGTGATCAGGGTGTCCTGCACGTCGGCGGGGATCCGGGTCAGCTCCTCCACTCTCGCCGTCATCCCGTCCGCCATGGCCCGCATGACCGGGCTGGGCACCAGGGCGTCCCGGCTCGGGCCGTGCGCCAGCAGCTGCGCGTAGTTCCAGCCGTAGCGGATCGCCTCCTCCGGGGTGCCGGCCGTGCCCTGCACGAGCAGCGTCGAGTCGCCGCTGACGGCGGCCGCCAGGTGCTCGGAGACCCAGGTCTTGGCGGTGCCGGGCACGCCGAGCAGGAGCAGGGCGCGGTCGGTGGCGAGGGTGGTGACGGCGACCTCGACGATGCGGCGCGGGCCGACGTACTTCGGCGAGATCACCGTGCCGTCCGGCAGTGTGCCGCCGAGCAGATAGGTGGCCACCGCCCACGGCGACAGCTTCCAGCGGGCCGGGCGGGGCCGGTCGTCCTGCGCGGCCAGCGCGGCCAGCTCGGCGGCGAAGGCGTGCTCGGCGTGCGGCCGCAACGCGCCCTCGGTCGTCGTCGGGTCGGTCGTCTCCACGGACACAGTCATGGCTGAGGCCCCCTCCAGCTCGGCCGGTTCGGATCTGGTGTCCACCGTGCACCACGCCACTGACAATCGCTCTGACCTGCACAGACGCGCCCGCTGGGGCGATTGTCAGTGGCGGGATCTACCTTCGATGACATGACTCAGCAGGGGGTGCGCTGGAGTGCGGACCAGGTGCTGGCCTTGGCGCCTGACGCCGCGTCACGCAAAGCGGGAAGCAGACTCGGAGCGGCGGGACCGTGGTCCGGGACCGGGAGTTGCGAGGAGGGGACGGTATGGGGGCTGTGCAAGGGCAGCGGCAGCAAGCCGTACCAGACGATCGTGGACATCGCCGACCCGGCGGGTCCCGCCTACAAGTGCAGTTGCCCGAGCCGGAAGTTCCCCTGCAAGCACGCCCTCGGACTGCTGCTGCTCTGGGCGGGTGAGGAGGACTCGGTGCCGGCGGCGCGGCAGCCGCCGGACTGGGCCGAGCAGTGGATCGCGGGCAGACGCAGGCGCGCGGAGGACAAACGGTCGGCGGACGGCGGGAGTTCCCCGGCCGCCGCCGATCCCGAGGCGGCCCGGCGCCGGGCGGAGAAGCGGGCCGAGCGGATCACGGCGGGCGCCACCGAGTTGGAGCAGCGCCTGTCCGACCTGCTGCGCGGCGGCCTGGCCACGGCCGAGCAGGCGGGGTACGGGCTGTGGGAGGAGACCGCGGCCCGCATGGTGGACGCCCAGGCCCCCGGACTGGCGGGCCGGGTGCGGGAGTTGGGGGCAATACCGGGCTCCGGTCCGGGCTGGCCGGTGCGGCTCCTGGAGGAGTGCGCGCTGCTTCACCTCCTCGACCAGGGCTGGCTGCACCGTGACCGGCTCCCGGCGGGCCTCGCGGCCACGGTCCGCTCCCGTGTCGGCCTGCCCGCCCCCGCGGACGGCCCGCCGGTGCGTGACCGCTGGCTGGTCCTCGCCCAGTACGACACGGCGGACGCGAAGCTGACGACCCGCCGGATCTGGCTGCACGGCGCCGACTCGGGCCGTACCGCACTGCTGCTCTCCTACGGCGCGGCCGGCCGCGCCCCCGAGCTGGCGCTGCCGGTCGGCCTCGCCCTGGAGGCGGAGCTGTCCGCCTATCCGGGCGCGGGCCGGCACCGGGCGACGCTGGGCGACCGGTTCGCGGCCCCCGTGCCCCTGTCGATACGGCCACCGGGCGTGCCGACGGCACAGGCCGTGGCCCGGTACGGGGAGGCGCTGCGCGACGATCCGTGGCTGGAGTCGGTGCCGGTGACACTGGACCGGGTCGTGCCCGTCCCGGACGGCGACTCCTGGCAGCTGGCGGACGCGGAGGGCGAGTCGGCGCTGCCCCTGGCTCCCGCCGCCCGTTCCGGGCCGGGTCTGTGGCGGCTGGTCGCGCTCTCGGGCGGCGCCCCGGTCACGGTCTTCGGCGAGTGCGGCCACCGCGGCTTCACCCCGCTGACGGCCTGGCCGGAGAAGGCGGGCGAGGCGGTACCGCTGTGCTGACGCGAGGCGGTACCGCTGTGCTGACCCGCCCGGCCCCCGATCCGCGTCGCACTCCGACCAACCCAGGGCCGGCGCAGCCACCCACCGGCACGCAGCGCAACCACCGCCCGCAAGCGACAGCCGCGTCCGGGGCGGCACAACCACCGTCCGGGGCGGCACAGCCACCATTCGGGGCGGCACAACAACCGTTCCGGGCAGGGCAGCCACCATTCGGGGCGGCACAGCCACCGTTCCAGGCGGCGCAGCCACCGTTCCAGGCGGCGCAGCCGCCGTTCGAGGGGCGCGGGGAACTGCGCGACCAGCCCCGACGCACCCGCACCCGGCCACCCACCGCTCACCGCTCACCGACCACCGCCCACCGCCCACCGCTGGCACCCGAACCGACCCGACACCGCCGCCCCGTACCCAACCGACTCGCCAGACTCACCGCACTCGCGGAAAGGGAACCCCGTGACCGCTTGGGAAGATCTCGTCACCACGGCGCTGCTGGGCACGGACCGGCGCCCGCCGACGACCGGCGGACCGCGCCGCGAGGCTCCCGCGGCCCTGCTGGACGAGGCGGCCGTGGCGACCGTACGACGACGGGCCGGGCTGCGTCCGGCCCGCGCCGCGCGCCGCCCCGAGCCGGCCCCCGCCGATCCGCGCCCCGCGCTGCCGGCCAGCGCGGCACACCGGCTGGCGATGCTGCTCTCCGACCGCCCGGGGACCGCTCCCGGCGGCCGCCGGGGCAGCTCGCCCGACCTGATGGAGCTGCTGCCGCAGTGGCTCGCCGCGGCCAACGCACGCGGGTTCGCCGCACCCCCGCAGAGCCTGCCCGCGCTGCTGGACGCGGCCCGGGGCCGTACCGACCTGCGGCCCGCCGCACTGGCCTTCGCCGGACCGCGCGCCCTGTGGCTGGCCCGGCTCAACCAGGACTGGCGGTTCGCCCTGCGCGCGGCCCCGGGCGGCGGCACGACCCTGCCCGGCCCCGAGGACGCCGAGGGGACAAGGCAGTTGTGGCAGGAGGGGCTGTTCGCCGAGCGGGTCGCGCTGCTGGCCGCCCTGCGGGCCCGTGCGCCCGAGGCTGCGCGCGAGCTGCTGGCCGGGACCTGGGCGACGGAGCGGGCCGAGGACCGGCTGATGTTCCTCGACTCGCTGCGCACGGGCCTGGCCGCCGGGGACGAGCCGTTCCTGGAACAGGCGCTGTCGGACCGGAGCCGCAACGTGCGGACGACGGCGGCGGAGCTGCTGTCCGCGCTGCCCGGCTCGGCGCTCGCCGGGCGGATGGCGGTGCGGGCCGGGGTGTGCGTGGCGGTCGACCGCACCGGGGACGGGCCGGTGGTCGCGGTGGAGGCCCCGCCGGAGTGCGACCCGGGGATGGAGCGCGACGGCGTCGTGGCCAAACCGCCGGCCGGGCGCGGCGAACGGTCGTGGTGGCTGGCGCAGTTGGTGGAGGCGGCCCCGCTCACCACCTGGCCGGCCCGGCTCGGTGGCCGTACCCCCGGGGAGATCGTGGCACTGCCGGTGGCGGACGGCTGGCAGGGCGAGCTGCACGCGGCCTGGTGCCGGGCCGCCGTACGGCAGCGGGACGCCGAGTGGGCGAGAGCGCTGCTCGGGGTCCCGGCGGCACCGGAGGCGGGCGGTCCGGGCGCGGTGTCCCTGGCCGAGCGGGCCAAGCTGCTGGGGACGCTGGAGGGCGCGGAGCGGGCCGACTGGGTGGCCGGTTTCATCGGGGCGCACGGTCTGTCGGAGGCGTTCCAGCTGCTCGGCATGTGCGCCGTACCGTGGTCCGGACCGCTCGGCCGGTCCGTGGTGGACGCCCTCAACATCGCGCGGGACGCGGGCAGTTACCCGTGGAGCTTCAGCGGGGTGATGGGCCTGGCCGAACGCTGCCTGGACCCCGCGGAGGCCGGCCGCCTGGACGCGCTCCTCGCCGTCCCGGACGAGCGCGAGGACGCGTCACCGGGAGCCGGCGGCTACTGGGCGGAAGCCTTCCAACGCCTGGTGACCACCCTGAGACTCCGGGCGGCCATGCTCGCGGAACTCGACACACCCGCCCCGTAAGGGGCGCGGGGAACTGCGCGACAAGCCACGACGGCGCCGCAGCCGACGACACACGCCCCGCCCCCCAAAAAAAGTCGGCCCCCCGCGAACGCGGCCTACGCCTCCGTCGGCTGCCGGACGTTCTCCCGGACCCACTCCACGATCGACACCGTCGTCGCCCCCGGCGTGAAGATCGCGGCGACGCCCTTCTCCTTGAGGGGAGCGATGTCGTCCTCGGGGATGATGCCGCCGCCGAAGACGAGGATGTCCTCGGCGTCACGCTGCTTGAGGAGGTCGATGACCGCGGCGAACAGGGTGTTGTGGGCGCCGGAGAGGATGGAGAGGCCGATGGCGTCGGCGTCCTCCTGGACGGCCGTGTCGACGATCTGTTCCGGCGTCTGGTGGAGCCCGGTGTAGATGACCTCCATGCCCGCGTCGCGCAGTGCCCGCGCGATGACCTTGGCACCGCGGTCGTGGCCGTCGAGCCCCGGTTTGGCCACCACCACACGGATCGGACCGGCTGCCACACCCATCACTGCCTCCATGACCATGGAACGAACACGCCAACATCCATCCGTACCGAGAAGTACCCCACATTCGACGCGTTCCGCCACCCGTCTCAAGTGAACGAACGTTATCTCCAGCATCCCGCAACCGGCAGTTTCGCGGAGGTTACAGAGGGGGAAATCACACACAGCGGGACACGTCAGGGAGCCGCAGCGTGGTCCGCGGGGCAGTACGGGCCCACGACGCGGCATGTCGCCGCATCCCGCCACCCCCGCCGCCTCCGCCCGGCCTCCCCACGAGGGCACACGGGGGACGGAGCCGTCCTCGGCGTGCCGACAGGAGGTCGGCCGATGAAGGTCACCGAGGCACTGGACCCTTTTCTCCCGTTCTGCCGCCGCCTCCTGCCCAGCAGACTCGCCGGTCTGTCGCTGGCCCTCCTGAAGTCGACGGCCCTGGAGGCCGCGATCCTCGCCGGACACCTGCTGCTCTACCCGACCGGCCTCACCCCGGAGCGCCGCCCGGCGGGGCCGCCCGCGCCGTCCGCGGAGCCCGACGACGGCCCGGCCCGGCTGCCGGTCCGGGCGGCCCCGCCGGTGGTGCTGCTGCACGGCTTCATCGACAACCGCTCGGTCTTCGTGCTGCTGCGCCGTTCCCTCGCCCAGCACGGCGGCCAGCGCGTCGAGTCGCTCAACTACTCGCCGCTGACCTGCGACATCCGTACCGCGGCCGAGTTGCTCGGCCGGCATCTGGAGGAGATCTGCGAGCGCACCGGCAGCGGCCGGGTCGACATCGTCGGGCACAGCCTGGGCGGACTGATCGCGCGCTACTACGTCCAGTGCCTCGGCGGTGACCTGCGCGTCCGCACCCTGGTGACGCTCGGCACCCCGCACTCCGGGACCCGGGTGGCGCCGCTCGCGGACGCGCATCCGATCGTGCGGCAGATGCGTCCCGGTTCGGAGGTGATCGAGGAGCTGGCCCGGCCCGCGCCCGGCTGCCGCACCCGGTTCGTGAGCTTCTGGAGCGACCTGGACTCGGTGATGGAGCCGGTGGAGACGGCCCGTATCGACCACCCGGACCTCCTGGCGACGAACGTGCGGGTGACCGGGATCGGCCACCTCGCCCTGCCCGTCCACCCGGCGATCGCGACCGGCATACGACAGGCCCTCGACGAGACCCACCCGGAGGAGCGGATCACGGGCGGCCTGACGGTGGCCTGACGGAGGCCTGACGGAGGTCCGGCGGAGGTCCGACGGAGGCCACTTCCTCGAACAATCATCGAACACAAGGCCAAACTCGCGCCCGTCGTCCCCCGAAACACGGCCGAATGCCCGTTTCCCGAAACAGCGAAACCTGTTGAAGATTGTCGCGCCCGTATACCGCCGGGTACAGTCGCCGCACTGCTCTGGCAGCCCCTGTTGTCGAGGCGAAAGAGAAGTTGGTGAACGACCGTCACCCGTCGGGGACCATGACCACCCCGGCTCCGGCTTCCGACGCCGATCCGGCGCACTACGCGTCGTACGGCACCCAGGAAGCCCAGTACGGCGACTTCACCACGTACGGCGACCACACCGCCGCCGATGCCTCGTTCCACAGCGATCCGCTCTTCGGCAGCCTCCCGGACCAGGGCCAGACCTCCGGCGCCTACGACGCCACGCAGTGGCAGACGGCCGGCGGCCAGACCCTGAACTACGACCCGTACGCGGCCCAGCACCACGCCGTCTACGACTCCGGCGCCTACGACAGCACCGCGTGGACCGTCCCGGCGCCGGCGCAGGAGACGGTCGCCGACACCAGCGGCCACTGGGACGCGAGCGCCTGGCTCCAGCCCGACCAGTCGGGCCCGGCGGGTGCGACCCAGCAGTGGGAGTGGGGCACCCAGGCGTTCGACAGCGGCGTGTACGACGCCACGCAGTGGAACTCCGACGGCACCCCGGCCCAGACCGCCGAACCCGGACACGAGCCTCCCTACGGGGAGTTCGAGGAGACCGGCGAGTTCCGGGAGTTCGAGGAGTCCACGGAGAGCTTCCCGGACGACGGGGAATTGGCGTCCACCGGTGAACTCCCTGAAGTAACGCCACTGCTGGACGACCAGGAAGAGATCGCCCCGGTCACGCCGTCGGCGACGACCCGCGCCGGATCCCGCGCCGGGGCGCGTTCCCGCCGCCGTACGCCTCCCAAGCGGTCCGCGCTGCTGACCGTCGCCGTGCCCTCCGTGTGCGTGATGGGGGTCGCCGGGATCGCGGCCGCCTCCGTCAACAGCCTGACCGACGACGGCAAGGACACCACGGCCTCCGCCTCGGACGCGCAGTCGGTGAAACCGTCCGCCGCCAACAGCAAGCTGGACGCCCAGCTCAGGACGCTCTCGGCGGGTGCCGACGACTTCGCCGACCGGGCCAGCCGGACGCAGGAGCGGATCGACCTCAAGGCCCAGCAGGAGTCCGAGAAGAAGAAGGCGGCGGCGGAGGCGGCCCGCAAGGAGCGGCTGCGTCCCAAGTACGTCCTTCCGGTCACCCAGAAGGGGCTCAGCGCCTACTTCGGCCAGGCCGGCGTGAACTGGATGTCCGTCCACACGGGCATCGACTTCCCCGTCTCCTACGGGACGACGGTCATGGCCGCGACCGACGGCGTCGTCTCCACCAAGTGGAACAGCGCCTACGGCAACATGATGATCGTGACGGCGAAGGACGGCACGGAGACGTGGTACTGCCACCTCTCGTCGTACCGCGTCGCCGCCGGTACGACGGTCAAGGCCGGCGATCCGATCGCGTACTCCGGGAACTCCGGGAACTCGACAGGACCGCACCTGCACTTCGAGGTGCGGCCGGCCGGAGGCGCCGCCATAGACCCGCTGCCGTGGCTGCGCAGCCACGGGCTCGACCCGACCTGACCCGGCCGGTACCTGCGGGCCCCGCCGCGGCGGGGCCCGGTGGTACTACAGCTTCTCCACCGGCGCGTAGCGCAGCAGCAGCCGCTTCGGCTTGGTGTCGCCGAAGTCGATCGTCGCCTCCGCGTTCGCCCCCGTGCCCTTCACCGCGACGACCGTGCCGAGGCCGAACTGGTCGTGGGTGACGCGGTCGCCGACGGCCACCGAGACCACCGGCTTCTCCGCGCTCCGCCGGGTGGCGAAGCCGGACGCACCCGACGCCGAGGAGCGCGAGCGGGTCGAGGAGAGCGAGGCCGCCACGCCCGCCGCGGGCCCCGCGGAGACCGGCGCCATCGCCCCGGTCCGCTTCCACTCCAGATAGGCGCCCGGGATCTCCTCCAGGAAGCGCGAGGCCGGGTTGTACGACGGCTGGCCCCAGGCACTGCGCATCGAGGACCGGGTGAGGTACAGCCGCTCCCGTGCGCGCGTGATGCCGACGTAGGCGAGGCGCCGCTCCTCCTCCAGTTCCTTGGTCTGGCCGAGGGCGCGCATGTGCGGGAAGACGCCGTCCTCCATGCCGGTCAGGAACACCACCGGGAACTCGAGGCCCTTGGCGGTGTGCAGGGTCATCAGGGTGATGACGCCGTCGCCGTTCTCGTCGTCGTCGGGGATCTGGTCGGAGTCGGCGACCAGGGCCACCCGCTCCAGGAAGGCGGCGAGCCCGGCCGGCTCCTCGCCCTCGCCCGACTCCTGCTCGAACTCCAGCGCCACGGAGGCGAGTTCCTGGAGGTTCTCGATGCGGGTCTCGTCCTGCGGGTCCGTCGAGTTCTGCAACTCGGCCAGGTATCCGGTGCGTTCGTAGATCGCCTCCAGGACGGTGGCAGGCCCGGCGCCGGACTCCACTACCGTACGGAGGTCCTCCATCAGCGTGTTGAACCGCTTGACCGCGTTCGTCGACCGCGCGGCCATGCCGTACGCCTCGTCGACGCGCTTGAGCGCCTGCGGGAAGCTGATCTTCTCGCGCTGCGAGAGGGCGTCGATCATCGCCTCCGCGCGGTCGCCGATCCCGCGCTTGGGGACGTTGAGGATGCGCCGGAGCGGGACGGAGTCCTCCGGGTTGGCCAGCACCCGCAGGTAGGCCAGGACGTCCCGGACCTCCTTGCGCTCGTAGAAGCGGACGCCGCCGACCACCTTGTAGGGCAGGCCGACGCGGATGAAGATCTCCTCGAAGACACGGGACTGGGCGTTGGTGCGGTAGAAGACGGCGACATCGCCCGCCTTCGCCTCGCCCGCGTCCGTGAGCCGGTCTATCTCCTCGGCGACGAACTGCGCCTCGTCGTGCTCGGTGTCGGCGACGTAGCCGGTGATCTGCGCGCCCGCGCCCGCGTTGGTCCACAGGTTCTTCGGGCGGCGGGACTCGTTGCGCTCGATGACCGCGTTGGCGGCGGAGAGGATCGTCTGAGTGGAGCGGTAGTTCTGCTCCAGCAGGATCGTCGTCGCGTTCGGGTAGTCCTCCTCGAACTGGAGGATGTTGCGGATCGTCGCGCCGCGGAAGGCGTAGATCGACTGGTCGGCGTCGCCGACGACACAGAGCTCGGCGGGGGGCAGGTCGGGCTCGCCGGTGCCGACGAGCTCGCGCACCAGCGCGTACTGGGCGTGGTTGGTGTCCTGGTACTCGTCGACCAGGACGTGCCGGAAGCGGCGGCGGTAGTGCTCGGCGACGTCCGGGAAGGCGCGCAGCAGGTTGACCGTCGTCATGATCAGGTCGTCGAAGTCGAGGGCGTTCGCCTCGCGCAGCCGTGACTGGTACATGGCGTAGGCCTGGGCGAGGGTCTTCTCGAAGCCGTCGGTGGCCTGGGCCGCGAAGTCCTCCTCGTCGATCAGCTCGTTCTTCAGGTTGCTGACCTTGGCGCTGAAGGACTTCGGCGGGTAGCGCTTGGGGTCGAGGTCCAGGTCGCGGCAGACCAGGGCCATCAGGCGCTTGGAGTCGGCCGCGTCGTAGATCGAGAAGGAGGAGGTGAAGCCGAGCTTCTTGCTCTCCCGGCGCAGGATCCGCACGCACGCGCTGTGGAAGGTCATCACCCACATCGCGTTCGCGCGCGGGCCGACGAGGTGCTCGACCCGCTCCTTCATCTCGCCCGCGGCCTTGTTGGTGAAGGTGATCGCGAGGATCTGGCCCGGGTGCACCTGGCGGGCGCCGAGCAGGTGGGCGATGCGGTGGGTGAGCACGCGCGTCTTGCCGGAGCCGGCGCCGGCCACGATGAGCAGCGGGGAGCCGGCGTGCACGACGGCCGCCCGCTGGTTGTCGTTCAGCCCGTCCAGGAGCGCGGCCGGATCCAGGGCCGGGCGGGCGGCGCCGTCGCGGTAGTAGGCGTCCCGGTCCGGGGGCAGGTCGAACTTCCCGCCGAACAGATCGTCCGGAACCGGCTCCGGAGCGTGCTCGTCCTCGGGCGGTGGCGGGGGTTCCTCGTCATGGCCGCGGGGGGCCTGGAGGCTCGCCAGGAAGCTGTCGTCAAAGAGGCTGCTCATCGCTCTCCGAGTCTAGGGCGCCCCACCGACAACCGGCCGCCACCCCGAAAACTCGCCCGGGTGACCGACCGCTTCCACTCCGTCACGGCAGGTCGACGCGCACCACCGGGCCGCACGCGCCCACCACGAGCCACCGGCACCCATCGACACAAACAACCCGTTCCCTACCGAATAACCCCGCCAGAACGAGCGCTCACAACAAGGTCACGAAAATGTATCGGGCATATCGCACATCAACCTTCACAGAGGCCACACGAGTTGGTTAGCGTGCCGGACAGGCCGTACGACCCCCACCGGCGAACATCGCCGGGCCGCACGGCCTCCGCCGAGTCCGGGGCGCCGCAGCGCATCCGGAGCCGGGGACCCACACCGATCCCGGGGTGAATCGGTCCCGACTCCCCTCCGGGGAGCGGACCGTAGGGCAACCCTTCCGAACCACCCGCCCGAACCCGACAGCTAACTCGGTAGGCGGAACGTGGAAGGAGTCGCCTCCGTTGGCGTCGCACCGCAAGTCCCGGCCGTCAGGAACGCGCGCGGCGGGCATACGCACCCCCGCGCTGGCCACCGCCGCCCTCACCTCCATGGCCCTGTTCTCCCAGACGGCCGAGGCCGCGCCTCCCGAGGACGGCAAGCCGAGCCTGGAGGAGGTCGAGAAGAAGGTCGACGCCCTCTACCGGCAGGCCGAGTCGGCGACCGAGAAGTACAACGCGGCCAAGGAGCGGACCGGCAAGCAGCGCAAGCAGGTCGACACCCTGCTCGACGACGTCGCCCGGCGCACGGACCGGCTGAACACGGCGCGTGCGGAACTGGGTTCGTTCGCCGCGGCCCAGTACCGGACCGGGGCCGCCGCCCCCGACACGGCGACCTTCCTGCTCGCGGACAGTCCCCAGGACTACTTCGACCAGACACAGCTGATGAGCCGGCTGACCTCGCGCCAGAAGGGCGCGGTCGACGACTACGTCACGCAGCAGTCCGCGACCATGGAGAAGCGCCAGGAGGCCGCCCGGAGCCTGGAGACGCTCACCGAGACGCAGGACGACCTCAAGACCGCCAAGACCACCGTCCAGACGAAGCTGGCCTCCGCGCGGGAGCTGCTGTCGCAGCTGACGGCCGCCGAGAAGGCCCGGCTGGCGGCGATCGAGAAGCGACAGGAGGAGGCGGCCGCCCGCAAGGCGGCGGAGCTGGCGAAGCAGCAGGCCGCGGCAGCGGACCAGGAGACGTCGTCGTCCTCGGCGTCGACCGGTTCCGCCTCCGGCTCGGCCTATGCCACGAAGGCCGCCAAGGCGATCGCCTTCGCCCGCGCGCAGATCGGCAAGCCGTACGTCTGGGGCGCCACCGGCCCCGGCTCCTACGACTGCTCCGGGCTCTCCCAGGCCGCCTGGAAGGCCGCGGGCGTCTCCCTGCCACGCACCACCTACGACCAGGTGAACGCGGGCACCGCCGTCCCCCTCGCCGACGCCCGGCCCGGCGACCTGGTCTTCTTCTACGACGACGTCAGCCACGTCGGCATCTACATCGGCGACGGCATGATGATCCACGCCCCGAAGCCCGGCGCATACGTCCGGGAGGAGTCCATCTACTACGGAGGCGAGTCCATCATCCACAGCGTGGTCCGCCCGGCCTGATCCACCAGGACGCCCACCACCCCTGACGCCCCGCGGCGCCCCGAGTCGGCTCACCTCGCCCCGAGTCGGCTCACCTCGGCCCGTGTCGGCCCGCGGCCCACCGCGCGTGTTCGCGTCCCTGTCGCGCGACCGCGCGGTTTTCGGGTCGCACGCGCGCGTGCCCCGTCCGTGCCGCGGCCGGCCCTCCCTGGCGGGGGCGGACGCCGTGTCCCGGGTGGCGCCGGCGGCGGCCGGCGCGGTGGCGAAAGCCCGTGCCGGCCTCAGGAAGGGCGGCCGAGGATCACGTCCACAGGACGGCGATGAAGATGTTCACCACCGTGAGCAGGCCCACCAGGCCGAATGCGCCCTTCTCCACCTTCTCGTCGTCCCGCTTCACATAGACGAGCCCGAGGATCACGATCAGCAGGGCGAGCTTCAGGCCGATCTTGACGGTGTTGACGTGGTGGCCGTCGGCCTCGTTGAGACCGACCAGGATCACGCCGGTCGCGAGCATGGTGAAAGCGCCGTGCAGCATCCCGGGGACGAACCGGGCCGTGCCCTGGCCCATCGCCTTCATCTGGGTGAGGAAGCCGCCGAGGAGCGCGGCGATGCCGATGATGTGCAGGCCGACGAAGAGATGGATGAGTACGTCCATGGCCCCGGAGCCTAATCAGGGCCGTCCGGGGCGCCGGTCACCGGCCCCTCCCTTCACGCCCGGCGCACCGCATATATGCACCCCATAGCACCCCGTGCCCCCCGCCAGCCCCGGAACCGTCCCTTCGGTCATCCCGCCCCGGGAAGCCGACGGCTCCGGACCGGAATCCCGTTCACATACCGTCGGGTAACGATCCGGTCACGCCAATTCCGTGCATCGCGTTACCCGGCCGACACACCCGGGCCTAGCGTCCTCCCCCAGGTGACCGACTCCCCACCGCCGTCCAGGCCAAGGGCGGCAGTCGGACACCACCGCCGAGAATGTCCGGCGGCGGCCCGTTCCCCCTGTGCGGGCCGCCGCCGGACGCGCAATCCGCGCTCTCCCGCGGTCGTACGAAAGGACGGGACAGTCCAGGTGGCAGCGCACCGCAAGCCCCGACAGCGCTCGCTCAGCGGCAACACGGCCCGCACGGCCGCCACCCTCGCCCTGGCGGGCGCGGCCACCGCGACGGCTTTCGAAGGAACCGGAATCGCCGAGCCGCAACTGACACCGGCGCAGGTGAAGGCCAAGGTGGACCAGCTGTACCAGGAGGCCGAGACGGCCACCCAGAAGTACGACGGAGCGAGGGACAGGGCCGACACGGCCCAGCGGCGGCTCAGGTCGCTGCAGGACGAGACGGCCCGCGCCCAGGCGAAGTTCAACTCCGCCCGGGACGCGCTCGGTTCGATAGCGGCCGCGCAGTACCGCGACGGCGGCATCGACCCGGCCTGGCAGCTGGCGCTGTCCAGCGACCCCGACCGGTACCTGGACGACGCGGCGTTCGCCGAACGGGCCGGCGACCGGCAGGCCGGTGCGGTGGCGCGGGTGCGCGGGCAGCTGCGGGAGATCGAGCAGTTGCGCGGCGCGGCGCATCTGGAACTGACCTCGCTGCGGTCCCGGCAGGCCGAGCTGAAGCAGCAGAAGGCCGCCGTCACCGGCAAGCTCGGCGAGGCCCGGCGGCTGCTGTCACAGCTCTCGCCGGGGCAGCGGGCGGCGGTGACGGCGGACGACGGCACCGGACGTGCCTCGCGTTCCGCGCCGGACGCCCGCGTCCCGCTGGCCGCCGGCAGCGTCGCCGCCCCTGACTCCCGCGCCGCGGCCGCCGTCGCGTACGCCTACTCGAAGCTCGGCAGCCCCTACGTCTGGGGCGCGACCGGTCCCGACGCCTTCGACTGCTCGGGCCTCGCCCAGGCCGCCTACCGCTCCGCAGGCGTCTCCATCCCCCGCACCACCTACGCCCAGATCAACGCCGGGCAGCGCGTGTCCCGCTCCGAACTGCAACCCGGCGACCTGGTGTTCTTCTACTCGGGCATCAGTCACGTCGGCATCTACATCGGCAACGGACAGATGATCCACGCGCCCAACCCGTCGGCCCCGGTACGGATCGCCCCGATCGACGAGATGCCGTTCGCGGGGGCCACGCGGGTCGTGTGAGTCCCGGGCCCGGCTCAGACCAGGCGGCGCGCCGTCGCCCAGCGGGTCAGCTCGTGCCGGTTCGACAGCTGCAGCTTCCGCAGGACCGCCGACACATGGGACTCGACCGTCTTGACGGAGATGAACAGCTGCTTGGCGATCTCCTTGTAGGCGTAGCCGCGGGCGATCAGGCGCAGCACCTCCCGCTCGCGCTGGGTGAGTCGGTCGAGGTCCTCGTCGACCGGCGGGGCGTCGGTGGAGGCGAAGGCGTCCAGGACGAACCCCGCGAGCCGTGGGGAGAAGACGGCGTCGCCCTCCTGGACCCGGAAGACCGAGTCGACGAGGTCGGTGCCGGTGATCGTCTTGGTGACGTAGCCGCGGGCACCGCCCCGGATCACGCCGATCACGTCCTCGGCCGCGTCCGACACGGACAGCGCGAGGAAGCGCACCGGCCGCTCGGCGTCCGCCATCAACGGGGCGCACCGGCGCAGTACTTCGACCCCGCCGCCGCCCGGCAGGTGCACATCGAGGAGGACCACCTCGGGCCGGGTCGCGGTGATCACCGAGACCGCCTGGTCGACGTCGGCGGCCTCGCCGACCACCTCGACGCCGGTCTGCTCGGTCTGGCCGATCTCGGCCTGGACGCCGGTCCGGAACATCCGGTGGTCGTCGACGAGGACCACACGCACCCGACGGCCGGCCGTCCCCGCGCTCTCCGTCGTGCCGTTCGCCTCGGTCGCGTCGCTCATGACGTCTTCTCCGCCCTCTCCATCTCCAGCTCGACCTCCGTGCCGCCGCCCGGCACGGACCGCAGCCGTGCCGTGCCGCCGTGACGCTCCATGCGGCCGATGACCGATTCTCTGACACCCATCCGGTCGGCGGGTATCGAGTCGAGGTCGAAGCCGGGACCGCGGTCGCGGACGGACACGAAGACCGTCCTGCCCTCGACTTCGGCGTAGACCTGGACGGCGCCGCCCTCGCCACCGTACTTGGCCGCGTTGACCATCGCCTCGCGCGCGGCCTGCATCTGCGCGCCCGTCCGCTCGTCGAGCGGGCAGTCCCCGACCACCACGACCTCGATGGGGACGCCGTGCTTGTCCTCCACCTCCGCCGCGTTGCGCCGGACCGCCTCGGCGAGGGTGCTGGGCTCGTCGGCCTCGTCCTTGCCGGTGCCCTCGGGCTTGTAGAGCCAGGTGCGCAGGTCGCGCTCCTGGGCACGGGCCAGGCGGCGCACCTCGCCCGCGTTCTCCGCGTTGCGCTGGATCAGGGTGAGGGTGTGCAGCACGGAGTCGTGGACATGGGCGGCGACCTCGGCGCGCTCCTGGGCACGGATGCGCATCAGCCGCTCCTCGGAGAGGTCCTGGGTCATCCGCACCAGATACGGGCCGGCGAGCAGCGTGATGCCGACGAGCACGGCGAGAGCCGCCTGGAGCACCGCGCCGATGTGCGCGGCGGAGCCCTTCATGACGAAGACGCCCGAGACGCCCGCGGTGACGAGCAGGACACCGACACCCGCGCGCAGCAGGGTGAGCGTACGGCGTCGGCTGCCGACCTCGACCCAGCGGGCCCGGCGGGCGTTGTCCGCCTGGCGCCAGACGAGGGCGACACCGGCGGCGACCAGGACCGCGGGAAGGAGGTAGGCCTTGGCACCGCTGGTCAGGTTGACGCTGCCCACGAACACCATGGACACGACGACCATGAGGAGCAGGGCGACGATCTGGCCCCTGTCCGGTTTGCGGGCGACGAGTCTGCGGCGGCCGTCCGCCGAGGTCTCGGTGGCGACCAGGGACGGTGGCTTCTGGCCCCCGACCCCGCCGACGCCGAGGGGGACGAAGAACCAGAACGCGGCGTACAGCAGGGCGCCGAGGCCGTTGGCCGTGAACAGACCGACGAAGACGAGCCGCACCCAGACGACGGGCAGGCCGAGATGCCCGGCGAGGCCTCGCGCCACTCCGCCGAGCCAGCGGCCGTCGCTGCTGCGGTAGAGCTTGCGCGGCGGCCATGGGTCGTCGAGGGGCACTGCTGCGGCTTCCGGCATGCCATCGATGTTCACACGCCCGCAGGCGCGGAGCATCAGGGTGGACCCCCGAGACTCCCCTGATCTTCGGTTTTCCCCTGGCGGCGGGGCGGCGCGGCGCCGTTCGAACGCTTCCCGGTCCGGTCTCGGGGCCGATCTCAGGGTTCGGCCAGGGTCATCCCGACTGCCGTCGCGGCGGCGCGGCCGTCACCATTGACTCATGACAGATCACGAGCACGCCGCGACGGGTCCGGGACCCGGCTCCGGCCCGCGGCCCGCTGCGGGCACCGGGCCGTCGGATGCCGCGCCCGCCGCGACGGGGACGTCCGCCGCGGGGGCCGACGCCGGCGCGGAAGCCGTCGACGCGGCCTCCCCCCGGTTCCGGCGCGACCGCCGGCACAAGGTGATCGCGGGCGTGTGCGCGGGGCTCGGGCGCCACACCGACCTGGACCCGGTGATCTTCCGCATCACCTTGGCCGTGCTGGCCGCGACCGGCGGCATCGGCCTGCTCTTCTACGGCTTCGCCTGGCTCTTCGTGCCGTACGAGGACGACGAGGAGAACGAGGTCCGCAAGCTGCTGACCGGCCGGGTCGACGGGCAGGCCCTGGCGGCCGTGCTGTTCGCGCTGGTCGGCTGCGGAGTGCTGCTGACGATGCTCAGGAACGGCCAGGTGCTGGCGTTCGCCGTCGTCCTCTCCGTGCTGCTGGCCGGCGCCGGGTACTGGTCGCGGCGCCGCGGCGCCCCCGACCCCGACCCGCTGTCCGCGCAGGCCGTCGCCGACGCCCCGCCGGAGGCCCAGGCGCCGCCGATCCCGATCTCCTACCCCTCGTGGTGGCGCGACCCGATCGTCAAGGACGGCACGCATGTCGGAGGCACCGGCTATCTGTGGGGCCCGGCCGACGTGCGCGGCCGCAACACCCCGGGGCTCGACGTCCGGCTGAGCACCCCGTGGGTCCACGGCCAGAACGCAGGCGCCCGGCAGAGCGCGCCGCCGAAGCCGCGCGGACCGCACTGGATCGGCGGCTGGATCTTCCTGCTCGCCCTGGTGGCGGGCGCCCTGGGCACAGGTCTGACGTGGAACACCCACCCGCTGGGCACGAGCCTCCAGAGCGGCCTGGCCGCCGCGCTGATCGTGTTCGGCGTGGGTACGGCGGTCAGCTCGTTCCTGGGCCGCACGGGAGCCGGCTCGCTGTTCCTGGCGCTCGTCACGGCGGCACTGCTCGCGGGTGCGTCGGCCCTGCCGTCCGACATCGGCACCCACTGGACGCGGGCGTCCTGGACCCCGGCCACGGCGGCGGAGGTGCCGGCCGCGTACAAGCTCGGGACGGGAGTGGCCACGCTGGACCTGACGCACATACGCATCGCCAAGGGACAGACGGTGTCGACGTCGGCCGAGGTGGCCGCGGGACAGCTGAAGATCGTCGTACCGGCGGACACGACCGTGCGGATGAGTATCGACGTGGGGTTGGGCGACATCCGGTTGCCCGGTGAGGACAAGAAGGACGTGGACGTGGAGCCGGGCAAGCGCAGGGACGTGACGCTGCCGCCGACGAGCGGTGCGAAGAACGCGGGGATGCTCTCGCTGGTTCTCCAGGTCGGCGCGGGACAGGTGGAGGTGACCCGTGCTGCGGCATGAGTTCCAGCCCGGACGGCTGGTGGTGGGCGTCTTCCTGACGGCGGCGGGGGTCGCCTACGCCGGTGACGCGGGCGGCTGGTGGAAGACCGAGTGGTTCGCGGTCATCCCCGTGATGGTGGCCGGTCTCTTCCTGGCCGGGGTGACCGCGGCCCTGGCCAGGGCGATACGCAGGCGTCGAGGCGCGCCGGAGGGCCGGGGCCGGTAGCGGAGCCGGGGGGTGCTCAGAGGCCCAGCGAGGCCCGTGCGGAGCGGTGTCGGCGTCGGGCGTGGAGGATCGCGTCCAGGGAGAGGTAGGGGGCGCCGGCGAGGACCAGGGGCAGCCAGGCCATCAGGTAGGCGAGGTCGTTGCCGTAGTAGTACGGGGAGTTGGCCCAGCTCACGGTCAGCCAGAGGCTGAGCGAGATCAGCGCGCCGCCGAGCGCGGCCAGCCGGGCGAGCAGGCCGAAGAGGGTGCCGAGGCCGACGGCGAGTTCGCCGATGGCGATCGCGGTGCCGAAGCCGACGGGGTTCTTCAGGGCCAGGTCGACCAGGGCCGGGATCGCGGCGGAGTCACGGACCGCGCGCATGGTGTCGCCGATGGACCCGGATCCGCCGGACTTCAGGAAGGCGCTGTCGGTCAGTTTGTCCAGGCCGGCGTAGATGAAGGTGACGCCCAGGAAGATCCGCAGAGGGAGGAGGGCGTATCGGGTGGCGGTGTCCCGCAGTCCGCGGTCGCCGTCGAGATACGGGGTGTGCGTGTCCGAACGAATGCTGTGAGTCATCGCCAGTAACCGCCTCTCGCCGCTGTACCCATGCCCCTCAACAGACCATACGTACGACAACCGCGACCCGCTCAACCCTCTCCCGGACGTTTTTCCGAATTTCGGCCGGAGGTGGCCGCCCGGGAAGGAGGAGAAAGGGGGGCGAGAAGGGCCGGATGCGGGCTCGGCCGGTTCCGGGGCGGGAGGCCCGAAGAGGTGACGGGGGCGGACGGAGACGGGGCCCGTCCGGTCGGTCCGTCGCCTCGGCTCAGTCCGTCACCTCGACCACGCACCGGTTGGTCGCCACCCCGGCCGCCGTGACCACCTGGACCTCGACGCTGCCGGGCTCCACGTCGGCCGGGACCGGGACCGTGAGGACCTGGTCCGTGGGGTTGCTGAAGCCGCCGGTGACGGGCACCAGGGGGACGTGGACGTTGACGGGGCCGATCCGGACGACCATGCGGGAGAGCCGGTCGGCGGTCTGGGCGCCGGGCGGTACGAAGCCGGTGCCGCGGATCTCGATGTCGTCGCCGGTGCGGATCGGGGCGTCCAGGTCACCGGCCTCGCGCGCGCGGACGACGGAGAGGATCACCGGTCGGCCGCCCTCGGCGTACTTGCCGGCCAGGTAGGTCGCGGCGGAGATCAGGACCACCGTCGCGAGGCCCCAGGGCAGGTCCGGGAGCTGGTCGGGGCGGCGGGCGAGGCGTACGGCGGCGAAGACCAGGGCGACGGCGCTGATGACGACGTACTGGATGTCGGCGAAGGTGCCGCGGCCGGCGTCGTCGGTGAGCAGGTCGGCGGCGCGGGGACGGTGGGCGCGCACCTTCTGGAGGCGCTGCCCGGCGATGCGCAGTCCGACCACCCGGCGCACCAGGACGGCGATGCCGCAGACCACGGCGAGGACGGTCACCGCGCCCGCGCCGCGCGCGAGGTCGAGACCGGAGATGAGGGCGTCACGTTCGGCGGGTGAGGAGGCCGCGGCCAGCCGGCCGGCCAGGACCAGGACGGCGTAGGCGATGAGGAGGACCCAGGAGGCGGCGACGGTGCGGGAGGTGGACATCCGGTTGTCCTCGCCGATGACGGGGGCGAGCACCCCGCCGCGTGCGCGGTGGAACCAGGAGGCGGCGGTGAGGGCGAGGGCCACGACCAGGGCGGCGAGCAGTCCGGCGGTGCGGGCACTGGTCCAGCCCGCGCCGATGGCGGTGAGGGACTGGGCGAGGAGCATGATCACGACGGCTGCCCAGACGGTGCACGCGGTGCGCAGCCAGAGGCGGGCGAGCCAGGCCTCGCCCTCGGCCCGGCCGCGTTCGGCGACCTCCTCGGCGGACTGGGTGAGTTCCTCGGAGACCCACTGGCGGGAGGCGGAGGCCGAGTGGGCCACCGCCGCGGGCAGCCCCTGTCCGGCCGCGAACCCGTCGCGTTTGAGGAGGAACTCGGCGACCGCACGCCGGTGTCCCTCACGTGCGCCGTGCGGGCAGTCCCCGCACGCGCAACCGCCTCCGTGGACGCCCGAACCGGCGCCCTGCCTCGCCTCCTGCACCGCCACGCCCGACGCCCGCCTTCCCCACGCCCGGGGCACGACGCGCAGGGCCCTCCCCGGGCCCGGACGGCGTCGCGCAACTCCCTTGTGTCGAGTGCGAATTGTGCCCTACGCCACGCCGTTCGCGTTCAGTGGGCCGGTCACGACGGGTGAAGGTACGACGGACGTGTTGACCCGGCTGCCAGAATTTCCCCATGGCCGAGATCATCCAGCGGGACGGGACCTGGGCCTTCGACGGCAGCACGGTCCGGATCACGCCTGGACGCCACCGTTCCGTACCTCTGTTCCGGCAGACCTACGGGGAGATCGCGGTCCCCCTGGAGGCGGTGTCGGGGGTGGTGTACGAACCGGAGCGCAGGCGGGGCCGGCTGAGGATGCGGCTGCGCGAGGGCGCGGATCCGCTGCTGCAGGCGACGGGCGGGCGGCTGCCGGAGGCGGCGGACCCGTATCGGCTGGTGGTGGACGGGGACCGGTCCGGGGTGGCCGAGTACCTGGTGGCGGAGATCCGGCGGTCGCTGCTGCTGGAGCAGGTCCCGACGGAACCGACGAAGGCGTATCTGCTGCCGGGGCCGCCGGTGCCGGTGTCGGTGCGGTCCTCGGACGGCACGGTGTCGTTCGACGGTACGCAGGTGCGCGTCGACTGGGCCGACACCTCCGACCGGGTCAAGCGGGCCACCGGGCCCCGGATCATCGGCGTCGGCGATCTGGTGCAGGTGGAGTGGCTGCCCAACTCCGGCCACGAGGACGGGTTCCTGCGGTTCGTGACCCGGGAGACGGTGTTCTCCAAGCTGCCGGCCGAGCGCGACCCGTACGCCCTCGACCTGTGGGGCAGTGTCCGCCGCGACCTGCTGACGGCGTTGGTCGCGGCGGCGGTCACGGCGCGGCTGCCGCATCCGTCGGCCCGGCCGGGCACGGAGCGCCCCGACCGGGACCGGCCGCCGGTGACCGTGCCGCGCCAGGCTGCGGACCGGCACGACGTCCTGCTGCGCAGGCTGCGGGAGCTGGGCGAGCTGCACCGGGACGGGGTGCTCACGGACGAGGAGTTCGCGCTGACGAAGGCTGCCGTGCTGCGGAGCTTCTGAGCGCCCCGTGAGGGGCGCGGAGACCTGCGCGACCGGCCACGACGGCGCCGCGGACGTCAGATCACGGCGTTTCCAGACGGAGCGCCTAGCCGAGCAGGTCCGGTTCGCTGCGGCTGATGACCTGCCACAGGGGCTGGTAGTTGATCCAGGCCACCAGGTCGCCGCCGAGCTGTTCCCGGGTGGCGACGGCGAGTTTGTGGTCGATGAGCAGCGGCCGGCCGGCCGCCTTCGCGGTCAGCTGGACCTGCGCGGACTTCTCCATCGACAGGAACCACCAGGCGGCCGCGTCCACCGAGTCGCCGACGGTCAGCAGCCCGTGGTTGCGCAGCACCAGCGCCTTGCGGGAGCCGAGGGCGGTGGCGATCCGGCGGCCCTCCTCGGCGTCGACGGCGACGCCGGTGTAGGCGTCGTAGAGGGCGTGGTCCTCGTAGAAGGCGCAGCTCTCCTGGCTGATCGGGTCGAGCAGGTCGCCGAGTGCGGACAGGGCGCGGCCGTGCACGGAGTGGCAGTGGGCGACGGCGACGACGTCCGGGCGGGCCGCGTGCACCTGGACGTGCACGGTGAAGGCGGCCTGGTTGACGTGGTAGCGGCCCTCGATCACCTGGCCGTCCTGGTTGGCCAGGACGAGGTCGCTGACGGTGACGTGCTGGAACGGCATGCCGAACGGGTTGACCCAGAAGCAGTTCGAGTACTCGGGGTCGCGGGCGGTGATGTGGCCGGACACGCCGTCCTCCAGTCCGGCCCGGCCGAAGATCCGCAGCGCACCGGCGAGCCGCTCCTTGCGATGCCTGCGCTCGTCGTCCAGCGAGTCGTACATCGGCGGCATCGCGAACTGGAGCTGATCGGTGGGCAGCGGCATGGGCGGGGTCGGGGTCGGCCCGTGCATAGGTCCTCCAGCACTGGGTTTGTGTTACGGCCGGAAGTTACCGCCGGTCAGCGCAGGAAAACAGAGCTGTTCTGTAAAGATGACGCGCGCGAACACATCACGACAGAAGAAGTCGGAAATCGACAGCCGAGTGCCCCCTGCGACACACGTCGAAAAGGTGGCACCGCCGGAGCCGTGCCACCTCTTCTCTGGGCCTACTCCCACTCGATGGTGCCCGGCGGCTTGGAGGTGACGTCGAGGACGACCCGGTTGACGTCACGGACCTCGTTGGTGATCCGGGTGGAGATCTTCGCGAGGACCTCGTAGGGCAGCCGGGACCAGTCGGCCGTCATCGCGTCCTCGGAGGAGACCGGGCGCAGCACGATCGGGTGCCCGTAGGTGCGGCCGTCGCCCTGGACGCCGACGCTGCGGACGTCCGCGAGCAGGACCACCGGGCACTGCCAGATGGAGCGATCGAGGCCGGCCGCGGTGAGCTCCTCGCGGGCGATGGCGTCGGCGTCGCGGAGGAGGTCGAGACGCTCCTTCGTCACCTCGCCGACGATCCGGATACCCAGGCCCGGACCGGGGAACGGCTGGCGCTGGACGATCTCCTCCGGCAGGCCCAGTTCCTGGCCGACCATCCGGACCTCGTCCTTGAACAGCTTGCGGAGCGGCTCGATCAGCTGGAACTCGAGGTCTTCCGGCAGGCCGCCGACGTTGTGGTGCGACTTGATGTTCGCGGTGCCGGTGCCGCCGCCGGACTCCACGACGTCCGGGTACAGGGTGCCCTGGACCAGGAACTCCACGGCCGGGCCGGCGTCGGCGATGATCTCGGCCTGGGCCTGCTCGAACACGCGGATGAACTCGCGGCCGATGATCTTCCGCTTCTGCTCCGGGTCGGAGACGCCGGCCAGCGCGTCGAGGAAGCGGGCCTCGGCGTCGACCACGACCAGCTTGACGCCGGTCGCGGCCACGAAGTCCTTCTCGACCTGCTCGGTCTCGCCCTTGCGCATCAGACCGTGGTCGACGTACACGCAGGTCAGCTGGTCGCCGATGGCGCGGGCGACGAGGGCCGCGGCCACCGCGGAGTCGACGCCGCCGGACAGACCGCAGATCGCGCGCCTGTCGCCGACCTGCTCACGGATGGCCGCGACCTGCTCGTCGATGACGTTGCCGGTCGTCCAGGACGGGGTGAGGCCCGCGCCGCGGTAGAGGAAGTGCTCCAGGACCTGCTGGCCGTGCGTGGAGTGCATGACCTCGGGGTGGTACTGGACGCCGTAGAGCTTCTTCTCGTCGTTCTCGAAGGCGGCGACCGGGACGACGTCCGTGGACGCGCTGACGGTGAAGCCCTCGGGGGCGGCGGAACAGGCGTCGCCGTGCGACATCCACACGTGCTGCTCGACGGGGGTGCCCTCGAAGAGGGTGGAGGCCGCCTTGGAGACATGCAGGTCGGTACGGCCGTACTCGCGGGAGCCGGTGTTGTCGACGGTGCCGCCGAGGACCTGCGCCATCAGCTGGAAGCCGTAGCACATGCCGAAGACGGGGACGCCGGCCTCGAAGAGCTCGCGGTCCAGGCGGGGGGCGCCCTCCTCGTACACGGACGAGGGGCCGCCGGAGAGGATGATCGCCGCCGGGTTCTTCGCGAGCATCTCGGCGACCGGCATGGTGCTGGGCACGATCTCGCTGTAGACCCGGGCCTCGCGGACGCGGCGGGCGATGAGCTGGGCGTACTGCGCGCCGAAGTCGACGACCAGGACGGTGTCGGGAGCGGCGGCAGCGGGAGTCGCTGATGACACGGGGTGCCTTCCGGCGGTCGGGCGGGGGTCTGTGTCACCGATTCTAACGGGGCGGCCGTCGGACACCTCCCCGTACGCCGAGGGCTCCGCCCCCGAACCCCCGTTCCGCCGCCCACCCACCACCCGACTCGACAGACCGAAAGCGACCGCCCCGCCCGACTCCGCAGACCCGAATCCAACCGCCCCACCCCGCTCGGCAGACCGAAAGGGGAGCGTCTCGACCGGCTTGGTTCGGTGTGGGGGTTCTGTGGCATACTCGGCGCCATGCTCACCCAGGCGACCTTCCTCTTTACCTATGGCAACCGGCCCACCGGCTGCCATGGTCGTGCTGCTTGAGCTACTGACAAGCGACTTCCCCAGGCGCCCCGGGCCGACAAGGTCCGGGGCGCCTGGTGTTTCTCCGGATCCTGTCGCCTCGGGGCACCGCACCCCTTCCGACGAGGAGCCCCCATGAACGCGATCGACGTGACCGGTGCCCGTACCCCCGAGGCCGCCGAGGTGATCAGCGGTGCGCGGGAGCGCATCGACGCGCTCGACGACCGGATCATCGGTCTGATCCAGGAACGGATCGCCGTCTCCGCCGTCGTCCAGGAGGCCCGGATCACCTCCGGCGGCCGCCGGGTGAACCTCTCCCGGGAGATGGAGATCCTCGGCCACTACAGCGCGGCGCTCGGCAAGCCCGGCACCGCCCTCGCCATGACGCTCCTGGAGCTGTGCCGGGGTCGCATCTGAGTCGGGCGGATCTGAGTTCGGGGCCCTTCTCACCCGTACGGCGCGTGACCGGGCCGCGAACCGCTTCGTTGGTGGGGTGTCCGTGCCAGCCAGGGGCGGGCCCGAAAGAACCACGCGTGGCTCACTGGGGCGATGAGGCGTACGGAACGTGCCGTGCGCCGTGGGACCTCGCTCCCAGTCAAGTGACCGGACGGCAGGGGACAGCAGCCCGGTCACCCAAGAGACGGCCGGCTCCGGGGACGCCCGGGGCCGACCGGCGGAAAATTGCAAAAATGCACAAGGGCTGGGTCAAACGGTTGCGGAGGCCGCGGACATCCAGCACGATGCGTAGAAGGCCCGCAAAGCCTTCGGAGTTCCCAAGTCCCAGTTCAGGCAACGGTATTGCCGTGTGCCGACCGTCCGCCAATGGTCGAGACCTGCCGTACGCCCCGAGCGCGCCGGGGCGCCGACCGGGGCTCGGACGGTGGCACAGGGCGCAGAGACCAGCGGCGCAACCCCCCGGCGCCGCTTCCAGGCACCGACGCTGCCCTGACGTCGGTGCTGACGAAAGAAGGGCCCCGCGGCTCCGTCCCGCGGGGCCCTTCGCCTGTCCACGAAGACCCCGGTCCGCGGAGATCTAGGTACGGCTCACCGTGCCGCAGGCCTTCTCCTTGCCGATGTCGCGGCTGCGGTCGTACGGGTCGACGGACGGGCCGCTCGGGGCGGAGCCGCCGGCCGGGGCCTGGGACGGGAACTGCGGGTGCAGATAGCCGTCGACGCTGTCACAGGACGAGTTGCCGGCGTCCTCGTCGAAGCGGAGGAGGGTCAGCCGGCCGGGGGTGACCCGGTACCGCACGGGGTCGGGGAGTTCGGCCTCGATGACGCGCCGCACGATCGTGCGGGTGACCTCGGTGGAGCCGTCGGCGCGGACGACCGGGTAGACGAAGGTGTAGTCGGCGTGCACGGCCACGCCCTCGAACTTGCCCTTCGCGAAGGTGATCCGGCCGCGCACCTTGATGACCTTCCCGGCCGGCCTCACCTCCTTCGGGTCGAAGCGGCTGAAGAGGAACAGCGGGTCATGGGCCTTGCTCGGGCTGCGCAGCGAGGTCCTGAGGTCGTCGAGCACGTCGGGCTGCCTGGGGTCGAGCACCGAGAGGGCGGCCCCGGGGCGGCCGCCGGCCACCACCTCGGGATTCAGGTTGGCGTCGACCAGCAGCTTCCTGGTCTGCTGGAGGGCCAGTTCGACGCGGCCCTTCGGGATCGCGCCGAGCGCGGTGGCCTGCGGCAGCACGATGCCGGCCGCGCCGTCGGCCCAGCGCAGCGCCGGGGAACCGGCGAACGGGTGGGCGAGCGTGGGGGTGTCGGCGGCGGCCGCGGAGGGCGGGGCGGTCGGCGCGGTGGTCTCGTCGGGCAGCGGCGTGGTGGCGGTGTCCGTGCCGGCGGTCGAGCCGAAGGGATCGCCGGGGATCAGGGAGGGCCGCATCGCCACCACGGCCACGGCGACGGCCAGCGGAACACCGATGACCGCCCATGCCCTGCGGCGGCGGGCGGCCCGTCCGTTCATCTCCTGCCAGGCGGGCCCGGTCCGCCACCCCTCGGGCTCGCCCTTGCGCTCCCTGAGCCGCCCGGTCACCTCACGGGCCCGGGCGGACGGCTCCTTGGGGGCGGACCTGCGGATGTCCCGGTCGCTGTCGCGGAGGAACTGTTCCCACACCTCGTCGGATATGGAGGAGGACGGCTCGTCCCCCGACGATTCTTCGGACCGTCTGTCAGACATGACACTCTCTCGCTCGGCCGTTCGACGGGGCGAGAATAGCCTTGGAATCAGCTGTGTCCATGCCACCCGCCGGAATGGGCTTCGCGCGACGACACCCCCAAGATCGAGTGACCCACATCACATAAAGATGGTGTGAATGTACAGGCAACCATTCACAGGACTTGCCGGTCACATCACCGGAACCAGCGGTGACATCCATCCACCGCAGCTGATGCACGGGGGTCCGCATGAAGCTTCGCCGGGTCATGGCCGCGGCGGCCGTCACGGCCGTCGTCGCGCCGGTCGCCCTGCTGTCCGCGCCGGCCGCGTTCGCGGACGGGTCGCCGTCGGCGTCCGCATCCGAGAGCGCGCAGAGCGAGATACCGAGCGACACGTCATCGGCCTCGCCGTCCGACTCGGCCTCGCCGAGCGACGGCGCGTCGGCGTCCGCCTCCGGCGAGCCGTCCGAGTCGGCCGAGCCGAGCGAGGACCCGTCCGACCCGGACGTGCCGTACTGCGAGGATCTCGACGAGGACTTCGGCGACGCCAAGGTGTCCGCCGACATCAAGGGCCTGCCCGGCAAGATCGTCGCGGGCGACGGCTTCCACGGCTTCGAGCTGGTCGTGACGAACGAGTCCAGGACGGACGTCCAGGGCGTCGCCTTCTACGCCGAGATCGAGAACTACGAGCTGGACGAGTCGAAGTACCTCAGCCCGTACGTCGACCTGGAGTTCAAGAACCCCGACACCGGCTCCTGGGACCGGATCGGCAGCGACGACTGGGCCGGCGACTACTTCTTCTACGTGCCGAAGCTGAAGTCGGGTGCCAGCAGGTCGGTCGACCTGCGGGTCTCCCTCGACGCCAGGGCGCCCGCCGGTGACGCCTACTCCTTCGGCTCCGGCGCCTACCTCGACAAGGTCGACGGCCAGGACTGCATCGCCGAGGGCTGGGCCCAGTACGACTTCACGGTCCTCGACGCGGGCTCGGCCAACCCGGACCCGGGTACGGCCACGCCGGGCGGCGACGGCGGCAAGGACTCAGTGAAGAAGCCGCAGGGCAACGTCTCCGACCTGCCGACCGGCAACCTCGCCGACACCGGCTCCAGCTCGGCGCTCCCGGTCATCGGCCTGGTCGGCGGGGCCGCCGTCGTGGTCGGCGCCGGTGCGGTGGTCCTGGTACGGCGGCGGAAGGCGGGCCCGGGCACGGACGCCTGAGCCGCACAGAGCAAGGTCGCGCGAACCGTCGTAGGGCGGCGGTCGCGCACCGATCGAAGAGGGACCTGGGCTCGGAGGGGGGCACAGGTCCCTCTTCGGTGCCCGGCCGCGTGCGGCTACTTCCTGGGCGGTACGGCCGGGATCCCGAGGAACGGCAGCCGCAGCGCGCCGAAGGCCTCGGCCGGGACCGCCGGGCGGAGCGGCTCGACCGGCCGGAGGCGCTCGTACGGCTCGCCCTGCCGCGGCCGCGGGTCCGCCTCGCCCTTGTTGGGCCAGTACGACATCGCGCGCTCGGCCTGGGCCGTGATGGTGAGGGACGGGTTCACACCCAGGTTCGCGGAGACCGCGGCGCCGTCCACGACCGAGATGCCCGGGTGGCCGTAGAGCCGGTGGTACGGGTCGATGACTCCGGTCTCGCGCGAGTCGCCGATCGGGCAGCCGCCCAGGAAGTGGGCGGTGAGCGGGGTGCCCATCAGCTCGCCGACATTGCTGCCGGCGAAGCCGTTGATCTCGGCGGCGAGCACGGTGGCCGCCTCCGAGGCGGCCCTGATCTGCTTGGGATTGGGGGCACCGTGGCCCTGCCGGGCGGTGAGCAGGCCCTTGCCGACGCCGTCCGGTTTCAGGTACGTCGTCAGGGAGTTGTCCAGCGACTGCATCACCAGGCCGATGATGGTCCGCTCCGACCAGCGCCGGTTGGAGAGCGAGCGCAGTACCAGCAGGGGGTGGCGGGCCGCGTTCGCCAGCCAGCCGAGGACGCGGGAGGAGCCTTCCGCGTACGGCACCTGGAGGATGGACAGGCTGCCCATCGCGTTGGAGCCCTTGCCGTAGCGGACCGGCTCGATGTGCGTGTTCTCGTCCGGGTGGACGGAGGACGTGATCGCGACGCCCCGGGTGAAGTCCGCCCTCGGGGTGCCGTGCGCCCTGCGGTAGCGCCGGTCGTCGGTCTGGGCGCCGACCAGGGCCTCGGAGTTGGTACGGGTGAGGTCGCCCAGGCGGTCGGAGAGGTACGGGAGCTGTCCGCCCGCCTTCATGCGGTGCAGGAGGGTCTGGGTGCCGTACGTGCCGGCCGCGATGACGACCCGGCGGGCCTTGAAGGTCCGGCCCTTCGCTGTCTTCCGGTCGTCGGTGGGGAGGGTCGCGATCGCGTAGCCGCCCTGGGAGTCGTCGGTGACGGACACGACCGTCGTCATGGGGTGCACCTCAGCGCCGGCCTGCTCGGCGAGGTGGAGGTAGTTCTCGTTGAGGGTGTTCTTCGCGCCGTGCCGGCAGCCGGTCATGCACTCGCCGCACTCGGTGCAGGCGTTGCGGGCGGGGCCCGCGCCGCCGAAGTAGGGGTCGGCGGCCTGGTCGCCGGGGGCCGCCTTCGCCTCGCCGTCGGCGTCCTTGCCGTCGCCGAAGAAGACGCCGACCGGGGCGAGGTGGAAGGTGTCGCCGACGCCCAGCTTCTGCGCCGCCGCCTTCAGATGGACGTCGGACGGGGTCATCGTCGGGTTGAGCCGTACGCCGAGCATGCGCTGCGCCTGGTCGTAGTACGGCTTCAGCTCCTCCTGCCAGTCCGTGATGTCACGCCACTGGGGGTCCTCGAAGAAGGGCTTCGGCGGGATGTAGAGGGTGTTGGCGTAGTTGAGCGAACCGCCGCCCACCCCGGCCCCGGCGAGGACCATGACGTTGCCGAGGAGGTGGATGCGCTGGATGCCGTAGCAGCCGAGCCTGGGTGCCCAGAGGTAGTTCTTGATGTCCCAGGAGTTCTTGGGGAGGGAGTCGCGGGTGAAGCGGCGGCCGGCCTCCAGGACGCCGACCTTGTAGCCCTTTTCTGTGAGGCGCAGGGCGGTCACGGAGCCGCCGAAGCCGGAGCCGACGACCAGGACGTCGTAGTCATAGGTGTCCTGAGACAACGTGCCATCTCCCCTTTGAGTGTGCACTGCGGGTTGTCGGTGGCTGGTCGCGCAGTTCCCCGCGCCCCTGAGTGAGTCAGCGCAGCCTCAGTGCCTTCATCACCCGGAGACTGGTACTCATGAAGGCCGCGTACTTCTCGTCGTCCATGCCCAGTGAGGGGGCCATGGGCAGCAGCCGCTGCTGGGCGACGGTCTGGGCCTCGGTGTACTTGAGGATGCCCTCCGAGCCGTGCCGGCGGCCCAGGCCCGAGTCCTTCATGCCGCCCATCGGGGACTGGACGCTGCCGTAGGCGGGGGCATAGCCCTCGTTGACGTTGACCGTGCCGGTGCGCAGGCGGGCGGCGACGGCGCGGCCACGGCTGCCGTTCTTCGTCCAGACGGACGAGTTGAGGCCGTACGGCGTGCCGTTGGCGTGCTCGACGGCCTCGTCCTCCGTCTTGAAGCGGTAGATGGAGACGACCGGGCCGAAGGTCTCCTCCGTGCAGACGGCCATCGCGTCCTCGACGCCGTCGAGGATGGTGGGCTCGTAGAAGTACGGGCCGATGTCCGGGCGGGCGGTGCCGCCGGCGACGAGGGTCGCGCCCTTCTCGACGGCCTCCTCGACATGCCGGGTGACGGTCTCCAGCTGCCGTTCGCCGACCAGGGACCCCATGTCGGCGCCGTAGGCGAGGGACCTGCCGAGGCGCATGGCCTTGGTGCGGGCCGCGAAGCGCTCGACGAAGGCGTCGGCGATCGACTCGTGGACGTACAGCCGCTCGATGGAGATGCAGAGCTGGCCGGCCGAGGAGAAGCAGGCGCGGACCGCGCCGGCGGCCGCCTTCTCGATGTCGGCGTCGTCGAGGACCAGCATGGCGTTCTTGCCGCCGAGTTCGAGGGAGACGCCGATCAGGCGGGCGGCGGCGCCCTGCGCGACCTGGCGGCCCGTGCGGGTGGAGCCGGTGAAGGAGACGTAGTCGGCGTGCCGGACGACCTCGGGGCCGACGACCGGGCCCTCGCCGAGCACCACCTGGAGGACGTCGGCGGGCAGGCCCGCCTCGATGAGGATGTCCCGGGCCCACAGGGCGGTCAGGCAGGTCTCGGTGTCCGGCTTCATGACGACCGCGTTGCCCGCCACGAAGGCGGGGAGCGCGTCGCCGACGGAGAGTTCGAGCGGGTAGTTCCAGGGGGCGATCTGGCCGACCACGCCCCGCGGGTGGCGCAGTTCGGTCACGCGCGTGAGGGTGGGCATCGCGCCCGCGTGCCGCTTGGGGCGCAGGTAGGCGGGGGCCTTGCGGCCGTAGTGCCGGGCGGCGACCGCGACGGCCTGCACCTCTTCGTGGGCGTGCAGGCGGGCCTTGCCGGTCTCCAGCTGGATGAGGTCGAGGACCTCGGCCTGGCGGGCCAGGATCAGGTCGTGGAAGCGGAGCAGGACGGCGGCGCGCTGCCGTACCGGCACCTTCGCCCACACGGCCTGGGCGGCGCGGGCCGCGTCATAGGCCTTGGCCACGTCCTCGGGCGTGGACTCGGGCAGGTCGGCCAGCTTCTCGCCGGTGAAGGGCGTGTGGTTGGCCGTCCGTCCGGAGCCGACGACGCCCTTGGTGAGCTGGGCGACCAGCTCGGGCGTGACCACGTCGGCCGCGGTTCGGGCCCCTGCGGGGGCGGGGGCGAGCGGGTTCGTGCCGGTGGGGGCCGGTGCGTGGGCCGGGGCCTGCGAGTCCGTCATGAGCCGCAGGGTATTCGGGACCGGGGCCTTTGGGTACCCGTGGGTAACTCGGTTTCACGGACCGCACACACACTGCCAGTGATCACTGGCAGAGAATGTGCTGATCAGGGGGTTGGACGGGGACGATCGGCGCCGGTCAGCCGCGTTCCGGTTTTTTGGCGAGGAGCAGGCCGAGGGCGGCGAAGGGGGTGAGGCGGCGGGGTTCGGGGTCCGGTGCGGCCGGGGTGCGGACCGGGGCCGGGTCCGGGACCGGAACCTGAACCGCCGGGGGTTCGGTCACCCACGCCGGCAGGCTCACCCCGGCGACCTCGGCGAGCACCTCGGCGGCTTCCGGGGCCGTCGGGCGGGCCTCCGGTTCGGAGGCGAGGAGTTCTTCGAGGAGCGGGCCGAGCGGACCCTCGTCGCCGTCGGCGGCGGCCCGGAGCAACGCGCCCAGCGACCACAGGTCGGAGGCGGGCCCGGCGCCGTGCCCCGCACTGCACTCGGGCGCCGCGAAGTCGCCGTCGCCCTGTCCCTGCGGCCCGGCCCCGATACCGAAGTCGGTGACGACGACGCGTTCCCCGCCGGCCGCCAGGAGGACGTTGGAGGGCTTGAGGTCACGGTGCACGATGCCGACGCCGTGGGCGGCGTGCAGCGCGCCGAGGACGGCGAGCCCGATGCGGGCGGCCTCGGGGGCCGGCAGCGGCCCGCGGGCGGCGAGGGCCGCGTGCAGCGCCTCCCCCTCCACCAGCTCCATGACGACCCAGGGAAGTTCGTCCTCGACACAGACGTCGTGGATGGCGACGGCGGCCGGGTGGTCGACGCGGGCGGCGGCGCGGGCCTCGTGCAGCAGGCGGTGTGCGGCGCGCCGGCGTTCCTCGTCGTCCGGCTCGCCGGCCAGGCGCGGCTCCTTGACGGCGACCTGCCGCCCGTCCTGTTCGTCGCGGGCGCGCCACACGGTCCCGGTCGGCCCGGAGCCGATGCGGTCGGTGAGCCGGTAGCGCCCGCCGATCAGGCGTCCCTCGACCGGCTGTTCGCCGTCTTCACTCATACCCCATGAGTACCTTGCGCCCCACACCCTTGTCGAAGCGGCGCGGTCAGCGCTGTGCGGGGCACGCGCCCCTCCCTGTGGAAGGGGCGCGTGGACCTCAGATGTCGATGCCGCCGATGGAGAGTTGGGCGAGCTGGGTCGCGTTCAGGACGCCCGCATAGGTGTGCACCTCGTCGATCGCGCCGGCCAGGTGGTCCGTCCCGCCGTCCGGGGTGAGGGTGCGGCCGGCCTGGAGGGCGCCGGTGGGCGTCCAGGTGTTCTCACCGGCGACGCCCGCCGTGGCGGCGGGGTAGCTGCCCGATCCCACGTAGAGCCGGAGTTCGTCGGCCTTCTCGTCGTAGACCAGCGCGAGGTACTCGTCACTGGACGCGGCCCAGTCGGCGGGCGCGCTGACCGTGGTGGTCGGCGCGTCGGCCCGGTCCTCGTGGGCCACCACGGCCTCCCAGGTCTGCGAGGCGGCCACATAGCGCAGGGTGAACAGGCTGGTGTGGGCGCCGGGCTGGGACAGCACGGTCATGTCGTGGTCGGCGGTGGCCGGGTCGACGCGGGCGTGCGCGGTGACCGAGAAGCCGGCGTCGGTCGGGGTGACCGCGGTCGGGGTGCTCGCGTAGTCGCCGTCACCGTCGAGGAGGAGGTCGCCGGTTCCCCACAGGGGGTAGGTGGCCGGGGTGCAGTCGGGGTTCCAGGCGCAGTCGTCGCTGTCGGTGTGGATCGTCGCGTCCCCGGCGAGGGTGAGCGGCTCGCCGCCCGCGTAGGCGGGGCTGCTGCCGTCGGTGGCGGTCTCCAGGTCCCAGTAGCCGAGGCGCTGCGCCGACCGCTGGGCCGCCTCACCGGCCTCCTTGGCGACCAGGACCCGGTCCCAGACGTTCACGTCGGTGAGCAGCCCGCGCCAGTGCCCGCCGTTCCCGTCGGCGCCGAGCCGCAGGGCCCCGGTGCCGGCGGCCGCCCGGACGTTCTCCGCCGTGCCGACCGACGTGCCGTTCACGTACAGCCGTACGGTCTGCTGCTCGGCGTCGTACACCCCGGCGAGGTGGGCCCACTCGCCCGGTTCGGGGGCGCCGCCGGTGACCTGGGCGGTGCCGCCGTCCCGGGTGGGCACGGTGAGGGACCAGACCGGGGCCCCGGAGGCGGGGTCGGTCACCGCCGCGAGGGCGAGCCCGGAGGACCGGCTGACGGCGGTGGCGCCGCTGGTGAGCGTGTCGGGCCGTACCCATGCGTCGAGGGAGAAGGTGTCGCTCGTGTCGAGGGCCGTGTCGAGGCTCAGGTATCCCTCGTCGGTCCCGTCGAGGGCGGCGGCGGAGGCCAGCCGGGTCCCGGACGGGCCGGACGCGTCGAGGGTCGCACCGGTGCCGGCGACCGCGCCCGACGGCTGCTCCGGGTCCCAGTGGGTGACCGCGGGCCGCCCCTCCCGGACCGCGACGTCGTAGGTGGTGCGGGCGCTGAGGCGGCCCGCCGCGTCGAGGGCCTGGACCTGCAGATAGGTGACCCCCTCGCGCTCCGGCATCCAGCGCAGCGAGACCGCGCCGCCGGGCTCCGCCGGGACGAGGGTCTTCGTCGCGGCACCGAGCCAGTTGTAGCGGTACGACACGACGTCGTCCGAGGCCGAGTCGATCACGAAGGTCCCGTACCGCCCCACCCCGTCGTGCCAGTCGCCGTCGTCCGGGTACTCGGCCGAGGAGACGACCGGCGCCAGTGGCGCGTCGCCGTCGTCCGCCGCGACCGCGGTGGGAGCCATGACGCCCATGGTGCCGATGGCGCCCGCGACGAGCGCCGCGAGGACACCAGGCACCGCGGCCCGCCCGAGAACGTACTGTCCCGCCCTGCTCAAGGTCTCTCCCCCAAGTCCGTCCCATGTCCGGGTCAATACCGGATCACCATCGGGTCAAGAGGAGGATGTCCGCAACTCACCTGCCTGGCAACGCATTTGAATCTCGCGGGCCTGCCGTTCCCGCTCAGCCCGCCGTGAACGTGTCGATCGCGACGTCGAAGTACTCCCGGGCCTCGCGCACCTTCCCGACCGGCGCCGACACCCACACGTCGTACATCCGCCCGCCCTGCTCCCAGCACAGGTCGTAGGTGTGCCGGGGGCCCTCCGTCGCGCTGAAGCCCTTCCAGCTGAACTCCCAGAAGGCGGCCGGGTGTCCGGCGTGCGTGGTGTCGCTGACCAGGCCGTCGTGGTAGCCGGGGTTGGTGCTCGGCCCCTCGGCCGCCGCCCGCCGCATCACCGCGCCCGGTCCGCCGGTCTGCGGGTCGGAGACCTTGATGCCGAGCCGGAAGGTCTGCCCCGGCGACAGGTAGAAGACCCGCTGGCCCTCCGGGTCGCGGGTGAAGTCCTCCGGTACGGCCAGCGAGAAGCCGGCCGGGTCCTGCGCGAGGCGGTAACCGGAGGGCGCGGTGTGGGAGTCGGCGGCCGGGGAGGTACCCGGGGAAGAGGAGGAGGCAGAGGAGGAGGCAGAGGCGGGGGACGAGGGCTTCGCGGTCGAGGGCGTGGGCACCGTGTGCGACGCGGAGACGGCCGTCGTGCTCCCGGGGCCCGGCGCGCCGTCCCCTCCCCCACCCCCGTTGAACAGGAGCGTCGCCGCCGACACGCCGGCCCCGGCCATCGCCGCGACCAGCAGTGCGGCGACCAGCACACCGCGCGGGGAGTACCGGGCCGGTCCGGCCGGGTCCGCCACCGGCGGGCGCGGCACGTCCCGCTGGGTCGGCGTGTACGGCGCGGCGCCGACGCTCTCCGTCGTGGTGACGACCGCGACCGCCCCGGTCTCCAGGAACCCGCGGAGCATCCGCTCGGCCTCCTCCGCGTCCAGCCGCCGCTCGGGATCCCGCTCCAGCAGCCCGCGTACGACGGGCAGCAGCGGCTCCGCCTGGGCGGGTGGCCGGATCTCGTCGGAGACCACGGCGTGCAGGATCCCGCCGAGCGAGTCGCGCCGGAACGGCGACTCGCCGCTGAGCGCCGCGCACAGCAGTACTCCCAGCGACCACAGGTCGGACGCGGGACCGGCCCGGGTGCCGGACATCCGCTCCGGCGCGGTGTACTCGGGCGAGCCGACGAAGGAACCGGTCTCGGTGAGCGTGGTGGCGCCCGCGACCTGGGCGATACCGAAGTCGGTGAGGACGACACGCCCGGTCGCCGCCTCGACGAGCACGTTCGCCGGCTTGATGTCCCGGTGCAGCACCCCGGCCCGGTGCGCGGTCGCCAACGCGCTCAGCAGGGCGATCCCGATCCGCGCGGCCTCGCCGACGTCCACGGGCCCGTTCCGGGAGATCCGGTCGGCGAGCGAACCGCCGTCGATCAACTCCATCACGATGTACGGGCGTCCGCCGTCCTCCACCACGTCGTGCACGACGATGATGTGCGGGTGGTGGAGTTGCGCGACGGCCTGCGCCTCACGCAGCGTGCGGTCGCGGCGCAGCCGGGCGTCGTCCTCCGGCAGCGAGTCGTCGACGGTGAGTTCCTTGACGGCGACCTGCCGTCCCAGCAACTGGTCGGTCGCGCGCCATACGACGCCCATCCCGCCCCGCCCGAGCCGCGCTTCCAGGCGATAACGCCCCGCGACCAGACGTACGGCTTCCCCGTCGGTCCCCATGGCCCCATGATGCCGCACCGGACGCGAACCTTCCGGACGGTGACAAGCCAAGACGCCGCACGGGCGTCACCCGTAGGTGCCCGGGTCCCACCCCTGCAGCAGCCACTGGAACTGCTTACTGGTCGTAGCCCAGTCCTTCTCCGGCGAGGCTATGTAGATCGCGTACTCGGCCCCCGACCGCGAGTCGTACGTCTCCTCGATCGCGTGCTGCGGCCCGGACGCATACGGCCAGTCCTTGGCCAGCCCCGTCCAGGTGAACTCCCACACCGACCCGTTCTGGTCCCGGTACAGGTTCTGCTTCATGCTCACGCGGTGGTAGTCGACCAGCGTCAGCTGCTTCTCCAGGTCCTTCTGGTGCGCGAGCCCGTCGGGGAAGTCGGGCGAGCTGTCGACGGCGATACGGACCAGGTGCTTGCCGCCGTCGGGCGAGTAGTCGATCTGCTCCAGGCCGGAGGAGTTCTTCTTGATGGACACCGAGCGCTCCCAGCCCGGGGGCAGGTACACCGTGAAGCCCGCGGAGTCGTCGTAGCGCTGCCAGCTCGCGGGAATCGTGCCGCCCGGGGCCGTGGTCGCGCTCGGCGAGGCAGAGCCGGACGTGGCCGGCGAGACCGGGCCGCTGTTGTCGTCCTGCTGCCCGGAGTTCCACTTCTGCAGGGCGACGGCCGCGCCACCGCCGAGCAGCGCGGCCACGGCGACGACGAGCGCGAGCGTGCGCAGCCGGCGCCGCTTGGGCTGGACGGCGACGGGGGCGGACGGCGCGGCGACGGCCGTCGGCGACATCGTGGAGCCTTCCGGGGGGCGCTGCCCGCCGTACGAACTCCCGTACGCCTCGCCGTGCGAACCGCCGTACGCCTCACCGTGCGAACCGCCGTACGGGCGCTCCTGCGAGCTCCCGGAGTCCAGCCAGGTCCCATCGGCGTGCGACTGTGTCGGCACGTACTTCTGCGCCCCGCTCGGCCGTCGCCCCTCCGCCGCCTCGGCGAGCATCTGTTCGAGTTCGTCGGGACCGGGCCGCTCCGCCGGTTCCTTGCGCAGCAGTCCGGTGATGACCGGTCCCAGCGGGCCCGCGTTGAGCGGCTCGCCGGCCTCCTCCTCGACGACCGCCTGCATGGTGGTCAGCGGTGAGGTGCGGCGGAACGGCGAGCGCCCCTCCACCGCCGTGTACAGCGTGGCGCCCAGCGCCCACAGGTCGGAGGAGGGACCGGGATCGTGCCCGCGCACGCGCTCCGGCGCGAGATAGTCGACGGATCCCACGACCTCACCGGTACGGGTGATGGTCGTGTCGCCCTCGATCTGCGCGATGCCGAAGTCGGTGAGCAGGACCCGGCCGTCCCGGCCGAGCAGCACGTTGCCCGGCTTGACATCGCGGTGCAGCACACCGGCGCCGTGCGCGGCGCGCAGCGCGCGCAGCACCCACAGCCCGATCCGCGCGGCCTCCCGCGGCTCGATGCGCCCCTGCTCCTTGACCGCGTCCGCCAGCGAGTGGCCCTCGACCAGCTCCATGACGATCCACGGGCGGCCGTCGTGTTCGAGTACGTCGTGGACCGTGACGACGGCGGAGTGGTTGATGCGCGCCGCGGCCCGCGCCTCGGCCCGGGTGCGGGCCAGCAGGACGGACTGCTCGCTCTCGGAGACGTAGAGCGCGGCCGTCAGCTCCTTGATGGCGACCGCCCGGTGCAGCACCTCGTCATGGGCGCGCCACACCCGGCCCATGCCGCCGCTGCCGATGGTGTCGGCGATCCGGTAGCGGCCCGCGATGAGCAGGCCCTGCATCTGATTCACGTTGCCCCGCAATGCTCTTGTCAGGGTCAGACTAAGGACCGGCCCACGGTCAGGGAACAAGGGGGGTCCCACGGAGACAGCACTGTGACGGTTCTCGTCTCCCCCGCGGGATGTGAACGAAATCCCCCCACCGGAACGGGAACCAGCACGACCGGGACCGCGTGGGCCGCCGCTCAGCCCGTGTACTCGTACGTCGACGACGCCTGCTCGTACAGCGTGGTGACCTCGTCCCGGTCGGCCTCCGGGCCGCGCACCTGCACGATGTGGTACCTGCCGTCGATCAGGAAGACCATGTTGCGCACGAACAGGTCGCCCGCCTGGCTGTCCGTCCAGGTGAACTGCCCCTCGGCGGACACCTGCTGACCCACCGTGATGGTTCGCAGCCCGCCGGCGGTGGCCCAGCTGGAGTCCCGGTACGGCTGCAACTCCGGTTCCTTGTCCCGCTGGTAGACCATCGGGTCGCTGCCGTAGGTCGCCGCGCTGTCCCGTCCGGCCACGACGATCAGCTCGAACTTCCCGTGCGAGTAGACCACCTGGCCGCTGCCGTTCTTCGGGGTGCGGCTCCAGCCCTTGGCGACGGCGATCCGGAAGCCGTTCGGGTCGTCGCGCAGGGTGAACCCGCCGCCGACGGGGGCGCCGCCCGTCGAACCCGCGGTGGTCTGGGTCTCGGTGGACGGAGTCGAGGTGGGCGTCGGCGTAGGTGTCGGCGTGGGCGTCGCGCTCCGGCTCGGTGCGGTGCTCGCCTGGCCGGCCGCGCCCGTCCGGTCGCCGGCCGCCGCGCCGTCGTCCGCGCTGCCCTTCTTCGGCAGGAACAGCATGGCGTACGCGACCGCCGCGGCCAGCAGGAGCAGGACCAGCAGGAGCAGCGTACGGCCCAGCCGGCGCGGGGACCCGGTCTCCTGCCGGGCCCGCTTGTGCCGACCGTGCGTCGCCGGGAGCCCGGCCCGGCGCCTGCGCACCAGCTCACCGCGGCGCCGGATGATCGGCAGCCGCTTCGGGTCGGTGGGCGGGGCGGCGACGAGATGCGTACCGGCGTCCGGCTCGGGCGCGGACCGCACCAGCGAGCGCAGCCAGCCGCGCAGCTCCTCGAAGTCCAGCCGCTCGATGGGGTCCTGACGCAGCAGCGACTCCACGACCGGCCTGAGCGACCCGCACTCCTCCGCGAAGGCGGGCGGCTCCGAGCACACCAGCTGCACCAGCTCGGCCGTCGACTCCTCCGGATACGGCGCGTGCCCCTGGACCGCCCGGAACAGCAGCGCGCCGAGCGCCCACAGGTCGGTGGCCGGGCCGATGGGCGCCGCCAGCTGCCAGTTCTCGTGCACGGGGACGGCCTGTTCCGGCGCCCAGCGCTCGGTCACCGGCCCCACCACGGTCATCCGCACCTGCCGCGCCCGTTCGGCGGCCAGCGCGGTGGCGGGTCCGCGCCGCCCGGGTACGACGGCGGCGGCCTCGCCCCAGCGGGCGGCGGGGCCGGCCCCCTGTGCGGGCACGACGACGTGCGGCTGTCCCTGGACGCCGTGGAGTTCGGCTCCGGCCCGCGGGGCGGTCGCGCCGGTACCGGGCAGCGGCGGGGCCGCGCCGGGTGCGGCGGCCGGGAGCGCGGTGCGTTCCTGGCCGGGGGCCATCGCCGGGGGTGTGCCGGGGCGGGGGCGGGGTGCGGCGCCGTGCCAGGGCGACGGCGCGCCGGCCACCCCGTACGGGTCTGCTATCTGGCCGGGCGGCACGCCACCGGCGGCCCGCCGCTCCCCGCCCGGCGCCGGCGCCTGCCCGTTGGCGTACGGCTGCTGCCCCGCGCCGTTCGCGTACGGCTGCTGCGACTGCTGCGACGCCCCGTTGGCGTGCGGCGGTTGGGCCTGTCCGTTCGCGTACGGCTGCTGCTCCGCCCCGTTCGCGTACGGCTGCTGCGACGCCCCGCTGCCGTGCGGCGGTTGGGCCGCGCCGCTGGCGTGTCCCGGGCCGTACGGTTGCTGTGGCGCGGTGTCGCCGTCGGACGGCGGCCGGGCGCCGGGCAGCGCGGCCCGTCCGTTCTGCTGTGCCTCCTGGACCCGGGCGGCGGCCCTGGCTCCCGCCCGGTACGCGGCGATGGCCCCGGCCCGGGCGGCCCGGACGTCCGGGCCCGTCTCCAGCGCCCGCCGCTCCACCGCACCCGTACCGGAACCGGAACCTCCCGGACCGGAGCCGCCGGGACCGGAGCCGCCCTGGCCCTCGTCCGGACCGGCGCCCGGCAGCCCTCCGGCCGCCCGTGCCTGGATCGCGGCGCGCCGAGCGGCCTCGGGGTCGCTCTCCGGCGCGCCGGGCGCCCGCTGCGCGCCGCCCGTACCACCGGCCGCGCCACCGATGCTCCCGATGCCCCCGCCGCCGACGGCACCCGAACCGGCGGAACCGCGCGAAACACCCGAACCGGGTGAACCGGGCTGGCTACGAAAGGAGTTGTGGGGCGACGCGCCGGGCGGGGTGCCGGGCGCGGCGGAACCTTCCGTCTCCCCGGGCCGCCGGCCGCCGGCCGCCGCGCCGCTCCCGTCGCTCTCGCCCTCCTGCACCGGCACCGGGTCGTACCCGCACAGCGCCTCCTCCGCCGCCCCGACCGCAAGGCCGGTCAGCATCACCCGGCCGTCGTCGCAGACCAGGACCGTGCGGGCGGTGATGTTGCGGTGCACCCAGCCGTGGGCGTGCAGCACCCGGAGCGCCATCAGCACGTCGGAGGCGACCTCCGCCGCCCGGTACGGGCTCAGCGACTGCTCGGCGAGGACCGCCGCCAACGACCGCGCCGCGACCGACTCGCTGACGATCCACAGCGAACCGCCCTCGGCGAACACGTCGAATACCTGGTCGAGCCGGGGATGGTCGGGTATCCGGGCCGCGGCCTGGGCGGCCTCCACGGCGCGACGCACCACCGGATCGCTGGGCCGACGGGTCGCGGCCCGCGCCGTCGGCGGTCGGCGCGCGCCACGGTCACGCGCCGTGAAACCTTCCGGCAACCCCTCGGCGTCCAGCACCTCCGCCTCGACGACCTCCGGCAACGGCACCTGCCGGACGAACACCTCCTGCCCGCTGTAGGTGTCGAAGGCCCGCGTCTCGGTGTGTTCGTACTCGTCGGAGGGGGGCAACGGCAGGCGGTAGCGGTCGGCGAGCACCCGACCCGCGTAGTCGTCCACGTTGCCTCCCCCGGCCGCCCGGTTGGTCAAATCCGCTCGTTTCGCGGCCCGTTCTGTATGCATACCTGCATGCCTACGGTCCGCAACCACTCACGATACGTGCCGGAGGCAATTCGTATTGTGGGGATGCGAATTTGTCACTTGGGCTCGAAGGACGCCGTCAGCGTCTTCCAGGTGTCCTTGCGCAGCTCACTGCTCCAGTCGTCGGCCGTCGCGGTGTACATCAGCGCGTAGCCCTGCTGGGGGCTGACGACGAACCCCCGGTCGATGGTCCGGTACTCGGTGCCGCCGTCCACGTAGGTGAACTCCCAGTCGGCCGTGTTCCAGCCGCGGTAGCTCACCGCGGCTATCCGGACCTTGTGGTACTGGGAGCGCACCATGTAACGCTCCTGGTTCTTCCAGTCCGCCACCGGGTCGTCCTTGGGCGTGCTCGTCCAGGCGACCAGCAGCTTCTGCCCGTCGGGCCCGGTGAACCGGTCCCCGGCGGAACTGCCGGTCTGGAACTTCCACCCCTTGGGCAGCCCGATCGAGTACCCCTGGTCGCCCTTGTACGTCGACACCACTGGCGCGCTGCCGCTGCCGCCGGCACTGCCACTGGAGTTCGACTCCGAGGACGTGTCGTCCCCGGAGTCGTCCGAACCGTCGCTCCCGGAGGTCCCGGCCGCCGACGCCGACCCGTCCGTCACCGTCCCGCCGCTCTTGTCCTCCTTGGTGGTGCTCCCGGAACCGGACTTCGAACCGGAACCGGAACCGGCGCTCGCGCTCGCCCCCGAGGTCGCCACCGCCTTGGAACCGCCGCTCCTGCCACTCCCCTTGCTGTCCCCGTCGCCGCCGTTCAGCACGATGGCGAGCACGGTACCGAGCACCGCGAGCACCACCACCACGGCGATGATCACCAGGGTGCGCTTCGGCACCACGTCGGTGAGCGGCGCCTTGGGCACGGGCCGGGGCGCCAGGTCCAGATCCGGCGGCGGCATCACGGGCCACCCCGAACTCGCCTTGCCCGCAGCGGGCTTGGCCCCCGCCGGGGCGGTGGCGGCACCCGGCCCGCCGCCGGCGGCCGGACGCGCGTCCCCGACCGGCCCCGAGGGCGAACCGGTGGTGACGGGGGCCGTGGCGGCGCCCGCCGCCGCGCCCGCGGCCTTGCGCACCGACCGGAACGCCCCGCGCAGCTTCTCCCCGGCCTCCTCGCCCCGCTTGGCCCCGGAGCTCTTCTGCTCCTGCGGCGCGTCGGGCTGCGGAGGCAGCGGCACGACCCGGGTGGCGTCCGCGGGCGCCTCCTCCGGCGCGTTGACGATCGCGGTGAGCATCGCCCGCGCGCCCTCGTCGTCCAGCCGCTGGGCCGGGTCCTTGTTGAGCAGACCGTAGATGACGTCCCTCAGCGGACCCGCGTTCTTGGGCTCCTCCAGCTGCTCGGTCATCACCGCCGTCAGGGTGGCGATCGCCGACCCCTTGTCGTACGGCGGTGCGCCCTCGACCGCCGCGTACAGCAGGCCGCCGAGCGACCACAGGTCGGCCGCCGGGCCGGGCTTGTGACCGCGGGCCCGCTCCGGGGAGATGTAGGAAGGGGCGCCGACGAGCATGCCGGTGGAGGTGATGGACGGGTCGCCCTCGACCTGGGCGATGCCGAAGTCGGTGAGCACGACCCGGCCGTCGCCCTCGGAGATCAGGACGTTGGACGGCTTCACGTCCCGGTGCAGGATGCCCTCGCGGTGCGCCGACCGCAGCACGTCCAGGATCGCCAGCCCGACCTCGGCCGCCCGCTTCGGCTCCAGCAGGCCGTCCTCCCGGATGGCCTCGGCCAGCGACTTGCCCTCGACCAGCTCCATCACGATCCAGGGCCGGTCGTCCTCCTCGACGACGTCGAAGACCGTCACCGCGCTGTTGTTGCGGATCCGGGCGATCGCCTTGGCCTCGCGCAGGGTGCGCGTGATCAGGCGCCGCTTCTCCTCCTCGTCGATGTTCGACGGGAACCGCAGCTCCTTGACGGCCACCGTCCGGCCGAGGGTCTCGTCCACGGCCCGCCACACCGTGCCCATGCCACCGCGGCCGAGCACTCCTCCCAGCCGGTACCGCCCGGCGAGAAGACGCTCGCTGTTGTCCTGACGAGTCTCCTGACGAGAAGTCCCCGCCCGCTCCGCCTCCGACATGCGTCCCCTCATGACAACCCGCCCTGACAGAGCTTTCATTGTCCCTCACCCGACAAGTGCCCAACGCCCTGGGGCCCCCTGACCGCGCATCGGGGCCGGCCGGCCGGAACCCCCGGTGACGAGGGCGTCACACGAGCCGGGATGATGGGCCGCGGGAAGGGAGGGACCCGGATGCCGTCGCTTCGGACACTGATGGCCATACCGGTCGCTCTTGCCCTGCTGTTCGCCCCGCTGACGGCCGGCTCCGCAGCCTCGACGCAGGCCACGGACCCGCTCCTGTCACAGTTCGTCACCAAAGGCCGGGTGCCCGCCGTCGCCTTCCTGGACCGCGACGGCGACGACGTCCGCTATGCGGCCGCCGGCCGGGGCATCGCGCGGGCCGATCACTTCCGCGCCGGCAGCATCACGAAGACCTTCATCGCCACCGTCGTCCTGCAACTGGCCGCGGAACACCGGCTCTCCCTGTCCGACCCCGTGGAGCGGTATCTGCCGAGGCTGCTGCGCGGACGCGGCGTCGACGGGCGGCGGATCACCCTGCGGGCCCTGCTCAGCCACACCGGCGGACTCGCCGACTTCACCGCGGTCACCCGGGGTGCCGTCCCCCTGACCCCGCTTCAGGCCGTGCGCGTCTCGCTCTCCCTGCCTTCGACCGGGCTGGGTCACTACGCGTACTCCAGCACCGACTACGTCGTGCTCGGCATGGTCATCCGTCAGGTCACCGGCCGCGCCTACGCCACCGAGGTCCGGCGCCGCATCATCACTCCCCTCCGTCTGACGGGCACGTCCTTCCCGGGCGCCCGCACCACGCTGCCCTCCCCGCACGGCCGCGCCTACGCGGCCGACGGCTCCGACGTCACCGAGCTCGATCCGCGCGTGGCCGGCGCGGCGGGCGAGCTGGTGACCACGCTCGACGACCTGGACCGCTTCTACGCGGCGCTGCTGGACGGCGAGCTGCTGCCCCCGCGCCGGCTGCGCGCCATGCTCGACACCCGTGCCGCACACGGCGCGTACGGTCTGGGGATCTATCCGGTGACCCTGTCGTGCGGGACCACGGTGTGGGGGCACAACGGCCGGATCGCGGGCAGCTATGTGCGCAGCGCCGCGTCGATCGGCGGCCGGCACGTCCTGACGTTCCGGGTGAACACGACGGCGATCGCGGACCCGGCTCTCGAACCCGCACTGCTCAGCGCCGAGTTCTGCCCTCGCAAGGGATAGCGCGGCCGGGCGGGGGAAAGGCGGGGATCACAGGGGGACGATGTCCGGGGCTCCCAGTCTTGCCGCGTCCGCCGTCAGGTCGTCCGGCTGGAGCTGGGATTCGCGTTCCGCCTCCACGCGCTTCTCGTAGTGCTCGACCTCCCGCTCGATCTGGTCCTTGTCCCAGCCGAGGACCGGTGCCATCAGCTCGGCGGCCTCGCGGGCGCTGCGGGTGCCGCGGTCGAAGGTCTCGATGGAGATGCGGGTGCGACGGGTCAGGACGTCGTCCAGGTGACGGGCGCCCTCGTGGGAGGCGGCGTACACGACCTCGGCGCGCAGATAGTCGTCCGCGGCCGAGAGCGGCTCGGCCAGGCCGGGGTCGGCGGCGATGAGGTCGAGGACCTCCTCCGCCGCCGAGCCGTACCGGTTGAGGAGATGCTCGACCCGGACCACGTGCAGGCCGGTGCGGGCGGCGATCCTGGCCCGGGCGTTCCACATGGCCCGGTAGCCTTCCGCGCCGAGCAGCGGGATGTCCTCGGTGACACACTCCGCGACCCGCGTGTCGAGCCCGTGCACCGCCTCGTCGACGGCGTCCTTGGCCATCACCCGGTACGTCGTGTACTTGCCGCCCGCGACGACCACGAGCCCCGGCACCGGATGGGCGACCGTGTGCTCGCGCGAGAGCTTGCTGGTGGCGTCGGACTCGCCGGCCAGCAGTGGGCGCAGACCGGCGTAGACGCCCTGGACGTCGTCGCGCGAGAGCGGTACCGCGAGGACCGAGTTGACGTGGTTGAGGAGGTAGTCGATGTCGGCGCTGGAGGCCGCCGGGTGGGCCTTGTCCAGGTCCCAGTCGGTGTCGGTGGTGCCGATGATCCAGTGCCGGCCCCAGGGGATGACGAACAGGACCGACTTCTCGGTGCGCAGGATCAGGCCGCTCGTGGAGTGGATGCGGTCCCTGGGGACGACCAGGTGGATCCCCTTGGACGCGCGGACGTGGAACTGGCCGCGCTCGCCGATCAGCCCCTGCGTGTCGTCGGTCCAGACCCCGGTCGCGTTGACGACCTGCCGGGCGCGGATCTCGTACTCCCCGCCGCCCTCCACGTCCTGCACCCGGGCCCCGACGACCCGCTCGCCCTCGCGCAGGAACCCGGTCACCCGCGCCCGGTTGGCCGCCTTCGCGCCGTAGGACACCGCCGTGCGCACCAGGGTCGCCACATAGCGGGCGTCGTCCATCTGCGCGTCGTAGTACTGGATGGCGCCGACCAGGGCGTCCTTGCGCAGCGCGGGCGCGACCCGCAGGGCGTGACGGCGGGTCAGGTGCCGGTGCACGGGCAGGCCCCGGCCGTGCCCGCTGGCCATGGACATCGCGTCGTAGAGCGCGACGCCCGAGCCGGCGTACAGGCGCTCCCAGCCCTGGTGCTGCAGCGGGTAGAGGAAGGGCACCGGCTTGACCAGGTGCGGGGCGAGGCGCTCCAGCAGCAGACCGCGCTCCTTGAGGGCCTCGCGGACCAGCGCGAAGTCGAGCATCTCCAGGTAGCGCAGGCCGCCGTGGATCAGCTTGCTGGACCTGCTGGAGGTGCCGGAGGCCCAGTCGCGGGCCTCGACGATGCCGGTGTTCAGGCCTCTGGTGACCGCGTCCAGCGCGGTGCCCGCGCCGACCACCCCGCCTCCCACCACCAGCACGTCCAACTCGCGCTCGGCCATCGCCGCCAGGGACTCCGCACGCTGTTCCGGCCCCAGTGTCGCTGTCCTCACCGCTGCCTCCCGCTCTGCCGCCGTCGGTCGTCGTCGGTCGTCGTCGCTCGTCGCTCACCTCGGCCGCACCCGGCGGGCGTGGCCCCTGCCCAAATTCTGACCGGGTTGCCCGACTTCAGCCACCACTCACCCCCAGCCTGTGGACAACGGTCACCGAACCCACGGAAGACACATGAACACAATCCCGCATAACGGTCATATTTACTCCTAGTCTGACCGTGCGCCTCGCTCATCCTGTCCACAGGGCTTGCGCACCTGTCCCGCTTCGGTTACTGGGAAGGACGGCCCACGCCATGCCCGCAGACCTCGCCGTCATCGGACTCGGTCCCTACGGCCTGCCCCTGGCCCAGGCCGCCGTGGCCGCCGGCGTCTCCACCATCGGCTATGCCACCGGCCCCGAGGCGGGCTCGCTCAGCCCCGCCGAGCTGCGCCGGATGCTCGCGAAGGGTTTCCGGGTGGTCGAGGATCCGGCCCAGCTGGGGCGGGTGCGTACCGCCGTGATCTGCGCACCGACCCCGCGCGGCGCCGACGGCGGCCTCGATCTGGGCCAGGTGGAGACCGCCGCACGCACCCTGGCCGCGCGGCTGCGTCCGCACACCACGGTGATCCTGGAGTCGCCGGTCCACCCGGGGACCACGGAGGACTTCCTGCGGCCCCTGCTGGAGAAGGGCTCCGGCCTGCGCGCGGGCCGCGACTTCCACCTCGCCTATTCGCCCAGCCGGGTGGATCCCGGCAACCGCGACTTCACGCCGGCCAACACCCCGAAGGTCATCGGCGGCTTCACGCCCGCGTGCACGGAGTCGGCCGCCACGTTCTACGGCCGGCTGACCGACAAGGTGGTACGCGCGCGTGGCCCGCGCGAAGCCGAGACCGTGCAGCTCCTGGAGACCAACTTCCGGCACGTCAACATCGCCCTCGTCAACGAGATGGCCGTGCTCTGCCACGACCTGGGCGTCGACCTGTGGGACGTGGTCCGGTGCGCGGAGACCAAGCCGTTCGGCTTCCAGGCCTTCCGGCCCGGCCCCGGCGTCGGCGGGCACGGGGTCGCCCAGGACCTGTCCGGCCACGCGAGCCGCGGCCTGCGCATGGTGGAACTGGCCCAGCAGGTCAACAGCCGGATGCCCGGGTACGTCGTGCAGCGCGCCGCCGCCCTCCTCAACGAGCACGGCAAGTCGGCGCGCGGCGCGCGCGTGCTGCTGCTCGGGGTCACCTACAAGGCCGACCTCGCCGACCAGCAGGGCAGCCCCGCCCAGGAGATCGCGATCCGTCTCCTGGAGCTCGGCGCCTCGGTCAGCTACCACGACCCGCACGTCTCGTCCTGGAGCGTCCTGGACCGTCCGGTGCCGCGCGCGGACTCCCTCTACGAGGCGGCCGCCGACGCCGACCTGACGATCCTGGTCCAGCAGCACCGCACGTACGACCTCCAGGGCCTGTCGGTGAAGGCCCAGTTGCTGCTGGACACCCGCGGGGCGACCCCGACGGGGGCAGCGCACCGCCTCTGAGCGGGCCCGCACCGGACCCCCGCCGAGGCCTCCGCCGGACCCCCGCCGGACCCCCGCCGGACCCCCGCCAGACCCGCACCGGCCCTCCGCCGGGGCCTCCGCCGGGCCCATGCCAGGCCCTCGCAGGCCGCGCGGGCAGGCCACACGGGCAGGCCGCGGGCAGGCCGCGTGGGCAGGTGAAAGGGCCGGTCGCCCGCCTCGGGTGGCCGGCCCTTTCACCGCCGTACGGACTACCGCTTGTGCTGCGAGTCCGCCACCGTCACCTCGACGCGCTGGAACTCCTTCAGCTCGCTGTAGCCGGTCGTGGCCATGGCGCGGCGCAGGGCACCGAAGAGGTTCATCGAGCCGTCGGGGGTGTGGGACGGGCCGGTGAGGATCTCCTCGATGGTGCCGACGGTGCCGAGGTCGACCTTCTTGCCGCGCGGCAGCTCCTCGTTGACGGCCTCCATGCCCCAGTGGTGGCCCCGCCCCGGCGCGTCGGTCCCGCGGGCCAGCGGGGAGCCCATCATCACCGAGTCGGCGCCGCAGGCGATCGCCTTGGGGAGGTCGCCGGACCAGCCGACACCGCCGTCGGCGATCACGTGGACGTAACGGCCGCCGGACTCGTCCATGTAGTCGCGGCGGGCGGCGGCCACGTCCGCGACGGCGGTGGCCATCGGGACCTGGATGCCGAGCACGTTGCGCGTGGTGTGGGCCGCGCCGCCGCCGAAGCCGACGAGCACGCCCGCCGCGCCCGTGCGCATCAGGTGCAGGGCCGCCGTGTACGTGGCACAGCCGCCGACGATCACCGGGACGTCGAGCTCGTAGATGAACTGCTTCAGGTTCAGCGGCTCGTGCGCGGAGGAGACGTGCTCTGCGGAGACCGTCGTACCGCGGATGACGAAGATGTCCACGCCCGCGTCCACGACCGCCTTGGAGAACTGCGCGGTGCGCTGCGGGGAGAGCGCGGCCGCCGTGACCACGCCGGAGTCGCGCACCTCCTTGATGCGCGCGCCGATCAGCTCCTCCTTGACGGGGGCCGCGTAGATCTCCTGGAGGCGGCGGGTGGCGGTGTCGGCGTCCAGCTCCGCGATCTCGTCGAGGAGGGGCTGCGGGTCCTCGTACCGCGTCCACAGGCCTTCCAGGTTCAGGACGCCCAGGCCGCCGAGCTCGCCGATACGGATCGCGGTGGCCGGGGAGACGACCGAGTCCATGGGGGCGGCCAGGAACGGCAGCTCGAAGCGGTAGGCGTCGATCTGCCAGGCGATCGAGACCTCCTTCGGGTCCCGCGTACGGCGGCTGGGGACGACGGCGATGTCGTCGAAGGCGTACGCCCGGCGGCCGCGCTTGCCGCGCCCGATCTCGATCTCAGTCACGTCTGTGGCCTTTCCCTCTGCGTTTCAGCGTCTCCCAGTATCGCCGACGGGCACGGCGAGGGCGGCCCCGGTACGTCCCGGGACCGCCCTGGAAGAGCTTCACGCGCGTGTGCGTGTCACTTACGGCTGTAGTTCGGCGCCTCGACCGTCATCTGGATGTCGTGCGGGTGGCTCTCCTTGAGGCCCGCGGCGGTGATCCGCACGAAGCGGCCCTTGGACTCCATCTCGTCGACCGTGGCCGCGCCCACGTAGCCCATGGTCTGGCGCAGACCGCCGACGAGCTGGTGCAGGACGCTGGCGAGCGGGCCGCGGTAGGGCACCTGGCCCTCGATGCCCTCGGGGACGAGTTTGTCGTCGGCGGCGACCTCGGCCTGGAAGTAGCGGTCCTTGGAGTACGACTTGCCCTGGCCCCGGGACTGCATGGCGCCGAGCGAGCCCATGCCGCGGTACGACTTGAACTGCTTGCCGTTGATGAACTGCAGTTCGCCGGGCGACTCCTCGCAGCCGGCGAGCAGCGAGCCCAGCATCACGGTGTCGGCACCGGCGGCGAGGGCCTTGCCGATGTCGCCGGAGTACTGCAGGCCGCCGTCGCCGATGAGCGGGATGCCGGCCGGGCGGGCGGCGAGCGAGGCCTCGTAGATGGCGGTGACCTGCGGGACGCCGATGCCGGCGACCACGCGGGTGGTGCAGATCGAGCCGGGGCCCACGCCGACCTTGATGCCGTCGACACCGGCGTCGATCAGCGCCTGCGCGCCGTCACGGGTGGCGACGTTGCCGCCGATCACGTCGACGCCCACGCTCGACTTGATCTTCGCCATCCAGCTGAGGGCGTTGCTGTTGTGGCCGTGCGAGGTGTCGACGACCAGGAAGTCCACACCGGCCTCGGCGAGCGCCTGGGCCCGCTCCAGCGCCTCGGGGCTGGCGCCCACGGCCGCGCCGACGAGCAGGCGGCCCTCGGAGTCCTTGGCCGCGTTCGGGTACTTCTCGGCCTTGACGAAGTCCTTGACGGTGATCAGGCCCTTGAGGATGCCCTCGTCGTCGACCAGCGGAAGCTTCTCGATCTTGTGCCGGCGCAGCAGCTCCATGGCCTCGACGCCGGAGGTGCCGACCCTGCCGGTGATCAGCGGCATCGGGGTCATGACCTCGCGCACCTGACGGGTCCGGTCGGACTCGAAGGCCATGTCGCGGTTGGTGACGATGCCCAGCAGCCGGCCGGCCGGGTCGGTGACGGGCACGCCGCTGATGCGGAACTTGGCACACAGCGCGTCGGCCTCGGCGAGGGTCGCCTCCGGGTGCACGGTGATCGGGTCGGTGACCATGCCGGACTCGGACCGCTTGACGAGGTCGACCTGGTTGACCTGGTCCTCGACGGAGAGGTTGCGGTGCAGCACGCCGACGCCGCCGAGCCGGGCCATCGCGATGGCCATGCGGGACTCGGTCACCTTGTCCATCGCCGCGGAGAGCAGCGGGATGTTGACCCGGACGTTGCGGGAGATGCGGGACGAGGTGTCGACCGCGTTGGGGAGCACTTCGGATGCGCCCGGCAGCAGCAGCACGTCGTCGTAGGTCAGCCCGAGTGTCGCGAATTTGTCGGGCACTCCGTCGACGTTGGCAGTCATGACACCTTCCCCAAATGGCCTTGAACGGTGCGGATGTCCATGCTAACGGGAAGCACGGGCCCCAAATTCCACGGTACGACTCAGCTCCGGGCTTCGTATGTTCGTACGGAAATGGGCGTAGGCCTGTTCATCGGGGGCCGATGAACCCGTTCGGCCGTGGGGGACAACGCCGTCGGCTACTGCTCCGCCAGTGCCCGCAGCCGGCTCAGGGCCCGGTGCTGGGCGACTCGTACGGCGCCCGGTGACATTCCCAACATCTGCCCGGTCTCCTCGGCCGTGAGACCCACGGCGATCCGGAGCAGCAGCAGCTCGCGCTGGTTCTCCGGGAGGTTGGCCAGGAGTTTCTTGGCCCATTCGGCGTCGCTGCTGAGCAGCGCGCGCTCCTCGGGACCGAGGGAGTCGTCGGGACGTTCCGGCATCTCGTCCGACGGGACGGCGGTGGATCCCGGGTGCCGCATCGCGGCCCGTTGCAGGTCGGCGACCTTGTGGGAGGCGATCGCGAAGACGAAGGCCTCGAAGGGGCGGCCGGTGTCGCGGTAACGCGGCAGAGCCAGCAGGACCGCCACGCAGACCTCCTGGGCGAGGTCCTCGACGAAGTGCCGGGCATCGCCCGGGAGGCGTGACAGGCGGGTACGGCAGTAGCGCAGCGCGAGGGGGTGGACATGGGCGAGCAGGTCGTGCGTGGCCTGCTCGTCCCCGTCTACGGCGCGATGGACGAGAGAACCGATCGTCCCTACGGCAGTGACCGCCTCGTCGTCGCGCATCGGTCCATGGTGCCCTGCTGCCGTCGGCGGCGTGGCATCGCGTCCGTCGTTGTGCACCGAAGCGTTATGAGCAGGTGCGCCGGAACTCATCTCCTGCGCCCTCCCCTTCCGCTCGAACGACTCGTCCCCGAGAGACTCCACACCTCAAGGATGCGGCATCCGCGCCGAAACGAGCAGCGGGCCTTTGGCGCCCCGTCTTGCGGATCCCGCCCACCCTGGGGTAGGCGGGGACGCCCGGCCGGTCCGCTGCCGCGCTGCGGCGCAGCTCACCGCCGTACTAACGAACCAGTCCCCAGCGGAAGCCGAGGGCAACCGCATGGGCGCGGTCGGAGGCTCCGAGCTTCTTGAACAGGCGCCGGGCGTGGGTCTTCACGGTGTCCTCGGAGAGGAACAGCTCGCGCCCGATCTCGGCGTTGGAGCGGCCGTGACTCATGCCCTCCAGTACCTGGATCTCGCGCGCGGTGAGGGTGGGCGCGGCGCCCATCTCGGCCGAACGCAGCCGCCTGGGCGCGAGGCGCCAGGTCGGGTCGGCGAGGGCCTGGGTCACGGTGGCCCGCAGTTCGGCGCGCGAGGCGTCCTTGTGCAGGTAACCGCGGGCGCCGGCGGCGACGGCGAGCGCCACGCCGTCCAGGTCCTCGGCGACCGTGAGCATGATGATGCGCGCGCCGGGGTCGGCGGACAGCAGCCGGCGCACGGTCTCGACGCCGCCCAGTCCGGGCATGCGCACGTCCATCAGGATCAGGTCGGATCGGTCGGCGCCCCAGCGGCGGAGGACTTCCTCGCCGTTGGCCGCCGTCGTCACGCGCTCGACGCCGGGCACGGTCGCCACCGCGCGGCGCAGCGCCTCTCGGGCAAGCGGGGAGTCGTCGCAGACGAGGACGGATGTCATGACCGCCCTCCGCAGCTGATGCGCGTCACCTTGAGCCTCCAGGCTGGTACGGAATCGTCACCTGTGCGGTCGAACGTCTCGGACGCCTGCCCGAGCGCTTGTTGCTTCAACCGCCACCGCACTCTCAACGACGGTCACTCGAAAGAGTTACGGGGCTGCATGCCGTCTTCGGCACTCTACGTGAGGGTGCGGACACGGTGCAGACATGGACGTCAGACCCTCAACTTTTCATCACAACCAATGCCCCATTTAGCCCTTTTTCTTCCTGTTTCACGGTGTCTGGGGCTAGATTGCCAATGAGTCATATTTTCATCTCTCTAGACCGGAGATGTACGGTCGTTGGCACCGTATCCGCCCAGAACGGCTACAAGGGGTCACGTAATGGCAGATTTCTCCCGCCTTCCCGGACCGAACGCGGACCTGTGGGACTGGCAGCTCCTGGCTGCCTGCCGTGGGGTCGACAGCTCCCTCTTCTTCCATCCCGAGGGCGAGCGCGGGGCGGCTCGGAGTGCCCGTGAGAACTCGGCCAAGGAGGTCTGCATGAGGTGCCCGGTCCGCGCGGAGTGCGCGGCGCACGCGCTGGCGGTCCGCGAACCGTACGGCGTATGGGGCGGCCTGACCGAGGACGAGCGCGAAGAGCTCATGGGGCGGGCGCGCAACAGGCTGGTGTCGGCGTCGACAACCAGTGGCGGCCCGGCCTCCGACACATGAAAGAACGTTTCTGCAATCTGTTGACAATCCGCTGACGATCTGCAGCCGCTCGGGCACGCGCGCGTGCTCGGCGCGCTCACGTGTGCCCGGCGCCGTTGGCCGCGTGTGCCCGGCGCCCTTCGTCACGCCCGCCGGGCCGCCCGGCCCAGCTGTTCCAGCGTCGCCGCCACCGCCGGCACCTGTGCCAGGTCAGGCAGCGTGAGGGCGACGATCTCCCGCCGCATCGCGGGCTCCAGCACCACCGTGCGGGCGCCTCTCGGCCGTACCGACTCGATCGCCAGCCGGGGCAGCACGGCGACGCCAAGACCCGCGCCGACCAGGCCGACCACGGCCGGGTAGTCGTCGGTGGCGAAGTCGATGCGGGGCGTGAAGCCCGCGTTCTCGCACGCCTGGACGAGCTGTCCCCGGCAGCGCGGGCAGCCCGCGATCCAGGACTCGCCGGCGAGTTCGCCGAGAGCGACGGACTGCGCGCGGGCGAGCCGGTGCCGTTCGGGCAGCAGGCCGACGAGACGGTCGGTCAGCAGCGGCCGCACCACCAGGTCGTCCCACTCCTCGGCGCCCGCCGCGCCCGGGTAGCGGAAGGCCAGCGCGATGTCGCAGTCGCCCGCGCGCAGCAGCTCCACGGACTCCGGCGGTTCGGCCTCCTCCAGGGAGACCCGGGTGCCGGGGTGGGCGGCGCGCAGGGCGGCGAGGGCCGTCGGGACCAGGGTGGAGCTGCCGCTCGGGAAGGAGACCAGGCGCACCCGGCCGGCCCGCAGCCCGGCGATCGCGGCGACCTCCTCCTCCGCGGCGGTGAGCCCGGCGAGGATCCCGGAGGCATGCCTGACCAGGGCCTCGCCGGCCTGGGTCAGGCGCATCTCACGGCCGTTGCGGACCAGCAGCGGGGTGCCCACGGAGCTCTCCAGCGCCTTCATCTGCTGGCTGACGGCGGGCTGCGTGCAGCCCAGTTCGCGCCCCGCCGCCGAGAAGGAACCGGTGGTGGCGACGGCGCGCAGGACACGGAGATGACGGGCCTCGATCACCCTTCGAGCATAAGGCGGACTTGGGTATGGCACGCAATAACGGGTCGACGCTTTGAGTCCGGTCGCCTACCGTCGGAGCATGGAGCTTCTCTCGGTGAACCTGGGACGCGCGCGTGCCGTGCCGTACTCGGACCAGGCGGACGGCGTGACCGGCATCGACAAGCGGCCCGTGGACGGCCCGGTGCGGGTGGCGGCCCCGGGCCCGAAGGGCGTCGCGGGCAGTGGTCTGGCCGGGGACGCGGTCTGCGACCTGCGGCATCACGGCGGCGACGACCAGGCCGTGTACGCGTTCGCGCGCGAGGACCTGGACGACTGGGAGAAGGAGCTGGGCCGGCCGCTGCCGAACGGCTGTTTCGGTGAGAACCTCACGACAAACGGGCTGAACGTGTCGGATGCGCTGATCGGCGAACGCTGGCGGATCGGTTCCGAGGTGGTACTGGAGGTCACCTCCGGGCGCATCCCGTGCCGCACTTTCCAGGGCCATCTGGGCGAGCGGGGATGGGTGAAGAGATTCACGCGGAAGGGTGCGAGCGGTGCCTACCTCCGGGTGATCGAACCGGGTGAGATCAGGGCCGGCGACCCGATCGAGGTCGTGTTCCGGCCGGCGCACGGGGTGACGGCGGCGATGGAGTTCCGCGCGGTCACCACCGAGCGGGAGCTGCTGCCCCGGCTGCTCGCGGCGGGCGCGGCGCTGCACCCGGAGGCACTGGCGCAGGCGCGGAAGTACGTGGCTGCGCAGGGCGGCTGAGCTGCCGTCACGTCCACCCCGTCCAGGGCGTCGCACGCACCCTGTTCACCGGTGCTCCACGCTTCGGGAGAGCCGGTGCGGACAGCGGACGCCGTCAGTCCGGGTCACTACCCTTGGGCCATGACAACGGCTCTGATTACGGGATCGACCGCGGGGATCGGTGCCGCGTTCGCGCGGCGGCTGGCGGCGGACGGGCACAACCTCGTCCTGGTGGCCCGGGACACCAAACGGCTGCGCGAGCAGGCGACCGAGCTGCACGACCGGCACGGCATCGAGGCGGAGGTGCTCACCGCCGACCTCGCCGAGGACGCCGGCATCGAGTCGGTCGCCGCGCGCCTCAGCGATCGCAGGAACCCGGTCGACCTGCTGGTCAACAACGCCGGTTTCGGCAACAAGGGCCGTTTCCTCGATGTGCCGATGGCCGACGAGCTGCGCATGCTCAGGGTGCACTGCGAGGCGGTGCTGCGGCTGACGGCGGCGGCCGCCGAGGCGATGCGGGAGCGCGGCCGCGGCGGTGTCGTGAACGTGGCGTCGGTGGCGGCCTTCGTACCGCGCGGGACGTACGGCGCCTCCAAGGCGTGGGTCGTGCAGTTCACCCAGGGCGCGGCGCGCGATCTGGCGGGCAGCGGGGTCCGGCTGATGGCGCTGGCGCCCGGGTTCGTCCGTACGGAGTTCCATGAGCGGGCCGGGATGGGCACGGACAACATCCCGGGCTGGATGTGGCTGGACGCCGACAAGCTGGTCGCGGCGGCGCTGGCCGACCTCGCGCGCGGGAAGACGCTGTCGATCCCGGATCCCCGCTACAAGGTGCTGACGGGCCTGGCGAAGATGGCGCCGCGCGGGCTGGTGGGCGGCATCAGCTCGAAGACGGGCCGCAAGTACGGGCCGCAGTAGGGGCCCGGCCGGTGAGACGATGGTGTCGTTCGGTCGCGCCCGCAGGGGGGCCGGAGGCGGTGTCATGACGTTCGTGCAGCTCATCGAGTGCAGGACCAGGCGGTTCGACGAGATGGACCGGCTGATGGACAGGTGGGTCGAGCAGACCAAGGGGAAGCGGACGGCGACGCACACGCTGGTCGGCAAGGACCGCGCCGACGCGGAGCACGTCGTGGAGATCGTGGAGTTCCCGTCGTACGAGGAGGCGATGCGGAACTCGCGTCTTCCGGAGACCGACAAGGTGTTCCGCGAGCTGCTGGCGCTCTGCGAGGGGACGCCGACGTTCACCGATCTGGACGTGGTGCGCGACGAGCGGTCGTACGCCGACACCGCGCGGCGGTTCTTCGAGACGATCGCCGCACCCGGCCCGCTGGCCCCGCTGGACGGGCTGCTCGCCGAGGACTACCACGACCACGATCCGATCGAGGGCCAGGACGCCGTCGGCATGGACGCGATGCGGCGCAAGCTGGAGATGTGGCGGGGCGCCTTCGACTTCTCGTTCCTGGTCGAGGACCAGATCACCCAGGACGACCGGGTGTGCACCAGATGGCTCTGGACGGGGGTGCAGCGGGCGCAGTTCCTGGGGGTGCCGAACACCGGCCGGCAGGTCACCATGGCCGGCACGACGATCCACCGCTTCGGCGTCGGCGGGAAGATGGCCGAGGGCTGGCTGCAGTACGACCGGATGGGGCTGCTGGCGCAGCTGGGAGCGCTGGACGTACTGGAGAAGTAGGCCGACCATCGAAGTACCCGCGAGGGGCGAAGCCCCCGCTCCCGGCGGACGACCGGGAACGGGGGCTTCCTCGGAGACTGCTTCCGCAGCGACCGGTGCCTCGGGGACTGGTGTCCCGAAGGCGTCGCCTCAGTGGGCGTGGCCGTGGGAGTGGCCCGCGGCGGCGGCCTCTTCCTCTTCCTTCTTCTCGACGACCAGGGTCTCGGTCGTCAGGAGCAGGGAGGCGATGGAGGCGGCGTTCTCCAGGGCGGAGCGGGTGACCTTGACCGGGTCGATGACGCCGGCCTTGACCAGGTCGCCGTACTCGCCGGTGGCGGCGTTGAAGCCCTGGCCCTTGTCGAGCTCGGCGACCTTGGAGGTGATGACGTAGCCCTCCAGGCCGGCGTTCTCGGCGATCCAGCGCAGCGGCTCGACAACCGCGCGGCGGACGACGGCGACACCGGTGGCCTCGTCGCCGGCCTTGCCCAGGCCGTCCTCCAGCACCTTGGCGGCGTGGACGAGCGCGGAGCCACCACCGGAGACGATGCCCTCCTCGACCGCGGCGCGGGTCGCGGAGATGGCGTCCTCCAGACGGTGCTTCTTCTCCTTCAGCTCCACCTCGGTGGCGGCGCCGACCTTGATCACGCACACGCCGCCGGCCAGCTTCGCGAGGCGCTCCTGGAGCTTCTCGCGGTCCCAGTCGGAGTCGGTGTTCTCGATCTCGGCCTTGATCTGGGCCACGCGGCCGGTGACGGCGGCGGAGTCGCCGGCACCGTCGACGACCGTGGTGTCGTCCTTGGTGACGGTGACACGGCGGGCGGAGCCGAGCACGTCCAGGCCGACCTGGTCGAGCTTGAGGCCGACCTCCTCGGAGACGACCGTGCCGCCGGTGAGGGTGGCCAGGTCCTCCAGCATCGCCTTGCGGCGGTCACCGAAGCCCGGGGCCTTGACCGCGACCGCGTTGAAGGTGCCGCGGATCTTGTTGACGACGAGGGTGGAGAGGGCCTCGCCCTCGACGTCCTCGGCGATGATCAGCAGCGGCCGGGAGGCGCCCGCCTGGATGACCTTCTCCAGCAGCGGGAGCAGGTCGGCGATGGAGGAGACCTTGCCCTGGTTGATGAGGATGTAGGGGTCCTCCAGGACGGCCTCCATGCGCTCCTGGTCCGTCACGAAGTACGGCGACAGGTAGCCCTTGTCGAAGGCCATGCCCTCGGTGAAGTCCAGCTCCAGGCCGAAGGTGTTGGACTCCTCGACGGTGATGACACCGTCCTTGCCGACCTTGTCCATCGCCTCGGCGATGAGCTCGCCGACCTGCGTGTCCTGGGCGGACAGCGCGGCGACGGCGGCGATGTCGGCCTTGTCGTCGATCGGCCGCGCGGAGGACAGCAGCTCCTCGGAGACGGCGGCGACGGCGGCGTCGATGCCCTTCTTCAGGGCGGCCGGGGAGGCGCCGGCGGCGACGTTCTTCAGGCCCTCGCGGACGAGCGCCTGGGCCAGCACGGTGGCGGTGGTCGTACCGTCGCCCGCGATGTCGTTGGTCTTGGTCGCCACCTCCTTCACCAGCTGGGCGCCGAGGTTCTCGTACGGGTCGTCGAGCTCGACCTCGCGGGCGATGGTGACACCGTCGTTGGTGATGGTGGGGGCGCCGAACTTCTTGTCGATGACGACGTTGCGGCCCTTGGGGCCGATCGTCACCTTCACCGTGTCGGCAAGCTTGTTGACGCCGCGCTCAAGGGCGCGACGGGCGTCCTCGTCGAACTTCAGGATCTTCGCCATGGGAGCGGTTCAGCCCTCTCGGAAAGCGTGGGTGAAACGAACGGCGCCCCCGACGCCCGGCTTCATAAGGTCGCGGGGGCCAGGGGCGCAGCTCAAAGCAGAATGTGCTTCGGGTGAATTACTTCTCGATGATCGCGAGCACGTCGCGAGCCGAGAGGACGAGGTACTCGTCGCCGTTGTACTTCACCTCGGTGCCGCCGTACTTGCTGTACAGAACGACGTCGCCGACCTTGACGTCGAGCGGCAGGCGCTCGCCGTTCTCGAAACGGCCCGGACCCACGGCGAGGACAGCGCCCTCCTGGGGCTTCTCCTTCGCGGTGTCCGGGATGACCAGGCCGGAGGCCGTGGTCTGCTCGGCGTCGAGCGGCTGGACCACGATGCGGTCCTCAAGCGGCTTGATGGCAACCTTGGAGCTGGCGGTCGTCACGATCCGACCTCCCCCTTCGGAGATCTCACGGGGTTAACTGTCTGAGGTGGCGACCAGGTGGATCCGTCGTCGCGGGTGCCGGACCTGCCCGTCGCGTTGTTGGCACTCTCATCTACCGAGTGCCAGAGCCGAGACTATGACCGCGATTAGCACTCGGTCAAGCGGAGTGCCAATTGCCTGCGGCGCGGCGCCGAAAAAACCGGGTTGGCCGGGGTTGTGGTGGCCGTCCCTGGGGGCTGTACCCCCAGCCCCCCGTTCGCCCCCCGTTCGGCCTTCGGCCTCGTCCTCGAACGCCGGACGGGCTGGATCTGTCGCGCTACAGGTAGTCCTCCAGGCGGCCCACCGTCAGGCCGCTCGCCTGTACCCGGCGCAGCAGTCGGGCCGTGCGGTCCCTGAGGGTCGGGCCGAGGGCCTCGTCGGGGCCCACCAGGACGATGTCGCCGGGGCGGAGCCGTTTGTCGCCGCCGCGGTAGGTGATGCCGTCGGGGGTCGTCGCCGCCCGCCACAGGACCACCGCCGTGACACCGCAGTCGGCGGCCGCGCGGAGCGTGGTGGTGTCGTAGGTGCCGTAGGGCGGGCGGAAGAGACGGGGGCGGATGCCGAAGCGGGACTTCAGCTTCTCCTGCTGTCCGCAGATCTCGGCGCGCTGGCCGGCGTACGGCAGCCCCGGCATGGCCGGGTGGTCGAGGGTGTGGTTCTGGACGCTCGCGCCGACCGACCGGAGGCGGGCGAAGTGGCCGTAGCCGGGGCCGACCACGCTGTCCGTGAGGAACATGCTCACCGGCAGGCGCAGTTCGCGGACCATGTCGACGAAGCGGGGGTCCTTCTCGGCGCCGTCGTCGTAGGTGAGGAAGACGACCCGGTCGGACGTGGGGATGTGGTCGACGACCGGCGGGAGGGCGGTGTGGAAGGACAGCGGGTGCAGCGGCGGGCGGGGTGCCGGGGAGAGCGGCGCGGCCAGTCCCCACCGGCGGTAGGCGGGCACGCCGGCCGGGCCCTGCGGGTGCACCCGGTCGGCCGCCTTCCTGCCGAGCCGTTCGATGGGGTCGACGGACGGGGCGCAGGCCGACAGGAGGAGCGCGGCGGCCACCAAGGCGACGGCCAGGAGGGCGGCGGCCGGGACAGCGGCCGTCGCCCTCGGTCGGCTCACAGGTAGTCCTCCAGGCGTGCCACCGCGTAGCCGTCGCGGGTGACCTTGTTCAGGAAGCGGCGCATGTCGTCGACCATGGTGCCGTCCCAGTCGTTGCGGCCCCGGAAGTGCGTGAGGACGATGTCACCGGGGTGCAGTCCGCGGTCCCACTCGCGGTACTCCCAGTGGTCGACGAACACCTCCTCGTCCCAGATCGGCGCGTACTTGATGCCGCAGGCCTTGGCGGCGCGCAGGGTGTCGCCGTTGTAGTTGCCGTAGGGCGGGCGGAAGACCGTCGGCGCCCTGCCGAACTGCTTCTTCATGATGTCCTGCATGCCGCAGATCTCGTGCTTCTGCTCGTCATAGGTGAGACCCGGCAGGTAGGGGTGGGTGAGGGTGTGGTTGTTGAGGGTGTGCCCCTCGGCCTGCATCCGGCGGAAGTAGCCGTAGTCGTCCTTGACCAGGTAGTTGCTGAGGAACGCGCTGTAGGGGATCCGCAGCTGGCTCATCATCCGCAGGAAGTCCGGGTCCTTCTCGGCGCCGTCGTCGATGGTGAGGAAGACGACCTTCTGCCGGGTGGGGATCGTGGTGAAGACCGGGGGCAGGTCGTCCTCCACCTGGCCGTCCACCTCGAAGCCGTCGCGAGCGGTGATCTTCGGCTTGTGCTTCGGCGGGGCCGGCGGTTGCAGCGGGACCGCGTCCAGCCCCCAGCGCCGGGCGGCTGCGACCAGGGCGGCACGGGAGTCGGGAGCGGCGCCCCGGTGGGCCTGCTGGCCCGCGGCGGGGCGGACCCCGGCCTGGTCCCCCGGCCCGGCGCAGCCGGAGACGACGGCGACGGCGACGGAGAGGGCGGCAACGGCGAGTACCGCCCTATTTTTGTCATTTTGTACGACTGCTCGCATGGCGTCGGATCCTTCCAGGGACCTCCCCGCAACCCGGGCAGACACCGCGGCCGGAGGCGAACCATCCACCGACTGGCCGACAATGACCCGGTGAACGACCACCTCTCCCTCCTCCTCGCCCCCGAGGGCCGCGCCCTCCTCGACGAGGTGCGCGGCACCGCGCCCGCCGACGAGCTCGCGGTGGCCACCCGGCTGCGCCGCACCCACCCCGCCGAGCTGGTGTCGGCGGCGCTGGCCCAGGCCCGGCTGCGGCAGCGGGCGGCGGCGAAGTTCGGGGAGGCGGACGCGGATCGCATGTTCTTCACGCCGAACGGGGTCGAACAGTCGACGCGGGCGAGTGTCGCCGGGTACCGGGCCCAGCGGCTGAAGGCGCTCGGGGTCACCTCGGTGGCCGACCTGTGCTGCGGGATCGGGGGCGACGCGATCGCGCTGGCGCGGGCGGGCATCCGCGTCCTCGCCGTGGACCGGGATCCGGTGACCGCGGCCACCGCCCGCGCGAACGCCGACGCGCTGGGGCTCGCCGGGCTGATCGAGGTCCGGGAGGCGGACGTCCAGGAGGTGGACACGGCCGGCCACGACGCCGTCTTCGTCGACCCGGCCCGGCGCGGCGGCCGTGGCCGCATCTTCGACCCGGAGGCCTACTCACCGCCCCTGTCCTGGGCGGTCCGGGCCGCGTCGACGGCCAGGGTGGCCGCGCTGAAGATCGCCCCCGGCATCCCGCACGAGGCGGTCCCGGCGGCCGCCGAGGCGGAGTGGATCTCGGACGCGGGGGACGTGAAGGAGGCCGTCCTCTGGTTCGGCACCGGCGCCCCGGGAGCCGTCCGCGCCACCCTGCTGCCCGGCCCGCGCACCCTGCTCGGCCGCGGCCTGCCCGACCCCGCGGTCCGGCCGGTCGGCCGTTACCTGTACGAGCCGGACGGCGCCGTCATCCGCGCCCACCTGGTCGCCGAGGTCGCCGAGGAGCTCGCCGGCGGCCTGGTCGACCCGACGATCGCGTACATCACGGCCGACACGCTCCGCGCCACCCCCTGTGCGACGGCGTACGAGATCACCGACCGGCTTCCCTTCAACGTCAAGAGGCTGAAGGCGCTGCTGCGCGAGCGCGAGGTCGGCAACCTGACCGTGAAGAAGCGCGGGTCGGCCGTGGAGCCGGAGGAGCTGCGCAGGAAGGCCCTGCCGAAGCCGCAGGGACGCAACACGGCGACCGTCTTCCTGACCCGGGTGGCGGGTGCCCCGACCATGCTGCTGGGGCGGCCGGCGCGGACCTGAGCGCTCCGGCGGCTGCGCCGCGATGTGCCGCGATATGCCGCGATGCGCCGCGATGTGTTGTCGAGCGGCTGCCGCGCCGTCGTGGCCGGTCGCGCCCGCGCGGCGGAGCGGCACATGGATACGGCCCCGCGCCCCCCTCGGGGCGCTCAGAGCTCCCGTGCCCGTCGCAGCAGCAGGTCTCGTTCCCGCTCGTTGCGGGTCAGTCGTGCCGCGCGTTCGAACTCGCCCCGCGCCTCGGCCCCGCGCCCGAGGCGGGCCAGCAGGTCGCCGCGCACGCTCGGCAGCAGGTGGTAGTCGCGCAGGGCGGGTTCGGCGGTCAGCGGGTCCACGATCGCCAGGGCCGCCGCCGGGCCGTCCGCCATCGAGACGGCCACCGCCCGGTTCAGCTCGACGACCGGGGACGGGGACCGGGCCGCCAGCAGGCCGTACAGGGTGGCGATGGCCGTCCAGTCGGTCTCCTCGTACGTGTAGGCGTGCGCGTGGCAGGCCGCGATGGCCGCCTGGAGGGCGTAGGGCCCGGGGGCGCCGGTCGCCGTGGCGTCGGCACGGCCCAGGGCCCTGATGCCGCGGGCGACGAGCATGCGGTTCCAGCGACGGCGGTTCTGGTCCCGGAGCAGGACCGGCGCGCCGTCGGGGCCGGTACGGGCGGCCGTCCGGGAGGACTGGAACTCCAGGAGGGAGGCGAGGGCGTGTACCTCCGGCTCCTTCGGCATCAGCCCCGAGAGCACCCGGGCCAGCCGCAGCGCGTCCTCGCACAGCGACGGGCGCAGCCAGTCGTCGCCCGCGGTGGCCGCGTAACCCTCGTTGTGAATCAGGTAGATGACGTCCAGGACCGAGCCGAGCCGGGCCTCCCGGTCGGGGCCGTACGGCACCTCGAAGGCGATGTTCCGCGTCGCGAGGGTGCGCTTGGCGCGGACGATGCGCTGGGCGATCGTCGGCTCCGGGACGAGGTAGGCGCGGGCGATCTCGGCCGTGCTCAGGCCGCCGAGGAGGCGCAGCGTGAGGGCTGTGCGGGCCTCGGGCGACAGCACCGGATGGCAGGTGGTGAAGACCAGGCGGAGCAGGTCGTCGTCGATGTCGTCCGGGTCGGCGGGCTCCACGGGCGGGGCCGTCGTCTCCGTGCTGCGGCCGATCTCCGCGAGCTTGCGGGCGTAGTTCTCCCGGCGCCGGACCAGGTCCACGGCGCGGTGCCGGGCGGTGGCCATGAGCCATGCGCCCGGGTTGTCCGGCACGCCCTCCCGGGGCCACTGCTCCAGGGCGGCCACGAGCGCGTCCTGGGCCAGCTCCTCCGCGATGCCGACGTCCCGGACGATCCGGGCGACGCCGGCGATCACGCGGGGCGATTCGAGCCGGAAGACGGTCTCGATGGCGTGCCGGGGGCCGGGCTCGGCGGGGGGCTGTGTGCTCACAGCCCCCCATGCAACACCCACCGTGCGACGCACGCCAGGAAGGCCGGCGAGGGTCGGCGAGGCCGGCGGCGGTCAGCCCTCCGCGATCTCCCGGACCTCGCAGGTCACGGTCCAGAACTCCTCGTGCACCTTGAGGAACCGCTTGGTCCACTCCAGGGCCTCGGCCTTGTCCTTGCACTGCATGAGCGCATACCCGCCGATGACCTCCTTGGACTCGGTGAAGGGCCCGTCGGTGACGGAGATCCGGCCGCCCTCCCAGTGCACCCGGGTGCCGTCGGCGGACGGCGTCAGCCCCGCGGTGTCCAGCATCACGCCCGCCTTGGTGACCTCCTCGATCAGCTCGCCCATCCGCTGCATCAGCTCCGGGCTGGGCCCCTCGGCGGGGGCGGTGGTCTCGTCGATCCGCACGAGCGACAGATAACGCGGCATGGTGACTCCTAGGGTTCCGGCGGGGTGTTCTCCCCGCATCTCACCCTTGCGTCGAACGGCCGGCCGCCGGATCGACACGCTCACCAAATTTCCCCGAAGTTTTTTTCCGCCGCGACCCGGTCGGGGTGACGGCAGGAGGGACGGCGGGGTGGCGGACCGGCTACCGCAGGGACTCCCACAGGTCGCTCGCCGCCGGCTCCTTCGCGATCACCCGGTTGTGGTCCGAGGGCGCGGTCACCACGGGCATCATCACCGTCTTGACGTTGTCCGAGGTCAGGCCCTTGAGGCTCTGGCCCAGCCGCATCAGCTCGCTGAGCGAGTCCAGGCCGGTGTCGGTGGTGAGGCTGGAGGTGACCGCGTCGGCGACCTCGTAGAGCTTGGCCGGGTCGGTCAGCAGGCTGCTGGAGGCCATCTGGTCGAGGAGCGCCTTCACCAGTTTCTGCTGGAGGCCTATCCGGCCCAGGTCGCTGCCGTCGCCGATGCCGTGCCGGGTGCGGGCGAGCGCCAGGGCCTGGGTGCCGTTCAGGTGGTGGGTGCCCTTCTTCAGGTGCAGATGGCTGTCGTCGTCGCTGATGTCCTGGTCGGTGGTCACGGTCACCCCGCCGAGCGCGTCGACCAGCTTCGCGAAGCCCGAGAAGTCGATCTCCAGGTAGTGGTCCATGCGGACGCCGGTGATCGACTCGACCGTCTTGACCGCGCACACCGCCCCGCCCACCGAGTAGGCGCTGTTGAACATCGCGTTGTAGGCGACGGACGTCGAGCCGCCGGAGGACAGCGGGCAGGAGGGCCGGGTGACCAGGGTGTCGCGCGGGATGCTGACGACGGTGGCCGAGGTCCGGCCGGCGTCGACGTGGACGACCATCGCGGTGTCGGAGCGGGCGCCCGAACTGCTGCCGCCGCCGAGCTTCTTGTTCGCCTTGCCGCTGCGCGAGTCCGAGCCCAGCACCAGGATGTTCACCGAACCGGTGGGCAGCGGGGACGGGGAGGCGGACGCGGACGCGGTGGCCGTCGGCGTCGTCACCGCCTTCGCCGGGCGGTCGTCGCCGAGCGCGCTGTTGATGTCGACGCTCTTGATGTTGTCGTTGAGGTGCCAGTAGACCCACCCCGCGCCCGCGACGCCGAGCGTCATGACCCCCGCCAGGGTGAGGCCGACGATCTTCAGCACTCTCGACCGCCGGCCCACCCGTCTGCCCGCGTCGCCTTGCTCCTCGTGTCCCGTCACAAGGCAGGAACGTAAGTCCGAATTATTAGGGGACTGTTAGCGCAGGCGTCGCGAGAGGGTTTTCTTCGGAAAATCTCACCCTTCTCACGCCGGACTCAGCGTGACAGCCGGTACCGGATTGCTCCCGCTCCAGGCCGCGTTGAACCCGAAGGACACCGAACTCCCGTCCGCCACCGTCCCGTTGTAGGAGGCGTTGGTGCAGGAGACGGCCGCGCCCGACTGGGTGCAGACGGCGTTCCAGGCCTGCGTGATCTGCTGCCCCGCGCCGTACGTCCAGGTGGCCTTCCAGGACGAGAGCGAGGCACCGGAGCAGGAGATGGTGACCTGGCCGGTGAACCCGGTGTTCCACTGGCTGCTCACGCTGTAGGCGGCGGTGCAGGCACCGGTCGGCGGCGGGGTGGTCGTGGTGCCGCCGAGCGCCTCCGAGATGCCGTAGTACGCCGGTTTCGGGGCGTAGTTCGCGTCGTACGGGGTCGCCGCGCCGTATCCCGGGAAGGTGCTGTCCACCCAGGAGTCGGAGTCGGTGAAGCCCCACACGGTGACGTTGACGCAGCGGCTCACCGCCACGCACGCGGCCACCACCGACTTGAAGTCGGCCTTCTGCTGGGCGAGTTTCGTGCTGTCGGCGGGCAGCGCCATCCGCACGTCCAGCTCGGTGATCGCCACGTCGACGCCGAGGTCGGCGAAGCGCTGGATGTTCTGCTGGAGGGTGGCGGGCACCTGGCCGAGGACGAGGTGGGCCTGCAGCCCGACCCCGTCGATCGGCACGCCGGCCGCCTTGAGCGACTTCACCAGGTTGTACAGGGCCGTGCTCTTGGCGTTGACGCCCTCGACGTTGTAGTCGTTGATGTACAGCTTGGCGTCCGGGTCGGCCGCGTGTGCCCAGGTCAGGGCGTTGGCGATGTAGTCGGAACCGAGCCCGTTGTACCAGAGCGTCGAGCGGTAGCTGCCGTCCTCGTTGAAGGGTTCGTTGACGACGTCCCAGGCCGCGATCTTCCCCTTGTAGCGGCCGACCTCGGTGCTGATGTGGTTCTGCAGCAGGCTGCTCAGCTGGGCGGAGGTCCAGGTGCCGTTCGTCAGCCAGCCGGGGTTCTGGCTGTGCCAGACCAGGGTGTGGCCGCGCACCTGCTGGCCGTGGGCCTGGGCGAAGGCGACGATCTGGTCGGCCTCGGTCCAGTTGAAGGTGCCCTGGGTGGGCTCGACCGTCCCCCACTTCATGGCGTTGCCCGGGGTCAGCGAGCTGAACTGGCTGCCGGCCAGGTCGCCGTAGGTGCCGGTGAGCTTGGAGCCGGTGACCGCGGTGCCGATGACCTTGCCCTTCGCGGCGGCGAGGTCGCGCAGCGGGGTGTCGGCGGCGTGCGCCGCAGGAGCCGTGAAGAGCAGCGCCACGCCGGTGAACAGCGAGACGAGGGGTAAGCCGAATCTCAGAGATCTCATCGCGGGTGCCTCCGAAAGTTTCGGTCGTGCAACCGATTGGCTTCGGAGGAGTGTGGAGACACCCGCACCACCCGTCAATACGTCAACTTTTGGCCAAGCCCGCCTCACGCGGTCGCGGGCGCCGCCGTGCTCGACCGGACCACCAGGCTGGTCGCCAGCTCCACCCGGGTGGCCGTGGTGGCCTCCTCCGCCCGCCCCATCTCCAGGACCAGCCGCGCCGCCGCCTCGGCCATCTCGGTCAGCGGCTGCCGTACGGTCGTCAGCGGCGGCCCCACCCAGCGGGCCACCGGCAGGTCGTCGAACCCGACGATGCTCACGTCCTCCGGGATGCGCAGCCCCAGCTCACGCGCGGCCTCGTAGAGCCCGAGCGCCTGGAGGTCGTTGCCGGTGAAGACCGCGGTCGGCCGGTCGGGCATGCGCAGCAGCTCCAGGCCGAGCCGGTAGCCGGCGTCGTGGTGGAAGTCGCCGGCCTTGATCAGGGCCTGGTCGACGGGGAGCCCGGCGGTCTCCAGGGCGGCCCGGTAGCCGTCCACCCGGGCCCGGCTGCACATCATCCGGGACGGCCCGCTGATCGCCCCGATGCGCCGGTGCCCCAGCTCGACCAGGTGCCGGGTGGCGGCGAGCCCGCCCTGCCAGTTGGTCGCCCCGATCGACGGCACGTCCGGCCCCGGGTCCCCGGCCGGGTCCATCACCACGAACGGGATCGACCGGCTCAGCAGCAGCGCCCGCTGCGACTCGTCGAGCCCCGACAGCACCAGCACCACCCCGTGCGGCCGCCGGGCCGCCACCTGGTCGGCCCAGGTCCGCCCCGGGGTGAGCCGCCCGGCGCTCTCGCTGAGCACCACACTCAGCCCGGCGTCCCGGGCCACGTTCTCCACCCCTCGGATGACCTCCATCGCCCACGCGCTCTCCAGCTCGTGGAAGACCAGGTCGATCAACGGCGACCGGGAGGCCTCGGCACGGCGCCGCCGGTAGCCGTAGGCGCGCAGCAGCTCCTCGACCCGGGTACGGGTCGCCGGGGCGACATCGGCACGCCCGTTCAGGACCTTCGAAACAGTCGGAGCGGACACACCGGCCTCACGGGCGATTTCGGCGAGCGTCGCCGTCTGCGTTTCTGTGGGCTTCGGAGGCGTCATGCCCGCGATCGTATCCCTGCGCTCCCCCTTGACGAAGACCTTCGCGCGCCATAGGTTCCCGGAACATTCGGTGTGTGGTACGAAACATTCGTAGCAGCGTTCGTAGCAGAGAACAGAGACGGGAGTTTCATGACCACCGCTCCTTGGCGCGACCCCGCGCTGCCCGCCGCCGCCCGCGTCGACGACCTGCTCACCCGGATGACCCTGGAGGAGAAGGCCGCCCAGCTGTACGGGGTGTGGGTGGGCGCCGCCACGGACGGCGACGGGGTCGCCCCGCTGCAACGCGAGATGACCGCGGACTACGAGTGGGACGAGCTGATCACCCTCGGCCTCGGCCAGCTGACCCGTTCCTTCGGCACCGCCCCGGTGGACCCGGCGCTGGGCGCGCGAGCACTGGCCCGCGCCCAGCGCCGGATCACCGCCGCCGGCCGCTTCGGCATCCCGGCGATCGCCCACGAGGAGTGCCTGGCCGGCTTCACCGCCTGGCAGGCGACGGCCTACCCGGTCCCGCTCGCCTGGGGCGCCGCCTTCGACCCGCCGCTGGTCGAGGAGCTGGGCCGGCACATCGGCCACGACCTCCGCTCGGTCGGCGTCCACCAGGGCCTGGCCCCCGTCCTGGACGTGGTCCGCGACCCGCGCTGGGGACGGGTCGAGGAGACGATCGGCGAGGACCCCTACCTGGTGGGCACGATCGGCACGGCATACGTCCGGGGCCTGGAGCAGGCCGGGATCATCGCCACCCTCAAGCACTTCGCCGGTTACGCCTCCTCCGTCGGCGCCCGCAACCTCGCCCCGGTCCGGGCGGGGGTACGGGAGTTCGCGGACGTCACCCTGCCCCCGTTCGAGATGGCCCTGCGGGAGGGCGGGGCCCGCTCGGTGATGGCGGCGTACAACGAGACGGACGGCGTTCCGGCATCGGCGGACCCGCGCCTGCTGACCGGACTCCTGCGCGACGAGTGGGACTTCGAGGGCACGGTGGTCGCCGACTACTTCGGCATCGGCTTCCTCCAGTCCCTGCACCGGGTGGCCGGTACGGAGGCGGAGGCGGCCCGTCTCGCCCTGGCGGCGGGCATCGACGTCGAGCTGCCGACCCTCAAGTGCTACGGCCGCCCCCTGGTGGCGGCGGTCCGCGAGGGCACGGTCCCTCAGGCGCTCGTCGACCGGGCGGCCCGCCGGGTCCTGCTCCAGAAGTGCGAGCTGGGCCTGCTGGACGAGGACTGGGAGCCCGCGCGGGAAGGCCCGGTCGACCTCGACTCGACGGCGAACCGCGCGCTGGCCCGCCGCCTGGCCGAGGAGTCCGTGGTCCTCCTCGACAACCCGGACGGCACGCTCCCCCTCGCCCCCGGCACCCGTGTCGCGGTGGTGGGCCCCCGCGCCGCCGACGCGCTCGCGATGCTCGGCTGCTACTCCTTCCCGTCCCACGTCCTGACCCACCATCCCGAGGTGGACCTGGGCATCGCCATCCCGACCGTCCTCGACTCCCTGCGTGCCGAACTCCCCGACGCGAAGGTCACGTTCGCCGAGGGCTGCGACGTCTCGGACCCGGACACCTCGGGCTTCCAGGAGGCGGTGGCCCGCGCCGCGGAGGCGGACGTGTGCGTGGCGGTCCTGGGCGACCGCGCCGGCCTCTTCGGCCGGGGCACGTCGGGCGAGGGCTGCGACGTCACGGACCTCGCGCTGCCCGGTGTCCAGGCGGACCTGCTGGACACGCTGGTCGCCACGGGCGTCCCGGTGGTCCTGGTCCTCCTCACCGGCCGCCCGTACGCACTGGGCCGCTGGCACGGCCGGCTCGGCGCGGTGGTGCAGGCGTTCTTCCCCGGGGAGGAGGGCGGCCCGGCGGTGGCGGGAGTGCTGTCGGGTCGCGTCAACCCGTCGGGCCGCCTGCCGGTGAGCGTGCCCCGCGTGCCGGGGGGCCAGCCCTGGACCTACCTCCAGCCCCCGCTGGGCCTCGCGGGCGAGGTCAGCAACCTGGACCCGACCCCGCTGTACCCGTTCGGGCACGGCCACTCGTACACGACATTCGCGTGGGAGACGGTCTCCGGGAAGGAGACCGAGATCGGCACGGACGGTTCGTACGACGTGACGGTGGCGGTGCGCAACACGGGCGAGCAGGCGGGCGCGGAGGTCGTACAGCTGTACCTGCACGACCCGGTGGCGTCGGTGACCCGCCCGGATGTCCGGCTGATCGGCTACCAGCGGGTGGAGCTGGCTCCGGGCGAGTCACGGAGGGTGACCTTCCGCTTCCATGCGGACCTGTCGGCGTTCACGGACCGGGAGGGGGCGCGGGTGGTCGAACCGGGCGCGCTGGAACTGCGGGTGGCGGCGTCGAGTGCGGACGTCCGGGACACGGTGCCGCTCCGGCTGACCGGCCCGGTACGACGGTTGGGACCGGACCGGGTACTGCGCTGCGAGACGCGGGTGGAGTGACCCTCAGGACGCGGCGGCATGCGCGGCGAAGGGGGCCCCGACGGGCCGGGCGTCCGCGATGACCGACGCCCGGATCCGTCCGGGGGGTTGTCACCCGTGTCCGCGCGGGCGGCCGTGGGCGTGGGCGTGGCAGTCGGAGAGCCGGAAGGAGGCGATCCTGGTGTTCCAGTTCCCGGTGCCGTCGGCCGGTTGGTACTGGTTGGTGTACCAGAACGTGCAGTCGTCCACCGGGTCGATCGCCATGGACGTGTAGTCGCCCCAGCGGTTGCTCCCGGTCTGGGAGCCCGCGCCGGTCCACACGGTGGTCTCGCGGAACGTCATCCGGTTCGGCGGGTCGTTCGCCAGGCGTCCGGTGATGCGGATCGAGGGCCGGGTCCGGGCGGACGACTGCGAGTATCCGAGGGCGATGTCGCCGCTCCTGTTCATGGCCGCGGAGCCCATCCACCGGTAGGTGGAGTCCGGGGCGTAGGTGTTCTGCTGGCGGACGACCGGCCGGCCGCCGCGCAGCCCCAGTTCGTACCAGCGCACGCCGACGCCGCCGCGGGCGTCGACCGCGTGGTTGACCACCAGGGACTCGTGGTCGCCGAAGTTGCGGTAGGCGAACCGGTACATGGGCGAGTAGGAGAGCGAGTCCAGTTTCTGGGCGGTGCCGGCCTGGGGGACGCACTGGGTGGGATCGGTGTCGGCGCAGGCCGGGGTGTAGGGGGCCACCCGCAGTCGGTACGGTCCCGCGAGGGTGGTGCGGTTCTGGTTCCTCCAGTCCGCGTGGAACCGCCAGTACTGCAGGCTGTCGTGGGTGGGGCCGAGGTTGACCAGCAGGTTGGGCTCGCCCCGTGGAGGCGGGGTCGTGCCGTCGAGGTCCGAGCCGATCGGGATGGTCGCCGCCGGGACGTCGAAGCACTGCTGGTCGGCGTCGGCTCCGCGCAGCATCCTCGTCCGGTCCCAGGCGCACGACTCGAAGAGCGGACCGGCCGCGGTGGCGTTCATGTAGTAGGCGTCCGGCCACACCGCGAACTTCGGGTGGTCGGGGAGGTTCCGGTACCCGAAGGCGTAGCGGTGGTACCGGCCGGTCGCGTCCTCGGTACTGGACACGGCCACGCACAGCCGGTTCGTGTCGGTCGCCACGTCGCTGGCGAACTGGTTGACGACCCAGCGGCGGGCCAGGGAGTCCCAGCGGACCTCGGGGTCCCCGAGGGCCTCGGTCGAGGCGTTCTCGCACGGTCCGCCGAACCCCTTGAACAGGGTCTGGGTCGTCAGCGGTCCGAGCAGTGTGGCACCGGACTTGGAGTACACCGCGAGGTCGAAGTTGGTGATCTCCACGACCTGGCGGGAGCCCACCGAGGCGTTGGGGTCGGGAGGCGTGCCGCCGCCTTCCCGGATGCCCTCGAAGCTGACGCCCAGCCGGATCCGGTCCCGGCCGCCGGCCTTGGCGAGGGTCGGGCGCGGCACCTTTCCGCCGGGCACGGCCTGCGGGGTGGACCGGAACGTCCTGGATCTCCGCCACAGCTCGCGCAGCGGTGGCGAGGTGTCATGGTGCACCGCGGGGCCGGAGTCGGGGGACCGGGTGGCCCCTGTGTGGGCGGCCGGTCTGGGGCCGGTGCCGGCGGCCGGCGTGGCGGACCACGCCGGGGAGGCCGTCAGAGCCGCTCCCACCGAGGCGACGGCGACGATCGAACGCAAGGCGCGGGGTACGTGCATCTGCTCTCCGAACGGGTCGGTGAGCCGACCCGTTCGGCCACGTCGCGAAGCCACACTGCGAGGGCGGGCGGCTCACTGATTGTGTGGATATCCAGTTATCCACCCCGCCCGTCCGGCGCCCGGGTGACCGACGTCGTGTCGGGTGCGGCTCAGCCTTTTGGCGCTGCCCGCGTGACGGCCGTCCGGGAACCCGCCGCCGCCCTCCAGGGGTCTCCGTGGGCTTCTAGGGGCTCTAGGGGCTGTCACCCAGCGACTCGAACCGCCAGCGGTGCACCGGCCGGGTCACCAAGTCGCCGGGCGGGTCGGGGAGTTCCGGGATGCCCGGGTCGTCGTACGACGCCTCCCACCACGTGACGACCAGGACCCGGTCCTGCGGTGCCCGGAAGGTCTCCCGGCGCACCGGGGCCCCGGGGAGTTCACGTGCGCGGGCCCACGCGAGCAGTTCCGCGCCCCTGCCCTCCGTCGCCCGCGCCTCCCACATCAGCGCGACCGTCACGAGTAGAGGTTCTCCTTGCTGACCTCGTGCACGTGATCGTGGTCGTGGTGGGCGGGGACGTGCGGGTCCGTCACCGGGAGGGAGCTGTCCGCCGAGAGGTCCCAGCCGGACGGGGTCCGGTTGCGCGCGACCATCTCCGCGCCGAGCGCGGCCACCATCGCGCCGTTGTCCGTGCACAGCTTCATGCGCGGCACCCGGAGCCGGATGCCCGCCGCCTCGCAGCGTTCCTGGGCGAGCGCGCGCAGCCGGGAGTTGGCGGCGACGCCGCCGCCGATCATCAGGTGGTCGACGCCCTCGTCACGGCAGGCCCGGACGGCCTTGCGGGTCAGGACGTCCACGACCGCCTCCTGGAAGGAGGCGGACACATCGCGGACCGGGACCTCCTCGCCCGCCGCCCGCCTGGCCTCGATCCAGCGGGCCACCGCCGTCTTGAGACCGGAGAAGGAGAAGTCGTAGGCGGGGTCGCGGGGGCCGGTGAGGCCGCGCGGGAAGGCGATCGCCGTCGGGTCCCCCTCACGCGCGTACCGGTCGATGACCGGCCCTCCGGGGAAGCCCAGGTTCAGCACCCGCGCGATCTTGTCGAAGGCCTCGCCGGCCGCGTCGTCGATGGTCGCGCCGAGCGGCCGGACGTCGGAGGTGATGTCCGTGGAGAGGAGGAGCGAGGAGTGGCCGCCGGAGACCAGCAGGGCCATCGTCGGCTCCGGGAGCGGGCCGTGCTCCAGCTGGTCCACGCAGATGTGGGAGGCCAGGTGATTCACGCCGTAGAGGGGCTTTCCCAGGGCGTACGCGTACGCCTTCGCCGCCGAGACGCCGACCAGCAGCGCGCCGGCCAGGCCGGGGCCGGCCGTGACCGCGATGCCGTCGAGGTCCCTGGCGCTCACCCCGGCTTCCTTCAGGGCGCGCTCGAGGGTCGGGACCATCGCCTCCAGATGCGCCCTGGACGCCACCTCGGGAACGACCCCGCCGAAGCGGGCGTGCTCGTCGACGGAGGAGGCGATGGCGTCGGCGAGCAGGGTGGTGCCCCGGACGACACCGACGCCGGTCTCGTCGCAGGAGGTCTCGATCCCCAGCACCAGGGGTTCGTCAGCCATTGATCTCGGTTCCTTCTTCGGAGGTGGGCCCGGGGGCGGAGCCACTGCCGGGCTGCCCGGTCGTCAGGCGCATCACCAGGGCGTCCACGTTCCCCGGCTGGTAGTAGCCGCGTCTGAACCCGATGGGCTCGAAGCCGAACCGCTCGTAGAGCTTCTGGGCGCGGATGTTGTCGACCCGGCATTCGAGCATGACCTCGGCGCACTCGAAGGCGGTCGCGGCCCGCAGCAGCTCGGTGAGCAGCTCTCCGCCGAGTCCGGTGCCCCACTGGTCCCGGCGTACGGCGATGGTCTGGATGTCGCCCACGGCCTCGGCACCGCTGTCGGACGCGGCGCCCTGGGCGGCGAGCCCGCCGTACCCGACGATCCGGCCGCCCTCCATGGCCACCACGTACCGCCGGGTGGCCCCGGGGCCCCTCGCGTGGGCCAGTTCGGACCAGAACATCCCCCGTGACCAGGCGTCCTCGGGGAACAGGTCCTTCTCCAGCTCCAGGACCGGGTCGATGTCCCACCAGCGCATCTCGCGCAGCTCGGCGGTCACTTGGGCGTGACCACCTTGTAGTTCCTGGGCACCTGGGCGTCCGGCCGGCGCAGATACAGCGGCCTGGGCGCGGGCAGTTCCTCCCCGGCGGCCAGCTTCTCGGCGGCCAGCGACGCGAGGGCCGCGGCGGAGACGTGCTCGGGCTCGTGCGCGACCGGGAAGGTGCCGGGGTAGAGCAGCGCCCCGGCGCCGACGGCGGGCAGCCCGGCGATCTTCTCGGCGATGTCGGCGGGCCGGTCGACCGCGGGGTCCGTGCGCCGGGTGCGCGAGTCCTCGTACACCGCCCAGTAGACCTCCTTGCGGCGGGCGTCGGTCGCGACGACGAACGGGCCCTTCTCGATGTCGGCCGCGTAGGCGAGCCCGTCGAGCGTGCAGAGGCCGTGGACGGGGACGCCGAGGGCGAGCCCGAAGGTGTCCGCGGTCATCAGACCGACCCGCAGGCCGGTGTAGGGGCCGGGACCGATGCCGGTGACGATCCCGGTGACGGCGTCCAGCCCGACCCCCGCCTCGGCGAGGACGCGGTCGACGGCCGGCAGCAGCAGCTCGCCGTGCCGGCGCGCGTCCACCTGGCTCGACGAGGCGATGACGGCCGTACCGTCGTGCAGGGCGACGGTGACGGCGGGGGTGGCGGTATCCAGAGCGAGCAAGAGCACGCGAACAGCCTACGGCTCCGGCGCCGCGAGCACGGCCGCCGGGGACGGACGGTCACTGACTGCTACGGTCTGCACGAAGTACGACATATACGGCGATGCTCTACGGCGAGGCAGAGGTGGCGCACGTGGCAGGGACCAGCTCGGGAGTCGTGGCCGGCCTCACCGCGGCGGCCGTCGGGGTGGTCGGTCTCCTCGCCTACCAGGCCTCGGCCACCGTCCCGCCCGGCCTCGGCGGCAGGTCCGCGGCGAGCCCCGCGCCCGGTGCGCCGGCCGCCAAGGCACCCCGGGACCGCCGTCACCCGACCGCGCTGCCGAACAGTTCCGGGACGGGTGAACGGGTGGTGTACTCGGTGGACGACGACCGGGTCTGGCTCGTCAACGAGCGCGGCCGCGTCGAGCGCACCTTCAAGGTGAACCCCGGCACCGTCGACCCGGCCACGGGCGCCTACTGGGTGACCTCCCGCTCGAAGGCGATCACGGGCACGGACGGCCTCCCCATCGAACACGTGGTCCGCTTCACCACCACGAAGGAGGGCTCGGCGATCGGCTTCAGCGCGGTCACCGCACAACGCGCGGCCGAACCCCCCGACCCCACGGTGAGGACGGGCGGCATCCGCGAGACCCGCCCGGACGGCAGCGCGATGTGGAACTTCGCGACGATCGGGGTGAAGGTGGTCGTGATCCGCTGAGCGGCCACGGATCGGCGGCGCAGCCGCCGCCAGGGGGCGCGGGGAACTGCGCGACCGGACACGACGCACCCGCGGGGACCCACCGGCCGAACCGGCCCAAGCGCTCCGGGGGAGGTACTGCGATCTACCGACTGCCGCGCCGTCGTGGCTGGTCGCGCAGTTCCCCGCGCCCCTTTCGGGGCGCTGCCGAGCCGCCTAGGCAGCCCTGCGGTCCTGCACAACCGGTCTGGAGGCCGGCTCCGGCGCTCTCGGCGGCCGGGACACCGCGTCGGCAGCCGCACACGACGCCAGCAGCTCGCGCATGGAGACCCCGACGACCGTGACCGGTCGCCGCTCCTCGGACTGGGACACGGACACTGGCGCCTCCTGAGGTGCGGGGGCGGAGGTAGTTAGGTACACCTAACTACGGACTGGATACCATGTGACCACGCCCGATACGTCCGGCGCAATATCTTGCCGACGGCTTGTCGGAACGTTCACACGGTCCTCAGGCCGACAGCACGCCCAGATCGGTCCCGTCCCACCGCTCCCCCAGCCCCGCCAGGCTCACGTGCCGTACCTCGTCGGTGGTGTCCCCGACCGCCCGGTGGATCCGGACCATGAGCCGGTCGTCGGTCAGCTCCTCGACCTTGCCCTCGCCCCACTCCACGACGATCACGGACTCGGGCAGCGAGACGTCGAGGTCGAGGTCCTCCATCTCGTCGAGCCCGCCGCCCAGGCGGTACGCGTCGACGTGGACGAGCGGCGGCCCGTCCCCCAGGGCCGGATGCACGCGGGCGATGACGAACGTCGGCGACGTGACGGCCCCGCGCACGCCGAGCCCCTCGCCCAGTCCCCGCGTCAGCGTCGTCTTGCCGGCGCCGAGCTCCCCGCTGAGCATCACGAGGTCACCGGCGCGCAGCAACTTCGCCAGTCGGCGGCCCAGCTCCCCCATCTGCCCGGGGGAGGTGACGATCAACTCGGTCTCAGCCTGGCTGTGCCGTGCTGCTGGTGCTTCCATAGCCACTTACCGTAGCCCCTGCCGGCACGGCCCCCGCGCGGGTGAGCAGGTCGGCGAGGCGGTCGGTGACCACTTCCGGGTGTTCCAGCATGACCAGGTGCCCGGCATCCGGGACGAGCACCAGTTCGGCGTCGGGCAGCAGGTCGGCGATGACCTCGCTGTGCTCGCTGGGTGTCACGAGGTCCTGCACCCCGGCCAGCACCAGCACCGGCAGGTTCTGGAAGTAGGCGAGCGCGGCCGTCTTGTCGTGGTCGGTGAAGGCCGGATAGAACTCGGCGACCACGTCGATCGGCGTCGACTCGATCATCCGCTCCGCGAACCGCTCGACCGCCGGGTCGACGTCCTTGGACGCGAACGAGTACCGCTTGATGATCCCGGCGAAGAGATCGGCGGTGACCCGCCGCCCCTTCTCCACCAGCGCGGCCTGCGTGCCCAGCGCCTTCAGCACCCCGGGGAGCACCCGGCGCACCGCGTTGACACCGGCGATCGGCAGCCCGAAGTTGACCTCACCGAGCCGCCCGGACGACGTCCCGACGAAGGCGGTGGCGACCACCCGTCCCCGGATCAGCTCGGGATACTGGGCGGCCAGCGCCATCACCGTCATCCCGCCCATGGAGTGCCCGACCAGCACGATCGGCCCCTGGGGCACGGCCGCGTCCAGCACGGCCTTCAGGTCCCGGCCCAGCTGGTCGATGGTGAGTTCCACCCCGTCCTCGTGCTGGGCGACGCCCCGCCCGGAGCGGCCGTGGCTGCGCTGGTCCCAGTGCACGGTCCGGACGACCCCGCGCAGGGCCGCCCGCTGGAAGTGCCAGGAGTCCTGGTTGAGGCAGTAGCCGTGGCTGAAGACGACGGTGACGGGCGCGGGTGCCTTGCGGCCGAAGAGCCGGCGGCGGCGCGGCGAGACGGCGGGGCCGAGGTCGGGTTCCACCTCGTCGACCTCGTAGTACAGCTCGGTGCCGTCATCGGCGTACGCCTTGCCGGGCGTACCGCGCAGGGTGCCGTACGGGCCCGCCGAGTCCAGCGCGAGCCGGGCCTTGCGGCGCATCCCGCGGCCGACGGTCATCCGCTCCACGGCGACCCCGGCGGCCGCCCCGGCGGCGAGCACTCCTATGGCGGCTCCGGCGACGCCCGTCACCTTGCGCCAGCTGCCGGAGGCCGCCCCCGTGGCCGAGGCGACGACGGCCACCGCGGCGGCGGCGTCCGCTACGGCCTCCGCACTGCTCTCGCTCACGTACCGCTCCTCTTCGCCGTACTGCTGTTCGCTGCATGGGTGACACGGGTGATGCCGACGAGACAGGTGTTGCTGCTGTTACCGCTGATACAGGTGTAACCGGGTTGTAGCGCCGCCGAACCCCGGACATCAGTTGCCGTCCGCCGGCCCGTCCCCTGGTTCCTGCCCATTCGGTTCCCCGTTCACATAGACGCGGGGAACCCGGCTTCCGATGCGGGTGACGATTTCGTATGCGATCGTGCCCGCGGCCTGGGCCCAGTCCTCGGCGGTGGGCTCGCCCCGGTCGCCCGGACCGAACAGCACGGCCTCCGTACCGACTTCGGGCTCGTCGCCGCCGAGGTCCACGACGAACTGGTCCATGGCGATGCGTCCGGCGACCGTCCGCCACTTGCCGCCGACCAGCACCGGACCGGTGCCGGAGGCGTGGCGCGGGATGCCGTCCGCGTAGCCGACCGGGACGAGTCCCAGGGTGGTCTCGCCGGGCGTGACGTAGTGGTGCCCATAGCTGACACCGTGCCCGCCCGGTACGTGCTTCACCAGGGCGAGGGAGGCGGACAGCGTCATCACGGGGCGCAGCCCGAAGTCGGCCGCGCTGCCCAGCTCGGGGCTGGGTGAGATGCCGTAGAGCGCGATGCCCGTGCGGACCAGGTCGAAGTGGGACTCGGGCAGGGTGAGGGTGGCCGGCGAGTTGGCGATGTGCCGCACCTCGGGGCGCACGCCCTGCTCCTCGGCGTACCCGAGCAGCTCCCGGAAGAGGGCGAGCTGGGCGGCGACGGAGGGGTGGCCGGGCTCGTCGGCGCAGGCGAAGTGCGACCACAGTCCGGTGATCCGGACCAGCCCCGCCGCCTCGGCGCGCAGCGCCTCGCGGACCAGCTCGGGCCAGTCGGCGGGCGGGCAGCCGTTGCGGCCGAGCCCGGTGTCGGCCTTGAGCTGCACGAGCGCGGGGCGACCGGCCGCCCCGGCCGCCTCGGTCACCTCCCGCAGCGCCCACATCCCGCCCACCGACACGTCGAGGCCGGCCTCGACGGCCTCCCGCCACGGCCCGCCCGGGGTCCACAGCCAGCACATGATCCGTACGTCCGCCGGCAGCCCGGGGTCGGCGCGCAGCGCCAGGGCCTCCTCGGGGGTGGCCGTACCGAGCCAGCTCGCGCCCGCCTCGACGGCCGCGCGGGCACACCGGGCATCCCCGTGGCCGTACGCGTCGGACTTCACCACGGCCATCAGGGCCGCGCCCGGCGCGAGGGCACGCAGGGTGCGCACGTTGGCCCGCAGGGCGGCCAGATCGATCTCGGCGCGGGCGCGCAGGGGCGCGGTCGGTGCAGTAGCTGTCTCACTCATCGCGCCCCCAGTGTCTCAGAGGCCTCCGGCAGCCCTTCGGCACAGCCCCCGGTGCGGGGCTCAGGTACCCGTACGGTGACCCCACACGTACACCTTGTCGCCCTTCTTCAGCACGCTCCACAGCTTCTTCGCGTCGCCGAGCTTGAGGTTCACGCAGCCCCAGGAGCCGATGGTGGTGTAGATGGAGCCGTAGACGGCGTGGAAGGCCTGCCCGCCGTCGAAGAACTGGGCATACGGCATGGGCGAGTTGTACAGGGTCGACCAGTGGTTCTTGTGCCGCCAGTAGACGGTGTGCCACCCGGCCCGGGTCGCGTACCCCTTCCTCCCGCTCCGCATCTGCACGGGCCCGTAGATCACCTTGCCGGCCTTCTGCACCCAGGTGACCTGCCGGTTGAGATCGACACAGGCGACCCGGTACGACCTCACGGGGCAGTTCTTCCCGGCGTTGGGGTCCTTCTTCGCCGAGAGGAGCATCATCTGGTACCAGGTGACGGGCCCCGCGAACCCGATGGCCGGCTTGATCCCGTACTGCTTCTGGAACTTCCGGACGGCCTTGCAGTCGGAGACGGACTGCTTCCCGTCCACCTTCAGCTTCAGCCACTGCTCGATCTGCCTCTGATAGGGCCCGGTCAGCTTGGAACAGCTCACCTTGGCGGCGGCGTCACTGAGCGGCACGTACTCGATGAGGTCGTACGTCCCGGGCGCCGCCGCCTTCGGCTCGACGGCGTCCTCCTCGGCGCTGGGCGTGTACACCTTCGGCGCCAGCCTCTGGTCCGGCGTGTCGATCTGCCACGGCTGCCCGGGCCCCGGCGCCACCCCCGGCACCAGGTCCGCCTCGGCAACGGCGGCAGAGGGTTCGGGAGCACCACCGTCAGCGGCGACACTCCCGGTACCGACAGAGACAACGGTCACAGCGGCAACAAGGGTCCCCGCCACCCCACGCACAACACCACACCGCCCACGCATGATTCGTCCACTAATCATGCGATCAGACAACCCTCATCACCCCCCGATCCCGGGGAGCCGCGCGGCGAGGTCACCCGGGGGATGCACGGGCCTCCGGCGGAACGGGGGACAGGGGCGCGGTCTACCGCCGACGCGAGCAGGAGCGCCCCGTCAGGGGCGCGGGGAACTGCGCGCTCAGCCCCCACTCACCCGCAGACTCCCACCGGCCACCGGGCACCGCCGAAATCCGCCGTAGCGGCCGGGTTTCCGCCGCGGCAACAACGAATGCGCGGCGCAGCCGGGTGACGGTGCGGTCTCGGCTTACCGAGTCGGGCGGGTAGGTGGGAAGACACCTCGCCAGGCCGCCCCCAGCTGCCCGGCGACCTCGTGGGCAACCGTCGGCGCCCCCTCCGCCGCGAACCGCCCCGCGAGCCCGTGCAGATACGCCGCCACACTTCCCGCGTCCCGCCCGTCCAGCCCCGACGCCAGCAGCGAACCCGCCAGCCCCGACAGCACGTCCCCGCTCCCGGCGGTGGCCAGCCAGGGCGTCCCCGTCGCGTTCACCCGGACGGCCTCCCCTCCCCCGTCCGCCGCCACCAGCGTCGTCGACCCCTTCAGCAGCACGGTGGCCCGATACGCCGCCGCCAGCTCCCGCACCGCCGCGAGCCGACCGGCCTCGACCTCCTCCCGCCGTACCCCCAACAGCGCCGCCGCCTCCCCGGCATGCGGCGTCATCAGCGTCGGCGCCGTGCGCCCGCGTACCGCGTCCCGGTCGGCGAGCCGCAGCCCGTCCGCGTCGACCAGCACCGGCACCTCCTCCGCCAGCACCTCGGCGACGGCACCGGCGTCGTCGCCGACCCCCGGTCCGACCACCCACGCCTGCACCCGCCCCGCCTTCCGCGGCCCTCCCTCCGACACCAGCGTCTCGGGAAAGCGGGCCAGCACCTCGTCCTTGGCCGGCCCGACGTACCGTACGGCCCCGGCCCCGCCCCGCAACGCCCCGGCGACGGCGAGCACCCCGGCCCCCGGATAGCGCGAAGACCCGGCCGCGATCCCCACCACTCCCCGCCGGTACTTGTCGCTCTCCGCCGACGGCACCGGCAGCAGCCGCGCCACGTCCACGTCCTGCAACGCCTCCAGCGCGGCCGCCCCGGGCAGTTCCAGCCCGATGTCGACCAGCCGTACCGAACCGGCGTACTCCCGCGCCGGATCGATCAGCAGCCCCGGCTTGTGGGTCCCGAACGTCACGGTGAGGTCCGCCCGTACGGCCGCGCCCCGCACCTCGCCGGTGTCCGCCTCCACCCCGCTCGGCAGGTCCACGGCGACGACGGCGGCCCGCGACCGCGCCACGACCGCCGCCAGCCCCGCCGCCTCGGGCCGCAGACCGCCCTTGCCGCCGATCCCCACGATCCCGTCGACGACGAGACCGGCCCGCAGGATCAACTCCTCGGCGGCTGCCGCCGCCACCGCCGTCCCGCCGGCCCGGCGCAGCGCCGTCAGCCCGCCCGCGTGCGTGCGCTCCGGCGCCAGCAGCACCGCCGCGACCCCCGCGCCTCGGCGGGCGAGCCGTGCCCCGGCGTACAGCGCGTCCCCGCCGTTGTCCCCGCTGCCGACCAGCAGCACCACCCGGGTGCCGTACACCCGTCCGAGCAACTCGGCGCAGGCCGCGGCCAGCCCGGCGGCGGCCCGCTGCATCAACGCCCCTTCCGGCAGCCGCGCCATCAACTCCCGTTCGGCAGCCCGTACCGTCTCCACGCCGTAAGCAGTCCGCATGCCCCGAGTCTCCCCGCAACCGCCGGTACGCGCATCCGGCCGCCGCCCCGGACCACCCGTCGGCCCGCCCCGCAGCGCCCTCGGCCCCCCACGCCCCCGCGCGTCACCCCTCCGCGATCACCACCGCCGACGCCACCCCCGCGTCGTGACTGAGCGACACATGCCACGACCGCACGCCGAGTTCCGCCGCGCACGCGGCCACGCTGCCCTGCACCCGCAGCCGTGGCCGCCCGCTGTCCTCGATGAACACCTCGGCGTCCGTCCAGAGCAGTCCGGGCGGCGCGCCCAGCGCCTTGGCCAGTGCCTCCTTCGCCGCGAACCGCGCGGCGAGCGAGGCGACACCGCGCCGCTCGCCACTCGGCAGGAACAACTCCCGCTCCACGAAAAGCCGCCCGGCCAGCCCGGGAGTCCGCTGCAGCGACTCCCGGAACCGGTCGATCTCGGCGACGTCGATACCGACCCCGATGATGCTCATGGTCAGCACCCTAAGGTCACTCCACGGTGACCGACTTGGCGAGGTTGCGCGGCTGGTCCACCTCGTTGCCCCGGGCGGTGGCCAGTTCGCAGGCGAACACCTGGAGCGGGACCGTCGCGACGAGGGGCTGGAGGAGGGTCGGGGTGGCCGGGATGCGGATCAGGTGGTCGGCGTAGGGGACGACCGCCTCGTCGCCCTCCTCCGCGATCACGATGGTGCGGGCGCCCCGGGCCCGGATCTCCTGGATGTTGGAGACGATCTTGTCGTGCAGGACGGACCGGCCGCGCGGGGACGGGACCACGACGACCACCGGCAGGTCCTCCTCGATCAGCGCGATCGGCCCGTGCTTCAGCTCGCCCGCCGCGAAGCCCTCGGCGTGCATGTACGCCAACTCCTTGAGCTTCAGGGCGCCTTCGAGGGCGACCGGGTAGCCGACGTGCCGGCCGAGGAACAGCACCGTCTTCTTGTCGGCGAGGGAGCGGGCCAGTGCCCGTACCGGTTCCATGGTCTCCAGCACCCGCTCGACCTCGCCGGAGATGTGCGAGAGGTCCCGGATCACCGCACTGATCTCGTCGCCCCACTTGGTGCCCCGCACCTGGCCCAGGTACAGCGCCACCAGGTAGCAGGCCACCAACTGGGTCAGGAACGCCTTCGTCGAGGCGACCGCGACCTCCGGCCCGGCATGGGTGTAGAGCACCGCGTCCGACTCCCGCGGGATCGTCGAGCCGTTGGTGTTGCAGATGGCGAGCACCTTCGAGCCCTGTTCCCGGGCGTGCCGCAGCGCCATCAGGGTGTCCATGGTCTCGCCGGACTGCGAGATGGCGATGACGAGCGAGCGCGAGTCCAGGATCGGGTCCCGGTAGCGGAACTCGCTCGCCAGCTCCACCTCGCACGGGATCCGCGTCCAGTGCTCGATGGCGTACTTGGCGATCAGGCCGGCGTGGAAGGCCGTACCGCACGCGACGATGACGACCTTGTCGATCTCCCGGAGTTCGGCGGCGCCGATCCGGACCTCGTCCAGCGTCAGCGAGCCGTTCGCGTCGATGCGGCCCAGGAGCGTGTCGGCGACCGCCTTGGGCTGCTCGGCGATCTCCTTGAGCATGAAGTAGTCATACCCCCCCTTCTCCGCCGCCGACGCGTCCCAGTCGACGTGGTACGGGCGGACGTCCGCCGGGGCGCCGTCGAAGCCCGTCACCGTCACGCCGTCCCGGCGCAGCTCCACCACCTGGTCCTGGCCCAGCTCGATCGCCGACCGCGTGTGGGCGATGAACGCGGCGACGTCCGAGGCGAGAAAGGCCTCGCCCTCTCCGACGCCCACCACCAGCGGGGAGTTCCGGCGCGCGCCCACGACCACGTCGGGGTCGTCGGCGTGCACCGCGACCAGCGTGAACGCGCCCTCCAGCCGCCGGCACACCAGGCGCATCGCCTCGGCGAGATCGGCGGTGCCGGAGAACTCCTCCACGAGCAGGTGCGCGACCACCTCGGTGTCCGTCTCGGACGCGAGGTCGTGTCCGCGCTCCGCCAACTCACCGCGCAGCGCGGCGAAGTTCTCGATGATCCCGTTGTGGACGACGGCGACCCGGCCCGCGTTGTCGAGGTGCGGATGCGCGTTGGCGTCCGTCGGCCCGCCGTGCGTGGCCCAGCGGGTGTGTCCGATGCCGGTGGCGCCGGTCGGCAGCGGCCGCTCCGTCAGCTCCTTCTCCAGGTTCAGCAGTTTCCCGGCCTTCTTCGCCGAGGCCAGCCCGCCGTCCGCGAGCACGGCGACGCCCGCCGAGTCGTACCCCCGGTACTCCAGCCGCTTGAGCCCGGCTACCACCACATCGAGCGCCGACTGCGCCCCCACGTATCCCACGATTCCACACATGAGCGGCAGCCTAGGTGCCATCCCCTGCCCGAACACGGCTCAGCGTGCCCGGAATCGGAAATTAAACCGCCATTCGAAGCCGGACGGCCCGCCCGGACGGCCCGAGCCGCCGCCGGATGCCCCACGTGACCGACCCCACCCCCCACCCCGTTCAAACTCCGTTAACAATGGAATGTGATCTCTCCGGTCTCCCCGATCTCCCGGAGCGCCCACCGGCACAAGCCGGAGGCGACTCCCTACGTCGACCTCACCCGTGCCGAGTGGAGCGCGCTGCGCGACAAGACGCCGCTGCCGCTCACCGCCGAGGAGGTCGAGAAGCTGCGTGGCCTCGGTGACGTCATCGACCTCGACGAGGTGCGGGACATCTACCTCCCGCTGTCGCGGCTGCTCAACCTGTACGTCGGTGCCACCGACGGCCTCAGAGGCGCGCTGAACACCTTCCTCGGCGAACAGGGCTCCCAGTCCGGCACCCCGTTCGTGATAGGCGTCGCCGGCTCGGTGGCCGTCGGGAAGTCCACCGTCGCCCGGCTCCTCCAGGCCCTGCTGTCCCGCTGGCCCGAGCACCCCCGCGTCGAGCTGGTGACGACGGACGGCTTCCTGCTGCCGACCAGGGAGCTCGAAACCCGCGGCCTGATGTCCCGCAAGGGGTTCCCCGAGTCGTACGACCGCCGGGCCCTGACCCGCTTCGTCGCCGACATCAAGGCAGGCAAGGACGAGGTCACCGCCCCCGTCTACTCCCACCTCATCTACGACATCGTCCCGGACCGCAGGCTCACGGTCCGCCGCCCGGACATCCTGATCGTCGAGGGCCTCAACGTGCTCCAGCCCGCGCTCCCCGGGCAGGACGGCCGCACCCGGGTCGGTCTCGCCGACTACTTCGACTTCAGCGTGTACGTCGACGCGAGCACCGAGGACATCGAGCGCTGGTACCTCAACCGGTTCCGCAAACTGCGCGCGACCGCCTTCCAGAACCCGGACTCGTACTTCAGGAAGTACACCCAGGTCTCCGAGGACGACGCCGTCGACTACGCCCGCGGCCTCTGGCGGACCATCAACAAGCCCAACCTGGTGGAGAACATCGCCCCCACCCGAGGCCGCGCCACCCTGGTCGTCAGAAAGGGCCCGGACCACAAGGTGCAGCGCCTGAGGCTGCGGAAGCTGTGAAGCCCCGGTCACCCAAGCGCCCCGTCAGGGGCGCGGGGCTGTGCAGATATGCGGCTGCCGCCGCGCGGGCGCGAGAAGCCACGACGAACCGTGAGCCCGCGACGCACATCCCCCGGCACCCCGAACCCGGAACGGCGTTACCCCAAAGCAGACTTGACGGCGTCCGCCAACCGCCCCGCCACCGACCGCGCCTGCTCGATGTCGGCCGCCTCCACCATCACCCGCACCAACGGCTCGGTCCCCGAAGGGCGAAGCAGGACCCGCCCCGTCTCCCCCAGCTCCCGCTCCGCCTCGGCCACGGCCGCCGCCAGGTCCCCGGACGTCTTCACCCGCGTCCGGTCCACGTCGGGCACATTGATCAGCACCTGCGGCAGCCGCTCCATCACGCCCGCCAGCTCCCGCAGGGACGTCCCGGTCTGCGCGACCCGCGCCGCCAGCAGCAGCCCGGTCAGCGTGCCGTCACCGGTCGTCGCGTGGTCGAGGATGATGACGTGGCCGGACTGCTCGCCGCCGAGGGCATAGCCGTGCTCCTTCATCTCCTCCAGGACGTACCGGTCGCCGACCGCGGTCTGCACCAGGTGCAGCCCCTCCCGCTCCAGCGCCAGCTTGAAGCCGAGGTTGGACATGACGGTGGCGACGACGGTGTCGGCGCGCAGCTCGCCCCGCTCCCGCATGCCGAGGGCGAGTACGGCCATGATCTGGTCGCCGTCGATCTCCTCGCCGGCGTGGTCGACGGCCAGGCACCGGTCCGCGTCCCCGTCGTGGGCGATACCGAAGGCGGCCCCGTGCTCGACGACCGCGGCCTTCAGCGGACCGAGGTGCGTCGAGCCGTAACCGTCGTTGATGTTGAGCCCGTCCGGCTCCGCGCCGATGGTGACGATCTCGGCACCGGCCCGGCGGAACACCTCCGGCGAGACCCCCGCGGCCGCGCCGTGTGCCTCGTCCAGGACGATCTTCAGTCCGTCGAGCCGGTTCGGGAGCACGCCGAGGAGATGGGTGACGTACTGCTCGAAGCCCTCGTCGTACGGCCGGACCCGGCCGACGCCCGCGCCGGTGGGCCGCTCCCAGGGCTCGCCGTGCCGGTGGGAGTCGTACACCGCCTCGATCCGGTCCTCCAGCTCGTCGTCGAGCTTGTGGCCGCCACGGGCGAGGAACTTGATGCCGTTGTCGGGCATGGCGTTGTGGCTGGCGGAGAGCATGACACCGAGGTCGGCGCCGAGCGCGCCGGTCAGGAACGCGACGGCCGGTGTCGGGAGGACTCCCACGGTCAGGACGTCGACGCCGGCGCTGGCCAGGCCCGCGACCACGGCCGCCTCCAGGAACTCCCCGGACGCGCGTGGATCCCGTCCGACGACCGCCGTCGGCCGGTGGCCCTCGAAGGTGCCCGCCTCGGCCAGCACGTGCGCCGCCGCGACGGACAGACCGAGCACCATCTCGGCGGTCAGGTCCGCGTTGGCGACACCGCGCACGCCGTCCGTGCCGAAGAGTCGTCCCACTTGTCCTCCTGAAGAAGCGTCCTTGCTGCCAGGGAATGATGGCAGGCGCTTAGTCATGCGATCACACCAGCCTTTGAGCGTCTTGTGTCGTTATACGCCCTTGACCGGGATAAACGAACGCCCCGACGGCACATGTGGCGTGCCGCCGGGGCGTTCGGAGTACGTGCAGGCAGCTGGTGATTAGCGCTTGCTGTACTGCGGGGCCTTGCGGGCCTTCTTCAGACCGGCCTTCTTGCGCTCGACCGCACGGTCGTCGCGCTTGAGGAAGCCGGCCTTCTTGAGCGGGCCGCGGTTGTTGTCGACGTCGGCCTCGTTCAGCGCACGGGCGACACCGAGACGGAGCGCACCGGCCTGACCGGAGACACCGCCACCCGCGATGCGGGCGACGACGTCGTAACGGCCTTCGAGCTCCAGCACCTTGAAGGGCTCGTTGACTTCCTGCTGGTGCACCTTGTTGGGGAAGTAGTCCTCAAGGGTGCGACCGTTGATCTTCCACTTGCCGGTGCCCGGGACGATCCGGACGCGGGCGATGGCGTTCTTGCGACGGCCCAGGCCGGCGGCCGGCTGCGGGTCGCCGAAGCGGGACGCGAGGGACTCGGAGGTGTACTCGCCCTCGACGGGGACGTCCGACTCCGTGGTGTAGCTGTCGATGTCAAGCTCTTCGAGCGGCTGCTCGGCAGTGGTCTCGGCCACGATGCTCCTCAGATTCTCTTCAGTCTTAGGGGGTGGCCGGAACTACTGCGCGACCTGGGTGATCTCGAACGGCACCGGCTGCTGCGCAGCGTGGGGGTGCACGTCACCCTTGTAGACCTTCAGCTTCGAGAGCATCTGACGGCCCAGCGTGTTCTTGGGGAGCATGCCCTTGACGGCCTTCTCGATGGCTTTCTCGGGGTTCTTGTCCAGCAGCTCGTCGTAGCGGACGGAGCGCAGACCACCCGGGTAGCCGGAGTGGCGGTACGCCATCTTCTGGGTCCGCTTGTTGCCGGACAGGTGCACCTTGTCCGCGTTGATGATGATGACGAAGTCACCGGTGTCGACGTGGGGGGCGTAGATCGGCTTGTGCTTGCCGCGGAGAAGGGACGCGGCAGTGGTGGCGAGACGGCCCAGGACGACGTCCTGAGCGTCAATGACATGCCACTGGCGAGTCACATCGCCGGGCTTGGGGCTGTACGTACGCACTTCGCAGCCTTCTTCTTCAGTGGATGGGTGCTGACACATGGCATCACTGAAGCGATCGTGCAGCTGGGGACGACAATGCCGGGAACGATGCCCGTATGCCGCCCACTGGTAACTGCTCCAGGGAACCTAGGTAGAGGCCACTCCCGTGAGAATGAGCGAGCCAATACACAACGAAGAGCAAGCCTACCGGGGCGGCCCCGGAAGGGTCAAAACGAGCTCCCGAGGGCATCGGGGCGAGCCGTCGTCGACCGCGGCGGAAATCCTCGGCACACGGCCGCACCGGGATGCGCCGTCCTGCCCGCAAAGGTCCCCTATCACCGTTCGTACAGTCGCACCGGTACCCCCCGGCCCCCGTCTAAGATGCGCCCCATGAGTTATGGGCAGGGGGGACCTCAGTCCCAGTGGGATCCGTGGAAACCGCAGTCTCAGCAGCCCTGGAGCAGCGGCACCGGTCAGACTCCGGACTGGGCGTCGCTCGCCGAGGCCTCGGAAACGCGGAACAAGCGCCGCAGAGTGTTCCTCATCGGCGGTGGTGTGGTCGCCACGCTGGCGATCGGCACCGCCGTCGCCATGGCCGTGGTGTCCGCGAACGGCGACGACAACGCCTCCGGCACGCCCACCAACCTGCCGGCGAGCGCCTCGCTGCCCAGTGACACGGCCGGCTCGGTGCCGTCGTTCGCGCCGACCAGCGCGCCGCCGCCGCTGGACCCGGAGGAGTTCATAGCCAGCGTGCAGAAGGACACCGCACCGCTGAGCGCCGAGACCCTCTTCCCGGGCACCCAGCTGACCGTGGGCGAGACGGTGTACAAGAAGGGCCCCACGGCCGACACCAAGAAGTGCGCCACGGCCGCCAAGGGCAGCCTCCCGGACGTCCTGGACAAGGACGGCTGCACGCGCCTGCTGCGGGTCACCTACTTCAAGGACGGCGTCGCGGTGACGGTCGGCGTGGCCGTCTTCAACACCGAGGCACAGGCGGGCAAGGCCAAGACCGAGGCCGACAAGAAGGGCTTCGTGACCGCCCTGGCCGGCTCCGGCGTGAAGTCCTTCTGCGACTCCGGGGTCTGCCGTACGACGACGAACTCGTACGGCCGCTACGCCTACTTCACGACCACCGGTTTCCTGAACGGCAAGGACGTCACCACCAAGGACACCAAGGTCTTCCAGACCGGCGACGACCTGGCGGAGTTCACCTTCCGCCAGATCCGGCGCCGCGGCGAGGCCCAGGCCTCGGCGGCGGCCCAGGGCTGATCCCCCCCTCCCAGCAGGCACGACCCGGCAGGCCACGTCCGCTTCAGGGCAGAATCGGCATCCACGGGGCGGGCCGGGGAGGAATCGGGACATGCGGATGCGCGGGCGGGTCCGGCTCGTCGGGGCCGGGGTGACGGCGGCGCTGCTCGCCCCCCTGACCTGGTGGGCCACCCGGCCCGGCGGTGCCGACGACGCCGGAAGCGGCGGCCCGCGCCAGGTGCCCGCGGACCTGGGCGCCCGGGACCCGCACGCCACCCCCGCCGCCCGCCGGGTCTACGCCCTGCTCGCCGGCCTGGAGAACCGGGCACGGCGCGGCGAGCCGACCCGGACGGTCATCGGCCAGCACGTCGAGCTGCACAACGAGCGCTACAACGCGTCGTACGGCGACTACCGGGGCACCAAGCAGCCCGGCTACTACTACAAGAAGGCCCACGACATCACCGGCAGGTTCCCGGGGTTCGTGGAGCTGGACCTGGGGCCGGGGTACGGACAGCCCGGGTGGGCGGTGGGCGAGCCGCGCTCGTACTCCCGCTCCTCGTGGCCGAGCTGCCGCGACCGCTGGGGGTACGTCGACGACGCGGTGGACCTGGCGCTCGGGGTGTGGGCGGGGCTGCCCCGGCCGGCCGACGGGTCGTACCACCCCTCGGGCACGCATCTCGACTGCGCCTCCGGGACCCGGGTGAGCCTGCCGGACAACGGGGGCGGCCCGGCGGGCATCGTCGGCTTCTCCTTCCACCAGCCCTACCCGGGCAGCACCGTCAAGGGCTTCGAGGAGACCCGGTACCAGAACTCCCCCGCGGCCAAGGACAGCGGCTGGTTCGGCCGGGTGGTCACCCAGGGCACCGCCGAGCACCGGGCCCTGCTGCTGGACCTCGGCTTCCTCGCCGACCACCTGGGCTACCTGGCGGAGCACGGGGTGCCGGTCCTGCTGCGGCCGTACCACGAGATGAACGCCAGGCCGGGCCACGGCTTCTGGTGGGCCGGGCAGGATCCGGCCGCCTACCGCAAGCTGTGGCGTGTCACGTACGACTACCTGGTGAACAGCTGCGGCCTGCACAACCTGATCTTCGTCTGGGCGCCCGGCGCCTGGGAGGGCACCTTCGCGCGGGAGCCCGGTGACTACTACCCGGGCGGGCGGTACGTCGACGTGGTGGGCGTGGACGACTACAGCGACACCCCCCGGCGGCCGTTCCGGGGCAGGCCCTGGACCCAGGTCTGGTACCAGGGCCTGGAGCGCTACGACCGGCCCCGCGCGATGGCCGAGTCCTTCTACGTTCCGCTCGGTTCCGCCCGGCACAGCACACTTTCGGACACCCCGTGGGTGCTCTGGACGGTGTGGGGCCAGGCCCTGACCTACGCCAACGTCTCCACCCCGAGCGGCCGGAACACCTCCGAAGACGTGCGGACGACTTATGCGTCTTCGCAGGTCATCACCGGTGGCGGGGGCAGGTCGCCAGGCTTCGACCGGACTTCGTTGCACACCACATACGTTTATTACTTTCCCACTACATCTTGCTCATCGGAACTTCATAGCTGATTCTTACGTGGCAAGATTTGAGTTCTTGTGTGGCTGGCGGCGCAGGTCGCCCGGGGGGGCATCCGAGCCGGCCGCAGAACCGCCTGAAGAAGGCGCCGGGGGACATCATCACGGCCCGGAGCGAGGCGGGTGGGACGAGGTTGCTCGTGTCACCCGTCCCGTCACCGTGCCATGCCGTCCGGCCGCCACCGATCTCACGGAAGAGCATGTAGCCGTATGGCATCGACAGTGGTCGACGGGGGAACCCCGCATTCGCGACACAACGCGAAGCTGGCCAAGCGCACCGCCTCGTGGAAACCCGGCATCCTGCCGTTCCTGCTGCCGTTCGTCCTCCTGGTCGTCTTCGGACTCTGGTCCTACCGGCCCAGTTCCTCGCTGATGAGCTGGATCCTGACGGTCGTCTGGTCCCTGCCGGCGGCCGGTGTGCTGATCGGTCTCCAGGGCGCCCTGCTGATCCGCCGCCGGGTCCGCAAGAGCGACCGGATGACCCCGCCCGCACCGGCCGAGCAGGACTTCCTGATCGCGCTGTGCCCGACCATCGGACGGCACGACACGTACCCGGCCCTGGAGCGCTCGATCCTCTCCTACGTCGAGCACCTGCCGGAGTGGTTCCCCTACATGCGGGTCGACATCCTCACCGAGGAGGGCTGCGAGGCCGCGGCGGACATCGACCGCCTCGCCGACTCCCACCCGCTGATCCGGGTGATCACCGTCCCCAAGGACTACGTCCCGGCCAACGGCACCCGCTTCAAGGCCCGCGCCAACCACTACGCCCACGAGCTGCGGATCGCCGAGGGCGAGGCCCTCGAATACGTCTGGGTGCTGCACATGGACGACGACACCGGTGTCGGCCCGGACACCGCGGCCTCGCTCGCCCAGTTCATCAACCGGCAGCGCCGTGCGACCCCCGAAGAGGTCAAGCACATGGCGCAGGGCATCCTGACCTACCCCCGCGAGAACGCGGTCAGCCTCTTCACCTGGCTGGCCGACGCGGTGCGCCCCGCCGACGACATCGCCCGCTTCCGGGCCCTGACCGGCCTCGGCACCCCGGCAGCCGGAGTGCACGGCGAGCTGCTGGTGCTACGCGCGTCAATCGAGGCCGAGATCGGCTGGGACTTCGGCCCCAAGGAGATCGTCGAGGACGCCCGGCTCGCCCTGACCTTCTGCCGCAGGTACCCGGGCCGCAGCGACTGGTTCAACGGGCGCTGCTACGGCGCCTCGCCCGCCAACGCGGCCGACTTCGTCAAGCAGCGCGAACGCTGGGCCTGGGGCCTGGTGGCGCTCTGCTGCAACCGGGCGGTGCCGCTGCGCTACCGCTGGTTCCTGTCGATCTGCGTGGCCACCTGGATCCTCGGTCCGCTCCAGCACATCGGCGCCGTGCTGCTCGCCGGCTGGCTGATCAACGACATGAACACCTCGCCGGTGACCCAGTCCGTCGTCCTGCTCTGGGCTCTGAACTTCGCCTACGTCATCTGGACGTACTGGGAGGGGCTGCGGCTGAACGCGCTCGCGTCGCTCAGCGGCCGGCGCAGGTGGTGGGAGCCGATCGTCGTGGTCGCGTGCATCCCCGTCTTCTCCGTGCTGGAAGGGCTCGGCGGCTTCAAGGGCTTCGTGAAGTTCGTCCGGCGCGAGGAGAACAAGTTCGTCGTGATCGCCAAGCCCGCCTGACCCGGAAGACACCCACTGACATGCGTTCGCGACTGCCCCTGCTCGCCATCTTCCCGGTGGCCGTGCTCACCCTCGTGGTGGGCACCCCGTTCGTCCTCGGCGACCACCCGGTGCGCTGGCAGGCGGGCTCGGCCCTGCCCCGCCTCGTCCTCGACGACCCCGCCGAGTCCACCACCCCGGACGACGGCACCCGCCCCGGTACGACAGCCGCCTCCCCCTCCGCGTCCGCCGAGGACCTCCAGGTCGCCAAGGTCTGGAAGGCGGGCATGCCGCAGTGGGGCGTGCAGATCTACTGGGAGGACGACCGGAAGACCCTCTCCGGCGACTTCGTCGAGAAGCAGGCCCGCAAACAGGCCGAGTACCTGATCGGGCTGGGCGCCAACTCGGTGTCGGTCTCCTTCCCCTTCTATACGAAGAGCGGCACGTCCGACGAGGTGTGGGCGGGGGCGAAGACGCCGACCCCGCAGCGGCTGGAGCGGGTCCTGAAGGTGTTCAAGGACGCCGGTTTCCGCACCCGGTTGCGCCCGATCATGGACGAGTCGTCCCTGAAGCCCGAGGACGGCTGGCGCGGCGACGTCGAGCCCGCCTCCCGCTCCGCCTGGTTCGCCTCGTACAGGAAGCTCGTCACCCCGTACCTCAAGGCCGCCGACGAGACGAGGACGAACACCTTCGTGATCGGCACCGAACTCAACTCCCTGGAGGGCGACCCGGGCTGGAACACCCTGGTCGACTCCGCCGAGAAGACCTTCTCCGGCGAGATCGCCTACGACGCCAACTGGGACAACTACGTCACGGGCCGCATCAACATGCCCGTCAACCACCTCGGCGTCGACGCCTACTTCCCCGTCAAGGTGCCGGACACCGCACCCGTGAAGGACCTGGTCGACGGCTGGGACAAGTGGCTGGACCGGAAGGCGACCGGCACCCTGCCGAAGATCCTCGTCTCCGAGTCCGGCATCGGTGCCATGAACGGCGCCTACCACGCCCCGGGCGACTTCTACAGCCATCGCAAGGTCAACACGAAGGTGCAGGCCAACTGGTACACGGCCGTCTGCCAGGTCGTCCAGGAGCGGCACATGCAGGGCGTGTACTGGTGGTCGATCCACTTCGAGGACGACCCCAACACCCCGCCGGACGACAGGACGGCCTCCCGGCTCGACTTCGCGGGCCGTCCCCTGAGCGAGAAGGCCATCAAGGCCTGTTTCGCCTCCGACTACGCGGGCCCCGGCACCGGCACCACGAGCTGACCGAGCGAGGAATCATGCAGGAAGCCATCATCCTCGTGGGCGGCAAGGGAACCCGCCTGCGACCGCTGACCAACCACACCCCCAAGCCGCTGCTCGGGGTCGCGGGTGCCTCCTTCATCCGGCACCAGATCGCCAAGCTGACCGCGGCCGGCGTCGGGCACGTGGTCTTCGCGACCTCGTATCTCGCGAGCCTCTTCGAGGAGGAGTTCAAGGACTTCTCCCAGGACCTGGCGATCTCGTACGCCGTGGAGGAGGTCCCCCTCGGCACGGGCGGGGCGATCCGCAACGCCGGCCGGCTGCTGCGCGGCGACACGCCGGACGCCCCGGTCCTCGTCCTCAACGGCGACATCCTGTCCGGCGTCGACCTCGGCGCCCTGCTGGCGCACCACGAGGCCCGGGGCGCGGACGTCACCCTGCATCTCACCCGGGTCGCCGACCCGCGCGCCTTCGGCCTGGTCCCCACCGACGGGGCGGGCCGGGTGCTCTCCTTCCTGGAGAAGCCGAAGACGCCGCAGGAGTGCGTCACCGACCAGATCAACGCGGGCTGCTACGTCTTCCGGCGGTCCGTCCTGGACGCCATCCCGGGCGACCGGGAGGTCTCCGTCGAGCAGGAGACCTTCCCCCGGCTCGTCGCGGGCGGCGGGCGGGTCTTCGGCCACACCACCGACGACTACTGGCGCGACCTCGGCACCCCGCTGGCCTTCGTGCACGGCTCCGCCGACCTGATCACCGGCAGGGCGGCCTCGCCCCTGGTGCAAGGAGCGGCCGAGGCCCTGATCGACCCCACCGCCGTGGTGCACCCGACCGCACGCGTGACCGGCGGCTCGACGATCGGGCCGGGCGCCGTGATCGGCCCGCACGTGGTCGTCCACCGCTCCATCATCGGCGCCCACGTCACCGTCGCCGACGGTGCCCTGGTGCACGAGTCCGTGGTGGACCACGACTCCACGATCGGCACCGAATCGATTCTTCGTGAGGTCGTCGTGGGCTGCCACACCCATGTCGGCGCCCAGAACGAACTGCCCGCCCAGCTGCGGCTGTCGTGCGGCATCCGCATCCCCGCCCAGGGCGTGCGCGTCAGCGGTACGGCTGTCGCCTGCCCGACGGTCCACTGAAGCCGCCGCCCGGCCCGGACAGTCACCGGACTACTGGAGAGACGTGACCAGCCATCGTTCATCGGCCGCGGAGACAGAACGCCTTCGCAAGTACCGGCCGGACATCCAGGGCCTGCGTGCCGTCGCCATCATCATGGTCGTCTGCATGCACACCGGCATCCTCGACATCCACGGTGGCGTGGACGTCAGCTTCGTGCTCAGCGGCTTCCTCATCGGCAGCCAGCTGCTCGCCGAGATCGACAGGACCGGCAAGGTGTCCCTGAGCAGGTTCTGGGCCCGCCGCTTCCGCCGCCTGGCCCCGGGCGCCGCCCTCACCATCGTCGCCACCGGCGTCCTGTCCTGGCTCTACGCGAGCCCGTTCAGCTTCCGCAGCTACATGGACGACGGGCTCGCCGCCTCGCTGAGCGTCATCAACTGGCGGCTGGCCGAGAACGGCACCGACTACTTCGCCAACGACGGCAGCCAGTCCCCGTACCAGCACTTCTGGTCACTGGGCATCGAGGAGCAGTTCTACCTCGCCACCCCGATCGTGCTCGTCGTCGTGGCCTGGCTCAGCAGGCTCGTGTTCCGCCGCAACCGGGTCCTGGTCGGCGTGGTCCTGATGGCCGTGGTGGGCGGCTCGTTCCACCTGGGCTACACCGAGACCACCAGCAACCAGCCGCTGGCCTACTTCGGCACCCAGTCCCGCATCTGGGAACTCGCCTTCGGTGTCCTGCTCGCGCTCTGGGCTCCCGTGATCTCCCGCATGCCGCGGGGCCTGGCCGCGGTCGTCTCCTGGCTCGGCCTGGCCACCACCCTGGTCACCGGCCTGCTGATCACGGAGAACACCCCGCTGCCGGGATACGCCGTCCTCGGCCCCGTGCTCGGCGCCTGGCTGATCATCGCCGGCGGCTGCGCCAACCCGCGCCTCGGCGTGGAGCGGCTCCTCGACAACCCGGTCCTCGACTTCATCGGCAAGGTCAGCTACGGCTGGTACCTGTGGCACTGGCCGCTGCTGATCCTCTGGCCGCACATCATCGGCTGGGAGTTCGGCTACTCGGACCGCTTCCGGGTGGCGGTCCTCTCCTTCCTCGTCGCCATCGCGACGCACTACGTCGTCGAGAAGCGTTTCCGGGAGAACGTGAAGCTCGTCGTCCGCCCCTGGCGGGGCATCCTCACCGGCGGCACCCTGACGGCCACTTCCGCCGTCGCCATGGTGGTCGCCCTCCAGGTACCGCTCAACCTGTCCTTCGGCACCGCGGGCACCGCCGCCGCCCTCACCGGCTTCGACGGCACCAGGTCCGTGGAGCGGGCGGTGACCGAACGCAGCGCCCCCGAGATCAGCGAGAGCGCGCTGCTGAAGTCCCCGGACGACCGGGGCGACCACGGCTGCATCGACCAGCTGCTGGTCACCAGCTTCACCCCGCACGACGACTGCGTCATCGGCGACCGGACGTCGGACCGGACCATGGTGCTGCTCGGCGACTCGCACGCCTACCAGTGGGGCAACGCCTTCGACACGCTCGGCCGCAAGCTGCACGTCAAGGTCGTCACGGTGATCAAGAGCGGCTGCTCCCCCGAGGTCTACAAGATCACTCGCGAGGACCTGGGACGCGCGTACACGGAGTGCCCGCAGTGGCGCACGACCGCCCTCGCCTACATCAAGAAGCTCAAGCCGGACGTCATCGTGGTGGCCAACCGCGTGCAGTACACGACCGTGCGCGCGGGCGCCGTGGACACGTTCAGGAAGCTCAGGGCCATGGGCTCGGAGCTGGTCTACCTGGCCGACACCCCGAAGCCGACCTTCAACATCCCGGACTGCCTGGCGGAGAACTCGGCCCACCCCGCCGAGTGCACCCTGGCCTCCGAGACCGCCGTCGACCTGCCCGACTTCCGCAAGCTGGAACGCGAGGTCGCCGAGGAGTACGGGGCCACGGTCATCAACCCGCTCCCCGCCTTCTGCGCGAACGGCTACTGCCCCGCGGTGATCGGCGGGCACGTCGTCTACTGGGACAACAGCCACATGACCGGCGGCTACGCCAAGTCCCTCGAACCCTTCCTGGAGCCGACCTTCAGGAAGGTCCTGGCCGGCTGACTCCTCAGACCGTCCGCACCCGTACCCGGCGTGCCTGCCGCTGCCGTTCCAGCAGCTGGTCGGCCGCCGGGTACGCGACCTCCTCCAGGGTCAGCCCGTGCGGCCGTACGACATGCACGGCACTGTCCCGCACCCCCGCGTCCAGCACCTTCCGCGGCCACTCCACGCCCCGGTGCCCGTCCCCCACGAACAGCAGCGCGCCGACCATCGACCGCACCTGGTTGTGGCAGAAGGCGTCGGCGCGGACCTCGATCTCGACGACCCCGTCACCGCGCCGGCTCACCCCGAAGCCGAGGATCTCCCGGATGGTCGTCGCGCCCTCGCGCTTCTTCGCATAAGCGGCGAAGTCGTGTTCCCCCACCAACGACTTCGCTGCGGCGTCCATCACCTCGACGTCCAGCTCCCAGTCGTGCCACAGCACGTGGTTGCGCAGCAGCGGGTCCACGCCTCCCGGCCGGTCCCCGACCCGGTACACGTACCGCCGCCACAGCGCCGCGAACCGCGCGTTGAACCCCGCCGGCGCCTCGCCGACCGACCACACCCGCACGTCCTTCGGCAGCCGCCCCGCGAGCCGCTTCAGCAGCTTCTCCCGCTGCTCCTCCCACACCCCGGCCGGCAGATCGACATGCGCCACCTGTCCCCGCGCATGCACCCCCGCGTCCGTCCGCCCGGCCACGGTCAGCTCGTACCCGGCGTCCCGCGACCGCGTGACGACCCGCAGCGCGTCCTCGATCTCCCCCTGCACGGTCCGCTTCCCCCCGGCCTGCTTGGCCCAGCCGTGGAAGTGGGACCCGTCGTAGGACAGGTCGAGACGGATACGGACGTGGCCGGGCTGAACGTCGTCACTCACAGGGAAATCCTCTCAGGACAAGAAAAGCGGGCCCGTCCCTGGAAAGGAACGGGCCCACTGACGCGCCCCCGAAGGGGCGCGGGGAACTGCGCGAGCAACCACGACGGCGCCGCAGCCAAAGGACGCTTACGCCTCCTTGGACTCCTCGGCAGCCTCGTCGGCCGGAGCCTCGTCGGCCTTGGTCTCCTCGACCTTGGTCTCCTCGGCCTCCTTGACCGCACGCTTCGTCGCGGCCTCGGCCTCACCGGTCGCCTGCTGGGCAACCGTCAGCGCCTCGACCAGCTCGATGACAGCCATGGGCGCGTTGTCGCCACGACGGTTACCGATCTTGGTGATGCGGGTGTAGCCACCGGGACGGTTCTCGTACCGCGGGCCGATCTCGGTGAAGAGCGTGTGCACGATGCTCTTGTCCGTGATGACCTGGAGCACCTGACGGCGGTTGTGAAGGTCGCCCTTCTTCGCCTTGGTGACCAGACGCTCGGCGTACGGGCGCAGACGGCGCGCCTTGGCCTCGGTGGTGGTGATGCGGCCGTGCTCGAAGAGCGCCTTCGCGAGGTTCGCGAGGAGCAGCTTCTCGTGCGCGGCACTGCCGCCCAGACGGGCACCCTTGGTGGGCTTCGGCATGGTTCTTCTCCTGTGTGTCTGCTCCGGCCGTGTCAGGTACCGAAGTCAGTATCCGAGCGGGCGGTCGCCCGTCGGAGATCCGGAGGCAGCCCCGCAGGGGCGCCTCCGGAAGGGGCGCGGGGAACTGCGCGATCAAGCACAGCGCACCCGCACCCGGGTACGGACCGTATGGCCCGAGCTCCTAGTACTGCTCGGTCTCCACGAAGCCCGCGTCCACGTCGTCGTCCGCGCCGAAGGCGTCGGCCGCAGCCGTGGGGTCGAATCCGGGCGGGCTGTCCTTCAGGGCCAGGCCCATGCCGGCCAGCTTCGCCTTGACCTCGTCGATGGACTTCGCACCGAAGTTGCGGATGTCCAGGAGGTCCGCCTCGGAGCGTGCCACGAGCTCACCCACGGAGTGGATGCCCTCACGCTTGAGGCAGTTGTAGGAGCGGACCGTGAGCTCCAGCTCCTCGATCGGCAGCGCGAGGTCGGC
>NZ_BMML01000013.1 GCF_014645815.1 Streptomyces fuscichromogenes | reverse complement strand
CGTGGGGGACCGTTGTGTGGCGGCTGCGGGTGGTTCGTGGCTGGTCGCGCAGTTCCCCGCGCCCCGTTGGGGCGCGCTACAGGGCCGTGAGTTTTCTCGGTTCCGAGGTCTGACGGGGGAGCAGGGTCGGGTCCAGGGCCAGGACCGCCGCCACCGGGTGTTCTTCGTCCAGGTCGATGACCGGTGTCGGCGGGATCACCCGGGTGAGGAGGACCACGCCCCAGGACGCCAGGCCCGCGCCGGTCAGGGCGAGGAGGATGCCCCACACGCCGCCTTGCAGGCCCTGGCCTAGGAGGGTCAGGCCGATGATCGCGGCAGCCATCGGGTTGGAGAGGGTGACCACCGCCAGGGGGGCGCCCAGGCCGCCCCGGTAGGCCGTCTGGGAGAGCAGCAGGCCGCCGACGGCGAACGCGGCCACCAGCAGGGCCACCACGATCACCTTGGCGCTGAGCACCGGACCCGAGTGGTCCGTCGCCGCCACCGTCACCGTCTGGGTGAGCGCCGAGGCGACTCCCGAGGCGAAGCCGGACGCGGTCGCGTGCCGCAGCCCGGGGCGGGTACCGGGGCGGGACAGGACGCCGATCAGGGCAGCCGTCGTACCGGCCACCGTCACGGCCTCGGTGAGGCTCAGCGCCTGGTGGGGTGCGGGGCCGGAGGCCGTGACCAGGAGGGCGCCGAGGCCGAGCAGGGTCAGGGCGGTGCCCCGCCACTCCGTCGCGGTGACCCGGCGGCCGGCCACCCGGGCGCCCATCGGCACGGCAGCGACCAGGGTGAGCGCGCCCAGCGGCTGGACGAGGGTGAGCGGGCCGTACTTCAGGGCGACGACGTGCAGCAGGGCGGCGCCTGCGTTCAGGCCCACGGCCGCCCACCAGGAGCCCGAGCCGAGCAGGCGCAGCAGGCCCGCGCCGGAGTTCTTGGAGGCGAGGCGCTCCTGGGCCACGGCGGCGGCCGCGTATGCGACGGCCGAGACCAGGGAGAGGACGACGGCGATCAGGGCCGCGGCGCTCATCGGCCCGCCCCCACCAGTGCGGGCTCCTCGGCGACGAGGTGCCGGGTGCCGCGCCCGGCCGTGGTGGCCGTGCGGTGCGGCGGGTGGATGAGGGCCAGGGCGGCGCCGAGCATCGCGGTGGCGGCGATCGCGTCCAGCCAGTAGTGGTTGGCGGTGCCGATGATCACGAGGAGGGTGATGGCGGGGTGCAGCAGCCATAGCCAGCGCCACCGGGAGCGGGTGGCGACGATCAGGCCGATCGCGACCATCAGGGCCCAGCCGAAGTGCAGCGAGGGCATCGCCGCGAACTGGTTGGAGAGGTGGTCGCGGGCGGGCGGGCCGTAGACGGAGGGGCCGTAGATCCGGGCGGTGTCGATCAGGCCGGAGGCGGCCAGCATCCGGGGCGGTGCCAGCGGGAACGTGAAGGGGAGCACCAGGGCGGCCGCGGTGACCGCGGCGAGGACCCGGCGGGCCCAGACGTAGTGCGCGGGCCGCTTCAGGTAGAGCCAGACCAGGAAGGCGAGCGTGGCCGGGAAATGAACGGTGGCGTAGTAGGTGTTGGCCAGGTGGACGAGGGTGTCGCCGTGCAGCAGCGCGGACTGCACGTCGACCTCCGAGGGCAGGTGCAGCGTCCGTTCCAGGTCCCAGATCCGGTGGGCGTTGTGCAGGGCCTCGGCGGTGTGGCCGGTGGCCAGTTGCCGCCCGAATTTGTAGACGAGGAAGAGCCCTGCGACGAGCAGGAGCTCACGGACGAGCGGCGGCCGGGCTATCGCGCCCGGCTCCGCTGAAGCAGGCTCGGACTGGGATCTCATCCCAGGCCCCCTCACTGACGGTGGTGCTGTGCCGAGTCCCGGGCGGTGGCCCGAACTCTTCGATACGAAAGCGTACCGATACGCCACTGTACCGATACGGTCGAGTACCGGTACAGTGGCGTATCGATAGACGTAGGCCACACTGGTTGTAGGTTTCCGCGCCGGCCGAACGGCGGGCGGGGCGGAAGTGATCCGCACGTGATGCGCGAGTGAGGAGAAGAGCACATGACGTCGCAGGCCGCGGACGGACCGGAGACGGTCGCAGCCACGCGCCGCTCCAAGATCACGCCGGAGCGTGAGCGGGAGTTCTTCGACGCCGTGCTCGAACAGATCCGCGAGTGCGGGTATGACTCCGTCTCCATGGAGGGGATCGCCGCCAGCACCCGGTGCAGCAAGTCCACCCTCTATCGGCAGTGGAAGACGAAACCCCAGTTCGTCGCGGCCGCGCTGCGGGCCAACCGCGAGGTGCGCTTCGTCGGCGTCGACACCGGTTCGCTCGCCGAGGACCTGCGTGAGGTCGCGCGGGCCGCGGGCGGCTGGTCCCGCAAGGACACCAAGCTGCTCCAGGCGCTGGGGCACGCGATGCACTCGGACGAGGAACTGGCGCAGGCGCTGCGCGAGGCGCTCGTGGAACCCGAGATCGCCGCGCTCCAGGAGATCCTGGACCGCGGTGTCGCGCGCGGCGAGGTGCCCGAGGGCCATCCCGCGCTGGACTACGTGCCCGCCATGATGTTCGGCGTGCTGCGGGTACGGCCCGTGCTCACCGGCGAGTACGCCGACGCCGACTATCTCGTCCGCTTCGTGGAGGCCGTCGCGCTGCCCGCACTCGGACTGACCTAGGACCCAGGCCGCCGTCCACGGGATGACTGGACGGCGACCTGCTCGCGCCGCACCGTGGGGACGGGGGCGGCGCGCACCCCCCGGCCGGGTGGGGCGCCCCTTTGAGCGGAGGGGCGCTTCACCCGGCCGACTGTTTTCCGGGACCGGTGCAGGTCAGACGTTCGAACCGCTGCCGCTGCCCGAGGACACCTTGATGCCGCTGGTGATCGTGTCGATGACCGACTCCTTCTGGCCGACGTCGACACCGAACCTGACCACCACGATCTGCGCGGAGTTCGAGGGCGACGGGAAGGCCAGCGACTCGACGTAGCCGTCGGCGCCCTTGCTGGTGATCGCCTTCCAGCGGACCATGTACCCCTTCTGCCCGGCCACCGTGACCGCCTTGGAGGCCAGCACCTGGTGCGAGGTGATCGAGCCGTAGGTCTTGCCGCCGTACGACTCCTCGGCGTTGGCCGAGATGTCCGCCTTGGCGACCTCCTCGGCCGTGTCCCCCTTGGTGCCCAGCACCACCGCGGGCTCCGAGTAGGCGCCGCCGGCGGTGCAGCTCTTCGAGGTGTCGCCGGGGCACTTGTAGGAGTCGTCGGAGGTGACCTGGGCGCCGTAGGTGAACGCCTGCCCGGTCCAGCCCTCCGGCACCGGGATGCTGATGGCGTTGATCGAGTCCGACACCGTGCCGCCGCCCTTGACCTTCGGCGCCTCGGACTGGCCCGGCGACGGCGACGCGCCCCCGTCGGTGCCGCCGGAGCCGGAGCCGCCGAACGGCAGGCCCTGGCCGCCGCTCTGGCCGCCGCTCTGCCCTTCGGGGCCGCCCTGCCCGAACCCGCCCTGGCCGCCCGAGCCCTGCTGCGAGGCCTGCTGGCCGCCGCTGTCGCCGCCGCTGCCGGTGAGCGCCCACGCGCCCACCCCGATGGCGGCGAGGACCGCCACGGCGATACCGACGGCAACGCCGGTACGCAGCCCGCGCCTACCGGTGGCCGGCGGCGCCGGGTACCCCGGATAACCCGGGTACGCGGGGTAGGCCCCGTCGGCCGGGTACGCGGGGTAGGCCCCGTCGGCCGGGTACGTCGGGTAGGCCCCTTCGGCGGGCGGGGCGCCGCCGGCCGGCGGCTGCGGCGGGGGACCCCAGTCGGCGGCCGACCCGGCGGGCCGGGTCTGCTCCGTCCAGGCCTTGCCGTCCCACCAGCGTTCGGTGGCCGGACCGTCACTTGTCTGCCCGGGATCGGGATACCACCCGGGAGGAGTCACCTGCGTCATGCCCCCACCGTATGAGGCATCGGTGAAAGTCGGATGAGAGGATCCGGCAATGTTCGGATGAACCGCTCCGACGCGAGCGGGACGCGGGCACCTCGTGGCCGTCCTCTCGCCGCCGTGTCCTCGCCGCCGTCCCGGTTCACTCGATCCGTAGCCGTACCGGCGGCCCCGGTGCCGGTGGTGGCAGGCGCAGGCCGTCGCGTCCCGGGGTCAGGGAGCCGAGGATGCTCGGGTGGCGGGCGCCGGTGGCGGTCGGGGCCGTGGCCGGGAGGCCGTGGGCGGTGAGGAAGCCGAGGACCGCGAAGGCGTACGCCTCCTTCGCCGCCGCGGGCAGCCCGACCTCGTCGGAGACGCGCACCGGGAGCTCCGGGAGCAGGTCGCCGAGCATCCGCATCAGCACCGGGTTGCGGGTGCCGCCGCCCGACGCGATCACCTCCGTCGCCGCCACGCCCCGCACCGCGTCCGCCACCGTCCGCGCCGTCAGCCGGGTGAGGGTCGCCAGCGCGTCCTCGGCCGACAGGTCCGCGGGCGCCCGCCAGTACCCGGCGTGGAACAGCTCCTTGCCGGTCGTCTTCGGCGCGGGCAGCGCGTAGTACGGCTCCGCCAGCAGCTCGTCGAGAAGCGCTCCGTGCGGGCGGCCGCGCGCCGCCAGCGCCCCGTCCACGTCGTACGCCAGCCGGCCGCCGGTGAACTCCCGGACCGCCGCGTCCAGCAACGCGCACCCGGGCCCGGTGTCGAAGGCCGTGCCGTCCGGCGCGGTGAGGTTGGCGATCCCGCCGAGGTTCAGCGCCACCGGCGTCCCCGGCCGCCCGCGCAGCCACAGCAGGTCGACCAGGCTCACCAGCGGAGCCCCCTGGCCCCCGGCCGCCACGTCCCTCGGCCGCAGGTCGGCCACCACCGGCAGCCCCGTCGCCTCCGCGATCCACGCCGGCTGCCCGAGCTGCAGGGTGCCGTGCACCCGGCCGCCGTCCACCCAGTGATAGACCGTCTGCCCGTGCGAGACCACCAACTCGGCCCGCCCACCGCACAGTTCACGGTCGGCCCGGACCGCGGCCGCTGCGAACGCCTGCCCGATCCGGGTGTCCAGCAGACACACCCGTGCCAGCGGCACCGCGGCCGGCGGCAGCGCTCCCGCGAGCGCCTCCCGAAGCTCCTCGTCGTACGGCGTGCTCACCATCCCCAGCGGCTTCAGCAGCAGCGTGCCGTCCAGCAGCAGCCGCAGCTCGGCCGCCGCCGCGTCCACCGCGTCGTACGACGTCCCGGACATCAGGCCGATCACCAGCAAAGTCCCCACCCGCCTTTCAGTCCGCCTTCGTCTTCGGCGGCCCGAGCAGCGCGAGCACGCTGACCGCGCAGGTCGCCGCCGCGTAGTAGCCGGGAACGTCGAGATTCCCGGTGCGCCGCACCGCCTCCGTGATGATGAGGCCCGCACAGCCCGAGAACACGGCATTGGACAGGGCGTAGGCGAGTCCGAGGCCCGTGCAGCGGGCCCGCGCCGGGAACATCTCGGCCAGCATCGCGGGCCCCGGCCCGGCCATCAGCCCCACCACCGCACCCGCACCGCACAGCGCCGCCCCCTTCACGAAGGCCGGGGCTCCCGGGTCCTGGAGGAGGCCGAGCAGGGGCAGCGCCAGCAGCACCACCAGCCCGGCGCCCGCCAGCATCACCGGCCGCCGCCCCACCCGGTCGCTGAGCAGCCCGGCCGGCAGGATCGCAGCCGCGAACCCCAGGTTCGCCACCACGGTGGCCAGCAGCGCCGCACGGAAGCCGGTGTGCAGGGCGGCCTGGAGGTACGACGGCAGCACCACCAGGAAGGTGTAACCGGCCGCGGACCAGCCCATCACCCGGGCGGCGGCCAGCGCGACCGCCCGGACCGGCACCCGCACGGCGGGCCCGGCCGGCTCCACGTCAGCGCGCACGGCCGGCTCCCGGAACTCCGGGGTCTCGTCCAGCCCGATCCGCAGCCACAGGGCCAGCGCACCCAGCGGCAACGCCAGCAGGAACGGCAACCGCCATCCCCAGGAGCCGAACTGGTCCGCCGTCAGGAGCACGGACAGCCCCACCGCCACCCCGGCCCCGCCCAGCAGCCCCAGCGCCACCGTGAACGACTGCCACGCCCCGTACAGCCCCCGCCGGCCCGGCGGCGCGAACTCCGTCAGCATCGCCACCGCGCCCCCGAACTCCCCGCCCGCGGACAGCCCCTGAACGACCCTCAGAAAGGTCAGGAGCCAGGGCGCGAGCGCACCCGCCTGCGCATACGTCGGCAACACTCCGATCAGCGCCGTCGCGCCCGTCATCAGGGACACCACCGCGATCAGCACCGGCCGTCGGCCGAGCCGGTCCGCCAGCCGTCCGAACAGGGCCGCGCCCAGCGGACGGAAGAAGAACGCCAGCCCGAACGAGGCGTAGGTGCGCACCAGCCCCTCGGCCGCGCTCCCGCCCGCCGGGGTGAAGAACCGCTCGGCGACGACGGTCGCGACATAGCCGTAGACACCGAACTCGTACCACTCGATGAAGTTCCCCACCGAGCCCGCTGCCAGCGCCCGCAGGGGCCGGTTCCGCTCCCGTACTGCCCGATCTTCGAAAGTAAGCTTCATGTTCCTGCCCGTTGACGGTCCGTTCGCTGCTCATCGGCAGGTCGGGGCCGTTCCGCGTCGCCCGGACGCACCCGCTTTCACCCGTCACGGCAACAGCTGCCCGGACCCGCCTCCGGACAGCCAACCTGACGGCTACGCTCGTGGTCTGTACGTCGTTCGGGCGACTTGGGGAGGTAGCGGGATGACGGAGGAGCAGCTCCCGGGAGGCGCCTCGGCTCCCCTCTGGGAGCGCGAGGAGGAGATCGCCGCCGTCACCGAGGCGCTCGACCTCCTGTGCGCCGACCGTTCCACCGCCGGGAACCTGCTGGTGCTGCGCGGCGAGGCCGGGCTCGGCAAGACCGCGCTGCTGGCCGAGACCCGCCGTATCGCCGAACGCCGGGGCTGCACCGTCTGGTCCACCCGAGGCGTCGAGACCCTGCGCAGCGTGCCCTTCCACGTGGTGCGCCAGCTGTTACAGCCCGCCCTGGTCTCCCTGCTGCCCGAGGAGGCCCGGGAGTACCTCGGCGACTGGTACGACATCGCCGGCCCCGCCCTCGGCATAACGGACCCCGGCGACCGCCAGGCCGACCCGCAGGGCGTCTGCGACGGCCTGGTCGCCGCCGTCCGCCGGCTCGCCAAACGCGACTGGCCGCTGGTCCTGCTGGTCGACGACGCGCACTGGGCCGACCAGGAGACCCTGGCCTGGCTCGCCGCCTTCGTCGAACGCCTCGACGACCTGTCCGTCCTGGTCCTGGTGGCCCGCCGCCCCGGCGAGGCCAGCGGCGACAGCGCCCGCTACCTCGACGCCGTGGCCACCGCGGCCGGCCGGCCCGTCCGCACCATCAGCGCCCTCACCCCGGACGCCACCGCCGGTCTCACCCGCGCCACCCTCGGCGAGCACGCCGACGCCCCGTTCTGCCGCGAGGTCTGGGCCGTCACCGGCGGCAACCCCTACGAAACCGTCGAACTTCTCGCCAAGGTCCAGGACAGCGAGGTCGAACCCGTCGAGTCCCGGGCCGGTGAACTGCGCGCCCTCAACCGGTCGGCCAGGGGCGGCGGACTCGTCACCCGCCTCGAAGGCCTCGGCGTGGATGCCACCCGGTTCGCCTGGGCCGCCGCCATCCTCGGCACCGGCATCTCCGTCGGCCTCGTCGCCCAGCTCGCCAGCATGGCCCTGGACGACGCCGGACGCTGCGCCGAACTGCTGCGCAACGCGCGTATCCTCACCGAGCCCGACCCGGCGGGCTCCCGGTCCCACGCCGGTGACCTGGAGTTCGTCCACCCGCTGATCGCCACCGCCGTCTACCACTCCATCCCGCCCGCGATATGCACCGCCATGCACGGCATCGCCGCCCAGATCGTCATCGACGACGGCCGTGGCATCGCCGAGGCCTCCCGCCATCTGCTGAAGGTGCACCCGGACGACGACGAGGAACTCGTCGAACAGCTGCGCGACGCGGCCAAGGAACACCTGGCCGTCGGCGCCCCGGACGCGGCCCGCCGCTGCCTCGAACGCGCCCTCCTCGAACCGCCCCTTCCCGAGGTGCACGCGCACGTGCTCTACGAACTGGGCTGCGCCACCCTCCTCACCAAGCCCGCCGTCACCATCGGCCACCTCCGCAGCGCCCTCGGCATGACCGGCCTCGCCGGTCCCGAACGCGTCGACGCCGTCTTCCGGCTCTCCCAGGCACTCATCCACAACGACCAGCTGGAGGAAGCCGTCCGCACGGTCGAGGCGGAGGCCGCCCGGCACGAGGACGGACCCCCGAAACTCCGCCTCCAGGCCGTCCAGTTCATGTGGGAGGGCATCGCAGGCGAGGCCGTCTCGCCACGCCGCTCCGAGCGGCTCGCCGACCTCGCCGCCACCTGCACCGGCCGTGACAACTCCGAGCGCGCCCTGCTGATGCTGCGCGGCTTCGACCTCCTCATCCAGGGCGAGAGCGCCGAGGAGGTCGTCGAACTGTGCGACCGCGCCCTCGTCAACGGCCGGCTCGCGCCCGGTCTCGGCTGGACGGACACCGAGTGGGGCATCGAACTCCTGCTGATGCTCGCCAACTCCTACGTCTACACCGACCGCCTCGACCGCGCGGAGAGCCTCTACAACGAGGCCCTGCGCGCCTACGAGTCCTCCGGCTGGAGCGGCGGCCACCTCGCCCTCGCCCATGCCTACGTCGGCCTCGGCCACCGACGGCGCGGCCGGCTGCGGGACGCGGAGATCTCCCTGCGGGAGTCCCTGCGCATCGCCGAGCGGGTCGGCCGCCGGCTGCCCCTGTACTGGACCGCCACCTGCAACCTCATCGACACGCTGCTCGCCCGCGGTCATGTCCAGCAGGCCTGGGAGACCGCCGAACAGTACGGCTTCGCGCCGCCGTACCCCTCCACCATCGTCATGCCGGACCCGCGGTCGGTGCGCGGCCGGCTGCTGCTCGCCGTCGGCCGCACGAAGGAGGCGGTGAACGAGCTGGAGGCCGCGGAGAAGGCGGCCGCCGCCCGCGGCCACTTCAACCCCGTCGTCGTGCCCTGGGCGCTCGACCTCGCCCGCGCCCTCGCGAACGAGGACCCGGCGCGGGCGGCCCGACTGGCGAGCGACGCGCGGCGGCAGGCCGAGCGGTTCGGCACGGACACCGCGATCGGCGAGGCGCTGCGGTGCGCTGCCGCGCTGGAGACCGGGCAGCGGCAGGTGCGGCTCGCCTCGCAGGCGGTGGCGTATCTGGAGGCCTCGCCGTGTCAGTACGAGCATGCGGCGGCCCGGGTGGAGTACGGGATCGCCGCGCGGTCGGTGGCCGAGTTGAATAGGGGGCTGGGGCTGGCTCGGTCGTGTGGCGCCGATGGGCTGGTTGCTCAGGCTCGCGAGGTGCTGGACACGGGAAGGGGGCTGCGGTGACGGGTGCGTCGCGGGGTGCGGGTCGGGTGCGGTTGCTCGCGCCCACGCGGCGCCAGCCGCACATCGATGCAGCCCCGCGCCTCTTTGGGGCGCGTTACAGCGCGAGGAGTTGATCGGTTACCGCTGAGAGGCGTTTCTGTACCTCTCGGTCGTATGTCGCCTCGTGCGCTCGCGCCCTGTTCGTGCCGTCGAAGTAGCCGCCCGTTCCCAAGTCCCGTGTCGCCAGGGCCAGTACGCCAGGAGCTCCGTCCGCCACCGTGCTCCAGGGCGCTACTCCGCCCTCCCTCACCATCGCCGTGTCCATGAAGGTGGCGGGGTGCAGGACATTCACCGCGACGCCCGTGCCCGCCAACTCCTCGGCCAGGGCGAAGGTATGGGCCGCAAGGGCGAACTTCGCCCGGCAGTAGGCCGCGAAGCCCTGGTAGCCGCGGGTGAATTCGGGGTCGGCGAAGTCGAGGGGCTCCTGGCCCGCCGAGCCGACGTTCACGATCCGGGCGGTGGTGTTCGCGCGCAGCGCCGGGAGGAGTGCGCGGGCCAGGACCACCGGGGCCAGGTAGTTGACGGCCAGACGCAACTCGTGGCCGTCGGCGCTCAGTTCACGGGCCGAGCCGGGGGCGCCGGCGCCGATGCCCGCGTTGTTGATCAGGACGTCCAGGCCGGGATGCGCCTCGGCGACCCGCGCGCCCAGCTCGCGGACCCGGGCCAGCGAGGCCAGGTCCGCGACGAACGCCTCGGCGTCGCCCTCGGTGCGCAGCTCCTCGACCAGCCGCTCGGTACGGCCCGGATCGCGGCCGTGGGCGAGGACGAGGTGGCCCGAGCGGACCAGTTCGAAGGCGACGTACCGGCCGAGCCCGGAGGTGGCACCCGTGATCAAGATGGTCGACATGCCCCCACCGTAGGCACAGCGCCCCCTTCTGTGCCTGTCCCCGGCAGGGTCACCCTTCCTCTTCCGCCAGCACCCGCTGCGCCGTCGCGAACGCCGAGTTGGCCGCCGGGACCCCGCAGTACACGGCGGTCTGGAGCAGCACCGCGCCGATCTCCTCCGGCGTCAGCCCGTTGCGCCGGGCCGCCCGCACATGCATGGCCAGCTCGTCGTAGTGGCCGTGGGCGACCAGCGCGGTCAGGGTGATCATGCTGCGTTCGCGGCGGGAGAGGGTGGGGTCGGTCCAGATCTCGCCCCAGGCGTAGCGCGAGATGAAGTCCTGGAAACGGGCCGTGAAGGGCGTCTGCCGGGCCTGGGCGCCGTCGACGTGCGCGTCGCCGAGGACCTCGCGGCGTACCGCCATGCCGCGCCTGGCACCGCCGTCCAGGTGGGCGCGGAGCGCGGTGAGGACGGCCTCGGGGCACTGCGCGGGCGCCAGATGCGCGGCGCCCGGCAGCTCGACCAGTGTCGACGCCGGCACCGCGTCCGCGATCTCCCGCAGATGCGGCGGCGGGGTCGCGGGGTCCTGCCGGCCGGCGATCAGGAGGGTGCGGACGCCGATCTCGCCGAGCCGGTCCCGCAGATCGAAGGCGGCCAGCGCGTCGCAGCAGGCGGCGTACGCCTCCGGGTCGGCCGCCCGCTGGTCCTCGACCAGCCGCGGCACGGTGAAACCCGGGCTGAACCAGCGGGAGTCGGCGTTCTGCGCCAGCCACTCCACGCCCTCCCGGCGCACCCGTGCGGCCCGTTCCGTCCAGGGCCCGGACCCGCCGAAGTGGGCCGAGGAGCAGATCACCGCGAGGTTCTCCAGCCGGTCCGGGTGGTGGACGGCCAGCTGCAGCCCCACGGCACCGCCCAGTGACACCCCCGCGTACGCGAACCGCTCGACGCCGAGCGAGTCGGCGAGCGCGAGCACCAGATCGGCGAGGTCGCCGACGGTCGCCCCCGCCTTGACCAGGTCGGGCGCCGAACCGCCGTGCCCCGGCAGGTCCCAGCGCACCACCCGGTGCACGGTGGACAGTTCGGGCGCCACGGCGTCCCAGAGCGCGTACGAGGTGCCGAGCGACGGCCCGAGGAGCAACGGGGGAGCCGAAGCGGGGCCCTCGACGCGGTGGTTCAGGAGGTTCTCGGTCAACGTCGCTCCAGAGCACGGTCGGTGAGCACACCGGCGGAGCCGGTGTAACGGGCGGGATCGGTCAGGCTGTCGAGCTCGACATCCGTCAGGTCGACTTCCCCGGCAAGGAGTTCACGCAGTGTTCGGTGCTCGCTGTGGGTGCGGCGGGCCAGCTCGGTGAGCAGTTCCCTGGCACGGGCCCGGCCGAGCACGGGCGCCAGCTCGGCGGAGAGCCGTTCCGAGACGATCAGGCCGTTGGTGAGGTCGAGGTTGCGGCGCATCGCCTCCGGGTGCACCCGCAGCCCCGCCGCCAGCTCCGCCGCGTCCCGGGCCGCACCTCCCACGGTCCGCAGCAGGTCCCGCAACGGCTCCCACTCGGCGTGCCAGGCACCGGCCGGCCGTTCGTCCGCCGCGGCCATCGAGCCGTACAGGACGGCCGCGAGCTGCGGGGCCCGCCGGGCGGCCGCCGCGATCAGCGTCGAACGCACGGGGTTGGCCTTGTGCGGCATCGCCGAGGAACCGCCCCCGCCGCCCTCGGAGACCTCACCGATCTCGGTACGGGACAAGGTCAGCACATCCGCGGCGGTCTTGCCCAGCGCCCCGGCCGTGAAGGCGAGGCACCCGGCGAGATCGGCGATCGGCGTCCGCAGCGTGTGCCAGGGCAACAGGGGTGCGGCCAGGCCGAGTTCCCGGGCGTACGCGGTCGGCAGCTGGTCGGCGTGCGCCGCGCCGTACACCCCGAAGGCGGCCAGCGTGCCTGCCGCGCCGCCGAGTTGGGCGGGCAGCGCCTCCCGGACTGGGGTCACGCGGTCCCGGGCATCGAGGACCAGCGAGCGCCAGCCGGCCGCTTTGAGCCCGAAGGTCGTCGGTACGGCGTGCTGGGTGAGCGTGCGGCCCGGCATCGGCGTGTCCCGGTGCTCGGCGGCCAGCCGGGCCAGGGCCTCCTCGGTGCGGCCGAGGTCGGCGAGCACCAGGTCCAGGGTGCGGGCGGCGACCAGCATCATCGCCGTGTCCATGATGTCCTGGCTGGTCGCACCCCGGTGCACGTACGGCCCGTACTCGGCGCCGACGGCCTTCGTCAGATCGGCGACCAGCGGGATGACCGGGTTGCCGCCGCCGCGGGCCCGCTCCGCGAGGGCACCGACGTCGAAACGGCCGGGGTCGGCCGCCCCGGTCACCGCCGTCGCGGCCTCGGCCGGGGCCAGCCCCAGGGCGGCCTGGGCACGGGTGAGGGCCGCCTCCGCGTCCAGCAGCGCCCGCAGACAGGCGCCGTCGCTCGTCGCGGCCGCTGCGGGGGAACCGGACCACCCGGGACCGAGCAGCCCGCCGTCACCGCCGCCGTATCCTGCTGAACTCACCTGAACTCCAGGAAGACCGTCTCGCCCTCGCCCTGAAGGCGGATGTCGAAACGGTAGGTCCCGCGGCCCTCGTCGGTGGCGATCAGCGTGTCGCGCCGTTCGCCCACCCGGGTGAGCAGCGGGTCGGCGGCGAGCGCCGCGTCGTCGCCCGGCAGGTAGATCCGGGTGAACAGGTGCACCAGCAGCCCGCGGGCGAACACGCACACACTGAGATACGGCGCGCTGCCGCCACGGGCACCCGGCCGCAGCGTCCGCGCGTACCAGTGCCCGTTGCTGTCCGTCTGGATCCGGCCCCAGCCGGTGAACTCCACGCCGTTGCGGCCGAGGTAGTCACCGGTGGCCGGGTCACGGCGGATCGAACCGTCGGTCGTGGACACGTTCCCGTCGGGGTCGGCGCCCCACAGTTCCACGAACGCGTCGGGCAGCGGGTCGCCCGCGCCGTCGAGGATGTACCCGTGGACGGTGACCGTGTCCGGGTGTCCGAGCGGCGCGATGTCCTCACCACCGCGGAACGGCAGCGCGTAGCCGTAGAAGGGGCCGACCGTGTGCGACGGGGTGGGCAGCACGTTCTCCGGGCCGCTCGTGTCGATCTTCGTCATGTCGGGTCAGCGTCCTTCTTCGATCCAGGTGGCGTTCGGGCCGTCCAGCACGATGTCCCAGTGGTAGCCCATCGAGAACTCGGGCACGGACAGAGCGTGGTCGTACGTCGCGACCAGCCGCTGCCGGGCCGCGTCGTCCGTCACCGACTGGATGATCGGGTCGTACGCGAACAGCGGGTCGCTCGGGAAGTACATCTGCGTCACCAGCCGCTGCGTGAACGCCGAGCCGAACATCGAGAAGTGGATGTGCGCCGGACGCCAGGCGTTGAGGTGGTTGCGCCAGGGGTAGGGGCCCGGCTGGATGGTGGTGAAGTGGTAGCCGCCGTCGGCGTCCGTGATCGTACGGCCGACCCCGGTGAAGTGGGGATCCAGCGGGGCGTCGTGCTGCTCGCGCTGGTGCGCGTAGCGGCCCGCCGAGTTGGCCTGCCAGACCTCGATCAGCTGCCCCCGGACCGGCCGTCCCTCCCGGTCGAGCAGCCGCCCGGACACGGTGATCCGCTCACCGATGGGCTCCCCGTTGTGCTGCCGGGTCAGGTCATTGTCTATCCCGGTGATGTCCCGCTCCCCGAACGCGGGGGAGTGCAGCTCCACCAGCTCCGGGTCCTTGGCCGTGTCGATGGCCACCAGCGCCTGCTTCGGATGCCGGAGCAGGGAGGACCGATAGGGGGCGTAGTCCCGGCGAGGGTGATGTTCGACGGGAGCGCCTTCGGCGACGCGCTTCTCATAGGCGGCGCGTTCACCGGCGATCTCAATATCGATGTCAGCCTGGGTGAGAGTCATGCGAAGTCCTAGCGACAGGCGCCCCCTCAGGGGCGCGGGGAACTGCGCGACCAGCCACAGCGCACCCGCAGGTGCCCAACGGCCTATCGCTCGAGAACGAGGGCGAGTCCTTGGCCGACGCCGATGCAGAGGGTGGCCACGCCGACACCGGAGCCGTGTCGGGCGAGTTGGTGTGCGACGGTCCCGGCGAGCCGGGCGCCGGAGGCTCCCAGCGGATGGCCCAACGCGATGGCTCCGCCGTGTGGGTTGAGGATGGCGGGGTCGAAGTCGGGCCATTCGGCGACGCATCCGAGTACCTGGGCGGCGAACGCCTCGTTCAGCTCCAGCACCGACAGGCCGTCGAAGGTCTTGCCGGCTTTGGCGAGGGCGCGGTTGACGGCCTCGACGGGTGCGAGTCCGAAGTAGTCGGGGTCCAGTGCGTGGACTCCGGTGGCGGAGACGCGGGCCAGCGGTTCGCGTCCGAGGGTCCTGAGGCCTTCTTCGTCGGTCAGGAGCAGGGCTGCCGCGCCGTCGTTGAGGGGGGAGGCGTTGCCCGCGGTCACGGTGCCGTCGGCCTCGGTTCGGAAGGACGGTTTGAGTCTGGCCATCGCGGTCAGGGAGGCGTCGGCTCGTACGCATTCGTCCGTGGTGAAGGGGACGGGGTCGCCCTTGCGCTGCGGGACGGGCACGGGCGCCAGTTCGGCGTCGAACAGGCCCCGCTGCTGAGCCTGGAAGGCTTTGCGGTGGGAGGAGAGGGCGTAGGCGTCCTGCTGTTCGCGGCTGATCTTGTGCTTGTCCGCGATGCGTTCGGCGGATTCTCCGAGGGGGATGGTCCACTGGGGGTTCATTCTCGGGTTGACCATGCGCCAGCCGAGTGTGGTCGAGTGCAGCTGGGTGTTCCCGGCGGGGAAGGGCCGGTCGTTCTTGGGCAGGACGTAGGGTGCCCGGGTCATCGACTCCACACCGCCCGCCACGGCGATGTGCGCGTCTCCGAGGGCGATGGCGCGGGCGGCCTGGATGACGGCTTCCAGGCCGGAGGCGCACAGCCGGTTGACGGTGACGCCCGGTACGGAGGTGGGCAGGCCGGCCAGGAGGGCGGCCATCCGGCCGACGTTGCGGTTCTCCTCGCCGGCGCCGTTGGCGTTGCCGAAGTACACGTCCTCGATCCGGGTCGGGTCCAGTTCGGGGGTGCGGGCGAGGAGTTCGCGGATGGTGTGGGCGGCCAGGTCGTCGGGGCGGATGCCGGCGAGGCCGCCGTTGTAGCGGCCGATCGGGGTGCGGACCGCGTCGAGGATGTACACCGTGTTCACAGCGGACCCTCCAGGACACTCAGCTTCGCGTCGGTCTTCGCCACGATCTCCTCCACCCCGACCCCGGGCGCGGTCTCGATCAGGACGAGTCCTTCGCCGGTCACGTCGATCACGCCGAGGTCGGTGATGATCCGGTCCACGCAGGCCTTCCCGGTCAGTGGCAGCACGCACTGTTCGAGGATCTTGGGGGAGCCGTCCTTCGCGGTGTGTGTCATGACGACGATCACCTTGCGGGCGCCGTGGACCAGGTCCATGGCCCCGCCGATCCCGGTGACGAGTTTGCCCGGGACGGCCCAGTTGGCCAGGTCGCCGTGGGCGGAGACCTGCATCGCGCCGAGGACGGCGACGTCGATGTGTCCGCCGCGGATCATGGCGAAGGACAGGGCCGAGTCGAAGAACGAGGCCCCGGGCAGGACGGTGACGGTCTCCTTCCCGGCGTTGATCAGGTCCGGGTCGACGGCGTCCTCGGCGGGGTAGGGGCCGGTGCCCAGGATGCCGTTCTCCGATTCCAGGACCACCTCCACCCCCTCCGGGAGATGGTTCGGGATCAGTGTGGGCAGTCCGATGCCGAGGTTGACGTACTGGCCGTCCTTCAGTTCGCGGGCCGCCCGCGCGGCCATCTCCTGGCGTGTCCAGGCCATCAGCTGCTCACCGTCCGCTGCTCGATCCTCTTGTCCCCGGCCTGTTCCGGGGTCAGTGCGACCACCCGCTGGACGAAGATGCCGGGCAGGTGGACGGTGTCCGGGTCGATCTCGCCGGGTTCCACCAGTTCCTCCACCTCCGCGATGGTGACCCTGCCGGCCATCGCGGCAAGGGGGTTGAAGTTGCGGGTGGACTTGTTGAAGACCAGGTTCCCGTGCCGGTCGCCCTTCGCCGCCCGTACCAGCGCGAAGTCGGTGCGGATCCCGTGCTCCAGGACGTACTGGGTGCCCTCGAACTCCCGTACCTCCTTCGCGGGCGAGGCCACGGCGACCCCGCCCGCACCGTCGTAACGCCACGGCAGACCGCCCTCGGCGACCTGCGTGCCCACCCCCGCCGGGGTGTAGAACGCGGGGATCCCCGCACCACCGGCCCGCAACCGCTCCGCCAGCGTGCCCTGCGGAATCAGCTCCAGCTCCAGCTCACCGGCCAGATACTGCCGCGCGAACTCCTTGTTCCCCCCGATGTAGGAACCCGTCACCCGGGAGATCCGCCCGGCCGCGAGCAGCACCGCAAGACCCGTCTCCATCGCCCCGCAGTTGTTCGAGACCACCCACAGACCCCCCACCCCCCGCTCGAACAGAGCCCCGATCAACACACCCGGGACACCCGACAGCCCGAACCCACCCACCGCCAACGACGCACCCTCCGGCACATCAGCCACCGCCTCCCCGGCCGTGGCGACCACCTTGTCCATCCGTGCAGCCTCTCTCAGCGAATTAATCAGGGCACTGAGTATTTCAGCGAGATGTCTGCCACGCTCCCACTGCCGTCGCCACCCGTCAAGGCCTGGGAAGATGATGGACGAGCGCAGGGACAAGGAGGATGACTGCGAGTATCGTTCAGTGCACCAATGAATTCGGACCATGGGAGCGCATATGGCCGCGGTGGACCTCACCACCCACCCCGGGCACCTGGCCCGGCGGCTTCAGCAGGCCCACTACCTGCTGTGGAACACGATGGTCTCGGAGGAGATCACCTCGCCGCAGTTCGCCGTGCTGAACGCGCTCGTCGCCGAGCCGGGCCTGGACCAGCGGACCGTGGGGGAGCGGGTGGGCCTGGACCGCTCGACCATCGCCGAGGTCATCAGCAGGCTGGGCCGGCGGGGGCTGCTGGACAAGGTGCGCGACCCGCAGGACGGCCGCCGCTTCCTGCTGCGGCTCACCGACGACGGGCTGCGCACCCACCGCAAGCTCGCCGTGCGCACCGCCCGGATGAACCAGGTCTTCCTCGCCCCGCTCTCGGCCGAGGAACAGGGTCAGTTCTTTGATCTGATCCGCCGGGTCTCGGACGCGGCGGAGGACCTGCGCAACCCTGCCGAGCCGACTCCGCCGCAGGGTCAGGCCTTGGCGAACACCACCCACACCTGACCGTCGGCGAAGTCCAGCGGGCCGCCGTCCGGGCCCGTGAACGTCGTCCCGTCGCTGGCCTCCGGGCGTGACCAGGTGGCTTCGTACGACCGCCCGTCCCGCAGCACCTCCGCCTTACCCGTTCCGACCGTCTCGGTGAACGGAGTGTTGTTGCCGAGCACGTCGTGATACGCCGACTTCGTCACCCGCACGTACTGCACCACGACCGTCGCCGGGGCCAGCCGGTTGCCCGCCGTCGTCCTCGCCGGTGTGCCGTCCATCGACACCAGCCAGCGTTTCCGGGCGGCGGACCAGGTGAAGGAGAAGCGGGCCGCCGGATACCGCACGGTGCGCGCGGCGGTGGCCGTGCCGCCGGCCGGGGCCGGGCCGTAGCGGAAGCCGGTGGTGAGCGCCGCCCTGCCGGGGGCCCTGTCCAGCAGCTCGGCCGGGCGCAGGTACAGGTTGTGCGGGGCCGGTCTGCCGGTGCCCCGGTAGTAGGCGCGGGACGCCTCCTCGGGCGACTCCGGCCGCAGCGGGGCCTTGTCGATCAGGGGGAGCAGTCTCTTCTGGGCGCCGGAGAAGGCGAGCGTCGGCCGGTCGAACTGGCGTAGCAGTTCCAGGTCGGACTCGCGGGCGCTGCGCACCGGGCCGATGACTTCAGGGAGCTCGGTGGCGTACACCGCCATCAGCCGGCTGAGGCCGCCCTCGACCTGCTCCGCGTACACCACGTCCGCCGCGTCCAGCCCGGTCTGGGGGCGGGCCGCGGCCACGTTGTCGATCTTCACGGCCAGTACGGGCCCGGTGGCGGTGTGCGGTGCGCTCGGTGTCGGGGTGCCCTCCTGCGGTGCGCGGCCGTCGTCCGGCGGGCCGTGCCGTGTGCAGCCCGTCGTGAGAGCGGCCGTCATCGCGGCCGCCGCCAGTCCTGCCGTCAGCACCGCCCGGCGCGTCGGCGCCCCGTGTCCTGTGCCCACCGCTGCCACCCCGTCCGTCCCGCCCCGTACGCCCCGTGCCCCGTCCTGATTGTGTACTCATCAGGTCATCGGAGGCCATACCTGGTCGAACCAGATCGGGAGGCGGTCAGGACGTCCCCAGGATCTCCGCGAGGTCGTAGCGCACCGGCTCCTCCAGCTGGGCGTAGGTGCAGCTGTCCGGCGTGCGGTCCGGGCGCCAGCGGCGGAAGCGGGCCGTGTGCCGGAAACGCGCCCCGTTCTCCATGTGGTCGTACGCCACCTCGGCCACCCGCTCCGGCCGCAGCGGCACCCAGGACAGGTCCTTCTTGCCCGACCAGCGGCTCGGCGCGCCGGGCAGCCGGGCCGACTCATGGGCGGCCTCCTCCGTCCAGGCCGCCCACGGATGCCCGGACGCGTCGGCCATGCGCAGCGGCTCCAGTTCCTCGATCAGCTCGGCCCGCCGCTTCATCGGGAACGCGGCCGACACCCCCACGTGCTGCAGGGCGCCCCGGTCGTCGTAGAGGCCCAGCAGCAGCGAACCCACCACCGGGCCGCTCTTGTGCAGGCGGTACCCGGCCACCACGACGTCGGCCGTCCGCTCGTGCTTGACCTTGAACATGGCACGCTCGTCCTGCCGGTAGCGCAGGGTGAGCGGCTTCGCGATGACCCCGTCGAGGCCGGCCCCCTCGTACTGCTCGAACCACTGCCGGGCCACCTCGACATCGGTCGTGGCCGGGGCCAGATGCACCGGCGGGGTGACACCGTCCAGCGCCCTCGTGAGCAGGGCGCGGCGGTCGGTGAGCGGGACGTCGAGCAGCGACTCGTCCGCCAGCGCCAGCAGGTCGAAGGCGACGAAGGACGCGGGCGTCCGCTCCGCCAGCGTGCGCACCCGGGAGTCCGCCGGGTGGATCCGCTCGGTCAGCGCGTCGAAGTCCAGCCGGCCCTCCCGGGCGATGACGATCTCCCCGTCCAGCACGCACCGCTCGGGCACCCGCTCCTGCAGCGCCGCCACCAGCTCGGGGAAGTACCTGGTCAACGGCTTCCCGGTACGACTGCCGAGCTCGACCTCGGGGCCGTCCCGGAACACGATCGCCCGGAAACCGTCCCACTTCGCCTCGTACTGCATGTCCGGCGGGATCGCCGCCACCGACTTGGCGAGCATCGGCTTCACGGGCGGCATCACCGGCAGATCCATGCCACGACTGTACGAGCGGTCCCCGGCACGCGCTCGTCACGCGGTTCCCGCCACGGGCCGGCGGCCCGCCGTCTCCCGGGCCCGGGAGACCGTGCCGAGCCGATATGCGCGGTGGGGGCGGTGCGCCTACCGTGGCCGCATGGGCGATGCGGTGGAACTGGAGGTGGCCGGCCGGACCGTACGGCTGTCCAGCCCGGACAAGGTGTTCTTCCCGGAGCGCGGTTTCACCAAGCTGGACGTCGCCCGCTACTACGCGGCGGTCTCCCCCGGCATCCTGCGCGCCCTGCGCGACCGCCCCACCACCCTCCAGCGCTACCCGGACGGCATCGAGGGCGAGTGGTTCTACCAGAAGCGCGCCCCCAAGGGCATGCCCGGCTGGATCCCCACCGCCCACATCACCTTCCCCAGCGGCCGCAGCGCCGACGAGATGTGCCCCACGGAGGCGGCCGCCGTGGTGTGGGCCGCCCAGTACGGCACGCTCACCTTCCACCCCTGGCCGGTGCGGCGCGCCGACGTCGACCGGCCCGACGAGCTCCGTATCGACCTCGATCCGCAGCCCGGCACCGACTTCGCCGACGCGGTCCGCGCCGCTCACGAACTGCGCGCCGTCCTGGACGAGTTCGGCGGGCTGCGGGGCTGGCCCAAGACCTCCGGCGGCCGGGGACTGCACGTCTTCGTGCCCATCGAGCCCCGCTGGACCTTCACCGAGGTCCGGCGCGCGGCGATCGCCGTGGGCCGCGAGCTGGAGCGCCGGATGCCGGACCAGGTCACCGTCAGGTGGTGGAAGGAGGAGCGCGGCGAGCGCATCTTCATCGACTACAACCAGACCGCGCGCGACCGAACCATCGCCTCCGCCTACTCCCTGCGGCCCCGCCCGGACGCCCCCGTCTCCGCGCCGCTGCGCTGGACGGAGGTCGACGACGTACGGCCCGCGGACTTCGACCTGGTCACGATGCCGGCCCGGTTCGCCGAAGTCGGCGATGTGCACGCCGACATGGACGAGCACGCCTACTCCCTGGACGCCCTCCTGGAACTCGCCCGCCGCGACGAACACGAGCACGGCCTCGGCGACCTGCCCTACCCGCCGGAGTACCCGAAGATGCCGGGCGAGCCCAAGCGCGTCCAGCCGAGCCGGGCGCGACCCGAACAGCCCTCCTGACGAACTGACTTGGCGTGTCCCGGCGGCCGTCGGCGGCCGGGGCGCCGCCGAGAGCGCTCTCACCTCCGCCGGTGCCCGGGACTATGCTGATCGCCAGCCGCCGAGGAGGAGGGCCGAGGTGTCCGAGGCAGTGTCCCGCCCCACGCTGGAGGCCGTGGCCGCGCGGGCCGGGGTGTCCCGGGCCACCGTGTCACGGGTCGTCAACGGCGGGGACGGGGTGCGCGAGCCCCTCGTCGAGCGGGTGCGCCGGGCGGTCGAGGAACTCGGCTACGTACCCAACCAGGCGGCCCGCAGCCTGGTCACCAGACGGCACGACGCCGTCGCCGTCGTCATCGCCGAACCGGAGACCCGGATCTTCACCGATCCCTTCTTCGCCCTCCAACTGCGCGGTATCAGCAAGGAGCTGACCGCCCAGGACAACCAGCTCGTGCTGCTGCTCACCGAGGGGCGCGACGACCACGCGCGGGTGGCCCGCTATCTCGCCGGCGGCCATGTCGACGGCGCCCTGGTCTTCTCGCTGCACCTCGACGACCCGCTGCCCGGTCTGATCGAGGGCGCCGGCGTCCCCACCGTCTTCGGCGGCCGGCCCGGCTGGGGCGGCGGCTCGAACACCGCCCGGTACGTCGACTGCGACAACCGGGGCGGCGCCGAGGACGCGGTACGGCATCTCGTCGGCCTCGGCCGGACCCGGATCGCGCACATCACCGGACCGCTGGACCAGACCTCGGCCGCCGACCGCCTCCAGGGATACCTGGACGTCATGGGGGAGGTCATGGGGGAGAGCGACCCGCGACTGGTCGTCGCCAGCGACTTCACCCCGTCCGGCGGTGAGCGCGCCATGGGCGAACTGCTCGACCGCTGCCCGGACGTGGACGCCGTGTTCGCCGCCAACGACCTCACCGCGCTCGGTGCCCTGCGTGTCCTGCGCGAGCACGGCCGACGGGTGCCCGAGGACGTCGCCGTGATCGGCTTCGACGACGTGCTGCCCGTCGCCGAACAGACCGAACCGCCGCTGACGACGGTCCGTCAGGACATCGAGGAGATGGGCCGGCTGATGACCCGGCTGCTGCTGTCCACGCTGACCCGCGGCGGGCCGGCGGCCGGCGCGCCGGCCGGCGTCGTCCTGCCCACGACCCTCGTACGGCGCGCGACCGCCTGACCCGCCCTGCCCTCAGGTCTGCTGGGGTTCGCCCTTGATCACCGCGAACCGCGCGCCGTACGGGTCGGCCAGCTTCGCCATCCGGCCCACACCCGCCAGCGTGGTCGCCGGCATCCGCACCCTGCCGCCCGTCTGCTGGGCCTTCTCGACCACCGCGTCCGGGTCCTCGACCTCGAAGTACGGCAGCCAGTACGCCCCGGCCTGCGCCTCGGCCGGGTCCTCGGCCAGCGGGACCATACCGCCGAACATCGACGCGTCGCCGCCGCCCGACGGGTTGACGCTGGTGTAGGTGCCGCCGGGGAAGGGCACGCCGGAGGTCTCCATGCCGAGCACCCGGTGGTAGAACGCCGCCGCGGCCGCGATGTCCGGGGTGTACAGCTCGACCCAGCACAGCGAACCCGGGACGCCCGCCACGTCGACGCCCTTGGTCCGCGCCGGCTGCCAGATACCGAAGGGCACGCCCGCCTGGTCGGCGAGGAGCGCCAGGTGGCCCTGGCCCAGCACGTCCATCGGCTGGGCGAGGACGCTGCCGTGCGTCTGCTCGGCCGCCTTCGCGGTGGCCCGCGCGTCCCCGCTCTGGAAGTACACGGTCCAGGACGGCGGCCCCTGCTCCGGGGTGGTCTGCATACCGCCGGCCACGGTCCTGCCGTCCAGCTGGAAGAATCCGTAACCGCCGGCGTCGGGACCCGCCGACCGGAACTCCCAGCCGAAGAGACCCTTGTAGAAGGAGACGGCACCGTCGATCTCGGGCGTGCCGAGGTCGATCCAGTTGGGAGCGCCGTCGACGAAACGGGTGGTGAGCATCATCGCCCTCCTCGGAAGGGTCCTGTTCTCTGCTGCGCCGAGTCTTCCACCGCCCGCTGACAATCGCTGCCCGACCACGCCCACCGCAGTCCGGTTACCGTGGGTCACCCGGCACAATCGCCGAGTTTCGGATCCGTTCCGCGTGCCGCCGTGCACGGGCGTGGTGCGAGGGCGCATGATCGAGGCTGCGGTGAGCTGTCGCCGGGACGTTGAGCGGCCGTTGATCGAACGTTTTTCGCCGCCCGGCACGATCCTGGCCATGTACTTCGACACCATCACCCCGCCCCGCACGCCCGTCCCGGCCTGGCAGGCGCAGGCGTTGTGCGCGCAGACCGGGGCGGACTTCTTCTTCCCCGAGCCCGGCAGCTCGGTGCGCGAGGCCAAGCGCATCTGCGGTATGTGCGAGATGCGTGCGGCCTGCCTGGAGTACGCGCTGGACAACGACGAGCGCTTCGGCGTCTGGGGCGGCCTGTCCGAGAAGGAGCGCCTGGAACTGCGCCGCGCCTCCCGCTGACCCGCGCCCGCCGCCGAAATGCGGTACGCCCGTACGCGCCGGCCCGGATAGCATCCGGGGACGCGGCCGGACGTAGCGCAGAGGCAGACGCACCGCATGGCATGCGGGACACGCCGGTTCGAATCCGGCCGTCCCGGCCGCGTGCCGAGGTCCTGTAGAGCAGAGGCAGACTCGCCACCCTGTCAAGGTGGATACGCCGGTTCGAATCCGGCCGGGACCGCGACAGGGCGGACACGGGGCGGGGCGGATGAGCGAGACGGGCACCGAGGCGATCACCGAGGCGATCACCGAGGCGGAACTGGCGGCTTTCCACCAGGTGGTGGGGAAGCTGCGGGCGCTGCCCGTCGACGACCCGGTGCGGCTGCGCGCCGAGCAGGTCGCCGCCTCCTTCGCCCGCGACGGCCGGCTGCGCCGCCGCAGGACGCGCGGCACCGAGACGTCGACGGCCGACGCCGCCGTGATGGCCGCGACCGCGACCGGTGCCCTGGACCGCCGCGAGGACGCGCCGCTGGCCGTGCCCGGCGTCGGCGGCGTCTTCCGCAAGCCGCGCACCTGCTACGTCTGCAAGTCGCCCTATCGACAGGTCGACACCTTCTACCACCGGCTCTGCCCCGACTGCGCCGCCGACAACACCGCCCGCCGCGCCCTGAGCACCGACCTCGGCGGCCGCCGGGTGCTGCTCACCGGCGGCCGGGTGAAGATCGGATTCCAGCTGGCGCTGATGATGCTGCGCGACGGCGCCGACGTCGCCGTCACCTCGCGCTTCCCGTACGACACCCGGCGGCGTTTCGAGGCGGCACCGGGCAGCGCCGGATGGCTGGACCGGCTCACCGTCCTCGCCGTCGACCTGCGCGACCCGCGCCAGGTCCTCGGCCTCTGCGAGGAGCTGCGACGGGAGGGCGAGCCGCTGGACATCCTCGTCAACAACGCGGCGCAGACCGTGCGCAGACCGCCCGAGTCGTACGCCGCGCTGGCCGCCGGCGAGCGTGACGCCCTGCCGCCGGGTGCCCGGCAGGCCCCCGGCTTCACCCCGATGCGCGGCCTGCCGGGCTCGGCCGCGGCGCTGCCCGTCGCGCTGCGCGAGGCCGACGAGGCCGGACTGCTGCCCGACCCGTCGCCCGAGAACTCCTGGTCGGTCCGGCTCGGTGCCCTCGACCCGGCCGAGGTCCTGGAGACCCAGCTCGTCAACGCCCTGGCCCCGGCTCTGCTCTGCGACCGGCTGTTGCCCCTGCTGCTGGCCTCGCCGCACCCGCGCCGCTACGTGGTCAACGTGACCGCCGTCGAGGGCCGCTTCACCGTCCGCAACAAGACGGCCGGCCATCCGCACACCAACATGGCCAAGGCCGCCCTCAACATGCTCACCCGCACCAGCGCCGCCGAACTCGCCGAGCAGGGCGTCCACATGTGCGCCGTCGACACCGGCTGGGTCACCGACGAGAACCCGGCGCCGAAGAAGGCCCGGATGGCGGGCGCCGGTTTCCGCACCCCCCTCGACATCGTGGACGGCGCGGCCCGCGTGTACGACCCGATCGTGCGCGGCGAGGCCGGAGACCCGGTGTCCGGGGTGTTCCTGAAGGACTACCGGGAGGCGGAGTGGTGACCGAGGACCCGCAGCGCTCGCGGCGGGAGACCTGCGCGGGTCTCCCGCACGTCGTGCCGCGCCCGGTGGCCGAACTCGCCCCGCTGCTCGGCGCCCACATCCCGGCACCCGCGGTCCCGGCCGACGTGGCGGCCGTACGCAGCGTCCACCGGACCGCGCCGCCACCGGCCTGACCGTCAGCTCCCGCGCAGGTCCATGAAGACCTCCATCCAGTACCGCTGCTGCCGCTCCGACGCCCCCACCAGGTAGGTCGCCCGCAGCTTGGCCGGCAGCAGGGCCACCAGGCGGCCCACCGCCGCCCGGTGTCTCTTCAGCTGGGACAGCTCGGAGTTGGCGAGGATCTGGTGCACCGCGTCGCTGTCGTCACCGCCCTCGTCGGAGTGGGCGGCGGCCCTGCGCAGCCGGGCCTCCCACGCGTCGACGTCCCGGGCCAGCTCCCGCAGACCGGTGACCGGGCGGCCCTTGAAACGGTCGACGAGGGCCGTCAGCGGCACCGGCGCGTACTCGCCGTCGCCGAGGTAGACCGTGCCCATCTCCAGCGGCAGTCCCTTGCGGTGCAGCTTGATGAGCCGTTCCAGGGTCCGCTTGGTGATCCAGGCCCGGCCCTCGTCGTCGATGTCGTGCTTCCACCACTCCAGAACCGTCTCGGCGTCCCGGCCGTACCGCGCGAGCAGCCACTCGTTCGCCGGTATGTCCTCGGGCTCGACCAGGAGCGATGCCGTGAACCGGGTCGCCTGGGCGATGTTGTTCCGCGCCACGAGCAGCTTGCGGCCCAGGTGGTACGGCGGATTCTGCACGGCCACCTGGGCCCGCAGGTTCTCGATCCGCCGCCCCGCCAGCGACCACTCCTGGGTGACCTCCATCAGCTTCGCGAACGCGGCCCGGTCCTTGGGCCGGTTGTACTCGTCCCACACGATCGCCTTGGGCTCGGGACCCGTGAAGGGCGCGGCGAGGAGGCTGTCGAGCGTGCCGTCCGGGGACGGCAACGGCGCGCACAGGTCCTCGACGTTCGTCACCGGCAGCGAGAAGTACAGGGCGTCCCGGCCCAGCCCCGCGCGCAGGGTCTCCCGGACCAGTTCCGTCTTGCCGCAGCCCGGCGGTCCCTGGAGCAGCACCGTCCAGCGGTTGCGCAGCGCCGCCCGCACCACCTGCCGTACCGGGTCCGCGACCGTCGCCGGGTTGGCCACGCCCACGCTCGCGGCGATCCGGTCGAGGATCTCGGCCGTGCGGTTGTGCCCCGGCCGTCCGTCCGGGCCCGGCTCGGCCAGCCGCAGCCGCTCGCCGTCGACCAGCGGCAGGCCCCAGCGCAGCGGGAAGCCCTCGCGCGCGTTGGCCAGCACATGGTCCAGGGTGCGCGGGGAGAGCAGCTCGCGCAGCGCGGAGGGGAGGGACGCCCACAGGGAGAACATCTCACGCAGGTCCCAGGGGCGGTACTTGGCCGCCAGGTGCCGGCGCCAGGAGGTGTCGTTCGCCGTGATCCGCATCGTCACCATGCGGTCCAGGAGCGCCAGGTCGCCGCGGCGTGCCGAGGTCTCCGACAGCGACTCGTTGTCGGTGAGGAACACGCCGACGCAGCCCAGGGCGCGCAGATCGTGCTCGCCCAGCGACCAGTTGCAGGCGATCTGCATGAGCTGCGACTGGATCGTGTCGCCCGCCTGCAGCGAGTCGTCGATCAGCAGCACGAACGGCCGGCCCGGCTTGAGCTGGCTCGTCACCAGCTGGCGCAGCACCAGTTCGCCCGTGTGCGGGTCCCGGACCGGCGCGTTGACCAGCAGGTCGTCCGGGGTGAGGTTGGCCGCCGGCACGTACACCAGCGTGGTGTCCGGGTGTGCGCGGGAGAGGTGCGAGAAGAACGTCGCCGTCTTGCCGATGCCGTGCTCGCCGAAGACCTGACCCGTCTGCCCCATGTCGATCATCGCGTCGATGAAGGACTCCAGCCGGGAGGCGGTCGGCTGCTCCGTCTGCGGTGTCCGCTGCGTCTCTGTGGTCATCTACCGTGATCCCGTGGTGACGCGATGGCAGTCCATCGCGGGTGTGTGCGTCTCGGGCCAGTCCTTGCCGCCCTCTGTGATCAGCCAGATCCATTTCTCCGGCTCGGCCGGGGTGATCGGCGGCGCGTATCCGTCGGTGAGGACGACGACCGCGTCCGGGGCCACGTCGCAGCGTCGGCCCGCCACTTCGGTACGGCCCTCCACGTAGTCCGCGACCGCCTGGAAGCTGGTGCCGCCCCCGCCGTACACCCTCCCCCAGCCTTCGTCCGGGGGGACCCCCATCTCGCTTCGCTCGCCGGGCCGGAACGGCATCACCACGGTGTCGAAGGACAGCCAGTGCGCCTGCACCCCGTCGATCCGGCCGACGAGCCGGGTGAGCCAGTCGATCACCCGGTCCGGCATCGAGCCCGAGGTGTCGTAGGCGATGACCAGCACCTTGTCGCGCACGGGGCCGCGCCGGGCGAGCATCGGGTCCTGGCCGAGGGCCGCGAGCAGGGCGCCGCGCTTCTTCGGGTACACCAGCCGCTCGCCGTCGCGCAGCCGGGAGCCCAGGACGTCCACCAGCCAGCGCTGCCACCAGTCGACGGTCCCGGTGCGGGCGGTCGCGCCGCGCAGCACGCCCGCGCCCAGCTTCCCCCAGAGCTTCGCGGCCCGCGCCGAACCCTCCTCCGTTCGGCGCATGAGATCGAGCAGCTCGCGCTCCGCCCCCGCGTGCCCGCGCCTGGCCGCCAGCAGGGCGTTCAGCAGCGCCGACGAGGTCATCGCGTCGACCGTCTCCTGGTCGGCGGGGACCCCGGTCACCAGGTGCGGGCACAGCGGCGGCGGCACCGGCGGATCGCACATGCGCTTCAGCTCGCCGTAGATCCGCATGTCGGTCTCGATGAACTCCTCGTACGCGAGCGGCTCCAGGCCGTGGGCCGTCAGGTCCTCGCGGTAGGCGTCGTGCACCGCCCGCGGGTCGACACCCGTCGGCCGGCCGTCCAGCAGGGGGAGCTCCGTGCGGCCGAGACGGGCCAGGGCCACGTGGTTGACGGCGACCTCGGCGGCGAGCGTGAACACCGGGTCCTCGCGCAGCTCGGGATCGGCCAGGAGATGCCGGTGCACCAGATGCCGCGCCTCGTGGAACAGCACGAACTTCACGCCGTCCAGGCCCAGTCCGACGAAAAAGTCCGGGTTGTAGAGCAGCAGACAGGTACCGTCGCCCGAGGCGACCACGGCCGCCGTGTCCACCGCCGTCGTCGGGATCTGGTGCGGGCACTTCGAGTACAGCCACGAGGCCACCACCGACTCCGTCAGCCCGAAGTCCAGCAGCGCGGCCTCCTTCAGCCGCCGCGCCTCCGCCACGACCCCCTGATCAGCCGGGCGGTACGCCTCCAGTGCCCTGCGGTCGGCCAGGTCCACCACCGAAGGGCGTGGCCGCCCCCGCTCCCCGTACGCCATGTGCCGTCCCCCGCGCCGCAATTCCCCCAGTGCTCCATTGGTACCAGTCGGCACTGACAACGGGCCAAGGCATTACGATCTGCCGCAAGGGCGGGGTCGTAGCGCAGCGGCAGGCGCACCGGTCTCCAGAACCAGAACACGCCGGTTCGAATCCGGCCGCCCCGCCCCCTCTGGAAGACCCGCTGGTCGAACAGCAGGCGACCCGTCGTGTCGCGGTGCGGGCGCGCGTTCTTTGCCGTCGTGAGCCGGACCGGCCGCCTCGGCTCCGGGCAAGCGCGCGGCGGAGCTCCCACGGGGCGCCCGGCCGGCCGCGCTCGCCCGCCGGGCCGGTGATCACCGCCCCGCCACCGGTACCGCCACGGCCCGGCCGTGCGAGCGGGCCGCCCGCGCGGCAGGCTGGTAGGAGAGCGACGTGGCGAGGGGAGGAGCTCCCATGGGACACACCGAACAGCGGTCCGCCACCGGTGCCCGGAACGGGAAGCGCGTCGGCACCGGGAGCGTCTTCCTCTCCTTCGCCCCGTGGATCGTCTTCGGCGTCGTGGCCGCCCCCAGCACCTGGGAGTACGCGGCGCTGGCCGCGCTGATCGCCGCGGTCGGGCTCTCCGGCAGGGACATGCTCAGGGGCCGGTTCTTCCTCCTGGACATGGTCGCCATCGTGTTCTTCGCCGTGCTCTGCGTCCTGGCTCTCGCCCTGGACCGCCACGAGCTGATCTGGCTGGAGACGTACGCCCAGGTCGTCTCCAGCGCGGTGGTGGCCGTCGTGGCGCTCGGCTCCCTGCTCTCCGATCCCTTCACCGCGCAGTACGCCCGCCACTCGGTGCCGCCCGAGTACTGGGACTCGCCCGTCTTCACACACGTCAACACGGTGCTGACCGCGGCCTGGGGCGCGGTCTTCGCGCTGATGGCCCTGTCCACCTGGCTGGCCATCCGGATCCCGGCGGGCAGCGACTGGTTCGACTGGGTCATCCCCATCGCCCTGCTGGTCTGGGCCGTGAAGTTCACCGAGCGCTATCCGGACCGGTACAAGCAGCGGGCGGCGCCCCAGGGCCGCTAGGCGATGCTCCCCGCGGTCCTGACGAGTTCCCCGGTCGTGCCGTGGAAGGTGCCGAGGAGCTGGGCCAGTACCGCCCAGGCCTCCTCGCGGGTGCCCAGATGGTCCAGGACCAGCGGGCGCAGGGCGTCCTCGGCCTCGGCGGCGCGGGCCGGGAACATGACACGGCCCAGGGAGAGCACCCTCAGCACCTGCGCGGCCGGTCCGTGGTCCAGCGCGTACGCGGCGGGGCCGTCCAGGATCCCCGCCTGGCGGACGCGGAAGTCGAACTTGCGGTGGCTGCCGAACTGGGCACGCAGCGCGGGCGGGCAGTCCGGCCGGACGGACAGCGCCCAGCGGACGTAGCCGGGCAGGGAGTGCTCGCGGTCCGCCTCGGCGACCGTCTGCCAGTGCTCGCGCCGGTAGACCATGGAGGTGACCTCCCGCGCGGCGGCCATGGAGTCCGACTCGCGCAGGGCCGGCAGCAGCCCGAGGCGGGCGACCCGGTCGGGGACCGGCGGCGCCTCGTGACCGGCGCGCAGGGCCGGGTCGACCTCCACCGCCAGCAGCCGCCCCGGGGCGAAGGGCACCCCGTCCAGGACGGCCCGCCGCAGCGCCGTGTCCCGGTAGGTGAGCAGACGCCAGACGACGGTGTTGAGGTCCGGGTCGTCCTCCTGGAGCATCCACAGCACCACCGAGGACGGCAGTGCCGGGACCGTGAAGGGAATCCGGCGCCTGGTCTCCCGGAGGTCCTCCGGCGCCGGCCGGGGCAGTCCGACACGCGCGCGTACCCGGTCGGCGTCCGCGGGGCCGATCAGGTCCAGCAGGAAGCCGACCGCCGGGCCGGAGGTGGTGTCAGCACGCATGCGCGCATGATGCCGCAGGCCACCGACAGGGCGCACCGGGAATTCCGGGTGCCCGCCGGCCATGGCGTCACGCGCCGGCGCGCGCCGCCATCCGTGCCTTGCGCGCGGCCAGCTTCTCGTCGAACTTCGAGGCCTCCTCGTTCAGCCCGCCCATGAACAGGCCGAGTTCCTCCTGCGCCTTGAGGCCCTCCGGGCCGAGGCCGTCGATCTCCAGGACCTTCAGGTGGCGCAGCACCGGCTGGAGCACGTCGTCGTGGTGGATGCGCAGGTTGTAGACCTCGCCGATGGCCATCTGGGCGGCAGCGCGCTCGAAGCCGGGGATGCCGTGGCCGGGCATGCGGAAGTCGACGACGACGTCCCGTACCGCCTGCATGGTCAGGTCCGGGGCGAGCTCGAAGGCCGCCTTGAGCAGGTTCCGGTAGAAGACCATGTGCAGGTTCTCGTCGGTCGCGATGCGGGCCAGCATGCGGTCGCAGACCGGGTCGCCGGACTGGTGGCCGGTGTTGCGGTGCGAGATGCGGGTCGCGAGTTCCTGGAAGGCGACGTAGGCGACCGAGTGCAGCATCGAGTGCCGGTTGTCGGACTCGAAGCCCTCGCTCATGTGCGACATCCGGAACTGCTCCAGCTTGTCCGGGTCGACCGCGCGCGAGGCGAGCAGGTAGTCGCGCATCACGATGCCGTGCCGGCCCTCCTCGGCGGTCCAGCGGTGCACCCAGGTGCCCCAGGCGCCGTCCCGGCCGAACAGCGAGGCGATCTCGTGGTGGTAGCTGGGCAGGTTGTCCTCGGTGAGCAGGTTCACCACCAGGGCGATCCGGCCGATCTCGGTGACCTTGGACTGCTCCTTGCCCCAGGCCTGTCCGTCCTCGAAGAAACCGGGGAAGTTACGGGCGTCCGTCCACGGCACGTACTCGTGCGGCATCCAGTCCTTGGCGACCGTCAGATGCCGGTTCAGCTCCTTCTCGACCACTTCCTCCAGGGCGTACAGCAGCCGCGCGTCGGTCCAGGCGGACGAGCTGCCGAGATGAGGAGAAGTGATCGTCACGAGAACTCCATGGGGACGTCGAACAAGAGCGGATGAGCGGGAGGAGACCGGCGAGCGGTGCCGGAACCTACGCGATCGTAGGCTACGAATCCGTAGGTTACGAAGCCGTAGGTTAAGTGCGCTGTAAAGACTGCTGATCAGGCCCGGTGTGCAGGGCGAATCGGGACACGCCGACCGGCCCCGGGACCCGCAGGTCCCGGAGCCGAAGAGGTGAAACGATCACCCGTCAGGCGTACAACTCCCGCAACCGCACCGAGAGGCACGTCACACATCCCTCCAGTTTCTCGAACTCGGAGATGTCCACCGTGACCACCTCGTGGCCGAGGTCGGTCAGCAGCTCCGCGGTCTTCGGGGCGCTCGCCGCCATCAGCACCTTCCCGCCGCCGAGCAGCACCACATGGGCGCCCGCGTCCTCGGGCACCGCCAGGAAGCCCGGGAACAGCGAGGGCCGGTCCACGTTCGGGATGTGCCCCAGAACCGTTCCGTCGGGCAGCGCGGTCACCGCCGACTTCAGATGCAGCACCTTGCTCACCGGTACGGCGACCACGCGCGCGCCCAGCGGCTCGAACGCGGCCCGCAGCTGCTGCACCCCGGCCGCGTTGGTCCGCCCGCCGCGGCCGACGTAGACGGTGTCGCCGACCTTGAGGACGTCACCGCCGTCCAGGGTGCCGGGCTCCCAGATCCAGTTCACCGAGCAGCCGAGGCGGGCCACCGCCTCCTCGACACCGGCCGTCTCCGCGCGCCGGGACTCGGCACCGGGCCGGGTGATCAGCGCCACGTTCTTGTACATGACGACCGCGTCCTCGACGAACACCGAGTCCGGGCAGTCGTCCTCCGGGTCCACCTCGACGGTCTCCCAGCCGTGCGTGCGCAGCGTCTCCACGTACGCCTCCCACTGCTCCTGGGCGAGCTCGACGTCGACCTTCTCCCGCTCGACGTGCGTCACCAGGCCTTCGGCGAGGCGTGGGCTGGGGCGGCGGACGAGGGCCTTCTTGCTGGGCACGACGGGTCTCCGGGGTCGGGGTTCGGTCCGGCGCCCATGGCGGGGCGCCGGACCGCCATCATGCAGGGCGGGTCCGTGTCGACAAAACCCCCGTTGTCAGGCTGTGCCCTCCCCGAGACCGGCCACCTCGTCCGGTGTCGTGCCCGTCAGCTCCCCGTCCGTCATCAGCAGCCACCGGGTGATCCCGATCGACTCCAGGAACGGCAGGTCGTGACTGGCCACGATCAGGGCGCCCGCGTACGCCTCCAGGGCCGAGGTGAGCTGCCGGACGCTCGCCATGTCGAGGTTGTTCGTCGGCTCGTCCAGCATCAGCAGCTGCGGGGCGGGCTCGGCCAGCAGCAGCGCGGCCAGCGCCGCCCGGAACCGTTCGCCGCCGGAGAGCGTCCCCGCCCTCTGGTCGGCGCGCGCGCCCCGGAACAGGAAGCGGGCCAGCCGCGCCCGGATCCGGTTGTTGCCGGCGTCCGGCGCGAACCGGGCCACGTTCTCGGCGACGGTCAGCCCGTCGTCGAGGACGTCCAGCCGCTGTGGCAGGAAACGCAGCGGCACGTGCGCGTGCGCCTCGCCCGCGACCGGCGCCAGCTCCCCGGCGATCGTCCGCAGCAGCGTCGTCTTGCCCGCGCCGTTGCGCCCGATCAGCGCGATCCGCTCGGGCCCGCGCAGATCCAGGATCCCCTTCACCCGCGAGCCGTGCGCGAGCTCCAGGTTCTCCAGCGTCAGCACGTTGCGGCCCGGCGGAACGGCTGTGTACGGCAGCTCGACGCGGATCTCGTCGTCGTCCCGCACCGCCTCCACGGCCTCGTCCAGTCGCTCCTTCGCCTCGCTGAGCCGTTCCTCGTGCATGATGCGGTGCTTGCCCGCGGACTCCTGGGCCGCGCGTCTGCGCGCCCCCATGACGATCTTCGGCTCCCGCTTCTGCTCGAACATCTTCTGCCCGTACCGCTTGCGGCGGGCCAGTTTGACCTGGGCGTCGGACAGTTCGCGCTGCTGCTTGCGGACATCGGCCTCGGCGACCCGCACCATGCGCTCGGCCGCCTCCTGTTCGACGGCGAGCGCCTCCTCGTACGCCGAGAAGTTGCCGCCGTACCAGGTGACCTCTCCGGTGCGCAGGTCGGCGATCTGGTCGACCAGGTCGAGGAGTTCGCGGTCGTGGCTGACCACGATCAGCACGCCCGGCCAGGACGCGACGGCCGTGTACAGCCGCCTGCGGGCGTACAGGTCCAGGTTGTTGGTGGGCTCGTCGAGCAGCAGCACGTCCGGGCGCCGCAGCAGCAGCGCGGCCAGTCGCAGCAGTACCGACTCGCCGCCGGACACCTCGCCGACGGTCCGGTCCAGGCCGATGTGGCCGAGGCCGAGTTCGCCGAGGGTGACCAGGGCGCGCTCCTCGACGTCCCAGTCGTCGCCGACCGTCTCGAAGTGCCGCTCGGAGACGTCACCTGCCTCGATGGCGTGCAGCGCGGCCCGCCGGGCGGCGATGCCGAGCACCTGGTCGACGCGCAGCCCGGTGTCGAGCGCGACGTTCTGCGGGAGGCAGCCGACCTCGCCGGCCACCTTCACGGTGCCGTCGGACGGGGTGAGCTCACCGGCGACGAGCTTCAGGAGCGTTGATTTCCCCGACCCGTTGACGCCGACCAGGCCGGTGCGGCCGGGGCCGAAGGAGATGTCAAGGCCCTCGAAGACGGGGGAGCCGTCGGGCCAGGCGAAGGACAGGGAGGTGACGGTGACGGATGCGGACATGGGCGCCTCGCGGTTGCTCGCGGTGTCGGGGTGGGCAGACGCGTGTCGAGACACCGCGAGGCGGAAGCCGGGAGGGCCAGGGAGATCTCCTGCACCGGGAGGACGGCTCACACGCCGAGGTCGAACGCCACAGACACACCTCACGGGTGTGACGCGGTGTCTCAGGACCTCAGACGAGCAACGTCCTTCTCCAATCGGCGGCAACAGAAGCGAGATCAACGCTAGGAGGAGCCACCGGGGGTGTCAACGCAATTAGCTGCCGGCGCCCGTCCGCGCCGCGCCGGCGTCTGCGCGAGCCGTGTCGGCGTCGTCCCGTACCGCCTGGGTGTCGGTTCGTTGCGCGTCGGCGACCGTCCATGTCACGTCGTTCCCGGCGGATCACGTTCATGGCGGATTCCTGCCAGCGTCCGCCCCGTCCCGGCTGGTTGAGTCGTCCGCATGACGAACCCGGACACCCTGCGCGATCGCGCCCTCGCCTTCCACGCCCTGCACGTCAAGGGGCGGCCGCTCGTCCTGCCGAACGCCTGGGACGCGGTGAGCGCACGGCTCGCCGAGGACGCGGGCGCCGCCGCGGTGGCGACCACCAGCGCCGGGCTCGCCTGGGCCCTCGGCGTCGCCGACGGCGACCGGCTGGACCGGGAGCACGCGCTGGAGGCCGTCGGGCGGGTCGTCGCCACCGTCCGGGTTCCGGTCAGCGCCGACATCGAGAGCGGGTACGCCCGCGACCCGGAGGGCGTCGCCGACACCGTCCGCGCGGTGCTCGCGGTGGGGGCGGTGGGCGTCAACATCGAGGACGCGCTCTACGGCGACGAGGCGGGGAACGGACCGCTGCGGTCGGTCGCCGGGCAGGCCGAGCGCATCGCCGCGGCGCGTGAGGCTGCCGACAAAGAGGGCGTGCCCCTGTTCGTGAACGCCCGGATCGACACGTTCCTGCGCGCCGCCGGGGGAGTGGACGCCACCCTGGAGCGGGCTGCCGCGTTCCGGGCCGCGGGCGCCGACGGGATCTTCGTCCCTGGGGTGGTCGACCGGGAGACGGTGGCGGTGCTGGTCGATGGCGTGGACGGACCGCTCAACGTGCTGGTGGGCCCCGGTGCGCCGTCCGTCGCCGAACTGGCCGCCCTGGGCGTGGCGCGGATCAGCGCAGGCTCCGGCCTGGTCGAGGCCGCGCACGCGGCCGTCCGCCGCGCCGCGCGGGAGCTGCTGGACGCCGGAACGTACGGGTCGCTCGCGGGCGGGCTCGACTACGGCGAGCTCAACGCCCTGCTGGCGCGGGAGCGCTAGGTCCGGACAGGCTCCAGGTCAGCAGGCGTCCCGGATCAGCTCGGCCAGGTCGTGGTCCAGGTCCAGCTGGAGGTGTTCGAGACCGGTGGGGACCAGGTCGCCGGTCGCCTCCAGGAACCGGCGAATCTCGCCCGTGCGCACATGGATGACGGCGGTGCCCTCGGGGGCGTGGAACTCCAGCACGGTCCGGTCGTAGCCGTACGGCCGCACCCGGACGTCGCCGTTGCCCTCGGCCGCGTGCAGCCCGGCCGCCAGCAGCTCGCGGGAGAACGTCCAGCAGACGTCGACCCCCTCCAGGGTGGCCGGCGCCGGGAAGGTCATGCGCACGGCGAAGGGGTCCTCGCGGTCGTAGCGCAGGGTGGCGGGGATGCTCGGCATGCGCGGTGACGCGGCGACCAGGCGGGCCTCTACGGGTTGCTCGATGACGGTGGACAACGCCTTGCTCCCTCGTGACGGTGGTACGGATCTCCGGGTGGGTGAGACCTGGCACTCGATGAGACGACGGAAGCGGCCGATCCGTGCACGCGAAGCGCGAGTGACCTCTGTCACCGGCCGCATTCACACCCGGGGCTTACCTGGCGCGCGGGGCTGCCGGGCCCTCTGGACGGCGCCGGGACAGTCGGCTAGCTTCGCGCGCCATGAGGCGCTTGGGGAGCACGCGACGCACAGGTCGAGCCCGACGTACCGGCCGGGCGGTCGCGGTGGGGGTGGCGTGCACGGCGGCGCTGGCCGCGCTGACCGCCGGTTCCGCGCAGGCCACGACACGGGCGCCGCACTGGGTGCTCAAGGACACCGGCACCCCGGACGTGCGGTTCCGGGGCCTGGCCGCCGTCGACCGGAACACCGCCTGGCTGGCCGGTACCGGTGGCACCGTGCTGCGCACCACGGACGGCGGGACGAGCTGGCGGAACGTCTCTCCGCCGGGTACGGACGACCTCCAGTTCCGTGACGTCGAGGCGTTCGACGCGCGCCGCGCGGTGGTGCTGGCCATCGGCGAGGGCGAGGCGTCCCGGGTCTACCGGACCGACGACGGCGGCCGGACCTGGACGGAGTCCTTCCGCAACACCGACCCCGCCGCCTTCTACGACTGCATGGCCTTCTTCGACCGCCGCCACGGCCTGGCCATGAGCGACCCGGTCGACGGGAGGTTCCGCATCCTGTCGACGAGCGACGGCGGCCGCTCCTGGCGCGTGCTGCCGGACGACGGCATGCCGGCCGCCCTGGCCGGCGAGGCGGGCTTCGCGGCGAGCGGCCAGTGCCTGGTCACCTCAGGGTCCAAGGACGCCTGGCTGGCCACCGGCGGCGGCGCCCACGCGCGCGTGCTGCACTCCACCGACCGTGGGCTGACCTGGACCGCCGCCGACACGACGGTCCCGGCGGGCGATCCGGCCAAGGGCGTCTTCGCCCTCGCCTTCCGCGACCGCGACCACGGCCTCGCGGTCGGCGGGGACTACCGCGCCGACCAGGCCTCACCGCAGGCGGCCGCGGTCACCGCGGACGGCGGCCGCAGCTGGCGGCCCGCCGCCACCCCGCCGCCCGCCTACCGCTCGGGCGTGGCCTGGCTCCCGCACAGCCGCACCACGGCGCTCGCCGTCGGCCCCACCGGCACCGACCTGACCACCGACGGCGGCCGCACCTGGCGGACCGTCGACACCGGTTCCTACGACACGGTGACCTGCACACCGGACCTCAGCTGCTGGGCGGCCGGCGAACAGGGACGGGCGGCCCGCCTGGAGAACTGACCGTCGGACACCCGTTCCACGCCGGTCCGGCCCGAACCGGGAACGCCGGTGCGACCACATCGAGGAGAGCGCGCTCGACAACGAACGCGCTCCTCCGGCGAGTCCGGGACCGCGAGCCGGACGTCCACCGAGGACGTGCCGTCCCACCGCCGGAAGAACCCCCGCGACCGAGGTGCGAAACCCGGTCGAGGTGCCTGTTCTCGTCGCAGCCGCCTCGGCGGGGCGGATCCGCGGGGCGTGGCACGCCGTACGCTCGTATCCACCATGACGACGACCGTACGCGTACCCGCGGGCTGGCCCGCGACCGAGGCCGAGGCACTGGCGGTGCAGGACGGGCTGCGGGGGCGGGTGGTCCTCGACGAGCCCGGCCCGGCGCCCGGCACCGGTCATGTGACCGGCGTCGACGTGGCCTACGACGACGAGCGCGACCTGGTCGCCGCGGCGGCCGTCGTCCTGGACGCGGCGACCCTGGACGTCGTCGCCGAGGCGACCGCCGTCGGCAGGGTCTCCTTCCCGTACGTGCCGGGACTGCTCGCCTTCCGCGAGATCCCGACCGTACGGGCCGCCCTCGACGCCCTGCCCTGTCCGCCGGGTCTGGTCGTCTGCGACGGTTACGGTCTCGCCCACCCGCGCCGCTTCGGTCTCGCCAGCCACCTGGGCGTTCTGACCGGCCTGCCCACCGTCGGCGTCGCCAAGAATCCCTTCACCTTCGCGTACGACGACCCGGACGCCCCGCGCGGCAGCCACGCGCCGCTGCTCGCCGGCGCCGAGGAGGTCGGCCGCGCCCTGCGTACCCGGGCGGCCGTGAAACCGGTGTTCGTCTCCGTCGGCCACCGGGTGAGCCTCGACAACGCCTGCGCCCACACGCTCGCGCTCACCCCTGAGTACCGCCTGCCGGAGACCACCCGCCGCGCGGACACGCTGTGCCGCCGGGCGCTGCGTGAAGCTCAGGCCTGAGTAGCGATTCTGAGTACGAGTACGGATGCCGCTGTTACCGAGCGACGGCAGGCTTGCCCGCATGACGACACACCGTGCACCCAAGCCCGTGGCCGCCCCCGCCCCGTCCGCCGGGCGCGCCGTGAACGCGGCGCTGGTCCTTTCCGTGGTGGCGGGGTTCGCCTGGATCGTCGGGATGCTGTACACCGTGCTGGCGTGGCAGGCCTGACGGCGGCCGGGTCTGCCGGAAACGTCCGCCAGGGCCTGCGCGGCAGGCGGGAACTGTCAGACAGGCCCTCAAGACGTCGCGGCCACCCGGAACCCGATGCCCGCCGTCCGCAGCCGCTCGGTGAGCGCGTCGCCCATCGCCTGCGCGGTGGTGACCTGGCCCGCCGTCGGCGGCAGGTCGTCGAAGGCGAGCGACAGGGCGGCCTCGGCGAACATCTTCGCCGTCTCGCCGTAGCCGGGGTCCCCGCCCGAGACCTCGGTGAACACCCGCCGTCCGCCGCCCTCGCCGACGAACCGGACCGTGAACCAGCTGCGGGCCCGCTTCTCCGCGTCCGGGCCGTCCCCGGGCCTGAGCCGGTCCGACAGCCAGCGCCGGGCGGGCGGCAGCTGGGCGGCCGCCGCGACCGCGCCGACCGCCGCGACCCCTCCGAGCGCCATCGGCAGATGCCTGACGGCCGCGTAGTGCCGGTAGCGGAAGTCGGGGCCGTAGCGGTCCAGGGCCGTCGCCGAACGGCGCACGATCTGGGCGTCGATGGTGGGCAGCGGCAGCGCCCAGGCGCCGACCTCGGGTGCGAAGCGCGGGACGCCCGTCGGCGCGCTCGCCCGCCGGCCGAGCAGCCGGGGCTCGTGCCGGGCACGGTCCCGCGCGGCGGCGATCAGCTGCCGGGGGCGCGCGAACTGGTCCAGCGCGGAGGCGAAGGTGCCGCCGGAGAAGGTGGCGTCGGCGGTGACGAACCCGTCCACGGTCAGCGGCACGCCCTCCGGCAGCTGCCGGACCGTGAAGTACGCGCCCAGGTCGTGCGGGACCGAGTCGAAACCGCACGCGTGCACCAGGCGGGCGCCCGTCTCACGCGCGCGTGCGTCGTGCCGGACGTACATCAGGTCCACGAACTCCGGCTCGCCGCACAGGTCCAGATAGTCGGCGCCGGTGTCCGCGCAGGCCTCGACCAGATCCTCGCCGTACCGGCCGTAGGGACCGACCGTCGTGGCCACCACGCGCGCGTGCTCGGCGAGGGCGCGGACGGTGGCGGGCTCCGCCGCGTCGGCGTGCAGCACCCCGACCTCGGCGCCGCCCGGCAGCCGCGCGCGCAGCGCCTCCAGCCGGTGCTCGTCCCGGGCCGCCACGGCCCAGCGCAGGCCCTGAGGCGCGTGTGCGGCGAGGTACTCGGCGGTGAGCTCGCCGACGAAGCCGGTGGCTCCGAAAAGCACGAGGTCATAGGGACGGTCCGTCGTCTTCAGCCTGCTCATGACACCTCTCGGTCCTGCAACCCGCGCCGTTGTCGGTGGCTGAGGCTAGCGTGAGGAGTGCGGGCGCACCCCCACGGGGTATCTTGACTAAGCGCTTGCTCGTCCACCCTTGTGCCCAGTGGAACGTGTTCTTAACATCGTCGGTGTTACATCAGTTGTGTCACATGACTGGGGGCGGCATGACCACGGCAGGGACGCCAGGACACGGCCCGCTCTCCGGCGTGCGTGTGGTCGAGCTGGCCGGCATCGGCCCGGGCCCGTTCGCCGCCATGCTCCTCGCCGACCTGGGCGCCGAGGTGGTCCGCGTAGACCGGCCGGGCGGCCCGGGGCTCGCCGTCGACCCGGCGTACGACGTCACCAACCGCAACAAGCGCTCGGTGCTCGTCGACCTCAAGTCCCCGGACGGCCCCGCCCGCGTCCTCGACCTCGCCGAGCGCGCCGACATCCTGATCGAGGGCTACCGCCCCGGCGTCGCCGAGCGGCTCGGCGTCGGCCCCGAGGACTGCCGTGCCCGCAACCCCCGCCTGGTCTACGGCCGGATGACCGGCTGGGGCCAGGAGGGACCGCTCGCCCACCGCGCCGGCCACGACGTCGCCTACATCGCCCTCACCGGCACCCTCGGCATGATCGGCCGCCCCGACGAACCGCCGGCCGTCCCCGCCAACCTGCTCGGCGACTACGCGGGCGGCTCCCTCTACCTCGTCGTCGGCGTCCTGGCCGCCCTGCACCACGCGCGCGCGACCGGCACCGGCCAGGTCGTGGACGCCGCCATCGTGGACGGCACCGCGCACCTCACCTCGATGATCCACGGCATGGTGGCCGCGGGCCGCTGGCAGGACCGGCGCGCGGCCAACCTGCTGGACGGCGGCTGCCCGTACTACGGCACCTACGAGACCGCCGACGGCGGCCACATGGCGGTCGGCGCCCTGGAGCCCCAGTTCTACGCCGAGTTCCTCCGGCTGCTCGGCGGCCTGGACGACCTGGCGGACGCCCGCAAGGACTGGACCCGCTGGGGCGAGCTGCGTGAGCGCGTCGCCGTCCGCTTCAAGGCCCGTACCCGGGACGAGTGGACGGCGGTCTTCGAGGGCTCCGACGCCTGCGTGGCCCCCGTCCTCTCGCTGCGCGAGGCCCCGCACCACCCCCATCTGGCCGCCCGCGGCACCTTCACCGACCACGGCGGCATCACCCAGCCCGCCCCCGCCCCGCGCTTCTCCGCCACCCCCACGACCGTGCGCACCGCCCCCGCCCGGCCGGGCGCGGACACCGCCGAAGTGGCCCGCGACTGGGACGTGCCGGCACTCCTCGACGACCCTGACGCCGACCACGACAAGGACGCCACCTGATGGAGCTCTCGACCTTCCTCGACTACGCGGGCGACCCGCGTACCGCCGCGGACCAGGCCGCCGCACTGGAGTCGGCGGGCCTCGACGCGGTCTGGGTCGCGGAGGCCTACGGCTTCGACGCACCCACGCTCATGGGCTATCTGGCCGCCCGCACCGAGCGCATGAAGATCGGCTCCGCGATCCTCAACGTCTACTCCCGTACCCCCGCCCTCATCGCCCAGACGGCCGCCGGCCTCGACGCGGTCTCCGGCGGGCGCGCGATCATCGGACTCGGCGCCTCCGGCCCGCAGGTGATCGAGGGCTGGCACGGCAAGGCGTACGACAAGCCGCTCGGCCGTACCCGGGAGACGATCGAGCTGACCCGGCGGATCCTGCGCCGCGAGGTCATCGACCACCACGGCATCACCGACATGCCCCGCCCCGGCGGCCTCGGCAAACCCCTCAAGATCCTCACCAGGCCGGTCCGCGCCGCCGTCCCGCTCTACGTGGCCGCCCTGGGCCCCGCCAACGTCCGGATGACCGCCGAGATCGCCGACGGCTGGCTGCCGACCCTGTTCATCCCCGAGAAGGCGCACCAGGTCTGGGGGACTCCGCTGGCGGAGGGCGCCGCCCGTCGTGACCCGGCCCTCGGTGAGCTGAAGATCGTCGCCGGCGGCCTGCTCGCGATCGGCGAGGACGCGGCCGCCGCCCGGGACCTGGTCCGCCCGCGGATCGCCCTGTACGTCGGCGGCATGGGAGCGCCCGGCAAGAACTTCTACAACGACCTCGCCGTCGCCTACGGCTACGAGAAGGAGGCCCGGCTCATCCAGGAGCTGTACCTCGCCGGACGCAAGAAGGAGGCCGAGGCGGCCGTACCGGACGAGTTCTGCGAGCTCATATCCCTGTGCGGCCCCGAGGGCTATGTCCGGGACCGCATCGCCGCCTTCCGCGAGGCGGGCGTGACCATGCTGGACATCGCCCCCGTCGGCCCCGACCCGGCCCGCCTGGTCGAGACCGTCAGGAACTGGCTCTGACCCGCCTACTCCTGAAAGCCCTCGTCTCTTGAAAAACCCTCGTTGAAAGGCTTGTCCAGTGAGCACCGAAGCGTACGTGTACGACGCGATCCGCACCCCGCGCGGCCGCGGCAAGGCGAACGGCGCCCTGCACGGCACGAAGCCGATCGACCTGGTCGTCGGCCTCATCCACGAGATCCGTGACCGCTTCCCGGACCTCGACCCGGCCGCCATCGACGACATCGTGCTCGGCGTCGTCGGCCCGGTCGGCGACCAGGGCTCCGACATCGCCAGGATCGCCGCGATCGCCGCCGGACTTCCGGACACGGTCGCCGGCGTACAGGAGAACCGCTTCTGCGCGTCCGGTCTGGAGGCCGTCAACATGGCGGCCGCCAAGGTCCGTTCGGGCTTCGAGGACCTGGTCCTCGCCGGTGGCGTCGAGTCGATGTCCCGGGTGCCGATGGCCTCCGACGGCGGCGCCTGGTTCAACGACCCGATGACCAACCTGGCCGTCAACTTCGTGCCGCAGGGCATCGGCGCCGACCTGATCGCCACCATCGAGGGCTTCTCCCGGCGGGACGTCGACGAGTACGCGGCGCTCTCCCAGGAGCGTGCGGCGACGGCCGTGAAGGAGGGCCGCTTCGAGCGTTCCGTGGTCCCCGTGAAGGACCGCGCGGGCCTCGTCGTCCTCGACCACGACGAGCACCTGCGCCCCGGCACCACCGCCGACTCCCTCGCCAAGCTCAAGCCCTCCTTCGCCGACATCGGCGAACTGGGCGGCTTCGACGCGGTCGCCCTGCAGAAGTACCACTGGGTCGAGAAGATCGACCACGTCCACCATGCGGGCAACTCCTCCGGCATCGTCGACGGCGCCTCCCTGGTCGCCATCGGCTCGAAGGAGATCGGCGAGCGCTACGGCCTCACCCCGCGCGCCCGGATCATCTCGGCCGCCGTCTCCGGCTCCGAGCCGACCATCATGCTCACCGGTCCGGCCCCCGCCACCCGCAAGGCGCTCGCCAAGGCCGGTCTCACCATCGACGACATCGACCTGGTCGAGATCAACGAGGCGTTCGCGGCGGTCGTGCTGCGCTTCGTGAAGGACATGGGCCTGTCCCTGGACAAGGTCAACGTCAACGGCGGCGCCATCGCACTCGGCCACCCGCTCGGCGCCACCGGCGCGATGATCCTCGGCTCGCTCGTCGACGAACTGGAGCGCCAGGACAAGCGCTACGGCCTCGCCACCCTCTGCGTGGGCGGCGGCATGGGCATCGCCACCATCGTCGAGCGCGTCTGAAATCCCCGCGGAACCAAGAGACTTCACGGAGACACGAGCCATGACCGAGAGCACCACCATCCGCTGGGAACAGGACGACACCGGTGTCGTCACCCTCGTCCTCGACGACCCCAACCAGTCCGCCAACACCATGAACGCGGCCTTCGTCGAGTCCATCGCCGCCGTCGCCGACCGCCTGGAGGCCGAGCAGGACTCGATCCGGGGCGTCGTCTTCACCTCCGCGAAGAAGACCTTCTTCGCCGGCGGCGACCTGCGCGACCTCATCCGGGTCACCCCCGAGACCGCCCAGGACCTCTTCGACGGCGGCCTCGCGATCAAGCGCAACCTGCGCCGCATCGAGACCCTCGGCAAGCCGGTCGTCGCCGCCATCAACGGCGCGGCCCTCGGCGGCGGCTTCGAACTCGCCCTCGCCTGCCACCACCGCGTCGCCCTCGACACCCCCGGCACCAAGATCGGCTGCCCCGAGGTCACCCTCGGCCTCCTCCCGGGCGGCGGCGGAGTGGTCCGCACGGTACGCCTCCTCGGCATCGCCGACGCCCTGCTGAAGGTCCTTCTCCAGGGCACCCAGTACAACGCCACGCGCGCGTTGCAGAACGGCCTGATCCACGAGGTGGCCGCGACCCCGGACGAACTGCTGGCCAAGGCCCGCGCGTTCATCGACGCCAACCCCGAGTCCCAGCAGCCCTGGGACAAGCCCGGCTACCGGATCCCCGGCGGCACGCCCGCCAACCCCAAGTTCGCCGCCAACCTGCCCGCGTTCCCGGCGTCCCTGCGCAAGCAGACCAACAACGCCCCCTACCCGGCGCCGCGCCGCATCCTCGCCGCCGCCGTCGAGGGCAGCCAGGTCGACTTCGAGACCGCCCAGGTCATCGAGGCCCGCTACTTCGTGGAACTGGCCGCCGGGCAGACCTCGAAGAACATGATCCAGGCGTTCTTCTTCGACCTCCAGGCCGTCAACTCCGGCGCCAACCGCCCCAAGGGCGTCGAGCCCCGCAAGGTCACCAGGGTCGCCGTCCTGGGCGCGGGCATGATGGGCGCCGGCATCGCCTACTCGTGCGCCCGCGCGGGCATCGACGTCGTCCTCAAGGACGTCTCGACCGAGGCCGCGCAGAAGGGCAAGTCCTACTCCGAGAAGCTGTGCGCCAAGGCCGTCGCCAAGGGCCGTACCAGCCAGGAGAAGGCCGACGCGCTGCTCGCCCGCATCACGCCCACCGGGGACCCGCAGGACCTGGCCGGCTGCGACGCCGTCATCGAGGCCGTCTTCGAGGACACCGCCCTCAAGCACAAGGTCTTCCAGGAGATCGAGTCCGTCGTCGCCCCCGACGCGCTGCTCTGCTCCAACACCTCCACGCTGCCCATCACCGCCCTCGCCGAGGGCGTCGAGCGGCAGAGCGACTTCATCGGCCTGCACTTCTTCTCGCCCGTCGACAAGATGCCGCTCGTGGAGATCATCAAGGGCGGGCGCACCGGCGACGAGGCCCTGGCCCGCGCCTTCGACCTGGTCCGGCAGATCAACAAGACGCCGATCGTCGTCAACGACTCGCGCGGCTTCTTCACCTCCCGGGTGATCGGCCACTTCATCAACGAGGGCGTCGCCATGGTCGGCGAGGGCATCGAGCCCGCCTCGGTCGAGCAGGCGGCGGCCCAGGCCGGCTACCCGGCCAAGGTGCTCTCCCTGATGGACGAGCTGACCCTCACCCTGCCGCAGAAGATCCGCCGCGAGTCCCGGCTGGCCGTCGAGGAGGCCGGCGGCACCTGGACCGCGCACCCCGCCGAGGCGGTCATCGACCGCATGGTCGACGAGTTCGGCCGCCCCGGCCGCAGCGGCGGAGCGGGCTTCTACGACTACGCCGAGGACGGCAAGCGTGCCGCGCTCTGGCCCGGTCTGCGCGAGCACTTCACGAAGCCGGGCCACGAGATCCCGTTCCGGGACATGCAGGAGCGGATGCTCTTCTCCGAGGCCCTGGACACCGTCCGCCTCGTGGAGGAGGGCGTGCTCACCTCGGTCGCCGACGCCAACATCGGCTCGCTCTTCGGCATCGGCTTCCCGGGCTGGACCGGCGGCGTCCTCCAGTACGTCAACGGCTACGAGGGCGGCCTGCCCGGCTTCGTGGCACGCGCGCGTGAACTCGCGGAGACCTACGGCGAGCGGTTCACCCCGCCCGCGCTGCTGGTGGCGAAGGCGGAGCGGGGAGAGACCTTCACGGACGGGCGCTGACCCTGGTCCGCCGCCGAGGGCGCTGAGCGGGCGAGGGCGCTGGGCGGGCCAGGGAGCCGAGCGGGCCAGGGCGGTGCCGTCCGCTGCCCCCGGGATCCGCCGGCCGGAACCGGCCCTGTGCACCGTGCCCAGCGGCAGCGCAGAGGACCGTCCCGGTGACCGGCAGTACGACCGCACCGCTACCGGTGTGCGGCGAGGCCCCGGGTGTGGAAGCTGTAGCGGGTCAGGTCGGCGCACCAACGGCGGTAGTGGCCGACCGTGAGCGGGATCTCCTGGTCGGCCGAGAGATCCCGCAGCACGCCGGGCAGCGCCCGCGCCAGCCGGTCGAACCCCTGAGGTCCTTCAGCGCTCCTGGTGCACAGGTCGGCCAGCGCGGTGTCGTCGTCCTGGCAGGCCAGCAGCCGCCGGAACAGTTCCTCGGCCGCCCTGGGACTGCCCGCCAGCACGGCCAGCAGGATCTGCACGGCCTGGAAGGGCGCAGGTCCCGAACTGCTGGCGAAGGCGGGCAGATCGGTGGCCGGGACACCGATCCGGACGAGCCGGTATAGGTTGACCAGCCGCTTGGCGGCCCGGGGAGTGGGAAGCAGCGCGCCGAGCCGGGTCATGAACGTGATTTCGGCGGTGCCGATGCGCAGCCCCGGCGGCAGCAGGTCCGCGGGCTCCGGAGCCGGTCCCCGCACGGCGCCCGGCGCGGGGCCGGGGACCGCCGCGGGCGTGCCGTCGAGGGCGTCCTCGCCGGGCGGGGGAGGAGTGCCCTCGCGGGTGTCCGGTTCGTACCCCTCAGTGGGCGGCAAGGAGTCGGGGTCCGGCCTTTCGGCCCCCTCGGCCTGCGGATCCGGCAGCAGGGAACGCAGATAGCGCGCCATGGTCTGGGGCGGCGGCGGATTCAGGGCGTACGGGATCTGGAAGATCTTGTCGAGATAGTCCACCGCGGTCGCGAGCCCGCCGATGTCCGGGGCGGTGCCGGTGGCGTCCGACGCGTCCTCGTGCTGGAACAGGGCGTTGTGGTGATGCCGCAGGGAGTGGATCAGCCAGCGGGCGTCGACGGCCACGACCACCACGAACAGGTCGAGGCCGAGCATCAGATGGACGGCCTGGAGCACCTCGACCACCCGGTCCGGCGGACAGCGGTCCAGATCGTCGATGTACAGGACGATGCGTTCCAGCGGCGGGGCGGCGACGGCACCGCCCGCCTGCCACTGCAGGCGGGCGGCCTCCAGGTCCAGGCCGAGCCGCAGCAGATCGGCGTGGGCCTGGCCCAGCACGCCCCGATAGGGCTGGTAGGCGGTGCCGTCGGCGCGCTCTTCGAGGAACTTGCCGAGGCGGGCGGCGGCGTCGACGAGGGCCAGCCGTTCCCGCAGGCCGTTGATCTCGGCCCGCAGGGCCCGCTGCTGCGCGGCCAGTTCGCCGTACCGGCGCTCGGTGAGGCCGAGCAGATCCTGGTGGGCCGAGCGCAGCCTGCGCAGCAGCGGACGCGCGGGGGCGGCCGCCGCGGCGAGCGCCAGCACACCGGCGACGAGTCCGCCGAGCGCTCCGCGCCACAGCCAGACGCCGGTCGCGCCCCCGGCCAGGAGCAGCCACAGGGCCAGCACGGGCAGACCGACACGCAGGTCGCGTACCGTCTGGCGCACCGCGGTGAGCAGGACCCGGTAGGAGCGCATGGGTGATCCGAGGGGCGCGAACCGTCCGGCCGCGGGCATCGCGAGGTCGGCGGCGGCCAGCCGGTCGGCGAGCTGCCGCTCCGACGACTCCCGCTGGTCGAGAGCCGCGCGCAGCGTGTCGCGGTCCCGTCGGGCCTGCCGCGGATCCGGCGCGGGACCGGTCGTCTCGTCCTCGTCGCCCCCGGCCAGGGCGGTGAAGAGGTGGGTGATCAGGCCCGTCCACACATTGGTGTCGCTGTAGTGCCAGGCGTTGAACCGCACCTGCCGCACGGAGGAGACGAAGGCACTCCGGCCGGGCCGCCCACGCGACAGCCGTGCGAGCAGTCTCACCTGCCGCTCGATCTGGAGCATCACACTGGACTTGCCGGCGCCCCAGTTTCCGATGAGGGCGATCGAGAGCGGCGGCCGGGTCTCGGCGGCGGCGATCAGATCGGCGAGCACCTCGACGTCATGGACGACACCGAGGCGGTCCTCCGCACTGGGGCCGTCGCCGTGCACACCGGCCAGCGGGCGGGTGCCGACGCGGGTGGTGAAGAGCCCCGAGCCGTCGTCGGCGGGATCCGAGTGGCGCAGCGTGAAGTCCAGTATGCGGTCGCGGACCAGCTCCAGTTCGGTGGCGTCGATGACGTCGTCGGCGACCGCGGTGGCGTAGTCACGGATCAGGGAGTGGAGCTGCCACCGGTCCTGCTCCGTCTCCTCGACCAGATGCGCCTCCAGCAGCCGGTCCAGGAGGCCTTGTGCCTCGCGCCTCCCGGTGCCGAGGCCGGCGGCGACGGTCGCGGTGGAGAAGCGCGGGCCGACCGTCAGGGCCAGCGTGGACAGCAACCGGGCATCTTCCCCGGAGAGTTCGCGATAGGACGACTCGATCGCGGTGGCGACGCCGACGTTCTCGAGTCCGAGCCGCTCCAGCCGCTCGCGCGCGTCGCCGCTTCCGGTCAGCTCCTCGGCCACCCGGGCGAGCGGCCACGACGGGTGCACGGTCAGCCGTCTGGCGATGATGGCGAGGGCGAGCGGCAGACCGCCGGTGCTCGCCACGACGGCTTCGGCGGCTCGTGGATCCGCGCGCACCCGGCTGTCTCCCGGAGCGACGCTCTGCAGCACCGTGTCGAGGAGCCGCACGGCGTCGGCGCGGGCGAGCGGGTTCACGGTGACGGGGTGTGCGATGAGCGAGAGCAGCTGCTTCCGCGACGTGATCACGATCCGGTGGCGCGGGTCGCCGGAGAGCAGTGGCGCCACCTGCTGGGAGTCGGTGGCGTCTTCCAGTATCAGCAGCAGGGGACCCGGCAGACGCGCCAGCGCCGTGCGATACGCGGCCGCCCTTCCGTCGAGGTCCACGGGTATGTGCCGGGGGTCCACGTCCAAGGAGAACAGGGCCGATTCCAGCGCGTCCGCGGGCCGGACCGGTCTGTTCCCGGCATGGTGTGCGCCCAGGTTCAGGTAGACGGTTCCGCCGGGGAACCAGCCCCGGCGCACGGCGCTGTGCGCCGCCTGCACGACCAGCGCGCTCTTGCCCACACCGGCCATTCCGGTCACCAGCACGGGCAGCGGCTCCTGCCGGGCGTCCGCCTCCGGCGCGAGCAGGTCCAGGAGTTCCGCGAGTTCCTGGTCCCGGCCGGTGAACGCGGCGGCGGGACGGGGCAGTTGATGCGGGACGCGGTGGGGGCGCTGTGCTGCGACCACCGTGACGCTGTCCCCGGTCACCACGCTCCCGCGCTGGAAAATGCCCCCGGAATCACTCGTTGCCACGCGCTTCCCCCCTGTCCTGCGTACAAGTTAGGGCAGTCGCGGGACGCGCCGCTGCTCGGGCCGTGCGATCCGCGCACCCGGCGGATCAGGCGGGCCGGTCTTCGGCCGCACCCGACGACCACTGGTGGACCTCGGCCCTGAGCGACCGCTGGAAGGCCGTCAGCAGAGCCTGCACGACCAGTGGCTGCATGTGCGCGGACAGGGACTTCACGTCCGCCTCGGTCCGCTCCGCCACCTCGGCCCGGAACAGCTGGGACAGCTCGTGCGCGGCCGCCCGCGCGTGTTCGGTCAGGACCGTGCGCGCGGCCAGGATCGCCTTCTCGGACAGCGCTACGTCGAGGAGCTGTACGGCGAGCCTGAGCAGACCGGGGTCGACGCGGTAGGAGTCCCCGTCGGGCCGTACGACGTCCATGGCGACGAGCCGTTCGACGTCCTTCTCGTCCAGTGGCCGTCCGGCCCGCCGCCGCAGCTCCCCGGCCGTCACGGTCTCCTCGGTGTCCGGGGCCCAGGAGGCCACCACGGCCCGGTGGACGGCCAGGTCGTGGTGGCTCAGGCCGGGCGGCAGCTGCCCCAGATAGCGTTCGATCGCCGCCAGCGTCATGCCCTGGTGCTGCAACTCCTCGATCAGCCCCAGCCGGGCCAGGTGCTCGTGCCCGTAGTGACCCACCCGGCGCGGACCGATCACCGGCGGCGGGAGCAGTCCCTTGGTGCCGTAGAAACGGACCGTGCGGACCGTGGTGCCGGCCCGCGCGGCCAGCTCGTCGATCGTGAGCGCCGGCTCCCCGAGGTCGCCGTCGGCGTCGGTGGTCATGTGCAGCAGTATCGCTGTCACACCGGCACTGTGACACCGGGGAGTGCCGCGACATACTCGGACGACATGCGGCGCTATGTCGTGATCGGCGGCTTGTGAGAAGTTCCGCTCTGTGACCTGTGCCATCGCATGCGCCCAGGTCACCGGGGGAAGGTGGCGCCTTGGTCCGTGCCCACCACCGAGCGGCGCCGACCGAGTACGTCCGGACACCCGAGCGCGACCCGCTCGGGCGCACCAGAGAGTGGAACCACCTGTGAGCAAGGACGCCGTGGACACGGCACAGGCCGCCACCCGGACCGCCGCGGCCCAGGCGCCCGCGGACGCGGGCGACGTCGGCTACAGCAAGGACCTCAAGGCCCGCCACGTCAACATGATCGCCATCGGCGGCGCGATCGGCACCGGGCTCTTCCTCGGTGCCGGCGGACGCCTGCACAACGCGGGCCCGGCCCTCGCCCTCGCCTACCTGGTCTGCGGAATCTTCGCCTTCTTCGTGGTCCGCGCCCTCGGCGAGCTGGTCCTGTACCGCCCGTCGTCCGGATCCTTCGTCTCGTACGCGCGGGAGTTCCTCGGCGAGAAGGGCGCCTACGTCGCCGGCTGGATGTACTTCCTGAACTGGTCGACCACCGGCATCGCCGACATCACCGCGATCGCGCTCTACACCCACTACTGGAGCATGTTCACGAGCATCCCCCAGTGGACGCTCGCGCTGATCGCCCTCGCCGTGGTCCTCGCGGTGAACCTGATCTCGGTGAGGATCTTCGGCGAGATGGAGTTCTGGTTCGCGATCATCAAGGTCGCCACCCTGGTCGGCTTCATGCTGATCGGCATCTTCCTGCTCGCCACCCAGCACAAGGTCGACGGGCGGACCCCGGGCCTGAGCGTCGTCTCCGACCACGGCGGTGTCCTCCCGCACGGCCTGATGCCGGTCGTCCTCGTCATGCAGGGCGTGATCTTCGCGTACGCGGCCCTGGAGCTGGTCGGCGTCGCGGCGGGCGAGACCGCCGAACCGGAGAAGGTCGTCCCGCGCGCGGTCAACTCGATCATGTGGCGCGTCGGACTCTTCTACGTCGGCTCGGTCGTCCTGCTGGCCCTGCTGCTCCCCGGCTCGGTGTACTCGGCCGACCAGAGCCCCTTCGTCACGGTCCTCTCCAAGATCGGCGTCCCGGGCGCCGGCGACGTGATGAACCTGGTGGTCCTCACCGCCGCGATGTCCTCCCTCAACTCCGGCCTGTACTCCACGGGCCGCATCCTGCGCTCCATGGCGGTGGCCGGCTCGGCCCCGAGGTTCACCGCCCGCATGAACCGCAGCCAGGTGCCCTACGGCGGCATCCTGCTGACCTGCGCGGTCTGCGTGCTCGGCGTCGGCCTGAACTACCTGATGCCCAGCCAGGCCTTCGAGATCGTGCTGAACGTGGCCTCCCTCGGCATCATCAGCACCTGGGTGATCATCATGCTCTGCCACCTGGTCTTCGTCCGCCGTGCGAAGGCGGGCCTGGTCGACCGCCCGGCGTTCCGCCTCCGCTTCAGCCCGGCGACCGAGATCGCCACGATCGCCTTCCTGCTGGTCTGCCTGGGCATGATGTGGAACGACCCCGAGGTCGGCCGCAAGACCCTCCTGCTCATCCCGGTGATTGCCGCAACTCTGGTGGCCGGCTGGTTCGCCGTCCGTCGCCGGGTCTCCCAGGCCACCGACAAGGAGCTGTCCCAGCTCACGAAGTAGCAGGTCAGGGCCATTGTCAGTGGCAAGGGCTACGGTGGCGTCATGTCGGGGATCACATACATCCGGGGGGACGCCACCACGCCGTCGGGCAAGGGCGTCAAGGTGATCGCCCACGTCTGCAACGACCTGGGGGGCTGGGGAAAGGGCTTCGTGCTGGCCCTCTCGCGCCGCTGGCCGGAGCCGGAGAAGGCGTACCGCGCCTGGCACCGGGACCGTGCGCACAACGACTTCGGGCTGGGCGCGGTCCAGCTGGTCCGCGTCGACCGGTACATCTGGGTGGCCAACATGATCGGCCAACGGGGGACCAGAACCGGCAGCAAGGGCGTCCCGGTCCGCTACGAGGCGATCGACACGGCCCTGGCCAAGCTCGCCGACGAGGTGGCCGAACGCGGCGCCTCCGTGCACATGCCCCGCATAGGCTGCGGACTGGCGGGCGGAAAGTGGTCGCGGGTCGAGCCGCTGATAACCGAGCGGCTGGTGGCGCGGGGTATCGGGGTCACGATCTACGACCACGGTGGAGACGCCTCCGCATAGCGCCCCGCCAGGGGCGCGGGGAACTGCGCGACCAGCCGCACACGGCCGGCAGCCCCCCACTCACCGCACCCGGCACATGCTCAGTGCACGTCGTTCGTAGCCTCGATCTGCTTCCACGACTTCGGCTGCGCAACGGCCCCCACGGCCTTCGCCGCAGGCACCGCCGGCTTCGTCGGCTGGAACAGCCACGCATCGAACAACCCGGACAGCGACTTCCCCGACACCTTCTCCGCGTACTCCTCGAAGTCGGCCACGGACGCGTTCCCGTACGCGTGCTCCTTCGGCCACCCCTTCAGGATCGCGAAGAACGCGTCGTCACCGACCGCGTTCCGCAGCGCCTGCACGGCCAGCGCCCCCCGGTCGTAGACAGCGATGTCGAACTGGTCGTCGGGGCCGGGATCCCCCGGCTTCACCGTCCAGAACGCGTCGTCCGCCGGATGTGACGCGTACACGTAGTCGGCGAGTTCCTGCGTCGTGCCCTCGCCCTCGTGCTCCGACCACAGCCACTGGGCGTAGCGGGCGAAGCCCTCGTTGAGCCAGATGTCCTTCCAGCCCTTGAGGGAGACGTCGTCGCCGTACCACTGGTGGGCCAGCTCGTGCACGACCACGGAGGTGTTGGCGCCGTTCGCGAACTGCTTCGGGCTGTAGTAGACCCGGGTCTGCGTCTCCAGCGCGTACCCGGTGGTGGTGTTCGGCACGTACCCGCCGGCCGAGCTGAAGGGATACGGCCCGAAGTAGCCGGAGAGCCAGTCGACGAGCTCACCGGTGCGCTCCACGCTCGCCCGCGCCGCCCCGTCGTTGTCGCCGAGGTCCTCGCTGTAGGCGTTGACGACCGGGACTCCGCCCTCCGACGTGCTGGTGGTGATGTCGAACTTCCCGACCGCCAGAGTGGCCAGATACGTCGCCTGCGGCTTGTTCTGCCGCCAGTTGTACCGGGTCCAGCCGAGCTTCGAACTCGTCGACTGGAGCAGGCCGTTGGAGATGACCTGGGTGCCGTCGGGGACGGCCACCGACACGTCGTAGGTCGCCTTGTCCAGCGGGTGGTCGTTGCTCGGGAACCACCACCAGGCGGACTCGGGTTCGTCCGCCGCGACCGCCCCGTCCGGGGTGCGGTGCCATGTGTCGAAGCCGTACGCGCTCTTCGTCGACGGCACCCCGCTGTAGCGGACGACGACGGTGACCTGCGTGCCCTTCGCCAGCGGCGCCCTGGGGGTGATGACCAGTTCGTGCTGGCCGGACGTGGCGAAGTCCGCCTTCACCCCGTTGACCCGAACCTCGCTCACGTCCAGCAGGAAGTCCAGGTCGAAGCTGGACAGATCCTCGGTGGTGCGCGCCAGGATCGTCGCCGTACCCGCCAGCTCGTCGGTGGCCGGCTGGTACTGCAACCGGAGGTCGTAGTGGGAGACGTCGTAGCCGCCGTTGCCGTAGTACGGGTAGTAGGGGTCGCCGATGCCCGGTGCGCCGGGGCTGTAGCTCGCGGCCGATGCCGGGATCGCCAGCAGCAGGGAGGCCGCCGCGAGGGCGCCCGGCGCGAGGATTCTGCGGTGCACGAGAACTCCAGGTCGGTAGGGGGCCGAGGCGCCCCGCCGCACCGCGGCGGACAGCGCCAAGTCGATGGAGCGTGAAACTGTTCGGAGCCTATTCAGTCCCTGTGGCCCCTGGCCTGTCCATGGCACCTGCTGTCACACGATCGCCATTCGGCCGCAATCCGCCTGACGGTCCCCCAGATGCCCCCTTCTGCACGGGAGTTGACCCAGGTAGCGTCCGCCCCATGCCGAAACGCACGCGCTTCACGATCTGGAGACCGTTCGCCGTCGCGGCCGTCGCAGCCCTGATCGCCGCCTTCCTCACCCCGGCCGCGGCCCAGGCTTCCGGCGCCCCTCGCGAGAGCCGACCCGTCTACTCGTACGCCGACGCCATCCGCGAGGCCGTCTGGGTGGACACCGGCCTGGACTCGGACGGCGACGGGAGGACCGACCGGGTCGCCGCCGACATCGTCCGGCCCGCCGAGCCCGCCGCGCAGGGCCGCAAGGTACCGGTCATCATGGACGCCAGCCCCTACTACTCCTGCTGCGGACGCGGCAACGAGAGCCAGGTGAAGACGTACGACGCGAACGGCGACGTCGTCCAGATGCCGCTCTTCTACGACAACTACTTCGTGCCCCGCGGCTACGCCTTCGTGGGCGTCGACCTGGCCGGCACCAACCGCTCCGACGGCTGCGTGGACGTCGGCGGCCGCTCCGACATCCAGTCCGCGAAGGCCGTCGTCGACTGGCTCAACGGCCGCGCCAAGGCGTACAGCAGCCGCACCGGCACCACCACCGTGAAGGCGAGCTGGACCAACGGGAAGACCGGCATGATCGGCAAGAGCTGGGACGGCACCATCGCCAACGGGGTGGCCGCCACCGGCGTCAAGGGCCTGAAGACGATCGTCCCGATCAGCGCCATCTCCTCCTGGTACGACTACTACTTCGCGCAGGGCGCCCCGCTCTACGACTCGGGGCCCGACTGGCTGGCCGGCGCGGTGGAGAGCGACGACGCCTACGCCAAGTGCGGTGCCGTGCAGCAGAAGCTGGTCGACGGCGCGCCGCGCAGCGGCGACTGGACCGGCCTGTGGACCGAGCGCGACTACGTCAAGGACGCCTCCAAGGTGAAGGCCAGCGTCTTCCTCGTGCACGGCATGCAGGACCTCAACGTCCGCACCAAGCACTTCGGCCAGTGGTGGGACGCCCTCGCCAAGAACGGCGTCGAGCGCAAGATCTGGCTCTCCCAGACCGGGCACGTCGACCCCTTCGACTACCGGCGCGACGCCTGGGTCGACACCCTGCACCGCTGGTTCGACCATGAACTCCTCGGCTACGACAACGGCATCGACCGCGAGCCGATGGCCGACATCGAGCGCCACCCCGACCAGTGGGTGACCTCCTCCGTCTGGCCGCCGAGCGGCACGCGGACCACCACCCTGCGCCCCGCCACCGGCACCCGGCCGGGCGTCGGCACCCTCGGCCTGCAACGGGGCTCCGGTACCGAGACGTTCACCGACGACCCGCAGCAGAGCGAGACCGACTGGGCCGCCCAGCTCGCCACCCCCACCGCGGACAAGGCCGGCTTCCTCACCGCGCCGCTCACCCGTGACCTGCGGCTGTCAGGTTCCGGCAAGGTGACCGTCACCGCCACCCCGACCACCTCGACGGCCCACCTGACCGCCGTCCTGGTAGACCTCGGCCCCGACACCATCCGGGACTACGCCGACGGCGCCGAGGGCATCACCACCCTCACCGACCGCACCTGCTGGGGCGCGAGCACGGCCGGCGACAGCGCCTGCTTCCTGAGGACCGCGGCCAGGACCAAGGCCGTCGACTACACCGTCTTCAGCCGCGGCTGGGCCGACGTCGGCACCTACGCCGACCCCGGCAAGGGCGTCCCGCTCACCCCGGGCAAGGCCTACACGATCACGATCGACCTGGCCGCCACCGACCACGTCGTGCCCAAGGGCCACCGGCTGGCGCTGATCGTCGCCGGTACGGACAAGGACCTCATCGACCCGCCGTCCAGCACCCCGACGCTCACCGTGGACCTGTCCCGGACGACGGCCAGGGTCCCGCTGGTCGGCGGCCCGGCCGCGTTCACCCGGGCGACCTCCGCACGGTGGACCGCCCCCGAGAAGACCGCCCTGCACGGCGTGCGCGCCCCGCGCACCGTCCAGCACGTCCCCTCGGGCTGACCGTCCAGCGCGTCCCCGTGGGCTGACCGCCCCGCGTGAACGCGCGAGCTGACCGCTCAGGCGGCCGGGCCGGCATCCGCCAGCCCGGCCGCCTCCCGGGCGCATCCCCAGGCGACCGTGACCCCGGCCCCGCCGTGCCCGTAGTTGTGGACCAGCACCCGCCCGTCCGGCCGGAGCTCGCGCTCCAGCCGGACCGCCGGCCGGTACGGCCGCAGCCCCACCCGGTGCGCCAGCACCCGCGCCCCGGCGATCTCCGGCCGGACCGCCGCGCACCGCGCCACGATCCCGGCCGCGACCTCCGGATCCGGCTCCAGCGACCAGGCGTCCTCCTCCGCCGTACCCCCGAGCAACAGCCCGCCCGGCTGCGGGAAGAAGTACGCGGACGCGCCCCCCGCCACCTCGTCGGAGGTGTACCAGGTGCTGATCCCGGGGTTCTCCACCACGACCAGCTGCCCGCGCACCGGACGCACGGCCGGGTCCGGGACGAGGGAACGGGCCCCGAGGCCGGTGCAGTTGACCACGACCGGCGCGGGCACCTCGTCCAGCGCGCCCACCGCCCGCTCCTCGACCGTCCCGCCCGCCCGCTCCAACCGTCCCCGCAGCCAGGCCAGATGGACCGGCATGTCGATCAACGGCAGCCGGCCCGTCAGACCTTCGGCGGTCTCGGCCAGTCCCGGCACCTCGGCCGCCCACGGGCCCAGCCCGTCCAGCCGCAGGCCGTCGTGTACGCCCTCGACCAGGCGTACGCCCGTCTCCTCCGGCCGCGCCGCCGACTCCGCGTACACGACAAAGGAGGCGAGCGCCCATTCCCCGACCAAGGCCTCCGGCTCGATGCGGTACGGCCACCACAGCGCACCGGCGACCGCCGAGGTCGTGAGCCCGCCGGTCTCCCTGGCCCACACCCGCACCGGGCGCCCGCCCTCGGCCAGCACCACCGCCGTGGTGAGTCCGACGACCCCGCCACCGACCACGATCACTTCGTCACCCGGTTCAGACCGCACAGTGTGACGTTAGCGGAATATGTCATGCCGCGCTCAGATCGTCCCGCTCTGGGGATACTCACAGCATGTCTGCCGCATACGCGACCTTCGGCCTGGCCCCGGCGATGCGCGCCGGCGGTGTCCGCGCCGACGGCGGCTACCAGCTCCACCGGGACTTCGTGGACTTCGTCGTCGACGGTCACCCGCTGCTGTACCAGCTCTCCGACCTGGACGCCGTCTCCCCGCTCGCCTCCGACGTCCCGCCCGCGATTTTCACCGCCCAGGTCCGCAGCCTTCTGCTGGAGTCCGAGGCCCCGCTGCCCGACGGCCGCTACGTCGTCTACGGCTGCCCCGAGTGCGAGGACCTCGCCTGCGGCGCGGTCACCGCGGTCATCGAGCGCGACGGCGACGACTACATCTGGCGGGACTTCGCCTGGCAGACCGCCGAACACGCCGACCTGGAGCTCAACGGCTACCACGGCATCGGCCCGTTCCGCTTCCACGGGCCCGGGTACCGAGAGGCCCTCGGCGCGCTCCTGGCGGACTCCGGGCCGCCGCCCGGCCGCCGGGTGCTGCTGATCGGCGCCCGCGTCGCCCTTCTCGCCAGACTGGCCGCGGCCCTGCGCGCCATCGGCATCGGCGCCGACATCACCCGCGACGCCGAGGGCGTCCCCGCCGAGGAACTCCGCGGCTACGGAGCCGTCGCCTTCGGTCCCGCGGTCGGTGACACGGAGCGGACCGCCGTACGCCAGGCGTTCGAGCGGACCGGCGTGGCGGTGGCCTACGTGGACGGGCTCGCCCCGATCGTCCCGCTCCTCGTCGCCCAGATCGAACACGCCCTTGACCGCAGCCCGCTCCCGCAGCGCCGCCTCGCCCGCCTGGTCGCCGCCGACGGCGCCGCCGGCGTGGAGGTCATCACGCCCTGCCGGGTACGGGTCACGGCGTACCGCCTGGACCGGTTCTCCCGCCCCCGCACCCATGAACTCTTCGACGGCGTCCTGGAGCCCGGCAGCCACCGCATCCCCCTGGACGGCAGGACGGCCAGGGGCGGGTCCTTCGTCGTGGCCCGCACCGCCGGGAGCGTCCTGGTGCAGGCGACGGCGCGCTGACCCCCGCGCCCCACGGACATTAGGATCGGCGTTCTGATGACTGCCACTCTCGTCGCCAAGAACCTCGCCGCCGGGCACGGCGACCGCTCCCTCTTCTCCGGGCTCGACCTCGTCGTCGCGCCCGGGGACGTGATCGGGCTGGTCGGTGCCAACGGGGCGGGCAAGTCCACCCTGCTCCGTCTGCTCGCCGGGCTCACCGCCCCCGAACAGGGCGAACTGCGGCTCTCCCCGCCGACCGCGACCGTCGGCCACCTGCCCCAGGAACCGGAGCGGCGGCCGGGCGAGACCGTCCGCGCCTTCCTCGCCCGCCGCACCGGGGTCGCCGAGGCCCAGCGCGTGATGGACGAGGCGACCCAGGCCCTCGTCGACGGGGCGCCAGGGGCCGACGACGCGTACGCGACGGCCCTGGAACGCTGGCTCGACCTCGGTGGCGCCGACCTGGAGGAGCGGGCCGAGGAGGTCGCCGACTCCCTCGGCCTGGCCGTCGGCCTCGACCAGCCGATGACCTCCCTCTCCGGCGGCCAGGCCGCCCGCGCCGGCCTCGCCTCCCTGCTCCTCTCCCGCTACGACGTCTTCCTCCTCGACGAGCCCACCAACGACCTCGACCTGGACGGCCTGGAGCGCCTCGAACGCTTCGTGACCGGCCTGCGCGCCGGCACGGTCGTGGTCAGCCACGACCGCGAGTTCCTCACCCGCACGGTCACCAAGATCCTCGAACTCGACCTGGCCCAGAACCAGATCAACCTCTACGGCGGCGGCTACGACGCCTACCTGGAGGAGCGCGAGACGGCCCGCCGGCACGCCCGCGAGGACTACGACGAGTACGCCGACAAGAAGTCCGCCCTCCAGGACCGTGCCCAGATGCAGCGCGGCTGGATGGACAAGGGCGTCAAGAACGCCCGGCGCAAGGCGGGCAACGACAACGACAAGATCGGCCGCAAGTTCCGCAGCGAGGCCAGCGAGAAGCAGGCCGCCAAGGCCCGTCAGACCCAGCGCATGATCGAACGCCTGGAGGTCGTCGAGGAGCCCCGCAAGGAGTGGGAACTGCGCATGGAGATCGCGGCCGCCCCGCGCTCCGGCGCCGTCGTCGCCACCCTGCGGGACGCCGAGGTACGGCGCGGGGACTTCACCTTCGGCCCGGTGTCCCTCCAGATCGACTGGGCGGACCGGGTCGCGGTGACCGGTGCGAACGGCGCGGGCAAGTCGACGCTGCTCGCAGCGCTGCTGGGCCGGGTGGAACTGGACGCCGGGCACGCGGCCCTCGGCTCCGGCGTGCTGGTCGGCGAGGTCGACCAGGCCCGCAAGCTCTTCCACGGCACCGAGTCCCTGCTGGACGCCTTCGCCGCGGCCGTACCGGACACCGAACCGGTCGAAGTCCGCACCCTGCTGGCCAAGTTCGGCCTCAAACAGGACCATGTGCTGCGCTCCGCGGCCACGTTGTCACCGGGGGAGCGGACCCGTGCCGCCCTGGCCCTGCTCCAGGGCCGCGGTGTCAACCTCCTCGTCCTCGACGAGCCGACGAACCACCTGGACCTGCCGGCGATCGAGCAGCTGGAATCGGCGCTCGACTCCTACGAGGGCACCCTCCTCCTGGTCACCCACGACCGCCGCATGCTGGACGCGATCCACGTCAACCGCCGCCTGGAGGTGGCGGCGGGCAAGGTGACCGAACGCTAGCCGCGGGCTCCCCGAAGGGGCGCGGGAAGCCGCACCGTACGCTGCGATCATCGCTGGACACCTGGCAGGAGAATCGCCATGAGCACATCGCCGAAGCGGTCGGCCCCTCGGATCGCGAACGAACAGGTCGTCCTCGCGCAGCTGCGCGGCACCCAGGACCGCATCGCGGACGCCGTCACCGCCTTCTCCGGGACGATGACGTTCGTGTATCTGCACGCCGTGTGGTTCGCGGTCTGGATCGTGTGCAACGAGGGCGTGTTCGGCCGGGGCGCGATCTGGGACCCGTTCCCCTTCGGACTGCTCACCATGATCGTCAGTCTGGAGGCGATCTTCCTGTCCACGTTCGTGATGGTGAGCCAGAACCGGCAGGCCGCCCGTGAGAACGTCCGTGCCGACCTGGACTTCGAGACCAACGTGCGCTCGGAGGTGTGGTCCATCCACATGGGCCGCGCCCTCGGCATAGACCCCGTGGAGGTCGAACAGCGCGTCCAGGAACTCCTCGCGGAGAACCGCGCCCGGATGAACGGCACCCCCCAGCCGCCCAAGGGGACCTGACCGACCGGCGCCGCGGGCCGCAACGGACCCGCGGCGACCCGCGTCCCTCGGCGGGTACGGTCAGCGCTTCCCGTTCTTCCCGCCGCCCAGCAGCCCGGCCCGGCGCAGAGCGTCGGCCATCGCGCTGTTCGCCGGTGCGGGCGCGGCCCCCTGGCGAGGGCTGCCGCCTCCCTGGCGCTGCTGTTGCTGCCGCTGCTGCGGCGGACGGCCGCCCCGCTGACGGCGCTCACCGCCGTCGCCCTGTCGGCCGCCCTGAGGCGGCGCCGCCTCGTCGTCCAGCCGCAGCGTCAGCGAGATCCGCTTGCGCGGGATGTCCACGTCGAGGACCTTCACCTTGACGATGTCACCCGGCTTCACCACGTCCCGCGGGTCCTTGACGAAGGTCTTCGACAGCGCGGAGACGTGCGCCAGACCGTCCTGGTGGACGCCGACGTCGATGAACGCGCCGAACGCCGCCACGTTCGTGACGACCCCCTCCAGGACCATCCCCGGGGAGAGGTCGGCGATCTTCTCGACGCCCTCCTTGAAGGTGGCCGTCTTGAAGGCCGGACGCGGGTCGCGACCCGGCTTCTCCAGCTCCTTCAGGATGTCGGTGACGGTCGGCAGACCGAACGTCTCGTCCACGAAGTCCGTCGGCCGCAGCGAGCGCAGCGCACCGGTGTTGCCGATGAGCGCGGCCACCTCCTGGCCCGACGTCTTGACCATGCGCCGTACGACGGGATACGCCTCCGGGTGCACGCTCGACGCGTCCAGCGGGTCGTCGCCGCCGCGGATGCGCAGGAAGCCCGCGCACTGCTCGTACGCCTTCGGGCCGAGCCGGGACACGTTCTTCAGCTGTGAGCGGGACGTGAACGGCCCGTTGGTGTCCCGGTGGGCGACGATGTTCTCGGCGAGCCCGGAGGTGATGCCGGAGACCCGGGCGAGGAGCGGCGCGGAGGCGGTGTTGACGTCGACGCCGACGCCGTTCACACAGTCCTCGACCACCGCGTCCAGCGAGCGCGACAGCTTCACCTCGGAGAGGTCGTGCTGGTACTGGCCGACGCCGATCGACTTGGGGTCGATCTTCACCAGCTCGGCCAGCGGGTCCTGGAGCCGACGGGCGATGGAGACGGCGCCGCGCAGCGACACGTCCATGTCGGGCAGCTCCTGCGAGGCGAACGCGGAGGCCGAGTACACGGACGCGCCGGCCTCGGACACCATCACCTTGGTGAGCGTCAGCTCCGGGTGCCTGGTGATGAGGTCACCGGCGAGCTTGTCGGTCTCGCGGGAGGCCGTGCCGTTGCCGATCGCGATCAGGTCGACCGCGTGCTCCTTGGCGAGCCGGGCCAGCTTGGCGATCGCCTCGTCCCACTTGTTGGCCGGGACGTGCGGGTAGATGACGTCGGTGGCGACCACCTTGCCGGTGGCGTCGACGACGGCGACCTTCACGCCGGTCCGGAAGCCGGGGTCCAGGCCCAGCGTCGCGCGCGTGCCGGCCGGGGCGGCGAGCAGCAGGTCGCGCAGGTTCGCCGCGAAGACGTCGACCGCCTCGTCCTCGGCGGCCGTACGCAGCCGCAGCCGCAGGTCGATGCCCAGGTGGACGAGGAGACGGGTGCGCCAGGCCCAGCGGACCGTGTCCGACAGCCACTTGTCGGCCGGCCGCCCCCGGTCGGCGATCCCGAACCGGTGGGCGACGATCCCCTCGAAGGAGGACGGGCCCTCGGTCGGCTCCTCCGGCTCCAGGACGAGGTCGAGGACCTCCTCCTTCTCGCCGCGCAGCATCGCCAGGATGCGGTGCGAGGGCAGCGCGGTGAACGGCTCCGCGAAGTCGAAGTAGTCGGCGAACTTCGCGCCCGCCTCTTCCTTGCCGTCCCGTACCTTCGCGGCCAGCCGGCCGCGCACCCACATGCGCTCACGCAGCTCACCGACGAGGTCGGCGTCCTCCGAGAACCGCTCGGTGAGGATCGCGCGGGCGCCCTCCAGGGCGGCCTGCGGATCGGCGACACCCTTGTCGGCGTCGACGAAGGCGGCGGCGGCCGCCAGCGGCTCCACCCCCGGGTCCCCGAGCAGCCCCTCGGCCAGCGGCTCCAGACCGGCCTCCCGGGCGATCTGCGCCTTGGTCCGCCGCTTCGGCTTGTACGGCAGGTAGATGTCCTCCAGCCGCGCCTTGGTCTCGGCGCCGCGGATCTGCGCCGCCAGCTCGTCGGTGAGCTTGCCCTGCTCCCGCACCGACTCCAGGATCGCCGTCCGCCGATCCTCCAGCTCCCGCAGGTAGCGCAGCCGCTCCTCCAGCGTGCGCAGCTGCGCGTCGTCGAGCATCTCGGTCGCTTCCTTGCGGTAGCGGGCGATGAAGGGCACCGTCGAACCGCCGTCGAGCAGCTCCACGGCAGCCTTGACCTGCCGCTCCCGTACGCCGAGCTCCTCGGCGATCCTGCCTTCGATGGACCCTGGAACCAGGGACCCGGGTGTCGTCACGATCCCGTACCGCCTTCTCCACTGAGGTTGCGCCGCAATTGTGGCAGGTGACACCGACAACCGGGCCCCAGGGCACCGTTCCGCGACACGGACTCCCCACGAATCCGTGAACCACCCGGGAAATCCCTCGCACACCCGACCGAATCCACCCGGGTCGCGTCACCCCTTGCCGAGGAGGTCCGTGGGGAAGGCCCCGGCCGCCACCGCGGCTCTCGTGAAGCCCGCCGCCAGTTCTGTCAGGCGGGTGACCCCGTCGGCCCCCAGATGCTCGTACGGCGCCCGGTCCAGTCGGTCCGTCTCCGCCTCGATCTCCGTCCGCAGCGCCACCCCCGCCCCGGTCAGCTCGCCCGCCGCGTCGAGCAGCCCGCGCTCCCGCAGCCGTGCCACCGCCGCGTCCCAGTCGTCCTGGCTCCAGCCGCGCGTGGCGAACACCCACTTCGGGGCCATGCCCTTGCCGGTGGCCGTGTGCGTCACCACCGCCTCCAGCCCGTCCAGCCCGGCCGCCAGCAGCACCGCGAGATGTCCGTCGCCGCGGTGCTCGCGCAGCAGCGTGCCCGCGTACCAGTAGGCGAGGTGCGGCTCCCGCGGCACCGGCAGGTCCGCGTGGGCGGCGTACAGCGGGCGGCCGGAGCGCGAGCAGGCCTCGGTGGCGCGCAGCGCGAGCTCCGCGGCCTCGGCCATCCCGTCGGAGACCACCGCGTCCGCGCCGAGCAGCCGCCGCATCGACGCGTCGACGGCACGCGCGCGTGCGGCGAGGACGTCCTTCGGGGACGCGATGTCCCAGACGGCCGGCACATGCCGGGCCACCAGCTCGTACTTGTAGTTGTAGAACGTCGCCGTCACCGTGCCGGCCCCGACCGGCCCCAGCGCGGCCGCTCGCACCGCGAAGTTGACGGCCCGCGGATGGGTGACCCCGAGCGCGGCCAGTTCCTCGGCCAGTTCGGGACTGAAGAAGTGGGTCGCGTGCAGGGAGTTGAGCAGGGTGTTGCAGCGGCGGCCGGCGCGCGGCTCCAGGGCGGCGGTTGTCATGGTCGGAACGCTACTGACTGGTTGGTACGTACTCCAGAGGTCGGGCCGGTTCATCCTCGGCCGGGAAGCGACCAGGTGAACCGCGGCGGGCGGCGCTCCAGGAACGCGGCGACCCCCTCGGCGGTGTCGTCACTGCCGCGCGCCTGCTCCGCCCAGTGCGCGTCCCGGTCCGTGCGGCCGTTCGCGAACTCCTTCGCGGCGGCCTGGGTCAGCTGCGAGCGGGCGGCCAGGATCCGGGTGAACTCCGCCACCCGCTTGTCCAGTTCTCCCTCCGGCAGCACCTCGTCGACCAGACCGCAGCGCAGCGCCCGCTCCGTGTCGACCAGCTCGCCGGAGAAGAGGAGGTACTTGGTGGTGGCCGGACCGACCAGGGACACCAGGCGGCGGGTCGAGGCGGCCGGGTAGACGATGCCGAGTCTGGCCGGTGTGACCCCGAACGACGCGCCCTCCTCGGCGAACCGCAGATCGCAGGCGGCGGCGAGCTGCGAGCCGCCGCCGACGCAGTGGCCGCGCACCGCGGCGAGGGTCGGCTTGGGGAAGGCGGCGAGTGCCTCCTCGGCGGCGCCGGCGAGGGTCTGCGCCTCGGCGGCGGAGCCCCGGAGGCTGGAGATGTCGGCGCCCGCGCAGAAGGTGCCGCCCTCGCCGGTGAGGACGAGGACCCGTACGGCGGGGTCGGCCGCGAGACCGTCCAGGAGGGGCGGCAGGGAACGCCACATCCCGGCGGTCATCGCGTTGCGTTTGGCCGGGTTGCCGATGACTACCGTGGCGACGGCGTTACTGACCTGGTGGTCGAGGCGGGGCTCCATGGGGCCGGATGGTATCCGCGCCGCAGGAGGCGGAGTTCCGGTGGTGCCGGCAGGCGCACTCGTCGACCTCGGAAAGTTCTCATACCCGTACAACCCGAATAGTTCGCGAAGTCGGCATTCAAGAGGGCAGGAGTCGCCCCACAACTGACCTTGTCATACGCCAATGGTCAGATCCGTTCGATAGTTGCTGACTTGTGTTCAGTCATCCGGAGCGGAGCAGGTCGTTACCAACACTCGACGTGTGGTGACAATCGAGCGCGAGGGTGGCGACCGGACGATGGAGAACCACGGGCGCGGGCACGACCCGCGCCCACAGGCGGGCGGCGCGCCGCCGCCGGATCCGCTGCCGTACGAAGGAATCTGGCGGTTCACCGCCGCCGCCGTGGACGCCTCGGTCCCGCAGGCGCGGCGCGCCGTACGGGACCTGCTCCACCGCCAGGGCGTCCCGGTCTCGGAGGACCTGGTGTACGGGCTGTTGCTGATCGTCTCCGAGCTGGTCACCAACGCGGTCAAGCACGCGGCGCTGCTGTCGCCGATGCTCGCCGTCGAGGTCGCCGTCGGTGCCGAGTGGGTGCGGGTGTCGGTGGAGGACAACCACCCCTACCGCCCGACCGCCCTGGAGGCCGACCACGGCCAGACCGGCGGCCGGGGGCTGCTGCTGGTGCGGGAGGTGGCCCGGGAGGCGGGCGGAGTGGTGGACGTGGAACACACGTCGAGCGGCGGCAAGGTGATCTGGGCCGCCCTGCCGCTCAAACCCGCGACGCTGCCCTGAGGGGGTTCACCAGCCCGCGGACGGGCCCGTCAGCTCCCTGATCGCCGGGCGGGCCGCGTCCAGCACGGTCATGAACCAGGCGGAGAAGGGGTCCCGGGCGTGCCGTTCGATCAGCTCGGCGGCCGTCACGAAGACGGTCGCCTCGACCTCCTCCGGGTCCGGCGCGAGCGGCGCCTGGACCATGCCGACGAACAGGTGGTTGTACTCCTGCTCGACCAGGCCGGAGGCCGGGTCCGGGTGGTTGTAGCGGACCGTGCCCGCCTCGGCGAGCAGCGACGGGGAGACCCTCAGCTCCTCGAAGGTCCGCCGGGCCGCCGCCGCGAAGGGTGCCTCGCCGGGGTAGGGATGCCCACAGCAGGTGTTGGACCACACGCCGGGGGAGTGGTACTTGCCCAGCGCCCGCTGCTGGAGCAGCAGTCTGCCGTGTTCGTCGAAGAGGAAGACGGAGAACGCCCGGTGCAGCCGGCCGGGCGGCTGGTGCGCGGCGAGCTTCTCCGCGGTGCCGATGGTCACACCCTTCTCATCGACGAGTTCGAGGAAAATCGCGTCTGCGGTCCCTTCTGACGTGCTCTGCGTCGCGGTGGCAGGTGTGATCGGCATACCCATCCTTCGCCTCGGTCTTCGCACCAAGTCTGCCGTACGAATCCGACACTCCCGGCACTTCCCGGCACGGGCACGCCGGAAGAGGGACCCGGTAGTTGATCGTGCCCTACGGGTGCCGGAGGGAACCGTCCGGGGGCCTCGAACACCAGGACGCCGGGGGAGTGCGGAGCGCTGCGTTCCAGGTCCCGGCCGTGACGGGGTCAGTGGCAGAGCCGGGCCTCGTGCTCCGCGTGGCCGCCCGGCTCCAGCTGGAAGGTGCAGTGCTCCAGGTCGAAGTGGTGGCCCAGGCAGCCCTGCAGTTCGTGCAGCAGCTTCTCGTGGCCGATGGCGCTCAGCACGTCCGAGCGGACCACCACGTGCGCCGACAGCACGGGCAGCCCGGAAGTGATCGTCCAGGCGTGCAGATCGTGGACGTCCTCCACGCCGTCCAGTGCCAGGATGTGCGCCCGTACCTCGGACATGTCGACATCCCGCGGCGCCGCCTCCAGCAGGACGTCCAGGGTCTCGCGCAGCAGCTTCACCGTCCTCGGCACGATCATCAGGCCGATCACCAGCGAGGCGACCGGGTCCGCCGCCTGCCAGCCGGTGGTGAGGATCACCACGGCCGAGACCAGCACCGCCAGCGAGCCCAGCGCGTCGGCCGCCACCTCCAGGAAGGCGCCGCGCACGTTCAGGCTCTCCCGCTGGCCGCGCACCAGCAACGTGAGCGAGATCATGTTCGCGACCAGGCCGATCAGACCGAACGCGATCATCAGGCCGCCGCGGGTGTCCGCGGGCGTGAGAAACCGCTGGACCGCCTCGTACAGCACGTAGCCGCCGACCCCGAGCAGCAGCAGGCAGTTCGCCAGGGCGGCGAGGATCTCGGCGCGGGCGAGACCGAAGGTGCGGTGGGTGCTGGGCGGGCGGTTGGCGAAGTGGATGGCCAGCAGGGCCATGCCGAGGCCCAGCGCGTCGGTCGCCATGTGGGCCGCGTCCGCGATCAGCGCGAGCGAGTCGGCCAGCAGACCGCCGGCGATCTCGACCGTCATCACCCCGATGGTGATGGCGAGCGCCACCCGGAGCCGCCCGCGGTACGCCGCCGCGGCCGTATTGGTGGCCGGTGCGTGGGTGTGGCCGTGGTCGTGCCCTGCCCCCATGGATCACGCCTCCTTCGTTCCGCCCGGGATCACAGTGAACTACGGGTGGGGGGTATCCGGCAACGCGGCACCGACTACCGTTGTCATCTACTCTGACCTGCGGAAACGAACTCCAGGTCAGGGCACCCTCAGTTACCCGGGGTGAGTGGGTGCGCATCCCGGGTGGTCGGTCGGTACTCGCCGCGCCGTACGGCCCGGTGTCCCCAATGCCCGTTCTGCGAGCGCGGTTTGTGGGCCGGGGCCCGGATCACGGATGATGATCTCGGCAAAGGCCGGGACAGAGTGGGCCGACCGGGCCGTGAACGGCCGGTGAACAAGCAGTCCTCACCATCCGCTAACCTCTGCCGAATGCCGCCCGGGGGCCACCAGGCACACCGAGCCCCACCACGCAGGAGAAACCGGCGCGCCGTGCGCCGCACCCAGGGAGTGAGTTCGGTTGTCGACCGCAATCGTCACCGGTCAGCCGGTCCCCGGATCGTCACTGGAGAGCGATCTGCGGGCGCTCGGCTTCGAGGTGCTGCCGGCCGCCGACGCCGCCGAGGCCGGGAACCTCCTCGCGGGCGTACCGGCCGACCGGCGCGTGGCCCTCGTCGACGCCCGCTTCGTCGGCCACCTGCACGCCCTGCGTCTCGGCCTGACCGACCCGCGCTTCCCGCTCGCCGCGATCCCCGGCGCCGTCACCGCCCAGCCGGCCGGCCGCCAGGCCCTCGGCCGGGCGCTGGCCCGGGAGGCCGCCGCGGGCGGCGGCACCGACCTCGCCGTCGACGGCCTGGTCACCGCCCTGGACGCCGACGTCCACCGCCCCGAGCTGGGCAGTCTCGTCGCCGCCGTCCCCGACGACCCGCAGGGCCGCAACGAGGTACGGCAGGCCGTCGCCGCCGTGGACGACGAGGCGGTCCGCCTGAAGTCGGCCGTGAAGTCCCGCGACGGCTTCTTCACCACCTTCTTCATCAGCCCGTACTCCCGCTACCTCGCCCGCTGGTGCGCCCGGCGCGGACTGACCCCGAACCAGGTCACCACCGCCTCGCTGCTCACCGCCCTGGTCGCGGCGGCCTGCGCGGCCACGGGCACCCGGATCGGCTTCGTCGCCGCGGGCGCCCTGCTGATCTGCTCGTTCGTCCTGGACTGCACCGACGGCCAGCTGGCCCGCTACTCCCTGCAGTACTCCACGCTCGGCGCCTGGCTGGACGCCACCTTCGACCGGGCCAAGGAGTACGCCTACTACGCGGGCCTCGCCCTGGGCGCCGCCCGCGGCGGCGACGACGTATGGGCGCTGGCGCTGGGCGCGATGATCCTCCAGACCTGCCGGCACGTGGTCGACTTCTCCTTCAACGAGGCCAACCACGACGCGACCGCCAACACCAGCCCCACCGCCGCGCTCTCCGACAAGCTGGACAGCGTCGGCTGGACGGTCTGGGTGCGCCGGATGATAGTCCTGCCCATCGGCGAACGATGGGCGCTCATAGCCGTCCTCACGGCGGCCACCACCCCGCGGATCACCTTCTACGTGCTGCTGGCCGGCTGTGCCTGCGCGGCGACCTACACCACGGCGGGACGGGTCCTGCGGTCGCTGACCCGGAAGGCGAAGCGCACGGACCGGGCGGCCGGGGCGCTCGCCGACCTGGCCGACAACGGCCCCCTCGCGGGATTCTGGTCCCGCACCGGCGGACGCACCCCGATCGGCCATCCGCTCCTCCTGGCTCTCTGCGGAGTGGCGGTTCTCACCGCCTCCCTCCTCTCCGGGGCGACCTGGGCGCCGGTCGTGGGTGCCCTGGTCTACGTTGTCGCCTCCGGCCGGGCCCTCGCAGGACCGCTCAAGGGCGCCCTCGACTGGCTGGTCCCGCCCCTCTTCCGCGCCGCCGAGTACGGCACCGTGCTCGTCCTCGCAGGCAAATCCGGGGTGAACGGAGCCCTTCCTGCGGCTTTCGGCCTGGTGGCCGCCGTCGCCTACCATCACTACGACACGGTGTACCGCATCCGCGGGAACGCCGGAGCGCCGCCGGTCTGGCTGGTCCGCGCCATCGGGGGGCAGGAAGGGCGCGTGCTGCTGGTCACCGTCCTGGCCGCGGTGCTCACCGCCGCGCAGTTCAAGGTCGCGCTCACGGTCCTGGCCGTGGTCGTGGCCGGGCTGGTGCTCGTCGAGAGCATCCGCTTCTGGGTGTCCGCAGGGGCGCCCGCCGTACACGATGAAGGAGAACCCGCATGATCGGCCTCGTGCTGGCGGCCGGCGCCGGACGGCGTCTGCGCCCCTACACCGACAGCCTGCCCAAGGCGCTGGTGCCGGTGGGGCCCGCGGGCATAGAGGGCGAGCCCACGGTTCTCGACCTGACCCTCGGCAACTTCGCCGAGATCGGGCTGACCGAGGTCGCGGTCATCGTCGGCTACCGCAAGGAGGCCGTGTACGAGCGCAAGGCGGCCCTGGAGCGGAAGTACGGTCTCCGGCTCACCCTCATCGACAACGACAAGGCCGAGGAGTGGAACAACGCCTACTCCCTCTGGTGCGGCCGTGACGCCCTCAAGGACGGCGTGATCCTCGCCAACGGCGACACCGTCCACCCGGTCTCCGTCGAGCAGACGCTGCTGGCCGCCCGCGGCGACGGCAAGAAGATCATCCTGGCGCTGGACACGGTCAAGGACCTCGCCGACGAGGAGATGAAGGTCGTCGTCGGCGCCGACCAGGGCATGACGAAGATCACGAAGCTGATGGACCCCGCCGAGGCCACCGGCGAGTACATCGGCGTCACGCTCATCGAGGGCGACGCGGCCCCCGAGCTCGCCGACGCGCTCAAGGCGGTCTGGGAGACCGACCCGCAGCAGTTCTACGAGCACGGCTACCAGGAACTGGTCAACCGCGGCTTCCGCATCGACGTGGCGCCGATCGGCGACGTCCGGTGGGTCGAGATCGACAACCACGACGATCTCGCCAGGGGACGGGAGATCGCGTGCCAGTACTGACCCGGCTGATCCCCTCGCCGGTCGTCGTGGACATCCGCCCGGGTGCCCTCGACGACCTGGCGGGTGTGCTCGCCGACGAACGCATCTCGCACTCGGGCCGGCTCGCCGTCGCGGTCAGCGGCGGCTCCGGCTCCAGGCTGCGCGAGCGCGTCTCCCCCACCCTGCCCGGCGCCACCTGGTACGAGGTCGGCGGCGGCACCCTCGACGACGCGATCCGGCTGGCCGGCGAGATCAAGGCCGGCCGCTACGACGCGGTCGTCGGCCTCGGCGGCGGCAAGATCATCGACTGCGCGAAGTTCGCCGCGGCCCGGGTCGGCCTGCCGCTGGTCGCCGTGCCGACCAACCTCGCGCACGACGGTCTGTGCTCGCCGGTCGCCACCCTCGACAACGACGCGGGCCGCGGCTCCTACGGCGTGCCGAACCCGATCGCGGTCGTCATCGACCTCGACGTCATCCGGGAGGCCCCGGCGCGCTTCGTGCGCTCGGGCATCGGGGACGCCGTCTCCAACATCTCGGCGATCGCGGACTGGGAGCTGTCCCACCGCGTCAACGGCGAGAAGATCGACGGTCTGGCGGCCGCCATGGCCCGGCAGGCCGGCGAGGCGGTGCTGCGCCACCCCGGCGGCATCGGCGAGAACGACTTCCTCCAGGTCCTCGCCGAGGCGCTGGTGCTGAGCGGGATCGCCATGTCGGTGTCGGGCGACTCCCGCCCGTCCTCCGGCGCCTGTCACGAGATCAACCACGCCTTCGACCTGCTGTTCCCCAGGCGTGCCGCCAGCCACGGCGAGCAGTGCGGGCTCGGCGCGGCCTTCGCGATGTACCTGCGCGGAGCCCACGAGGAGTCCGTGTACATGGCCGGCGTGCTGCGCCGGCACGGACTGCCGGTGCTGCCGGAGGAGATCGGCTTCACGGTGGACGAGTTCGTCCGGGCCGTGGAGTTCGCTCCGGAGACCCGGCCCGGCCGCTACACCATCCTCGAACACCTCGACCTCAAGACCCACCAGATCAAGGACATCTACGTCGACTATGTCAAGGCCATCGGTAGCTGAACTCCGTCCGGTCGTGCACCCCGCTGGGGTCAAGGACCGGCGCAGCGGTGAGCACTGGATGGGACGCCTCTACATGCGCGAGGTGTCCCTGCGGGTGGACCGCTACCTGGTGAACACCAGGGTCACGCCCAACCAGCTCACGTACCTGATGACCGTCTTCGGCGTGCTCGCGGCCCCGGCCCTGCTGGTGCCGGGGATCACGGGCGCCGTGCTCGGCGTCGTCTGCGTCCAGATGTACCTGCTGCTGGACTGCGTCGACGGCGAGGTCGCGCGCTGGAAGCAGCAGTACTCGCTGGGCGGGGTCTATCTCGACCGGGTCGGGGCGTACCTCACCGACGCGGCCGTCCTGGTCGGGCTCGGACTGCGCGCTGCCGACCTGTTCGGCACCGGCCGCATCGACTGGCTGTGGGCCTTCCTCGGCACCCTGGCCGCGCTCGGCGCCATCCTGATCAAGGCCGAGACCGACCTGGTCGGCGTCGCCCGCCACCAGGCCGGGCTGCCCGTGGTCAAGGAGGCCGCCGCCGAGATGCGCTCCTCCGGGATGGCGCTGGCCCGCCGGGCCGCCGCCCTGCTCCGGTTCCACCGGCTCATCCTCGGCATCGAGGCGTCCCTGCTGATCCTGGCCCTCGCGATCGTCGACCAGGTCCGCGGCGACCTCTTCTTCACCCGCCTGGGCACCGCGGTGCTCGCCGGCATCGCACTGCTCCAGACCCTGCTGCACCTGGTCTCCGTCCTCGCGTCGAGCAGGCTGCGGTGAGCGCCGGACCGAAGGTCGGCGCGGTCGTCATCACCATGGGCAACCGCCCCGACGAACTGCGCGCCCTCCTCGACTCGGTGGCCAAGCAGCACGGCGACCCGGTCGAGGTGGTCGTCGTCGGCAACGGCTCGCCCGTCCCGGCCGTCCCCGAAGGCGTCCGCACCCTGGAACTGCCCGAGAACCTCGGCATTCCCGGCGGCCGCAACGTCGGCATAGAGGCCTTCGGCCCCAGCGGTCGCGATGTCGACATATTGCTCTTCCTCGACGACGACGGCCTGCTCGCCGAGCACGACACCGCCGAGCTGTGCCGCCAGGCCTTCACCGCCGACTCGAAGCTCGGCATCATCAGCTTCCGCATCGCCGACCCGGACACCGGGCAGACCCAGCGCCGGCACGTGCCGCGGCTGCGGGCCTCCGACCCGATGCGCTCCTCCCGGGTCACCACCTTCCTCGGCGGCGCCAACGCCGTCCGCACCCAGGTCCTCGCCGAGGTCGGCGGCCTGCCGGACGAGTTCTTCTACGCCCACGAGGAGACCGACCTGGCCTGGCGGGCCCTGGACGCCGGCTGGATGATCGACTACCGCTCCGACATGGTGCTGTTCCACCCCACCACCGCCCCCTCCCGGCACGCGGTCTACCACCGGATGGTGGCCCGCAACCGGGTCTGGCTGGCCCGCCGCAACCTGCCCGCCCTCCTGGTCCCGGTCTACCTCGGGGTGTGGCTGCTGCTGACCCTGGTGCGCCGCCCCTCCCGCCCGGCCCTGCACGCCTGGTTCGCCGGCTTCCGGGAGGGCTGGACCACCCCGTGCGGACCCCGCCGCCCGATGCGCTGGCGGACCGTGTGGAAACTCACGCGACTGGGCCGTCCCCCGGTGATCTGACAAGCTCGGAGGTGCGTGTCCGCGCGCAACGGCCCGCGGACATCCCCCGAAGTCGTCTCCGATGGCGGAGACGTGTCGCGCCCAGTAGCACAATTGCGTAAGACAAACGTAAGACGAATCCGACGGTGCATCCGAAGACGGATCCGGAGACGAAGGCTTCCACCCTTGAGTGAGACAACGCATGACGGCGGTGTCGCGGTGACCGCGGTGCCGTCGCCCGACGAGGGCCTCACGGCGGCGCAGCTCGCCGCCCGGTACGGGCTCGCGGTGAGCGGCGCACGCCCCTCGCTCGTCGAGTACGTACGCCAGCTCTGGGGACGGCGCCACTTCATCCTGGCCTTCTCGCAGGCCAAGCTCACGGCCCAGTACAGCCAGGCCAAGCTCGGCCAGCTCTGGCAGGTGGCCACGCCGCTGCTGAACGCGGCCGTGTACTACTTCATCTTCGGCGTCATCCTGCACGCCAGCCGGGGCATGTCGCAGGACGTCTACATCCCGTTCCTGGTCACCGGCGTGTTCACCTTCACGTTCACGCAGAGCTCGATCATGACGGGTGTGCGGGCGATCTCCGGCAACCTCGGTCTGGTGCGCGCGCTGCACTTCCCGCGCGCCTCGCTGCCGATCTCCTTCGCGCTCCAGCAGCTCCAGCAGCTGCTGTTCTCGATGATCGTCATGGTCGCCGTGGTGGTCGGGTTCGGCAGCCGCCCGGGTCTGTCCTGGGTGCTGGTCGTCCCGATCCTGTTCCTGCTGTTCCTGTTCAACACGGGACTGGCCCTGATCGTGGCCCGGATGGGCGCCAAGACCCCGGACCTCGCCCAGCTGCTGCCGTTCGTCCTGCGCACCTGGATGTACATGTCCGGCGTGATGTTCTCGATCACCAAGATGATGGAGGGCCGCCCGGGGTGGGCGCGCACGCTCCTCCAGGTGAACCCCGCCACCGTCTTCATGGACCTGATGCGCTTCGCGCTCATCGACGGCTACGGCGCCTCGAACCTCCCGCCGCACGTCTGGGCCGTCGCCCTCGTCTGGGCCGTGGTCCTGTTCGTCGGCGGTTTCGTGTACTTCTGGAAGGCGGAGGAGCGGTACGGCCGTGGCTGAGCAGACCATCGGGGAGCGGATCCCCACCGTCATCGCGGAGGACGTCCACATCGTCTACCGGGTCAACGGCGCCAAGACCGGCAAGGGCAGCGCGACGGTCGCCCTCAGCCGCATCTTCAAGCGCGGCGACGACCGGGGTGTCCGCAAGGTGCACGCCGTCCGCGGGGTCTCCTTCGTCGCCTACCGGGGCGAGGCCATCGGCCTGATCGGCTCCAACGGCTCCGGCAAGTCCACTTTGCTGCGCGCCATCGCGGGCCTGCTGCCCGCCGAGAAGGGCCGGGTCTACACCAACGGCCAGCCCTCGCTGCTCGGCGTCAACGCGGCCCTGATGAACGACCTCACGGGCGAGCGCAACGTCATCCTGGGCGGCCTCGCCATGGGCATGTCCCGGGAGGACATCAGGGCCCGCTACCAGGAGATCGTCGAGTTCTCCGGCATCAACGACAAGGGCGATTTCATCACCCTGCCCATGCGCACCTACTCCTCCGGCATGGCGGCCCGGCTGCGGTTCTCCATCGCCGCCGCCAAGGACCACGACGTCCTCATGATCGACGAGGCGCTGGCCACCGGCGACGCGGCCTTCCGCAAGCGCTCCGAGGAGCGGATCCGCGAACTGCGCGAGCACGCCGGCACGGTGTTTCTGGTCAGTCACAACAACAAGTCGATCCGCGACACCTGCGACCGGGTCCTGTGGCTGGAGCGCGGTGAGCTGCGCATGGACGGCCCGACCGAAGAGGTGCTCCAGGAGTACGAGAAGTTCACGGGCAAGTAGTCCCGCACGACCCGGGCCCCGCCGGAACCTTTCCGGCGGGGCCCGGCGTCTGCAAAGGAAACGTCAACTCCGGCCCGCCTTAGGAATCTTGACGCCAATCGGTGTGTTGTTGTGATCTGCGGGACACCCCGACGAACCTCGATGCGTTGTACAACGTAAGCTGTACCGGTCCCGGAAAGCGGCAAGTGGGGCGATAATGCGCGACACCCTCCGCCGGGCCGCCCCGCGGAATGCCGGGCGGCGTGTCCGAAATAGTGTGTATTGGGTCGGCAGTGTAGAACGGGAGATGTGACGGCAATGGCTACGGAAACTCCCCAGCTCAACGCAGGCCGCGCCGTCCCCGCCCCGGGCAGCGAACGGTGACGGCAACCGCCCCGGCCCGAACCGGAGACGCGGAGCACGGCACCCTGGCCAAGGCCGCGGACGAGAACTTCCCCGTGGCTCCCTTCTTCCTGCCGAAGGCCTGGCGCGACGACCTGATGGCGGTGTACGGCTTCGCCCGCCTCGTCGACGACATCGGCGACGGCGACCTGGCCCCCGGCGGCGCCGACGCCCGCCTCCTCGGGGTGCCGCCGGAGCGGGCCGAGGACCGGCTGGTCATGCTCGACGCCTTCGAGGCCGACCTGCGCCGGGTCTTCGACGCCACCCCGCACCACCCCCTGCTGCGCCGTCTCCAGCCCACGGTCCGCCGTCACTCCCTCACCCCCGAGCCGTTCCTCGGGCTGGTCGCCGCCAACCGCCAGGACCAGCTCGTCAAGCGGTACGAGACCTACGACGACCTCGTCGCCTACTGCGAGCTGTCCGCCAACCCCGTCGGCCGCCTGGTCCTCGCCGTCACCGGCACCTCGACCCCCGAGCGGGTACGGCTCTCCGACGCGATCTGCACCGCACTCCAGATCGTCGAACACCTCCAGGACGTGGCCGAGGACCTCGGCCGCGACCGGATCTATCTGCCCGCCGCGGACATGAAGCACTTTCATGTCCAGGAGGCGGATCTCGCCAGGAAAACCACGGGCGCATCGGTGCGTGCACTGGTTGCATACGAAGCGCAACGCGCCCGCGATCTCCTGAATGAAGGCGCCCCCCTTGTGGGTAGCGTCCACGGCAGGTTGAAGCTGCTGCTCGCGGGGTTCGTGGCGGGGGGAAGGGCGGCGATCGGCGCGATCGCCGCCGCCGAATACGACGTACTTCCCGGCCCGCCCAAGCCCGGCAAGGGCCGGTTGCTGCGTGAGGCGGGCGTGACTCTGCGAGGAGAGGGGTGATCCGGACCGTGGACTCTCCCACACACGTGTCCGCACCGGTACTCGCCGCCTACAGCTACTGCGAGACGGTCACCGGACAGCAGGCGCGGAACTTCGCCTATGGCATCAGGCTGCTCCCGGCGCCCAAGCGGCGTGCCATGTCGGCGCTCTACGCCTTCTCCCGGCGCGTCGACGACATCGGCGACGGCGAGCTGGCCGACGACGTGAAGGCGGCCCGCCTGGAGGACACCCGGGCGCTGCTCGCCCGGGTCCAGGAGGGCGAGGTCGGCGAGGACGACACCGACCCGGTCGCGGTCGCCCTCGCGCATGCCGCCCAGGCCTTCCCGATCCCGCTGGGCGGCCTGGACGAGCTGATCGACGGCGTGCTGATGGACGTACGCGGCGAGACCTACGAGACCTGGGACGACCTCAAGGTCTACTGCCGCTGCGTGGCCGGTGCCATCGGCCGGCTCTCGCTCGGCGTGTTCGGCACGGAACCGGGGGCGCGCGGCGCCGAGCGCGCGCCGGAGTACGCCGACACGCTCGGGCTCGCGCTCCAGCTCACCAACATCCTCAGAGACGTCCGCGAGGACGCCGGCAACGGCCGTACCTATCTGCCCTCCGACGACCTCGCCAAGTTCGGCTGCTCGGCCGGGTTCCACGGGCCGACCCCGCCGGCGGGCTCCGACTTCGCCGGTCTCGTGCACTTCGAAGTGCGGCGCGCCCGTGCCCTTTTCGCCGAGGGCTACCGGCTGCTGCCCATGCTCGACCGGCGCAGCGGCGCCTGCGTCGCCGCCATGGCCGGCATCTACCGCCGGCTGCTCGACCGCATCGAGCGCGAACCGGAGGCGGTGCTGCGCGGCCGGGTCTCGCTGCCCGGACGCGAGAAGGCGTACGTCGCCGTGCGCGGCCTGTCCGGGCTCGACACCCGGCGCCACACCCCCCGCCTGACCGTCAGGAGGCGCGCCTGATGGACAAAGTGGGCCAAGGTGACTCCACCGGAGACAAACGGCAGGCAACCCTCCGGCACGGCGTGGCGTCCCTGACTGCGACGGCCCGCCCTGTCCCGTTTAACCGGCGTGGCGGGCGGCCAGGAGAGGCGGCACGATGACCGACGGCACGCGTTCCGAACGGACGCACGACGACACTCCGTCCGGGCGCACCGCCGTCGTGATCGGCGGCGGCCTCGCCGGCACCACGGCCGCGCTCGCGCTCGCCGACGCGGGCGTGCGCGTGACGTTGCTCGAAGGCAGGCCGCGTCTGGGCGGGCTCGCCTTCTCCTTCCAGCGCGGCGACCTGACCGTGGACAACGGCCAGCACGTGTACCTGCGGTGCTGCACCGCCTACCGCTGGTTCCTCGACCGCATCGAGGGCGCGGCGCTGGCTCCGGTGCAGGACCGCCTCGACGTGCCCGTGCTCGACCTCGCCAAGCCGGAGGGGCGGCGCCTGGGCAGGCTGCGGCGCGACCCGCTGCCCGTCCCCCTTCACCTGGGGCGCAGCCTGGCCGCCTATCCGCACCTCTCGCTCGCCGAGCGGGCCGGTGTCGGGCGTGCCGCGCTCGCGCTCAAGGGGCTCGACCTCGCCGATCCGAGCCTGGACGCACAGGACTTCGGCAGCTGGCTGGCCGCCCACGGCCAGTCGGCGCGTGCCGTCGAGGCCCTGTGGGACCTGGTCGGGGTCGCCACCCTCAATGCGGTCGCGGGCGACGCCTCGCTGGGGCTCGCCGCGATGGTGTTCAAGACCGGTCTGCTGTCCGACCCGGGCGCGGCCGACATCGGCTGGGCCCATGTGCCGCTGGGCGAACTGCACGACCGGCTGGCCCGCAAGGCGCTCGACTCCGCGGGCGTGCGTACCGAGGTCCGTACACGCGTCACCTCCGTCTCCACTAACGAGAACGGAACCTGGAGCGTTCAGGTTCCCGGCGAGACCCTCACGGCCGACGCCGTCGTGCTCGCCGTCGCCCAGCGCGAGGCGTACGACCTGCTGCCGGCCGGCGCCCTCGACGCCCCGGAGAACCTGCTGGAGATCGGCACCGCGCCGATCCTCAACGTCCATGTGGTCTACGACCGTCAGGTGCTCACCAAGCCGTTCTTCGCGGCCCTCGGCACCCCGGTCCAGTGGGTGTTCGACCGCACCCGTGCCTCCGGGCTGCGCGAGGGCCAGTACCTCGCGCTGTCCCAGTCGGCCGCCCAGGACGAGATCGACACCCCCGTGGCCGACCTGCGCGGGCGCTATCTGCCCGAGCTGGAAAGGCTGTTGCCCGGTGCGCGCGGCGCCGGAGTGCGGGACTTCTTCGTGACCCGGGAGCGCACCGCGACGTTCGCCCCCACCCCCGGCGTCGGGCGGCTGCGGCCCGGCGCCCGCACCAAGGCATCCGGCCTCTACCTGGCCGGAGCGTGGACCGCCACCGGGTGGCCCGCGACCATGGAGAGTGCGGTCCGCAGCGGTGTCAGTGCGGCCGACGCCGCGTTGCGCACCCTGGGCCGGCCCCGCCCCCGTCGCCTCTTCGAGTTCGAGGAGGCGGCGTGACGCTCGATCAGCAGGCGGCAGGCCCCCGCACCCCCGGTACCGCAACAAGAGGAGAGACTGTGCCCACTGTGCCCCCGGCCGAGACGGCTGCCGACGCGGTGGACGTGACCGCGCTCCTGGAGCGCGGCCGGACCCTTGCCACACCGGTACTGCGGGCGGCCGTCGACCGCCTGGCCTCCCCCATGGACACCGTGGCCGCCTACCACTTCGGCTGGATCGACGCCGAGGGCAACCCCGCCGACGGCGACGGCGGCAAGGCCGTCCGGCCCGCGCTCGCCGTGCTCTCCGCCGAGGTCACCGGCGCCGCCCCCGAGATCGGCATCCCCGGCGCCGTCGCCGTCGAACTCGTCCACAACTTCTCCCTGCTGCACGACGACCTGATGGACGGCGACGAACAGCGCCGGCACCGCGACACCGTCTGGAAGGTGCACGGCCCCGCCCAGGCCATCCTGGTCGGCGACGCCCTGTTCGCCCTCGCCAACGAGGTCCTGCTGGAACTCGGCACCGTCGAGGCCGGCCGTGCCACCCGCCGCCTCACCACCGCCACCCGCGCCCTGATCGACGGCCAGGCCCAGGACATCTCCTACGAACACCGCGACCGGGTCAGCGTCGAGGAGTGCCTGGAGATGGAGGGCAACAAGACCGGCGCCCTGCTCGCCGCCTCCAGCTCCGTCGGTGCGGTGCTCGGCGGCGCCGACGACCGCACCGCCGACACCCTGGAGAAGTACGGCTACCACCTCGGCCTCGCCTTCCAGGCCGTCGACGACCTGCTCGGCATCTGGGGCGACCCGGACGCCACCGGCAAGCAGACCTGGAGCGACCTGCGCCAGCGCAAGAAGTCCCTGCCGGTCGTCGCCGCGCTCGCCGCCGGCGGGCCCGCCTCCGAGCGGCTCGGCGAGATCCTCGCTGCCGACGCCAAGAGCAGCGACTTCGAGAACTTCTCCGAGGAGGAGTTCGCCGCCCGCGCCGCCCTCATCGAGGAGGCCGGCGGCCGCGAGTGGACCGCCGAAGAGGCACGTCGTCAGCACACCATCGCCATCGAGGCCCTGCACGCCGTGGACATGCCCGACCCGGTCCGGGCCCGGTTCACGGCGCTCGCCGACTTCGTCGTCGTACGAAAGAGATGATCATTATCGGTCGAATAGCCCTCGCGTAGTCGCCGGCCGGTGCGAGCGCGCAGCCAGCACCGGCCGACGGCGGACCCACAGCAGAACGATTTCGTACGACTGCACGAAGGGGAAGCCATGACAGCGACGACCGACGGAAGCACCGGGGCCGCTCTGCCGCCCCGGGCCGACTCGGCCAGCACCGACCTCACCACCCCCGCGGCGGCCGGGGTGCGAGAAGCCGCCGAACGCGCCGTGCGGCGCGCCACCGACCACCTGCTCGCCCAGCAGGACGCGCAGGGCTGGTGGAAGGGCGACCTGGAGACCAACGTCACCATGGACGCCGAGGACCTGCTGCTCCGTCAGTTCCTGGGCATCCGCGACGAGGCCACGACCGCCGCCGCCGCGCTCTTCATCCGCGGCGAGCAGCGCGAGGACGGCACCTGGGCCACCTTCTACGGCGGCCCCGGCGAACTCTCCACCAGCATCGAGGCGTACGTCGCCCTGCGGCTGGCCGGGGACCTGCCGGACGCGCCCCACATGGCCAAGGCGTCGGCCTGGATCCGCGAGCGCGGCGGGATCGCCGCCGCCCGGGTCTTCACCCGGATCTGGCTGGCCCTGTTCGGCTGGTGGAAGTGGGAGGACCTGCCCGAACTCCCGCCGGAACTGCTGTACTTCCCCAAGTGGTTCCCGCTCAGCATCTACAACTTCGGCCAGTGGGCCCGGCAGACCATCGTGCCGCTCACCGTGGTCTCGGCCAAGCGCCCGGTGCGCCCCGCTCCCTTCCCGCTGGACGAGCTCCACACCGACCCGGCCGACCCGAACCCGCCCCGGCCGCTGGCCACGGTGGCGAGCTGGGAGGGCGTCTTCCAGCGGCTCGACAAGGTTGTCCGCGGCTACCGCAAGGTCGCGCTGCGCCGGCTGCGCGGCGCCGCCCTGAAGTCCGCCGCCCGCTGGATCGTCGAGCGCCAGGAGAACGACGGCGCGTGGGGCGGCATCCAGCCCCCGGCCGTGTACTCGGTGATCGCCCTGCACCTGCTCGGCTACGACCTCGAACACCCCGTGATGCGCGCCGGACTTGAGTCGCTGGATCGTTACGCCTTGTGGCGCGAGGACGGCGGCCGGATGATCGAGGCCTGCCAGTCGCCGGTGTGGGACACCTGTCTGGCGACCATCGCGCTCGCCGACGCGGGGCTGCCCGCCGACCACCCGCAACTCGTCAAGGCCGCCGACTGGATGCTCGGCGAGCAGATCGTGCGGCTCGGCGACTGGGCGGTCAAACGCCCCCAACTGCCGCCCGGCGGCTGGGCGTTCGAGTTCCACAACGACAACTACCCCGACATCGACGACACCGCCGAGGTGGTCCTCGCACTGCGCCGGGTCCGGCACCACGACCCGGAACGGATGGAGAAGGCCATCGGGCGGGGGGTGCGCTGGAACCTCGGCATGCAGTCGAAGAACGGCGCCTGGGGGGCCTTCGACGTCGACAACACCAGCCCGTTCCCCAACCGGCTGCCGTTCTGCGACTTCGGCGAGGTCATCGACCCGCCCTCGGCCGACGTCACCGCGCACGTCGTGGAGATGCTCGCCTTCGAGGGCATGTCCCAGGACCCGCGCACCCGGCGCGGTATCGACTGGCTGCTCGCCGAACAGGAGCCGAACGGCGCCTGGTTCGGACGCTGGGGCGTCAACTACGTGTACGGCACCGGCTCCGTGGTCCCCGCCCTGACCGCGGCCGGGCTGCCCACCTCGCACCCGGCGATCCGGCGCGCGGTGACCTGGCTGGAGCAGGTCCAGAACGAGGACGGCGGCTGGGGCGAGGACCTGCGCTCCTACAAGTACGCCGCCGACTGGAGCGGACGCGGTGTCTCCACCGCCTCCCAGACCGCGTGGGCGCTGATGGCGCTGCTGGCGGCGGGGGAGAAGGAGGCCAAGGCCGTCGAGCGGGGCGTCCGGTGGCTCGCCGAGACGCAGGCCGAGGACGGCTCCTGGGACGAGCCGTACTTCACCGGCACCGGCTTCCCCTGGGACTTCTCCATCAACTACCACCTCTACCGGCAGGTCTTCCCGCTCACCGCGCTCGGCCGCTATGTGCACGGCGAGCCCACCCCCGAGGCCGAGGGCGACTGATGAGCCCCATGCCCGCGCCGGCCCCGCTGCTGATCGCCTGCGCGCTCGGCATCGAGCACCTCGCCCTGCGCGCCGGGGAACGCGGGGACGCGGGCGGACCCGTCACCGTGCTGCGCACCGGCATGGGCCCCAGGGCGGCGGAACGGTCCGTCACCCGGGTCCTGGCCGACCCCGCGCTCACTGGTGCCGCGGTCCTGGCGACGGGCTTCTGCGCGGGACTCGCCCCCGGGATGCACCCCGGCGACCTGGTCGTCGCCGAGGAGACCCGGGACCCCCGTGGCAGCGTCCCGTGCGTCGGTACCGAACTCCTGGTCAAGGAGCTCGTGCGGACCCTGCCCGGCCGCACCGTGCACACCGGCCCGCTCACCGGCTCCGATCACGTCGTCCGCGGTCACGAGCGGTCGGACCTGCTCGCGACCGGCGCGATCGCGGTCGACATGGAATCCGCGGCCACACTCCTGAGCGCCGTGCGCGCGGGCGAACGCCCCGTTGCGGCCGTACGGGTGGTCGTGGACGCTCCTGAACATGAACTCGTCCGGATCGGCACGGTACGCGGTGGAATATCTGCTTTCCGCGTTCTTCGATCCGTTCTTCCAGCTTTCTTCGAATGGCACCGTTCCTTGCTGCTCCCCCGGAGGTGAGCCAGATGGCCATGCCGCTGCGCCAGTCGATCAAGGTCGCTACCTACTTGGCAGAACAGAAGCTCCGCAAGCGGGACAAATTCCCGCTGATCGTGGAGCTGGAACCGCTCTTCGCGTGCAACCTGAAGTGCGAGGGCTGCGGCAAGATCCAGCACCCGGCGGGGGTGTTGAAGCAGCGCATGCCGGTCGCGCAGGCGGTCGGGGCGGTGCTGGAGTCCGGTGCCCCGATGGTGTCCATCGCCGGCGGCGAACCGCTGATGCACCCTCAGATCGACGAGATCGTGCGGCAGTTGGTGGCGAAGCGGAAGTACGTCTTCCTGTGCACCAACGCGATGCTGCTGCGCAAGAAGATGGACATGTTCACGCCCTCGCCGTACTTCGCCTTCGCGGTGCACATCGACGGGCTGCGCGAGCGGCACGACGAGTCCGTCGCGAAGGAAGGGGTGTTCGACGAGGCCGTGGCGGCCATCAAGGAGGCCAAGCGGCGCGGCTTCCGGGTGACCACCAACTCGACCTTCTTCAACACGGACACCCCGCAGACCATCATCGAGGTGCTCAACTTCCTCAACGACGACCTCAAGGTCGACGAGATGATGATCTCGCCCGCCTACGCCTACGAGAAGGCCCCCGACCAGGAGCACTTCCTCGGCGTGGAGCAGACCCGCGAACTCTTCAAGAAGGCCTTCGCGGGCGGCAACCGCAAGAAGTGGCGGCTCAACCACTCCCCGCTCTTCCTGGACTTCCTGGAGGGCAGGGTCGACTTCCCGTGCACGGCCTGGGCGATCCCGAACTACTCGCTCTTCGGCTGGCAGCGCCCCTGCTATCTGATGAGCGACGGATACGTGCCGACGTACCGCGAACTCATCGAGAAGACCGACTGGGACAAGTACGGCCGCGGCAAGGACCCGCGCTGTGCCAACTGCATGGCGCACTGCGGCTACGAGCCCACCGCCGTCCTCGCCACCATGGGATCGCTCAAGGAGTCGCTGCGCGCGATGCGCGAGACGGTCTCCGGGAACCGGGAGTGACGGCATGACCGCCGTTTCCCTGGGCCTCCCCGAGGTCCCCGCCCGGCCGGTCGCCGAGCGCCGCCCGTCCCGGCAGATCCAGGTCGGACCGGTGGCGGTCGGCGGCGGTGCCCCGGTGTCGGTGCAGTCGATGACCACGACCCGCACCTCGGACATCGGCGCCACCCTCCAGCAGATCGCCGAACTCACCGCGTCCGGCTGCCAGATCGTCCGCGTCGCCTGCCCCACGCAGGACGACGCGGACGCCCTGGCGACGATCGCGAGGAAGTCCCAGATCCCGGTGATCGCGGACATCCACTTCCAGCCCAAGTACGTGTTCGCGGCCATCGAGGCCGGCTGCGCGGCGGTCCGCGTGAACCCCGGCAACATCAAGAAGTTCGACGACCAGGTGCGGGAGATCGCACGGGCCGCGAAGGACCACGCCACCCCGATCCGGATCGGGGTCAACGCCGGCTCGCTCGACCGCCGGCTCCTGGAGAAGTACGGCAGGGCGACCCCCGAGGCGCTGGTCGAAAGCGCCCTCTGGGAGGCCTCGCTCTTCGAGGAGCACGACTTCCGGGACATCAAGATCTCCGTCAAGCACAACGACCCCGTCGTGATGATCGAGGCGTACCGGCAGCTGGCCGCCCAGTGCGACTACCCGCTGCACCTCGGGGTCACGGAGGCGGGCCCGGCCTTCCAGGGCACGGTCAAGTCGGCGGTGGCCTTCGGGGCGTTGCTCTCCCAGGGCATCGGTGACACGATCCGCGTCTCGCTGTCGGCCCCGCCCGCCGAGGAGGTCAAGGTCGGCATCCAGATCCTGGAGTCGCTGAACCTGCGGCAGCGGCGTCTGGAGATCGTGTCCTGCCCGTCCTGCGGGCGTGCCCAGGTCGACGTCTACAAGCTGGCCGACGAGGTGACGGCAGGGCTGGAGGGCATGGAAGTGCCCCTGCGCGTCGCCGTCATGGGCTGTGTGGTCAACGGCCCCGGCGAGGCACGCGAGGCCGATCTGGGGGTCGCCTCCGGCAACGGCAAGGGCCAGATCTTCGTCAAGGGCGAGGTCGTCAAGACCGTGCCGGAGTCGAAGATCGTGGAGACCCTCATCGAGGAAGCGATGAAGATCGCCGAGCAGATGGAGCAGGACGGCGCCGGGTCCGGAGCACCCGCCGTCACCGTGAGCTGAACAGCACGGACCGAGAGGGGGCCGATCGTGACGATTCTGGAGACCATCCGGGGACCACGCGACCTGAAGGCGCTGTCCGAGGCGGAACTCGGCGAACTGTCCGAAGAAATACGCGAGTTCCTGGTGCACGCGGTAGCCAGGACCGGCGGCCACCTCGGGCCCAACCTGGGCGTCGTGGAACTGACCGTCGCGCTGCACCGGGTCTTCGAGTCCCCGGTCGACCGCATCCTCTGGGACACCGGACACCAGAGCTACGTCCACAAGCTGCTGACCGGCCGTCAGGACTTCTCCAAGCTGCGCGGCAAGGGCGGCCTGTCCGGGTACCCCTCGCGCGAGGAGTCCGAGCACGACGTCATCGAGAACAGCCACGCCTCCACCGCGCTCGGCTGGGCCGACGGCCTCGCCAAGGCCCGCCAGGTGCAGGGGGAGAAGGGCCATGTCGTCGCGGTGATCGGCGACGGCGCGCTGACCGGCGGGATGGCCTGGGAGGCGCTCAACAACATCGCGGCCGCCAAGGACCGGCCGCTGATCATCGTCGTCAACGACAACGAGCGTTCCTACGCCCCCACCATCGGCGGACTCGCCAACCACCTCGCGACCCTGCGCACCACCGACGGCTACGAGAGAGTGCTGGCCTGGGGCAAGGAGGTCCTCCTGCGCACCCCCGTCGTCGGCAACACCATCTACGAGTCCCTGCACGGCGCCAAGAAGGGCTTCAAGGACGCGTTCGCCCCGCAGGGCATGTTCGAGGACCTGGGCCTCAAGTACGTCGGCCCGATCGACGGCCACGACATCAAGGCGGTCGAGTCGGCGCTGCGGCGCGCGAAACGTTTCCACGGGCCGGTGCTGGTGCACTGCCTCACCGAGAAGGGGCGCGGCTACGAACCCGCCCTCGCGCACGAGGAGGACCACTTCCACACCGTCGGCGTGATGGACCCGCTCACCTGCGAGCCGCTCACACCGTCGGGCGGCCCCTCCTGGACCTCGGTGTTCGGCGACGAGATCGTCCGGATCGGCGAGGAGCGGGACGACGTGGTGGCGATCACCGCGGCCATGCTGCACCCGGTCGGCCTCGGCGGGTTCGCCGAGCGCTTCCCCGACCGCGTGTGGGACGTCGGCATCGCCGAGCAGCACGCGGCGGTCTCGGCGGCCGGCCTCGCGACCGGCGGACTGCACCCCGTCGTCGCCGTCTACGCCACGTTCCTGAACCGTGCCTTCGACCAGCTGCTGATGGACGTGGCACTGCACCGCTGCGGGGTGACGTTCGTCCTGGACCGGGCGGGGGTGACCGGGGTCGACGGCGCCTCCCACAACGGCATGTGGGACATGTCCGTCCTCCAGGTGGTGCCGGGCCTCAGGATCGCCGCCCCGCGCGACGCCGAACAACTGCGCCTCCAGCTGCGGGAGGCGGTCGCCGTCGACGACGCGCCGACGCTGGTGCGCTTCCCGAAGGAGTCGGTGGGACCGGAGATCCCGGCCGTCGACCGGCTCGGCGGGATCGACGTGCTGCGCCGCGACCCGGACGCGCAGGTGCTGCTGGTCGCGGTCGGGGTGATGGCGCCGGTCTGTCTCCAGGCCGCGGAGCTGCTGTCCGCCCGGGGAATCAACTGCACGGTCGTGGATCCCCGTTGGGTGAAGCCCGTGGACCCGGCGCTGCCCGTCCTGGCCGCCCGGCACGAACTGGTGGCCGTGGTCGAGGACAACAGCCGGGCGGCCGGCGTCGGCGCGGCGGTGGCGCTCGCGCTCGGCGACGCCGAAGTGGACGTGCCGGTGCGCAGGTTCGGGATTCCGGAGCAGTTCCTGGCGCATGCGAAGCGGGGGGAGGTGCTCGCCGACATCGGGCTGACGCCGGTGGAGATCGCGGGGCGGATCGGGTCCAGTCTCGCGGTACGGGGTGCCGCGGGGGGTCGTTCGGCGGGTGCGGCGCCGTCCGGGCTGGTCGCGCCCCGCGGCGGCAGCCGCAAATCGATGCGCCCCGCGCCCCTGAGGGGCGCTGATGCCGAGGGCGTTGACAAGGAGAGGCAATGAGTACGGAGTTCGACCTCGGAGCGCTGCTCGCCGAGCGTGGCGGTGAGCGGTACGAGCTGCACGGCAAGTACCTCAACCACCAGCTTCCGCGCATGCTGCACACCATCGGCTTCGACAAGGTCTACGAGCGGGCCGAGGGTGCCCACTTCTGGGACGCGGACGGCAACGACTACCTGGACATGCTCGCCGGGTTCGGGGTGATGGGACTGGGCCGCCACCACCCCGTCGTCCGCAAGGCCCTGCACGACGTCCTGGACGCCCAGCTGGCCGACCTCACCCGCTTCGACTGCCAGCCGCTGCCCGGACTCCTCGCCGAGCGGCTCCTCGCGCACAGCCCGCACCTGGACCGGGTGTTCTTCGGCAACAGCGGTACCGAGTCGGTCGAGACGGCCCTGAAGTTCGCCCGCTTCGCCACCGGCAGACCCCGCGTCCTCTACTGCGACCACGCCTTCCACGGCCTGACCACCGGCTCCCTGTCGGTCAACGGCGAGAGCGGCTTCCGGGACGGCTTCGCCCCACTGCTGCCCGACACCGCCGTACCCCTCGGCGACCTCGACGCGCTCGCCCGCGAACTGAAGAAGGGCGACGTGGCCGCCCTGATCGTCGAGCCGATCCAGGGCAAGGGCGTGCACGAGGCCCCGCCCGGCTATCTGCGCGCCGCACAGGAGCTGCTGCACCGGCACAAGGCGCTGCTCATCGCCGACGAGGTGCAGACCGGCCTCGGCCGCACCGGCGACTTCTACGCCTACCAGCACGAGGAGGGCGTGGAGCCGGACCTGGTGTGTGTGGCGAAGGCGCTGTCCGGCGGATACGTCCCGGTCGGCGCGACCCTCGGCAAGGACTGGATCTTCAAGAAGGTCTACTCGTCCATGGACCGCGTCCTGGTCCACTCGGCGAGCTTCGGGGCCAACGCCCAGGCCATGGCGGCCGGGCTCGCCGTCCTCTCGGTCATGGAGAACGACCAGGTGGTCGCCGACTCCCGGGCCGTGGGAGAGCAGCTCAGGTCCCGGCTTGCCGCCCTGACCGACAAGTACGAACTGCTGGCCGACGTACGCGGCCGGGGCCTGATGATCGGCATCGAGTTCGGCCGGCCCGGCTCGCTGAAGCTGCGCAGCCGCTGGACCATGCTCCAGGCCGCCCGCAAGGGCCTGTTCGCCCAGATGGTCGTCGTACCGCTGCTGCAGCGGCACCGGATCCTCACCCAGGTCTCCGGCGACCACCTGGAGGTGATCAAGCTCATCCCGCCGCTGATCATCGACGAGACGGACGTGGACCGCTTCATGGACGCCTTCACGGACGTCATGGACGACGCCCACAGCGGGGGCGGTCTGATGTGGGACTTCGGCAAGACCCTGATCAAGCAGGCGGTGGCCAACCGCTAGCTTTTTGCCTCCGAGGCAAGAAAATTGCCTCGGAGGCAAAGCTGCGGCTGAATGGAGGCATGAGCTCCTCCGAGAAAGAGCATACGGGCGGGCCGGCGGGCGAGCTGCCCGCCGTCGCCCCGCAGCTGCGCTCCCTGCGCCGCCGTGCCGGTCTCACCCTGGAGGCCGCGGCCCGGGACGCGGGGCTGTCGCCCGCTCACCTCTCCCGGCTGGAGACCGGGCAGCGGCAGCCCTCGCTGCCGATGCTGCTCGCGCTCGCGCGTGTCTACGGTACGACGGTCTCGGACCTCCTGGGGGAGACCGTCGCCGACCGGGACGCGATCGTGCGCGCCGGCGACATGGAGCCGACCCACGCCGGCGGCTGGACGTACTGGCAGGCCGGGGCGTCCGGCCGGGGGATGCAGGCGCTGCGCGTCCGGGTGCCGTACGGCTCCCAGGGCGACATCGTGCGGGTGCACCCCGGCGAGGAGTGGCTGTACGTCCTGCGCGGCCGGCTCCGGCTGCGGCTCGGTGACACCACGCACGTGCTCGCGCCCGGCGACAGCGCGCACTTCGACTCGCTGACCCCGCACCGGCTCGCCGCCGGGGACCAGGACGGGGTCGAGCTCCTGTTCGTCCACACCCTGCTGCAGAGTCCCACGGCCGCGCTGTGCCTGGGCCCGATCACCGGAGAGCTGCCATGACCGACATCGAGGAGAAGTTCCCCCGGGCCCTGTGGGTCCGGCTCATCATCTACATCGCGGTCGGGCACGTCTTCGCCGCGTTCCTCTACCTGCTGTTCGCCGTCGGCGGCAAGGGCTGAGCGCTCCCGTCCCCGCTCCGCCTCAGTCGAGCAGCCGCCCGCGCAGCCGCTCCCGGGTCTCGGGGGTCACCCGCAGCCCCTGCTCCAGGTACGTGTCCACGTCGCCCCACGTCTCCTCGATGCTCTCGAAGGCCGCCGTAAGGTACTCCGCGCGGGCGTCGAAGAGCGGGCTCAGCAGCTCCATCACCTCGGGGCTGTACACGCTCTCCCCGCTGCCGTTGCGCCGCACCCTGTAGCGGCGGTGCTTGGCGTTGGACTCCAGGTAGTCGGCGAGGATCGCGTCCCGCTCCACGCCCACCGCGAGCAGCGTCACGGCTATGGAGATGCCCGCCCGGTCCTTGCCGGCCGCGCAGTGCATCAGCGCCGGGACGCTGTCCTCGGCGATCGAGTGCAGCACGCGCGAGTGCTCGCCGGTGCGCTCCTTGACGATCGTGCGGTAGGAGTTGACCATCCGGGCCGCGGCCTTGCCGTCGCCCAGGAGGCCGCGCAGCTGCTCGGTGTCACCCTCGCGGACCATCGTCCAGAACTCGGCACCGTGCGCCGGGTCGGTCAGCGGCAGGTTCACGTTCCGTACGCCGGGCAGCTCGACGTCCGGACCCTCCAGCTTCTGGTCGGCCGCGTTGCGGAAGTCGAAGATCGTGTGCAGACCGAGCGAGGCGAGGAACTCCGCGTCGCGCTCCGTCGCGTGCGCCAGATGCCCGCTGCGGAACAGCACGCCAGGCCGCACCCGCCGCCCGTCCGCGGTCGGCAGGCCGCCCACGTCACGGAAGTTGCGCACCCCGGCCAGCTCGGGCTCGGTGGACGGGACCTGCTGCGTCACGGGGGCTCCTCCCGGTCGGCCCCGTCGGCGCGGCTCGGCGACGGGCACTGGCTCGACCATACGACATCGGTTTCCGCAGGCAATGAGTTGTCCACAGGCACCGCCTCCGGGGCCGTGACCCTTGATTCCGGGGCCCGCAGCCCTTGATGATGTTGGTGCTTGAGTGGATCTGTTGGCTGCTGTGTGAGGTTTCGATGGTGGACATCGCCGAAAACGGTCGTACCTGGCTCCTGTCGGGCCCCGGCAGCAGCTACGCGCTGCATCTCACGGCGGCCGGTGAACTGCTCCACCTGCACTGGGGCGCCAGAATCGGGCTCGCCGACGCGGAGGAGCTCAGCACCCGGGCACTGCCCGGCTACTGGCCCTTCGAGTCCCCGCTCGACGGCCGGGAGGAGTATCCCGTCGAGGGCGGGCCCCGGTTCGTCCGCCCCGCCCTGTCCGTGCGCACCGAGGAGCGGCGCGGCACCGAGTGGACCTTCGAGGCCTACGAGACCGGGGCCGGCGCGGACGGCGACGAACTGCGGCTGCGCTTCCGGGACGACGACATCCTCATCACCCTGCACTACCGGATGCGCGGCGACGTCGTCGAGCGCTGGGTGACCGTCGGCAACGAGGGGCACGCGCGCGTGGAGCTGCTGCGCGCCGACCCCGCCGCCTGGACGCTCCCCGACCGCGAGGGCTGGCGGCTCTCCCAGCTGCACGGCCGCTGGGCCGCCGAGTCCCGCCTCACCAGCGGCCCGCTCACCTACGGCGAGAAGGTCATCGGCAGCCGCCGCGGCCACACCGGCCACCAGCACCTGCCCTGGGTCGCCCTCGACACCGATGCCACCGAGGAGCGCGGCGAGGTCTGGGGCTGCGCGCTCGGCTGGTCCGGCTCCTGGCGCATCGCCGTCGCCCAACTCCCCGACGCGCGCGTGCAGATCACCGGCGGCGCCGGTTACGACGACTCGGGCCTGCTGATGCTGGCCGAGGGGGAGTCGTACACCAGTCCGGTCTTCGCGGGTCTGTGGACCGACGGCGGCTTCGGCGGGGCGAGCCGTGCCTGGCACGCCTACCAGCGGGCGCACATCATCCCGGACGCCGACCAGGACCGGCCGGTGCTGTTCAACTCCTGGGAGGCGACCACCTTCGACATCTCCGAGGAGCAGCAGGCCACCCTCGCCCGCCGGGCTGCCGCGATCGGCATCGAGCTGTTCGTGGTCGACGACGGCTGGTTCGGCAAGCGCACCAGCGACCGGGCCGGCCTCGGCGACTGGACGCCCAACCCCGACCGCTTCCCGACCGGCCTCAAGCCCCTCGCCGACTACGTGCACGCCCTCGGCATGCAGTTCGGCATCTGGGTCGAGCCCGAGATGGTCAACCCGGACAGCGACCTGTACCGCGCCCACCCCGACTGGGTGCAGTACCAGGAGGGACGGAAGCGGACGGAACTCCGCAACCAGCTCGTCCTCAACCTCGCCCGCGAGGACGTCCAGGAATACCTCTGGGAGCAGCTCGACACGTTGCTGTCCAGCGCCCCGATCGACTACGTCAAGTGGGACTTCAACCGCTGCTTCACCGACGCGGGCTGGCCCGGCGAGCCCTATCCGCAGCGCCTGTGGGTCGATCACGTCCGCGGGCTGTACGCCCTGCTCGACCGGATCCGCGCGGCCCACCCGGACGTCGCCATCGAGTCCTGCTCCGGCGGTGGCGGACGGATCGACCTCGGCATCATGAGCCGTACCGACGAGGTGTGGACCTCCGACAACACCGACCCGCTGGACCGGCTCGCCATCCAGCACGGCTTCAGTCAGATCCACCCCGCCCGGGTGATGTCCGCCTGGGTCACGGACAGCCCGAACCACCAGCTCAACGGCCGGGTCAGCAGTCTGCGTTTCCGCTTTGTCAGCTCGATGGCCGGAGCCCTCGGGGTCGGCGGCGACCTCTCGCAGTGGACCGAGGAGGAACTCGCCGAGGCCGGCCGCTGGGTGGCGCTCTACAAGGAGATCCGGCCACTGGTGCAGCGAGGCGACCAGTTCCGGCTGCGGCCGCCCACCGGCGGGCTCAGCGCGGTGCAGTACACGCTCGGCGACGAGACCGTCGTCCTCGCCTGGCTCCAGGCCCAGAGCTACGGCGAGCCGGCGCCTGCCCTGCGGCTGCGGGGTCTCGACCCCACGGCATCGTACGAATGCCGCGAAACGGGTGAAGTGCACCGAGGAGCCGTCCTGTTGCATCACGGACTGCGTACCGGGCTGAAGGGTGACCTGGATGCGTCGGTCATCCGGCTCCGTCGGATCTGACGCATCTGCCCGAATTGGTGCCTTCGTTGCAACTCGCTCTGGAATAAGGGGACGTGGCGTGACGTGCGTGAGGAGCGTCATATGCGTGACCGTCCGTCGCGCGTCATGCTCACGTAATCGCGGTGCTTCGCAAGAAGGTTGGAAAACCGAACAGGCCGGAATTCACGGAGGGTGACCGCGATTTCCGGTAACGGATCAAGTGAAACCCGGACCGCCGGAACCGGCCGCTTGTCCGAGTCCGTCTCACTCGCCTACGTTCGCCACACATCCGGGCGGAACGCCGAATCCTGCCGCCGCCCGGAGTCCCCACACACCCACCCGTGCCCGGCAGGAGCGGGGGACCCACCAGGTACGACCGCCTGTTCCGGTTCCCGGGACGGCTAGGGGTGTAGTCGCGCGACGACGCGTGGCCGGGCAGCTCCAGCCCGAACCCGACAGCTCACCTCGCAGGCGCCGGAGAGGAATGCGCCATGCCCGCGAAGGGTAAGCACCGCCGCCCCAAGTCCCAGCGTCTCACCCGCTCGATGGCCGTCGCCGGAACCGGTGGTGCCGCGCTGGCGCTGCCGCTCATGGGGGCCACCAGCGCCCACGCGGCCACCTCGCCGTCCGTTTCCGAAAAGGCCGCACAGTCCCTTCCGGCGGTCCAGAAGGCCCCGGCGCGGAAGACGGCCGCGGGGAATTCCGCCGCCACGCATTCCGCGCACCGCATCTACACCGTGGTGCCCGGTGACTGTCTCTCGAAGATCGCCCGCGACCAGCACGTCCGCGGCGGCTGGCACCGGCTCTACGCCGACAACCGGCAGGCCGTCGGGGAAAATCCCTCGCTGATCCACCCCGGCCTCAGGCTCACCCTCGGCGGCCGGCACGCGACGACGACGGACACCGCGGACTCCGGCGCCCGTTACGAGGCGCCGTCGAACCAGCCGTCGTCCACCTCGTCGTCGTCCACCTCCTCCTCGGCCTCCTCGTCCTCGGCCTCCTCCTCGGCTTCCTCGTCCTCGGACGGCTCGGTGACGAGTGCCGCCGGCTTCACCCTCCCGGTCACCGGTGCCACCGTCGGCACCGGCTACCACGTCGCCGGCGGCATGTGGTCCAGCGGCTACCACACGGGCGTCGACTTCGTCGTCCCGACCGGCACCCCGGTCAAGGCCGTCGGCGCGGGCACGGTCGTCACGGCGGGCTGGGGCGGCTCCTACGGCAACCAGGTCGTCATCCGGCTCACCGACGGCTACTACGCGCAGTACGGCCACCTCTCCGCTCTCTCCGTCTCGGTCGGCCAGACCGTGGTCGCGGGCCAGCGGCTCGGACTCTCCGGCGCGACCGGCAACGTGACCGGCCCGCACCTCCACTTCGAGATCCGCACCACCCCCGACTACGGCTCGGACGTGGACCCGGTCGCCTACCTCCGCTCGAAGGGCCTCGCCGTCGGCTGACCCGGCGCCTCATCGGTCCGACACGCACGCCGAAGGCCGGACCCCCGATCCCCGGGTCCGGCCTTCGGTGTGTCCTTCTCGTGGCGGAAGCGCTCGGGGCATCGACAGCGGCGGCGGCCTCGCGGCACAGTGGCCTCCGTTGGGTGCAAGCGCTTTCCATCGTTCCCGCCGGAAGGAACCCGCCGCATGACGACCACCCGCCGAACCTTCGCGACCCTGGCCGCCGGAGCCGCCCTCGCGGCCCTGGCCCCCGCCGCACCCGCGAGCGCCGTACCCCGGCATCCCCGGCTGCTCGCCCACGACGACTTCCGCCACGGCCTCGGCCGGTGGTTCGTGGAACTGGAACAGGGCGGCACGGTCACCGCGTCGCACGGGATCCTGGACGTCGACGTGCCCGCCGGCGCGACCGTCTGGTTCCGGCAGCGCCTCGAAGGGCCGTACGTCCTGGAGTACACCGCCACGCCGGTGTCGGCGGGCGGCGCCGACGACCGTGTCTCGGACCTCAACAACTTCTGGAACGCCACCGACGTCCGCTCCCCGGACGACCTTTTCGCCACCCCGCGCGGCGGTGCGCTCGCCGAGTACGACTACCTCACGACCTACTACGCCGGCTACGGCGCCAACTACAACACCACGACCAGACTGCGCCGTTACGTCGGCGAGCCCGGCGTACGACCGTTGATCTTCGACTACACCGAACCCCTGCTCGTCGCGAACGAGCCGAACCGCGTCCGGATCGTCTCTGACGGTTCGACCGTGCGATGGTGGAACAACGGCCGGCTGGTGTTCGACTACACCGACCCGGAGCCTTATACCGGCGGGCACTTCGCGTTCCGGACCACCTGGAGCCATTTCCGGATCGCCGACTTCCGTGTCTGGCGATCGACCCATCAACGCCGCTGACAAGAGCCTTATTCCAGGCTTGGCAGAGTATTTAAAAGTGTCTTATCTCACCGAACGTCAACCCTTTATTACGGTCGCGTAGGTCACAGTCGAAGGTGAATCATGGTCCGACGTGGGAGACGATTCGAAGAGTGACAACGCATCAGTGATCGGGTCGTACGCGGCGGTGGGGGACAGCTTCACCGAGGGCGTCGGCGACCCCGGCCCCGACGGGGCGTTCGTCGGCTGGGCCGACCGGTTCGCGGTACTGCTGTCGGACCGGCAGCCCGAGGGCGACTTCGAGTACACCAACCTCGCCGTGCGCGGGAAGCTGCTCGACCAGATCGTGGCGGACCAGGTGCCGCAGGCCCTGGCACTCGCCCCGGACCTGGTCTCCTTCTGCGCGGGCGGCAACGACATCATCCGCCCCGGCACCGACCCCGACGAGGTCGCCGAGCGGTTCGAGCGGGCCGTGGCCCAGCTGACCGAGGCCGTCGGCACGGTGCTGGTGACCACCGGGTTCGACACCCGGGGCGTACCCGTCCTCAAGCACATGCGCGGCAAGATCGCCACGTACAACGGACACGTCAGGGCCATCGCCGACCGGTACGGCTGCCCGGTCCTGGACCTGTGGTCCCTGAAGACCGTGCAGGACCGCCGGGCCTGGGACGACGACCGCCTGCACCTGTCGCCCGAGGGGCACACGCGCGTGGCGCTGCGCGCCGGCCAGGTGCTCGGCGTCGACGTGCCGGCCGACCCGGACCAGCCGTGGCCGCCGCTGCCGCACCGCGGCACCCTGGAGGTCCGCCGCGACGACGTGCACTGGGCCCGTGAGTACCTGGTCCCCTGGATCGGGCGCCGACTGCGCGGCGAGTCCTCCGGCGACCATGTGACGGCCAAGGGGGCGCTCTCCCCGGACGACATCAAGATGCGGATCGCCTCGGTGGCCTGAGGCGGTACGGGCGGGTAAGGGGCGGCATCCTGGCGGACCGCCCCTTAGTGCTGCGCGGACCGCCCTCTCACTGCTGCTGTGCGGGCAGGCCCAGTTCGCGTGCCAGGGCCTCGTCCACCCACTCCTGCGCCCGGGACCGGGGGACGGCACCCGGGTACGACGTGAGCTGGACGGCGAGCCCGTCCAGCAGGGCGGTCAGCCGCAGCGCCGCCGCCGTGGGGTCGGGGCACCGGAACTCACCGGCCGCCACCCCCTCGGCGATGACCTCGGCGATCGCCGCCTTCCACTGCTGGTCCAGGCTCTTGGTGACATCCCGCAGCGCGGGCTCCCGCAACGCCACCGCCCAGCCCTCGATCCACAGCCGCCAGCCCTTGGCCTGCCCCGTCGGCGCGTACCAGCGCACCGCCGCCCGCAACCGGCGCAACGCCGACGTACGGCGGCCCAGTAGCTTGCGCAGCCGCGCCAGGTCGTCCTCGGCGGCGAACGCGAAGGCGGCGGCGACCAGCTTCTCCTTCGTCGAGAAGTGGTACAGCACCAGCGCGTTGCTCACGCCGAGGGCCGAGGCGACATCGGCGATCCGCACCGCCGCCACACCCCGCGCCTCGATCTGCTCGATGGCGGCCCTCAGCAGCTCCGCACGCCGCTCGGCCACACTCAACCGGACTCTCGCCACGCGGTCACCCTAATCGGTCGCCGCACCACCCGTGTCGGCGTCCCGCGCCGGCCGCGGCCGGGTGCTCGTCACAGCGGCAACCGCATGATCGTCAGATCCAGCCAGCGGCCGAACTTGGTGCCCACCTCCCGGACCGTGCCGACGTTCTCGAAGCCGAACCGGCCGTGCAGCCGGATCGACGCGGCGTTCCCGGCCTCGATGCCGGCGATCATCACATGGTGGCCCGCCTCGCGCGCCGCGGCGACGAGCGGGCCCAGCAGCGCGGAGCCGATGCCGAGCCCATGGCTCCCCTCGCGGACGTACACGGAGTTCTCCACCGTGTGCCGGTAGCCCTCCAGCGCACGCCACGGGCCGTACACCGCGAACCCGGCCACCTCGCCCGGTGCCCCGGGCACTTCGGCGACGAGCGCCGAACCGCGCTCCAGGTGGGCGGCGAACCAGGCCGCACCCTCGGCGGGGGACTGCGGGGTCTCGGTCCACAGGGCCGTCGAGTGCTCGATCGCGTGATTGCGGATCGCGCGCACGGCCTCCTCGTCACCGGGCCGGGCCGGGCGTACCGCCACCAGGCCTCTCTCGTATGTTGGATTCATGTCCAACATAGTAGAACCACCGGTGGACCCCCTGGTGCGGCAGATCGCCGCCCGGGTCCGGACCGAGCGGGAGCGCCGGCGCTGGACCCTGGCGCAGCTCGCGGACGCCTCCGGGGTCTCCCCGGCGATGATCAGCAGGATCGAGCGCGGCGAGAGCAGCCCCACCGCGGTCGTGCTCGGCAAGCTCTCCGCCGCCTTCCGGCTCGGGGTCGCCTCGCTGCTGGCCCTCGCCGAAGGCACCCAGGAGACCGAAGGCGCGCTGCCCGCCGCAGGTACGCCGGAGGCCGCAGTCGGCGGTGCCGGCGTGCGGCGCGGCGCCGACGCCGCCGAGTGGCGCGACCCCGGCACCGGCTACCGGCGCCGCCAGATCACCGGCCCGCGTTTCCCGGCGGAGATCGCCGAGATCCGGCTGCCCGCCGGAGCCCGGGTGCCGTATCCGGCCGCCGCCTTCGCCTTCGTACGGCAACTCGTCTGGGTCCTCGACGGACGGCTGACCTTCCACGACGGCGACGCGGTCCACGAACTCGACGCCGGCGACACCATCGAATTCGGCGCACCCGCCGAGCGCGTGTTCGCCAACACCACCGACACCGAGTGCCGTTACGCCGTCGTCCTCACCCGCGACGCCCAGCCGTGAGCAGGCCGCTGCCCCGTGGCGGCACGTTCCTGCTGGCTGTCCTGGCCGGGACGGCGATCGCGAACAACTACGCCGTGCAGCCCGCGCTCACCGCGGTCGCCGCCGACCTCGACGTGCCGCTCTCCGTGATCGGCCTGGTGCCGACCGCCGCCCTCGCCGGCTGCATGACCGGCTTCGCCCTGCTGCTCCCGCTCACCGACCACCTCGCCCCCAACCGCCTGGTCGGCGCGCAGCTCACCGCCCTCGGCGCGGCCCTCGCGCTCGCCGCGACCGCGCCCGACGCCTTCGTGCTCCTGGGTGCCTACCTGCTGATCGGCGCCGCCGCGAGCGTGGCCGCCCAGGCCGGCAACATCGCCGGCCGACACGCCCGGCCGGGCCGTGGCGGAACCGGCGTCGCCCTGGTGGCCGCCGGCATGTCGGCCGGCATCCTGCTCAGCCGGCCGGCGGGCGGTGCCCTCACCGACCTCCTCGGCTGGCGGCGGACGCTCCTCGTCTTCGCCGCCCTCGCCCTGCTCGGCGCACTCGCCGCCGCCACGCTCCTGCCCCGGCACCGGCCGCACCCCGAGCGCGGCTACCGCGCCACCCTGACGGCCCTCGCGCCGCTGCTCCTGCACCAGCCGCGGCTGCGCCGCGCGGTGACCACCGGAGCGCTCTGGTACTTCGCCTTCAACCTCGTCTGGATCGCGCTCACCCTGGACCTGGCCCAGCCGCCGCACTCCCTCGGCCCCACCGCCATCGGCCTGTACAGCCTGGCCGGACTCCTCGGTTTCGCCGCGCTCCCGCTCACCGGCCGCCTCACCGACCGGCACGGGCCGCGCCGGGTGATCGGCCTCTCCATGGCCACCGCCGCGACCGGTACCGTCCTGCTGGCGACGGGCCTGGACACCCCGTGGCGCACCGCCCTCGGCCTGGCCCTCTTCGACGCCGGCTGCTTCGCGGCCCAGGCCGCCAACCAGAGCCGCGTCATCGCCCTGGACCCCGCCCGCTCCGGCAGCCTCAGCAGCGTCTACCTCGTGGTGTACTTCACGATCGGCGCCCTCGGCACGGCCGCCGCCGCACCTCTGCTCGACACCCTCGGCTGGCAGGGCACCGCCTTCACGGCCCTGGGCGCGCTGCTGCTCGCCGCGGCTCTCGGGCGCCGCTGACCGGCCGGCCCGTCACCGGTACCAGCCGAACCGCTCCGCGATCACCGGCAGCCGGTCGGTCACCAGGGCGTGGGCCGCCGCGCGCGGGGTCGTGCCGTCGGACTCCGCGCGGTCCAGCATCAGCTCCACCAGGGCCCGCATCGAACGACGGGTGTGGGCGAACGCCTCGTCCGCGTCGGGGCCGATGTCGCCGAACAGGGTCCACCACCACCAGGCGTTGGTGCCCGAGTTCACCACCACGTCCGGCAGCACGGTCACCCCGCGCGCGGTGAGCCGTGCCTCCGCCTCGGGCAGCACGGGCATGTTGGCCGCCTCCACGATCCAGCGGGCGGTGACCAGGTGCTCGTTGCCGGTGTCGATCGCGTACGACACCGCCGCTGGCACCAGCACCTCCGCGTCGGCGGACAGCCAGGCGTCACCCGGCAGTTCCACGTCACCGGGGCGCAGCACCGCGCGGTCGACGGTGCCGTACGCGTCCCGTGCCCGCAGCAGCGCCTCCACGTCCAGACCCGCCGGGTTGGCGATCGTGCCCTTGACGTCGGCGACCGCCACGGCGGTCAGCCCGGCGCGGGCCAGGAACCGCGCCGTGGCCCCGCCCATCGTGCCGAGCCCCTGCACGGCGAACCGCGTCCCCGGGTACGGCACGCCCGCCCGGTCCAGGGCCGTCAGCACCGACTCGGCGACCCCGCAGCCACCGGCCAGCTCGTCCAGACCGATCCCGTCCACCTCGACGGCGAAGGCGTCCGCCAGCCGCCGCCGGGCCGCCGTCTCGTCGTCCAGCAGCGGATACACGGCCTGGACCGAGGAGACCAGCCCCGCCTCGGCGGCCGCCCGGTCCACCAGGTCCTGGGTGAGCCCCAGGTCCTCGCCGGTGGTCCAGGAACTCTCCACGTACGGCCGCATCGCGCGCAGATAGCGGACCAGCAGCGCGTACGCCCCCGGGTCCTGCGGATCGCAGTCGATGCCGCCCTTGGCGCCGCCCAGCGGGATGTAGCGGCCCTCGGGGTTGTAGTGCAGGGCCTCCTTCATGGTCATGCCGCGCGCGAGCCCGGTGACCTCCTCAAGGGTGCAGCCCGGCCGCATCCGCAGACCGCCACTGGCCACACCCCGTACCAGCCGGTCGACGACCAGGAACCCCTGGCGGCCGGTGACGTGGTCGGTCCAGACGAGGGACATCAGGGGAGCGGTCACGGGGGTCACGGAGGCTCCTCGGGAGCGGTGTGAAGAAACGGTGCTACTGAACAGTGGGTCAGTATCGGGAGGTGGACGGTGCGGTGTCAACGCCGACTGTCACAAGGGCCGACCATAATGGGGACCCCGGCGACACCACTGGAGGTACCGTGACCGGTTTGCGATCCCTGAGCTCCGGGCTCCGCGCGCTGCGGCCCGCTGCCTTCGGCGCGGACCCCGGCGGCGAGCGCCTGGCCCGCATCCAGAGCTCCCCGCACTTCAAGGACGGTGTCTTCCAGAACCCCGGCGGCACCACCCGGATGCGGCCCTCGGGCTCGATGCTGGAGTTCGCGAGGACCTACTTCGAGAAGGAGCAGCGGGCCCGCAGAGCCCCCCGGGGCACCGTCCCGGTGCACCCCACCACCGTCGCCGACCTCGCCGGGCCCGCCGTCACCGGCCTGCGGGTGACGTGGATGGGCCACTCCAGCGTCCTCGCCGAGATCGACGGACACCGCGTCCTGTTCGACCCCGTCTGGGGCGAGCGGTGTTCCCCGTTCCCGTTCGCCGGGCCCCGGCGGCTGCACCCGGTGCCGCTGCCGCTCGCCGCGCTCGGCCCGGTCGACGTCGTGGTCATCTCGCACGACCACTACGACCATCTCGACCTGCCCACGATCAAGGCGCTGGCCGGCACGGACACCGTGTTCGCCGTGCCGCTCGGCGTCGGCGCCCACCTCGAACAGTGGGGAGTCCCCGCCGACCGGCTGCGCGAGCTGGACTGGCACGAGGAGACCAAGGTCGGCGGGCTCACCCTGACGGCGACCCCCGCCCGGCACTTCTGCGGCCGGGGGCTGCGCAACACCCAGCACACCCTGTGGGCGTCCTGGGTCGTCTCCGGCGCGGAGCACCGGATCTACCACAGCGGTGACACCGGTTACTTCGACGGCTTCCAGGACATCGGCGCCGACCACGGGCCGTTCGACGTGACGATGATCCAGATCGGTGCGTACAGCGAGTTCTGGCCCGACATACACATGACGCCCCAGGAGGGCGTGCGGGCCCACCTCGACCTCCAGGGCGGGCAGCCGCACGGCGTGCTGCTGCCGATCCACTGGGGCACCTTCAACCTCGCCCCGCATGCCTGGGCAGAGCCGGGGGAGTGGACCAAGGACGCCGGCGACGAGGCGGGCCAGGCGGTCGCGCTGCCGCGTCCCGGCGAGCCCTTCGAGCCGTCCGGCAAGCTGCCCGCCGACCCGTGGTGGCGTGCGGTCTCGGCGCCGGTCGCCCGGCCGTGGCGCGGTGAGAAGCAGTCGGAGGCCGCGCCGGGGCAGGGGGACCTCGACCTCGCGGGCGAACGCTGACCGCGCGGGCGGCCTGTGCACCGCCGTCACCGATGTGGCGGCGGCGTGAAAACGGCGTGCATGCCCCTGCACAACCTGGGCAGGGGCATCGCCATGAGCCATGCACATATGCCAAGTCCCGCCTTCTTACCTGGGCTTGAGCTCTCCCGGCGCTTCTACACCGAGGCCGTACGCCCGCTGCTGGAGGAGGCGGCTCCCGGCATACCCCACTCCGCCGCCCGCATCGGCGCCGGCTCCGAAGTGCTCGGTTACGACACCGAGCGCTCCGCCGACCATGAATGGGGCCCACGCCTCCAGCTCTTCCTGCACTCCCATGATGTGAGTCGGCATGCCGGACGCATCAGACATGTGCTGGCCGAACACCTTCCGAAGACCTTCCATGGCTGGCCCACTCACTTCGCCGCCACGGGCGACCGGGACATCCGCGTCATGCGGGTCACCGACGGTCCGGTACACCACCGTGTCGAAGTGACCGGCGTCTCCTCCTGGTTCGTCGCGGCCCTCGGCTTCGATCCCGCCTCCGGAGTCACCCCGGCGCACTGGCTCGCCCTGCCCACCCAGCTCCTCGCCGAGGTCACCGCCGGTGCCGTGTTCCATGACGGCCTCCACACGCTCACCCCGGCCCGCACCGCCCTGCGCTGGTATCCCCACGATCTCTGGCTCCACGTCCTCGCCTGCCAGTGGCAGCGCATCGCCGAGGAGGAGGCCTTCGTCGGCCGCTGCGGCGAGGTCGGCGACGAACTGGGCTCCGCCGTCGAGGCCTCCCGCCTGGTCCGCGACCTGATGCGGCTCTCCCTGCTGATGGACCGGCGCTATCCGCCGTACGGCAAATGGCTCGGCAGCGCCTTCGCCCGCACCCCGGCGGCCCCGCGGCTCACCTCCGAACTCACCGCCGTCCTCGCCGCCACCGACTGGCACCGCCGCGAGCGTCATCTGGGCCGGGCGTACGAGATCGTCGCCCACCTGCACAACGAGCTGGAGCTCACCGACCGGGTGGACCCGGCCACCCGCCCCTACCACTCCCGGCCCTTCCGGGTGCTGCGCGCCGACCGCTTCACCCGGGCCCTCACCGCCCGTATCGGGAACCCGGACATACGGGCGTTGCGCCGGGCGGGGGCGGTGGACCAGTTCATCGACAGCACGGAGGTCCTGAGTCGGACGGACCTGACCCGGGCCGTGACCGACGCCGTCACGGGCATCGACGCCCACGACGGCCCGCGCCGCGCACCGATGACGAACAGCCGAGGCCAAAGGGGTCACCGTGCGTGACATTCCGGGCGGGAGGGAGGGGGTGCGAAGGGACCCTGCCGCCGCCCCGCCGGGCCTCCTGAGGATGCGCTGACCGAGGGGTGGCGAGCGAGACGGCGCGGCGGGAGCCCGGCCCCCGTGTCTTCTCCGTGCGACCGTTTCTGAGCAGGTGGGATCGGTAGGTGGCCGTTCGGGAGCGGAACGTCGACCGGGTTATCGGTCTTTCGTGCGAGGGCTCATACCAGAGCGGGACCGTCGTCGGGGGACTTTGTCAACTGCCCGCCGCACATGATGCCTTGGCGACTACTGTGAGTGTCCGTCGGACGACGCGGGGCCGAATTCTTCTGCGGTCCCCTCGGCCGGCACCGCGATGGCGCATGCCCAACTCGCGCGACCCGCGCGAGCATCCAGGCCCGACGGACCAGTACGAGGACGCAGATGTCTCACCTCCGTGCACCGGCCGCCCGCGCCGACCGCCGTGAGGGCGGCCGGCACGGACGTCCGGTCGCCCGCCCCGTTCCCGCGCTGCCCGAGACCCACATACGGCCTCAGCTCATGCGTCTGGCGGTACTGCCACCGGTCGCGGTGGCGCTCAGCGGCTGCGCGGCCGTTCTGTTCACCGTCCGCTCCACCGGCGTCCGGCCCGGCCTCACCCTGCTGGCCGTGCTCACCGGAGCGGTCTCGGTGACGGCCGCGGGCATCGTGATCGCCGCCGTGGCCGCGGGCCGTGCCGCCCGCTCGGTCAGCGACCGCGTCGGCACCCTGCGCCGCAACACCGCCCGCGGCGAGGCCGACCTGCTGGCCCTCGTCGACGCGCTGCGCCGCGGCGAGACCCCGCCCCCGCGCAAGCCGCGCGGCGGACCGCCCGAGAACGCTGACGACTTCGAACTGCTCGCCGCCGACCTGTCCCGGGCGCACAACGGCGCCGTGACCGCCGTCGTGCAGGCGGCCCAGCTCTCCAGCCAGGCCGGCAGCGAACAGAAACTGGAGGTCTTCGTCAACCTGGCGCGGCGGCTTCAGTCCCTCGTGCACCGGGAAATCTCGATCCTCGACGAACTGGAGAACGAGATCGAGGACCCTGACCTCCTCAAGGGCCTCTTCCACGTCGACCACCTGGCCACCCGCATCCGACGGCACGCCGAGAACCTCGCCGTCCTCGGCGGCGCCGTCTCCCGCCGCCAGTGGAGCAACCCCGTCTCCATGACGGAGGTGCTGCGCTCCGCCATCGCCGAGGTCGAGCAGTACTCCCGGGTCAAGCTCGTCCCGCCGATCGACGGCGAACTGCGCGGCCACGCCGTCGCCGACGTCATCCACCTTCTCGCCGAACTCGTCGAGAACGCCACGGTGTTCTCCGCCCCGCACACCCAGGTGCTGCTCCGCGCCAACCTCGTCACCTCCGGCCTCGCGGTCGAGGTCGAGGACCGCGGACTCGGCATGCCGGTCGGCGAACAGTCCAAGATGAACGCCCTGCTCGCCGACCCCGACCAGGTCAACGTCGCCAGCCTGCTGGCCGACGGCCGCATCGGCCTCTTCGTCGTCTCCCAGCTCGCCCGGCGGCACGGCATCAACGTCCGCCTCCAGAGCAACATCTACGGCGGCGTCCAGGCCGTCCTCGTCGTCCCGCAGGGCCTGCTCGGTACGGCGGCGGGCGCGCCCGGAGCACCCGGAGACGTACCGCAGCCGCGCGACACGGCGAGCGGGGTCGGTGCGCCGGTGGCCGGTGGTGTTCCCGGCGGCGGGGGAGCACGGCCGTCCGACGACACCGGGGCGCTGGAAGGTATCCGGCCCGCCACCGGCGCCACGGCGGCCGGCCGGGTCCCCGGACAGCAGCAGGGCTCCGCCACGGCCCCCGCCGGTGGCCGTCGCCGCCGCGCGCAGCACGGGGGCGCGCCCGCGCCACTGCCGGTGCGCGGCGCCCAGGAGACCCGCCCGAACCCCGCCGAGGCGCTGCCCGGCATCCGGTCCGAGGACCGGCCCACGGTCGCCGAGCACGCGGGCAGCCCGCCCGTACCGCGTGTCGGCGCCGTGCGCGGCACCATGGGCAAACCCCAGCTGCCGCGCCGCCGTGCCCAGGAGCACATCGTTCCGCAGCTCCGTGGTGGCCCGGCGCCCCGCCAGGACAGCGAGGTCCCGGCCGGGCACGACCCCGGCCTGATGGCCGCCTTCCAGCGCGGCATCGGCCTCGCCGAGGCCCAGCAGCACCTGGAGGGCACCCAGGTGGAACCGACCACCGCCGAGTCCGTGGGCGGCGCACATAGCGCGGCCCTCCAGGGCGGGTTCACCGGCATGGGCTTCGCCGACATGGGCCCCGCCGACAGCTCCGGCGACCGGCCGCCCCACACATCCCCGGCCATGCACCTCGATGCCACCCACATGGACGCCATCCACATGGACGCCATCCACATGGACGCCACGCGCCTGGATGCCCCGCACATCGAGGCGGCACATATGGGGGCGGCCCACATGACGACCGGATACCTGATTCCGGACCACACAGCTCCCGACCACACAGCCCCGGACCAGTCGGACCGGGACCTCTTGACGCCAGACCCCATCGGGCTGGACCCCGTGGCGCCGGCCCCCCTGTCCTCGGACCACATGACCCCAGGTCACATGGCGCCGGGCCACATGACCTACGACCACATGGCCCCGGACCACCCGACCTCGGACCACATGGCCCCGGACCACGCGGCCCCGGACCACCCTGCCCCGGACCACTCGGCCCCCACCCACCTGAGCCGGACACACCGGGACCCCGCCGACCCCCAGCCGGCGGCCCGGCCCCAGTCGTACTCCCAGGCCCTGCGCCCGGTGCACAGCTCCGAATTCACCGCCCGGCCCGACGGGAGCGCGCCGACCGGATGACCAGCACCGTGTCCACCCCCACCCCCATCCCCACCGCTCCCGCAGACCTTCGTACCTCAAGGAGTCGATCCACCATGGCGAGCGATGCGCCGACCGCCCAGGTATCCGACCTCGACTGGCTGATGAGCGGCCTAGTGCAACGCGTACCGCACACCAGCAGCGCGGTGCTCCTCTCCTGCGACGGGCTGGTGAAGTCCGTCCACGGCCTCGACCCGGACAGCGCCGACCACATGGCGGCGCTCGCCTCCGGCCTGTACTCGCTCGGCCGCAGCGCGGGCGTCCGGTTCGGCGACGGCGGGGACGTCCGCCAGGTCGTCGTCGAACTCGACTCGACGCTGCTGTTCGTCACCACCGCCGGCTCCGGCACCTGCCTCGCCGTGCTGGCGGGCCGGGAGGCCGATGCTGCCGTCCTCGGCTACGAGATGGCGATGCTGGTCAAGAGCGTGCGCCCGTACCTCGTCACCGCGCCCCGGCAGCACGCCGTCGACTCCACGGCGATGAGGCCTTGAGGGTGGCGGCAGCCGGCGACGGGCCCTGGCTCGACGACGCGGCCGGACGCCTCGTGCGCCCGTTCACGGTCAGCAACGGCCGCACCGAGCCCAGCATCGCCCTCGACCTCATGTCGCAGGTGATGGCGACCGGGTCCACGCCGATCGGCTACCTCGGCCTGGAGCACGCGCAGGCACTCGACCTGTGCCGCGCCCCCGTCTCGGTCGCCGAGATCGCCGCGCACCTCAAACTTCCCGCCGTGGTCACCAAGGTGCTGCTCTCGGACCTCGTCGACTGCGGGGCGCTGACCGCCAAGCCCCCCGTGTTCCACCACAACCCCACTGACCGGTCCCTCCTGGAGGCAGTGCTCGATGGACTACGACGACAGCTCTGATCCCTTCCCCACCGCGCTGAAGATCCTGGTGGCCGGCGGGTTCGGAGTCGGCAAGACCACCTTCGTGGGCGCGGTCAGCGAGATCGCGCCGCTGTCCACGGAGGAACTCCTCACCACGGTCAGTGCCGCGACCGACAGTCTCGAAGGGATCGAGAACAAGGTCGAGACGACCGTGGCCATGGACTTCGGCCGCATCACCCTGGACCCGGAACACGTGCTCTACCTGTTCGGCACGCCCGGACAGGAGCGGTTCTGGTTCATGTGGGACGAGCTGTCCGAGGGCGCGCTCGGCGCGGTCATCCTCGCTGACACCCGCCGCCTGGAGGACTGCTTCGCGGCCGTCGACTTCTTCGAGGAGCGCGGCCTCGGCTTCATCGTCGCCATCAACGAGTTCGACGGTTCCTACCGCTACGACCCCGACGAGGTACGCGCCGCCATCGACCTCGACCCGGAGGTCCCGGTGGTCCGCTGCGACGCCCGTATCTCCAGCTCCGGCGTCCAGACCCTGCTCACCCTCGTCCGTCATCTCATCGCCCATGCTCCGGTCTCCGCGCCGAGCCATGGCGCCCACATGTGAACCTCATACACCCCACACGGAGCCCGTATATGACCCACGTCCACCGCGACGGAGCCCGCGCATGAGGTACGACCCGCCGCGCCCGGCCGGCCGGCTGCTGCTCACGCCCGAGGACAAGGAGGCACCCGAGCGCACCCGGCGCCTCGGCCAACTGCGCCTGGGCGCACATCCGGACCCGGCCCTGGACACCTACGCGGACCGGCTCGCCGAGGTCACCGGGGCGCCGTACGCCATGGTCAACTTCATCGACCTGAACCGCCAGTTCTTCGCGGGCCTGCACCTGCCGGACGTGGCACCGCCCGTGGTGCGGCCCGACGGCAGCACCCCGGTACTGGGCCGTGAACTGCCCCGCGACCATGGTTTCTGCCCCCATGTGGTGGTCCGGCGCAAGGCGCTGGTCCTGGAGGACGTCTGCGACTACCCCAGGTTCGCGGGCAACCCGGTCGTCGACGACTTCGGCATCCGTTCCTATCTGGGCGCCCCGCTCATCGACAGCACGGGCACGACGCTCGGCACGGTGTGCGTGGTCGACGTGGAGCCGCGGCCCTGGGGCCGCCCCGGTCTGGAGACCATCAAGTCGTCGGCGGCCGAGCTGGTGGCCCGCATCGAGCGCCGCGAGGCCGACGGTCTGCCGCTGCTGTGACCGCGGGAGCAGCCGCTTCACCAGCCGACCGGTCCCATATCCCCCTGCCGCGGTCGCATGGGACGCACCGGTGACGCCGGGCGGAAGACTCTCGACGCCGCGTGCTCGCTGATCCTGACCCTGGAGCTGAGCGACCGGACCGAGGCGAGGCGGGTGGTGACCGGCCGTGACCGGCACCCGCGGCGACGTGACCGTGGCGACGTGACCGTGGCGGTGTGACCGCGGCGGCCTGACCGTGGCAGTGCGGCCGTGGCAGTGCGGCCGCGGCGGTGTGACGGCGGTCCCGGTGACACGGGTCCAGGGGGAGGCGCCGGTCAGTGGGTGCCGTCGACCCGGCCCGGGTCGTTGGGGTGGGACTCCAGCGGGGTGACGGTGAGCGTCATCCACGGGCGCAGGGGCAGGGTGCCGAGCACCTTCTCGTGGAGTTCCGCCTCGTCGGCGGCCCGCCAGACACCGATGCTGCGCAACTCGCCCACCGGGCGCCACAGCCGGGCCAGATGACCGGTCGCGGCCAGCTCCCTCGCTCGGACGGCCTCCGCGGCCCGCCGCCGGTCGACCTCGTCCTGGCCGGTGCCCTCGGGGACGGTGGTGGTGATCTCGACCAGGAACTCTCGCACGGTGTGCTCCCTCGGTTGTCCGTGACTCCATGCTGCGCCGCCGTCGGCCGCACTGCCACGACCGGCGGACTCGCTGCTGGGAGGCGCGGCCTCCCAGCACGCGTAGCATGACGCGCGTGGAACTGCGCCAACTGCGCTACTTCGTGGCGGTCGCCGAAGAGCTGAACTTCGGCCGGGCCGCCGAGCGGCTGCTCATCGCGGGCCCCTCGCTCTCCCAGCAGATCAAGGCGCTCGAACGGGACCTGGGCGTCCGGCTGTTCGACCGCGACCGCCGCTCGGTCTCCCTCACCCCCGCGGGCGCCGAACTGCTTCCGCACACCCGGGACCTGCTGGCGCGGGCCGACGACCTCAGACGCCGGGCGGGCCGGCTCTCGGGCTCCCAGCCGGTACGGCTCGGCTATGTCAACTGGCTGCCGCCGGACCTGGGTTCACGGACCGCCGCGGTGGCCCGGGTGCACGTGGACGCGTGGGTCGCGCCCTCCCACACCCAGGCCGCCCGGGTCGCCGACGGCAGCCTGGACCTCGCCGTCTGCTGGGTGCGTACCGAGGACCTCGAACGGCTCGGGCTGCGGGCCCGGCTGATCGGCGCCGACCGGCTGTACGCCGTCGCCAAGGGCACCGACACCAGCGACCTGCCGGCCCGGGACACGGACATCCTGATCGACGAGGACATCACCTCCTGGGCCTCCTGGAACGGGTACGCGGAGGAGCTCACCCGGGCCGTCGGCGCCCGCGCGGTGCGCATCTCCGACGGCGCCGTCACCGGCCCGGCCTACTTCGACCACGTCCGGCGCTGCACCCGGCCAGTCCTCAACTCGCCCAAGGGCCAGACCACTCCGCTCCCGCCCGACCTGGTCCGCCGCGAGATCGTCGCGCCGAAGGTGTACTGGACCTGGTCCCTGGTCTGGCGCGCGAGCGAGGACCGCGCCGGCGTCCTGGCCGCCGTCGACGCCCTGTGCGAGGGCGTCGGCGACCTCGGGATCCACGCCCCGGACGCCTGGCTGCCCGCCGGCGATCCGTACGCGCTCCCGGGCTGAGCTGCGCTGGGAGGCTGGGCCTCCCAGTCAGGAGGAAGCCGATCCTGGCGCCCCGGACCGGCGTGACCTACGTTCCAAGTAGTTGACCGGTCGGCTAGCGATCGTCAGCCCCTACGGAAAAGGTCGTCATGAGCACTCAGCAGCAGAAGGTCGCGATCGTCACCGGTGCCTCGCAGGGCATCGGCGCCACCCTCGTCGAGGGCTACCGGAAGCTCGGCTTCGCGGTCGTAGCCACCTCGCGCACCATCGCCCCCGCCGACGACGACGGTGTCCTGACCGTCCAGGGCGACATCGCCGACCCGGCGACCGCCGAGCGGGTCGTGGCCGCCGCCGTCGAGCGTTTCGGCCGGATCGACACCGTGGTCAACAACGCCGGCATCTTCGTCGCCAAGCCCTTCACCGACTACACCGCCGCGGACTACGCCGCCGTCACCGGCATCAACGTCGCCGGTTTCTTCCACCTCACCCAGCAGGCGGTCCCGCACCTGCTCGCCCAGGGCGGCGGACACATCGTCAGCATCACCACCAGCCTGGTCGACAGCCCGGACGCCCGGGTGCCCTCCGTGCTGGCCTCACTGACCAAGGGCGGCCTCCAGTCCGCGACCAAGTCCCTGGCGATCGAGTACGCCACCCGCGGCATCCGCGTCAACGCGGTGTCGCCCGGCACCATCAAGACCCCGATGCACGCGGCCGAGACCCACGAGTTCCTCGCCGCCCTGCACCCGGTCGGCCGGATGGGTGAAGTGAGCGACATCGTCGACGCGGTGCTCTTCCTGGAGACCGCGCCGTTCGTCACCGGCGAGATCCTGCACGTCGACGGCGGCATGAGCGCCGGACACTGACAGCCAGGCAAGGCGCATCACCCGTCGAAGAGAGCAAGGAGCGGACATGACCAGCACGACCGAGGACACGGCGATCCTGAGCGCGGTCCTCGACCGGTGGCAGGAGGCCGTCGACGCGCACCGTCCCGAGCGCGTCGCCGCCCAGTTCACCGAGGACGCCGTCTTCCAGGGACTGCATCCGTACAGCGTCGGACGGCAGGGCGTCGCCGCGTACTACGACTCCCAGCCCCTCGGGATGAAGGCGGTCTACCGCGTCCTGGAGACCCGGCGGCCCGCCGAGGGTGTCGTCCTCGGCTATCTGGGGGTCGAGTTCTCGTTCGTGGACCGGCCCCCGGTGGATGTGAAGCTCTCCGTCCTCGTCACCCGGACGGGCGAGGACTGGTTCATCGCCCACTACCAGGTCTCGCGCCTCGACTAGCCGTGTCCTGCCGGGTGTTCCGCAGGTGTGAAGCGCAGCTGTGGCGGCGGTTAAGAAATCCTCGATGGACCGACGCGCCCGGGTGCGGCAGATTGCTGTGAGATTCCACCCCCTCCCAGGCCGCGGGCCGCCTCGGCGTCCCCGCGGCCGGGATCTCACGCACAGGAGCCGTAGCGTTGAAGGCGCTGGTCAAGCAGAAGGCGGAGCCCGGGCTGTGGCTCACGGACGTGCCGGAGCCCACGGTCGGACCGGGTGACGTACTGATCAAGGTGCAGCGGACCGGTATCTGCGGCACCGATCTGCACATCCGGGCGTGGGACGGCTGGGCCCGGCAGGCCATCACCACGCCGCTGGTGCTCGGGCACGAGTTCGTCGGCGAGGTCGTGGCGCTCGGCCGGGATGTCAGCGACATCGAGGTGGGCGACCGGGTCAGCGGCGAGGGCCACCTCGTGTGCGGCAAGTGCCGCAACTGCCAGGCCGGGCGGCGCCATCTGTGCCGGGCCACGGTCGGCCTCGGCGTCGGCCGCGACGGCGCGTTCGCCGAGTACGTCGCGCTGCCCGCCGGCAACGTCTGGGTGCACCGCGTTCCCGTCGACCTGGACGTGGCCGCGATCTTCGACCCGTTCGGCAACGCGGTGCACACGGCCCTCTCCTTCCCGCTGGTCGGCGAGGACGTCCTGATCACCGGCGCCGGGCCGATCGGCCTCATGGCCGCCGCCGTGGCCCGGCACGCCGGCGCCCGGCATGTCGTGATCACCGACGTCAGCGAGGAGCGCCTCGAACTCGCCCGCAAGATCGGCGTGAGCCTCGCCCTGAACGTGTCGCAGGCGGCGATCGCCGACGGACAGCGGCAGCTGGGCCTGCGCGAGGGCTTCGACATCGGCCTGGAGATGTCCGGCCGGCCCGAGGCCATGCGCGACATGATCGCCAACATGACGCACGGCGGCCGTATCGCCATGCTCGGTCTGCCCGCCCAGGAGTTCGCCGTCGACTGGGCCCGGATCGTCACCTCGATGATCACCGTCAAGGGCATCTACGGCCGTGAGATGTTCGAGACCTGGTACGCGATGTCGGTGCTGCTGGAGGGCGGACTCGACCTCGCCCCCGTGATCACCGGCCGCTACGGCTACCGCGACTTCGAGGCGGCCTTCGCCGACGCCGCGAGCGGCCGCGGCGGCAAGGTCATCCTGGACTGGACCCACTGACGGACCCGCTGACGACACCCAAGGACTGATGATGTTCGACTCCGTGCGCGACGACCTGCGCGCCACCCTCGACGAGATCCGCGCCGCCGGTCTGCACAAGCCCGAGCGGGTCATCGGCACCCCGCAGTCCGCGACCGTCGCCGTCACCGCGGGCGGCCGTCCGGGCGAGGTCCTCAACTTCTGTGCCAACAACTACCTCGGCCTCGCCGACCACCCCGACGTGATCGCCGCCGCCCACCAGGCCCTGGACCGCTGGGGCTACGGCATGGCCTCCGTCCGCTTCATCTGCGGCACCCAGGAGGTCCACAAGGAGCTGGAGGCCCGCCTGTCGGCGTTCCTCGGCCAGGAGGACACGATCCTCTACTCCTCCTGCTTCGACGCCAACGGCGGGGTCTTCGAGACCCTGCTCGGCGAGGAGGACGCGGTGATCTCCGACGCCCTCAACCACGCCTCGATCATCGACGGCATCCGCCTCTCCAAGGCCCGCCGCCTCCGCTACGCCAACCGCGACCTGGCCGACCTGGAGCGGCAGCTGAAGGAGGCGCAGGGCGCCCGGCGCCGGCTGGTCGTCACCGACGGCGTGTTCTCCATGGACGGCTATCTGGCCCCGCTGCGCGAGATCTGCGACCTCGCCGACCGCTACGACGCGATGGTCATGGTCGACGACTCGCACGCCGTCGGCTTCGTCGGCCCGTCCGGCCGGGGCACCCCCGAGCTGCACGGCGTCATGGACCGCGTCGACATCGTCACCGGCACCCTCGGCAAAGCCCTCGGCGGCGCCTCCGGCGGCTATGTCGCGGCCCGCGCCGAGATCGTCGCCCTGCTCCGCCAGCGCTCCCGCCCCTACCTCTTCTCCAACACCCTGGCCCCGGTGATCGCGGCGGCCTCCCTCAAGGTCCTCGACCTGCTGGAGGCGGCGGACGACCTGCGGGTCCGGCTCGCCGAGAACACCGCCCTGTTCCGCCGCCGGATGACCGAGGAGGGCTTCGACATCCTCCCCGGCGACCACGCCATCGCCCCCGTGATGATCGGCGACGCGGCCGTGGCGGGCCGCATGGCCGAGCTGCTCCTGGAGCGGGGCGTGTACGTGATCGGCTTCTCCTACCCGGTGGTCCCGCAGGGGCAGGCCCGGATCCGGGTCCAGCTGTCCGCGGCCCACTCGACGGACGACGTGAACCGCGCGGTGGACGCCTTCGTCGCGGCCCGAGCGGAGCTGGCCGGCTGAGCAGCCGGGCCGCCGGCCCGAGCGGCGCCGACATATTGCGATAATCAATCCCATGATCGAGGCACGGCGGCTCCACATCCTCCGTGCGGTGGCCGACCACCGCACGGTCACGGCGGCAGCCGCCGCGCTGTACCTGACCCCCTCGGCGGTGTCCCAGCAACTGACGGCCCTTGAGCAGGAGACCGGCCACCGTCTGGTCGAGCGCGGCGCCAAGGGGGTACGGCTGACCCCGGCCGGCGAGATCCTGCTCGCCCACACCAACGCGGTCCTCGCCCAGCTGGAGCGGGCCGAGGCCGAGCTCGCCGCGTACGGCTCGGGCGAGGCCGGCACGGTCACCGTCGCCGCCTTCGCCACCGGCATCGCCCAGGTGGTCGCCCCGGCCGTGGCCCGTCTCGCCCGCACCGCACCCGGTATCCGGATCCGCGTCCAGGACGCCGAGGGCGACGCCAGCCTCCCGATGGTCCTGGACCGGCAGGTCGACGTCGCGGTCGCCGTCGAGTACCGGGGGGCGCCGTCCGCCGACGACCCCCGGCTCACCCACGTACCCCTGTACGCCGAGCCCTTCGACGCCGTCGTCCCGCTCCACCACCGGCTGGCCGGGACCTCCGAGGTGCCCCTCGCCGACCTGGCCAAGGACACCTGGATCGGCCCCTACCCCGGCAACCCCTGCCACGACGTGGTCGTCCTGGCCTGCGAGAGCGCCGGCTTCCAGCCCCGTCTCGAACACTCCTCCGACGACTTCCGTGCCGTGGTGGCGCTGGCCTCGGCCGACGCGGGCGTGGCCCTCGTGCCGCGCTCGGCGCTGCGCGGCATGGACCTGACCGGCGTGGTCGTACGCCCCGTCGACGGCGTCGCCCCGACCCGCCGCGTCTTCGCGGCCGTACGACGCGGAGCCGAGGGCCATCCACTGATCCGCCCGGTGCTGACCGCCCTGGGCGAGGCGGCACGGCCGTGAGCCTTTCTTCACACCGGCGTCTCATATCAGGGATACCGTCCCGAATATGAGACAAGCTGTCCCTGACCGGACCGTCCCTGATCCCGCAGCCCCTGATCCCGCCGTCCCAGATCCCGCAGCCCCCGACCCCGTCGACGCCCGCCTCGGCAGCCGTCTCGCCGAGCTGCGGGCCGAACACGGCTGGTCCCTGGGCGAGTTGGCGGAGCGCAGCGGGGTCAGCAGGTCCACCCTGTCCCGGGCCGAACGGGCCGAGACCAGCCCCACGGCAGCCCTCCTCAACCGTCTCTGCCACGTCTACGGCCGGACCATGTCCCAGCTGCTCAGCGAGGTCGAGGCGGAACCCGCCCCGGTGCTGCGCGCCGCCGAACAGCAGGTGTGGACGGACCGCACCTCCGGCTTCGTGCGACGGTCCGTGTCGCCGCCGCACGGCGGGCTGCGCGGCGAACTCGTCGAGGGCAGGCTCTCGACCGGGGCGGACATCGCCTACGACCGCCCGCCGGTGCCCGGCCTGGAGCAGCACATCTGGGTGCTCGACGGGAGCCTCGCCGTGACGGCGGAGGGCACCGAGCATCTCCTCGACGCCGGTGACTGCCTGCGGCTGCGGGTGTGGGGGCCGACGCGGTTCCGGTGCGCAGGACCGGAAGGGACGCGGTACGTACTGGCGGTGGTGCGGCCATGAGGACACTGCGCCTGGGGGCGGACCAACTGTCCGAGAGGACCGGGGAGTTGGCTGAACTACTGGCCGACACCGTGAACGGCGGGGCGTCCGTCGGCTTCCTCGCCCCCTTCGAGCGGGAGCGGGCCGTCGACTGGTGGCGCGGACGGACGGCCGCCGTGGCCGCCGGGCAGCTCGCCGTCTGGGCCGCGCTGGACGCCACCGGCCGGGCCGTCGGCACGGTCGGCCTGGCCTTCCCCCACTCCGACAAACCCAACAGTCCGCACCGCGCCGAGCTGGTGAAGCTGATGGTCCACCGCGACGCCCGCGGCCGGGGCGTCGGACGCGGACTGCTCGCCGTCGCCGAGGCGGCCGCGGTCGCCGCCGGCATCACCCTGCTCCATCTGGACACCGAGACGGACAGTCCCGCCGAGCACCTCTACCGCTCGGCCGGCTGGACCCGCGCCGGAGTCATCCCCGACTACGCCCTCGACCCGACCGGGGTGCCGCGCCCGACGACCCTCTACTACAAGCGGGTGGGCTCGCCGCCCGGGTGACTGTCAGTGCCAGGGGCTAGGTTCGGGGCATGCCGGAAGCCGAAGACGTACGCCGTGTCGCCCTGTCCCTGCCGGACACCGGCGAGAAGATCGCCTGGAACATGCCCACGTTCCGGGTCGCCGGGAAGATGTTCGCCACGCTGCCCGAGGACGAGACCTCCATCGCCGTGCGCTGCCCCAAGGAGGAGCGCGACGAGCTGGTGCTCGCCGAGCCCGGCAAGTTCTGGGTCGCCGATCACGAGGCACAGTTCGCCTGGGTCCGGGTCCGGCTCGCCGCGCTGGAGGGCGAGGGCGAGCTGCGCGACATCCTCGCCGACTCCTGGCGGCAGGCGGCCCCGCCCCGGCTCCTCGACTCCTATCCGGAGTTGGGCCTGCCGGGCGGACATTGATCAGGCCCCGCCGCACCGGCACGGGCCGGCCGGGGCGAAACGCGTGCGCGACCACCGAGCCGAGTGCGGTATTGTTTCCTTGCACGTTTCGACCAGGGAAACCCCAGGTCAAACGGCATCGGGACGTGGCGCAGCTTGGTAGCGCACTTGACTGGGGGTCAAGGGGTCGCAGGTTCAAATCCTGTCGTCCCGACTGGAGACAGTCGCAGGTCAGGGCCGGTTTCGGAGGCATCCGAAACCGGCCCTTGATCATTCTTGGGGACCAGTTGGGGACCGGCGCCCTTGACTGAGGTCAGCGGGTCACGACGATCGGGCTCGGCAGCGAGCGCGGTGCGCGGAGCACGCTGAGGTGTGCGGAGAGCGCCGCCCCGGCGGCCGTGATCTTGTGTACGTCGGGGTGCAGGTAGCGCTGAGTGGTGGTCAGGGAGCCGTGGCCGGCGATCCTGCGCAGGACGTGCACCTGGACTCCGGCGTCGGCGAACCAGGTCAGTCCGGTGTGCCGGAGGTCGTGGCGGCGCAGGTGTTCGTAGCCGAGCTTGGTGACCACGTCGTCCCAGTGTGTGGCGTCGCGCAGGACGGCGGTGGAGATGCGTCCGCCGCGCGGGCCGGTGAACAGGCGGGCATCGGGATTCGGGCCGGCGGACAGGACACGCTGAGCGACGAGGGAGCGGATCTCCTCGACGATGGGAACCTTGCGGGCCCGCTTGCCCTTGGTGCCCTTGTCGGTCAGCCCGCCGGGCGCGGGTGTGGTCTGGCGCCGCACGGTCCAGATCCACTGAGCGGTGTCGATGTCCCCGACACGGCAGCCTGAGACCTCGCCGATCCGTGCGGCAGTGCACGCAGCGAAGACGACGACGTCTCCCCAGCCGCGGTACTGGTCGTGGGAGGCGGCAACGAGCGCGTCGGCCAGCGCAATGAGGGTCTCCCAGTCGGGCAGGGCCAGTGCCCTTGGGTCGAGGAGTTCGTCCTCGGCCTGCTTGTAGAGCTTCTGCCAGCCGCTGACCCGGGCGGGGTTGACTTTGATGATGCCGTCGCGGACCGCTTGCGCCATGACGCGGACCAGGACGGCGATGGTGTTCTTGACGGTGGAGCGGCTGTGCTCGTCGACGATCCAGTTCTGCACGCTGCGGTCGACGACGCCGTTGGTGATCATCCGTACGGCGAGGTGGCCGAGCGCGGGGACCACGCGCATCCGCCATCCCGCCAGATACGGGTCGAGGGTCTTCAGCTCCAGCCCGCGCAGGGCGAGATCCATGTTCGCGTCGCCGTACTCGGCGAGCTTCATGGTGGCGAGTGACGGGGACAGCCCTGCCTGCGCGGCTTCGATGATGTCCCGGAGCCACTCCTGCGCCTCGTCCTCGTCCGCCTTTCCCTTCGACAGGGACAGGCGCCGCTTCGTAGTCGGATCGAACCAACGGACACGTGCCCGGTAGGGATGGGGGCGATCGGGCCGGTACTCGATATCGGTGGAGAGCCGGACACCCACCGGAACAACAGCCTTCTCGGCCATCAGGCTTCCCTGCCCGGGACGGTGCGGCGGCTGCGCAGCCATTCCTCCACGTCGAGCGCGCTGTACATGACGACGCGTTCCGAAACGGAGACGAACGGAGGACCCTGCGGCGGCCGAGCGGCGCGCCACCGGCGCAGAGTCGAGGCGTCCACACGCAGGCAGACGGCTGGGTCGCTCGTCGAATACCAGCCGTTCGCCAGGAACGACGAACGGCTGCCATCGTGGACGGAGACAACCCGGCTGGCAGTGGAGTGCGCGGTCACGTCCGCTGGAGTGGTGTATCGACGGCCACTCGGTGATCTCGTTTTGAGGCTATGCGGTGAGTTCGGTCGGGAGGACGGTCTCGTCGGTTTCTGACTCGATCGGGTGGAGGCGGGCCTTGGCCGGAAGGTTTAGTCCCATGTAGCGGCGGGCTTCGGTCCACTCGTCGTTCTGCTCGGCCAGCACTGCGCCGACCGGTCGGATCAGGGCGGTGCGGTCGGGGAAGATGCCGACCACGTCGGTGCGGCGGCGGATCTCCTTGTTGAGCCGTTCCTGCGGGTTGTTCGACCAGATCTGCCGCCAGATCTCCCGCGGGAACGCGGTGAACGCCAGCACGTCGCCCTGAGCGGCGTCCAAGTGGGCCGCGGCCTTGGGGAATTTGGCTTCCAGGGCATCGAGGACGTGCCGCATCTGGGCCTGGACGGCGTCGGCGTCGGGCTGTTCGAAGACGGTCCGCAGCAGCGTGGCCACCCACGGCTGGGCCGACTTGGGCACCTGGCTCAGCAACGCGCGGGCGATGGGGGTGCCCCCGCGCCTGTTCAGGGCGTGGGGGAGGGTGCGACATCGCTGCCAGCTCGCGCCGGGCAGGGTGGCCCCGATCGCGTCGACCAGGCCGGCGTGCGCGTCCGAGATGACCAGCCGGACGCCGGACAGGCCGCGGGCGATCAATGAGCGCAGGAAGGCCAGCCAGCCGGCACCGTCCTCGGCCGTGGCGACGTCGATGCCGGGGATCTCGCGATGGCCGTCGGCGTTGACACCGACCGCGATCAGTGCGTGGACGTTGATGATCCGGCCGCCCTCGCGGACCTTCTGGGTCAACGCATCGACCCAGACGAACGCATAAGGGCCTTGATCCAGCGGCCGGTTGCGGAAGGCGGCGACCTGCTCGTCGAGATGCCGGGCCATCGCCGTGACCTGCGACTTGGACAACTGCGTGACGCCGGGCGACTCGGCGAGCTTCTCGACACGGCGGGTGGACACGCCCAGCAGGCAGGCGGTGGCGATCACCGAGATGAGGGCCTGCTCGGCCCGGCGACGTCGTTCGAGAAGCCAGTGCGGGAAGTAACTCCCGCTCCTGAGCTTGGGGATGGCGAGTTCGACGGTGCCGGCCCTCGTGTCCCACTCGCGCGGGCGATGGCCGTTGCGGTGGTTGGCTCTCTCGTCGCTGACCTGGCCGTATTCGGCGTTGCAGGCGGCGTCCGCCTCGGCGGACATGAGCGCGTCGGCGAACGTCTTGACCATCGGGCGCAGCAGATCGGGACTCGCCGCGGCGAGGTTGTCCTCGGCGAGGGCGTGCAGGGGCAGACTGTCGGGTGCGGTCATCGTGCTGATCTCCTTCGGGCTTCGACACCTCGAAGATCAGCCGGTGGCCGTTCAAGCGGCTCGTCCGCCTGACCACGTAGGACACGGTCCAAGGCCGTGAGGCAGGGGTGTCGGGAATTTCGTGGTGCCCGGTAGCCATGCTCAGCCACATGGGCGGAGCGCACAGCAGGTTGAGGGGTCCCGGGCCGTCTCGACGGGGTGCCCGGACTCCCGCCAAGCGTGCAGGCCGCCGTCCAGCACGGACACCCGGTCGTGGCCGAAGACCCGCAGCAGCCACCACAGTCGCGTGGCCCAAGCGGTGGTCGTGGTGTCGTAGGCGACCACGTGGGTGTCGGTCCCGATCCCGAGCGCGCCGGCCGCCGCGGCGAGGGCCCCGGAGGAGGGCAGGGTGAAGGCGAACCGGTCCGCCGGGTCGCACAGCTCGGTGAGGTCGGCGAACCGGGCACCGGGGGCGTGCCCGGCCCCGAACCCCTCCCGGTCCGGCCGCACGATGTTGGGGACGCCGTCGGCGGAGAGCAAGGGCGTAGCCACGCGGGAACGTTAGCGCGCAGCAACGGCAGGGGAGCCGCCAGACGCCCCTTCGCCAGGCACTTCCTGGCTGCTGTGACCCTCCTCGACGGAGAGCAGGCGCAGCGTGGCCTCGCGCTGGGGGCTGCGGTCCGCGGCTGTGCCGGTGAAGGCGCCGGCGACGGGGTGAATCATGACCTCGTCGACGTCGTGGCGTCGTGCGAACGCGCTGATCTGGGCGCGCCCCTGCGCAGCGGTCCCGACCACCCACGGTGCCATCAGCTGGGTGCTGAACGCTTTGAGTTCGCCGCTGAGCGCTTGTGTTTCGGCGTCCTCGACGAGGGGCTGTCGTTGCATGCTCCCGTTGGTTTGCATGCTGAGCAGCGCGAGTGCGTAAGGCAGCGCGAGGCGGCGGGCGTCATCTTCGGTGGGGGCGATGACCGCGTTCATGGTCAGCAGCACGCGTGGCCGTTCGGCGTGCTCGGAGGGACGGAAGCGGGAACGGTACACATCGACGGCCTCGTCGGTGCCGGTGCCCGAGAAGTGGTGCGCGTAGGCGTACGGCAGCCCCCGCTCGCCGGCCAGCCGCGCCGACTCGGTGGACGAGCCGAGAATCCAGACGGTCGGGGTCGTGCGTGCCTCCGGGGTCGCCTTCAGGGTGTAGGTGCTGCCCTGCACGTGGACGGTCGCGCCCTCGGGTTGCACCATCGCCTGGATGCTCTCGACCTGGTGCGGGAAGCTCGCGGGGTTGGCAGCGGCGCCGTCTCGCAGTGCGTAGATGGCTATCGCCCGGCCACCCGGTGCGCGACCCAGGCCCAGGTCGATGCGGCCCGGATAGGCGGCCTCGAGGAACGAGAACTGTTCCGCCACGTCGAAGGCGGTGTGGTTGGGCAGCATCACACCGCCCGAGCCGACGCGGATCCGCTCGGTCCTCGCGGCGATCGTGCTGACGGCGACCGGAGGGGTCGTCGAGGCGAGTGGGCCGCCGTGGTGCTCGGACACCCAGTACCGCTCATAGCCGGCTTCGTCGGCGCACTGCGCGAGCGCGACCGTTGCGGCGATCGCATCGGCACTGGACTGGTCGCTGCGCAAGAGCATGGTGTCCAGCACGGACAGCTTCACGGTCACTCCTGACAGTAAACGGGGAATCTTCCATTTCTGGTCGCCCGCTAGGCTATCCGGAAGATTCCCCGATTGCGAGTTCGGCGAGGTGGTGGCGGTGCCTGGTCAGGCCAGACGCGCGGACGCGCGCCACATCCGCGACCGTGTGACCGCGACGACGTCGCCCTCCCCGACCCCGCGCTCGGCCATCTGCTCCGCCACCGCCTCGGTGTGGCGCACGACATCCGCGTACGACAGCTCATGCTGTGCGTCACGCAGACAGGGACGGGACATCACGGAGTCCGGCCGCCCCCCCCGGGCGGATATCCAAGGCCAACGCTCACCAGATCACCTCGACGACGCTGTACGGCGGTGTATTGCGCGTCCGTGAACAGTGGAAAGGAGTCGTTCGCCATCCCATGCCGCGGATCCATAAATCTCCTCGCCAAGCGGCGCTTGCCGTACATGTCGCCCAGCTGTCCGGCCACCGGAGTGGCGACGGCGCTGGTGAGGAGGGTGGCGGTGACGGCCCAGGAAGCGTCCGAAGAGGACGTGTCCAGGAGTCGGGGCAGTCGGGGGACGATCGGGAGGACCAAGGTCTGCATCACCGCGACCACGACGCCGGCCAAGGCCAGTACCGGCACGATGAGCTTCGGGTTCGGTGTGGAGGACCTGCCGGTCGGGCGAGGGGACGTATGGGACACGGTGAGGTTTCCAGTCTGATCGGTCTTTTGCCCGGTGGGGCGGTGAAGTGTGGGGCGGAACGCCCGTCGGGACTCCGCCGTACCCGTCCGGGCTTGAGACGGCCCGTACGTCGTCCATGGCCCGTCGTAGGGCCGGATGCCGCAGGCCGACCGGTATCCGGTAGGCCTGCGGGCCGCATGCGGCAACGGAGGGGTTGACCAGGTGTTCGGTCGGCTCCCATACCGCGATCCGGGTTGCTGCTTGAGGGCGATGGGGGTGATGGGCGATCCCGCCGAGGCGGTGACCTTGAGGCCGGAGGCGCACAGGAGAAACTCCCAGACGCCGTCCTGGGCGCAGTCGGCTGCCAGAGCCTCGAAGTCCCACATCTCGCCGAGCGTGAGCCCCATGTCCCGGATGGCGATCTGGTGGAACGGGGCGTAGGCGCCGTCGACTGGGGACGGGGACACTTCCACGGCCCAGTTGTCCAGGGCGAGGGCGGCGACCTCGCGCTCGTGCAGCCAGGGCAGGGTGTCCATGCCGGGGCCGGGTTCGACCTCGCTCATGTAGTGATCGCGGTCGCCCTCGGCGAACCACTGGTGCCAGCCGGTGCGGATGCAGAGGATGTCACCGGACTCGACGCGTACGCCCTGGCGTTCCTCGGCCGCCAGCAGGTCGGCGACGGTGATCTCGTACGACTCGTCGAGACGGTCGACGCCCTTGAGCGCGGCGATGTCCAGGAGCACACCGCGGGAGATCAGGCGGCCGGCGGCCTTGTCGAAGGAGTTCCGGGAGACGCCTGCGAAGTTGTTGATCGCGGCGGCCGGGACGTTGTTGTAGAAGTGCCCGTCGTATCCCATGTGGCCGAGGCCGTCCCACTGGGTGGCCGCTTGCAGGCTCATCACCACCATGTCGTCGGAGGAGATCGGCCCGTCGGGGAAGCCCGCGGTGTCCGAGGGCGGCAGGGTCATCACGTGCTGGGGGTTCTCCCGGAACGAACCCGCCGTTGCGGGACCCTCCTTGCCGAACGCCATGCCGAGGTCAAAGGTCTTCCCGGTCCTGACCAACCGGGCCGAGGCGACGCGCTTGGCCGGCGTGATGAAGTTCAGGGTGCCGATCTCGTCGTCGTCACCCCACCGCCCCCAGTTGCTCAGTTCCTTGCCCAGCGGGTGATGCGGAAGCGTCGTGGAGTCGCTCATTTTCTCTCCTATAAGATCTTCAATGAGGGGTATGACGGTCAGAGTTGGGTGCGGCCTCCGTCGACGACGAGATCGGCACCGGTGGTGTAGCGGTTGTCGTCAGACGCGAGGAAGAGCATCGCCGCGGCGATCTCCTCGGGTCGGCCCAGACGGCCCAGGGGCACGGCGGCGGCCAGGGCGGCACGCGCCGCGTCCGGGTTGTCCTGGGTGTCGATGATGGGCGTGTCGATGGGGCCCGGGCTGACCGTGTTCACCCGGATCCCGCGCTCTTTCAACTCGCCCGCCCAGGTGCGGGCGAAGGACCGGATGGCTGCCTTGGAAGCGCTGTAGACCGTGCGCTCCGGCACGCCGTTCAGATGTCCGGAGGACGAGGTCAGAATGATCGAGCCGTTGTCGTTGAGCAGCGGCAGCGCCTTCTGTACGGTGAAGAACGTCCCTCGGACATTGACGGAGAAGATCCGGTCGAAGTGTTCGGGTGTCGCCTGGGCCAGAGTGGCCTGCTCGCCGCGTCCGGCGTTGGCGACGATCACGTCGACCGAGCCGCGCTCCTCCCCGACCTGCCGCCAAAGCCGGTCGAGATCTTCCAGGCGGGAGATGTCGCCCTGCACGGTGGTGACAGCGCCTGCGATCTCCGCCTGCGCCGTGTCGAGTTCCTCCGTGCTCAGCCCGGTGATGTACACGAACGCGCCCTCGGCGACGAATGTCCTGGCGGTCGCGAGGCCGATACCGCTGCTGCCGCCCGTGACGACCGCGGTCTTGCCGTCCAATTTGCCCATGACGGATCTCCCACTTTTCATTTAGCGATCGCTAAAGCGATGAATGGCTACACCACTAAGGCAATCGCGCAAACCGGCCCCGGCGGAGCCGCGCAAGGGACCTCGGTCGCTGATCTGACCGCGGCGATGGGCATCCGGCCGCCCAGCCTGTACGCGGCCTTCGGCAATAAGCGCCAGCTCTTCGAGAAGGTGCTGGAGCGCTACTAGGAGGCGCGCTTCCCCTTGGTCTGCGAGGCGCTGGCACAGTCCACCGCCCATGCGGCGGCGGTGCGACTGCTGACGTGCCTGGTCGAGGCCTACACCACGCCGGGTCGGCCGCCCGGCTGTCTCAGCGTGCAGGCGGGGCTCGCCTCCGACGCCGACAGCCGCGCGGTTGTGGAACTTCTCGCGACCGTCCGCAACAAGTACCGGCAAGCAGTCCAGGAGAGGTTCGAGAAAGCTGTGGTGAACGGGGACCTGCTTCCGGACACTGACAGCGAGGCTCTGGCCCGTCTCCTCATGGTCACCGCCGAGGGCCTCGCCATTCATGCGGTCTCCGGCGCCTCCCGGGAGGAACTCATGTCTGCCGCAGACCTGGCAGTACAGTTGGTGCCCGCCACCTGAACGCCCTACGAACCACCATCCGCCCTGTTCGTCGTCCCCCTACGGCACCGCCGACCCGGTCGCGCGGCAGGAAACCCTGGCCGAGACCGAAGCCCCTTGTCGGAGGGCTGCCGCCGACGGTTGGGGCGAGCCGACAGACCATCAAGGGAGGCCGGGCCAGGGCATGCCGACCTGTCGTCGGCCGACTATGCGATCGCAGCCCTTGCAGGGGCGGGTGCTCCCGATGTCGTGCGCGTTTCCCGGTGGCCCAGGAGACCGTCGCCGGGGAGGAGGCCGGTGCCGGGCGTCCGCGCCGTCGTCTGGCCGCGGCCCCCTCAGTCACACGCCTGCGCTCGTCATGGCGCTCACCTTGCCCGCCCCGCTCATCTGTGGCCCACCAGGCCATGGCGCCGACCACGAGCGACATCCCTCCCGGCGGTCGTACGACAACGTCGCGATGGTCGAGATGTGGGAGACGAGCGGGAGTTTCCTCCACTAGGAGAACGCCGAGCTGCCCGAGTTCCGTCCGGTCCACCGCCTGTTCACGGGCCGCGACGAGTGAGGCATGGCGCATATCGGGGTCGTGCGACGGGCTCATGGTGGGAGGGTCTGTTCGGCCCAGATGGTCTTGCCCTGGGTGGTCTGGCGGGTACCCCAAGCGGCAGTGAGCTGGGCGACAAGGAGCAGCCCGCGGCCGCCCTCGTCGAAGGTGCGGGCGCGGCGCATGTGGGGGGCGGTGCCGCTGGCGTCGGAGACTTCGCAGATGAGGTTTCGGTCGTGGATCAGACGCAGCTGTATGGGTGGTTCGGCGTAGCGGATGGCATTGGTGACGAGTTCGCTGACGACCAGTTGGGTGACGAATGAGGCGTCGTCCAGTCCCCATGCCGCCAGCTGGTCGGTGGCCACGTTGCGGGCCTGGGAGACGGCGGCGGGGTCTGAGGGCAGATCCCAGGTGGCGACGCGGTCGATGTTCAAGGCCCTGGTGCGGGCGATGAGCAGGGCGATGTCGTCGGAGGGACGGCCGGATATCAGGGCGGTCAGTACCGCGTCGCACAGGTTGTCCAGCGGGGCGGACGGTTGGGCGACGGACTGGCAGAGCAGGGACAGGGCGGTGTCGATGTCCCGCTCGCGGGACTCGACCAGCCCGTCGGTGTAGAGGGTGAGGAGGCTGCCCTCGGGTAGTTCGAGGTCGACAGCCTCGAAGGGGAGTCCGCCCAGCCCGAGTGGGGGGCCGATGGGGAGGTCGAGAAGTTTCACGGTGCCGTCAGGGGTGACCAGGACGGGTGCCGGGTGTCCGGCGAGGGCGAGCACGCAGTGGCGGGACACCGGGTCGTACACGGCATACAAGCAGGTCGCGCCGACATCTCCGGTGATCTCCGCTTCGGGTCCCGGCCCCGGGATGTCCTGTGCTTCGGCGGACAGGCGGGCGACGAGGTCGTCGAGGTGTGTGAGCAGTTCATCCGGGGGCAGGTCGATGTCGGCGAGGGTGAGTACGGCGGTGCGCAGCCGCCCCATGGTGGCGGAGGCATGGAGGCCGTGGCCGACGACATCGCCGACGACGAGCGCGACCCGGGCGCCGGACAGCGGGATGACGTCGAACCAGTCCCCGCCCACCCCGACCTGGGCGCCGGCGGGCAGATAACGGGACGCGATCTCCACCGCGGCCTGCTCGGGCAGTGCCTGTGGCAGCAGACTGCGCTGCAGAGTGAGTGCGGTGGCGCGCTGGCGGGTGTAGCGCCGGGCGTTGTCGATGCAGACCGCCGCCCTGACGGCCAGCTCCTCGGCCAGCACCACGTCGTCCTCGCGGAACACCTCGGGATGCTGGTGGCGGACGAAGGCGACGACGCCCAGAGTGGTGCCGCGGGCGGTCAGGGGCACGGTGATCGCCGAGTGGACGCCGAAGTCGCGGACCCGGGCGGCCCTGGAGGGATCGCGGGCCGCCCATGCGGCGAACGCTGCGTCGGCGGGGTCGGTCACGCGGTGCAGCAGGGCACGTCCCGACCTGAGGCTCAGGACCACGGGGGAACCCTCCGGATAGCTGTCCACCTCACCCGGGGCGACGAGCGCCTCGGGAGTCCCGGGGTTCACGGACAGGTGAGCGACGCGCCGCAGCAGGACGGGGCCGCGCGGCGAGCCCGTTCCCGGGGGCGGTTCCTGCGAGCCGTCGAAGGAAAGGAGCAGGTCGACGCTGACGAAGTCGGCGAATTCCGGGACGGCCACCTCCGCGAGTTCCTGAGCCGTCCGTGCCACGTCCAAGGTGCTGCCGATGCACCTACTGGCATCCGCGAGCAGCATGAGGCGCTTGCGGGCCCAGTACTGCTCGGTTACGTCATGAGTGGCCGCGCCCACGCCCCGGACTCGCCCGTCCGCGTCCTTCAGCGGAGTGACGAACACCGACCAGGCGTGCTCGCGGCTCTCACCGGGGGAGGTCCCGTACATCTCGATGAACTGCGGCTCACCGGTCTCCAGCGCCCGCCGCATGATCCGCTCGATCCTGTGCGTCTCGGAATGGTTCACCAGTTCCGAGAGCCGCAGGCCACGCATCTCCTCCTCGGCGAGCCCGAGGCTGCGCAGCTGGGCTGCGTTGCCCCGGCGCAGGCGCAGCCTGGTGTCGAACAGCGCCATGAGGCAGCCCGCGACCTGCTCGTGGTTCTGGCTCACGAGGATCTCGTCATCGGGCCGGGACTCCGTCCCCACCAGCGCGGACACGAGAAACCAACCCAGGGGCCGCCCGTCGTCCTGCGTCTTTCTGTGCGCCAGAACCCTGGCCTCCAGGCGGTGGCCCTCGCGGTGCCGTAGGCCCACCCGCCCGTTCCACCTGGGCAGCTGCGCGAAGGACCGCAGATCCGCCTCGCTGATCGCCTCGGCCAGCAGAGCGGCCGCAGGTCGTCCCACGATCTGTGCGGGCGGGTACCCCAGCAATGCCTCGGCTCCCGCATTCCACCCGGTCACGATGCCGTGTTCGTCGATGGTGACGTTGGCGCTGAGCGTCTCGTCGAAAACGTCCTTGGACACCCCCGGCGCATCGTCGGTGCCCATGCGTCCCTCCGTGGTTGTTTCTCGCTCTGGCGGAGATCTCCGCCTCTCCCGTCCTGCGACGCCGGGATTCGCGCATACAGCCGAATGGGTCACGCATCCGTATTATCCCGCTTTGATTCGCTGGAGGTAGTGGCTGGCGGCGAGGGGAGTGACATGCGGCCCCTCGGCCATGCCCGCCAATGGCGGCCTCGGCCTGCCAAGTACCTGTCGGCGGGCTAGTCGTCTTCGCTTGGGGAACGACGAGCGGCTCCCTCACGCCGCCATCGCGGTCACCGCCGTCCATCGGTGCCGCGGGGGTGGCTACCTGCCGTAGACCTTCGCACCCGACGCCGCGGCCCTGATTGGCGTGCGGACTCCCGCCATGGGCGCGATAGCGGGCTCCGCACTCGCCGGGTCCCGCTCAACAATGGATTTCAAGCAGGCCCTGCGCCGTCCCCAAGGGTCTGTTCGGGTGATCAGCAGTTTCTCGTGACGCCCTCCCACAGAGCCCGCGGTGAGGGCAATTGTCAGTGGCAGCGATCTTGCACTTGGTAGGTTAGCCTGCTGTGCCTCGCAGCTTGGTTTCGGATTGGTCTGCGGACCAGAGGGTGTGGAATGTGCCGTCCCGGTCCGTCCGTCGGTAGGTGTGGGCGCCGAAGAAGTCACGTTGCGCCTGGACGAGCGCGGCCGGGAGCCGGTCCGCGCCCAGCGAGTCGTAGTAGCTGAGCGCGGAGCCGAAGCCGGGGACTGGTACGCCGGAGTGTGCGGCCGTGGCGACGACGCGGCGCCAGGAGTCCTCGCCCTCGGCGACCGCCTGCGCGAAATAGGGGGCTTCGAGGAGCGTGGTGATGTCCGGGTTCTGGGCGTAGGCCTCGGTGACGTGGCTGAGGAAGCGGGCACGGATGATGCAGCCGCCGCGCCAGATCCGGGCGATCTCGTCCTGGTGGATGTTCCAGCCGTACTTCTCGGCTCCCGCGACGACGGCGTCGAAGCCCTGCGCGTACGCGACCAGCTTGGACGCGAAGAGGGCCTTGGCGACCGCTTCCACGAACGAGGCGTCCGCCTGCTGGACCTCGGGTCGACTGGAGCGGATGCGTCGTATCGCGGCACGCTGCTCGGGCTTCGCGGACACTGAGCGGGCGAACACCGCTTCTGCGATGCCGCCGACGGGCACCCCGAGATCGAGTGCGGTCTGCACGGTCCACACGCCCGTTCCCTTGGAGCCGGCCTGGTCCAGTACGACGTCGACGAACGGCCTGCCGGTGGCGGGGTCGGTGTGCCGGAGGATCTCGGCAGTGATCTCGATCAGGTACGACTCCAGCGGTCCCCTGTTCCACTGGGCGAAGACGTCGGCGATGTCGTCCGGCTCCAGGCCGCCGACGGTCCGCAGCAGGTCGTAGGCCTCGCCGATGAGCTGCATGTCGGCGTACTCGATGCCGTTGTGGATCATCTTGACGAAGTGGCCGGCGCCGTCGGTGCCCACATGGGTGACGCAAGGCTCGCCCTCGGCGACGGCGGCGATCGAGGAGAGGATCGGACCCAGGGTGCGGTAGGACTCCGCCGAGCCGCCCGGCATGATCGACGGCCCCCTCAAGGCCCCCTCCTCGCCTCCGGAGATGCCCACGCCGACGAAGTGGATGCCGGTGAGGGCAATCCTTTGCTCCCGGGCGATGGTGTCCCGGAAGTGCGCGTTGCCGCCGTCGACGATGATGTCGCCGGGCTCGAAGCGTTCGGCGAGCTGGTCGATGACAGCGTCCGTGCCCGCGCCCGCCTGGACCATGATGATCGCGGTGCGCGGACGGGCCAGCGCGGCCACGAAGTCGTCGATGGTCTTTGCCGCGATGAAACCGGCCTCGGGATGGGCCGCCACGAGTTCCTCGGTGCGCGCGTGGGTCCGGTTGTGGACGGCGACGACGTTGCCTTCGCGGGAGGCGAGGTTGCGGGCCAGGTTCGATCCCATCACCGCCAGCCCGATGACACCGATGTTGGCCGCTGCGCTGTCGTTCATCTGGATCTCTTTCGGTGGGTGCGAGGGGGACTGTCAGAAGGCGAGCAGGACCTTGCCCGAGAGCGAGGCGTCGGCCGCGACGGTGAAGGCCTTGAGTGCCTCGTCCACCGGGACGGTGTGGGTGATGACCGGTTCGACGTGCAGTGATCCGTCGGCGAGGGAGGTGATCACCTCGTCGATCTCGTCGTTGAAGCGGAACGAGCCGATCAGGCGGAGTTCCCGGGTGATGGCGTGCGCGATCGGTACGGGCTGGTCGCCGAGAGGCAGGAGGCCGACCATGACCACGGTGCCGCCGCGGGTGGCGCCGCGCAGCGCGGAGGCGAGACCGTGGTGGTTGCCGGAGGACTCGATGACCACGTCGGCGTCGACGGCCGCGACGGCCTCGGTGTCGGCGGCGTCGATGGTGCGGGTCGCTCCGACGGCGGTCGCGATGCGGCGGGGGCCGGGGTGCAGGTCGACGGCGACGATCTCGGAGGCACCGGCGCGGGCCGCGATCGCGACGCACAGAGCGCCGATGGGGCCGCTCCCCACCACGAGGACACGCTTGCCGTGGAGCTCGCCGGCCTGGGAGACGGAGTGCCAGGCGACGGCGGCCGGTTCGGCGAGGGCGGCGGTGCGCAGGTCGAGGCCGTCCGGCAGGGCGCGCAGCATCGACGAGGGCAGGACGATCTCGCGGGCGAAGGCTCCCTCGGTGTGCGGGTAGCGGGCGGCCGAGCCCAGGTAGCGCACCCCGGGGGAGAGGTTGGGGCGGTCCTCGGGGTAGCGGGCGTCGCTGTGTTCGTGGGTTGCCGGATGCACGGTGACGCGGGCGCCGGCGGCGGGACCGGTGCCGTCGGAGGCCGCCCGGACCACGGTTCCGGACAGCTCGTGCCCGAGGACCATGGGTGCGCGCAGCACGGATTCGCCGACGGCGCCGTGCCGCCAGTAGTGCAGGTCGGAGCCGCAGATACCGCCGTAGGCGACGGCGACGACCGCTTCGTGCGGTGCGGGGGTGCGCAGTGCGATCTGCTCCACCCGGAGGTCGCCGGCGCCGTGGGCGACGACCGCGGTCGTGGTACGGGGGGTCATGAGGGGTTCCCTTCTCAGACGACGGCGGTCATGCCGCCGTCGACGAAGACGACTTGGCCGTTGACGTAGTCGGAGGCGCTGGAGGCGAGCCAGACGACGGGGCCCACGACGTCGGCCACCGTGCCCCAGCGGCGAGCCGGGGTCCGGCCGAGGATCCAGGAGTTGAACGCTTCGTCGTCCACGAGGTTCTGTGTCATCTCGGTGTGGATGTATCCCGGCGCGACGCCGTTGATCTGCAGTCCCTCGCCGGCCCATTCCGCGGTCATGGCCCGGGTGAGGTTGCGCAGGGCCCCCTTGGCGGCCGTGTAGGGGCCGATCGTGGGGCGGGCGAGGTCGGTCTGTACCGAGCAGATGTTGATGATCTTGCCGGCGTGGCGGGGCAGCATCCGCAGGGCCGTCTGACGGCCGACGACGAAGGCACCGGTCAGGTTGGTGTCGAGTACCCGCCGCCAGTCCTGGAGGCTGACGTCGACCAGGGGTTCGCGGTGCTGGACTCCGGCGTTGTTCACCAGGACGTCGATGGCGCCGAGGTCCGCCTCGATCGACGTGAGGGCCTGGGCGACGGCGTCCTCGTCGACGATGTCGAAGGCGCGGGCCGCGACGCGGTCCTCGCCGAACCGGGCGGCGAGCGCGTCGCGTGACGCCTTGAGCCGGTGCTCGTCCATGCCGTTGAGGACGAGGGTGGCTCCGGCTTCGGCGAGCCCGGCAGCGAGGGCGAGTCCGATGCCCCGGCTCGATCCGGTGACCAGGGCGACCCTGCCGGTGAGGTCGAAAGCGGAGGTCATGTGGGTGATGTCCCTCGGTTTGGTGGGTTGTTCAGTAGAACTCGACGGTGTTGACGCGGTTGAGCAGATCCTTGCCGTCGAGGAGCCGGGTGGCGTTGGCGGTGAAGAGCTCGGCGATGAGCCGCTCCTCCGATGCATCGAGAGCGGCCGTGTGAGGGCTGATCAGCACCTGGTCGTGGGTCCACAGCGGGCTGTCGGCCGGCAGGGGTTCGGTCTCGAAGACGTCCAGTGCGGCGAAGCCGACCCGGCCGGAGTCGAGGGCGTCCAGGAGGGCGGCTTCGTCCACGACGCTGCCGCGCCCGACGTTGACGAGACAGGCGCCGGGCCGCAGGGCGTCGAAGAACGTCTTGCCGACGAGGTGTTCGGTCGCCGTCGTGCCGGGGAGGGTGTTCACCACGGCGTCCACGGTGGGGGCCACCTCGGTGATCCGGTCGGGATGGATCACGGCGGCGACACCGGGGACGGTGACGTCCCTCCGGCTGGTGCCGATGACCGAGGCGCCCAGCGCGTGGAGGGAGGCGGCGACCGCGCGCCCGATCCCGCCGAGGCCGAGCAGGAGCACGGTCTGCCGGCTGACCTGGCCCATCGTCCAGCGGCCGGTCCACGCGCGGTCCCGTTGCTGCCGGATCAGCCGGGACAGGTCCTTGGCCCCCGCCAGGACGCCGAACACGGCGAACTCGGCGAGCGGCCGCCCGTGCACACCGGCCGAGGTGGTGAAGGCGACCCGGTCGAGTTCCGCAGCGGTCAGCGCGGCGGCCTTCACCTGGCCGCCGCCGCCCGCGGCCATCGTGTGGACCCAGCGCAGCCGGGGGTTGGCGCGCACGGTCCGGGCCAGGGCCCGGGGGTCCACGTCGGGTATGCCGTACAGGGCGTCGGCCGAGTCGACGGCCTCCTCGTAGGCGCGCTGCCGCGCCGCGTCACGCAGCCAGGACGGATCACCCGAGAAGTCGGCGGGCCAGCGCATCGGGGGCAGCAGATCGTGGTCGACGACGAAGTCGACGCGGGGCTCCAACGCCTGGATGTGCGCGCGGTCGTCCTCGGACAGCGGCGCGGTGACCGCGACGCGCAGGCGGTGGCCGGCACCGTCCCGACCGTTCACCGGGCCACTGCGTTCCTGAGTTCCGCGGCCTCCGCGTCCAGCGCGGCCTCGCGGGCGACGATCTCCTCGACCGAGGCGAGCGCCTCCTGCACGCGGTGGGGCGGGATGACGATGACGCCGTCGCCGTCGGCGACGACGATGTCGCCCGGATGGACCACGACACCGCCGACGGCCACCGCTTCACCGATGCTGCCGGGGCCGTTCTTGAACGGGCCGGCGGGCGTGAGACCGCGGGCGAAGACGGGGACGCCGAGTTCCTCGATGATCGCGGCGTCCCGCACGTAGCCGTCGACGACGGCGCCGGTCGCCCCGAAAGCGGCGAAGCGCTGGGCGAGGTTGTCACCGATGATCGCGCGTCCGTCGTAGCCGAACGCGTTGATGACGACGAGATCGCCTGGGCGGATGTGGTCGAGGGCGGCGATGACCGCCTTGTTGTCGCCCGCGATGGTCATGATCGGGAGCGCGGTCCCGACGGCTTTCGCTCCCCTCCAGATGGGCGCGATGCCGCCGTCGACGATGTTCAGACGGTCCAGCGCGTCACCGAGGTTGGCAACGGAATGGGTCCGGAACCGATCGAGTGTCTCCTCGTCGACACGGTGCCATGGGCTGCTCACACGTACGTTGTCCTGGGTCATCGCAGGTTCCTTGAGGGGGGCGAGGGGCGGAGGCCGGGCCCCGGACGGTGTGACGCTTCGGTCAGGAGGCGCACCGAAGCGCGCCGCGCCGCTCCCAGCCCGTGGTTGGTGTGCCGCGCTTGACGCACGCGGGTCTGCCCGGTCGTGAAATGCGAAAAGTTTCGCGTTTCTGCGGTCAGTGTGCACCCTCTCATGGTGCGAGGCAAGGGTGGCCCTCCGGCGTGGGTGTCGGTGAGGTCGACTGAAGGCGAGGGAGCCGGGCGGCGGGAGGGGGGTGTTTCGGTGTGCCGGTAATGGCTGGAACCGGATCCTGATCCGTGGCCGTCGCCCGCCGGATGGCTCCTCGTCGGCTCGGCCTCGCGGCTGAATCACAACCGAATCGGAAGGTTAACTTCGGGGTAACGCGAGTCCTTGACCGCCTCGGAATGCGAATCTATTCTCATTCGCGATGGGAGTCGCAAGTCGGTCTCCTGGCCGCCTCGCGGCACCACTTCCACAGTGTTCTCCCGACCCCACTCGGGCGAGCGGCGGCCGGAACACCCTCGTCGGGTCGCCGTGGCGCACATCTCATAGGGCACATCGTCCGCCGGGCACCTCGACGGACGAAGGGGTGGGCGACAACGCATCGCGCTTCTCCTGACGCGCCGTCATCACCTTCTACGACACGCCGTGGACGCGTGCACCCCGGCAAGGGGGCACCGTCGGCAGCGATCACGTTCCACGCACGTCCCTCAGGACGCCTCCCAAGGGGTCCTCGGCATCGAAAGTGAACGCGTATGACAACGTCAGATCGGCTCGACATCACATCGGATCGTCATGGCGCGGTACCGGAAAAGTCCGGCGCGTCAGGGGTCGACGTCGCCACCACGGAGCAGGCAGTTGTCCGCAAGGCGACCGTCGCGGGTGCGATCGGGTCGTTCGTGGAGTGGTACGACTACGGCATCTACGGCCTGCTCGTCACGTACCTCGCGGTCAACATCACGGGCGACGCCGCGTCGGGCGGCCTCTTCCTCACGAACGTCGGCTTCCTCATCAGCTTCGCCGCCCGGCCGTTCGGCAGCGCCATCTGCGGTTACCTCGGCGACAAGATCGGCCGCAAGTCCCTGCTGGCCACTCTGCTGGTCCTCATCTCCGGGGCCACGGCGGCGATCGGGCTCATCCCCTCCCACTCCGTCATCGGAGTCGCTGCGCCGGTCCTGCTGGTCCTGCTGCGGGTGCTCCAGGGCTTCTCGGCGGGCGGCGAGGTGGCCGGCGCCATGTCCTTCGTCGGCGAGTACGCGCCGGACGCGCGCCGCAACTACATGATGAGCTTCATCGCCGTGGGCTCCTTCGTCGCCCTGATGTTCGGCAGCGCCTTCTCCGCCGTCCTCATCACGGCTCTCGGCGACGACGCGATGACCTCCTGGGCCTGGCGGGTGCCGTTCCTGCTGGCCGTCCCGCTCGGGTACGTGGGCTTCTACATCCGGCGCAGGCTGGAGGAGACCCCGCACTTCACCGCCCTGCGCGAGCAGAAGACCGTCGCCCGCAACCCGCTGAAGGAGGCCCTGACCTCCCCGCGCCACCTGAGGGCGATCGCGCTCACGATCTTCCTTCCCGCGCTCAACGGACCGGGCTACTACCTGCTCTTCGTCTACATGCCGACCTACCTCAAGACCTCTCTCGGCGACAACAACTTCTCCATGCTGCGGGCCCTCACGGTCACCGCGTTCAGCCTGGTCGCCATCGCCGTCTGTATTCCGCTGATGGCCCGGCTGTCGGACCGGATCGGCCGCAAACCCGTCCTCGCGGGCTCGGCCGTCGCGATGGCCGTCGTCTCGTACCCGATGTTCCGCCTCATCACGACCGGAGAGTTCGGACTCGCCTGCGTCGGTACGATCGTCCTGGCTATCGCGTTCTCCGGGCACGCCGCTGTCGTGCACACCGTGCTCGCCGAGATGTTCCCGACGACCGTGCGGTACTTCGCCTACAGCATCGGCTTCAGCATCTCGACGATCATCTTCGGCGGCAGCGCCCCGCTCCTGATGACCGAGCTGATCAAGTCGACCGGCTCCAACCTAGTACCTGCCTTCGCCTCGATCCTGACCGCGCTTATCACCCTGGCCGCCGTCGCCTTCGTGCGCGAGACCAAGGGCAGGCCCCTCGCGGACCGGTGATCGACGCTCCGGCCTCGGAGAGACCATGGAGACACCCTCCGGAGCCGTCACCAGCCACGGTGACGGCTCCGGCCACCCCACCGGCATGCGCTGACCCACCCACGCCCACTCGGGAGCACCACATGGCAACCAAGTCCGTAGCCGTCGTCGCCGACCTCGGTGAGAGCTTCGGCAACTACACCATCGGCGACGACGCCGCCCTCCTCGGCCTCGTCACCTCGTCGAACATCGCGTGCGGCTTCCACGCAGGCGACCCGCGCATCATGGACCGCGCGGTCGCCGACTGCGTGGAGCGCGGCATCGAGCTCGGGGCCCACCCCGGCTACCCCGACCTGGTCGGCTTCGGGCGCCGCCTGATCGAGGCGACCGAGGAGGAGATCCGCACCGACGTCCTCTACCAGCTGGGCGCCCTCGACGCCTTCGCACGCGTCCACGGCGGCACCATCAGCCACGTCGCCCCGCACGGCCGGATGGGCTCGATCGCGCAGACCGACGCCAAGCACGCCCGCGCCATCACCGACGCGGTCGCCGCGTACAACAGGGACTACCTCGTCATCTGCCAGCGCGGGCTGCTCGCGGAGGAGTCGCGCAAGCGCGGCCTGCAGGTCGGCTACGTGTTCCTCGCCGACCGCGGGTACGGCGACGACGGGATGCCCGTCGCGCGGTCCCATCCCGGGGGCCTGATCCACGACCCCGAGTTGATCGGCGAGCGGTGCGCCCAGGTCGTGCTGGAGGGGACCGTGCGCTCGGTCGACGGCAACGTGGTGCCGCTCGGCCACGACGCCGACGTCCTGCTGCTGCACGGCGACCACCCCTCCGTCCTCGCGAACGGCATCGCCCTGCGGGCCGCGCTGGAGAAGGCCGAGGTCCGCGTCACCGGGCTGCGGGACGTGCTGGCCGAGAAGGCGCAGAACGCGCAGGCCGCGCTCGCCCGTTGACGGAAACACGGATCAGGCGATGACCACCACAGCGCAGTACGGCGCCATCGCCGTCGAGCCCTTCGGGGACTCGGCGGTCATGGTCACCATCCCCCACCCCGACCAGGAGATACGCAGGGCCGGCATCGTCGCCTTCCGCGAGCGGCTCCTGGCCCACCGCCCGCACGGGGTGGTCGACGTCGTCTCCGGGCTGGAGTCCCTCCTCGTCGAGTTCGATCCGCTGCAGACTGCGCTGCCGCACGTTGAGTACGCGGCGCGCCTGGTGGCTCGGTGGGCGCCTGCTCCGGCTGTGGACAGTGGCGGGGCACGGGCGGCGCGGAGCTTCGTCATCCCCGTCGTCTTCGACGAGGAGAACGGCCCCGACCTGCTCTCCGTCGCGGAGGAGCTGGGCGTCACCCCAGACGGGGTGGTCGAGGCCATCGCCGGATCCACCTTCACCATCGCGTTGCTGGGCGCCGCGATGGCCCCGATGATGGACGGCCTGAAGGTTCCCCGGCCGGTACGTCGCCGGGCCGAACCCCGCACGGACGTCGCGCCCGGAGCGGTCATGATCGCCGGGACCAACGCGATCATCCAGCCGTTCCCCGGTCCCACCGGATGGCGTGTCGTGGGGCGCACCCCGCACACCGTCGTCGACATCTCCCGCCCCGACCCGGTCTCCTTCGGCACCGGCGACACCGTGCGCTTCGTCCCCGTCGGCCCGGACGAGGCCGCGGCCATGGACGCGGGCTTCCTGACGCCCGTGGAGGAATCCGCATGACGACGGTGACGCTCGACATCACGAGCACCGGATGGGTCACGACCTTCCAGGACCTCGGCCGGCACGGCACCGAGGCGCGGGGCGTGCCGACCGGAGGCGCCGCCGACCAGCACTCCGCGAGCGTCGCGAACCTCCTCGTCGGCAATCCGAGGGGCGCGACCCTGATCGAGAATCTCGGCGGCGAACTCGCGCTCGTGCCCGACACCGACGTCCTGCTGGCCGTCACCGGCACCCCTGCCCGGGTCACGGTCGGCGGCGCCGGCGCCGACGCCTGGACCCCGCTGGTGGTGCCCGCCGGGCAGGAGGTCCGCGTCCGCGCGGACATGGACCTGGGCACGCGCACCTATCTGGCGGTGAACGGAACGCTCACGGCCCCGGCCCTGCTGGGCAGCACGGCCCCGGACGCCAGGATGGGATTCGGACAAGCCGTCGTGCCGGGGACGCCGGTGCTGCTGGAGACGGACTTCCACGGGTTCCGCCGCCGGCACTTCGAACCGCCGCTGTTCCGGCTCCCCGTCCCCGTGCCGCGCTTCGACGACGGACCCTGGACCGTGGACGTCGTTCCCACCCACGGCATCCACGAGATCCACGGCATCCGCGAGCTGATCGAGGACTCGACGTACGTCGTCACCCCCCGCTCCAACCACGTCGGACTGCGCCTAGCCGGACCGGTGCTCCACCCGGACTCCGCCACCGAGATCGTCTCGCACGGGGTCCCCGTCGGTGCACTCCAGATCCCGCACGCCGACGAACTGATCGTGCTCGGCCGCTACCGCAGCCTGACCGCCGGATACCCCATCGTCGGCGTCGCGTCACGGGCCTGCCTGCCGCTGCTCGGCCAGGCCGGACCCGGCCGCCGGCTGCGGTTCCGCTGGGTGGACCGGGAGACCTCGCTGCGCCGGTACGCCCGACGCGAGGCCGAGGTGCGCGCGCTGCAGCACGCCGCCGTGGACGCTTTCACCGCGTCCGGGATCACGGCACCCTTGCCCATCTCTTAATGAGAAGTTATTCTCAATTGAGATTTGAATATCAGATAGTTCGGACGACTGCGGAGGAGGACAGATGACGATGACCACCGGCAGGACCGCCCTCGTCACGGGAGCGGGCAGCGGCATGGGACGCGAGACCGCACGGCTCCTCGCCCGGGACGGTTTCGCCGTCGTCCTGGTCGGACGCAGGCAGGACGCACTCGACGAGGTCGCGGACGCCGTCCGCGCCGAGGGCGGCACGGCCCTCGCGCTCGCGGCGGACATCACCCGCGCGGACGACGTGGCCCGGGTCCTCGACCGCGTCCGCGCGGAACTCGGCCCCGTCGACGTCCTGATCAACAATGCCGGCAGCTCCTCGTCCGTGCTCAACCCCCAGTGGCTCCCGCACGAGCAGTGGCGGCAGGTCCTCGACGTGAACCTGACGGCCGTCTTCCAGCTGACCCAGGCCGTCCTGCCCGACATGCTCGACCGCGGCATCGGGACCGTCGTCACCGTCTCCTCGCTGGCTGCCGTCAACCCCAACCTGCTCGGCGGCGCCGCCTACGGAGCCGCCAAGGCCGGCGTCCGCAACTTCATGACCTTCCTGCACAACACCTTCCGCAACCAGGGGCTGCGGGCCATCACCGTGCTGCCCGGCGAGGCCGACACCCCGATCCTCGACAACCGCGCCCGGCCCCCGGCGCCCGAGGAGCGCGCCGCCATGGTGCAGCCCGAAGACGTCGCCGAAGCCGTCCGGCTCGCCGTCACCCTTCCCCAGCGCGTCGTCCTCCAGGAGATCGTCGTCGCCCCCACCCGGCAGCGCGACACCTCTGCGGACCTGGAGATCAGCCGCTGGGCCGGCGCCCCCGAAGGCGCCGCACCGCAGACCTGAACACCCGTCGACAGGAGAAGCGCATGCCGCCCACCCTCACCAGCCAGCCGCCGCTGTACGCCACCGCCGAGGCCGTCGCCCGCATCGAGGCCGCCTCCCGCCGCACCCAGCAGCCCCAGTCCCGCGCCGACCTCGTCTCCCTCGCCATGGGCGAACCGGACTTCGACACGCCCGCCGCGGTCACCGAGGCGGCCCACGCCTCCCTGCGCGCCGGACGCACCCACTACTCGCCCCTCAGGGGAGAGCAGGCCCTGCGCGACGCCCTCGCCGAGAAGCTCACCGCCACCGCCGGCGCACCGGTCTCCGCCGCCGACATCCTGATCACCCAGGGCGGCACCGCGGGCCTGTCCGCCGCGATCCTCGGCATCGTCAACCCCGGTGACAAGGTGGTCGTACCCGACCCCACCTACTCCCTCTACACCGACCTCGTCAGCATGGCCGGCGGCACCGTCGTCCCCGTGCCTCTCGCCGACGACCTGCACTGGGACCTGGACCGGCTCGCCGACGCCCTCACCGACGCCCGGCTGTTCGTCTTCTGCAACCCCGTCAACCCCACCGGCATCGTCCACAGCCGCGAGGAACTCCAGGCGCTAGCCGACCTGCTCGACGGCACCCCCACGATCGTCGTCTCCGACGAGGCCTACTCCGACCTCGACTACACCGGCCGCCCCTTCACCTCGGCCATCTCGATCGACGGCCTGCGCGAGCGGACCGTGTACTGCCAGACCTTCTCCAAGAGCTACGCCATGACCGGCTGGCGCGTCGGCTACCTCTGGGGTCCCCAGGCGCTCATCGAAGGCGCCGCACGGATCCACAACACGTTCAACGGTTCCGTGAACACCTTCATCCAGGACGCCGCGCTCGTCGCCGTCCGCGACTGCGCAGACGAGGTGCTCCGCATGCGTGCCGCCTACGAGGAGCGCGGCGAACTCATGCGCAAGGAACTCTCCGCGATCCCCGGTCTCACCCTCAGCGCACCGGAAGGCGCCTTTTACCAGTTCCCGCGCTACGACGTCGACCTGCCCGCCGTGGAGGTGGTGGCCGCCCTGCGCGCGCGGGGCGTCGCCGTCCGGCCCGGAAGCGAGTTCGGGTCCCGGGGCGAAGGACACCTCCGGCTGTCGTACGCTGCCAGCCCGCAGGCCATCACCGAAGGCGTCCGGCGGCTCGCCGACGGCCTCGCGGCCCTGCGATGACACCCGTTCCGCACCCGACGAGGAGCCGACCGATGCGCAGCGACACCGAACGGAACCGCAGGCACCTGATCCGGGCCGCCGCGCTCCTGTTCGAGAACTCGCCGACACCGGTCAGCCTGGCGGAGATCGCCAAGCACGCCGAGGTGTCCACCGCGACGGCCTACCGGCACTTCTCCTCCGTCGAGGAGGTCCTGCACGCCTTCCGCGAACAAGTCGGCACCGAACTACGCGACTTCAGCGCACGCCAGACCAGCCGGGGCATGGTCCGGCTCGAAGCGGTGTCCCGGCACTGGGTCTCGCTCGTCCTCGAACACGGCGGCGCCATGGCCCAGATGCGCTCCCACCGCGGCTACCTGGAACGGCTGCGGGAGAGCACCGCCTACCTCGCGCCGCAAGCGGAGGCCCTCGCCGAACCGCTGCGGCAGACCACCGAGGACCTCGGCCTCGGAGACCTCGGAGACGAGGCGCTCTACCTGTGGAACGTCCTGTTCGACCCGCGTGACATCCTCGACCTCATCAAGAGCGGCCGCACCGAGGACGAGGCCGCCGGCCACCTCGTCTCCGCACTGCGCGGAGCACTCATCGGCTGGTCCGCCGCCGGCCGGTAGCCCCTTCACGGGACTTTTCCCTGCCGATTCCGCGACCGCGCGCCCGTCCTCCCGTCATCTTCGGACGAGAGGCGCGCGGCCGCGTGATGTCCCCTGCCCCTTTGCCCCGGTGCCCCGAACAGAGAGCCAGTGATCATGGATGTCAGCACCTATATCGATGCCGTCTTCGCGGACATCCGCCGGAGAGACCCCCAGGAGAGCGAGTTCCACCAGGCCGCTCACGAGGTACTGGCCGCCATCCGCCCGGTGCTGAGGGCCCACCCCGAGTACGCCGAGGCACGCGTCGTGGAGCGGCTGTGCGAGCCCGAGCGGCAGCTGATGTTCCGCGTGCCCTGGGTCGACGACCGGGGCACGGTCCAGGTCAACCGCGGTTTCCGGGTGGAGTTCAACAGCGCGCTCGGCCCGTACAAGGGCGGCCTGCGCTTCCACCCGAGCGTCAACCTGGGCATCGTCAAGTTCCTCGGCTTCGAGCAGGTCTTCAAGAACGCGCTGACCGGTATGTCCATCGGCGGCGGCAAGGGCGGCGCGGACTTCGACCCCAAGGGCCGCTCGGACGGCGAGATCATGCGCTTCTGCCAGTCCTTCATGACCGAACTACACCGCCACCTGGGCGAGAACACCGATGTGCCCGCCGGTGACATCGGAGTCGGCGCGCGGGAGATCGGCTACCTCTTCGGCCAGTACAAGCGGATCACCAACCGCTTCGACGCGGGCGTCCTCACCGGCAAGCCGGTCGGCTGGGGCGGCTCGCACGCCCGGACCGAGGCCACCGGCTACGGGGCCGTGTACTTCGCCCAGGAGATGCTGGCCACGCGTGGCCTGACCTTCGAGGAGCGGCGCACGGTGGTCTCGGGCTCGGGCAACGTCGCCATCTACGCCATCGAGAAGGCGTACGCCCTGGGCGGGACCGTGGTCGCCTGCTCGGACTCCTCCGGCTACGTGGTCGACGAGGACGGCATCGACCTCGAATTGCTCAAGGACGTCAAGGAGGTACGCCGGGCCCGGATCGCCGAGTATGCCGAGGCCCGGCCCACCGCCCGCTTCTCCGCCCGGGGCTCGGTGTTCGACGTGCCGTGCGAGGTCGTCCTGCCCTGTGCGACCCAGAACGAGCTCGGCCGGCAGGACGCGGTGGCGCTCGTGAAGAACGGCGTGCTCGCCGTGTCCGAGGGCGCGAACATGCCCTGCACGCCGGAGGCCGTCGAGGTGTTCCGCGACGCACGGGTGCTCTTCGGCCCGGGCAAGGCGGCCAACGCGGGCGGCGTGGCAACCTCGGCCCTGGAGATGCAGCAGAACGCCTCCCGCGACCGCTGGACCTTCGAACAGACGGAGGACCGACTCGCCGCCATCATGAGGCGGGTGCACGCGCAGTGCCGCACCACTGCCGAGACCTATGGCGGTGACGCCGATGACTACGTCGTGGGTGCCAACATCACGGGCTTCCTACGGGTGGCCGAGGCGATGACGGCACAAGGCGTCATCTGATCCCTGCCGGCTCTCAGCCGGCAGTGCCGGGAGACGAGCGAGTCCCTCGCCCTCGACGCCCACGCGGGGCAGCGTTTTGTAGAGCCGAGTGGGCAGTTGCCAGGCGGACTTGTCGAGCAGGGCCGGCACGGCGCAGACTACGGCCGTCCTGACGACGAACGCGTCGAAGCGGACGGCCATGGCGATGGCGAGGTCGAAGCCGATCGTCTTGACCATGGTCTCATCGGCGCCGGCGAAGCCGGAGAACACCGCGATCATGACGACGGCGGGCGCCGTGACCATGCGACCGCCTTCCCGGCGGCCGGTCAGGACGGCCTGGCGCGGTTCCGCGCCGTGGACGTATGCCTCCCGCTTACGGGTGACCAGGAAGACCTCGTGGCCCAGACCGGCCCGAACGCGAAGCCGGCCATGAAATTCGGCACCAGACTCATCATGGGCCCGGTCTCCTCCGGCCCGAGGACCGGTGCCACCGAACCGGGGAATAAACCCGGCTGCGGCGGGAACGGGTGAGGGGCCGTCGATCTGCGTCCGCAACGGGATCGAAAGGCCGCCACCCCTGCCTTGCACGTGAATCCGACGGCTGGAGGTTCGCCTTTGCCGGTCAGCGCGGTGTGATGCCGTCGAAGGCGATGTCGAGGAGGCGTTCGCCGGCGTCGGGTGTGAGCTCGGCGACAGCCGCGATGGTGTTGGCCATCATGAGCAGTTCCATCGGTTTCATGTCCGGGCGGGCGGCACCGTGCTCGCGGGCGTCGGCGAGCAGTTCGGCCGTCGTCGCGACCAGCGGGTCGTGCCAGTGGCAGATGAGGTTCTTGCTCTCGCCGGCCGTGTTGAGTGAGGCCGAGGCCAGTCCGCGGCGGGCGGTGAGGTGCTCGATGAACAGGCGCATCCAGGCCTTGAGTGCCTGGCCGTTCTTCGAGGTTTCCAGAAGTCGGCGGGCGGCGTCGGTGAGCGCGTCCACCTCGGCGGAGTACACGGCCACCAGCAGGGTGTCGCGGGTGGGGAAATGCCGGTAGAGCGTGGCGTTGCCCACGCCCGCGCGCCGCGCGATGTCGTCCAGTGGGGCGTCGGGGCCGTACTCGAAGATGGCATCTCGTGCGGCCGCCACCAGCAGGTCGTAGTTGCGGCGGGCGTCCGCGCGCAGGGTCCGGGGGGCCATGGCTCGTAACCTCACACTCGCTAAACGGGGAATCCTCCGGGTAGGGTAGCATCGAGTCAACCGGATAATCCCCCGTTTATCTGCCGCCGAAAGGACCGAATCATGAGCTCTGTCCAATCTGAACTGATGGCCGTCTGTACCCGTAACGCCGCGGGCACCGACCAGCTGGACCGTGACCTGATGCTGTCGGCGTTCCACCCCGACGGGAAGCTGATCGTCCCGTCCATCGACTTCGTCGCCAAGGGCCACGAGGAGCTGGGCAAGCTCATCGATCTGCAGGCGGGGTTCGACAAGACCCTCCACTTCATCGGCAACTCCCGCTTCGAGGTCGGCGAAAGCGGCGACGCCGCCACCGGCGATATCTATGTCCTCGCCCACCACCTCAAGGACGGCAAGGTGCGGGTCTCCGCCATCCGCTACAACGACGTGTACAGCCGCCGGGACGGCGAATGGCGGCTCGACGAGCGAACGGTGAACATCGACTGGAACCACGTCCACGACACGATCGAGTCGGTTCTCTAGCGCGACACCTGTGCCTGGGGGCGTCTCAGGCCGAAGTGCGGGCTTCCTCCGCTCGTCATCGGCGACGCCTTCTTGTTTCCGCGACTGTGGCGGTCCGCTGGGCGTAGGCGGTCAGGGGATGTGTGGCGTGTCGGTGCCGGGTGCGGTGGAGTCGCATCCGACACCGGCCCAGACAGCACTCGCCTCGCGGCCGGCACGCCTGGCCTCGCTGCGATGACCATGGTCCGGCGACGACGTCCGTTCCGAGGTATGGCCAGGGATCTTCCTCTGGCGCCTGTGGCTCTCTCACCCGCAGGTCACCCGGATCTGGGCGGACTCGGCCCCCGCCCGTGATCTGCGGCCCGGCCGCCATGCCGGTCGTCTCAGGTCGCGCGAAGAAGACCGGGCCCCGCCTTGTTGCTGTGACCCGGCGCACCAGCATGGGGCATGCGTATTGTCACCTCGGCAGTGGCCCTCCGCAACGACGACCTGTCGGCGAGGGACGCGCCCGCTCCGGGATCCGTCCGGGTTTTTGCTGCGAAGTCAGACCCGTCGACCGAAACAGTCGTCATTGTCGCCATAGTAAACGCTTTCTGCTTTAGTGGGGTACGTCGGCTCCGGTGGGCGGCTCAAGCGGGAGGGCCCGGCGACCTCTGTCCGCAGCGGTCGTGGCCCCGGCGCACGACGAACCCCGGCCGTCGGGTGCGGACTTGTCGAAGGGACATCGCGTTGACCGTCGCGTGGCAGCAGGCCGAGTTCGTGCTCGGAGCAGAGGGCGCCTACGCCAACCCCTACACCGACGTGGAGGTCTGGGCCGACTTCACCGACGACGCGGGGACCACCGTGCGTCGCCCGGCCTTCTGGGACGGCGAAAGGGTCTGGAAGGTCCGCTTCGCACCTCCGTCCGGCGGACGCTGGACCTGGCGTACCCACAGCTCCGTCGCGGACCCGGGGCTGCACGCCGTGACGGGTGAACTCGACGTCCGGCCGCGGGCCGCCGACTCCCCGAACCCCTTCCTGCGCCACGGCTTCTGGCGGATGTCCCCGGGCGGACGGAACCTGGTGCACGCCGACGGCACGCCCGCACTGCTCGTCGCGGACACCGCCTGGGCCCTTCCCTGGCGGGCCACGGAGGACGCCGTACGCGTCTACGCCGCCGACCGCGCGGCCAAGGGCTTCAACGCCGTGCTGCTGATGAGTCTCCAGCCCGACATGGACGCCCGCGGTCCCCGGGACCGAACCGCTGACGAGGGCTTCGACGTCGCCTTCGAGGATCTGCCGGACGGTCACCTCGACCGCCTGCGTCCGTCCTACTTCCGGTACTTCGACCGCCTGCACGCCATGCTGCTGGAACACGGGATCGTTCCGGTGCTGCAGCCGGTCTTCCAGGGCTTCGGCTGGAAGGGGCTGCGCGCGGCCGGCGCGGCCGTTCCGTCCGACGAGTACGGGCGCTACTGCCGTTACCTGGTGGCCCGCTACGGTGCCGCCCCGGCCGTCTGGCTGGTGGGCGCGGACGGCAGCGGCAGCGAGCCGCAGATCGCGGCGGGCGGTCGCGAGATCGAGGAGTGGGACGCGTACGGGCAGCCGACCGGTGTCCACTACCGTCCGCACTCCCGCAACGACGCCCACCAGGACGCGCCCTGGCTGGACTTCCAGTGGTGCCAGACCGGCCATCGCGGTGAGCACGTCCCCGAGCGGGTCGCCGACATGTGGCGCAATCTTCCGGCCAAGGCGGTCGCCAACGGCGAGCCGACCTACGAGAACACCGGGGAGCACGGCAGAGCCGAGGGCTGGTGGCAGGGCCACGAGGCCTGGTCCAACCTCTGTGCCGGCGGCACGATGGGAGTGGTCTACGGCGCCGCCGGCCTGTGGCAGTGGCGCCTGCACCCGGCCGAACCCGGCCACCAGCCGTTCTTCCTCGCCCCGGACACCGGCTGGCGTGAGGCACTGGACTTCGCGGGATCACACCACGTCGGCATGATCGCCCACATCCTGGCGGGACTGCCCCTGGCGGACATGACCCCTGACTGGCAACTCACCTTCGCGCCACGCGGCCTGTCCGTGCCCGGCCTGCTCTACGTGACCTACGCCGAGCGCGGGGGCCCGCTGAGAATCCACCCCGACACCGATCACGCCGTACCCCGCCCCTACCGCGTCTACGACCCCCGCACCGGCGAGATCACCGGCACGGGCCACCGGCAGGAAGGGGACCTCGTCCTACCCGACGCCGGAGGAGCCCCGCGTGTCTTCATTTGCAACACGGCCTGGGCACCGGACAAGCCCGGGAGTCCGGCATAGCGGACGGCTCCCGCCCCGCCTGTGAGGCCGACGGCGCACGGGCGGGGCGGGAGCCGTGGGAGTTCCGGTGCCCTCGACGGCGAACAGAGCGGGACGGCTCCTGAGCGGAGCCGCCGGACGATCAGCGGGGCAGGCCCAGGCTCCGGGCGATCAGGCCGCGCTGGATGTCGTTCGTGCCGCCGCCGACGACGTACATGATGGAAAGGCGCAGGCCGTACTCGAAGGCCCCGCCGCCAGGCACCCCGGGCACCGACGCCGACAGCGCGGCGGCGGGGCCGAGGATGTCCAGGACGGCCTCGCCGAACCGTTCGGCGAGTTCACCGCCGAGGACGCCGGCCATCGGGGCCGCGAGGCGTGCGCCGGTGTCCTCGGCGGTGGCCCGGATCGCGGCGGCCACCAGGGCACGGGTGGCCTGTACGCCGACGGCCAGTTCCGTCAGCAGGGCACGGGCATGGGAACCGCGCGGACCGACGGAGGCACCCGGGTCCTCCCGGACGAGCGCCAGCAGGTCGTCGAGCTGGCGGTGCAGGGCGGCGGCGATGTTGCCCATGGCGATCCGCTCACCCGCGAGGGCGTCGGTGATGACCTTCCAGCCGCCGTTCACCTCACCCACGCGCAGGCTGTCGGGGACCCGGACGTCGTCGTAGAAGACGGTGCAGGCGATCTCGCCGGACAGCGCCCGATGCTGCTGCACGACGATGCCGGGCGTGTCCATGGGGACGAGGAACACGGTGATGCCCGCGTGCCGGGGCGTGGCGTCCGGGTCGGTCCGCACCGCCAGCCAGACCCACTCCGACTCGTGGCCGCCGCTCGTCCACAGCTTCTGCCCGTTGATCACCCAGGAGTCGCCGTCGCGGACCGCGTGGGTGCGCAGCGAGGCGAGGTCGGAACCGGCCTCCGGCTCGCTGTAGCCGAGGCAGAAGGCCAGCTGTCCCTGACGGATCAGCGGCAGGAACCGTTCCTGCTGCTCCGGGGTGCCGTGCTTGAGGATCGAGTCGCCGAGCAGGGTGACGGCGCCGAGCGCCTTGGTGATGGGGGCCCGTCGGTAGACGGCCTCCTCGTTGAGGACGACCTGCTCGGCCAGCGAGGCGCTGCGGCCGCCCGCCGCCGCGGGCCAGGTGAAGCCGAGCCAGCCGTGCTCCGCGACCGCTCGGGTCAGCTCCGCGTCCTCGCCCATCTCGATGCGGCCGAGCAGGTCGGCGTGCGCGTCGAGGAGAGCGCGCACCTCGGTGCGGAACGCCTCGCCCGTCTCGCCGAGGTCGCCCGTCGGCAGTGAACCGGTGCCCTCGACCAGGGTGTCGGCCACGTCGCCGGCGGCGCGGGACAGCGTCCGCAGGCGGGCGGTGTCGGCGTGGACGCGGCGGAACAGCCAGGGGGCGTCGTGCTCCTCGAAGTAGCCGATGGCCGCGAGGGTGTGGTGGGCCCCGAACTGCACGCGGGGAGCGGCGGCCCGGGCGTGCTCGACGGCGATCTCGGCGGCGAGCAGCCGGTCGGGCAGGCCGTGCTCCAGCGCCCGGACGGCGTCGGCGATCAGCAGGTTGCCCGCGCCGACGTCGATCTGGCAGGTGGCGGTGCGCTGCTGGACGGCGCCGAAGGAACCGATGACCTTGCCGAACTGGCGACGCTGCGTGGCGTGTTCGACGGCCATCTCGTGGGAGCGCTCGGCTGCCGCCAGGGCCCGGACGGCCAACTGGAGGCGGAGCAGGACCACGGCCTCGTCGGCGGTGCTCGCGTCGATCTCCACGGTGGCCGTCGGCTCGCCCGGCGTCACCGTGGACCAGGCCGGGACGGCGAGGCCGGCCGTCTCGTCCGCCCGGGTCACGGGGCGCAGCACCGCGGTGCCGCCGGTCGCGGGGAAGGTGAGCAGGTGGGTGGCCTGCCGTGCCGCGTCCAGATGCCGGAGCCGCTGCTCGGTGCCGTCGCCGACAGAGGCGATGACGCGCACCTCGCCGCGGCCGATGCCGTCGACCAGGGCCTCGTCGTGGGCGAGGAGGCGGGTGGCCACGAAGGCGTCCATCAGGGGCAACGGGCAGGCCGCCCGGCCGAGTTCGCGTACGGCGGCGGCAGCGGCGGCCAGTGCTCCCGCGGCGCCCAGCTCCAGCCAGCCCTGCTCGGCGGCAGACTGCCAGAGCTTGAGGAGATCGGCCTCGGGGGCCGCGGTGGGGCCGGGCCAGTGGCGGGTGAGTGTCCCGCGCACGCTCTGGGCGAAGGACGACACCTCGTCCGGGGTCATGGGCACGAGCGGTGTGATGGCAGTCATGCGGTTCCTCACAGAGGGAAGTGCTGCGGAGCACTTACGGAACGGAAGTCGTCGGTGATGACGTGTCGCGGACGCCGCCGTCGGGTCGGCCGGGCGCTGCGGGAGCACCTGCTGGTCGAGGCTCGGACCCTGCGTCCCGGTCCGGTTCCCGACACCGACACCGACACCGGCGCTGTCCACGGCGACCCGGCCCAGCTCGTGCGGCGCCGGCCGGTTCGCTGCCGTGGCGTGCGGCGCGTGCGGTCACACGGCGGTCTGGCCGCCGTCCACGACGAACTCGGAGCCGGTGGAGTAGCCGGACTCGTCGGAGGCCAGGTAGAGCACGAGCGCGGTGACCTCCTCGGGCCGGCCGGGGCGGCGCGCCGGGATGGCCCGGATGGCGGGGTGGTCGCCGGTGAAGCCGTACTTGTCCGTCATCGGGGTCACCACGACGCCCGGGTGGACGGAGTTGACCCGGATGCCCTCGGCGGCGAACTCCGCCGCCACGGACTTGGTCAGGCCCCGCACCGCGAACTTCGACGCGCTGTAGGCGGCGCCCAGTTGCACGCCGACCATGCCGGCCGTCGAGGAGACGTTCACGATGGAGCCGCCGCCGGCCCGCCGCATGGACGGGACGACCGCCTTCATGCCCAGGAAGACGCCGAGCTGGTTGATGTCGACGATGCGGCGGTACTCCGCCTCGGTCGTGTCGAGCAGCGCTCGGACCTGGCCGACACCGGCGTTGTTGACCAGGACGCCGACCGGGCCGAACGTCTCCTCCGCGAGCGCGACGACCTCGTCCCACCCGGCGGCCTCGCTGACGTCGTGGGCGAGGAAGCGCGCCTGGTCGCCGAGTTCGGCGGCGAGGGCCTCGCCCTCGTCCTTGAGCACGTCCGTGATCACCACGGACGCGCCCTCCTCGACGAAGCGCCGGGCGTGCGCGGCGCCCATGCCGCGCGCGCCACCGGTGATGACGGCGACCTTGCCGTCCAGTCTTGCCATGACGGATCTCTCTCCCGGGATCGTGGTGCTGGAGGTGGTGCTAGAAGGTGAGGACGGGCTTGACGACGTCCCCCTTCATCGCCGCGACCGCTTGGCCGATCTCCTCGAAGGGGAAGGCGGTGATGATCCGGTCGGCGGGGAAACGGCCCTGTGCGTGCCAGTCGAGCAGCAGCGGGATCAGCTCGTGCGGATTGGCATCGCCCTCGATGACGCCCCGGACCGTCTTGCCGAAGCCGATCAGGTCCCTGACGTCGAAGCCGACGTCCCCCGCCCCGAGGGCGACGAGGGCCAGCGAACCCCGGGTGCCGAGCGCCAGGGCGGCGTTGCGGACCACCGCGGGAACCCCGGTGGTGTCGAAGGCGTGGGTCGCGCCGCCCGAGGTGAGGTCCTTGATCTGCCCGACGATGTCCTCGGCGGCTCCGTCGAGGGTGTGGGTGGCACCCACCTGAGCCGCCAGATCGAGCCGCTGCTTCGCGAGGTCGACGGCGATGATGGTGCCGACGCCCAGCGCGGCCCCCGCCATGATCGCCGCCATCCCGACCCCGCCGGTGCCGAACACGACCAGGCTGGAGTCGGGGTCGGGGCACAGCACGTTCACGACCGATCCGGCGCCGGTCTGGAACCCGCAGCCCATGGGCGCGGCGGTCACGAGGTCGGTGCCCTCGGGGACGACGACGACGTTCTCACGTACGGCGATCGCGTGCCGGGCGAAGCTCGACTGGCCGAAGAAGGAGGACCACGCGTCGCCGCCCTGGCCGGTGAGGATCGCGCTGCCGTCCGGGCGGCGCCCCGAGGCGTTGAGGGCCTCGAACCGCTCGCAGTACGACCGGTGTCCGCCGGCGCACTGTGCGCAGATGCCGCAGCTGCGATAGCTCAGGACGACCCGGTCGCCGGGCTGCACGCCGGTGACCTCGGCCCCGGTCGCCTCCACGACACCGGCGCCCTCGTGCCCGAACACGGCGGGGATGCCCGCGGGCAGGACGGCCTTGGTGGCCAGGTCGGTGTGACAGACCCCGGTCGCCGTGAGGCGCACCAGGATCTCGTCGGGGCGAGGGTCGGAGATCTCGACGTCCTCGATGGTGAAGCCGCTGTCGGGGCCGTGCGAAACGGCGGCCTGGGTACGCATGTCATCCTCCAACTGGGCTGTTGTTCAAGCCTGTTCAGGCCTGTTCGGCGGGGCGGGCGCTGGGCGTGCGCTCCCGGACGGCACCCAGGGCATAGGCGAGGTAGCCGCGCAGGGCGTCCGCCTCGGCCTTCCCGGCCGGCGGCAGGATGCCCGCCGCGAGAGCGGCCGGAGCCGTGCTCGCGGCCACGGTCCGGCGGTGGCTGAAGGTCAGGAAGCCGGTCTTCCCGGAGTACGCGCCCATGCCGCTGCGGCCCACACCGCCCGACGGCGCGCCCTCCACGCCCCAGTGGACGGCGAGGTCGTTGCGGGAGACGCCGCCCGAGGTGGTCCGCTCGACGAAGCGGCGGAACTCCGGTCCGTCGGAGCCGAAGAAGTAGGCGGCGAGCGGGCTGGGACGGGTGTTGAGGTAGGCGATGACCTCGTCGAGGTCGTCGTACGGGTACACCGCCAGGACCGGGCCGAAGATCTCCTCGGTGGCGACGGCCATGTCCTCGGTGACGTCCAGCAGCACGGTGGGGGCGATACGGCGCCCCGCGCGCGCCGGCAGCTGGTCGGCCTCCTCCGGCGCGGCGATGGTCAGCACGCGCGCGCCCTTGGCCTCGGCGTCGGCGACCAGCGCCGTGACCCGGTCGAAGTTCTTGTCGTCGATGATCGAGACGACGTCCGGGTTGTCCAGCCAGGTCGGGAAGTGCGTCCGGACGGAGCGCTCGTATCCGGCGACGAACTCGTCGAGACGGGCGCGCGGTACGAAGACGTAGTCGGGGCAGAGGCAGATCTGACCGCCGTTCATCAGCCGCGTGCCGCTGACGCGTTCGGCGGCCATGGCGACATCGGCGTCCGAGCCGAGGACGACGGGGTTCTTGCCGCCCAGCTCCAGCGTCACCGGCACCAGGTTCGCACCGGCGGCCGCGGCCACCTTGGCACCGACCCCGGGGGAGCCGGTGAAGATGAGGTGGTCGAAGGGGAGCGAGGAGAACGCCGTCGCGGTGGCCAGCCCGCCCCGTACGACGGCCACTTCCTCGGGGGCCATCCGGGTGGCGACGGCCCGGGCGAACACCTCGGCGGTGCGCTCGGGTACGTCCGAGAACTTGATCATCACGCGGTTGCCGGCGGCCAGCGCCTCGATCGCGGGCTGCACGACGAGGACGACCGGGAAGTTCCAGGGCCCGACGACCCCGACGACGCCCTTCGGACGGGTCTGGACGAAGGCGGGTGTCCCGACCTCGGCGGAGCCGGGGACCTCCTCGTCCGCCATCCACTCCGCCAGCTCCCGGCGGATCAGATCCACACCCGGGATCACGCTGACGACGTCGCTCGCCAGGTTCATCAGGTCGGGCCGGGAGCCGAAGTCGGCGTCCAGGGCGGCGCTCAGTTCGTCGGCGTGCTCCAGGACGCAGGCGAGGAAGCGGTCGATGCGGTCGAGCCGTACGTCGAGGCTCGGCGGCCCCTCCGCGAGGAAGGCGGCCCGCTGGGCGTCGAGGAGGCGGCGCTGGAGTTCCGGGGAGGGGTCGGTGGCCGTGGCGTGCGGTGTCAGGGTGCTCATGTGCGGTCCTCTTTTTCGTACGGCGTTCAGACGGCGGGGTGGAAGACGGGGAGCGTCTCGCCGCCGTCGGGGCGTTCGAAGGCGACGGTGACGGGCATGCCGGCCCAGGGGCGTTCGCCGTCCCGCAGGCCGTGCAGGGGCGCGTAGAGCCAGGGGCCCTCGGTGAGTTCGAGCAGCGCGCTCGCCGTCTCCGCCGCACCCGCGCGGCTGTGGGCGACGGTCCACGAGACGACGGTCGCGGTGCCCGCGGCCGGTACCCAAGTGGCCTCGGTGCTCCGGCAGTCGGGGCAGGCGTCGGACTGGGGAGCGGCATGCGCCCCGCAGTCGGCGCAGCGGCGGATCAGGAGTTCGCCGCGGGCGGTCGCGTCGAAGAACAGCTCGGTGGCGACGTCGCGGTGGACGACGGGCAGGGTCATGGTGGCTCCAGGGCTCAGGCGTGCGGGTGGGGGCTGAGGACGAGCGTCGAGTGGTGGTCGAAGCAGCCGCCGTTGCCGCTGACCAGGACCACGTCGTGGCGCGGCACCTGCCGTTCGCCCGCCTCGCCGCGGGCCTGGATGACCGCCTCCGAGAGCGGGGTCATGCCCCACATGTAGTACGAGGAGAGCTGGCCGCCGCCGGTGTTGACCGGCAGCGACCCGCCCGGCGCGAGCGCCCCGCTCGCCGCGAAGGCCCCGCCCTCGCCCTTGGCGCAGAAGCCGTAGTCCTCCAGGGTGAGCAGAACCGTGAAGGTGTAGCAGTCGTAGAGCTCGGCCACGTCCACGTCGTCGATGCCGACCCCGGCCATCTTCAGAGCCTCCGGGCCCGCCTGGGCGGCACCGCTGACCAGGCCGAAGTCGCTGCCCCGGTGCATCGGGTAGCCGGGGTGGGCCTGCGCCCAACCCAGCACGTGCACGGGCGGCCTGCGCAGATGGGCGGCGCGCTCGGCGGTGGTGACGATGACGGCGACGCCGCCGTTGCTGACGAGGCAGCAGTCGAGCAGATGCAGCGGCTCGGCGATCAGCCTGGAGGCCTGGTGGTCCTCGACGGTGATCGGGTCGCGGAACTGGGCCCGGGGGTTCATCCCCGCCCAGGCCCGCTGGGCGACCGCGATGTGGGCGAGCTGCTCGCTGGTGGTGCCGAAGGTGTCCATGTGGCGGCGGGCGGCCACCGCGTAGCGGGGGGTGGCGCTCATCATCCCGGCCGCCGCCGTGAGTCCGGCCCAGCCGTGCGTGCCGAGGCCCGCGCCCGTGTACGCGGCACCGGTCGAGGTCTTCTCCTTGAGCGGGGCGTCGGCGAAGACGCAGGCGACGGCTTCTGCCATGCCGGCCCGGACCGCCATCGCGGCGTACTGCACCATGCCGCCGGCCGTGGAGCCGTACGCCTGCATCTCCGAGAGCAACCGCAGGTCACGCAGGCCGAGTTGGGACTGGAGACTCAGCCCGACGCCGGTGCTGACGCCGCTGCTGGTGAGCAGGCCGTCGAGGTCGGAGAGGGCGAGGCCCGCGTCCTCGGCGGCGCGGCGGACGGCGTCGGCCGCGAAGTCGGCGGCGCTCCGGCCGTAGACCTTGCCGGTCTCCGTGATGCCGAGGCCGGCGATGACGGGGCCCCGGGCGGTGTCTGTGGTCGTCACGATGGCTCAACTGCCTTTCGTCGTACGGCGGTTGTCAGCGGGCCTGCCAGACCGGGGCGCGCTTCTCGGCGAAGGCCCGGGGGCCCTCCTGGGCGTCCGCGGAGTTCATCAGCCCCAGCAGCTCCTGCTCGTTGATCTCCCAGGCGCCCCGCTCGGTCTCGACCTGCCCGGCGCTGATACCGCGGGCGATGCGCTTGCTGGCCTGGACGGCGAGGGGAGCGTTGGCGCCGATGCGTTCGGCGAGGGCGATCGCCTCGGCGAGCACCCGGTCGGCGGGCACGACCCGGTTGACCAGGCCGTAGGACTTGGCCGTGGGCGCGTCCAGCGTGTCGCCGGTCAGCAGCAGCTCCGTGCCGATCTTGGTCGGCAGCTGGGCCGCGAGCCTGAAGGCACCGCCGGCGGCGGCGATGATGCCCCGCTTGACCTCCGGGAGCCCGAAGGACGCGTCCTCGGCCGCCACGACCAGGTCGCTGGCCAGCGCGATCTCCGTGCCGCCGCCGAGGGCGAAGCCACGCACGGCGGCGATGGTGGGCTTGCCGATGTGGTGGTTGACGTAGGCGGCGAAGCCCCACTCCTTGGTCTCCGGTGGCATGATGTCCTCGCCGCGCGCCACCGCCTTGAGGTCGGCGCCCGCGCAGAAAGCCTTGTCCCCGGCGCCGGTGATGACGACGGCCCGCACCTCCGGGTCCTGGTCGGCCTCCTCCAGCGCGGAGCCGATGCCCCGGGCGACGGCCGCGTTGACCGCGTTGCGGGCCTCGGGCCGGTTGAGGGTGATGACCATGACGTGGCCCTGGCGTTCGACCAGGACCGGCTGCGGGGCGGGGGTCACGGGGCGGGTCTCCTTGGGGACGTGGATTTCGAGGACCCCGCTGTCGATGAGCTTCTCGGTCTCCTCGTCGGACAGACCGAGGAGTTCGCGGCTCAGCTCGCGGGTGTGTTCGGCGGCCAGCGGCGCGGGGCGCAGGGGCGGGTCGGCGAGGTGGAGCGAGTGGGCGGGGCGGGCCTCGGTGGGCAGCGGCTCGTCGAGCGTCGGCTGCCGCAGTTCGGTGAAGAAGCCGCGCGCCGTCAGGTGCGGATCGGTCAGCAGGTCGACCACGCGCAGCATGGGCGCCGACGGAACGCCGGCCGCCTGGAGCAGCTCGGTGACCTTCTGCGGGGTGCGGGCCGAAGTCCAGGACGACAGGGCCTCGTCGATCAGGGCGCGGTGGGCGCGGCGCCCCTCCGCGTGGGACAACTCCGGTTCGACGGCGAGGTCCTCGCGTCCGACGACCGCGCACAGCCGCTGCCAGTCGGCGTCGTCACGCACACCGATCACGGCCCACTGGTCGTCTCCCGCGCAGGGATACACGCCGTCCGAGACCGCCCGCACGGAACCGGGGGCGACCCACTCGCCCGCCAGCTGCTCCGCCAGCGTGTCCAGGATGATCTCCGCCTGCGCGATGCTGACGGTGCCGCCCACACCGGTCCGAAGCCGCTGGATCAGCTGGGCCACGACGGTCGCCGCGCCGATCCGCCCGACCACGTGGTCCGGGTAGATGGTGATCGAGTCGCTGTGCCCGTCCGGGTCGCCAGGGTAGCGCCACAGGTCGCTCAGCCCGGTGGAGGCACGTACGAGGGGGCCGTAGCCAAGGCGGCGGCTCCACGGTCCGCTCGGCCCGAAGGCACTGCTGTCGGCGATCACCAGCCGCGGGTTGAGCGCCAGCAGGACGTCCGGGCTGAGCCCGAGGGAGTCGAGGGTGCCGGGCTTGAAGTTGGACAGGACGACGTCGGCGTCGGCGGCGAGCTTCTTGAAGAGGGCGACGCCCTCCGGGTCCCGCAGGTTCAGGCCCAGGCTGCGCTTGTTGCGGTGCCCCCAGGCGGTGGAGGCGGTGATCACCTCGCCGGTGAGGGACTGCCGTCCGCCGTCCGGGAAGGCGCGGTTCTCCACCTTGACCACGTCCGCGCCCTGGTCGGCGAGCATCCGGCCCAGCTCGGCCCCGGCGACGATGACGCCGAGGTCGAGGACGCGCAGACCGGCCAGGGGGCGGGTGCGTCCGGAGGCGGCGGGCGCCGCTTCCCGGGCGGTACGGGTCTCCGCGAACACCTCGTCGTTGTGCTCGCCCAGCAGCGGGGCCCGGCGGCGCGGAGCCATCCGTACCCCGTCGATCTCCAGGTACCCCGAGGGCAGCCGGGCCGTGAGGCCGGGGGCGAGTTCGGTGTCGGTGAGCGCGCCGCGCTCCAGGTAGTGCTCGGCGTGCACGGCCTCGCCGGGCGTCAGGATCGCGGCGATCGGGACCCCGTGCTCCTGGCCCTGGCGCACGAGGTCGTCGCGGGTGCGGTCGGCGAAGAGGGCGCCGATCAGGCCGTGGATCCGGTCGGCCTCCTTGAAGCGCAGGGCGATGTTGTCGTAGCGCGGGTCGGCGAACTCCTCCGGTTCCCCCAGCCAGGCCCGCATGCCGTGCCACTGCCGGGGATTGAGCACGCAGATCCGGACCAGGCCGTCGGCACACGGGAAGATCGGGTACAGATGTCCGGCGGACGGCCGACCGGGCGGCAGCTCGGCGGCACGCCTGCCGCCGGTGGCCGAGCCGCCCATGCCGAACCCGGGGTCGATCACCTGGGTGGTGGCCTCGTGCACGGAGAAGTCGATGTGGTCGCCGTAGCCGTTCTCCAGGCTGTTGTAGTGGGCGAACAGGGCGACCATGGCCGCCTGGACGTTGGCGGTCTCGGCGACGATCGACCCGGGCGGCGGCAGCGGCGGCCGTCCCGGCAGACCGGAGCGCGAGAGCACGCCGCTGAAAGCCGCGTGCACGGTGTCGGTGGCCGCGTATCCCGCGTACGGGCCGGTCAGCCCGAAGTCGGTCACGGTGACCAGCACGAGCCGGGGATTGCGGGCCGCCACGGCCTCGTACGCGAGCTCCGGCGCACCCGGCCGCTCGGACTCGATCCAGATGTCGGCCGTGTCCAGCAGAGCGAGCAGGTCACGCCGGCCGTCCTCGGTGTCCTGGTCGAGGGTGACGCCGCGCTTGCCCGCGTTGCGGACGGTGAAGTACAGGCTGGATCCTTCGTGCAGGGGGGCCCTGCGGCGGGCGTCCGCGCCGCCCGAAGGCTCGACCAGGATCACGTCGGCGCCCAGGGAGGCGAGGAAGCGGCCCGCCCCCTCGCCCCGCCCGTCGGTGGTGTCGATCACCCGCAACCCCTTCAAGGGGGCCGGTGCCGTACCGCCGGTTGCTGCTTCGCTCATCGTTCGCCTCCCGGACCGGGCCCACCGGCGCCGCGCACCGACGCGGGGCACGGCGGACCAGCCCGAGGCCGAGGCAAAGGGGGGTCACGCCCTGGGTACGGCGAGAGAGTGTCCGTACCGGCGCGCGTCGGAGTGGTCGCGACGACCGCGTGTCGGCCGTATGAACTCCGTATTTCCTGGATCCAGCCTCGCCTCGGGGGAAGGCATCTGTACATGTCCGTTTCGCTGACGCGCACGTGTCCGGAATGGCAACGTCGCAGGTGTGTGGAACCCGGGCCGGAACTGGTGATCTACTGGCCCCGTGGACATCCAGCAACTCCGCTATTTCCTCGCCGTCGCCGACGAGTTGCACTTCGGCAGGGCCGCGGAACGGCTGCATGTGACCGCCTCGCCGCTGAGCCGCCGTATCCGGGAACTGGAGCACGAACTCGGCCGCGACCTGTTCGTCCGCGAGCACCACCACGTGGAACTGACGTCCTTCGGAGCAGCCTTCCGCGCACGGGCGGACGGCGTGGTCCGCGACTTCGACGATCTGCGGACCTTCGCCCACGACCATGCGGGCGCCAGGCTCTGCCGCGCCGGAGCCGCCCCACTGGCCCCGCCGAGGGTCCTGGACACCGTGCTGTCGATCTACGGCGGGATCGCCCCCGACGTCGAACTGCCCGTCACCCTCGCCCCGTCGGCCGAACTGCTGGAGGAGCTGGTGGCGGGCCGTCTCGACCTGGCCGCCGTCCATCTCCCGGTCGGCACCGCGGATCTGGAGAGCCTGGTCATCTCCCGGGGCTCGCTCGGGGTGGCGATGACGGTCGACGACGAGTTCGCCGACCGTCCCTCCCTGACCCTGCGGGACCTGCGCCGACGGCAGGTGCTGGTGACCTCCCCGAAGGTGCATCCGTCGGTGGTGGCCGAGAACCGGGCGGCGCTGGTGGAGGCAGGGGTCACCCGTATCGTCGACCTCCCGCACAGCGACGCGGTGCAGGTCGCCGCCCATGTCATGCGCACCGGTGCGCTCGCCCTCACCGTCCTCGGCGACGACCTTCCCGCCATGCGCGTCTTCGGCCCGCCGACCTTCCGGGTCGTACCGCTCGACGAGCCCGGCATGGTCCTCCGGGCCGGCATCGCGTGGCGGCGGGGCGCCGAGGAGTTCGTCCCGGGTCTGCGGGAGGTGCTCGCCGAGCTGCGGGCGCGGTACGAGGACGCACCCATGGGCCTGTGAGGACCCGGCGGGACCTGTGGGGACCCGGCCGACGGGACCTTGTGAGGTCCTGGGCCGGGCCCGCCGCCCCTCAGCGGCCCACCCACAGGGGCTCGCGCTTCTGGGCGAAGGCGGTCATGCCCTCGATGGCGTCCTCGCTGACGAACATCTCGTCCAGCACGGCGCTCGGGTGCCGGGTCGCGGCCACGGTGTCGGCGATGCCCGCGGTCTCGGTCATGAGCCGCAGAGTGGACCGTACGGCGGCCGGGGACCCTTCGAGGATGCGTGCGGCCAGTGCCCGCGCGGTGTCGAGTGCCTTGCCGGGCTCGGTGACCTCGGTGACCAGGCCCCAGCGCAGCGCCTCCTGCGCGTCCATACGGCGGCCGGTGAGGAGCATCTCGGTCGCGACCCTCGGCGGCAGCGCCCGCGGCAGCCGGATCGCGCCGCCCTCGCCGGCCACCAGGCCCACCCTGACCTCGGTGAGCGCGAACTGCGCGGTCGCGTCGGCGACGATCAGATGGCAGGCGAGGGCGATCTCGAAGCCGCCGGCCATGGTGTAGCCGTTCACCGCGGCGATGACCGGCTTGGTCATGCCCTCGCGGTGGGTCAGGCCGCCGAACCCGTTCTTGGGCACCCACATCGGCTTGCCCGAGGAGGAGTAGCGCAGGTCGTTCCCGGCGCAGAAGGCCTGCTCCCCGGCGCCGGTGATGATCGCGACCCACAGGTCGGGGTCGGCGAAGAAGCAGTCGAAGGCGTGTTCCAGCTCGTCGTTGGCCATGGGGTGCAGGCAGTTGCGCACCTCGGGCCGGTTGATCGTCACTTCCAGGAGGTGACCGTCGCGGCGGACGGCGATGTGCTCGTAGGACTCGCGCAGGACGAGCGGGGGAGTGGGGAGGAGCTCCTCCATGCGCGCGGCCGTGGTGGTGACTCGATTGCCGTACCCGAAGGACCGCACGAAGACCCGTTCGCCGATGGGCTGTTCGGCTGCGAGCAGGCCGAGCGTCTCGGTGTCGCCGGGTTGGGTCATGGCCACGAAGCGGCGGCCGTCCCGCTCCAGCCGGCCGATGACGATGCCCGTGTCGCCGGAGCGGCCGTGTTTGACCGTGAACGTCTCGATGCTCGCCCAGCCGTCGGCGTGCCTGGCCTCAGCGGGGGCGGGCACCGCGTCGAGCGCGGCCTGCTTCTCGGTGTCGGCGGCGGGCTTCCACGGTGCCGGGGCCGTGGAGTAGACGCCGGCGGAGTACTTGCTGAGGAAGCCGCCGTTGGCGCCGACGAAGCCGAAAGAGCCGGGGGCGGTACGGGCCCGCTGGACCGTCTCGACGATGGCGTGCATCGAGTAGTTGTTGCCCGGGCCGCCGAAGAAGGGCAGCCCGCCGGTGAGGGTGAGACCGCGCGGGTCGTCGTCCCTGAGGCCGAGGCCCTCGATTACGGCGGACACGGCCACCGGGAAGCAGCTGTAGAAATCGAAAGTGGACACCTCGTCCACGCCCAGACCCGCCATGTCGAGCGCGCCGCGCGTCGCCGCGACCGCCGCGGGGGCCGAGCCGAAGTCGGCGCGGTCCATCAGGTCGCGTTCCCGCAGGTCGGCGTGGCCGTGCAGGAACACCCACCGGTCCTCGGGCACGCCGAGCCGCCGGGCTGCCGCTACGGACATGAGCAGCACGGCCGCTCCCTGGTTCACCTTGTCCCGGGCCACGAGGTAGCGGGTGTAGGGGTCGGCGATGCGGCGGTTGGCCTCGCTCGGCGTGACCAGTTCCTCGGCGGACCGCTCGACGGACGCACTCGCGTGCGGGTTGGCCGCGGCCACCTTGGTGAACGGCGCGAACAGCTGGCCGATCGAGGCCGCGTAGTCCTGGCGGGACTGCTTCAGCCGGGCCCGGCGCGCGTTCTCCAGCAGGGCGTACTGGGAGGGGGCGTCGGTCAGCCCGTGAGCGCTGCGGTGCATGCTCGCGAGGCCCTGCATACCGTAGCCCCGGTCTTCCAGCTGGCCGCCGACCCGCTCGGACCAATCCGGCCGCTCCTCTGCCTTGGCCAGCGCCTGCGCGGTGGAGATGGCCTCGGCGCCGAAGATCAGCGCGACCTCCGACTCGCCCGCCGCGATCGCGGCGGCCAGCTCGGTCACCAGGTGCTGCGGGCTGTGACCGCCGGCGATCTCCAGGACCGCCCGGCGCGGGTCCGCCCCCAGCCGGGCGGCTACCGAACGCGGGAAGTTGTCGGAGCGCCCGAGCGGCGCGGGCATTCCGGGCGCCGAGGTCTCGAACTGGCGCACCCCGGCGACCGTGTCGACGATGTCCGCGACCTCCGTCGCGGCGCCGCTGTCCGCGAGGGCCTCCTGCGCGGCGTCGGCGGCGAGCTGGACGGGCGAGCGCTTGCGGTAGCCGGGTTCACCCAGCCGTTCGGACACCTGGCCGATACCGACGAGCACGGGTGTGCGGGGGTCGAGTTCGTCGTACTGCATGTGCGTTTCTCACTTCTGTCGAGGCTTGGTGCGCGGTCGGAGCGGGGCGGGTCCGGGTGCGGGCGCCGGGCCATGGGCAGGTCCGCACGCCCGCGGTGACGGACTGGAGAGGTACGGCAGGGTGGGCCGACCGGGGATCTGCTCGCGCTCGGGGGAGTGGCTGCCCGGCGAGCGCGTCGGTGTTGTCCGGTGCCCGGCGGTGCGTCCGTCCCGGGTCAGCGCGTGGTGATGAGACGCAGCGAGGCCTCCCACAGCCGGTCGGCGCCCACCGTGTCGAGGGCGTAGGGTGCCACGGCGTTCATGAACTCAACGGGTTGCGTCTCCATCGACGGCGGCCGGTCGACCGGTACCGCCTCGGCGCAGTCGGCGAAGTAACGGCCGCTGACCCCCTCCAGCAGAGGGGAGGCGGCCGCCAGGACGGAGGTGGCCGCGCCCTGCTCCGTCGACTTGATCAGTCCCTTGACGTTGCCGAACATCTTGCCCTCGGTCGGCGACGGCGGCTTGTGCCGGTAGAGGTTGCTCATGGCGGTGCCCGGCGTGACGGCGTTGACGGAGATTCCGTCATGGGCCCAGCGGTCGGCGGCGCCGACGGCGAAGAGGATGTTGGCGGTCTTCGACTGGCCGTACCCCAGCCAGGGGCCGTACTGCCGGAAGGTGAAGTGGAGGTCGTCGAGGACGACCGGCGACCACATGTGCATGCTCGAACTGACCGAGACGACCCGGGCGCCGCCGGCGGCCGCCAGTGCCCTGTGCAGGCCCACCGCGAGGGCGAACGGGCCGAGGTGGTTGACGGCGAACTGCTTCTCCCAGCCGTCCGGCGTCAGCTCCAGCCGCGGCAGTGCCATGACGCCCGCGTTGTTGACGAGGATGTGCAGGGGTCCGTCCCAGGCGGCGGTGAAGGCGGCCACCGACTCCCGGTCGGCCAGCTCCAGAGCCGCGACGCTGATCTCCTTGTTGCCCGTGGTGGCGGTGATGTCGTCCGCGGCCACCTGTCCGGCGGCCGGGTCACGGACCGCGAGGGTGACCTCCGCGCCGACGCCCGCCAGGGCCCGCGCGGTCTCGACGCCGAGTCCGGAGGACGCTCCGGTCACGATGGCCCGCTGCCCGGTCAGATCGATCCCGGCGGCGACCTCGGCGGCGGTGGAATGGAACCCGAAGGGTGTGCTGATGAGTGTCATGCCTGCAACGGTCGGCGACCGTCCCAGGGATACCCAGTGCCCTGCCTACCCTAGGAGTGACGGGACCAGGCTCGGCGACCGCACGACCCGTGCCACCCCTGCACGTTGCCGGTGAGGACACGTGAGTGTCAGCGAAGCGGACATGTGCACGGGCCCCTCATGCACGCCGGACGTCCGGGGCGGTGCGTTCGGCGGGAGAAGCGGAAGAAGGCGTCGCAGCGGTGTTCGGGGTGGAGGCGAGGGAGGCGAGGAGGGCGAGGCGTTCCGCGGTGGGGGTGCCCGGGTCGGCGTGGTAGATGACGAGGGTCTGCCGGTCGGCGTCGGTGATCAGCAGCTTCTCGTGGCGCAGCTGGAGGGGGCCGACCTGGGGGTGTTCGAAGGTGAAGGTGCCGCTGCGCTTGGGCCGCACCTCGTGGCGTGACCACAGCTTGCGGAAGTCCTCGCTGCGCACCGACAGCTCGCCGACGAGTTCGTTCAGGGCGGGGTCGTCGACGTCGGGGCCGACGAGGGCGCGCAGGGCCGCGACCAGACCCTCGGCGTTCACGTCCCAGCCCCCGTGCGCGGCGGCGGAGACGGGAGCGAGGAAGAGGGAGCGGACCATGTTGGTGCCCGGCGTGAGGATGGGGGTGAGGGCCTGGGCGAGCGGGTTGGCCGCGAGCACGTCCATCATGCGGCCGAGGACGTAGGCGGGGGCGTGCGGCCAGGTGTCGATGAACTGCCGGATGCCGTCGGGAGCGCGCTCGGGGCGCCGCGGTGTCGGCCGTCGGCGACCGCGCTCGGGGTGGGCGAGCCGGTGCAGATGGGCCGTGGCGTCCTCGTCGAGGTGGAGGGCGCGGGCGAGGGCGTCGAGGACCTGCACGGAGGGGTTGCGGTCGCGGCCCTGTTCCAGGCGGAGGTAGTAGTCGGCGCTGATGCCGGCGAGCAGCGCCATCTCCTCCCGGCGCAGACCGGGCACTCGGCGTCGCCCGGACGCGGGCAGGCCGACGTCCTCGGGGCCCAGTTGCTCGCGGCGGGCTCGCAGGTACTCGCCGAGGGGGTTTTCGTTGACCATGTCTCCCACGGTACGGCCCCCGGTCGCCGCGAGCCTGGTCCTGTCACCCCCAGGATGAGCGGGGTACTGGGTAACCCGGCGGCGGTCGAAGACGGTGGAGGCCGTCGCGGACCGCGGCCCCTCCCAGGTTGCCGTCGTCCGCTCCCGGAGCCCCCGGTTCCGCGTGCGGCGGGCCGGATCCCGTGATCCTCCTTCGCCGTGGCAGCCGACGAATCAAGGAGCTGGTTCCCCTGTCCGCACTTCCTTCCACCCCCACCCCTGAACATGTCGACCGTGCGGAGCTCGACCGGCTCGTGGCGGTGCAGCGGGCGGCTTTCCGGCTGGAGGGCCCGCCCACCGCGCAGACGCGGCGCGACCGGATCGACCGACTCGTACTCGCTGTACTCGATGCCGCGGACGAGCTCACCACCGCGCTGACCGAGGACTTCGGCCGACGCCCGGCAGCCCTGTCCAAGGCGGGGGAGGTCCTCGGCCTGGTCCCGGAGTCCCAGGTCCTGCGCGAGGGTCTGGAGGAGTGGATGAAACCGGTCCCCGTCGACGGCCCCGTCCCCGCGTTCGTGCAGCAGCAGCCGCTCGGTGTCGTCGGCGTCGTCACCGCGTGGAACCTGCCCGTGGGTCTCGCCGTTCGCCCGGCGCTGGACGCGCTGGCCGCCGGGAACCGCGTGATCATCAAGTTCACCGACGTGCACGTCCGCACCGGCGAGATCTTCGCCCGGGCCGTGGCCCGGTATCTCGGCGAGGACGAGGTCGCCGTGGTGTGCGGGGACCTGAAGACGGCGCAGGAGTTCTCGCATCTCCCGCTGAACCACATCCTGTTCACCGGCTCCCCCCAGGTGGGCAGGTCGGTGGCCGCGGCCGCCGCCGCGAACCTCGTCCCCGTCACCTTGGAGCTGGGCGGGAAGAACCCTGCCGTCGTTGCCCGGGACGCCGACCTGGACCTGGCCGCCCGGCGCATCGCGGGCAGCCGGATGAGCAACGGCGGCCAGGTCTGCCTCTGCCCCGACTACGTCTTCGTGCCCCGGCAGCACGTGGACGGCTTCACCGACCGCCTGCGCACCGCACTGGCCGGCCTCTTCCCCACCTACACGGACCACCCGGCCGCGGTCTCCCTGGTCGACGACCGCAACTTCGACCGGGTCCTGGACCTCATCCAGGACGCCGAGAAGCACGGTGCCAGGAGGATCACCGCCGTCGCGGAGGAACCGTCCCGCGAGGACCGCCTCATCCCGCCTGCCTTGCTCCTCGACGTGCCCGAGGAGGCGGAGATCTCCCGGGAGGAAATCTTCGGTCCGGTCCTGGTGATCCACCCGTACGACGACCCCGCCGAGCCCGTCGCGTACATCGCCGACCGCCCGGCCCCGCTCGCCGCCTACTGGTACGGCGAGGACGGCGACGACTTCCGCCACTTCCTGCGACACACCACCTCCGGTGGCGTCACCCGTAACGACGGCCTCCTCCACGCCTCCCTCAGCAACGCCCCCTTTGGCGGGATCGGCGGCTCCGGCCACGGCGCCTACGGCGGCAGGACCGGCTTCGACACGTTCACCCACCGGCGCACCGTGGCTGCCCAGACCGGCCCGCACGGCGTGACGGAGGGACTGGTCGGTACCCCCGCGCTCGCCCCGGAGACGACGGCGGGGCTCGACCAGGCCATCGCCGCGGCGGCCATGGAGATCCGGACCCGACTCGGCCTGTGAGCGGTGGGGGAACACGGCGGCCCCGCACCCGCTCGACCAGAGCGCCCCCGAGGGCTCAACCCGTCACCAGGACGTCGACCGCGTGCTGGGTGTCGAGGTACTCGCGGACTTGGCGGATCTTGCCGTCGTGCAGTTGGAAGACATAGATGATCCGCTGGTCGTAGACCTTGCCGGCGGCGGAGACCCCGTGGCTCTCGGCCTCCACCACGACCCGGTCGTCCTGCGTCGTGGTGGAGGTGACCTTGAGGTCCACCCCGTTCGGCATGGCCTGTCCGACCGTGCCCAGGAGTCGCAGCAGCCCGTCCTTGTCGTAATCGCCCGCGAGGGGGAAACGGTCGGGCTTGCCCGCCACCCACCAGACCGCCTCCTCGTCCAGCAGCGCGAACGCCGCCTCGGCGTCCCCTGCGTTGAAACTCTCGAAAAAGCTCAGCACCAGGCCGGTGTTGTCGCTCTTGGTCATGACAAATTCTCCTTGCTTGATATCGGCATGGGTGATCGTCGGGGGGGGGCTTCGGCCCCCGAAGGGCTATGGCATCAAGGTCAGTTCGTCCCACAGCGAGCCGGGCACGTGGTACACGGAGCGGTCGCGGATGCGGTCGATGTGCGCGTGCACGTCGTCGGCGGTGGGAACCGGGTCGGTCGGCGGCACGTACCAGCCGTCCACCACGCCGGTGAAGACGCGGGCATAGCGGCCACGGGCGACGGAGAAGGCCTCCTGGGAGTACGGGTTCGTCTCGCTCGCCAGATAGGTGACCATCGCGGTGATCACCTCCGGTGCGTGGTGCGCGGGGGTGGTGGGCGCGTCGGCCATGGAGTCGGCGCTCATGCCCTCGGCCATCCGGCTCGCCGCCGTCGGCAGGATGGTGTTGGCCTTGATGCCGTAAGGCGCGCCCTCCAGGGCCACGACGTTCGCCAGGCCGAGGAGCGCGGTCTTGGCGGCCGCGTAGTTGGCCTGCTCCTTGTTGCCGAAGACGCCCGCACCGGAGGAGGTGAAGACGATACGGCCGTATCGCTTGTCCCGCATGACGGCGAAGGCGGGCTGGGTGACGTAGAAGGCGCCCCTGACGTGGACGGCCAGCAGCGCGTCGATGGCCTCCGGGGTGAGGCTGGTGAACGGTGCGTTGCGGATGTTCCCGGCGTTGTTGACGAGGATGTCGAGGGTGCCGAAGGCGTCCAACGCCGTTCGGACGATCGCCGCGCCGCCCTCGGGAGTGGCGACGGAGTCGTAGCAGGCGACGGCGGTACCGCCGGCCTCCTCGATCTCCTTGACGACCTGGTCGGCCATGCTCGTGCCACTGCCTGTGCCGGTGATGTCGCCGCCGAGGTCGTTGACGACGACCTTGGCGCCGCGCGCGGCCAGGTCCAGGGCATGGCTACGCCCCAGTCCGCCGCCCGCTCCGGTGACGACGGCGACGCGGCCCTCGAATGTGATTCCGGACATGACGATGTCTCACTTCCTTGCGTCTGAGGTGGACTTCTCGGCGCCGTCGGAGCCGACCGGTGAGGCGGCCGCGACAGGCCCTGCCGGGTGGGGGTCGGCGGGGCTCCGGCGCCGGGGCACGAAGGCGGCCAGGCCCAGGGAGAGGACGGCTGCCGCGCAGGCGATGGCCATGAGAGCCTTGAAGCTGTTCTCGGACGGCAGTACGGCACCGCCGTACGAGACGCTCATCTGGGCGAAGACCACCCCCGCGATCGCGCTGGACAGCGAGTTCCCGATGTACCGCATGAGGGTGTTGAGGCTGTTGGCGGCGGCCGTCTCGGACGGCGGAACCGCGCCCATGATGAGGGAGGGGATGGCGCCGTAGGCGAGGCCGATGCCCGCGCCGACGATGCAGGAGACCAGGATCAGGTGCCAGATCTCCGACATCAGCACGATGTTCAGCGCGAAGCCGCCGGCGACGACGGCGGCACCGAGCATCAGTGTCACTCTGGGGCCCCTGGTCCGGGACAGGGCCGCCGAGGCGCCGGCGACCGCCATCACCACCAGACCCTGGGGCATCATCACCAGACCGACGGTGACCAGGGACCTGCCCATGCCGTAGCCGGTCGTCTCGGGCAGTTGCATCAGCTGGGGGACGACCAGCTGCATCATGAACATGGAGAAGACGAACGTCACCGTCGCGAGGTTGGTGAAGAGGACCTGCCGGCGGGCGGTGACGGGGAGGTCCACCAGGGGCTGCGCGGTGCGCAGTTCGTAGCGGCCCCACAGCGGCAGGATCACGACGACCGCGGCGAACAGGCCCAGCGTCGTGCCACTGGTCCATCCCCACGCCGCGCCCTTGGACACCGCCACGAGCAGGCAGACCAGGGCCGCCGTGAGCCCCAGCGCACCGACCAGGTCGAAGCGGCCACCGCTGCGCGTCTCGGACTCCGGGACGAACAGGACGACGAGCACGATGACGATCGCGCTGAGCGCGGCCGAGATCCAGAAGAGGGTGTGCCAGGAGGCGTTCTGCGCGATCAGCGCGGCCGCGGGCAGCCCGAGAGCGCCGCCGACCCCGAGGGAAGCGCTCATCAGGGCGGTGGCGGAGCCCAGGCGTTCAGCCGGCAGCTCGTCGCGCATGATGCTGATGCCGAGCGGGATCACACCCGCCGCGGCGCCTTGCAGCGCCCGGCCGACGATCACCGGGGCCAGCGAGTCGCCGAGGGCGGCCACGATCGAACCGGCGAGCATCACGATCAGGCTGACGAGCATCATGCGGCGCTTGCCGTACATGTCGCCGAGCCGCCCCGTCATGGGGGTGACGACGGCGCCGGCCAGCAGGGTGGCGGTGACGGCCCAACTGGCGTTGGACGACGACGTGTTCAGCAGCCCTGGCAACTCGGGCACCAGCGGGAGGACCAGGGTCTGCATCACCGCGACCACGACACCGGCGAGGGCCAGGACCGCCACGACGACGTTCGGTTGCGGTGTGGAGGTGCCGCGGGCTGGGAGGGAAGGTGTGTGGGACACGGTGAGGTTTCCAGTCTGATCGTGCGCTGCCCTGGCGGGCGGCGTGGTGCGGGGTGGAGTGCCGGTACGGCGCCCCGAGGGGCCGGGGCGCCGCGCCGTACCGGACCGTTCGGGCCTCAGGCGGCCCGCACGCCGTCCACGGCCAGCCGCAGGGCCGAGGGGCCCCGCAGGTCGGCCGGTACGCGGTACGGCGGAGGATCTTGCAGCAGCCGGGGGTTGACCAGGCGCCGGGTCAGCTCCCGTACCGCGATCTGGCCCTCCAGCCGGCCGAGCGCGGCGCCGAAGCAGTAGTGGATGCCGCCGGCGAAGCTGAGGTGGGCGTTGTCCGTGCGGGTGATGTCGAAGGTGTCCGGGTCGGTGAAGCGCCGGGGATCGCGGTTGGCCGCGGCGAGGTTGAGGATGATGGAGGAGCCCCTGGGAATGACCTGGTCCCCGACACGGATGTCGTCGACGGCGATGCGCGGCCGCATGTGCACGGAGGGTTCCAGGCGCAGGGTCTCCTCGACGGCGCCGGCCGCCAGGGCGGGGTCGGCCCGGAGGCGGGCCAGCTGGTCGGGGTGACGCAGCAGCAGGAGCAGGGAGTTGGCGATGAGGTTGACGGTCGTCTCGTGGCCGCCGACGAAGAGCATGTTCACGGTGCCCAGCAGCTCCGGCATGGTCATCCGGCCGCCGGGGCCGTCGTCGTGGATCATCCTGGACACCATGTCGTCGCCCGGGTTCGCACGGAGCCGCTCGATGTGCGCCGCGAAGTAGGCGCTCAGTTCCTCCTGTGCGTGCGTCCTGGCCGCCGTGACCTCCGGGTCGTGCGGGTCGACCTGGAACTCCGCGCCGCGCACCGCCTCCTCGGCGTGGCCCCCGAGGGCCAGGGCGTCCTGGAAGGGGATGCCCAGCAGGTGGCAGACGACCAGGACGGGGACCGGATAGGCGACCTCGGCCACCAGGTCGAACTCGGTGTGTCCGGTGAGCCGGTCGACATGGCGGCGCACCAGGTCCTCCACCATGGGGCGCAACGCCTCGACGCCGTCGGCGAGTTCGGGCGGGCCGAAGTGCCGCATCGCCTGCCCGCGCAGCCGGTCGTGTCCGGGGTTGTCCCGGACCAGGAAGACGGGAGACTGGCCTGCGGGCTGGGTCTGGGCGCCGCCGCGGCTGTCCGCGTCGGCCTTGCTCCGGTCGACGGAGACACGGGGGTCGCGCAGGAGCGCGGTGATCTCGTCGTATCCGCTGACGACGTGGGTCCCGTCGTCCTGCACGCTGACGACCTCCTCGCGCAGGTCGGCGTAGAGGTCCCAGGGGTGGGGGCGGCTGTCCGGGTGGAGGATTCGCTTGAGCAGAGTGGATGCCATGAGGCTGCGACTCGCTTTCGCCGTGGGGGGAGTGGGGGTCATCGGCCGGTGGGCCGGACCACGGGGGAGGTGTTCTCGTCGCTGGTGACGAATTCGGGCGGGAACGGCGCCCCTTCGCGGACGAGGGCGGTGTAGTGGTGCAGATAGCGGCCGTTGTCGACGGTGACCGCGCCGACGGTGCGCTCTGCGAGGCCGTACAGGACGCTGAAGGAGCCTTGGCCCGGGGTGCCCTGGACGACGGCGATCCGGTCGGCGGCGCCGGGGAAGCCGACTCCCTTGATGTTCACGCCGAACTGGGTGGACCAGAAGGACGGCAACTCGGTGTGGGGAGACGGGACTTCGCCGGAGGGGCGGGTGATGTCGTGCGCGACGGTGCGTGCCTGGGTGACCGCGTTGCCCCAGTGCTCGACCGACAGCCGCCGGCCGGGGAAGAGGGGGTGCGGCAGGCCGGCGACGTCCCCGGCCGCGTACACGTCCGGGAGCGGGCACCCCTCCAGGTCGAGCACGCGGCACCGGTCGTCGCAGTGCACCCCGTTCCGGTCCACGCGCGCCGCGGAGCCTTCCAGCCATTCGACGTTGCGTACGGCGCCCAGCGCGACGACCGCGAGATCGGCGTCGACGGTCTCGCCGTCACTGAGCCGGACCTGCCGGAGCGCTCCGTCGTCGCCCGCCACGAACTCGTCGACGGTGGTGGACAGGCGCAGGTCCACGCCCGCGCTCCTGGCCAGGTCGGCCATGACGCCGCCGACGGTCGTGCCCAACGGCCCTTGCAGGGGTGCCTGCTGCGCTTCGACGAGCGTCACCGGGATACCGAGGTCACACAGGCCGGAGGCCAGTTCGCCGCCCAGGAAGCCGGCGCCGACGACCACCACGCGGCGCGGTTGCCGGGCCAGGCGCCGCTGGAGGTCCTCGGCGTCGTCGCGGGTGCGGACGGCCAGCACACCGTCGGGGGTCGTGCCGGGGTACGGCCGGGCGCGGGTGCCCGTCGCGATCACCACGGTGTCGTAGCCGACGGCCGCGCCGTCCGCGAGCCGGACCAGGCGCCGGTCCGTGTCCAGCCCGACGGCCGCCGTGCCCAGCAGGAAGCGCGCGTCCAGGGTGCGGGTGACCGGCAGTTCGAGGCGATCGGGCGGGAGCTTCTCGCTCACGCACGCCTTGGTCAGCGGCGGGCGGTCGTACGGTCGGTGCGGCTCGTCCCCGATGACCGTCAGCGGGCCGGAGAAGCCGCGCTCGCGCAGCGCCTCGGCCGTCTTGAGACCGGCGAGCGAAGCGCCGACGACGACCACGTGCCGGTCCGCGCGGGAGGTGGTCCCGGCCGGCTCGTCCTGGACGCCGACGGTGATGGCCTGCACCGGGCAGGCCAGGGCGGCCCGGTGCACGGCGTCGCGCATCTCGTCGGGCGGGTTCGGCAGGTAGGTCAGCGCCTCCAGGCCGTGCAGGGTGAACGCCGAGGGAGCGGCGAAGACGCACTGCCCGTAGCCCTCGCAGCGGTTCAGGTCGACGCTGATCCTCACCACGAACCGCCGTTCCGGCAGGGGGCCAGCACCGGCAGCAGCACGTGATCCACGAGCGACCGCACGAACATGGCGTCGACCTGGGAGTCGGCGACCAGTACCTGATGGATCAGCGCGCCCCGGGCGAGGTCGGCGACCAGGACGGGATCCGCACCCGCACTGATCTCACCGCGTTCGCGGGCCCAGCCGAGGACGGTCTCCGCCATGCGGGCGTGTTGCAGGCGGCACAGTTCCTTGGCCATCCGTCCGACCTCGTCGCCGCCGGACGCGGCGACCAGCAGTCCGGAGATGTACTGGGGCGTGCGCTGCTGTTCCGGGAGCGCGGACGGCAGCAGATTGCGCAGCAGGTCCTCGCGCAGCGACCCGGAAGAGGCCTGGGGAACGTGTTCGTCCACGGCTCGGCACACCGCCCTGCGCAGGGCGGCCGCCATGAGCTGCTCCTTGTTCGCCCAGCGCCGGTAGACCGTCTTCGTGCTGGCCCTGGCCCGACGGCACACCTCGGTCAGGCTCAGCCGCTCGTACCCGACTTCGGACAGTAGTTCGAGTGCGGCGTCCAGCAGTGCGGACTCCCGTTGCGTGTCCAACGGGCGCCCCGGAGGCCTCGCCTCGACCGGCGCGCTCATGGGTGTCACCTCCGGATTGCGAAACGACACGATGTCTTTTCCTAACTGGTCGGAAATGTGCGCGGGGGGCAACTTGCCTTCGCGGTGCGGCGGTTCTGGCAGTTGGCGGAGTGCTCCAGGGGGGATGGGCCGCCGCTGCCGGCCGCTCCGACTCCGCGGCGAGCTCGCTCTGGGGCCCCGCACGGGTCCCTCTGTCGGCGACCCCGCTATATTCGGAACGACCGCCCCGCTTACGATACGGAACGGTCGCCCCGCTTGCAAGAGGCGGAACGATCGCTCCGATTCGGCGGAGCGGGAGATCATGTCCTGATGGAAGTCGTCAGTTCCGAGAAGGGAGGGATGCGGACGTGTCCGCCAACCTGGAGAGCGTGAAGCCGCTGCGTGCCGATGCGAGGCGAAACCGGGCCAGAGTTCTCGACACCGCGCACGAGGTGTTCGCCGCGGAGGGCTTCGGGGTGCCCATCGACGAGATCGCCCGGCGGGCCGGCGTGGGCGCGGGGACCGTGTACCGCCACTTCCCGACCAAGGAAGCCCTGTTCGAGGCGGTCGTGCTGGACCGCCTGGACCGCCTCGTCGCCTCGGCCCCTGATCTTGCGGCGGCCCATGAACCCGGAGAGGCCTTCTTCGCGTTCCTCTGGGCGAGCGTCGACGAGGGAGCGGGGGACAAGGGGCTCGCCGAGGCCATGGCCGGGGCCGGGTACGACATCGCGGTCCTCGCTCCCGAGGCCGAGCAGCGGTTCCGGAACGCGTTCGGCGACCTGCTCACCCGCGCCCAGGCCGCCGGCGCGGTGCGTGCGGGCCTCACGGTCGACGACGTGAAGGCGCTGCTGGTGGGCTGTATGGCCATGCAGCGCTACCGCAGTGGGGAGGCGGGCGGCCTCGGCCTGCTCAGGGAGGTCGTCCAGGACGGCCTGCGGGGCGGCCGGAACTGAACCAGTGCTCCGGCGCCGGCGACGCCCTGCGGAAGGCCTCGGGACGGTGGCCGCAAGGGCGTCGACCCTGCCCGGGCGGCGCGGCGACTCGGTGCACTGGCCCAGCACCGTGGGCCCGCCCGCCGCCGGCGGCCTGGGACGTGATCGCCTCCTGGGTGCGTTGCAACTGCGAGGCGGCAGGGGAGCCGACGCCGGGTATCGGCGAATGACGGCGACGCCGCGGACGCGCGGGCCAGGCCCGGCGGCGCCGGGATGATCCAATCGGCAGGGCCTGGCTCGCGTCGCGGCGGGGCGCCCGGCGGGGCGCCCGATTGGCCGGGTCAGACGGCCGCCCAGCCGTTGTCGACGGGGAGGATCGCGCCGTTGATGTTGCCGGCCGCGTCCGAGGCCAGGAAGACGATCGCCGCCGCCTGCTCCTCGGGCTCGGAAAGCCGGCCCACGTTGCCGAAGTACGGGCCGAGCGCGGCCGGCCCGTGCGCACCGTCCTCCAGGTCCACCTGGATCCCGGTCTTGGTACCGCCCGGGGCGATGGCGTTGGCCCGGATGCCCTTGTCGCGGTACATCACCGCGAGGCTCTTGGTCAGGCCGACGATGCCGTGCTTCGAGGCCGTGTAGGCGGCGCCCGCCGCGCTGCCGCGCAGGCCGGCCTCGGAGGCGGTGTTGACGATGGCGCCCCGGCCGGCCGCGAGCATGTGCGGCAGTACCGCGCGGGTGAGCAGAAAGGGCGCGGTGAGGTTGACCCGTATGACGCGCTCCCACTCCGCGTCGCTGACGTCCGCCAGTGCCGACATGCGGTCCATGATCCCGGCGTTGTTGACCAGTACGTCCACCCCGCCGAACCGCTCCACGGCGGTCGCGGCCACCTGGTCGACCACGGACTGCTCGCTGAGGTCGCCGGTGACGGCGACGGCCGTGCCGCCCGCCGCCTCGATCTCCTTGACCACCGCGCCCGCGCTCTCGGCGTTCAGGTCGGCGATCAGGACCCGGGCGCCCTCCTTGGCGAAGGCCAGGGCGGTGGCCCGCCCGATGCCCGATCCCGCGCCGGTGACGACGACGCCGCGCCCGTCGAGTCCGCTGTCCATGTGGTGCTCCGATCCGGTGGTTCGTGGGCGCGCCGCGCCCGGTTACGGGCACACCATACGACTTAATGTCGGCAGGTGACATAAAGTGTTGACCGGAATTTTCCGTCAGCGCGCCGCCTCGGGGAGAATCCCGGTGCAGCATCCGATGGCACCGGAGGGACAGATGACCGCAGGGGGACGCATGGGACGCCCGCCCCTGACCGAGGAGCGCAAGGCCGAGATCAGACTGGAGATCGCCCGCGCCGCGGTGGACCTGTTCGTCACCCAGGGGGTGACCGCGACCACCGGCGAGCAGATCGGTCAGGCGGTCGGTGTCACGGCGCGCACGGTGTGGCGCTACTTCCCGAGCAAGGAAGCCTGCGTACGCCCGCTGTTCGCGGCCGGTATCGAAGCCGTCACCGAGGGGCTGCGGGCATGGCGGCCCGGCCGGCCGCTGGAGGAGGCCTTCGAGCACACCCTGCCGGCGGACAGCCGGCTGGTGCGCAGCCCGGACCGCGCCACCATGGGCGCCCTGATCCGGCTGACCCGTGACGAACCGGGCCTGCGCGCGGAGTGGCTGCAGTCCTACGACGAGGCCGAACCGGCGTTCGCCCGCGCCCTCGCCGAACGCTCCGGGCTCCCCGCCGACGACCTGCGGCCCACCATCCAGGCGGCCATGTTCAACGCGGCCCTGCGTGCGGCCGCCGAGCACCACGTCTGGCGCGTCGCCGACGAGACCACGGACCCCGCCACGGCGGAGGCCGAGCTCACGGCGACCATGCTCGCGGCCCTCACGGTGGTGGCGGAGGGTCTTGCCTAGGGCCATCCTCTCGGACCTCTTGGCAGGCCGGACGGGAAGCGGCTCCCTGACGGCGCGGGCGTCGTGAGCGCCCGAGGAAATCGAGAAGAAATATGTCGGACCGATCTCTTGCGCGTGCCGCGGAGCGGCCCTTACGGTCCATGGAAATCGTTTACTGCGTTCGGCTGAGACTGTTCGGATGAACCGCTCCACGCCGCGGCCGAGAGACTCGCGTTCTCGGGGGCGGCGTGGCCGATGTCCTCCCCGGCCGCACGCTCTGCCCTGCCGCCTTCCCACACCGTTCTCCCAGGCCGGTCTGCTGTTCGTCGTGCCCGCGTTCGGCGTGGCACTCGCCGAGAGGGGCTCACATCAGCCATGTCCAGCGAACTGGATCGCCGCACGGTCCTGCAGTGCGTCACTGTGGCGGGCGCCGCCGTGGCCGGTATCGGCTGGTGGGGTGCCGAGCCGGCCGCCGCGTCCTCGAACGGTCCGAAACCGGCGGACTGCGGGCCTCTCGACGTCGTGGTCTTCGGCGACGCCCACTCGGAGGACGCGCACGGCCTCGTCGCCACGCTCTCCGACGTGGTCACGGGCGGGCTGGGGCAGACCGCCCGCGTCCTCAATCCCAGCGACCCGGCCTCCTACTGGGGCGGCACCCTCAGTTTCGACGTCGCCGTCGCGAACGGGGGCACGACCTATGTGACCGTCCGGCTCTGGGGCGACGAGTACGACCCGACCTCGACGAAGGCGGGCGGCGGCACCGCCATGTGGCGCCTCCAGCTGTTCTGCGAAGGCCTCCAGGTCGGCCACGAGGACGAGGGGGCCGTGGACTGCCTGGACATCCTGGACACCTCACCCCGCGCCCCGGGCCGGTTCTTCTTCCATACGCTGCCCCTGCCGGAGAAGCTGACCGAGGGCAAGAAGAAGGTCAGGCTGGAGATCCGGTCGATGGGCCGCATCTGGTCCTACGGCCAGACACAGGCCAAGTTGTACTACGACATGACCACCGCCTCTCGGGGCATCTACCGGCTCCACACGCACACCTCGCCGTACTTCGTCACTGCGGACGGCGAAGCACAGGGTCCGGCCCCGGTCGCCGTCCCCCGTACCTCGCCCGGTGCCGAGGTCATGGACGCGGTGAAGTCCCGGGTCCGAAGCGACCAGACCAAACTCCTGAACCACAACAATCCGTGGAGCTTGGACGCCTGGGCGTTCCAGAGCCTGGCCGAGGGCTATCTGTGGTCCGGCAGCCCCGCCTACCAGCAGGACGCGGCTCTGGGCGGGGTGCTCCAGGCCATCGACGGCCGCTACCTGGCCTGGCAGAGCGATGACACCGTGCTGACCGGCTCGGACCAGCAGTGGCAGGGTTTCGGCAGAGTGGGCCTGGTCCTGGCCCTGCTGTGGGAGCACCTCGGCGACAGCCTGGACGAGACGGTGACAGGCTCCCCGTACGAACTGGTCAACCCCGGCTTCGAATACGGCAACACCACCCCGACCGGCTGGAAGTCCAACACCTGGTCCGGCAGCGGAACCTGCACGCGTGACACCACGGTCTCACTGAGCGGATCGGCCTCCGCGCGCATCACCGTCCCGAGCGCCGGCACCGTGGGCCTCATCCCCACGCGCCGCCTCGCGGTGGGCCAGGGCGTCTACACCTACAGCGCCCGGATCAGGACGTCAGGAGTCGGCGTCAAGAGCGCCTACATCGACATCTTCTTCTACGACTCCTCCGGCACCCGCATCGGAAGCGACAACAAGGCGTGGGCGACTTCCGGCACCCACGACTGGGAACAGGTCGGCATCACGCTGACCACCCCCGCCACCGCGGCCTACGCGGAGTTCCAGATCCGTCTGTCGAACGCGGGCACCGCCTGGTTCGACGACCTGACCTTCACCGCGCCCGACGGCGTCACCGTCCCCGTGATGCCCACCCGCCGCGAGGCGTACACGGAGATGCTGTCGGCGAGCCTCGACTACTGGCGCCGGCACTTCCCGCACTACAGCAACCAGGTCATGATCTGCGCGATCGGTCTCTACCAGGCCAACCGTGGTCTGCGTCTGCTCGGATCGGAGGCGGCGCTGTCCGAAACGAAGGCACTGACCTACGTGTACCAAGCGGTGGGCCTGTCTCCGTGGCTGGGCCGCGAGGACGCCGAGGGCAACCCCTCCAGGATCCTGGGCGAGAACTACCACGTCGTCACCAAGGCCGGCCTCACCCGGGAACTGGGGTACGTGGGCAGCTACGGAGAGGTCCTCGACTGGCTGGTGATGCTCTACGAGTCGATCACGCGCGGCCACGACCCGCAGGACCCGCCGACCGAGCTGAGGGCCCAGATCATCAAGATCATGAAGGCCCGGGGGAAGTTCCGGATCGTCGACGTCGACGCCGACGGGTGCAGGATCGCCAAGACCGAGAGCGTCATCGGCTGGCGGAACGAGGTCTACCCCGGTGAGACCGCCTACGCCTCGCGCACCGCCTGGGACTCCCACCCGGTGATGGCGGCCGCCGTCTTCGCCGACCCCGACATCGTCGGCTGGACGCAGGAGATGATCGGCGACGGCCAGTTCTACCGGCAGCTCGACCTGCAGGTCGACAACACCACCGCCCGCGTCGGCCTCAACGCCCTGCGGCTGGTGTCCCGCGACTGGGACGCCTTCCAGGCCCTGGCCGCCCGTCCGGCCACCCTCCCCACCGACTGGGACGCCGACGACTTCGTCTTCACCGACGAGGAGAACGGCGTCGTCGCCCTCAAACACGGAAGGGAACTCCTCTTCGTCTCCCTGTACTTCCGCTCCCGCCAGGCCGTCAACAACTACGCCCGCGTCCACCACCTCACGCCCACGGACCAGCGCTCCGGCACGATCCGTCAGCACTCCGCGGGCCTCACCGGCGACACCTACACCGTCCCGGACTGGATTCTGTGGGACTACGCCATCAACGACCCCAGTGCCACCCTCCCCGCCGGCGGCTTCCCACCGCCCGGCGACCCCCTGCACCAGGCGCTCGCCGGTGATGTCCACCGGCTCGCCCCCATCCCCCCGGACGTCGAGGACCCCGCTCTCGGCAGTACCGCCTACGGCGTCGAGAAACTCCTCGTCGGCCGCGCACCGCTCTACTGCTGCGAGTACGGCGACTACCTGATCGCGATGAACACCAGCACCGACAAGGTGTTCACCCTCCCCGCCCGCCAGGACTTCGGGGAGGCCCGCGACCTGGTCGGCGGCAAGACCGTGGGTGCGGGCCGGTGCCTCAGGGTCGGCCCGCTGAGCACCCTGGTCCTGCACCGCGGGAACGGCTCGTCCGGCTGACGGGACCCCGGCCCCCGTGACAGTCCGGCGGGCATCGGGTGAGGGTCGTACCGCGCCACCTTCCGGGTCTGGCGCAGTCTCCCGGCCGGCGCCGCTGCAACCTCCCGGCTGCCCGGCCACTTCCGGCCGCGTGGTGAGCCCTTCCGTCGGCTCTTGTGGGAGCGCGTGGTGACCCATAGGATGATGGTAAACGTTTTCTATCAGATCCTCTGCGAAGGAGACCGCGCTGAACGCCACACAGCCCGCCGGGCCGGTGTGCCCCGGCCCGGGAGCGAGTCCTGTCCTGCGTTCCGCCGCCCTCTGCCGGATCGACGGTGGTTTCTGGGCCGAGCGTCGTCGGACCAATGCCGAGGTCTCCGTCCCGGAGGGTCCGCGGTGCTTGGAGAAAGCCGGGAACCTCGCGAACCTGCGCGCGGCCGCGGAGCGTTCCACCGGGGCTCCGCCGGTGTTCACGGGCGACTTCCAGTTCCAGGACTCCGATGTCTACAAGTGGCTGGAGGCCGCGTGCTGGCAGCTGGCCGACGACCCCGGATCCGAGCTCGCCGCCGAGGTGGAGCGGACAGTCGCACTGATCTCCGCCGCCCAGCGCGCGGACGGCTACCTCCAGACGTACTACCAACTCGGCGGCGCGCAGGAGTGGACCGAGCTGGGCTGGGGGCACGAGCTCTACTGCGCCGGGCACCTGATGCAGGCCGCCGTCGCCCACCACCGGGCGACCGGCGGACGGCGCCTGCTGGACGTGGCCTGCCGCCTGGCCGACCACATCGACTCCGTCTTCGGCCCCGGCAAGCAGGTGGACGCGGTGTGCGGCCACCCCGAGATCGAAACCGCTCTCATCGAGCTGTACCGAGCCACGGATGAGATCCGCTACCTGGACCTCGCCCGCTACTTCCTGGACCGGCGCGGACACGGCACTCTCGCCGCGGGCGCCGACCGCGGGCACGACCGTGACCCGGGGGCCGCCTACTGGCAGGACCACACCCCGATCCGGGAAGCCGACGAGGTGGCCGGTCACGCGGTGCGCCAGCTCTACCTCCTGGCCGGCGCGGCCGACCTGGCGATCGAGTCCGGTGAGCCCGGACTGCGGCACGCGCTGGAGCGGTTGTGGCACGACATGGTGGCCACCAGGACCTATCTCACCGGCGGTGTGGGCTCCCGTCACGACTGGGAGTCCTTCGGTGACACCCACGAACTGCCGGCCGACCGCGCCTACGCCGAGACCTGCGCGGCCATCGCCTCCGTTCACTTCAGCTGGCGGATGGCCCTGCTCACGGGCGACGCCCGCTACTCCGACCTCGTCGAGCGCACCCTGTTCAACGGCTTCCTGAGCGGCGTCGGTCTGGACGGGCGGACCTGGATGTACGTCAACCCGCTGCACCACAGGTCCCGTTCCCAGGAGCGCTTCGGCGACCAGAGCGCTCATCGCACCCCGTGGTTCCGCTGCGCCTGCTGCCCACCCAATGCCATGCGCCTGCTCGCCAGCCTGCACCACTACGTCGCCACCACCGACCCGGGCGGCCTCCAACTGCACCAGTACGCCACGGGCGCCTACGGCGGCGAAGACCTCACCGTGCGGGTGGCCACCGCATACCCGTGGCAGGGCACGGTGACGGTGACCGTCGAGCAGGCCCCCGACACCTCCCGAACCCTTTCGCTGCGCCTGCCGTCCTGGTGCACGGATCACACCCTGACCGTGAACGACGTGGCCACGCACGACCGGCAGGAGAACGGCTGGCTGCGCGTCACACGCCGTTTCCGCCCGGGCGACACCATCCGGCTCGACCTGGCGATACGCCCCCGCCTGACCGTCCCGCCCCCGCTCGTGGACGCGGTGCGCGGCTGTGCCGCCATCGAGCGCGGCCCCTTGGTGTACTGCCTGGAGCAGACCGACCAACCGGGCCGCCTGGACCCCGACACCGTCGCCCTGGACCTGACCGAACCGCTTACCGAGCAGACACCACCGGGCCTGCTCGGCAACGTTGTCACAGTAGGCGCCACGGGGCGCGTGCTGCCCGGCGGCGGCCCCGGCCCATGGCCCTACCAGCGGCACGACCGGGCGCCGCGAGAGGAGGGGGCGGCCGTCAGGCTCACGGCCGTTCCGTACTGCGCGTGGGCCAACCGGGAACCGGGCGCCATGCGGGTGTGGGTTCCGGTTGCCGGCTCGCGGCGATGAGTCGCACGTATGCGGGACTCGCCCCGGCGACGGATTGACCCGCGTCAGCGGGCTGAGCGGCCGCCGCGACCTGAATGGGCACGGCGGGCCTGCGGGGCGGGCGGCGCCTGGTGGATGAGGCGAAGTCCGGCTGCCCGGGACTTGTCCACGACGACCCGCCGTTCCGTGGCCGAGGGCCGGCCGGGAACCGGGACGGCTCCGCCGGCCTCGGGTCAGCCGCTGTGGCGGTCGCCGATCGGGCTGAAGGTCCAGGCGGTGCCGGAGGAGAGGTCGATGGCGGAGGTGAAGTCGATCTCGCCCCGGCCGGCGAACTCGTCGTGGGCCGCGAAGGCGGCAGCCGGGTCGCCCTCGATGTCCCAGAGCGCCATGTACTGGTGGGGGCCGGGCGCGACCTGGTCGTTGAGCCGGGCCGGATGCAGTCGGTAGCGCTGGACGGAGTTCCAGCCGGGGATCTTCAGGACCTGGGGGATGTGGGTGTTGTCGTACCAGCGGTTGAACTCGTCGTCCTGTCCGGGGGCGGAGTTGCTCAGGACGACGAACAAGTGGCGATCGGCCACGACGATCTCCTGGTCGGGACGGGGCAGTGGGTAGAAGGGGGGCGGAACCCGCTCGGGGTCGAGGGGGCCGCTCATGGCTGTGCGCCGCGCGGTTTTGTCTCGGACGCGCTCAGGCGACGTCGAGTACGGCCTTTCCGGCCACCTTGCGGCTGAACAGCTCCTCGTACGCGTCGTCGAGTCGCTCCCACGAGCCACGCCAACCGACCTCGGCCTTCAGCCGGCCCTGGGCCAGGAGCCGGATCAGGAAGCGCAGGTCGGGGCCGAGCGGGTCGCCGTTCCCGCTGAAGCGGCTGAAGTCCCCGCCGACGGCGCTGACCGTGCGGGACTTGCCGAAGGCGAACAGGCCGTTGGGAGGGAGCACGGTGGTCTCACCCGATGCCGCACCGATGAGCAGCAGACTGCCACCGGGCGCCAACAGGTTGTAGGCGGCGAGAAGTTGAGGGCCTCCCACGTTGTCGAGCACCAGGTCCACGGGCTCGGTCACTCCGTCAAGGCCGACGACCACCTGGTCGGCGCCCAGTTCGCGCAGCCCCTCGCCCCGTTCCGCCGAGCCGACCGAGGCGATGACGAAAGCGCCGGCGAGCGCGGCCAGCTGGACGGCGTATCGGCCCACACCGCCCGACGCCCCGGTGACCAGCACCCGGCGTCCCAGTACCGCCCCGCCGGCTCGCACCGTGCGCAGTGCGGTGAGACCCGCCACCGGCAGGGCGGCCGCCTCGGCCAGGTCGGCACCCTCCGGCACCACGGCGAGGTCTTCCATGTGGGCGGTCGCACGCTGTGCCCAGCCCCCGTGACCCCAGGCGACCACCCGCTCGCCGACGGCGGGTCCCCCCTCGGTCGTCTCCAGCACGACACCGGAGAAGTCGAAGCCGTGGACGGTGCCGGCGGGGTCGGTGCCGCGACCGGCGCCGTACGGAATGCCTCGCGCGAGCAGCGGCTCGGCCCGGTTCACCGAGATGTGCCGGACTTCCACCAGCACCTCCTGGGGTCCTGGCTGCGGCTCCGGTACTTCCGCCATCCGTACGTAGGCGGGTGAGCGGTCCGGGTCGATGACGTATGCGCGCATGCTGCCTCCCGAAGGGCCGACCAAACGGACCGGCGGTCCGATTCCTTCCTGGGATATTATTCGGACCGGTAGTCCGATTGTCCAACCCGCATTTCGGAGAGTCCCGCCATGACGGAGTCCCGCACGGAGCGGTCCGACGCGGCCCGCAACCGAGTCGCCGTGCTGCGCGCGACCGAGAAACTGCTGGTCGAACACGGCGCCGAGCACATTTCGCTGGACCGGGTCGCCGCGCAGGCGGGCGTGGGCAAGGGCACGGTCTTCCGGCGCTTCGGAAACCGGACAGGGCTCTTCGCGGCCCTCGTGGAAGAACGCACCGAGACCCTGAACCAGGACATCGAAACGGGCCCCCCTCCGCTGGGCCCCGGAGCGGCACCGCTGCCCCGACTGCGCGCGTTCCTGGACGCGCTGGCCGACCTGGCCGCGCGCCATGTGTCGCTCTTCGCGGCCCATGAACAGGCCTGTGGGCCGGGTCGGTTCACCAGCCCGACGTATCTGGCCTGGCACCGGCACGTATCCGGGTTGCTCGCCATGGTTCGGGTGGGTGACGCCGAGGCGACGGCCCACGCTCTCCTGGCGGCCTTCGACGCGGACCTCGTCCGTCTGCTGTGTCCGGACGGCCGCCCCGACCGTCTCGCCGAGACGGTCAAGAACCTGGCCACTGCCCTGATGTCGGAGCATCCGTCCACCGTCGAGCAGGTCACGCGATCCGGGGTGGCGGACTCCTCGTCCGGCCGGGCGTGAGCACCGCGGACGGGGCTACGGGCAACCCCTTCGGCCGGTGAACGCAATATGCCAAATGCCGCAAAAAATCCGCGAGGGTACCGTAAGGGACATGGGTGCGAAGGCGCGGCTGGCACTGCTGGATAGCACGGATCAGGGGATCACGGAGACCGAGATCTTTCGGTTGGGGCTCCTGCACCTGGTGGGGGAGTTGGACGGCTTGGGCGGTGCCGTCCACCTGCGTGGTCCCACGTCGGCGCTGCGCCTTGTGACGTCGCTCGGGTTGCCCCCGGCCCTGCTCCGTTCCTGGGACATCCTGGACGAGCAGGAAGGCTCGGCTGCCTCGGTACGCGCTGTGTGCGAGGGCGGCGCGGTATGGGTCCCCGCATCGCCGGGTGACTCTCCTGGACCGTCAGCCTGGCCCTGGCCCGCCGGCGGGCTGGCTTCGATCCCGCTGTTCCGCGGGGAACGCGCCATCGGTGCGATCACGGTACTGAGCGGTACCGGCACCGGGCCCACCGTGGAGCAGTGGGAGTTCGTACGGGCCGTGGTCGCCTGGACCGAGGAGCGGCTGGGACAGGCGCCGCCGGTCGCCCGTGCGACAGCGCAGGAGCAGGACCACCTGGCCGGCGGCCGCCTCCGCCAGGCGATGAGGGACGTCCCGATCGGGACGTGGGAGTGGGACATCCGCACGGGAGGCCTGATCTGGGACGGACATGAAACGTCTGTCCACGGCAGGGTACCGGAGGACTACGAGCCCCGGATCGAGAGCTGGATGAAGGCCATCCACCCCGACGACCTGCCGTCGACGCTCGCCGCGGCGGAGCGGGCGGTCCGCGACGGAGTTCCCTACGAGGTCGAGTACCGGGAGCGGCGGCCGGGCGGTGGCTATGGCTGGACACAGGCTCGCGGGTGGGTGATATACGACGACGAAGGGGAACCGGTACGCGGGGTCGGGGTGTCCTGGGACAGCAGCGAGTGCCGTACCGCGCAGGACGCGCTCGGCCGTGCTCTGCGCCACATGAGCGACGGGTTCGTACTGGTCGACGACGACTGGCGGATCGTCTTCGTCAACCTGGAGGCCGAGCGCACGCTCGGCGCGTCCCAGACCGAGGCCTGCGGGCACGTGCTGTGGGAGCTGCCGGCTGTCCAAGCCGTTCCCGACCTGGAACCCCGCTGCCGCGAGGCCGCCGCCGCGGCCGCCCCGATCGGCTTCGACGTGCGCATGGCGCCGGGGCGCACACACCATCTGCGACTCGTGCCAGGGCCCGACGGACTCACCCTCTACCTCACGGATGTCACCGAGCGGCGACGGCGCGAGGCGGAACGGGCCGCCGCCGACCGGTCCGCGGCGGAGCGCTCGGCCCGGATCACCGAACTCACCGCGGCACTCGCCAGGGCGCAGACGTCCAGCGAGGTGGTGGACGTGGTAGCGGGGCGGGCGCTGCCGTCCTTCGGCGCCACCGGCCTGGCCGTGATCGCCGTCGAGGGGGGCCGGGCCGAGGTCATCGGAGCCTTCGGGTACCCCGATGCCCTGCTCGACGAGATCGAGGGCCTGGAGGTCGTGGCGGGCGATCCTGTCGGCGACGCGGTACTGACCGCGGCGCCGCTGTTCTTCTCCTCGGCGCGGGAGTACGCCCGGCGCTATCCGAACCTGCGGGAGCGGCCACGCCTGGCGGGCAAGCAGGCCTGGGCGTTCCTTCCGCTGACCGCCTCCGGGCGCACGTTCGCCGTCTGCACGATCTCCTTCGACCTGCCCCGAGGCTTCAGCCCGGACGAGAAGACCCTGCTGACCGCGATCAGCGCCCTGGTCGCACACGCTCTGGAGCGGGCACGGCTCTACGACGCCGAGCACACCCGCGCCCAGGAACTGCAACGCGGACTCCTCCCCAGACGGCTGCCCGGAGTGGCGGCGTGCACGGCCGCCGCACGCTTTCTCCCGGCGGGACGGGGCATGAACGTGGGCGGCGACTGGTACGACGTGATCCCGCTCTCCGCCGGGCGGGTCGCCCTCGTCGTGGGGGACGTCATGGGTCACGGCCTGTCCGAAGCGGCGACCATGGGGCGGCTGCGGACGGCCGTCGCCACCTTGGCCGACCTGGAACTGCCTCCCGACGAGGTCATGTTCCACCTCAACGACATCGTGAGCGGCATGGGGGAGGACTCCTACGCCACCTGCCTGTACGCGGTCTACGATTCCACCACCCGGACGTGCGGCCTCACCGGAGCGGGCCATCCACCGCCGGCCGTCATCGAGCCCGACGGCGTCGTGTACTTCCCGGACCTGCCTCCGAACCTTCCGCTCGGGGTGGCGCAACCTCCGTTCGAAACGCTTGAGTTGACGCTGCCCGACGAGAGCCTGCTGGTGATGTACACGGACGGCCTGGTCGAATCAGCACATCGTGAGATCGACCGGGGCATGGCTGATCTCCAGGAACTCCTGCGCGGGGCCGACCGGGTGGATCTGGAGTCCCTGTGCGACACCGTCACGCGTGAGCTGCTCCGTGACGAGCAGCTCACGACCAGCGACGACGCCGCTCTCCTGGCCGCTCGTGTGCACGCGCTCCCCGACGACCGGATGGCCTCCTGGCAGCTTCCCGAGGACCCGCGGGCGGCAGGGCAGGCCCGGAAACACATCCGGGAGCAACTCGACGTCTGGGGCCTGGACGATCTGCTGACGACGACCGAACTCGTCGCAAGCGAGCTGGTCGGCAACGTCGTACGGCACGCCAAGGGCCCCGTGCGCCTGCGACTGCTGCTCAGCACCACCTTGATGTGCGAAGTCTCCGACGGGAGCCTGACCACCCCCCGGGTGCGCCGGGCATCGGACACGGACGAGGGCGGGCGCGGTCTGCAACTCGTGGCGGCCCTGTGCCAGCGGTGGGGTACCCGCTACACCGAGGCCGGTAAGTGCATCTGGACGGAGCAGGCTCTCGCCGGGAGCCCGGGCGATCTGCCGTAGGGCGGGTGGGTCACTTGAGGGCTCCGAGGGTGACTCCGGAGCGCCAGTAGCGGCGCATGGCGATCATCATGATCGCCATGGGGATGATGGACAGGAGAGCGCCGGTGAGGACCAGGCTGGTGAGGTCGATCCCCGACTCCGCGCGTTTGCCGGACCAGTTGTAGAGGCCGAGGTTGAGCGTCCAGTTGCTCTCGCCGCGCAGGACCGTGAGGGGGAGGAAGAAGGCGTTCCAGGTGTTGACGAAGGCCAGCAGGAACACGGTCGCCCCGCCTGTCGTCATCATGCGCAGCACGATGCTGACGAAGATGCGGAGTTCACCGGCGCCGTCGATACGGGCCGCTTCGAGGAGTTCGAAGGGGATGGTGGCTTCGGTGTAGACCTTGGCGAGGTAGACGCTGAAGGGGTTGACGAGGCAGGGAATGAGCATGGCCCAGGGGGTGTCGACCAGGCCGATCTTCGAGAACAGCAGATACAGCGGCAGGGTGAGCAGGGCGATCGGGATCAGGAACGAGCCCACCACGCAGGCGAAGACCAGGTTGCGGCCGGGGAAGTCGAAGCGGGCGAGGCCGTAGCCGGTGGCGAGAGCGAGCAGGGTGCCGCCGAGCGAGCCGACTCCGGCGTAGAGGAAGGAGTTGGCGGTCCAGCGCAGGAAGATGCCGTTCTCGTAGGTGAACACCTGGCGGAGGTTGCTCCACAGGTGCCAGTCGGAGAACCACAGGCCGTTGGACTGGTACAGGCCGGTGCGGTCCTTGGTGGCGGCGACGATCAGCCACCAGACGGGGAAGAGGCTGTAGACGGACGCCAGGGACAGTCCGACCAGGAGGAAGCGCTGGCTGCCCCGGGCACGGGCGTCCGGGGCAGGCCTGGCCAGGCGCCGCACGGGGGAGGCCTTCGCGCGTTCTTCGGTGAGGGTCATCAGTCCGTCTCCCTGGAGGTGAGCCGGTAGAACAGGAACGAGGCGACACCCAGGATCAGCGCGAGAAGCACGGAGAGTGCGGCCGCGTAGTGGTAGTTGCCGGCGTTGAAGGCCTGGTTGTAGATGATCATGATGGGGGTGAAGGAGTCACTGACCGTCTGCGGTGTGATGTTCCGGAACAGGGCGGGCTCGTTGAAGATCTGGAGCATCTGGATGATGGAGAGCATCCCGGTCAGCACCAGTGCCCCCCGCACGAACGGGATCTTGATGCTGCGGGCGATCCGCCACTCGGAGGCCCCGTCGAGGCGGGCGGCCTCGAAGAGTTCGCGCGGCACGCCCTGCAGGGCCGAGTAGATGATGACCATGTTGTAGCCGATGCCGTGCCAGGTGAGCAGGTTGCCGATGGACGGCCACACCATGGAGGGGGAGAAGAAGTTCCAGTCGAGGCCGAAGACCTTGCCCAGGGGGGTCAGGGGGCCGACGTCGGGGCTGTAGAGATTGATCCAGACGATCGCCGCGACCACACCGGGGATCATGTACGGCACCAGCAGCATGACCCTGAACCGGCCCGCCGTCCTGGACGAGAGCGCGTCCAGGCAGAGCGCCAGCGCCAAGCTGATCAGGAGCATCAGCGGGATCTGCACACAGGCGAACAGCACCACCCGCAGCACGGAGCCCATGAACGCCGAGTCGGTCAGCCCCTGCCGGTAGTTGCCCAGCCCGGCGAACGTGTCCGTCGTGCCCCCCAGTCCCAGACCGGAGGACTGCGAGCGGTACAGCGACTGGTAGACGGCGTAGCCCATCGGGAGCAGGTAGAGGAAGACGAAGCCGAGCTGGAAGGGCACCGTGAACACGGCACCCTTCCAGCGCAGGGAGCGAATCATCGGGTGTGCCTCAGCCCTTCACGCTGATGCCGCGGGACTTGAGGTCGTTGACCGTCCACTCCTGCATGTGCGCGAGCAGATCGGTCACCTTCTCCTCCTTGCTCACGACCTTGCCCCACTGGCCCTGCATCTCGGTGAACATCGCCGTCCAGTCGGGCCCGAAGGTCCAGTCCGAGGTCACGGTGTTGAGGCTGTCCTTCACGATCTGCTGGGCCGGCTGGTAGTTCGAGCCGAGCAGCTTCTCGGAGATCGCCTCGGAGACATAGGCGTCGCTGTCCTTCAGGGCCGGCATCACACCACTGCCGGTCTCCGGACTCGCCATGATCTTGACCGCGTCGGTGTCGGTGGACATCCACAGCGCGGCCTCGGCGGCCTGCTCCTGGTACTTGCACTGCTCGGACACCAGCGTCAGATTGCCGCTCTGGTTCGTGCCGGCCGGGGTCTTGGCCGCCTCACCGGTATAGGTCGGCCAGGGAGCGAGGGCCCACTTGCCGAAGGACTTGGTGAAGTTCTGCACCATGCCGGACATCTGCCAGGTGGAGATCTGACGGGTCGCGGTGGCACCGGTGTCGAAGCTGCGCTGCACGGCGGCGTAGTCGGCGAAGGACAGCTTGGCGTTGAGATCGTTGTCGATGATCTCCTGGATCACCTTGGCCGCCTTCAGGCTGCCCTCGTCCTGGAAGGAGATCTTCCAGGAATTGCCGTCGATGGCGTACCAGTGCGCGCCCGCCTGCATGGCCAGGGTCTCCAGCGTGCTCGGGTCCTCACCGGCGAAGTTCGTGACCTTGATGCCGTGCTTCTTGAGCACCTTGCCCGCGGCGATGAACTCGTCCCAGGTGGTCGGCGCCTTCAGCCCGTACTTGGCGAAGATGTCCGTGCGGTAGATCGTGAACGCCGGCGCCGACGCGGTCGGCACACCGTAGGTCTTGCCCTGGACCTGGCCGGAGGCCCACGAGCCGGAGTTGAACTTGTCCTTGCTCGACCCGACGTACTTCGTGATGTCGGCCAGCGCACCCTGCGCGACCCAGCTCGTCACGTACTCGGCGGTGTTCTGGAGCAGGCAGGGAGCGTTCTTCGCCTTGACCGCGTTGCTCAGCTGCTTCTGCATGGTCAGCTGGTCGGTCACCTTCGTGTACTTCAGCTGCACATCCTTGTGCGACGCGTTGAACGCCGCGACCACCTTGTCCTGGCCATTGGCCCACCCCCAGAACTGCAGCGTGACCGGCCCGGAGGCCTTGGTCCCGGAGTCCCCGGAACCGGATCCGCCGCAGGCGGTGAGCAGACCTGACAACGCCAGACCCGCGACAGCGACATGAACAACTCTTCTGCGAGGACTGATGGACTTCATTGACCGTGATCCTTCGGGGTATGGGCGCTCTCGAACGAGGAGAGGCGGTGAGGACGGCGGCTCGGAACAGGCCGGAAACGGCGGCCGGAAGACCTCGGCCGCGGTTACGGGGGGACGACCCAGCGGGAGCTGTAGTAACCGATTGCTATGGACGCTAGGTCAACGGCCGCTCCGCAGCAAGGGGCGAGGCTCAAAATGTTGCGCCGAGTTGTCCAAGAGGATACAGGCGAGTGATCGTCCCGTGTTGCGCAGTAAGGCAGTTCCCGCAGTTCACTGACGCTTGCGGTGGTCCGATCCGGCTGCGATGCAGGGCAGACCGAGCGGCGGCGGTGCTCGGGAAGGAGAAGTCAGTAACAGGCCCTGATCGTGTAAACGGTTTCCGTCAGGCAGCGATCGCGCACTCTGGTAGGTGCGGAGGTGTGCGATGCCCGGATCGCCGGGCGTGGGTTCAGGCCACGCGGGCCAGATCCGCGTGCCGCACCTGGTGGGCGAGGGGCAGCCCCGCGGCCATCCGTTCGAGTTCGGCGACGACGATGCGGCCGAGCCGCTCCAGTTCATTGCCGAGCGAGCCCGCGATATGGGGCGTGAGGAAGACGTTGGGCAGCGTGTACAGCGGGGAGTCGGCGGGCAGCGGCTCGGGCTCGGTGACGTCGAGGACCGCGTGCAGCCGTCCTGACAGCAACTCGTCGGTGAGGGCGGCGTGATCGACGAGAGCGCCTCGGGAGGTGTTGATGAACACGCCGCCGTCGCGGACGAGGGCGAGCCGGGCGCGGTCGAGCATGTGGTGGGTCTCGGGGATGTCGGGCGCGTGCAGGCTGACGATGTCGCTGCGTCGCAACAGGTCTTCCAGCGGGAGGAGCCGGCAGCCGAGCTCGGCCGCCTCGGCCGCGTCGACGTACGGGTCGTGCAGCAGGACCTCGAAGTCGAACGGCCGCAGCAGCTCCAGGAGCCGGCGGCCCACGCGAGAGGCGCCTATGACGCCGATGCGGCGGCCGACGTTCCCGATGGCCACGGTCTCGGCGGGACCCGGGTAGGCGTGGGTGTCGCGGAATCGCTCCCGATGGGTGAAGGCGTCCTTTCCGGCGAGAAGGATCATCGCCAGGGTGTACTCGGCGACCGGGACGGCGTTGCCGGTGACGGCGCTGGAGACGGCGACGCCCCGGCTCCACAGCGTCTCGCCGACCAGGGACCGGACGGAACCCGCGGCATGCAGGACCGCGGACAGCCTGGGCGCGGCGGCGAGCGCGTCCGGGCCGAGGTGGGGGCAGCCCCAGCCGGTGATCAGGACCTCGGTACCGGCCAGTTCCGACGCGGCGGCGGGGTCGGCGAAGTCCTGGACGACGCGTGCCGGGTCGATCCGGGCCGTGCTCCGGAGTCGGTCCATGAGCGGCGCGGGGAACAGTTGGGGCAGGTGCACCGGGTCCATGGCGAACACGGCCTTGAGGGTCGGTTGGGCGACGGGCATGACTCTCCTCATGAGCGCACAGGAGCGCAAGGGCGAGAAAACGTTTACCGCACACGGTAGGGGCGCGGTAGGGCCCGGTCAATCGGCTGGCGCATGCGGTGGACACGGAGGCCCGGATTCGGCGGGAGGCGCACGGCAGGAACGAAAGACGCCCCTGAACATGGGCATGCGGACAGCCGCCGGTCCATCACGGCGGGGGAGTGCGGAGCTCCGCCGGACGCGGCGATCCGCGTCGCGCCGACGCGGGCGGCGCAGGCGTTCCGGGACGCGACGTTCCGGCCTCCGCCGGCGGACGGCTGTCCGCTACCAGGACAGCCGTCGTACCGACTGCCGGATGATCAACTGGGTTCCGAGCACCATGTGGTCATTGCCGGAGTGGGATTCCTCCCGCTCCAGGGCCAGGCGTACCGCGGTGCGGCCGAGTTCCTCGTAGGGCACCCGGACCGTGGTGAGGGGCGGGGTCAGGTCGGTGGCGAAGGGTACGTCGTCGAAGCCCACGACCGACACGTCGCCGGGCACGTCCAGGCCGGCCTCGCGCAGCGCGGCGAGGGCGCCCAGCGCGACCATGTCGGAGGCGGCGAACAACGCGGTGAACTCCACACCGGCGCGCAACGCGTCCCGGGTGCGGAAGAAACCGGACGAACGGGTGTACGTCCCCTCCGTGTCGAGTTCCTCCGCGTAGTCGGCGCCATGGGCGCGCAGGGCGTCCCGGTATCCGGTCCGGCGTTGGCCCGCGCTGCTGACCGCGGCCTCGCCGCCGAGGTAGAGCACCCTCCGGTGCCCGTTCGCGAGCAGATGCGAGACGGCCTGGAAGGCGCCGCCGTGGTTGTCGTAGTCCACGACGGTCACCGGCAGGTCCTCCGCCAGCGCCGGACGGCCGACCAGGACCAGCCGCGAGCCCGCGGCGTCCAGGGCCTTGGCGTATCCGGCCATGCGCCGGTCGTACGCCTTGTCCAGCACCGCGCCTCCGACGAGGAGGACGGCGGCCGCGTGCTGCTCGCGCATGAGCTGCACCAGGTCGTCCTCGCGGGCCGGGTCGTCGCGCGTGGCGCAGACCAGGCTCAGCCTGCCCCGGTCGGCGGCCTCCTGCTCCACACCGGCGGCGACATGGGCGAGCGACGGGCCGGTGATGTCCTTGAGCACCAGGGCGACCGGGCCGGCGACCTTCCCGGACAGCGCCTTGGCGTGCACGTTGACCACGTAGTGCAGGGACTCGACGGCCGCCATCACCCGGGTCCGGGTCTCGTCGGACACGGGGTAGTTCCCGGCCAGGGTTCGGGAAACGGTTGCCACCGAGACGCCCGCCTTCGCGGCGACGTCACGGATCGTGCTGGGCCGCTCCTGGAGGGCCTGCCCCCTGTCGGCGCGTTTGCGCGTGCGAGGCCGGCCGACGCGGGTGGCCGGTGGATCGTTGCTCCCGTTGTCCGTCACGGCTCGACGTTACTGCATGTAAGGGGCCTTGCGACAGCCGGAGGCGAGAAGCTAGCGTGTTGGTTCAGTAAACGTTTTCTCTATGTCATTTCCCTCCTGGCCGGAGCCACTCCATGACCGTCACGCATCTGCGCTGGGGCAGTGACCAGCTGTCGCTGCTCGTCTCGCTCGACCCGTCGGGCCCCGCACGGCTCCTGGCGGTGGGCGAGGCGGCAGGCCTGCCCGATCCCGAGCGGGAGCCGGAGCTGTGCGTGCGGCTCGCTCACCGAGCGTTGCCCGTGGTCGAGATCCAGACCACGGGAAGCGGACGTCTGGGCACGTCGGGCAAGCGGCACGTGGACGGTGCGCTCTCCCGCGGTCTGCGCTGCGTCGGCCACGAAGAGCACGATGACGGAGCGGTGCGGACGCTCCGGGTGCGGATGACGGACGAGACCACAGGTCTGCGAGTGACCGCCCTGTTCCGGCTGCGCGCCGGACTGCCGGTGCTGCACGCCGAGGCCCTCGTCGAGAACCCGGGCGAGGCCCCGGTGACCCTGGAATACGTCTCCTCATTCGCCGTGTCCAACCTGGCCCGCGGCCTCCCGGACGGCGCGCGCTGGGAGGACGGGCTCTCCCTCTGGCTGGCCGCCAACCCCTGGAGCGGGGAGTTCCGTTGGTCGAGGGAGACCCTCGCCGAACGGGGGCTGTACGACGTCGGCATGGCCGCGTTCGGCCAGACCGGGTCGAAGAACCGCATCGCCGTGACCAGCACCGGATCCTGGTCCTCGTCCGAGTATCTGCCGATGGGCTGCCTGGAGGACACGGCGACCGGCCGCGCCCTGCTGTGGCAGACCGAACACAACGGTTCCTGGCACGCCGAACTCGGCGACCGCTTCGGCGATGTGTATCTCGCCCTGTCCGGTCCGACGGACCGGGAACACCAGTGGCGCCACCGCCTCGACCCCGGCGCCGGGTTCCGCACCGTGGCCGTCGCCGTCGCCGTCGTACCGGAAGGCGGTCTGCGGACGGCGGTCCGCGTGCTGACGGACCATCGGCGCGCCACCCGCAGGGCCCACCCCGACCTCGAACAACTGCCCGTCGTCTTCAACGACTTCATGAACAGCCTGATGGGCGAGCCGAGCACCGGGGCGCTGTTGCCGCTGGTGGACGCGGCCGCCGTGGCGGGCGCCGAGGTGTTCTGCGTCGACGCGGGCTGGTACGACGCGGAACCGCCCGGCACGGTGGGTCCGGGCGGGGTGCCCGGCTGGTGGGACGCGGTCGGCGAGTGGCGGGAGTCGAAGCTGCGGTTCCCGAACGGGCTGGGAGAGGTGATCGACCGGATCCGCGAGGCGGGGATGGTGCCGGGGCTGTGGCTGGAGCCGGAGGTCGTCGGGGTGCGCAGCACGGTCGCCGCCGCGCTGCCGGACGAGGCGTTCTTCCGCAGGGACGGAACGCGCCTCGTGGAATGGGGCCGGCACCAGCTCGACCTTCGGCACCCGGCGGCCCGCGCCCACCTCGACGGGGTCGTGGACCGGCTGGTGCACGACTACGGCGTCGGCTACCTGAAGCTCGACTACAACATCGACATCGGCCCGGGCACGGACGGCCCGACGGGCACCGACAGTCCCGGCGGTGGCCTGCTCGGCCACAACCGCGCCTACCTCGACTGGCTCGACGGCGTCCTGGACCGCCATCCCGGCCTGGTCCTGGAGAGCTGCGCGGCCGGCGGCAGCCGCACCGACCACGCGATCCTCTCCCGGCTGCCGATCCACTCGGTCACCGACCAGCAGGACTTCCGTCTCGTCCCGGCCATCGCCGCCGCCGCGCCGACCGCCGTCACCCCGGAACAGGGCGCCATCTGGGCGTACCCGCAGCCCGGGCACACCGACGCCGAACTCGGCACGGTACTGGTCTCGGCGCTGCTGGGCCGTGTCCACCTCAGCGGCCGCCCCGATCTGCTCGACAGCGACCAGATGGCCTTGGTGCGGGAGGCGCTCGGCACGTACAAGACCTACCGGCACCTCCTGCCTGGCGCCCGCCCGCACTGGCCGCTCGGACTGCCGGGATGGCGCGACGGCTGGCTCGCCCTGGCGCTGGACGCCGAGGACGGCACGACCCTCCTCGCTCTGTGGCGGCGGGAGGGGGCAGACGAGTCGGTGACGGTCCCCCTCCCCGCCGGCGGCCGGCCCCGGGTGCTGTTCGAGGCCGGGGCGCGCACGAGCCTGGAGTGGGACCAGTGCGGCCGCGGCCTGCGGGTGGGCCTGCCGGCCGAGGGATCCGCGGTCCTCGTGGCACTCGACCCGGTGGAATCGTCGTGATCGCCAAACTGCCGCGGCGGACCCGCTGACACCGCGTCACGGTCCGTACAGACGTGACGGCCCCGGCCCCCGGCCCGGCACCGGAGGGACAGGGCCGTCCTTCGGCCTTCCCCCGAAGTCAGCCTCTGCGCAGCACCACGGTGGTGCCGGGCTTCACACACAGCTCGGCGTCGGCGCTCACCGTCGCCCCGGTCACGAGGTTCGTGGCGGCGCCGAAGCCCTTCGTGGCCAAGGTGTAGCTGCGGCTGTCGGTCGTGTTCATGGCGATCAGGTACGGGCCGTACGCACATCGGTAGAAGGAAGCGCGGCCGGCGTACGGGCTCTCGACCCCCGGGTCCCGCTCCGGAGCGTCGTCCGGGGCCTTGGCCAGTGGCAGCACCTGGCCCGCGAACGCCTGGTGCAGGGTGTCGCCCGGCGGGGCGAAGCCACCGGCGGGGATGTCGAGGTCGCCTGCGGAGAACTCCCAGTTGACCCAGTCGGGCTCGGCGAAGGCCCTGCCGTCGGGAACGTACTTGACGTCCTGCCAGACCGTGCCCGAGCGCTCGACGCCGTCGGCGGTGATGTGGTGGACGCGGGCGAGCCGGTTGACGCCCCAGCGGGCCCGCCAGTACAGCGAGGCGAAGAGGATCTCCTCGCCGTGCTTGATCGCGACGAGGCCGTTCTCCTCGTCGGAGAAGACGAAGTCGGGCGCTCCCGCCGTCATGGGCAGCTGCGCACCGCTGCCGGTGGCCGTGCTGATGTACGCGTAGTCGTCGGCCGTGGACAGCAGGTTGAGGTTGGTCCGGGCGGAGACCGTCGCCTCGTAGGTGCCCTGCAGGGACAGGAACGCCTGGCCCTCGCTGAGGGACTGCTGGGCGTAGGAGGTGAGGTCCGGGTCCTTGATCTGCGCGGCCATCTTCAGTGCGTGGCCGTCCCACTTGGCGTCCTGGTCGTAGGCGACCTTGCCCGGGTACTCGGTGTCACGCCAGCCGACCATGGTCTCCAGACGCATCGTCCGGTAGCCGTCGGGGTCCACGGAGGGGTACCGGAACACCGCGCGCGCCTTGGCCATCTTGACCAGGTGGTCGCGCAGCGTGCCGTCCTCGACGCCGCCGATGACCGTCACCGCGTCGTACACGAACGACAGCCATTCCTGGAGTTCGCCGTAGCTGCCCGCGTAGCCGAGTTCCTTGGAGATGCCCTTCTTGGTGACCTGGTAGTACGAGCCGCCCAACGGCTCGGTCGGGGTGCCGTCCTCGTTCTCCGGGCCGAGCCAGGGAACGAGGCCGACGGCCTGGTAGAGGTAGTCGCGGGCCTTGGTCTCGCCCCAGGCGTCGTCGGAGCCGAGCCAGCTCAGGCCGCGGTCGGCGAGGTAGAGGCCGATGGAGCAGATGATGGCCTGGTTCGTGTACTGCGGGATGTTCTGCCGCCAGTACTCGCGGCTGTCCAGCAGCATCTTCGCCCAGGCGGACCGGCGGGTGACGGGCGTGTACGCGGACCCGGCCGGCTCGGTCATGGTCAGGTCGTCGAACCAGGCCGTGCCCGCGCCGGAGAGACGTATGGAGACGGCGGCCTGGGTGGCCGTACTCGGCGTGGTGAGGGTGGCCGTCACGTGCTCCCAGTCGTGGGTGCCGGACGAGGCGTAGAACTTGTTGTCCGTGCCGACCAGGGTGCCACTGGAGTTGTAGAAGAGGATGTCGAGACAGGCGCCGTTGTCGGCGGTGCTGTCGGTCTTGACCCAGGCGCCGTATGTGTAGGTGCCCTGGTCCACCGGGAGCTTCGCCGAGGTGGTGTAGCCGACCGTGCCGGAGCCGGGGATGGTGATCTTCGCGGAGGCGTGGCCGGTGCGGTACACGGTGGTGTCCCGGGCGGCGGTGCCGCTGCCGGACCAGGTGGACGACTTCCAGCCGGTCGTGCCGAACTCGAAACCCGGGTTGCTCAGTCCGTAAGGCGACCCGAGGACCGGCTCGTCGAGCAGCGGCTTCAGGTCGTCGGCGAGCCCCAGCATGACCAGTCCGGCCCGGCCCAGGCCCATCCACTGCTGGGTGGAGCCGGTGATCACGGTGGAGTCGGCGACGTACTTCCAGTAGACGCCGTCCAGGCTGCGGGCTGCCTGCGGTGGCACGGCGATGTTCTGGTAAGCACCCGTCGAGGACATGTGGTAGGCGCGGGCCAGGAAGTCCAGGTACCACAGCTCGGTCTGGGCGCTGGTGCGGGCGGCTTCGGCCGAGGCCTGGGCCAGGACACGGGTGTTGATCGTGCCGACGATCTCGGAGCCGGGTGAGGTCCGGGTCGCCGGAGCCGGCAGCGCTCCGGTGACGTCGTCGGCGGCGGTGCCGAAGTACGGCTCGTCGTGGGTGTAGAGGCGGTAAATGGTGCGGCTCGGGCCGTCCATGTCCTTGTAGTACTCGTCGGCCGTGCTCGCGTAGCCGGCGATGCGCCCCATGGACCGGACTTCGAGGGCGACGGACGACTTGCCGGCGGTGAGGTCGAGGGGCAACGGCAGCGTGTGGTAGAAGAAGCGCTCCAGCGAGCGCGGGTCGTCGCTCGCTATGTCGAGCGGGTCGACGGCCCCCAGGTGATAGTGGCCGACCTGCTCGCCCTCGGCGAACAGCTGCAGTCGGCCGAGCTCGGCACCGCTCTCCGAACCCCACAGCTTGACGGTGACATAGGTGGCGCCCGTGGGCCGACAGGCCAGCCTCGCGGACAGGGTGCCGCCCCAGAAGGCCGCGGTCTCCGGGGCGTTGAGCACACGGGCGGCCTGCTCCAGACCGCCCGTCACGACGTCGGAGAGGGTCGCGGTCAGACCGTGCGCGCTCTCCGACGCGCTGTCGCCGAGGACGAGCGTGTCGAGAGGAGCGGTGGCGGCCTGCGAGGCTGTCGTCCCGGCCTCGGCGGCCTGTGCGGTACCGCCCGGCCACAGCCAGCCCGCGGCTGTGACTCCCGCGGCCACCTTCAGAAGTGACCTGCGCTGGATCGGTTCGGGCATGTCGGATTTCCCTTCGACGTTGGAGGGGGTACGGGGGAGGGCGCGGACGGGTAGCGGTCGTGCGTGGTTCTTCGGTACGGGCGTGGACGTTCGGATCCGTCCCCGCCACGGCGTGAGCGAGCGGCGGGCCCGCGCTGGTTCCTCCATGGCGGTGCGCCCGAGACGCCCCGGTTCCTTGCCGAACGCGGCGGCGATGTGCGTGGGCAGTGATCACCGGGTGCCGGGCAGGTGCGTCCCACCCGGGAACTCGCCTGCGGCCGGAAGGTGTCCTTGCCGGCGGGCAAGAACGCGACGAGGGTGTGTTCGGCCACCGGACGGGGGTTGGCGTGCGCCGCGCCGGACGCCGCGTCCCCGTGCTTCCGTATGCCGTCGTCCATCCGGCAGCCGGGGCCGGCCGAGGGGGGTCCCATCCGGCGATGAACACTTCCGTGCCAGACCCTGCAGTCGTGCCACGAGCGGCTCGGGGAAGAACTGGTGAAGACATGCCGGGTCCATGGCGAACGGGGCACGGGGCAGGGCGGATCTGGACATGCGTCTCCCGCGTCAGGAGCTTGGGAAGGAAGGAAACGAGGAGGAAACCTCTAGTAAACGTATTCCACGCTAATCGCCGTACGGTGTCCGGTCAATGGCCGAATTCCGTGCAGGCGGAACGTTGTTCCCGCCGCCTTGCCGTCCCCCGAGTGTCGTCGCAGGTCGAGTGCGCCACACGTGCTTCCTGGAGTGGTCTCGGGGTGAGGTGGGCGAAGCGCGGCTACCTCGCCCCTTGCGGGGTGATCTCCGGCTGACTAGGGTCTGCGGCAAACGTTTACTGCATGATGCGTCGGCCGTGGGACAGCCGCTCATGGGCCGAGAACGCGGCTCACCTCGCGGGCAGGGTGCCAGGGCTGACGCGCTCTCATGTCCGGCAGCCGGGGTCGCCACCGGGCTCCGATCCCGACGAGGCCGGCCGTACGAGGCCGTGATCACCGAACGCCCGAAGGTGGGCATCCCGCACGGCCTGTCTGCCGCCCGGACGTTCTTCGGGCAGGCCCAAGCCCGGAGGGCACATGCCTCTCCGGGCGGCTGCGCACACGGTCTTCGGAGCCGGGACGGGCAGCCGGCTGCCCGGCTGTCCCGCCCCCGACCGGCTCCGGACAGTGCCTCGCGCTCAGGCGGGGCCGAGTCGGCTGATGCGGCGTCGGCGTCGCGGCCGCTCAGCCGTGCGCGCGATCAGGGCTGCCGCTTCTGCCGGCCCGCGCCCTGTACCGGGAGGGCCGCCGGCCGATGAGGCCGGCGGCCCCGCCAGGGACCGGCCGACGCGGGCACGCGCCGCAGCACTGCTCAGAATCAGAAGGGGTACCGCTCGATCTCCGCCTGCGCGGTCACCCACTGCACCTCGGTGAAGGTGTCGAGGTTGGCTCCGCCGCCGAATCGGCCGCCGGCGGCGGAAGCCTTGGAGCCCCCGAACGGAGCCACGGCCTCGTCGTCCACGGTCTGGTCGTTGATGTGGACGGCACCGGACTCGATGCGTTCGGCGAGTTCCAGGGCGCCGAACACGTCCCGCGTGAGGATGGCCACCGACAGACCGTACTCGGAGCGGTTGATGAGCTCGACGGCCTCGTCGACGGTCTCGTAGACGGAGACCGGGGCTACCGGGCCGAAGATCTCGTCGGTGAACGCCGGCGCGTCGTGCGGAACGTCGGCGAGGACGGTGGGCCGGTAGAAGAGCCCGTCGTGGGTTCCGCCCGCGGCCAGGCGGGCCCCCTGGGACACGCTGCGGGTGACGATGTCGTGGACCCGGTCACGCTGGGGTTCGTCGATGATCGGGCCGAGCATGTTCGCGGGGTCGGTCGGGTCCCCGACCGTGATCGCCGCGGCCTTCTCCGCGAGCTTGGCCACGTAGCGCTCCGCGACGGAGGCGTGCACCAGGTGCCGTCCTGTGGTCATGCAGATCTGGCCCTGGTGCAGGAATGAGCCCCAGGCCCCGGCCGACGCGGCCGCGTCGAGGTCGGCGTCGGGCAGTACGAGCAGGGCGTTGTTCCCGCCCAGCTCCAGATGCACCTTCTTCAGCAGAGGGCCGGCCGCCGCGCCGATCGCACGGCCGGCGGCGGTGGAGCCGGTGAAGGAGACACAGGGCACGGAGGGGTGGGTCACCAGCGCCTCACCGACGTCGACGCCGCCGGGCACCACGTGCAGCAGTCCCTCGGGCAGCCCCGCCTCGGCGAGCAGCTGGGCGAGAGCCAGTCCGCCCGAGACCGGAGTGCGCGGGTCGGGTTTGAGGATGACGGCGTTGCCGAGGGCGAGCGCGGGCGCCACCGAGCGCATCGAGAGGACGGCGGGGAAGTTGAAGGGCGAGATGACCCCGACCACCCCGAGGGGTACCCGGCGGGTGAGCGACAGCCGCGGCCGCGTGCTGCGGAGCAGCTCGCCGTAGGGCTCCGCCGCCAGTGCGGCGGCCTGGAAGAGCTCGGAGACCACCAGACCGGTCTCGAAGGCGGCCTTGCCCGCTCCCGATCCGGCCTCGGGAACCAGCCAGCTCGCCAGCCGGTCCGGGGCTGACTGCAGCGCGGACGCCGCCTTCCGGAACACCTCCGCCCGCCGGTCGTAGGGCAGCCGGGCCCAGTCCCGCTGGGCCTTCGCCGCGCGTTCGACGGCCCGGTCGACGTCGGCGGGGGACGCCGCGCCGACCGTGGTGAGCAGCCGGCCGGTGGCCGGTGCTCGCACGTCGAGGGTCCCGCCGCGGCCCTGGGTCCAGGCGCCGTCGAAGATCTTGCCGTCCCACGGCAGGTTGCCGTGGATGGACGAGGGTTCAACTGTCGTGGTCAACGTGGTCTCCGGGATCCGCGCGCGGCTCAAGGGTGTGGGTGCTGTGGATGTCAGTCGGTGACTCGGAGGGCGGACACGCTCTTGTCGAGGACGCTCTGGTCGGCCCAGCTGCCGTGGAAGCCGAACGGCACCCGCACGGGCAGCCCGACCCGGGCCAGCGGCTGTGTGACGAGGTCGGACGCGTCGTGGATCAGCAGCTCGCTCAGGCCTGTCTCGGGGTTCCACCACAAGGTCAGCAGGTAGCCGTCGTCCTCGCCGGTCGGGTCGGGGCGAGGGACGAACACCGGCTCGCTGGGGCTGGTCAGCGGGTGCGGTCCTTCGACGACGGTCGTGGAGTCCCTGAGGTAGTCGTGGCGGGCCAGGCCGTCGGTCATGGTCTCCGGTGCCAGGTCACGGGTGGTGACGAAGTAGCCGTACCGGTGCTGCCGGCCGACGTAATCGTCGTTGATCTTCGGGAACTCGCCGGCGATGCCGGACACGCGGCGGTCGCCGACCTTCCCGGTCGCCGTGTCGATCCGCCACTGCCAGGAGTAGCCCGGCGGGAACCACTCGTGGGAACCGAGCGGGGTGAGCGCGTCGGCGGGGTTGCCGATGCGGGAGATCCGGTGCATGTCGATGACGACCTCGTCGCCGATCTCGTAGGCGTTGTAGAAGTGCGTGGGTGCGAACACGCCACCGGCCTCGTACCACTTCACCTCGTGGGTGCGGCGGTCCATCAGCACGATCTGGGTGCCGTGCGGCAGCGCGGACTCGTCCCAGACCACGCCGGGCCTGCCCTGCGCGATCAGGTCGAGGCGGAACAGGTTGGGCGCGACGAAGAAGATCGCGTAGTTCTCGCTCACGACGAAGTCGTGCACGAGTGCCGGGACGCCGATGTCGATGGTGTGGGAGTCGATGACCTGTCCGGTCCGGACGTCGGCGCGGTACCAGGTGATGACGGGGCCGGTGGCCGCGAAGAACAGCATGTCGCCGGTGGCCGGGTCGGTCTTGTGGTGGGCGGTGCACAGGACGTCGATGCCGCCGTGGAAGTCGTAGCTGCCGTACGTCTCCAGCGTCTGCGGGTGCATCGCCGTAGGCAGGCCGCCCTCGAAGTAGACCAGCAGGTGGTCGTCGAAGATGCCGACGTTGGTGTTGGCCACGTTCTTGGCGGGCGGGGCGCCCTGCGGCAGTCGCCCGGGCGTGCCGCCGTTGACGAAGCCGCTGTAGACGGCCTCGCCCTGTTCGACCTCGAACTTCATCGAGTCCGTCGCCACCCAGCCGGTGCGGAAGGCCGCCTTGCCGTCACGCAGGTAGAGCGCGGCGACCATGCCGTCGCCCTCCCACCAGTGGTAGCGGTCCATGTTGCGGGGCTGGAAGCGGGGGTTGGAGGAGATCCGGAACAGGGCGCCCGCGAGATCCGCCGGGATGACGCCCGCCACCGGCAGGTCGTAGCCGTGGCTCTCCTCCGCCCACGGGGCGAACGGACCACGCAGCCACTTGTTCCCCGTCGGCCAGTTCTGGTCGGGGCCGACGGGCAGGGCCTGCGGCGCCATGGACATCGGTGTGGTCGCGACGACGGGTATGGACGGGGTGCTCATGAAGTCCCTTTCACGGGGAGCGGTCTCTGCGCCGGGCCCACAGCCGGCGCACTCCGACGTGCCGGGACAGGCTCCGGGACGCTTCGGCTCGGGTGCCGCTCCACTGCCCGGTGGGCACCTCCTCGTGCCCGGCCGGGTCATCCTCCGGCGCCGTCCGCCGGATGTCCTCGGCGCGGTACGACAGATTCGAGTCCCGGCTTTGTCGCCGCGGCGCAGTCGGGGCCGGTGATCGCAGCCGGGCCGGTGATCAGGGGGTGATGATCCGGCTGATCTCCAGCGCCAGACGCAACGACAGATGGTCCTGCGGCAGCGGCCTGCCCATCAGCTCTTCGGCCCGCTTGACCCGGTAGGCGACGGTGGTGGGCGCCACGAACAGTTCCTCGGCGGCGAGGCTGCGGCTGCGCCCGTGCGCGAGGTACAGACGCAGCGTCTCGCGCAGCGCGGCGGCCTTGGGACCGGGGACGGCCAGCGGCCCCAGGACCTCGCGCATGTAGCGCTCGGCGTGCTGGGCATCGGCGGTCAGCAGGGAGAGGACGGCGACGTCGGCGTAGGCGTACGCGCCCGGGGCGCCGAGGGCCTGGGCGACCCGCTGGGTCTCCCGAGCGGCGAGGTGGCTCGCCCGGAACCCCTCCTCACCCCGGGCCGGCGGTCCCAGCGCGGCGTAGACCCCGCCGGGGCAGTGCGCTGTCCGCTCCTTCGACTCCTCGCGGATCAGCGAGAGGAGATCCGCCGACGGTTCCCGGGGCCAGCTGAACCACGCCCACACTTCGGACGTTCCGGTCGGCAGGACGAGGGAGCGCACGGCCCGCGAGACGCCGACGAGATCGGCGGCGAGATCGGCGGCGAGCCGGTGCGCGGGCGCGGCAGGGCCCTGGCCGTCCGCGGAGGCGGCCGACCACAGCACGGCGGCCATGTGATGGTGCCCGAGATCGAGGCCCAGGGTCTTCTCCACCGTCACGGGGTCGGCGTGGCGGCCGGTGAGGAGGTCTTCCACGAGTGTGCGACGGGCCGCGGTGCGGCTGCCGGCCCAGTGTTCCCGCTCCGTCGCGTACTGCGTGGTGAACGCCGTGGTCAGCTGTTCGACGTAGGCGAAGGACAGCCGGGCGACGCGCTCGCTCTCGTCGGGCCGGCGGTCCGCCTCGACGAGCAGCCGCAGAGCCGCGAGCAGCCGTTCGTAGGTGTGGACGTGAGAGGTCCACACGGCCCGCAGGATGCGGTCCAGCGACACCCCCCGGTGCACCAGATCGCGGTTGCCGTCGACCGCTTCGGGCGGGACGGCGATGAGCTCGGGCGGTGTGTCGTTGAGCAGTCCCCGCAGGATCGCGATGCAGCAGGCCTCCACCGACCGGCGTGCCGTGCGCAGGCCGACGGGTCCGGCGGCGACTTCGGGAGACTGCCGGGCGCATTTCTCGGCGGCCCCGGCGGCCGTCTCGACCGCCCAGGCCACGGGACCGTCGCCGAGGTCGGCCACGGCCTCGGCGACCGTCGCGGGGGAGGAGGCCGGTGATGGGCGGTCCGCGCCGTCGTCCGGCCGCAGTCCCAGCAGCCACTCGCCCGCGCTCGTACCGGCACCCACCTCGGCCACCTCGCCCGCCTCGCTCATCCGTGGCCCATCATCCTCCCGGTCACGGCACACGGTGAGGTGCCGGTGCTCACCCGTGCGCCGCCGGATCGGGTCCGGGCGGGGCGCTGTCCAGCAGCGGGGTCAGCAGTTCGCGTGCCCGCTCCGGGGTGATGACGTCCGCCGGGTCCATCTTCACGATGCGGCGGCTGCCGGCGTCCTCGTAGATGTGCTCGCCGATCAGGCGGCAGTCGGCGTCGTACGGCCAGAACGACGCCATGTAGTGGGTGAGCTGGTAGTAGGCGTCGGGGTCGTCGATGTCCTCGCCCTGCTCGGCCAGGACCCGGCCGGGGAGGTGGTGGCCGAAGAAGGACTCGATGGCCAGGCCCCAGTCCGCGACGGCCACCTGGTCGGTGATCGGGCCGAAGACGTTCGCGCGGGCGTCGGTGAGGCCCGCGTAGAACGCGCCGATCTCGGCCGTGCCGCGCAGCTGGAACGAGGCGCCCTTCTCGTTGATGCGGTACAGGGGCTCGTCGACGATCATGCCGGGCTGGAGGATCTCCCGCCAGCGCCCGGAGACCTCCAGCAGCGCGTGCCTGCGGAAGTTCAGCAGGATCGCCCGGTGCCGTGGGTTCTCCGTGACGGCGAGCAGGGCGTCCGGCTCTTTGACGACGTCGCGTACGTCGAAGACGTTCATGGGATGGCCTTTCGGGCGGAGTGGTTCAGAGGCGGATCTGCATGGGGTCACTCGCATCGACGCCGCCGTCGATGACGTGGACGGAACCGGTGATGTACGGCGCCTCGTCGCTCAGCAGGAAGGCGACCAGGGCGGCGACCTCGTCGGCCGTGCCCATGCGCCCGAGGGGGCTGTGCGTGCGCAGTGCGGTGATGGCCGGCTCGCCGCCCAGTGCTTCGGTGAGGGGCTGCTGCATCGGGGTCTCGATCAGACCGGGCGCGATCACGTTCACCCGTACCCCGAGGGGGGCGCCCTCGATCGCGGCGCCGCGGGCCAGACCGATCACCGCGTGTTTGCTCGCCGTGTACGCCACGATCGCGGCGCTCGCCCGCAGCCCGGCGAGGGAGCTGGTGACGACGACGGCGCCCGGTCGGGCGGTGTCGCGGAAGTAGCGCAGGGCGTCGCGCAGACCGAGCAGGACGCCCCGCTGGTTGACCGCGACGACCCGGTCGTAGTCCGCCACGTCGAGGTCGGCGAACGAGCCGAAGGGCCCGGGGATCCCCGCGTTGAGGTGGAGCAGATCGACGCGGCCGAAGTAGGCGACAGCGGCCCGGAGGTACCCCGCCGCGTCGGCCTCCTCCGATACGTCGGCTCCGATGGCCAGTGCCTGGCGCCCGCACTGTGCGGCGACGGCGGACGCGGCGCCCTCGTCGCGGTCGACGAGGGCGACCGAGCACCCCTCGGCTGCGAGGCGCCGCGCGGTGGCCGCCCCGATCCCGCTGCCGGCGCCGGTGACCAGGGCCACGCGTCCGGCAAGCCCGGCGAAGGACATGGCGACCACCCCTAACTCTTCAGAAGTCCCGTTATTTAGGACTGGTATTTCGCTGAACGGGACACTAGCCTGCGTCCACACGTCGGTCAACGACAGGGAAGGAGCCGCGACGGTGAGAACTTCGGACACCGCCCTGACCGTGCGGGGACTGGGCAAACACTTCGGCGGCGTGACGGCGCTCGACGGCGTGGACCTCACCGTGCGGCGTGCCGAGGCCGTGGCCGTCATCGGCCCGAACGGGGCCGGGAAAAGCACGCTGCTCAAACTGATCGCCGGGGTGCACCGACGGGACTCGGGGAGCATCCACCTGGGCGAGCGCCGACTGGACCGGCTGCCGCCGCACCGCATCACCAGACTGGGGGTGGCCCTGGCCCACCAGGTCCCGAGGCCCTTCCACGGCCTGACCGTCCGCGACAACGTGCGGATCGGAGCCATGGCGGCCGGTCCGCCCATGCGCGGGCCGGAACTCGACGAACTGCTCGCCCTGTGCCGTCTGGACACCAAGGCCGCCCGCCCCGCGGACTCGCTGCGCGTCCTGGACCTGAAGCGGCTGGAGGTCGCCCGTGCGCTGGCCACCCGGCCGCAGGTGCTCATGCTCGACGAGGTGGCCGCCGGGCTGGTGGGACGTGAACTCGACGAGGCCATCGACCTGATCCGCCGGGTGCACCAGCGGGGCACCACCGTGATCCTCGTCGAGCACATAGAACGGGTCGTACGCGAGCTGGTCGACCGCGTCCTGGTGCTCAACTGGGGGCGTCCGATAGCGGAGGGCACTCCGGCGCAGATCGCCCTCGACGAGCAGGTGCGGGCGGTCTATCTCGGTGACAGCTCTCCGGCGGGCACCGGTCCGGCCGTCCACTCCCCTGATGTATCTCAGGACATGCGGAGCGCAGGGCAGGACACCGCATCGACTGCCGTGCCCGCCGACACGGATGACGTCCTGGTCCTGGACGGCGTGACCTCCGGATACGGCGACATGCTCGCCCTGCGGGACTTCTCGCTGCGGGTGCGTCCCGGGCAGATCGTGACCGTGCTGGGGGCGAACGGCGCCGGGAAGTCCACGCTCTGCGGCACCCTCATGGGCACCGTCGGGACCCGCACCGGTCGCATCACGGCGTTCGGCCGGGACATCACCCGCCTGCCCGTGCACGAGCGGGCCCGCCTGGGCATCGCCTACTGCCAGGAGGGGCGCCGCGTCTTCGGTGACCTCACCGTCGCCGAGAACCTGCAACTCGGCGCCCCGCTGTCACTCGCCAAGGGTGAGCTGCACACCCGGATGGACCGGGTGCACGCCGTGTTCCCCGTGCTCGCCGAACGCGCCGGGCAGAAAGCCGGGACGATGTCCGGCGGGCAGCAGCAGATGCTCGCCGTGGGACGCGCCCTCATGGCGAACCCGTCCGTACTGATCTGCGACGAGATCTCGCTGGGCCTGGCCCCGGTCGCGATCGACGCGTTGTACCAGGCACTCACCGAGATCAATGCCCAGGGCGTGGCGATCCTGCTCGTCGAGCAGAACGTCAAGCGCGCCCTCGGTATCTGCGACCACGCGGTCGTCCTCTCCCGGGGACGCGTCTCCTACCGAGGCGGCCCGGCCGGTCTGCTCGACGAAGCAGACCTGGACGCCGCGTACTTCGGCACCCCCACCCCAGATGCCGCCGTCTCCTCGACCACCCCCGCCACGCACCCCGGCTCGCCCGCACGCACCACTGGAGACCCGTCATGAGAACAGTCAGACCGTCCCTGCGCCTGGCCTGCGCCGCCGCCTGTGCCGCCCTGCTCGCCGCCGGCTGCGCCGGCAACGACACAACGAGCGCGAGCAGCACGGGCAGCACCGGCCCCATCGTGATCGGCACCAGCATCTCCCTGTCCGGCACCACGGTGCTGACCTCCATCAAGGACGGCTACCAACTCGCCGTCGACAAGGTGAACGCCGCGGGTGGGGTCAAGGTCGATGGCGTCAAGCGCAAGATCAAGCTGGTCGTGCTGGACAACCGCAGCGACACCAACACGATGGTGCAGCAGGTGCGCTCCCTGGTGCTCAGCGACCACGCGGTCGCCCTGCTGGGTTCCTGCTGCCAGCAGAACATCGACATGGAGGGCCAGGCCGACGCGCTGAAGACCCCCCTGATGATGGGCGCCCTCCCGGTGGAGCTGCTGCCGGCGGGCAAGGGCTACGCCTGGGACTCCTTCCAGTCCCTGGCCGACGGCGCCGACAAGTTCTACGAGCTCGCCGCCACCGCGTCCACCAACAAGAAGATCCTGATGGTCTCCAGCAACGATGCCCAGGGCAAGGCCACCGAACAGCTGTGGGGCGGGCTGGGCAAGAAGGCGGGCTTCACCGTCGCCTCCAGCAAGGCGGTGCCCAACGGCACCACGGACTTCTCCGACGTCGTCCAGTCCGGCAAGTCCACGGGCGCACAGATCCTCATCGCCGACATGGCGCCGCAGGACTGCTTCGCGATGTGGAAGCAGATGAAGGCGCTGGCGTACCGGCCGAAGCTCGCCATCGGCCTGCAGTGTGCCCAGACCCCCGGCTGGAGCGCGCTGGGCTCGCTGGGCGACGGCACGCTCGTCCAGCTGAACTGGACGGAGTCGGCGGGGCTCCCGGACACGCAGATGATCGTGGCCAAGTACGCGAAGAAGTACCCCGCTCTCAACGACCTCGGCTCGGTCGCGCTCGGCTACCACGAGGCCGAACTCCTGGTGGACGCCATCTCCCGGTCCGGCGACGCCACGCCCGCCGCCATCAACAAGGCCCTCGCCACCACCGACATGACGTCCGCCCTGGGGCCCGTGAAGTTCACCGCCAACAAGAGCACCACCCCGTCCTTCATCGGGCAGTGGGAGAGCGGCAAGATCCAGCAGGTCTGGCCCGCCAAGGGCGCCGTCCCCCTGAAGTCCCTCTCCGGTCTGGGCTGAGCCCGCCGCGAACAGACAGAAGGGAGTCGAGACATGAGCCTCGACGTGCTCGCCGCCGGCATCCTGGCCGGCGGCCTGTACGCCCTGATCGGCCTGGGAATCTCCTTGGTCTTCGGGGTGCTCGGACTGATGAACCTGGCACACGGCGAACTCGTCATCGGCGGCGCCTACCTCGCCTCGCTGCTCGTCGTGGACGCCGGCTGGGATCCGCTGGCCGCGCTGCCGCTCGCCATGGCCGGCATGGCGCTGATCGCCTACCCCTTGCAGCGCTACCTGCTCACCCCACTGCTGAGGGGCAGCAAGAGTGCCCCGCTGGTGGCCACCTTCGGCCTGTCCCTGCTGGCGCAGGCGCTGTTCCAGGCCGCCTTCGGCACCCACCCCAAGGCGCTGCCCGCCTCCTACGCCGACACCGGCCTGTCCGTGCTCGGCGTGCGGGTCCAGACCGTCTACGTGATCGCCTTCGGGCTCACCGTCGTCCTGTGCGCCGGGACCCACCTGATCCTCACCAGGACCCGGGCCGGCAGCGCGCTGCGGGCGGCCTCGGCCGACCCCGACACCGCGGCCGTGCTCGGGATCGACGTCGACCGCGTCTACGCCATGACCTTCGCCGGCGCGGCGGCCCTCGCCGCGGCCGGCGGAGTGCTCACCGGCGTGGCCCAGAGCTTCACCCCCAGCAGTGGCCTGCCGTTGCTGCTCACCGGCTTCGCCGTGATGGCCCTGGCGGGCATCGGGAGCGTGGGCGGTGTGCTGGCGGCGGGCGTGGCGCTCGGTGTCCTGCAGTCCGTCAGCGTCAGCCTCTTCGGCGGCGGCTGGCGGGACGTGGTCGTCTACCTGGCCTTCTTCCTCGTCCTCGCGGTCCGTCCGCAGGGCCTGTTCCGAAAGGCGTATGCCGGATGACACCTACGCCCACGCCGCGGCGCTGGTGGCCCGCGGCCGCGCTGCTGCTCTCCACCGTGGTCTGCTTCGCCCTCGGAGGCGTACTCGACCACGGCACGCTGGACCTCGGGGTCACCCTGCTGTGCTACCTGGCCATCGCCCAGGCATGGAACATCCTCGCGGGCTTCGGCGGCCTGGTCTCGCTGGGCTCCGCCGCCTTCGTCGCGACCGGCGGCTACGCGGCCGCACTGCTGCTCGTCCACACCGGCCTGAGCTGGCCCCTCGCCGTGGCGGCGGCACCGGTCGTCGCCATGCTGCTCGCTCTGCTGCTGTCCGCGGCACTCCTGCGACTGCGCGGCGACTACTTCTCCGTAGGCACCCTGGCCATCGCCATCGCCCTCCAGGCACTGATCCGCAACTGGGACTGGGCGGGCGGCGCCAGCGGTGTGACCCTGCCGGTCGACGCGGTGCCCAGCGGCGGCAACCTCTTCCAACTCGCCGTAATCGTGGCGGCACTCGCCATGGCACTCACCCTTCACGCACGGCACAGCGCCTTCGGGATCCGGCTGGCGGCGATCCGCGACAACGAACCGGCCGCGGCCGGACTCGGCGTCGCCGTCCGCCGCCACCAACTCGCCGCGCTGCTGCCCTCCAGCGCGATCACCGGGCTGGCCGGGGCGGTGATCGCCTTCCAGTTCGTCGTCATCTCGCCGGACGGCGTGGCCAGCGTGTCGTGGAGCCTCAACGCCGTGCTGATGACCGTGGTCGGGGGGACCGGCACCGTGCTGGGTCCCCTCCTGGGCGTGGCCGTCGTCTACTACGGCCTCACCCGCGAACTGCAGAGCGAGCAGACGCTCTCCCTGGTGATCGAGGGTGTCCTGCTGATCGCCATCGTCCGGTTCGCGCCGCAGGGCGTGTGGCCACTGCTCTGCCGGACGGCCCGCCGCCTGCTCGGCCCGCGCCCCGGCACCGGCCGCCCGGTGACCGGTCGCGGCGACGAGGACGAGACCGTTCCCTCGGGGACCGAGACCCTCGCGATGGACGTCGCATGAGTACGCGGGAGTTCGCCGGCCGTACCGTGCTGATCACCGGCGGCGGTGGCGGCATCGGATACGCCACCGCGGAGCTGATGACCGAGCGGGGAGCCACCGTGGTGGCCCTCGGGCCGGACGATCCAGGTCTGGTCAGGGTCGCCGGACTGCCCGGGGTGACCGCCGTTCCCGGTGACGCCGCCGACGAGGACGACGCACACCGCGCGGTCGACGCGGCGCTGCGGAACGGGGGACGGCTCGACGCCGTGGTGTGCTGCGCCGGGATCGGTACCTTCGGCACCGCCCTGGACCCGGAGCCCGGCTGGCAGGACACACTGCGGGCCAACCTGGACACCGCCTATGTGACGACCCGCCAGGCACTGCCCGGGCTGATCGACACCGGTGGGGCGGTGGTGCTGGTCTCCTCGCTCGCCGGGACGCTCGCCGTCCCCGGTGCGGTCGCCTACACCACCTCCAAGCACGCCCTCATCGGTCTCACCCGGTCGCTGGCCGCCGACTTCGGCCCCCTCGGGGTACGCGCCAACGTGGTCTGCCCGGGGGCCGTGCGCACCTCGATGCTCGACCGCGTGATGGACGAACTCGGCTCACGATCCGGTCTGGACCGCGATGCCGCGTACCGGCGGGCCGGATCGCTGGTGCCCTTGCGCCGGGCGGCGGAGCCGGCGGAGATCGCCGAGGTCGTCGCGTTCCTCGCGGGGCCGCGCTCGGCGGTCGTCACGGGGGCGGTGCTCATGGCGGACTGCGGTGTCTCCGCGGTGGACCTGAGCATGGCGCCCCTCACCCCGAACATGTCCTGAAAAAAGAGATAGCAGTCCTGAAGGAGGGACATCAGAAATGATCACCGGTCTCGGACACACCGGCTTCTGGGTGCACGACCTGGAGCGGATGCGCGACTTCTACAGCCGGGTGATGGGCCTGACCGTCACCGACGAGGACGAGGAACGGGGCATCGTCTTTCTCTCCTCGCGCCCCGACGAGGAGCATCACGAGTTCGTGCTCCAGCGCGGCCGCACGGCACCCGACGGAGCGAAGCTCACGCACCAGGTCTCCTGGCGGGTGGACTCCCTGGAGTCGGTCATCGACTTCCACCACCGTTTCCGGGCCGAGGGGATCGAGGTGCAGCAGGAGGTCACCCACGGCAACGCCATCGGGATCTACTTCTTCGACCCCGAGGGCAATCGCAACGAGGTCTATCTGCGGCTGGAGCGGAACGTCCGCCAGCCCTTCCGCAAGACGATCGACCTCGACCGGTCTCCCGAGGAGATCCTCGCCGAGGCCGAGCGGCTGCTGACCGAAGGGGGGCCCGCGTATCAGCCCGTCCAGTGAGCCCGACGCCCGTCCCGAGACCACCACGGAGCCCACTCCATGACCGAACCCACCCCGGGCACCGGCCCCCTTCCGGCCCAGGACCGGGCGCAGGCTCCGGCCGCCGACGGCCCCGCCGTGCTGATCGTCGGCGCGGGCCCCGTCGGCCTGACCGCCGCCCACCTCCTCGGCTCGCTGGGCGTACGGGTTCTGCTGGTCGAGCGCAACGCCACCACCAGCGACGCCGCCAAGGCGATCAGCCTGGACGACGAGTCACTGCGCACCCTGCAGTCCGCCGGCCTGGCCACCGCCGTGTACCCGATCATCGTGCCCGGCACGGGCACCAAGTACTTCGGCGTGGCCGGCCGTCCCCTGGTACACGCCCGGGGCAGCGGCGACCGGCGCTTCGGGCACCCCTTCAAGAACCCCTTCGCCCAGCCGGACCTGGAACGCGTGCTCCGCGCCGAACTGGTCCGGCACCCCGACGTCGAGGCGCGGTTCGGCACCGGACTGACCGATCTCACCCAGCTCCCGCACGGGGTCCGGGTGACGCTTCGGCCGGACGGCGGGCGAGACACCGAGGAACTCACCGTCGGCTACGTGCTCGGCTGCGACGGCGGACGCAGCACCGTGCGCCGGCTGCTGTCCGTGCCGATGCGGGGACACAGCTTCCCCGACGACGTGTGGCTCGTACTGGACACCCTGGACGACCCGCACCGTGAACGCTACGGCATGCACATCGGCGACCCGTCCCGCCCGACCGTGATCGTGCCCGGACGTGACGGCCGCTGCCGTTACGAGTTCCTGCTCCGGCCCGGCGAGGGCGCGGCCGGTCAGGAGCCGGCGTTCGATCTCGTGCGGCGTCTCCTCCGGCCGTACCGGGAGATCACCCCGGAACAGGTGGAGCGCGCCGTCGCCTACAGCTTCCACGCGCTGCTCGCCGAGCGGCTGCGGGTGGGGCGCTGCTTCCTGCTCGGCGACGCCGCGCACATGATGCCCCCGTTCGCCGGACAGGGCCTCAACTCCGGCATCCGGGACGCGGCCAACCTCTGCTGGAAACTCGCGGAGGTACTGGCCGAGCGGGCCGACGACTCCCTCCTCGACACCTACGACCTGGAACGCCGGCCGCACGCCCAAGCCGTGATCGATCTTTCCGTGCGGCTCGGCCGGACCGTCATGACCACCAGCCGCCCGCGAGCGCACCTGCGGGATCTGCTGGTGCGCGCCGCGCTGCTGACCGGCCCCGGACGCCGCTACTTCACCGAGATGCGCTACCGCCCCGACACCCGGGTGCGCACCGGAGCCGTCGTCCGGCCCGAGAAGCGGGCGCACCCGCTCGTCGGCACGCTGCTTCCACAACCGCACGTACTGCACGGTCCCGGCTACCGGCTCATTCCGCTCGACGACGTACTGGGCACCGGCTGGAGCCTGCTCGGAGTGGGCCTCACCGAAGCCGAGTGGACCTCGGCGCGACAGGCCGGCCTCCCGTGCGCGACCGAGGTGGAGGTGGTCACCGGCGACCTGACACTCGACCGCGGCACCGGCCGGCCCGGGATCACGGACGCCGACGGCAGCCTCCGGGCATTCCTCCAGGACCTGGCCGGGCACTTCGTCCTGGTACGGCCGGACCGTGTGGTCGCGGCGGTCTTCGCGCCCCATCGAGCCGCGCAGGCCGGCCAGGAGCTTCGCCGCTTCGCGTTCGCCCCCGCGGCGGATCCCCCTCTCCCCGCCTTCGCCTCTGGCAGCCACGCCGACACCGGCATCGAAGGAGTCACCCGATGAAACTGAGCACCGTCCGTCTCTCCGGCAACGTCCGGGCCACCACCGCCGCCCGGCAGGACGGGGACACACTCGTCCTGCTGCCCTACGCCGACGTCGGCACGCTGCTGGCCGCAGGCGACGACTGGCCGCGGCTGGCCGCCGAGGACGGGGAACGCGTCCCCCTCGACGGCGCGTCCTTCGCCCCCGTCGTGCCCCACCCCAACAAGATCGTCTGTCTGGGCCTCAACTACGCGACCCACATCAAGGAGATGGGCCGGCAGACCCCCGCCCACCCCACGCTCTTCGCCAAGTTCGACGGCTCCCTCGTCGGCGCGCACGACGAGATCCACATGCCGCCGGTCAGCGACGACCTCGACTGGGAGGTCGAGCTGGGGGTCGTCGTCGGACGCCCCGGCCGTCACATCGCGCGTGAGAAGGCCCTGGAACACGTGGCCGGCTACACGGTCGCCAACGACGTGACCGTCAGGGACTGGCAGCACCGCACCCGGGAGTTCCTCTCCGGCAAGACCTTCGAGGCCACCACCCCCGTCGGGCCCGCACTCGTCACTCCTGAGGAACTGCCGCCCGGCGCCGCCGGACTGGCCGTCTCCTGCAGCGTGGACGGCCACACCATGCAGAAGTCCAACACCAGTGACCTGCTCTTCGACGTCGCCGACATCATCGCCTACGTCAGCACCATCATCACGCTGCTGCCCGGAGACCTCATCCTCACCGGAACCCCGGGCGGCGTCGGAGCCGGCCGCGACCCCAAGGTGTTCCTGCGGCCCGGCCAGGAGCTCGTCACGACCGTGGAAGGCATGGGCAGACTGCGCAACACCGTCGTCAAGGACCGGCTGTGACCCCGGCGGGCGCTCGTCCCACCGAACCGCGCCCAGCCGATACAGTGTCCGGCATGTCAGGAACAGCGTCCCCCAACTACCGCGACCGCAACTCCACGGCCGACCGGGCCCTGGACATCCTGACCATGTTCGACGACACCCACCTCGTCGTCTCGGGAACCGCGGTGGCCGAACGGCTCGGAGTCGCCCGCTCCACCGCGTACCGGTACCTCCAGAGCCTGGTGGCCGGGCGCTTCCTCGAAGAAGCGCCCGGCGGCGGGTTCCGGCTCGGCCTGCGGGTCCTGGAGATCGCCCGGCTGGCACGCCGCAGCTACGGCCTCTCCGAGGTCGCCCTCCCCTCGATGCAGGCGCTCGCCGAAGACGTGCGGGAGACCGTGCTGCTCACCCGCCGCACGGGAGACCTGGTCGTGTGCGTGGACCGGGCGGAGAGCGAGACCCGGGCGGTCCGCATCTCCTACGAACGGGGCAGCGCGCTGCCCCTCAACGCCGGAGCCGCGGCTCTGGTCCTGCTCGCCTGGAGCCCCGAGGACGAGGCACGCCGGCTCCTGGAAGCGGCCGAACTGCGCCGCTTCACTCCGGCCACCCTCACCGACGTCGACGCGCTGGTCGAACGCCTGGGCCGCATCCGCCGACTCGGCTACTCCGTCACCCGCGGCGAACTCGACCTCGACGTCGTGGGCATCTCCGCGCCGATCCGGAGCCAGGGCGGACAGGTCGTGGCGGCGGTGAGCGTGGCCGCCCTGGCCTCCCGCCTGTACCCGGAGGCGGAGGCCGAGGTCGCCCAGAAAGTACTGGCCGTGGCAGGCGAGATCAGCGAACGCCTGGCCCTGGCCGCCGCCTGACGCCGCGTCGCCCGGGCAGGTCCTCGGCGCGGCACGGGCCCGCTCGTCCACGCGGTGACGTCAGGTGGGCGATGCCCGCGCTCGACACGGATACGGCGTGCGGAGTGCGCCTCGCGTCGGCGCTCGTGGATCTCCTCCTACCGGTCCGGAGCGTTCTTCTTGAATCTGCGGTGCGGGGTCGGTGACCCGCCTCCGCGTTCGGTCGCGGTCGCCCACAGCGATGCGAGGGCGAGCCACGTGTGCTGCGGCCTGGATGAGTTCGTGATCGACGGGGTGGGTCCGCACGGTCGTCTTCTGCGCGTTCAGTGGCTGAGTCGCGAGGGCCGGCCTGCCCCCGACTCCAGGAACGCCCGTAGGGTGCCGAGTTTGTGGTCCCGCGCCGCCACCTCGATCTCCAGGGCCGGGGCACCGGTCTCCAGCAGGTCGAGAAGCTGGTGGTGTTCCGTGACCGATTCACGGGCCCGCAGCGGTACGAAGACGAACGTGGAACTACGGATCATGCTCATGCGTTCCGCGTCCCGCTCCACCAGCTCACGCAGATGGGGATTGGGGCACCGGCCGCACAGCAACCGGTGGAAGCGCTGGTTGGTCCTGGTGAAGCCGACCGGGTCGAAATCCTCCAGACAGCCGCGCAGCTCCTCGTTCAGCTGCCGGGCACGGGCGAGGTCGTCCGGTGTGAGCAGGGGAGCGGCCAGCGAGGTCGCGGCGCCCTCCAGATAGGCGAGGGTCTGCATCACGTGGGCGTACTCGGAGGGGTCGATGCCGATCACCTCGGCGCCCACATTGCGTTCGAACCGCACGTACCCCTGTGCTTCGAGGCGCCGGACGGCCTCGCGCACCGGAACCGCGCTGACCCCGAACTCCTTGGCGAGCTGGTCGAGCACCAGACGGTGACCGGAGGCGTAGACGCCGCCCACGATGCGCTCCTTGAGCACCCGGTACGCGGACTCGGACTTCGACAGCCGCTTCTCGTCAGTGGTCCTGGACGCCATTTCCTGCCTCACCGTGCTCCGGCGCACCCCTGCGACCGTCCCGTGATGATAGGCCACCCCCTGGGGGGCGCCGAGTTGCTCCGGGACGGGCTCAGCGCCGCGCGGCGGACTCCAGGCTGAAGTCGACGACGACCTGACCGGTTCCGGTGCTGGGAAAGTAGTCGCACAGCTGCTCGCCGCGGCCGTGGTAGTCGGCGGCCCCGAGGACACCGAAGAGCATTCCGGTGTCCGCCATGGCCCCTTCGCCGCTGCACCGGGCGTTGTAGTCGGGGAGCAGCTCCAGGAACTCCGCGATCCGGCCCTCGCGCCACATCGTGAGCACGGTGTGGTCCATCTCGGCGTTGAAGTCCGAGGTGATCCGGTCGAGATAGGCCTCGGTCAGCGCGTTGGTGGGGAACTGGTGCGACATGGAGCCGCTGGCCAGGAAACCGACCCGGCGGTCGCTGCGGCCGGCGGCCCGGGCGACGGCCTCGCCGACGCGGATGTTCTCCTCGGCGGTGGAGTACATGTTGCAGCCGATGGGCAGCACCCGGATCCTGGGCTCCGCGCTGTTCATGATGTGCATCGGTACCAAGGTGCCGTACTCCAGCCCCAGTTCAGGGATGTCGTGCACCAGGGACTTCTGCCCGCCGGACCTGATCTCCTCGCCGATGAGCGCGGCGAGCTGCGGGTCGCCCGGATAGGAGTAGCGCAGCCCCTGGATGAAGTGGGGCAGCTCGTGGGAGGCGTAGGTGCCCTCGTGCCGCGCCTTGGCGTTGAGGTGGAATCCCGAGCTGTTCAGCCAGTGCGTGTCGGCGACGACGAGGGTGTCCACCCGCCGCTCCCGGGCCCGGCGGCCGACCTCGGTCAGCGCCTCCTCGGCATGGCGTCGGATGCCGTGGTGCCTGCCCTCCTGGAGTGACAGCCAGATCGACGGCACGTGGGTGATCTTCGAGGCGAGGACGATGTCACCCAAGGCGGGCTCCAGGTGTTTCCGGTGCTTGGGGTGCTTCCGGCGTTTTCGCGGGACCCGTTCCGAACCTCGGGACCGGCAGCCTGCGCAGCGCCGTGTGCACGATGTGCGACTCGCTGTAGAAGTCGATGCTGTGCCGGCCGCCCTCGCGGCCGATGCCGCTGGCCTTCACACCGCCGAAGGGAGTGCGGAGGTCCCGGACGTTCTGCGAGTTGATCCACAGCATTCCGGACTCGATCTCCCGCGCCAGGGTGTTGGCCCGGGACAGGTTGTTCGTCCAGATGTAGGCGGCCAGGCCGTACGCGGTGGCGTTGGCCAGTTCGACGGCCTCGTCGTCGGTGTCGAAGGGGGTGACGCACAGGACCGGGCCGAAGATCTCCTCCTGGAAGATCCGGTCGGTCGGCTTCACGTCCGCGAACACCGTGGCGTTGAGGAAGTTCCCCTCGGGCAGACCCTGCGGGCGGTCGCCGCCGGCCACCAGCCGGGCGCCTTCCCGCTGTCCGATCTCGATGTACTCCCGCACCCGCGCGTAGTGCTCGGGGTGGATCAGCGCACCCAGTTCGGTGTCCGGATCCCCGGGCAGTCCGATGCGCACGTTGCGGGCCCGCTCGGCGACCCGGGCGACGACCTGGTCGTACACGGGACGCTCCACGAGCAGCCGGGACCCGGCCGTGCAGCGCTCGCCGTTGAGGCTGAAGATCTGGAAGACGGCGGCGTCGACCGCGGCGTCGAGGTCGGCGTCGGCGAAGACCACGCACGGCGACTTGCCGCCCAGCTCCATGGAGAGCGCCTTGAGGTGCTTGGCCGCGTTCTCCGCGATGATCCGGCCCGTGGTCGTCTCACCGGTGAAGGAGATCAGCGGCACCCGCGGATGGTCGACGAGGGCGGCGCCGGCCTCCTCGCCGATGCCGTGGACGACGTTGAAGACACCGGCCGGGACGCCCGCCTCCGCCATGATCTCCGGGAGCAGGCTCGCCGACAGCGGTGACCACTCGGCGGGCTTGAGCACGACGGTGCACCCGGACGCCAGCGCGGGGGCCAGCTTCCAGCTCTCCAGCATGAACGGGGTGTTCCACGGCGTGATCAGGCCCGCGACGCCGATCGGCTTGCGGATCACGTGGTTGACCTGGTCCTCGCCGACCTGGAAGGCGTCCTCGTGGCCGGCCACGATCATGTCGGCGAAGAAACGGAAGTTCTCCGCCGCGCGGTGGGCCTGGCCCCGGGCCTGGGTGATGGGCAGACCGGTGTCGTAGGCCTCCAGCTCGGCGAGCCGGGCGTCGGCGGCCTCGATGCCCTCGGCGATCCGGTAGAGGATCCGCGAGCGTTCGCGGGCCTTCAGCCTCGGCCACGGCCCCTCGGCGAACGCCCGGCGGGCTGCCCCGACGGCGCGGTCCACGTCCGCCGACTGGCCGGCGGCGCACCGTGTGTACGGCTCGTTGGTGACCGGGTCGAGCACGGGGAAGGTCTCGCCGCCGAGGCTCGGCACGGCCCGGCCGTCGATGTGGTGCGTGATCAGGGCGGGCAGGCCCGCGGGGCGCGCGCTGGGTTCCTGTGTCGTGGTGGTGCCGGTCATCGTGCTGCGACCTCCAGGGGGCCGGGAACCAGGCCGCGGGCCTGGTCGAACAGGGAGAGGATCTGCTGGCGACCGGTCTCGGTCGGGGGGATGAGCGGCGGGCGCACGGCGCCGGAGGGCAGCACGCCCTGCTGTTCGAGCAGCCACTTCGCCGGGGCCGGGTTGGTCTCGACGAAGAGCAGGTCCACCAGGGGGTGCAGCCGGTAGTGCAGCTCGGTGGCCTGCTCGTGGCGCCCGGCCGCGTAGTGGTCGTACATCTGGGCGACCGCGCCGGGGGCGAGGTTGGACAGCGCGCTGATGAAGCCGGTGCCGCCGAGAGCGAGCAGGGGGAGGCACAGCAGTTCGATGCCGGACCACATCAGGAAGTCACGCCCGCACAGGTGGTAGACGTGGGAGAAGTGCTCGAAGTCCTTGGTGGTCTCCTTGATGCCCACGATGTTGTCGTGGTCCCTGCGCAGCCGGTACACGGTCTCCGGGGCGATCTCCACCGAGGTGCGCACCGGCACGTTGTAGACGACGAGCGGTAGGTCCGGGTACTCCCGGGCGATCCGGGAGTACCACTGGTAGAGCGCCTCCTGGGTGGGGCGCGCGTAGTACGGCGTGACGACGAGCGCGGCGTCGGCGCCGAGGTCCTGGGCGGCGCCCGTGAGGGCCAGCGTCTCGTCGAGCTTCAGTGATCCGGTGCCCGGCAGGAACGGGACGCCGTCGGCCGTCTCCTCGGCGACCACCCGCATGGCGGCGACGCGTTCGTCGACGCTCTGCACGCCGGGCTCACCGGTCGAACCGCCGATGGACAGACCGTGGGAGCCGTTGGCGAGCTGCCACCGGCAGAAGGAGCGCAGCCCGTCCAGATCGACGTCGAACTCCGGGGTGAACGGGGTCACCAGGGCTGTGAAGGCGCCTCTCAGGCGTGCGGGGTCGGAGCGGAACTTCATCGGATGACCTTCCCTGTTGCCGTGTATGAAATCGTATATGATTTACCGCCGGTCTTCGCGCCCGTCCGGCTCGCCCGCCGCGCACCAGGCCCGGTAGTGCCCCGACCACTCCTCGTTCATCGGGTACAGGCCGTCGACCGGGCTGCCGGCCGCGACCCGCTGAGCGATGAAGCGTTCCTGCCGCTCCTGTTCGACGGCGTCCCGGGCGACCTCGTCCACCAGCGCCGGCGGGATGACGAGCACCCCGTCGCCGTCGCCGACCACGATGTCGCCCGGCCGGACCAGGGTTCCGCCGCAGGCGATCGCGACGTCGCCCTCCCACGGCACGTGCCGTCTGCCCAGCACCGCGGGGTGTCCCCCCGCGTGGTACGTCGGGATGTCGAGGTCCGCCACGGCGGCCAGGTCGCGTACGCCGCCGTCGGTGACGATGCCCTCGGCGCCCCGGAGTTGGGCACGGAGGGCGAGGATGTCGCCGATGGTGCCCGAGGTGGGGTCCCGCCGGGCCTCGATGACCAGGATCTCGCCCGGCCGGATACTCTCGACGGTGGCCTTCTGGGCGTTCATCCCGCCGCCGACCTCCGCGAACAGGTCCTCCCGCAGCGGCAGGTAGCGCAGCGTCCGGGCGACGCCCACCATGCGGCGGGTGGGGCGGGTCGAGGTGAGGCCGTCGACGGACACGTTGTTCAGACCGCGTCGGCGCAACTGGGAACTGAGGGTGGCCGTGGAGACGCTCGACAGCAGCGCACGCTGCTCGGCCGACAGGCCGCCTGCCGCCGGACGGCCGCCGTAGGCCTCCGCCCGCACGCCGGCGCCCCCGCGTGGCAGGGCGCCGATGGGGCTGAGGGGCGCCTCGCCCTCGGTCACCGTGTTGCCGAGCCGGCCGGTGGTGAGTGCGCCCGCGGTCACCTCGACCTCCACCGTGTCGCCGGGGTGGACCACGGTGGAACCGGTGGGCGTGCCGGTGAGGACGACGTCCCCTTCCTCCAGCGTCATCAGCCGCGAGAGGTCGGCGACCAGCAGGGGGAGGGAGAACAGCCAGTCGTCGGAGCCCGCCTCCTGGACCAGCCGGCCGTTGACCCAGCTGCGCAGCGCCAGATCGGCGGGGGCGATGGCACGGGCGTCGAGCAGCGTCGGGCCGAGGGGTGTGTATCCGTCGATGCCCTTCGAGCGCAGGTTCGACCCGCGGTCGGCGTACCGCAGGTCGTAGACCCCCGCGTCGTTGGCCGCCGTGACCCACCGCACGTGGTCCCAGGCGCTCTCGACCGGGATGCGGCGCCCGCGCTCGCCGATGACCAGCGCGATCTCGCCCTCGAAGGCGAGCAGTTCGCAGCCGGGCGGGCGGACCAGCGGGTCGCCGTCACCCGAGAGCGTCGAGGGCGGCTTGAGGAAGTAGGAGGGGAACGAGGGTGTCCGGCCTCGCTCGTCGGCACGGCTGCGGTAGTTGAGGTGCACCGCGAGGATCTTGGATGGGGCCAAGGCGAGTGGATGGGGCATGGGTGAAGCTCCCTCGATCGCGAAAATCGTCTATGGAATCGAATATGATCAAGGTGATCGGTGGAGTCCCAGCCCCGGCCGATCGACCGGTCCCGCCCGTTGCGAGGTCATGCTCGGTGGCGCGTGTCCTTCACGACGTGGCCGTCCTTGACGACCAGGACCACATGGCTCTGGTCGGCGAACTTCTCCGGCTCGCGCAGGGGATCGAAGTCGAGCGCCACGAGATCCGCGATCTTGCCCGCTTCGACGGTGCCGATCCGGTCGGACATCCGGATGATCTCCGCGTTGGTCCGGGTGGCCGAAATGATCGCTTCCATCGGGCCGACGACTTCGGACTTCAGCGCGATCTCGCGTCCGCGGTCCACCTGTTCCGGGCCGGTGAGGTCGCTTCCCGACCCGACCCGTACTCCGTGCCGGTACGCCAGCCTGATGGATTCGGCCATCGCGTCCCGCAGGCCGTCGAGCCGCGGCAGGACCGCCTCGGGGATTCCCCATTCCTCGGCCTTGCCGGCCATGAGGACCGCCACCGTCATCGTCGGCACGATCGACGCGTCCGCCGCGGCGATCTTCATCGCGGTGTCCTCGTCGAGGAAGGTGGCGTGTTCGAAACATGCCACGCCCGCCTCGAGCCCGTTCCGAATGGCGTGCACGTTGTGGGCGTGGGTGGTGACGTACGTCCCGCGGGCGCGTGCCTCCTGCACGGCGGCCGCGAGTTCGACGACCGTGAACTGCGTGTCGTCGAGGCTGTCGGAGAGCGAGACAACGCCTCCCGACGCACACATCTTGATCTGCGTCGCGCCGCGCTTGAACGCGCGCCGTACCGCCAGACGCACCCCGTCCGGTCCGTCGCAGACGGCGGACATCTGCGTCAGGCCGGGGATCCCGCCCGTGTTGACCTGCGGGCCGTGATGGTGGTCGATCGCGGACGTCCACGGCGAGTTCGACGCGTCTCCGTGGCCGCCTGACTGGCAGAGGAGCGGCCCGGAAGGCAGCAGACGCGGACCGCGCACGAGTCCGGTGTCGATCGCTTCCCTGAGGCCGCCGTCGGCGCCGGCGAGTTCGCGCGCGGTGGTGAACCCGGCTTCCAGGCAGAGTTCCGCGTTGCGAAAGATCTGCGCGGCGACGACGGCGGCCGGCATCCAGCCGGGCGGATCGGGCTCGGCGAGACCCAGGTGCGTGTGGAGGTCGATGAGACCGGGGAGCAGCCAGAGACCGGACAGGTCAAGCGATTCGCCGGCCGACGACGGGCCGGCGCCGACCGACGTGATCAGCCCGTCATCGACGACCACCTTCGCGCCGGTGATCGTGTCGCCGCCGGTTCCGTCGATGAGGGTCGCGCTGTGCAACGTAAGGGACACCGTTGTCTCCCAGGGTCAGGCGGGCGTGAGATGTCTGCCGAAGAACTCGAGGACGATTTCCAGCCGCTGGCGGCGGTGCAGCGGGGATCCGGACCTGGACATCTCATGGCCCTCGCCGGAGAAGCGCACGAACTCGACCTCCCGTTCAAGGGTCCGGAGGGCGACGAAGAGCTGTTCGGCCTGCTCGATCGGGCAGCGCAGGTCGGACTCGGCGTGGAGGATGAGCAACGGCGTCGTGATGTTCTGCGCGTACGTGATCGGCGACATCGCGAGGTACGCTTCCGGGTCCTTGAGGTGGCTCGTGCCCACGTGGTGCCGGAGCACGCCGGCGATGTCGCTGGTGCTTTCCATCGTCAGCAGATTGTTGACGGCGCGTTCGCTGCAGGCGGCCGCGAACCGGTCCGTGTGGCCGATCGTCCACGACGTCAGGAATCCGCCGAAGCTCCCGCCGAGAATTCCCATCCGGTCCGGGTCGACGAACGGGAACCGCTCGATGACGGTGTCGGTGACGGCCATGAGGTCCGCGTAGTCCACGCTTCCCCAGCCGGTGCCGCCGAGCGCGTGGCCACGGATCGCGCGTCCGAACGCCTCCTCCCGGCCCGAGCTTCCCCGAGGGTTCGACCAGACGACCACGTAACCCGCCGCCGCCTGCACGTGGAACTCGTCGAAGAACCGGTTCGCGTACTGGCTGAAGGAACCGCCGTGCACGTTCAGCAGCATCGGGTACGACTTGTGCGGGTCGAAGTCCGGGGGAGTGAGGATCCACGCGTCGATGTCGACGGTGCCGTCCGTCGAGCGGACCACGAAGTGCTCGCCCTGTCGGGGCGAGGTGTCGGCGATGAACGCCGCACCGAGATCCGTGAGTCGCTCCACCCTGCCGTCCGCCTGGACGGCGAACAGCTCGCTCGGGCTGGTGGGCGTCGACAGCGCGTACACGATCACACCGGCAGCGCTGTCGTACCCGGTGACGCATCCGCCGTCCCCGGCCAGGCGGACCGGTGCCGAGGAACCGTCCGCGTCGACCCGGTACAGGGCGACGTCTCCGCGGTCCTCGGCCGTCACGAGAATCGTGGCGTCGTCCAGCCAGCGCGGGCTCTGGATGTCGGGATACGGCGCGAAGTTCCGGTCGAGGCCACGGGAGATCCAGCGCCGCTCGCCGCCCTGGATCGGGATGAGCCCGACATGGGTGTTGCGGGGCGAGTCCTCGATGTCGTCGGCTCCGAGGAAGGCGACCCGGGTGCCGTCAGGGGACACCGAGGGGTTCTGGAAGGAGCCGTCCGTGGCGCTGATCGTCCTCAACTCACCGGTTCCCGTGGAGAGTTCGAAGATGTCCGTGCGCAGGTCGAGGTCCCAGCGCGCGTGAGTCGCGCCGTTCACCACCAGGGCTCCGCTGTCGGGCGTCCACTCATGGCTGTGCAGGGAGAACTCGCCCGGGGTGAGATCGCGAGCCGGCTCGGAGGCGTCCACGGCGACCGTGAACACGTGGAGCGGGCGGTCCGCCACCGGCCCCAGGCCGTCTATTCGGGAGAACAGCCGTGTGACACGCAGGGGTGGACGTGCGTTCTCGGGGACGCCGTATCGCGGATCGCTCGCGCGTGCGGTGTAGGCGATGTGGTTTCCGTCGGGCGACCAGCACAGGCCGTGCGGACCGTCGCCGACGATGTCGAGCTGTCGTGACTCGCCCGATCCGTCGGGGGAGGAGATTCCGATCTCCGCGCGCACCGTGCCGTTGTCGACGGTCATCGACATCGTCGCGAGGCGGGTGCCGTCCGGCGACCAGGCCGGTTGGGATGCGTCGGACCCGGCCGGCGAGAAGGGTACGGCGGGTTCGCTGCCGTCCGTCGGGGCCACCCAGACCCGGCTGCGGTACCGGTTGTGCGCTTCGTCGACGCTCTGCACGACGAACGCGACCCGGCTTCCGTCGGGCGACAGCGTGGGCTGCCTGATCTGGAAGAGCGCCGCGACTTGGCTCGGGTTCACGCGGGGCCCCGCATGAGGGAGGCGGCGACGTACCCGAACAGCGTGCCGGCCGGCTCGTTCGTCTGCAGGCGGGCGAGGGCCAGGCCGCCCAGGCTCCGGTCGATCACGGTGGCGAGCTCCTCGGGAGCGAGCGGGAGCGTCTCTCCGGCGGCATCGGCGTATTCACTGAGTTCGGCCGCGAACCGACTGATCTCGGAAGTCGGGTTGTGCTGGTCGTCCTGCGGGTGTTTGCGCCGGTGGGCCACGTCCTCGATGCCGAGGTCGATCGCGGCCACCGCGAGCGGTCCGGACATGAACTCTCCGTAGTGTTGACCGTAGGCGTACATGACTTCCTGCAGCGGGGCTCCGGGCTCGGCGACCTCGTGGAGGCTCGGCAGTACCCAGTAGTCGGCGAGCGCGGCCGCGAAGAGCTGGCGCTTTCCTCCGAAGATCGAATAGATGGCACCCGAGGTCAGGCCCGCCAGCGTTGCCACCGCGTCGACGGAACAGGCCTGATACCCCTCCTTCGCGGCGAGTTCGCGTGCTGCGTCAAGGAGTGCCTGACGAGACCGGGCCTTGGCCGCGGACCGCACAGGCCACTTCCGCTCCTTCTGTTCAGTCAACGCTCCCCCTTGTCGAGTTGCGGTAACGAAGTTATCATGATGATGCTATCACATCGCGGCCCTTGATCGGCCCCAGGCATTTCGGCCTCCTTGAGGAAGGAACGCCCGAGGAAGGTATCGGTTCGGTGCGTCGTGGGATGACCCCGCGACGCAGGTTGTGGCACTGACTGGGACTCGGTCCGTCACTGCCGTGCTCATCACCGGTTCCTCGTGGTTCCGACCGGTGCCCGCAGCGATCTCGAACTACGAACGAGGTGCACAGTTGACTCGCGCGACGTCATACCCGGGCGGTCTCTTCCGGAAGGCCATCGCTGATGCGGAACCTTATGTACCGGGCAGGACCGCGGTTCTTCTTCAGCAGGAGCACGGCATCCGGGGACCGGTGGTGAAGCTCAGCTCGAACGAGAACCCGCTCGGGATGTCGCCGGCGGCCGAACGGGCGATAGTGGAGGCCGCCGCGGCCGCGTGCGGCTACCCGGACGACCAGTCACTCGGACTCCGCCGGAAGCTGGCCGAGGAACTCGACGTGGACATCGACAACGTGCTCGCCGGGAACGGCTCGTCCGACGTGATCTACCGTCTCGGCGCCGCGATGCTCGAACTCGGCGACAACGTCGTGATGAGCAAGTACTCGTTCAATCTCCTGAGCATCGTCACCAAGATGTTCGGCAGTGAGCTGCGCGCGGTGGAGATGGACCGGTACCACCATGATCTTCAAGCCGTCCTCGGCGCGATCGACGACCGGACCAAGATCGTGTACGTCGACCTGCCCAACAACCCGATGGGCTCGGACGTCGCGGACGCGGACTTCCGCCGTTTCGTGTCCCGGCTGCCCTCCCATGTCCTGCTCGTCGTGGACGAGGCCTACCTGGAGTTCGCCGACCCGGAATACCGGCACGGCACCATCGACCTCATCCGCGAGGGCCGCAATGTCATGGTGGTCCGCACCTTCTCGAAGTCACACGGCCTCGCCGGCGTGCGTGCCGGATATGCGGTCGGCCTGCCCGAGATGATCGCGGGCCTCGCGGTCGCCGGCCTGCCCTTCTCCGTCAACACGCTCGCCCAGGCCGCCGCGGAGGCCGCGGTGGACGACAAGGATTTCCTCGCGCGCACGGTGGAGCTGAACCGCAGGGAGCGGGAGGCGCTCTGCGCTCATCTCGACCGTGAGGGGATCGCGTACGTGCCGTCCCAGACGAACTTCGTCGCCATCGACCTCGGTTCGCGCGCCGGAGCCGTGGTGCGGTCGCTCGAACAATCGGGTGTGATCGTGCGCCACCTGGCCGGATACGGGCTGGAGAACTTCATCCGGGTCAGTCTCGGCACACCCGAGATGAACGTCAGGTTCATCGACGCGCTGACCCGGGCACTGGGCGAACCGTTCTCCGGCATCGCCGCGGCCGACGTTGAGGTGGATGCCCGATGAGCGCCTTCGGCCAGGACGTGGACGCGGTCACCCTCCACGCCGTCGACCCCCTCGACCGCGGCCAGGACAGGCTCACCCAGGGCTGGCACCGTGTCTATCAGAGGGCACTCCAGGAGACATACGGGTCGACGGCCGCCGGATGGTCGCAGGAGGAGGTGCGGGTCCAGTTCACGCACCAGGAGTACGAAAGGCGAGCGGCCTGGGCGGCGGTCCGTGACGACGCGGTCGTGGGACACGCGCAGCTGATCCTCTTCGTCGCCGACAACACCCACTTCGCGAAGCTGCACGTGGCGGTGGATCCCGCGTACCGTCGGCGGGGCATCGGCAGCGCGCTCCTCCGCGTCCTCGAAGACGCCGCCCGGGCGGCCGGACGCACCGTGCTGGTCGGACATTCGGACGTCCTGTTCGGCCATGACGATCCCGCGGCCGGTTTCGCCGAGAGCGCGGGTTACGCCCGAGGGCAGGCGAACCTTCGAAGCGACCTCCTGCTTCCGCCGAGGCGCGACCTCGAAGCGGAACTCGGTGCGTCGTCGGCCGACTACGAACTTCTCACCTCCTGGGGTGAGATTCCCGGTGACTGGCTCGAACAGCGCGCACGCCTCGCTGCGCACATGAGCACCGCGGCACCGCGTGGCGACGTCGACGTGCAGGAGGAACGCTGGAACGTCGAACGAGCCCGGCGTGTGCGGCGGACGATGCTCGACCAGGGACGCCAGGTGGTCGAAACCGTCGCACGGCAACGGCAAAGCGGTCTCCTCGCCGGCTACACCACCCTTGTGGTGCCGGCCGGCCGGCCGGAACTCTCGCTGCAGTGGGACACGTTCGTGCTGTCCGAGCATCGCGGCCATCGACTCGGTCTTCACCTCAAGGTCGCGAACCTGCTTGCCCTGCATCACGCGCTCCCTGCCGTGGAACGAGTGGTGACCTGGAACGCCGCGGAGAACGAGCCGATGCGGCGGGTGAACCGAGCGATGGGCTTCGTGCCGGTGGGCCATCACACCGAGTGGCAGAAGGCGTTCACGTGACCGATGCCGGCAGCCGCGCCTCGACGAACTGAGCCGAAAGGACGCCCACTGATGACCGGCACGACCGCGGAGCACGACCGCTCCGGTGCCCGTCCCGCTCCGAAATGGCCGGCACGATGACCCTGTCACCGACCGGTGCCGGGTACGTCCCCGCGCTCGGGACACTCCTCGCGGACCTGCGCGAGCTGGTCGAGTGCGAGTCGCCCTCGAGTGACCTGGCCGCCGTCGCCCGGTCCGCCGACCTGGTGGCGCGACTCGGCGCGACGCGGCTCGGGGCGGTCCCGGAGCGGATCGTCGTGGACGGGGTCCATCACCTGCGCTGGCGCTTCGGCGGTTCGCGGGCGAAGCCGCGGGTGCTGGTGCTCGGCCACCACGACACGGTGTGGCCGATCGGCACGCTCGCGCGGCATCCGTTCGACGTGACCGACGGCGTCCTGCGGGGGCCCGGCTGCCTGGACATGCTCGCCGGCCTCGTCATGGCCCTGCACGCGATCGCCGCCCTGCCCTCCCGGGACGGCGTGACCCTGCTGGTGACGGGGGACGAGGAAGTCGGATCGGTGAGCTCGCGCTCCCTGATCGAGGACGAGGCGCGGTCCGCCTCCGCGGCCCTCGTTCTGGAGGCCTCGGCCGACGGCGGAGCCCTCAAGACGGCCCGCAAGGGCATCTCGATCTACGAGCTGGAGATCCTCGGCCGGGCCGCCCATGCCGGCCTGGAGCCGGAGAAGGGCGTGAACGCGACGGTGGAGCTCGCCCATCAGGTGCGGGCGATCGTCGCGCTCGGAGGCGGTGGCACGACGGTCACGCCGACCGCCGTGGTGGCCGGCACGACCGCCAACACCGTGCCGGCGGCGGCCCGGGTCTCGGTCGACGTCCGGGCGTGGAGCACGGCGGAGCAGGAGCGCGTGGACACGGCCCTGCGCGCGCTCGTGCCGGTGCTGCCGGAGGCCGGGTTGGTGCTTCACGGCGGCATCAACCGGCCGCCGCTGGAGGAGTCGTCGTCGCTGCCGCTCTTCCGGCAGGCACAGGCCGTCGCGGCGCGGCTCGGGCTCCCCGGCCTCGACCGCGCGGCCGTCGGCGGCGCCTCCGACGGCAACTTCACCGCCGGTGTCGGCACGCCCACGCTGGACGGCCTCGGAGCGGTCGGTGGCGGGGCGCACGCCGCGGACGAGCATCTCCTCGTCGACCGGCTCATCGACCGTACGAGACTGCTGAACGCACTGCTCCTCGACCTGCTGGGAAGGGGCGTGGTCGGGAACTAGCCACGGGAGACGGCATTCTGTGGTCCCCTGCCGAGGCTCATCACCGGCAGAGCCGTCCTCGTCTCCCCGTTCACCGGCCCGGGCCCGCGCCGAGCCGTGAGGGCGAACCAGTTCAGGTGGCACGGGCGGTGTCGACGGTGGCGGCCATGCCGGCGACCAGGAAACCGAGTCCCTGGTGGTCGATGATCCTGCGGCCGAACGCGGTGCGCTCCCGCGTGTAGGCGACGGTGGAGTCCAGCGCGGCCCCGTCCCAGTAGGCGGTCGCGGTGCGGGCGAACAGGGCGTAGAAATCGGCCTTTCCACCGTGGGGTGATCCAGGCTTTCGCGCCGCTGACGCGGTAGCCGTCGCCGCCGCGTTCGGCTCGGCAGGCCAGGGCGGCCGCGTCGGATCCGGCGTGGGGTTCGCAGCGGCTGTAGCCGCCGATCTGCCGACCGGCCAGCACCTCCACGGCCCAGCGCTCCCGCTGTTCCTCGCTGCCGAAGCGCAACAGGGGAGAGGCGGCCAGGGTGTGGACGCTGACGGCCACGGCTACGGCCGCCCAGCGGGCCGCCAGTTCCTCAAGGACCTGGAGGTACATCTCGTACGGCTGGTCTCCGCCGCCGAAGTCCGCGGAGTAGGGCAGTCCCAGCGGCCAGGCCCGGCCGAGCAGGGCGAAGAGCCCGTCGGGGTAACGGTGTTCGCGCTCGTACCCGTCGACGCGGGGCGCGAGTTCCTTGTCGGCGATGTCCCGCACGAGGTCGATGAGGTCGTGCGCCTCTTGGCCGGGCAGCAGACGATCGACGGGCATGACGGTGCTCGTGGGCGAGTCGGTGTGTGCTCAGGCGGACACCGCGGTGGGGGAGCGGAGGGCGGTGAGAGCGGCCCGGGCCTCGGCGCGGTACTCCGCGATACGGGCCAGCTTGATCTCCTCGTACCCGCGGATGCGGTCGGGCAGTTCGACGAGCGCCTGGACCTCGGCGGCGTTGTCCGCGGTGAGACAGGCCAGCGCCTCGCGGACGAGGGCGGGGAACTCCCGGACCAGGGCACGCTCCTCCCGGCGGACGGCCGCGAGGCCGAACGGGTCCAGGCGGGTTCCGCGCAGGGTCCGCAGTCCGCGGAGCGCCCTGAACAGCGTGGGCGCGGTGCGCCGCAGGCGGATCTTGCGCTGCATGCCGAGTGCGCGCAGCAGCGGTGGATGAAGCAGTACGGCGATGTCGGCGCCGGAGCCGAACTCGTCGGCGACCCTGGCCCTCTCCACGGTGTCCAGGTGCAGCCGCGCCACTTCGTACTCGTCCTTGTACGCCATGAGTCTGTGCAGGCTGACGGCGTAGGCGAGGGCGATGCGCTCGCCGGCCTCCGGCCCCGCCCCGCGGCGGGCTAGGACGGCGATCCGGGCGACCTCGGCCGTGAACCCGGCGGCGTAGGACTCGTTCTGGTAACCGATGAGGTCGGCCGCGCGCAGCGCGAGCGCCTCGCGCAGGCTGTCGCTCACGTCCAGCGGGGCGACCAACTCCCGTGCGCGCGGCGTGATGTCGACGACCGGGCGGTCGGGGGCGGCGAGGGCCCGTTCGACCGCCCGCGGATCCGCAGCCGCTGCGCGTCCCCAGGCGAACGCGGCCAGGTTCTTCTCGACGGCGGCCCCGTTGAGCCGGACGGCGGCCTCGACGGACTCGCGTGTCAGCGGGATGCAGCCGTGCTGGAAGGCGGCTCCGATCAGCACCATGTTGGCGGGCAGGTGGTCGCCGAAGAGCGCTTCGGACAGTGCCAGCGCGTCCACATAGAGGTTGTCCGCGGGCCGGGTGAAGGCCTCGACGCGCTCCAGGGCGTCCTGCGGGGTGCCCGGCACGACGACCTGGTTGGTCACCATGGCGGCGGTCGGGACGACGGCGGTGTTGACGACGGCCACCGTGTGACCGGCGCGGGCCACGTCCAGGTTGCCGTCGGCCGCGGCGCCCAGGACGTCGAAGCCGATCAGCACGTCCGCCGTCCCCCGGGCGGCGCGCAGCGAGCCCTCCACCGGCCGGGCGGAGATCCGCACGTCGCTGACGACCGGGCCGCCCTTCTGCGCCAGACCCGTCTGTTCCAGACCGGCCGCGTAACGGCCGTCGAGATGCGCGGCCATCTGGAGGATCTGGGAGATCGTGACCACGCCGGTCCCGCCGATGCCGGGCATCCGCAGCAGGACGGTGTCCCGATCGACACGGCTCACGGGATCGGTGAGCACCACGGGCAGCTCCGGGACCGGCCTGCGGCGCGGGCCCTGCGGTTCGACCAGCAGGAACGAGGGGCAGTCGCCCCTCAGGCAGCTGAAGTCGGAGTTGCACGAGGGCTGGTGGATCCGCGTCTTGCGCCCGAACTCCGTGTGCACCGGCTGCACCGACAGACACGAGGAGACGTCACCGCAGTCGCCGCAGCCCTCGCAGACGCGTTGGTTGATCACGACCTTCTCGGCCGGCGTGGGCAACCGGCCGCGCTTGCGCAGCCGCCGCTCCTCCGCGGCGCAGCGGTCGTCGTGGATCAGCACGGTGACGCCCTCGACCGCGGCCAGTTCCTCCTCCACCCGCGCCAGGTCGTCGCGGTGGCGCACCGAGGCGATCGGATCCAGGCGGACGCGACGATAGCCGCGGGGCTCCGGCGTGGTGACGACGACCTTGCGGACGCCTTCGAGCGCGAGCCAGCGGGTCAGATCAGGAACCGACAGCCGGCCCTCCACCTGCTGCCCGCCGGTCATGGCGACTGCGTCGTTGTAGAGCAGTTTGTACGTCATCGTGACGCCGGCGGCGACGGCGGCCCGGACGGCGAGGGAGCCGGAGTGGTGGAAGGTGCCGTCGCCGAGGTTCTGTACGAAGTGCCGGTCGTCGGTGAAGGGTTGCAGCCCGAGCCACTGGGCGCCCTCGCCGCCCATCTGGGTCATGCCGATCTGGTTGCCGCGCCCGGTACCGTCCAGCGCGATCATGATGTGGCAGCCGATCCCGACGCCCACCAGCGTGCTGTCGGCGGCGCGGGTGGAGGTGCTGTGCGGGCAGCCGGAGCAGAAGAACGGTGTGCGGGTACCCACCGTCGGCAGCGCGATCCGTGAGGGGGCCGACGACGGGCCCGCGATCTGCCGGGGCAGCCGGTCGGGGCCGATCCGTCGCAGCAGCGCCTCGGTGACGTGCTCGGCGCTCAGCGTGGAGCGGGCGGTCAGCAGCGGCCGGCCGTTCTCGTCGCGTCGCCCGACGACCACCGGTGCGTGGCCGGTCCGGTGGAGGGCCTGCTTGAGGTGGCCTTCGAGGAAGGGCACCTTGTCCTCCACGACGAGGACCTGTTCCAGACCGTCCGTCAGGGCGACGAGATCGTCCTCGTGCAGCGGGAAGGGCATGCCCAGCCGGATCAGACGGATACCGAGCCGCTCCATCGCGTCCTCGTCGATCCCCAGGTCGGTCAGGGCGCGCAGCAGGACGGCGTAGGACGTGCCGGAGGCCATGAGCCCCAGGGTGGCGCGCGAGGAGCCGAAGGTGACCCGGTTCAGGCCCGCTTCCCGGCCGTAGGCACGGGCCGTGTCCAACCGCCGGGTGAGCAGGTCGTGTTCGGCGTCCAGCGAGGCGGGGCCGACCAGGGTGGGCGGTGTGCCCCGGGGGCCGACGGTGACGGCGGGCAGGTCGGGGACCGTGGTGGCGAGGTCGATGACCTGGGACGCGTCGGCGGTGTCCGCGACGATCTTCAGCCCGGTCCACAGCCCACTGGCCCGTGACATGGCCACCGCGTGCAGGCCGAACTCGATGATCTCCGCTATCGAGGAGGGGGCGAGCAGCGGCATCGAGAGGCTCTGGCACATGGGTTCGCAGGAACTCGGCACCGTGGACGACTTCGCTCCCGGGTCGTCCCCGATCCACGCGACCGCGCCGCCGAGGGCCGCGGTGCCGGCCAGGGTCGCGTGCCGGATGGCGTCCGCCGCCCGGTCCAGGCCCGGATTCTTGCCGTACCAGAATCCGGTGACCCCGTCGTGGCGGCGGCCCGGCACCTGGCCGAGCAACTGGGTGCCGGCCACCGCGGTGGCGGCGAGTTCCTCGTTGAGGCCGGGGCGGAAGACCACCCCGGCGGGTTCCAGGAAGCGGCGGGCGCGGCCCATTTCCAGGTCCACGCCGCCCAGGGGGGAGCCCTGGTAGCCGCTGACGAAAGCTCGTGTGTCCAGCCCCCGTTCCTCGTCCAGACGGCGCTGTTCGAGGGTGAGGCGGACGAGTGCCTGTATGCCGGAGATCAGTACGCGGCCGCTGCGGGCGGCGTACTTGTCGTCGAGTGTGACCACGCGCCAAGGACAGCATCGCGCTCCGCTTTCGAGCAAGTAAATTGCGACTGATTATGAAAAGATGCAAAGAATCGCAGTATTATCGCGAACTGAGGACTTGATTTTGCGTCAGGTGAGGAGCCGAGGTGACCCAGGTCGACGACATCGACAGGCAGTTGCTGCGCATGCTGCACAGGGACGGGAGGAGCACCTACTCGGAGTTGGCGCCCGAGGTGGGGCTCTCCGTCGCCGCGGTCAAGCGACGGGTCGACCGGCTCCGCGAGACCGGGGTGATCACCGGATTCACGGTGCAGGTGGACCACACGAAGCTGGGACGGGGCATCGAGGCGTTCGTGGAGCTGTCCGTCGCGGGCAGTACGCCCGTCGGCGACATCGTCCGGACCGCCTACGAAGTGCCAGAGGCCCAGGCCGTGTTCACCATCTCCGGGGACCCGGACGCCCTGGTGCACGTCCGGGTGCGGGACATCGGCCATCTCCAGCAGGTCATCGACGGCCTGCGACGCAACGGTCATGTGACCGGCACCAAGACACTGATGGTGCTCGGTTCCTGGACGAAGGACTCGTGACGTGACAGCGCCGCGTGTGTGCCGTCCCCGCGGGGACGGCACACACGCGGACCTTCGAGAGCTGCCAGGTGTCCTTACTTGTAGACGCGGATGCTCGTCGGAACGGGGATCTCGCGCGTCATCACCTCGGCGGTCGCCCCGCTGAAGAAGTACGTGTCCGACTGTTCGGCGACCGGCACGACGTTGACGTCCCGGTAGAGCGCGGCCTCCGCCTTGCTCCACAGGCCGCACGCCTGTGAGGATTCGGCGTCGAGCGCCTTCTCGGCGAGTGCGTTGTAGTCCGCGTTGTCCACGGCGGCGAAGTTCAGTCCAGCCGGCGCGGCGGCACCCGTCACGTACTTGTAGACCTGAGTGGGCATCGACCAACTCATCGGGGCGACATACACGTCGTAGTCGCCGGTCTTGAACATCACCTGCGAGAGCGTGGCGAAGGTGTCGGACTTGAGCGTCACACCGACGCCGAGTCTGGTCCACGCCTGCGCGATCAGTTCCGCCGCCGGCTTCGCGCCCGCCGAGGCCTCGGGGGCGTAGCGCACGGTCAGTTGGAGCTGCTTGCCGTTCTTGCTGCGCTTGCCGTCCGAACCGAGTGTCCATCCGGCCTTGTCGAGCGCCGCCTTCGCGGCCTTCATGTCGTACGACGGAAGGAGGTTCTGCACGTCGTTGACCGCGGGGCACGTCATCGGTGTGCCGATCGCCAGTCCGGTCGCGGCACGGCCCTGGCCCGACGTGCTGACCGCGACAAGCTCGTTGAGGTCGAGCGACTCGACCAGCGCGGAGCGCACCGCGAGATCGGCCGTCGGACGGCCGGCTCTCTGGTTGGGCCACAGCCAGACGGCGGGCTCGGGCATCTTCGCCGTCTCGAACCCGCGGGCGCTCGCGCGCTTACGGTCCGAACCGTCGATCTGCGCCGCGTTGAGCTCTCCGGAGAGGAGCATGTTCGTCGCCGTCGTCTCGTTGTCGACGACACGCAGCACGACGGTCTTCGGAGTGCCGGCCGCACTGGTGCTCGCCCCGTCGGGGCCCCAGGTGTAGCCCTTGCGCACGGTGAAGGTGTAGCTCTGCCCGGCCACCACCTTGGTGAGCACGAACGGACCGGTTCCGTCGGACGCGGCGGCGAGCGACTTCGGGTCCTTCAGCCCTTCCTTGCACACGATCGGCATCTCGGCCAGCATGTTGAGCAGGAACGCGAACGGTGACTTCAGTTTGATCGACACCGTGCCGCTCTTGTCGTCCCCGGTCGCGACGAACGGAATCGTGGGAACGCCGGAACCGTAGAGCGCGGAGCCGTTCTTGGGGTTGGCCACGTACGTGAGGTCCGCGGCGACCTGGCTCGCCGTGAGCGCCGTGCCGTCCGAGCAGGTGATCCCGTCACCGAGCACGAACGTCGCGGAGGTCAGGTCCGACTTCCACGTCTTGGCCAGGCCGGAAACGAACTTGCCCTTGGGGGTCACGTTGATGAGAGAGTCGTACGCGAGCTTGCTCCAGGGCGTGACGAGCGGGTTGGAGTAAGGGTCGTACGTCCCGAGATCCGCCTGGATCGACATCGCGAAGGTGCCGCCTTCGGCGAACTCCTTGCTCGACTTTGACGCGCTGTCGCCTCCGGATGTGCCGCATGCTGCCAGCACGAGCGCGGACAAGGCAACAAGAACGCCGACTATGCCTTTTCGGTGCACTGTTGTTGTTCCTTAATTGAGGGTGTTTCCGGAACTCGGTAGAAAGGCGGAAAGGGCGAGCACCGAGCCGACCGGCGTCGGCAGGTCGTGGGGGGACGCTCTCAAGTGGTGGCTGTGAGGGGGGTCTCGGTCATGGCGGCGAAGTGACACGCGGCGTGGTGGGCGCGGCCGAGTGGCAGAGGGACGCTGGTGCGGCAGGCGTTCCGGTCGGGGTGCACGGCGGGCCCGACCGGGCAGCGCGGGTGGTACCGGCAACCGGTGGGCGGATGGTGCGGATCGGTGGCTTCACCGTCACCGACGGCGTGGAGAATCCCGCCCGGCTGGACGAGCGGTCCGCCGGAATCGGGGGACGCTTCCAGAAGTTCGCGTGTGTAGGGGTGCTGCGGGTCCGACAGCACGTCTTCCGCCGGACCTTGCTCGACGAGCCTTCCGAGGTAGATCACGGCGACCTGGTCGCAGAGGTACCTGACGACCGAGAGATTGTGCGAGATGAACAGCATCGAGAACCCGAACTGCCGCTGCAGGTCCTTCACCTGGTTCAGGATCGATCCCTGGATGGAGACATCGAGCGCCGACGTGATCTCGTCCGCGATGAGGACCTCCGGCCGTGCCGCGAGCGCACGCGCGAGCGCGATGCGCTGACGCTGGCCACCGGACAGCTTCTCCGGATACTCGTCCGCCCACTGCGGCTCGAGGTCGAGGAGTTCCAGAAGGCGTTCCACCTCCCGGCGCCGGTCCGTGGCGCGGCGGATACGGCGACGCGAGATCGATTCCGCGATGCTGTCGCCGATCGTCATGCGCGGGTCGAGGGAGGACATCGGGTCCTGGAACACCATCTGCACCGCACCGCGACGGAGCTGACGGGCGAGCGGTTGGCCGTCGAGCAGTATGCGTCCGCCCGACACCGGGTTGAGTCCCACGGCGGCACGTCCGAGGGTCGACTTCCCGGATCCTGATTCGCCGATCAGTCCGACGATGCTGCGCGCCGGGACGACCAGGTCGACACCGTCGACCGCGGTCAGTGCCCTGGCTCCGTGGCCGACCCGAATGCTCGTCTTCTCGAAGCGCAACTCGCTCATGCCTGTCCCCGTCCCGCTTGCTGGACCTGTCCTTGAACTGCGGTCACCGCGCCCTCCTGCGGGTTCCAGCAGGCGACGGTCCCGCCGCTCCCCACCTCCTGAAGCGGCGGCTCGGCGGTATGGCACTGTGCCGTCGCGAACGTGCATCGCGGTGCGAAGGCACATCCCGCCGGTCGGTCGGCCGGGTCGACCGGCCGGCCCGGAACGGTGGCGAGCGGCTGGGAGCGGTCGGCGGTCATGTCGGGAACGGCGCTCAGGAGCGCTCGCGTGTAGGGATGGCGAGCCGACGTGCGCAGATCGGCGGAGGGAAGCTCCTCGACGACACGACCGGCGTACATGACGAGCACGCGCGAGCAGAACTGTCCGATGACCGAGATGTCGTGGCTGATCAGCAACACCGCGACCTGGTTCTCGACCCGGATCTGCTCCAGGAGGTTGAGGACCTGGCGCTGGATGGTCACGTCCAGCGCCGTGGTCGGCTCATCGGCGATGATCAGTGACGGATTCCCCATCATCGCCATGCCGACCATCGCCCGCTGCCGCATACCGCCCGAGAACTCGTGCGGATACTGCTTCGCCCGGCGTTCGGCACCCGGGATGCGGACCGCGCGGAGCCGGTCGACGGCGCGCGCCCCAGCTTGGCGGCGACTCATGTCCTGGTGCAGGCGTGCCACTTCGGCGAGCTGGGGGCCGATGCGCATCGTGGGGTTGAACGATGTGGTCGGGTTCTGGAAGACCAGGCCGAGCGATGTGGCGAGGAAGCGTCGCGTCGCCCGGCTCCTCGGATCGGCGGCCATGAGGTCCTTGCCGAGGAGCCGGAGCGTGGCCGCCTCGACGTGCAGCGGCGATTCGAGCAGCTGCGCGACGGCGAGAGCCGTCAGGCTCTTTCCCGAGCCGGACTCACCGACGACGCCGAGCGCTTCGCCGCGCTTCATCGAGAAGCTGATCTCGCGCACCGGGCTGACGGTCCCGTTGGGGGTGTCGAGCGAGACGCGCAGGCGGTCGACCTCAAGGACGGGAACCTCGCCCGCGGGGGCGATCGCGTCACCGGCCGATCCATCCGTCGCGTGCTGACGCGGGTGCCCGCCCGAACCGGAGACCGTCCTGGAAGCTCCACGGGGACGGAACGTCCGGACCTTGTGGCGCGAACCGAGCACTTTCGCGAGCGCCTCGCCGAAAAGATTGAATCCGAGCCCGGCCACCACGATCGCGATGCCGGGTCCGAGCGCTCCGGCGGGGTTGACGTAGATGCCGCTGAGCCCCTCGTTGAGGAGGAGCCCCCAGTCGTACTCGGGTGCCTGTACGCCCAGGCCGAGGAACGAGAGCCCGGCGAACGCCAGGAGTGCCGCCGCCGCCGCGAGCGCGACGTTGACGATCAGCGGCTCGGCGATGTTCGGAAGGATGTGCCGGCGCAGCACTCCGAACCGGCTGACGCGAGCGATCCGCGCGGCGGCGACGAAGTCGCGTTTCTGGACGCCCGCGATGAGGGTCTGCGTCAGACGGGCGAACCACGGTGCCATCGAGATGCCGATCGCGCAGACCGACCCCTGAACGCCCACGCCGAAGATGACGGCGAAGAACAGGGTCATCAGGAGCATCGGAAACGCGACGGCGATGTTCACGAACGCCGCGGCGAGACGCCCGAGCCTCGGTCCGAGCAGCCAGGGCGCCGCCCCCAGCAGGAGTCCGAGGCTGATGCCGATCGCCGTGGCGGAGAGCGAGAGGAGCACGGACAGGCGTGCGGCGACGAGCACCCGAAGCAGCAGATCGCGGCCGAGATTGTCCGTGCCGAGCCAATGCTCCCCGGACGGCCCTTGATCCAGGGCCGTCGCGTCCACCTTTGCCGCGGTCCCTGACCAGAGCATCGGTGCGACGATCGCGGCGAGGAGGACGACACCGAGGAACACGGTCGCCGTCGCGCCCATGGGAGTGCGGATCGTCTTCGCCAGTCCGGCGAGCAGCCGTCGGGCGGGGGACGGGGTTGACGGGTCGGGAGCCGACGAGGAGGTCCGTGCGGTCATGTCAGCTCTCCTGGATGGCCGAGCGAGGGTCGAGGACGGCGAGGACCACGTCGACCACGAGATTGATCACGAGTACCACCACGCCGTAGACGAGGACGATGCCCTGAACGAGGGGGTAGTCCTTGGTCAGGATCGACGACACCATGGAGGAGCCGAGTCCGGGCCATGCCATGACGCTCTCGACGAGTACCGTGCCCGCTATCAGGCCGCCGAGGAGCAGGCCGCTGAGCGTGAGTGTGGCGGTCACGGCGTTCGGCAGCGCGTGCCGCAGATACAGTCGCCACGCCCTCAGCCGCTTCGATCGTGCGGTGCGGATGTAGTCCGCCTCCATCACGGTGAGCACTTCGACCCGGACCACCCGCGCCAGCACCACGGTCGGCGCGACGGCCAGGCTGATCACGGGAAGCACCAGCGACAGCGGACCGCTTCGCCCCGCGACCGGGAAGATCCCGAGCAGGCCCACTCCCTGGCCGAAGAGACAGACGAGGCCGACCGCCAGGATGAACTCCGGAATCGCCGCGAACACGATGCTCGACGAGGTGAAGGCGAGCTCTGTCCGCTGCCGACGGCCGCCGCGCGTGAGGGCCGCCATGAGGACCCCGAGCGGGATCGAGACGAGCATCGCGATGACGAAGGCGAGGCCGGCGAGTTCGATCGTGGCCGGGAGCCGCTGTCCGATGATCTGTGAGACCGACAGCCCCGGGCGGGTGATCGACTCACCGAAGTCTCCCGCGAGCAGGTTCTTCAGGTAGTGGACGTACTGCGACCAGATCGGGTCGTTCAGGCCGAGGGCCGCACGCCGCGCCTCCACGAGTTCCTGAGGCGCGGAACTTCCGAGCGACGCTCGCACCGGATCTCCCGGTACCAAATGAATCATGAAGAACGAGGCGGTCACCAGAACCCCGAGCGAGACGAGGAGGCGCCCCGTTCGCCGGACGGTGAAGTTCAGCCACGTGACATCCAGGGGGCGGCGGATGCGCCGTGCCCCAGTCTTCGAAGGCCGGTCGATGGCGTGATCGACGGGCCCGGCGGCAGAAGGCCGAACTGTCTGCTGTTTCACCCGGTCCTCCTGGAAATGCCTTGCCTCGGCCAAGCCGATCGACATTCGTCAGCCGCAAGTGCTTCCGGCCCTCCCTTCTCGTAGTGACGTTACGATAGTGGAGTTTTGCGGAACACTACCCAAGCGTCGAGACGAGCGCAACGCATGAGCGTGAGGGTTTTTCGATCGGAACATCGGGTCACCGCTTCGAAACACATCGCGCCGAAACATCGCGCCGAGACGCATCCCGCCGAGACACATCCCGCTTCGCTCTCCGGGGATGACGGGGCGGGTGACGTAATCGTCGGGACGGCGGAAAGCCCGTCGCCACGCTCCTCGGCCTGGCCTTCGACGTCGCGGCCGACGTGGGATCCTCCCTCGCTCGCAGCACCGACCCCGGACCGGCGAAGATCCCGCGCCGGCTGCGCAAGCGCGTGTGCGCGGTGCCAGGGCCGACTCGCTGTTCCTCTACGCGCCCTTGCGGGACGCGGGCTCCAGGTACTTCCACGGGCTCTCTCCCGCCCCGAGCGCGCACCGCACCTCGATGACGGCCGGCCGGCGCTTCGCGACAGCCTGCGCTGTCGTGCGGGTGAGCTTCGCCGCGGCGACCTGCAGTCCGTCGCCCTCGTCGATCCGGTAGGCATCGGCGCCGAACGACTCGGCCAGCGCGACGAAGTCGGGGTTGTGCAGGTCGACGCCCACCGCGCGGTCGGCGCCGTAGCGTCCCTCCAGGTCGAGCTTGACATTGCCGTAGGCCTGGTTGTTGAAGACGACCGCGACGACAGGAAGGTCGTACTGGACCGCCGTGGCGAGCTCCTGGACGCCGAACATGAAGCCGCCGTCGCCGGAGACCGACACGACCGCCCGGTCCGGGTGCGCGGCCTGGACCCCCAGAGCCGTCGGGAAGCCGAAACCCAGGGTGCTCTGATGACCGCACGTGATGAACTGCCGCGGGGCCGTCACACCGAATCCGAACGAGGAGACGAATCCGACCTGCGACACCTCCTCCACGAGGAACCCGTCCTCCGGCAGCGCGGCGCGGATGGCTCGCACGAACTCGATCGTCGGTCCGAGATCCTCGATCTCCTTCGCCTTGCCCTCCTTCACCGCCAAGAACTCCGCCGAGCGGTCCGGCGCCGGCCCGCGCCGCGCGGCCACGGCTTCCGCCAGTGCCTTCGTCGTCTCGGCCGCGTCGCCGACGAGCGCCACGTCGGGCGTGAGCCGGACGGCCTGCTCCGGGTCGATGTCGATGTTGACGACCTTGAGGCCGGGCGCACGATCCGGCCACCGGGCCCAGGTCAGCTCGAGTCGCGAACCGATTCCGATCAGAACGTCGGTGTCCGCCCACCGCTCGAATCCCGAGGCGCTCGTGAACGACAAGGGGCTGTCGTCGCTGACCACGCCACGCCCACCGCGGAACGCGACGGTCGCCGCCTGCAGGTACTCGGCGAGCGCGGCGACCTCCGCGCGGGCCTCGCGCGCGCCGCCGCCCACCATGATCATGGGGTTCCGGGCCGTGGCGAGGATGTCGGCGGCCGCGGCGATGCGCTCCTTGTCCACCGGCGGTGTGGGAAGGGGACGGGGCCCGGTCACTCGGTACGGCCCCCGTTGCGCGAGCGTGTCACGCGGGATCGAGACCGCGACCGGGCGCGGCCGTCCGCTCGTCGCACGCGCGATCGCCTCGGCGACGACCCCACTCGCCTCCGAGACGTGCTCGATGTTCGAGGCCCACTTCGTGAGCGTCCTGAGTGTCGCCAGCTGGTCGGGCATCTCATGCACATGGCCGAGACCCCGTCCGCGCGCGCCTGCGGCGACATCGCCCACGATGCAGAGAACCGGCTGGCTTTCGCCGTATGCCGTCAGCAGCGCGGCTCCCGCGTTGAGCAGACCCGGCCCGGGAACGACGGAGACCACGCCGAGTTCTCCTGTCGCCTGCGCGTACCCGAACGCCATATAGGCCACCGCCTGCTCGTGGCGGCCTCCGATGATCCGTATCCGGTCCTGCCGGGCGGCCAGAGCGTTCACCAACTCGTACGTCTGCGCTCCGGGAATGGCGAAGACCGTGTCGACCCCGTGGTCGATCAGAGTGTCGACGACTGCTTCCGCGGTGGTTCCGAGCGACGGCATCCTCTGCTCCTCAAGCTGAATGGTGTGGTGGGGATCGCGTGTGTCCGCGCCCGCGCGTCAACTGCCTGCTGACAGGGACTGTTCGAGAAGTCTGCAAACGGCCCAGTCCTGGGCGGCGATGCCCACGGACTTGAAGACGGTCCGCCCCCGAGACACCGCACCGGGTTGAATCCGCGCAAGCGGTGTCAGCGCGTCCACGGTGAGACGACCGGTGTCCAGGGCATGGATGATCTCGCCTGCCTCGGTCGTCGCCGCTTCGACCGACTCGACGGCCACGACCTCCGCGTCGCTCAGCAGTTCAGCCGGAAGTTCCCGCATCGCCGGGGTGTATGAGCCGATCGCGTTGACGTGCACACGAGCGGGGAGGTCGGACAGCGAGAACAGCGGTTCGGTCGCGGAAGTCGCACAGCAGACGATCTCCGCTTCCGACACCGCGGCGGCGATCCCGTCCGTCGTGCGCACCCGCAGGTGCGGGAACTCCCCGGTGATCAGATGGCCGAGACGGTCGGCGCGTTCCTTGCGGCGACCGACGATGACGAGTTCCCGGATGTCACGCACCGCCGCGACGGCGCGGACCTGGTCCGCCGCCTGGGCCCCGGTTCCGATGAGGACGACTCGGGACGCCGACGGCGGTGCCAGGAGGTCGGTCGCCCGCCCGACGATCGCGCCGGTGCGCAAGGCGGTGATCCTCGGTGCGTCGGCGAGGAACTCCATGCGCGGGCTGGTCCACGTCACCGCGCCGGAGATGGCCGGGACCCGCTGGAAGTCCACCGTCACCACCTTCACGCTGCCTGAGCGCGTCGCCGGGTGGTAGGCCGGCATCACGAGCACCCTTCCGCCGAAGCTCAGACGGCCGGGCATGTCGAACTCGCCCTGCTCCACGGCGTCCAGTGCCTCGCCGATGACGGGGATGAGTTCGGCCATCGAAACCCGTGCGGAGACCTCGGCCGCGTCGAGATGGCGCATGCCGGTCATGGGCGCCTCGATCCATTCCGGTTGGACAACGAGTTCGTCCCTCAGTACGGCGCGTTCTCGGAACGCGGCTGACCTGCTGCTCCTTCGTAAAGCCGGTTCCGCCCGACCTGACGCTGCCGCAGGTCCGCGGGGTCCTGCACGCTGAAGGTGCGCAGGTTCCTCCAGTGCCGGTCCATCCCGAAGGCGTTCGACGAGGACGAACCGCCGCACATCCGCTGCATCTCGCCCGCGATCTCGCCACCGGCGTCCAGTGCGGCGAGCTTGCTCGCGGCCACATAGGCGGCGACGTTCTCGACGTCGTCACGCTCGCCCGCCTCCAGGGCCTGGACCATGGGAACGCCCGCCATGACCATGGCCTGCGCGGCCTGCAACCGGTACGTGTACCGGCCGATCTGCCACTGGATCACGGCGTCGTCCTTCGCTCCGGGGAAGGAAGCGCGATTGCGCTGGAACCGAACCAGGTCGTCGAGAGCACCGAGTCCGATACCGAGGGCGATCGCGGCCATCATGAGCTGAGTTCGCGGGCCGAGCGGGGCGACCACGGTCTCCGCCGGCCGCCAGTGGAAGCCGTCCGGAACGAAGACGTTGTCGTAGACGACGGTGTGGCTCCCGGTCGCGCGCTGGCCCATGTTGTCCCAGTCGCCCTTGACGGTGATGCCTTCGGAACGCAGGTCGACGAGCACTTCGTACGGGCGGACCTCGTAGTTCTCGAAACCCTCCTCGACCACGTGGACGTTCGCGTAGTCCGCGCCGTCGACACCGGTGCCGAACGCCTTGGTGCCGTTGATGACGACACCCCCTTCGACCCGTTTCGCCGGCATCTCGAAAGCGCCGATCTTCGCGATCTTCCCGCCCTGAGCCCGTTCGGTCCCCGTCGTGCAGAAGCGCATGATGCGCCCCTCCGTCCGGACCCGCTCCCAGATCGCCTCCCGCCCCTCGACCGGGAGGGGCGAGTGCTCACCGAGGAACCAGCAGCTCGGCCGAGTGGAGAACATCCAGATCTGAGCCGTCGAACTCTCCCCTGCGGCGAGGTTCGAGATCACCTCGACGTATGTGCCGAGATCATCGATGATGCCGTCGGCGCCGCGTCCGCCGCGTGACCGCGGAACGGAGAGACGTCCAAGCGGCGAGGCCTCGATGAGGCGCATGTTCTCTTCGGGGTACTTTCCCTCCCGGTCGACCTTCGCGGCGGTTGCGGCGAACGTTCTGCGCAACTCCAGTGAGACCTCTGCAAGCTCCTGGTCAACGACGTTCATTGAGGCTTTCCCACTCCCTGTGCGATCTCGTCACTGCCCGATGGACCAGTCGGCCCGCTCGGATGGCACGAAGAGCGAACGCCGGTAGGACACCAGCGGTTCGCCCGGTGCCGCGTCTCCCCAGGCGGCGTCGACCACCTCGCCGACGTACAGGCGGTGTGTCGCGACGCGGATGGAGTGCAGGGTCCTGCAGCGGAAGGAAGCCACCGCGCTCGACAGCACGGCGCCCTCCTCGACGTCCTGCCATGTCGCGGTCTCGAAGCGCCTGGTGTGATCCGATTCGGATCCGGCGAACGCCTTGGCGATTTCGATCTGATCCGCGGAGAGGATATTGAGTACGAACGCCCCGGACTCGGAGACGGCCTGCCGTGTGCGCGAGGTCGAAACCAGGGAGATCAGCAGCGTGGGCGGGTCGAGCGTGACCGAGGCAAAGGAGTTCACCGTCGCCCCGTAGGCCTTTCCGGAGGCTCCTCGCGAGGTGAGGACCATCACGCCGGTGGGCAGGTTCCCGAGGATGGCTCGGGCGGTCGTCGCCAACTCCACCTCGGGCTCCGAGGAAATCTCGGATTCCAGCAGTGATGCATCGGTCATAACTGTCCCTCCCTGTCCTACTCATTGCTTTACTGGGTCCAGGTATTTCTGATCCTGTATCAGATTCCTTGACGTGCTGTTTCAGTCCAGGACAACTTTGGTCTCGACGTAGGCCCGAAGTCCTTCTTCGCCGCCCTCTCGGCCGATCCCTGACTGCTTGTAGCCGCCGAAGGCGATACCGAAGTCGGCCCTGTACCCGTTGATGCCGACCGTTCCGGCGCGGATTCCGCGAGCGATCTGGCGGGCCCGATCGGGATCCGAGGAGAAAACCGAGGAGTTGAGACCGTAAATCGAATCGTTGGCCACTCGGACGGCTTCCTCCGCGCTCGCCACAGGGATGACGCAGAGCACCGGGCCGAAGATCTCCTCCTGGGCGATGCGGGAGGAGTTGTCGACATCGCGGAACAGGACCGGGTTCACGAAATGCCCCCTGCCCGGATCCGCGGGCCGCCCGCCCCCGAACGCCGGTGACGCTCCGTCCGTGATCGCGCGGTGCACGTGGCCCTCGACGCGGTCGCGGTGCGCCGCGGTGACGAGCGGCCCCATGTCGGTGCTCGGATCCAGGGCGCTTCCCACCGTGACCCGGCCCAGCTCGGCCGAAAGGGCCTCGACCAGTTCGGTCTGCCGGTGAGCGGGCACGATGATGCGGGTGAGCGCGGCACACACCTGGCCGGTCAGGTCACAGCCGGCCGGGACCAACTCGCGTACGGTCCGGTCGAGGTCCGCGTCGTCGAGCACGATGGCCGCGGACTTCCCGCCGAGTTCGAGGGTGAAGCGGCCGATCCGCCCGCCGAGCAGCTCCGCGATCCTTCGCCCCGCGGCGGTCGACCCCGTGAACGAGATCTTGTCCACCCGGGGATCGGTCACGAGCAGTTCGGAGACCTGCCGATCGGCCGTGATGACATTGAGGACCCCCGCCGGCAGACCGACCTCGTGCGCACACTCGGCAAGGACGTACGCCGCACCCGGCGCCTCGGGCGAGGCCTTCAGTACGACGGTGCAGCCGGCGATCAGCGCGGGTGCGATCTTGAGCAGCGCGAGTTTGAGCGGAGAGTTCCACGGGACGATGGCGCCGACCACGCCGACCGGTTCGCGCAGCACCCAGGCGCGGCCTTCACCGCCGCTCTGGGGGCGCTCCTCTTCCCACGCGAAGGTCTCGGCCAGCCGCGCATGCGCACGGAGCATCTCGGCACCGGCCTGAGCGAGACCGGCCGCCAGGTTCCGCGTCGCTCCCACCTCCCGCGCCCAGAGACTCGCCAGCTCGGGTCCCCGCCGCCCGAGCGCCGACGCGAGACGTTCCACCCACTCGGCCCGGGCCCCGGCGGTGAGGCGGGGCCACGGGCCACTGTCGAAGGCCGCGCGGGCGGTCGTGATCGCGTGGTCGAGGTCCGGCCGGTCTGCCAGCGCCACGGCGAAGAAGGGCTCCCCGGTGTTCGCGTCGTCGACCACGAAGGTCTCGTCGCCTCGCGGGCTCTGCCAGCGCCCATCGATGTAGAGCAGGTCCGGATACAGAACCGGTGTTTCCGCAGCGCCCACGCGTTCTCTCCCCACCCAGCTCGCCCGTCCGACAAGTAGGACCGTTCCGATACCGGCGCCATTGTAGCGATGTTACGGTAATCTCGCTATCCCAAGTCGTCGAGGCTCGCGAGCGTCGATCGTCATTCCTGGAAGGGAGTGCCCACATGAACACGGATCGCCGTCAGGCATGGATGATCGGGCCGAAGGAGCCCGTCACCGGTGAGAGCGCCGTCGCCTCCAGCCAGAGCCCCCTCGTCACCGACGTCGTCCTGGAGACCATGCGCAAGGGCGGCAACGCGATCGACGCAGGGATCGCCGGCTGCCTGGTCCAGGCCGGGACGCAGCAGCACCTCACCAACCACGCCGGCACGGTCACCCTGCTGTACTACGAGGCGGCGACCGGTGAGACGCACGAGCTGAACTCATGGGGCACCGTCGTCCAGGGACTCGCCCCGTTCCGTCGCCTGCCCGGTCGAGTCGCCGAGCCCATCGCCTCGCCGGTCGCGGCGATTCCCGGGTACATCCCCGGTCTGGGGGCGATGCACGAGCGTTTCGGAACGATGGCGTGGTCCGAACTCTGTCAGCCCGCGATCCACTGGGCCGAGGAGGGGCACTACGTGACGCCCTTCGAGTCGTTCTGGCTGCAGTCCGACTACGTGGACATGTACCTGTACACGGAGTCCGGCCGTGAGCACTTCGCGCCCGGCGGTCTGACCCCCGCGCTCGGCGAGCGGTTCCGGAAGCCCGCGCTGGCGACGACCATGCGCCGTCTCGCCGAAGAGGGACCCGAACACTTCACGACGGGAGGCTGGGCCGAGGACTTCGTGAAGCGCGGCAACGACCTCGGCTGGAACGTGAAGCTGGAGCACATGAAGCAGATCGCCCCCCGCTGGGGCAAGGGGCTGCGCTACACGTTCCGCGACAACGAGATCGTCCAGCTCTCCTCCCCGGAGGTCGCGGGCGTCTTCTCGGCGATGACCCTCGGCATTCTCGACAAGCTCGATGTCGAGCCGCTGGGACACTTCACCGAGTCGCCGGAGGCGCTCGCCTACCTCGCGCTCACCCTTCGCTGGGTGGAACAGCAGATGAGCTTCCTGAAAGATCCCCTGATCTTCGAAGACGCCGCCGAGACCCTCATGTCGGCGGACTTCCATCAGCACGGCGCCGATCTGATCCGTCGTAGCCGGCCCAAGATCGACCTCACCGAGCACATGCTCATCAGCCACGGGCGCGCGGCCGTCGCCGCGGCCGGCGCCTCCTCCTGGCGGGAGGTGTCGCTCGGCACCGCGGCGATCAGCATCGTCGACGGACAGGGCAACTGGGCGCAGATCACGCACACCTCACAGGGCGGCGGCATCCCCGGCGAGGTGGTCAACGGGGTCTCGATGCGCGGTTACAACACGACGCAGCGGATCAACTCGATGCTGGAGACCTGGTTCACCGGCGGTGCGCGCGGCCGTGCGATCGTCGGCAACACCTTCGTGATGCGCGACGGCGAGCCGATCTGGCAGTTGGGGATGCCTTCCCGCCCGCAGATGTTCATGCCGCAGATCCTCGCCAACCGCCTCATCTGGGGCATGGACCACTACACGGCCGAGGACACGCCGCGCCTCTACCAGGGCGTGACGGACGACTACCGCGTGCTGGCGGAGGCGCGCTTCCCGGGCTCGGTCGTCGCCGGTCTCGTCAAGAAGGGCATGCTCCTCGACCCGCTGAAGCCGTACACGGTGAACGTGGGCAGCACACAGATGGCTTGGCGCGGCGACGACGGAAGGCTGCACGCCGTCACCACTCCGCGGGACGAGGGAGCCGCCGGCGGGTTCTGACCGGGCCGGCCGGGTGCGACGACCTTCGTCGCACCCGGCATCTCGGGCCCTGCGGACGCTTCCGCGGCTCATCGGCCGTCGTGAATGGGCGGTCGGCAGCCGCCTCAAGCGGCTGATCCTGGTTGCCGACGGTCGGTTGCCGGTCGTGGCCGGGCGGCCTTCCAAGGCGAACCGGAGCGCGTTGAGGAGGCTTTCCCGAACAGCTTCGGGACCGGTGGCGGCTCTGTGCGTCGACCCTTCGCCCGCTGGGCGGAGGCGCAGGCTGTCGAACCCCCTTCTCGCACAGGCCGATCCGGGATCGCACGAGTGCGTTGTCCAGGGCTACGCCGCGGTCTTCGCCGAGGATGTCGTCCAGCACCACCAGGAGTTCTTGAACGACCGCCGAGCCCCAGGGCAACCCGAAGATGCTCCCCAGGCTCGTGGAGATCGGGAAGCACCTGATCCTTGCCCTCGGCACCCCAACCTGTCCGGTCCCCGAACAGATGACGACCAGGGGCGGATGCGGCAGTGACATCCCGAAAGACGGAGGCTACGGCGTGAGTGAATAGGGGGCGTGCTCTTCGACTTCACGCACGACCACGACGGTGAACGGCTCAGCGGTGTGTACGGCGGTGATCCGTCCGGGGTCACCGCCGTGGTGCTGCATGGCGCAGGCACCAGCAGCACGGAGCGACTGCTCCCTCTGGTGCGGGAGTTCGTGGCCCACGGCTGTCGAGGGGTCGCCTTCGACTTCTCCGGGCATGGCGAAAGCACCGGCAAGCTGAGCGAGTTAAGCCTGCGGCGACGGCTGGAGCAGGCCGTCGCGGTGATCGATGCGTACGCGGGGGCGGACGGGCCGCTGGTCCTGGTGGGGTTCAGCATGAGCGGGCAAACGGTGGCCGATCTCGTCCGGCATTACGGGGATCGAGTGGCGGCCCTCGGGCTGTGCGCGCCCGCCGTGTACAACGCCGAGGCGTGGGACGTGCCCTTCGGGGACGGGAACGGCCGGTTCAGCGGGATCATCCGGCAGCCGGACGGCTGGCGGCAGGCGCCCGCGCTTGAGGTGCTGCGGGCCTACGAGGGCCGGGCGGTGCTCGCCGTGCCGGGCACGGACGCGGTGATCCCGCCCACGGTGACCGAGGCCGTACAGGACGCGCTGACCGCGCGTGCCCAGTACACACGGTTCGATCTTCCGGACGCGCGGCACCAGCTGGGAATGTGGTTCCGCGATCACGGCGACGACCGGCGGGAGTTCGTGGAGGCGGTGCTGACCGGCCTTGACGACCGCGGCTGGACGGCCACGCGTGCGTGGGTGGCCAAGCAGCTCGGCACCGCCCGGTCGGTCACCTCCGTGCGCCTGCTGTCCGGTGGTTGGAGCTCCCAGATGCGCCGGCTCACGCTCGACGACGGCACCGCCCTGGTGCAACGGACCTTCGTGAAGCCGTTCTTCCGCCACCACGGGCCCGGACTCCTCGCCCGTGAGGCCTCCGTCCTGGCGCTGCTCGCCGGGTAGGAGGGCATCCCGGCTCCCGGGTTCGTCGCTGTCGACGCCACGGCCCGGCACTGTGACCACCCGACCCTGTTGATGTCCGCGCTGCCGGGCCGCGTCCGCGTGGACGAGGACGACCTCGACCGGCGCGTGGACCTGCTCGCGGCCCAACTCGTCCGTGTCCACGGCGTCGTGCCGGACGAAAGACCGCGCACGTACCAGGCGTGGACGTCCCCGGAGCGCGTCCGGACCCCGGACGGTTCTCTGTGGAAGCGGGCCGTGGACGTGATTCGCCGCGACCCGCCGCCGTACGAAGGCTGCTTCCTGCACCGCGACTTCCACCCCGGGAACGTGCTCTTCACCGGAGCCGGGCAGGAGCTGCGGATCACCGGCGTCGTGGACTGGGTCGAGACCTCGTGGGGACCTGCCGACCTGGACGTGGCGCACTGCTCGACCGCGCTCGCGCTGCTGCACGGGCCGGCCTACGGGCTGGAGTTCCGCGAGCGGTACGAGGCACACGGCGGCCGGGACCTCGCCGACGGCCCCGACCACCTGTACTGGCGGCTGCTCGATGCCCTGCACTACTGCCCCGACGCGGCGAAGCTGGCCGGACCGTGGCGCGACCTGGGGCGAGACGATCTGACGTCCGATGTGCTGGCGGTACGACTGGAGGCGTACGTGGACGGATTGCTGCAGCGGTACGGCTGACCGGCCCTGGATCACTCGTCCGACACCGACCCGAGGAGACGCGCGCATTGGCCGCCGTGGTGCTCGTTCCTGGCCTGTATCACCGTCCCGCACACTTCGCCCTGGTGGCAGAACGCTTGCGGAGCACAGGAACCGAGGTCGTCGTTCCCGAGCTCCACCGGGGTTCATTGCCCGCCGACACAGCCGCGGTCCAGGCGGTCGTCGACTCGCTTCCGGAGCCACCGATTGTGCTCGGTCACTCCTACGGCGGATCAGTGGTCCCAGCAGCTCCAGGACGCGATCATCCCTGAGCCCGACGGCTCGACCAGCCTGCGCCGCGACCGGGCTGCCGACACCCTCTACGGCGGCTGTCCCGAACCTCTCGCCGCCTGGGCGGTCGGCCTCCTGCGTGCCCAAGCCCCCGGCTGCGGACGAGGCATCCCAGAGCACCACAGCTGGAAGCACGCTCCCTTCACCTACGTCGTCTGCGCTGCACCGGCGTCCGCGAGTGGCAGACCGGCCACTCCCCGTTCGCGGGACAGCCCGGCCTCGTCGCGGAGCTTCTGCGGGAACTGCTCGCCGCCGACAGCCTGCGCCGGCCCGGGCCCGATGCGGGGAGCACAACCGCTCGTTGATGCCGCAGGCAACAGGCAGCCGCGTGATCAGGCGGTGGCCTTGGCAGCGATCCTGGTGAGCGGCCTGTCGCGCACGGCAGGCCACTCGTCCGCAAGGCAATCCTGACCATGCCCGGATCATCGAAGGCATGCCCGAACAGCAGCGGCTTGGACGCGGCGTCGCAGGGGCCGCCCGGGCACGAAACCGCACCGTGGCTCCGGGACCACCGTCCCACAGCCGGGACGGTGGTCGATGCTGCCTTCGATCGACCTTGTTCGTCTGGCTTGACCTGGTGCGGAGAGGCATCCGCCGATGAAGGGGGTCGGAAACGGATATGCCCCGATCACCCGCCTTCCGCAACACCCTTTCCGCAACACCCTTCAGGTCCGCCGGAGGAGGTCGGCGGCCCGTTCCGCGATGGCGATCACGGTGGCGTGGGTGTTCGCCGACGGGATGGAGGGCATCACCGACGCGTCGGCGACACGGAGCCCCTCGATTCCGCGCACCCGCAGTTCCGGGTCGACGACGGCCATGTCGTCGGTGCCGATGCGGCAGGTGCCCGTGTAGTGGAAGTAGGTCATGAGGCTCTTGCCGACCCAGGCGCGCAGTGCGGCTCCCTGAACGCGCGGGGCCGGGAGTATCTCCTCGTCGCGCCAGGGATCCAGGGCCGCGGCCCGGCCGATGTCCCGGACCATCTCCATGCCCGCGACCCATGTGTCGACGTCCCGCGGGTCGGAGAGGTACCGCGGGTCGAGGAGCGGCCGGGTGCCGGGGAGCGCGTCGGCCAGGCGCAGGGTGCCGCGGCTGTGCGGTGCCATGAGCGCGGTGATGATCGTGTATCCGCTGGTGGGGCCCTGGAACGCCGGGCTGAAGAACGGCACGGACACCGAGATCATCTGGAGGTCGGGCACCTCGCCGCCGAGCCCGCTGCGCACCAGGCCGCCTATCTCGCTGTGGTTGGCGGTGCTCATCGGCACCGGCCTGGTGGAGGTGTAGGTGACGCCCGTCATGGGGTGGTCGTGCAGGTTGGCGCCGACGCCCGGGAGGTCGACGAGGACGTTCACGCCCACGTCGCGAAGGTGCTGAGCGGGGCCGATCCCCGACAGCAGCAGGGTCTGGGCGGTACCGATGGTTCCCGCGGTGATGATCACTTCACGGGTGCCGTGGGCCACGGTGGCCCCACCGCTTCCGTCGGCCGCCGAGTACTCCACCCCCGTGCACCTCTCCCCGCTCAGGAGAACGCGGTGCACCAGGGTGTCGGTGAGCACGTGCAGATTCGGCCGGTCCAGTGCGGGGCGCAGATATGCTTCGGCCGCGCCGAACCGTCGTCCGTCGACGATGTTCAGGTCGAGCCAGCCGAACCCCTCCTCCAGCCCGCCGCCGATGTCCGTCGCGCGCCGGTGTCCCGTCTGGACCGCGGCTTCCAGGATCGCGGCGGCGAGCGGGTTCGGGTCGGCCACCGGGGCCACGACCATGGGGCCGCTCGTCCCGCGGTTCGCGGAGTCCCGGCCCTGAACGGTCTCACTGCGTTTGAAGAACGGCAGGAGATCGTCGAAACCCCACCCTTTCGCTCCGGCCGCGGGCCACGCGTCATAACCCGACCGGTGCCCGCGGAGGAAGCCCATGGCGTTGATGTTGGACGATCCCCCCAGGCCGCGCCCGTGGCTCCAGCTCACCGGTCCGCCGACGCACGCCTGGTCGACCGTGGCGTCGGCCCAGTCCGCCGTGGTGCCGAGGAGCCCCGGCCAGGCGGGCGGGACCGCCACGGCGTCGAGGGGGTGTGCGCTGCCGGCCTCCAGCAGAAGCACCCGTACCCCGGGGTCCTCCGACAGCCGGGCGGCGACGACGCAGCCCGCGCTTCCGCCTCCCACCACGATGTAGTCGTAACTGTCCGTCTTCAGCGGCATGCGCTTTTCCTTTCCGGGGCGCCGGCAGCGAGTTGTTCAGGGTTGCGGCTCGGATATGTCCAGGACCGGCCGGGCCTTCGCCGTCCGGTCGGGGCAGGGCGGGCGAGGGCGACCGTCACTCCGCGAAGGAGGCGGATGCCGGCGCGTGCTCGTGGCCGGGTGATGCCGCTCGGGGCGGGAGGCCGTGGCGGCGGCGGAAGAACGCCGAGAAGGCGCTGTCGAGTTCGCGAATGCGCCGGGAACGGTCGCGGCGCTCGTTCTTCGACTGGGCTTCGAGCACTTCCTGATAGGCCGTCACGGGGTCCGGCTTGAGGGCCTTCTGCGTTCTGATGGCGAGACCGCACAGCCTGAGCAGAATCCGGCGTACCCAGGGCGGCGGCGGGGTGACGCTGTGCGCCCGCCAGCAGTTGGGGTGCCAGGTCGATATCGCGATCGCCCGGCCCAGGGCGTGCAGCGGGCGGGGAAAGAAGCGGAAGGCGAACTGGTCCATGATCGTCTTGGTGACCATCTCGCCTTCCTGGCTCGCGGGCCACGGCCGGCTCTCGAACTCCTCGACGAAGGCGACCAGAGTGTCCCAGTCCTCGGGGTATCCGAGGACAGGACCGCCGTGCTCGTCGACGAACAGCTCGGCCATGTGCTTCCAGAACAGGTGCGCGGCGGTCTTCTGCTTCTCGGTGTAGCCGGGCAGGCCGACCTTGAGGTTGAAGCGGTGCAGTGATGCCGCGCTGAACGCCAGGGTGAAGACGTAGTCCTCCTGGGCGGCGAAGGTGCCGGGATACCGGCGGGCGTGGAAGGCGTGCAGCTTGTTGATGTTGGCCACGGACTGCTGCGTCTTCGGGTGGCCGGGGCCGTAGAACCACCACACCAGGTTGTTGCGGACGGTGTCCTCGACCCGCTGGGTGGCTCGTTCGACGACCTTGCCGTCGCCCTGGTGCCAGAGCGGCCGGGCGCCGTGCGAGGGGAGGTAGAAGTGCGGGAACAGGTGCGCGTACACCAGGTTGAGGGCGAAGTCGTCGAGCCCGTACGAGCTGGTGAGGCGCCAGATCGTCTCGTAGTCCCGTTCCGGGTCCAGGCGTTCGATCTCCTGGGCGATCCAGCGGCGTGGTCGCTTCATCGCGGCCGTCCTCTCAGAACTCTCGGAGCTGTCGGAGCAGTCCGAGCCGTAGGCGCTGTCAGAACTGGTAGATGGACTTGACGTTCTGGTAGCCCGCCAGGCCCTCCGGGCCGAACTCCTTGCCGATGCCGCTGCACTTGACCCCGCCGAAGGGTGCGGACGGGTCGGGAAGGTATCCGTTGATGCCGACGGTCCCGGTCTGCACGGCGGCGGCGACGGAGAGCGCGCGGTCCGGGTCGCTGGACCAGACGGTGCCGCCGAGGCCGTAGTCGGAGTCGTTGGCGATACGGACCGCCTCGGCGTCGTCGTCGTACCCGATGACGGTCAGGACGGGCCCGAAGATCTCCTCCCGGGCGACCGTGGCGTCGTTGCCGAGGCCCGCGAACAGGGTGGGGCGCACGAACCAGCCCCGGTCGAGGCCTTCGGGCCGGCCCTGTCCGCCGACGACGACCGTCGCGCCTTCGCTGATGCCGGCGTCGATGTAGCCGGACACGCGCGACTGCTGGTTCCGGCTCGCGAGCGGGCCGATGAGGGTGGACTCGTCGAGCGCGTCGCCGACGGCCGCTCCGGACATGAGGTGGGCGAAGGTCTCGACGACCTCGTCGTAGCGTCGCTTCGGGGCGAGGACCCGGGTGCCGAGGAAGCACACCTGGCCGTTGTTGGCGAGGGTGGCGCCGAACAGGGACTGACCCACGTGGGCGAGGTCGAGGTCGGCGTCGTCGAGGATGATGGCCGCCGACTTGCCGCCCAGTTCGAGGGTGACCGGCCGCAGCAGCGAGGCGCAGGCCTGGGCCACCGAACGGCCGCCGACGGTCGATCCGGTGAAGGCGACCTTGTCGACGCCGGGGTGCGCCACCAGGTAGGCGCCGAGTCCGCGGCCGCCGGGCACGACGCTGAACACGCCCTCCGGAACACCGGCGGCCTCGGCCGCGTCGGCGAGCAGGAACGCGTCGAGCACGGTCTCGGGCGACGGCTTGACCACGATCGAGCACCCGGCGGCGAGGGCCGGAGCCAGCTTGGTGGCCGTCAGCGACTGCGGGACGTTCCACGGGACGATGGCGGCGACGACGCCGACGGGGGAGCGGCGCACGGTGGCGGTGCGGACGAAGACGCCGCCCCGCACCTCCTGTGTCGGCTGCTTGCGAATGAGCTCGGCGTAGTAGCGGAACAGGACCGGCGGAAACGTCTCCAGCTGGCGGGCGATCGAGATCGGCATGCCGTTCTGCGCGCTGACCGCGGTGAAGATGGCCTCGGCCCGGGTCTCGTACTCGACGGCCAGACGGTCGAGGATCTCGGCCCGGCGTTCCGGCTCCCAGGTGGCCCAGCCGCCGGGCTCGTCGAAGGCGCGCCGGGCCGCGGCGACGGCGGCGTCCACGTCCGCCTCCCCGGCCTCGGGCACCGATCCGATCACCTGCTCGGTGCTGGCGGACCGTACGGTGATCCGGTTGTCGCTGCTGGGCGCCGTCCACACGCCGCCGATGAACAGTTCGCTGCGGTCGTCGGTCATTGGGGTCTCCGGGATTCTGGTGGGACACGGACGGGCGTCACCGTCCGCGGGGGTACGGGGCCGCGCTGCGCGCCCTTGGTGGGGCATGGGTCGGCTCCTCGCGCGCTGACCGAGGCTTCGAGGCGGCCGACGCGGTCGATCTCGACCGTGATGCGGTCGCCGTCGGCGATGGTGCCGACACCGGCCGGGGTACCGGTGGTGATGATGTCGCCCGTGCGCAGGGTCATGACCGAGGACGCGTAGGCGATCAGCCGGGGAACGCTCCAGATGAGGTCCTTGATGTCCGCGTCCTGGCGCAGCTCCTCGCCGACCCAGGTGCGCAGGGTCAGTGACTCCAGGGGGCCGACCTCGTCGGGGGTGACCAGATAGGGGCCGACCGGGGTGAAGGTGTCGAAGGACTTGCGGGTGGAGCGGTCCTCGCCGCCGCGCATGGTGATGTCGAGCAGGCAGGTGTATCCGGCGACGTGGTCCAGGGCGTCGGCGACGGCGATGTCGCGTCCGGGGCGGCCGATGACCAGCGCGAGCTCACCCTCCTGGTCGAAGCGCCGGTCGGTGTACGGCAGCCGGATCGTGCCCTGGTGGGCGAGGACCGACGACGGGGCCTTGAGGAAGATGCCGAGGGCGTCGATGTGGTACGCCTCGTTCATCTCGGCCTGGTGGTCGCGGTAGTTGACCGGCGCGGCGATGATCTTCGACGGCTCGGGGACGACCGGCCGGAGGGCGACCTCCCCGAGGTGGAAGACGTCCGCGCCACGCGGTGTGTCCTCCCCTGCGGCGTCGGCGAGCAGGGTCTGCAGCGGGCGGCCGAGGTCGACGACGTGATCGCCGTCGAGCCGGCCGGCCGTCTCCGTGCCGTCGGGCCTGACGAAGCTGAGCAGTTTCATGCGGCGTCCTCGGTGGGGGTGGCGTAGAGCCAGTCGAGTTCGGAGTAGTCGTCGGGCCTGCGCAGCCGGAACACGCGATTGCGCAGGGCGAGCAGTGTCGGGTCCTGGGTGTGCCACAGGTCGCCCCACGGCCGGGCCACGGTCTGGCAACGGGAGGCTCGGGCGATACGCCGTTCCTCGTACTGCTTCAGCGCCCGGTCCTGGCCGTGCGGATGGTCCGAGACGGCGTCGCCCAGCGCGACCGCGTCCTCCAGGGCCTGGCACGCACCCTGCCCGAGGTACTGGAGCATGGCGTGGGCGGCGTCGCCGAGCAGCGCCGTGTGCGCCGTCGTCCAGGTCGGCAGCGGTTCCCGGTCGTACACCGGCCAGTCGCGGTGGGGATCGAGCAGCGCGACGTACTCGCGGACCCGCGGGTGGGCGACGGAGAAGGCGGCGCGCAGCTCCTCCACCTCGCCCCGTGGCTCCCGGGCGCCCGCGGGACGCTCGTAGACGGCGACCTGGTTGTACAGCTCGCCACGGCGCACCGGGTACTGCATGAGGTGGATGCCCGGGCCGATCCACAGCGTCACGTCGTCGGCCGCCAGCTCCGGGCCGAGCTGAGAACGGACGCTCGCGCCCCGGTAGGCGACATGCCCGCTGAACCGGGGTGGACCGGCGTCGATGAGGTGGCGCGCCCGGGACCGGATGCCGTCCGCTCCGACGAGCAGCCGCGCGGTCAGCACCTCGCCGTCGGCGAAGGTGACTTCCGCGTGCCCCTCCCGCTCCCGCACGTCGACGGCGGTGCGGCCGGTCCGCAGCTCGATGCCGGCTTCGGACCGGCAGGCGTCGATCAGGACGGAGAGCACGTCGTGGCGGTGCGCGACGACATACGGGTAGCCGTACCGGGCGCGGAACGGGGGCCCCAGGTCTAGCACGGTCAGCTCTTCGCCCGTGACGGCGTCGCGGACCACGGCGCGGTCGGGGAGGACGGCGGAGTCGAGAACCGGTCCGAGTACGCCGAGCCGGTCGAAGGCCCGCATCGCGTTCGGGCCGAGCTGGAGTCCGGCACCGATCTCGGCGAACCGCGAGGCCTGTTCCGCCACCAGGATCCGGCGGCCGGCGCGGGCCAGCGCCAGCGCCGCCGCGAGTCCGCCGATGCCGCCGCCGACGACGAGCGCGTCATGGCTGCTCATGCGTCCACCTGCTCGGACCGGTGCAGGTGCAGTGCCTCAAGGACCGGGCTGTCGCTGGTGGTGAACAGGTCCAGCCGGGTCCGGGCGTGCAGCTGGTGGGTGCACCACGACGGCACGACGAACACGTCGCCGGGGGACAGGTCGAACGCGTCACCGCCGAGCACGACCGTGCCGGATCCGTCGAGCACCGCCGAGACGCGGGTGCCGGTCTGGCGTTCGCGGTGCGTCGTCGTGCCCGCGAGCACCCGTCGCATCTCGCAGCGCATCGTCGGCATCACGTCGCGGTCCCGGCCGGGATCCCGGAACCGGATCGTGGCGTCCGCCGTGTTCTCGACGTCCAGCAGCGCGTCCAGCGCGGCGTCGGTGTCCTGCCAGCGGTAGACCAGCAGGGGGGAATGCGGGGGCAGATCCGACACCCCGGCGGGGGCGAGGCCGGCTCCGCCACCCCAGCGGCGCTCGGCGACGGAACGTGGCAGGCGGCCCGGGTCCGGTGCGGGACCGTCGGCCGCTTCGAAGAAGACCGCGTCGAGTGCCGCGACCACCGGGAGATCGAGCACGTCCAGCCACATCATCGGCACGTCGCCGGGGTTGTGGTGCTCGTGGAAGGTCCACGACGGCGTCAGTACGAGATCTCCGCGGGCCATCGTGATCGGGTCACCGTCCACGAGGGTGTACACGCCCTCCCCGTCGAGGACGAAGCGCAGCGCGGCCGGCGTGTGCCGGTGCGCGGGCGCCGACTCGTGCGGCTGCAGGTACTGCACCGCCGCCCACAGAGTCGACGAGATGTACGGCGCGCCGCCCAGGCCCGGGTTGGACATCGCCAGGACCCGCCGGTCTCCGCCGCGGTCGATCGGGACCAGATCACCGGCCCGTCGACCCAGCTTGGCCAGATCATCCGCACACCAACGATAGGGAATGGCTCGTACCTCGGGTGCGGGGGTGAGAAGCCCGTGCAGTTTCCACAGCGGCTGCAAGTGCTTGTCGGACAGGTCTTCATAGAACGTGTCGAGTGCTGCCTCGTCTGACCTGAACCGGGAAGTCGCCATCGCATACCTCGCAAGTGTTCCGTACACGTAGCATTAGCATGCTGGCGACGGTCGAAGCGTGTCAACGGCTTCGGACGGAGCTTTTGCGATGTGGGGTGAACCGCTACGGGCGCCGCCCGGCGAACGCCACCTGCTGGAGGTGGCTGATGAACTCCGGCCGCACCTCGGGCCCGAGTGGGGCCAGCAGGTCGGACTGCACGGCTTCCACGGGCCCGGCGAGCGCGCCGAGCGCCGCCCTCGCCGGAACGGTGAGCCGAACCAGCGCCCGTCGCCGGTCGTTCGCCGCGGTCTCCTTGATGAGCCACCCCTGGTTGCCGAGCCGGGTGACGATGTCGGCCGTGCTCGACGAGTCCAGTGAGGCCGCGTCGCCGATGCGGGACTGGTCGGCGGTGCCGAGCTGGGCGACCGCGGCGAGCACGGCGTACTGCGGTCCGGTCACGTCCGGCACGGTGGCGGTCCACAAGGTGGTGTGCACCTGCTGGGCGCGGCGGATCAGATAGCCGGGCGCGGCGCGCATGAGCAGTACGCCGGCCTCGTGCTGCTGCTCCGCGACGTCGGCCTCCTCGATGCGGGCGACCCGGCCCAGCCGCTCGACGAACTCCTGGCGGTCGGACGGCCGCAGCGGGGCCAGGATGGCGTCCTGGACCGAGCGTGCGGCCTCGGTCACCTCGGCCAGCCGCTCCAGTGATCCGCCGGTGAGGGTCAGCAGGCGGCGGCGGCCGTCGTCCGGATGGCGGACGCGTCGCACCCATCCCTTGGTGACGAGGCGGCGTACCACGTCGGCGACGGTCGACTTGTCCAGCGAGGCGAGCTGGCCCGCGCGCCGCTGGTCGACGTCGTCCCAGCCCGCGATCGCCACCAGCGTCGCGTACTGGGGTCCGGTGAGGCCGTCGACCCGTGCGCCCCACAGCTCGGTGTGCACCTGCTGGGCCCGGCGCAGCAGATGTCCCGGGGCGGTCGCCGGCGGCACCACGGAGTCCGGTGCGGGCGGCCGCAGGGCGTCACCTCTCCGGTCGCGGACCTCGATCGCCCCCGCCGTCACCGATTCGACCACGTCCTCAGCCCCGTCCCAGAGAAATCGCGTGTACGGAGTATATCGGTTCCGGCTGCCGGATCATTGACTCGTGCGCCACAGGCGCGTACGTTGACCCGCAATTACTCCGTATACGTACTAATGGCTGCTGAGGGCGCTGGAAGGCGCCGAGCGCCACTGCGGACGGGAACGGGAGAGACCGATGAGCCTCCTCGACGGAACCGAGACCCAAACCTATGACCCGGTGCGGCAGGACCTCGACGCGACGAGCGACGTGGCCGCGAGCCACTGGCCGATGAACGCCTGGTACGCCGCCGCCTATGACGTGGAGGTCGGCCGGCGTCTGACGCCCGTACGGGTCGCGGGCGTGCCGATCGTGCTGTACCGCCGGGTCGACGGCCGGGCCGTCGCACTTGCCGACGCCTGCTGGCACCGGCTCGTGCCGCTGGCGCTGGGCAGCCTCGAAGGGGACGACGTGCGCTGCGGCTACCACGGCATCCGCTACAGCCCGGAGGGCCGGTGCACCCACATGCCGGCCCAGCAGACGATCAACCCGAGCGCCGCGGTCCGGTCCTACCCCGTCGCCGAACGCCACCGCTTCGTCTGGGTCTGGCCGGGCGACCCCGCGCTCGCCGACCCCGCGACCATCCCCGACATGCACTGGAACGACGACGCGGCATGGGTCGCCGACGGCAAGGTGATCGAGGTCCGGGCCGGCTACCAACTCGTCCTGGACAACCTGCTGGACCTCACCCACGAGGAGTTCATCCACACCTCCAGCATCGGCAACGGCGCGTTGTCCGAGTCGGACTTCACCACGACCCACGACAGCGCCTCCGGCCGGGTCACGGTCACCCGGTGGATGCTCGGGATCGAGGCGCCGCCGCTCTGGAAGTACCTGCTCTCGGTGAAGTTCCCCGACTACCGGGGCCCGGTCGACCGCTGGCAGATCATCCGGTTCACCGCGCCGGCCACCATCTGCATCGACGTCGGCGTCGCCAAAGCGGGCACCGGCGCACCCGAGGGCGACCGCAGCCAGGGCGTCAACGGCTACGTTCTCAACACCATGTGCCCCACCGGTCCCAAGAGCTGTCGGTACCTGTGGGCGATCGCCCGCGACTTCGCCACCGACAGCCAACGGATCACCACCGAACTGCGGGAGGGCGTCGCCGGTGTCTTCGCCGAGGACGAGGCGATGCTCAACGCCCAGCAGGCGGCCATCGACGCCACCCCCGGCTACGACTTCTACAACCTCAACATCGACGCGGGCGGTCAGTGGGCCCGTCGGCTGATCACCGCGATGGTCGAGCGGGAGCGGATGTGAGCCTCAACGTCACCCGCGACTGGCAGGTCTGCACGGTGACCCGCAACGAGCGGATCGCCACCGCTGTCCGGGCCGTGTCCGTGCGCTTCCCGCAAGCGCCACCCGATCCGGTGGAGGGCGGCCACCTCGACGTCCAGGTCATGGTGAACGACCGCCCCGAGGTCCGGTCCTACTCGGTCGTGCGCCGCGACCCGGACGACCCCCGCGTCCTCGTCCTCGGGATCCAGGCGGCGGCCGACTCCCGCGGCGGCTCGCTCGCCATGCACCGCCTCGCTCCGGGCAGCCGGATCCGGGCGACCCAGCCGCTGGTGACGTTCCCCTACCTCCCCTCGGAGCGGCCGACCCGCCTCCTCGCCGGCGGCATCGGCGTCACCGCCCTCGCCGCGATGGCCGACACCGCGGCCAGGCGCCCGCCGGCCGGCGGCTACCGCGTCACCTACCTCGCCAGGTCCCGCGCCCGCATGGCGTTCCTGGCGGACCTCACCGCACGGCATGGCGACCTCCTCGATGTGCACATCACCGACGAGGACACCGCACTCGACGTCCCGGAGTACGTGCGCGGGTGCCCGCCGGACACCGTCCTCTACATGTGCGGACCCCTCTCGCTCATCGACGCCGTCCGCACGGCGTGGTCCGCCGGGGGACGCGACCCCCAGGACTGCCGCTTCGAGACGTTCGGCACCACCGGACGCTTCCCCGCCGGCGAGTTCATCGCCCATGTTCCGTCCCTCGGACTCACCGTGACGGTGGACGCGGGACGCTCCCTCCTCGAAGCGTTCGAGGGGGCAGGCGCCGAGGTGCTCGCGGACTGCCGCAAGGGCGAGTGCGGGATCTGCCGCATCCCCGTCCTCGCGGTGGAGAACGGCGTCATCGACCATCGCGACGTCTTCCTCTCCACCTGGCAGCAGGAGACCGACGCCTGGATCTGCCCGTGCGTGTCCAGAGTCCACGCCGACCCCGGCGGCCCCGGTGTCGTACACGTCGATCTGCCCTGAGCAGGCGGTACGGACGTCCGCCGCGCCGCCGGTCCCAGTGCCGTCGGCACCCGGCGGTACCTGCCGCGGGCCCCGGTCGGACGCGGCCGGTCGACCCCCGGGCGCCTACTCGCCCGCGTCGGCCTCCGGCCCCGCACCCGACGACTGGCGCACCAGCAGTTCGAATCCGGCCGTCCGGGTGCGGCCCGGCAGCGCGCGGGAGTCCGCCGCGTCCGTCCGCGCGCGCAGCAGCTCGACCGCCGTGCGGGCGATCGAGCGGCGCCGGGGGTCGACGGTGGTCAGCGGCGGGGTGGTGAAGCGGGCCGCCTCGATGTCGTCGAAGCCGGCCAGCGCCACGTCGTCGGGCACGGCGACACCGCTGCGCTGCAGCACCGACAGCGCGCCGATCGCGACCACGTCGTTGTAGCAGAAGAGGGCGTCGAAGCGGGCACGGGTGCGCAGCAGCCGGGTGGCGGCGCCGACGCCGGAGGACCAGAGGTCGGCGTTGTCCACGTGGGCGACCAGTGAGTCGTCGTAGTCGACGCCGGCTTCCGCGAGCGCCCTGCGATAGCCGTGCAGACGCCGGCCGCCGGCTCGTGGGCCCGCCGGTTCGAAGATGGCGGCGACCCGGCGGCGGCCCTGGGCCAGGAGGTGCGTGACGGCGGCGTGCGAGCCCTGCTCGTCGGCGATCTCGACGTAGTCCAGGTTCAGTCCGTCCGCCTCGGCGGGGCGCTCGCTGACGACCACCATGGGCTGGGCGACGGGCAGTGCCAGGTACTGCTCGGCGGAGAGGGCGTGCGGTACGTAGATGATGCCGTCCACGAGTTCACCGGGCGACGTGGTCAGCAGGGCCTGTTCCCGCCGCGCGTCGCCGCGGGTGGTCTCGACCACCACCTTCAGCCCCCGGGTCTCCGGCGCCCTGATGATCTGCTCGGCCAGTTCCGCGTTGAACGGCTGGTAGACGTTGGGGATGAGGAGCGCGATCGTGCCCGTGCGGCGGGAGCGCAGGCCCCGGGCGAAGGGGTTGATCCGGTAGCCGAGTTCCTCGACGGCCGTGCGTACCCGCCGCCCGGTCTCCTCGCTGAAGGAGCCCGTCCCGTTGATGACGTTGGAGACCGTCTTCATCGACACCCCGGCCTTCTCGGCCACGGTGCGCATGGTCACGCTCCGCCCCATGCGGCCATCCCTCCCAGGGTCGATTCGCGGGCAGTCAGTTCGAAATCGGCGACGATCAGCCTGTTTTCGGCGGCCGCCGCGTCGTTCATGCGATTGTTCAGCAGAGCCAGCGCCTCGCGGGCGATCTGCGCGATCCCGGGCTCGACGGAGGTGAGCGTCGGATAGGAGTAGCGGGCGTCGTCGATGTTGTCGAAGCCCGCGACGGCCACGTCGGCGGGAACCCGCAGCCCCGCCTCCTGCAGGGTGCGCAGGGCGCCCAGTGCCAGGACGTCCGAGAAGGCCACCACGGCGTCGAACGAGGCGCCCGTGTCGATGAGTCGTCGCATCCCGGCGGCTCCGGCATGCCGGTTCCAGTCCGCGGTGCTCACCTCCTGCACGAGTTCGGGCGGGCAGTCGAGGCCTGCTTCGCGCAGCCCGTCCTGGTAGCCCGCCAGACGCAGGTGCGCGGCCGTGTGCTCGGGCCGTCCGGAGTGATCGGCGCCGAGGGCCGCGATCCTGGTGTACCCCAGGGAGGCCATGTGCGCGACCAGGGCCCGGGCGCCCTCGCGGTTGGCCATGGCGACCCGGTCGACCGGCGCGTCGTAGGCACGTTCCGACATGAGGACCGTGGGCACGAACCGGGCGACGGACCTGGCCTGCTCGTCCGACAGACCCACCGGGTACATCAGCAGACCGCCCAGGTGCGGGCCGTGCTCACGCGCCGTCGCCAGCTCGGCCTCCGGATCACCGCCGGTGAGTTCGATGAGGACGGTCAGCCCATGGCGTTCAGCCTCCCGCATGACCGCTTCGGCGAGCGCGGAGAAGTACGGCTGGGAAAGCTGCGGCAGGGCCAGCCCGATCAGGTCGATCCGGCCGGTGCGCAGCTTCCTGGCGACGGAGTTGGGACGGAAGTCCAGCTCCGCTATGGCGGCGGTGACCTTCTGCCGGGTCGCCTCGCTGACGGCGGCCTCGCCATTGACGACCCGGGAGACCGTCTTGAGGGAGACCCCGGCCCGGCGGGCCACCTCGTGCATCGTCGACATGGCTGAACTCTAGGCTTCCACGTCCACCGGGGTCAGATCCCGCAGCGCGGCGCTCTCCCGGCCGGTAAGCGGGAGCACCGACCCATGGCGCAGCCCGGGAGGCAGCCGCACGTCCGGATCGTCGGCGGGGACCCAGACCGGACCGTCCAGCCGCTCGGCCCGGAAAGGCACATAGCCGCGCCCGCCGAACTCGTCCAGCAGAAGCAGCCAGCCGCGTCCGTCCGGCGCGGGCAGCACGATGGGACCCTCGGCGTGCGCCAGCCCGGCAGCCCCGTCGACGCCGCGTCCGACGCCCTCCGCCACCGGCTCGAAGGGCGCGCCGGCCAGATCCCGGGAGCGCTCGACGAAGACGAACTTGGCCCCGGGAGCCTCCGCGGTACCGGGGAGGCGCTCGTCCTTGGTGAAGCGGTAGAACCAGCCCTCGTGCTCCACGACGGTGGAGTCGATGACGGGCCACCCCTTGTCCAGCCACACCCGGGGCGGGCCGAAGACGCGGAAGTCCGTCGTGGTCGCGCAGTACATGCGCTGGTACGAGGGGGTGCGGTGACCGGGGTCGTCGTCCGGGTAGACGGTGGACGCCCAGAACACCAGGTACTCCCCGCGGCGCGGGTCGTGGACGGCCTCGGGCGCCCAGACGCAGCCCGCCTGCTCCGGCATGACCTCCACCCGGCGGGGGCCCTCCCAGTGCCGCAGGTCGGGGGAGTCCCACACCAGCAGGCTGCGGCTGCCGTGTGCGATCGCCTGCTCCCACCCGTCGCCGCCGTGGATACGCAGGTCGGTGGCGAGCAGGTGGAATCCGCTGCCGTCGGCCGCGCGCACCAGGAACGGGTCGCGGGCGCCGCCGCCGGCCGGGGCCAGGGGGCGGACGCCGGTGAACTCATGCCACCGGTCCAGCCGCGGGCCGTCGCAGAGCGCGAAGCGGATCTGTTCGCCGTCGGGCCGGTGCTCTCCGGCGAAGTACGCGAACAGGTACCCGGCCGGTGGCTGTGCCGGGGCATCGCGGGGCGGTGGGGCGGCCTCTGATGCCGGGGCGCCGCCGGGGATGAGTCGGGACACGGGGCCTCCTCGGTGGTGGTGAGCGCTGAGCGGCGTGAGCGTCGCATGGCTAGTTCAACGATGTCAATCGATGGGACAGGCGTTCCGGTTCTGGATTCATTCCGTCGCCGGGGCCTGCGTGAGTCCTCTGAGGGAAACATCGCTGAACAAGCAGGGGATACCGCGCCGAGAAGAACAGGCGTGGGTGGGTGGCTTGGATGTCGATACGGAAAAAGCGTTGTTACGGGGACTTGACGACGATGTACCTGCCGGACATCCTGATGCCGCTTCCCCGAAGCGACATGTGGCCCGCCGGTTCCGGCTCCACTTCCCCGCAACGGTCACGGCCCGGCGGAACGGCCGCCATGGCCACCGTCTGCCGAATTCCCGCGGCGGCACCGGCGAACAACGCCGGCCGCGGCGGGAGGCGTCCCCGCCGTGACCGCGAAGGACCTTCGTTCGGCCGCCCCGTCTCACGCCCCTCCCTACGTCCCACGTTCACAGGAGCTGACCCCATGCCACACTCCGCCCTCAGCAGACGTTCGGTCCTCACCAGCGCCGGGTTCATCGCCGGTGCCGCTGCACTCAGTGCCTGCGGGAACAGCGGCACGACGGCCTCCAAGACTCCGGTCAAGGCCAAGACCGGCACGCTGACGATCATGAGCGTCCAGGGTGAGATCACCCCCGCCGAGGTCGCCGCGTTCGAGAAGGCCCACCCGGGCGTCAAGATCAAGCAGATCAACACCGACCCGACCCGCCTCAACGCCATGCTGGCCGCCGGCAACCCGCCGGACGTGGTCCGCGACGCCGGAACCGACGTCACCCCCTACATCGCGAGCCGGGGCATCGCCCTGAACCTGGACGAGTACTTCGCCCAGAGCACCGTGCTCAAGGAGTCGGACATCCTGCCCATCAACAACGTCTGGAAGTGGAACGGCACGGCCCAGGGCAAGGGCTCCCGGTACGGCATCGCCAAGGACTGGTCGCAGGATTCGATGTGGTGGTACAACTCGGACATGTGGTCCGCCGCCGGACTCAAGGCGCCGGACCCGTCCCAGCCCATCACCTACGACGAGCTGGCCGACGCCGCCAAGAAGCTCACCAAGACCTCGGGCGGCAAGACCAGCGTCTACGGGCTCTTCACGACCACCGCGAGCATGAACCGCATCGGCGCCATGGCGGCGACCGCCGGCGGCCGGATCCTCTCCGAGGACCTGGGCACCGCGGACTTCACCTCACCGGAGGCGATCGCCGCCCTGACCTGGCTGGTCGACGTGGCCAAGGCCAAGACCGGGTACTCTCTGATCAACCCCAGCCCCGACTGGGACGGCCCCGAGTACGTCGCCGGCAAGCAGGCCACCTCCGGCCAAGGCTACTGGTTCGGCGGCTTCCTCGGCTCCACCGCCAAGGCGTACCAGTCCAAGACCGTCTTCGCCGCCGCCCCCATGCTGGGCAAGAAGAGGGTCAGCCCGTCCTTCGGCGCCGTCGGCTACTGGATCCCGGCCAAGGCCTCCAACCCCGGCGCGGCCTTCCAGTTCATCGAGTGGTACTGCGGCGGCGCGGGCGCCCACGACCGCATCGCGGCGGGCAACGGCCTGCCCTCGCTGAAGTCGATGCTGTCCCTCCTGCCGCAGACCACGGCGTTCGACAAGGCCGCCTTCAAGGTCCAGTCCGACGAACTCGCCTACGTGGACGTCCTGGGCAACGCCACCCCGTACGCGCAGACCACGGCGCTGGACACCACCATCGCCAAGGCGTTCACCGCCGCGGTGGGCTCGGGCACCTCGGTGGCCAAGCTCGCCGACCAGCTCACCAAGGACGTCAACGCCGTTCTCGCCAACGGCAAGAAGCTCGCCGGAAAGTAGGTTCCCTGGCATGCGACCGCATCGCCCCCGCGGCGCCGAGCCGGCCGGACGGCGCCGGCTCGGCCGGAGCCGAAGTGAAGCCCTGGCGTTCTACGGTTTCGTCTCCCCCTGGGTCATCGGCACGGCCCTGCTGACCCTCTTCCCGGTGGGCTACGCCGTCTACCTGAGCTTCACCGCCTGGGACGGCATCTCGCCGGTCAAGCCCTGGGTCGGCCTGGACAACTACCACGAGGTCCTCACCTCGGGCGACACCATGGCCTCGCTGACGAAGACGCTGCTCCTGGTGGCGATCATCGTCCCCACGACGATCATCGGCAGTCTGCTCCTCGCCGTCCTGCTCAACGAGAAGGTGCGGGGGCGCACGGTCTTCCGGACCCTGATCTACATCCCGGCGATCGTGCCACCGGTCGCGGCCTCGCTGATCTGGAAAGTGGCCTTCGACCAGAACTCGGGCGCGGTCAACCGCTTCCTGCGGATGTTCGGCGTCACCGCGGTGAGCTGGCTCACCGGCAGCCGGGCCTTCGTCGTCCTGATCGTCGTCCTGCTGTGGAGCATCGGCGCCGGCATCATCATCTTCCTCGCCGCCCTCCAGACCGTCCCCGCCGAGCAGTTGGAGGCCGTGAAGCTGGACGGCGGCGGCCCGCTCACCGCCTTCCGGCACGTGACGCTGCCCGTCATCTCGCCCGTCCTGCTCTTCCAGACGGTCCTGGTGACGATCACCACGCTCCAGACGTTCGTCCCGGTGCTCCTGCTCTCCCCGCTGAGCGACCACGGCATGCAGGACGTGTACACCAACATCCCCAACGCGAACCGCGTCTACATGGTCGACGTCTACCAGCAGTTCTTCGCCTACTCCCGGTACGGCTACGGCTCGGCGATGCTGACGGTCTTCTTCCTGGTGATCGTGGCCCTGACGGCCGTGATCTTCAAGGTCGCCGGGCGCACCGTGTTCTACGCCGTCGATCCCAACGCGCCCGCGAAGGAGGGCTGATCCGCCATGGCCCTCAAGGAGAGTCCTATGCGCACGCCGGAGACCGCCACCCCGGCACCGGCCGCCGAGACAGCACCGGCCCCGCGCCCGAGCAGGCGCAGCCCCAGGCGGGTCGTGGTGTTCCTGACCCTGCTCCTGGTGTCCGTCCTGCTCGCCCTGCCGTTCGTGACGCTGCTGATCAGCTCGCTGCGGCCGGCCAGCCAGATGAGCAGCGACACCTGGCTGCCCTCGGTGCTGCGATGGCAGAACTACGCGGACGCCGTCAAGATCATCCCGTTCTGGAAGTTCGCCCGTAACTCCCTGGTCCTGTCCGTCGTGAACGCCGCTCTGACCACGCTGAGTTCGGCGATCGTCGGGTACGGCTTCGCCCGGCTGCGGGCGCCGGGCAAGAGCCTGCTGTTCGGGCTGCTGATCGCCACGATGATGGTCCCGCAGATCGTCACCCTCATCCCCACCTATCTGCTGTTCGCCCAGATGGGCCTGGTCGGCACCTACTGGCCGTGGGTGCTGTGGGGTTCGGCCGGAGCGCCGTACGCGATCTTCCTGTACCGGCAGTTCTTCTCCAGCTTCCCCAAGGAGCTGGAGGAGGCCGCGGTCATCGACGGCGCCGGCCGGATCCGGATCTTCGTGCAGATCTTCCTGCCGCTGTCCCGCCCGCTGCTGGTGACCGCGTTCGTGCTGGCCTTCAACGTGGTCTGGGGCGACTTCATCGCCCCCAACCTGCTCCTCGACCAGTCGAACACCACCCTCGCGGTCGGAGTCAGCACCGGCTATGTCATGGGCCAGGGCTTCCCGCTGCCCAACCTCATCGCGGGCGGCGCGGTCCTCTACCTCATCCCCGTCATCCTGCTGTTCCTCGCCGCGCAGCGCTCCTATGTCCGCGGCTTCGCCAACTCCGGCCTGAAGTAAGGGAGAACCGCACGTGTCAGGCGCAGCGAGCGCACCCCTGTTCCGCGACCCGGTCCACGACGGCGCCGCCGACCCGGTGGCCGTCTGGAACCGCCGGGCCCGCGAGTGGTGGCTCGTCTACACAGGCCGCCGGGTCACCGCCCCGGGCCCCGGCGTCGCCTGGGTGCACGGCACCGACCTGGGCGTCGCCGCCTCCGCGGACGGCGGGCGCACCTGGACCTACCGCGGCACGCTCGACGTCCCGGACCCGGAGTGGGGCCGCAACACCTTCTGGGCGCCGGAGATCATCTGGCACGACGGGCGCTACCACATGTACGTCAGCTGGATCCGAGGCGTGCCCGACGACTGGTCCGGACGCGCCGAGATCCGCCACTACACCAGCCCCGACCTGCTCGGCTGGACGCATCACGGCCCCCTGGACCTCGGCTCGGCCCGGGTGATCGACGCCTGCGTCTACCCGTTGCCCGGCGGAGGCTTCCGGCTCTGGTACAAGGACGAGACCCACGGCTCGGTCACCTACGCCGCCGACAGCCCCGATCTCTTCCACTGGCGTCCGACCGGCCCGGCCGTCACGCACCGGCCGCACGAGGGCCCCAACGTCTTCGAGCTCGGCGGCCACCACTGGATGATCGTCGACGAGTGGCACGGGCAGGGTGTCCTGCGCTCCGACGACCTGGAGCACTGGGAACACCAGGGCCTGGTCCTCGACGTCCCCGGCAGCCGGCCCGACGACAGCGGGTACGGGTACCACGCCGACGTGGTCGTCCAGGGCGACACGGCCTACGCCTTCTACTTCACCCACCCCGACCGCACGCCCGGCAGCGCCGAAGCGGAATACCGGCACCGCCGGTCCTCGCTCCAGGTGGCCGCCCTGCGGGTGATCGACGGAAGGCTCCACTGCGACCGGAACGAACCGGTTGAACTGGCCCTCGCCCCGGGCTCCGATCCCGACGGGCCCTGACCGATCGGCCAAGCCCCGCCCCCGCAGCCCTCCCGCTCCCCTCACAGAGGATCCTCCATGCCGCCCACCGCCCGGTTTGTCCTGGATCCGGCGTTTGCCGTCGGAGACGTCGACCCCCGGCTGTTCGGCTCCTTCGTCGAACACCTCGGCCGCTGCGTCTACACCGGCCTCTACGAGCCCGGGCACCCGGCCGCCGACGCCGACGGCCTGCGCACCGACGTCCTGGACCTGATCCGCGAACTCGGCGTGACCGCCATCCGCTACCCCGGCGGCAACTTCGTCTCCGGCTACGACTGGGAGGACGGCGTCGGCCCCAAGGAGACCCGGCCGCGCCGGCTCGACCCGGCCTGGCGCTCCACCGAGACCAACCAGTTCGGCCTGTCCGAGTTCATGGCGTTCGTGCGCAAGGTCGACGGCGCCGAGCCGATGCTCGCCGCCAACCTGGGCACCCGCGGCGTCAGGGAAGCCCTGGCACTGCTGGAGTACGCCAACCACCCCGGCGGCACCACCCGTTCCGACCAGCGGATCGCCCACGGCGACAAGGAGCCGTACGGCGTGCGGCTGTGGTGCCTGGGCAACGAGATGGACGGCCCGTGGCAGATCGGCCACAAGGAAGCCGACGAGTACGGCAAGCTGGCCGCCGCCACCGCCTGGGCGATGCGGCTGGTCGACCCGGACGTGCGGCTGGTCGCCTGCGGCAGCTCCGCCCAGTTCATGCCGACGTTCGGCGCCTGGGAGTCGGCGGTGCTGGAGCACACCTACGACCTCGTGGACTACATCTCGATGCACGCCTACTACGAGGAGAAGGAAGGCGACCGCGACTCCTTCCTCGCCTCGGCGGTGGACACCGAGTCCTTCATCGAGAACACCGTCGCGACCTGCGACAGCGTCGGCGCCCGGCTGAAGTCGAAGAAGCGGATCGACATCGCCTTCGACGAGTGGAACGTCTGGTACTCCTCACGGCCGGAGGCCGAGCCGCGCAACTGGCAGCAGGCACCCCGCCTGCTGGAGGACGTGTACACGGTCACCGACGCCGTCGTGTTCGGCTCTCTGCTCATCGCCCTGCTCCGGCACGCCGACCGGGTGCGGCTCGCGTGCCTGGCCCAACTGGTCAACGTCATCGCCCCGATCATGACCGAGCCGGGCGGCCCGGCCTGGCGGCAGACCACCTTCTTCCCCTTCGCCCAGGCGTCGCGCCACGGCCGGGGCCGGGTGCTCCAGGTGAACGTGGACAGCCCCACCTACCCGACGGAGAAGTTCGGCGACGTCCCTCTCGTACAGGCCACCGCGGTCGCCGACGACACCACCGGCGCTGTCACCGTCTTCGCCGTCAACCGCAGTCAGACCGACGCGCTGCCCCTGGAGGTCGCCCTGCGCGGACTCGACGGCCTGACCCGCGTCGTCGAGCACTCCGTACTCACCGACCCCGACCCGGACGCCCGCAACACCCTCGACCAGCCCGAACGCGTCGCCCCCGCCGCCGCCACGGGCACCGTCCTGGACGGTGCCGTGCTGCGCGCCACCCTCCCCGCTCTGTCCTGGAACATGATCCGCCTCGTCTGAGGCCCCCTGATCGGCCGGTGCGTGCGGTGTTCGCCTGCTGGCGGCTCGGTTCGGCGTGCCGCACGCACCGGTCTGCTTCACCTCCACATCCGCTTTCGTTCAAAGAGGAACGCCATGCGAAGATGGCCATACCGTGTGTTGGCGGCGGTGGCGAGTGCGGCCGCCGGGCTGGGGCTCGCGATCGTGCCCAGCACCACCGCGAGTGCGGCGACGTGCACCACGTACTACGTCTCGTCGTCGTCCGGTAGTGACAGCAATGACGGGTGCAGTTCGAGCAGCCCGTGGCAGACGCTCACCAACGTCAACTCCACCACTTTCACCGCTGGTGACCAGATCCTGTTCCAGGCGGGCGGCTCGTGGTCCGGTGAACTGGCGCCGCAGGGTTCGGGTTCCAGCAGCGGTCAGATCACGATCTCCAGCTACGGCTCGGGCGCCGACCCGATCCTGAACGGTGCCGGCGCGGCCGCCACCGTCTATCTGCACAATCAGGAGTACTGGACCATCCAGGGCCTGGAGATCACCAATCCGGCCTCGACCACCGCGCTGCGCAGCGGTATCCAGCTCCAGAACGACACCACCGGCATCCTGTCCGGCATCCACATCGTCGACAACGACATCCACGACGTGTCGGGCTACTGGAACGACGCCGGCAGCGTGCAGCCGAGCACCTCGTCGGGTATCGCGTTCAACGTCACCGACGACAACACCACCAGCGGCTGGGACGACGTCCAGATCACGGACAACACACTGACGTCCACCGACGCCGGCGGCATCTACATCGGCTCGCTCGTCGGCCTGAACCACGACATCAACGCCACGAACGTGGTGATCGACGGCAACACGATCACCGACGCCGGCGGCAACGACATCGTGTGCGTGTTCTGCGCCTCGCCGGTCGTCCAGAACAACGTCGCCATGGACAACGGCTACCGGTATTCCGGCGCCGGCCTGTGGAGCGGCTGGTCCACCAACGGTGTGTGGCAGTACAACGAGGTCGCCCGTCAGTACCGCAAGTCCGTCGACGGCCAGGCGTTCGACATCGACAACAACACGAGCGGCACGGTCATCCAGTACAACTGGAGCCACGACAACCCCTTCGGCTTCACCGAATGGTGCTGCAGCAGCGGCTTCGGCGCGTCGAGTTCGGTGATCCGCTACAACATCAGCCAGAACGACGGATCGTCGGACTCCGTCTTCCCGACGATGAACGGTGTCGACAGCGGCACCACCGCCCAGGTGTACAACAACACCATCTACATGGGTCAGGGCAACAACGGCCGGGTGACCAACGGTACCCCGAACAGCACGGTCACCTTCTCGAACAACCTCATCTACAAGCTGGGCACCGGCGGCTACTCCACATCGAAGACCACCTGGACCAACAACCTGTTCTACGGCAACCACCCGTCCTCGGAGCCGACCGACGCCAACAAGATCACCTCTGATCCGCTGCTGGTGCTCCCGGGCGGCGGCAGTGCGGGACGCTCCACCGCGGCGGTCTACAAGCTGCGGTCCGGCTCCCCGGCCCTGGGCGCGGGTGCGGTGATCTCCTCCAACGGCGGCCTGGACTACTTCGGCAACACGGTCTCCTCGACGGCCGCGCCCAACATCGGCGCCTACAACGGGGCCGCGGTCTCCGCGGCCACCCCGAGCGCGGGGGCGTACTGGCCCTTCGAGGAGGGCACCGGCACCACCAGCGCCGACCGGGCCGTCCACGCCAACACCGCCACCCTGCAGTCCGGGGCCTCCTGGACCACCGGCAAGGTCGGCTCGTACGCGGTCAACCTGACCGGCTCCAGCACCTCCTGGGTCGACGTGCCCTCCACCGCGATCGACACCAGCGGCAGCTACACCGTCTCCGCCTGGGTCAAGCCGACCACGGTCACGGGCACCCAGACCTACGCGAGCATCGACGGCACCAACATCAGCCCCTTCTACCTGCAGTCGGTGAACGGCAACCTCACCTTCGTGGTCCGCAGCGCCGATTCGACCAGCGCCACGTACAAGAGAGTCATCGGCGCCACGGCGGTGGCCGGCACCTGGTACCAGATCACCGGCGTCTACGACAACAGCGCCCACACCATCGCGCTGTACGTCAACGGCACCCTCCAGGGCACGACCGCCTTCTCCTCCCCGTGGAAGGCGACCGGTGACACCACGATCGGCCGCGCGAAGTGGAACGGCGGCAACGTCGACTTCGCCAACGCCGCCATCGACGACGTCCGGATGATCCCCCGCGCCGTCACCGCCCGCGAGGCCTACGCCCTGGGCACCGGAGCGGCCGGCTACTTCCAGCTCGACGAGGGCACCGGGACGACCTTCTCCAACCTCCTGGGCAACACCACGGACGGCTATATCGAGGGCGACACCACCTGGGCCGGCTCCGGCAAGGTCGGCAGCAACTCCCTCAGCTTCGACGGCACCAGCGGCACCATGGCCGTCGTCCCGTCCTCGGCCATCGACACCGGGCAGAGCTACTCGGTCGGCGCCTGGGTCAAGCTCAACTCCGTCGCCACCACCTCCAACCAGACCTTCGTCAGTCTGACCGGCGGCAAGATCAGCCCGTTCTTCCTGCAACTGTCGGGCGGCAAGTTCGTCTTCACCACCCGTGCCTCGGACTCCAACTCCGCGGCCGCCACCACGGTGAAGGCGACCTCCTCGGCGACGACGGGCACCTGGTACCACGTCCTCGCCATATACGACAGCAGCGCCAGCACCATCTCGCTGTACGTCAACGGCACACTCCAGGCCAGCGCCACCTTCAGCAGCGCCTGGACGAGCAACGGCTCCACCGATATCGGTGCCGCCACCTACAACCGCGGACCGGTCGACTTCACCAACGGTCAGATCGACGACGTCAACTTCTACCAGCGCGTCCTGACCTCCACGGAGATCGCCGCACTCGCCGCCGGCTGACCCACGGGCCAGACCGACGGCGGACGGTGCCCGGCCCGGCAAAAAGGGGGCCGGGCCGGGCACCACTCCACTCGCAGCACTCGCGTAGAACTCGCGGAAAGGGAGTCCGAGCATGACCACAACCGTGCGCCAACGCCGCCGCCCGGCCGTGGCTCCGCCGACCCGCAAGGCCACGCGCCGGACGGTCCCCGGATGGGTGATCGCCGCCGCGGGTGTCCTCGGCGCGCTGGTGATCGCCGCGGTCGCGCTGCTCGGCGGACGGGACTCCGCGAGCCCGGCCGCCCCGGCGCCACTGTCTCCTCCGCCGACCAGCGTGGTCGCCGAGATCGACGGCCGGAGCATCCCCGTACGGGAGTTCGCCCTCTACCTGGCACAGGAGCGCGCCGCCACCTTCACCCACTTCCGGAAGGAGTACGGGGCTGTCGACGGCCCCCGCTTCTGGACCACCCGGCACAGCGGCACGACCCCCGCCGACTACCTCAAGCAGCGCGCCCTCTCCGACGCGAAGAAGACGACCGTCGTACTGAACCTCGCCCACGAGTACGGCCTGTTGGCCGACCCCAGCTACAGCGGCTTCCTGCGCGACTGGACCGCGGAGAACCAACGCCGGAGCGCGGCCGTCGCCACAGGCCAGGTCATCTACGGGCCCAAGCAGTACACCGAGGCCAACTACCTCACCTACGTCCTGCACAACCTCGCCTTCGACCTCAAGCAGAAACTCGCGAAGAAGGGAGTGCTCAAGGTCACGGAGAGCGCCCTGCGCCGCTACTACGACACCCACAAGAACGACCTCAGGCAGGCCGAGGAGACGGGCGCCCCCCTGACCACCCCGTCCTACGCCCAAGCCCGCGCCCAGGTACGCCAGATGTACCTGGACGACCGTTACGAGGACCTGGTGGCCGACGCGGCCCGCTCCGCCCAGGTGCATGCCTTTTCCGCAGTGCTCGCCGCGGTTCCCGTCGCCTGAGGCACCGCCTGGCCGTGCGCCGGTCTGCTCCACCTCCACATCCGCTTACGTTCGAAGAGGAACGCCATGCGAAGATGGCCATACCGTGTGTTGGCGGTGGTGGCGAGTGCGGCCGCCGGGCTGGTGCTCGCGATCGTGCCCAGCACCACCGCGAGTGCGGCGACGTGCACCACGTACTACGTCTCGTCGTCGTCCGGTAGCGACAGCAATGACGGGTGCAGTTCGAGCAGTCCGTGGCAGACGCTCACCAACGTCAACTCCACCACCTTCACCGCCGGTGACCAGATCCTGTTCCAGGCGGGCGGCTCGTGGTCCGGTGAACTGGCGCCGCAGGGTTCGGGTTCCAGCAGCGGTCAGATCACGATCTCCAGCTACGGCTCGGGCGCCGACCCGATCCTGAACGGCGCCGGCGCGACCGCCACCATCGCCCTGACCGACCAGCAGTACTGGACCATCCAGGGACTGGAGATCACCAACACCTCGTCCACCACCGCGCTGCGCAGCGGTATCCAGCTGCAGAACGACACCACCGGCATCCTGTCCGGCATCCACATCGTCGACAACGACGTCCACGACGTCTCCGGCTACTGGAACGCCAAGGCCAGCGTGCAGCCGAGCACCTCGTCGGGTATCGCCTTCAACGTCACCGACGACAACACCACCAGCGGCTGGGACGACGTCCAGATCACGGACAACACCCTCACCCACACCGACCCCGGCGGCATCTACATCGGTTCGCTCACCGGCCTCGACCACGACATCAACGCCACCAACGTGGTGATCGACGGCAACACCATCACCGACGCCGGCGGCAACGACATCGTGTGCGTGTTCTGCGATGCTCCGGTCGTCCAGAACAACGTCGCCATGGACAACGGCCGCCGCTACTCCGGCGCCGGCCTCTGGACCGCATGGTCGACCGACGGACTGTGGCAGTACAACGAGGTCGCCCGCCAGTACCGCAAGTACTCCGACGGTGCGGCGTTCGACATCGACAACACGACCAGCGGCACCGTCGTCCAGTACAACTGGACGCACGACAACCCCTACGGCTTCACCCAGTGGTGCTGCAGCAGTGGCTTCGGCGCGTCGAGTTCGGTGATCCGCTACAACATCAGCCAGAACGACGCGGCATCCGACGCCGTCTTCTCCGGAATGGGCGGCGTCGACAGCGGCACCACCGCCCAGGTGTACAACAACACGGTCTACATGGGGCCGGGCAACAACGGCAGCGTGACCACCGGCACCCCCAACAGCGCCGTCACCTTCTCGAACAACCTCATCTACAAGCTGGGTACCGGCGGCTACACCACCGGCAACACCACCTGGACGAACAACCTGTTCTACGGCAACCATCCGTCCTCGGAGCCGACGGACGCCAACAAGATCACCTCTGATCCGCTGCTGGTGCTCCCGGGCGGCGGCAGTGCGGGACGCTCCACCGCGGCGGTCTACAAGCTGCGGTCCGGTTCCCCCGCCCTGGGCGCGGGTGCGGTGATCTCCTCCAACGGCGGCCTGGACTACTTCGGCAACACGGTCTCCTCCACCGCGGCGCCCAACATCGGCGCCTACAACGGGGCCGCGGTCTCCGCGGCCACCGCGACCGCCGGAGCCTACTGGCCCTTCGAGGAGGGCACCGGCACCACCAGCGCCGACCGGGCCGTCCACGCCAACACCGCCACCCTGCAGTCCGGGGCGTCCTGGACCACCGGCAAGGTCGGCTCGTACGCGGTCAACCTGACCGGCTCCAGCACCTCCTGGGTCGACGTGCCCTCCACCGCGATCGACACCAGCGGCAGCTACACGGTCTCCGCCTGGGTCAAGCCGACGACCCTGACGGGCAACCAGACGTACGCGAGCATCGACGGCACCAACATCAGCCCCTTCTACCTCCAGCTGTCGGGCGGCAAGTTCACGTTCGTGGTCCGCAGTTCCGACTCGGGCAGCGCCACCTACAAGCTGGTCACCGGCACCACCGCCGTGGCCGGCACCTGGTACCAGCTGACCGGCGTCTACGACAACAGCGCCCACACCATCGCGCTGTACGTCAACGGCACCCTCCAGGGCACGACCGCCTTCTCCTCCCCGTGGAAGGCGACCGGTGACACCACGATCGGCCGCGCGAAGTTCAACGGTGGCAACGTCGACTTCGCCAACGCCGCCATCGACGACGTCCGGATGATCCCCCGCGCCGTAACCGCCCGCGAGGCCTACGCCCTGGGCACCGGAGCGGCCGGCTACTTCCAGCTCGACGAGGGCACCGGGACGACCTTCTCCAACCTCCTGGGCAACACCTCTGACGGCTACATCGAGGGCGACACCACCTGGGCCGGCTCCGGCAAGGTCGGCTCCAACTCCCTCAGCATGGACGGCACCAGCGGCACCATGGGCATCGTTCCGTCCTCGGTGATCGACACCGGCCAGAGCTACTCGGTCGGCGCCTGGGTCAAGCTCAACTCGCTCACCGGCAACCAGACCTTCGCCAGCCTCTTCGGCACCAAGGTCAGCCCGTTCTATCTGCAGCTCTCGGGCGGCAAGTTCACCTTCGTCACCCGCGGCAACAACTCCAACACCGCGACCACCTACACCGTGCAGGCGACCTCCTCGGCGACGACCGGCACCTGGTACCACGTCCTGGCGATGTACGACAGCAGCGCCCAGACCATCTCGCTGTACGTCAACGGCACCCTCCAGGCCAGCACGGCCTTCAGCAGCGCCTGGACGACCAAGGGCGGAACCCAGATAGGCGCCGCCACCTACAACCAGGGGCCGGTCGACTTCACCAACGGTCAGATCGACGACGTCAACTTCTACCAGCGCGTCCTGACCTCCACGGAGATCGCCGCACTCGCCGCCGGCTGATCCACGGGCCAATCCGGTAACGGCCATCCGTAGATCCCACCCGTCACACCCTCTGGAGGCTCTGATGAACGACAGCCACCGACCCGATGCCCCCCAGCCCTCGCGCCGACTGTTCCTCGGCATGGCGGCCACGGTGCCGCTGGCTCTCTCCGGCGCCCTGACCCTCGGCGCCGGTACCGCTCGCGCGGCGACGGGCGCGCCGTACGTGATGGGCTACTTCACCGAGTCGCCCAACGGCCTGGGGGCCAACTACGGCCTGCACGTCGCCGTCAGCACCGACGGCCTGGAGTGGATGCCCCTGAACCAGAACAATCCGGTCGTCACCCCCACCGAGGGCACGGGCGGGCTGCGCGACCCCTACTTCCTCCGGAAGCAGGACGGCACCTTCGTGGTCATGGCGACCGACCTCATGGCCACCGACTTCACCCAGACCAATCAGTACATCCACATCTGGGACTCCGTCGACCTGCGCTCCTTCGACAACTACCGACGGCTGAAGCTGCACGACAACGACTCGTACAGCTGGGCGCCCGAAGCCTTCTGGGACGCCGGCCGGAGCGAGTACGCGATCATCTTCTCGTCCGTCGACAGCAGCGGACACAGCGTGATCATGGTGAGCTACACCACCGACTTCGTGACGGCGACGACCGCGGTGACGTTCTTCGACCCCGGTTACGCCGTGATCGACGGCGACCTGGCCCTCGACGTCGACGGCGTCAACTACCTGTACTTCAAGAACAGTTCCACGGCGAAGCTCGTCGGCGCGAAGTCGACCAGCCTCGATCCCGGCAGCTTCACGGTGTTCAGCACCGCCGTGAACCACGGCGCGACCGAGGCGCCCATCCTCGCCAAGTCACAGACCGACGACACCTGGTACCTGTGGGGCGACTCCTACACGGTCAACGGCGTCTTCTACGCGTGGGAGACCAGCGATCTCTCCCTCGGCACCTGGACCGCCCTCGACCAGAAGATCTACACCCAGCCGCTCAACTCCAAGCACGCCACCATCCAGCCGATCAGCCAGACCGAGTACGACAACCTCGTCACCGCGTGGTCCACGCCCACCTGGAACCGGCTGAAGTCCTACAACTACCCCGGCCGGTACTGGCGGCACTCCAGCTTCGTCGGCAGGATCGACCCCTACCCGTTCGACCCGTACACCGACTCCCAGTGGACGATCGTCCCGGGCCTCGCCGACTCCTCGGGCGTGTCCTTCCAGTCGGTGAGCTATCCCACCCGCTACCTGCGGCACTCCAACTTCCAGCTGAAACTGGACGTCAACGACAGCACCACGCAGTTCGCCCAGGACGCCACGTTCTACAAGACGGCCGGGCTCGCCGACTCCACCTGGACGTCGTTCCGCTCCTACAACTACCCCACCCGCTACATCCGGCACTCGGCGTTCGTCCTGCGCATCGACCCGATCTCCACCACGACCGACCAGTCCGACGCCACCTTCTCCGTCTGGTACTGAGACACACCGGTCACCTCGGCAGGGAGCGGGGCCGCCCGGACCGACCGGGCGGCCCCGTCGCACACCGCAGGGGTGTGAGCGACGGCGCGCCGTCGCTCACACGGTGCCGTCGAAGAAGCGCTTCGGGTTCCGCACCAGGATCGTGTCGATGTCGTCGTCGCTCAGACCGCGTGCCAGCAGGGCGGGGATGACGTCCTCGCTGATGTGGCGGTAGTGCCAGCGGGGTGCGGCCCGGACCTTGTCCGGCTCGCTGAACCAGTCGATGTAGCAGGCGGCGTCGTGCGCGATGGTGATCCGGTCGACGTACCCGCGGCGTACCAGCTCGACGACGGTACGGATCCGGTCCTCGAAGGGCAGCAGGACGTCCAGCCCGAACCGGTCCATGCCGAGGAAGGACCCCGCCTCGGCCAGCTTGCTCAGGTAGTCCACGTCGGTGGTGTCGCCCGAGTGCCCGATGATCACCCGCGACAGGTCCACCCCCTCCTCGGCGAGGACACGCTGTGTCACCAGGCCCGACTCGCTGTGCGCGTCGGTGTGCACGGTGATCGGCGCTCCGGTCGCGACCGAACTCTGCCCCACCGCGCGCATCACACGCTCGACCCCGGGGGTCAGGCCGGGCTGGTCGATGGCGCACTTGAGGAAGGCGGCCCGGACGCCGGTGTCGGCGATGCCCTCGGTGAGGTCCTTGACGAACAGGTCGACCATCGGCTCGGGCCGGTCGAACAGCAGCCCCGGGCCGTTGTAGTGGAACTGGAACGGCACGTCGTTGTAGGTGTAGATCCCGGTAGCGGCCACGATCTTGAGGTCCACCTGCTCCGCGACCCGCTGGATGCGGGGGATGTAGCGGCCCAGGCCGAGGACGGTCGGGTCCAGGATGGTGTCGATGCCCAGCGACTTCAGCTCGCGCAGCTTGGCGACGGCGTCGGCGACCCGCTCCTCCTCGTCCCAGCGGTCGTAGTTGTGCCGGTGCTCCTCCCCGAGGACGAACACGTGCTCGTGGACGAGGACACGGCCCAGGTCACCGGAGTCGACGGGACCGGTGACGGTCTGCACCTGGGGCATGGCGGGCTCCAATCCGAAGTTGACGTCGAATTCAAGCCAAGGTTCGCGTCGCCCCTCACCCTCGTCAAGCACCGGTGGCCACAAAGTTGAATTCGGGTTCGGATTCGGATTAAAGTCGCGGCGGTTGTCGTGACGACGCGGCGCCCTGCGAGCGCCATGGCGTACCAGAGGAGTCCCGCATGCCCCCGATCGCCCCGCTGCATCCCACCACCGCCGCCGAGCTGCGGGCCCTGGTCGGTGTCGAACTCGGGCCCACCGACTGGCACACCGTGGACCAGGCGGCCATCGACGCCTTCGCCGCTCTCACCGGGGATCACCAGTGGATCCACGTGGATCCCGGGCGGGCGGCGGCGAGCCCGTTCGGCTCCACGATCGCGCACGGGCTGTACAGCCTGTCCCGGACGCCTCGGTTCATGGAGGAACTGATGGCGTTCGACGGGTTCGCGCACAGCCTGAACTACGGCTACGACCGGGTGCGGTTCGTGCGCCCGCTGCCGGTGGACTCGCGCATCAGGATGCGGGCCCTCGTGCTCTCCGCCGATGAAGCGGCGCCGGGCCGCGTCCAGCTGCTGACCCGGTTGACCGTGGAGGCGGAGGGCGCCGAGAAGCCCGTCTGCGTCGCGGAGTCGATCGGACGTTTCACCGAGTACGGGGTCTGACCGCGCGGGCCCGGTCCCCGCGCACCTCAGGAATCGGCCGGCGGGCGCAGGGTGAGCGCGTTGTACCAGAGCCGGTTGAGGTTCGTCACGAGCTGCTCGAACGGGATGTCGTGGCCGTACACGTACACCAGGTAGGCCATGCGGCTCATCATCGCGGAGAGGGCCAGTGAGCCGATCTCCGGATCCACCTCGGTGTCCGCCATCCCCTGTTCCTGCAGTTTGCGGATCAGACGGGCGTTGCGCTCGGCGAAGGCCATGCTGCGTCCGAGCCGCATCGCACGGAACCGCTCGTCGATCTGGGACACCTGCTCCAGTACGGCCATGAAGCGAGCGTTGTGCCGGTACGTCTGGAGGTACTCGCGGTTGGCCAGGTCGATCAGGACCCGGGGGTCGTCGACGTCCGCGCGCTCGCGCACGTGCGGATGCACCATCTCCTCCTGGACCTGCTCGACAACGGCGGCGAAGATCTCCTCCTTGCTGTCGAAGTAGGTGTAGAAGGAGCCGGACGCGGTGCCGGCGGTCTTGGCGATGTCGCTGATCCTGGCGTCCAGGAAGCCGTCGCGTTCGAACACCTCGCGCGCCGCGACCACGAGCGCGTTGCGGGTGCGGATCCCGCGGGGGGTGCGCGGGGCAGGGCGTTCGGGCGTGCTGTCGGTCGCTTCTCCGGCCTGCACTAGGGGGTCCTCTCCTCGACGGCGAAGGCTCACGTTATTGAATCCGGCGCCGAAATCAAATGTGGGTTGCTCTCCCTCTAGAGTTGAACTTGACGTCAAGTTTAGTATCGTCCGGTCAGCGAACAGCTCACCGAGGAAGGGGCCCCCGATGCCCGAGGCCGTCATCGTCGCCACCGCCCGCTCGCCCATCGGTCGCGCCCGCAAGGGCTCCCTCGCCGGGATGCGTCCCGACGACCTGACCGTGCAGATGGTGCGGGCCGCGCTGGCCGAGGTGCCGCAGCTGGACCCCCGTGAGATCGACGACCTGATGCTCGGCTGCGGTCAGCCGTCGGCGGAGTCCGGTCACAACATGGCCCGGGCGGTCGCCGTGCTCGCCGGTCTCGACACCCTGCCGGGCGTGACCGTGAACCGCTACTGCTCGTCGAGCCTGCAGACCACCCGGATGGCACTGCACGCGATCAAGGCCGGCGAGGCGGACGTCCTGATATCCGCCGGTGTGGAGACGGTGAGCAGGTACGACCGCGGGTTCGCCGACGTGCCGGGCACCGAGAACCCCGTGTTCGCCGAGGCGCGCAAGCGCACGGAGAAGGCGGCCGAGGGCGGTCAGGGCTGGTGGGACCCGCGCGAGCTGGGCGGGCTCCCGGACCTCTACCTCACCATGGGGCAGACCGCCGAGAACGTCGCACGCTTCAAAGGGGTGACCCGCGCCGAGCAGGACGCCTTCGCGGTGCGCAGCCAGAACCTCGCCGAGAAGGCCCTCGCCAACGGCTTCTGGGAGCGCGACATCACGCCGGTCGTCCTGCCGGACGGCACGGTGGTCCGCCAGGACGACGGCCCCCGGGCCGGTGTCACCCTGGACGCGGTGGCCCAGCTCAAGCCGGTGTTCCGCCCCGACGGCACGGTGACCGCGGGCAACTGCTGCCCGCTCAACGACGGCGCCGCGGCTCTGGTGGCCATGTCCGACGTCAGGGCGCGGGAACTCGGCATCACCCCGCTGGCGCGGATCGTCTCCACCGGTGTCAGCGGCCTGTCGCCCGAGATCATGGGCCTCGGTCCGGTGGAGGCCTCGCGGCGGGCTCTCGCCCGCGCGGGGATGACCGTCGACGACGTGGACCTGGCCGAGATCAACGAGGCCTTCGCCGCCCAAGTCATCCCGTCCGCCCGGGATCTGGGCATCGCCGAGGACAGGCTCAACGTCAACGGCGGCGCCATCGCGGTGGGCCACCCCTTCGGCATGACCGGCGCCCGGATCACCAGCACGCTGATCAACTCGCTCCGCTTCCACGACAAGCAGATCGGGCTGGAGACCATGTGCGTCGGCGGGGGACAGGGGATGGCCATGGTCCTGGAGCGGCTCTCTTGAGCGGCCCTTTATTGAACCCGACGTCAAGTTCATTTAGTGTCTGGTCAACCCGCCACCCCTCAACGAGGAGGGATCATGCCGAATGCCGCCGACGCCGTCTGGCGTCACGCCGGGGCCCGCCCGGACGCCGTGGCCCTGCGGGCCCACGGACACACCTGGACCTTCGCCGCGCTGCGTGAACACGCCACGGCCCAGGCCGGCGCCCTGCACGCCGAGGGCGTGCGGCCGGGGGACCGCGTCCTCCTGGTCGCCCCGACCGTGCCCGAGTTCGTCGTCGTCTCCACCGCCGTCCACGCCGTCGGCGCTGTCCTGATCACCCTGAACACCATGGCGACCCCGGCCGAGGTCGGATACGTGCTCGACGACTCGGGCGCCCGGCTGGTCATCGCCTGGCACGCGTGCGCCGACGCGGCCGGGAAAGCGGCCGCCGAGCGCGGGCTGCCGCTCCTTCCGCTGCGACCCGGCGCGCCGGTGAGCGAGGGCGAACCGATCGCGGCGCCCGTCGAGCGGCGCGCCGACGACACGGCCCTGCTGCTCTACACCTCGGGAACCACCGGCCGCCCCAAGGGAGTCGAACTCACCGTCGCCAACCTGGCGTTCACCGCCGAAGCCTTTCGCCGGCAGCTGAGCCTCACCCCCGACGACCGGTTCGCCACCGGCCTTCCGCTCTTCCACATCTTCGGCCAGGCGGTCTGCCTGAACGGCACCCTCACCGCGGGCTGCTCCCTCTCCCTGCTCTCGCCGTTCGAGCCGAACGCCATGCTGCGCATGGTCCGCGACGACCGCGTGACCGTGATGGCCGGCGTACCGACGATGTGGAACGCGATGCTGCACGCCGACGGGGACTTCGACGCCGAGGATTTCGCCGCCCTGCGGCTCGCGGGCTCCGGCGGCGCCTCGCTGCCCGCCGAGGTGATCCGCGAGTTCCAGGAGCGGTTCGGCTGCACGATCCTGGAGGGCTACGGCCTCACCGAGTCCACCGGCGCCGGCTCCTTCAACTCACCGGACCGCGGCCCCCGGACGGGCTCGGTCGGACCGGCGCTGCCCGGCACCGCCGTGGAGATCCGCGACCCGGCCGGCGAAGTCCTGCCGCCGGGGCAGGTGGGGGAGGTGTACCTGGCCGGCCCGCACCTCATGAAGGGCTACTGGAACCGGCCCGAGGCCACCGCCGCCGACCTGCCCGGCGGCTGGCTGAAGACCGGCGACCTGGGACGGCTCGACGAGGACGGCTTCCTCTACATCGTCGACCGGCTCAAGGACCTCGTCATCCGCGGGGGCTACAACGTCTACCCCCGCGAGGTCGAGGAGGTCCTCTACGGCCACCCCGACATCGTCGAGGCCGCCGTGATCGGTGTGCCGGACCCGCACTACGGCGAGGAGGTCGCCGCCGTGGTGACCCTGCGGCCCGGCGCCACCCTCACCACCGAGGAACTGCGCGCCTGGACCAAGGAGCGGCTCTCCGCGTACAAGGTCCCCCACCTGGTGCGGTTCGTCGACGCCCTGCCCAAGGGGAGCACCGGAAAGATCCTCAAGCGCGCCCTCGACTGGGACGCGATCCCGGGCTGACCCCCACACCCGCATCCGTGTGCACCCGCGGATCCCGAACCTACGAAGGAGCCTCCCTCGTGTGGGAACTCACTGACAGGGCCAAGCGCTACCAGGAAGACCTGCTGGCGTTCATGGACGAGCACGTCTACCCCGCCGAACCGGTCTACTGGGCCGAGATGGCGGCCTCCGGCGATCCGCACCACTACCCGTCGGTCGTCGAGGAGCTGAAGACCGAGGCGAAGAAGCGCGGCCTGTGGAACCTCTTCCACCCCCACCCGGAGTGGGGACCGGGCCTGACCAACCTGGAGTACGCGCCGCTCGCCGAGATCATGGGCCGCAGCCTGCACATCGCTCCCGAAGCCACCAACTGCAACGCACCCGACACGGGCAACATGGAGGTGCTGACGCTCTTCGGGACCGAGGAGCACAAGGAGAAGTGGCTCAAGCCGCTGCTGGCCGGCGAGATCGCCTCCTCGTTCGCGATGACCGAGCCGGCGGTGGGTAGTTCGGACGCCTCCAACATCGAACTGCGGATGGAACGTGACGGGGACGAGTACGTCCTCAACGGCCGCAAGTGGTGGACGTCCAACGCCCTGCACAAGAACTGCCGGGTGCTCATCGTCATGGGCAAGACCGACCCGGACGCGCCCAGGCACCGCCGGCAGTCCATGATGGTCGTCCCCCTCGACACCCCCGGCATCACCGTGCTGCGCAGCCTCCCCCTCTTCGGCTACCAGGACCGCGAGGGCCACGGCGAGCTGCTCTTCGAGAACGTCCGAGTGCCGGCGACCGCGCTGCTCGCCGGCGAGGGCGACGGATTCATGATCGGCCAGGCCCGGCTGGGACCCGGCCGGATCCACCACTGCATGCGCTCCATCGGCGCCGCCGAACGCGCCCTCGACCTGATGATCGACCGCGCCCAGGCACGGGTGACCTTCGGCGAGCCGCTGGCGAACCGGGCCAACATCCAGGACTGGATCGCCGAGGCACGGGTCGAGATCGAGATGGCCCGTCTGCTGACCCTGAAGACCGCCTACCTGATGGACACCGTCGGCAACCGCGCGGCCCGCGTCGAGATCGCCGCGATCAAGGTGGCGGTACCGCAGATGGCGCTGAAGGTGATCGACCGCGCCATCCAGGTGCACGGGGCGGGCGGCCTCAGCAACGACTTCCCGCTCGCCGACATGTACGCCCAGCAGCGCACCCTGCGCTTCGCCGACGGCCCGGACGAGGTCCACAAGCGGACCCTCGCGCACATGGAGCTGCGCCGTCGCGACCCCCAGTGGGGCCGGACCGCCTGAGACGTCGAACCACGCAGAAAGGGCGCCCCATGAGCGCAGAAGCAGTACACCGCACCGCCGTCGTCACCGGAGGCGCCCGCGGCATCGGCGCCGCCACGGCTCGGCGGCTGGCCCGCGACGGCATGGCCGTCGCCGTCCTCGACCTGGACGAAGCCGCCTGCGAGCCCGTGGTCGACGAGATCGAGTCGGCCGGCGGCCGTGCCCTGGCGGTCGGGGCGGACGTCGGCGACGAGGAGGCGGTGCGCGGCGCCGTCGCCCGGATCGCCGCCGAACTCGGCCCGCCCACCGTCCTGGTGAACAACGCCGGCATCCTCCGCGACAACCTGCTCTTCAAGATGACGGCCGCGGACTGGGACGCGGTACTGGGCGTGCACCTGCGCGGCGCCTTCCTGATGAGCCGCGAGACCCAGCAGCACATGGTCGAGGCCGGATGGGGCCGGATCGTCAACCTGTCGAGCACCTCGGCACTGGGCAACCGCGGCCAGGCCAACTACTCGGCGGCCAAAGCCGGTCTGCAGGGCTTCACCAAGACCCTGGCCATCGAACTCGGCCGCTACGGGGTGACCGTCAACGCCGTCGCACCCGGCTTCGTCGAGACGGAGATGACCGCGGCGACGGCCGCCCGCATGGGCATGTCCTTCGACCAGCTGAGGGAGGCGGTGGTCGCCACCATCCCGGTCGGGCGCAGCGGCAAGCCGGAAGACATCGCCGCGACGGTGTCCTTCCTCGTCTCCGAGGACGCCGGATACGTCTCCGGCCAGGTGGTCTACGTCGCCGGCGGACCGACGGACTGAAGATGAACGGCCGATCAGGAAAGGCGAGTTGATGGCTGATCAGGAGCTGGACGAGCTCACCGCACACGTGTCGGACTTCCTGGCCGCGCACGATCCGCGCGCACTCGGCCGCCGGGAGTTCCTGCGGGCGCGCTTCGACGCCGGGCTGGCCTGGGTGCACTTCCCGGTCGGGCTCGGCGGGCTGGGCCTGGCAAGGGAGTCGCAGACCCATGTCGACGCGCTGCTCGCCGAGGCGGGCGCTCCCGACAACGAACCCGAGCGCAACACCATCGGGCTCGGCATGGCCGCCCCGACGATCCTGCAGTTCGGCACCGACGAGCAGAAGCATCGCTTCCTGCGCCCGCTGTTCACCGGTGAGGAGGTCTGGTGCCAGCTCTTCAGCGAGCCCGGCGCCGGCTCCGACCTGGCCGGGCTCACCACCCGTGCGGTGCGCGAGGGCGACACCTGGGTGGTCAACGGCCAGAAGGTGTGGACCTCCGGGGCCCAGACCTCGCAGTGGGCGATCCTCGTCGCCCGCACCAACCCCGAGGTGACCAAGCACGCGGGTCTGACGTACTTCCTGTGCGACATGAGCGCCCCCGGGATCGACGTACGGCCGCTGCGTCAGATCACCGGCGAAGCCGAGTTCAACGAGGTGTTCCTCACCGACGTCCGGATCCCCGACGCCCACCGGCTCGGCGCCGAGGGGCAGGGCTGGCAGGTCGCGAACGCCACCCTCATGAACGAGCGGGTCACCATCGCGGCTCTCCCACGCCCGCGCGAGGGCGGCATGATCGGTGTCGTCGCCGACACCTGGCGCCGCCGCCCGGAACTCCGCACCCCTGAACTCCACAGCAGGCTGCTGAAGTTGTGGGTGGAGGCCGAGGCGGCCCGGATCGCCGCGACCCGGCTGCGCCAGAAACTGGCGGCAGGGCAGCCCGGCCACGAAGGCTCGGCGATGAAACTCGGCTTCGCCGGCCTCGCCCAGCGGCTGTCCGGCCTGGAACTCGAACTGCTCGGCGCCGACGGCCTGCGCTACGCGGACTGGACGATGCGCGTCCCCGACCGCTCCGACTTCACCGGCCACGATGCCGGATACCGGTACCTGCGGGCGAAGGGCTTCTCGATCGAGGGCGGCACCTCCGAGGTGCTGCGCAACATCGTCGCGGAGCGGGTACTGGGTCTGCCGGCGGAACCGCGTGTCGACAAGGACATCCCGTGGAAGGACCTGCCCCGATGAACGACGATCTCGACCTGCTCTACACCGACGTCGAGGAGTCCCTGCGGGACGCCGTGCGCACCCTGATGGCACGGCGCTGGGGACCGGAGCGCGGCATCGCCCGCTACGACGGCGACACCTCGGACCCCGGTCTCTGGTCCGCCCTGTCCGGTGAACTCGGGCTGGCCGGGCTGTTGGTGCCCGAGGAGTTCGGCGGGGCGGGTGCCTCCGCCCGTGAAGCGGCCGTCGTCCTGGAGGAGTTGGGCCGCGCGATGGCGCCCGTCCCCTATCTGACCAGCGCCGTGGTGGCCGCGCGGGTGCTGGTGAAGGTGGCCGACAAGGAACTCGCGGGCGAGGTCGCCGGCGGCCAGGTGGCGGCGCTGGCCGTTCCGTTGAGCGCCGCGCCGGACGGATCGGCAGCTCTCGCTCCGGTGACGGTCGGCGGGGACGGCTGCCTGAGCGGCGAGGTCCGTGGGGTCGCCGGGGCCTTGGACGCCGAGGTGCTGATCGTCCCGGTCACCGCCGCGACCGGAACACAGCTGTGGGCGGTGGAGCGGGCCGCGGTGCGCATCACACCGGTGGTGTCCCTGGACATGACCCGGCAACTGGCCGACGTCGACCTCGCCGGTGCGACCGGCCGGCTGCTCGCCGATGGCGACATGGCCGTACGCGCAGTGGACGAGGCTCTCGAACTGGGTGCCGCGCTGCTGGCCTCCGAGCAGGTCGGGCTGGCTCAGTGGTGTCTGGACACCACCCTCGACTATGTCAAGACGCGTCGGCAGTTCGGCCGGGTGGTCGGAGGCTTCCAGGCGCTCAAGCACCGGCTCGCCGACCTCTACGTCCAGGTCGAGACGGCCCATGCGGTGGCCCGGTACGCCGCCGTGACCGCCGCGGCCGACGACCCGGACCGGGCCGTCGCCGCGTCCGTCGCCCAGGCGTACTGCGCGGACGTCGCGGTGCTCGCGGCCGAGGAGTGCGTCCAGATGCACGGCGGCATCGCGATGACCTGGGAACACCCGGCACACCTCTACCTCAAGCGGGCCAAGGCCGACCAGCTCGTTTTCGGTACCCCCGGGAATCATCTGGTGAGGCTGTCCCCACTGATCGACCTCCCCGCCCGAGGAACGGCGGGTCAGCAGACAGCGGACTGACACCGGGACTGATTGATCCGCGCCGGCCGGGGAAGGGTTCAGCCGCCCGTCGACTCGCGGATCACCAACGTGAATTCTCCGACGGACTCCTCGTGACCGAAGGCCGGCTCGGTCTGCTCGACGCGCCTGATCAGCAGGTCGACCGCACGCTCGGCCATGCTGCGGTGGTCGGGATCGACCGTGGAGAGCGACGGGATGAGGAACTCGCTCTCCGAGATGTTGTCAAAGCCGATCACCTTCACCTGTTCCGGCACCGGGATGCCGGAGTCGGCCAGGCCCCGCAGCACACCCATGGCCAGGGAATCGGTGATGCAGAAGACACCGTCGAAGTCGAGCCCGCTCTGTGCCCTCTCGCCGGCGCGCTGCGCGCCTTCACGCGTGCCGAGCCGGTCCACCTGCTGGATCAGGGCATCATTCCTGGCGAGGCGCTCGGAGAGCGCCGCCCCGGCGGCCGTGATCTTACTCCGGGACGGACGGCAGCCGGGCTCCCGACCAGGGGTACGCCCGTCCCTGGTCCAGGACCGGGTTGCGGTCACCTTCGTGCCCGGTGCGGCTTTCGTCGAGAGCCCAGGTGCAGTGTTGGGCGCCGACGAGCGAGGTCCACGACGTTCCCCAGGGTGAGCCGAGTTCCGCAGCGGCCGGCCGGGAGCTGATCATGAGAACGCCTGGTGGATCTCATCGTCCTCCGCCCCACCTGTTCCGGGACATGACGACGGCGGTGTACGGCAGAATGACGCCCACCGATGTGCCACAGCGCAGCCGTGACCGCAAGTGCCTTGATTCACGCGGTCCTTGGGCGTGCGAGGAGAGGAAGACGTGAGCGAGAACCAGAGCGCCACCGCCGCAGCGCAGCGACTCGACACCGGGACGGCGCACAACGCTCGCGTGTGGAACTACTGGCAGGGCGGCAAGGACAACTACGAGGTCGACCAGCAGGTAGGCAATCACGTTGCCGGAATGATCCCCGTCATCCGCGACATCGCGCGCGCCGACCGGGAGTTCCTCGGCCGCGCCGTGCGCTGTCTGGCAGAGGAGCACGGCGTCCGTCAGTTCCTCGACATCGGCACGGGCCTGCCGGCCTTGGACAACACCCACGAGATCGCCCAACGGATCGCCCCCGAGTCGCGGATCGTGTACGTCGACAACGACCCCATCGTGCTCGCGCACGCACGCGCCCTGCTGACCAGTACGCCGGAAGGCGCCACCGACTACATCGACGCCGATGTGCACGACCCGGACACCATTCTGCGCATCGCCGGACGCACGCTCGACTTCACCGAGCCCACCGCACTCATGCTGCTCGGCATCCTCAACTTCGTCCTCGACGGTGACGAGGCGCGGGCCATCGCACGTCGGCTCGTGGAGGCGCTGGCCCCCGGCAGCTTCCTCGTACTGACCCATCCCACCACGGAGCCCGAACTCGGCGGCGACCTGCAGCTCGAGGCGATGGCGTTCTGGAACGCCAACGCCAAACCGCCGGTCACCGCCCGCAGCAGCGAGGAGGTCGCCCAGTACTTCGACGGGTTCACCCTCCTGGAGCCCGGGCTCGTGTCCTGCTCGCTGTGGCGGCCGGAGCCCGGCGCAGAGCCCACGGTCGTACCCCAGCTGGGAGCCGTGGCGCTGAAACGGTGATCTCTCGCTTCACCTCGCTGCCTACCGCCCGGTGGGACATCTTGGCGCTGGTCGACGCCGACGCCGTTGACGTGCGAAGGCACCCGGACACGTGTGGCGACGGCGTACGACCTGCAACCTTGCTGTCGGACGTCGGTAGCGGGGGCGGGATGTGAACCACGCGACCTCTGGGTTATGAGCCCAGCGAGCTACCGAGCTGCTCCACCCCGCGTCGGTGTCTTCGCCGTACGGCATCCGCCGGCGCTTGCCGGGCAGTGGGCGGGATTCTTCCTACCCGTCGGTCCGCGGTTCAAGGATCACGACCGGAATCTCACGGTCGGTCCACTCCTGGTACAGCGCGAAGTCGGCGTAGACCTCCAGCAGCAGCGGCCAGAGGCGCGAGCGTTCCTGAGGATCCGCGGTGCGTGCGTGAACCGGTGTCCGCGCGGCACGGATCTGTATGTACGTGTCGGGGTTGGAGCGGAGGTTGAGGTACCACTGCGGGTGCCTGGGAAGCCCTCCCTGGGAACCCACGACAATCGTGTGGGGGCCATCGGCCATGTAGAGCAGGGGTGTTGTGTAGAGCCTGCCGGACTTTCGGCCGATGTGATCGAGGAGCAGGGTGGGGACGGGTTTGCGGAAGCCCGCGGCGATGCGCCACTTCCCGCCGATGCGGCCACGGGAACGGCGGTAGACCCACACCTGGATCCTGGCCATGTACTTGAAGATCTTCGGCAGTAGCGGGGAGTCCAGCTGCTGGGGCCGCGGGCGTTGATCTGGCACGGGTCGCCTCCGATCGGGCAACTGACCGGTCTGCTGGGGACGGGCGAGCGCTCCGTGTCGCCCACGACGGACGGACCGGGAGCGCATGCGTTCCTACCGTCATCAGCTGTCGAAGGCAATGGACACGACACATCTGCCTAGTCGGCCGTGCTGAGTCGGCAGTGCCTAGGTCGTGTTTTGAAAGATCACTGCTGTCCGCAATGATCTGCGCGTGGGACGGGGAGATCTGT
>NZ_BMML01000012.1:27267-290694 GCF_014645815.1 Streptomyces fuscichromogenes | reverse complement strand
GCCAGCACACCCGCCCGCCCCGCCAGCACACCCGCCCGCCCGGCCCGCCGCCCGCCCGCAGGCGGGCCGGCAAGGGGCACCGCCGGCCGTCACCCGCCGGCCGTCACCCGCCGGCCGACGCCTGCACCCGCGTCCCGGTGAACACACGGATGTTCTCCGCGACCGCCTCACACACCTCAGCGACCTGCCCGCCGAGATAGAAATGCCCCCCGGGAAACACCCGCAAGGAGAACACCCCCTCGGTCAGCTCCCGCCACGCCATCGCCTCCTGCACACCCACCCGCGGATCGGCACTGCCCGTGAACACCGTCAGCGGACAGCTCAACGGCACACCACCCGCCGCATCCGGCACATACCGGTAGGTCTCCACAGCCTCGAAATCCGCCCGCAACGCAGGCAGCACCATCGACAGCACCTCCCGGTCCCCCAGCAGACCAGGATCCGTACCCGACAGCACCCGCACCTCCTCCACCAGCGCATCATCACCCAGCACATGCACACGCCCGTCCCCGCACACAGCAGCCGAACGCCGCCCCGAAACAATCAGCCCCAACGGCTGCGCACCCTCCCCACGCAGCACACGCGCCAACTCGAAAGCAACCACAGCACCCATACTGTGCCCGAACAACACCAACGGCAGATCATCCCAGCCACGCAACGCCTCACGCACCCCCCCGACCAGCCCCGCCACCGACGTCAACGCCCGCTCCCCCCGACGGTCCTGACGCCCCGGATACTGCACCGCCACCACATCCGCACACCCCACCAACCGCTCAGAAAACGGAAAAAAATACGACGCCGTCCCACCCGCATGCGGCAAACACACCAACCGACACAACCACCCCCCACCCAACCCACCCAACCCACCAGACCCACCAGACCCACCAGACCCACCAGAATGAAAACGCCGGACCCACGCCCCACCATCACCACCCCGACCACCCGCCATACAACACACCCCCACCCATCGACACCAACCCCGGCCACACACCGAGCTGACAACACCCACCCTCACCACCACCACTAAAGAACCCCCAAACTTCACCCCCCAACCCACACCACAACCACAACCCACCCAGCCCGGCCCGCACCGCCGGGGAATCCCTTCACGTCACGGCGCGGCGGAACTCACGGTTTATGGGTCACCCAGAGCAGTTCCGCCGGCCAGCGGTGTGCCCAGTCGGGTGGGTCGGTCTTGTTGTAGCCGTTGGGTGTTCCCGGTTCGGGCCGCGGCTCGATGAGGTCGTCGATGATGAGACCCGCGCCGCGCAGGACCCTGACCCAACCGCCGTAGGTGAGCTGATAACTACTCGCGCCATCGCCCTCGGCGATGGCGCCCAGCCCGAAGTAGTCCTGCTGCAGCGTCGTACTCACGCGGCCGGCGACTTCGTCGTAGCAGGCTTCGAACCATGGACTGGCGACGTTGAACACCAGCCGCCCGCCCCGACCCAAGACACGTGCGGCCTGTGGGACGGCCAGGTGCGGGGGAGCCCAGCTGAGCCCACCGAAGTCACAGAACACCAAATCGAAGCTGCCGGCGGCGAACGGAAGCTTTTCAGCGGCGCCTTGCACCAGCGGATAGCGGGCCGTTCCCATCGCCCTGGCCGCTGCAGCGAGTTGCGCTTCGGACAGGTCGAGCCCGACCACATTGGCGCCCTCGGCCGCGAGCGCCCTGGACCACTGGCCGGCGCCGCAGCCGAGTTCCAGGACGCGCTTACCGGTGACATCGCCCAGGGCATGCAGGTACTCGTCGGGGATCGAGTACATGCCCCACAGCCGGGGCGCGGCGCCGATTTGCGGGTCGTGCTCGTGCTGGTAGGCGCTGCTGATCCGGTTCCAGAGCCGCCGGTTGGCGGGGATGCTGTCCACGCGCCGACTCCAGCACTGCCTGCCCCGAGCGGTCAACACGATTAAGGCACCGGCCGGCGCTCAGCCACGGCCCATGTTCCGCCGGACGAGCCCAACACGACACCGTCAAAACCACCCGCGCTCCACACCACCCGAACCCCACACTCCCCGCAACACACCACACACCTCACCCACCGTCGCACCCGCAGCCAGCGCATCCTTCATCGGGAAAAGGACATTCCCACCGCCCTCCGCCACCACACCCACCGCCCGCAAAGCACCAGTAACCCGCTCAGCACAACGCCACGCCCGAACCTTCGCAAGACACTCCACCTGCCCCACCACGCCACCACCCACCCCACCCCCCACACCCCGGCCGCACCGGCACCCGCCACGCGCAAGCCCGGCACCGCGAAAACCGCCCCGGGCCGCACCCCACACGCCACCCGCCCGCTCCACCCCCTCCACAAGGCCAAAGGCGGCCCCGGCCACCTCCCCAGCCAGCCGCTCAACAGCACACAACCCGACGGACGACCGCGCCCGCAACACCGTCCGCGACACACTCCACCCGCCGTCAGCACCCAGGGAACAGGTACCGAACCGCGCACCACACAACACCCCAACACGCCCACCGAACTCACGCGCCACCAACCGGGCCCAGACCCGACGCGCGGCAAGAACCTTCGCCGCACCCTCAACAACCGTGACACCCGCCGCGAAAACAAATGACAACCGCGAAACAGCCACACCCGCATCCAGACCCCCCGCCACAGCCGCCCGCACATACGCAAGACCGTCAGCCACCGTGAAAGCAATCTCCTGCGCCGCAGACGCACCCACCCCGGCCAGCTCACAGCCGGACAACCCGGCAGACACCCAACGCGGAAGCTCAGCCGCGCAATAACACAGAACATCCGCGGCCAGCCGCACCGATGGCCCGGGCGGGAACACCCCGACACCCCGCACCACAAACCCACGCAACGGATCATTACCCACCCCACCAGCCAGCCGGCTCCCCGCCACCCCGCGCTCCTCCGCGACCAGCTGATACAGCAACAGCAACGGAGCAGCCACCGCGTCAGCAGCCAACACCACGGTCACACGGCCGAACGGCACACCCGCGAACAGCACCCGCATGTCATCAATCGAGTCGACCGCCACACCCCCCACACCCACCCCACCCCCGACACCCGGCACATCAGAATCACAGCCACGCCCCGTCGGCACATCGAAATCAACCACCAGATCCCTCACCCCCCGCCCCACGGCCCGCCGTAGAACAGCATTCGCCTCGACCACCGAACGCCGCCCGCCCCGCACATCCGACACCACCACACGCGAACCAGCCACAACCAACCACCCCACCATCCAGCACACCGTGAGCACGCCTCAGACAGCCACCCTCACCCACACCACCAAAGCCCCACCAAAGAAACCCGGACACAGAACACCGGAACATGCCGGCAGGCGATCAGGCGGCACCGACGAGGGGTGGAACGCCCGGGCCTGCCACCGGTCGGGTCCGCCGAGGCGGGCGCCGGCCCTTGTCGCGCGCGGGCGGGGCACGGGCCTCGCCCGCCGCACAGACTCGCCCCAGACCGCAGCGGATGACGCGCCGCAAGGACACCCGGGTCCGGGCCGAGCCGGTTGGGTGCACAGGCCGGCCATGCCATGCCCCTCCTCACGCGCAGGTTCCCCACTCTCCAGCGGACCCGGCCGGATCTGCGCCTGACCGGTTCCCTGCCCCTCCCCCAGTCGGCGAACACCCCGCACCAACAACCGGGCGGGCGGAGCCATCTACGCACGCCAGGAAGAGCCAGGACGAACCACGGCCCAACGACCCGGCAGCCGCGCCGCGGTCCCGGAACCCAGGACGACCCCGGCCGGGCCTCCGCCCGAACAGCCGCAAAGCATCCTCCACACCAGACCCACGCACTCCCGACCGCCCTACCTCCCGGCCCTCACTGCCAGCACCCTGCCTCTTCGCCCGGCCCACCCGCGACGCCAGGGCCCAGTAATCCCCACGTGCGGCACACCCACGGACACCCCTGGAGATTCCCATCCCCCACGCGGGCACAGCAGACAGCAGAAAGGCCGCCGCCACGCAGCCAAAGCCCGGTCGGGCCGGATAGTCTGCACCCTCATGATGCGCGTCTGGATCCTGCCGGTACTCCTCGTGACCTGCGGTGCGGCCGTCACAGCCGCACTGGTCCTCACGGGAAGCCCCGGCACAGCCGTGGCCGAGCTGCCGGTGTTCATGGCACTCGCCGTCGTGAACTCCCCCCTGATCTTCCCGAGATCCATCGATGCGCAGGAAGCAGAGCGGCGCAGCGCGGCCGACGGACAGCCAGTCGTCTACTGGCGGCCGGGCTGCACGTACTGCATGCGGCTGCGTATCAGGCTGGGCCGCAACGCCCACCGCCTGCACTGGGTCAACATCTGGCAGGACCCAGCGGCAGCCGCCACCGTAAGAACCGCCAACAACGGCAACGAGACCGTCCCGACCATCGTCATAGCAGGCCGCACGCACACCAACCCCGACCCCGCATGGGTACGCGAACAACTCCCCTCCCACACATAATCACCCAACCCCGCACACACCACATGCCGCATGCCTCCAGAGGGGCCTTCCCAACCCGCCACCGACCACACCAGCACTGCCTCAAAACAGGACCCGACCAGGCCAGACACAGCAAACCCGCTATCACATATCAACTCGTAAGGGCGGCAGGCCCGCAAGGACCTCGTGTCAGAACACATCACACACGCGCCGGCGTCGACCGCCTGAAGCGGCCTCATCCACACCCGAGGGCCGGAGCCCGGACCCCCGGGCTACACCGCCACGGTCCCCAGCTCCAGGACCGGGACAGGGACAGGGACAGGGACCAGGTACACGTGCCGACCGTTGATCACGGTCACGCTCGCGAACACCCCGGAGCCGCCCACGAGTCCGCAGGTCACCGTTCGCAGAACCCATCCCCGGGCCCCGTTCCCGGGCTGCTGTCGGCCGTGGCGGCCGCTCAGTCGGGTGGGGCAGCTGGGCCGGTGATCCGGTACCCCACGCCGGGTGTGGTGGCGATGACCGGGGGATCGCCGAGTTTGCGGCGCAGGCGGCTGACCGTCACCGTGACGGTGTTGGTGAACGGGTCGGCGTGTTCGTCCCAGACCTGTTCGAGGAGGTTCTCCGTGCTGAGAAAGGCGGGGCTCGCGTTCAGGAGGGCTTCGAGGACCGCGAACTCCTTCACCGAGAGGTCGAGTCGGCGGCCGTCACGGCCGACGGTGCGGCGTATCGGGTCGAGTTCGATGCCCGCCGCGCTCAGGATGCGCGACCGGGCGGCGGGACGGCGGCGGGCCAGGGCGCGGATACGCAGGACGAGTTCGGGAAAGTGGAAGGGCTTGGCGAGGTAGTCGTCGGCGCCCAGGGTCAGGCCGCTGACACGGTCGCCTGGTGAGTCGGCGGCGGTCAGCATCAGGACCATCACACGGCCGTCCCGCTCGGTGATCATCTGGCAGAGGGTGTCGCCGTGGATGCCTGGCAGGTCGCGGTCGAGCACGACGACGTCGTATGCAGTGCCGTCCAGCTTGGCTGCGGCGTCCAGCCCGTCATATGCCACGTCCACGGCCATGCCCTGGTCACGCAGCCCCTCGGAGACGACTTCCGCGAGGGCGCGGGCGTCGTCGACCACCAGGACTCTCAACGCGCCACGCCCGTCTCCATGCCAGGCGCCTGCACCCTCGTCCCGCCGTCCGCAGGAGGGAGGGTGACGGTGACGCGCAGGCCGCCGTCGGGGCGGGCGTGCAGGTCAAGGATGCCGTGGTGGGCCTGGGTGACGGCAGCGACGATGGACAGGCCCAGGCCGCTGCCCTGGCCGGTGCCGGTCCGGTCGGCGCCGAGGCGGCGGAAGGGCTGCGCAAGGCCTGCCACCCGCCGCTGGTCGAGGACCGGTCCGCCGGACTCCACGACGAGGGACACGGCGTCCGCGTCGTCTTCTTCGGCCCGTACCGCGATACTGATCCAGCCCCCGGGCTCATTGTGCGCGATCGCGTTGTCGACCACGTTGTCGGCCACCCGGCGCAGCAGCACCCGGCTGCCCCACACCCACGCGGAGTCGTCGATCCGGTGGGCACGCACGGTCAGCCCCTTGGCCGCGATGTCCTTCGCCCGTCCGGTCAGAGCGGTCAGCACGAGCGGACCGAGGGCGAGCCGCGCCGAGTCGGTGAACTCACCGTGCTGGGTGCGGGCCAGGACGAGGAATCCCTCCAGCAGCCGGTCCACCCGGTCCAGTTCGGTGCGTATCCGGGTGGCCAGCACGGCCATGCTCTCCGGCACCGGTCCCGGCTTGGCGAGAGCCACGTCCAGGGAGGCCCGCATTGTGGTGAGCGGGGTACGCAGCTCGTGGGAGGCGTTGGCGACGAAGAGCCGCTGGGCGTCGAAGGAACCCTCCAGACGGCCGAGAAGATCGTCGATGGTGTCGGCGAGGTCCTTCACTTCGTCGCCGGGGCCGCCGATGGCCAGGCGTTCGTGCAGGCTGTCGGCGGTGATCCGGCGGGTGGCCGCGGTCATCACGCGCAGCGGGCGCAGCACCCGGCCGGCGACGAACCAGCCGAGAGCGACCGAGATCACCGCCATCACGGCGAGCGCGATGGCGGAGCCGGCCAGGATCTGCCGGGACTGGGTGTCATGCGCCTGGGCCAACTGCTGCTCCAGACCGGCGATGCGGCCCTTCGCCCGCGCCGCCGTGACGGGCGGCTCAGCGGTGCCGCCGCCGGGGGCGGTCCGGCTGGAACGAGATCCGCCGGACGCCACCACGGCCGCGATGGCCAGCAGCGCCGTTCCCGACAGCAGGAACAACGTCACGTACAGGACGGTGAAGCGTGTACGGGCAGTGCCACGGCGCAGGCCGAACCGAGCCATCAGGCCCAAGAACCCTCGGGGCGGACCCCATGTCATCCGCATACTCCCCTCCCGTCACCGCACCGCAACACCTACCGGGCCAGGCTAAGCCGAGACACCTAACAGCGGGATGACAGCGGCCGTTCGGCCCATGTAACCCGCCCGGTCACAGGGTGGGGCCCATGAGCCATGAGAGTACGAAGGCGACGATCGAGGTCATCGGTCTGCGCAAACGCTTCGGGCCGCAGCCGGCTCTGGACGGGATGACGTTCACCGTGCGGCCCGGACGGGTGACCGGCTTCGTCGGCCCCAACGGCGCGGGCAAGTCCACCACCATGCGCGTGATCCTGGGCCTCGACACGGCCGAGGAAGGAAAAGCCCTGGTCGGCGGGGTACCGTACCGCACCCTGCGTCGCCCGCTTCGGCATCTGGGAGCACTGCTCGACGCCTCCGCACTGCAGCCGAGCCGCACCGCCCGCCACCACCTGCTGTGGCTGGCCCACTCACAGGGCCTGCCGGCCCGGCGGGTCGACGAGGTCATCGAGCAGGCCGGCCTGGGCACAGCGGCCCGCCGCAGGGCCGGTGGCTTCTCACTCGGCATGCGCCAGCGCCTGGGGATCGCGGCCGCGCTGCTCGGTGACCCGCCGGTCGTCATGCTGGACGAGCCCTTCAACGGCCTCGACCCCGACGGCATCGTGTGGATGCGCGGCCTTTTGGCGGAGCTGGCCCGGCAGGGCCGCGCCGTCCTGGTCTCCAGCCACCTGATGAGCGAGCTCGAGGACACCGCGGACCATCTCGTCGTGATCGGCCACGGCCGGGTCATCGCGGACACCAGCGTGTCCCAGCTGCTCGCCGAGGCGTCCGGCGGCCGGGTCACCCTGCGTACCTCCGCCCCCGCGCGCGCCGCCCAGGTCCTGCACGGCGCGGGCGCCATCACCGTCGCCACCGGCCCCGACACCCTCACCATCACGGGCCTGCCCGACGCGGAGACCGTGGCCCTGCTCGCCCGCAACGGGGTGCCGTTCTCCCAGGTCTCCACGCACCGGGCGACCCTCGAAGAGGCATACCTGGAACTCACCCGGGACACGGTCCAGTACCGGGGCATCCCGGCACCGGAGGCCACCCGATGACCACCGCCCCTACCTCTCGTCCCCCGGCCACCAGGCCCGCTGAGCGAGACGGGTTCCCCAGGACGCTGCACGCCGAGTGGACGAAGTTCCGTACCGTACGGGGCTGGGTCCTCGCCACGGCGGGGGCGCTCCTGGTGACCATCGTGGTCGGCCTGCTCGGCACCGCCGCCCCCGCCCCCGGCGGTCGCGGCGCCCACTCGGCCGCGTACCCGAAGGGCCCCGGCGGCGAGGCCGTCAACGACAGCTTCTACTTCGTCCACCGGACGCTCACCGGCGACGGCACCCTCACCGTTGCCCTGCAGTCGCTGACCGGTACGGCCGACACCGACACCGGAACCGACACAGACACCGGAACCGGCACCGGCACCGGCAGAACGGCCCGGAGCGCCCAGCCCTGGGCGAAGGCCGGGATCATCGTGAAGGAAGGCCTCACCCAGGGATCCCCGTACGCGGCGGTCATGGCGACCGGCGGCCACGGCGTGCGCATGCAGTACAACTACACGCACGACACAGCGGGTCCTTTAAGCAAGGCCGCCCCGGAGTACCCGCGCCAGCTGCGCCTGGTCCGCTCCGGCGACAGCCTCACCGGCTACACCTCCACCGACGGCTCCCACTGGACCAAGGCCGGCCATGCGAAGCTGCCCGGACTCGCACGCACCGTGCAGGCCGGGCTCTTCGCCACCTCACCGGAGGCCAAGCAGAACACCGCGACAGGCACAGGCTTCAGCCCTGCCGTCGCCACCGGCACCTTCGGCCGCCCCGCCCTCACCGGCAACTGGTCCCAGAGCGCCTGGCGCGGCACCCAGGTCAGCGGCGACGCAGGCACCTCCGGCAGCTACACGAACACCACCAAGGGCGACTTCACCCCAACCAGCGGCGGCGGGTACACCGTGACCGGAGCCGGCGACATCGCACCGGTCGTCGGCGGACCCGTCATGGGCGCCGGCTTCACCGTCGAGAACTTCCTCGTCGGCACCTTCGCCGGGCTCATCGTGCTGGCCGCCGTGAGCACGGTCTTCATCACCGGCGAGTACCGCCACGGCCTGTTGCGCACGACCATGACCGCAACTCCCCTGCGGGGCCGGGTACTTGGCGCCAAGGCACTGGTGGCCGGGGGCATCGCGTCCGTCACCGGCCTGATAGCCGCCGCGATCACCCTTGCCCTCGGGGAACACAGCACGCGCGGCAGAGGCTTCCGCATCCTCCCCGTCACCTCCGCGACCGAGGCACGCGTCATGGCCGGCACCGGCCTGCTCTGCGCAGCCGCCGCCGTACTCGCTCTCGCCGTCGGCACCCTGCTACGGCGCAGCGGCACGGCAATCACCCTGGTCATCGCATCGATCGTGCTGCCCTTCCTGCTCGCCACCTCCGGTGTGCTGCCCCCGGGCGTCTCCCAGTGGCTGCTGCGGGTGACCCCGGCCGCGGGCTTCGCCGTCCAACAGACCCTGCCCCAGTACGCCCAGGTCCTCAGCGTGTACGAACCCTCGACCGGCTACTACCCACTGGCGCCCTGGGCCGGCCTCGCCGTGCTGGGCGGATACGCCGCAATCGCCTTCGGCCTGGCCGTGGTGCGGCTGCGCAGGAGGGACGTATGAACCCCCTGGGCAGTACGCGACTGGCGGACACGGCGAACGGCGCGTGGCACGTGACCTTCACCCACACCCTGCACGCCGAGTGGACGAAGCTGCGCACCGCAGGGGACACAGGCAGGCTGCTCCTGCTGACCATCACACTGACCGTGGCCGTCGGCTGCGGCACCGCCAAGGCCGTGAAGTGCCCGGACACAGGGTGCGGCCAGGACCCCGTCAAGCTCGCGCTGACCGGCATCACCGTCGGACAGGCGGTCATCGCCGTCCTCGCGGTGCTGGCCATCAGTAACGAGTACGGCACCGGGATGATCCGCACCACGCTCACAGCCGTGCCGAACCGGCTCACCGTCCTTGCCGCCAAGGCGACCGTCCTCACCACAGTCGTCCTCGCCTCCGGAACGGCTGCCGTCCTGGCCTCCCTCCTCGCCGGCCGCTGCGTCCTGCCCGGCAACGGATTCACCGCCGCGCACGGCTACGCCCCGCTCACCCTGGCCGACGGCCCAACCCTGCGCGCGGCCGCCGGCTCGGTCCTCTACCTCGCCCTGATCGCCCTGCTCGCCCTCGGCACAGCAACAGCCGTCCGGGACGCAGCAAGCGCCATCGCAACCGTCCTCGGACTGCTCTACCTGTTCCCCATCCTCACCCAAGTCGTCAACAACCCCCATTGGCAACACCGCCTCCAACAGATCTCCCCCATGACCGCCGGACTCGCGGTCCAGGCCACCGTCCATCTGCGCGAGCGGCCCATCGGCCCCTGGGCCGGACTGGGCGTCCTCGCCACCTGGGCCGCAACCGCACTCATGACCGGCAGCCTGCTGCTGCACGCACGCGACACCTAACCGAACCAAACCGACCACCGCCACGGCCGACCGCGACTTCGAGCACACCGACCAACCACAAGGCTCAGCCAGCAAGCCCGCAGGCAAACACCCCCAGCCGCCCCGCCGTACCGGACACCCACCGAGACCAAAAACACCACCAACACCCACAACACGGTGTCGACCCGGAACCGACAGAACAACTCAACGCCCACGCCCACGCCCACGACAACGCCACACTCAACGCCCCAGCCCATCACCGTCGCCCTCGCCCTCGCCCTCGCCCGCTGACCGCACAGGACCGGGCCTGCCGCTCGGAGGAATGCGGCAGGCCCGGCCTCTCGTCACGCCCCCACACCGCCACCCCCGGCGCACGGCATTCGCATCCCCGCTCCGGCCTACGGGACCAGCTGGTCGTCGGCGGGACGCCGGTCCGGATGGACAGCCAAGACCGAGACGGCTGAGCGCGGTCGCCCAGTCCGTCAGGTTGTTCACCCCCGAGCCTCGTTCGGATCGCCCCCGAACTGCAGACTGATCATCTGCTTTCCGGAGTCTTGGCCCTACATCGAGTCGTATCTCCTGTTGACAGCGTCAGCAGCGTGTCGCTGACAATCGCTCGGCGCTCCGCTGACCCCGGAGTTCCTAGCTCGGGCACCAGCCGTGAAGCGGGGGGCGTGGCCCTGCTAGCGTGCCGCCGTGCCTTCGGAGATACCCCAGCTCGTTGACGAGCTTGTCGCGCAGATGAGGTCTGGTTCGGCTTCCGGCTACCAGCGGGCTATGTCGCGATTGGGGGACACCGCGCGTGCGGGAGGCTCCGCGAGTTTGACCGCCGCGGTCGAAGCTCTTGCGCCGTGGCTGCCGGGTTTGGCGGGCGACTTCGCCAAGACGGCCGTCCTGGCGGGCGCGTGCGTCGAATGGGGCGGTTCACCCTTGGCGCTGGCCAACGTGCTGCCACGGCGCGCCGCGGAGGCGATGATGCTCAACGATCTGGTCCCGGGGTGCTGGGCCGAAGCGGCTCCAGGACGGCCGCTGCCGGAGCCGGTGAGCACCAGCACGAAGCAGCTGGTGCAGGCTCTCGTCACCCTGGCCAGGCCGGAAGGGCGCCCGGACGAGGAGGACCTGACCCGGATCGCCATGTCCTGGTTCGACATGGAGGACTGGCTCAAGGCGCTGATCACCGTCTTGGGGCACGGTCCTTTCCGTGCGGTGCTGCCCACTGAGGTCAAGACCGAACTGCGGGAGTACGCAGCAGCGGTCGCCGACCGGTCGCAGCGCGCTGACTGGGTCGGAAAATTGGCTGCCGTCCTGGACGACGAGCCTCTGGTCGTCCTCAACCCCCGTGCCTGTAGGGGGTATGTCCTCACGATGAGTGGTGTCGGGGACAACTTTCAGCTGCATACCCTGCTCGCGGACCGGCTCATCGGCGACTCCGACCAAGGCATGGTTCCGGGGGTCCGCCCCGACCGCTCGTGGGTCGAGGCAGCGACGGACGCCGACCCGCACCTGGGCCCCGACAACCCGGCGCTCCGTCGCTTCCGCCTTTTCGACGGCCATGGCGCCTATGTCTCTCCGGAAGGGGTACCCGCCGACATCAAGCCGCTCGAAGGCACCCGCGTGCTGGTACTGCACCCACCGAACGCGGACTATGGCATGGGCGTCGGCCGGATCTTCCAGAATATGGTCCCCACCCTCAGCCTTGATCGGGTCCTGGGACAGGACGAAGCCGAGTACTGGCTCACCCGCATCACCCCCGCCGTCGAGAACGACTTCCTGGCTGACCAATGAATCCGCTCCGGAGCTGTCCTCGGAGTTCGAGAAGCTCACAGTGGGCCGCGGCGAGGACGTCTTTCACCCGGGCGATGTGTTGCGGCACTCGGTGGCGAGTTGCCGAGTGAGGCGGCGAACCAGGGCACCGGTGGCTGCCTCGGTGCCGCATGGGTGCCCGTCTTCGGCGACGGAATCGCCTCGCGCACCGCGAAGGGCCTCAACCTGTGGGCGCAGGACAGGGCGCTGGCAGATGAAGCCGATGGACACGCTGGCCGCCCTGGCAATCGACGTCACGCATATGGGGTTGCGTGTCTTGCGGCCTTCCTTCGGTTTGTTCTTTCACGGCTTGTGAGCTTTGCCCTGATTGCGTTCAGCGACGCTTCAGGACGTCCGGTCGTCTTGCCCACGTCGTAACTGGTGGCAGGCCGCCGGTTCTTCGAGCCGAGTGGGCGCCCCGGGCCGGGAGTTGAGGGCTTGGGTACACAGGCCGGAATGAGCCGGAGTTGGGTATGTGCCGCGATCACGAGCCACGTCCGCCGGTCCGCGGCCTCGGGGCTGCGGAGTCTGGGGCGGGTCCAGCCGAGCGCCTGCCTTTCGAGTCGAGAGGCTGTTCAAGATCGAAGTGCCGCAGGAACGCTTGCCGGCGCAGGTCGACGTCCTTGCTGGTCATGCCGGTATGGGAGGTCCACAGCCAGACGGGCAGTCGGGCAGTCGGGGACCTCTACCGGGTAGACGATCCACCGCCAGGCGGATCAGGGTGTCCTCGATGACGGGGAGTTCGCTTTCGTGGTCGATCCGCGTGCCGCGGGCGGGGAGCCTGAGGTGGATGCGGTCCCAGGCCATCGCCTGGGCGGTGCCGTAGCGGTCGGTGACCTGCACCGTCTCCGCGTCGGGCTCGCCCCAGGTATCGGGCCCGGCACAGCGGAACTCCTGGCCGTGCTTCGGCGGTCACCCAACCTGGGGATAGGACAGCGCATACTCCCCGAGCGCGAGTACCGGCCGTCGCATCACCCGGTCCGAGCGCATCCTGCCGAGGATCTCGATGGGAAGGCATTCCAGGAAATGATCCATGCTCGGGGCGTCGTAGCCGGCATCGCATACGACCAGGATGTCGTCGGTACCCGCCTCCGACGGGCCTTGGTCGATCAGGTCGGTTACCACGCGGCGGACCTGAGCCGCGGTGACTTCGGCAAGGTCGTCGTAGGAGCCGAGCCGGACCGCGTCCAGCAGCTGACACCACGACGTCCGCCCCGTCTCCAGCATGGCGACGAAGAAGTACGGCCAGCCGGGGATGAACTGGTCGCTGGAGCGTCCCGAGCGTCCCGAGCGTCCGCAGACGTGACAGGACAGGCGGTCTGGTCTCGTCTGGTCCGGTCCGGTCCGGTATTTTCTGGTCTGGTCTGCTCTGGTCAGCGCATCCGGCCGCGGCCACGCGGAGACATCGACGTCCGGGACCAGGCGCCCGCCGACGGCCTTGGGCTGCTGCAAGCATCGACACGGCCGTGCGCAGCCTGACCACGTCGATACGCCCTGATTGAGCGCGTCGTACAACGCGCCGTGCCCACGCCGGTGCTCGGCCAGCAGCGTCAGACCGGCCAGCGAGGTCACCGGGCCGTCCTCACGGAGCATCGCGTCGCACAGCTCGAACAGGGTGTCACCGCGCCGGGTCAGGTATGTGTAGCGGTCTTCCTGGAAGTGGGACGTGATGTCGAACGCCTCGTCCCGGGCATCGTGATACAGCAGAATCTCCCCTGGCGGTCCTGGGTCCGATGGATTTGGTGGGCAGCCTGCTCTGAACATCACTCAGGATCAAGCCAAGACCGCTGTCCGCGCACACCGAACTTCCCGGTGGGTGAAACCCCTCGGGAGGTCGTTCGACCCGGCTGCAAGGCCTATGCGAAGTCGGTGTATGCGAGGTGGGCTGCGCAGACTCGGCACCGGAAGAGATATGCCGTCGCCTCACCGTCCTTGTCCAGCGAGGCGAGGAAATACTCAACCTGCTCCGACGGCCAGCCCCAGCCGTTCGCCTCCCGCCGCAACATCTCCAGTACTTCCGGATAAACCGCGAGTTCGGCGGACCCAACCGGGCCCAGGAACGCGGCGCCGTCGGCGCAGTGGAAGAACCACTGGGGTTCCTGCCACGCGGTGAAGCCCGGAGTGCGCTGGTCGACCGCTGCGAAGACCTCCAGGGCCACGTCATCGCCCAGGCATGTTCCGGCCGTGAAGTGGGCGTCGAACCGCTCGGCGGCGCCGCCGTCCGCGATGCACCACGGGCACAGCCGATACGCAAGTTCGTCGGCCGCGTAGACCGGGCCCTTGTAGACATACCCGCGCTCCCGCCCACAGCAGATGCAGACCGTGCCAGAAGGCACGATCACGCCCGTGGCGACGGGGTCGGGGTGGTACGGGAATTCAGGGAGCAGCTCAGTCACAGCCCATAACCGCAGCAATCGGCTCCTGTCGGCGAAACTCGGGGACAGCGGCGAGTGGCCGCGGTGACTGGCATCATCTTGGACCAATGCTCGGGACTTGTGGATCGGTTCCAGAAGAGCACGCGGAAGGCGTACCTTCCCGAATGATCCTTTGATGGTCACCGAGTAGGCTCGCGTTCGTAGCGCGGGTCGGAAAGGCACGCCCGTGCTCAGCGTAGTCACCGACGACGGTTCCACCCAGTCCGGCTCCTTGATCGACGAGATCGTCCGCGAGGGCGCCCGCCGCATGCTGGCCGCCGCTTTGGAGGCGGAAGTCGACCAGTACATAGCCGAGTTGGCGGCTGAAACTGACGATCACGAGCGGCGGCTGGTGGTTCGCAACGGCCGCCACCTACCACGGACCGTGGTCACCGCGGCCGGGCCGGTCAAGGTCCGGGCCCCGCGCGTGAACGACCGTCGTGTCGACGGGGCCACCGGCGAACGCAAGCGGTTCTCTTCAAGGATCCTGCCGCGGTGGTGCCGCAAGTCGCCGAAGGTCTCCGAGGTGCTGCCCCTGCTCTACCAGCACGGCCTCTCCTCCGGGGACTCCGGGCCCGCGCTGGAGCAGTTCCTCGGCTCCGCGGCCGACCTGTCACCAGCCACGGTGACCTGGCTGACCAGGCAGTGGAGCGACGACCACGCTCCCTTCCAGGACCGCGAGTTGTCCCAGACCGACTATGTATACGTGTGGGCCGAGGGCCTGAGCGAGTCAACCGAGTCGTGGGCCGACCTGCTGCGCGACTGCCGCCGGCGCCGCATGGGTGACCCCGAACTGGTTGTCGGCGACGGCGCGATGGGACTGTGGAGGGCGCTGGCCGAGGCGTTTCCGGCGGCCCGGCATCAGCGGTGCTGGGCCCACAAGGCCCGCAATGTCACGAACTGCCTTCCGAAGTCCGCTCAGCCGGGCGCGACGAAGGCGAACCTGCGGACCACGAACCCCATCGAGTCGACGTTCTCCACGGTCAAGTCGCGGACCAAGGTCACCCGCGGTGCCGGCAGCCCGGCCGCGGCCCTCGCGATGGTGTTCAAGCTCGTCGAGTCCGCCCAGGCCCGCCGGCGCGCAATCACCGGAGCTCATCTGGTGCCCCTGGTCAGTGCGGGCGCCCGGTTCGAGAACGGCGTCCTGATCGCGCGAGAGGGGACAGCCGCGTGAGCGAGATCCCCAGCCCCGGCAGCCGTCGTAGCAGCGTTGAACTGCAGATTGAACGGGTCATCGTCGCATCCCTGGAACAGGCCACTGTCAATGTGCGCTGCCTGCGGGGACCGGTCCATCGCGGCGCCCGCTTCAACCGGCTCAGCGGTTCAGCCCAAGCGATCGATCTGGCGTTGACGCAGGCCGTCATCTACGGGCATCGAGTGGCAGCACTCGACACTGGCCTCACCGCCTTCGTGACGCTCCGAGGAGAAGGCGTTCAGCATCTCAAATCGGCCACCTTGGCCTCCGGGCGGCAGGTCATCGAAGGCGCCAACCCGGCGTCCTAACCCAGCGATCCACAGGAACCGACAACAACTCCCCGTACCGCGGGTGACCGTGTGCTTCTGACGTGGACAGGCAGACTCCGGATTGAGGGCCGGATCCATCGAGGCCCTGGCTGAGAGCGTGGAAGACGGCGGCAGCACGGAATGGCTATGTGATGTCTTGGCGGATGGTCGTCCCGAGGCCTATCAGCAGTTCGCGGAGGAGTACTACGAGGTCACTACGGACATCGAGGCCATCCACCACATCCATGCGCTGCAGCCTCTCACTCAGAGTGTCGTATCGGCGTTGAATCCTGACGTCGAGCTCGTTGACCTCGCTGACGATCTGGCACAGATCGGATACCCCGTTCCGGGGGCGGAAGCCACCTCCGGAACCACATGATCACAGGACAGGCCCGCCGCTTCTGACATTGATGGTGGCAGCAGCGTCACGTCGATATCTGCACCGATCTCCCTCCCCCGAAGAACAGACCGAGACTACGTCCGCGCGATCTCCTGTCGGAGTTGATGGGTGAAGCGGCGCAGGAGATCCTCCGTTTCCCTGTGCTCGGCCCTGCGAACGTCCCTGCCCTCGCTGGGCCGGGAGTTCCAGACCCGACCCGCGAGATCGGCGGCGAGTTCGACGGTGTCGTCGTCGCTGAGCCGTGTTTGCCGAAGGTAGTCGATGAGCTGGACCACGGCGGTGTTGAAGCCGACCCCGGCTTTCAGCTTCTGTTCGCGCATCCACATGCGGTCCTGTCGGCGCGCAGTGAACCAACACCCGAACACGGCCCCTGTGAGGCCGAAACCAGCCCCGATGGCCACGGACAGGATGTTCACCACGCCCCCCCATCCCACGGCTGACAGCACGTTACAGAAGTCATCGAGGGGCCACCTCGACAAGTGACCCGAACGAAACGCCTGGTGCTGTGACCGGGACGGTTCGCCGGGGTCAGCTTGATCAGTCCGATCGTGCTGGTTCCCACCGCCAGGAGGTTTGGCGAGGGAGGTCGTCGAGGTCCCCGCGGCCGGTGCACCAGAGGAGTACCTGGGTGGGGTCTCCGGGCGGGGCGGCGGGGAAGAGCCGGTTGAGTACGGCCGCACTCAGTGGTGCTGGTGGTAGCCAGTCCACGGACAGCCCCTGCGTGATGTCGTGAGTGTGCAGCAGGGTTTCGGCGACGCCCATCGCCGCGAACCCCTCGGGGTCGCACGGACCCCAGTGCCAGGCGCGCAAGGTCGGGTCGGCTGTGGACAAGGCGCTGCTGAGCAGTCCGCCGCAGGCGGTGACGGCCTGGAGTACCGCAGCCGGTGAGGCCGTGGGGCGGACGTTCAGGTCGAAGGGGAGGTAGGCGTCGGTGGGCTGTGCTGCCAGCTGTCCTGCGTAGGCCGTCAGGTCGTGGCCGATGTGCGCTGCTGTTTGCCAGCAGGTCCATTCGAGCGGCCCCGCCGGCACCGTCCAGTCCTCGGCGGTATGAGGGCTGAGTGTCCGCAGCATCTCTGCCACGGCGGCGTCGACATCCTGGTGGTTCATGCGGAACTCCTCGCGGTTCGTGCGACGGGTGCCTTCGTTCACGTGAAGTAGCAGCGTTTGAGCACCGGTTTGGACGGCGTTGGCGATCTTGAGCGTGCGGATGTTCACGCGAAATGACGTCACGGTCGTACGGTGCCGACGGAGTACGGCAGAAGGGGACCACCCTCTTGATCATCAGTCATCAGGCTCTCCCGAAGTGCGGATGCTGTCGGTGGACTGGGAGGCCAAGCAGTGGACGACGACCATTGGTTCGGCTGGCCGGAACGGTGGGTCGGTACGGACTGCGCCGTGCGGACGGCCGTGGGCGCGATCCTGCGGGAGGTCAAGAACGGGTTCAGGTACGACGAGGTCCCTTGGCGGCGGTTCCCGCACTTCTACGGCCCGGGCGAGGAGATCCCCGGACTCCTCGCGACGCTGCGGAACCGCAGACGCCGAAGCCGCCGACAGGGCCTTGCAGCAGCTCGGCCTTGCAGCAGCTCTGGACGAATCTTCACCACCAAGGCGGCACGATCGCGGTAGGGGCGCTGGCGGTGCCATTCCTGCTCCGGATCGCAACGACCGGGTACCCCTGGCTCCGTGCCTGAACCCTTCGCCTGATCGCCAAGATCGGCCGGTGTCAGCGCATGGGGGACGGATCGCGGGAAGGCCTGCTTCATGTCGCCGAGGAGCCGTTGATGAGCGAGGGCAGCACGGGGTGCCCGGTGGACTGGACGATCCAGGCCGCCCGGCTGGCCCTCACGGGCGACCTGCACCTTCTGCTCCCTCTTCTCTCCGGCCCCGACCCCGAGGTCCGCTCCGTGACCGCCTACGTCCTGGCGGCGGCGACCGGCGACCTTTCACACGTCTCCTCGGCTCTGCAGTGCAGGCTGGCGAAGGAAGACGATGCGGTGGTCCGGGTGAGCCTGGTTCTGGCGGTCGCCCAACTCGCCCGCGAACACCAGAATGACCACGCTCCCAGGTGGGCCCGGGATCTCTGGTCGGATCCCAGGTGACCGCCCGAGGTCCGTATCGGCGCCGTCCTGGCCTGGCTGTGCCTGGTCACCGCCCCGCCCCCGACGAACTCCGCACCCTTCTCACCGGCCCCCGCACTCGTCAATACGACGCCCTGCTACAGCCGGTGCCACGGCTCGCCTGGGTCGACCCCTCCGGCGTCGGGCTGCGCAGTTCCATCGACGAAATGCCCCCGACGAACATCCCCGGAACATTGCTTGATGGCCCACTGCTCTGGGGTGGAGAACCATCAAGCTGAAGCACAGCGGTCAGCTGACCTTGGCGGTGATTCAGCCCGCGCCCGGGTGCCGGCGAGGCTCTGGCCGAGCGGGCGCCGTCGCCGGCTGAGAGCGGGAGCGGGGTGCTTGCGCGGTACTTGGGACCGCACAAGCACGTCTCATGCGCCGGTGACACCGTCGATCTGCTCGCGAATGAGATCAGCATGACCGTTGTGACGCGCGTATTCCTCGACCATGTGCAGCATGATCCAGCGCAGGGAGACCCCCTGATCGCCCAAGAAACCCGCCTCCTGTTCGGACAGGCGACCGGAATCGTCCAGCGACGCGTCAGCGATCAGCTCACGGCCTCGGGCGACCTCGGACTGCCAGGCAGCCGTCGCCTCGTCGAGCCCCCGGTCCGGCCGGAGCGCATAGCCGTCGACGTTGCTCTCCCCGAAGACTGGCGGCACATCCTGACCTGCGAATACACGCTGAAACCAGTTGCGTTCCACCTCAGCCACGTGCTGAACGAGCCCGAGCAGCGTCATCGACGAGGGTGACACCGCGGCAAGCCGTAATTGATCATCCTTGAGGCCCGAACACTTCAGGGCAAGAGTTGCACGGTGAAAGTCCAGCCATGCCTCCAGCATGGCGCGCTCGTCAGCATGTGCGGGTGGGATGGGCCGTCCGTCCGGTGTCGTGTTCATCGGCACACCATGGCAGCAACCGCCCTCGCCCACGGCCACCTTCGCGACGAAGTCCTTGATGAGCAGGTGCTGTGCCGACGTCACGCCGTACCGGTCGATGTGGTCGAACACGACCTGGTGGTCGCGGGAGGCGCGGGAGCACCAGGCCAGGAACTGATCACGGGTCAGGTGCTTGGGGACCGCCTCCTGGTCCACGAAGGCTTCCGGGTCCGACGTGTGTGCCGGGCAGGGAACGGGCAGCACAGCAGGCGCCTGCGAGCCGGCCGGCTCAGGGCCCGGTGTCCTGGCCCGGGAGAGCAGCAGGCTCGTCAGCAGGACTGTCCGGCAGCCGGTATCGCGGCCTTTGCCGACACTGCGGTAGCCCGTGCCCAGAACCTGCGCCCTTCACACGCCCGCACACCCACCTCCCCCGATCAGGGTGTTTGACCAGCAATAGCCCGGTCCGCGTCTCCCCCGCCCGACACCGTTGTGCCAGTGACGGGATGCCAACCACGCGCCCCGCACGACCATGAGGAGACACATGCGAGCAAAGACGGCCCTCACCGCCGGCGCACTGGCGCTCACCCTCGCCGCCGGTGCCGGCTGGGCCGCCCAGGCAGCCCCCGAGCACGCCCCCGCCACCAAACCCGCACACACCCGCGTCATCGACGGCTATCAGATCGTCACCCTCCCCAACGCCAACGTCCCGAACTTCCAGCGAAGGACCGTCTTCTGCCCGACCGGCAAGCACGTCATCGGCGGAGGAGCCGAAGCCCAGGGCAACGATGCCATCCTCGTCGGCAGCTTCCCCACCTCGGACGGACGGGGCTGGATCGCACTCGGGCGACAGAACGCCTACAGCAGCGTAGGCATCAGCGTCTACGCCATCTGCGCTTACTGATCCGGCCCACCATCTCCCCACGCCGCAAACCCGGCGGCGGGCACCGCACACCGGGCTCGGCGGCATGACTGTCCGAGCTTTCGAAAGTCGTGATGCGGGCTCGTGCCGGCCGCGGTGAGGGAGGCTGCCGGGAAGTGCTGGCCCACCGCTACGGAGGGAGGCGACGGGCCAGCACTTCCCCTGCCACAGCAGGCACCCCGTCGTACGGCATGACAGCGAAACGAAACCACCGCTGCGATCACCGGCTTGGACGTGGCCGCGGGCGAGGAAGACGATGCACCTGGACGAACTCCGGGACGGCGGTCTTTCAGGCCGTCATTCAGGCGGTCTTTCAGTGGTCCGCGACGTGACCGATTGCCGGGAGCACTCAGGCTCCTGAACTTGACTGAGTGATGTCGGAGCCGGTCGCCTGACGGGAGAGGCCCGTGTCCGTTCGAAGGGATCACCGGGGTGCCGACCGCACGCCGTCACGCCCGGGGCTACGAACGGCTCATCCAGCACTCGGAATCGCTGATCCGGCCGGCCCGCCTCCCGAGAAGCCGCATGGGACTGATCTTCCTCAAGGACAGTGTCATGTCCTCGGCCTGCCCCGGCTCAACCCGCGATGTCGACCAGTCCTCCCACCGGAGAACGAACTGAGACTACGTCCTGGCGGTCTCCCGCCGGACCTGGTGGGCGAAACGGCGCAGGAGACCCGACGCGCCGGAGCGGCGGCGAGCTCGGCGGTGCCGTGGACCAGCTCGGCAGCGGCAGGCTGGATGTACGGATCGGGGGCGTCTACGCACTGTGGCGGATCGCCGACCATTCCGTCCGCGATCACGAGGCGGTCGTCTCCATCATGGCGGCGTACCTTCGTGCGCACCTGCCCCGGCCGCCGCGGGAGCCGGGATCTCCGGCGGCGGAGGCGTCGATCAATTCGGTGCGGCCCTTGGAGACCCGCGGCGCGGATGCTCAGACGGCGCTGACGTGTCTCGGGGTTCTTCGCCGGGAACCGCGACCGGACTGGCTGAACGTCAGCCTCACCGACCTGCGAAGAGCCGACTGTGACGGGCTGTGGCTGACCGGAGTCAACCTTGACGGCGCGTGCCTGGAGGCGGCAAGCGTCTACCAGGTCGACCTGAGCAAGGCGTCACTCATAGCGGCCAATCTGCGGCATGCCGAACTCGGAACCTCGATCCTCCACCAGGTCCGCTGTATCGAAGCCGATCTGCGCGGCGCGCACCTGGTCAAGGCCGATGTGCGGGAGGCGGACTTCTCGCGTGCGGACCTGCGGGAGGCGAACCTGCGCAAGGCACGCGCCCAGGGTGCGGTGTTCGCCGGTGCGGACCTGCGGTTGGCCGACCTCCGAGGCTGCGACCTCAGCGGCGCAGACTTGCGGCAGGCGAAACTGGAGGGTGCACTGGCGAGTGACCTCACGGTCTGGCCGGCCGGGATCGGCGGTCGGACGGCCGGAGTGGTCGTCACCGCGGACCCTGGCGCCGAACCGGACAACCTGCTGCCGGCCGCCGCGCTAACGAGACAGGCCCCGCCACAGCAGACGCCATTCTTTTGGCGAGCCGAGCCGGTCTGGTCGAAATAGTGGATCACCGGAACCCGGTTCCCGCCCGCCGAGACGCACACACCTGGCCCACGATGAGAAGGGCACCAAGCCCAGGCGCACTGGTGAGTGAGATGTCACGGCAGACTGGGCCCATGGACGCAGGTCTCGCAGCCGTTCTGGGTGCCGCCGTCGGCTCCCTCGCAACTCTGGGCGCGGCAGTCGTCAACGGCCGGGTGCAGGCTCAGGCACAACAGGAACAGTGGCGCCGTCAGCAACGCCGCGACGCATGCGCCGACTACCTCAGCGCACTCCATGACCGCGACATCGCCATGGATGCCATCCTCGACGCACTGCGCTCAGATCAACCCGACCTGTCCGACGTCGATGAGAAAATCCGCCGCTTCATCGGCCTGGCCCGCGAGGTGCACCGCACTGCTGAGATCGTCATCCTTGAGGGTCCGGCTTCCCTGGCCAACGTTGCTCAACGAGTAACCCACGCCTCCAGCGACCTTGCGCAGGTCATGCGGCGGATGGCCGACGACGCCCGCGCGGGAGACACCACCCGCAAAGCCGAGGACACCGCCCTCGCTGCCGAACGAGAACGAACCCTCTACCAAGCGATCAAGGACTTCCGCCTCGCCGCACGCGACACCATCGACAGCACGAACTGATACCGATCACCCACCCTGGCCTGGGCCAGACGGCGTCGAAGTTCGAGGTTCTCGCCGTGGGCCGCCTCCAGGACCTTCCGGGGCCAAGTGGCCGCCTGACGGTGGTACTGCAGCTGTTGCGAAAGGCGGCCGCTCAGCGCGCACACGGCCGCTGAGGTCGAGGACGGTTCTTCGGTAGCGGCCCGGCGTACCCCGGGAACCTGGCCTTGCTTCGAGCGACAGCGTCAGCGCGCCGTAGACCGGCCGCTCGTCAGCTGCGGCGCAGTCACAGGCACCATCGAAGATACGGCTCTCCCAGCGCCACCGGTCCCCACCCGGATACGCAGTCAGACCACCGTTGCAGTTGCCGGTCACGAACTGCGAGCGGTAGACGCCGTCTTCCGCCAGCCTGCGAAGGATCGGACGCTCGGCCACCAGGCGGTCGGGATGGAAGTTCATCGTCAACCGCATCCGCGAATCGAGTGGACGCCCGACCGACGGGGCCGCCACATGCCGCAGGGCCTTCTCCTGCGGCGACCAGGAACCGTCATCACCCATCCGCGCAGTGTGCACGAACGCCTCCCGGCACGGCACCCGGAATATCGGGACCTCGCGCCACCGAGCCGTGGTGCGGATAGTCGTCCCCCGTCGCCTTGAAGGCGACGTCCGGCCTGCGCAGCAGACCTGTGGTCCAGCGAGCCGAACGGGAAGCGGTTGGCCACCAGGCCGAGATCCCGAACCGCGACTGGAGTTGGGGCACGGCGACGGCCCGGCAGCGACTCGTCCACCGTCTCGGCACCGTCAGCCAGATGACCGCTGACGGCAGTGAGCTCAACGGCCTGGGAAGACTCGCCGCGGCCATCAAGAGCGCCATGCTCACCCGATGGCCCGCGCTTCAACCACTGCCCCGACAAAGGCCGTAAGGGCACCAGCCCGCAACCTGGCCTACGATGTGGCCTCGCACCGCACGCCATGGATTTGCGACGCTCTGTGATCACTGGCGTGACCTGCCGAGCAGATGATTCGGGTGGAACTCCGGCTGCTCGGGCAGCGCGGTCGCGCATTGGCCCCAAGTCGGTTCGGACAGCCGTGAGGGCAACGCGGGCACTGTCAGCACCGGCGCATCAGCGACCGGGTCATCGCCGACAAGCTCCCGCGGATGCCGCGCTTCGGCTGCTCTGACAACTCATCTCGATTAGCTGTCAGAGTCGGTGGAATGTGCTGGCCGGACTGCTGTGGCAACGGTTGAATGCCGCCATGGAGAACACCTGGACCCCAGCTCATCAAGCAGTGGAGGACGAGGACGCAGAGACGTTGGCCCAGTTGTTGGCCCGGGGCGTTGACCCAGATGAGGTGTGCGACAACATGACGCTCCTGACGCACGCCATCGACATGGAGGGCGACGGCGCGCTGCAAAGCGGCAACCCGCTGACTGTGCGTACCGCTGCAGTACTGCTGGCCTTCGGTGCCGACCCGAAACTCCCAGACCCGGACGGGAAAACACCCATGGACCTCGCCCTTGACTACGGTCACGACCTGGCGGCCAAGCTGTTGCAGGGGCACATCAGCGAGTGAGGCGGCGCAGGCAGATGACGGTGCAGGCGATGACGCCGTAGGCACGGGCGGCCGCACTGAACGACTTCGTCGTGCCCCTTTTCATTTCATGGAGCGATTCTCGTGGCTCAGGATGCCAACCGTGTTCACCGGGCCGCACAGGTGGCGGAGGGCGGCGGTGCCCGAGGGATCGTCCCGGTCGAGGCACGACCGCCCCGGGACGACGAGGTGCGGGTCGACGTGGTGGCGAGCGGGATCTGCGGCGCCGACATCGGCGCGCTCGACGTCCGTGCGTCGAGCGTGGTGCTGCATGCCGAGCACGTCGTCCTTGCCGTACCGCCCGCGCTCGCCCTCTCGCACATCGAATTCGATCCGGAACCGCCCCCGGACCTGGCCCGCCTCGCCCGGAGGACTCCGGTGTGGATGGTGACGGTCGCCAAGGTCGTCGTCCGCTACTCCACCGCGTTCTGGCGCGGCGAGTAGCTCGCCGGGGCGGCGTTCAGCAGGACCGGTCCGTTGCAGGAGTTGCACGACATGCCGGGGTCTGACGGGCGGCCCGCCGCGTTGTTCGGCTTCGCTCCGGCCCAGGTCGTCGGCCCCGGCATCGAACAGGCGCTGACCGCGCGGCTTTCGCAGCTCTTCGGCGCCCGTCGTGCATCGCCTTCGCGAGAACTCCCTGTTACGAGGCGGCCTTCCGGTACGCCGGGCACATCGAGGGCGCTCTGGCCGCCGCCGAGCGAGCGGCGCATGCCGTTCTGTCCACGCCCTCTGGCCGCACGGCCGCCCCCGTTCCGTGACCAGGACAGCCGCTGAACGCGGAAGAGGTGAAGCCATGCATGAGATCGAAGCGCTGCTGCGCGAGTACGACCGCGCCCGTGCCTACACCGACGACCTGTGGATGGACCTCATTCCCGACGAGGTGTCCTGGCGCCCGCACGAGAATTCCAGCGCCATCGGCTGGCATCTCGGGCGCCAGGCCCACGTCGCCCACTTCGTGATCCGCAACCTCACCGCGGCCGGGCCCAGCCCGGACCCGGAACTGGACGGACTGATGGACTCGGCGAATCCGGAGAAATTCCGCGGAGCCCTGCCCTCCGTCCGGCGACTCACGGACTTCCGCACCACCGTCGCCGAACGCGTGCACGCCCGCACGGGCGACATCGCCGCAGGTCGGGTCGGCGCCCCCCGCACAACTCAGCATCGTCGCAACTCACTTGCTCACGACGCTCATCAACCACGAGTACCAGCACGAGAACCAGCATGCCCAGTGGATCAGCGAGGTGCGCGGCAACGATCTCGGGCACGTACTGCCGCCGGATCCCGACTGCGTACATGTCCGGCGCATCGACGGCTGCATCGCCGGCGCCACCCGGCGGCCCGAGCTCCGGTCTCGTCGTCGCGGCCGCCTGCTCCCCGGTCCTCGCCCTGACCGGCGGCGTCCCCGCTCTCGCCGTCCTCCCCGCGATCGCCGTCAGCGCGAGCCGCCGATGAGCCGACCCGGCCCGCCTGCCGGTGCCATCCTCACCGTGGACGGCACCGGCCTGATCTGCGTCACCCTCCGGAGCTCGCTGGCCTGGACCAGACGAGGTCGTCCCGTATCTGACCATCGCCCAGGTGAGCCGCTGCTCTGCTGGGTCTTGGTGTGGGCCAGAGAAGGCGTTCACAGCCACCCTTGCCGGACTCCGCAGGTTTTCCCGCGCCCCAGGTCAAGAGCGCACCTACCATTCACGGGAGGAGTTCCTCGGTCTGTGATCCGCGAGGTCCGCATGCGGGCAGGCCGGCGCCGGAGCGGAGGTCACTCGCGTACGTTCGCCAGCTCCAACGCGCTGCGGCGCAGGGAGAGGCCGGCCGAGGCGACCGCCGAGATCACGGCAAGCAGCGCGCAGGCGCCCAGGGCCGCCGCGAGCGTCGCCCACGGGATCTCGACGGACGTCCGCACCGAGAGCAGGCCCAGCGCGCCCCACATGCCCACCAGGTTGAGCCCGGCGACCAGCGCTCCCAGCAGTCCGCCGACCATGACCACCATCAGCGCCTCGGCGCCCACCAGCCGTAGGACCTGCCACCTGGTGGCGCCGACGAGCCGCAGTGCAGCCAGCTCACGTACCCGGTCGGAGGTCGCCATGACCATCGTGTTGGCCAGTGAGATACCGGTGTAGAGGAGGGCGATCCCGAGCACCAGGAAGAAGCCCGTCCGGGTCGTCCGGTCGGTCTCGGGGTGCGTCGCACGCACCCAGGCGTCCTTGGTGAGGACCTCCGCGCCCGACGCTCGCACCGCCTGACGCAGACCGGCGGCCACGGTGGCCGGGTCGGCACCGGCCGCAAGGCGTACGTCGACCCGGTCGACCGGCGCCGCGGGGGCGTTGCGCGGGGTGACGTAGACGCCGTTGTTGCCGGTGCCGATGGCCATGACCGCGGCGATCTTCAGGGACTTCCTCGTGCCGTCACCGAGCCATACGTCCACCCGCTCGCCCACGGTGTGTTTCTCCCACTCCTCGTTGACGATGATCGAGTCGTCGTCCAGATCGCCCGTCTTCCCTGCGGCGAGCGGGAGACGGGCCGTTGCCGCGAGCGGTTCCGGCTCGGCGGCCCTGGCATCGGATCTGATGAGCGCCACGCCGTCCTCCAGGACGTACACGGCGGTCGACGAGCTCGCCGAGACCTTGGCGCCGGACACGGCCCGAAGCCGCCGCAGCGTCGCCTCGTCGAAGCCGGCGTCGCCCGCCGGGGCGACCACGAAGTCGGCTGCCGTCCGATCGCGCACTTCGGTTGCCTTCGCCTCGTTGAGGGTGGCGGTGGCGCCGAGCAGCGAGCCCGCCAGCGCGACCGTGACCAGCACGGGCGCCGCGACGGCGGTGGTGCGGCGGACTGCGGTGGCGGCGTTCTCCCGCACCAGCATTGCGCCGGGGCCCGGCAGTTGGGCCGGCAGCCAGGCGATCAGGCGGGTCAGTGGCCGCACCAGCACCGGCGCGAGCAGCGCGACCGCGGTGATCAGCAGCATGGGTCGGCTCACGTAGGTCTTGCGCTGCAGCAGGTCGCCCGGGTTCGTCACCAGGGCCAGGCTCAGGGTCACGACGGCGGTGATCAGCAGGGCCGCGCCGAACAGCCAGCGGCCCCATGTCATCGGTCGGGTGTCGACGGACGCCTCGCGCAGTGCCTCGGTGGGACCGGTGCGTCCGGCCCGCCAGGACGCGGCCAGCGCACCGCACAGGGCCACCAACAGGCCCGTCCAGAACGCCAGGTGATAGGGCCAGGTGTAGTCGCCGATGGTGAACCAGCGGGGCGCGAGGCTCTCGTCGACCGCCCACTCGGCGAGTTCGGGAGCCCCGTGGGAACCGAGCACACAGCCGGTGGCCGAGGCGAGCACACCGACCGCGAGCGCTTCGTGCACGACCATGCGGCGGATCTGGCCCGGGGTCGCCCCGGCGGTGCGCAGCAGCCCGAACTCACGGCGCCGCTGGCCCACGGCGAACGCGAAGGTCGAGGCCACCACGAACACCGACACGAACCCGGTGACACCGCCGGCCGTGCCGAACATGGCGTTCATCGCGGTGAGGGCCTTGCTGTCCCGGTCGGGGTCGGGGTCGGCGTACCGGCGCGCGTCCCCGGTGAGGACCTGGACGCCCTCGCTGCCGCGCACCGCCTCGCGCACGGCCGCCGCATCGGCGTCGACCACGAGTTGGAGACTGCGCGGCGACAGTGCGGCGGCACCGGCGTCGGTGTAGAACACGGCGTTCTCGAAGCCGAGCCCGCCCACGGTGCCGACGACGCGCACGGTGCCGCTGTCGGTCCGTACCCGGGTTCCCGGACGGGCCCAGTCACCGCTGACGACGACCTCGTCCGCGGCCCCGGGCGCGCGTCCCGCGTCGAGCTCGTACGGTGCGAAGGCTGCGGTGGACCAGGGGTGGCCCACCAGATCGGCGGGCCCGCCCTCGGCCCGTACGGCGAACGACCGGTCCTCGACGACGGTTCCGAGGTCGCGCAGCTTCGCGATCGTGTCGGCGGGCACGGGACGCGGCTGCGCGAGCTTCTGGGTGCGGTCGCCGATCGAGGTGGGCACCTCGATGGTGTCCTGGCCCTTGACGACGACCGGCGCGACGGCGAACCGCTCCGGCCCTCGGTCAGGTGCATCCAGCGAGGACGCCAGGACCAGCCCCATGACGGCGATCAGCGCCACGCCCACGGAGAGGGCGACGAAACTGCCGACGAAGGTGACCCAACGGGTGCGCAGGGAGCGCAGCGTGGTGCTCAGCACGGCGCCGCCTCGAGCTTGGTCATGCGCGACGCGATGTCCTCGGCGGAGGCGCCGGTCAGCTCGCCGTTGACACGGCCGTCGACGAGGAAGACGACGCGGTCGGCGTGGAAGGCGGCGACAGGATCGTGGGTGACCATGATGATCGTCTGGCCGTCCCGGTCCACCATGCCGCGCAGCAGGGTCAGCACCTCGCGGCCGGTCCGAGAGTCGAGCGCGCCGGTCGGCTCATCGCCGAACAGCACTTCGGGACGGGTGATCAGGGCGCGGGCCAGGGCAACCCGCTGCTGCTCACCGCCGGACATCTCCGTCGGCCGGTGCCGCGTCCGGTCGCCGAGTCCGACCTGCTGGAGCGCGTCTCGCACCTGGGCCTTCTTCGGGCGGCGGCCGGCCAGCCGCAGCGGCAGGGCCACGTTCTGCTCGGCTGTCAGCGAGGGCAGCAGGTTGAACGCCTGGAACACAAAGCCGATGCGCTCGCGGCGCAGCAGGGTCAGCCTGGTCTCGCTCATCGTGGTCAGCTCCGTGTCGCCCACGATGACCGAGCCCGACGTGGGCCGGTCCAGGCCCGCGGCGCACTGCAGCAGGGTCGACTTGCCGGACCCGGACGGGCCCATCACGGCGGTGAACGTCCCCCTCGGGAAGGCGAGCGACACCTGGTCGAGGGCGGTGACGGAGGTCCCGCCCGCTCCGTACCGCTGGGTCACGGAGCGCAATCGGATCGCGTCGTTGTTCATGTGTTCTCCCACCAGTACCTGCTCCTCGGCTCGTTGGGTCCTCCACGAAACCGCGGAAGCCCCGCGTGACGCAGTACGGCCTGAACGAGACTTGGAGTAGTGCCAGGCCTACCCCCGAGACGGACCCTGGACCGATGGCACCGGACCGGTGGGGCCGCTTACGGTCATGCACATGCACCCTGGAAATGTGTGGCAGGCCATGTCTCGGCCGGGCTTCCTGCTGTCGGCCTGGCCCTGGCGCGCCGCCGCGTATCTGCTCACCGGCGCGGTGACCGGCTTCGCCACTCTGGTGGGGATCGTGACGCTGGCAGTGGTCTGCGGTGCGCTCGCCATCGTCCTGGTGGGGCTGCCCCTGCTCGTCGTGGTCGCCCTCAGCGGGATCCCGGTGGCAGGGGTGGAGCGGTGCAGGCTGCGCCTGACCGACCGCAACCCGTTGGCCAGTCGGCACCAGGTGCCGGCCGCGCCGGGGCTCTGGGCCTGGCTGACCACCCGGCTGCGTGAACAGGGGACCTGGCGGGAGCTCGGGTACGCGCTGCTGTTCGCCGGGCTGCTGTGGCCGGTCGACGCCCTGGCCATCACGGTCGCCCTGCTCTTCCCGCTGTCCATGGTCGCCACCCCGCTGCTGATGGCCACGATCGGCGACGGTCACGAAGCGAAAGTGCTCAAGCAGTGGACGGTCACCACCTGGCCGGCCGCTTTCGGCGTCGCCGTACTGGGCCTGCTCCTGACGGGCCTGGGCGCATACGTGCTCGGCGCCACCGCGGGCGCCCGCGCTGAGCTGGCCCGGCTGCTGATCGCCTCCCGCGAGGGCGAGCTCGGTGCCAAGGTGGTCGAACTGGCCCGCTCCCGCGCCCGGTTGGTGAATGCCTTCGAGGCGGAGCGGCGTCGTATCGAGCGCGATCTGCACGACGGCGCCCAACAGCGCCTCGTGGCCCTGATGATGGTCCTCGGGCTGGCCCGCCTCGATGCCCCGCCCGGACCGCTCACCGACCAGCTCATCAGGGCCCACGAGGAGGCGGGCAAGGCTCTCGCGGAACTGCGCGAGCTCGTTCAGGGCATCTGTCCCAAGGTCCTGACGGACTACGGCCTCCAAGCCGCGGTCAGCGACGCCGCCGACCGCTGCGTGATACCCGTCGACGTAGACCTCGAACTGCCGGGCCGGCCAGCCGAGGCGGTCGAGTCGGCGGCGTACTTCGTGGTCTGCGAGGCGCTGGCCAACGTCGCCAAGCACAGCCGGGCCCACCGCGCGCAGGTGAGCGGCGGTCATCGCGACGGACGCCTGTTCCTCGAAGTGCGCGACGACGGCTGCGGCGGCGCGGACCCCTCGGCGGGCAGCGGCCTCACCGGTCTCGCGGACCGGGTATCGGTCCTGGATGGCAGACTTGCCCTGACCAGCCCCCCGGGTGGACCGACTCTGTTGCGTGTGGAGTTTCCTTGCGAGTTGACCGAGGCGGCCGACCACTCCGCGTAGTGCTGGCCGAGGACAGCGTGCTCCTGCGGGAAGGACTCATCGGCCTGCTCAGCCGCTTCGGCCACGAGGTGGTGTCGGCTGTCGGGGACGCGCAGGCACTGGTTGCCGCCGTCGAGGAGCATGCCCCCGACATCGTGGTGACGGACGTACGCATGCCGCCCGGTTTCCAGGACGAAGGGCTGCACGCGGCAGTGCGGCTGCGCGAGAAGCGCCCCACTCTTCCGGTCCTGGTCCTCAGCCAGTACGTGCAGCGGACTTACGCCGCCGAGCTCCTGGACTCCGGCGACGGATCTGGCGTCGGCTATCTACTCAAGGACCGAGTGGGTCAGGTCGAGGAGTTCGTAGAAGCGCTGCACAGGGTGGCGGACGGCGGGACAGTGGTCGACCCCGAGGTGGTGCGCCAGTTGCTGCGCCGCCGCCGCGATCCGCTGGAGCAGCTCACCCCGCGCGAACACGAGGTGCTGGCACTGATCGCCGAGGGCAGGTCCAACGGCGCGATCGCCAAGGAGCTGGTGGTTTCCGAAGCGGCGATCGGCAAGCACATCGGCAACATCCTCACCAAGCTGGACCTGCCCCCAACGGACAGGACCCATCGCAGGGTCCTGGCCGTCCTTACCTATCTGCGCGCCTGACCCACCGAAGGCACCGAGCCGCCGTGCCTGCCAGACATCAGCAGCAAGATACGGCGGCGACACAAGCCCGTGCCGCCCGGCGAACTCGCACGGTTCCTGTCCACACCGAGCAGGCGTCCCACCTGGTCACCGAGGAGCTGGTGGCCGGCAGGGCTTCTTCGACTTCTACCGCACCAAGGTCTCGCCGAGGCTGCGGAACTGAGGGACGGACCGCAGCGCGCTCGTCGTGATCAACATCTACGCCCCTGAGGACGCCGAGCGGGTCGTACCCGTGCCGGTGGATCTGATCGGCCGGGCCGGGACTCTGCTGCGGCTCCTGGACGTCGGAACGGTGGTCCTGACCGGTCAGGTCACCGAGCAGTGCGTCCGCTGGACATGACGGAGCGCAACATGGGCGCCCGGATCGTCCTCGCGACGGTGGTCGAATTCCGGCATGCTCGGTGACCCGGCCAGGTCGGTGCCCCTCAGTGTCCGAGAACTGGTGCTGCAGGATCCGGTGGCAGGCGGCGGAGGACCACCCCGTCGAGTCCGTCGAGTCTTCGCTGCTCAGGGTCGGGTCCGAGCCCTACGTCGGCCCACCAGTCGGCGCCGTCCTCCAGATAGCGCAGCAGGATGCCCTCGCGCAGGGCCCAGGGGCAGATCAGTACGGTCTTCACGCCGCTCAGTTTCATCGCGGTGTGCCCGACGATCGCTCCCGCGAGGCTCTGCCGGGCCCGGGGCGCCGAGATTCCCGGCAGCCCGGCCCGCTCGGCCACCGGCAGGGCCGCCAGCCGGGCGATCGCGCGGCGCAGTTCGCCCCGGTCCAGGGTCCGTTCGGCGAACGGGCCGTCCCGTCCGGGCGCGGCGCCGCACAGCCGGGCCAGCTGCTGGAACGTGCGTGAGGTGGCGACGACGGTGTGCGGATGCTCCCAGCGGATCCGGGCGGAGGCGTCGCGCAGCTGATGACGCACGGTGCGGCGCAGGGCCAGCAGTTCCTTCTCCGACGGAACCTCGCCGTCGCCGAGGAACTCGTTGGTCAGCCGGTTCGCACCGAGCGGCAGGGACACGGCGAACTCCGGCATCCGGCCCCGCCCGAAGGCCACTTCGAGGGAGCCGCCTCCGATGTCGAAGACGGCCAGCGGTCCGGCCCGCCAGCCCATCCAGCGCCGTACACCGAGGAAGGTGAGCTCGGCCTCCACCTCGCCGGGCAGTACACGCAGACGTACGCCCGCCTTCTCGGCCACGGCTCGCAGTACGGCTGCGCGGTCGGGGGCGTTGCGTACGACGGCGGTGGCGAACGCCAGCGGTTCCGGGGCACCCCAGCGGGCGGCGATCTCGGCGGCTCTGCGGAGGGCATTGACCAGTTCTTCCGTGGCCCGCTCGCCGAAGTGGCCGTCCGGCCCAACTTGTTCGGACAGGCGCAGCTTCCACTTCGCGGTGTGCACCGGCAGCGGTACACCGTCCGCCGCGTCCGTCACAACGAGCCTGACCGTGTTCGAGCCCGCGTCCACCACGCTCAGTCTCATGCCCTGTGCGTACCCAGGGCCGCCGGTGTGATGCGGCCCGTACACAGCAAGGATCGGCCATATCACCACACGGCCGATCGCCCCCGCAGGTGACCGGTCGCACGAATCCCGAACACCGTACCGCCCGCCGGCCACAGCTCCTCCGCCGGAAGGCCGGTGACGATCTCGTGGCGTACGACCTGTTCGTGCACCGCGCAGGCCGAAACAGGGAGCGTGCGACTGATGACAGGAGTCTTCACGCAGTGTGATGGGCAGGCGATGAATCGCCGGCGGCACACGGGTACCGTGCCGCCGCCCAGCAGCGCCACGCTGCGCCGGTACGCCGACCAGCTCCAGCGCCCGTTCGACGCGCTCGGGAGCCGGTTCGCCCTCGCGACGAGCACGTGCTCCATCACGTCGGCAGGGACGCACCGTAGTGCGCAACGGGCAGGTACCCCAGGGCGGCCGAGGCGGCAGCCCTCTCGATGAACGTGATCAATGTCGGCTTGTCGGACCACTGCGACGGCATCCGCAGAAGCGACACCATGCATCCGGTCTGCTGGTGCAGGTGTGGGCTCGGTCACACGGGGGACTTGGTGGGTAAGGCGGGTTCAGCAGCGTTCCCCTGGGGACTGGCCCGGCCCAGGCTTCTCTGGTTCAGCCGAAGTGCCGGGGGAGCCGCTCGCCCGGGGTCACGACAGGGTGCCCTCCTCGCAGACCCGGCGGGCGACCTCGCGCAGCTTGATGTTGTTCGCCTGGGAGTAACGGCGCAGGACGTTGAACGCCTCCTCCTCGGTGAGGCGGTGGCTGCCCATGATGATGCCCATGGCCTCACCGATGGTGTGACGGGTGGCGAGAGCCTCTTCCAGCTGGGCGTGGGTACGGGCGGCGGAGAAGGCGACCGCCGCATGGGAGGCCAGCAGCCATCCGGCCAGCTCGCTGGCCTGGGTGAACGCGCCGGGCTCGCGTGAGTAGAGGTTCAGCGCGCCGAGATCTTCCTCTTCGGTGAACAACAGGAAGCCCATCATGCTGCCGATGCCGAGCCGGTGTGCCTGGGGGGCGTAGGCGGGCCAGCGCTGGTGCTCGGTGGTGAGGTCGGAGATGCGGAAGACCCTTTCGCCCTGCGAGGTCCGGGCGGCGTCGTAGCACGGTCCTTCGCCCAGCCGCTGCTGCAGCCGGTCGCTGTCGGTGACCAGCTGGTGGGTGGGGGCGAGTGTCTCCACCTGCGAGTCGTGCAGCACGAGGATGCCCGCCGCGTCACAGCCCTCGACCAGTTCGGTGGCCGACGCGGTGATCCGCCTCAGCGTGGCATCGACCGAGTCCTGTGCCAGAAGATCCCGCGCCATCGACGCCATCTGCTCCGCGAACCGACCCCAGTCCACCGTCGTCCTCCGCTACTCGTCACGTCTGGACAAGCCTCATGACCAGCTTTTCACGCGAGGCCCGCGATCACCTCGCAGCCGGATACCTGTGGCGGACCGGAAGACGACTCAGGGCGCTTGCTGGAATCCGGTCGCATCGGGCCCCAGGGCGGGTGGCCGTTCGTGAGCATCGACCAGCGCGGAGCCGCAACCGCCCACCCGCCGTCACCCCCCGTCGCGGCGCGGACAGCGGACAAGCGGATCGCCAGACCGGAGATCGAATCGCTTGGGTCGGCACTCCGAATGAAAGCGCCCCGCCGGCCCCTCAGCTCCGTGCCCGCCCTGGGCAGCGGACGGGGCCGACGGCTCCCACGACGCCCTCGCACAGGCCCACGGCGGAGCACTGGTCAGCGCGGACCTCGTCGCCTTCCTGGAGTCCTCCCTCGTGGGACGGCAATGTCAGTCTCGGTCAACGTCTCGTGAATCTTTTACAAATCTGTCGAGTCTCGTGCGTCCTGCGTCCGTACTGCCTCGTAGCCCCGTCCCTGGACGGCTCTATGACCTTCAGGAGGTCCAGTGCGCTTCTCGTGGAATGTGACGGGAGCTTTCGTCATCGGCGGTGCCATGAGTCTTGCGCTCGCGGCGCTCGTCTACCCGGGTGCGTTGGGGGCCGGTACGGCGTCCGCCTCTTCCGACCCCGTCATCGCCCAGACCCAGTGGGGTCCGCTGACCGAGGCAGATCGGGACTTCGTCGTGAAGGTCCGCGCGGCCGGGCTGTGGGAGTACCCGGTCGGCCAGATCGGATTGCAAAAGAGCACCACGAAGGCCGTTGTCACCGCGAGCCGGCACCTGGTCGACGGTCACGCCGCGCTGGACACGACCTGCCGCAGGATCGCGCCCCTACTGAACATCACGCTGCCCAATGTGGCGAGCCCTCAGCAGCAGGCCTTTGTGTTCACCCTGACGGCCGACAGCGGCGATCAGTTCGACGCGGACTTCGCCAACATCCTGAGGATGACACACGGATCCATCTTCAACACGGTGGCGAAGATCCGCTCCACCACCAAGAACACGCTCGTCCGCGCCTTGGCAGACCAGGCCAATGACACCGTGCTTGATCACATCACCGTCATGGAGAAGACAGGTCTGGTCAACTTCGATCAGACTCTCTTGAAACAGACCAGCGCGCCCACGCTGCCTGCGTCCGACCTGACCCCGCCTCCGCCGTCCTTCGGTGAGCCCGTGGTGGTGCTCACCCCACCTCCGAGCGCCACTTCCACTTCGGTGGACATCGGCGCGATCACGGCAGGCGAGGCGGGTGGCGGCGCAGTTCCCGGTTCCGGCTCGACCACGGGTTGAGAACACGTCGGACGCCGTTGAAGGGACGGACCCTCTACCGTCGGGCGCACCGTGCGACGCCCAGGTGCCCCGCTTCCAGGCCGGAAGCGACTTCCCGCCGTTGTCAGGAGGGCGGCACGGGCTGGCGCTGACCGGGAGTTCGGTGCAGGCCGGGGCCGTGCGACGGCTGGCCGGCGAACACGACGCGCAGGCGACCGTCGGCGCACTCCGTGCGGTCGAGGACGCCTTCAGCAGGTCGCTGGTGCCCGGCGTGGACACGCCGCCGGGTGCATTCCGCACAGCGATCGCGGGTCGCAGTTCCGGTCACGGAAGATCGTCCGGGCGCTCGACGGCAACGGAACGGCCGGATCGACAGGAAGGGCAGGAAGGGTCGGGGCGGCAGGCGACAACGCTGCCACGGAGTCCTTCTCCAGCCTCCTGCAGAAGAACGTCCTCGACCGTCACGCGGGCACCAGGCCGTGTGACCGAACCTGTCGCCCAGACCTGCGGCGACCCGCCGGACACCCCGTCGATCGGTATCGCACAGCAGTCATCGCCTCGGTCGTGAAAACGGCGGTCACCTGGGTGATGCAGACACGCGTCGTCGAGCTCAACCGCCACGACAGCGAGGCGGGGCGAGGCCGTCGTTCCGTGTCGGCGAGGACGCTGGTGTCCAGGCGTGCGAGGAGGTCGGCGGGGTCCGGGTACACGGCGTGAGTGCTGGCCTCTTCGAGGTCCACGTGGGGGATGCCGCCGGACAGGACCGCCGCCGGGGTCACTCCGTCCCGTACGGCCGCCTTCATGTCCCAGACGCTGTCACCGACGAACAGGGCTCGTTCGCTCGGAACACCGGCGTTTTCCCTGGCCTGCCTTGGCTGCCACCGCAGTCGCCTGCTTGGAGAGGGAAGGCGGACAATGATATACAAACTGATCGCCTGCTGAGTGTCAGAGTACCGAGCCATGTGCCCACTCGGGTACGGAGTTGCGTGCTCAGTGGTTGAGCAGGTCACGGAAGGCCACCGAGCTCAAGAAGCGCTGGCCGGGCAGCGGTAACCGACCCGGCAATGTGTGGACTAGGAGCCGACGGGCCGGAGTCGTTCACCGTTCGCGCGAGCGACGACGAGGTCGCCGTTCTCGAAGCTGACCCGATCGCCAACTGCCAGGAACAGAGGGCCGGCCAGCTCGAAGACGTATCCGTCATCGGTATCGAGTTCGTTCACGAGCACCAAGCGCGAGGCGGCTGTGGTCCCATCGGCGATCAGACGCATGACTGGATGGTCCCAGGCGACCGCGGCCGCCGCGAAGGGGATTGCTCAGGCGACGTCGGCGTCCCCGCCGATGGCGGCGAGTCGGTTCGTCAGCAGGCAGCCGGACCCGCTGACCGGGACGACTTCGCAGTGGTGGAGGAGCCGGTCGAGGATCGCGGTGGCCAGGACCTCGTCCACCACGAGGACGCCTGGCCCGCGGAAGCCGCACGAGTCCTGGCCCGGGGCGCTCCGCATGGGGTTCACCTGTCGTCGGCGTTCAGATCACGCGGTGGCCGCAGGCCGAGCTTCTCCAGCAGCCGCAACTCCTCTGAAAGGTCGATGCGGCGCTCGGCGATGGCAGGGGCAGGCGGATTCTCGGCAAGCAGCCGGGCCACCCCGTCGAGGAGAACCTGGGGGCGGTGCAGCCCTGCCTTCGGTTCGACCACCCGACGAGCGGGCAGCCCGGTCAGATCCGTCAAGTGGCCCTCCGCTCCGGGCAGGTGCGGTCCGGTCAGCAGCAGCCCGCCGGCAGTCGCCTGCCGGAGGGTCTCCGGCGGTACTTCACCCAGCACCTGCTCCACGAGGCCCGCCACCGGCTGACAGGCAGGGGCCACGGCGGCGCGCAGTTCGGTCGGCGACAAGGTGACCGAACCCGGCTGCGGAGGGAAGACACGATCCTCGGTGATCACCGACCCGTAGACGGGCCCGGGGCCGGGGCCGGGCACCGTTGACGACGGCGCGAACACGCCGCCGTGAACGAGGGCCGCCCACGCCTGCTCCAGGCCGGCGTCGAGCCGGTGCTCGTCCCGCAGGTGCTCGACCACCGCCTGGGCCAGACCTCGCGTGCCACCGGTCGCCAGACCACCGGCGATCGCCTCGCGCCCGGCGACGACAGCGACCGAGGTGCGTAGCCCGCTCTATCCGACCTGACGGCGACTCATGGAGCCGGATTGGCTGCGATGTTCGCGGATCGGTCCGGAACGGAGGCAGGCACGGCTTCCGGGTGACCATGAGGTGTCGAGTCGCTGATCACCGCAAGGGAAGACCGTGCCTGGCCGCTCATCATCGCCCATCCCTGCCGGGGGCTGGGCCGGCTCGCTGCTGCCCGGCCTCCCGCGCTGGGGAACGCCCCGGCCTGCTGGGCTGCCTCGCGGTGGCGCCTGATCTGTGCGGGCAAAGGGCCGCCGCCATCCTCTCGTCTTCGTCCTCGCACTGGCCGCTTGCGCCGCCCTGACCGGCGCGAGACCTCTGACCGCGATCGCCGAGTGGGCCGCACGGCGAGCCTGACTGCAGTCGTGGATCCCATCCCCGGTTTTGAACACGTTCAACTCTATGGTCTAGGCTCACCCGAGACGAAGGAGGGGGAGCCGATGAAGATTGTGATTCCCGGGGGTACCGGACAGGTCGGCGCGGTCCTGAAGCGCGCACTGGACGCCGCCGGCCACGAGGTCGTGATTCTCACCAGACGCCCCGGGCGTGCGGGCGAGGTCCCATGGGACGGTCGGACCCTGGGGTCATGGACGGCGGCGGTGGACGGCAGCGATGTCGTGATCAATCTGGCCGGACGCACGGTGAGTTGCCGATACACGGCGGCCAATCTGCACGAAATGATGGACTCCCGGGTCGACTCCACCCGGGTCGTGGGCGCCGCGATCGCGGGCGCTGCCCGACCGCCCCGGGTCTGGCTGCAGATGAGCACCGCCACGGTGTACGCGCACCGCTTCGACGCCCCCAACGACGAGGCCACCGGTGTGATCGGCGGTACCGAACCGGGCGTGCCGGACTACTGGGCGTACAGCGTCGAGATCGCCAAAGCCTGGGAGCAGGCTCAGCAGGAGGCCGAAACGCCGGCCACGCGCAAGGTCGCTCTGCGCTCGGCCATGGTGATGAGCCCGGACCCCGGCGGGGTCTTCGCCGTCCTGCTGGGACTGGCCCGCCTGGGTCTCGGCGGCCCGGTCGCCGGTGGAGCGCAGTACGTGTCGTGGATCCACGAACACGACTTCGTGCGCGCGGTGGAGTTCTTGATCGACCGGGAGGACGTCGCAGGGCCGGTGAACCTGGCGGCTCCCCGTCCGCTGCCGCAGCGCGCATTCATGCGCACCCTGCGCTCCGCGTGGGGTGTACCGGTGGGTCTCCCCGCGACCAAGTGGATGGCCGAGGTCGGCGCGTTCGCTCTGCGTTCCGACACCGAACTGCTGCTGAAGAGCCGCCGTGTCGTCCCGGGCCGACTGACCCAGCTGGGCTTCGACTTTCAGTACGCACAGTGGCCGCAGGCCGCGGACGAGCTGGTGCGCCGGGTACGCAAACGGGCCGGAGGCGGTTCCGCGGCACGCCGGTGAACGGAATCCCGGACGGCGGCCGATCCGGCCGGCCGCCGAAGCGGAATGAAAACGCTTCTTGGCTCCTGGTCTGGCGCATGCGAACCCCGACATCATGGGTCTAGCTGGTTGTCCTGACGGGTGCACTGCTGTGCCCGTGGTGTCGGCCGCTGAGCTCGGCGTCGAGTGTCTCCTGAGCCACACGCATGGCATCGGCGTACACGGGGTACTGCAGCCGCTTCCAGATCTCGCCCTCAGAGACGTCCTCAACGTAGCTGACCACCCACCAGATGTTGCCGAAGGGGTCCTTGATACGCCCTCCGCGCTGTCCGAAAGCGTCGTCGGACAGGGAAGTGACGACATGGCCGCCGGCTGCGACGGCTTGTGAGAACGCGCCGTCCGCATCGGCGACGAAAACGCGCAGCAGGCTCGGCATGGTGGGCCAGTCCGCGTGTCGGTCGAAAGCCAAGACGACGGTGTCGCCGACTCGGATCTCGGCGTGACCGATCAAGCCGTCCTCGGTCGACACCCGCCCGAGTTCCTCGCCCCCGAACGCCTGGGCAACGAAGTCGAGGAAAGCCCCCGTGTCGTCGGTGACGACCCAGGGCGCAACGGTGGTGTAGCCCGCCGGCGTTGTGCTGGTCTGCTCGGGCATGGCGGTCCCTTCGCTGATGTTGGTTGGCGGCAGTGACGATAGGAGTGAGCTAGGTCAGCTTCTGACCTAGACAGTGAGCTTGGGTCGCGACGAGCGCCACCCGCCTGCGTATCGCCCGTGCGGCAGCGTCCGAGCGGCGCGACTCCCGCCCCGGAACCGTTCTTTCTGCCACCACGTCACAAGGTCATGAAGCGGACCTCTCTCCTCGCCTCCACGGCCCTTGCGACGGTCGCCCTCTCCACCACGTCCGTCGCCCAAGCCGACAACGACGGCCCGCACACCGCGCCGCCCGCCCTCACCGGTGTCCAGTGGCACGCCCGCACCGTTACCATCGACGGTGTCGCTCACCCCGTGCCGAAGGGTTCCCGTGCGGGGCTGATGTTCGACGCCGACAAGCCCGCCGTCACCGGCCACGACGGTTGCAACGGCTTCTCAGGCAAGGCGGTCGTGGACAGTGACCGGTCCGCAATCACCTTCGGCAGCGAGTACGCGTCGACGACGATCGCCTGCTACCCGCCCGACCATGTCGACGTCATACCCTCCGCCGGCACCTACAAGGCTCAGGTAACGGCCCGCACCCTCACCCTCACGGGCCCGGCCGGCCAGGTCATCACACTGACGCGGTGAGGCGGCGCCCCGGCCGAATCCGCCTCCCGGACCTACTACGACCAGAAGATCGCCCAGGGCAAACTCCACGCTCAGCCCCTGATCCGCCTCGCGAACCGCAGCCGTCGGCCAGAGTCACCTTCCCGGCCTGTTCGCGAGAAGAACGACTCGATCGGCTTCGACGTCGAAGCCGAGCACCGGATGGCCATAGTCGCCCTCCGGGTCCATCAGCACCGGCTTGCCCAGGCGCCGCCCGATCTCCCGCAGGAAGCCGCACAGGACATCAAGGCGGTCCTGGCCCTGCAACTCCCACAGGTCGACATCGAAGTCGACTTCATCGTCAGCAAGGAAACGGAAGATCGCCAGCACATCGGCCGTCGGCCAGACCCGCAACTCCGGGAACTCGGCATCCGCCGGACGGGACAGCACAGCCTCCGCCCGGGGAACCGGAAGCACCGTTTCCCCTTCGGAGTACTGGCACGTCCAGCCCTTCTCCGCGACCAGGTCGAGGACCTCCTGCCACTCCCCCACCGAGGCGTTCGGGACACGCACGTCCGGCAACGACCCCACCAAGTCAACGTCGAAGAAGCACTTCACGTCATCCCACAGCAGATCAGCCACCCCGCCATGCTCCCCGGTTCCCCGACCCAACGCACCCCGTTTCCCCGCACCTCCGGCCTCTTCGGGCCCTTCGAGCTCTTCCACGATCGCAGGCGGGCGAAGAGTCAGAACGCGAGGAGAGAGATCACCACGCGGACATCCAGGTTGAGCAAGGCGTCCACCAGTCGCGGTCGGCTCGCCGCTGACCGGCAGACACGTCGAACCGCTTCGGCACCGTATCGCTGATCGTCACCTCGATGACCTCCTCGCCCCTCGGTTACCTCTGGTTCGTGGCCTGATCCTCCTCGGCGGCGGCTTCGCTCGGGTACAGCGCGATCATGGCCCAGGCCACCGCGGGCATCGACGAGTCAGGGCAAGGCCTTTTGTCCGGCCTGGTACAGATCTCCGGCCAGGTGGCCGCCGCCGACTTCACGCCCGGCCGGCCCGGCCTGGACCTGGTCACGGGTGTCGCGGTGGTCGGGCTGCTGCTGAACCTGATCCCCGTACTGCGGCCGCGGCGACGCCGAGACCCGTCAGCTGTGGGGTACGCCAGTGTCTGCTTCGCGGCGTCGTGGGCGAGCTGCACGGCTCCTCGGCAGTGCACCGGCTGTCGTATGCGTGCTGATGCATCGTCCCGTCCTCGGTGGGAGGGTCAGTCGGACGACGTACGGGCCGGTGCGGGACGGGGATCAGGCGCGGGCGGCGGGTCGTCGTCCTCCCGGATGCCGTGGCGGGCGTAGAAGCGCCGCAGGGGCGCCGGCGCCCACCAGTTCGCGTTTCCCAGCAGGCGCATCGTGGCCGGTACCAGCAGCGCCCGGACGATCGTCGCGTCCACCAGGACGGCGATGAGCATCGCCACCCCGATCAGCTTGATGAACGTGATTCCGGAGACGGAGAACAGCCCGATCACGACCAGGATGAGCAGCGCGGCGCTGGTGATGATCCGGCCGCTGCGCTGCAGCCCGACCGCGACCGCCGCGGTGTTGTCGCCGGTCCGGTCGTACTCTTCGCGGATCCGGGACATCAGGAAGACCTCGTAGTCCATCGACAGCCCGAACACGACCGCGAGGACCAGGATCGGCTGGGTCGCCTCCAGCGTCCCGGTGGAGGTGAAGTCCAACAGGCCGGACAGATGGCCGTCCTGGAAGATCAGGACCAGTGCGCCGAACGAGGCTCCGAGCGACAGGATGTTCATCACGATCGCCTTGACCGGCAGCACCACGGAGCCGAAGGCGAGGAACAGCAGGACGAAGCCGGCGCCGCCGATGATCAGCGCCATCCAGGGCAACAGGCGCCCCACGGCGTCGAGTTGGTCGGTCAGCTGGGCGGTCTGGCCACCCACCAGCGCCTCACCACCCGGTGGTGCCGGTACGGCCCGGATCCGGCTCACGAGATCCCGCGACCGGGGAGATATGGGGTCACCCTGGTACATGACCGTGACTCGGGCGACATCGCCCGACCTGCCCGTGACCTCCGCTCCGGACACCCCGTCGACCGTGCGGACGGCGGCGGCATAGCGCTCCAGACCGGCCCGGTCCGACGAGGTCACGATCGCCTCGATGGGCACCTGCCCGTTCCGGACGAAGTCCCGGTCGAGGGTCTCCGAGACCACACGGCTCTCGGTACCCGTCGGCAGCACCCTCGGGTCGATACCTCCGAACTCGACGCGCAGGAACGGTGCGGCGGCCAGCAGCAGGACCGCGAGCACCCCGGTCGCATAGCCGACCGGGCGGCGCATGATGCTGTGCGCGAGGCGGTACCAGAACCCGTGCGCGCCCGTGTCCTCGTCCCGTGGGAGAGCCGGTGGCGGGCGGCGGAGCAGCCGCCGTACCGAAAGTGCCTCGACCCGGGGTCCGAGGACGGCGAGCAGGGCGGGCAGCACGGTCAGCGCCGCCGTCATCGCCACCACGACCGCGGACAGACCGCCGAGGCCCATCGAGCGGAGGAAGGACATCGGGAAGATCAGCAGTCCGGCCAGGGAGACGGCGACGGTGACGCCGGAGACCGCGACCGTACGGCCGGCGGTGGCCATGGTGCGGGCGACGGCGTCCTCGACATCGAGCCCGCGGGCGATCTCCTCCCGGAACCGCCCGACCATGAACAGGCCGTAGTCGATGGCCAGCCCCAGCCCGAGAATCGTCACCACGTTGACCGAGAAGACCGAGACGTCGGTCAGGTAGGTCGTCACGCGCAGCGCGGTGAACGCTCCGAGGATCGCCAGCGCGCCGATCGCGAGCGGCAGGCTCGCCGCGGCCACGCTGCCGAAGACGACGACCAGGAGCACGAGCAGCACCGGTATGGAGATCGTCTCGGCGAAGGCGATGTCCGCCGCGACCCGCTCGCGGATGTCGCGGTCGACCGTGGTGGCGCCGCCGATCCGGGTGCGCAGGCCGGGCGCGGCCAGTTCGTGCTCGATCTCGTCCAGCGCTTGGCCGCGCTGTGCCTCGTCGTCGCCGGCCAGGGTCAGCACCGCGTAGGTGGCGTGCCGGTCGTGGCTGACCAGGGCCGGGTTGCCGGTGCTCCAATAGGTGACGGTCCGGGTCACCACGGCGCGGGGAAGCGCTTGGACGGTCTCCGTGACGGCTCGCCGGAACGCCGGGTCGTCGACTGTCGTGCTGCGGCTGGTGTACAGGACCACCGCGTCGTTGCCGGTCCGGCCCAACGTCGCCTCGGCACGTGCGGCCGCGCGTGAGCTCTGGCCGGCCGGATCGTCGAACCCTCCGGTGGTCAGCGAGCCGAAGACCCGCGTGCCCCAGATGCCACCGAACGCCAGGAAGACCGCGGCCAGGCCGATCACCCACCACCGTCGGCGGACCGTCGTCCGCCCCAGCCTCTCGAACATCGCCGTCTCCTCCTGGCTTCGTCGGCTCGGTGGTGTCAGCGCGCGGCGCGCTTGACGAGGGCGGCCGTCGCCGCGGGCTGCGCGATCATCGCGACATGTGAGGTGTCGGCCTCGAAGGTGTGTGCGCCGGCCCGGCGCGCCATGAACCGCTGCGCCGCCGGGGGCAGCACCTGGTCGTCGCGGCCCACGAGGTACCAGGACGGAATGGTCTTCCAGGCCGGGGCGCCGGACGGCTCCCCGAGGGTGCGCACGTCCGCCGGCCGCTGGCCGGCCCACATCAGCTCGGCGGTTCCCTTCGGCAGGTCCCCGGCGAACACGTCGTGGAAGACCTCCTTCTTGATGTAGCCGTCGACGAGGCCCTCACCGTAGGGACGGAAGTCCAGCGCCTCCTCGCTGAGCCTGCTTCCCGGGAACTTCGTCTGCAGTCCCAGCAGCGTCTCCCCCTGATCGGGCACGAACGCGGCCACGTAGACCAGCGCCTTCACGTTCGGGTTGCCGGTCGCGGCGTTCGTGACGACGATCCCGCCGTAGGAGTGCGCGACGAGGACGAGCGGGCCACTGAGCGTCGCGAGGATGCCGGCCAGGTAGGCGGAGTCGGAGGCCACGCTGCGCAGGGGGTTGGGCGGTGCGATGACCGGATAGCCGTCGCGGATGAGCCGGGAGGCGACCCCGTTCCAGCCGGAGGCGTCGGCGAACGCGCCGTGCACGAGCACCACGGTGGGCTTCTGGCCGCTGCCGCTGCGGCTTCCGGTGTGTGCCTGCGCGGCGGGCGCGTCGAGCGCGGCGCCCACCACCACCGCGGCGGATCCGGCCAACAGCCCCCGGCGAGTTGTCGTCATCAATGTGCACCCTTCGATATCCGGTGTTCTCAGTGGTGATCGCGGGTCAGCGTAGAACCGGCTACTTGACGAGCACTGAACAGAAATCCGGGCGCCCTCCAGGGGCCGCTCCACCATCAGTTCCGTTGTTGTCAAGCACGTCGAACCAGCCTGCGGACACGAAGCCGACAAAGAGCGAGGCCGCCTTCGCCCAAAGCCGGAATTCGCGTCGGGGAAACACCCGTCGGCGAATTGAGCGGCAGGCATACCGCTCGATTCGTGCCTGCACATGGGGCTGTCGGTCACGAGCGGTACCGGGACGGGTCGACGCCCTGCCCTCCCGCTTCGCGGCCCAGACCCAGTCGCACACCGCGGCGGATCCGCGCACTGGCGAAGACGGCAGGCACGCGACCCCGTCGTCGAGGCCCTGCCACGGCTGCGCCGATGCCTGGCCGATCGCCTCGGCCGGCAGAGCCTCAGGCGAGGGGATGCCACCCAGCAGGCTGATCGTTGCGGGGGCAGGGGCGGTCAGGTCGGTGTCGACGCAGCCCTTCGGGGCCGAGAGCCCACGGGCCAGGGCTGTCAGGCCGCGCCGCCCCTCAGTGCCTGCGGTCAGGCGTGGTCTCCGGGCCCTGAGAGGAGTCGTTCGGCGCGTCGCGCGAACAGGTGCGCCCCGCACGCGGTGGAGTGCGTGCGGGCCCTTTGAGCGGCGGCCCGGACAGCGGTGAGGGGTGCACCGCGGGCCTGCAGCAGGCGCGCCCTGAGCAGCAGGAGCAGCCCTTCGGCGTAACGCTGGCCGTAGTCCCGCATTGTCTGCTCGGCTCGGTCGAGAGCGGCGTCGGCTCGATCGGGCGACCCGGCTGCCAGCCACATCTCGGCGATCAGTGCGTAGTGGTAGGTGATGCCCCACTGCGGCGGACGGAGCAGGTTGGCGGCCAGGAGTTCCTCGGCCTCGGCTGCGGCCTCGGCCGGATCCTCGCCGGTGAGGGCGCGTGCCCAGCACCAGTTCTGCCGGATGTAGTGGTCCCGCTGGGTGCGGAGTCGGGCGAGGCCTTCGGCGGCCCACCGCTCGCCGGCCCGCCGTGCCGCTTCGGCGTCCCCGGCCATGGAAGCGATCATGGTCGTGTAGTAGACCCGGACCGAGGCCGCGTACGGGTCTCCCGGGGAGTCCCAGGTGTTGACGAAAGCCAGCGCCGCGTCGACATCACCGTGCAGGGCGGTCATGACCGCCCGCATGAAGGGCCCTTCCCTGATGGTGCTGCCGTCCCGCCGGAGCGGTGTCTCTTCGTCCGGGGCGACGGTGCTGTCGGCAGGGGCGACGTCCGCCTCGGTGAAGGACCGGTACGCCTCGCCTATGTTGCCGATGTCCCACTGATGCAGGCCCCAGGCCAGCCGGCCGTTGCGTCGGACGACCGGATCGGAGGACACCTGACCGAGCTCGTGCATGCGGCGGGCCAGCTGCCTACGGCCGTTCTCGATGGAGGTGTGGGCACCGATCAGACGGATGAAGAGGAAGTCGGCGGCCTCCGCCTCCCGGCCGAGGGTGCGGGCCAGGTGTTCGGCCCGCTCCAGCAGATCGAAGGTCGAGGCGTCGTACCCCGCCTCTCGTCTGACGACGATGGCGAGCAGTGTGAGGGCGGAGAACTCCAGCTCCATGAGTCCTGAAGCCCGGGTGACCTGTACGGCCGAGCGCAGCTGCCGACTGGCGGACTCGAACGCGAGTTTGGCCGCCGCGCGGCGCCCGGCGCGGATGAGTGCCTTGGCGGTGCGATCGGGCTCGGCGAGGGGGCCTGCGGCCCACAGGTGGTAGGCGAGGCGTTCCGCGACGTCCTCGTCGTCGGCATGGATCCGTTCGAGCGCGTCCGCGAGGCGCAGATGCAGCTGAGTGACCTGCTGTTTCGTCGCGGTCTCGGAGACCGACTCGCGCACCAGGTCGTGCGCGAAGCGGAGCGAGGACGGGTCCTGCGGCCCGGGTTCGAGCAGCCCGAGAGTATGCAGCGGTTCCAGGCGATGGAGACAGTCCGCGACGGCTACGCCGGTGGCACGGGACAGCAGCCTGACGTCGACGTCGCGGCCGATGAGCGCGGCCACCCGCAGGAGGTCTCGGGCGTGGTCGTCGAGCCCGGCCATCCGGTCGCGGACGACGTCATGGACGGTGGACGGGACCCTGGTCGATGCGGGCGGGTCTCCGTCGCCGATCGCGCCGACCCCGCTGAGGAGCCGGGAGAGTTCGCGGACGAAGAACGGATTGCCGGAGGTACGGGCGTGGATGGCGCGGGCTACGTCGTCGCCGGGATCCTGGCCGGCCTCGTGGCGGATGAGTTCGGCCACGTCGGCCGGACCGAGCGGGCCGAGCCGGAACCTCCGGTGACCGGGCCGTCGGCTGGCGGCGGCCAGCACCCGGGAGAGGTCCGGGCCGAGTGTGGGTGCGCGGTCACGCAGCGCGCCGATGATCGCGGTGCCGTGGGGCAGCCGCCCCGCCAGGTGCTGCAGCAACCGCAGGGAGGTGGCGTCGGCCCACTGGAGATCGTCAAGCAACAGAAGTGTCGGCCGCCGCGCAGAAGCCTGTCCGACGAGGGCGACGACCTGTTCGAACAGCCGGAACTGAGCGTGCCCGTCGGGAAGTTCCCGGGTTGCGTCGTCCCGCGCCGCGAGGAGGCTTCCCAGCTCGCCGGTGAGCCACTGGTCACTCGCCGGAGCGGGCAGGCTGCGGACGATCTGGCCCAGTGCCTGCTCCCATGGCCACATCGCCGGTGTCCCGTCACCCTCCAGGCAGGAGCCCCAGACGGTGAGTGCGCCAAGCCGACCCGCCACCCCGGCGGCCTCCTCCAGCAGCCGGGTCTTGCCTGCGCCCGGTTCACCCTCGACGATGCCGATCGCGGTGTCGCCGGCGAGTGCGCGCTCCAGGATGCGCCGCAGCTTGGCGAGTTCCTCGGTCCGGCCGATCAAGGTGGCCGCCGTGGTCCGCCCGACCCCTTCGTCCGCCTCCCCTACAGGCGGCGACGCCAGGGACTGGGTGAGAATCCGCCGCTGTGCGTCCTCCAGCGCCGGACCCGGGTCGATGCCGAGCTCGTCGGCGAGCCGGTCGCGGACCTGACGAAACACCGACAGCGCCTCCGCCTGGCGGCCGGCAGCGCCGAGAACGCCGACGAGACAGGCCAGCACGGGTTCGTTGAACGGTGCCGTCGATGCGGCCAGTTGCAGAGCCGCGAGCACCCGCTCCGGTCGGCCCGTCGACAGGGCAAGCTCCGCCGCCGCCGTGCACGCGTCGTAGAACTCGTTGTCGAGTGCGGCGAAGACCGTCCTGGCGCTGGTCCCGTCGGCGATGCCGCCGCCCGCCGGGCCGTGCCAGAGCCCGAGCGCTCCGACGTAGTGATCGAGGGCCGCCTCGCGATCGTGCCCAGTCAGCGCTGCCCTGGCGGCGTCGACGCGTTCTCGGAAGGCGACGAGGTCCAGCGTGGCGGGGCCGGCGGCGAAAAGGTAGGAATTGCCGCGCCGGTGGAGGAAGGATCCTGCTTCACGGACGGGCAGTTGAGGTTCGAGCAGCCGTCGCAAGGCGCCGATGTACTTCTGAAGTACGTTCAAGGCGCTGGAGGGGGCGCTTTCGCCCCAGATCAGGTCGATCAGCTCGCTCGTGCTGGTCGGCCTGCCGGCGCGGGTCAGCAACAGAGCCAGGAGGTACGCCTGTTGCCGTGGCCCGGCCCCCAGTTCGACACCGTCGCGCCAGATCCGTAACGGACCCAGGATCTGCAGATACGGCGAGCCGCTCCCGGCCGGCTGATCTCCATCGCCGTACCGGGCTGCAAGGACTGGCACCGCTACCCTCCTCGATCCCGGGACGCACACGACCCGGTCTTCGCCAGTGCGGGCTTTGTGTGAGTGTACGTGAACTGGCCTAATTCCACGGCGGGGTGCGGCAAGGCTCGGCCGCCCGCCCCCCCTACGACCGCCCCCCACGATCGCCGGGTGGGCGTAGCGAAACGGACTTGACGCACGGTGGAGCACCCCCCGCAGACGGTTCACTCCGCGTCAAGTGGAGGGCGCCAGTCTTGCGGTGTGCGGCGGCGCCCATGCCTGCCGCGTCGCTCACCTCGCTGACGCGGCGACCTCGCATGCCCAAATACGCTGGAAGCAGGAGAACTTACCACATGAGCCCAGTGCAACCGTTCCGGAGAATCGTGACCGGCCATGACGCGTCCGACCGGGCGGTGATCACACAGGACGCACCGCCGACTCGCGTGGTGGAGATCGGCGGACCTGGTGGGCCGACCTTCTACGAGGTGTGGAACACACGCCAGACGCCGGCCGTCATCGACCGGCAGTCGGGTGAGCCGGCGGAGGAGGGTCTGGTGCTCGGACCTCCCGAGCGCGGCACTCGCATCCGGGTGATCGACTTCCCTCCGGAGGACGACCGGATCCGGAACCTGACGGGGGCCGAGGCGGCCGAGAAGTTCGGGGAGATGGGCGGTGCCGACGCCGCGCGGTCCGCTGTCGGCGCCCCGCATCCGTTGATGCACCGCACGCAGACGATCGACTACGGGATCGTCGTCGAGGGCGAGCTCACGCTGGTCCTCGACGATGGCGAGACCGTCGTCCGCACCGGGGACATCGTGATTCAGCGCGGCACCAACCACGCATGGGCGAACCGGTCGGCTGCGAACTGCCGGGTCGCCTTCGTGCTCATCGACGGCCAGTACACCGACGGACTCTGAGGAGGAGCATCACATGCGTATTCGACCCATCCCGCCCGGTGAGCTCAACCCTCGACTCCGCGAGGTGCATGACGGCATCGCCGGTCTCGTCAACAAGGAGCAGGACCGTGTCGTCATCCTCGACGACGACGGCGCGCTGGTCGGGCCGTTCGCGGCGATGCTGCACTTCCCCACGTTCGGGGTTCCGGCTCTGTTCCTGCAACGGGCGGTCGCGGCCGAGGCTCGCCTCGATCCCCTCGTTCGCGAGGTGGCGATCCTCACCGTCGGCGGCGCCTACGGCGCCCGGTACCTGCTGTACGCGCACGAGCAGACGGCGGACGAGGTCGGCCTTCCGGCGGCACAGATCGCGACCTTGGCGGCGGGCGGACGGCCCTTTGGGCTGAGTGACGAACAGGCCGTCGCCCACGACGTCGCGATGGCGTTGACGTCCGGGCGCATACTGCCGGACTCCACATACGACCGGGCCACGCAGTTGCTGGGCCATGACGGGGTCGGCGAGCTCGTGTTCCTCATCGGCAGCTACTGCCTCATCGCGATGGTGCTGAACTGCTTCGACGTGCCGGTCCCCGATGAGGATCCGTCAACTGCCCGGCCGTGACGACGACAAGGGGTCTGCCCACGATTGCGGCTTTGCGTGCGTCGTCGTGGGACACCCCCCCGGCTCCGTCGAGCGGATCGGGTCGAGCCGCGGGGCGTCCGCCGACGTCCGGGGGTGCAGCCGCGCAGATGTCGCGGTACCGGTGTGGGTGGGGACTGTCCCACGGGTTGATCGCCGCATCAGCGTGTGACTCGGCCGCACCTGTTCGGGCAGCGGCGCCGGCCGGGCGGGCGGCCGAAGCGGCCGGAGCACATGTTCAGGCCGCCCACCGGCCGTGGACGTGGATGTCAGCGGGATGTGCTGTCGGCAAGCTCGGCCATCAGTTCCTCGGCACGACGGGCGAACAGATGGGCCTCGCGGTCGACGGACAGTGCGTGCGCCCGCTCGGCGACGGCCCGGAGGGTGGCGACCGGCTCGCCGCGCGCCCGCAGCACCCGTGCCCGGAGCAGGAGCAGCAGGCTTTCGGCGTAGCGCTGGCCGTACGTCTCGATGGCCGAGTCCGCCCGGTCGAGCGCCGCGTCGGCCTCGTCCAGCTTTCCCGCTGCCAGCCACATCTCGCCGAGGAACCCGTACCAGGTGGCCAGACCCGAGCGTGGCGGGTCGGAAAGCGAGGCGACGATCAGGTCCTGCGCCTCCGCGGCCGCACCGGCCGGGTCCTCGCCGGTCACGGCGGTCGCCCAGCACCGGGCCAGCCGTTGGTAACTGCCGAGGAAGCCGAACGAGAACACGGGATCCACGGCGATCCCGCGCTCAGCCGCGCGCCGTGCCCGCACCGGGTCGCCGATCAACGCGGCGACCCGTGCGGAGTAGGTCGCCCAGACCGTGATCACGTAGGGGTCGTCTCCTGCGGCGGCCTCCATCGTGTCGAGCTGGGCCAGCGCCGCGTCGGTGTCACCGTGCAGCGCGGTCATCATCGCGAGCATCCCGGCCGCCATCAGCCGCAGATCACGCCGGAGCGGGTCCTCCTCCTGATGGGCCAGGTCGTCCAGCACGGTCCAGTCGGTCCGGCTCAGGTATTGGTACGCCTCGCCGATGTTGCCTACACCCCACTGATGGATGCCCCAGGCGTACCTGCCGTAGGCGCGCACGACCAGGTCGTCGGACGTCTCGCCCTGCTCCAGCAGCCGGCGGGCCAAACGGCCGGCGTGGTCCAGTCGCATGCCTTGGGCGTACGCGGCCCAGCGGGAGAAGAGGAAGTCGGCGGCCTCCCGTTCCCGGCCGAGTCCGCGGGAAAGGAGTTCGGCCCGTTCCAGCAGGTCCACGGCCGACCCCACGTATCCCGCCCGCATGCCGTCCACCGCGGTGAACAGTGACAGGGCAGCCAGCTCCAGCTCCGCCAGGCCCGCTGTCCGTGCCACCTGCGCGGCCGAGTGAAGCTGGCGCGCGGCTGCCTCAAGAGCCAGTTTGGCCGCCGCGCAGCGGCCGGCGCGGACGAGCGCGGTGGCGGTCCGGGCCGGATCGGCGAGCGGGCCGGCGGACCACAGATGGTGGGCGAGGCGCTCGGCCACCAGTTCGGTGTCCGTGGCCCGGTGCTCCAGGGCGTCGGCAATCAGCAGGTGCAGTCGGGCCGCGCGCGGCGGCGGTATGTCCTCGGCCACCGATTCGCGGACCAGGTCGTGCGGAAATCCGAACGAGTAGGGGTCCCCGGGCGAGGGTTCGAGCAGGGCGAACCCTTCGCACGACTCCAGGCGGTCCAGACACGTCTGGTGGTCCAGGCCGGCGGTGCGGGCGAGGAGGGCGAGGTCGACGGTACGGCCGATCAGCGCGGCGATCTGCAACAGGCTCCTGGCGTCGGCTCCCAGTCCGGTCATCCGGTCGCGGACGACATCCCGGACAGTGGCCGGTACCGCGGTCCGGGCCGCGGTGGCCTCCGTGAGGACATCGCCGTCGGCGAGCAGCCGGGACAGCTCGCGGGCGAAGAAGGGGTTGCCGGCGCTGCGCGTGTGGATGAGGCGGGTGGCACCCGGGCCCGGGTCCTGCCCCGTCTCGCGGCGGACAAGTTCGGCCACCTCGACCGGGCCGAGCGGGCCGAGCGGGATCCTGCGGTGACCGGGCAGCCGACTCGCCGCGGCGAGCATCCGCCCCAGCTCCGGGCTCGGCGCGGGCGCACGGTCGCGGAGCGCCCCGATCACGGCGGTGCCGCCCGGCACCCGAGCCATCAGGTGACGGAGCAGATCCAGCGAGGTGGCATCGGCCCACTGGAGGTCGTCTATGACGAGCACCACGGGTCGCCGCGCGGATGCCTGGCGGACGAGCGCGACAGCCTGCTCGAAGAAGCGGAACCGGACGCCGCTGTCCGGCAGCACCGACACCGTCTGACCGCTGTCGCGCGGTGTCACGAGACGTCCGAGTCCGCCCGCCTGCCAGTTCCCCCGGGCCACGACCGGCACGTCGTCCAGGAGCACGCTGACGATCTGCGCCCACGGCCACATCGACGGTGTGCCGTCCCCCGGCAGGCAACGGCCCCAGACGACGAGCGCGCCACGCCGGTTCGCCTCGGCACCGGCCTCCTCAAGAAGGCGGGTCTTGCCCACTCCGGGCTCTCCTTCGACGAGCACGAGCCCCGTCGCTCCGGCGAGGGCCGATTCCACCGCTTGCCGTACCACCGCCAGTTCCTCTGCCCGGCCGACCAGACAGTCGGCAGTCGGCGCTCCGGTGCCGGGCGCCGCCGACGGTTCACGGGGCTCTTCCTCGGCCGGTACCCGTTCCAGCACACGCAGGTGAGCGGCCACCAGTGCCGGGCCGGGGTCGACGCCCAGTTCCTCGGCCAGCCGGGCGCGGACGGTCCGGAACACCGACAGCGCCTCGGCCGGTCGGCCGGCGGCAGCCAGGGCGGCGACGAGACTCGCCTGCACACTCTCGTCCAACGGTGCCATCCGGGCGGCCATGTGCAGGGACTGGAGCACACGTTCGGGCCGGCCGAGGCTTGTCGCCAACTCGGCCGCCGCGACGCAGGCGTGGTGGAACTCGTTGTCCAGCCCGGCGAAGATCGCCATACCGGTGGAGCCGTAGGCGACCCCGTCACCGGCCGAGCCCTGCCAGAGCCCCACCGCTTCCAGGTACCCGTCGAGTGCCGCGACGGGCCGCTGCTCCGCGACGGCGCCCTCGGCCGCGTCGACCAGCTCACGGAACCTGACGACGTCCAGCGTCCCGGGGGCGGCCACGAACAGGTAGGCGCTACCGCGGCGCTGGAGGTACGAGCCGGGTTCACGCGCGGGCAACGCCGGTTCCAGCAGCCGCCGCAGCGCGCCGACGTACTTCTGGAGAATGTTGACCGCCGAGGCCGGAACATCCTCGGCCCAGATCAGGTCGACCAGCTCGCTGATGCTGACCGGCTCGCCCGCACGGGTGAGGAGCACGGCGAGCAGATACGCCTGCTGCGGAGGACCGGCGTCCAGTTCCACATCGTCCCGCCAGACCCGCAACGGGCCGAGAACCTGCAGACGCAGGGACGCGTCGGAAGAGGCCATTCCTTTTTCCATTCCCAGTACCGGCGCGCCCTCGCTGCTATCCGCCGCACGTGGCGACCGAAGTCACGCGACAGGGCAGCGCCTACTGCTAGTCACCGGCCGGAAGGGCGGAGCGAACGACCAGGCTGAGCCGGACAGGCCGGAGTCGGAAGCGGCCGCGCGTCGTGCTGCCGACGGGACGACGCGGACGCCGACCGCGGCCGGCCCGTCCTGGAACATCCCCCGGTCGTCGGTCTCTTGGGCGCCGGAGAGCACCCGCACCCGGCAGGTACCGCAAGCGCCTTCGCCGCACGACTGGGGCAGGGCGCCGCCGACCGTGCCGATCATGACGAACCGGGCGATCGTGCGCGCCGCCGCGAGACCGCGCATACCCGACCCGGTCACCACCACGTCGGCTTCCTCGTCCGACACCATCTGCCACCCCCAGTCATGCGTCCCCCGCGGGCTCAGACTGACCGAACCGGCTTGACGGCGACTGAATGACCAGTGAAGGCCATCCGCAACCAGGCCCCGGACTCGTTCCATTCCCGTCCAGTGCGACCTCATAGCTTTGCGCCGAGCGTGAGGGTGTGGAGACGTGTCGTCCTTCGCTGCATTCAGGAGAGGCGGGTCCATGGCGAGCGGGAATCCGACGATCGTGCTCGTACACAGAACCTTGCAGACAGCAGCGGCTCCAACGCCGTCGCCAAACGGCTTGTCGCCGATGGTCATCCGGTGGTCGCCGCGCCGAATCCCCTTCCAGGGCTCACCTTTGACGCGACCGAAGTCAAGACGCTGCCGGACAGCAACAAGGGACCGATCGTGCTGGTCGGTCCCTCGTACGGCGGTGCGGTCATCGTTCGGGGCGATTCGCTAGAAGTCCCGATCACTCGTCCGCCCATGACCTGAACCATCACAACGAGGACCAGAGGAGGATCATGCCCGAGAAAGTGCTTCCGGGTCGCAACACCGCCGCCGCCGAAGGCGACGTCGTAGTCTTCCACATCGGGCTGCGGATCAACCGGCTGCGAGCACTCTCCAGCTGGCTGCCGGCATTCATGTCGATGCCGCGAATGCTCCGCGAGCTGTCACAGGAAAAGGGCAGCGGACTCCTCGGCTTCAAGGTGCTTTACGGCAGCCTCCGAGACTTCTACGTCGTCCAGTACTGGTCCGACAAGGAACGGCTCCTCGCCTACGCCCACCAGCAGGACAAGCAGCACCGGCCCGCATGGACGGCGTTCAACCGACGGGCACGCGCCGCGAAGGGTCATGTGGGCATCTGGCACGAGACGTTCATCGTCCCGGCAGGCTCCTACGAATCGGTGTACGTCGACATGCCCGCGTACGGTCTCGGCGCCGCGACAGGAGTCGTACCGGTCGGCCGGCGCGGCGACACCGCGGCCCAGCGGCTGAAGGCGGCGAAGAGGTAGGCGCCGGTTCGGCGAGGACCGCGCGGGCGCGCGGGCGCCTTCGGGTCTCTCCGGGCAGACCTGCTCGACGAGGTCGCGGTTCTCCGGCCGACGCTTGGACACCCCTGTCGCGTCCGCTGCACTTTGGGCAGCCACTTCTCCTGTCCGAAGCCCCACTCGACCGGCGTCAGGACGTCCTCGATGCCGTACAGGCAGATGCCCGGGACGTCGAACTTGTCGAGACGGCCCTTCGTCGAGAGCCGCGCCTGGAGGCTCGCGCCCTCCCACGGGGCAAACCCGCTGTACTGCAGCAGCGACGGCCAGAACGACACGTGCCCGGCCTTGCCGCGCTCGGCGGCCCGGTAGCGCATCGCGACCAGGTCGTCGCTGCTGGCCTCGACCCGGTGGCTGATCGACTCCATCATCCGGCGCATGCCTTCCGGTGTCCCGTCGCACCGGGTCAGTTCGACGTCGGTCTTCGGCTTGCCCGTCGCCTGCACGACATCGCCGATGGCGCCGGCGATGAGCACGAAACCGATGACCCGGTCCGGGTGGGCGACGGTGTAGTTGGCGGTGTTCATGCAGCCCATCGAGTTCCCGGTGAGGTGGAACCGGTCGAGGCAGAGCGCCGAGGTGAACTCGTGGACGAAGTCGACGAAGTCGACAAAGTCGTGGATGACCCGGGGGCGGTGCTCCTCCCGATCGTCGGACAGCCCGAACGCCGGCATGTCCTGGCAGCACACGCGGAGGCCGTTCTCACCGAGGAACGGTGCCAGGAAACGCCATCCCGCCATCCCGCCGTACCGGACGAACCGGGCAGCGCGTCGTGGAGCAGCACCACGGCGGGGCCCTTCGCTGCCGGAACGGTGAAGAGGTCGTCGCTTGGCCAAGGGCATAGAGGCTCCCACACACATCGTCGACATGGTGGGGTTCACACGTTGAAGAACGTCCACCACGAAGCTCCCGCCACCGGGGCGGCGCCGCGTCACAGCCTCAGCGTGAACCAGGTCGTCTTGCCCTCGTCGGTAGGACGCACGCCCCAGGTGTCGGCAAGGGTGCGGACCAGGAACAGGCCGCGGCCCGACTCCTCGTCCCCCGAGGCGTTGCGGGGCTGGGGCAGGTGCGGGCTGCGGTCGCTGACCTCGACGGTGAGGTCGGTGGGGGTACGGCACAGGTGCAGACCGATGGGGCCCTCGGCGTGCTGCACGGCGTTCGTAAGGGTCTCGGACAGCAGCAGAAGCGCCTCGTCCACCGGACCCGCGCAGTCCCAGGAGAGCAGCGCCTTGCTGAGGAACGCGCGGCCCTCGGGCACGGATGCGGCGACGGCCGGGAGGTCGGTCGTGACGGCCGCCGGAGGTGAGGCCGGCAGTTGGGCGAGCAGGAGCGTCACGTCGTCGTCATGGCTGTCGGCCTCCGGCAGCAGCCGCGTCAGAACGTGGTCCGCGGCGGTCTCCAGACACGTCGGGGTGGTGAAGAACCCGCCCAGCACCGAGGTGAGTTCGGAGATCCGGACCTCGATGTCGCTGCCGGGCGTCTCCACCAGGCCGTCGGTGTAGAGGATGAGCGTGGCGCCGGGCGGTACGGACGTCGACGACTGCTCGTAGAGGACGTCACCGACCCCGAGCGGTGCGTTCACCTGCGCCGGAAGCCTGCGGACGGCGTCGCCGGGGGCGGCCACCAGGATCGGCAGGTGACCGGCGGAGCAGACGGTCACCGTGCCCGTGTCCGGGGCGATCGTGAGATAGCAGCAGGTCACCAACTGGTCGGGCACGTCGAGGTCCTCGACACAGGTGTCGAGGGCCTGCATCAACTGTCGGGGCTGCATGCCCGTCTTGGCCAGCGCGTGCGCCGCCGAGCGCAACTGGCCCATGACCGCGGCGGCGTCGAGGCCCCGGCCCATCACATCCCCGATGAGGACACCGACCCGGCCTGCCCCCAGCGGTATGAGGTCGAACCAGTCGCCGCCCACGCCCGCGCCCTGCGTGGCCGGCCGGTAGCGGCTCGCGGTGGCCAGGCCCGGGATCGCGGGCGGCGTGCCCATGAGACTGCGCTGAAGGGTGAGCGCGATGTGCCGCTGCTGCTCGTACAGCGCGGTCAGTTCGGCCTCCGCGCGCTTCCGGTCGCTGATGTCCCGCACGATGGCGCACGCCCCGACGACCGTGCCGCCGGTGTCCCGGGTCGGCCAGAGCGTGACGTCCACGTCCAGCAGACGGCCGTCCTTGGTCACCCGAAGCGTCTCGAAGTGCTCGACCTTCTCGCCGTGCAGCAGCCGCTCCAGGAGCACGCTGATGTCGCCGCGCAGTTCCGACGGGGAGAGCAGCGACACGTGCCGGCCGATGACCTCCTCGGCCGTGTAGCCGTACAGCCGTTGCGCGGCCGCGTTCCAGTAGGTGATGTAGCCGTCGAGGGTCTTCGCGAGGATCGCGTCCTGGGACGACTCGACGAGCGCGGCGAGTTCGTTGATGCGGGCCTCGGCCGCCTTGCGATCGCTGACGTCACGGACGGCGGCCGAGACCAGCAGTCCGTCCGCGGTCTCCAGCGGGCTGAGACTGATCTCGACGGGAAACTCGGTGCCGTCCTTGCGCAGCCCGTGCAGATCGAGCCCGGCGCCCATCGGACGGACCTGCCGATTCGCGGCGTACCCGTCGCGGTGCACCGTGTGCTGGCCACGGAAGCGGTGTGGCATCAGCAACTCGACAGGACGGCCCAGGAGTTCTTCGCGACCGTAGCCGAAGAGGGCCTCGGTCTGGGCGTTGACGAGTCTGATGGTTCCGGTGTCGTCCACGATCACCATGGCGTCGGGTGCGGCCTCCAGCAGGCCACGGAACCTTTCTTCAGCGGCCTTCGGCCCGTCCACGCCGACAGCCTCGCCACACCGGCAGGCCTTCTGGTCCGCTCCGGTCGCCGAACAAGCCAGACCTGACCCGGCAAACGTGTCCATGTCCGCCCCCTCCCGCCGATTGCGATGAATCAGGTCATCTGAGCACATCGGGACGACGAGCAAGGTGGCATGTCGGTTACTGCCCGACGTACGGCCGAACCTGTCCGCCAAGGGCTCACTGCGGCGCGGTTCCATGAGAGGACACGAAACAACAACGCTGCCGTGCGTGCCCGGCAGCGTCGCACACCCCCGCATCGCGCTGGACGCCGTCCCGCCCTGATCGCCGCACTGCGGGCCCGGCTCGCCGCCTCAATCGTTTTCAGTGCGGCCAGGGCACACGAACCCCGGCCGTGTCCTCGTCCCGGAAGGCCTGGCCGACGACCGGGCTACCACACCACGGGCCAGTACCGACTCCGAAAGAGCTCAGCGCCGGCAACGGGGGAAACGAGCCGACAGACCTCGCGGGCCGCCCCCTGGTGGGAAACGGCCCGCAGCCAGGGGCGGTGGTGTCTGCGCTCATCCCAATTGCTGGGCGTTCAGGCTCTTGAGGTGTTCGTTGGCAGGACTTTCCTTCGCGTAGAGGACCTGGATGTCGATCGCGAGGTCGGTGCCGGGGTCGATGCTGTGTCCGCCGCCCGCCGGGGAGCCGAGCAGGACGCTGCCATCGGTGCCGTCCCGCAGAATCTGGCCCCAGAAGACATCCGTGAACCCCTTGTACAAGGAGGTCCCCTCGGGCAGGTCACCGAAGCCGAGCGCCCATTTCACGACGCGTTCCTCGGCGGCGCGCACCGTGATCCGGTAGGAGTAGATCCACTTCTGGGTCTCCCAGTCCTGCCACTTGCTCAGGAAGTCCTGATCGACGATCAGGTTTCCCAGGAAGGGAGCCGCCAGCGCCGATCGGGCCTGGTCGTTCCAACTGCCGTTCGGACTGTCGGCCATGGCGATCTTGGCCAGGTTGCCGACCGAGGACCTGCGGCCCACCGGCAACGAATGCCCCTGCTGGTCGGCGGCCGAGAAGAGCGCGTTGTCCTCGTCGGTACGGTTGACAACGCTGCTCACCCCGTCGGCACTGTGGTCGAAGCCGTACACGGAGAAGTCCTTGACGGACGTGCCCACCGGAATGGCCAGGATCTTGTCACCGACCCCCGGGGTCTGGCCGCTGTTGAAGTTGACGGCGCGGTAGAGGCAGAAGTTCCCCTCGGGGCACGCCGCCTCTCCCTGACCGTAGATCAGCTGGGCGCTCTCGTCGCTCACGTATGTGCCTTCCTGATTGACGGCTGACGGGCCCGGACAGGAGGCGGCCGGGCCTCCCGCATCTGCTGAAGCCCCTCACGCCGTGCTGTATGGCCTGCCGGCCGGGCCGATGCCTGCCGACCCGGAACATGGTGCGGTCACGTAGACCCGTTCGATACAGTGAGCGATCGTAGCGTCACTATTCGTAGTCGAATGATTCGACTCGCGCGGCAGATAGCACTGCGCCCCACCGGACGACGTCCGATGGGGAGGAGTGGCATGAAGGCCCCTACTGACCTTGAGCGCGCAACGCGTGCCCGGCATCACTCCGCGGCGCTGCCATCGCTTGGTGTCCCGGATCAGGATCCGGACCCGAGCACCAGTTCTGTAGTTGAATCGGCTGATGGACATGTCCTCCCGAGAGATCCGCATGCCCCTCGACGAGGTCGTCGCGATGCTGCGGGACCTGAACGAGTTCGTCGTTTCCCTCGACCGACTTGGCTCCCGCCAAGCATCCGGAACCGCCGACGAGTACACCGTCGGCAAGTTCGTCGCAGACTGGGACGTCGCCCGGCGATTGGCCCGCGCTCGACGCATCATCAGCGTCGCGCTGGATGCACAACTGAATGAGGATGACAACGCCGAGATCGACGCCCTGTGCGACCGAGGCCGCTTCTACGGCACGGACGACGCCACCGGCCCGCACTGACCAGTCCAGCTGAGACGGCAAGAGCCCGATCATGTGCTGGAAAGCCCTCCTGCGCCTCCGGTCAGCTTCGGCAGATGCAGAAGGGATGGCCAGCCGGATCGGTGAGAACCCGCGCCCTGGTTGCCTCATGAGGTTGGTGGCCAGGCTTTCCCGCGCCCAGCTCCAGCAGCCGGGCCTCGGCCTCGTCCAGATCCACGACGTCGAAGCAGAGGTGCAACTGCTGGGGAACGGTCTGGTCAGGCCAGCACGGAGCCCGGTAGCCGTCAACCCGTTGAAAACCGATGAAGAGGCCGTCCTCACGGCTGAGGCCCGCGAAGTCAGCGTCCGACTTCGGGTGGGGTTCCAGGCCAGTGGCCTGCTGATAGAACGCCGCCAGGGCCAACGGATCAGGGCAGTCGAGTGTTATCGCGCTCAGCTTCATTTGCAGGGGCATGACACCTCCGGAGTGATCACTGGACTTGCGCAATGCGCATCCTAAGTGGCGCATCCGGCAACGTTCGCCCTGTAAAACCCGTGGTTGTCGGTAGGCTGTGGCCTGCCGCCGCGGGCAAAGGCGTGATGGGAAATCCGCTTCAATTTTCGAGATTGTGACCGCAAGGTCTGAGCCGGTTCGAGTCCGGTAGCCCGCGACGGTACGCCTTTCACCCGGGCCGATGCCACGGCGTGGGGTGGCTGTGCCCGGCACCTCGTCACCGTCAGGCTGCGCCCGTGGCAGAGCGAGTACGCGTACCTGAGATCGGCGGTGCCGAGGGCGGGCTGCTGCTGCGGATCATCCGCAGCGGCAGCGGGTGGTGGTGACCCGGCGTGGGCCCCAGATGGTGCTGTTGTCCGCACAGGGCAGGCCCGTGGCGAAGATCGCCGAGGTGACGTTCAGCAGCCCGGACCAAGTCCGAGGCGTCCTGCACCACTTCAACACCGACGGCTTGGACTCGCTCCACCCCAAGTACAAGGGCGGCCGGCCGAGAACCGTCACCCTTCCGGAACGCCAGGAGATCAGGAAGACCGCCAAGCCCGGGCCGACCGAGCGCGGCCTGCCGATGTCGTACCCGAGGAAGGTGAGCCCCAAGTCGTCCTCCATCTGGACGAGTTCGGGCCGCTCAACCTCCAGCCCGCCCCGGCCGGCAGCAGGCCGAACGGGGCGGGAAGCTCCAGGTCCTCGCCGTAGACGTCCAGGGAGGTACTCGTCGTCGTCTCGCCGCGCATGAGATCGCCCCCGGCCGCGAGACGCAGCTGCGCGAACTCCTGCTCGCCCAACTGCGCGCCCCGCGGCCAGGTCATCGGCGCCGTGGTCCCAGAGGTGCCCGCCGCCGCTGCCCTCCAGGTCCCTCACCTGCGCGAACGCGACCCAACTGAGTACTTACAGCCCGCAGGTGGCCTGCGGCGCACGGGCACCTGTCTCACCTCCCTTGCGTCTCCCGCCCCTCAAGTTCTCGCCTCGCGGCAAACGCCTTCGCCAACACCTTGGTTCGGTAGGGATTTGCGGCAGCCAGGGCCGACGCCACCGCAATCGCCTCGTCCAGCAGCGCCAGCCGCTGCTCGGGCAGCTCTCGCACCAGCGACGACGCGCTGGCTTCCACCAGGACGTACGCCAGCTTCGACCCGTACACTTCCGGCTCGACCTGTGTCAGCAGGCGGTAGATCCGCAACCCCTCGACGCCGCGTACCACCCGCTGGTTGGCACTGAGCAACTGGACCCTCGCCCGCAAGACCATGTCCTGATCCATCGATCCCCCTCCGTTCGCTCACCCCCCACCTGCACCCGTCCCACGACGAGACAGCACGACGAACGTGTCGACACCCGAGAACGGATGCCGACACGGACGTCGGAGAGTGGATGACGACGAGTCTGCGGGCAGGCCGGCACCTGGGACAAGCTTGAACGGACGTGCGCTCCGTCCTACCGCAAACCACGTCCGAGCAGGCATGATGGACCTGACACTCGCTCACACCCCTGCCACCTCGGCACGATGCCGAACGATGACGTCCCGCTGCTTGGAGGGAACTGCAACCAGCCGGTGGTCCGTCTCAGCGCAGAACACCGCGGACGGCACATGCGTTGCGCTCTTCCGGCTGTTCGGCCAGGTGGAAAGCGGTGTACGCATAATCGACCGCGCCCCGTTGCGGGTGGCGTAGCCGTTTGCGACCGCTGTGCCGGGCCCGCACCTCGTACTACGGCCACCAGTCCTGCACCTCTGGGCTGCCCTCGTTCAGGTCCTCGATCAGCCGGGTGTACCGCGGGGCGCCGGAGTGGCGTGCCGCCAGCGTCCGAAGTCGACCGAGCAGGCCGCGTGCTTCGGGTTCCCAGTCGACCAGGATGTCCCGGGCCAGCGGTTCGAGGAACACCCAGCGGGCGAAGCCGGCGGGCCGGTCCACCTCAGTGATGAGCCTCGGGAACAACTCGTGGGCTGTCTGGTTGTGACTGAGGACGTCGTAGTTGCCGCCGATGATGTACGCCGGGTTCGGCTGGAGCAACAGGGGGACGGCACCCGCCGCGGCAGAGAGCGGCTCGCGTTCCTCGGCTTCGGCCGCAGGTGTGTGACCGGCGAACTGGAGAAGATGATCGCGCTCGTGCCGGTCGAGCCGCAGCACCGCGGCCAGGGCGTTGAGCACCTGTTCGGAGACGCGGATCTTTCGCCCCTGCTCCAGGTACGTGTACCAGGTGGCGCTGATCCCGGCCAGCAGTGCAGTTCCTCTCGGCGGAGTCCCGGAGTCCGACGGCGGCCGGTCTGGGGCAGGCCCACCTGGTCAGGAGTCAGGCGCTGTCTTCAGCTGCGCAGGAATTCACTGCTCAACAGGGCCCGCCGCCGAGGTCGGACTGGCCTGTTCGTCCAGGTTGACCTGCGTGACCCTATCCGCAGCATGTCACCCAAGTGGTGCTCGGTGTCCGTCAGGGAAGGTGACCGCATGCTCTGCAGCGTGGACCGTACCGACCTCAGAAGGATTCGTTTCGTCCCTCTTCCTCCGGGCCCGCACTTGCTGCGACTTGAGACCCTTCGGAGCCGCAAGCGACGCTCCACACACGCCGAGCGCGGACGGTCATGCTCGTCCGCAGAAACATTCTGCTGGTGACATGTGACCCGGTTCAACCGAACGCCTTCTACCGGCGCAGTCCAGAGGCCGACACCTGGAGTCTGCAGATCCTTCAGTAACATCGCGTTGGCCGGATACGTCACGCTCCCTGTCGCCACCTGCCTCGACGGCCAGCCGCTGACGGGCGGCTGGCCGTCCCGCGTTCAGGGACTCGACGGTGCCGTCACTTCTCCGGCGGGTCAGGTCAAGCCCGTTGGCCGACCCCAGGTGAGCGTTATTCCGGCATGGTCGCCCGTGGAGGCGGCGCGGTAGCGTTCTGGGCATGGTGGGTGGTCCTGACGTGCCGGTGGCGCCAGAGGACGGGGGGAACCGACCGCTCGCAGGCCTGGGGCTTTGTACGCTGGTTCGGTGGTGAGTGGATCGGCCGCCCTCTGCGGTCCGGGGACGGTTGTGCTGCGGACTGGATGACAGCCGCGGAGAGTGTTCTCGGCTTCGAACTCCCTGCGGCCTTGCGCAAGGGGTACGCACGGTTGGGCCGCCGAGACGACCTGCTCCGACGGCAGGACCCCTTGGTCCCGTCGGCCGGGCTCTCTGCCGACGACGCCCATGTCGCACAGTCCTGGTTCTCCGCCGCGAGAACCAGGACTGTGCGACATGGGCGACTCCCCTCACCGCGATCGAGCAGGACGACCCTCCGGTGGCGGAGTCGCGCCGGGGCTGGATTCCGTTCCTCGACCGGATGTCCCTGGCGTGGGTCGAGTTGGTGCCGAGCGAATCGAATCGTTCTTCGCCGTCGGCAGCCTGTACGACGCCCGCGAGCTGCCGGACCCGCTGGTGCCCCGCCTCCAGGCTCGCTGCGCCCGCATCGATCTGACTGACCATCCGAGGGGGCCGAGCGAAGAGGACTCACCTGTTCGCTGGCATGCGGCTCCTGGCGGGTCACCGCCGGGAGCGTCGGCGCCAAGACCCTTCACCATCGGGTCGCCGGCGACAGCGCCCGCGACTGGGACACCGTCACCGCCGGCACCGACCCCGACCGGCACCTCACCGTCTGGAACGCCGAACACGGCTCCCCGAGCCACGACGCACTCCGCCTGCCGGCCTCGTGTGCTGCCAGGACCCACATCAGCGCCTCCACCGCGATCAGGGGAGCCCCTCAAGGCGCTCCCCGACGTGGTGGCCGACCTGGGCGCCGACCCAGATGTCACAGTGCGCATACGAGAACAGTCGGCGGACGGGAAGCAGACGGCCAAGAAGTCGGCCTCCCGCGAGCCCAGGCGCAGCGCGTAGCCACACGCGGCCACTTCACTCTGCGCGCGGTATGTGAGATCGGCCGCGTGGACGTGTTGTCAGTGGCTCGGGATACGGTCCGAGGCGATGGGCCGGACGGAGATCGTGAGGGACTCGCGGCCATGGGGGGTGGGCCGTACAGGCCCCGGCAGCCAGCTCGGGACTGGAGATGATTTGCCGTGTCCCACCCCCCACCCCCGCCCCCCTCCGTGCCTCCCTGGAGAAGCGAGGCTGGTCGAGCCTGCGCCCGGCGGATGTGACGCCCGTCCCCGGGCGCCCTCGCGGGCGGCCGGGGCTGGGCGTGCGGAGTGGGTTACCTGGTGATCTCGTTGGTGAGGCGTCCGGTCCAGGGGCACCAGTACAGGCCGGGGAGGAAGGCACCGCCGGCTTCGTCGAGGTGGTCTTCGACGTAGGGGATGGTGGCGTCGCAGACCTCGATGGTGTGGTCGGCGAAGTTGACGGTGTCGGGGTTGTAGTGGAAGTCCCACTGGGGGTTGTAGCTGGCCGACGTCTTGATGATCCGGCCGATGACGATCTTGCGGTCGCCGTTGCGGATGATGTCGCGGGCTTCCTTGATCAGCTCCGGGCGGGTGATCTCGATGACGAAGTTGTGGCCGGTGATGTCGCGCAGGTTGAAGTACGCCGCGTCGGCGGCGGCTCCGGCCTGGGCGCCCGAGCCGGCGGTGAGGGCGAGCAGCGTGGTGGCCGCGAGGGCGCTGATCTTGGCGGTGATGCGTCGCATGAAGGCAGCTCCGTGCCTCGGGTCATGATGACCATGACCGTTCGATCACAGAATGTAACCGTATAATTACTTAAAGTGAACAACTGGATTGGGCGTGGCGCCCCCAGCGCAGTCGCCGACCGCGCAAGTCGCCAGTCGCAAGCCAGTGAACAGGGAGAACGGCTCGGCACACCGGAGTTCCGCACCCGCCCCGCCAGGCCCCCGGACCGACGCCCTGTTCGCGATGCTCCACAACGGAACCTTCCACGAACCGCAGCCGTCGGCCATCGTCGGGCCGCCACGGACGTCCACCGCGACCAGCACGCACCCCCCTCTCCTCACCCGAGCGCAAACACGGCATGATCAAGGGATGGATGCCGTGCAAGACCTGACAGGCGGTGGGGACGTGGACGAGCGAGCGGAGATCACGTCGCCGACGGAGGCCGCGAACGACCCACTGGTACTGGCCTTCGGGAGACTGCAGGGCGCGGCGAACCGACTCGGGTACATCCTGGGCCGCGACCTGGAGCAGCAGTGCGGCATCACGCACCTCACGTTCGAGGTGCTGCTCATCCTGGGCCGGGCCGGTGGCACCGGGCTCTCCATGCGGGCCATCGCCCAGGAACAGGTGCTCACGACGGGCGGCGCGACCCGGCTGGTGGACCGCATGGAGGCGGCCGGGCTGGTCGAACGCGTCGAGGATCCCGACGACCGGCGCGGGAAGCTGGTGTCCCTCACCGAGTTGGGAGCACAGACCAGCGTCCGCGCCGCGCGGCTCCACTCGGAGAACATCCGCCGATACTTCCTGGAGCCGTTGCCCGCCGAGGACCGGGAGCGGTTCGCGGAGGATCTGCGCATCCTGAGCCACTCGGCCCGGGACATGCTGCCTCGGCTGCCCTGAGGGCCAGGACTCCCGGACTACCGGACTCCCAGGCTCCCGGACGATCAAGTATGTGGCCGGCGTCACACAAACAACGAAATACCTGACTAGTCAGTTACTGTTCTCTCAGGCGAGCTGCTCGCATCCGGCGGGCGCAGCACCACTTGCCGAGGTTCTCCGATGAAGCTGGTCTATGTCTTCGACGCCTACTGCGGCTGGTCGCACGGGTTCTCCGGAACTCTGCGCGAAGTCGTCTCCCGCCACCCCGAGCTGCCGGTCGAGGTGGTCTCCGGTGGCCTGTTCACCGGGTCACGCCGGGTGCCGATCCGGGAGTTCGGGTACGTCCAGGGTGCGAACGCCGACATCTCCGAGCTCACCGGAGCGGAGTTCGGCGAGGCGTACGAGCAGCTGATCGCCGACGGCTCGTTCGTGATGGACTCCGAGGCCGCCGCCCGCGGTGTCGCCGGCCTGCGCCAGGCCGCCCCCGACCGTGCGGCACACCTGGCCACCGCTGTTCAGGACGCCTTCTACATCGACGGACTGAGCCTGTCCGACCCCGCGACCTACCGCAAGGTCGCAGAAGAGGCCGGACTGGACGCCGACGCGGTGGTCACCGCCTACCACTCCCCCGAGGCGCAGGCAGCCGCCGACACCGACTTCAACTGGGCCGCCGGTGCCGGTGTCCGAGGCTTCCCCACCCTGCTCGCCGTCGACGACGGCCGCGTCACCCTCGTGGCCCAGGGTCGCGCCACCCCCGACGAGATCGACCGCCGACTCGCCGCTCTGCACAGTCACTGATCGCACCGATCCCCTCCCTCGCCCCCAACCAGCCAACTCCCGTCAAGGAGCCATCGTGAGCACCCTCTCCTTCAAGGTCCTCGACCTGGACTTCCCGGTCGGCAGCAAGAACAAGACCGCCACCCTCGTCACCGGCGAGACCGAGGCCCTTCTCATCGACGCCGCCTTCACCCGCGCCGACGGCCACCGTCTGGTCGCCGAGATCATCGACTCCGGCAAGACCCTCACCACCGTCTTCGTCTCCCACGGCGACCCCGACTTCTACTTCGGCGCCGAAGTCATAGCCGACGCCTTCCCCGACGCCGTCTTCGTCGCCACTCCCCTCGTCATCGAACACATCAGGCATTCCTACGAGGGAAAGCTCAAGGCATGGGCGGCCCTCGGCCCCAACCTCCCCACCCGCCTCGTCGATCTCGAACCGCTCACCGGCCACCTCACCCTCGAAGGCCACCGCTTCGAACTCAAGGGCGGTCCCGCGGCGCTGCCCGACCGTCACTACCTCTGGCAGGCCGAACACCGCGCGCTCCTCGGCGGCGTCCTGCTCTTCCAGCAGGAACACGTCTGGGTCGCCGACACCCCCACCCCGGGCGACCGCGCCGCCTGGATCGACCTCCTCGACGAAATGGCCGCACTCGACCCGGAACTGGTCGTCGCGGGACACCGGCTGCCGGGTACCGCGGCCGATGCCTCCGCCATCACCGCCACCCGGGACTACCTGCTCGCCTTCGAGGAAGAGCTGGCCAAGGCCGCCGACGGCGCGGCGCTCAACAACGCACTCGTCAAGCGCTACCCGGACAACGGCATGTTGATCGCCGCCCAGATCGGCGCGAAGGTCGCCAAGGGCGAGATGAAGTGGGGCTGACCATGACCGACTTCGCCACGTCGACCGCACCCGCCGACGTCGTCCGCCGCCAGTACCTCGCCTCCGCGGCCGGTGACCTGGCGGCGCTGCGGGCCACTCTCGCCCCCGACGTGGAGTGGACGGAGATGGCCGGCTTCCCACTGGCCGGCACCTACCGCACTCCCGACGGCGTCACCGCCAACGTGATGGAGCGGCTGGACCAGGACTGGGACGGGTGGACCGCCCACGACGACACCTATGTCGTCGACGGCGACAACGTCGTCGTGCTGGCCCGCTACACCGCCGCCAACAAGGACACCGGCAAGCCGATCGACGTCAGGGTCGCGCACCACTTCGTCGTACGCGGCGGACTCATCGTCCGCTTCGAGCAGTTCGTCGACACCGCCCTCGTACGCGAGGCCATGCCCGACTGAGACAGCTCCGCGTCGCCCCGCACCGACCGGTGCAACCGCGGTGACCGCGTCCGGCCCGGCCCCGTCCCCTACGACGTCCAGACCCTGCCGAGCCGAACGCGGCCGTCACGCTCGGGTCCACGCCGAACCCGCCCATGAGCGCCTCGAACTCGCTTGTCGCTGTATCCAGGCCTTGTCCGGAGTGACGGCCGAGCATGGCTTTCATCGTGGCAGCATGTGGTCGGGGTCAGTCCTGCGGCTCGGGGTTTGTCAAGAGCCACTCTTGGAGTTCTCGGTGCCGGAACTGGTAGGCGATACCGGAGATGCGTAGCAGGCCACCTGTGTAGGCCCAGTTCAAGAACAACCCCAGACGTAAGGGCAACATGCCGCGGCTCCGGGCGCAGCATACGAAGACGACATACCGTCGGCCCGCCCCCGTGAACATGTAGAGACCTCCTACGACACCGCCGGCCAGCCCGACGCTGAGTCCGGTCGAAAGACCAGTCACCAGGCTGACCGCGAGGCCTGTTCCGAGACCGGCCGCCAGTCCGTAGGCGAGACCGGCCGCGAGGCCGTAAGCGAGGGCTCCGGACAGCCCAGCGGTGATCCCGCCGGCCAGCCCACCGACGATGCCGTGTGTGAGCCCGATGGTGAGTCCGGTGGCAAGTCCCGCCAGGAGCCCGGCTACGAGCCCGATCACAAGGTCCTCGTGCACGGGTCTGCGGGGGTCAACGAGAAGGGGTTGCTCGTTCCAGTCGAAGGCATGCGATGGTCGGTACAGGCTCACTGCCAGACCCGCTGCAAGGCCATAGGCGAGTGCCGTTCCGATCCCGTAGGTGAGTCCGCCTGTAGGCGCGATCGCGATTCCTCCGGCGAACCCTCCTACCAGAGCGACCGCGATATTGCGGGCGAGCCGGCGTCTGCGCGCAGGGGTACGAGCACCGGGGCGACGCAGCCTCGCCAGGATCGGTGGGGCCACATGGGCGGACATGGCTCGCAGGATGACAAGCACTGCCACCGTCGTGAACCCTGCCGTTCCGAGTAACAGCCGGAGAGAGATTTCCATGGGAGTTTGCGCGAGGAGCACTACGCCGAAGATCAGTGTCACCAGAGCAGCGAGCGTGGCATCGACCACGCGGACGAGGCGTGCTCCGGCCAGCGGCCACAGACGGTGTGGGACCAGATCGGTGCTCGGCACCGAGCTTGAGGTGGCGGAGGGCATGGCGGCGAGAGCGGCAAGCCAGTGATGGACGTCGGCAGGTTGGTAGCGGTCCGGGCGGATGGGATGTCGGTGGGTGACAGCAGAGACATGCAGAGCCAGGAGGTGGTCACGAACCTGGTGGGGGGTAGCGAGACCGAGTAGGCGTGCGGGGTCACGCAGGTAGTTGTGAGTGCGGCCGTGGCGTTCCTCGTAGGCGGTGGCAGCCAGGTTGAGGCGCCAGGGCACGGCCAGAGCCGACGCGAGCGGATGTCGGGGCAGGTGGTCCGGTTGCCGGAAGGTTTCCAGGACGGGGCGCCAGCGCGCCAGATTGGCACCCCGAGCGGTCAGATATTCGCCGGCCTGCTCGGTGGTGACGCTGTCGAGAGCGATATGCGCGGCACGGCGCATGCGGTGGTCCAGGACTCCGAGCTGTGCGTATTCGGCGGTGCGGCACGTGAGGATCAGTGGAGCGCTGCCTGCCTTGTCCTGGTAGATGTTGAGGGCTTGCAGGATGCGGACAGCGCGAGGTCGGCGGTCCACTGTCGTGTCGGCATCCGTCTCGTCCAAGCCGTCCAGCACGGGCAGGATCCGACGCTCGGCAACCAGTCCGCGAGCGTAGGCGAGATTGGCGCCTCGGGGGCGTAGGTGATCGTGGACACGGTTCGCCAGCCAGACCTCGAAGGGCGTTGACGTGTCCCACGAGGAAAGGGAGGCGCGGAGGGGCACCGGCTGACCTTCCTGGGCATCGTGAAGCAGTCCCAGAAGCAGTTCCAGAGCCAGCATCGTCTTGCCGGCTCCTGCCGGACCGGTGATGACTAGACGGGCCGGTCGGAGGGCTCGGTAGTAGTCGACGATGCCAGTCAGGCAGCCGGTAGAGCTTGCCCCTTCGGCGTCATCGCCGCCGGGCAGGTAGCGATAGGTGAGGTCGATACGATGGGCGCCTTCACCGATCAGCTGAGTACGCTGGGCGGTTTCGCTCACGCCGACCGCATTGGCCAGCGCCTCGGCCCAGGGCCCGAGGTCGGGTGCAGCCACTTCAGGCTCTCTGTGGATGGCTCGCCAGGACTGGTACGCGGCCGGTATGCCGGAGAGCAGGGCGACAGCAGTGCCAGCCAGCCAAGCGGCGTGGAAATGCCTGGACAGCCAGAGCGCACCTCCCCCACAGCCCACCGAGAGCAGCAGATACACCAAGCCAGACCAGCGGGTGCGCGATCCCATCACGAGAAGAGTCTTGGCGAACGCGGCTACGGTACGCGAGATAATTCCTCTTGTGCACGAAAACGCCAGACCCCGCTTCCTTCTGGCCGCCGTTCAGCCTGTCGCCTGTCCACTGTCCGTTCTCAGCTTGGCGTTCATGCAGCTTTGCTGCTGGTGCGAGGCGGCGAAGTCCGCGACGTCCGGCCGCGACCAGTTGCTGGCATCGACGACCAGGACCGGGAGGCCACGGTTCGACCCGCCGTGCAACGGCACTGTGCCGACGCTGATGCTCAGACGAGGAGGACAGCTCGACCAGCGTCGTCACCGGGACGCCGGACCACGGCAAGGCGTCCCTCAGCTCGAACAAGGCGCCGGGGCGCCGGGGCAGGCAGAGGGGGAACTCCGCCCGGGAGCACGCGAGTTCAGCGAACGCACCTCGCGGGGCATCTCGCTGCGGCGAACTCATCGCGACGACCTTCGTGCTGGTCAGGTGTCAGGAATGCCTGTGGAGGGCAGCGGGCGGTCAGGCGTCGACTTCGGGGTGCGTGAACCGCACGGGCTTGCCCAGCGACCGGGCGTAGGCGATTTCGGCTCGGGTGCTGTCTCCGATGTAGTCGCCGACGACGAGCACCTCATCAGCGAGCCGGATCTTCGCTCGGTGCAGATCGTCGAGTCGAGCCTTAAGCGCCACGGCCTCGACAGGATCGGACCAGAGTTCGTGCGGCGACTTCAAGTCACAGCCCGGCTTGACAACAATCCTTCCGGCTTCGGTCTCCCGCAGATCGGCCTCGGTCATCTCGGTCATGAAGCGGGTGGAGCCGCAGATCACGACGATACGCGGGAGGCTCAGCTGCTTCTTCGCGTCGGCGAGTCTCTCCTCAGGGGTGAGCAGGTGCGGGTACGACACTGATTCCTCCTGGTGGTGTGGTCCAAGGGGTGCCTGCGGAGACGAGGACGAGGGCATCCAGGATCGTTTTGTTACGAACGACGTGGACACCCTCGTGACGGCACTCTATGCGGCGACCGACGGCTTGCTGAAGAAGCATCCCGAGCCGGCGCCGTCTCTTCCCTGCCTGCCCCAACAGCTCGGCTACGACCAGCGGCTGCGCAAAGCCGCCGGTCTGATGCGAAGCGTCAACCGGATCGGCGCAGCGGCGCCACCGAATACCGGGGGCGTACGGCTACTACTGCCGGCCGTGGAGGGACACCTGCGGGCCGCACGTGAGGTAGCGCCGCAGGGCACTGGCGGTGGCGTCGACGAAGTCTTCGGCGATGGTAGCCGTGCCGACCCAGCGGCCCTGGGCGTGTTTGCGGGGTTCGATATGGGCGGCTGTGAAGGACTCGGGTGTCACGGTCAGGCCGGTTTCTTCGTGCAGCTCCCGTACCGCGGTCTCGGTGATGGGCTCGCCGGGTTCACTCCTGCCGACAGGGAGGTCCCACATGCCCTGGGCGAACTTGGCGTGCTGGCTGCGCTGGAGGAGGACGACGCGCTGGGTGGCCGTGTCGTGGACGATGACGGCGGCGGCCGACAGGGTCATGGAGTCGACTGCCGGGGACAGGGCTCTGGGCTGGTCGTCGATGCTCCGCTGAACCACGCCTGGGGTGCCTCCGTCGGCCGGTCGGTGGGCGGCATGCGCCAGTGTCTGACGTGCGTGGTGGGCGAGGGGTGAGTTCGGCGGGGGGGCCACCTCGTTCGGCGAGGGCCCATCACGCCGCCCCGGCTGCCTGACACCTCCGTGCCGGTTCCGGGGTGGGCGTTGATCGAGCCCGTCACCGCCTCCTGGAAGGCTCAGCATCCCTCCGCCAGCCCCGCACCGGATGCCAGTGGGGCCTCCTCCTCTCCCCCCCACGGCCTGCCTGCACTCGGTCGGAGCTAGGTGGGAGCATCGAGCCGCGCCCTCCGCACGGTCGTGCGGCTTTCCCGGGCCTGTCGCGCCTTCCAGCAGCCGCTGGGTTCAGCAGCCGCTGGATGTGGACCACGTGGACTGCCCTCGGCGCCCGTCGTTGCCGGCGCGGTCCCGGATGCCGAGCGGCGCCCCAGGCCGGACGGGTGGGCCGCCTGCCGCGGTGGCGTGCCTGGGGACCGGCGCGGTGGGTCCGGATCGGCTCAGGGGTTCCAGAAGAACGAGACGTGCGCACCGTCGAAGCGACGCTCGGCCAGGTCCTGCCTCGGGATCACCCAATGCAGGGTGGAACACTCCCGTCCTCGGAGACCGATGTCCCACTGGGCGAGCGGCATCCAGTCCTCGGAGGACGGCAGTTCCACGGCGTGGCCGGGCTTGTCCGACCCCGTGATGCTCACCGGCCCGCTCCACCTGTACGTCAGCCGCGGCCTGCACCCCTTCACCACTTCACCCGCACCGAGGCGGAAAGGATCACGGATGTGGTCCTGGCCGGACTGCGGCACACAGCCGGATAGCTGGGGTCGACCGTGCCGACCGTGGTCATCGACAAGTGGTGGCGACCCGTTCGAGACCTGCCCTAGACCAGCCACTTCCCGTCTCGCATCAGGGTTCGTCCGGCCATCTCGGGAACCGTTCCCCATGCCTGCAGCACCTGCGGGGTGACCTGGAAGAAGACGTACGAGGGATGGTCCTCGCGAGGGTCCCAACCGTCCTTGGCGGCGAACGCGTCGCCAACCTCGGCCGGAAGCTCCTCGCGAGTCAGCATGCGCGCGGTGCCGTGGATCAGGACCACGTCGCGGCTATGGCCGAAGCTGAGCCGGACCCGGCCCGAGGAGCACAGGTTGCGCCCGGTCGGGTTGGTGTCGCGGGTGGACAGCCACACCGCCTCGCCGTCCCACCAGAACGCCAGCGGAACGAGACACGGCTCGCCGACAGCGTCGGCCGTGGCGACCCATGCGTCGTTGTCCCGCGCCAGCCGTCCAAGCGCCTCGCGCTTGCGCTGTTCCGAGTTACGCGGGCCGCTGGAATGAGAGTCAACTGTCGTCATGTGTGGTGAGGTTATGGCGTGCGACGCCCTGCCGCATCCGGCGGCGGACCTAGGCCGCATGACGGAGGGCCACCCTCGTACGGGGCAGGCTGCGTCAGGTTGTGGTGCGGCTCAGCCACTCCTTCGCTTCGCCGGGTTCGGGCAGTACGCGGCCGCCTTCGACGGCGGACCGGGCCGGGCCGTCCTGGAGCACGACCATGGTCCGGCTCTCGTCGAGTCCGGAGAATCGGGCGGGGTCCGAGGCCCCGCAGAGTCCCCGGGTGCCGCCGGTGACGACGTACACCAGGCCCTTCAGTCCGAAGTCCATTGCTGCCGTTGTCGAGGCCGGGGATACCGGGTGTCTCCTCCAGCACCGCGAACGACTTGAGGATCGAGTACTTCTGGATGTGCATGACCGCGTAGACCGGTCGCCGAGCGCGACACCGACGGCGGTGGGGTGTCCCAGCCGATGCCGCCGCTGGCCGTGGCGAAGAAGGTCCCGGTGCGGGTGGTGGGCAGCCACTGAACGTCAGACTTGCTACCGGACAGGCTCCGTTGGCAGCCCGCGCCGTCATCCGCCGGCTGCTCACCGCCCCAACGCCCTTCATCACCACCTCTCCGGTTGCGATTTACTATTCCCGCTGTACAAGGGGCATGTTCGTCAGGGCCCTTGGGTGATGTGTCGTCAGATGGCGGGAGTTCGCGACTTCGGGTGCGGCGACGGTAGTGGCAGCGGCGTGCGGTGGCCTGGTGACGGCGGCGCCAGTGGGACCAGTCCAGTGCGTACGTCAGCGTGGGGCCGCCAGTTGGCCGGTGTCGCCGCATCTCTACGACCCTGAGTCGGTGCGAGATCGCCGGCACCGACTCACTCTGCTCACCACCGGCCGTGGCCGGTACCGTCCATCCGGCTACCGGGGCAGAGGCGGCACGGTCCGTCCCCCATTCCGAGGCCGGTGGCGGAACTTGTCCGTCGAGTACCAGGCTGTCAATCGGTCCCACGCGAAGATCCGTGCACTGGTCGAACGAGCCATCGCCACCCGCAAGTCCGGGCGGCCCCCGTACACCGCGCTGCTCAACGACCCGAATCACGGTCAGGGATGTTGTTCGAAGTCTGCGTCATGAGGCGCCTGCGATTGGCTCGGCGTCCCAGTTGATCTGGTTCACCAGGACTGTCAGCAGGTGTCGGATCCAGGCAGTTCCATGAGGTGCGCGGCATGGGAGTCGCTTCGCTTGGAACGTGCCAAATCGGAGACGTGTCGTGCCTGTTCAGCGGAGAGACGCCGCATCTCCCAGAGCAGCGCCGCGGCATCCACGGCCCGCGGGGGCTGAGGCGGTGGCACCTCGCTCAGGACGACCCCCGTCAGGGCGGCCAGTTCGCGGGTGTCGATCCCCAGCAGGGCCGCGAAGTCCGTCACCAGGCGCGGGGTCAACTCCTTGCGGCCAGAGCCGATCACCCCGTAAGTGGCGGCAGACAGGTACGTCGGCGTCACGAGCGCAAGCGTCATCGCCATGCCGCTCCAGTTCAGATTGCGGTACTGGAGCATGCGGACGACCCAAGCGCCCGGACCGCCGGTGAGAGGCATGAGCGGCTTCGGGGCGAAGCTGGAACACCGTTCCTCCTGCGGCAGTGAGCGGACCAGCCGCAGAAGTTCGTGGCGCCCCGCTGCGGGGAGATGTACCGCATTCGTCACCGTGCTCCTCACCCAGGTCGCGGCTGTGGCGTCCAAGGGCGCCATGTCGTCCGGGACCGCCAGCCTCGCGAGGATGAACAGGTCGACGGCGTGGAAGCCCAGCGCGGGACCAAGCCGTCGAAGGAGTTCCTCGCCCGGGCTGTCCCCTGCGAGCACCGCGCGGACCTCGTCTGCGTTCGACCCAGCGCGGTCGGCCAGTTCCTGCGCGCCGAGGTCTCTGTGGTCCAACAGCCACGCCAGCATCGCCCCGAACCCTAGATCCTCCGTCATGCCCGCAGACTAGTCAGAAGTGCGAGTGGGACACAGCCGTCGTCGATGAGCGCAGGCATCTGGGGCTCGCGTGCGAAGTTGCCGCTTGGTGCCGCCCACGCCCCGCGGCAGTCCGGGGTCCGCGAGGCTCAGGCCGTCTGGGACGAACTTCCGCCCGTCTCCTGGTCTCCTGCGTCCTGGCGGCCGTACTCGGCGCGCGCCGACTCCAGTAGCAGGCGCCATGAGGTCACCGTCGGCCGGCGGCGCAGCAGCGCGCGCCGTTCCCGCTCGGTCATGCCGCCCCAAATGCCGTACTCGATACGGTGGTCAAGGGCGTACGCAAGGCATTCGGTGCGCACCGGACAGCCACGGCACACGGCCTTGGCCCGGTTCTGTGCCGCTCCCTCGACGAACAACTCCTCCGGATCAGCACTCCGGCAGACCGCCCGCGCACCCCACTCCTGATCATCCCCGGCCACCCCGACGCCGTCCTCTCCCCGGTACCGCCCGCCGCACTCCCCCGGGCAGGCGCAGTGCGAGAACGCTACGACAGACGCGCGGTACATGGCACATCGTGGCGCGACAGCAATCCCTATGAGTGAACGAAGACCTGACGACACCCCCCACCGAGCCCGGCGGCCGGGCATGGACGGCAGCGGCGCCTTGCCCGTCATCGCACCGGCGTGCTGACGGATCGCTGCGAACAAGCCGGCGTGGGACTTCTCGATGGGGTCGTCGATCCTGCCGGTGATCTCGTCGCCGTTGACGAAGGCGTGAGCGATCCACAGGTCGTCGTTTGTGTGGAGTCACCCGCACTCGCCGTCGAGATCCGCCGCCACCTCGTCGAGGCCCCGGCCGGCCCAGTTCGTACGCGAAGCGCGTCGGCTCGGTGTTGCGAGTCAGCGGTGGTCGACGTAGGCGACGAGTCCGCCGACGGTCAGACCCACCGCGCATCCGTGGCGGAAGGACTCGTAGCGCATGCCCGGGGTGTGCTGCGCGTCGGACATCGCGTACGGTGCGCGGATCCCCAGTTCCACGCCGCACAGGCACACGACGTATCCGTGGCGCAGGGCGGCGGTCGCCCACTCGGGGTCGTGCGGGACCCAGGTCCGGGAGTAGATCTCACCGTCGGGCGTCCGCAGTTCCAGCCGGGAGTAGGTGTATCCGAGGCGTCGCGCCAGTTTTGGCTGTTCATCGGGAATCTCGTGCAGCTCCCATCCGGGGATCGAGCGCAGGTCGACGTAGCCGGGCGGCCTGCGTCTCATGCCGAAGCTGACCTCGTCGGGGTCGCGTCGCAGTGGCTCGCGCATGCGCAGTTCGTCGAATATGGTGGGCCGCTTCTCGTCGAGGTGGACCCCGTCATCGCCGGATCCTGGCCGGTCGGGCAGGCGCAGGTCGGAGAACTCGGGCGGTAGGCGCCTCATGCCGAACAGGATGGCGCTTTCGATCTGCGGTTCCTCGGGTATCCCGTCGAGCGAGGCCCCCTCCGGCACGACGTACCCGAACTCGCCCACGCCCAGGGCATGCCTGAACTCGAAGAGCGCAGTGGGCATGTGACGTGTCTGTGCGGGATCGAGGGTGATCGTGCCTTCCGCGGTCTCCAGAACCATCAGCACGCACTCAAGCCGCAGCGCGGGGTCGTCGCTGAACAGGATCCGCCCGTTGTCGTCGACCTGTTCGAACTGATGCCAGCTCATCTCCTCCAGCCCTCCGGTTGGTTACCGTTCCGCGTCCGCGAAGCAGACGCCCGAGCGTTGAACCATCCTATTGAAGGATCGTTGAACAATCCATAGATTGGAACGCGTGCACCACCAGGCCGGAGGTTTCATCGAGATCATCGAGATCAGGGGTGAGGTTGAGCGTGGAGGAAGTACGCGCAGGGCGGGTACGCGTGGGCCGGCGGGTACTGGTGGGCGCCACGAGCATCGGCGCGGCATTGGCGCTGTGGGCGATCGTGCGTCTGGTCGTGCGCACGGCCTTCGTCACGCACGCCCAGTGGATCGACGTGCTGGTGACACTGGTGATCCTCCTCGGCTGCGTGATCTTCTGCTCCTGCTGGTACTCGGACATCCGGTGGCTGCTGTGCGCGCTGTGCCTCCTCGGGGTCCTGATCCTGCAGAACCTGGAGCTGGATCAGCAGGTACTGCACCAGTACGGGCGTACCGAACACGTCAGGGTCCGACAGATTCAGTGGTCCGCCGGCGACGGCATGGGGGACAGCGCCCACCTCTACACGGTCACCGTCGTCGACGGCCCGCCGCTGGCTCCGTTCGAGGAGAACGGGCTCATGGGCTGGAAGTGGGTGGTAGGCGGCACCTACACGGTGACCGTCGATCCGCTGGGCAGTGTCCCGCTCAGGCGGGGGGACAAACCCGGGCCTCCGGTGATCCAGCGGCTCCTGCAGATCCCGCTCGCCCTCGGCCTGGCCTTCGCACTGTGGCGGCCCGCATGCCTGCTCGTACGCCGCCAAGGCGTCCCGTCAGCCCGCCCCGCCCAGCCAGAGGGGTGGTGATCGAGCGGCGCCCTGCCGCCGACGAGCGCACCCGCGCCGGTTCCGGGAGGGTGGATGGTCGGCGTCGGTTCGGTTCATCTGGTCCCGCGACCGGTATGTGCTCTACAGCGATATCGGGATCGGGATCGCCCTGCTGCCGGGCGCTGCGCAGCTCACGCTGATCCCGACGGGAGAGCGCGTGGAGTTCGTGCTGGGCGGTGCTGAGCTGCCTCTCGGCTGCGGTGCCGGCCGGCCGGTGTTCTCGCCGCCCCGCGCACCGGCCAACCTGCCGCGTGCGTACGCTCCGGAGAAGGTACCGGGCCCGACGCTAGGACTGCTGAGCCCTGGTGGGGAGTTCATCCAGCCCTGAGGCGAACGCCCCGCATCCTCGGAGCTCCGCCGGGCGCCCGCTGATTCAGCACGGAATCCGGTCCGCGTGGCCGGTCCCGCGCCGCCGGCCGAAGCGGCGGCGGCACAGGCCAACCGTGTTCACCGTCCTGGGCGAGTGATGAGGGCAGCGGTCAGCGAGTGGCCGGGGTCGTGCGTCTCACTGCTCAACTTCCTTGAGGATTCGGGCGGTCGTCGGGAAGTCTCTGTCCACGTGAAGGGCGGTGTGCCCACGGTGTGCGGCAGTCGCACACACCGCCAGGTCGATGACTCCGTGGCGCCCAGAGGGTGTGCCGCAGGGCGACCGGGTCAGGGAACTGATCGACTCAGCCACCGCTCTTGCGCCGGAACGACCGCTGGCTCGCGGCCGGGCCGTTCGCCCTACGGACCTTCGACGCGTCGACGTTCGAGGCGAGGTCGGCGGAGTCCGCCTGCTCACCGCGCTTGCGCGCCAGGGCTTCCCGGAACTTGCGCTTCAGGTCGTAGTGGCCGTCGTCGTCGGGCGCCAGAGCGGGCGTCTCGGGGGCAGCAGGCTCCGAACCTTCTTCGGATGCGGACTCTACGGTCATGGTGGCCTCCTGGGTTCGAGCGGTGGGAAGCACAGCTTGTCATGCCGGGCGCGCTGCGGGGCGCCAGCAACATCGTCTTGGCCTGGCTTCGGCGGGTATCGCCTCCTGGCCGGGCATCCCGTGAGGGCGTTCGTCTTGTAGGCGCACGGCCGAGCAGGGCTTCGAGCCGTGCCGGATGTTCCGCACCGCGTGGTCAGGAACATTCGGCCGGCAGGGAACGGCTCTCAGCCGCCGCGACGCACCATGGCCGCCTTGCGGGCCTCCGCGAGCTTGCGGGCCTCGCCGGCCTTTCGGGACCTGCCGCCGGCACCGCGGGAGGTGTCCTTGCTGGTGCCCAGCCCGCGGAAGGGAGCATTGGTGTTCTTGGGCCGGGGCGCGGCGGGACCGCCGTCGAGGGGGGTACCGGAGGGGGCCTTGGCCCCGGTGATCCGGCTCAGTTCCGCCTCGCCCGAGCGCACCTTGGTGACGGTCGGCTCGATGCCGGCCTCTGTCAGCAGTCGGCTCATCTCCCGGCGCTGGCCCGCCAGTACCAACGTGACCACGCTGCCGGACTCGCCGGCTCGGGCGGTACGGCCCGCACGGTGCACGTAATCCTTGAGGTCGGTGGGCGGATCGACGTTGACCACGAGATCGAGGTCGTCGACGTGCAGGCCACGGGCCGCGACATTGGTCGCCACCAGAACGCCGAGCTGGCCGCTCTTGAACTGTGCCAGGGTCCGTGTGCGCTGCGGCTGGGACTTGCCGCTGTGCAGGGCCGTGGCGTCCACTCCGCTGGCCCGCAGGTGCCGGGTGAGCTGGTCGACGGCGTGCTTGGTGTCCAGGAACAGCAGTACGCGGCCGTCGCGGGCGGCGATCTCCGTGGCGACGGCGTACCGGTCGGGGCCGTGGACGAGCAGGAGATGGTGGTCCATCGTCGTGACCGCGCCCGCGGACGGGTCGACCGAGTGGACGACGGGCGCGTGGAGGTAGCGGCGGACCAGCTGGTCGACGTCGCGGTCCAGAGTGGCCGAGAACAGCATCCGCTGGCCCTCGGGGTGCACCTGGTCGAGCGCCTCGGTGACTTGCGGCAGGAAGCCCATGTCGCACATCTGATCGGCCTCGTCCAGGACGGTGATCCGTACTCGTCCCAGGCGGCAGGCCTTGCGCTCGATGAGGTCGTGCAGACGGCCGGGGGTGGCTACGACGACCTCGGCGCCCTCGCGCAGCGCAGCGGCCTGTCGGCCGATCGACATGCCGCCCACGACCGTGGCCATCCGCAGCCGGAGCGCGGCGGCGTACGGCGCGAGCGCCTCGGTGACCTGTTGGGCCAGCTCCCGGGTGGGCACCAGGATCAGCGCGAAGGGCTGCTTCGGTTCCGCGCGCCGCCCGGCCGTCCGTGCGAGCAACGGCAGGCCGAAGGCGAGCGTCTTGCCCGATCCGGTGCGCCCGCACCCCAGGACGTCGCGTCCCGCGAGGGAGTCGGGCAGCGTGGCCGCCTGGATCGGGAAGAGCTCGCGCACACCGCGTTCGCCCAGCGTTCGCAACACCGCGGGCGGCAGCTCCAGACCGGCGAAGGAGGCGACCGAGGGCACCATGGGAGCGGTGGTCACGGGCGGGGCGACATCGCCGTTGGCGGTGCCGGGACGGTCGGGGTGATTCATGGAGAGCCTTCCGCATGGGGGACGTACCGAGGAAGGCCCGGTAGGAATGAGCAGCCGGCGAACAAGGGAAACCGAACAGCCGGAATCGCCGACCGCCACGAGCACGCAAAGATACGAGGGTAACACAAAGTGACAGCCCCGCGTCGTGGGGCTGATCGCCGGTCGATGAACGCGGTACCCAGCGTGGGCCACGACCAGTGCATGAGATGCGCCCGCCGGTCCACGAGGACATCGTCCGGAGCGAGGTCGGTGTGCGGCAGGGCCGCTCCAGCGAACGTCCGGGCGGTGCCCTCGTTCGTGCAGGCCGCCCACCTCCGCTCGGCCTGCTCTTCACCTCCGCCGGGACGGGTGGTGATCTCTCGGTCCTGGGCGACGACCTGCGGGTGCTCCCTTGGGATGCCGTTACCGAAGGCCCGGCGCCTCTCGGACTCCGCTACGTCGTCGGGCAGGCCTCCGCCCTGCTCCACCAGTTCGGACGCCTGGCCGTGTGCCGGGAACACCACCACGAACGTGGCGACGCCTTCGCCTCGTCGGACCGCAGCCTCATCCGCTGGCGACGACTCAAGAAGGCCGGGTCGTGGGCACGTCACGAGCTCATAGGATGACCGCGGTGTTCCCGGGTGATCCGTTCTGTCTCCAAGTGATCGGGCGGCGGCGGTCTTTCGGATGCGCTGGAGAGAAGAAGACAGACGCAACGACTGGCATGGCGGTGATTCTTTGCCCTCGCGTGTAGCCCTCGTCGGTGCAGGGCGCATGGGGACACCTCTGTGTGGACGCCTCGTTTCGGCGGGCCACAGGGTGACCGTTTCCGATCTGCGTCCCGAACGGGAAGAAGCGGTGCGCTCGTTGGGCGCGGAGTGGGCACCGGACGTCACGTCCGCCGCGGCCGGGGCGGACGTACTGGTCACCGTGGTTCCTGGGCCCGACGAGGCTGCGGCAGCGCTTCCGGACGCCGTGTTCGCCGCCCTGGCTCCTGGGGCGGTGTGGATCGACATGACGAGCAACGCCCCTGCGGTCGCACGGGAGTTGCGGGAACGGGCCGGTACCCACGGCGTCGAGGTCCTCGAAGCGCCCATGGGCGGCAGTCCGGACGACGCCGAACACGGGCGTCTGCGCCTGTTCGTGGGCGGTTCTGCTGAAGCCCTCGACCGATGCAGGCCGCTGTTGGAGGCGGTGGCGACATCGGACCGGATCCACCATATGGGCGGCCCGGGAACCGGCTACACGACGAAACTCCTCATCAACCTCCTCTGGTTCGGGCAGGCCGTGGCAACCGCCGAGGCTCTGCTTCTCGGACAGCGAGCGGGCATCGGCCTCGCTGCCCTGCGCGACACGCTGGCCGGCAGCGCGGCGGGGAGCGACTTCATCCGCCGTGACCTGCCCGCTCTGTTCACCGGGGACTACCTTCGCTCCTACGGGCTCGACCGCATCCACGACCAGCTCAAGGTCATCACCGATGAGGCCCAAGACCTCGGCACCCCACACGAGATGGCCGACACGGTGTTGCGCATCCACCGGCTGGCCCTGGAGCGCTTCGGCCCCGTGGACGGCGAACTGCTGGCCGTAGCCCTCCTGGAGGAGAACGCCGGTAGCCTGCTGCGCCCCTGACCGGCCCGATACCGGCTTCGGCCCTGCTGCCCGCTCGGGCGACCGCCACTGTCATCGAAAAAACGGCGACGGATCCTACGGCAGCCGGTTTCCCTCGTCTGCCCAGTGCCGAGAAGAGATCACCGGGACGGTGGTGCTCCCTCAAGGATCCGCTGCACCGCAGGTTGTAGCCCTTCCTGACCTGGACGGACGAGGATTCCGGGGATTCCGACGGCTTGCGCCCCGCAATATCGGCCACCGGATTGTCACCGACCATCCAGACATGTTCGGGACGACCGACCCGTTCAAGGGCCGTCTCGAAGATCCGGCGGTGAGGCTTTTCCCAGCCGACCAGCGGAGAGTTGACCACGGCCAGGAAATGCCGGTGAAGACCGAGACACTGAAGGAGGATGTCGAGTTCCGGCACGTGGTTGCTGACGATGACATGACGCGAATCAATGTGGGGCGCGATGACGGCTGCCCGCAGCCCCGTAAAACCAGTGGAGCCATCGGAGCATGTGTCCGTACCGTCCATGAGGTGACCTATCTGAGCCCCCTGGGATATCTGCTGGGAATCGAGGGGGCCGCCCTGCTGCGCGGCCTCAGGGAAGGAAGCGCCGACCAGGCGTTCGTCGAGGCCCGGATCACGGAGATCCGCACCCTGCTGGACACACCCTCCCTCGCGCACGCCGAGGGCGTCACGGCGAATCCGGGCACGATCACCACGGGCGATGTCTACCGCGACTGGGCGCCGCACTATGACTCCCCCGGCAACCAGATGATCGACATCGAACAGCCCCTTGTCCGACGCATCCTGGACGGTCTGCCCGTCGGCACGGCACTGGACGCGGCCTGCGGCACCGGCCGACACACCACCTACCTACAGGAACTCGGCCACCACGTGATCGGCGTCGACGCCTCGCCGGACATGCTCGCCCAGGCCCGTAAGCGCCTGCCGGACGTCGAATTCCACGAGGCCGACCTGCACCGGCTGCCTCTTGCCGACAACGCGGTCGACACCGTCGTCTGTACGCTCGCTCTGGCACATGTTCCCGAACTGGCCCCCGTGCTGGCGGAGTTCGCGCGCGTCCTGCGCCCCGGTGGAAACCTCGTCGTCTCGGATGCCCACCTGCTGGTGTCCTACCTCCGGCCGACCCTGGCCCGCCGCCCCGGCCCGGACGGCCTCCCCTCCCTCCTCGCCGAGTACCACCGCCCGCTCAGCGCCTACCTCGCAGAGGCCCTCCCCCTGGGCTTCCAGGTGCGGCACTGCGAGGAACCCCGCCGTCCGCGCAACTCCCTCAACCCCGCCACCGCCCCGGACCCACTCCCGACCTATCCGTCCTGGGACCTGCTGCACTGGTGCCCGGAAGCGTCGGCTGCGGCCCTGGACGATTCCCCGATCGTGGTCATCTGGCACTTCCAACTCGAAGGCGTCCAGGAGGGCTGAGCCACCGGACCAGATCACGTGAGACGGGACAGCAGGGTTCGATCGCGGAGGGTCGCTCCTGTGCGAGACCGCGTACACCGTGCCGTCGAACGGTGCTCGCTGACGCTCCATCAAGTAGTGCGAGTGCACCGCGCTCCGCGGCGCCCGCCCCTGACGGTACCGACAGTGAAAGCCGAGCCCGGAGCCAGGGGCGCTGACGCGTGACGCCTGGCGCAGGGTGCTGTCTCGGCCCGTCTGGTTCGGCTCCGCCGTTTCGCACAGGCAGGTCTCGTGAGGATTTCCTGATCATGGAGCCAATTACGGGGATCGAGATGATCGCCATCCCGCCGGGGCTGGTGACGCTGTCGGACCGGCGGACACAGCGCAGTTGGTCGGTCGAGCTTGCGCCCTACCAACTCGGCGCATTCCCGGTCACGCAGGCGTTGTACACACAGATCACAGGCCAGGGGCCGAGCACCTCCCAGGGTGACCAGCTGCCCGTCGAGTCCGTCTCCTGGTGGGACGCAGCGCGGTTCTGCAACGCCCTGTCCCAGCAAGACGGGTTCACGCCCGCGTACCAACTCCGCGCCGATGACGAGGGCGTCGAGTGGGACGCTTCCGCCGACGGCTACCGGCTGCCGACCGAAGCCGAGTGGGAGCACGCCTGCCGTGCCGGTACGGCGGGACCGCGTTACGGAGAGCTCGACGACATCGCCTGGTACCGCGGCAACTCGCACGGTCGCATCCACGACGTGGGCGGAAAACGCCCCAACGCGTGGGGGCTCCACGACATGCTCGGCAACGTCTGGGACTGGTGCTGGGACGTCTACGACGCCGAGGTCTACGGCACCTATCGGGTGCTCCGTGGCGGTGGCTGGTTTGATGAGCACTGGAGTTGCCGAGCCTCCGCGCGGCGCCGCAGCCACCCGACCTTCCAGGTCGACGACGTCGGATTCCGCGTCGCGCGTTCCCTCGTGTGACGACCGGTTCGTGTCCGTCCCCGGACGCAGTTCGCCGATCGAACAGCCCGGCGGATTCGATCACCTGAGACGTCGAGCGAATCGGACCCGTTCGCTTGAGACACGGCCCCGGTCGCCGGTACCGGAACAGTGCCCCTCCACGATGGATCTACAAGATCTCCGCGGGCCGGGTGGGCCCCTGCCGAGTCGACAGGGGCCCACGGTACGAACAGCGGAGGAGCGCCGGGACCTGCCCTCGACTGGCAGCGCAGCGTCCTGGCCGGCATGGCCTACCGTCCGATGATGTCCTGGGGGCCGGGCCTCACTTCAGGTGCCGGGTGAAGAACTGGGCCGCGGCGTCCCCGGCGTACTGCGGGACGCCGGTGTGCCCGCCCATATTGGCGTGCAGGGACTTCTCCTTGGAGCCGAAGGCGTCGAACAGGTCCAGGGCTGCCTGCCGGTCGTTCCCCTCGTCGTCCCACTGCAGCAGGACGTGCAGCGGAATGGTCACATGACGAGCTTCCTCGAACATGGTTCGAGGCACGAAACTCCCGGCGAAGAGACCGGCTGCCACGATGCGCGGCTCGACCACCGCGAGCCGGATGCCGATGGAGATCACTCCTCCCGAGTACCCGACCGGGCCGCCGATCTCGGGCAACGACAGGAGCGCGTCCAGGGCGGCCTGCCATTCCGGGACCGCCTGGTCGACGAGCGGGAGGACGAGGGCGTCGATGATCTCGTCGCTGACCGGCTCGCCGGCTTCCGTAACCCGGCGCAGGTCGACGCGGGCCTGCTCGGTGGCGGCCAGGCGGGGCCTGTCACCGCTCCCGGGGAGTTCGATGGTGGCCGCGGCGAAGCCGTCCGCCGCGGCGTGCCGGGCCCGCGTCACCAGCCGGGGGTGCATCTTGCGCAGTCCGAGCGGGGGGTGGCCGAGCAGGATCAGCGGCACCGGTGCGGATGCGGTTGCGGATCCGGGCGTCCACAGGATGCCGGGGATCTCACCGAGAGTGAAGTCGCGCTCGACGACGTCGTCGAGGCGTTGCTCGGAAGTGAAGTGAAGGGCCATGGTCGTGCCTTTCGGGAGTGCGTTTGAACGGCGCTCCCGGACGACCTATCGCCCGACCGTGACCCCGGAGGAGAGCACCCATGTCGATACGTTCACGGGTACCACCTCCTCGTTCTCTCGCACGGCCTCCGCGAAAGTAGCAGCGGCCACCGTGGTCCGCCAAACGGTTTTGGCGCGCGGACCGGTCGGGCAGCGATGCAAGTTGTCGCCGCCATGCCCGGAGAGAATGGCCGACTGCTTCGAGGAGGGGTCGGCCGCGCATGGCCGGGACCAGGACCAGGTCTGGACCGGCGTGCGGGTGGCGACGCTGATCGGCCGGAAGTTCCACCTCTCCTACGGCGTCTCGGGAGCCACCCGGCTGATGTGCCGGCTCGGCTTCAACCCGCAGGTTCCCGCGCGACGGGCCGCGGCACGCGACGAGCAGGCCGTCGCCGCCTGGAAGGAGGCGACCTGGGCGCAGGTAGAACCACGGGGCGGCCTGCCGGGGATGGTTCTGCTTCGAAGACCGAGCCGGGTTCACCCGTAGGCCGCCGACCGGACGCACCGGGGGACGGCGCGGGATCACCCCGGTCGTGAGAGTCTGCGGCCGCGGCTCCGGCCGGATCTCGGCCCGCCGGGATCATCGCGATGCGGCCCGGCTCGCGGACCTCTACGGCTTCCTCGCCGGAACCGGACTCCCCTCGGCCTCCCACCACCATCACCATGAGGTGCCGAAGTCAGTGGCTCCGGCCGGCCTCGCGCAGCAACTCGCGGAAGCCTGCCGTGGTCCTGGCGCGGAAACCGACGAAGAACTTGTTGGCCAGGGGGACGGCCCACCTGCTGCCCCGGCTCGCCACGTTGAAGACCCGATACGTGACCCGGGTGCGCCCGGCCTCCTCGGTGACCTCGTACTCTCCGCGGTACCACCAGCCGCCCTGACAGGCGAACCGACCGTGCTCCCGGTCGATCTCGACCCGTGCCGGATCCAGTCCCACGACTCCGCCGAACCTGCGTCCAATGAGGTCCAACACACGGTCGGCTGAAGCGTCCACCGTGTCGGTGAGCACGATCATCAGCTTCCTCGTCATGGTGCCAGTTTGCCAGGACCGCATGTCCAGGCCTGGCCCCACTGACAGGCCAATGAAGATCACCACACGTCAGCGGAACAGCTGCCCCCACCCCAAAAAGCTCATGTCAGTAATCAGGTGGCCGCTTCATCCGCAACGTCCCTAGGGTCACTGGGATGACGCACAACACTGTCGACCCGGCGGCGGTCACACCGGAGATGGCTGTTCAGATCCGGACGTGGCGATGCGATGAGGACTACTCCTGGCGCGCTGTGGCCCAGGCCGCGTCCGACCTGTGGGGTTCTGAATGGGGCAGCAACCAGCTCTTCGGCGAAGACCTCTGCGTGGCCGCAGCGAAACTGCTGGGGGAAGACCCCTACCGGGAACCCTGGAATTGACGCTCGCAGGATGATCCAGACGCCGCTCTGCTGGCCAACCACCGCGCTCAGAGGCCAACGAGCGTGCTCAATGACCAACTGTCCCGTCGGGCGTGGCCGGCGGCGTGGGCCCCAGGGACGAAGGAGCCTGACGGCAGGCGGTCGGCGTCCTGGCTCTTCCGCTTCGTACAGCGGCGTGCTCGGTGGCCGGACCCGGCGACGGGCGCGGGTCCGTCGAGTTGTCAGGGCATCGCCGATCATCCCGCACCGCCCGTGCCGCCCGCACCACCCGTGCCGCCGCTCTCGCAGCCGAGCCCCAGGCAGATCCCGCCGCGGCCGCCCGTGCCGCCGCGGCCCCCGTCGCCGGTGCCCACCGCGGCTCCGCCCGTGCCGCCCGTGCCGCCGTCGGCACTGCCGCTGCAGATTCCGGCGCAGATCCCGCCCGTTCCACCGGTGCCGCCCTCGCGTCCGGGTGCGCCGGCCGTGCCGGTGCCGCCGTTGGCGCTGCCGTTGCACAGTCCGGCGCAGATACCCCCCTGGCTGCCGTTGCTCCCGTTGACGGTCGCGTTGCAGCTGCCGGCACAGAGCCGGTCGCCGATCCGCACACTTCCGTCGCTCACCTTGACAGTGCCGAACTGGCCGCCGCCCGGCCGGGCGCTGTCGGCGGGGAGCTGCCGAGCGGCCGCCGTACGGTGCTGCTGCGCCGGCGCGGCCATCGCGGCCGGTGCCAGTGCGCCGGCCGCCATACCGACGGTGAGAGCGGTCGATACGGTGAGACCGAGGCGGATCTTCCACGAACGTATAGCCATGACATTCCTCTTTCCAAAGAATTATTTTTTGTTCGGTGGCTTCTCGTATGGGAACTCGGGGCTTGACAAGGACGCCCCGGCCCGCACCGGGCCGAGGCGTCAGGGAAATTCCTCAGGAGCCGAAGAGGGAATTCACGCCCAGCAGCGCGGCCCAGTCCCCGTCACGGAACTGCTTGTCCCAGGCGTCGAACTCCTTCTCGGAGATCTTGTACTTCTTGACGACGTCGGCCTTCTTCGCCTGCCCCGACTCGACGATCAGCACGATCCGTATCTTGTCCAGGCCCGTGAGGTCCGCCTTGGGCTTGTCGGGCAGGTCCCGGAACGTGAGGCAGCCGGGCTGGCCGGGCTTGCCGGGCTCTCCCGGCCGGCCGGGCGCGCCGCCCTGCCCTCCCGCTCCGCCCTTCCCGCCTTCCCCGCCCCGGCCGCAGTAGGACGGGGCGGTGGGGGCCGTCTGGGTGGTGCCCGTGGTGAGACCCGGCGCCGCCTGGGCGGCGCAGGCGGTGCCCGTGGCGAGGGCCAGCGAGGCCACCGCCAGGACGAGCGGACGCTGCCAGCGAGTTCTGGACATGGGGTTCTCCGTTCTCCTTGATCGGGGTGGTGGTTCTGCGTGCGCAGCGCCGGCCGTCCGGCGCTACGCGCTGGTCAATGGGGGGGGTGGGGGCATCGGCCGTTCGGGCCGTCGCCCCCACCGGGCGAGAGGGTCAGAAGATGCTGCCGCCGCCCGCACCGCCGGCTCCGCCCAGGCCACCGAAGAGGACGCCGAGCCCGCCCGCGCCGCCCTTGCCTCCGTTGCCGCCCTGGAAGACACCGAAGCCGCCGTTGCCGCCCCTGCCTCCGTTGCCGCCCTTCAGGATTCCGGAGCCGCCGGAGCCGCCGGAGCCCGCGCTGCCGCCGAACAGGCCGGTGCCACCGTTGCCGCCCGCACCGCCGTTGCCGCCGACGACACCGTCGCCACCGCCGCCACCGCCACCGCCACCACCGCCGGACAGGATGCCTGCGCCGCCGTTGCCGCCCTTGCCCCCGTCACCGCCGGTACCCAGGACGCTGCCGCCGCCGGAGCCGCCGGAGCCCCCACCGCCGCCGATCAGCCCACCGCCACCGGCACCGCCATCACCGCCGGCACCCCCGCCCTGCACGAGACCCACCACATGCGCGGGCATCGGGGCGGCCACCGCGGCGGACGCCGGAAGGACGACACCCCCTGCGATCACCGCCGCCGAGGCCGCGAGTGCCGCAAGGCCGAGGCCCCGCCGCCCGGAACGGACACTGCCACTGTTGCGAGACATACGAGTCATGATTTCTCTCCTGTCGATGAACGGGTTTTTCCTGGCTGCCCCGAAGAACTCGGACGATGAAACCGGCGAACCGTCTCCATCGGGTCATCCGAACGGGGCAATCTGCGGTTCCAGCAGTAGAAGAAAACTCCGCCGGAATTTCCTTTCCACCGCTCTGCCTCATTCAAGTTCCGGATTTCCTTTCCGGTGAGGCCCGCACTTCAAGTAAGCCCCGGGGACAGCAGAGGGTCACGTTCCGACAGGTCGTGACTTGACCCAGCCGGATGAATCGGGTAAAACGCGCAAATCGCCGCCGGGCGTCGTGCTCACCGGGCCGCGGCCGGACCGCGCCGGTCCCAGCGCGCCTCCGTCACGGTGGTCAGCGGCCGGCAGGGGCCGGGCGGTCCGGGGCGGGGTCGAGGCCGGTCATGAGCTCCGCGAAGGCCTGGGCGGCCGTCGGGGAGGTGAAGAGACGGTCGAGACGGGCGCGGGCCAGGCGGCGCAGGAAGGGGCCGCAGCGGGTGTCGTCGCCGGCGTCGTGGACGGTGCGGGTCAGCCAGTGGGAGAACTCCTGGTCGCTCCACACGCGCCGCAGACAGCGTTCGGAGTAGGTGCGCAGTGCGGTGTCGTCGCGGTCGCGGACGTGGTCGCGGACGGCCCGAGCGAACAGATCGGCGTCGTACAGAGCGAGGTTCATGCCCTTGCCGCCCATCGGGGACACGATGTGGGCGGCGTCCCCGACCAGGAACAGCCGGCCGTACCGCATCGGGTCGCTGACGAGGCTGCGCAGCCGGAAGGTCTCGCGGTCGGTGATCGGGCCGGCGGGGAGAGCAGGGTCGGCGAGACGGGTGCGCAGGGCGTCCCAGATGCGGTCCTCCGGCCAGGCGGCGGGCTGGTCGTCGGGCGGGCACTGCAGGTAGTAACGGCTGCTGTGCGGGCCGCGGGGGAAGTGCGCGGCGAAGCCCTGCGGACTGACGGCCAGCAGAGGACGGGGAGGGGGCGGGGCATCGGCCAGGACGGTCAGCCAGCCGATGCCGTGATCGAAGGTGTGGGCGGTCAGGACGCCGTCGGGGACGGAGCCACGGGACACGCCGTGCTCGCCGTCGCAGCCGGCCACGAAGGCGCAGCCGATCGCATACCGGGTGCCGTCGGCGGAACGGTAACGGACGGTGGCGCGGTCGCCGGTCAGACCATGCACAGTGACATCGGCCGCCTCGTAGCGCAGGTCTCCGCCGTCGGCGAGGTAGGCGTCGGTGAGATTGCGCACCAGGACCTGTTGGGGGCACAGACGCGCCCCCGAGCCCGCGGAACCGTCACGGTCGGCGACGAGGTGGCTCTCACCGTCGACCCGGAACTCCAGGATGCCGTCGTGCGGCGGACCGTCCAGCACCCGGTCGGCCAGCCCCCAGGACTCGAACATCCGCACGGCACGGGCCTCCACGATGCCGGCCCGTTGACGCTGTGCCACGTGCGCGCGGCTGCGGCGCTCCAGGACGACACAGTCGATACCGCACCGGCGCAGCAGCGTGGCAACGGTCAGACCGGCCGGACCCGCGCCGATCACCACAACGGTCACGGATTCCGGCACGTCATCCAACTGCCGCTCCACACCGGCCACTTGGCACCTCCCCAGGCAGCCTAGCCGAGCGCCGCCGGAACGGACACGACCCACTCCGGGCCGCGACCGCACAGCCGGAAGACGGGGAACGGGACACAGGATGTGCGGCTCTCCGCGTGTGTCCGCCGCCCGCCGGCTCCCGCGCTGCCGAGCGCGGCAGTCGAGTACAGCCGCGAGGTCCAGCCAAGTACAGCCGCGAGGTCGGCGCATGCTCCGCGCTGTAATTCGTTTGACCAGGGCACGGGTCGGCGCTGCACTGTGGCCGGACACCGCGAGTCGTGGTGCCGGTATCCCGAGGAGGCCCACGGCTATGGAGATCCGTCCCACGACCGACAAGGATCTCGACGTCTTCGTCGACACGGTCCATGCCGCGTTCGGGCGCTTCCCGGAGACCCCGGTCGAGGGCGGTGGGCTCTGGTGGTCGGCGCTCGAAATAGACCGCTGCCTGCTCGCCGTGACGGCGGACGGACGGGCCGTCGGGACCGCCGCCGCGTACTCCTTCGAGCTCACCCTGCCCGGTGAGACCCCCGTCCCGGCCGCCGGGGTGACCGCCGTCGGCGTGCTGCCCTCCCACCGGCGCCAGGGCGTACTCAGCGCGATGATGCGGCATCAGCTCACCGAGTTGCGCGACCGCGGGGAGTTCCTCTCCGTGCTGCTGGCCTCCGAGGCCACGATCTACGGCAGGTTCGGCTACGGACCGGCCACCTATACGGGGCGGCTGACGGTCCCGCGCCACCGGGCCGCCCTCGCCCTCCCCCGGGCACGCGGAGTCGCCCAGGGACCGACGACCGGCTCGGTCGAGGTGCTGCGCCGGAGCGAGTGCGGCGAGATCCTGGAAGAGGTCTACGACCGGTATCGCCGCGCCCAGCCCGGCGCGCTGTCCCGGCCGCACCGCTGGTGGGCCCTGCGCGCGGGGCAGCCCCCGATCGCGCCGGCACCGCGCCACGTCGCCGTCCACCGGGACGCCGGCGGTGTCCCGGACGGGTACGCCAGTTACTCGGTCGACGCCGGCACCTTGACGGTCGACGAGACGATCGCCTGCGACGACTCCGTCTTCACGGCCCTGGCCCGGTTCGTGCTCGGTCACGACCTGGTCGGTCAGGTCGTGTTCCACCACGTCCCGCCCCGGCATCCGTTGCGCTGGCAGCTGGCGGACTTCCGCGCCGGCGAGGTGGCCGGCGACATGGACTGGCTCCGGGTGCGGCTGCTGGATGTCCCGCGTGCGCTGACCGCGCGTGGCTGGTTCGCGGAAGGCGAGCTCGTCCTCGACGTCGCGGACCCGTTCCTCGGCGAGCACGGCCGCTATCTGCTGACCGTCCGGGACGGCAAGGCCGACTGCGTCCCGACGGACCTGCAGCCCGACCTGTCCTTGGACGTGCGCGACCTGGGCTCGGTCTACCTCGGCGGCACCACCCCGAGCACACTCGTACGTGCCGGACACGTCCGTGCCCACCACTCGGACGCGGCCGCCCTCGCCGACGCCCTCTTCCACACCGACCGCTCGCCGCACTGCCTGCACTGGTTCTGACCGTGTGGTGGCCGTGGCCAGGAGCGGGGGGACGGCGGTGACGGCGACCGGGCTGGAGCCGGCCCATGGCCGGCACCGTCACGGCTTGCTGTCGCAGGTGTGATCACAGCGTCGGAGTGCGGACAGAAAACTCCTGTGCGCCGGTTCTCGTGCCTCTGCGATCATCCCCGAATGGCGCACAGTTTCGAATCGCTGGTCATCCGGCACACCCACCGCCTTCCCTCCCCTCAGGGTTCCGCCGGAGAAGGAGCCATCGCCGCACGGCAGTTCGACGCGGCGCTGGCAACCGTGGGCTTCAAGCTCTCGGCGGAGCTGCTGGAGCGGCTGTCGGGGCTGTCCGAGGCCGCGGTCGTGCACACCGCCAGGCGGACGCTGCGCACCGTGAGCGAGATGGTGGGCGACCACGTACGGCACAACTCGTACTTCATCGACTTTCCGGCGAACGTGCCGGACACCGAGGAGTTCTGGATGCGGTGCGTGGCCAAGGCGCTCGGCGACGAGAAGTCACGCAAGGGCGTGCTGACGCAGCTGGGGCACGGGGTGCTGGACCTGCTCAGCCTTCCCACGTACGGCCGTTACCAGCACACCTACGAGGACATGCTCGCCGCGCAGGACGAACTGATCGCCTCGGCGGGCGACCGGGTCACCGTCCTGCGTCTCGGCCGCGACCTGGAGGACGAACTCACCGACCTGTACCTGGCCCTGGCCGGCAGCACGACCCCGCTGGGCGAGGACGACCTGCGCGACCTCAAGGCCCTCGCCGAACGGTGTGCGCTCGGCCCCCAGCCGGAGGCGATCCCGGTCCGGGAGAACCGGGCGGTCGTCAACGAGGGCCGCCTCGGCGTCGGGGCGGACCTCCTCCTCGACACCGTCACCGATGTGCTGCGGCTGGCCTGCGCGTTGTCGGGCGGCGACGTGACGCTGCAGGAGCCGACCCGGTTCCGGGCGTTGTCGCGACCGCGGCGACGGGCACTGCTCGCGGGTCTCGACGCCGTGGTCGCGGCGAACCCCGCGAAGCTCGCCGACGTGCACGCGCACCGCGAGCCCTTCAAGCGGCTCGGCGAGCGTCTCCACCCGCACGAGTATCCGGGCCGGCCGCACGCCGCCGAGGTGTTCGCGGTCGCGCGGGGCGAGAAGGAGGCCCGGTCCTTCGGCAGCCGGATCGAGCAGCTGCTCGACGCCTCCGACGTCCTCGGTGCGGTGAAGCTGCTGACGTCCGCGCCCGGCAGGCTGTTCCGCACCCTGGACCTCCTGCTGCGCATCGCCGCCGACCAGGACGAACGGGACGCGGTGGTGGCCGCCGCGGTGCAGGTCGCTCCCGAGGTCTCCGGCCGGGTCGTGCTCTCGGTGCGCGAGCATCTCCACAACCGGGCACGTCAGAGCGGCGAACCCCGGGTCTTCGTCAACCGCCGGGGCCGCGCCTGGGTGACCCCCGACTCCCGGCCGCCGGTACCTGCCGCCGACCGCGATCGCCTGATCGCCGCCCTCGACACCGAGCTGCGTCGTCGGCTCCCGGCACCGGGCCGGCTGTTGCTCGACCCCGATGTCCTCGACGTGGCGCTTCCGCTCAGCGGCCGGGCGACCGCGGCCGGGTTCGGCGTACTGCCGCGAGGCTCGGTCTCCGTGGTCGACGGCGAACGGCTGCGCTTCTTCGTGTACTGGAAGGAGACCAGGCACCGGACCGACTACGACCTGTCGGCACTGCTTCTCCACGCCGACTACAGCACCGACACCTGGCTCTCCTACACGTCGCTCAAGACCGTCGGGGGCAGGCACTCGGGCGACGTCACCGAGGCGCCCGACGGGGCCTCGGAGTTCATCGACCTGACCCTGGACCGCGTGCCCAGCACCTTCATCGTCCCGCAGGTCAACATCTACGCCGGCGAGGGCTTCGAGGAGGTCGAGGAGTCGTTCTTCGGCTTCATGCTGCGCGACGGCGAGCGCAAGGGCCGGCCGTTCGAGCCGCGCACGGTGCGGATGAAGTCGGAGCTGCGTGGGGTGGGCCGGGTGGCGCTGCCGCTGGTGTTCCGGCGCGGGGACGACGGCCGGTGGCGTGCGAAGTGGCTGCATGTGTACCTGAGGGGACTCTCGTCGGCCAACCGGATCGAGGAGAACCAGGCATCGGCGGCGAAGCTGGTACGCGCCGTCGTGGAGCGCGAGCAGTTGACGGTGCGGTACCTGACCGGCCTGATGGCCGACGACTCCACCACCGTGGACCTGTGGGACGGCGAACACGTCCCGGACGAGCCCGTGACGTACATCGGCCTCGCACGTCCCGAGGGACTGCATCCGGGCTCACGGGTCATCACCCTCGAAAACCTGCGCGACCTGATCCCCGGCTGAGTGCTAGCGTTGCCCGCGGCGAGGCCATGAAGGGGCTTCCTTCTCAACTCCTTTACTGAAACGAGTCCCTTCGCTTTCCTCGCCGTCGACCTCGACCGGGAGGCGCCCGTTCGGCGCCTCCCGGTTCTTCGTGTGCGCCGGTACCCGCGGACGCGGCAGCCGGTGGCTGTTCGCCTCAGGATCGGGCGGCCGGGAACTACAGCTTCCAGCCTCGCAGTTGGTGGGCGACGTCCTGGACGCTGATGCGGCTGTCGCGGACCTTGCGGACCAGGTCGGGCAGCGCACCGTAGGGGGGATCGATGCCCTCGCCGGCCTGCGCCATGTACTGGGCGGCGATGAAGGCGGCGTACAGGCTGTTGCGGTGCGGGAGCGGCTCCAGGCGCACGATCGTGTGCAGCAGGGCCGCGGCACGCCAGGCGGTGTCCGGGTCGGCGGCCGCGAGGGTGGGCAGCCGGGTCTTGTGGCGAGCGACGGCGGCCACCAGCGCCGAGTAGTCCGAGACGGACAGGTCGTCGTGACCGAGCGCGTTCTCCTGGACGTCGAGCAGCCAGGAGACGTCGATGTAGAAAGGCGGCATCAGGCGGCAGCGGCCCCGGTGCCGCGCTCGGCCGGTGGCATTTCGTCGGGGAAGGCCTCGTCGAACTCGCCGCGCAGCCGCTCGGCCCACTCGGTCGCGCCGGCGACGAACTGCTTGCGCTGCATCTCGCGGATGCCGAGGTCGTGCAGATACTGCTTGAGGCTCTTGCCCTCGGCGGCGGCCGCGGCCCGCACGCCTTCGAGTTCCTCGTCGGTGAAGGACACGTTCAGGGATGGCATACCCATGATGGTACCTACTAGGTGCCGGCGAGTGAAACCCTGCTCGGTGAAGTAGGTGCACCAGGCGCGGGACCGCAGTCGTCCCGGACACCTCCCAGCCGTCGGAGCCGCGAGTCCCGCGAGTCCGCGAGGGTTGATCACGCTGCCGCGGCGGCGGATTCCCGGTTCGGCGGCCTGGGCTCCCGGGGCAACGGGGCGGCCAGCTACCGGATGTCGGGGCCCGACACCGTCCCGTGCGCCCCGTGGTTCGCGGCGGGCCACCTCGACGGCCTGCACGAAGGCCTGTGGATCACGGTCGCCGGGCAAGTTGTGTGCCTGCCGCCGCCAGGGCGTCGATGAGCGAAGCAGGGCTGTCGTCGGCGTGCAGGTCGACCCATTCCTGGTTCGTGCGGTGGATGAACGCCTCGACCGTCTCGCCGACGGCGAAGTCGTTCCGGTGGTGGTGGCCCAGGCGGCCGTGGTGGTCGCCCAGGAGGTGGACGGTAACGGCATGCACCGTCCAGTGCCCGGCTGCCGTCCTGCTCCAGTCGGAGGCGGACAGACCGCGCAGCGTGTCGAGCAGCGACCTGAGTTCCGGACCGAACAGGGCACGCGCGTCGATCGGGTCGCCCAGCCAGGACGTGGCGGACAAGCCGTTGGACTCGGAACTCATGGCCACAGCCTGTCAGCCAGGAACCGTGGGTCGGCCATCGAATACCCTCACCGGGAGCCTGCCGGCAACCCACCGCACGTCAGCCGTCCGCGATCGGACCGGAGGGAGCCGGGCGGGCGTCCACCGGATCGGGGCGGTAACGGATCCGCTCGGCACGGCGCTCGACGGCCCTGCCGATCCGGGCGCGGACGATCGACCGGGCCCGCGAGGAGTCCGCCGGCGCCGGTCGATCGCCGGCCTTCTCGCGGACGGACCGCCCTCCATGGCGGACGAGGGTGCCAGGCGAGGCCGGTGAAGCCTTGCGCCCTGCCGCCGGTGCCGTGATGGCGGGACCGGCGCCGCAGGTGGTCGCGGTCGTGGCTCTTGCCGACGTGGGGATTGTCCGGCCGGCGGCACCGTCGGCCGCGCCAGGACCGGATCGGCGGCATGCCGCGCGGCAGCGGGTGGCACGTCGGCGAGGCCGGCGGGCGTCACTCCAGCCTCGACCCGTCGCGCACGATGGCTCTGCCGGTCGCCGGGAAATCCCCGCCGCCGCCCACGCGCCCGTATACGCAAGGGAAAATTCAGTTCATCGGTACGCAAACCGATCGCTGAATCGGTGCAATCGGCACACATGTCGCACCGCGCGGCGATCTAGCGTCGAAAGCGCACGGGGGCCACACGGACCAGAAAGCACCGAGGCACACATGCCCATCCCGGATACCGACGTCGTCTTCGCGACCGACTTCGACACCCTCGCCCCGCCCGCCGCCACCGACCTCCTCGTACCGCTCGACGAACTGCCCGAGTCGGCCTCGTCGCCGGATCTGGTGCTGCGGCGGGTGCGCGACGAGCTGATGCTCGACGGCAACGCCCGGCTCAACCTCGCCACCTTCGTGACGACCTGGATGGAACCGCAGGCACGGCAGCTGATGGCCGACACCGCGGAGAAGAACCTCGCCGACCGCGCCGAGTACCCGCAGATCACCGCCATGGAGGAGCGCTGCGTGCGGATGCTCGCCCGGCTGTGGCACGCACCGCGCCCGGAGCAGGTCCGCGGCTGCTCCACCACCGGCTCCAGCGAGGCCGCCATGCTCGGCGGCCTCGCGCTCAAGCGCCGCTGGCAGGCGCGCCGGCGCGCGCAGGGCAAGGACACCGCCCGCCCCAACCTGGTGATGGGCGCCAACGTCCAGGTCTGCTGGAAGAAGTTCGCCAACTACTTCGAGGTCGAGCCGCGTTACGTCCCCACCGAGCCCGGCTGCTACCACCTCACCCCGGACACCCTCACCGCCTACTGCGACGACAACACCATCGGCGTCGTCACCGTCCTGGGCTCCACCTTCGACGGCTCCTACGACCCCGTCGCCGACATCTGCATGGCCCTGGACGGCTACCAGGCCGCCACCGGCACCGACATCCCCGTGCACGTCGACGGCGCCTCCGGCGCGATGGTGGCCCCCTTCCTCGATCCTCACCTGATGTGGGACTTCCAGCTGGAACGCGTCGCCTCCATCAACACCTCGGGCCACAAGTACGGGCACGTCTTCCCCGGCCTGGGCTGGGCCCTGTGGCGGGACGCCGAGGCCCTCCCCGACGAACTGGTCTTCGAGGTCGACTACCTCGGCGGCCGCTCCCCCAGCTTCACGCTCAACTTCTCCCGTCCGGGCGCCCACGTCGTCGCGCAGTACTACAGCTTCCTGCGGTACGGCTTCGAGGGTCTGCGCACCCTTGCGATCCAGAGCCGTACGACGGCCCGTGCCCTCGCCACCCGCATCCGGGCCATCCCGCCCTACGAACTCGTCACCGACGGATCCGAACTGCCCGCCTTCGCCTTCCGGCTGGCTCACGGCACCCACGGCTTCACGGTCTTCGACGTCTCCCACGCCATGCGCGCACGCGGCTGGCACCTGCCCGCCTATCCGCTCCCCTCCCCCTGCCAGGACGTCTGCGTCCTGCGCCTGGTCGTCCGCACCGGATTCACCGCCGAACTCGCGGGCATGTTCATCGCCGACCTCACAGAGGTCACCCGCCAGCTCCATCCGGGCCGGTCCATGCCCGCGCCGATCGTCAAACCCCTCACCACCGCCTGAGAGTCGGCACACCCGGGACCACGTCCACACCCGCGCCGGCCGGGGGCGCGGCGGTCCGCGAGGAAGGCCTCCGGGGCAGGTCGGGCCCCCTCTTCCGGAAACGGTGTGTGGGAGGTCACAGTTGAGCGGGTCGTGGTGGGGCGTCTGGCCAGGTGGACTGTGGGGGTTGGTACGGTCAGTGGCTCAATCGGTGTGGGTGCGGGGGGTGGGGGCGTCATGTCCGAGCGCATTCGGTTCGCCGTCCTGGGGCAGATACGGGCCGTCCGGGCGGAGCAGTCGGTCAGGGTCGGCTCGCCGCAGCAGCAGGCGATGCTCGCGGTCCTGCTGCTGCGCTCAGGGCGGTCCGCCTCGATGCAGGAACTCGTCGACGCCGTGTGGGGCGACGAACCGCCCCACTCGGCAGCGGCCACCATCCGTACGTACGCCTGGCGGCTGCGGCAGACCTTCACGGAGTCGCGGTCGCAGCAGCGCACCCTGCTCTCCGTCGGAGACGGTTACCGGATGGCGCTGCCGCCGGAAGCCGTGGACGCGGTGTCGGCGGAGCAACTGGCCGTCCAGGCGGTCGAACACCGCAACGCCGGGCGGCTGACGGTGGCGGGCGAGCGGATCGGACAGGCCCTCGCGCTGTGGCGGGGCGAGCCGCTGGCCGGTGTGCCGGGGCCGCACGCGGAGCAACAGCGGCACCGGCTCGACGAGTTGCGGCTGACGTTGCTGGAGGAGCATTTCGACGTGCTGATACGGCAGGGCATGCACCTGCTGGCGGTGCCCGAACTCGGCGCCCTGGTCAGCGCCCATCCGCTGCGCGAGCGCTTCCACGCGCTGTACATGCGGGCCCTGCACGCCGCCAGCCGGCAGGCCGACGCGCTGGCCGTCTACCACCGGCTGCGCCGTCACCTCGCCGACGAGCTCGGCGTCGATCCCAGCCGTGAACTGCGCGAACTCCACCAGGAGTTGCTCGCCGACGATCCCGCCCACCCCTCGGACCGGGGGAACCGCGCCGAAGTCACGCTCCGGACGGGGACCGGGACGGGCGGCGGCGGTGGCCTGGACCGCTTATCGGCCACCGCCAACACCCCCGCCCACGCCCCCGCCCGGACCGCCGTGAGCCCTCCGGACACCGTCACGCGCCAGCCCCGGCCCTCGGTCGTCCCGACGGCCACGCTGCCCCTGTCGCCCGCACCGGCCCCGGCCCTGGTGGTTCCGGGGACGGCTACCACCCCACCTTTCGAAGACCGCCGACAGCCCGTGCTGCCCCGGGAGACCGGCGGCACTCCGGTCGGCGCCCACCCGGTCCCGGCCCAACTTCCTCCCGACATCGCGGACTTCACCGGACGGATCGCCGCCCTCGACCGGCTCATGGACACGCTGGACCCGGACCGGGCGGATCAGTCGTGCCTGGTGGGCATCGCGCGGCGGCACGGGGTGCCGCCGGTCGCCGTGATCACCGGGATGGGCGGGGCCGGCAAGACCGCCCTGGCGGTACGGGCCGCCCACCAGGTGCGGGACGGCTACCCGGACGGTCAGCTCTACGCCGACATGCGCGGCGCCCAGCACGATCCGGCCGACCCCGGTGTGGTCCTCACCGGCTTCATCACCGCACTCGGTGTGGCAGCCCAGTTCGTGCCGGACAGTCTCGACAACCGGGCCGCCCTGCTGCGCTCCCTGCTCAACGGCCGCCGGACCCTGATCCTCCTGGACAACGTCCGCGACCCGGCCCAGATCACCCCGCTGCTGCCCGGCTCCGCCACCTGCGCGGTCCTCATCACCAGCAGGTCCCGGCTGTGGGGACTGCCCACCTCCGTCCGGGTCGACCTGCCCGGATTCGACACCGACGAGGCACTCGAACTCCTGGAACGCATCATCGGCCCCGCCCGGCCGGCCGAAGACCCGGCGGCAGCACGCGAACTCGTCCGCAGCTGCGGCCTGCTGCCCCTCGCCGTACGGATCGCGGCGGCCCGGCTCGCGTCCCGCCCCACCTGGAGCGCCGCCTCACTGACAGCACGGCTGACCGACGAACGCCGCCGGATCACCGAACTGCGCGCCGGCGACCTCACCGTGGCCGCCGTCTTCGAGATCGGCTACCAGCAGCTGCCGGAGCCGCACGCCAGGACGTTCCGGCAGATCGCCATGGTCTGCGACCCGGAAATCGGGCTCCCCGCCGCGGCCGCCGTACTGGAACTCAGCGAAAGCAGCGCCGAGGAGCACCTCGAATCCCTCGTCGACGCCTCTCTCCTGGAGACCACCCACCCCGGCCGCTACCGCTACCACGACCTGCTCCGCGCCTTCGCACACCAGCACACCACCCCGGCCGAACGGCTGCTCGCGCTCGACCGGCAGCTCGACTTCCTCCTGGCCACCGCGGCCGGAGCGTTCCAGCGAGCCGTCCCCGGCGACGCGGTCGCCGCCACGCTCAGCGCCACCCGCTCGGCCGGTACCCGGCTCGAGGACGTGCGCGCGGCCCGGATCTGGGCGGCCACCGAGTCGGAAGGTGCCTTCTCCGCCGTGCTCGCGGCCGCCCGGGAAGCGCGGTCCGCACCCGCGGCCGGGCAGGGCGCCGCCGCGCTGCTGCCGGCCGCCGTCGACCTGCTGATCGCCCTGACGGCCTTCGGGCCGTATGTGCAGCGGGAGCAACTCGTGCAGGCCGCCGTGGCGGTGGCCGAGGCGGCCGAGGCGCAGGGTGACCGCCGCACCGTGGGCCGGGCCCGCTTCCTGTGCGGCAACATCGCCGTGCAGAGCACGAGGCTCGCCAACGCCAGGGAGCATCTGCGGGTGGCCGAGAGCCACTGCCGGGAGACGGGGGACGCGGCGATCCTCTGCCAGACGCTCAACGACCTCGGTCTGATCGCGCTGTTCGAGCACCGCTACGAGGAGGCCGTCGAGCGGCTGGACGAGGCGGCCGCGCTCGCCCGTGAGCTGGGCCAGCGCTCCGGTGAACTGGTGACGACGGTGAACGCGGCGCTGGCCCGGCTGCGCGGCGGGCGCGCCGAGGAGGCCGTGGTGGCCTGCGAGGCCGCCCTGGAGGCGCTGCGTGCCACGGCCGACCATCAGGGTGTGGCGTACGCGCTGTCCGTGCTGGGCCAGGCCATGCACGAACTCGGCCGGTACGAGGACGCGGTGGTCCAGTACACGGAGTGCCTGGGGGTGTGCCGGGCGATGGAACTGCACAGCCGGGAGGCACAGGCCCACTACCGGCTCGCCGACACCCTGCGGGCCATGGGCAGGGCCGTCGAGGCGGTGGCGATCGCGGAGCGGGCGGTCGCCCGGAGCTCGGACGGCCGGTCCGAGCGCGACCACGGTCATGCCCTGGTCGCGCTCGGCCGGGCCCTGGCCGAGGCCGGCCGCACCGAGGAGGCCGCACTGCGGCTCGCCGAGGCCGTCACCGTGTTCACCGGGCTGGGCCTGCCCGACGCGGCCGACGCCCGCAGGCTGCTGGACGGGTTGGGGGTCCGATAGGGACTGTCCGGCGGCCGGGCCGGGGATCAACTCGTCGGTGTCGGGACCGATCCGGTGTTGTTCCAGTCGTCCGAGCGGGGCGTCGCGTTGGACTGGATCCGGCTCGTCCCGGGGTCGCCGGTGGCGTGGGCCGGGGTCGACAGTTCCCACGCGCCCCCCAGCAGCAGGGCGACGGCCGCGCCGGCCAGGGCCACCGCCCGGACCGAGCGCCGTACCGGTCGCCGTACGTCCGCGAGCAACGCGTCTCTGGTGTGCATGCCGAATCCTCTCCGTGTCCCCGGGTGTGTCGGGGCGCCCTGGTGTGCCTGGGTGCGGCCTTGGGCTGATCACCACCGTGGCAGGACGCGCTCTACGGCGGATATACGTTTCGGATCTTTCGGATCTACGGCACCGAACCGACCCCCGTGTCGTGGAAGGTCACCTCTCCGGTAGCCGTGGAGAAGTGCAGGGTGAGCAGCCGGAAGGGCAGCCGCAGCAGGGTCGTCAGCTCCCGGACCCGCTGCCGCTGGGCCGTGTAGTAGGCGTCGAGGACGTCGAGGTGGACCGCGCCGTCGGCGGCGTCCGCGAGCACCTGACCGACGAGCGTGCGGACGCCCGGGTCCGGGGACGCCAGGTCGGTGAGTGCGGCGAACGACCCCGCCGGGCCGACCGCCGGGCCCGTCCCGGTCAGGTGCCCGCCGCTCTCGTCCAGGGCGTCGGCGATGGTCCGGTGGAGGTCCACGGGCAGTCCGAAGCGGTCCTGGAGGTAGGCGTCGAAGCGGGCGGGGGCGGTGCGATAGGTCAACAGGGCCGCCTCCAGGAGCAGTCCGCCGCCGCGGGCCGCGGCGGCGGTGTCCGCCACCAGCTCCGGGAGGGCTCCGTTGCCGAGGTCGATGAAGAGGCTGCCGCCGTGCCGCTGCACCCGCTCCCCGAGGCCCAGGGCGAGCAGCCGCCGGTAGAGGACCGCCGCGATCGCGTACAGCAGTGGGCTGGACCGGGGGACCACGCGCAGCGGCGACCGGGGCGAGCGGGGCAGCCGTAGCCGCAGGTAGGCCCGGTAGTCCCGGGGTGGCAGCCGGACCGGTGCGGAGTCGTCGTCCATCGGGGCCGTGAGCAGGGGTGCCGTCCGCTGTGCGGTGAGCAGGCGGCGCAGTACGGCAGCGCCGATCGCGACGCCGGTCTCCTGCTCCGGGCCCAGCGCGCGGTCCAGGCGTACCTGGCCGCAGGCGACGCTCGTGACGTCCGGTCCGCGGTATCCGCCGAGGAGGGTCAGGGCCCGTGCCGCCGCCCGTCGTGGCGCGGGCGGGTGGTGCCGGGAGGGGGTGGCGCACACGAGTGCGCTCACGGGCCGGCCGGTCCGGTGCTCGACGGTGACCTCGGTGATGGTCGCGGCGGCCGCCCGTACGGTGACCAGGTTGTCGTCGCCGCCGAGCAGGATCTCGCCGCCCGGGTGGATCGGCGCCACCGCGGGCAGCCGGTCACGGCACAGCCCTAGCGGATCGGCGCGTCCTGGCCAGGGGCGGTAGCGCCATCGCAGGCTCAGCGCCGTGTCGTCGTGGGTGACCAGCAGGAAGTCGACCGGGTGCGGGGGACGTTGGTGATGGATGTACGCCCACAGCGCCCAGGCCGCCTCCGACGGGGTGAGTCGCGGTCGCAGGCGGTGCAGCAGGGCGGCGAGCTCCGGGGCGTGGCCGTACCGGTCGCGGGCCAGGACCAGTGCGTAGCCGCGGTCCGGCGGGCTGACCAGGATCGTCGAGCCGCCGACCGGCTGCTCGACCGGGCGGCCCGCGCCGACGACGGGCCCCGGGCCGGCCGGGCCGCCGCCGGGCAGCCGGGCGCGGGCGAGGACGATCAGGTCCCGCAGTGATTCCAGGGCGGGTGGCAGCCGGGGCGGGTGGACGATGTCGTACGGCGGCGCCGCCGGACGGTGGGCGAGCAGCTCGCGCACCAGGCCGCCGGTGCCCTGGGCGGCCGGTCGGCCGGTGGCCAGGAAGGAGCGGGCGGTGCCGACGGCGGCCGCGGGTTCGGCCGCCAGCGCGGTCAGCAACTCCCTTGGGGCGTCGGGTCCGTGCAGCGCGGTCAGGGCCGCGAGCCGGAACAGTACTTCGGTGAGCGAGCCCCGGCCGCCCAGCCCCGCGTACGCCGCCTGGAACCGGCGCGCCGTGACGAGATCCATGACGGCGATCGTGACGGCGTGCATTCAACTCTGTCTCTACGGCGGTGAACACCATGCCTTCCGGCCGTACAGCGGACGTAGATCCCGCGTAGACCGGGGCACCGCACGATCGGTCCGTAACCACAGCGGATGAACGCCAGGAGGCTCTCCATGATCATGTCCCGGTTCCGTTCGGCCCGGTCCGTGTCCCGCTTCTCGCTCGCCGCCGTCGCCCTGCTGGCACTGCTGACCCTGCAGCCCGGCACCGGGGAGACCGGCCACCCGGCGCGGACGCCGGATGCCGTGGCGGCGGCGCCCAGCGCGGACTTCCCGCCCTGCTGCTGATGTCACTTGACTAGGCGTTGGACAGTCTGGTTACCTTCCCAGTGACATATGGGAAGGTTGACCTCTGTGTCCGACATGGTGGAACTGGGTTCGCGTATTCGAAAGCAGCGCCGACTCAAGAAAATGTCGCAGAGCGATCTCGCGGGCGACGATCTGTCGCACAGCTATATCTCGCTCCTGGAGAGCGGAAAGCGCACCCCCTCCGAGGATGTGCTGCGCCGTATCGCCGTGCGCCTGGAGTGCGAGCCCGCATATCTGCTGGAGTGCCTGGCTCCCGATCCCTCCGGCAGCCTGGAGATGGAGCTGTCGTACGCGGAGATGTCGCTGGCCGACGGCGCGCCGCAGGTGGCGCTGGACGCCTTCGTCGCGGTCCGGGAGCGGTCCGGCGAGGAGGGGCCCGCCGAGGTCCGCTCCGCCGCGGGCTTCGGTGTCGCGCGCTCGCTGGAGGCGCTGGGCCGCCTGGAGGAGGCCCTCGTCGAGTACGAGCGGCTGCGCGACGGCGACACCGACGGACCCGGATCGGTCTCCGACCTGGCCGTCGTCATCGCCCTGTGCCGCTGCTACCGCGAGCTGGGCGACCTCGCGCACGCCGTGGAACTGGCCGAGTCGAAACTGGCCGACCTGCAGCGGCTCGGCATCGCGGCGTCCGTCACCGCCGTCGAACTGACCTCGACCCTGGTGGGCCTCTACACCGAGCGTGGTGACCTGCACCGCGCCGGATACCTCGCGTCGCGCGCGATCGAGCAGGCCGAGCGGCTGACCGACGACCGGGCCCGCGGCGCCGCCTACTGGAACGCCAGCCTGGTCGCGCACCGGGCCGGCCGCGCGACCGACGCTCTGGCCTTCGTCCGCCGGGCGCTCGCCCTGTACGCGGAGGGCGAGGACCAGCGCGCCATGGCCCGGCTGCGCAACGCCTATGCGGTCGTGCTGCTGGACGCGGAGACCCCGGACGCCGTCGCGGCGCGGGAACAGCTGACGCTTGCCGAGCGGGAGTTGAGCCGGCACGGCAGCACCGTCGACCAGGCCTACTGCCAGACCGCGCTGGCCCGTGCCGATCTCGCCCTGGACGACAGCGCCGGCGCCGCGGACCGGGCCCGCTCCGCCCTCGCCCTGCTGGGAACGGGTCACCGGCTGCAGACCGCGCGGACGCTGCTGGTGCTGGCCAGGGCCGAGTTGCGGCAGGGCCGGCCGGAGCAGGCCAGGGAGGCCTGCGAGCGGGCCGCGCTCACTCTGGAGGCCTCCGAGGCCACCCGTCAGGCCGGGTTCGCCTGGGCGGAACTGGCGGAGATCCAGCAGGACGCCGGTGATGTCCCGGGCAGCCTGGAGGCCTACCGGGAGAGCCTGCGCTGTCTCGGCTACCGCTCCGGCGGGATCCCCGCGACCGCGACGGAGCCGCGCGGCGGTACGGCCGCCGCCGGCTGACCTCCGCCCTCCGGCCGTACCCTTCATCCGCCCCGTGGACCGACAGGTCCGCGGGGCTTTCGCGTTTCCGTGTGACGCACTCCCGCGTACTGTTTCCCGAACCTCTCAAAGAAATGTGACTCCAATATTGACTCCTAAGTCACGAACATGTGACCATGGTTGGGCAGGCAGACATCGGCACCACACACGGAAGGACGGGCCCGGCGTGGAGAGAACGGAATCCATATCGTTCGGCGGGCATGGCCTCACGGTCCTCGGAATGGGTGCCGGCGTGGGCAAGACCGGTGTTTCGATCGGAATTCTGCGCACTCTCCTGCGGCGCGGAACGGCGTGCGCCCCGTTCAAGGCGGTCGCCGTCGTCGCCCCGGACGAACCGGCCGGCCGGTCGCTGCCGCCCTGGCGGCGCGGCGTCGTGCAGAGCTGTGCGGCCGCCGGCGTGGTCCCCGAGTGGTGGCACAACCCGGTCCTGGTCGACCTGGCCACCCCCGGCGCCCCCGACGGCGACCTCTACGTACGGGGACGACTACTGGGACGGGCCGCGGTGACCGGGGCGGACAGCCTCGATCTCACGAGCCTGCCGGACCGGCTGCGGCGCCTGTGCCAGGAGGCGGTCGAGGACGGCTTCCAGCGCCTGACCGCTCGCCGCGCCGGGCCATGGCTGCTGGTGGAGGGAGCCGCCGGAGCCGGTGACCTGCCGGCCGCCGCCGACCTCGCCAACCAGCTCCTGCCCGAGCGGGCCGGACTGCCGGTGCTGGTCGTCGCCGACGCCCGCAACGCCGACCCCGTCGCCCTGACCCGGTTACGGGACCGGCTCACCCCCGGCCTGCGGCGGTTGCTGCTCGGCCTCGTCCTCAACCGGGTCGCCGACGGCCCCGCGGCCGACGCCCTCACCGTCCGGCTCGCCGGGGCCACCGGTCTGCCCGTTCTCGCCCGGATCGCCGAGACACCGGCGCCCACCGGATACGACGGATCACCGGAGCGACTCGACGTGATGTGCGACTACCGGGCCGACGGCGTCGGGGCATCGGGCCTGACCCGGCTGCTCGACGTCCCGCCCCTCGCGAAGGCGCCGCGATGAACGCCGTGGAGGTCCTCGGACTGCGTCGCCACTTCCCGTCGTCGTCCCGCGGCGGCCGCGGGACCCCGCGTACCGCCCTCGACGGCATCGACCTCACCGTGGGCATCGGCGAGGTGCACGCCCTGCTCGGCCCCAACGGGGCCGGGAAGACCACCCTCTGCAAGATCCTGGCCACCGTCCTGGTGCCCGACGCCGGCACCGCCCGGGTCCTCGGCCACGACGTCGTCACCGAACTCGCCGCCGTCCGCCCGCTGATCGGCTGCGTCTTCGGCGGCGACCGGGGACTGTACGGCCGGCTCTCCGCGCGCCGCAACCTCCTGTACTGGGGCGCCCTGTACGGCGTGCCGGGCCGTGAACTCCGTGGCAGGGCAGCCGGGTTGCTGGAGCGGTTCGGGCTCACCGGGCACGCCGACGAACGGGTGGAGACGTTCTCCCGGGGCATGAAGCAGCGCCTGCACCTGGCCCGCGGCCTGATGCACGACCCCCGGGTCCTGCTGCTCGACGAACCGACCACCGGCATGGACCCCGTCTCCGCCCGCGACTTCCGCACCCTGATCGGCGAACTGCGCGGCGAGGGCCGGTCCGTCCTGCTCACCACCCACGACATGGCGGAGGCCGAGACGGTCTGCGACCGCGCCACCCTCATCGACGGCGGGCGCATCCTGCACACCGCCACCCCCAGGCAGCTGGGCGCCCTGCTGTCCCGGCACGAACGCATCGAGGCGACCGGGGTGCCCGCGCGGCTGGCCGACGCGCTCCGCGCCCGCCCCGACGTCACCTCGGTACACGACGGCGCCGACGGCACCACCACCCTGATCGAGGTCACCGACCGGGAGGCGCTCGCGCCCGTCCTGCGGCTGCTGATCGACGCCGGGGTCACCGAACTGGCCACCGCCCGGCCCGGCCTCGAAGAGGTCTACCTCAGGCTGATCGGGGACCGAGGCATGGAGGTCGTCCGGTGAACGCCTTCCGCGCCGGCCTGGGTCTGCAGGCCGCCCTGCTCCGCCGTTCCCCCGGCGACCTGCACATCCTGGCGACCGTGCCGCTGTACACGCTCATCCTGCTGGCCATGACCGACGCCCCGCACCGGCCCGGCCTCGCCCCCGACGCGATCATCGCCCCGACGCTGATGGCCCTGTGGTCGACGGCCCTGTTCACCGCCGGGGACCTGATCGACCGCGACCGCTACAACGGCACGCTGGAACCCACGGTCGCGGCCCCCGCCGGCCTCGCCCAGGTCGTGGCCGGCCGCATCTCCGCGGTGACCGCGACCGGCCTGCTCGCCTTCGCCGAGGCCTGGGCGGTCGGCCGCTGCTTCGGTGTCCACCTGACCGTGCGTCATCCGCTCCCCCTGGTCCTCGGCATCCTCGCGACCTCCCTCACCACCGCCTGCACGGCGGCCGTCATCGCCGCCCTGCTGGTACTGACCCGGGGCGGGCGGCCGTACCAGAACTCGCTGAGCTTCCCCCTCTACCTGCTGTCCGGGATCGTGGTGCCCATCGGCGAACTGCCGCACTGGCTGCACCCGGTCAGCCGGCTCGTCTACCTGTCCTGGTCGGCGGATCTGCTGCGGTCCGCCTTCCGCGCCGGGCCGCCCCGCGACCTGCCGGTGCAGCTGCTGGCCCTGGGGCTGCTCGCCGCGGCCGGGCTGGCCTGCGCCGGAGTGCTGCTGCGCCGGGTGCTGGCCCGGGTCCGGGTCCTCGGCACCCTGGGGCACGCGTGAACACCCGCCCGCGCCCCGAGGCGCTCACCCTGCTGCGGCACGGCAGCGCCATCGCCGTCGCCGACCTCGCCGCCGTGTACACCTGGCGGACCTGGCTGTTCGGCTGGCTCGTCCGGATGCTCAGCCAGGTCGTGTTCTTCACCCTGATCGGCCGTCTCACCGGCGGCGACGAGCGGTTCCTCGTCACCGGCAACGCGCTGATGGTCTGCGCCGTCGAGGCCACCATGGTCGTCGCCTCCAGCGCCTGGGAACGGTCGCTCGGCACCCTGCCCCTGCTCGTCGCCGCGCCCGCCCGGCTCGCCTGGACGTTCGTGGTGCGCAGCCTCCAGTGGGTGATCAGCGGCACGGCGACCTCGCTCGTCGCGCTGTTCGCCCTGGGCCCCGTCTTCGGCCTGCGCTGGACTGCCGGCAGCGCCTGCGCGGCGGTACCGCTGGTGCTGCTCACCTCGCTCGGCACCTACTGCGTCGGGCTCGCCCTCGCCGCGTTCGTCGCCGACCGGCCGGGCCTGCGCAACGTCGTCTCCAACGTGGCCTATCTCGGCATGATGGCCGTCTGCGGAGTCCAGGTGCCCGTCCACTACTGGCCCCCGCCGGTCCGGGCCGTCGCCCAGGCCCTTCCGCTCACCCACGAACTCGACGCGCTGCGCGGTGTCCTCGACGGCGCCCCACCGGTCCACGTGCTCCTCCAGGCCCTGCTCGGCGCGGTCACCGGCGCCGGCTGGCTGGCCGTGGCGGTGCTCGGCTTCGGGTGGGTCGCACGGCGCGGCCGACGGACCGGAGCGATCGAGTTCGGTACCTGAAGCCGCCCCACCCCTGAACTGCCGGTACGCGACCGTGCTCGCCATGGAGCGTCACCGGTGGCCGACTCCGGAGGCCCCGCGCCCCCGGTCGGCCGTCCCTCGGCCCCGAACCCCGGAAGGAGGTGCACCACCATGGAGCGCAACCACGCCACCGCTCTTCGTCCCCGCCTGGACAAGGTCAAGGTGAAGCCGGTCAAGTAACGACCGCCCAGCTGCCGGGAAGCGACGCGACGCGACTGCTTCCCGGCAGCGACGCGCCCGCGGGACGGACCGCGGGTCGCACGCGCGGGACGGACCGCCGCACCGTTCGGGCCCGTCCGGCGGACCAGGTCACAGGGCGACGGTGCGCCGTGGACGCAGATCTCTTCCGAACGAAGGTGTATGGAGCGCGATGACCAGTGATCTGCCGGTCGAAGTGGTCGGTGACGGTGGCGGTGACCAGCGCTGGCGCACCAGCGTGCTGTGCCTGGCCGTCGGATTCGGGTCGCGTGACGACCCGGAGGGACAGGGCGGGGTGGCGCATCTGCTGGAGCATCTGCTGATGTCGGCGCCGCTGGACGGCGGGAGTTCGCTGAGCGAGCGGGTCGAGCGACTGGGCGGGCAGGCCAACGCCATCACCGGGCTCGACCGGATGTTCTTCCAGGTGCAGGTGCTGGGCTCCCAGGTGCCCGAGGTCGCCGGACTGCTGACCCGGGCCGTGCTGGAACCGTGCCTCGACGACGGCGTGCTCGACACCGAACGGCAGGCCGTCCTCCAGGAACTGGCCGCGGCCGCCGCCGATCCGAGCGACACCGTCCAGGACGCCTTCCTGGCGGCCCTCTTCCCGGGGCATCCGCTCGGCCGACCGGTCGGCGGCACGGCCGAGGAGGTACGACGGCTGCGGCTGCCGGATGTGCTCGCCGTCCACCGCGAGGTGTTCCTCGACCGCCGTACGGCCCTGGTGTGCACCGGCGGCACCGGACCGGAGGAGGTCGCGAAGCACCTCGCCGGCACCGCCACCACCCCGACGACCGGGTCCGTCCCGGCCGCGGTGCCGCTGTCCGAGCCCGCTGTCGAGGCCTGGCGCCCGCGGACCGGTGGCTCCGACGGGTTCTCGTGGTTCGCGACCGGCGGCCGCGCCCCCGCCGTGGACGATCCCCGCCGGCACGCCTACACCGTGCTCGCCCAGCTGCTCGGTCCCTCCCCGGCCTCCGTGCTCTACCGCACCCTGCGTGGCCGGGAGGGACTCGTCTACGCCTTCCACACCTGGGAGCGCAGCTACACCGAGAGCGGGGCGTGGCGGGTGCTGGCCGGGGTCGAGGACGGCAATCTGGTGCGGGCCCAGGAAGTCGTACGGGACCTGCTGCTGACGGTCGCCGACCGTGGTCCGGATCCGGAGGATCTCGCGGTGGCCCGGCGCCAGGCGGTCATGGACCTGGTGACACGGGCCGAGCGGCCCTGGGACCACGCGCTGACGCTCAGTCAGGAGACCGTGCTGGGCACCCGCTCCTGGAGCGTGTCGGACGGCATCCGCGACCTGGAGCAGGTGACGGCCGAGGAGGTCCGGCTGGCCGCCGCCGCGATCGCCGAGCACCAGACCACCGTGGTGCGGCCGGCACCGGAGTCGGCATGACCGGCCCGCACGCCGACCCCGCGTACCTGGCCGCCTGCCGTGACGCCGGGCTGCTGGTGCGGGTCGGCGGCGTGGACTGTGTGCTGGGCCGTACCGAGGACGCGCTCACCGGACGGGACTTCTGTCTCGTCGAGTACGCCGATCCCGCCCCCGAGTCGCAGGACGCGGCCGAGGCGCTGCGCACGCACGCCGTCGCGGCCCACCCCGGGGTCTCCGGTGTGCTGCTGCGCACCGGGCCCGGGGTGCGGCTGCGGGCTCCCTGGACGGAACACCTCACCTATCTGCGCCACAGCACCGACGGCGCCGCCTCCGGGGACCGCCCCGCGGACGTCGCCGTGGTGCCGGCCCGGCCCGAGCACGGGGAGCGGGTCCGCGGCTGGATCGCCGACGCGTTCCAGACCGGGGTGGCCGAGGGAGGCCTGACGGTGCCGCGCCCGGACGCCGAGGCGCAGGCCGACGCGGTGCTGGCCGCTCCCGGGCGGCACACCCTGGTGGCGCTGACCGCGGGCGGCGAGCCCGCCGGGCACGCCACGCTGCTGCCCTTCACCGACGAGGTGACCGGCACCGAGTACCTCGAACTCTTCGACATCCTGGTCCCCGTCCCCTTCGAGACGCGGGCCCTGACCGGGCTGCTGGCGGACGCTGCGCTCGCGCGGGCCGAGCGGGCCGGGCTTCCGCTGCTCGGCAATGTCGTGCACCGCACGGCAGGCCGGGGCCCGGACCACGGAGCCCGTGTCGTCTCCTCCCTGCACCGGCGGGGCTGGCGGACCGACCACGTCTACTGGCATGCCCCGACCGACCGCTGAGGAGCACGACATGACCACACCCGCCGTCGACCTTGCCTTCTTCCGGGGCCTGCTCGGACTCGACGAGGACGCGCCGCCGTACGACGTGGTGACCGCGGCCGGCCGGGTCTCGCAGGCCCTGCGGGTGCTGGTGATGACGGTGGCCGCCCGGGACGGCGTGGTCGGCACCGGCTCCTCCGACGAGCTGCGCCGGCGGGCCTGGCGGCTCGCGTTCTACGCCCGGGTCCAGCGCACGGCCGAGCCGCTGGGCGCGCGGCCGATGAAGGGGTTCACGCTCGCCGCCCGGTATCCCGAGGACCTGCCCCGGCCGATGAACGACCTCGACCTGGTGGTCCCGGATCCCGAGGCCCTGTGGCGGGTGGTCGGCGCGCTCGCCGCCGCGTACGGCCCGAGCGAGATGGACGTGACGATGTTCGGGGCGCGGGGCCGGCACTTCCTGGTGACCCTGGCCTGGCCGGGCCCGGATCCGCTGCTCGACTACGAGTCCCGGGTGGAGATCCTGACCTGTGCGCTCACCGGCGACCAGGGCGCGGTCCCGCTCCGGCCGCGGCTGCCGGAGGACCCGCTCGCCGCCGGTCTGCTGGCCGTGGCCGAGGAGCGCTTCCAGCGTCCGTTCAACGGCAAGGACGTGGTCGACGTGATGATGTCGCTGGCGCCGGGGCGCGACGTCGATCTGCCGCGGCTCGTCCGGTACGCCGAGGAGTTCCGGCTGGCCCCCGAACTGCTGGAGCTGCTCGGGCTGTGGGCGGGCACGGACCCTGAGCGGGCCCGTGCCCTCGGCGCGCCGCCCGCGGGCCTCGACGCCGCCGCGAAGAGCGAGTTGGAGCGGCGTGCGCAGTGGTTGCGGGAGGACACCGGGCCGGCCGGCCCGGAGGATCCGCGCACCCTGTTCTACGGCATGCGGCTCACCCCGTTGACCTGCGGCGGGCGTTCGGACCGGGCCCAGGACACCGCCGAGCTGCGTGCTTTCGCGGGTGGCACCCTGTTGCTGACCCCGGTCGCCGACTTTCTGCTGGTGACCGGGGAGCTGGTCGATCCCGAACGGTACGACGCGGCACTCGCCGCGCTCGCGGACCTCAGGCCAGAACGCTCAGACCGCTGAGGAGCGCGGCCAGGGCGTCCGCGTCGGCGGTGGTGAACGGCCGGACGGGCAGGTCGTCGCGGCGTTCGTGGGCGATGCCGCTCTTGCGCTCCGCGAACGCCGTCAGATCGCGGTTGAGGCGCACCGCGTACGCCCCGACGGACGGGCCCCGCAGCAGGAGCGACACGGTGCCCGCCGCGGCCGTCGCGGAGTGCACGGCCTCCGGGGCCAGGACGTAGAGGCTGCCCACCGACTCGGTCCGCTCCGTCAGCGGCAGGGCGGGACCGTGCGCCAGCCGTCGCTCCACGTCGGGGACGTCGCCGTAGAGCCGGTGGACGTAGCTGCCGTGCAGGATGGTGGAGGCGAAGGCCCAGCGGTGGTTGTGCGGGCGGCCGTGCGGGTCCTGGTCGCCGCCCGCCCAGTGCTGGAGCCGCAGCCGGGCGCCGGACCGGGGGTCCTCGTGGAGCACCATGCGATTGCCCCAGGGGCGGACCTCCGAGAGGCCGAGCAGCCGGGGATCGGTACGGGCGGTGCGCAGCAGCCCGGCGAGGCGGTCGGGGCGGGCGAACCGGCGCAGCGCCTCGGGCAGGGCGCGCGCGGTCTGCCCGGGGTCGTGCCAGTCGGTGTCGGCGAGGACGGTCTCGGGCGGGTCGGTGGGCAGCTGGGCTCGCGGTTCAGACATGGGCGGGCTGCCGGGGCGGTTCGAGGCGGCGGGCGATGCCCCGGGCGTAGGCGGCGGTGAGGCGGCGGCCGTCCGGGACAGTGAGCCACATGCGCATCAGGTGGCGCTGTTGGTCGGGGGTGGTGCCGTTCTCGAAGCCGTCGCGGGCGTGCAGCACGGTGTGGTTGTTGACGTACTGGATGTCGCCGGGAGCCAGGTCCATGGACAGGGCGACACCGGGTTCGGCGGCGATGGTGTCCATCAGTTCCAGGGCGGCGAGTTGTGCCTCGCTCGGCTCGGGCGGGGTGTTGCCGTCGGTCTGCTGGAGGTAGTCGCGCCGGCCGCTCGCCGCGGCCCGGCGGCGCCAGGAGGGGCGGCGGCGGAAGGAGAGCTTGCCGTCGAGCCAGGAGACGTGCGAGGCGGCGTAGTAGGGGACGCGGTCGCCGTCCTTCTCGTCCCGGTTGTTCATCCAGAACGGTTCGTACAGCGCCTCGACGAGGTCGGGGCGGCGGCCGAGCAGCTCGTTGTAGAGGGTGACCGAGCTGGCCACGCGCGAGGCCCCGCCGGCGCGGGAGGTGGTGACGCAGAGCAGGGAGACGATGTCGCACCAGTCGGTGTGGAAGGGGAGCTCCACGTTGGTCTGGTAGGCGAAGCGGTCGGGCCGAGGGGCGCCGTCCTCGCGGACGTGGGCGAGGTACAGCTCCCGCTTGTCCTGCGGGGTCGGCAGGCCGATCGCGCTGGACAGTGCCCAGTACATGAGTGCCACCCGGTCCTGCGGCACCCCGGCCACCGGCATGCCGCGCACCAGCAGCACGCCCGGCCCGTCCTCCAGATGGGCCCGCCAGGCCGCCGCCTTCGCGGCGAGCCGGGGCAGGCGCAGCTCGTCGGCGGGGATGCCGTGCAGCGGACGGGAGTTGTCGGACGGATCGGCCAGCCGGTCGGCCAGGGCGGCGAGTTCGGCGATGTCCTGGTCGTCGAGGCGGACCTGCCAGTCCCCGGGGCGGGAGGCCATCCGGGCCCCGCGCCAGGCGGCCGGGGAGTCGAGCGGGGTACGCAGGACCGCGCCTGCCTGAAGTTCGGATTCCATGACTCGAAGCTAGCCGCCAGGAAGGTTTGTGACAAGCAAATGTGACTCTCTTGTCACTAGCCCTTGATGGCCCAGTCAATGCTCTGTCATGATGAAACTCCCCGACGCATCGACGCCACCTCAGGAGCAACGTGAACGTTCGCATCCCGCTTGCGGAGCCCGTAGTCCGCCGGTCGAGTCCGGCCGTCATCGATCCGCTGGATCCCGTGGATGTCGTCGTGCGCCACGAGTTCTGTGGACCGCTCCTGTGGAGCAATCGGCGGCACGCCTTCTTCCTGCCTCGCGAAAGCCATGAGAACGCCCTGGTCACCCGGGCCGTGGAGCGCAAGCGGGAGGGACTCGACTGGGACGACGGGACACTGCCGGAGAGCCTCGCCGCCGACCTGCGCGCCCTCGGACTCGACGGCCGGATCCGGGAGATCCACTCCCCCTACAAGGACCGGCTCAGCGGACCGCTGGAAATTTATTTCGACTACACCTGGCTGTGCAATCTCGCGAAACACAAATGCGGCCAGGATTCCTTCTGCTACGCCGCCGAGTTCCTCGGTCCCACCACCATGCGCGAGCAGCGGGTACGGGAACTCATGGCGGAACTCGCCCAGTGGGGCGTCATGCGGGTCCACCTGGCCGGCGGCGAGCCGACGATCAACAAGCGCGCCCTGGCCAACTACCTGGACAGCGCGAGCGAGCAGGGTCTCTACACCTCGATGGCCACCAACGGCCTCCTCATCAACGACGAGACCCTGGACATCATCTTCCGCAACGAGCTCAAGTCCGTCAGCTTCAGCATCGACGGCGCCTCCGAGGAGACGTTCGCGGCGGTGCGCGGTCCCGGCCTCTTCGACAAGGTCGTCGCCGCCCTGCGGTACACCGTGCGGCGCAAGCGCGAGGTCGGCTCCGACATGCGGGTGTGCGTCAAGCCGACATACGAACCCGCCACGCCCTACTCGGAGTTGGAGGCGCTGGTGGAGCTGGCCATCGACGCCGGCGCCGACGTGGTCAAGTTCGCCAACCCCGAGCGCTGCCTCCACCACGAGCAGGGCTTCTACGCCAAGCAGGTCGACGACTACTACGCGACCATCGAGTACATACGCACCTTGCAGCGCGCCTACGGCTCGCAGATCGCCATCACCAACGTCAGCAATCCGATGGCCGGTTGCGGCGACATCGGCATCCCTGGGCTGACCGGCTGCATCGGCGGCCAGGAGCTGATCGCGCTCAACCCGGACGGCAGCGTCACGCCGTGCCTGATGCATCCGCGCAAACTCGGCAACATCGACGACCAGTTCAACGGGCTGCGGGACTTCTGGAACGGCTCGACACAGCTCACCGACTTCTGGAAGGCCCTCCAGAAGCCCGCCGGCTGCGACGGCTGCGACATCTACAGCTCCTGCCGCTCCGGCAGCACCACCCGCCGCATCGTGCAGATAGGCCGCTTCGACCCGGAGCGCTCCACCGGGGAGTTCAGCGCGGTCAAGGACCCGCTCTGCACCCGCGACTACCTCGCCCGGCACCCCGAGAAGAAGCTGCCGGAGCTGCCCGAGGACCCGTCGGAACTGCGGCACTTCCGCGAGATCGCCGTACGGCACTCGCTGTGACCGCCGACGCGGCCGCCCTGGGAGAAGCACCGGCGGACGGCCCCGAAAACGCGACCGCAGAAGTACCCGGAGGACCCCCCGTGAGAGTCGCGCTCGTCAGTTTCTTCGACTCGTCGCGCTTCGCCGAGTTCCCCATCACGCACGCCCTCAGCGCCATGCGGCTCGGCGCCTTCCTGCGTCAGCGCCACCCCGAGTGGCAGGTCCGGCTGCGGGCCTTCGACGAGCGGGACTGGTCGGCGCCGGCGGCCGCGGCCGCGCTGCGGGCCGAGGGGTTCGACGTGGTGGGCCTGCCGGCGTACATCTGGACGCTGGAGCGGACCCGGCAGCTCACCGCCGAGCTGTCGGGCGGCCCGCGCCCACCGCTGGTGGTGGTCGGCGGCCCCGAGACGCGCGCCATGCCGTACCCGCAGGGCTGGCCCGAGCAGACCGTCTTCGCCATGGGCCAGGGCGAGGAACCGCTGACCTGGCTGTGCGAACAACGCGTCGCCGACCCCTCCTTCACCGGTCTGAACCTGGCGAACGGCCTGGCCCAGCCCCTCTACTCGGCCATCCGCGAACGCCGGGACGCCTACCGGCACGCCGTCCCGGACCGCCGCGACCGCCGACTCCCCCACGGCGTCGAGCTGTTCGGCCCGGCCTTCGACGAGATGCTGGTGGGCGACCCGGTGGACACCGACTTCACCTGGTACGAGACGGCCCGCGGCTGCATCTACGACTGCAGCTTCTGCGGGCACAACACCCTGCCGTTCTTCGCCACCTTCGACACCGACTTCGTCCGCAACGAGATCGCCAACATGCGGGCCCGCGGCATCCGCCGCCTCTTCCTGATCGATCCGATCCTCGGCGGCAAGGCGGCCCGGGGCAAGGAGATCCTGCGCATGTTCCGCGACCTCGCCCCCGAGATCGCGCTCAACGCCTACATGCGCCCGGAGTTCCTCGACGACGAGTTCGTCGACCTGCTCGTGGAGTCCCACATCGAGGAACTCCTGATGGGTCTGCAGACGACCAACCCGAGCGTGCCCAAGCATGTGCGCGGCAACCACTTCGGCAAGATCATGAAGTACGTCCCGTATCTCACCGCCAGAGGCATCCCGTGGCGGGCCGAGCTGATCGTCGGGCTGCCCGGCGACGACATGGCGGGCCTGCGGGAGTCCCTGCGCTTCACGGTCGAGGAGCTGCGCCCCTGGTCGGTGCACTCCTACCACCTCACGGCCATCCCGGAGACCAAGCTCTTCGACCTGCTCGACCGCACCGACGACGACATCTGGATCAAGGCCGACGAGAAGCTCCGCGTCGTCTCCGCCAGCAGCTACAACGAGCGCGAGCTGCGCGACATGCTGGTCTACGCCGGTGCCGTCACCTCGCTCCACGCCCATCTGCGTGAACAGGGCGTCTTCGACACGCCGTTCGAGGAGCTGGACGACCGGGTCGCCCGCATCCTGTCCGATCCCGCGAACCGCGCCGCCCGCTCCACCTTCCTGCGCATGGGGCAGGACGCCGGACGCGCGGTCTGGGCCGCGTACGGCGCCCCGGCGAGCTGAGGAGGGACGGCGTTCGTGCACGCACACCAGAGCGGGAACGACGGCGGCACCGGGCGCACCGCCCCGGAGAGCGGGACGCGGGACCACTCGGCGGTACGGCTGCTGGTACGCCGGCACGCCGAGTCCGAGTGGAACGCCCAGGCCCGTATCCAGGGCGGCAACACGGCGCCCCCGCTGACCGGGGCCGGTGCCGCCGAGGCCGCCCGCTGGGCCGCCGGGCTCCCGGACGACGCCGCCGGACCGCGGACGATCTGGAGCAGCGACGCGGTGCGCGCCCACGCGACCGCGGGTGCCGTCGCCCGCCGGTTCGGTCTGCCGGTCGTCAGCACCGCGCTGCTCGGGGAGGTCGGGGCCGGGGTCCTGGAGGGGCTCACGCACACCGAGGCCGCCGACCGGTTCCCCGCACACCACCGGGTGTGGACGGCCCGCGGCGACCTCGACGCCATCCCCGGGGCCGAGCCGGGCGACCGGTTGCAGGCGAGGGTGATCGCCTTCCTCGCCGCCGCGACCGGTCCCGGTGGCGCGGACCTCTACGGCACCAGCCAACTGGTCGTCACCCATGCCGCGTTCCTGCGCTGCCTGGTCAACACCGCGCACCGGTGGCCGCGTTCCACCCCCGTGGCCGTCGCCCACGACGCCGTACACCATCTGGACGACCCCTGGCGCGCGTTGTCGCCCGGCAGGCTGGGGCGGACCTGGCGGCCCGCCGTCCACCGCGTCGACACGGCGGACAACACCGGGTACGTGGTCAAGGTGATGCCCGGCTTCGGCACGGGCGGCGGACTGCGCCGCTACCGCGACCTCCAGCGGACCGTCTGCGCCGCGACCGGCACTCCCCCGCTCCTGGCCGCCGCCGCCCGCGCCGACGGCTCGGCCGTCACGGTCCGCCGGTTCGTCCCCGGTGCCGCACTCGGCCACCGTCTCGGGCCGGACGCCGAATGGGAACTCCTGCGCTTCTACGACGACTTCAACGCCCGGCTCGCCGCCGCGCCGGTCGCCGACCCGGTCATGGGGCTGCGCTCCCTCGGCGACCGCGTCGACCTCGCGCTGCGCGGACCGGACGACGAAGCGGTGCGGCAGCTGCGCGCGCTCGCCGCCGACAGCAGGCTGGACGCGCTGTTCCACGAGCGCACCCACCTCACGGACTTCGACCTGCACCGCGACAACACCCTGCGCACCGACGGCGGACGGCTGGTGCGGATCGACCTCGACTCGCTGTGCCCCGGCCCCCGCCTGTGGGCGCGGGCCTGTGCCCTCGTCGGTGCCTCCGCCCTCTATCCCGCCGGTCCCGGTGATCCGGCCGGCCGCCCGCACGTCCGGCTGCTCGGCGGCGGCTCCGACCGCGCCCGCGAACTGCGGCACCTGGTCCGGGCCCGGTTGCTGCTGGGCCTGCGGTTCTTCCTCGCCCTGCCCGGCGGCGGCGAAGGGTACGCCGCGCTCTACCGCGCGGCCCTGGCGGAGCTGACCGCCCTCGACCAGCCGGACCAGTCAGACCAGCCGGACCGGTTCGACCGGCTCGATCGGTTCCACCAGCTTGACCAGCAGAAAGGCGGTCACGCCCGATGACACCCCTTGGCGGATCCCGGGAGACGGCGGAGACGGCGGAGGCGGCCGCATGAGGGCGCATCTGGAGGTCGAACGGCGGTTCCTGGTCCGCGAACCGTCGGTCGTGCACGGCACCGAAGGCATCGAGATCGCCCAGGTCTACCTGTTCGCCGACGAGCACACGGTGCTGCGGGTGGGCCGCAGACACGGCGGCTGGCGGCTCACCGTCAAGGACAGCGGCAGCGGTCTGGTGCGCCGTGAGTACCACGCCGAACTGCCCGAGGAGTTCGGCACGGCGCTGTTCGCCTCGTCGTCCGCCCGCCGTTCGGTCAAGCGCCGGTACCTGGTCCCGTACGCCGGCCGGGAGTGGCTCGTCGACGTGTACCGCGACGGCCCGGTGCTCGCCGAGGTCGAACTGCCCGCGGCGGACGCGGAGCTGGCCGTGCCCGCGTGGTGCGGCGCGGAGGTCACCGGCGATCCCGCCTACGCCGACCACGCCCTGGCCCGGAAGGCGGCCGAATGAGCGCCCGGCAGCGGTCGTTGCTGCTGTTCAAACCGGACGCGGTCGCGCACGGCATGGCCGACCAGGGGGTCGCCGACGTGTGCGCGGCCGGGCTGCGGCTCGTCAGCCGCCGCCGGTTCGAGATGACCGAGGGCCAGCTGGCCGGCATGTACTACCGGATCTTTCCCGACGAACGCGCGCTCACCGCGGGGCTGTTGCGCCGCTACCTGGTCGGCCGGCCGATCGAGACGGCGGTGGTCGAGGGACCGGAGGCGCTGGCCCGGCTGCTGGAGTACAAGGCAGCGGCCCGCGCCCGGCTCGGCGCGTTCATCTACGGCAACTTCGTGCACTGCCCCGACAGTGTCGAGGAGGCCGAGCGGCAGATCGAGGTCTTCTCCGGTGACGGGCTCGGCGGCGGTTTCCGGCCGACGACCACGCGGTGGCGGGACTGGTCGGTGGCCGGCTGCGAACGGGCCCTGGACGGCGTGTGGGCGGATGCGGCCGAACGCGGCCGGGCCCGCCCGGCCGCCTGGACACCCTGGCCGCGGGCGGCCGGGCTGCGCATCACCGTGCCGGCCCGCTGGGAGATCGCCTTCGACGACATCGCGGTCTTCCTCGCCCGCCTGCTCGGCACCGACGAACCGGGGTTCGGCGTACGGGCGACGCTGGCCGCCCTCTACGACCCGGGCGGCCTGGCGACCCCCGTCACCGGGGAACGCGCCACCGAACTGGCTGCCCAGGTGCGGGAGTTCGGGCTGCTCGCGGCGGTACCGGCCCAGGACCGCGCACTCGTCCCGGGGGAGCCACGATGACCACGGCGTTCCTGTGCCAGGGCTGGCCGCGCGGCCTGGCCGCGGTGGTGCGGAAGGTCCGCGCGGCGCGTCGGGAGCCGGGGCCGCTGGTGCTGCCCACGGAACTGGCCGGGCGCTGGCAGGAGCAGAACCCTGCCGCGGGCCGCGCCGTGCTCGGGGTGCCGTGGGCCGAGCTCGACACCGGTGCGCTGTCGGCACGGTCGGTGCGCCGGATCCGGGCCGCCGGCGTCACCGGATTCGCCGCGTTCCGGGGGGACGGCACCAGGCTCGACCGGGCCGCGGCCGTACGCGCCGCGGCCCGCGCCGGAGCACGGGAGCTGCTGCTGCCGGACGGGCGGCGGGTCGGGCGCGGGGCGCTGCTGGCGGCGCTGCTGGGCCGGACCTGGCCCGTGACCCGGCCGCCGGAGCTGTTCGACCCGGTGACCGGGCGGGCGCTGCCCCGCGGCGGCGCCTTCGCGGGGGTGGACGCCCTCGGCACGCTCGACGTCGGCCCGCTGGGCTTCCTGCGCATCCCCGGCATGGTGGAACCGGCGTCGCTGGAGCCGGGCGCCCGGCACCGGGTGGTGCTGCTCGGCGGCAGTGTCCTGTACGGGCTCGGGCAGCCGGACAACTCCCGTACCATCCCCGCCGCGTTGCACCGGCGGATGCCGGACAGCGAGGTGCTCTGCTTCGCCGCTCCCGGCGAGTGGTCTCGGGGCGAGTCAGCCCTGCTGCTCTACCGGCTGCGGCACTGCCGTCCCGATGTGGCCGTCAGTCTCTCCGGCTGGAACGACTTCAACAACCTCTTCGCCATGCGCCTGGTGAACGGGCCCGGCGCGGAGATGCTGAACTGGACCTTCCACGACCACCAGCACTTTCTGCGCCTGCACGCCCCCCGGGAGGCGCGGAACGTCGGCCTGCCGTTCGCCCGCAAACCGTCCGTCGTCCGCCGGCTGCCCCTGGACTCGCTGGCCTTCCCCTCCTCGGGTGCCGGACTGCGCGCCGGGGTCTGGCTGGAGAACCAGGCGCTGATGGCCACGGCCTGCGCCCGGGACGGCATCCGGTTCGTGTGCGCGCTGCAGCCGCACTCCCTTCTCCACCCGGCCCTGGGCGAGGAGTTCACCCGGGCCTGGGTGCAGCGCCACTACGACCACCCGTTCACCGATCGCGCCACCGTCTTCGACGACTACGCACAGACGATCGACGCGGTGTACGACACCTACCGGGATGGGCTGAAGCGGCTCGCGAAGGAGTTCCCCGGCGCCGTCTTCCTCGATCTCTCGACGGTGTTCGAGAAGGAGACGCGGCCCTGCATGATCGACGGGGTGCACCCGACCGCACATGGAGCGGCCCTGCTGGGCGACGCGCTCGCCGACGCCGTGGCGCCGGACCGGACCCGGTAGGTCCGGGCCCGGGTCAGCACGCCGTGGGCGGCGGCGGGACGGCCCCCGACACGCTGGACGCGGCCGAGGCGGCCCGGCGGATGCGGCGCGGGTGCAGTCAGGTCCCGCGCCTGTTCGGTCGCCTTCCTGTGGAGCCGGGTGTCGGTGGGTGGGCCTGCGCGTCACGCGGCCGGATCGGAGCCGACCGCGGATGCCCACGGGCGGTCCGACCAGCCGCCGGACGATCCGGGGTGCGCCGTGTCCGGGGTACGGCACGGGCTCGGCGTGGTCGGCCGATGCGGCAGGCCGGGGGTCACAGGGTCGCTTCGTAGGGGTTCCGGTTCTCGGGGACGAGGGGTGTGGTGGGGGCGGTGCTGGAGACGGAAACGGTTTCGCCGCAGGAGACGGCCTCGTCGATGGACGCCATGATGTCCAGGACGTGGTAGCCGAGGTCTCCGGTGGCGATGTGCGGGTGTCCGGCACGGATGGCCCGGGCCATGTCCAGGACGCCCAGACCCCGGCCGGCCTCGATGCCGACCGGAGTGACGGTCTCCCACTCCGGTTCGCCGCCCCGTCGCGGGACGCGGGTGATCCTGACCTGGCCGGCGAAGGTGTTGGGATCGGGCAGGACCAGTGTGCCCTCGGTGCCGGTGACCTCGACGAATCCGGTGCGGGTGAGCGGGGAGTCGAAACTGAACACGCTCTGGGCGACCGCGCCGCCCGCGAACCGGGCGAGTGCGGAGACGTGGGTGGGGACGCCCACGGTGAACTCGGCGCCGGCCCGTCCGCCGCTGCGCACGGTACGGACCGGGCGGGCGGTGGAACCGAGCGCGGCGACCCGGGCGACCGAACCGAACAGGCAGACCAGGGTGGTGAGGTAGTAGGGCCCCATGTCGAAGAGGGGGCCGGCGCCCCTGGCGAACAGGAACTCGGGGTCGGGGTGCCACAGATCCGGTCCCGCGTACTGCATGACCGTCTGCGCGGACAGCGGGGTGCCGATGTCGCCGCGGGCGACCGCCCGCAGGGCCGTCTGGAGCCCGGGGCCCAGAATCGTGTCGGGGGCGACTCCGGTCCTGAGACCGGCCTCGGCCGCCTGGTCGAGCAGGGCCCGCGCGTCGGCCCGGTCGGTGGCGATGGGCTTCTCGGACCAGACGTGCTTGCCGGCGGCCAGGATCGCCGAGCTGACCTCGGCGTGGACGGCGGGGATCGTCAGGTTGACGACGATCTCGGTGTCCGGGTGGGCGAGGACGTCCGCGGCCGTCCCCCACTCCTCGACGCCGTACTTGCGGGCCTGGGTCTCGGCACGCACGGTGTCGAGGTCGCCCACGACGGTCACCCGTATGTCGGGAAACCCGGTGAGGTTGGTCAGGTACTGGTCGCTGATGTTCCCGGCGCCGATGACACCGACACCGACCGGGCGCTGTGCCGCCATCAGACGATGCCCTTCCCGTTCAGGTAGGAGACGCCCGCCGCGACGCCCTCGAAGATGTCGCCGTCGTAGTGGTCGAACTCGATGACGGCGTACTCGGCGTGCGAAGCCGCGGCCAGTGACTCGTCCAGCCGTATCCGTCCGCGGCCGGCGGCGACCTGGCGGGTGTCGGCCGGGTCGAAGGGGGCGCCCGAGGTGAACGGGTCGTCGATGACGGGACCGTCCTTGACGTGCAGGGCACGTACCCGCGAGCCGAGGCGATCCAGCAGGGAGACGACGTCGTTGCCGCCGGCCGAGGCCCAGAACAGGTCGATCTCCAGGACGACTTCGGGGCTCAGCCGGTCGGCGAAGAAGTCGAAGGCGTTGAGGCCGGCGACCGTGTGGACGAACTCCTGCGAGTGGTTGTGGTAGCCGACGCGCAGCCCGTGGTCGGCGGCCCGTTCGGCGGCCTCGTTCAGAAGATCGGCGGTGCGGGCGATCTCCTCCTCGTCGGCCCACCGGGCCGCGGGGACGAACGGGTCGAACAGGATCTCCACGCCCAGCCGCCGAGCGGCCCGGAACGTCTCGTCCAGGGAGGCCGCGGACGCTCCGTCGGCCGACAGGAAGCCGGCGTGGCCGGTGGGCGCGGACAGGCCGTGCCGGGCGAGTGCGTCGGCGAGTTCGCCTGCGCGGTGCACGAAGGCGAAGGCCTCTACGTTGCGCAGGCCCAGGGCGGCCAGGCGGCCCAGGGTCGCGTCCTGGTCGGCCTCCAGGGCATGGCGTACGGAGTAGAGCTGGACCGACATCCGCGGTGTCGACATGGGACTCCTCTCGGGGTGGACTGCCGGGGAACAGAATACCGACAGGGGTGATGGTTTCTATAGGTCGTTAGCATCTCGTTCATGGCACGGGACACGGCGCGGCAGGGAACGGCCCCACGGAACTACCCCAAAGGGCAACGGCGGCGCGCCCAGATCATCGAGGCCGCGTTCACCGCGTTCGGGCAGGTGGGCTACCGCAACGCCAGCATGGTGCAGCTCGCCGCCGCCTGCGGGGTCTCACGCGCGGGCCTGCTGCATCACTTCCCGACCAAGGAGTCGCTGCTGGAGGCGGTCCTGGAGGAGCGCGAGCGCCAGGACGACGAGCACTTCTTCCAGTCCGGTGCGGTCACCCAGGACGGCCTGGAGTACTTCGCCAGCATGATCCGGCTCGTCGCGCACAACCAGGCCAACCCGCTGATCGTGAGCCTGTTCGCGGTGCTGTCCAGTGAGGCCACCGCGGCCGACCATCCGGCGCGCCCGTACTTCGTGACCCGCTACGAACGTGCCCGCCGGCAGATGCAGTCGGCCGTCGACGACCTGGCACGTCGCGGTCTGCTGCGTCCGCACGTGCAGGCGCCGGGGCTGGCGGCGGACCTGATCGCGTTCATCGACGGTCTCCAGATCCAGTGGCTGCTCAGCCCCGACGCCATCGACATGCCGGGGCACCTGCGCACGCTGCTGCGCAGTCTCGTCAGGGTCGAACTCGCTTAGGTCCACGGCCCGTCGGGGCCGTGATGAGAGGACGGGTGGGCGTGGACGTGTACGAGGCCGTGGACAGCCGGCGGGCGGTGCGCGCGTTCAGCGACGAGCCGGTGCCCCGGGCGGTGCTCGAACGGGTGCTGGCCGCGGCGCGGCGGGCGCCGTCGAGCGGGAACCTCCAGCCCTGGCAGGTGTACGTCGTCACCGGCGAGCCGTTGGCCGGACTGAAGCGGGAGGCGACGGCCAGGGCGCGGGCCGGCGACCCGGGCGACGAACGGGAGTACCCGATGTACCCGGCGGAGCTGGCCACGCCGTATCTGGACCGCTTCGCCGAGGCGGCGGCCCAGCGGTACGCGGCGCTGGGCATCGACCGCCAGGACCCGGAACGCCCCGTGAAGATCACCGCGTTGAACACGGAGGCGTTCGGGGCGCCGGTCGTGCTGTTCTGCTACCTCGACCGCGCGATGGGCCCCGGCCAGTGGGCGGACGCCGGGATGTACCTCCAGACGGTCATGCTGCTGCTGAGGGCGGAGGGGCTGCACAGCTGCCCCCAGGTGATGTGGACGACGTACCGCGAGACCGTGGGCCGGCTGGTCGGCGCCGATGACCGGCTCGTCCTGCTGTGCGGTCTCGCCGTGGGCTTCGAGAGGGAGGGCGCGCCACGGGTCCGGACCGGACGGGCCGAGGTGACCGAGACGGTACGGTTCATCGGGACCTGAGCGGACCCGCGGGTCCGCGGGTCCGGGTGGGGCGATGTGCTTGAATGCCGGGCATGGACGGCTCCGCCCGCATGTGGATCAGCGCGATCCCCTCGCTCGACCCGGACACCCGGGAAGTGATCCTCGACCTCGACCACACGTCCGACGATCCTGCCGAGCGGATGGTCTGCACGCTGCTGAACCGCGGCCACGAGGGCGAGGCCGGAGTGTTCTACCTGCTGCCGGAGGATCTCTCGGCCCGGTACGAGCGGACGGGGAACCGGCTCTCGGTGTCCCTGCTGGCCCGTCGGGACGTTCTCGCCCAGGACCTGGCCTCGCGTCCGGCCGCGTCGGGTGCGCACCTCGACCGGCTCCCCCGCGACCCGCTGCACGACGGCCGTGTCGTCCTCGTGCGCCGGGAGACCGTCACCGACTTCGTGCCCGCCGAGCGGGACGGTTTCCAGCAGCCCGTGGTGCTGATCGACCACGACGTCGCTCACGACACCGACCGCGGCGACGGACCGGTCACCCTGGCCGAGTTGCTGAGTCTGTTCGAGAAGCAGGAGGTGGGCGTCGCGGTCGTCGCCGCGCCCCAGGCACCGCCGGCCTGACCTGGTCGGCCGGCGTCCCGCCGTCCGGTGGGCGGGCGCCGGTCAGAGCGGGGACGTGCCGGTCACAGGTGGAACAGGCGGGCCGCGTTGTCGTGGCACACCGCCCGCAGCCACTCCTCGCCGAGGTCCAGCCTCTCCAGGGCGTGGAGCTGGTGCACGTAGGGGTAGGGGATGTTCGGGAAGTCGGAGCCGAGCAGGACACGGTCGCCCAGCGCGGCGATCCGGGGCAGGGCCCGGGCCGGGAACGGCATGAACCGCTCGGTGAAGTCGGTGAAGGCCATCGTGGTGTCCAGCCGCACCTCCTCGTACCGCTCGGCGAGGTCGAGGAACTCCTCGTACTCGGGCATCCCCATGTGCGCGATGATCAGCCGCAGCCTGGGGTGCCGCGCCAGCACCCGCGCGGTCGGACCGGGGCCGGCGTGCTTGCCGGGGACGGGACCGGAGCCGCAGTGGATCACGACCGGAATCCCGGCTTCGGCCAGCAACCCCCAAGCCTGGTCGAGGAGTTCGTCGGCCGGGTCGTACGCGCCGACCTGGACGTGCGCCTTGAACACCCGGGCGCCCGCCTCGACGGCCGCACCGACGTACGCCTCGACGCCGGGCTCGGGGAAGAGGGTCGCCGTGTGCAGGCAGTCGGGGGTGCGGCGGGCGAAGCCGACGGCCCAGTCGTTCAGCCAGGTCGCCATGCCGGGCTTGTGCGGGTAGAGCATCGCGGTGAAGGCCCGCACGCAGAACTCCCTGAGAACTGCGGTGCGTTCGGCCTCCTCCCGCCGGTAGGTGATGGGCCATTCCAGGTCGCCGATCAGCGGTCCGTTCGAGTCGAAGTAGTTCCAGACCTTGTGCAGGACACGCTCGGGCATGAAGTGGGTGTGGACGTCGATCAGCCCGGGAAGGCCGAGCCGTTCCCGGAACCGGCGAACCTCGCCGGGCTCGTCCGTCCCGCCGGGCGCCGGTGAGCCCGCACCGCGGGCGGGGCCGTGGTCGGAGCCGTGGGCGCAGGGCGGTTCGTCGGGGGCGGCGGGTTCCGTGCGGTGATCGTTCATACCTCCCACGATCGGTGCCGGTGAGCGCCGAGTCCAGTCCCTGCCGGCCGTCGCGGCGTGCGCGGCCGCCGTACCTCCCGGGGGCGGCCCTCAGGACAGGTAGCCCTCCACCTGGGACGCGGGGCGGACGTTCGCCTCGCCGGGGTCCTGCCCCACCGCGGCCCTGGCCCGGCGCTGCCGGAGCAGGTCCCAGCACTGGTCGAGTTCCGTCTCCAGACGGGCCAGGAGGGCGTGCTCGGTGGTCCCGTCGATCTCCTGCTGTGCCATGCGATCACGCAGGTCCTTCTCCTGGCTGATCATTTCCGTGATGCGGCCGAGGATCTCCTTCTCGGCCTCGGACTCTGGTCCTGTCATGACTGCCTCTTTCCGGACGGCGGACTGGATCACGGCTACGACGGGGGCGTGCACCGGTACGGCGACATCCGCCCCGGCCCCACCACACCTCTACCTTCTCTCACCCGGCCCCCGGCCGCATCGGCGGGGGGAAAGCCGTTGCGCGGGTCCCGGCCGGTGCGTTTCTGGCCTGTCGCACCGGTGACGGAAAGTCAAATTCCGTTGTGTGACGTGGAATTCAGGTGGGACGACTGGCGCTGCACGCCTACTGGCGGGTAAGTCATGGCTCTGTCATCTTCGGCAACTCGTGTCACAGCGAAGGGATATCCCGTGCGTCTGCGCCCCATGCGCATCCTGTGCTGTTCCGCCGTCCTCGCCCTGTCGGCGCCCGTGTTCCTCCCGGGCACCGCGTCGGCCGCGGTCCCGGCCTCCGCGGTCTACCTCCAGAACTACGTCACCGGCCTCGACGCCGCCGACAGCAGCGGTACCGTCGCCGCGCACAACCCCAAGGGCAACGAAGACCACCAGCAGTGGACCGCCGTCGCGGTCAGCGGTGGCTACCAGCTCCAGAACGCCGACGAGTCCGGCACCTGTCTGGGCCGCAGCGGCACCGCCGCGGTCACCGCCGCCTGCGGTGCGGACGGCACCACCTGGACGATCACCGCCGGCGCGGACAGCACCTACTCGGTCACCGTCCCCGGTACCTCCCAGTACCTCACCGGCTCCTCCTCGGACTCCGCCGCCGTACAGGTCGGCTCCTCCGGCGACCTCGCGCGCTGGTACCTCACCCCGGTGTCCTACGCCACCACGGCGATGCCCTCCGCGGACACCCGCACCCTCGACCAGGTGACCTTCCTGACCGCCCACAACGCCTTCGCCAACAGCTCCGACGGCAACTTCGCGTCCTTCCCGGTCAGCCTGTTCCCCAACCAGAACTACGGCATCAGCCGGCAACTCTCCGACGGCGTGCGCGGCTTCATGCTCGACGACTACACGGTCTCCGGTCAGGCCGTGCTCTGCCACAACAGCTGCGACGGTGTCAGCAGCCCCGTTCCGCTGGCCACCGACATCCAGCGCATCGTCGACTTCCTCAAGGCCAACCCGGGCCAGTTCGCCACCGTCTTCCTGGAGGACTACGCCTCCTCCGACGTGCTGAAGTCCTCGCTCGCCTCCGTGAGCGGCCTGTCCGACGTGCTGTACCGGCCCGATCAGGAGGGCGTGGCCGCCAAGGGCTGGCCCACCATGGCCGATCTCGCGGCCCGCGGCAAGCAGTTGCTGATCTTCAGTGACCGGACCCGGGCGAGCGACACCGCCAACGGCTGGACCACCCGGGACACGTTCGGGGTGATGTACCAGCGCGAGTGGACCGTGGAGAACTACTGGTCCATGGGCGGCGGCCTCGGTTCCTCCGACTGGTCCTGCTACAGCCGGTGGGGCACCGACAGGCCGCTCACCACGGACTCGTCCGCCTTCCACCCGCTGTACGTGATGAACCACTTCCGCGACTACCCCATCGCCTCCACCGCCGCCACCGACAACGGCAAGGTCCTCAACCGGGCGCAGAACTTCTGCACCCCCGCCGCCCGGAAGAAGCCCAACTACCTGGCCGTGGACCGCTACGACACCGGGTCGCCCACCCCGCTGGCCGCGGTGGGCACCCTGAACACGTACATCCTCACGCCGGGGCAGTGAACGACGGCCGTCCGGGGCGGCGGACCACCGCCCCGGACGGTACGGCCCCTTCGAGAGCCCACGCGACCACGCGACCACGTGCCCACGCGACCGCTCCGACGGTCGGTGGCCGTGGCGGAGCCGGCTGCGGGTCAGCCCCGGTCGGCCTCGGGCAGGACCGGGGCGACCGCGGCGCTCCGGCCCGACTCCGGCTCCGACTCCGACTCCGACTCCGTGATGCCCTGCCCGGTGATCACCTTCGAGGGGCGGTCGCCTCGGTCCATGAGGCCGCCGGTGACGGCCAGCCCCAGCCCGGCCGCCGCGAGGACCGCGCCGACCAGGTTGGGCGCGGCCCAGCCCCAGCCCGCCGAGATGACCAGGCCGCCGAGCCAGGCGCCGGCCGCGTTCGCCATGTTGAAGGCGGAGTGGTTGGAGGCCGCCGCCATCGTCGGGGCGTCCTTGGCGTTGATCATCAGCAGCATCTGGACGGGCGTGGTGATGAGCGCGCCCATCGCTCCGATGAAGGTGACCGTGACCAGGGCCGGCACCGTGCTGTGGACGGTGAAGTAGAAGGTCACCAGCGCGGCCCCCAGCAGGACGATCCCGGCGTACAGCGTCGGGCGCAGGGCGCGGTCGGTGAGCGGGCCGGCGAGCAGGGTGCCGACGGTCATGCCGACGCCGTAGAGGGCGAGGACCCAGGTGGTCGAGGCGTCGGAGATGCCCGTCAGGTGCGTGAGCATGGGGACGAGGTAGCTGTAGACGGCGAAGAAGCCGCCGAAGCCGACGACGGCGGTGGCCAGACCGATGAAGACCTGCCGGTTGCCCATGGCCCGCAGTTCCTGCCGGATGCCCGCCTGCGGACCGCGCGGCTGGTGGGGAACGAGGAGGGCGAGCGCGAGGAGCGCCACGAGGCCGATGACGGCGACCGCGCAGTAGGCGTACCGCCAGCCAAGATGCTGGCCGAGGGCGGTGCCGGCGGGGACGCCGACGATGTTCGCGATGGTGAGGCCGAGGAAGATCCGGGAGACGGCGCGTGCCGCACGGTCCGGGGCCACCAGCCGGGAGGCGACGACGGCGCCCACGCCGAACAGGGCGCCGTGCGGCAGTCCCGCCAGGAAGCGGGCGGCGAACAGCAGGCCGAAGTTCGGGGCGAGCGCGGAGGCCGTGTTGCCCACCACGAACAGCCCGGTGAGCAGGAGCAGCAGCCGCTTGTGCGGGACGCGCGCACCGATGCCGGTCAGCAGGGGGGCGCCGACGACGACGCCGAGGGCGTAGGCCGAGACGAGATTGCCGGCGTGCGGGACCGACACCCCGACGCCGTCCGCTATCTGGGGCAGCAGGCCCATGGTGGCGAACTCGGTGGTGCCGATACCGAACGTGACGACGGCAAGGGCCAGCAGAGCCAGAGGCATGGTGAGCGGGGGAACCTTTCGGGGACAGCGGGTCCGGGCAGGGGGGAAGCCGGTCGGCACGCAAGAGCGTCTCCGTCTTCCGTGGCCGGCCGCACCGAGCGCCCTTGCCCAGCCGAGCCCCAAGAACGTTGCAGCGGGATGCGGCGAGCGCGCATTCCCGGATCGGCTCGCCCAAGGGTATGACCTGCGTCACACGCAGACGGCGGGACCTACTGCTCCACGGTGGCCCGGCGGCACTCCGCGCACAGTCCCCACCAGGTGATCTCGGCCTCGTCGACGACGAAGCCCCGGTCGTCGCCGGGGGTGAGGCACGGTGCCGCGCCGACGGAGCAGTCGACGTCCTCGATCAGACCGCACCGGCGGCAGACGAGGTGGTGATGGTTGTCCCCGACGCGCAGTTCGTACCGGGCGGGCGAGCCCGCGGGCTCGATGCAGCGGACGAGCTGTGCCTTCGCCAGGTCCTCCAGCACGTTGTACAGGCCCTGCCGGGAGAGTCCGCCGGCCTCGGCCCGGTCCGCGCCGATCCGCGTCTCCAGGTCGGCCGCCGTGGAGTGCGGATGACCTTGCAGCGCGGTCAGGACGGCCCTGCGCTGGGCCGTGCTGCGCAGGCCCGTGCGCTTGAGCAGGTCACCCGCCGGCTGCTCCATGGTCATGTCGTTCTCCTACGGCATACCGACCGTTCCGCCCCCTGAGGGCACGATACAGCCAGAGTTGACTCAGTCAGCTCTACGCGGCCTCCGCCGTGCGGCAGGTGCCGCAGACCAGGCGCCGGGACGGGAGGGCGCTCGTCATGGGGATCACCCCGATGGGGCGCTGGACGGTGGTCCGCACGACCCGGGAGTGGTCGGCGCAGGCGAAGAGGCCGCAGCGGGTGCAGGCGCCGATTCCGTCGCGGTCGTGACGCCCCGCCTGGGCGCAGTCGTAACAGTGCATGTGGCTTCCCGATGAGAGGGCCCACCCGCTGGTGCGGTGGGGGTGCGTGATGGCCGTGCGCCGACGGGTCTCGCCACCTCGGCACGCATCGAACATAACCGGCCAGTTTTGACAGAGTCAAGTTTAGAGAGCGGGTCGGAGCCTCTGGACCACCCGGACTTGTTCACGCCGCGGACGACAGCGGCGAAGCCGTCGCGGCCCGGCTCCAGGGAGCCGACCGATGAGCCGCCGGCTCGTGCTCGCCGGGAACGTGATCGCCGACGTGGTCATCGAGATCCCCGCGCTGCCGGGCGCTCGGGCAGCGGCTGGCGCCCGGGGCCGGGGTGCTCGTCCGGGCCGACAAGGGCGGCTGCCGGCTGGCCGCCCCCGGTCGGGCTCCCGTGCACGTACCGGGTTTCCCGGTCACCGCCGTGGACAGCAACGGTGCGGGCGACGCCCACGTGGGTGCGTTCCCCGCCCTGCCGGGCGAGGAGTTCGACCCACTGACGGCGGCGCGCGGCGCCCACGCGGCGACGCCCACGCGGCGGCGGCCTGTGCGGTGACCCGGCGCGGTCCGGCCACGGCGCCCGGCCGGACGGAACTGGCCGCGTTCCTGGCCGGCGACCCGCCGGCCGACCGGCTTTCCTGACGTACCCGCGGATCTCGACGACGTCGTCGGCGGGACCGGGAAGAGACCGTCGCCGTCAGGTCGTTGAACGCCAGGCCGCGGTCGGTGTGTGACCGGCCGGCGGCTCGTCGGCGAAGGCCTGTCCCAGTGAGGAAGAGCGGTGATCACGCGATGAAGGCGGTCCGGTTCCACACGTACGGCGAGATCGACGTGCTGCGGGTGGAGGAGGTCGAACGGCCGGTGCCCGGGCCCGGGCAGGTGCTGGTCGAGGTGCGCGCGGCCGGGATCCAGCCCGGCGAGGTGATGATCCGCAGGGGTGCCCGGCACGGCCGCTGGCCCGCGACGTTCCCCTCCGGGCAGGGCAGCGACCTGGCCGGCGTCGTGGTGGAGACCGGGCCCGAGGTACGCGGCTTCGCGGTGGGCGACGAGGTGCTCGGCTTCACCCACGGCAGGGCGAGCCACGCCGAGTACGTCGTGGCCGAGGACGTGAACCTGGTGGTCCGTCCGGACGGGCTGCCCTGGGAGGTGGCCGGATCGCTGTACGTGGCCGGCACCACGGCGTACGCGACCGTGTTCGCGGTGGACCCCCGGCCGGACGAGACCGTCGTGGTGTCCGGGGCGGCCGGCGGCGTGGGATCGCTCGCCGTACAGCTCGCGCGGCGACGCGGTGCCATCGTCATCGGACTGGCGAGCGAGCCGAACCACGCGTGGCTGGCGGCCCACGGCGTGGTCCCGGTCGGCTACGGGGAGGGCGTGGCCGACCGGATCCGGAAAGCCGCCGGCGACAGGCCGGTCGACGCGTTCATCGACACCTTCGGCGACGGCTACGTGGACCTGGCCGTGGACCTGGGCGTGCCGCCCGAACGGATCAACACCATCCGCGACTGGCAGGCCGCCGCCAGAGTCGGGGCCCGGACGTACGGGGAGGGCTCGGCCGCGTCGGCGGTGGTGGTCGGTGAACTCGCGCGGCTCGCCGCACGGGGCGGGCTGGAGGTCCCGATCGCCCGCGTCTACCCGCTGGCACAGGTGCGGGACGCGTTCACCGAGCTGGAGCAGGGGCACGCCCACGGCAAGATCGTGCTCCGGCCGTAGTCCCGGCTGAGCGGGCGGGGCGCAGCAGGCATGCTGGAACCATGGTGCTCGCCGTGCTCTTCGCCGTCCTGGGTGCCGTCAGCAATGCGGCGGGCACGGCCTTCCAGCGCAAGGCCGCGTCCACCGTGCCCGGCCGCAGCGGGCTGCGCCTGCTGCTGGTGCTGGTACGGCGGCCCGCCTGGGCCATCGGTATCGCAGGGGTGACGGGGGCCGCGGTGTTCCAGGCGCTGGCCCTGGTCAACGGGCCGATGGCCTTGGTCCAGCCGCTGTTCATGCTGGAGCTGCCGTTCGCGCTGCTGATCGCCGTACCGCTGATGCATCGCCGGCCGAGTCCGGAGGGCTGGCGGACGATCGCGGTGGTGGTGGCCGGACTGGCCCTGCTGCTCGCCGCGGCGGCCCCGTCCGGCGGCCGTCAGCAGGCCTCCATGCAGCGCTGGATCCCGGTTCTCGCCCTCGTCCTCGGCGCCATCGCGGTCGCGGTGCTGCTCGTACGGTCGTCCTCGTCGCCGCTGTTCCGCGCGGCGGCCCTGGCCTCGGGAGCCGCGCTCGGCAACGCGCTGACCGCCGCCCTCATGAAGTCGGCCACCGGCCGCCTCGCGGACGGCGGGCTCACCGCGTTCCTCACCACCTGGCAGACCTACGGCTTCGCGGTCACCGGGATCGCGGCGCTGATGCTGCTGGAGAACGCGTTGCAGGCCGGTCCGCTCGTGGCCTCCCAGCCCGCGCTGACGATCGGCGACGCGGCGGTGAGCCTGCTGCTGGGCGTCGCCCTGTTCGACGAGTCGGTCCGCACCGGGTGGTGGCTGCTGCCCGAGGTGGCCGGTGCCGGTCTGATCCTGTGGGGCGTGACCCGGCTGACCCGGGTGGTCCCGCACCTCGTCGACGTCATGCGGTGAGGCTGCCACCGGGAGGCGGCCACCGGACGGCCGGGGGCAGTTCAGTGGCCGTTACACAGGCCGCCGTCCGCCACACCGACCGCCAGTGCGATGATCATAGGAGTGGGGCTGGAAGAACTCGTTCGGCGCCGGACGCGCCGACCCGTCACGCCGTGATCCGGCGTCCCTGACCACCGAGTCGACTTTCCACGCCTCCGGAAGGGGAAACAGAGTGTCCGTGTTCCAGCGCATCCTCGTCGCCGTCGATCCCGGCCCCGCCCGCCACTCCGCCGTACGGCTGGCCGGCGAGCTGGCACAGCTGACGAACGCCGAGGTCCGCGTCGTACACGTCATCGCCACCGCCGCCTCCATCGCCGCGGTCGTGCCCCTGGAGGAGGACACCGAGGCCAGGGCCGTGCTCGACGAGGCACTGACGGTGCTGCGCGACCAGGGCGTCAAGGCCGAGGGGACTCTCGTCAGGGGGCTGACCACGCAGGTCGCGTCCGCCATCGCCGAGACGGCCGAGGAGTTCGCGGCCGATCTCATCGTCCTGAGCCCGCACCACCGCGGCTCCGTCGAGGCGCTGTTCGACCCGCGGGTCAGCGACGCCGTCGCACACCGCACCAACACGGCGATCCTGCTGGCCCCGGAGGCGCGGGACGAGGCCTGACCACACCCCGGCCGTGCGCCGTGCCGGTGCGGTGGGCGCTGCCCGCTAGCGGCGTCGCCAGGGCAGCGCCTCCTGCCGGTCGCTGTCGGCGTCCATGCGCTGGAGGGCGGTGTTGACGGCCTCGCCGATCGCGGCGAACTGGGTCACCTGCTCCGGGGTGAGGGCGTCGAAGACGGCCCGGCGGACCGCCTCGACGTGGCCGGGGGCCGCGCGCTCCAGGAGGCTGATGCCCGCCGGGGTGAGGACGGCGTGCTGGTTGCGGCGGTTGACGGGGTCCTCGCGGCGGTCGACGTAGCCGGCCTCCTGGAGTCGGGTCACGGCGTGGGTGAGACGGCTCCGGGTGATCTTCAGGCGTTCGGCCAGCTCGGACATGGTCAGGCTGTGGTCCTTCACCGAGGACAGGTGGGCGAGCAGGGTGTAGTCGGCGTGGGTCATCCCCGCGTCGCGCCGCAGCTGGCGGTTCAGGTGGTCGGACAGGTGCGTGGAGAACTGGACGTAGGCGAGCCACGCCCGTCGTTCTTCGGGGTTCAGCCAGCGCGGCGTCGTGGTCATGGCCGCAGCCTAGCGAGGTACGTTTGAATATTCACGCGGCCGGCTTCCCGCCCCTGCCCGTGGCCCTGCTCCTGCCCCGGGGAGCGGCACATCGCCCACGACCGCCTGCCGCGCCCGGCCCGGGGCAACATGCCGACGGCGCTGCGCGCTACCCGCCGCCTCCGGGGCGTCGGGCGGGCGCTCGGCCGGGACGCGGGTTCCGGCCGCGGCCGCGGGAACGTTCGTCGCCCATGCTCCCGTCAACCCACCGGCCAGGCCGACGCGCCGGCCCGGTCGGCGTGTCCGACCGTCGCCGGGCGGGCTCGCTCAGGCGCCGACGTACTGTGCGAGGTGCTCGGCGGTGAGGGTCGAGCGGGCGGCCACCAGGTCGGCCGGGGTGCCCTCGAAGACGATCCGGCCGCCGTCGTGGCCGGCGCCGGGGCCGAGGTCGATGATCCAGTCGGCGTGGGCCATGACCGCCTGATGGTGCTCGACGACGATGACCGACTTGCCGGAGTCGACCAACCGGTCCAGCAGGCCGAGGAGCTGCTCGACATCGGCGAGGTGCAGACCCGCGGTCGGCTCGTCGAGGACGTAGACGCCGCCCTTGTCGGCCATGTGCGTGGCCAGCTTGAGGCGCTGACGCTCTCCGCCGGACAGCGTGGTGAGCGGCTGGCCGATCGTGAGGTAGCCGAGGCCGACGTCCTTGAGCCGCTGGAGGATGCGGTGGGCGGCCGGGGTGTGCGCCTCGCCCGCGGCGAAGAACGCCTCGGCCTCGGTCACCGGCATCGCCAGCACCTCGCTGATGTCCCGGCCGCCGAGGTGGTAGTCGAGGACCGACGCCTCGAACCGCTTCCCGTCGCACTCCTCGCAGGTGCTGGCGACGCTCGCCATCATCGCCAGGTCGGTGTAGACGACCCCGGCGCCGTTGCAGGTGGGGCAGGCGCCCTCGGAGTTGGAGCTGAACAGGGTGGGCTTGACGCCGTTCTGCTTGGCGAAGGCCTTGCGGATCGGGTCGAGCAGTCCGGTGTAGGTCGCCGGGTTGCTGCGCCGGGAGCCGCGGATCGCGCCCTGGTCGACGGAGACCACCCCGGCGCCGGCCGGGATCGAGCCGTGCACCAGGGAGCTCTTGCCGGAGCCCGCGACCCCGGTCACGACGGCCAGCACGCCGAGCGGGATGTCGACGTCGACGCCCTGGAGGTTGTGGGCGGACGCGCCGCGGATCTCCAGGGCGCCGGTGGGCTTGCGGACCGAGTCCTTGAGGGCGGCCCGGTCGTCGAAGTGGCGGCCGGTGATGGTGCCGCCGGTCCGCAGCGCCTCGACGGTGCCCTCGAAGCAGATGGTGCCGCCGCCCGCGCCCGCGCCGGGGCCGAGGTCGACGACGTGGTCGGCGATGGCGATGACCTCCGGCTTGTGCTCCACGACGAGCACGGTGTTGCCCTTGTCGCGCAGCCGCAGCAGCAGGCCGTTCATCCGCTGGATGTCGTGCGGGTGCAGGCCGGTGGTGGGCTCGTCGAAGACGTAGGTGACATCGGTGAGCGAGGAGCCGAGGTGGCGGATCATCTTGGTGCGCTGCGCCTCCCCGCCGGAGAGGGTGCCGGCCGGCCGGTCGAGCGAGAGATAGCCGAGGCCGATCTCCACGAACGACTCCAGGGTGTGGTGGAGCGTGGCGAGAAGGGGTGCCACCGAGGCTTCGTCGAGGCCCCTGACCCACTCGGCCAGGTCGCTGATCTGCATCGCGCAGGCGTCGGCGATGCTGATCCCGTCGATCTTCGAGGAGCGGGCGCCCTCGCTCAGCCGGGTGCCGTCGCACTCGGGGCAGGTGGCGAAGGTGACCGCACGCTCCACGAACTCGCGGATGTGCGGCTGCATCGACTCCTTGTCCTTGGAGAGCATCGACTTCTGGATGCGCGGGATCAGACCTTCGTAGGTCATGTTGATGCCCGCGATCTTCATCCGGGTCGGCTCCCGGTGCAGGAAGTCCTGCAACTCCCTCTTGGTGAACTTGCTGACCGGCTTGTCCGGGTCGAAGAAGCCGGACTCGGCGTAGAGGCGGGAGTTCCAGCCGCCGCCCTTGTAGCCGGGGACGGTGATCGCGCCCTCGTTGAGGGACAGGTTCTCGTCGTAGAGCTGGGCCAGGTCGAGGTCGGTGACGGCGCCCCGGCCCTCGCAGCGAGGACACATGCCGCCGGTGATGCTGAAGCTGCGCCGCTCCTTCACCTTCTGCCCGGCACGTTCGACGGTGACGGCGCCCGCCCCGCTGATCGAGGCGATGTTGAAGGAGAACGCCTTGGGCGAGCCGATGTACGGCCTGCCGAGGCGGCTGAAGAGGATGCGCAGCAGGGCGTTGGCGTCGGTGGCGGTACCGACGGTGGAGCGGGGGGCACCGCCCATCCGCTGCTGGTCCACGATGATCGCGGTGGTCAGTCCGTCGAGGACGTCGACCTCGGGGCGGGCCAGGTTCGGCATGAAGCCCTGGACGAAGGCGGGGTAGGTCTCGTTGATCAGCCGCTGCGACTCGGCGGCGATGGTGTCGAACACCAGCGAGCTCTTGCCCGAACCGGAGACTCCGGTGAAGACCGTCAGCCGGCGCTTCGGGATCTCGATGCTGACGTCCTTGAGGTTGTTCTCCCGCGCGCCGTGCACACGGATCAGGCCGTGACTGTCGGCCACGTGCGGTGTGGACGTGGTGGTCCCGGTCTCTGTGGCCATGCTCAAACCCCGTCTTCGTGTGCTGCGCGGCGCCCTGGTCGATGGCCGCCACGCTAGCCGGGGAGGAACAGCGGCGCTTCTCCGTTCCTGACCTGTCCTGCCACCCGGACGGTCGTCCACCGGGTCCCGGACGCCGGGCTACGAAGATTTTGCGTTCTCGCGGGCTGCCCATGAACCGGTCCCCACCTGCGCCGAGTCCGCTATGTCCGGCCGCACGCCGCACAGGTAACGGTGAGTTCACCCGGCTTCCCTTCCTCGGCAGTCTACGCGCGTGGTGTCATGCCCACGCTCACCCACCCCCCACGTGAGCGTCTATTCGACTAGGAGTCACGCACATGCTGTCGAAGCTTCTCGTTCGCGCGGGTGTCGCCCTGGCGGCCAGCGCAGCCGTGGTCGCCACCGCGGTCCCCGCGAACGCCGCGAGCTACACCGCGTTCGCCTTCTCGCTCAGCAGCAGCGAGCCGACGATCTACGACTTCATCAACTCGGCCACCAGCTCGCTGGACATGACGATGTACGAGCTGGAGGACACCACGGCCGTCAACGACCTCATCGCCCTCGAGAAAAAGGGCGTCACCGTGCGGGTCGTCCTGGACCAGGCGCACAAGAGCGCCAACAACTCCGCCTACACCTCCCTCACGAACGCGGGCGTGGGCGTGGCGTGGTCGTCGACCAGCTTCGTCTACACGCACCAGAAGACCATCACGGTCGACGCCGCCAAGTCCCTGGTCCTGACCGGCAACCTGACCTCCCAGTACTACTCGACCGGCCGGGACTACGGCGTCTTCACCGACGACACCCGGGATGTCGCGGCGATCGAGAAGGTCTTCAACGCCGACTACGCGGGCACCTCGATCACCCCCACCGACGGCGACCACCTGCTCTGGTCCCCCACCGACTCGCGCAGCCGCCTGCTGACCGTGGTCAACGCCGCCACCACGACGCTCGACGTCGAGGAGCTGGAGTTCAGCGACAGCACGGTGGTCAACGCGATCGTCGCCAGAGCCAAGGCGGGGGTGAAGGTGCGGGTGGTCCTGGAGACGCCGGGCGACTACTCCAGCGAGGTCTCCGCGATCAAGGCCGCGGGCGGCACGGTCGTCGGCTACTCCGACCCCGACGGCTTCTACATCCACGCCAAGGCCATGGTCGCCGACTACGGCCTGTCCACCCAGGAGGTGGAGGCCGGCTCCATGAACATCAGCAGCAACTCCCTCTCCAACAACCGTGAGCTGGGCATCATCCTCACGGGCACCGGGGTGGCGCAGTCGGTGGCCACGACCGTCGAGACCACGTTCAACAGCGACTACTCGGGCGGCACCGCCGCATAGCGGTCCGCGTCCGCGGGCCCGCCCGGTTCCGCGGGCCCGCCCCGGCCGCGCTTCGGCCCGCCCCGGCCGCGCTCAGGCCCGGCCGGGGCGGGTGCTCGCCACCGGGGCGGGTGTCGCCGGTCGGCGCGGCACCCGCCGGGGCGTCGCCCGGCAGGCCGTGGAGCCGCCGCGCAGACCCGATGCCGAGGCAGCCGCAGGGCACCGTGTGACCGGCCGAGCCGGTGACCGCCGGCCGCCGCCCGGGGCACGACCCGCACCTCCGGCGGGCGCCACCTGGCCGTAACCTTGCGCACGTGAACGCCGAGATCGTCCCGGAGCCCCCGGACACCCCGCAGCCCCGGCCGCAGTCGCTCCTGCTCGCCTTCTTCGGCAACCACGTACTGGAGCAGGGGCCGCTGGCCGTCTACTCGGGCAGCATCATCACGGTCCTGGGCCGGGCGGGCGTCGGCGAGCAGGCCGTCCGCTCCACGCTCACCCGCATGGTCAACCGGAACCTGCTGCAACGGCAACGGCAGGGCCGCCGGATGTACTTTGGCCTGACTCCGCTCGCCACCCAGATCCTGCACGACGGCGGGCGCCGTGTCTGGGAGACCGGCGCCGTCAACGACGACTGGGACGGCTCCTGGACCCTGCTCGGCTTCTCGCTGCCGGAGTCCTGGCAGCGCCAGCGGCACGATCTGCGCTCCCAGCTCGGCTGGTCGGGTTTCGGACCGCTCTACAGCGGGCTGTGGATCGCACCCGGCCGGGTGGACGTCTCCGCCGTCGTCGCCGAACTCGGGCTCTCCGCCCATGTGAAGATCTTCCACGCGCTGGCCGACGGGGCGACGGACATCGACCTCATGATCCGCGACACCTGGGACCTGGAGTCGATCGCGGCCCGCTACGAGGACTTCCACAGCCGCTGGGAGGCATGGCGGGCCGGTCCCGACGACGACGCCGTCGTCACCCGGCTGCGGCTGGTCAGCGAGTGGCTGGACATCATCCGCACCGATCCGCGGCTTCCCGTCCGGCACCTGCCCGCCGACTGGCCGGCCCACGAGGCGGAGACGACGTTCCACCGCGTCGCGGCCGAGACCGAGGCCCCCGCCCGCCGGATGGCCGCGGCCCTGCTGGAGACCACGCCCCTGTGACCCGTCGCGCCCCGGCAGACCGCCCCTCGGCCCGCACGGAATCCCTGGTCAGCCGAGATCATCGGGCGATCTATGCTGCTTGGAGCAAGGGGTTCGCCCGACCGTCGAAGGAGAGGGTGCTCGTGCAAGGCGACGCTCCCTGTCCGGCATCCGCACCGTGTCCGTCTCTCCCGAGGAAGTCCCGTTGAACTTCTGGTCGATCTATGAGCACGGCTTCGCGCGCGTCGCCTCGTGCACGGGCCACACCGTCATCGCCGACCCGCGTGCCAACGCCGAGGCGGTCCTGCGCCAGGCCCGCAGCTGCGCCGAGGAGGGCGTCGCGGTGGCGGTCTTCCCGGAGCTCGGCCTGACCGGCTACTCGATCGAGGACCTGCTGCTCCAGGACGCGGTGCTCGACCAGGTCGAGGAGGCCGTCGCGACGGTGACGGCCGGTTCGGCCGGACTGCTGCCGGTCCTCGTGGTCGGCGCCCCGCTGCGCCACCGCAACCGGGTCTACAACTGCGCGGTGTTCGTGCACCGCGGCCGGATCCTCGGGGTCGCCCCCAAGTCGTACCCGCCGAACTACCGGGAGTTCTACGAGCGGCGCCAGATCGCCGCGGGCGACGACGAGCGCGGCGGCACCATCCGGATCGGCGGCGAGAGCGTGCCGTTCGGGGTGGACCTTCTCTTCGAGGCGGAGGACGTCCCGGGTCTCGTGCTGCACGCCGAGATCTGCGAGGACATGTGGGTGCCGGTGCCGCCCAGCGCGGAGGCCGCGCTCGCCGGGGCGACCGTCCTGGTCAACCTCTCGGGCAGCCCGATCACGGTCGGCCGCGCGGAGGACCGGAAGCTGCTCTGCCGCTCCGCGTCGCAGCGCTGTCTCGCCGCGTACGTCTACGCGGCGGCCGGGCTCGGTGAGTCGTCCACGGACCTGTCCTGGGACGGCCAGACCATGATCTACGAGAACGGCGCGCTGCTGGCCGAGACGGACCGGTTCCCGCTGGGCGACCAGTACGCGGTGGCCGACGTGGACCTGGACCTGCTGCGGCAGGAGCGGGCCCGGATGGGTTCGTTCGACGACAACCGCCGTACCCACGCGGCCCGCACCGGGGACTTCCGGACCGTCCCCTTCCGGCTCGACCCGCCGCCGGCCGACCTGGGCCTGCGCCGCAGGGTCGAGCGCTTCCCGTTCGTACCGGCCGACGCCGAGCGGCTGGCCCAGGACTGCTACGAGGCCTACAACATCCAGGTCGCCGCGCTCCAGCAGCGGCTGGCCGCGATCGGCGGCCCGAAGGTGGTCATCGGGGTGTCCGGCGGCCTCGACTCCACGCACGCACTGATCGTGGCCGCGCGGGCGATGGACCGCGCCGGCCGTCCGCGCGGCGACATCCTGGCCTTCACCCTGCCGGGCTTCGCGACGGGCGAGCACACCAAGGGCAACGCCCACCGCCTGATGAACTCGCTCGGCGTGACCGCGGCCGAGCTGGACATCACGCCGACCGCGCGGCTGATGCTCCAGGAGATGGGCCACCCGTTCGCCTCCGGGGAGCCGGTCTACGACGTGACTTTCGAGAACGTCCAGGCCGGGCTGCGCACCGACTACCTCTTCCGGCTGGCCAACCAGCGCGGCGGCATCGTCCTCGGCACCGGGGACCTGTCGGAGCTGGCGCTCGGCTGGTCGACGTACGGTGTCGGCGACCAGATGAGTCACTACAACGTCAACTCCGGGGTGCCGAAGACGCTGATCCAGCACCTGATCCGCTGGGTGATCAGCAGCGAGCAGTTCGACGCGGAGACCGGCAGCACGCTGGCCGCGATCCTCGACACGGAGATCAGCCCGGAGCTGGTGCCGGGCGAGGAGCTCCAGTCCACCGAGTCCAAGATCGGCCCGTACGCGCTGCACGACTTCACCCTCTACCAGGTGCTGCGGCACGGGTTCCGCCCGTCGAAGATCGCCTTCCTGGCCTGGCACGCCTGGCACGACCGGAACGCGGGCGCCTGGCCGCCCGGCTTCCCCGAGGCCGATCGCAAGGAGTACGACCTCGCCGAGATCCGGCACTGGCTCGACTACTTCTGCCGCCGCTTCTTCGCCTTCGCCCAGTTCAAGCGCTCGGCGATGCCGAACGGACCGAAGGTCTCGGCGGGCGGCTCGCTCTCCCCGCGCGGCGACTGGCGTGCCCCGTCGGACAGTTCGGCGAAGGCCTGGCTGCAGGACCTGGCCCGCGTTCCGGAGTAGCCGCCCGCCCGCCGGGGGGGCGACGCGTCCCGCGTCAGTTGCCGCCCGGCCGCATGACGAGGCAGGTGGTCGTCGCGTGGGCGATCAGCTTCCCCTGCTCGTCCAGCACCTTGCCCTCGGCCGTGGCGGTGGAGCGGCCGACGTGGATGACGGTGCCCTCGGCCGTGAGGGTCTGGCCTCCGGTGTGGGCGGCGCGGATGTAGTTCACCTTGAGTTCGAGGGTGGTGTAGCCGACGCCGGCGGGCAGGGTGGTGTGGACGGCACAGCCCATCACGGAGTCGAGGAGGGTGGCCGCGATGCCGCCGTGGACGATGCCGAGGGGGTTGGCGAAGTCGGGGCGGGTGTCGAGCGAGATGACCATACGACCGTGCTCCACCTCGTCGAAGCGCATGCCGAGCAGCCGGCCGATGGAGGGAGTCACGGCGTCGGTCGGCCGCGCGGACTGTATCCAGCGCATCAGTTCGAGACCGGACAGGGCGGCGAGGTCGGTGGTGGACACGGGTGGCTCCTAGGTGTGCTGGTGTGGTGGTACGGGACGGCCCGCCGTCCGGGCAGCGGGCCACGCCGATCGTCAGGTCGTCAGGTCGTCAGGTCGTCAATGAGCGTCGATGGTCGCCGCGGATCGCCGCGGGTCGTCATCGGTCCGGGAACGCGTGAGTCAGTAGTTCGCGCAGCTCGGCGGCGGCCGCGTCCAGCGGGGCGGTGCTCTGTTCGGCACGGCACATGATCACTGCGCCTTCGAGGGCGGCGATGACGAAGGCCGCCAGCCGGGTGCTGCGTGCCTCCGGGAGGCCGTGTCGGCGGAAGTGCGCGGCGAGCGCCTCCTGCCAGCGGGCGAAGACGACGGCGGCGGAGCGGGCGAGCTGAGGTGCTTCGTCGTTGGTCTCCGCGGCCACGGCCACGACCGGGCAGCCGACGCGGTAGCCGCTCTGCGCCAGCCGCTCCCGCCACAGCGCGAAGAAGGAGTCCACCGCCTCCAGCGGGTCCTGGGCCGCCATGGCGACGTCGATCCGCCTCAGCATGCCGTCACCGGACCGGATCACCGCCTCCTCGACCAACTGGGCGCGCCCGCCGGGGAAGTGGTGGTAGACGGAGCCCCGGGGCGCGCCGGTGCGGGCGAGGACCCGGTCGATGCTGGTGGCACCGGCACCGTACTCGCGCAGCAGCTCCGCCGCACCGCGGAGCATCCGTTCCCGGCTGTCGCTGGTGCGCGGGCTCATCAGCCCACCGCCCTTCCCTCGAAGACACGGTCATGTCCTTACCGAAGGGTAAATTATGGTGTGTGCCATAGAACATGCAAGAGGGAAGCTGCGGGAGTCCAGGACGGGTCCCCGGCCGGGTTTGTGGCCGACGCCCTCGCCAGGGTAAGCTCGATCTTGAGCGAGGCACCCAACTCCGGGTGACACGCGATGCGTTGGTGGTCCAAGGAAAGACGCTCCGCTTCCTGCGGGGAAATGCAGGTGCAAGGCCTGCCCGGCGCTCCACCCGAGGAGCCCCGTCCCTGATCCGTCAGGGACGGGGCTCCTCGCATGTGCGGACCGCGCCGACGGCCGGCGTGCCGCACGCCCGGTGACCGGTTGCGGGGCCTCCCTCCGCTTTCCACGGTGGGCGCAGGACAGCACCTCTCGAAAGGAAACCCATGCGCTCCCTGGTCTCCCGCGGCCTCCCCTTCTCCCGTCCTCGACGCGGTGACCGGCCTCCTCGGCACCCTGCCCGCGCTGCCGGCGCCGCTCTCGGCGCACGGCCTCGCCTTCACAACAGCGGTCACCCCGTAGAGAGCTGACGCGGCGTCGGACCGGTCCCCGGCCGCCGGGCCAGACGAAGACCCGCTCGACCCACGGCGCTCCGGGTGCCGCCCGGGGCCGTCAGTCGCCCGTTGCCGCCCGGTCCCGCCCGGGGCCGTCAGTGGCCGTCAGTGGCCGTTCCAGCCCGGGACGGTCGGCAGCACCTGTTCCGCCACCCGCACCAGGGCCATGTCGTCAGGCGGTACGTCGTCCTGTCGCCACAGTGCGACTTCGAACGTGCCCTTGCCGTCGTCCTTGCCCTGCTTGGAGACCAGGACACAGCGCGCGGTCCCGCCGGGGCCCGTGCTCGCCTTGCCGCCGCCGAGGTCGAAGCCGATGGAGAAGGTCGGGCTGGAGTAGAGGACGGCGGGGTGTCCGAGGACGGTCGTCCTGCGGGCGTCGGTGAGCAGGCCGGCCGCCTCGGAGACGGTCATGTCGTCGTACGACGCCGTCAGCTTCACGGAATACGTCTTCAGGGTCACCGTCGCCTCGGGTTCGGCGAGCTTCTTGCCCCCGGCGAGCGTGAGCCACTCCCCGCTGCCGTCGGCGGTCTGGGCCACCTCACGCGAAGTCCCCAGCAGTACCGGCAGATCCGGGCGGTTGAGCGCCTTGCACAGCCGGGCGCCGGACACATAGCGGGCCGGCAGGTGGTCGTCCGGCTTCGAACAGGCCGCCGGTTCACCGGAGGTGTCCTTCTGGTGGACGAACTCCTTCTGCGCCCACAGGGCGCCCACGACGACCGCGAACAAGGCCACCGCCGCGATCGCCTGAAGCCCCGGTCTGCCGTCCTTTTCGGGCTCGGCGAAGCCTTCGGTCATGTCCCCCACCCCCGTTGTGCGTCCCCTGTGCGCGGTGGAGCCTAACCGATGTCCACGGGGGAAGGCACACGTCGCACATGCGTCTCGGTGGCAGGGAGATCCTCCGGGAGTGTTTGATGGCGACAGGACGCTTCGAACCGGAGAGAACAGGGGTGGACGCGGTGGCCGACGGACGGGTCGTCGAGGCGGACGGGAGCGCCCTGGTGGTGCGTCGCAGGCCGCGGGACCGCACGCGCGCCGCGGTGCTCGTCCTGCACGGCGGGCAGGAGAACGGCCATCGTCCGGCGCACCCCTGGCAGCCGGCCGCGCTGCGCATGCGCCCCTTCCTGACCGCCGCCGCCTCGGTCTCCTCGCCCCGCGACGTGCTGATCGGCCAGGTGCGCTACCGCTACCAGGGCTGGAACGACGCGGCCGACGCGCTCCAGGACACCCTGCGCGCCCTCGACGAGCTGCGCGGTCTGGCCGGCGACGCGTCCGTGGTGTTGGTCGGCCACTCGATGGGCGGCCGGGCGGCGCTGCGCGCGGCGTCCGATCCCTCGGTGTGCGGTGTGCTCGCGCTGGCCCCCTGGTGCCCGCCCGGCGACCCCGTGGACGATCTCACCGGGACGCGGATCGTCGTCCTGCACGGGGACCACGACCGGACCACCGGCCCCGCCGACTCGGCCGCGTACGTACGGCAGGCGCGTACGGCCGGCGCACAGGCCGGAATGGTGCTGCTCAGGGGCGGCGATCACGCGATGCTCCGCCGCAGCCGCGACTGGCACCGCGCCTCCGCCGCCGCCATCAGGCGGTTGCTGCGCCCCGAACGCGACCTCGACGGGTGGACGGCGCAGGCCTGCGCGTCGGACGGACCGCTTCTGCGCTGAACCGCGCCCTGGTAGGGTGCCTCGCCCCCACGGGACATCCATCCAGAGGACTGCCGATGCCGGTCGCACGATCGTTCAGGTTTGTCACGTACCTGACAGTCACGTTCCTGGTTCTCACCCTGTTCGGCACCGCCCCGGCCAGCGCCGGGCCACGGTCCGCGCCGCCCGCCACGCCGACGCCGGCTCTGTCGGCCACCGGCACCTGGCAGCCCCCGCTCTCCACCCGCGGCCGCTACATCGTCGACGCCGCCGGCAACCGCTTCCGTCTGAAGGCCGCCAACTGGGACGGCGCACAAGGCTCCTGGACCGGAAGCGGCAGCATCACCGACCCCGCCAACCACCACGCCGGCCAGGACTCCTACGGCATCCCCCTCGGCCTGGACCGCGCCCCGCTGTCCCAACTCGTCTCGGACTTCCTGGCACTCGGCATCAACAGCATCCGGCTGCCGTTCTCGAACGAGATGATCCACACGACGACTCCGGTGCCGGACGCGGCGGTCACCGCCAATCCGCAGTTGCGCGGGAAGACACCGCTGGAGGTCTACGACGCCGTCGTGTCCGCCCTCACCGGCGCGGGCCTCGCCGTCATCCTCAACAACCACACCAACACCTCCCGTTGGTGCTGCGGCGTCGACGGCAACGAGCGCTGGAACACCGGCCAGTCGACGCAGCAGTGGGCCGACGACTGGGTCTTCATGGCCCGCCGCTACGCCGCCGACTCCCGTGTGGTGGGCGCCGATCTCTACAACGAGGTGCGGCGGAACGTGCTCGACGACCCCAACTGGGGCCTGGGCGACGACCACGACTGGTACGCGGCGGCCCAGCTCGCCGCCGACCGCATCCTGACGGAGGCGAACCCGAACCTCCTCATCGTCATCGAGGGCATCAACTGGACCGGCCTGCCGGTCGACGGACTCCCCCACGGCCGTCCCGTCCTCACCCCCGTGCGCACCCTGTCCAACACCCTCGTCGACGCGCACAAGCTGGTCTACTCGGCCCACTTCTACGGCTACACCGGCCCCCACCACAGCGGCGCCACCGGCATCGGCGAGACCAGCGACCCCCGCTACCAGGACCTGACCCGCGACGAGCTGTACCAGGCCCTCGCCGACGAGGCCTTCTTCGTCACCACCGAGGGCAAGCACTACACCGCGCCGGTCTGGATCAGCGAGTTCGGCATCGGCGCCAACGAGACCGGCACGGCCGCCCGCACCTGGTTCGGCAACATCACCGACTACTTCGCCGACCACGACACCGACTTCGCCTACTGGCCGCTGGTCGGCTGGGCGGGCCACGACGACTGGGCACTGCTGAGCTACGACACCTCCGGGCACCGGTCCGGCATCCTCGACGGCGGCGACTGGCGGGCCACGGCCTGGGGCCACCTCATGAACTCCGCCGGCCGCACGGGATACATCGCACCGGGCACGACCTGGCGGATGCTGGCCACGGATCACGGTGACGCGGTCGAGTCCCTGCGCGTACGGGCGGGCGGCGACTGGGACTCCGGCGCCTACAAGGCGACCTGCCCGGACGGGCTGCGGCTGATCGGCCTCGCGCACTCCGGCGGACGCGGCCTGTGCACCGACGCGACCGCCGGCGACCTGCGCGCCACGGGCAACGCCCAGACGGTGGTCACGGACGAGCGGTACGTCCCGGCGGGCGGCGACTGGGCCTCCGGGTACACCAAACTCCAGTGCCCGGCAGGCCAGTTCGTCATCGGCTACAGCCGTCGCGGGGAGCGGGTGTCGGCGGTCCTGTGCGCACCGGCGCGTACCACGTCGAGCGCGAGCGGCCGCACGCTGTGGTTCGACCGCTCCGACAACCGCCCCGCCGACGGGGCGGGCGACGACTTCGCGTACGGCGCCTACAAGGGCCAGTGCGAAGCCGGCGAGTACATCGCGGGCGTCGCCTTCACCACCCGTGTGGGCAGCACGCAGGGGCCCGCCGCCATGCTGTGTGTCCCCCTGCCGTCCTGACCGGGCCGCGTCCGTACCGACGGCTTCACAACCGCTCGTTCACCCGTGACCCACCTGACAGGCGGGCCCCTGAGGACTCAGGGCACGCCTGTCAGTCCCCCGCCGGATGCCGGTACGGCCAGGCCGTCGTGGTGCTCGGCGGTGGCCGTGAGGACGGCCTGCTGGAGGCGGCGCAGTCGTGCCGACGGCTCCAGGCCCAGGTCCCGGACGAGCAGGGTACGCAACCGCTGGTAGACGAGCAGGGCCTCGCCGCGCCGGCCCGAGCGGTAGAGGGCGAGCATGAACTGCGCGTGCAGGTTCTCGTGGGAGGGGTAGCGGCTGGTCAGGACCGTGAGTTCGGCGAGCAGTTCGCGGTGTCGGCCGAGTCGGAGATCGGCCTCGATGCGCTGGTCCAGTGCGCACAGCCGGCTCTCCTCCAGCCGCCGTGCCTCCATGCCCAGGTGGGCGCCGGTGGGTACGTCGGCGAAGGGCGGACCGCTCCACAGGTCCAGGGCCCGGCGCAGGATGCCGGCGGCGGCGGTGAGGTTCCCGTCGTCCATGGCGCGGCAGCCCTGTTCGCGCAGTCGCTCGAACTCCTGGATGTCGCTGCCGCCGCCTCCGGTGGCGAGGAGGTAGCCGCCCGGCAGGGTCGCCAGCACGTCCTTCGCGGACCGGGCGGCCCCACCCTCGGGACCGGCACCCGGACGCAGTGCCGTCGCGATGAGCTCCCTCAGCTGGAGCACATAGGTCTGCAGGGTGGTGCGGGCGCTGCGCGGTGGAGTGCCCGCCCAGAGTTCCTCGGTCAGGGTCGGGACGGGCACCACCTGGTCGGCGCGCAGTGCCAGCAGGGCCAGTACCTGGCGGGGCTTCGGTGCGGTCGGGGCGATGGACACCCCGTTCTCCCGCACGTTCAGCGCGCCCAGCAGCCCGATGTCCACACGCGTCTCCCCGGTCCTCTCAGCTGACACTCCGCCAGTAGAAAACAGCTTAGACGGTCTGTCAACAGGCCCTTGGCCAGACCAATTCCAGCAAGCCGCCGGAGACCGGCCACGGGGCCGCACCCCTTCCCCGCCGGCCGCCGAATCAGCAGCCCAAGGGCACTTCTTCGACGACCGGCAAAGCCGGCAGGGCGGTCCGCGCCCTGGCCGGCCATGCGAATCGGTCATCGGATCAGGCGAGATCTCATCCCCGAAGAGCGCTCGAAAGAAACCATGTGGTCGGTTACTTGACGGTGGCCCGAGCCGGGTGTTCCGTCCGCGGGTGCCGGCGGGGAGAGACGGCGAGGAGCACGATGCCGAGCGCCAGCACCGCCAGTCCGCACCAGGAGACGCCCGGCAGACGCTCACCCAGGGCGGCGACTCCCAGGACCGCGGCCACGGCCGGCTCGGCCAGTGTCAGGGTCGTCGCGGTCTGGGGGGCGGTGTGGCGGAGGCCGTGCCCGAACAGGCGGTAGCAGAGGAAGGTGGTGACCGTCCCGAGGTACCCGACGACCAGCACACCCCGCACCGTCAGCAACTGGCCGCCACCGCCCCACAGCACCACGGGCAGTACGAGCAGCGCCGCCCCTGCGAACATCACGCCCATCACGGCACCGGAGGCATGCCCGCGAGCGATGAGCTGCCCACCGGCCAGGGCGTACACGGCGTACGACAGGCCCGCGAGCCCCGCCGACAGGACACCGAGGACATCGACGGCGGCGCCGTCACCGGCGAGTCCGGGCCCGAGGACGAGCAGCGTGCAGCCGAGCACGGCCGCCGCCGTCGCGGTGATCCAGCGGGCCGAGGGCCGGGACCGGCGGGTGAGCCAGGCCAGGAGGCCGGCGAAGACGGGGGCGCCGCCGAGCGCGATCACGGTGGCCACGGCCACGCCCGTGCGGGCCACGGCGGGATAGAAGGTGAGCGGGTATCCGGCCACCGCGAGGACGCCCAGGGCGAGCAGCCGGCGCTCGCCGCCGGTGCAGGCCCGGGGCAGGGAGCGGCTGCCGGGCGCGGTCAGGAGGAGGAGCAGGCCGCCGAGGACCAGACCGGCGGCGCCGATGGCGGCGGCCGGCGCTCCGGCGGGAGCGAGCGAGGCGGCGGTCCCGGTGGTGCCCCACAGCACGGCGGCCGTGAGGATCGGGAGCGGCCCGGCGAACGGGCCGGCACGGCGGGGACGCGGGCACGCGGCGGCTTCGTCCTGCGCGCGGGAGGCGGAGGCGGGGTGGGATGAGGTGTCGTTCGGCACAGTCGTGAACTTCCGTCGTCGAATACCGTCTCTGGACTGGTCTCGATGCGGGCGCACGACACGAGCCCCGGGCCGCCTCGAAGGCAGGGCCGGGAGCATTGGTCCGATCCGTCAGCGGGTGCGCCCGGTCAGGCGCAGAGCGGCGGCAGAACGACGTGCCAGTAGGTGTTCACGCAGCGATCGTACCGGAGGCACCGCGGCGGCCGCCGACCGGTCCTGTCGGATCCGTGATCATCGGAATCCGCCCGCCGCACACCGATGACATCATCGATGCCACTTGTCATATAGTTCGACCAACTTTTGGCCAACGTGCGCCGATATCGTTTTCCGGCCCCTGCCCGTGGGAGAGACTCACCCGCGGAGGGGGGACGTGCACGTCTGTTTCACGCCGGACGTGCCATCCCGCAGTGTCGCGTCGCCCAGGGGAGGGCGGCGAGCGGACCAGCGGAGGAATGCATGACGCAGTCGCTTCCGGGGCAACGCCCTGCCCAGGAGCAGACGTTCACCGGTGACGGGCGACCGCCCGTCGTCGTGATCGGCGCCGGGCCGTACGGACTGTCGGTGGCCGCCCACTTACGGGCGGCGGGGGCACCGGTCCGTGTCTTCGGTGACGTGATGGGCAGTTGGCGGCACGCCATGGCCACCGGGATGTACCTGAAGTCGACGCCGGACGCGACCGATCTGTCGGCGCCGGAGCCCGGCGGCCGGCTGGCCGACTTCCGGCGCGCGCAGAGCGAGCCGGAGCTGACGGAACTGACACCGATCCCGTGCGACGTCTTCGTACGGTACGGACAGTGGTTCCAGAAGCGGTATGTCGGTGAGGTCGAGCCGGCCCGGGTGACGGCGGTCGGGCGGCCAGCGGCCGGACCCGGCTTCGTCGTCGGGCTGGACGACGGGAAGGAGATGGCGGCCTCGGCCGTCGTGGTCGCGACCGGGCTGAACGGTCTGGCCCATGTACCGGACGAGTTGCGGCAGCTCGCCCCCGAGGGGCCGGGCCCGCGGGCGCGGGTGTCGCACACCAGTCACCACACGGATCTGTCCGTGTACGCGGGGCGGCGGGTGGCCGTGATCGGCGGTGGCCAGTCCGCGTTGGAGAGCGCCGCGCTGCTGCACGAGGCAGGTGCCGAGGCGCAGGTCCTGGTGCGCGAGCGGACGGTGCTGTGGGGCATGACGCCCGACCTGGCCCGGCCCTGGACGCAGCGGGTGGCCAAGCCGGCCTCGCCGCTCGGCACGGGCTGGATCCTGGCCTCGGTGTGCGCGGCACCCGGTGGCGTGCGCTGGTTGCCCTCGGCGGCCCGGCTGCTGCTGTTCCGGCGGGCACTCGGGCCCTCGGGCGGCTGGTGGCTGCGGGACCGGGTGGAGGGTGTCGTACCAGTGCACACCGAGCGCCGGGTCACGGGTGCCGTGGTCAGCGGGGCGGAGGTGCGCCTGGACGTCGCCGGTCCCGGGGGCGAGCACACGTCCCTCGCCGTCGACCACGTACTGGCGGCCACCGGTTACCGGCTGGACCTGGACGCCCTGCCCTTCCTGTCCGCGGCGGTGCGCGGTGCCGTGGCGTGCGTGCCCGGTTCGAGGGCGCCGGTGCTGCGGGGGACGTTCGAGTCGTCGGTGCCCGGCCTGTACTTCACCGGTTCGCTCGCGGCGCCGATGTTCGGTCCGATGATGCGGTTCGTGGCGGGCACGGAGTTCGCCGCCGTCCGTATCGCCCGGCACGTCGCGGCCGGCTGACGAGCCGGTCGGCCGCTTCTGGCGGGCCCGTCAGCCGGTTCTGGCGAGCGGGTCCGCCCTGCCCGGCGCCGGGGCGTCGTCGGCCGGGGCCGCCAGCACCGACTGCCGTATCCTGCCCAGCGCGGCCGAGGGCTCCAGGCCCTGGTCGCGTACCAGGGTGGTGTGCAGTCGCCGGTAGGCGTCCAGGGCGTCGCTCCGGCGGCCCGAGCGGTGCAGGGCGAGCATGAGCTGGCCGCACAGGCTCTCGTGAGTGGGGTGCCGGGCGGCCAACACGGTGAGTTCGGCGATCAGTTCGCGGTGCCGGCCGAGTTCCAGGTCGGCCTTGATGCGCTGGTCCAGCGCGCACAGCCGGCTCTCCGACAGTGCCCGGATCCAGGTGTTCAGGTACTCCCCGGGGGAGATGTCGGCCAGGGCCGGCCCTCGCCACAGGCCGAGCGCGGCGCGCAGCAGCCGGGCGGCCTCGGGCTGGTCCCCGGCCTCCCTCGCCCGGTATCCGGAGTCGGCGATCCGCTCGAACTCCCGGACGTCGCTGGTCCCTTCACCTCCGTCCAGGAGATAGCCGCCGGGTACGGTGCGCAGGACCTGCTTGGCGGTGCGCGCACCCGCCCCGCCACCGGCCCCTTCCAGCGCGGCGGCGATGAGGTCGCGCAGGTGCATGATGTACGTCTGGAGGGTGGGGCGTGCGCTGCGCGGCGGATGTCGCCCCCAGAGTTCCTCGGTCAGCGTGCCGACGGCCACCGCCCGGTCCGCGTGCAGCGCGAGCACGGCGAGCACCCGACGCGGCTTGGGCGCGGTCGGGGTGATGGAGACCTCGTTCTGACGTACGTCGAGAGCGCCGAGTATGCCGATGTCCATGCCGTACCCCTGCTCGTCGGCCACCGTGGGTGGCACGGGGCGATTCCTGGGCCCCCGAGTCAAAAACGGCGCGGACGGTTTGTCAAACCCGACTCCGGCCGGTTGGCGCGTCCCTGACCACGGATCAGGAGTCGGAGAGCGCGACACCCGCGAACTGGTGGCCGTGCGCCGCCAGTTGCGGGAGTACCAGGGACCAGAACTGCTCCACGTGCCGGGGTGGGATGCGATCGCGGTCCTGCGCGCCGAGCACCTCGAAGCCGACCGTGGCGGCGACTATCACCGCGGCCACCCGGTCGGGGGACACCCCGTCGGCCAGCTCCCCCGCCCGCTGGGCACGGAGCAGTTCCTCGCACACCCAGGCACGCCACCAGCAGCCGAAGCCCGCACCGTTCTTGCGGGAGGGGTCCACGCTCAGCTTGAAGCCCGCGCGGACGACGACGTCGACCGCGACCTCGGCCAGGACCTCCCGGGTCACCGTGACCAGCAGGTGCAGTGCGGAGGGGGCCGACGGCCGCCGGTCGGCGACCAGTTGCTCCACGGACCGCCGGGCTGCGCTCTCCACCTCGATGGCGAGGGCGTCCTTGCTGGGAAAATGGAAGTGCAGCGCCCCGGTGCTCACCCCCGCCCGCCGGCAGATCGCGGGCAGCGAGGCCAGTGCGTATCCGTCGGCGGCGAAGACCTCGGCCGCGGCAAGAACGAGGGCCTGGCGGGTTCGGGCCGCCCGGAGCTGCTTGACCATCGCGTCCCCCTGTTGATCCGGGCGAATCCGGAACGCGGACGGCCCGGTTCGCGCCGGGCCTGCGACCTTCCGAATTCGAGAACCATAGAAAACAGCACGATTGGTAGGTTCGTCGGTGTCTGGCTGGGTCAGGGCTGCTCGGACAGCCCCTGCACGCCGACCGGTTCGCGGCCTCCGGGAGGTGAACAAACCAGGCAGGCGGTTTGGTACGAGGCTGGTCAGGCCTCGGTGGGCACGGGCGATTCCCGCTGCTGACGTTCGACTTCCTCGACGACCCGGGCGCCCCGGTCGGGGGCGGTGTCCAGCCGGATCAGGGCGGCGGGAGTGGCTATGGCCGGCAGGACGTGGTTGTAGAGGACGGAGATGCGGTCGTTGAGATCGGTCCAGTCGGAGACCACCTCGGACATGAACTGGGTCCCGATCCAGGCCCCGAGGAAGCATTCGGCGGTCTCGCGCGGCGTGACGTGCGGCAGCACCTCGCCGCGCGCCTTGGCCTCCACGAGCTTGTCCGTCACCAACTGGGTCCAGGCCGGCCACGCGCTGCCGAACAGGGAGCGCCCCTGGATGTCGGCGGACAGCCGTATACCGGCGAGGAGGATGACCTCCTTGGGGATCCGGTGGGCCAGCGTCATGCCGATGTCCACCCACTCCTGGAGCTTCAGCTCGCGCGGCACCCAGTAGTCGTCGCTGATCTGGGCGTTGATCACGCCGCGCGCGAGCGCTTCCTTGGAGTCGAAGTGGAAGTACAGGGCTCCCTTGGTGACTCCGGCCCGCTCGAGGATCTCGGCGATCGTCGCCGCCGTGTATCCGCGCTCGGCGAAGACGGCCGCCGCGGCCTCGACAACAGCGCGTCGGGTCCGAATCGCACGCTCCTGACGCACCATGGGGACCCCTCCTCGGTCAAAACAAAACCGGACGTGACGTACCTTACCCCAATCGGGGGTCGGTATTTCGGCTGCGCAGAACCGATTCCCGGCCGGTCCCACCGCCCTTCCGCCCCCGTCCCACTCCCCTCTCCCGCACCGGTGTCCGGTGCCGGAGCCGGGGCGTCGGTGCGGGTCCTGCCGGGCAGTTCACCAGGCGGTGCGCCCACCGTCCACGGTAAGTGTGGCACCCGTGACGAAGCTCGCCTTGTCACTGCACAGCCAGGCGGCGGCCTCCGCGACCTCCTCCGGATCGGCGGCGCGGGCCTGCGGGGCGGAGCGGTGGGCGCGCGCCTCGTTCTCCGGCGACCTGGCGAACCAGTCGTCGATCATCTCGGAGCGGGTCAGACCCGGGGCGATGGCGTTCACGCGGATGCGGTGCGGGGCGTACTCGACGGCGGCGGCCTTGGTCAGTCCGATCACCGCGTGCTTGGAGGCGATGTAGGGAGCGGCCGTGGAGGACGCGACCAGGCCGCCGACACTGCTGGTGTTGACGATGGCGCCGCCGGTCTCCAGCATGGCCGTGATCTCGTGTCGCAGACAGTTCCACACGCCGCGCAGGTTGGTCTCGGTGACCCGGTCGTAGTCGGTGTCGTCGATGAGGTGCATCGGGGTCCTCGGAAGGGCGACGCCGGCGTTGTTGAAGGCGGCGTCGAGGCGGCCGTACCGCTCGACGGTGAACTCGACGGTCCGCCGCACCTGTTCGCCGTCACGGACGTCCAGGGTGCGGTGGCTCGCCTCGGCGCCCCGGGCGCGCAGTTCGGCGGCGAGCTCGCTGAGCCTGTCCTCGCGGCGGGCGGCGAGCACGACGGTGGCCCCCTGCCGGGCGAACACCCGGGCCGCGGCGGCCCCGATGCCGCTGCTGGCGCCGGTGATGAGAGCCACCCGGCCCGCCAGTGCGGCTCCCTCCCCCACGGTCACCCGGTCACCTCACGCGGGCCGGAAAGCGGGCCGGAAAGCGAGCCGGCGGGCTGCCAGACGGTGCCCGACCCGGCCTCGCGGTCGAGGGCGCGCAGGCGCTCCTCGTCGATCTCGGCGAGGCCACCGACCAGGTGCCGGACGCCGAGTTCGCGCATCAGCACCGGCTGGAAGCCGTGTTCGAAGGTACTGGGCCGACCGACGAAGGGCACGTCCAGGTCACGGGCGTGAGCGGCGAAACGGGCGACGTCGTCGATGAAGAGCACCTGGTGGTAGTCGAGGCCGAAGCGGTCCCGGACGATCTCCCGGATGCCGGGGCGGATCTCGTCGGTGCAGATGTAGTGGGGTGCGGTGAACAGGTGCTCCCAGGCGCCGAGATGGCGCTGGAAGTGGTCCTCGCCGAGGCCGCCGTAGCAGATGACGTCCAGACCCAGGGCGCGCAGCCGGTGCAGGAGTTCCTCGGCGCCGTCGAGGGTGTGGACGGGGTGGTCGCGCAGGTAGTGCTCGCGCTCGGCGAAGTAGTCGGCGACGGCCTCCTGCTCGCTCACCCCGGCCCCCGTCTCCTCCAGCAGCACCTTCGCGGCCGCGAGCCGGGACTGCGAGAAGAGCCGCTGTTCCAGTTCCCGGGTGTACGTGCCGCCGTACTTGAGGACGAGGCGGTGCAGGACGGGACTGAAACTGTCGTCGAGCAGGACGCCGTCGATGTTGACGGCGGCGAGGCGCAGGGTGCGCAGTGGTTCCATCGGGTCTCCCTCTCGCAGTCCGTTCGACAATCATGCAGGGGCTGTCGAGGAGGGGCAGGGTTCTGGCACCGCGTCAGACGGGCTCCCTGCCGGGGAATCTGGCCGAAAGAGACCGTCGCACTGGTTTCCGCCAGGGCGGTCCGGATCCCGGTGCCGTCGACAAGACGCCGTCGACATCTGCCACTTGGTCCGTTTTTCGCCGTGCATTCCGCATCGTCGAGCGCAAAAATACGTGTCCGGGCAACCACTGAGCGGAGTCATGCATGGATCGAGTCGCACCACGCTTGGTGAATCCTTTACCCGGTGGCCGACCCGAGAAAACCGGTAGGTCCGTATCTTATAGGCGTCGAACAGAGCTTCAAGCCAACGAAGAGCTTTCCGACGGGGGTTGCCGATGAGCCTGTCCGCCAGCGCGATCGGAGTCGGTCTGCCCGCACTGTCCCGGCTGACCACCACGGTCCCCAAGGAGTACGTCCACCGGGCGTCCCTGGCCGAGGTCTTCCTCAGCGGCTGCACCGCCCAGGACGACGGACTGCACTTCTCCCTCACCGGACAGTGGCCCCGCGCCCACACGTTCTTCAACAGCGCCGACGGTTCGAGCCATGACCCGCTGCAGGCCGCAGAGACGTTTCGACAGGCCGGCATGTTCGTCACGCACGCGGAACACGGCGTACCCCTCGGCCATCACTTCGTGCTCTGGTCGCTCAGCTGCCACACCGATCTGGACCGGCTGCGGATCGCCTCCCGCCCCACCGACTTCGCACTCGACGTGGCCTGCCCGGACTCCGCACCGCACGGCCGGGCGTCCACGCGCCGGATGGGCATCGGGTTCGTCCTGCGCCGGGACGGCCTGACCGTGGCCCACGGGGAGGGCCGGTACTCCATCGTCTCGCCGCCCGTCTACGTCCGGCTGCGCGCCAACCGGACCGGAAGACGGGGGACTTCGGCCGGCCCGATCGTCGAGGCCGACCCGATGCCGCCGGCCGCCGTGGGCCGCACCTCCCCCGCCGACGTGGTACTGACCGCCACCGACGCACCGGACCGGTGGCTGCTCACTCCGGACCTGGACCACCCGATCCTCTTCGACCACGACGGCGACCACCTGCCCGGCATGGTCCTGATGGAGGGCGCCCGGCAGGCCGCCTGCGCCCGCCTGGCGCCTCGCGGACTGATCCCCGCGAGCACGTCCACGTCGTTCCACCGCTATGCCGAGCTCGACAGCCCCTGCTGGATCGACGTCACCGGGGTGACGGCCGGAAACGACGGCACCGCGACCGTCGACGTCACCGGCGTGCAGGACGGCGAGACCGTCTTCACGTCCACGGTGAGCGGACCCGTCGTCCGGGGCTGACACCCGCGCCGCTCCGGCACGCCTCCGCCGCCAGACCCCCCGAGGGAGCCTGACGGCGGACGTCCCACGTGTCAGCGACGGTGCCCGGAGGTGTTCCGCTCGTCCCCGTCACGGTGCCCGGAGGTGTTGCGGTCGCCGCCGTCACGGTGCCCAGGGGCGTTCCGCTGGTCCCCGTCACGGTGCCCGGGGACGTTCCGCTGGTCCCCGTCACGGTGCCCGGGGACGTTCCGCTGGTCCCCGTCACGGTGGCCGGGGACGTTCCGGTCGCCGCCGTCGCGGTGGCCGACGGCGTGCCGGTCGTCCATGTCACGGTGGTGGTTCAGGCCCCAGGAGGCGGAGTCGACGTAACGCCCGCGGTCGTTGCGCAGGGTGGCGGTGTCGGCGTCGTGGTTCCACACGGAGGAGCGGCGGTCCTGGTACAGGTCCGTCGCGGTGTCCCGGCCCTCCCCGGTGTGGACCCGGACCGTGGCGCCACCCTCCAGCCGGTAGTGGCGGAAGGTGTAGCTGTGGCCGTCGGCGTCCGACAGCGTCCAACCGCTGAGGTTCACGTCCCGGCGCGCGTTGTTGGTGACGTCCACCCACTCCCGGTTCAGCGCGCGGCCGGAGAAGATCCCGCGGCCCTGTACGTCGTGCCGCACGGCGCTGATGACGACCCCGTCCCGGTGCGACGGCGACGGGTGCGCCGCGGCCGCCACGGCCGGCAGGGCCGCGGCACCCACCAGGGCGGCCGCCACGGCGGCGGCGGAACCGAGACGACGGGCGGTGACGGAAACGGAAACGGACACGTGGTCCCCCTTCACAGGGTTCGAGCACACTCCAGCCGCGTGCGACACGAAGCCGCAGGCCGCGAGGGGTGTGTCGGTCTGAGTGGCGGCCGGGTGGCCGCGCATCCACACCTTGCAACCCGGCCGTGCGACGTTCGGGACATACACGGCTCCTATTACGCATCCTTCGCTTTCCTATGACTCTCGGTTGTAACGTCCATTTATTAGGTGAATGCACGATATTGACGCCGTACCGGGCTTGCCGGCCCCGCAGGGAAAGGCCTGCGGCACCCCTCCCGCCCCACCGGCCGCGCACGCAACGAAGCACGGCTCACCCGAAAGTGAGTAACAGTCAACGGCCGATCGGACCCGCCGGCAGAAGTCGATCTTCTGGGCGTCATCCGGAATTTCCAAACTGGTTAGTAACAAGAGGGGGTCCGAAGAAAGCGTTTGCCGCTACGTTTTGCCATGCCTCATTGGCATGCCCACAACTCTCAGCGCACACCTCCCCGTAGGAGACACCCCCATGCGCAGACTCGTTGCCTGTCTGGCGGCCGCCGTCGCCGCTCTCGGCGGGCTCACGGCGACGGCCACCCCGGCCGCAGCGGCCGCCTCGGGCACGTTCAGCGTGCTCACGTACAACGTCGCCGGGCTCCCGGCGGCACTGTCCAGCGCCTCCACCCCGCGTGACACCAGCACCACGGCGATCGGCACACGCATCGCGCCGTACGACATCGTCAACGTCCAGGAGGACTTCAACTACCACGCGTACCTGTACGCCACCGACACCCACCCCTACCGCACCGCGACCAGCGGTGGCGCGGGCATCGGCAGCGGACTCAACACCGTTTCCAACTACGCCTGGGACACGGACGACTTCGAGCGGGACGGCTGGAACTCCTGCCAGATCGACTCCGGGGACTGCCTCACGCCGAAGGGCTTCACCTTCATGCGCGAGCGGCTCGCCGAGGGCGTCTACGTCGACTTCTACAACCTGCACACCAACGCGGGCACGAACGACGGCGACGAGGCCTCCCGGGCCGACAACCTCAGCCAGCTGACCTCCTTCATCAGCACTCACTCGGCAGGCAACGCCGTCGTGGTGATGGGTGACACCAACACCCGCTACACCCGCACCGCCGACACCATCGCCGAGTTCGCCTCGAACAACGGGCTCACCGACGCCTGGGTGCAGCTGATCCGCGGCGGCAGCGCGCCCGCCAAGGGCAGCGACGCGCTCGTCTGCGACCAGTCCGGGGCGACCGTGCCCAACACCTGCGAGGTCGTGGACAAGGTCCTGTACCGCAGCAGCAAGCTGGTGAACCTCAACGCGACCTCGTACAACAACGAGCACGCCAAGTTCCTGACGAGCGACGGCCTGATGCTCTCCGACCACGACCCGATCACGGTCGGCTTCTCCTGGTCGCAGAACGCGAACTTCCAGCTCAGCGACCAGTTCGGCGGCCCGCACGGCGACTACTACCAGGACATCGACAAGGTGGCCGCCGGTGCCCGCGCCACCAGCATCTCGCTGCGCAGCGGCTCGCGTGTCGACCAGGTCGGCATCACCCTCAACGACGGTACGACGCTCACCCACGGCGGTACCGGCGGCACCGCGTCCTCACTGACGCTGGGCAGCAGCGAGTACGTGACGACGGCGTACCTGTGCGAGGGCGTCAAGGACAGCCACACGCGGATCTTCTACGCCAAGTTCACGACCAACCTGGGCAACACCCTCGCGGGCGGTACCACGACCTCGGACTGCGTGACCCGGACCGCACCCTCGGGCTGGCAGATCGCCGGCTTCCACGGCCGCGCCGGTGACGAGCTCGACAAGGTCGGCTTCATCTACACCAAGCGCTGACCGCGCCACGGTCGGCCGGCGGACGTCACGAACGGTCCGCCGGCCGACCGGACGGGGGCGAGCGGCACATCGGCGATGATGACCGTATGGCCGCCATGGAGCTCCGCCTCGAAGCCACCGACCTGCCCGGACGCACCTGCCCGGCGCCCGCGGACAGCGGTCTGTCCGGGTACTGCGGCATCCACGTCGCCGTGCAGCGCCGCGACCGCCCCGCCGAGCTGCTCGACCCGCAGCCCGGCGACGCCGACTCCGCGGCCTGGACCCTGCCGTGCTCGACGGCGGTCTCGGCCGCCGGCGTCGACTTCACGGGGCCCTATGTCCAGGGCGGTCCCGGTGGCAGGTTCGTCTACCTGTCCTGGGGGACGGTGACCGCCGGATCCGGCTTCACGATGTTCCGCCGGGCCAAGCTGATGCTCGACGCCGTCCCCGGCGCCGTGGCCGAGGCGGCGGCGCGGAACGGGCTGCTGGTCGGCCGGCTCGGGCTGACCGACGCCCGGGGCATGCCACTGTGCGCACGGGTGGTACCGCCGGCCGTCCTCTGGAGTGCCGGGAGCGGCCCCCGCCCGAGCGCCTCGCGGTAGTCGGCCCGTGCGGTCCCGGCCAGCGCGGTCTCGGTGCCTCCAGGCCCATCCGGTCCCGGAGCTCGCCGGTGCGCGGCTGGATGCCGACGGCCTCGGCGTACGGCAGCCGGGCCGGCGCCCGCCATCAGGACACCGGTCGGGTGCGTCACGGGTGTCTCCCGGCAGGTGACCCGGACCGGTTCCGTCCCTCCATGGTCGCCCCGGCACGGGCGGCAGGCGGCAGGCGGCAGGCGGCAGGCGGCAGGCGGCAGGCGGAGCACCGGTATCGGGCACTCGGCGCGGGCGGCCTGGTTGCTACGCGTGGCTGCCGTAGGTGCGCAGCTTGCGGTAGAGCGTCGCGCGGCCGATGCCCAGGGCGGCGGCCGTCCGGGCCTTGTTCCCGCCGTGGCGGCGCAGGGCCTCCAGGATCGCGGTGCGCTCGGCGTGTTCCATGGGGCTCAGTGGCCGCCCGGCGGGTCCCTCGCGTACAGGGTCGGGCAGTTCGGTACGTCTGACCGGGCCCACCGCCCGGCGCTGCCGCGCCAACGACCGTACGACATGGGCGAGTTCAGTGACGTTTCCGGGCCACGGGTACCGTTCCAGGGCGCGCCGCGCATCGAGTGACCAGGTGAGCGTGGGCTGCCCGGGTTGCGGGGCCGGCGCCAGGGCGGTGAGCAACTCCCCGATGTCCTCGGGGCGTTCGCGGAGCGCGGGCAGGGTGACCGAGCGGGCGGCCAGGGTGTCGAGGAGCCGTTGGAGGCAGGGGCCGGGCGGCGCTCCGGGGGTGTAGGTGACCAACAGGGTCGCGGTGGGCCGGGCTTCGAGCAGGGCGACGATCGCCGCCACGTCCGGCTGTGCCAGGCGTTCGGCGTGGCGGAGCACGAGCCAGCCGCGGGGGTCGGCCGGCAGGGCCTCGGGCACGTCGCCTTCGGCCGCGTCGACGACGAGCGGCTCGCTCCCGTCGAGCAACGCGCGGGCCAGGGAGGTCTTTCCGGTGCCGCGTTCGCCGACGAGCAGCAAGGGGGCGCGGGTGACGGCCAGTTCGGCGGCGCGCTCGGTGGCGTGCCGCCACGGCACCGAGCGCCCGGCCAGCGTGGTGGGCGGACGTCCGGCGGGAACGGCGGGGGCCGTGCCGGACGCCGGTTCCAGCGAGATGACGGCGCCTGCGGTCTCGCCCAGGTGGCGGACGACGTGGAGCGCGGCGCCGTACGGGAGCCGGGCGCCGGTCGTGTCCTCGCGCAGCGCGGTGTGCGCGGCGCGTTCCAGGTCCTCGATGTCCCGGGGCGACAGCAGCCTGCCCGCGGCCTCGCTCACCAGTCTGCTGTGGCCGGCGAACGCCACCACCGGCCGGTCCGGACCCTCGCACGCCGTGAGGTAGGCGTCCAGCAGGGCCCGCTCCGGCGGACTGGCGCGCGCCCGCAGTTCCGCCTCCACCCCCGCGGCCGTCGCCTCGGCCAGGGCCGCCTGCGGGTGCGGTGCGCAGCCGCCGCACAGGGCCGACGCCACGGTGACCGTGCCGACCGGCCTGTCGTCGCCGGGGGCCCGCAGCGGCACGCTCACCGCGGAGATCTCCTGCCACACGTCGAGGAAGTGCTCGGGGCCGTGCAGCTCGGCGCGGTGGCCGGTGCGCAGGGCGAGGGCAGCGCTGTTGGGGCCGACGCTCTGCTCGGAGAGGTCGGCGCAGAGCGTCTCCCGCGGGGCGTGCCCGGCGGACCAGAGCACGCGGAGCCGGGCGTCGGTGAGCAGGAGGGTGACGCGCTCGTGGTCGAGTACCGGGCCGAGTCGCTCCAGGACCGGCCGGGCCGCCGCCAGCAGCGCGGGGTCGGGCGAGCGCCGGGCGCCGCCTTCGAAGGGGGCCGCGGAGTCGTGCCGTACGCCGTGGAAACGGGCGCGCCGCCAGGCGGCCGCGACCTCGTCCGGCACGTCCGCCGACAGCGGGTACCCGGCGAGGAAGCGAGCGCGGGCCCGGCGCAGTTGGCCGAGCGCGGGGCGGCCCGAGGACTGCCGGCCGGCCGGGGAGGGATGCTCTGCGGTGGTCATGGCGCCCCTCACCGTACCGCGAACAGTTGAAGGAGCAACGACTGATGTGCCTCGCCCGGTTCGGCCGTGCACCGGGTGTCTCGGATTGAGACACCCACGGCCGTCCGGCGCGATTCATGATCTCGGACGGTCGGTTTCCGTCCTTCCCCCTCCGGAGCGTTCCCCGTGCACACCGATGTCGTGACCGATGTCCTGATCGTGGGCAGCGGCCCCGCGGGCGCCTCGGCCGCCCTGGCCCTGAGCACCTACGGCGTACCGAACATGGTCGTCACCCGCGGTGCGCGTCTCGCGGACACCCCGCGCGCCCACATCACCAACCAGCGCACGATGGAGGTGCTGCGCGACCTCGGGGTCGAACAGGAGGCGCTCGCCCGGGCCACCCCGCAGCGTCTGATGGGGAACACCACCTTCTGCACCAGCCTGGCCGGCGAGGAGTTGGGGCGGGTGCGGTCCTGGGGGAACGAGCCGCTGGTGCAGGCCGCGCACGAGTTGGCGAGCCCTACGGTGATGTGTGACATTCCACAGCACCTCATGGAGCCGGTCCTGGTGGACGCCGCCATCGCCCGCGGCACCCTCTTCCGCTACAGCACCGTCTACAAGTCGTTCACGCAGGACGCGGACGGGGTGACCGTCACCGTCGAGGACCGGGTGCGCGGCGACGAGTACACCATCCGCGCGAAGTACCTCATCGGCGCGGACGGCGGGCGTTCGAAGGTGGCCGAGCACGCCGGACTGCCGATGGGCGGTCAGATGGGCGTGGCCGGCAGCATCAACATCGTCTTCGACGCCGACCTGAGCAGGTACACCGCCCACCGCCCGTCCACCCTCTACTGGGTGCTGGCCCCCGGCGCGACCGTCGGCGGCATCGGCGCGGGCCTGGTGCGCTGCGTGCGCCCCTGGACGGAGTGGCTGATCGTGTGGGGGTACGACGTCACGGCGGGCGCCCCCGACCTGACCACCGAGTACGCGGAGTCGGTCGTCCGCCGGCTGGTCGGCGACGACGACATCCCGGTGACCGTCAGGTCGTCCTCGGCGTGGACGGTGAACGAGATGTACGCCGAGACGTACTCCGACGGCCGGGTCTTCTGTGCCGGTGACGCCGTGCACCGGCACCCGCCGTCCAACGGGCTCGGCTCGAACACCTCCATCCAGGACTCCTACAACCTGGCCTGGAAGCTGAAGCTGGTCCTCGACGGCACCGCCGGTCCGAGCCTTCTGGACACCTACACCGCCGAACGCGCGCCCGTGGGACGGCAGATCGTCACCCGCGCCAACAAGTCGATCGGCGAGACGGCCCCGGTCTTCGAGGCGCTCGACGGTCTCGCCCCGCAGACTCCCGAGCAGCTCTGGGCCAACATCGCGGCCCGCAAGGAGCCCACCGAGGCGGCCGAGAGGCAGCGGGCCCGGCTGCGGGACGCGATCGCCCACAAGGCGTACGAGTTCAACGCGCACGGCGTCGACCTCAACCAGCGCTACTCCGCCGGGAGTTCCACCGCAGTGGTCGCCGACGGCACCCCCGACCCGGGTTTCGCCCGTGACCCGGAGCTGTACCACCAGCCCAGCTCCCGCCCGGGCGCCAAGGTCCCGCACGCCTGGATCACGTCGGGCACCCGCACCCTGTCCACCCTGGACACCGTCGGCAAGGGCCGGTTCACCCTGCTCACCGGCATCGGCGGCGCGGGCTGGGTGCGGGCGGCGGCCGCCCAGGACCTCGACATCGCCACGGTCGTCATCGGCCCCGGCCAGGAGTACGAGGACCCGTACGGCGACTGGGCCCGGCTGAGCGAGGTGTCCGACACGGGCGCGCTGCTGGTACGGCCGGACGGGTACGTCGCCTTCCGGCACCGGGCAGCCGCCGAGAACGCGACGGAGCTGCTGGGCGAGGCGCTGCGCCGGATCCTGGGGCACGGCTGACGGTATCGATGGGAGACCATGTATCTGATGGGGAGATAACCTCGTTTAAAGGTATGGTACGGAATTTTCTGCTCATGCTGGCGGGCCTTCGCGAGGCCGGCGTCCAGCGTTACTCCGAGCTGCAGCGGACGCTTGGCGGCATCAGCCGCAAGTTGCTCTCCCGGACCCTGCGCACGCTCGAACGGGACGGCCTCGTCCTGCGCACCGTCGACCCCAGGATGACCCCGCCGCTGGTGCAGTACCGGCTCACCGAACTCGGCAGCGAGATCGCCGAGGAGACCAGGGCGCTGTGCGCCTGGACCGAGAAGCGGGCCGCCACGGTGCACGAAGCGCGCGCCGCCTACGACCGCCGCCAGGCCACCGGCCAGGAGGACTGACGCCCTCCCCGACAGGACGACCGCCTTGCGCGTGCCGGCGGCGGCGCCGACGCCCCCACCTGTGCGAACTCCCTCACACACTCGGACTCCATCAGGGGGTTGGTCTCCTTCGGAAACCACATCTCAGCCGTCGAGGCACACCGCCGTCCTCGCGGAGGCGGTCCGGCGCGGTGCCGAGAAAGCCGGTGCGCGCGTCGCGTTCATCCCGGTCAGCACCATCACCGGCGAGCAGTGGAGCGAACTCGACAGCACCGACGCCGTGATCTTCGGGACCCCCACCTACATGGGCGGCGCATGGGCCGACAAGATCGCGGGCGGCTTCACGAACTCGGCCTCCAGGAGCGGCGGCAAGTCGAACACGCCGGCCTTCCTGGCCGCTTTCGCCGCCCAGCACCGCATACGGCTCGGACATCGCCACGGCCGAACACCACGGGGCGCGCATCGCGACGCGGGCCGCGGTCTTCCTCGCGGGGCGCACCGCCCTGGCCGACCGCCCGGCCGCCGCCTGAGCCACCGCAGATCGCCGACTCACCGGTCCCGTCGGCACGGCAGCGCATCGATCGGCCAAACAGCGCCACGGAGCAGTAACGTCGTCCCGTACGCAATCAGCGCGGGGGTGTGGTGAAGCTTCTCCTTACCGATTCCGGTGTCAGGAACGCGAGCATCCTGGCGGCGCTGGTCGACCTCCTGGGCAAGCCGATCGCCGAGGCCGGCGCCCTCTGCATCCCGACCGCGGGATACGGGGGCCCGTACGGGGATCCGGGCGGGCCATGGCGTTTCAGCAGCGGACGGTCCCCCAGTCCCATGACCGGGTTGGGGTGGAAGTCGGTGGGCATGCTGGAGCTCACCGCACTGCCCGGCATCGACAGGGAACGCTGGGTCTCCTGGGTCCGAGAGGCGGACGCCCTGCTGGTGAACGGCGGCGACGCGCTGTACCTGTGCCACTGGATGCGGGAGTCGGGCCTGGCCGACCTCTTCCCGTCGCTGCGCGACACGGTCTACGTGGGGCTCAGTGCCGGGAGCATGGTGCTGACACCCCGGGTCGGGAGGTTCTTCGTCGGCTGGAAGCCGCCCACCGGCGACGACAGCGCCCTGGGAGTAGTCGACTTCTCCCTTTTCCCGCACCTCGGCAGTCCGGACAACACGATGGCCGAGGCGGAACGATGGGCCGCCGAGATAGGCGGTCCGGCGTACGCCACCGACGCGCAGACCGCCGTCAAGGTGACCGACGGCGGCGTCGAGGTCGTCTCCGAGGGGTACTGGAAGCTGCTCAACCCGCCATCGCCACGCCCCGGCGGGAGACGCGGACGACGTCCTGCTCGATGAAGTGCCCCGACCTGACCGTCCGGACCGTGCCTCGCCGCCGACGGTCCGCCATGCCGGGGAAATGGGCTGCCCGTTCGTCCCATCGAACGGACCGAACGGTCCAGGCCACCTGCCCCCGCATCCGTGCGTTGACCATCGATGGTTTTGATTGAGCTTTGTACCATTTTAGAGAAACCGCTTCACCCAAACACCGGCCGATAGCGATCGCTGGGTGTTAGAACTTGGCCACATAACGTCGGGCTACGCACAGCCCTGCACGCCATCCCTGTTGTGAAATGGGACGATCTTGTCCAAGTCCAGACCACTGACCGGCAATTGGCGCGTCGCAAGACGCCTCCAGGCCATTCTGCTCATCCCCGTGCTCGTGGCCCTCGGCCTCGGCGGTGTTCGGGTGAAGAACTCGATCGACACGCTCCAGGACGCCAACGACGCGGTGCGCGTGGCGGAGTTGGTGCAGGCGGCGAACGCCTACGCCAGTGACGCGATCAATGAGCGCGACGTGTCGGTCATCCCGCTGCTCCAAGGCAAACGCAACGCGCCCGTCGTGGTGGCGGCGCGCAAGGTCACCGACGCCGACGCGAAGGCGTTCGACGCGGCGGTGGCCCGGGCGCCGAAGACAGCGGGCCTCGCACGGCGGATCGAGCTGGTGCGGGCGGGCGAGAAGCAGCTGCCGGCGGTGCGGGCCAGCGCCTTCACGTCGAAGGTGTCGGGGGTGCAGACGGAGGAGAGCTACCACGCCGTCCAGCACCCTCTGATGGAGATCTCGAACGAACTGGGCTTCGGCAGCAACAACCAGGCGAGCTTCGGGCGCACCCTCTACGCCATCTCCCTGACCCAGGCGGCCGAGTCCCTGGTGCGCGCCATCGGCACGCACCTGCTGGTCGAGGACCGCGACGCGCTCGCCGAAGGCGAACTCCAGACCCAGCTGGGCTCGTTCAGCTCCTACGTCTACCTGGAGCAGGTCGGCCTCCAGGAGTACGCGGGCGCCGGTACCGCCGGGGACATGACCCGGCTGCAGGCGGCGCTGGCGGACGCGCAGAAGAAGGGGGAACAGCAGACGGCCAAGGCCGCCGAGGACGCCAAGGCTGCCGGACAGACCTTCGTGGCACCCCCGACCCTGACGAAGATGCTCAAGGCGATCGCGGCCGGCACCCCGACCGAGCAGCTGGCCGCCCAGGGCATCACGCCCGAGTCGTTCTTCGCGGCGTCCGCGCTCTCCTTCGACGCCTACCGGAGTATCGAGGTCCATCTGACCGACACCGCTCTGGCCAGTGCCCGGAGCATCGCCGCCGACGCCCGACGGGACGCGATCATCAACGGTTCCGTCGCGCTCGGCGCCGTGCTCGTGGCCTTCCTGCTCGCGGCCTGGGTGGCGCGCTCGATGAGCCGGGGCATGCGCAGGCTGAGCGCCTCGGCGATGGAGATCGCCGAGCAGCGGCTGCCGGCGGTGATCACCCAGTTGTCGCAGGCCGTGCCCGGCCAGGTGGACACCAGGGTCGCGCCGATCCCGATCACCACCACCGACGAGATCGGCGAGGTGGCCCGCGCCTTCGACCATGTGCACCGGGAGGCGGTCCGGCTGGCCGCCGAGCAGGCCTCGCTGCGCGGCAACGTCAACACGATCTTCACCAACCTCTCCCGCCGCAACCAGTCGCTGATCGAACGCCAGCTCGCCCTGATCACCGACCTGGAGGAGCGCGAGGCGGACCCCGACCAGCTCTCGAACCTGTTCAAGCTGGACCACCTGGCCACGCGGGTGCGCCGCAACGGCGAGAACCTGCTGGTGCTCGGCGGCGAGCGGCCCACCCAGCAGTGGGACCACCCGCTCCCGCTGGTCGACGTCATCCGGGCGGCGGCCTCCGAGGTGGAGCAGTACGAGCGGATCGAGCTGGAGGGCATCCCGGAGGCCGAGATCCACGGCCGCGCCGTCACCGACCTGGTGCATCTGCTCGCCGAGCTCCTGGAGAACGCCACCTCGTTCTCCTCCCCGCGCTCGGCGGTCCGGGTCACGGCGACCCGGCTGCCGGACACCCGGATCATGGTCGAGATCCATGACAAGGGCATCGGTCTGGTGCCCGAGGACTTCGCGCTGATCAACCACAAGCTGGCGAATCCGCCGACCGCCGACGCCGACGTCTACCAGTACATGGGCCTGTTCGTGGTGGGCAGGCTCGCCGACCGGCACGGCATCCGGGTCCAGCTGCGGCCGGCCGGCGGGGAGTCCGGGACGACCTCGCTCGTCATGCTCCCGGGCACCATCACCTGGCGCAGCGGCGACGAGTCCGACTCCGACACACTGGCCCTCGCCGCCTTCAAGGCGCGGGCCACGCCGGGGCTGGCGGCGCTGCTCGCGCACGGCCCCGCCGACCCGTTCGGTGCGCACGAGGCGTGGGACGACGGCATCCCGGCACCCGGCCCCACGGCGCCGTCGGGCTTCGCGGGGCCGTCGGGCTTCGCGGGGCCGTCGGGCCCTGCGGCGCCGCCCGGTGCTCCTGCCCCGGCGGGCATGCCCGACGCCGCGTCCGACGTGCCCGGGGGTGGTCGGCGCAGGCGGGCGCAGAAGGGCAGCCGTCGCCCTGCCAAGGACGGCTGAGCCCCCCGACGCCCGAATCAGGGCGGCGGTACCGGGCGCAGGGCCCGGACCACCGCCCACACGACCGAGATGAACGGCACGGCCACGACGGCGCCGATCACCCCCGCGACGATGCTGCCAGCGATGACCGAGACGGCGACGACGAGGGGGTGCAGCCGTACCGCCCAGCTCATCACCAGCGGGTGCAGCACATGCCCCTCCAGCTGGCCGATGACGACGATGAGCACGAGGACGGCGGCGGCCGTGAGCGGACCGCGCCCGGCCAGCGCCACCACCGTGGCCACGCCGAGCGCGACCGGTGAGCCCACCAGCGGGACGAACGCGGCGAAGAACTCCAGCAGGGTGAGCGGCAGCGCGAGCGGCACCCGCAGCACGACCAGGGCGATACCGACGAGGACGGCGTTGACGGCGGCCACGATGATGATGCCCCGGGTGTATCCGGCGAACGTCCGCCAGGCCGCGTGCCCCGCCCGGTCCCAGGCGTTCCGGGCGCCGGCGGGCAGCAGTTCACGGCTCGTCCAGGTCCACAGCCGTTCGCCGGAGTGGATGAAGAAGACCGAGGTGAAGAGCGCGAGCGCGCCGCCGGTGATCAGTTCGACGAGGGTGCCGAAACCGCTGAGCGCCCTGCTCGCCAGGTTGGAGCGGTGGGACTGGACGTAGTTCACGATCTGCTGCTGGAGGTTCGACAGGGCGCCCGGTCCGAGCCGGAAGGGCGGGCGCTGGAGCCAGACCTCGATGCGGTGGATGCCGCCGCGGAACTCGTCGGCCAGGGTCGCCGACTCCTGCGCGACCGCGTTGCCCACCAGGGCCAGCAGACCGAAGAAGAGGCAGATGCTGCCGACCAGGCTCACCGCCACGGAGAGCGGTCTGGGCAGCCACCGGGCCAGCAGGTCGGCGAGCGGGCGCAGGACCGAGGTGATGACCAGGGCGAGGAACACGGCGACGGCGATGAGCTGGAAGCGGCCGAGGACGACGAAGACTCCGTAGACGACGATGCCGACCACGATGAGCCGCCAGGCGTAGGCGGCGGCGACGCGCAGGGCGGGGACGACGATGACACTGACGGAGGCGCCGACGGCGGCGGCACGCGGGGCGCGGGGCCCTCTCGGGATCCGGCCGGCGCGTGCGGTCCGGGTGTCCGGTGCCGCGCCCCGAGGACGGTGCGCGGCACGGCCTCGTCCGGCCGCCGGCCCGCCCGCACCCGCCACCGTGCCTCCCGTTGCCGGCCCACGTCGCCTCTAGAGCACGTTATGGGCATTTCGGGCGGGAGGCGGGCCGCAGTGGGCCAAGGGGGTCAGCCGGCCCCGGTCTCGGAGACGGCGGTGCGGACGGCTCGTTCCACCAGGTTCACACCGTCCGGCATGGACGCGTTGCCGTCGGAGAGGACCGCGACGAGGTAGTGGTGGCCGCCGCTCGTGATGCGTCCGATGCTGTTGATGTCCCACAGGTCGGTCGTGGTGCGCATGAGCCAGCCGTTCTTCAGCGCCCACCCGGAGTCGGCGGCGGCCGAGACACCCCAGGACTGGTCGGTGGCGATCTCGCTCATCAGGGTGCCGATACGGTTTCGGGACGCCGCGTCCAGGGGCGTGGGACCGGTGCCGAAGACCGCGCCCAGCAGGCGTATCTGATCGGCCGCGGTGGTCCGGGTGAGGCCCCAGAGGCCGCCGGGGCCGCCCTGGGTCGAGGTCAGGCCGAGCCGCTTGTTGGCCGACTCCAGGCCGGGCGCCTCGCCGATGGCCCGCCACAGGGCGGTGGCCGCGGTGTTGTCGCTGTCGCGGATCATGACCTCCGCCTCGGCGCTCTCCCGTGCGGTCAGGGCGCGCCGGTGGTCCCGGGCGTGGAGCAGCATGGCGGCGAGGATGTCGACCTTGACGATGCTCGCCGTGTCGTACGGCGTGTCGTCGCCGTAGACGACGGGCTCCCGGCCGGTGCCGTCCAGGTCGAGGACGGCGGCGGTGACCCGCGCCCGGTGCGGCGCCGCCACGACGGTGCGGAAGTCGGCGGGGCCGGAGCCCGTGTCGGCCGCCAGGGCCGCCGGGGCGGCCCCGACGAGCAGGGTCGCCACCGCGGCCACCAGGGACAGAGATCGGTTGAGCATGGCGGGAGCCTTCGCAGTTCGGGTCGGAGGGACACGGCGCCGGAGGGACACAGAACTGCGAACGTAGACAAAATGCCCGGTCCGCGACATGACGTGCGCCACGAAGCGGCCGGTTCGGGGCCGTTTGTGAGCAGAACGACAGCACCGTTCGCGAGCCGGGCGACAAGGCCGCACGCGAGGCGCGGCTTCCGGTGTGCGGAAGGTGAATTCCGCATGCCTCATCCGTCTCCATCCGGGGGAAGAATGTGGTCAGAGTGACGGCCCGGCCTCTGGGAGGTGCCATGAGCACATCGGCGGAACCGCGGGTGAGCGGTCTGGAGGTCCGGTCCATCGACTACGTGCCGCTGGACGAGCGGCACGGCAAGCTGTGGCATCTGGGACCGCTGTGGTTCATGTCCAACGCGCAGATCGCCACCCTGGCCGTGGGGCTGATCAGCATCACGGAGGGCGGCAACCTGATCTGGTCGCTCCTGGCGATCGTCGCGGGCACCCTGATCGGCACCTTCTTCATGGCGTTCCACTCGGCGCAGGGGCCGCAGCTCGGGCTGCCGCAGATGATCCAGTCCCGCCCGCAGTTCGGCTATGTCGGGGCGCTGCTGGTGTGGCTGTTCGCCTACGTGCAGTACGCGGGCTTCAACGTGTTCAACACCGTGCTGGCCGGCCAGGCGCTGGACACCACGATCCACGGCGGGGTGCAGCTCTGGGTGATCGTGGTCACCGTCGTCGCACTGGTCGTGGCGCTGGTGGGGTACGACATCATCCACAAGGCCGAGCGGTTCCTGACCTACACGTTCCTGGTCATCTTCGGGATCTTCACCGTCGGCATCCTGGTCACCCTGCACTACCCGGCGGGCTCCTTCGACCTCGGGGCCTTCAAGGTCACCCCGTTCCTGGCACAGTTCGGCGTGGTCGCCGGCTACCAGATCAGCTGGGCCATCTACGTCTCGGACTACTCGCGCTACCTGCCGCCGGACGTCACCGTCCGCAAGACGTTCTACTGGACCTACTTCGGCTCGGCGCTCGGCGGCATCTGGCTGATGGTGCTCGGGACACTGCTGGCCGCCTGGGCGGGCGACAGCTTCGACACCATCCCGTCGATCAACGCCGCCGGCGACAAGGTCTTCGACGGCTTCGGCGCGATCGTCCTGCTGTTCTCGGCGCTGGGTCTGGTCTCCGTCACCGCGCTGAACATGTACGGCGGCTCGCTGACCCTGATCAGCGCCATCGACTCGTTCAAACGGGTCCGGCCGACCCTGGCCGTGCGCCTGGTCACCCTCGTGGTGACCGCGGCGCTCTCGCTGATCGGCGCACTGGCGGCGACGTCCGACTTCCTGACGAACTTCAACAACTTCCTGCTGCTGGTGCTGTACCTGTTCATCCCGTGGACGTCCGTGAACCTGATGGACTACTACGTGGTGCGCCGGGGGCACTACGCCATCGCCGAGATCTTCAAGCCGAACGGCATCTACGGCCGCTGGGGCTGGCAGGGGATCATCTCGTACCTGGTCGGGTTCGCGGTCATGATCCCGTTCTTCTCGGTCGGCACGCTCTTCGTCGGCCCCGCCGCCAAGGCCCTGGACGGGGCGGACATCTCGCTGTTCATCGGCCTGCCGGTGTCGGCGCTGCTGTACTGGCTGCTGACCCGGTCGATCGACGTCGAGGCGGAGACCCGTGTCGCCGAGGCGGAGGCCGCGGCCCTGGAGCAGGCGGCGCACGAGCACCGCGAGCCGTAGGACCGCGCTCCGGTCCGGCCGGTCGACGTCAGGTCAGTAGGCCGAGTTGACGTTGTCGATGGAGCCGTACCGGTGGGCGGCGTAGTTGGCGGCGGCGGTGATGTTGGCCACCGGGTCGGTGACGCTGTGGGCGGTGCCGCCCACGTGGTACGCGTTGAAGGTGGGGTCGATGACCTGGAGCAGGCCCTTGGACGGGGTGCCCTTCTGCGCGTTGACGTCCCAGTTGTTCTGGGCGCTCGGGTTGCCGCCGGACTCGCGCATGATGTTGCGCTTGAGGCCGTCGTAGCTGCCCGGGATGCCCTTGGCCTTCATGATCTGGAGGGACTGCTTGATCCAGCCGTCGAGGTTGTTGGCGTAGCCGGACTTGGCAGCGGTGTGGCTGTTGTCGCCGGTGGCCGTGACCGCGGTCGAGGTGTGCGCCTGCGTCATTTCGGCAGCCTGTGCGTTCGCCGGCATCAGGGTGAGGGCGGCGGCAGCGGCACCCGTGGTGGCGAGGCCGGTGAGGCCGAGGGTGCGCAGGCGGGCGATGCGGGTGCGAGTGGTCATGGTCATGCGAATGCAACTCTCCGGTGGGGGACGGCGTCGGCGCCGGCCGCGGTGCGCGGCGGCGGTGGGCGGAGCCCGTACTACCGGCGGGAGTGGGCGGGTCCGGCGGAGTTCCGCTCGGCCCGTCGCCCGTCTCCCGGCGACGAGAGCAATGGTTAGCGGCGGCCGGACCCGAGCGCAATGATGTGACGTACTACCCGAGTTCGTAATGAATGACCGAAATGCTCACTAATAGGTGCTTTCTATCCAGTTCACGGCGTTCCGTTCCTACGATGCCGGATAGGATGTGATGTGGCTCCTATGGGGGGCGTCACGCGTTCAGGGCCCTTTTCGGGGCCCACGGCCGAGGTCGGGGCACGCTCCACAGCTCACGTACAGACCGCCGCGAGAGCATCCGTCCATGGCCGACTCCCCCACACCGGCACCCAGTGCGATCCGGGTGCTGATCGTCGACGACGAGCCCGAACTGACCGAACTGCTCTCGGTGGCCGTCAGCGCTGCGGGCTGGCAGCCGTTCGTGGCGCACAACGGGTACGGCGCGCTGCGCGCCGCCCGTGCCTGCGGGCCGCACGCCGTCGTACTGGACGGCATGCTCCCCGACCTGGACGGGATCCAGGTGCTGCGCCGGATGCGGTACGAGAACGCCAGGATGCCGGTGCTGATGCTGACCGCCCGGGACGCGGTGGAGCACCGGCTCGACGGGCTCTCCACCGGCGCCGACGACTACGTGACCAAGCCCTTCTCCCTGGAGGAGGTGATGCTCAGGCTGCGCGGGCTGCTGCGCCGCGCCGGGGCCGGCGAGGACACCGCACAGGAGGGGGTGAGGGTCCTCGGCGACCTGGTGCTGGGCGAGCGGACCCGGGAGGTGCACCGGGGTGGTACACCGATCTCGCTCACCGCGAAGGAGTTCGACCTGCTCCGGTACCTGATGGACCACCCCCGCCAGGTGCTCAGCAAGACGCAGATCCTCGACCACGTCTGGAACAGCTCGTTCGACGGCGGGGGCAACCTGGTGGAGGTGTACGTCTACGGGCTGCGCGCGAAGATCGACAAGGAGCGCCGGCCGATGATCCACACCGTGCGCGGCGCCGGGTATGTCATCAGGCCGGCGGACGACGAGGCATGACGGCCGTCCGGCGGGCCCTCACCCGGCTCCGCGGGCGCTCGCTGCGGGCCCGGATGGTCCTCGTCCACTCCCTCACCCTGGCCGCCGTCTGCACGGCGATGGCCCTGGCCACCGTGCTCGTCCAGCGCTACTACCTGATCCGGGACCTGGACCAGCGGGTCACCGACGCCGCGGAGCACAGCCAGGGCGGCCGGCAGCACGGGCCGCCCGGCGCGAGTCTCGGCTTCCTCAACGAGCGCGGCCAGCACACCGGCACCCTCGCCGCCCTCATGGACAGCGACGGGATCACCACGGCCGAGGTGGTGACGGACGAGGGCCCGCGCTCCCTGACCGCGGCCCAGTGCGCCGCCCTCGACGGCATCCCGGCCGACGGGACCCTGCACACCCGGACGATCCCGGGGCTGGGCGACTACCGGCTGACGGCCGTCAGCGAGGGCGGCACCGCCATGCTGGCCGGGCTGCCGGTGGACGGCGTGCGGCAGATGATCGACTCCCTGGTGGTGATCGAGGCCTGTATCGCCGGGATCGGGCTGGTCCTGGCGGGGTCGGTGTCGGCGGTGGCGATCCGGCGCCAGCTGCGGCCGCTGGGGCGGGTCGCCGCCACCGCCGTCGAGGTCTCGCACGCGCCGCTGGACCGGGGCGAGGTCAGCGGGCTCACCCGGGTGCCGGCGCCGGACACCGATCCGGGCACCGAGGTCGGCCAGGTCGGCGTCGCGCTGAACCGGCTGATCGACCACGTGGAGTGGTCCCTGTCCGAGCGCCAGCGTGCCGAGGAGCACATGCGGCGCTTCCTGACCGACGCCAGCCACGAGCTGCGCACCCCGCTCGCCTCGATCGCCGGGTACGCCGAGCTGATGCTGATGGGCGTGGACACCCGGAAGATCGAACCGGAGCTGGCCTGGCGCCGGGTCTCCGACCAGTCGGCGCGGATGACGGGACTGGTCGAGGACCTGCTGCTGCTCGCCAGGCTGGAGGAGGGCCGACCGCTGGAGGCCGCCGAGGTGAACCTGGCGACCCTGGTCGGGGACGCGGTCTGGGACGCCCGGGCGGCGGGGGCGGACCACCACTGGCAGCTGGTGCTGCGCCTCGACGCGCCCGCCACGGTGACCGGCGACCCGTCCCGGCTGCACCAGGTGGTGGCCAACCTGCTGGCCAACGCCCGGGTGCACACCCCCGCCGGGACGCGGATCACCGTCACGGTGCGGGCCGCGGACGGGCACTGCGCGATCCGCGTGCACGACGACGGTCCGGGCATCCCGGCCGACCTCCTGCCGACCGTCTTCGACCGCTTCACCCGGGGGGACGCCTCCCGCTCCCGCGTCCCCGGCGCCGGGGGCGGTGCGGGCGGTGCGGGTCTCGGGCTGGCCATCACGGCCGCGATCACCCAGGCGCACGGCGGCCGGGTCGAGGTGGACAGCGCACCCGGCGACACCCGGTTCACCGTCACCCTGCCGCTCGCCGACGCCACCGCCCCGCCGCCGACGCCGGCCTGACCCACCGCGCCCGCCGCCGACACGGGCACCGCTCCGGGCGGCGTCCTTGTCGCGGGCCCGGCAGCCGGGGACGCCGTGAGACGGATCGTCACACCCACCAGGTCCGACGGCTCCCTGCCGGGCGCCGTCGGCGGGGTGTGGCGGGGGTCGTCAGATCGGCCGGGGGTCGGCAGGCCGGATGGCCTGGCCGGGGTGCATGACCGCCTGGGCGTGGGCGCGGGCCGGTTCCCGGAGTGACTTGTCGAGTTCCTCGAAGAGCGCGCCGGCGGTTTCGCCCATCCAGCCCGGCGGCAGCAGGGACAGCGGCAGCCCGGGGTCGCGGTACGGGAGCCGGCGCCACTCGGTGAGCATCGGCAGGTAGATCCCGAAGGCCTCGCGGGCGGGGATCGCGCCCGCCGCCGCGCGCTCGCTCACCGGCCGGTACCGCTCCAGGAAGTCCGCGTAGAGCGCGCTGAGCTCCTCCAGGTCCCACCATTCGCGGACCTTCGCCGAGAGGTCACCGAAGGCGAAGTGGTCGCCGGTGAAGATGTCCACGTACGGCGTCAGGCCGAGGCGTTGCAGGGTGCGGCGGGTCTCGTCGGCCAGGATGCCGGGCGCCACCCACACACCGGGCGCCGCGGTGCCGAAGCCCAGCCGGGTCAGGGCGGTGCGCAGGGCGTGCCGCTTGTCGCGTTCGGACTCCGGCACGGAGAACACCACGACGAGCCAGCCGTCGCCGGCCGCGGCCCGGTTCCGCTCGAAGATGCGCACGTCGCCGTCCTCCAGCACCTCCAGCGTGCCGCCGGAGACGGCGTACCCGGCGGCACCCTCGTGGCGCTCGCCGTGCAGCACCCCGCGCCGCTTCAGCCGGGAGACCGCCGAGCGCACGGCCTGCGCCTCCACACCGAGGTCGGCCATGAGGCGTATCACGGAGGCGACGGAGAGCCAGTTGCGCTCACCGCGCGCGTACAGCGCGAAGAGGGTGATGATCAGCGGGCCCAGCCGGCTGTCCCGGCCGCCCGCGCCGACGGCGGACGACGGCTCGACGTGCGCTGTCATGCCCATCCGCCTCCGGCCGAAGTCGCCCCACTGATCGCGGAGCAGCCTATCGCGCGCGTGGGAGCCCCACCGACGGCGCGGATCAAGGCTCGGAGGCCCCGTCCGGCCGAAGGGCGGGAGACTGCCGGACGCGCGACGCGGGCGCCGTATTCATCTGCGCCACCGTTGTCCCCCATACGTCTGATACCCCTATACCGCTGGTGCCTCTTTCGTCTCTGTTGGGGAGTCCGACATGACCACACCCCGGGACCTGTTCCTCGTCACCGTGTACGACGCCGCCGGCCGGCCCGTCGAACAGGGCGACCTCTCGCTGGCGCTCGCGGGAGCGGAACTGGTCGATCTCCTCGACGCCGGGGCGGCCACGCTCGACGGCGACCTCATCGTGCCCGCCACCGCGGGCGGGACGGATGACCGACTGCTCGACGAGGCGATGGCGGCACTGCGGCGGGAGACGCCGTACGAGTCGGTCGAGGACTGGCTGTGGCGGCGCGGGCGCGGCCTGGGCGCCGTCTATCTCGACGCCCTGGAGACGGACGGGACCGTCACCCGGCAGCGGCGGCGCTGGCTGTCGCTGCCGACCGGACGGACGGAGCCGGCCGACTCGCCCGAGCGGGTCCGGGCGCACGAACGCTGGGCGACGGGCGAGCCCGTGCTGGCCGCCCTCGCGGCCGCCGTGGGGATCCACGACGAGCCGGCCAGGGACCTCACGGGTACGGCTCCCGAGGCGACCGTGACTGTGGTGGCCGCGGTGGGCGACGCCGTGACGGAGCTCGCCGCGGTACGGCAGCGCCGGGAGATCGAGGACGCGGCCTTCGACAACGTCTGGCGCGGCCTGTGACGGTCGCCGCACGCGGCTGATCCACCCACCGGCCGGCCGTACCGAGCCGTTCGCAGGGGCCCGCGCCGGACGATCCGCGCGGGCCTCATGCCCGTCCCGCGCGCCGGTGCCCAGGTCAGCGCACCCGGACGTACTGGTCGCCCTTTGAGGACGTACAGATCGCCGGTGCCGCCGGGGACCCGGCAGGCGTCGCCGACTCCCTCGGCGAAGACGCCGTCGATCCCCCGGGCCGATGTCCGGCTGTCGGGCCCGGAGGTGGTCTTCTCCTGGCCGGTGCGGCGGAGCACGTCCTGGTCGTCCTTGAACAGGTACGGACCGGTCGGCTCGTCCGGCACGCTGCAGGCCGCGCTGACACCGACGGCGAAGGCGGTGTTCTTCAGGCCGTACCAGGGTCCGCCGGCGTCTTCGTCCGGAGAGCCGCAGGGGCTGTCCGGCCGCTCCCGCGCATGACGTGGGCGGCCCTCACTTGAGGCCGCTGAGCATGACGCCCCTGATGTAGTGCTTCTGCAGCAGCAGGAAGAGGACCAGGACCGGCAGGACGCTCAGGACCAGGCCGGCCATGACGATGGGCAGGGTCCGGGTCGGATCGACGTGGTCCTGGAGGAACTGGATGCCGACGGGCAGGGTCATCACGTCCGGGTCGGCGGTCGAGACCAGCAGCGCCCAGATGTACTCGTTCCAGGCGTCGACGAAGGTCAGCAGGCCGAGGGTGACCAGGACCGGCCTGGTCTGCGGGACGACGATCCGCCACCACACGGTGAACTCGCCGGCGCCGTCGATGCGCGCGGCCTCCAGGACCTCGTCGGGGATCGAGACCATGAACTGGCGGGTCAGGAAGACCCCGAAGCTGCTGACGAGGAACGGCATGGCGAGCGCCACGATGCTGACGGTCAGTCCCGCCCCGCCACGCCCGAGCAGGTCGTTGCCGCCCGCCAGCGGCCAGTGCACCAGGATCAGGAAGTGCGGGACGAAGAAGAGGAACGGCGGGAACATCATCGTCGACAGCACGAGACGGAAGACGAAGTCCCGGCCGGGGAAGCGGAGTTTGGCGAGCGCGTAGCCGGCGAGCGACGAAGTGAGCAGCACCGAACCGGTGATCATGGCGGTGGCGACGACACTGTTGCGGAAGAGCACCGGCAGATCGAGCTGCTGGATCGCGGCCCGGTAGTTGGACAGGTCGAAGGCCCTCGGCAGGAACCGGTACGGCAGCGTGCCGGCCTCGTCCGGTCCCTTGAAGGACGTCATCAGCATGTCGGCGAACGGCACCACCGTGAGCACCGCGCCGGTGCCGACCAGCAGATACGACAGCCACGGGAAACGGCGGCGGATCATGCGTCCTCCCCCTTGCGCCGGAAGAGCCACAACTGGACCAGCGTGACCGCGAGGACCACCGCGAACAGCACGAAGGCGGCGGCGCTGGCGGCGCCCCAGTCGCCGTAGGAGAAGGCCTGCCGGTACATCTCGAGGGCGGCCACGTTCGTGGCGTCCCCCGGTCCGCCCTTGGTCATCACGATGATCAGCGCGAAGGACTGCAGCCCGGTGAGGAACTGGGTGACGCAGACGAACAGCAGGGACGGCCGCAGCAGCGGCAGCGTGATCCGCCAGAAGACGGTCCCGGGTCCGGCGCCGTCGAGGGCGGCGGCCTCGTAGTACGACTCGGGGATGGACTTCAGCCCGGCGGTCAGGACCAGGATCGCCGAACCGACGGAGGCCCAGGCCTGGACGACCACCACCGAGGGCAGGGCGGTGTCCGGGTCCTGGAGGAACGCCACCGAGCCGAGCCCGACGGCGTTGAGGACGCCGTTGACGAGGCCGCCCGGCTGGTACATGTACTTCCACACGTTGCCGACGGCCACGACGGTGGTGACGATCGGCAGGAAGTACAGGGTGCGCCACAGGCCCTGGAACCGCAGCTTGTCGATGCAGGTGGCGACGAGCACGGAGCCGGCGAGCGCGAGGACCAGGGTGCCCAGGGCGAACAGCAGCGTGTTGGTGAGGATCGGCGCCAGGAACGTCGAGCCGTCGGCGAACAGGCCGGCGAAGTTGTCCAGGCCGACCGGGTGGATGTCGCCGAGGTCGAACCCGGCCCAGCGGGACGTGGACAGCAGCACCGCGAAGCCGAGCGGCAGGACGAGGAAGACGGCGTAGAACAGCAGCGTCGGAGCCAGGAAGAGGTAGGCCACGACGGCCTGGCGGCGCCGGTGCCGGGCGCGGACGCGGATTCCGACGGCGGCGGACGTGTCGGGCGCCGCCCGCTCGGTGGGCTCCGGTGCCAGGGTGGCGTTCACCATGACCGCGACACCTCCTGGTCGACCTGGCGGCGGGTACTGCGCAGGGCCTCGTCGACCGACTGCTGACCGGTCCACAGGGCCTCGATGTTCTTGCGCAGCAGCGATTTGGCCTGCTGCGCGCCCGGCGTGTTCGGTTCGGGCACGGCATACGCCAGCGCGTCCAGGAACGGGTGCAGGTTCGGGTCGCCGCCCGCGCCCAGGAGCGTTCGCATGTCGTCGGCGCGCCCGGTCAGGGAGCCGACCGACGCCTGCACGGCGCTCATCCGGGTCGCGCCGCGCACCTTCTCGGAGTTGAGCCAGCGCAGGAACTCCCAGGCTTCGCGCGGGTGTCGGCTGGCGGTGTTGACGCCGAGCATGAAGCCGGTGGAGAGGGTGGCGCGCCTGCCGTCGGCCTCGGGGAGGGGCACGGGGGCGACGCCGACCTCCCGGTAGGCCGTGCCCATCAGCGCCTTGAGGTTCGCGGTCCACCACCCGGCGCTGATCACCATGGCGACCTGTCCGGAGGCGAACGCCTGGTAGACGTTGACGCCGGGGGCGCTCGCGCCCTTGTCGACGAGGCGGCGCTCCAGGTCGAGGACGGCGCGGCCGGCCGGCGAGTCGATGGCGGTGCTCCTGCCGTCCGCCGAGACGAACCGTCCGCCGGCGGCGCTGAGCAGCGCGAGGGTCTGGCCGACGGTCGTGGAGTCGTCGAAGGTCGACAGGCCGAACCCCTGCACCAGGGTGTTGCCGTACCGGTCCCGGCGGAGGGTGCGGTACGCGGTGTCCTCCAGTTCCCGCCAGGTGCGCGGCGGGCCCTCGACGCCGGCCTCGCGCAGCAGCCGTCTGTTGTAGTAGAGGGCGTACGTCTGCATCTCGGTGGGGTAGCCGTAGACCCTGCCCTCGACCGACGCGGAGCCGACCGCGGCGGTGCCGTAGCCGCGGCCGATCTCCTCGGCGTGCTCGGGCGGTGCCGGGCGCAGTACTCCGGCCCGGACGAGCTGGCCGTTCCACAGGCAGTACGGGTGCAGGATGTCGGTGCCCTGGCCCGCGGCCTGCCGGACCATGAAGGTGGTCAGCAGGTCGGTGAACTCGACGGCCTTCGTCTGCACCTTGACCCGGTCGTGCAGGGCGTTCCACTCGTCCACCGGCCCCTGGAGAGCCTTCTTCAGCTCCCCGCTCGCGTAGTGGGAGAGCAGGGTGAGGACGACCGGATCGCCGGGCCGTCCGGTCCCCCGGTGCGGGGCGGCGCAGCCGGTGGCGAGGAGCGCCGCGGGCAGCGCGAGCGCGAAGTGACGGCGGCTCAGCGACCGGCTCGGTGACGGTGTCACCGGGCGGTCTCCCGGCGCATCACCTTGAACACCCGGGTCGTGGTGAAGCCGCTCTTGCGGTAGAGGTGGCCCGCCGGGGACTGCGCGCCGGTCCACAGGAACCACGCGGAGTGCGCGCGCAGCGCCCGCATCCGCTCCAGGACCAGGTGGAGCAGGACTTCGCCGAGTCCGGTGCCGCGCATCTCCTCCAGGACGCCGATCGGGCCGAACCGCTCGTCCACGGAGTCGAACGCGCCGTGCATCGCCCAGCCGACCATGCGGCCGCCGGGGTCGCGGGCCACGACGATCCGGTCGAGCGGGGTGCCCGCGGTCAGACACGCCCGGATCGTGCCCGCCCAGTCCGGCCCGAAGTGGCCCCCGGCGAGGGCGAGGAGGTCCACCAGGTCGTCGTCGGACGGGGTGGTGAACCGGTAGCCCCGTGCGGTCAGTTCGGCCACCCGGAGCGCGATGTCCTCCGGGAGGCGGTAGCCGACCAGGACGCGGTCCATCGCCGCGGCCTCGTACAGCGTGCGAAAGCCCAGGGAGTCGAGAAGCCCGGCCGCCTCCGGGTAGGCCTCGGCGTCCAGGCCGGGGAAGACGTAGTTCGGGGTGTACGAGGAGAAGTCCACCCGGGTACGGCCGTGGCCGTGCAGCCAGTCGAGGGCCTCGGTCAGCAGTCGGCGGCCGAGGCCGCGTCCGCGGGCGTCCGGGGCGACGAAGAAGAACGGGATCCAGCCCTGCTCCGGTTCCAGGTCGGTGCCGGCCAGCGGGGTCAGCCGGCGTACCGCGTGGGCGGCGCCGACGACCCGCCCGCCGTCTACGGCGACCCGCAGCCCCGCCGGGTCGAAGTTGGGGTCGAGCAGCACCAGGGAGCGGAAGCGGCCGGAGGTGATCGGGTCGGCCGGGGCACTTTGCCGCCATGCCTCCACCACCTGCGGTCCGTCGCCCGCGCGGAAGCCGCGGATCCCGGCCCGAGCCGTCGTCGTGCGAGTCGTGAGATCGGTCATCGACGGGGTGTCCTTCCGATCGGGGCGGCGGGTCTCAAGAACAGAACACTCATGAGCGGAGCACTCAGGGGCAGAGCTCTCAGGGGTAGAGCACTCAGGGGCAGAGCGCTCAGGGGTAGAGCGCTCAGGGGTAGAGCAGCGCGTCGTCGCCGGCCCATCGGGCGGGCGGCGCCGGCGGTCCGCACAGCGGCAGCGGGTCGTCGCCTGCGTCGACGGCGCGCCGCAGCCGGTCCGACCCCCACAGCAGGTCGACGAAGTGCCGGTGGCCGGTCCCCTCGGTGCCACCGTCCGTGGTGATCCAGGCGAAGTCGTCCGGGTACAGCCGGCGCAGCACGGCGAGCATCGCGACGGCGGTGCGTACGGGTGCGAACGCCGCGCGGTCGGTGACATGGAGCTGGACCCCGCGCAGCGGCCGTCCGGCATGCTTGTCGAAGGCCGGTACGAATCTGACGTCGCGGAAGTGCACGCCGGGCAGGGCGAGTTCGGCGAGCGCGGGGGCGAACCGGGCGTCGAGGTAGGGGGCGCCGACGATCTCGAAGGGCTGGGTGGTGCCGCGGCCCTCGGAGAGGTTGGTGCCCTCGAAGAGGCTGGTGCCGGGGTACACGGTGGCGGTGGCCGGGGTCGGGATGTTCGGCGAGGGTGCGATCCAGGGCAGGCCGGTGGCGGTGGCGTCCATGGCGCGCCGCCAGCCGAGGGTCTCGATGACCGTCAGGTCGGCCGCGCGGCCCGCCGCCCGGGGCACGGCCGCGGCGTTGAGATGCCGGGCCAGTTCGCCGCAGGTGAGGCCGTGCCGGACGGGGATCGGGGCTCGGCCGACGAAGCTGGCCCACGCCGGTTCGAGCAGCGGGCCCTCGCTGACGAGTCCGCCGAGCGGGTTGGGCCGGTCGGCGACCACGAACCGGATGCCGGTGCGGGCCGCCGAAACCATCAGGTCGAACATGGTCCACACGTAGGTGTAGCACCGGGCCCCGATGTCCTGGAGGTCGTGGACCAGGGCGTCGACGCCGCTGTCGATCAGCAGCTTGTCGAGCCGCTCGCCGTCGCACCGGTAGGTGTCGTGGACCGGCAGCCCGGTGTCGGGGTCGGTCCGGGCGGTCTCGCTGTGGCCGGCCTGGGCGGTCCCGTGCAGTCCGTGCTCGGGGCCGAACAGGGCGACCAGCGGCGCACCGGCCGCGAGCAGCGCGGGCGCGGCCGGGCGCGGGCCGGGCAGGACACCGGTGTGGTTGGTCACCAGCCCGAAGCGGCCGGGACCGGCGAGTCCGGGCGCCGCGTGCAGCCGTGCGATCCCGGTCGTCACCGTGCCGCGGTCGTCCGTGCTCATCCCTTGCCCCGTCCGCCGGTGACACCTCTCTCAACCAACGGTCGGGAATTTACCCCCATGTCTGGCAATTCCGGCACTGAATCGCCGACGGCGCAGGCGCCCGGCGCCGCCGGTCATCCGCCTCCGGCCGCGGCCACGACCCGCCGAACGTTCCTCAGTCCTTCCAGTCGAGCTGATGCTCCGGCACACCCACACTCGCCCCATGCGCGACGGCCTCCAGGCGACGAGGGTCGTCGGCACCCGAGTAGCGGAACACACGCCCGGCGAAGACCACCACTCGCTCCCTGTCGCCCACCCGGTAGTCGGCGTACCAGCCGCCGTCGGGGGAAAGGCCGTCCGAGAGCGCCTGAGCCAACGGCGTGTCGTCCTCCGCGTCGCTCTCGAACTCCAGAATCGTCCACACCGGCGGCTGGCTCCCGCGCGCCGACCCGGCCAGGTCCACCCGGCTCACCCGGCACATCCGCAGACCGGCCAGCTCCAGCACCGCGCCCGGCCGGAGGCTCTCCGCGACGACGCAGCCCGTGATCACTGTGCCCCTCCCCATCACCGATGTGCCGACTGCCACCGTACCCAGCGGATCCGACCGCACGAGGGCGGTCCGCGTGATCCGCCGGACAGGTCCAGGGCACGAGCACCGGGACTCTGCCGGCACGCCGCCGGCACGCCGGACAACGCGTGCGCCGGGACCGGCTACCGGGGACCCTGCTCCGAGCCGTCTTCCCGCGGCCCCTAGCGGAACAGCAGCGGGATCAGCACGGGGACCGCGGGGGCGAGGAGGTAGAGGAAGATGCCGGTCATGGCCTTGCGGGTGGTGACCGGCAGCACCGGCTTCGACCAGACCTGCGCGATGGCCGCGTTGCGCGGGTCGCCCGGGGGCTCGCTGTCGTACAGGTGCCGCACGTGGTCCTTCTTCACGGTCAGGGCGGAGTGGTAGCCGATCGAGGACGGGTACACGATCACGAGCATGTCGACCAGCATCACGACCAGCACGATGAAGACCATCCACGGTCGCGCCGGCAGCCAGATCATGAAGAGGACCAGCAGGCCGGTCATGTGGGCGAGGGCGGATCCGTAGGTCCACAGCATGAACTGGCGCAGCGGGCGCAGCCCCTGGAAGCCGTCGCTGTCGTATCTCATGTTCGGGGTCACCCCGAAGCCGAGCAGGTCGGACCGGTACAGGTAGACGGTGAAGACGACACCCATGACGAGTTGCTTCGACAGGACGTAGAAGGCGTGGGTGCCGGCCACGCACAGGGCCACCGCGAGTTCCGGGTGCCGGTGCCAGTTGCCCCACCAGCCGTCGTACACCGCGGTCCGCCAGGCCGTGTCGGAGACGTCCGTGGGGTTCCAGGTCTCCATCAGGCCGTGGGCGTCGACGTAGCGGTAGAGCAGGAAGGTGCCGAGCGCCATGGCCAGCAGGAGGGTGAGGGACACCCACCAGCGGCCCAGCACCCGGAACCACTGGTTGGTCTTCCGCGCCAGCTCGTTCAGGCGCCGGACCTCCTCGTCGAGCAGCTTCTCGGTACCGCCGTTGCGTTCGTTCATCTGCACGAAGGCGGCGATGGCCTGCACCTGCTGGCAGCAGAAGACGGGGGTGACGAAGACGACGGCCAGGATGACGAGTCCGGCCGGGTCCTGGAGCAACGCCAGGCCGGCGCCGCCGAGTTCGGTGCGGCCGGAGAAGAGGTAGTCCAGGGCCCACCGCCGGCCGTCCCCGGACGACGGCCCGAGCGCTCCGGCGGCCTCGGCCAGCCCCAGCAGGGTGAGGCAGGACCCCAGGCCGATCAGCAGGATCTTGGTCTTGGCGGTGAGGGACCAGGCCCGCTCGCCGGCCGGTGTCCGGGTGGTCCGGCGCCGGACCACGGGCAGCCGGGCCGCGAGCCGCAGGGCGAGGCGGATCCCGGCGGGCACGGACTCCTGGAACACGCCCCCGATCCGCTGCGGTTCCAAGGGTTCCAACCGCGCCATCCCCCGCCCCCCAAGGTGAAACGCGCAATACCACCTTTATAACCATCGCCGCGGCCGCTGCCCAGCCCGCGGGGGTCCGGGGAGCCGATTGCCCCGATGGTGTGACGCCACCGGCCACGCCGACTCCCGCGCGCGTCAAGGACGTTGGAACAGGCATGGGTCCCAGCGACACTCCCTCCTTCGCCCGGCTGTCGGACGCCTACTGGCTGGACAGTCCCCACCTGGACGGGCACGTCCCCGATCCGGTACCCCCGGGGCCGCCCCCGCGCTTCGGATGGCGGACCGCGATGGTCGGCCTGTCGGCGCTCACCGTGGCGGTCGCCCTGGTGGTGGCCCTCGTGTGAGCCGTCCCCGCCACGCCCGCGCCGGCCGGACCCGGCGCAACGACACGCCGACGCGGGTCCCCCGGACGTGGGACGTTTCCGTGTCGTCGAGGCATTCGGGTGCGGTGACGGTGTGTGATGACGTCGGGCCTCGGTGTTGCCGTAGCCCCTTGTCACCCTTGTCACTGTTCTCGCACTTCACGAAGGACTTCACGATGCGCCTGCTCCGTCCGCTCGCCGTCGCTCTCGGCGGGCTCGCCCTCTCCGTCATCACCATGGGCCCGGCGGCCGCCGCCCAGGGGACGTTCGTCTGGGTGGGGCCCAAGGGCAAGGCGTACGCCATCCAGAACCCGCCGGACCGCAAGTGCCTCGAAATGGCACAGGAGGCGCGTGGGCCGCAGAACGCCACGAAGAAGGCGCTCGTCGTCTACAGCAAGCCCAAGTGCAAGGGCGCCACGCACCGGATCGCCCCCGGGCACTCGGCGGCCGGCAGCGTCCACTTCGCCAGCGTGGTCTTCAACCCCCGCTAGGCCGCGTTCCGTTCGACCCTCCGGTGGCGCCGATCACGTCGTGGTGAGCGGCGCCACCGGCCTGCCGGGCACCCGGACGCCACAGGGCCGAGCAGGCGACCGGCATCACACCCGGACCCCCTTGATCGATCATTGACCGGCCGGTTTACCATATGAGCGCCACCCAGCTCGATCGAGAGATTCAGGTCTGTGACTGTCAACGACGACTCGTTCACCAACTGGAAGAACCGCGAGGAGATAGCGGAGTCGATGATCCCGCTCATCGGGAAGCTGCACCGGGAGCAGGACGTGACGGTCCTCCTCCACAGCCGCTCCCTGGTGAACAAGTCGGTCGTCAGCATCCTCAAGACGCACCGCTTCGCCCGCCAGATCGACGGTGCCGAGCTCTCGGTCACCGAGACGATGCCGTTCCTGCGGGCGCTCACCACGCTCGACCTCGGCCCTTCCCAGATCGACATCGGCATGCTCGCCGCGACCCACAAGGCCGACGACCGGGGCCTGAGCGTCGAGGCGTTCACCGCGGAGGCGGTCGCCGGTGCCACCGGCGCCAACAAGATCGACCGCCGGGAACCGCGGGACGTCGTCCTGTACGGTTTCGGCCGCATCGGCCGCCTGGTCGCCCGGCTGCTCATCGAGAAGGCCGGTTCGGGCAACGGCCTCAGACTGCGGGCCATCGTGGTGCGCGGCGCCGGCGGCGAGGACATCGTCAAGCGCGCCTCGCTGCTGCGCCGGGACTCCATCCACGGCCAGTTCCAGGGCACGATCACCGTGGACGAGGAGAACAGCACGATCCTCGCCAACGGCAACGAGATCAAGGTGATCTACGCCGACGACCCGTCCGCCGTGGACTACACGGAGTACGGCATCCGGGACGCCATCCTCATCGACAACACGGGCAAGTGGCGCGACCGCGAGGGCCTGTCGAACCACCTGCGCCCGGGCATCGAGAAGGTCGTCCTGACCGCGCCCGGCAAGGGCGACGTCCCGAACATCGTGCACGGCGTCAACCACGACACGATCAAGCCGGACGAGCAGATCCTGTCCTGCGCGTCCTGCACCACCAACGCGATCGTGCCGCCGCTGAAGGCGATGGCCGACGAGTACGGGGTGCTGCGCGGGCACGTGGAGACGGTGCACTCGTTCACCAACGACCAGAACCTGCTGGACAACTACCACAAGTCGGAGCGCCGCGGCCGGTCCGCGCCGCTCAACATGGTGATCACCGAGACCGGCGCCGCCTCCGCCGTGGCGAAGGCGCTGCCGGACCTGAAGGCGCGGATCACCGGCAGCTCGATCCGGGTCCCGGTGCCGGACGTGTCGATCGCGATCCTCAACCTCCAGCTGGCCCGCGAGGCCTCCCGCGAGGAGGTCCTCGACTACCTCCGCGAGGTGTCGCTGACCTCGCCGCTGAAGCGCCAGATCGACTTCATCACCGCCCCGGACGCGGTCTCCAGCGACTTCATCGGCTCGCGCCACGCGTCGATCGTCGACGCCGGCGCGCTGAAGGTGGAGGGCGACAACGCGATCCTCTACCTCTGGTACGACAACGAGTTCGGCTACTCCTGCCAGGTGGTCCGGGTCGTCCAGCACGTCTCGGGCGTGGAGTACCCGACGTTCCCGTCCCCGGCGGTCTGACACCCCTCACCTGCGACAGCCCGGCTCCCTGTGCCCGCAGGGAGCCGGGCTGTCCGCGCTCTTGACGCGCCCACGGCCGGATGGCAGCTTTTTATCGATACAAACGGAGAGACGAACGACGTTCTGCATATCGAACAGAAGCGTCCCGAACAACGGCCTTCCTGGACAGGAGTACCCGCGTGCCCACCGCCACCGCGATCATCAACCTCGACATCGAGGGCCCGACGATCAGCCGCCACCTCTACGGCCACTTCGCCGAGCACCTCGGCCGCTGCGTGTACGGCGGCTTCTGGGTCGGCGAGGACTCCCCCATCCCCAACGAGGGCGGTATCCGCCTGGACGTCGTCGAGGCGCTGCGCGCGCTGGACATCCCCAACCTGCGCTGGCCCGGCGGCTGTTTCGCCGACGAGTACCACTGGCAGGACGGCATCGGCCCGCGCGAGCAGCGCCCCCGGATGGTCAACACGCACTGGGGCAACGTCGAGGAGAACAACCACTTCGGCACCCACGAGTTCATGGCCCTGTGCGAACTGCTGGGCGCCGAGCCCTACATCAGCGGCAACGTCGGCTCGGGCACCGTCCGCGAGATGAGCGAGTGGGTCGAGTACCTCACCCGCGACGGCGACAGCCCGATGGTACGGCTGCGCAAGGCCAACGGGCGCGAGGAGCCCTGGCGGGTGAGGTACTGGGGCATCGGCAACGAGACCTGGGGCTGCGGCGGCAACATGCGCGCCGAGTACTCCGCCGACCTGGCCCGCCAGTACGCCACCTACTGCCGCGACCACGGCGACAACAAGCTCTACCGGATCGCCTCCGGCGCCTCCGAGGCCGACTACAAGTGGACCGAGACGCTGATGCAGCAGATCAGCTGCTTCGGCTGCGAGGCCACCCCGAAGAACTTCTTCCAGGGCCTGTCCGTCCACTACTACACGCTCTCCGGCCCCTGGGAGGCCAAGGGCAGCGCCACCGAGTTCACGGCCGACGACCACTACCGGACCATGCTGTCGGCCCGCCGCATCGACCGCATCCTCACCGGCCACTCCACGGTCATGGACGTCTACGACCCCGGGCGCACCGTCGGTCTGGTGCTGGACGAGTGGGGCACCTGGTGGGACGTGGAGCCCGGCACCAACCCCGGCTTCCTCTTCCAGCAGAACACCCTGCGCGACGCGCTGGTGGCGAGCACCCACTTCGACATCTTCCACAAGCACGCCGCCCGTCTGCACATGGCCAACATCGCCCAGACCGTCAACGTCCTCCAGGCCATGCTGCTCACCGACGGCGACGCCCTGGTGCTGACCCCGACGTACCACGTCTTCGAGATGAACAAGGGCCACCAGGACGCCACTTCACTCGCCGTGCACCTCAGCGCGGACGACGCCCGCCGCACGGTGGACGGCGCCGAACTCGACACCCTGTCCGCCTCCGCCAGCGTCAAGGACGGCACGGTCCTGATCTCGCTGAGCAACCTGCACGCCGAGGAACCCACCGAGGTCACCCTCGACCTGCGCGGCGGGACGCTCGGCGAACCGGCCGCCCGGATCCTGACCGCCGACAAGCTCCAGGCCCACAACACCCCCGAGGCGTCGGCTGCCGTCTCCCCCCGGGCGTTCGACGGCGTGTCCGTGACCGGCGGCGGACTGCGGCTCGCCCTCCCGCCGCACTCGTTCATGACCGTCCAGGCCCCCCTGAACCAGCGCTGACCCGCAGGAGTGCGCACATGACCCGACCCGCACGTCCGCTGCCCGCCCGCCGTCTGCGACCGCCCATGGGCTGGAACAGCTGGGACTGCTACGGCACCACCGTCACCGAGCAAGAGGTCCTCGCCAACGCGGAGTTCATGCGCGAGCACCTGCTCCCGCACGGCTGGGACACCGTCGTCGTCGACATCCAGTGGTACGAGCCCACCGCCCGCGCCCATGGCTACAACCCGGACGCCCCGCTCGTCCTGGACGGCCACGGCCGTCAGCTCCCGGCCCCCAACAGGTTCCCCTCGGCCACGGCCGGGGCGGGGTTCGGGCCGCTGGCCGCACGGGTGCACGCCATGGGCCTGCGGTTCGGGCTGCACATCATGCGGGGCATCCCACGGCGCGCGGTCGAGGCGGAACTGCCCGTGCTCGGGACGGAGTTCACGGCGGCGGACGTGGCCGACACCGACTCCGTGTGCGCCTGGAACTCGGACAACCACGGCCTGGACCACGACCACCCGGGCGCCCAGGCCTACTACGACTCCCAGGTGGCCCAGTTCGCCGCCTGGGGCGTCGACTTCGTCAAGGCCGACGACATGCTCTTCCCGTACCACGAGCGGGAGATCGCGGCCTACGCGCGGGCGATCGAGCGCAGCGGGCGGGACATCGAGCTGAGCCTCTCCCCCGGCACCGACATGTCCCTCGCCCGCCTGGACCACCTGCGGGAGCACGCCACCATGTGGCGGGTCTGCGACGACCTGTGGGACCGCTGGGAGGACGTCGAGGCGCAGTTCGCGCGGATGGCCCGCTGGGCCCCCTCGCAGGGCCCGCGGGGCTGGGCGGACGCCGACATGCTGCCGCTCGGCCACATCGGGATCCGCGCCGAACGCGGCACGGACCGCCAGTCGGCCCTCACCCTTCCCGAGCAGGTCAGCCTGCTCACGCTCTGGCTGGTCTCCCGCTCCCCGCTGATGATGGGCGGCGACCTGCCCACCTCCCCGCCCGAGACCATCGAACTCCTCAGCAACGACGAGGCGCTCGACGTCCTGTGGCACAGCACCGGCAACCAGGAGGTGCTGCGGGAGCGGGACCTGGTGCTGTGGACCGCCCGGGACACCGACGGGCACGCCCGGTACGCGGCGGTGTTCTCGCTGGCCGACGAGGAGCGGCGCGTCGAGGTGCCGCTGGGCGCGATCGGCGCCACGCCCCGCGACGGCGTCCGGGAGCTGTGGACCCGCACCGACACCGCCCACGACGGCCGGCACCTGGTGGCCGTGCTGCCCGCCCACGGCGCCGCCCTCTATCGTCTTGCCGAGGACGATCGGCGGGAGTGACCGTGGCGACGATCCAGGACGTGGCGAAGGCCGCCGGGGTGTCGGCGATGACCGTCTCCAACGTGATCAACGGACACCCCAACGTCCGCCCGGCCACCCGGGAACGCGTCCTGGAGGCGGTGGACCGGCTCGGCTACCGGGTCAACGTGGCCGCCCGCACCCTGCGCAGGGGCCGTACCGGGACCATCGGCCTGGCCGTCCCCGAGATCAACCGCCCGTACTACGGCCGGCTGGCCGCCTCGATCATCGCGGCGGCCGCCCGGCACGGCCTGCGGGTGAGCATCGAACAGACCGACGCCCGCCGCGAGAACGAGCTCGCGGCGCTCTCCCTGTCCCGCAACCGGCTCTACGACGGGCTCATCCTCAGCACGGTCGGCATGGGACCCGCCGACGTCGGGGCGCTCGACGTCGACCATCCGGTGGTGATCCTCGGCGAGCGGATCTTCGGCGGGCCCGTCGGCCATGTCGCCATGCCGAACGAGGCGGCCTCCGAGGCCGCGACCCGCCATCTCGTCGAGCGGGGCTGCCGGCGGATCGCGATCGTGTGCGGGCGGCTGGGCGGTGAGGCCGACGTGTCGAGCCTGCGACACGCCGGATACCTGCGGGCGCTGGCCGCCGCGGGGCTGCCGGCGGACCCGGAGCTGGTGGTGACCACCGAGTCGCTCACCATGCGGGAGGCCGCCCGCGGCGTCCGGGAGCGGATGGCGTACGGACTCGGCTTCGACGGGGTGTTCTGCGTGACCGACACGGTGGCGATGGGCGTGCTGCGGGCCCTCGCCGACGCCGGGGTCCGGGTGCCGGAGCAGGTCAGGGTGATCGGCTTCGACAACGTCGACGAGAGCGCGTACCTCGTCCCCTCCCTGTCCACCGTCGACCCGGACCACGACCTGATGGCCGAACGCGCGGTCGCCCTGCTGACGGCCCGCATCGACCAGGGCGGCCCGGGGCCGGAACGGGAGGAGTTCACCGGTCCGTTCCGCCTGGTGGTGCGGGAGTCCACGGGCGGCTGAGGCGGGCTCCGTGGCGTGCCGCCGGATCGGGTCCGTCAGATCAGGTGGCCGAAGACCACCAGGTTCTCCGTGTAGTCCTTGACGTCGTGGTCGTAGTCGCCGGCGCAGGTGATCAGGCGTACCTCGGGGCGGCGGGTGTCCGCGTAGACGCGGTCGCTGGGGAAGTCGTCCTTCGCGAAGGTGTCGGCGGCGTCGACCACGAAGTTCGCGTCGGTGCCGTCGGCCCGGCTCACCGTGAAGCGGTCGCCGCGCTCCAGTTCGTCCAGCCTGACGAAGACGGCCGGCCCCGTCTTGGTGTCGACGTGGCCCGCGATGATCGAGGTGCCCGCCTCGCCCGGCGCCGCGCCCCTGGAGTACCAGCCGACGAGGTTGGTGTTGTCGGCCGGCGGGGGCTCCAGCTGACCCGTGGAGCCCATGGTGAGGGCGGTGAAGGGGGCGTCGACGGCGATCTTCGGGATGAGCAGGCGGGTCGGCGTGGACCGGGGTAGCGCCTCGCCGGACCGGAGCGGATCGGCCGAGGGAAGGGCGTCCGTGATCCCGGCCGGGCTGCTGCCCGCGGCGGCGGAGCCTTTGCTGTGTCCGCCGATCAGCGTCACGGCCAGGAGCAGGACGGCGATGCCCCACACGGGCAGCCGTCCGCCGCGCGGGGAGCCGGCGGGGCCGCCCTGACCGTCCGGGCCTTCGCGGTCGTCGGGGTTCGGGGTGGTGGGGCCAGCCGCCATCGGAGGTCACCTTTCTGGGTCACGGCAGCGGGAGGGCGGGACACGGGGGTCGCGGTGCCGTCGGCGTGTGGAGCGCCGACGGCAGCGCGGCCCCCGTATGCGCGGGCCCGTCAGGACGCCGGTCCGGGGACCCTCCTGCGCCGCAGCGCGTAGGCACCGGTGGCCGCGACTCCGAGGACGGCCAGCCCGCCGCCGGTGACGCCGGAGGTGGCGAGACCGCCGCCGCCGGTGTGCATGCCACCGTGCGGCCGGTCGCTCTCCTCGTCGCCGCCCCACGACGAGCCGCCCTCGTCCTTCCCCTTGCCCCCCTGGTCCTGCTTGCCCCCTTGGTCCTGCTTGCCTCCCTGGTCCCCCTTCTCCTCGTCGTCCTGGCCTTTGTAGGACTCGGGGTCGAACTTGCTGTTGCTGCTGCTGTAGGAGGAGTCGTCACGGCCTCCGTCGTCACCGTTCCCCGAGCCCGAGGCCTGGGCCGCGGGAGCGGAGAACGCGAGGGCCGCGGTGGCGGCCGTCGTCGCGAGGATCATGCGGGCAGAACGCATCTCGATGTCCTTCCGCCGTGGCCAGGCGCCGATACTCCATCAGCTGTAACGACCCGGCCCCGACATGAACCACCGTCAGCCCACCCCTCTCCTCGCACCATCCAGGCCGCCCATCCGTGGTGCCGACACGCCCAACACCGCCCGGCTGGGTCAATCCCGAGCCGGGACACGCCGCCATTCGGGCGGTCCTGGGCCCGTCATCGGCGTGTCGCCGCATGGCGGGCCCGCCGTGGTGTCAGTAGCCGACGTAGAAGGTGGCGTCGGCCTGGTCCGTGCTCGTGGAGATCGGGTCGATGCGCAGCACGTAGTTCGAGTGCCGGATGTAGCGCGTCGGGTTGTTGTACGAGCGGAACGAGGACCAGGAGGAGTCGGCGAGGCCGGCCGTCCGGTAGAACGTGGCGTCCTGCGCGAACGCGGTGGTGCTGTCGTTCTCGTCGAGTTCGAGCTGGTAGTTGTAGTGGCGCAGATAGCGGGTCGGGTAGTTCACCGACTGGAAGGACACCCCGCTGCTGTCCGCGAGGCCGGGGACCAGCGTCCACATGCCGTCGGTGTACGGGTCGAAGGCGTACGGGTCGATCCGGCCGACGAAGTTGCTGTGCCGGACGTAGCGGGCCGGGTAGTTGTAGGACTTGAGCCGGTTCCAGGTGGGGGTGCCCCACTTGGCGACCAGGTTGGCGTACTCGGTCGAGGTGATGGGCTGGATGCCGCAGTGCTTGGAGTTGAGCGGCTGGGTGTAGGTCTTCTGGTCCAGGGCGGTCCAGGTGCCGGCGGACAGGGCGCTGGTCTGCCAGGCGTAGAAGACGCCGTTGGGGTCCCAGGTGTCACCCCAGAGGTACCAGGTCGAGCTGGACGTGAGGGACTTGACCAGGGTCGGGGCCTCGGTGCCGTTGTGCGAGACGGCCGTGGAGAACTCGGTGAAGCTGCCGGGGTCCAGTGAGGTGGAACGGGCCCCGACGAGCGTCGAGTTCTTCTTGAAGTACAGGTAGTTGACGCCGCTGACGCCGACCGCCAGGTCGCCGTCGATGACGTCGTAGCCGGGGTCGAAGAAGACCTGGGGGTCGCCGGCGGTGATGAAGTCAGCGGTGTAGTTGATCATGATGACGTTGTGGCCGCTGTCGTTGACGGCGGAGTAGATGACGCCGTACGTGCCGCGCCCCGCGTCCCAGAAGGCCTCGGGCGCCCAGGCGTGGGTGTCCATGTCGTGCAGCTTCATCCGCCGGTACCCGGTGAAGGTGCGCAGGTCGGTGGAGTCCCAGACGTGGATGTACTGGCTGACGTAGGTCCAGTCGGTGCCGTACAGGTCGGTGGCGAGGACGACGAAGGTGCCGTCCTGCTTGCGCAGGATGAACGGGTCGCGCAGGCCGAGGGAGCCCGCGGTGGGGGTGGCGACGGGGGCGTTCTGGTTGAGCGGGGTCCACTGGAGGCCGTCCGTGCTGACGGCCAGGTGCAGGCCGTAGTTGGCGGCCAGCATGTTCGGGGACTCGGTGAAGTAGCACATCACATAGGCCGAGTCGGTCGCGGCCCGGGCCGTTCCGGCGCCGAGGGCGAGGGCGCCGGTGGCGGCGAGGGGGACGGTCGCGGCCGCACCGAGGAAGTGACGGCGCGACAGGGGGGTGCCGTTCATGTGCGCTCCAGACGAGGGGGATTGTCCGGGATTTCGGACACGGTTCGGGAAACCGATCAGAAACTAGAGGGGCGCGTGGGGCGCGTCAATGCTTGCGTAACAAGGGAGTTACTCAGAATTCGCTGTGCGCACCGGGAGCACGAGGGTCGCCGGCCGCAGACCGGCCGCCGTGGCGGTGAGCGCGAGACGGCCCGGCCGCTTCGCGGGGCGCAGCACGGCCAGGGCCCGGCCGTGCCAGGTGTGGCGGCGGGGCCGCTTGAAGCTGTCCACGTTGTGCGGATTGCCGTTGGCCACGCCGACGAGCTCCCCGGCACCGCGCACGCCGAAGTCGACCCGGAGCGTGGCGTCCGGGACCGGCAGCCCGTCCTCGTCGGTCACCTCCACCAGGACGTGGGCGAGATCGTCGCGTCCGGTGGTCAGGGACCGTACGTCGGGGACGAGCCGCAGGGCGGCCGGGGCACCCGCGGTGCGCAGGGTGGTACGGCCGATCTCCCTGCCGTCGCGGTGGGCGACCGCCGTCAACTCGCCCGGCCGGTAGGGCACGGTGAAGGTGGCCATGGCCCGCTCGGGTACGGCCGTCGCGAGTTCCTCGCCGTCGAGCAGGATTCGGGCGCTGTCGCCCGCCGTGTAGACGTGCACGGTCATCGGGTGGCCGGCGTCCACGTCCCAGGTCCAGCCGGCGAGTTCGTCGAAGTAGCCCCACCAGACGGCGACCTGCTCGGTGCCGGGCAGCACCGGGCGCTCCACCAGCAGTTCGACCGGGCTGCGCCCGGTGACCGCGGCCCGCCAGTGGTTCTGCGGCTTGCGCTGCCCGATCAGGTCCAGGTCGCCGCAGTTGCCCTGGAAGTAGGGGTACGGGTAGCCGAATCCGCCCCAGGAGTGGTGGAGGGTGCGGGCGAGGGACCAGCCAGGCATGACGCTCTGGTCGCCGATGGACGCGGCCGTGCCCGCGGGGGCCATGGGCGTCTTGCCGATGCCGGACTCGCCGAGGTAGTCCCAGGCGGCCCAGACCCAGTTGCCCACGGCCCAGTCGTTCTCCGCCACGAACCTGGTGTCCTGGTGGATGGTCGCCGGGAAGCCCTCGCTCTGGGTCATCGCCCGTTCCGGGTGGGCGGCGTGCATCGGGCCGTACGTCCGGCCGTTGGCGTTGTAGTGGACGTCGCCGACGTCGACGTAGCTCCAGGAGGGGTCGTCGGCGCTGAAGGTGGAGCCGCCGCCGAGGGTGACCGGCCGGGTCGGGTCGAGGGCGCGGAGGGCTGCGGCGAGCTGGGTGCCGCGCTCGCCGTTCGTCGTGTCGGTGATCTCGTTGCCCAGGGACCAGATCACCACGCTGGGGTGGTTGCGGTCGCGCAGGACGGTGCCGGTCAGGTCGCGTTCCCACCACTCGGCGAAGTACCGGGAGTAGTCCTGCGGGTTCTTGCCGGTGTCCCAGACGTCGAAGAACTCGTCCATCACCAGCATGCCGAGCCGGTCGCAGGCGTCGAGGAGGGCGGGGGTCGGCGGGTTGTGGGCGGTACGGAGGGCGTTGAAGCCGGCCGCCTTCAGGAGTTCGACCCGGCGTTCCTCGGAGCGGCCGAGGGCGACGGCGCCCATCGGTCCGTGGTCGTGGTGGACACAGCCGCCGGTGATCTTGACGCGCTCGCCGTTGAGCCGGAAGCCGGCCTCGCCGTTCCAGAGCAGGGAGCGGATGCCGAACGGGGTGGTGACCGTGTCGACGACCCGGTCGTGGACCAGCACCTCGGCGCGGGCGGTGTAGAGGCTGGGCGAGTCCGGGGACCACAGGGCGGCGGAGCGGACCGGCAGGTCGAGTGCGGCCGTGCCGTGGACGTCGGCGGCGGTCCGCCCCGTCGACACCGGGGCGCCGTGCGGGTCGAGGACGGTGACGCGTACGTCCGCCGGGCCGCCCTCGACCGTCACCTCGACATGGGCCACGGAGCGGTGGACGGCCACCTCGGGGGTGGTGACATGGACGCCCCACAGGGGGATGCGGACCGGGCCGGTCACGGTGAGCCAGGTGTGGCGGTAGATGCCCGAGCCCGAGTACCAGCGGCTGTTGCGGCCGCTGTTGTCGACCCGTACGGCGAGCACGTTCGGGCCGGTGCGGTCCAGATACGGGGTCAGGTCGTACGCGAACGACGTGTAGCCGTAGGGGTGGAAGCCGAGGTGGACGCCGTTGAGCCAGACGTCGGCGTTCTCGTAGACGCCGTCGAAGCGCAGCTCGGCGTGTCCGTGGGGCGGGGCGAAGTGCTTGCGGTACCAGCCGATGCCGCCGACGGTGTAGCCGGTCGACCCGCCGTTCTCGCTGCGCGCGGTGTCGAACGGACCGATCACCTGCGGCGCCGGCGGCTGGTCCGGGTCGGGGTCCTTGAGGACCAGCAGGGACGGATCGCTGGTGGCGGAGCCGTCCGTGGAGGGGGCGTAGGGCAGGTCCTCGATGCTCCAGTCGTGCGGCAGGTCCAGCGGGCGCCAGGCGCTGTCGTCGTACGAGGGTTGCGGTGCGCCGTCGGCGTCGCCGCGCAGGAACAGCCAGCCCTCGTCGAAGGACCGCTCACGCGGGCCGCCGCCCCCGCTCGCCGTCGCCGGCGACGGCAGCAGACCGCCTTCCAGCCCCGCGGCCGCTGCCGCGGCCAGCCCGAGGGCCTGACGCCGGGTCACTCCGCCGTTTCGCTGCTCGCTCATCGTCGGCTCTCCGTGGTGGCGGGGATCGAGGACGTGGGGCGAGGAGGTCCCGTTCCACGCCCCACGGAGTGTCGTTCGAGATACCGAAAGCAGTACGACGTGCTGTGCGGGAGTCCACGCTAGGGGACGGCCCGGCGCTGTCAATGACGCCTCCTCAGCCACTCCGGCCCCGCCGGGACCGGGCCGGACCGTACCCTGGTGGCCGTGGTCGACTGCGGCGAAGGGCCGGACGCGGTGGCCGCCCGGCTCACCGGGCGGCCGGTCTCCGCCGCGCGGGCGCGGTCGGGCGGCCTGGCGGAGGTGACGCTCGCGGGCGGCCGGGCGGTCGTGGTCAAGCGCGGTGACGGCCCCGGGGCGGTACGCGCCGAGGTGGCCGGGCTGCGCTGGCTGGCCGCCGCCGGGGCGGTGCCGGTACCGGAGGTGCTCGGGCACGACGAGCGGTGGCTGGTGACCGAGCTGGTGCCCACCGGGCGGCCGAGTGCCGGGGCGGCGACGCGTTTCGGCCGCGCCCTGGCCGCCCTGCACGCCGCAGGGGCCCCGGCCTTCGGGGCGGCGCCGCCGGACGGCCCGCGGGACGCCTGGATCGGCCGCGCCCCGATGCGCAACGAGCCCGGTACCGACTGGCCGCGGTGGTATGCCGAGCACCGGGTGCTGCCGTATCTGCGGGCAGCGGTCGACCGTGGGACCCTGCGGCCGGGCGAGGCCGCCGTGGTCGAGCGGGTCTGCGAGCGGCTGCCGGAACTCGCGGGGCCGCCCGAGCAGCCCGCCCGGCTGCACGGCGACCTGTGGAGCGGCAACGTCCTGTGGGGCGCCGACGACGCGGTCCGGCTGATCGATCCGGCCGCGCACGGCGGGCACCGCGAGAGCGACCTCGCGATGCTCCGTCTCTTCGGCTGCCCGTATCTGGACCGGATCGTGGCGGGCTATCAGGAGGCGGCCGCACTGTCCGACGGCTGGGCGGAGCGGATCGGCCTGCACCAGCTGTTCCCGCTGCTGGTACATGCCGCGCTCTTCGGACGTAGCTATGCCGAACAGGCTTTGACGACATCACGGAATTTCGCTGACATGTGACACCGTCATGTGCCGCACGGGAATGTGAAATCGGCCACGTGCAGGAGCGATTCGCCGTTTCTCCCTTAACAAGCTCTTAATTCGGGCTGAGATTACGCAGAGTAAGGAAACCAACCACGCGTTCGAATCGTATAAGTGCATGGAAGAACGAAACAGGGAGAGACCATGCAACCGTTCGCGCTCAACTATGCACGCCCCGCAGTGCAGTTGGACGTCACCACTCCGTACGCGTATGACTCCGGACTGCAGTTGAACGTTCTCCACGATGGCCGGATCGCAGCCACCGATCACGCAACGCTGAGAGCCCTGGGGACCACGACCTCCACCGCGGGCTCCAAGACACACTTCGACGACTGATCGCGGATCCTCACGATGACCGTGCTCATCCTGACCAGTGACGAGGACGTGACGGCGGACATGGTGGTCCTCCGGCTGCACGAGGCCGGAGTGCCCGTCGTCCGCCTCGATCCTGCCGATCTGACCAGTGGTGTGGCCCTGTCGGGCGAGTATGTGCAGGGCGTCAGCCGCGGACACCTGTCCGTGAACGGACGCCTGGTGAGCATGAACGGCCTGCGTTCCATCTGGCTGCGCAGGCCGGGGGTGGCGGCCTCCCGGGCGGCACAGCCGTCCAGCTGGCTCACCGAGGAGTCCGAACAGGCGCTGTACGGCATGCTGCGCGGGACCGAGGCGCGCTGGATGAACCATCCGGACGCGGCCCGCCGGGCCCGCCACAAGCCGTGGCAGCTGCGGCTGGCGCAGCGCAGCGGGCTCGCCGTGCCCGCGACGCTGATCACCACGTTTCCGCAGGCGGCCCGGGAGTTCGCGGAGCGGTTCCCGGACCTCGTGGTCAAGCCGGTGTCGGGCGCGCATCCGCAGGAGCCGCCGCGGGCGGTGCCGACCAGCCGGGTGGCGCCGGACACCGACTTCGCGGCGGTGGCGTTCGGTCCGACCCTGTTGCAGCGGCGGGTCACCAAGCGGGCCGACATCCGGCTGACGGTGGTCGGCGAGCGGCTGCTGGCCGCCCGCAAGCCGGTGAGTCCGGACGCCCACCCGGACGACGTGGACGTACGGTTCGCACCGTCCGACTCTCCCTGGCAGGAAGCGGAGGTACCGCCGCGAGTCGCCGAGGCCGTCCGTACGTATATGAAGGACGCCGAGCTGGCCTACGGTGCCTTCGACTTCGCGGAGGACGCCGACGGCATCTGGTGGTTCCTGGAGTGCAACCAGTCGGGCCAGTTCGGTTTCGTCGAGATGGACACCGGTCAGCCGATCGCCGAGACGATCGCCGGATGGCTGGCGCACGGCACCGACCGGTGCCGGACGCCCGTCGGCGGGGGGCGGGGCACGGCGCCGTGACGGGCTGGGCGACGATGTGGGACCGGGTACGGAGAAAGGAACGGGAGATGCGCATCGGACTGCTGGGGACGGGGCCCTGGGCACGGGCGGCGTACGCCCCCGCGCTCGCGGGGCACGGTTCGCTCGACTTCGTCGGGGTGTGGGGCCGTCGCCCCGAGGCCGCCGCGGAACTGGCGGCGGAGCACGACGTCCGGGCGTACGACGACGTGGACGCGCTGCTCGGCGACGTGGACGCGGTGGCGGTGGCGCTGCCGCCGGTCATCCAGGCGGAACTGGCGGTGCGGGCCGCGGCGGCCGGCCGGCATCTGCTGCTGGACAAGCCGCTCGCGATCGGCGTGGCCGAGGGGCGGGCGGTGGCGGAGGCGGCCGAGCGGGCCCGGGTCGCCTCCGTGGTGTTCTTCACCACCCGGTTCCAGCCGGAGCCGGAGGCGTGGATCGGTGAACACGCCGCCACGCCGGGGTGGTTCACGGCCCGGGCGCAGTGGCTGGGCTCGCTGTTCGCCGGTGCCGGCCCGCTCACCGACTCGCCGTGGCGGCGGGAGAAGGGCGCGCTGTGGGACGTGGGGCCGCACGCCCTGTCCGTGCTGCTGCCGGTCCTGGGCGACGTACGGCGGGTGGCGGCCGCCGTGCACGGGCCCGCGGACACCGTGCATCTGGTGCTCGAACACGCCGGCGGGGCGTCGAGCACGGTGACGCTGAGCCTCACCGCGCCCTCGGCGGCGGCCGGGGCCGATGTGGAGCTGCGGGGCGAGGCGGGGGTCACGCTTCTGCCGAGGAGTGCGGACGGAGCGGTCCCGGCCCTGACCCGGGCCGCCGACGCCCTGCTCACCGCCGTGCGCACGGGCCGGGCGCACCCCTGCGACGCGGCGTTCGCGCTGCGGGTCACCGAGATCCTCGCGGAGGCGGAGACCGTGCTGGGCAAGGACGTCGGCTAGGCGCTCCGCCGGGATTGCCGCGATGTGCCGTCGTTCGTCCGCGGCTCCGTCGTGGCTGGTCGCGCAGTTCCCCGCGCCCCTTCGGGGCGCTGCTCAGCTACTCCTTGTCGAACGGTTCGTCGCTCCATCTGAACCAGGCCCGGTCCCCCTCGATGTGCAGCAGGAACTCGGGGACCGGGCCGTCGGGCGAGACCAGGGACACCTGGCGGCAGATCTCGTCCTGGACCTCCCCCCAGGCGTCCCAGTCCTCGTCCTCGGCGAGCACCAGCTCCCGGGCGAACAGGTCCCGTACGCCGGCGAAGCCGGGGCCGGGGGTGAAGGTGCCGTGCAGCCAGGGGAAGTCGGCCTCGTCGACGAGGATCTCGCCGACCGGTTCCCGCCCGCCCCGCACTTGCCACACGTCACCCTCGAACCCCATGCCGGCCCCTTCCGTCAGCTGTCGGTCACCGCGCTCTCAGCATGTCACCCGGCACTGACAGCGGCCGTCGCCCAGAAGTTCACCCGCTCCCGGACGACGGGGTATCCGGCCCTGGCGAAGTGCGCGGCCATGGGCGTGTTGCCCTGGTCGGTGGCGGCGGCGACGAACTCGGCGCCCTGCTCGACGAGGAAGTGCGTGCACTCCACGAGCAGGTCGTAGGCGTACCCGTGCCCGCGCCGCTCGGGCAGCACGCCGATGAACCCGACACAGGGTCCGCCCGGATTGCGCCCGGGGATGTGGATGCCGACCGGCTCGCCGTCGGGGGTGCGGGCGATCTGCCACCACGCGCGGGGCGAGGGCATCCAGTGGAAGAAGTCCATCTCCTCCTGGGCCGCCTGGTCCACTCCGCCCTGTTCGATGGCGCGGCGGGCGTGGGCGTCCAGGGTGACGGAGTGGATCCGGCGCAGGGCGTCGAAGAACACCCCGTCGTCGGGCTCGGGGGTGAAGACGAGCCGGCCGGGTCGTTCGGGCAGGCCGCACTCGGGCGTCCAGCGGTAGTTGTACCGCTCCACCAGGAGTTCGAAGCCTGCCTTGCGGGCGGCGGCGAAGCTGGTCTCGGCGGCGGTGCGCACGGCGGCGGCCTCGCGCCAGCCCGTGGGCAGGTCGAGTTCCAGTTCCTCGACCCGCCAGGGCGCGCCGCGCAGCAGCTCTGCGCCGGCCTCCTCCTCGCCCTCGGCCACGTCGAACCAGTTGATCAGGATCGGCTCGGTGGCTCCGGGAGCCGCCCACCAGGCGGCGCGGGCGACCACGCGACCGTCGCGCAGGGCGACGCGCTTCCAGTCGGCGCGGAACCCGGCCGTCTGGTGCCTCTCCCGCATGCGCAACGGGTCGGGCAGGGTGTCGAAAAGATGGCCGGTGTTGTCGTCGAGCGTACGGATGACCGAATCGGTCACGAATTCCTCCGGGATGCGTGCTACGGGCAGCGCTCCCGGGTCAGGTCCGACCTGTCACGCCCGGGAAACGGGGAGGGAGCGCTGGATGGGTGTCATGCACATCGCACTCGCCTCCTTCCGTCCGGTCTCGGGCGTGCGCTCACACGTTAGGGGCCCGGCCGGGTGGCGTCCACGGGTTTTCCGCCCGCGCCTCCAAGATCGGGGCGGGTCCGGCGACCGGACACGGGCGTAGCTTAGGGATGTGACTTCGGTGCGCGGCTGGTCGCCGCGTGGCTACCGGGACGGTCGTGGCTGGTTGCAGGGTGCGCCGCCGCCACGCTGGGTCCGGGTGCTGCCCGTCGTCCTGCTGGCGATCGTGACCGCGGCGACGCTGATCAGCCCCGACGGGCACGACTTCGGCTTCCTCCTCGGGGCCATCCCGCCGCTGGCCGTTCTCTCCTACGGCCCGCTGGCCACGGCCGTGCTCAGCTGCCTGGTGGTGCTCCTGCTCAACGTGCCCGCCACCCATCTGAACCATCCCGGCGACACCGATCTCCTCACGGTCACGTTCGTCGCGGTGCTGAGTGTGTTCGTGTCCTATGTGCGCAGTCACCGCGACGCCCAGCTGCTCACGGAGCGGGCGGTGGGCGAGGCGGTGCAGCGGGCCGTGCTGCCACCGCTGCCGGAGCGGGTCGGTGCGGTGGGGTGCGTGGGGCTGTACCGGGCCGCGCAGCACGGGACGCTGGTCGGCGGGGACTTCTTCGACGTGCGCGACGGCCCGTACGGGGTCCGGGCGGTGATGGGAGACGTCCGGGGGCACGGACTGGCCGCCGTGGCCACGGTGGTGTCCCTGCTGGGGGCTTTCCGGGAGGCGGTCCTCGACCTGCCGGACCTGGAGTCGGTGGCGGCGCGGATGGACCGCAGACTGACGGTGGACTCGGCGGACATCCCGCACGCGGAGCTGTTCGCCACGGCCCTGCTGCTGGAGTTCTCCGCCGATCTGCGGTCGGTGCGGATGGTCGCCTGCGGTCATCCGGCGCCCGTGCTGCTGCGGGACGGGCAGGCCCAGGAGGTGGGCGTCACGCCGGGGGCTCCGCTGGGCCTCGGGCTGGTGGGGGTGGACCCGGCGAAGGAGATCACGGTCGAGCTGGGGACCGGCGACCGGCTGTTCCTGGCCTCGGACGGGGTCTGGGAGGCGCGCGACCGGGCCGGGGGCTTCTATCCGCTCCCGGAGCGGCTCGCCGGGTTCGCGGGCGTGGACGCGGTCGCGCTCACCGAACTGGTGTGGAAGGAGCTGACCGGGCGCTACGAGGTGCGTGACGACGCCACCATGCTCGTGCTGACCCCGGCCGTCCGCTGAGCCGCCGGCACCGCCGAGGGCCCGCCGCTCAGCCCACCTCCCACAGGAAGCGGTGGGTGTGGATGCCGAAGTACGGGAAGGGCCGGACCTCGCGTACGCCCTCGATCGGCCGGACCACGTCGTTGACGAGGTCGAGGAGGTCCTTCGGACCGGGCGTGACCACCTCGGCGAACAGGTCGAAGCCGCCCGAGGTGAACACGGAGTACACCACCTCGGGGTGTCCGGCGAGCTCGTCGGCGACGGCGCGGGGGTCGCCGTCCACGCCGATGCCGAGCAGGGCCATCGCCTGGCCGCCCATGGCCATCGGGTCGGTGACGCCGACGACCTGCACGGTCCGCGAGTCCAGCAGGCGCTGCAGCCGCTGCCGGGCCGCGGAGGCGGACAGGCCGACCTTCGGGCCCAGGTCGGCGTAGGCGATACGGCCGTCCGCCTGGAGCTCGCGCAGGATGGCCCGGTCGATGTCGTCCATGTGCACCGCGTCCTCCCCTCCCCTCCCCTTTCCTGTGCTCAGCCGGCGAGTTCGAGCAGGGCGGCGCCGAACACCGCGGTGTGGGTGTCGACGTCCTGCTCGGTGGTGTCGGGGCACATCAGCGCCATGTTGTGGAACGGGGTGAGGAGGATGCCCCGGTTGGCGAGGTAGAGGTGCAGGAAGTCCTCCAGCTCGGGGTCGGCGGCGGCCTCGGACGCGGTGCCGGTGCGCGGGGCCGGGTCGGCGAAGCGGTACTCGGTGCGGGCGCCGAGGCGGCTGACCGACCAGGGCAGGCCGTGCTCCTGGACGGCGGACCGTACGCCGGTCTCGAAGCGTGCGGAGAGCCGGTCCATGTGGGCGAACGCCTCGTCGGTGAGCACGTGCTCCAGGGTGGCCCGGGTCGCGGCCACCGAGAGCGCGTTGCCCGCGAGGGTGCCGCCGACCCCGCCCATGTCCACCAGGTCCAGGTCGGCACGGGCGAGGAGCCGCTCGGCGAGGTCGGCGGAGAGGCCGTAGGCGCCGGCCGGGATGCCGCCGCCGATGGCCTTGCCGATGGTGAGCAGGTCGGGTTCCAGGCCCCAGGCGGCGGTGCAGCCGCCGGGACCGGCGGAGAAGGTGTGCGTCTCGTCGTTGACGAGCAGCGTGCCGTACTGCCGGGTGAGGGCACGCACGCCGGCCAGGTAGCCGGGCTCGGGCAGGACGATGCCGATGTTGGTGAGGGCGGGTTCCATCAGGACGGCCGCCACGTCGCCGTGGGCGAGTTCGCGGGCCAGCTGGTCCAGGTCGTTGAACTCGGCGACCCGGCTGGTCAGGGTGACGTCGCAGGGGGCGCCGACGTTGCCGGGGCGGGGCGCGCCCTTGCCGTCGGGACCGACGACGATGAGGGACTCGTCGACGCTGCCGTGGTAGCTGTAGCTGTTCACCAGGATCTTCGGGCGTCCGGTGACGGCGCGGGCGAGCCGGATCGCCCACCGGTTGGCGTCGGTCGCGGTCAGCGAGAAGCTCCAGCGGGCGAGCCCGAAGCGGCGGGTCAGCTCGGCGCCGACCCACTCCGCGTCCTCCGTCGGCAGCATCGCGGTGGCCCCGCCGAGCTCGGCGAACCGGCGCTGCACCGCCTCGGTCACGGGGGCCGGCGAGTGACCGGCCATCGCACCGGTGTCGCCGAGGCAGAAGTCGATGTACCTCTGCCCGTCGACGTCGGTGACCCGGGCACCGCGGGCGCTCGCCAGGTACCGGGGGAACGCGCCGGCGGTCTTGTTCATCCACGTCATCGGGACCCGGCCGAAGAGATGGCCGGCGTCGGCATACGCCGCCCGGGAGCGCGGGTTTCGCCGCTCGGCCTCGGCGCTCTCGCGGGCCAGGAGGGCGTGCAGTCGGGTGCGGTCCATGGAGTACCCCTGGTCGAGTGCGGGCGACGACGGAACGGGCCGAGACTACGACCGAAATCGCATGCACTTCAAGATGTGACGCTCGAATCGACTGCCGTGGCGATGGAATCGAGCGTGGCCGACCACCGGGAAGAATCCAATGACCTGTACAGGATCAGCACCAATGTGCAGTGTTCGAACATTCACCCTGAAACGCCAGGGTTCGCCACCCCTTCCGCCACTTAGAAATATCTACCAGCATGCATATGCCGGGTAGGCGGGCGGCGGCGCCGAGTGCCCGGCGTCGGTCGTTCCCTGCGTCCGAAACAGGTGAGCGGAGATCCCCGGAGCGGTGCATGACGAACACGATGTGGATGCAGGGTGTGGAATGGCTCGCGGCGGCGTCTGCGGACCCCCGGACGTGCAAGTGGGAGTGGGACCACGGAGAAGGCGTCTCGCTGCTGGAGGCGGGCCGGTTCTGGGACCTGTTGAGCGTGCCGGACCGGCTCGGTCTGCTCACGCTGGACCTGCTGTGGCGGCCGTCCCTGCCGGTACCAGGGCCGACCCTGGTGGACACCGCGGCGCGCCGGGTCGGCTTCTTCCTGCCTCCCGACCCGGACGGCGGCTGGATCGGGGCCGGGCTGCGGTACGCGAACAAGGGGGCATGGGTCGCCGTACCGCCGCCGTACCGGCCCGCGCGTTTCCTGGAGTGGCTGGTGCCGCCCGACGGCAGTGGCACCCTGCACGCGCCGGGCACCCTGGAGCTGGCGTTGCGGGAGGCCAACGGCACGCTGGCGGTGCTGCGGCCGGTGTGCGAGGAACAGTGAGGCCGTGACGAGCCGGGCGCGGCTCCGGCTGCGGGGGCGCAGGGCGCTCGGCTCCGGGGGTCGTGGCCGACGGGCGGCGCCGGGCGGGCGCCCGTACCCTGTGAAGTCAGGGATCTGACGTCCGACCCCACCGCACGTTCGCTCTCACGTGCTTGGAGTCAGCCCATGCCGCACACGTCCGCCATGCTGCGCCGGGGGGCCGCGGTCGCCGTCCTGCTGGGGACGCTCACCGTGCCTCTGGTCGCGCCGCCCGCCGTCGCGCCGGCCGCGCTCGCCGCGCCTTCGGCCACCCCCTCGCCGTCCGGCAGCCCGGACGTCCGTGCCATGACCCCGGCGACGGCCCGCCGGCTCGACGCGGCCGTGCAGCACGTGATGCGCGAGGCGAACGTACCCGGTGTGACCGTCGGCGTCTGGACACCCGGCCAGAGCGACTACGTTCGCTCCTTCGGGGTCGCGAACAAGGCGACCGGGCAGCCGATGTCGCCCGACCTGTACATGCGGATCGGCAGCGAGACCAAGACGTTCACCGTGACCGCGGTGCTCCAGCTGGCCGACCAGGGCAGGGTGAGCCTGGACGACCCCATCGGCAAGTACCTCGACGGCGTGCCGAACGGTGACCGGATCACGTTGCGGGACCTCGCCGGGATGCGCAGCGGACTGTTCAACTACTCCGAGGACCCGGGCTTCTTCAAGGCGCTGACCTCGGATCCGCAGCGCCCCTTCACCCCGCAGCAGCTGCTCGCCTACTCGTTCCGGCACCCGGTGATGTTCCGGCCCGGGGAGAGGTTCTACTACTCGAACACCAACCTCATCGTGCTCGGCCTGCTCGTCGAGAAGGAGAGCGGGCAGCGGCTCGGCGACTACCTCGAACAGCATGTGCTGGGTCCGGCGGGCATGCACCACACGCTGTTCCCGACCGGAAACGAGTTCCCCACCCCGCACGCGCAGGGCTACACGGACCAGACGGCGACCGGGAAGGTCGAGGAGACTGCGGGCTGGAACCCGTCCTGGGGCTGGGCCGCCGGCGCGATGATCTCGAACCTGGACGATCTGCGCACCTGGGCGCGCACGGTGGCCACCGGCGTCTTTCCCGACGGCACGACCATGGTCGGCCCCGCCGTCCAGAAGCAGCGGCTGACCACTCCTTCGACGGGCATCCAGGGCGCCGGGTACGGCCTCGGCATCTTCGACGTCCAGGGCTGGATCGGGCACAACGGCTCGCTGCCGGGTTACCAGTCCCTGACCGTCTTTCTGCCGTCGACGGGAACGACCGTGGTCGTGCTGCTCAACACGGACATCAGCTACAAGGGCGACATCGAGCCCAGCACCCTGTTCGGGCAGGCGGTCACCCAGATCATCTCCCCGGCCCACGTCTTCGACCTGCCGGCACCGGCCTCCGCCACACGGTGACGTCACGGACCGCACGCGGTCCCCGTCCCATCCCAAATCCTCAGCCCCGCACGGCATTTCCGACACTTGCAGCAGAAGCGAACAGTCACCGGGCGGATTCGAAGCGATGTAACGATTCACCGTGCGAGGCCGGTCAATGACGGTGTGTACTGTGCTGCGAGCGCCACATGGGAGGGCCCCGGGCTCCCCCCTGCCCACTGCTGCCCTACTCCCCCTGGAAACCGATTCCATGATCGAATTGCCGGAACTGGTAGCCGGTGGTCTCGCCGCCGGAACGCTCTCCGCGCTCGCCCTCGGCGGCAGCCTGCTCAGGTCCCGGCACCAGAAGGCGGCGCTGCGGGCCGAGGTCACCGAACTGCGCGCCCAACTGGACGGCGCCGAGGGCACGTTCGTCACCGAGGTCGAACATCTCGCCGCCCGCCGGATGCCCGCGGCCGCGGCCCAGCTCGCCCATCCGCACCTGCGGGTGCCGGGCCCGGCCAGGCAGCACACGCCCGGGACCCCCACCGGGATCGCGCTGGAGTACGTGCTCACCGCGCTGCGCGAGGAGCTGACCGCGCAGCGCACCCGGATCGACGCGGCCGCGCAGGCCGGTCTCCGGGGCGCCACCCGGGAGATCCAGGCCGCCCTGTACCGCCTCCAGGACGCCCTGCGGGGGCTCCAACAGCGCTACGACGACCCCGAGCTGGCGCAGACGCTGTTCGCGCTGGACCACGAGAACGAGCAGTCGCTGCGGCGGGCGCAGGTCGCGGCCGTGGTGTGCGGGGCCTGGGTGGGACTGGCCCGCGAGGAGTCGCACGTGGTGGACGCCGTCACCGGCGGCCAGGCCCGGCTCTCGGGCTACCACCGGGTCCAGGTCCACAATCATCTGGAGCCGGGCACCGCCCTGGTGTCGCACGCGGTGGAGCCGGTCGCCATCATCGTCGCCGAGCTCCTCGACAACGCGCTGCGCCACTCGGCGCCGGACACCGACGTCGTGGTCAATCTGGAGCACGTCCACCACGGGGTGTGCGTGACCGTCGACGACGCGGGCCTCGGCATGACGCAGGACGAACGGGCCCGCGCCCAGCGGCTGGTGGCGGGCAGCGACCCGATCCTGCTGACCGACCTCGGTGACCCGCCGCGCATGGGCCTGGCGGCGATCGGCCAGCTCACCCGCCAGTTCGACCTGAACGTCGACGTCTCCTCCCCCTCGCCCTACGGCGGGGTGCGCGCGGTGCTGCGGGTGGACAGCCATCTGCTCGCCCGGATCGACCCGGAGGAACGGCCCCCGTCGGTCAGCGCGCCGCGCTCGACCCGGGAGCACGTGGTGCGCAGGGAACCGGCACGTGAGACCGCGACGCACGGGATACCGGAGCGTGCGGCGGCCGGGTCCGAGCCTGCCGTGCCCGAGCCGGCGCGGCCCGGGACCGCGGTGTCCGTCACCGCGCCGGGCGAGTCCCCGGCGCCCGCCCTGGCGCTGCCCGCCGCGGCGGCCGGCTCCGGGGCGGGAGCCGAGCACGAACGCGTCCCCGCCCCCGCCTCCGACGGCGAGGAGCCCGGTGGCCTGGGCCCGCTGCCGCAGCGGCGCCGTCGGCACCGTACCGCCGCCCCCGGCGCGCCCGAGCCGCAGCCGGCCGCGCGCCGCCCCGAGGAGGCGGCCGCCGCACTCGCGGCCCTCCAGTACGGCACCGCGGCCGCGCGGGCCCCCAAGCGGGCGAACGCGCCCGAACCCCACCGGACCGACGACGAAGGAGGAGCGGCCAGATGACCAGCCGCGATGCGGGCGAGACGGCATGGGTGCTGGACCCCGTCCTACAGGTACCGCATGTACTGGCCGCCGTCCTGCTCACCCGGGACGGCCTGGCGACCGGATACACCGACCGCCTGTCACAGGCGAGTGCCGAGCGGGTGGCCGCGATCACCAGCACCGTGCAGGGTGCCTGCCGGGCCGCGGCGGCCGCGTTCGCGGACCGGGAGCGGGCCGAGGTGCGGCAGGTGGTCATCGAGTCGGACCACGGATACGTGCTGATCGTGCCCACCGACCACGGCACCTGTGTGGCCGCCTACGGCGACCCGGAGGTGCGTCTGGACCTGCTGGCGCACCGGGTGCACTCGCAGGTGGCCCGGCTGGGCGAGAAGGCGATGGCGGCCGCGCCCAGAGGCTCCGACGGCGGCGCGCCGGCATGACCGGCCGCCGTGGCGGCCGTCCTCTGGTCCCCGCGTATCTGTCGACCGGCGGGGTGGCCCGGCCCAGCCGTCCGCATCTGGAACGGCTGACGGTGCTCACCCGCGACGGGACCCCGCTGCCGGCCGGTCTGCCGGCCGCCGAACTGGCCCTGCTGGAGCTGCTGTCCGGCGGCGCGCTGACGGTGGTGGAGGCGGCGGCGCTGCTGCGGCTGCCGTTCTCCGCCGTCCGGGTGCTGGCCGCCGACCTCGTCGACCGGGACCTGGCCCGGGCCCGCGCGCCGATCCCGCCCGCCGAACGGTTCGACCCCGACCTGCTGAAGAGAGTGGCCGATGGCCTCCGCGCCCTCAAGCACCAGTGAGCTGCCCCGCGCGGGCGGCAACCATCTCCCCGACGGGGCCCGCGACCTGGTGAAGATCCTGGTCACCGGGCCGTTCGGGGTGGGCAAGACGACCCTGATCGACTCGGTGTCGGAGATCCGCCCGCTGCACACCGAGGAGCACCTCACCGAGGCCTCCGTCCATGTCGACGACCTCGACGGGGTGCGGGAGAAGCAGACGACGACCGTCGCCATCGACTTCGGGCGGATCAGCCTCTCCGGCGGGGTCGTGCTGTACCTGTTCGGGACGCCGGGGCAGGACCGGTTCCGGACGCTGTGGGACGACATCTCCTACGGCGCGCTGGGCGCGCTGGTCCTCGTCGACAGCCGCCGCATCGACGCCTCCTTCGACGTGCTCGGCCTGGTGGAGGAGGCGGGGCTGCCGTACGCGGTCGCCTTCAACACGTTCCCCGACGCGCCGAGCCACTACACGGGCGAACAGCTGCGCGCCGCCCTGGACCTGGAGCCGGGCACCCCGCTGGTGACCTGTGACGCCCGGGACGCGCACTCCTCGGTCGACGCGCTGCTCGCGCTCGTCCAGCACCTGATCGACGACCGGCCGGCGGAGGCCCGATGACCGCCCAGCAGTCCTTCACCGTCTCCGGCCCGGTACGGCTGTGGGAGGACGGGTTCGCCCGCAACCCGCACGGCTACTACGCGGCCCTGCGCGCCCAGGGCCCGGTGGGCTGGGCGGAACTCGCGCCGGGCACACCCGCCTACGTGGTCACCGAGCGGCGCGCCGCCCTCGACGTGCTGCGGGACGTCGAGACCTTCTCGCACGACCCGCGGGGCTGGGAGGCGACCGTCCCGGAGGACTCGCCGCTGCTCGGCATGATGCGCTGGCGGCCCAACGCCCTGTTCTCCGACGCCGACGCGCACCTGCGCTACCGGACCACCCTCATCGACGTGTTCGACCTGATCGAGCCGCACGACCTGCGCCAGCTGGTGCACCGGGCGGTCCGGCTGCTGGTCGACCGCTTCGGCCCCAAGGGCGAGGCGGATCTGGTCACCGACTTCACCCGGCCGCTGATGGCCCTGGTGTTCAACAACCTCTTCGGGCTGCCGGACAGCCAGGGCGACCGGCTCAACGAGGGCCTCCTGAAGATGATGGAGGGCGGTGCGCAGGCGGCCGCGGGCGAGGCGGACTTCGTCGAGTACGTGCTGCGGCTGATCGCCGCCAAGGTCGAGGAGCGCGGCGAGGACCTGCCGAGCATGCTCCTGGACCATCCCGCGCAGCTGACCCCGGAGGAGGTCACCTGGCAGGTGTTCCTCACCCTGGGCGCCGGCTACGAGCCGACCACCAACCTCGTCTCCAACGCGCTCTCCCGGATCCTCGGCAACCCGCTCTACTACTCGACGCTCACCAGCGGCGCCCGCCCGGTCATGGACGCGGTGATCGAGGTGCTGCACCACGAGACCCCGCTGGCCAACTACGGCATCTACTACGCCCGTCGGCCGGTCTCCTTCCACGGGGCGTGGATCAGGCCGGCGATCCCGGTGGTGGTCTCCTTCGGTGCCGTGGGGCTGTTCGCCGAGCGGGAGGACACCGGCGGCCGGCGGGCCGCGGACGCCTCGCACCTGTCGTGGGGTGCCGGCCCGCACGCCTGCCCGGTCCGGCACCACGCGCTGCTCATCGCGACCGAGGCGATCGAACAGCTCACCCTGTGGCTGCCCGACCTCGACCCCGTCCTGCCCCGCGAGAGGCTCAGCTGGCGGCCCGGCCCGTTCCACCGCTCGCTGACCTCGCTGCCCGTCCGGTTCAGCCCCCGCTCCCCCGACCAGCCTGGAGAGACGTCGTGACCGTCACCGACCGTATCGCTCTCGACCCGTTCGGCTCCGACATCCCGGCGGAGAGCGCGCGGTTACGCGCCCTCGGCCCCGTCGTGCCGGTCGAACTGCCCGGCGGCATACCCGCCTGGGCGCCCACCGGCTACGACGTGCTCAAGGAGCTCATCCTCGATCCCCAGGTCAGCAAGGATCCGGGCCAGCACTGGCGGCTCTGGCCGGAGATCGGCGAACACCCCTCCTGGGGCTGGGTGCTGGGCTGGATCGGCGTGGTGAACATGCTCTCCGCGTACGGCCCCGACCACACCCGGCTGCGCAAGCTGGTGGCGCCGAGCTTCACGCACCGGCGCACCGAGGCGATGCGCCCGCGCGTCACGGCGATCGCCGGGGAGCTGCTCGACGCGCTGGCGCGGGCGGGTGCCGACGGCTCGGTGGTGGACTTGCGAGCCGGGCTGGCGCAGCCGCTGCCCATGCGGATGATCTGCGAACTGTTCGGGGTGCCCGACGAGATGCGGGACGACACCGGTGCGCTGATCGCGGCCATCATGGACACCTCCGACCCGACGCCCGAGCACGCGGCGTTCGTGCAGGAGCGGATCGGTACGGTCCTCGGCGGGCTGATCGCGTACAAGGTGGAGCAGCCGGGCGACGACATGACCACGGAGCTGATCCGGGTCCGCGACGAGGACGGTGACCGGCTCAGCGACGAGGAACTGCTGTACACGCTGCTGCTGGTGATCGGCGCCGGCTTCGAGACCACGGTCAACCTGATCGGCAACGCGGTGGTCGCGCTGCTGACGGACCCGGCGCAGCTGGCGGCGGTGCGCACCGGGAAGACCGGCTGGGACGCGGTGATCGACGAGACGCTGCGCGTGCATCCGTCGATCGCCTCGCTGCCGCTGCGGTTCGCGGTGAGCGACCTGAAGGTCGGGGACGTCACGATCCCGGCCGGGGACGCGATCATCACGACGTACGCGGCCGCGGGTGTGGACCCGGCGCACTACGGGCCGGACGCGGCCGTGTTCGACGCGGGGCGGGGCGCCGACGACCATCTGGCGTTCGGGGTCGGGGTGCACCGCTGCATCGGCGCGCCGCTCGCCCGGGCGGAGGCGCTGGCCGCGCTGCCCGCGCTGTTCGAGCGGTTCCCGGAGCTGCGGCTCGCGGTCGGGGAGGACGAGCTGCGCCAGGTGCCGTCGTTCATCGCGTTCGGCTGGCAGGAGATCCCGGTGCGCCTGGAGGCGTGAGCCGGGCCGCGGGCAGGGCGACCGGGACGGCGGGGGCCCCGACCGGTCCCCCGTTCCGGTCGTGCCCCCGCGCAACGTGAACATACGTCCGGATCAGGTCGTTGGGTATCGCGCCGGTGCCCGTTCGCGCACGCCGAGGACTCACCCGTGCACAGGTGAGTCCGGTTGGCCCGGATTCGGCCCGAGCAGGGTGGGTACGGCGAGGTCCCCGAGGACGAGGTGGGCCAGGACGACCTCGTACAGGTCGGTGCCGGCGGCCAGCAGCTGGCGTTCCAGGACGGGTTCGGCGCCCCGAACGTGCTCGCGGACGGTCTGCGCGTGTACGCCCAGGTCCTGGGCGGCGCGTTCGGCGTTCCCGCCGGCCGCGATCCAGGCCCGCAGGGTGCCGCGCAGGTCGCGGCCGTCGCGGATCAGACGGTCCAGGAGGTCGCGCGCCCAGGTCCGCAGCGCCGGACTCGCCAGCAGGTCGTACAGGCGGACTCCGGTCGGCTGCGGGACCGTGCCGGCGACGTCGTCCGTCAGGGCCGCCTGGGTGTTGAGGGCCAGATGGGCGGTGGCGCGCACGGTGAGGTCGGAGAAGTCGGCGCCCAGCAGCGTCTCGACGCGGTCCATGCGGGCGCGCACGGTGTTGCGGCTGACACCGAGGACCTTGGCCGCGCTGACGGCGGTGAACTCCAGGCCGAGCCGGGTGGTGGCGAGGAGTTCCGCGCGGGTGTGGTGGGGCAGGGTGTCCAGCGGCCGGAGCACGGTGGAGGACCAGGCGTGCAGCGCGCCGGGGTCCATCAGCCGTTCCGGGTGGGTGCGTTCGGCGTAGACGGCGGCCTGGTCGGGGCGGAAGCGGGCGACGGCGAGGGCGCTGACGGCCTGCCCGTAGGCGGTGGCCGTCTGCGCCAGGCTCTGCTGGACGCTGCCGCCGAGGAAGGTGCCGGGGCGGCCGTCGACGAGGGAGCGCAGCCGGTCCGCCGTGGCGGGCGCCGGGCTGAGGACGATGACGTGGCCGTCCATGGCGGGGCAGCGCACGACCAGGGCCTGACCGCGGGTCACGTCCAGGCAGTCCTCGGCGAGTCCGTCGCGTTCCGCCGGCCGCCCCTCGACGATGTACACACAGGCGCTGTCGGTGTCGAGCAGGCCGGGCCACAGGCCGGCGGCCACCCGGCGGGCGGAGACCGTGTCCTCCACCATCAGGAGCTGCAGGATGGCGAGGCGCAGGTCGGCGGCCGCCCGCCGGAGCCGGTGCCCGGCGGCCGTCAGTTCCCGTTCGCGCAGCAGGAGTTCGACGACTCCGGCGGTGTGGGTGACGATCTCGGCGGCGCGCCGGTCGAAGGGGGCCGCGCGGGCCACGGCCAGCAGTCCGGTGGCCGCCGGACGGGTGTCGGGGGCGCGGACCGCGACCAGCCGCAGGTGGCGGTCACCGTCCTGGACGGCGGCGGCGGAGATCCGCCCGGCCACCACATCGGTCACGAGTCCGGCGTCGAGGGGGATTCTCGTCCCGGCGAGCAGGATGCCGTCGGCGTCCTGGAGGCAGACGGTTCCCGCCACGGCGCCGGCGAGCCAGGCGACGACCCGGCGCGGGTCGCGGGCGCCGGGGCGCAGGTGGTCGAGGAGCCGCGCGGCCCAGTCGTCGCCCTGGGATACCGGGGGCCGCGGGCCCCCGCCTGCTCGGCCTGCCATCTCGCCCTGCCCCTCGTCCCTCGCGTCGGCCTCGGTCCACGGACGTTACCCGATGCGCAGGACCTGCTCCCGGCCACCGGGCACGGCTCCGCCGGCGGCCCACGGGGGACGGGCCGCCGGCGGAGAAGCCTCACCCGGGACCGGGGGGAGGGACCCGGGGTGGCCTGATCGTCGGCTGCCCCGGATTCCACCGGTCATGCCGGCCCGTTCCCGAAGCCGCCGGATCCATGATCGGCGAGGGCCGCGGCGGGGCCGCCGAACCGTGCCGCGACCGATCGCTCCGCCGGAAGTGCCACGCTGTGCCGTCTGCCGGCTGCGGCACCGTCGTGGCTGGTCGCGCAGTTCCCCGCGCCCCTTCAGGGCGCCACCGAACCGCAGCGGACCCGGCCCGGTCGGCCGACAGCCGCCGAACGGCATAAGCTCGGCGGATGGCGAAGTACTTCGACGTGCACCCCGACAACCCGCAGGCGCGCAGCATCTCCCAGATCGCCGACTCGGTGCGGTCGGGGTCGCTCATCGCATACCCGACCGACTCCTGCTACGCGCTGGGCTGCCAGCTCGGCAGCCGGGACGGCATCGACCGGATCCGTGGCATCCGGCATCTGGACGACCGGCACCACTTCACCCTGATGTGCCGTGACTTCGCGCAGCTCGGCCAGTTCGTGCGGGTGGACAACGACGTGTTCCGGGCCGTGAAGGCGTCGACGCCCGGCAGCTACACGTTCATCCTCCCCGCGACCCGGGAGGTGCCGCGCAAGCTGCTGCATCCGAAGAAGAAGACCGTCGGCGTCCGTATCCCCGACCACGTGGTCACCCAGGCTCTGCTGGCGGAGCTGGGCGAGCCGCTGCTCTCCAGCACCCTGCTGCTGCCGGACGAGGAGGAGCCGCTGACCCAGGGCTGGGAGATCAAGGACCGGCTGGACCACCAGGTGGACGCGGTGGTCGACTCCGGTGAGTGCGGTACCGAGCCGACCACGGTCATCGACTTCTCCGGCGGGGAGGCCGAGATCGTCCGCCGGGGCGCGGGCGACACCTCCCGCTTCGAGTGAGCTCGAAGGTCCCGTCCGGAGCTCTTCCGCCCCGTCGTGCCACGATGATCAGGACATGCCGCGCCGGGTGTCCCACCCCCCGACGCCGACTCCACAGAGAGGCACTTGCGCCATGACCGCCGTACAGGGAACCGACGTGGACATCACCACCGAGGACGGCGTCGCCGACGCCTACCTGGCCCATCCCGCCGACGGGCTCCCCCACCCGGGCGTGCTGCTGTACCAGGACGCCTTCGGGATCCGTCCGCACCTGAGGTCGATGGCGGACCGGCTCGCCGGCGCGGGCTACACGGTGCTGCTTCCCAACGTCTTCTACCGCCACGGCCGTACGCCGGTCATCGACCTCCCCGAGTTCATCGACCCCGCGGTGGACCCGACGATCTGGCAGCGCATCATGCCGATCATGATGTCGCTGACGCCCGAGCTCAGCGACCGGGACTCGGCCGCCTACCTGGACTGGCTGGCCGGGAGCCCGCTGGTGGCCGACGGGCCGGTGGCGATCACCGGTTACTGCATGGGTGCCCGGCTGGCCGTGCGGACCGCCGCGGCGTTCCCGGACCGGGTCGCGGCCGCGGGCGGCTTCCACGGCGGCCGGATGGTCACCGACGCCCCGGACAGCCTGCACCTGCTGGCCGGCCGCATCACCGCGGAGCTCTACTTCGGCTTCGCCGACCAGGACCAGTCGATGACCGAGGAACAGATCCACACCTTCCGGGAGGCGCTCGACTCCGCCGGGGTCCGCAACACCTGCGAGATCTACCGGGGCGCCGACCACGGCTACACGCAGGCCGACACCCCGGCCTACTCCGCCGAGGCCGACGAGCGGCACTGGGCGGCGCTGCTGGACCTGCTGAAGCGCACGTTCTGATCCCCGTCCGCCCGTGAGTCCGGGGCCCGTCGCGTCGAGCGACGGGCCCCGTTTTCGTCCCGCTCATTGACATGAACCCGCCCCACCGAGACCCTGAGAGCGCTCTCAGACTGGTACGGACCAATGTCCGTACGACGACCCCGACCCCACACGGAGGTGGAGAGTGCACACAGGACTCGCACGCCGGACGCTGCCCCTGACGGCCGCGGCGGCACTGATCGGCGGGGTGCTCACCCTGGGCACCCCGCACCCGGCCGACGCGGCGGTGCCGGACACGATCCCGCTGAAGATCACCAACAACTCCGGCCGCGCCGACCAGGTGTACGTCTACGACCTCGGCACCCAGCTCGCCACGGGACGGCAGGGCTGGGCCGACGCGGGCGGCACCTTCCACGCCTGGCCGGCCGGCGGCACCCCGCCGACCCCGGCACCGGACGCCTCGATCACGGGCCCGGCGGCGGGTCAGTCGAAGACGATCCGGATTCCGAAGTTTTCCGGCCGGATCTACTTCTCCTACGGCCAGAAGCTGGACTTCCGGCTGACCACCGGCGGCCTGGTGCAGCCCGCGGTGCAGAACCCGACCGACCCCAACCGCGACATCCTCTTCAACTGGTCCGAGTACACGCTGAACGACTCGGGTCTGTGGCTCAACAGCACCCAGGTGGACATGTTCTCGGCGCCGTACGCGGTCGGGGTGCAACGCGCCGACGGCAGCGTGAGCAGCACCGGGCATCTCAGGTCCGGCGGCTACAACGGTGTCTTCAGCGCCCTGCGCGGGCAGTCGGGCGGCTGGGCGAACCTGGTCCAGACCCGGTCCGACGGCACCGTGCTCCGGGCGCTCTCCCCGCTGTACGGGGTGGAGACCGGGGCGTTGGCGTCGACCGTCATGAGCGACTACGTGAACCGGGTCTGGTCGAAGTACTCGACGTCGACCCTGACCGTCACACCGTTCGCCGACCAGCCGAACACCCGGTACTACGGCCGGGTCTCCGGGAACGTCATGAACTTCACCGACTCCGCCGGAGCGGTGGTGACGAGCTTCCAGAAGCCGGACGCGGGCAGCGTCTTCGGCTGCCACAACCTGCTCGACGCCCCCAACGACCTGGTGCGCGGCCCGATTTCGCGCACGCTCTGCGCGGGCTTCAACCGGTCCACGCTGCTGACGAGTTCGAGTCAGCCGGACACCGACCCGGCCGACTTCTACAAGGACGCGGTGACCAACCAGTACGCGCGCGCCGTGCACGCCCAGATGGCCGACGGCAAGGCGTACGCCTTCGCCTTCGACGACGTCGGCAACCAGGAGTCGCTGGTCAACGACGGCAGTCCGCAGCAGGCGTACCTCACGCTGGACCCGCTGAGCTGACCCGCACGAGCGTCCCGCACCCGGTTCGCGGATGCGGGACGCCCGACTTCAGGCGCGGTGCGTCAGCCGGTCGTGACGGCGGTGTCGTCGACGACGAAGCTGGTCTGGAGCGAGGAGTCCTCGACACCGCTGAACTTCAGGGTGACGGTCGAGCCCGCGTAGGAGCCGAGGCTGAAGGACTTCTGCACGTACCCGGAGGCCGCGTTGAGGTTCGAGTAGGTGGCCAGGGTGGTCGAACCGGCGGTGACCGTCAGCTTGTCGTACTGGGTGCTGGTGGTGGTCTCGGCGGTGTCGATGTGCAGGTAGAAGGTGAACGTGGTGGCGGTGCAGCCGGACGGGATCGTCACCGACTGGGAGAGCGTGTCGGTGTGGGTGGAGCCGTAGCCGTCGAGCCACGCCTTGTAGGAACCGGTACGGGCGGCCTCGCTGCTGGAGTTGGTGATGACTCCGCTGCTCGCGGTCCAGGTGGTGTTGCCCGACTCGAAGCCGGGGTTGCCCAGCAGCTGCGACGAGGTGCAGGTGCCGCCCCCGCCACTGGAACTGACCGTCCAGGTGAAGGAGGCCGTGCCGGTGGCACCGGTCGAGTCGGTCACCGTGACGGTCGTGCTGTAGGTGCCCGCCGTCGTCGGGGTGCCGGTGATGGCACCGGTGGAGCTGCTGATCGACAGGCCGGTCGGCAGGCCGGTCGCCGCGTAGGTCAGCGAGCCGCTGTTGGTGCTGCTCGCCGATATCTGCAGGCTCACCGCGGTGCCGACGGTCGAGGACTGGCTGCCCGGGTTGGTGACCGTGACGCCCGAGGTGGGCACGGTGATGTGGCTGCCGACGTTGATGCCGGCGAACGCGTTGCCGACACCCGCGTACTGGGTGGAGCTGGTGCCGTACAGCGCGGCGGCGGCGCTCAGGGCGGCGGTGCGGGCACCCGCGTAGGTGGTGCTCGACGTCATGTACGACGTCAGCGCCTTGTACCAGATCTGCAGGGCGGCGTCCCGGCCGATGCCGGCGACGGCGACGCCGTCGGAGGTGGTGCTGGTGTAGGTGACGCCGTTGATGGTCTTGGTGCCGCTGCCCTCCGAGAGCAGGTAGAACATGTGGTTCGCCGGGCCGGAGGAGTAGTGCACGTCGAGGTTGCCGACCCCGGAGTACCAACTGTCCGCCGACGAGCCGTCCTTGCTCGGCTTGTCCATGTAACGCAGCGGCGTACCGTCGCCGTTGATGTCGATCTTCTCGCCGATGAGGTAGTCACCGACGTCGGAGGAGTTGTTCGCGTAGAACTCCACGCCGGTGCCGAAGATGTCGGAGGTCGCCTCGTTCAACCCGCCCGACTCACCGGTGTAGTTGAGCCCGGCGGTGTTCGACGTGACGCCGTGGCTCATCTCGTGGCCGGCCACGTCCAGCGAGGTCAGCGCGTGGGTGCTGCTGGTGCCGTCGCCGTAGGTCATGCAGAAGCAGTCGTCGTCCCAGAAGGCGTTGACGTACGCCGTGCTGTAGTGGACGCGCGAGTAGGCGGCGACTCCGTCGTTCTTGATGCCGCTGCGGCCGAAGGTGTTCTTGTAGAAGTCCCAGGTCATCTGGGCGCCGTAGGCCGCGTCGGCGCCGGCGGTCTGGGTGTTGGAGCCGGATCCGGTGCCCCAGACGTCGTCGGAGTCGGTCATCAGGGTGCCGGTGCCCGACGTGCCGTTGTTGAGGGTGTACGTCTTGTGGCCGCCGCGCGTGGTGTCGTACAGCTGGTACGTCGAACCCGACAGCGTGGTGTTGAGCGTGACCGTGCCGCTGTACTGGGTGTTGCCCGTGCCCGTCTGGACGGCCTGGTAGCGGTAGAGCTCCTTGCCGCTGGTGGCGTCCGTGACGACGTGCAGCTTGCTGGGCGTGCCGTCGTCCTGGAAGCCGCCGATCACGGTCTCCCAGGCGAGCTTCGGGGTGCCGTTGCCGGCCCAGATCACCTTGCGGGCACTGTCGGCGACGGGCTTCTGGGCGTCGAGGGCCCTGGCCGCCTTGAGCGCCTTGGTCTGGGCGGCGGACTTGCTGTAGGCCGCGCTGACCGTGGGGACGGCGATGGTGCGCTTGTTGTTGAAGGTGGTGCTCACCGTTCCGGCCGCGAGGGAGGCGGGCGGGGTGTGCACGACCAGGTCGCCGCCGAGGACCGGCAGACCGGCGTAGGTGCGCTCGTAACGGGTGTGCACGGTGCCGTCGTTGTCCTTGACGACGTCCTTGACGACCAGCTTCTCCTTGGCACCGAGACCGATGGTGCGGGCGGTCGTGGCGGTCTTCTGCTGCGCGCTCTTGAGCAGCGCGGAGTGCTGGGCGGGGCTGAGCTTCGCCTCCAGAGCGCCGGTGCGGACGGGGCTGGGGTGGGGGGCGGCGGGCTTGGCGTTCGCCGGTACCGACTGGATGCCGACGGCGAGGAAGGCGGCGGTGGAGACCAGTGCGGCTCCGACCGTGGCCCGTCTGTGGGGAAGACGTCTCACTCGTACTCCTCCTGCTGCGGCCGCCGGGTCGCGGCCGATGACAGACCGGGCAGACGGGGATGTGCTGTCCGGGAAGAGCTGAGCTGTGCGGGGACCGGGATCCGGGACCGTCGTGCATGGCCCGGGATCCGGGGACACGCCGTGGAGAAAGCGTGTGCTGAGCGAGGATTCCAGATTTGACCCGCGCATGTCATTCACGTCGAGGCCAGTCGAGGGTTTTCCCTATGCGCCGTGGGGTGACGGAGCGCACCCGCGCTCAGCGGGAGGGCAGACGCGGCGGGGCCGGTGGGCGCACCATGAACACGTCCACCGGATCCTCGCTCTCGACCAGGAATCCGTGCCGCCGGTACAGCCGCCGGGCCGCGCTGCCCTGAAGGACGTTCAGCCGGACGGGGACTCCGTCGCGGTCGCACCGCTCCAGCAGCTCGCGCAGCACGGCCGAGCCGATGCCGCCGCCCTGAACGTGCGGGGCCAGATAGAAGTGCTCCAGCCATCGGGCGCCCTCGGCCGGCCGCAGCGCCACGCACCCGGCGAAGGCACCGTCGACCTCGATCACCCTGGTGTGGGCCGCGTCGAACCCGTCCCTCAGCCGCTGCCGGACCCGCCGCGCGTCGTACCGCCCGAGCCGCTCCAGGTCGCCCCGGAGCACGACGGCACGCAGCTCGGCCACCGCGTCGACGTCCGCGTCCGACGCCGGCCGCGTCCTCCAGTCCGCCATGATCGCCACGCTATCCCCCATGGCCGGCCGCCAAGGGACCGGGGCGAGGAGCCCGGCCCGGCCGACCGGCCGTCGACGCACGAAGACGGACTGCCCCCCGGACCACCAGCCCGAGCCATGCCGAGCCGACCGTTTTATCCTTGTTCAGCCGGAATATGGCAGCTCCCACCCCACGGAAAGGGCTCACCCATGCGGGTCTTCATCGTCGGCACAGGCAACATGGCGGGCGCCATCGCCACCCGGGCCCTCGCGGGCGGGCACCTGGTCCGGCTGATCGGCACGGATCCCGTCAAGGCCGCCGCACTCGCCGACGCCCTGAGCGAGCGGACGCCGGGGGCGGATGTGGCGCCTGCCGTGCCGGACGCGGTCGGGTCGGCGGACGTCGTGGTGCTGGCCGTGCCGTTCGACAGGGCCAGGCAGGTCGTGACCGAGTACGGGGACCAGCTCACCGGGAAGACCGTCGTCGACATCTCGAACCCCGTGGACTTCTCGACCTTCGACTCGCTCACGGTGCCGGCGGACAGCTCCGCCGCCCAGCAGCTCGCCGAGGCCGCCGCGCCGGGCACGCACCTGGTCAAGGCCTTCAACACCACGTTCGCGGGCTCGCTGGTCGCGGGTGAGGTGGGCGGGCTGCCGCTGGACGTGTTCATCGCGGGCGACGACGCGGCGGCCCGCGACCAGGTGGCCGAGCTGGTCTCCTCCGGCGGACTCAACCCGGTGGTCGTCGGCGCACTGCGTCACGCCCGGGAACTGGAGGGCATCCAGCTGCTGCACATGGCCCTCCAGACGCGGCCCGAGGGACACGGCTGGATGAGCGCGATCAAGATCGTCGCCCCTTGATCCCCGCCCCGCCCGTACCCCGGCCGAGGACCGCCCCGGCGGCGGCCGTACCGGCCCGTGCCGCCCCCAGGCGGCCGAAGTCCCGGCGGCCCGCCCCCGGCGCGTAGTACCTTCCCCCACAACAGCCGTGGCTCTGGGGGGAGTTGCATACATGCACGGCACGACGGACGGTTTCCACTACGGCGCGGTGACTCCGGTCGCGGCCTATCTGATGGCCTGTCTGGGCGGGGCGCTGGGGCTGCGCTGCATCGTCAGGTCGCTGTACCACCACGGGCAGTCGTGGCGGCCCGGCTGGCTCGCCCTGGGGGCGGCCTCGATCGGCTGCGGCATCTGGACGATGCACTTCATCGCGATGATCGGCTTCCATGTCCAGGACACCACGATCCGCTACGACACGGGGCTGACCCTGCTCAGTCTGGCGGTGGCGATCCTCGTGGTCGGCATCGGCGTCTTCGCGGTCGGCTACCGGGGAGCGGGCGCGGGAACACTCTGGACGGCGGGCGTCATCACCGGCCTCGGCGTGGCCGCCATGCACTACCTGGGCATGGCGGCGCTCCGCTTTGACGGAACGATTCACTACGACCCGGTGACGGTCGGCCTCTCCGTGCTGATCGCGATCGCGGCGGCCACGGCGGCGCTGTGGGCGGCCGTGTCGGTGCGGGGCTTCACGGCGAGTCTGGGCGCCAGCCTGGTGATGGGCCTGGCGGTGTCGGGCATGCACTACACCGCCATGGCGGCCGTGAGCGTCGATGTGCACCAGGCCTCCACCTCCTCCTGGTCGAGCGCGTCACCGACCTCGCTGCTGCTGCCCATGCTGCTCGGCCCGGCCGTGTTCCTGCTGCTGGCCGGGGTGGTGGTGATGTTCGACCCGCTGCTGGTCCTGGGCGACGGGGACTGGGACCGCCGGGCACCCGCGGAGAACGGTCCGCCGTCGACGGCGCCCTGGGCGGCGCGCCCCCGTCCACCGGTACGGCGCGGCGGGCGCCCTCCGCAGAACCGTTACGCCCGCCCGGCACCCGGCGGCACGGACCGGTACGGCGCGGCGACGCACCCCACGCCGTCCGCCACCGACCGGTACGGCACCCGGAACCGCCCGGTACCCGGCGCGACCGGCCAGTTCGGCATCCCCACCCAGCCGCCACCGCGCCCGCCCGGCCGGCCAGGCACCCCTCATCGCCCGGTGCGCCCTCCGCAGGATCCGTACGGCGCCCCCTCGAACCCCTACGAGTGGTGACCGGCCCGGCAAAGGAGGCACGGGGAGCGGGCGGGGACCGCCGGCTCCGTGCCCGCACCGGCGGCGAGGACCCGACCGGCTGCGGGTTCGCCCATCCCGCGGCGGGCGGGACGGCGAAGACGGGTCGGCCGCGGGGGGAGGTTCTCGTGGAGCGAGGTGACGCCGATGCGCCGGTCCACGATCCTTGAGCCATGCGTGCCGCCCGTCTGATCCGTATGGCGCTTCTCGTCCAGTCGAGCCCTGGTCTGACCGCCGTCGCCCTGGCCCGCGAACTGGACGTCTCCAGACGTACGGTGATCCGCGACGCCCAGGCCTTGCAGGAGGCCGGCGTTCCCATCCGGTCCGAGCGCGGCCGCGCGGGCGGCTACCACCTGGCGCCGGGCCACCGGACCCGGCTCACCACGCTCCATACCACCGAGGCGGAGACGCTCTACCTCTCCGGACTCCCCACGGCCCTGAGCGACCTCGGTCTGTCGGGCGCGGCGGACACGGCCCGGCTGAAGCTGTCGGCCACCCTGCTGCCTTCGCTGCGTGCCGCGGCCGAGTCCTCGGTGCGCCGCTTCCACCTGGACGCCCCGGCCTGGTTCCGTGAACCGTCGGCGCCGGAGCTGCTCCCGGAGCTGGCCCGCGCCGTGTGGTCCGACCGCACCGTCGAGCTGGACTATGCGCGGCCCGGCCGGGACGGCTCGCCGTCCCGCACGGTGACGCGCCTGCTGGAACCGTACGGACTCGTCCTGAAGGCAGGCGTCTGGTACGTCGTGGGCCACGTCCCCGCCGAGCGCACGACGGGCCGGGACGGCGCCTGGCGCACCTACCGGGTCGACCGTGTCACGGCGCTCCGCCCCGCCCCGGGCGCCGACGAACCCTTCGTCCGCGCCCCCTCCTTCGACCTGGCCGCGCACTGGCGGGACCAGGCCGCCGGGTTCGCCCGCGCGCTGCTGCGCGAGACCGTCACCGTGCGTCTGACCGAGTGCGGCCTGCGGCGCCTGCCCTCCGTGGTGGACCCGGCCGGCGTCGCCGAGGCGCTGGCGTCCGCGGCCGCGCCGGACGCCGCCGGGCAGGTCACGCTCGACCTGCCGGTGGAGTCGCAGGACGTCGCCTTCGGGCAGCTGACCGGGCTGGGCGCGGACGTCGAGGTGCTCGCCCCGGCGGGCCTGCGCGCCCGCTTCCGGGAGCATGCGCGGGCCCTGGCGGCCGTGTACGGGGCGGAGCCGGAGGATCAGCGGTAGTCCTCCGGCGAGCCGGCCTTCCCTCCGTACGTGACCTCCTCGAAGTACGCCAAGGCGTCCGGCCGGCTGCCGTCCACGTCCCGTACGTCGTAAGCCCTGGCGAGGTCCGCGCTGGAGACGGACCTTCCGTTCCAGCGGGCGGCCCGGTCCGGGTCGGCGGCGAGCGCGGCGACCCCGCGGGCGAGGTAGTGCGGCGACTCGGCGATGGCGAAGTCCGGTTCCCGGGCGACGGCGTCGCGCCAGTTCTCCTCGGTCACGCCGAAATGGGTGAGCATCTGCTCCGAGCGCAGGAAGCCCGGCGTGACGGCGACCGCCGCGCCCCCGTACTCGGCCAGTTCCTCGCCCAGCCCGAAGGCGATGCGGATCGGGGCGTTCTTCGCGAGGTCGTAGTAGAGGTTCCCGCGGTACCGGCGGTTGAAGGCCGCCGTGCCGTCGGTGACCTCCACGTGCAGCGGCGCGTCCGAGCGGACCAGGAGCGGCAGGGCGAGCGCCGCGGTGATCACGTGCGAGCGCACCCCGAGGTCCAGGATGCGCAGACCGTCGGCGAGCGGCGTCTCCCAGCTCTTCCTGCCGAAGACGGAGCCGACGAGCAGGTGCTCGCCGCCCCAGAGGTCGTTGACGAGGATGTCGAGCCGCCCCTGTTCGCGGCCGATCCGCTCGACGAGGACACGGACCTGGTCGGCGTCCAGATGGTCGGTGGGAACGGCGATGCCGGTGCCGCCGGCCGCGGTGACCAGCTCCGCGGTCTCCTCGATCGTCTCCGTGGTCCGGCCGACCTCGCTGGCGTGCCCGCGGGTGGTGCGGCCGGTGACGTGGACGGTGGCGCCCGCGCGGCCGAGTTCGACGGCCAGGGCACGGCCGGCGCCGCGGGTGGCCCCGGCCACGAGGGCGATGCGGCCGGCGAGGGAGCGTTCCCGGCCCGTGTCCTGGGTGGTGATGTCCTTGTCCATGGCACCACGGTGCCCGCCAAAGGTGACAGATTGCGTCACCTTTCTCCAGGGATCTTCCCGGGCGTCCCGTCGAGTCGGCCGCCGCGCCGGGCGAACCCGGTTCCGCATGGCGGAAGTCGGAAGACGATCAAGGCGATACCGTCCTGATCTACCGGCCGTCACCCCGAACAGGCACAATCGGCGCCATGGCGATCATCGACGGCGCACCGCTGCCCGCGCGCGGTGCTCCCCCGGCTCTCGCCCGGAGGTTCCTGACGGGCGGTGTGATCGGGCGTCCCTGGCCGCGTTCGTCGTCGGTGTCGTCATCGAGAACGTGTCCCTGGTCGTCACAGGGACGGCACTGCCCGTGGGGTACGGCCTGTCGCTCCTCCTCGCCGGTGCGCCGAGGCCGGCCCGGGAGGCGGCCGTCGCCCCCGTGAGCGTCGTCGTGCAGGAAAGCCAGTTGTGGGTCGTGTTCGCCCCGACCGGCGTACCCGCGGACCTGGCAGCTCACCGGCGGACGGACGGGGCGAGGTGGTGCGCACCGCCCCGGCGAGCTGACCCACCGAGGACGAACAGGAGCAGGAGGAGGACACATGGGGCTGCACGGGTATCTGGCGCTGTGGTGTGCGGTGTTCGGGGCGGCGGCGCTGTTCGGCTACGGATGGTCGCTGGCCGGAATGACCCGGGCCCGGCGCACGGTCCGGGTCACGGGACGGATCGAGCGGGTCCGCGAGCCCGGACACGGCGGATCCCGCAGGGGCGGGATTCCGGTGGTCGTCTCCTACCGGGACCCGGCCACCGGGCAGGACGTCACCGTGACGAACGACGGTGACCGCGGCGAGGCGATCACCACCGCCTGGGAGGGCCGGGAGATCGGCGTCCACTACCCACGCGGAAGGCCGCACGCCTTCCGGTTCACCGGCCGCCCCGAGGACGGCGGCCGTGGACTCGGCCGGCCGAACTTCGCGGTCTTCCTGGTCTACGCCGGGGTGGTGGTCGTCGCCGCGATCGACCGGGGCTGGCCCTGGGCGCTGGTCGGCTTCTGCGGGCCGTGGGCCGTCGTCGGCGCCCTGTACCTCCCGGGCAACATACGCGACACGCGCCGCCGTCGGGAGACGCTGGCCTCGATGATCGCCGTCCGGGGCCGTTTCGTCGCGGTGCTCAGGGACGTCGACACCGACGGGGAAGGCAGTCCCTTCACCACCCTCACACCGGTCGTGGCGTTCACGACCCCTGAAGGGACGGCCGTCCTCGCCCACTGCACGACAGGGGTGCCGGATCCCGCAGACGCGCGGGGCCGGGACGTCACGGTCCACTACGCACCCGGCGACCCGACCACCTTCACCCTGAACCGCGCGGCCGAACAGCGTTCCCTGAGATCGGACGTCGCGGTCAACGTCGTGGCCCTTCTCGTCGTCGCGGGGGCAGCCCTAGTGGGAGCCGTCCTGCTCTGACGCCGAGCGGGTGCCGGCGGTCGGGCAGCGCACCCCCGGACCGGCGCGCGGGCCGCGGTCGCCCGGCCCGCGCGCCGGGAGCGGGCCGGGCGCCTGCGGCGGGGTCTCCTAACCCGCGTTCGCGGGCTGTGGTGTCAGGGCGGTGGTGGTCGGCACGTGGGTGAGGTCGTAGGCGTTCTCCGCGTGCAGGTGGGCGTCCACGCCCTCCTGTTCGACCTCGGGGCGGACTCGCAGGCCCATCGTCCTGTCGAGTGCCTTGGCGATCAGCCAGGTCATGGCGAAGGAGTACGCGAGGACGGCGAAGGCTCCGACCGCCTGCTTGCCGAGGAGGGAGAGTCCACCGCCGTACAGGAGGCCGTCCACTCCGTTCGGGGCCTCGGACGTGCCGAGGACGCCGACCAGCAGGGTGCCGGTGATGCCGCCGACGAGGTGGATGCCGACCACGTCGAGCGAGTCGTCGTAGCCGAGCCGGTACTTGAGGCCCACGGCAAGGGCGCAGACGGCTCCGCCGATGGCGCCGAGCAGGAGGGCGCCGGACGGGGAGACGGCACCGCAGGACGGGGTGATGGCGACGAGGCCGGCGATCGCGCCGGAGGCGGCGCCGAGGCTGGTGGAGTGGCCGTCGCGGAGCTTCTCGACCAGCAGCCAGCCGAGCATCGCGGAGCAGGTCGCGACGAAGGTGTTGAGGACGACGACGGAGGCGGCGTTGCTCGACGTCAGCGCCGATCCGCCGTTGAAGCCGAACCAGCCGAACCACAGCAGGCCCGCGCCGAGCATGACCAGCGGAAGGTTGTGGGGGCGTTCGGTGCCGCCGTCCTTCTGCCAGCCGATGCGCTTGCCGAGGACGAGGATCACGGCCAGGGCCGCCGCGCCGGAGTTGATGTGGACGGCCGTACCGCCCGCGAAGTCGATGGCGCCGAGTCTGTTGACGATCCACCCGCCGACCACGCCCTTGCCGTCGAAGGCGAACACCCAGTGCGCGACGGGCAGGTAGACCAGGGTCACCCAGATGCCCGTGAAGGTCATCCAGGAGCCGAACTTGATGCGGTCCGAGATCGCGCCGCAGATGAGGGCGGCGGTGAGGGCGGCGAACAGGGCCTGGAAGGCGGCGAAGACGGAGAGCGGGATGACGGCCTTCGGGTCGTCCTTCATGACACCGCTCATCCCGAAGTACTCGGTGACGTCACCGAGCAGTCCGGCGCCGCCGATCGAGTCGCCGAACGAGGCCGAGAAGCCGTAGACGACCCAGATGCAGCCGACCAGGGCGACGGCCCCGAACGTCATCATGATCATGTTGAGGACGCTCTTGGCGGCGACCATGCCGCCGTAGAAGAGGGCCAGTCCCGGCACCATCAGACAGACGAGTGCCGTACTCGCGAGCATCCAGGCGGTACTTCCGGTGTCCATGCGCACACTCCACGGAGAAGTCCAACAGAGAGAAACTTTGTTTCACCTCAGTAGACTTGGTGTGCGTTACAAGACCCGTCCGGGTCCGATTAAGGCCGGGTTTCAGTGCTGGGGGCTGTCCCCGAAGGCCGTCACCGTGAGGAAGCGGATCGGCAACTCGACGAGCGTTTCGGGGCCGTGCGGGGCCTCGCCGTCGAACTGGAGGGCGTCGCCGGGGCGCAGGGTGTAGCTGGACCTGCCGTGGCCGTAGACCATGACGCCCTCCAGCATGTAGAGGAGTTCGGTGCCGGCGTGCTGGAAGAGCGGGAACACCTCGCTCTGTTCGGTGAGGGTGACCAGCAGGGCGTCCATCCGCTTGTGGGCGCCCCGCAACGAGCCGAGCTGCGCGTACTCGTGGCCGACCCGGGTGCCGCGCCGGACGATCCGGGCGCCGTGCCCGGCCGGGACGAAGACCGCCTCGCGCTCGTCGTCCAGCCCCCGGAACAGGGCCGTGACCGGGACGTCGAGGCCGCGCGCGAGGCGCGAGAGGGTGGTGAGGCTGCACGCCGTCTGGGCGTTCTCGATCTTCGACAGCATGGCCTTGGAGATGCCGACGCGCTGCGCCATCTCGCCGACCGAGAGCCCGGCCGCCTGCCGGAACTCACGGGTACGGACCGCGATGACGCGCTCCAGCGCCTTGTCGTCGGTGTCGGCGGTGTCGGCGGTGTCCGCTGCGGGTTCGGGGTGCTCGGTCACCGGCGCATCCTATGCCGAGCGGTCCAGACGGAAGCGGGGGTGGGGCTCGGCCCGCCCGGTGGCGAGGTCCGCGGCCATCGCGCCGATGAGCGGGGCGAACTTGGCCCCGTGTCCCGAGCACGGCGAGGCGATGACGAGCGGGCCGTGCCGGTCGAGGACGAAGTCCTCGTCGGGCGTGGTGGTGTAGAGGCAGGTCGCCTCGGCGACCGGTTCGGGTTCGAGGCCCGGGAGCCGGTCGCGGACGAACTCGCTCACCCGGGTGCGTGAGGACGGGTCGACGACGCCGCTGCGGGTGGCCGCCGTGGTGGGGGTGCCGCGGTCGTGTTCGGCGACCTTCATCGCGGGGAACGGGCCGCCGTCGCTGCCCGACGGCAGGCCGTAGGTCTGCATCCGCGCGTCCTTGGTGACCAGGACCGGCCACCGCTCGTCCGGTTCGCGCTGCCGGAAGTGGAAGACCTGCTGCTGGGTCACCGTCAACCGCGGAAGGGCGACGGGCAGTCCGAGTTCGGGCAGCCAGGCTCCGGCGGCGATCACGGCCGTGTCGGCGGCCAGCTCGCGGCCGTCGGCCGTGCGCAGCAGCACCTTGTCCCGTACGTCCACGCCGGTGACCCGCACCCCGCTCCACACGTCCGCCCCGTGCTCGACGGCCCTGCGCACACAGGCGGCGACCGTGGCGTCGGCATCGAGCACACCGGCGCCCGGATGGTAGAGGGCAGGTCCGGTGAAGCGGAGGTACGGCCAGCGCTCGCGGGCCGCCTCGGCGCCGAGCAGTTCGTACGGCACTCCGGCCGCAGCCAGCACCTCGGCGAGCCCCTCGGGGTCGCGCCCCTCACCCAGGTCGAGCCCACCGGTCGTACGCAGCAGGGGAGTCGAGGCGTCCGCCTCCAACTCCCGCCACTCCTCGGACGCACGGCCCGTGAGCCGGACGTAGAAGGGGTCGGCGTAGGCATGCCGGAAGATCCGCGAACTGCCGTGCGAGCTGCCCCGCTTGTGGCCCATGTCGTACGCCTCGATCAGCGTCACCCGGTGGCCGCGCCGGGCGAGCTGCCAGGCGGTGGCGGCGCCCATGAGTCCGGCGCCGACGACCGCGATCACAGCCCGGCTCCCGGGATCCAGTCCGTGCCGGCGAGCGGGACACGGGCCATGGCGGCGGACTCGATGGTGAGGGCGACCAGGTCCTCGGGTTCGAGGTGCAGAAGGTGGGACTTGCCGCAGGCGCGGGCGAGGGTCTGGGCCTCCATGGTCATCACCCGAAGGAAGTTGGCGAGCCGCCGGCCGCCCTCGACGGGGTCGAGCCGGGCGGCGAGATCGGGGTCCTGGGTGGAGATACCGGCCGGGTCGCGCCCGTCCTGGTAGTCGTCGAAGTAGCCTGCGGCGGAGCCCAGTCGCCGGTACTCGGCGTCGTACCGGGGGTGGTTGTCGCCGAGCGCGATGAGCGCCGCCGTGCCGACGGCCACCGCGTCCGCCCCGAGGGCGAGGGCCTTGGCCATGTCGGCGCCGGAGCGGATGCCGCCGGAGACGATCAGCTGCACCTCGCGGTGGACGCCCAGTTCCCGGAGCGCCCGGACCGCCTGGGGCAGGGCCGCCAGGGTCGGGATGCCGACATGCTCGATGAAGACGTCCTGGGTGGCTGCCGTACCGCCCTGCATGCCGTCGACCACCACGACGTCCGCACCCGCGTGCACGGCCAGCTTCACGTCGTAGTACGTCCGGGTCGCGCCGACCTTCACATAGACCGGCTTCTCCCAGTCGGTGATCTCCCGCAGTTCGAGGATCTTGATGGCGAGGTCGTCCGGCCCGGTCCAGTCGGGGTGCCGGCAGGCGCTGCGCTGGTCGACGCCGACGGGCAACGTCCGCATCCCGGCGACCCGTTCGGTGACCTTCTGCCCGAGCAGCATGCCCCCGCCGCCCGGCTTGGCGCCCTGCCCGAGGACGACCTCGATGGCGTCGGCGGCGCGCAGGTCGTCGGGGTTCATACCGTAACGGGACGGCAGGTACTGGTAGACGAGGTGCTTGGAGTGCCCGCGCTCCTCGGGGGTCATGCCGCCGTCTCCGGTGGTGGTGGACGTGCCGACCTCGCTGGCACCCCGGCCGAGTGCCTCCTTGGCCTGCGCGGAGAGCGCGCCGAAGCTCATGCCGGCGATGGTCACGGGGGTGGCGAGCCGCAGCGGGTTCCGGGCGTGCCGGGCGCCGAGCACGACGTCCGTGTCGCAGCGCTCGCGATAACCCTCCAGGGGATAGCGGGACATGGAGGCGCCGAGCAGCAACAGATCGTCGAAGTGCGGAAGCCTCCGCTTGGCCCCCCACCCCCGGATGTCGTAGATCCCGGTGTCGGCGGCGCGCTGAATGGCATGGATGGTGGCACGGTCGAAGGTGGCGGACTCACGCAGGCCATGGGATGCGGGTTCCAACGTTCAGCTCCTCACAGGGCAGAGTGGTAGCGCCCCGTCAGGGGCGCGGGGAACTGCGCGACCAGCCACGACGGTCCCGCAGCCGACAACGGCGCTAGTAGGCCGTCGAATTGTCGACCTTGAAGTGATAAAGCGTCCGCGCCGATCCGTACCGGCGAAACTCACCCGGATCCTCGTCCCGCTCCGCCGCCTTCAACAGCTCGGCCAGTTCGGCGAGATGCTCGCCCCGCATCTCCTTCTCCACGCAGTCCGCCCCCAGCGATCTCACCGCCCCCCGTACGTAGATCCGCGCCTCGTACAGCGAGTCCCCCAGCGCGTCCCCGGCGTCACCGCAGACGACCAGCCGCCCGGCCTGCCCCATGAACGCGCTCATGTGACCGACGTTCCCGCCCACCACGATGTCCACGCCCTTCATGGAGATCCCGCACCGCGCCGCGGCGTCACCGTCGATCACCAGCAGCCCGCCGTGGGCGGTGGCCCCCGCCGACTGGGAGGCGTTCCCCCGCACCCGGACCGTGCCGGACATCATGTTCTCGGCGACCCCGGTCCCCGCGTTGCCGTGCACGGTGACGGTGGCGCGCTGGTTCATCCCGGCGCAGTAGTAGCCGACATGGCCCTCGATGTCGACGCCGAGGTCGTCCCGGATGCCGCAGGCGACGGCATGCGCACCGCGCGGGTTCAGCACCCGCCACGCGCCGGCTTCGGCGTCCGGCGCGTGCAGCGCCGCGTTCAGCTCCCGGACCGGCGTCGTGGCCAGGTCGATCAGCGTCGCCATACGTATACCTCTTCCGGCTCGGGCTCGAAGATGCGGGCGTGGTCGATGCCCGGCAGGACGTCCAGCGCCCGGTACTCGGAGGCCATCGCCACCCAGTCGGCGGTCTCCGCGACCAGCGCGGGTTTGCAGGCGATGGCGTCCCGGACCACCGCGAAGGAGTCGCCGGTGGACACCAGCAGCGTGTAGAAGCCGTCGAACCGCTCACACAGCAGCTTCAGCGCCTTCTCCGGGTCTGCGCCCTGGGCGAGTTGGTGGGCGACGAAGCGGGCGCCGACCTCGGAGTCGTTCTCGCTGTCGAACTCCACGCCCTGGGCGCGCAGTTCGCGGCGGATGGTGGCGTGGTTGGCGAAGGAGCCGTTGTGCACCAGGCACTGGCCGGGCCCCACGGAGAAGGGGTGGGCGCCCTCGGGGGTGACCGCCGACTCGGTGGCCATCCGGGTGTGTCCGACGCCCTGCCAGCCGGTCACGCCGGCGAGCCCGAAGGAGTCCGCCAACTCCACCGGGTTCCCGGTGCCCTTGAGTACGGCCATGCCGGTGCCGGAGCCGATGACGGTGGCGTGCGGCAGCCCGTCGGCGACGGCCGCGAGCAGACCGGCGACGGAACGATCCGCGTGCACGACCGTCGTGACGTCGGCGGTGACGGCGACCGCGCCCGGCAGCGCGGCCTCCGCCTCGGCCGCGGTGACCCCGAGCAGCGAGACGACGGCCCGTCCCGGCGGGGACAGCCGGGGGTCGCCGTAGACGGCGACCCCCGCCGAGTCCGGCCCCCGCTCGACGACCTGTCCGAGCATCGCGGTGAGCAGTTCGCCCAGCCGTGGTTCCAGGGCGGGCTCGCGTAGATGGAGCCCGACGATTCCGCACATGGCAAGTCCCTTCCCGAGTCCGTTCAGAAGGCGGTCAGAAGGCGGTCAGATAGCGGTCCAGCTCCCAGGCGCCGACCGTGGCGTGCCAGTCGAAGAACTCCTCGCGCTTGAGATCGGCGAAGTAGCGGCTCACCCCCGGTCCGGCCGCATCGAGGGTGCCGCTGATCACGTCGTCGGCCTGGAGCGCCTCGACGGCGTGCAGAAGGGTGGGCGGGAGTTCCGGTCCCTTGCCGCCGGCCCCCGGTTCGCCGGGGTCCAGGCCGCGTCCGATGCCGTCGAGACCGGCGGCCAGGGCGGCGGCAGCGGCGAGGTAGGGGTTGGCGGAGCCGTCGCCGCCGCGCAGTTCGATCCGGTTGCCGTCGGGGACGCGGACGAAGTGGGTGCGGTCGTTGCCGCCGTAGCCGGCGACGCGCGGCGACCAGGTGGCGCCCGAGCGGGTGGAGACGGCGCCGGTCCGCTTGTACGAGTTGACGGTGGGCGCGATGACCGCCTGCAGGGCCCGCGCGTGCTCGATGATCCCGGCGACGAAGGAGTAGGCGAGCGGGGAGAGTCCGAGGCCGCGGGTGTCGGTGGGATCGGGGAAGGCCGGCTCGCTCCCCCGCCACAGGGACATGTGCAGATGCATGCCGGTGCCGGTGCGGTCGGTGAACGGCTTCGGCATGAACGTGGCGGTCATGCCCCGCTGTTCGGCGAGGACCGACACCAGGTACCGCATGGTGATGACCCGGTCGGCGGTGGTGAGGGCGTCGGCGTGCCGGAAGTTCTGCTCGAACTGGCCGTTGCCGTCCTCGTGGTCATTGGCGTAGTTGCCCCAGCCGAGGCTGTTCATGGCGCTGGAGACGGCGGTGAGGTGGTCGTACATCCGGGTCAGGCCGCGGGCGTCGTAACAGGGCTGTGCGGCGTTGTCCCTGCGGTCGGCGACGCTGAGCACGCCGTGTTCGTCCCGGTTGACCAGGAAGTACTCGACCTCGGCACCGACCGCCAGGGAGAGGCCCTGCGCGGCGGCCCGCTCCAGCAGGGTGCGCAGGACCACGCGCGGGGCGTACGGCCAGGGCTTCCCCTCGACGTACGGGTCGCAGTGGACGAGGGCGAGGCCGGGTTTCACGAACGGAAGGGGGGTGTACGAGGAGGCGTCGGGCCGGGCCACGACGTCCGGGTCGCTGGGCTGCTGGCCCAGGGCGCCGGCCGCGTATCCGGCGAAACCGACGCCCTCGTCCCGCAGTTCCCCGACGGCCTGGGCGGGGACGAGCTTGGCGCACGGCTTGCCGGTCAGGTCGACGAAGACGGCGAGGACGAACTCGACGCCGTCGGCCCGCACCGCTTCGGCGAGATCGGGGGCGGCTGCTTCGGGTTCGGTCGTCATGGGGCCCTCCCTGCTCACTACAGGATGTCCACTGTTATGAATCGTTGTTGCCTATGAGTAGACGCGCTTGGCGTTACGGGACGATTTCCACCGTGGAAGGACCTCGTAAGCCGGGCCCCGCGTCGCTGCCCGAACCCCTGCGCCGGAACCGCCCGTTGATCGATGTACGGTTCCCGCGTGTCTGACTCCTCACGCGAAACCGCAGAAGGCGCCGGCTGGGGCGAGGCCGAGCCTGGCGCCTACCGGCAACTGATGCCGGACCATGTCGAGAAGCTGTTCTGGTTCAACCCGAAGACCCTGTGGGCGGCCCGCAACGGGGTGCTGGCGTCCTGGTTCGGCGACCCGACCGGCCGTACCCGCAGCCGCTGGGTGGCGCAGCAGGCGGCGGCCGGGGCGCCCGCCGACAAGGTGGTCCGGCGTCACGAGGCGGACCGGTTCTCGTTCATGGTGATCGGCGACACGGGTGAGGGCGACGCCTCGCAGTACGCCGTCGTGCCCGGGTTCCTGAAGGCGGGCCAGGACACCGACTTCGCGGTGATCGCGAGCGACGTGATCTATCCGGTCGGGGCCGCCGACGACTACGGCACCAAGTTCTTCCGTCCGTACCAGGACTATCCGGCGCCGATATACGCGATACCCGGCAACCACGACTGGTACGAGGACCTCGGCGCGTTCATGCGCGTCTTCTGCGGCGACGCCCCGCCGCTGCCGGCCGGGCCGGGGCCGCGTCCGCTCACCCGTGCCTGGTGGCGCGCCCTGCTCTGGCACCGGCCGGGCCCGGCGGACGAGCGACTCCTGGCGGAGGCGCGGAAGCTGCGGTCGGCGCAGCGGCAACTGGCCGAACAGCCGGGACCGTACTGGGCCATCGACGCCGGGCCGGTCCGGATCGTCGGCATCGACACCGGTCTGCTCGGCACCGTCGACGCCGAACAGGGCGCCTGGCTGCGCGAGGTGTCCAAGGGGCCGCGTCCGAAGATCCTCGTCACCGGCTCCCCGCTGTACGTGGACGGCGAGCACCACCCGTGCCCGATCGAGGGCGGCGGCACGGTCGACGACATCGTCCGCGACCCGGCCCACCGGTATGTGGCGGCGATCGGCGGCGACATCCACAACTACCAGCGCTACCCCGTCGACGTGCACGGCCGCACCATCCAGTACGTGGTCGCGGGCGGCGGCGGTGCCTTCATGCACGCCACCCACACCATCCCCCCGGTGTCGGTCGCGAACGTCACCGAGGACGACTTCCGCTGCTATCCGCTGCGCGGCGACTCCCTCGCCTTCTACAGCCGGCTGTACGGCCGCCGGCTGCGCCTGCCCCGGTTCTTCGCCCTCACCGAGGCGGAGGCGACGGCCGTGATCGCCGAGCGGCTCGGCATCAGGACCGGCCGTGCCCCCGGCCCGGACACCCGGGTCACCCGGCGTACCCGGCTGGTCGCGAGTCTGCTCGGCGCCGGCAGCCGGCCGGACCGCGGCGCCCGCTTCCGGCTGCCGGTGAAGAAGATCTACACCCAGCTGTTCTCCCCGGGCTCGCCCACCTACAGCCCGCCCTTCTTCAAGTGCTTCCTGCGTCTGGACGTCAGCCCCGAGGCGGTCCGGCTGCGCTGCTTCGCCGCCACCGGGAACCGTCCGCAGGAGCTGGACCCGCCGGTCGAGGACGAGATCACCATCCCCCTGACCTGATCAGAAGCCGATCACACTGCCGCAATGTTCGGGTGCCACAATCGGGGCAGAACTGACGTACGACCGCTGGAGGACCCGTGCCGTCCACCCCCCGCCCGCTGCGCAGACTGGGCTTCCTCACCATCGGCCTGTTCGACGGCGCGGATCCGGGCCGGGGGCACGAGTCCACGCTGGAGATCATCGAACTGGGCGAGCGGCTCGGCTTCGACAGCGCCTGGGTGCGCCACCGGCACCTCCAGTACGGCATCTCCTCGCCGGTGGCCGTGCTCGCGGCGGCCTCGCAGCGCACCAGCCGGATCGAGCTGGGCACCGCGGTGATCCCGCTGGGCTGGGAGAACCCGCTGCGGCTGGCCGAGGACCTGGCGACCGTCGACCTGCTGTCCGGCGGCCGGCTCAACCCCGGCGTGAGCGTGGGCCCGCCCATGCACTACGAGCAGGTCAAGGAGGCCCTCTACCCGGACACCGCCGACGTCGAGGACTTCGGCTACGAACGGGTCCGGCGGCTCCTGGACTTCGTCCGGGGCAAGGCGGCCACCGACTTCAGCGGGGTCGAGGGCTTCGAGGTGTTCTCCGACGTCGTCCAGCCGCACTCGCCCGGCCTCGGACAGCGGCTCTGGTACGGCGGCGGCAGCCTGAGCTCGGCTCGCTGGGCGGGCGAGCACGGCATGAACTTCCTGACCAGCAGTGTCGTACGGGCCGGTGGCCCCGAGGACGCGCACGACTTCGCGCAGATCCAGCTCTCGCACATCCGCGAGTTCCGCGCCCACCACCCGGACGGCGCGGCGGCCCGGGTCTCCCAGGGCCTGGTCGTCATCCCCACCGACTCCGCCACACCCGAACAGCGCGCCAAGTACGAGGCGTACGCGGCCAAGCGCCTGCCCCGTACCACGGCACCGCAGGGCCCGGCGCGTCTGCTGTTCGCGCCGGACCTGGTGGGCACCTCGGCGGAACTGGTCGAGCAACTGCACGCGCACGCCGGGTTCCGCGAGGTCGACGAGGTGGCCTTCGCCCTGCCGTTCACGTTCGAGCACGAGGACTACGTCCAGATCCTCACGGACCTGGCGACCCGGCTGGGACCGGCGCTCGGCTGGCGCCCGGGAACCACCGGCTGAGTCACCAGCGGCCCGCCTGCGTGCCGGTCACCGGCTCCGACGGCCTGCCGTCCACCCCGACCGGGACCTCGCCGTGCAGCATCACCCGGTGCATGACGCGAGGCAGGCCCAGGTGGGCGTTGTCGCTGGGCGCGAGGTGGATGGTGGCCCGGTTGTCCCAGAAGGCGACGCTGCCGGGCTCCCAGCGGAAGCGGACCGTGTACTCGGGCCGTACGGCCTGTTCGAGGAGCATCTCCAGCAGAGCGGCGCTCTCCGGGCGGGAGACGTCGGCGATCTGCTCGACGTAGTAGCCGTTGACGTACAGCACCCGCTCCCCGCTCTCCGGGTGGACGCGCACCAGCGGGTGGACCGAGGCGACCTGGTGGTCCAGCAGGTGGCGCAGGTAGGAGTCGTCGCCGGGGCGGGGCTGGTAGCCGACGCCGAGGCGGTGCTCGGCGCGCAGGCCGTCCACGAAGGCGCGCACCGGCGCGGAGAGCCCGGCGTAGGCGGCGGCGAGGTTCGCCCAGGTGGTGTCGCCGCCGTAGGGCGGTACGGTCTCGGCGCGCAGGACGGTCGCGGCCGGCGGGTCGATCCGCGCCCCGTGATCGCAGTGCCAGCCGCGCAGCAGGGTGTGCCGGCGCCGCTGGAGCCACTCCTCGTGCTCCATCCCGAACCGGCCGCCCAGTTCCAGCCGGTCGGCGGTGGTCTCCACCTCGGGGAAGCCGGCGGGTGAGGCGCTGCCGCGCCGGCCGAGCACGACCGGTTCGCCGAACCGCCGGGCGAAGGCGACGTGCCCGGCGTGGTCCAGACGCTGGTCCCGGAAGAAGACGACCTTCCAGCGCAGCACGGCCTCCCGGATCAGCCCGACCACGGCCTCGTCGAGTTCCCCGGTGAGGTCGACGCCGGTGATCTCGGCTCCGATGTGCCCGGCGACGGGTCTCACCTCGGGCTCGGCGACGCCCGTCACCCGTCCTGCCGTACCCCGGTCCGTCGTCATGCGTGCTCCGAGTGGTCGTCGGTACCCATCCAGCAAGGATCTTGGCAGCCCGGTGCGCACCGCGGAAGGGAGCACCCGGGCCCGACGGCGCCCCGGGCGGCCACCGGGAGTTGTGAGCCGCTGCCGGATCGGGCCGTTCCGGCCCCGGGACGCCCTGCGGGGGCCTATGTTCGCGACGGTATCCGATCTTCGGTTCAGGAGGCCCCACATGCGTACCGCGCTCCGTACCGCCCTGACCGGGGCGGTGGCCGCCGGCACTCTGCTGACCTGCGGCACCGCCTACGCCACCCCCGCCGGACCCGGTGTCACCGGCAGGGTGATCAGCCAGACCACCGTCGGCGACACGGACTACGTCCTGCGGGAGATCACCGTCCCGCCCGGCCAGACCACCGGCTGGCACTACCACGACGGCCCGGTCTACGGGTACGTCCAGAAGGGCACCCTCAGCCACTTCCACTCCGACTGCCGGGAGGACGGCGTCTACCGGCGGGGCGGCACCGTCTACGAGTCGGGCGGGCCGGGCGATGTGCACCTGGGCGCCAACCTCGGCGACACCGACCTGGTGCTGGACGTGCTGTACGTCCTGCCGCACGGCTCGCCGTACGCGGAGTCGGTGCCGAACCCGGGCTGCGACTTCGAGTAGACCGTCGTGCCTCGTACCGGTCAGGCGCCGGTGACCGGCAACGGGCCTTCGGGCAGCGGCTGTTCGGCCCAGATGATCTTGCCGCTGCCCGTCTGCCGGCTGCCCCAGCGCTGGGTGAGCTGGGCGACCAGGAGCAGGCCGCGGCCGCCCTCGTCGTAGGCGTGCGCCCGGCGCAGGTGCGGTGAGGTCGAACTGCCGTCCGCGACCTCGCAGATGAGCGCGCGGTCGCGGATCAGGCGCAGCTGGATGGGCGGTTCGCCGTAGCGGATCGCGTTGGTGACGAGCTCGCTGACGACGAGTTCGGTGACGAAGGCGGCGTCGTCCAGGCCCCATTCGCCGAGCTGCTCGGTGGCCGCCTGCCGGAAGTGCGCCACCTGGGCCGGGTCGGGCGGCACGTCCCAGGTGGCGACCCGGTCGCCGCCGAGGACGCGGGTGCGGACCAGCAGCAGGGCGACGTCGTCGGAGGGCTGTTCCGGCAGGACGGCCTTGAGCACGTTGTCACTGAGCGCCTCCAGCGAGTCGGCGGGTGCGCTCAGGGCACGGCACATCTCCTCGGTGGCGCGGTCCACGTCCCGGTCCCGGTCCTCGACCAGACCGTCCGTGTAGAGGGCGACGACGGCCCCCTCGGGCAGTTCGAGCTCCGTCGCCTCGAAGGGCAGACCGCCGACGCCGAGCGGCGGACCCGCGGTCATCCCGATGACCTCGGCCGCGCCGCCCGGCAGCACGACCGCGGGCGCCAGGTGCCCGGCGGCGGCCAGGCTGAGCCGGCGCGAGACCGGGTCGTAGACGGCGTACAGGCAGGTGGCGCCCAGCTCGGCGACCTCCTCGCCGGAGCCGTCGGCGGCGAGGTGGGTGACCAGGTCGTCGAGGTGGGTGAGGAGTTCGTCGGGGGGCAGGTCCACGTCCGCGAGGGTGCGTACGGCGGTGCGCAGGCGGCCCATGGTGGCGGAGGAGCGGATGCCGTGGCCGACCACGTCGCCGACGACCAGGCCGACCCGGCTGCCGGAGAGCGGGATCACGTCGAACCAGTCGCCGCCGATGCCGGCCAGCGATCCGCAGGGCAGATAGCGGTGGGCGACCTCGACGGCGGCCTGGGGAAGGCCGCGGGGCAGCAGGCTGTGCTGGAGGGCGAGCGCGGTGGAGCGCTCACGGGCGAAGCGGCGGGCGTTGTCGATGCAGACGGCGGCGCGGCTGGCGAGTTCCTCGGCGAAGACGGTGTCGTCGATGACGTAGTCGTCGGGGTGGCGCATGCGCACGCCCACCACGACGCCGAGCAGGACGCCCCGGGCCTGCAGGGGTACGGCGATCATGGAGTGGACGCCCCGGCGATGGGCCCGGCCGGCGGGCGAGCGGGCGTTGCGCTCCTCGACCCAGCGGCGGAACTCGGGCTCACCGGCCTGGCCGACCACGGCCCGTCGCTCCCGCAGCGCCCGCGCCGGCGGGGAGGCGGCCAGGTGCACCTCGGCGTCGCCGAGGCGTACGGCGGCCTCGGGGGTGCCCTCGGTCGCCGAGCCGTGGGCGACGCGGCGCAGCGAGATGTCGCCCTCCGGCACGGTGGGCAGTTCCTCGGCGCCGAGGACCCAGTCGAGGAGGTCGACGCTGGCGAAGTCGGCGTACCGGGGGACGAGGAGTTCGACGAGTTCCTCTGCGGTGCGCACCACGTCCAGGGTGGTGCCGATGGCGGTGGCCGCCTCGTTGAGAAGGGCGAGCCGGAGCCGGGCCAGGTACTGCTCGGTGTTGTCGAAGGCGGCCAGGGCGACGGCCGTCAGCTCGCCGGCGGGGTCGCGCAGGGGCCACATCTCGATGCTCCAGGCGTGGTCCCGGTTCAGGGCCGGGGCTCCGGTGAAGCTCTCGTAGCGGACCGGCCGGCCGGTCTCGACGACCTGGCGCAGATGGCTCAGGAAGCCCTCGCTGTGCGGGGCCTCCTCGACGGTGTCCAGGAAGAAACGGCCGAGCAGTGCCTCTTCGGGGACGCCCATGACGTGGCAGGCGGCGGCATTGGAGCGGAGGTAGTGCTGGCGGACGTCGAAGACCGACATGGACATGGAGGCCTGCTGGAAGGCCTGGCCGGCCAGGGTGGGGTCGGCCGGCCGGGGCGGGTCGACGGTGAGCACGTAGCCGGTGGTCCCGCCGTCGGGGCCGAGCACCGGGCAGGCGGTCAGGGCGATCTCCATGCGGCGTCCGTCGGCGTGCCGCAGTGCGACGGTCCCGGAGCGGGCGGCCAGCGCACGGGCGGGGACCGCCTCGGCGAGGAGGTCGGCGGCCGGCCTGCCCACCACCTCCTCGGCCCGGTGGCCGGTGAGCGCCCGCGCACCCTCGCTCCACCCCGTCACCCTGCCCAGGGCGTCGATGACCGCCGCGGCAGCGACACGCTCCATACGCCCCAGGATGAGACCTGTGCCCGAGTGCATCAAGCGCGGGGCCGCGGCGTCCGCTCAGCCCCGGTGGGCGCGCAGGGCCTCCAGTGCCCGGTCGGCGTGGGTGTTCATCCGCAGCTCGCTGCGGACGACCTCCAGGACGGTGCGGTCCTGGGCGATGACGAACGTGGCCCGCTTGGTGGGAGCGAGCGAGAAGCCCCGCTTCACACCGAACAGCTCCCGCACGGCACCGTCCGCGTCGGAGAGCAGCGGCATGCCGAGCGTGTGCTTGCCGGAGAACTCCTGCTGGCGGTCCACGCTGTCCCCGCTGATCCCGACGGGCCGGGCGCCGACGGCCGCGAACTCGGCGGCGAGGTCCCGGAAGTGGCAGGCCTCCGCGGTGCAGCCGGCCGACAGGGCGGCGGGATAGAAGAACAGCACGACCGGCCCGTCGGCCAGCAGATCCGTGAGGGTCCGCGTCGTACCGGTCTCGTCCGGCAGCGCGAAGTCCTCGATCCTGCTTCCCACCTCGACAGTTGCCGCCATCTATCGGCCCTCCTCGTTGCGTGCGACACCGCGCGCCCACAGCACCAGGGGAACCTGGAGCGGCAGCCGGGCGAGGGCCGCGGTCCTGAGCGGCTCGGGCCGCTTCTGCCAGTCGACGGCCATCTGGACATTGGCCGGGAACACGCCCACGAAGAAGGCGGTGGCCGCCCGGGCCGCCACCGCGCGGGTGCGCGGCAGGGCGATCCCCGCCGCCAGTGCCAGCTCCACGGCCCCGCTGGCGTACGTCCACGTTCTCGGCGACCCCGGCAGCGCCTTCGGGATCGTCGCGTCGAACGACTTCGGCACCGCGAAGTGCGCGACGCCGGCCGCGGCCAGCAGTCCCGCCAGCAGCAGGGGTGAACGTTCGGAACGGCCCACGAAGCCTCCTCAGACGACCTGCCGCCGGATATTACCGGGCGGTACCGCTCCGCCCCCCGTCGGGTCCCGCTCCGGGCGGCGCGTGCGAGGGGTCCCCCGCACCGACCCTCGTGGCGGGCCGCCGCCGATCGCGCGGCGCGGCCTCGCGGACGGCCTCACCCCGCCCGTGAGGCCGGGGGTGCCGTCTCGGCCGGTTCCTGGCCGGGCTCGTCCTCGACCGCGTAGGTCAGGAAGTCGTCGACCATGCGATGGAAGAGCGTGGCCAGCTGCCGCAGCTCCTCGGGCTCCCAGCCGTTCAGGGCCAGCTGCATGCCGCGCGCCCCGGCGTCCCGGACGCGGTCGACGGCCGCCCGGCCGACGTCGGTGAGCTCGATCCGCTGGGCACGGCGGTCGTCGGGGTCGGGGACCCGGGTGACGTATCCCGACCTCTGGAGCTGCTGCACGGTACGCGTCACGTGGGACGCCTCGACTCCGAGCCGCTGCGCCAGCTCCCCCGGGCGCAGCGGCTCGGAGTCGGCGATCTGGCGCAGCAGGGCCACCGCGGCGCGGTCGAGCGGGACACCGGCGAGGGCCATCAGCCGCTCGTGCTGCCGGGCCCGGGTGCTCAGGTAGGTGATACGGGTCAGGGCGCGCTCGATCTCCACGACCTCCGAGGTGGCGGCGGGGACGGCTGGCAGCGGTTCTGTGGGCATACCGGCCAGTTTACCATATCGTTGCGTAACTCAAGTAAATTACTGCGCGGGTTTACCCCCGTACTGCGGTCAGCGTATGCGCCGGCCGTCGGACTCCGTGGTCACGCAACGGCGGGCCGCGGTGGCGCGCCCGGTAGGCTGTGGCGTCGAGCAGGGGCTGAAGGACGGTGAACGGTGCGCGACCGTAAGATCGGGGAGAGCGGCGAGACCTCCGGCCGGCGGGCGCGCGGCGAGTTGGAGAGCGGCGTACTGGCGGCACTCTGGGCCGCTTCCGGACCGCTGACCGCCCGGCAGGTCCAGGAACGGCTCCCGGGGGACCTCGCCTACACGACGGTGCTGACGATCCTGTCCCGGCTCCACGACAAGAACACGCTCGTACGGCACCGGGCGGGCCGCGGCCACGTGTACGCGCCGGTGCGCGACGAGGCCTCCGACACCGCCCAGCGCATGCACACCCTGCTGGAGCGCGGTTCCGACCGGGAGGCCGTGCTCACCCGGTTCGTCTCCGAACTCTCCGAGCAGGACGAGCAGTTGCTGTACCGCCTGCTCGGGGAGCACGACGGCCACCCCGCCGACGAAGGACCGTGAGCCGATGACCGTCAGCGTCTACGTCCCCTTCGTGGTCACCGTGGTCCTCGCGGCCCTGGCGCCCCGGCTCGCCGGGCGGTTCGCGCCGCGGCCGGCGGCCTGGGCGCTGGCCGGCGGCTCGCTGGTGACGGCGCTCGGCTGGCTGGGTTCGCTGGCGCTGCTGGCGTTCACCGGGCTCGCACAGATCCCGGAGGTCGCCAGGGAGGGCCGCTGGTCGGTGACGGCGGTGCGCGCGGACGACCCGGTGTACCTCACCGTGTCCGCGATCGCGGCGGTCACCTTGCTCGCCTCCCTCACCGGCCTCGCGGTCTCCGCCGCACGGCAGGTACGGCATCTGCTCTGGGCGCGCCGGGAGTGCGCACGGCTGCCCGGGGACCTGGAGCTGGCCGTGCTCGACGACGCGTCGCCGCACGCCTTCGCGCTTCCGGGGGCGCCGGGCCGGATCGTGGTCTCGCACGGGATGCTGCGCTGTCTCGGCGACGCCGAACGAGAGGCGCTGCTCGCGCACGAGCGGGCCCATCTGCGCGCCCGCCATCACCTCTTCCAGACCGCCTGGCGGCTCACCGCGGCGGTCTGTCCGCTGCTGCGGCCCGTCGCCGAGACCGGCGGCTTCGTGCTGGAGCGCTGGGCCGACGAGGAGGCCGCGGCACGCCTCGGGGACCGACGGGTCGTGGCCCGCGCGGTGGGCCGGGCGGCCCTCGCCTCGGCCAAGGCCCCGGAGCGGGCCACACTCGCGGCGACCGGAGGCGCGGTGCCGCAACGGGTCCGGGCGCTGCTCGCCCCGCCGCCACCGCGCCGCGCGCTGCCGCTGGTCGCCGGTGCCGCGCTGCTGGCGGTGTCCTGCGCGAGTCTCGCCGAGGCCGCCTCCGACAGCGAGCACATGATCGACGGCGCCCAGTTCGTCGCGTGCGTGACCGCCCTCCGGGACACCGGGACGCCGGTTCCACCGCCCCCCGGCCACGCCCCCTGCGGCCACCCGCCGCGCGACCACCACGGGCCGGGTCCGCACCGCCACTGATCGGCGCGGGGGCTTGACACCACGTTCGGAACGCGGGTTATCGTCACCCGACGATCAGCAGGAATCCTGATGGTTGATCCGTCGTCCGGCCGGCGCCGCCCCGCAGCGCACGCCCCTCCCGATCGGAGCCGTATGTCCCTCCTGGCCCGCCCTTCGGTCGCCGCACTCGCCGCGAAGACCATGCAGCGGCTGACCCTGCTCGCGAGCCGACGCCCGAGCGGCCCGGGCTCGGATGCCGCCTCGCACGCCCGGTTCCCCGAACTTCCTCGCACGGTGAGGTCGTTGACGATCCCGACGGCGGTCGGACCGGCCCGTGCCACGGTGTACCTGCCGGCGGCCACGGACCCCGCTCCCCCGGTGCACGTCAACTTCCACGGCGGCGGTTACGTCATGTCGCTGACCGAACTCGACGACCCGCTCTGCCGGTTCCTGGCCGCCGAGGCCGAGGTCGCCGTGGTCAACGTCGACTACGTCGTCGCCCCGCAGCATCCCTTCCCGGCTCCGCCGCACCAGGCCTACGAGGTGGTCCGCTGGGTCGCCGAGCACGCGGCCGAGCAGGGCTGGGACGGCACGCGGCTGACCGTGGGCGGGCAGAGCGCCGGCGGCGGGCTCGCGGCGGCGGTGGCCCGGCAGGCGCTGGCCGGGGGCGGCCCCTCGATAGCCCTCCAGGTCCTGCACTATCCCCCGCTGGACCTGGCGACGAGCGCGGGCGACAAGCGGGCCGCCGTCGCCAAGCCGCTGCTGCGGCCCTGGATGGCCGAGGTCTTCGACACGGCGTACGTCCCGGAGCCGAAGGAGCGCACCGACCCGCTGGTCTCCCCCGCCCATCCGTCCGACACCGCCGACCTCACGGGCATCGCCCCGGCACTGGTGATCACCGCCGAGTACGACCTGCTCAGGGCGGAGGGCGAGCGGTACGCCTCGCGGCTGGGGGCCGTGGGGGCACTGGTCGAGCACCACGAAGTGGCGGGGGCCGATCACGGCTACGACGGCAAGGACGACGTGCGGGCACGCGAGGTCTATGCGCTCATCGCGCGCCATGTGCGGGGCGTTCGGGAGCCGGGCGCCTGAGAGCTCGGGGGGCTGCCGGTGGGCGACCGACGGTTGTCGGGGGCTGGTCGCGCAGTTCCCCGCGCCCCTAAAAGAAAGGGCGCTCATGCAGCGCCCCGTCAGGGGCGCGGGGAACTGCGCGACCAGCCACGACGGCGCCGCAGTCGACAGATCAGCGCCTCCAGCGGAGCGCCTAGCCTTCGAGTTGCGGCGCGACAACGCCCAACTGCTCAGCACGCTCGGTCAGTTCGCGCCACACCTTCGGAGCGACCGGGATCCCCTTCGCCGCCCGCTCCGCCGCCACCGCCGCGCTGCGCTCACCGGGATAGAACACCCCGTCCGCGCCGTCCGCGACCGGCAGGCCCTTCAGCGTGCTCAGGGTGTCGTCGACGTTCGCGGTGAAGGCCTCCGGGTCGCCGAAGGCGGCCGGGTCCACGGCGATGAGCAGGGCGTTCTGGCGGTGCTTGCGGTCGCCCGCGTGGAAGGCCGCGAAGATCGGCGCGCCGACCAGGACGCTGGTCAGGAGCTCGAAGGCGAGCGACATGCCGGAGCCCTTGGCGCCGCCCAGCGGCAGGGGCATGACCGCCAGTTCCGGGTCGGTCGTCGGCGTGCCGTCCTCCGTGGCGGCCGCGCCCGCCGGCAGCGGCGTGCCGCTCGCCTTCGCCTGGCGGATCTTCCCGAGGGCGATGGTGGCGGTGGCCATGTCCAGCAGCAGCGGGGCGTGGCCACGGGCCGGTACGGCGATGGCGAGCGGGCTGGTGGCGACGGCCGCGCCCCTGACGCCGGTGTAGCCCATGTTGGGCATACCGGCCACGAACCCGAGCCCGACCAGTCCCTGTTCGGCGATCCGGGACACGTAGTAGCCGATGGCGCCGGTGTGCACCGTGCGGCGGACGCCGACCGAGGCGATGCCGGTCGCGCGGGCCCGTCGTACCGCCTCGTCGGCGGCGGCGGTCAGGGCCACCGGGCCCGGGGCCCGGTCGGCGTCGAGGACCGCGGCGGCCGGAACCGACGACTCGACGGTCATCCGCGGCTGTGCGTTGGCGACGCCCTTGGCGAGCAGGTCCAGGTAGGCGGGGACGCGGGCGGTGCCGTGCGAGTCGACGCCGCGCTGCGCGGCCCAGACGAACACGTCGGCGGTGGTCCGGGCGTGCTCGGCGCTCAGGCCGCCCTTCTCCAGCAGGGCGGCGGAGAAGTCGCGCAGGTCGTCGGCGGGCACCACGATCTTGGTGGGGGTGTTGGACATGGCGGTGGTGTGTCTCCTGGCTAGCGGGTGACTAGGACGTCCACGACGGCGGTCGTGCCCTCGGCCACGGCCTTGAGGGCGCGCTCCAGCGCCGGCGCGAGCGCCTCCGAGGTGTCGACCGTCTCGGTGTGCATGCCGAACGGCTCGGCGAACGCGGCGAGCCGGGGCAGCCGGTGCAGATCGGTGCCGAGCCATTCGCCGGTCTCGGCGGCCGCGCCGTCGGGGTAGAAGCGCCGGTGGTTCAGGTTCATCGACTTGTAGACACGGTTGTTGAACACCACGATCAGCAGCGGGAGTTCGTAGGCGTTCGAGGCGTCGTACGAGGGGATCACCGGGTTGTAGGTGAAGGCGCCGTCGCCGATGGTGAGGACCACCGGCCGTTCCCCGGCGGCGAGTTTGACGCCGAGGGCGACCGCGATGCCCTGGCCGAGTCCGCCCTGGACGTAGAAGTAGGAGTCCGGGTCGGCGGTCCGGAGATGGCGTTTGACGACCCGGCTGTGGGTGATGGTCTCGTCGACGACGATCGCGTCCTGACCGTGCACCAGCCTGCGCAGGGTGGCAGCGACCAGCACCGGGTCGACGCCCTTGGCCTCGGCCGCCTTCGTCTCCGCCGCCGCGATCGCGGACTCCTCCGCGGCGTGCCGTTCCTCCTGCGCCGCCCGGCGTACCTCGACCGCCCGCTCGTCGAGGTCCCGCGCCCGTTTGGTCAGCTGGCGCAGGGTGTTGGCGACGTTGCCCTCCAGGTAGGTGTCGGCGAAGAGCACCTGGTAGACGACGTGCGGACGCTGGGGGACCTCGTCGATGACGACGATCCTGGCCTTGGACGGGCGGCGGGATGGCGGGTAGAAGGGCGCCCGGCAGTTCACCAGCAGGACGAGGTCGGCCGTGTCCATCCACGGGCCGATGTCACTGCCCGCGTGCAGCGGGTGGGTGCGCGGGAAGTTGCCGCACACCGCCGAGTCCGGCTCCACGACCGGGATGTTCCAGGCCTCGGCGAAGGCGACCAGAGCCTCGAAGCCGCCCGCCTCGCGCCCCGCCGTCTCGGTGACGATCACGGGGTTGGCCGCCTCCCGGATCAGCTGCGCGACCGGGTCGACCTCCTCCGGCGAACTGTGCGTGGAGCCCGGCGGGACGACGGGCTTGGCCGCACGGCCGTCCCACTCCTCCAGGAGGATCTCCAGCGGGATGTTCAGGTACGCCGGTCCGGCCGGGGCCCGCCGGGCCAGCTCGGCCGCCCGGGTGATCATGACCGGGAGCGTGTGCACACTGGCGGCCTCGGTGGACCACTTGGTGAACGGCTGGGCGATGCCGTGCGGCCCGCCCACGATCGACAGGTTGCGGTACCACTGGCCGCCCGGATCGTGCCCGGGTGCGTCGCCGTACGTCGTCGACTCCGACGAGGCGACGACCATCGGCACGCCGGCCAGCAGCGCGCCGTGCACGGCCATCGAGCCCTGCAGCAGGCCCGGCGCCGCGTGCAGCAGTACGCCCTGCGGGCGGCGCTCGATCAGCCCGTACCCGGTCGCCATGCCCACGGCGACCGTCTCGTGGGTCAGGTCGAGGTACCGCGGGGCGGGCTCGCCGTCGCGGTGGCGGCGGGCCAGCGCCTCCCACACCGGGGCCCATTCGGACCCCGAGGAGCAGAAGACGTAGTCGGCGCCCGCCGCGTTGAAGGCGGAGACGACGGCGTCCCCGCCGTCGGTCCGTGGGTTGTTGGTCATCGCCGGAGTTTCCTCAGCCCTCGATCGGCCAGTTCAGGACCTCGGAGATACCGCGGCCCATGATCCATTCAAGCTCCTCGGGCGTGAAGTCCCAGTGCTTGGTGAACTGCTCGATCGTGTCGGTGTAGGTGATGCCGTGGCCGAGCAGCCGGGTGATGTCGGTGCCGTAGAAGCAGCGCTGCGGTCCCATCTTGTCGACCATCTCGCGCACGTACTTCTGGATGTTGCCGTTCGGGAAGGGCTGGGTGGAGTAGCCCGGCAGCGCCGACACCTTGACGTAGATGTTCGGGTGGACGTGCAGGTCGGCGGTCTCCGAGACCCAGTAGCCGATCGCGTCGTCGACGCAGCGGGCCATGATGCCCATGTGATCGATGATGATCTTCAGCTCGGGGTGCTTGGCGGCGATCTCGCCCAGCTCCCGCTTCCAGATCGGCGCGTGGACCATGGTCGGGATGCCCAGTTCCTCGGCGATCGGCCAGTACCAGTCGTTGGTGCCGTCGATCATCCAGTTGCGGTCCTGCGGCCGGTGGAAGGTGAGCCGGGTGCCCTTCACATGCGGGTTCTGCGCGAAGTCCCGGAGCATCGCCTTGCCCTCTTCGGGCTTGTTCTGCGGGATGCGGGCCATGATGCCGAACCGGTCCGGGTGGGCCTCGCAGGCCTCCAGGGCGTAGTCGATGCGGTCGCCCTCCCAGGACGGCGGCAGGATCAGCGCCCGGTTCACGCCGGCCTCGTCCATCAGCTCCAGGGCCTCCTCGTAGGAGAAGGGGTCCTCGCGGTGGCCGTTGAGCCGGATCCGCTCCCGGGCGCCGGGCACCCAGGGGCGGTCCGGGGTCTCTTCCTTCCAGATGTGGATCTGCGTGTCGACGACGAACATGTCCGGACTCTTTCTCTCGGAGGGGGGTGGTGGAGCGGTATGGAAGGAACGCTAGGCGGCCGGTGCGCTCTTGCGGAGATCCCGGAGCGCAAGCTGTTGTTGCGCGGAAGTGCGCTGTTCGCGGGGTGTGCGGCCGCTGTCTCAGGCGTCGTCGAAGACGGCCGAGGTGATGTGTTCGGCGATCGCCATGGAGGCCGTGGCGGCCGGCGAGGGGGCGTTGCGTACGGCCGTGATCCGGCCGACCCGGTGGACACGGAAGTCGTCGACGAGCGTGCCGTCCCGGTCCAGCGCCTGGGCGCGCACGCCCGCGCCCCCGCGCACCACGTCGCGGACGCCGACGCCCGGCACGTACAGCTCGGCGTCCTTCATGAAGGCGGCCCTGGAGAACGAGCCGCGGTACTCCTTGATGCCGGTGCGCCAGTGCTGTGCGGCCATCCGCCAGGCACCGGGGTAGGCGGCGAGAGCCAGCAGGTCCCGGGGCGAGACCCGGCTGCGCCGATAGCCCTCCTTGGCGAGGGCGAGGACGGCGTTGGGTCCGACCTCCACCGAGCCGTCGACGCGCGGGGTGAAGTGCACGCCGAGGAAGGGATAGCGCGGGTCGGGTACCGGGTAGACGAGGCCGCGCACGAGATGCGCCCGGTCCGGCCTGAGCAGCATGTACTCGCCGCGGAAGGGGATGATCCGGGGCTCCGGTCCGTCCTGCGCCAGCCGGGCGACGGTGTCGGACTGGAGGCCGGCACAGAGGATCAGCCGGTCCACCCGGACCCGGTCCGCTCCGCAGGCCACCTCGACGCCGCCGGGCACGGTGGTGATCGAGGTGACCGGGAAGCCGAGTCGCACCTCGCCGCCCGCGTCCACGACGTCCTGGGCGAACGCACGGGCTATCGCCGGGTAGTCGGTGATCGCGGTGCGCGGGGAGTGCAGGGCCGCGATACCGCCGACATGCGGCTCCAGCTCCTTGATCTCCGCCCGCGAGATCCTCCGCAGCTCCGGTACGTGGTTGTTCCGCGCCCGCTGGTACAGGTTCTCCATCCGGCCCAGCTCGTCCTCGCGGACCGCCACGACCAGCTTGCCGATCTCGTCGTACGGCAGCTGCCGGTCCCGGCAGTACTCGCGCAGCAGGGACACGCCCCGCACGCACAGGTCGGCCTTGAGACTGCCGGGTGTGTAGTAGATGCCGGCGTGCACCACACCGGAGTTGTGGCCGGTCTGGTGCCGGGAGACCTCCTGCTCCTTCTCGAACACCACGACCTGGGTGCCGGGGCGGCGCAGGGCGATCTCACGGGCCGTGGCCAGGCCCACGATGCCGGCCCCGACGACGCCGACCGTCTCGTCAGCCATGGGTCCGCTCCGGTGCGCCGATGTGGACGGCCACCGTCTTGACGCGGGTGGAGAACCTCAGGACTTCCTCGCCCTGCTCCTTGTAGCCGGTACCGGAGTCGTGGAAGCCGCCGAAGGGCAGGTGGACGTCCCAGCCGGTGGTCGTCGTGTTGACCGCGACCTGCCCGCACTCGGCCTCGTCGGCGAAGCGGTACGCCGAGCCGAGGTCGCGGGTGAAGACGGCGGCGGCGAGCCCGAAGCCGGAGTCGTTGACCGCCGCCACGGCCGCGGTGAAGTCGTCGACCGCGCGGACGGCGAGGACGGGCCCGAAGACCTCCTCCCGCCAGACGGCCATGTCCGGGGTGACGCCGGTGAGGACGGTGGGTTCCACGTAGCAGCCGTGCGGCCGCCCGGTGTCCGCCCCGCCCCCCGTGAGCACGGTCGCGCCCTGCTCCACCGCCCTGTTCAGGTCGGCGAGGACGCCGTCCCGCTGCTTGGGACTCGACAGGGGGCACAGGGTGGTGGCCGGGTCGGTGCCGGGGCCGACGGTGAGCGCCCGCACCTCCGCGGCCAGCAGCGTGACGAACCCGTCGTACACCGGCTGCTCCACGATCACCCGGCTGGTGGCCGTGCAGCGCTGCCCGGCCTGGCCGAAGGAGGCGGCCACGACGGCCTTCGCGGCGGCCGGCAGATCGGCGTCGCGCAGCACCACCGAGGCGTTCTTGCCGCCCAGTTCGCCCTGGAAGCGGACGTTGCGGTCGACGAGGCGGCGCCGGATGCGGTTGCCCACGGCGTTGGAGCCGGTGAAGGTGATGCCGACGATCCGGGGGTCGTCGAGGAGCGCCTCCTCGATCTCGGCGGTCCGGCCGGTGACGACGTTGAGGACGCCCGCGGGCAGGCCCGCGTCGTACAGGGCACGGGCGAGGTGCAGTCCGGCCAGAGGCGTCTCGGTGGCCGGCTTGAAGACGGCCGCGTTGCCGGTGGCGAGCAGCGGGGCGAGCTTGCGGGCCGGGGTGATCAGCGGGTCGTTCCAGGGGCTGATCACGAGGATCACGCCGATCGGCTCGCGCTGGGTGTGCGTACGGTGGTCGGGACGTACGTCGTGCAGCAGGGTGCCGTAGCCCTGGCGGGCGAGGCCCGCGTAGTACTCCAGGAAGTCGGCGGCCTTCAGGGTCTCGCCGGTCGACTCGGCCAGGGTCTTGCCGTTCTCGGCGGTGACGTCGGCGGCGATCTCCCCGGCCCGCTCCCGGATCAGCCTGGCCGCCTCGGTGAAGACCCGGGCCCGTTCGAAGGGGCTGGTGCGCTTCCAGCCGGCGAAGCCGCGCTCGGCGTGGTCGTAGGCCCGGGTGACGTCCTTGGCGGACAGGGCCGGAACGCGGGCGAAGGGGGTACGGACGTCGGCGGGGTCGTGGACGTCGATCCATTCGCCGGTCCTCACCCACTCCCCGCCCAAGAGGGTTTCCACAGTGCGCATGGAGATCACTTCCTTCGTCGTCCGCGCTGCCGCCCGTGCGGGCCGTCTGCGACAACACACCATGTGGGAGGGGGTCCACCAGCCCCGCGGGGGCAGGCATTGGTTGCGCTGTGCGCGGGCCGTCGGGCGAATGATCCATGCTGGAATCGGCGGACCGGACAAGTACCGAGGAGAAGACGGATGGCATACACAGTCGTCGCCCACTATCGATGCGCGCCCGCCGACGAGGCCGTGGTGCGCGCGGCGCTGCTGAAGGCGCGGGAGGCCACGCGGACGGAGCCCGCGAACCTGATGTACGAGGTGCACGTCGTGGAGGGCGAGCCGGGTGGGTTTCTGTTGTACGAGCGGTATGTCGACCGGGAGGGGTTCGAGGCGCACAAGGCGGCCGAGCACTTCAAGGAGGTCGTCGTGGGGGTGGTGTGGCCGTTGCTGACCGAACGCACGGTGACCTTCGCCGAGGTCATCTAGCGTCTGCCGGGCTCAGGTGCGTTCCGGGGCGCGGGTTGTGTGTGGTTGCTCGCGCAGTTCCCCGCGCCCCGCAAAGCAAAAGAAGGGGCGCACTGCAGCGCCCCTTTCTTTCAGGGGCGCGGGGAACTGCGCGAGCAACCACGACGGCGCCGCAGTCGGCCGATCAGCGGTCAGAACTCGTTGCCCCAGCAGTACCGGGCGATGGTCTCGACCAGCACCAGCTTGCGGCGTTGGTCCTCCGCGGTCAGCAGGGGCCGCGATGCCACATCCGCGAAGCCCCGCGACGGCGACACCGCGCCGTCCTCCAGGTCCTTGAACTCGCCGACCGCGTCCATACGGGACATCACGGTGTCGATGTCCTCCAGCTCCGGCGCCGTCGCGTCGACCACGCCCAGGCAGAAGTCCCGGTCGTCCGGGAGCGCCTTGACCAGGTCGAGTTCCGCCTGCGTGCCCTGGTCGAACGGGAGGATCCAGCGGTCGGCGCCGATGCCGGCGTACAACTGCTCGGCGCGGGCCCGGTCCACCTCGTGCGGGGCCGACCAGCCGGGGGCGAGGCCGATACGGACGCCGTCCGGGCGCTCGTCCGGTCCTACCGCCAGGGCGTCCACGGCCAGCGCGTCCGCGAAGGACAGGGCGCCCGGGTCGGCCGGGTCGGTGCCGAGCTGGGCGAGCAGCAGCGGGTTGTCGAGCTGGATCAGGCGGACGCCCTTCGCTATCAGGAGCTCGATCTCGGCCCGGACGATCTCCGCGAGGGCCTCCCCCAGCTCCCGGGCCGAGGAGACGCCGAGGCCCGGCCGATAGGTGGTGGCCGCCAGGTACGCCGGGGACGGCAGCGTGGCCTTCGGGGCGATCACCGTCAGTTCGGCGAGCTGGGCGGCCCGGTCGGCGAGCAGCGGGCCGTTGGCCTTGGGGAGGGACTCGGCGATCCAGCGGACCAGGCCGTCCGGGGCCGCCTCGTCGGTACGGCGGAAGCCCGACACGCCGTCGAGGACCGCACTGCGGAAGTCCTCGCGCGGGAAGTCGCCGTCGGTGACGACGGTGGAGCGCAGCTTGCGCTGGTAGGCGACCGCCTCCCGGACCGCCGTGTCGACGGCCTCCGGGTCGGCGGTGGACAGGCCTGCCGGGCGGACCAGGCTGCCGTGGTGGTCGATGCGGTAGTTGAACGTGTCCGCCATGATGTCAGTCCTTTCCGCCGGCGACGCCCCAGGCGGCGAACTCCAGCTCGTAGCCGAGGGCCTTCAGGACCTCCTCGGCGATCCGCTGGTCCTCGTCCGCGGTGCCCCCGGCGATGCCGAGTCCGCCGATGATCTCGCCGTCCTTCTTGATGGTGAGGCTGCCCTCGGTGGCCATGATCGGCAGCGCGGCGCCGGGGAGCTGGGAGAGCTGGGAGAAGAAGACCGGCTGGGACTCCTGCCACTTCTTCAGCATCGTGCCGGGGCGCTGCATGATCGCCGCGGTGTAGGCCTTGGCGCGGGCGATGTCGGGGGTGAGCGGGCGGGCGCCGTCGGGGCGGCGGATCGCGATCGGGAAGCCGCCGGCGTCCACGACGGCGACGCTCACCGCCTTGCCGATCTCCTGGGCGCGCTGGTGGGCGGCGCCGATGATCTCCTCGGCGGCGGCCAGGGTGAGGCTGGTCATGCTGAATCCTTCGGTGCGGTGAGGGTGCGGCGGAGCCGGGCGACGGCGGCGTTGTACCGCCCGGGTGTCTCCCAGTACATGGAGTGCGGGGCGTCCGGGACGATCTCCAGGTGCGAGCCGGCCAGCAGTTCGTGGGCGCGGGTGACCGTCTTGACGCTGAGGACGGCGTCCTTCTCGCCCGCGAGGAAGGCGACCTTGACGCCGCAGGCCTCGATCTCCTCCAGGGAGGGGCCGTTGGTGTCGAGGTTGCGGAGGTCCTGCATCCTGGCGACGTTGAAGGTGCCCATCTGCTGGAACAGGAAGGTGAGGTCGGCCCGTTCGCGCTGGAACGACCTGGTCAGCAGCCGGTCGATGACGGGCAGCTTCACGGCCTCGGCGCGGTCGGCGGCGGCCAGCTCCTTCAGCTCGGGGTGGCTGATGCCGCCCAGGGAGTGGCCGAGGACGACCGAGGAGACCCGCTCGGGGCGCAGCAGCCCGGCGCGCAGGGCGGCGACGGAGCCGATGGACTGGCCGACCAGCATGGCGTCGGTGATGTCCTCCCGGTCGAGGACGGCGACCACGTCTCCGGGGAAGTCCTGGCCGTCGAACTCCGCCATGGACGAGTCGGACTTGCCGAAGCCGCGCAGGTCCACGGTGAGGACCGTGAACTCCTCGCGCAGTGCGGCGACCTGCTGCCACCAGGCGGCGTGGTGGCCGCCGCTGCCGTGCACGAACAGGATCGCCGGGCCGCTGCCGTGGCGCTCGTAATAGATGGATGTGCCGTCGGAGTCGGCGATGGGCATGTGATGAACTCCCGTACTGATGCGCCTAGTTGGGGCGACGGCCGTGGTAGACGAGCTCGATCATGGTGTGGTCGGGGTCGTGGATGTAGCAGAACTTGGACTGGTTCTCGGGGCGTTCGATCGTCCGGGTGTGCCGGATGCCCAGTTCCTCGAGATGGGCGAGGAAGTCGTCCCAGTCGTCCACTTCGACGGCGAAGTGGTAGGGCGCCATGCGCTCCATCTCCTCGACGGGGGTGAAGTGCAGGTCGAAGTTGCCACGGGTCATCAGCACCACACGGGTGTTGGACTTGGGCATGATCCGCTTCATCCCGAAGACCTTGGTGTACCAGGCCGCGGTGCGATCGGGGTCGGTGGTGGGGAAGTTGACGTGGTGGATGTAGCGGGGTTCCGCGCTCATGAGTGGTTCCCTTCCAGATGTACGGGGTTGGACAGCACGCCGATGCCGCTGATCGCGACCTCGACGGTGTCGCCGGGGTCGATCTGGCAGGTGGACTCGGCTCCCATCCACAGCACGTCGCCGGGGTGCAGGGTGATGTGCCGGGTGATCTCGACGATGTGGTCGAAGGGGTCGAAGACCATGTCCCCGGTCGGGAACGTGGCGCGCACCTCGTCGTTGACGCTCAGGGTGGTCGTCTGGGCCAGTGCGTCGACCTCGGTCTCGATCCACGGCCCCATCGGCTTGAACGTGTCGCTGTTCTTGCTGCGCCAGAACGTGCGGTCCTGGTGCTGCCAGGTGCGGGCGCTGACGTCGTTGCCGATGGTCCAGCCGAAGACCGCCTTCCGGGCGTCGTCGTACGTCGCGTGCCGGACCGTACGCCCGATGACGGCGACGAGTTCCGGCTCGGCCTCGAAGCGTCCGGTCACCTCGGCCGGTCTGACGATCGGTGAACGGTGGCCGGTGAGCGCGTTGTTGGCCCGGTAGCCGACCTCGGGACGCTCGGGGGTCGCGGCGCCGGCGTGCTCGATGTGCCGGGGGTAGTTGTAGCCGACGGCGTAGAACACGCCCGGCACGACGGGCGGCAGCCAGACGGCACCGGCGACCGGGATCGTGCCGAGCACGCCGGGTTCGCCCTCCAGCGGTGACCCGGAGAGCAGTTCGACCCGGGTCTCCCCCACCCGGCCCCAGACCGCCCGGCCGTCCACCGAGACTCGCGCGTACCTCATGGCGTCAGCAGGTGGGAGACACGCTTGGTGACCAGGTAGGCGTCCAGCGCCTCCGGCCCGCCCTCCCGGCCGTACCCGCTGTCCTTGACCCCGCCGGAGGGCGCCTCGTGCACCGAGCCGCCGCAGTGGTTGAGCGAGAGGATGCCCGCCTCCAGCGCGTCCGAGAGCTTCTCGGCGGTGGCGGCCGACCTGGTGAAGCCGTAGGCGGCCAGGCCGTAGGGCAGCGAGTTGGCGGTGGCCAGGGCGTCGTCGAGATCGCTGAAGGGCACGATGGGCGCGAGCGGCCCGAACGGTTCTTCGGACATCAGGTCGGCGTCCGCCGGCACGTCGGTGAGCACGGTCGGCGCGAAGAAGTAGCCGGGCCGGTCGAGCCGTTCGCCGCCGGTGAGGACGGTGGCTCCCCTGCCGACCGCGTCCGCCGTCAGCCGTTCGGCCGACCGCAGCCGGCGCTCGTTCGAGAGCGGGCCCATGGTGGTGCCCTGGACCAGTCCGTCGCCGACGACGACGGCCTCGGCGGCCTTCACGAACTCGGCGGTGAAGTCCTCGACGAGGCTCTCGTGGACCAGGAAGCGGCTGGGCGAGGTGCACACCTGGCCGGCGTTGAAGAACTTGGCCTGGGCGGCTCGGCGGGCGGCCTGTCCGGGGTCGGCGTCGGCGCAGACGATGACCGGGGCGTGGCCGCCCAGCTCCATCAGGGAGGGCTTCATGACCTTGCCGGTCTCGGCGGCGAGGAGCTTGCCGACGGGCACCGAGCCGGTGAAGGCGATCATGCGGGTGACCGGGGAGGCGATGAGGTGGGCGGAGACCTCCGCGGGCTCGCCGAAGACGAGGTTGAGCACTCCGGCCGGCAGTCCCGCGTCCGCGTAGCACTCCACCAGGGCGGCGGCCGTCGCCGGGGTCTCCTCGGAGGCCTTGATGACGATGGAGCAGCCCGCGGAGAGGGCCGAGGAGATCTTGCGGTTGGGGCCGCCGACCGGAAAGTTCCAGGGCACGAAGGCGGCCACCGGGCCGATGGGTTCGCGGCGGACGGTGAGCACCGTGCCGGGCGCGGACGGGATGATACGGCCGTACGCGCGGCGGGCGTCCTCGGTGTGCCAGCGCAGGGTGTCGGCGGTACGCCTGGCCTCGCCCGTCGACTCGGCGAGCGTCTTGCCCTGCTCCAGGGTCATCACGCGGCCGATGCCGGCGGCGCGTTCGGAGATCAGGTCGGCGGCCCGGTCCAGGATCGCGCTGCGCTTCGCCACGGAGGTCGCGCGCCACACCCGGAACCCGTGCTCGGCGGCTTCGAGCGCGCGGTCGAGGTCGGCCGGGGTGGCGAGCGGGACCTCGCCGATCGTCTCCTCGGTGGCGGGGTTGACGACGGGGGCGGTCCGTCCGGAGCCGCCCTGGCACCACTCGCCCGCTATGTACATGCGGACGGCGGGATAGCCGTGGTCGGTGGTCATGAAGGGTGCCCTCTCAGGGTCAGGACGCGGTGGGGGCTTCCTGGTCGCGGTTGGTGCGCAGGGCCCAGATGTGGTGCGGCGGGGTCGTCTCGTGGACCCGGGTGCCGTACTTCTCGTCGGCCCGGTCCATGTCGGCGGCGTACTCGACGCGGCCGCCGCACGGGGCGTGCAGGAAGCGGAAGACGTTGGAGCCGATGGTGTGCCGGCCGAGCCTGCGGGCCTCCCGCCAGCCGTGCTCGATCATGTGGTTGCCGCCTTCGATGACGTCGTCGAAACCGGGTACCTCGTAGGCGATGTGGTTGACGCCCGCCTTGTCGGGGCGGTGGCACAGCAGCATGGTGTGCTGGTCGTCGTCGCCGGGGGCCTGCATGAAGACGCCCATCGGCTCGACCACGTCGGTCGGGCGGAACCCGAGCCGGTCGGTGTAGAAGCCGACGGCCGCCTCGCGGCCCTCCTTGGGGATGTTCAGGGCGACATGGCACATGCGCAGCGGCCGGACCCGGGTGATCGGTTCCAGGGCGGTGTTCCAGCGGGTGACGCTGCCGAGGGTGTTGGCCGGGCGGGGGGCCACCGGGGCCGGTGCGGGGCGGGCCATGGTCAGCCCGACGCCGAAGCCGGTCTCGTCGACGGTGTGGTGGACGCCGTCGGCGCTCTCCCGGACCTCGCGGTCCCGGCCCGCCGCCGTCACCAGGCGCTCCAGCTCCTGGGGGGTGTCGACGCCCCAGACGACCTCGCGCAGCGTCGGCCCGTCCTCGACGGGGGCCGGCAGCGACGGCGACGGCACGGTGTCGAGGTGCAGGGTCTGGGCGGTCCGGGTCACGAACACCGCGTGCTCGTCGGACCGTTCCACCAGCGACAGCCCGAAGTCGTCGAAGAACCGGACACAGACGCCGAGGTCGTCGATGGCGTAGGTGACCGATTCGATTCTCTGGATTCCCATGGATTCCTCGTTTCCGGGTCGCCTCGCGAGCGTAGGTTTCGGCTCGCGAGGGGCTCAATGGCCTGAGCTCTACGGAATGCGCAAGCGTTTCTTGCGGCCTGGGCCACTCGGCCGCGGGCCGCCCGGCCTACGACCGGATCGCGGGAATCGGGTTCTGCGCGAACCACCCGGCGAGGAAGTCCAGGAAGACGCTGATCTTGCGCGGGGTGTCCTGTCCGGGGCCGTAGATCGCGTAGAGCGGGCGGTCGGGTACGGCGAGGCCGGGCAGCAGCACCTGGAGGGCGCCGGAGACGAGGTCGTCGTAGACCGGGCGCTGGGGCAGCAGGGCGATGCCGCGGCCGTGCACCGCCGCCTTCTGCAGGGCGATGTAGGAGTTGGACGAGAACGCGATGTTGCGGATCTTGTGCAGGGTGCTGGCGTGCCCGTGGCCGATCCGCCAGACCGGGTCGTTGAGGTGGACCAGGCAGTCGTGGGCGGCGAGGTCGTTCGGGTGGGCGAGGGTGCCGCACCGCTCGATGTACTCGGCGGAGGCGCACAGCACGAACGGCAGTGAGGCGATCTTCTTCAGCCGGACGCTGGAGTCCCTGAGGTCCCGGGTGTGGAAGGCGACGTCGAATCCGCTGTCCAGGAAGTCGTAGGTACGGTCGGACATCCCGCCGAGCTCGAACCGGACCTGGATCTTCGGATGGGTCGCCGAGAACGCGGCGATGGCGTCCCCTAGGTCGAGGCTGCCTATCCACTTGGGACAGATGACGCTGAGGGTGCCCTCGGGCCGGTCGTGGAGCTGGGCGATGCCGGCGTCCTCGGCCTCGATCTCGTCGAGAATGCGGGCGGCGAACTCGGCGTACCGCTGGCCCGGCTCGGTGAGGCTCACGGAGCGGGCGGTGCGGTTGACCAGGCGTACGCCGATCTGCCGCTCCAGCTCCGCCACGTGCCGGGACACGAGCGAGCCGGAGGAGCCGAGCTTCTTGGCGGCTCCGCTGAAACTGCCGACCTGGGCGACGGTCACGAAGCTGTGCATGAGGAGCAAGCGATCCATTTTTCCTCCGAACGCGCGTGCGGCTCGCCCGCGCTGGTCACCCACACAAATCGAATGTCGGCAATCCTGTCAACGGCTACCTGCTTAAAAGATCCGCCGCGTTTCTCATGGTCAAGCCCTGCTCTGCGCCTCGTCCGGGGCGATCCGGCCATAGCCGCGGACGTCCGGGAACGGCGGCTCACGGTCGGCCTGGAGGTCCACCTGGAAGGTGTTGAGGCACATGCCGAGCATGGTGAAGTTGCCGAGCGCGCCGATCGTGTCGACCAGCCCCTTGGGGCCGAAGTGCGCCAGGGCGCGGGCGAAGGTCTCGTCGCAGACGAAGTGCTCCTCCAGGACCTCCCGGCAGAACTGGTAGAAGGCCTGGTCGGCCTCCGCCTCGAAGACCGCCTCGCGCTTCTCGGCGATGGCCTGCACGGCGGACTCCGGGACGCCGGCCTCGACGGCCTGGCGGACGTGGGCGTTCCAGGAGTACTGGGCGTCCCAGTTGCGGGCGGCCATCAGCAGGGTCAGTTCGCGCAGGTGCTCGGGAAGGCTGCAGTCGAAGCGGGCGAAGGCGCCGAGGGACTCCGCGCGCTCGCACATCTCCGGACTGTGCAGCCAGACCCGGAACGGGCCGCGGACGGCGCCGCGGCGGCCCGCGATCCGGGCGGCCAGCTCCTGCTGGCGCGGGTCCATGTCGTCTTCGCTGAGTACGGGGAGCCTCATGGGGCCGGTACCTGCCTTGTCTCTCCGGCGGCCGTGGATTGCGAGGTGACGCTACAGCCGCTTCGCGGGCCCTCACACCTCCCGGAGCGCAAGGTAAAACTGCACGCCAGGGGGCACCCGTTCGCGCGCCCGCGGCCTACCGTCGGTCCGCGTGTCAGGTACGTCGTACTGGAGAGGAACCCCCCGGATGACCACGATCATCAAGGCCGCGTCCGTGCCCCTGCTGGACCGCGGCGGCGCGGTCGTGACGACACCGCTCGTCACCACGCCGTCGGCGGGCGGGGAGAACCTCATCACCAGCGGCATGAGCGTCTACCCGGTGGGCTCGGGGGCGCCGCTGCACTCGCACAACTGCGACGAGCACGTCACCGTCCTGGAGGGCGAGGCGGAGGTGTGGGTGGACGGCGAGGTGACCCGGCTGGAGCGGTTCGACACCACGTACGTCCCGTCCCCCGTCCCCCACCTGTTCCGCAACGTCGGCGACACGCCGCTGCGGATCCTGTGGGTGTACTCGTCGGGGTACGTCACGCGGACCTTCACGGCCACCGGGAAGACGGTCGAGCACCTGTCGGCCGAGGACCAGATGGGCTGAGCCCGTGTGCCCTGGGACGTCCCAGCCGTCCCAGGGCACGCGGGGACGACATGGTGACGGCCCGGCCCGGAAACGCTCCGACTCGTGATCACCCTTCGTGGTCACCGGCACGACAGCACGGAGGTTTCCATGTCCCGTCGGATCCTGAAGAACGGCCTGCTGGCCACGGTCGCGGTGTTCGCGTTCCTGCCCACGGCCGGGGCCGCCACCGCGAGCGCCGCCACCCCGGTCCCCGCGCCCCAGGGAATCGTGCAGTACTACAACTACACCACCCTGCCCGCGCCGGCCGCCCACCATCCCCACCACCGGCACTACACGTACCGGACCGTGGGCCGCGTGACCACCCACCGGGTCGGGCTCAACGTCCGCTCCGGCCCGGGCACCCGCTACCGCGTGGTGAGCCACCGCCACAGCAACCGCCTCGTCCCGCTGACCTGCAGGACGTACGGCGGTTCGGTGCGCGGCACCCACACCTGGTACCGGCTCCCGCACCACAGGGGGTACGTCTCCGCCCACTACGTCCGGGTCGGCCACGCCGTCCCGTGGTGCTGACGGGCCCGCACCGCCGTACGCCCTGACCCCAGAGGCCTGTTCGGGAGCCCCGCGTTCCCGAACAGGCCTTCGACATGCACCTCTCGATTCACCGTCTTCACACCTGTTCGCCGATTGCGGGCCCGGTCCCGATGGGAAGCCATCCCGACAACAGGGGCGAAACGCCCATAGCGTAATGAAGTCGAGGCACGCCACATGCCGCACCCCGAAGGAGCGAGTACCACCCCGTCGGAAGAGTCGCCGGCGGCGAGGCTGCGCGAACTCAAGGAGCGTACGGGACTGAGCCTGGCGGCGCTGGCCGCCCGCACCCCGTACAGCAAGTCCGCCTGGCACCGCTATCTCTCCGGCGACAAACGGCCGCCGCGCCCGGCCGTGGAGGCCCTGGCCCGGCTGGCGGGCGCCGACCCCGCGGCCGTACTGGCGCTGTGCGAGGTCCCCGAGGGGCCGCCGGCCGCCGAGGCGGTCCAGGAGCGGCGGCCGGCGCGGCGGTGGTGGCGGCTGCCCCTGACCGCGCTGGCGCTGCTCACCGTGGCCGGGGTGACCGCCACCGCCGTGACCGTCTCGGACCGGCGGGGCGTGCAGGGCACCCAGCCGGTGTCGGGGGCGCCGCGCTGTCACGGCCGGTCCTGCCAGGGCGAGCTGCCGGACGCCTCGGCCTGCGCCCGGGACGCGCAGACCAAGAGCACCGTCACCGACGCCGCCTACGACGTCCGGCTGCGCTGGTCCCCCGCCTGCGGCACCGCCTGGTCCGAGGTACGGCTGCACACCCCGTACGCCCGGGAGGTCTCGGTCCGGGCCGGACAGGACGTGCTCTCCGCGAGCTATCCGGCCGAGGACTCCGTCGGCTACACCAGCCCGATGCTCGCGGTGCCGGCGCCCCGGGGCGTGGAGGCGTGTGCCGAGGTGGCGGGGCGGCTGGCCTGCACCGGGCTGGACGCGGAGCCCGCCGGCGAGCAGTAGGAAGGCGCCGCGCCCGTGGAAGGGGCGCGGCGCCGGACCGGTCCGGGGCGAACCGGTCAGTGGGCGGCGAGCAGCTTCTCCTGGTCGTCGCTGGCCTGCGGCTGCCGGGCCGAGCGCAGGGCGGCGATGCCGATGAACACCATCGAGGAGACACCGGCCAGCGCGAAGGCGGTGAAGCCCCAGTCGCCGTTGCCCGACGCGAGCAGCTGGCCGCCGAGCCAGGGGCCGAAGACGGCGCCGAAGCGGCCCATGCCGGAGGTCCAGCCGACGGCGGTGGCGCGGTTGTCCGGGGTGGAGCGGATGGAGACGGTCGCGTAGATCATCGTCTGGGCGCTGTTGAGGAAGACGCCGGTGAGGAAGACGACGAGGGTGGTCACGCCCATCGGCATGTGGGCGCTGAGCAGGTAGACACCGGCGGCGGTGAGGGCGAACCAGATCGCCGCGATGCGCGGGGCGCCGAACCGGTCGGCCGCCCGCCCCGCGACCAGCATGCCCACGATGCCGCCGAGGTTGAAGACGACGACGAAGGTCAGGGCGTTGGCGAGCTCGTAGCCCTCGGTGCGCATCAGGGTCGGCAGCCAGGTGGCGACGCCGTAGACCAGCAGCAGACCGCCGAAGGAGGCCAGCCAGTACAGCAGGGTCTGGAGCCACTCGCCGCCGCGGAACAGACCGAGCAGCGCGTCCCAGCGGTCGGCGGCGGTCTTCCTGGCGGTGACGGCCGGCAGTTCGACCTCGTAGCGGTCGGCCAGTGCGGTCGCCTCCTCGGTGCGGCCCTTGGCGACCAGGAAGCTCAGCGACTCGGGCAGCAGCTTCAGCAGGACCGGGACGAAGAGCAGCGGAAGGACGCAGACCCAGAACGCGGAGCGCCAGCCGTAGGGGTCGACCAGCCACTTGGCGACGTAGGCGGAGAGGATGCCGCCCGCGTGGTGGGCGGTCATCAGCACACCGATGGTGATCGCGATCCGGCCGCCCTTGGCGTAGTCGGAGACCATGCTGATCGCGGTCGGCAGCAGGCCGCCGAGGCCGACGCCGGCCAGGGTGCGGCCGAGGCCGAAGACCGCGAGGCTGCCGGAGATCGCGCAGACGGCGGAGGCGAGCGAGAACAGCGTGACGCAGGCGGTCATCAGCTGCTTGCGGCCGATGCGGTCCGCGACCGTGCCCGCGGTCAGGGCGCCCACCAGCATGCCGAAGGTGGCGTAGGAGCCGAGGTCGCCGGCCTTGTCCGGGGTGATGCCGAAGGTCTTGGTCTCCAGCAGGTGGGGCAGCACCGAGCCGTAGATGAACATGTCGAGGCCGTCGAAGAGCACGGCCAGCCAGCACAGTCCGATGACCAGCAGGGCCAGTCTGCTGCCGCGAGCGGACAGGGCGGTTGAGGAGGACATCTTTGTTTTCCTCTCGTCCAGGATGCGTTCCCTGGAGGGGAAGCGGTAGAGGGGGTCGACGCGGCTCGTGCAGCTGACCCGTGGTGCGTAGACGCTAAGGATCGGCGAGCAAAAACGTCAACAGTTTTGTCAACAATCACAGCAACAATCCGGACACCCGAGCGGCAAAGGGGGG
>NZ_BMML01000012.1:0-27239 GCF_014645815.1 Streptomyces fuscichromogenes | reverse complement strand
CCCGGAACCGGATCAGCCGACCGGCGGCGTCCCGTGGGTGTGGAAGGACTCGATCGTCTTGAGCCCCCACGCCTGCCCCTTGGCCCGCTCGGCCTCGGTCCAGGTGACCAGCGGCCAGTCGGGCGCCAGCACCAGCCGGGTGAGCGGGTTGCACAGCTCGATCCGGTTGCCGCCGGGCTCGTAGACGTACAGGAAGAACGTCTGCTGGATGGCGTGCTTGTGCGGGCCGGTCTCGATGAACACACCGGTGTCGATGGCGAGATCGGCCGCGCGCAGGATGTCCTCGCGGGTGTCGGTCGCGAAGGCGATGTGGTGCAGCCGCCCGGTCGACCCGGTCCAGTCGGAGGTGTAGACGACGTCGTACGACTTGTGGGTGAAGGTCAGCCAGCGGGCCGCGATCGTCCCGTTGTCGAGACGGACCTGCTCGGTCGGCCTGGCCCCCAGCACCCGCTCCTGGAACTCGGAGTTGGCGAGCACGTCGGCGGCCAGGAAGTTCACGTGGTCCAGGCGGCGCACGCCGACGCCCCGGTTGGGTTTGGCCTGCGGCTGGTTCTTCAGCGCGGGCCTGAGCTCGTCCGGCGCCTGGTAGTGCTCGCTCTCCCAGTAGAGGGCGTGTTCGTGGCCGTCCGGGTCGGTGGTGACGTAGAGCTTGCCGAGGCCGGGCTCGTCCTCCACCCAGTGGCCGGTGCCGCCGGCCTCCTCGATCGCCTTGACACGGCGGTGGAGGGCCTCCTCGCCGGAGGTGCGCAGCGCGAGCCGGCCGAGGCCCGGCCGGTCGCGGGCGGTGAGGACCAGGCTGTGGTGCTCGTAGTCGTCGTAGGTGCGCAGATAGACCGTGTCGCCGTCCCGGCCGTTGACGGTCAGCCCGAGGTAGTCGGTGAAGAAGGCGACGCTGGCGTCCAGGTCCGGGGTGAAGAGCTGGGCGTGGCCGATATGGGCGATGTCACCGAGGGGCGGAGCCATCGTTGCCTCCTTGAGGTCGTGCGGGGATGGCGGCGGCGCGCGGGAAGACGGTGCCGTCGAAGAGCTTGCGGGCGGTGCGGACCACCGCGGTGCGGCGGGCGGCCGGCGGGGAGGTGCCGTAGCCGGGGTCGACACTGGTGTCGATCTCCAGGAATCCGGTGGGGTGTTCGATGCGGACCCGGTCGCCGTGGTCCGGGAGCCGGGCGATCCCCTCCCCCGCACCTCCGGGCAGCCTGAGCCCCGCGGCCACGCTCGCGGCGCCGAGGACACCGATCGAGGTGTGGCAGCGGACGGGGATGAAGGTGCGGGTGGTGACCGCGCCGCCGTCCCGGGGCGGGGCGAGCAGGCTGAGCTTGGGCACGGTGGCGGTCTCGACGTCCCCGAGGCCCATCAGCTTCCCCGCCGCCAGCCGGATCTCGCGCAGGCGGTCGGCGAGGGCCAGGTCCTCCTCCAGGTCCTTGGGCGACTCGTATCCGGTGACGCCGAGGGCGCGCGCCGCGATCAGCACGGTCGGCATGCCGTTGTCGACGCAGGTGACCACCGTGTCCGCGACGGTGTCGCGGACGTTGCCGGTGGGCAGCAGCGGGTTCGCGCCGGCCGGGAACTCGATCACCACCGGGGCGGCCGTGCCGGGCACCCCGGAGATCTCGGCGTCGCCGGTGTAGTCGACGCGCCCGCCCGGGGTCGGGAAGGTGGCGACGGCCCGCTCCCCGGTGTTGAGCATCCGGATCCGTACCGAGGTCTCGCCGTCACCGGGCGCCACGAGCCCCCGCTCCACGGCGAACGGGCCGACCCCGGCCAGGATGTTCCCGCAGTTCTGACGGTCGGTCACCTCCGGCCGGTCGACGGCGACCTGGAGGAAGAGGTAGTCGACGTCCGCCTCCGGGTCCTCCGACACCGAGACGACCGCCACCTTGCTGGTGAGGGGGTGCGCCCCGCCGAGGCCGTCGATCTGGCGCGGGTCGGGGCTGCCCATCACCCGCAGCAGCAGGCCGTCGCGGGCGGCGGGGTCGGCGGGCAGGTCCTCGGCCAGGAAGTAGGCGCCCTTGGAGGTGCCGCCGCGCATCAGCATGCAGCGCACCTCCGCGGGCCCGGTCACTTGGTCCGCCCCTCGTGCGCCGTGTGCTCCTCGTACGTCCGGTACTCGACGCCGAGCCGCTGGAGGGTCTCCCGCAGTCCGTAGCGGTCCAGGCCCAGCTGGCCGCCGATGAAGGCGGCGCGGGTCGCGGCCTCCTTGGCCTCGCGGGCCTCGGACTTCTCGACCGTCGCGCGGGCGCGTTCGCGGGGTACGACCACCACGCCGTCGTCGTCGGCGAGGATCACGTCACCCGGGTTGATCAGCTGGCCGTCGACGGCGATCGGCACGTTGACCGAGCCGCCGGTGGCCTTGACCGTGCCCTGCGAGGAGACCGCCCGGGACCAGGCGGGGAAGCCCATGTCCCGCAGCTCCTGGGTGTCGCGGACGCCGGTGCCGAGGACGACACCGCGCACCCCGCGCTGCTTGAGCGCGGTCGCGAACAACTCGCCGAACAGCCCGTCCGTACAGGGCGAGGTGGTGGTGACGACCAGGATGTCGCCCTCGCCGCACTGCTCGACGGCCGCGTGGATCATGAGGTTGTCGCCGGGCCAGCTGAGCACCGTGACGGCCGTGCCCGCGACCCGTACACCCTGCTGGACGGGCCGGATCCCCGGACCGAGGAGGCCGGTCCGTCCCATCGCCTCGCTCACGGTGGCCACCCCGAAGCCGGCGAGGGCGTCCACGTCCTTCAGCTCCGCCTTCGGCGGGTCGGTGACGATCACGCCGCTCACGCCAGCTCCTTCGCGATCTGCGGGAACGGCCGCATGAACGCCTCGGCCATGGTGGTGTGCGCCAGGCCCAGGTTGGGACCCGCGTTCCGCTTGAGCTGGACACCCCGGCGGACGGCGAGGTCGGTGTAGTAGGCCCACAGGTGCTGCTGGGCGCCGAGGCACTCCATCGCCTTGCGCTTGGTGTCCCAGACCTCGGTGATGTCGAGCAGGACCTCGGGCCTGAAGCCGCTCATCTCGGGCTGGTGCGGCTCGAAGTAGAAGACCGGCGGGGCGCCGATGATGTCGCCCGCGCCCGGGTAGCCGATGGCCTGGGCGAGGATGCGCGCCTCCAGGGCCATCCGGTTGGCGGCCGGGTGGTCGCCGTTGTACGGGTCGTCGACGGGGTGGGTGAGCACGACGTCGGGCTGGGTCTCGCGGTAGACGGCGACCAATTGGTCGGTCAGCTCGGCGGAGGCGACCAGCGGGTAGTCGCCCGCGTCGAAGAAACGGACCTCGGCGCCGAGCACGGCGGCGGCCTTCTCCGCCTCCTCCCGGCGTATCGCCTTGATCTCCTCCAGGTTCCGGCCCTCGCGCCACGCCTTGGCGGACTCACCGCGCTCGCCGAAGGTCAGACACGCGATGGTGACCTTCTCGCCCCGGGAGGCGGCCAGGGCGATGGCTCCGCCCGCCCGCCACACGAAGTCCCCCGCGTGCGCGGTGACGACCAGGGTGGATCGCGGTGGGGTTTCGGCGGGCGCGTTGGCGTGCGTCATGGAAAGACTCTCCTTGGTGGACAGGTGTGCGCCCACCCAGCCCCGGGCGTTCTCAGTCGCTCAGTGCGTCGATCACGCTCGTGAGGTGGGCGCGGACGGCCGCCTCGGCCGCCTGTGGGTCCCTGGCCCTGATCGCTTCGATCATCGCCAGATGCTGGTTCAGGGATTGCTGGGGGCGCCCCGGGCGCAGTGCCAACTGGAAGCGGTGCCGCACCAGTTGGGCGTTGAGCCGCTCCAGCAGTTCCACGGCGGTCTGCTGGCCGGAGATCTCCCGGATCTTGTCGTGGAGCGCGTGGTTGAGCTCCGAGTAGGTGACCGGTTCGCCGCCGGCGACGGCCTTGGTCATGGCCGCCCCGAGGTCGGCGAGCTCGGTGAGCTGCTCGTCGCTGGCCGCGACGGCCGCCTTCGCCGCGCACAGTCCCTCCAGGACCATGCGGCACTCGGTGATCGCGACCGCTTCCTCCACGGTCACCACCCGCACCCGCGAGCCGCGGTTGCGGATCCGCTCGACCAGTCCCTGGGCCTCCAGATCGATCAGTGCCGCACGGATACTGGCCCGCGTCACACCGAACTCCTCGGCGAGTTCGTTCTCCACCAGCCGCTGGGCCGGTGCCATCTCGCCGTGCAGGATCGCCTGCCGCAGCAGCGTGAACGCATGCTGCTTGGCCTGCTCTCCGGTGCTCGGACGGGCTTCTTTCGGCATTGCGCCCTCCCTGAGTGAGTGCCTGTCGAACGTAAATCTAGCCAAACAAGATTGTCAACAATTTTGTCTGCCGTATTGCCGGGACATTCCGGCGCAGCGGGTGCTCAGCCGACCCGGTACAGCTCGCTGAGCAGTTCGAGAACGGCCTGGTGGGCGGGGTGCGGGTCGTCCCGCCACCAGGCCAGCCGGACGGCGACGGGTTCGGCGTCCCGGACCGGCCGGTAGACGATGCCGGGCCGCGGGTACTGGTGGGCGGTCGACTCGGCGGTCACGCCGACCGCACGGCCCGCCCCGATGGCCGTGAGCCAGTCGTCGACGTCGTGCGTCTCCTCGACGACCGGCCGCGACTCGGCCGGCCACAGCTCCGGCGTGGTGGTGCCGGTACGCCGGTCGACCAGGAGGATCCGGCCGGTGAGATCGGCCAGCCGCAGGGTCCGGCGCCGGGCCAGCGGATCGTCGGCGGCCAGCGCGCACAGCCGCCGCTCCAGCCCGACGAGCGCCGAGTCGAACCGCCGGTCCGCGGGCGGGCGCCGCAGCACCGCGAGATCACACGCCCCTTCGGCCAGCCCGGCGGACGCCGAGTTCACCCGCACGAGATGCAGCTCGGTCCCCGGGTGCGCGGCGCGCCAGCCTCGCTGGAAGGCCACGGTGTGCCGCCCCACCGCCGACCAGGCGTACCCGATGCGCAGCAGCGAGGGCCCCGAGGCGGCCTCCTGCACCAGGCCGGCCACGTCCGCCAGCACCCGCCGGGCCCGCTCCACCACCCGCACCCCGGCCGCCGTCGGCGTCACCGCACGCGAGGTCCGCCGCAACAGCCTTACGCCCAGGGCCCGTTCGAGAGCCGCCAGAGTACGGGACACCGCCGCCTGGGACACCCCCAGGGCGATCGCGGCGTCGGTGAAGGTGCCCTCGTCCACGATGGCGACGAGACAGCGCAGCTGCCGCAGCTCGACCTCATCCATGCACCAAGCGTATAGATCCCGGGGCGCATGCATTGTGCGCAAGGATCCCCCGGGGCGGACTCTCCTCCCATGCGACGAGTCCTCGAACGCCCGGCCCCCTCCGCCACGGTCCCGCTCGCCGCGCCGTCGCGGCTCTCCGGCGTGGCGACCATGTTCGGCAGCGGCCTGTCCAACCAGACCGGCGCGGCGGTCGGTTCCCTCGCCTTCCCGGTCCTCGGCCCGCTCGGGGTGGTGGCGGTACGGCAGTACGTGGCCGCCCTCGTCCTCGTGGCCGTCGGCCGGCCCCGCCCGCGGGACTTCACCTGGCAGCAGTGGTGGCCGGTGCTGCTGCTCGCGATGGTCTTCGGAACCATGAACCTGACCCTGTACACCGCGATCGACCGGGTCGGCCTGGGCCTGGCGGTCACCCTGGAGTTCCTGGGCCCACTCGCCGTCGCCCTGACCGCGGCCCGCCGCCGGCTGGACGCGGGCTGCGCGGTGCTGGCGGCGGCCGGGGTGGTGGTGCTGATGCGCCCCCAGCCGTCGACCGACTACGCGGGCATGGCCCTGGGCCTGGTCGCCGCGGGCTGCTGGGCGTCGTACATCCTGCTCAACCGGGTGGTCGGGCGCCGGATACCGGGGGCGCAGGGCCCGGCGGCGGCGGCCTGCGTGTCAGCGCTGACGTTCCTCCCGGTCGGGATCGTGGTGGCGGTACGGCATCCGCCGACGGCCGGGGCCGTCCTGTGCGCGGTCGCCGCGGGTGTCCTGTCGTCGGCGGTGCCGTACCTGGCCGACCTGCTGACCCTGCGCAGGATCCCGGCCCAGACCTTCGGCCTGTTCATGAGCGTCAACCCGGTCCTGGCGTCCGTGGTGGGGTGGGTGGTGCTGGGCCAGGGCCTGGGAGCGCCGGAGTGGGCGGGGATCGCCGCGGTTGTGGCCGCGAACACGCTCAGCATTGCAGCGAGGGCCGGCTGAGGGCGCCCCGCAAGGGGCGCGGGGAACCGCGCGACCAGCCCCCACCGGCCCGCAGTTTTCCCCCCAGCCGAACCAGCCCGTCACCCCACGGCCTCCCCCCACCCCGCCCCCACCGCGATCGCCTGCCGCCACCCCCGCATCACCCTCGGCGGCATCCCCACCGCCAGCACCCCGCTCAACCGCTCCCCTCTCCGATACCCGACGACGAACCGCCCCTGCTCCAACTCCCCCTCCACGACCCGCGCTTCCTCGTGCCCCCGCAGATACCCGTACGCCTGGATCTTCATCTCGTACTGGTCGGACCAGAAGTACGGCACCGGCGCGAACGACTTGCGGGCCCCGGGATCGAGGAGGTTGCGGGCCGCGGCCATCCCCTGCTCGGCCGCGTTCGTCCGGTGCTCGATCCGCATCGAGACCCCGAACAGCGGGTTGTACCAACGGGCGACGTCACCCGCCGCGTACACCCCTCGCGCGGCCTCGCAGTACTCGTCGCAGACGACCCCGTCGCCCACGGTCAGCCCGCTGTCGGCCAGCCACTCGGTGTTGGGCAGCGAGCCGATCGCCACCAGCACCTCGTCGGCCTCGATCTCCGCCCCGTCGGCGAGCCGCACCCCGTCCTCGGTCACCTCGGTCACCGTGACCCCGGTCCGCAGGTCCACGCCCCGCTCCAGATGGGCCCGTGCCAGCACCCGGCCCACCTCCTCGCCGACCGCGTGCGCGAGCGGCACCGGCGCCGGTTCCAGCAGCGTCACCTGTGCGCCCAGCCGCCAGGCGACCGCGGCGGCCTCGGCACCGAGGAAGCCGGCGCCGACCACCACCAGCCGCTGCCCGGGACCGAGCCGTTCCCGCAGGGTGAGCGCGTCGTCGAGGGTGCGCAGCACATGCGCTCCCTCGCCGGGCAGCCGGCGCGGCCGTACCCCCGTGGCCACGATCAGCCCGTCGTAGGGCACCGCCGAGCCGTCGGCCAGCCGCACCGTACGGTTCGCCACGTCCAGCCCGCCCGCCGCCACCCCCAGTCTCAACTCCAGTCCCAGGGAGTCGAGTTCGATCGGCGCCCGCAGAGTCACCCGGTCCGGTGCCCACTCGGCGGACAGCACCTGTTTGGACAGCGGCGGCCGGTCGTACGGGGTGTGCGGTTCGTCGCCGACGAGGGTCAGCGTGCCGTCGTAGCCCTCGCGGCGGAGCGTCTCGGCGGCCGCGAGTCCGGCCGCGGAGGCGCCGACCACCACGATCCGGTTCACCGTTGCACCAGCCGGATCGCGGCGGCCGGACAGATCGCCACGGCCTCACGCACGGCGTCCAGGGTGTCCCCGGCCGGTTGCTCGTCCAGGACGAAGGCGATGCCGTCCTCGTCCCGCTGGTCGAACACCTCGGGGGCGGCGAGCACGCACTGCCCGGATGCGACGCACTTCGGTTCGTCCAGTTCGACATGCATGGTGTTCTCCTTGCTGCGGGTGGGGGGCCGGGTCACCAGGTGACCGGGAGTTCGTGGACGCCGTAGACGGATCCGTCGTGCTTGAAGGGCAGTTCGCCGATGCCGGCGGCCGCCCTGAGACCGGGGACACGGCGGTAGAGGGTGCCGTAGACGACCTGGAGTTCCATCCGGGCCAGCGGCTGGCCCAGGCACTGGTGGACGCCGAAGCCGAAGGCGACATGACGGCGGGCGTCGCGGGTGAGGTCGAGGCGGTCCGGGTCGGGGAAGGCCTCGGGGTCGCGGTTGGCGAGGTCGTTCGGCATGATGACGCCTTCACCGGCCCGGATCACCTGACCGGCGACCTCGATGTCCGCCAGGACCGCCCGGCGCCGGCCGCCGTGCACGATGCTCAGGTAGCGGAGCAGTTCCTCCACCGCGGACGCGATCAGCTTCGGGTCGTCGGTGTCCCGCAACAGGGCCAGCTGTTCCGGGTGTTCGAGCAGGGCGAGGGTGCCGAGGGCGATCATGTTGGCGGTGGTCTCGTGCCCGGCGAGCAGCAGCAGGACGCCCATCTGCGCGGCATCGGTCCGGGTCAGCTCGCCCGACCGCACCCGGGCCACCAGCCCGGAGAGCAGGTCGTCGCCGGGGTGCGCCGTCTTCTCGCCCATCAGCTGGTCGAGATAGCCGACGAGCTTCCCGTGGGCGGCCGCCCGGTCCGCCATGTCCGCGTCCCGCCTGATGAGGACCTTGCTGTTCTCCTGGAAGAAGTCGTGGTCGTCGTAGGGCACTCCGAGCAGCGCGCAGATGACGAGGGAGGGCACGGGAAGCGCGAACGCCTCGACGAGGTCGACGGGATGCGGACCGGCGAGCATCTCGTCGATCAGGTCGTCGACGATCTTCTGGACGGCCGGGCGCAGCGCCTCGACTCGCTTGATCGCGAACGGCGCGGTGACCATGCGGCGCAGCCGGGCGTGCTCGGGGTCGTCCATCAGGATGAAGCTGATGTTGTTCGTGCCGTTGCTGGGGGCCTGGAGCGGATATCCGGGCCGGGTGAGGTCGGCGCTGACCCGGGGGTCGAGCAGCACGGCGCGCTGGTCCGCGTACCGGGTGAGCAGCCAGTAGTCCTTGCCGTCCCAGAGCCGGACCTTGGTGAGCGGTCCCTCCTCCCGGGCGGCGCCCAGGCCCGGCGGCGGGTCGAAGGGGCAGCCCGCGGCCCGGGGCATCGGGAACTCGGGGACCGGTGCGGAGGGGCCGGGTCCGGCAACGGTCAGGGTGTCGGCCATCACTGTCTCCTCGGTGTGGGGGATGAGCACATGCAAACAGGGCGCGCTGACCGCTTCCAGTCAGTTCCCTGACATCGACCTGACGTGACCCAGGTCACGCGACAACATCGCGACCATGGACGGCGCAGCCGACCGGTACCACCAACTCCCGGATGGATGAATGACCTTGACGCGACCGGCAACACCGCACACCGGCCCGCCCGGTCGACCGCCGCCCCGCACCGCCCGCCTCGCCGGACGGACCTCCCGCCCCTCGGCGCATTTGCTCATGGGCTCCCTCGCGAAGCAGTCGGCGGAGCCCTCAGCCGGGCCCCGACGACTCCCCCAGCCAGTAGCCGAAACCCCGCCGGGTGTGGATCAGCGCGGGGCCGCCGCCATCGACCTTGCGCCTGAGCCGGGAGACCAGTTGCTCGATGGCGTTGCCGCCCCGGAACTCGCCCCAGACGTAGCGGCTGATCTGCTCCTTGGACAGCACCTTCCGGGAGTTGACCAGGAGGTGGCGCAGCAGCCGGTACTCGGCGGGGGTGAGGTCGAGGGTGCGGCCGCCCCGGCGGGCCCGGCAGCTGCCGTCGTCCAGGACCAGGTCGGCGTGGTCCAGCATGCCGCCCCGCCGGCCGCCGGCCACGTCCCGGAGCAGCACCTTGACCCGGGCGAGGAGCTCGGCGATCCGGAAGGGCTTGGTGACGCAGTCCCGTTCGCCGGCGCGGAGTTCGGGCACCAGCCGGGCCAGGGACTCGCAGGCGGCGAGCAGCAGGACGGGGGGCCGGTAGGCCGGTTCGAAGCGGCCGCCTCGGGCCAGGTCGTCGAGACCGGACAGTTCGGCGTCGAGGACGACCAGGTCGAACCGGTGCTCCGCGAGCCGCCGCGCCAGCTCGGCGCCGCTGTCGGCCACACCGGTCCGGTAGCCCGCCAGCTCCAGTACCGAGGTGAGGAGTTCGGCGGTGTCCGGATCGCCGGCGGCGACCAGGAGCCGTTGCCCGCCGCCACGGGCGAGCGCTTGGGGTAAGGGGTAGCTGCCATACACGGGGTGACCCATCCGTTCGAGGCGCGGGGCAATTCGCTTGCTTGACTCAAGTAAGCCACATATGCTTGCCTAACTCAAGTAACCGGGGTCGTCCTGAGCGGAGGCCACCCCGGGGGCCTGCCCGGCGGCAGGCCCGGCGCCGGGCCCGTGGGGACGGGAACCGGCGCGGCCCTCGGGCCGGTCGCCGGCCCACTCCCCCCGGCCCGGCGACCGGTTCGAGGACACCCCCTCGGCCGCACGGCCCGCCGAGCCTCCACGGCACCACCAGAAAGCGAGAGTCACCCATGGCCACGATGAAGTCCGTACAGACCGGCGGCGTCGGCCGGATCGAGGTCGTGGACGTCGAGCGTCCCGTACCCGGCCCCAAGGACGTCCTGCTCAAGATCCGCGCGGGCGGCATCTGCGGCACCGACGTCACCTTCCTGCACATGGGCGGCATGCCCGCCCGCGCCCACCTGGGCGGCGACCTGGTCCCGATCGCCCTGGGCCACGAGCCGGCCGGCGAGGTCGTCGAGGCCGGCGCCGACGTCACGGGACTCGAAGTGGGTGACCGCGTGGTGGTGAACCCGCAGGACGCGCCCACCGGGATCATCGGCTGCGGCGGCCGCCACGGCGCCCTCAGCGAGTACCTGCTGATCGAGAACGCCGAGGTCGGCCGGAGCGTCGCGGTGATCCCGGACACCGTGCCGTTCGAGGTCGCCTCCCTCAACGAGCCGATGGCGGTGTCCCGGCACGCGGTCAACCGCTCGGAGGCCGGACCGGACGACAAGGTGGTCGTGTTCGGCGCCGGTCCGATCGGGCTGGGCGCGGCGATCTGGCTGAAGCTGCGGGGCGTGCGGCACGTGGTCGTCGTCGACGTCATCCCGGCCCGGCTGGAGAAGGCGCTGGCCGTGGGCGCGGACGCGGTGATCAACTCCGCGGAGGAGGACGTCACCGCGCGGCTGACGCAGTTGCACGGGCAGAGCGCCAACGCGCTGGGTCAGCCCCGCCCCGGCACCGACGTCTTCATCGACGCGGCCGGCGCCCCGGCGGTCTTCAACACCGTGGTGGCCAATGCCCAGTGGCACGCCAGGCTGGTCATGGTCGCCGTGCAGAAGAAGGGCGAGATCGACCTCGGCGGCATGCTGCGCAGCGAGCTGACCCTCGTCGCCTCGCAGGGCTACCCCTCGGAGATCTTCGAGGTCACCCCCGAACTGGTCGAGCACCACGAGCGGTTCGCGAAGCTGATCAGCCACCGCGTCCCGTTCGCCGATGTGCACCGCGCCTTCGAGCTGGCGCTGACCCCGGGGGCCGCGGAGAAGGTCGTCGTCACGTTCGACGCGTAGCGGAGACGGGCGCCAGCCACAGGCCGAGGAGCGCGTCGGTGAGCCCGGTGGCCGCGTCGCTCCAGGTGGCGCGCGGAGTGGCGATGCCCTCGGCGAGGGCGCGCTCCCGCTCGGCACAGGTGTGCAGGATCAGCGTCCGCGCCATCAGGCCGCGCTCGGTGCGGACCTCGGCGGGCAGTTCCGGCAGCAGCCGGTTCAGCGCCTCGACGGCCCGGCGCAGCGACGGCGAGGTGAGGGACTCCTCGACCATGATGTCGTAGAGGGCGGGGTCGGTCATGACCTGGGCGCAGAAGCGGGCGTACCAGGTCGGGCTGCCCAGGCCGGCGATGTGCTCGGTGATCGGGCGGACCAGGCAGTCCACCCAGTCGCGCACGTCGTCGGAGTCGCCGACCTCGGCCAGCAGGCGGACCCGGATCTCCTCGATCCGGTCGAAGTGCCGGGCGGCGACGGCGCGGACCAGGTCGGCCTTGGTGCCGAAGTGGTAGCCGACCGCCGCGTTGTTGCCCTGGCCGGCCGCCTCGCTCACCTGGCGGTTGGAGACGGCGTACACGCCCTGTTCGGCGAAGAGCCGCTCCGCCGCGCCCAGGATGGCCTCCCGCGTCGCGCTGACCTGGTCCGCCCGCGCCGTCCTGCCCGCCATGCCCACCACCGCTCCGGGACCGAGCACCACCCGGACCGGCCGGTCCCGCGAGCCGTACCGGGGCCTCGCCCGAAGCGGCGAGGTCCAGCCGAAAAAGCCTACGCGGCAGGGCCGCGCAGTGCGGTGACACCCTGCGATTAGAGTAAGTCAAGCGGTTGACTTAAATTAATGGGCCAGTCGCCCTGCCCTGCCTACGGAGGCCCCTCCCATGCCCGAAGCCCCTGTCCAGCCCGCCGGGTCCGTGCGACCCGCGCGAACGAGCCCGAACGCGGTGGTGGCGGTGCTGGCCCTGGCCGGCATCACCGTCTCGCTGATGCAGACCCTGGTGATCCCGATCGTCCCGGAGCTGCCGAAGTACCTGAACGCCTCCGCGTCCAACGCGGCCTGGGCGGTGACGGCGACCCTGCTGGCCGCCGCCGTGGCCACCCCGGTGGCGGGCCGCCTCGGTGACATGTTCGGCAAGCGGCTGATGCTGCTGGTCAGCCTGGTGCTGCTGGTCTCCGGCTCGGTGGTGGCCGCGCTGAGCGACTCGCTGGTCCCGATGATCATCGGCCGCAGCCTCCAGGGCCTCGCGGCCGCCGTGGTCCCGCTGGGCATCAGCATCATGCGCGACGAGCTGCCGCCGGAGCGCCTCGCGGGCTCGACGGCCCTGATGAGCGCCTCGCTGGGCGTCGGCGGCGCGCTCGGTCTGCCGTCCGCGGCCTTCATCGCGGACCACTACGACTGGCATGTGCTGTTCTGGACCTCGGCCGCCCTCGGTGTCGTGGCGTTCGCGCTGGTCCTGCTGCTGGTGCCGGAGTCCACGGTGCGTTCGGGCGGCCACTTCGACGCGGTCGGCGCGGCGGGCCTCGCGGTCGGCCTGGTCTCGCTGCTGCTCGCCGTCTCCAAGGGCGCCGACTGGGGCTGGGCCAGCGGCACCACGCTGGGCCTGTTCGCGCTGGCGGTCGTCGTGCTGCTCGCCTGGGGCTTCTTCGAACTGCGCACCGTCCAGCCGCTGGTCGACCTGCGCACCACGGTCCGCCGTCAGGTGCTGTTCACCAACCTCGCCTCGATCGCGTTCGGCTTCTCGATGTTCGCGATGTCCCTGGTGCTCCCGCAGCTGCTCCAGCTGCCGACCCAGACGGGCTACGGCCTCGGCAGGTCGATGCTCACGGTCGGTCTGGTGATGGCGCCGCAGGGTCTGGTGATGATGGGCTTCGCCCCGGTCTCGGCCGCCATCACCAAGGCCAGGGGCCCGAAGATCACCCTCATGATCGGCGCGGTGATCGTCGCCGTGGGCTACGGCCTCAACATCGTCCTGATGTCCGAGGTCTGGCACCTGGTCCTGGTCTCCTGCGTCATCGGCGCCGGTGTCGGCTTCGCGTACGGCGCGATGCCCGCGCTGATCATGGGCGCGGTCCCGGCGTCGGAGACGGCCGCCGCGAACAGCCTCAACACGCTGATGCGGTCCATCGGCACATCGGTGGCCAGCGCGGTCGCGGGCGTGGTGCTGGCCCAGCTGACCATCAGCCTCGGGGGCACCACCCTGCCCTCCGAGAACGGCTTCAAGGTGGTCATGGCGCTCGGCGCGGGCGCGGCCGTCCTGGCCTTCGTCCTCGCCTCCTTCCTGCCCGGCCGGCGCCCCGCGGACCCGGAGCCCGCCGCGGCGGCCCCCGCCGAGGCCTCGGCCGAGGCCGTGCACTGAGCGGCGGACGCGGCCGGTGATCCGCGCCCGGTGATCCGCGGTGGGGCGCGATTCGGGATGGGCGGCGCGCCCCGAATCGCGCCCCCGGTCCCGACCCGACCGGGCGCCCCGCCCCCGACCCGGGCCGCCCGCCACGGCACCCGAAGCCCGGCCGACGCATCGCGGACCGTGACCACAGGAGACCGACCGGAGCGACCGATGAGCACCCCCTGGCAGCGTTACGCCGAAGAGCACAGCCGCACCGTCGACACCATGGCGGCGGTGCTGCTGTTCGCCGCGTTCCTGTTCGGCAGCGAGATCACCATGCGGGCCGAGGACCAGCCGCCCGCGGTCGGCCTCACCATCGCGCTCGCCGCCGTCGGCTGCGGTGCCCTGCTCTGGCAGCGCACCCGGCCGCGCACGGTCGTCGCCGTCGGCGCTGCCGCCACCGCGGGCGCCGCCGGGCTCGGGCACCTGCCCACCCCGCTGCTGCTCGGCGGACTGATGCTGGCGCTGTACCGGCTGGCGGTCGACACCGACCGGCCCACCGCCCGCCGGTACTACTTCGCGAGCCTCGCCCTCGTGGTGATCGTCGCCCTGGTCTTCGCCCCGGCGGGCATCCCCTGGCCGCTGGAGACGATCAGTCCGGCCGCCTGGCTGCTGCTGCCGATCGCGACCGGCAACGCGGTCCGGCTGCAGACCGCGTACCTGGACGCCGTACGGATACGGGCCGAGTACGCGGAGCGCAGCCGGGAGGAGGAGGCCCGGCACCGGGTCGCGGAGGAGCGGATGCGGATCGCGCGGGAACTGCACGACGTGGTCGCCCACCACCTGGCGCTGGCCAACGCCCAGGCCGGCACGGCCGCCCACCTCTCGCGCAGCCACCCCGAGCAGGTGCACCGGATCCTGGGGGAGCTCGCCGGTACGACCGCCGCCGCGCTGCGGGAGCTGAAGGCCACCGTGGGACTGCTGCGGCAGACCGGCGACCCGGACCTGCCGCTCGCGCCGAGCCCGGGTCTGGACCGGCTGCCGGAGCTGACCGAGGCCTGCGAGTCCGCCGGGCTCGCCGTGCACGTCAGCGTCGAGGGCAGCCCCCGGCCGCTGACGGCGGGAGTGGACCTGACGGCGTACAGGATCGTGCAGGAGGCGCTGACCAACGTCACCAAACACGCCTCGGCCCGGTCCGCGCACGTCCGGATCGGCTGGACCCGGGACCGGCTGACCCTCACCATCACCGACGACGGCACCGCCACCGCCCCGGCCGGTCCCGCCCCCGGGCACGGCTTCGGGCTGATCGGGATGCGCGAACGGGCCCGGTCGGTGGGCGGCGCCTTCACCGCCGGGCACCGGGACGGGGGCGGTTACGAGGTCACCACCCGGCTGCCGGTGTACCCCGGCGCCACCGAACCGGAAGAACAAGGGACGTCATGACCATCCGCGTGCTGCTCGCCGACGACCAGGCCCTGCTGCGGGCCACCTTCCGGATCCTGATCGACTCCTGCGCCGACATGGAGGTGGTCGCCGAGGCCACCGACGGCGCCGAGGCGGTCGCGCGCACCCGCGAGCACCGGCCCGACGTCGTGCTGATGGACATCCGGATGCCCGGCACCGACGGGCTCGCCGCCACGGCCGCCGTCTGCGCGGACCCGGAGCTGTCCGGCGTGCGGGTGCTGATCCTCACCACCTTCGAGGTCGACGAGTACGTGGCGCAGGCACTGCGCTCCGGGGCCAGCGGCTTCCTCGGCAAGGACGTGACCGCCGAGGCGCTGCTGGCCGGGATCCGCACGGTGGCCGCGGGCGAGTCGCTGCTCTCCCCCACCGCGACCCGCACCCTCATCACCAGGTTCCTGGCCACGCCCGCGCCCGGCGTCCGGCTCGCCGCACCCGAGCGGCTGCGGGTGCTCACCGCGCGCGAGCGCGAGGTCATGGCCCTGGCGGCAGAGGGCCGCTCCAACGAGGAGATCGCCGAGAAACTCTTCGTCTCCCCGCTCACCGTGCGCACCCACATCCACCGGGCGATGACCAAGCTGGACGCCCGGGACCGGGCCCAACTGGTGGTGATGGCCTACCAGTCGGGGCTGGTGCAGCCCCCGCCGCCCGAGCCGGACGCCTGAGGCCTGTTCGGGGGAACCGTCGCCACGGGGCGCGTGCCGCGGCCGCGGCCGGTTCACATCTCCTGGGTGACCGCCCTCCCCGTGATCCCGCCCATGCTCGCCACCCCCGGCCGGCTGCCGCCCGCCGCGCAGGACGCCCGGTGGGCCTACGAGACCAAGCAGGACGGCCAGCGGGCGGTCCTCTACCTGCCCGGTGACGGCAGCATGCTGCTGCGCGCCCGGTCCGGCGAGGAGATCACCGCCGCCTATCCCGAACTGCGCCCGCTGGCGGCGGCCCTGGGCCGCACCCCGGCGATCCTGGACGGCGAGGTGCTGGCCCTCGACGACCGCGGCCGCGCGGACTTCCAGTTGCTGCAGAGCCGGATGGGCCTGGCCCACGCCCCGGACCGGGCGGCCCGGACGGCGGCCCGGATCCCGGTCCACCTGGTGCTGTTCGACGTACTCCTCCTGGCGGACCCGCTGCTCACCACGGCGTACGCGGAGCGCCGGGCGCGCCTGGAGTCCCTGGCCCTGGAGGGGCCGTACTGGTCGACGCCGGCGGCGGTCGTCGGGCACGGCGCCGAGGCGCTGCGGGCGACCCGGGAACACGGCCTCGAAGGCCTGGTCTGCAAGCGGCTCGACTCGGTGTACCAGCCGGGGGTGCGGTCCCGGGCCTGGATCAAGATCCGGAACCTGCACGCGGAGGACGTGATCGTCGGCGGCTGGCTGCCCGGCAGGGGACGGCTGACCGGGCTGCCGGGCGCGGTGCTGGTCGGCCAGCGGTCCGCCGACGGGCGGCTGCGGTACGTCGGCGGGGTGGGCACCGGCTGGAGCACGGCGGAGCGGACCGAACTGGCCGCGCTGCTGCGGGCCGCCGGCACCGGCACCTGCCCCTTCGACCCGGTCCCCGCGGTCCCGGACGCCCGCTGGGTGGTGCCCCGGCTGGTCGGCGAGGTCAGGTACAGCACCCGGACCCGGGCCGGACTGCTGCGCCAGCCGTCCTGGCTGCGGCTGCGCCCGGACCTCGCACCCGAGGAGTCGGCTGCGGACCTGCCCGGGGACGCGGACTGACGGCCCGGCGGTGACCGACAGGATGTCGGAATCCGCGGTTGACGGGAAGGTCTATGGTGTCACCTATGTCGGTCCCCGAGTTGATTCGTATCGTCTCCCGCGACTCACCGATGGCCCTCGCCCAAGTGGCCCGAGTTCGCGCCGAGTTGGCCGCCCTTCACCCGCAGGTGCGCACCGAGGTGGTGCCGGTGAGGACGACCGGCGACAAGTGGCTGGGCGATCTCTCCCACGTCGAGGGCAAGGGCGCGTTCACCAAGGAGGTGGACGCCGCGCTGCTGGCCGGTCAGGCGGATCTCGCCGTGCACTGTGTGAAGGACGTGCCGGCGGACCGGCCGCTGCCCGCGGGGACGGTCTTCGCGGCGTTCCTGAAGCGGGACGACATCCGCGACGCCCTCGTCCACCCGGGCGGGCTGACCCTCGATCAGCTGCCGCCGGGCACCCGGATCGGCACTTCCTCGGTCCGCCGGGTCGCCCAACTGGCCGCCGCCCACCCGCATCTGGAGTGCGTGCCGTTCCGGGGCAACGCCAACCGGCGCCTGGAGAAGCTCGCCGCCGGGGAAGCCGACGCGCTGCTGCTCGCGGCGGCTGGCCTGGAGCGGATCGACCGTACGGACGTGATCACCGAGGTGCTGGACCCGGAGGCGATGATGCCGCCCATCGGCGCGGGCATCCTCGCGCTGCAGTGCCGGGAGGGCGACTCCGAGCTGATCGACGCGGTGAGCGGGCTCGGTGACCCGGACACCTACCGGGAGGCCACCGCGGAGCGGATGTTCCTGCACGTGCTCCAGGGCCACTGCAACAGCCCGATCGCCGGCTACGCCCGGGTCGACGGCGGCGGTGAACTGTCGCTGCGCGCCTGCGTGTTCACCCCGGACGGCAAGACCCGGCTGAACGCCCACGAGTGGGCGGGGCGCCTCGACCCGGCCACCCTCGGCACCTCGGTCGCCGTGGCCCTGCTGCGCCAGGGCGCCCGCGAGATCATCGACGGCATCCCGCACTAGACGCTCCGCTGGGTCGGGCCGGGAGGTGTCGTCGTTCGTCTGCGGCGCCGTCGTGGCTGGTCGCGCAGTTCCCCCCGCCCCTTCTGGGCGCTCAGGGAGCGGTGGGGCCCGGTTCCGTCTGGTCCTTGAGGAAGGCTGTCACCTGGTGGGACAGGCTTCCCGGGCCGGCCGCCTGGCAGGGGCTGACGCTGGTCGACTCCAGTACGCCGATGCCGCCCGCCCACAGCCGGCGTTCCGTCCACTCCTCGTCGACCCGCAGGTGGACCTGGATGTCCACCTGGGTCAGGGCGGCCTCCGGGCCGGCGGCGTAGAGGACGGCGGTGGCGCGGCGCAGCGGGTAGACGTCGAAGCCCTCGATGAACTGGGAGTTGCGCCAGTCGATGAACGCGCCCTCGCCGTCCGGGCCGACCCGGACGTCGATCTGGCCGTCCTCCAGTTGCACGCTGAAGTGTCGGGAACCGCGGTTCTCGATGGTCACCCGGGCACTGAAGTACGTCAGCCCGGCCGCGGCGTCGTCGCGGCCGCGCGGCGGCTCGGACTCCTCCAGGCGGTGGACGCGGACCCGCAGACCGGCATGCTCGTCGTACTCGTGCCAGTCCCCGACCACGTTCGGCTCGTACACAGTGCCCCTCTCGACCCACGCTGTTTATCTGTGTGCTCAGCGCACTGTCAAATGAGCGGAATGCGCTGTGGCCAGCGGGTTCGCCCGCTTTGATCGCTGATCAAGCGTTGCGCAGCGGTTATCCCGCCCCGGGGGTCCGGGGCGGGTCACGGGCGCGTGCCGCACATCACGTCGGCGCGGGTACCGCCCGGGGCCGGATCAACGGGCCAGGCGGCCGAGCAGCGAGGAGGCCGCGGTGACGCCGAGGGCGGCGGCGACCGCCAGCACGGCGAAGTCCAGGCCGAGGTGGGCGGGCGTGCCGAGGAGCAGGCCGCGCAGGGCGTCGACCTGGTAGCTCAGCGGGTTGATCCTGCTGACCACCTGGAGCCAGCCCGGCATGATCGCCACCGGGTAGAGGGCGTTGGAGCCGAAGAACAGCGGCATGGTGATCGCCTGTCCGATGCCCATCAGCCGGTCGCGGCTCAGGACGATGCCGGCGATGCTCATCGACAGACAGGAGAAGAACGCCGAGGCGAGGACCACGGCGAGCCCGACCCCGAGGAGCTTCAGCGGGTTCCAGGTGAGCGAGACCCCGAGGATCGCCGCGATCACGATCACCACGACGGCCTGGATCAGGGACTTCACCCCGGCCGCGAACGCCTTGCCGGTGATGAGGGCGGAGCGCGGGGTGGGGGTGACGAGGAGCTTGTTGAGGATGCCGGCGTCGCGTTCCCAGATGATCTGGATGCCGTAGAAGATGGCGATGAACATCGCGGACTGGGCGATGATGCCGGGCGCGAGGTAGTCGATGTAGGGGATGCCGCCGGTGGGTATCGCCCGGATCCGGGTGAAGGTCTGGCCGAAGATCAGCAGCCAGAGGGCCGGCTGGATCGCCCGGGTGTAGAGCTCGGTGCGGTCGTGGCGGAGCTTCTGGAGCTCCACGGCGCACATGGCGACCACCCTGGCGGGGAGCAGCCGCCAGCCGGAGCGCGGCCGGGGCGGGGTCAGCAGCAGGGACGCCGTGGCCGGGCGCTCAGCCGACACGGTTCGCGGTGCGGCGGGTGCTTCGGACATCGCGGAAACCTCCTGACTGGTCGTCGAGGCCGCTGCCGGCCACGTCGCGGAAGACGTCTTCGAGGGTGGGCAGGGCGTCGGCGCCCTGGCGTTCGGCGAGGCCGCGCCGGAGCTCGGTGGGGGTGCCCAGGGCGCGGATGCGGCCGCGGTGCATCAGGCCGACCCGGTCGCAGTGCTGGTCGGCCTCGTCCATGTAGTGGGTGGTGACCAGGACGGTCATGCCGGTGGCCGCCCGTACGGCGTTGATCTGGTCCCACACACCGGTGCGGGCGATCGGGTCGAGGCCGATGGTCGGCTCGTCGAGGATCAGCAGCCGGGGCGCGCTGACCAGCGCCTGGGCCAGTTCGAGACGGCGGACCATGCCACCGGAGTAGGTGCCGGCGAGCCGGTCGGCGGCGTCGGCGAGGTCGACGACCTCCAGCGCCTCGGCGACCCGCGCGGCCCGCTCGCGCCGCGGGACGTCGAAGACACGGGCGAACAGCTCGACGTTCTCGCGGCCGGTGAGCCCGCTGTCGGCGGACAGCTGCTGCGGGACGTAGCCGAGCAGCCGGCGCACGGCCATCCGGTCCTTGCCGGTGTCGTGGCCGAAGACGCGGACCATCCCGGCGGGCACGGGCAGCAGGGTGGTGATGCAGCGGATGGCGGTGGTCTTGCCGGCGCCGTTGGGTCCCAGCAGCCCGAAGACCTCGCCCTCGCCGACGCTCAGGTCGAGTCCGTCGACGGCCCTGGTGTCCCCGAAGGAGTAGCAGAGCCCGGTGCAGGCGACTGCGGGGGTGTCCGGCGTGCTGTCCGGCGTCATGATTCCTCGGCCTCCTCGTGCAGGGTGTCGGCCAGCCTGCGCAGCGCGGGCAGGGCCGCTCTCAGCGTCTCCCGGTCCGCCTCGTCCAGCCGGGCGACACGACCGGCGACGAGCTCGGCGCGGCGGCGGTGCCAGTCGGCGAGTCGTTTCTCGGCGTGCTCGGTCAGCAGCAGCCGGGCGGCCCGCCGGTCGGCCGGGTCGGTCTCCCGGCGCAGGTAGTCGTCCTTGACGAGCTGGTTGACCAGGGTCGAGACCGAGTTGCTCGCCAGGTACAGCTCCTTGGCGGCGTCCGAGATGCCGATCCCGGGCCGGGACTCGACCAGCCGCAGCAGCTCCACCTCGGCCCCGCGCAGCCGGGGCCGGGTGAGCCCGCGGCGCAGCCGGCGGCGGATCAGCCGCTGGATGCCGACCAGCGCGTCGGCGAGTTCCTCCGGGAAGTTCTCCGATTCCACATCTCGAAGATTACCTCTGCTACAGAGATATCTCGCCCAAGGGAGGGTCAAAGGAGTGGAAGGAATGAGACTAATCTCACCTTTTCGAGTGAATTGTTTTTTTATGCCCCATTGGGGGCATTCGCAGCTCAGTGCTTCGGACCGGAGGCACGTACGTGGGAACCGGCTTCCGTCGGCCGCCCGTGTCCTCCCCAGGGTCCGAGCGCGTTCCCCCACGGTGTCCGTCCACCAGCACCCGTTGAGGGAGGTGCGTGCGATGCGCGCCACCTGCACACCCGAGTCCCGTACGCGATCCCATCCGCACGACGACGCCCCGGACACGGCCCGGGACTTCCTACGACTGGCCGAACTGCCGGCCGGCCCGGAACGCCGGGCGCTCCGGGACGAGCTGGTCGAGCTCTGGCTGCCCATGGCCGAGCGGATCGCCGTACGGTTCCGCGGCCGCGGCGAGACCCTGGAGGATCTCGAACAGGTCGCCGCGCTGGGGCTGGTGAAGGCGGTCGACCGCTACGACCCGGCGCGCGGCCGGGCCTTCGAGGCCTATGCCGTGCCGACGATCACCGGCGAGATCAAGCGCCACTTCCGGGACCACATGTGGACCCTGCACGTGCCGCGCCGGGTCCAGGAGCTGCGCAACCGGGTCCGTGCCGCCCTCCGGGAACTGGAACAGACGACGCCGGGACACGCGCCCTCCGTCGCCGAGATCGCCGCGCGGACCCGGCTCACCGAGAGCGAGGTACGGGCCGGGATGGAGGCCCTGGAGTGCTATTCGGCGCTGTCGCTGGACGCCGAGGTGCCCGGCGGCGACGGCTACGCGCTCGCTGACACCCTGGGCGGTGCGGACCCCGGCTACGACCTGGTCGACGACCGCACCGCCGCGGAGCCCTGTCTCCAGGGGCTGCCCGAGCGCGACCGGCTCATCCTCTATCTGCGGTTCTTCCGCGGCATGACGCAGAGCCGGATCGCCGATCAGCTGGGCATCTCGCAGATGCATGTGTCCCGACTGCTCAGCGCCTGCTTCGACCGGCTGCGTGACGAGCTGCCGGCCGAGGCCGGCGGCTGACAGGTCACTCGTCCGGCCCTGCGCCACCGGGGTACTCGGCAGGCGTTCCGGCCGCTTCGGGTTGGACACTGGTGGCAGACCGGTCCCCACGCCGGCCCCGACACCAGGACGCGAGTGCCATGAACGACGACACGCCTCCCCCTCGACCGGTGCAGAAGAAGCGATCGGGGATCTCCACGCACTCGGTCTTCGGTGCTCCGTGCTGGGTGAGCCTGACCAGCCGCGACCTCCAGACGACCGAGGAGTTCTACACCGCCGTGCTCGGCTGGCGATGGCGCAGTGTCAGGCTCGGCGACCATTTCCGGATCGCGCTGGCGGAAGGGGTGCCGGTGGCGGGCATCGCCGCGGTCGCCGCCATGTGGCAGATGGCGGTGGCCTGGACGCCGTACTTCGCGGTGCCGGACGCGGACGAGGCGGTGGCCCGGGCCCGTGAGCGCGGCGGCACCCCCGCGGTGGGGCCGTTGTCCTTCCCGCCCGGCCGGGCGGCGCTCATCGCCGACCGGGACGGCGCCGTCTTCGGCATCTGGGAGGGGGAACTGGTCTCCAACTGGGAGACCTGGCGGCGGGCCGCCCCGACCTTCATCCGCCTGCACACCCGCAACGCCTTCGACTCCGCGATGTTCTACGGCGAGGTCCTCGGCTGGGCCTCCGACAAGCCGGGCTGCTGCGAGGTCGAGTACGTGGGCGGCGAGGTCGTGCTGCGCAGCCGGGGCGATGCCGTGGCCCGCATCGACTCGGGGGCGGTGGAGGCGGCGCCCGACCCGTCGGTACGGCCGCACTGGCAGATCCACTTCGCGGTCACCGACGTCGCCGAGTGTGCGCGGGCCGCGGAGAAGCACGGCGGCAGCGTGCTGAGCGAGGAGGAGACCGAGGCGATCCTGCGGGATCCGGACGGCGCGCAGTTCACGGTGACGACGGCCCGCGGGGCGCGGTGACCTGTTGCCGGGGGTGCCCGGGTGGTCGGGTGCGGGTGCGTCGTGGCTGGTCGCGCAGTTCCCCGCGCCCCTGAAAGCAGGGCGCTGCGGTGAGCGCCCCTTCAGGGGCGCGGGGAACTGCGCGAGCAACCCCCGCGCACCCGCACCCGAAGTACTACCTCGACGGCCGCGACAGCACGATCAGGCTCCGTGACTCCACCCGCAGCCTCGTGCCCGCCTTGCGCTCGCGTTCGTCCGGCAGCCCCTCCGCGTCGGCCGTGTCGATGAGGGTCGTCCAGCGCTCGCCGTAGGAGTCGTCGGGCAGCCGGAAGTCGACCGGCTCCCAGTAACCGTTGAGGAGCAGCAGGAACGAGTCGTCGACCAGGCGCCGTCCGTAGGGGTCCCGCTCGGCGATGGCGTCGCCGTTGAGGAAGACGCCGACCGAGTGCGCGTCGGCGCGCTGCCAGTCCCGGTCGGTCATCTCGCGGGCGTCGGGCAGCAGCCACACCAGGTCGGGCAGCGGCTGCCCCGGGTGCATGGCGGTCTCGCCCAGGAAGAAGCGCCGTCGGCGCAGCACGGGGTGGGCGGCGCGCAGCCCGATGACGTACCGGGTGAAGTCGGTGAGCGTCCGCTGCTCGTCGGTCAGCTCCCAGTCGATCCAGGAGACTTCGTTGTCCTGGCAGTAGGCGTTGTTGTTGCCGCCCTGGGTGCGGCCGAGTTCGTCGCCGTGGCTGAGCATCGGGATGCCCTGGGAGAGCAGCAGGGTGGCGAGGAGGTTGCGCTGCTGGCGGGCCCGCAGTTCGAGCACCGCCGGATCGGTGGTGTCACCCTCGGCTCCGCAGTTCCAGGACCGGTTGTGGCTCTCGCCGTCCCGGTTGCCCTCGCCGTTGGCCTGGTTGTGCTTCTCGTTGTACGACACCAGGTCGCGCAGCGTGAAACCGTCGTGCGCGGTGACGAAGTTGACGCTCGCCCGCGGTCGCCGCCTGCTGTGCTGGTAGAGGTCGGCGGAGCCGGTGAGCCGGGACGCGAACTCGCCCAGCGAACCCGGCTCGGCCCGCCAGAAGTCCCGCACGGCGTCACGGTAGCGGCCGTTCCACTCCGACCACAGCTGCGGGAAGTTGCCGACCTGGTAGCCGCCCTCGCCCAGGTCCCACGGCTCGGCGATGAGCTTGACCCTGCTGATCACCGGGTCCTGCTGGATCAGGTCGAAGAACGCCGAGAGGCGGTCCACCTCGTGGAACTGCCTCGCCAGTGTGGCCGCGAGGTCGAAGCGGAAGCCGTCGACGTGCATCTCGGTCACCCAGTACCGCAGCGAGTCCATGATCAGCTGGAGCACGTAGGGGTGCCGCATCAGCAGGCTGTTCCCGGTGCCGGTGGTGTCGTAGTAGTGCGCCCAGTCGCCGTCCACCAGCCGGTAGTAGGCGGCGTTGTCGATGCCCCGGAAGGAGAGCGTGGGGCCCATCTCGTTGCCCTCGGCGGTGTGGTTGTAGACCACGTCGAGGATCACTTCGAGGCCGGCCGCGTGCAGCGCCTTCACCATCGCCTTGAACTCGTTGACCTGCTGGCCGCGGGTACCGAAGGCGCCGTAGGCGTTGTGCGGGGCGAAGTAGCCGATGGTGTTGTAGCCCCAGTAGTTGGACAGGCCCCGGTCCTGGAGGACCCCGTCCTGCACGAACTGGTGCACCGGCATCAGCTCGACCGCCGTGACGCCGAGCGAGGTCAGGTGGTCGAGGACCGCCGGGTGCGCGAGACCGGCGTAACTGCCCCTGAGCCGTTCGGGTACCTCCGGATGGGTGAGGGTCAGGCCGCGGACATGGGCCTCGTAGATCACCGAGTCGGAGTAGGGCCGCCGGGGCGGACGGTCGTCGCCCCAGTCGAAGTAGGGGTCGGTGACCACACCGAGCATGGAGTGCCCGGTGCTGTCCGCCTGGGCGGGCCCGCCGGGGGTGCGTTCGTAGAGGGAGGCGTGGTTGTCGATCTGGCCGTCGACCGCCCGGGCGTACGGGTCGAGCAGCAGCTTCGCCGGATTGCACCGGTGGCCGAGGTCCGGGTTCCAGGGGCCGGTCACCCGGTATCCGTAGCGCTGCCCCGGTCCGACGCCGGGCAGGTAGGCGTGCCAGACGAAGCCGTCGACCTCGGTCATCGGCACCGTCGTCTGGGTCGCGGCGTCGTTCACCAGCACCAGTTCGACCCGCTCGGCGACCTCGCTGAACAGGGCGAAGTTGGTGCCCTGCCCGTCGAAGGAGGCCCCCAACGGGTAGGGGTGCCCGCTCCACACAGGCACCCCTTTCCGGGACTTCCTCGCCGTCACCGGGCGGCTTCCAGGACACCGTCGGCGGATGCGGCCAACTGGGCGGCCGGCAGGTCGCGCGGCACCTGGAGGACCTGGCGCAGCCGGGGCGCCGGACCGGTCCGGACCAGCGGGACGCGCTCCCCGGACCGGGCCCGCTGCGAGAACCAGATGATCTTGCTGCCGGTCTCCGGCGCGCAGCAGCCCCAGCCGTCACTGGTCGCGGCGAGGTGCGCCAGGCACCCGCGCAGGTCCTGGTCGGGGCGGAGATCCCGGTCGTCGTCGCCGATGGCGGTGATGAGGTGCTGCCCGTTCCACCACATCTCGATGGACGTGTGCTTGTCCGTCGCGTGCTGGTCGATGGCGGTCAGCAGCAGTTCGGCACCGCGGCAGACGGGGTCCACGAGGTTGTCGAGATCCCAGTAACGCAGATGGGCGGCCAGTATGCGGCTGACCTGACCCACCCGTTCCGGGCTGACCTCCACGTCGAGGTGGTAGTAGCAGGGCACTGCGGTCTTCATTGTCGCTAGCTCCTCACCCGCGAAGCTCCCGCTCCCCTCACCCACCCGGAAATCCGTTCCGGACGCGCAGCGTGAGCATCGATCGCTCCTGAGTCACCTTCACTGTGGGGGCGCTACGCCATTCGTGCAACACGAGGGACTCCCGAGGTGGTTGAAGATCCAACAAGACGCTCGGTCATCATCCGTGCACCATGAGTGAAAGCCCCGATTCGCCGTGACGGCTCCGCGCCCTTCCGTGCCCGGACGCCCCCCGACCCACGGGGACACGTGCCCATTCGAGAGCGTCGGAAGGAAAGACACGGCCATGCTGCTACCCGCGAAGGCCGAGGTGGCCCGGCAGCTGCGGCGCTACCGGGCGTGGGAGCGCGTCATGCTCGCCTCGCCGCAGGACCGCGAGGTGCGGTCCACCTTCGAGGACTCGGGCTACACGCTGTGCGTGCTGATGGGCAAGCGCTGCGCCCGGGAGGCGGTGGACGCGGCCGAGCGCTATCTGCGCACCAGCCTCGTGACCTATGTGCGGGAACAGGGCGGACGGGCCCGGCTGAGCGGGACGGTCCGGCAGGGGCCGCCGACGGACCGGCGTTCCGCGAGGCAGTGACACCGCAGCAGGACCCCGCGGGAGGACACCGGTCCTCCGGCACACTACGGACCGCGGAGCCGGGCCCCTGGGCCCGGCTCCGCGCACGGCGGAGGTGAGACCCATGAAGGCGACGGAGGCCATCGGCCGCGTTCCGGTGCGTGACGTCCGGCCGGCCGTGGAGTGCGGCAGGTGGCCGGTGAAGGCGGTCCCCGGCGAGACCTTCCAGGTCACCGCCACCGTCTTCCGCGAGGGTCATGACGCCGTGGGCGCCAACGTGGTGCTGTGCGACCCCGAGGGCCGGCCCGGTCCCTGGACGCCGATGCGGGAGCTGGTCCCCGGCACCGACCGCTGGGGCGCCGAGGTCACCTCGGACGCGACGGGCCGCTGGACGTACCGCGTGGAGGCCTGGAGCGCCCCGCTGGTCACCTGGCGGCAGCACGCGCGGGTGAAGATCCCGGCGGGCATCGACACCGGGCTGGTCCTGGAGGAGGGCGCCGAACTCTACGAGCGGGCGGCCGCCGGGGTCCCCCGGGGCCCGGACCGCGAGCGGGTGCTGGCCGCGGCCCGGGCCCTGGGCGACGACTCCCTGCCCCTGCACACGCGCCTCGCGAAGGCCCTCGCGCCCGAGGTGGACGAGGTCCTGGCGCGGTATCCGCTGCGGGAGCTGGTCACCTCCTGCGAGCCGCTGCCGCTGCTGGTGGAGCGGGAACGGGCCCTGTACGGCTCCTGGTACGAGTTCTTCCCCCGTTCCGAGGGCACCCCCGAGCGGCCGCACGGCACTTTCCGGACAGCCGCCCGACGCCTCCCGAAGATCGCGGAGATGGGCTTCGACGTCGTCTACCTGCCGCCCATCCACCCCATCGGGACCACCTTCCGCAAGGGCCGCAACAACACCCTCGCCCCGGGCCCCGACGATGTGGGCGTGCCGTGGGCGATCGGGTCGCCGGAGGGCGGGCACGACAGCGTGCACCCGGACCTGGGCACCCTGGAGGACTTCCGGTGGTTCGTCGCCGAGGCCGCCCGGCACGGCCTGGAGATCGCCCTGGACTTCGCCCTGCAGTGCTCTCCCGACCACCCCTGGGTGGAGAAACACCCCGAGTGGTTCCACCACCGCCCCGACAACACCATCGCCCACGCCGAGAACCCGCCCAAGAAGTACCAGGACATCTACCCCATCGCCTTCGACGCCGACATGGACGGCCTGGTCGCGGAGACCGTGCGGGTGCTGCGCCACTGGATGGACTGCGGGGTGCGGATCTTCCGCGTCGACAACCCCCACACCAAACCC